>NZ_CP016438.1 GCF_001685355.1 Streptomyces lincolnensis | reverse complement strand
ATCTGCAACTTGGCTTGTAGTTAAGGTATCTGAGTGGACGTCCGCTCCGCGGTCGTCCACTGGCTGGCAAGTAGGCGAGAGTGTGCCACGCGGCTCCTGTGAGGCAGGCCCCGGTCTGGAGAGGGAAGAAGCAGTTCAACCCGTTCTCCCACGGACCGGACCTGGCCAGCACTCCCCATGCCTCCTAATGGAAGCAAAAAACTATGGAGTATCTGAGATGTTGTCTTCCCCTCTTCAAGGTCATGCGGCCTGATATCGAGTCAGTTTGGCTCGGGCAGTTCGCAGCGGAGTCACCTGCGCGGTTGCAACTATCTCTCGTGGAGGTCACGCAGATGGATCCGCGGGCCTGGCCCGATATGCGTGACCCGGGCTTCGGACGGCGCTGGCGGACGCAGGCTGCGACGTTCTCCTGGAGCAGCGAGTAGGCGTAGAGCGTGGCGGCGTTGAACCGTTCCTAGAGACTGAGCGGGAGTGAGTCCTGTTGCCAGGCCCCCTGCTCAGCAGAACGCCCCGAACGGTGTTGGGCGTTCTGGTCCCCCGCGTTCGCTCCGCATCCGGCGCGCACGGATCGTGGGGGCACCCGGTCCAGCCTGGACGGTCCGATGCCCCTGCTCATCACTCCGGTGAGCAGGGGGCGGTGCCGTCCGACGCCGGACCGGGTGCCGCAGGGCGCGCCTTCTGATCGCCACGGCGGCAGCCTCATGGCGAGTGGTCTTACGAGTCTTGGAGTTGAGGGGTTTCTGCCGTGCTGGGCGGCCCCAGCGGCTGGTGTAGGCCGGGTGCACGGCGATGACCGCGATACCGGTCTGGTCGGTCATCGAGGTCAGCCGGGCACGCAGCCGGCCGGTGGGCTTGCCCGGGTCCTCTATGTCGCGGTAGGGCGCGGCGGATCTAGGGCGCCATCCGCCTGTCTCCTTGACGGTGCTCCGGCCAAGGTGCCTGGCGCAGCGTCGTTCACCAGGCGGATCGGTTGCGATCACTGACTCACTCTGCTTACGATTACGATCGTAATTTAATGGAGCCGCATTAGGCCACGCCATCCGTGCTCCGGTCATCTCCTCTCCACTTCACCGGGAACCTTCATGGACCTCTCCACCAGCACCGCCCTTGTCACCGGCGCCAACCGGGGATTCGGCCGAGCCCTCGCCGCCGAACTGCTCAGCCGCGGCGCCACCGTCTACGCCGGCGCCCGCAACCCCGACCAGGTCGACCTGCCCGGCGTGAAGCCGATCGCGCTCGACATCACCGACCCCGTCTCCGTCGCGGCGGCCGCCGAGGCCACCGGCGACATCACGGTCCTGGTCAACAACGCGGGGTCGTCCACCGGCGCCGACCTGCTGACCGCCGACCTGGACGCCGTCCGCCTGGAGATGGACACCCACTACTTCGGCACCCTCTCGGTGGCCCGCGCCTTCGCACCCCAGATCGCGGCCAACGGCGGCGGGACGATACTGAACGTCCTGTCCGGCCTGTCCTGGGTCAGCTTCCCGGACTTCGGCGCCTACTGCGCCGCCAAGTCCGCCGAGTGGTCGCTCACCAACACCCTGCGCCTCCAGCTCGCCGACCAGGGCATCCGCGTAGCCGGCCTGCACGTCGGCTACATGGACACCGACATGGTCCGAGCCGTCGACGCGGCCAAGTCCGACCCGGCCGACATCGCGCGCATCGCCGTCGACGGCATCGCCGCCGGCGCCTACGAGATCCTCGCGGACGAGGCCTCCCGACAGGCGCAGGCCGCACTGGCCGGAGGCGTCTCCGCGCTCTACCCGCAGCTCCCCTGAGGCGCACCCGCCCCACCGGCCAACCGCCAGGCACGTCCGCCAAGGGAACGCCACGGCACAGCATCTGTGATTCGTCGGTCGGTCAAGCGTGCTGTACGGCCGGCGACGGTTCCCCCCGTGTGTCGGGTCTTGCCTGCTGGGCGCTTCTCGGCCTATTGTATTATGAACGTAAGGTAAATGGTGGGGACAGAGCGGTGGCTCGCCATCAGCGCGAACGAACGCCCACGCCATGCCGCACAGGTGCAGGCGGGACCGGCCCAGCCGACGCAGCTCCGAGTGACAAGCCGACGACACCCGCACCCCACCAGGCGCAACAGCTCCGTGGTCGCGATCACGGCCACGCAAGCCCAACCCCTCAGGAAATGGAAACCACGCCATGAGCCAGCCCAGCACGATCCGCCTGGAGCGGACGACCCCGCGGACCGCGAGGATCACGTTCTCGAATCCCCCCGTGAACCTGGTGATCCCTGAGTCCATCGTGACGCTGCACAAGATCGTCTCGGAGCTGGAGAACGACCCGGACATCCAGGTCGTCGTCTTCGCCAGCGAACTCCCCGACTTCTTCATCAACCACTTCGACGCCACCGCGGCCGCCGACATCCCCGCGCCCGAGCACGAGGACGACAACCCGCTGTGGACCGACATGGTCCTGCGGCTGACCAAGGCCCCGTTCGTCAGCATCGCGGCCATCCGGGGCCGTACCCGGGGCGCCGGCAACGAGCTGGCCCTCGCCTGCGACCTGCGCTACGCCAGCCGCGAGAAGGCGTTCTTCGGCCAGCCCGAGGTCGGCCTCGGCCTCGTCCCCGGCGGAGGCGGCGGCGAGCGGCTTCCGCGCGCCCTCGGCCGCGACCGCGCGCTGGAGGCGATCCTGACCAGCGCCGACTACGACGCCGACACCGCCGAGCGCTGGGGATGGGTCACCCGAACCCTGCCCGACGCGGAACTCGACGCTTTCGTCGACGCGACCGTCGCCCGCCTCGCCTCCTTCGACCGGCAGGCACTGGCGACCGCCAAGTCCCAGGTCAACCGGGCGACACTGCCGCCGGACGCCCACCTGGTCGCCTCCTTCGGCGAGTTCGCGGGCACCCTGACGCAGCCGGGATTCGCCGCGCGCGCGGTCGGGCTCGGCGCACTGGTCGCCGAAAAGGGCCTCGACGTCGAGTACCAGCTGGGCGAGTACATCGGCCGGGTCAGCGAAGCCCTCTGATCACCCACGACCGACCGCAGCGCCCCACAGGGCGCCCGTAGGCGCCGCGACACCCCGGGCAGCGTCCATCCCCCACCCATCAGGGTTCCCACGGCGGCCGGGCACGCCTCAACGGCAGCCCGGCCGCCGGCTTCCCGGCCGGAGGGCCCCGCCGCACCCACCGGTCTCCGAACACGGAAAACGCGACGGCCAATGTCCCACCGTCGTCACGTGCAAGTGGACCGAACGTTCTCGCGTCCGGTGCCGTGACGTCGCCCACGGCTGGCTGTGACGTCTGTCAGCGGCCCCTCGATATTGGCCACCTGGCCCCACCTGGACGGCAAGCGGCGTGTGACGTCCCGAAAGCGGCCCCACTGCCACTCGCTGCAGATACGGCCACGAGGTGGGGCCGCCGCGGACCGTCATCGAACACCCGTCGGCGCCAACGATGGCCAATTCGGTGGGGCCAATCGCCGACGTCAAAGCCACCCACGGCACATGAACAGCTCTCGGCAGCGGCGCAGCCCATCCTTTGAGAGGGCTTCTGCTGCAATGCCGCACCAACGGCTCGAAATCGCAGGCTCTTGCGTCAGTGTCTGCCTCTCGGGTGGTCGGCCCTGTGTCGGTCGGCTGCGGTCAGGCTTCTGGGCCCAGTGCTGCCGGCTGATCGCTGCTGCCGTGCGCCAGCGAGGCGAGAATCTCCTTGCGGCAGACATCAAGGATTTCGTCCGCCAGCGGAGAATCGTCCGGGCATGCCCGCGACAGCATGACCGCTCCGACCGAATGGGCGAGCATGTCGATCACCATGGTGCGGGCCGCGCGTTGGTCCGCATCCCCCAGCGTGTCGCTTGGGGCCTGAAGGGCCGTCAGCAGGTTCTCGATCCCGGCTGCGAACCCTGTTTTGATGTCCGCCGACTGACGTGCGGCATCGCCGCTGAGGGCCGCGATGGTGCAGCCGTCGCCGCGCCCGTCGCGATGCTCCCGGGAGACGTAGCTCTCGACGAACTCGGCGGGATCCAGGCCTTCTGTCCGTGCCGCGGTCTGCGAGAGCCCGCTCGCGGACGCTTCGGCCATCAGGTCCGCCTTGGAGCGGAAGTGCTTGTAGAACCCGCCATGGGTGAACCCGGCCGCCGCCATCAGTTCCGCCACGCCGACACCGTCATAGCCGCGCTCGCGGAACAGCCTGGCAGCTGTCGCGACGATGTGCGCACGGTTCTGTTCCGCCTGTGCCCTGGTGACCCGCATGTGAAGCCCCCTTCCGCGGTCGACGCTCGACGTTCAAGCATACATAGATGTCGATCGACATCTATGAGGTTGACTTTTTAAATTACGACCATCATTGTATTGCTCATCCCTCCAGAAAGGCTCAGGCCATGAGTGACACGCACGCGACCGCACCGACCCAGTACATCGAGGTCGACGGTGAACGGTTCGCCTACCGCCGCTGGGGCAAGCCCTCCGGCGTCCCGGTCCTCCTCGTCCAGCACTTCCGCGGGGGAATGGACAACTGGGACCCGCTGCTCACCGACGGCCTGGCCGAAGGCCGCGAGGTGATCCTGTTCAACGGGCGCGGCATCGCCTCGTCGTCGGGCACGCCGCGCAACCGGGTCGAGGACATGGCCGACGACATCGCCGCCGTCATCCGGGCGCTGGGGCTGGAGCAGGTCGATCTGCTCGGCTTCTCGCTCGGCGGTTACCAGGCGCAGGAGGTCGCGCTGCGCCACCCCCAGCTGGTGCGCAAGCTCCTCCTGCTCGGCACCGGCCTGCGCGGCGGGGACCCGACGATGGACCCCAAGGTGCCCGAGGTGGCGCTGAACCCGGTCCCCACCCTGGAGGACTTCCTCTTCCTGTTCTTCGGCCGCTCACAGGCCGCGGTCGAAGCGGGCCGGGCCTTCTGGGAGCGACGCCACCAGCGGGCCGACCAGGACCCGCCGAGCTCGCCCGCAGTCGGGCAGGCGCAGTTCGAAGCGTCCATGGCCTATGCGGAGCCGCTGCCGGGCGAGAATCCCTACGCATACCTGAACGCGATCACCCAGCCCACGCTGGTCCTCAACGGCGAGAACGACGTGATGATCGCCTCGGTCAACTCCTGGCACCTCGCCCAGAACATCCCCGACGCCCAGCTACTGATCTACCCCGACGCCGGGCACGGAGCGCAGTTCCAGTACCCCGAGCGGTTCCTGAAGCACGCCCTTCAGTTCCTCGACGAGTAGGCAGCTGCACGCGAACGGCACATCCCCGGCCGACAGCCGCCCCCGGGCATTCCTGCGCCGTCCGCCACCCATAAAGCATTACGTGCGTAATTTAATTTGTCCATGCTCATGGCGGATGCCTCATCGGATGCACAGCCCGGAACGCAGGTCTGCCCGGATGTCCGCCACCAACAACCTGAGGAATCACGCATGCTCGACAGCCTGTGGACCCCGACCGTCGCCGGAAAGATCTCCCTGCCGCACCGTCTGGCGATGGCCCCCCTGACCCGGAGCAGGGCCACGCCTGACGGTGTGCCGACCGAGCTGAACGCCGAGTACTACGCCCAGCGCGCCTCGCACGCCCTGATCATCACCGAGGGCACCCAGCCCTCCGCCGACGGCCAGGGCTATGTGGTGACCCCGGGCATCTACACCGACGAGCACATCGCCGGCTGGCGCAAGGTCACCGACGCCGTGCACCAGGCCGGCGGACGCATCGTCATCCAGCTCATGCACGTCGGACGCATCTCCCACCCCGACAACACCCCCCACCACCGGCAGGCGGTGGCCCCCTCCGCGATCAAGCCGGCAGGCCAGATGTTCACCGGCTCCGGGATGCAGGAGATGCCCCAGCCCCGCGCACTGTCCACCGAGGAGATCGCCGCGACGGTCGACGACTTCCGGCGCGCCGCCGCGGCAGCCATCACGGCCGGCGCCGACGGCGTCGAGATCCACGGCGCCAACGGCTACCTGATCCACCAGTTCCTCTTCCCCAGCACCAACCAGCGCACCGACCGGTACGGCGGCTCCCTCGACAACCGCATCCGCTTCGCGGTGGAGGTCGCCACCGCCGTGGCCGACGAGATCGGAGCCGACCGCACCGGCATCCGGCTCTCCCCCGGCAACCCCTTCCAGCTCGGCGACCTCACGGAGCACGACACCCACGAGCTCTACCCGCACCTCGTACGCGCCCTCGCCCCCCTCGACCTCGCCTACCTGCACCTCGCCCACGGCGGCGACGAGGAACTCCTGGGCACGCTGCGCGAGCTGTGGCCGAACACTCTGATCCTCAACCGGGCCGGCACCGACATCGCCACCCGTGCCAAGGACATCGACAACGGCATCGCCGACGTCATCACCGTGGGCTCGATGGCCCTCGCCAACCCCGACCTGGTCGAGCGCCTCCACCCTTCTACGGCGGCGGCGCAGCCGGCTACACCGACTACCCCACCCACGCCGCCTGACCCAAGCCCCCGGCGCCCGAGGCAATCGCCTCCCTCGGGCGCTCCGGCGTACGCACGCCAGGGCATAGATGCTGAACGTCCGCACGCGTACCGAGCGCGGGTCCTGGGGTGCGACCCGGGCGGCAACGTCGTCGATCACGGTGAGCACCCCGTCGGTGTACGCGCGTCGGGTCGCGTCCGTGCCGCGGGCGATCTCGTCGAGCAGGGCGGCCGACGGGCAGCCGTGCTCAGGACTGTCACGGTGCTGCACCGAGAGAGGCCCGCAGGATCTGCTCCATCCGGGCCTGGCCGGGCACCGCCGCACCCACAGCCTCGCACTGCGCGCGCAACTGGTCGGCGACCGCCGTCGCGACCGGATCGTCCTTGGAGTCGAAAGGGGCGTGGTCGGTAGGCGGTCTCGACGTCGTCGAGCTGTGCCGGGTAGGGGTGTTCGGGGGCATGGCGGAAGTCCACGACGAGCGAGCGGATCCCGGCGGCCTTCGCGATGTGCCCGGCGGCCTTGCGGTCCGAATGCATGGAGGCGGTGGCTGAGCCGCCGAAGTGGAAGTGCAGCAGCGCCCGGTCGGGGTCGGCGCCGGCGGGGATGGCCCAGAGGGCGGGGACGCCGTCGGCGTCGACCTCGGCGTAGGTGACGTCTTCCGGTTCGGTGGACGCCAGGTGGTGCGTCTCGGCGATGTCGCGCACGATGCCCAGGTCCAGGCCCGGCGTCATCCACTTGGTGCGCACGCCGTCCAGGAACTGCGCGAACTCGATACGGGCGAGAGCGCGAGCAGGAGACGCGGCGGCGGATCAGCGAGACGGCTGGGCGTCGGTTCAAGAGCGACGGGATCGACGGTTCGGGGATCGCCGCGCTGATGGCCTGATGCCGGTCGCTCTTGTGGGGGCTGGACACGATGCGCCCCGCCCCCGGCGGCTGTCAGAACATCGTGTTGTCGTTGGCGGCGGTCTCGGGCACGGCCTGTTCGGAGCTCCAGTGCTCGACGATCCTGGCATCGCGGACCCGGAAGAGGTCGATGACCGACCGGCCACGCTCGCCCGGCGTGTCGACGTAGTGGCTGTGCACGGCGACCAGGTCGCCTTCGGCGATGACGCGTTTCGGTGTGACACTCGACTGCGGGAACTTGTCGAAGTAGCTGCCCAGGTCGGCCTTGAGGCCGGCCGCGCCGTCGGAGATGGTCGGGCTGTGTTCGTGGTAGTCGACGCCGACGTAGGTGTCGATGGCGGTCAGGTCCTTGCGGACCAGCAGTTGGTCGACGAACGCGGTGACCAGTTCCTTGTGGTAGGCGGTGAACCAGCGCTGCCCGACCGCGTCGGTCCGCGGCTCGCTGAGCGTGGCGAACATGTCGTTGCCGCTGGCCGTGGTGGCGGGCACTTCCTGAATGACGTCCCAGTGCTCGGCGATCTTGCCGTCCTGGAAGCGGAACAGGTCGAACACGGCCAGACCCTCGGTGCCCGGCACCATGACGTAGCGGGAATGCAGCAGCACCAGATCTCCGTCGGTGATGATCCGGCGGGGCTCGAAGGCGGCCTGCGGGAACTGCTGTCGCATGGCGCCGCTGAAGTACTTGAGGGCGTCGGCTCCGTCGGGCGCCAGGGGGTTGTGCTGGATGTAGGAATCGGGCCGCACGACCCGATCGACGATGGCCGTGTCGCCGAGGACGAACACGTCATGCAGCAGTTGGCTGGCAACGTGTGCCTTGCTGTCTCGGACGGTCAGCACGATCTTGCCGGTGGTGCGGCCGGTCTCGCCGAGCGTGTGCGCCTTCGCAGCCTCGGCGAGCGGGAAGGTGGCCTCGACGTGGGCGCGCAGTGCGCCGGTCTCGACGAGGGCGGCGATGGCCTGCATGCCGGCCTGGTCGGCCTCGACCAGCAGCGACTCGTAGCGGATCCCCCGCTCGGCGATCGCCGCCAGTTCGCCGGCGTCGACGGGTACCGGAAGGATCGAGACGAGGGTGCCGCCCGGGCGCAGCACGGCCACGGATCGGGCGCGGGCGGCGGAGTCGCGGGAGATCGGGTCGAGGACCACGTCGATGTCGCTGAGCACCTCGGTGAAGTCGACGCTGTGGTAGTCGATGACCTCGTCGGCACCGAGGGATCGCAGGAAGTCGTGTTTGGCGGCGCTGGCGGTGCCGATCACGTACGCGCCGCGGTCCTTGGCGATCTGCACGGCGAGGTGACCGACGCCGCCGGCCGCCGCGTGGATCAGGACTCGCTGCCCGGCCCGGACCCCGGCGGTGTCGACCAGTGCCTGGTAGGCGGTCAGCGCGGCCAGCGGCAGCGCACCGGCCTGGACGTGGTCGATGCCGGCGGGCTTGTGCGTGAAGACGCGGGCCGGCCCGGTCACGTACTCGGCGTGCGAGCCCACTCCGCCCGGGTAGGGCAGCATGCCGAAGACCTCGTCGCCGGGCTTGAACAGCGTGACGCCCACGCCGACGGCCTCGACGACGCCGGAGACGTCCCAGCCGAGCACCAGCGGCATCCGGGCGATGGTCGCGGACCGGGCACGGTTCCCCCAGTCGGTCGGGTTGACCCCGGCCGCGTGGACGGCGACCAGGATCTCGCTCACCCCTGGCGCCGGTTTGGGCAGCAGGGTCTCCTGCAGCACGTCGGGGGCGCCGTAGGTGTCCTGGCTGATGGCTCGCATGGTCTCGGTGTCCGTCATGGGCCCAGCCTGGCCGCCGTCACAGGCCCCTACAATGGCGTGATCGCCAATTTTCGACGGGATCCTGCCGTGATCAAGGTGCACCGCGTCGTTGTCCTCGCCTCGCACGGGGTGTACCCGTTCGACCTGGGCATTCCCCACCGCGTCTTCGGCGCCGCGGACGGCCGCTACGAGGTCGTGACCTGCACCATCGACGGTCACCCGGTGCGCACCAACGCGGACTTCTCCATCACCGTCGATCATGGCCCGGAGGCGTTGCGCACCGCCGACACCGTCATCATCGCGCCGTTCCACACCGGCAACCCCAGCCGTCAGACGTCGGTCGACCTGGCGCAAGTCCTCGCGTACGTGGCCCCCGGCACCCGGATCGTGTCGACCTGCACCGGCGCCTTCGTGCTGGCCGCGGCGGGGCTGCTCGACGGGCACCGGGCCACCACGCACTGGCACGCCACGGGCCTCTTCCGGGAGTGGTACCCGCAGGTGGAACTCGACCCGAACGTCCTGTTCGTCGACGAAGGCGACGTGCTGACCTCGGCCGGTGCCGCTGCCGGCATCGATGTCTGCCTGCACCTTGTCCGCAAGGACCACGGGAGCGAGATCGCCAACCGTGTGGCCCGCACCTGCGTCGTCCCCCCGTGGCGCGACGGAGGCCAGGCGCAGTACATCGAACACCCGGTCCCCGACGCAACGGCGAACGACACGTCCGCCGCCCGGCAGTGGGCGCTGCAGAACCTGCACAAGCCGCTGACGCTGAGCGACCTCGCCGAGCAGGCGAACATGAGCCTGCGCACCTTCGCCCGCCGCTTCAACGAAGAAGTCGGCTTGAGCCCCGGACGCTGGCTCATCCAGCAACGCGTCGACCGGGCCCGGCAGTTGCTGGAATCCACCGACCTGCCGGTCGACGAGATCGCCGGCCAGGTCGGCTTCGCCGGCGGCACCTCGCTGCGCGAACACCTGCACGCCGCTATCGGCGTCACACCACTGGCCTACCGGCGCACCTTCCGAGGCGCACCGGCAACGAGCCGTGCCGCCGCGGCGGATGCCCGGCGGGACGGTCAAGCACGTCGCCCTCGACCGTAAAATTATGCACGTCATGCCATCGGCCATGCCGGGAACCGGTATCGGTCGCGCGTATGACAGCAAACGCACCCGCGAGTCGAGTTGTGGCCGAACACGCTGATCCTCAACCGGGCCGGCACCGACATCGCCACCCGTGCCAAGGACATCGACAACGGCATCGCCGACGTCATCACCGTGGGCTCGATGGCCCTCGCCAACCCCGACCTGGTCGAGCGCCTCCACCCTTCTACGGCGGCGGCGCGGCCGGCTACACCGACTACCCCACCCACGCACACCGCTTGACCACAGCCCCCGGCGCCCGAGGCAGTCGCCTTCCTCGGGCGCTTCGGCGTACGCACGGCGCAGCCAAACAGCGGTGAACATGCGCTCGCGACGCGAGCGGTGCGCCGTCGATGACCACGAGGTCCCGTCCCGCGGCTCCGCATCCGGACTCGCCGACAAGGTCGTACTCATCACCGGCGGACTCGGCAGCGCCACGGCCCGAACCCTCCTCCCCCGCGGCGCCCAGGTCGGCATCGTGGATCTGCGTCCGGACACGCCGGAGATCGCGGCCGGCATTCGTCGTCCCACGTCGTCGGCTCTACCGCGGACGTCTGCGACCGCAGCGCGCTCGACGATGCCGTGGCCCACGTGTGTGAGCGGTTCGGGCGGGTTGACGTCGTGATCTCGAACGCCGGCATCATGGGGCAGGGCTCCACACTTCCGTGCCACGCCCGCACCCGCGGTCGACAAGGTGCTGGCCGTGAACATCAACGGATTCGTCAACACGGTCAGCGCGGCGATGGAGCAGATCATCGCCAACCAGGGCCAGGTCGTCCTGATCAGTTCCGTCTTCGCCTTCCTCAACGGTGTGGGGGCCATTCCCTACGCGATGAGCAAGTCCGCGGTCGAGCAGCTCGGGCGCGGACTGCGCGTGGAACTCGCCCGCCACGGCGCCTCCGCCACCACCGCCTGCTTCTCTCTGATCCAGACGGACATGATCAGAAACGGCCGCTGCTCAAGCGCCTGGAACTGGACCAGGCCGCCGAAGCCGTCGTGCAGGCCATCGAACACCGTTGACCCCGTGTGATCCGGCCGGCTCGCTGGCCCCGCCGTCCGTGCTGCGAGGAGCCTCCGGACAGTGCTGCCTGGGCCTGGCGGGCGGCGTTGTCGGCGAGGATCTCGTAGGCGCCGGCGGCGATGCCGTCCACGGCGATGCGCGCGATGTCGGCCGGGTGCGACCGGCAAGTCGGTGGTCTCCAGGAGGTGAGGAGCCCGGCCTACCCTCAGCTGATTCGGCCGGCGTCCCCCGCTCATGCCCACTCCTCGTGAAGCGGCGGGTGAAGGTGCCCAGGCTTCTCTGCCGTCACGGATTCATCCTGCCGCGTACACGCTACCGGCTACCGGCTACCGGGTGACCTTCCTGAGGTGGGTACGTGCGCGATGCCATCGCATCCGGACATACCCCAGGTTGGCCGCCTGATTCTACCACCTGGCTCCGCCGTCCTGGCCGAGCCGGCCTGATCAGGAAAGGTGGCGCTTGAGGATCTTGCCGGTGGAGGTCAGGGGCAGTGCGTCGACGAACTGGACGATGCGCGGGTACTTGTACCCGGCGAGCCGTTCCTTCGCCCAGGCCACGAGCTCGTCCTCGGTCGTGCCGCTGCCTGCCTCGCGCACCACGACGGCCTTGATCTCCTCGCCGTGGGACTCGTGCGGTACGCCGATCACGGCGACCAGCGAGACCGAGGGGTGCTCCATGAGGACTTCCTCGATCTCGCGCGGGTAGACGTTGAAGCCACCCCGGATGATCATGTCCTTGGACCGGTCGACGATGTAGTAGAAGCCGTCCTCGTCCCTGCGGGCTAGGTCGCCGGAGCGGAACCAGCCCTCTTTGATCGCCTCGGCCGTCGCGCCGGGCCGCTTGTAGTAGCCCTTCATGACGTTGTGTCCCCGGATCGCGATCTCCCCGATCGCCTCGGGGCCGCCCTCGGCATCCGACCAGTCATCGCGGATGAGCTTCATCTCCACGCCCGGAATGGGCACCCCGATCGAACCGACGCGGGGCTCCTCGCCGAAACGGGAGAAAGACGCGCTCGGCGAGGTCTCGGACAGCCCGTAGCCCTCGAGGATCGTCACACCGAAGCGGTCCTTGAACTGCTTGTGGATCTCGGCGGGCAGCGCCGCGCCGCCGGCCGCGGCCACACGCAGGTTCGCCGCCAGGCGGGCGACGTCGACCCTCTCGTCGAGCGCCGCGAGCAGACCCCAGTACATCGTCGGGACCCCGGCGAAGAACGTCACGTCGTGGGCAAGCATGAGGCGCAGGGCCGCCTGCGCCTCGAACCTCGGCTGCATCACGATCGTGCCGCCGAACGCGAAGGCGCCGTTCTGGACGACGGTCTGGCCGAAGGCGTGGAACAGCGGCAGCACACACAGATAGGTGTCGGGGCGCCCGGGATCGGCGGCGAACAGGTCGCGGCCGACGAGCGCGTTGTCGTACACGTTGCGGTGGCGCGACTCCGCGCCCTTGGGGTGGCCGGTCGTGCCGGAGGTGTAGAGGACCACCGCGGTGTCGTCCTCGTCGCGCTCGACCGTACGGAACGTCACGGGCTGCTCGGCGACGGCCGCCTGGTACGACTCCGGTGCCCCGCCCCGGCCGCGCCGCCGCTCTCGATCAGGAAGAACTCGGTGCAGCCATCGGTCGCCCGGAACCCCTCCCACGCGGCCTGCGCGATCGCAAGCTCCGGCGTGCCCTCGAACGCGAAGTACGCCTTCGCGTCCGAGTCGGCAAGGTGGTAGGCGATCTCGCCAGACCGCAGCAGCACATTCAGCGGCACGACCGCTGCGCCGGCCTTGAGGATGCCGAAGTAGACGCTGGAGAAGTGGGGCACGTTGGGGCAGGACAGCGCGACCTTGTCGCCCGGCTGGATCCCGCGCGAGGCGAGCAGGTTCGCGACACGGTTGGCGGCGGCGTCGAGGGCGGCATACGTGATGCGGTCGTCACCGAAGACGATCGCGGTACGCTCCGGGTGTCGGGACGCGGTGTCCGTCAGCAGTCGTGACACGTTGCGGCTCGGGCTGAGCATCATTGCTCTCCTGATTCTCCGGGGCGGTCGAGCCGGGCAACGGCCGAGACCGCCACGTGGGCCCATGGCCTGCCGTCCGATGGGCGGCGGATCGGCCACAAAATCACCTGCCGACCGTAATATTACGCGCGTCAGACCATAGATTAGGATGGGATACGAGGCAATGGCCCGGCGGAGTTGAGGGAGCAAGCCTGTGGCGCGCTACGCCAAGGAGCACAAGCAGGTCACGCGGCAGCGGATCATCGAGCGGGCCGGCCACCGGTTCAAGCAGGACGGCATCGACGGCTCCGGCATCTCCACGCTGATGTCCGACGCCGGGCTCACCAACGGCGCCTTCTACGCCCACTTCGAGTCCAAGGACGACCTCGTAGCCCACGTCGTCGCCGAGCAGCTGCGCGCGCAGGTCAAGCAGTACGACACGCTGCGGCCCGGCCGTGAGGGACTCGAGGATTTCATTCGCTGGTATCTGTCGCCCGAGCACCGGGACAACCCCGGCGACGGCTGCCCGTCCGCAGCGCTGCTCGACGAGATCGGCCGCTGCGGTGACGCGACCAAGGACGCCTACACCGACGGCGCCAAAGCCATCCTGGACGAGCTCGCCGCCCGTCTGGCGCCCGAGGATCCCCAGTCCGCCCGCAGTCAGGCCATCGGCCTCTACACCATGGCGGTGGGAACGCTGCAGCTCTCCCGCGCGCTCTCCGACCGGAAGTTCTCCGACGAGGTCCTCGAGCAGGGGATCGAGAACGCCCTCGCCTTCGCGCGATGACGGCCAGTACCGGCTGGGTGAGCACCTGACAAGGGCCGGGACGCCGGCGCCGTGCACCCACGTTTGCGCGCTCAGCCCGAGTGGGTGGCCCCTGGGGCGACTGCGCTCTCGGCAGCGACACCGACGCGACGGTCCTCCGCTCGTACGGCGGTCGGCGTCGCGCGCGTTCGGCATGCGCCGTAGCGGCAGCGCGCTCCTGGGCCTGGCGCTCGGACGGGACGCCGACCACACCGATCTGCGCGTCGCCATCCTGCACGACAACCGGCTCGGCGCCGTTTGGCCGAGAAGCGAGCAGGCCGGTTACGTCGAACAGGTGACAGAGCCGCCCGCCCACCGGGCGTCACGGCTCTGACCCACGTCCTCGACCCGTACGCAGACCGCACCGCGGCCCTACGGCCGGCCGAAGAACTCGAGAGCCGTCGGCACGAACTGCTCGTGGTACTGGAAGATGCCGCCGTGGCCGCCGTCGGGGTAGATCACCAGCTCGGAGTTCGGCAGTCGCCGGTCCAGGTCGTACGTGTTCGACGTCGGAACCATGCGGTCGTCGTCACCGTTGGCGACGAGCACGGGCACCTTGATGACGGACAGATCCTGCGGCCGTGCCAGCCCCCAGCGGTGGATGGCCTTGAGCTGGGAGAAGTAGGACTTGAGGCGGATCGCCTTGTCCCGGTCCTGCGTGCGCTCCTTCAGACGGGCCAGGAACTGCTTGCCGGCCCGAATCCCGTTCGGGGTGCGGGTGAAGAAGAGGAACTGCTTCACGTCCTGGAAGGTGAGCAGGGCCCGGAGGGTGTCGTAGTGGGAGATCCGGGTGACGTTCTTGATGCCCTCGCCGCCGGCCGGACCGGTGCCCGCGAGGATCAGCCTGCGGATGAGCTGCGGGTCGGTCTGGGCGATCACCTGGGCGATCATGGCGCCCATCGAGAAGCTGAGGACGTCGACCTGCTCGAACCCCAGCGCCCGGATGAAGGTGACGGCGTCCTTGGCCATCTCCTCGATGGTCTTCGGTGTCTCGCCGGTGGAGGCGCCCACGCCCCTGTTGTCGAACGTGATCACCCGGTGCTTGGCGGCGATGCCGTCGACGACCCGGGGGTCCCAGTTGTCCAGGACCGCGGCGAGGTGGGTGATGAAGATGACCGGCATGCCGGTCCGGGGGCCGAGGTCGCGGTAGGCGAAGGTCACTCCGTCGGCGGTGACGGTGCGGGTCTGCGCGTTCTTGTACGACGTCACCACGTCACCATGTGTTTCGCGTGCGTTCACGGTCGTGCCCTTCAATGTGTGGGTTACCGCCACTGTGCGCCAATTTCTGCTTCCTCGCAGGTGGGCGTAGAGCGGGCGGTGCTCCTGTGTCTCCCGGCCGCGGCTGCAGTCCGGAGTCGACGGTCAGAGGAGGCTCACGGAGAACCGCCTGGATCAGGCCTCTGAACAACCCGTCGACCATTGAAGTATGACCATAATTTCATCAGGGTGCAAGTGGTTGGGGCCGAACGAGATGCACTGCTGTGGAATCACGGGTTCCGCCGGGCTTCGCGGCACACAGCACAGCGCACCACCAGGGCAGGAGCGGCTCACCTGCGCCGGCGGCTGAGAGACTCTGGTCGTCACCGGCGAGTCGCGGACGTCCGGACCCGGACCGGGGACAGCCGACGATCTGTACAGCGGTCATGGCATCGATGCCCGGCGTGAGGACGACGCCTGGCTGCGCCCGGATTCCAGGACGAGGGCCGGCCGGAGTGCACACCGTGGACCACGACGACGCCCGCCACCGGTACGGCGCAACTCCCGCCTGAACCCGCAGCGCACCTAGTGCAGCGCTTGCGGCGCTCGTCGGCAACACCGTCGGCCTGACCGGGGAAGGCCGCTCCATGGCGACGCTGGAGCTCATGGGACGTCAGATCGCACTCCTCGACACCCTCCGGAAGCTCGACCGGCCCTTCGTCGTCCTGGTCCAGGGCAAGCCCTCGACCCTGCCCGCCCGGGCACTCGGCGCCGACGCCATCGTCCATGCCTTCACCCCGGGATGCAGGCGGCCGGGCGGTCGCCGAGCTCTTGCTCGGGCGCACCGAGCCGAGCGGGCGGCTGCCGGCCCACTGCCAACCAGGTCCGGGGGCAGCACGGCTGCAGATGCCCCGATCTGACACAGGATCCGCTGTTCGCCTTCGGCGAGGGTCTCAGCTGCACGGCGGTGCACGACTCGGACCCGACGGTCCAGAATCCGTTGTCACATCCACGGGGACGCTGCGGGCCGCGGTGCCGCTGACCAGGACGGGCCGCCGTCCCGCACGGGAGACTGCGCAGGCGTATGCCCGCGACCGCGTCACGAGCGTGACGTGGACCGATCGCGAATGAAGGCCTTCACCCATGTCGACGTCGAGCCGGGCGAATGGGTCGAGGTGATGATCCTCGTTCCCGCCGGTGACTGCACCCTCGTCGCCGCTCGGGACGCCGCGTCGTCGGACCGGGTGAGTTCGATCTCCTGCTCGGCAGCAGCTCACGCGTCGAGGACCTCCGCGCCGCCGCCTTCACCGTCGACCACCTGCACGGAGCGAGCGCTACGGCATCCCCTGGACGGGCCCGGCAACGCGGTGACGCCCGGTGCGTGTGATCGTTTCACTGTGAGCGCGCGGGACGGGACGCTTCACGGTCTCTTCGTGAGACCCGGCACCGAGACAAAATTGCGTGCCGCCGAAAGTCCCGTCGCCGGACACCGCCGACGACGGGAGCAGACCTGCGGACCCCTGCCCGCAGGACAGGCACGAGGTGACGGCAGGGGGACGACCAATAATGGGTGCCGCCTGCCGTGTCGGGGAGCGCTACGAGGTCACGTGCCGGTACGCACCGGCTGCCCAGGCTCGACGGTGATGACGGCCCAAGCCGTGCAAGGGCCGCCTCACGGCTGTGAGGCGGCCCTTGCACGAAGGCTGACCGGCCGTCGCCCGAGGTTCGGGATCGGCGGCGCGGTCGGCGTCTTCAGGCGGCGAGGAAGTCGGCCACCTGCTTGGTGAAGGCCCTGGCGTGCTGGAAGAGGAAGGCGTGGCCGGCGTCGCCGTAGAGGAGGAGAGTGGCGTCGGCCAGGTGCTGGACGGCGACGTAGGACGCGTGGGCGGGGACCATCACGTCGTGCAGGCCGTTGGCGTACAGGACGGGGTGCTTGATGGACTCCAGTTCGGCCTTGACCTCGTCGAAGGGGGCTGCCAGGAGCTGGCCGATCGCGGCGAGCATGCCCTGCGCCGCCGCCTCGGTGACCGCGGGGCCACCGGCGGCGAGCCGGGGCGCGACGTGGGCGAAGTGCTCGCGCCCCGAGGCGCGGGCCGCTTCCGTCTCCGGGTAGAACAGGTACAGCATGTCCTCCTGGTCGGCGTCGGGCTTGGCCATGATGCCCAGGACCTTCTCGCTCGCCTCCGGCGCACCGGGCACCCAGCCGGTCGGGCCGCTGCCCGCCACGATGATCTTGCGCACCAGCTCCGGGCGACGCGCGGCCAGGCGCTGGGCCACAAAGCCCCCCAGAGACCAGCCGAGCACGTCGGCCCGCGCGAGGCCGAGGGCCTCGATGAACTCGGCGGCGCCCTCGGCGAATCCGTCGAGGGAGTCGCGCGGCTCGCCGGTGGTGTAGCCGGTGCCGACGTTGTCGAACACGATCACGTCGTGGTCGGCGGCCAGGTAGTCCAGGAACTCCGGGTCCCACCAGTCGATGGTCGCCCGGAAACGCTGCAGCAGGACCAGCGGGACACCGCCCTGCGGACCCATGCGCCGGTAGGTGAAGGCCGCGGAGGGCCCCTCCACGGTGAGGTTCTCGGCCTTGTCTGCCAGATAGGTGCTCATGACGTCCTTCTCTTGTGGGCGGGTGCCCGTCATGTCTCGCGGGTCTGCTCACGCAGCACACCAAGACATGCCGGGTCTGCGGGGTCGCTGCCCTCGGCTGCCCCATGCGGCGAGCCAGGGTTGTGGATCAGGCCGACGGCCTGCTCGGATCACTCGGTCACCGGCTCGCTCCGATCACCCCGGAATCCACCGCGCCGAGCCGCAGGGCAATTAAATTATGTTCATAATATTAAGCAGAGGCGACTCTGGTGCGCAAGGGGGGTTCCCGTGGCGAGCGGAGCCCGCGGCCCGGCCGCGGAACCGCCTGCGGGCCGGCGGCGCAAGCGGTTCGGCGCGGGGGGAGCCGAGGGACGGCGACCCCGCCCCGCCCGCGAGAGCGCAGGAATTCAGGGTCATTGAATTACGTTCACAATACAATACATTGGAGGAGCCGACGGAGGGCGAGCGGCCCACCCGGCACGTAGAGGAGTTGCGGTGCGATACAGGAAAGAGCACAAGCAGGCCACCAGGCAGAGGATCATCGAGACGGCCGGCCGCCGCTTCAAGGAAGACGGCATCGACGGCTCGGGCATCACGGCGCTCATGAAGGACGCCGGGCTGACCAACGGCGCCTTCTACACCCACTTCACGTCCAAGGACGACCTGGTGGCCACCACGATCGCCGACCAGCTGCAGGCCCAGAACGCGAGCATCGTCGCGCACGCACAACCGGGCCGCGCCGGCCTCGAACAGATCGTGCGCTGGTACCTGTCCCCCTGGCACCGTGACAGCCGTGACGTCGGCTGCCCCTCCGCCGCCCTGCTCGACGAGATAGGGCGCTGCGCACACCCCACCAAGCAGGCTTACACCGAGGGCGTCCTGGCGGTCGCCGACGGCATCGCCGCGCGCCTGGCGCCGGGCGACCCGCTCTCGGTCCGCCCCATGGCACTCAGCTCCTACGCCATGATGGCCGGCACACTCCAGCTCTCACGGGCCCTCGCCGACCCGCAGCTCGCCGACCAAGTCCTCGACCAGGGCATCCACAACGCCCTCGCGCTCCTGGGCATCGAACACGAAGGGGGCACCAGGACGGTGCACTGACCGGCGTACACACAGGCACCGCGGCGGAGCGCGCGCCGCACCGCCCGCGCCGCGCCAACCCCTCACCTGCGGCGCGACACCCCTGCGGGAAAAGGCGTCCACCCGACACCCGGAGCCTGCACGCGGCCCCGCCCACCCGACACCCCTTCCCGCAGGGGCCTGAAGCCGCAACGGTCACAGAGCCCGGACGCGTCTGATCAATCTCCTGCCGGTGACGCTGTACGCATGACCGTCGGAGCGAGGGCATGAGGACGGCATCGACGACCGCCGCGATGCCGTCGTCGCCGACCTGCCGGTCGCGGACAAGCCCCCAGTGGAGCAGGAGAGCGAGGGCGGCGGAGACCGCGATCGGGTGACCTCCTGACGGATCGCCCTGGCGCGGGGGTAGTTCGCCGCGCTCCACCGCGTGCGCCAGCACACCCTCGACGGCCTGGTACAGGGAGTCGACATAGCGCTGCCTAACGAGGCTGCACAGTTCCGGCTCCCGGCGAGTCGTGTCGTGCAAGGCCGAGAGCAGGTCGACTCGAGAAGCGTCATGGCTCCACGTGGCGCGGGTCATCGTCGCGATGAGTTCCTCGCGGAGTCGGCCGGGTCCGGCCGACCAGGTCTGCGGTAATCGCCGTCTCGGCGTCGGTCATGCGGCGTCACAGTGCTGAGACGGCAGGCGGAGCGGCGACTGCCCGTCGGTCCTCCTCGTCAAGCCGATTGCTGGCAGGCCGAGGCCCACGCCGGACGCCGACGAGCCGACCAGCACGACGTCGCGCGTGCGCAGTTCCTCAATCTCTGCAGCGTCTACCGACTTCGGGCACCACGACGGGTAACCGCTCGGCACTCGGCACGACGCCGGAACAGACGTTCCCCTCACGCCGGCCGGCTGTATGCCATGACAACGACCGCGGCTACGTGGTCTCGCGCTGGATGAGCGCCAGGATGCCGCCCGCGTCAGGCCCGCTCGGCGCCGCCGGAGCCGGAGCCCCGACCGCCGCGAGGATGCCGGCGGTGAGATTGCCGGCCGCCGCGGTGAGGTCCATCCCGATGGTGGTCAGGGCCGGTACAGCGAGCGAGCCCACGGGGAGGTCGTCGACGCCGATCAGCGCCAGGTCGTCCGGGATGCCGATGTGCTGGGTGCGGCAGCTCGCCAGGACGGCGAGGGCGATCAGATCGTTGAATGCGGCGACAGCCGTGGCCGGAGTGGCGCCATGCGTCCACTCCACGACAGCGTTCCGGGCGCTGTCCCGTGAGTAGCGCATGCTGACCACCTGTGGAGCCGGCAGACCGAGATCACGGCAGGCCCGGGTGGCACCCTCCAGGCGGGGCAGACAGAAGGGCCGCTCTCGCGGGTCGTCCACGGCGGCGTAGCCGATGTGCCGGTGCCCGCGTGCCGCGAGATGCTCGATCTGCAGCCGCCCGATGTCCTCCTGGCTCAGCCCGGTCAGACCCGTGCCGCCCGGTGTGAACACGCCGTCGAGCAGAGGGATTTCCGCCCGGTGCAGCAACTGCGCGTCGGCGGCCGGCAGGCTGCCGAACGCGACGACCACCGCCGGCTGGACGTGCTGCCACAGCTCGGCCAGCGGCGTGGCCGTCCCGGCGTGGTGCAGGTACACGCAGGCATAGCCGGCCTCGCCCAGCGACCGGCCGAGGGCCAGTTTGAACTGCTCCATGGCCTCCGCGACGGGGAAATCCGGAACCACGCAGAGCACGACGTTGCTCTGGCCCTTGCGCAGCGCACGACCGGCCCCCGACGGCACGTAGCCGAGCCGGTTCGCCGTCTCCAGCACCCGTCGGCGCGTCTCCGCAGAGAGCCCGTGCTCGTCCCTGCCGTTGAGCACGAAGCTCACGGTGGTCTGGGAGACCCCGGCCTCCCGCGCCACATCCTTGCTGGTGACTCTCGGCAATGTCCCCTCCCCGAACCCCTTGCCACACTTTCAGACACAGGCTACGTTACGGCCACCAGGCGATCTAATACGTATTAGATCGCAGCTTCGGTCGCCGCAATGGCCCGTAGGGGACGGACGCCCCCGCACCTGATTTGCCCGAGCCGCCACCCCAACCGAGCACCGTCTACGTACGCCGAGGGGGTGGATCCACACGAAGAGAGATCTGTCATGGATGACACGATCCCCGTCAGCACCGACCCGACACCCGGCCGCGTTTCCAGCCCCGCCGATCCGGTTCGCCTTGGCCGCCTGCTTGCCTTCGTCTTCCCGGCGACCACCGCGATGTACGCCCTGTTCAACGGGATCGGTGTGATCCTGCTCCCCGCGCAGGTGGCCGACCTCGCGCCCGGCTCCAAGGTCGGTGTGCTGGCGCTGCTGACGACGCTGGGCGCGGTGGCCTCGATGCTCGCCCTTCCCGCCGGCGGAGCGCTGTCGGACCGTACGCGGTCCCGGTTCGGACGGCGCGCCCCCTGGCTGGTGGTGATGGCCGGGGTGTCCGGGCTGCTGACGATCGCCATGGGCCTGAGCACCGGACTGGCCGTCCTCGCGGTCCTGGTCCCGGTCCTGTGGTTCACCGCGAACTTCTACGGCGGGGCGATCTCGGCGATCCTGCCCGACCGGGTGCCCGTGGCCAGGCGTGGCATCGCCTCCGCGGTCATCGGTCTGGGTACGCCCGTCGGCATCCTCTTCGGCGTCAACCTGGCCGGCCGGGTCAGCCAGCTCTGGGCCTACACGGTTCTCGCGCTGGTGCTGTTCGTCACGACACTCGCGCTCGTCGCCGGTGCGCGCGAACCGTCCTCGCTCGACCTGGTGACGGAGAGACCGAAGCGACGGGGCAACGTGATCGCGGCCGTCCGGGCGTTCTTCCGCGCCTTCGGCCACCGGGACTTCACCCTGGCCTTCGCCAGCCGGTTCGGCCTGTTCCTGGCCTACTTCACGGTCTCCGGCTACCTCTTCTTCGCCGTGCAGGACTACGTCGGAGCCAAGAACGTCCCCGGCGGCAACGTCGCCCTCGCGGTGAGCACCCTCACGACGGTCTCGTTCGGCACCTGGATCGCCGTCGCCACACTCTGCGGCTGGCTCGCCGACAAGCTCGACCGGCGCAAGCTGTTCATCGCGATCAGCGCCATCGGCCTGGGCCTGTCCCAGGTCATACCGATCATCAGCCACAGCTGGAGCGCGATGCTCGCGTACTCCGCCGTCTCGGGCGCTTCGCTGGGCACGTACTTCGCGGTCGACCTCGCCGTCATGTCGCTGGTCCTGCCGGACAAGGAGAGCGAGGGGCGCGACTTCGCGATCCTCAACGTCGCCACCGGCCTGCCCCAGCTCGCGGCGCCCGCCATCGCCGGCTCACTCATCGGGCTCGGCGGCTACGGCTCACTGTTCCTCGTCAGCGGCGCGTCCGCCCTGGTCGCCGGAGCGCTGGCCATGGCCATCCGCTCGATCCGATAACCCCACGGAGCCCCCCCATGACCATGATCACCACACCCACCGGGGTGTCCCTCACCTACGGCACGTTCGGCGATCCCGACCACCCACCGCTGCTGCTGATCCAGGGCCTCGGCGCCCACATGCTCGGATGGCGCGCCGACTTCTGCAGGCAACTCGCCGACCAGGGCTTCCACGTCCTGCGCTTCGACAACCGGGACGTCGGCCTCTCGCAGAAGTTCCCGCAGGGCGGCTACACCCTGGCCGACCTGGCGAACGACACCGCGGGCCTGCTCACCGCGCTCGGCATTCCCTCGGCGCACATCGTCGGACAGTCGATGGGCGGCATGGTCGCCCAGCAACTCGCCCTCGACCACCCCACACGTGTACTGACCCTGGCCCTTGTCTACACGGCGCCCAGCACGGACTTCCTCGCCGGACGCGACCTGGTCGACGAGCGGACGCACCGCCCCCGGGCCCGCAACCGCGACGAGGCGATCACGCTCTACCTGGACAACGAAGCGGTGTGCGCCTCACCCGGATACCCCCAGGACATCACGTGGCTGCGCGAGCTCGGCGGCCAGATGTACGACCGGGACCACGACCCAGACGGCATCGAGCGTCAGCTGGAATCGCTCGACAACTCCCCGGACCGAACGCCGCGCCTGCACCACATCACGGTGCCCACCACGATCCTGCACGGCGACGGCGACCGCCTGATCAGCGCCGACGCCTCCAAACTCATGCACGAACTGATCGCGGACTCGAAGCTGACCATCTACCCCGGCATGGGCCATGAGCTTCCCCGGCCGCTCTGGCCACAGATCATCACGCAGATCCGGGACAACGCGGTACGAGGGAGTGCCTGACATGACCGCAGTACAGGTGAACGGCCACGTCTCCAGCGGCTTCGAACCGATCGCCGACGCCTTCACCGACAACTTCCGCCACCGCGGCGACACGGCCGCTTCCTGTGTGGTGTACGCCCAGGGCGCGCCGGTGGTCGACATCTGGGCCGGGCGGACCGCCCGGGGCGCCTGGACGCCCGAGGCCCGCACCGTGGTGTTCTCGGTCAGCAAGGGCGTCACCACCGTCTGTCTGCTGATGGCCGCCGAGCGCGGACTGATCGAACTCGACGCCCCGGTGGCGAAGTACTGGCCGGAGTTCGCCGAGAACGGCAAGGAGACGACGACGGTACGGCAGCTCCTCGCACACAGGGCCGGCCTGGCGGCGCCCGAGGCGGACCTGACGTGGGAGGACCTGCGCGCCTGGACGCCGGTCGCGGACACCCTGGCCCGGCAGAGGCCGGCCTGGACCCCCGGGACGGCGTACACCTACCACGCGCTCACCTTCGGCTGGCTGGCCGGCGAGGTACTGCGCCGGGCCACGGGGCTGCGCCCGGCCCAGTGGCTGCGCCAGCACGTGGCCGATCCCCTGGACCTGACGATGACGTTCGGCGCCGACCCCACCTCCGCCGACTTCCACCCCCTGGCGGACCCGCTGCCCAGCACCGACCCCGAGGCTGCCGCGATAATGGCCACAGCTTTCGCCGAACCGATGATCGAACGCTCCATCAGCCTGGGCGGTGTCGTCGACCCCGCCCGCATCATCCAGGCCGCCAACGAAGAACCATGGCTGTCGGCGGAGATACCGGCCGGCAATCTCGTGACCGACGCCCGCAGCCTTGCCCGGCTCTACGCGGCCACGGTGGGCGAGGTCGACGGGATCAGGCTGCTGGGCCCGGACACCGTCCGCGATGCCCTCGTGGTGCGCTCCGAGGGCCACCCGTTCGTGGGCCCCGACATGAGCAGCGGTTGGGGCACCGGCTTCATGACCAGCTCCGGCCACCGTCCGATGATCGGTCCCGGCAGCTTCGGCCACGACGGCCTGGGCGGCTGCCTCGCCTTCGCGCACCTGGAGCCCGAGATCGCCTTCGCCTACCAGACCGCACAGCCCGGGGGACCCCCCGACGACCGCGCCAACACGCTCAGCCACGCGCTGCGTGCTTGCCTGTGACGCCCGCCACCGCCACCCCACCAACACCACGACCGGCCACCCGCCACAGACAAACGAATGGAACTAACCACCACCCAACCCGAGGACTGCACAAACACGCACCTCACACCCAACCCCACCCGCCACCCAGCACACCGCCACCACCCGTCAGCCACACATCCCACTGCACCCAGACCGCTCCCGCCAGTCGAACCCAAAACGGCTCAACCAACAGACAAACGAGCAACGATTGTCGACGGTTTTGGGCAGTACTTAGCGATCACAGGGCTCGACAATGTCGATGAGAACTAGCAACGCTGCCGAGCGTGTGGGCGCTTCCTCGGTGCCGTGATGTTGGCCGGTGTCCGCTGCTAATGAGATCAGTCCGCGAGTTGCTTACCTGGTGAGGACTGGATTGGATGGCACGCTGGCTGGGCCGACGAGTGCGCTGAGATGCCGTCCCTGGCGGGGAGATGCCGTCTCAGAGTGCGGTGAGACGTGCGATCGTTCCGATCTCGAGAGCGATCCACATTGCGCCGTCCGGCCCTTGGGTGATGCCGTGGGGTTCTGAGGACGGGCTGGGGAGATCGTGTTCGTCGATACGACCGTTGGGGGTGATCCGGCCGATGCGGTTGGCTCCCCACTCGGTGAACCAGCAGGTGCCGTCGGCGTGGGCGGCGATGGCGTGTGGGCGTGACGCGCGGTCGGGTAGGGCGAATTCGTCGATCTTTCCGTCCGGCATGATCCGTCCGATCTGACCTGCGCCGATCTCGACGAACCACATGGCGCCATCGGCGCCGGCGGTGATGCCGACCGGGGCGCTGTCCGGTGTGGGTAACGGGTGGATGGTGACGTTGCCGGCGCGTCCGATGGCACCGATCGCGTTCGCCTGGTTCATCGTGAACCACAGCCGGTCGTCCGGGCCGGTGGCGATAGCTGACGGGAAGGCTCCCGAGAGCGGGAGAGGGAACTCGGTGACGTGACCGTCGGGCGTGATGCGGCCGATGCGGTCGGTGTTGGCTTCAGTGAACCAGAGTGCGTCATCGGGGCCCGTAGTGATCCCGAACGGCCCGGCATTGGGCGTCGGCAGCGGGAACGAGGCGACGTGTCCGTCCGTGGTGATGCGGCCGATCCGGTGGCTGCGGAACTCGGTGAACCACAGCGCGTCGTCGGGCCCTGCTGTGATGATCGACGGTCCGCTGGACGCCGGTTCGAGTTGGTAGGAGGTGGTGTCGCCGCCGGGTGTGACCCGGCCGATCCGGCCGTGGTGGACCATGGTGAACCACACCGCAGCGTCTGGTCCGGCAGTGATTCCGTAGGGTCCGGCTTCACGGTCGGAGACGGAGAACTCCGCGATTGAAACGGTCGGACGATGCGGCATGGGCGGGTTCCTTGGTCGGTGTGCGGGGGAAGTGCGACTGCGGATGCTATCCGGGCCGCAGTGCCCGACGCTCCTGGATATTCCGGCTCCGCGGCTGCAGCGGACACGCCGACCCTAAGGGCCGGCAAATGCGGCACCTATCGAGCGAGGACCAAGAAAGGTCAGCTGGTGGCGGCGTCCTTCTCAGCCGCTCGTGCCCGGGTGGTGGCGAGGCGGTAGGACTCGGTGCCGGTCTCGATGATGTCGCCGCCGAAGGTGAGCCGGTCCACGATGGCTGCGCAGAGCCGCGGATCAGTGAAGGTCTTCGTCCACCCTCCAAACGGCTCGTTAGAGGCGATGGCGACGCTGTTCTTCTCCTCCCGCTCGGTCAGCACCTGGAACAGCAACTCCGCCCCGCGGCGGTCCAGTTCCATGTAGCCGAGCTCATCGATCGCGAGGATGTCCGCGCGGCCGTAGCGAGCGATGGTCTTGGCCAGCACCTTCTCGTCCGCGGCCTCGACCAGCTCGTTGACCAGCTTGGTGGCGAGTGTGCAGCGGACCCGGTAGCCGACCATGGCGGTATCCGGAAGCACTCAGCGATCACTCGGGTCGGAAATGTCGATGAGAAGTGACAACACCGGAGGCCCGCAACTGATCCATGCTGTGTGCCTGGGTGAGTGTGATCAGACGATCGTGGTCCGATGCGGGTATCCGCTGGACGCGTTGGTCGGGGAGGTGTCTGGGGGCGGTGATACCGACGGTGCTTGAAGGGCCGGATGGCGGTGGGGAGCCGGCAGTGAAGGGGCGTTGCTCAAACTCACAGGCGTCGCGCTGCAAGTCGCCGAGCACGCGTCGTTCTTCTCGACCTTGATCTGCCTACCAGGTGACCGGAAGTTCGCGCACGCCGTAGACCGTCATGGCCGACCGCAGCGGCACTTCCTCGGGTGCGACAGTGAGACGTAGTGCCGGGAAGCGGCGCAGCAGTGCGGGCAGGGCGATGCGTATTTCGGCGCGGGCCAGTCGCTGCCCGAGGCACCGGTGGAGGCCGTGACCGAACGCGAGGTGTCCGGCCGTGGAGCGGGTGAGATCAAGCGCGTCCGGGTCGGTGAAATGGTCAGCGTCCCGGTTCGCCGCGGACAGTGCGACGGTGACGGACTCGCCGGCCTTGATCGGGCAGCCGTGGAGCTCGGTGTCCTCGCGCGCGACGCGGACCACGTGAGGGATGATCGTGAGGTAACGCAGCAGCTCCTCGACCACTGCAGGGGCGCCTTCCTCCTGGTCGCGGACCTCGGCCAACTGTGCGGGGTTGGCCAGCAGAGCGAAAGTGCCCAGCGCCAGCAGGTTCGCCGTCGTCTCATGCCCAGCGATCAGAAGCAGGAGCGCCAGTCCGGCCTTCTCATCCGCAGCAAGTCCCTCGTGCGCAGCGAGCCCGCTGAGCACATCCTCCTCCGGCCGGGAACGCTTGTGGCGCAGCAGGTCCCGTAGATATGCCATGAGTTCCCTCACCGCCGCTTGCCGGGGTTCCGGTGTGAGGTCGGCGTTCAAGAGCGTGGCGGCGTTCCGCTGGAACCCCTGCCTGTCGGAGTAGGGCACCCCGAGCAGTTCGCCGATCACTTGTGACGGGAACGGCAGTGCGAAGGTCTTGAGCAAGTCGGCCGGGCCCCCGGCGAGCTCCATCGCGTTCAAGTGGTCATTGACGATCGCTTCGATCTCCGGTTCGAGGAGCTTCATCCGGCGCACCGTGAAGTGACCGGTGAGCAACCGCCGATAGTGGTCGTGCTCGGGCGGGTCCGTGCGGAGGAAGAATCCCGGCGGCGCGGGCGCCGTTGCCGGCTGGGCAGTCGGTGAGCGCATGCGGTCAGGGCGGACACTGAAGCGGGGATCTGTCAGAGTCGCCCGCGCTGCGGCGAAGCCGGTCACCAGCCACCCCTGATCACCGTCGGCGTAGGTCATCCGATGGATTGGGCCGAGCCTTTGCCGGCGGCGCAGTTCCTCAGGGGGATCGAACGGGTTCTGACGGGCCGTGGGCATGACTCCTGGCGGGGACGTGCTCTCCATCGGCCGCTCCTCGGTCGGTACAGATCCTCCGATAAAACAGCACTCAATGCAAAACGTCAATGAATGCAAAATTACATCGCATGCGGTAAGCGGTAAGGTGCTGTCGTGACCAGCGACCCAGGGCTGCGCCAGCGGAAGAAGATGCGCACGAGACAAGCGCTCATCGAAGGCGCCCTGCGATTGTTCGCCGAGAAGGGTTACGACCAGACAACCGTGGCGGAGATCGCGGCCACCGCAGACATCGCGACACGGACCTTCTTCAGCTACTTCGACAGCAAGGACGACATCGTCTTCTTCGACGACAGGTCGCGGCTGGAGCGCGCGGTCGAGATCATCGCAGAACGGCAGCCCGGCGAACCGGTGGCCGACCTGCTGCGGCGCGTCATCGACCAGAGTGTTTTCGCGGACACGGACTCGGAGCTGGCGCGGAAGGTCGGCCCGGCCAGGACCCGGCTGATCGCGTCGGTCCCGGCACTCCAGGCACGCGAACTGCACCTGCTGTTCGACATCCAGCTACAGCTGACCGACGCGCTCCACCTCGCTTGCCCCGAGCTGGACCTCGTCGAGGCCGCCGCAGCGGTGGGCTCGCTGGTCGGGGCGATCAAGGTCGTCGTCGCCGCATGCCAAAAACGGGGCGACCGGCCGGAGCAGACCTACCAAGCCGTCCAAAGAGCCACCGACATCGCGATCGACGGCCTCAACTCACTCCCCCACCCTGCTTAGTCGTTTCAGAATGCCGTCCTGCGGAGACGCTGGCGGCTCCATGGAACAATCCCTTCAGCCGTCGGCTCAGGGGGGATGACGCCGTATGGAACGGGTTGGGGCTGCGCGAGACCTCGTGCTTGGTTACGTCCGCGCTCTGAACGCGATTGACGAGGCCATGAGGGTGGCGATCCCCTCGCTCGAGCGGCTGGCAGATGTCCTCGGCCTGGCCCGTTCGCGCCGGATCAGCCGGAGTGGGCACATCGGCACCTACTCCTACAAGGTCCATGGGGCGGGGTGCCGCTTCGTTAGCGACAACGGCACTGTCGTCGATGTGGACTTCGCAGCCGATGGGAGCGAAGTCTTCGACCTCTGGCGGCTGCGCTGGTATGGGCTGAGCCTGCCGGAGCCTCTTGACGTCACGGATCAGAACCTGCGGTCCGCGGTGCGGTCTCTGCAACCGCTTCTGGACGAGGTGCGGCCGGGGTGGTTCAACGTAGCCAGCTGATCGCTTCAGGTTCGCAGGCGGCGCAGGCATATGAGACTGCAGGCCAGTTCGAGCAGGCCCTGACGGAGATCGGCTCGTCGTTCGTAGCGGGTGCGGAGCCGTTTGAACTGGTGCAGCCAGGCGAGGCGCGCTCGACCGCCCAGCGCACCCTGCCCAGTCCGGAGCCGTGGGCGACGCCGCGTCGGGCAATCACGGGTTTGATGCCGCGCTTCCACAGCAGGCGGCGGTACTTGTCGAAGTCGTAGCCCCGGTCGGCGTACAGGCGCCGGGGCTTGCGGCGGGGACATCCCCACAGACCCTGGATCGGCGGGACGGCGTCGAGTAGCGGCAGGAGCTGGGTGACGTCATGGCGATTTCCGCCGGTGAGCGTGACGGCGAGCGGGGTTCCGTGGCGGTCGACGACCAGGTGGTGCTTGGAGCCGAGGCGGGCCCGGTCGACGGGCGGGGGACCGACGTGATCCCCCCTTTGAGGGCCCTGATGTGCGAGCCGTCCACGGCGCAGTCGTCCAGGTCCAACAGGCTGGCGCGGCGCAGCTCGCTCAGCAGGGCGGCCTGCAGGCGTGGCCAGACGCCGGCCTCGGTCCAGTCCCGCAACCGGCGCCAGGCCGTCACACCGGAGCAGCCCACCGTCTCGGCGGGGACATCACGCCATGCAACACCGGTCCGCAGCACGTACATGACGCCGACGAGGGCCACTCAGTCGCAGACACCCAGCCGCCCGGGGTAGCGGCGGCGCTGTTCGGGAGCGGGCGGCAGCAGCGGGACTACCCGCTCCCACAGGTCGTCTGGAACAAGATCAGCACGCACTCCGGACAGCCTGCCGACCAAGATCGCCAGGCGCAAGACCCGCAGCTCAACTCGTTCTGAAACGATCAGTTACTGAGCCTTTGGTCCTGTCTCAATCAATTTGGTGACATTCCAAAGCCCTGCGGCAGCTGGGCCGCTGTGCCTGACGAGGCAGTCGACCCGTCCGCGACGCCTAGGGGTCGTTTCGTTCCGGCTGCTCCTGTCTGCTCCCAACACACCCCCGCGCGCCGCCTTTTGGCCGCTGGCAGGGCCGACCGCGGTCGGCTACTTCACACACACGACTCCGCACAGCCCGCGGGTGTCCACTTCGACCATGTCCAGCGAGGCACTCACCAGTTCCTCGAACCGCTCGTGGTCCACGCTCCCCGTCGGTGCGAGCACAGCCGCTCACCGCACCCCGCAGGCCGTAGCGCGGTCCCTTGCCGAGAAGGACTCCGGCCCGCCTGCCACCATGCGTCCGCACCAGCCCCCGTGGCCACCGGGAGCGACCAAAGCCTTCCGCACCCAGACTGAACACATCTCGCCCATACGTGAGTTCAGGCCGTCTCCTCACTGCCAGACGACCGAATCCGCCCATCAGGCCCAGATGGCCTCAGCAGCCGTCGAGATCCTGCGTAGGTCCAGGCAGCGTTCCTGTCCGGGCAGCCGACGAAATGCCGCCCTTCTGTCACGGCAGCGGCACTGATCAGCGGTTCTGACACATGCGCTACTACGGCGGCCCGAGCCTGCGGTCCTGACAGCTGTCAGGACCGCAGGCGAGCCGGTCCTCCTACCGTTCGAGGTGTCGCAGCGTTTCGGGGGAAGAGGGACGAACATGGCCGGACGCACCGGGTCCTGTCCAGGGCGCGGCAAGGCCGTGGCCACACTGCTGCTCTGTCTGGCAGCCCCGGCGCTGTCGGCCTGCACGGCCGCACCACCACCCCCGTCTCCCCGGACTCCCGTCCCCGAGCCGACCGTCGCCGCCCGCGCACTCACTCCCGCAGAACGGCAGACCCTGGCCAAGGCCGAGGCGCTCCTGACGCGGAACTGCATGGAGGAGCGGGGATTCTCCTACCACGTCACCGAGGACCTGCCGGACGGGGTCAACCGCCTCTTCCCGCACGTCGTCGACGACGAGGGCTGGGCCGCCGAGCACGGCTACGGCAGCGACATCCAGCGGAAACGGGACAGCCTCGCCGCGAAGAACCCGAACCAGCTCTACTTCCGCAGCCTCTCCGCGGAGCGCAGGGACGCCGCCGTGGACGCGCTGAACGGCCCGGAAGCGACGGGTCTGGAGGCGCGGATTCCCGGCATGGGCACGGTCCGGCACAGCGATCAGGGCTGCGAGTCCGAGGCGCAACGGTCCCTCTACTCGGACCTGCGCAAGTGGTACAGCGCGTGGAAGGTGACGGACGCTCTCGAGCGGTCCGTACCGCCCGCGGTCGCGCGGGACGAGCGCTTCACGGCGGCGGTCTCACGGTGGTCGACCTGCATGCGGACCAAGGGCCACTCGTACAGCTCCCCCATGGAGGCACGTCAGCGGTTCGTGCGGCCGACGGGCGCGCCCGGATCCGGCGAGTCCCGCGCCACCGAGATCGCGACCGCGAGGGCGGAGGCCCAATGCGCCGGCACCTCGGGGCTCGCGAAGACGGCCCGCACGCTCACGCGCGCCGAACGGGCGAAGACCGAGTCCGACCATTCCACCGAGTTCATCAACAGGAAGACGCTGGAGTCCGGGGCGCTGAACCGCGCCCGGGACATCGTCAAGGCCGGCTGACTCCCCATCCGAGAGGTATGAGGAAATGAAGAAACTGACTCTGCTCGCCACCGGTGCAGCGATGCTCTTCGCGACAGTCGGCCCGGTCGCCGCCGCGCAGGCCGCGGACGGACCGGCCGCTGCGCCGCGCGCGGCAGCGGCTGCCGCCGAGGACGGCAGGCTGCACGCGTGGGCGGACCCCAACCAGCGGGGCGCCCACTGTGCCTGGTCGGGCAACAGCCGTGACTGGGACTACGGCGACGACGGCGCGACGGGCAACTGCCAGCCGATGCGCAACCTCGCCTCGTCGCTGGAGAACCGCGGATTCGCGGGCGGTTACGACGACGTCGACCTCTACTACAACCAGGACCAGAGCGGGGTGTACGCCTGCCTCGGTCACGGTGACGCGTGGCAAGACCTGTCGGGAGGGGACTACATCTTCAACAACGGCCTGTGGTGGTGGTCGGGGAAGAACGAGTCGGTCAACGACAACATCTCCTCGCACTCCTGGACCGACGGCTGCTGACCGGCCGATGTCGACCGTGCCGGGGCGGGGGCCCGGCACGGTCCCACCGCTGTGACCGTCTCGTCCTGGACAGGGCGAGGCCCGAACCCGGCCGGTCGGTCCGGGTGGCACCCATGGGAGCGGCGGACCGATCACCACACCCCGCAGGTCGTTGCGCGGTCCCTTGCCGAGAAGGACTCCGGCCCGCCTGCCACCAAGCGTCCGCACCAGCCCCCGTGGGGAAGCCGACAAGGCCTCGACGCTGGAACAGCTGCTGATGGACCTCGCCATTGGCGACGTCCACCCCAATGACGGCCCATCAGGCAGGCACCGCCGTACCGCGGTGCCTGCCTCACGGCGCGAACTCACCGCTTGACCAGCCTTGGCCTTGGCACCCTGGAAAGAGTGAGGAGGCCTTCATCGTGCCGCCCTGGGCCTCTGTCGTGACGCTCATCCAGGCGGTCGGCTACGGAGCAGCCTTGCGGAAGAGGGACAGCAGGGTCTGGGCCGACAGGGCGCCCGGGTCGAAGAACTGCGTGGCCAGAGCGGGCGGCACCGCCGGTCCCTGCATGCGGACCTCGTGGCAGGTGAAGCAGAACGCCGCCTCGAACAGTGCCAGATCGAGAGAGTCTCCGTATGCCCGGATGCTCCAGCCCGGCGAGAAACCGCAGCGGTGCTGTTCACTGCCGGGCAGGCTTTCGATCAAGACCAGGGCGGCGTCGGCCTCGCTCCCGGCCCAGTGGGCGACCACTGGGCCGGGGTACGGGACGCCCCGCCTGGTGGGGAGAGCGGAGATCCGTACGACCTCGATCAGCACGGTGGCGGCAACGGCTTCGGCGGGGAGCTGCATGAACGCAGTCTGCCCGCCAGGTCGGCGGCCGGGTAAGGGGCACAGACGCCTTCAGCAGGCACAGGTCGGGGCAGTTCGATCGACCCGATGCCGAGTGGCGGGGTGGAGCCGGCGGGTGTCGGTGTCGTCATCGCTGTCGATGACGGTGCTTTCGCGTGCGGCGCGACCAGGGTCGTGTGTGGCCACCGCGCTGGTGAGTTGCCCGCCGGCGGTGCGGCAGTATGACCGGCGTGAGTTCCCGCATGCGGAGAAGCTCTGTGACGGATTCAGCGGCGGCACTCCGGCAAGCGGTCCAAGATGTCGACGATCTGTCGGAACTGCTCGGCGGTCGCGGCGTGTCCTGCGTGCACGGTGTGCACGTCGAAGCGGTTGTGCGGGGTCAGTCGGTCGGCCTCGGCGATCATCCGGTCCTGCAGCGCGAGCGGGATCATCCGGTCGTCGGTGTGGCGGATGTACGTGCGGGGGATGCGGCCCCAGGTGTCCGCCCGGACCTGGGAGTTCTCGCTGCCGACGGTGAGCGACTCGTCGGGTTGCAGGTAGGCGAGCATCGCGTAGAACTCGGCGTCGCTCGCGTCGGCCAGCATCAGCTTCTTCAGCCCCGCCAGAGCCTCGGAGTCGGCGGTGCGGTAGTTGACCCGCACCGCGTCGATGGCCGTGGGGTCGGCGACCACCAGGGCGGCGAGGTTGCCGGCCAGGGTCGTCGAACCCTCCGGGGTCATCAGGTAGTCCTCCGGACAGGCCAGGTCCACGCAGCAGAACGCGGTGTCGTAGACGATCCGGTCGATCAGATGGGGCACCGCGTTGCCGACCCGGTTCAGGGTCGCCCCGCCCATGCTGCCGCCGTAGAGGACGACCGGGCCGAACTCGGCGACCGTACGGACCACTTGGACGGCCGCCGCGGTGTACGCGTCCAGGCCGACCCCCGCCATCGGCGACGGCCGGTCCGCCAGCGACTGAAGGTCCTGCGGGCACTGGTAGTCGAGGGCGAACTGGGCGTCAGTGGCGCCGTGCCCCGGCAGACCCACCCCGACGGTGCGGTGCCCGCGCAACGACAGCGCGTCGATGCCGCCCGGGGTGCCGCTCGCACCCGTGACGATCACGAACGTCGTCGTGCCGCGCCTGCTGCCGTGCGCCTGCGCCGCCGTCCCGCCCGTCGCCAGGGCGAGCCCGCCGGCCGCCGCACCCGCGCGCAACGCGACGCGCCTGGAAAACCTCGTCTTCCTCATGACACCGAGTGGACCGCGGCGAGCCGCCACGCCGGAAGCGGAGAAGGTGGGCACCTGCGTCCACGAAAGTTGCACCGGGCCCCGGCGGAAGGCCGTCCCGGCTATACCGTGTCCAAGGTGACGGGGGTGAGGGGCAAGCACACCGGAATGTGGCCGAACCGGCGGGAAGCGCTGTGGCTGACGGCCGCGTCCGTGCTGTTCGGGGGCCTGGACCTGCTCGTGCACGGCATGAGTCCGCCGACCACCGGCTGGACCGGGCCGCACGCCGCGCTGCTCCTGCAACTGTCGGTGGACGTGTCGCTGCTGTTCCTCGCCCGCTTCCCGGTGCAGGTCGCCTCCTGGGCACTGGCCGTCGCGGTACTCATGCTCGTCTCGGAGGAGTTCGCGCCCGGCCTGTTCACCCCCGTGCAGCCCGCCGCGCACACGGCACTGCCGTTCGCCACCCCGGCGATCACCACGAACCTCGTCCGGCTGACCGACCGCCGACGGGCGTTCCTGCTGATCGGCCTGCTCGCCGTCCTTGGCACCCGGCCCTGGCACCCGAGCTGGGACATCACGCCACTCGGCGTCGTCAACACCGTGCTGCCGGCGCTGGCCGCGCTGTACCTGCACGCCCGCAGGGAACTGCTGAACTCCCTGCGCGAGCGCGCCGAGCGGGCCGAACGCGAGTAGTTGTTGCTCGCCGAGCACGCCAGAGCGCAGGAGCGGCGTCGGCTCGCCGAGGAGATGCACGATGTGGTGACCCACCACCTCACCCTGATGGTGCTGCACGCCGGGGCACTCGGCACCGGGTCGGCCGATCCCACCGTGCGCACCGCGGCCGAAGACATCCGGCAGACGGGCACCAGGGCGCTGACCGAGTTGCGGGACCTGGTCGGGGTACTCCGCAACGCCGGGGAGACCCGGACGGCTCAACCCTCCCAACCCACCGCACCCGATCCACGGACGCTGGTCGACGAGGCCCGCGCCGTCGGCGAGACGATCTCCTACGTCGTCGACGGCGACCCCGGTCAGGTCTCGCCGACCGTCCGGCGCACGGCCCACCGGGTGGTGCAGGAGTCGCTGACGAACGGACGCAAACATGTCCCCGGCGCCGAGGTGACCGTGGCGCTGTCCTACCGGGCCGACGGCGTCACCGTCCGCGTCGCCAACGGCGCGGCCGACCGGTCGGCGGACGGCGCGCTGGCCGGCAGTGGTTCCGGCGTCGGGCTGCTCGGGCTCGCGCACCGGGTCGAGCTGATCGGCGGGACGCTGCGCTCCGGCCCGCGACCGGGCGGCGGCTACCAGGTCGATGCGATACTGCCGGCCCACGTGCCGACGCGGGAGGACGCCGGATGATCCGGGTGGTCGTCGTCGACGACGAGCCGATGGTGTGCGCGCATCTGCGGGTGATCCTCGGCGGCGCGGGCGACATCGAGGTGGTCGCCGAGGCACACGACGGCGCGGAGGGCGTCGAGGCGGTCGTCCGCCACCGGCCCGACCTGGTGCTGATGGACCTGCGGATGCCCGGCGTTGACGGCCTCGCCGCCACCGAGCGCATCGCGACGTTACCGGTGCCGCCCCCGGTCGTCGCACTCACCACCTTCGACGCCGACAGCCACGTCCTCGCGGCCCTACGCGCCGGCGCGGCGGGTTTCCTGCTGAAGACCACGCCGCCGCAGGACCTCATCGAGCTGGTGCGGGTGGCTGCAGCAGGGCACACCGTACTGTCCCCGGCCGCGATGGCCCGGCTGGTCGCAACGTCCTCGGCGGGACAGCGGCGGCGCGACGACGCCCGGGCCCGGCTGCGTGAGCTGACCGACCGAGAGCTGGAAGTTCTGGCGTGTCTCGGCCGCGGACTGTCCAACGCGGACACCGCACGCACCTTGTCCCTGTCCGAGGCGACCGTGAAGAGCTACGTGTCCCGGATGCTCGTGAAGATCGACTGCCGCAACCGCACCCAGGCCGGCCTCCTCGCGCACGACGCCGGCCTGGTCACCGAACCGGACCCAACCACCGTCCACGAAACTCGGGACCGCAAGCGGCAGCCGTGAGCAGTGGGTGCGGGCCGGCACGGAAGACCGCGACCAGGCCGCCCAAACCGCGATCTACTGCTGCCTCGTGGCACGGAGTCAACTCACCCGCAGAGTTCTCTCCCCCGACCACAGGAACCGTCCGCCCGTCAGCATGAGCGTGCGCCGCCTACCGCACCACGCCAGACAGTGGCCGAGCTGGTGACAACAATGTTGGCAACGGCGTTTCGTGGCAGGAACGGCTGGCCACAGGTGTCACACCGGGAATTCGAACGCCACAGTGACCCTCCGCGACCGCTCCCCAAGATCTGTGCCAGAGCCGCGAAGTGGCCCCACCTCGGCGCTTGCGGTCAGACGGTTCCTGTGGTTCCCGGCAGGGGCGGTGCTGCGGATGTCTTTGTCCAAGCAGGAGCTGTTCGACCGGATCCGGCGGGACAGCTGGCAGCGACCTCTGAGAGTGCGCTTGCCCCCGCCACCCCTGCGTGAGCATCGCTCAAGTGAAGTCGGGGACATGATCGTGCGCCCATTGACGGAAGGTGCGAGCGGGAGTTCCCGTTATCTGCTCAAGCGTGAGGTAGGCATCGTCGTCCGGGGCGCTCGTGTCGTGGGGTTCATCTGTGATGCCTTCGACGCCGTCGTAACTTTCGCAACGACGTCACCCAACTCCTGCCCCTGATCGACAAGATCCCGGCCGTGGCCGGCACCGTCGGCCGGCCCAGACGCAGGCCCGACGCGCTCCTCGCCGACCGCGGCTACGACCACGACAAGTACCGGCGCCTGCTGTGGCAGCGTGGCATCCGCCCGGTGATCGCCGAACGAGGCACGGAACACGGCTCCGGCCTCGGCATCTTCCGTTACGTGGTCGAGCGCACGATCGCCTGGCTGCACGGCTTCCGCCGCCTGCGGATCCGCTGGGAACGACGCGACGACATCCACGAAGCCTTCCTCGGCCTCGCCACCTGCCTCATCACCACCGCCACGTCCAACGCCTTTGTTAGGACCTCTAAGGGCTTGCCTGGAATCAACACGTTGGTTTGATCTTGGTTTCGTCAGGGTCGAGGAACCGGGCGACGTCGTCTGGCGTGCGGAAACGGGCTGTTGAGGCGGGGATGCAGACTGCGTTGGCTTCCAGGAGCGGGCGGACGTCTTTCACTGCACGGCTGATGGTCATGGCAGTGGTGTTGAAGAGCTGGCCGAGAAGCTCCTGAAGACTGTGTTTTCGCAGGTAGAGGATGGTGACCAGGATCTGGTCGGCGGGGGTGAGTGTGGGTTTGCGGCCGGTGCCCGGGGCGACGCGGCGTGGTCCGCCGCGGGCTGCGTGGCGGACCTGTTCGCGGTGCTCTTCCAGCGCGGGGATCAAGATGTCGGTGAGGTCGCTGAGTTGCTTGCGGGGCATGCCGGTCAGTTCGGGGTGCTGCAGGTCGTGGAGTGTGAGGGGGCGAGAGCCGTCGGCTGGCCGCCCGCGTTGCCGGGGAAGGTGCGGGGGCGGTTGGTGATCTGCGGGGTGGAAGGTGTAGTTCCAGTCTCCGTGGAAGCGGTGGCGTGTGATGGGCAGGGCGGCGATGGTCTCGTCCCCGATGCGGATGCCGGTGGGGTACTCAGCGTTGTCGAGTTCGGCGTGCACCGTCAGGCCGGTGCGGCTGGTCGTCGCGGCGATGGCCTGGAGCATGACTTCGTGGCTGGTCAGGGGTCTCCCGCGCCAGTTCATGGTGATGTGGGAGAACAGCCGGTGTTCGATCTTGTTCCTCGATGTGCCGGGCGGCAGGTGACACACAGTGATCTCCAGACCGGTTTCTGCGGCGAGGTCGGCCAGGTGGGTCTTCCAGCCGCGGGTGCGGTAGCCGTTGGAGCCCCCGCCGTCGGCAGTGATCAGCAGCTGGCGGGCGCGGGAGTAGTCGTGCCGGCCGACCGCCTGCCACCAGCGGCGGATCGAGGCGACAGCGAACGCCGCCGTGTCGTGATCGGTGCCGATGGTGACCCAGCCGGTGTTCGCCGCCATGTCGTAGATGCCGTAGGGGATCGCCTTCTCGGCCTGGCCGGGGAAGTCGTGCGTGTTGACCTTCACGGGTTGCCGGGCGGGCCGCCATTCGTGCCCGGCGTTCTTGTAGTCGCCGATCAGTTCCTTCTTCTTGGTGTCCACGCTGATCACCGGGTCTCCGGCGTCCCGGTGATCGCGTGCCTGCTCGTTGAGGTAGCGGAACTGGGCGTCCCGATCCGGATGCTGAGAGCCTTCGATGGTCTTGGCGTTGGCCTGCAGACTGAAGCCTTCCTCCCGCAGCAGGCCGGCGACTGTGTCGGCGCAGACGCGGTGGCCCTGCCGGGTCAGCTCCGCTGCCAGCTTCCGGGTCGACTTCGTCGTCCAGCGCAGCGGCGACATCGGGTCACCCCGCTCGTCGGGCTCGACCAAAGCCAGCAGCGCGGGCCGCAGCCCCGGGTCGACCTCGGTCGCCTTCTTCCGGCCTCCGCCCGCCCGGCGGACCCGTCCCAACGGGTCCTGGCCGGACTCCAGTTCAGCCACCCCGCGCGAGACCGTGCCCTCCCGGACCCCGGCCGCAGCGGCGACGAGCCTGATCCCGCCATGCCCCAGCGACCGCGCTTCCGCCCCTATGGCCAGCCGGCGCTGACGCTCATCCAGATGCGGCAACAACGCCTCGAACTTCGCAGCCAAGGCGGCCTCGATCCCCTCCGGTCTCCCCATACCAGAACAACGATCCGCGCAGCTGGAAGCCACGACTTGTTTCCCGGCAAGCCCTAAGGGGTCCTTCCCTGTCAGGTTCAGCGTGTTGAGCCGAGGGGTTTCTCTTCATCCGCCGGCAAAGCGACGGCGCGCTGGCCGTGTTGAAGGTTGTTGACGGAGTTCGCGAGCGACGGCATGATGACCGACTGCGTGGCCTACGCCGAACCTCCCGCGACCGTCCCCAGCACGGTCTCCCACCGGAGGCAAAGGGACCAGCGTCTCAGGTCGTTGTCGCAGCCCGATCGCCTCGGGCGAGGTTGCTGGGGAGCCGTCGCTCAAGGCGTGGAAGGCCGCGATGACAGCCCGTAGGAACTTCAAGCGCCAGGTGCGTGCCCGCGCCGCCAAGACCGGTGAGTCCTACACGTCCGCCCTGCGGCACTTCCTTCCGACTCCATCAGGAGACGTCATGCCGGAAGCAAGGAATCCCAAGAGCGTGCGGCTCGCCGTAGCGCAGACGCTCGTACGCGAAGACCCCCGAGACGTTGAAGCGCTGCGCGAAAGCGGGCGTGAGGTCCGTGCTCTGATGCGCGAGGCCAGTGTTCAGGGGGCGAGGATCGTGCACTTTCCGGAAGGCGCGATCTGCTTTCCCAGCAAGTTCGTCATGTCCGTCGACGGCCCGGACGAGGTCGGCCCGGCGGACTGGGACCGGTGCCAGTGGCTGGTGCTCCAATCGGAATTGGTGGCGATCGCCGAGCTGGCCCGCGAGTTGCGGCTGTGGACGGTGATCCCGTCGGTGCATCGCCTGACCGGCCCGAACCGCCCGCACAACAGCCTCTACGTCATCTCCGATCGCGGCGAGGTCGTCACGCGTTATGACGAGCGCCTGCTGTCGAAGACGAAGGTCTCGTACATGTACTCGCCGGGCGTCTCACCGGTGACCTTCGAGGTCGACGCTGTGCGCTTCGGCTGCCTGCTCGGCATGGAGATCCACTATCCAGAGTTGTTCGCGGAGTACGAGAATCTGGATGTCGACTGCGTGCTGCTCTCCACCAGCGGCACGCCGGGCAACACCACCGCCCAAGCCCAAGTCCAAGGCCACGCCGCGTTCAACAGCTACTGGGTCAGCCTGTCGGGGCCGGCACAGGACAGCGTCACCGCACCGACCGGAATCGTCGCTCCCAACGGCGACTGGCTTGCGCGGTGCCCCGCGGACGGTTCGCCATCGGTAGCCGTCGCGAACCTCGACGACAGCTCCGAGGCCGCCACATCGGCACTGACCTACGCGCGTCCCTGGCGTCGTGAGTCGCGCTCGGGCCTCTACACCGAGCACCAAGTGAGCGACCCTCGCAGCGAAGACCGGACAGCGGCCTTCTAGCTCGGAAACAGAATCCGAGGTGTTCGCGCGCACGGGATGGCTCCGGGCGCCGTGAACACCTCGGTTTCAGTCTGTCCCGCACCTTGGTGAAGCTGACGAGGGCATTACGGGACGTCGGGAGGCATCGGGCGGGCACTGTCTCGGCCCCGGGTGGCTTGGGTGGGCAGCGAGCGGACGACGGTCGTGTGGTCGGCGAGCTGCTGGCCGGGCGGATCGCCGACCGGCTCTTCGAATATCCTCCAAACGCTGAACACTGCCACGGGGGAGCGAGATGACGGCGGAGCGCATCGTGCGGCTGGGTCCGCTGGAGCAAGTGCAGGTCGATGTGGTCAGGCATCCCGGTGCCACACTGTTCACCTTGCTCTTGGGTGTTCTCGGTGATCATCCTGTCGATGTACCTGATCTGTGGCGCAGGACCGTCCACGACTCCGCTCCCGCTGCTGCCGTGCCCCTCGTCCGCACGTTGCTTTCCACGGCACATGTCGTCATACCGGACAGCCTGGCCCTGACCTCCGAGCTGCGCAGCACGAAGATGTCGGCCACCTTGGACCAGCTGATGTCGCTCAGCTCCGACGAGTTCGCCGACGATATGGCTGCGCAAAGTCCCGTCTCACCGCCTCCGGCCCTGCGGAGGGTTCTGGACTCGCCGCGTGACTACCTCACGGCCTACCAGCACGTGGTCACCTCCGTCTGGGAGGCATTCGAGCCGTTATGGAAGCGGGCAGACGGCCTGATCGGACGGGAAATGGAACGCGTCGGGCTCGCCACCGTCACCGGCAGCCTCGCCCCCGTGCTGGCCGGCCTCAACTCCAAAGTCCTCTACCGCGACGGCGTATTGCAGCTGCCGCCCTGCGACCCCGGAGCACCCGCAGAACTCGGCAATCGCCGCCTCATATTCATGCCCCTGGCCTCCGGCCACCGGGCCGGCCTGTACGACGCCGTACACCCGGAACATTTCTGGATCGGATACCCCCTGCCCGGCCTGGGCCACATCACCGGTGCCTCCCCCGACAGCCCCGCCCCGGCAGATGCCGCGCTCGTCCTCATCCTGGGAGCCGTACGGGCAGCGATCCTGCGGCAGCTGACCCGCCAGCCCGCAGTCGGCGAACTCGCCCGCAGCCTGCACATCAGCCCAAGCACCGCCACCTACCACTGCGATCAGCTTGCCGCGGCAGGACTGCTGGAACGCGAACGACACGGCCAACACGTCCGCTTGCGGGCCACGGCCCGAGGCATGGCCCTCCTCGAACTCCTGTCCGCCACCCCAGCAGACTGAACCGCAAGGAGACCTGTCGCTCACCCGGCTCCGCGATGTCGCGGAGGGGCTGCGGGGACACGACCCGGATCGGCTAGCCGGTGAGGTCGTGAAGCGGTACGGCGGGTCGCCGCCAGCGTTGCGGCGCCCGCTGGTGGACGACCTGCAGGGCTTCCTCGCCACGTACTGAAGGTCGTGGACGGCGTGGCGCGGGCGCTCGCACCGCGCTGGCACGCCGCCCGGCGGCTGCTGGCGCGAGAGCGAGCGGAACGGGATGGCCGCCGCTGCAGCCGACGTCCACGACGGTGCGCGACGCACCGGCCTACCTCACGCACCACTTCACGGCCCTGAGGGACTTCTACGTTGATGCAGCGCGGCGGGGGCTGTTCGTCGTGTTGTGGTGGGACTGAGCCCTACCTGGAGCTATCTCGGTAGTTCAGAGAATCCGAAGCACACCTGAACTGGGCACTCATCACCATGATGACCCGGCGTCTGACCCACAAGATCCCTCGAACGAGCCAGTGGACGCGGAAGGCGCCGACCACCGGCTGACGTCGCGCCTGCTCGTAGGCCGGCGGTCTCGGAGCTTGTCGCGGAAGGCGAGCGGTGCCCCGCGCCGTGTGATCAGGTGCGGCCGGCTTCCGTCCGCTCACCGTTCCGAACGAAGGAAAGGGCCCGCCAGCAAGCTGACGGACCCTCGCTACAAGATCGCGCTAGCGGTGAGTACCCACTACTTCGGGATCTGGCCACAGCAGGCTACGGTCTCGGTCTGGTCAGCACCGGCGAACGGCGCTACGGCAAGCACAGCCGCCAATGCAACGAACAAACCGAGTACGGCTTTACGCATTTTCTTCTCCTGATTGCCGGAATCCGGTGCCGCTTCGAGCGGTCACTGATACAGATGCGCGAAACAGCGCGCTAACGGTGAGTACCCACTACTTCGGGACAGGGCCGCAGCAGGCTACGGTCTCAGTCTGGTCAGCACCGGCGAACGGCGCTACCGCGAGCACAGCCGCCAATGCAACGAACAAACCGAGTACGGCTTTACGCATTTTCTTCTCCTGATTGCCGGAATCCGGTGCCGCTTCGAGCGGTCACTGATACAGATGCGCGAAACAGCGACTGGGACACGATTCTTGGAGGGCGGCGTCGGCCGATCCAGCATTTCGAGAAACTTCGAAACGTCCGGGCCAGCAGACGCCGGGCAGGAGCGGGAAGAGGAGCGGAGCGGGAACGGAGTTGGGACGTCATTCGCCGCGCGGATCGCGCGCCGGCGATCGTGGCAGCCGCCTAGTAGGTCTTGGCCAGGTTGGTATCGCCGTGGGTATGTCGCGGTGACAGGTGGGGAAGGCGCCGGTCCAACAGCGAGGACCAACCGCATCTCGCGGACGACCTGGTTGGCTTTATCGGTGAGGTGAGGATCGCGCTCGTCTTCCACCCACGCGCGCAGCTGCGCGATCACCGCGTCGTGGCCGGAACCCGCAAGGGACGGCGTGCGCTGGGCTGCTTCCGGCAGGCGGTGCTCGTCCTGCGCTGGTTCCTCGACGGCACCCGCCTGGCCCAACTCGCCCGAGACAACAGGGTATCGACCTCCACCGTCTACCGCTACCTGCACTAGGGGCTGACCGTTCTGGCGGGCCGGGGCACCGGACCTCGCGACCGCGCTGGAGCGCGCGAAGGAGGCCGGGCTGACGCACCTGAACCTCGACGGCACGCCCGGCCCGACGGAGCGCCCCCCGGGCCGGGCAGGTCGAAGTCGGGGCGCCGAAGGCGTTTCCGCTCGGGCGCTGGGTCCACCAGCAGCGGAAGGCGCTGCGGGCTGGGGAGCTGGAGGAACGGCGCAAGGAACTGCTGGACGCGCCGGAGGCCGGGATGGTGTGGGAGCCGGGCGAAGAGGCGTGGGAGTCCAAGCTCGCTGCGCTGCGCTCCTACCGGCGGGCCACGGGCCACCTTGCTCCCCGCCAGGACCAGGTCTGGGGCGAGGGCGAGGCGATGGTGCCGGTCGGTCAGCACATCGCCAATCTCCGCCGGAAGGGCGGCCTCGGTGTGAACAGGCACCCCCATGACAGCCAGCCATCCTCGCGATTGGCACCCGACGGCAGCAGCTTGGTCACCCGGTGACAGCCATGATCGCTACCGCTGCGCAACGTGAGCAGGGACAGCCGTCCCGTCCTTGCTGACGCCCATCCAATGCCAGCACCGCACCCATTCACAACCACTAACTCTCGCATGTGTTACCCCAGTTCGACACATGAAGACCCAGCATGGCTCGGTATGACGCCACAGATCGGCATGCTTGGGCGTGCACTGTCTCGTGACGACCTGGGTGAACCCATTGCTCAGCGCCGGGTGCGTCGCCCCGGAGGAACGCGGCGCCCGTCTCTCTGCCGACGTGCTCGCCGAACGGCTCCGTCACCTGCACGAGCAGGGAGCGGTGCTCTCCACGCTGGGGACGACATCAGGCCGGTACGTCCGCCGTCTCGGCTGGGAGGCCCCCGTCCCCGTCTTCGCGTGGTCCATCGCCACCGACGACCTCAAGCGGGCCTTCACCCGCTCGGGGATGCCAGTCGAGCTCGGCCGCACGACGGAAGCCGACGCGCTGCAACGCCGCCTGGCCCCGGAGTGGAACGGGCCCGTACTGCGCCCGCCCTGGTGGCCCGCCTGGATCGACGACAAACAGCAGCTGACCACCTACCGGTTCGGTCCGGCCCAGGCCCCCACGGGACTGCTGTCCTTCGCCATGAAGCGCGGCGAGCGGCACGGGATGCAGCTGACCGTGCACGACTTCTGGGCCAGCGACGCAGACACCGTCGCCGAGATGTTGGCATTCCTCGCCCTCCATCACACGCGGGCGCCAGCCATCCACTTCCGCCGATCAGCCCTTCCCCCGTACCCAGCGCTGCTGCATAACCTCCACCGATACCGCCTCACGGCGGAGGCGTGGCACCCGTGGATGCTCCGCATCCTTGACCTGGAGGAAGCGATGCGGCTGCGCGGCTGGCCGGATCACCTCGACACCGCGATGCCTCTGGCCATTGAAAGCCAGGACGGCGAAAACTGGGACCAGTACCTGCTCGAAATCAAGGGCGGCACAGGTCAGATCACCAAGACACACACCACCAGCGAAGCCCGGCTCACCCGACGGCAACTGGCCGTCTGGTACGCCGGCGGTTACCGGACAGCGACCGCAGCACGCCTGGCGGGAGTGGAAGCCACGTCCGACGAAGCTCTCTGCAGACTGATCCGCACCACAGAGCATGAACCCTGGTTGCCCGACCACTTTTAGAACCCGTCCGGATCCTCAGCAACACCGGGAGCGTCAAGGCATCTGTGCCATCGCCGCCCAGAAGGTGGCAGACCACGCCGCTGCTACGCCTGCATGGGACTCCTGGCCGACCCGTCGACGTATCGTGGCGGCTTGACCTGGGTGGTGGCCACGAGTTGGCGGTGGTCGAAGTCCGGCCAGCGTTCCCCGGCCCCGGTGTCGGGGACAGCACTGATGGCGAAAAGGCTCATGGCGATGTCGCCGTCAAGTTGGCGCACGTGCCAGGGGGCCGGGAGTCGCAACACAGGCAAGTTCCTCGATCGCGGAAAGTTCCTTGTCGGTCAGCGGATGGGGTGTATCCGTCAGGCTGCCCGCTCCTCGCGCCCAACCAGGCGACCGCGTTCCAAAGGAGCTATGGCGAAGACAAGAGCAACGATGTGGGGCGCGTTCACGACTCGCCAGTCGTGCCTGGGCAGACTGGATGAGCTTGAAGACCAGGGCCAGTCCGGCCGTGCGGCTGCCGGCGCCTTTGGTCACCTTGGTCCGAAGCCGTACGGTGGCGGGCCGTGAACGCTCCCCACCTCGTCGCCCTCGTCCGAGCGGGCGCCCGCTTCGAGCGCGGTCAGCTCGTACAACGCCCTGAAACAGGTGCGGCATCATCGAGTCCAGCCGATTCCCTGGGAGCCGACGTGGCATGGTCTGAACACGTGGTGGTGCGAGACGGCGTGCGACTTGCCTGCCGGGACTGGGGCGGGCCGGGGCAGCAGCCGATCGTGTTGCTGCACGGCCTGGCCGGTCACGCGGGTGAATGGGACGTGCTGGCCCGGAGGCTGAGCTCCAGATATCGGGTCGTCGCGGTCGACCAGCGCGGGCACGGCGCCAGCGAGCTCCACCCGCGTGACGTCTCCCGCGCCGCGTACGTCGCCGACGTCATCGCCGTTATTGACCAGATGGCGCTGCAGCGGCCCGTCCTGGTCGGCCAGTCACTGGGCGGACACACAGCCATGCTCACCGCTGCCGCGCATCCCGGGCTCGTCCGTGCGCTCGTGCTCGTCGAGGCCGGCTCCGGCGGTCCACACCCGAACGGCCCCGTGGACATCGGTGGATGGCTCGACTCGTGGCCGACACCGTTTGCCTCACGCGAAACGGCGGCCGCATTCCTCGGCGGCGGACCGGTCGGTGCAGGCTGGGCGGCCGGGCTGGAAGAACGCGACGGCGGATGGTGGCCTCGTTTCGACCGGAACGTGATGGTCCGCTCGCTGGCGGAGAACGCCCAGCGTTCCTTCCAGCACGAGTGGGGGCAGGTCGCGTGCCCCACCCTGGTCATCTTGGCCCAATCCAGTTTTATCCCTGCCCAGGAAGCCGACGCAATGCTTCGGCAGCGACCCGCCACCACGGCCATGAGCATCCCCGGCACCGGCCACGACCTGCACCTGGAACAGCCCGAGATCCTGCACACCGCACTCTCGGACTTCCTCGATGGCCTCACCTGAAAGCCCTACACGGTCACAACCAACCAAGGCCAGACCCCGCACCCGGCCATCGATCCGCAGATCTTGACAATTCTCGCGAGCGAGGCGCCGGTTCTCCATACGGCCTAGCCGTGAGAGCCCAGGAGCACGCCAGCGAACGCCCCGGCAAGCAGAAACGGCCCGAACGGGATCCTGCTGGTCCGGCTAGCCCGACCCGCGAGGATGAGGGCAATGCCGTACAGCGCGCCGAACAGGTACCCCGCGAAGGTCCCGATCATGACGATGGCCCAGCCGTACCAGCCCAGGACCCCGCCCAGAGCGAGGGCGAGTTTCACATCGCCGAATCCGAAGCTGCGGGGGGTGAGCAGGAACAGCACGAAGTAGCTGCCCCCCAGGGCAAAGGAGCCCAACAGCGCAGTCGTCCAGCGCCCGTCGGTACCCGGCAGCAACGTGGCCGCGCCGAGCAGGGCAAGCGTGATCACTGCGAACGGCAGGGTGACGATGTCGGGCAGCCGGTGTACCGCGAAGTCGACGACGGCGAGCAGTACACCAGCTGGGACAAGTAGCAGCCAGACCACCAGTTCGGGGTGGGTGCCGACGGCGGCCGCCAATACGGCGCAGGCCACGGCTGAGGCAGTAGCAAGGAGAGGTGTGCTGGGGCCGTACGAGTCTCCGTCGGTGCAGCGGGCCCGCCCCAGCCATCCGTTCCCGGCACCGATGAACAGGTGTCCGGCAGGACACGCCGCTCGCCACGGCTCATCGGGCGGCACAGAGAGCCGGTATGCGGCGTGCGGTATCAGTAGGCCCGTGCCGACACCCCACAGGGCGGCCACTGTGACGATCCAGGACGTCTCCACCGGACGGAGCTTAGACGCCGCTCTGCCCAGTGCTGACGTGACCTACTAAGAGGTCGCGTGGATAGGTCCAGCCCTCGGACACGAGGCGGCCGGACTGCCAGATGGGGTTCAGCACGCCAAGGACCGCTGCGAACGGCGGGCCGACGATCCAGCTCAGATGTCACACCTCAAGCTTCGGCTCCGAACCCGCCAGGTCCTTCAGTCTCTCCAGGTCGCCGCTGACCGACTGCCGTTCCTCATCGGTGAGTTGGACCGCGGCGGCCTTCTTCAGCGCGGACACCGCCGTGGTCTCGTCACCGAGCCGCCCGGCCACGTCGGCGCGCAGGACCAGGAGGCGTACGAGCTGCGCGGGTGTCGGCCGCTCGCCCTCGAGCCCGAGCACCCGGTCGATGATCTTCGCCGCACCTGCTGGGTCTTCTTTGGAGTCGGCGAAGAGCGTGGCGTTGTGCAGTGCTCGTGCGAAGGTCTCCTTGGGGGCGGGCCGGTGGTGCAGGTCTTCGCTGGTGGGCTGCCCGACCCGGATGCAGTTGCCGCCGGGGTCGGTCATCAGGAACTGCCGCACCCCGTAGGACATGTCCTTGAGCGGCCCGATCCGCGGAATGCCCCGGCTCGGGATCTTCCCGTACGCGGCCTTGAGCCCGGCCCGGAACGCCTCGTACAGCCCGTCCACGTCATCGGTGAGGACATAGCAGGTGCTGTAGGACTCGCTGGGCTCGTACTTCTTCATGCCGAAGAACTGCAGCCCGATATCGCCTCGCTCGACAACCGCGAACGGATTGGGGCTCTTCTGCAGGAAGGTCACCTCGAAACCGAGAGCCGTGTAGAAGTCGATGACGGGCTGGATGGTCTGACAGGGGAGCAAGGGAATCGTCTTTTCAGCCACACCTACTACACTAATCAAACTTGATTAGAAGGGGAAGGGTTGAGTTTCCTGCATGTCCGCGATCCGTCTCCTCGTGTTGGGTGCCGTCCGCCGACGCGGCCGCGCGCACGGCTACCAGATGCGCAACGACCTGGAGTACTGGGGTGCGCACGCGAGGTTGGTCGCGGATCCGCATCGCTGGTTTGAGGTGCGGTGTTTGCGTGGCTCATTCGGGGGTTCGGTGTTGGATGCCTGGCCGCTCCGCTCACTCGGTCATTCCTCCACGGCTGTGTCGCCGTAGCGCCGCGCGACCTCGTGGAACGCCTCCTTGGGTCTGCACGCACCGTCGCCGGTCACCGCCACGACCCCGAAGCCGGCCTTGTCGAGGTCGAGACGAGGGTCGTGGTGATGCGGGAAGTCGGGCATGGCGAAGGTGAACACGAAGCAGCCGTGCACGCCCTCCGCGTCGTACTGGTCGATGAGTTCACCGAGGTAGCGGGCCTGGACGGACTCGTCGCGGGGGTGGTCGCCGCGGATGCGCGGGGGTACGGCAAACCAGTTGACGATCCAGAAGGAACCGGCGCCCCGCTGGTCGGCTCCGGTGAAGGCACCGCACCCGAACTCGGTGATGACGACGGGCTTGTCGTGGTCGCGAACCAGGGTACGCAGGCGGTCTGCGTAGGTGGTGTGGTTGCGGCCGGAGCGGTAGAGGCTGACGCCGACCAGGTCGAACAGCGACCAGTCGACGTGTTCCCACCCGGCCGCGGAGTAGGTGACCGGCCCGCCGAAACGGCGCCGCGCGGTGGTCACGGCGGTGGTGAGCAGCCGGTGGAGCCGCCGGTCGATCCTGCGCCGCAGCAGGCGGTGGAAACGCACGATGAGCTTCAGGCGCAGGAACGAGCGAGGTCCGGGGACGATGCCGGGCACGGTGTGGGAGAACTCGCTGCCGACCAGGAGCGTCACCCGGTCCGGGTGTTCTAGGCGGAGTTCTTCGGCCGCCTCGGCGACGGCGTCCAGGTGCTCCAGCAGCTTCGGCTGAGGCAGCTCGGGAACGTGGGGCCGGATGTAGACGCCGAGACCGGACTCGAGGGCGGTGCGGGCGGCATCGATCAACCGCTTCCCGTCCCCGATGAGCATCACCGTGGTGCAGTGCAGATCCCGGGCGATGACCTCCATGTCCCGCCGTACGTCATCGGTGCTCGCCTCACCGACCAGGTAGGAGATGCCGCGGACGGTCAGCATGCGCTCGGCTCCTGTCGACGCAGACGGTGGGCGGCCATCAGGAGAAGGACGGCGACACCACCGAGCATCGCGGCGTTGACCGCGTACTTCACCATGCCCTCCACGTTGCCGCCGAGCGGTTCGACCAGGAAGGACAGCCCGGCACGGACGACGAGGGCACTGCCCGCAGCGGCCAGTACGTGCCGACGGCCCCAGCCCCGGCGGCGCGACCAGCGCACCAGCAGCCAGCCGAGTACGACCATGGCGACCACGTTCACCGCCACCCCCACCCAGGTCGCCGGCAGCAGCTGACTGGCACACCATGCGACCCCGGTGACACCGCCGACCAGCCACCACGACGGCGCCTTTGCCTGCGACTGGGTCCTCGCAGGCCGGACGGTGAACGCGGCGGCGATCAGGGCGATGGCAACCACTGCGGCGCCGATCAGCTGCGCCGGGCCGGCGGTGGAGTCCGCTGACGTGTCGCTGAAGATCAGCGCGGCGCCCAGCGCCCACAGCGCCACCATGACGCCGACGCCCACGGGGCCCAGCCATCGCCGGTCAGCGATGCGCGGGGCGCAGGATTCGATCACCGCGATCGGAGCGGCGAAACTCCAGATCACATGCCCCCCGACATAGTTCAGCAAGCTCGCCGCATCGACCCCCAGGCCCGGGATGAGGGTGACCAGCGCCTGGGTCGCCCAGTCGGGGTCATCGGGGTTGATCTCGTGGTGGAACAGGGTCTGGTCGATCAAGCCGGCCTGGATCACCCCGAAGGCCGCGCTCAGCAGCAGGATCGTGGGCCAGCCGCGACCGGTGCGCCGAGTGATCTCGCGGATGAGCACCGCGACGGTTCCGTAGAGCGGCGCGAGGATGAGCAGGCCCGCCAGCAGCTCCAGCGGCCGGTTCGTGCTGTCGCTGTAGCCGATGAGGTACTCCGCGCTGATCGGGGACAGCATCAGCAGGCCGGCCACGGCCACCCAGCGGTGCCGAGACCGCGGCAGTGCGGCGGGAGCGGATATTACGGGCATGAGGATCCTTTGGGGGGCCGGGCCGTCATCGGTGCGGTCGACGCTAGAGCGACCGTCGGCGGTCGGGCATCCGTCTTCCGTCCAGGAGCACATAACTTCCGTCTAGAAGTGCGTGGCCCTCCGTCCATGCGCGGCCTGACGTCGGTTCATGCCTGACCACGTCGATCTCACACGGGCGCGGGCGCCTGCCTCGCGGCGTGTTCGAAGGGCGTGACGAGTTCACCCGCCCCACCACGTAAGACACGGTCTAAAGTCGCAGAGGCCACCAGGACTGGGGAAATTCGCGGCTGAGTCGGGGCAGATCATTTCGACCTTGGGGTGATCGCGCAGCCAGGCGGCCAGCGGCGCGGCATCCCGGCCTGGCAGCACATCGGCCGGGCACCGCTCTTCCACGGCCACCAGGATCGTGGCGCAAGAGCCGCCCCTGTGCAGCGCGAAGCCGCCGGGCCCGAGGACGCGCACGCCAGCCTTTGGCAACTCCAGTCACCGTCGGCCCCGTCCACGCCCATGATGTGCAGCCGCGGTCACTCATGACGGTGGCCAGCGCCGCACCGCGCTTCGTCCCACGGGTGTCCCAACGAGGCGGCAAAAGCGCCCGGTCCTCGTGCGTTGCGGCGTCCCAGCATCCCAGCGGACCGCGATTCCTTGCCGGGCATCGGAGTGCCCTGCCAACGTCGGCGTGCCTCGGATATCACCGAGCGATTTCGGCGGCCGCCGGAGCAAGCAGAACCGGCGGGCCACAGGTTCGCCAGAACGCGCCCGAGCGGCCGTCCTGTGCGCGTTCCCTCAAAGGAGGATCACCACCCATGAAACGCTTACGTCGTACATGTCTCGCCCTGGCTCTGGCTCTGGGCCTGTCCCTGACCACCGCCGGCGTCTCCACCGCCGTTCCAGACGCTGTGGCCGGCTGCCCGCGGGAGGGGACCCGGTTCAAGTCGCCCGGCTACGGGGACGAGGTCTTCCTGGTCGGTCCCAAGAGCTACCTGTACTCCATCCCCGACGCGGAGGTCTACTTCGACCTGTGGGGAAGCTGGGACGGCATCGAAACCCACAACCGGGACGCCTGCAAGAAGTCCGCGACTCCGCTGCGTGGCGGCCACCTCGCCAAGTGGGACGGAAGTCCCAACGTCTACATCTGGGACGCAACCTTTCCAGAGCCCGGCTACCGCCACATCGAGAACTGGGACATCTTCAACGGCAAGTACCACTTCGACCCGGCAGCGATCAGGTCAGTGCACTGGGCAGTGATTGAGGGCCGTCTGCTCTTGCAGCATCCCTGGACATAGACGCCTCCGGGGCGGTGCGTGGCCTGGCGCAGGAACGTTCGCCCACGCCCGTGGTGTGCTGCCGCGCCCGGGGTCTGGGGGCGCGGCAGCACGGCGCTGCCCGCGGGGTGGTCAGTGGCCGATGGTGATGAGGTCCTCGAGCTGGTGGGCGAGGCCGGCGTGGGGCTGCGGGATGGGGCCCAGGCCGTCGATACGGGCCACGGCCAGGTCGTCGACGGTGTCCTTGACGGCGGCTTCGGGGACGGTGTCCGTGTTGTCGGGCAGGTCGAGGAAGACCGTCAGGGCGCCACCCGCGCCGGGCAGTCCGGTGGTGGTGTCGACGACCTCGTGTGCGACGGGCGCGTACTGGCAGGGTTCGCCTTCGAGAGCTTCGATCTGGCGGGCCCAGTAGGTGGCGTCGCGCCATTCCCCGCGGCGCAGGTGCATCAGGTAGAGGCAGATGGCGCCGGTGGCCTGGCCGCCGCCGGCGGCGAACTGGAGCCAGAACTGGGCGCCTTCCTCGCGATCGGCCAGCAGCAGCAGGCAGGCGAACGCGAGGGCGCCGCCGGGGTCGCGGGCAGTGTCGAAGCGGGCAATGCGGCGGGCGGCGTCGTCGTCGTGGATGATGCCCTGGCACAGCGCGCGCAGGTCGTGCGCGGCCCGCTCGTGCAGCAGCAGCGGCACCCTGCGCGGCGTGCGCCCGCCGCTGCCGACGATACCGGCGGGGCCGGTCAGAGCCTGTATCCAGCGCAGTTCGTGGAGCTGGTCACTGATCCGGCGGCGGGAGGCCTCGCGATGGTCGGGGGTGTAGGCGTCTTCGCGGATGCGGGCTCGGGCGAGGGCTTCGTCTATGGTCCGCGGCTGCTGCGGGCGCATGGGGGACTCACTCCTCATCGTCGGTGTCCTCGCCGTAGTCCAGTCCCAGCTGTTCGGCCAGGCGGCGCTTGGCGGCGCGGCGGGTGGAGCGCACCGTGGCCTCGCACACGCCCATCACGAGGGCGGTCCGCTTGGTGGTGAAGCCGAGGGCGAAGTGCAGGACCATGACATCAAACTGACGCTCCGGCAGGCGGGCCAGTGCCGCATACAGGCCCATGGAGTCTTCGAGTTCGGTAACCTGCGCGCGGAACTCGGCGCGGAAGCTGTCCAAGACCGGATCACAAGCCGCGCGGATGGCGCGTTCGAAGGCCAGGGTCTCCAGGGCGGCCGGCTCCTTGCCCTGGGCTTCGAGTTCGGCGGCGACGCGTTCCTTCAGCAGGGTCCAGGCGAGCGTTTCGGGTTTTTCCTGCTCGGTGACCTGCTGCCAGATCACGGCCAGGAACACGAAGGTCTGGTCGACCAGCTGGTCGGCGGCGACCTGGTCGCCTAACTGCACGAAGGCGTACTCGAAGTAGGCCTGGTGGTAGAGCTCGTGAAAGGCCCAGAAGGCCGGCGGCATCATGTCGGCGGATTCCTGCACCACCTGCTCGCCCGCGTCGTCGGGGGTCTGTCCGGTCACCGGCCTCCTCCCGCCTCGTCCAGGCGGGCCGCCTCGGGGCGGGCAGCCGGCTGCTGCCGGGCGATCAGGCTTTCCGCGCCCAGGCGGACTCCGGCACCCAAAAGGCGCCGCATGCCGGCGCGGACATCGGGCGCGAACGCCCTCGCCGCGGCAGCCGAGGCCAGCACGAGGCTGGCGACGTCGTCCAGTGTCACGGTGGATCCTTCGATCTCGTGCAGCACCGGCCGGGTCTCCCCGCGCATCCCAACTGCCGGTGCCTGGAGCCTCGTTGCTCCTGGGCACCAGCAAACAACCCTCCCCCTCGGGTTCGTGCAGAGCGCCTCACCACCACTTTTTAACGGAGAGTAGGTTTCCGGTTACAGCAAATCTCGCACAGGTATTCACCACCTCACCCGCCGCAATTCGCCACCCCGCGCGCCACCCTCACCACCTGCACCGCCACCGGCGCACGCCCCCGCCCGCCGCGATTTGCGCAAACACGCGACACCCGTGCAATTGCACGACTGTGAGCCACATCACGACCCGCCTGTCGAACCCGAACCCCGCACCGTCCGTGCCCGCCGCCCTCCCCAGGCGCCCGCACCGGTACACCCCGAGCGCCGCACCACGGTCGCCCTGCGGAGGCTCCGTACTCCAACAACCCGGCGAAAGACCTCAACCGCCAGCGGGCCCGGGGCTGCCTTGAGGGAACGTGAGCCCACATCTGCCCCGGCGCTGAACCGGACGGCGCGGCCTGCGGCTGCGGCCGGCCTGGAGCGTTCTCTCGCTGGCTGCCGGGCGACGTTCGGCCCCCGCCATCCGTACCCGATCTCGGTGGACAACCGGCCGCGCAGTTGGCGAGACCAGCGCAGGAGGTGCTGGCGGAGGCGCACACGGACCGTCCGCGGCAGCTGGACTGGCGCAGGCGGATGACGATGTGACACGGCAGGACCGGGCATCGCGGTGAGGAGGCACGAGGCGGGGCCGGGATCACGGCGGGGTGCGGCCTTTTCGCGGCGGGTGGCACACCGGTCAGCCGCCGCAGCGGGGCGCTGATCGGGCATGACCTTCCACCGTCCCGGACAACCGGCCTTCGAGCAGGCCCACCGGCACAGTTTGGCGTGTCGACGGTCAGGTCATTCCCCGGGGCTGCGGTCAGGTAACTCCCCAGTCGCTGAGGACCACAGCAGCTGTGCGACTCGGCCGCTTCACCGATCGGTAGCGCCGCCCGCCGGCTAGGGCTCGGTGAGTGCTTCCAGCTGTCGAACGACTTGTCCGATGGGTGCGGTGGCGTCGATCTCGACGGTCGCGGTTGCTCGGAGCAGTGGCTCGACGGTGTTCAGGTGGTCGAGGACGGCGTCTCGTTCTTCGGGCCGCTTGCCGTAGGGATTGTTGGTCCGCGCCGCAATCCGGGCCAGCAGGACCTCGGCGGGTGCGCTCAGCAGCACGATGTGGTCGAACAGCGGATAGAACTGGCCTTGGTTGGTCTTGCAGCCGGCCACGAAAAGGCTGGCGTCGTCGTGGCTGCCGAGCAGGTCGGTGATGGCCTGCTCGCGCCAAATCCAGTCGGCGGAACCGTCCGGCTGGGTCACCCAGCGGCTCCAGGTGTCGGTATCGGTATCCACGGTGCTGTGCCCGCGCAGGCGCAGGGAGTGGAGTGCCGTCGACTTGCCGGTGCCGGACATCCCCGTGATCAAGACTTTCGTCACGGAGCAAAGCCTATGATGATGAGCATCTCTGAATTCCGCCAGGGTAACTCGTCGCCCCACTCGGTCCGGTGTTCAACACAGTGGGCCAGCTTCTCGTACAGCTACGGCAGCCGGACATACAGCGGAGAATGAGGCCCGCCTGGGCTTGTCGTGGCGTAATACTTCACCTGCGAAAACGCGGGCGTCACCCCTGCTGGAGCAGCCCGCTGCCGCAGCAGCCCCGGCATTTACCGTGACGGCTTCCCAGGCCGCTGCTCAGGGCAGACGGCTACAACCGCCACGTGGCCGCCGCTATACGAGAACAGGGCCGACACCGTTGTCAGTCCCGAATGACACCATGCGGCCATGAGTAGCGAGTCTTTCAACTGGCACGACTTCCTGGAACGTTGGCAGGAGGAGTGGGTTCCGCGCGCGGACGAGGAGGACGACGGCGGGCAGAACGTCGTCCCTCTGGGCAGACCCGGGGCGGACGAGGCGGCGATCGCCGCGGCCGAGGAACGGCTGGGTCGACGGCTGCCTCCCTCGTACCGGGAGTTCCTGGCCGTGAGCGACGGGTGGCACGTGGACCAGACGGCCGGGGTGTACCAGCTCGGCGGCGCTGCGGACATCGACTGGTTCCGGGATCCGTTCGACATGACTGCCCTGTACGAGCAGAACCTGGGCGACAATCCGCGCGAGGAAGACGTCCTGCTGGCCGGGATGTGGCAACGGGCGCTGCGGCTGGAGACGGACTCCGACATGTCGTACGCCCTGCTCGACCCGGGCGACAGCGACCAGGACGGTGAGTGGGCGCTCTACGTCTACAAGGGCTGGAGCGGCGAATTTCCGGACCGTTTCTCGTCATTCCGCGCATACATGGAGGCCATGTACCGCCGCTTCCACGCCGACCGGGTGGAGAGATGCGACTTCGTGAACGCGACCACACGCCTCCAGGACACCCATGTGGAGGAGGCTCGCCTGCTGGCCCTGCGCGGACGGTACGAGGAGGCCCTGCCCCTACTTGAGGAAGCGCTGTCCTTCGGGCGGCCGCGGAGCGCCGTCCTGCTGAACCAGCTCCGGCATCTGCTGGCTCCACGCGGCTCCTTGGACTACGGCCACCTGGTGGCGGACCAGCGCTACCTGCCGGAGATTCTGCCCGTGGAGGCCATGAGTCCGGCGAGCGGCGAATGGCGGCTGGGCGGGGACGACCACTGGCTGGGGATGATGGCCGCCCGCGGGGCGGCCCGGGAGACCGCCGAGGCCGTCCTGAAGACGATGCGGGACGGTACCTATCGCTACGCGCCTGCCGGCCCATGGGGCCGGGCCGTCGCCGAGGCCCGGGAGCTGGCCTACTGGGGGGCGACCGATGCCGCGTGGCGGGTGCTGCGGGACGCGCTCCCGCAGTGGGAGGCTCCCGGGCCCTCGCTGATCGCCCCGATCGGTCTGCTCGCCGATCCGGTCCTGGGTTTGCTGGTCACCCCGGAGCGTGGGCGGGAAATCCTCGCGACACCGCGGGCCGGGGAGACAGGAGCAGCTCCCGAGCCGGTGTCCGATCTCGACCCGCCGGGCCTCGCATGGCTGACGGAGCCTTCGGCGAACTGGCGGCCGCTCGACGGATACCGCTGTGTCTGGGCCGAGGGAGTCAACCCCACCCGTCTGCCCGCGCTGATCGGCGAGGAAGGCGCCGAACTGAGCGCACCGACGGATCCACGCAAGGCGTCCTGGCGGGCACCCAAGCCCCATGAGCGGGAGGGCGTGGAACTCTGGGAGGACCGGGCCGTGGCCGCCGTCGGCCGCACTGCGCAAGGGTGGGCGTTCGCCTTTGACGGCCACTCCCACAGCCACCTGAGCAAGCTGTTCCTGTCTCCCGCTCCGGCCGCCTCCTTGTCCGGCCGCGCGGTGGTGGTGTGGCGCGAGCCGAGGCGCACGTCTCCAGGCGACCACCCGACCGCGTTCCACCTGTCGGTGGCCGAACGAGGCAAGGAACTCTACGCGTTTACCGTGCGGGGTACGGAGATTGAGCGCTCAGGCGCGATACCCGAGACCCTCAACCCCGCAAGGCTGTTCCGTCCGGAGGACTCTGAAATGAACTCCGAACTGCGCGTGCTGGAGGCCCTGCACACCGAACTCGGACTCTCGCTCCCCCGCTTCGCGCTGACCCAAGGCAGGCTCCCCACCTTCACCACCCGCTCCTGGACCCGGGCGCCACGCGCGGGCGAGGGGTTCGCCTACGCCTACTTCGTGCGGCATCGGCCTTGACCCGAACAGGCCCGCACCGGCCAAGGAAGGCAGGCCCGCCGACTGCGGCCCTCCCTTATGGCGCCCGACCTGCGGTCGGGCGCCATAAGGGAGGGAAAATCCACTGAGCAGGTATGAGGTCACCCTTGAGCACAGGGTGACCGCTTTCAAAGAGCGCCATCAATGAGGCGTCACGTCGTCGGCTTGTCTGCGGGGTTCTTCGGGCGCTTGTTGGGGCGGCAGCTGGGGCCGCTCATGATTACCTGGTGGCTGGCGTTGGTCAGCCGGTCCAAGAGTGACTCCGCGACGACAGGGTTGAGGAAGAGTGGATACCAGTCGCTGGGTGCCTTGTTGCTGGTGATGATCAAGGATCGGCCTTGTCGCTCGGAGACCAGTTCGTAGAGGTCACCAGCCTGGGAGGCAGATGGCTGGCGCATGGCGAAGTCGTCGAGGACGAGCAGGCCGGGGCAGATAAGTTCGCGGATGCGCTTGTCCCAGATGCGGTCCGCGTGACCACCGGCGAACTCGGCCAGGATGCGGCTGGTCTTGGCGCAGGGGACGCTGGCGCCCTGGCGGACGGCCTGGTGGCCGAGGGCCTCGACGGCGACGTGGTCGGCAGTGTCTACGGAGGGTGCGTGGAGGGTGCCGTGTGCGAGCTGTGCCAGCAGGTGCTGGAAGACGGCGATCCCCTCTACACGGGCCCGGTTCGGCTACTCCGACGACGACGCCTTCGCCGTCGGCCTCACCTGCGGCGGCGAGATCGATGTCCTGGTACAACGTGTCGAGCCAGCCACCCAGCCCTGTCTCGCTGCCGCCCTCGGCCCGGTCGTACATGGTCGTCCCGCCGCTGTGGCCCAGATCGTGGACGGCCCCGGGCGACCTCGGCGGCGGTACTCTCCACCTCGCCGACGACGGCATCACGTACGACGGATCCCTGGGCGGCGAACGCGAGGACCGGGCGGTGACGGCGCAGGCCCGCGCACTGCTGCGGGCCGGACGTACCGACTGTATCGAGGCCGGCGGGGACGCCGACGCCTGCCCCGAACGGCTCTCCGCACTCGTCCACACCCACGCGTCCCGCCCCCGCCTGCTGATCTTCGGCGCCGTCGACTTCGCCGCCGCCCTGACTGAGCCAGGCCGGACGCTTCCTCGGCTACCACGTCACCGTCTGCGACGCCCGTCCCGTCTTCGCCACCCTCACCCGTTTCCCGTACGCCGACGAGATCGTCGTCGACTGGCCGCACCGCTACCTGGAACGCACCGAGGTCGACGCCCGTACCGCCGTCTGCGTCCTCACCCACGACGCCAGGTTCGACATCCCCTGCTACGCCTGACCCTGGTCCTCCCCGTGGGGTACATCGGCGCCTTGGGCGCCCGCCGCACTCACGACCACCGCATGAACGCGCTGCACGCTGCCGGCGTACCCGACGACCGACTCGCCCGCCTGCACTCCCCCACCGGACTCGGGGTGTCAGGAGTCGGTCAGGTGTTGGGCGAAGAACGCCTCGATCCGGCGCCAGGCGTCGGCGGCGGACTCCGGCTCGGGCCCGATACCCGAGATCCGGGTGAGCGGACGCAGCCAGCGCGGGGCGTTCTCGGCGTCGTTGAGGAAGGAGTGCCCGGCGGCGGGGTACTCCTTCACGTCGTGCGGTACGCCGTTCCGCATCAGGGTGGCTTCCAACTGGGCCGCGGTTCCTTTGACCATGCGGTCACGGCCGCCGTAGCTGGCCACCACCGGGCAGGACTCGGCGAGGTCACTCTCAGCGTTCTTGGGCAGGAGACCGTAATTGACCGAGGCTGCGTCGAAGGTACCCCGACCCGCGGCGACCAGGGCGAAGCTGCCGCCCATGCAGAAACCGATGATGCCGACGCGTCCGGTGCAGTCGGGGTGATCGGCCAGGGTCCGCCGTGCTGCTTCCAGGTCGGCGCAGGCGCGGCCGCGGCCGGATGTCGCGGCGCGCATCGTCGGCACCAGGCAGCGGCGGATGCCGCCGTCAGCGAACAGGTCCGGCATCCAGGTCAGGTAGCCGGCCTTGGCGAGTCGTTCGGTCTGCCGCAGCATGACGTCGTCCACCCCCAGTGCCTCGTGGACGACGATGACGCCGGGCCAGGGACCGACGCCCTCGGGACGGGCGAGATGGCCGGACAGCCGACGGGAACCACCGAGAGAGGTACTGAGTTCGGTGAGGTCGACCGAGGTGGGGTTGGGCATCGGGTTCTCCGGGTGAGGGAAGCGGGCAGGGGGAGCATCTCGGGGCTGTGACCAGGCGTGACACCAACGTCCGGGCTCCGGCCCGCTGCCGGCGGGCGGGCAGCCACGCGAACCACGAGCCCCGGAGCCCCGGAGCCCCGGAGCCCTTGGACGGCAGCCAAGAGATGTCGCGCCAGCACACTGAGTCGGACGGGCAGGGACTTCCTGAGCGCTTTCCCACCTCGGTGCGAGGTGCCGAGAGTGCGTCCGAGACGTCGTTTGGAGGCCCGGCCTCCCTCTTCGGCCTCGGCACCTTCTGGTGGTTGCGGGGCCTCGGTATGAGCAGGGCCACCGCGGCGGCGATCGGCGTGCCTGCGGCAGCGACGGTGAAGGACACGGCGTAGGCGTGAGTGGTAGGTTGCGGGCCGGCAGCGCCTGCGCTGCCGGCCAGGACGCCGGCGATGACCTGGGTGCCGAGCGAGGCACCGATCCTGCGCACCAGGACGTTGACGCCGGTGGCCTCCCCCGTCCTCTCGGGCTCGACCGAGTCGACGATGAGGTCCGGCATCTCGGCGAACGACATACCGATGCCGCAGCATCACCGGGGACCCCTTCTCGGCGCTGCGCGAATGGAAGACTGGACAGATGCGTCACGATCCCGGCGGACTCCTGTTCATAGCGCTCGGTCTCGCACTTGTCGCCGCCGGCTTCGTCTGGCGGGGACGTGTCCTGCGCCCCCTCTCGGTGAAACGGGCCCAGGCGGCCGTAATCCGGGAGCGCTCCAGAAACCTGCTGCGTTCTGCGGACATGGCGATCGCCGAAGCGCGCCGCCGGGCCGCACGCGGCGAACCTGCCATCGTCACGGTCAAGGACGTGACCAGGGTGGCGTGTCAGCACTACGGCTACCGCTTCGTGGAGCGCGAAGAAGCAGCTGCCGCCCTCCGCCAACGCTACGAGGCCGCCGACTGCCGGGTGGACTGTATGACAGACGCTTTCAGCTGACTGCCTTCTCGGCGAGTGCTGGATGCCAGGGGCACCAAAGCCGTCACCTGATCGGTGGGCACACTGAAAAGGCTCAGTGACAGATTCAGGCCTTCTGCCGCGCACCTTCCGCGAAGGCGCCGCCCAGTCCGATACTCACGCTCTTGGTGCGCAGGAACTCCTCGAAGCCCTGACGTCCGCCCTCCTTGCCGACGCCGCTGGTGCGCCAACCGCCCAACACCGTTCGGCAGCTGCTGGGCGACGACGAGGCCGTGCGGCGCTGGTTCGGCGCCGGAATGCTCGACAAGTGGTCGCCGTGCTGGGTCTGGCCGACATCGACGAGCCGTGGGCGCACGTCCTCACCGCTCGATGACCCGATACTGGCAACTCGGCGCCGACGGCCCCGAGTCTTCCTCGTAGGCCAACTCGGCCGATGGGACCCGGCTTCTTCAGCCGCGCGGGCAAGCTCCGTCCCGGTCAGCCTCCTCCGGGGGGCGTCGGGGCGGCGGCCGCGGCGGCCTCCGCCGCGGCCCGGTCCTGCTCGGCCAGCAGGTTCATGACCCGGAGTCACGAGCTCCTCCCCCTCCCCCTCGGCCTGGACCTCCTGTAACCACTTGGCCAACTGCGCAGCGAGCGTGTCCAGTTCACTCCGGCGAGCCGTGGTCCGCTCCAGCTCCGCATCCCCGCCCTCCCACGCTCTCCCGGCGTAACGGCCCGGCCCCAGATCGTCAGAGCGGCACAGCTGACGCCGCAGCACAAACCGAGGACGGCTCCGAACGACATGTCAGACGATGCGCAGGGGCACCCTGGTGTGTCTGGCCCCTGCGCACGGCGGACCTTCCCTGGTCACCCGGCAGGGCCCAGCCCAACTCGTCGGTATGACTGCCTGGCCGTGGCCTGCCGAACCCCATCCAGTGACCGTTATGGACTCAGCCGCCGCTCTTGCGTCGGAACGACCGCTGGCTCGCAGCCGGGCCGTGCGCGCCACGGACCTTTGACGCGTCGGAGTTCGCGGCGCTGTCGGCGGCGGCCGCCTGCATACCGCGCTTGCGTGCCAGGGCCTCCCGAAACTTGCGCTTCAGCTCGTCCTGGCCGTCATCGTCGGGCGAGACGACGGGGCTCTCGGCGTCAGCCGACTCCGAACCTTCTTGTGATGGAGACTCTGCAGTCATGGTGACCTCCTGGGTTCGGGCAGTGCAAAAGCACAGCTTGTCATGCCAGGCGCCGTATGAGGCACCCGCGGCCGGTATCGGCCAGCGGCCGTTGCTCGTAGCTGTCACGCAGGCCGTGGCCGCGGGCAGCTGGGGCGGGCACAGCCTGACCGGCTCCGTCACGCGCAGCAGGAGGGCACGGATGCCTGGCGTGGCGAAGAATTCCTGTACTCGCTGGATACGAGCCGGGCGATGCAGGCGGGCGCGGCCCGCAGGAGCACGATGCTGTCGACGGCAGGGCTCGTTGGGTCCTTGGCTGCCTTCACCCGCGACAGGTCCGCATGGGAGAGGTCCGCGTCGGCAGCGAAAGCGCGGCAACGGCTGTCCGCCGTCATCCCTTCGAGGCTTGCGGCCGGCGAAGCCGGATGTGTGGCCCGACGTGCTGGGGCCGGGCGGCCATCCGGCCCGGCCCCCCTGCCGGCCCGGATATCACGTCGTACGGCGGCCACCACGTGGTGATGTCCTTCGCGGAGCTGCGGACGTCGCCCGGGGCGCACAGCGCGAGAGAGGCCAGTCACCCCAGTACCTCGCGCAGCAGCCGCGCGTTCTTCACCACCTGGCTCGATCCGGTGCGCCCCGCGGCCGTGGTGACCTCGGGTATCTCGCCCTTCGCTGCGCAGCGGGAGGCGCAGTCGACTCCGAGGGCGAGCAGTGCTCCGGCGCCCCGGACCACGGGGTCACGCAGCAGGTGGGGCAGGACGGTTTCGAGCACGGACCAGACGGTGGCGTAGGCGCCCGTGTCGGCCGCCGTCCGCAGGGAGCCGGTCACCCGGTTCGCCTCGATCGACCTACCGCGCAGCATCACGGCCAGCTGCCGTCCCAGCAGGCCGGTGTCCAGCTGCCCGCGCGCGGCGAGCACGAGCAGCGCGTCCACCGCCGCGTCGCGTTCGCGCTGCTGGTCGTAGGTGAGGGTGTGCGCCAGTGCCAGGTGCAGCGCGAATCCCGCCGGGCCGCCGGACTCCGCGGCGAACGGCAGGGCGTGGGCCCAGCCCCGCTGGGAGACTCGGTAGCCGAAGTAGTCGCGGGCCATCACGAGTTCGCGGTGGTGCGGCAACTGAGCCAGCCAGAAGGGGGCCATCGGGTGGTGGAGGACCTCCTCGTGCGGCCCGGTCAGGGTCGCGGCGGCCGGGAACAACGCAGGGCCGGGGGCCGGCTCGGGGGAAAGCTGGCGCAGCCACTCGGTCGGGTGCGTGCGCGCGTGGGCGTCGGGCCAGCCTGCCGGCCTGGAGTCCCGGTGCGGCAGGCCGCCCCCGCGCAGCCACCGTGCCAGGCGCTGCCCGGCGTCGGAGCCGAGCTGCCCGGCCGCTGCCAGCACCTTCTCGTCGGCGGTCGGGGTGACGCGCAGCAGCGCCTGGGCCAGGTCGGCCGGCGCTGGCGTGGTGCCGAGCCCGTCGAGGACCGCGAGCCGCTGCACGAGTACGGCGGCCTCCAGCGCACCCGTGGCATCGGTCGGCACGGACAGCAGGAACGGCTGTGCATCGGTTGCGATGATGTCGATCGCCTCGGCCAGGCGGGCCCGCAGCAGCTCCCCCGCCGGGGAGGGGGCGTGGCACTTGAGGCGGGCGGTGAAGTCGTCCTTCCTCGGCTCGTCGCCCCGCAGCGCCCTGGCCACGTCGTACACGTCGCACTGGGTGACGTCGAGGACCGCACGGGGTTCCTTGCGCATGACCGGTTTCAGCGCCCGGGCCAACGCCTCCCGGTCGAGGCGGGCGTGGCGGACCAGCCCGTCCAGGACACGCTCGAACGCCACCACGTCCTGGTCGTTCGCGACGACCGCCGCGAGTTCCTCGGCGACCTCGGCGGCCGTCTCGACGGGGCCCGGCACCGGGCGAGGGTCGGGCACGGCGGGCAACACGTCGGCGTACTGGCCGGTCAGCCGGTCCGGTTCGTCGGTGAGCCGGTCCGGTTCGTCGGTGAGCCGGTCCGGTTCGTTGGTGAGCCGGTCCGGCGCGCTGCCGAAGAGTTCGGCGGCGCGGGCTGCGAGAGCGGGGCTGATCCGTGCGGCGGCCGTGCGCAGCTCCGGCAGTACGGAATTGCCCGCGGGCCTGAGGTGCCGGGCGATCACATCAAGGGCCCGCTCCTGCAGGGCGACGTCCCGGTGGCCGAGGACCGTCGCCGCGTCGAGAACGGTCCGGGCGGCGCGTGCGGGGTCCGTACGGGCCGCGCGGTCGAGCCGGGTGAGCTGGGAGCGGACCAGCTTCTTCTCCGGTCGCAGCAGGACCCGCCCGCACGCCTCGGTGAATACCTCGGGCTCCAGGAGTCCGGCCTCGTCCAGGCCGATCAGGACCTCCTGAGCGTAGGAGGCCACCGGCGACGACAGGTCGAGCAGCGCCACATGGTCCCGCAGGACGAGCGCGTGCTCGGCCGGGGTGAGGGCGAGGGCCCGCAGGTACGCCAGCGGCGGAGCGGTCTCGGCGCGTGTGCCGTCCTGGAGCAGCCGGGCGAGCAACGGCTCGGCCAGCGCGACGCGTTCGCGAGTCAGAACGGTGTGTTCCGCCGGGGTGAGGGCGAGTTCCGTCAGCATGGCCGCGGCGTTCCATCCCCACGTGCCGGTGGTGGCCAGGTCGGTGAAGACGCGCCGGATCAGCGCGGCACGCTCGACCAGGCCCTCCTCGGCGAGGCTGATGAGGGCGCCCAGCGCGGTGTCTTCCCTCATGTACGACCGGCCCTCGGTGGTGAGCAGGCTGTGGAACGATTCCGCGCCGAGGTACACACCCGGCTGCTCCAGCGCCAGCGCCAGGAGCGTCGGCGACAGGTCGTCCGCGCGCAGCCGCTCCAGGAGGGTGGCGCCTGGCCGGGGACCGCCGCGCAGGTGTGGGGGATGCTCCCACGTGCTGTGGCGCCAGCGCAGCCAGCTGTCGATGAACCCGTCGGTGGCCGGGACGGGGCAGCCGGTGTCGTGGACGAGATGTTCGACGAGGTCGGACCTGACCGTCACCCCGGGCGTCGACCGGCCGGCGAGCTGGGCGGCCAGCTCGGCCCGCCAGGCCACGGGGTGACGGTTGACGACGTCGAGCATCCAGGCGCCGCACGCGAAGAACGACATCGCGCCGTTCTCGGTCCGCAGGATCCAGTCGGCCGCGGCCACCGGGGTGCTCCGGCAGCCGAGTTCGGCGGCGAGCTGGGCGTCCCTCTCCTGCGCAGGGATGCGGTACCAGCCGTCCCGCAGCGGCGCACGCCGGGCCTCCAGGGACTCGGCCTGTGCCGCCCGCTCGTCCGGTGTCAGGGCGGCGAGTTCCCGCAGCACTGCGCCGACGTCACCGGCTTCCGCGAGGTGGACCAGTGTCATCGAGCCGTCTCCGATCGTGCCGCAGCAGCCGCTGTCCCTGCGACGTCCGTCGTGACGTCCATTTGCGCGTGGGCCGCCGTGGCGCGCACCATGCCCACCGCGAGCACGTGCTTGCACGGGCCGCGCCCGCCCCGGTACGTCGCCCACCACAAACAGGTGCAGCTCAGGCGACCGGACGCGTCGGCGCGGACCACATGCGCGTCGTCGCCCATGCCGACCCGGGCCAGCGGCCCCTCCAGCCGCACCGCCCCGTCCGCGACCAGCGCCCGCGCGCCCCGCAGCCGGGGGTTGAGCGTCTCGGCGGCGCCGACGCGGTAGGGCAGATGGCGGTGGAAGTGCGCCTCCTCGGCGAGGTCGTAGCCGATCTGGCCGGACATCCCCAGCACGGTCAGCCCGGCGCGCACCCGGCCGGCCGGCACACCGGTCTGCGCCGACAGATCGGTGACATCGATCCTCGGCTCCCAGGCCAGCAGCCCGGCAACCCGCTCCGCATCCGCCACCGCCCGCCCGGTAGCCAGGTCGTTGAGCACTGCGCCCTCGCCGGAAAAGCCGCGCGAGGCACGCGGGGAGAGCACCAACGTCAGCCGCATGCCCGGCAGCTGGACCTCCCAGGCGACGGCGGCGGCCCCGTCCCCGGCGGCCGGCGCGGCCGGGGCGTACACCCGTACGGCCGTCGCATGCCGCAGGACCGTCCCAAGGGGCAGCAGCCGCTCGGGCCCGGGCAGGCACACGGCCCCCGGCACCGGCCGGGTCGTGGGGCGCAGGGTACGGCCCGCGGGCACCACCCAGCGGTTCGCACCGGCGTCTGGCCGCCGGCTGGGCCGGGGCAGCGCCCGCAGCACGGCGGCCGCCTCCACCGCGGGGACCTCGGCCCGCAGAGCGAAGCCCGCCGCGAGCACCTGGGCCTCGGCGAAACCGCGCAGCCAGCGCTGCGGCAGCGGGACCTTCCTCTCCACGAACTCGCCGTCGACGGTCCTGACCGCCAACTCCCCCGGCCCCACGGCCAGATGGAGCGGGTCGAGCCCGCCCAGCCCGGCCAGCGCCCGCCGCAGGGGCAGATTGACGTCCACGTTCGTGGTGCCGTGCCCGACGCCGTCACCGTCGTCGCCGTCGAAGCCGGGCGCCAGGACGTCGAGCCGGGCATAGACTCCACAGCAGCCGGAGAAGGACTCAAACCGCAGCCGGTCCCCGCCGGCCGTCACCACCGGATCGAGCCAGGCCCTCCCGCCCGGCCGGTAGTAGCGGGCGGCAGCCACGTCGGCGACCACGAGCAGCGCCGTCGCCGCGGCGGCCGGCGTGGTCAAAAACCCGCTGAACAACCGAGGGTTCGCCACCTCTCCGGCCGGGGTGACACCACCGGACGTCTCCAGCGCGAGGGCGCGTCCGGCTGCGGAACCGCGCAGAGCCGAGGGGCGTAAGTACGCATAGGTGTGCATGAGTTGAGACACGCCCACACGCTACGACGCAGCACCGACACCCGGTCGAGATGACGCGGCGGCGGCCGTGGACGGTGCTGTTCTCCGGCGTGTCCGAGCAGAGGCGGCCGGTCCTGGACGAGGGCCTGCGCAACCTCACGTCGAGGCGACCTCGCGACCGGCGAGGTGCACGGCGTAGGGCTGGCCAACGTCCAGACCGTGCCGTCCGGGCAGAGCCCTCTGAACGCCCTGTGCAAGGACGACCGGCCCGATCCGTTCGTACAGGCGCCACTGGAGATGTTTCCCGACAAGGGCGCGGGCACTGCTGGCACTGCCCGGTGCCACCGACGAGCCGGCCGTCCAGGTCAATGCGACGTGTCTAGCACCGCTTCACGAGCCGCCTACGGCCCTCGACACTTAGAACCTCCGTTTATCTCGAACACGCGCCCCGGTGGGGGGTCTGGTGCACTGAGCCCTCTGCTCGCAGTGGCTTCGCAGAGGTTCTACGGAGGGCTTTCGGGTGCTCCACACGCCGCCGGGCCCGCGGCGAGGTCCTCCCGTGTCCCAGAGGCCCTCGGGCTCGTGCAGCACCAGCGGGCCTTCGGCGCCGTACGACCCGGCCCCATCAAGCGGCGACAAGCTCACTGCCATACCCGGAGCCCTCGGGCTCAGCGATCCTACGAATGACCGGGGTTGGCCCGCGCCAAAACGGTAGGACAAGCTTGGGTCATGGCAGATATTTGCAGTCGACCCGCGCGCCGGTTTCGGGGTTGTAGCGGGCCCACTTCATCTTGAGCATGGTCTCGCGGCCGTACTCGCCGTCAACCCTCGCGCCGATCCTGTCCTGAACGTCCTCCAGAGCATCTTCGGTGGCCCCCCCGAAGCTGCTGTCAAGTACGAGACTCTTGCCGTAGCAGCTGTTCATGTTCTTCTGCAGGGCTCTGACCCCGGGGCCGGTGTTCCCGTACTGCAGGTAGCAGTTGGACGTGAAGGGCGAGACGCGGACCGGCAACACCCACTTCATGCCCTGCGAGTCTGTATTTGTGTGGGCTCCGTTGCACACCCCGTCTGCTGCGTGGGCTGGGGCAGCGGTGATCACTCCTCCCAGCAGGGCCGCCATCATGGCCCCTGTCGCGAAAAGTGCCTTGCTTCTACCTGTCTTGCGCATGCCTATTGGTTCCTTTCAACATGGAGTCTGATCTATGCGTGTCCACGCCTGCTGAACAGCTACCTTTTCTGACCTCGCCCACGAACCTTAGGGTCGTCGTGGGCTGCGGACTTTGTCGTCCGTGCAGAGAACTTTGTCAGTCGTGCCCCGTCTCAAGTTGACGCCGCATCAGGCGAGGGTCCCGGCCCGGTCGCTGAGCGTGCCGGTCGTTTGACCCGCAAGGAACAGCCGCCGAACACACCGGAATACCGGCAAGACGGTGGTCGAGACCGCCTCTGGTTTGCGGTCTCGACCTCGGTGAGCTCGACTGCCGCTACCGCTGAACCACGACAAGCCGCGAAGGGGGAACCCCGGCCGTCCGGTAACCAGAATTGCCACACCACCGCGAAGAGCGGATTCTGTGTGCTGCGAGCACTCCCCTGGCGTTTATACGAGATCAGCAGAGGTTCAACGATGGGTTCTCAGGGGCACATTCGGGTGGGGCACTCGTCGTCCTCTCGAAGTCGGACGACGGCAGGCGCGACACCTGTTGTGCGCGCCTGCCGCATTGCGGCCTTTCAGTCCTTCGGTGCGACGCGGATACGGTTCCCGTCAGGATCGGCTGCGAGGAAGGTCAGCCCGAACCCCGCATCATAAGGCTCGCGCAGGATCGTGACCCCCTTGGACTTCCACTGCTCAAAGATCGCGTTGAGCTCGTCGGGTCGTCCACCGCCGATGGCCAGGCAAACCTCACTGGTGCGCGGGACGTCCGGTGACAGACCGTCGAACTGGCCGGACCACAGACCGAGGTCAGCGCCCGGCCCGAGGTCGAAGGTGATGTATCCCGGAGTCTCGAACGAGGGGCTCATGCCGAGGAGATCGCCGTAGAAACGAGCCGCGGCGGGAGCGTCGTTCACGTAGACGATGGACACGACGGATGTGGTCATGGTTCTTCCTTCTCGCAGGTAGTAGGTACGCGTCCACCAGCCTGAGCGGAATATGCGCCGCATCGTGTCGCAATTCCTGAGAAAATTTGGTGCGTGACCCCAGACCGCTTCTTCGCCCTGATGCTGCTCCTCGAATCCAGGGATGCCGTGACCACACAGGAACTCGCCTCGGCGCTCGGGGTGTCCCTTCGAACCATCACCCGAGACCTGAACTGGCTCCGTGATGCCGGTCTGCCGGTGACCGCACACCGGGGCCGCCTCGGCGGCGTGACCATGCTGCCCAGGTCCGGGCTTGACCTCACGCGACTCACACCGGCCGAGCGTGATCATCTGTCGCTCACTGGGCTGGACGAGAAGCAACGTGCGGAGCTCAACGCATCGGCCGAAAGCCGGCGCGCGCTCTCCAAGATCACCGCTGCACAGCCACGTCGAGTTCATGAGCTCCTGCCGCTCACCGACGTAGTGCACGTGGACAGCCGTCCCTGGCATCAGGCACGAGCTTCCCGCACGACTCCGGCTTCGCTGATCGGCGCAGTGCGGCGAAGTCGCCGGCTACGGATCGAGTACGACAGCCCACGCGAGCCATGCCCACGCAACCTGGTCGTGGATCCCTACGGGCTGTTCGCCAAGGCCGGCATCTGGTACCTCGTCGCCGACTGCGCCCGAGTGCCACGGATGTACCGACTCGAACGGATCACGACGTGGAACGAAGTCGACCAACCACGACGGACCCGCGAGAACCAGACCCTCGCCACCGTCGCTGCGGCGCTCATCGAGCAGTGGGAACACAACCACGCGATAGAGGTCAGCGCCACCATCGACCAGACCCAGATCGAACGAGCACAACGGATCTTCGGCCTACGACTCGTCCGGGACAACCATGAAGAATCCACCACCGGTCACAAGGTGACAATCCGCTTCCTGCATCTGGAGGACGTGCGAGCACTACTGCCGTTCGGCAGCGCCATCACCGTCCACGGCCCCACCGAAGCCAGGGCTCACCTCCGCGACCTCGCCACCGATCTTGCCCACCACTATGCGCCGTCGCCAACGTCCTGACCCACAAGAACTAGCCGTCAGCACGTGTCGGACGGAAGACGGGCATCTCCCGAAGTCTCCCCAACGGATGGGGCGGGCCCGGTCAGAAGCTGTACGTGGTGCTGGACCACTTCTCCCCGCACAAGCACGCCAAAGTCCGCGCCTGGGCTGCCGACAACGACGTCGAGTTGGTCTTCCTGCCCACCTACGGCTCCTGGCTGAACTGGATCGAATCGGAGTTCGCGGCCCTGCGCTACTTCGCCCTCAACGGCACCGACCACCGCAGCCACGACGAGCAGAACGCCGCCACCGCCTCCTACGTCCGCCGGCGCAACGCCCGAGCCAAGCCGAAGACGAACTTCGCGCCGGACTCACCGATCCGCGCCTGGACCGACTACCCCGCCAGGGCCGTCTGACGCACTTCTACGATCTTCGCATGAGTGACACGAACCCGGCAGACGAACAACTTCAGACCGCTCGACTGTCGTTGCGGCGTCCGACCGAAGCCGACATCGACGCGATCTTCGCGATCCACCGTGACCCCGAAACCTGCCTGCACAACCCCTCCGACGCGCTCACACGGCTCGACGAGGCCGGGGAGCTGTATCGCCGCTGGAACGACCAGTGGCAGCGGTGCGGGTACGGGTACTGGGTCGTCCGACGCCACGGCTCCGCCTTGCAACTAGGATTCTGCGGGATCAAGCCCATGGAACTGCACGGCATGAAAGTCCTCAACCTCTTCTACCGCTTCGCCACCTCGGCCTGGGGCCAAGGCTTCGCCGGCGAGGCCGCAGCGACGGTCACTACATGGGCATCCCGCCGCGTTCCCGACCTCCCACTGATCGCCCGCGTCCGGCCGGCCAACATCGCCTCGCAGCACGTGGCGGTGCGCGCTGGCCTGACCCGAGCAGAGCACCTCGACGAAACCGGATACGACGGCCTCGACTGGATCTATGCAGCAAGGCTGCCGAACTGAGCAGCCCCGGACACGGACAGACCTCACCGAACGCCGTGTCCATGGCCGTTCAACGCTCTGAGATGAGCCGCTCGCAGCCGAGACGGCACGGCGGCCGGGTCTCAAGTCAGCGGCTGGCGCCCGGCCGTGGCAGTTTCAGCTTCAGCGGGCCGCAGCCGAGGCGGGCGGCCTCGGCCTCGACGTAGCGGGGGAAGAGGGTGCGCAGGTCCGCGCTCATCCCGCCGTCGTTGGCCTGTACGAGGAACACCGTCGCGCCCGCCTGGCAACGGACCCGGAAGACGCCGAGGTTGGGGCTGAGACCGCCGTAACCGACGGCCGAGTCCACCCGGTCGCCCTCGTGCAGCGTCATCCTCGTGAAGAGCGCGGCCAGCCGCGGGTCCTCGACGGTCATCAGGCGCTGCTTCGGCTGCGAGCCGGTGAAGTCCCGGTCGCAGGTGCGCACCGGGCCGTGCCCGTCGGTGATCATGGGGTACTGGTTCGGCTTGCGTTTCTTGCCCAGGGTCAGCCCCTTGATGCCGCAGAGCGCGTCCGGCTTCTCCGTGCGGGTGTAGCGGGCGGCCTTCGGCAGGTCTTCGACCGGATCGGCGATCGTGCCGACGCAGCCCAGGTCCGCGCTGACCTTGTTGACGAGCTGCACGACCGTGCGGGCCATCCAGTCCCGCTCCTCGGTACGCGGCTCCCTGTCGCTGGTCCAGGTGCCCTGCGCGATGTCCACGACGGTCGGCCCGTCGAATTTGTCGGGACGGCCCAGACAGCCGTCCGGGATGGCAAGCCAGGCGCGGTTGTCCGAGGCCATGCCCAACAGGCCGCCGCCGAGCGGGGTGAGACGGGCGGAGAGGAACTCATCAGCCCACTGGCCGTCGTCGCCAGTCCAGTCGCCCAGCCGGTGCACCCGGGCGGTGAACGCCCACTCGTCGCCGTCGCTGTTCGTCAACTGGCAACTGCCGGTGGGGCCGTCCATGGAGCGCCGGCCGTACAGCACGGGCGCATCGACCGCTTTGACGTCCTGCGGCTTGCGGAACATCGGAGCGAGGTCATCGCGGGCCAGCGCGCCCCAGCACACCTCCTCCGGCGCAAACGGCCCGGCCTGCGTCTGCCAGGCCATCCCGCCGACACCGAGCAGCACCCCGGCCAGACCTGCGGCCAGCAGCGGCCGGATGCGGCCGCGCAGCAGTCTGCGCCAGTGCCACCGGCGCAGGCGCCGCTCACTGAGCAGTTCCCGGTCAGCGGGCAAAGGCTGCTCGTACCGGTTCGGCCCGTCCCCAGTGGTGCTCATCGGCTCATCCGCAGTGCTGCTCACCGGGCGGCTCCCTCGGGGGCGATGGGGGCGCAGCCCAGGCGGGCGGCGGCCGCGTTGGCGAAGACGGCGAGGTGGCCGGGGTCGCTGGAGGCGCCCATCAGGAAGGTGACGGGGCGGCCGGCGCAGTCGGCCCGCACGATCGCGTGCTTCTCGCCGATGGTGCCCGTGCCGCGCCAGCCGCGGGCCGCGGGGCGTTCGCCCGCGATGCCGTCGAACACCGCGGCCAGCCGGGGCTTGGCGACCATCGCCAGCTCCAGGTACGGCACGCCGTTGCTATCCCCGCGGACGCTGCATGTCTGCAGGTCGGCGGTGAACGCGCCGGTCCGGTCCGCGACGTCCTCCACATCGAGGCGCAGGCCGCGGATGCCGCAGACGTCGTCCGAGGTACGGAAGACGCGCTCCGGCTCGCCCGGCAGGTCGTAGACGGGCGAGCTGACCCTCAGCGGCTCGTCCGGCGCACAACCGGCCGCCGCCATCCCGCGGTTGGCCGCCGCCACAAGCAGCTCCGCCGCCTGCCGGGCACCGCCCAGATCGGCCGGATCGTCCTGGGTGTAGGAGGGGCCGCTGGAATACGTGCCGGACGCCTGCAGGGTGACCACGGTCGGCCGGCCGTCCCGCGTATCGCAGGATTCCGGGAGCACCAGCAGGCCACCGCGCCCGTTCACCATGCCTGGCAGACCGTCCGGGAGCGGGGCCATGTCACCGCCCAGGAAACCGTCATGGACCATCGCGAGCCTGGCCTGCACGGCCTTGGGGACCGGGCCGAACTCGACGGACACCTGCTGGCCGATGGAGACGCTGTCGCCGTCGTAACTGCTCGTGTAGTCGCCGGCGATGGCGACCTCGCATCTGCCGGCCGGACGCTCGCGGGTGGGCGCCGTCTCGGTGCCGGTGCGTGTCCCGTCCTCATCGTCGCCGAAGGCCTCGTCGCCGAGGAAGTCCGGGCCGCTGTCCTGCTCCCATGCGCCCCAGCAGTAGCGGTCCTTCGGCCACGGCCAGGTGTCTGCCGCCCACGTACCGAGTCCGGTACCCGCAAGCACGAGCACCAGCGCGCCAACCAGCAGCAACCGTCCGCGCCTGCTGCGCGGCAGCGCCCGCCGCAGCCGGCCGGGCGCCGCGGTCGCCTCGTCTGTCCCACTCACCCCGTGATCCCCTCCGGCGCAGGAGCCTATCTGCCCACACCAGCCAGGAGCAGCCCACCCCAGCCCATGGGGGGCTTGGTGTTCAGCCGGCGGCCGCCCGCACCCGCCCTGGGCGTCAGATCCACGGCCCCCGGACCGGCTTGCGCATCACGCGGTCCGTGCGCATCCGCTCCAGGATCTCCACCGGCAGCCCCTCCAGCGATGGGCCATACGCGGGACGCCGCCGCACCGGACACCGCACCGAAGACGATCAGAATGCCGCGGTCACCCTGTCGCCACCACCCCAGACCAAGGAAGTTCCCGGCGACGCGACGGACCCGGGCCGCGGCGGCCCCGGCGACATCCTCGGCCTGCTCCAGCCGCAGCGCGACCGGGATCGGGCTCCACCAGGCACAGCCCAACTCCGCGCGACGGCAAACGAGCAGGGCCGACCGGACAGGCACTGGTCCGAGGACCAGTGCCTGTCCGCCGCAGGCCGGCGCGCCCGGCCGGGAGCCCGTGGGTGACCTTCAGTCCCCCGAACACCCCGACCAGCGCATCCGACGCGGCTTGCGCCTCATCCAGTACCGCAGTCACCTCATAGACGGCTGCCTCGCCGAGACCGGCCGGACCATCGGACCCGCCTGATCAGCGACACGACACCACGAGTTCAGCCTCAAGCAGAGGAGTTCGAGAGGCCGATGGAGAAGCAGCCGACCGAAGTCCCTGCGGCCCGAGGGCCCCTCAGGCCGCCATCAGCGCTGCCAGGGCGCGGTCCATGGCGGCGTTGAACTCTTCCGGCGTCAGCGGCAGACGGGACTTGACGTCCCGGCTCCACTGGTCGGCCAGGACCTCGGCGGAGCCCGCCTCGACACCGTCGAGCGCCGCGTCGGCCAGGTCCGACGGCGCCATCTTGTCCACGGGCCAGCCCGCCGCCATGTCGGTGTCGGCCATGCCGAGGTGTACCGCTGTGACGAGCGTGCCCTGCTCGGCGAGCTCCAGGCGGACACCGTTGGTCATGGCCCAGGCGGCGGCCTTGGTCAGGTGGTAGGCATTGGCGCCCTCGCCCCCGAACCACGACATGGCGGAGAGGACGTTGACGATCGCGCCCCCGCCGTTCCTGGCGAGCGTCGGCGCGAACTCCCGGATCATTCCCAGGTGGCCGAACATGTTGGTCTCCAGCTCGTGCCGCACCGCGTCCAGCGACCCGGTCACCAGGTCGGTCCCCGTACTGATGCCCGCGTTGTTGATGAGCAGCGAAACATCCGGGGCAGCCTCGGCGGCGGCCCTCACGGATGCGGGATCGGCGATGTCGAGGGGCAGCACCTCGACCCCGGGCAGGTCCACGGTCTCCGGTCGGCGGGCCGTCGCGTAGACCTTGTGGGCGCCCCGTTCGAGCAGACGTTGGGCGAAGGCGCGGCCCAGGCCGCGGTTGGCTCCGGTGACAAGGGCGACGGAGTTGTTGATATCCATGGCCAGTACGCTAAAACCTGACGCTAGCGTCAGAGGCAAGTGCCGGTCGTCAGAGCCAGGGGTGAGGGGAATCGCCATGACTGTCACAGCGGCCGCGGCCGAGCAGTTGATCCGCATCGGCGAGGTGGCGCGAGGTGCCGGCGTCTCCGTGCGCGCCGTGCGCTACTACGAGCAGCAAGGGCTGCTCATCGCGGAGCGCAGCCCGTCCGGCCAGCGCCTGTACCGGCAGGACGCCATCCCCCTGATCCGCTTCTTCCAGCAGATGTTCGCCGCCGGCCTCACCAGCCGAAGGATCGCCGAACTCCTGCCGTGCTGGGACGCCGGGCACACCGACGCCGAGCAACGAGCCATGCTGCGAGTCGAGCGCGAGCGCATCCAGGCCCAGATCAACGACCTGCAGGCCACCCTGGACCACCTCGACGAGGTCATCGCGGTCACGGACACGCACCCGTAGGCGCGGTCGACCAGACGTCTCATCAGCGATCCAACCTCGCTGGCTTGGTTGGGGCGATGAGGAGTCGTTGAGGGTGAACTGTTGTCGGGCGGCCGACGCGATTGTCGGCGTTCGGGCGGGGCGGAGACCAGCGCGGTGGTCTGGTTCTCCAGGGTCTTTCTGGTCGTAGGCCGTCAGGGTTTGCCGGTCAGCCGACAGGACGGTGTAGTGCGGCCATGCGAGGGAAGGCCTTGACTCCTGAGTCGCGAACACGCCATCTGACGCCCTGTCGCAGCTTGGGGAGGGGTCCCGATCCCCGCCACTACTATCCGCCCATGCGATGGTTCCGCGGGAGAGACAAGAAGAGTCGACTATCCGGCGAATCGCGGGAGAAAGCAGCTCCCGAGGAGGGTCCGGAACCCGAACCGACGTCGGAAGTGGAGTCCCACCGAATTGAACCACATCCGACGTGTGTGAGTTGCCGACGCTACATCGATCCTGAGGACTTGCGTCCCGATCCGATGGGCGAACGGGGCTTGTGGGACATCGCCGCGAACCTCGGTCTGACGCGGGAGGATCTGGCTGAGCCGATGGCCGATGTCAGCGCCCAGCTCTACGCGCGGCGATGTGATCGCTGCGATTCCTGGATGTGCCATGTGTGCGTGGACAAGGTCACCGGGCATGGCCGACGGCCGGCCAGGCACCAAAGCTGCGGAGGCATCTTCCGACCGAAACAGGTCGGTTGACGGCATCAGGCCCTCTGCTCCGGCTGGAGCCGGCCAAGCCCAGCGCGGCCACATCTGAAGAGGTCGGCGGCGCCACCCACCGCCTGCCCCAGGCCGTTCCGTCCGGACGTGCGTTCACCCTCAGCCCAGTCCGCCCTCGACCTATACGAAGTCGGCGTGCACTGGGCGCTGGGCGACGCCGGCGCCACCCTGGAGGCCGGCAAGAACCTGCGTCCCGACCAGACCGCCCGCGCCCTGTTGGACGCCTGCCGGACCAGTCCCGGCGAGGTCCGCGACCGGCCTGCGATCCGCAGCAGCGTCAGCGAACTGACTGAGCGGCACCCGCATGCCATCGCCTCCAACAAGAGTTTCGGCGGATAGACGAACACGTTCGTGGATCCACGGCTCTGCACGGCCATCGTCGACCGGCTCACCTTCGACGCAGCCATTATCGAGACCGGCGCGGACTCTCACCGTCTCGCCCAGACCAAGGCCCGCGCCGAGCAGGCCCCCACACTCTGACCCCGCGTTCGACAACCATCAGACGAGCGGCTCTCACCGGCTCAGTATCTCAGCGGAACATGTCGGCATTCTCTGCAGCCCACTGCCGGAACGTCCTGCCCGGAGAGCCAGTGATCTGCGAGACCGTGTCACGGACCGCGAGCAGCTCGTCATTGAGGTCTCCGCCTATGACGTCGAGCACCGCATCTGCTGCCTCCTCCCCGAAGACCGCCGCCATTGGGGCGTGAGCCTCCTGCCGACTGATCTCGATGAAGGGCACCTCCCTCCCGACTGCTGTCGTGATGGCCGTGACCTGCTGCCGGGCTGTCACAGGCTCCGGGCCGGTCAGGGCATGGGTCCGCCCCTGGTGTCCGGGCTCGGTCAGTGCGACTCGCGCAACCGACGCGATATCCGCGGGGTGGATCGTGGGCAGACCCGTGTCCGCATACGGTGCGCGGACCGCCTCACGGTTGCGGATCGCCCCCGCCCACATCAGAGCGTTCGAAGCGAACTGCGTCGGCCGCAGGATCGTCCAGTCCATGCCGCTGTCCTTGAGTAGCCGCTCGACTGCCAGGTTCTCGTCGGCCGGGCCCAGGTGCGGATGGGTCTGGACGGTGATGGACGACACCAGTACCACGTGCTCCACACCCGCCCGCCGTGCTGCCGCGAGGATGTCCGAGTCCGGGCCCATACGGGAGAGGAGGAACAGCGAGCGCACCCCGTCCAGGGCGGGCTTCCACGACTCCGGCACCGCGAAGTCCCCCTCAACGGCCTCGACTCCTTCGGGGAACGTCGCCCGTGAGGCGTCACGGGTGAGCCCTCTCAGCGGTCCTGCACCGCATGCATGCAACTCTCTCAGCAGTGCAGTGCCAATGTTGCCGGTGGCTCCGGTCACGAGGATCATGAGCGCGTGCTCCCGTCGTCAGAGATCAACTCCAGGACACGCTAAAAGCTCAATCTCACTTCAGGTCAAGGAGACTCCTGGCCCTTCCCGCTGCCGGACCCCCACGCGGACCGTCCGGCGTTTCGCGCCGGGAACTGTTCTCCAACGATCTAGCTTCCTGGCGTTTCTGGTTAGGTGACGGGCCAGCAGAGCTGCAAGACGAGCGAGGGCGACCATGAGTTCGTGCCGTCAACTGGTCAGGTGAGCGCGGCTCGCGCCCGGTGTCTGCGGACGGCGTCGCGGTTGGCGCAGCGCTGGGAGCAGTAGCGCTGTCGTCCGGTGCGCGAGGTGTCGGCGAAGGCCAGGTCACAGTCGGTCGTCTCGCAGCGCCGCAGCCGGCGCATGCCCCGGCCCGCCAGATGCAATGCGGTACCGACCGCGAACAGCGTGAACAGTACGGAGCCCAGCGGCTGTTCCGCGTCCCGGTAGTGCAGATGCCAACCGGTACCGGCGTGGGAGGTCAGCCGCGGGTAGGCGGCGGCCTCGGCCAGCATCCGGTTCAGCAGATCGGCGCGCTCCTGCTCCCCGGCGGCGTCGACGACCCTCTCCCAGGCGTCGAGCGCGGCCTGGGCTCGGCCGAAATCGTCCGCTGTTACCGGGCGCTCCAGCATGAGCCCGGCGGCGCGGCAGCGGTCTGCCAGCTCATCCAAGCTCTCAGGCCGACGATTGGCCAGCTCCGCGGCCAGGTTCACCGCATTCTCGCCGTAAGGGTTGAGTTGCATAAGACCATTACAACAGTGTGGTCGGCATGACACAACAAACCGCCGGACGCGCCGGATCCCCGGCCCGCGACCCGTGGCGCTATCGCTGGATCGTGCTGGGCATCGCCACCTTCGCCCAAGCCGCGTCCGGCTTCTTCGTAGGCGGCATCGGAGCACTCGGCGTCCACCTTCAGAGCGCCCTGGACCTGAGCACGGCGCAGCTGGGTCTGCTGATCTCGGCGGCCCAACTCGCGCCATTGGCCGGGCTGCTGGTCGCCGGCGAGCTACTGGACCGCTACAGCGAGCGCTGGGTGGTCGGGATCGGGGCCAGCGCGGTCGGATTGTCTCTGGGCGCGGCGAGCCTGGCGCCGGGATACACGGTCCTGCTGGTCGCGCTGTTGGTGGTCGGCGTGGGATACAGCACCGTCCAGCCGGGCGGGAGCAAGTCGGTGGCGTCTTGGTTCGACGCGTCACAGCGCGGCTTCGCCATGGGTATCCGGCAGGCCGGACTGCCGCTGGGGGCGGCGCTCGCCTCGGCCGTACTCCCACTCGTCGCTGAGGAGTTCGGGTGGAGGGCGACACTGCTGACCGGTGGCTTCGTCGCGCTGCTTGGAGCCGGCCTCTTCATGGGCTGCTACCGTCGGCCGCCCACAGCGCCCGCCCCGCAGGACAAGGAGCCGTCGGACCCGCTAGCGGCACAGCTCCGCGCCCGGCTACGCATGCTCCGGGAACCGTCCACAGTGAAGATCATGCTGTCGGGAACCAGCCTGATCTCGGTGCAGTACGGCGTGGGCATCCTGACCGTGCTCCACCTCCACCAGGCGTCGTCGGTCGGCGCCGGGAAAGCGGCCCTGGTCCTGGTGGCCTCCCAGGGTGCGGGCGTTGCGGGCCGGATCTGCCTGGCGGCATGGAGCGACCGGAGCAGGTACGGGCGCTATGCCATCGTGCTGGTCTGCATGGTCGCCGTGATCGCCGGGCTGGCCGTGCTGATGACACCGGCCGGGAGGGCACCGGTCGTCGCTTCCGCCGTCTTCGTCTGGCTCGGCTTCTTCGGCTTCGGCTGGTACGGCCCGTGGGTCGCCTACGTCACCGAAGCAGCCCCACCGGGCAAGACCGGCTTCGCCCTCGGTCTGGCCATGTCCGTCAACCAGATCGCCATCGTCACCGCTCCGCCCGTGCTCGGCCTGCTGGTCGACCTCACCAGCAGCTTCACCCCGGCCTGGGCACTGCTGTCCCTGCTGACCCTCATCGCCCTGGCGGTCACGGCCGCGGCAGAACTCCGCCCCCGCTGACGCGTCCCAGTCCAACGCCCCTGTACTTCGCACTCAGCCCCGAGACGCTCGACGACTTCTCCGCCTGCTTCGAGCTCCCGGCTCCCGACTCCCGACGAGGACGCCCTTGCCATGCACCCAATGGCATCGAAACTGGAGCGCCCGCAGGCCCGCAGCCTGCTCAAGCACGCCCTCGACGGCACCGACGACGGCGTACAGCACGCGGCACAGCCCCTGGCGGCATGCCGCCAGGCCAGGGGCCGGAGCGGCCGCCGGCTCCGGCGGCCTATTCACCACATCCTTCCTCCGGGAAGGAATTTCGAGCCGAGTTCCGCTTCGGCGATGGCCTGGGCGTTCACCTCACGCAGGTCCGCCAGGGTTTCGCCCCGCCACGGCGAGGGAGCATGGAGGATCAGGGCCGCATCGTTTCGCTCTCCTGGGAGCTGTGGTCGAGCCGCGTTTGCCTCGTAGACCACACAACAACCTTCGGCGCCGACTCGTTGGATTCCGAGACAGCAACCATCTGGAAGGAGGACAAGCACACCCAGGGCGATGACCGAGGGCGCTCGCCGAATTGGTGTTCCGTGGTCGGGGCACGTACCGCGTAACGGCAGCCTGCGGGCTCGGCGATCGACCAGCCGCACATCGACGCCGCCATGACGAAACCGTTCCGCTACCCGTCTCGTCTCCTTGTTCGATGCGCCACCGAGAAGAGAGTCACCTCGTGGTGCCATCGAGACCCATGTTGTCCAGGGGAAGGATTTGGAACGGTGTTAGTGAGCCACAGGAAGCGGACCGTCGGCTGGATCGCCGGGGGCGCGCTGGCGGCGACGATCGCGGGTGTCACGGGGTGCTCGAGCGATTCGGACCCTGCCGCGGCCAAGAAGCCGACCGCAAGCAGCCCAGCCGCAACCGACGGAGAGGAGTCGGACGGGGGGAAGAAGAAGGACGGCTCGGCGGCCTCGAAGCCCTCCGCCGGAGACCAGTCCACGGCCGAGGGCGCGGTTGCCGCATGGGTCACCGCGGTCATCAAGGGCCAGCCGAAGGAGGCGTGTCTGCTGATGGGCGAACCGGCCGCCGCTGGCGCGCCCGCGCAGGCGGGCACCCCAGCGAAGTGCAACAGCGACGACCCCGAGGTGAAACAGATGCAGGACAACCTCGGGAAGTTCCGTGAGTCGTTCACGCCCGAGCCGCCCACGGACCATCCGCAGGTGGAAGTCGCCAAGGTCCCGGCCGCCGGTGACAAGGTGACCGTCCCCGCGGACAAGGTCACCGTCGACGGACAGGCCCTCGACAAGATCATCCTGTCCCACTCCACCGGGCTGGAGGCTGGGCAGCTGGACGTCAACGTGGAGTCCAGCAAGATCGAGGACGCCTGGTACGTGACCAATCTCGACTTCAACGTCGGCTGATGCTCCGCTTTCCTCGACGGCGGCATGTCCCCGACCGAGCGGCACTCGCTAGTGCTCTGACCGGGAAGGTTCACCGGGTCGTGGGTAGGGCCGAGTAGGTGGGGCCTCAGTCTGGTCGGGGCGTGTATAGGCCACCGCGAAAACCGTTGGACACGTCCTGGACGCTCCACGACGATTTGCGCTGTGACAGACAAAGCCGAGCTCCGGACCGCAGTCCCCACCAGCCCGAGGTCCGTACGATTTGTTGAGTTATCGAGCACGGCCATGACCGCCTTGCTGAACGACGATCTGACTCAAGCCAGTGCCGAAGCAGGTATCGCTCTCACCGAGTACTTCGTCACGGACACAGCAAAGTGGGTGTGGCAGTACCGGATCAATCAGCTCATCTCGGACCCGGGTTGCGCGGGGTGGCTCACGCAGACTGTGGTAGCCGAGCCGGAAGGTGCCGTCGTGGGGTATGCCGGGTTCCACGGGCCGCCAGATGAGGCAGGCATGGTGGAGCTCGGTTACTCCGTGGCCCCCGCCTACCGCCGTCAGGGCTACGCCAGGGCGATTCTGGCCGAGTTGATACATCGGTCTGTTGCCGAACCCGGAGTCAGGACCGTGCGGGTGACGATCAGTCCTGACAACACCGCATCCCTGGCCACGATATCCGGGTTCGGCTTTGTGGAGGTCGGAGAGCAATGGGATGAGGAAGACGGCCTCGAAACCATATTTGAAGTCCCTGTCTGATCAAGCCGCTGCCGGAAGGGGTCGGCCGCCCCAGCGGATGCCTTTCTCGCTACGGACGCGGGCACGTTCCTTGCGCTCGGCGGCCAGGACGTCGCGGTGGCGGGCATTGGCGTTACGCCACCACAGGTACGCGTGCAGGGCCCGGGTCTGCACTGGGTGGTTGAGGTGATGGGAGTTGGCGATGGTGAACTGCCTCAGCGGTCCGAAGTGCGCCTCGATCGGGTTCGCCCACGAGGCGTAGGTCGGGGTAAAGCACAACTCGACCTTGCTCTTCTTCGCCCAGCGGCGGATGTCGGCGCCCTTGTGGGCGGACAGATTGTCCATGATCACGTAGATCGGGGCGCCGTCAGGCCGGGCGGCGCGGATCGACTTCAGCGCGACCAGCGTGTTCGCGGCACCTTTCCTGCGGCGGTTGACGCCCCACAGGCGGTCGTCGCCGACCGAGTAGCATCCGTGAAAGTACCGGACGCCGTGGGTGCGGTGGTAGGTGGCGGGCAGCCGGTCGGGGTGACCCTGCTTGGCCCAGCCCGAGCCTGCGGTGGGCCGGATTCCGAGCGGGCCGAACTCGTCGAACGCGAAGACCCGGTCCGGGAAACGGTCCAGCACCTCCACGATCCGGTCCAGCTTCGGCTCGCGTTCCGGGTCGGGGGACTCCTTCCATGTCTTGGTGCGCTGGAAGGTGACGCCACGGCGGGCGAGCAGGCAACGTAATGCCTCGCGGCCGATCCGGATGACTCGGCCGTGGACTTTCCGCAGGTAGGCGACGAGTTTGCGCAGCGACCAACAGGTGAAGGGATGGCCGAGCTTCGCAGGGCGGGTGGTAGCCGTCTGGATGACGAAGTCCTCGTCGTCAGGCTTGAGAAGGCGGGGACGGCCTCCCGCCCACTGAGGGTCCAGGCAGGCCAGGCCGATCTCGTTGAAGCGGTGGATCACGTCCCGGACGGTGTCCTCGTCGGCCTGCACCAGTTGTGCGATCACCGGCACGCGGTTCCCGCCGGCCGAGGCCAGCAGCATCATCGCGCGCCGATAGCGCACAGAACTCGTGCTGCCCCGACGCACGATCTGCTGCAGCCGCTGCCCCTCCTGGTCAGTCAGTCTTCGCACACGGACAGGCTCAGCCACCGCACCTCCAGCGGTCGGATCGAACGTCACCGCACATCCAACCGCCACGACCACCAACCCGGCGAACCTTCCCGGTCACAGCACTAGCGTGATGTACGTGCTGCGAACCGGTGGCGCCCGGCGCAACATCCCCGCCGAGATGGTGGGCTGCTCCGGCGTAACGAGCCCGACCAGTGGTACCAGGACTGCGTCCGATACAACGGGCGCAACAGAGACGCTCTCATCCCCCAAGAATGGATTGATGAGCACGCCGGATAGCGGGTGATGGGCTGACACCCGGCCGGCGTAGCCGATGTCGGCGTCCGCGTAGGGCTGGCAAGCGAGGATGCCGGGGCGGGCCAGCCCTTCATCGGCGACGGTGACGAAGTCGGCGCCGACGCGGACGTGCATCTCCGCGACGGGGGCGCCCCATCCCCGAAGCAACCGCACCCGCTCATACCAACCATCCCAGGACAAGCAGACTTGAATGACGAGAATGGGTTGAATAGGTGTTCTAGCAACGCTATGCGCCCTATCCTCCGTACAGCACACGCAAGTTGGGGGGATAGATGCGATTCATCTTCGTGCATGGAACCGGGGTGCGCCGCGAGCGCTTCGACGACCTGTTCCGGTGGGTATGCAAAGGGCTGGTTGAACGATTCCAGGATGCGGACGTCGAGCCGTGCTACTGGGGTGACACGTTCGGAACGACACTCAGCGCGGGCGGCGCTTCCGTCCCAGGGATCGCAACCACACGCGGCGCTCTCAGTGATCCCGAAGCAGCAGATGCAGCTGAGTGGTTGCTGCTCCTCACCGACCCACTCTGCGAACTTAGGGTCCTCGCCGAGCTGGGCACCGAAGATGACGAACTCGGGATGCCGGGCGTGCAGTCAGCGGGCGAGTCGGTCGCCAGCAGCCTCGGAAAGCTGCCCAGAGAGCTTCAGCGGGGTACGGACGGAGCGGATGAGCTGACCCACCTGCTCAGGGACGTCGGCCTCATCGACAGCTACGGCGAGGCGCTGGATGAGATAGCGGCTTCCGACGAGTTCCGTGACGCGTGCGCCGCTGCACAGGATGATGCCTCCGCGGCGGAACTCACCACTGCCACGAGCCGTGCCATCGTTGCGCTCTTGCTCGCCGGTGCCCAGGACATGGTGATATGCACCGGCGACGAACGGGACCGGATCGTGGACCTGCTGAGCAGCCGGATCGGCGGGACAGCGCGCGGCCCTGTGACCCGGGTAGCAGGCATGCTCCTCAAGCTTGGGTTACGCCTGACTCCGCAATCTGTCTTGGACCGCCAGCGGGGCGAGTTCACCTCGGACCGGGCATCCGAGGTGGGGGACATCCTGCGCTACCAGGCACGCGGCGGCCCGCTCCGCGACCGCCTGGCACAAGTCATCGGGCAGAGCCCGGAACCGCCCGTCGTGATCGGCCACAGCCTCGGTGGCATCGCCCTCGTGGATGCTCTGGCCCTGGCCGCTGTTCGCCAGCAGCCCCTGTCGGTACGGCTACTAGTCACGGTCGGTTCCCAGGCCCCCTTCCTGCACGAACTCGGTGCCCTCGCCGGCCTCCCGCCCGGCGCTACCCTGCCGCCCGGCTTCCCTCAGTGGCTGAACATCTACGACCGCAGGGACCTGCTCTCCTACCTGGCCGAGCCCGTCTTTCCTGGCGACTCTCGGGTAGCCGATCACGAGGTGCGTAGCCGGCAGCCTTTCCCCGTCTCGCACAGCGCGTACTGGAAGCTCGACGCGGTCTACGACCAGATCGGTGAGGCTCTGCGATGACCCCCGCTCTCGATCCCGAGAGGGTCTTTGCACTGGTCGTGGGCATCGAATCCTATCAGGTGGGCGCTGGTTGGTCGCTTCCCGGCCCGGCACGCGACGCGGTTCGCTTCGCCGACTGGCTCACCGGCCAAGCTGGCGTGCCACCGTCCCATGTGCATTTGCTGCTGTCGCCCCTGGACCAAACCCGCGCCAGAACCTGTCCGTCGGCCACTCTTGAGAACGTCCACCGGGTGCTCTTCGAGGAACTCCCCAAATGCGACGGAGATCTTTTGTGGATCTACTGGGCGGGGCATGGCTTCGTTGATGAAAGGCAGCAGCTGCTCCTCCCTTTCACGGATGCCACGACCCTCCTCACCCGCCACCTCAACCTCCAGGCCGCTCTGCGCTGGTGGCGATCGAGCAATGTCGCCGGAGGGCGTTTCCGCCGCCTCGTCGCCGTGGGCGACACCTGCCGCATCGAGGCCAAGCGGGCAAGGAAACTCAGATTCGGAACCATCGAACCCGAGGCCGGCGACCTCATTCACGAACGACGGCAATTCGTTCTCTACGCTGCACGCCCCGGTCAGGCGGCCCAGAACCAAGCGGAACGACAGGCGGGTCAGTTCACGGACACGCTGCTGAAACGCCTGGACGGCAAGGCGGTCGACGAGAGTGTCGAGGGGCTGGTCGGCATCACCCGCGCCGTCCAAGCGGACTTCAGCATCATGCGCGCCAGGGGCGAGGCGTGGCAGGAGCCGCAGTTCGTCATCAGCGAGGGCTGGGAGGGGTCGACCCTTTTCGGCGACCACTGGGCCGACGACGTCACCGGCACCGTTCCCGATCCGTCCGACGCGCCCGTCCTCGACCCGCCTGCCTGGACCGAGCTCGGGCAGCTCCTGAGGAATCGCCCGTTACCTCCGTACTCCTATGACGCCTACCGGTGGGCTTTCGAGGTCACCGGCTGCGCCGTTCCGCCCGGCGACGTGCTCCCCGCGGATGATCTTCTGGATATCGTGCGTGACCTCGACAGCCGCCAGGGCAGACATCGGGACCGCCCGCTCACCCTGCCCTTCGTACGCCATCTGGCAGACCGGGCCACCAGGAGAAGTCCCGACTGGGCCGCCGAGGCCAACGCCTGGGTGGACCGCACCCGCGAGCGCCTCGGCACGGCCCCTGTGCCCGCGCCGCCGGAGCGTGCCGCCGAAAGCCCGGCCCTGCACGTCCAGCTCAGGCACGATGCCAACAGCCGGTACTGGACCCGTATGTGGCTCTACCAGCACAAGTTCGAAAGCGTATGGGAGGCGAGCCAGCCACTGGATCTGGAAACCGTCCGCGCAGCGCTCGGCCAACAACTTGGCGCCCGCCCCTCGTGCGCCCCGACACGCATCGAGTTCCACGTGCCGTACGACCTCCTGGAGGAGCCGTTCGAGTCCTGGCACATCCCCTGGCGCGGCAACAGGACGAAAGAGCTCGGCTGCTACTTCGATGTCCTGCTGCGCTGCCCCGACGAACGCGATGGACTCTCCGTGGAACCCTGGCGCCGCAAATGGTCATGGCTCAGGACCCAGGGCGGCCGGCACCCGCATGCCGTGCTCGACATCCGCGACAGTGACGTGTCCGCGAATCTTGGCGCCACACTCCAACAGGCCGGGCCGCCCGTATGCGTCCTCGCCGAGGTCACGGAACCCATGATCATGGACACGCTGGACGCCATACTCGACGGTGGGGTGCCGATAGCTATCTGGCGCCGACCAGCTGACTTCCAGGGAGAGGCGGCCGAGCCGATCCGCACCGCGCTGGCGGCAGGAACTGCCCAACTCGACGTACAGACTCTGCCCGCCCGGCTCCGGCAGGCACGAATCGCCCAGCGTCCTCTCGCCCTCATGTGGGACGACCCCGGGCGCATTCCCGGAGGACGGACGCTCACGTCATGAATGGAGACAGGGTGGCTGCGGCGGAAGCAACCAAGGACTGGTGGATCTACCAGGGCGCTGGGACGCCTGCTGACAGGCAGGCCCGCCTCACCGAACACCGTCCGCCGTGGCGGGCCTTCAAGGGCGAGCCCGACCCCGGCTATACCCCGCCCGGTACCTTCGGGGCCGCCTGGGACGAAACCCTTAGCCGCGGCGCCGGCTATGTGCCCGACGAGGCAGAGATAGACGCCGTGAACACGGCGCTGTATCTGCGCCGGCCGCTACTCGTCACCGGCAAGCCCGGCGTCGGCAAATCGACGCTCGCCCACAGCATCGCTGCCGACCTGGAACTTGGCCCAGTACTGCACTGGCCCATCACCAGCCGCAGTTCCCTGCGCGACGGCCTCTACCAGTACGACGCCATCGGACGACTGCACGACGCCAACCTGCGCCACCTCGACGCGGCAGCCGCCGCGCTTGTCAAAGGACAACACTCCGCAGACAAGTTGACACCCCGCCAGCCCACCTCCATCACCTCGCCGCCTCCCGCCGCCGGCCCCCGTACACCGGGTGGCCCCATTGCCCCATACCTGCGCCTCGGCCCCCTGGGCACCGCGCTCGTGGCCCAGGAACGGCCCCGCGTGCTCCTCGTTGACGAAATCGACAAGAGCGACATCGACCTTCCCGGCGACCTGCTCACCGTCTTCGAGGAGGGCTCCTTCGAGATCCCCGAGCTCGCGCGGATCGCCGCCCACCAGTCCAAAGTAAAGATCGGTACGCAGGACGACCCGGAACCTCATGTGGAGATCGAACGCGGCCGCGTCCAGTGCCTCAGCTTCCCCATCATCGTCCTGACCAGCAACGGCGAACGCGACTTCCCGCCGCCGTTCCTGCGCCGCTGCATCCGACTCAACGTGGAGGCGCCCAGCCGCGAGAAACTGACACAGATCGTCCGGCAGCGACTCGACCTGCAAGCGGGAGCCGACGAGCCGTACCACGACCTCATCGAGGCCTTCCTCACGCGGCGTGTGGAGGGCGACCTCGCAACCGACCAGCTACTCAACGCCGTACAGCTCAGGCTCAGCGGGGCATGGTCAGATGACGGCGACCGCACCACGTTCCTCGACACCGTCCTGCAACGCCTCACCGGCCCGCTGACATGATCGAGGAACTGTTCGACGCCCTCGGTGCGTCCGGCGTCAACGCCGGGCCCGAGGAACTGGCGGAGATCCTGTGGCTGGCCGCCCGCATCGACGGTCCCGGCATCCGACCCCCCGACCACCCGAGTGACGCGCACGTCGACGGGAGCGCCCAGCCGCCACGGGCGCTGGACTCTCCCTCACCAGCGGCTTCCTCCACCGATCCGCCTCCCGCCGAACAGTTCTACAGTGCCGCCGACATAACCGACACCCCCGGCTCAGCCCCACGGCATGCCGACCTCGTCCGCGTCCGGCGTGCCGCGTCCCTGCACGACCCCCTGGCCGTGATGCGGGCACTGCGGCCTCTCGGACGGCATGCCGGCCTGCCCGGCGATGCCGCCCGAGGTGAACTCGACGAAGAACTCACCGTCCGGAGCACCATCGAGCAGTGCCTCCCGGTCCCGGTCATCCGTCCCTGCAGGGGCCGGTGGCTGGACCTCGCCCTCGTCGTGGACACTCACCACTCGATGCGGCTCTGGCACGACCTGGTGACCGAACTCCGCCGCGTCTTCGCCCAGACCGGCATCTTCCGCGACGTGCGGACCTGGTACCTGAGCGGTACGGGACCAGACGAAGCCCCGTCCGTCGCCCGGGCCAGTGGCGAGCCCCGCAGTGTCCAGGAAGTCGCCGACCCTGCAGGCCACCGCCTGGTGCTCGTCGTCACGGACACGGTGGCCGACGGCTGGAATACTTCCGGGGTCCAGGACGTGCTGCGGCACTGGTCGTCCCACGGCCCAGTCGCCCTGCTCAACGTTTTGCCCCGCAGGCTGTGGGACCGCGGCGCCGTCCGACCCCAGCCGCATATGGTCAGGGCCCCCAAGCCTGCCGCCCCCAATACATCCTGGCGGCTGGGACCTGTCGCAGGAAGCCGCCGCAGCCAACGTCGCCGCGATGCCCTCGCCGAAGGCATCGCGATCCCAGTCGTGGAGGTGAGCGCCAGCTCGATCTCCGCACTGGCGGAGCTGGTGGCAGGCGGCGGCCGCTGGAGCCGCCTGCCGTGTCTGACCGTTTCCCGCAGTCCGGAGGGCCTGACCGCGTCTCCGCCCGTCCCGCCGGGCCCGGTCCACAACCGGCCGGTCGCCGTCGACGAGATCCTCCGCCACTTCCGGGCCGGCGCATCTCCGATCGCCCAGACGCTGGCCGGCTACCTGTCCGCCGTGCCGCTGAATCTGCCGGTGATGAACCTCGTACGACAGATCATGCTCCCGGACTCGGAACCCGGGCACCTCGCGGAGGTCGCGCTCGGCGGGCTCTTCGAGTCCTGGGAACGTGCAGCCCGGGACGGGCGCACGGACATGGAACAGATGCCGTTCCGCTTCCGCGCCGGCGTGAGGGAGGCCCTGCTCGGTTCACAGCGACGGCACGAGATCACCACGGTACAGGAACTCGTACGCCGCGAGATGGGAGCCTTCGTCACGCAGCGGGGCGCGGGCCCGGTCGGCGACTTCCTCGCCGCGCGCGGTGCAGCAGCGGGCGGGGACGGCAGCCGGACCATAAGCCCGGATGCCCTGCCGTTCGCCGACCGGGTGAGCACGCCGAGCCCGGTGGGGCTCCCCGTCCGGGAGGCCCCGCCCTCGCACGAGGACCACCTGCTGCGCTACATCGAGCGTAACGTGGACGCTCGCCTACGCGAGGCCATGGGCCGGGCAGTCAACGGCCACAGCACTCTTGCAGTGCTGGTGGGGGAGCCCGGTTCGGGCAAAACCTACGCCGCAGCACGCGCCACCCAGGAGATGCCGGACGACTGGAGGGCGTGGTCGCCTGACGCCTCCCTCACGTTGGCGCGGGGGGCACCCGATGTCGGTCCCCGAACAGTCGTCATGCTCAACGATCTCCAGACGTACACGACGGTTCCCGGTTTCCCCATCGCAGACATGGCACGCACCCTGCGTGACTTGATCGAGGACACCCAGCGGGCACCTGTCATGATCCTCGGAACGCTCACCCCCACGGCCTGGGACAGCCTTGTGGCAATGGCTGAAGGGTCGAGTGAGGGCTTCGAAAGCGACCGCGAATTGCGCCGCCTCATCGACCACGCCGAGGTCATCCGCATCTCCCCGGTCGACGCCACGCCCAAGCGATGGCCAGACGAACCGTCACACACACGGCTCGTCATGATCGCCAGCACCAGTGACCCAGCGCACGCCGGAAGCGGGTTCAAGCAACTGGGTACTGGCTTCCTGCTGGGCCCGCGTCTGGTCCTCACCGCTGCGCACATCCAGGACCGGCGCAGCCGACTGGAGAAAATAGAGGTCTGCAGCAGTCGCGGCACCGTCACGGCGGACAGCTGGGTCGACTGCCGCGTGCTGTGGAGCCACGACGCCTACGACGCAGCCCTGCTCCTCGCCGAGAACAACCTCGCCGAGCCCGCCACCGACAGCCACTTCTCCCTCCCCCACTGGGCACAGCTGACCGGCGATGAACCACTAAGCCCCTGCCACATCACCGGCGTCACCGTCGCGGACAGGGCCGCCCCGCAAGCAAGCGGCCATCTGGCCGGCGTCCTGTATCTCTCGCCATCCCATCTGGAGGCCGCATACGAATTCGAGCCCTCCAGTCCCCTGCCGAGATCTCTCGAGAAAGCAATGGCCGGAGCGCCCGTGTTTTCTGAGGGATTCCTCCTGGGCTTCGTCATCGGCCGCTCCGCAGGCAGCCGCCTCGCTGTCGCCGGTATCAGCACTCTGGTCAACGAAGGGGACTTCACCGAATTCTGCCGCCCTTACATGCCGGGCATCCCCCCACTGCAACGCCTACCCGCCACGCCGACCTCGCCAGCCGAGGGCGACCGTACAAACGACACGTCGGCCAGGCACCCGCCGCCACGGGTGTTCATTTCCTACACCCACGAAGACGACAACGGCGCCCACGCCGAGCAGATCCATAACCTGGTCGAGGTGCTGAGCGCTGCGGGCATCAATGTCCGTCTCAACGCAGGCGAGCTTGAGGGCTCCCGGGACTGGGCAGCCCGGATGCGGCACGAAATGGAAGCGGCGGACGTCATCCTGGCGATCGCCTCACCGGAGTACAAGCGCCACGCCGACACCGCTCAATCGGACACCGCCAGTCAGGTCCGCGTAGCATCGGAAGCCCGCTTGCTCCGCAACGAGCTCGCCCACGGCCCGGAGAATCTGAGTCGACGGATCCTGCCTGTGCTCCTGCCTGGCAGCACCACCGAGGACCTACCGGCCTTCCTCAGGCCTCTCCGCCCCCTCGCCGTCGACACCGTCACCCACGCCGGCATCGCCCAACTCCTGGACCGCATTCCCGGATATGCGCGCGAAGACTCCGCACCGGCACGAGAGGTCGACCCTGCCCGGGTGCACGCCCTGATCGTCGGCGTCGAGCGCTACGACGCCGGCACACCGTGGGACCTGCCCGGGCCCGCGCGGGACGCCGTCCGCTTCCACAGGCTTCTGCGCGAGGCCGGCGTGCCCGAGACCCAGCTGCGGCTCCACCTCGCGCCGTTGCCGCCGTACGTCCCCGACGTCCGCTACGAGCCCGCCGACCAGGCCACGCTGCGCCGGGTCCTGATCCGCGAACTGCCCCTGGCGCCGGGCGAGATCCTGTGGGTGTGGTGGGGCGGACACGGCACCCTCGACCAGGCCGGCCAACTGCGGCTGCTCTGCTCCGACGCCACCACCACCGACAAGCTGGGCATCGACCTGCACTCGGCCGTCGAACGGTACGCGAGCGACGCAGTGCCCGCACTCGGCAAACAGCTGTGGATCGTGGACGCCTGCGAGATCTTCGAGGAGGACCTGCCCTCCCGCGAGCAACTGCCGCCGGACGCCCTACCCGTGTGGCGGTGGACCCCCACGCACCATCAGACAGTGCTGCGGGCGGCGGGCCGCGGACGGCCCGCCGCCAACGACCCCAATCCCGGTACCGGCCTCTTCTCCGACGTCCTGCTCGGCCTGCTGGCCGACCGAGCCGCGACGCTGCCCGCACTACCCGATCCGGAGGAACTGTTTCCGGCCTTACGCGCGCGTATCGCGGCCCTCGGGGAAGCAAGGCCCACTCTGCAGTACCCCGACATCCGGCTGCGTAGCCCCGAGCGCACCGAGGTTCTCTCCGAAGCCTCCCCCACGACCCCGCTCGCGCCCGAGCGACCTCCCGCCGCGCCGCTACACCGTGCGGTCGAGGCGCTGCTCGCCTATCCAGCGATGACCGATCCCACCGAACTCCAGAGCGTTGTCGCTGCGCTGTCGCCTCGTGTGACCGCGGCACTTCCCCGTCACACCAAGGCTCGCACCGATGTGGTGAGCATCCTCACCTCCCTCGCCCGGCGCCATCCGGAGGCGCTGGGGGAGCTGTTCGACGCGGTGGTGGCCGTCGACGACGACCCCGGGCGGAGACACGAACTTGAGGCGGCACTACGCGCACTTCACGGAGACGAAAGCGTTGCGCGGCGCGGCGCAACTTCCAGAACGCCCCGGGGGCTCAAGTCTGGCCGTAAGTCCTACCTGTTCCAGTGCCCCGCGTGCGCAAGCGAGATCACCATCCCAACCCAGCAGGACGAGCAGGAGCGCATCCGTGCGGCATCCGACAGCCATCTGCCAGGGTGCTTCGGGCGGCTCCTGGACCCGTACCGGCTCAGCGAGATGTCATACGCCCAAGCCACTGCCGCGGTGGCCGGACTGGGGAGAAACGAGTGACTGGGCATCGCGGGTCTGCTGCACCCAGCAGACGACACTCGGATACGACTGCGGTGTAGGCGAGGACGTCAGCACGGCGTTCGGCGCGGTTGCCAGCGCTTGTACAGGCCTGCTGCATCAAGTCAGCCACGACGCGCTTACGGGGCTGCCCAACATCACGGAACAGCGCGCCCGCCTCCCGCCTCGGTCCCGGCGCGCCGGGACCGGGGCGGCTCCGAGGGCGGCGGGCGCGGTCATCACCGCGGCGTACGAGGCCGGGAAGATCACGAGGGCCCTCGCCTGCCGCAGCAGCTTCTGGAACTGCCGGATCTGTCAGGCGGCCGGCTCCCCCGCCACCTCAGGCCATGGCAGTCTCTGTCCCTGACTGCCGGTCGGTCAGCCGGGTGTGACGAGGCATCGGCAGACCGCAGAGGTGCTGCGTACCGGGTCGGCCGGCCCGGCCGGGCTCAGTCGATCGCCTTGATCACCTTGGCGGGCACTCCCGCGACCACGGTGCCGGCAGGAACATCCCTCGTGACCACCGCACCGGCAGCGACCACCGCGCCGGCACCGATGGTCACCCCCTGCATGATCACGGCAGCTGTCCCGATCCAGACGTCGTCCTCGATGACGATCGGGGCGAAGGAGAGGTACTCGCGACGCTTGGCCAGGGGCAGTGGATGGCCTCCGGTAATGAGGCTGACCTTCGGGGCGATCATGACGCCGTTCCCGATACGGATGCCTCCTTTGTCCATAAAGGTGCATCCCTGGTTGACGAAGACGTTCTCCCCGAACGTCGTGTGCAGCCCGCACTCAGTAAAGAACGGCGGGTAGATCATCACCGACTCCGGCAGCGGGCCGCCGAACACAACGGAAAGTAGTTCAGTGCGACCTTCGCTGTCGCTGAACGGAAGCGCGTTCAGTCGAGAGGTCGCATCGGTCACCTCCACGATCCGCTCCGCATGACGCGCGAATTCAGGCGTCTGGACATACATGACCTGCTCTGTGCGGGTAGACATGCGCTGATCCCACCACCGAGCAGAACATTCGATCAAACAACCCGGCACCACACCAGACACAACCTGTGGTTGTGAAAGTAGGGTGGAAGCGTGGATGTTGAAGCGCTGCGGACGTTCCTGGCCGTCGCCGAGACAGGCCAGTTCCAGGCTGCGGCCGACGAGCTGAGGATCAGCCAGCAGGCGGTCTCCAAGCGGATCGCGGCCCTGGAGAGGCACATTGAGGTCACGCTCCTGGTGCGGACCTCCCGAGGCTCCCGGCTGAGCCTGGACGGGCAGGTCTTCCTTCCGCACGCCAAGAAGGTCTTGGCAGCCATCGAGCAGGCCGAGCAAGCCGTGCGCCCCGGCAGCCGTCCCCTGCGCGTCGATGTCCTCAACCGGCGCACCTCTCCGGCCCAGGCTGTCTACCGGTTCTACCGCTCCCACCCCGAGACGGAGCTGGACGTGGTCACGCTGAGCAAGGAGAACGCCGCCCAGGCCGCCCAGGCGGTGCTCGGAGGGACCATCGACGCGTCTTTCCGCGCCCTGCCGGCAGACCAGATCCCGGCTGGGATCAGCGCTGAACGACTCCTGGACGCTCCCCTGGAGCTCTTGGTCGGCCCGGGCCATCCGCTGGCTGACGCGCCCTGGGTCAGACCTGCGGACCTGGCCGGCCACCGCATCTGGATCCCCGGGATCAGGCCTGGCACGGAGTGGGCGGCGTTCTACCAGGCGCTGTCCGAGGCCTTCGGCCTGAGCATCGACGCACTCGGCCCCAACTTCGGTGACGAAGTCCTGATGGACGCGCTGGCCGACTCCGCCTCGCTGGCCACCCTCGTCGGCAGCGGGGACCGCTACCTGTGGCCCCAGACCCACGACCTACGGCGCATCCCATTGCGCGACCCGACCCCGGTCTACCCGCACGTGCTGCTGTTCCGCAGCGGCGACCAGCACCCCGTACTGACCGCGCTACGCGACCATCTACGCACCGCAGGCCCGCGAACCCCTCACGACGCGTGGGCGCCGGACTGGGTAGACCGCTGACCAGGCGACGGAATCAACAGACACTCCCCAGCGATGGATGGTTGCGCTCTTCCGTACGCCTGCATGGCGGAAGCGCACGACCGTCGTGAACTGTCGCGACCTGCTGGACTGGATGCCCGCGCATCGCCACGTTCTGCATGGTGGGCGCCCAGGCGATCCTCGACGCCGAGCGCATGATCACCAAGGACTTCCAGCAGCCCGGCACGAACACCACCGGCACCACCGTCAGGACGAGATCTCCAACGGCCCGACCCTCCCCTTCCACGACGCCGGCGGCGACCGCTCCGAGAGGGTCGCCGCCCTGCGCAAGGCACCCTGGCTGAAGGGGCGAAGGGGCAGGGATACTCCTTCGGCTTCCCCGTGCGTTGACATGAGGCCGCCCAAAAGGGGCATTCGAACAGGCGAGTCGAACACGAAGTCCGCAACCGACATCTGGGAGTGTCCCATGGCGAGTTACGGCAGTTCCTCTGCCGCGTCCTCCGGATCACGCACGAACGGCCTGGCGATCGCGAGCCTGTGCTGCGGCATCGTCGGCCTGTTCATCCTGAACATCATCCTGGGCCCGCTGGCCATCGTCTTCGGTGCCGTCGCCCGCCGTCAGGCGGCGGCGAAGAACGGCGCCGGCATGGCCAAGGCGGGCATCGTCCTCGGCGTCGTCGACGTGATCCTGTGGATCGTGCTCCTGGTCGTCGCCGCCAACAACGGCGGATTCAGCTGGTACGTGGGCGGCTGACGGCCCCCGGGACGAGGGACCGGTGTCCGGGCGGCACCGGTCCCTCAGCGTCGGCGCAGGCCGCCGAAGAACTGGCGGAGGTCGGCGACGAGCAGGCCGGGGGCGTCATGGGCGGCCCAGTGGCTGCCGCGGTCCGCCTGCGACCAGGAGACGATGTTCTTGTGGTCGCGGTCGGCGAACTTGCACACCGGCCGACCCCCGTCGCGGCCGTGATCGTCTCCGTGGAGTGCTCGGTGTGCCAGCCCTCCCAGTAGAGCCGGGCCGAGGAAGCGCCGGTGTTGGTCAGCCAGTAGATCGTGGCGATGGTCAGAACGGTGTCCGGGTCCACCGCAGTGCCCAGCAGCTGGTCGTGAACCTGTCCCCCGCGTTCCGCGTGCCTGCTGCCAACGCCCGCCGGGCCCTCAGTAGTTCCATGCACGGCCGCCCCGCCCATGCACGGTGTGTGAGAGGAGGTGTCGTCGTCCGTACGGCGGAGGCCCGGCCGCGTCAGGCGACGACCGGGTCCTTCCTCACTGCCGTTCGTTCCCCGTGCTTCGCCCTGCCGCCTCTGCCGTTGCTACCTCTTGCCGTCGGCGCACAGTTCCTGGTCGATCAGCTTGTTCTGCGCCTTTTCCGTGGACAGGTCGGGGGCCCCGTCGCCCGTCGCCTCGACGACCACGACCCGGCGGCCGTCGGCGCTCACCCCGTCCCGGGTGGTGTAGCCGGCCAGGTCACCGCCGTGGCTGTAGTAGACCCCGCCGCAGGACAGCGGGATCTCCATCAGGCCCAGGCCGTAGCGCGCACCGGGCCACACGGGGTCCAGCTCGGCGGCGCGTACGGTCGTCTTCATCTCGGCCAGCTGGGCAGGGTGCAGCAGCCGGCCGCCCAGCAGCGCCGCGAAGAAGCGGCTCACATCGCCGGTCGTGCTGATCATGGCGCCGGCCGCGCCCGCCGCGGTCGGGTTGAAATCGGTGACGTCGATCGCCGGGCCGGGCTCGCCGAAGCCGGAGTAGCCGCGCAGATGCGGGCCGGGAATGCGGGACTGGGCGTCGGGGGTGAGGGTGTCGCGCAGCCCCAGCGGCCGGACGACGCGCCGGGTCACCTTCTGCTGCCAGCTCCGGCCCGTGACCTTCTCGATGATCATTCCGGCGAGGATGTAGTTGGTGTTGGAGTACGCCCACTGCGCGCCGGGCGCGAAGTCCGGCGCGTGCCGCATCGCGATCTCGACCAGCTGCTCGTCGGTCCAGGTGGTGTACCGGTCGGCCTCGAAGCCCTCCCGGCTGGTGATCGCCGGGAAGTCCGCGGTGTAGTTGAACAGCCCGCTCGTGTGGTTCAGCAACTGGCGCACGGTGACGTCGCCGCCGTCGTTCCCGTTGCCCGACACCACACCCGGCAGCCACCGTTCCACCGAGTCGTCCAGCGACACGCGCCCCTCTGCGACCAGTTGCAGCATCACAGTGGCGACGAACGTCTTGGTGGTGCTGGCGATCCGGAACCGGTCACGGACGTCGGCCGCCCTGCCGGTGCCGGTGTCGGCCACCCCGGCGGTGGCGTGCCGCTTGCCGCGCGGGCCCGTCGACTGGGCGACGACTCCGACGGTCCCGGTCCTGTGGATGGCGTCCACGCTGTCCTGGAGCCTGCCCCGGAACGTGGTCGGCGCCGGCTCCGAGGCGCTTGCGGCGGGCGCTATGAGGCCGAGGCCGAGTGCGGTCAGCGCGGCCGTCGATGCGAGGTGACGCAGCGTCATCATGGGCTGTCTCCTTGGCAGTTGGTCGTTCACCAGGGGTTCCGGGTGTGATCACCAACGTAGAAGGAGGGGCATGCGGCGGACGATCCAGCCCGCGGGCCGGTCCGCGGTACAGCCTGCTGTACGCACGCCGGGCGAGGTACGTCCGTACGCACACCGCGCGACGTGCGTCCCGAAACTCACGCCAGTCGGCGTACGTCCTCCAGATAGCGCAGGACGGCGGCGACCCGCCGGTCCACCTGGTCCGCGGGAGACAGGTCGAGCTTGGCGAAGATGCTGCGGATGTGCTTGTGGACGGCGCCCTCGGTGACGACGAGGCGTCCGGCGATGGCGGAGTTGCCCAACCCCTCGGCCATCAGGCCCAGTACGTCCCGTTCGCGGGGGCTGAGCCGTTCCAGGCGGGGGTCCTGGCGGGAGCGGGTGAAGAGCTGGGCGACGACCTCGGGGTCGATGGCGGTACCGCCGTCCGCCACCCGGTGCAGGGCGTCGAGGAACTCCTCGACCCGCCCGACACGCTCCTTGAGCAGATACCCGAGGCCGGTGACACCGCCGCCCAGCAGCTCGGTGGCGAAGCTCTGCTCGACATAGGCGGACAGCACGAGGACCGCCAGGTCCGGCCGTCGCCGCCGTGCCTCGACCGCCGCGACGATGCCCTCGTCGGTGTGGGTCGGAGGCATCCGTACGTCGAGGATCGCCACGTCCGGTTTGTGTGCGTCGATGGCGTCCAGCACCCCGTCGGGGGTGCCCGCGGTGGCCACCACGTCGAGGCCCTCCGCGCGCAGCAGCAGGGCCAGGCCCTCGCGCAGCAACGGGTCGTCCTCGGCTATGACGATGCGCAGTTCACGGTCCATCCGCAGTTCACGGTCCATCCACAGGTCGGGTCCAGGGCAGCACGGGGCCCGCTCGGCGGATCACGATCCACAGGGGAGGTCCACCTCGAGGGTCGTGGGCCCGCCGGGCGGGCTGACCAGGGTGAGGCTACCGTCGAGTGCCGCGATCCGGCGGCGGATACCGGTGAGTCCGGAGCCGCCGTGCTCGTCGGCTCCGCCCCGGCCGTCGTCCTCGACACGCAGCCGCAGCCGGCCGCCACGGCTGTGGGCCGTCACGGTGGCGCTGCGGGCGCCGCTGTGCTTGGCGATGTTGGTCAGCGCCTCGGCCACGACGAAGTAGGCGGTCGCCTCCACGGAGGCCGCGCAGCGGTCGGGGACGTCGACGTCGATCCGGCAGGGCACCCCGCTCTGCGCCGCCAGTCCCGAGAGCGCCCCGGTCAGGCCGCGGTCGTCGAGCACCGGCGGCAGGATGCTGCGGGAGACCGTACGCAGTTCGGCGAGGGCCTGTTCGGCGGCGGACTGGGCGCGTTCGAGGAGTTCGTCGGCGCCGGCCGGGTCGCGGGCGACCATCCGGCGGGCCGCGCCGAGCAGGACGGTGACGCTGACGATGCGGTTCTGCGTGCCGTCGTGCAACGAGCGCTCGATACGGCGCAGTTCGACGGCGTGCGCGTCGAGCGCGGCGGCACGGGTGGCGGTCAGTTCCGCGACGCGCAGGGAGAGATCGACGTCGGGTCCGGCCGCGAGGAGCTCCCGCCCGGGCCGGGCCTGCAGACGGGCCATGCCGGGGGCGAGCCCGAGGATGATGATGACCCAGCCCAGGCCCAGCAGACACACGGCGAGGGCTTCGGGCCAGGACCGCGCCAGGCCGACCCCCAGGGAGGTGGCGGTCGCTTCCTCGGGCAGGAGCCGCCAGTACAGCGGAAAGGTGCTGTCCCGCACGGCGAGGACCGGCAGGAGGACTCCGAGCACTCCCAGCAGCAGGCCCAGCGTCGCGTGCCGGACCAGCCAGCGCAGCTCCCGTCGGGTGGTGGGGTCGACCAGCGCGAGCCGCAGCCGGGTCGGCGCGGGTTCCGGGGCGACGACCTCGGGACCCCGGCGGGCGAGCCGCGCACGTTCGTGTCCGGCCAGGGCGTGCAGCGCGCGCAGCACGGCGGGTGCCATGAGCAGCCCCGCCCCGGCCAGGCTCGTCACGGCGGTGAGGGCCGTCCAGAGCAGCACCAGCAGGGCGAGCAGGGCTGTGTTGAGCCCGGACGCCAGCTCTCCGATCGCGGTGCCGGCGGCGCTCAGGGTGCGTACGACGGTGTCCTTGACACCCGTGCCCCGGTCGGCGGCAGCGGTGCCGGTGCCCGCCGTGCTGCCGGTGCCGGCCGTGCTGCCGGCGCTGGCCGCGTGGTCCTCGTGTGGTGCCATCCAGCCTCCCTCGGTCGCGGACGACCCTATGCCGCCCGCCGGTTCGCAAAGGGTGTCGGGGACCGGAAGTACAGCCTGCTGTACCTGGAGCGGGCGGGCTGCGGGATCGGCCGCGAGGGGTGCTGATCCATAGCGTCGGTGACGACAGCAGACGAGTGCGCAAACGCACGAGCCACAGGAGGGACGCCATGGCGAACAGGACCACCGACGCCGACAGCCTCACCCGAGGGGAGGTCGCCCGCACGCTGCTCTGGTCCGTGGTGGTGATCAGCGCGGTCAGCAACATGGCGGCCTCCTTCGGCGGCGCCGACACCTGGGTCCACCTGCTCTGCGGCATCGTCACGGTGCTCTGCGGCGGAGCCCTCGCCGTGCGCGGTCTGCGAGGCCGTCGATGACCGCCGCCATCGCGCTGGCCCAGGTCAGCAAGGAGTACGCGGCAGGTGTACGCGCCCTCGACGACGTGTCGCTGACCGTGGAACGCGGTGCGTTCGTGGCCGTGATGGGGCCTTCGGGCTCCGGCAAGAGCACGCTGATGCACTGCGCCGCCGGGCTGGACTCCCCGACGTCCGGGAGCATCCGCATCGACGGCCACGAGATCGGCGGGCTGAACGAGACCCGCCGGACCGAACTGCGCCGGGAGCACATCGGGTTCGTGTTCCAGGCGTACAACCTCATCCCCTCGCTCAGTATCGAGGACAACATCACCCTGCCGCTGCGCCTGGCGGGACGGGCTCCGGACCACGACTGGCTGCGCACACTGGTGGGACGGGTCGGTCTCGCCGACCGGCTGAGCCACCGGCCCGCCGAGCTCTCCGGCGGCCAGCAGCAACGCGCCGCCGTCGTACGGGCGTTGGCGGCCAGACCGGCCGTCGTGTTCGCCGACGAGCCGACGGGCGCGCTGGACCTGCGCAGCGCCCACGAAGTGCTGGACCTGCTGAGGGACCTGGTCGACGAGCTGCACCAGACGGTCGTGATGGTCACCCACGACCCGGCCGCCGCAGCCCGCGCACACCGGGTGCTGGTGATGGCCGACGGCCGCGTGGTCGAGTCCCTGGAGACCCTCACCGCCGCTCAACTGGCCGATCGCCTCGTCGCGTTGGGAAAGGTGTGAGCCGTGTTCCGTCTCGCGATCCACATGGCCGCACACCGGATCACCGCCCTGATCGCTGTGGCATGCGCGGTCCTCGGCGGCGCCGCTCTGATCACCGGCACCGGCATCCTGGCCGAGTCCGGTGTCCGCTCCCACCTGCCGCCCGGCCGCCTCGCCGGCGCGGACGTCGTGGTCGCGGCCGACCAGGAGTTCCATCCGGCCGGGGACCTGCCGATCGCCCTTCCGGAGCGCCGTAGGGTCCCGGCCGCACTGGTCGCCGACCTGTCCGGGCTGCCGGGGGTGGAGGCGACGGTCGGTGACTTCGGCTTCCCCGCCGCGCTCGTCGACTCCCGCGGCCGGGTCGTACCGACGAAGGACCCCGCGTCGGCGGGTCATGGCTGGTCGTCCACCGAGCTCCTGAAGGACCGGGCGGTGGACGGTGACGCGCCGGCCGGTTCCGGTGAGGTCGCCGTGGACAGCGCGACCGCAGCCGCCGCGGGGGTGAAGGCGGGTGACCGGGTGCGGGTCGTCGCGAACGGCCGTCCCGCCGCCGGTTACCGCGTCTCGGCGGTGGTCGACGCGCCGGGCGCCGGTGTGCTGTTCGCCGACCGGACGGCCGTACGGCTGTCGGGCCGCGAGGACGGAGCGCTCGCCAGGACCGTCGACCTGATCGGTCTGCGCACCGCGCCCGGGGCCGAGGAGCGGGTCGCCGCCGACGTCCGTACGAAGCTGAAGGGCACCGGGCTTCAGACGGTCACCGGTGCGGACCGCGGGGACCTCGTGTCGCCCGGCGCGGGTGCGAGCCGCTCCCTGCTCATCCTGCTCGCCGGGTCCCTCTCCGGGATCATCGCGCTGATCACCGGGTTCGTCATGGCGAGCGCGCTGGCCGTGTCGCTCGGCGGGCAGCGCCGCGACCTGGCGCTGATGCGGGCCGTCGGCGCGACCCCCCGGCAGATACGGCGGCTTGCCGCGTCCCAGGCCACCGTCATCGCGGCCGGCGCGCTCGTGCCCGGAGTGGCGGTGGGCTACCTCCTGGCCGGACAGTTCCGCGGCCTGCTGGCGGACCGGGGCGTCATCCCCGCCGAACTCCCTCTCACCTTCAGTCCGTTGCCCGCGGTCGCGACGATCCTCCTGACGGCCCTCGCCGTACAGCTCTCGGCGCGGGGCGCGGCGTGGCGCACCTCCCGCATGCCGGCGACGGAGGCGGTCGCCGAGTCGCGCAGCGAACCCCGCGACCCGTCCAGGATCCGTACGCGCTCCGGTCTGGTGGTCATCCTCGCCGCGACCGCCCTGTCGGTCCTCCCGCTCTTCTCCCGCACCGTCCTCGGTGCCGCCGCCACCTCCATCGCGGGCATCCTCGGCGCGATCGGTCTGGCGCTGGCCGGGCCGGCCCTCGTCCGGGGCGTCGGCGCCGCCGCGAGCCGGCGCACCCGTTCCGGCACCTCCGCGCCGACCTGGCTGGCGATGTCCAACCTCCGCGCCTATGCCCTGCGCAACGCGGGGATCGTCAGCACCCTGGCCATGGCGGTCGTGTTCGTGCTGACGTACATCTTCGCCCAGACCACCGTGATGGCCGCCACCACCCAGGACACCCGCACCGGCACCCTCGCCCAGCAGCGGCTGAGCGCGCCGGGCCTGGGCGGACTGCCCGAGGGCACCCTGACCGCCGTACGGAAAACGCCCGGGGTTCAGGCGGCGGCCCCGGTCGGCACCACGACGGTGATCTGGTCCTACAAGATGCTCGGCGACACGGTGTCCGAGGCCGCCTCCGCAACGATCCTCCCCCCGGACGCCGCGGGCGTCCTCGACCTCGACGTACGGGACGGGGACATCGGCCGTCTCTCCGGCGCCACCGTCGCCGTCAGCGGCGACGTCGCCCGCTCGCGCTCGGCGGGCGTCGGCCGGCGGGTGCAGCTGGTCCTCGGCGACGGCACACCGGTCGACGCCAAGGTCGTCGCCGTCTACGACCGCGGCCTCGGTTTCGGCTCGGTCGTCCTCTCCCGCGACCTGGCGGCCGGACACACCACGACGGAGCTCGACCAGTCCGTCCTCGTGCGCACCGACGGCACGGCAGCGGCCACGAAGAGCCTCGCCGCCCTGGCCGCGTCCCGCCCCGGCCTGACCCTGGAGAAGGCGAACCCGACCGCGACCGGCGGCCTTGAGGACGCCCCGCCCGAGGTGTGGATCAACCTGGCCACCATCGTGGTGCTGCTCGTCTACCTCCTGCTGAGCATCGCCAACAAGCTGGTCGCCGCGACAGCCCAGCGCCGGGTCGAGATGGCCGCGCTGCGCGTCAACGGCACGACCCCTCGTCAGATCCGCGCGATGATGCGCCGTGAGGCCGCGGTCACCGCCGCCACCGCCCTCACCACGGCCCTGCTGCTGTCCGCGATCCCCCTGGCCCTCCTGGGCCAGGCCTTCCTCGGCCGCCCCTGGCCCGCGGGCCCGGTGTGGCTGCTCCCCGCTCTCGTGGTCACGGTCACCGTCACGGCGTTCCTCACCATCGAACTGCCCACCCGCCAGGCCCTGCGCACCTCACCCGCCGACGCGGTCCGCGCGTCGTGATCCCGCACCTGAACCGCCGTCCCGCCGCGCCGTCCACACCGGTGTGGAGGCGAGCCTGGGACTCTGGGAGTCGAGCACATCGATCTCCTGTGGGCCCACGCCGAGGACCGCACCGTGCCGCTGGAGGAGACGGTCGATGCCTTCGGCGAGCTGGTCGAAAAGACAGTGACTCGCGGCGGGCGGTCAGTAGTTCTCCCACTCGTCCAGCACGTACTCCAGCACGGCCGGGTCCATCAGCGTGCTCGGCCGGACGTCCTGGCGGCGGCGGTCCACGGGGAACACCGTGGCGGCCTTCAGGACCGCCTCGTCCAGGTAGCGCAGTTTCGGGGCGTCCGCTGCCAGCCGCAGCGGTGGGGACGTACCGCCGCGCGGGGTGGCCAGGACGTAGCCCCAGTTGCCGAAGCTCGGTACGTCGACCTGGAACTCTGTGGTCGCGTAGCCCGCCGTCTCGATCGTCTTCGCGATCGACCAGAACGTCTTCGGCGCGAAGAACGGCGACCCGCTCTGCACCATCACCCTGCTCTGCGGCGTCAGGACCTGGCCGAGCAGGTGGTAGAACTCCACCGAGTACAGCTTGGCCAGTGCCGCCGTGTCCGGGTCGGGGAAGTCGAGGACGACCGCGTCGTAGTGCTGGCGGGCGCCGCGCAGCCAGTTGAAGGCGTCGGCGTTGACGACCTTGACCCTCGGGTCGCCCAGCGCCTTGTCGTTGAGGTCGCGCAGGGGCTTGAAGTCGCGGGCGAGCCGGGTCATCGCCGGGTCCAGTTCCACGAGCGTGACGTGCTGGACGTCGTCGTAGCGCAGCACCTCGCGCAGAGCGAGTCCGTCGCCGCCGCCCATGATCAGCACGTTGGCGCGGGAGCCGGCGAGGGCGGGGTGGACGAGGGACTCGTGGTAGCGGTACTCGTCGACGGAGCTGAACTGGAGATCGCCGTTGAGGAAGAGGCGGATGTCCGGTTCGCCGGTGAAGGCGGTGGAGCGGGTGACGACGATCTCCTGGTACGACGTCGTCTCCGCGTGGACGATCGGGTCCCGGTACATCTGCTGGCGCGCGGTCACCTCCAGGTCGTCCGCGAACGCGTACGTCGTACCGAGCACGGCCAGGACCGCCGTGACCCCGGCCAGCAGGGCGCTGCGCACCCAGCGCCGCATCTGCCGGCGGAAGATGAACACCACCACGATGACCCCGGCCACCGCGTTGACCGCGCCGACCACCAGCGTGCCCTTCAGCTGGCCGAACGTCGGCAGGAGCCACAGCGGGAAGCCCAGGCCGCCGACCAGCGCCCCGATGTAGTCGACGGCGAACATGTCGGCGACCGCACTGCCCGCCTCCTGCTTCCGGATCCGCTGAAGCAGAGTCATGAGCAGCGGAATCTCCGCGCCGATCAGCATGCCGACGGCCACCGCGACCACGATCATCGCCGGGGTGTACAGCTGGAGCCAGGCGAACGCCGCGTACAGCACCAGCACTGACAGCCCGCCGACCAGCGCCAGCACGCCCTCCACGAGCGCGAACGCGCCCACCGGGCGGTGGCGCAGGGGTTTGGCGGCGAGGGAGCCGAGCCCCATGGCGCACACCATCACGGAGATCACCACGGAGGTCTGCAGCACCGAATTGCCGATGAGGTAGCTGCCCAGCGCGGTCAGGGCCAGCTCGTACACGAGGCCGCAGGCCGCGCAGAGGAAGACGGCGAAGAGCAGCAGGAAGCGAGCCCCCCGGGTGTGCTTGACGGCCGGGGGGCCTGCGGGTGCCGCGATGGTGTCGCGGCCTTGCACGGTGGTGGCGCTCATCGTGGGGCGGCGTTACGAGATCGCCGCGCCGACCATGAACCCGGTGCCCAGGTACATGCCGGCCTGGACCCAGGCGGCGGGGTGCGGACGGCTGCCCTCGTCGTCGAGGACGACCGCGCCCATCTGGCCCGGCGTGACCACGCCGATCACGATGCCGACGACGGTCATCACCAGCACCCCGGCCAGGCCGTACAGCAGCGTGCTGACCAGGCCGTAGCCGAGGCCCTGTTCGGACTCGCTGGCCTCGATGGCCTTCATGATGACCAGGCCCACGGCGACGGACTGGCTGCCCAGCAGGACGGCCGCACCGCGGTTCCGGTCGGTCCATACCACGTGGTACAGCTTGCCCGGCGTGACGAGGTCGAGCGCGATGAAGCCGACGGCCATCACGACGAGACCCGCGATTCCGTAGAGCAGGGCCTGTCCGGTCGACTCGAAGATCTCGGTCACTGCGTTGCCTTTCTTGGGGGCGGGGTCGAGGCGTGATCAGGTGCTGTGCGAGAGGAGCATGGGATGCGCCGGGTGGTGTTCGAGCCGGTCACCGGGCGCTACTTGCCCTCGCCGGGGCCACCGCCGCGGAAGCTCGCGCTGTTCGGGTTCGGCCAGTAGGTGAGGTGCCGTTGGTGGCGGTGGTAGCCGTTGCGGTAGTCCTCGATCTCGATCCGGCTGCCGCTCCGGTACGGCGAGACGGTGACCATGTCGTCGCCGTAACGCAGGAACTCCATCCTGTCGCCGGAGGCACGGTCCTCAGATGCGCGCTTGGAGTGGATCGCCTGGGCGACCTCGCTCGGACTGCTGCGCGGGTCGAGCCAGTCGCCCCCGGTCGCGGTGTACGTCTTCCTGATCCACTCGCGCGGGACCGCGTCGCTGTCCCCGTCGCTGGAGCAGGCGGTGAGCAGGGTCGCGGCCAGCGCGGCCGCCACCGCCGCGCGGACGAGTCGGGCGCTGTTCATCGGGCCTCCAGCCGGCTGTACGTCGATACGATCTGGCCGTTTTGCGGATACGTGTGCCAGGTGCGCCAGACGAGCCCGGGACCGTGTGGTCCCTCGACCGTCTCGACGACCACCGCGGTGACCGCCTCCGGCGAACCGGGGAAGACTCCGCACAGGCTGTGCTCGGCGTCGGCGGCCTGGCCGAGGACGCGCGCCACCTCGGCACCGAATTCCGCCGGAATCAGCCGGTGCGTGGTGGCGCCGAAATCGTAGCCCCAGCCCGGTAGTTGCCGGGCGCAGGTCTCTGGCAGACCCCTCACCGCGCCCTGCAGACAGGCCACCGTCTCTCTCACGGGACCGGCGAACACCTGGTGCGAGGCCCCCAGCAGCCGCAGCCGCACGTCCAGCCCGCCCAGTGACACCGCACGTTCCGCCAGTGCCGGACGCTCCGTCAAGTCCAGCGAGAAGCAGAGTTGATCCGCATCCGTGTCCAGATAGGGAGCATCCAGAGAAACGGCGTACACACGGCCCCCCGGTCGTTACTTGCCATGATCAGCGCCCGATTATGACACATGCGTTCGTGGCACTTGGAGAGGGGGAGACAGGCTCCGGATGTGGGCTCAGGCTAGGCGGTCCAGGGGCCAGGTCGTGGCGGGCGGAGGATGCCGGAGGCGGCACCGGACGGGGCTGCTCCGGCCGGAGCGAGGCGTCCACGGCGGGGCGGGTGCGTGAGCTGTGGCCGACGCGCGGCCGCGCCGGTGCCCGCAGCCGGCAAACGGGCGTCAGCCTGCTCCGAGTGACGTTGCCGGTGGCCGCCGCGCTCGCCGCCGTGTCACGGAGCGGCACCACCTGGGGAGCTGTTCGCCGTTGCCGGGCCGCTTGTCGGCGCACAGCGCCAGGCGCAGGAGACGCAGGGTGAGCAGGGCCTGCGCGAGCAAGTCGTCGGCGGCGTCCAGGGCGAGCCGCGCGTGGTCCAGGCGGCCTGCGCCGACGTGCTCTTGGGCGTCCAACAGGGTCGCCGCCGCGCGTGCGATGCCCGGCGGCTCCGGTGCCGCGTTGCTGCCGAGGTCGCGGCTCCAGCCTGCTCAGCCACTCCCGACGTACGGCGACTCCCGCTCGATGGACACCGTGCCGTTGAGTCCGGCACTGGCGAAGCCGCGGTCGGGTTCGGTGTAGAGGACGAAGTGGGCCCACCCTCGGGCGGGATCGTATACCGGCTGTAAGTCGATCGGCTGGGAGGTCAACTGGTAGGACTCCTTGACGTGTTGGGCCCGCGCCGGGGCGGCTGAACGACAGCGCACTAGGCCAGAAGACGGAAGCAGCTGAGGCCGGGCCGCTTCGGCACGGATGCCGTCCTGCCGGCAAGTCTCGCCAGCCCCCGACCACGCGGGCCGCGTGTTGGACCACCGCGGTGACATCGCTCGCGACCGCCACGCACCGCACGGAGGGGTGCGGGGACGGCCGACGGCAGCCGCGGCCGCGGCTATGGCGCCTACTGCCCGCCGCCATCGACAGCGTCGAGGGCGCGCTTGAGCAGGCTGCGTGCGTCCGGACGCTACGGTGCGTCGATCTCGCTCCAGAACCCGTGCGTGAAGATCAAGGCGGTGAGACAGAACCCCCGGGCGGACCCGATCCGGCCCGGCAAGTCTCAATGTTCCAATGCGTCGGGTGGCCTTTGTACCCGTTCGCCTATCTCTCGGTGGCCTTGGACGCGGTAGCCCGTCGGCTTGAGACCTCGCGGGACGGCGACAGCGACCAGGACGGTGAGTGGGCGCTCTTCGTCTACAAGCGTTCCACGTCGACCGGGTGGAAAGACCCGACTTCGTGAACGCGACCACGCGCGCCCAGGACGCCCATGTGGAGGAGGCCCGCCTGCTGGCCCTGCGCGGACAGTACGAGGAGGCCATGCCACTGCTCGAAGAGGCGCTGCCCTTCGGAAGGCCGCGAAGCGCCGTCCTGCTGAACCAGCTCCGGCATCTGCTGGCTCCGAGCGACTCCCGGGATTGCGGCAACCTGGTGGCCGACCCGCGCTACCTGCCCGAGATTCTGCCTGTGGAGGCCATGACGCCGGCGCGCGGCGGATGGCGGCTGGGCGGGGACGATCACTGGCTCGGGATGATGACCGCCCGCGGGGCGGCCCGGAAGACCGCCGAGGCCGTACTGAGCGCGATGCGGGACGGTACCCATCGCTACGCGCCTGCCGGCCCATGGGGCCGGGTCGCCGCAGAGGCCCGGGATTCAGCCCGCTGGGGTTGCTCACCGATCCGGTCCTGGGGCCGCTGATCACTCCTGAGCGTGGGCGGGAGATCCTCGCGACACCGCGGCTTGCGCACCCCTTGCCGGGTGTAGCTCCGACGGCCGATCACGGTCTTGACCCGGGACAGCGTCCACCGCGGGTCAGGCCAGCCGTGCGCCACCGGGCCCTTCGCCGACTCCGCCTCCGGCACGGCGAACCGGGCCTCGCTCAACCGCGGCGGCGAAGCGGATCCCGCAGACCGCAGGGCCCGAGGTCCTCCCTTGTCCCACAACCTGCGCCAGCGCTGGATGGAGTGGACGCCGACTCGTAACTCCTTCGCGATCGCCGAACTCGGCTCACCCTGCGCGAACCGCTCGGCGGCCACCGTGCGGATCCCCTCGCGGAACTGCCGGCGCTCGTCCGACAGGCCGCCGCCCTGCGCATACCTCATGACAACGACGCACCCCGAGGATCAAGCCCTGTGAGCAGCAACGAAAGCCCGAGTTCAAGCTGAGTAACCGCACGGCGGCATACTCGAAGCAGGCCTGATGGTAGAGCTCGTGAAAGGCCCAGAAGGCCGACGGCAACATGTCGGTGGATTCCTGCACCACCTGCTCTCGGGTGGTCTCCGACTGCCCGTGTGGAGGCCGCGCTTCGGCGCCAGGGCGAGCCCGTCGGCCCGCCGCGCTGCGACGCGGGACCACGACAAGACGTCGTCGCACGTCAGGTCGTAGAAGAGTCGTACGTCAGATCGTAGAAGAGCGGAAATGACTTCATCCCGCTCTGAACCTCGTGTGCTGGACATCACGCACCCGGTGCAGCTACGTGCACAACAACTTGCTGCATGCGGCACAGGTGGCGGGGCGTCCGGCGGATGGGGCACGGTAATTCGTGTGCCTGCCGGATGGTTGTACCGAGAAATGACCATCTCCAAGCCAGTCTGTTCGGCCTTTCGGAATGGGCACTTGAGAGATCCAGGTACGCCCGGATGATTCGTTGCCGACGCACAACTTCTGCACTGAGCAGAAGGAATTGAGGAACGATGCAGAGTCTTCAGATGCCGACCGAAGCAAAACCCGATTCCCGGATCGAACAGGTGACGCCGGAGCGCATCGGTGGGCAGTGCCGTACGCACCTGGCGAGCACCCCCACGGAGCTCCTGAGCGCGCTTCCCCTGACCGTGGCCGCGGAGCGTTCGGTGAACGCCGGCCGTGGGATGACCCGCCGTGTGCTGAGCGGTGACGACGACCGCCTGCTCGTCGTGGTCGGCCCGTGCTCGGTCCACGACGTGGACGCCGGTCTCGCGTACGCGAAGTCCCTGGCCGAACTGGCCGCCGACCTCGCCGACGACCTGGCGGTGGTCATGCGGGTGTACGTCGAGAAGCCCCGCACCACGGTCGGCTGGACCGGGCTGCTCACCGACCCGGCTCTGGACGGCAGGCCGGATCTCAATCTGGGGCTGCGAACGGCCCGGACGTTGATGCTGGAGGTCGCCGAACTGGGGCTGCCCATCGCGACGGAGTGGCTGAGCCCGGCGGCTCCGCCGTATCTGGCCGACCTGGTCTCCTGGGGCGCCATCGGCGCACGGACCGTGGAGAGCCAGGTGCACCGCCAGCTGGCGAGCGGTCTGCCCATGCCCGTGGGCATGAAGAACGGCAGCAACGGCTCGGTGACCGTCGCCGTCGACGCCATCCGGTCCGCGGCCGCCCCTCACGCCTACCTCGGCATCGCCTCGGACGGCAGGCCGGTCACCCTGCGCACCAGCGGGAACCCCGACTGCCACGTGGTGCTCCGGGGCGCGTCGGGCCGGCCCAACTACCGTGCCGAGGACGTGCGCGAGACGGCGCGCCTGCTGAAGGCGTCCGCACTGCCGACTGGCCTGGTCATCGACGCCAGCCACGGCAACAGCGGCAAGGACCACGACCGCCAGGCCCTGGTCGCCCGGGAGATAGGGGCCCAGGTCGCGACCGGCGACATGGACATCCGCGGCGTCATGCTGGAGGGCTTCCTCATCCCCGGGCGTCAGGAACTCGGCCTCGCCGAGCCCGTGTTCGGCCAGAGCGTCACCGACGCCTGCATGGGCTGGGAGGCCACCGTCGACGTGCTGCGGGACCTCGCGGCCGCGACCCGCGAGCGCCGCGCCGCGACGGCCACCGCCCGCTGACCGCCTCACCCCCGTACGCGCCGCGACTCGCCGGAAGGAACAGGAGAGCGAGCATCATGCTGGACATCCCCGCGCTGGGGCCGACCGGGCCCTATCGGACGCGGAACCGCACCACCGTGACGGACGCCTCGGGCAACCCGGCACTCGAACTGGCCTCGGTCCCGGGCCTGGTCGTCTCCCACTGGATCGATCAGTTGCGCGTGAGCGCGCCACTGCCCGTCGCAAGGACGGCGGAAGTCCTCCGGAAGGCGGCCGACGTCTTCGAGAACCAGGTGATCCTGGGAGACGGTCTGGAAGCCCATGAGCGGCGGCTGGCGGAGCTGACGGGCACGCCCATCGCCATCGTGCGCGAGTGCGACAGGCTCATCACGGCGACCCTGCGCGACGTGGGACGGATGCCGTCCGCAGCCCGGCCCACGGGTTGCGCCCCCGTCGGCACCGCCGTGTCCGACGCGCCATCGGCGGGCGCCTCGTGGCGCCGCACCGGCGACGTCTTCGCCGTGCACGCGGCCGGCAACAGCCCGGGGGTCCACGCCATGTGGCCGGAGGCTCTGGCACTCGGCTACCGGGTCGTCGTCCGCCCCTCCAACCGCGATCCGCTCACCCCGCTCCGCCTCGTCACCGCGCTGCGGGAGGCCGGGCTGCCGGCGGCGCAGCTGGTCGTGGCGCCCTGCGACCACGCGACGGCGGATCTGATCGTCGAGCACTCGGATCTCGCCATGGTGTACGGCGGTCAGGACGTCGTGGACAGGTACCGGGGCCGGGCCGACATCCGGCCGCAGGGACCGGGCCGCTCGAAACTGGTCGTGACCGCCGACGCGGACCGGCACACCGGGCTCGAACTCGCCCGCACGGGCGTGCTCCACCACGCGGGGACCGCGTGCACCGCGACCACCGGCGTGCTGGTCGAGGACGAGCCGGCGGGGTTCGCCGCCGAACTGGCCACCGCGCTGGGCAGGGTGGCACCGGCCCACCCCCTCGACGACGCGGCGCTTCTGCCGTGCCTGCCGGCGGCCGATGCCGAGCGGCTGACGTCAGCGGTCCTGCAGCGGGCACAGGACGCGGTCGTGCACCTGGCACCGAGGGTCGAGCGGCTCGCCGGCGAGGGCTCCCTGTCGGCCGTGACGCCCGCGGTCGTGGAACTGACGTCCCCGAAGGACCCGCTGCTGTCGTACGAGATGCCCTTCCCGTGTGTGTGGGTCGCCCCGTTCGAGCGCGGTGCGACGGACGTTCTCGACGGATCGCTGGTGCTGTCGCTGCACACGGAGGACCTGGAGCTGGTCACCGCGGCCTCGGATCTCACCTCGGTCTCCAATGTGTACCGGAGCCTGCCGACCTCGTGGACCCATCCGGACGTCCCGCACGACGGCTTCCTCGGCGAGTTCCTGATGCGCGCCAAGGGGCTGGCCCGGACGGACATGAACGAGAAAAGGAGCGACAAGTGAAGATCAACTCCCGGAGTGACCTCGACTTCATGGAGCGGATACAGCAGGAGGTGACCGCTCACCGCCGCGTCTCCCCCTCCGACGACGCCTACTACGCGTCGAAGCTGGCCGAGACCTGGCAGCGCGCGCGGCAGACATCCGCCTATGCCTCGCTCGACACGTTCTCGACGCGGGCTTTCCGTGATCTGCCGGCGACGTCCAAGGACGACCTCAAGTCCCGGCCCCTCGACTTCCTGCGGGTACCGGTCGACGCGGGGCTGAAGTACTACCAGACCACGGGGACGACAGGGACCCCCACGCCCACGCCGCGCACGGCCCAGGACATGATCGCCAACACCGTGTCCGTCGCCGAGGCCTGGCGCGGCATGCTGGCTGACAGTGGTCACCGTGCCCTGATCCTGCTGCCCTCGGACATCGTGCCGGTGGCCGACCTGATGGTCGGCGTCTGCGAGTTCCTGGGAATTCCCCACGTCAAGGCCTACCCGTACACCACCGGGATCTCCGACTGGGACCGCATCGTCGGACTGTGGGAGGTCTTCCGGCCGACCGTGCTGTTCGTGGCGCCCGGCGTGCTCCTGGAGTTCTCCCAGGTCATCAAGAGGCGCGGCCTGCTGGACCGGCTGAGCGAGTCCGTCGACCTGCTCATGCTGCTCGGCGAGGTGAGCACCCCCGAACTGCGCACCATGGCGGGGCACTGGTGGAACGCGCGTGCCTACGACGCGAGTTACGGCAGCACCGAGAGCGGCACGCTGTCCGCGTGCTGCGCGCACGACCGGCTGCACCTGCTGCGCGGGGCCAACTACTTCGAGATCGCGGACGAGAACGGCATCACACCCGCCGAGGCCGGACGCGAGGGCCGGCTCGTCGTCACCCCGCTCAACAACGACGCCCGCCCCCTGCTCCGCCTCGACATGGGCGACGAGGTGTCCCTGTCGGACGGCTGCCGGTGCGGCGCGGACACCCCGGTGGTCACGGTCCACGGCCGGGGCAGCGACGGGACCCGGATCAAGGGCAGCCGGGTCCGCACTCGCGACCTCGAAGGCGTCGTCTACGCGGGCCGCGACGTGATGGGCTATTTGATCGAGACCGACGAGCGCGGCACCTGGGCCCGGCTGCTGCTGGAGCGGGACCCGGGCACCGACCGGACCGCCGAGTCCGCGAAGAACGACCTCATCCAGCGGCGCACGGACGAACGCCTCGGCTTCCGGTGGGACGAGGTCCGGTTCGTCAACCGGCTGCCGGTGACGACGAAGAGCGGTGGTTCCCAGAAGAGCTGGAAGCGGTCCAACTTCCGGGTCGTGGACGAGGCGGTGCCGGCATGACGTACGACACGCTGCTGAGGTCGTCCGGAGTGGTCTCCGGGGAGTCGGACCTGTGGTGCACCTACGCGGCGGTACGGACCCTCGGCTGGCTCGGCCGCGTCGGCGACCTGCCGTCCCCCGAGACCGCCGCCGGCTTCCTCGCCTCCCGGCAGAACTCCGACGGCGGATTCGCGTGGTCGGCCGGCATGAGCTCCGACGCCTGGGCGACCTACTACTGCACCCAGACCCTGGCCGATCTGCCGACCTCCAGCCGTGGCACGGTCCGCGCGTCGAGCTCCGCATGGGTGTGGAGCGCCGCCCACCCCGACGGCGGATTCGCGATGACGCCCGGTCAGGCGTCGGACGTGTGGGCCACCTACTACGCCGTACGCACCCTGGTGGAGATCTTCGGTGAGCAGCCGCCTCCGGCGCTGTTCGACTGGCTGGCGGCGCTTCAGGCCGAGGACGGCGGACTGGCCTGGAGTCCGGCTCACGCCAAGGGCGGCGCGTCCGACGTGCGGGCCTGCTACTACGCCGTCACCGCCTGGCACACGGCCACCGGCGGAGAGGGTCCGCTGCCGTGGGACCGCGAGCGGCTCACGAGCTGGCTCAGGGGACGGCAGAGCGCGGCCGGCGGGTTCACCTTCCAGGAGGGCGACGAGACGGACTGCCTGTGGGCGACCTTCCGGGCCACCGGTGCCCTGAGCCGCCTTGACGAGACCCCGAGGGACCCCGAGGGCTGCGTCGCCTGGATTCGGGCCCGGCTGGGGCCGACAGGGTCGTTCACCCGGTGGCCCGGCTATCCCGTACCGGACGTGTGGGCCGCGTTCTGCGGGGTGGGAGCGCTCAGGGAACTCGGCGCCGAGCTGGACGACCTCGCCGACGGGGTGGTCGAAACCGTGCTGTCCTTCCGGACCCCTCAGGGCGGCTTCACCTATCGCACCCCAGGCCTCGCCTCGGACGTCCTCACCACCTCGGCCCACCTGATGGCCGGCCGCCTCTCGGAAACCGGGGAGCGCGAGGCCCTGCGGTGGACGGAGAGCTGCATGCTGCCCAACGAGAACGGCATCATGTACATGCCCGGCCGAGGGAGCGAGGTGCGGTGCACGCTCTGGGCCCTGTCGGCGGGGGCGTTCGAAGAGGACGCCCCGGCCCGTGCCCGGATCGCGGGTTGGCTCACCGACGGCATCCAGAACCCCGACGGCGGCTTCGGCTACTGGGAGGGCCGCGCGTCCGACATCGTGTCGACGGCCGCCGCCGCCGAGATCCTCCACCGGATCGGCGGCGACTCCGTCGCCGGCCACCTGCGGGACATCGCCGAGTACGTCGCCTCCTGCGAGACGGCACCCGGCCAGTACGCCAACGTGCCCGGCGGCCGGTCCACGCTGCGGGCCACCCTGCAGGCCCTGCGGGCGCGGCACCGGGCAGTCGGGGCGGACGGCGCCCTCGCCGGTGAGGCCCTCGCCCGGCACCGGGTCCGCGGCGGCGGATACGCGAACGAGGGCAACCGGGTCCCCGACCTGCTGAGCACCTACGAAGCCGTGCTGGCGGCGGACACGTTCGGCCTCGACTGGGACTCCGGCCATCTGGCGAAGTTCCTGGACAGCGTGCGCACGGCGGACGCCGGGTTCGCCTGGACCCCCCTGATGGCCACGAGCGGCGGCCCGCTCGCCGACTGCCTGGGACGGCGTCTGGAACTGCGGCTGTCTCCCGAACGGCACACCCTGCCGCCCCTGGCCCTCTCGTGAAAGGCGCGTGATCTTGCCGACCGTCGATGTCACCAGCACCCCGCTGACCCCCTCCGCGCGCCTGAAGACCGCGCTGCGCCTCACCCGGTGGATGGCCGCGCACGGTTCCGAGGCAGCGCACGTCGTGGTCTCCTTCCGAACCGCGCAACCCATGGAGTACTTCGCCGGCGGGATGCCGCTGACGACCTTCGAGGACGACACGGGCCAGAACCGGCACGCCCGGTGGGCGTCCGTCGTGTGCCACATCCATCCCGACCGCGACCACGCGTACCGGGCCGAGCTGGCCGAGGAGGTCAGGCAGGCGCTCGGTCTCGGCACGGACACCGCCCACCTGACGGTCAGGTTCCAACCCACCCAGCCCGACCGGGTGTTCTACCTGGAGTCGGGGTCGATGACGAGCGCCGAGCCGCAACCGGCCGGCCGCTGACCAGGAGAAAGGTTCCCCATGCACACCCTTGACCAGACCGAGATCAGCAACCGCGTCCTGGCCGTCCTCGAGAAGCGCTTCGGCGACGCCGCCCGTGCATTGACCGCTGACGCGGACCTGTCCGACACGCTGCCGGGTTTCGACAGCCTGGCGGCCCTCGAGTACGTCAACTCCGTCGAGGGCGAGTTCGGCATCGAGGTCGACTTCGTCGGCGACGACGTGCGCCACTGGTTCAGCACGCTCGGCCGGACCACCGAGTACGTCCGCGAGCGCGTCGAGGACATGACGGCATGACGGAGACGACGGTGACTCCTACGCACGCGTCCCGGACCGGGGGCCGCCACGACGAGATCCGCTTCGGCACCTCAGGCAGCACGGGAGAAGCACGTCACTGGTTCCGGCTCCCCCACCAGATGGAGCGCGAGGTGGAGCTGATCGGCACGCGGTTGGTCGGCCCGGTCGATCGCGTCCTCAACTACGCCCCGCCGCAGCACCTGTTCGGCGCGCTGTTCGGCCAGTGGCTGCCCCGCATCGCGGGCGTTCCCGTCCACCAGGCGTGGGCCGATCCGTTCGCCCCCCTGCCGGTCTCCCCCGGCGAGCGGGTCCTGGCCGTCTGTATCCCGATGGCCTGGGACCTGCTGCGCCGTAGCCTGCCGGTGCTGGAGCGCGCGGGTTCGGTCGTCGCCCTGCACAGCTCCGCGGCCGCGCCGCCCACGGCCCACGAACTCGTCCGCCGAGCCGCTCCGCTGCTGCGGGCGCACGAGATCCTGGGATCGACCGAGACCGGAGGCCTCGCCCACCGGCCTCTGCTCCCGGAGGGACCCGAGGGAGGTGACGCGGGCCCCTGGCAGGCCCTCCCCGACGTGTCCTTCGTACGGGACGCCGGCGCACCGACGCGCGGGCCGGAGGAACTGGTCATCCGTGGCCCGCGCCTGGCCCGCCCGGAGCACGGGACACGACCGCCCGACCGATGGGCCACCGGAGACCTGGTGGAATTCACCGGGCCCCGCGCTTTCCGGCTCGTCGGGCGCAGCAGTTCCCTGATCAAGGTGAACGGAGTCAAGGTCCATCTCGCCCGGGTCGACGAGCAGCTGAAGGCCTGTCTGCCGCAGACGGAATGTGTCGTACTGCCGCTGCCCGACGACTCGCTCGCCGGCGAGGGATACGTGGTCTTCTGGTCCGGCCGGGGCCATGCGGTGGGCATCGCGGACGTCAGAGCGGCTCTCCGGGATTTCCCGAGCCCGTCGCAGATCGTGGAGCTGGCGGGCATCCCGAGGACTCCCACCGGAAAGCCGGACCGGAGCGCCCTTTTCGCGGAGTTCGCTCCCACCTCCGCGTGAAACCCTCCGCGCTCTTCTGAAGCCGCTCTTCTGAACCCTCTCTTCTCAAGCAGACATCATCCGAAGCAACACATCATTGGAGTGTTCGACTCTGTCCAGGTTGATCGTGGTGACCGGCGCGAGCGCCGGCATCGGCAAGGCCACAGCGAAGCGGTTCGCCGAGAACAACGACAAGGTGCTCCTGATCGCACGTCAGGAGAAGCGCCTCACGCAGGCAGTGGAGGAGATCGGGTCGAGCGTGCCCGGAGCGGACGTCGAGCCGCTCGCCCTCGACATGTCCGACGCCGGGTCGGCGGAGGTCCTGCAGAGCCGTATCAGGGCGACGGGGCTGCCCGTCGGCGCGCTGCTGTGCTGCGCGGGCGCGGTACCGCAGTCCGAAGGCGCGGACGCGCAGGACGTGAAGTCGGTCCTGGCGGAATGGCAGGAGGCGTACCAGGCGAACGTCATGACCTCGGTCGTCGCCGTGGAGGGCCTGCTGCCCCTCATGGCCGAGGGCGGCAGCATCGTGCTCTACAGCTCGATCGCCGCCTACCGGGGCTCCGGCGGAACGGGGGGCTACGGCGCCGCGAAGGCGGCGCTCCACTCGTACGTCCACACCCTCGCGACGCGCCTGGGGTCGCGCGGCATCAGCACCAACGCGATCGCGCCGGGATACGTCGCGGACACCGACCTCTTCGGCGGCGCCCTCCCGGCCGCCCGGGAGAGCATGCTCGTCCGGCAGACCGCGCTGGGACGTGCGGGCGATCCGGTGGACGTCGCGGAGCTCGGCTTCTACCTGTGCTCGAAGCCGGGTGGCTATGTCACCTCACAGATTCTCCAGATCAACGGCGGTTCGCAGCACGGCGTCTGACGGCCGCCCGCCTCATTCCATCCCGTCCGTTCAAGAACGAGAAAGCACGGTGACCCGCCATGAACGCCCGTGAACAGGCCGACGCACACGTCCGAGCCATGATGCGCTGGCACTTCGACCCGGCCACGGGCTCCCGGTACTGGCTGGAGCGCCGCGACCGGCTGGGTTTCGATCCGGTTGAGGCCGTGCGGTGCGTCGATGACCTGCTGAGGTTTCCCAACCTGGTCGACGAGCTCCGGGACGTCCCGGTCGAGGACCTGATCCCCCGCGGCCTGGACGCGACGGAGAAGGTGTCCGCCGTCTACGAGAGCGGAGGCACCACCGGAGCTCCCAAGCGCTTCCTGATGTTCGAGAACTGGTTCGACCAGTACATGGCGTGGGAGAACTCCCACTACACCGACGACGGCCAGGGGCACACGCTGGCCGTGGCACCCAGCGGCCCCCACATGCTCGGCGAGTACTCCCGGAGGATCGCGCAGGCCAGGGGCGGGATCCGGTTCTCCATCGACCTGGACCCCCGCTGGGTCAAGCGGCTCATCGCCTCCGGTGACACCACCGGCGCGGGCACCTACGTCGACCACCTCGTCGACCAGGCCGAACTGGTCCTGCGGTCGCAGGACATCGCGTTCCTGATCACGACACCTCCGCTGCTCGCCCGGCTGGCCGAACGGGCCTCGGTCCGCGCGCTGATCGAGGAGAAGGTCCGCCTGGTGATCTGGACCGGGGCGCACATGGACCCCGACACCCTGGACTACCTGTCCACGGAGCTTTTCCCCAAGACGCGGTTCCGCGGGTCGTACGGCAGCACCTCCGTCCTCAGTGGCACGGTCCAGCGCCCCGACCCGGAGGGCACGGGCGACATGGTCTTCGACTCGTACGCCCCCTATGTCTTCTACCGCGTGGTCGACCCCTCCTCCGGTCGGCCGGTCGAGTTCGGGTCGGAGGGGGCCGTGGTCATGAACTACCTCACCAGGTACGGCCTGGTGCCCAACAGCCTCGAACGCGATCTGGCCACACGGATACCCAGCCCCACAGGGGTCGGGGACTCCCTGCGGAACATTCGTCCGGTCGCCGAGGTGGACGGCCAGAAGCTGATCGAGGGCGTCTACTAGGGACGCTTCCCGCTGTCCGGGAGGAGCAGTACACATGCCACACGTGTCCACGGTCCAGCGTCTCGAACTCGACGGAACCGGCCTGTCATCCCGTGCGGTCGCCGCGGCGGCGCGCCACGGGGGCGGCGACACCGGGGTGGCACTGGGTGCCGAGGCCGTCGAGCGGATGCGGGCCTCCGTCGGCCTCAAGGAGACGTTGCTGGCCCAGGAGATCCCCGTCTACGGCGTGACCACGGGCTTCGGAGACAGCTGCGTCCGGCAGATCTCGCCGGACAAGGCGCACGAACTCCAGCGCAACCTTGTGCTCTACCACCTCAACGGGGTGGGACCGGCGGCCGTACCGGCGGTCGCCCGAGCCACCATGATCATCAGGGCCAACGCGCTGGCGAAGGGCTTCTCGGCGATCCGGCCCGAGGTGGTGTCGACCCTGCTGGAGTGCCTGAGCCGGGACGTTCTGCCATTGATCCCCGAACGTGGTTCGCTGGGCGCAAGCGGTGATCTCGTACCGCTGTGCTACCTGGCCGCCGCGCTGATCGGCGAAGGGCAGGTCCTGCACCGCGGCACCGTGCGTCCGGCGCTCGACGCCCTGCGCGCCGAGGGCATCGAGCCGGTGCGGCTCGCGCCCAAGGAAGGCATCGCGCTGGTCAACGGAACCTCCTTCGCCGCCGCGTACGCCGTCCTCGCCGCCCGGGACGCCCGGGAGCTGGCCTTCGTCGCCGAACTCGCGACGGCCATGACGCTGGAGGCTCTGCACGGCAACGCGTCCGCGCTGCATCCTTTCGTCCACGCCGGCAAGCCGCACGCGGGCCAGGTCCGCTCCGCCGAGGTCATCCGGACCCTGCTGGCGGGGTCGCGGCTCGCCACGTCCTTCGAGGACATCCTGGTGCGCCGCGAGAAGCCGGCCGGGCGAAGCTACCTCCAGCTGAACGAGAGGATCCAGGACAAGTACTCGGTGCGCTGTGCCCCGCAGATCATCGGCATCACCCGGGACACGCTCGCATGGGCGGAGAGCTGGCTCGACACCGAGATCAACTCCGCCACCGACAATCCCCTGTTCGACGTCGACGAGTCCGCACTCCACCTCGGCGGAAACTTCTACGCGGGCCATGTCGGACAGGCCATGGACAGCCTCAAGACCACGGTGGCCGGCCTGGCCAACCTGCTCGACCGTCAGCTCGCGCTCGTCGTGGACGAGAAGTTCAACGAGGGGCTGCCACCCAACCTGGTCGTCGCACGCCACGCGGACGATCCCGAGGCGGGGCTGCACCACGGGTTCAAGGGGATGCAGATAGCGGCCTCGGCCGTCACCGCCGAAGCCCTCAAACAGACAGGGCCGGTGTCGGTGTTCTCGCGCTCCACGGAGGCGCACAACCAGGACATCGTCAGCATGGGCACCATCTCGGCCCGTGACGCGCGCACCGTCAACGGCCTGGTGCGTGAAGTGGCGGCCATCCATCTGCTCGCCCTCGCCCAGGCGATCGAACTGCGAGGCGTCGACAAGGCGTCACCGGTCATCCGGGCGGTGCACGGGCTGATCCGGGAGCACAGCGCCTTCGTCACTCACGACCGCCGGCTGGATCAGGACATCAAGGCGGTGATCGGCCTCATCGAGAGCGGGGCGCTGCGGCGCGCCGCCGGGTTCCCCGACAACGCCTGAAGAAACCGAAGCACCACGCCGGGCGTGGTGCGTGACCGAGGAGTCCCTCTCATGTCTCTCATGTCGAAGAAGAAGCTCGCCCTGTTCAGTGCGGTCGGAACCGCGGTGGGGGCACTGGGGGTGTCCGCCGCGCTCACCGTCCCTGCGCAGGCCGGGCCCCAGAAGGTCATCGACCTTGCCGTGGACAACGACGGGGTCGTGAAGACCGATGTCGGCGAGCACGGGTTGAGCGTCGGAGACGAGTTCATCTACGCCGACAAGCTCTTCCAGGACGGCGAGCAGGTCGGTCAGGACGGCAGCTCCTGCCAGGTGACCGCGCAGGACAGCGAGAAAATCACAACCAACTGCGTCCTGTCGGTGCAACTGCCGGACGGACAGATCACCGCGCAGTCGCTGTGGACCAAGGGCAGCGACACCGTGCGGATGGCCGTCACCGGGGGCACCGGCGCCTACCGCGGCGCCACCGGCGAACTGACGTGCAACGACATCCAGACTCCGCACGAGACCTACCGCATCACTCTGGACAGGCCCTAGACCCCTTCGGGGAGTTCCGCGTCCCGGGGGCTGGCCATGTCCAGCAGCAGCATCGCGTCATGGTCCGGCGTACCCGGCGTGGCCTGGTAGCTGACGAGGCGCTGGCCGTCCGTACGAGAGATCGCCATCACCTCGTAGCTGAGGCACATCGAGCCGACCTCCGGGTGCTGGAAGTGCTTCTGGCCGCCACCCCGCGCCTGCACGTCGTAGCGCTCCCAGAGCCGGGCGAACTCCGGGCTCTTGACCACGAGCTCGCCGACGAGCTGGGTCAGCTCCGGCATGTCGGGGTCGGCTCCCGCCATCGCCCGCAGGTGGGCCGCGCTGTGCGCAGCCATCTTCTCCCAGTCGCGGTACAGCCGGCGGCCCATGCTGTGCAGGAACATGTAGCGGGTGAGGTTGCGGTGCTCCGGCGGCCAGTCCGTGATGCCGGGGAAGAGACGCAGCCCGGGGCGGTTGGCGGCCAGCAGGTCGTTGGCGCGGCTGACGACGTACGACGGTGAGGGACGCAGCGTCTCCAGCAGGGTGCGCACCGACTCCCGCACCGCGCGCGCCGGCCCCGGGGACGGCACCGGCGTCCGGCCCGCGGCCAGGGCCACCAGTTCGTGCAGCCGCTGCAGCGCCTCGGGCGAGAGCTGGAGCGCCTCGCCGAGCGCGGTGACGACGGCGGGTGAGGGCCGGGTCTCGCTGCCACGCTCCAGTCGCGTGAGGTAGCCGACACTGACCCCGGACAGCGTCGCCAGTTCCTCGCGGCGCAGCCCCGGAGTGCGGCGGATGCCCGTGCCGGCGCGCAGGCCCACGTCCTGTGGGTGCACTTGCGCGCGGCGCGCACGGAGGAAACGGCCCAGTTCCGTACCTTCGCTCATCCGTCCATTGTCGCAAAGGGTCGCGCGTCCAGGGGGGCCGTATCAGGGACAGGCACGACGCTGCCCCCCACGGCTCGGTCTGCCTGAGGGCGCGTGGGCCGGGCACGCTGGTTCCATCCCCGTTTTCCGTGTCCGCCGTTCGTACCCGCCGTCCTTTTCCGTAGCCCACATCCGATCCATGACCGCACACATGACCGGCTCCATGGCCGATCTCAGGTCCGATTCCGTGTCCCGACAGGGACGACGACACAGTGAGGAGCACTCCACAATGAGCGTGACGCAGTCCAGGAAGGGCGCGGAAACCGAGGGGAGCACGAGTATCCGGGGTGAGCCCGGGCCGGCGGGTTCGGCCACCGCGGCTCTGGTCGCCGCCGTCCTCGGCTTCTTCGTGATCACACTCGACGTCTCCGGTGTCAATGTGGCGCTCCCCGCCGTGGGACACGACCTCGGCGGCTCGTTGTCCGGGCTCCAGTGGGTCGCCGACAGCTACACCCTGATGTTCGCGGCGCTGATGCTCTCCGCCGGCGCTTTCTCGGACGCGGTCGGCGCGCGGCGCGCATACGGCTGGGGGATCGCCGTCTTCACCGTCGCGTCGCTGGCCTGCGCGGTGGCGCCGACGCTCGGTGCGCTGACGGCGGCGCGGGTGGTCCAGGGGAGCGCGGCAGCGGCGATGGTGCCCGCCTCGCTGGCGCTGATCCGACAGGCGTTCCCCGATCCGGACGCGCGGGCGCGCGGCATCGCCCTGTGGACGGTCGGCGGCGCGGTGGCCATCGCCGCGGGGCCCGTCCTGGGCGGGCTGCTCACCACGGAATGGAGCTGGCGTGCCGTGTTCTGGCTCAACGTGCCTGCCGGCCTTGCCGCTCTCCTGATCCTGATGCGAGCGGCACGCTCCGCGCGCCACCGAGTCGAGTTCGACCTGCCGGGGCAGTTGACGGCGGTCGTGGCGCTGGCCGCGCTGACCTTCGCCGTGATCGAGGGCGGGCACGACGGGTTCACCCGTACGGTGCTGGCCGCGGCCGGGGTCGCGGTGGTGGCCGGGGCGGGTTTCGTGGCCGTCGAGGCGCGGCGGCGCGCGCCGATGCTGCCGCTGGAGCTGTTCCGGCAGCGCGGGGTCAGCGTGCCGGTCGTCGCGGGCTTCGCCTGCAACGCCGGCTTCTACGGCGGGGTGTTCGTGCTGAGCCTCTTCTTCCAGGAGCAGCGGGGGCAGTCAGCCTTCTCCGCCGGACTGATGTTCGTGCCGATGGCCGTGGTCACCGCCTTCTTCAACTACTTCTCGCCGAGGGCGGTCTCCCACCACGGCCCGCGGAAGGTGGTCGTCACAGGGCTGCTGATCACCGCGGTGGGCAGCGGCGGGCTGGCCGCCGTCGACACCGGCACGCCCCCGTGGGTGACCGCCCTGCTGATGATTCCGCTGGGCATCGGCGGCGCCCTCGCCATGCCCGCGCTGACCTCCCTGATGCTCGACAGTGTCGCCGCCGAGCGCGCCGGCACGGCGGCGGCACTGCTCAACACCAGCCGCCAGACAGGCGGAGCGCTCAGCATCGCCGTCTTCGGTGCGCTTCTCGCGGGGGACTTCGCGCCGGGGATGCGGGAGAGCCTGCTGCTCGGCGCCGGCCTCCTGGTGGCCAACGCGCTGGGCGCGGCGGCCCTGCTGCCGCGCCGCTGAGGACAACGTCGGGTGTGCCGGGCGCCGGCCCGGCACACCCGACGCATGAGCGTGAGCGGCGCTCCTCGGCTATTCCAGTGCGTCCTTCGGCCATTCCAGTGCGTCGAGGACTGCCTGGGTGACTTCTTCGGGACTGCGGCCGTCCGTGGCCACGACCACCCGGGCGACCTCGGCGTACAGATGGCGCCGCGCCTCCATCAACTCCTGCCACCGCGCAGGCGCGTTGACTGACAGCAGGGGCCGCGCCGCGTTCAGCCCCACCCGCCGCACCGCCTCCTCGACGCCCATCGAGAGATGGACGACCCTCAGACCGGCCAGCGCGGCGCGCGTGTCCGCGTCCAGGATCGCGCCACCGCCCAGCGCGAGGACACCGTCGTGCCCGGCCACGGCCCGCCGCACCGCTCGCTTCTCGATCGCGCGGAACCCCGGCTCGCCCTCGTCGACGAAGATCTCCGCGATGGTCCGCCCCTGTTCCCGCACGATGTCGTCGTCGGTGTCCCGGTAGCCGACCCCGAGTCGTTCCGCCAGCAGCTGCCCGACAGTGGACTTGCCCACGCCCATGGGGCCGACCAGGACGGCCTTGGGACGGGTTGCCCCGAGACCGAGCGTGGTCCGCCCGGCCCGCCGCATCGCGTCCAGCGGAGCCCGGACCCGGCCGGTCATCCGCTCCACCTGCAGCACCGCCTGGTGCACCAGCAGGTCGAGTCCGCTGACCACGGGCCCGCCGAGCGCGGACCAACGCGCCGCGAGCGCGGTCGGCCAGGGATCGTAGAGCACGTCGAAGAGTGTGCCGGGCACCTGCGGCACCTGCGGAGCGAGGGCGTCCGTCACCCCCGCCGGTGTGGTCGACACCACCAGTGGCGCGCGCAGTCCTCGCGCCGCGTCCGCCCAGTCCGCCGTACGGACGTCGACACCGAGCCGCTCGCCCCACTCCCGCATCTGCTCCGCACGACGCGCACCGCGGACGTACGCCACGACCTCCCCGGTGCAGATCCCGGCCAGGGCGGCCAGAGCGGAGGAAGCGGTGGCCCCGCCACCGAGGATCGTGGCCGAGTCGACCTGTTCGACGCCGTGTTCGTGCAGTGCGGCGACCATCCCGGGGATGTCCGTGTTGTCGCCCAGGCGCTCACCGTCCTCGGTGAACACCACGGTGTTGACCGCCTCGACGGAGCGAGCCGTCGCACTGATCCCGTCGAGCAGCGGGATCACCGCGCGTTTCAGCGGCATGGTCAGCGACAGTCCCGCCCACTGCGGGCCGAGGCTCTCGATGAAGCCGGGGAGTCCTGTCTCGTCGACGTCGAACCGGTCGTACGACCAGTCGGTGAGCCCCAGTTCCGCATAGGCGGCGCGGTGCAGTACCGGCGACAGCGAGTGCGCGACCGGCGAGCCCAGCACGGCTGCCCGGCGGACCTGCCCGCTCATCGGATCGCCGGGTTGTCGAGGTACGACCGCACGTTGCGACACGTCTCGGTCACCGAGTCACCGCCGAACTTCTCCGCCACCGCGTCCGCCAGGACGAGCGCCACCATCGCCTCGGCGACGATGCCGGCCGCGGGAACCGCGGACACATCCGAGCGCTGGTGGTGTGCGGCCGCCGTCTCGCCGGTGGTCACGTCCACGGTGCGCAGGGCATGCGGCACGGTCGCGATCGGCTTCATCGCGGCTCGCACCCGCAGCAGTTCACCAGTGGACAGCCCGCCCTCGGTACCGCCGGAACGGCCAGAAGCACGCCGGACACCCTCGTCGGTGTTGACGATCTCGTCGTGCGCCTCGGAGCCCGGCACCCGCGCCAGACCGAAGCCGTCACCGATCTCCACCCCCTTGATCGCCTGAATGCCCATCAGGGCGCCCGCGAGCCGGGCGTCCAGCCTTCGGTCCCAGTGCACATGCGAACCGAGGCCCACGGGGACGTCGTAGGCGAGCACCTCGACCACACCACCGAGCGTGTCACCGTCCTTGTGTGCCTGGTCGATCTCCGCGACCATCGCCTTCGACGCATCCGCGTCCAGACAGCGCACCGGGTCCGAGTCCAGCCGCTCCACGTCGGCAGGCGTGGGATACACGCCCTGCGGGGCCACGGCGCCCGCCAGCTCCACCACGTGGCTGACGATCTCGATACCGGCCGTCTCCTTCACGTACGACCGGGCCACCGCACCGAGCGCCACCCGAGCCGCCGTCTCCCGCGCCGAGGCCCGCTCCAGAACCGGCCGGGCCTCGTCGAAGCCGTACTTCTGCATACCGGCGAGATCCGCGTGCCCGGGCCGCGGCCGGGTCAGCGGGACGTTACGTGCCAGGCCGGCGAGGATCGCCGGATCCACCGGATCGGCCGCCATCACCTGCTCCCACTTCGGCCACTCCGTGTTGCCCACCGTGATCGCCACCGGCGATCCCAGGGTCAGACCGTGCCGGACGCCGCCGAGGAAGGTGACCTCGTCCTGCTCGAACTTCATGCGGGCACCGCGCCCGTAGCCGAGTCGGCGCCTCGCGAGATGATCCGCCACCATGGCCGTGGTGATCGGCACGCCGGCGGGAAGACCCTCCAGCGTCGCCACGAGTGCGGGACCGTGGGACTCCCCCGCGGTCAGCCAGCGCAACCTGCTCATGTCAGAGGTGCTCCTTCGTCATGTCGGCCGAGCCGACGGGGACTTCGTATCGGGCGAACCGTCGCCGCATCCCGTTGTGGAAACCCGGGAACGTCTTGACGGCACGGTGCGGGCCGTCCGGAGGGCACGCGTGCATTCCTTCCCACGGGGAACGTGAATGCGGCGCCGGATTCCTGGTCGGAGACGCCGCGATATCAGCTGAACCAGGGGAATCAGATGAACCAGATGAATGGGAAACGGCTTACGCCGGGATAATCCTCGGGACGTAGCACTGCGATACTAACCCGCCCCACCCCGGGGCTCGGCCCTGCAACAAGCTGCACCACAGCTTTCTGCACTCCGAAGCGATGGCCGACCGCCCGTCCGGAACGGCAGTCTGGCATTGACGGATTCTCGCAGCATGCCGCCCACAGTCGTGCGAGACCATGCCTCAGAACTTGCTGCACTGCCGCAGCGAGAAACTTCTCCTTATCCGGCGCTCTTCCGCCCGACTCTCAGAACAGCAATAACGGAGGCACATTCCATGTCAGTCCAGCGAGTTCCCGTACTCGTCGTCGGTGGCGCCTACACAGGACTCACCACCGCGTTGAGCCTTGCCGCACGCGGTGTGCGCCCGCTTCTGGTGGAGCGACGACCGAGTCCCGGCACGCTGCCGAAGGCATGGGGGCTGAACACCCGTTCTCAGGAACTGCTCAACACACTGCCCGGCGTGGCCCGGCGACTCAGCACCGCCATGGGGGACGCGCAGTGGCCCCGCATGAGCCACGGCACCTCCCTGGCCGATCCCGAGCGACGCTTCCTCGACCCGGAGGACGGACAGCCCGACCCGCAGGAGCTGTCCTCGGTGCCGCCGCTGGCGTGGGTGTCGCAGGCCCAGGTCGAGGAGATCCTCCGGGTCAGCGCCGAGGAGGCAGGCGCGGACCTGCGCCCCGGTACCGAGCTGGTCTCCCTCGTCCAGGACGCGGAGAAGGTCACCGCGACCCTCCGCGAGGCGGCCACCGGCCACGAGCACACGGTCGAGGCGGACTACCTGGTCGCCGCTGACGGGAACACGAGCCAGGTCCGGGACATGCTCGGCATCCCCGTCCAAGGCGGCGGAACCATAGGCCATATGTACATCATCACCTTCGAGGCCGACCTGACCCGGTACGTGAAGAAGGGGGCGGTCGAGGTCATCGGAATGCCGGGCAGCGGATCCAGCTTCATCCTGGACGGCTCGGAGCGGCACACCCTGTGGGTCGACTACTTCCCCGAGCGGGGTGAGACGCCGGAGGACTTCACCGAGGAGCGTTGCCTGGAGCGGATCCGCCGCGCCGTCGGCGACCCCGAGATCGACGTCACATTCGTCAACGCCCGCTTCTTCCCCATCAACCACAAACTGTCCGAACGGTTCCGCGAGGGGCGCGTCTTCCTGGCCGGCGACTCCGCACACGCCTGCCCACCCAACGGGGGGCAGGGCGGCAACCTCGCCATCCAGGACGCCTACGAGCTCTCCTGGCGGCTCTCCCTGGTTCTCACCGGACAGGCCGGCCCCGACCTGCTGGACACGTTCGAGATGGAGCGCCGCCCCGTCGTCAACATCACTCTCGAGCGCGAGCTCGAACTGGCGAAGATCTCCGAAGGCCGGGTCCCCGCAAGTTACAACCCCGCCGATCCCAGCGCACCCATTCCCACGCCCAAGGAATTCCTGGGTTTCCAGTACCGCTCCCCCGCGGTCCGCACCGAAGCCGACGACGACGGCAGTCTCCAGGAGGATCCGTGGAACCCCACCGGCCGCCCGGGGGGACGGGCCCCGCACGTCGTCCTCTCCGACGGCCTGCGCGAGTTCTCCACACATGACCTGTTCGGTCGCGGTTTCGTGTTCCTGGCAGGGCACAGGGCCACCGAGTGGGCCACCACCGCCGAAAAGGTCGCCCGAGATCTCGGAGTCACCCTGACCGCCTACCGGATGGGTGACCGCTTCGTCGACAGCGACAACACCTGGTGCGACCGCTACGGCGTCGAACCGACCGGCGCCACGCTGATACGCCCCGACGCCGTCGTGGCCTGGCGCGCCAAGAAGGCGGTCGGCGATCCGGAAGGTGAACTCACGGCAGCCCTGAGCGCGGTACTCGCACGCTGATCCGAGTCCGAGCGTCCGGACGGAGAAGAGAAGGGCGGACGGCGGCGACGGCGGACAGTGACCCCGCCGCGTCGCCGCCGCATCCGGCCCGCATCGCAGGATCCTCCGTTCCCTCAGGTCACGCTGTGATCCGCCGCGGCCTGCTCCGGGCCCGGCACGAGCATCTGGTCGCGAACCATCCATCCGGCCTGGAACCGGCTCTGCGCTCCCAGATCACCGAACATCTCGGCGATGTACTTCCGGCACGTCCGCACACCGATACCCAGACGCCTGGCCACCACTTCGTCCTTGTAACCGGCCGCGAGCAGTTGCACGATCGCCGTCTTCGTCTCCTGGGTCAGCCACTCCGGGAGCCGGTTGTTGCCGCCCGTCCTCTGGAAGACCGCGCTCGTCGCCCAAGTGCTCACCACCATGTGCACGATGAACTCAACCAGCGCTCCGTGCCTGACCATGTGCGCCTTGTCCGCGTCCTCGCCGTCCAGCAGGAACACCACGGAGCGGTCGAAGACGATCAGCGGCGGCAAGGACGCGGCGGTGGTCCGGACCTCACCTCCCGACTCCGAAATCCGTTCGGCGCACTCGCGCACATCCGCGTCGTAGCGGGACAGATGCGGGAGCAACACCCGCACGTCGACCGCCGACGCCACCGGTCCGGAGTCCTCGCAGACCACATCGCGGGCGAGGTCCCGCGCTCCCCGTCCCAGGGGCTGCACGGCCAACACCTCCTCGGCACACCCCGCCGCGCAGCCCTCGAGCACCTCACGGAGGTCGGAGTCGCCCTCGATCGTGACCACAGGGTTGAGCCCTCCGGTCTCCGGGTCGTCAGCGCGGAGTGTGGACAGCGCGTCGAGCTGCTCGCGGATCCCGTCCAGTTGAGCCTGCCACGCGTCGATGACGCCGGAGAGCGGCTTGGCGTACTGGAGCTTGGCCGTTTCCGGATGGACCGCGACCCAGTCGCTACGATCCTCCGCCTCGGATCGCGCCAGCCTCATCTTCCTCAGCCTGGACAGCACACGCTCCGTCCGGCCCGCGCCCCACCCAAGGCTGCTCGCGAGCCCCTCGAGCTTGGCCCCGCCGGACGTGACGAGGAACTGATAGGCCGTCAGTTCCTCCTCACCCATCAGCGGGACGATCTGGGTGATATCCACAGCCTTCCCCCTCATCCACTTCGGCGACTTGGACCTAAGAATAAACATGAGGTCTCTTATGAACGCAAGTACAAGTTTTTCCTTGCGTGTGAACGTGTGAAACCATGCCAAATCGCCCCATATGGTTGGGTGGGCCCGGCCTTACGGGGGAGAAATGCGAGAGCATCCCAGGCAAATAATGGTCACGAGTTTAATTTTGTATCCTGGCTTGATCGATCGTCCGACTCGCCCTTGACCGAAAGCCTGGAGTCGTCCATGCGTACCGACCTGCCGAGCCCGACGCCCGTCGCGATCGTCGGGATGGGGTGCCGCTTTCCGGGGATCGAGAGTGTCGACGAGCTGTGGGACGCCCTCGTGACCAACACCGACACCGTGACCGACGTCCCACAGGAGCGCTTCGACGTCGGCGCACACCACGACGTCACCCCTATGACCCCCGGCCGGACCGTGTCCCGGCACGGCGGCTTCCTCACCGACCCCTTCGGTTTCGACGCGGCCTTCTTCGGCATCTCGCCCGTGGAGGCACGCGCGATGGACCCGCAGCAGCGGCTCCTGCTGCACGTCGTGTGGGAAGCCCTGGAGTCCGCCGGGATACCCCCTTCCCGGCTCGCGGGCAGCCGGGGCGGCGTGTTCGTCGGGCAGGCGACAGCCGAGCACGCGGAGACCGACCCCCGGGCCCACGAGCCGGATGTCCGCAGCGTGGTGGGCAGCCGGCTGCGCGCTGTCACAGCCGGCCGCGTCTCCTACGCCCTCGACTTACGCGGACCGAGCGTGGTGCTGGACACCGCCTGCTCCTCCTCGCTCGTCGCCGTGCACGCCGCACGGCAGAGTCTGCTCACCGGCGAGAGCGACCTGTGCGTCGCCGCGGGTGTCAACGTCATCCTTTCCCCGCACGACTCCATCGCCTACTCCCAGGGAGACATGCTCTCTCCCGGCGGCCGCTGCCGGTTCGGCGACGCCCGCGCCGACGGGTTCGTTCGCAGCGAGGGCGTGGGCGTGGTGGTGCTCAAGCGTCTGGATGACGCGCTGCGGGACGGCGACCCCGTCTGCGCGGTCCTGCTGGGCAGCGCGGTCGCCAACGACGGCGCGGGCAGCGGTCTGTTGATCCGTCCCTCCGCGCAGGGCCAGGCCGACATGGTGCGCGAGGCCTGCGGCCGTGCCGGCGTCAAGCCCTCGGAACTCGACTACGTCGAAGCTCACGGCACCGGAACGAACGTCGGGGACGGCGTGGAACTCCAGGCGCTCGCCCAGGCGGCCGGGCCGGGCCGCCCGGCGGACCGGCCGTTGCTGACCGGATCGGTCAAGACCAACCTCGGTCACACCGAGGCCGCCGCCGGCATCGCCGGTCTGATCAAGACGGCGCTGATCCTCCGGCACGGAGTCATCCCCGCGTCGCTGCATCTCGACGAGCCGCACACCTTGCTGACACAGGACGACTTCCCGGTTCGCGTGGCCACTCGCAACCGGCCCTTGGACGCGGCCGGTTCCCGCGCCCTGCTCGGGGTCAGCTCCTTCGGCCTGTCCGGGACCAACGCCCATGTCGTCGTCGGCGCCCATTCCCCCGGGCCCACGCACGGTACCCGGAGCGGCACCCCGGACACCGGGCACCATCTGCTGGTGCTCAGCGCGCGCACACCCGCCTCCCTCCGTCGCCTGGCCGAACGTTACGCGGCCTACCTCGGCCCATCCGGAGCCGGGCGCCGGTACCGGCTCGGTGACATCTGCTCCGCCGCCGCCACCGGGCGCGACGCCCACCCGCACCGACTCTGGGTCGTGGGCGACGACCACGACTCCCTGGCGCGACGCCTGCGCGCCGTCACCGCCGGCGAGACCCTTCCCGACGGGGGGACAGGGGATGCAGGCCTGTCGGCCGACAAGGACCTCGTGTTCGTCTTCTCGGGACAGGGCTCCCAGTGGGCGGGCATGAGCCGGGGCCTGTACCGCTCCTCGCCCGCCTTCCGGACGGCGCTGGACGCCTGCGACCGGGCCGTGCACAGGGAACTCGGATGGTCGGTCACGGAACGGCTGACATCCGACGACGAGTTCCCCACCGACGTGAGCGTCGTCCAGCCCGTCCTGTGGGCCGTACAGGTGGCGCTCGCCGCCGCCTGGCGCGAACGCGGTGTGGAGCCCAGTCGGTGCATCGGCCACAGCATGGGAGAAGTCGCCGCCGCCCATGTCTGCGGCGCCCTGTCGCTCGACGACGCGGCCGCAATAATCTGCCGACGCAGCCGGCTGATGCAGCGCTTGGCGGGACAGGGCGCCATGCTCGCCGTCGAACTGCCGGCCGCCCGGGCGCGGCAGTACACCGAAGCCTACGGGGAGGCAGTGTGTGTGGCAGCCGAGAACGCCCCCACCACGACCGTCCTCGCGGGTGACCCTGTACCCCTGGCCACCCTCCAGGCCGAACTGGAGGAGAGCGGCATCCTGTGCCGCCCGGTGAAGGTGAACGTGGCCTCGCACTCGCCGCAGATGGACTCCCTTCGTGACGATCTGCTGAAGGAACTGGACGGCCTCTCCCCCGTTTCCGGCGCGGCGGACATGGTCTCCACCGTGTACGGCTCCGAGGTCCGGGGCGCCGAACTGACGGCTGAGTACTGGATCGACAACCTGCGCCGCCCCGTACGGTTCGCCGACACCGTACGAAAGGTGGGCCACGACATGAACAGCGTCTTTCTCGAGGTCAGCCCCCATCCGGTCCTCGTCGCCGCCATGGAGGACACACTCGGTGGCGACCACGTCGAGGCCGCCGCGGCGGCCTCGCTGCACCGCGCGTGCGACGAGCCCGCCGAACTGGCCCGGGCGGCCGGCCGGCTGTTCACCCAGGGCGGGCGGGTGGACTGGCGGCGGTGGTACGGCGACGGCCCACGACACCTGCCGTCACTTCCCACCTACGCCTGGGACGCGGTGTCGTACCGGCGCGAGACAGTCGACCCGGTGACCGCACTCCGCTCCGGCGCCTCCCGGGTCCGGCGGATCGACCTCTCGTCCTGGGCCGCGACCGCCGACTGGGGTGACGGCGTAGCGCTCCACGGTGTCGCGCCCGTGCCGCCCGTCGTGTATCTCGAGGCAATGCTGGAGACGGCCCGGGAGGCCGATCGCGGCACATCGTTCGAACTCCGGGACGTACGGCTGGGCGACGCGCACGTACCGGTCGACACGGCGGGTGACACGACCCTCCTGGTGACGCTCGGCGGGCCCTCGGACCACGCCCGCGAGGTGACGGTGCGAGCCTCTGTCCCGGGTGCCCCCGACCCCGTCCTCTGTGCTTCCGGCCGGGTCCTGGCCACGGACGCCGCCGATGCCGCCCCCGTGGCCTCGGACGCCCTCGACACCGCGCTCGCACGGTGCAGGGACTACCTGGGAGGACAGGACTTCCCGTCCTTCGCGCGGAGCCAGGGGTACGACATCGCCGAGCCGTTCCGGGCCGTGGAGCACCTGTGGCGACGCGACGGCGAGGCCGTGGCCCTCGTCCGGCCGACGCGGCCCCTGCCGCACGCCGCTTGGGAGACCGGCCTGCAGCCGCTCCTGGCCGCACGACCGGGAGCCATGTCCGGCGGCGACGACGGCGCCCACGTTCCCGTGTCCATCGACTCGGTCCGGTTCCACGCGGAACCGGAGCCGGAGTTCTGGAGTGTGAGCACCGTACGCCCCGAGAACGGTGGAGCCTCGCTGGTGGCCGACGTTCTCCTGATCGCTCCGGACCGTCGCGTCCTGGCGCGCTTCTCCGGAATCCGCCTGCGGCGCCTCGCCCGGACGTCCCCGGCGAGCTCGCCGCTGGCGCACGTCTCCGCGCTCGTCTCGGCGGTCTCCGAGCAGTGCGCGCCGCTCAGCGGCCTGGTCCGGAAGGTCGCGGAGCCCCTCGGTATCGGCTTCCTCACCGGCCTCCTGCGCCCCGCCGTACCGTCTCCTGCCGCGCGGACCACGCTTCGGCAGCCTCCCCCCGGCGATCCGGTGGCCCCGCCCCACCCCCGCCCCGGCGGTGCCGCGGACGCCCTCCTCGAGCACTCCGCAGCGCTGCTGGGCATGCCTGCGTCGGACATCGACGAGCGGCGGTCGTTGCGCGAACTCGGCCTCGACTCACTCATGGCCTCCCGACTCCGGCAGCGCCTGCACCGCAGTCACGGCATAGAGATCACCGCCGGCCGGCTCGTGGGCGCGGAGAGCGTCGCCAGCCTGCGCCGGAGCCTCGCACAGCACGGTGCACAGACACAGACAGAACGGTAGCCGAGCCGCATGCAAACTTGCACCGTGGTATAAAAAATCTACCGCCCATACGGCGAACTCGCCACGAACAGGAGGGACGGAATGGACTCGCGCGCGACAACGACGCCGCCGCCGGTCGGCCGCCGGGAACGCAACAAACAACGGGTCAGGGAGCGCCTCTATCTGGCCGCGGTCGAGCTCTTCGTGGAGAAGGGATACGACCAGACATCCATCGACGAGATCGCGGAGCGGGCCGATGTGGCACGTGGCACCTTCTTCAACTACTTCCAGCGCAAGGAAGACATCATCGGCGCCTGGGGAGACAGGAGGCGCGCCGCGCTCGTGACAGGCCTGGAAGAGAGCGGCACCGTCACGCCCAGCTCGATCGCACGGCTCCAGCAGTGCATGACGGTCCTCGCCCGTATCAACCAGGAGGAACCGCGGCTCACCACCGCCATGCTCACCGCCTGGGTGAAGGCGGGCCGGCCGATCCTCGAGGAGCCGTATGTCGCGGAGGTGTTCGCCAAGATCGTCGTCAGCGGAATGGACCAGGGAGAGCTGAATCCCGCCATGTCACCCATCGGCGTCGGCAACGTTCTGCGCGACGTCTACCTCGGAGCCCTCTACCGATGGGCCAACGAGTCGTCGGACACGACCGGGTCACTCGCGGAAGAGCTGCAGCAGATCCTGCAACTCCTCCTCTACGGCATGACCTCGACGAAGACGGCGTAGTGCACCATCACGGACCCCAGGGCCCCGACGACATTCCGGTGTGTCGACTGCGGCCCGATTGGTTCATGGGGACTGCAAGACGTTCGGGGTAACTCCCGATCATGGAAGATGCATCGATGACCAGTGAGAACGTGGCCGGGCGTGAGGCTGTCGAGTCGGCAGCGGCTGTGTCGGCAAAGGCCGTGGGCGACCAGTTGATCGACGAGATGGTGAGCCGGGCCCAGGCCGAGGGTCTGCAGCCGACCGGCGAGGGCTGCTGCAGCAGCTGACCAAGCTGCTGCTGGAGTCCGCCCCGGAGGGCGAGATCACCGACCACCTCGGCCATGACAAGCACGATCCGGCGGTCAAGGCCCGCGGACACTTCCCCAACGAGCAGGCCGCGTTGAAATACGTCTACATGGCGATCATGTCGCTCGATCCCACCGGCAAAGGTCAGGCCCTCTCAACCATGCGCTGCAAGACCGCGTTGAACGCCTTCGACATCGCCTTCGATGGCCGCCTGTCGGCGGCCCGTCAGTAGCCTCAACTACCCACTTACACCGCTCGTTTGACAGTCCCTCCTGCTGCTGCCCCCGCTCGCATGGCACACGTTCGTGCGGGCAGCGAGGCAGTCCCGCTGAGAGACGAACCTCGCTGCCCGCACCGGCGTCCGATCGGACCATGCCCAGGTCAGCAGAACCGGGCGGTCCATCCGGCGAACCTCTTGAAGGCCGCCACGGAGTTGGGACCGAAGAGTCACTGTCTCCAGGGCTACGTCTTCGGCAGCCGCAGGGCCCGCTCCGAGCGTTGTCACGGCCGTACCGGCAACGGCGAGCACGGCGACGGCCCGCATCGCCCGCCCCCACGGAAGTCGAGTCGTGATCATTCCCCTCACTTTCTGCCCGAAAGGTTTTTATGAACGCATCAACCGGACCACAAGCCGCTGAAGTTGATGCGTCAACCTCTGCTTCCGTGAAGCGCGCGAAGCTCACCGCGGACAAGCCCCCGGCAGTGGCCGGCCTCGCTCTGGAGCGGGCGGGTGACGTGACTGCGCCGGAGGCGAGACCGATGCGCCGTAATGACGGTGACCGAGGCAAGCATCCCCATGCCCTTTGGCCATGGCAGTCGGCCATGCTGGGCCACGAAACCCCCGCCCAGGGCCTGCCTACTGGCAGCCGGTGCGGCCCTGGTGGAGCAGCGCGTTGACGATCTCCCGCATCGCGTACCGGCCCCGGTGGCCGCCGACCGAGGGGTGCGCGGCCGTTCACGCGTTGATCACCGTCTCCACCAGCGGCCTCTGCTCGTCGGTCAGGGCGGCCAGGTCGGTCTTGTAGAGCCGGAGGCCACCATGCCGCCCCGCCGCCGCGGCCACGAGGGTGCGCCCGTGGCCGACTCGTTGGATCTCCGTGCGCGCAACGGGCGGGTCCATCGGCGGACCGTTCGCCTCGCCTGCGGCGCACGCCCGTGGTGCGATGAAACAGGGGGCCGGAAAGGAGAGAACGATGACCCCACCGGCAGGGCAGCGCAAGAGTGGCCCGGGCCCGTTGTCGATCCGCCCGCTGGGTGAGGCGGACCTGGACCGGGCCGACGAGATCTTCAGGGTCGCCTTCGGGACGTTCCTCGGGGCTCCCGACCCGAAGACGTTCTTCGAGACCGCGGACTACGTCCGCACCCGCTGGGCGGCCGATCCACAGGCCGCCTTCGCAGCGACGGTCGAGGGCGAAGTCGCCGGATCGAACTTCGCCGCCAACTGGGGCAGCGTCGGGTTCTTCGGCCCTCTGACCGTGCGTCCGGACCTGTGGGACCAGGGCATCGGCAGGCGCCTCATGGAACCGGTCATGGACTGCTTCAACACCTGGGAGAACCGCCACCTGGGCCTGTTCACCTTCGCGCACAGCCCCAAGCACCTCGAGCTCTACCGCCGCTACGGTTTCTGGCCCCGATTCCTCACCGCCATCATGAAGAAGCAGGTGGCAGGCAGTGCCGCAGTCCCCGGCCGAGTGCTGTACGGCCAGTTGCCCGCCGCCGAGCAGCCCGACGCCCTGAGCCTGTGTCGCGCACTGACCGACGCCGTGTACGAGGGCCTGAGCCTGGACCGCGAGATCGTGGCCACGCACGCGCAGGGGCTCGGTGACACCATCCTGCTCCAGGGCGCCGGCTCCGAGCTCGACGGCCTGGCCGTCTGCCACTGCGGAGCCGGATCGGAGGCCGGCGAGGACGTGTGCTTCGTCAAGTTCGGAGCCGTCCGCCCTGGCCCTGAGGCCGCCGACCGCTTCGAACGACTCCTTGACGCGTGCGAGCAGCTGGCCGCCGAGCGCGGACTGGGGCAACTGGACGCCGGGACGAACCTGAGCCGCCCGGATGCCTACCGTCGAATGGTCGACCGCGGTTTCCGCACCTGGTTGCAGGGCGTGACCATGCACAGGCCCAACGAACCCGGCTACAGCCACCCCGACGCCTACGTGATCGACGACTGGCGCTGAGATCCCTCCGCACTCGGCCCGCGACGAAGGCGCGGGCCGCCCGAGCCCGTGAACATTCCGCGCCGGCCCGACGGCCAGACACCTCCCATTCAGGCTTCGTTGTCAGCGAACCTGGTCGCTCTGAGGCCCGATGCCTTTGATGGTGGTCGGAGTTCCCTCCGGGGCGAACGAGTGGTGGAAGGTGAAGGCGTGCGGCGCGGAGCCATGGTCGTGGAGGTGCTCCAGCCTGGAAACCCCGTCCCGCCAGGTGGGTATCGCGCCGTCGGTAACCCACCAGAACACGTAATTCGGGTGCCCTGGCCTCTCGAACCAGTCGTAACGCCTGTTCAGCGCCTCACGGTGCAGACCGGTGTAGACGGCGTCGAAGGCAGAGCGCAGGTCGGTCCAGAGCGAGAGGGTCGTGGCCAGGGCGGTGGTCTCCGCCGTGCGTCCCTTGCCGTACCAGGCCGGTACGGCGAACTCTCCCCATGCACCCCAGTCCGCCTCGAAGAGCATGCCCCGGTCTCCGCCTGCCGGTTCCGCACGCGCGAGGTATCCGGGGTGCTGAATGATCTTCCGGTAGACGGCCTCACCAATGTCGTAGAACTCGCGCGTGAGAGGTGCGGGATCGGCGAGAGGTGACTTCAGGACGCCGAATGTGTACAGCGCAACATGGGGCATGTTTCTCTCCCTGATGGGGGGGGTGCCTGGTGTGGACCCGGTTCGGTGGCTCACGCACGGCGGCGAGGGGGCATGACCGACTCACCCCGTCGCGGGTGGCTCAGCCTGAAGAAACCCCTGTACGACCGTTCGCGATCGCCGAAGACCAGGTGAAGGTAGCTGCCTCTGCGAACCATGTCGAAGTTGCGTTTTCTCCGTCCAAGTGGCCTCCTGCCAGGCCGTTTCGGGGGCTCGGACGGTGGCCCTGCCTGCCGTCGTGGAAATCCGCATCGGCCCGGCAACTGCGGAGGAGCAGCACGGAACGGGAGTTCGCGAACGCCTCGCGATGGGCCCGTGGACCGGGTCGTTCTTCCGTGCCGTGCTGCGCGACGTGCCGTCGGCCGTACGGTCCGGGCCGGCTCATCGGCGTACTCGCCCCGGCCGCCGAGGTCTTGGACCAGGCCGACGCCGACCAGGACGGCGTACGCCCGCTCTGTGTCCTGATCGACGCGATCACCCCGGATCGGTGATCCGCCGCCACAGGCGACGGCCTCCTGACGGAGGGCCGTGGAAGAGATCGTGATGGGCGTCGTCCGCCGCGGAACAGGAACAACGGCACGTACACATGCAGCAGCTGGAATTGGTTGGTCTCGTGCTCATGGGGCGGGCGGGATGTCTCCGGTCGCAGTGTGGAGGCGCTGACCGACTACAGCGACCTACTCATCGGTGGTGTGGCTGATCGGTGTCGTGGCATGGGTCAGCAACTCGCCGAGGCGGGCAGGTCCCCGTACTCGTTGCCCTTGAGGTAGACGGCGCTGACGTAGCCCTCGGCAAGCTGCTCGCCGGCGGCGGACGCAACAGCGATCCCCTTGGGACTGGAATCAGAATGAGGTCTCTGCGGCTCGGGAATGACGACGTGTCAGTTCGCGTGGGCGCGGCCGGACGCCTGTGGAAGCAGGACCCCGGACCAGGCATCGACTTCGCACTGTCTGTCGGCATTGTTCCCTGTGGTCACGACCGTGCCGTTGGCACGCAGGCCAAGGGTGTGCGTTGAACCGGCCGCTACGGCGATAATGTCGCGCCAATCGCCGACTTCGCACTGTCCGTAGCTGTTGTCTCCTGCTGCGAGGACCCGTCCGGACGCGGTGACCCCGACGGTGTGGTAGCTGCCCGCGCCGAGCGCCACCATGTCTTTCCACTCATCGACCTCGCACGCCCCGGATGCCCGGTCTCCGGTCGCTACTGCCCGCCCGTCGGTTCTGAGGCCGACGGTATGGAGATACCCGGCCGAAACGGCGGCCAGGTCACGCCACCCTTCAACGGCACACTGCCGTCGTCGGTTGTTCCCCGTAGCCAGTGCAGAACCGTCCGACCGGACGCCGACCGAGTGCCAGTCACCACACGAGAGGACGACCATCTCGCGCCAGGACTGCACGTCGCACTGTCCTTCTGCACTCCGGCCAACTGCTAGCACGCGGCCATTCGCGAGTAGCCCGAGCGTGCGGCGCCAGCCTGCGGCCACGGCCGTGATGCCTCGCCATCCGGCGACATCACACTGCCCATCGCCATTCCACCCCGTTGCCAGCACCGTACCGTCCGACCGGAGCCCCACCGTATGAGACCTGCCCGTGTTCGTCGCGGTATGGACGTTGCCAGCTGCCACCGCGACGACGTCTTCCCATCGCTCGACACGACATTCAGCGGCTGCGGTATTGCCGACGGCGAGAACGGTTCCATCCCAGCGCCGTCCGACCGAATGACGCCTTCCGGCCGCCAGCGCCGACGGGTTAGCGAGCATTCCGGCTCCTTGTGCTGGCGCGAGTTCGCGACATGGGATTCCAGCTTACTTTGGACTGGAATCAGAGCGGGGCCCTCAGTCGTCGCCAGCGGATGACGCCACAACCGAGTGTGATGAGGGCCTGGTGGACGTCGGAGCGGATCTCCCGGCGGATGCGTAGGCGCCGGAACCAGTGCAGTGGTGCGAGGGCGCCTTCCGCAACCCAGCGGTGTACGCCGAGCCCGGAGCCGTGTTCGGTGCCGCGCCGGGCGATGTGCGGGGTGATCTCGAACCGTCGGACCTGGTCCCGGTAACTCTCGTGGTCGTAGCCGCGGTCGGCGTGGAGGTGCTTCGGGCGGCGCAGCGGTTGGCCGCGCTTGCCTCGGATCGGCGGGACGGCTCGGATAAGTGGGATCAGCTGGGGCACGTCGTTGCGGTTGCCGCCGGTCAGCGTGGCGGCCAGCGGGATGCCGTGGGCCTCGACGATCACGTGGTGCTTGCTGCCGCTCTTGCCCCGGCCCACCGGGGACGGGCCGGTGGCCGCACCACCTTTCATCGCCCCCAGATGGCTCGAGTCGACCGACGCCCGGGGCAGATCCGGTACCCCGGCCGCCCGCAGTTCGGCCAGCAGCATCTCGTGCAGGCGCGGCCAGACCCCGGCCTCGTCCCACTTCCGCAGTCGCCTCCAGCAGGTCATCCCGGAGCCGAAGCCGAGTTCCTGCGGGAGGTGGCGCCAGGGGATGCCGGTGTAGAGCACGAACAGGATGCCGCACAGAACCCGCCGGTCATCGAGCTGACGACGCCCCGGGTACCGGACGCGCCGCTCAATCACCGGCAACAGCGGCTCGATACGCTCCCACAGCCCATCGTCAACCTCCCACGGCTTGCGCCCACCACGACTCTTGGTCGCAACCACCCCCTCCGGGCCGCATGAACGCGAACTGACATGCCGTCATTCCCGAGACTCGGAGACCTCATTCTGATTCCAGTCCTTACTGGACGTGCCGCGCCGAGCGAACGCAGTGCGCGAGCCTGTGGCATGTCGCACGGCTCGCCCTCGGGTCGACCGTTCGACAAGACTCGCCCTGCTCACCACGACGACTCGCACCGGCGCAGGGGGACGACGTCCCGGGGATCTCGTAGAGGTCCCCGGGAAGCGCCGTCGCTTCGAGGCAGTGGGCTCAGGGCGCGTCGATGAGGTTGCGACCGTCACTGGGTACGAGCGCGGCGACGCCGCTTGCGTAAGCGGACTGCACGCGGGACCGTTCGGTCGCGTTGGGCACGGCGTTGGTGCAGGCCGTGCCGGCGCTCGACCCCGACATCAGTTGGGAGCAGGGGCCGGGTTTGGTGTCCGGCAGGCCGAGGCTGTGACCCAGTTCGTGGGCGGCGATCCGCGTCTTGTCGTAGCCCTGGCTCACGGCCTGGCTACCGAGTTCGACGCGGACCTGACGGCCCGGACGAACGGGGCCGAGCGTGGCCTGCGGCCAGCCCGTGGTGGCGACGATCACGATTTCGGCCCCGGTGCCGGGTGCCGCTTCCACCAGTTTGACGTTGCTCACGTTCGCGTTCCATGAGGCGACTCCGGCCGCGATCGCGGCCTCCCAGCTTCCGGCGCGGCTGTCGTCGTAGCGAAGGGTCACCGCTGCCGCCTGTGCGGTGGATTGCTCACTCGTGGGGGCGGCAGTCGCGGCGCTCGCCATGGCGAGGGTGAGCGCCGCGGCGGACATGCCTGCCTTGAGCCATGTGCCGAGGGGCATTGCTGCTCCTTATCCGTGGGGGGGATTCCGGCCCGGTGGGACCGGGGACGCGGAGGAGCGGCGCGAGTGTCCGGTGGGGCTGGACGCATCATCGACCGCCCTTCCGGGGCCTTGCGATGGTATGCCCCACAAGCCCTGCAAGTCATGTACCTGCCATGCCCATTTTCCGTCATCACCCCATCAGGTAAGGGAGGTTGGACGGCCACGGCCCCGGTCCCTCAGCGTCGGCGCAGGCCGCCGAAGAACTGGCGGAGGTCGGCGACGAGCAGGTCGGGAGCGTCGTGGGCGGCCCAGTGGCTGCCGCGGTCCAGCTGGGACCAGGAGACGATGTTCTTGTGGTCGCGGTCGGCGAACTTGCGCACCGGCCGGAAGTCCTGGGCGAAGCTCGCCAGTCCCGTCGCGGCGGTGGTCGGCTCGGCGGGGTGCTCGGTGTGGCGGTCCTCCCAGTACAGCCGGGCCGAGGAAGCGCCGGTGTTGGTCAGCCAGTAGATCGTGGCGATGGTCAGAACGGTGTCCGGGTCCACCGCGGTGCCCAGCAGCTGGCCGATCCAGGCAAGCTGCCCGGCGGGCGAGTCCGCGAGCGCGTGGGCCAGGTTCTGCGGCTTGGTGGCCTGGAGTTCGGCGTACGCCGACATCTCGGTGTTGAAGGACTGGAGGAACTGCAGCATGCCCGCCTCTTCCTCGGTCACCCCCTCGAACTCGCCCGGGGTGCCGTCGGGGAAGGAGAACAGCTGGTTGACGTGCACCCCGATGACCTGGTCCGGGTTCTGCCGGCCCTGCTCCGGGGCGACGAACGCGCCGGCGTCGTTGCCGTGCACGCCGTAGCGCTCGTAGCCGAGGCGGCGCATCAGCTCGGCCCAGGCGGCCGCGACGCGGTGCCGGTTCCAGCCGGCCTCGTGGGTGGGGCCGGAGAAGCCGAAGCCGGGCATGTCCGGGACGACGACGTGGAAGGCGTCGGCCGGGTCCGCCGGGTTGGTCAGCTCCTCGACGAGACCCATGTACTCCACGAAGGTGTTGGGCCAGCCGTGGGTGAGGATCAGCGGGGTGGCGTCCTCGTGCGGAGAGCGGACGTGCACGAAGTGGATGGTCTGGCCGTCGATCTCGGTGGTGAAGTGCGGGTGGGCGTTGAGCCGGGCCTCGTGGACGCGCCAGTCGTAGGAGGTCTGCCAGCGCTCGACGAGCTCCTGGACGTACGAGAGCGGTACGCCGCGCTCCCAGCCGGCGGGCACCGGCCCGGTCGGGGCGGCGTCGGGGTCGGCGGGGAGTTCGTTCGCCCAGCGGGTACGGGCGAGACGGGCCTGGAGGTCGTCCAGCTCGGCCTGCGGGATGTCGATGTGGAACCGCTTGATCTCCGTCATGCGTACAGCCTCCCGCAGTCCCTGACCTGCATCAACGACGAAATGCAGCACGGTCGTTCTGCGTGGCGCAACGATCGCGTGCGAGGCGGCGAGCCCTCAGCCGCCCGGCTAGTCCGGCTGGTCCGGGTCGTCCGGGTCGTCGCCCGGCTCCCCCGTGTGGTCCGCGCAGCACACGGCGAAGGCCTCGGCGAGCCGCTGCTGCGGGCCCGCCGGCCACACCGCCCGGACCGGCATCGGCGGCAGTCCGGTGAGCGGGGCGACGACGACGCCCGGCCGGTCGTAGGCCTCCAGCAGGGAGGTGAAGGTCAGATGGGCGAGAGTGCCCTCGGCGACCAGCCGCAGGACGTCCTCCACGTAGTTGGCCGGCAGCCGCCGCAGCGCCAGGGCCCGACCGCCGGGTGTGGTGGACGGGGCCCACAACTCACCGAACCACAGGGGTAGTTCGGGGTAGAGGACGGGATGGCCGCCGTCCGCCAGTTCCTCGATGTCGACCGACTCACGGCCCGCCAGCGGGTGGCCGGCGCCGAGCATGACGGCCCGGGGCACCCGGTGGATCACCTCGCCGATGTACAGCGCGGGTTCGACCGGCGCTGCGGCCGTGGGCATCCAGGTGACGAAGACGTCGACGGGCCACTCCTTGCCCAGCCAGCGGAAGAGGTCGGTGGTGGGCATACCGGAGGCGACGACCCGGCAGTCCGGGTACCGGCTCTCGAAGGCGCCGATCAGTTCCAGGCGCAGCTTCTCGGGCAGCGTGGTGGAGAACCCGGCCCGCAGCACACCACCGCCGACGGATCCGGCACGGCGGACGTCCTCCAGCGTGCGTTCGATCTGGATGTACGCGGACCGCAGCCCGGCGTAGAGCTGGGCGCCCTGCGGGGTCAGCCGGACCACCCGGCTGCTGCGCGCGAACAGCAGCGTCCCGGCCCGGCGTTCCACGGCCCGTACGAGGGTGCTGACCCGTGAGGTGGACAGCCGCAGCCGGTCGGCGGCCCGCCCGAAATGCAGTTCCTCGGCCACCGCCAGAAAGACCTCGATCTCCCGCATCTCCAGCATCTCGCACACGCTAACGGGAGCGCTCCACGGAGGGAGAAGTTCCGAACAACGCACCGGGTCCCAGGTCATGGACCTGGGACCCGGTGGGTGGGGGCGGGACTCGGACGTCGGTGCGGCCGGGGCTCGCAGGCTCAGACGAAGGCGCTCTGGCCGGTGATCGACTTGCCGACGATGAGAGTGTTCATCTCGCGGGTGCCCTCGAAGGAGTAGATCGCTTCGGCGTCGACGAAGAAGCGGGCGATGTCGTGGTCGAGGAGGATGCCGTTGCCGCCGAAGATCTCACGGCTGCGGGCCACGACCTCCCGCATCCGCGCCGTGACGAACGCCTTGGCCAGGGCGGAGTGTTCGTCCCGGAAGATGCCGGCGTCCTGGAGGCGGGCGAGCTGGACGAGCATGCCCCAGGAAGCGGTGATGTCGCCCAGGCTCCTGACCAGCAGGTCCTGCACGAGCTGGAAGCCGCCGATGGGGCGGCCGAACTGGCGGCGCTCCCGGGCGTAGTCCAGGGCGAGTTCGTAGGCGCCGATCATCACGCCGAGGGCCTGCCAGGCCACTCCGGCGCGGGTGGCGCGCAGGATCTCGGCCACGTCCCGGAAGGAGTCGATGCGCTGGAGCCGGTTCGCCTCCGGCACCCGGACGTCGGTGAGGGTGATCTCGGCGTTCTCCACGATCCGGAAGGCGACCTTGTGCTCGATCTTCACCGGGTCGAAGCCGGGCGTGCCCTTCTCGACGACGAAGCCCTTGACGTGGTTGTCGTCGACGTCCCGCGCCCACACGACGACGAGGTCGGCGAAGGTGGCGTTGCCGATCCACTTCTTGGCGCCGTTCAGGACCCAGGTGTCGCCCTCCCGGCGGGCGGTGGTGCGCATGCCGCCGGCCACGTCGGAGCCGCCGAGCGGCTCGGTCATCGCGAACGCGCCGATCCTGTCCATCGCAGCCATCTGCGGGAGCCAGCGGTCGCGCTGCTCCTGGTCGCCGCCGGAGAAGATCGAGTACATGGCCAGCCCGTTGTGGACGCCGAAGAAGGTGGACACCGAGGCGTCGGTGCGGGCCATCTCCATCGCCAGCATGCCGCTGAGCAGGTTGCTGACAGTGGGCCGGTGCTCGCCGTAGCCCTCGTAGGGCAGTCCGGCCAGGCCGCTGTCGCGGAACAGGGTGATGAGTTCCCGGGGGAACTCCCCCTTGGCCCAGTTCTCGTTGACCAGCGGCCTGACCTGCTCGCGCAGGAGGGTGCGGGCCTTGAGGAGGATCTTGCGCTCCTCGTCGGGGAGCAGCGACTCGTAGTGGTAGAAGTCCGCGGTGAGTTCGTCGGTGAGGGGGCCGACAGGGGTGGTGGTCATCTCAGTTCTCCTCCTTCGGAGTGGTCGTGCCGGTGGTCTCGGACAGGGCGTCCAGGACCGCCAGTTGCCTGCGGTCGCGTGTTTCGGAGAGCTCCGCGTACGGGGCGGAGCCGTAGGCCTTTTCCACGGCACCGATGAGCCGTTCCTGCGCGTCGGCGTCGGGCGCGGGGCCGTCCGTCAGGCTCTGCATCGAGGCGCCGATGTGCTCGACGAGGTGCCGGTAGCCGCCGGGGCCGCCGCCCAGGTGCGCGCCGAGGAACGGTCCGACCGTGGCCCAGCGCAGTCCGAGCGAGTCGGTGACGATCCGGTCGAGGTCCTCCGGTGTCACCACGCCCTGCTGGACGAGGGAGACCGCCTCGCGGCTGAGCGCGTTCTGGAGGCGGTTGCCGACGAAGCCGGGGATCTCCACGCGCTCGACGACCGGGGTACGGTCGAGGGAGGTGTAGAAGTCGACCGCGGCCCGCACGGCGTCCTCGCCGGTCCGTGCGCCCGGGACGACCTCCACCAGCGGGAGCAGGTGCGGCGGGTTGAAGGGGTGACCGATCAGGACGCGGGCGGCGGCCTCGTCGGGCAGCTGAGCCGTGAACGCGGTCGACGGGATCGCCGAGGACGAGCTGAGCAGCAGCGCGTGGGCGGGTGCCTCGCGGGTCAGCGTGGCGAACAACTCCCGCTTGAACTCGGCGCGTTCCGGGCCGTTCTCCTGGACGACGTCGGCGTCCCGGACCGCTTCGGTGACGTCGGCCGCGATCCGCACGCGGTCGGCGAGGCCGGTCACGTCCAGGCCGCGGGCGGCCAGGTGCGGGGCGTACCGGGTCAGGGCCTCGGTGACGGCCTCGTCGAGGTCCGGGCGCGGGTCGCTCACCCGGACGGTCAGGCCGTGCGCGGCGAACAGGGCCGTCCAGGACAGTCCGATGGTTCCGGCGCCGACGACGGCGGCCGTGCGGAAGGCGCGGGTCATCACGCGACCCCCTTCAGGTAGTCGTGGACCGGCTCGACGCCGTTCAGCGTCAGGTCGGTGAGGATGTGACTGGCGGAGACCACCTCCAGCACGGGGAGGTCGGCCAGGGGGGCGAGGGCATGCTCGAAGAGCTGGAGCCGGGCGGGGCCGGTCCAGGCGCCCTTGACGGTGAGGTCGGTGATGCGGGTGCGGACGAGTTCCTGCACGCGCGGCGAACCGTCGTAGCCGGGGATGGTCTTGAGCATGAACGTGGGTACGCCGATCTGTGCCTCGGCCTCGCTCCGGTCCAGCTCATGCTGCTTGTAGCCCATGGTCGCGGTGGCGACCCGCAGGGTGCCGTGGTCGAGGGTGCCGACCAGGGCGCCGGAGTCGACGTACAGCGCCGGGGAGCCGATGACCTTCGGGTAGGCGGCGACCTCGCGGCCGGAGGCGGTGGCCGGGAAGTTGTCGAGGTACATCGCGTGCAGGTACTCGCCGCGCTCGCCCTCGAAGTCGACGGCGAGCGCCTGGCCGGCCTCGGTGTAGGGGCCGTACCCGGTGACGTCGCCCATCCTCATGACCTCGAACCGGACCAACGGCTCGGTGATCCGCAGGGGTTCGGGGACGACGGCCCGCAGGGCGTCGGGGTCGGTGCGGTAGACGATGTTGAGGTACTCGCGGTCGGTGAACCTCGGGACCGTCGGCGCGTACGCCGGACTGGTGAGCGGGGTGGTGACGTGCCGTCGGACGTCGTGTTCCCTCATCGCGCTCACCGTCCCGTCCAGCGCGGCGGGCGGCGCTCGGCGAAGGCGGTCATGCCCTCGCGTACGTCGTCCGAGGCCATCAGGGACTTCATCAGCGTGCGCTGGAAGGCGAACGCCTCGGCGTCGGGGGCTCCGTCGGCGGCGCGGACGACCTGCTTGACGGCCGCGAGTGCGAGCGGGGCGTTCTCCGCGACCCGTTCGGCCAGCCGCAGGGCTTCTTCCACGGCCCCTCCCCGGCCGGTGACCCGGTTGGCCAGGCCCAGGTCGCCGGCGCGACGGCCGTCGGCGGGCTCGCCGGTCAGCAGCAGCTCCATGGCCAGGTGGTACGGGATGCGCTGGGGCAGGCGGATCACGCCGCCGCCCGCGGCGATCAGACCGCGCCCGACCTCGGGCAGGCCGAACCGGGCGTCCTCGGCGGCGACGACCAGGTCGCAGGCCAGGGCCAGTTCGAAGCCGCCGCCCAGAGCGAAGCCCTCCACGGCGGCGATCAGGGGCTTGCCGGGCTCCGCCTCGGTCAGACCGCCGAAGCCGCGGCCCTCGATCTCAGGCGACTCGCCGCGCAGCGCGGCCTTGAGGTCCATGCCGGCGCTGAAGGTGCCGCCCGCGCCGGTCAGGACGCCGGCCCGCAGCGCCGGGTCGGCCTCCAACGTGTCGAGGGCCGCGGCCAGTTCGGCGGCCACCGCCGCGTTCACGGCGTTGCGGGCCTCGGGGCGGTCGAGGGTGATCAGCAGGGTGGAGCCGATCCGTTCGGTGCGTACGACGGGGGGTGCGGGGGTCGTGGGGGTGGTCGGAGTGGTGGGGGTGCTCATGGCTGTTCTCCTGTCTCCTGCTGTCTCCTGCCTCGCTGTCCCGGTCAGCGGGCCGTGGCTTCGAGTTCGGCGAGGACCTCCGCGGTGTCCTGGCCGGCGACCGGCGCCAGGCGGCGGATCGAGCCGGGCGTGGCGGAGAAGCGCAGCGGGATGCCGATGGTGCGGACCGTGCCCTCGGTGGGGTGCTCGGCGGTGTCGAGCAGGTGGCCGTCGCGGATGTAGGGGTCCTCGTGGGCGCGGTCGAGTTCGAGCACCGGGGCCATCGGAATGCTGTGCTTGGCGCACACCTCCGCCCACTCGTCGGTGGTCAGGGCCGGGGCGCAGCTCTCCAGGAGCGCGGCCAGGTCCTCGTGGTCGGCGCTGTCGATGGCCTCGCCGTTCACCCGCGGGTTCTCGGCGAGGTCCGGGCGTCCGGCGGCGGTGAAGAAGTCCCGGTAGTTGCGCGGGTTGTACGGCATGACACAGGCCAGGCCGTCCTTGGTGCGCACCGCCTTGTGGCCCTTGAGCATCGACAGCGCGAACCCGGTGGGGCCGGTCTCGGGCACGTGGGTGTGGCCCGCCAGGTGCTCGACCAGGTTGAACGCGATCAGCGTGTCCGTCATGGGGATCTCGACGAGCTGGCCCTGCCCGGTGCGGTCGCGGTGCAGCAGGGCGGCGAGCACGCTGTAGGCGATGGTCAGCGAGGAGACCTTGTCGCCGATGATGGTCGGCAGGTAGACGGGCTCGCCGAGCGCCCGGTCGGCGATGTCGACCAGTCCGGAGGCGGCCTGCACGGTCTCGTCGTACGCGGCGTTGCCGGCCTGATCGGAGTCGCCGCGGAAGCCCTGGGCGTGCGCGTAGACGAGCCCGGGGTTGCGGTCGGCGATGTCGTCGTAGGACAGGCCCAGGCGGTGCAGCGCTCCGGGCCGCATGTTGGTGATCAGCACGTCCGCGGTGTCGATCAGGCCCAGCGCCTGCTCCCGCTCGGTGTCGTCCTTGAGGTTGAGCTGGACGCTGCGCTTGTTGCGGTTGACGTTGAGGTTCAGCGGGGTCATGCCCGGTGTGGTGCGGTAGTGGCCGACGCGGACGGTGTCGGCGGGCGACTCGATCTTGATCACGTCGGCGCCCAGGTCACCGAGGATCTGGGCCGCGTAGGGGCCCATCACCACGGTCGAGAGGTCGATCACGCGTACGCCGTCCAGCGGCCCTGCGACAGTTCCCTCAAAGTCCGTCATCGTTCTCCCTTTCTCTTGCCCGACCAGATGCACTCATCTGCGTGTATCTAGAAATTAAGTTAGCAAGAGGGCACGGAGAACGGAATGATCATGATGCGAAAAGCGGTATGACCGCAGCGGTCACACCGTCGGACGCCTAACGGCTCAGCGGCTCGGCGAAGATCTCACGGGCCGGAGCGATGAGTTCCTCCAGGTCACCGCCGTCGGCGCGGTCCTTGCGCCAGAGGAGTCCGGTGACGAGCCGAGGATCGAAATCACAGAAAGGGACAACGGCCACGTTGTCCAGAGTGTAATTCCACACGGGACTTCTGGAATCCAACATGGAAACGGTGAATGCAAATCCACCGGAAACTATTTCCGAAACTCCCTCATAGGCGGTGGCACTCAGTTCGACGCGCTTCTTGACGCCGAGGTCGGACAGCTGCCGGTCCAGCCGGCGGAAGAAGACGTTGGCCATGGCCGCGGGAGGAGCCGCGTACGGCAGGTCGGTCAGCTCCGCCGGCGCGATCGCGGCGCGCCCGGCGAACCGGTCCGCCGGCACGACCGCGCCGAGCCGCTCCGACATCACCGGCAACTGCTCCAGGGCGGGGTCACTGACCGGCAGCCGGGCCAGGGTGAGTGCAAGGCGGCCGTCGCGCACCGCGTCGACCAGCAGGTCGCTGGCACCGGGCCAGCGCTTGACCTCGAACCGGTCGCGGACCCGTTCGGTGAGGGCATCGATCCGCTCCCGCAGGTCCGGATGGATACCGCTGGGCACCCCGAGCAGCACGGTCGCCCGCCCGGGCCGGGTCGCCTCGTCCAGCCGCCAGCGGATGGACTCGACCTGCTCCAGGACGCCGAGCGCGACCGGCAGCAGCGCACTGCCGGCCGGGGTGAGCGTCACATGGTGGGTGTCACGGTCGAACAGCCGGTGCCCGAGCTCCCGCTCCAGGTCCTTGATCCGCCGGCTCAGCGGCGAGACCGCCATGTGCAGTTTGCGGGCCGCGGTGGAGTAGTTGAGTTCTTGGGCGACGGCGACGAAGTAGCGCAGGTGCAGGAGCTCCACGGCGTCCACCCTAACCGCCGCGTCCGACACCGGACCAGGAGGGATCGGCACAGGTCAGCGATCCAGGGCACCTTCGGTGCGCGCCGGGGGGGCGTGATGCATCCCGTGGCGTGCGCGCCGGGGGTGCGCTGGATCGCCGGCCTGATCGAAGGTGAGCCCCCCCCCATGCCCATCCCCCTGCCCGTCCTCACGTCCACGCAGATCTCGCCGTTGGCGAAGGCCAGGAGGCCTGCCGTCGGCTGCCGCACCGCACGGTCCCGACAGCGGCACGGTCCTGACATCTGTCAGGACCGTGCAGGGCCGTTCCCGGCCTAGTCTCAGGGCCGGTCAACACGGGAGAGGGCTCGCGCAGGACGGCCGACCGCCGCCGAAGCGCCACCCCGTTCCGTACGCCAACGGAGGAGCATCGTGACAACTGCACGTCGTATGGCGGGATCCATCGCGGTCGCCGCAGCACTGATAGCCGGCAGCACCGTCCTGGCCACCGCGCCGGCTGCCGCGAAGGGGGAAGCCCCAGCCGCCCCCGCCCAGGCCCAGCTCGCCAGCTGGGACAGCAACGTCTACCTCTACTACAGCGCCTCCAGCAACAGCTCCTGGAGCAAGTACGGCACCGGGGTCAATGACTTCGCGGGGCACACTTTCGCGGCCGCCGGCGAGGGCCACGGCCAGTACGTGAAGAACAACGTGTACCGCGCCTGGAACAACGACCAGAACTTCAAGGCCCGCATCTTCTACAACGAGAACCAGAACGCCAGCGGCAATGCTCCCTACGACGACATCTGGCCCGGAGAGTCCCGCGCGCTGAACTCCGGAGTGCAGAACAACAACGCCTCGCTCGGCTGGTACTACGCCGGCTGATGCCTGTCCGGGCCCGCCCGCGCACCGGCGGGCGGGCTCCGCACCCGCACCCGCACCCGCACCCGCACCCCGGAAGGGATAGGACAACATGCCGGCGCGACGAATTCGCAGGACCAGGCATCTCGGGGCGGCCGTCATCGTGCTCGCCGTCACGGCGGGGTGCGCGCAGGGGCAGGCGGCGGAGTCGACGCCGACGCCCACTCCGTCCGGAACACCGACGGCTTCCGGGCCGCTTCCCGCCGTCGTGGTGCCGAGAATGCTCGACGTCAGCTCCCTGGTACTGCCCGTCGAGCCCTACCTGTTCACCGACCGTCAGGTCGGGCGCCTGTTCCGGGCCAAGGCGGTGCTGACCGAGTCGTGCATGCGGCGCTTCGGCCATTCCTGGCCCGCCCCCACCGGCCCCATCCCGGAGACGGGCACGCTGAACCCCGCCAACACGGCGCACCGGTACGGCATCACGGACGCGGCCAAGGCAGCACGCTACGGCTACCACCCAGTTCCCGGCTCGGTGCCGCCGCAGGTCAAGGACAAGCCCACGATGCCGCAGCCGGGGCGGGAGGCAATGCTCGTTCTGCGCGGGTTGAATCCGGACGGCACACCGGCGAGCGCTGACTCGCGCGGTCGTCGCCTCCCTGCTGGCGGCTGCCAGAGCGAGGCTACGAAAGCGCTGTCGGGCGACCCACAGAAGCTGGGGAACCGGGAGCTCGTCGGCACGATCAACATCGGCAGCTACCGTGACTCACAACGCGATCCTCGTGTGGTGGCGGCCTTCCGCGCCTGGTCACGGTGTATGGAGCGGCACAACAACGACTACACCTACACCGACCCGACCCGAGTGCCCGGCAAGGACCCCAAGTTCAACGGTCCGACGGCCGGCCGGGCCGAACTCGCACTCGCGACCACGGACGTGGCCTGCAAACAGGAGACGAACGTCATCGGCGTCTGGTCGTCGGTCGACGCGGCGTACCAGCGGCGGGCGATGGCTGCAAAGCAACGAGAGCTCGCCGCTGTCAAGAAGGACATGCGTACTCAACTGGCCAACGCCGACCAGGCACTGGCCGGGCGACGCTGACGGGCATTGAGGCGGGAGCGGATCCCGAAGGCCGGATCGAGCGGGCCGTCGGGGGTGCCCCTGTGATCGAGCGATCACGAACCGAGGGAGATCGGGCTTGACGTCCACTGAGGGGTCGTCAAACTGGCGGCCTCTGAGGCCACTTCATCCCTCGATGGTGGCGACGTCCTGGGCAAAAGGTGGGGTTCGGTCAGTTGGCTGCCTGGTCGGGCGCGCTGTTCTGGACACCCGACCAGGTCCTACCTCGGTTACAGATACGGGCGGGTGATCAGCTCAATCGCGTGACCGGCTGGGTCTTTGAAGTACACGCCTCGACCGCCGTGCTCGTTGTTGATCTCGCCCGGGCGGCGCATCTGCGGGTCGGCCCAGTGCTCGATGTCGCGATCACACAGCCGCCGATACGCGCGATCGAACAGCTCGTCGTCGAGCAGGAATGCGTAGTGCTGCATCTGGATCTCCACCGGCGGCTCGGCGAACTGCAGTAGAACGCCGTCGGTGAGCTGGATGTTGGTGAACGGGCCCCAGGACGGCGCTTCTGAGAGTTCCAACAACTCCCGGAAGAACCGAGCCGACTCGTTGCGGTCCTTGGCAGCGATGATGGTGTGGTTGAACGTGGCTGTCATTCGGCTGGCCTCATTGGTGTTCGACACGGAAAACGGACTCGCGGAGCGCGAGTGCCGGGAGGTCCGCGTGCCGAACTGAGGGGGTGCGTTCCTTGCACCCGCCGTGCGATCAGCCCTCCACCGGATGGCCAATCTGTGTGTGGCGTAGCGCCGGTCCGGTGTTCACGTCGGGTGACCTTACTTGATCGGACTGACTGTCACAACAGAAACGATCGGCTGCGATTGCCTCGTCAGGCGGCCTTGGCCGGGTGGTCAGTCCATCATCGGATCGGTGAGTCGGGGGCAGGGTTCGTCGTCGGTCTTACCCTGACGAAGTGGTGATACCTGAGGAAAGACTGCTGCCGCGCCCGAGCGCGCGCGTGGTGTTGCTGGACGACGCCGATCGGCTGCTGCTGTTCTCCGCCGGGAACGAAGAGGAAGGTTCCGTCCGCTGGTTCACCCCTGGAGGCGGACTTGCACCGGGTGAAAGCCATGAGCAGGCGGCCCTGCGGGAGTTGCAGGAGGAAACCGGGCTGACGCACGTCTCGCTGGGTCCGGAGATATGGCGAGGGCGTCCGTGGACAACGGTCCGGGACGGTGTCGCCTACGAGGTTCGCCAGCGTTACTACATGGCCCGGGTACCTGCGTTCGAGGTCGATACCTCGGCTTTCGAGGAGATCGAGAAAGCCGCGATCACAGGGCACCGGTGGTGGACGGTGGCGGAACTGGTCACGACCTCGGATGTGGTGCGGCCGACTGAACTCCCGGAGCTGCTGGCGTCCTTGCTGAAGGACGGCCCACCGGACTCGCCGATCATGGTGAACGGCTGAGTTGCGCGGACCGTGCCGACGTTGGGGGTGGCTTTGATGTCCTTCGGCAGTAGTTCGTGGTCGAGGGCTTCGCAGACGTCATCGGCCAGGGCCCGGGCCTTCGGCGAGCCTGCCGCCGGCCTCGCGGACGAAGTCGGGCTGGAGGTCCAGCTCTTCGGCGAAGTTGAACGTCAGGATGTCGGCACGCGTCACCACCAGGTTCGACAGGCTTCGCGGCCCCACGACCGTCTCGTTGTTGTACTCGGAGACCATCCCGCACAGGACGATCCGTGCGTGCAGCTCGAGGGCGCCGATCGCGGCCTCCAGATGCTCGCCGCCGAATGCCAGCTCTTCAACGCGTCCGAGAGAAGAGAACGCGATCGGAGCCGGTGTCCGCGAGGAGCCGTGCGGTCTGCGGCGACGGATGGTGCAGCCGCAGGGACGCACGAGCCTTGGCGGCGTGCCGCGACGCGTCGAGGAAGACTCCCAGGCCGCTGCCGTCACAGAGGCCGACGGTGGTCAGGTCGACGTCGATGGTGGTGACGCCGTCGTGCAGGCACCGCTCCAGGGCGGCCTGCACCTGGGGCGCGGTGACCGGGTCGATCTCACCGGCCAGGGTGATCAGCGCTCGTGTGCCCCGGTCGTGCCGGTAGATGTTCAGCTGTGGAAGAGTCATGACGCCTCGGATCGTGGACCCCGCCGGGCTCCTGTCACCTGTGGTGAGTGGTATGGCCACGGCCCCCGTCACGGTGGTCCCGTCGTTCGCCGGCGGTCGGCGACTCAGACCGCTCCGGTCCCCCCGGGGGCTGTGGCGTGCCGCGTCCGCGGCGGCCGGGCAGAGCGGCGCTGTACCGGTGCACGGCAATCCTGTCGGCGTGCTGGATGTTGAGCCGGTGGATCACGTATGCCGCCGCTGCGATGAGGACGATGAAGGCGGTGGCCGTCAGGAAGGCGTTCATGGAGGCCGCCTCACATTCCGACGATCAGGCGACTGGGCGGACCGGGCTGTTCCGGGACGGCCACCGCGGAGGCGCCGCCCTCGTACTCCCATGCCTCGTCCGGCTCCAGCGGCTCGTCGCGCGCGGCGGTGGCGTGCCGGGCCTCGTCCGCGGCGATGAGCGCGCTCGCCGTCAGCGGCGGGCCGTCGTGATCGGACACGGCGGCCATCAACCGGGCCGCCGACTCCGCCCCGGTCTCCGGCGGGATGATCAGCAGGTCCCACCGGCCGGTGCCGTAGGAGAGCAGCAGCAGCTTGTGCGGGTCGATCTCCGAGGTGAACCAGCCGACCTTCACGACGTGGCCGTCCACAGGAACCTTGTGAGGAATGACCGGCCAGTGCTCCGGGTTGACGGCGATACGGGTGATGCGGCCCCACAAGGGGTCCAACACGTCGGTCAGCGCGGGCAGTTCGCTCAGCAGATCCCGGGAACGGGGCCACCAGGCACCGTCCAGGAGGCCATGGGAGGCCCCGTCGCTCTTCAGGGCGAGACGCGCGGCCGGGGCTGCGACGGGCACGGGATGCGGCAGGGTGGGGTACAAGGTCGCCGACATGATGCGGACCCGTCTCCGGGCCACCTCTGCGGCGGCCCGGGTTTCATCTCTCGCCGAGGACGACCCGGCGTGGAAGCCCGTGTGCGAAATGCCCTCGGTACTGTCCACACTACTCCGCGCTACGCCGCGACGCGGAGTAGTGGCTTGCCTAGAGGTGGAGCAGTCGCTGGGTGATCTCCCGGTACTCCCTCAGCGCGTGCCGGAGTTCGTCGGACTGTGTGTCGGGGTTCTGGTCCTGCCACCCGGCACGCAGGGCACGCCGCCGTTCCGCGAGGGCGTTCGCGAGCTGGGCGGTGGCTTCGTCGTAAGCGCTCTCGGCCTCTTCCAGCGCCTCGTGCGGGGTGTCGGCGAAGGTGTCCAGGGCGTGCCGGAGGCGCTGGAGGATCTTGTCCTGTCCGTCCGACGGGAGCAGCGGCTCCGGGCCCTGCCTGTGGCGCTCGGTGGGGCGCAGGGCTTGGCCCGCGGGCTGCTGGGCGCGCGTCTGGTCGTACATCATCGAGTGCTTCCGTTCCGCCGCCTGAAGGCGTGGTTTGAGGGCGAGACGCGCGGTCGGTGCCCTGAACGGCACGGCATGCGGCAGGGGATGGTCGGTGGTCGCGGACATCGTGCGAACCCGTCCCCGGGCCTCTGCGCTCGGGCAGCTGTCCGGTGTCGTTGCTCACCAGGAACGACACCGGCAACGGGGCCGGTGCGCGAAATGCTCCCGATGCCTTCACGCTGCTCCTGGAAGAGGCCGGACGGACCCCTGGTTGTTCCCCTTGGGCACGGATCCACGGACCGGATCTTCCCCTCTGCTCCGGCGTGACCCGTGGTCCCCGTGTGTGACCAGCGAGCGCTCCGGCCGCTGCGGGCCACGCAGTACCGTGAAAGGAGGATGCCACTCCACTTCTCTCGCAGACAGGCGAGCGTCATGTCAGACTCCGGTTCCCCGCGGATGACCCGGCTCCTGCCGGACTCCGTCCACCGGGCCGTGAAACCCGGGACGGCCGTCGTACGGCTGGAGACGACCCACGACCGCCGGGGCGTGCTCGACGGGGCGTGGTGGCCGCGCTCCCGTGACATCTCGGCGGAGCTTCCCGCCCTGATCACCGCGCTCACCGAGTACCTGGGGCCGATCACGCGGGTCGGCCTGGACGCCGCAGCCTGGGACGCGCTGCCGACGCGGCTGGTCGTCGAGGACCGGGTTGTCCGCATCGACTCCTTCCCGGTCGGCGACGACACCATCCTCGTCACCCGGGGCGAGGCTGACCACTTCTCCCTCCTCGTGGTCCCGCCGCCGACGGCACCGGACGCGGCCCGGGCCGCGATGGCCGAAGCGGTACGTGCCGACAACCTCACGCAGGCCGAGCAGATCCTCATCGACACCGGCTGGGTGGCACCGGGGACGTGACAGCGGTCAGTCGTGATGGTCCCCGGGCCGGGTCGTCGTAGGTGCCGGGATGGCCGCGGTGTCGAAGTCGCCCGCGATGATCCGCGCGGCGAGCTCCGACAGGCGCAGGTGGCGGGCGCGGGCGTACGAGCGGAAGGCGGCGAAGGCGTCGTCGACGGAGGTGTTCCAGCGTTCCGCCAGGACGCCCTTGACCTGCTCGATCAGGATGCGGCTGGTCAGCGCGTTCTCCAGCAGGCCGTTCTCGACGTACGACTGCTCCAGCGTGCGCTCCTGCAGGATCGCGATGGTGGCCACGTCGGCGAGCGCCTGGGCGAGCGCGATGTCGTCCTCGCCGAGCTTCCGCGGAGTGTTCTGGAAGAGATTGAGGGCGCCGACGACGCGGTTGCGCAGGCGCAGCGGGATGGCGTGGGTGACCGCGTCCCCCGTCTCACAGGCCCGTGAGACGAAATGCGGCCAGGCGGCGGCCGACTCCGCCCCGACCAGGTCGATGTTCGCCTGGGAGGCGCCGGTGCGGTAGCACTCGACGCACGGGCCCTGTCCGGACGCGATCCGCACGGGCTCGCCCGTCGTCGAGCCGGACCTGCACGATGTGGACGGGCCGTATTCGCCCGACGGTGGAAAGGGATGATCGGCACGGCCCGCGAACGACGTCTGGCCGAGATCTTCGTGGAGGTCGCGGACTCCCTCGTCGAGGATTTCGATGTCATCGACCTGCTGCACCGGCTCTCCGCGCGCTGCCTGGAGCTGCTCGACGTGTTGGCGGCCGAGATCCTGCTCGCCGACGCGCACGGCGAACTGCAGATCATCACCGCCCCGGACGAGCACACCCGCCTGCTGGAACTCTTCGCGCTCCAGCACGACCAGGGGCCCGCACCCAGCGTGAACTGAAGCTCCTCGAGCCGCGCACTCAGCTCGGAATGACACCAGACCGGATCGGCCGTCGGATCCGGGCCGACCAGCAGCGACAGTACGACGCCCTCGGCGCCCAGCGCCTGTGCACACACCCGAGCCGGATCGTCCACCTCGCCCAGGCTCAGCGACCGCAGGACCTCGGCCACGCCATCGCGGATCACCGGTCTCCGCTTCAAGGAGGGGCGCCGTCGGCTTCCGCCGCACATTACGCGGGCCGGTGCGCCGCCGCACGGCCCGCGGGTACGTCCTGCCAGGCGTCCTGGGTGCTCGCGTACCGCGGGAAACGGTCCTGCAGACCGCCGACCCGGAACACGAGACTCGCGGCCGGCCGGTGGTGCACGACCCGCACCTATCCGCGCCGCTCATGACAGTCCTCCCACGCCGCGCACAGCGGGTCCAGGACGCTGCCGTCCATGAACGTCACACCGAGCAGATCTACGATCAGGAACAGCCGGCCGGCGCCGTGCCGTGCGCCCTCCAGATCACGAGCGAAGGCCGGCACGGTCGTCACGTCCAACTCGCCGCCGGCTGTGACCACACGCAACTCGTCGAACAGGTCGGGACGCGGGTCCACGTGCCCCATCTCCTCTGTCACCGGGGTGGCTTTCGCCTTGCGCAGGGCCTCTGTTGCGCGGAACTGGACAGTACGGAGAGGGCCGGGGTCACGGGCGGGCCGTGTGACGAGCCTACTGCCCACAGGGGATCGACCGGTCGCCCGTTCTCCAGGCATCCACGAGGGTGGTCGAAAGTGCCTCCCCCGGTCGGTTCCTGACGGGATCGAGGGTGAAGGTGCAAGAGAGCGGTGCGGGCTGCTGGTGCAAACGCGGCAGGTTCTGGCACCGATGCGCCAGGTGCGCCCTCGAAGGGACGCGAGAGGTGGTCGACTCTGCCGGGGGCTCGGGCCGTACCGCACACGCCAGCCCTCGCCGCACCCCCTGAACAGACAGCAAGTGGCCATCCGGTCCCGGCGGAGAACGCTGACCTGGGCAGCTGTCCGTGACCTCTGGGGAGGACTACGCTGTTCGTACAGGCCCTGGCCCCCGGCAGTGATGCTTTGTTCCGCTCCGGGAAGGCCCGCTGTGTTCGTATCGCTTCTCATCCTCATCGTGGTCCTGTTCGGCCTCGGCTTCCTCAACCCCCTTTGGTGGGTGGCCGCCGCCGTGTTGGTCTACAGCGCCACCCGCCACGGCCGCGATCGCGGGGGAGGCTGGATCCGCCGCGACGGTTCCGATCTCGGGGACTACCGGGACTACGAGATCCGCCGGGACCGTCAGGACCGCTGGAACCGTCGCTACAGCCGACGGAACCGGGCGCGCTGGCGGCGCGAGGACCGCCGGGACCACGAACGCCACGGGTGACCCTTGAAGTGGACCGGCGGCCACGGCTTCCGGGACGGCTCACGCCAGGCCGGACACGTCCCAATCGCCAAGAGGTGCATGCCATGCAACGCACGACCGTGATCCAACAGGAGCCGTGGGAACTGCGGGCCGAGGCCACGTGGGGGAACGCACCCGCAGGGCAGGATGTCGTCGCACTGCGCGACGAGAACGATCAGCTGCGGCGGGCGCTGGCTGGCCGTGCGGTCATCGACCAGGCCCGTGGCATGGTGATGATCCTGACCCCCTGCCGCCGCGGGGCGGCCAGGAAGCTGCTGGTGGACGTCTCACGGCAGTGCGACGCCCGCCTTCCGGAGGTGGCCGCGGCGCTGGTCGCCGCCTGGGAGGGCAAGCCGCTCCCGGAGCACATGCAGAGGGCGATGCGTCGTACGCTGCGGCGCTTTCACTCGGATACCCAGGGATGCGACTCACGGCCGGCGAGCGGGTCGTCCAGGAGGGAGAGGCCGTGATTCACGCAGCCGACGTCCGGGAATGGCGCAACCGCGACGTCGTCGACACCGAGTCGCACAAGATCGGTGTCCTGGAGGCCGTCTATGTGGACACCACCACCGACAAGCCGGCCATGGCCACGGTACGAACCGGACTCCCGACCCGGCACCGGCTGGTCTTCGTCCCCCTCGATGACGCGATCGCCGGGCCCGGCTATCTCAAAGTCGGCTATACCAGAACGCTGGTGAAGCAGGCCCCTTCGATCGGCACCGACGACGTCCTGCCCGCCGAGCAGGAGGAAGCGGTCTTCAGGCACTACGGACTGCCGTACGAGCCCGGTGCGGCCGGCGAACGGCAACTGGCGCGCCGCTGACCACCTACGGACAGGAAGACTGCCCTGTGAGGTACGCACCATGTACCAACTGACCACGCGCCGTGATGAGCGGCCGCTGTTGACGGCTGTGCCCTCGGCTGTGCCCTCGGCGGGTGATGCGGCTCTGCTGGCCGAGGTCGCCGAACTGCGGGCCAGGAACGAACAGTTGGGGCGGGCGTTGGCGACCCGTGCGGTGATCGATCAGGCGCGCGGCATGGTGATGGTCCTGGCGCCGTGTTCCAGCGAACGGGCGTGGGATCTGCTGGTGGGCGTGTCGCAGCGCTGCAACACCAAGCTGCGGGACGTGGCCGCCGCCCTGGTCGCCACCACACGGGACGAGACGCTCCCGGAACCGATACAGCGGGAGCTGCGCCGGGAGCTGCGGCGCCTTCACGCGGCGGATCGCGAGTGACGGGGTGCGCATCCGTCGGACGGCACCAGGAGCTGTGCACTCAACCCTCCGGTGCCTTCGTCCAGGTCACGCGCTGTCGGACGGCGGAAAGGGCAGGCTGGTGTGCGCAGTGCCCAAGGCTCTGGAGGGTGCCGTGGCGGGTGTCGCCGAGGTCGCGCTGAGGGCGAGGAGGGCGACGTCGTCGGCGGGTCCCGGCGCCGAGCGGGAAGACGTCGCAGAAGTCGCCGCCGACGTCGTGGACCGAGGCGGTCGTGTAGTGGGAGGAAGCCTCCAGGCCCGGTACCTCAGGCAGGGCCGGCGGCAGCAGGGTGCGTTGCAGGGTGGAGGCATACGCGGCGATCTCCGACCGGTCCCGGCTGGGCGCGCTCCCGGGCCGCGTGCTCGACCTCCACCAGTTCCCGTTCCACACGGAGCATGCGCAACGCGGACAGCCGCAGTTCGAGTTCGTCCATCACCAGCGCGGCCAGGTCGGTCAGGGCGGTGGCCTGGTCCGGTGTGATGTGGCGCGGCCTGGTGTCCAGGACGTCCACGGTGCCCAGGCGGTGACCGTCGCCGGTGGTGACGGGGGCGGCGGCGTAGACGCGCGTCCGAGCCGGACCGGTCACCAGGCAGTGGGCACGGGCGACCGGGTCGTCGAGCGTGTCGGGGACGACCAGGGGGCCGCCGGTGAGGATCGCCGAGGTGCACAGCCCCGGGTCCCTTCCGATCGGTGCGACCCCCGTCAGACCGCACACAGCCTTGAACCAGACCCGGTCGGTGTCCACGATCGTCACCGTGGCGGCCGGAGCGTCGAACAGGCGGGCGGCCAGCCCGGCGATCCGGTCGAAGGCACCGTCGGGCGGGGTGTCCAGGATGTCGTAGCGACGCACCGCGGCGATCCGCCGCGCCTCCTGTTCCGGAGACAGCTCCACCCTCTCCTCCACACCTCGGTACGCGTCGTCTCCGGCCGGTGCGGGCGGCTACTCGGGCCGTTGGGTCCGGTCGTTGTGGGCGAGGCCGTCGGGATGTTTCTCCGTGCGCTCGCCCAGAGGAAGAACCAGTACCCGCAATGCCGCCTGACCGGGCAGGCGGTGGACCTGCCCCGCCTCCTGCCAGCCCCCGTCCTTGAAGGCGTTCCAGGCCGAACGGACGGACTGATCCACCAAGGTGACGCCGAGCGAGGACTGGTGGTCGGCGAGCAGACGCTCCTGGAGTCGGCGGGCGAGCCCCTGGGCGTGCTGGTGCGGATGGACGACGGTTTCGAGGATCGCGAAGACATGTCCGGACGCGGTCAGTTGCTCCAGGTTCTGCGGCATCGGTCCGTCGAACCCCTCCCACCAGGAGCCGTCGCGCGGCACGGGGATCCCTGAGACGCAGCCGGTCAACCCCTCTGCCTCGGCGACCAGCATGTCGAATCCCGGCAGTTGTACGTCGTGCTCCAGCCGGCGCAGGAACTCCTGCCGACCACGGAACTCCTCGCCGGGCGGGGTGACGGACGACTCCACGTACAGATCCGCCAGGTCCTCCCGCAGGCCCTCGGCCTGCCAGCGGTTCAGTCGGCGCAACCGCACCGTGTCCAGGACGGGACGCTCCGAGCCTTCGGGTTCGTGCGGGTGCCGCGGGCTGCTCATGGGGCGCCTCGGTTCAGAAGACCAGGAGAGGTACGGGAGTGCCATCGGGTCCGATGGGTGCGGCGCCGGGGTCCGGGACGTCTGTACCCACCATAGCCCCGGATCGGCGCCGCCCCGGGGCCCGTTGGGAGCGCGGGGCCGCTGGGGCGCACGCAGCTGAACGGTAGTGCCGTATGTCCTCCGTGGGCAGCCGCGGTCGGGGCGCGGAAGCCTGTTTGAAAGCGGGCTGCCCGGGAACCCGTCCGCGGTGCTTCAGACCGGAGGCACCTCCGTGGGAGCGGTTCTCGCTGCTCCCCTGTGTGCTGCGGTCGGCCGGCTCCCACGGTGAGTGACGCCACCGATCAGGGAGGCACGTGCCCATGCCGTACGGACGCACGCAGGGCCCACGCAGCGCGCACCGCTACGCCGACGCACCGGACACCGACGCGGCCTTCCGCCGTATCGCCGCGCTGCCGGAGGGCCCGGAGCGGTCCGCGCTGCGCCAGGATGTGGTGTGCGCCTGGATGCCGATGGCCGTTCGGCTGGCCCGGCGTTTCCGCCATCGCGGTGAGACCTTCGAGGACCTCCAGCAGGTCGCCCAACTGGGCCTGGTCAAGGCGGTGTCCCGCTTCGACCCGGGTCTCGGCACCGCCTTCCCGAGCTTTGCCATCCCGACAATCCTCGGCGAGGTGAAGCGGCACTTCCGTGACGAACTCTGGATCGTGCATGTGCCGCGGCGCGTACAGGAGCTGCGTGGCCGGGTCCGCTCCGCCGGCCATGAGCTGAGTGCTTCGTTGGGCGGAGTGATACCCGCGGTCCACGAGATCGCCGCACACACCGGGCTGACCGAGGCGGACGTACGGCTGGGCCAGGGGGCGCTGGAGAGCTTCACCGCCCAGTCCCTGGACGCCCTGCCCGGCCGCTCCGCGGACAGTTACCCGCTGACCGACACCCTGGGTCGCATGGAGCCCGGCTTCGACCTGGTGATCGACCGTGAGGCGCTACGCCCCCTGCTGCGGGCCCTGCCCGAACGCGAACGCCAGATCCTGTACATGAGGTTCTTTTGCGAGATGACGCAGGCCCGCATCGGTCTGCAGCTCGGTATCTCCCAGATGTACGTCTCTCGTCTGATCACTCGCACCTGCGCCCGTCTGCACGACCAGGTGAGGGCCGAGCCCCGCGTTCCGAGCAGGACCGCGTGACGACATCCCGGATGCACGGGCGGCGCCTGTGAACGGCCCTGTTCCGCTTCGCCGGTATCTGCTCTACGCTCCAGGCAGGGAAGACGGCACTGCGAGCGTGTCAAACACCAGCAGGTCCTCCCATCCAGGCTCCCTGCCCCCGAGTCGGAAACCAGGCCCGGCTGGAGCCGCATCGCCCGAGTGCGCGGCTCCAGCCTCAGTCCTCCCGGCATTTCCAGACGGGGTGTTCTCACCAAGTCCCGCCGCCGCGGAGGACCAGCGCGCGAGGACACGGTGGAGGGGGGCCTCCCAGCCTCGCGCCACGTACGGCCGCCGCCGCGGTGCGGCGGCGGCCGTACGGACCGCGCGCCCCGATGCGGGGCTGGGTCAGGCCCCCAGGTCGGGGAGGGGTTCGGAGTCGTCGATGAAGGCGCGGGCCACATCGGACAGGCGGCGGTTGTGGGCGCGGGCGTAGCCGCGCAGCGCGGTGAACGCCTGTTCCATGTCGATGCCCTGGCGTTCGGCGAGTTTGCCCTTGGCCTGTTCGATCAGTACGCGGCTGTTCAATGCGGTCTGCAGTTGTTCGTTGAGGACGGTGCTGCGGTGGGTGGAGCGTTGTTGCAGGAGGCTGATGGTGGCGACGTCGGCCAGGGCCTGGCCGATGAGGGTGGCGGCGGGATCGAAGGGGCCCGGGTCGGCGCGGAAGAGGTTCAGCGCACCGACGGTCTCGTCCCGCAGGCGCATGGGCAGTGCCTGGACCGCTCCGAAGCCGCTGCGGTGGGCCGCTGTGACGAAGCGTGGCCAGCGGTCGACCTCCCGGGTCAGGTCGGGGACGATCACCGGTGTTCCGGTGCGGTAGCACTCCAGACAGGGGCCCTCGTCGTTCTGGAGCTGGAAGAGTTCCAGCAGGCGTACCTGTTCGTCGGAGGCGGCCATCACGCGGAGTTTGCCGTCGCGGTCCGCGAGCAGCACCCCGGCGGCACTCGCGCCGAGCATGCCGACGCAGCGGTCGGTGAGCAGACGTAGGAAGTCGATCAGATCGAAGTCGGCGACCAGGTTGTCCGCCAGCTCGACGAAGGTCTTGGCCAGGAGCTGCTGATTCATCGTGTCACCCTCGATGGAGACTAGTCCCGCCGGGAAGGGGCGGGAAGCGCGGCACGTTCGCCGGACGGCACCGGTACATCAGGTCTCCCCGTCGGTCCGTCCGGGTTCCGTGGCTGGGGAGAAGCGGAGCCTGCGGGCCACCACGTCGGCGGCGACGCCTGCGAGCCGACGTCCTTGTACGAAGGCGTAGGCGCGCAGCCGGACGAAGGCTTCGTCGATGCCGACGCCGAGCTGGGCGGTGAGCATGCCGGTTGCCTGGTCGATCTCCGCCCGGTATCCCCCCAGATCCTCCAAGCCGCGGTCTTTCAGTGCTCCGTCGACCGGTGCGCCCGTCTCCTCGATCCGCGCATCGATCAGGAGCAGCGTCGCGAGATCGGCGAAGGCCAGGGCGTCGGCCAGTTCCTCGGTGTCCAGCACGGTCGGCACGTCGGCGTACAGGTCCAGGACTCCCGGGCTGATCGCCCCCATCTGCAAGGGGAGCGCGAAGACGGCGCGTGCCCCGGCGTCCAGGGCCGCATCCGCGAACACGACCCAGCGGTCCGGCAACGCGCCGGCCAGCAGATCGGGGGTGAGGATCGCCGAGCCATGGACGAAGGCGTCCACGCAGGGCCCCTCGCCCAGCATGAGCTGCAACTCCTCCAGTTGTTCGCTGATGTCGTCGGTGCTGCACAGCGGATGGCTCGCCGTGGTCCGGGACATCGCCGACACGCCGGCCCCGCCGACCGGGAGCGCGGCCACGGCAGCGGTGCACACGTCCACCACACCGACCCGGGCACCGCGCCGCGCCGCCTGCACGGCGACCAGCGCCTGAATCCGCGCCGAGCGGCCGTCGGGCCTCATCCGGGCCACCCGGCCGAGGCATCGTGGTCAAGTCCCGCCGACCGCGCCCCGGTTCGCTCCCCGACCGGAAGGACCAACGCCCGGAGCAGCGTGGCGCTGATCGGCCTCCAAATGTCCCCCACGTCCAGCCATCCCCAGGAGCGGAGCGCCGCGAGGGCAGGGTGATCGGACCGGTCCACCAGGGTGGCGCCGACCGCCACACCCTGGTCGGTCAGCAGCCGCTCCTGCAACCGCCGGGCCACGGCCTGCTCCTGATCCTGCGGGTGCGGGCGGACCAGAATGTCGGTGATCGCGAAGACTCCGCCCGCCCGAGTGAGTTGCTCGCCGCGCGGCAGAGCCCCGTCGAACCCGGGCCACCAGAAGCCGTCGCTGCGCACCGGGAATCCGAAAGCGCATCCCACCAGGCCGTCCGTCTCCGCGATCACCATGGCGAACCCCGGCCGACGGATCTCGGCGGTGAGACGGTTCAGAAAGCCCCGCCGGCCGGGAGGGCGATACGCCGCACGCGGAGATGCCTCGCGGGAGTCCACGTACAGATCCGCGAGCTCCCCGCTCACGGCCTGCACCTGCCAGCGGTTCACCCGACGCAACCGCACCGCGTCCATGGTGGCCGACTCGCCGCCACGGGGCTCGCGCTGCTGTCCCCGCTCCGTCCGGGCCGTCACCGTGTGTCACCCGAGAGGATGGAGTCCAGCGGAACGGGCCGGTGGGGCGGGCTCTCGGCGGTCGGGGCCGGCACATCCCCGATAGGAGGTGCGAGATGCCCGGGCGGAGGACCAAGGAGCAGGAACCCGCAACCGGTGAGGTCCAGTAGCCGGCCCAGCGTCGGTGGCGGGTGGTGCAGCCGCAAGGTGCCGCCTGCCGCGGTGGTCTTCTGCGCGGCGTCCAGGAAGACGTTGAGGCCGCTGCAGTCGCAGAAGGTGACTGAGGTGAGGTCGACGTCGACGATGCGGATGCCGTCGTGCCGGCACCGCTCCAGTGAGATGCTCACCAGCGGGGCCGATTCCAGGTCGATCTCACCGGCCAGGGTGATCAGCACCCGGTTCCGTCGGTCATGGCGGTGGACGGTGAGCTGTGGGAAGGGCATGGCGCCTCGGGTTCAGAAGACCATCCGGCAGCGCGCGGTGACGCCGGGATTCCCGGCCCTCCTGGCGCGCTCCTGGCAGGAGTGGACATTCGACGAAGGTGGGCATCGGCCGGGCCCACATCCTGTACGACAGGACAACGAACCCACCCAGTTCCCTCCAGGGATGCGCCGGGTGACGGACGAAAGATCCGCTCCCCGCAGCCATCTGTATCGAGCAACGACAAGCCGCCGGGGTCTGGGACGTCCGTACAGCAGCATAGTCCTCCACCCGATCCGGCGGACGGCCCGAAGCCCTGCGGTCCCAGAATCAGCCGCGCAGGCACGGCAGTCCGTCGACTGCCTGAGGAGGTGGCTTCGTATGACGGAACCGAACGGTCGGGGACGCGGTGGTGGAGAAGATCGCCGGGACCGCCGCACGGGAGGTCCCCGGAATCCACGCACCGGGCGGCGGATTCACACGACCATGGGCGCCGTGCGCGACCGGGTCCCCGGCTGACGGCCTCCTACGCCCACCTGTTGACGCCTGCAATCGTGCGGGATTGGTGCAGTGCAGGACCGCTGCCAGCCGCTCAGCAACGCTCGTATCCCCGACTAAGTGCCGATCCTCGTCGAGCACAGCAGCCGCTGGTCGCCATGGTGCGTACGACGCCGCCCAGGTCCGCGCCCACCACGCCGCCGGGGTGTCGGATCCTGAGGGCTTCGCAGCGTTGGCGTTGAAAGAGACGCTGGTGCACATGCACGACGTGGCGGAAGGCTTCGGGCTTGCCTGGCCCCTGCCCTCCTGTCTCTGCTCGCGGGTGCTCGCCCGTCTGTTTCCAGAGGCTCCGGGCAGCGCGGCTCCCTGGCTCACCCGGTTGTGAGCCACCGGCCGCGCTGAGCTGCCAGGACACCCGGCTGATGATCGTGCCCCTACTGCGGCGCGAGCACACCCCCCCCGTTCCGAAGTAGCCGCTTTAGCAGGCACGTTGTGGGCACGTCAACCCCAGTTTTCCACGGTGGTTACGCGCCCCTGCCACGGCCGAGACTTCAGGCCTCGACCACAAAGGCCTCAGGGCTCCCAAAGGGGAACAGAACACTATGCGCGTGAACAAGAAGGTCGCGGCCACCGTCTCGGCGCTGGCGATGACCACCGGGCTGCTCGCCATGTCCGCAGCCGCCCCCGCAAGCGCCGCGGACGGCTGCAACACCAACGTGGTGTCCGGGACCGCCGCGGCCGCGACCGGGGCCAAGGGCCAGTTCTTCGAGCTGAGGTACAACGGCAGGGGGGACAACACCTGTGCCTGGGGCCGTGTCACCAACGGCGCCATCGGCATGCACGTCTGGGTGGACCGCAGCAGTAACGGCGGGCGTACGTGGGAGCCGCAGCTGGGCCTGCGGAGGGTGGACGCGGGAACCAGCGTGCACACCGAGGCCTGGCGCGACCGCAACGGACAGGTGATGCGGGCCTGCGGCGACTCCGGCGACGGCACGGCGATCACCTGCACCGCTTGGTGGTAGCCGCTTCGCTCAACGGTCCATCGCCTGGTGCAGGTTCACGGCCTTGCCGTTCGCCGCCAGCGCGGCCCGCGGAGCGGGATCGGGTGGCGCCGGGGGTCTCACCTCCCGGCGCCACCCGCCTGCGCATCACCGCGCGCCTACGGCTGGTGATGCTTCCGCCATGCCTGGCGCAGCACGCAAATCCCCTGCTGCTCGGCGAGAAGGTCCTCGGTCCGCTGCGCGTGACAGTCCAGGAGACGCACACCGTCTTGGAAAGGCTCGAAGCCGATCCGCCACCAGACCCGGCCCAGTGCCATAACGGCTTTCCCTGTGTTGATCCGCGGTCAGTTCACATCCGTCGGCGGAACCAGGCTCGCACGCGACCGCAGCACACCCCCTGCGCCAGGCGCCGGATCGCTGAACCCACGAGAACCGGTCCCAGTCCCGCCCCGCGCCACCCAGACTCCAGGATGACCCGGTCCATGACCAACAGGTCGCAGACCGGGTGCGTGAGCACGCCCTCGACGGCGGGGTTCCAGTCACCGGCGCGGTCAGCGAGGCGGCGATGGCCAGGCGTGGGCTCTGCCAGTCGTTGCGGACCACGTACGGGATCTTGAGACCGCGAGCACCCCATGGCAGGCTCATGCCGCATGATCGATGAATTCGCGAAAGACAACCTGCACGGGAGACTTCGGCGGGACCGCAGGGCGCTGCTCTGGAAACTCGACGGCTTGTCCGAATACGACGCCCGCCGACCCTTGACACCGACCGGGACCAACCTCCTCGGCCTGGTCAAGCACGTGGCCACCGTCGAGGCCAGGTACTTCGGCGAGGTCTTCGACCGCCCTTCCCCGGAACCGCTGTCCCGGTGGCAGGACTCCGACGGCAGCGATCTGTGGGCGACCGAGGACGAGACCCGCGATCAGATCATCGGGTTCTACCGGCGCACGTGGGAACACTCGGACGCGACGATCAACGAGCTTCCCCTCGACGCCCCCGGCCACGTGCCGTGGTGGTCGGAGCCTTATCCCAACACGAACCTGTTCGCCATCATGGTCCATGTCCTCGGCGAGTCCATCCGGCATGCCGGGCACGCCGATATCTTGCGCGAAGGCATCGACGGCCGGACCGGGGTGCGCGCCGAAAACGAGAAGCAGATCGACGAGGAAGCCCGTGCAGCCTACTGCGCGAAGATCGAGCAGGCCGCAAGGTCGGCCGCACCAATCAAGGCTCACAACGGCTACTGACCTTGACGACATCACGCCAACAAGGTCAGTAGTGGGAATTCCCCAGCGGCGGCCACTGGGCGGGGAGCTATCTGGCCGCCGGTGGTCACTCTGCGTTCCCGGATGGTTCGTCGTTCTTGATCGGTCCCGGCGGTAGCTAGGCAGTTTCGTTTGGATCAGCGGGCGGACCAGAGGAAGATGCCTGCCACGTGGAGTCCGGCCAGGTGGATGGTTGCGGTCTTCTCGTAGCAGGTGGCGATCCCGCGCCACTGTTTGAGGCGGTTGATGCACCGCTCGACGGTGTTGCGCTGCTTGTAGGTCTCGCGGTCGAAGGCCGGCGGCCTGCCTCCGCGGCTGCCCTGTCGCAGCCGGTGGCCTCTCTGGTCCGCCGGGACCGGGATCACCGCCCGGATGCCGCGCTTGCGCAGGTGTTCCCGGATCGCGCGGGACGAATAGGCCTAATAGGCACGTGGGTTGGCCGGTTGGGCCGGTCGGCAGGGGCCAGAGCGAGACGTCTGGGATATACGCGGCGCCAGGAGTGCTTCGACAAGACGGACGCGGTTCAGGCCCCTGCCATGTCGACTCCAGTCGCCGTACCGTGCCGTGATTCGAGCCGTTCCCAGAGCCACCTCCCAATTGGCCAGAGCCTTCGAGCTCTTCACGAGAGCGAGGACTTTGGGCAGGGCTGGGACCACGGACGGCTGATGGGGTGGTGCGCCCGAGAGCGCTTCTATTAGGTCGCCGGGTGGTCCTGCCGCGGCTTGATGCCGAGATCATCACGAGCTTCCCCGGCCTGGCCACACTCACTGGCGCACGGATCCTCGCCGAGATCGGCGACGACCGCGCCCGGTTCACTCACGCCGGCAATCTGAAGGCTTATGCGGGAAGTGCACCCGTGACCCGGCAGTCCGGCAAGAGCCGCCACGTCGCCCACCGCAGGATCAAGAACAACCGACTGGCCGCGACCGGCCGGCACTGGGCATTCGCCGCGCTGACCGCTTCCCCCGGCGCACACGACCACTACAACCGCCGACGGGACACCGGCGACCACTATCACGCGGCCCTCCGCGATCTGTTCAACCGCATGCTCGGCCAGCTCCACCACTGCCTGACCAATCGCCAGAAGTTCGACGAATCAGTCGCCTTCAGCACCTTCGCCCCAGCTCCACTCTCGGCAGCTGCTTGACCCGAAAGCTGCATGGGGTGTCTTGTCGGCAAGGATCACGTCCGGCCTGGTGCGGGGTCGTCCGCGCGGCCGGGGAATGCGCAGGCGGGCCATGACGTCCGGGAAGGCGGGCGCATCCCCGGCCTGCCCGGCGGTGAGATGGAAGGCCAGCGGCCGACAGCGGTCATCGGCGGCAAGGTGGATCTTCGTGGTCAGTCCGCCGCGGGAGCGGCCAATGGCGTGGTCGTCTGGTTCGCCGGCCGGGGCCCCTTTTTGCGGGCGCCGGCCGCGTGCTGGTGGGCCCGCACGATCGTGGAGTCCACCGAGACGGCCCAGTTGAGGTCCTCGTCCGCGTCGGCCTGGGCCATCAGCGCGGTGAACACCCGCTCCCAGGTACCGTCGACGGCCCACATACGCAGCCGGTTGTAGACGCCGCGCCAGTTACCGTACTTCTCTGGCAGATGCACCCACTGCGTTCCGGTCTGGAACTTGAAGGCGATCGCGTCGATCACCTCCCGGTGATCACGCCAGCGACCACCCCGCTTTGGCGTCCGGTCCGGGAGCAACAGCTCGATCCGCGCACACTGCGCATCACTCAACGACACACCCGGACCAACGACCAGCTGATCCAAACGAAACTGCCTAGTGCTGCGACCGCGTAGGTTCTCCGGGCTGGATCAGGCTGCGGTTGTGGGGGGGGCGTCCGCCCCATCGGGTGCCTTTCTCGCCGCGGATGCGGGCGCGTTCCTTGCCTTCGGCGGCCAGGACGTCGCAGTGGCGAGTAGTCGGCGCAGCCGTGGGAGAGGGGAACGGGCGGGAGGCGTTCGACATGGCGGGTCCCTGCGGATCGGTCCGTGAGGGGTGTTCTCCGCGGTGGACCGGGGGCGCGCTCAGGAATGAGTGCGGGTGCTCATCTCTGTACGGGTGTCCGCCCATGCCGTCTCGACGAGCAGCATGGGCGGGACCCTTTCGAGTCCCGCCCATGCGGTCTACGACATGTGGAACGTCGTCGTCCGGCCCTTCGTATTCGGGACGTACTGCTGCTTCCACTTCCAGGCGCCGCTGCCGAACTGGTAGTGGAGTTCGACCGAGGAGTTCTTCTTCCACCAGTAGTCCCACATGGTGGCGCAGGTGTGGGCGTAGGCGTCCCAGACCGGGGAGTCGTCCCACTCGTTGCGCTGGTTGTAGCCCCTGACCCAGAACTGCAGGTTCGAGTTCGAGTCGTTGCAGACCGTGATCTGTACGGCGGGGACCCCGTCGGCGGCGCTGGCCGTTGTGGGGAGGGCCAGGCCGCCGAGGACGGCGGCCGCCGTGAGCGCGGTTACGGCGAACTTCCTTCTGACGTCACGCATTTCACTGTCACCATTCTGTTCGGGTGAGGGGGGATCAGCTGAGCAGCCCTTTGGAGCGCAGCCAGGTCCGCGCCGCCTTCGCGGGGGACTCGCCCGCGTCGACGGAGGAGGCGAGCGCGGCCAACTGATCTGTCGTCAGCGCCGAGTTGACTCGGGCCAGGGCTTTTCTCGCGGCCAGGTCCGCGTACGGGGCCTGGATGAGAGGGAAGACGTGCTCGGGCGGGATGACGGCCTCGGGGTCGGTCAGCACGACCAGCTTGTCCTCGGTGAGGGACGGGTCCGTGCTGCGCAGGGCCAGTACGTCGGCGGTGGCCGAGGTGCCGGCGGTGGTGAGAGTGACGCCGTACGCCTTCTTCATTGACGAGGGTGTCGGGGCGTCGGGGTCCTTCGAGGCGGCGCCGCCGAGGGTGAGGCGGCTGCCGGCCTTGGGGAGGTCGGCGAGGCTGTGCAGGTCGTGGGCCCGGGCGGCGGCCCTGGTGACCGCGAGGACGACACCGCGGTCGGCCGCGGCCGGGGGCAGGGCGGTGATGCCCATCGGCAACGCCATGCTCAGCGTCGCCGACGAGTTCCCGGGCAGGGTGTCCCCGCCCGGGAACGTGCGCAGCAGGGTGCTCTCGTATGCCGGTGCCAGCCCGACCCTGCCCGCCACTACGGCCTTGGCGGTGGCGGAGGGCGAGGCGTAGCTCGTCGTCGCCATCCGCACCTTCTGCCCGGCCCCGGTGAGGAGTTCGCCGTACATGGCCGCCACCACCCGGCTCTCCGCCGAGGTGTCGGTGCCGATCACCGTCGGTCCGACAGCGTCCGCGTACACGGTGTCGGGCTTGCTCGTCGCCCCCGCCGCACAGCCGGTCAGGAGGACCAGCGAGCATAGGGCGGCGGCAGCGAGCCGGAGCCGGGAGCGGAAGCGGGTTGTCGAGGTCGCGGAGCACCACATGCCGTTGTCCGTCCTGGCTCAGCGGCAGTGGGCTGAGCGCTCGCCCGAGGTCATCTTCGCGTCCCTGTAGTTGACATAGCCCTTCTTGGGCTGGTCGGCGTTGAAGCCGGCCGACTGGTAGTTGTTGATGTACCAGATGTAGTGGCCGTAGTAGCGCTTGCCGAAGTGCAGCTCGTACCAGCCCTTGGCCTGCTGCTTGGAGGTGCCGCGCTCGATCCAGCCCTTGTAGCCGGCCGGGATGTTGACGGTGTCGGTCACGGTGTCGGTGTGCGAGGCCACCCAGCTGTGGCTGTAGGTGGCCGTGACCTCGGTGGAGAACGTCTCGAACCACTTGTACTCGGCGCTGATCGAGATGCCGAGGGTGTTGGTCGAGCCGGTCGTGTCCATCCCGCCGACGGTGTGCGGGTTGGTCAGGCTCCCGCAGTTGTAGGCGGTGTCGCCGACCTGGTGCTTGGGACCGGTGTAGGTCCAGTAGTCGGTGGCGTGGAACTCGCAGAGGTCCGTGGTGTGGCCACACGCATCCAGCAGCTGCTTCGTGGAGGGGCTGTCGGCGGCGGAGGCCTGCGGGGCGGCCATCAGCGAGGCGCCGAGGGCGAGGGCCGCGACGGCTCCGGCGGTGCGGAGGGTGCGCTTGGGGGACGAGGAGGAGGTCTTGCGGCGGGCGAATGCCATCGGTGACTCCAGCGAGTGAGGGATGAAGCGGTCGGTCTGTTTTCCGGGCAGCCGACGGGATCGCCGTCGGCTGCCCGCCGGTTTCACTGACCGGGGGGTGCAGCGAACCGGGTGAGCCCCACTCTTGGCGCCCTGGATTTGTCTATCAATGCAGGCCAGAGGCGTAAACAACCCATTGAGGGTCGCAAACGGGCCATGTTACGACCCGTTCACGCTCCATTAATCGGGGGCCTTTCCTGCGAGCGGCCGTCGTGCCGTCTTCCATGGCCCGGAGCGCGGATGTGCCTCGGCCTTGGGCGTCACGATGCCGTGCGCGGACGCGCCGGGCTTCCGGGACGCGTGCCGCCGAGCGGCGAGCGGCGACGAGGTGGTGCGCGTCGGCGCCGGAGTCCCGGTCGGCTTCGGCGAAGCGGCTGCGGCGGGGCCGACTTCCGCGACCGGGTCGGCGGTGCCGGACACGCCGCACAGGCGCCGGTAGGGCACATCGGGGAGGTAGGTCCGCCATTCGTCGGCGGTCAGGTTGCGGCCGGCGCGCGCACAGAGCTGGGTGACGACCTGCGAGGGTCCGACCGTGTACCGCTGGACAGGGACGTGGGCGCTGCTGGCGTGGATGGAGTCGCCGTGCCCGTCGAAGGCGAGCGAGCGGATCGCCTCGCCGGGCGTGTTGAGGCTGCCACCGAGAGGCTGCCGGGTGGCGGTGTCCCACAGCCGGAGCGCGCCGGAGGCGTAACCCACCGCGAGAGTGCGGCCGTCGGGGCTGAAGGCGAGCGCGGTGACACGGGCGCCGATCGCTCCGTCGCCGGCCACTCCGGCGACGGGCGGGATGACGGCCTCCCGGTGGCGTTCGGTACGGCCGTGCCAGACCGTGACGCTGCCGAAGCCGCCACCGGTGGCGAGGCGGACGCCGTCGGGGCTGAGAGCGAGAACCTCCGCGCCGCCGTCCGGGCCGAGCGGTACGCCGGTGTCCAGGCCGAACGGCAGCGCGGAGGCCGGGCCGGTGAAACCGGAGGCCAGGGCGGACTTCAGGGTCGCGGTCAGAGCTTCGGGCCGGTCGGTCCGCGTTCCGCGGGCGGTGTTCCACACCTCTCCGGTGGGCGAGCCGGCCGCCGTCGCCCGGGAGAGGAGCAGCTTCCCGCCGCCCGGGGTGAGCGCGATGGAGCGGACCGGGGACGATCCACCAGGCTGAACGACCGCCCGCACTCGGTGATCGGTCACATTCCATACGACGAACCGCGCGCCGGACGCCCCCGGCTCCCCCACGCCGTACGCGAAGTCCCGCCTGTCCGGACTGAACGTCATCAGCGGCCCGACGCCCCCGGCCCCACTCCGGCCGTCGGCTGCCGCGAGTGAGGGCAGACGGGCGAGGACACGACCCGTCCGGGTGTCGCGCAGGCTGAGGCGGTAGTGGTCGCCGTGCCGATCGGCGGCGGCCAGCAGGCGGCCGTCCGGGCTGAACGTCTCGCGGTCCAGCGGCCGTTCGAGCCACGGAGAGGTGAGGGGCACTGCGAGGTCGAGGGAGTGCACGGTGCCGCCGGTCAGGTAGCGCAGGGTCGGGCCGTCCGGATCCCAGGCGAGGGCGGTGACGGGTCCGTCGGAGGGGGTGTGGCGGAACACCGGCGCCCCCGCCGCCGATATGCGCCAGGCCGTCGTCCCGTCCGGGCCGGCCACCGCGAGGAACCGCCCGTCCGGGGTGAACGCGAGGTGGGACACGCCGGGTTGGGCGATGTCCGCGAGCTCCCGGCCCGAGGCCGTGTCCCAGACGCGTATCGCAGCGTCGGAGACCGCCGCGAAGCGCATCCCGGCCCGGTCGAAGACGAGGGCGGCGGACGAGCAGTCCACCGCCGACGAGTCCTGCCAGGCGCCGGTGACCGTGCGGTGGCGGACGATGTCCCGCAGCATGAGCGGCTGGTCCTGCGCGCACACGGCCGCCAGGCGCCCGTCCGCGCTCGGCACGACGACGCCCATGACACTGGCGGCACCTGCGGCGGAACGCTCCAGCACCACCGGGTCGTCCGTGAACGCGCTCAACTGCGCCGTCGTATCAGGGCCGTTCACGACGTACGCGCCGACGCCGAGCTCCGAGTCGGCCGCCCCGTGATACCCAACGGGGTCCTCCGTCCCCGCCGGCAGCCGCCACAGCCGGGAGGCGCCGTCACCGTCAGTACCGGCCAGGGCGAGGGTCCGCCCGTCGAGGCTGACCGCGGTCACCGCACGGTCCGGCAGGCGTCCCGATCCGGTACGGCGATGTGTGGCCACGTCCCAGGCCGACCACCGGCCGCCGCCGACACCGAGCAGGGTGCGCCCGGAGTCGGCGAGGAAGTCGCGGGTGTCGTCGTTCTGGTCGGGGTCGGTAAAGGCGTCGCGTTCGGGTTCGGCGAGGGCGTCGACGAGGGCGGCGCGGCTCTCGGGCAGCGGGGCGAGCCGCCAGGCGGCGATGCTGAGCAGGGTCCTGGTGCGGGGATCGGTCACCCGTTCCCCGCCGACGAGGCCGGCGGCCTGGCGGGCTCCGGCCAGGCCGCGCTCCCTCTCCGCCACGTCGCTCTCGTGCCAGGCGATCTGCCCGACGACCAGGACCCCGCACATGACGCAGATGAGCGCCACGACGAGTCTTCGCATGTGGCGCTGTACCCGGGCGGCCGTCCAGCGCTCCATGCGGTGGGCCACCCGAGAGGCGCTGAGAAAGGCGCGCTCCCGTGCGGTGAGGTCGTCGTCCTGCCCTTCGCGGGTGAACAGCACGTCGGCCAGGGCGAGGTTGATCCCCCGGTACAGGGTGCCGGGGTCGCGGCCGTGCTCCTGCCAGTTGCGGGCGGCCTCGGTGAGGTGGCGGTGCATGCGTAGCCGCCCGCGGCTCTCCTCGAGCCAGCACTGAAGCCGGGGCCAGCCGGTGATGAGGGCCTCGTGGGCGAGTTCGACGTTCTCCTCGTCCACGGTGACGAGCCGGGCCCGGGAGAGCCGTTCGAGGACGAAGGGCACCTCGAGGTCGGGCCATTCGCGCAGGTCGGCCCGTCTGACCGGGCGGCGGCTGTCGGGCGTGCCGTCGCCGGGGGCGATGAGGGCGAGCAGGAGCCGGCGGGCGGTGTCGGCCTGGTCGGGCGACAGGCCGCCGTAGACCTCCTCGGCCGCCGCGGCGATCGCTCCGTGGACGCCGCCCGCCTCCTCGTAGGCAGCGAGCGTCAGCACCCCGCTGCGTCTGCGGCGCCAGGTCTCGCGCAGGGCGTGCGAGAGCAGCGGCAGCGCGCCGGGCTGGTCGTACACCTCCTCGGCGATGCGGGCGGTGAGTTCCCGTTCGACCCGCAGGCCGGCCGCCGTAGCCGGTTTGACGATGGCGTCCCGCAGTTGGTCCCGGGTCATCGGGCCGACCGTCAGGCTCGTGTGCCGCAGTGCCTCGGCGAGGCCGGGGTGCTCGGCGCACCGGCCGTGGAAGCCGGCGCTCACCGCCACGACCACGCGCAGCTGGCCGCCGGAGTCCTTGGCGGCGAGCAACTGCTCGACGAACAGCCACCGTTCGGCCCGGTCGCGGCAGAGCGTGAAGATCTCCTCGAACTGGTCGACCACGACGATGCGGTACGGCTCGCCCGGTCCCGGCGCCAGCAGCCGGCCGTGCGTGGCGACCGGCCGCGAGCCGGGTGTGATCAGCCGCAACTCCGCCGCACAGCCCGCCTCCTGGACGACCTTCTCCAGCAGGGGCAGCACGCCGGCCCGCAGCAGGGAGGACTTGCCGCTGCCGGATGCGCCGACGAGCACCGCGAACAGGTGCTCCTTCATCAGCCTCACCGTGTCCTCGGCGAGCTCGGCCCGGCCGAAGAACAGCTCCTGGTCGGCCGGTTCGAACTGGGCGAGTCCCTTGTACGGTGACTCGCCGCCCTCGGTTCCGCGGGCCGCGACGTCGTCGGCCGCCGCCAGCCGGCTCTCCCACTCGTCCGGATTGGCCCCGCAGGCCTGCGCGTACGCGCGCACGATCGCCACTGACGGCAGCCGCTCGCCCGAGGCCGCCCGCGACAGGGCGGCCACCGAGACGCGGGCCTGTTCGGACATCGTCCGGTACGACGGGGAGCCGGCCCGCGCACGCAGTGACCGCAGCTCGTAGGCGAAGCGCTGCACCGGCCCCGCGTCGGGATCGAGCAGCCGCTCGGGGCGTCCCCGCTGTCGGCTGCTCACGGCCGCTCCCGCACATGACTTCTCACATTCACAGACATTCGCTCTCGCAAACGAGCCAGGGTGATCACACGCAGGAGGTAAGTATGTCATGACAGCTTGAGAGTTCAAGGAATGTTTCAAGTCTTTGACAGTAATGCATCCACGACGTTGCGTGATCGTTCAGAGATGGTGCGGTCCTGCTCGCGCAAGCAGGACGAGGGGGGCTGGTGCAGCTTTGGGTGACAGGTTCGGTCACGCGGCCTGGAGGGCCGGTGTGGTCATGACGGTCTCAAATTCGACGGGGGTCAGCCGACCGAGCGAGGCTTGTCTGCGGCGTCGATGGTAGGTCCTCTCGATCCAGGTCACGATCGCGATCCGCAGTTCCTCGCGGGTGGCCCACGATCGGCGGTCGAGGACGTTCTTCTGCAGCAGGCTGAAGAAGGACTCCATGGTGGTCCCCGCCGACACGGCGGTGGTGCGTACAAGGGCCTGTTCCCCCACACGAGGGGCGGATATCGCATCGACCGCGCCATGATGCTCGACGCCGTGGCCAAGATCGATGGCGAGCTCGGCCATCACGGCGAGGCACTGGAACAGGCCGAGCACGCCTTTGCCATGGTCGAAGTCCGAGGGCGGCGCTGGATTCAAGCCGGGCATGTGGGCCGTCGACGGTACCTGGGAGCGGGTGTTCACCGCGCTGATGGCCCAGGCCGACGCGGACGAGGACCTCAACTGGGCCGTCTCGGTGGACTCCACGATCGTGCGGGCCCACCAGCACGCGGCCGGCGCCCGCAAAAAGGGGCCCCGGCCGGCGAACCAGACGACCACGCCATTGGCCGCTCCCGCGGCGGACTGACCACGAAGATCCACCTTGCCGCCGATGACCGCTGTCGGCCGCCGGCCTTCCATCTCACCGCCGGGCAGGCCGGGGATGCGCCCGCCTTCCCGGACGTCATGGCCCGCCTGCGCATTCCCCGGCCGCGCGGACGACCCCGCACCAGGCCGGACGTGATCCTTGCCGACAAGGCCTATTCGTCCCGCGCGATCCGGGAACACCTGCGCAAGCGCGGCATCCGGGCGGTGATCCCGGTCCCGGCGGACCAGAGAGGCCACCGGCTGCGACAGGGCAGCCGCGGAGGCAGGCCGCCGGCCTTCGACCGCGAGACCTACAAGCAGCGCAACACCGTCGAGCGGTGCATCAACCGCCTCAAACAGTGGCGCGGGATCGCCACCCGCTACGAGAAGACCGCAACCATCCACCTGGCCGGACTCCACGTGGCAGGCATCTTCCTCTGGTCCGCCCGCTGATCCAAACGAAACTGCCTAGGGCCTGGCCCCGGTAGCACCTGGATGGGGTTGTTGCACATGCCGTAGCGGCATGTGGTGGGGTCGGGGCACCACAGCACGAAAGGCTCTGTCTGCGATGTACCCCTCCCCCACGCCTCCCCGGCAAGTCAAGATCGGTGATGCCGCTGCGTTCGCCGGGATCACCCCACGCGCCATCCGCCACTACCACGAGATCGGTCTGCTGCCGGAGCCCGAGCGCGGCGGGGACGGCCGCCGCCGCTACGGCTATGACGACATGACCCGCCTGCTGTGGATCCGCAAGATGGCTGATGCCGGTATCAGCCTGGACGACATGCGGGCCGCCTTCGGCGAAGCCCGGGACGAAGCCGGAGACGAAGCCCTGGACCAAGCCCCGGATATCGAGTCGGTCCTGAGCAGGCTGGAGAAAACCTTGGCGGCGCAGGAAGCCGCCATCAAACGTCGGCGCGCGGCTGTCCAGCGCCTGCAGGCGGTGGGCAGCCCGCTGGGGCTGCTCTCCGAACTGGTCACGGACCGGCTCAGCCACCTGCCCCCGGGCGCGTTGCGACCCTCCGATCTGGACGCCCTGCTAGTCACGGAACGGATCTTCGGGCCGCTGGGCGCCGCCATCCAGGCCAGCACGTTCATCGTGCTGGCCACCCACCCCGACCTGCGGGCCGAGGAGGACCGTCGTGAGGCGGCCGAGGCCGCCCTCGACGACGGCGTCGAACCCGACGACCCGCGCGTCGAAGAGCTCGCCGTACAGCGATGCGCTCACCAAATGGCCCTGAATCAGGCCATCGAGGCAGCTGGTCTCGACGCGGCCGAGGAGAAGATCTTCGAGATCTACGACGCCGACCTGAAAGGGGAGGAGGGCACAGAGATGAGTGCCGCCGCAGCGATCACCAAGATGCCTTACGACTTCTCTCCTGCCCGGATGCGCTGCCTGGAACTCGCCGGACGGCTCTTCGGCGAGGCCCTTGCCGACGCCCACTCCGCGGACAGCTGATCGCCTGTGCCTGGCACTGACGTGGCCCGACAACCGGTCGCGTTCATCCGCATGTGACCGATCGGGGCAGACGTCGTGGCGCAGCAGCTCGGTAGCGGCCTGGCTCGAAGGGGGCCGGGATCGCCCCTATCCCCCGGCCGCTTGCCCACGACCTGGGTGGGCTTCCTGCATTCCCCGACAGAGGCAGTCTTGGCCGGTGACTTCTTCGAGTGCCCTATCCCCTACCCTGCGAGCGTGTCCAGGATTTCTGCGACCGGGATGGGATCCAGAGGGCCGACGTGTGACGCCCCGGGAAAATCGTGTACGCGGAAGCTGTTGCCGGGCGTGAACGCGTCGGCTTCCGCGATCATTCTGTCCTGGAGTGCGGTGGCGATCGTCCGGTCCCTGCCGAAACGCAGGTAGGTGCGGGGGATGCGTCCCCAGCTGCCGGCCCGGCCGACCGCTCGGCCCGCATACGCGGCGACCGGCTCGTCGGTCTGCATGCCGGCCAGTATCCGGCGGAATTCGGCGTCGGAGTAGTCCGCGCAGATCATCTCCTTCAGCAGAGCCAGCTCACGGCTGTCACCTGTCCGGAAGTTCAGTCGTAGTACACCGAGCCGGTCCGGGTCACCCACCGTCAGCTCGACCGGGCTGACGGCGTCCGCGTTCTCGGGTGCCGCCGTGCAGGCGTCCGCCGTGGGCAGGACGCGGCTGGGACAGAAGGCCGCCATGTAGCAAATGTGGTGAAGCAGATGCGGGACGGCATCGCCGACACGGCTGACCGATACGCCACCCAGGCTGTGCCCGACCAGCACCACCGGGCCGTTCCGTGCCGCCCGCCGCACGATGCCCGTGACGCGCGCCTCGTAGTCCTCCAGCCCGAGGCCCTTCAGCGGGGAAGGCTCGGTCGCCATCGCTGTGAGGTCCTGCCGCTGATACGACTCCGGCACGAATGCCTCCGCGCCATGGCACGGCTGGTCCACCATGACGACGCGGTGACCGCGCAGCGTCAACTCCTGCGCGATCGGCAGCCAGAACGCGCCGGCGCTGTGGGTACCGTGCACCAGCACGTAGGTGGTGACCCCGCGACGCGGGTCCGCTGCGGCCGGCGAGGTTCCGAGCCCGGTGGCCAGGGCCGCGCCCCCCACCGCGAGTCCCAGCCCACGCAATGCCGTCCGTCTGGTGGCACCCGTTCGTTCTTCGACGGATGGTGCTGCGAGTCGATTTCGCGCTGGCATTGAATCTCCTTGGCGCATATGCGGAACAGGGCGAGTAGTTACCGATGCGGATCAATGTCGGAACTTTGCACGGCGAGGCAGGGCGGGATCAATGGCCCCTTCCTCATACGGCGATTAGCCGTCGCAATCGATCCGTGTACGAGAGGGCGTTGCTAGGCATGACGACGGGAGTCGCCCGCGCAGAACTCGGCCTTGACGGCCGCGTCCTCCAGTTTCTGCTCACCCCAGTCGCTGTTGCGGTTCATGGTCAGGACGTGTCGGCCATCGGCCGAGGCCACCGTCCGGGTTCCGGAACCGGGGATCATGCCGCCGTGGCCCCAGACCCGGCAGCCCGCTTTGAGCTTGAACTGCCGGATACCGAGGCCATAGACGTCCTCCGGACCGCCGTGCCCCTTGTCTCCGTCGACGGGGACGGCATCGAGCAGCTCCCGTTGCTGGGCGTCGGGAAGCAACTCGCCGCCCAGCAGCTTGGACACGAAGATGTTCACGTCGCCGACGGTCGAGATCATCTGCCCGGCCGAGAAGGCTACCGTGGGGCTGAACTCAGTGACGTCACGCACCTTTGCGTGCCGCCCCTCCTCGAAAAGGGTCGAGTAGTGCGTCGCATGCGGTGACGGCAGTGTGGGCGAGGCGCCCGGCACGCTGGTGCCGTGCAGGGCGAGCGGCTGGATGACGAGGCGCTCGACCGCCTCCTTGTAGGTGTCGCCGGTGACCTTCTCGATGATCATCCCGGCGAGGATGTAATTGGTGTCCGAGTAGTCCCACTCACCGGGCTTGCCGGGCCTGCTGCCTTGCTCCGGCTGGAAGTTGGGCGGGTGGGCGAGTGCGATGGCCAGCAGCTGGGACGGGGACCACTTGGTGTGACGGTTCCTGTCGAACTCGTCCCCCGCGTACTTGGCGCGGAATCCTTCGTCCATGTTGTAGTCGAAGATCCCGCTCGTGTGGTTGAGCAGGTGCCGCACGGTGATGTTCTCGGGCCGGTAGCCCTTGCCGCGCACCACCCCCGGCAGCCATTTCTCCACGCTGTCGTCCAGCGACAGCCTTCTGGCGGCTTCGAGCTTGAGGAGCACCGTGGCGGTGAAGGTCTTCGTCACGCTGGCGATGCGGAACTTCTCGTGGGTGCTGCGCGGATGCCGGACGGCGAGGTCGCCGACACCCGCCCGGCCGTTCCACACCCCGTGGGCACCGCGCACCTGGGCGACGACTCCGGGGGTGCCCTGCGCGACGATCTCGTTCAGCACAGCCTGGGTCTTCGCATGTAATCGGGGCGGAGCGCGGTGGAGCGAATCGGCGTTGGTGGCGGTGGCCGCGGCGAGCGTGCCCACGGCGATGAGACCGACGAGCAGATGACGAGGCAATCGGAGATCACTCATGCGACCACCTCACCAACTGCGCGATCCACACACCATCGGGGAGAACCCGGGATCCGCTCGGGGAGACGCCCTAAGGGAGTCCCCCCCCCCACATCATTCGACGTGCTCGACGCGGGCGCGGACCTGTAGTGCCAACTGCCCCCGCGTCGAAGGCGACTGCCCGCAGTCGTGACCATCCGGCGCGGGCAGCGCCTCCCGAACTGCCGTCGAAACGCTGCTCCGCGACGCAAGCAGAGCCAGGATCCCCATCCACACGCGAGCGCCGTCGGCGAAGGCCCAAGGGCTCCGTCTTCAGGTGCAGGTGGGTGGGCGTCAACGGCCGGCGTTCTCGAACTCGTCGCCGACTACGCCGAGCGCACGCGTCGCGGCCGTTCAGCGTGAGCAATCGGGAGACCTGGGCGCTGTGGTTGGTCCCTGTCGGTAGAGGCTGTCAGGAGCGGCCCGGGCGAAGGCGGCCATCCGTCGGGCGTAACCGTCCGGGTCGCCGAAGTGCACCGCGAGGTGTTCGGCTCCAGCGGCCCGGAAGGCCTCGGCGGTGCGAACGGCCTCGCCGACGGTGCGGTCCGGGCCGTGCCAGTCGATCCGGGTGCCGGGGGACACAACGCGGCCGTCCGTACGCGCCCGCAGGTACGCCAGCCGTTCGGCGAACGCTGTCGGATCCAGGCCCACGCCCTGCCAGACGTCCGCATACCGGGCCGCCCGGCGCAGGGCGGCGTTGGTGACACCGCCGGTCATCACGGGCACCGGACCGTCGGGGCGTGGCTCGAAGACGCCTGTCTCGAAGCCGTACCAGCGGCCCTCGAAGGGGCCCCGGCCGACCCGGAACAGGTGCCGGAGCAGTGCGATGGCTTCGTCCGTGCGGGCCGCCCGGCTCCTGAAGTCGGCGCCGACGGCGGTGAACTCGCGTTCGTCCCAGCCGATCCCCACGCCCAGGGTGATCCGTCCGCCGGACAGCCCGTGCAGGGTCGCGACCTGTTTGGCCACCACGAAAGGACTGCGCATGGGCAGGACGAGCACGGAGGTGCCGAACCGGATCCGGGTGGTCGCGGCCGCCAGCCAGCCCATGGTCACCAGCGGTTCGAGGACCCCTCCGTACACCGGGCCGTACTCGCCGGGCGGCAGGATGTGGTCGGGGAGCCATGCCGTGTCGTAGCCGAGGTCCTCGGCCTGCCGCGCCAGGTCGGCGAGTGGGCGCGGGTCGGCGCCCGCGGCCTCGTTCGGGAGGACGACCTGCAGCTTCACTCCCCCTCACCGTCCTTCCCTTCCGCATGCGAAAGGACGTGGAGAAAGTCGAGGACGGGCTTCAACCACTCCTCCGGCCGCTCGACCATGACCACATGGTCGCTGTCGATCTCCGTGTACTGCGCGCCCCTGATCCCGGCCGCCAAGGCGCGGGAGCCGGCAGGCAGGACCACGCTGTCGGCGGTCGTCGCGACGACCAGCGTGGGCGCGGTGACTTCGGCCAGGTCACCGGTGGTGTCGAGGGAGGGGATCAGGTCGATGTGCGGGTGGAGTCGGGGTGGCACCTCGGCCCGCCAGCCGGGGAGGAGGCCGAGCGCATGGTCGTCGGGCCGCGCGAACCCGGCGGTCAGTACGAGCGCGGTCACCCGCTCGGGATGGCGTACGGCGGCGCGCACCGCCACCAGCGTGCCGAGCGAGAAGCCGAGCACCGCGAACCGCCCGACGCCGCGCCGTACGGCGGAGTCGACGACAGCGTCCGCGAGCTCATCGAGGTCCAGTGGGGCGGCGGCGACCGGGGTGTTACCCGAGCCGGGGTAGTCCGGGGCGACGACGGTGTGGGCGGCGGCGAGGGCGGGCAGAACCGGGGCGAAGTTGTCTTCGATGCTGCCGGTGGCTCCGTGGGCGAGCAGCAGTCCTGGGCCGGTTCCGGTGACGGTGATGGCGAGGGCGGGGAATGAATCGCGCATGCCTCATACGTTGACCCATCACACCGGTGTGAAGGTCAAGTCCCACGTGTGATGAGGAGAATCAGTGCTGATAGGCGAGCTGTCACGGCGGACTGGAGTGGTGGCCCGGCTGCTGCGGTACTACGAGGAGCAGGGCCTGCTGTGCCCCGACCGCGACAGCAGCGGATACCGCGTGTACGCCCCCGACGCCCCATACGTCGTCGCCCGCATCCGAGGCATGCTGGCGGCCGGGCTGACCACCGACGCCATCCGCGAGATGCTGCCGTGCGCCACCGACGCCGGGCCGGGGATCGAGCCCTGCCCGGAGGTACTGCGGACGATGAGCGCGCACCTGGAGCGGATGGACGCAGACATCGCGGAGCTGCACCGCCGCCGGGCCGCGCTGGCCGCGTTCCATGACGCGACCGAGGCGCGGCAGCGGCAGGCGCGGGCTCGCTGAGGGGCGCCGGCCGCGTCCCCGACGAGCCATACCCGTGCTCCGCACTGCCCTGCCCCGGGCTGTGCGGAGCACCCGGAGCGTCCATCCCCGAAAGATGGCAAGACCGACGACCGGCAGTTAGGGTCCGGAGCATGGCGCACCGAAGCCCGTAACTGCACATGTACTGCGCAGGAGCGGATCAAGGCCGGCCGCGGCCACCTGGGGCATCTACCAGCGGAGACCGCCGCCTACCGGCACCCCGGCCCAGCCGCGGGCCGCGAGGTGATGGTCAGATCGGTCAACGGCGCACCCGATAGCTCAGGTGAAGCACCCGGTTGCCCTGAATCACCACGTCAGGATCCTCCAACAGGTGCTGCGCGTCGACCGAACCGAAGTAGCGCTTGCCGGACCCGAACACGACGGGTACGACGTCCATGCGCACCTCGTCGACCAGGCCCGCGGCAAGGACCTGGCCACCGACGTCGCCGGCGGCGACCTCGACGACGCGGTCGCCCGCAAGCTCCTGCGCCTTGGCCACGGCTGCCTCGACGCCGTCGACGAAGTGGAACGGCGCCTTGGGATCCCAGCCCTCGGGCTGCGGCCGGTGCGTCACGACGACCACGTGGTCGATGCCGCCCGGAGGCTTTCCGTCCCAGCCGTCCGTCATGTCGAAGACGTGGCGGCCGGCGATGGTCACCCCGATCTGGTCCCAGTACGGCCGGGTGTAGTCGTAGGACGTCTGCGACACCTTCACCACACCGCTCTCGTCCAACGGGACGTCACCGCTGGACAACCAGTCGAACAGCGGTCCGGGCTGGTCGTTCTCGTCCGCGATGAAGCCGTCCACCGACACCGAGCTGTACATGACCACCTTGCCCACGGGGCTCTCCTCTGCTCTGAGGTGCCCCAAATTAGCGTGTTGTGAGCTGTCACTCTTGTAAGAAATCAATCGGCCGGCAGCGGCCAGCTGTCCAGCACGTGGCCGGGATGTTCGTGCAGGAACCGCCGCCGGACTTCGACGTACTGGGTTGGTGTGAGCCCGGTGAACGCCCGGAACTCGTGGCCGAAGTGGGCCTGGTCGAAGTAGCCTGCGGCACCGGCGAGTTCGCCCCAGTCGATCGGTTCGGCGGGGTTGATCGCGAACACGGTGGCGGTGAATCGGTAGGTGCGGGCCAGCCGCTTCGGCGTGACGCCGACGAGCTCCTTGAACCGCTGTGCCAGATGAGTGCTGCTGACACCGGCTGCCACCCTCAGGTCGCCGATCGTCACCGCCCCGCCGGTCGCCGCGATGGCCCTGCTCGTCTGGCGGACCAGCCCCAGGCCGGCGGTCTCGCACAGCCGTCGCCTGAGCTCCTCCTCAAGCAGCATCAGCATCTCGTGCGGTCCGCCCGCCGTGGCCAGCCGGTCTCGCAGCTCAGCAACGGCGGGCGGGCCCCACACCTGCTCCAGCGTCACCGGCCGGTCACACAGTTCGGCCGCGGGCATCGGCAGGAACGGCGCCAGCCCCCACGGCTTGAAGTGCACGCCGACGGACCGGGTCCGGAGTGGGTAGCCGAACTCCCACGCGCGGGTGGGCATGGTGACCACGCAGCCGTCGGCGTACTCGGCCGTCTCGATGTCGGTGCCGGCGCGGACACGGAACGGCGCCCCGAGGTTGACGATGAGCAACGCCGACGGTGCCGGCGGCAGCGTCAGCCGGGCGTACGGCGACGCGCCCTCCAGGTAATAGAGGTCGTCGATCAGCCCGTCCAGCGGCGGTCGCGGCACTCTGGACACGTACTCCACGCCCCCAGTATCGCCGACGCCCCCGCCGGCGTCGCGCGCCGGAATGGTCCAGCCGCGCTGCCGCCGGCATCGAGGCGGCGCCGATCCCGGACGCACGCCCGGCCGCGGACAGTGCGGAATACACGTTGTAGGAGGCCTGACCGAGATACGGGTCAAAGGGCACCTGGATGGACAGCTGCCGTGGGGACGAGGTTTGTGACGGTTCCTGTGAGCCCTCGCCGTATTTCAGGGGGATGTCCGCGCTGCTCTGCCTGCGGCAGAACAGCGGCCGGACCGGGCTCGACGATCACTACAGTCCAGTCTCATGACGACGATTACGACGCGTACGGTCGAGTACCCGGCCGACGGTCTGACGATGATCGGGCACCTCGCGCTCCCGGCCGGTGTCGACCGCCGGCCCGCAGTGCTGCTCGGACCAGAGGGCACGGGGCTCAGCGACGTCGAGCGCCGCCGGGCCGATGCTCTCGCCGAACTGGGATACATAGCGCTGGCCTTCGACCTTCACGGCGGGCGCTATTTGAGCGACCCCGAGGAGATGCTGGCCCGTTGCATGCCACTGCTCTCCGATCCCGACCGGATGCGGAGCATCGGCCATGCAGCGCTCGACGTGTTGCGCACCGAACCGCGGACCGACCCCGACCGGATCGCCGCCGTCGGCTACGGCACCGGAGGCGCTGTCGGGCTGGAACTCGGGCGCGACGGCGTCAACCTGCGCGCGATCGGCACAGTCAACGCACTGACCACGGGCCGACCGGGCGAGGCGGCGCGTATTCGCTGCCCGGTGTGGGCCGGGGTCGGGTCGGAAGACCCGATCATGCCGCCCGCGCAACGGAACGCGTTCGCCGCTGAGATGCAGGCCGCGGGCGTCGACTGGCGCCTCGCGGTCTACGGCGGCGCCTTGCACGCCTTCCACCACCCGCCGGTCGACCACCCCACGGTCCCCGGCGTCGGCTACCACCCGCAGCACGCGCGGCGAGCCTGGCGCGACGTCGTCGACCTACTCGCCGAGTGCCTGCCCGTGACGGAGGAGCTGGGAGCATGACCCCGGCGAACATGCTGCCGGCCCGCACAGCAAAGGCGTGCCACCGCGGCGTGCGGAGCACCCGAGAGCTCTCCGCAAAGCCCGATGCCGTTCCTCTGTTCGCTTCTGCCCTCCATCTGCGCGCCATTCCTTTACGCTCAAGGAGGTCATCAACTACCGCATGACATCTGCCCGGTGATGGAGTCGGCGTGGGGTGCGCGTCCCCGCTCCACGCCACCAACTGGACGGCTTCAGGCGCAGCCACAGGTCGGCACATCCGGACGCCGGCGACCCCGTTGGCGCGTCCCGCCGGGCGGCGAAAGGGATGCGCCGTGCCTTCGGCTTCGGCGAACTACCGCACTTTGCTGCGCACTTCGGGTGCCGCGGCCTTCTTCCTTCCCGCCGCTGTCGGGCGTCTGGGCATCGCCATGACGGGCATCGGCATCGTCTGGCTGGTACACGCGCGCACCGGATCGTATGCCGCTGCGGGTCTCGTCACCGGCGGGTTCGCTGTTGCGGACGCTGTCGCCGGGCCCCAACTCGGGCGCCTTGTCGACCGGTTCGGGCAGGTGCGGGTGCTCCCCTGCGCGCTGGTCGCACATGCCGGGGCCGTGGCGCTGCTGCTCGCCGGCGCCGTTCCGGACCTCGTCGCCGGAGTGCTCGTCGGGGCGACGCTGCCCCAGCTCGGTGCCCTGTCCGCCGCTCGCTGGTCCGCCCTGCTGTCCGGCGAACGGGGTGCCGCGCTGCCCACCGCCTTCGCCCTGGAGGCCCTCGTCAACGGCGGGTCCTACATGGCCGGCCCGGCCCTGGTGAGCGTCCTCGGTGCGGCGGGCCACCCGAATGCCGGGGTGCTGCTCGCCGCCGTACTCGTCGTCGGCGGCGGGCTCGCCCTCGCCGCCCAGCGCCTCACCATGCCACCCCTCACCGGCCACGCGGAGCGCCGGCACGCCGGACGCGCCCTGCTCCGCCCCGCATTCCTGCGGCAGGTCGCGCTCGGCCTCACGCTCGGGGTGTTCTTCGGCGCCATGCAAGTGTCCGTCGCCGCATACGCCGTCGGGCGCGGCACACCGGACGCGGCAGCCCTTCTCTACTTCTCCTCCAACTGCACCAATCTGGTGGGCGGCTGGGCCTACGGAGCATGGCGTCACAACGGTTCGCCCCGGCGCCACCAGGCCGCAGCAGCGGCCTGCCTCACCCTCGCGAGCCTCCCGCTGACCGTCCTCGACGCGCCCCTCGCGATCGGCGCCACCCTCGCCCTGACCGGACTCGCAGTCCCGGTCCTGCTGATCCTCACCTCCGTCCTCACCCAGTCGTCGGTGCCCCGCGCCGTCCTCACACAGGCGTTCACCTGGGGCAACTCTGCCAGCGCCGCAGGATCGGCAGCAGCCGCGGCGGTCGCGGGACGGGTGGTCGACGCGGGCGGTGCACACGGCGGCTTCGGCGTTGCGGCGGGGGCCGCGGGGGCGATGACGGTCCTGGCACTCGGCGGCCGCCGGCGCCCGCGAGAGCTCTCAAAGTGAGGTTCCCCCACAACGCAGTGGCTTCGTGAGTCCATGTGCCTGGCCTGCACGCATGCTGCCGAGCCACACCTCACGCGCCCGGCGTCTGCCCGGCCGACCGGCCCTGTTACCTTCTTCCGCCGGCGCTCGTCATAGGTGTGACGACCGAATACGAACGGTCATCGAACCAACGAGTGAATCGAGAACCGGATGCTCACCAACATCATGTACGTGACGCTCTACGTCACCGATCAGGACCGCGCGCTGGAGTTCTACACCCAGGGACTCGGCCTGGAAAAGCGGATCGACTACCCAGGGCCCGAGGGACGTTTCCTCACTGTCGGCGTCCCCGACAGCCCGGTGCAGATCATCCTGTGGTCGCAGGCGGCGGGCGCGGGGCAGCCGGTCGGCGTGCCCGGTCCGCTGATCCTCGAATCCGACGACTTGCGAAAGGACTTCGAGGTCATGCGCCGACGCGGTGTCACCTTCGACGAGTCCGAACCGCAGGAGTATCCGTTCGGGCTCCGCCTCGAGGCGGTGGACCCGGACGGCAACCGGGTCTCGCTCCGTCAGCCGCGAAAGCCGTGACCACCCACCCGCCCGGCTTCGTCGCCGAGGCCTTCGAAGCCCAGCGCGATCGGCTGCGCGCCGTCGCGTACCGCGTGCTGGGCTCGCACGCCGACGCCGAGGACGTGGTCCAGGAAGCCTGGATGCGCCTCGCCCGCCAGGACGAGGCGGCGATCGGCAACCTGGCGGGGTGGCTGACCACGGTGGTTGGCCGCCTCAGCCTGGACCTTCTGAGATCCCGCCGAGCTCATCCCGAAACCGCCTACGAGCAAGAGTTCGCGAACCTCGTAGTAACACCGGACGACGACCCCGCGCCGGACGAGCAGGTGGCGTTGGCCGACTCCGTGGGCCTGGCCCTGCTCGTCGTGCTCGACTCGCTCACCCCGAGCGAACGCCTGGCGTTCGTCCTGCACGACATGTTCGCGGTCCCGTTCCAGGAAATAGGCCAGATCCTGGGCAAATCTGCCGACGCCACGAAGATGGTCGCCAGCCGCGCCCGCCGCAAGGTCCGAGCCACGGACCGGCCGGCGGGCCCTGGCCGTGAGCACCGACAGGTCGTCCAGGCGTTCAGCGCTGCTGCTCTCAGTGGCGACTTCGAAGCGCTCCTGCGCGTCCTCGACCCGAACGTGAAACTGACCGTCGACACCCCCGACGGCAAGGTGGTCACCCTCGGCGCCACCAAGGTCGCCTCCGGCGCCCGCATGTTCTCCGGCAAGGCGGCCCGCCAACGGCCCGTCCTGATCAACGGTGTCCCCGGCCACATGTCCTGGCGCCCCGACGGAAGTCCTCTGTCCATCATCGCCTTCACCGTCACCGAAGGCCGGATCACCGGCATCCGCATCGTCATCGACCCGGCCAAACTCGCCTCGATCCAACTGCCCGCCCCAGCTTGAGCCGGTGTTGTCAGACCCGCCCCTGTCCGCGCACGTCATCTCGGCCCGACCGAGCACCACGAGCAGGCAGCTGCCGTGAGACCGGGACCGGTGCTCGGCGGAGTCGGCTCACGGGACATCGAGGCTCTCTCACAGGCTGCCAGCTGGCAGATCACCGGCGTGAGTGGTTTCGAGGCGATGTGCAAGGTGGAGCAGATCTGCCAGGTGCAGTACCCGTCCGTCAAAGCCCGGGAGGGGTACGTGGAGCGGCTGGGTCCAGTGGGCGGGAATCGCATCCAGCCCGTAGTACGCCCCCGCGAGGCCGCCGGTCACTGCGGCGACGGTGTCCGTGTCACCGCCGAGGTCGATCGCCGCGCGTATCGCCTCTTGGAAGCTGGTGGTGGTGCGCAGGGCCCAGACGGCGGAGCCGAGGCAGGGCCAGACGGCGCCGTTGAACTCGGTGGCCTGATCGGGGTGCCAGTCGGGTGCGAGGACGGTGGCGTAGCGGCCACGATGGTCGGGGTGGACAAGAGCCAGGATGTCCGGGAGCGCGGTGAGGGGGTCGGTGTCCTCGAACGTGAGGCGGATGAGTTCGTGGAAGATCGCGGTGCCTTCCCAGGCCGCGCGGTCACCGTGGGTGAGGGCGGCGATGCGGCGGGCCGCGTCCATGGTGGCTTCCCGGCCTGCGGCCGCGCAGTGGACCGCGGAGGTCGATGCCCGCATCAAGGAGCCGTTTCCCGCTGCTCGTTGGTTGACCTGGAAATGGATGGCGGCGGCGAGGTCCCAGGGCATGCCGTTGGTCAGGACGTCTTCGGTCTGCAAGCCGATGTCCTTCGGTTCTGCTGCCGCCCACCGCTGGAAGCGGGCGAAGATGTCCGGCAGATCCAGCCCGCCCCGCTCCAACAGCGACTCCCCGACCAGGACGGCCATCTGCGTGTCGTCAGTGGCCTCGCCGGGGTCCCAGCCACCGCCTCCGCACATCTCGCCCCCGCCACCAGGCGTGGGAAACCGCGTGGAGAACGCTCCTTGGGGACCGAACTCGAAGGGGCCGCCCAGGGCGTCACCCACCGCTGAACCGACGATCGCGCCGGCAGCCCGCTGGATCCGCTTCATTCGCGCAGGCTATCCGTGCCGTGCCAACGGCCACATGGCCCTGTTCCTTCGTCGGCTCCCCGAATCCGAGGGCGGCGAACGGGTCTCGCTTACGGAGGCACGCCGTCTGAGGGGGCAGGACGGAGGAGTGGCGCCGGTTAACGGCGGGCGATGCGGCCCATGAACCGGACGGTCACGCGGCGCGGCAGGAACTTGCTGGCGAGGGCGAGCGGGCGGCCGTTGGTGATCACCGACGGGGGCGCGGAGCGGCGGTCGAGCGTGTCGAGGGCCGTCTTGACGACGTCGGCAGGGGTGGCTCGCTTCGTGCCGTAGTCGGCCGACTGGCTGCCGGCGGCGTCGAAGAACTCGGTCTTCGTGGCGCCGGGGCACACGGCGAGGACGCGTAGGCCGGTGTCGCGGTTCTCTTCCCACAGCGATTCGGTGAAGCTGAGGACGAAGGCCTTGGTGGCGCCGTAGACGCTGAGGTACGGGGTCGGCTGGAAGCCCAGCAGGCTGGCGACGTTGATCAGGATGCCGGTGTCGGTGGAGGTCAGCGGGTCGATGTAGGCGCGGCTGAGGTCGACCAGTGCGCTGACGTTCAGCGCGATCATGCTCTGCAGGCGGTCCGGGTCCTCGTCGGTGAGGGCGTTGTGGGTGCCGAAGCCGGCGTTGTTGACGAGTCCGGTGGCGTGGATGCCGCGGGATTCGAGTTCGGCGCGCAGTGTGCGGCCGGCGTCGGGCAGGCCGAGGTCGCGGGCGACGACGGTCACCGTGACGCCGTGGGCGCGGGTGAGTTCGTCGGCCAGGTCCTTGAGCCGGTCCGCTCGGCGGGCGACGAGTACGAGATCCGCGCCTCGGCGGGCCAACTGGCGCGCGAATTCCGCGCCGAGCCCGGAGCTCGCCCCGGTGACGATGACGGTCTGACGGCGATAGTCGATTTTGCTCATGGCATGCACTTTACGCACCTACTTGCACTGAGTGCAAACAAATGCATCTGATGCACAGATGTACCATCGGTGCATGCCTCAGAAACCCGCACCTCTCCGTGAGCAGACCCGCTCGGTGGTTCGCGCGCTCCTCGCCCGGACCGCCCTCGAACTGTTCGCCGCCAAGGGGTACGACGACACGACGCTCGAGGAGATCGCCGCCGCGGCGGGTGTCTCCAAACGGACCCTGTTCAACTACTTCCGCAGCAAGGAAGACCTCGCGCTCAACGGTCTGGCCGAGCAGGGGGAGCTGATCGCCGCGCGGCTCGCCGAGCGCCCGGCCGACGAGGATCCGTGGACGTCGTTGCGTGCCGCGTTCCAGGCGCTTGAGGAGATCGACGTCACGGCCGAGCGCCGGCTCGAGATCATCACGCTGCTGTTCGGCAATGAATCCCTGCGCGCCGGCCACGCCGAGAAGCAGGCCCGCTGGCAGGAGTTGTTCGCACCGCTCATCGAGCCGCGACTGCCCGACTCCGACCACCGCACCCTGGAGGCGCGCGCGATCGCGGCCGCGGCGATCACCTGCCTTCAGACAGCAATAGAAGAGTGGATGCGCCTGGGCGGACAGGTCGACCAGTTCGACCTGTACGACGCGGCCGTGCAGGCGATCCGCCGCCCCGCCTCACCGCCAGAGAAGACAACGACATGAGCGACCGCCTGTCCCCCGCCGACCTGCCGAACATGGCCGCCGCCCTCCGCGCCGAACGCGCCGAGATGCTGAACTTCACCAGCAGCCTCACCGACGACGAATGGACCGCGCCCAGCGCCGCAGCCGGATGGCGCATCGCCGACGTCGTCGCCCACATCGGTGCGACGGCGCGGAGCTTCCACACGCCCACCGGGCTGCGCATGATCTTCGCCACCAGTCTTGACCGAGTGAACGAGGACTCCGTCGACCGACGGCGGGACTGGAGCCGCGCCAAGGTGATGGCCGAGTGCCAGCGCGCCGGTCGGCGAGCCACCACGCTCCTCGACGTCGTCAGACGCACGCCCGCCGCCCGAGTACGGGTACCGCTGGCCGAAACTCGGTCGCCACCCCCTGGGTCGACCGACCCGTGCCGCCCACCGATGCGGCCCTGTTCTCGTATGGTGCTGTGACCGCATAGGTTCACCGGGTTGGCGGTCGTGGCGGTTGAATGGGCGGTGACGTCGCCACCGGCTCGTCTCCAAGGTGTAGACCGCCCGCCCACATCTGTGTGATACCGAAGTCTGACGGGATCCGCCGACAGGGGTACGACCAAGTACCCCTGGAGCCGGACGAGTTGTAGAGAGTCAGGGCCTAGCTTCGACTGCATGATCCCCAGACAACGCAGAGCCGTTGTGACCACTCTGCTAACCCTGGCCCTATCAGCGCCGCTCTTGAGCGCCGCACCGGCCGTGTCCGTCAACGCCGCGCAGATTGCGCCCCAAGTCCCGTACAGCAGCCGGTTAGAACTACCGCCCCCCACCGGTCCGTACCCCGTGGGCCGCCGCACCCTGCACTTGGTCGACCGGCACCGCACCGACCCATGGGTACCGACGGCCGGTAACCGGGAGCTGATGGTGACGGTCTCCTACCCAGCACGTTCGGCGAGTGGATTACCGGCGACATACATGACAGACGAGGAGGCGCAGCTCCTCTTGGCGGCGAGAGGAATCGACGGCGTCGTGCCCCACGAAACGGTAGCCGGGGCACGTACCCATGCGCACGTGGGCGCTCGTCCGGCGCCAGGGCATTTCCCCATGGTGCTGCTCTCCCCGGGCTTCTCGATGCCGCGCACCACCCTCACCTCGATCGCCGACGATCTCGCGAGCAGGGGCTACGTCGTCGCCTCGGTGGACCACACATACGAATCCGTCGGCACGGCCTTCCCTGGGGGCCGGACGCTGACCTGTGTGGCCTGTCAACGGGTCGAGACCAAGGAGGAGCGGGCGGCCGTCGTGCGCGGCCGGGTCAAAGACATGTCCTTCGTGATCAGCGAGTTGACCAAGGGCCGACAGGCCGGGGCGCTGTCGCATGTGATCGACCCAAGCCGGATCGGAATCGGCGGGCATTCGATCGGGGGTGCAACCGCGGCGGCAACCATGACCGCCGACCGTCGTGTGCGGGCGGGGGTTGACCTGGACGGTGACTTCTTTGTGCTCCCTGCTGCGGCCGGGCTCGGCGGGCGCCCGTTCATGATGCTCGGCGCCGAGTCCACGCACAGCCCCAGCAGCCTGTCGACCGACTGGCCTGAGGCGTGGAAACATCTGAACGGCTGGAAACGCTGGCTGACCGTGGTCGGCGCTGAACACTTCTCCTTCACGGACCTGCCGTATCTGGCCGGGCAGTTGGGCCTGTCGGACCCTGCCATACCGCTGTCCGGAGAACGCGGATGGTACATAACCCGCGACTACGTTTCAGCCTTCTTCGACCTCCACCTGCGGGGCATATCGCAGCCGCTCCTCGATGGTCCCAAAGCCACGCATCCTGAGGTCGCATTCCAGCAGCCGTGACCTGGCGTCCGATAATCGTGCCGCGACCGCACAGGTTCGCCCAGTTGTTCATGCCGCCGTTTTGAGGGGGCGTCCGCCCCAGCGGATGCCTTTCTCGCTGCGGATGCGGGCGCGTTCCTTGCGTTCGGCGGCCAGGACGTCGCGATGGCGGGCGTTGGCGTTGCGCCAGCGCAGGTAGGAGTGCAGGGCCCGGGTCTGCACGGTGTGGTTGGGGTGGTGGGAGATCGCACAGGCACCGGTCGCCGGGCTCGACGCCCGCATCGCACCGACTCTCACCGGTCCCGGCGGCGGTACCTGGTGGATCGACAAAGCAGGCGCCCTGGCTCCGTGCGACGGCACTGTCGCCGCGCACGTCACCGCCCCCGCGCTGACCTTCCCCGACTGGGGCACACGGCGGTCGCCCTGGCGTGACAGCGACGTCACGGTCACCGGCGACACCGAGCTCGCCGCCCGCTTCCTCGACGCCGTCAACGTCATCTGACCGGGCACGGGAAGCCCGTCCGGCACCCCGCGAACCTTCGTAAACCGATCGGTTTTCATTCAGGTGGAATCGAGTTAACCTCACGGTGTGACCACCAAGGCGAAGCAAAGTCCCCGGGAGCGGCTGCTGGAGGCTACAGCCACGCTCACCTACCGAAACGGTGTCGGCATCGGCGTCGAGGCACTGTGCAAGGCGGCGGGAGTGTCCAAGCGCTCCCTGTACCAGCTGTTCGAGAGCAAGGGCGAACTGCTGGCAGCCAGCCTGGAGGAACACGCCTCCGCCTATGCGGCGGGGGCCCTGCCCTCGGCGGACGACGACCGTTCACCCCGCGAGCGGATCCTGCACGTCTTCGAGCACGTGGAACTGCAGGCGGATACGCCTGAGTTCCAGGGCTGCCGGTACCTGGCCGTGCAGATCGAGCTGAAGGACCGGAGTCACCCCGCGAGCCAGGTTGCCCACCGGATCAAGGCGAACCTGACAGCCTTCTTCCGCGCCGAGGCCGAACAGGGCGGGGCGAGCGATCCCGACCTGCTGGCCCGGCAGCTGATCCTGGTCTTCGACGGCGCCAGCGCCCGCGCGGGAATCGGCGCCGACAACCTGACCGGGCTCGTCGTGCCCACCGTGGCCGCCCTGCTCGATACGGCAGGCATGGGCTGACGTATCGCCTTTCCGGGCAGGTTCGGTGACCGGTGTGCCCTTTGAGCTGATGCCGGGGCCCAGGGATCCGGCACTGCCCGTACAGCTTCATGCCCTTGCTCCGCGACGCTCAGGGCGCAGCCCGATGGCCGCGTAAGGGAATTGATGAGCAGCCGGGCACGGGTCTTGTCGGCCTCGGCACCCAGCGGCAGGGCATGGCTGGAGCCTCATCCGGCGGACGCCCCCGCACGCGGCCGGAACATCTCGGCGGAGACAGCGGGTGTCCGTCTGCTACCCGGTCCCCGCCGACGACGTCAAGTCGGTGACGTACGAGGTGAAGGACCATGTGCAGGCCTTCGGCAAGGTCGCAGACGTACCCGTGCCGGCCGCCCGCCGACCCGACGGGCGGCTCTCGGCGGGCGGCGTCAGCCGAGCGGGATGGCCGAGATCGAGAACGGGAGCTCCGGCTGACCACCGGTCTGCCCGGTGTTGTACTGGCTGTTGACCACCAGCAGCCGGCCACGTACCACTCGCGCGGTGCTGGGATGCAGGAAGTCCGAGCTGATCACGGACTCCACCTCGGCCGCCGACCAGTCCTCGGCCGGCCGCAGCACCGAGACCTGCGGCTGCGGGTTCTGCGGGGAGAGCCCGCCGCGGACCACGTAGAGCCGCCCGTCATGCCAGACAAGGCCGTCGCCGCCGTACAGGAAGGCGCCGCCGAGGTCCACCTGGTGGATCTCCTTGGAGGTCCGGTCGAATCGGTACAGCTTGCCCGACTGGCTGTGCACGGCTATCAGTTTGTCGCCGTCGACCGCGATGATGCCGTTGAGGTTGTGCCCGTCGACGTGTTCCACCGGAGTGCCGTCCAGGTCGAGCCAGGGGTGCATGCTCCAGCGCCCGTCCCGCTCGCTGATCCGGTAGATGAGGTGACCGAGCGAGTCGGTCGCGTAGGCGGTGCCGTCCTCGGCGATGCTGATGTCGTTGACGAAGCCACCGGGCACGCCGGAGACCGTGGCCAGGAGCCCGCGGGATCGGATGTCGTAGATCCACACCCGGTTTGTCGGGCCTCCGCCCACGTAGAGCCTGCCCTGGTCGTCGGAGATGATCCCCGACGTGGTCGTACGGCCATGCACGCCACCCCGGAGCCACACCCGCATCCTCTCCCGGCCGGGCGTGCCCACGTAGAGGGTGCCCTCCTGCGTGCTGCCGGTGAAGAACTGGTCGGTGACCTGGTCGTACGCCAGCCCGCCGGGGTATGCCCGCGGGCCCGGGACGACATACCGGGACGGCAGGCCGATACCGGCGTCGTTCCGGAGTTCCGCAGCCTGGGCCGACGGGGTGGGAGCCGGATTTCCGGTGTGCGTGGAGGCCGCGGCGGGGGTGGCCACGAGCAGGAGGGTGAGGGCGACGGAGACGGTGGGGATACGCACGGAGATCTGTCCTTTCGACGGCATGTCACCGATGATCAGCGGACGCCTCTCGGCCGGCCAGGGCTCAACCCTGCCCAGGTACGGCGAAGAACCGTCCTGCGGGCTCTCGCCCAAAGTGGTTGTGGAGTGCGCGAAGTCGAAGGAGCCTGCCCGGCCGCAGAGCATCCGAGGTGAACAAGATGGTCGAGCGCCCGATCACTTCGCCTTCGTACTTCTTGTCCATCGTGGCTACACCGACTTCGCCGAGTGATCGTTGCCCGCGGCCGGGGCCCACCGGTGAAGCGCCGGTCAGGAAGCCTGGCCGGTGGGCATGATGGTGACCTGCTGGAGGTTCACCCGCGGCGGCAGCGAGGCGATGAAGCCGACGGTTTCCGCGACGTCCTGCGCCGTGAGCCACTCCATCGCATCCTTGGAGTCGGCCAGCCAGTCCCGGGCGCCCTGGTCGGTGACGTGGCTCTGCAGCTCGGTGCCGACGATGCCCGGCTCGAGCGCCGAGACGCGGACGTTCTTCGCGCCCAGCTCGACCCGCAGGTGACGGGAGAGGTGGGTGACGTACGCCTTTGTGGCGGAGTAGACGGCGAAGTTCGGGAAGATGTTCTGCGCCGCGATCGAGGAAGTGTTGATCAGGTCGGCCACACCGAGCTCGGCGGCGGCCTTGACCAACTGCGGTGTGAAGGCGCCGATCGCGTTCATCAGGCCGGTGATGTTCAGGTCGATCTGCTGCTTCCACTGGTCGGTCGCCAGTTCCTCGACCGGAGCGGGAAGCATGACTCCGGCATTGTTCAGGAGCAGGTCAGCACCGCCGAACTCTGCCTCCACCCGGTCGGCGGCGCGTTGCACCGCGACGGCGTCGGTCACGTCGGCGGCAATCGCCACCGCGCTGCCGCCCTCCTTCTCGATCCGGGAGACCAGGTCCGCCAGCCGGTCGGCACGCCGCGCCAGGACGACGACGCGGGCGCCCAGGGACGCCAGCTGCTCGGCGGAAGCCTCGCCGATGCCACTGGAGGCGCCGGTGACGACGGCGACGCGACCGGCCAGAGGGCGGGGGGTGGTGTTCGTGGTCATGATGCGTACCTTCCAAGCGATAGGAGGGAGGGCTGGATCGCAGTGGGCGACTGCTGGCCGCACATCCAGAACACCACCCGCGCCGGCCTCTCAGGACGCCATAACTGGCCCTGCCGAAACAGGTATCGGCAGGACCACCCTGGAGCCGCACGGCACCGCCGAGGCGGTCACACTTGAGCCATGGATGGGACGAAGGAAATCTCTGACTTTCTGCGTTCACGGCGCGCGGGCATCACCCCGGAAGACGCAGGACTGCCCTCCGACGGACGCGTACGCCGTGTACCGGGCCTGCGCAGGGACGAGGTGGCCCGCCTGGCCGGCGTGAGCACGGAGTACTACACGCGTCTGGAGCAGGGGCGAGCGGGCAACCCCTCCGCCGAGGTCGTCGAAGCGATCTCCCGCACGCTGCGCCTTGACGAGACCGAACGCGAACACTTCACCGACCTGCTGCGGCACGGCACCCGGACCGTACGCCGCGCGCCGACCAGGGCCCAGCAGGTCCGGCCGGGGCTGCACCTGATGCTGGAGACCCTCGACCAGGTCCCGGCCTTCATCCTGGGCCGCCGCACCGACGTGCTGGCCTCCAACCGGCTCGCCAGGGTCGTCCTCACCGACTTCGACGCCCTGCCCGCCACCCGCCGCAATCTGGCCCGCTACTACCTCCTGGACCCGCGGGCCCGTGAGCGCGTGGGCGACTGGGAACGGATCGCCGCGGAGACGGTGGCCATCCTCCGGTTCGAGGCAGGCCGCTACCCCCACGACCGACAGCTCGCCGACCTCGTCGGTGAACTCACCCTCCAGTCCCCCGAGTTCACCGGCTGGTGGAACGACCACCGCGTGCTGCGCCGTACCCACGGAGCCAAGCACTACTACCACCACCTCGTCGGCGACCTGCACTTCTCCTACGAGTCCTTCCAGGCCCCCGGCGACGCGGAACAAACCCTGTGCGTCTACAACGTCGAACCGGGCTCCGAAACCGCGCAGGCCCTGCAGGTCCTGGCCAGCTGGACCGCACCCGAGATCACGACACCTGAGACCCGGCGCCCCAGCTGAATGTCCCTGACCCACCAGGCCGAGTCTGCACGCAGGTTCAGCGCGCTGCCGTACGGCGACGGCGGGATGTGGAGGAGCCCAGTGTCGTCGCCGCCGAAGCGGAGCACGTTGTCCCTGCGGTGTGGGCTGAGCGCGGCGATGTCGTCGGGGTTCGACTCCCAGCCCCAACTGACCCCATTGGCCGCGCTCACGCAAGCCGGGCATGCGCCCGCGCTCCGCGCCAAGGCGGCAGCGCAGGGAGGGCGCTCTCGCCCCTCTCCCCCCCCCATCCGCCCATCCAGCCCGTGAGCCATGCGGGCGGGGGCGTGGTCAGCCCAGCCTGAAGTCGGCCGGGTTTCCTGCTTGCAGAGTGTCAGTGCCCGGTGGTACCTGCAGGGCGCGGAAGATGCGATGTCGGGTGCGATAGCCGTCCTGCGTGAAGCCTTTCCGGCCAAGGTCCGTCACCGCCCTTTGGACGGGGAAGAGCTTCGGGTGTGGGAGCGAAGGCACGGGGTGGTGTTGCCGGAGCCGTATCGCACTTTCGTGACCGAGATCGCGAACGGTACCGACGACGGTCCGCCTGACGAGGGTGGTCTGCTGCCCCTGGGAGAGAAGCCGGACAGCTGGGCCGTCTGGGAAGCGGACTGCTGGATGAGCCCGGAGCCGTTCGATGGCGCCGCCGTACGCGTGCCCGGCCAGCCGTTCCCTCTTGAGGAGGAGTGGCAGTGGGAGTACGACTACTACGACCACACCCGTCACTCGTCTCTGTTGCACCAGACCTACCAGCACGGCTCGGTGCTGCTGGGCAGCGACAGACCCGGTGAGTACTGGACGTTGGTGGTGACCGGGCCGCAACGCGGCCGGGTGTGGTGGCTCGGAGACGGATGCGCCGCACCCTATGCCGACCACACGTCCGATCAGCCGGGGGGCAATTTCCTGCACTGGGTCAGGGACTGGCATGTCGGACAGGGCTGGTGGCGGGCCGAGTAGCGCCCTTCACACCCAGGCCGCGGGCTCGACCGCTCGAATGCTCCCTCGAACTTGATCGAGTTCACCGCTGTGGGTCTCCTCCCACCGGTCCCGGCCGCCGTACCCGCCGCTGCCGTCGCCCGCCCGCGCCGTCTCACGCAGACGCAGTGTCAGCAGGTTCACCAGCGCCTCGGACGCCTCCGGCTCTCGGCCGGCGTGTATCAGGGGCACCCCGACGGACAGGCGCCACAACAGCGCGTCCGGGCTGCGGCCGGCGTCACTCGTCGGCGAGGCCGCCGCCAGAGGGCTGTCAGGGGTGTCCTCCGCAGCCGCAGCCCGTCATGGTCGCCCCCTCCTGGGGCGGCGGGGTCTGTGCGGCGGCCTCTTCCACCGCTGCGAGCAGTCGGCGGCGTTCCTCCGGCGGGATCCACCTGCCGTCGACGACCACGCCGTGGATGCGGCGGGTGTTGCGGATGTCGCGCAGCGGGTCGGCGTCGAGGACGAGCAGGTCGGCGGCCTGTCCGCGGGCCACGGTGCCGACGGCGGGCAGGCCGAGGGTGTGGGCCGCGTCCCGCGTGGCCGCGCGCAGGGCCTCGGCCGGGGTGAGGCCGGCCGCCACGAGGAGGGCCAGCTCGTCGTGGAGGGCGAAGCCCGGGACGAGGTATCCCGTGCCGGTGTCGGTGCCCGCGGCCAGCCGCACGCCCGCGCCGTGGAGCTCGCTCACCAGCCGGAGCCGGTGCTCGAAGATCCGGCGGATCTGCCGGGCCTGCTCGGGGGTGCGCCCGCCGGTCAGTGCCGTCAGCTGGTCCGGCCAGCTCTCCACCTGCCAGGCGGGCAGGTACTTCCACTCCTCGGCCCGGGACGGAACGTCGTCGGGCAGCTCCAGCGTGCGGTGCACGCTGAGCGTGGGGACGACCGCTGTCCCGTCGGCCGCCAGACTCCGGAAGAGGGCGTCCGCCCGGTCCCGGTCGTAGCCCTGCACCGCCCGCCATTCGAGGGGGTGCACCTGCTGGAACCAGCTGTGGTAGCGGGACAGGCTGCTGGGATCGCGCGGGTCGATCCGTACGGCGGCCAGGCGGCGCCGTATCTCCTTCTCGTGCCGTGAGGTCGCCAGGAGCAGCGCGTGCAGGTGCTCGATGGTGCGGTGGCCGGTGGCGCTCGCCTCCGCGATCCGTACGGTGTCGGGGCAGTGCCCGAGGTGGGGCATGCCCTGGCGCCGGGCCTCGTCCGCGATGGCGAAGTAGGCCTCGCGGGACAGTCGGGAGTACACCTTGACGAAGTCCGCCCCCTCGCGCTTGACCCGTCGTACGGCGCGCCGGGCCTCGGCCGCGTCGCGCACCTCGATGGTCGGGCCCACGTCGGCCGCCCACAGTGATGGCCCGCCGTCGACGATGGGGCTGCCGACCACCCAGCGGGGTCCGAGCAGCGCACCGCTGCGGATCTTCTCGCGCCACTCGTGGTGGACCGGCTGGCCCCGCATCTCCCGGACCGTGGTGACGCCGGCGAGGGCGTACAGCGTCGGGATCACTGTCTCCGGGCCGTCGCTGTGGGTGTGCGCCTCGATCAGTCCCGGGATCAGGTACTTGCCGGTCAGGTCGACCGTGCGGGTGCCCGGGCGGAGCCGGATGCGTGCGCTCGGGGCGAGTTGGGTGATGCGGCCGCCCTCGACGACGACCGTCATGTCGGGGGCCGGGGGTGCTCCCGATCCGTCGATCAGGGTGACGTGGGTGAACGCCAACAGGCTGGCGTCGGCGCCGTTTCCGGCCCTCGCCCCGAGCGCGCGTGCCGTGCCGGCGGATGCGGTGGTCGTCAGTGCCGTACCCGTCACGACGGCGGCCCCGGCCAGGAACCCTCGTCGGGCCATGCCGCGATGTGCCCCACCTCTTGCTTCGGACATGCTGTTTCCCCTCCCGATGGAGAATCCGTCGGCCGTGTCCGCCGACTCCCACGACTCTGGCGGACACGGGGCGATGGGACAGTGCGGCCAGACAGTGGGTGTGGGGGTGTTGCTGGGACCACCGGTGGGCTCCCCGGCGCTGGGGTTGCCCCGTACGTGAACCGGTGCCGGTCGGTGTGATCACGCCGCCTCGTGCCAGGGTGGTCAGAGGCACAGGGAGCTACACCATGGTCAGGAGAGCGCTGACGGCCTACGCGGGGGTGGCAGAGCCCGCAGCAGTTCCCAGAGTGGCCGGGATCCCGCAGCCCACTCCCCCAGGACTCGTCGGTCGACCAGGTGGAGCCTCTGTTGCTGGGCAAAGTCGCGGCCGGGCCGGGTGATCCTGCCGTTGGTCACCATCACCACGACGTCCGCCCCATGCACCGGGCGGCCCGTGCCGTTGAGCACCTGGAGATCCGGCGTTCCCACCGCCGCGCCCCGGTCCCCGTTCCTGCGGTGCTTGCACTGGATCACCCAGCGCCGTCCCGAAGGGTCCGTGGCCTTCACGTCCGCTCCCAGGTCACCCTGCCCGCCGACCTGCACGGCGTCAGTGCAGCCGTCGCGGCGCATCAGGTCTCGGATCGCGTGCTCGAACTGCCGGTGCGTCAGCGCGTCCAGCTGCGCCAGCCCGTAGCGCAAGGCACGTGCCTGCGCCTGCGCCCACCGCGCCCGCCGGTTCCGCTGCTGCCACCACCCGGTACCGCCCACGACGGCGAGAACCGCGGCCACGAGCAGCACCCACCAGTGGGCGAGCAGCCAGTTGACCACCGTCACGACCATGCCCACGGCCACGGCAGCGGCCAGGAACGTGGTGAACTGCGTGTCCTTCTGCTGCTGTCGACGCGTCCTGCGGCGCGGGCGGCGGCTCACCTGCCGCTGCCCATCGTGGAGAAGTCGATCGGGTACAACACCGTCGGCCTGGGAACGGTAGGCGTCGACTTCGGGGTCTGCCATCTGACCGGGTACGACACCGCCGGCCGCGGCTGCGCGGCCTGGCCCTCCTCTGCGCTCGCCCCCTCGAACCGGATCGGGTACTGCACGGTCGACTGCGGCCGCGGTGCCGTGCCGTCGGCGGTGCCCCCACGGGCGCCGTTGCCCATCCCGACCACGGCCAACGCGACCACGGCTAAGACTGTCATCTCCCGGCGCGCACCCGGCGCCCACCGGGAATGCGCCCGTACCACGGTCCCGTCCGAGCGCTTGTACTTGTCGATCCAGACCACCGTGTACTTCCTCTCCATCGCCATTGCTCCCCGCGCGATGGACCATGCTTGCATTCACCACTGACAATGCCAGCCCTTCAACAGGCCAGCTCTGCGAGGGTGTTGAGCCCCAGGGTTGCCTGCCAGGCCGGTACCGGCACCCATGGGCTTCACCGACTTCCAGGCCGTCGGCACCCATTGGGTATGGCACGGTGGGTCCTGCATGTGCTCGCTCGGCTCCGGCCCGGCTAGGCCTGGTTGCGGGGGCCTCCTGCATGGGCGAGCGCGCTGGGAGTTCGGCAGCCGACGATCGCGGGGGCCTCCTGGATGAGCGTGTCGTTGGTGAGCGCTTCCACCATGAACAGGGCGAAGTCCACCCGACGCGTCAGGTTGCCGGCCAGTACCGGATCACCCACGTGGCGGCTCCACACGGGCAGGCCCTGGCTTTCGCCTTCCTCCAGGCTGCTGCCGCGCACCACGGTCCACCGGGTGTCGCTGGCGAACACCCGTCGGCACGCCTCCACTTGGTCGTCGATCTCGACGGCGCGGACGAGCTTGGCGAGCACGGAGGCGATCCGGACGCCCACGGTGAACATTCGCGAGTACTTGTCCTTGCCGTCGCGCGTGATGTGCCAGCCGCAGGAGAAGACCAGGCGCGCACCCGGCCGCGCATGGTCGAGCACCGCCTGCGCAGTGCCTGATGCGTACTGCTGGACACCCCAGGGCGCCAGCACCGTCAGCACCCCATCGCACCCGGCGACCGCCCGCCGGATCACCTCCGAGTCGTTCGTGGGTCCGGGGATCACGGTCATCCGGCCTTCGAACGCGGCCAGTTTCGGCACGCTGCGCTCCCGGCACACGCCGATCACGTCGTAGCCGCGTTCCAGGGCGTGCCCGACCATGTACTGCCCGAGCTTCCCCGATGCTCCGACGATGCAGACCTTCTTCACACGATCCGTGCTCATGCCGCATCCCCTTCGCCGGACTGCTGACCTTATGTTGTAAGGCCATGTTGTAAGGCAAGCTATCCTTATGCCGTAAGGCGGTCAAGGGAGCGAAAAGGAGGGGCGCATGCGCGAGGGAGGCAAGGGCCGACGCGGGACATCGGCACGCATCCCGCTCAGTCGCGAGCGCGTGATCCGTACGGCGGTGGCGGTGGCGGACGAGAAGGGATCGGCCGCACTCACCATGCGGGCCATCGCCGAACCGCTGGGAGTTGAGGCGATGTCGCTGTATCACCACGTGGCAGGCAGGGAGGACATCCTCGACGGCATGGTGGACGCGGTGTTCGGCGAGATCGACCTGCCGCCGCGCGACACGGACTGGAAGAGCGCCATGCGCCACCGCGCGGTCTGCGCCCGTGCCGTCCTGCGGCGCCACCCGTGGTCCATCGGCCTCATGGACTCCCGCTCCCAGCCCGGCCCCGCGACCCTGCGCCACCACGACGCCGTCATCGGAGCGTTGCGCGCCGGAGGCTTCTCCGTCCCCATGGCCGCGCACGCCATCTCACTGATCGACAGCTACCTGTACGGCTTCGTGCTCCAGGAGCTGAGCCTGCCGTTCACCGGCACGGCGGAACTCAACGAGGTCACCGACGCCATCCTGCGCGACATGCCCGCCGACGACTACCCCCACCTCACCGAACTGGCCACCGAGCACGTCCTCAAGCCCGGCTACGACTACGCCGACGAGTTCACCTTCGGCCTCACCCTCATCCTCGACGCCCTCCACCCGGACGACACCGCGAACGCTTAGTACTCCAGGCGTGGTTCGTGATCCGGGGTCTGTGCCGATTGGGCTGACCAGTTGGTTGCCGCGATGGCGTCGCGAGCGATGTCGGTGACGGATCGGCCGTCGGTGGATATCCGTGCGACCCACGGAGGTGCGGTGGCTTCCAGATGTTGGGCCATGGCAGTGCTTCGGGTGACGTGGGCGTCGAGTTGGCTGCCGATCTCTCGGCTGCCGAGACGCTGTCGGGTGGTTGCGTCGTCGGCGGTCAGGAGTACCGCGGTGATGCGGGGTGTGCCGCCCATGGCGCGGGTGATCAGGTCGGGCTCCAGAACGGAGACGGTGTTGGTGTAGATCAGCCTGCGGTATCCCAGAGCGACGTAGTTGCGCCAGAGCGCGGCGAGGTTCGCCTCGGTCATCTTCGTGCGGGCGGGGTCGTCGGCCGGGGCGGGGAATGCCTGGTCCAGGTTGTCGCCCTCGATCAAGCAGTGGGCGATGCGCAGGGTTTGCAGTTGCGCGGAGATCTCCCAGCCGACCGTGGTCTTGCCGACCCCGGCGCGGCCGCCGATGAGCAGTGCTTCGTATGCGTCGGCAGGCACAGGCGGTCTCCGTGCGTTCGCAGGGCCGATGGCGTCAAAGACGACATGGGTGCGGCCACCGTTGATCATCGGTGTGTGAAGACAAACGATCACGGGGTGGCCGCGGGTCACAGGGTAGACCCTGACCAGCCGACATTACGATCTATGCCTGGAGTAGGCGGCGGTCGAAGGGGCGACGCAGGCGCACCGTCCCGTACCGGGAGGACATATGCGACGTGGCGAAGTCTGGTGGGCACATTTCAACGAGCAGCGGGCAGTCGTACTGCTGTCGGGAGAAGAGGCGTCCGGTTTCTTGGCGATGCAGGTCGTCGCTCCCGCGGGCACCGATCTCAGCGGCGTGGCCGTTGAGGTGGCAGTAGGTGCCCCCGAAGGACTGCCTCTCGACGGCGTCCTGAGAGTCGCACTTCCACGTCCCGACCTCATCCCCTGTACTTGGCTGGTCACCCTGGCCAGGGAAGACCTGATCGGGCAGGCAGGCGTCCTGCCGTCCGCGAAGCTCAGCGAGATCGAGGATGCCCTTCGTCTCGGTGGACTCAAGTAGGCAGAGAGGGATGGGCGCCGCCGATGGCGCGGCCGGTCTCGTCGAGATGGTCAATGAGCGGTGTGCATCGTGAAGTTGCTGATGGCGGTTCTGGTGTGCGTGGGGTTCGGGATACTCGCGCTGGTCGCGAGCGGATGACTTCAGGGAAGATCGTCGGTCAGCGGTGATGGCGCTCTTTGAACCTCGTCACCCCTGCTCACGGGGCTCGGCAAACGTGCTCAGTTGATCCCCCACTCTCCGGCGATCCGCAAGGTACGGGCTGAGTGCCTCACGGCGTGGGCCCAGATGATGGAGGCGCTGGTGGCCAAGCGCCGCCCCGCTCGGCCGGTACCGCCGATGGCCGGTACCGGCCGAGCGGGGCGGTTGTGCAGCCGCTGGCCACCGCCATCGACGAGGGCAGGGGCCTGCCCTCGATGAGCGGCGTGCCGACCGGCACCGCCTACCGTCTACTGGCCTGGCGGCGGGGCCAGCCCGCGGCTAGCGCAGATGCCGAGCGAAGAACTGGGCCGCGGCGTCCCCCGCGGACTGCGGGACGCCGGTGTGCCCGCCCATATTGGCGTGCAAGGACTTCTCCTTGGAGCCGAAGGCGTCGAACAGGTCCAGGGCCGCCTGCCGGTCGTTCCCTTCGTCGTCCCACTGCAGCAGGACATGGAGCGGAATGGTGACCCGGCGGGCCTCCTCGAACATGGCGCGAGGCACGAAACTCCCGGCGAAGAAACCGGCGGCCACGACGCGCGGCTCGACCACCGCAAGGCGGACGCCGATGGAGATCACTCCCCCCCGAGTACCCGACCGGGCCGCCGATCTCGGGCAGCGACAGGAGGGCGTCCAAGGCGGCCTGCCATTCCGGGACCGCCTTTTCGACCAGCGGGAGGATGAGGGCGTCGATGATCTCGTCGCTGACCGGCTCGCCGGCTTCCATAGCCCGGCGCAGGTCGGCGCGGGCCTGCTCGGCGGCGGCCCAACGGGGCCGGTCACCGCTCCCAGGGAGCTCGATGGTGGCCGCGGCGAAGCCATCCGCCGTGGCGTGCCGGGCCCGCGCCACCAATCGGGGGTACATCTTGTGCAGTCCGAGCGGGGGGTGGCCGAGCAGGATCAGCGGCGCTGGTGCGGATGCGGGCGTCCACAGGATGCCGGGGATCTCGCCGAGGGTGAATTCGCGCTCGAGGACACCGTCGTCGAGACGCTGTTCAGACGTGAAATGCATGGTCGTGCCTTTCGGGAGTGCACAGAACGGCGCTCCCGGACGACCTATCGCCCGACCGTGACCCCGGAGGAGAGCACCCACGTCGATACGTTCACGGGTACCACCTCCTCAATCTCTCGCACGGTCTCCGGGAAAGTAGCAGTCGGCGCCGTGGTCCACCAAACGGGTTTTTGCGGAGGCTCCGTGACCGGATGCCACGGAGCCGAAGGCAGAGGCGGACAGCGTCACAAGATCAAGGACCTCAGCCGGGTTTCCAACACATGCGTGTGCTCGCCGCTCTTCCGCACACCGTTCAACATCCAAGTAAGTGACGGGAAGAGCGACTCCACCGAGGTTCAAAGAGCCCTATCAGCGGGAGACTTCGCGGTTTGTGAGGACCAGCAGGCCCTTCACCAGCGCGGTTGCCCACCTCGGGTCGGTACGGACCTTACCGAGCACGCGCCAGTTCTTGAGGTGGGCGAAGCCGTGCTCGACCGGGGCCCGGACGGCGGCGAGGGCCTTGTTGGACAGCTTCTGGCCGCGGGTCAGAGGCCGGTTCCGGGCGGCCTGGTAGCCGGTGATCACTGCCGGGTCGACGTCGGGACCGCTGTCGTCGAGTCCGACGAATCCCAGGTCGGCGATGGCGCCGAGGCCGGCCGGCCGCAGGTGGGCGGTGAGGTGGTCGTGGCGGCAGCTGGTGATCTCCGAGGTCCATCCGGCCCGCACCGCGGAGACCCATATCAGACGGCCCTTGTCGTCGGTGAGCGCGATCACGAGCAGGCCATGGCATCTGTGCTTGCCGGAGTAGTTCTTCCGGTTCTCGGTTCCGGTACGCCGCCGGGTGCGGATCAGCGTGCCGTCCAGCAGGACCACTCCGCCACCACTTCGGGCGATCTTCTTCAACGCCCGGTCCAGGCGCGAGGCGCGGGCAGCCAGCAGCCCGACGACCTCGCGCACCCAGCGCGTAACGGTGGTGCGGTGTATCCCGTTCCCGCCGGCCAGATCGTCGGGCCGCTGGTCACAGCGCAGCACCGCCAGCACTATGCCCGCGATCTTCCCGGCGGCAGCACCCGCCACCGCGATCTGATCTTCTTCAGGCGGCCGCGGATCAGGTCGGCGAACCAGTTCAGGGTGGCGCTCGACGGCGGTAGGCGGTGTAAACAAGGCCATCAGGGCCCTCGGCGTGATGGTTGTTTTTCTTCACACCAAACTCAACTGCCGCCGGGGGACCGTCCGTTACGCCGTACCCCACGCGATCATGGACGTGCGGTGAACCGCCCGTCGGGGCGTTTGTGCAGCCAGCCACGGTCAGCCGGCTTCGTCAGCTTCCCGCGCAGAGGCTCCAGCTTGCCCCGCACCCCCGTGTCCAAGCCCGGCGCACGGTCCGGGACCAACCGCGCTGCCCGGCCCGCTACTTGAACGACCAACGACCCGGCCTCCGCCTGCTCGTCGGCGATCTGCTCGCTCAGCCGCTGCAGAACGCGTTCGGCCACGGCGAGCTCGTCCCGCTCCGCCCGCACCTCCACCAGCTGCTTGACCAGCTGTTCTTCGAGTCCGTCCAGCTCTGCACGTCGCGCGGTGATCCGCTCCAGCACCTCGGGGTCCATCATGCGCCGGATCGTAGAAGCGACACCGGCGACGACGGGCAGGAACCCGCAGAGCCGCCCCGCCAGACGATCTACACCCCAGACTGCCCAGCACGACCAACACGAGCACCCCGAAGCAACGTCACGCCAGACCCATGACCTGCGACTTCACGATGCACACTGCTCAATGGTGGCCGCGCCATATCAGCGGCGCCCCCACTCACAAGATCACGATCTCCGGCTGGAGTACTCCACATGTTTCCTGCGTGAGCGATGACTTTGAGCGGCGGATCGGGTCTCCCACGGCATGACTCCCATCATCGCTGGCATCCCGCTCCCCCTCGACGGTTTCGTCACCGGGCCCGACCCCCTTACCTACGACATCTCCCGGTGATTCCGATGACCACTGTCAAAGCCAATGGGATCGCCCTGGGCATCGAGTCGTTCGGCGACGACAACGCGCCACTCGTCCTGCTCGCGGGCGGAACGACGATGCTCTCCTGGCCCGACGCGCTGTGCGAACGCCTCGCCGCCGGCGGGCGCCGTGTGGTGCGCTACGACCTTCGCGACAGCGGGGAGTCGACGACGGACCCGAAGCAGGCGCCCGCCTACACCCTGCGCGACCTCGCCGCCGACGCGGCAGCCCTTGCCGACGTGCTCGGCGACGGGCCCGCCCACCTTGCGGGGATCGACGTAGGCGGGATGGTCGCCCAGGTGGCCGTACTCGACCATCCGAGCGCGTTCTCGGCGCTCACCCTGGTCGGCACCCGCGCGGTTGCCCCCGGCCCACCCGACGACGACCTCCCCGACCACGACCAGGCGACGATGAGCCGGCTCTTCGCGCGTCCGATACCCGATTGGACCGACCGCAAGGCAGTGGCGGAGTTCGCCGCCGCCGCAGCGGAGATCCTCGGCGACGACCCTCTCACCGGACGCGCCGTCGCCGCACGCATCTGGGACCGCACGCCCGGCACCGCGCCCCCGGTCCAGATGGCCAACCAGATGGGCATGGTGTTCTCCAGGCTCGACTGCAAACCTCGCTGGCGCGAGCGCCTGCCCGAGATCAAAGTCCCCACGCTCGTCGTCCACGGCCGCCGCAACCGGTTCTTCCCCGTCGGCAACGGTAAGGCGATCGCGCGCGAGATCCCCGGGGCACAGCTCCTCGTCCTTGAGGAGGCCGCCACTGCCATCCCCGCAGCGGCGATCGACGAGGTCGCCGCGGCGATGCTCACGCTCGGATAGAGGACGGCGGATACGGCGCGGGTCTGACAGGTCTGCGGTCGTGGATGGGGAGCGTCGTGGGACACCTCGCAGGTGAAGCGAGGTTCAGCGACCGCGGCGGAAAGTCCGCCGCAACGGCGATTGCTCCGCTGCCTCCCGTGGGTCCGGCGCGGCCGGAGTACGATCTCCCTCGCGTCGGCGATGGCAGGCCGCGGGATGCCACGTTCCGTAGCGAACGTCACTGCGGCGACGCCTCGCCGCTCGCCCGCGCGAGGCGGACGCTGAAGGCGGGCGTTGGAGGGGCCCCGGCATCGGTGAGAATGCTCAGATCCAGCGTCCAGACCCTGGCCGAACGCCCCACACGCTGAACGCGTAGCGGATGTGGCTGCGGGCCGTGGCATGGCTCGTCTCCGTGCCCTTGACCAAGGCGGGCGAACGCCTTCGTTTCCAAGCCGCGAATTGGCGCCACGGCCCTCCGTGGCGCTGCACGCTCCGCACCGCATGCCGGCCCGGCAGGTGATCATCCGACGCAGCCGTTCACCCCGCAGCGTCACACGGGAGCGGACGTTGGTGAACCAGCAGCTGGAGGGTGACGTCCCAGAGGGTCGGCCCATTGTCCTGCGCGAAGTACGGACTGGAGGTTTCCGGTCGACGGCGGAGGCCCAACACCTATGATCACCGGAGTCACCAGGGGGAGCTCGCACCATGACCGGCACCACGGAGGCCCTTGGCGGGTCGGCTGCAGTCGACGATGCAGCACGAAGCGTCACGCGCCCGTTCTACGTATACGCCGTGCTCGCCAACTCGCTGTTCCAGCGTGGCGTGTTCGTCCTCTTCCTTTATCAGCGAGGCTTCTCCGCCGGGCAAGTAGCCCTCCTTCAGACACTGCTCTACCTGGTCAGCGGACTCGCGGAGTTGCCGACGGGAGTCATCGCCGACCGAATCGGCAGGCGTGCCAGCATCGTGATCGGCCAGGTGCTGATAGCTGGATGCCTGCTCGGTCAGGTGGCGTTCTCCAACTACTGGGTGTTCCTGGCGCTGTTCATCGGGCAGGGCGTGGGCATGGCATGTGTGTCCGGTTCGGACACCGCTCTGCTGTACGACCTGCTCGTGCGTCATGGTGCAACGGCCGGCTACGTCAAGATCAAGTCCCGGTTCACCATGCTCGGGACGGTCACCTCGGGAGTCGCCATCGTCCTCGGCGGCCAACTGCAGCAGTTTTCCTGGGGAGTCGTCTACGTCGGTTCGGCGTCCTGCCTCATCCTGGCCGTGGTGGTGCTGATGTCAAGGGTGCCCGAGATCCGCGGCGCGGACGCGGTGGACGAGCAGGACGGAGCCGGGAAGGAGCACCGCGACGCCACAGCATGGCGGGCGCTGCTTCGGGTCGCCACGCCGGCGCTCGTGACGCTTGTCGTGGTGTCCGGATTGATGCACGCGACTTTGACGCCGTACATCATTTTCACGCAGAAGACCCTCTCCGATCAGGGAGCGGGCACCGCATTGGTCAGCGTGGTCATAGCGGCGGGTTTCTTCGTCGGCGGACTCACTCCCCTGCTGTCGGACCGCGCGGACCGTCGCATCGGGTATCGGGTCATCGTCCCGGTGGCTCTCCTGACGCTCGCCGTGGCGCTCGGACTGAGCGGCCTCGGCCTTGTCTGGGTCACCGTCGCCGCGTTCCTGGTCCTGGTCGGAATTCCCGAGATCACCGCCGTGCTCGTGGACAACGTGTTCAACGAGGCAGTGCCGTCGCGCCACCGGGCGAGCCTGCTGTCGATGATCGCATTCGTGGAGTCGGCGCTCATCGGCATCGGCTATCTCGTCCTCGGCGCGCTCATGGACGGGTTGGGCTCCAGTGTGGGCATGGCCACCTACGCCGCGGTCCCTCTGCTGGCATGTCTCCTGTGGCTCCCGGTGCTCTTCCGAGGGGCACGGGTGACCACCGGGATCGAGAAGCCTGCCGGTCAGAAGGCATCCTGAGACAGACCATCTCGACACTTCAGCCCAGGCGATCACGCCGGCCGGGATGGGCGCGACCTGTGCGGCCGCGCTCAACCACGAGTTGGTCGAGGAATTCCCCGAGCGGGATCTCCGCGCGCACCGTCCCGCAAATGCAGCGAGCCTCACCCCGGTGACACCGGGATGAGGCTCGATCAGAGCGCCGGGCAGGCCTTGCACCTGCATTTCCCCGCAGGAAGCGGGGCGTCTTTCCTTGGACCACCAACGCACAACCGGCCGACTGGAGTTGCGGCGACCAGCTCAAGATCAATCGTAGCGTACGCGGCCGGTACTTCTGGTCCGGCTGTCCCAGCAGCAACCCAACGGGCCCGGTGCGTCAGCCGCACGTCGAGCCCGTTGGCGTCCTACGACCAGGGCAGGACCAGCGCGCCCCAGGCCACGACGGGGCCGAGGGCGACAATTCCGCCGGTGTAGCCGATGACCTGGCGGTAGAAGCGGCGGGGTTCCACCCCGCGGGCGTTGCTGAGGACGAGTGCACCGTTGGTGGAGAAGGGCGAGGTGTCGACGATCGTCGTGGAGACGGCGAGGGCGGCGATCAGCCCGGCGGCGCTGAGATGGCTGGAGAGCAGCAGCGGTACGGCGATGGGGATGATCGCGGTGAGGATCGCTGTGGAGGAGGCGAAGGCGGAGGTGATGGCGACGGTGAAGCAGAGCAGCAGGGCGACGGCGACCGGTGCGCCCAGGCCCGCCGCGTGTTCGGAGATGTTCTCGATGATGCCGGCCTTCTCCAGCATGGCGATGTAGGTCATCATGCCCGCGACCAGCAGCAGGGTGGACCAGCTGACGCCCTCCACGGCCTTCTCCTGCCGCTTCATGTCCACCAGGGCCAGCAGTGCGCCGGCCGCCAGGGCGAGGAAGCCGATCTCCAGGTGGAAGCCCAGAGCGCCGACGACTAGGGCGACCAGGCAGGCGAGGGTGAGCCACTGACGCCAGTCGGGCCTGTCGGACACGGCGAGGTCCTCGTCCTCGGCCGCCTCGTCGGATTCCTCGGCCAGCGGGGCGGGGCGCTTGGCGAGCAGTGCGTAGGTGAGTGCCGAGAGCACCAGGTTGATCAGGAAGCTGGCGCTGAACAGCGTCACCGCGGAGACGTGCAGTTCGGTCTTGTCGACCAGGCCGAGCACCAGCGCACCGGAGACGGCGAGCGGGGAGAACGCGCCCGCGTGCCCGCCGCTGATCACCATCATGCCGACGACCAGCGGGTTGAGCCGGTAGCGGTAGGCGAAGTTCATACCGATCGGCGCGAGGATGGCGACCGCCGCCGGGGTGAACGTACCGAACGCCGTGAGCAGGGCGGCCACCAGGAACAGCACCCAGGGAATGAGCGCGACCTTGCCGCGGACCAGCCGTACTCCGGCCGCGACGAGCCAGTCGATGGTGCCGTTGCGGCGGGCGACGGAGAACAGATAGGTGACGCCGACGATGGTGACGAAGAGTTTCGCCGGGAACCCCTCGAAGATCTCGTCCTCGGTGAGGCCGAGCGAGGCGGTGCCGACCGCGAAGGTGGCGACGAAGGCGAGGATGCCCAGGTTGATCGGCAGCACCGTGCCGACCACGAACATCACCAGCAGCGCGCCTATGGAAATCACTTCAGCAGACATCTTTGTCCTTGGTGCGATGGGGAGGGGCGCGCCCCGGGGGCGCGAGGATATCCCGGTGCGGACGGCGGGGGCACCGGCCGACCGAGGTGATGTCCGTCCCGGTCAGGCGGCTTGCGTGCGGCCTGCTTCCGGGACGTAGATACGGGCGTCGGCGAGCAGTCGCGCCGCGCGCTGCACGGTGACCTGCCGCGGCAGGCCGTCTTGTACGTCGGTGCAGCGGACCGCGACGATGCCGGCGGGGGTGCCGAGTCGCAGCCACTCGTCGGTCGGGCCGCCCGTGGTCCGGCTGACCACGGAGCCGGCGACGAGCCCGGCCGCCGCGACGGCGACGGCGGAGGTCAGGCCGATCGCGGGGTGCGGGGCGTTCATGCTGAGCATGCGCACCGAGATGTCGTAGTCCTCGGCCGCGACCGGTTCGCCGAGGGTGGTGGTGTACGGCACCGGCGGGCCCACCAGGCCCACCTTCGGCACCGCGTCGCCCGGTTCCTCGCCCGGCTTGAGCAGCCCCATCAGCGGTGCGGCGGCATGGCGCACAGTGCGCAGCCAGGGCACGTCCGCGCCCATCCGCTCCAGGGGCTCGGCGCCGGTGCGGCCGGCGGCGAGGGCATCGACGAGGACGACGGGGGCCCCGGCGTCCACCATGCTCACCCGCACCGGCTCGGCGTCAGCGACCCGCAGGTCCTGTGCGGCCTGCCCGGTGGGGAGCAGTAAACCGGTGGTGCCGCCGGCCGGATCCCGGAAGGTGAGGCCGACGGCGACCCCGCCGGCCCGGGTGCCGGGTACGGTCTGGCGGCCGAAGTGGTGGACGACGCCACCGGTGGTGTCCACGAGCCCTTCGAGGACCGCGCCGGTGTTGGTATTGCGCATCACCACCCGAGTCCGGTCGCCGGTGATCGCCACCATGCCCTTTGCGGCCGCGTACAGGGCGACCCCGGTGGCGCAGTTGCCGCAGTTGCTCGTCCACTCGACCGAGCCGGTGCCGATGCCGACCTGGGCGAAGAGATAGTCCACGTCCACGCCGGGTTCGGGCGAGGCGCTGACGACCGCCGCCTTCGAGGTGGTGGGGGTCGCCCCGCCCACGCCGTCCAGTTCCACGGGATCGGTGGCGCCGTACGCGGAGACCAGCAGTTTCTCCAGTTCGCCGCGGTCGGCGGGGACGTCGACCTGATTGAACAGCCAGCACTTGCTGGTGCCGCCACGCACCAGGGTCGCGGGAGTGTGCACGTCTGAGGCTCTTCCTTGATCAACGAGGGGAGGGAAGGGCCGAGGCGGAGGTTGCGGGCGCATTGCGTTCCGGTGAACCGCTCGGCGGATGCGGAGACCTTCGCAGGGGCGTGACTTCGGAGCAATCGCAGTTCACTTCAGTTGGGTTTAGCTCAGCTAAAGTCAACGGATGCTGAACGTTCGCCGCCTGCTGCTGCTCACCGAGGCCACTGAACGCGGTTCACTCACCGCTGCGGCCGAGGCCCTGGGCATGACCACTTCCGCCGCTTCCCAGCAGATGTCCCTGCTGGAGCAGGAGGTGGGGCAGCCGCTGATCGAGCGGCTGCCGCGCGGTATCCGCCCCACCCCGGCGGGTGCCGCGCTGGCCGGGCGCGGCCAGGCGATCCGCCGCGAACTGCGCGCCGCCCAGGCCGACTTGGATTCGTTCACCGCCCTCGACCAGGGCACCTTGCGGCTTGGTTCCTTCCCCACGGCGAGCGCGTCCCTGCTGCCGCTCGCGCTCACCCGCTTCCGCCGCCGTCACACCGGTGTCCGTATCGAGGTACGCGCAGGGGTGCTCGCGGAGCTGCGGGAGATGCTCCACACCGGGGAGGTGGAACAGGGACTGCTGTGGGACTACGAATGGAACCGCCTCGACGATCCGGCGCTCTCCCTCACCCACCTGCTGGACGACCCCACGGTGCTGGTCGTCCCCGCCGACTCCCCCTTGCGCAACCATCCCTCCGTCCGGCTCGGCGACCTCGCCGACCAGGAGTGGATCATCCGCGCCGACAACCACCCGGTCGCCGATGTCCTGCGCCGCAGTTGCCGCCGGGCGGGATTCGAGCCACAGATCGCCTACTCCTCACACGACTACCAGGAGGCGCAGGCCATGGTCGCCGCCGGGCTCGGCATCGCCCTCGCCCCCCGTCTGGCCCTCACCAGCCGCCGCAGCGACGTACGCCTCCTGCCCTTCGCCTCCGACGTGCCCGCACCCACCCGTCGCATCCTGTTGGCACGCGCCACCTCCCGCCCCGCCACCCCACCCGCACAGGCGATGGCCCGTGTCCTGCGCACGGTGGCGCAGCGTTTCACCGCCCCCGGCCTGGACCGGGCACAGCTCGGGGCGGTGCGGCGCGGCTGAGGACCCGGACGCCGTTGTGCGGCCCTGCCGGCGAGGGCGTCTCTGGCACGAACCCCGCGGGGACGTTCGTCCGGAGTACGACGAGCCGGATCCGGTCCGGCGTCAGCAGCGGCAGGACTCACCGCCGCTCATGGCTTCCGAACGACCCAGGCACCGGCTCTGAACCCCGCATCACCACTACCCGGGCCGGAATCGCTCTCCTCCGCCGCAGCGTCGACGCGCTTGGGCCTCGGTGCCTCTACCGCCACAACCAGCGCAAGGCATCGGGGAGCAGGACTCCGCCGTGGTTGGGGCTGTGGCCGCCGTCGCCCAGGACGAGGCGGAAGTCGTATCCGGCTTCCGCGAGCGCGGCGGCGACACGCAGGTTGTTGGCGAGCCAGTTCGCTTCGGGCTCGTTCCAGCGCAGGTCACGATGGCCCGCTTGCAGGAAGATGCGCAGTGGCTTGCGGGGGACGCCCGGGATCAGTTCGGGGTACGGGTTGCCGCCTGGCATCTGCGCGAAGCTGGACAGGTACCCGATGACGCGGCGGAACCTGTCCGGGCGCAGCCACGCTGCGGTGAAGGCGCAGTTGCCGCCGCTACTGCCACCGCAGATGCCCCACCGGTCGGGGTCCTCGGCGATTGTGTACCGCTGTGTGACCTCGGGGATGATCTCGTCCAGGAGGAAACTGACGTACCGGTCGTCGAAAGCGTCGTACTCGGTGTTGCGGTTCTTCGGGTTCTCGGCATCGGGGAAGACGCCGGGGTCGACGAACACGCCGATGGTGACCGGGATGTCGCCGCGGTGGACGAGGTTGTCCAGGACGATCGCGCCGCGCACCTCTCCTTCGGGGTCCAGGTACCACCAGCCGTCCTGGAACACCATCAGCGACGCGGGCTGTGCGGGGTCGTACCGGGCGGGCACGTGAACCCAGAACCTGCGGAACGTGCCCGGGTAGATCGCACTCTCGTTCCAGTGGAACTCGATGGTCCTGCCGACAGGCACCCCGGGCTGGACAGTCGAGTCGGGGCCATGGGCGTAGCGAACGTCCGACTGGTCGTCCGGAAGCGGCTGGTAGGGCACCTCGATCATCACGCGGCCAACCTAGGAGAGATCACGAATCCTCTCAAAGGGTTTACGCAAGCCGACCCGATGTGACGCTCGGTGCTGCCACATACCACATTCTTGAGCGAGCGATCCAGATCGGTTACGGTGAACACATGGCAAGGACACGGGAGTTCGACACCGAGGCGGCGGTGAGCCGCGCGATGGATCTGTTCTGGACGCGCGGATACGAGGCGACTTCGGTACGCGAGCTGACCCAGCACCTCGGGATCGGGCAGGGCTCCCTGTACGCCGCGTTCGGCGACAAGGACGGTCTCTACCGGGCCGCACTGGAGCACTACCGCGCCACTTTCGCGGCGGCCGCCCTGCGCAGCCTCGAAGAGGGGGCGGACGCCCGGTCGGCGATCCGTGCGCTGCTGGTCGAACGGATCCGGATCGCCGTCGAACACGGCGGCCGGGGGTGCCTGTTGGTCAATGCCGCCACCGAGCGCCTGCCGGAGGACCAGCCGACCCGGCGTACGGTACGGGACATGCTGGGAGCCAACCAGGACGCGCTCACCGACCTGCTGCGCGCGGCGGCGGAGCGCGACGAGATCTCGGCGCGGCACGATCCGCACACTCTCGCCGCCTTCCTCGTCACGTTCCTCAACGGTCTCCTCGTGTCCTCGAAGATCACGCCGGACGTCCGCGCTCTCGAACCCCTCGTGGAGGTCGCACTGACCACGCTCGACTGACTCTTTCGTATCCAGAATCTGTATCACTCGATCCAGATATACCCGGAAAGCTGATACAGGAATGATTTTCGACCATCACGGAGAGCCCGTTCGTACGGGCCGGGCCGCCATCAACGGAACGAGCCTGCACTACCGGACAAGCGGATCCGGCCCGGCAGTGGTACTCCTGCACGGCGTGCCGAAGACCAGCTACCACTGGCGGCACCTCGTCCCGAAGCTGACGCCCCACCACACCGTCGTTGCACCCGACCTTCGTGGCCTCGGCGACTCCGCGCGCCCCGCGGACGGCTACGACTCCGCGACGATGAGCGACGACATCGCCGCGCTGATGGACCACCTTGGGCACGACACCTACAGCGTGATCGGAGAGGACTGGGGCGCCGTGATCGGCTACCAACTGGCCGCCCGGCACCGCGCCCACGTGGATGCCCTGGTCTTCGCCGAGGCACTGTTCCCCGGGTTCGACTTCGAGGACCACACCGCACTCACGCACGAAAACGTCTCCAGCGGCATGCACTTGTGGCACCTGAGCTTCTACTTCCAGCCGGACACCGCCACCCCCGACGCGATCGAAGAATACGTGCGCTGCTACTCCATGCCCGGCGGCATCCGCGCGATGCTGTCGATCTACCGGGCGATGCTCGTCGACGCCGGACACGACCTCGCCGAGGAGGTGCCCGACGAGATGGCCGACGTCGTGCTGCCTTTCCTGGCCAAGCAGCAGGTGTAGCCGCGAGACCACCAGCGCCGGAATGCCGTACGGACACGGCTCCGGCCTGGTGCCCGCGGATGCGGGGACCAGGCCGGAGGGTTTCGCCGGGGCCGGGAGGCGGCCAACGTCGCAGGGTCGGATCACGGAGTGAGTCGGTAGGCGTCCGTGATCGTCTCACGCATGGTGTTGCCGGCCTTGTCCTTCAGATCAACCCGGAAGGAAACGGACTTGGCGGTGGCCGGGTGCTTGACGGTCACCGAGCGGGCGCCCTTGGCGTCGGTCGTGACGGTGAGGGGCTTCCAGGTGCGGCCGCCGTCGTAGGAGATGTTCACGGTCAGGGCGGCGACCTGTCCGGCCGCGGCGGCCGCACCGGCCAGCTTCAACGGCACGGTGAGAGTGCCGCCCGCCGGGGCGGTGCCCTTCAGGCTCAGCTTCGGCGCCAGCCGTACCGTCGACAGCGGCAGCCTGGTCGTGCCGTCCGAGGCCGGCCGGGCCGAGGAGAACGTCCACACCCCGGCCACCTTCGTGCTGGTGGAGGTGTCCTCGGCGGAGCGGTTCGCCTGGACCGTCAGGCGGTACGCGGCGGAAGCGGCGGGGACTTCGGCGGTCACCCAGTCGGTGGGCGGGCCCTCGGCGAGGATCCGGCCGCCGGATTCCAGTCGGGCGAAACCGCCGGTGACGGTCGAGGAACCCGGGTTGCCGCTGCCGTCGTTGAACAGCGGGATCATGGCGCTGATGTGGTCGCCGGTCCGTTCGGCGCCCTGCTGCTCCGGGCTCCCGGCCGCGAGATCGGGACCGACCACACCGGTGTTGAACCGCAGCGTGTGGCTGGAGCCGGGCTTGTAGGCCACCCAGTCCTTCGCGTACGACATGCGCGCCTCGCCGTCGGCGTTGAACTGCGCGGCCTGCCAGGACCAGCGCACACCGGTGGTGCTGAGGTAGTGGGTGGTGGCATACGGCAGGTCCAGCAGCGCTGGTTCCTTGATGTTGACGGTGAATCCGTCCTCGTCCATCGGCGTGATGTGGACCTGGCCCTGGGCCCCGGTGACGGAGGCGCCGAAGCCGAACTTCACCTCGGCCAGGTCGGCCCGGGTGAGGGTGCGGTTCAGGCCGGTGAAGAAGCTGCCCTTGCGGTTGAAGGCGAGCCGGTAGTCGACATTCTTGCCGGGGGTCTTCCAGACGCCGTTGAACTGGGCCCGCATCGTGCTGGACGCCGGGCCGAGGGCGGCGGTGCGGATGGGCGGGACACCGCTGGTGGACCAGGTGTTGGACGTCCCGGAGGCCGTGTCGTCGTAGCCGACGATGGACGTGACGAGTTCGGCGGCCGGATCCGGGGTCTTCAGGGCGAACGGTTTGGCCTTGCGGGAGTCAAGGGTCACCGTGACGTTCTTGGTCACCTCCAGGACCGGCTGGACGAAGAAGCCCAGCTCGTTGTCCTTGCCGAAGACCAGACCCTCCAGTTGGTAGGTGCCCTTGGCCATCCGCTGGACCACGGTGCCGTTCTCGGTTTCCGGGAGCTCGACGCGCCTGCCGCTCCCGTCGACGGAGTTGATGGTCGTCGCGTAGGTACCCGGGACGGCGCCGTCGGTGCCGATGTGCCGCACGGTGACGTCGTAGGACTCCACTTCCCGGTCGACCACAAGGCCGGTGCGCACCTCCTGGCCGTCTCCCGAGGCCAGCACGCTGCCACCGAAGACACCGTCGACGGTCCCCTGGCGGGTGTCGGCGGTGACGGTGGTCTGTGCGGTGCCGCCGGCCGGAACGGTGAGCTGGGCGTCCTTGACGGTGAACATGCCGGCCGGGGCGGGCCGGCCGGAGGAGTCGGTGCCGGAGGCGCTCAGGCTCAGGGTGACGGCCTTGGTGCCGTGGTTGCGGTAGGTGAGGATCTTGGAGACCGGGGTGTCGTCAGTGTGCGGCCAGGCCTGTGTGCCGAAGCCGAGGGAGCCGGGCTCGGAGACGACCAGGGCGGTGGCGGCGCGCTCCAGGTCCACGCGGCCCGCGCCCTGCTGATGGGCGTTCAGCAGCGGGTTCGGCTTGGCCGAACCGGTCAGGAGCGCCTTCAGCCGGGCCCCGCCGAGGTCCGGGTGCTGCTGGAGCACCAGGGCGGCGGCACCCGCGACGTGCGGGGTGGCCATCGATGTGCCGGAGAGCGGTACGTAGTCCTCGCCCACGGGCTGGTGACTCTGGGTGGTCTGGGCGGCGGTGATGTCGACGCCGGGGCCAGTTATGTCGGGCTTGGGCGTGCCGTCGAGGTTCGGACCGCGGCTGGAGAAGTCGGCGATCGCCTCCTGCTTGTCCACGGCTCCGACGGTGAGTGCCTCGGGGGCGCTGCCGGGCGAATAGATGGTGCGGGGCCCGTCGCCCGAGTTGCCCGCGGCCACCACGAACAGGGCCTTGTCGGAGAGCCGGGCGAGGGCCTCCTCCTTGGGGTCGGTGCCCGGGGTGTCGAGGGAGCCCAGGCTCATGTTCACGACCTGCGCGCCCTGGTCGACGGCCCACTGCATGCCGGCGATGATGTTCGAGGCGGCTCCGATGTTCTCGTCGTCCAGGACTTTGGCGTCCAGCAGCTGCACGTCGGGTGCCACACCCTTGTAGAGGCCGCCGGACTTCACGCCGCTGCCGGCGATGATGGAGGCCACGTGCGTACCGTGCCCGACGCGGTCCTCCTCGTCAGGAGACTCGCTGAAGTTCTTCTGCGCGATCTCGACACCCTTGAGGTCCGGATGGGTCTCATCCACGCCCGAGTCCAGGACCGCCACCTTGACGCCCTTGCCGGTGAAGCCCGCCTTCCACATGGTCGGCGCGCCGATCTGCGGCACGCTCTCGGCCAAGGTGCCCCGGACCTTCGCATCCAGCCAGACATGAGCGACGGGCCGCGCCGGGGCATCGATGCCGCCTGCGGCCGTGCTGTCTGCCGTGCGGGCCGATGAGCTGCCCGTGACGGCCGCCCACAGCGCCGGGGCACCGGACTTGGGCGCCTTGAAGGCCTCCCCGTCGACCGCGGGCAACGCTTTGCGCTCCCGGACGGCCAGGCCCGCGAAACGGTCGCGGACACGGGTCCGTGATCCGGTACCGCCCTGCCTTACCTGCTTGCCCTTGCCGTAGCCGATGATCAGCGGCAGCGTGGTGCGGTGCGCGTCGCCGTAGCCGTCCTTGACCAGCTGCGCGACATCGAACAGCCGCCGGTCGAGCACACCGTCGGCGACCGGACGCAGGGCGTCCTGCGGGACGACGTAGGTGTGGCCGGCCTCGCGCCGCACCGAGAAGCCGATCCCCTCACGGCCCTTGCCCCGCACGAGCCGAACCACTTGACCGTCGGAACCGACGACCACACGGTCGCCGGTGATCAGCGTGACCGTCGACGGTGGCTTCGCCTTCGCCGGAGCCCTCCTCGCATCTTGCGCGGCGGTGCCGGCTCCGGCGGCTTGCGCCGGCTGGCCGTCGGCCGTTGCCGCCCCCGTGACCAGCGTCCCGGCCACCACGGCGGCCAGCGCCGCCGTTCTCGCGCGTGCAGTGGATCTCACTCGCACTCCCCCCGTATTTGTACATGCCAATACGTTGCTCGTCATCACGCGCGTGGTACGCGTTCGGTTCTCGGCGCCGGCCGTCGACGATTGCCGCCGTGCAGTTCGTTCCGTCGTAGCCGTAGTGCGTCTGGGCCTTGGCGCCGGAGTGCTGGTTGTTGAGGCCCGCTGTCGGCCGCCTTGTCGGCGTTGCTCTGGTGCGTGCAGACATGACCCAGCGCCCATGACCTGTGCAGCATCGCAGGAAGCTCGTGTTGGGCGGTCCTGACATTTGTCAGGACCGCGCAGCGGGAGAACACCCTTTGGGTATCGGGTTGTTGGCTGCGGCCGCGACAGCACGGCGGGAGCCGGAGGGCTCCGGGCAGCGGCGGAGACTCGTGGGGCACGCGTCACAGCTGCTGGAGCTGCCGGCCTCGCGTTCGTCGTGCGTGGTGGGGAGCGACATGGTCTACCGCAACCCCGAACCAGGCTGCTGTCCAGGCACTGGCGCCGGCGCGGAGATCTACAACGGTTCGCGCTCCCGCCCGATGCCACCGACACCGGGACCGTCCTCTCGCGTGTGAGGCTCGACGTACCGGCTGGCCCCGGCCGTCCCGGGCTACCGCTTCCCGACGGTGTAGGTCAGGTGGGTCACTCGGGATGTTGCGTCCGTGCGGGTCTGTTCGAGGGCGAGGTGGTCCGGGTCCACGTGGTCGAACAGGCGGATGCCGGTGCCGAAGAGCACGGGTGCGAGGCTGATCGAGAACTCGTCGATCAGGCCGCTGTCCAGGTACTGCTGGATCGTCTCGGCGCCGCCGGCGATGCGGACATCGCGGTCGCCGGCGACCTCGCGGGCCTGGTCGAGGGCGCTGGTGATGCCGTCGTTGACGAAGTGGAAGGCCGTGCCGCCCGGCCGCTCCCACGGCTCACGCCTGGTGTGGGTGACGACGAACACCGGGGTGTGGAACGGTGCCTCCTCCGGCCATGCCAACTCGCCGGCGTCGAACATCCGCTTGCCCATGACGCTCACGCCGGTGCGCTCGTACGTCGCCCGAGCGATGTCGTTGTCGAGTCCTTCCTCGCCGCCCTCGCCGAGCTTGAGGTTCTCCCGGAAGAACCGCTGCGGGAACGCCCACGCCTGTAGCTCCGACCACTTCGCCATCCAGCGCTGGACCTTCGGGTCGTTCCGACCTTCGGGCGAGAAGGCGTCCTCGATGGGCACGGCCTCCGGCGCCATGAAGCCGTCGAGCGACATCGTCACGCTGAAGAACACCTTCCCGGTCATCAGCCCTCCGCCCCCTTCGGCACGGTCCCGTTCGGGGTGGTCCCGTTCCCGGTGAGTTCGGTGACGTAGGCCGCCAGGTTGCGCAGGGTCTGCTCGCCGCCCTCGATCGCGTGGTACTTCTCCACCGCCTCGTCACGCAGTTCCTTGGTGGGGAACACCGTGCGCATCACGATCCGGGTCTCCTCGCCTGCCGGCTCGAAGGTCAGGACCGACTCGAAGGCGTTGGGGTCGTCACGGGACTCGCCGTGCACCATCGCGATCCGCTCCGGCGGGACGATCTCGGACCAGGTGATCCACTCCTGGTAGTCGGTCCCGTCCGGCCCGTGCATCACGAAGTCCCAGACCCCGCCCGCACGGAACTCGAAGGACCGCGTCGTGGTCGTGAACCCTTCCGGCCCCCACCACCGCGACAGATGCCGGACCTGCGTGAACGCCTCGAACACCAGCTCTCGTGGTGCGCCGATGGCTCGGGAGATCACGATCTCGCGGTCCGCCACCATGTGGCCGCCGGGTTCGCCGTCGCTACTGGTCGTCGTCATCCGGTGGTTCCTCCTGCCTTGCCTGCTTCAGGTCTCGCACGTAGTCGTCCAGCCGGTCGAAGGTCTCGTTCCAGAACCGTTCGAAGCCGCCCACCCACTCGTGGATCGGCCGCAGCCCGCGGGCGTCCAGGCCGTACAGCCGCTGCTTGCCGGCCCCACGGACCTGCACCAACCCGACCTCGCGCAGCACCCGCAGGTGCTTGGACGCCTGCGGCTGGCTCATCCCCAGGTCCCGCGCCAGCTCGGTCACCGGTCGCTCGCCGTCCCGCAGCAGCACCAGGATCTCCCGCCGCTGCGGTTCGGCGATTGCGTTGAACGCGTCCGAGGTCGTCGCCGCTCGTGCCATGACGTCATCATATGCCTATATCGGAATGCGTCAACGACTGCGGGATCGACGACCGGCTCGGGGTGTTCCGTCGGCTCCGTCGTACGAGTACGGCCAATGGGAGCCCGGGCGCGCAGACCCGGCCTGCATGCGCGGGTGGGGTCGATGCTGGACCTTCCACTGGGCGACGGAGAGCTGGCCGGTGCGGTGGCGTTCTACTCTCTGATCCACCTTCAGGTCGAGGAGCGACCGTCGGCCTACGAAGAGTTCGCCCGGGTGTTGCGGCCAGGAGGACTTGTCCTCGCCGCCTTCCACGCGGGCCAGGAGGTTCGGCACCTCGACTCCTGGCTCGACCATCCGGTCTCGCTCGACTTCTTCGCTCTGCGCCCCGAAGAGGTGGCCGCGGGCCTGACGGCTGCCGGATTTGCCGTAGAGGCCACGCTGATGCGGGGGCCGTATCTCGGCGAAGCGGATACCGAGCGCGCGTATCTGCTGGCTCGCAGGTTGGGGTGATTTGGCGAGGTCGAGGTAGGCGTTGATGGAGGTGGTGCGGCGCTCGTAGCGGCGGGCGAGGCGGAGCTGTGTCCGGCATTCAGGTGGGCGTTGATGTAGCCGACAGCGGACCAAGGCCGGTCAGTAGGTCGAGTGTGGGGGGCGGGAGCGGGGAGTCGTGACGGTCCGCTCCGGTCGGCGCACGACCGAGCGGCATGCCATCGCGGTCATCCCGGAGCGTTCATGCCCTGGTCGCCTCGCCTACGGGCGGCCGTCCGGTCGCCGCACCGCTGCCGGGCGCCTTGGTGAGGGCGCCGTCCAGCACGAGCACGCAGAGCGTGGTGCTGCGGTCCTGTCAGGCGTCGAAACGGCCGCGCGCGTCTTCGATGTGACCGAGGTACTGGTGGGTCCAGCCGCAGATGGCATCGACCGTGGCACGCAGGCCCTGGCCCGGCTCGGTGAGGGTGTACTCGACCCGCGGCGGCACGGTGGGGTAGACCTTCCGGTCGACCAGGCCGTTGCGCTCCAGCATGCGCAGGTTCTGGGTGAGCATCTTGTGGCTGACGCCCTCGACCTCGTTCCGCAACTCGCTGAAGCGCAGGGTGCGCTCGCCGAGCGCCTCGATGATCAGGAGCGCCCACTTGTTCGCGACGTCCGAGAAGATCTCCCGCGCCAGGGAGTCCGCGCGCCTCAGGTCAGCGTCCTCGGGCAGGCCATTGAGCTGCTGCTTGGTCACCATCAGGTTCCTCAGTCACTGAAAAGTGCGTTCTTCCAGGTCAGCGTTCACTCTCCTACAGTTTCCGAGTAACCACAAGAGAGCGAATCAGAAGGGCGGGCAACCATGGCCACCATTGATGTCTTCAACCACAACGTGCCGGCCGAGAGCGACTTCGGCTACTCACAGGCGATCAAGTCCGGCGAGCTGATCCACATCTCCGGACAGCTCGCGTTCGACGAGGCGGGCGAGTTCCTCTGCGCGGGCGACTTCGCCGCCCAGCTCAAGCAGACCTACGCCAATACGGACAAGGTCCTGGACCACTACGGCGTCACGCGGAACCAGGTCGTCTCGCAGACCCTGTACGTGGTGAACCTGCGGCAGAACGCCGCGGCGACGGCGGAGGGCAACCTGGCGTACTTCGGCGACCACCGCCCGGCCAGCACGGTCCTGGGCGTCACTGAACTGACCTTGCCCGGCCAGGTCGTTGAGATCAGCTTCGTCGTGGACACGCGGCTGCCCGGCTGAACTCGCCCGGAACGCGCGGCCGGGCTTGGTCGCCGTTCAGTCGGTCGGTGATGGCCGCGTAGAGGGAGCGGCTTGGAGAATCGTGTCCGTGTGGAGGTGTCCCGGGGCGGGATGCGGGATGCTGACGCCGTGCGGGACGAGGTCCGCGGCGTCGTGCTGGAGCAGCTCGGCGCGAAATACGGCGGCAATCCGGCCCTGTGGGCCTGGCTCTCCGCGTGCCGCATCGTGTCGGGGCTCTGCTGGTCGTCGCCTACCAGCACCGGCGCGCGGGCAATGCGCCCGGGCCATCGCAGTGGTGCTTCCCGGGTGCGGACGGGAGATCGCCTCGGTCGGCGACGGCGTTCACGGTCTGCGAGAGTACGCCTGGGCGGTGGTTCCACTGCCGGACGCGGCGACGGCTTCCATGATGCACTGCTGATCCGCCAGTTGCTGACGACGGACAACGGGCCTCCTATCTCGCCCCTGCCTTGGTCGCCACCGCTCTCGCCGAGATCGTCCGAGCCGCCGGGGCCCGCCGGGTGATCGAAGAGTGCTTCCAGGCCGTCACGAACGAGGCGGGCCTGGATCACCTCCAGGTCCGTCACTTTCCGATGTGGTACCGGCACATCACCCTGGCCAAGGCCGCTGCCCACCTGACCGCGATCCGCGTCACCACCGCCGAAAATAGGGGCGGGCGTCCCCAGGACCTGAGGAGCCTGCACCCTGGCGCGCATCCTCACCCTCGGCGGTGTCTTCTTCCAGGAGAATTCACTCCTTGCTGTCGCGGTCGGCGTCGGGCTCGCGTTCGCGGTGACCGGTGCGGTGGAGTTCTCGCGATATATGCGGCGCCGCAGGAATCCGGTCACGCCGGATGATGTCGTTTCCGAATATCGTTGAGGAGATGCCACCGCACTCGCGGCCGGCCGTAGTGCTCAGTCACGCTTGTCCCCTCCCTGGACGGCCATCGGTCGCTGGGCGTAGGTCCTGCGCCTCAGGCGTGCCACGCGGTTGCTTGGCTAGGGTCGGTCCTCATGGAGAGCACGGGAATCGTTCGTCGCCAGACGGCGGAGCGTATGCGCGACGCTCTGGAGCGGCTCGTCAGCGAGCGGGATGTATGGGTGTCGACGGCTCACCCGGATCACGGGCCGCATCAGGTGCCGCTGTGGTTCTTGTGGGATGGGCGAGCGGTGTGGATGTGCACCGGCGCCACTTCCGTGACGGCGCGAAACGTCCGCAGAGAGCCGCGCGTGCGTCTGTCGCTGCCTGACACCTTCGACGTGGTGCTCCTCCAGGGTGAGGCGGAGTGGTTCCTGGACCAGGAGGTGCCCGGAGGTGCGGCGGAGGCGTTCGCCGACAAGTTCGGGTGGGATCCACGCGTGGAAGAGGGTTCCTTTCTGTATGTACGCGTGGTCCCGCGGACTGTGCGCGCTTGGCGCGGCGAGCCAGAACTTCGCGGGAGGGTCATCATGCGGGACGGTAGGTGGCTGGAGTAACGACCGGACCTGCACGTCGCGCTATCGCTTTGATCTTATCGGTGGCATGAGTGACGGTCAGATCTGGATTTGTCGCGCAAGACATTTCGATCCTCGTCGAAATGATTGACGCCTGCAGACGCCACGTCAAATGATTTCTCTTCGTTGCGGCGGGTTTTCACATGACCGTGGGGAGAAGCTTGTGACCGAGTGGATACTGGCATTTGACGCCGACTGCCGATTCTGTGAAGAAGTGGTGGACCGGGTTCGCGTTTCCGGCGACGGCACGTTGACCACCGCGGGCCTCACGGAACCTCGTATTCGCGCCTTGCGCGCGCGTGCCCTGGGCGAAGGGGCCGAGTGGGCCCCGACTCTGCTGGCCGTCAAGGGCGACCAGGTGCGGGCCTGGACCGGTACCGCGCTGTCCCTCCGTCTGGCGCGGCTGTTGGGGCCGTCCGACTCGCTGCGGGTGGTGCGTGCGCTTCGCGACCTCGATGCGCTGCGGTCCCCGAGTCGGCGAGGAATCCTCAAGGCCGTGCCGGGGCTGGCCCTGGGAACGTTTCTGGTCACCGGCGGACTGGCAACCTCGCCCGCGCAGGCTGTGACCCGCGCCAGGAGCAGCAAGGCGTCGCGATGGGTGAAGGCCAACCGGGACCGGCTGCCGTCCGGCTATGCCGAGTTCGTCTCCTACCCCGCGGACTATCGGCGCGCCATGTACGGCGCGCTGTCCGCTTCGGCTCGGAGTGATCTGTGGGTGGCGCACTTCGCGAACTACCGGAAGACACATCGCCTGTCGGCCGAGCAGTCCGCCGTCCTGGACGACGCGACGCGGCTGGCACCGCAGATCATCGCGGGGCGCCGACAGGGAGCAACCGTCGACGGGCTGGAGGAGGCGGCCGTGGCGGCGTTCGGCGAGAGCGAGGCGCGGGCCGTTCTCAGGGCGCTGGGCCCTGCTGACACGCAAGGCGCTGCGCCCCGGAGCGATCAGAACATCCAGGCCGTTGACTGCAATTCCCGGTGCGGGACGGGGACCGGAAGCTGCGACACGGTGTGCTACGGGGGTTGCACCTGGACCGATTACGGCTGCGGTCCTCTGTGGCTGGCACCGTGCAGCGGGCGTTGCGACTGAAGCCACCCCTGCTCGAAGCTTGCGCGTTCCTATCAGCGGGTCCGGGTCCGAGAGCGGTGTGCGGCAGGATGAGGCAGTGGATCTCGAACCGTACCGGGGTGAGTCGGTGCGAAGCCGGCTCTACCGGATCGCGACCGTGACGCCCCTTGCCCAGCGGGCAAGGGGCGTCACGGTGGGCTTGAACCGGATACCGGTGTCAGCGGGGTAGGTGACGTTGTTACGGCCCGCGAACGGGTTGTCGTAGACGCCGGAGGTCGGCGTCCAGGGCCCGGTGAGGCTGGTGGAGGTGAAGGACCGGAAGCAGCGCCGCCAGCTGGGGTTGGCCGCCTTCTGGATCCGACCCGCAGTCGCGGTCGGCGCCGCGCACGTTCATCTCCGGTGGTCGGATGATCAGGCGGGTCAGCGCTGCAGGGTGAGCAGGCCCGGCCGGTACGGCAGGTTCTGGTAAGGGGTGTTCTGCGGTGTGTTGTTGGGGAGCCCCTGATAGAGGAACTGCAGGTTGCAGGGGTCGATGGTCATGGTCTGGTCGGGGTTGTCGCGGACCAGGTCACCGTGGCTGACGCCCTGGGCCCAGGTGGAACCGCTGTTGGCCTGGCCCGCGAAGGGGCTGCTCTCGCTGCCTGCCTGGACGGTCCACGGACCGTCCAGGCTGGGGGCGGTGAACGAGCGGAAGTAGCGGTGCGCACCCATCGCCTCGACGATCATGAGGTACTGGTTCTGGCCCTTGACCTTGTAGACCTCCGGCGCCTCGAACAGCTTGTCCCTCGTGTCGCTCATGACCGTGGTGTACGAGGAGCCGAAGCTGCCGGGGAAGTTCTCGAGCGGCATGCTCGCCCGGTAGATCTTGCCGTTGTCAGCGGCGAAGAACAGGTACATGTTCTGGTCGTCGGCGATCATGGTCGGGTCGATCGGGGCGTTCTTCTGGTTCGGCTCGGGGCCGTCGGGAAGGGTGCCGGTGAACAGTGGCTGCTTGGCGGACCAGCCGTTGGGGTTGGTGGGGTCGCTGGACGTGCGGTAGTAGAGCGGCCACTGACCCCACTGGGACACCATCACCCAGATGTTCTTGGTTGAGAGGTAGAACAGTTCGGGCGCCACCGCGCCGTCGTTCATCGCGGTCTGGGTGGCCGCCCCCATGTCCGACCAGTTCGTGAAGGGGCTGAACGTCGTCCCGCCCCACGACGTTCCGTCGGAGGTGGTCGCGTAGACCAGGTTCTTGCCGTTGTACTTCACGGTGGTGAAGTCCTTCAGCGCGAGCTGCCCGTTCTTCGGCTCCGCCAGCGGGCCGGTCGAGGTCCACCGGTAGGTCGACGGAAGAGCACACGTGTCGCCCGTCCCGGACAGGCCGGTCCACTTCTGGTTGGCGCCGCCGTGACACGACCACATCTGCACCCCCGTGCCGTTGGCCTTACCCCAGCCCGAGACCTCCAGGCACAGCCCGGACCGCACGCCGACGACCGTGCCGTCGGGATTCACCCGCCACTGCTGGTTGTCACTGCCGTTGCACGGCCAGATCTGCACCGGACTCCCGGACGTGGTGGCACCGCCCCGGACATCCAGGCACTTGTTGCCGTACACGGTCAGCTGGCTGCTGTCCGTCAACGTCCACTGCTGGTTGGCTCCACCGTGACAGTCCCAGATGTGCACGTTCGCACCGTCGCTCTGGCTGAAGCCCGCCACATCGAGACACCGGCCGGAATCAACACCACGCACGTCGCTGGTGGTGGCCGCCTGAGCCGGGCCGGCAACGAGCAGCGCCGCCAACGCGGCCAGAGCCGCGACCACGGCGGCGAGCACCGCGGACGGGCGTCCGAGACTGAAACTACGTCTGCGCATAAGGACCTCGTCATCCTTGAGCAAGCGACTCCGGTCTTCCCCGTCGAGGGCTGTCCGGATGCCTGGTGTGGACACGACCCGACTGTCCGATATACCGAACAAGGGTCGAAGTACCGATCGAGAGAATGCTAGACATCCCATGAATCACGTCAATACTTCTTGCAGAATCCGCGGGCAGAAACGTTCGCGGGCTGAAACCAGGCGGCTTCAAGTCCCGTGGTTGTACGGGTCTTTGACTGAGGGGCAGGTATCGGTGCGGGCGCGGGCCTGGTGAAGGAGGCGCGTCCTAGGTGGCTGTTGGCCACGAGCGCAGCAGGGCCGCGAGGTTCGAGGTCGTGCAGGCGGGGTCGCGGAGCAGGTCGCGCAGGGCGATCGCGTCCTCGCGGGTGGGCTTGAGCGGGATGCCGGAGGCCTCCAGGTACATGACGCCGGTCGCCGCGGCCACGGCCATGTTGGAGCGTTCCAGCCAGCGACAGCGGCCGAGAATGTGGATGAGGGCGGCGGCTCGGGCGTAGGGGCCGTCATAGACCGGCTGGTCGAGAATTTCCGCCGTGTGGGCGGCGACCGCGGCTACCGGGATGCCGTAATCGTCGGGGGCGGGGTCGCGGGCGCCGGCGATCTCGGCCACCTGCAAGATCCAGGGGACATCGATGTGCAGGTCCATTACGCGGCGTGAGCTCCTGAGGTGGTGCCCCGGCCCGCTTCCTCGTCCTCGGCCTCGTCGAAGAGCGCCTGGTGCTCGTCGAGGAAGCGGCGCGCGGCGTCCAGACCTCGGGCGCGCAGGCCGTCCACGTCCTCCCTGACCAGGTGGGCGATGTAGTCCCCGACGCTGAGACCGCGGTCCTTGGCCCGGGCCTTGGCCAGTTCGGCCACTTCGTCGTCGACGCGGGCGCCGAGTTGGGTCTTTGCCATGGCTGCATGGTAACAGGTGTTACCGCACTAGCCTGCTTTCCCGGCATCACTACGGCCGTGGTCCATCATCCGGAAAAGCAGAGATCGGTCGCCCTGCCCGCGATGAGTTCCGGCGCTCCGCCGGGTCTCCACTCCGGACGGACCTCTACGACCTCTACGACCTAGGAGAAGCCGCATGGGCAAGGTCATTTACTGGATGAACGCCTCGATGGACGGCTACATCGAGGATTCCAAGGGTGGCATGGACTTCATGGACCCGGCCGAGGACTTTCGCCAGGCGGCGAACGATCACGTGCGCCGGATCTCGGCGTTCCTGTTCGGGAGGCGGCTGTACGAGGCGATGGAGAAGCCCTGGACACAGGACCTCGGCAAGGAAGGTGCCCCGGCCCTTGAGCGGGAGTTCGCCCAGCTCTACAAGGAGACACCGCGGTACGTCTTCTCCGACACCGTCCAGACCGTCCCCGACGGGGTCACGATCGTGCGTCGCAAGGACGCCGTGTCCGCGGTGACGCGGCTCAAGGAGGAGATCGACGGCACCCTCCAACTCGGCGGCCCCGAGCTGGCCGTCTCCCTGCTGGATCTGATCGACGAGTTCTGGGTGTACACGCTCCCCGTGATTATCGGGGGCGGCAAGCCGTACCTGCCCGTGGGGGAGAAGCTGCGGCTGCACCTGGTCGAGCACCGTTCCCTCGCCTCGGGAATCATGTTCGCGCGTTACGTACGGTCCTGACCGGCCTCGGAGCGGACGCGCGGGCGTAGTCGGGCGCCGGAACTCACTCAGGGTCACACGGTGATGGTCCTGTACTCGGTGCAGGTCCCGAGGCCCACCGTGCCGTACTCGCGGCCGATGCCCCTGGCCTTGAAGCCGCCGAACGAGCCGTCGAAGGCGATGGAGGCGCCGTTGACGGTGCCGGTGCGGACGCGGCGGGCGACGGTCAGGGCGTGGGCCTCGTGCGCATGGAGTTGTCCACGTCGGCGAAGACGGTGGGCTTGCCGCCCAACTCCAGGCTGCCCCGCTTGAGACCAGGTACTCACTGGTCTCGCGGTCCGCGGGCAGCACGCTGATCACACCCTCGGGCAGGCCCACCCGCTCCAGCAGCTCGGCCAGGGAGCCCATGCTGAGCGAGTTCTCCGGGGACACCTTCAGGACCACGGAGTTGCCCGCGAGCAGGGCGGGAATGATCTTCGCGGTGGCCGGGGAGAGCGGCGAGTTCCACGGGATCACCGCGGCCACGACGCCGGCCGCCTCACGGCGCACCACACTGCGCACCGGGGACGCCGGGCCGGAGGGCACCAGGGTCTCCTCCCAGCGGAACTCCTCCGCCACCTTCAGACAGGCGTTGGCCTGCCGGGTCAGGCCCGGCTGTCCGGCGCGGGTGAACCAGCGGGCCGAGCCGTTCTCCAGCGAGATCAGGTGTGCGGCCTTCTCCGCGTTCTCCTCGCGGAGCGCGTTGAACCGCCGCAGGACCGCGATCCGCTCCGCCGGCGGTGTCAGACGCCACTCCCCCGCCTCGAACGAGGCTCGCGCCGCGGTCACCGCACGGTCGATGTCCGTCGGCTGCGTCTGTGCGACTCGCGCGGGTCAGCAGCCCGGAGCCACCCATCACGGCAGGTCACGGGGCTCGCTGGTCTCTTGACGATCACCACGCGTGGGGAGCCCTGCGCAGACCCTGGATGCCCCCAACGGCTATCAGCCCGGTGGTGTCGAGCCGGTCTCCAGGGCCGGTCAAGCGGTCACCGTCAGGGTGCTGTCGATCAAGCAGACGTTGCCCGGTGGCGTGAGTCGGCCGGCAACGCCTGCGGACGGAACCGCCCACAGGCGCGCATGACGACGCCGGTGAGAGAGGGGCGACCACGCCGTGACCAGCAGACTGCCTTGGCCCGAGCCCGACCGTGACACCGACGCCGACGCCGCGGACAGTCCGATCGTGATCGTCGGTCTGGCGGCCCCGGAGGGGGTTCCCGATGCCGTGCGCCCGGTGGCAGGATCCGGGCCGGTCGGCGTGCGGGTGCGCTGTGCGCCTGCGGGGGTCGCCTCGTTCTTCGGGGTCTCGGTACGTGGGGCGTCCGGGGAACGGCTCAGCGCGCTGCACCTGGTGTGGGCCGCGCTGGAGGACGCCGGGATCGTCCCCGGTTCGCTGGACGACGCCGAGGTGGGTGTGTTTCTCGTGCGTACAGAGGAACGCGACGAGGAGGCCGCCGGCTCGGACGCGCTGGCGACGCTCGTCGGGGACGATCTGTGCTGGAGGCGCGGACCCCGGGTGACGCTCGGGGCAACAGCGCCGACGCGGGCGACGGTCGAGTCGGCCGCCGAACACCTGCGCCGGGGGAAGTGCGACGTGGCGGTGGCGGGTTCCGTCACCGACGCGGTCGCGATCCTGCGGCGGGGCTCCACCGCCGTACGGGCCGGTGAGCGGGTGCTCGCTCCGGCCGAGGCGTTCGGCTCCGACGAGCCGCCCACCCGGGGCGAGGTGCCGGCGCCGTCGGCCGCGCGGCTCGTGCCGCTCGTGCTGTCCGGCCGGAGCGACGCCGCCGTGGCGGCGCTGGCCCGGGATCTGCTCGCCCGTGTCGAGGCCGACCCCGAACTGTCGCCGGCCGACCTTGGATGGTCGTTGGCGACGACCCGCACCACCGGCCTCGGGCGGCGGGCCGTGCTGCTCGCCGCCGACCGGGAGGACGTGATGCGCGGGCTGCGTGCCGCCGCCGAGGGCGGGTCCGCCCCGCTGCTGTTCCGGACGGCATCGGGCGCGAGCGTCGAGGGCGGTGGACGCGTGGTGCATGTCTTTCCCGGGCTGGGCTCCCAGTGGCGGGGCATGGCGCTCGACCTGCTGGACGACTCCGAGGTGTTCCGTGCGCGGATGGAGGACTGCGCGCGGGCTCTCGAACCGCTCGTTCCATGGTCTCTGCTCGATGTACTGCGCGGGGTCCCGGGCGCGCCGGCGCTGGAGGACGTGGACGTCGTCCTGCCGGTGCTGTTCGCGGTGAGCGTGTCGCTGTCCGCGCTGTGGAGCGCCTGCGGTGTGGCACCCGCAGCCACCGTCGGCGCCAGCCTCGGTGAGATCGCCGCCGCGCAGGTCGCGGGTGCGCTGACGCTGGCCGAGGCCGCACAGGTGGCCGTCCTGTGGAGCCGGATGCAGGCGAAAGCGGCCGGAGAGGGTGAACTGGCCGCGGCGGCCCTGTCGCCCGACGAACTCCGTCCGGTGCTCGAAGCCCGGCATCTGCGCGGCCGGGTCCACTTCGCCGGTGCGAACGGTCCTCGTTCCGTGCTGCTCGGCGGGGAGCACGCGGCCGTGACCGACGTCGTCGAGACGCTCGCGGCCAGGGGCGTACCGGCCAAGAAGCTGAACCTCGGGCTCGCCGCGCACACACCAGGCCTGAGCGTCGACGCCGCCGCGTTCCTCACCGGTACGGCGGCGGTCGCACCGGCTCCCGCCGCCGTACCCTTCTACTCCTCCCTCACCGGCGGCGCGTTCGAGACGACCGGTCTGGACGGCGCGTACTGGCTCCGCAACCTCACCTCCGAGGTCCGTTTCGAGACGGCCGTACGTGCTCTGTGGGCGGCAGGTCACCACACGTTTCTCGAGGTCAGCCCGCACCCTGTGCTGCTCGGCGGGGTGCAGGAGACGCTGGAGGACATCGGTGCGGTCACCGGGGCGGCGGCGTCCGGCGTGGTCGGCACCCTGCGCCGGGGCCAGGACGGGGTCACGGAGTGGCTTTCGGCGATGGCGCAGCTCTACGTGCGCGGGGTAGCCGTCGACTGGACCGCCGCCCCCTTCCGGGGGCGTGAGGGCCGACGGATCGCCCTGCCGACGTATCCGTTCGGCGTCGAGGGGACGGACAGGGCGCAGAGCGCGGCGACGGCCCAGGGCACCGGCCCCGAGGCGCTGTTCTCGGCCGGTCTTACAGCCGGCGAACGGTCTTACGCCGTCGAGGAGTTGGTACGAAATCAGCTGGCGACGGTGCTGCGGCACGACGACCCGGCCGCGGTCGCCCTGGAGCGCGGATTCCTGCAGTCGGGCCTCGACTCGCTGCAAGCCGTGGAGCTGCGCAACCGGCTCAGCGAGGCCACCGGGCTGCAACTGCCCACGACGTTGACCTTCGACCACCCGACCCCCGCGGCCGTCGCGGGTCTCATCGGCGAGCTGCTGGCCGTCCGGACGGACCAGGGCCCGCAATCCGTTCCCCTCGCCCAACTCGACGCCCTGGAGGCCGAACTGCTCGCCTCCGGCCTGCTGCGGGACGGCGACGACGATCCGGGGAGCGCTCCTGCTCGGGAGCGGGTGGCGGCACGGCTGCGCGAGCTACTGGACCGGCTGGCGCCGGACGAGGAGGACGAGTTCGGGGACGCGTCTTTGGAGGAGTTGCTCGATCTCGTCGACGACGAACTGCGCCAGTCATGACGTAGCGGAGATCCGCCGCGGACCTCCGCCAACTCCTCGTACTCAGTCGTACGCATCCGTACGCGATCGGAAAGCTCCCCCACGCACAGGAAGGGCCACGGGACCATGACGAGCGGTGCGAAGAACGGGACGGCCGACGCTGGGACCGGCGACGGCAAGGTCATCGACACGCTGAAGCGGCTCACCGCCGACCTGCGCACCACCCGGCGGCGGCTTCGGGACGCCGAGGAATCGGCCCGCGAGCCGATCGCGATCATCGGCATGGCCTGTCGCTTTCCCGGCGGGGTCGAGTCCCCCGAGGACCTGTGGCGGCTGGTGGCGGAGGGCCGGGACGTCATCTCGCCGCTGCCCACCGACCGGGGCTGGGACGAGGGCCTGTACGACCCGGATCCGGCGCGGCACGGCACGGTCTACGTCCGGGAAGGCGGCTTCCTGGAGGATCCGGCCGCCTTCGATCCGGCGTTCTTCGGCATGAGCACCCGGGAGGCGCTGGCGACCGATCCGCAGCAGCGGCTCCTGCTGGAAACCTGCTGGGAGGCCGTCGAACGGGCCGGTGTCGACCCGGCGTCGCTGCGGGGCAGCCGTACCGGCGTGTTCGCGGGCGTCATCCCCCAGGACTACGCCGCCCGGCTGCGCACCTCCCCGAACGAGTTCGAGGGCTACCTGGGCAACGGCAGCACGGGCAGCGTGGCGTCCGGGCGGGTCGCGTACACGCTCGGCCTCGAAGGCCCGGCCATCAGCATCGACACGGCCTGCTCCTCGTCACTGGTGGCGCTGCACCAGGCCGCGCAGGCGATCCGGGCGGGCGAGTGCGAACTGGCGCTGGCGGGCGGGGTGACGGTGATCGGGTCGCCGCTGTGGCTGTTGCAGTTCAGCCGGCAGCGCGGGCTGGCCGCGGACGCGCGGTGCAAGCCGTTCGCCGCCGCCGCGGACGGCACATCGCTCGGCGAGGGCGTCGGGATGCTGCTGCTGGAGCGGCTGTCGGACGCGCGCCGGAACGGCCGGCGGATCCTCGCCGTCGTCCGGGGTTCCGCGGTCAACCAGGACGGTGCGAGCAGCGGGCTGACCGCACCGAGCGGGCCGGCGCAGCGCCGGGTGATCCAGCAGGCCCTGGAACGGGCGGGGTTGGCGCCCGCCGACGTGGACGCGGTGGAGGCGCACGGCACCGGCACCAGGCTCGGCGACCCCGTCGAGGCGCAGGCATTGATCGCCACGTACGGCCAGAACCGCCGACGGCCTTTGTGGCTGGGCTCGTTGAAGTCCAATATCGGGCATCCTCAGGCCGCCTCCGGTGTGGCCGGTGTGATCAAGATGGTGAAGGCGATGGAGCACGGGGTGCTGCCGCGCACCCTGCACGTGGCCGCGCCGAGCCCGGACGTGGACTGGTCGGCGGGGAAGGTGGAGCTGCTGACCGAGGCCCGCGACTGGCCGGACACCGGGCGTCCGCGCCGGGCCGGCGTCTCGTCGTTCGGTGTCAGCGGCACCAACGCGCATGTGGTGCTGGAGCAGCCGGAGCAGAGCGCCGACGCCGAACCGCCCTCGGAAGCGGACCAGGTGCGGACGTGGCCCAGCGGGGTGCCGTGGGTGCTGTCCGGGCGCACCGGTGAAGCCCTGCGTGCGCAGGCCGGGCGACTGGCGGCCCATGTGGCGCAGCACCCGGAGTTGACGCGTGCGGAGGTGGGTGCCGCGCTGGCGCGGGGTCGGTCGGTGTTCGAGCACCGGGCGGTGGTTCTCGGCACCGGCCCCACCGAACTCCTTACGGGCCTGACGGCTCTGGCGGCGGGCCGCCCGGCGCCGGGGCTGTTCCACGGCCGCGTCACCTCCGACAGCCGTGCCGTGCTGGTGCTCTCGGACCGGGGTCTGGCGCAGGACATCGGCTGGGCGGCCCGGCTCGTGCTGACCTCGCCGGTGTTCTCCCGGCGGCTGGCACAGTGCCAGCGGGCGCTGGCCGCGGTCGGCGACCACTCGCTGCGCCACGGTGCCTTCCCGGGGTCCGAACCGTCCGTGCGGTGGGCGGTACTGGTGGCGCTCGCCGGGGTGTGGGAGGAGCACGGCGTACGGCCCGCGGCGGTGGTCGGCGAGGGCGTCGGCGAGATCGCGGCGGCCTGTGTGTCCGGCGCGATCTCGCTCATGGAGGGCGCACGCGCGGCGGTGCACGGCACCGGAGTGGAGGCCGACGAGGGCCGGATTCCGCTGCTGGGAACCTCCTCGACTCCGCTCGACGACGCCGTGCGCACCTTGAGCGCGCGCGATCACGCGCTGTTCGTGGAGGTCGGTGCCGCTTCGGCCGTCGCCCCCCGGCTCACGGCGGCCCTGGAGGGGCACGCGGCGCGGGTCGTCGGCTCACCGGTGGGCGGGGCGAGCGGTGCGGACGGGCTGTTGCCCGAGCTTGCCCGGCTGCACGTGTGCGACACGACGGTGGCCTGGTCCGCGGTGTTCCCCGACCAGAGCCTGGCGGACCGCCCGCCGGCCGACCTGCCGACGTACGCCTTCCAGCGGCGCCGCCACTGGCTGGACGACGGGCCCCGCACGCTCGACGCGGTCGCGGCCGGGCTCGCGCCCGCGGACCATCCGCTCCTGGGCGCGGCCGTGGAACTCCCGGAGGACGGCGGCCTGTTGTTCACCGGCCGACTGTCGACGGCCGCTCAGCCGTGGCTCACCGACCACGTGGTGACGGGCCGGGTACTGCTGCCGGGCACGGCGATGCTCGAACTGGCCCGGTGGGCGGGGGCGTACGCCGACTGCGACCGGGTGGCCGAACTGACCCTGCACAGCCCGCTCGAACTGTCCGCCGATCCGCGTGCGGGCCGGGCGATCCGGCTCCGGCTGACCGACGCCGACGCCACGGGGCGCCGACGCCTGACGGTGTCCTCCCGACCCGGTCCGGACGAGCCATGGACGCGTCATGCGACGGGAACCCTCGACGCGGACGGCGCGGGCGCGGCGCCGCGCCGGTCCGACCTGGTCACCTGGCCACCCGAAGGCGCCCGGAGCGTGGACATCGACAGCTTTCACCGGCGGGCCGAGGAGCAAGGGATCGCGTACGGGCCCGCCTTCCGGGGCCTGCGGGCGCTGTGGCGGCGCGATGACGAGGTGTTCGCCGAGGTCGCCCTGTCGGAGGGGGTGCGGCAGGAGGCCGGGCGGTACGCACTGCACCCGGCGCTGCTCGACGGCGCGCTCCAGGCGTGGCATGCGGCGCACGCCGAGGCGCTGGAGCGGCGGATGGTGCCGTACGCCTGGCGCGGGGTGACGGCGTCGGGTGGCGCCGGGCCGAGCGTGCTGCGGGTGCGGCTCGCGCCCGGGGACGGTCCGGCATCCGGCACGGACGACACCGGCGCCTCGGTGTCCATGGAGATCGCCGACGCGGCCGGGATGCCGGTGGCATCGGTGGCGGAGCTGCATCTCAGGTCCCTGGGCCGCGGGCCGTCCGGCACCGCCGACCAGGTACAGGCCGCCGGCGCGGGCGTGCTGCTGCGCAACCGGTGGGTGCCGTACGCCGGGCCCGGTCCGCACGACGGCGCCGGGCCGGTCGCCGTGCTGGGGGAACCGGACGCGCTGCCGGTGACGGGCGCCGATACCCGGTACGCCGATCTCGCCGCCCTCTGCGCGGCGCTCGCCGCCGGGGCACCGGCGCCGGACGTGGTCCTGCTGCCGGTCACCTCGGACGGCGGCCACGCGGATGTCCCGGGCGCCGTGCGCGCGGCGACCGCCGATGCCCTGGCCGCGCTGCAACGCTGGCTCACCGAGCCGGCGCTGCGCGCGAGCAGGCTGGTGGCGGTGGTGCGGGACCGGGACGACGAGGCGGGCCTCGTCGACGAGGCCGTACGCGGACTGATCCGCAGTGCGCGCACCGAGCACCCGCGCCGGTTCGGGCTGCTGTCCCTGGCCGAAGCCGGGGTGCCGACGCCGGAGGTGTTCACGCGGGCGCTGGGTGCCGTCCGGGAGGAGCCCGAGGTCGCCGTCCGGGACGGGCGACTGTGGGTACCGCGTCTGTCGGAGGCGACGCGGGCGGCGCACGACGGGGACGGCGAGGCGCCGGTCCGTGCCCTGGATCCCGACGGCACCGTGCTGATCACCGGGGGGACCGGCACCCTGGGCGGTCTCGTGGCCCGGCATCTGGTCGCCCGGGGAGTCCGGCACCTGGTGCTGACCGGACGGCGCGGCGAAGCGGCGCCGGGGGCAGCCGGGTTGGCGGCGGAGCTGACCGAGGAAGGGGCCCAGGTCACGGTGGTGGCCTGTGACGCGGCCGACGCGGACGCCCTGGCGGCGGTGCTCGGGGGCGTACCGGAGGAGCACCCGCTGACCGCCGTCGTCCACGTCGCCGGCGTGACGGACGACGGGGCGCTCACCTCACTGACCGACGACCGGCTCGGCACCGTACTGCGGCCGAAGGTGGACGGCGCCTGGCATCTGCACGAACTGACGCGCGGGCTGGACCTCGCCGAGTTCGTGACGTTCTCGTCCGTGTCCGGCACGTTCGGCGCCGCCGGACAGGCGAACTACGCGGCGGCCAACGTGTTCCTCGACGCCCTCGCCGGGTACCGGCGCGCCCGGGGCCTGCCCGGTCTGTCGCTGGCCTGGGGCCCGTGGGCCGAACGCAGCACGCTGACCGGTGATCTGACGGAGGCGGACTGGGCGCGCATCGGAAGGGACGGAGTGCGTGCCCTGGCCACACAAGACGCTCTCGCTCTCCTGGACACCTCCCGGCTGATGACCGAGCCGGCGCTCGTCGCGCTGCGGCTCGACAGGGCGCAGGTGGAGAGGCGGAACACCTCCGGTCTGCTCCCGCCGGTGATGCGCTCGCTGGTGGCGGGCTCCGAGAGGACTCCCGGGGCGCCCGCCGGGACGGCCGACGAAGCCGAGCGGCCGCCCGGCACCGGCAGCGAGGCGGGCGGCCGGGCACCGGCGTCCTCGTACGCGGACCGGGTGCGGGCGCTGCCGGCGGAGGAGCGCAGGCGGGCCCTGCTCGACCTGGTCCGCACGCACACGGCGAGGGCGCTGGGCGAGGGGAGGGCCGAGGACGTCGAGCCGGACCGGGGCTTCGTCGACCTGGGCGTCGACTCGTTGGCCGGCCTGAACCTCCAGGAGAAGCTGTTCGAAGCCACCGGCGTCGACCTGCCGAGCACCCTGATCTTCGACCATCCGACCGCCGCCGCGCTCGCCGACCACCTGTGCGCGCGGCTGGGCGGGGCGACGGACGACGGCGCCTCGGCCGGGCCGGCCCTGGCCGAGGTGGACCGGCTGGAGGCGTTTTTGGCCTCCTTCGCCGAGACCGCCGATGCCGGGGCCAGGGAGGCGGTCGCCCACCGGCTGCTGGACCTGGTGTCCCGCTGGCCCGGCGGCACGGGAGCGGACGACCGCGTCGCTGCGGACGGCGACGGACCGCGGCCGTCGGACCTCGCGTCCGCCTCCGACGACGAACTCTTCGCGGCCCTTCAGCAGTTGCGCTCTGCCGACAGCGGAGCGCCGTCGAATCACCAGCGTCTCTAGGAGCGGGCTCACGTGTCGCAGTCATCGACATCACCGTCGCAGCAGTCGCAGTCGCAGGTGGAGAAGTTCCGCGAGCACCTGCGCTGGGCCACCGCCGAACTGGGCGAGGCAAAGCGCCGGGTGGCCGAGTTGGAGGAGGCCGACCGCGAGCCCGTCGCGATCGTGGGCATGGCGTGCCGGTTCCCCGGCGCCGTCGACTCCCCCGAGTCCTTGTGGCAGTTGGTCACCGAGGGCCGGGACGCGATCGGTACGGCACCGGCCGAACGGCGCTGGACCGCCGGGGGGTTTGACGACAGCGACGCCGGCGCGTCCACCGGCTGGGAAGGCGGCTTCCTGGACCGCGCCGCCGACTTCGACCCGGCGTTCTTCGGGATCAGTCCGCGCGAGGCCCTCGCGATGGACCCGCAGCAACGACTGCTGCTGGAGGTGTCGTGGGAGGCGTTCGAACGCGCCGGCGTCGACCCGACGACCCTGCGCGGTGCCCGGGTCGGCGTGTACGCGGGGCTGATGTACCACGACTACGCCACCCGTCCGCAAGACGCGGACGAGGACGCCGCCGGTTTCCTGAGCAACGGCACCTGGGGCAGCGTCGCCTCCGGACGGATCTCCTACACGCTGGGCCTGGAGGGACCGGCCGTCACCGTCGACACCGCCTGCTCGTCGTCGCTGGTCGCCCTGGATCTGGCCGTGCGGGCGGTACGGCGCGGCGAGTGCGCGATGGCGCTGGCGGGCGGTGTGACGGTGATGGCCACGCCGGTCACCTTCGAGGGCTTCGGCCGACTGGGCGGGCTGGCGCCCGATGGGCGCATCAAGTCCTTCGCGGCCTGCGCCGACGGCACGACCTGGAGCGAGGGCGCCGGAATGCTGGTCGTCGAACGGCTCTCGGCCGCGCGGCGGGCCGGTCACCGGGTCCTCGCCGTCGTCCGCGGCTCGGCGGTCAACCAGGACGGTGCGACGAGCAGCCTGTCCGCGCCGAACGGCCCCTCGCAGCAGCGGGTCATCCGGGCCGCGCTGGCCGAGTCCCGGCTCTCCCCCGACCTGGTGGACGCGGTGGAGGCCCACGGTACGGGCACGACGCTGGGCGACCCCATCGAGGCTCAGGCCCTGATCGCGACGTACGGACAGAACCGCCGACGGCCTTTGTGGCTGGGCTCGTTGAAGTCCAACATCGGGCACGCGCAGGCCGCCGCGGGTGTCGGCGGCGTCATCAAGACGGTCATGGCCATGCGCCACGGTGTGCTGCCCAGGACCCTCCACGTGGACGAGCCGACTCCGCACGTGGACTGGTCGGCGGGGAAGGTGGAGCTGCTGACCGAGCAGCGGGAGTGGCCCGACACGGGCCGGCCCCGCCGGGCCGCCGTGTCCTCGTTCGGGGTCAGCGGCACCAACGCGCACGTGGTGCTGGAGCAGGCGCCCGCCGAGACCCCGGCAGCTGCGGGCGAGCCTGCCGTGCCGGTCGTGCCGCTGGTGCTCTCCGCCCGCGACACCGCCGCGCTGCGCGCCCAGGCCGAACGTCTGGCCGACCATCTCGACGACGGCCCCTCGGACGTACGCGCCACCGCCCGCGCCCTGCTGACGGGGCGCACCGCGTTCGGCGACCGGGCCGTGGTCCTCGGCGCCGACCGGGACGAACTACTGGGCGGCCTGCGGGCGTTGGCGGCCGGAGCGGAGGCGACCGGTGTCGTCACCGGACAGGGGGCTGTCGAGCGTCCGGTGTTCGTCTTTCCCGGCCAGGGCTCGCAGTGGGCCGGCATGGCGACCGAACTGCTGCGGACTTCCGATGTGTTCGCCCGCTCCATCGCCGACTGCGACAAGGCACTCGCCCCGCACGTCGACTGGTCCCTCTCCGAACTCCTGGCACGTGGTGAGCAGTTGACCCGGGTGGATGTCGTCCAGCCCGCCCTGTTCTCGGTGATGGTGTCCCTCGCCGCACTGTGGCGCTCCCTCGGTATCGAACCCGCCGCCGTCATCGGCCACTCCCAGGGCGAGATCGCCGCGGCCGTCGTCGCCGGGGCGCTGACCCTGGAGGACGGCGCCAAAGTCGCCGCCCTGCGCAGCCGGGCCATCCTCCAACTCGCCGGACGCGGCGGCATGGTCTCCGTTCCCCTCCCCCACGACCGGGCCGCCGAACTCATCGCCCCCTGGCGCGAGCGGATCAGCGTCGCCGCCCACAACAGCCCCCGCGCCACCGTCGTCGCCGGCGACGCACAGGCGCTCGACGAACTCCTCACCCACTGCGAGGAGAAGGAGATCCGCGCCCGCCGGATCGACGTCGACTACGCCTCTCACACACCGCACGTCGAAGCCATCGAGGACGACCTCGCCCACCTCCTCGTGGGCATCACCCCTCGCACGAGCACGATCCCCTTCTACTCGACGGTCACCGGCGAACCCATCGACACCGCCGGACTCGACGCCGGCTACTGGTACACCAACCTCCGCCGGACCGTCCGCCTCACCGACGCCCTCCGGAGCGCGGTCACCGCGGGCCACACCGCCTACATCGAGTGCAGCCCCCACCCCGTCCTGACCCACGCGATCGACGAGGTCCTGGAAGAAGCGGACGCCTTCACCGTCGGCTCGCTGCGCCGCGACGAGGGCGGCTGGACCCGCTTCCTCACCTCCGCGGCCCACGCCCACACCCGCGGGCTCCCCGTCGACTGGGCCCCCCTCCTCGGCACCGGCGACCGCGACCTGGACCTGCCCACCTACCCCTTCCAGCGCAAGCGCTACTGGCTCGGCGCCGCTCCGGGCGCCACCGCCGACGTCCGCGCCGCCGGACTCGATTCCGCCGACCACCCCCTGCTCGGCGCCACGCTCACCCTCGCCGACGGCGAGGGGGTGGTGCTGACCGGCGGGCTTTCGCTGAAGACACAGCCGTGGCTCGCCGATCACACCGTGTGGGGCACGGCCCTGATGCCGGGAACGGCGCTGTTGGACCTCGCCGTACGGGCCGCCGACCAGGTCGGGTGCACGGTGCTGGAGGAGCTGACGCTCCGGGCGCCGCTCGTGCTGCCCGAGGACGGCGTCCTGCGGCTTCAGGTCACGGTCGGCGCGGCCGACGACAGCGGTAGGCGGCCGGTGGCCCTGTACTCACGGGCGGAGCAGGCGGCGGCCGATGTGCCGTGGGCGTGCCATGCGGCCGGTTTCGTGTCGCCCGGTGACGCCCGGCCGAACTGGGACCTCGCGCAGTGGCCGCCGACCGGTGCGCGACCGGTGGATCTGTCCGGGCTGTACCCGCGGCTCGCCGAGAGCGGGCTCGGCTACGGGCCGGTGTTCCAGGGCCTGCGTGCGCTGTGGCGGCGTGATGACGAGCGGTTCGCCGAGGTCGTGCTCCCGCAGGAGCAGCACGGCGCTGCCGGCGGCTACGGGATCCACCCGGCTCTGCTCGACGCGGCGTTGCACGCCGGTATCGCCGAGGGCCTCGACACGGTTCGGCTGCCGTTCTCGTGGACGGGCGTCTCGCTGTACGCGACCGGCGCCACCACCCTGCGTGTCCGCCTCACGTCCCGGGGCGCGGACGGGCTGTCGCTCGCCGTCGCGGACCAGGCAGGGATGCCGGTCGCCGAGGTGGAGTCGCTGGTGACCCGGGCGGTGAGCGAGGAACAGCTTCACGCCGGCCGAGCCGAGGATCCTCTCCTGACGGTGGGCTGGACCGGCCTTCCCCTCCCGGACACCGAGCCGGGTCGGGTGATCGTCCTCGGTCCGGACGACCTGGGCCTGCGCCGCGGCCCGGACCCCGACTCGGACCTGGAGAGCTGCGCCGACCTCGACGCCCTGGCCGCGCTCGCTCCCACGGCGACGGTGGTGCTGGCCTGCACGGCTCCCACAGCCACGTCCGGGGCGGACACGGCCACAGCCGTGCGTACCGAGGTGCACCGCGTGCTCGCCGTCGTACAACGGTGGCTGACGGACGAACGGTTGGCCGAGGCGACGCTGGCCGTGGTCACCCGGGGCGCGGTCGCGGCAGGCGACGGGGAGAGCCCCCGGGACCTGGTGCACGCGCCCCTGTGGGGTCTGCTGCGGTCTGCTCAGTCCGAGAACCCCGGCCGGTTCGTGCTGGCGGACGTGGACGGGCGGGCGTCCTCGCGTGCCGTGCTGCGCCGTGCCCTGGCGTCCGGTGAACCGCAACTCGTCCTGCGCGACGGACGGTTGTCGGTGCCTCGACTGGTACGAGCCTCGGCCGGGCGGACGTTGCAGCCGCCGGTGGACGGCTCGACGTGGCGGCTGGACACCGCGGGCAAGGGCACGCTGGAGAACCTCGCGCTGCTGCCGTACCCGCAGGCGTCTCAGCCGCTGGCCCCGGGGCAGGTACGGCTGTCGGTCCGGGCGTCCGGCATCAACTTCCGCGATGTCCTGCTGGGCCTCGGCGTGGTCGACCAGAACGTCATGGGCGGCGAGGCCGCGGGCGTGGTCCTGGAAGTGGCGCCGGACGTCACGGACCTGGCTGCCGGGGACCGGGTGATGGGCCTGGTCCGGGGCTCCTTCGGTCCGGTCGTGGTCGTCGACCGCCGGCTGCTCGTGCCGCTGCCGGAGCACTGGACCTACGCGGAGGGCGCCTCGGTGCCGGTCGCGTTCCTGACCGCGTACCTCGGCCTGGTCGATCTGGCGGGCCTGCGCGCCGGCGAGTCGGTGCTGATCCACGCGGCGACCGGCGGTGTGGGGCTGGCCGCGCTGCAACTGGCCGCGCATCTGGGCGCCGAGGTGTTCGCGACGGCGAGCCCCGCCAAGTGGGAGACGCTGCGCGCACTGGGCGTACCCGAGGAGCGGATCGCCTCGTCCCGGTCGCTCGGCTTCGAGGAACGGATCCGGACGGCGGCCGGCGAGGGAGGCGTGGACGTCGTACTGAACTCACTCGCCGGCGAGTTCGTGGACGCCTCGCTGCGGCTCCTGACATCCGACGGCGGCCGGCTCCTGGAGATGGGCAAGACCGACATCCGTGATGCCGGGCAGGTGTCGGCCGACCACCCGGGCGTCTCGTACCTCTGGTACGACCTGGTCTCGGCGAGCGTCGAGCACGTCGCCCGGATGCTGGCCGAGCTGACGCCGCTGTTCCACAGCGGGGTGCTGCGGCCGATCCCGACGTCGGCCTGGGACGTGCGGCGCGCCGTCGATGCCTTCCGCCTCATGAGCCGGGCCGGGCACATCGGCAAGCTGGTGCTCACCATGCCGCCGACCGCGTTCGACCCGGACGGCACTGTGCTGGTCACCGGCGGTACGGGCGCGCTGGGCGGGCTGGTGGCGCGTCGGCTCGTCGCCGAGCACGGCGTACGGCGTCTGCTGCTGCTCGGCCGCCGTGGCCTCGCCGCCGAAGGCGCCGACGCCCTGCGCTCCGAACTGGCCGCGACGGGCGCGGAGGTGACCGTCGCGGCCTGCGACAGCGCCGATCGCGAGGCGCTCGCGGCCGTCCTGGCCGAGGTGCCGCCGGAGCACCCGCTCACCGGTGTCGTGCACGCGGCCGGCGTCCTCGACGACGCGATGGTGGGCTCGCTGACACCCGAGCAGGTCGACGCGGTGCTGCGACCCAAAGTGGACGGGGCCTGGCATCTGCACGAGCTGACCCGGGACATGGATCTGGCCGCCTTCGTCCTGTTCTCCTCGGCGGCGGGCACGCTGGGCACGCCGGGACAGGGCAACTACGCGGCGGCCAACGTCTTCCTCGACGCCCTCGCGGAACAGCGGCGGGCCCAGGGGCTGCCCGGTGTCTCGGTGGCCTGGGGCCTGTGGAAGCGGGCGAGCGGGATGACCGGCCATCTGGACGCCGACGATCTGGCGCGCCTGCGCCGGGCCGGGCTGAGCGCGCTGACCGACGCCGAGGGGCTGGACCTGTTCGACGCGGCGCTGGGCGCGGATCGGGCGCCGGTGGTGGCGGTGGGGCTGGACGTCGGCGCGGCCCGCGCGTCGGACTCCGTCCATCCCCTGCTGCGGCACCTGGTCGGCGCCCCGGCCCGGCGGGCGGTGGTGGCTACGGCCGGGCCTGCGGGTACGGAGCCGGGTGGGCAGGGCCTGCGCGACCGGCTGGCCGCGCTGCCGGCCGCCGAACGCGAGCGGACGCTGCTCGATCTCGTGCGCGCTCAGGCGGCCCTTGTGCTCGGGCATGAGACGAGCGCGGCGATCGGCCTCGACCAGGCGTTCAAGGAGCTCGGCTTCGACTCCCTCACAGCGGTGGAACTGCGCAACCGCCTGAACTCGGCAACCGGTCTGCGACTGCCGCCGACGCTGATCTTCGACCACCCGACGGTGGCAGCTCTGGGCGAGCACCTGCTGGACGAGCTGGACCTCGCCGCTGCCCCGCATCCGGCACCGGACGTCACCGATGACGACGTACGCCGGCTGCTCGCCACGATCCCACCGGGCCGGTTGCGGGAGAACGGGCTGCTGGGGGCCCTGCTGGAGCTGGCGGCCGGGTCCGCCGAGGAGGCGTCGGGCGACCCGGACGACATCGACGGCCTGGACGCGGACGACCTCATCGACCTGGCGCTCGGCGCGGGCGAGCAGTGACCGCGCACGAACCGACGAACGAGCACGAGCGGAGGGGGAATCCCTGTGACACAGGACGGCACGAGCGGTCCGGGCGGTGACCGCGACGAGCGGATGACGGAGGCGCTGCGCCGCTCCGTGAAGGAGAACAAGCGCCTGACGCAGCAGAACCGGCAGCTGGAGCAGGCCCGCCACGAGCCGATCGCCATCATCGGCATGAGCTGCCGTTTCCCTGGCGGTGTGCGCTCGCCCGAGGACTACTGGCGATTGCTGGCCGAGGGGCGGGACGCGATCACGCCGTTCCCCTCCGACCGCGGCTGGGACGTCGAGTCGCTGTACGACCCGGACCCCGACCGGCCGGGCCGCACCTATGGGCGAGGCGGCGGGTTCCTGGGGGACGCCGGCCGGTTCGACGCCGGTTTCTTCGGGATCAGCCCGCGTGAGGCCCTCGCCATGGACCCGCAGCAGCGGCACCTGCTGGAGACGTCCTGGGAGGCCGTCGAGCGGGCAGGTATCGACCCGACGTCCTTGCGCGGCAGCCGCACGGCCGTCTTCGTCGGTGCGGCGCAGCTCGGCTACGGCACCGGGGCGGGTGCCGCGTCCGAGGGCACCGAGGGCCATGTACTGACCGGCACCACGCCCAGCGTCGCCTCCGGCCGGCTCGCGTACACCCTCGGACTGCAGGGACCGGCGATCACCGTCGACACGGCGTGCTCGGCGTCGCTGGTGGCGCTGCACCTGGCGGCGCGGTCACTGCGGGACGACGAGTGCGAACTGGCGCTGGTCGGCGGAGCGTTCGTGATGGCCAGCCCGTTCATGTTCGTCGAGTTCAGCAGGCAGCGCGGGCTCGCCGCCGACAGTCGCGTCAAGGCGTTCGCCGCCGCCGCGGACGGCACGACCTGGGGCGAGGGTGTCGGGGTGCTGCTGGTGGAGCGGCTGTCGGACGCACGCCGGCACGGGCACCGGGTGCTGGCCGTGCTGCGCGGCAGCGCCGTCAACCAGGACGGCGCGTCCAACGGCCTGACCGCGCCCAGCGGACCCGCCCAGCAGCGCGTGATCCGGGCGGCCCTGGCCGACGCGCGTCTCACCCCGGCCGACGTGGACGCGGTGGAGGCGCACGGCACCGGTACCCGGCTGGGCGATCCGATCGAGGCCCAGGCGCTGCTCGCCACGTACGGCGGGAGGCGGGCGGAGCCGCTGTGGCTGGGCTCGGTGAAGTCCAACATCGGGCACACCTCGCACGCCGCCGGAGTCGCCGGGGTCATCAAGACCGTGCTGGCGATGCGGTACGGCGTTCTGCCCGCGACCCTGCACGTGGACGAACCGACCCCGCACGTCGACTGGTCGAGCGGGGCCGTGCGGCTGCTGTCCGAGCGGCGGGAGTGGCCATCGACCGGCCGGCCGCGTCGCGCGGCGGTGTCGTCCTTCGGGATCAGCGGCACCAACGCACACGTCATCCTGGAGCAGGCCGAGGAGGCCGAGGAGTACGCCGCCGAGCCGGACACGTCGGATCAGAAGCCCGGGGCCACCGTCCCGGCGCTCGTCCCCTGGCAGTTGTCCGCCGCCGGCCCGCGAGCCCTGCGGGCCCAGGCCGAGCGGCTGTACGACGCGGTCGTCGCGCACCCCGGCCTCGATCCGGCCGCGCTCGCCCTGCCACTGGCCGAGCAGCGCGCGAGTCTCGCCCACCGGGCCGTGATCATCGGTACCGGCCGCGCCGACCTGCTCGCCGGGCTGGACGCGCTGCGCGGTGCCGGTCCGGCCGAGCCCGGCCGGGTCATCACCGGCACGGCGGCGCGCGGCACCGGCCCGGCGTTCCTGTTCACCGGCCAGGGCGCCCAACGGGCCGCCATGGGGAAGGAGTTGTACGCCGCCCAGCCCGAGTTCGCCGCGTCCCTCGACCGGATCTGCGCGCTGTTCGCCGAGCGGGCGGGCCTGGGGCTGCGCGAGGTGATGTTCGCCGACGAGGGGGCGGAGCAGGCGGCACTGCTGGACCGTACGCAGTGGACGCAGGCCGCGCTGTTCGCCCTCGAAGTGAGCCTTTACCGGCTGGTCGAGTCCTGGGGACTGCGCCCCGGCCATCTGCTGGGCCATTCCGTCGGTGAACTGTCCGCCGCGCATGTCGCGGGCGTCTTCTCGCTGGAGGACGCGGTCACCGCGGTGGCGGCGCGTGGCCGGCTCATGCAGGAACTGCCGCCCGGTGGGCTGATGGCGGCCGTTCAGGCCACCGAGGACGAGGTCGCCGAACTGCTCACCGGCCGCACCGACCTGGCCGGCGTCGCCGCGGTCAACGGCCCGGCCTCCGTGGTCGTCTCAGGTGACGAGGACGTCGTACGCACCGTGGCCGAGACGCTGCGCGCCCGGGGGCGGCGGACCAGGGAACTGGCCGTGAGCCACGCGTTCCACTCGTCGCACATGGACGGCATGCTGGACGACTTCCGCACGGTCCTGTCGTCGCTGACCCTGCGCGATCCGGTCATCCCCGTCGTCTCGAACGTCACCGGCCTCCCGGTCACGGCGGAGGAGATCCGCTCCGCCGACTACTGGGTGCGGCACGTCCGTCAGGCGGTGCGATTCCACGACGGCGTGCGCACGCTGCTGGGCCTGGGGGTGCGCACGTTCCTGGAGTTGGGGCCGGACGGGGTGCTGTCCGCGATGACCCGCGAGGGCGCCTCCGTGCTGCCGCGGGAGGAGCGCGCCGACGTCCTCGCGCTGCCGCTGCTGCGCCGGAACCGCTCCGAGGTCCGCACGGTCCTCACCGCCGTGGCCGAGGCGCACGTCCGGGGCGTCGGCGTGGACTGGCGGGCGCACCTGACGGCCGCCGGTGCCGGGGCCGCGCGGCGACCGGCGCTGGAGCTGCCGACGTACGCCTTCCAGGGCGAGCACTACTGGCTGTCCGCCGGCGACAACGCGCCGGTCGAGCCCGGCGATCTGGGGCTGGACCCGGCCGGGCACCCGCTGCTCGGCGCCGTGCTCACTGCGGCGGACGGCGCCGAGCTGGTCCTCACCGGCCGGCTGTCCTCCCGTACGCAGGGCTGGATCGGCGACCACGTGGTACTGGGGTCGACCGTGGTCCCGGGCACCGCGTACCTCGAACTCGCCCTGTACGCGGGCCGGTTGACGGGCTGCGGCACAGTGGAGGAGCTGGTCCAGGAGAGCCCGCTGATCCTCGGAGCGGATGACGCCGTCCACCTCCGGCTCACCGTCGGACCGGACGACGGCGGACGCCGACGGTTCACCGTGGCCTCCCGGCCGGCGTCCGCGGCGCTCTCGGCGCTCTCGGCGCTCTCGGAGGGGGAGGCCGCCGCGATGCCCTGGACGCGCCATGCCGACGGTGTGCTCTCGGACGCCGAAGCGCCCGCCGCCGACGCCCTGACGGGTGCCTGGCCGCCCGCCGGTGCCGAACCGGTCGACCTCACCGGCTTCTACGACACGGTCGCTGTGGACGGCTTCACGTACGGGACGTCCTTCCAGGGGTTGCGCACGATGTGGCGCTCGGGCCGGGACCTCTTCGGCGAGGTGGAGCTGCCGGAACCCTTCCGGGCGCAGGCGGCCCACTACGGCGTGCACCCCGCGCTGCTGGACGCCGCCCTGCACACGGCTCTGGTCGGCAGCACCGGCGAACAGGTGCGGCTGCCGTTCGCCTGGCAGGGCGTACGCCTGCACCGCGCCCACGCCACGGCGTTGCGGGTACGTCTGTCGCCGGTCGGCAACGACGCGCTGGCGGTGCTGGTGACGGACGCGGACGGCGCGCCGGTGGTCTCGGTCCAGGCGCTGCGGATCCGGCCGGTCTCCGCCGGGCAGCTGCGGGCCGCCTCCCCGTACCGGCACCCCGACAGCCTCTTCGAACTCGCGTGGCGGCCGCCGGCCGGGCCGGGCGCCGGGGCGATCGGGGATGTCATCGCCGTGGGCGACGGCACGCCGCCGGACGGCCTGGCCGAGGAGACGTTCGCCGACCTGGCGGCGCTGGGCGCGGCCGTGGCGGCGGGCCGGCCGGTGCCCGGCGCGGTGGTGTGGGACTGCGCCGCGGCGGTGCCCGCCGACGTGGACGCCCCCGTGGCCGCACGCGCCGTCGAGCGCGCGGTGCGGGCCGTGCTCGTGGCCTGGACGGCGGACGAACGGCTCGCCGGGGCACGGCTGTTGGTGGTGACCCGGGACGCGGTGGCCGTCGCCGCCGACGACACCGTACGGGGTCTGCGGCAGGCACTGGTGTGGGGGCTCGTGCGGGCCGCTCAGGCCGAACATCCCGACCGGTTCGTGCTCCTGGACGTGGACCAGGCCACGGCACCGGACGCAGACCTGTGGCGGGCCGCGCTCGGCTTCGGCGAACCGCAGCTCGCGCTGCGGGACGGCACGCTGCTGACGCCCCGGCTCGCGCGCACATCGGCGCCGGCCTGCGACGGTCCGGCACCGGTCGCGGGGCTCGGACCCGAGGGCACGGTCCTGGTCACGGGCGGCACGGGCGCCCTCGGCAGCCTCGTCGCCCGCCGTCTCGTGACGGAACACGGTGTGCGCAGGCTGGTCCTGCTCAGCCGCGGCGGACTGCGGTCCGCCGGGGCCCCGGAGTTGGTCGAGGCGCTGGGCGCACTGGGCGCCGACGTGATCGTGGAGGCGTGCGACGCGGCCGACCGCGAGGCGCTGTCGGCCGTACTGGACCGGATTCCCGCCGAGCACCCCCTGACTGCGGTGATCCACGCGGCGGGTGTCGTCGACGACGGCGTGCTCGACGCGGCGACCCCCGGCATCGTGGACACCGTCCTGCGTCCGAAGCTCGACGCGGCCTGGCATCTTCACGAGCTGACCCGGCCCATGGGTCCGGCCGCGTTCGTCCTGTTCTCCTCCGCCACGGCCACGCTCGGCGCGCCGGGCCAGAGTTCCTACGCGGCCGCCAACTCCTTCCTCGACGCACTCGCGCAGCACCGCGCGTCCCTGGGACTGCCGGCCGTCTCCCTGGCCTGGGGTGCGTGGGACGCGGGTATGGCGGCGCGGCTCGACGACGTGGCTGTGCGGCGCATGCGGCGCTCCGGTGTCCTCGCGCTGTCCACCGAGGACGCGCTGGTCCTGTTCGACGCGGCCTTGGCCGGCAGGACACGCACGCGCACTCTGTTTCCGGTCCGTCTCGACATGGCCGCGCTGCGCGACGCGGGCGACTCCGTTCCCGCACTGCTGCGGGGGCTGGTGCGCCCGTCGGCCCCCACAGCGACGGCACAGGCCGAAGATGCCTCCGGCGACCTGCGGCGGCGGCTCCTCGGCGTCGACGCCGAGGAGCGCAAGCGGGTTCTGCTCGACGTGGTGCGCCGCACGGTCGCCGAGGTGCTCGGCCACACCGACAGTTCCGCCGTCGCACCGGGACGCGCCTTCAGCGACCTGGGCTTCGACTCGCTCACCGCCGTGGAACTGCGCAACCGGCTGGGCTCCGTCACCGGGCTCCGGCTGCCCGCGACGCTCGTCTTCGACCATCCGACGGCACAGGCTCTCGCCCGGTACGTGGACCACGCGCTGCCGCGGGACGACGTCCCCTCGGCCGAGCCGGTGCTGGTCGAACTCGACCGGCTGGAGCGTGCACTGGCCGGCGTCGCGGCCGATCACCCCGACCGCGCCCGGATCGCCGCGCGGCTGCGCGCGGTCGTCGCCGACTGGGTCCTGCCGCCGGCGGCGGGCCCCGAAACAGCGCCGGAGACGGGGGCGTCTCTCGACTCGGCCGACGACGACGAGGTCTTCGACTTCATCACCAACGAACTCGGGATCTCCTGACCCGTGCGGATCAGAAAGGACAGGGCAACCGTGGCGAGCAGCGAGAGCACCGAGGACAAGCTCCGTTACTTCCTCAAGAAGGTGACGGCCGACCTCCAGCAGACCCGTGTGCGGCTGACGGAGCTGGAGTCCGCCGAGGGCGAGCCCATCGCCGTCGTCGGCATGTCGTGTCGGTACCCCGGCGGCGTCGAGTCGGCGGACGGGCTGTGGCAGTTGGTCCTGGAGGGCCGGGACGCGACGTCTTCCTTCCCGGCGGACCGAGGCTGGGACCTGGAGTCGCTGTACGACCCGGACCCGGATGTGCCGGGGACGACGTACAACCGCGAGGGCGGCTTCCTGGAGGAGGCCGGCCACTTCGACGCCGGCTTCTTCGACATCGCCCCGCGCGAGGCCCTCGCCATGGACCCGCAGCAACGACTGCTCCTGGAGACCACGTGGGAGGCGTTCGAGCACGCCGGCATCGACCCGACGACGCTGCGGGGCAGCCGCACGGGCGTGTTCATGGGCACCGGGCAGCAGGACTACTCGGCGCTCGTACGGCGCGCCCCCGAACTGGAGGGCTATCTGATCGGTGGCCTGGCCGCCAGCGTCCTGTCGGGACGGCTGTCGTACTTCTTCGGCCTTGAGGGCCCGTCCCTCACCGTCGACACGGCGTGCTCGGCGTCGCTGGCCGCGCTGCACGTGGCCGTTCAGTCGCTGCGGCGCGGCGAGAGCGAACTGGCCCTGGCCGGCGGGGCGACCGTGATGGCGGGACCCGGCATGTTCACCGCGACGGCCCGCCAGCGCGGTGTGTCGCCCGACGGCCGCTGCAAGGCCTTCGCCGCCGCCGCGGACGGTACGGGTTTCAGTGAGGGCGCCGGAGTCCTCGTACTGGAACGGCTGTCGGACGCGCGGCGAGGCGGGCACCGGGTGCTGGCCGTCGTACGCGGCAGCGCCGTCAACCAGGACGGCGCCTCCAACGGCCTGACCGCCCCCAGCGGGCCTTCCCAGCAGCGCGTCATCCGGCAGGCCCTCGCCGACGCCCGCCTCGCTCCCGCCGACGTGGACGTGGTGGAGGCGCACGGCACCGGCACCACGCTCGGCGATCCGATCGAGGCGCAGGCGGTGCTCGCCACGTACGGGCAGGGCCGGGAGGTGCCGTTGTGGCTGGGCTCGTTGAAGTCCAACATCGGGCACGCGCAGGCCGCTGCCGGTGTCGGCGGCGTCATCAAGATGATCATGGCGATGCGGCACGGCGTCCTGCCCAGGACACTCCACATCGACGCACCGACCCCGCACGTGGACTGGTCGGCGGGCACCGTGGAACTGCTCAGCGAGCAGCGCGCCTGGCCGACCACGGGCCGGCCCCGCCGCGCCGCCGTCTCCTCCTTCGGCGTCAGCGGCACCAACGCGCACGTCGTGCTGGAGCAGGCGGCCGCCGACACCCCGGAGGTGGCCGACCCGCCCGCCCGGCCCGTCGCGCCGGTCGTGCCGCTCGCCCTCTCCGCCCGCGACACCGCCGCGCTGCGCGCCCAGGCCGAGCGCCTGGCCACACGTCTCGGCGACCTTCCGGACGTACGCGAGGTGGCGCACGCCCTCCTCACCCAGCGCGCCGCCCTCGACCACCGCGCGGTGGTGCTCGGCACCGACCGGGACGAACTCCTCACCGGACTGGAGGCGTTGGCCACCGGTGCCGCGGCTCCCGGGGTCATCACCGGACAGGGTGTGTACGAGCGCCCGGTGTTCGTCTTCCCGGGCCAGGGCTCGCAGTGGATCGGCATGGCCACCGAACTCCTGGAAACCTCCGAGGTGTTCGCCCGGTCGATCGCCGACTGCGAGGCCGCCCTCGCTCCGTACGTCGACTGGTCCCTCACCGAGTTGCTGTGCGGTGGAGAGCGGATCTCCCGCTCGGACCTCATCCAGCCCGTCCTGTTCTCGGTGATGGTCTCCCTCGCCGCCCTGTGGCGCTCCCTCGGCATCGAGCCCGCCGCCGTCATCGGGCACTCCCAGGGCGAGATCGCCGCCGCCGTCGTCGCCGGGGCGCTCACCCTGCAGGACGCCGCCCGGATCGTGGCGCTGCGCAGCCAGGTCATGCTCGCCTGCTCCGGACGGGGCGGCCTGGTCTCCCTGGCTGTGTCCGAGGCGCGGGCCGAGGAGCTGATCGCGCCCTGGCAGGGGCGGATGTCCGTGGCCGTCCTCAACGGGCCGGCGGCCACGGTCGTCGCCGGAGAGCCGCGGGACCTCGACGAACTCGTCGCCCTGTGCGAGGAGAAGGAGATCCGCGCCCGCCGCATCGACGCCGACTACGCCTCCCACTCCCCGTACGTCGAACCCGTCAAGGACGATCTGGTCCGGGCTCTCTCGGGCGTCACGCCCCGCGCGAGCACGATCCCCCTCTACTCGACGGTCACCGGCGAACTCATCGACACCGCCGGGCTCGACGCCGACTACTGGTACGCGAACCTGCGCCAACCCGTCCGCCTCATCGACGCGGTCCGCACCGCGTTCGCCGAAGGCCACACGGCGTTCATCGAGTGCAGCCCCCACCCCGTCCTCACCCTCGCCCTGGAGGCCAATGCAGAGGAGGCGGAGCGCGACGTCTTCGTCATCGGCACGCTCCGCCGCGACGAGGGCGGCTGGCTCCGTGTCCTCACCTCCGCCGCCCAGGCCCACAGCCATGGCCTGCCCGTCGACTGGAGCGGGTTCACGACGCCGCCCGGCCGGGTCCTGGACCTGCCGGCCTATCCCTTCCAGCGCAGGCGTTACTGGGTGGACGTCCCTACGGCGGACAGCGTTCCCGCGCGCCCGGGCGCCGTCCCCGCGTTCGCGTCGGCCGGCCGCGAATCCGAGGGCGACGCCGAGGGCACGGACCTGGCTCGCCGACTGGCCGCACTGCCCGAGGCCGACCGGCGGCAGCTGGTGCTGGACCTGGTGGTGGACCAGGCCACGGCCGTGCTGGGCCTCCCGGACCCCGTCGCACCCGGCCGCACCTTCAACGACCTCGGCTACGCCTCGATGACCGCGGTGGAACTGCGCAACCGGCTGCGCGCCACGACCGGCGCCCGGCTGTCGGCGTCCGTCGTCTTCGACCATCCGACGCCGCAGGCCCTCGCCGGGCATCTGCTCGACCTGCTCACCGGTACCCGCGACCGTGCTCCGGTGGCCCGGGCGGACACGGCCGTGGACGACGACCCGATCGCGATCGTCTCGATGGCCTGCCGCTACCCCGGCGGCGTGCGGGGCCCGCAGGACCTGTGGCGGCTGGTCGCGGACGGCACCGACGCGATCTCGTTCTTCCCCAAGGACCGCGGCTGGGACGTGGAGGCCCTCTACGACCCCGACCCGGAGCGCGTCGGCCACACGTACACCCGCGAGGCCGGCTTCATCGACGACGTCGACCGTTTCGACGCGGCGTTCTTCGGGATCAGTCCGCGCGAGGCCCTCGCCATGGACCCGCACCAGCGGCTGCTCCTGGAGACCTCCTGGGAGCTGTTCGAGCGCGCCGGCATCGATCCGACCAGCCTTCGGGGCAGCCGTACCGGCGTCTTCGCGGGCATCAGCGGGCAGGACTACCCGCAGCTGCTGGCGGGAACGAGCGCGCGGCAGAGCGTCGAGGCCTTCATGATGACGGGCAGCGCGGCGAGCGTGCTGTCCGGCAGGCTCTCGTACACCTTCGGCCTGGAAGGCCCGGCGGTGACCGTGGACACCGCGTGCTCGTCGTCGCTGGTGGCGCTGCACCTGGCAGCGCAGTCGCTGCGCTCGGGCGAGTGCGAGCTGGCGCTGGCCGGCGGGGCCACCGTGCTGTCGACGCCGGAGGCGTTCATCGGGTTCAGCCGGACGCGCGGGCTGTCCCCGAACGGCCGGTGCAAGCCGTTCTCGGCCGACGCCGACGGGACGAGCTGGGGGGAGGGCGTCGGTCTGCTGCTGCTGGAGCGGCTGTCGGAGGCCCGGCGCAAGGGGCATCGCGTGCTGGCCGTCCTGCGTGGCAGCGCCACCAACCAGGACGGCGCCAGCAACGGGCTGGCCGCGCCCAACGGCCCCTCCCAGCAGCGCGTCATCCGCCAGGCCCTCGCCAACGCCCGTCTCGTCCCCGCCGACGTCGACGCCGTGGAGGCGCACGGCACCGGGACGACGCTCGGTGACCCGATCGAGGCGCAGGCGCTGCTGGAGACGTACGGGCAGGACCGGCCGGCCGAACGGCCGCTGCGCGTGGGCTCGGTGAAGTCCAACATCGGGCACACGGCCGCCGCCGCCGGAGTGGCCGGTGTGATCAAGATGGTGAAGGCGATGGAGCACGGCGTGCTGCCGCGCATGCTGCACCTGAGCGAGCCGACCCCGCACGTGGACTGGTCCGCGGGAGCCATGGAGCCGCTGTCCGAGGCGGTCCTGTGGCCGGAGACCGGACGGCCGCGGCGCGCCGGTGTGTCGGCGTTCGGCATCAGCGGGACGAACGCACACGTGATCCTGGAGCAGCCGCCCCAGGAGGACGAGGCCCCGCAGTCCGAGGCGTCCGCGCCGGGCCCCTGGCCGTGGCTGCTGTCGGCGCACAGCGCGGCGGCGCTGCGGGCGCAGGCGGAGCGCCTGGACGCGCACCTGTCCGCACGGCCCGGGACGGACCTGGCGGCCGTGGCCGGAGCGCTGGCCCTCACCCGTGCCGCACTTCCGCACCGTGCGGTGGTCGTCGGCTCCGATCCGGTGGCCTTCGAGGCGGGTCTCGCCGCCCTGGCCTCGGGCGCGCCGGCCCCCGGTCTCGTACGCGGTACGCCCGTCACCGGCCGCCTCGGATTCCTGTTCCCCGGCGAGGGCAGCCAGTTCCCGGGCATGGGGCGGGTGTTGTACGACCGGTATCCGGTCTTCGCGGGGGCGGTGGACGAACTGTGCGGGATGCTGGACCGCGAGCTGAACCCCGAGGGCGACGCGGCCCGGCCCGGGCTGCGCGAGGTGCTGTTCGCCGAGTCCGGCACCCGTGAGGCGGCCCTGCTGGAGGAGACCGGGTATGCCCAGGCGGCCCTGTTCGCCGTCGGCGCCGGGTGCTTCTGGCTGCTCCGGTCCTGGGATGTGGTCCCGGACGTGCTGGCAGGCCACGCGGTCGGCGAGCTGACGGCCGCGTACGCGGCGGGCGTGCTGTCGGCCGCGGACGCCTGCCGACTGGTGGCCGCGCGCGGGCGGCTGGTGCGGGCGGCGTCCGACGCGGGCGAGCGCCGGCGGTCGAAGCGGGAGTCCCGCCCGGTCCTGCCTGAGAGCGCTGTGGAGGAGTTCGGCCGGCTGGCGAGCACACTGGCCTTCCGGCCGCCGCGCATCGCCCTGCTGCCGAGCGCAACGGCCGAGGACACCGGCACGCCCGCGTACTGGGTGCGCAGGCTGTGTGACGAGACGGGCGCCCGCGACGTCGTGGACGTCTTGCTGGACACCGGGGTCGCGACCGTGGTCGAGTCCGGCGCGGGCGGTGCGCTGACGGCGCTTGTCGAGGAGATGGCGGCCGACCGCCCGGGCCCGGCCGTCGAGGCGGTGCCGCTGCTGCGGCGTGACCGCCCGGAGCGGCACCGCGCGCTGGAGGCGCTGGCCCGGCTGCATGTGCGCGGGGTGCGGGTCGACTGGTCCACCGTCCTGGACGCCCCGGCCGGGGTGCATGTCGATCTGCCCACCTATGCGTTCCAGAGCCGCCGTTTCTGGCCGGACGGCACGCTCCCGGCGGCCGCGAGGAGCGGCGGCGCGGAGGGCGGCGCGGGCGAGGACCGGGCGGCCGACGACGCGGCGCGACTGCACGAACGTCTGGCCCCCCTCACGGCCGATGCCCGCGAGGGCGCCCTGCGCGCCCTGGTCTCCCGGCATGTCGCCACGGCGCTCGGGCACACGGACACCACCGAGGTGGAAGCGGCGTTCAGCCTCCCGGAGCTGGGCATCGAGTCGGTCATGGCCGCGGAGATCCGCGTCCACCTCCAGACGGCCACCGGAGCGCGGCTGTCCTCCACGGCCCTCTTCGAGCACCCCACGCTCGACGGATTCGCCGCCCACCTCCACACGCTGCTGGTCGCCGCGTCGCTCCTGCCCCCTCCGGGGGATGAGCCCGGGGGCTCCCCCGCCGACATGCCCGGCGCAGAGCCCACCGGTGCGGGCGTCCTCGCCGCACTGGCCGCACGGGCCGCGAAGGACGGTCGCTTCGCCGAGTTCACCACGTTCCTGGAGGAGACCGCCAGGTTCCGGGAGACGTTCGACACGGCGGCCGTCGAGGCCGGGACGGTACGACGGCCCGCGCCGGTACGGCTCACGCGGGGCGGCGGACCCGCCCTGGTGTGCTTCCCGTCGTTCGCGGGCAGGTCCGGCGCCCACCAGTACGCCCGGCTCGCCGCCGGAGCGCGCGGTGAGAGGGATGTCTGGGTACTGCCCGCGCCCGGCTTCACCGCGGCTGAACCCCTGCCCGCGGACCTCGACGCACTGGTCCGGCTGCACGCCGACGACGTCGAACGGTGCACGGCCGGCGCTCCTTTCGCGCTCCTCGGGCACTCCGCCGGAGGCTGGCTGGCGAACGCGGTGGCCACGGAGCTGGTGGGCCGGGGCCTGCGCCCGGCGGGCCTGGTCCTGCTGGACAGCTACGCGCCCGGCAGCCCCGTACTGCCGCACATCGGGGAGTACATCGGGCGCTCGATGGCCGAGTCCCCCGCCGAAGGCGCCGCCGCACTCCTGGACGACACCGTCCTGACCGCGATGGGCGGCATCGCCCGGGTCTTCGCGGGCTGGCACCCGGCCGACCTCGGCATCCCGGCCCTCCAGGTCCGGGCGAGCGAGCCGCTGCCGTACCCCGGCTTCCCCGAGTCCGGCTGGCAGGCGCACTGGCCCGCCCGGCCCGCGCCCGTCGAGGTGGACGTGCCCGGCGACCACTTCACGATGATCACCGACCATGCCGGGACCACGCTCGACGCGGTCCGGGCCCACCTTTCCTCCCTGACCAGGCCGTGAGGGCCAGCCTCTCGCACAGTCCACAGAAGGAAGACCCCGATGCCCACCCGCTGGTACCCGGTCGAAGCGGCCGACGACTCACTCCTGACCACCGCCTCCCTCTACCTGACGCGCTCCGTCGACGTTCCCCACCCGGCCGAGGAGACCTGGGCGGCCCTGACCGACGACAGCGGCCCGGCGCACTGGACGAAGGGCGTGAAGCGGCTGACCTGGACCTCTCCCCGGCCGTTCGGGGTCGGCACGACCCGGGAGGTCGAGACCGCCGGAGGCTTCGTCCTGCGCGAGCGCTTCTACCGCTGGGACGAGGGACACCGCAAGACGTTCACCGTCGTCGCGAGCACCCGCAACCTGTTCCGGCACCTCGTGGAGGACTACGTCGTGGAGTCCACCCCGGACGGCTCCCGGCTCACCTGGCAGTGGGCCGGCGAGCTGAACCACCCCTGGTCCTACCTGAAGCCCGTGCTGAAGCGCCTCGTCCTGGAACCCACGGCCCGCTCCCACATCGACGGACTGCCGGCCCACATGGCCGCCAAGCGCTGACACCCGCGCGACTCGGGCCACCATCGGACAACACGTCAGGAGAAGACGGACATGTGTGGGATCGTCGGCTGGATCGCCTTCCAGCGAGACCTGGAGAAGGAACGCCCCACGGTGGACGCGATGACCGCCACCATGGTGTGCCGCGGCCCCGACGCCGGGGGCACCTGGGTGTCGCCGCACGCCGCCCTGGGGCACCGCCGGCTGTCGGTGATCGACCTGGAGGGCGGTGTCCAGCCCATGACGGTGGACACCCCGGAAGGGCCGGTGGTGATCACGTACAGCGGTGAGGCGTACAACTTCCGGGAGCTGCGCGAGGAACTGCGACGCCGTGGACACGCGTTCCGCACCTCCAGTGACACCGAGGTGGTGCTGCGCGGCTACCTGGAGTGGGGCGAGGGGCTCGCCGACCATCTCCTCGGCATGTTCGCGCTGGGCATCTGGGACGGCCGTACGGACCGCCTGATCCTGCTGCGCGACCAGCTCGGCATCAAGCCGCTGCACGTGTACGAGACGGAGGACGGCGTTCTGTTCGGCTCGGAGGCCAAGGCGATCCTCGCCCATCCGGCCGTGGAGGCCGTGGTGGACGCGGACGGCTTCCGGGAAATGATGGGGTATGTCAAGGAACCGGGCCGGACCCCGTGGGTGGGCATGCGGGAGGTCAGGCCGGGCACCATGCTGATCGTCGACCGGGGCGGGGTGCGCGAGCGGGTCTACTGGCGGCTGGAGGTCGAGGAGCACCGGGACGACACGGAGACGACGGTGCGCCGGATCCGTGAGCTGCTGGAGGACAGCGTCAGCCGGCAGCTGGTTTCCGACGTGCCGTTGTGCCTGCTGCTCTCCGGCGGTCTGGACTCCAGCGCCCTGACGGCCCTGGCCGCCCGCAAGCTGGCTGAGGAGGGCCGGCAGGCCAGGACGTTCACGGTCGACTTCGAGGACCCGGACGGCTTCCGCGGGGACGAGTTCCGCAGCTCGCCGGACGCGCCGTTCGCCCGTGAGGTCGTGGACCACGTCGGCACGCTGCACCGCGACATCCGGCTGGACCACCAGCAACTGGCCGACCCCGAGGTACGCCGGACCGTGATCGCGGCCCAGGATCTGCCGTTCAACTTCGGCGAGGGCGACAACTCCCTCTACCTGCTGTTCAAAGCGATCCGCGATCATTCGACGGTGGCCCTGTCCGGTGAGTCCGCCGACGAGACCTTCGGCGGCTACCCGTGGTTCCACGTCCCCGCGGTGCAGCAGACCGCGATGTTCCCCTGGCTGACGGCCGCGCAGCCCGCCAGGACGTACGACCGGGAACTGACGCTCAACACTCTGGACCTGCCCGGATTCCTGGCGCAGCGCTGGTCGGACACGGTCGCCCGGGTGCCGTCCCTGCCCGGCGAGGACGCGCACGAGCGCCGGATGCGCGAGTTCTGCTACGTCCATGTGACCAACTGGCTCGGCACGTTGCTGGACCGCAAGGACCGGATCAGCATGGCGGTTGGCCTGGAGGTGCGGGTTCCCATCTGCGACCACCGGCTGGTGCAGTACGTCTTCAACACGCCGTGGACGATGAAGACGTTCGACGGCCGGGAGAAGAGCCTGCTGCGCGCCGCCGTGCGCGACACCCTGCCGGCCTCGGTGGCGGACCGGGTGAAGGCGAGTTTCCCGCTGACCCAGGAGTTGAGCTACCTCGGACAGGTGCAGCGTCAGGCGGGCGAACTGCTGTCGGACGGCCACCGCGCGGTGGACTTCTTCGACCGGGCGTTGCTCACCGAGGCGGTGCGCCAGGAGCCGCAGACCGTGACGCGTGACGGGCGTGACGTGCTGGAGCGGGTCCTCGACCTGGCCGTCTGGTTCGACCTCTACCGCCCCACTGTCAAGCTGTCCTGACACCGCACGAGGGGCGCGGCCGAGGCCGCGCCCCTCGTGCGGTGTCACGTGGCGGACTTGGCGAGCGCGAGCAGGCTCGCGTGGACCTCGGCGCGCAGCTCGCTCATGAACGGCCTGCTGAAGCAGGCGGTGTAGTGGGGGAACTCGATCGCGAGGCGGCCGTCGAACGTGGTGACGCAGGCCATGAACGGACTGCGGCCGGCCTGCGGGAAATAGTGCTCGCGGGCGGGCACGAGCCGTACGTCGGTGATCCGCGTGCCCGTCGGCAGGCGCGGGCCGGACACGGCTCCCATGTTGGTGACGATGACCGTGCCGAGGTGGAGAGCCGGATGCCGCGGGGCCGACGGCATGATCCGCATCTCCCGGAAGTGGTCACCGCGGTCGAGGAAGTCCCGCATGCCGTCGCCGACTTCACGGGCCAGCTCCAGCAGGTCGGTGTCCTCGCCGACGGGGAGGGCCTGCAGGTGCATGGTGACCGCGGCGACCATGAGGTGGGCGGGCACCGGCGGTGACAGGCGCGAGCGCAGATCGACCGGTGACACGCAGCCCAGGACGCGCGGGTCCGCGCCGTCCATGCGCCGACGGGCGGCGAGCAGCAGGGCGGCGCAGAGCAGGGCGTGCACGGACAGACCTTCCGCGCGGGCCCGCTCGCGCAGCCCGGTGGTCGCTCCCGTGTCGAGCAACAACCGCTGGACCTCGATGCGATGGTGCTCCTCGGGCGCTTCCTCCGTCGCCTCCACGTCGTACGGGACGAGTGCGACCGGGTGACGGCCGGTCTTCTCCACACGCCGTGCCAGGTGCTCCGCCGTGTCGGCCGCGTCCGAGGGGGGCAGCAACGCGCTGATGGGCTCGGGGAATTCGGCCGCGAGCGGCCGAGGGACCCCGGTGCCGCCGAGGAACTCCCGGTAGCGGTCCCAGAGGGTGTTCAGCAGGGCGATCCCGCTGTGTCCGTCGGTGATGACGTGGTCGATGCTCAGGACCAGGGTGTGCCGCTCCTCGTCGGGGTCGCTCACCAGGACCGCCCGGGTCAGCGGACCTCCCACCGTCAGCGGGGCGTTGAGCTCCTCCAGATATGCTTCCTCGCTCCCGGTACGTGTCCGCAGCCGGGGCCGCTCGGCCTCCGGGAGCAGTTCGAGGGCGTGGCCGTCGCCGTCCGGGACGAGGTGCGCCAGCAGCTGCGGCTGCTCCGCCGTGACCGCCTCGAAGGCCGCGGACAGGGCCGACGGATCGACAGGACCGTCCAGAGCGCAGGAGAGGACCGCCCTGCTTCGCTGGGCGACGTAAAGGTTTTCCACGGGGCACAACGCGCGTCGCATCCAAACAGCCTTTCTCCGCCGCGGATTTTCCGGGAGGCATTCACGAGAATGGTCGGCCCGGGCACCTTGAGGATGAGTCGAGGACATCTCAAGAAATCATCGAGCGAAGGCCGTTCACCCACGCCAGACGGAAATACGCGAGAAGCTTCCTGGAGTCTCCTTAGCACGTCACTCGAGTCTCCCTGGAGCGCCTTGACTGGCCGAGTCCCGGTCGAGCAGTGTGTCGGCGGAAGGTGATCGCCGCTTGCCCATATTCCCCGTTCGACAGCATCCAGCGGGTGACTCCTGTGAATCCCGCTCGCCATTGAGGGGTTGGTCGGTGCCATGTCCATTCAGCAGCACGAACTTCGCCCGCTGTCGGGAGCCCAGGAGGGTCTTTGGTTCGCCGGACGTCTGGCGGCCGACGCCGCCGCCTACAACACCGGCGAATACGTGGAGATCCACGGCCCCATCGACACCGGCCTGTTCGAGACGGCACTGCGCCGTACGGTCGGTGAGGCCGACACCTTCGCGCTGCGTTTCGTGGAAACCCCGGACGGACCCCGCAGCATTCCGGCCGACGACCCGGACGCCTGGCCGTTGCACCGTGTCGATGTCAGTGCGGAGCCCGACCCGCAGGCCGCGGCCGAGGACTGGATCCGGCGGGATCTGACGACGGCGACCGACCTCGTCGCGGGGCCGCTGTTCTCGCACGCGCTGATCACCCTGGGGCCGGACCGGTTCATCTGGTTCCTGCGGGCCCATCACATCCTCCTGGACGGTTACGGCTACAAGCTGGTGGCGCGTCGGCTGGCCCACACGTACACCGCTCTCGCCGCGGGGCGCGAGCCGGAGCCGGCCGGCTTCGAACCGGTCGCCCGGCTCCAGAGCGAGGAAGCCGCCTACTCGGCCTCCGAGCGTCACGACCGGGACCGCGCGTACTGGTCGTCCCGGCTGGCCGGGCTGCCCGATCCGGTCCGCCTCACCGAGCGCACGGCCCCGCCCAAGGCGCCCTTCCTGCGTCGCACCCACGACCTCACGCCCGCCGAGAACGAGGCGCTGGGCACTGCGGCCGCCCGGCTTCAGGTCTCCCCCACCGACCTGCTGGTGGCCGCGGTCGCCGCGTATCTGCACCGCATGACAGGCGCCGACGACATGGTCCTGGGACTGACCACGATGAGCCGGCTCGGCTCGGCCACGCTCCGCACTCCGGGCACGGCCTCCGACGTCCTGCCGCTGCGTGTCGCCGTCTCCCCCGCCGCGCCGGTGGGCGAGACGGTGCGCTCCGTGGCCGAGGAACTGCGGTCGCTGCGCCGGCACCAGCAGTACCGGGGCGAGGCCGTGCGCCGCGACCTGGGCCTGGTGGGCGCGGGACGCAAGGCGTACGGCCCGGTGGTCAACGTGGTTCCGTTCGCCGAGGACCTGGCCTTCGCCGGCCACCCCACGACCTCCCACCACCTCTCCGGCGGCGCGGTCGAGGACCTCCAGATCAGCGTGCGACCGGGCGCCGAGGCCGGTGGGCTGTGGCTGGCTTTCGACGCCAACCCGGGAGCGTACGATCAGGCCGAACTGGACACCCACCTGCGGCGGTTCCTCCATCTGCTCGACCAACTCGTCGACGGGGACGGGCAGTCGGCACTCGCCGACGTGTCCCTGCTGCTGCCGGGCGAGGAGCCGCAGACCCGGCCCCTGCGCACCTTCACCATCACCGACACGCTCACCCGGCGCTTCGAGGAGCAGGCGGCCCGTGTGCCGCTCGCCACCGCGGTGACCTTCGAGGGCGACCATCTCAGTTACAGCGAACTCAACACGCAGGCCAACCAGTTGGCTCGGCTGCTCGTCGAGCGGGGTGCGGGACCCGGCACGATGGTCGCGCTCGCGCTGCCGCGCGGGATGCGCCTGGTCGTGGCGCTGCTCGCCGCGCTCAAATCGGGTGCCGCGTATCTGCCGCTGGACACCGGTCACCCGGCCGAGCGGCTGCGGCTCGTCACCGAGGACGTGCCACCCGCCGTGCTCGTCACCGAGGCAGCTACCGCGGGGGCGCTTCCCGCGATACCGGCGCCGACCGTTGTCCTGGGCGACCCGGAGACCGACAAGGACCTCGCCGCCCGCCCCTGCGGCGACCTCGGTGAGTCGGACCGTACCGGCCCCACGGGGCCGGACGACCTCGCGTACATCATCCACACCTCGGGTTCCACCGGCCGTCCCAAGGGCGTGCCCATTCCGCACTCCAATGTGCTGCGGCTGTTCGAAGCCGCCGACGAGCACTACGACTTCGGCGCGGACGACGTGTGGTCGCTCTTCCACTCGTACGCCTTCGACTTCTCCGTCTGGGAGATCTGGGGTGCGCTCCTGTACGGCGGACGGCTCGTCGTCGTGCCGTCCGCCGTCACCCGCTCACCGCGCGACCTCCTGCGGCTGGTGCGGGAGGAGCGGGTCACGGTGCTCAGTCAGACACCATCCGCGTTCGAGCATCTGATGCAGGCGGACCTGGACGGCGCGCACGCCGAAACGGCCCTGCGCTACGTCGTGTTCGGCGGTGAGGCGCTGCGGATGGAGCGGCTGCGGCCGTGGGCGGACCGGTACGGCCTGGACACGCCGGCGCTGATCAACATGTACGGCATCACCGAGACGACCGTCCATGCCACCTTCCAGCGCGTGACCCGTGCCCACGTGGACGATCCGCGGCGGCCCAGCGTGATCGGCCGCCCGTTGGCCGACCTGTGCGTCCATCTGCTCGACGCGTCGCTCCGGCCGGTTCCGCCCGGGGTGACCGGGGAGATCCATGTGTCGGGGCCGGGGCTGGCGCCGGGCTACCACGCGCGGCCCGAGCTGACGGCCGAGCGGTTCGTCCAGGACCCGTTCGGTCCGCCCGGCACGCTGATGTACCGCTCAGGCGACCTCGCCCGGCGCCGGGCCGACGGGGTCCTGGAGTACGTGGGGCGCGCCGACCACCAGGTGAAGATCCGCGGGTTCCGTGTCGAGCCCGGTGAGATCCAGGCAGTGCTCGCCGAACACGCGGAGATCGTCTCGGCGGCGGTCGTCGTCCGGCGGACCGCGGACGGCGGACCGCAGCTCGTCGGGTACGCCGTGCCCGCCTCGGGACACCGCCCGGCCCCGGCCGAGCTGCGCGCCCACCTGGCCGAGCGGCTGCCCGGGCACATGGTCCCGGCGGCCTGTGTGCTGATCGACGCGTTGCCGCTGACGGCGAGCGGCAAGCTGGACGCGCGGGCCCTGCCCGAACCGGACTTCACCGACGACGCCGCGGGCCAACGCCCCACGACGCCCGAACAGGCCCTGGTCTGCCGCCTGTTCGCCGAGGTGCTGCGGCTGCCCGAGGACTCCGTGGGGGTGGGCGCCAACTTCTTCGACCTGGGCGGGCACTCGCTGCTGGCGGTGCGGCTGCTCGCCGGACTGCGTGCCGAAAGCGGCCGGGACATCCCGATGACGGTGCTCTTCGACACGCCCACGCCCGCCGACCTGGCGCTCCGACTGGCGGCGGAGTCCGGTACGGCGGTCCGGCTGCCCCCGCTGGTGGCGGCGGCGCGTGCCGAGCGGGTGCCGCTGTCGTTCGCGCAGGAGCGGATGTGGTTCCTCAACCGGCTGGACGGGGCGGCGGCGACGTACAACATCCCGCTGGTCGTCCCGCTGGAACACGATCTCGACGAGGAGGCGCTGCGTTGGGCGCTCGCCGATGTCGTGGACCGGCACGAGAGCCTGCGCACGGTGTTCGCCGACGACAGCGACAACAGCGGCGACGGGGACGGCGCGTACCAGCGGATCCTGCCACCCGGGGCGCTGCGGCCGCAGGTGCGGGTCGTGGACTGTCCGGCCGAGGAGGTGGACGCGCAGGTCGCCGCTGCGGGCCGGCATCGCTTCGACCTGACGCGGGAGAGTGCGCTGTGGGCGGCGGTCGTCGGCACCGGGGCGCGTCGCACGCTGGTGCTCGTCCTGCATCACAGCGCGGCCGACGGCTGGTCGCTGCGGCCCCTGGCGGAGGATCTGAGCGCCGCCTACGCGGCCCGCCGGGAGGGCCGGGCACCGCACGGGAAGCCACTGGCGGTGCAGTACGCCGACTACGCGTTGTGGCAGCGCGGTGTCCTGGCCCCGGCGCCCGAGGGACCCGGCCGTCTGGAGCAGCTGACCGGCTTCTGGCGCGAGGCCCTGGCGGGGCTGCCCAGGGAGAGCACCCTGCCCGCCGACCGGGCCCGGCCCGCCGTGACCGGCGGCGCGGGCGCGAGTGTGTCGGCGACCGTCGACGCGGCGCTGCACGCGCGGCTGGAGCGGCTGGCGGACGCCGAGGACACGAGCCTGTTCATGGTGCTGCACGCCGTCGTGGCCGCGTTGCTGTCCCGCTGGGGCGCGGGCACCGACCTGGCGATCGGCACACCGGTGGCCGGACGCTCCGAGGCCGCACTGGACGACGTCATCGGGCTGGTCACCAACACCCTCGTGCTGCGCACCGATGTCTCGAACGACCCCGGCTTCCGTGAACTGCTCGCGCAGACCCGTCGGTTCGACCTCGCGGCCCTGGACCACCAGGACCTGCCGTTCGACCTGCTCGTGGACGACCTCAACCCGCCCCGGCATCCGGCCCGCCATCCGCTGTTCCAGGTCATGCTGGCCCTGCAGAACAACGAACCGGCGGTGCTCCGGCTCGGCGACCAGCGCACCCCGCTGCGTCCCACTGCCACCGGCAGCGCCAAGTTCGACCTCTTCGTGGACGTCACGGAGCGGCGCGACGAGCGGGGCACGCCCGAGGGTCTGGACCTCCATGTCGAGTACGCCACCGACCTGTTCGCCCCGGAGACCGCCGCCCGCTTCGCGCAGGCGCTGTCCGCCGCTCTCGGTGCCGTGTGCGCGGATCCGGCGCTGCGCGTCAGCGATCTGCCCGCGCGCGGGCCCCGGCCGCGGTGCCTGCCCGGTGACCTCGCCGCCCCGGCCCTGGAGGTCGCCGGAGTGCGTGACGCGGTCGCGCTGCCGCCCGGCGACGCCTCCACCGCGCCGACGCTGTATGTGGTGCCCGGGCGGGCCGGCCAGGTGGAGCCGGACCTCGCGGCGCGCGTCACCGCCGTGAACGGGCTGCCCCGCACCCCGGACGGCGCCCTGGACATCGACGCCCTGCGCGCGCTGCCCGGCGTCGACCGCACCGCCGCCGCCCGCTGGCAGCGGGAGTTGGAACGGCTGACCGGCGTCCGCGAGGCATCGGTCGAACTGGAGGACACGCCCGAGGAGTTGGGTCTTCGCCACACCGGTCCACCCCGGCCCGGGACCCGGCCGGAGACCACGTCCGAGCCGAAGCCACGGACCGACCCCGTCGCTGCTTTCAGTCAGGGTCCGCCCCTCCCCGAACCGTCCGTCCCGAGCTGGGCGGCGGCCCTCACCCGCGCGGCGGCCGGGCCGCACGGCGAGATCGTGCACGTGCGCGCCGACGGCAGCGAGACCCGCCGCAGCTACGCCTCGCTGATCGAGGAGGGCTCGCGCGTGCTGGCCGGGCTGCGGCGCAGGGGTCTGCGTCCCGGTGATCAGGTCATCTTCCAGTGCTCGGACACGGAGGACTTCACGGCCGTGCTGTGGGGCTGCGTCCTCGGCGGGTTCGTGGCCGTGCCGCTGACCGTGCCCGTCTCCTACGCCGTCTCGTCGGCCGCCGTCACCAAGCTGGAGGGCATCTGGCGGATGCTGGACCGGCCGTGGATCGTCGCCTCGCCCTCGGACGCGCCCGGCCTGCGGGAGCTGGCCGAGCGGGACGGCTGGCCGGGGCTGCGGCTGACCACCGCCGACGTACTGCGCGAGGCGCCCGAGGACCGCGCCTGGCACGAGGCGGCACCGGACGACCTGATCCTGATGCTGATGACCTCGGGCAGCACCGGGCTGCCCAAGGCCGTGCGGATCACCCACCGGGGCGTGCTGACCCGGTCGGCGGCCACCGAGGCGATGAACGGACTGGGCGAGCAGGACGTCAGTCTCAACTGGATCCCGCTGGACCATGTGACCGGCGTGGTCATGTTCCATCTGCGGGACGTGTACCTCGGCTGCCGGCAGATCCACGCGCCGACCTCCTGGATCCTCCAGGACCCGCTGCGCTGGGCCGACCTCGCCGACCGGCACCGGGTCACGGTCACCTGGGCTCCCAACTTCGCCTTCGGGCTCCTCGCCGAGCAGGCGCACCGCTTCGAGGGCCGTACCTGGGATCTGTCGCCGATGCGACTGGTGATGAACGCCGGTGAGGTCGTCGTGGCCTCGGCGGCGCGCCGCTTCCTGCAGGTGCTGCGTCCGTTCGGGCTGCCGCAGGACGTGATGCATCCCGGCTGGGGCATGTCCGAGACCTGCTCCGTGGTCACCGACACTGTGCTGCCCGCCGAACCGCCGGGCCACGACGAGGCGTTCGTCAGCTGCGGGCTGCCGTATCCCGGGTTCGCCATGCGGGTCGTCGGCGACGGGGACACCGTCCTGGCCGAGGGCGACGTCGGGCGGCTCCAGGTGCGCGGGACCTCGGTCACCAAGGGCTACCACGACAACGCCAAGGCCAACGCGGAGTCGTTCACCGAGGACGGCTGGTTCGACACCGGCGACCTGGCCTTCCTGCGGGGCGGCGAGCTGTACATCACCGGCCGGGCCAAGGACGTCATCATCGTCAACGGCGTCAACCACTTCAGTCACGAGATCGAGTCCTGCGTCGAGGAACTCCCCTGTGTCGTACGGAGTTACACGGCCGCCGTCGCGGTCCGCTCCGATCCGGCCGCGACCACCGACGAACTCGCCCTCTTCTTCCACCTCGCCGACGACCACGACCCGGCCGCCGCCCTGCGCGAGATCGGCGGCAAGGTGACCCGGGAGATCGGCGTGAGCCCGGCCTTCCTCGTTCCGGTCGGCACCGGGGACATCCCGAAGACCGAGATCGGGAAGATCCAACGCACCAAGCTCCGCAAGGGTTTCGAAGCGGGCGACTTCGACGAGGCGGTGCGCGGGGCGCAGTTGCTGCTCGGCGGTGCGGCCACACTGCCGGACTGGTTCCTGCGGCCGGTGTGGCAGCGGGCCGACGCCCTGCATCCGCCCCTGACAGCGGCGGGGCGGCACGTCCTCGTGCTGGCCGGGCGCGAGCCCGGGGCCGCCGTACGCGTGGCCGGACGGTTGCGGGCCGACGGCGGGCTGTGCACGGTGGTCACCGAGGGGCCGGCGTACGAACGGATCGACGCTGCCGCCTACCGCGTACGGCCCACCGAGGTCGGCGACTTCGCCGCCGTACTGGAACGGCTCGGCGCCGACGGGCGCGAGGTCGACGCCGTGATCACCCTCGGCTCGGCCGGCGACACCGACCACACCGAGTCCCTGCTCGCTTTCGTCCGCGCGCTGATCGTCCGGCACGATCCGAGGCGCCCGCTGCCGTTGCTGTTCGCCACGGCCGGGGCGCACGCCCTCACACCGTACGACCGGCCGCACTGCGCCCACGCCACGACCGTGGGCCTGCTCAAATCCCTGCGCGAGGAGCAGCCCTGGCTGCGGGGCATGCATGTCGACCTGGCGCCGGGCGGAGACGTGGACGCGGCCGCGTTGCTCGGTGAGCTGACGACCGCGCCCGTGGACGCCGAGATCGCCCACCGCGACGGCCACCGGTATGTGCGCCGTCTGGCACCCCTGCCCGACACGCTGCCGCGCAGCCGGCCGTGCACGGCCGGCTTCCACCTGATCAGCGGCGGCCTCGGCGGGGTGGGCGTCGAGATCGCCGAACACCTGCTCAGGACACCCGGTACGAGGCTGCTGCTGCTCGGCCGCGGTACACCCGGCGACGAGCTGCGGCGGCTCCGACAGCTCGGGGACGTGCGCTGGACGCGGGCCGACGTCACGGACGCCGAACAGGTGCGGGCCGCCGTACACGAGGCCGGCGAGGCGTGGGGCGTGCCGCTGACCTCGGTGCTGCATCTGGCAGGTGCCTTCGACGAGCGGCCGGTGAGCGAGTTCGACACGGAGAGCTGGCGGGCGGCCGTGGACGCGAAGGTGCGGGGTGCCTGGGCGCTGCACGAGGTCGCGGCAGAGAACCCGGTCGACTCCTTCGTCACCTTCTCCTCCGTCAACGGCTGGTTCGGTGGCGCGCTGAACTCCGCGTACGCGGCCGCCAACGCCTTCCTGGACACGCTGGCCGTGTACCGCCGCCATCTGGGGCTGCCAGGGCAGAGCCTGGCGTGGAGCATGTGGCGCGAGCGGGGCATGAGCCGCGGCTACGGGCTCGCCTCGCTGAGCGAGGCCCGGGGCTACCGGATCCTCGACCCGGCTGCGGCGGTGCGTTCGTTCGACTTCGCGCGCTCTCTGGACGAGCCGCACGTCCTGATCGGCGCCGACCGTACGGCGCCCTGGGTGCGCAGTCACGTCGTGGCTCCGGTACGGCAGGTGCGGCGGCTCGCGGCGCAGGTCGCCCTCGACGAGGGCACCGACCTCGGCGCGCTGTACCGCGCGGCGGCCCGGGGCGCGGAGGGCGACACGTGGGTGCTGCGGTCGACCGGTACGACCGCCGGCCGGCCCGAAGTCCCGGAAAGCGGCGAGGCGTCGGGCCGTCTGGAGGCGCGGCTCGCCGCCGTCTGGTGCGCGGTACTGAGCCGGGACCGGGTGGGCCGGGACGACAACTTCTTCGACCTGGGCGGCAATTCGCTGCTCCTGGTCGGCGCGCAGACGGCGATCAACAAGGAAATGGGCTGCGAGCTGAGCGTGGTGGACCTGTTCGCGCATCCGACGGTGCGGGCGCTAGCCCAGCACCTGGTCGCGAGCGGTGTCGGCGCCGGCGACATCAGGGCGCCCCTCGCCGGCGAGGCGGCCCCCGCGCCCGAGCGGCCCACCGGCTTGGACCGGGCCAGGCAGCAGGCGGGGCGGCAGCGGGCGGCCCGCGGCGCCCGTCGCACCGTACGGGAAGGGAAGGACCGAACCGATGGCTGAGCCCACCGTCGAACCGGGCGAGGAGGTGCCCGCCGTCGCTGTGATCGGCATGGCGGCGCGCTTCCCGGACGCCGACGACGTCGACGCGTTCTGGGAGAACCTGGCGGCGGGCCGGGACGCGGTACGGCCGGTCACCGACGAGGAGTTCCTCGCGGCGGGCGGCGACCCCCGGGACCTCGACGACCCGGCCCTGATCCGGATGGCGTCCGTGGTCGAGGGCATCGACCTCTTCGACGCGGACTTCTTCGGCATGAGCCCGGCCGAGGCGGCCGTCGTCGACCCGCAGCAGCGGCTGCTGCTGGAGACGGCGTATCACGCGCTGGAGGACGCGGGGCAGGTGCGCGCCGCGCAGGAGGTCACCACCGGCGTCTACGCGGGCGCCGGCGACAGCCGCTACTACCCGGCGCACGTCCATCCCCGGTACGCCGGTCAGCCGGGCTCGGTGGCACTGGTGCACGCGGCCACGGCCAACTCGCTCGGCACCCTGGCCACCCGCATCTCCTACGAATTCGGGCTGACCGGGCCGAGTCTGTCGATGCAGACGGCGTGCTCCACGGCGCTGGTGGCACTGCACACCGCGTGCCAGGACCTGCTGGACTACCGCTGTGACCTGGCGCTCGCGGGGGCGGTGTTCCTCAACCCCTCGGCGCCGCTGGGCTATCGGCATGTTCCCGACGGGCCGTTCTCGCCGGACGGGCGCTGTCGGGCCTTCTCGGCGGACGCGGCCGGTACCTCCTCGGGCAACGGGGGCGGAATGGTCGTACTGAAGCGGCTGGAGGACGCGCTCGCCGACGGTGACCGGATCCGGGCCGTGGTGCGGGGCTCGGCCGTCAACAACGACGGACGCCGCAAGGTCGGGTTCTCCGCGCCCAGCTCGGCCGGTCAGAGCGAGGTGATCCTCGCCGCGCAGGTGCAGGGCGACATCGACGCCGGCACGATCGGGCTGGTCGAGGCGCACGGGACCGCCACGCGGATCGGCGATCCGATCGAGGTGGCGGCACTGACCGAGGCGTTCCGGCACAGCACGGACCGGCGCGGGTTCTGCGCGCTGGGCTCGGTGAAGACCAACATCGGGCATCTCGGCCCGGCGGCCGGCATCGCCGGCGTGGTGAAGGCCGTACTCGCCCTGGAGCACCGGCAGATACCGCCCAGCCTGCACTTCGGCACGCCGAACCCGCTGATCGACTTCGCGTCGGGTCCGTTCCGGGTGCCGACCGAGCTGGAGGGGTGGCCGGACGCCGGTCATCCGCGCCGGGCAGCGGTCAGTGCCCTGGGCATCGGCGGCACCAACGCCCACGTCATCCTTGAGGAGGCACCGGCCCCCGCACCACCACCCCGGCCCGCCGAGTCGTCCCGCCGCCACGTCCTGCCGCTGTCCGCGCGCACGGCCGGCGCGCTGCGCGGCCAGGCCGAGGCCCTGGCCCGCCAGCTGGAGGCCCACCCCGCGCTGCGGCTCGAAGACGCCGCGCATTCCCTGCGCACCGAGCGCCCGGCCCTGCGTCACCGGCTCACCGTCAGCGCCACGACGCCCGCCGAGGCCGTGGCCGCGCTGCGCACCCCGCAGCCGCCGGTGGGCCCGGTGCCCGACGAACCGACACGGGTGGCGTTCCTGTTGCCCGGCGGCGGCACCCAGTACGTCGGCATGGGCGCCGGGCTGTACCGGGACAACGACGTCTACCGCGATGTCGTGGACGAGTGCGCGCGCGTCCTGCGGCCGGTCGTCGAGGCCGATCTGCGCACCACGCTGTTCGAGCGGGTCGAGCCGGACAGTCTCGACTCCTTCCTCGCGCTGATCGTCACCCAGTACGCGCTGGCCAGAACGCTCATGGAGCAGGGTGTGCGCCCCGACGCGCTGATCGGGCACTCACTCGGCGAGTACACGGCGGCCTGTCTGGCCGGAGTGATGGATCTCGACGAGATGCTGCCGGTGGTCGCCGAGCGCCTACGGCTCATCTCCTCCCGCGGCGGGGCGACCGTCGGCGTCGCAGCCTCCGCGGACGCCGTCGCGCCGCTGCTCGGCCCGGATCTGTCGCTGGCGGCGGTGAACGGTCCAGCGGCCTGCACGGTCGCCGGACAGACGGACGCGGTGGACCGGTTCGAGGCCGAACTGACCCGCCTGGACGTGCCGTTCCGTCGGCTGCGGATACCCGCCGCCGCCCACTCCCATGTCCTGGACCCGATCCTCGACACCTTCGCCGGCCGGCTGCGCACCCTGCGGCTGCGCGCGCCCGGGATCCCCTACGTCACGAACGTCACCGGCACCTGGATCACCGGCGCCCAGGCGACGGACGTACGGCACTGGGTCGACCACACGCGGCACACCGTACGGTTCGCGGACGGCATCGCGACACTGTGGGCGCGGGGGCGGCCGGTGCTGGTGGAGATCGGCCCCGGGGACAGCATGACCAAGCTGGCCCGGGCCGCGCTGGAGGACGAGGCCCCGGTGACGGTCACGACCATGCGGCACGCCAAGGCGGACGCACCCGACGGTTTCGTCCTCGCGGGCGCGCTCGGCAGGCTGTGGGCCGCCGGTGTCGACTCGGCACTGCCCCACGCCGTCGATCCCGCCGGTCCGCCGCGCCGGGTGCGGCTTCCCGGGTACGCCTTCGACCGGCGGCGGCACTGGATCGACGCTCCCGGCGCGCGCACCGGTTCGGGGGCGGCCGAGCAGGAGCGGACCGTGAACGCCGGGGGCGGTCGCACACCCCGTCCGCTGCTGAGCACCGACCACGTGGCGCCGCGCACGGAGCGGGAGCGGGCCGTGGCCGAGGTGTGGGAGGAGCAGTTGAGCATCGACGGCATCGGCGTCCACGACAACTTCTTCGACCTCGGCGGCGACTCGATGCGGGCCGTGCTCCTGGCGGGCCGGCTACGGGCGACGGGTGTGCTGGACGTGGCCGGCGGCTCGCTGCTCGCGCATCCCACGGTCGCCGGCCTGCTGGAGTCGGCCGCCGAGCGGGGCGACCCGTCCTCCGCCGCACTCGGCCCCTTGCTGCCGCTGCGCCGCGAGGGCTCCGGGACACCGCTGTTCTGCGTCCACCCCGGCGCCGGCGTCGCCTGGCGGTACACCGGACTGCTCCCCCATCTCGGCCCGGACCAGCCGGTGTTCGGCATCCAGGCGCACGGCCTCGACGGCGCCCGCCCGCCCGCGCCGGACGCCGCGTCCATGGTGGCGTCGTACGTGGACCTGGCGCGGGAGGTCCAACCGCACGGCCCCTACCGGCTGTTGGGCTGGTCCTACGGCGGCTTCGTCGCGCACGCCATGGCCTGCGCGCTCCAGGAGCAGGGCGAGCGGGTCGAGCTGCTGGCCATGCTGGACGCCCCGCAGCCCCTCGGCATGCGCTACGACGCGGACCAGGCCGAGCGGCAGGTCGCCGGGCTGCTGATGCGAGTGGCGGGGCTGCCGGTCGACGCGGACACCGCGGTCCCGGACGTCGAGAGCGTGCTGGCGCGCATCGGCGCGGCCCCGGCCGACGGCGACGCGACGGTCGCGGTGACGCGCGCCGAGGCCGCCGCGATCGCCGACGTGATGCGCAACAACCTGCGTATCGCACCGCAGTTCAGCCCCGGCGTCCACCGCGGCGAGGTGCTGTTCTTCAGCGCCACCGAGGACACCCGCACCGACGGCGACGATCTCGCGCTCGCCGCCCGAAAGGCGGACGCATGGCGGCCGTACGTCGACGGCCCGCTGACCGATCACCCCGTGCCGTGCGGGCACTACACGATGACCGAACCCGCGCCCATGGCCATGATCGGCGCCGTGATCGCCAAGGCGCTGCGGCCCGTCACCGGGTGAGCCGACACGGTTTCCCACCTCGCAGGACATTCCTTCGGACCTTCAGAACCAGGAGACGACCTTGACAGCCACCGGACGACACCAGGGCATGACCGCGCTGGTCACGGGAGGCAGCCGCGGCATCGGACGAGCCGTCAGCAGACGGCTGGCACGGGACGGCGCGCTGGTCGCCGTCCACTACGGGCACGACGAGGCGGCGGCGGACCGTACGGTCAAGGAGATCGAGACAGACGGCGGCCGGGCGTTCGCGATCCACGCGGAACTGGGCGTCCGCGCGGACGCGGCCACCTTGTGGTCCGCGTTCGACCGCGAGCTCGCCACGCATGCCCCGGATACCGAACCGGGCCTGGACATCCTGGTCAACAACGCCGGGATCACGCTTCCCCGGACGATCGAGCACGTCACCGAGGAGGACTACGACCGTGTCTTCGCCATCAACACCAAGGCCCCGTTCTTCATCCTCCAGCAGGGCCTCCGCCGACTGCGGGACGGCGGCCGGATCATCAACATCTCGTCGGCGGCCACGCGCTTCGCGTACCCGGGGATCATCGCGTATTCCATGACCAAGGCGGCCCTGGACCACCTGACGCTGTCCCTCGCCCTCGAACTCGCCCCGCGGAACATCACCGTGAACACGGTCGCTCCCGGTTTCACCGAGACCGAGATCAACCCGACCCTGAAGAACCCGCAGATCCGGCAGGCACTGTCCGCGCACTCGGCGTTCGGCCGGCTCGGCCGGCCGGCCGACATCGCGGACGTGGTCGCCTTCGTCGCGAGCGAGGACGCCCGCTGGGTGACCGGCCAGTGGCTCGACGCGACCGGTGGCGTCGGCCTCGGCCTGTAGGCCGGCCGTCTCGCGCGTCCCCACCCGTTTCCAGCCGTCCCAACAGGGCGGCAGTCCCGAGGAGCACCTCATGAGGGAGATCTCGGCCTACGCCGCCGAGGAGGAGCAGCGCGTCCTGAGCCTGAAGCCGGTCCTCGCACCCGTGCACGGGAAGTACGGTGACCACCCGCACCAGGTCTACGACGCCTGGCCCGCCGAGGATCCGGAAGCACCGCTGGTGGTGTTGCTGCACGGCGGGTACTGGCGCTACGACCGGATGCACCTGACGCCGTTCGCCTCCTGGCTGGCGAAGCAGGGCTTCTCCGTGCTGCTGCCGGGCTTTCGCCGGTCCGGGGGCGCCGGCGGTTATCCGGAGACCTTCGACGACATCGCCCGGATCGTCGGCACACTGCCCGAAGGCAGGCCGTACGTCCTGGCCGGCCACTGCTCCGGCGGCCATCTCGCCCTGTGGTGCGCGGCCCGCGCTCTCCTGCCCGCCGACTCGCCCTGGTACACGACGTCCCTCCCGCCCGCCGTGCTCGCCCTCGCCCCGCTGACCGACCTGCGGGCCACCCGCCGGGACCGGCTCAGCAACGACGCGGCGCTACAACTCCTGGGCGGGCCGGACCTGTTCGAGGCCCGGATGCCGTACGTCGATCCGCTGACGCTGCTGAAGGGGCCGGGGACGACGGGCGTGCGGACCGTACTGTTGCACGGAGCGGTCGACGAGGAGGTGCCACTGTCGCAGTTCACGGACTACGCGACGGTCCACGACGATCTGGAGACCGTCGTCCTGTCCGGCATCGGCCACTACACGCTCATCGAGCCCGGCGCGCCCGGTGCGATCGCTGTCGCCGACACCATGCGCCGCCTGGCCCCGGCTCAGGGTAACCAGCATTCGTCGTAGGCGATCCGGACCGCGTCGATGCGGTTGCGCGCACCGAGCTTGGAGACGACGGAGGTCAGATAGTTGCGCACGGTCCCTTCGGACAGACACAGGCTCTCGGCTATCTCTGCGACGTCAGCACCCCGAGCGGCCTGCCTCAGGACCTCCGTCTCCCGAGCCGAGAGGGGACTCTCTTGCGAGTTCCACGCTTCCATCAGCAGTACGGGATCGAAGAGGTTCTGGCCGGCGGCAAGCGTGCGCACCGCCTCGGCGAGCCGGTCCGGCGGGTCGTCCTTGAGGAGGAACCCCCGCGCGTGGGCGGCCAGCGCACGTCGCAACAGGTTCGGGCGGCCACAGGAGCTGAGGATCAGAGTGCGGCAGCCGGGGAGCTCCTGGTGGAGTTCGGCCACCGCGGTGAGCACGTCCGGGCCGGATCCGTCGATGTCGAGCACCGCTACGTCGGGCCGGGTTTGGAGAGCGGTCGGCACGATGTCGTTCACACTGCTCACCGAGGCCACGACGAGCAGATCCGCTTCCCGCTCCAACAGGGCCGTCAGTGCCCCACGGACCATGTGAACCTCCTCGGCGAGCAGGATTCTGGTGTGCATGATCGTGTACTTTCGTTGGGTCCGTGCGCTCCGGCCCCACGCCGGTGCACTTGCTCTGCCCCCGTGCTTCTCGGCAACCACTGCCCGCCTGCGCGAAGGCCGCAGCGGCGCCCGCGCGTGGTCACCGAACTCCGCCAGGCAGGCGTCCGCCCTGACACGTCGCGCGGTTCCGCCGGACGCGACGAGCGTGATGTGACGGGTCCTGACCTGACTGGGCCTCATGACGTTGGTGCTCCCTTCCTCGGCACGACGGCCGGCACGGCGTCGAGCGCCGGTCCAGCCCGGGTGGCCCCTGGCCATCTCACGGACGCACCGGTCCACTGCCGGAACCAGTGGAGGAGATACCGCCGCCGCGAGGTCCCGCAGCCGGTCCAGGCCGTCCGGAGTTCCTCTCATCACGGACACCGGCCGGTACCGGCCATGCCTCCAACGTGCCGCACGATGCGGGAGTCCTCGTCTTCCTGACCGACCGGACGTCAGGACGACCGCCGCCGCCCGAACCTCGCACCCATGTCATACGAATACCGATTCCGGTCGCCCAGTGACTGCCGCACAGAAGGCAGTCGATGACGGATAGACTTCCGCGAATGCGTGAAGCATTCGGAGCGCAAAAATGACGCAGAGGCGAATGCCAAGGATACGCCCCGGCCCTCTATTTCGACTTCCTGTCTCCGTTTTCGATATGGCCGACCCGGCGCACCACTGACCTGGAATTCCGCTCCGCAGCACCAGATCCATGCCCCCATGGCACCCTCCGAAACCCGCCCAACAGGCATGGACACACACATGCCGCCTTCGACGTGTGCGCTCCAACTCCCCCAAGGGGAAGGGCACATGCGCAAGTGACGCAGTGGATCTCCGCCCCGCCCGGCACCTTCTCCACCGCGCCGAGCCCGGCCCGGCAGGCCCACCCCCGGCCGAGTGGCGAATACATCTTTCCGATTGTGCGATGCGCCACACGGCGATCATTCCGACGCGAAATTAAGCGGGGGGATACGTGGGGGATGATCATGGATCCATGATGGCAGACCTGACCATCCTGTCAAGATTCCCTAAAGCCATAGAGCTTCAAAGCTTTCCCGGACAGATCTGACCTTGGTGGACATTTACGAAAACACCCTGCTGCGGAGGGGGCGTCGCGGGCCATCGAGCGAGCGGGGCGGCGCGCCGGGCCGGTGGCCGCCCGGCCGCTTGAGCCATGACATGTCATATTCACATACAAACTCATGAATGGATCACTGGGCCCCGCAGCATGATCCTGCCAGTGTTCTAGGCCGGGAGTTCCCCAGACAGCAGAGGACGAAGATGACGGACATCACGGTTCTCGGGCCGTTCACAGCCACCTATGGACAGTCGTCGTTCGCCCCGAGTGCCACCAAACCCCGCCAGGTCCTGGCACTCCTGGCACTACAGGCCGATCGCGTGGTCCCCGCGTCAACCCTGATGGAGGAGATCTGGGGCGAGGAACTGCCGCGCAGCGCCGCCACGACACTCCAGACCTACATCCTGCAGTTGCGCCGCAAGCTCGCCACCGCCCTGAAACGCGACGCCGTGACGGCGAAGAACGTACTGGTGACCCAGCACGGCGGGTACGTCCTGCGGGCCTGCCCCGAGCGGGTGGACGCACAGGAATTCGAGAAACTGGCCGCCTCGGGCGGCAAGGCCTTCGAGGCGGGCGACGACCTCACAGCCTCCAGGCTCCTCGGCCAGGCCATCGCGCTCTGGCGCGGGCCCGCGCTGATGGATGTGAAGGTGGGCCGGGTGCTGGAGCTGGACGTCGTCGGGCTGGAGGAGAAGCGACTGACCGTCCTGGCGCAGCGGATCGACGCGGACCTCGGACTGGGCCGTCATGCCGAACTCGTCCCGGAGCTCTCCGTACTGGCCGCCCAGCACCCCATGCACGAGACGTTCTGCGCGCAGCTCATGACGGCCCTGTACCGGTCCGGCGGCGCGTGGCGGGCCCTGGAGGCCTACCAGCGACTGCGCTCGGCCCTGGTGACGGAGCTGGGTCTGGAACCCTCGCAACGGCTGAAGCGGCTGCACCAGGCGGTGCTCGTCGGGGAGGAGTTCTCCGACCGCCGCAGCTTCGATCCGTCCCACCACCGCACCGCGACCCCGTCGAACAGCCGGACCAGCGCCGCTTGAGGCACGTCCGGGGTCTCTGCGCTCCCGGACCCGCCACCGTCGATCCCGAGCGACGTTCCGACCCCCATGCTCGCGGTGGGCCGGCCGGAAGTCCTGATACGGGACGTACTGGGGCTCAGGACCGGTGCGATGCGAGGGCCCGGGCCTCCTGGTGGACCTCGACCACATGAAAACCGCGGGTCAGTCCCCCGGCCCCCGGCTACTCGGCTACTCGGCGGACGACCAGCCGGCGCCATGCCGGTTCGGTCCCGCGGTCGGGCCCGGCTCGGTCGTCACCGGATCGGTCTGAGGACCGATCCGGCCGAGCCGGGCCTCAAGGGCCGTCCGGAACTCCGGCTCGTCGAGGAAGAAGTGGCCCCCGCGCAGCAGCGTCAGATCGAAGGACCTTTCGGTGAGTGAGGCCCAAGCCTCCATGCCCGCCGGATCGGTCAGCCGGTCCTGGAGTCCCGCGAAGGCGGCGATCGGCACGTCCAACGGCTCGCTGTGCGTATGCGCGTAGGTCTCGACCATCCGCAGGTCGGCGCGGAGCGACGGCAGGTACACCTGCAGCACCGACGGACTCGCGAGCAGGGCTTGCGGGATGCCGCCCATCCGGCTCAGCCCGGCCATGAACAACGGATCCGGAAGCCGGTGGAGGGGTTCGTGGGACAGCGGCCAGACGGGGCTGGTGCGCCCGGAGACGAGCAGCAGTTCGGGCGGTGTGCCCAACCGCCCGAGCCGCCGTGTGGTCTCGTAGCCGACGAGGCCGCCGAAACTATGGCCGAACAGAGCGAAGGGCCGGCTCCGGTCCTCCCCCATCAGACGGATCACCTCGGTCACGACCTGCCCGATCTCCCGCAACAGGGGTTCACGCAACCGCGTCCCATGGCCGGGCAGTTCCAGCGGGACCACCCGCACTCCTCGTGGTACCGCGGCCTCCAGGCGGTGGTACGGCCGTGCGCCGCCGCCCGCGTGCGGCAAGCAGTAGAGAGTGAGCCAGGTCCTGGCCGAGAAGACCTGCGTCATGGGTCGTCCCCTTCCGCGGCACGGGCAGGGCCCGTGCCGCCTCGATCACCAGTGGGTCGCGTTCACCGGTAGCGGTAGAACCCTCGCCCCGTCTTCCTGCCCAGCAGTCCGCTCTCCACCATGCGCGTCAGCAGCGGCGGCGGGGCGTAGAGCGCCTCCTTGAACTCGTCGTAGAGGGCGTCGGCCACCGAGCGCAGGACGTCCAGCCCGATCAGGTCGGCGAGCTTGAGCGGGCCCACGGGGTGGGAGCAGCCCAGCGTCATGCCGCTGTCGATGGTCTCGCAGGAGGCGAAGCCGGACTCGACCATCCGCACGGCGCTCAGCAGATACGGCACCAGCAGCGCGTTCACCACGAACCCGGTGCGGTCCGTGGACCGGATGGCCTGCTTGCCGAGGCCCGCGGTCACGAAGTCCTCGGCCCGGGCCGAGGCCGACTCCGTCGTGTGCAGGGACGAGATGATCTCGACGAGCGGGATGCGCTGCGCCGGGCTGAAGAAGTGGAGGCCCAGGACCTGCTCGGGCCGACCGGTCGCGCTCGCCATGGCCGTGATGGACAGGGAGGAGGTGTTCGAGGCCAGGATCGCCTCCGGATCCTCCAACGTCTTGTCGAGCTGGGCGAACAGCTCGACCTTGGCGGCCTTGTCCTCGGCGATGCTTTCGATCACCAGGTGACGGTCCGCCAGGTCGATCAGGTCGGTGGTGAAGGAGATCCGGCCCAGCGCGGCCTCCCGGTCGGCCGCGCCGATCCGCTCCGCGCGCACCGCCCGGTCGAGGGAGGCGAGGACACGGCCCCGGCCCGCCGCGAGCGAGTCCCTGGAGGAGACGGCCACCCGCACGTCGTACCCGGCCAGCGCCGACAGTTCGGCGATGCCCGAGCCCATCAGTCCGCAGCCGACGACGCCGACCCGCTCCACGCGGCCCGCCGCTTGCTGCCCGTGTGACGCCGGCATCACGCGACCGCCCCCCAGCGCAGGTAGGCGGCCGCCATCGACATGCCCCCTCCGAAGGTTCCCAGCATCACCAGGTCGCCGGGCCTCAGGTGTCCCGCGCGGGCGGCGTCGTCCAGGGTGACCGCGGCCGAGGCGCTCCCGGTGTTGCCGTAGCGCTCCAACGTGCGGTGCGTGTGCGCGTGGGCCAGGCCGCCCGCTTCGGCGAGTTGGGAGAGCAGCACACCGTTGGGCTGGTGGGGAACGAAGTGCCGCACCTCGCTGAGCGCAATGCCCGTCCTGTCGGCCAGGCGTCGCGCGAAGGGCGGGAAGTTCTCCATCACGAAGTCCCGCACGCCCCGCCCGTCCATGCGGAAGAAGTGGTCACCGCGGGCGAGGGTCTCGGCGGAGGCCGGCAGACGGCTGCCGCCCGCGTCCACCCGGATCAGCCGCTGGGCATCGCCGCGGCTGGCGAGTTCGAAGTCGACGAAGCCGGACCCGTCCGCCGTCCGGCCGACGAGCGCCGCCCCGGCGCCGTCGCCGAGCAGCACCGCCGTGCGGCGGTCGGAGAAGTCCAGGCACCGGGAGTAAACGTCGGCGGCGACCACGAGGACAAGACTCTCCGGCCGCTGGAAGACCAGGGCACGGGCGAGCGCGAGGGCGTAGACGAAGCCGCTGCACACCACGTTGACGTCGAAGCAGGCGGCGCGAGTGGCGCCCAGGAGGTCCTGCACCAGGCAGGCGGTGGGAGGCTGCGGCGAGTCCCCCGTCGAGGTGGAGACGATCAGGTAATCCACGTCCTCGGCCTTCGAGCCGGCGCGGTCCAGCGCCTCGGCCGCCGCGCGGGCGGCCAGATCGGACGTCGCCTCGTCGGGTGCCGCGTAACGCCGGCTCCTGATCTGTGTCCTGCGCTCGATCCATTCGGATTCCACTCCGACGCGTTCGGCGACCTCGGCGTTGCTCACCTCCTGCTTCGGAAGATACGAACCCGTACTCAGGATTCCTATGGAGCGGGAACTCATGGGGCAGTGTCTCCTTCAGACGGGATTTCGCATCAAGGTGATCCGCTTCTCCCCGATCCGCTCCCGCAGTTCGGGATCGGTGACGCCCAGTCCCTCGCGAGGAGCCAGGCAGCGCACTCCGACCTTTCCGACGTGGCGGTTCTGCTGGACCAGGCGTATCGCCGCACCGCTTTCCTCCAGCGGATGAACGTCGGAGAGCGCCGGAAGGAGCTTCGAGAGGCCGAACAGCCGGTTGCACTCCGCCATTTCCTGAAGGTTGGCGGCGTGGCTGCCCACGATGCGCTTCAGGTTCATCCACAGATAGCGGTTGTCGTACTGGTGCTGATAGCCGGTACTCGATCCGCAGGTGACGACCGTGCCCCCGCGGCGGACCACGAACACCGAGATCCCGAAGGTCGCCGCGCCGACGAAATCGAAGACCACGTGGGGATCCTCGCCGGTCTCCTTGCGGATGATCCTGCCCAGCCGCTTGCCGAGCGTGATCGGGTCCTCGGGTGCACTGTCGCCGTTCAGGCCGATCTCCGCACGGTTGATCACCACATCGCAGCCGAGGGCCCGCACCAGTTGTGCCTTGTCCTCCGAGCCGACCACGCCGACCGGTATGCCGCCTGCGTTCTTGACCAGTTGGACGGCGTAGGCGCCGAGGCCGCCGGCCGCTCCCCAGATCAGGACGACATCGCCGAGCTTGATCCGGGCCCCTCGGTCGCTGATCAGCATCCGGTAGGCGGTCCCGGCCGTCAGCAGGTTGACGGCTGCCTCCTCCCAGGTCAGATGGGCCGGCTTGGGCAGGAGCTGGCTCGCCCGAACCACCGTGTAGTGCGCCAGTCCGCCGAAGTTGGTCTCAAAGCCCCAGGCGCGCTGCCCGCTGCCGAGCACACCGTCGGCATGCGTCATCGGCTCCTGGTCGTCGGCCTGGATGGGGCTGACGACGACGTGGTCGCCCACCCGCCATCTGCGAGTGCCGGAGCCCACGCGGACGATGACGCCGGCGGCGTCGGACCCGATGACGTGGTAGGGCTGGTCGTGCCGGGCGGCGTGACCGCCCTCCCTGCCGAAGCGTTCCAGGAAGGTGAAGGTCGGGATCGGTTCGAACATGGCCGACCAGACGCTGTTGTAGTTGACGGAACTGGCCATCACGGCCACCAGCACCTCGTCCGGGGCCAGTTCCGGCATGGGCACCATGCCCACGTGGAGCGATTTCCGGACGTCCTTGTCCTCGACCCCCGCGAAGATCTCCACGTCTTCCTTGCGAAGGTGGGCGGCCAGGTATTCGTCCGGGACTTCCTCCCGTAGCAGTTCTTCCGGATCCGCGCCGGCCAGCACCGCCTCGGTCAGAGAAGACATGGGAATTCCCTTCAACTCGACTCCGAACAGCTTCTTTTCACGGCTATGACCTCGAGAGTTCTTCTTGCCGTGTTCCAGCACGTCGACCTCAGCGCCGGATCGCCCTGGCTTCACGTACGCCTCCATCGGTCCGGGAGCACAGGGCCCGCAACGGATCACACCACTGTCGAGTCGCACTTCGGCAGATATCCGCTTGAGGACGGGCGCGGGCTGTCCGGAGCAGCCCTCGAAACCGGCCGGACAGCACGACCACGCTCACTCGGCCGGGCTTCGAGGCAGACTCCAGTCGGCCTGGCCAGGCTTTGGGCATGGGAATCCCGATGCCCGCGCTCACTCGGCGCACAAGCCGTCCGGGTTCTGCTGACGAGCGCTGCCGTCCCCGGGACCGCCGCCCCGGCCGAACAGGCGCCTCATCGCGAACGCACCGTGCACGTCAGCAGGCGCGTCGCCTCGCGAAGCCGGGCCGTCAGCACTGACCACGGCGACCGACGCCCAAGGACGTCCTCAAGGAGAACAGAGCAGCCCCGCCCCCCACCGCACTCGTGAGGCCCCATGTCCAGCCCCCTTGGCTCAAACACGTCCGAGACGAGCGCCGAGTCCCACAACGCCGACGTCATCCCGCTCCGCGACCGCCAGGCCCCGCAGGTGAGCACCCTGTTGCCGCGCGCCCAGGCCGGCGACCCGCAGGCCATGAACGACCTGTTGCAGCACGTCACGCCCCTGGTCGTGCGGCAGTGTCAGCGAGTCACCCGGCGGCACGGCCCGGATGCCGCGCAGGAGGCGATGCTCGCGATCTACCGCGGCATCCACGGACTGCGCGAGCCCCGTGCCTTCTACACCTGGGCCCGCGCGATCGCGGTCCGCGAAGCCGTCCGTACCCGCCGGCGCCTGGGCGACTTCGCGGCCGAGGATCTGCCCGACCTGGCGCAGGACACCAACCCCATGGCCGCCGTCCACATCAGCGACGTGCTGGACCGGCTGCCCAACCACCATCGCGAGGTACTCACCCTCCGCGCGGTCTACGGCCTGGACGAGCAGGAGATGGCAACGGCGCTCGCCGTGCCGCTCGGGACGGTCCGCTCCCGGCTGCACCGGGCCCGGCGAAACTTCCACGACGCCTGGCACCAGCAGTCCGCCTGACGAACCCGCCCGCACAGCTCTTGTGCCGGGCGCTCAGGTGACGGTGGCGCGCTGTCGCAGACGCGGGTCCCGGTGCTCCCCGCGAGTCACCGCCTCCCGCAGATGTCGTACGGCCGTCAGCATGTCGCGATGGGAGACGTACAGGGCGTTGACACCGAACCGCAGCAGGTCCGGAGTCCGCATGTCGCCGATGACGCCGCGGGCGGCCAGCGCGCGCACCAGTGCGTACGCGTCCGGGTGCCGCAGCGCCACCTGGCTGCCGCGCCGGTGCGGGTCCCGGGGAGTGACCACGGTGAAACCGAGACCATTCAGCAGGGTGTCGGCGCAGTCGATGAAGTACCCGGTCAGCGACAGGCTCTTGGCCCGGACCTGCTCCATGCCGACTCCCTCGAAGGCGGTGAGGGCGGCCTCCAGCGCGAGCAGGGACAGGATCGGCGGCGTGCCGATTCGAGCCCGCTCCACTCCTGGGGCAGGGGTGTAGTCACCGTTCAGTCCGAAGGGGTCCGCATGCCCGTTCCAGCCGGTGAGCGGATGGTCGAAGGCGGCCTGGTGGCGCCGGGCGACGTAGATGAAGGCCGGGGCGCCCGGTCCGCCGGACAGGAACTTGTAACCGCAGCCCACCGCCAGATCGACGCCCAGCTTGTCCAGTCGGACCGGCAGCGCGCCGGTCGCGTGGCACAGATCCCACAGCATCAGCCCCCCGGCATCCTGTACGGCACGGGTGATCGCGGCCATGTCGTGGAGCTCGCCGGTGCGGTAGTCCACCGGAGAGTATCCGGCCACCGCCACCTCGTCCCCCCGTTCGGCCAGGCAGCGCGGCAGGTCGTCCACCGCGACCCGGCGAACCTCCAGGCCGAGCAGCCGGGCCACCGAGTCGGCGATGTACCCGTCGGTCGGGAAGTGGCCCGGGTCGGTCAGCAGCAGCCGTCGTCCGGGACGCAGCCGCGCTGCCGCGGTCAGGCCGTTGAACAGTTGCACGGTGGTGGAGTCGCCCGCCACGGTCTGCCCGGGCGCCGCGCCGAGCAGCCTGCCGATCGCGTCCCCCACCCGCAGCGGCGCCTGCCACCACTGGTGCTCGTTCCAGGAGCCGATCAGGCCCACACCCCATTGCCGGTGGACGCCGTCGGCGAGCGCTCCCGGCACCGCGGCCGGCAGGGCACCGAGCGAGTTGCCGTCCAGATAGACGATTCCGTCCGGCAGGACGAAGCGCTGCCGCAGCGTTGCCAGCGGGTCCGCGGTGTCGAGTGCGGACGCCCGTTCCGCCAGTTCCTCCAGGGCGGGTGCGCTCTCGGAGACGGTCACGGTCGCTCCTTCCCGTGGTGGGGCAGCCGGGTGAAGACGCCGATCACCTCGTGGAGGCCTGCGCGCCGGGCCCCGGCAGGACAACCGGCCCGGCCTCCGGGCGCGCCGCCGTGCAGGGGCCGAGCCGCTGCCGAGGCATCGGGCTTGCGGCCCGGTACTCGGCGCTCCGCCTCGGCGGCGGCTTCGGAGATCCGCCTAGACACGACCGCGCACCGTCCAGATCTCGGGGAACACGGGACGGGCGGCTCGTTTCTCCAGCCAGGCGACCCCCGAGGAGCCGCCGCTGCCCGTCTTGGAGCCCATCGCCCGGCGGACGGCGAGCAGATGGTCGGCACGCCAGCGCATGACCATCTCAGCGATATCGGTCAGCGCCTCGGCCAGGTCGAGCAGCGGGTCGTCCTGCGGGCCGGCGTAGATGAGCCGCCAGACCTCCTCGACCTGCGGGTCGGCCTCGTAGGGGGCGGTCACATCGCGTTGCAGTACGTGCTCCGGGACGGGCAGATCCCGGCGGTGCAGGTGGGCCAGGATCTCGTCGTACAGCGACGGCTGGCTCAGCAGTTCCTCCAACTCGGCGTACGCCTCGGGGTCTTCCCGCTGCGTGTTCATCATCGAACGGGACTTGTCGCCGAGCAGGAACTCCATCTGCCGGTACTTCGCCGACTGGAAGCCGGACGCCGCGCCGAAGGCCGCACGGAACCCGTTGAACTGGGCCGGGGTCATCCTCGCGATCGGCCGGAGGGAGTCGTTGAGCGCGTGATGAGCGCTGATGCTGCGGCGCAGGGCGTCCATGGCACGCGTGTGGTCGTCCTTGACCAGTGCCTCCCGGGCGGACCGCCACTCGTGGACGACCAGGGTGAACCACAGCTCCATCACTTGGGTCGTGACCAGGAACGCCATCTCGTCCGGGGCGTCGGTCAGGGGCTGCTGAAGGGAGGACAGCACCGAGGCATGGACGTAGTCGTCGTAGGGAGTCTTTCCCTGGAAGGTCACCAGCGGGTCGTCCGTCCCCGCAGGGCGGGGCAGTGACGTGGTGTCGGTCATCGCGTCTCCTCAACAGGGTGCGCCGATCAGCGCGGTGAGATACGGCAGGCAGTGGCCGTGCGGCGTCCTTCTCGTCTGCTCAAAGGTCGAAGTCCAGCTCCGTCTCGTCGGACTCCGGGCGGGCGCGGCAGGCAAGCGTGTATCCCGCCGCGAGTTCATCGGGCCCCAGCACGTACTGGTGGCCGGTGGTGACGGCTCCGTGGGTCACCCTGGCGCGACAGCTTCCGCACAGGCCTTCGCGGCAGGAGTACGGGATGTCCGGCCGGGCCCGCAGCAAGGCGTCCAGCATCACCCGGTCCTGGTCCTCCATGACGGCCACGGCCGTCCGCCCGCCGAGGGAGGCGGTGATCCGCACGGTGCGGCCGATCGCTTCGACCGCCGGTGGTGACGGGTCGCGGGAGTCGAGGGAGAAGACTTCGGAGCGTATCCGTGCCGTCTCGGTGCCCCACCCGGTCAGGGCCTCGCGCAGTGACGTGACCATTCCCCAGGGCCCGCAGAGGTAGAAGTACGTGTGGTCGCCCGGTTCGGCTCCGACCGCGCGGAGCAGTCTCGGCAGGCTCGCGGAGTCGACGTGACCGGAGAGCATCTCGGCCTCGCGGGTCTCCCGGGTCAGCACGTACAGGGGCTGGAACCGGTCGACGTAGGCGTCCTTGAGGTCGGCCAGCTCGTCGGCGAGCAGCACCGACCGGGCCGTACGGTTGAGGTAGACCAGCGACACCCGGCACCGCGGATCGTCCCGCAGTGCGGCCGCGGCCATGCTCGACAGCGGAGTGATACCGCTGCCGGCGGCCACCATCACATGGTGCGCCCCCGGCCGCGCCACCAGCCCGAAGCCGCCGCTCGGAGGGGCGATGTCCAGCGCGTCACCGGCGCTCAGCACGGTGGTGGCGTACTCCGCGAAGCCTCCGGGACCGAGCCGCTTGACCACCAGACGCAGCCCGCCCCGCCCGTACGGTGGCGGGCAGATCGAGTAACTGCGGCGGATCTCGGTGCCGTTCAGCACGTGCCGGACGGTCACGTGCTGGCCGGGCCGGTGGGCGAAGGCATCGGCCAGCCGGTCCGGCACGTCCAGGGTGAGGGCCACCGCGTCATCGGTGAGCGGCCGCACCCGGGCCACCCGCAGCCGGTGCCATCCGCTCGCGGGCCCGGCGGGCTCCGCCGTGCCCTGCTCGGTCGTCGTCATGGGCGCCGTCACACCGCCTTCATGTGGGGGAAGGACTCCCGGCAGGCGGTGCACACCAGGATCGTCTGGCATCCGGTCGACCCGAACGGGCCGAGCGGCCGGGTCGCCACGGAGCCGCAGTTCGGGCAGGGGCGGCCGAGGCCGAGCCGGACCGGCAGCGGTGCGCCGGCGTCGCCGGGGGGCACGATGCCGTGTGCGGCGAGCTGTTCGCGACCCCTCTCGCTGATCCAGTCGGTGGTCCACGCCGGCGAGAGCGCCCACGTCACCCGCCCGTCGGGGTGCCCGCACTCCGCCAGTACGGTCCGCAGGTCGGCCTCCATCACCGGCAGCGCCGGACAGCCGAGATAGGTCGGCGTGACGACGACCTCCACGACTCGGTCCGCGTCCTCCCGCACCGAACGGATCACGCCCAGGTCTGCCAGGGTGACCATCGGCAGTTCCGGGTCCGGTACGGTCTCCACGCGGGCCCGGACCTGGTCGGTGTCCATCCGGAAGGCCGCGCTCACCACAGACCCCCGGGATACTGCCGGAAGACCGACTGGAACTCGGCCAGCAGCGGGGCGAACACCTCGGTGTGAACTCCCGACCGCCCGCCGGTCGCCTGCCAGGACGGCGCCGGGACGGTGAGCCCGGCCTCCGTCAGGACCCCGGTCACCTCCCGTTCCCAGGCGGCCCTCAGGCCGGCCGGGGCCACCGCCGTGCCTTCGGTGTCGAGCCGGGTCGTCAGGTCGTCGGCCTCGAACAACTCGGCCGCATAGGGCCAGATGTGTTCCAGGCCCGACTGCATCCGCCGGTGGCTCTCCTCGGTTCCCAGGCCCAGCCGTACGGTCCACTGCGAGGCGTGCAGACAGTGGTACTCCGCCTCCTTGGCCGCGCGAGTGGCGAAGGACGCCAGCCCCTCATCGGCCGACGCCGCCAACTGCCCGTACAGCAGGCTTGTGTAGTGCGTATACGCCAGTTGCCGGGCGATGGTGAAGGCGAAGTCGCCGCCCGGCAGTTCCAGCAGCAGCGCGTTGCGGAACTCGCGCTCGGTCCTGCGGTACGCGAGGTCGTCGTCGCTGCGGTTCGTCCCGTCCGAGCGGCCGCTGAAGGCCAGCAGGGTCCGGGCCTGGCCGAGGAGGTCCAGGGCGATGTTCGACAACGCCAGGTCCTCTTCGATGGTAGGGGCGTTGGTCACCCAGGCGCACAGTCGCTGACAGAGGACCAGCGCGTCGTCGCCGAGCCTGAGGGCGTACTCGGCGATGAGACGGTTCCGCGTATCGGGGAGTTCACTCGTCATGGGCGTCCGCCTCGTTGAGCGGCACATACATCTGCGGATACCGGTAGGGCTTGTCCGCACCGTTGCTGAAGAAGGGATCCTTCTCGCCGGGAGAAGAGGCCCGCACCGCGTCGGAGCGCACCACCCAGATCGACACCGGGTCCCCGCGGCGGGTGTACAGGTCCCTGGCGTTGGCGATGGCCATGTCGGCGTCCGCGCCGTGGACCGAACCGACGTGCTGGTGGGAGAGGCCGCGGCGCGGCCTGATGAACACCTCCCAGGGCGTCTGCGCCCCTGCGGCTGCGCGGCTCATGCCTCCTGCCTCTCCGTCACCCGGCGTGCCGCGTAGGCGTCGGCCGCCGCGCGCACCCAGGCACCGTTCTCATGGGCCGCCACGCGGTGCGCCAGCCGCCGTCGGCCGCACTGCTCGCCGGCGGCCAGGGCCGTGCGGTACACGTGCCAGTCCACCGGGGTGAAGTCGTAGTGCCCGCGTTCCTCGTTCCAGCGGATCGCCGGGTCGGGCAGCGTCACCCCGAGCCGCTCCGCCTGCGGGACGACGTTGTCCATGAAGCGCTGCCTCAACTCGTCGTTGGTGTGGCGTTTGATGCCCCAGGCCATCGAGCGGCGACTGACCGCGGCGCCCAGGGCAGCGGTCCCGGCGGCTCCGCCGCCCTCGACCGTGTCCGGCGGCCCGAACATCAGGGCCACCGCGGGCAGCCACCACCGGTCGACGGCGTCCTGCGCCATCTCCCGCTGCTCCCTCGTGCCCCGGCACAGCGCCCAGAGCAGGTCGTATCCCTGACGGACGTGGAAGGTCTCCTCCTGGCACACCCGTTGCATGGCCCGCGCGTACGGGCCGTAGGAAGTGCGGCACAGCGGGGCCTGGTTGATCACCGCCGCGCCGTCCGTCAGCCAGGCGATCGCCCCCGTGTCGGCCCAGGTCAGGGCGGGTTGGTTGAACGTGTCCGAGGACCGTTGGTGTCCGCTGTGCAGCCCGTCGAGGAGTTCGGCCCGGGTGGCGCCGAGGGTTTCCGCCGCCGCGTACAGGTACAGGCCGTGTCCGGCCTCGTCCTGCACCTTGGCGAGCAGGGCGGCCTTGCGCCGCAGGGAAGGGGCCCGGGTCAGCCAGGATCCCTCCGGCTGCATGCCGATGATCTCCGAGTGCGCGTGCTGGGCGATCTGCCGGATCACCATCCGCCGGTAGCCGTCGGGCAGCCAGTCCCGGGGTTCGACGGACTTGCCTGCCGCGACGAGTGCCTCGAAGTACTCGTCGCGATGCTTCCCGTCGTCCGCAGGGGCGGCCGTGGAACCTGCCTCGGTGGTCACCTGGAACCTCCGCTCCTCTCTTCCCTCTTCACCCGAGGGCTTCACATAAGGAGGAGTGGCGACGCGGTGGGTTCAATCCCTCACCTGCTGCCGGAACGGCGTGAGTGACACCACAGCGGTGAAAGGGATTGTCGGCGCTATCCCGCCCCTCCTTACCGGTCCGAGAGACCATTCGGCGTTGTGAAGGGTGGACAGGCATGAGCACGATACGTGAGCTACTCACCGAACTGACCGGGACGTCGGAGTACGCCGAGAAACTCAGCGACGACACCGATCTGGCCGCCAGCGGCATCGACTCGGGAGACCTCGTCCGTCTGATCCTGCTCGTCGAACGGCACACAGGGGTGGAGATCACCGCCCAGGACATGGAGAAGCTGTCCACGATCGCGGACTACGAACGGTTCCTCGCCGACCGTGCCGGCTCCGCCCCGCAGCCGGGCAGTGCGTGATGTGGCTGACCCAGTTGCTGCAGCGCAACCGCCAGTGCTTCCCCGACCGGACGGCGCTGGTGGACGCGCGCCGCTCCGTCACCTGGGCCGAGCTCCACGACAGGGTGGAACGGCTCGCCCGCGGGCTCTCCTGGCGGGGCATCCGCCGGGGTGACCGGGTGGCCGTCCTCTCGCTGGACCGCGTCGAGGTCCTGGAGACGTACTTCGCGCTGGCCCGGCTGGGAGCACTGTTCGTCCCGCTCAACCACAGCCTCACCCCCGCCGAGGTGACCGAACTCGCGGAGTCCTGCGAACCGGTGGCGGTGATCGGTGAGTCGGCCCTGCTGGAACGGCATCCGGATCTGCCGGTGCGGATCCGCGTGCCGGTGGACGACCCGGAGTTCGCCGCGCTGTGCGAGGCGGACGGGCCGGCTCTCCCCCACTCGCCGGTGCCGGCTCCTGCCGCGATTTCGGACCTTCCCGATGTGCCGGACGACGCGCCGGCGGCGATCCTGCACACCTCGGCGACCACCGGCCGGGCCAAGGGTGTCGCCGTCGACCACGCCTCCTTCCGGGCCATCGCGCTCGGCTGGCTCGCCCAGGTACGGCCCACGGACGACATCGTGCTGGTCAACTGCTGCCCGCTGTACCACGGCAGCATGGTGGTCTCCCTCACCTACATGGCCGCGGGTGCCACCGTGGTGCTCATGCCGGGCTTCCATCCGCAGCGGGCGCTGGCCGCGATCGAGCACAACCGGGCCACGCACGTCTGGCTGGTGCCTCAGATGCTCCGGTTCCTGATGCAGGCGAAGGCGCTGCGGAGCACGGACCTGTCGAGTCTGCGCGAGGTGCTCTACGGCGCCGCGCCGATGCCGCCGGAGGTCTACGCCGAGGCCGTCGAACGGCTCGGCTGCGGCTTCCGGCAGGTCTACGGGATGACCGAGGTGGGCGGTCCGTTCGTCACACTCGGTCCGGACGAGCACCCCGCGCCGGGTGCCGTCGACGTGATCCCGGCCGGCCGGGTGATCCCCGGCATGTCGGCGAAGGCCCTGGGCCCCAAGGACCAGGAGGTGCCCCCGGGCGAGATCGGGGAGATCTGTGCGCGCGGTCCCGGAGTGATGCGCGGCTACTGGAACGACGACAAGGCCACCGCCGACATCACGACGGACGGCTGGATCCGCACCGGCGACCTCGGCTTCATCGACCGTGACGGCCGGGTGCACCTGATCGACCGGAGCAAGGATCTGATCATCCGGGCGGGGCAGAACGTCTACCCGAGGGAGATCGAACAGGCACTGCGTGCCCACCCCGCGGTGCACGACGCCGCCGTGGTCGGAGTGGCGGACGCCGACTACGGCGAGGTGCCTCTGGCCTTCGTGGTGGCCGAGGACGGGACCACCCCCGACGAGGTGCGGGCCCACCTGGCCGGCCTCCTCGCCGCGTACAAGCGGCCCCGGCACATCCGGTTCATCGAAGAGGTGCCCAGGAACCCCGCGGGCAAGATCCTCAAGAAGTCACTGCCCGTCTGACCGGGGCGGGCGCGGCACAGAGAGAACGCCACAGAGAGAACCCCGCACGAGCCGATACGCCTCGTGCGGGGCTTCCTGTGCAGTGGGACCGTCGGCATCGTGCGTACGTCGTGCCCCACCGCGGCCAGATCATGGAGGTCGGCCCGGTCGACACGGTCACCACCCGCCCCAGGCATCCACACTCCGCCGTGCTGACGGCCGCCGTGCTGACAGCCGCCGTCCCGGTTTCGCGGTCCGCCGGGCAGGCCGCCGGACGGCAGACCCGTGAGGCGATGCGCGTCGGGACGGCCGGCGCGGCCCGACCGTCGGCCACGGGCTGCCGGTTCGCACCGCGGTGCCCGCCGGACGGTGGATGACGCCATGCCGACAGGCGTTCACGCACTCAGCGATCTCATCCTCGACCTGCCCGGATGGCACCGACCTGGTCGCCGCCGCCACGCCCGCAGCGTGGTGCGCCTGAGATCCACCAGCAAGTGGCCGAACAGGGCATGCAGCCGAGCCGTCCCGCCTGTCATCCGATGACTTTCCCCAACTTCCCCCTCTGTCAGCACCGTTGACAGCGCCATGACTCTCCTCAATCATCAGACATCCGATGATTTGGAGCCGCTCATGGGTACGTATCCGAGACGTCAGGTCCTGGGCGCCGCGGCCGGAGTCGCCGCCACGGCAGCCCTTCCTCTCACCTCAGCCACCGCCGCACACGCCGGCAAACCACTCACCGAGCACGCCGGGCCGTGGGCTCCCGTCCCCGACCCCGTCCCTGTCCCGCTCGACTCCCTCTACGACAACGACGGTGTCGACACGGCCTCCGAGCGGGGCGGCGACTTCGACGGTTCGGGCTACACGTTCCCGGGCGAGGAACTTCCGACGGGCCGTGTCGAAGTCGACGGCGTGCCCTTCGCCTTCCCGGCCTCCGCCGGCGGCGCGAAGAACAATGTCGTCGCGCTCGGCCAGCGCGTCGAACTGCCTCAAGGCCGCTACCTCTCGGCCGTCTTCCTCACCGCGGGCAGCTACGGCAACGCCTCCGGCAGGGCCACGGTCCACTACGCGGACGGCTCGACCACGACCGCCGCCCTCGGCGGAGCCGACTGGTACTCAGCGGGTGGATCCCTGTCGGCGCCGTACCGCTACGGACCGGACGGCACCCGGGACGAGCACCGCGTGGGGATCGGCACGTCCGAGCTGTGGCTCGACCCGCAGCGTGACGCCGTAGCGATCACGCTCCCGGTGACCAACCCGGCACAGGCGAACAAGACCTCGCTCCACGTGTTCGCGCTGTCCCTGCAACCTGCCGCTCAGGGACGTGCGCTGGCCCTGCGCGGGACCCGGTCCACCAACTCGCTCCTGGAGTCGTCCGGCGCCCAGAGCGTCGAAGCCACCGTCGTCAACGCGGGGACGGTCGCCGTCCTGGCCGCGGACGGCGTGTCGGTGGGCGTCGAGGTTCCGGGTGCCCGCACTGTCGAGGCCGCCCGTGTCCGCCGCCTGGACCCCGGTGAGCAGGCCCGCGTCCGCGTGGGCATCCGCAACCGTGCGGGCACCGCCCCCGGCACGGCCCGGGACGGCTCGGTGACCGTCACCGGACGCGGAGCTCAAGCCGCCGCGCAGAAAAGCCGGTTGACCCTCGGAGTCGCCGACTACCAGCCCACTGACGCTTCACTCTCCGGCCACCAGGCGCCGTACTGGTTCCAGGGGGCCAAGTTCGGCATCTTCATCCACTGGGGTGTCTACTCGGTGCCGGCCTGGTCGCCGGTCGGCAAACAGTACGCCGAGTGGTACTGGAACCACATGCAGGACCCCGCGAACGCCGTCTACGGCTACCACCGCGAGAAGTACGGCGAGAACTTCGCCTACGACGACTTCATCCCGATGTTCACGGCGGAGAAGTTCGATCCGCGTGCCTGGGTCGAACTGTTCCGGGACGCGGGCGCGCAGTACCACGTGCTGACCTCGAAGCACCACGAGGGCTTCGCGCTGTGGGACACGAAGGTCTCCGACCGCAACTCCGTGAGGATGGGCCCGAAGCGGAACCTCATCAAGGAACTCTTCGACGCTTCCCGCCGCTACACACCCGAACTCCACCGCGGGCTCTACTTCTCCATGCCCGAGTGGTTCAACCCGGACAACCCCTGGATGGGCCACGCCCCACGCAACCCGTACACCCGGGAACCGGTGCCGTACACGGGTTACACCGCGGGCAGGGACTTCGTGAAGGACTACCAGGCCCCGCAGATGCTGGAGCTGATCGAGGGCTACGACCCGGAGCTCATCTGGTGCGACATCGGCGGCGCCAACGACAGCCTGAACGTCCTGGCCGAGTACTTCAACCACGCGAAGAACCGTGCCCGGCCCATCGAGGTCACCGTCAACGACCGTTCGGGCATCGGCTTCCACGACTTCACAACCCCCGAGTACACGACGTACGACAACACCGTCATCGCCAAGTGGGAGTCCAGCCGCGGCCTGGACCCCTTCAGCTACGGCTACAACCAGGCGACCCCGGACGACGCCTACATGACGACCGAAGAGGTCGTACACAGCCTCGTCGACATCGTCTCCAAGAACGGCAACTTCCTCCTCGACATCGGCCCCCGTGCCGACGGCACCATCCCCGAGATCATGCAGACCCGGCTGCGCGAGACGGGCCGCTGGCTGCGCACCAACAAAGAGGCCATCTACGACACCACGTACTGGTCCCGGATGGCCGAACTGGGCGAGGACCTGCGGTTCACCATCCGCCCGGACGAGGCCTTCTACATCCACTCCCTGACCAGACCCGGCGCCAAGCTCACCGTCGAAGCACCGATCCCGATCCGCAGCGGCGACAAGGTGACGATGCTCGGCCACGGCCGGCCCCTGACATGGACTCTCAGCAACGGGGCGCTGGTGATCGACGTCCCCGAAGCCGCACGCAAGGCGGGGCGGCATGCGTGGGTCTTCAAAGTGCACTGGCGCGCCTGAGACACGCCCGGTTCATTTCAGTTGGTGAGTCTGCGGTGGCATATGAGGATCGCAGCGATGGCGGTGAAGAGGATGATCGCGGCCAGCACCTTGGAACAACTCCCACAAGTCTTCAGGCGCCAACCGTTCGACAAGCGCAGCAGTCATCACCCCAGACAGCCGCAAGATCACGCCAACTGAAATGACGTCCAATCCCCACTCCCCGGCGCCGACGACGACACCCCTGCACGCCGTCGACGCCTGGGGACCTGACACGCCGGAACCCGTTCCCGCGCGGAGAAGTTCAGATGCTGAGGCGCTCCGCGATGCCGTCGAGCACGCAGTCGAGGCCGAACTCGAACGCCCAAGTGTGGTCGTCCTTGCGCGCCGCCTCCGCGCCGTAATACTCGTAGGTCGGGTAGCGGCCCGTGCTCATCAGGTAGTTCATCTGCGGAGCGAGTGCCCGGCGGGTCTCGTCACCGCCGGCCCAGCCGTGCCGTTCCTGATACTCGCGCAGGACGATCTCGGCCTGGGTCGAGCCGTTCACATAGGAGTTGACGGCCCGGAAGGCAGCCATCATCGAGTCGGCGTCCAGGCCACACGCGGCGAGCGCCGCCAGCTGCCGTTCGGCCACGGTCATCCGCGACGGCGTGAGCGAGATCAGCGGAATGGATCCCATCCATGGGTGCGCCAGCATCAACTCCCGTGTCTGCAAGGCGAAGGAGCGCAGCACCTCGCGCCAGCCCGCCGCGTCGTCCGGCGCGGCCAGCTGCCGGGAGACCCGGTCGACCATGAGCGCCCAGAGGTCGTCCTTGCCCGCCACGTGCCGGTAGGCCGCCATGGGGGCGACGCCGAGTTTCGTCGCGAGACGGCGCATGGTGACGGCGGCGGCGCCTTCCTCGTCGGCGATCTCGACCGCGGCGGCGGCGATCCGCTCCAGGCTCAGCGAGGCCCGGGGTACTGAGGCGGGCCGCTCCATGCGCTCCCAGAGAGAAGGCTCCACGACCTTGCTCTCGTCGCTCTCGTCCTGCTTCCGGGCCGCCATGACGCAGCTCCTCTTCGTCGATGTCGCGTACAGCGTATCTCCAGTAGACGCTGTACACATCGGAGCATCGGTGTGTACGTTGTACTCATCCAGATACGACGTACACAACCAAGGGGTTCGTCATGCCTGCCACCACCGCGCCACTCCACGTCGCCGTACTCGCCGGCTCCACCCGCGAGGGCCGCTTCGGGCCCGTCGTGACGAAGTGGCTCAGCGGCCACATCGAGCAGCGCCACGACATGAGTGCCGATGTCATCGACCTCGCGGAGACCCCGCTGCCGACCGTGTTCCCGGCCTTCGGCCGGCAGCCGCCGCCCGGCACCGAGGAGGCGCTTGCCCTCGTGACGCCGCGGCTCGCCGCCGCCGACGCGTTCGTGTTCGTCACGCCCGAGTACAACCACAGCTATCCGGCGCCCCTCAAGAACGCCATCGACTGGCACAACGAGCAGTGGCACGGCAAGCCGGTCGCGTTCGTCTCGTACGGGGGCCTGTCGGGCGGTCTGCGCGCGGTGGAACATCTGCGGGTCGTCATGGCCGAGCTGAATGCCACGACCATCCGCAACACGGTCAGCTTCCACGAAGCCTGGAGCCGCTTCGACGAGTCCGGCGCCGTCAAGGACCCGGCGGCCGACACCTCCGCGAAGGCGCTGCTCGATCAACTGGCTTGGTGGGGCCACGCCTTGCGTACCGCCAAGGCCCTTCACTCGTACGTCGCCTGAGCCGGCCCCGGAACCATGACGGACTTCCTGAAACAACGTAGGGGCGAGAAGCAACCCGGAACCACCACACCGGACGAGACCGATGCCCCGCCTTCCCGACTCGTCATTCTCGGCCTGCTGCTCGGCATCGTGCTCGCCACGCTCGACGGCACCGTCGTCGGCACCGCACTGCCCACCATCGTCGGCGACCTCGGCGGTCTCGACCAGCTGTCCTGGGTGCTCACCGCCTATCTGCTCACCATGGCCGTCTCCACACCAATATGGGGCAAGCTCGGCGATCTGTACGGCCGCAAGGGCAGCTACCTCGCGTCCATCGCAGTCTTCCTCGTCGGCTCCGTTCTGTGCGGACTCGCCCAGGACATGGGGCAGTTGATCGCCTTCCGGGCGCTGCAGGGTCTCGGCGCGGGCGGCCTGTTCGTGGGAGCTCTCTCCCTCATCGGCACGCTGCTCGCTCCGGCGGAGGCCGGGCGCGCCCAGTCGCTCATCGGGGTGCTGCTGCCCGCCGCGACGATCGGCGGGCCGCTGGTCGGCGGCTTCCTCACCGACCAGTGGGACTGGCGATGGGTGTTCTACGTCAATGTGCCGGTCGGCGTCCTGGCGCTCGCCCTCATCGGCTTCGGGGTGCGGCTGCGTGGCGAGCGCGTCAAGGCGCGGATCGACCTCGCCGGCGCGGGACTGCTGACCGGCGCGATCCTCGCCCTGACGCTGCTCGCGAGCTGGGCAGGGACGACGTACGCCTGGACATCACCGCAGATCATCGGGCTCGGCCTGGTGTTCGTGGCGGCGCTCGCCGCCTTCGTGCGCGTGGAGCGGAGCGCCCCGGAGCCGGTGATCCCACCCCGGCTGTTCCGCGACCGCAACTTCACGGTGGCGCAGGTCCTGAGCTTCGTCACGGGTGCGGCCATGCTGGCGGCGGCGAGCTATCTGCCGCAGTACATGCAGTTCGTGCAGGACATGTCGTCCACGGAGAGCGGTCTGCTGCTCATCCCGCTGATGCTCGGCATGATCGGCGCGCAGCTCGCCATCGGGCGGCGGGTGAGCGACGGCGGCCCCTACCGCCACTACCCGATCGCGGGCGGCGCGCTGGCCACGGTGGGTGCCCTGGCCTTGCTGACGCTCCGCACCGACACGACCGCCGCTCTGGCCTCCGGTCTGTCGTTCGTGCTCGGTGTGGGGATCGGCTGCCTGATGCAGCCGACGATGCTGATCACGATGAACAGCACCGAACCGCGCGACATGGGCGCGGCCAGCGGCACCCAGACACTGCTGCGCACCATCGGCGGCTCACTCGGCGTCGCAGTCCTCGGTTCCGTCTATACGAACCGTCTCGCCGCCGGCGTCACGGACCGGCTCGGCGCCGACGGGCAGCGACTGACCGGCGGGGAGCTCACTCCCGCGCTGCTGCGGGACCTGCCGGGCCCGGTCCAGGACGCGTTCCGGGCCGGCGTAGTCGACGGACTGCACGGTGTCGCGCTCGGCACGGCGGTACTGTGCGCCGTGACGTTCGCGGTGTCCTGGCTGATCCGGGAGGTCCCGCTGCGGGGCAGAAACTCTTCCTAAGAGGTCGTTTTCTCCCGTTGTTTCATCCCGGGATGCGAATTTGATCCGTTGATGTCGGGTCGCGCCAGGAGATGGTGTTCTCGCCGGTGAGGCGGCGGGCCATCAGGTCGGTCATGGCGAGATGGATCATGGCTTCGGAGCGGTGCGGGTGGGTTTCGCAGTCGCGTGCCAGGCGCGGTGTGCGTTGGACGATCTCGAGGTCGATGCCAAGGGTGGCGGCGTGCTCGACGAAGTGCTTGCGGCAGCCGCCGTCGACCCAGACCTTGCGCAGGGTGGGGTGGTCGGTGACGGCCTGTTCCAGGAGGGGGCGGCCGGCGGTGGAGTCCTGGACGCCGGCCGCGGTGACCAGCACCGCCAGCAGCAGGCCCAGGGTGTCGGTGATGATGCTGCGCTTGCGGCCCACGATTTTCCTGCCCGCGTCGATGCCCTGCGTCCTGGCGGGGACGGAGGTGGAGGTCCTGACACTCTGGGCGTCGATCACGCAGGCCGAGGGGTGACGGTGCCTGCCTTCCTGTTGTCGCACCAACTCCCGTAACAGGCCTTTGAGTTGCCGGTGCGGTCCACGTACAGGATCGCGTTCATGATCTCGCGCAGGTCATGGCGGGGCGGCCGGCCGAAGTCCAGCACCCGGCCGCCCCGTCATAACCTGGGCGTACCGCCGATCGGGGGCGTGCGCCCAGGCATGTGTTCCGCCTCGCGGGAGCACGGGACAGATCCGGGCGCCCTGGAATGAGACGGGCGTACGTCGGCTCTCGCCCCAGACGCCACACCATCCGCCTCGCCAGCCACGACCCGCACTTCAGAATCACCAGCACCGAATCACCGGCGGGTGCAAAGCCATAGATGGAACGACCTCTCAGCTATTGGCATGGCGGTCAGACCCGATTTCGGCCATGGCGCCGACGGCCGCCACGACGGCGGTCATCGCCGGAGCGGTACGCCGAAGGGCACCGCTGAGCCGAAGACCTGTCGATGTCGCCGCAGGGCCTTCAAAGGTCGACGAGCCCGCTGGGCTCAGGTGCGGTCAGGCCGAGACAGACTTCCGAAGGGCTGGCCAACTGGAGATGAAGGCGGCCGCGACTACTGCGGCCGCCTTCACACCTCTGCTTACGCTCGGGACCAGCGTTGGTTGACGCCGGTGTGGCAGTTCCACACGATCACCGCAGCGCCGTTGGCGGTGCTGCCGCCGTTGACGTCCAGGCAGAGTCCGGTCTGGACGTTGCTGACGGTTCCGTCGGTGTTCACATTCCATTGCTGGTTCGCGCCGCCGGTGCAGTCCCAGATCCGTGCTCGGGCGCCGGAGGCGGCGTCGCTCGGCACGTCAAGGCATCTGCCCATCACCCGCAGGGTCTGTCCGGTCTGAGTGAACTGCTGGTTGGTGCCGGTGTGGCAGTCCCAGATGATCATCTGGGCGCCGTTGGACGAGCTGGCACCGCTGACGTCCAGGCATCGGCCGGCGGACTGGCTCCGTAGCCGGAATGTGGTCGGGTTCGGGGCCGGGTCAGCACCCGTGAAGAAGCTCCAGACCTCTCCCTTGACCCAGCTCCTGGCGCCGCTCTCACAGCCGGCGCACCCGTCCACGGGGCCTTGCTGGTGACCCCCGTCGAACGCGGCCCAGACGACCGGATACCCCTCTCGGCAGCCCGAGTAGGCGGTGGTGATGTGGGTGCGGCTGCCCGGCGCGGGCTCCGGCGGGTTCTGGGGAGTACAGCCGTTGTTCCTGACGAACCTGTCCCGCATCCCGCGACCGGCGCCGATGTTGTCGTTGATGCCGTGGATTCCCATGTACGCGAAGGGCTGGGTGCCCCCGCTGCACCCGCTGATCCCTCCGGGTGCGGCTATCGCGGCGACCGCACGGAAAACGTTCGGCCTGGCACATGCGAGTGCGTAGCTCATGGCTCCGCCGTAGCTGAACCCGAGGGCGAAGCGCTGCGTGGTGTCGACACAGAGGTCGTTGTCGATACGCCTGATCATGTCGTCGACGAAGGTCACGTCCTCGCCGCCGGAGTTGCCCCAGCCGTTGTTGATGCCCTGCGGAGCTACGAAGATCGCACTGTCGTTCGCCAGTCGCCGGAGCCCGTAGTGGGCATAGACATCGCCATCGCTTCCGCCGCCGGCGACTTGCCCGGCGGTGCCACCCAACCAGTGGAATCCGAAGACCAATCGGTGTTGGCGGGTGTTGTCGTAGTTTTCAGGGATGCTCAGGATGAAGGAGCGGTTCTTACCGCCGCTCTGGATCGTGTGCGTACCGTTCGTCAGTGTGGGGGCACGTCCGCATCCGGCAGTCCCCGCGAGTGTGGCCCCGGCGGTGGGCGACGTGCCGGCCGCCGCAGCGCTGACTTCCGCCACGCCGGCAATGGCAAGAACGAGCAATGCCGCTACCACGGCTCGCCAAGAAAACAATCTATGGATCGACATCATGCGACTCCCTCGTTGCTCGGTGACATGGCTCTCCCTGGTTGGTCGGGCCGCAGTTCGCCCTGGACGCGGTGGAGTTGGAATCGCTGGTTGGTGCTACCGGTGGCCGCCCACTGGGAGATGCGGGCTCCGTCGGCGGTGGAGGCCTCCCACACGTCCAGGGCGAGGCCGCTCTGCCGGTTGACCAGACTGATCACGCCACCGCCGTGGTCGACTGTCCGCCACTGCTGGCCGGCGGCGTTGGTATCCGGCTGCTGGGTGATGTCGCCGCCGCTGCTGCTACTGGAGGCGTGCAGGACCAGGCCACTGTGCCCAACCCGGATCTTGTAGTGCCCGCCGTCGGAGGGCAGGAACTCGAAGTGCTGGTTGAGACCGGCGGTGATCTGCCACTGGACCAGCCGCGCACCGGCGGCCGTGGACGCGCCGTTGATGTCGGCGGCCTTACCGCTGTGCTGGGCCACCAGCCGATAGGCCACGCCGGTCTCCACCGGCCCCGACCTGAGTGCGGACACGCGGTAGGTGTTGCCGGCCTGGCCGGCGAACTCGATGAGATCGGCCTCGAGCCGCTTCGGCTGGACCGGCTCGCCGCTCGAATCGTCCCGCAGCGTGAAGTCGCCGGCGAAGATCCGACTGCGCACCCGGACGGCACCGGTTCGGTCGGGTGTGACGACGAACTCGATCCGGCCGCTGTTCCACTCGGCGCCGACGGTGTATCCGCCGCGGCCGCGCAGTCCACTCACGCGCCCGGTGGGCCAGGCGGCCGGCAGCGCCGGCAGCACGTGCAGTTCGCCGTTGTGGCTCTGCACCAGCATCTCCGCGATGCCCGAGGTGGCGCCGAAGTTGCCGTCGATCTGGAATGGTGGGTGCAGGTCGAACATGTTGGGCGCGAGCCGGTCCGTCCGCACCAGGTCCCGGATCAGCTTGTGGGCCCGGGCGCCGTCCTCCATCCGTGCCCAGAAGTTGATCTTCCAGGCGAGCGACCATCCCGTCCCGTCGTCACCGCGCAGCTCCAGCGTCCGCCGCGCGGCCTCGTGCAACTGGGGTGTCCCGCGCTTGGTGATCTGGTTGCTCGGATGCAGACCGTACAGGTGGGAGACATGCCGGTGAGTCCGCTCGGTCTCCACCCAGTCGGCCAGCCACTCCTGGACATTGCCCCTGGAGCCGACCCGCATCGGCGCCAGCCGGTCCCGGGCCGCCAGTGCCTGAGCGCGGAAGGTGGCGTCCACTCCGAGGAGTTCGCCGGCGCGGGCGACGCTGTTGAAAAGGTCGCGCAGGATCTGGTTGTCCATAGTGGGCCCCGCGCAGACGGTGGCGTTCGCGTGGTGAGGGAGTTCCGGCGAGTTCGACGGGTTGGTGACCAGGTATCCGAGCGTCGGGTGGGCGACCAGGGTGTCGAGGAAGAACTGGGCGGCGCCCTTCAGGGCCGGATAGTTCGAGCGGAGGAAGTCGATGTCACCGGTGAACAGGTAGTGGTCCCAGATCAGGGTGGCCAGCCATGCTCCACCGGTCTGCCACATCCCCCACTGCGCTCCGTCGACGACCGAGGCGCCCCGCCACGCGTCGGTGTTGTGATGCGTCACCCAGCCGCCGGCGCCGTACTGCGCCTGGGCCACCCGGGCGCCGGTCACGGTCAGGTCGTTGATCATGTCGAAGACCGGGAGGAAGCACTCGGACAGGTTCGTCGTGTCGGCGGGCCAGTAGTTCATCGGCAGGTTGGCGTTGATGGTGAACTTCGAATCCCAGGACGGAGCCATCTGGTCGTTCCAGATGCCCTGCAGGTTCGCCGGCTGGGTGCCCGGCCGCGAGGACGAGATGAGCAGATACCGGCCGAACTGGAACAACAGGGCGGAAAATTGCGGGTCGTTCACTTGCGCGTGCTGTGCGATCCGTACGTCGGTCGGCTGGTCGGCCGCCGTCGTACGTCCCAGATCGACCGACACCCGGTTGAACAGCGCCTGATAGTCGGCGAGATGCCGGCTGCGTAGTTCGTCGATGCCGACGTTGCGGGCAGCGTTGAGGCGGTTCCGCGCGATCTGCTGGTAGTCGCCGCCGACGTTGCGGAAGTTGACGTAGCTGGAGCCGATCGACACCAGCACCGTCACGCTGGTGGCGCCGGAGACTCGCAGCGTGCCGCCCGAGCTGCTGACCGTGCCGCCCGTCACGGCGGCGTTGGCCAGGGCGAGGAACCGGACCCGCCCGGCGATGCCCTCCATGGCGGCGGAGGTGCCGTCGAGGGCGATCGTGGCCCCGTCCGGACTGGACACCGTAGTCCGTTGTGGACTGTCGAATGTGGCGTTGAAGGTGAGGGAGTTGGCCCGGTCGGCCGTCAGCCGGACCACGATCACCTGGTCAGGTGCGCTGGCGAACACCTCGCGCTGGTACCGCACGCCGTTCAGCACGTAGGTCGTGGTGGCCGTGGCGGTGGTGAGGTCGAGCGTCCGGTTGTACTGCGACGCACCGGTAGCGCTGCCGAAGGAGAGCAGCAGGTTTCCGACCGGCTGGTAGGCCAGCTGCCCGGCCGGGCTGCCCAGCATCGCCTGATTGATCAGGTCCTGCGCCGGCCCCCACTGATCCGCGAAGACCCGCCGCCGGATCTCCGCGATGTTGGCCGCGCCGCGGGTGTTGGCGGAGTCGTACGGGCCGCCGGCCCAGACGGTGTCCTCGTTGAGCTGCAGCCGTTCGGTGTCGACGTTGCCGAACACCATCGCGCCGAGGCGTCCGTTGCCGATCGGCAGTGCCCGCAGCCAGTCCGCGCCGGCCGGCTTGTCGTACCACAGGGCGAGGTCGTTGGCGGCCAGAACCTCCGGCGGCGCGGCCGAGCCGTCCCTGGCGTTGGCCGTCCACCCACCCGGCACGATCCCTGCTCCAGCCGCCGCCCCGGCGGCGAGAAACCGTCTGCGTGTCACCTCGGACATGTCGTTCTCCCTTCACGGACTGGAGCAGGTCACTGGCTTTGGTGATGACAAACCGCCGGTGAGAAAGGCGACGGCCGTACGCTGTCTTCTCCGACGAGCCGCAGGCCGGCCACCGGCTGGGTGACCGGCCCTGCGCCGGCCTCAGTCCTTCCTCGCGAATGCGGCGTCGAACGCGGGGCGGCCGGCGCGTCGAGCGCCGGCTTCCGAACGAACGCCGGCGCCTCGGGCGCTCGGATCAGCCGATCCACTGAGATCGGCCCGTCGTAGCCGATCGCGTTCAGCGCGCGGGAGCAGTCCTCCCAGGGCACGTCGCCGTGGCCGGTGGAGCCGCAGTCCCAGCCCCGCCGCAGATCGGCCCAGGGCAGGTGGGAACGGTCCTCGACGGGCAGCGCGGCGAACAGGTCAGCGCTCTCCGACGGTCGCGCCGCGACCCGCTCGCTCGCGTCGTCCGGCCAACCGCCAACGGGCACGTCTCGCAGCGCGGTCCGTAAGTGGTCGGGGGTCATCGGCCGACCCCCTTCGTCGCCGTCATGGTCGAGGTCTCGGCCGCCACGCCTGCCCCGGTGGGCGCGAGGCGGGCCGCGGCGCGCAGGAAGTCCAGTGAGCGGCGGGCCACCGCGGGGGCGGCGAGCGAGTGCCGGGGCAGCTCGACCGCGACTTCCCCCCGATGCCGACCGCGGCCGGCGCGGCCGGCATCGGGGGGAAGTCGATCTCGCCTCGCCGAGCTCCGTGCTCGTGCGTTCCTCGACGCATGTCGTCGATCCCGCACCACCCGGTGCAACAGGTCCGGCCGCCGGGCCGGATCGTCGTGCAGCAGCGCGGGGGCATGCTTGTGCCAAGGGTTCAGCAAGTACCGAGCCCCGGTCTTGATGACTACGGCGAGGTTCCCCGGTACCCGAGGTCGGCCGGCACCGTCAGCGCATCGCGCAGGCGGTGGTTGGCGGACCCGTTGGTGCCGTAGCCGCATCGCAGGCAGCTCACGGGGCGACACCTGCCCGCCGCAGGCGGCCATCACGGCCGGCCCGGCGGCCGTGTCCTTCGCCGCCAGGTCGTACGCCCGGACCGCCCCGGCCAGCGGTACGGCGACCGCGAGAGCCCGGCGGCCGCGACGCCTGCCGCGGTGAGGCCGACCCCGACGCCGAGGACCATCTCAGGACGGACCCGTCCGCTGGGGCTCGGGCGGTCGGGTCGGTCCACCACCTGGTCGAGACGATACTGGTCGCTTTGTTGCCATCGGCTCGGCCGCGGCCGGCGGTCACCGTCCACCGTGTCCGCCGAGTCGGGCGTCGCGTCGCGCGTCAGTGTTCTGGATCTGCCATCTCTGGTTGTCGCCGCTCCAGCACGTCCACAGCTGCACCTTGGAGGTGGCGGTGTTCACGTCGAGGCAGAGGCCGGAGCGAACGCTGCGGATGGTGCCGTCAGCGCCCACCGTCCAACGCTGGTTGTCGCCGCCGTTACACGTCCACGTGCCGACCACGGTGCCGTTCGTCGTCCCGCTGTTGTACGCATCCAGGCACTTCTGGCCCTCAAGTGCGGTGATCTGTCCGTCGGCCGTCGAGGTCCACTGCCGGCCAACCGTGTTGGCGCAGGTGTCCACCTGGACCTGGATGTTCGCCGTGGTCCCGCCGGGGATGTCCAGACAGCGCCCGGTTCCGACGTTGCGCAGCAGGCTGGTCGGGGCCGGGACGTCGCCATCCAGGCCCCAGCCGTATCTGAGGCGTTCGCGGCCGCTGGCGCTGGGGGTGCTGAGCGTGAGGTTGGTACCGGTGCCATGCAGCTTCTGCATGGCATACCAGTCGTCGCCCTGGCCGGCGCGTATCTTCCCGCCCAGCCCGGGCCAGTAGATGGAGCCGATCCGCAGTTCCCGGAGCACCGTGGTGGTGGCCCGGAAGTAGCGCACGAAGTTGTCGGTGCTGCCGGCGTCGTGGTAGTTGAGCCCGGTATCCATCGGCGCGCCGAACTCGTCGACGACAGTGCGGTCGGCGCAGGAGCCGATCGCGTTCCGCAGGTACGCCACCCACTGGTCGTACGTCTTCGCGCCGCTGAAGAACGTGTAGTGGTGCAGCGACAGGAACGTCCCGTCAAGGCGACGGTCGGCGCACATCGATTTGATGTCAGTGTTCAGGCCGGCGCCGCTGACGAAGATGCGGTTCCGCGGAATCGACGGGCGGCTGCTGATCCAGTTGCTCACCACGTTCGCCCACTCGCCGGCGCTGTGCCCTCCCGGTTCGTTCATCGGCTCGAAGTGGACGAGGCTGTTGGTGCCGTACCGGGCAAGCACGGTGTTCCACATGGTGTCGAAAGCGCTCGGGTCGACGATGCGACCGCCGCGGGCGGCCACCCCGTCCTCCCAGTAGGAGAGGACGACCTTGAATCCCTTCGCGGTGGCTGCGTCTATCGCGCCCGTGTACGCGCTCCACCAGCTCGTCCCGACTGTGTAGGTGTTGATCGGGAGCCGAACGGTGTTGGCGCCGAGGTTGTTCTCGAAGCCGGTGTAGATGGCGTTGGCTTTCGCCACGACCGTCTGGTAGCTGTCGGAGCCGCTCAACCCGTGCAGGACCAGCGGTCCGCCGTGGAAGTTGTCACCGAGCCGGGCCCAGTTGACGCCGCGGAACTGGGCGGTGTCGGCGGCGGCCGGCGAGGCGCTCTGGTGCTCGACCGCGAGCGCGCTGAGAGCGGTCAGGATGCAGGCGAGCGCCCGGGCGAGGTAGCGCCGGCGACGGGTGTGGGGCATGGTCGTGCCTTCCCGGTTGGCGGTGTGGTCACGTCTGCGCTGTGCAGGATCTGTTGACGTTGGCCGCCTGCCGGCAGCCGGCCGAGCCGGCGCGGAGCTTGCCCTCTCCGCGCCGGCCCCCTCCCAGATCGCTCGCACAGCGAGCATGTCAGCGTCATGCCGCTGCCGTGGCGCCTGGAAAGCCTCGCTCCCCGGCTTCGCCCGGATCTCCGGTCAGCAGGTGGAGTTGGTCTGGGTGAGTAGCCCCATCCGCCACGGCGGGGAGTTGCGGTCGCCGCCGACGTCGGGGTCGATGCCCTGGTACAGGAACTGCGACTGGCACGGGTTCAACGGCACGTTCTGGTCGTCACCGGTCCGGATCAGCTCCCCGTGGCTGAAGTCCCGGAGCCACGTCAGCGGTGCCCGTGAGCAGCGGCACCGTGCCGGCCGCGACCAAGCCGGCTGACAGAGCTGACAGCTGGGGGCAGGATCGCTCGGGCCCGGGGGGCCACCGCGGCGGATCAGGCGAGTGCACGAATTCGTTCATCACCGGCACCTTTCGAAGTCGGAGCCATCTCACTGTGTGGGCGCCAGAAATCCGTGGATCGCTTTTGGCTGCCGCTTTCACAGGTCATGAATGGGGAACGTTATGTGTTGACGACTAGAAGATTGGCAGATTGTCATGGTCCATTCAAGAGGGAGCGGTCGATATATGTGCGCCTGATCCGTCGCGCAACCAACCGGAGAAGCGGGACTATTGACGGCCACCCCTCATAACCTTTTCAGGCGGCGAATTGGAGTGACAGACGCGTGTAAATCGCGGGTTTTTTCGTTATCGGCGGCCGGCTCACACAGTCGCAGTCGACGTAGTGCTGAAAAGCACGGCGCCGTCACCGAACGCGAAGACTTGAACGCCGACTCGAGCGGTCCTCAGGCGAGTTGGCCGAGTAACCCAGCCTTGACGTCGGCAAGGAGCCGACCTCGGCCGACTCGGCTCCCATCACGACGGCATTCCCGGTCGCCCCGGCGAGCGCAGGTTTGTCGGGCACCGTGGCCGACCGCGCCAGCGGGACGGGGAGCAGCGCCAAGGCGACGATCAGCCGCTCAAGGGGTACCAGTTCGTCGGCGGCCCGGCCGCAGTCCTCACAGGATCGGGTGTGCCGGGTGATGCGCTTACGCCACAGCGTGCTCGGTACGCCGTCCCAGCCCCCCAGCGCGGCGGTCAGCCGTGGGCACCGGGGGCCGGCGTCCAGCGCGGCGACGAGTGACCGGCTCAGCTCCAGCTGGTTGCGCATCCGCTGGACGCGCACACCCGCGTGAGCCACGCTCGTTCCCAGCGCCGCCGCGAGCTCCGCCCGCGTCAGTCGGCCCGCGGTCTCCAGCCACCACAGCGACAGCAGCGCCCTGGCGTCCGGGTCGAGCCATCGACTGGCGCGTACGGTCTTTCGGCGATGACCGGACAGCTCGACGTGGATCAGGGCCAGGTTCTCGGCGTCGGCGTCCGGCGGGTCGGTCATCTCTTCGAGGGGGGCCGTCCGTTCGGCGTCCACCTGCCGCCGGTGCAGATGGGTGCTGATCTGTCGCGTCGCGATCGTGGCCAGCCAGGGCCGGAAGCACTCCGGAGTACGCAACGTGCGCAGCTCAGGAAGTGCCCGCAGCATCGTCTCCTGCACCACGTCGTCGACGTCCGCAAGCTCACCCAACGCCCTGCGCACGATCGCGTATACTAGTGGCAGGTACGTCGCGGCCAGGTCGTCGAGCGCTCGTGGATCGCCGGCCTGTGCGGCGACGACCAGGCTCGTCTCGTCGGCTCGGCCGGCTCGCATCACGAGCCCATGCACGTTGCCTCGGGCAAGACCGCCCCAGGCGCCGCTCACGTCGCCACTCTCGGGTTCGCACGCACGATCGACTCGGGCGCGGCCGGCTGGTAATGCTTGGCAGCCCATCATCGCCCCAGCCATCCGCCATCAACGGGAAGAACAACGCCGTTGACATAGCCCGACGCCGGGGAGGCGAGGAACACCGTGGCCCCGGCGAGATCGTCGGCGCGTCTCCAGCGACCTGCCGGGATCCGGCCAAGGGTCGCCTGGTTGCGCTGGGGGTCCGCGCGTAACGCCTCGGTGTTGTCGGTGGCGATGTAGCCCGGTGCGATGGCGCTGACGTTGACGCCGCGCCCGCCCCACTCCTTCGCCAGGGCCGGCGCCTCGGCGACCCGGCGCTCGATCTCGAGGGTGCGGGCCCCGCGGTAGACAACCGCTTTCATCGATCCTCCATCCCCATGGTGTCGAACGTCCCTTCCGCGGTGGAGCTGCATGGTCCAGGGGTGACCGCGAGCAGCCGCAGGGCGGCCTGCTCCGGCCGTATGTGCGGTCCGTCGGGTGCGTGTGCCGTTCGCCGACCGGCCGCGGTCATCACCGTTTCGTCGATCCGGATGCCCAAGCCCGGCGTGTCGCCGAGCACAAAGGCGCCGTCCTCGACGTGCAGGTCCATCGCGACGCCGATCGGCGGCTGCAGGCCCTGCAGTTCGCTGACGAGGTGGTTGGGCACCGACGTCGCGGCGTGCAGCAGCGCGACAGGCGTGTTGCCGATCGGGCTGACCGGCAGGTCGTAGGCGTGCGCCAGCGCGGCGACACGCAGGAAGTGGGTGACTCCCCAGACCGCGGCCGTCTGGACGATGTCGATGCCTCCCGCCGCGATCAGCGGGCGGAACTGCTCGAGGCCGGTGAGGTTCTCCCCACTGGCGACCGCCGTCCGTACGCCACGGCTGACGGCGGCCAGGCCGTCGGCGTCCCAGCGCCGGACCGGCTCCTCGATCCAGGTCAGGTCGAGTGTGCGTTCCAGTTCACCGACGTGGCGTACCGCCTGCTTTCGGCTCCAGGACTCGTTCACGTCCAGCATGAGCCCTGGCCGGGTCCCGTGCGCAGCCTCGGTCAATACCTCGCGTACGAGCAACAGCCGGTGCCGGTCACGCTCGATGTCCAGGCCGCCCTTGAGCTTCGCCGCCCTCAGTCCGCGTTCGGCATAGACCTGGTAGGTGGCGACGAGCTCGTCGTCGGTGAGGGCGATGTCCAGGCCGGAGGCGTAGGCGTGGACCATGCGGTCGTTGCCGCCGAGCAACCGCCACAGCGGCTCACCCGCGGCCTGTGCCTTGATGTCCCACAACGCCGTGTCGAACGCGCCGATCGTGCCGAACACCACGCCGGCATGCCCGGCTTTGAACGTGTGCCGCAGCATGCGGTCGTAGAGGGCGGTCACCGCGCGCGGGTCCTGGCCGTCGATGGCGGCGAAAATCACCTCGGCTTCCACGTGCGGTCCCAGGCCGACTCCGGTGATCCCCTCATCGGTCTCGACGATGACGACCGGCACGGGCACGACGCCGTCGACGTAGACGCCGTTGGCGTCACCGACAGGTCGACCCCATTGCTGCGCCGTCGTCAGGGTTCTGTACCCGGTGATGCGCATGCGTCAGCCCTTCGTCGCGCCGGCCGTCACGCCGTCGGCGATCTGGCGCTGCAGGAACAGGTAGGTCACCAACACGGGTAGCCCGGCGATCAGGACACCGGCTGCGAAGGTGGGGATGTCGGCGGAGTACTGGCCGCGCAGTGAGGTGATGCCCACCATCAGGGTGCGATGGTCGGCCGACGGCATCATCAGCAGCGAGATGAGCACGTCGTTCCAGCAGAACAGCGCGTCGAGGATGCCCACCGACAGCAGTGCCGGTGCGCCCATCGGCAGCATGATGCGCCGGTAGACGCCGTACAGGGTGTTTCCGTCGATCCGTGCGGCGTCGACGAGCTCGGTGGGTACCGCTCGGTAGTAGCTCGTCATCAGGAAGACGGTGAACGGCAGGAACTGCGCGACGTAGGCCAGGATCAGCCCCGGATAGGTGTCGATGAGACCGCCGTCGGCCATGATCCTGGCCAGCGGCACCATGATCACCTGGAACGGGATGAACAGCGCCGCGAGGCAGACCAGATACAGCGCGGACGAGCCACGGAACCGCACCTGGGCCAGCGCGAACCCGGCCATGGACCCGATGAGCAATAACAAGGCTACGGCGCAGGCCACCACGATCACGGAGTTGAGGAAGTACCGCCCCATGCCGACGCTGTTCCACGCGGTGCTGAGGTTGTCCCACCGGAGAGCGCTCGCCAGGGAGAAACGGTCGAGGACGTACTCCCGGCGGGTCTTCATCGCGACGTTGGCGGTGAACAGCAGCGGGTAGATCGTCGCCAGGGCGAGGATCACCATCGGCACGGCGATCAGCCATCTGATCGGCCCCAGGCGGGACATCAGTCCTCCCTCCCCGCCCGGCGCAGCAGGCCGACCTGCAGCAGGCCCACGACCAGCATGATGAGGAAGAGGACGGTGGACGCGGCAGACGCGAGCGCCGGGCGGCTCATCTGCCCCTGTTGGACCCAGATGTAGTACTCCGGCAGGTAGGTGGACCCTTCCGGGCCACCACTGGTCATGACGTAGAGCAGCCCGAACATCGAGGTCAGCATCCCGATCATCGTGGTGACGACGACGAACTGGATGGTGCGTGACAGACCCGGGATGATGACGTGCCAGATCATCCGCGCGAGCGAGGCGCCGTCGACCCGGGCGGCGTCCAGAAGCGCGGGGTCCAGGGTCGCGAACCCAGCCAGGAACACCACCAGCGCCATTCCTGACGTCGCCCATATGTGCACGCCGACAACGGCGAACATGGCTACGTCGGGATCGCCGAGCCAGTCGACCGGGCCGACCCCTGAGCCGCCGAGCACGTCGTTCAGCGGACCGTCGAAGGCCAGGAGCAGGTTGAAGATCGCGCCGACGATCACCGGTGAGAGCACGGCTGGGAAGAAGTAGACGCTCCGGAAGAACCTGTGTCCTGGCACCCGCAGGTAGATGAAGGTGGCAAGCAGCCCCGGGATCGCGACCGCGACCGGCAACAGCAGCACCAGCAGTCCGACATTGCGCAGCGCGGTGCGGAACAGCGGGTCGTCGATGAGGTCCGCGTAGTTGTCGAGCCCCACCGTGGCACCGTTGCCTTCGCCGTCACCGGTGAAGGAGAAGTTGACACCCAACCCCAGTGGCCAGAGCCGGAGCAGCACGATGATCAGGACAGCGGGAGCGACCAGGACGTAGGGGGCGAGGCGTTCGGCGCGCCGGCCACTGCGGACTCGCGGAGATCTCGACGCGGGGCCGCGGCCACCTACCGCCTCGCCTGGTCGCGCCCCGCCGGTCCCCCCTGCTTGAGCAGCGCGGGCCGACGAACCGTCGGGTGACATGGCCTCAGCCCGCTTGGTCGGACGCTGCCAGCTGCTTGACCGCCGCGTCGACCGTGACCGATCCGCTCAGCAGTTGCTGCGACAACCGCCCCATCAGGTCTACGGTCTTGGACGACAGGGCCACGTGCAGGGCGGGCTTGCCGCGGTCGATCCCGGACACGATGGTGGCGACGGCCGGGCCACCGCTCGAGACGTCCACGGTGCGGTCGGCCACGATGGCGCCCGCGTCAGCGTAGAACGGCTTCAGTGCGTCGGTCGAGGTCAGGGAGCGCACCAGGTCGGCGGCGACCTTGGGGTCCTTGGTCGACTTCGCGACGGCGTAGCCGATGCCGCCGTCGTAGGGAAGGCTCGGCGTGGCGCCGGCGGTGACGACCGGCGGCTCCATGACGCCGACATCGCCGGCGTCGAGGAATTCGGCGAAGTCCTTCCAGTGCCCGATGTCCGACATCAACCCGATGATGTGGGCGGCCTTGTTGGACTGGAACACCGCGAACGCGTCGTTGAACATCGCCGTCGAGTTCGCCCCGTCGTTGTTCAGGCCTTTGTCGTTGGTCTCTTTCCAGAGCGAGAAGACCCGCTTGACCGCCGGCGAAGACCAGTCTCGTTTGCCGGCGATCCAGTCGTCGTACTCCGTGGGCGACAGAACGCCCGAGCCGAGCCCTGACAGGAAGAACTGGATACCGATGCCTTCCTTGTTGCCCTGCGCGAAGCACCTGGCACCGGTCGCCTTGGTGATGGTCCGGCAGTTGGCGACGAACTCGTCCCAGCTGGTGGCCGGCTGCTCCGGGTCCAGCCCTGCCTTCCGGTAGAGCGACTTGTTGTAGTAGATCGGGTGACCTTGCAACGTCACCGGAGCGGCGTAGGTCTTGCCGTCCTTGGTGAACGCCTCCCACCCGGCCAGCCGCTTCTTGTCATCACGGACGTACTCGTCCAACGGCAGAAGGGAGTCCGCGCGGTCACGGATCTGCCCGCCGCCGTTGAAGAGCATGACGTCGGGCCCCTTGCCGGCTTGGATGGCGGCCCCGAGCAGGGTGTAGTACTGCTCGAACGGCTGCGCGGCGAACTCGACCGTCACGCCGGGATGTTGCTGGGCGAAGTCGGCCTTGGCCTTCTTGACGTATGCGGACGCTGCGGCGTCGCCGGACTTCCAGTCCCAGACGACGAGCTTGTCCTTCGAACCACCGGACGCGGAATCCGGGTCGGAGGCGCTTCCGCAGCCGGCTAAGACAACGAGCCCGGCAACCAGGGTCGCCGACCACAGTGTTCGCTGCTTCATTGCTGCCCCACTCTCCTGATGGTGGCCGGCTGTCCGGCAGTTGAGGCTGAGGAGGAACGCAACTCGTATGACGTATGTAACCCGTATGACGTATGACGTCAACAGGGATGCCGTACAGTAGGCGAACATCCTTGGTACGGCACGGGTCCCGGGGGGGGTGTCATGACGGCAGTACCGCAGTCATCCGCAGAGGCCTCCGAGGCCCCCGCCTGGAGTCGGCGCCCGGCGAACCTTGCCGCCGCGGTCACGGCTGAGCTGGTGGAGCGGATCGTCCGTGGAGTGCATCCGTCCGGTTCGCCGCTCCCCCCCGAGCCCGTGCTCTGCGAGACTTTCGCGGTCAGCCGCACCGTGGTCCGCGAGGCGGTGAAGATACTTCAGGAGAAGGGGCTGGTGCAGGTCCGCCAGGGCGTCGGCACGATGGTTACCCCGCCGGCGATGTGGAACATGCTTGACGAGCTGGTCCTCGGCGCGACCATCGCCGAAGACGAGAGCCTGGCCATCCTCGATCACCTCGTCGCGACCCGCCGTGCGCTGGAGTCCGATATGGCCAACGTCGCTGCCCGCCTGGCGAACGCCGAGGTGATCGACCAGCTACGCAGCCTGGTGGAGCGGATGGATGAGCTCGTCGACGACCCCGCTTCGTACCACGAAGAGGACCGGGCCTTCCACGACACCGTCATGCAGGCGTCGGGGAACCGCATCGGCCGTGCCGTGGTCCGTTCGCTGGAGCGCCAGGTCATCAACTCTGCCCGTTACATGGGCCGAACCGGCCGCGCCTTCTGCGTCGCGTCCAACCACGGCCATCGGCGCATCTACGAGCGGATCGCCGCGCACGACCCCAAGGGCGCGGCCGAGGCCATGTTCACCCACATCACCGAGGCGTGGGTGGTACGCCGCAGCGGGCCGGGCGAGCCGACCCGGCTGCGGCGTTAGGGCCTGCGTGACGTCGTGATCAACCGGTTGCCTTCAGCAGGTCGTTGATCCAGATCATCGAGGCGCGGAGGTGAAGGCAGGCGAAATAGCCTTCGGGCTTCTTGTCGAAGCGTGTGGCGATGCCGCGCCAGTCCTTCAGCCGGTTGATGTTCCGTTCCTTGTAGAGATCGGCGTTGTGACCTGTGGGCCGGGTCCGGGGACGGCCGACAGGCGGACGGACCCGCACCTTCTGCAGCACGGGGACGAATTGCGGGCTGTCAGCGGCCCGTCCCGCGCTCAGGACGAACGACAACGGACGGGACTTGCGGTCCGCGGTGAGACCCCACCCCTGTAATCAACTCCGCTCGCTTCATTGACATCTCACTCAGAAGACCTAACTCTGGGAGCGCTCCCATGACAGCCTTGTAACTGGAAGGAGTCCCCCCACATGCGCAAACAGAGTCCGTTAGCCGGGCGTTCGCGGTCATACCTTCGCCGGCCTGTCCAAGCGCTCGTCATGCTGTTCGCCGTGGTTGTCGGCGCACTCACCTGGTCGACCCCGGCCCAGGCTCACGGCACCGTCGTCGGCCCCGCCACCCGCGCGTACCAGTGCTGGAAGACGTGGGGCAGCAACCACACCAACCCGGCCATGCAGACCCAAGACCCCATGTGTTGGCAGGCCTTCCAGGCCAACCCCGACACCATGTGGAACTGGATGAGCGCGCTCCGCGACGGCCTCGGTGGCCAGTTCCAGGCGCGGACCCCCGACGGGACGCTCTGCAGCAACAACCTTTCGAGGAACGCCAGCCTGAACAAGCCCGGGCAGTGGAAGACCACCACCGTCGGCAACAACTTCTCGGTCCACCTGTACGACCAGGCGTCCCACGGTGCCGACTACTTCAAGGTCTACGTGAGCAAGCAGGGCTTCAACCCCACGACCCAGACCCTGGGCTGGAGCAACCTCGACTTCATCACGCAGACCGGCCGCTTCGCCCCGGCGAAGGACATCACGTTCCCCATCCAGACCTCCGGCTACACCGGACACCACATCCTGTTCGTGATCTGGCAGGCCTCGCACCTCGACCAGGCCTACATGTGGTGCAGTGACGTGAACTTCGGCTGAGCCGGGGAGCGCCGCACACGGGATCGGCCTCTGCCGGGCGCCCGTACCACCGCCCGGCCGACCGAGCTCCGTCGGGCCAGGGGACCCATTTGGTCACCCTGCCCCGACGGGGCTTCCTGCGCTCCCAGGGTCTGTGTGATGTCGTGATCCATCTTGTGGTTCCGGATCCGTCTGGGAGGCGGATCCGGTAGGAAGACTTTCGTGACAGGCGAGTACTCCGTCTGGAGGAAGCGCTCCTCGGAAGGTCTCGCGGCGGACTGACCAGCAAGATGCACCTTGTTGCCGACGGCAAGCGCCGACCGCTGTCGTTCGTTCTGACCGCCGGCAAGGCCGCGGACAGCCCTCACTTCATCCCCGTGCTGAAGAAGATCCGCGTCCGTCTGCCGCTCGGCCGGCCCCGCGCCCGGCCGGGCGCGGTCGCCGCAGACGAGGCGTACTCGTCCCGCGCCAACCGCGCCCACCTGCGACGACGTCGCATCAAGGCGGTCATCCCGGAGAAGAAGGACCAGGCCGCCAACCGCAAGAACCGAAGGGCGGCCGGGGCGGTCGTCCGACGTCACAGGGCAATACAGCCAGGGCGTGCAGATCTGCTATCGCGAGTCCCACTGCTGGTTGGTGCCGCCGTGGCAGGACCAGAGGGTGATCCTGGTGCCGTTGGCGGTGCCGGCGGCGTTGGCGTCGAGGCACAGTCCGGACTGGACGCCGGTGATGGTGCCGTTGGGGTTGACGTTCCACTGTTGGTTGTTCTGGCCGTTGCAGTCCCAGATGACGACCGGGGTGCCGTTGGTGGTGCCGCGTCCGCTGGCGTCGAGGCACTTGTTGCCGGGGACGGTCAGTTGTTTGCCGGTGGTGTAGGTCCAGGTCTGGCCGGCTGCGCCGGTGCAGTCCTGGAGTTGGGTCTGGGTGCCGTTGGTGGTGCCGGCGCCGGGGACGGTCAGGCAGCGGCCGGACTGCGCGCCCACGATCTGCTGACCCGTGGGCGGCGGGGTGGTGCCCTGCGGTCCGGCGGACGCCATCACGTCCTGGGCACCGGAAGGCCAGTTGCCATTGGTGACCGTGACATTGCCGGAGACCACGTTGCCGCGGTCCCCGTTGGTCACGTTCGTGCTGCCGTTGGTCGACCAGTTGTTGGTGACGGTCCAGTTCCCCATGTTCTCGCCACCCCAGTAGTTGGCCGTCGCCCACGTACCGGTGTTCGAGAAGACATTGTTGGTGACCGTGTAGTACTTCGAGCCCTCGTCGAAGTACGTCCCGAAGTATCCGTTGGTCCGCAGGCAGTGGTTCCGGCTGATCTGCGCGCTCGGGTTCCATCCGAGCGTGTAGATGCAGCCACCGTCGTTCATCTGCTGCATGACATCGTGGATGTAGTTGCCGATGAGCCGGTTGTTGGACGCGGTGGTCGGCGTCGTGTAGCGCGGCTGGTAGTTGTACAGGCCGCGGTTGGCGTAGTGGCTGCTGCCGCCCGCGTCGTTGGCGCCCCAGCCGTACCCGATCGACATGCCGGAGTACGGCATGTTGTAGACCTCGTTCTGGGCGACGAGGCTGTTGGTGACGTACGTGGTCAGGACGGAGACGATGCCCCGGTAGTCCGCTCCGAGGTCGTGGATGCGGTTGTTGCTGATCGTGATGTCCCTGTTGACCATGCGCTGGTCGCCGGGGTGGTGGGCGTCGGCGCGCACACCGCCCACGAGGATGCCACCGGCTGAGCTCCGGGCGATCTCCGACCGGGTCACCGTGATGTCGCTGGCGCCCAGGCCGACGCCGCTGGCGTGCGCGCCCGCGTCGTTGCCGATACCGATGGCCGTCTGGCCCAGGTTGACGAACCGGGAGTCGCTGAAGGTGATGGTGTTGGCGGCGGAGATCTGCACGGCGGACGGCATCTGCAGCCAGTGTGGCCGGGCGGCCTCGAACTGCGTGCAGCCGTTGTGGCAGGAGTCGAAGCCCGGCCAGTTCCAGTTGCCCGCGATGTACGCGCCGGTCTGCTGGTCCACGTAACCCTGGTTGCTGCTCGGGCCCAGCCAGCTCGTACCGGTGAAGGTGATCCCGCTGAACGTGATGTGGTGCGCCGGCTCGCTGTACGTGCCCCCGAGGTTCACCAGCGACTGCAGCGTCGGCAGTTCCACACTGACGTTGCTCATGTTCTGCCCGGCCTGGGGGACGTAGTACAAGGATCCGGCCGTGGGGTTGAGGTACCACTCGCCGGGCGAGTCAAGGAACTCGTACGCGTTGGTCAGGTAGAACGGACCGGCCCGGTGCGGCCGCATGAGGGTGTCGTAGCCGAAGTTGTTGTTGTTCCACGCCGGCTGCTGCATCGTGATGAAGTTCCCACTGATGCTCTGCACCGGCGAGTACCGGTCGGTGAAGGAGTTGACGCTCTCCACCTCGACCCGACTCTGGTTGGCCAGGTTGTTCAGATAGCTCAGCGCACCATTCGAGAACCTCATTCCGGCGCTGGAGGCCGTGAAATCGGACCTGTTCACCTGCGTGCGGGCCCGGGTGGCGACGGCGCCGTCGACATAGAGCTGCCGGGCATCGAGACCGGCGGGCACGTTGGCCCGCCAGATGTTTTTGCCCGCGTCGGCCACCGACCAGCCGGTGACCGCCCGGGCACCGGTGATCACCGGACGCGCCGACGGGGCGGCCTGCCACACGACCCTGTGACCGCCTGAGCCGGAGTCCTCCGCCGTCAGCCGCAAGGGCCGGTCAAGCCGGTACACACCGTCGGCCAACTGCACCACGATGTCGTCCGACATGGCGTCGTTGAGCGATCGCACCGCCGTCTGCGCGGCTGTCAGTGAGCACGGCTGCGCGCTGGAACAGTCGGTGCCGGTGCCGGACGGCGAGACGTGCACAGTGAGGGGAGCCGCGGATGCGGGCGCCGGGAACGCCATCACGGCGGTCGCGGCTAAACCGACTGTGGCGGCTCCGGCCAGAAGTCGCCTTCGTATCCAACTGAGAGTTGTGAACACGCTTTCTCCTTATGGCGGTTCCCGGGCGGAAGGGGCTGACGGCGCGACCGGGCTACTCGGCGTGCGGGGATGAGGACGGAGCGTTCTCCAGTCCGCGGAGGACGGTTCGGAGGTAGGACAGCCCGTCACGGGCGAGGGCGTCCTGCGAGGGGGCAAGCGGCCGCCAGATCGAGGCCGCGGTGGCGATGGCCTCGTTCTGCGCGGTGAACGACTCGATGCACACCGCGCCGCCGTAGCCGGTCGTGGCCAGGCCGGCGAGGAAGCGTGGCCAGTCGAAGTGGTCGGCGCCCGGGGCGCCGCGGTCGGTGCCGCTGGCCTGGACGTGCTTGATGTGCGGGCCGGCCGTGACGAGCGCCTCGTAGGGGTCGGCCTCCTCGATGTTCATGTGGTAGGTGTCGATCATGAGTCCGACGTTCGCGGGCAGGCCGTCGATCATCTCCACCGCCTGCTCGACCGTGTTGACGACGCTCGTCTCATAGCGGTTGAGGGCCTCCACGCCGATGCTCACGCCCCGCTCCCCCGCGTAGTCGGCCACTGGCCGCAGGGCGCGGCGGACGGCCGCGTAGCAGGCCTCGCGCTCAGGCGGTGACATGCGCCAGGTCCGCCCCACCGCGGCGTAGACCGGGCCGCCGACGCAGGGCGCGCCGACGGCCGCCGCACTGTCCACACACGTTTTCAGGTACGCCACGGTGGAGGCGACGACCTCCGGCGGGGCGTTCACGAGGTCACGTCCGGGCGAGGTCACCGCACAGACGCCGACCGCGCGCAGGCCGTACGCCGCCAGCAGGTCCCGGGTGCGGGCCGGGTCCCAGTCGCCGGGTTGCTCGATCGGCAGCTCGACCGCGTCGAAACCGAACGCGGCGATCCGCGGCACCAGCTCGGCCATGGCCTCGTCGTCGACCGGCGAGGCCCAGACCCACGGGTTGACACCGATGGTGTACACCGGACTACTTCCAGCGCCGCGGGTAGCCGGGCAGGTCGGTGCAGCCGCACATCGCGTAGTGCAGCGGCGGCATGGCGGAGTCGACGTACTCGTCCAGATTGTCCTGGGTGATGGTCGGCTGTGGCAGCTTCCACGGGTTCGGCACCTGCTCGCCGTCGAGGATCTTCAGCGCGGCGATGATCGGAGTGCGCCACTGGTAGGTCGGGTAGGTCGGGGCGATCGCCGTGAGCTTCTTGTCCTTCCACAGCTTCAGGAAGTCGAGCTGGTCCTCGCCGTTGATCGGCGGCACGGGCTTGCCTGCGTCTTCGAACGCCTCGACCGCCGCGCCCGCGACCGCCCCGGCGTCCATCCAGACGCCGTCGATCGTGCCGTACCGCTGGATGTAGTCGTTGACGATCTTCTTGGTCTTGGCCGGGTCGCCGTCGGTGAACTCCACGCCGACGACGTCGACGCCCGCCTTGTCGAAGGCGACCTTCGCCGCGGACCAACGGGTCTCCAGCACGTCGACGCCGGGCAGGATCCGCAGTGCGAGCACCTTGCCACCCCGCTTCATCTTCTGGGTGACGAACTCCGCCGCGACGTGGCCGAATCCGTAGCCGCCGATCGGGTTGATGAACGTCACCGGGCAGCTCGTGTCGACACCGCGGTCGAAGACGATGACCGGCAGGCCCTTCCGGCAGGCGGCCTCCACCGCCGGGGTGAGCGTCGCGGTGGTGTTCGGCGAGACGATGAGCGCGTGGCAGCCCTTGCCGAGCAGGTCGTTGATGTCGGCGATCTGCTTCTGGTCCTTGCCTTCGGCATCGACGTGGACGAACTCGGAGATCCGGCCGCGGTGCGTGTCGACCTCGGCCTGCATGGTCTTGAAACCGACCTGGCGCCAGGGGTTGTTCAGCCCCGCGTTGGAGAAGCAGATCTTGTACGGTCCTGGCTTCGCGAACTTCGCGGTCTCCACCATCGCCGGGTTGAGCGCCTGCTCCCAGGGCTTGCCGGCCGGCCCGGTGGGCGCGGCGTCCAGGAGCGCGAGTTGCTTGTCGTAGTCGGCCCGCACGAAGAACTTCGACTGCTTCCCGGTGCCCGGCCCGGTGCCCGCGGAGGGCGAATCCGATGCGCCGGTGGTGGGCTCGTCGGTGGCGCAGCCGACCAGCACCAGTAAGGTGCTCACGGCCAGCACCGTCATGGAATGCCTCACTGAATCCCCTTTATCTGGACGGGAAACGGAAGGACGCCGCCGCCACGGCGAACAGGATGATCGCGCCCTGGACGGTCGGTTTGAGGGCGCCGGAGAGTCCGTAGAAGTTCATGAGCGTGAAGAGCGTCTCCAGGGTCAGCGCGCCCAGCATCGCGCCGACGACCGAACCGCGGCCCCCGCCCAGAGCGACACCGCCGAGGACCGCCGCGGTGATCGCGCCGAACTCGAGGCCGGCACCGGCCTGGAACGACACTCCGCTGTACCCGCCGATGAGGATCGCCGCGAGCGTGGCGGCAACTCCGCTGAGGACGAACGCCATGGTCTTGGCGCGCCACACGCGCACGCCGCTCAGCTCGGCGGTCCGCGGGTTGCCGCCGACGGCGACCAGGGTGCGGCCGAAGTCCGAACGCGTCAGCACCAGCGCCAGAACGGCCGCCGCCAGCAGGATGACCAGGGCGTACGGTATCCGTCCCAGCGCGGGCACGTCCTCGAACCCCGACCGGCCGAGCCGGCGGAACTCCTCGGAGAGACTGCCCTTCGGGGCACCGTTGGACCACAGGTACACGGCACCGACGAGGATCAGGAACATGCCGAGGGTCGTGATGAACGACGGCACCCGCAGCCGCGTGGTGACGAGGCCGTTGACGAGGCCGACGGCGATGCCGAACGCGAGCAGGAGCACGACCACAGGCCAGCCGGCCGACGGATCGCCGTCGATCAGCCGGGCTGCGATGACCACCTGCGCGGTGACCAGAGAGCCGACGGACAGGTCCAACTCGCCGGAGACGATCACGAAGTACTGGCCGGCGGCGAGCAGGATGATCGGCGCGGAGCGGCCGAGGAACGACATCAGCGACGGCGGCGAGAGGAAGTCCGGTTGGCGGGCGGTCAGCAGAACCAGCAACACCGCCAGGATCGCGATGATCGGTGCGAGACTGCCGGGGCGGAACTCAAGGAGCCGCAGTGGGCGGGCGATCCGCATGCTATGACGCCTTTCGCATCGCCCGGCGGGCGTAGACGGCGACCGCCGCGATGATGATCACGCCACGGATCACCTGCTTGAAGAACACGTCGACCTCGAGCTGGTTGAAGATGGCGTCGATGCTCGCGAGCAGCAGCACTCCGCCGACCGTGCCGACAACGCCGCCGCGCCCGCCGGCCAGGGCGGTGCCGCCGAGCACCACCGCGGCGATCGACTCCAGGTCGTACAGTCCCTCGGTGCCCACTCTCGGTGCGCCGGCGCCGAGCCGACTGGCGAGGTAGACCCCGGCGAGGCCGGCGCAGAGGGCGCACAGCACATGGGCGGTGACGAGGACCCGGTTGTTGCGCACGCCGGAGAGCCGGGCGACCTCCGGGTCACCGCCCACGGCGATCAGGTGGTGGCCGAAGCGGGTACGCGCCAGCACCAACCAGGCCGCGGCTGCGACGGCGAGCAGCAGCAGGAACGACAGCGGCACCGGGCCGATGCGCTGATACCCCAGGCCCTGCACCAGGGCGGGTGCGGCCTTGCCGGCCGGGCCGTCGTATCCGTTGTCGAGGTATCCCTTCAGCAGCAGTCCGACGCCGACGGTCGCGATGAAGGGGTTGATCCGCGCCGTGGTGACGAGCAGTCCGTTGACGAGGCCGATCGCGCTGCTGACGGCGAGCGTCAGGCCGATCCCCGGCAGCAGCGCACCGTCGTCACCGGCCATGGTCTCGGCGGCGACGAGGGTGCTCAGGCTGACCACGTACGCCACGGACAGATCCAGCGAGCCCCCGACGATGACCAGCGTCTGGCCGACCGCGACGAGGCCCAGGCCGGCGGCGACGTGCAGCAGACTCACCGTCGTCTGCAGGCTGAACAGCCGGCCGCCGTCGACCGTGACAATGAGCCAACCGATCGCCAGGGTGAGAACCAGGGCGACGAACACGCCGGGCGGGGTCCGCCGGGCCGACAGGGACAGCGCGCCGCTCATCCGGCCGCGTCCCGCACGGTGCCGACCGCCAGGGCGACGACATCCTCCTCTGTCGCGCCGGCGGGTAGCTCGCCGGCGATCAGGCCGTCGCGCATGACGATGATCCGGTCGCTCATGCCGAGCAGCTCGGGCAGCTCGGACGAGACCATCAGCACGGCGGCGCCGTCGCGGGCCAGCCGACGGACGAGATCGTGGATCGCCGACTTGGCGCCCACGTCGATACCCCGGGTCGGCTCGTCGAAGAGCAGGATCCTCGGGGCGAGCGCGAGCCACCTGGCCAGCACGACCTTCTGCTGGTTGCCCCCGGACAGGAAACGGATCTCCTGGTCCTCCCCTGCGGCGCGCAGCTCAACGGCCGCGAGCAGTTCCCGGACCCGCGCGGTCCGGGAACCGCGGCCGACCCAGGTCGGGCGGACGGCGCGGCCGGCCAACAGCGCATTGTCGAGCACCGACTGCTCGGCGACGATCCCCTCGCCCTTGCGGTCCTCGGAGACGTAGGCGATACCGGCCCGCATCGCGGCGCGGGGCGAGCGCAGCCGGACCGGCGCTCCGTCGACGGTCACCTGGCCGGTGCTGAACGGTGCGGCGCCGAACAGTGCGCGGGCCAACGCCGACCGGCCGGAGCCCTGCAGGCCACCGACGCCGAGCACCTCGCCGGCGCGCAGCCGTAGGTCGATGGCGCGCAGCTTCCGGTTGCCTCCGCCCCGGACGGTCAGCCGCACCGGGCCCAGCTCCTGGGGCTTCGCCCGGTCGGGGTAGTAGCTCGACAGCTCGCGGCCGACCATGTGGCGCACCAGCTGATCGGCGCTGGTGTCCGCGGTGTCCAAGGTGGCCATCGCCCGGCCGTCCTTGAGCACGGTGATCCGACTGGACAGGTCGAAGACCTCCTTGAGGCGGTGCGAGACGTACAGCACGCCTATCCCGTGCTCCTGCAGCCGCCGTACGAGCGCGTAGAGCTGGTCGACTTCGTGGTCGGCGAGAGCCGCGGTGGGCTCGTCCATGATGAGCAGCCGCGCGTCGAGGGCGAGCGCCTTGACGATCTCGACCACCTGTTGTTGCGCCACACCGAGTCGTCCCACCCGCGTGTCGGGCGGTAACGAGCCCTCCCCGATCGAGGCGAGGAGCCCCGCGGTATGGCTGAGCATCTCCCTACGGTCGACGAGCCCGCGGCGCAGGGGCTCGCGGCCCAGACAGACGTTCTCCGCGACGGTGCGCTCGGGCAGCAGGGTCAGCTCCTGGTAGACGATGCCGATACCAGCCTGTTGGGCCTCGCGCGGGCTGCGGAACGTCCGCGGTGTCCCGGCGAACTCAACCGTTCCCTCGTCGGGCTGGTGGACGCCGGACACCACCTTCATGAGCGTGGACTTGCCGGCGCCGTTCTCGCCGACGACCGCGTGCACCTCGCCCGGCCGGACCTGGAGGTCGACGCCGTCGAGCACCCGCACGCCGAGGAACGACTTGCCGATGCCTCGCAGAGCGAGCAGCGGCGACGGCAGCAGGCCAGACATCGTGGGACCCTCTCCATTCGCATCGTCAGCAGGATTGAGTCATCTAAAGCTGAATCGTTTGGGTACGGCCGGAATGGAATGACAGCTCCCGCCCGCGAACTTTCACCGGACGTGATGGCGACATCGCGGCCCCGAGGGTAAATGCCTCGATGAGCGCCTGGCAATACCACCGGACATCGTGGACCGGCGATCAGTCGACAGTGATTTATACGCCGAAATCTGTTATCGAATCGGCCCGTCCACAGTCGCGCGCCGACCCACGACGGCTGATGCGCAAAATGTGTTATGGAATCGGCCCGTTCACAGTCGCGCGCCGACCCACGACGATTGATGCGCAAAATGTGTTATGGAATCGGCCGCACCCGAACCATATTGACTGTTGCGATACGCCGCTGCATGCTGACCGGCAGACCACGGGAGACGGTCGCATCCGGTGTGACGCCCCCTCTCTTCCGTAGGGACTTGACTGCCCGTCACGGCGGACGGGATGACGAGCTGACGGCACACGCGTGCCTACGACGCGCTCAGGCACTCCGGCACATCGCAGGTGCGGCCGGCGCGTGCCCGTGGTCATGCCATCGTTGCTCCGCCGAAATAGGAGACGGCATGCGTCGCATCATATTAATCTTCGGGGCGATCGCGAGCGTGCTCCTGTCGCTCGTCATCGCCCAACCGGCGTCAGCGGCGCCGGCATTCCGAGCCCTGGTCTTCACGAAGACGGCCGGCTATCGGCATGATTCGATCCCCGCCGGCCTCTCGATGTTTCGGGAGCAGGCGGCGGCCAGCAACTTCGAGTTGGTCCATAGCGAGGACTCGAGCGTTTTCACCCCGGCGAACCTCGCCACCTTCGACGTGCTCATCATGTTCCAGACCTCGGGAATGGTGTGGACCACGGCGGCCCAACGTCAGGCGGTGGAGGGCTACCTCGCCAGCGGCAAGGGCATCGTCGCGATCCACAACGCCACAGACATGGGCATCGAGAACGAGTACCCGTGGTGGGACCAGACCATCAACGGCGGCGCACACATGCCGGAGCACTCCCCCGGCGTGCTGTCCGGTACCGCCGTCGTCGCGGACAAGAAGCACCCGTCGACGGCCGGCCTGCCGGACCGTTGGAACCGCAGCGAGGAGTGGTACAACTTCGACCGCAACCCCCGCGGCGACGTCCATGTCCTGGTCACCGCGGACGAGCGCACGTACAACCCGGGCCCCCGCGCCATGGGGCCGGACCACCCCATCTCCTGGTGCCGCAACACCGGCGGCGGCCGCGTGTGGGCCACCGGCATGGGGCACACCAGCGCGGCGTACAGCGAGACCCATTTCCGCAACCACGTCCTCGGGGGCGTCAAGTGGGCGGCCGGCAACGAGCCCGGCGACTGCGGCGGCACCGTGTGGAGCAACTTCGAGAAGCGCACCCTCGACGACAACACCGCGGACCCGATGGCCCTCGCGGTCGCCCCGGACGGGCGGGTGCTCTACGTCCAGCGGGGCGGGCAACTGAAGATCTTCAAACCGACCACCAACAGGACCGTGACAGCCGCCACGCTCAGCGTCTACACCGGCGGCGAGGACGGCCTCACCGGACTGGCGCTCGACCCCGACTTCGCCGACAACGGCTACGTGTACCTGTATCACTCCCCGGCCGGAGTCCCGAACGACATCAACCGGGTCTCCCGGTTCACGCTCACCGGCGACACCCTGAACATGTCGAGCCAGGTGACGATCATCGACATCCCCGCGACCCGTGACCGCACGTTCGCCGAGCCCGGGCACACGGGCGGCTACATCGAGTTCGGCCCCGACAAGAACCTCTACATCGGCACCGGGGACGACGTCCCACCGAACCTCGACTCCAACTGGCAGGGCTACGCCCCGCTGGACTGGCGGCAGGGCAAGGCCAACCTCGACGCCGCCCGCACCGCCGGCAACACCAACGACCTGCGGGGCAAGCTCCTGCGCATCCGGCCGTCGGCCGACGGCGGCTACACCGTCCCGGCCGGCAACCTCTACCCGCAGGGCACGGCGCAGACCCGGCCGGAGATCTACGCGATGGGCTTCCGCAATCCGTTCCGCTTCTCGATCGACCCGGCCAACGGGTGGGTCTACCTCGCCGACTACGGCCCGGACCGGAACCCGCCCACGACCAACCGCGGCCCCGAAGGGCTCGTCGAGCTCAATGTCATCAAGGCCCCGGGCAACTACGGCTGGCCGTTCTGCCACGGCGACAACCAGGCCTACGCGCCCTACAACCCGAGCACCGGCGTCGTCGGCGCCAAGTTCAACTGCAACGCGCCGGTCAACAACTCGCCGAACAACACCGGCCTGACCAGCCTCAAGCCGATCGTCGCGCCGAACATGTGGTACGGCTACGGCGTCTCACCCAACTTCCCCGAACTCGGCTCCGGCGGCTCGGGGCCGATGGGCGGACCGGTCTACCGCTACGACGCCACGAACCCGTCCGGGACGAAGTTCCCGCCCTACTACGACGGGGTCCACTTCTTCTACGAGTGGTCGCGCCACACCGTCAAGGAGGTCCACTTCGACTCCGCAACCGCGGTCACCCGGACCAACCCCTTCATGCCCGGCGCCAAGTTCCTCAAGCCGATGGACATGGAGTTCGGGCCCGACGGCTCGCTGTACCTGCTCGAATGGGGCAACAACTTCTCCGGTGGCAACAACGACTCGGGTCTCTACCGCATCGACTACAACCACGGCGGGCGGTCGCCGATCGCCAAGGCCACCGGAACGCCCACCAACGGGGACGCGCCACTGAACGTGCAGTTCAGCAGCGCGGGGTCCACGGACCCGGATCCCGGCAGCACGCTCAGCCACCACTGGACGTTCGGCGACGGCACCACGTCCACGGCGGCCAACCCGTCACACACCTACACCGCCAACGGCAACTACACCGCCCAGCTCAAGGTCACCGACAACACCGGCAAAACAGCCTTCGCCAACGTGCCGATCACCGTGGGCAACACGGCACCGACCGTCACCCTCACCATTCCGTCCAACGGCGGCATGCTGGACTTCGGCGACCGCGTCCCGTACAAGGTCTCCGTCTCGGACCCCGGCGGCGCGCCCATCGACTGCGCCAAGGTGCTCGTCAACCCCGCCCTCGGCCACGACGATCACCAGCACGAGACCACGGACCATCCGGGGTGCTCGGGCACCATCGACACGACGCTACTGGGCGGGCACCCCGACGGCGCCAACCTGTACTACGTCCTCAACGCCCGCTACACCGACGACGGCGGCCCCGGCGGTGCGAACCCGCTCACCGGCTACGCCCAGGCGATCCTCCAGCCCAAGCACAAGCAGGCCGAGTTCTACACCGACCAGTCGGGTGTGCAGATCGTCGAGCAGGCCGGCGCGGAGAGCGGCAAGCGGGTCGGCAACATCTCCGACAACGACTGGATCGCGTTCAACCCGATGAGCCTGTCGGGCATCACGAGCGTGAAGTACCGCCTGTCGTCGCCGAGCGGCGGCGGATCGATCGAACTGCGCGCCGACTCCCCGACCGGCACACTCCTGGCCACGACACCGGTGCCCAGCACCGGCGGCTGGAACAACTACCAGTCCACGCCGGCGGTGAACACCGCCGATCTCGCCGGCTCACACCGGCTCTACCTGGTGTTCAAGGGCACCTCGAACAACTGGTTCGACCTCGACTCGCTCACCTTCGGCGGCAACGGAGTCGGCGAACCGGGCAGCGGCGGTGGTGGCGTGGCCGGTCGGACCTGGACGGTCGCAGCACAGCACAGCGGCAAATTCATGGACGTCAACGGCGCCTCGACCGCTGACGGTGCCCAGGTCGTCCAGTGGCCGGCCACCGGCGCCGACAACCAGAAGTGGCAGGCCGTCGACGCCGGTGGCGGCGCCGTCCACCTGAAGGCGGTGCACAGCGACAAGTGCCTCGCCGTCACGGGCGGGTCCACCGCCCAGGGCGCGTTCCTGCAGCAGTCCACCTGCGACAACGGCAACCCGCAGAAGTTCCTCGTCACACCGACCACCACGGTGGGCGTGTACACGGTGAAGAGCCTCCCCAGTGGACTGTGCGTCGACGTCAACGGCGGCTCGACGGCCGACGGCGCACGACTCCTGCAATGGAGCTGCCACAGCGGCACCAACCAACAGTGGCGGTTCACCGCCGTATAGCCCGTCCGGACGGGATGCCCGGCGCGGTTGCGCGCCGGGCATCCCTCCCTAGGAACAGGTGAGGAACCGCCATGGTGTTTCGGATACCTCGACCCCGCCGGTACGGACGGCTGTCCGCGCTGGGCACCGCCCTGGTGCTTGTCGGCGTCTGCGCCACCGCGGTGGCGGCACCGATCGAGCCCGGGCAGAGCGCCCCCATCGTGGGCGCGCAGTCCGGCCGTTGCCTGACCGTCCCCGGCGCCGGCACCACCAACGGCACCCAGACCCAACTCCAGGACTGCACCGGCGCAGCCGGCCAGACCTGGACCTACACCACCGGCAAACAACTGACCGTCCCCGGCAACAAGTGCCTCGACGCCAGCGGACGCGGCACCACCAACGGCACCCCGGTCGTCATCTGGGACTGCAACGGCCAGAACAACCAACAGTGGAACGTCAACCCCAACGGCACCATCACCGGCGTCCAGTCCGGACTGTGCCTCGACGCCAACGCCGCCGGCACCGCCAACGGGACCAGGATCACCCTCTGGTCCTGCCACGCCGGCACCAACCAGCAGTGGGACTCGCCGACCCCGCCGGTGCCGGGCGGCGCGGGCACGTGCGACATCTACGCCTCGGGCGGCACCCCCTGCATCGCCGCCCACAGCACCGTACGAGCGCTCTACGGCACCTACAACGGCAACCTCTACCAGGTCCGGCGCTCGTCCGACAGCACGACCCGGAACATCGGCGTCCTGAGCGCGGGTGGCACCGCCGACGCGACGACGCAGGACTCGTTCTGCGCGGGGACCACCTGTGTCATCACCGTCGTCTATGACCAGTCCGGCCGCGGGAACGACCTGTGGTACCAGGGATCGAGTGTGGTTCCCGGCTCCCCCCAGAGCCGCCCGGCGGTCGCGACGTCGGAGTCGCTGGCGGTCGGCGGCAGCAAGGCCTACTCGCTCTACATCAACCCCGGCAACAGCTACTGGCGGGACGGCCACCTGACCGGCGTGCCGACCGGCAGCGCCCCCGAAGGCATGTACATGGTGGCCAGCGGCACCCATGTCAACGGCGGCTGCTGCTTCGACTACGGCAACAGTGAGACGACCCGAGCGGCCGACGCGGCCGGGGCGATGGACGCGATCAATTTCAGCACCCAGTGCTGGTTCGGCGGGTGCGCCGGCACCGGCCCATGGGTCCAGGCCGACCTCGAATGGGGGCTCTACTCCGGTGGCAGTCAGACCTGGAACCCGAACCAGCGGGCCTTCACCAGCAAGTTCGTGACGGCGATGCTGAAGAACAACGGGACGAGCCGTTTCGCACTCAAGGGTGGCAACGGCCAGACCGGAAGCCTGACCACGCTCTGGGACGGCGCGCTTCCGCCCGGGTACAGCCCCATGAAGAAGCAGGGCGCCATCATCCTCGGCAGCGGGGGTGACTGCTGCAAGCCCGGCGGCGGCGCGAACCTCAGCGCCGGCACCTTCTACGAGGGCGCGATGGTGTCCGGCTACCCGTCCGACGCGACCGAGAACGCGGTACACGCCAACGTCGTCGCCGCCGGCTACCGCTGATTCGCCACAGCCATGAAGGGAGAAACGCGATGCGACACGGCAGGAATCGTCACCGATGGCGCACGCCGATCGCCGTGGCCACCACGCTCTCAACGGCAGGACGCGGAACTACATCCTGCGGGTGCCCGCCAACTACGACAACAGCCGCCCGTACCGACTGGTCTTCGGTTTCCACTGGAACGGTGGCACCGCAGGCGACGTCGACTCGGGCGGAACCAGCGGATACCCCTGGTCGTACTACGGCCTGCGGTCGATCTCGAACGACAGCGCGATCTTCGTCGCGCCCCAGGGCCTCGGGAACGGCTGGGCCAACTCCAACGGCGAGGATCTGACCTTCGTGGACGACATGATCAGGCAGCTCGACGCGGGCCTGTGTGTCGACACGAACCAGCGCTTCGCCGGGGGTTTCAGCTACGGAGGCGGCATGAGTTTCGCACTCGCGTGCGCCCGGCCGACAGTGTTCCGCGCGGTCGCCGTCTACGCGGGCGGGCAGTTGAGCGGGTGCAACGGCTGCACTCCCCAGAACCCGCCAGAGCCGGCACGGGGAAGCCTCACGCATGTCGTCACGACCTACTCGGGGTGCCGCGCCGGCTACCCCGTGGCATGGGCCGCGTACGACGCGGGTCATACGCCGGGTCCCGTCGATGGATCGGCCGGGGACTTCGAACCGGGTGAGAGGTCGTGGACCCGGGCGGTGGTGTGGAACTTCTTCACGCAGTTCGACGACACGGCGCCCACCCCGACCACGTTCCGGCTGCGCAACGAGGGTTCGGGCCGGTGCCTGGACGTCAACGGCGCAAACGCGGCCAACGGCACACCGATGATCGTCTGGGACTGCCACAGCAACGCCAACCAGCAGTTCACCCAGAACGGTGCACGCTGCAGGTGCTGGGCAAATGCGTGCACGTCCCGGCCGACGCCGCCGCCGGCACGCGGGTGCAGATCCAGGACTGCAACGGTGGCGCCAGCCAGCAGTGGGTCTTCAACAGCAACGGCACGATCCGCAACGGTCAGAGCGGGTTGTGCCTGGATGTCAACGGCGGGGGCACCGCCAACGGCTCCGCGGTCATCGCGTGGAGCTGCCACGACGGCACCAATCAGCGCTGGACGCGAGCATAGACGCACGAGTGAAGGCGGTACGTGACATCACGTGCCGCCTTCGCTCCCTCCGTGGTGAGCTTCAGGAGTGGGCGCACGCGCATGCGCCGGGCGTCCCGGCCTGCTCGTGAGCACGTGCTCGGCCATCCCCGAACCGGAGCGCGGCACAGCCTGACGTCAGCCACACCCGGCCCGGGAACGCGGAAGGGCCACCGCCCAGTGGCAGGTGGCCCTTCCAGCGTGCCCCGTCAGCTCAGGGCAGGGTCCACTTCTGGTTGGCCCCGCCGTGGCAGGTCCACAGGTGCACGAGGGTGCCGTCCGAGGAGGTGGCGCCCGACACGTCCAGGCACTTGCCCGACTGCGGGTTCCGCAGCGACCCGTCCGGGTTCGCCTGCCAGTTCTGGTTGGCGCCACCGTTGCAGGACCACAACTGGACTCTCGCCCCGTCCGCCGTGCCGCTGCCGCTGACATCCAGGCACTTGCCCAACGCCTTGACCGTCGACCCCGGCGCCACCGTCCACTTCTGCCCCGCCGAGCCCGTGCACGACGAGATCTGCACCGCCGTCCCATCCGCCGAGCTGCCGTTACGGACATCCAGACACTTGTTCGCGAGTCCGACGATCTGACCCGCTCCCGGTGTCGGGCCGCCCCCCAGCTCCTTGATCCGGACGTTGCGGAACGATACGTCGTCCCCCGTGCCGTGATTCTGGATGCCGACGTGGCCGGCGAGCGAGCGGGCGGGGTCGGTGTTGGTGAAGTCATTGATCTTCACGCCATTGAGCCAGACCTGGAGCCGCTCGCCCTCCACCAGCAACTCGAAGGTGTTCCACTCGCCCGGTGGGTTGAGCGCCGCGTCCCGGGCAGCCGTGTCCGGGGCCTTGACGGCGTAGATCGAGCCGGTCGTGCGGTCAGGCGCGTCAGTGGCGTCGATCTGGACCTCGTAGCCGTTGTCCAGTGCCGACGACGGGTCGCTCGACGGTGGGAAGCCCACGATCACGCCGGAGTTGTCGTCGCCGGGCATCTTCCAGTCCAGCTTCAGCGAGTAGTTGGTGAACTGCCGGGCGCTGTACCAGAGCATGCCCAGGCCGCCGTACGAGGCGAGGGTGGCGTCCGCGTTGGTGAAGCCGCCTGGGCCGGCCTGCGACCAGCCGGTGGTCGAGCCGTTGTAGAGGGCCGTATAGCCGTTCTCGGGCCGGCAGTCGGCCTTGGTCCGGGCTGCCGCGTACCGGATGCCGCCGAGCAGGTGCGCCCGGAACGCCGGCTCCGCGTACGACGCCTGGCTGTGCCCGCCGCCGGTGTAGAAGGCCCGGCCCCCCGAGTAGGTCTTGCACCAGGTGTGCGGGTGGTCGGCGCCCATTGAACCGCCCGAGTACGACGACTCGTCCAGCGTGGTGAGCACGCGCGCGGTGGTACGGGGGTTGGTCCGGAAGTTGTACCACTCATCGGTGCGGGTCCATGTCTGCGGCAGGTGGGCGGTCGCCGCGTGCGCCCGCCCCTCCACCTTGACGTTGGCCTGCTGGACTGCGGGGTGGGAGGCGAAGTAGGCGCCGACCAGATCGCCGTAGAACGGCCAGTTGTACTCCGTGTCCGCGGCCGAGTGAACGCCGACGAAGCCGCCGCCCGAGCCGATGTACGACTGGAACGCCGACTGCTGGGCGTCGTTCAGAACGTCGCCGGTGGTGTTGAGGAAGATCACCGCCTCGTAACGGCTCAGGTTGCCGGTGGTGAAGTGGTTGCCGTCCTCCGTGGCCGTCACCGTGAAGCTGTTCGCCGCGCCGAGGTCGCGGACGGCCTGGATCCCTGCGGGGATCGAGTCGTGCCGGAAACCGGCCGTCTTGGAGAACACGAGGACGTCGTAGGGGGTGTCCGCGGCATGGGCGGGGTTGGGCTGCCCGAGGAGGGCCAGGGCGGCGAGTGTCGCGGCCGCCCCACCAAACAGGGTTCGGGGTGTTCTGCGCATGTCCGTCGCTCTCTTCCGGGTGACAGGAATCAGGGCAGGGTCCACTTCTGATTTGCTCCGCCATGGCAGGTCCACTGGTGCACGAGGGTGCCGTCCGCGGAGTTGGCGCCCGACACGTCCAGGCACTTGCCCGACTGCGGGTTCCGCAGCGACCCGTCCGGGTTCGCCTGCCAGTTCTGGTTGGCGCCACCATTGCAGGACCACACCTGGACCTTCGCCCCGTCCGCCGTGCTGTTACCGCTGACGTCCAGGCACTTGCCCAACGCCTTGACCGTCGACCCCGAGGTCACCGTCCACTGCTGCCTCGCCGCGCTCGTACACGACGAGATCTGCACCGCCGTCCCGTCCGCCGAGCTGCCGTCACGGACATCCAGACACTTGCCCCCGAGCCCCACGATCGGACCCGCGCCGGGTGTCGGCCCGCCGCCGGGATTGAAGGTGAACGCGTCGACGTCGAAGAGGAATCCGGAGCCGCCGCTGAAGGTCAGGTAGAGCGTGGTGGTGCCGGCCGGTGCACCGGAGATCGAGCCGTTGACGGTGGTAAAGCTCGTCCACGAGCCGGTGACCGGGACGGTGGCGGAGCCGAGGACGGTGCCGGTCGGCGAGCCGGCCCGAACCTGCAATGTGCCGCCCGCGCCGGCTGACGACACCCGGGCGCTGAACGACGTGGCGTTGCTCAGCTTGTACGGCTCGAACGCGATCCAGTCGCCGTTCTCGATGTCACCGACGGACTTGCCGCCCTCGGCGGTCGACTTGTCGTAGGTGGCGATGCCGGACGATGTCTTGTAGTGCTCGGCCTGCCGGTGCTTCGGCTGAAGGATGTGCTGCGTGTGCGTGGTGAGCCCGGCGTTGTCGGTGTACTCGGCATCGAAGACCCCGAAGATGTTCGCGGCGTCGTCGTGTTCACCGTCGACCGGGATGGTGATCGTGCCGGAGCACCCGGTCTTCGAGGTGATCGGGTGGCCGTGGCTGTCGTGACCGACGATGTACGTCAGCTTGACCTTGGCGCAGTCGACCGTGCCGTCCTCCGGATCCGTCACGGTGATGCTGTACGGCACGGTGTCGCCGAAGGCGAAGATCTCCCCCGCGGCGGGGCTGTTGATGGTCACGGTCGGCGCGGTGTTGCCGACGGTGATCCGCACGTCGGCGGTGCCGGTGGCACCCTGCGGGTCACGCACGGTCAGCGTGGCCGTGTAGTCGCCGTTCGTGTTGTACGTCTTCGTCGGGTTGGCTGCGGTGGAGGTGGTGCCGTCACCGAAGTTCCACGCATAGGTCAGTGCCCCACCGTCAGGGTCGGATGAGCCGGCCGAGGAGAATGTCACGGTCAACGGCGCCGCGCCGGAGGTCCGGTTGGCGCCGGCGATCGCCGTGGGTGCCCGGTTGCCGCCGCCGACGTAGTCGAAGCGGTACAGGGCGGAGTATTGGTCGCCCTGGTACAGCCCGGCGCCGTAGTCCAGCACGTAGTAGGAGCCGTCCGGGCCGAACGCCGAGTCGATCACCTGCTTGCCGGTCCAGGGGAAGCTGTCGATGGTCCCCGGGGAGCCGTCGGCGTTGAGGTGGATCGGCTTGATCCAGCCGCGGCCGAACTCCGTGGCGAAGAACTGCCCGTCGAACGACTGCGGGAACTTCGTGGGCGAGCTGACGTCGGGGTCGTACCGGTACACCGGGCCCGCCATCGGCGACTCCGAGCCGCCGCCGAACGCCGGCGGGCTGCCGGCGTCGCCGCCGTAACGGATCCAGGCGGCCTTGGCGGGGGGCAGCGTGCTCAAGCCGGTATTGCGGAACGAGTTGTTCGTCGGCCCGCCCGAGCAGTTGTACTTCGCGCCTGCCGTGTTGGTGGCGAAGTCCCACTCGGCGAACGTCTCGGAGCTCGTGTTCGTGCCGTTGCAGTACGGCCAGCCGTAGAAGCCCGGGCCCGTGATGCGGTTGAACTCGACCTGGCCCTGCGGCCCGCGCGCCGAGGTGGCGCCGGCATCGGGGCCGTAGTCGCCGACGTAGACGATGCCGGTGGCCTTGTCCACGCTCATCCGGAACGGGTTGCGGAGGCCCATCGCGTAGATCTCCGGCCGGGTCCTGGCCGTGCCGGGCGGGAACATGTTGCCGGACGGGATCGAGTACGACCCGTTCTCGTTCACCTTGATTCGCAAGATCTTGCCGCGCAGGTCGTTGGTGTTGGCGGCGGTGCGCTGCGCGTCGAACGCCGGGTTGCGGTTGGACCGCTCGTCGAGCGGGGAGTATCCGGCGGACTCGAACGGGTTGGTGTCGTCGCCTGTGGACAGGTACAGGTTGCCTGCCGCGTCGAAGTCGATGTCTCCGCCGGCGTGACAGCAGATCCCTCGGTCGGCCGCCACGTCGAGGATGTCCACTTTGCTGGACTGGTTGAGCGTGAAGTCGGCGTTGAGCGTGAACCGGGAAAGCCGGTTGACACCCTGCCACGCCGACCAGTTGCCGCCGGTGGTAGGTGCGTCGCCTCCTGGTGTGGACAGCGGCGGGGAGTAGTACAGGTAGATGTGCCGGTTGGTGGCGAACCCCGGGTCGATGCCGATGCCCTGCAGGCCGTCCTCGTCGTGCACGTATACGGGGATGTTGCCGATCACCGTGGTGGTGCCGTTGGCCTCCGTGCGGCGCACGGTCCCGTTGCGAGCGGTATGCAGCACCGACCGGTCGGCGAGTACGGCCAGCGACATCGGCTCACCGACTTCCGCGACCCCGCGGGCCAGTTGGACCTGCTGGAAGTCGGCGGCGTTGATCGGGTGCGCCGAGGCCGGGGTCGCACTGGAGAAGGTCGCGACGAGAGTGGCCGCGACCAGGAGCAGAGCCGAACCGATGGCCGGCCAACGCGCGACTGCAGCCCTCTTTATGCTCATGAACATGACAATGCACTCCCCTTCCTGAACAGGTGGCTGCCAGGCTTGGGGCGCGCGCTGCCGCGCCGATGCCGTAGCGAGATGTCGCCGCTTCGGCCCGCCAGGTACTGCTTCAGCAGGCCACTACGCCGAGCAGGGGCAACGGCTCGGAAACAGGAGAAGTCGATGGCTACCGCGCTGTCGGGTCACATCGACGACCGTGATGGTTCGCTGACAAGGCTAGAAGACTTCAGCCCAATGTGTCCACACCTCCCTCCAAACCAGCCAGGCTTTTCGTCTGTTGTGGAAAAAGTTACGAAGGGCCCGAGCCCTGTCAGGACCCGGTGCCCTCTCCAACCCGGATTGCCGGGACGCAGACGGGTGCGTGATCGCCACCGCCCGACCCGACAACCCGGCCGAGCCCGGCCACCCCTTCGCCGGCCACGAACACACCCTGCGACGACCGGGGCCGTACCGCTCCAGGTTGCCTACGCGGTATCCATCCACAAGGCGCAGGGCCTTGAGTATGACTCGGTGAAGATCGTGATCACGGACGCCAACGAGGACGACATTTCGCACAACATTTTTTACCCGGCGATCACCCGAGCACGCGAGCGGCTCCAGATCTTCTGGACACCCGAGACCGAACATGCCGTCCTGGGCAGCTTGCAGGCCACCGAAACTCCCCTTCCCCAGTGGACAAGGGGAGTTTCGGTGGGCTTGAGCCGGATAGCGGTGTCAGCAGGAGGGCAAGCCCGTGAAGCCGACGCGGACGAGCTTCCACTGCTGGTTCCCGCCGCCCCAGTCCGAGTACTGGACGATGCCGGTCCCGTCCTCGGAGGAGAAGCCCGGTACCTCGACGGCCTTCCCGCTGTTGCGGTTGATCAACCGGACGTATCCGTCCGGTGAGTCCGCCAACCGGAACTGCTGGTTCGCGCCACCGTGGTCGCTCCACTGGTTGATGGCGGCGTTGTCGGCCGTCGACCAGCCGGAGACGTCCAGCAGCTTGCCGGAGTGCCTCGCCTTCAACCGGTAGTAGCCGTCACCGGCGTCCACGAACTGGAACTGCTGGTTGGTCCCGTCGATCCGAGCCCACTGCGTGACCGCGGCGCCGTTCTCGGAGCTCACGCCCGCCACGTCCAGTGCCTTGCCGCTGTTGCGGTTGACCACGACGTACCAGGCGTTGGTGTCCACAGTGCCCGGTTGCGCCGCCGGCCCGCACGCGCGCAAGTCGAAGCGTTCCACCCGCACTTTGCCGCCGAGGGCCCGGGTGGCGTGGTTGAAGACGGCGAAGCGGTAGCCCATGAAGAAATGAGGTCTCTCGTTCATGGTGAAGGCCGGGCCGAGCCGGTTGAAGGTGGTGCCGTCGGTGCTGTAGGAGAACGTCGCCTGGCGGCCCGGCCCCGGGCTGATGTCGGCGGCGGCGCGCAGCCAGACGCGGCTGCCGGACGCGGGGAGGTCGGCGCGGGCCTGCTCTGTGCCGGTGCTGCTGGTGTTCCAGCTGGCATCCATGGTCAGACCGTCGAACATCACCAGCCTGCTGACGCCGTTGTGCCGTGTGACGCCGATCCAGGCGGAGGAGTCCCGCAGCATCGCCAGCCCGGCCCGGTCGCCGTCCGCCATTGCGGAGCAGTCGAGCACGACGGTCGCAGTGGAGGCGGGGCCCTGGATGCGGCGGGTGAGGGTGTTACGGGCGTTGTAGAGGTCGTCGGTGACGGTGGCGGTCCTGAGGGTGAGCCCGTTGTCGACGGTGAACGCCGTGGTGTCGGGGTTGTGGTTCCACTCCCAGTACGGCGCCAGCGCCGTCCCCTCGAAGGTGTCGGCGCCGGTCATCGGCGGGAGCGGGTGCGGGGTGACCGGGTAGGGGTACGTCTCGCCCCACGCGCCGTCGACGGTCTGGAGCTGGGGCCAGCCCTCGGCGTTCCAGGTGACCGGGGCCAGGGCGGGGACGCGGCCGCCGGGATAGGCGTCGATGAAGCCCATGTAGTACCAGTCGCCGTTCGGGGTGTCGACCAGCGAGCCCTGGTGCGGTATGCCGCCGCCGGGGATCGGGCCGGGCAGGTCCAACAGCACCTCCCGCATCTTGTACGGGCCGAAGGGGCCTGAGGTGGACTTCCAGACGTACTGGCCGTTGGGCGGGCGGGTGACGAAGATGTAGTAGTTCCCGTTGATCTTGTAGAAGCGAGAGCCCTCCATCAGATGCAAATCGTCGGGCTTGGTGAGCACGTGCTCGGACCTGACCTCGGTGCGCATGTCCGGGGAGAGCTGTGCGACGCGGATCTCGTTGACGCCGTACGCCACGTACGGGGTGCCGTCGTCGTCGAAGAGCAGCCCCGCGTCGTAGTAACCGCTGCCGATCTCGGCGTGCCGGGTCCAGGGGCCCGCCGCGTTGGTGGCCCTGTATACGTACGACCGCTGCCAGCCGATCTGGCCCAGCCAGTAGAAGGTCCCGTCGCTGGGGCGGTAGCGCATCGAGGACGCATAGATGCCCTGGACGTACGCCCGTCCGCCCTTGAGGTCGTACGCGTCGCCGAAGTCGAGGACCGGCACCGAGTGGCCGATGAACTCCCAGTTGACCAGGTCGTAGGAGCGCAGGACGGGCGCGCCCGGCGAGAAATGCATGGTCGAGCCGCTGTAGTAGTACGTGTCGCCGACGCGGATGACCTCGAGGTCGGCGAAGTCCTGCCAGATCACCGGGTTGGTGAACCGTTCCTGCTGGGCCGTCGTGGCCGCCGCCGCGCGCATCGCCGGCAGCGTGGCGCCCGCGATCAGGCCGGCGGTGGCCGCCATGAGTCTCCGGCGGCTGTGGGGGTGTTGGAGCCAGGACATGCGAGATCAGCTTCCTCACGGGTAAGGGGACTGAGAGCCGAAGTTCGAAATGTCGGACGTCATTCTGAATGCCGAACGGGAATATCGGAGGGGCACAAGGGGTGTCAGCGCCGGGCGATCGGCGGGTGGTCAGCGGCTCGCCCACGGCAGTCGTCGTTCGATAATCCTCGGACGCCGGCGACCCCAGCTCACTCGACACACCCTGAAACCGACCGACTCCCAGGCTTGGCACGTTCCGCGCCTCGTGGTCGACCAGGACGAGGCCGCCACCATCCGGGTTCTCCGCGCGCACGGTCGGGCTCGGCCTTGCACCGAGCCCGCCGCTCCAACTCCATCCGTTGTCCCTGATCGCTCGCTGTGACGCTCACCCGGTTCGGCGTACGTCGTTGCCCGCGAACGTCAGGAACACCAGGACCTGCGTCACGCCACCGGCTAGCGCTGCAGGGTCAGCACCCCCGGCCGGTACGGCAGGAGGCCGTAGTCCATGCCGTCGGTGCCGGGGTCGCGCCCCTGGTAGAGGAACTGCAGATTGCAAGGGTCGATGGTCTTGGTCTGGTCGGGGTTGGTGCGAACCACATCGCCGTGGCTGATGTCCCTGGTCCAGGCCGTCGCGCCGCTGTTGGCACTGCCGGCGAAGGGGTTGGTCACGGTGTCGGCCTGCGGTGTCCACGTGCCGTCGAGGCTGGTGGCCGTGAACGAGCGGAAGAAGCGGCCATACCCTGTGTAATTCTGGGCCTCAACGATCATGAGGTACTGGTTCTGACCCTGGACCTTGTAGACCTCCGGCGCCTCGAACAGGTTGAGCTCCGTATCGCTCATGATCTTCGTGACCGAACCGAAGGTGCCCGGGAAGTTGCCGATGGGCATGCTGGACCGGTAGATGTCGCCCTTGTCGTTGGCGAAGAACATGTACATGTTCGTGTCGTCGCCGATGAGGGTCACATCGAGAGGGCCCCCCTTCGGGAGGGTGCCCGTCCACAGCTCCTGCTGCGCGGACCAGCCGTTCGGGTTGGTGGGGTCGCTGGAGGTGCGGTAGGAGAAGCTGTATGGCCAGCCCCCGTTGTAGGCGAGCACCCAGAGGTTCTTCGGGGCGAAGTAGAACAGCGTCGGCGCGATGCCGTCGAAGGGAATCGTGTTCTGGGTGGCGGTGGCCATGTCGGACCAGTTCGTGAAGGGACTGAAGGTCGTCAATCCCCAGCGCCCATCCTCACCGGCGAGGTTGTTGTGCGTCGTGGCATAGACGACGTGCTTGCCGTTGTGGACGACGCTGGTGAAGTCCTTGAGCGAGGACCACCCCGCCTTCGGCTCCGCCAGCGGGCCGGTCGAGGTCCACCGGTAGGTCGACGGAAGAGCACACGAGTTGCCCGTCCCGGACAGGCCGGTCCACTTCTGGTTGGTGCCGCCGTGACACGACCAGAGCTGCACCCCCGTGCCGTTGGCCTTACCCCAGCCCGAGACCTCCAGGCACAGCCCGGACCGCACGCCGACGACCGTGCCGTCGGGATTCACCCGCCACTGCTGGTTGTCACTGCCGTTGCACGGCCAGATCTGCACCGGACTCCCGGACGTGGTGGCACCGCCCCGGACATCCAGGCACTTGTTGCCGTACACGGTCAGCTGGCTGCTGTCCGTCAACGTCCACTGCTGGTTGGCTCCACCGTGACAGTCCCAGATGTGCACGTTCGCACCGTCGCTCTGGCTGAAGCCCGCCACATCGAGACACCGGCCGGAATCAACACTGCGCACGTCACTGGTGGTGGCCGCCTGAGCCGGGCCGGCAACGAGCAGCGCCGCCAACGCGGCCAGAGCCGCGACCACGGCGGCGAGCACCGCGGACGGGCGTCCGAGACTGAAACTACGTCTGCGCATAAGGACCTCGTCATCCTTGAGCAAGCGACTCCGGTCTTCCCCGTCGAGGGCTGTCCGGATGCCGGCATGGTGCGGCCTTGTTCGTTATTTCGAACAGGGGTCGAAGTACCGATCGGGAGAATGCTAGACATCCCATGAATCACGTCAATACTTCTCGCACGATTCGCGGGCAGAAACGTTCGCACGCTGAAACCAGGCGGCTTCAAGTTCCGTGGTTGTACGGGTCTTTGACTGAGGGGCAGGTATCGGTGCGGGCACGAGCTTGGGGAACATCGGTACAGCGGTCGATTTCGGCGTCATCGCCGCTGCCGATCGCAGCCCAGAGACGGCTGAAGCCCGTGCCACTGCGGCGGTAGGTTACTGAGGCCGTCCAGGGCGAACAGCTTGCGCCGCTCGCCCGACGGCGGAGACGGCTCGGCCCCGTCCTGGCTGCCGTACAGCGTGACATCGGGAGGAGTCCGGCGGCTGCGGCGGGCCGGTCGACGTCAAGCCGCGCGGCATCGCCTCCCGCGGTACCGGCGGCCGCGCCGCGACTCGGAAGTGGGCGCCAGGGCGCGGCCCAGCCCAGAACCCCGCCGTCCAGGCGAAGGCAGCGTGACGTGAACCGGTCCGGCCACGCCGCGTCGCGACCGGGCCGCTACCCCGATATCCGCGCCTGGAGGTCGATCCCGACGCGGAGCGTGGTGCCGATGGCGGCCATACCGGACTGGACGACCTGGACGTAGTTCATCGCGAAGTCCTCGCGCGGCAGTTCCACGGTGACCCGGAACGCGGCCGACCGCCGACGCCGGTGCGGAGGCCGACGGCCCGGCGCGCACGCCACGGGTGGGTGGCGTTGCTGCCGGGCCGTCAGTCGCTCACGCGGTCTCACCTCCCGTACGAACCCCTGCGGCGACGTCCGCGAAGCACCAGCACGCCGCCGGCAGCGATGACCAGCAGGCCACCGAGGGCGCTGTACGTGACAACAGCGTTGCTCGCCCCGGTGGAAGCCAGGTCGCCGGGCGTGCTGCTCGGGGTCGCCTGGCCGACGGGTGCGCCCATCTCCCCCTGCGCACGGGTGCCGGTCGTGCCGGGGGCGGAGACAACCGGCGTGGGGGCGGTCGGCGTGGGGGCGGGCGTCGGCTTGTCAGCGCCGGCGGTCCCCGGCGCGGGCTTCAGCTGAAGCGTCGTGATCGAGTACGGCGGCAGCTTCTGTGCGACCGCCGTGCCCCGCTTCGCCGTCGTCAGGGCAGTGTCTCCCTTGGCAAACGAAACGGTCGTGACCGCCCCTGCGGCCGGGGTGAATCCGGCGTACGAGAGCGACACCGGCGCCGCGTTCTGCGGGTTCTTGTTGATCAGCATGACGTTCAGACCGCCGGTGCTGCTCCGCACCGCGTGCACAGCAACCGACGAGTTGCCCGAGGACGACTTGACCATGGTGTCGCCAGGCTTCGCCAGTGCGGTCAGCGAGCGGATGCCCCAGTAGGTGGGGAAGGGCGTGTCGCGCGGCGGTTCGCACTTCCCCCCGGCGCAGGTTCCGGCGGAGAGAATGCCCCCGTCCTGGTAGTCGGTCTCGCCGTGGACGGTGGTGGGTGCTTGGTCCGTGCCGTTGTGCAGGTTCCACCAGTCCACGTGGGTGGCGCCTTGCTCGAACCAGGTCATGTAGGTGTCCGGCGCGAACAGGGCCGCGGCCTGGCTGGTCTGGGCGGGCGAGCCGACGGCGCCGTTCTCGGTGACCGCGATCTCCACCGAAGCGGCGCGCGAGCCCGTGTACTTGGCGATCAGCGAGCGCAGCGAGGACCTGACACCGGCGATCCGGGAGGGGGTGTTCAGCAGGTCGGCCGTGGTTTTGCCGCCCGGATACCAGTGGACGATGACGAAGTCGATCGAGCCTCCCGCGATGGAGAGCACCGTGTTGTTCCAGTCGGCGGTGTCACCGGGAGCCTTCTCCGCATCCGGCCAGAAGCCGGGGGTGGTGAGCACCGCTCCGATCTTCACCTTCGGATCCACGGCCTTCATCGCCTTCGAGTAGGCGACGAGGTTCTTCCCGTACTCCTTCGGGCTCTTGTCGGCGTGGTTGTCAGTTTCCCAGCCCTTGCCGTTGCCGTAGTGCCCGTTGCCGTAGACCTCGTTGCCGATCTCCCAGTACTTCACGCCGTAACCCTTGTCGACGTTGGCGTACTTGACCCAGTCGGCGGCCTCCTTGGGGGTGCCGGAACCGTAGTTCGCGGTCAGGATCGGCTGGGCGCCGACCTTCTTCGCGATGGCCATGAAGTGGTCGAAGTCGGTGTTGGAGGGGATCCAGCCGCTGCCGTCGCCGTAGGTGTGGGTCTTCCAGTGGTAGTCGTCCGCGCCGGAGCCGCCGGGATAGCGCAGCTGCCGAACTCCCGCGGCCTTCATCAGCGATGTCGGCTTGGGGTCCCCCATGTGCTCGTCGCCGTAGCCCGTGTTGAGGCCGACACCACTGCTGGGCACCGTGCCCAAGGAGGTACCGGCATTCACACGGATGTCGACGGTCGGCGCGGCGACCGCGCTGGGCGCCAGGGCGCCGACGCCGACCGAGGCGGCGAGCACCGCCACCGCCCCCGCGACAAAGCGCCGGCGCATCCGGCTACGGCGGGGCGTGCGACCCCAAGGCATCGGCTGCCATGCGGATCTCGGGTCGTCTGGTGACACGTGGGGCTCCGATCAGGTGTTGACACAGAGGGCGTAGCGCCGCTGACCACGGCTCGCCCTCGTCGGTACACCCCTAAGTGGCCACGCAGAGCGGAAAGGTTGCCGTTTCAATCATCCTTTTCGCCGAGACGTGGTCGCACCCCGTGATCGCCGGGCTCTTCCGTACAGCAACGGCCCCACCGAGGGCGTCAACACCAAGACCAAACGGATCACACGCCAGATGCACGGAGGAGCAGGCTTCACCCTGCTTCGGCACCGCATCCCCTCGGACAGCGGCACGCTCCGTCACCACCGAAAGTGAGACAGGGCCGTTGAATCGACGCACCCGGACGGTCCGTTGACAACACCGCGGGGCCACTCCGAGACTCACCGCGGGGGGCAGACCGGGACGGAGACGGGCAGAGGCAGAGAACGGAGTGGGCGGGTGACATCGACGACGCTGACGACCTTCGCCAACGGCCTGCGGCTTTACACGCAGAGCCCCGACGAGGCGAGGTTTCAGTACCGGGAGATTTTCGAGCACGGCTGCTACGAGGGGATGTCGCTCCCACCGCGCGCGCTGGTTGTCGACGTCGGTGCCTGCATCGGCATGTTCACGCTCTACACCAAGCTCCGCCATCCCGACGCCCGCGTCATCGCCTTCGAGCCGGTCGCCGAGTCCCGGCGCATCCTGGACCGGAACATCGCCCTGCACCGGTTGGCCGACGTCCGCGTCGAGGCGCACGGCGTGGGCCGCGCCCCCAACGAGGCGGTCTCCTTCACCTACTACCCCCGGCTGCCGGGGAACTCGACCCGCTACCCCGACCAGAAGGCGCTGCAGATCGCGGTCCTCGCCGAGAAGTATCCCGACGAGGACGCCGTGGCCAACCACCGGGGCTTCCAGGTCACCGCGCCCGTCGACCGCCTCTCCCGGTGGCTGCCGCGGGACGGACGCGTCGATCTGCTGAAGATCGACGTCGAAGGGGCCGAGATCGACGTGCTGGAGGGCATCGACGCCGACGACTGGCCCCGCATCGACCGGGTCGTGGCCGAGGTTCAGGACCTGGACGGCCGCCTGGCGGCGGCCACCCGTCTGCTGCGTGACGCCGGGCTGGACACCGTCTGTGAGCCCAGCCCGCTGGTCGAGACGGAGATCCGGACCTTCCTCGTCACCGCGCGGCGCGACGGGCGGGAGGCCGAGTGACCATCCGCTTCGTGTCCGTCACACCGCCCTGACGCCGCGCTCGTCCGGAAGGTGGTGGCCACCCGCCCCGACGACTGACGGGGCATCGCCGATCTGGACGAGTTCCACGTCCACAACCGGCCGCCGGCCGAGGTCGTCGCGTACTGCGAGCGCCCCGGGTACGACTACGTCGAGGGCTCCCTGCTCGATCACGTCACGGCCAACGGCCGTCTCGCCGGCCCGGTCGTCGCACCGGCTCCCCGAGGACCGGGCTGCGTGGTCGTGGTACGCGTCGACCCGGACGGCGTCCACCGGGAGCGCGGAGAGCTTCGCCGACATGGCACGGCGGACGGCCCAGGTCAGGGACGACCCGATCTCCCGGTACCAAGGGCGGCTCGGAGCGTCCGGCGGGTCGCTGCCTGCCATGCAACCGGCCCCGGCGTCTTTCTCAGGCGTCCCTGCACCGGAGCAAGGGCGTCCATGCGCGTTTCGACGACACGTCACATCTGCGCTGAAAAGGTCTGCGTCCGGGGATGTTCCGGGTTCGGGGCCTTGCCCACCGGGGTGTCCGGGCAGAGGCTTGCCCATGATCTGTTGACGCGGGAACATGACCATGCCAGGCTCATTGGGAGCGCTCCCGGGCCGGAGGTGGCGGGGAGCAGCATGTTCTGCGTCCGTATCGAGGTCGGCGTGCTGACGCATCGTCGCCCTGGTGTTGTCTACGGGGAATTGAGCGCTGTGATGGCCGTTCCAGAACATCCCGATCATCTCGTCACCGTGGGTTTCCGTACACGCCGGGCACGGGCCCGATGTCCCCTGACACCGGTTGTCACCAGAGCGACGCCACGCCTCAGAGGCGCGTCCGCCCGTTGTCCCTGACCGTCACCCTCACGCGTCGGCACCGGACCGGCCCGCACCGGGCGATCTCTCAGCAGTCCTGGTGTGTGCCGGCGTGCGCCCCGACCGGACCGGCCGATGGCGCAGTTCGCCTCGGGGCCGGATACGCCCGTTCCGTCGGCGCACGGCGGCTCCTGCCGTCTCGCACTCACGTGTACCTCCACCCGGTGACCGCCGGGACGGACCGGCCGCGGTGCGGCTGCCGCCTGCCCGGCATGAGTTCACTCACGCACGAGATGTACGCGACACCGTTCCGTGAGAAGGGAACCAGAGATGACCCAGGTCACGCACACGGCGAAAAGCGCCCGGGACCGGCCTTCGTCAGCCATCCGCACCACGGTGAGGATGCCGGTCGCGCGTGCGGACGAACCGGAGGCCACTGCCACCGTCATGCGGCCGTGAGGGTGGCCCACCAGGAGGGGCGGGCCCGGGTGGGCCGGACATCGGGCACCCCCGTCGGGGCGTCCGGCGACGAGCCCGGCTTCTCCGGCCTTCTCCTCCCCCACCGGATCGGCGGGAAAGGAAGCCGCCCGTCTCAAGGACGGCATCGCCGTCCTCTCCACCGTCGCCGCCTCCGGCTGACCGAAGCGGGCCAGGTCCCGGCCGCCCCGTCCGCTCCGGCTCACCGGCTGAAGAGTCCCCGTAAATCCGTAGGAGCCGCTGGAAAGGGTCGGTCAACTTGCCAGGCTTACCTGTCATTCGCTGTGCGGTCATCGGTGTCGGCCGCAGGACCCTGGACGACTACGTACCCGCCCTCGCCGGCCTGTCGTCGCGCATCGAGCTGGTCGCGGCATGCGATGTGGACCCGGCAGCGGAAGCGCGTCTGATCCAGGCACTCGCCAGGAACGGACACGTCCCCCGTCCGCGGTTCTTCCCCGATCACGCATCCTTGCTGGACGCCGTGGACCCCGGCCTCGTCATCGTCGCCACGCCGCACCACACCCACCACGACATCACTCTGGAGCTGTGCCGCCGCGGCATCCCCGTGCTGAAGGAGAAACCCTTCGCCCTGTCACCGGCGGAGGCCCGCGACCTCGCCGCGGCCGTCCGGGAACACGACGGCCACCTGAGGCTCTGTGTCCAGCGGCGTCATCACCCGCTGTACCTGCGGGCGAAGGACGCGCTGGGACGGATCGGTGCCATCAGGCACTTCGACGCCACCTACCAGCTCAGTACCGATGCCTACCAGGCCGGCTGGCGGGCCGAGACGAGAACCTCCGGCGGCGGGGCCATCATCGACATGGGCTACCACATCATCGATCTGCTCCACTGGTTCTTCGGAATGCCGTCACTCGTCTACGCGAGTGCGGCGCCCAAGCTGAATCCGGACGCCGCCTACGACGTCGAAGAAACCACACTGTCGACACTGACCTATCCGAACGGTGTCACCGGAGTACTCCGCCTGTCGCTCTGTGAGTCCGAGAAGAGCGAGTTGATACGCGTCTACGGATCCGGCGGGCACATCGAGCTCACCCGGGACCGTCTCACGCGGTTCGATCGCTCGAACCGTCCGGTCGAGCGGGTGGCCGGCGAACGTTCCTGGGATTCGGCGTCCGGCGTGCTCGTGAACACGCTCGACCATCTCTCCGACCCGGACGTCACCGAACGCGAGGTGCAGGACGGTGTACGCGTCACCGCCACCATCGAGTCGCTCTACCGCTCCATTTCCCAGCAGACCTCCGTACGACCGCTGCACGAGGAGACCCAGGATGCCCGTTTCGGATCTGGCCATCGACGGGGGACGGCCGGTACTGAGCCGGCCGACGGCGTATCCATGGCCGAAGCGGCGATCGGAGTGGTCTGAGCGCGTTCTGAAGCAGCTGGAGAGCGGCAGGCTGTCGCTGTACGACCGCTCCGGTGTGGTGGCGGAGTTCGAGGACGCCTGGTCGGCCGCTCATGACCTTCCGTACAGTCTGGTGACCAACTCCGGTACCGCCGCGCTGCATTCGGCGTTCTACGGCATCGGTCTCGGTCCGGGCGACGAGGTTCTCTGCCCGTCGTACACCTTCTTCGCCACCTCCGCGTCGCTGTTCCAGCTGGGCGCGCTGCCGGTGCTGGCCGACTGCCGGTCCGACGGCTCGTTCGACCCAGAGGCTGCGGCCGGGCTGGTGACCGAGCGCACGAAAGCGGTCGTCATCACGCATATGTGGGGTCTGCCGTGTGACATGGACGTCATTGTGGCCTTCGCCGAGGAGCACGGGCTTGCGCTGGTCGAGGACTGCTCCCACGCGCACGGCGCGACCTACCGCGGGCGCCCGGTGGGCACCTTCGGCGCGGCCGCGGCCTGGAGTCTGCAGACCCAGAAGCTCGTCGCAGCCGGCGAGGGCGGCGTACTGGCCACCCGCAGCCGGGAGGTGTACGACCGGGCGCAGCTGCTGGGGCACTTCAACAAACGGGCGATGAAGGAGATGGATCCCCAGGGGCCGCTCTATCCGTACTCCGTGACCGGTCTGGGCCTCAAGTACCGGGCGCATCCGCTGGGCGTCGCCTTCGCCGTGGGCCAGATCGCCGAACTGCCGTCCTGGATCAAGGGAAAGCAGGCGTTCGCGGAGGAGATCGCGGGGCTTTTCACTCGGATCGAGGGGATCACGCCGCTGACACTGTCGACGCCGGAGCGGACATCGGCCCACTACGCGCTGCTCTTCGACGTCGATCCGGACCGGGTTCCGGGCGGCCGGGACCGGCTGGTGGCGGCATGCAACGCCGAGGGGCTGGACGACGTCGACATCCCGAAGGCGACGTCGCCGCTGCACACGCTGCATCTGTTCCGTCATCCGATGTCTCCGGTGACCACGTACGACCGGGCCTGTGTGCGGACGGAGTTCCCGGTGGCCGAGCGCCTCGCGGCGCGCACCTTCAAGATTTCGGTTCCCTGTGCCCCGGCGGGCTTCGAGGAGGAGGACGAGCGGTATCTGGCCGCCGTACGGGCCGTCGTCGACAAGGTCGCAGCCCATCTGGCGTCCGGAGCGCACAAGGAGTCCGGATGAGTCCCGTCCCGCCGGCCGGTGGCCTCAGCGACACCGCGGCATCCGGCCGGGTCATCGGGTCGACCACCCGCAAACGCGCCGGAGCGGTCCTGGACTCCGGGGAGATCGAGGGCATCGTCACGGACTACGTCCACGGCCGGATCCCGGACTACCAGATGGCGGCCTGGCTCGCGACGGTCGCCTGCCGCGGGCTGTCCACGGCGGAACTGGCGGCCCTGACGCGGGCCCACACCATCGGCGGCGGCCGGCTGGACCTGAGCCGGGTGGACGGCCCTGTCGTGGACAAGCACAGTACGGGCGGCGTGGGGGACACCACCACGCTGATCGTGGTGCCGGTGGTCGCGGCGTGCGGGGTCCCGGTGGCGAAGATGACCGGCCGGGCCCTCGGCTTCACCGGGGGCACGCTCGACAAACTGGAGTCGATCAAGGGGCTTCGGACCACGATCCCGATCGAGGAGATCGTGCCGACGCTCACCTCCGTCGGCATGGTCCTCACCGGCCAGAGCGCCGATCTGACACCGGGCGACGGCGCCACGTACGCGCTGCGCGATGTCACCGGCACCGTGGAGAGCATTCCGCTGATCGCGGCCAGCATCATCAGCAAGAAGTCCGCTGTGGGGGCCGACGGGCTGGTCCTCGACGTCAAGACGGGCGCCGGAGCACTGATCACGGAACAGGATCGTGCGACCGAGCTGGTCCGAACGATGCTCGGCCTGGCCGCCGAGTTCGGACTGAACGCGCGGGCCGTGCTCAGCGACATGAGCCAGCCGCTCGGGCCCGCGGTGGGCAACGCGCTGGAGATCCGCCAGGCGCTGGCCGTACTCCGCGGGGAGCGCGTCCCCGGACTGTGGGACCTGTGCGCGGCGGTCTGCCGGCTGATGCTGCAGAGCGTCGACGCCGCGCTCACCGACAAGCAGGCCATGGCCCGGATCGACCGGGTCCTCGACGAGGGGACGGCGTACGAGACGTTCGTGCGATGGGCGGTCGCGCAGGGGGCGGACGCCGCCGCGCTGGAGGCGGAGCGGCTGCCGTCCGCAGGGCGGCGGCTGACGATCACGGCGCCCGAGTCGGGCTGGGTCACCGCGATCGAGCCCCGGTCCGTGGGCAACGCGAGCCTGCTGCTCGGGGCGGGGCGGCTGACGTACGACGCGCCCCTGGACCACGGCGCCGGTGTGCTGCTGCGACGCCGGGTCGGGGACCGCGTCGACCAGGGCGATGTCCTGGCGGAGCTGTGCTACGACGGCGGTGACGTCGCCGCCGCCCGGTCGCTGGTGGAGTCGGCGTTCCGGCTCGGTGACACGGCGGTCGACGCGCCGGCGACCGTACAGCGGGTCTTCGAGCCGGGAGCGGCCTGAGATGTGCGGAGGTGCCCGATGGGGCAACGCCTGACCGGCTCCGGCCGGGCGGCGTCCCCCGCGCAGCGGACCGGGCTGTGGCAGATCGCAGGGCTGCTGCCCGCGGCCGGACGCGGTCCGGTGGCGTCGACGATCGCCTGCGACGTGCTGCTGGGCGTACTGCCCGTGGTGTTCGTGGTCAGCAGCAGTGTGATGGTGGGCCGGGTGCCCGGCGCGCTGGCGGCGGGCACCGGCTCGGCCCGGTGGTCGGGAGTGCTGACGGCGTTCGCGGTGGCGTCCGCCGCGTTCACCGCGCAGCAGGTGCTCGCCCCGTGGCAGGGGGCGCTGGGTGAGCTCGTCGCGAGACGGGTGGACGGGGCGCTCTTCGACCGGGTCATCGCGGCCTCACTGCGCGGACCGGGCATCGGTCCGCTGGAGGACCCCCGGCTGCTGGAGCGGCTCAGCGAGGCGCGGCGGGAGCTGGAGACCGGCGCGGACAGCCCCGGGAAGGCGTGCGCCGGTCTGCTGCATCTGCTGGCGCGGTGGGTGCAGCTGGCGGGCTGCGTGGGGGTCATCGGGTTCTGCTTCTCCTGGCTCGCCGGGCTCGCGGTCTGCGTCGCCGTGCTGGCGATGCGCCGCTCGCTCCGCCGCGGCCTGCGGGGCCACATGGCGAGTTGGTCGTCACTCGTGGGGCGCCGACGGGAAGAACGCTATCTGCGGGATCTGGCCACACGCGCCGCGGCGGGCAAGGAGATCCGGATCTTCGGGCTGGCCGGCTGGCTGCGCGACCGGCACCGGGCGGTGGCCCTGGAGTGGATGGCACCGGCCTGGGCGGAGCGCCGCCGGCTGCTGCTGTGGCCCCATCTGCGGTACACCGTCCTCGGCCTGGTGATCACGGCAGCGGTGCTGGCGGCGGCCGGGGCGGGCGGGGCCACGCTCACCGGGCTGGCGCTGGCGGCACAGGCCGTTCTGATCGGCGTCCGGCTCGGTGAGTTCTATCCGGAGTCCGACATGCAGACGATCCTCGGGATGAACGCCCACGACGCGCTGACCGCGTTCGAGGAGGGAGTGGCCCGTCACCCGGCACAGCCGGACACCCCGGAGACCTCGCGGACGCCGCCGCCCGCCCCCCGGCGGGAGATCGCCTTCTCCAAGGTCTCCTTCGGCTACCCCGGCCGGGAGCGACGCGTCTTCGAGGGCCTCGACTTCAGGATCGAGGCCGGGAAGTGCACGGCGATCGTCGGCGCCAACGGCGCCGGGAAGACCACGCTGATCAAGCTGCTCACCCGGCTGTACGAGCCCGACGAGGGCCGGATCACCGTGGACGGCACGCCGCTCGGGCACTGTCCGGCGGAGCTCTGGCGGTCCCGGATCGCGGTCGTCTTCCAGGACTTCAACCGGTACGAGGCCGACGCCTTCGACAACGTGGGCTACGGCGCCGTGCACCGCAAGGACGCCGCCGGGGCACGGGGGGAGATCCGTACCGCGGCGGCCGAAGCCGGTGTGGCGGACGTACTGGAGGCGCTGCCCGCCGGCTTCGGCACTCCGCTGGCCGGGCATCTGACCGGCGGCACCGAGCTGTCCGGCGGGCAGTGGCAGCGGGTCGCGCTGGCCCGCGCCCTGTTCCGGCTGCGGCACGGCGCCGGGGTCCTCGTCCTCGACGAGCCCACCGCCAGTCTGGACGTGCGCGCCGAAGCCCGGTTCTACCAGGAGTTCGTCCGCCCCGGGGTGACCACGGTGCTGATCTCCCACCGCTTCGCCACCGTGCGGCACGCCGACCACATCGTCGTCCTGTCGGGCGGCAGGGTGAGCGAGCAGGGTTCGCACGGCGAACTGATGCGCGCGGACGGCGAGTACGCGCGGCTGTTCCGGCTCCAGGCATACCGTTTCGCCGAGGAGCGCCCCCCGTCGGCCCTGCCGGGAGCACGCTGATGAGCGGCGGTCTGTACCGGGCGTCCGCGGACCTGCTGAGGATGTGCTGGCGGCACAGCCGTGCCAGGACTCTGACGGCGCTCGGGCTGATGCTGGCCGGCGGCGTCGCGATGCCCCTGGCGGGGCTGGGGCTGCGCGGGCTGTTCGACGCGGCCCAGGAGGGCGCGGCGGGGCGGGCGACGGCGCTGGGGGTGCTGGTCGCCGTGCTGCTCATCGCCGCGCTCACCTGCGGACACTTCGCACACATCGCGTACTTCGAGCTCGCCGAGCTGAACATGCTGCACTACAGCGACGAGCTGATCGTCCTCGCCAACGGGACCGCCGGCCTGGACAGCCACGAGACGCCGCGCCGCGCCGACCTGTTCGGGGTGCTGGAACGCGAGGTCGGGCAGACCCGCAACACGTTGCAGGCGCTGCTGTCCCTGGCCGGTCTCGCCTGCGGGCTGCTGCTCACGGTCGTCGTGCTCGCCCTGCTGCACCCGCTGCTGCTCCTGCTCCCGCTGGCCGCCGTACCGCCGCTGCTGGCGGGGCGGCACGCCGAACGGCTCACGGACGACGCCAGGAGCAGGGCTGCCGAACCGACCCGGCGCGCCCTCAATCTGGTCCGCCTGGCGACCGACGCCTCCTCCGCGAAAGAACTCCTCGTCTACCGGCTGGACCACGAGGTGCGCGACAGCCACGCGGAGCTGTGGGGGCGGGCCGGTGGCATCCTGTGGCGGGCGGAGCGCCGGGCCGCCGCACTGCGGGGCCTTGGCCAGCTGGTGTTCGCCGCCTGCTATGTGGGGGCGGTGCTGCTGATGCTGCGGCAGGCGGTCGCCGGCCGGCAGTCGGTGGGCGATGTGGTGCTGGTGGTCCTGCTCGCCGCGCAGGCCAACACGCAGGTGGCGCAGACCGTGGCGCTGGTGCCCGAACTGCAGCGGCTGACAGGGGTGGACCGGCGGATGCGGGAGCTGCGGCAGGCACCCGAACCGGAGCCGCCGCCCGCCGCGGCCCCTGCGGCGACGGTGCCGCGACGGCTGCGGCACGGCATCACGCTGAGCGGGCTGTCGTTCGCGTACCCGGGTGCCACGAGGCCGTCACTGCGGGACGCGGACCTGCACCTGCCGGCCGGATCCGTGGTCGCGGTCGTCGGCGAGAACGGGGCGGGCAAGTCGACGCTCGTCAAGCTGCTGTGCGGGCTCTACCGGCCGACCGCCGGCAGCATCCTCGTGGACGGCGTCGATCTCCGGCGGATACCGCCCGAGGCGTGGCGGGCCCGCACGGCGGCCGCGTTCCAGGATTTCGTCCGGTACGAGTTCACGGTCCGGCACGCCGTCGGCGTGGGCGATCTGCCCCGCGCCGGCTCCGAGGAGGCCGTGCGGACGGCTCTGGCACGCGCGCGGGCGGCCGGTGTGCTCGACGCGTTGCCGGAGGGTCTGGCCACCCGGCTCGGCAGGAGTTACACCAACGGGGCGGAGCTCTCCGGCGGCCAGTGGCAGAAACTGGCGCTCGGCCGCGCGTTCATGCGGGACCGGCCGCTTCTGGTGGTTCTGGACGAACCGGCCGCCGCCCTCGACGCCGAGGCGGAGCACGCCCTTTTCCAGCGTTATGCCGCGCAGGCCGAAAGGTCGGCGGCCGACGGCGGGATCACGCTGCTGGTTTCCCACCGTTTCTCCACGGTGGGAATGGCCGACCTCATCGTCGTGGTCGAGGGCGGCCGGATAGCGGAAGCCGGGGACCACGCCGCACTGCTGCGACGCGGCGGTCTCTACGCGGAGCTGTACACGCTTCAGGCCCGCGGCTACCGATGAATGTGGCCGAACGGGAACCTGGTGTGTCCGGGAAAAACATGATGTGATGTCCGGGTGTCTGACGAAGAGATACTCATCAAGCGTCTCCAGGAAGCGGGATACGCAGCCAGAGAGGTGGAGAAAGCCACCGGCGGAGTGGTCGCAATTGCTGGTCTGGTAACCCTCCAGGACGATTCCCAGATATTCGCGAAAACGCTTCTCGGGCCGGACCGGGATATTTTCCCCGTCGAAGCCGCCGGCCTGACGGAGCTCCGCGAAACCGGCGGGGTGATCACGCCGGAGGTGCTGTGCGCCTCGCCCCGGCTGCTCGTGCTGGAGAAGATGCGGCCACGCCGCGACGACGAGCGTTTCTGGGAGCGGCTCGCCCACACGGTCGCCGCCCTGCACACCTCCACGACCGCCGAGCGGTTCGGCTGGCACCGTCCGGGCTGGCTGGGCCGGCTGCGCCAGGACAACACGTGGGACAGCGACGGTCACGCGTTCCTCGCGGAGCGGCGCATCCTGCGCTGGCTGTCGGAACCTCTGGTCGAGGCGGCCTTCGACGCCGCGGAGCGGCAGGCTCTGGAACGGCTCTGCGCCACCCTTCCCGAACTCGTGCCGGACCGGCCCCCGTGCCTGACCCACGGCGATCTGTGGCAGGAGAACATCGTCGCCACCGCCGACGGCGCGCCCGTGCTCATCGACCCCGCCGTGTCCTACAACTGGCCGGAAATCGACCTCAGCATGCTGTGGTGCTCCCCGCGCCCGCCCGCCTCGGACCGCTTCTTCGCCCTGTACGAGGAGATCACCGGGATCGACGGCGGCTGGCGGGACCGGATGGACCTGTTCCATCTCCGGGAACTCCTGAGCGTCATCGCCCATGACGACGACGACTGGGGGGCCGCGGAAGCCGTACGGAAGATCATCGCCCCGTTCCGGCGGGACGGTGGCCCGGCGACGGTGTGACCGGCGTGCCGCTGCCGGACTCCGTGCCGGGGGAAGCCCGGCGGCGCCGGGTCGCCGCCCTATTCCAGGGCCCCGGTGGTACGCCGTTTCTCCCGGCGGGCGGCGTCGTACGCGCGGAAACGGCGGCGCAGCGCGGGTCCCGTACCCTCCCAGCCGGGGTAGTCCGCGTAGCCCAGGGAACAGCGCGCGAAGCGGAAACGGGGGTCGCCCACGTCGATCCTGCCGCCGTTCTCCCCGAGGTGGTCGAGGAACCGCTGCGACTCCCCGACGATCGACCGGTGCAGCAGGCGCCACTCCCCCGACGAGTAGGCCGCCACCCGCCTGGTCAGGCGGGTGGCGGCGGAAGCGGTCCACTTGAAGTGGTGAACCTGGGCGTAGATCTCCTCGGCGGGAACACCCCTGCCCGTCCAGGCGCAGTGCTGGCCCAGATCGAGTTCCACGGTGCCCCGGGCGAGGGTCACCTTGGTCGGCCTGCCGTCCAGCAGCCCGACGGTGAGCTGGCCGGCCAGCGGATACTGGCGCCACAGCGGCTCCCTGCCGTACGGCAGCGGCCCGGCGAGCCGGCCGTCGGCGCTGACCCGGTCGAGAAAGGCGCCTTCCACGAAGTCGAATCCGTGCTCCTCGCAGTAGGCGGCGACCTCGGCGAGCGATCTGTCGTAGACATGGAATTCGTCGAGGTCGGCGACGATCCACCAGTCGTCCGGCCAGGCGCTCATCTCTTTCCGGATGAGCGCGGCGTTGAGATCCTCGTGCCACGGGGCCACGCAGACGTCGGCGAAGCAGTACCCGGCCTCCCGCATCACTTCCACGGAAGGATCCAGCGTCGGGTCCGCACGGCTTTCGACGTGGCGTATCACGTGGAAGCTTTCGACTCCCAGCTCCCGGTAATGGCCCAATGAATAGGGCAGCAAAGATATGTCGCCGCCCACCACGGAAACGAAGCGTAAAGTCACGCCCATTACTTTCCGGGCGGCCCGGGCATTCTGTCAAGGTGGTGAGCCGCGACGGCCCGTGCGGTGAGGAGATGTATGAGCTCGAATACTCGAATGGGTTGGTTTCTGGCGCACGAGGAATGGCAGCCCGAAGCGCTGATACAGCAGGGAATACTCGCCGAATCGGCCGGCTTCGACGCACTCCTGGTGTCCGATCATCTCCAGCCCTGGACGGACGCCGGCGGAGCGGCCGGGTTCAGCTGGGTGACCCTGGGCGCGCTGGCCGCGTCCACACGGACGGCGACGCTGATGACGGCGGCCGTGTGCCCGCTGTTCCGGATGCATCCGGTGCTCACTGCGCAGGCGGCGGCGACGGTCGGGCGGATCTGCGGCGGCCGGTTCGAGCTGGGCGTCGGTATGGGACAGGCCGTCAACGAGCAGCCACTGAGGGGGCCCCTGCCGCCGTACCGCGAGCGGCTCGCGCGGACCGAGGAGGCCCTGCGGCTGATGGATTCGCTGCTGGCGGGCGACGAGGTGAGCTCAGACGGGCCGTACTACCCCGTGTCGCCGATGAGGCTGCACAGTCCGCCCCCCGGGCCGGTCCCCGTTCTGCTGGCCGCGTCGGGGCCGAGGTCGGCCGAGGCCGCCGGGCGGCTGGCGGACGGCGTGATCTCGTCGGTGAAGGACGTCGGCCATACCCGGCGGACTGTGGTCGACGTGGCGCGGAAGGCCGCCGCGGCGGTCGGCCGCCGGCCGCCGCGGACCGTCCTCACCTGCTTCCTCGTCTTCGCCCGCGACGACGCGGAGGCGTGGGAGGCCCTGCGGCCCTGGCGCGGTATGCGCACCCCGCGCCGGCTCCGGGAGGGCAGCCCGCGCCGGCTGCGCGAGGACGCCGACGCGATGGGCCGCGAGGCCGTCCTCCAGCGGTTCCCCCGCTACGACGACGTCTCCCGGGTGGTGGAGCTGTGCCGGGGCATCATCGACGGGATCGCCCCCGACGTACTGGCCCTCCAGGTGGCGGCCGTCGACGGCGCCGAAGCGCTGAGGCGGCTGAGCGAGGTGCCCGCCCGGTTGCGGGGCTGAGGCACCTACCGGTCGAGGGCGGCGAGCAGAGCCTCCTCCGTCCGTTCGGCCATCCGCTGGAGCGTGAAGTGCGTCAGCACCTGCTCGCGGGCCAACTCGCCCGTGCGGCCGCGCAGCGACTCGTCGGAGAGCAGCTCGACGAGGGCGCCGGCGAGGTGGGCGGGATCCGGGGACGGCACGAGGAAGGCCGACCGCCGGTCCCGTACCAGTTCGCCGATGCCCGGAAAGTCGCAGGTGACCAGCGGCCGTCCGGAGCTCATGGCCTCGAGCATGGCCAGGCTCAGCCCTTCCCCGGTGCTGGGCTGGGCGACGACGTCGGCCAGGGCCAGCACGTCCGGCATCCGGTGGTACGTCACATCGCTGTCGATGCGCACCACCTCACCGAGCCCGAGCCGGTCGATCTCCTCCCGCAGCTTTCCCGGATAGTCGCCCGAGGAGGAACTGACGGCGCCCGCGATCAGCAGCCGGGTGCGGGGCAGCCGGGCGTGCACCGGCGAGAAGGCCCGGACGAGCTCCAGGATTCCCTTGCGCGGCTTGAGCTGGGCGGCGCAGACGACGACGAGGTCGTCCGGGCCGTAACCGTAGTGCCGGCGGACCTGGCCCGTGTCCCGGTCCGGGCGGAATCTGTCCGTGTCCACCCCGTGCGGTATCAGCCGGGTGACAGCGGCCGATCCGTGCCGGCGGGCGCGGTCGGCGTAGTTCTCCGCGCAGGCCAGCACGAGCGAGGGGCGCAGGACATCGTGGACGACCCGCAGCCGGGCGCTGCCCAGGGGCTGCGCCTCCGGCTCGTGCTCATGGAAGGTCGCCACCCAGGGTATGTTCCGGTCCACCGCGATCCACTTGCCGGCCAGGGCGGCGTCGAGCGTGTTGGTGAAGACCAGATCCGGTCGCAACTCCTCGGCGCAGGCGGCCAGTTCCGGTGCCAGCGAGAAGGTCATCTGCTCCCACAGCACCTTGCTGGGGTCCGCGAGCAGTTCCCGGTACGCGGTGAGCCGGCGGACCGTCACCCCCCGCGGATCCCCTTCGACGGCCCGCCCGGCCGGGTCCTCCCGCGGCGCGTCGGTCACCAGCATGACGTCGTGGCCGCGACCGGCGAGCCCCTCCGAGATCACGTGCGCATACGTCTCCGCACCCCCGATGGTGGGGTGGAAGCTGGAAGCGATCATCAACAGTCTCATGTCACTCCGTTACCTCCGGCATCGTCCCGCCCCGATCCATGCCCCTTCTCCCCTGGCCCTACGCCGAGTCGCCCGGCCTTCGCGATCAGCCGGTTCGCATATTCGGATCACCGCGTCCGGGCCCACGTGGTACTGATGTACGGGCCGCCGAGCGGCGTGTTCCGCCATGCCCTTCCCGTACGAAGGCGAGGTCACCACCGATGATCAGCGACGCGTTTCCCGCCGGAGGGCCGGCCGGCGCGACCCTCACCGAGTGCCAGGAGCTGACCGGTGCGTTCCGCCGGCGCGCGAACATGCCGATCACCGCACACGTCGCCCTGCTCGACTCGTCCGCCGAGCTGGGGGAGTTGACCGGCGCGTATCTGAAGAACTGCGGTTACGCGCCCTCGGCCGCCGGTGCCCCGCCCTCGGACCAGGTGCGGTCGGAGTTCGGCGACGTGCTGTTCGCGCTGCTCGGTTTCGCGGACGCGGCAGGGCTGGACGCGGGCGCCGAGTTCGCCGCGACGCTCGACCGGTACGAGGCGCGGTTCGCCGGGAGGGCTGCCGAGCGGCATGGGTGACTACCACGTCCATCTCCATCCGCACACGCCCCGTCCGGACAGCCCGCCGCCGGGCGTGTATCCGAAGGGGCACGTCGACGCGTACGTGGACCGGGCCCTGTCGCGCGGCGCGACCGAGGTGGGCTTCACCGAGCACATGCACCGCTTCGTGGACCTGGAGCACGTCGCTGCGGGGTTCTGGAACACCGGTGAGTCGGCCGATCTCTCCGAGCGCTCCCGCCGGTACTACTACGACGAGCTGAATCTCCGTCTGGACCGCTACACCGAGGCCGTCCTGGGCGCCCGGGACCGGGGGCTTCCGGTGCTGCTCGGGCTCGAGGTCGACTTCCTGCCGGGCCGGATGGAGAAGATCCTCGACATCCTCGCCTCGTACCCGTTCGACTATCTCATCGGGTCCGTGCACTGGATCGGCTCCTGGGCCGTGGACCACGACGGGATGACGGACGAGTTCGAGCGCCGCGGGGTGCGGCGTTCGTACGAGGACTACTTCCGGCTGGTCGCGGACCTCGCCGAGTCCGGCATCGTCCAGGTGCTGGCCCATCCCGATGTGGTGAAGAAGTTCGGTCACCGCTGCGAGGAGGAGCCCGTCGACCTGTACCGCCGCGTGGTCGATGCCGCGCGACGTGGGGGCGTGGCGTTCGAGGTGTCCAGCGCGGGTCTGCGGTACGAGGCGATGGAGCCGTATCCGGCGCCGACCCTGTTGCGGATGTGTCACGAGGCGGGCGTGCCGATCACCTTGGCCAGCGACGCCCACTACCCGGACCAGGCGGCGGACCGGTTCCGCACTCTCGTCCGCTACGCCCGGGCCGCCGGATACCGCAGCCGGCTGAGGTTCGACACCGGAGGCGGGCAGGAGCTCGTGCCCCTGCCCGACCCGGACGACGACGGCGACTGGCCCCGCCGGACGGTGCGTGAGCCGTCAGGCGGCTAGGTGTGCTGTTCGGGGACGTTGGTGACAGGCGACACGCCTAGTCCCACGCGGACGGCGCCGCGCACCACCGGCGTCAGGACCGCAGCGGCCGTGGCGAACAGAGGGCGCGGTACGCGGTTGCGCAGCGCGCCCAGCGCCATGGTGCCCAGCGCGCGGCGCCCCACCCGGGTCTCCATGCCTTCCGCCGCCGGGGATGCCCCGGCGGCGGCGGCACAGACGCCGAGTCCGTACGCCGCGAGCCACAGTTCCGACAGCAGGGGTTCACCGATCAGCTGCCGAGCGCGCTCGGCATGGGGCTCCCGGCTCAGTGCGTCGCCGGCGAGCCGCAGGACACGGTCCGGGTCGAAGCCGAGATCCGCGAGCGCCGCCAGGGCCGGCACCTTGCGCCAGCCCTCGTCCGCCGTCGGATCGCGGAACCGGAAGTAGGCGCCTGGCTCGCCCCACCAGGCCAGCACGGGAACCGCGTCGACGCCTGTGACCGACCGCCGCAGGTCGACCCCGGACAGGGAGGTGGCGCCCGCGGTCCAGCAGGTGGCACAGCGCATGCCGTGACGGCTGTTGCCGGTCAGGCTGGCAGCGTCCCGGTGCTCGACCGCGTTGGGCACGGCGACCTGCGGGGTCAGGCCGGCCGAACGCAGGTAGCGGCGCAGCGTGACGTCATCGGGCTCATCCCTGCCCAGCGCCTCCTCGAACCAGGCGCTGACGTCCTTCGCGAGGGCCACCGGCATCACGACGGCCTGCGTCGGCACGTAGTTGTCGACGACCTCGGCCCAGCCCGCCCCGCAGAGCGCCGCGACACGCGCCACGGAGGCGGTCCAGGACCCCCACTCGACGAAGAGGGAGGACACACCGTCCGGGCGGTGCTCGATCAACTCGCCCACGACGTCGAGGAAGTTGCCGGTCAACCGGACATCGTCCTGCAGCACCAGATGATGGGTCGCCCAGGGCGCCGCCACGGCCCACGCCCTGCGGGCGGACCGCAGTGAGCCACGCTCGCCCTGCGGACCTCTGTCGCAGACGACACGGATGTCGAGGTGCGGGTGAACGTCCCGCAGCCGCTCGGCCATGCCCCGCCGCCGCTCGTGGGTCATGACCGCGATGGATAACCGCCAGTTCCGCTCGGGCAACTGTCCAGCCTTTCGAGAGTGAACGACACCGGACGACCTCCCGATTATCGTGGCTCGGACCGTGCCGGTCAGGGCGCGGCTACGACAGCGCCGCTCACGTGAGTCGCGATGACACGGCGTGGCGCACTTCCTGGTCCATCAGCACCAGCGCCCCGTCCGCCGCGTGCAGCCGGTCGTTGCTGTAGTTCAGCGGAGCGGAACGCAAATCCCGCAGCGTCCGTTCCAGCGCCAGGGGCGAGTCGCGCAGATAGCCGTGGAACATGCCCATGAGCTGGACCAGTTCGTCCACGGCGGCCGGGCACTGCTCCGACGCGGTCAGTTTCACCGTGTTGAGCAGCAGCTGGACCGGCGCGGAGGTGAGGTCGCGGCGCTCCCCCGGCAGAGCTTGCGTGGCGTGCCGGATCAGGGCGTGCACGGTGTCCAGGCGCTGGCGGACCCGGGAGAGGCGGTGGAGCAGGAGATCGGAGTGCAGGTCGACGCGGTCGCGCTGGGTACGCAGGTGCCGGACCACCCGGGCGAGCGCCCCGTCCGCCGCACCCAGCCAGCAGGCGGCCCAGCCAAGATGGGCCAGGGGCGCCATCGTGGCCAGCGCGATGTCCCGGAACCCTCCGGGGCGGCCGACCGTCTGGCGCGCGGGGACGTCCCCGGTCAAGCGCATCGGGACACTGTGCGTGGCCCGCATCCCGAGCGGATTCCAGTCCCCGGTGACGGTGATCCGCAGTTGCTCCCGGTCGGCGTAGACCAGCGTCAGGCTCTCCGGTGAACTTGCCCCGAGGGCCCGCATGCTGATGAGGAAGCCGTCGGCGTGCGTGCCGCCGGTGACGACGGGTGCGTCCCGGTCCACGTGCAGTGTCGTGTCGTCACCGCGCAGGCCGGAGGAGACCGACAGCAGGCGTCCCCGGTTGCCGGGGTCGGTGGTGACCGAGCCGAGGTACAGCGTGCCGTCGGCGACCCGCGGCAGCAGCGCCGCGCGCAGTGCGTCGTCCGCGTGCTCCACGAGCACCGCCGCCTGCTGGCAGTGCATGACGTAGATCATCGCCACGGACAGGCACTCGCGAGCCAGTTCGCCGACGACGTCGATCAGGTCGGTAGTGGTTCCGCCCAGGCCGCCGTACTCCTTCGGGACCAGGAGTCCCAGCAGGCCGCTGCGGCGGAGCGCCTTCAGCGCGGCTTCGGGGAAGGAGGCTTCCCGGTCCGTCGCGGCGGCGTGCTCGCGCACCACGGAACGGACCGGGCTCAGCCGCTCGCCGAGGGACACGGGGGGCGGTTCCGCGGCGGGCTGCTCCTGGGCGTGTGCGAACAGGCGGCACAGCCCGTCGACCGTGCGCAGGGTCTGAGGCGTCAGGCGTGCCGGATCGGCTTCCACGCCGAGTCGTTCCTCCAGTTGCTCCAGCATGTCGACCATCCGGAAGGAGTTGAAGGCCGGTAGCGCGTGCAGACGGCCGTCGCGGCGCAGCGTGTCGGTGTCCGCGCCCAGGATCTCGGCGGCCGCGGCGACGACCGCGTCGCGGACCTTCGTGCCGGGAAGTGGCTTGTGCTGGGTTGCGGTCATCAGCCGGTCCTCTCGTCATGTGCCGGGTTCAGGTCGGCGAAGCTCTCCTCGATCCGGGTGAGGATGCCGCTGATGTGCGGAAGGCGCAGGGGATCCGCGGCTGACAGCGCCTCCTCCTGCTCCTCCTCCGTCTCCCCGTACAACATGCTGGTCGCCGCCTTGAAGCGCAGCGCTTCCGGGTGGTCGCCGAGATGGTGACCGGCGAGGACCACGAGGCCGTACCGGTCGAAGAGATGACGCCGGAGCGTGTCCGAGTCCGTGACACCGCGCCGGGCGAGGCGGGGACGCAGCGGTTCGAGATCCGGGTACACGTAGAAGGCCCCGGTCGGGGGCCGGCAGAGGGCCCCGGCGCGCACCATCAGCGCGTGGACCTCGCGGGCCACCGCGCCGTGCAGACGTGCGGAGTCGCGCAGTCGGCGCCGTATCTCGGGCGGATCGCCGAAGGCGTACTCGGCGACCTCCTGCATCGGCCCGGCCAGGGAGGACCACACGTCGCTCGCGACGGCCACCACCGTGTCCCGGACCCGCCGGCCCCGTGGCCCCTCGGGGAAGCGAGCCGCCCCGATGCGCCAGCCGCCGATGGCAAGACTCTTGGAGAGTCCTGTGGTGACGATGGTGCGCTCGGGAATCACTTCGGCGGGACTGAACAGGCGGTGGGCCGGGTCGTGCACGGTGTCCCGGTAGATCTCGTCGGAGACGACGAGCAGGTCCTCATCCTCCGCGACGCCACACACACTCCGGACGGCCTCTCGTGGCGCGAATGTGCCCGTCGGGTTGTCCGGGAGCGTGAGGATCAGGATCCGGGGGTCGTGTCCGGCGACTCGGGCCGCCCGGATCCGGTCCCTGAGGGCGAGCGGATCCGGGACTCCTCCGTACTCGGCGGGAATCGGGACCCCGATCACCTTCCTGCCGGCCATGTCCGCCTGTGCGGGGTAGGAGTTCCAGCACGGCACGGGCAGGACGACATCGCCCGGGACAGCCAGGTGCAGTGCCATCAGCAGGGGTTTGCTGCCCGGCCCGACCACGATCTGGCCGGGGGTGGTAGGGATGCCGCGCCGGGTGAAGTAGCCGGCCACCGCGGCCCTGGCCGCGGGCGAACCGGCGACGGGACCGTAACCGTGGTGCCGCGCGCCGGCGGCCAACCGCGCCCGGAGGGAGGCGAGCACGGGCAGCCGCGCCTCGCCGAACCCCAGGTGGACCAGGGGCCGGTCGCCTCGGCCGGACCGGGCTACGAGTTCGTTGAGGGCCAGGTTCGGCGACACGGCCCTGCCCCGGCTCACCGCTGTTCCCCTTGCGCGTGGGCGGTCATCACGCCCCGCTCGGCGCCTGGGACGTCCGCCCCTCCCACGCGCAGCGCCCGCACGAGGTCGCCCGGGGTCGCCGGATCGAGGACGAGGTCCGTGAGCCAGTAGGCGGAAGGCGAGTACCGGGCCCGGAACGGCCTGCCGACGAGTGCCGGGTCACGCGCCTGCAGGAGACGCAGCTGGAAGTAGCGTCCCGTCGGTTCGTCCTGGACACCGTCGACGACCACCTTTCCCGGGGTGGCGGACATGACGGGGCCGCGGACTGTACGGGCCAGTCCGGGGAGTCGACGGTAGGCATCGTGGAAGAGGTCCACCGCGCGGGACAGCGGCACGCGGAAATAGCCGTGCGGGCCGGTGTCGCGTTCGACGAACAGGTAGTACGGAACGGCTCCCATCGCCGATTCGGCCCGCCACAACTCGGCCCACACCGCGGCGTCGTCGTTGACATGGGCGATCAACGGGGCCTGGCAGTACAAGGAGGCCCCGGTGGAGCGGATGCGCGCGACGGCCGTGCGGGCGAGGTCGGTGCCGATCTCCCGGGGGTGGCTGAAGTGGGCCATCACGGCCAACTGACGGCCCGTCGAGGTCACCTCCTCGAACAGCCGGAGGGTGGTGTCGGCGTCCCGGTCCGTGACGAACCGCTGCGGCCAGTAGGCCACCGCTTTGGTGCCGATTCGGATGGTCCGGACGCTTGGGACACCGAGCAGGGGCTCCACGTGTTGTCGCAGCCGGTCAGCCGACATCACGAGCGGGTCTCCTCCGGTGACCAGGACGTCGCTCACCTCCGGATGCCGACGCAGATAGGCGACCAGGTCATCCGGGCCGGGAGTGGCGAACCGTAGATCCTGGTCTCCGATGAACTGGGCCCAGCGAAAGCAGTAGGTGCAGTAGGAATGGCAGGTCTGACCCTGGCCGGGAAAATAGAGAACCGTCTCCCGGTATTTGTGCTGCAAACCGGGAAGCCGCCGGCCGTCGAGGCTCGGCACATTAAACTCCTGCTGCCCCGAGGGGTGCGGGTTCAGACCGGCCCTGATTCCGGCCACGGCGTCGCGTATGACGGATTCGGAGGCGTTGGCCGCGATCAGTCGCGCAAGCCTGTGACGTTCGTTGTCGCGCAGCATGTCGCTCTGCGGGAAGACGAGTTGGAACATCGGATCGTCCGGGGCCCGGTCCCACTCGATGAGACGCGTGAGGACGTAGTCGTTGACCCGGAACGGCAGCACTCGGGCGGCGAGACGAATGGATTCCCGCAACTGCGGGTCCATTCCGAATCGTTCGGCGATTCTGTCCAGATGCCGTGGCCCCCAGGCACGGAAACGGCTCGCCTCTGCCGGGCTGTCGAGCAGAAGAGTCATGCGACCATCCTCCGATGTCTGGAAAGTGGAGCCGCAACGGGACAAGGAGCAGCCGCCACGGTATCCCCGAACTCGGCACCTCGGGAAACCGGCCGGTATCGCCCTATAGATGGGTCTTATGGGGTCCCTCGACATCTCCCTTGACCCTCGCCGCCCGTCCGGTCATAGGGTGAGGAACGCCGCTTCCGCGCCTTTGAAGCATTCCCGTGACCTAAAGGGTGGAGGGTCCTATGAGGACGGCAATTCCGGAGTCCGTGCGAACCGAACTGCTCGACTGCATCCAGGTCAACCTCGCCGTGCCGGCCGACCGGTGGCACGGTCCCCGTACGCATCTGGCGCTGGGGGCCGCACTGCGGTTCCGGCCGCGCGCACGTCCCGACGAACTTCCCTCGGTCGAACCGCTCCCGGGCGAGCAGATCGAGGACGCCTGTGCCCGGCTCGGGCTGGTCGTGACCAGGACGGCGGACGACCTCGCGGGTCCGGACATCGCCGCGCTCGCGGACAACGGCTCCGTGTACGCCGTCGGGGACGCCTACGACATGCCCTGGCTGCCGTACGCGGGCAAGCAGCACATGCTCCACAGCTTCCTGGTGGAGCGAGGTGACCGGGAGGCCGTGGTCACGGACGCCTACCGCAACGAGACACGGTGGGGCACCGCCGTTCCGGGCCAGTTCCGGACGAGGTGGGAGGAACTGCCCGCCGTCCGCTACGCGAGAGTGATCCGTCCCGCTGCGGACGGCCCGTCGGCCCTAGGACCCACGCTGGAGCTCGGCGATCCGACGACATACCTGGCCGCCTTCGAACACTGTCCCGACCAGCACCGGGCGGTCGAACAACTGACGGTCGAGACCTGGCTGCTGACGCGCTCCCGCCGACTGCACGCCGCGTTCCGTGCCCAGCGCGAGCAGACGGAGGACAACTCCCGGGTACGGGAACACCTCAGGCGCTGGGACGACCTCGCGGCGCACGCCTTCATCAGCCTGCGACGCCTGCGACGCGGACCCGTGGACCTCCACGGCCTCCTCGCCCGCCTGGCCGACGCTCTCGCCGCCGACCAAGACGTGTTCCGCCTGACACCCTCCGCCGTCGCCCATCCGTAAGTCGCCCGTGGAAGGAGCCCCATGATGGACCGGGAGTTCGTCGAGGTGGTGTCGAGCCACCTGCCTTTCCTGAACGGCCGGACGCTGACCGCGAGTTCGTCGCTGCGGGAGCTCGGCCTGGACTCGATGCGCTCGATCGACCTGCTCTTCGCCCTCGAGGACACCTTCGGGGCCTCCCTGCCGGACGAGGACCTCAACGACGCCACCTTCGCCACCGCGGGCAGTCTGTGGCAGGCGTTGAACGCGGCACGGACGGCCGCCGGGGCGGCCGGAACCGCCGAGACCGCCGGCAGCGGCACGTGACCGCGCCGGCCCGGGAGGCCACCGGGGCACGGAGCACGTCGGCCGCCGCCCCGGCAGGGGAGTTCTCCGCGCGGTGCGCGGACGTGCTCGGCTCGATGGGGCGGCACGCCACGGGCCGGCAGGTCTGGGCCGGCCTCGGCTCGGCCGGAGTGCTGGGCGAGACCTACCGCGCCCAGTCCCCGGCGGCCGGCGTCGACCGCGCACGACTCGGTGCCCTGCTGGCCGCGGTGGACGCCCACGTGGGCATCGGCTCGACCCTGGCCGTCTGCGTCCAGATCGCCTCGTCCCTGCCGCTGCTGGCCGCCGCGGCGGCGCCCGGACCGGCCCGCGACATGGCCGCCGGGGCAGTCGCCGGTGAGGCCGTCGTGGCTTTCGGCGCGACGGACGAGGCGACGGGGTCCGACCTTGCGGCGCTGTCCACCACACTGCGGCTGGACGCGGAGGAGATCGAGGTCACCGGGACCAAACGCTGGATCACCAACGCCACCCAGTGCGACGCCGCCCTGGTGCTCGCCCGGCACCGGCCGGGCCGCCACTTCACCAGCTTCACGTGGGTGCTGGTGCCGGTGGCCGCGGCCGGAGTGACCGTGGAAGCCGCGGACACGGAGCTGTTCGACGGCTCGGGCACCGGTCACATCCGGCTGGACCGGGTGCGACTCCCCCGCAGCCAGGTCGTGGGCCGTCCCGGGATGGCTCTCGCCTCGTTCGCGGAACACATCGCGGTCGAACGACTGGCCGGCGCGCTGTGGGGGGTGGCGCTGTGCCGGCGCGTCCTCGCGGACACCAAGAGGCGCCTGGCGGCCCGCCCCTACGGCGACGGCTCCCTGTGGCACCTGGAGGGCGTGCGGCAGCGCTTCGCCGACGCACTGGTCCTGGTGCGGCAGCTGCGGGCGCTCACCGCCGAGCTCGGCGACCGCGTCGCCGTCCACCACGACACCACGGCGGCGGCGCTCCTCAAGAGCAGCGCCGCCGCCACCGTGGAACGCGTGCTCGCCGAGTGCGCCCAGCTCCAGGGCGCGGAGGGGTTCGCCGCCGGGGGGATCCAGCACCTGCGGGCGCAGGCCGCGCTGTTCGGCATAGGCGGCGGCACCAGGGAGCTGATGCTGTCGGTGGTCGGGGACGCCGCCGACACCGTACTGGCGGAACTCGCCGACTGAGCGGAAGGAGCGACCATGGCCGCAGTCGCGAGCGGCGCCGTTCCCGAACTGAGCTGCTACACCACGAACCTGGTGGCCTATCTCGACCGCGGTACCCCCGGCGCCGCCCGGCGTCTCGCCGACGCGGTCCGCCTCGCGGTGCGCACGGATCTCCCCGACGGGCTTCTCGCCTTCTCGCACCACAGGCGGTTCGACGGAGACGACGCGGGCGGCGGCGACGCGGACGGCGGCGGCTGGGAACTGGCCTATCGCAGCAGCGCCGACTGGCGCGACGCCCGTTCCCGGCTGGCCGAGGAGATCGCCGCGCACGGCTCGGTGCTGGCCGTCGGGAACACCCGCATGATGCCCTGGTCGCCGCAGTTCGGCAGGACGGCCGTGCCCCACTGGTGCCTGCTGGAAGGCCGTGCGGACGGCCGGTGGCGGCTGGCCGATCATTTCTCCGCCCTTCTCCCCGAGGGAGAGCACCGGCCGCGCACGGCCCGGCTCACCGACGCCGAGCTGCGTGACGTGCTGACCCCCGTCCGCGACGCGCCGCCGGAGGTGGTGCTGCGTGACGTGCACGCCTTCGGTGTCCCGGTGTCACTGCCGTCGCCGGCGCACTACCGGTGGTTGGTGCGGCAGGAGCGGACCGCGCGGCCTCCAGGTCCGGGCACCCGGCTCACCGAGTCGCCCGGGCCGGGCACTTGGCTGACGGATCCGGCGGAGGTGCTGGGCTACCTGTCCGAGCGGCTGCCCGAGGACGTACGGGCGCTGACCGTGCACGCGGACGACCTTTGGGCCGCCTCCCGGCATCTGCGCCACCGCGCGGCCGTGCTGTCCGCCGCGGAGCTCGTGCCCGAGGACCCCGCTACGGACCGCGGCTGGGCCGAACTGCCCCGGGCCCTCCGCTTCGCCGCGCTGTCGGCGGCCCGCGGCCGGGCACGCCCCGACGTGGTGGCGCGTGCCTTCGACAACCTGATCGAGGCGACGACACGCCGTGCGGTGTCCCACCCGTGACGGCCCATGACGACGGAGACAGACCGTGGCAGACGTCAGTTCCCAGCAAGTGCCGCACCCCGCGGGTGAGCGGCTGCACGAGTTCCTGCTGGCGGCCGTGCGCACCGGCCCCGACCGGCCCGCCGTCGTCGAGTACGCGGGCCCGGGCGACATCCGCACGACGAGCTACCGCCAGCTGGCGCGCCTGGCCGAGGAGTACGCGGATGCCCTGGCGGGTGCGGGGCTGCGGGTGGGCGACCGGGTGATCCTGCAGTCCGACACCTCGTACCCGGCGATCGCGATGCTCATCGCCTGCTCGTCGCTCGGCGCGGCCTTCGTACCCGTCGGCCCACGCACCCCCGCGCACCGGCTGGAGTGGATCACCGGAACCGTCCGGCCGGCCCTGCACCTGCGAGCCGAAGACCCGCCGCCCGGTCACAGGTCGCCTCAGGTCGCCTCAGGTGTGTTCGGACCGGACGGCATACGGTTCGAGCCCCGGCCCGCGACGGGCCGGGGCGGCGGCGGATGGCGGCTCGGGGTCGAGACCGATCCTGCCTATGTCATCTTCACGTCCGGCACGACCGGCCACCCCAAGGGCGTCGTGATGAGCCATCGGGGCGTCGTCGCCTTCTATCGGGGCATGCTCGGATGCGACCTGGTGGAGGCCACCGACCGGGTGGCCACGACCTCTCCCCTGCAGTTCGACTTCTCCCTGCTGGACATCGGCCTGGCGCTCGGCAGCGGCGCGGCCGTCGTGCCGGTGCCGCGCGCGTTGCTGCCCTGGCCGCGGCGGTTCCTGCGCGTCCTGGCCGAGACGGCCGCCACCCAGGTCAACGGCGTGCCGTCCGTCTGGCGCCAGCCTCTGCTGAGGGAACCCGCCATGCTGGCCGAGCTGCGGCAGATCCGCGGAGTGCTGTTCTGCGGGGAGGAGTTCCCTGCGCACGAGGTACGGCGGTTGCAGGAACTGCTCCCCAAGGCGCGCCTGACCAACTGCTATGGCAGCACCGAGTCGATGGCGTGCTCCTTCGCCGAGGTCCCCAGCCCTCTTCCCGACGGCCAGAGCAGGCTGCCGATCGGCACCGCCCACGCGGGAGCCGAGCTGATGCTGGTGGGTGAGGACGGCAGCCCCGTGGAGGGTGCGGGCATGCCGGGCGAACTCCATCTCCGCAGCCCGGCGTTGTTCCTGGGCTACTGGGACGACGAGCCGGCCACACGCAGGGCCTTGGTGCCCGATCCGGTCGCGCCCTGGACGGGACAGAAGGTCCTGCGCACCGGTGACCTCGCCTACCGGGACGACCGGGGCGACTTCTACTTCTGCGGACGCGTCGATTCCCAGGTACAGATCCACGGCAACCGCGTGGAACTCCGGGAGATCGAGCACCGGCTGCTGTCGTGTCCCGGGGTGGCGAACGCCGTCGCCCTCGTCGTGGACGATCCGGACGGCGTCCCGCTGCTGGCCGCCGTCGTCGTACCGGACCGCGCGGACGGGTGCGTGGACGACGCCGTACTGCTCTCCCACTGCCGCGACGCCCTGCCGGACTACATGATCCCCCAGCGCGTCGAGGTGGTCAGCGAGCTGCCCTGCACCCAGAACGGAAAGACCGACCGCAAGGAACTGGCGGCTTGGTGCCGCACCGCACGGCCGACATCGAAGGGGTAGAAGACCTTGTTGAAACAGCAGATACCGTTGGACGGGCACGACGTCCCATACATGTGCGGCATCGACTGTGCGGACACCGTGGCCGAGCTGGTGGCAGCCAGTGCCGGCGCTGCCGACTCCGTCCTGTTCGTCATGGACGGCGCGGTCGCCTCCCACGCGGCCCCCGTCATCAGCCGCCTCTCGGAGCATCTCAGGACCGAGACGGTGCAAGTCGTGGCGACCGAGTCGAACAAGACCCTGTCCCTGGTCGGAGACATCGCGGAGTTCGCCGTCAGCCGGGGCGTCACACGCGGTTCCGTCGTGGTGGGCATGGGCGGTGGAATGGTCGGCAACGTGGCCGGACTGACCGCTGCACTGCTCTTTCGCGGCACCCGGCTGATCCACCTGCCGACCACACCCGTGGCCGCGTTCGACTCGGTGGTGTCGGTGAAGCAGGCCGTCAACCTGCGCGGCGGGAAGAACCTGAGCGGGACGTACTACGCCCCCTCGCTCATCGCCTGCGACCTGCGCTGGCTGGAGACGGTTCCCCCCGAGCAACTGCGCACCGGGCTGTCGGAGATGGTGAAGAACGTGCTCGCGGTGATACCGGAGCAGTGGGACACGCTGATGCACGCCCTGGCCGCCGTGTCCGAGGGGCGCACCACGGAGGCGCTGCCCCACCTCTTCGACATCGGGGTGACGGCGAAGGTGCCCTTCCTCGGCCGCGACCCGCGCGAGCGCAAGGAGGCACTCGTCTTCGAGTACGGGCACACCATGGGCCACGCCCTGGAACTCGCCTCGCGCGGCGCCATGAAGCACGGCGAGGCCGTGGCCTGGGGCATGCTCGTCGCCGCCGAGGTCAGTCACCGACTCGGCTTCCTGACCGGCGAGGACCTGCGCAGTCACTACCGGATCATCGACCGGCTGGAGCTGCCGCCGGCCCGGGCGCGGATCGGCGCGATCGACCCGATGGCGCTGGAAGCGCTGCTGTCCACGGACAACAAACGGGGGTATCTCCGCTGCGCCGACGACGAGGTGGCCATGGTGCTCCTGCAATCGCTGGGCAACCCGTTGGTGACCGGGGGGAGCGGATACCCGCTCGTCCCCGTCCGGCGCGGGACCCTGATGTCGGCGCTGCACACCGTGACGGAGCACATCCCGGAGGAAAGGAGTGCACGATGGAAGAAGTCCAGCTTGTCGTGAAGACCGTCCTCTCACAGGTCCTCGACAACGGCACCCGGGCAGCCGACATCCAGCCGGACACGGACCTGAGAGACTACGGCCTGGACTCCCTCAAGGCCGTGGCGCTCCTCCTGGGCGTCGAGGAGGCGTTGCGGGTCGAGCTGCGGCCGGACGTGCTCGACACCCAGCCGTGCACCGTACGATCCCTGAGCACCCACCTGAGCTCCCTGGCCAGCCGAAGCGCCTGATCCGCCTCCCGCGTCGCGGCGGGTGTATGTCCTCCGTACCGGGCGTATATCGCCGCTTGATGAGGTGTTTCCTGGCGCGGGACAGGGACCGGGTCACCCGCGTGACACACAGCGCCTCGTGATCAGGGGCCCGGGGGAGGTACGGATATGGACACGCCGCAGCTCGAGGCGTTCCTCGCCGTCGTCGACGTGGGGAGCTTCACCAGGGCGGCCGCCCGGCTCGGGGTTTCACAACCCGCGGTGACCAACAGAGTGCGAGGTCTGGAGCAGAGCCTGGGGACCGAACTGCTCAGGAGACTTCCCCACGGCGTCACGCCGACCCCGGCCGGCGACGAACTCGTCCCGTACGCCCGGGACATCGTGGCACTGACCACGCGCGCGCTGCGCGTCGTCGCCTCACGGGACCGGCCCTGCGGCACAGTCCGGGTCGGCACCCTCGGCAGTCTGACCGGCCACCGGCTGCTGCCCCTGATCGAGTACGTGTACCTGCGCTACCCGGACGTGGAGATCTCCATGTGCTCCCCGACCGACGGGGACGCTCTGTCCCACGTCCGGGACGGCCGCTTCGACTGCGCCTTCTTCGTGGACTGCGTGCGCCGCCACAAGGACCTGGAGACCCGCCTCCTCTGCCCCGAACCGCTGGTTCTCGTGGCGGGGCCGGACCACCCGCTCACCGCGTCCGACCACGTCTGCGCAGAGGACCTGCGCGGTGCCACACTGGTCCGCTCCGATCAGTACGCCGCCTACCACCGCCGCTTCGAGCAGGCCATCGGGGTGTCACGGCCCGCCGAACTGCGGCTGTTCGCGCTGGACTCGTTCGACGCGGTGAAGCGGAGCGTCGCCAACGGCATCGGCGTCGCCCTGGTGCCGGAGGTCGCCGTGGAGAAGGACCTCCTCTCCGGAGATCTGCGCCGGGTCGCCTGGACCCCGCCGTTCGAGACGTGCACCCAGGTGGCCTGGCGGCGGAACAACCCGCGCAACCCCGCGCTGGACGTGCTGGTACAGGCCGCAGCGCGAGTGGTGGAGGAGCAGTTGTCGGACCGCCTGCAGGCGACCGGCTGAACCGGCGCCGCGACCGCAGGTCGTGGCCTGACGCATCGCCCGTACGTTCTCGACCGTCCGGCGCACTGGGCCCCCGTACGACACGGGCGGCTTGTAGCGGCGGCGTACGGGCTCTGTATCACCGCAGGAAAAGCTCGGCATGTGCCGCCCGGCCCGGCCGTTTCACCGGTTCCAGAAACGGTGTGCGCGCCGACGTCCCCGGGCGGGAAACCACTGACGGGAGGCGTCATGGCTCTACCCCAGCTCTCTGCACCTCGTCTCGCCATCGACGGTGGTCCACCGGTCCGTGACGGGCGCACGCCGTGGCCCGAGTGGCCGCAGCGGGCGGACGACGCGCCGCAGGCGTTGCTGTCCGTGCTGGACAGCGGAAGGTGGGCGATCAGCAGCCCCTACCGTGGTGAACTCGCCGAGCGCCGCTTCGCGGCGATGTTCGCCGAGTACACCGGCACGCGGTACTGCGTCCCGACCGACCACGGCTCCAGCGCCCTGGTGATCGCACTGGAGTCCCTCGGCCTGGAGCACGGTGAGCGTGTGCTCGTACCGGCGCTGACCTGGACCGCTTCGGCAACCGCGGTGCTGAGGGCCGGCCTTGTGCCGGTACTGGTCGATGTCGATCCCTGGACCGGGTGCGTGGGTCCCGACGCGGTGGACCCCACCGTGGACGCGCGGGCGCTGCTGGTCGTGCACTGGGCCTGCGGCATGGCCGATGTGCCGGCTCTGTCCTCGGTCACCGACCCGCTGGGCATGTCGGTGATCGAGGACGCTGCCCAGGCGCACGGAGCACGGTGGCAGGGCCGCGCCGCGGGATCGCTGGGCAGGCTCGGCTGCTTCAGCATGCAGCAGGGCAAGGTCCTCACCTGTGGCGAGGGCGGGGCCGTCGTCACCAACGACGACGCACTCGCCCCGGTCCTGGAGGAACTGCGCGCGGACTCTCGGCGCTACCGGCCGACGCCCCGGGAGGGCGCCCTCGAATTGGTGGACACCGCCTCCACCATGGGCTCCAACTACTGTCTGGGAGAGTTCGCCTCGGCCCTGCTCTGCTCCCAACTGCGGTTGCTCGACCGGCAGCACGCGGTGCGCAACAACAACTACCAGCGGCTGGCCGCCGCGCTGTCCGGAGTGTCCGGGGTACGGCTGCTGCGCCATCGGCCCGAGCAGGACCGGTTGTCGTTGTACGAGATACCGATCGTCTTCGACCCTCTGCCGGGGGACATGGGCAACGCCTGGGTGGCCGACGCGCTGTCCGCCGAACTCGGCGTCCATGTCTACACCCCGCGCGTTCCGTTGTCGCGCAGCCCCCTGCTGCGCCCGTGGACGAAGCCGACCGTCACCCCGCTCGCCGACCGCTTCGTCGCGGTCCACCGCGGACGAACCTATCCCGGCGCGGAGTACCTGTCCTCCCACTCGATCCTGCTGCACCACAGCGCCTTCCTGGGTGGCGAACGGGATATGGACGACATCGCGGCAGCCGTCGAAAAGGTCGCGGACCGCATCCGTTCCCGGACCGCCCGCCCCCGGGTCGGCGCGGCCCCCCTGGAGGTCGGACATGAGTGACCCGCAGCCCGACGAGGAGATCCGACAGGGCATCACCGTGGTCGTGCCCGTGAAGGGACGGGTGGAACTGATGCGCAGACTGCTGGAGAGCCTCGCCGCCGCCGTCCCGTACTGCGCCGAGCCCGCCGAGGTGGTCGTGGTGGACGACTCACCGGAGACCGAGGCGGCCGAGCACCGCGCGAACTGCCGTCGTTACGACGCCAGGTACGTCGAGGGACCCTCCCACGTCGGTGCCAAGCGCAACCTGGGCGCGCGCCTCGCCCGGTACGACCTGGTCTGCTTCATCGACTCCGACTGCCGGGCGGACCCGGAGCTGCTCGACCGGCACGTGAAGGCGTTGCGTACCGCTCCCCCCGAGGTGGCCGCGATCGCGGGACCCGCCGTGCTCGCCGAGGGCGACACGGTCGTGTACCGCCTGATGCGCCGGTCGTGGCTGCTCAACGGTCACCACGAGGACCCCCGGCGCTATACCCGCATGACCAGTGCGGCCACCTGCAATCTCGCCGTGCGGCGTGAGGTGTTCCAGGCCGTGGGGGGGTTCCCGGAGAACTCCCCGCATCCGACCGGAGGCGAGGACGTCGAGTTCGGGCTGAGGCTGATCGATGCCGGCCATTACACCGCGTGCGAGCCGACGGCCGTCGTCACGCACGACAGCGCCAGCAGCGACACCTTCGGCGCGGTGTTCCGGCGGCTGACGAACTACGGGCGCTCCGAGCAGTGGCTGTGCGTCGTCCGGCCGGAGCGCCGGCGCCGGCGCGTGAACCCGGTCAGTACGCTCGCCCTGACCACCGTGGCGGCCCTGGCCACGAGCCGTCGCACGCGCGGACGCAGTCTGCTGGCCGTGCCGGCCGCCTTCGGGGTGTTGCTGGCGGCGCAGGCCCGGCCGCTGCTCGGCGACGACAGGTCGGTACGGGCGCTGGCGGAGTCCGCCGGCTGCGCGATGCTGGAGTGGATCTTCGACCTGGGCGCGGTCGACGGGGCCGTACGGGAACGCCGGCCCGGGCTGCTCTTCGCCGGCTTCTCCTGGCCGGACGACACCGCCCACCTCCGTACCGGGGAGCAGTGATGCGTCTCGTCGGCCACACACACCGCCCGCCGCAGGCCCGCGAAGAACACGTGCCCCTGGCCGCCGGCCAGGAGACGCTGTGGGAGCTGATGAGGGCGCTGGCCCCCAGTGACCCGGGCGCGGCGCGGCTGCCCGTGGTGGACTTCCGGCTGCTGAGCGGTGAGCTGGAACCGGCCGCTCTGGAAGGGGCGCTCGGGGACCTCATCCACCGGCACCACGCGCTCAGGACCGTGTTCGCCTCGGCCGACGACGAGCCGGTGCTGCACGTCCGGCCCGAGGGGCAGGTGCCACTGCACCATGTGGACCTGTCCGGGCTGCCCCCGGCGGAGCGGTCGCGGCAGCTGGACGCCCTCGTACACCGCGAGAGGTTCGCCGTCTTCGACCTGGCCCGCGGCCCGCTGTGGCGGGTGCACCTGGTGCGTACGTCGGCACACGAGTACCTGGCCGCTGTCAGCTTCTACCACGTGATCTCGGACGGCTGGGCGTGCAGCGTGTTCTTCGAGGACTGGATGCATGCATACCGGGCACGCCTCGGACAGCGAGCGCCGCAGGAGCACCTGGACGTCTCGCTGCGGGACGCCGCGGACCAGCAGCGCGCCGACCTCCCGGTGAGCGCCGCTCACGACGCCTACTGGCGCGCGCGTCTGCTGCCCCTGCCCACGCGGCCGGTGTTCCCGCCGCGCGTCCGCTCCCCGGAGGCGGACCTCACGGCCGAGGTGGCCCTGCCGTTCTCGTTCGACGACAGCACTGTCGGGGCGCTGCGCGAGGTGGCCTGGCGGGCGCGGACCACACCGTTCCTCGCGCTGCTCGCGGCGTACCACGTGCTGCTGTGTCACCTCACCCGGCGCGAGCGGCTGGTCGCGGGCACCACGACGCTGGGCCGGGGCGCCGGCGTCTGGCGCCGGGTGGTGAGCCAGTTCACCAACAACGTCTACCTGGAGATCCCCACGTCCGGGGCGTCCTCCTTCCTCGACGCGGTCCGGGCCACGCACGCCACGATGGCGGAGGCGGTCGCCCACACCTCCTCGTTCGGCCGGATCGCCCGTGCGGTCCGCCCGTCCTTCGACCGTGAACGGCCATGGCCGTTCCTGAACCTGTTCGACTACTGGTTCCAGTCCGCCGCGCCGGCGGCGCCCGACCTGTCACATCCGGAACTGTCGGTCCGTCAGGTCGGCCCCGGGGGCCAGGGCGCTCTGGACACCGAGGCCCCGCTGCTCAGGGCCCGGGAGGTGGGCGACAGTCTGCCGGTGTGGGCCCGTCGCGGGGTCCCCCTCGTCATCGTCGACGACGACCGCAGGGGCGGTGTGCTGGTCTACAACCGGGACGTCTACGACACGGGAATGGTCGCGGAACTGGCGGAGACCTACCGGTGGTTCGTGACCGCCGTCGTCACAGAGCCGGAGCGGACGCTGCGGGACGTGCTCGCCGCCCTGCCCGGCTCGGCCCGCCTGGAGTGAGCCACCGACCGGAGTGGGTTTCGTCGATGACACCGATGACGGGAACAGCACGGGACGTCGTGGACACGGTCACGGTGCTGACCGGCCCGGACCGCGGCGGCGGCACGCTGAAGGCCCTCGACGCGGCGAGCGGAGCGCGCCTGGCCGTGGCCACGCTGCGCGCTCTGGCCCACGCGCCGTCCGCCTCCGTCGACCGCGCTGCGGCGCGGCACCTGCCCGCCTGCCGCGCCGAACAGTACGTGGCGGCCCGTACCCTGCTGCGCCGCGTGCTGGCCGAGAGCGGCCACCCGCTCGCCGCCGGCGAGCCGATCGTCGCCGGGCCGCGGGGCCGACCGCTGCTGCCCGGCGCCACAGGCACCGCCGTCAGCCTGTCCCACAGCGGCGAGTGGGTCGCCGCGGCGGTGCTCACCGCGGCCCCGGGCGGCCCGGCACCGGAGATCGGCGTGGACGTCCAGACGCCCTGTACGCCCAGCCCGGGACTGGTGCGGCGGTGCTGCCAGGGGACCGTCCCCCGGGCTCTGGCCGCGCTGCCGGACGCGGACCTCGCCCGGGAGTTCGCCTGGATATGGTCCGCGCAGGAAGCCTGCGTCAAGGCGACGGGACAGGGGCTGGCCGGCCGGCCCTGGACGATCCCGGTCCGGCCGGGGGAACGGTCCGGAAACTGGCGGCACCTGCGCTGGCGCTCGCTGCGCGGGCTGTCCCCCGTCCCTCTCGCCTATGCCGTCGGCCCGGTGGGAGCCGGCCCCGCCACCCGTCCGCAGTCAACTCGACCGAGGGGAGGACCCCGTGTCCCCGAACCCCCTGTCCCAGGGAACGCTCTTTGACTGGTTCCGCAGTACTGCCGAGCGTTTCCCCCACGAGAGCGCACTCGACGTCGGTGCGCACACGCTCACTTACGAGCAGCTGCACGAGCTCGCGGAGCGGACCGCGACAGCGCTGGTGCGCGCCGCCGGCCGGCCACCGCGCGCGGTGGGTCTGCTCGTCGCGCGCCGGCCGGCCACGTACGTGGCGTATCTGGCGATCTGCCGGATCGGCGCGGTCGTCGTACCGCTGCATCCGGCCGTCCCTGCCGGCCGCAACGAGTACGCCGCACGCAGCGCCGGAGTCGAGCTCCTGGTGGACTCCGGGCGAACGCCCGAGGCGGCGGAGCTGGCCCGGGCCACCGGTAGCACGCTGCTGCCGCTGGACGATCTCGAGCATCCGGGCGGTGCCGCGTCCGGCACGCGGTGGTCCGACGCCTGTGCCGCCCGGCCCGACGACGTCGCGTACGTCCTGTTCACCTCCGGTTCCACGGGTCGGCCCAAGGGGGTCCCGATCCGGCACCGCAATCTCGCGGCCTATCTGTCCTCACACGCCGAGCGGTACGCGATCGGTCCGGGCAGCCGACTCTCCCAGACGTTCGACCTGACGTTCGATCCATCGGTCTTCGACATGTTCGTCAGCTGGACGTCGGGAGCCACCCTCGTGGTGCCCCAGCGCGACGAGATCATGCGCCCCGTGGAGTTCGTCAACCGAGGCCGTATCAGCCACTGGTTCTCGGTGCCCTCCGTCATCTCCCTCGCCCGCAGGATGCGCGCCCTGCCCGGGAACGCCATGCCCGACCTCCGCTTCAGCCTCTTCGCCGGGGAACAACTCACCCTCGACCAGGCCGAGGCGTGGCAGGCTGCCGCGCCGGCGAGCACCGTCGAGAACCTGTACGGGCCCACGGAGCTGACCGTCACCTGCACCGGGTACCGTCTGCCCGACGACCGCCGCCGGTGGCCGCGCACGTCCAATGGCACCGTCCCGATCGGCCGACCGCATCCGCACGTGGACGTGCTCGTCGTGGACGAGGACGGACGCGAGGGGCGCGCCGGCGAGCTGTGCGTCCGTGGACCGCAGCGATTCGACGGCTACCTGGACCAGGGGGACGACCGCGGTGCCTTCCTGCGTCCTGACGCCGGGCGGGCCGTGCCCGTGACGGGCGCGACCGGTCCCGAGTGCTGGTACCGCACCGGTGACCATGTCGGGTACGAGGACGGGGAACTGGTCCATCTGGGCCGGCTGGACGATCAGGTGAAGGTTCGCGGGCACCGGGTGGAGCCCGGGGAGGTCGAAGCGATCCTGCGAGGGCATCCCCGCGTACGGGAGGTCGTCGTCCTGCCCGTGCGGACGGCGCAGACGACCGGCCTGCACGCCTACTACCTCACGGACGACGACAGCGACGCCCCGGACCTGCGCGACTGGGCCGCCGAGGCCCTGGCCCCGTACATGCTTCCGGACCGCTTCTCCCGCGTCGACGGCTTCCCGACGACACCGAACGGCAAGACCGACCGCCGCCGCATGGCCCGTACGGCCACCGAACGCACCCCGGACCCCGACACGGGTACCCGACGATGACCTCTCCCGCGCGGGCCCGCACACGGCGGTGCGGCCAGGCAGCGAACGGCCCGGCCGCTACCGCGCGCCCGGCGTCCCGGGAGGTGGTCTGACTGGCCCGCTCCGCGCCGGCCGCGCCGGTACGTACCGGTGTGCTGGGCTGTGCATCGATCGCCTGTCGCCGGCTGTTGCCCGCGATGTGTGCCTGCCCCGAGGTGGACCTGGTCGTGGTCGCCGGCCGGGACCCGGCGCGCACGGAGCGCGTGGCGGCACGCTTCGGCGCCGAGCCGGCCCCGGCCTACGAGCAGGTGCTCGAACGCGCCGACATCGAGGCGGTGTACATCCCGCTGCCCAACAGCCTCCACCATCACTGGGCGTCGGCCGCGCTCCAGGCGGGCAAGCACGTGCTGGTGGAGAAGCCGATGGCCATGACCGCGGAGGAGGTCGCGGACCTCGTCTCCCTGGCCGCCGACCGGAACCTCGTCCTGCGGGAGAACGTCATGTTCCCGCACCACCCGAGGCACCGGCGGGTACGGGAACTCCTGGACGGCGGGACGATCGGACGGCTCCGCGGCGTCCACGCGGTCTTCGGCATCCCGATGCCGCCGCCGGGCGACATACGCCACCGTCCCGAGCTGGGGGGCGGGGCGCTCCTGGATGTCGGGGTGTATCCCGTGCGCGCGGCGCAGCTCTTCGTGGACGGGGCGCTGCGGGTCGCCGGAGCGTGCGTCGAGGAGGACGCGGACACCGGCGTGGACGTGTCCGGCAGCGCGCTGCTGCACACGGCGGACGGCGTCCTCGCGACGCTGGCCTTTGGTTACGGGGTTTCCTACCGGGGCGCGTACGAGCTGTGGGGCGAGGAGGGGCGAATCACCGTCGAGCGGGCCTTCGCTCCGGTGCGCGGGGTGTCAGCCGTCCGCGTGGAGCGGGACGGCCGGACCGAGGAGGTCCTCGTGCCGCCGTGGGACCAGGTGCGCGGGGCGGTGGAGACCTTCGCCCGGTCGGTACGGCAGCCGGACCCGGCTCCCGCGGAGGGCGCGGTGAGCCGGGCGCGGCTGCTGTCGGAGGTGAGGGCCACGGCGCACCGGTCCACGTGCGCCGTTCCCCCACCGACCTGACGGAGCCAACCCTTCGGACCCTGCCGACCGCACTGGCCTTACGGGCGCTTCTGGCCCCTCACGCACCTCACCGAACCCACGGCCTGAGCGCTGCTCACTGCGGCACCGCGCGGGCGGCGATCGCCACGCCCAGGACCGCGACGAGCAGCGTCGCCAGGGCCGCCCGCAGACCCCACTGGCCGGCCAGCGCGCCGATCACGGGAGGCGCGAGGAGAAAGCCGGGCCACTGCCCGACGACCGCCACCGAGACCCCCTCCCCCGCAGTCAGCCCGGGCTGGTTCCCCGCCACCGCGAAGGCCATGGGAGTGACACAGGCGATGCCCAGCCCGAGCAGCGCGAACCCACCGAACGCTGTGGCCGGGTGCGGCCAGGCCACCACGGCCACCGCGCCGAACCCGGCCGCGAGTGAGCACAGGCGCAGCATCCTGCGCCGCCCGAGCCGTTCGGTCAGCCAGTCGCCCCGCAGCCGTGTCACCGCCATGGCCACGGCGTATGTGGTGTACACCGCCGCCGCCGACGCGGAGGCGAGTCCCAGCGTGTCGGCGGCGTAGATGGCGCTCCACTGTGTCACCGCCCCCTCGATGAAGGATGCCTGGAAGGCGATGACGGCAAGCAGCAGCAGGCGCGGGGTGACCCGTCGGCGGATGCGCCGCATCGGCCCTTCCGCGCCCCGGTCGCGAGGGGCCGGCCGCTGATCGGGCAACCAGCGGCCCGTCGCCACAAGGGACGCGCCGAGCACCAGACTGGTCACGGCCATCTGCGTCGCGGGGGTGACGCCCAGCGCGGCGGCCAGGGTGCCCAGCAGCCCTCCGCACAGCACGGCGATGCTGAAACTGGCGTGGAAGCCGGACAGCAGGGGGCGGCCGTAGCTCCGTTCGACCTCAACCGCCTGGGCGTTCATGGGGACGGACAGCAGGCTCGCGGCGAACCCCCAGGTCGCCAGGCCCGCGATCAGCGCCACCGGAGTGGAGGCCGACGCCATCAAAGGGGCGTTGACCAGGAGGAGGGCGGCCCCCGCCCAGCTCATCCGGCGGATGCCCGTCTGCCCGATCAGTACGGTGACCAGGGCCAGGGCGACCAGATCACCGCCCGTGGAAGCGGTGTTGGCCAGCCCCCAGGCGGCCTCCCCCATGCCGACGGCATGCCGGACCTCGGGAACACGCGCCGACCACCCTCCGACGGCCGATCCCATGATCGCGAAAACCAGGCAGACCGAGATCCGGGCCCGCACGGCCTCGCGGGAGGGCGCCGGTGCACGGGCACACGGCGCGGTGTTGGCACCGGTTTCGTTCACGTGACTCAGCTCCTTGGACGACGGGCCCCAGGTCCGGGAGGGACCGACTCACACGAGCAGGACGGTGTCCGCGGCCTCGCGGACCGGGACCACCGCCGTCTCCCGGCGCCGCAGGGCACGGCCGTAGGCGCGGAGCAGCTCCGGGATCCGGTGAACCCGTCCGAGGCCGCGGGTTTCCGCGGGAACGAGGAAGTGGTGGTGGACCAGCTCCTCCAGGACACGATCGGCGGTCCTCTCCGGAATACCCAGCTCCGTCCTGAGTGTGCTGGACGAAACGCGGGAGGTGCCCGACGAGGCGAGCCGTTCGAAGGCCGACCGGGCCACCGGATCGAGTGCACGGTAACTCTCCGTGAGCCGGGTGCGGACGGACAGGTCGCCGACGACGAGCTCGTCCAGCCGCCGGCTGTGGTCCGCCAGGCGATGCGCCATCGCCGACAACGATGCCGTCGTCCCCGCGGTCAGCCGGGCGCCGACGATGCGCAGGGCCAGCGGCAGCCGGTCGCATGCCTCGACGACCCTGACCGCCTCCTCCGGCTCGGCGTCGACCTGCCCCCGACCGGCCAGCGCCGCGAGGAGCTGGAGGGACTCGGTGCCGCTGAGCGGAGGCAGGGCGAACCGCTCATGGACGTCGAGTTCCACGAGCGGTGGCCGGCTCGTGATGAGGGCCATGCTGCGTCCGGCACCGGGAAGAAAGGGGCGGATCTGCACCGCGTCGGCCACGTCGTCCAGCACGATGAGCATGGCGCGTTCGGCGACCATCGCCCGGTACACCGCTGTCTGCTGGTGCTCGTCGACCGGGATCGCCGACTGCGGCAGCCCGAGGGCGGCGAGGAGTTCCAGCATGACCTCGCCGGTGGCGCGGGGAGCGCCGGTGGCGCTGCCGAACGACACGAAGAGCTGGCCGTCGGGAAACAGGGGACGCATCTGGTAGGCGGCGTTCACCACGGTCGCTGTCTTGCCGACCCCGGCGGGCCCGAAGACGGAGACGACGGTGGCGTTGGCCCGCTCGGCGACCGCGTCGCTCTGGGACGCCGCGATCCTGCGCAGTTCCCCGAGGAGGTACTCGCGGCCGACGAAGTCGGGGGGCCGGGTGGGTAGGTCGCAGGGAGCGGGAGCCATGGCGCGGGCCGGTGCCGCGCCCGGGGCGGGAGCATACAGAGGCAGCGGGCCGGCCGAGCCGTTGAGGATGGCCGAGTGCACGCTGCGCAGCTCGCCGCCAGGTTCCACAGCCAGCTCCTCCAGCAGACGGCGACGGGCCTGCTGGTAGACCTCCAGAGCCTCGGCCGCGCGCCCGGCGCCGCTGAGCGCCATCATCAGCCGACCCCAGGTTCGTTCGCACAGCGGCCGCTCGGCGAGTATCTCCCGCAGCCGAGGGATGACCTGCTCATGGCGGCCCAGGGCGAGTTGCGCGTCGACCAGGGCGGAGGCCGCGGACCACCGCTCCTCCTCCAGGACGGTCAGCTTCGCCGTGAGTGCCTGCCCCACGTCCAGCCCCTCCGCGGGACTCCCCCGCCACATGCGCAGGGCCCGGCCGAAGCACTCGGCGGCGCCGTCGTGATCGGCGTTGCGGACCGCTCGTTCGCCCGCGCCGACGAGCGCCCGGAAGTTGAGCACGTCCAGTTCGCCGGGCCGGACCAGTATCCGGTAGCCGCCCGGATGGCTGGTCAGGCGCTGTGCGCCGTCGTCCAGTCGGTGCAGTTGGCGACGTAACTCGTGCACATAGGTGCGGATGTTGGCCAGCGCCGAGTTGGGCGGCTCGCCCGGCCAGATCGCGCCGGTGATCGTGTCGATGGGGACAGTGCGGCCGTGGTGCAGCAGCAGGACAGCCAGGAGGGCCCGCGATCGTCTGCCGCCCAGTCGCAGAGAACGACCGGTGCTCTGAACGTCCAAGGGGCCCAACAGTCGGAAATCCACTCGTTCTCCCTGTGTAGCCGTACAACCATCGGCGGAGCCGCGGCACCGGCCCGCGCACCGCGCGATGGGATTGCCACGGGCAACTGCCAGGGACAGGTGGGGCAGGGGTACAGGTAGAGCAGAGGTACGGGTGCACCGACTACCCAGCCTCACAAGTGTCATGCCCGTGCCTTGTGAAATCGCTCTCCGGGCGGGTTGTGACCCGGCGTTCGGCGGGCGTGTACGGATCCCGTAGCCCGCCTATATCGACTGCGACCAGTGTTGCCACGGCCAGCCTTCACTCCGAACGGCGCGGATGGTGACTCATGAGCAACGGCTGTTTGACCTGCGATGCCACCTCACTCGAAACCGTTTTCTCCTTCCGGCCCACTCCGCCGGCGAACGCCCTGACCGGCTCCGCACGGGACGCCCGCGAGTTGCAGCGGTACCCACTCGATCTCGCGCGCTGCGCGGGATGCGGCCATGTGCAGCTCGCCGACGAGGTACCGCGTGCGGAGCTGTTCTCCGCGTACCGCTACGCGACCGGAGCGGTCCCCGCCCTCCTCGACCACTGCGCCGCCCTCGCCGCGGACGCCGTCCGGCGCTGTCGTCTGGCACCCGGCGACCGCGTGGTCGAGATCGGCTCCAACGACGGCACGCTGCTGCGCTGCTTCCGGGACACGGGAATGCGCGTGCTGGGCATCGATCCGGCCGCGGATCTCACCGAAGAGGCGTGCCGCCGGGGGCTGCCGAGCCTGACCGCCTTCTTCGACGCCTCCGTCGCCGAGAAGGTGCGGCAGGAGCACGGCGGCGCGGACGTGGTCGTCGCCAACAACGTCCTCGCCCATGTCGACGACGTACGCGGGGTGCTGGACGGGATCCGCGTCCTGTTGGAGCCCGGCGGTCACGCCGTGGTCGAGGTGGCGCACGTGCTGCCGATGGCCGGCCAGGGCGCGTTCGAGTTCGTCTACCACGAGCACCTGTCCTACTTCTCCCTGCACGCGCTGTCCCGGGTGGCCGAGGAGCACGGGCTGACGGTCGTGGACGTGCAGCGGATCCCCACGCAGGGCGGGTCCCTGCGTTGCTGGCTGCGCCGCAGCGACGGGCAGCCGCGTCCCGCCCGGACGGCCGCCGTGGAACACCTGCTGGCCGAGGAGGCGTCGGCCGGTGTACCGGACGGCAGCTTCCTGGCCGACTTCCCCTCCCGGGTCGAGAGGGTGGCGAGCCGTCTGAACGACGTCATCGGCGGACTCACCCGCCTCGGCCGCCGGGTGTGCGGGTACGGCGCCTCGGCGCGCGCCGTGACCCTGCTGGCGCAGTCGGGGGCCGGCGAGCACATCCCGTGGATCGTGGACGACAACGCGCGCAAGGTCGGTCTCTACACGCCGGGGGACGGCATCGAGGTCCGTGACACGGCCCGGCTGCGGGAGGAGGACATCGACTACTGCGTGCTCTTCGCGTGGAACTACGCCTCCGACATCCGGCGCCGGCACGCCCGGTTCGGCGGGGACTTCGTCGCGCCCCTGCCCGAGCTGACCATCGCGTGACACCTCCAAAGGAAGGAGCACGGCATGCGCGTACTCGTAACCGGAAACCGGGGCTACCTGGGTTCGGTCCTGTCGGACGTCCTGCGCGCCCGCGGCCACTCGGTCACCGGCTGGGACGCGGGGTACTTCGACCCTGTCGGACGCGGCGCGGCCATGCGGGACATCCGGGACATCAGGCCCGAGGACCTGCTGGGCTTCGACGCGGTCGTCCACCTGGCAGCGTTGTGCAACGACGCCTGCGGCGCGCTCGACGCGGGTGCGACGCACGAGATCAACGGGCGGGCGGCGGGAAACCTGGCCCGTGTCGCCAGGAGCACGGGAGTGGAGCGACTGGTGCTGGCCTCCTCGTGCAGCATCTACGGAGCGGCCGCGGCCGACGGTCTGGACGAGAACGCCGCCGTCAATCCCCTCACCGCCTATGCACGCAGCAAGGTCGACGCCGAGGCGGCGATCCGCAGCCTGTCCGGCGGGACCTTCTGCCCGACGGCGCTGCGCTTCGCCACGCTCTACGGCCTCAGTTCCTCCTTCCGCAGCGACCTGCTGGTCAACCGCATGGTGAGCTGCGCCTGGCGGTGGGACACCGTGTCCGTCCACGGGGAGGGCAGGGCCGCTCGTCCGCTGCTGCACGTGCGGGACGCCGCTGCCGCCATCGCCGAGTGTCTCGCGGCGGACGGGGCGACCGTGCAGGGCAAGGCGTTCAACGTGGGCCGAGAGGGTGAGAACTACGAGGTCCGTGAAGTGGCGGAACTCGTGCGGCAGCAGCGCCCGACCGCGCAGGTGCGCGCTGTCGGAACGAACGACGACCGCCGCAGTTACCGCGTGCGTTTCGACGCCTTCCGGCAGGCCTTCCCCGAGTGGCGGCCGTCGATGACGGTTCCCGTCGGCATCACGGAGCTGGAGGACGCCCTGGACGCCGTCCAGGTGGACGGCAAGCACGAATGGCGGGACGGGTGGGGGCGCAGCGACCGGAGCCTGTGGCTGCAGCGGCTGTGCAGTGAGGGAACCGTGTCGCAGTCCTTTCGTTGGACACCGGCCGAGGCCGCTCGCGGCGTACGCGTCTGAAACCTGACGGGCAATCGGAGGTAACCATGGCATCGCAGCAGCACAACGGCTCCCTCTACACCGGCCAGGAGGGGATCCTGCCGCCGGAGGGCGTGTACCGGGACGCCCGGGGCGAGATCATCAACCTGCCGCCCTTCCCGACGGTCGGGGTGCTGGTGATCAATTCCCGCCGGACGGCCGTGCGCGGCAATCACTGGCACGCGAACGAGAGCCATCTCATGTACGTGGCGTCCGGACGGATGCTGTACATCGAGGAGGACGAGAACGGCGAGCTGTTCACCCTGGAAATGGGTTCCCAGGACGCCGTGGTCAGTCCGAGGGGCCGGGCTCACTGCACCGTCTTCCTCGAGGACTCGGTGATCGTGGTCCTCTCCGACGCCGACCGCACCGGCCGGCGATACGAGGACGAGGTGGTCCGGGTGCCGCCGCTGAACGAGCGGCTGGACCTGTCCCGGTACGGGCTCGGCCGATGAGCCGAAGCCGGGGAAGGACCGTGTGAGATGGCCGTATCCGCCCGGATGTTCACAGAGACCATGAGCAGGACTCCCGCTCCGGTCACGGTCGCGACGACCACGACGCGCGACGGCCGCTCCTGGGGGTTCACCGCGAGTTCCTTCTGCTCGCTGTCCCTCGATCCCCCGCTCGTCCTGCTGTGCCTGGCCAGGGACGCCGGGTCGCACACGGCCTTCACCCAGGCCGGCGTCTTTCTGGTCAACGTCCTGGCCGCCGAACACGCCCATCTGGCGCGGCACTTCGCCACGCGGGGTGGCGAGAAGGTGGCCACCAGCGAGTTCGAACCGTGCGAGAAGGGGCTGCCGGGGCTGCATGAAGCGGCGGCCCGAGTCGCCTGCAGCACGTACGACATCCTCGCCGGCGGGGACCACAGCATCATCGTCGGGCTCGTGGAGGACACCCACATCGGTGACCGCCCCCCTCTCGCCTATTGCGACCGCACGTTCGCCAGGCCGGTGCCCGTGCCGGCGGCCACGACGACCGGTGTCATCCCCTGAGAGGAGCACCATGCCCACCATCCATGACCGTCCACGGAGCTGGCTCAATCCGTCCGACTGCGATCTGGCCGACTTCCGCGGCCATGTGGAGCGCACCACGAATCCGGCGGAGGTCCCTTCCGCCACGGACGTCGTCCACGGCATCCCGCTGTACGACGGTGAACTGCTGCGCCGACGGGCGGGTACGCCGGCGGGGCGACGCGAGATCCAGGCCGAGCTGGTCCGGGTGCTGCTGGACGGGCCGGGCATCGTCGTCTGCAAGCGCGCCTATCCCGATCCGTCAGTCGTGGACCGGGTCACCGGAGCGTTCGAGAAGATGATCGCGGACCAGCGTGCGGCGGGCTCGGCCCGGGGCGACCACTACGCCAGGCCCGGCACCAACGACCGGGTGTGGAACGCGGTCGAGAAGCTGGCGCTGCACGACCCGGAGGCGTTCGCCGAGTACCACGGCGAGGGCGTGACCGATCTGGTGTCGTCGGCCTGGCTGGGACCCGGTTACCAGCTCACCTCGCAGGTCAACGTCGTCAACCCGGGCGCCCCTGCCCAACGCGTGCACCGTGACTACCACTTCGGCTTCTTCTCCGACGAGGGCGCCGCCGCGTTCCCGACCCACGTCCACCGGGCCGCGCCGTCGCTCACCCTGCAGGGCGCCGTCGCGCACTGCGACATGCCGGTCGAAACGGGCCCCACCCTGTACCTGCCGTACTCGCAGACGTACGAACCCGGCTACCTCGCCTGGCAGCGGCCGGAGTTCCGGGCCTACTTCGACGACCATCACGTCCAGATGCCGCTGGAGAAGGGAGACGTCGTCTTCTTCAGCCCGGCGCTCTTCCACGCCGCCGGGGCCAACCGCACGACCGGGGTGCGGCGCATGGCGAACCTCCTCCAGGTGTCCTCGCCGTTCGGCCGGTCCATGGAGACCGTCGACCGGGAGGCGATGGTGAACGCGGTGTACCCGGTGTTGCTGCGGCGCAAGGCCGAGGGAGCCCCACCACACTGGCTACGGTGCGTCGTGGCGGCCTGCGCCGAGGGCTACGCCTTCCCCACCAACCTGGATCTGGACGCACCGGTCGACGGCCTCGCCCCGCCGTCCCAGGCGGACCTCGTACGGCGGGCGCTGGAGAGCGGCCGAAGCGCCGGCGCGCTCCGCGCAGACCTGGCGGCGGCAGCGCACCGGCGCCGAAGCCGACCCGACGCGGTCCCGGACCGGTCCGGTGAAGACGACTTGGGCTGAGAACCGTACAGAGAAGGTCTCACCGGGCACCGGGATCATCGACGCGGCAGACCCCGACAGCTGCCTGCTGACCATCGGCGGCGATTGACGACATCCGATTCGGACTGCATCGGGCTTTGCGGAAGATCCGCCAGGACTTGAGCCGTGCGACGCCGCGCTCGCCCGGTGCCCGGGCTGCGGACAGCGCGCGGTTGACGGTTTGCTGGGTGGGCGTCAGGTCGTGCGCACGGCCGGGCAGGGCGGGCGAGATCCACAGCAGTCGTCCGGCTGGATCGGTTACCACCTGGACGTTCACTCCGTGGCGTCGGTGTTTTTGTGAGAAGTCGGCCCGGCTGTCGCCGCCCCGGTCGTACTCTGCGAGGGTGCCGTCCAGCAGGACGTAGTCGGGGCCGGCTTCGCGCAGGGCGCGCAGCAGTTCGGGCACGCGGTCGGCGAGCAGGTCGACGAGGGCTGCCGTGTAGGCGTGCGGCTTATCTGTCGCAGGCGAACCTGCCGGCAAAATGATGTACCGCTCGTCCGTGAGCTGGCCGCCGCCGATGCCCCTTACCGGGTGCGGGTGGCGGTGACGTACCGGGTGCTCGGGCTGGCCCGCCAGCCCTCCCACCGGTGGCTGGCCCGGTCTGCCACCGACGCCGAACTGACCGAGGCATACCAGGCCAACGCTCTGTTCGACGCGCACCGCGACGATCCCGAGTTCGGGCACCGCTTCCTTCTCGACGAGGCCCACGCCGGCGGTGAGGCGATGGCCGAGCGGACCGCCTGGCGGATCTGCCAGGACAACGGCTGGTGGAGCGCCTTCGGCAAACGCAGGCGCCGGGGCGACCAGCTCGGCATCCACCTCAACCGCGGCTGCAAAGCGGCGAATCGTTTCGGCATCGCCGGCATGAAGGAGGTCTCGTCGCAGCGGCCATCGCCTGCGGCCTCACCGGCAAGGGCGCCACCATCGAAGAGCGGGTATGCGGGGGCGACGGAAGGGTCATCGATTTCCTGTCCAGTGTGAAGGGGTACCGCCGCAAGTACGATCTGCTCAGCGCCGTCGCACTGCCGCCCTTGGCGTCCCTGGCCCTTGGTGGAAGTAACCGTCCCTGTCCGCGGCTCCAAAGCCCCGCAGGGCCCCGCGCTGGTGTTCCCCACCCGCGCGTGGGCCCGCTTCGTGGAGTCCCTGTAGGTCAGATGCAGGTGCGCTTCTTGTACGTGGCGGCCCTCCAAGCATCGTCCAGGTAGAACCCGTACTGCCCACGCTCATTGCGCCGCACGGTGAAGTCGTGCGCGGCGCCGTTGTACTTGAGCTCCAGCTTCTTGCCGCTCGCGGTGCTGCCGGAGACGAACTTCAGCCGGCCTGCGGCCTTGGTGAAGGTGCCGTGGTCGGCCTTCTCGCTCGTGGGTATCCCCCAGCGGGACTGGAGCCTCCCTGTTTGATGAGCGGTGTTGCCGCCGAAGGCGCCGTCGACCTCGGAGTTCGTGAGCAGGCCCTCCGCCCACAGGACCTTCTGCCACAGGCAGGCGGCATTGGACCGCGGGTAGTAGTCGGCGGCCACCCTCTCGTCGGACCAGTCGTTGCGGAAGCTGCCACCACCGCTGATATAGCCGTCGGAGACGGCAGCTGAGGCGGGCAGCGTGCCCAGGGCCAGGGTGGCCCCGAGGGCGGCGCCCAGAACGGCGGTGGTGGCCAGGCGAGGCCTGGCAGTACGGATGGTCATGTGGTCCCTCCCCGTTGATGTCCCACCCGCCACTTTGGCGGCGGAGGGCGTGGGCCGGAACCTGAAAGGTTGTAGGTACACCGGACAGCGGTGACTCCGCAGAATGTCCGTGCGCCTGGGACTACCGGGCGCACGACCACTGGAGCAGCATCCGGGGGAAAGGGATCACCATGGGTATCCGAGCCAAGCTGGGCGCCGTTGCCGCCGCCGTCGGGACAGTCATGATCGCCGCCGCACCCGCGTCGGCCGGCGAGACCACCATCAAGCGCACCTGCGACGGCCGCGTGACCCAGTACGACGCCTACAGCAGCCGCACGCTGGCCTACACCCAGAAGACGGGCACGTCCTGCGACGGGCACGCCTGGGTCCGGGTCAAGACGAACGGCACATGGAAGAACTGGCTCCACAACAACGACAAGGCCACCATCGCGAACTCCACCGGGAACTTCCAGGCCTCCCAGCACAAGGGCTGTGCCGACTGCAAGGTCTACACCCTCACTCCCTGACCTCGTGGACCTCGTGAACCACCTCGGGCGTCCCGCGATCCTTTCCGGACCGCGCGACGCCGCCTCGACAGAGCACCAGGCCGGCCCCTACCTGCACCGCACGATCGCGGACATCGGTCACAACCTGCCGCAGGAGGCCCCCACCGTCTTCACCCGCCTCTGAGATCAGCGTCCGACACTTCCAGGACCCGTGGGCACGCAGGACGACGGTCCGGGCCTACGAGGTGGCAACGGCACGCGGCCGGGAGGGGCATGTCCCTCCCGGCCGCGCTGGTGTTCAGGTGTTCAGGACTCGCTGCGCTTGGGCAGGCGCCAGTTGGGGCGCGGGAAGTGGCAGGTGTAGCCGTCCGGGTAGCGCTGGAGGTAGTCCTGGTGCTCCGGCTCGGCCTCCCAGAACGCGCCGGCCGGCACGACCTCGGTCACCACCGGGCCCGGCCACAGCCCGGACGCCTCGACGTCGGCGATGGTGTCCTGCGCGATACGGCGCTGCTCGTCGTCGAGGTAGAAAATGGCGGAGCGGTAGCTGAGGCCGATGTCGTTGCCCTGGCGGTTCCTCGTGCTCGGGTCGTGGATCTGGAAGAAGTACTCCAGGATCGCGCGGTAGTCGGTGGCCGTGGGATCGAAGGTGATCTCGATCGACTCGGCGTGCTTTCCGTGGTCGCGGTAAGTGGCGTTGGGCTTGTCGTCGTCGCCGCTGTAGCCCACTCGGGTGCCCAGCACGCCGGGCAGTGAACGGATCAGCTCCTGCATGCCCCAGAAACAGCCGCCCGCCAGCAGTGCCCTCTCCTCGGCGTCGCTCATGGCATCTCACCTTTCCGTCCATGTCTGTTGCGCAGGGTCCAGGCTCGCACGCCGACCCGGAAACCCCCACCTAGTCACCATTTTGACAGGTGACGCATCGCATGACAACGTCATCACCTATCAGATCGGTGACGCCCGCCGGCCGGACCGTCCGGCCGCCCGCCATCGACACGCTCAGAGCGGGCAGGTGTCCATCCAGCGCGTGACCAGGGATGTGTCGTTCTGGTCGGCGTCCCGTACGGGACCGCACAGGAACGGGCTGAAACGGGTGTCGGCGCGCAGCCAGAGGCTGAGGAACGACACGATCCACTTGCCCTGCTTGGCCTTGTCGCCGTAGTCCGTCATCGGACACAGATGGTCGCCCGGAACCTCGATGTAGAGCTTCTCGGCCTGCGACATGGAGGTGTACCAGGGCACCGCGTAGGTGTTGCCGTGGGCGACGGCGTCGCTCTGACAGGTCAGGAAGAACGTGGGATCGGTGACCGCGGAGAAGTTCATGTTCGGGTAGTACGGGGCCGTCGGCACGCCCGCCCGGAAGCGCGGGTCGTCCCGGAGGGCCGCCATGACGCCACCGCCGCCCATCGAATGGCCGACGGCGCCGAGCGTGCCGTTGAGCTTCCCGGATACCGGGGTGCCGGCGGTGTTGCCGAGGGCGAGCAGCTGGGTGCCGGCGGCGGTGATCTGGCGGCCGCGCGATGCGGGGTCGTCGGTGAGCGTATTGGTTCCGACGTTGATGACGACGAAGCCCCAGGAGGCGAGGCGAGGTGCGAGCCATCGCAGGTTCTGCTGTGTTCCCTGGTAGCCCGGCATCAGTACGACACCCGGGTACGAGCCCCTGCTCGTGGGGTATGTGACCGTGCCCGAGCCGTACCCGCTCGGGCTGGGAACGGTGTAAGTGGCGGTGGTCAGCGGCCCGTTGGCGGCTTCCAGGGAAGCGGTCGTCGGGTCCGGGATGCCGTTGCCCGGAGGGGTGCCCGTGCCGGAGCCGTACACCTGGAACTCCCACAGCGAGTAGCCGTAGGCGGTGCCGCGCTGGGTGCCGTGGATGCGGACGTACCGGCCGCTGCCGTCGACGTCGAGGGTCTGCACGCCGCCGGTGCCGGTCGTGGTCGAGTGGATGGTGGTCCAGGCGGTGCCGTCGTCGGAGGTCTGGATCTGGAACGCGCGGGCGTACGCGGTCTCCCACCGCAGCACGACTTGGCTGATGGTGGCGTTGGCGCCCAGGTCGACTCGCAGCCACTGCCGGTCACCGAACGTGCTGGACCAGCGCGTCCTGGTGTCGCCGTCCACCGCCGCCGACGCGGGCGTGGACGCCTTCTCGGTGGACGAGGAGGTGGCGGGTTTGCCCTGGGACAGCAGGTCTGCGGCGGCCGCCGGTGGAGCGACGGCCGTCAGCAGGGTCAGCGCCAGGCCGATCGTGGTCGCCAGGGCGATCAGTGCTCTCACGGCACGGGGTCGGGTCCGTAACGGTGCGGGCGTATGAGGGGAGCTACTGGATGGACGCATTGCTCTACCTCCGGATAGCAGTGAGGTCGCGGTGACCGGACAGCGGGGTGCGCCTGCGGAAGAGGGAAGGGACCCCCGCGTGCGGCGGCTACCGGGACTGTGCGAAGAGCCAGTCGATGACCACGTCGTTCTCATACGTCTGGGCCCATGAGAGGTGTGGGTTCACCGGTGTCGTTCCGGCCGTGTAGCTCGTGAACAGGACGTGGCTGTGCGTGGCCCGGGCCTGCCGTATGAGCTCCCGGGACCGGGCCTCGAACTGTGCCTTCGGCAGATCGTTGGCCCACTCCCCCCGGCTGACGCGGGCACCGGCGGTCTCCAGCGCGTTCATCAGTGCCCAGGTTCCGGGCTTGCCGAACCTGCCCTCCCGGTAGGGGACGACCGGGTCGTCGACGGAGTGGTCGGCCCAGATCGGGATGTGCGTGATCCTTTCCATGATGGCCGGGTCGCCCCAGCCGGCCGTGGGCAGGGCGGCCGCGAACGTGTCGGGGCGCTTGGCCAGCAGGCTGTAGGTACCGCGCCCGCCCGAGGACAGGCCCACGAGATAGAGCCGGGATGTGTCCACGGTGCGGGGGTGCTCGCTCACGAAGGTGTCGATGAGTTCGATCAGAGCGGCCTGGACCTTGGCGTCGGTCCAGTCCGTGCCGTCGGGTCCGTCCATGGGACGGGGCAGGGGGACCTGCGGGGAGAGGACGAACGCCGGGTCGCGGCGCTGTCGTTCCGGTTTGGCGAAGGTGACCGCGATCCGGTTGCCGGTGAGCTGGGTCATGTTGTTGTCCGCGACTTCGCCGCCGCCGTGCAGGGTGACGACGAGCGGGTATCGCGTGCGTGTCTGCGGGTTCCGTACGAATCCCTCGGGCTGGTACAGCCGGAAGTCCAGTTCGAAACCTGCGGAGTCGGTGAACGAACCGGCGCTGAAGTCGTCGACCACGGGAGTGATGACGTCGTCGTTCCGGCTCGCGAACGGGCCCGCCTTGAGCACTGGTTCGCCGTCCGAGCCGTGCACGTCGGCCACTTGTCTGACGGAGTAGGCGCGGTCGAGCGGGTAGGGGTCGGTGCCCGCGGCGCGTGCGTTGGAGTCGTTGGGGTCGAGTTCGATGACCAGGCGGTCCCCCGGCCGTCCCGGGTGAGATCGGTGATCCGTTGCGGCGGTGGTGCCGGAGTAGATCCGGGTCACCGTGCGAGCCGCCGTTTGTCCGCCCACGGTGGCCTTCACCTCGAAGGCCGAGGGCGGGATTGCTCCGCCGCGCAGGTCAACAGGGTGCGCGTACTGGAGGACGACGGCGATCACCAGCCAGTTGTTCCTGGGCGTCACCTGCGTGACAAGGTCCGTTCGCAGGACCGGATTGCGCCCGGTGGCCGCTTGTCGTCCTCGGGATGCGGCCGTCGTGGTGTCGGCGGCCGAGGCGGTCGCCGTACTCACGGCCGGCGCCGCGACCGCACCTGCTGCGACCGCGAGCGCCGTACGTCTGGTCATCCGTCTCATGGATCCTCGTCTCCGTATCGGACTTGTGGGGTACCCGCACGGGTGCGCCGTCGCGCGAGGGGCGTGCCGACTCGGCTCGCAGAGCCCGGCGTCCGCTGGGCAGGTCGAGGTGTTACGCGAGAGTTTCGAAGCATTGGCGGATCGGCGTCCAGCATCGAACCGAGATCTGTGCATGCGTTAAGCGCATCAATCCCAATGGGGCCGGCGGAGGCAGGCAGACAGCGGATGAATCTGTGCGCTTTCTGTGAAGGTCGGCAACTTCCTGTCCGTCGTCGGCAACTGGGGGAGATAGCGGCTCGATCTTGCAGAGCGGATGAGCAATGAAGAAGCAGCAGGTCCCACACCACCGCCGACGCAACCTCCGGCCGGCAGTGGGTACGCCGCTGGCGGTGGCGGCCGCGGGCGTCCTCGCCTACGGCACGGTCTTCGGGGAGTTCGGCGACGACGCCCGGCCCGAGAGGCGCACCCAACTACACCATCGATCCGGCGTACTTGAAGCGGGTCAAGCAGGTGGTCGACCAGGCACTCGACAGCGGTTTCTACGTGATACTCGACATCCACCACGACTCCTGGCAGTGGGCCGACTCCATGTCCACCGACCACGACAAGGTGCTCACCCGCTTCAACGCCACCTGGACCCAGATCGCCACCTCTTTCCGGAACGAGTCCGCCAAGCTGGTCTTCGAGAGCATCAACGAGCCCCGGTTCGAGAGCGCCGACAACACCCGGAAGGCGGAACTGCTCAACGAGCTGAACAGGTCGTTCCACAGCATCGTGCGCAAGTCGGGCGGCAACAACACCAAGCGCCTGCTCATGCTGCCCACCGAGGTCTGCACACCGGACCAGCGGCTGATGAACAACCTCGCCACCACGATCAAGTCGCTGCACGACCCGCGGCTGATCGCCACCGTGCACTACTACGGCTACTTCCCGTTCAGCGTGAACGTCGCCGGCACGACTCGCTTCGACACCACGGTTCAGAAGGACCTGAGCCAGACCTTCAAGCGGATACACGACACCTTCGTCGCCAAGAACATCCCCGTCGTCATCGGGGAGTACGGGCTGCTCGGCTACGACCACGGCCCCGGCGCCGTGGAACGCGGGGAGATGCAGAAGTACTTCGAGGCGTTCGGCCACACCGCCCGCACCAACAAGGTCACCACCGTCCTGTGGGACAACGGCGCCTTCTTCGACCGCGACAAGCTGCGGTGGAAGGACGCCGGGATGTACGGCCAGATCAAGTCGAGCTGGAGCACGCGCTCGGCCACCGCCTCCACGGACAACGTGTTCGTGCCGAAGACCGGCCGCGTCAAGGACCGCACGCTCACCCTGAACCTGAACGGAGCCACCTTCAAGGCTCTCAAGCACGGCACGGCGAAGCTGGTCAACCGCAAGGACTACACCCTGGCCGGCAACCGGCTGACGTTGAAGGCGGCAGCGCTCACCCGGCTCGTCGGGAACCGCGCCCATGGTGTCAACGCGACGCTTCAGGCCGAGTTCTCCCGGGGCGTCCCTGGCGGATCCAGGTGATCACCCAGGAGACTCCGGTGCAGTCGGACACGACCGGGACGACGAACGCGTTCCGGATCCCCACGCAGTTCCGGGGTGACGTGCTGGCGACGATGGAGGCCACCTACGCGGACGGCGGCAACGCCGGCCCGACCAGCTGGACTCCCTACCAGCAGTTCAACACCGCGTTCGCACCGGACAAGGCCACGAACAGCATCCGGCTCACTCCCGCCTTCCTCGACGCGGTGAAGGGCGACACGCGCGTGAAGCTCACCTTCCACTTCTGGAGCGGTGCCACCACGACGTACTACGTGACCAAGTCGGGAAGCACGGTGACCGGCTCGACATCCTGAACGAAGGCGGTGTTCAGGAATGGGGTGACTTCCCGCTCCGAGGCGCGATGTGACTGAATGCCGCACACCCGACACAGCCGGCGATGTACGCAAGATTCGTCCAGGATCGCGATCGAAGCGGGATCCATTCCAGGGTCAACGCCTTAAGCGACCGTGCGCGCGAGCGCAGATGGCGGGGCGAAGCAGAGTCCTCCTGGCATGCCGATCCAACGAAACATTTCGATGTGAAAACCGAATCATGCGGAAGGTATTGACGGGATGTATCGGCCTTCTATCATCCAGAGTGCTCGATGTGTCGGTTGCACTCCGACATCACGAACGGCACCTGCCGCTCAGTCCTGAGACTGACGGCTGCTCCACGCGCCAACCCCAACGGCCCGGCCGCGCAAGGAGAACGCCATGGATATGTCATGCCCTCATCAGCAATGGGATCGCCGTCGAGCGCTGGCCGCGGCCACCGGTCTGGTGGCGGGTTCCCTTCTTCCCCTGGTCGGAGCCGGGCGCGGCGCAGCGGCCCCCGGCCTCGTGCCAGGGTCCGGCCTCGCGGCCGCGGCGCAGTACACGAACCCGGTCATCTGGCAGGACTTCGCGGACATCGACGTCATCCGCGTCGGCGCCACCTACTACGCCTCGGCCTCCACGATGCACTACTCGCCCGGCGCACCCGTCCTGCGCTCGTACGACCTGGTGAACTGGGAGATCGCCGGACACTCGGTGCCGAGCCTCGACTTCGGTACCAAGTACGACCTGAACGGCGGTCGTGGCTACGTCCGGGGCATCTGGGCGTCATCGCTGGCCCACCGTCCGAGCAACGGAACCTTCTACTGGCTCGGCCAGATCGACTTCGCCCGAACGTACATCTACACCGCCACGGCCGTCGAGGGACCGTGGAACAGGCTCACCACGATCAGCACGCCCTACTACGACGCCGGGCTGCTCGTGGACAGCGACGACACCCTGTACGTGGCGTACGGCAACACCACCATCAGCGTGGCCCAACTCTCCCCCGACGGCCGCACCCAGGTCCGCGCACAGCAGGTGTTCACCACACCGTCGAGTGTCGGAACCCTGGAGGGCGCGCGCTTCTACAAGATCAACGGGCAGTACTACATCTTCCTGACCCGGCCCGCGAACGGCCAGTACATCCTCAAGTCGTCGAGCGGCCCCTTCGGTCCGTACACGATGCGCCAGGTCCTCCTCGACCTGCGCGGGCCCATCCCCGGCGGCGGCGTCCCGCACCAGGGCGGGCTGGTGCAGACGCAGAGCGGGGCCTGGTACTACCTGGCCTTCGTGGACGCCTACCCCGGCGGCCGGGTCCCTGCCCTGGCGCCCATCACCTGGACCTCGGACGGCTGGCCCGTCGTGCAGCTCGTCAACGGCGCGTGGGGCCAGTCGTATCCCAGCCCGATCGTGCCCGCTCCACCCCGGCAGGTCACTCCCATGATCGGCGTCGACACCTTCGACGGCACGGTGCTGAAGCCGAAGTGGGAGTGGAACCACAACCCGGACAACACCAGGTGGTCGGTGAACAACGGCCTCACCCTGCGGACCGCGACCGTCACCAACGATCTGTACTGGGCCCGCAACACCCTCACCCACCGCATCCAGGGCCCCACCTCCACGGCCACCGTCGATCTCGACTTCTCGGCGATGCGCGACGGCGACCGGGCCGGGCTCGCGCTGCTGCGTGACTCCTCCGCCTGGATCGGTGTCAAGCGCGACGGTGGCGTGACGCGGGTGGTGATGGTCAACCGGCTGACCATGGACGGCAACTGGAACACCACCGGCACCGGCACCGAGGTCGCGAGCGCGACCGTGACCGGCAGCCGCGTCCGGCTGCGCGCGGCCGCGGACATCCGCCCTGGCGCCGCACGCCCGGGAACCTTCTCCTTCAGCACCGACGGCACCAACTTCGTCCGCCTCGGCCCGTCCTTCTCCATGGGCAACGACTGGCGGTTCTTCATGGGGTACCGATTCGCTCTCTTCAACCACGCCACCCAGGCACTCGGCGGCGCGGTCCGCGTCCAGCGGTTCGAGCTGTCCACGCCCTGACCCGATCCCCCCCGGCCGCCGATCCCATCGATCGCACCAACTCAACCCCCCTCCCCCCGCACGAGGAGAACCATGAACCCGCTGAAACGGCTCGGTCGTCGCCGGGCCTCGGTGTTATCCCTGCTGGCCTTGGCCGCCCTGGTGGCGCCGGAGGCCGCGACCGCCGCGTCCAAAGCTCCCGTGGCGCCCGCAGCGTCCAAAGCGCCAGCGGCGCCCGACGGCGTGCGAGCCTCCACCCTCGGCGCGCAAGCCGCCCAGTCCGGACGGTACTTCGGGACAGCGGTGGCCGCCGGCAGGCTCGGCGACGGCACGTACACCGGCATCCTGGACCGCGAGTTCAACTCGGTGACAGCTGAGAACGAGATGAAGTGGGACGCGACCGAGCGCTCTCGCGGGCAGTTCTCCTTCGGCGCCGCCGACCAGATCATGAACCGGGCGGCGGCCCGCGGTCAGCGCATGCGGGGCCACACGCTGGTGTGGCACTCCCAGTTGCCCGACTGGGTCAAGGCCATCAGGGACGCGAACACACTGCGCGGCGTGATGAACAACCACATCACCACGGTGATGAACCGCTACAAGGGCCGGATCCACTCCTGGGACGTGGTCAACGAGGCCTTCGCCGACGGCGGCAGCGGCCAGCTGCGCGGCTCGGTCTTCCGGGACGTGCTGGGCAACGGCTTCCTCGAGCAGGCGTTCCGCACGGCCCGGACGGCCGACCCGGCGGCCAAGCTCTGTTACAACGACTACAGCATCGAGAACTGGAACGACGCCAAGACCCAGGGCGTGTACCGCATGGTGCGCGACTTCAAGGCGCGCGGCGTGCCCATCGACTGCGTGGGCCTCCAGGCCCACTTCGGCGCCGGCGGCCCGCCCGCCAGCTTCCAGACGACGCTGTCGAGCTTCGCCGCCCTCGGCGTGGACGTACAGATCACCGAACTGGACATCGCGCAGGCGTCGCCGAACGCGTACGCGAACACCGTCCGGGCCTGCATGAACGTGCCTCGCTGCACCGGCATCACCGTCTGGGGCATCCGCGACAGCGACTCCTGGCGCAGTGGCGAGAACCCCCTGCTGTTCGACCGCGGGGGAAACAAGAAGCCGGCCTACCAGTCGGTGCTGACCTCCATGGGCGGTGCCCGCGCGGCGAAGCAGACGGACGCCCCCGCGCCCCGGTCCGCCGCCGCGCTGCCCTCCCGCTTCTCCTGGAGCTCCAGCGGGACGCTGATCTCGCCGAAGTCGGACGCCACCCACAACATCGCCGGGATCAAGGATCCGACGGTCGTCCAGTACAACGGCAAGTACCACGTGTTCGCCAGTACCGCGAGCTCCTCCGGATACAACCTGGTGTACCTGAACTTCAGTGACTGGTCACAGGCCGGCTCGGCCACACACCACTATCTGGACCGCACCTCCATCGGACGCGGGTACCGGGCCGCGCCGCAGGTCTTCTACAACGCGCCGCAGCGCCTGTGGTACCTCGTGTACCAGACCGGCAACGCGTCGTACTCCACGAACCCGGACATCAGCAATCCGAACGGGTGGAGCGCCCCGCGCAACTTCTACTCGTCGATGCCCGACATCATCAGGCAGAACATCGGCAACGGGCACTGGGTCGACATGTGGGTGATCTGCGACAGCGCCAACTGCTACCTGTTCTCCTCCGACGACAACGGCCACTTGTACCGCTCCCAGACGACCGTCGGCCAGTTCCCGAACGGCTTCACCAACACCGTCATCGCGGCCCAGGACTCCAAGTTCGCCATGTTCGAGGCGAGCAACGTGTACAAGGTGCAGGGCTCCAACCAGTACCTGCTTCTCGTCGAGGCCATCGGGTCGGACGGCCGACGCTACTTCCGCTCCTGGACGACGAGCAACCTCGCCGGCTCCTGGACGCAACTGGCCGCGTCCGAGGGCAACCCCTTCGCCAGGTCGAACAACGTCGCCTTCCCCTCGGGAGGCTGGACCAGGGACATCAGCCACGGCGAGATGATCCGCGCCGGGTACGACCAGACGCTCACCATCCCCTCCTGCCGGCTCCAGTACCTCTACCAGGGCATGAACCCGAACGCGGGCGGCGACTACAACCTGCTGCCGTGGCGGCTCGGCCTCCTCACCCAGACCAACTCGACCTGCTGACCGACCGTGCCGTGGGGGGCGCTGCCGATGGGAGCGCCCCCCACCCCCACATCGACCATCCGACGCATCCCCCTGCCCCTCAGAGAACCGAGGTACCGTCATGCGCCGCAGACTGCTCGCCCTGGCGGCAGCGCTCTCCTCGCTGCCGCTGGCGCTCGCCGCCGCGCCGCCCGCGCACGCGGCCGATCCGACGACCATGACCAACGGGTTCTACGTGGACCCCGACTCCAGCGCGAAGCGGTGGACCGCCGCGAACCCCGGTGACGGCCGGGCGTCTGCGATCAACTCCTCCATCGCCAACACCCCGACCGCCCGCTGGTTCGGCTCCTGGAGCGGCACCATAGGCAGCGCGACCGGTTCGTACGTGGGCGCCGCGGACGCCCGGGACAAGCTGCCCCTCCTCGTCGCCTACAACATCTACCACCGCGACTACTGCGGCGGGCACTCCGCGGGCGGAGCCTCCTCGCCGTCCGCCTACCGCAACTGGATCGCCCAGTTCGCGGGTGGGATCGCGGGGCGCCCGGCCCTCGTCCTCCTCGAACCGGACTCCCTCGGGGACTACGGCTGTATGAACCAGGCCCAGATCGACGAACGCGAGGCCATGCTCACCGGGGCGCTCGCCGAGTTCAACCGCCAGGCTCCCAACACCTGGGTCTATCTCGACGCCGGCAACCCGGCCTGGGCGAGCGCGGCGGCCATGGCCCAGCGCCTCCACGAAGCCGGCGTCCGACAGGCGCACGGCTTCTCGCTCAACATCTCCAACTACCTGACCACGGCCGAGAACACCGCGTACGGCAACGCCGTCAACAGGGAACTGAGCGCCCGGTACGGCTACACCAAGCCGTTCGTGGTGGACACCAGCCGCAACGGCAACGGCTCCAACGGCCAGTGGTGCAACCCCTCGGGCCGCCGTATCGGCACCCCCACCATGCTGGGCGGAGGCGCCGAGATGCTGTTGTGGATCAAGGTTCCGGGTGAGTCCGACGGCAACTGCGGCGTGGGAGCCGGTTCCTCGGCCGGACAGTTCCTGCCCGAGGTCGCCTACAAGATGATCCACGGCTACTGAGTCGCAGCGGCAGAGCGTCGACGTGCGCCCAGACATCGCATGTCTGGGCGCGCGTAATACACACAAAAGGTGCAACAAGTGGCGCAAACCTCTCGGACATGTGGTGCTTTCATCCCTGCACCCTGGTTGACATCCCATGGCGACATGGTCGACCTTCTTCCGTGGCCCTGCATTCCCCCCACCCCCTTCCGCATCAGGGATGTGTCCATGTCGAGCTCGATCAACAGACGCCAGCTGCTGGCCTCCGCCACCGGCGTGGCCGCGGCGGCCGTTGCGGGAGATGTGTTCGGTGCCGCGGTCGCCGAGGCGGCGCCCAGCACGTACACGCCCGACTGGAACTCGGTCGACCAGCACCCGCCGGCTCCGGAGTGGTTCCAGGACGCGAAGTTCGGGATCTACTTCCACTGGGGCGTCTTCAGCGTCCCCGCCTTCGGCAACGAGTGGTACCCGCGCAACATGTACGAGAGTGGGAACAACGCCAACCAGCACCACATCGCGACCTACGGCCGGCCATCGGCGTGGCCGTACCACAACTTCATCAACGGAGCACGGGACCTGGCGGGCAACACCGTGGAGTTCGCCCCGAAGCTGAAGTCGGCCGGCGGGAAGTTCGACCCCGAGGAGTGGGTGCAGCTGTTCGTCGACGCCGGCGCCAGGTTCGCCGGCCCGGTCGCCGAGCACCACGACGGCTTCTCCATGTGGGACAGCCAGGCCAACGAGTGGAACTCGGTGGACAAGGGCCCTCGTCTCGACCTGCTGCGGCTGTTCTCCACGGCCATCCGCGCCAAGGGCCTGAAGCTGCTGGTGGCCATGCACCACGCGTACAACTTCACCGGCTTCTACGAGTTCGCCCCCGCTCAGACCGACAGCAGCCTCAAGAAGCTCTACGGACAACTGGATTCGGCCGCGGCGAACCAACTCTGGTTCGACAAGCTCAAAGAGGTCGTCGACCGCGCCCAGCCCGACATCCTGTGGCAGGACTTCAATCTGGACGCCGTCGACGAGCAACAGCGCCTGAACTTCCTGGCGTACTACTACAACCAGGCGGACAGCTGGGGCCGCGAGGTCGTCACCACGTACAAGGACGGCATGAACGGCAAGGGCGAGGTGTTCGACTACGAGCGCGGCGGCCCGGCCGATCTCACCACCCCGTACTGGCTGACCGACGACAGCGTCTCCAGCAGCAGCTGGTGCTACACCCGGGGCATCGGCTACTACACCGCCCAGCAGATGCTGCACTCGTTCCTCGACCGGGTCAGCAAGAACGGCAACGTGCTGCTCAACATCGCGCCGATGGCCGACGGCACCATCCCCCAGGCGCAGAAGGACATCCTGCTCGCCATCGGAGACCACCTGAAGCGCTTCGGCGAGTCGGTGTACGCGACCCGCGCCTGGACGGCGTACGGCGAGGGCCCGACGAAGATGGGCGGCGGTTCCTTCACCACCCCGCACGCCGGCACCCCGCAGGACATCCGCTTCACCCGCAACAAGGCCGACAACGTCCTGTACGCCACCGCCCTGGGCTGGCCCGGCAGTTCGCTGACGATCAAGACCCTCGGCTCGGACCGGATCAACCTCTCGTCGCTGGTCTCGGTGAAGCTCCTCGGGACCAGCGCCGACACCTACATCGACCTGCCCACGCCCCTCCAGAGCGCCTCCGGTCTCACGATCACCCTGCCGTCCTCCGCGCCGTACAGCGCCAACGCCTACGTCCTGAAGCTCACCTTCTCCGGCGCGATCCCCGGATTGCGGCCGCTGGCCGGCGCCATCGCCTTCACGGACGTCAACTACACCGGCGAGGCCGCCGTCCTCACCGTCGGCGACTACACCGCGGCCGACCTGACCGCGGCCGGACCGGGCCCGCGCACCCTGTCCTCCCTCCGGCCGGCCCCCGGCTACCAGGTGATCGGCTACTCCGGAGACGACTTCTCCGGCACCTCCTGGACGTTCACCGCCGACAACCCCGACCTCAGGAGCACCGGCAACAACGACCGGATCGCCTCGCTGAGGGTCCAGTTCGATCCGGCGACGCACTTCCGGATCACCAACGCCACCAACGGCCTCGCCCTGGACAGCGGTGGCAACGTCGCCTCCGGCTCCGGCCTCAAGCAGTGGACCTGGAACGGCGACAGCAACCTCCAGTGGCGGGCGGAGTGGGTCGAGGGCGGCTACTACCGGCTGGTCAACCGCACCAACGGCATGGTCGCCGACGGCTGGGGCGCCACCGCCGACGGCTCCGCCGCCCGGCAGGCCGCCTGGAACGGCGGCACCAACCAGCAGTGGACCATCACCCACCGGGGCGGCGACCGCTACTCGATCGCCAACCGCACCACCGGCCTGGTCCTGGACGGCGGCGGCAACGTCTCCTCGGGCTCCGGCACCAAGCAGTGGACCTACGGCAGCAGCACCAACCTGTTGTGGAGCTTCACCGCGCTGTAGCCGAACGCGATCCCGCAGCGGGGCAGGCCACACTCAGCGAAAGGGACACGAATGCGAAGAGCCGGCATGCGTATGCCAGTCAGCGCCGCGTGGTGGAGACGTGGGTGGCGTGCGGGGGTGTGGGCGGCGGTGGTCGCTTTGGTGGCGGCGCTGCTGTCCGGTGTGGGTGCCGCCGGGACGGCGCATGCGGCGAGTGTCGATACGGGTGCGTGGTATGTGCTGGTGAACCGGGGCAGCGGCAAGGTGCTGGATGTGTCCGGCGCAAGTGCCGCGGACGGGGCGGGGGTGGCGCAGTGGTCCCGTCACGACGGTGCCCATCAGCGGTTCCGGTTCGTGGACTCCGGTGGTGGCTACTACCGGTTGAAGGCGCAGCACTCGGGCAAGGTGCTGGACGTGTTGAACCACTCCTCGGCCGATCACGCGGGCATCGTGCAGTGGAGCGACCTCAACGGCGCCAACCAGCAGTTCCGGCCGGCCGATTCCCCGGACGGGTACGTGCGGCTGATCAACCGGGGCAGTGGCAAGGCCGTCGAGATCCAGAACGCCTCCACCGCGGACGGCGCCCGGGCCGTGCAGTTCACCGACCGGGGCGGGGCCAACCAGCAATGGCAACTCGTCCGCGCCACAGGAGTGCTCGCACAGGTGCACACCGCGGGGCGGGTCAAGGACGCCGGAAACACCGTGCAGTACAGCTGGCCCGGCGTGTACTTCGAGGGCCGTGTCAGGGGCACCGGCGTGGGCATCGTGCTCAACGACTCGGCCGCCGACTACGACGTCCAGGTCGACGGAACCACCGTCGCCACACTCGTCACACCCGGCAACACCACGCACTGGATCAACGGCCTGTCGAACAGCACCCACACCGTCCGGCTCGTCAAACGCAACGACACCCCGGGGAACACCAGCGCCTTCGGAGGCTTCGTCGCCGCGCCCGGCGGTGCCGTACTGGGCAAACCGGCCGCCCGCAGCCGCCAGATCGAGTTCGTCGGCGACTCCCTCACGGTGGGCTACGGCAACCTCTCGACCTCGCGCACCTGCACCGCGGACCAGCTCAAGCGGACCACCAACTCCGATGTGAGCTACGGCGCCCTCACCGCCCGGCGACTGAACGCCGACTACCAGATCAACGGCTACTCGGGCCTCGGCATGGTGCGCAACTACGACGGCGGAAGGCCGGACGTCACGTACCGCACCTTCTACGACCGTGCCCTGCTGAACGTGCCGGGCGACGTCTGGCAGAACCCGGGCACCTGGCGCCCCCAGGTCGTGGTGGTCAACCTCGGCACCAACGACTTCTCGACCGCCATCAAACCCGGTGAACCCTGGACGCCGGACAACTTCGCGGCCGCCTACCGCAGCGCCTACAACGACTTCGTCCAGAAGCTGCGCACACGCTACGGGGCCGACACGACCATCGTGGCGGTGGGTGCCGGGCAGTACGCCGGCCATGTCCAGCAGGTGGTCAAGTCGCGCAACGACGCCGGCGACAGCCGGGTCCGCTACTGGTTCCTCGACGACTCGGGCCTGGACTTCCTCGGCTGCGACTGGCACTACTCGGCCCACGACGACCGAGTCATCTCCGACCGCCTGACCTCGTTCATCACCGGCCTGCCGACAGGTTGGTGACGGGGCGACCCCGTCGATCGAGCCATCACTCGCAGAAGAGGACGCGTGCATGAGAAAGCCTTGGCTTCTCCCCCTGATCACGCTCGTCACCGCCGCGCTCGGGGTGACGACGGCCGGGGTGACCCCTGCCTCCGCCGCCCCGACCACACCCTTGCGGGTCATGCCGCTGGGCGACTCGATCACCTGGGGTGTGGGCAGCAGTTCGGGCAACGGATACCGGGCCCCGTTGTGGAACATGCTCGCGACCGACGGCCATCCGCTGGACTTCGTGGGCACCGCACGCAGCGGTTCCATGTCCGACCCCGACAACCAAGGTCACCCCGGATACAAGATCCACCAGATCGCCGCCCTCACCGACGCCTCGCTGACCCGCTACCGCCCCAACGTCGTGACGCTGATGATCGGCACCAACGACCTCAACGAGAGCTACCAGGTCTCCACCGCCACCGCCCGGCTGAAGTCGCTGGTCGACCAGATCACCGCCGGCGCTCCCGACGCGACGGTCCTCGTGGCCTCCCTGGTCGTGTCCACCAGCGGCTCGGAGGAGCAGCACCGTGCCGCGTACAACCAGGCCATCCCCCGCATCGTGAGCGACGCCCAGGCTGCGGGCAAGCACGTCGCGTACGTGGACATGGGCAACCTGACCACGGCCGACCTGGCCGACGCCCTGCACCCCAACGACTCGGGCTACCAGAAGATGGCCGACGCCTTCCACCGGGGCATCCGGACCGCGGACAGCGCCGGGTGGCTGAGGAACCCCGCTCCCGCCCCCGCACGCGTGCAGTCCGGCCTCGCCGGCAAGTGCCTGGATGTCAACGGCGCCAGCACCGCCGACGGGGCCGCCGTCCAGATCTGGGGCTGCGGCGGCGGTGCCAACCAGGTCTGGTCCGCCTACACCGACGGCACCCTGCGCTCCATGGGCAAGTGCCTCGACGCCGCCGGCTGGGGCACCACCAACGGCACCAAGGTGCAGACCTGGAACTGCACCGGCGGCGCCAACCAGGTCTGGCAGCCCCACAACGGCGGCTACCGCAACCCCGCCTCCGGCCGCTGCCTCGACGTGCCGGGTTCGGCCACGGCCGACGGCACACAGCTCCAGCTGTGGGACTGCAACGGCGCCGCCAACCAGAAGTGGACCACGCTGACCGCCGGATGACCCGCGCACCGGGACCCGAACCCTGTCCGAGCTCGGGTCCCGGCAGCCGTTCGACCGTGCCATCGCTTTCCCGTCTCCGAAAGGGTGCGCCATGTCTTTCTCCATCAGCCGACGGCACCTCCTGCAATTAGCCGGGGCCACCGCCGCCGCCTCTGCCACCGGATCCTTCCTCGGCGGTTCTCCCGCCCACGCGGCCATTCCTCCCGCAAGGGCCGACATCGGAGTCTCCGCGCACCCCTTCGCACTCGGCCAGGTCCGGCTCACCGCGAGCCGGTGGCTGGACAACCAGAACCGCACGCGGAACTACCTGCGGTTCGTCGACGTCGACCGGCTCCTATACAACTTCCGCGCCAACCACCGGCTGTCCACCAACGGCGCGGCCGCCAACGGCGGTTGGGACGCGCCGACGTTCCCCTTCCGCACCCACGTCCAGGGGCACTTCCTCACGGCGTGGGCGCAGCTGTACGCCGTGACCGGGGACACCGTCTGCCGGGACAAGGCCACCAGCATGGTCGCGGGACTGGCCAGATGTCAGGCCAACAACAGCGCCGCCGGTTTCAGCGCCGGGTATCTCTCCGGCTACCCCGAGTCCGACTTCACCGCTCTCGAACAGCGGACCCTGAACAACGGCAACGTGCCGTACTACACCATCCACAAGACCCTCGTGGGCCTGCTGGACGTATGGCGCCACATCGGCAGCACACAGGCCCGGGACGTGCTGCTCGCCCTGGCAGGATGGGTCGATCGGCGCACCGGCCGGCTGAGCGGCCAGCAGATGCAGACCATGCTGCAGACCGAGTTCGGCGGCATGAACACCGTGCTGACCGATCTCTACCAGCAGACCGGCGACGCGCGGTGGCTCACCGTCGCCCAACGGTTCGACCACGCCGCGGTGTTCGACCCGCTGGCGTCCAACCAGGACCGGCTCAACGGACTGCACGCCAACACTCAGGTCCCCAAGTGGATCGGGGCCGCCCGGGAGTACAAGGCCACCGGCACCACCCGCTACCGGGACATCGCCACCAACGCGTGGAACTTCTGCGTCAGCGCGCACACCTATGCCATCGGCGGCAACAGCCAGGCGGAGCGTTTCCGGGCCCCGAACGCCATCGCCGGCTACCTGAACCAGGACACGTGCGAAAGCTGCAACACCTTCAACATGCTCACCCTCACCCGGGAACTGTTCGCGCTGGACCCGAACCGGGCAGCACTGTTCGACTACTACGAGCGGGCCTGGCTGAACCAGATGATCGGCCAGCAGAACCCGGCCGACAATCACGGCCACGTCACCTACTTCACCCCGCTCAACCCGGGAGGCCGACGCGGTGTGGGCCCGGCGTGGGGCGGCGGCACCTGGAGCACCGACTACGGCACCTTCTGGTGCTGCCAGGGCACGGGCCTGGAGATGCACACCAGGCTGATGGACTCCCTCTACTTCCGCAGCGACAGCACGCTGATCGTGAACCTGTTCGTGCCCTCGGTGCTCACCTGGTCGGAGCGCGGAATCACCGTCACCCAGACCACGTCGTACCCGAGCAGCGACACCACCACCCTCCACGTCACCGGCAATGTCGGCGGAACCTGGGCGATGCGCATCCGCATCCCGGCCTGGACCACCGGGGCCACGGTCAGCGTCAACGGCGTCGTGCAACCCATCGCCACCGCCCCCGGCAGCTACGCGACCCTGAGCCGCTCCTGGACCTCCGGCGACACGGTCACCGTCCGCCTGCCCATGCGGATCATCATGCGAGCGGCCAACGACAACGCGAACGTCGCCGCGATCACCTACGGCCCGGTGGTCCTGTCCGGCAACTACGGCAACTCCTCGCTCAGCTCCCTCCCGACGCTGAACACGTCCTCGATCACCCGGACCAGCAGCAGTTCACTCGCCTTCACCGCCACCGCCAACGGCTCCAGCGTCCACCTGGGCCCGTTCCACGACGCGCACGGCCACAACTACACGGTCTACTGGGCCACCGGCGGCACCGTCCGTCCGTAGACCGACCAGGCCACCGCCGACCTCGTTCCAGGGCTCTGAAGCGACATTGTCGAAGCGCTTCAACACGGCCTTCTTTTCTGGCAGGCTGATAACAGGCAAGTAGCAAAGGGCTTCTCACCATGGAAGCCCTTGTTTCGCATGACGCTTGCCCCTTGCCTTGCGTCTGGAAGTGAAGCGCTTCGACAACGCAGCGGCCCTCGATCGCAGAAGCGGCCGCAGCGAGGCCGCGTAGCGGCTCGCCGGGCGAGCGGCCCGATTCCCCGTACCGAGGAACCGCCATGACGACTCGCAGCATCACCGACCGCCTGGGTGGCCTGGCCTTCGGCGGGGACTACAACCCCGAGCAGTGGGACGAGCCGGTATGGAAGGAGGACGACGAGCTGATGCGCCGGGCCCGGGTCAATCTGGCCACCGTCGGCGTCTTCTCCTGGGCGCTGTTGGAGCCGGAGGAGGGCCACTACGACTTCGCGTGGCTGGATGCCCATCTGGAGCGCCTGCACGCGAACGGCGTGGCCGTCGACCTGGCCACCCCCACCGCGTCCCCGCCGCCCTGGTTCACCCTGGCCCATCCGGACGCGCTGATGGTCCGGCCCGACGGCACGCGGCTCGTCCACGGCAGCCGGGACACGTACTGCCTCACCGCACCCGCGTACCGCGACTCGGCGCGCCGGATCGCCGGGGCGCTCGCCGAACGCTACGGCGACCATCCCGCCCTCGCGCTGTGGCACGTCCACAACGAGTACGCCACCCTGTGCTACTGCGACCACACGGCGGCCTCCTTCCGGGTGTGGCTGCGCGCCCGCCACGGCTCGCTCGACGCCCTCAACGAGGCCTGGGGAACGGCCTTCTGGAGTCAGCGCTACACCTCCTGGGAACAGGTGCTGCCACCGCGTGCGACGAACTGGCACAAGAACCCCGGCCAGGAACTGGACTTCCGCCGCTTCTGGGCCGACGAGGTCACCGCCGCCTACCGCGAGCAGCGGGACGCGATCCGCGCGCACAGCGACCGGCCGGTGACGACCAACCTGATGCTGCCCGCGTACCAGAACATCGACGTGTGGGCGCTGGCCCGGGAACTCGACGTGGTCACCATCGACCAGTACCCCGGCGCGCCCGGCCTGTCCGCCGCCGCCGACGTCGCCTTCCACGCGGACCGCGCCCGCTCCCTGGGCGGCGGTCGTCCCTGGCTGCTGATGGAGCAGGGCACGAGCACCGTCTACGACGGCGACCGGGTCCTCGCCAAGGACCCCGGTGACATCCTGCGCCACACCCTCGGCCACATCGCCCGCGGCTCGGACGGAGCCCTCTTCTTCCAGTGGCGCCAGTCCCGGGCCGGCGCCGAGACCTGGCACTCGGCGATGGTTCCGCACGCGGGACCCGACAGCCGGATCTTCCGCGAGGTCACAACGACCGGGGAGGCGGTCGCCCGCCTCGGCGAGCTGGCGGGATCGACGGTGTCCGCGCAGGTGGCCGTCCTGCACGACCCGGACGCGTGGTGGGCACTCGACGTGGACGGCCTGCCCTCCGCGGAACTCGACTACCACGCGACACTCGGCCGGGCACACCGCGCGCTGTGGGACGCCGGCGTCACGGTCGACTTCGCCCACCCCGCACACGAGGTGGGCCGCTACCGCCTCGTCGTCGCACCGGCCCTGTTCCTCCTCTCCGACCGGGCGGCCGAGAATCTGCGCCGGTACGTCGCCGGCGGCGGGACGCTCCTCGTCCAGCACGCGAGCGGCTATGTCGACGAGCGTCTCCACGCCCGCCTCGGCGGCTACCCGGCCGCTCCTCTGCGCGAGGCGCTGGGCATCCGCGTCGAGGAGTACCGGCCGCTGCGGCGCAGCGAGATGATCACCCTGTCAGACGGCACCCAGGGCACCGCCTGGAGCGAGTCCCTGCGCACCGAGGGCGCCGAGACGCTCGCCGCCTACACCCACGGGATGCTCAACGGCAGCCCGGCGCTGACCCGTCACCACTTCGGCACCGGACAGGGGTGGTACCTCTCGACCCACCTCACCGACGCCGGCTACGGCGCCCTGGTCGCCCGGCTGCTCGACGAGGCCGGCGTGGGCCCCGCGCTTCCGGGCCTGCCCCCGCAGGTCGAGGCCGTCACCCGGCACGCTCCGGACGGACGCCGCTGGCGCTTCCTGATCAGCCACGGCCCCGAACCCGTGCCCCTGCCCGAGCCCGCCCATGACCTGCTCACGGGCGGCACGGTGTCCGAACTGCCCGGCGGCGGCTGCGCCGTACTCCGTATCGCCTGAGCCCAGAGTCCAGAGGCCGGAGCACCCGGCACAGAGCACACGGCACAGGGCACCGTCCCCCTCTCCCCCGCCAGAAAGGCTTCCCATGACCAGCGCACCGCAGACCCTCCGATGGGGTCACCAGGCCCTTCAGGTCGAGATCGGCGTCGGCGAAGACGGCACCGCCCACCTCACCCACATCGGCCTCCCCGACGGACCACGTCCTGAGCAGCCCTCCCCGCCTCCGCTGCCCCTGGTGGAGGTGACGGCCGCGGGCCACGGCCGTGGCTGGTCGGGCAACCGCCTCGTGGGCACCAACCTCGGCGGGCGTCTGCGCCACCAGTCCCACCGGGCGACCCACGACGGCGACTGGCACACCCTGACCGTGCACCTCCACGATCCGGAAACCGGTCTGGCCGCGGAGGTGACCTACCGATCACCGGACGGCATCCCCGTGCTCCGCAGCGAGGTGACCCTGCGCAACGAGGGGCAGGCCACGCTGCACCTGGAGTCGGTCAGCTCGCTCGTGGTGGGCTGCCTGACCCCCCAGGATCCGGCGGCCATCGACGCCGCGGACCTCCTGTGGGTGGACAACGACTGGCTCGCCGAATGCCGTTGGCAGCGACAGCCGATGCGCCTGACCACACCGGCCCACGGCGGACGGGTGACCAACGGGCACGGCAAATCCGGCTTCGCCCTCAATGGACAGCGCACCTGGTCCAGTTGCGGACACCTGCCCATGGGCGGCCTGACGGACCGCCGCTCCGGCCGCACCTGGGTGTGGCAGATCGAGCACAACGGCGGGGGCTGGAGCTGGGAATGCGAAGAGCAGGACAAGGCGGCCTACGCAGCGCTGTTCGGCCCCACCGACACCCACCACGGCTGGCGGCACCCCCTCGAACCCGGCGCCGTCTTCCGCACCGTACCCGCCGCACTGTCCTTCAGCGCGGACGGCGGCCCCGACGCCGCGTTCGCCGCGCTGACCCGCTACCGCCGCGCCCAGCGCCGCCCGCACGCCGACCACCAGCGCCTGCCCGTCATCTTCAACGACTACATGAACTGCCTGATGGGCGACCCCACGACCGAGAAGCTGCTGCCGCACATCGACGCGGCGGCCGACGCGGGCGCGGAGTACTTCGTGATCGACGCCGGCTGGTACGACGGCGACAACGGCGGCTGGTGGAACACCGTCGGCGCCTGGGAACCGGCCGCCTCACGTTTCCCCGGGGAGAAGGGGATCCACGAGGTGCTGGACCGCATCCGGGAACGCGGCATGGTTCCCGGCCTGTGGCTGGAACCGGAGGTGATCGGCGTAAGCAGTCCCATGGCCACGTCCCTGCCCGACGAGGCGTTCTTCCGCCGCGAAGGCGTCCGCGTCACGGAGAACGGCCGGCACCACCTGGACCTGCGCCACCCGGCCGCCCGTGCCCACCTGGACAAGGTCGTGGACCGCCTGGTCGGCGAGTGGGGCGTCGGCTACCTCAAGCTCGACCACAACATCGACCCCGGCTCCGGCACGAGCGACCACCCGGGCGAGACCCCGGCCGCCGGCCTGCTCGGTCACAACCGGGCGCACCTCGACTGGCTCGACGGCATCCTGGACCGCTACCCGCACCTGGTGGTGGAGAACTGCGCCTCCGGCGGCATGCGCTGGGACCACGCCCTGCTGTCCCGGATGCAATTGCAGTCCACGAGCGATCAGCAGAACCTCCAGCACTACGCGCCCATCGCGGCCTCCGCGCCCACCGCCGCCACGCCCGAACAGGGCGCCGTCTGGGCATACCCCCAGCCGGAGGACTCCCTCGACGAGGTGGCCTTCACCATGGCCAACGCGCTCCTCGGCCGGATCCATCTCTCCGGCCGCATTCCCGAACTCGAGCCTGAAGCCCGCGCCCTGGTCCACGAGGCGGTAGCCGCGTACAAGGCCATCCGCGCCGACCTGCCGCAAGCCGTGCCGTCCTGGCCACTGGGCCTTCCCGCCTGGGACGACCCCTGGATCGCCCTGGCCCTGCGGTCTCCGGCCACCACGTACCTCACCGTCTGGCGCCGCCCCGGAACCGACGCCACGGCGACGCTTCACCTGCCCCACCTGCGGGACACCGCCGCCGGTGTCGACCTGCTCTACCCCTCGGTCAGCCGGGCCGTTTCCGCCTGGACACCCGACACCGCCGAGCTGAGCCTGACCCTGCCCACCGCACCGTCCGCCGTCCTGCTCCGCATCACCCCCACGGCCCCCGACGCTCCCTGAACCACCCACGCCCGCATCACGAACCGACGAGAGGACCTCTCGGGTGCCCCCTCTGCACCAACCGGACGGACGCGTCACCAACCCCATGAACCCCGTGATCTCCGGCTTCCACCCCGACCCCAGCGTCTGCCGCGTCGGCGACGACTACTACCTGGCCTGCTCCAGCTTCGAGTACTTCCCCGGGGTGCCCCTCTTCCACAGCCGTGACCTGGTGCACTGGACCCAGATCGGCAACGCCCTGGACCGGCCGGAGCAACTGCCTCTGACGCAGGCGTGGTCCTCGGGCGGGATCTACGCCCCCACCCTGCGCCACCACGACGGCCGCTTCTGGCTGATCGTCACCAACTGCACCGAGGGCGGCGGCAACCTGATCATCACGGCCACCGACCCCGCCGGACCGTGGTCGGACCCCATACCGGCGCCGGGCGTACCCGGTATCGATCCCGACCTGGTCTGGGACGAGGACGGCACCTGCTGGTGCACGGTCGCCGGGGTCTCGCAGGTCCGTCTCGACCCGTCCACCGGGCAGACGTACGGCACACCGCACCGGCTCTGGTCCGGCGGGCCCGGCGCCAAGGCCCCGGAGGCGCCGCACCTGTACCGGATCGGCGACTACTGGTACCTGCTCATCGCCGAGGGCGGCACCGAGCGGGGCCACGGTGTCTCGATCGCCCGCGGCCCTACACCCGCCGGCCCGTTCGAGCCGTGCCCGGCCAACCCGGTCCTCACCCATCGCGGCACCGACCACCCCGTCCAGAACACCGGGCACGCCGACCTGGTCCAGGGCCCCGACGGCTCCTGGTGGATGGTGCTGCTCGGCGTCCGGCCGGGCGGCGGCACCCCGGGCTGGCACGTGCTCGGCCGGGAGACCTTCCTGGCCCCCGTGACCTGGGTGGACGACTGGCCGGTCGTCGGCGAGGTCACCCTGGACCTGCCCGAACTCCCGTGGCCGCTCTCCCCCGGCCCCGCCGAGGAACACCGGGACGACTTCGAGCACGCCGAACTGCGCCCGTCCTGGATCTCCCTGCGCGACCGGCCCGCCGAACACTGCACCACCAAGGAGCGCCCCGGATGGCTGACGCTCCGCGCGCGGGGCGGCTCCCTGGACGAGCCCGACGTGGTGTTCACCGGTCGGCGCCAGCAGCATCTGTCGTGCCGGGCCAGCACTCTGGTCGACGCCGCGGAGGGCAGCGGCGGCCTGGCCGTGCGGCTCGACGAGCGGCACCACTACGCGATCGAGGTGTCCGGCACCCGGGTGCGGGTGGTCGCGCGTGTCGGCTCCCTGCGCACCGTCGTGGCCGAACGGTCCGTGCCCGCCGGTCCGGTGGTCCTCGCCGTCACGATGACGGAACCGCCGTCTCCGCACGGACCGTGCACCGGACCCGACGTCGTCTCCCTCGGCGTCGAGCAGCCCGACGGCACGTTCACCCAGCTCGCGGCCCTCGACGGCCGCTACCTCTCGACCGAGGTCGCCGGCGGCTTCACCGGCCGGGTCATCGGCATGTACGCCGCGGCAGGCACCGTCCACTTCGACTGGTTCGACTACGACCCCCTCGACGGCTGAACCAGGCTCCCCTCCCGCTCGACCGACCGAAGGGAACGGCACGTGAAGGACATACGGCAACCCGCACACCACCGCAGACGAGGCACCGGCCGCCTGGCCGGCCCGCTGATGGCGCTGCTCGTCATCCTGGGACTGTCCGGCAGCACCGCGCTCGCCGCGCCCGGCGGCACGGCACAGCAGGCAGGCTCCACGGTCAAGGTTCCGGCCCGCGCCATGGACGCCGTCGCGGCGATGCAGCCCAGCTGGAACCTGGGCAACACCCTGGACGCGATTCCGGACGAGACGTCCTGGGGCAATCCCAAGGCCACCAGAGAACTGTTCAAGACCATCCGGGCGGAAGGTTTCCGCAGCGTCCGCATCCCGGTGACCTGGAGCGCACACCAGTCCGCCACCGCGCCCTACACCGTCGACGCCGCGTACATGAGCCGCGTCAAGCAGGTGGTCGACTGGGCGCTCGCCGAGGACCTGTACGTCGTGCTCAACATCCACCACGACTCGTGGCAGTGGATCTCGAAGATGCCCACCGACCACGACACGGTGCTCGCCCGCTTCAACTCGCTGTGGACGCAGATAGCCGAGAGATTCCGGGACGCGCCGCGCGCCCTGCTCTTCGAGAGTGTCAACGAGCCTCAGTTCGCCGACGCCACGGACGCCCAGAAGACCAAGCTCCTCAACGAGCTCAACGTCTCCTTCCACAAGATCGTCCGTTCCTCCGGCGGCGGCAACGCGAACCGACTGCTCGTCCTCCCCACGGTCTACTGCACACCTGACCAGCGCCTCATGGACGACCTGTCCGCCACGATCCGGAAGCTGAACGACCGCAATCTGGTCGCCACCGTGCACTTCTACAGCTGGTACCCGTTCAGCGTGAACATGGCGGGCGGCACCCACTACGACGAAGCCGCCCAGAACGACCTCAACGACGCCTTCGCCCGCATGCGCGACACCTTCGTCGCCAGGGGCATCCCCGTCTATGTCGGTGAGTTGGGCCTGCTCGGCTACCCCGACCACAACCATCCCTCCCGTGTCGAGCGGGGCGAGGCGCTGAAGTACTACGAGCACGTCGGATACGCGGCACGCCTCGTCGGTGTCACCACCGCGCTGTGGGACCCCGGAACCTGGGCCTACCTGAACCGGGAGACCCTGAAGTGGACGGATCCGGCTCTGATGGCCTGGATCAAGTCCAGCTGGACCACCCGTTCGGGAACGGCCTCCTTCGACAAGGTCTTCTTGGAGAAGAAGGAGCCGATCACGGCCAAGGGGGTCACCCTGAATCTGAACGGGACCAGGTTCCGGGGCCTGTGGCACGGTGAGACGAAACTTGTCGAGGGACGCGACTACACCCTCTTCGACACGACGCGGCTCGTCCTCACGGCCGGCGCGCTGACCCGGCTGTCGGGCGACCGCGCGTACGGGGTGAACGCCACGCTCCAGGCCCGGTTCTCCCGCGGGCTGCCCTGGCAGATCGAGGTGGTCACCTACGACGAGCCGGTGCTGTCCGACGCCACGGGCAACACCGACGGGCTCACGATCCCCACGCGGTACAAGGGTGACGTGCTGTCGGCCATGGAGGCCAGGTACGGCGACGGCAGTAACGCCGGCCCGAAGGACTGGACCGTGTACCAGGAGTTCAACGCGACCTTCTCGCCGGACTACCCGAACGACACGATCGTCCTGAAGCCCGAGTTCCTGGACTCGCTGCGCGACGGCGAACTGGTGACACTGACCTTCAACTTCTACAGCGGCAAGAAGGTCATGTACCACGTCAAGAAGTCCGGAGACTCGGTCACCGGCACGCACGTCGTCCCCCTCTCCTGACGGACCCGCCCCGCGCCCTGGTTGCCCGTCTCCCCGGGCAACCAGGATCGCGAGGACGTGCCTCTCCGCCGGACTACCCGGGTGGGGTGACGGTGGCCGCCGGGGTGAACTGCCACCAGTTCATGTTGAGCAGGTAGCCGCTGCCGCCGGTGAACCGCAGGTAGAGGTCCTGGGTTCCCGTCGCGCCGCTGACCGGGCAGGTCACCGTCGTCCAGGTCTGCCAGCCGCCGGTGTTCGGCACAGCGCACCGGCCCGCGACCGTCCCGTTCGGACCGCCCAGGCGCAGTTCGACGGCGCCGCCGCCGGTGGCGGCCGAGGCCACGCGCGCGGTGAAGGAGGCCGCGCCTGACCCGAAGGCTGCGCCTTTCACCTTGATGTAGTCGCCGTTGTCGATCCAGCCGACGTTCATGCCGCCTTCGCTGGAGGGTTCGGTCTCGATCCCGGAACCCCAGGCGATCGTCTCGGCCTCCTGGCGTACGTACGGATTGAGCGGGCCGGCCTGCGGTGCACCCGTGTTCGTCATGGTGATCGTCGGGATCGTGCCGTCGGCGTTGTAGGAGAACCTCTCCACCGCGACCGAGCGGGTGAAACCACCGCCGCCCGGCAACGCGCCGTTGTGGTAGAAGAAATACGAGCTGCCCTTGAAGTCCACGATCCCGGGGTGGTTGGTGAAACTGCTGCCCTGGGTGGGCATGACCGTCCCGCGGTAGGTCCACGGCCCGGTCGGGCCGGGCGCCGTCGAGTAGGCGATGAACTCCGAGCAGCACTTGGCCGCGAACACCATGTAGTACAGGCCGTTCCGCTTGTACACCCACGGCCCCTCTTCGTACAGGGTGGGGCGGTTGGGGTCGCCGGTGCGGGTGCCGAACCCCGCGGTGGTGAGCGGGATCCTGGTGACGCCTCCCGAGTAGGAGGTCATGTCGGCGTTCAGCCTGACGTACGACAGGTTCGGGTTGCCCCAGTACAGATAGGCCTGGCCGTCGTCGTCGACGAAGACGGTCGGATCGATCTCACCGTTCTCCACCAGGGGGCGCCCGAGGGCGTCCCGGAACGGACCGGTCGGGCTGTCGGACACCGCCACACCGATGGCCATCCGACCGGTGGCCCGGTTCTTCACCGGCACGTACCAGTAGAACCGGCCGTTGCGCTGCACGGCCTGCCCCGCCCACGCGTCGGCGGACGCCCAGCTGAAGGTGTTCAGACCGAGCGGTGAGCCGTGGTCGGTCCAGTTGACCATGTCGGCGGAGGACCACACCCGCCAGTCCTTCATGGTGAAGTAGGTGGAACCGTCCTCGTCGTGCCCGGTGTAGAGGTAGACCCGTCCGTTGTGCACCAGCGGGGCCGGATCGGCGGTGTAGATGTGCTGCACGATCGGGTTGTCGGCCCTGGCCGCCGTGGGCTGCACGGCGGCGGGAAGGACGGCGAACGCCAGCAGGAGGCCCACCACCCAGGCGACTGCCCGGGTGAGGCTGGTGCGGGTGACCGGTAACGGCCGAATCGTCGTCATCGTGGCCTCCGGGGGATGCCGGCCGGTGGGTGAGCCGCCGGCCCGTGCGCTACGGCCCTCATGTGCGGTTCCACTTCTGGCCGGCCTGGCCGTTGCAGCTCCACAGGACCAGCGGCGTTCCGTTGGCGGTGCCGGCCCCGTTGACGTCGAGGCACAGCCCGGCGTGGACGTTGCGGATCGATCCGTCGGAGCCGACGGTCCACTTCTGGTTGTTCTGGCCGTTGCAGGGCCAGGTGATGACCCGGGTGCCGTTGGTGGTGCCCTGGTTGTAGGCGTCGAGGCACTTGTCGCCGTAGACGCGGATCTCGCCGCCGGCCCACGTGGTCCACAGCTGGTTGGCGGCCGTGTGGCAGTCCCAGAGCAGGGCGGCGGCCCCGGCCGCGGTGGAGGCGTTGTCCACGCCCAGGCAGCGGCCGGACGCGTTGCCGCGCAGCCGCGAGGTGGTGGCGGCCAGCGGGCTGCCACCGCTCACCCGGAACACGGCCACGCCGTGCGCGGGGACGCTCGCCGAGATCTGCCCGGACGTGGTCGACGTGCCGCCGGTCCACAGGTCGGTGAGGGTGAACTGCCCGCCGGACAGGCCGACTTGTGCCGCCGTCGTGGTGACCGTCGCAGTGCCGCTCCCCCGGTTGAACAGGCCCACCGCGACCGATCCGTCGGACAGGGGCTTGGCGAACACCTCGGTGTTACCGTCGTCGCGCACCCTGCGCCCGCCCGCGCCCAGCGAGTCCTGGTTCACCGCCAGCAGACGGGGGTTGCGCAGGATCGCGCTCACGTCGGCGGACATGGTGCGGATGTCGTTGCCGGCCATGAGCGGTGCACTCATCAGCGACCACAGGGCGAAGTGGGAGCGGGACTCGGTCAGCGACAGGCCGGGGCGGCCGACGACCAGCATGTCGGGGTCGTTCCAGTGCCCCGGGCCCGACTGCGCCGCCAGCGGCGCGGTGACGTCCAGGACGTTGCCGACGCCCATCGGATAGCTGTTGGTGTTGCCGTTCTGCCAGATGTCGAGCAGGTCCTCGGTCGTCCGCCACAGGTCGGCGACCTCGCCCCAGTTGTAGGTGGCGCCGGTGATGGCGTGGAAGCTGTTGGGGTTGATGCTGTAGACGATCGGCCGTCCGGTGGCACGCAGGGCGTCGCGCATGAGCGAGAAGCGCGCGACCTGCTCGTCCCGGGTGCCCTCGGAGGAGCACCAGTCGTACTTGAGGTAGTCGACGCCCCACGAGGCGAACGTGGCGGCGTCCTGGGCCTCGTGTCCCCTGCTGCCCGTCGACCCGGGATAGGCGCCGGTGGTCTGCGCGCAGGTGCGTGTGCCCGGTACCTGGTAGATGCCGAACTTCAGGCCCTTGCTGTGGATGTAGTCCCCGAGGGCCTTCATCCCGCTCGGGAACTTGGTCGGGTTGGCACGCAGGTTGCCCGCCGCGTCGCGTTGCGGGTCGAACCAGCAGTCGTCGACCACCACGTACCGGTAGCCGGCCTCCCGCATGCCCGAGGACACCATCGCGTCGGCGGCCTGACGGACCTGCGCCTCGGTGATCCCGCACCCGAAGCTGTTCCAGCTGTTCCAGCCCAGCGGTGGAGTGAGCGCCGGGCTGCCGGGTGCGGCCGAAGCGGTGGAGTGGACTGCGGCCGTGAGGGACGCGGTGACCGTCAGCGCGACGGCCGCGAAGAGACGAAGCAGTGGTCTGCGTGATCGTCTGGGCACCATGGGCTCCTTCCGTGGCGGCACCGTCGGCCGGACACCTACGGCACTCGCACAAGACAGTGGATGACTGTGGTAGTGCCGTGATCTATGTCAGGAACATGACACACCCAATGGTTCGAAATTTCGGTCCACTTTCGGATCGCCGATGCCACGGATACTAGGGAGGTTCCGGTGCTTGTCAACTCCGTGGTTGGCGAATATTTCGACACTTCCAACGAATCATGCGAGACGCATTGACGGGATCACAACGCACCGCGGGCAGAAGCCGACCGCGCCCGAGGAAGGCGCGGACCGGCCTCGGCCCTGATGCCGGGTCAGCCGCCGCTGATGGTCAGGTTGTCGGTGTTGAAGTTGAGCCCGCCGGACGACGAGGTGATCTCGTAGCCGAACTGAACGTCGCCGATGGTCTCACTGCCGGGCATCCAGCCCTTGGTATAGGCGATCCACTGGAGGATCGGCTTGGCGTCCACGGTGCCGGAGTTGGAGTCGGACGTCCGCAGGAACGAGAACACCTGGTTGGACCCGTTGGTGCCCTTGTACACGTTCCAGTTGTGGCCGCCGAGCGTGACGTTGCCCTCGTAGCCGCCGATCGGGCCGACGACTCCGTTGTAGTTGACCCAGAGCATGATCTCGTACTGGTGGTCGGTGTCCCAGATGTCGTACGCCGTGTTGTACGCGCCGGACGACGGGACGCTGACGTTGTAGTTGCTGGTGAGCCAGCCGAGGGAGTCGATGGTCTTGTTGATCGTCTTCGTTGAGTTGGGGTAGGACTTGATGCCGCCGGTGTTGGGGTGGTCGGCCCAGACACCCCAGCCGGTGCCGGAGTTGGCCCAGACGCACTGACTGCCCGCGCCGGAGCCCCAGACGTTGTTGTAGAGCTTGTAGCCGTCGAGGTTGGCGCTGCCCCAGCGGTCGCAGGAGTTCCAGACCGCTGCCGAAGCGGGAGCGGAGGCGAGACCGACGGTGGCACCGAGAGCCATCGCCGGCGCCAGCACCGCCATGGTGATCTTGCGTATCGTGTTTGTGGCCATGGTGTCCCTTCCATGGGTGCGGAAATGCGGGGGTGTTACGTCACTCAGGCCGGGCATCAGGCGGGCTCTCCGTGCTGCACGCCGCGCCCGTTGGTGGCCAGGTAGACACGGCCGTAGGGGGAGAGAGGCCCACCGTCAGCCCTTGATGGCCCCCGTGAGCATGCCCTTCTTGAAGTGCCGCTGGACGAAGGGGGAGGCGACCGCGACGGGGACCAGTGCGAGGACCATGACCGCCATCTGTAGTCCCAGGCTGGAGAGTTCGCCGGTGTGGACCGCCTGCTGAAGGCCGGTCGGGGCTTCGGTGCCCTTCTGGACCAGTTGGATGAGCACGTTCTGCAGCGGCAGCATCTCCTGGTCGGTGAGGTAGATGGAGGCGTTGAACCAGGCGCTCCAGTAACCGACCGCGTAGAACAGGGAGATGACCGCGATCACCGCCCGCGACAGCGGCATGACGATGGTCAGCAGGATCCGCAGCTCGCCGGCTCCGTCGATGCGGGCGGACTCGGTGAGTTCGGGGGAGATTCCCATGAAGAAGGCCCGCAGGACAAGGATGTTGAAGACGCTCACTGCGCTCGGCAGGATCAGCGACAGATAGGTGTCGGTGAGGCCGAGCGCCTGCACGAGAAGGTACGTCGGGATGAGGCCGGCCCCGAAGAACATGGTGGCCATGATGGTCATCAGGAGGTACCGGTGCCCGAGGCTCCCCGGCCGGGAAAGGCCGTAGGCGCCGAGGACCGAGACCGCCATGGAGAACAGGGTGCCGAAGAAGGTGACCCCGACCGAGACCATGATCGCCCGGCTGACCTGGCCGCCGCCGAGCAGTTCCGTGTAGTTGACGAAGGTGATGCCGCGGGGGATCACGACCAGGCCGCCGACCTGGTCGATCACCGGTTTCGGGGAGAGGCTGGTGACGACGACGATCCACAGCGGACCGAGTACGCCGAGGCAGCACAGGAGCAGCAGGCCGCCCTTCGCGGTGAGTCCGGCCCTGCTGGGCGGCTCCTCCCACACCGGCCGGGGCGGCGCCTTGAGGCTGCGGATGAGCGTGGTGTTGAGACTCATTTCTTGTACACCCCCTGCTCGCCCAGGAGGTGTGCGAACTTGTTCGCGCCCAGGACGAGAGCGACGCCGATGAGCCCCTTGACGAGGCCGACCGCTGCCGCGTAACTGAAGTCGCCGTTCTGGATTCCCATGTTCCACACGTAGGTGTCGAGGACCTCACTGGCTCCCGCGCCGACCGCGTCCCGCTGGAGCAGGAACTGCTCGAAGCCGACGCTCAGCGCGTCACCCACCCGCAGGACCAGCAGGAGCGCGATCACCGGGCGCAGCGCGGGCAGCGTCACGTGCCACATGCGCCGCCAACGCCCGGCGCCGTCCATGGCGGCGGCCTCGTACAGATCCGTGCTGACGGCGGAGAGCGCGGCGAGGAAGACGATGATCCCCCAGCCGGCGTCCTTCCACACGGCCTCCGCGGTGACCAGCCACTTGAACAGGTCCGCATTGGTCATCAGGTCGAAGCCGCTCCAGCCGTGGCTCTCCAGGGTCTGGGCGATGATGCCCGCGCCGCCGAAGATCTGCTGGAAGATGGTGATCACAAGGACCCACGAGAAGAAGTGCGGCAGATACATGATCGCCTGTGCCACGGCCCGCACCCGGGGCCGGATCACGCTGTTGATGAGCAGCGCGAGGGCGATGGGCACGGGGAAGAACAGCACGAGCTGGATCCCGAACAGGACGAGGGTGTTCTGCGTGGCATCCCAGAACAGCGGATCCTCGACCATCCGCTCGACCTGCTCCAGGCCGGCCCACGGGCTGTGGAATATCGCCGTGATCCCGTTGCCGGCGATGTACGGGTCGTACTCCTGGAAGGCGATGACGTTGCCGAGCAGCGGGACGTAGTGGAAGACCAGCAGCAGCGCGATGAGCGGCAGCGTCATCAGGATGAGCGCGCGATCTCGGTGCCACCGCACTCGGAACGGGACCTTGCCGGCCTTGCCCGTCCCGCGCGGCGCCCGTCCCTTCGTCGCCTCCGCGGCGGCGCCCGCGGCCGCCGGCTCCTCCACGGCCGCGGGCGGACGGGTCCCGTCCGGCCTGCTCCCGGTGGTGAGCGACATCAGTTGCCACTGCCGTTTTTGTCCAGGAGCTCCTTGTACCAGTCGCGTAGCTTGTCACCGCCGGCGGACTTCCAGTTGGCGATGAAGGCCTGGACGTCGGACATCTTCTTGTTGCCGCGCACGTAGTCGATCTGCAACTGCTCCAGCTGGCTGGAGAGGTTGGCGTAGCGGGCCGGCTCGACGATGGTCATGCCGTAGAGGGAGGTCTTCTTCATGAAGGCACCCATCCGCTGCTGCCACTCGACCTGCGCGCGGGCGATATGGGGGAGGTCGGGGTGGGCCTCGTAGGGCGCCGGGTGCGCCAGCATCGTCCAGGCGTTGATCACCTCGCTGTTGCCCTGGTCGGTCTTGACCGGGGCGCCGTCCTCGACCGTGTAGTGGCTGCCCTCGACGCCGTAGTCGACGAGCATCCGTTCCTTGGTGCCGTAGGGCGCTGCCGCGAAGTTGGCGGCGGCCAGGGCGTTCTCGACCGTTTCCCTGGAGGCGCCCTTGCGGATCATCGACCAGATGTTGGCGGGCGCGGACGCGTACGGCGTCGGGTCGCCGCCGTCGGCGCCGAAGAGGTCCATGCCGTCGATCCGGAACTCCGGGTTGGCCTGGGCCTGTTCGGCGGCCTTGACGTACCAGAAGGACATGTCGCTGGTGCAGACCAGGATCTGTCCGGCGGTGAACCGCTGGCCCGCGTCGCCGGTGCGTGCCCTGTCGTCGGGGTGGACCACGCCGGCGTCGAACAGCTTGCGGACCCACGCCAGGGATTCGAGGTACTCGGGACGCTCGATGCTGTACCGCAGCTTGCCGTCGTCATCGATGTTCCAGTTGGGCGCGACGCCGAAGACGGCGCCCGCGATCCAGGCGATGTCGCCGCAGGCGTACACCTTGGCCCTGGCGCTGGTGGCGTCCTTGGCCCAGCTGAGGAACTCGTCGGCCGACTTGGGTACGGAGTACCCCTGCTTCTCGAAGATGTCCTTGCGGTAGTAGGGCACGATGAGGCTGGCCGGGGCGGTGGGCATCGGGATGCCGCGCAGCGCGCCGCCGAAGATGCCCATCCGCCAGGCGTCGGACGGTATCGCGGCCAGGTTCGGGTACTTCTTGACCTTGTCGCCCGCCAGGTAGGGGCCGAGGTCCATGAACTTCCCGGTGACCGCACTCGAGATCTTGTTGTTGTTCAGTTCCCAGCTGGGCACGACCACCATGTCGGGCAGGGAGCTGGAGGCGAGGACGGCTCCGAGCTTCTGGCCGTACGTCGTGCCGTTCTGGTTCTGCCAGGTGACCTTGGTGCCCGCCGCCTCGTCAACTGCCTTGTAGTACGCGCAGCCGGGCTTCGGCGGGGTGCCCCAGAAGGGCGACATGACCTTGAAGGGAGCACCGGTGCCGAGCTTGTCCGGGACCGAGACGGCGAGGGCCGCGAGGTCGGCCTTGCCGGTGTAGCCGGCCGCCGAACCGTTCTTCGCCGAGATGTCCGGCTTGGCGACCGTGCTGGCGACGTAGGTCGGGAGCAGCTTCTCGGCGGCCTTGCCCGACGTGGTGCCCTCTCGCGACTCGCTGTCCGAACCGCCGCAGGCGGTGAGCAGGGGCACTCCCCCGGCCACCGCTGCGGTGGCGACCGCCGTCGAGGCGAGGAAGCTTCTCCGGCTCGGTCCGGAGAAGGCGGCGTTCGGCATCATTGCGTCAACCCTTCGTGGCGCACCAGGACACCCGGCGGCGGGCCGTCGGCTGCGACGTGGTGACGGGAACTGGCTGATCCTCTGAAGCAGACATCCACTCACTGTGCTGCGATATACAGTCGAAGCGCTTCGATGTTGCTGTGAGGTTAAGTGAACGTCCATGGACACACAAGGGTGACTACCAAGATTGCTCCCATGTCTGGCCCGGGTTACGCCTTGGCCGCAAGGCAAGTCGAAGCGCTTCGAAAGCATTACGGCTTCACTTCAAGTAGATCCCAGGTATCGGCACGTATTCCGCACACATCACCAGCTTGTGCCGTAGTCAGCGCGCGGCCCGGTCCGCCGCTTCTCGGGTGATGTCGGCGTACAGGCGGAACAGGGCCGGGCGGGCTTCGCCGCCTCCGCGTTCGCGCAGGGCCGCCCAGCACCGGGCGATGACCTCCCGGGCCTCGGTGCCGGGCCAGGGCTGAGGCAGGAGCTGAGGCGGCAGCAGCGGGTCGGGCTCCATGGCGCGGGTGAGTTCGGCGGCCAGCTCGACCGCGATCGTGAGGAGTGCGGCCGGGGAGAGCGTGTCAGGGCCGGTGAGCCGCGCGAGACGAGGCCGGGCGAGACGGCCGAGGCGGTGGTAGCGGTCGGCGATCTCCCGCAAGGGCCACAGGTGGCGGGCGAGTTCGGCGGGCTCCTGGGTGGCGCCCCTGCGCAGGTCCGTCGTGGTGAGGAGCGTGAGCGAGCCGTGGGCGCCGAGGCGGTGGGCCGCTTCTTCGACGTACGGTTCCCAGGTGTTGGCGCAGACGTACAGTCCGCCCTGAAGCGGGGCGCCGCCGAGGTGGACGAGCGTCTCGCGCAGGGAGTCCCGGGCGGTGCGCGCCGATTCGGGCACCGCGAAGGCGGCCAGATGCCAGACACCGTCCCAGGGGGCGAGCCCGGCATCCTGCTGGAACGCGTGCCGCAGGAAGTCCGCGTTGGGGGCGAGGGCACGCGTGGTGTCCGCGCTCGCGCGCAGCTCCGCCTTGCGGCCTCGGCCCTCATGGGTGAACCGGCCTTCGGACACGAGCCGTTTGAGGCACAGGCGCACCTGCTGGTCGCTCATGCCCAGGGTGTTGGCGACGGTGTACAGCTCGTCCGCGTCGACGGTGCCGTCTTCGCGGATCAGCGCGTGGACGAGCATGCGGGTGGGGATCTCGATGTGGTCGGTCATGGGGTGCGCGGTCCTCTCGGCTCGTTCGCCCCGACAGGGCGGCGCATGGTGGTCACCGCGCCGAATCCCAGCAGACCGCGCAGGTAGGGCGTGCGCTCGGTCCGTACGGCCGTGAAGCCGCGCCGCTCGTACAGGGCTCTGGCCCGCGGGTTGACGTCGATCACGTCGAGTCTGATCTCCCGGCAGTCCTGCTCCGCCGCGACGGCGGCCACTTCCTCGATGAGCAGGCTCCCGACGCCGCGGCCGCGCAGGCCCGGGTCCACGGCGATGCCGTCCATGACGAGCTGTCCCGGCGCCGGGTGGCGTTCGAACAGGGCGAGGAGCAGGAGCCGGTGCAGTCCCCGCAGGTGTCCGTACGCGCGCAGCACGGCAGCGGCCGATCCCCCGGTGAGGGCCCGGCCGCCGAGCTGGTAGCCGGCGAGGCCGACGAGTTGGCCGTCGAGGAGCGCGCACACGGCGCGATCCGCGTTGAGGTGGGCGGCGAGGAACGGCACCGCCTTGTCCGGCGGGTTCAGGGCGGGGCCGAGTTTGCGGCCGAACGCGTCCCAGTAGAGCTCGGCCGCCCGCCGCTCGGCTCCGGCCGGAACACCCCGCCGGACCGTCACCGGTCCGATTCCGGTTCCGGCGCCCGTCGCGTCCAGTCCCATGCCATTCCCCCTCGTCTCCGTTGCTCGCTGCCACCCTTTCCTCAAAACTATCACCCCAGCAACGATCGTTTGTGTGGTGATAGTTTTTGGATGACGTGAACCCGAGCAGAGGCGGTCAGATCTCATGTCTCCAAAGATCCAGCCCCGGCGGCGCGGGCTCCGGGTCGCCGTGTGGTGCCTCGTCACGATCCTGGTCGTGACCGCGGGTCTCGTCGGTGTGGTGCTGTGGCAGAACACCTACGACATGGACGAGCGGCGGATCTCGATCCGCCACGGCGGTCACACCCTCAACGGTGTACTGGCCACTCCCAAGGACGGCCGCAAGCAGCACGGGCTGATCGTGTACGTCCACGGCGACGGCCCCGTGGACGCCACTCACGACGACGGGTACAAGCCCATGTGGGAGGCGAACGCCAAGGCCGGGTACGCCTCCCTGTCCTGGGACAAGCCCGGCGTCGCGGGCGCGTCCGGCAACTGGCTCGACCAGTCCATGGACGACCGGGCCGACGAGGCGGCCGCCGCCATCGCCTGGGCACGCGCCCGCCCGGACATCGATGGCGACCGGATCGGTCTGTGGGGCGCCAGCCAGGCGGGCTGGGTCCTGCCGAAGATCGCCGCCAGGACGACCGTGAGCTTCGTCATCGCCGTCTCGCCCGCGATCAACTGGCTCCGGCAGGGCCGCTACCACCTCCTCGCCGAGCTGCGCGCCGACGGCGCCTCGACGGCCCGTACCAAGGCCGCCATAGCCAGGAGCGACACCACCCGCCTGCTGCTGAAACGCCGCGCGACCTTCGAGGAGTACGTCAGGGCGATGGACGGCAACGCGAACGGCATGACCGCCGATCGCTGGAGCTTCATCACCAAGAACCACACCGCGGACGCCACGCAGGACCTCCGCGCGCTGCGCGGCATACCGTTGCTGCTGATCCTGGCCGGCCAGGACATCAACGTGGACACCGCCGACACGGAGCGCGTCTACCGCAAGGTGCTCGACGCGGGCGGCGCACTGGCGGTCGAGCGCTACCCGGACGCGGCCCATTCACTGCTCAAGCGGTCCATCGAACAGTCGGACCTCAGGACCACGCTCACCTTGGTCTTCTCCCCCCCGCTCACTCTTCGCGGACGGATTCCTGGACGGCCAACGACAGTTCCTCGAACATCCCGGCCGGAGCGGCAGTCCCGCTCCATGACACTCCCCCGGAGTCGCCCATGGCGCGTGGCGGCAGGCCGAAATGGAGTGGCGCCGCCGCTGCCCCCGTTGCTTGGATGCCCGGCGTGACTTCTGCCGCTTCTCACGACCACCCCGAACGGGCTTTGCTGGACCGGATCGAGGAGTACTACGACGCGATCCCGCGCCACGCCGCCCGCGTCGAGGACCACGGACCGCTCACCTTGTTCGTGCGGGAGGGCCAGGGCTGGCCCTTCTACGCACGTCCGACGCGGGGACGGCCCGGCCCGCTGGAGGCCGCCGACGTGCAGAAGGTCCGTGCCCGTCAGCGGGAGCTGGGGATCCCGGAGAGTTTCGAATGGGTCGCCGAGACCACGCCGACGCTGCGGACAGCGGCCGAGGAGGCGGGACTCGTGGTCCACGAACATCCGCTGATGGTGCTCGATCCCGGCACTCCCGCAGCGGCGTTGCCAGCGTTGCCGACGTTGCCCGGAAACATATCGGTGCGGATCGTGGGCGCGGACGATCCGATCCTGCCCAGCGCCCTGGCCGTTCCTCACCTCGCCTTCGCCGAACCTGGAACCCACGTCGGCCAGGCGGGGACGGCGCAGCTGGCGGAAGCGGCCGACGGCTGTGTCGCAGACGGAACGGTGGAACGCTTGGCGCTACGGATCCGGGCGGGTCTGACGGCGGTCGCCGCGGCCGTCGAGAACGGGGCGGCGCTGGCCACGGGCCAGCATCAACCGCTCGCGGGAATCAGCGAGATCGTCGGCGTCGGAACGCTCCCCGCGGCTCGCCGTCGCGGTCTCGGCCTCGCGGTCACCGCGGAACTGGTGGCCGACGCCCGATCGCGGGGCGCGGCAACCGTCTTCCTGTCGGCCGGTGACCACGACGTCGCGCGGATCTACGCGCGACTCGGCTTCCGCGAGATCGGGACGGCCCTGATCGCCGAGCCCGCGGAGACTGCCGAGTAGGTCCACCCCGGGGAGGGGTTGGGCCACCGAGCCCAGAGTGCGCCGGCAAGGCCCCAGAGTGCCGGTGGGCCGACGCCGGGCTCGTCGTCGGCCCACCGGCCTGTGTCCGGTGCCGCGCGGTGGCGAATGGCACCGGTCCTACGCGTCGGCCTCCGGTGCGGCGGCGAAGACGCGGACGTCCCAGGCGCCGAGCCGCACGGGCGTACCGGCCGGGACCGCGCTGCCGTCCAGGGCGTCGGTCAGGTCCAGCGGGGCCTGGGCGGTGGCGGGCTGCCAGTTCCAGTTGTGGACGACGTGGACGCGCCGGCCGTCGGGGGCGGTGCCGGTGGCGACGGTGACCGAGTCCGGCAGGTCCTGCCAGCCGCTGCCCGGGGTGGGCGCGAGCCACCCGGCGAGCGCGCGGGCCAGATCGCGGCCGGGCACGGTGCCCACGCAGGTGACGCGGCCCGCGCCGTGGCGGCGGGTGGTCACGGCGGGCCAGCGCCCGAAGTGCGGGTGGTCGTACTCGGCCAGGACGTCGGCGTCCTCGACGGCCAGGCCCTCCACCCAACGGGTGGCCACCGCGTCGGCGGGCAGCTGGAGCGGGCTGTCCGGCGCGGTGCGCAGCGGCAGGTCGGCGTGCAGGTTGCTGAACTCGTCGTACCGGACGCCCGCGGCCCGGACCAGTCGCGCCGGTGTCACCTCGTGGCGTGCCCGCGCCTCATGGTCGCCGTAGCCGGTGCGGGGACCGAGAACGAGGTGGCCGCCCGCCTCCGCGTAGGCGCCCAGCCAGTCGAGCATCCCGTCGTCCGCCACGTACAGCGCGGGAGCGATGAGCACGGGGTGCAGCTCGGCCGCCGACTCCGGTGCCAGTCCCGGTCGTTCGCCGCGCGGGTCGTGCAACTGGCGTGCGTGCAGGATCCGTACCTGGCGCCCCGCCTCGAACGCGCCCCGGTAGAACGGGGCGAAGATGCCCTCGTACGCACCCGCGTCCGGACCGCCGTCGGGACCCGCGAGCGGCGGGTACTTGTTCATCAGCCACTTGCTCGGCGCCGAGTACACCATCGCGATGTCGGCGTCCGGTGTGATCCCGGCGACCAGGTCTCCTGCCCGTTCGAACTCCGCTCCCAGGCGGGCGAGTTCACCGTAGGCGCGGCCCGGCCGTCCGCTGTGCGGGAGGATGCCGCCCCAGTACGTCTCGGTGCCGAAATGCAGCGTGTGCCAGTGCCAGTACTCGATCATGCGGGCCCCGCGCGCGACCAGCGCCCACGCGGCCTGCCGCCACTGTCCGTCGAAGGCGGGCCGGTTGTCCGAAGGGCCGCCGATGGCCTGGGCGTTGGTCTCCGTGATCAGGAACGGCTCCTGGCGCGAGGAGTAGATCCGGTCGGCGCTGTGGTGCAGCGCCCACGCCCCGTAATCCATCCACTGCCCCGGCAGCTTCTCGCGCGGCGGCTCCGGCATGGTGAGGCTGTCCTGCATGTCGTAGTACGGGTTGCCCGCGGTGACATCCAGGCTGTCGGTGAGTTCGTCGTCCTCCAGGCCGGGAGACCAGTAGGCCAGGCACGTCGTGACGAACTGGCCCGGCCTGGCGTACTCACGCACGATGCCGGCCTGCCAGGCGATGAACTCGGTGGTCTGCCGGGCCTGGAACGCCCGCCAGGCCAGGTCGTACTGCGGCTGTGCGTTGCCCTCCGGCTTCCACAGGTCGGCCCAGGTGGACAGCCGGTGCGACCAGTACACCAGCCCCCACTCGCGGTTGAGGGTCTCCACATCGCCGTACCGCTGACGCAGGTCGTCCACGAACCGCTGGAAGACACCGTGGTTGTGCGGCAGCCGCGGGCCCGGCTCGTTGTCGACCTGGAAACCGATGACCGCGGGATGGCCGGCGTAGCGGGCCGTGATCGCACGGATCACCCGCTCCGCGTGGAAGCGGAAGGCCGGGTGCGTGATGTCGACCTCCTGCCGGCCACCCCACGCGGCGCGCCGCCCGGTGGCGTCCTCGGCGGCGATCTCCGGGTACTGCCGGGCCAGCCACGGCGGCACCGCGTAGGTGGGAGTGCCGAGGACGACGGAGATACCGCGCTCGTGGGCGCCGTCGAGGACGGGTTGCAGCCAGTCGAGTTCGAACCGGCCGTTCTCCGGCTCCCAGGTGGACCAGACCGACTCACCGACGCGGATGACGGTGAACTTCGCCTCCGCCATGAGATCGAGGTCGGTCTTGAGCCGCTCGTACGGCTGGTACTCGTGGTAGTAGGCGGCGCCGAACAGGACGCGCGCGGGCAGATCAGTCATGAGGAGCCCTCGAGAGTCGTAGGGGGCATGGGGTTCATGGCAGCAGCAGCCCTCTCGTAGGGTGTCGAAGCGCTTCACCCGAGAACGCAAGGTAATCAGGATTTTCTGGCGAAACAAGGGGACGCTGGCAGTCGAAGCGCTTCACCAAAGCTCTCACTGCGCTTCTCGCCGGTCGGCCGCATGTCCCGAGCCCAAACCGTTCATCTGGTGGAAGATCACCGACGAAACCCCGCGCCTCCGGAGTGCCACATAACGTATGTCCATGCGCACACCCTCATCGCTGCTGCGAGCCTTCCGTCCTCAAGTCCAAGGCCGGCTCTACGACTTCTACGACGAGCTGCGGAGCACGGACGACCTGTTCTGGGACCATCGCCTGGACGCCTGGGTCGCGACCGGGCACGCCGTGGTCAGCAGCGCCGCGGGAGACCCCCGGCTGTCCTCGGTGCGCTACCCCGACATCGCGGCCGTCTCCGAGGAGCTGCGGCCGCTGGCCCGGGTCCTGAGCCGGCAGATGCTCTACAGCGATGCCCCCGATCACCCCCGGCTGCGGGCTCTGATCAGCAAGGCCTTCGCTCCCAGGGCGGTGGCGACACTCCGCGCCCGGATCGTCGAGGCCGTCGACCGGATCATCACCCATGCCGCGCCGACCGGTCGCATGGACATCGTCGCGGACCTCGCCCGGCCGCTGCCCCTCACCATCATCTGCGACCTCCTCGACGTGCCCCACCGGGACCGCCCCGCCCTGGCCGCCTGGTCCGAGCCGGTCGCCGAGGCCATCGGCAACTCCCGGCTCGACGCCGACGGCAACCGCGCGGCCTCGCAGAGCATGGCGGACCTGCTCACCTACCTCCGCGGGCTGCTCACCCGGCAGGACACCCCTCCGGCCCCGCACACTCTGCGCGCACTGATCGACGCACAGGCACAGGACACCGGCCAGGACCTCGACGAACTCCTCGCCAACTGCGCCCTGCTCCTGATCGCGGGCCACGAGACGACCACCCACTTCATCGGCAACGCCACCCTCGCCCTGCTCCGCCACCCGCAGGCGGCCGACCAGCTCCGCCGCCGCCCCGATCTGATGCCCGCCGCGGTCGAGGAGCTCCTGCGCTACGACGCCCCGGTGCAGCTGATGCTGCGCCGGGCCCGGCAGGACATGGACCTGGCGGGCCGCGCGGTCGGTGAAGGACAGACGGTGCTCCTGGTGTGCGGTGCCGCAAACCGGGATCCGGCCGTGTTTCCCGACCCCCATGTACTGGACTTCGGGCGGGCCGGCGGACGGCACATGGCGTTCGGGCACGGACCCCATTTCTGCCTCGGCGCGGCGCTGGCCCGGATGGAGGGCGCGATCGCGCTGGAAGCACTCCTCACCCGGCTTCCGGACCTGCGCCTGGACGGCACCGAGCCACAGTGGCAGCGCAGCCTCAACTTCCGTGGGCTCACCCGCCTGGACGTCGCTTTCGCCCCGGTCCCGGACGCACAGGACACAGGAGTGCAAGAACCGGTCGCCGGTCTGTCACGTGAGGCGGGCGGCCTTCAGGTGTGAACACGTGGGGCGGGGCCCGCGTTGTTCCAACCGGTGCATGCTCGCGGTCACTTACCCACCCGGTGCGGATGCGCGGCGTACACGCCCAGGATGCGCACCTCGGTGGAGAAGAAGCGCAGCTCGTGCAGGGCGAGGGCGATGCGCTCGTCGTCGGGGTGGCCCTCGATCTCGACGTAGAAGCGGCTGGCGTTGAGTCCGGCGCCGATCTGGTAGCTCTCGATCTTGGTGAGGTTGACGCCGCTGCTGGCGAACCCGCCCAATGCCTTGTACAGCGCGCTGGGGATGTTGCGCACGCTGAAGAACAGGCTCGTCATCGTCGGCTCCCCGGTGCGCGGGGCCAGGTCGGCGTCCCGGGACAGGACGACGAACCGAGTCGTGTTGTCCGGGTCGTCCTCGACCTCGGGCCGCAGCACCTCAAGGCCGTACAGTGCGGCCGCGGCGGGCGGGGCGAGCGCCGCGTGCCGCGCGTCGCCCAGCTCGGCCACCTCACGCGCCGCGCCCGCCGTGTCGTCGCTGACGAGAGTGCGCCAGCCGCCCTCCCGCAGCACCTTGCGGCACTGTCCCAGGGCGTGCACATGACTGCGTACGCACTCCACCTGGTCCAGGGTCGCGCCGGGCACCCCCATCAGGTCGAAGCGGATGGCCAGGAAGTACTCGGCGACGATGAACAGCCCCGACTCCGGCAGCAGATGATGCACGTCCGCCACACGTCCGGCCGCCGAGTTGTCCACCGGGATCACGGCGACGTCGGCTGTGCCGAGCGTCACGGCGTCCAGGGCCTGCTCGAAGCTCGTACAGGGCAGTTCACCACCCCCGGGGTAGAGGGCACGCGCGGCGGTCGCCGAATTGGATCCGGGTTCACCCTGATATGCGGCGATCGTCACCGTGTTCAGCCTTCCTGGGGAGGTTCTGTCGTGGCGGCAGAAGCTCCGTGGCATACCGCGCCTGCTGAAGTATCCGTGAAGTCGCCTCGCTCAGGCTCACCGGGGGTACCGGCCGCGGCTCCTGTCCGACACCGGCGTGTGTTAATGAGGCACCGATTTCCCAGGTGCCTACCACCCGCCCGCTCTTCTACCCTGTGCCGGGGCGGCTGAGCGGGGGATCGACGATGAGCATGTATTTCGACCTGGGTGACGAGACGCTGTGGAACCCGTCCAACGGTGCCGGGCGCCTGTTCCTACGGCAGGTCGAGGTCTTCGAGGCGGAACTCAAGCTGCCCTCGGGAATCGGGCAGGGCAAGCATTGGGGTGACCCGGGCACACTCGAGGTCGATCCGGCCCTCTACGCGGAATTCGCACGCGACCTGGTCGCCTGGCACTGCCGGACCGGACACTCCGTGATCCTCGCGCTTTCCGAGGGGTTCGTGGCCACGGCGGTCGCGCTCGCGCGGCGCGCCGGAATCGAGTTGGAGATGCCCGAACCGGGGTCCGGTCATGTGCCTGGCAGAGTCCGGCACGACGTGCAGGTTCCCGGCAATCCCCGGACCACGGCAGCTGATGTCGTCACCGCTCTGGACACCCGGGCGCGGGAGATGGACCGCTGGATGGCCCGCTGAGCCGGTGCTCGCCACCTGTCGGGGAGTTATCGGGTGGCGAGCCGCTCCAGCAGGGTGGCACTTCGTGCCAGCAACTCACGCTCTTCCTCGGTGAGTTCGGCCTCGATGGCCTGCGCGAGCCAACCAGCTCTGCGGCCGCGCTCCGCTTCGAGGGCGGCTCGGCCGGCGTCCGACAGGTCGACCAGCGACTTGCGGCCGTCCGTGGGGTGCGCCCGGCGGGTGATGAGGTTCTGTTCCATGAGCAGGCCGACCGCGCGGGCCATGGACTGGGGGCGTACGCGCTGATCGGTGGCGAGGTCGCTGGTAGTCATGGCGCCGTTGCGGTCGAGTGCGCCGAGCACGGCGACCTGACCCAGGGGGATGCGGTCCTCGTGTTTGACGCGTCGGGTGAGCTTGCCCATCGCGGTGCGCAGTTCGGTGGCGATGGCGGCGGCTTCCGGGGTGGGCATACGGCACTTTACCCCGTTGGCCAGCATTGCTGCGCAGCTGATCTGCACAGCAATGCTGTACAGCAAAACTGCACAGCATTGCTGTATGGTTTGGTGTTGTCGGGCTCAGCGCCAGCGTTGTCGCAGCCGGGGCCACGGCACACGACAACGGGGAGGAACTCCCATGTCCGCAGAGGCAGTCGGAAGCGTCGATGCCACCATCGAGGCCGTCATCGCCCGCCGGATCATCGACAGCCGGGGCAACCCCACGGTCGAGGTCGACGTCGTCCTGGCGGACGGGTCCCTGGGGCGCGCGGCTGTCCCCTCGGGCGCCTCCACCGGTGCCCGGGAAGCCGTGGAACTGCGCGACGGAGACTCCGCGCGCTGGCACGGCAAGGGCGTCGACCGCGCGGTGGCCCACGTCAACGGGGAGATCGCGGCGTCCGTGCGCGGCCTGGACGCGGCGGACCAAGCGGGTCTCGACGCCACGCTGGTCGCCCTCGACGGCACCGCCACGAAGTCCCGCCTCGGCGCCAACGCGATCCTCGGCGTCTCCCTCGCCACCGCCAAGGCCGCCGCGGCGGCCCACCGCCAGCCCCTCTACCGCTACCTCGGCGGCGCCGACGCCCACCTCCTGCCGCTGCCGATGATGAACATCGTCAACGGCGGCGCCCATGCCGACAATCCGCTGGATTTCCAGGAGTTCATGATCGCGCCCGTGGGTGCGGACACCTTCGCCGAAGCCGTCCGCATGGGCAGCGAGGTCTTCCATACTCTGCGCCGCGATCTGCTGGCCGCCGGGCACTCCACGGGCGTCGGCGACGAAGGTGGCTTCGCGCCCGCGCTGCGTACCGCCGAGGAGGCGCTCGACTTCGTGATGACCGCCATCGAGCGCACCGGCTACCGCTCCGGCACGGACATCGGCCTGGTCATGGACCCGGCGACGTCGGAGTTCTTCCGCGACGGGGTGTACGACTACGTGGGCGAGGGGGTGCGGCGCACCCCCTCCGAGCACGCCGACTACCTGGCCAAGCTCATCGACGCCTACCCGGTCGTCTCCATCGAGGACCCGATGGCGGAGGACGACCTGGACGGCTGGCGCGAGCTGACCGCCCGCGTCGGCGACCGCTGTCAGCTCACCGGCGACGACGTGTTCTGCACCAACGAGACCCTGCTGCGCGAGGGCATCCGCACCGGCGTCGGCAACTCGGTCCTGGTCAAGGTCAATCAGATCGGCACCCTGACCGAGGCGCTGGCCGCGGTGGCCACGGCCCACCAGGCGGGCTGGACGGCTGTCATGTCGCACCGCTCGGGCGAGACGGAGGACACCACCATCGCGGATCTGGCGGTGGCCACCGGCTGCGGTCAGATCAAGACCGGCTCACTCTCCCGCTCCGACCGCACGGCGAAGTACAACCAACTGATCCGGATCGAAGAGGAGTTGGGCGACTCGGCGCGCTACGCGGGCCGCTCCGCACTGCGTCGGGCGTAGCGGCACACACGCGCGGGGTTGGTGGCCGCGTGCCTAATTGTGTGAGATCTCGGCGACCTCGACCTTTTCGGAGCCTTCGCGTCGTATCCGTTCGGCTCCCCAGGCGCCGAGCGGTTCGAGCGCTTGGTTGAGGGTGTGCCCGTGCTCGGTCAGGGAGTACTCCACGCGTGGCGGCACCTCGGCGTAGACCTCCCGGTGCACCAGTCCGTCCTCCTCCATCTCGCGCAGATGCTGGGTCAGCATCTTCTCGCTCACTCCGGGCAGACCGCGGCGGAGTTGGGCGAAGCGACGTACGCGATGGGCGTCGAGCTCCCAGAGGATCAGCCCCTTCCACTTGCCGCTCACCACGTCGAGCGCGGCGTCGATACCGCAGATGTAGGGTCCGCATCTCGGCGCCCTGGCCATCACTGATCCCCTTACTAATAGGTAAGTACCGCAGAAAATAGTGGGTACTTCCAAGAATAGTGGCGCTCTCCGAGCATGGAGGGGTGAACGAACAACAGGACCACACCACCAGGCAGAACAGCGCTGTCACCGTGATCGGGCTCGGCCCGATGGGCCAGGCGATGGCCCGCACTCTCCTCGCCGCCGGCCACCCGGTCACCGTCTGGAACCGCACCGCCGGCCGGGCCGACGGCGTCGTCGCCGACGGAGCGACGCTCGCGGCGACACCGAGCGAGGCGGTCGAGGCGAGTGACCTCGTGATCCTCAGCCTCACCGACTACCAGGCGATGTACGACATCCTCGACAGTGCCACCGCGTCGCTCGCCGGCCGGACGCTGGTCAACCTGAGCTCCGACACCCCCGACCGCACCCGCACGGCGGCATCCTGGGCGGCGGGCCACGACGCCGTCTTCCTCAGCGGTGGTGTCATGGCCCCGGCGCCGATGGTCGGCACGGAGGCGGCGCACGTCTACTACAGCGGCCCCGCCGAGGTGATGGAGAACCACCGGGCGGCGTTGGCGCCGATCGGCGCACCGAGGTATCTGGGGGACGATCCGGGGCTCTCCCAGCTGATGTACCAGGCCCAACTCACGGTGTTCCTGACCACCTTGTCGGCTCTGATGCACGCCACCGCGATGCTGGGTTCCGCGGGCATGAAGGCCCAGGAAGCGCTGCCGGAGTTGCTCGCCACGGCCGACACGATCGGCGACATGATGCGGGCCGGTGAGGAGAACCCCGGTGTCGCGCTGGATGCCGGGGAGCATCCCGGCGACCTCAGCACGGTCACCATGATGGGTGCGACCTCCGACCACATCGTCGAGGCCAGCGTGGCACTCGGCCTCGACCTGGCGCTCCCCCAGGCCGTGCAGAGCCACTATCGGCGCGCGATCGAGGCCGGACACGGCGGCGACAACTGGACCCGCATCATCGACAGCATCCGAGGACAGCGCTGACGGAGTTCCGTGACCGGACACCGCCGGGGTGAGGTGCCTGCGGCCGCGGCCGTCCAGGACGCGACTCGGCACCGGAGGGTTGCTTGTGGCAGGGGTGGATGCCCGGTAACGGGCATCCACCCCTGCGTCTGTGCGTCCCCATGAGTCGGCGGTGTCCCAGCGGTGTCCCAGCATGACCGTGAACGGCAAGGCCCTCACGTGTTTCTGCGTCCCAGCGTCCCACCGGGCGGCCGAATCCTTGCCCGGTGCCGAAGCGTCCTGCGAGCTTCGGCACCGGGCCGGTCCTCTTCGAAAGCGGCCTCTGGCGCCTGGTCAACGGGCGCCGTGCGTCTTCAACGCGGAAATCGCGGAATCAACGGAAGGGTGGGCACATGCAATTACTCAGCAGCCTGCGCGGAGTCGCGGTCGTCGGAGCACTTGCCGGCACACTGGCGCTGGCATCTCCGACCGGTGCCGTCGAACGCTCGGGGAACGTTCGGGAGGCGGCACCGGCAGCTGTCACGAGGTACATCAGCAACGAGAACAGCATCGGGATCGGCGTGTCGAGGTACGTCGTCGGCAGCCCCAGCCGCCCCTACGACGCGATTCTCCCCGGCCATCAGCGAACCGACACCGCTCTCGGCTGGGAGACCGCCGCCTCCTGGTACCTCGGCCCGGGCTACTGCGGCGAAACGTGGAAGTACCAGGACGGCGCCTGGCGCTTCAGCCGCGGAGACAGGGGACCGATCGTGATTCCCGTGGGAGACATCCCAGGGCAGTCCGTCGACCGATGGGCGGCCCGGTACATCGCGCCTTGCTGAGATTGCACGAACGGTCTCGTTGAGAGGGCCGGCGTGTCATCGGTGCAGGCGAGAAAGCCCGTCGGCGACGATGCACGCCGGCCCGAGGCCATGCCGGGCGGAGGCCATGCCGGGCGGAGGCCATGCCGGGCGGAGAGTTCCGCTCTCCGCCCGGCATGCGATCAGGTCCGACCACGAGTCCACCAGGTAGGCCCTGTCTCCCGTACGGCCGAGCGATGTGATCACTCGATCGTGAGTTCCTCGTATCTCGTCGGCTGTGTGACGCGATCCTCGGAAGGGCGACGGGTGACCGGCGCCGTCTGGACACGGGGTGGGGAGAGGCCATGACGGAGGAAGAGGGACGGCGCGAGGGCGTGGTGGGGCTTGAGGGCCATGCGGTGCTGCTGGTGGCCGGTCTGGCCGATGTGGCCATGACCACGCTGGGATCGGCACTGGGGACCGTGCGGGGGCTGTTACGGCGCTCCGACGTCACCGAACTGGCGGCGGAGGCCGAGCAGGACCTCGTGGCGCGCGGGCGTCTGGTGCTGGACCGGTACGGGGCCGTCCCGCCGGCCCACCTGGAGGTCCTCGCCCGGCACGCGGCGGCCCGGAAGACGATCGATGGCGTCTGACCGGTGGGAGCCGGCCGCGTTCAAGGCCCGCGTCGACGAGGTACTGCACCGGGTCGTCGCCCAGGAGGCCGGCCGGTTCGCGGCGATCGATCCGAGCCTGGACCCGGTGGCCGAGCAGGTGGAGGCGGCGGTCGCGGACGGCAAACGGCTGCGAGCGGCGTTCTGCTACTGGGGCTGGCGCGCGGTGGGGCAGCCGGACAGTGACGCGCTGGTGCGGGCGGCGGCCTCCATGGAGTTGGTGCATGCCGCCGCGGTCGTGCACGACGACCTCATCGATGACAGCCCGTTGCGCCACGGCCGGCCCACCGCGCACATCGCGCTGCGCGATGCCGTACGCCGCGGGCCTCGTGCCGTCGCCGCCGCGCGGTCACTGGCGATGCTGGTCGGGGATCTGCTGATGTCGCTGGCCGGGCAGGTGTTCGCCACCAGCGGTCTGCCCGCCGCGTATCTGTCCCGGGCCCGCCCGTTGTGGTCGGTGCTGGCCCGGGAGCTGATCGCGGGCGAGTGCCTGGAGATCCTGCGTACCGGCGCCGGCCCGGACACCACGGCATCACTGAAGGTGATCCGCTACAAGACCGCCAAGTACACCGTCGAACAGCCCCTGTTGATCGGCGGCACCCTGGCCGGCGCCGGGGCGCGGCTGCGCGAGGGCTACTCCGCCTACGGGCTGCCGCTGGGCGAGGCGTTCCAGTTGCGGGACGACCTGCTCGGCCTGTTCGGGGACCCTGAGCGCACCGGCAAGGCCAACGCCGACGATGTGCGCGGCCACCGGCCCACGGCCCTGCTCGCCGAGACCTGGCGCCTGGCCGGTGACGCCGAGCGGGAGCTGCTGCGCACTCTCCTGGGCCGACGCGACCTGGACGACGAGGGCTTGGACACCGTCCGTGAGGTGATGCGCCAGCTGAAGGCGCCCGACCGTATCGAGGACATGATCACCGCGCGGGTCGAGGAAGCCCTCGACGCCCTCCATCAGCTGGACGTACCGGCGCCCGCCGCCACTGCCCTGACCGCCCTGGCGCATTCGGCGGCCGTCCGTCTGTCGTGACCGCGCGGCACCGTGAAAAGCAAGGAGCCCTGCCATGCACCACACCGAGACATCGATGGACGCCCTCCGGCACGCCGGTGACGAACTCGCCGACGCCACGGTCGCCACCCTCTTCGAACGCGGTGAAGTGGGCACCTTCAACGCCCTGATGCGCTACGTCTCCACAGCCGGCGCTCCCCTGCCCGACGGACTGCCCGACGTGGCGCGGGAGTACCTGGAAGCCACCCGAGTGCCGCCGGCCTGGGTGGACTGGGCGGAGATGGAGAAGGCACGGCTGTTCTTCATCGACAACAACGTGCACATCTCCACCGCGCTGTCCTTCGCCGCCATGCCCGCCTGCTATGTCGTCCCCCACGTGGCACGGCTGCTGTCGGCCACCCACGGCCTGGAGTACCCCTCCAAACGCATGGCCGAGACCGGCCAGTTCACCGTCTACCTGATGCAGCCCGACGCCTTCGAGGCCGGCGGCCGCTTCATCCCCGCGGCCCAGAAGGTACGCCTTCTGCACGCTTCGATCCGACACCACCTGGCACGCGAGGACCGGTGGGACACCGGCGCGCTGGGAACGCCGATCTGCCAGGAGGACATGATCGGCGGGCAGATGTTCTTCTCCCTGCTCGTCCTGGACAGCCTGCACCGCCTCGGCATCCACATGTCGGCCGAGGGCGCGGACGCGTACTACTACGCCTGGCGTGTGGTCGGCGCCATGCTCGGCGTCGACCAGGACGCCGTACCGAAGTCACTCGACGAGGCACGCCGGTTCCTCGACCAGTACATGGTCCGGCACATGGGGCCGTCCGAGGAGGGCGCACATCTGACGCGGCAGCTCATCGACCTCTACGAGGAGGTGGTGCCCGGCACCTTCTTCGACCCGATCGTCTCCGCTCTCATCCGGTACCTCGTCGGCGACACCTGCGCCGACTGGCTTCACGTGCCCCGCACTTCGTGGGACGCGGTCGTCAAGGCCGTACCGCACCTCCTCGGCGTCCTGGAGACCATCGAGGACCGCTCCCCGCTCGGCGCCTGGGCGTTGGACCGCCTCGGTCACCTCACCACCGTCCTCGAACTGTCCTCACTCACCCGCGGACGTGTCATGCACTACGCCATCCCCGAACAGCTCAAGAAGGACTACGGCATCACCAGCGCGGTGCCCCGCACCCACCGGTGGATCCCACCGGCCGCCTCGGTCTCCTGAGCAGCCCACACCCAGGGCCGCATGCCGACCGTCCCGACCGTCACCACGCCTCAACTGTCCATTCCTCCGGTCAAGTTCACGCGTCCGCTGCCCTCCGGCCCGCCTCCGCGATCATCTCGATCAGGCGGTGGGCCGCGTTCTCGTCGGAGTCGATTCCTTCGATCTCGGTGGGCAGCGTCGCCGAGCAGGGTCACCCCCGGCACCCGGTCTCCGCGCGGCGGCGTCGGTGAAGTCGATGTCGGTGAACCAGTCCAGCGGCCTGGACAGGCTCACGTAGGCGTGCAGGGTGTCGCCGCTCTCGCGGTGGGCGAAGATGTCCGCGCCCGGCGAGGGCGCGATCAGCATCCCGCCGCCGACCGCTTTCGCGGCGGCCGGGTGCCGGGTGTCGGCGCCGAACAGGTAGGTCTCGGCGACCGATGTGCCGGCGTACTCGGGCCTCGCGCTGGACAGCAGTGGCCGGCCCCGTGACCACGCGCCGCCCGCGCCGCCCGCGCCGCCCGCGCCGACCAGCAGGCCGGTGACGAAGGTCGTGCCGTCGGCGAACGTCACCTCGGGGCGGCCACCGGTGCCGTCGTCCGGCTTGTCGAGCAGGACGGTGCCGTCCCGGCCGAGGACCCGCATCGCCCGGCGGCCCTCCAGGATGATGGCGTGGAAATCGAGCCACCCGGTGAGCTCCGGACGGCCACCTCCGGAAAGATGCCAGGCCCCACCGACGAGCCACCGACAGTGCCCGACAGGTGACCTACACTCCCTCCTGACGACATCAAGCCACACTCAGGCAGAACAACTCGCGCCAGTCGTACGTACTATCACTACGGCAGGGTCCGGCGCTTCGGACATGGTCACCGCCCCACAGTCATCACTGGGGGCTTGGAGGTGGCACATCCTTCAACTCCCGCCTCGAATCGAAGAAGGAGCATTCGATGTCTCAGAACCCCTCCGTCAGCGAACTGACATCACAGTACGCCGCTCAAGTAACCGCCGACCTTGAGCGCAATGCCAAGGAGCAGGAACGCATCGGTGGGGAAATCGCGTCCCTTCAGGAACAACTGACCGCCCTCCAACGTGACCATGCCGTGCTGGTCAGCATCCAGCAGGCGATCGACATCGCACCGGCTTCCGCAGAACCCGCGGCCCCGTCGGCCGATGTCACGGTGCCTGCCCCCCGTAAGAAGGCGGAGGCCAAGACCGGCAAGGACAAGCGCGCGGGGACGAAGACGGGCACCCGCCGCACCGCTCGCTCCGCAACCGCGAAGGCGGCTGCCACGAAGCCTGCGGACAAGGCCGAAGGTGCGAAGTCGGCACAGCCGACGCTGGTCGACCTGGTCCGCCGTCACCTCGGCGAGCAGCGGGAACCACGTTCCGCCGCCGAGATCGCCACAGCGCTGGGCGCGGCCCACCCCGAACGCGGCGTCAAGACGACCGTGGTGCGCACGACACTCGAAGGGCTGGTCGCCAAGACCCAGGCGCACCGCACCAAGCAGGGATCATCGGTCTTCTACACCGCTGCCGACGCATCGAAGCAGGCCGCACCGTCGCAGTCCGAAGCGCAGCCCGTGCCCACCGACGCCTGACATCAGGAACGCCGCCGCCTCTGTCAGGCGCGCTGCCCTGACAGAGGGGGCACGGGAGTTCGTCGGAGCCGTGCGCGCCGAGACGTCAGCCTGGCGCTCGTCCGCGACGTACTCACTTCGAGTGCGGCCGGCCGTCCCGGACCCATGTCACCCCGACCAGAGCCGCGGTGACATACATCAGGGCGCTGAAGGGCCTGAGTCGTCCCGGGCCTGGTTCACTCTTGACGCGCTGGGTGGGTTCGAGTCTCTCGATGAGAGGGAGGACGAGGACGACACGTTGGCGAGCAGTCGGAGCTGACGCGTCCGCGCTGCCTAGTCGGCGAGTGGGGCGGTGCGCTCGTGGCACAGGGCGTTGTCCACCAGCGTGTGCGCGAGCTTCTCCTGCCCGAGCGCGCTGTCCATCTGGTTGAACTGAGTGGACATGGCGACCACCACGCTGCGTCGGCCGTCATCCGCGACGCCGTTTCGTGTCCGGTAGCCGAGTTGGTCCCCACCGTGGGTCCAGTAGGTGCCGCCGCACGACAGCGGGCGGGAGGAGAGGCCGAGTCCGTAGCGGGCGCCCGGCATGATCTGGTTGGTCTCCTCGTCCACCGGGACCGTGCGCTGCATCTGCCTCAGCAGCTCCGGGCGCAGCAGCCGGCCACCGAGCAGGGCGCGGACGAAGCGGTCGAGGTCGGCGGTGGTGGAGATGAGGCCGCCCGACGCGTCCGCGTCGATCAGTTCGGTGACGTCCACCAGGGGGCCGCCGGACTCGAAACGCTGGTAGCCGCGCAGGTGCGGTCGGGGCAGGGTGGCGGAGGTGCCGGGCCATACGGTGTGGTGGAGGCGGAGCGGGCGGATGATCCGCGTGCTGACCTCCTCGTACCACGGTCGGCCGGTGACCTTCTCGATGACCAGACCCAGCACCGCGTAACCGGTGTTGGAGTAGCTCCATCCCCGGCCCGGCTCGAACACCGGCCTGTGCCGCATGGCCAGGGCCACGATCTCCTCGGGGGTGTGGATGTCGTAGCGGTGGGCGTAGTACTCCTCGGCGGAGTCGAAGCCGGGGTAACTCTCGTCGGAGATGCCGCTGGTGTGCTGGAGGAGCTGCCGGATGGTGATCCTGTCGCCGCGGTTGCCGTTGCCCCGCAGCACGCCGGGCAGTCGGCGTTCCACCGTGTCGTCCAGCCCGAGTCTGCCCTCCCCCACCAGGTGCAGGACGACGGTGGCGACGAACGTCTTGTTGATGCTGCCGATCCGGAAGTACGCCGTGGGCGGGACCGGGCGGCCGGTCCCGATGTCGGACACCCCGCTGGACGCGACCACGCTCCTGCCTGCGGAGCCGGTCGTCCGCGCCTGGACGCCCGCGACCCCGAGCGCCGCGATCGCGTCGGTGTCGCGTTGCAGCGCGGTCCGGTCGTTCCCCCGTTCCCGCCCCGACGCCGCCTCGGCCGGAACTCCGGCCAGACTTGTCACCGCGGCCAGCGCCACGGCACCTGTCACGAACTTTGACCTCATACGCATGCAGTGAAGTCTCAACGGCACGGAATAGGGGTGGCCATGCAGGTGTCCACCGGACCTCCGGTGGGGCAAGCCCCCCTCATCGGCTGCCGGACGAACCGACGCGGCAACACCGCGGCTGCCGGCTCCCGCCGTTCAGTCCAGGTCGGACATGTCGAGTACGAAGCGGTAGCGGACGTCGTTGCGCCGGAGGCGGTCGAGGGCGTCGTTCACGCGCGCGGAGGGGAGCAGTTCGATGTCGGCGGTGATGCCGTGCTGGGCGCAGAAGTCGAGCAGGGCGGCGGTCGCGAGTCTGCCGCCGCTGCCGGCGGAGCTGAGTTTCTTGCGTCCTATGAGCAGGTCGGTGGTCTCCACGGTGACGGGTCCGAGGTGTCCGAGGTGGCTGAGCGTCCCGTCCATGGCGACCAGGCGCAGGTAGGGGCCGAGGTCGTGCGGAGCGGAGATGGTGTCGATGACGACGTCGAACCGGTCGCGGGCGTCCGCCATCTGTTCCGGGTCCGTGGAGACGACGAGATCGCGGGCGCCGAGACGTCGAGCGTCGTCGGTCTTGTCCGGTGAGCGGCTGATGACCGAGGTGTCGGCGCCGAGCGCCACGGCGATCTTGACCGCGAGATGGCCCAGGCCGCCCAGTCCCGCCACGGCTACGCGGGCCCCCGGCCCCACGCCGAGGGCGTACAGCGGTTCCCAGACGGTGATCCCGGCACAGAGCAGCGGAGCGGCGGCGGCCGGGTCGAGACCTGCGGGGAGGGGGTGGGCGAAGCGGTCGCGGACGACGTACTCACGGGAGTAGGCACCCAGGGTGGTCGATCCGTCGTGCCGGTCCACGCCGTCGTAGGTCAGGGTCGGGAAGGCGTGGCAGAAGTTCTCCTGGCCGGCCCGGCACATGGCGCACGCGTCGCACGAGTCGACGATGTTGCCCACGGCGACCGGGTCGCCGACGGTGAAGCGGGTGACCGCGGTGCCGGTCTCGGTCACCACGCCCGTGAACTCGTGTCCCGGCACCAGGGGCCGGCCGGGCTCGCCGTCCCTGGTGCTGACGGCGTGGACATCGGTGTGGCAGACACCGCAGTAGTCGACCCGGACCGCGAGGTCGTCGGGACGCAGGTCGCGTCGTTCCAGCGGCGTCCGCCGCAGGATCGACGACGAGGCCTCCCACTGCCAGCCGACGGTTTTCCTCATGACTCCCACCTCGCAAACAGACTGTTCGGTCTACTGACCGTACAGGCATCCGGCCGCGATGCAAACCAACTGTTCTGTCTGGTAGCGTCGGAGCATGGCCGATCAGCCGCTGACCTCACGCGGAGCCGCGACGTACCAGCGCATCATCGATGTGGCGACCCAGGAGTTCGCCGAGCATGGGATCGCCGGTGCGCGCGTCGAGCGGATCGTGTCCTCGGCACGCACGAACAAGGCGCAGCTCTATGCCTACTTCGGCAGCAAGGACGGGCTCTTCGACGCCATCTTCTTCGGCTCGCTGGAGCGGATCGTGAACGTCGTCCCGATCGACGCCACCGACCTCGCGGACTGGGCCGTACGCCTCTACGACGAGTATCTCCGCCGCCCCGACCTCATCCGGCTGGCCACCTGGGCACGCCTGGAACGGCGCCCGGCCGGCCACCTGGTCGACGACCCCGACCGGCTCGACGACTCCAAACTGCGCGCCATCGCCGAGGCCCAGGCCGCCGGCCGGGTGCGCCAGGGAGACCCGTTCGACATCATGGCGATGGTGATCGCGATGTCCATGGCCTGGTCACCGGTCAGCAATGTCTACGCCGCGACCGCCCAGGAACCCCCCGAACTTCACGAGCAGCGGCGGACCCTGCTCCGCGAGAGCGTCCGCCGCGCCATGACGGCCGACCGGGCCCAGGTCCCGCCGTCCGCGTCAGACCGGGCGTAACTGAGTGGCTTCCCAGGTCAATGGAGCGTGGGTCGGTAGACGAGCTCCTGGATGCGACCGTCGAGCGTGCGGTGCTCCAGCAGTTCCAGGTCGAAGTCGGCCGCACCCTGGAAGATCGGGTCCAGCCCGGTCCGGCCGGTGATGACGGGGAAGAGCGTCACCTGTACGCGGTCGACCAGCCCGGCGGCCATGAGCGCGCGGTTCATCGACAGGCTGCCGTGCGAGCGCAGCGGCACATCGGACTCCTTCTTGAGGCGGGCGACGACGTCGACGGCGTCACCGCTCACGACGGTCGCGTCCGGCCAGTCGAGGGGGCCCTCCAGCGTCGTCGACACCACTGTTGCCGGCAGGTGCCGCATCCGAGTGACCCACGCGTCACGCACGTCCGACTCCTCGGTGCTCGACGCCAGCATCTGCGCGAACGCCCGGTACGTGTTGGCGCCGAACACCATCCTCTGCTCCGGGCCGTACAGGCCGAGGCGATGGTCGAGCAACTCGGGGCCCTGCTTCCCCCAGTAGCCGGTCCAGTCGCCGCCGGCGGCGCCGTAGCCGTCGAGGCTGGAGAAGACGTCGAAGGTGTAGGTGGCGGTCATGTCGTGCTCCTCGGATGTGGATGATCGGCGGGGGTGCGTACCGCAGCCACCGCAGTTACATCCGTAGACCCGGCACGCTTCCGAAACTCATCGCCATGCCGACCGGAGCAGGATGTTCGACCGCTCGTGCGACACCGCTCAGCCGCCGGCGCGGCCCCGGCCCGGTGACTCCGACCGGCCGGGGCATGTGCTGTTCGCCCTCACGCGGGGTGTGTCTCGTCGACCACGTATCCGCGCCGCTTGTCCACCACGTTGCGCAGTGGCCGGCCCTCGATGTGCCGGGTGAGGTTGTCGAGGAACACCTCGACGAGCGCCTCCCGCTCGCTGGTGGTCTCGCCCGCCGTGTGCGGGGAGATCATCACGCCGGGCATGTCCCACAGGGGTGATTCGGCGGGCAGCGGTTCCTGTACGAACACGTCCAGAGCGGCGCCGGCCAGGCGTCCGGCGGCCAGGTGGTCGACCAGCGCCTCCTCGTCGACGAGTCCGCCCCGGCCCACGTTGATCAGCCGCGCGCCCGGCTTCATGGCGGCGAGCACGGGGGCGTCGACCATGCCCCTGGTGCCCTGGGTGAGGGGCGCGGCCAGGACGACGTAGTCCGCTTCCTTCAGGGCGGAGCGCAGGGTCGTCGTACCGTGGACCGTGCCGAAGTCGGGGTCGTCCGTGCGGGCCTTGCGGCCCGCGCCGGACACGCGCATCCCGACGGCACGCAGCAGCCGGGCGATGGCCCGGCCGATCGGCCCCGTCCCCCAGACCAGCACGGTGCGTCCGGTGATGCCGTCACTCTGGCGTGGACGCCACTCGCGGCGCCGCTGGTGCTCCCAGGTGCCGGGGAAGTCCTTGGCGAGGGCGAGGATCAGGCCGAGGACGTACTCGGCGGTCGGCTGGTCGTAGACCCCGCGGGCGTTGGTCAGGACCACGCCCGGATCGTCCACCAGGGCAGGGAACAGGAAGGAGTCCACACCCGCGGAGGCCGCGTGGACCCAGCGGGGAGCCTTGTCCGGGTTGTCGGGCCAGGCCTCGCGGATGGCGGGGGTGATGGTGACCCAGGCCAGGAGGGCGTCGGCGCCGGGGAGGAGGTAGGGCAGTTCCTCCTCGGTGGCGTAGACGGTGTCCGCGAGGCGTTCGATCAGTGCGGTGGCGGGTGGCCGGTTGCCCCGGTAGAGGACGACGAGTCGGTCGGGCATGTCAGGCTCCGACGGGGACTGCGATGTACTTGTACTCCAGGAACTCGCCGATGCCGACGCGTCCGCCTTCGCGGCCCAGTCCGGACTGCTTGACGCCGCCGAAGGGGGCGGCGGGGTTGGAGACGAGCCCGGTGTTGAGGCCGATCATGCCGCTCTCCAGACGTTCGCTGACACGCAGGGCACGGTCGAGGTTCTGGGTGAACAGGTAGGCGGCCAGGCCGAATTCGGTGCTGTTGGCGGCGGCGATGGCCTCGTCCTCGTCCTCGAAGGTGAGGAGGGCGGCGACGGGACCGAAGACCTCGGTGTCGTTGATGGCGGCCTCGGCGGAGATGCCGGTGAGGACGGTGGGCGGGTAGAAGCAGCCGGGGCCCTCGGGGAGTTCGCCGCCGGTGAGGACGGTGGCGCCGCGCTTGACGGCGTCACGGACCATGTCGTGGGCCTTGCTGCGGCCGGCCTCGTCGATGAGGGGGCCGACGTCGGTGCCGGGTTCGGTGCCGTCGCCGACCTTCAGGGCGGCCATGCGGGCGGCGAGGCGGGTGGCGAACTCCTCGGCGACGGAGGTGTGGACGTAGATGCGGTTGGCGGCACAGCAGGACTCGCCCATGTTGCGCATCTTGGCGACCATGGTGCCTTCGACGGCGGTGTCGAGGTCGGCGTCGTCGAAGACGATGAGGGGGGCGTTGCCGCCCAGTTCCATGGAGGTGCGGATGACGGTGTCGGCGCACTGGGCCAGCAGGATGCGGCCGACCTGGGTGGAGCCGGTGAAGGAGAGCTTGCGGATCTGCCCGCCGCGCAGGAGGGGTTCGACGACGCCGGCGGCGTCGGTGGTGACGACGATGTTGAGGACACCGGCCGGCAGGCCGGCTTCGGTGAGGATCTCGGCGAGGGCGAGGCTGGTCAGAGGGGTCTGGGGGGCGGGTTTGAGGACGACGGTGCAGCCGGCGGCGAGGGCGGGGCCGATCTTGCGGGTGCCCATCGCCAGGGGGAAGTTCCAGGGGGTGATGAGCAGGCACGGGCCGACCGGCTGGCGGGTGACCAGCAGGCGGTTCTTGCCATCGGGCGCGGTCATCAGGCCGCCGTCGATACGGACGGCTTCCTCGGAGAACCAGCGGAAGAACTCGGCGCCGTAGGCGACCTCGGCCCGCGCCTCGGCCAGCGGCTTGCCCATCTCCAGGGTCATCAGCAGCGCGAGGTCCTCGGTGCGCGCGATGATGAGGTCGTAGGCACGGCGCAGGATCTCGCTGCGCACCCGGGGCGGGGTGGCGGCCCAGTCCGCCTGCGCGGCGACCGCCGCCTCGACGGCACGCCGGCCGTCGGCGGGTGAGGCGTCGGCGACCCGGCACAGTTCCTCGCCGGTGGCCGGGTTGTCGACGGACAGCGTCCGGCCGGACTCCGCGTCCTGCCAACCACCGCCGATGAACAGCTGCTTGGGAACATCACGGACGACAGTCATCGTGGGTATCTCCTCGTAGGTGCGGAAGGGCTGCCGACCGGTCAGCGGATGCGGTCCAGCGTCTTGTAGTAGGCGCCCGCGAAGGGCAGGAACCAGGCGGTGCCGTTGTAGAGGGGGATGCGGGGCGGGGCGATGTCGCGGACCGGACTGGCCTCGGGGTGGCCGTCCATCACCTCGGCCATGACCTGCCCCATGTGCGTGGCCATCTGCACGCCATGGCCCGCGTATCCCATGGAGTAGTACACGCCGTCATCGGCCTGTCCGGCGTGCACGATGCGGTCCATGGCGAAGCCGACGGAGCCGCCCCACACGTACTCGACCTTCGTCCCGGCGAGTTGGGGGAAGATCGCGCACATCTCACGGAACAGGACGGCTCCGCTCTTCTTGTCCGAGGTGGGATCGGACGGTGCGAAGCGGGCACGGCCGCCGAACAGCAGCCGGTTGTCCGGAGTGAGCCGGAAGTAGTGACAGACCTGGTTGGAGTCCACGATGAGGCGGGCCTTGGGGATGATGTCCCGGGCGAGTTCCTCGCCGAGCGGCTCGGTCACGATGATGAAGCTGCCCAGGCAGACCTGCTGGCGGCGCAGCCACGGGAAGTTCTTGTCGGTGTAGGCGTCGGTGGCCATCATGACCTGCCCGGCGCGGATCACACCGCGTTCGGTGCTGACCTCGAACCGGCCGGCGGCGGTACGCCGAACGCCGATGGCCGCGTTGCGCTCGTGGATCTCGACACCGGCGCGCTCGCACGCCTCGGCCATGCCGCGCACGAAGCGGCCGACGTGCAGTGCGGCGCTGAACGGGTCGAGCAGACCGCCGTGGTAGGCGTCGGAGCCGATCTCGGAACGCAGCTCGGACTTGCTGACCAGTGTGGTCTCGTGGCCGAAGTACTTGGCCAGGTCGCGCTGTTGGGCCTTCTTCCCTTCGAAGTGGGCGGGGCGGGAGGCCACGCCCAGGCGTCCGACGCGGTTGAACTGGCAGTCGATGGACTCCTCGTCCACGAGCCGCTCGACGGTGTCCACGGCCTCGCCGTAGGAGTTGTAGATCTCGCGGGCCCGCTCCAGTCCGTACCGGCGAATGGCCTGCTGTACGCCGATGGTGAAGCCCAGGTTGGCCATACCGCCGTTGCGCGCGGAGGCCCCGGAACCGATCTGCCCCTTCTCGACGAGGGTGACGCGGGCGCCCTTGCGGGCGGAGTGCAGGGCGGTGGACAGACCCGTCAGGCCGGCGCCGACGACCACCAGGTCGGTGTCCTCGGTCAGCGGCTTGCCGGATCGGTCGGGAAACGCCCCGGCGGTTTCTATCCAGTACGGGATCGTCTTCATTTCGGTCTCCTGCGGGGAAGTGTTCGGGGGGTCCCGGTCGGGCCGGCGAGGGTCAGGTGAGGGGTTCGACGGGCAGGACGCCACCCTGTTGGCTGCGGTGGCCGCTGAGTTTGCGGACGAGGGTCACCAGGGCGAGGGCGAGGATGGCCAGGGCGATGAGGACGGCACTGACGGCGGTGACGGTGGGGTCGACGTCGAACTGGAGGGCGTTGAAGACCAGGACCGGCAGGGTGCGGGTGTCGGGGGTGGACATGAACTGGGCGATGAAGAACTCGTCGAAGCTGGTGATGAAGGAGAACACCGCGGCGGCGATCAGGCCGGGGGTGGCCAGGGGGAAGGTGATGCGGCGGGCGATGGTCATCCGGCTGGCGCCCATGCTGGCGGCGGCGTCTTCGAGGCGTTCGTCGATGGCCTTGAGGGTGGAGATCATGATGAGGATGGCGATGGGTGCGGCGAGCACGGTGTGGCCAAGAGCGATGGCCAGGGGGCTGCCGAGCAGGCCGGCCGGTTCGAAGAACAGGAACAGGCCGAGGGCGATGACCACTTGGGGGATGAGCAGCGGGGCCAGGACCAGTCCGTAGACGGCCGTGTGCAGCGGGAGCCGGCCGCGGGCCAGGGCGGTGGCGGCCGTGGCTCCCAGGATGAGGGAGAACACCGTGGTCAGGGCGGCGATGAGGCTGGACAGGGCGATGGAGGTGGCCCAGTTGCCGCCGGGCGCGGCCATCTGCTCGTACCAGTGGGTGCTGTACTCCTTCGGCGGGAAGGTGCCGATGCCGTCCGCGCCGAAGGAGGTGACCAGGATGATGACGATGGGCATGGCCAGGAACAGCAGGATCGCGGTGGCGCTCAGGGCGCGGGCGAGGTGTCCGGCCCGGGTGGGGGGCAGGTGCATCATGAGCTGCTCCTTCGTGCGTGCGCCTTGGTGCGGCGGAGCTTGGCCAGGCCGAGCACGCCCAGGCCGGCGAAGGTGAGCAGGAGCAGGATGACGCCGAAGGCGGCGGCGGAGTTCCACTGGTCCTGCTTCATCACCTGCTGGTCGATCAGGGCCGCGACGACGGTCTGTTTGTCGCCGCCCATCAGGGCGGGGGTGATGTAGTAGCCCAGGCAGAGGATGAAGCTGAGCAGGCCCGCGGTGCCGATCCCGGGTGCCACCAGCGGCAGGTAGATGCGGCGGAAGATGGTCAGCCGGCTCGCGCCGAACCCGGCGGCCGCGGCCAGCAGCCGGCCGTCGACGCCGCGCATCACGCCCTGCAACACCAGAACCGTGTAGGGGAGCATCACCGAGGTGGTGCCGATGACCACGCCGGTCTCGTTGTAGAGCAGGGAGTAGGGGGCGCCGGGGGCGTGCACGGAGGTGGCCAGGCTGTTGATGAGGCCGTGTTCACCGAGCATGATGATCCAGCCGTAGGTGCGCACCAGGGCACTGATGAAGTGCGGCACCACCACGATCAGCATGGCCAGCGCGGCGAAGACGGGCCGCATACGGGCGATGGCGTGCGCCAGGACGAAACCCACCAGCAGGCTCAGCACCGCGGTCTCGGCGGAGATCCGCAGGGTGGAGAGCAGCACGGACAGGTTCACGCCGCTGAGGGCGTCGGCGTACCAGTGCAGGGTGAAGCCGCCGCTGTCGCCCTTCAGGCTCAGCGAGAGCACCCCGATGATCGGGTAGACGAACAGCACGAGCAGGAACACCGTGACGGGGACGGCGTTGACCAGGGCGAGGCGGGAGCGGTGCCCGCGCATCGCGGACGTCTTCTTCACGCGCACCTTGCCGGGTGCGAGAGCGGTGCCGGCCACGGATGTCACCCCCCGTCCGTCGCGGCGAAGACGCTGACGTCCTCGGGATCGGCGGTGACACACACCCGCTCGCCCGGGCGGGGCGGGACGATGGCGGTCTCGATCCGCAGCGGCTGCGTCCCCGGAGCGGCACCGTCCAGACGGACGGTGATCCGGGTCAGCGAACCGACGTAGACGGCCGTCTCGACCGTGCCGGAACAACAGCCCTCCCCGGCACCGACCAGGCGCAGCTTGCCCGGCCGCACCGCGGCCCGCACGCTCTGCCCGGGCACACACGGGTGGGAGCGGGCCGTGAGGACGCCGCCGGTGTCCAGCCGCACCCGGGTGCAGTCGTCCGCGCCGCCGTCCTCGGTCTTGCCGGTGAGGAAGTTGGCGGCGCCCAGGAAGTCGGCGACGAACGGGGTGCGGGGGCGTTCGAACAGGGCGCGGGGGGTGTCGAACTGCTCGATCCGCCCGTCCTTCATGATGGCGATCCGGTCCGACAGGACCAGCGCCTCTTCCTGGTCGTGGGTGACGTAGATGACGGTCAGGCCCAGTTCACGCTGGATGGACTTGATCTCGGTCTGCATCTGGTCGCGGAGCTTCTTGTCCAGCGCGCCCAGCGGTTCGTCCATCAGCACGATCGGCGGGCGGTAGACCAGCACCCGGCACAGCGCGACCCGCTGCTGCTGGCCGCCGGAGAGCTCCCGCGGCTTGCGGCCGGCGAACTTCGACAGCCCGGCCGCCTCCAGGGTCTCGCCCACCCGGCGGCGGATCTCCGCCTTGGACACCCCGCGCAGTTGCAGGGGGAAGGCGACGTTCTCGGCGACGGTCATGTGGGGGAAGAGCAGGTACTGCTGGAAGACGAAACCGAAGTCACGCTTTCCGGGGTTGAGGCGCGTGATGTCCCGGCCGTCGACGCTGATGCCGCCGGAGTCGGGCTCGGTGAACCCGGCCAGCATCATCAGCGTGGTCGTCTTGCCGGAACCGGACGCGCCGAGGAAGGTGACGAACTCACCCGCCGCGATCTCCATGTCCACACCGTCGACCACCGTCGTCCCGCCGTAGGACTTGCGCAGTCCCGTGACCGACAACGACTTGCCGCTCAGCGCGTTGGGCCCGGGGCTCAGGGCCGAGGCGAGGAGTTTGGTCTGCTCAGGCATTGGCCCACTCCTGCCAGCGCTTGGTCACGGCCTCCAGGTTCTTGTCCCACCAGGCCACGTCGGTGTCGAACCCGGTCTTCAGGTTCTGCGGCGAGGTCGGCAGCGCGGCGAGCGCATCGTCCGGAAGCAGCTTGATGGCGCCGGGAACGACCGGACCGTGCGGGAAGAGCTTGGAGAACGCCGCCTGCACCTCGGGACGCAGCGAGAAGTCGATCAGTTTGTAGGCCGCGTCCGTCTTGTCCGCACCCTTGGGGATGCCCCAGCCGTTGGTGAGCCGGCGGGCGCCGTTCCACTGGTAGGCGACCGGCATGCCCTGTTTGATCAGCTCGTCCGCGCGGCCGCTCCACAGGCTGGTGGCGACGACCTCCTTGCGGCCCAGCAGGACGGCCGGCATGGCGCCGGAGTTCCAGAACTTCTTCACGCCGCCGCGGATCCTCGACATCGACTTGAACGCCCGGTCCACATCCAGCGGGTACAGCTTGTCCAGCGGCACGCCGTCGGCCAGCAGCGCGAACTCCAGCTCCGGGTAGTCCGTTTCAGCGCTCTGCAACGAGCGCGGACCGGCGAAGGCGTCGGTGTTCCAGAAGTCGGCCCAGCCCTTCGGTGTGCGCTTGAGGCTGTCCGTGCGGTACGCCATCAGGCTCGCCCAGACGTTCTTGCCGACCGCGTGTTCCGGCAGCTGGTTCTCCGCGATCCCGGCGCCCTTGACGCTCTTGAGCCGGTCGTAGTCCACCGGCTCCAGACACTCCAGGCGGGTCATCTTCTGGAAGTTCAGCAGGGTGTTGTCCATCAGGTCGACCTGCGGACGGCCCTGCTTGACCTGAGCGATGATCTGCGCGGACTGGTAGTTGACCGTGGTGACCGTGATGCCGGTCTCCTTGGCGAACGGCTCGTAGATCGCCTTGGTCAGAGCGTCGTTGTAGGCGCCGCCGCTGTTGCTGACGACGAGCCCCTTCTTGCCGCCGCCCGAGCCGCGGCCTTCGCTGCTGCCCATGAGGGTGCTGCACCCGGTCATCGCGGTGGCTGCGGTGAGAGCCCCTGCGGTGCGGAGTACGGTTCTGCGTCCTATCCGGTGGTCTTCCATGGCGGTGCCTCCTGGAGATCGCTGCTGGGGGTACGGGGGATCCGTGATGCGGGGACGTACGGATCCGGTACGGAGGATGGGGAGTTCAGATGCCGAGCATGGTGTTGAGCTCGTCCAGGGACTTCACCGTCACGTAGTCGTAGCCGTGGGTCACCGGGTCGTAGCCGCGGTCCAGCAGGACCAGGTTGCGGAAGCCCATGTCGTGCATCGGCATCAGGTCGTAGCGGGTGTGCGAGGCGACGTGCACGAAGTCCTCGGGGGACGCGTCGAGCTGGTCGAGCATGTACTCGAACGCCGCGTAGCGGGGCTTGTAGAAGCCGGCCTGCTCGGCGGTGAAGACCGCGTGGAAGTCCGCCCCCAGCCGGGGCACGCTCTCCGCCAGGCAAGAGTCGTCGGCGTTGGAGAGGATCACCAGCTTGTAGTGCTCGCCCATCTTCTTCAGCGGCTCCGGCACGTCCGCGTGCGGGCCCCAGCTGCGCACACCGTCGGCGAGGCGCTTGCCCGCGTCCGGGGCGGCCTTGACACCCCACTTGCGGCAGACCCGCTCGAAGGAGTCCTGCAGCACCTGCTCGTAGGGGTAGTACGCGCCGCGGACCTGGTCGTAGCGGTAGCCGCGGAATTCCCGGACGAACTGGTCCCAGTCCTCGGCGGGGATCTGGTCGCCGACCAGTTCACGCGTGATGGGGGTCATCGGCCACTCGATCAACGTGCCGTAGCAGTCGAAGGAGACGTACTTCGGCCGGAACTGAAACGAGGGGATGGGCATGGAAGATCTCCAGTTCTTTGCTACGGGAACAGGGCTCGATGCAGGATTTGTCACTATTTTTCCGGCACATCCGTGACGGACTTCCCCATGGGGCGAAGTGACTGCGGGTCAGGCGGCGCCGGCTCCGGCCGGTGCCAGGAAGTCGATGGGATGATCGGTGGTGCCGTCCAGGGCGAGGTCGGCGGCGATCTCACCCATGGCGGGCGACAGTTTGAAGCCGCTGCCGGAGAAGCCGGCCATGACGATGATGTCGTCCTCGCCGGGCAGATGGCCGACGAGCGGGTTGCCGGAGTCGGTGTAGCCCTCCATGTAGGCCGACATCCTGATGGGGTCGGGGTTCAGGTCGGGCATCAGCTCGGCGATGAACTCGCGGAGGGTGGCGAGTTCTTCCGGGCGGACCGTCCGGTCGAGCCGTTCGGGGTCGGGTACCGGCAGGTGGCGCGCGACGTGGTGGCCCAGCTGGAAGGAGAGGCCCAGCTTGACGGAGATGCCGTCGGGCGACGGGAGTCCGTAGCAGTCGTGGGGTGTGCTGCGTACGAAGGCGGGGGCGCCGCCCGCGAACCAGTCGTGGCGGGTCGGGATGTGCCAGGAGCTGATCAGTCGGCGGACGTCGACGCTTCGGGGAAGGTCCGGGAGCAGGGTGTTGATCCAGGGGCCCACGGTCACCACCGCGGTGTCGACGTGGTCCGTGCCCTGGTCGGTGACGATGTGTACGCCGCCGCCCGCCGCGGGCTCGATCTTCCGCACCGGGGTGTAGCGGTGCAGTCGGGCGCCCAGTTGCTCGGCACGGGTGGCGGCGGCCTGGACCGTCGCCTCGGGCCTGATGACGGCGCCCATCCGGTCCAGGACGGCGGTGTGTCCGTCCGGGAGGCGGTGCTGCGGGTAGCGGCGGGCGAGTTCCTCCCGGTCCAGTACCTCGTGCTCCAGCTGGTGGTTGGAGCCGGCGGCGAGCAGGAGGCCCATGGAGGGCGATGCGGTCTCTCCCATCACCAGGCATCCGCTGCGGCGTCGCAGCGAGAATCCGGTCTCGTCCTGGAGGCGGTCCCACATCCGGTCGGCGAGCCCCAGCAGCGGAATGTAGCGGGGTTCACCGAGGTGCACGGCGCGGAAGATGCGGGTCTCACCTCCGGCCGCGCCGCGGTCGTGCCCCGGCGCATACCGGTCGTAGCCGATGACCTCGGCTCCGCGGGCGGCCAGTCGCCACATGACCTGGCTGCCCATGCTGCCGGCACCGATCACGGCGACGCGCTTCGGAACGCTCATGTGGTCGCTCCTTCCGATGGTGTGGCCCCGGTGGCAGTCGGGCCCCATCACGGTGCGGTCACCGTGCGGACCCTTCCGGTTCGGGCCCCACTGGGGATGGCGTTCACTTTCGGCCCGGGGGAACCCGCAGGTCAACCCACACTGTGTTCCACCTTGGGGCCTTCTCGAGACGGTCTGTCACTGCGGGCTGCCGGGCCGCACCAAATGCCGGCCGCCCCCTTGTCACGGTGAGTGGCCGGTGCGAGGGTGAGCCCGATCCCCTCGGACGAAAGCACTCCCTATGCCGCCCAGACCTCCCGCAACCGGGCACTTCCCCACCATCACGGAGGTACTGCGCCTGCCCGTGCTCGCCGAAGGAATGCCGCGCGTGCTGGCCGGTGAGTCACAGCTGGACAGCGCGGTGCGCTGGGTGCATGTCACGGAGCTGCTCAATCCCGCCGATTTCCTGGAGGGCGGCGAGCTGGTGCTGACGACCGGCATGCCGTATCCCGAGGACGCCTCCGAGCTGCGCGGCTACGTCGACCAGCTCGCCGACGTCGGTGCGGCCGGGCTGATCGTGGAGCTCGGCTACCGGTACCGGAAGGTGCCCGACGAGCTGGTCGCGGCGTGCCGTGCCCGGGGCGTGCCGCTGGTCGAGCTGGCCCGTGGCGTCCGGTTCATCGACGTCACGCAGACGGTGCACGCGCTCATCCTCGACGCCCAGGGGGCCCTGCTGCGTCGCGGGAGGGAGATCCAGGACATCTTCACCGCCCTGACGCTGCGGGGCGCGGACCCCGAGGAGCTGGTGCGCACCACCGCGGAGCTGACCGGAGCCCCCGTGGTGCTGGAGGATCTCACCCACCGGGTCCTGATGTGCGAGCTGCTCGGCCGGCCGTACGAGCCGGTGGTGTCGGCCTGGTCGCGGCGTTCGCGGGCCGCCCCGACGCCGGAGAGGATCACTCCGAGCGGCCCGGAGGGATGGCTGATCGCGCCGGTGCAGGACCACCACGGGCTGTGGGGGCGTCTGGTCCTGCTGGAGGGCCGGCTGAACCCCGAGCCCGACCCGGAACACGTCCTGGTGCTGGAGCATGCGGCGGTCGCGCTGACCATGGCGCGCCTGGCCGGGCCGGCCTGGTGGGAGCGCCGGGCCCACCGTTCCGTCCTGCGGGACCTGTACCAAAGACGTTTCCGCTCCCCCGCGGACGCGCGCGCCCGCGCCGAGGCACTGGGGCTCCCGGCCCTCGGGCACCGGCTCTTCGCCCTGGTCATCCGCCACACGTACACCGGCACCGAGAGTGAGCACCTCGACGAACGGATCGCGAAGGCGCTCGCGCAGACCGGCGTCCGCGCCCTGGTCGGCGAGACGGCCCCGGGCCGGATCGGCGTCCTGCTGGCACTGGCACAGGCGAGCGCCTGGCAGCCGGTCGCCGAGCGGATCGGCCGTCTGAGCCGGGAGGAGCTCGGACCGGAGGCCGTCGTCGCCGTCGGCCCCGGAGTGACCGACCTCGCCGGGATCGCCCGGTCGTGGCAGGAGGCGGAGCAGACGGCCGAGGCCATCACACCGGTCTCTCCGGAGCGGTGGTTCTACGTCCCCGCCGACGTACGGCTGCCGGAGTTGCTGGGCGTCCTGCGCGAGGACACCCGCCTGCAGCGGTACGCGGAACGGCAACTCACCCGCCTCATCGAGCACGACGACCGCAACAACGGCGACCTGCTCCCGGCCCTGCGCGCCTACCTGGCGGCGGCCGGGAACAAGTCGGTCGCGGCGAAACGCGCCGGCATGTCCCGGCAGGCCTACTACCAGCGCCTCCACACCATCGAACGGCTCCTCGGCTGCGACCTGGAATCAGGCCTTCAGCGCACGTCCCTGCACGTCGCGGTCCTGGTCCTGGACGCAACCGAAGCAGACGTTCCCGGGGCGTAACGGAGCACAACGACCGTGGGCCGGTGTGATGCGACCCGCCCGAGCGGCAGGCCGGTCGTCAGCCGTGCAGATACCGCAGCACCGCCAGCACCCGCCGATTGGCGTCGTCCGAGGCCGGCAGGCCGAGCTTGGTGAAGATGGACGCCACGTGCTTCTCCACGGTGCCGTGGGAGACGACCAGGGTCTCAGCGATGGCCGCGTTCGAGCGGCCCTGCGCCATGAGGGCGATGACATCACGCTCCCGTACGGTCAGTGAATCGAGGCCCTCGCGCCGGCCGCCCGCGGCGGCCAGCTGGGTGACCACTTCCGGGTCGAGGGCCGTGCCGCCGGCGGCGACGCGTTGCAGTGCGTCGGTGAATTCGGCGACGTCGGCCACCCGGTCCTTGAGCAGATAGCCGACGCCGGCCGAACCGGCGGCCAGCAGCCGGGTGGCGTACCGCGTCTCGATGTACTGGGAGAACAGCAGCACCCCGGTGCCCGGGTGGGTGCGGCGGATGTCGATCGCGGCCCGCAGCCCCTCGTCGGTGTGGGTGGGCGGCATGCGGATGTCGACCACCGTCACGTCCGGCCGGTGCTCGGCCACGGCCGCGCGCAGTGCTTCGGCGTCCGCCACCGAGGCGCACACGTCGTGTCCGCGTTCGGTGAGCATCAGCGCCAGCAGTTCCCGCAGTACGGCGGCGTCCTCGGCGATCACGACACGCATGGCGCGCATGCTCTCACGCGTGCGGCGGCAGGACGACGGTGATCGCCGTCGGGCCGCCCTCGGGGCTGGAGATGTGCAGCCGCCCGTCCACGGTCCGGATGCGCTGGTGCAGACCGGCGAGCCCGCCGCCGGCCAGCACGCGGGCGCCGCCCGAGCCGTCGTCCGTCACCCGCAGGCGCAGCGCGTCGTCCCGCTGGGTGACGGTGACGACGGCGCGGCGGGCGCCGCTGTGCTTGGCGGCGTTGGCGAGCAGCTCGGCGACGCAGTAGTAGGCCATGGTCTCGATGGCCTGGGTGGGGCGCACCGGAACCTCGGCCGACAGCTCGACCGGCAGCGCGCTGCGGGCGGCGAGCGTGGCCAGGGCGTCGGGCAGGCCCTCGTCCAGGGCGGGCGGGTGAAGGCCGCGGGACAGGTCGCGCAGTTCGCTCAGGGTCTCGGCGGCGCTGCGGTGCGCGGTGGCCACCAGTCGTCGTACGCCGTCCGGATCGCTGATCGGTCCGTCCTGGTCGGCGAGTTTCTCCCGGGCCATGTCCAGGCTCAAGGCCACGGCGACGAGCCGTACCTGGGGGCCGTCGTGCAGATCCCGCTCCAGCCGCCGCAGCCGGGCGGTGGCGTCGTCGACGGCCAGGGCCCTGGTCTCCTCCAGGGCCCGCACTCGTTGGGTCAGCTCGCCCGGTCCCAGCAGGGCGTGCCGCAGCCGGCGGTCGGCCGCGACCGCCGCCCGGACCAGCCAGGGGGCCGCCAGCAGCGTGGCCGCACCCGCGGCGACGGACACCAGCGTGCCCGGCCAGGTGCTGATGTGCGGGGTCCCGCCCGCGGGCAGCGGGGTGAGCATCGGGATGCCGCCCGCGGTCCGGCCGCCGAAAACCCAGCGCAGCGGCAGGGTGAGATTCAGCAGGGCCGTGATCCACCAGGCGACGCCGTACGCGCCCAGGGCGGCGACGGGCAGTCTGGCCAGGACGTATCCGATGGCCCGCCAGGCGGTGACATCGCGCAGCCGGGCATCGATCCGCCCGCCGATCCCCTGGCCGCGGCGGAACGGCGGTGGCGGTGCCGTCCGCTCGCCCAGCAGCCGTGCGGCCAGCCCACGGTGCAGGCTGGCCGACAGCCGGGCCAGCACCAGGACGCCGACCAGGAGCACCAGGCCCAGCACCGCCCCGACCAGCGTCGCGGTCAGGGCCGCGCCCAGGGCCAGCGGCACCAGGGTCACCACAAACCCCAGCACCGCCAGAGGGAAGGCCGCCAGACAGTAGGCCGCCTCGAACCAGGCCCTGCGGGTGAAGGGCGCGCGGAGCACGGCGCGTGGCTGCATGGTGCTCAGTCTCCCCGGTGCCGGCTCAGGCGTCACGGCGCCGCAGCAGCCAGTCGGCGGCTGCCAGGGCCGCGGCCGTGTACAGGAGCAGGACGGTGAAACCGGTCCACGGGGAGAGCACGTCCGCCACCGGTTTGGCCACCGCGAGGGAGTTGGCCGCGATCAGGGTGGGGAAGAACTTGGCGATGGTCGTGCCGGTCAGTCCGGCCGCGACCGCGGGCACCACGTAGAACAGCCCGACCACGATGCCGATCGCGCTCGCCGTGTGCCGTGTCATCGTGCCCAGCGCCAGCCCGATCAGGCCCACCAGGGCCAGATAGACCCCCGACAGCACCACCGCGCGCAGTACTCCGGCATCGCCCGGTCCCGGCCGGTGGACGGCGTCGGTCAGTGCGGCGCGGCCGGCGAAGAAGGTGACGAACGCGGCCGCCTCACCGAGGGCGAGGACAACCGTCCCCAGCACCGCGGTCTTGGCGGCCAGCAGCCGACGCCGGTCCGGCACCGCGGCCAGGGTCGAGCGGATGCTTCCCGAGGAGTACTCGCCTGTGATCATCAGGACGCCGATCACGCCGACGATGAGCTGTCCGAGAGCGATGCCGGCGAGCACGTTGTTCACCGGATCGAAGGTCCGGGCGGCCTCCGTGCCCCGGGGTGCCCGGGTGTTGGCCATGGTGACCACACCGATGGCGATCATGCTCAGGGCGGTGGCCGCAAGCGCCCAGCGGGTGGAGCGCAGACTGCCCAGCTTGATCCACTCCATCCGGGCGGCCGCGGCGAACCCCGGCCGCCCCGTGCCCGTCACCGTTGCTGCCGTACTGCTCATCGCCGCCGCTCCGTTCCCCGGTACTGCGCGCTGTCGGAGGTCAGCGCGAAGAACGCCTCCTCCAGGGACCGTCCGTCGGCCGTCAGGTCCGCCACCGAACTGTCCGCCAGCAGCCGTCCCTGGCCGATCACCACCAGATGCTCCGCCGTCAGTGCCATCTCACTGATCAGATGGCTGGAGACGAGCACCGTGCGCCCCTCGGCGGCCAGCGAACGCATCAACTCCCGGATCCAGCGCACCCCTTCCGGGTCCAGCCCGTTGACCGGCTCGTCGAAGAGCAGCACGGCCGGGTCGCCGAGCAGCGCCGCCGCGATACCGAGCCGCTGTGCCATGCCCAGCGAGAACGAGCCGGCCCGCCGGTGGGCCGCATCGGCCAGTCCGACCAGCCCCAGCACCTCCTCCACCCGGGAGCGGGCGACACCACCGCCCGCGGCCAGTGCCAGCAGATGACGGTGTGCGCTGCGCCCCGGGTGGAAGGTGCGGGCCTCCAGCAACGCGCCCACCTCACGCAGCGGCCACTCCAGGTCGGCGTACCGACGGCCGCCGATCCGGGCCTGCCCGGTGTCCGGCCGGTCCAGCCCCATCACCATGCGCAGGGTGGTCGACTTGCCCGAGCCGTTCGGGCCGAGGAACCCGGTGACGGCACCCGGCAGCACGTCGAAGGTCAGCGCATCGACGGCGAGGGTGTCGCCGTAGCGTTTGGTCAGGCGGCGCGCTTCGATCATCGTGGGGCTCCTTCGTGGACGTCTCGACACCCCGAGCCTGCCGTCCGACGGCCCTGCCGCGTAACGCGGTTGACCTCCGCGTTTTGCTGGGGGATATCCCCCAGCCCGGTCCGGATCAGGCTTCCGCGGTGCCCGGCTGCGGGGGCGTTGTCACACCCGCGTGGGAGCGTGGGGGCAGGGAACAAGCGGCGCACGGACCGTCGGCGTGCGCGGTCGAGCCGAAGGGGGCCGTCTCCATGCGGGACGTCGATGCACAGTTCCTGCGCGGCCTGTTCGACGAGGAGGGCAGCCTGCACACCGCGGGCCGCACCGCGCTGTACCGGCTCTACGGCCCGGAAGGCCTGCTGTACGTCGGCATCTCGGTCTGTCCGCTCACCCGCATACGCACCCACCTGCGGCAGCAGCCGTGGGCGTCGCAGGTCATCGGCGTCCGGATCGACTACCCCTGCGACGCCGAGGCCGCCGAGCGCGAGGCCGTGTGGACCGAACGGCCCCGGTACAACGTCGTCTTCAACGGGGCCGCCGCTCCCCCACCACCCGCCGGTACGACCCGGATGAGAACCGAACTGGCCACCGAGCGGCGCCGGTTGGAGGAGTTCGAGGCCACCGTCCCCGAGTCGCCGGCCCACCTTCGGCTCCTCACCCGCGGCATCGCGGCGAAGAAGACGAAGATCGAACGGCTGCTCATGGAGATCGAGGCGATCGAGGGGACCGAGGCAGCGCCCCGTCGCCGGACCGGGCGGACCGGACCGGCGACACCGTCGACGCCGCCAGGGCGGTGACACCGGTCCCGCGGACGGACGGGGGCCGGGTGGGCGCGTCAGTCGGTCCTGCGTGCCACTCCGCCGTAGAAGCCGACCTCGTCGGAGCGCGCCGGCGGTGGGGTGTCCGGGCGCCAGAACGGGACCTGGACCAGGCCGGGCTCCAGCAGGTCGAAGCCGTCGAAGAAGCGCTCGATCTCGGCGTGGGAGCGGAGGTTCATGGTGGCGGTGGCGTTGTTGTAGACGGCCTGGGCATCGCGGCGGTCGGCGAGGTCGCCGGTGGCGTGCGAGAGGACCAGGAAGCTTCCCGCGGGCAGCGCGTCGCGCAGGGTGGCGACGATCTGTTGGGGCTTCTCCGCGTCGGTGAGGAAGTGGAGGATGGCCACCAGGAAGAGGGCGACCGGCTCGTCGAAGTCGATGATCCGGCGGACGTCGGGGTGATCCAGGACGGACCGGGGGTCGCGCAGGTCGGCGAGCACGATGCTGGTCGCGCCGGAGCTGCTGAGCAGCGCGTCGGCGTGCGCCTTCACGATGGGATCGTTGTCGACGTAGGCGACGCGGACGTCCTGCGCCGCCTCCTGGGCGGTCTCATGGATGTTCGGGGAGGTGGGCAGTCCGGTACCGATGTCGAGGATCTGGCGGATGCCGGCGCCCATCACGTGCCGGACGGCGCGCTGGAGGAAGGCGCGGTTGGCCTGCACGGAGACCCGCGCTTCGGGTGCCCTGGCGGCGAGCGCGTCGCCCGCCCGCTGGTCGACCTCGTAGTTGTCCTTGCCCCCGAGCAGGTAGTCGTAGATCCGGGCGGGGTGCGGCCTGCTGGTGTCGATCTCCTCGGCAGGGGTGCCGTCCCGTGTCACTGTGCGCTCCTCTCGACTACCGCCACGGCGCCCTCGCCCGCGAACGGCTGTACGACAGCTTGCCACACCAACTCGGCGTCACCCGGCCCCGGTTGACGCACGGTCGGCCGCCACCGCGGCCGCGGGTGGAACCGGATTGCGGCGAGCGGCGAAGTACCGGTGAAAGCCCAGTCTTCAGAGCATTCGCATCGACGAGAGGAGCCCCGATGACCGTCGAACCAGGCGTCCGGGTCGGACAGGACAGCGACGCCTCGGTGATCGATCGGTCGTGGGTTGAGCCCGAGGCATTCGCCGTGCTCTTCGACCGCCACGCCGACGCGGTGCACCGTTACGCGGCGCGCCGGCTCGGGGCGGAGGCGGCCGAGGACGTGATGGCGGAGACGTTCACCACCGCGTTCCAGCAGCGCTTCCGGTACAACACGGAGTTGCCCGACGCCCGCCCGTGGCTGTTCGGCATCGCGACCAACCTCATCGGCCGCCACCGCCGGGCCGAGGCCCGGCGGCTGAAGGCGATGAGCCGGCTGCCTGCGGCCACCCCCGGCGACCAGGCCGGCGAGACGGTCGCGGACCAGGTGGCCGCGCGGGTCAGCGCGCAGGCGCTGCGCCGCGAACTCGCGGGCGCGCTGGCCCGGTTGCCGGCCCGCCACCGGGACGTGCTGCTGCTGGTCGCCTGGGCCGACCTCGGCTACGAGGAGGCCGCGCGCGCCCTCGGAGTACCGGTGGGGACGGTCCGGTCACGGCTGCACAGGGCCCGCAGAAAAGTTCGTGAGGCATTGGGCGGATCCGATCCGACAGCTCTCCGAGAGGAATCCGACAGTGAATGAACTCGAACTCCTGAGGGAGTGGGACGCGGAAGCGACCCCTCTCTCGGACACCGCCCGTACCCGGGCCCGCTTCCGCCTGTACCAGGCGATGCGGGCCCCCGCCTCCCCCGTCGGCCTCCGTCGGCGTCCGCTGCTGCGGATCGCGGTGGCCGGTGTCGCCGCGGCGGCGGTCACCACGACCGTGGTGATCGCCCAGGGCACGGACTCCGCACCGCGCACCCAGCCGGTGAGCGTGGCGACCGTTCTGCGCGGCGCGGCGGCCGAGGAACGCAGGCTCGAAAAGCCGATCGCACCGCGCGACGACCAGTTCATCTACACCAGGGAGGTCATCAAGGAGACCCCGGTCGGAGGCGGACCGAGCAAGACGTACGTCGACGAGAGCTGGACTTCGGTCGACGGCTCCAAGCGGTCCTACGTCAGCGAACTGGGCCACACCCAGTGGGTGCCGCGGGACAAGCCGGGCCAGAGCACCTGGCCACCGAGCAGGTGGTCGGAGCTGAAGCAGTTGCCCACCGACCCCGACCGGCTGCTGATCGCGCTGCGTGACATGGGCGGGAAGCCGGACTACAACCGGCCGACGAGCGCCGACGAGTGGCCGATGGTCCACATCTTCCTCTCCGGCCTGCTCCGTGACCCTGTGCTGCCGAAGGGGCTGCGTCCCGCGGCTTTCGAGGCGCTGTCCACCATGCCCGGGGTCAAGCTGCTGCCGGGCAGGACGGACGGCGACGGCCGCCCGGGGATCGGCATCCAGTACGTGGGCAAGCCCGGCACTCCCTGGGCGGACGGCGGACCGGTGTTCATCTTCGACGAGAAGACGTACCGGTACCTCGGTATGCAGGACCAGCGCAAAGCGGGCGGGCGGACCTACAACCAGTGGTCGCACGTGGCCGCCCAGGCCGCGGTGGACCGGGTGAGGCAACGCCCCTGAGAAACCCGTGAGCCGGTGACCCGTGGCCAAAGGGCCGCGGGTCACCGGCCGGCCGCGTCACCGGACGGTGGCCGTGTCCCACAGGGGCGGCGAGTCGTCGAAGACCACCGCGATCCTGAGCTGCGTGCCCTTCGCGAGTGTAGCCGGAAGCGTCACGCTGCCCTTCTGTGCCGCGTCGAAGGAGACCGGGCCGAGGGAGACCGGGCCGGGAGCGGTGGGCCTTCCGTCCGCCGCGAAGACGTAGGCGTGGCCCGTCGTGTTCGCGTGCAGGGCGGTGCCGGCGGGGTCCGAGGCCGCCGCGTTCAGCGGCACGGCCGACTTCGTGCCGACCCGGTGCGTGGCGATGAGGTTCCTGGCACGGGTGCCCGCGGTCAAGCTCGCCGAGGTCGGGGCCTGCTGGACGAGCCGCCATTCCTGCGAGCCGTCCCCGACCTCGTTCTGCAAGGTCAGCGGGGCACCCTGGGAGGCGCCGGTCAGGTACACATTGGTGTCTTTGGCGGCCTGGAACCTGTAGTAGCCGTCGGCGGTCCTGATGACGTTCCAGCTGCCCGTGGGGCTGTTGTCGACCCACTGGCCGATGCGCTGGCCGACCGTCGCGTTCCCGGTCCAGATGGCGGCCGCGCGGCCACCGGACTTGTTCAGCAGGGTCACACCACCCTGCGGCTCGGTCGTCAGATGCCAGTACTGGGTGTCCTTGTTCGCCGGGGAACCCACGTCCTCCAGGACGACGTCGGGTACGTCACCGTTGCCGATGTTCGCGTCGTTGGTGTGGTTGCCGGTGCCGATGACCTGGCCGGTCCTGCGGTTGACCAACTGGTAGTAGGCGCCCGCGGATCGGCCGAGGTCGACCTCGGCATAGGCGATCGTGGACGTGTCCTGGTTGTTGAGGATCGCGATACGGCCGGTGCCCTGCACGTACTGGAGGTTGCGGCTGTAGCCCGCCCGCGAGGTCGTCTGGTACTCCTTCCACGCACCGTCACCGCGTCCGCTCTCGTTGACCCAGACGTTGCCGCTGCCGGCGGCGTTGTACACCAGGCGCCCGTCGGGCAGCCGGATGATCACCGGACTGCCGCCCGTCGCGAGCGGACGCGAACCCGCATCCACCGGCAGGGACGTGACGGAAGCATCCTTGGACGCGGCGTAGAACTTCAGCGGATCGTCGGCGACCACATACCGGACGTTGGCGCCGCCGCCCCAGTACTCGTACGGCAACAGCCACTTGCCGTCCGTCGTCGGGACGACGTTCGTCATACCCGGACGGCCGCCGCCGATCTCCTGCTTGCCGCCGCCCATGTCCTGGGTCAGCCCCGCGACATCCACCACCGGTGAACTCCACTGCGCACTGCGCCCGTTCCACGTCCTGTGGACGAGGATCTGGCCGTGCGAGTCCGGCGCGGTGCCGTTGGCGGGGTCGAGCCTCGGGACGCCGGTGACCGGGTCGAAGCCGAGGTAGTCGTTCTCGTCGGAGTAGTAGCAGACCAACTGGCCCTTGTGGACCATCAGATACGGCTCCCACAGGGGATCCACCTGCTGGTACGTGTTCGCGGCGGCGACGTTCTTGCCGACCGCACCCGCACTGCCGCCCTGCCAGCCACCGGTGGCGATCACGTTCTCGACCTTCCACGTCACCCCCTCGTCGGTGCTGGAGTACAGAGCGATCGCCAGATCGCTGCGGTCACCGTCGTTGGACGGCGTCCAGTCCGGGTCCGCCGCCTTGTGCTCCAGGTAGTAGCGGTCGTCGCCCGACACGACGCTCGCCAGGAGCAGCGTGCCCGCCCTGAGGTTGCCGACGGTCTGCGGGAGGACGTAGAGGTACGGGTTCGTCCAGTTGCTCTTGTACTTCTTGTAGCGGGGGTCGGTGGAGAGGTACGCGGGGGCCTTCACCTCCGACAGGGGCTGCCAGGAGGTGCCGTGGTCGTCGCTGCGGTAGACCGGGAGGGTCTCGCCGTCGGCGCTTCCCGTCTTCGGTACGACGGTGGCCTTCTCGAACGACGCGACCAGGCGCCCGCTCGGCAACTGGGCGGACTTGGGGTAGACCGCGCAGTTGCCCCGGCCCTTCAGGCACGGCTCGTCGCCGAGTTGGTAGAGGATCCCGCCGGTCGGGTTGTACGCCTGGGCACCGGCCATGGGGATCGCCACCATCGCGGTTGCCGCGACGAAGGTGCCGAACGCCTTTCCCAGCTGTCTTGTCTGCATGACCTCTCCTTTGAGGGACGACCAGGGGTGGTGTTCAGTTCTGGGGCGGGGTGACGAACACCCGTACGTCCCAGGCGCGCAGTTCCAGGACGGTGCCGGCCAAGACGCTGCCGCCGTCCAGGAGGTCGGACAACGCGACCGGGGCCGCCACACGGGCCGGCTCCCAGCTCCAGTTGTGGATCACATGGATCCGGCGTCCGTCGGGGGACGTGCCGGTCGTCGCGGTGACGGTTTCCGGCAGTCCGTGCCAGCCGGAGACCGCGGAGGGCGCGAGCCATTCGGCCACCGCGCGGGCGAGGCCGCGGCCGGGAATCGTGCCGACGCAGGTGACGCGGCCCTCGCCGTGGCGGCGGGTGGTGAGGGCGGGCCAGCGGCCGAAGTGCGGATGGTCGTAGGAGGCGAGCACCTCGGCGTCAGTGGCCGTCAGGGCGTCGGCCCAGCGGGTCGCCGTCGCCTCCGGCGGCAGCCGCAGCGGGCTCCCGGGCGCGGAGCGGACCGGAATGTCCTGCGCGAGGTTGCTGAACTCCTCGTAACTGACGCCCGCGGCCTCGGTGAGGCGTCCGGGTGCCGGTTCCGGACGGGCGCGGGCCTCGTGGTCGGCGTAGCCGGTGCGGGGGCCCAGGACCAGGTGGCCACCCGCCCGGGCGTAGGCCGCGAACCAGTCGAGGGTCGTGTCGGCGGCGATGTACAACGCCGGTACGACCAGCACCGGGTGGCGGCGTGCCGCCTCCCGCGGGGTCATGTCCTCCCGCTCCCCGCGCGGGTCGTGCAGCTGGCGGGCGTGCACGATCCGGACCTGGCGGCCGGCTTCGAAGGCGCCGCGGTAGAAGGGGTCGACGATGCGGTGGTAGGCGGCGGCGTCGGGTTCGCCGTCGGGGGTCGCCAGCGGCGGGTGCTTCTGCATGAGCCACTTGCTGGGCGTCGAGTACACCAGGGTGATGTCGGCGTCCGGTTCGAGGCCGGCGACGAGCGGGCCCGCGGTGTCGAACTCGGCGCCCAGGCGGGCGAGTTCGGCGTAGGCGCGGCCGGGACGGCCGCTGTGCGGGAAGACGCCGCCCCAGTAGGTCTCGGCGCCGAAGCGCAGGGTCTGCCACTGCCAGTACTCGATCATCCGTGCGCCGCGTGCCACATGGGCCCAGGCGGCCTGGCGCCACTGGCCGTCGTAGGCGGGGCGGTTGTCCCAGGCGAAGCCGATGGAGCCCGCGTTGGTCTCGGTGACCAGGAAGGGCTCCTGGCGGGAGGAGAACATCCAGTCGGCGGTCTGGTACATCGACCAGACGCCGGTGGTCTTCCAGACCTGCTCGTGGTCGTCGGGTGTGGGGTCGGGCAGCAGGAGGCCGTCCTGCATGTCGTAGTACGGGTTGCCGGAGGCGATGTCGAGCCGGGCGGCCAGTTCGTCGTCCTCCACGCCCTGGCGGGTGTAGGAGATGCAGGTGGTGACGAAGTGATCGTCGCTCGCGTACTCGCGGACGATGTCGGTCTGCCAGCCGATGAACTCGGTGACCTGGCGGGCCTGGAACTCCCGCCAGGCGACGTCGTACTGCGGCTGGACGTTGCCGTCGGGCCTCCACAGGTCGGCCCAGGTCGACAGGCGGTGGGACCAGTAGACCAGGCCCCATTCGCGGTTGAGGGTCTCGACGTCGCCGTACTTCTCGCGCAGGTGGTCGACGAAGCGCTGGAAGACGCCCTGGTTGTGGAAGAGGTGCAGGCCCGGTTCGTTGTCCACCTGCCAGCCGATGACGGCCGGGTGGCCGGCGTACCGGGCGACGATCCTGCGGATGATCCGCTCGGCGTGGAAGCGGAAGGCCGGGTGGGTGAAGTCCACCTCCTGGCGGCCGCCCCAGCCGATGCGCTGACCGGTGGCCTGCTCCCCCGTGATCTCCGGGTACTGGCGGGCCAGCCACGGCGGCACGGCGTAGGTCGGGGTGCCGATGACGACGGAGATGCCGCGCTCGTGGGCGCCGTCGAGGACCGGCTGGAGCCAGTCGAGGTCGAAGCGTCCGTTCTGCGGCTCCCAGGTCGACCAGACCGACTCGCCCACCCGGATCACGGTGAAGTGCGCCTCGGCCATGAGGTCGAGGTCGGTCTTGAGCCGTTCGTCGGGGATCAGGCCGGGGTCGTACGTGGGCGTGTACTCGTGGTAGTACGCGGCGCCGAACAGGACGCGGGCGGGCAGAACCGCCATGGAGGAACCTCCGGGTGGGGGTGGGGAGTTACTGCTTGACGCTGCCGGTCGCCAGGCCGCTCTGCCAGTAGCGCTGGAGCATGAGGAAGGCGATGACGAGCGGGACGACGGAGATCAGGGAGCCGGTGACGACGAGCGGGAGCAGGTCGCCGCCGGCTCCGGCGCCGCCGTTCTGGGCCTGGGCGGCCCAGGAGGAGAGGCCGACCGTGATGGGGTACAGCTTCGGGTCGTTGAGCATGATCAGTGGCAGGAAGTAGTTGTTCCAGGTCGCCACGAGGGTGAACAGCAGGACGGTCACGAACCCGGGGGTGAGCAGCCTCAGGGCGATCCGGAAGAAGATCCGGGCCTCCCCCGCGCCGTCGATGCGGGCGGCCTCCAGCAGGCTGTCGGGGACGGCGTCGGCCGCGTAGACGCGCATCAGGTAGAGGCCGAAGGGGTTGACCAGGGACGGCAGGATGATCGCCCAGGGCGTGTTGACCAGGCCGGCCTCGGCGAACAGCAGGTAGGTGGGGATCGCCAGGGCGGTGGCCGGGACCATGATGGCGCCGAGGACCAGGTTGAAGGCGGCGCGGTCGCCGCGGAAGCGGAACTTGGCGAAGCCGTACCCGGCGGCGGCCGCGATCAGGGCGGCGCCGAGCGCGCTGGTGACGGCGTAGACGGCAGTGTTGAGCAGCCAGTGCACGAAGACGCCGTCGTCCTGGGTGAAGGTGGCCTTGATGTTCGCCAGGAGCTGCGGGGTGTCGGAGAACCACAGGCCGAAGCTGTTGATCAGGTCCTGGGTGCCCTTGGTGGAGGCGATCAGCAGCCAGCACAGGGGCAGCAGGAAGTAGGCCAGGGCGGCGAGCATGGCGATCGTCAGCGGGGTGCTGCGGCGGGGGGCGGCGGCCCGGTTCCGCTGTGGCGCGGTGGGGCGCGAGGCGGTCTTCGGCGGCTGCAGGGTGGCGGTCACGCGGTCCTCCTGCGGTTCGCGGTGAGCAGGACGGCGTAGGAGACGACGACGATGACCAGGCCCAGGAGGAAGGAGACCGTGGCGGCGTAGTTGACCTGGTTGCCGGTGAAGGCGAGGGAGTAGGCGTAGAGGTTGGCGGTGTAGGAGCTGCTGATGACGTCCGGGGCGATCTTCATCAGCAGGCTCGGCTCGTTGAACAGCTGGAAGCTGCCGATCACCGAGAACAGCAGGGTGAGCAGGAGCGCCGGGCGCAGTGCGGGCAGTTTGATGGACCGGGCGATCCGCCAGGCGCCGGCCCCGTCCATCGCGGCCGCCTCGTACAGGTCGTGCGGGATGGTGCGCAGCGCCGCGTACAGGATGATCATGTTGTAGCCGACGAACTCCCAGGTCACGATGTTCGCGAGGCTGCCGAGCATCCAGCCCTCGCCGAGGAAGTGCGGGGCCGGCAGGTCCAGATTGCGGCTCAGCTGGGCGAACGGGCCGAAGTCGGGGCCGTAGAGGTAGCCCCACATGAGCGCGGCGACGACGCTGGGGACGGCGTACGGCACGAAGATGCCCAGCCGGATCACGCGTGCCAGGCGCAGCAGACCGCTGTCGAGGGCGAGGGCGAACACCAGGGCCAGCAGCAGCATCAGCGGGACCTGGAGGACGAAGAACAGCGCGACCCGGCCGACGCCTTGGCGGAGCAGCGGGTCCTTCAGGGCGTGAGGTAGTTGTCGAGCCCGACGAAGGCGGTGCCGCCGACGAGCCGTTCCTGGAAGAGGCTGAGGTAGGCGGCGTAGCCGAGGGGGGCGAGGAACAGCAGAAGGAAGAGGATCATGAACGGGGCCACGAACAGGGGCCCCGCCCGGCCCTGTTTCCTGGCGGGGGCGGCGGCCATCTCAGGCTCCCTCGACGGTGAAGCCCTGCTTCTTGGCGTACGACGTCAGCCGTGACTGCCAGGTGCCGAGCGCGGCGACGGTGTCGGCCTTGTCGGCGAGGGACTTGCCGACGGTCTCGGTCCAGTCGGTCGCGGCCTGGTCCAGGAACGGCGGCCACTGGAACGAGGTCGAGACGGTGTCGCCGATGTCGGCGAAGACCTGGTTGACCTTCTGGCCGCCGTAGAAGGAGGGCGCGTTGCCGGTGAAGCCCGCGTCCGAGAGCAGGGCCTTGGTCGCCGGGAAGAAGAACTGCTTCGTGGCGAACATCTCGGCGCTGGCCGGGTCGCTGTTGAGGAACTGGGCGAACTGTGCCGCCGCGATGGGGTTCTTGGTGGAGCGCAGGGCGGCGGTCGTCGAGCCGCCCCAGTTGCCGGAGGCCGGCTGGGAAGCGTCCCACTGCGGCAGCGGTGCCGCCCGCCAGTTGCCCGCGGTGGCCTTGGCCGAGCCGGACAGGAAGGCCGGGCCCCAGGCCGCGGTGAGCCAGGTGGCGTACTTGCCCTTGTTGAAGCCGGCGTACCAGCCGTCGGTGAAGTCCGGGTCGGTGCTGATGACGCCTTCCTTCGCGAGCCCGCCCCAGTAGTCACCGAGCTTCTTGGAGACGGCGTCGTCGACGCTGATGGAGAGGGTGCTCTTGCCGGAGATGGCGTACGGCTTCGCGCCCGCCTGCCACAACAGGCCGTGCCAGGCGGCGGGTTCGTTGGCCGCGAGGTTGGTGAGGTAGACGTCCGGGTCGGCCTGGTGGAGCTTGCGGGCCGCCTCGGCGAACTCGTCCCAGGTCTTGGGGACTTGGATGCCGTGCCGGTCGAAGATGTCCTTGCGGTAGAGCATGCCCATGGGGCCCGTGTCCTGCGGGATCGCCCAGACCTCGCCGCCGGGACCGCCGACCTGCGCCCAAGTCCAGTCGACGAACCGGTCCTTCAGCGCGGAGGCGCCGTACGGGGCCAGGTCCAGCAGGCTGTCGGTGATGGTGAAGGTGGGTACCGCCTGGTACTCGATCTGCGCCAGGTCCGGGGCTCCGGTGCCGGCCTTCAGCGCGGTGCGCAGCTTGGTGTAGTGGGCCACGCCCTGGCCGGCGTTGACGACCTTGACCTTGATGGCGGGGTACTTCTTCTCGAAGAGCGCGATCTCCTGCTGGATGTCCGGGACCCAGGTCCAGAAGGTCAGTTGGGTGGGCGTCTTCATCGCCTTGTCGATGTCGGCCTGGCTGACCGGCTTGGTGGCCGAGGAGGAGCCGGAGCCGCTGTCGCCGCTGCACGCGGTGACCGCGGCACCCAGGGACAGGGCTCCGGAGACGGCGAGGAACCGTCGACGGCTCATGGAGGACGTGGGAACGAAGGATCGGGGCATGGTGAACTCCCGCCGATGGGCAGAGGGACGGCACGCCTGGCGAAGGCGCGTCGCACGCGTGTGGGAAGGGTGGTGCGGGGCGCGAGGGCGCTACCAGGGCATCGGGATCGCCATGATCGGGCAGGCGTCGCGCGGGCTGTGCCGGTGTGTGCCGTACAGCGGAAGTCCACGGTCGTGGAGGCTTGTGCGGGCCGGTGAACGCGAGGGGTCACCGGCCGGGCCGACGGTGCGGGTCAGTGGGTGGCGGGCGGCTCGCCCTCGGTGGGGGGTGCGTGGGTCGCGCCGCGTGCGCGGGTGGCCGTATGTCGTTCGCGCGCCGGGGTCTTCCGGGCCGGCGGGGGTGCCGTCGAGGCGCGGACGACGAGTTCGACCGGCGGGTCGTTCGCCGGCGCCGGCTCGGCGTCCGGCTTCTCGATGGCCTGCACGAGCAGCCGCAGCCCTTCGTGTGCCACGGAGTCGAACGGCTGGCGCACCGTGGTCAGCGGAGGGGTGACGTAGGCGGAGACGGGGATGTCGTCGAAGCCGACGACACTGACGTCTGCCGGTACGCGCAGGCCGGCGTCCGCCAGTGCGCGGATCAGCCCGACGGCCATGTCGTCGTTGGCGGCGAACACGGCGGTGAGGTCGCCGGCGGAGGCGAGGTCGCGGCCCGCCGCGTAGCCGGACGCGGCCGACCAGTCGCCCTCGATGACGGACGGCTGTTGTCTGCCGCGTGCCGCCAGCGCCGCGCGCCATCCCTCAAGACGGTCGCGTGCCGCGAACCACCGCTGCGGACCGGCCAGGTGATGGACCGTCACATGCCCCAGTTCCAGGAGGTGCTCGGTGGCCGCCCGCGCCAGGGCTTCGGCCCCGACCCCCGCGGACACGGCCCGGGGGCCGCCGAAGGCCGCGGGTGCGCCGAGCACGAGGACCGGCACGTCGGTACTGAGGGAGAGGGCTCCCTCGGCTCCCTCGTCGATCGGTTCGGATACGACGATGCCGTCCACACCCTGTTCGAGCAGCGACTCGACGGCTCCGGCGACACCTCCGGGGTCGCCCTCCAGGGTGTTGACCACCCGGAGCGCGTATCCCGCGTCCCGGGCGGCGCGTTCGACGCCGATGAGCAGGGAGGCGGGGCCGTACAGGGCGGTGCCCAGCGTGACCACGCCGATGGTGCGGGTGCGTCCCGAGGCCAGGGCCCGGGCCGCGTTGTTCATGCGGTAGCCGAGCGCCTCGGCGGCTTCGAGGACGCGCCGGCGCGCCTCGGCGGACACGTACTGCTCCGCGTTGAAGACCCGGGAGACCGTCTTCTGCGAGACGCCGGCCAGCCGGGCCACGTCCACCCCGCGCGGCGCGGTGGAGCCATCGCCCCGTGCTTCTCCTCGCGGCATCGCGTCTCCCTGTCTCCGGCAGCCCGAATACTAGCCAGTCACAAGCCGGTCGTTTCTATGACTGCGCTGTCATGACTGCGCAGTCATATGTACGCAGTCGAACAGGACGTGTCAAGGGTTCGCGCAGCACTCCGGCTGCTCCGGCCGCCCGAGCCCGGGAGGCCGGTCCACCGGCACACGGGCACTCACGGTAGGTTCCGCCTGGACGAACATGCGGAGGTGGCGTGAGCAAGCAGGACGAGCAGGGCGGGATCACGACGGCGAAGGAAGCGGCCGACAACGAGCTGGTCCTGGCGTTCGGGCGACTCCAGGGGGCCGCGAACCGGCTGGAGTACATCCTGGGCCGCAGACTTGAGGAGGAGTGCGGGATCAGCCATCTGACGTTCGAGGTGCTGCTGATCCTGGGACGCGCCGGCGACCCGGGACTGTCGATGCGGTCGATCAGCCAGGAGCAGGTGCTCACCACGGGCGGGGTGACCCGGCTGGTGGACCGGATGGAGGCGGCCGGACTGGTGCGGCGCGTCACGGATCCGGACGACCGGCGCGGACGCCTGGTGCGCCTGACGCCGCTGGGCGAGGAGACCGTCGTACGCGCCTCCCGGCTCCACGTGGAGAACATCAGGCAGTACTTCCTGGAGCCGTTGCCCGCCTCTCACCGGGAGCGGTTCGCGGAGGACCTGCGGACCCTCAGCCATTCCGCCCGCGACGTCCTGCCACAGCTGCCCTGACCGGCCGTCGAGCGGAACGTCACGGCCGACGGACGGCCCACTGACGACCCACTGACGCATCGAGCGACGCACGTCACCCGACCGGACCCTCCCGGATTGAAATATCTGACACGTCAGATACTGTTGGTTCCGGGTGAGTGCCCCGCACCAGGCGGGCGCCCCGTTCCTCCGAGGTCCTCGATGAAGCTCGCCTACGTCTTCGACGCCTACTGCGGCTGGTCGCACGGTTTCTCCGGCACCCTGAGGGAGGTCTCTTCCCGGCACCCCGACCTGCCGGTGGAGGTCGTCTCCGGCGGTCTGTTCACGGGCGGGCGGCGGGTGCCGATGAGCGCCTTCGGCTACATCCAGGGCGCCAACCAGCAGATCAGCCAGGTCACCGGGGCGTCGTTCGGTGAGGCCTACCAGCGGCTCGCCGACGAGGGGTCGTTCGTCATGGACTCCGAGGCCGCCGCCCGCGGCATGGCCGCGCTGCGCCAGGCCGCCCCCGACCATGCGGCAGAGCTCGCCATCGCCCTCCAGCACGCCTTCTACGTCGACGGCCTGAGCCTCTCCGACTCCGCGACCCACCGGAAGGTCGCACAGGAGGCCGGGCTGGACGCCGACGCCGTGGTCGCCGCCTTCGAGAGCCCCGAGGCGCCGTACACGGCGGCGGACGACTTCCACCGCGCGGCCGAGCTGGGGGTCACCGGCTTCCCCACCCTCCTCGCCGTGGATGGCGAGCACATCACCGTCGTGGCCCGCGGACACGCCACCGCCGACGACGTGGACCGACGTCTCGCGGCCCTCTGATCCTCCACCCCCTCCCCTCTCCCACTCCACTCCCCTCCCCGAGAGCCAGGAGCACTTCCATGAGCACGCTCGACTTCAAGGTCCTCGACCTCGACTTCCCCGCCGGCAGCAAGAACAAGACCGCCACCCTCGTCACCGGTGAGAGCGAGGCCCTGCTGGTGGACGCCGGCTTCACCCGGGCCGACGGCCACCGGCTGGCCGCCGAGGTCCTCGACTCCGGCAAGAAGCTCACCACCGTCTTCGTCTCCCACGGCGACCCCGACTTCTACTTCGGCGCCGAAGTCCTCGCCGACGCCTTCCCGGACGCGCAGTTCGTCGCCACCCCCATCGTCATCGAGCACATCAAGCACTCCTACGAGGGCAAGCTCAAGGCCTGGGCGGCCCTCGGCCCGAACCTGCCCACCCGCCTGGTCGACCTGAAGCCGCTGACCGGCGACCTCTCCCTGGAGGGCCACCGCTTCGAGCTCAAGGGCGCGCCGGCCGCGCTGCCGGACCGGTACTACCTGTGGCAGGCCGAGCAGCGCGCGATCCTCGGCGGGGTGCTGCTGTTCCAGCAGGAGCACGTCTGGGTCGCCGACACCGCGACCCCCGGCGACCGCGCGGCCTGGATCGACCTGCTGGACGAGATGACCGCCCTCGACCCGCAGCTGGTCGTCCCCGGCCACCGCCTGCCCGGCACCGCCGCCGACAGCTCCGCCATCGCCGCGACCCGTGACTACCTGGTGGCCTTCGAGGAGGAGCTGGCCAAGGCCGCGGACGGCGCGGCGCTCACCGAGGCGCTCGTCGCCCGCTACCCCGACAACGGCATGGTCATCGCCGCCCAGATCGGCGCGAAGGTCGCCAAGGGCGAGATGAAGTGGGGCTGACCATGACCGAGTTCGCCACCTCCACCGCACCGGCCGACGTCGTACGCCGCCAGTATCTGGCCTCCGCCGCCGGAGACCTGGCGGCCCTGCGCGCCACCCTGGCTCCCGACGTGGAGTGGACGGAGATGGCCGGTTTCCCCCTCGCCGGCACCTACCGCACCCCCGACGGGGTCACCGCCAACGTCATGGAGCAGTTGGGCAAGGAGTGGGACGGCTGGGCCGCCCACGACGACACCTACGTCGTCGACGGCGGGAACGTCGTCGTCCTGGCCCGCTACACGGCCGTCAACAAGGCCACCGGCAAGCGGATCGACGTACGGGTCGCCCACCACTTCGTGGTCCGCGGCGGACTGATCGTCCGCTTCGAGCAGTTCGTGGACACCGCCCTCGTCCGCGACGCCATGGTGCCCGACGCCTGACCACAGGCGGGCGTTCGCCGACGCACGGGTCGCGGCCCCTTGATGAAGACGTGGCCGACGATGCCCCAGCGGGTGTCGTCGGCTCCGGCCCGCGCCGCTTACGTCTCGTCCAGGCTCGCCAGAATGCCCAGGTGCCCCACACGTACGGTCAGGACATGGACCGGGACATCAGCACGGACACAGTCAGCGGCGTCGTCAGCATCGAGTACTCGCAACTTCTACGTCGGCGAGCATGTCGAGCGCGGCTTCGACAGTTCCACGGAGTCACCCGAATGCCGCCGCGGGTTCCCACAAGAACCCGCCGGGTCGGTGAAGGTCTCGGTGCCGCCGCCGATGGTCAGACAGTGGGACCCGCTGCCCTCCGGCGGGACTCCGGCGACCTTGACCAGGCCGCGGCGTCCGTACAGCGACAGCTTGACGGGACTCGCCGAACCGTCGAACTCGACGTACTTGCTGCCGAAGCTCTTCGCGACCGTGAGGCCGCGGTCGACATGGAACCGCTTGGTCGCGGCCATGTCCGAGACGCCCGGTAGGACAACGATCTCATCGATCTGTCGACTGTCCGGGCCGGTGTCCTTCTTCGACGGTGTCGCGCTGCTTGTAGGTCTCGCGGTCGAAGGCCGGTGGCCTGCCGCCCAGGCTTCCCCGCCGCAGCCGGTGACGTCGCTGGTCGGCCGGGACAGGGATCACCGTCCGGATACCGCGCTTACGCAAGTGGCCGCGGATCGCGCGGGAGGAATACGCCTTGTCGGCCAGGACCGTGTCCGGCCCAGTGCAGGGCCGTCCACGGCGGCGGGGAACGCACAGGCGTGCCATCACTTCCATCAAGTGAGGGTCCGCTACCCGGATGCCACTGCGGCGGCGCGCCACCGCGCAACCCACCGGCCCGCCCCCGGCATCAAGCAGTCAGGGCGTTCACGCGGCGCATCACGTCACGGCAGAACGCGCCGATCGCGTCCGGGTCGTCGATGAACTGGTTCGGCTTGATGCAGAACGTCGTGAAGCCCTGTTCCAGCTGTTCCGGGATGCTCGCGAGCGCCGCGCCGAGGTCCGCCGTGGAGTGGTCGTCGGGAAACACGGCCTGGGTACCGCCGATCATCTCCATCTCGGCGACGTCCCGGCCTGCCGCGGCCATGGCGTCCTTGAGCACCTGCATGTCCTGCGGCGTCGGTCGGCCCAGCGGATGGAAGCCGTGACCGTACTGCACGAGCCGGCGCAGGACGGGGCCGTTGAGGCGCTGACCGCCGAACCACAGCCTCGGACCCTCGGGCCGGAAGGCCTTGGGCTCGAAGTAGACGTCCCGGAACGGGTAGTGCTCGCTCTCATGGGAGATCGGGGATGGTCCCCAGGCCTTCGCCCAGACGTCGAGGTGCTCGTCGAGCAGCCGCCCTCGTCTGCCGAAGGGGACGCCGAGGGCGTCGTACTCGTCCTTGCTCCAGCTGACCGTCGGCTGCACCAGCAGCCGTCCCTCGCTGATCAGATCGAGAGTGCCCAGTTCGCGGGCCATGAGGAGAGGATGGCGCAGGGGTGCCAGCACCGCGGCGGCGGCCAGGCGCAGGCGTTCGGTGACGGAGGCGATGGCGGACAGCAGGAGCAGCGAGTTCGGCCAGGGGGTGTACGGGTCCTGGTTCCCCGGGAGGGCGTAGTCGCGAGGGTTGCCCATGATGCCGTCGGCGGCCGCGTCGGGGCCCAGCACGACGTGCTCGCTGACCATGACGGAGTCGAAGCCGGCGTCCTCGGCCTCGCGGGCCCACCGTACGACGGCGGGCAGGTCGGCCCGGCCGCCGGTCAGGGTCCAGTTCTCGCTCAGGACCAGCAGCATGCGGGGTGTGTCGATCACAGTGAGCATCCTTCGCTTGCGTCGGCCGTAGAAGGCCAGCATATCTTTTGACCCCAAACATGTTGAGGGGGCGGGCAGCCGGATCCGCGGAGATCAGCGCTCGTGAACGACGCGCCCGTCGAATACCGTCAGGTCCACCTCTGTGTCCGTGATCGAGTGCGGGTCCAGGTCCAGCAGCGGGCGGTCCAGTACGCACAGGTCCGCGACCTTGCCGACCTCGATGGACCCCTTGAAGTCCTCGGCGAAGTCCTGACGGGCCGGATTGATCGTGTAGGCGCGCACGGCCTCGGCGAGCGACACGCATTGCTCGGGCCCGCTCGGCCGACCGCTGGCCTTCGACTCCCGCAGCATCATCGCGGCCACTCCCTGCCGCCAGTCGGGCTCGGTGATCGGTGCGTCGGAGCTGGCGCAGACCGTGACTCCGGCCTCGACGGCGGACCGTACGGGCCACTGGTAGGCGGAGCGGTCGGGGCCGACGACCTCGTCCATCAGGTCGGAGATGGTCCACTTGATGGCGGGGTTCATGTTGACGCCGTAGCCGTGCGCGGCGAGCCTCGCGAGGCTGGCCGCGCCGACGAAGTCGCCGTGGATGACGTAGTGGCGGGCATCCGGGCGCGGTGCAACCGCGTTCGCCGCGAGGAAGGCGTCGACCACCGTGTCGATGGCCAGGTCACCGGTCACGTGCACGCCGAGTTGAAAGCCCGCCTCGTGGGCGACGCGGATCATCTCGGACAACTCGTCGCTCCGGAGCCCGGGGGTGTCTCCATGCACGCACAGCGCGCCGTTGCCGCCGTCGGCGTACGGCTCGCTCATCCAGGCCGTGCGGTTGGGCGGCACCCCGTCGGCGAAGATCTTGACACCGATGGCGTTCAGGAGGCGTGGGTCCGGGGACTTGGGGCGCCGCAGCTCGGCCAGACCCCTGCGCACGTCGTCGGCCGAGCCGCCGATCGGCGCGGGCAGCAGCAGGACGCTGACCCGGGAGTGGAGTTCGCCGCTCGCGGCGAGGTCGGCGTAGGCGGTCCAGTTGTCGGTGCTGAGCCCACCGAAGAGGGACGTGGCCCCGCCCGGGCCGAGGCCCGGTTCGGTGTAGCTGGTGATGCCGCGTGAGTGGAGTTCACGCACCACACCCTGGATGGCCCGACGGCGTTGACCGGCGTCGGGCGAAGGCAGTTCGGCTTGTACGAGTTCCTGGGCGGCCTCGCGAAGGATGCCGGTGGGTTCCCTTGCGGAGTCGGTGTCGATGACGCCGCCGGGGGGCGGCACGCTTGCCGCGTCGATGCCGCACAGGCGCAAAGCGGCGCTGTTGACCCACACGAGATGCGAGGAGAAGTGGGTCAGACAGACCGGGTTCCGCGGTGCGACCGCGTCCAGGTCCCGGCGGTGCGGGAAGCGCTGCGGATCGGCCAGGCACTCCGCCAGATACCCGGCGTCCCAGCCCAGTCCGATGATCCACTCGCCGGGCCGGGCCGCGCCGGCCGCCCGCTCCACGGCAGTGGCGATGTCGGCGATCGACCCGACCGAGGGGTGGCCGACGTCCAGGGCGAACGGCGGCTTCGTCATGCCGTACGCGGCTCCGTGCAGGTGGGAGTCGTTGATGCCCGGCAGGACGGTACGGCCGTCGAGTTCGACGACCCGGGTGCCGGGTCCTGCCATGGCGCGCATCTCGGCGTCGCTGCCGACGGCGACGATGTCCCGGCCGCGTACGGCCACGCCCTCGGCCACGCCGAAGTCGTCGTCCACGGTGAGGACCTGACCGCCGGTCAGGATGAGGGAGGGGGCGTTGTCGTTCACGTGAGTCCTCTCGGAGTGGGGGTCACCGCGTCAGCCGCGGGCCGAAGTAGGCGAGTGCCGCGCCTGCCACCAGGGCGGTGCCCTGGGCCATCTGCTGCCAGAACGTCGGCACGCTCAGCAGTGTCAGTCCGTTCTGCAGACACCCCAGGAAGAGCACGCCGAGCAGCACACCGAAGACGGAACCGGAGCCACCGGTGAGCGCGACGCCACCCAGTAGTACGGCGGTGAGTACGGTCAGTTCGAAACCCGCGCCCGAGGTCCCTGCGACCACGCTGTCCAGCACCGACGCCTTGACCGCCCCGGCAAGGGCCGCCGCCACGCCCGTGGCGACGAACAGCGCGAAGGGCGTCCGGCGGATATTGATGCCGGAGAGGTGGGCGGCCTCCCGGTTGACGCCGATGGCGAAGACGTGCCGCCCGGCCGGGGTGAGCGCCAGGAACAGTGCGCCCGCCACCAGGACGAGCGCGGCGATGAGGACCGGCGCGTCGATCCCGGCGATCCTCGATCCACCGAGCCAGGCGAACCCGGACCCGAAGCTGCTCAGCGGCAGCGGGAAGAGCTGCTGTGCCAGTCCGCGCACCGCTGTCAGCATGCCCAGCGTCACGATGAAGGCGGACAGCCCCAGGTAGCAGCACAGGATGCCGTTCACAGCGCCCACCGCCGCACCCACGGCCAGCGCGCCGAGCACGGCGACGACGGGCGACTGGTGCTGCTGTCCGGCGAGCCAGCCGGCCACGAGTCCGCCGACGGCGAGCGTGGAGCCGACCGAGAGGTCGAGGTAGCCGCTGATGACCAGCAAAGCCAATGGCACGGCCACAATGGCGAGGGTGGCCGCGTCGATGGCGATCCCGCGCAGGTTGCCGGGGTCGAGGAAACTGCCGGTCGTCAGCTGGAAGACCAGAACCATGAGGGCGAGGACGACGAGCAGGGGATTGCGCCGCACCGAGTTCAGGCCACCTCCGGCCAGGGCGCGCGGGCCCGGTGTCAGGCGGTTGGTCGGGGCCGTGGTCGCGGTGGTCATGCCGCTCCTTCCGAGGTCGTGGAGGCGGTGTCGTCGGCGTCGTGGACGGCCGACAGCAGGGCGGTTTCGGTGAGTTCGCCGCCTTTCAGTTCGCCCACGATGCGGCCTGCGGAGACGATCAGACAGCGGTGGGCGAGCGCGACGACCTCCTCCGGGTCGCTGGAGGCGAACAGCACGGCTGTACCCCGCTGTTCGGCGAGCGCCGAGACGATCTGATAGATCTCCTGCCGGGCGCCGACGTCGACACCCTGGGTGGGCTCGTCGAGGAGCAGCACGTCGACGCTGCGAGCCTCGTTGATCCACCGGCCCAGGACGAGCTTCTGCTGGTTGCCGCCGGAGAAGGCGGCCGCCGGCAGTCGCGGCCGGGCGGGGCGCAGCCCGACCGCCTGGGACATCGCGTCGAAGACCCGCCGTTCGGCGCCCAGTGCGCGTAGCCCGCACCGGGCGAGCGGACGGATCGTCGGCAGGAGCGCGTTGTCCTGGGCGCTCAGCACAGGGAACAGACCCTGTCTGCGCCGGTCCGCCGGCACGAGGGCGATCCCCGCGGCCAGCGCGTCCGCGGGACGTGCGGGTGTGACGACCTGCTCCCCCACCCGCACCGTGCCGCCCGAGGCCCGGCGCCCGCCGAAGAGGGTCTCCAGGATGCGCGTGCGACCTGAGCCGATCAGGCCGTACAGTCCGACGATCTCGCCCTCGCCGACGCCGATCTCGACGGGACCGAACCCGGGGCCACGGAACCCGTCCGCGGTGAGCCGGGGGGCACGCGGAGCCGGGGTGCCGGTGGCGGTCCCAGCCACGGCACCGCCGGTCGTCCCGAGGTTGTCGGCTGTCTTGTCTACTGCCGGGCCGCTCGCAACGGGTTCCGGTCGACCGGCAATGACGTCGACCAACTCACTGCGTGTGTACCCCGACACTGTCGAGTGGTGGGCGACCCTGCCGTCACGCAACACCGTCACAGCGTCCGCCAGCCGTTCCACCTCGGCGAGGAGATGGGTGACGTAGACGATGGCCAGACCCTGGGTGCGCAGGTCCTCGACCCGTTCGGCCAGGGCGCCGGTCTCGGCCCCGGAGAGGGCGGCGGTGGGTTCGTCCAGGACCAGCACCGAGGCGCTGCGGCTGAGGGCCTTGGCGATCTCCACCAACTGCCTTTGCCCCATGGGCAGTTCAGCCACCCGGTCACGCGGCGAACAGCTCGCCGCGACCCGCTCCAGCAGACCGGCCGCCACTTCCTCCTGGGCGCGGCGGTGAACGGTGCCGTACCGGGTCCACTCCTGGCCGAGGAAGATGTTCTCCGCCACCGTCAGCGAGTCGACGACGCTGAGCGACTGGAAGATGATCGCCACGCCCGCGGCGATCGACTCGCGCGGACTCAGACGCGCATGGGAGATCCCACCCACTTCGATCGTGCCCGCGTCCGGCGGAAAGGCGCCGCCCAGGCACTTGATCAAGGTGGACTTGCCGGCGCCGTTGTGGCCGAGGAGAGCGTGCACCTGACCGGCCGGGACGGTGAGATCCACGCCGTCCAGGGCTCTGACGCCGCCGAAGGACTTGCTCAACCCGCGTATCCGGAGATTTGGTTCCGTCATGGCGGGCGCCTATGAGTTCTGCGCGAGCAGGTCGTCGATCCTCGCGGTGTCGCCGCGCCCGACGAGCGTGATCGGCACCTGAACGCTGGGGTTCGCCTTTCCCGCGGCCACCGCGAGGGGCACGTCGACGACGGCGTTCGCGATGTCCTTCGGGGCCAGTGCGGCCGAGGCACGGTAGAACGTGCCCTGCTTGATGGCGAGGAGGGAGGGGGCGGCGCCGTCCTGCCCGCCGACGAAGGTCTTCGCGTCGGTCGCCTTGCGGCCCGTCTGCTGCAGCGCCTTGAAGCCGCCGTACGCGGCGGCGTCCGTGACCCCGAGGATGAGGTTGAGGTCGGGATGCTTGGCAAGGACGGCGCGGGACTTCGACAGTCCGGTGTCGGGGTCGATGGCCTGCTCCCGGGCAACCACGTCGACGCCGGGCGCGTTCTTGGTGAAGGCGTCGATCATGCCCTTGGTCCGCTCGCGGCCGAGCTGGATCGTGCTGTCGGTGAGGAAGGCGACCTTGCCCTTTCCGCCGAGCTGCTCGTTGGCCCACTTCGCGGCGGCCTCCCCGAGCAGTGTGCCGCCCTCGAGGAAGCTGAACTGGATGTCCGCGCTCTGGTGTTCCAGCGATCCGCCGTACGTCACCCAGATCAGCCCCGCGTCCAACGCCCTCTTGGCAATCGCCTCGGTGGCCTCGAAAACCATCGGGAACGACACGATGGCCGGGATCTTCTGAGTGACCCACGTGGTGAGGTTGGTGGCCTGAGTGTCGGGGTTGCTCGCGTCGCTCGTGGTCAGCAGGGAGACGTCGTGCTTCTTCGCGGCGGCCGTGGAGAGTTTCACGAGCGTCGAGTAGAGCGGGAGCTGGGTGAAGGGATAGTCCAGGCCGATCCTGGTGAGGGTTCTCGACCCCGCCGACGCGCCAGCGGGGTCGGCCGTGCTCGCGCCGTCGTCCGGGGCGGAGCAGCCCGCGGCGGCCAGCGCGGTAGCGGCGAGAACACCGCCGGAGAGAGCCAGGAACTGCCGACGCGAGGCCGGGGAGGGGTACGGGGATCTGGTCATGGCGGGACTCTCCGTAAGGATGCGGCCCGAAGCGGCTGCGTCGGGCATCCGGCTGTGGCGAACAGGAAAGACCCAGGCGTCCCGACCCCGCCATCCGTAGAAATACCGACTGCCAGAGAGGCCCGGCAGTGACCAGCGGGAACCCGGTCACGAAACGGCGAACGGCTTGTCCGGCCCACCCGAAGCGCATATCGTTAGGGGTCAAACGACATTCGTCGTGGGTTCCCGGAGGCCCTCATGGTCAGCCACCATCAGCTCGCGGCAGCGACCCGCATCGGAATGCTCACCCGCGAACGCGACACCGCCTCGGCCTGCACCCAGGCGCTGCACGAACTCCGCCGCGCCCTGCCCCTCGACGCCGCCACTCTCCTCGCGATCGATCCGATCACCGGAGCACACCTGCAGATCGCGGGCATCGGCTACACGCCCACGACGTCCGAGTCACTGGCCGCCGAGTTCGTCTCCACCCCGTGGTACGCCAATGTCGTACGGCAGACACTCCCGCCATCCATCACCGAGGACGCCGAAGACGCGGCGTCCGTCGGGCAGCGTTTCCGCAACGGCTGGTTCTACGCCGAGCGGGTTCGGCCGGCCGGGTTCCGCGACGCGCTCACCGGCGCCCTGCGCCACCACGGCCGTCTGGTCGGCCTGGTCAACGTGTCCATCGAGGGATCAGGCACGTACGACACGGAGGCGCGGCACCTGCTCGCCTCGATCCTGCCTGCGCTGGGCGCCCTCGCCGACCCCACGGCCCACACCGGTGACCTGCACGACCTTCCGACAGCCGCGGGAGCGAACCTCGTCACGGCCGAGGGCGTCATCGACCTCCCGGGCCGGCACCCTGCCGAAGTTCTGGCCGACACCGAATTCCGCCGCCTGGCAAGCGCGTTCGCCGAATCGGGCGGCCTTCGACTGCGGCTCCTGTGGCCGGTCGGCCAAGGCTGGAACCGTGTGATGCTTCGCCGGTGCACGGCGGGATCGCCGATCGTACGAAGGGCGGTCCTCGTGTCCGAGACACCGACGCAACTGCCGTACGGCCTGAGTCCGCGCGAACTGGAGGTGCTCACACGGGCCGCCAGGGGCCAGACCAACCAGGCCGTCGCACAGGCACTGTTCCTGTCCCCGCGGACGGTTCACAGCCACATCGAGCACCTCCTCCGCAAGACGGGCTGTGCCTCACGGGCCGAAGCCACAGCCCTCGCCGTACGCGACGGTGTGCTGAGGCCCACCCCACAAGACGTGGAACACTTCGTCGAGCGGTCCCCCGCCGATTGAGAAGACCGAGCGCGCAACCAGCGCCCGCTGCAAGAGAGGGAACCCCGGTCCCCGAATCCCCCCACCTTCTTCTCACTCTCGTACAATTTGGCTCCGAACGATCAAAGGAGCATGCCTGTGCCCGGCCACCGATCCATCACCGAAGCGGAGAAGCTGGCAGCGGCGAAGCTCGGGGGGACACCGATCCACCGCGAGCAGATGGCGGTGGTCGCCAACATCTACCGCGCCGCGTCGGCCGTCCGTCAGCACCTGGAGAACTCGGTGCTGCGCGGCGCCGATCTCACCTGGACGGCGTTCGTGGTGCTGTGGGTGGTGTGGATCTGGGGCGAGTCGGAGACCCGGCACATCGCGGAGGAGGCGGGCATCTCCAAGGGGACCCTCACCGGGGTGTCGCGGACGCTGGAGGGGCGGGGGCTGCTCAAGAGGACCGGTCACCCTTCCGACGGCAGACTGGTGCTGCTGAGTCTCACCGAGGAGGGTGAGGCGCTGATGCAGCGGCTGTTCCCGGAGTTCAACCAGGAGGAGGCGTTCGTCGCCTCACGGCTCAGTGACGAGGGGTGCCGGGACGTCGCGGAAGGGCTGCGCCAGGTCGTGCGGCAGGTCGAGGAGCATGGTGAGGAGCGTCGCCTGACCCTCCTCGACGGTGCCAAGCCGACACAGCGCCGCAGCGGGCGGCGCGCGAAGGGCTGAAGCCCAGCACGGAAAGGCCGCGAGGAGTTCCGGCAACTCGGGCGGGGTCAGCGTCTGTCGCGGGCAGCTCGCACCAAGGCGTCGAAGAGGCCCTGCTGCGCGGGGTCTTCGTGGGCGGTGTCCTCCGGGTGCCACTGGACGGCGATGAACCATCCGTGGAGGCCCGGGTGTTCGAGTCCCTCGACTGTTCCGTCGGCGGCACGCGCACTGACCGTGAGTCCCGCGCCGAGGCGGTCCACCCGCTGGTGGTGGTAGCAGGACGCCTCCGTCTTCGCCACGCCGGTGGCCTGCTCCAGCAGGGTGCCGCGTTGGATCGCCACCGGGTGCACAACGTGCCGGTGTTCGCGCTCGGGGCCGCCCATGTCCTGTTCGAGGGTGCCGCCCAGGGCGACGTTGACGACCTGAAGGCCGCGACAGACCGCCAGCACGGGGAGACCCACGTCGAGTGCCTGGCGGGCGACTTCGAGGTCGAAGGCGTCCTGGAGGTCGTCGACGTCGTAGACGCTGGCATGAACACCTTGCGCGCCGTAGTGGTGCGGGGCGAGGTCTCCGCCGCCGGGGAGCAGGATGCCGTCGAAGCGGGCCAGGCGGGATGCTACGTCTCCGGACGCGGGGTGGATGCTCGCCGGTTCGCCGCCGGCCCGCCAGACGGCCTCGATCAGAGCGCGGGCGTTGACCTCGGCGGCGTACCGCAGCGCGGAGGTCGTCGCGGAGAAGCGGGCGGGGACGGCGATCAGAGGACGTACAGGGGTGACAGGAGTGCGGGTCACAGCTGGATCCAGGTGGTCTTGAGCTCGGTGTACTTCTCCAGGGCGTGGGCGGACTTGTCCCGTCCGTTGCCCGACTGCTTCATGCCGCCGAAGGGGACGGTCAGGTCGCCCTCCTCGTAGCAGTTGACCCACACCGTGCCCGCCCGCAACGCCCGGGAGACCTTGTGTGCGGTGGACAGGTCCGAGGTCCACAGGCCGGCGGCGAGACCGTACTCGGTGGCGTTGGCCAGCCGTACCGCCTCGTCCAGGTCGTCGAAGGCGAGCACGGACAGCACCGGGCCGAAGATCTCCTCACGAGCCAACCTCATACCGGGGTCGACGTGGTCGAAGACGGTCGGCTCCAAGTAGCTGCCACCGGTGTCGGCAAGGGTGCGGGAGCCGCCCGTGAGCAGGCGGGCGCCTTCGGCCAGACCCGTACCGATGTGGTCCTGTACGCGCCCCAGGTGGTCCTCGCCGACCAGGGCACCCATCTCGGTGGCGGGGTCGAGCGGGTCGCCGATGCGCAGCTCGCGGGCGCGTCGGACGATCGTCTCCGTGAGGCGTTCGGCGATCGAGGAGTGGACCAGCAGCCGGGAGGGAGCGGTGCACATCTCGCCCTGGTTGAAGAAGATGCCCCAGGCGGCGGTGGCGGCCGCCTTCTCGAGGTCCGGGGCGTCCGGGAGGATGATGTTGGGCGACTTGCCGCCCAACTCCAGCCAGACGCGCTTGAGGTTGGAGTCGGCGGCGTAACGCAGGAAGTGGCGTCCGACGGCCGTGGAACCGGTGAAGGCCAGGACGTCGACGTCGGGATGGAGGCCCAGCGCCCGCCCCGCCACCGGCCCGTTGCCGTTGACCACATTGAGTACGCCCGGGGGAAGCCCGGCCTCGGTCGCGATCCGGCCGAGGAACAGCGCGGACAGGGGTGAGTTCTCCGACGGCTTCAGTACGACCGTGCAGCCCGCGGCCAGCGCCGGGGCGACCTTCCAACCCGCCAACGTCAGCGGGAAGTTCCAGGGAACGACCGCGCCGACCACCCCGGCCGGCTCCCGGGTGATCAAGGCGAGAGAGTCCGGGGCGGTGTGCGGCGACTCGTCGGTCAGCTTGTCCGCCAACTGCCCGTACCAGCGGAAGGTGTTGATGAGAGCACGCAGTTCGATCTCGTACGCGTCCGTGATGGGCTTGCCCATCTCCAGGCTGACGGTGAGCGCCAGTTCCTCGCGTCGCTCCTGGAGCACCTCGGCCATCCGCAGCAGCGCCCGACCCCGCTCGGCAGGCGCCAGGCGCGGCCACGGACCGGCGTCGAAGGCACGACGGGCGGCAGCCACGGCCGCCTCCACCTCGGCGGTGCCCGCGTCGGCGACCCGGGTCAGCACCTGACCGTCACGGGGCGAGACTGCGGCGAAGACCGCCCCGCCGCCACCCTCGTCGGCGCCGTCGATGTGATGGGCGCCGGACAGGTCCAGGGACTTGGCGCGGCGCTGCCACTCCTCGTGGGTGACGTCCAGCATGCGGGGACCTCCAGGGTGATTATTTGAACTCAAACGATAGGCTGTGCGTGGAGCGCCCGCAAGCGCTCACCGAATCGATCCGGCAGGCCCGCGGGCCCCGGGGAAAGGAGCGACGCCGTGCGCGCACTCGTCCTTCAGCACGACCATGTGACGGAACCCGGGCTGGTCGGGGCCAGGCTCATGGAACGCGGATACGACCTCACCGTCCTGACCGTCGTACCCGAGCACCGCCACCAGGCTCCGGACGTGACGTTCGACTTCCCCGAGGCCGACGGCTGGGACCTGCTCGTGTCACTCGGCGCCCCGTGGTCGGTGTACGACGAGACCGCAGTCGGCAGCTGGATCGGCGGTGAGCTAGCACTGCTGCGCAAGGCCCACCACCTCGGCATCCCGGTCCTCGGCGTCTGCTTCGGCGCCCAGGCACTGACCACGGCGCTCGGGGGTTCGGTCGAGGCGTCGCCGCACCCCGAGATCGGCTGGGTCGAGGTCGACACGGACGATCCTTCCCTGGTGGGGACCGGCCCCTGGTTCCAGTGGCACTACGACCGCTGCGTCGCGCCGCCCGGAGCCGTGGAGGTGGCCCGCAACGCCGTGTGCGTGCAGGCGTTCCGGGTCGGCCGCAGCCTGGGGGTGCAGTTCCACCCGGAGGTCACCACGGGGACAGTGCGTGGCTGGCTCGACCTCGGCGGCGCGGAGCAGTGCGTACAGCACGGCGTGGACCCCGGCGAACTGCTCGGCCGAAGCCGGGAGCTGGAGCTGACGGCCCGGGCAAACGCCCGCCGCCTGGTCGACGCGTTCGTCGACCGGGTGGCCGCCTCGGCCGACTGACCGGCGGACCGCCTGCCGGGGAGGAGAGCGACACCCGGCCGCCCTCCCGGACCGAGTGGCGGGCGGGGCCGGCTGCCGGCCCCGCCCGCCGTGCCGCGTCAGCCGTCGGCCGCCGCCCTGCCGCGGGTCAGCCGTGCCGTCACCACTCCCGCGACGAGGACCGCCGGGACAGTCAGCTCCAGCCAGATGGCGGTGCTCTGCTCGCCGCCGATGAGCGTGGTGAAGTTCTCCATGATCAGCCAGACCGCCCCGGCCATGCCGAGCGCACCCAGGGCCGGCGCGATCAGCGTGTTCCACGGCCGGGTGTCCAGTCGCTCCCGGCGGAAGAAGACGACCACGGAGAGCGAGGTGAGCAGGTACAGCAGCATGATTCCCAGGACGGCCACTCCGCTGCCCCAGGAGAACAGGGCGAGGACCGGGTCCTTGCCGGCCAGCGCGAAGGGGACGACCAGAACGACCGCGATGGCCGTCTGGACCCATCCGGCCACGGCGGGCGACTGCCGGCGGTTGAGCGTCGACAGCCCGCGGGGCAGCAGCCCGTCACGGCTGAGCGAGAACAGGTAGCGGTTGGCGGAGTTGTGGAAGGCGAGGATGCCGGCGAACAGGGAGGTGGCCAGCAGGAGGGGCAGGACGTCGTTCACCCAGGTGCCGAACAGGTCGGCGATCGGCGCGAAGACAAAGGCCGTCGAGTCGCCGCCCTCCAGAGCCTTGCCCGCGGCGCCGGTGGCCTTCGAGGCACCGTACGAGGAGATCAGCATCCAGGAGGCGAACGCGAAGAAGCCAGTGACGAGGGCGACAGCCAGATACGTGGCCCGCGGCACCGTCTTGCGCGGTTCGCGCGCCTCCTCGCCGTAGATCGCGGTGGCCTCGAAGCCGACCATCGACGCCACGGCGAACATCAGCGCCACACCCGGCGCCCCGTCCAGGGCCGCACCCGGTGAGAACGACTGAGTGACACCGAGCCCTTCGGGCCCACCACCCTTGAAGAGGGTGACCAGCGCGAAGACGGCCAGGATGCTGAACTCCGCCAGCACGAAGACCGCCAGCACCTTCGCGCCCATCTCGATGCCCACGGCGCCCAGCACCTGGACGATCGCCATGGTGACCACGGCACACACCCACCAGGGCACGTCCGCACCCGTGTAGTGCTCCAGCAGACTGCTCACGGTGGCGCCGTACAGGCCGTACATGGCGGCCTGGATCGCACAGTAGGCGAACAGCGCGATCCCCGCGCTGCCCGTCCCGAGGTACCGGCCGAGACCCTTCCCGATGTACGTGTAGAAGGCGCCGGCGTCCACGACGTGCCGGCCCATGGCCACGAAGCCGACGGAGAACAGCAGGACGATCACGCCGGCCGCCAGATAGGCGGCGGGAGCGCCGGCGCCGTTGCCGACGGCCACGGCGATGGGCACCGCGCCCGCGACCCCGGTGAGCGGCGCCTGCGCGGAGAGGACGAAGAAGAGGATGCCCATGACGCCGAGCGAGTTGGGCTTGAGCTTGCCTGCGGTGGAGGCGTCGGGCGCGGTCTGGTTCGCAACCGCCGTCTGACTGTCCACTCGGATCACCTGCCAGGGAGGAAGAGGGAATCGTTTCAGGCCAAACGAGTTGCCTCATAGTGGGGTGGAACTATCCGTTTGACAAGGGGTCGCGCCGAGATTCCCGGGCACCTCCCGGTTCCTTACGGGGCCGTAACCGCCGCGCAATGCCCGTGGTCCTGGACGACGGACGTCCAGGACCACGGAACGCTCGGGTCAGCGGGTCAGGCGTCGCCTTCCGGAGTCCCGTGGCCGGCGTCGACGAGCAGCCGAAGCAGGGCGCGCAGCTCCTCGATCGCGGCATCGGTGGTCTCGGGCTCGCCGAAGACGAGCTGGTGCAGCACGAGACCGTCCAGGGCCGCGAAGACGAGCCGGGTCAGCGGACGGCCGGCCCCGTCGGGCAGCATGCGGGCCAGCTCGCGCCCGCTGGCGTCGAAGTACTCGTCGTACAGCGCGCGCAGGTGCGGCAGCAGTTCGGGGCGACGCCTGGACTCCAGCAGCAGCTCGTACTGAAAGGCCTGTATGTCCGGATCAGCGGTGACCATGTCGGACACCCCCACCGAGAAGTCCGCGACCTTGCCGGTGCCCGGTTCCAGGGCGCTGGTGTTCAGCGAGGTGCGGATCGCGTGTGCGAGCGCCTCCTCGATCAGCGCGTCACGGGAGCCGAAGTGGTGGACCACGAGACCGTGGGTGGTCCCCGCCTCCTGCGCGACCGCCCGGTAGGTGAGCCTGCGCAGTCCGCCCTGCGCCACGACCCGTACGGCGGCGTTGAGCAGAGCCTCCCGGCCCTCCCCGTAGTTCATGCGCCGACGCGGCTTGCGGCCATCAGGAGTATCGGCGGATTCGGTCATGGCTGCGACCCTACCCGGCCGCTTCGTGACCGGGCATACGCCGGAGCGGCCCGTCGGACCGGTCGGGGGCGGGGAGCGGACGCCGCACCGGGGCACCTCGTCGGTCAGTCCCGGTGCGAGGCCGTGTCGCGGCCGGCATCAGCGCTTGGGCGCCCTGATGCCGCGGAACTCCCAGTCGCCGCCGAGCGCGGTGGACAGCACCTCCTCGGACTCCGTGGGCTGGGCGCCGACATCGGTACGGACGGGAGTCGGCCCGGTGACGATGTGGTTCGTCAGCCGTCCGAGGCCCTCGACCTCGACCTCGACGACGTCGCCGGGCCGGACGGGCCGGGAGTTGGCGGGCGTGCCGGAGAGCAGCACATCGCCGGGATGGAGAGTGATCGTGCGAGCGATATCGGCGACGAGGTAGTGCATGTCCCACTCCATCTCGTCGGTCGAACCGTCCTGCACCACCTCGCCGTTGACGTACGTCCGCAGGTACTTGCCGTGGAAGTCCCAGTCGGTGACCAGGCCGGGGCCGAGCGGGCACAGCGTGTCGGAGCCCTTGACGCGGAGCATGGATCCGGCGTCGGTGTCACGGAAGTCGTGCAGGCCGTAGTCGTTGGCGACGGTGTAACCGGCGATGTACTCCCCCGCCTCGGCCTGCGAGATGTTGCGCGCGGTCCTGCCGATGACGATGGCGACCTCGCCCTCGTAGTTCAGCCACTTGCAGCCCTCGGGGCGGACGATCGCGCCCTTGTGGGAGTTGAGAGAGGAGGTCGGCTTGTGGAAGTAGGTGGGCGTCGGGGTGAGCCGGATCCGGAACTCGTCCACGCGGCTGCGATGGTTGAGGTGTACGGCGATCACCTTGGAGGGCACGACCGGGGGCAGGTGGTGCGCCTCCTCGGTCTTCACGCGGCGGCCGTCTCCGGCGACGAGTTCATCACCCTCGACGGTGACCTGGACGGCGGCGCCGTCGAGGAGGATGCGGCGGTACTCGGGCATGACAGGGCTCCTGGATACGGCTAGACGCGGCTGTGAGGGGTGCGTGGGGACGGGGCTGCGGGCAGGCCGGTGCCGGTCCAGCCGTCGGTCGGACGGTCGAACCACAGATGCACCTGACCGGTGCCGATCGAGTTCTCGTACTCCCCGTACTGACGGGCCTTGGCGATGCACGCCTGCTCACCCAGGGCGCCGGCCATCATCAGGTAGTGGAAGAACTTCGCCTCGGGCTTGTACTTCCAGAACTCCGGCATGGTGTCGAGGACCTTGTCGTGGCGGCCGTCCTTGAACCAGGCGATGCGCTCGTGGTCCGCCTCGCGCGCCTGAGGCGTGAAGATGTGCACCGGGTCGCCGGCCTCGTGGTCGCGCAGTTCACGCAGCGGCCAGAAGGTGTGGGAAAGGGCGCCGGAGGCGATGACCAGCACGCGGCGTCCGGGGGTTGCGGCGATGCCGTCCGCGAGGGCTCGGCCGAGGCGCAGATGGTCCTCCATGTCGCCGGTCTGGCAGACCCCGATGGTCACCCACCGCTTGTCGGGCAACCCCTCCCCCAGGAACTTCCAGAGGTTGGTGGTGGCGTAGTAGATCGGCAGGTAGTCGTCCTCGATCGCGGTGATCCAGGTGCCGTGCTTGTCGGCGAACTTCTCTACGTTGCGGGCGAGTTCGGGGTCGCCGGGAAAGTCGTACGGCATCCGGCACATGCCGCGCGGCAGCTCCTCGGAGGTGAACAGGCCGGCGCGGCGCTGCTGGGCGGTCACGACGAACTCGACCGTCGTCGCCCAGTGCGAGTCGAGGACGACCACGGTGTCGTAGTCGTCGCGTTCGAAGACGTCCTTGCGGAGTTGCCGGAGCCCGGTGACGAGGGTGATCTCCTTGCCCTCGTTGAGTTCCAGCCGGTCCTCCTCCGGGAGCACGATGGTGGGGACATGGGCGAGGAGGCCCGCCCCGACGATCTCACCCATGGTTCTTCCATCCGTTCGGTGCGGTGACCGTGTTCTTGACGTCGCAGTAGAAGTCGAAGCTCCAGGTGCCGCCCTCGCGGCCGACGCCGGAGTGGCGGGAGCCGCCGAAGGGTGCCTGAAGGTCGCGTACGAAGAAGCAGTTGACCCAGACGGTGCCCGCGACGAGCTGCTCGGTGACGCGTTCGGCGCGCTCCGCGTCGCCGGTGGCGAGGGTGGCGGCCAGGCCGAAGCGGGTGTCGTTGGCGAGGCGGACGGCTTCCTCCTCGGTGCTGAAGGTCTGCAGGGTCAGGACCGGGCCGAAGACCTCCTCCTGCACGATCTCCGAGTCCTGGGCGACATCGGTGAGCAGGGTCGGTGCGTAGTACTGGGTGTCCTTGCGGTGTCCGCCGATGACGGCACGGGCTCCGGCCGCGAGCGCCCGCTGCACGAAGGTGTCGATCTTCTCCAGCTGGCGGGGGTGGATATTGGGTCCGATGTCGGTGGTCTCGTCGCGCGGGTCGCCCTGCGTGAGCGTCGCGGCCTTCTCGACGAACCGGCGCGTGAACTCCTCGGCGACCGACTCCTCGACGAGGAAGCGGGTGGCGGCGAGGCAGACCTGCCCGGCGTTGTCGTACTGCTCGACAGCGAGGTCCACGGCGAGGTCGAGGTCGGCGTCGGCGAAGACCAACAGCGGTGACTTGCCGCCGAGTTCGAGGCTGAGCGGAGTGAGGTTGCCGGCGGCGGACTCGGCGATGCGCTTGGCCGTCGGCACCGATCCGGTGAAGCTGATCCGCCGTACGTCCGGGTGCGCGGTGAGGGCGTCGCCGATCTCCGAGCCGTAGCCCTGGACGACGTTGAGGACCCCGGCGGGCAGCCCTGCCTCGGCCGCGATGTCGGCGAGCAGGGAGGCGGTCAGCGGGGACCACTCGGCGGGCTTGAGGACGACCGTGTTGCCGGCCGCCAGGGCGGGGGCGACCTTCCAGGTGGCCAGCATCAGGGGCGCGTTCCACGGGGTGATCAGCACGGACGGGCCCGCCGGGTCCCAGCTCACGTGATTCCTGTGACCGCGTGTCTCGAAGTCCTCGTGTTCCAGCTTGAGCAGCCAGTCGGCGAAGAAGCGGAAGTTGTGGGCGACACGGGGCATCACGCCCCGACGGTGTGAACGCAGCAGCGCGCCGTTGTCGGTGGTCTCGACGATCGAGAGTTCTTCGATCCTCTTCTCCACGCCGTCGGCGATGGCGTGGAGGATGCGAGCGCGTTCGGCGCGTGAAGTGGCAGCCCAGGCGGGGAAGGCGGCCTTCGCGGCGGCCACGGCTGCGACGGCTTCGGCGGGACCGCCCCGGGCCATCTCGCCGAGGACGCTCCCGTCGATGGGCGAGACATCGGCGAAGGTGTCATCGGAGGCGACACGCTCGCCCCCGATCCAGTGCCGGGTGTCGACGGAAACGCCGCCGACGACGATGTTGTCAGGCATAAGAAGGGCTCCAATTGAACGAGGGGAAGACGGCCTGCCCAGGGGCGCGGGGAACTGCGCGACCAGCCACGAACGACCCGCAGCCGACCACGAACCTCACCCGGCAGACGCTCCCGAGGTGCCGGACTCCAGCAGTCGGCCGCCGTCCCAGACGACGCCGACCTGGCGGTAGTAGGCGGCGATCGGCTCACGGATCTCCAGTCGGGCCAGTTCCTCGGTGGGCGCCTCGAAGATCTCCAACTCGGCGTCACCGACCCACGCCTGCCCGCCCTCGAAGGAGGACGCACCGGACTCGATCAGTTCGTCGAGCGCCAGGCCCTTGCCCTTCTCGATCGACGGCAGCCACCGGTGGTGGGCCATGGGGTGTCTGTTGACGAAGCCGTTCGTCTCGGACGGCTCTCGCAGGGTCACCACGGCCTGGGCCAACCGCCGGTCCGCCGCGGCGAGCGTTGCCCCGAAGCGCGCCCCCGCCGCGATCCGCGGAGCGGGCCCGTACGGATGCGGCCGCGTCTGGTGAATCGATCCGAGCTTCTTCGGATAGCCCTGGTGCAGGCCACGGGCGATGGCGAAGTCCCTGTCGACCCAGATGTACACGCACCGGGTGTAGGTCTGCCCCCTGTACTTGCAGCGGACGACCGCGAAGGCCTCCTTGTACTGGGAGAGCACCGGGTCCAGCAGTTCGCCTCCGGAAGTGGAGCAGGACTGCCAGTCGGCCCAGATCAACGCGACCGCACCAGGGTCCTCGTCGGCCAACTCCAGTGGCTCGGGCAGCAGTTCGCGCACACGGGCGGGGTCGGTGCGGTATTCGACAGTGAGCAGGTCACCTGAGTAGCGCCACGGCGGGGAGGGAATCAGCGACGAGGCACCGCTCGCTGTCTTGGGGTGGAAGTAACCACGGACAGGGGTCATGAGGGGCTTCCTTACACGGTGAGGGCGGGCGACTTGAGCAACTGGGCGCGATAACGGGCGGCGCCCATCGCGGCAGCCTGGCCGCCGAGCGCGACGACACCGACCAACCGACCACCGGTGTGGAAACCGACCAGGACGTCGTCCTCCGGGTCGCCGTCCAGGACACGGACGTCGTCCTTGCCGAGGACCGGCGCCCCGAAGGACTGCAGCCGGAAACCGTGCTGGTCGCTCCAGAAGGTGGGCAGTGGCGCGAAAGGAGCCACCTCGCCATCTGCGCCGGCGAGGTGGGCCGCAAGCACCTTCGCGGCGTGCTTGGCGGTGTCCGTCGGGATGGACCAGTGCTCGACGCGGCGGGGTACGCCGTCGTAACGGGCATTGGGAAAGCGGGCGACGTCGCCGACCGCGACGGCGTCCGGGCGTCCGCCGATCCGCAACCGCTCATCCGTGAGCACACCGTCGGACAGGTCGAGCCCGTTGCCCTGCAGCCACTCGACGTTGGCGATCGAGCCGACCGACTCCACGACCACATCGGCAGGCAGGACCGTCCCGTCGCCGAGGACGACCCCGGTCACCCGGTCCTCGCCCTCGAACCCGGCGACCCCCTGGCCGAGCGCGAAGCGCACCCCACGCTCCTCGTGACGCTTGAGCAGCGCACGTCCGAGCAGTTCGCCGAGCGGGCCCACCATGGGCAGCGGCAGCGGATCGACGACGGTCACCTCGTGGACACCGAGTCCTACGGCGGTGGCGGCGACCTCGCAGCCGATGAATCCCGCGCCGACGACGACCACTCTGGCGCCCGGCCGGGTCAGTTCGTCCCGCAGGTCCTGGGCGTCGGCGAGGGTACGGACGGTGTGACGGCCATGGAGCGGGCCCGGGCAGCGCAGCCGCCGGGGGCGCATTCCGGTGGCGACGACCAGTCCGTCGTACCGAACGGTCTCGCCGTCGTCGAATTCGACGGTCCGTTCGTCCAGGCGGGCCGCGACGGCCTTCGTGCCGAGACGCCACTCCACGTCGGCGGCGGCCGCCTTCGGTGTAAAGGTCAGGGACTCGAACGGCACCTTCCCCGCCAGGACTTCTTTCGACAGCGGAGGCCGGTTGTAGGGCATGTGGGGCTCGTCGCCGACGACCGTGATCGCCCCGGTCCAGCCCGCCGCGCGGAGCTGCTCGGCGGCACGCAGGCCACCCATCGAAGCGCCCACGACGACTACGCGTCCGGTCATGGTTGCGGCCATGGGGACTCAGGCCTCGATCCGGATGGCCTGCAGCGGACACACGTCCGCGGCCTCCTCGACCTCGTCGCGCAGCGCCTCTTCGGGGCCGGAAACGTACACCAGGTGTCCGTCGCCATCCATGGAGAAGACGTCGGGTGCCGCGAAGACGCACTGGCCGTGGTCCTGGCACTTGTTCATGTCGACGACGACCTTCATGGCGGTCCTCCTGAGGGTGAGGGCGTCGGAGCAGGGAGAGGGCTGAAGAGGGGCCCGCCCGGGTGTGGCCGGGCCCCTCGGCCAAAGGGGTGCAACAGAGCCACACCCCTGACTCGTTTGACTTCAAACAACATAGGAACCCGCTCCCCTCTGGTCAATACCTGTCCAGGTGGATAAATTTTCTCGGCCGGCCTCTTGCGGGACGGCGACTTCGCTCCATACCGTTCGGGACCAAACGAGCACACCGGGGTCTGTTGGCCTGAACCCGCACCCCGGCTTCCGTTTTCTGCACACCCCACCCCCCAGAGCCCCCGAAGCCTGGGGAATGTCCCCACCCAGCCGCCCGAGGAGACACCGGTGAGCGCATCCGACACCCCAGACATCCGCCGGCACATGGAGCGGCTCGCCGCCGAGGGCGTCGACGTGGTCCGGGTGATCTACCCCGACCTCATGGGCACCGACCGTGCCCGGGACGTCCTGCTGGACCACCTGCCGTCGGCGTCCGAGCACGGCCTGGCCTTCTGCCGCGCCGTCTACCACACCTCCCCTCAAGGGGACGTGGTCCCGGTCACGGGCGGTCTGGACGCCGGTCTGCCGGACGTGTGCGTACGCCCCGACCTGTCCACGGCGGCCCCCCTGCCCTGGGAGCCCGGCGTCGCCACCTGTCTCGGCGAGGTCACCGACCCGGCGACCGGGGGCCCCGCCCCCGAGTCACCACGCGACCTGCTGGGCAGCGTCCTGGCCCGATGTTCCGAGCGGGGACTCTGCCCCGTCGTCGGCCCCGAGCTGGAGTACTTCCTCCTGGAGCCCGCCCCCGGCACGCCCACCGGCTGGCGCCGCTCGCCGGAGGCCATCGGCGCCGTCTACACCGCCGGCCTGCGCGCCGACCCCGACAACCACCTGCTGCGCACCCTGCGGCAGCTGCGCGACCTGGGCCTCGGCGTCATCACCGGCAACCACGAGTTCGACGGCGGCCAGTACGAGATCAACCTCACCCACTCGGAGGCACTGGACGCCGCCGACCGCGCCTTCCGCTTCAAGGCGGCCGTCAAGGAACTGGCCCGCAAGGAAGGCAACATGGCCACTTTCATGGCCAAGCCCTTCGGTGACGCGGGCGGCTCCGGGTTCCACCTCCACCTGTCGTGCGGCGATACCGAGGGGCACAACACCTTCGACGACCCCTCCGGCGCGTACGGCCTCTCGGCCACCGCCCGCCACGCCATCGCGGGCATCCTCGCCCACGCACCCGCGCTCACCGCACTGGCCAACCCGACCGTGAACTCGTACAAACGCTTCGGACCCGACACCCTCGCGCCCTGGCTGATCGACTGGGGACTCGACAACCGCAGCGCCATGGTCCGCATCCCGCCCGAGCGCGGCAGCGGCGCCCGCCTCGAACTCCGCCTCGGCGACGCCAGCGCCAACCCCTACCTGCTGATCGCGGGCACCATCGCCGCCGCCCTGCTCGGAATCCAGGAAGGCGAGGAGCCACCCGCCCCGCTGGAGGGCTACGGCTACGACACCGCCAAGTCCGCCCTGCTGCCCGCGAGCCTGCCGACCGCGCTCGACGCGCTGGAGGCGGACTCCGCCCTGACCGACGTCCTCGGCAAGGACTTCACCACCTCCTTCCTCACCTACAAACGGAACGAGGTCGAACGCTTCCAACGGCACGTCACGGACTGGGAGTTCACCGAGTACGCCTACCACCTGTAAGCCCGCCGAAAGGCCGCCGGCCCTCGTCGCCCTCGCCCAGGAGATCCACCACCATGACCAGCCCCACTGCCCGCGCCGTCCCCACCACCCGTGCCGAGCTGCGCGCCGCCCTCGACGAGCCCATGCCGCTCGACCAGGTGGACCTCGCCGACCTCGACAACTTCGCCGACGGCGTCACCCCATGGCGGATGTTCCACACCCTGCGCCACCAGGACCCGATCCACTGGCAGCCCGAGGAGGCCCCCGACTCCGGCTTCTGGGCGGTGACCCGGCACGCGGACATCGCGCGGGTCGACCGTGACGCGGAGACCTTCACCTCCACGAAATTCGTCAACCTCGAAGAGGTCGACGAGGACCAGATCAAGAAACGCGCCTCCATCCTGGAACTCGACGGCGTCCGCCACCGCGCCCTGCGCAGCGTGATCCAGCGGCAGTTCGGTGCGGGCGTCATCAACAGCTACACCGACTTCCTGCGCGGACTGACCGCGACCACCCTGGACGCGGCCCTGGCCAAGGGCACCTTCGACTTCGTCGCCGACGTCTCCGCGGACTTCCCCATCAACGTGCTGGCACGCCTGCTCGACGTACCGCCGAAGGACAACCAGCGCCTCATCGACTGGGGCAACCGCATCATCGGCAACACCGACCCCGACTACGCGGACGTCCTGCTGAACAGCGCGGAGAGCGAGCAGTACCGTGACCTGCCCTTCCGCTCCCCCGCCTCCCTCGAAGTCTTCGAGTACGGCCGGGAGCTGGCCCGGCAGCGGCGCGGCGGCGACGGCACGGACCTGGTGTCGAAGCTGGTCAACACCACCCCGCGCGACGGCGTCCCGCTGTCCGCGCAGGACTTCGACAACTACTTCCTGCTCCTGGTAGTGGCCGGCAACGAGACCACCCGCCACACCATCTCCCACTCGATGCTGGCCCTGCTCCAGCACCCCGAGCAGCTGGCCAGGCTCAAGGACGACCCCTCCCTGATTCCCACCGCGGTCGAGGAGTTCCTGCGCTGGGCCTCCCCTGTCTACCACTTCCGCCGTACCGCCACCCGCGACGTCGAACTCGGCGGCAAGCAGGTCAAGGAGGGCGACAAGGTCGTCATGTGGTTCGCCTCCGGCAACCGCGACGAGGACGTCTTCGACAACCCCTACGACCTGGACGTCACCCGCACCGACAACGACCACGTCACCTTCGGCAAGGGCAGCCCCCACCTCTGCCTGGGCAACCTCCTCGCTCGCACCGAGATCCGCATCATGTTCGAGGAGCTGATCCCGAGGATCGCCGACATCAAGCTGGCCGGCGACGTCCCCCGGGTGCGCTCCAACTTCGTCAACGGCATCAAGAAGCTGCCGGTCGAGGTGACCCTCACCTGACGACCCGCCCAAGGCGACGCGGGCACTGTACAGCCGGAACGTCATCGCGGTGTGCTGAGCCCGACAGACTTGGCCAACGAGGTGACACACCTCGGAACTCGGTTCGTCCGGCGCTACGGGGCCCGGTTCAAGGTGTGCTGGGCAGGGGACACCGCCCCCTGCCCAGCACACCTTCTGCCTGTGGCGGCCGGACTCGCTTGAAGCGGCGTTGGGGTCGTCACCCTCGGCAACAGTCGATGGGTAGCTGCTGCGGCCACTTCGCCAACCGACAGGAGGCCGGTGCGTTCATCCAGCTCACCGGCATGCTGCACAGGCTGTTGCGGCAGCAGGAGGGCAAGCGTGCGGAGCCGTCCGCATGATGTCTGCTTCTGCGCCGCGGCATCACCTTCCAGAGGAGGCGTTCGTTGGAGACGGCTGGCTTGCCCGCGTCATGAAGATCGAGTGCACCGACTGCGGTCATCGGTGGCCCGCACATTCGTGATCAAGAAGTGGGGCGCCACCGGCTCCCGCAGGGGCGTGTCGATCTGCCTGTCGGCCGACGTACGTGACCGGGCGGCCGGGCATGTACGCAGTTCGCCGTAGGTATCGGGGCAGCGGCCTCTCGCAGAGCGGGCCGGTGAGATCACCGAGCGAGTCGGCGCAGGTTCGTTGTGGGGTCGGCCAGGAGGGCCGGGTCCACCCGCTTCTTGCGTTCTTGGATCCTGCGTGCGGCACGCACCGTGTGGGGATCGTTGATGGCAGCGGCTCCCAGCAAGGTCCCGTCCTCGCAGACGTGCAGTGCCGCGAAGGCATCGTCCGGATTTCCGCGCCGCACGATTCGATTCTTGCCCGATGCCATGTCCCCGAAGGCCTCGGCATGCACACCATGACGGTCCGTCCAGAACCACGAGGAGACTGCTGCGCGGCCGCAGGACCCTGATCGACACCGACTCCGCTGGCGGCACCCACGACTTCGTCGCCCGGGTCGCTCAGCGGGGCCAATGGCTGTTCCATTCCGTCGGCATGACGGTCACCGACGCCATCCACCAGCACATCCCGAAGACTGCCTGGACACCGGCCGTCGAGAAGGACGGCGATCTCCGCGCCGACGCCTGGGTCGCCGAACTCACCGGAGACGTCCTCACCGGGTGACCGAGCGGCATGCGGCCCCTGCAGTCGCCACGGGTCGACCGCAACCAAGGAACGACAACCGAACCTGCCTGTCCGCACTATCTCGGTTTGTGGCTGCCAAACTCCGTCAGGTCTTCCCAGTTGAGCTCGCATCGCTCGCGCCTGAGGACCTCTATCACGCCTGGCGGATCGGTCTCTGCCGAGGACCGCGTGCACGACCTCGGATCACAGGTCGCCGTCCATGCGGTCCTGTCGGCTCAATCTCCCTTGTCGGGCGCTGCGATCGGCCATCCCCGGAACAGCGGCCCTGATCGCCGACTGGGCGCTGCAATACCGCGTCGGGTGCCAGGCGACCGGGCGCATCGTCCGCACGTGCGCCCCACGTACCTCCGCAAACCGGGTGCTCGCGGCGAGGAGTTGCTGCCCTGCGTCACGTGAGGCCCGCTCCTTCTGGGCCGTCATGTGGGCAGCAACCACGAGAGCGGCAAGCCGGAGAGGTCGGAGATTGGGCGTCGGCGCCTACTGCCACGCCACCTGGCCAGAAGAGCTGGGCGCGCATGTGCTGCGTGAGGTTCTCGAGGATCTCGCGCAGCCACGGGCTGCGGACGGCCGCCAGCTGGACCAGGGTGTGCTGGAATGCTCCCGGATCGGCCCGGAACAGGTGACGGGGGCGTGGCGCGGGCAGGTCGCGGAGGACGCCGTCGGGCATGCCGCCCGACGCAGGGACGGGCAAGTACGGCTCGGGGGTGGCCAACCACAGCCATATTCCGAACGGCAGCGGCACCGAGTATGCCGAGGCTGCCGGGTTGGGCGGGGTCCAGGTCTCCCCCGTCTGCGGATGGGTGGGCACGAGGAGGATGTCGGCGTTCGCATAGAGGGCGAGCCTTCCCGGTCCGGCCAGGACAGCGCGCCGCGCCGGCGGACCTGCGGGCAGCAGGGCGTCGAGGGCGCGTGGGAACACTTCCGCGATCAGGCCGTCCGGGACGGTCACCGGCCGGCCCTCCGAGGCCGCCGGCCCGACCGCCGAGCAGGCGCCTGCCCTCAACGAGCCCTTCGTCCTACCCCGTCAAGGACTCGTCCGCACAGCCGCCGACCATTGGTTTCGAAGCCTGGGCGTCCATCCGCACATCGCCGCCGAGGCCGACGGTCACGAAGCCCTGCTCACCCTGGTAGCCCTTGGCTACGGCACGGGAATCATCCCCGGCCTCGTGCTGCAGCACAGCGGCCTCCGCACCAGACTTCGACAGCTGCCCACTCCCACCCGCCCCGAGCCGCTCGCCATCGGTGTCTGCGTCCGACGAGCCGACCTGCACCGCCCTCTCATCGCCGCAGCCTGAGCAGTAACCCAGCCTGGTCAAGGCAACGGATCAGAGCATGCGGCGCCATCGCAGAGGGGTTCGAAAACTCTCTGACGTCAACGCGATCCGAAGGTCACAGGCGCGCTGAGTGGCTTGACTGGTGCAGAGAAGTGGTGTCCGTCCCCGCCGGGCGCAGCGGAAGCCCGGGCCCAGGCTTGAAGTCCCCAGGCGAGGGACGCGCTTGCGGAACGGTGGCAATCACGTCCCCGACGGGGTCGAGGACGGCACGGCTTACCGGGTGCGTAGCCAGGCGGGGCGGCACGCCATGAAAGGGGCCCACGCCCGCGGCTACCGCGACGCGCCGAAGCGGGTCCGCCACAGGTCGCGGAGCAGTGCGATCTCGGCCATGTGGTGGATGAACTCGAGGTTGGCCGCCGCCAGGACGCCGACGAAGGGGTAGTCGGCGTCGTTGCTGTAGGGGTACTGCGAGAGGCCGACCGTGTCGAGTTGCTCGTCGGTGAGGTCGGCGACGCTGTCGCGCCAGCGGTCGATGACCGTCCAGAAGCGTTCGAGTTCGAGGGCCGCGGAGGGGGTGAAGTCGACCAACTGCTTCGGCTCGTGCCGTCGTTCACCGAAGGTCCACTCCCAGCCGCCGGCGAAGTGGAAGTGCAGGTGGCCCAGCCGCCACGCGATCGTGGTGACCGGTGTCTCGTCGGGCTCGGGCTCGCCGGTGTGGGCGAGGACCTGCTCGACGCGCTCGACGCTCACGCCCCAGTCGTCGGCGATCTTCTCGACGGTCATGCCTCCGGCGGCCTGGCGGGCGACCTCGGCGTACTCGCTCGCCGGGATGTCCGGGGCGCCCTGGTCCATCACCCACTCCCCCGGCCCGAACGCCCTGGGTGTCGCCGCCTCGCCCCTGCGCCTGATCGACCAGCAACCGGGCACTGGCTCCCACAGGTACTCCTCGTCACCGAGCCCCGCGAGCCGTACCTGGGCCATCTCCCTGGCCTGGTCGAACTGTTCGAGCAGTAGGCCCAGACGGTCCGTCCGCGCGCCCTCGGTCTCCATGGTCGGCACCTTTCGCCTGGCGTCGCAGACCTCACTGCGCCCTGGCGGAACATAGCGGCTCGCCCGACGCGGACGCGACCGATTTCCCACGAGGTCGGTTCCGGGCGAACCACCGGAGCGAAGGTAGTTGACACATCACCTTGGGTTGATGTGTCATCTTCCTCAGCGGCACCCCGCACGGCCGAGGAGAGCCTCATGAGCACGCCACCGCAGAGCGGTCCCGACGCACTGCCGACACCCGCGCAGAGCGTCCTGCTGCTGATCGACCACCAGCCGCTCCCGTACCTGTACAGCCATCGGCCGACGACGGTCTTCGGCAACGTGCTGAGCCTGGCCAAAGCCGCCGAGGCGTGCCGCGTCCCCACCGTCCTGACGACCAGCACCGAGGAACACAGCGGTCCGCTGCTCCAGCCGCTCCAAGTCCTCTTCCCCGACCGCGGACCGATCACCAGGACGGTCACCGACCCCTGGCAGGACCGGCGGGTGGTCGACGCCGTGCAGGCCACCGGACGGAAGAACCTCGTCATTGCCGGCCTGTACACGGAAACCTGCGTGACCCTGTCCGCCCTGCACGCCGCCGACGAGGGCTACGCCGTGCACGTCGTCACCGACGCCTGCGCGGGCGTGACGGCCGAGGCCCACGAACTGGCCGTACGCCGCATGGCTCTCGCGGGCGTCGTCCCGGTCACGCGGGCGGCCGTCGGCACCCGGTGGGCGCCACACCGGACCCGCAACCAGCAGCTCCTCGCCACACTCGTCCCCGAGGCCGGTGCCTGAGCACGGCAGCACCTCACACGAGTGCGGCAGGCCGCACCACCCACCCCCCTCCCCCCCCCACGCGATCAGGAACCGTCATGAGCCCGTTCATATCCGCGGGGGACGACATGCCCCCGGCGCAGACCCCCCTCGCACACCAAGCGCCGCCCGTCATGCCCCTGTGGGAAGCGTCCGACGCCCGTCTCCTGCCCTCGACCCCGTCCGCGCCCCGCTCCGCACACCCCTCGACGGCCGCCCTGTCCGGACCGAGCCGGTGAGACCCCAATGGCTCGCGGGAGTGGCGATGACGGTCCTCTTCTACGTCGCCCTCCTGTCGATGACCCGGGGCGCCCCGCCCGTCCACTGCTGCCACTAGGCACCGGCCGGCACCCCTCCCTGCGAACAACGGAGCCCCCATGTCTCTCGCAGTCCAGTTCTTCACATACGGCACCGGTGACGCGCTGCGTGCCGTGCACGTCGAGCGGCCGACCCCCGGCCCCGGCCAGGTACGGCTGGCCGTCCGGGCAGCCGGTGTGAATCCCTTCGACTGGAAGGTTCTCGCAGGCCGGATGCGTGAGCGGATGCCCCTCGACCTGCCCGCCGGCCTCGGGACCGACGTGGCCGGGGTGGTGGACGCGGTCGGTGACGGCGTGACGGAGTTCGGCGTCGGGGACGAGGTGTTCGGGACCTCGCTCACGCCGTCCTTCGCCCACTCCGCCCTGGCCGATCCCGCGAAGCTGGCAGCCAAGCCCGCCACCGTCTCCTGGGCCGTGGCGGGGAGTGTCGCCGTCGCGGGCGGCACCGCCTCGGCCGTACTCGACCGGCTCAAGGTCGGCGACGGCGAGACGGTGCTGATCCATGCCGCCGCCGGTGGCGTGGGCACCTTCGCCGTGCAACTGGCCGTCGCCCGTGGCGCGCGGGTCATCGGGACCGCCCGCGAACGCAACCACGGCCTGCTGCGCGGGCTCGGCGCCGTCCCGGTCACCTACGGCGAGGGGCTGGTCGAGCGGGTGCGGGCCGTCGCCCCGGACGGCGTCGACGCGGTGCTCGACGCCTCCGGTCGGGGCGAGATCCCGGACTCCGTCGAACTCGCGGGCGGCCCGTCCCGGGTCCTGACCATCGTGGCGTTCGACGCCGCGGACACCGGCATCCAGATCCACACGGGCAGCCCGCTGGGGACCCCGGTCCTGCAAGAGCTGTCGGACCTCATCCAGAAGGGGCACCTCCACGTCCCGATCGCGCGGACCTACGGCCTCACGGAGGCACCCGCCGCGCTCGACGCGAGCCGAGCGGGCCAGGTGAGCGGCAAGATCGTCATTCTGCCGGAGTGAGACGCTCCACCGACCGCATGTGGGGAGGCGGGCATCGGTCAACCGATGCCCGCCTCCTCACGTGCACTGCCCGCGTCGCCGCTCAGTCGTCGTCAGGCAGCGCGCCCGCGAACGCGCCGGCCATCCGCAGCCAGGGCTCCGCCTCGTCCTTGCGCCCCTGGCGTTGCAGGGTGCGGCCCAGCATCAGGTGGGCATAGTGCTCCACCGGGTCGCGCTCGACGATCTCACGCAACTGCTCCTCCGCACGCCGTAGTTGTGCGGAGTGGTAGTAGGCGCGGGCCAGCAGCAGCCGAGGGCCGGTCTGCTCCGGGACTTCCTCGACCACGGGGACGAGCAGCTTCGCGGCACCGCTGTAGTCCCGCGCGTCGAACAGCAGGAGGGCCCGCTCCCAGCGCTCGGCGGTGGTCTCCTCGTGCGGCACGCCGGCACCGTTGTCGAACAGGTGCAGGGCGCTGGCCCAGCGGTCGGGCGCCACCCCGTCCGTCGCGGGATACGCGGCGAAGTTGTCGCTCATCTTTCCTCCTTGTGCTGTCGTGCCGCCGGTCGGGCCTTGTGATGTCATGCCACCGGTTCGGTGGTCCGTGCGCGCTCCGCCTCACGGGCGGCGAGCAGGGAGGCGTGGGTGGGGGCGTCGGGCACCCCGGCCGGCCGGCCCGCCGCGAACTCCTTGCGCAGCACCGGTACGACCTCCTCGCCGAGCATGTCGAGCTGTTCCAGCGCGGTTTTCAGCGGCACTCCACCGCCGTCCACCGCGAACAGCTGGCGCTGGTAGTCGCCGGCGTACTCGCGGAAGGCCAGCGTCTTCTCGATGACCTGCTGCGGGGAGCCGACGGTCAGCGGGGTCTGCTCCATGTACTCCTCCATGGAGATCCCGCCGCCCATCACCGGCGAGTGGTCGAAGTACGGGCGGAACTCGCGGATCGCGTCCTGGGAGTTGCGGCGCATGAACACGTGCCCGCCGAGGCCGACGACGGCCTGCTCGGGGGTGCCGTGGCCGTAGTGCGCGTACCGCTGCCGGTACAGGTCGACCATCCGCTTGGTGTGGTCGGCCGGCCAGAAGATGTTGTTGTGGAAGAAGCCGTCGCCGTAGTACGCGGCCTGCTCGGCGATCTCCGGCGAGCGGATGGAGCCGTGCCAGACGAACGGCGGTACGCCGTCCAGCGGCCGGGGCGTGGAGGTGAACCCCTGGAGCGGTGTCCGGAACTTCCCCTCCCAGTCCACGACGTCCTCGCGCCACAGCCGCCGCAGCAGGGCGTAGTTCTCGACGGCGAGGTTGATGCCCTGCCGGATGTCCTGCCCGAACCAGGGGTAGACCGGGCCGGTGTTGCCGCGGCCCATCATCAGGTCCACCCGGCCGTCGGCCAGGTGCTGGAGCATCGCGAAGTCCTCGGCGATCTTCACCGGGTCGTTGGTGGTGATCAGCGTGGTGGAGGTGGAGAGGATCAGCTTCTCCGTCCGCGCGGCCACATAGCCGAGCATGGTCGTCGGCGACGACGGCACGAACGGCGGGTTGTGGTGCTCACCGGTGGCGAACACATCGAGCCCGACCTCCTCGGCCTTGAGCGCGATGGCGACCATGGCCTTGATGCGCTCACGCTCGGTCGGCGTACGACCGGTGTGGGGGTCGGTGGCCACGTCACCGACGGTGAAGATGCCGAACTGCATCGCCTTCCACTCCCATCCATTCCGTTGATGCATCAACCATATCCTCGCAACATGGCTCCACCCGTCCCTATTCCGCTCCGGGACGGGCCCTCCTCTAGCGGGGGCTCTTCTCCAGTTGATCGAGCACGCGGCGCGAGATGCCCGCGAGTGCCTGGAGCTCGTCGGAGGTGAGCAGATCGATGAACAGGCGACGGACACTCTCCACGTGGCGGGGAGCGGCCTCTGCGATCGCCCCGCGTCCCGCCGGGGTGATGACCACGAACGCGCCGCGGCCGCCCTTGAAGCAGCCTTCCCGGGTGACCAACCCCCGCTTCGCCATGCGGGTGACCTGGTGTGACATCCGACTCTGCTCCCATTCCACCTTCTTGGCCAGATCGGCGGAGCGCATGCGGCCCTCTGGCGTGTCCGCGAGATGGACGAGCACGGTGTAGTCGGCGGCGGACACCCTCGACTCCGACTGGAGGTCGCGGGACAGGCGTCCGCTGAGCCTCTCCTGCATGTTCATGAAGCAGCGCCAGGTGTTCCGCTCCAACGGGTCGAGCCAGTGCGGTGTTCCGGTCATCCGCGATCCTCCTCCGTTCAGCGCAACTCCCCCTCCAGCCAGTGCAGGACGTCCGGTGTCACGGGGTCGGTGAGGTCGGCGAACTCGTCGTGCCGCTTGAGGAACTTGGCCACGTAGGGGCAGACCGGCACGATCCGCTTCCCGGCCTCGCGCACGTCATCGAGTGCCCACTGGACCAGTTCCACGGCCAGACCCTGGCCGGCGAAGGCCTCGTCGACCTCCGTGTGGAAGAAGACCCGTTGGTCACCGCGGTCCCGGTAGGCCGTCAGCCCGGCGCGCCGACCGTCGACCAGGATCTCGTACCGGTGCTCGTCGTCCACTCGCCGGACGATCCGGAGGACGGAGGGCTGGCTCATCAGGTGCCTCTCGTACGAAGGTCAGCGGCGCGGAGGGTTGCCGCGCGGCGTGATGACGGCGTTCGGCAGGGCCGGGGCGGGCAAGCGGTGTCCGGGATAGCCCTCCACCGTGCCGAAGCGGTCGGTGCCCGCCTCCCAGTCCTTCCGGGCCCGGACGATGTCCTCGTGGCTGCGGCCGATGAAGTTCCACCACATGACGATCTCCTCCTCGAACGGAGGGCCGCCGAGCAGGAGTGTGCGCGCGGGGGCGTCCGACTCGTTCACGACCGTCAGGGTGTCGGTGCCGCAGGGCAGGTAGCCGAGTTCGGCGGGACGCAGCACGGTGCCGGCCAGGCGGACGTCCCCGCTGTCCACGAGGAGGCCGTGCTCGAAGGCGGAGTCGACGGTGAGGGTGACCGATGCGCGGGGGTCGAGGACGATCTCGGCGCCGAGCAGGGGGGTGAAGGTCCGCACCGGGGAGGCACTTCCGGCGAGCGTGCCGAGGAAGACCTTGATCTCGGCTCCGTCGACCCGCACCGAGTCGGGCACGTGGTGCTGGAAGTCGCGGGCGGTGTTCCGGTGCCGCTCGGGGAGCGCCACCCACAGTTGGACGCCGTGGATGACGGTCGTGGCCGGGGTGGAGACCTCCGAGTGGGCGATGCCGTGTCCGCCGGTCATGAGGTTCATCTCGCCCGGCCGGATCAGGGCGTGGGTGCCGAGCGTGTCACGGTGCTCGACCTCCCCACTGAACAGCCAGCTCACCGTCTGCAGGCCGGTGTGCGGATGCGGGGGCACGTTCATGCCCGTCCCGGTGGCGTCGACCGGGCCGTAGTGATCGGCGAAGCACCAGGCTCCGATCAGCGTCCGAGAGCGCTGCGGCAGCGTCCGGCGCACCGTCAGGGCGCGCGGGCCTCCCAGCGGTACCTCCCGTGCCGTCAGCACGTCGACACGGGGCTTTTCGGCCGACCGGCCGTCGTCCACGGCGGCCCCGCATGTCAGCGCCGCGGGTTCGGCTTCCGCGTTGCTCACCGGGGCTCCCTTCCCCACACCATAGTTGTCACATCAACTATGATGCCATGAGAAGGGGCCGATGGCTACGGCACGCATCCGGCATCCTGTCCATGGCAGCCCCGAAGGAGGCACTACGTGAGTGAGCAGGCCCAGGGAACCGCACCGCGGAGGATCTTCATCGACAAACAGAGCCCCAAGGCCTTCCACGCCCTGGTGCAGACCTCGGAGGCGGTTCGCACGACGGCCGCCGAGGCGGGGCTCGACCGCACCACGGTGGAGCTGATCAACCTCCGCGTGTCGCAGGTGAACGGCTGCGCCTACTGCCTCGACCTGCACACCAGGAAGGCCCTGCGCGCGGGCGAGTCACCGCAGCGACTGGGAGTCCTGGCGGCCTGGCGGGACACCGACGTGTTCACCGCCGCGGAGCGCGCGGCGCTCGGGCTCGCCGAGGCGGCCAACGATCCGACGGACACCGCCGCGCAGACGTCCGCCTACGCGACCGCCCGCCGAGTGCTCACCGACGACCAGATCTCGGCCGTGACCTGGGTGGCGATCACCATCGGCGCGTTCAACCGCGTATCGATCATGAGTAGGCATCCGGTGCCGGCGCCCCGCCAGGCGGAGCCGGTCGACTGACGAGTCCGAGGAGAGCGCGGGCGGGGCGGTCCACCCGAACCGGGGGTCACCGCTCCATCGTCGGGCCGGTCGCCCCGCTCAGGGCTGGTCTTCGTCCAGCTTCTTGATGACGCGCTCGGAGATGTCGGCCAGCACCCGCAGCTCCGCCGGGGTGACGTGATCCATGAACAGCTCGCGCACCGCCTCGACATGGCGTGGGGCGGCGGCCTCGATGGCCGCCCGCCCGGCGTCCGTGATCACCACGAACGCGCCGCGCGCGTCCTCGGCGCACTCCTCCCGCACCACCATGCCCCGCCCGGCCATCCGGGCGATGTGGTGGGACATCCTGCTCTTCTCCCACTCCAGCGCCCGGGCCAGGTCCTGGTACCGCTGCCTTCCGTCGGGCGCGTCGGTCAGGTGCACCAGCACCGCGAAGTCCGCGCCCGACACCTTCGATTCCGACTGGAGCAGGCGCGCCAGACGGCCGCCGAGCCGTTCATGCAGACGGATGAAGCCTCGCCAAGCGCGCTGCTCCTCCGGCGTCAGCCACCGCACTGTCTCTCCCATGGAGAGAGTCTAACGGTGGTTGACAGTTCATCGAACGGTCATGGCGGAGGGGACTGCGTCGCGCCCGGACGTCAGTGGGGGGACAGCGCCGGTGACCGCCAGCTGCCGAAACCACGCACCGCTGTCCTTGAGCGTGCGCCGCTGGGTCTCGTAGTCGATGTGGACGATGCCGAAGCGCTTGGAGTAGCCGTAGCCCCATTCGAAGTTGTCCATCAGGGACCACACGAAGTACCCGCGCAGATCGACACCGGCGGTCAGTGCGCGGTGGGCGGCGGTGATGTGGCGGTGGAGGTAGTCGACGCGTTCGGGGTCGTGGACGGCGTAGGAGCCGTCGGGGCGGACGGAGAGGTGGTCGTCGAAGGCCGCTCCGTTCTCGGTGATGACCAGGGGCTGGTCCGGGAACCGGGTGTGCAGGTCCAGGAGGAGTTCTTCGAGCCCGTCGGGGTCGATGTTCCAGCCCATGGCGGTGTGCGGGCCGTCCTGTGCGACGAACTCGACCTGTGGTGAGCCGGGCCAGGGCGATCCGCCCATGTCCTTGTGCCCGTCGTTGTTCTGCCGCGCAGTGGCGCCGTCCCACAGCCGGACCGTGGTGGTGGCGTAGTAGTTGACGCCGAGCAGGTCCAGGGGCTGGTGGATCTGCGCCAGGTCGCCGTCCTGGACGAACGCCCAGTCCGTGACGTCCGCGGTGTCCTCGATGAGGTCCTGCGGGTAGTGGCCGCGCAGCAGGGGTTCGGTGAAGGCGCGGTTGGCCAGCGCGTCGATGCGGCGTACGGCTTCCTCGGCGCCGGGGCCCTCGCCGCGCAGGACGTGGAAGTTGAGGGTGATGGAGTACTGGGGGTCGTTGGTGGTGACCGCCCGGAGTTGTTGGACCGCGAGGCCGTGGGCGAGGTTGAGGTGGTGCACGGCGGCCAGAGCGGCGGCGCCGTCGGTGTGGCCGGGGGCGTGCGCTCCGGAGCCGTAGCCGAGGTAGGCGGAGCACCAGGGTTCGTTCAGCGTGGTCCAGATCGCGACGCGGTCGCCGAGGGCTTCGCCGACGATGCGGGCGTAGTCGGCGAAGGCGTGGGCGGTGGCGCGGTTGGTCCAGCCGCCCTCGTCCTCCAGCGCCTGGGGCAGGTCCCAGTGGTAGAGGGTCGCGACGGGGACGATGCCGCGAGCGAGCAGACCGTCGACCAGACGGCTGTAGAAGTCCAGGCCCTTGGGGTTGGCCGGGCCTCGGCCGGTGGGCTGGACGCGCGGCCAGGACAGGGAGAACCGGTAGGCCCGCAGACCCAGGGACGCCATGAGATCGAGGTCGTCCTCCAGGCGGTGGTAGTGGTCGGCGGCGATGTCACCGGTGTCGCCGTTCCACGTCTTGCCGGGGGTGTGGGAGAAGGTGTCCCAGATGGAAGGACCGCGCCCGTCAGCGGTGGCGGCGCCCTCGATCTGGTACGCGGCGGTCGCGGAACCGAGGAGGAAGTGGGCGGGGAAGGACAGGGGCTGGGCGGGTTCCTGCCGGGCTGTCGACATGCGTGACCTTTCTGACGGGCGTCGGTACGAACGGCCTGCCTCTTCAGGCTCTCGGCCGGCGGGTCCGGCCCTTCGACGTGCGGTGCGTTCCGGCGATCTGCCGGTCCTCTTGCCGGGAAACAAGGTGATGTTAACGTTAACAATCCGTCAGGACCATCACCCCGGCGAATCCCGTTCCCGCCCTCGCCCGCTTCGGAGTGCGCCCTGTGCCGACCTTCGCCAACCCCGTTCTCCCCGGCAGTCATCCGGACCCGTCGATCTGCCGGGTCGGGGAGGACTTCTACCTGGTCACGTCGTCGTTCACGTACTATCCCGGGCTGCCGCTCTTCCACAGCCGCGACCTGGTGGACTGGAGGCCGCTCGGGCACGTGGTGCACCGGCCCTCCCAGGTGTCGCTGACCGGGCTGGGCGTCTCGGACGGCCTGTGGGCCGCCACGATCCGCCACCACGAGGGCACCTTCTACGTGGTCGTGACCCTGGCGCGCGGCCGTCAGGGCAGCACCACGTTCCTGTACACCGCCTCCGACCCCGCCGGTCCCTGGTCCGACCCGGTCACCCTGGAGGCCGAGGGCATCGACCCGTCGCTGTTCTTCGACGACGACGGCCGCTGCTGGTTCACCGCCTGCCGGGACGCGGCCCGCCCGGAGGTGACCGGCCCCGGGGAGCTGTGGATGCGGGAACTCGACCTGGAATCCCTGGCGTTGACGGGTCCGACCCACATCCTGTGGCACGGCGCGCTGCGCGGTGCCTGGGTGGAGGCGCCGCATGTGTACAAGCGCGACGGCGTGTACCACCTGATCGGCGCGGAGGGCGGCACCGAGCATCATCACGCGGTGACCGCGGCCCGCGCCGACGCCGTCACCGGCCCCTACACGACGGACCCCAGGAGCCCGCTGCTCACCCACCGCCACCGCGGGGCGGCGGAACTGATCCACAACGTCGGTCACGTCGACCTCGTCGACACTCCCGCCGGGGAGACCTGGGCCGTTGCCCTCGGGGTACGGCCGGTCGAGGGCACGCACACCCTCGGCCGCGAGGTGTTCCTGGTCCCCGTCGAATGGACGCCCAGGGGCCCCGTCTTCGCGCCGGACACCGGGCGGGTGAGGCTGACGGAACGACTGCCCGCGGGAGCGGCCACGCCTCCGCACCGGGACAGCCCGGTGCGCGACCACTTCGACAGCGCCGCGCTCGGCCCGGAGTGGAACAGTCTGCGAGGTCCGGTCGACGACCTCGTCTCGCCCCGTCCCGGGGAGGGCGGACTCACCGTCCGCCTCTCCCCCGAGCCCCTCACCTCCAAGGCCACCCCCGCCTTCGTCGCCCGCCGGCAGCAGCATCTGCGCCTGAGCGCCGCCTGCCGTGTCCGCTTCGCCGCCGGCGCGCCGACGCAGGAAGCGGGACTGGCCGTCTTCAAGGAGCACGACCGACACGCCACGCTGGCGCTCACCGCCGACGCCTCCGGAACCCCGCACGTCGTCCTCACCGCCCTCGAGAACGGCGTCGCGACCCGCCTGGCGGCGCTCGCCGTGACGGGCAGCGAGGTCGTCCTCGCGGTCGACAGCGACGAATCCGGCTACGCCTTCCGCGTCGAGGACGGCACCTGGTCGGTCCTGGGCAGCATCGAGCGGTCCTTCTTCAGCACGGAACGAGCGGGCGGGTTCGTCGGCGTCTACATCGGCCTGTACGGCACCGGCAACGGCGAGGCCGACGCGGGCGAGGCACAGGTGCGGTGGTTCGAGTACTCGCCCCGGCAGGCCGGTCACCGGGAAGCCGATCAGCCGTAGAAGTTCTTCGCCCAGCGGTGCTCGGCCAGCAGCGCGAGGTGCCGCGGGGTGAGAGGCGGTGCGTCGGCGACCGCCGCGTTGCGTTCCACGTTCGTCAGTGAGCGCATGCCGACGATGATGGTGGAGACCGCCTGCCCGGCGAGGGCGAAGCGCAGGGCGGTGGACGGGAGTTCCTCGACGCCGATCCCCAGGTCGGCAAGGATCGCGTCCACGTGCTCCTCGACCTGGGCGGGCCGGTCGTCCCTGAAGTACCAGTTGCGCCAGTCGCCCTCGGGGAAGGTGACGCCCGTGCGGACCGAGCCGGTGAGGGCGCCTTCGTCGAGGGTGACCCGGCCGATCACGCCGACGCCGTACTCCTCGCAGGCCGGCAACAGGGCATCGGCCGGGGCCTGTTCGAAGATGTTGTAGATGACCTGGACGGCGTCCAGGACTCCGGTGCGCAGGACCGTGAGCACGTTCTCGGGCTGGTGGTCCTTGACCGAGATCCCGAAGAACCTGATCTTGCCCTCCTGCTTGAGGGCGTCCACCGTCTCCAGCCAGTCGCCGCGGCCGGTCCACTCGTCCTCCCAGGTGTGCAGCTGGAGGAGGTCGACGTGGTCGCGGCCGAGTTCGCGCAGGCTGGTCTCCAGGCTCTCGCGCAGGTGCGAGCCCGGGAACGCCTCCATGGGGTCGAGTCCGCTGGGCGACAGGGAGACCGGGACCTTCGGCCCGACCTTCGTCGCCACGTGGACACCGTCCCCACCGCCCGGGAGCTGCTTGAGCGCGCGGCCCACGATGCTCTCGCTGCGGTCGTAGGCCCTGGCGGTGTCGATGAAGGTGACGCCCAGGTCGACGGCCCGGTGCAGGGCGCGTACGCCGGAGTCGTCGTCGGCGCCGACCCAGGCCCCCTGGCCCAGTCCCCAGGCTCCGTAGCCGATCTCGGACACGGTCAGGCCGGTGCGGCCGAGTTCGCGATAACGCATGTGCTGTTCGTACTCCCGCGTGACGCCCTGCTGATGAGGGCCGTTTTCCGGTGCCGCCCGCCGATCGGCGGGTCGTGCCCGCACGACGCTACAGAGGGCGACACCCGGGCGACAGCGCAGAAGGACAGCGAAACTTTCGACGCCCGTCAGGAACCGGCGCGGGGCGCGGCCGTGCTGCGCCGTACGACGAGTTCCGGCGTGATCTTCTGCCGTTCGGCCCGCTCCCCGCCGAGCATGCGCACCAGCAGTTCGATGGCGCTGGTGCCGAGGTGGGCGAAGTCCTGGCAGACCGTGGTCAGGGCGGGCACCAGGTATCCGGCGCCGGTGATGTCGTCGAACCCGACGAGTGACACGTCGTCGGGTACCCGCACGCCTCGCTCCGCGAAGGCCGCGAGGACTCCCATGGCCATCTGGTCGTTCCCGGCGAAGACCGCGGTCGGCAGTGGAGTGTCGTCGTCGCAGAGCCGGTGGGCGAGGCGGAAGCCGCTCTCCGCGCGGAAGTCGCCCTCCAGCATGGCGCCCTCGGCCCCGGCGGCGTCGAGTTCGGCCCGCCAGCCGTCGACGCGGGTGCGGGCGTCGAAGGTGTTCAGGGCGCCCGTCAGATGGACGATGTTCCGGTGTCCGAGGTCGAGAAGGTGGCGCACCGCCAGACGGGCGCCGAGTTCCTGATCGACCTCGACGAAGCTCAGATCGGGGTTGGGCACGCTGCCGGACATCACCACCGCGACCGGCACCCCGAGGACGAGCCCGGACAGCGCCTCCACGACGACGGGCCGGTCGGCGACGACCGCGATCGCCTCCACCGACTGATCGGTGAGGCGCTGAAGTGTCTCCCTCAGGTCACCGGTGCTGGGCTCCCCCTGCCAGCTCGCCAGGCTCACCCAGTAACCGGCCTGCTTGGCGGCGGTCTCCACCCCGAGGAGGATGCGCGGCAGCTCGAACAGTTCCGATCCGGCGATCACCACGCCGATCGTCGACGAACGGCGGCTCTTGAGCGCCCTGGCCACGCTGTTGCGGCGGTAGCCCAGTTTCCGGATGGCGGCCTCGACGCGGGTCCGGGTCTCCGGGCGGACCGACGGATGACCGTTGATGACCCGGGACACGGTGATGTGCGAGACGCCGGCTTCCCGTGCCACGTCCATCATTCCCGGCGGCCGGTTCATGTCACGCCCTCTGCCCTCAACACCAGCACGCGGCCCTGCGTCCACCGCCGATACTGCCACAGGCGTCGGCGCCCGCCCGGCCGCGGCGAAGCCACCCGTCACTGCACCCTCCCCTTTTAGTTGACACGTCAAGCATGCCAGGCGATACTTGACACATCAACCAACGGTCCGCGAAGGAGCCCGCCCCATGTCTGATCTTGTCTTCGGTCTGGACACGTTCGGCGATGTGCCGCAGGACGACTCCGGCCGACCGGTGTCCGACGCCCGGGCCATCCGGCAGGTCGTCGACGAGGCCGTGCTCGCGGAGGAGACCGGTGTCGACGTCATCGCCCTCGGGGAGCACCACCGCCCGGAGTTCGCGATCTCGACCCCGGAGACGGTGCTGGCCGGTATCGCGACGCGCACCGAGCGGATCCGCCTGTCCTCCGGCGTGACCGTGCTGAGTTCCGACGATCCGGTCCGCGTGTTCCAGAGGTTCTCCACCGTGGACGCGCTCTCGAACGGCCGGGCCGAGGTCATCCTCGGGCGCGGCTCGTTCACCGAGTCGTTCCCCCTCTTCGGATACGACCTCGCCGACTACGACGTGCTGTTCGAGGAGAAGATCGAGCTCTTCGCCAAGCTGCTCCAGGAGAAGCCCGTCACCTGGAACGGCACCAAGCGGGCCCCGCTGGAGAACGCCGACATCTTCCCCAGGACCGAGTCCGGGCACCTGAGCACCTGGGTCGGTGTCGGCGGTTCGCCCCAGTCGGTCATCCGGACCGCGCACTACGGCTTCCCGCTCATGATCGCCATCATCGGCGGCTCCCCGGAACGCTTCGCGCCCTACATCGACCTCTACCGGCGCGCGACCGACAAGTTCGGTACGACCGCCCACCCGGTCGGCATGCACTCGCCGGGCTTCATCGCCGACACCGACGAAGAGGCCCGGGAACTGCACTGGCCGCACTACAAGGTCATCCGGGACCGTATCGGCGCCCTGCGCGGCTGGCCGCCGGTCCGCAAGGAGGAGTACGAGGCCGAGATCGCGCACGGCTCCCTCTACGTCGGCTCGCCCCAGACGGTCGCCCGCAAGACGGCCGCCGCCGTCAAGGCGCTCGGCGTCGGCCGGTTCGACCTCATCTACACCGCCGGGACGCAGCCGGTCAGCGCGCGTCTGCGTGCCGTCGAGCTGTACGGCACCAAGGTCATCCCGATGGTCCGCGACCTCCTCGCGAACTGACCCCCCGAACGGAGAAGTCGACATGGACACCACGGCCGTACACACCGTCGGCATCCTGGGTGCGGGCAAGGTCGGCACCGTGCTGGCACGCCTGGCGGTGGCAGCCGGTCGGCGGGTGCTCATCGCCGGCTCGGGCGACCCCGCGAAAATCGCCCTGACCGTCGAGGTCCTCACCCCCGGCGCGGAGCCGGTCACCGCGGCCGAGGCGGCGGCGCAGGCGGACGTCGTCGTCCTGGCCCTCCCCCTGGGCAAGTACCGGAGCATCCCGGCTCCGGCGCTGGAGGGCAAGCTCGTCATTGACGCCATGAATTACTGGTGGGAGGTCGACGGCATCCGCGAGGACCTCACCGACCCCCTGACCTCCTCCAGCGAGACCGTGCAGCGCCACCTGTCCGGGGCCCGGGTGGTCAAGGCGTTCAACCACATGGGCTACCACGACCTGGAGGACGGGGCCCGGCCCGCGGGAACACCGGGACGCAAGGCGATCGCCATCGCCGGTGACGATCCCCACGACCTCTCCGCCGTCGCCCGCCTCGTCGACGCCCTCGGCTTCGACCCCGTCATGGCGGGTCCCCTGGCCGAGGGCGTACGACTCGAACCGGGCAGCGAGCCCTTCGGCGCCGACGTCGGCGCCGGGGAACTGCGCGCGATGCTCCTGCGGTTCCCCATGTCGGAGCGCGGTCGGGCCGTGATCGGCGCGCGGAACGCGGCTTCGGCGTCGACGGAGCGCGTGGCCTGAGCAGCCGTGGTCACGGTGCACCTTCCCCACGGCCTTCGTGCTGGTCAGGTGTGTCCTTGGCCGGAGCACAGGATCAGCCGAAGGTCGCCTTCATGTCCGGCGATTACTCGTCCGGACGATCATGTTCGGGGCATCGCTCGAAGCTGTCCGACCTCTTTCCGCGTCGCGGCTCCGCTTGCCGTTCGGTTGGACGCCGAGGGGCCGTCATGCAGCACGGGTCGTCGTGTTCACCGTTTCTGAGCGGAAGCCGTACCCGATCTCCGGTGCCAGACCGTGGTAGTGGCGGAAGTTGTAGATGAGCGGGCTCCAGAGAGCGGGGTCGATGTGGTGCGTGCCCGGCACGACGATGCGTTCGTCGGCGTGGACGCGCAGTACGTCGCACTCGACGCTGAAGAAGAGCCCCGCTCCGCCCGGCGTCAGTGCGCGGGCCCGTGCCTCCAACTGCAGCGCGCACTCGGCGACCCGCGGCGGCTTCACGATGTGGGAATCGGCCGGGGTGAGCCCGGACGCGGCGAACTTGTCGGACTCGTACCGGTACACCGCTCGCTTGCTCTCGGGCACCGGGTCGGCCCCGGTGAGCGGTGCCAGGCGCTCCACCTGCTCCCACAGCTCCGGCGAGGCAACGTTGATCACCAGCTCGGAGCGCGCCGCGAGGTTGCGCGCGGTCTGGCTCTCACTGCCCAGGCCCAGGACGATGTGCTGTCCCAGCGCCCAGGCGGAGGAGATCGGGGCAAGGTTGAACGTGCCGTCATCGTTCTCGGTGGTCAGCAGGACCACGGGCGTGCCGAAGTAGAGGATGCTCGGCCGGACCACTCGGTGGGTGTCAGTCGTCATGCCTCAAGACGCTAGGGGCGGGACGTTTCGATGTGCGTCGAAGCATCGGCTGACGACAATGGTGCTGTGAGCAGCCCCGATATGTACGCGAAGGAACCGGACCTCGCCGCCCTGGGGGCGTTGCTGGCCGACCGCAGCCGCGCCGCTTTCTGCCTCGCGCTGCTCGACGGCCGCGCATGGACGGCGACGGAACTGGCACAGCTCGCGGGGATCGCACCGTCCACAGCGACCAGCCACCTGAACCGGCTGGTGACCGGCGGCCTGCTGGCCGAGGAGCGCAAGGGTCGGCACCGCTATGTGCGCCTGGCGGACCCCGCCGTCGCCGAGATGATCGAAGCTCTTGCCGCCCGGGCACCGCAGCGGCTCGTCCCGGTCCGCTCGCTCGTTGCTGCCCGCCGACACCGTGCCGTGGCCTTCGCCCGCATCTGCTACGACCATCTTGGCGGCTCCTTGTCCGTGGCGATCACCGATGCGATGACCGAACAGGGATTTCTGGACTGGGAGTTCGGCCCGGCCCTTACTCCCTCGGGCGCCGCATGGCTCACGGACACGGGCATCACCCAGGAAACGGCACCACACGTACGCACGTGCCTGGACTGGACGGAGCGGCGCCTGCATCTGGCGGGCGCGGTCGCCGCGGCCGTATTCCACCATGCGGTTCAGGAGTCCTGGCTCGTGCCGGCCGAAGGCTCCCGCGTCGTGCGGCTGACGGACCCGGGGCGCGACGCCTTCCAACGGCACCTGGGCCTGACTGACGAGGCACTCACGGCTCGCTGAGCTTGTTCTGATCCTTGACGGGCCCGGGCACCATGATCAGCGTGCCCGGGTCGATGTGCCCTCAGCAGATGTCGAGGTGACTGAAGTCGTACGTCGCGTAGTCCGGGAAGTTGTAGATGTTGCCGTCCGCGAGGGCGCGGAACGTGTAGTTGGGACCCCAGAAGCGGACCTCGGCTCCGCCAGTCTGGTTGTTGCGAACAGAGAGCGCGTCGATGAAGTTCGCAAGCGACCGCGTATCGCACTTATACAGGTGGAAGATGCTGTGCTTGCCGTCGCCCTGACCAATCGCCACGCAGGCGATTCCGGACAGCCTGGAGCACCAGATCAGCTCCGACTCCCGCTTGTCACCCGGCACATCCCGCTTTACCCACTCGTCCGCGAACAGCGGGGAGATCTGCGGTGTCCATCCGGCCGTTCCGGCCGCGACGTTCGGTGCCGCCTGTGCTGGTGCCTGCGCCGCCAGCGGAACAAGGACTGCCGCGACCATCGCCACGACCATGGCAGCCGCCCGTGTTCTGAATGTTCTCAACCTCAATTGATTTCCTCTGTAGTCACAACCGATGCGCCGACCGGAGTGCTCACATCTCCTGCTCCAGATGCGGCAGCGACCAAGAGCTCCCCGAGTCGGCGCGTCGAAGCGTAGACCGCACCAGGGACGGCGCCCCCCTGACAGATGTCAGGGTTCTGGCAGCCTGGTAGCTGAGCCGGCCGATGTGCAGGGGAAGGTCGGGCGAGCCCCGGGGCCAGGGACGTGGAGGCCGCGAGACCCTCAGCCGGCGCACAACCGGCCGAACGGCCAGCTGATCGCGCTCCGTGCCCGGCTCCTGGACCACGTCCGCTTCCCGTGCGTCCACCTCGACGCCACCTACCGCAAGGCGCGGGTGGAGCACCAGATCGTGAGCCGTCGCGACGTCCGAGCGAATGACGCGGTGCCTCGCCTCGATTCGAGACGTCACCGCCCTTCTGCTGGACCACGCAGCCGAGGGCCGCCGACGTGACGCCTATGCCGGCGGCGTCCCCTGTCTCAAGATGTGGGGCTTGGTCCTCGGAGGCTGGATCCACGTCCGAACGCTCCAGGCCGTCCTCGACACCCACGACGACACCTCCGACCAGAGCCACCGCCGGATATCCGAAGCCAACGCCTACGGCGCTCACCACCTCAGCCGCGTCGCGGCGTACGCGCAGTCGGCGAGCGCAGGAGAAACCGGCTGATCAGCCAGGAAGCCGCGCCAACTCCCGCAGCAAGCCGTTGAGCTGGGCGAGGATCGATGCCCGCTGTGAGTTGATTGAGCCGGTCCTGTCCGCGTGGCGCTTCGAGCGTCGCGGCCGGGCCTTGGACTTCGGTCGGCCGCCCGAGCATGACCTGCGCGCGATCATGAACGCGATCCTCTCCTGTGACGGTTCGCTGAACGATTGCGGGCCCGTACTCCGGGCACTCCCCATCACCCTCGCCACGCTGTACGGCCGCCAGGCGCCGCTTCAGCCGGCGGTCAACCCACCCAGGCACCGACGCCCAGCGTCCCCGGACACTTCACCCGGGGGCCGCCGCCGACGCGTACCGCGGTGTCCACTGCGCCGTGGAGATCGCGGTGCGCAGGTCGGCCTCCGTGGCCTCGGGGGCGACGCCGTCCTCGACGGCGGTCCTCGCCACGGCCAGCGCGATCTCGCGGGCGGCGTCCCGCATGTCGGCCAGGGGTGGCAGCAGCGGGGTCACGTCGTCGCGGCCGGCCCGCACCGCGTAGTCGCCGACGGCCCGGGCCGCCGCGACCATCATGCGGTCGGTCACGCGGGTGGCCCGGCAGGCGGTGACGGCCAGTCCGACGGCGGGGAAGACGTAGACGTTGTTGGCCTGGGCGACCGGGACCTCGCGCCCACCCAGCTTCAGCGGCGGGAAGGGCGAACCGGTGGCGATCAGCGCCCGGCCGTCGGTCCAGCGGGCGAGGTCGGCGGGGTCGGCCTCGGAGTGCGAGGTCGGGTTGGACAGGGGCAGGATCACCGGCCGGTCGACGGTGTCGGCCATGCCCCGCACGATCTCCTCGGTGAAGGCGCCGTGCGCGGTGGACAGTCCGATCAGCACCGTCGGCTTCGCCTCGCCGACGACCCGGGCCAGGTCGGGCGTGCCCGCGCCCCACTGCCGTACCTCCGCGTCGTCGCGGGCGTAGACCCGCTGCTCGGGTGTGAGGTCGTCGCGGGAGCGCACCAGCAGGCCGTCGATGTCGACGAACCAGAAACGGTCGGCCGCCTCCTGCTCGGAGAGGCCTTCCTCCAGGAGGGCGGTGCGGATCATGTCGGCGACCCCGATCGCCGCGGATCCGGCGCCCAGGACCACGATGCGGTGGTCGGTCAGGTGCGCCCCGGCGATCTGCGTGGCGGTGCTCAGCGCGCCGAGGGCCACGGCCGCGGTGCCCTGGATGTCGTCGTTGAAGGTCAGCAGCCGGTCCTGGTAGCGGCTGAGGATGGGACGGGCGTGGGCGGTGGCGAAGTCCTCCCACTGGAGCAGGGTGCCGGGGAGTTCGGCCTCCACGGCGGAGACGAACGCCTCGATCATCTCGTCGTACTCGGCGCCGGTGACGCGGTGCTGCCTGCGGCCGAGGTAGTGCTCGCCGCCCAGCAGGTCCTCGTTGTCGGTGCCGACGTCGAGCAGGATCGGCAGGGTCCGCGCCGGGTGGATGCCGCCGATGGCGGTGTAGAGGCTGAGCTTGCCGATCGGGATGCCCATGCCGCCGACGCCCTGGTCCCCCAGGCCCAGGATGCGCTGGCCGTCGGTGACGACGATGACATCGACCTCGCCGCCCGGCCGGTTGCGCAGGATCTCGCGGAAGCGGTGCCGGTTCTCGTACGTCAGGAACAGCCCGCGCGGCCTGCGGTAGATCTCGCTGAAGCGCCGGCACGCCTCGCCGACCGTCGGGGTGTAGACGACCGGCAGCATTTCTTCCAGGTGCCGGGTGAGCAGGCCGTAGAAGAGCACCTCGTTGGTGTCCTGGAGCTGCCTCAGGTAGATGTGCCGGTTGAGCGGCTTGTCGTACCCGAGGAACGCCTCGTACGCACGGTCCGCCTGCTCGTCGAGCGTCTCCGTGGCGGGTGGCAGCAGCCCGTCCAGGCCGAGTTCGGCACGCTCCCGGGGATCGAAGGCGGTCCCCTTGTTGAGCAGTGGATCGGCGAGCAGGGCCGCTCCGCGGGCAGGGGCTGAGCTGTGCGTTGCCATGACGTTCCTCGGGTCGACGACGGTCAGGGACGGGGGATGTTGCGCAGGTTGGCGCGTGCCAGGTCGAGCATCCTGCCGACGCCTCCGTCGAGCACGGTCCGGCCCGCCGCGAAGGCGAAGCCCTTCACCTGACCGGCCGAGATGTGCGGCGGGACCGACAGCGCGTTGGGGTCGGTCACCAGGTCGACCAGGAACGGGCCGTCGTGGGCCAGCGCCCGCTTGAGGCCGCCGACGACGTCCTCGGGACGTTCGATGCGGATCGCCTCGATGCCCGCGCCGCGGGCGATCGCCGCGTAGTCCACGGGACCGTGGTCGGTCTCGTGCTCGGGCAGTCCTTCGACCAGCATCTCCAGTTTCACCATGCCGAGGGAGGAGTTGTTGAAGACGATCGTCTTCACCGGCAGTTCGTGCAGCTTCACCGTGAGCAGTTCACCCATCAGCATGCCGAGTCCCCCGTCGCCCGACATCGAAATCACCTGGCGTCCGCGGTCGGCGAACTGCGCGCCGATGGCGTGGGGCAGCGCGTTGGCCATCGTGCCGTGCAGGAACGAACCGATCACCCTGCGTCGCCCGTTGGGCGTCAGATAGCGCGCGGCCCAGACGTTGGACATCCCGGTGTCGACGGTGAACACGGTGTCGTCGGCGGCGAGTTCGTCGAGGACCGCGGCCGCGTACTCGGGGTGGATCGGCAGGTGCCGCTCGACGTTGCGGGTGTAGGCGCCGACCACTGTCTCAAGGGACTTGGCGTGCTTGCGCAGCATGCGGTCCAGATAGGAACGGTCCGGCTTGGCCTCGACCAGCGGCAGCACGGCGCGCAGGGTCTCCCGTACGTCGCCGTGGACGCCGAGTTCCAGCACCGTACGGCGGCCGAGTCGTCCCGCGTCGTGGTCGATCTGCACGGTGCGCGCCTGTGGGAGGAAGTCGTTGTACGGGAAGTCGGTGCCCAGCAGGACGACCAGATCGGCCTCGTGCATCGCGTCGAAGCAGGCTCCGTAGCCGAGCAGTCCGCTCATGCCGACGTCGTAGGGGTTGTCGAACTGGATCCACTCCTTGCCGCGCAGCGAGTGCCCGAGCGGGGCGGCGGTCTTCTCGGCGAGGGCCATGACCTCGGCGTGTGCGTCCCTGACCCCGGCGCCGGCGAACAGCATCACCTTGCGTGCCGCGTTGAGCTTCTCGGCCAGCGCCCGGACCTGCGTGTCCGGCGGGACGACGCGTCCGCGTTCGGTGACCAGGTCGGTGGTGCCGGTGGGGTGGGTCGCCGGGGCGTGCGCGACGTCGCCCGGGATGACGAGCACGGACACCGCGCTGTTGCCGAGCGCCCGTTGCAGGGCGATCCGCAGTACCCGGGGCATCTGCTCCGGGGTGCCGATCATCTCGCAGTAGTCGCTGCACTCGGTGAACAGCCGCTCCGGGTGCGTCTCCTGGAAGAAGCCGGTGCCGATCTGGTGGGTCGGGATGTGCGAGGCGAGCGCCAGCACAGGCGCCCCGGAGCGGTGCGCGTCGTACAGTCCCTGGATCAGGTGGGTGTTGCCGGGGCCGCAGCTTCCGGCGCACACCGCGAGCCTGCCGGTCAGCTGCGCCTCCGCCGCCGCGGCGAAGGCGGCCGCTTCCTCGTTGTGGACATGCACCCACTCGATGCCGTCGGTGCGGCGTACCGCGTCGACCACCGAGTTCAGGCTGTCGCCCACCACTCCGTAGATCCGCTCCACGCCCGCCTGACGCAGGATGTCGACCAGTTGCTGGGCCACCGTCACATGTCGCATCGCCGGATCTCTCCTTCTGGGCTGCACACCCAAGTCGTAGGCTCTTGACCACCCCCGAATATAGTTGATGCGTCAAGTGTTTCCTCGACGACGCCCCCGCGTGTTGCTCATCGCGCGGAGTTTTTCACCCTGCACAACAAGTTCAAGGGCTGCACCCTTGACCGGACACCCCTCCCGCTTGGACCATGTTGCGTATTGCTCATCCTGTTGCTCATCGCGCACTGGAGGATGCCATGCCGCCTCGTCCGCATCCCGGCCACGAGTTCGTCCTCACCCTGTCCTGTCCCGACCAGGCCGGACTGGTCCACGCCGTCAGCGGGTTCCTCCTCGCCCACTCCGGGAACATCCTGGAGAGCCAGCAGTTCGACGACCGGCGCCAGGGCCGCTTCTTCATGCGCGTGCACTTCGACGTCTCCGACCCCGCCATGTCGCCCGAGCGCCTGAACGCCGACTTCGCGCCGGTCGCCGACGCCTACCGGATCGACTGGCGGCTGCGCGACGCCGCGGCCCCCGCCCGTACGCTGATCATGGTGTCCAAGTACGGCCACTGCCTCAACGACCTGCTGTTCCGCAGGAGCACCGGCGTGCTCAACGTCGAGATCCCCGCGATCGTCTCCAACCACCGGGACTTCGAGCCGCTCGCGCGGAGCCACGGCATCCCCTTCCACCACATCCCGGTCACCCGTGACACCAAGGCGGACGCGGAGGCGGAACTGCTGGACCTGGTGGAGCGGCTCCGGATCGACCTCGTGGTGCTCGCTCGCTACATGCAGATCCTCTCGGACAACCTCTGCAAGCGGCTTGAGGGCCGGGCCATCAACATCCACCACTCCTTCCTCCCCAGCTTCAAAGGGGCCCGCCCCTATCTCCAGGCCCATGAACGGGGAGTCAAGCTGGTCGGCGCGACCGCCCACTACGTCACGCCCGACCTGGACGAGGGGCCCATCATCGAGCAGGACGTGGTCCGCGTGGACCACTCCCACGACCCCGACGAGCTGGTCACGCTGGGACAGGACGTCGAGGCCCAGGTACTGGCACGGGCCGTGCAGTGGCACACCGAGAACCGCCTCCTGCTCAACGGCCACCACACCGTGGTCTTCCGCTGAGGCCCCGCACCGTCGTCGCCCCCGTACCCGGAGACCGCAGATGTCCGTTCTGAACACGCCCCTGCACGAGCTCGACCCGGAGGTCGCCGCCGCGGTCGACGCCGAGCTCCTGCGCCAGCAGTCCACCCTCGAAATGATCGCCTCGGAGAACTTCGCCCCGCTGGCGGTCATGGAGGCCCAGGGCTCGGTCCTCACCAACAAGTACGCCGAGGGCTACCCCGGCCGCCGCTACTACGGCGGCTGCGAACACGTCGACGTCACCGAGCAGATCGCCATCGACCGGCTCAAGGAACTGTTCGGCGCCGAGTACGCCAACGTCCAGCCGCACTCCGGCGCCTCCGCCAACCAGGCCGCCCTGTTCGCCCTGGCCCAGCCCGGCGACACCATCCTCGGCCTGGACCTCGCGCACGGCGGCCACCTCACCCACGGCATGCGCCTGAACTTCTCCGGCAAGCAGTTCAACGTGGTCGCCTACCACGTGGACGACGCCGGTCTGGTCGACATGGCCGAGGTCGAGCGGCTCGCCAAGGAGCACCGGCCGAAGGTGATCATCGCGGGCTGGTCGGCGTACCCGCGCCAGCTCGACTTCGCCGAGTTCCGCCGGATCGCGGACGAGGTCGAAGCCTTCCTGTGGGTCGACATGGCGCACTTCGCCGGCCTGGTCGCGGCGGGGCTGCACCCGAACCCGGTCGAGTACGCCGACGTCGTCACCTCCACCACGCACAAGACCCTCGGCGGACCGCGCGGCGGAATCATCCTGGCGAAGAAGGACTTCGCCAAGAAGCTGAACTCGTCCGTCTTCCCGGGCTTCCAGGGCGGTCCCCTGGAGCACGTGATCGCGGCGAAGGCCGTCTCCTTCAAGGTCGCCGCTTCCGAGGACTTCAAGGAGCGGCAGCGGCGTACGGTGGAGGGTGCGCGGATCCTCGCCGAGCGTCTGACGGCCGCGGACGCCCGCGAGGCCGGGGTGAACGTGCTGTCCGGCGGCACCGACGTGCACCTCGTCCTCGTCGACCTGCGCGAGTCGGAACTGGACGGGCAGCAGGCCGAGGACCGTCTCCACGAGGTCGGCATCACGGTCAACCGCAACGCCGTCCCGAACGACCCGCGCCCGCCGATGGTCACCTCGGGCCTGCGCATCGGCACCCCGGCCCTGGCCACCCGCGGCTTCACCGCCGAGGACTTCACCGAGGTCGCGGACGTGATCGCCGAAGCGCTGAAGGCGCCCTCTCCCTTCCAGGGGGCCGACGCCGGGGCGCTCGGGGCCCGGGTCCGGGCGCTCGCCGACAAGCACCCGCTGTACCCGGGGCTCAACGAGTAGATCCTGTCGGTATGCGTCAGGGGGGAGCCACTCGGTGGCCCCCCTTTCGCGTCAGCTCGTTCAGACGTATTCCGTCGCCGCGTCCAGCAGCCAGTCCGTCAGATAGCCGGCGAACGACGAGCGGACCAGGACCCAGAATCCGGCCCTGGGTTCGTCCCGGGCGACGAGGACGACGTGGGCGCGGCCCAGGGTCGTCTGTGCGCAGCGTCCGGCTCCGAAGGCCCGTGGGTGCAGGTCCAGGGAGCAGCCGTGGGCCAGCAGGTCGCGGGCGCGGGGGCCGCTGACGAGGAGTGTGGTGCGCTGGGCGGAGACGTCGGTGACGGAGACGGGCTCGTCGTCTCCGGCGACGGCTTCCCGGATGCGGTTCTCCAGGTCCCGCCGGCCGCCCGGGGGACTCACCAGGAGCCATTCGTCGGGGCCGAGCCACAGCGCGGTCAACTCCCCTGCGCGGACGGCGGTGTTGGGCTGGAGCGGCAGTTGGAGGCCGAGCGTGAGCCCGACGGCTTCCGCCGCCGCGCCTTTGGCGTCGAGACGCACGTCGATCTGGGTCAGGAAGGGGAGTTCGGCGAGCCGGACCGCCCCACCCGACGTGCGGGTGGCGGCGGCCAGGCGGTCGGCGGTGTGTGTCAGAGGGCTGCGGAGCGGGGCGGTAAGGGCGGTGTCAGCCATCGCGGCGGGCTCCCTCGGGGTCGTAGAGGACGGGGCTCGCGACGGTCACCGGAACCAGCCGGTCGCCCACGGGGGCGAAGAGGCGCTCGCCGATGCGGTCGCGGCCGCCCTTGATGAGGGCGAGCGCGAAGGTCCGGCCGAGGGCGGCGCTGCGGTAGCTGGAGGTGACGTGACCGAGCATCGGGACGGGCGGGGCGGGCAGCACGCTGTCGGCGACCAGTTGGGTGCCTTCGGGCAGGAAGGTGCCCGGATCCTCGGGGAGCAGGCCCACCAGGTGCTTGCGGTCGGGGCGGACGGTGTCGGCGCGGGCGTAGGAGCGCTTGCCGATGAAGTCGGGCTTCTTCTTCGACACCGCCCAGCTCATGCCGAGGTCGTGCGGGGTGACGGTGCCGTCGGTGTCCTGGCCGATGATCGGGTAGCCCTTCTCGGCGCGCAGGACGTGCATGGTCTCCGTGCCGTACGGGGTGATGCCGTACGGAGCGCCGGCCTCGTCCAGTGCCTCCCACAGGGCGAGGGCCTGCCAGGGTGACACGTTGATCTCGTAGGCGAGTTCGCCGGAGAAGCTGATCCGGCAGACCCTGGCCTCGATGCCCGCGACGGTCGCGTCCCGCCAGGCCATGAACGGGAAGTCGTCGTTGGCGACGGCGAGTCGGGGAGCGAGTGCGCCGAGGACCGTGCGGGACTTCGGCCCCACGAGGGCGACGGTGGCCCACTGTTCGGTCACGGAGGTGCAGTGGACCTTCAGCTCCGGCCACTCGGTCTGGAGCCACTCCTCCATCCAGTCCAGTACGGCGGCCGCGTTGCCCGTGGTCGTGGTGATCAGGAAGCGGTCCTGGGCGAGGCGGATGACGGTGCCGTCGTCGAAGACCATGCCGTCCAGGTGGCACATGACGCCGTAGCGGATCATGCCGACCTTCAGGGTGCTCATCATGTTGGTGTAGAGCCGGTCGAGGAGGACGGCGGCGTCCGGGCCCTGGACGTCGATCTTGCCGAGGGTGGAGGCGTCCATGAAGGCGACGCTCTCGCGGGCGGCGGCGCATTCGCGCAGGACCGCTGCGTCCATGTCCTCGCCGTCGCGGGGGTAGTACCAGGGGCGCTTCCACTGGCCGACGTTCTCGAACAGGGCGCCGTGCTCGACATGCCACGCGTGCAGGGCCGTCGTACGGATCGGGTCGTGCAGCGCGCCCCGGTCGCGGCCGGCGAGCGTGGCGAAGGAGACCGGCGTGTAGGGCGGCCGGAACGTGGTCGTGCCGAGGGCGGAGATGTCGACGCCGAGGAGGCCGGCGACCACGCCGCCGGCCAGGACTCCGGAGGTCTTGCCCTGGTCGTTGGCGGTGCCCGCCGTGGTGTAGCGCTTGGTGTGCTCGACCGAGCGCATCCCGGCGCCGGTCGCCCGCGCCAGGTCGTCGACGGTGACGTCCCGTTGGAGGTCCACGAAACGGGGGCCGCCCTCGGCGCCCGGGACGACGTACACGTGCATCGGGGGTGTCGGCCGCGGCTGGGCGGGGATCCGCGGGAGGCGGGGCGTGCGGGCGGTGTAGCCCTCGGCCTCGATCGCGCGGGCTCCGGCGGCCGCGCCCTGCGCCAGGGCGGTGCCCGGGTCGAGGACTCCGCTCGCGCTGCCCACGACCTCGACCGCCTGATGGCAGGTGTCGGGGACGAAGGAGCCCAGCTCCTCGTCGTGGCGGAGCTTGCCGCCGGACTGGCTGAACAGGTGTGCCACCGGGTTCCAGCCGCCGGAGACCAGCAGCAGGTCCGCGGCGAACTCCCGCCGCCCCACGGACTCTCCGTACGGGGCCACGGTCACGGCGGTGAGGCGTGGGTCGCCGTCCGTGCCGGTGACGGCGTGTCCGGGCAGCACCTCGATTCCGGCCGCCCTCGCATGCTCCGCCCACTCCCCCGGTTCGGGGCGGGTGTCGACGATCGCCGCGATGGCGAGGCCCGCCGCGTCGAGGTCCAACGCCGCCGCGTAGGCACTGTCGTTGGTGGTGAGGACGACCGCGTGGCGGCCGGGGAGTACGCCGTGGCGGTTGGCGTACGTGCGGGCCGAGGCGGCCAGCATCACGCCGGGGCGGTCGTTGTCCGCGAAGACCAGTGACCGCTCGTGGGCGCCGGTGGCGAGGACGACGTGGCGGGCGCGGATGCGCCAGACGCGTTCGCGGGAGACGGTGTCGGGGGCTGCCGCGCCGAGGTGGTTGGTGCGGCGTTCCACGGCGAGGAGGTGGTTGTCGTCGTAGTAGCCGAACACGGTGGTGCGGCGCAGGACGCGGACCTCGGGTTCGGCGTCGAGGAGTTCGGCGACCTCCGACACCCAGTCGAGGTGTTCGCCGGTGCCCAGGAGGCTGCCGCCCGGCTCCGGCTGGTCGTCGGCGAGGATGACGCGGGCGCCGCTCTGCGCTGCCGCCGCGGCTGCCGCGAGGCCGGCCGGGCCGGCGCCGACGACCAGGAGGTCGCAGTGGGCGTGTACGGCGTCGTAGCGGGCCGGGTCGGGGTCCGTGGCGAGGCGGCCCTGGCCGGGGAGGCTGGTCGCGACCAGGCCGTCGTAGAGCTCGACGGTGGTGGCGGGGAGCATCGGCTCGGGGAAGGGTTCCTCGATCTGGATGACCGCGTTGGGTTCTTCGACGCCGGCCGAGAAGATCCCTCGGGGGCGGCCGAGTTTGATGCTGGTGGCGGTCTGGATGACGCCGTTGGCGAGGAGGGCGGAGGCGAGGGTGTCGCCCTGGTAGCCGTGGTATTCGACGCCGTCGAAGGTGAAGGTGAGGGGGGTGTCCCGGTGGATTCGGCCGCGGGTGGGGTGGCGGGACGGTTGGCCTTCTTCGCCCCCGCCGCCCCTACCCGTCCCATCCTGAAGGGGCTGCGCCCCTTCGACCCCGCCAGGATTGTCATTCGGCTGCGGGTGGGTGGGGGCTGGCCGCGCAGTTCCCCGCGCCCCTTCTGGGGCTGCCGCCCCAGACCCCGCCGAGAACACCGGCCTCGGCTCAACAGGCGCCGGGCGTTCCTCTCCCGACCGGTACACCGTCAGGATCTCGTTCGTCGATGTGTCCCGTACCGCGTTGAACCACTTGCGGCAGCCCGCCGCGTGGGTCCAGCGCTCGGCGAAGGGGCCCTTCGGGTTGGTGCGGAAGAAGAGGTAGCGGGCCCACTCCTCGTCGGTCAGGTCCGACGGGTTTTCGGGGTACGGGACGTGGGCCTGGCCGCCGTAGTGGAACTCGGCCTCGTCGCGGGGCCCGCACCAGGGGCAGGGGATGAGCAGCATGGGTCGGCTCCCAGAGGGTCCAGTGGTCCTAGTGGGCCACCGCGGCCGCGCCGTGCTCGTCGACGAGCGCGCCGGTGGTGAAACGGTCGAGGGAGAAGGGGGCGTTCAAGGGGTGCGGGGTGTCGTGGGCGATGGTGTGGGCGTAGACCCAGCCGACGCCCGGGGTGGCCTTGAAGCCGCCGGTTCCCCAGCCGCAGTTGAGGTAGAGGTTGTCGACCGGGGTGAGGCCAATGATCGGGGAGGCGTCGGGGCTGACGTCGACGATTCCGCCCCAGGTGCGCAGGACGTGGGCGCGGGCGAAGACCGGGAAGAGTTCCAGTGCCGCGGCCATCTGTTCCTCGATGATGTGGAACGCGCCGCGCTGGGTGTAGGAGGTGTAGGCGTCGATTCCGGCGCCCATGACGAGTTCGCCCTTGTGGGCCTGGCTGACGTACACGTGGACCGCGTTGGACATGACCACCGTGGGGTGGACCGGCTCCAGCAGCTCGGACACCAGTGCCTGCAAGGGGTGGCTCTGGAGCGGGAGTTCGATGCCGGCCATCGCGGCGAGCACCGAGCTGTGGCCCGCCGAGCACAGGGCCACCTTGCCCGCCGCGATCGGGCCGAGGGTGGTCTGTACTCCGACGACCCTGCCGCCCACCACGTCCAGGCCGGTGACCTCGCAGTTCTGGATGATGTCGATGCCGGCGGTGTCGGCGGAGCGGGCCAGGCCCCAGGCGACGTGGTCGTGCTTGGCGATGCCGGCGCGGGGCTGGTAGGTGGCGCCGAGGACGGGATAGCGCACGTCCGGGGAGATGTTGACGATCGGGCAGACGTCCTTGACCTGCTCGGCGTCCAGCCATTCGGCGTCCACGCCGTTGAGCCGGTTGGCCTCGACGCGGCGCACGCTGTCGCGGACGTCCTGGAGGCTGTGCGCGAGGTTCAGCACGCCGCGCTGGGAGAACAGGATCGGGTAGTCGAGTTCGTCCGCCAGGCCCTCCCAGAGTTTGAGGGCGTGCTCGTAGATGCCCGCGCTCTCGTCCCAGAGGTAGTTGGACCGGATGATGGTGGTGTTGCGGGCCATGTTGCCGCCCGCCAGCCAGCCCTTCTCCAGGACGGCGACATTCGTGATGCCGTGGTTCTTCGCCAGGTAGTGGGCGGTGGCCAGGCCGTGTCCGCCACCGCCGACGATCACGACGTCGTAGGACCGTTTCGGCTCGGGTGTGCGCCACAGCCGGTCGGGGTGCTCCGGGAGCGCTGCTCCGGGCGTGCGGGGGTTCATCGGACGGCTCCGCCCTCGGGCAGGGACAGGTTCATACGGCGTTCGCGTTCCTCTCGGCGGCCTCGACGACGTTGGCGAGGAGCATCGCCCGTGTCATGGGTCCCACTCCCCCGGGCATCGGCGCGAGCCACCCGGCGACCTGCGCGGTGTCCGGGTGGACGTCGCCGACGAGTGTGCCGTCGGTGCGGGTGATGCCGACGTCCAGGACCGCCGCGCCGGGGCGCAGCATGTCCTTGGTGATCAGTCCGGGCGAGCCGGCGGCCGCGACGACGATGTCCGCCTCGCGCACATGCCAGGCCAGTCCCTTGGTGCCGGTGTGGCAGAGGGTGACGGTGGCGTTCTCGGAGCGGCGGGTGAGGAGCAGGCCCAGGGGGCGTCCGACCGTGACGCCCCGGCCGATCACGCACACCCGTGCTCCGGCGAGCGGCACTGCGTGGCGGCGGAGCAGTTCGACGATGCCGCGTGGAGTGCACGGCAGCGGGGCCTCGCCGCCCAGGACGAGCCGGCCGAGGTTGACGGGGTGCAGGCCGTCGGCGTCCTTGGCCGGGTCCATGCGTTCCAGTACGGCGTGCGCGTCCAGGTGGCGTGGGAGCGGGAGTTGGACGATGTAGCCGGTGCAGGCCGGGTCGGCGTTGAGCTCGTCGATCGTCTCCTCGACCTGCCGCTGCGAGGCGTCGGCGGGCAGTTCGCGGCGGAGGGAGGCGATGCCGACCTGGGCGCAGTCGCGGTGCTTGCCGGCGACGTAGGCGTGGCTGCCGGGGTCGTCGCCGACCAGGACGGTGCCGAGGCCCGGCGGGCGGGTGCCTGTGACGGTCAGCTTCGCCACGCGCTCGGCGAGTTCGGAGCGGAGGTCGGCGGCGGTCGCCCTGCCGTCGAGCAACTGTGCGTTCACCGGCGGTGTTCCTTCCTTCGGAGTCGACGCTGGTTGTCAGCCACGGAGGCGGGACATCGCCGGGTCGAACAGCGGTTCCTCGGCCACGATCGCCTCGATGCGCCGGTCGAAGTAGCCGATGTGCAGCGTGCGGCCGGGCACCGCCAGCTCCGCCGGCAGCCAGGCGTACGCGATGCCCTTGCCGATGGTGTAGCCGTAGGCGGCGCTGGTGACGTAGCCGACCGCGCGGTCGCCGTCGTACACCGGCTCCTTGCCCATGACGACCGATCGCGGGTCGTCGATGGTGAGGCAGGTCAGCCTGCGCCGCACGTTGTCCTTACGGCGTTCCAGGGCGGCCTTGCCGATGAAGTCGTCCTTGTCGGGCTTGACGGCGAAGCCGACGCCGGCCTCGTAGGGGTCGTGCTCGTAGGTCATGTCGGTGCCGAAGGAGCGGTAACCCTTCTCCAGGCGCAGGCTGTTGAAGGCGCCGCGGCCCGCGATGACGCCGCCGAGGGGCTCGGCCGCCCGCCACAGGGTGTCCCACAGCTTCAGGCCCTGGTCGGCGGTGGTGTACAGCTCCCAGCCGAGTTCGCCGACGTAGCTCAGGCGCATCGCCGTCACCGGGACGCTGCCGACGTAGGCGCGCTTGGCGCGGAAGTACTTCAGGCCCTCGGCCGAGAAGTCCTCGTCGGTCAGGGGCTGGAGGACCTCGCGGGCGAGCGGGCCCCACAGGCCGACGCAGCAGGTGCCGGGGGTGATGTCGCGGACCTGGACCGTGCCGTCGGCGGGGAGGTGGCGGGTGAGCCAGTCGAGGTCGAGGTTGCCGTTGGCGCCGATCTGGAAGAGGTCGGGGGCGAGGCGGGCGACGGTGACGTCGCTGCGGATGCCGCCGTCGTGGTCCAGCAGGAGGGTGTACGTCACGGAGCCGACGGACTTGGCGACCTTGCCGGTGACCAGCCGCTCCAGGAAGGCGGCGGCGCCGGGGCCGCTGACCTCCAGGCGTTTGAGGGCCGTCATGTCGTACATCGCGACGGTCTCGCGGGTGGCCTGGGCCTCGGCGCCGACGATCGGCGACCAGTACTGGGCGGCCCAGTCGCCCGGGGTCGGGATGGAACGGCCCTCGACCAGGCCCGCGTTGGCCTCGTACCAGTGCGGGCGCTCCCAGCCGTTCGCCTCCAGGAAGAACGCGCCGTGGTCCTGCTGGCGGGGGTGGAAGGGGCTGGTGCGGATCGGGCGCGGGTGGCCGGAGGGCTGGAGGGGGTGGAGGATGTCGTAGACCTCGACGAAGTTCTGGCAGTCGCGGGCCAGCACGTACTCGGGGGCCAGTTGGTGCGGTTCGAAGCGGTTGACGTCGCACTCGTGCAGGTCGAAGGACGAGCAGTGGCCGTCGACCAGCCACTCGGCCATCGCCCGGCCCACGCCCGCGGAGTGCGTGACCCAGACGGCCTCGGCGACCCAGAAGCCCCGTACGTCCGGGGACTGGCCGAGGAGGGGGAAGTTGTCGGTGGTGAAGGAGAACAGGCCGTTGATGCCTTCCTCGACCTTGGCCTCCCGCGTGGCCGGGAGCAGGGACTGGGTCTCGGTCCAGGCGTCGGCGAAGTCGTCCTCGGTGAACTTCAGGACCGACGGCATCTGGTCCGCCTCGTCGACGGAGAGGATCTCGTCGGCGGTGATGGGCATCGGGCGGTGGCCGTAGGAGCCGATGCCGATGCCGTCGAAGCGGTCGCGGTAGTAGAGGTCGGCGTCCTGGTGGCGCAGGATCGGGCGGACCGCCTCCTCGGTCTGGCCGGCGAGGGCCGGTACCGGGCCGGTCCAGGCGAGTTGGTGGGCGAGCGGGGTGAGCGGGAGGTTCATGCCCACCATGCGGGCGATCTTCGGGCCCCAGATGCCGGCGCAGCACACGACGATGTCGGCTTCCAGGTCGCCCCGGTCGGTGCGGACGCCCGTCACCTTGCCGTCGGCCCGCAGGACGTCGAGGACCTCGTGGCGGGCCAGGAAGCGGACGCCGCGTTCGGTGGCCCGGCGGATCTGGGCCTCGACGGCGAGGACGGCTTTCGCGAGGCCGTCCGTGGGCACCAGGAGGCCGCCGAGGACCCTCTCCGGGTTGACCAGGGGGTGCTGCTCGACGCACTCCCCGGGGGTCAGCAGCCGGGACTCGATGCCCCAGGCGGTGATCCAGCCGTGGCGGCGGCGCAGTTCCGTGAGGCGCTCGGGGGTGGTCGCCACTTCGAGGCCGCCGACCTGGAGGAAGCAGGGCTTGCCGTCGACGTCGAGAGAGCAGAACTTCTCGACCGTGTAGCGGGCCAGTTCGGTCATGGTCTTGGAGGAGTTCGTCTGGAAGACCAGGCCCGGGGCGTGCGAGGACGATCCCCCGGTGGCGGGCAGCGGGCCCTGGTCGACCACGGTCACCTCGGTCCAGCCTCGCGCGGAGATCTCGTCAGCGAGGGCCGCTCCCACGACGCCCGCTCCGATGATCACCACTCGGGGTCCCGCCATCGCCGCACCTCCGAAATTCAAAACCGTTTAGTTGCTTTCTGCGCAACGTGCTTCAGGTTGCGCAACTCAATGTGCCCGCCTCGGGGAGGGGTGTCAAGAGCTCAGCACGCAGGGACGTTTAGCTCGATCGTGTGATGGTCGGCTTGCGGCACTGGGCGGCGAACGAGTTAGCGTGGCAGCGCGATCTGGGACGCCGAGTGCGGCGCCAGCGTGCGGGGCCTCTGCTCCACCAGAGAGATGATTCAGGGCCTCTCCGTCGCCTCTGGCCGCATTCACATGGCCAGGTCGTGAGGGACTCCGCCCTCTCGGCTCGGACCACGGACACGATCCGTGTCTCCGCCCGGGATGCGAAAGCGGATGACCAGTGGGCCCAAAACCGTTCGGGGCGTGCCGGTGCGCGGACTCACTTCCGCCCAGGGCCCGTATTTCGATAACTGTCAGCGACGGGCTTCCGCGGGGGTTGTTCGGGCGTGTAGTTGTTCCCATGTGCGGGCGGGCGATCCGGGTATTGGTGTGACGAGGATCCAGTGCAGGTCCAGGATTCGTTTTGCGTCCTGGTACTGGATGGACAAGCTGGTGCGGTTGACGCCCAGTAGTTGCGCCAGGAACGTCATGGTCACCGCTCTGCGGCGGCGCAGGATGGCTGCCAGGAGCCGGTGGGTGTGGTCCACGCTGCTCGTCTGTGGGTGGCGGTAGCTGCGCGGGCGGTGGAAGCGTCGCTGGAATGCCGCCTCGGCCAAGGCGTCCCAGAAAGGCTCCGAGACCGCCACCAGATGCTTGAAGGCGGTTCGTGACATGCCGGTCAGGGCCGGGTCGGTCCGGTGTGTCGTTGCCGGCGCGTCTGGCGCTCGCGGTGGAACGGGAGACAGCGTGTAGTTCCAGTCACCGTGGAAGGTGCTGGGTGTGATCGGAAGGGCGTGGAACTCGGCGGGTGTGACGCTGACGCCGAGGTCGTAGCTGCCTGTGTCCAGTTCGGCCCCGATGGTCAGGCCGATCCTGGTGGTTGTGGCGGCGATGGTCTCGAGGACGACCTGGTAGCTGGTCAGCGGCCGCCCCGCCAGTTCGCGGTGATGTGACAGAACATCCGGTGCTCTGTCTTGTTCCACTTCGAAGTCCCCGGCGGTAGGTGACAGACTGTGATCCCCAGGCCGCTCTCTCGTGCGAAGGCGGCAAGGTTGCTTTTCCAGGTCCAGCGGCGGGGGTCGTTGGAGCCGCCGGAGTCGGCGGTGATCAGGAGCCGGGCGCCCTCTGTTGTCTTCGCGGTTCCCTGCAGGCTGTAGCCCAGGGTGTGCAGCAGGTATCCGACGGTTGAAGCGCTGACCGGGTGGCCCTGTGTGGTGAGGGTTGAGGCCAGGGCCCGTAACGACAACGTGGTCCACCGCAACGGGGAGACGAGGTCGCCTCGGGTGTGCGGCTCGATCAGCGACTCCAGCGCGGGCCACAGACCAGGGTCGGTGTCTGTCAGCCGCTTGCGGCCCGCACCTGGAACCCGGACCCCCAGGGTCGGCGAGGGGCAACCGGCCAACTCGGCCATGCCTCGCGCGATGGTTGCAGTGCTGGTGCCTGAGGCAGCGGCGACCCGGACGATTCCGCCGCGGCCGAGGGCCGTCGCCTCACTGGCCAGGTACAACCGACGGCGGCGCTCATCGAAGTGCGGGAGGATCTGATCAAACTTGACCCGCAGAGCACGAGCGGCAACGCGGCCTGACAGACACGAAGTCATATCACGCCTGGACGAAGATCGTCCGACACCAGATGGTCCACGGCTCGGCATCCCCGGACGACCCTGCCCTGGCGACCTACTGGGCCGAACGGCGCCGCACCAGCCCACCACCGCCGATCAACCGTGCCACCCTGCGCCTGCTCCAGGCGCAGAACGGGCAGTGTCTGATCTGCCGGGGACCGCTGCTGCACGCCGACGCTCCGCCGTCCAGCCCCACCGAGTGGGAACAATAGCTGCGAGGCACCCGACAGGCGATCACCACCAGGAAAATCACCTATCGCGGGATCGAAACGTCGGACGGGGTGCAACTCCGTCTCATCCACTCGTCCTGCACTGCACGCCTGTGAGCCTCTCGGGCTTGCTTGAGCCGAGCTGCGGGGAAAGCCCGCACGGCCGGTTCTGAGGAGGGACCGCCGCAGCAATGCGGCGGTCCCTACCCGACTGGCCGGGTACAACTAGCCGACGCAGTGTTCGCCCTTCCAGGGCCAGTTGAAGCTTCCAGGCTTGACCAGGGCGACGTTCCAGTAAGGAAGAGCCGCGCAGGAGTCGATCCACAGCTGGGTCGCCGGGAATTTCCCGGCGGTCTTGCTGTTGAACAGCAGCGGTCCACCGGAGTACTTATAAATCTTGACGTTGTGGTCGGACGCGAGCGTGATATAGGCCTTGGGCTGAGCCGCCGTCACGTGATTCGGTCCGAACTCAGCCTTTAGAACACCTTTGTAGTAGATGAGCGCGTTGGCATACTTGCCCATGCAAAGCTTTGCGACAGCCCCGCGCTGCCCCTTGGTGGACACGATGCACTTCCCGACGGTCAGCTTCTGACCGAGGTTCAAGTGGTACTGCCCAGCTGCAGCGTCAGCCTGAGTGGCCGGTGTGAAGATGGATGCCCCAAGCAGCATCCCGGCAATCAGAGCGCTCCGCGTATATTTGCGAATCCCCACGTCTCCCCGTTTCCGAATGAATTTGGGTTTGGTCGTAACCGTGTGTCATTCCGGACGAGATCTTACCGGGGAGATGCCTTCACCGCGGGCCTCGGAAATCATTTTTGCCGCAGCTTGAACCATTTTACCGGCGGCCATGCTCCAGGTGAGGATTTCATGGTGGAATTCGGGAGGAATCGCGGGCGAAATAGGTTGTTCTCCGGCAGTTCACGCAACACACCCACGGAGCCTTGGCCGGAGAACAACCACATCAGCGGCGGACGCCGGCGCTACTTGAGCCAGGCGTCGACCTTGTCCTTGTTGGCCTCGACCCACTTCTTGGCCGCCGCCTCGTCCGTCATCTTGTCCTGCGCGATGTACTTGGCGACCTCGTTCTGGTCGTCGTTCGTCCAGTTGAAGTTCTTCACCAGGTTGTAGGCGGGGCTGCCGGACTTGGCGAACTTCGCGCTGACGATCTTGTTGAGCTTGTACACGGGATAGTCGCAGGCGACCTTCGCCGCGTCGGCGTCACAGCCGTCCTTGTACGGGGGCAGGCTGACCTTCTTCAGCGGGACCTCGGACAGGAACCACTGCGGCTCGTAGAAGTAGCCGATCAGCCACTGCTTGTTCTTCTCGGCGGTGCGGAAGGCCTGGATCAGCGCCGTCTCACTGCCCGCGTACACCACCTTGAAGTCCAGCTTCAGGTTCTTCACCAGCGCCTCGTCGTGGGTGACGTACGACGGGTCGCCGTCGAGGAGCTGGCCCTTGCCGCCCGACTCGGACGTCTTGAACTTCGACGCGTACTTGTTGAGGTTCTTGTGGTCGAGGATGTCGGGGTGCGCCTTGGCCAGCCACGGCGGCACGTACCAGCCGATGAGGCCTTCGTTGCCGGTCGGGCCGGCGTCCACGGCGGTCTTCTGCTGGTCGATGTACTTCTTCACCAGGTCGGGGTGGCCCCAGTTCTCCAGGACCGTGTCGACCTCGCCGGAGCCGAAGCCCTGCCAGGCGATCTCTTCCTTGAGGTTCTTCTTGTTGACCGTACAGCCGAGGTTGTGCTGGGCGACGTACGCGACGACCGCCGCGTCCGCCTCGTAGCCCACCCACGGGTTGATGGCCAGATTGAAGGTGCCGCACTTGCCCGAGCTTTCCGAGCCCGCGGAGGAGCTGTCTCCGACCTTCGCCCCGCCGCACGCGGTGAGGGTGAGGCCGAGGACGGCCAGGCCGGCCGCGCCGGCTCGCCAGTGTCTTGCCATGGTGTCGTGCTCCTTAAGCGGTGGCGCGGCGCGCCGCGGCCTGAGTGATCCGGTCGAACATGACTCCGAGAAGGACGATGGCCAGACCCGCGGCAAGCCCCTTCCCGTACAGCTCCCCCCGTGAGAATCCGGCCACGACGTCGTAGCCGAGGGCGCCCGCACCTACCAGGCCGCCCACAACAACCATCGACAGCACGTAGATCAGGCCCTGGTTGGTCGCAAGCGTCAGAGCACTGCGTGACATCGGCAGTTGAACCTTGGTGATGATCTGCCAGGTGTTGCACCCGGCGGAGGTCGCCGCCTCCACGGTGGTCTCGGGCACCGCCCGGATCCCGTCCGCGATGATCTTCATGGCGACCGGGGCCCCGTAGACGATCGCGGCGACGATGGCCGTGAAGCGGGTGGGGCCGAACAGCGCGAGGAACGGCACGAGGTAGACGAAGGGCGGCATGACCTGGGCGGCGTCCAGGGTGGGCCGGATCAGCCGGTCCACCATCATGCTCCGCCCCATCCACACCCCGAAGACGATGCCGAGCGCCATCACCAGGACCGTTGCGACGAGCGTCGAGGCCAGGGTGGTCATGGCGTCCGACCACAGACCGGTGCCGACCAGCAGGCCCAGGCACACGGCCGTGGTGACCCCTGACTTCCAGCCGCCGAGCACCACGCTCAGCGCCACCAGCACCGCGCCGACGAGCCACCACGGGGAGTCGGTGACCAGCGTCTGGAACGGGTTGAGCAGACCGTTGGTGATGACGTCACGGATGGCGTTGGTGACGCCCGAGAGGCTGTCCTGCGCCCAGTTGGTCGCGCTGTCCGCCGCGCTCGCGATGTGGCTGCCGACCGTGCCGTCACCGGGGAAGTCGGCCGCCCACAGGAAGGTGTGCGACAGATAGACCAGGACCGCTGTGACGGCCGCACCGGCGCCCAGCAGCGGCCGCCGCCACTTCAGGAGGCGGTTATTGGAGCGCCGCGCGTTCTCCTCGCGGGCGGCGGCCGCGGTGGTCACCCGGTCCAGGACGATCGCCATGACCACGATGGCGAGGCCCGCGTTGAAGGCCGTGCCGACGTCGAGCGACTGCAGCGCCTGCAGGACGACCACGCCGAGGCCCGGCGCGTTGATCAGAGCCGCGATGGTCACCATGGCCAGGGCGGCCATGATGGTCTGGTTGACGCCCATCACCACGGTCCGCTTGGACATCGGCAGCAGGACCTTCAGCAGCGACTGGCGGCGGGTGGCGCCGAGGGAGTCGGCCGCCTCGACCGTCGTCCTGGAGACGTTGCGGATGGCGTGCGCGGTGATGCGGATGGTCGGCGGGGCCGCGTAGATCGCGGTGGCAATGGTGGCGGAGGCGCCGCCGATGAGGAAGAACAGGGTCAGCGGTGCCAGGTAGACGAAGGTCGGCATCGTCTGCATGAAGTCCAGGAAGGGCGTGACGATCCGGTTGAACCGGTCCGACAGCCCGGCCCACACCCCGATCGGGATCGCAAACAGCAGCGCCACGAAGACGGCCGTGAGGGTCAGCGCCAGGGTGTCCATGCTCTCCTGCCACAGGCCCTGAAGGCCCAGGAAGGTGAAACCGGCCACCGCCAGCAGGGCGACCCGCCAGTTGCCCACGGCCCAGGAGACATAGCCGGCGATGCCGACGACTCCGAGCCAGCCGATCTGCGGCAGGGGGCGGTCGCCCGAGGGCTGGGAGATCAGCTCCTGGACGAAGGTCACCAGGGTGTCGATGACCAGGCGGATCTCGTTGAAGAAGTACAGGAAGAGCGGGTTGGAGTTGCGGTTGGCGCCGATGGAGTCGTTGACGTCGTTGAACCACCGGTGCAGGTCGGTCAGGTCCGCCGCGGCCAGGGCCAGGGTCTGTTTCCCGCGCAGTACGGCGAACAGCACCAGCCACAGGACGACGATCCCGGCCACCATCATGAACCGGCTCGGCCTGCGCGCTTCTTTGACCGGAGCGGCGGGTCGCGCCGACTCCGTCTTCCCGGGTTTCTCCATGACGACGGTCATCAGGCGCCGCCTTCTCGCCCGGCGACCACCGCGAGGATCTCCTCGTCGCCGACGATGCCGAGCAGCTTGCCGTTCTCGACGACCTTGACCGGCTTGTCGGCGGCCAGGACGGCCCGGGTGGCCTCCTTCACCACGACGTCCGGGCCCAGTTCGGGGCCGTCCAGCGGGTCGCCGTCCTGCGGCGGGCGCATGATCCAGCGCAGGGTCAGCACGTCGCCGCGCGGCACGTCCTTGACGAACTCGCGGACGTAGTCGTCGGCCGGGGCGCCGACCAGTTCGTCGCCGGTGCCGCACTGGACCATCTTGCCGTCGCGCATGATGAGGATGCGGTCGCCCAGCTTGAGCGCCTCGGACAGGTCGTGGGTGATGAACACCATGGTCTTGCCGACCTCGTGGTGCAGGCGGATGACCTCGTTCTGCATGTCCCGGCGGATCAGCGGGTCGAGCGCCGAGAACGGTTCGTCGAAGAAGAGGACGTCGGGGTCGCCCGCCAACGCCCGTGCCAGGCCCACGCGTTGCTGCATGCCGCCGGAGAGCTGGTCGGGGTAGGAGTTCTCGTACCCGGCGAGGCCGACGAGGTCGACGACCTCCTGGGCCCGCCTGGTGCGTTCGGCGCGGGAGGTGCCGCGGATCTCCAGGCCGAAGCCGACGTTGTCCAGGACACGGCGGTGGGGCAGCAGCCCGAAGTGCTGGAAGACCATGGAGAACTTGCGGCGCCGCAGGTCGCGCAGGCGCCCGGCGTCGGCCTGGCGGATGTCCTCGCCCTCGAAGACGATCTCGCCGGCGGTCGGTTCGATCAGCCGGGTCAGACAGCGCACCAGGGTGGACTTGCCCGAGCCGGACAGGCCCATGACGACGAAGACCTCGCCGGGCGAGACGTCGAAGGCGACGTCGCGTACGGCCGCGGTGCATCCGGCGCGGTCCATGAGCTCGCGGCGGGTCAAGCCGCGCAGCTCCTCGGAGTCCGGCACCTGGTCGGCCTTGGGGCCGAACACCTTCCACAGCCTGCGCACGGAGATGACCGGGGTGGAGCCCGAGTCCTGGGGCGTGCCGCGCCGCTGCGGCACCTCGGTCTGTGTGGTCACGTTCGACCTCTTTTCGGCGTTCAGCCGCGGAACCAGCGCTGCGGCCGGGGTTGGATGTTCTGCCAGATGTGTTTGGGCTCGCGGTACTCGTTCAGGCCGGTCGGTCCCAGTTCCCGGCCCACGCCGGAGTGCCCGAAGCCACCCCATTCCGCCTGCGGCACATAGGGGTGGTAGTCGTTGATCCACACCGTGCCGTGGCGCAGCCGCCGGGCGACCCGCTGGGCCTTGCCGGCGTCCTGGGTCCAGACGGCACCGGCGAGTCCGTACTCGGTGTCGTTGGCGATGCGTATGGCGTCGTCCTCGTCGGTGAAGCGCTCCACGGTGAGCACGGGCCCGAAGGACTCCTCGTGGACCACGCGCATGTCCTGCCGGCACTCGTCGAGGACGGTGGGCGGGTAGTAGTGGCCGCCGGCCAGTGCGGGGTCGTCGGGGCGTGCGCCGCCGCAGCGCAGGACGGCGCCCTCGGCGAGGCCGGCGGCGACGTAGTCCTCGACCTTCGCCAGGTGCTGTGCGGAGATGAGTGCTCCGGTGTCGGCCTCGGGGTCGAAGGGGCCGCCGAGCCGGATCAGCCGGGCGCGGCGGACGATCTCGTCGACGAGTCGGTCGTGCAGGGAGTCCTGGACGATCAGGCGGGCGCCGGCCGAGCAGACCTGCCCCGAATGCAGGAAGACGGCCGTGAGCGCGAAGTCCACGGCCGTCTCGAAGTCCGCGTCGGCGAACACGACGTTGGGGTTCTTGCCGCCGAGTTCGAGGGCCACCTTCTTCACGCTCGACGCGGCGGTGGCCATGATGCGTTTGCCGGTCTGAAGTCCGCCGGTGAAGGAGACCATGTCGACGGCGGAGTCCTCGGAGAGGGGTGCGCCAACCTCGGGTCCGGTGCCCAGGACGAGGTTGGCCGCGCCGGCCGGGAGTCCGGCCTCCTCAAGAGCCCTCATCAGCAGGATCGAGCTGGAGGGGCTGAGTTCGCTGGGTTTGAGGACGATCGTGTTGCCCGCGAGGAGCGCCGGGGCGACTTTCCAACTGGCTTGCAGCAGAGGGTAGTTCCAGGGCGTGATCAGTCCGCACACGCCGACCGGTTCATACACGACACGGCTGACGGCGTCGTCGCGGCCGGTGTCGATGACACGGCCGGCGTCTGTGCCGCCGAGTCCGCCGTAGTGGCGGAAGCAGGAGACGACGTCGGCGATGTCGTACTCGCTCTCCACCAGCCGCTTGCCGGTGTCGAGCGACTCGGCGCGGGCGAAGTCCTTGGCGTCGCGTTCGAGGATGTCCGCGGTGCGCGACAGCAGCGCGCCGCGCTCCCGTTCGGGGGTGTGCGGCCAGGGCCCGCCGTCGAAGGCGCGGCGGGCCGCGGCGATCGCCGCCTCCGTGTCGGCGCGGGACCCTTCCGAGACGGTCGCCACGAGCGTGCCGTCGGCGGGACATCGGATCTCCCGGCGCCCACCGGCCACCGGGTCCCGCCATTCGCCATCCACGTACAGGTCTGCCACGCGCCGAGCCTTTCGAACGAAGTCGTTGCGCATCGTGCACCCGATTGCTTGTGGTGGAACACCCTGGCGAATGGCCGGACCCACGTCAAGGGGTTGGCGGATGACGATTCGACCAGGCGGGCACTCCCCCGACCACGGACGACGTCCCGGACGCCCCCCTGTTGTATACGACGAGCGTTCAGCCGCCGTGGCGGTAGTACGCGGCTTTCGACGGCGCGAGCGGTTCCTTGCCGAGAATCAGGTCGGCGGCCTTCTCCGCGATCATCATGACAGGTGCGTAGATGTTGCCGTTGGTGACGTAGGGCATGACGGAGGCGTCCACCACGCGCAGGCCGTCCAGACCGTGCACGCGCATGCTGGCGGGGTCGACGACGGACAGGTCGTCGGTGCCCATCTTGCAGGTGCAGGACGGGTGCAGGGCGGTCTCGCCCTCCTTGGCGACCCAGGCGAGGATCTCCTCGTCCGTCGCCACCGTCGGCCCGGGTGAGATCTCCCCGTCGTTGTAGGGGGCGAGCGCGGGCTGTTCGAGGATCCTGCGGGCCACCCGGATCGCCTCGACCCATTCACGGCGGTCCTGTTCGGTGGAGAGGTAGTTGAAGCGGAGCGCCGGGTGCACCCGCGGATCCCTGCTCCTGATCTTCACCGAGCCGAGGGCGTCGGAGTACATGGGGCCGACGTGCACCTGGTAGCCGTGGCCGCCGGAGGGTGAGGAGCCGTCGTAGCGGACCGCGACGGGCAGGAAGTGGAACATCAGGTTGGGGTAGTCGACGTCCTCGTTGCTGCGCGCGAAGCCGCCGGCCTCGAAGTGGTTGGTGGCGGCCGGGCCGGTGCGGAAGAGCCACTGGAGGCCGATGAAGGGGGCCCGCCACTTCGCCATGTACGGCTGCATGGACACGGGTTGCCTGCAGGCGTACTGGACGTAGACCTCCAGGTGGTCCTGCATGTTCTCGCCGACGCCCGGCAGGTCGTGCACGACGTCGACGCCGAGGGTGGTCAGCTCCTCGGCGTTGCCGACGCCGGAGAGCTGGAGCAGTTGCGGGGAGTTGATCGCGCCGCCGCACAGGATGACCTCCCCGGCCCGTACCCTCTGGGCCGGTCCCCGGCCGCGCCGGTACTCGACGCCGACGGCGCGCTTGCCCTCGAACAGGACGCGGGTGACGAGGGCGCGCGTGGTGACGGTGAGGTTCGGCCGCTTCATGGCGGGCTTGAGGTAGGCCTTCGACGCCGACAGGCGGCGGCCGCGGTGGACGTTGCGGTCGAACTGGGCGAAGCCCTCCTGACGGTAGCCGTTGACGTCGTCCGTCGGCGCGTAGCCCGCCTCCTCGGCGGCCTTGAGGAAGGCACCGAAGAGCGGGTTGGTGGCCGGGCCGCGCTCCAGGACGAGGGGGCCGTCGTGGCCGCGGAACTCGTCGTCCGGATCGGCCGCCAGGCAGTTCTCCATGCGCCGGAAGTAGGGCAGACAGTGCGCGTAGTCCCAGCTCTCCATGCCCGCGTCGGCCGCCCAGCGCTCGTAGTCCATGGGGTTGCCGCGCTGGAAGATCATGCCGTTGATGCTGCTGGAGCCGCCGAGCACCTTGCCGCGGGCGTGGTAGACACGCCGGCCGCCCATGTGGGGCTCGGGCTCGGACTCGTACTTCCAGTCGTAGAACCGGCTGCCGATCGGATACGTCAGCGCCGCGGGCATGTGGATGAACACGTCCCAGGGATAGTCGGACCGGCCCGCCTCCAGGACCAGCACCCGGTTGTCGGGATCCGCGGAGAGTCTGTTCGCCAGTGCACTGCCGGCCGAACCACCGCCGACGATGACGAAGTCGTACTGCTGGGAAGCCATGGTGCCTCGTCTCGCTCGCGCCACAGATACGCCAGGCATCGTAGACCGGTAGCACCATGCGCACCAGGTTGCGCGCAACGCAACTCCAGAGGTCGGGGTCCGTGCTCTATGCCTGCCGAAGGGTCCGGTGGGCCGCCTCGCGCAGAGCGGTCACGGCCGGGCTGTCGCGGTTGTCGGGGAGCCAGGCGAGTTCGGCCGTGGACACCCCCAGTTCGGAGCAGTCGACGTAGGTGATGCCGGCGCGCGGGTAGAGGTGACGGGCCGCGGAGGGCAGGAAGGTGATCGCCTGTTTCTGGGTGACGGCGAGGACCATGGCCTCGGTGTCCCTCACGACCGGACCGAAGCGGACCGGTGTGCCGTCGGGGCGCGGGTTGACGGTGAGGTGGTCCCACCACGCACGGGGCACTTCCGGGGGCATGTCGACGACCGCGCGGTCGGCGAGGTGGGCGAGGGTGACGGTGTCCCGGCCGGCGAGCGGGTCGTCGGCGGGCAGGCACACCACCCGTGTCTCGGTGTGCAGGTGCAGGGACTGGATCCCGCCCGGCAGGGGGCCGCGCAGGAACGCGGCGTCGACCTCCCCGGTGAGCAGGGTGCTGAACATGTCGACGAAGGTGAGGTTGCGGACCTCGATCTCCAGGTCGGGGTGCCGGTCGCGGAGGTGGGCGAGGACGGTCTGGGCATGGGGCATGGCGGCCTCCGCGCCGAGGCTGCCCAGACGCAGGCGCCCACGCGCCGTGCCGACGTGGCGGTCGGCGGTCTGCCGTAATCGGGCCATGGCGTCGACCACCGACCTGGCCTCCTCGGCGAGGGCCTGACCGGCCGCGGTGAGCCGCACTCCCCGGCCACCGCGCTCGACGAGTGTGACGCCGAGCCGCTGTTCCAGCGACCTGATCTGCTGGCTGAAGGTGGGCTGGGTGACATAGACGCGTGCCGCCGCCCGACCGAAGTGGAGTTCCTGGGCGAGGACGAGGTAGAGCCGGAGCTGGTGCAGGCTCGGCTCTCGTGTGCCACCGGTGCCGCGACCAGGACTCATAGTGGAAAAGCTATCGGCATGGTGGGGATCCTCTCTCGATCTCTACTGTTCCGCCCGGACACGATCCGTCAGGATCAAGGGAGTTGTTCCGACAGCGGGCATAACGGCCACGTCGGCATCCGGTGCGCCCCCGCCCCGGGGCCGTCCACGAGGCGGAACCGCCGTAATGGAGGCGCCACTTGCTTCGCATCCACTTCGGATGGCGCGATCTTGAGAACGTGCGCCTGGCTCGGCAGCCCGATCCGCTGTGGGAGTTGATGTGCGCCGTCTGCCGCCTTCAGACGTACCAGGGGCCGTTGGAGTTCGGACACTGGCGCCAGGCGACCACCCGCCGGCTGTCGCGGGACGACCACGCCTCCGACGCCCTGCGCACACTGCGCACCGTCATCCCGGCCGCGGGCTACATCCCCGACTTCCTGACGCCTCCGGTCACGGGTGAGTACCTGGACGCGGCACTGGACCAAGTGCGGGCGACGCCCCGTGACCGGCTGGTCGGAGAACTGACCCGGCTCGCCGATTCGAGACCGTTACCGGGATGGATCCGAGGTCCGCACGAACGGGCCACCGCCTCCCTCGCGCTCGTCGCGGACTCCTTGCGGGACTCGTTCCGGACGCTGCTGGAACCGTACTGGCGGCAGGTGCGGTCGGCAGTGGACGACGACATCGCGGTCCGCACGCAGACCCTGCTCGACGGAGGGACCTCGGCTCTTCTGAAGGGCCTGCACCCGTTCGCCCGATGGAACCCGCCGTATCTCGACGTGGACTATCCCATCGAGCGGGAGTTGCGCCTGGACGGCCGCGGGCTGACGCTCGTGCCGTCGTACTTCTGCTGGCGCAGACCCACGGCCCCGGCCGACCCCGGCCTCGACCCGGTCCTCGTCTATCCCGTCGCGAAGCAGCCGTTCGACATCGCGCCGGCCGGTGAGGAAGGGCTCGAACGGCTGCTGGGCCGGACGAGGAGCGCGGTTCTCGCCGACGTGGCGGGTCACCGCACGCGTACCACCACCGAGGTGGCACAGACCCTCGGACTGGCACCGGCCAGCGCGAGCTATCAGATCGGTGTCCTGCGCGGGGCGGGACTCCTCGTCAGCCGCCGGGACGGCAAACATGTCGAGCACTCGGCGACACCGCTGGCCCACAGTCTGCTGTCCGGCAGCGGGGCGACCGTGCCGAGGGCCACGGCCGCCGGCCCGTGCGGGTAGGCGGTCCGTGTCCCGCGTCGGCTACTCGTCGATCACGGCGCCGAAGCGGGCGCCGTGGGCGCTGCCACCGAGGGCGGCGGCGCCGTACGTCCAGGAGCCGTCCGCGAGCAGTCCGTTCCCGCTCGCGGGCAGCACCCACACCCCGCCGTCACCCGCGTTCTCCTCGGGTGCGGCGGCCACCAGCTCGCGCCAGCCGCCACCGTCGGTGTCCACCAGCCGCACCTGGGCACCCCACCCGTCGCCGGTCTCCGCGCTCCCGGGGATGCCGGGGTGTTCTGGTCGAAGGACTGGGCCCCGGTGGCGGTCAGGCCGGTCGGCGAGCCGCGCAGCAGCCACACCGCGCCGGCGTCGGCGGCGGAGCCCACGTCCTCGCCGGGCGCACCGACGGCCACGTCCGCGTAGCCGTCGGCGTCGACGTCGGCCACGGACAGGTCGTTGCCCCAGGCGTCGTCCGGCTCGGCGCTGCCGGGCACGCCCGGGGAGTTCTGCGACCACCACTCGGGGGCGGTGCCGGGGCCTTCGGTGCCGGCCGGGCCGTCCTCGCCGCCGTAGTAGACGCCGACCAGGCCACCGGGCGCGTCGGCGGCTCCGGCGGTGTCGTCCACGGCGCTGAGCTGGCCCACCACGAGGTCGTCGTAGCCGTCGCCGTTGATGTCACCGGAGGCCGTGCCCAGGCCGCCGCGCAGGTCGCGCCGGTGACCGAGGCCCTCCGTCCCGCCCGCGTAGTAGGCGGACCAGCCCTTGGTGTAGTCGTCGTCGGGGCTGTAGCCGGACACGACGAGGTCGGCGAGGCCGTCGCTGTCGTAGTCGCCGGTGGTCAGGTAGGCGCCCTGGACGGCGTGACCGGTGGACTGCGGTGTGCCGACCTGCCGGAGGACGCCCGCGTGGTAGGTGAAGACGTTCAGGCCCGTCTTCTGGTCCAGGACGACCATCTGGTCGGCGTCGATGTCACCGGAGAACCGGGCCGCCGCCACCGCGAGGCCGAACCGGGCGCCGGCGGTGGGCTCGGCGGCGGTGACCGTCACGGTGTTCTCGGCGCCGAGACCCGCCTTGGAGCCGTACAGGACGGTCACCCGGCCCGCGTCCTCGACGGCGCCCTCGTCCTCGCCGGGCACGCCGACGACGGCGTCGTCGTAGCCGTCACCGTCCAGGTCACCGGTGGCGACCGCCTGCCCGAAACGGTCCCCCGCCTCGGAGGTACCGGGCACACCCTTGGTCGACTGGCTGACCACCTGGACCCGGCCCTTGGGCACCGTGGTGCCGGTGCCGATGCCGTTCGGCGCTCCGTACTGGACGGTGACGTACCCGGCGCCCTCCTTGCCGTCGACGGCGCCCTCCGGGGCACCGGTGAGCAGATCGGCGTAGCCGTCGCCGTTGAAGTCGTCGTTGCGGTCGACGGCGGACGAGGCGCCCGGAATGCCCGCGAACGCGGCGGGGGCGGCCAGGATGCCCGCTCCCGCCAGCAGCAGGAAGGACGCCGCGGTGACGGCGGCCGAGCCTGTGGTGCGTCGGGCGGTGCGCGCGGCGATGCTCATATCTGTTCCCCCCGTGGGACGTTGATGATCGATGGTGATGCTGTGTCAGTCGGCTGGTCCGGTCCGACGCGTGGTTCGACCCGGCGGTCCCGGCGGGGGTTGTGGGGCCCGGGCGGGCTGTGACGCGCCAGTGACATCTGTTGCGGGACCCCGACACCAGGCAGCGGGAGACGGGGAATCGGATCTCCGTGCCATCGCCTGCGCGAGGCGCGCGGGGTTGGTTAGGGTGACAAGTGAAGGCTGAACCCGATGCCCATGGCCAAGGTGACGGCCGTGTCGGCGAGTTGGGGCTGTGCAGGCACGACAGGGGGGCTCGTGTTGGATCGCCCGGCCGGGGAGCAACTGGGCGTCGGCCCAGCCCCCTTCATGCTTGCCCCTGCCGCCGGTCGACCGGACGCGGAGGACGTGTGACCGGCCGGCCGGGACGCGCGGTGCTGCCTGCTCCGCCGCGCGGGTGGCTCGGGCTGGCCGCGGTTCTCGCCGCGCTGGTGGTCCTCGTGCTCGGGGTCCTGTATGCCGACGGCGGCAAGCCAGGCCGGGTGGACGGGTGGCTTCAGCCGACGGTCGAGGATGTGCGGTCGCCGTGGCGGGACATCGCTCTGGCCACGGACTTCTGGGGGGAACCCGTCGGAGCGGCGCTGCTGGTCGTGGCCGCCGTGACGGGCTGTCTGCTGCTTCGGAGTCCTCGCGCGGCGGTGCTCGTCGTGGCCGGCGCCGGCCTGACGGTGGGGACGACGACACTGCTCAAGCCTCTGGTGGGGCGCACCATCCACGGCGAGGGCAACCTGTCCTACCCGAGCGGGCACACCGCCTTCGTCACCGCGGTCGCCCTCGCGGTGGCGCTGCTCGCGACCGGCCGGCTCGGCCTCGGCAGGACGGCCGGCACGGTCCTCGTGCTCGCCGCGGCGCTGGTCGCCGGCGCCGCCATGGGCTGGGCTCAGGTCTCCCTGGGCGCGCACTATCCCACCGACGTCCTCGGCGGCTGGTGCACCGCAATGGCGGTGGTGCCGGCGACCGCGTGGCTGATCGACCGGACCGCCGACCGGCTGGACGACCGAATGGCCGACGCCGGCCGGCTGAAGCGCTTCTGACCTCCCGTCAGGCCAGGCGGCGGAACACGGGCTTCACCGGCCGCCCGGCCAGCCAGGGCGTGGGGTCGGCGGCGTCCAGTGCCTTCCGGTACACCGCACATGCCTGGGCCACGACGTCGACGGTGTGATCGATGTCGGCGTCGTCGAGCGCGGCGCTCACCACGAACGACGGGGCCAGCACCCCGCCCGCGAGCAAGTGGCGCAGGAACAGGGTGCGGTACTGCTGGGACGGCTGCCGGTTCTCGTCGAGGGTGGCGAAGACCAGGTTGCTGGCCCGGCCCCGCACGACGACATGGTCGCCGACGCCCATGCTCGCCGCGGCGTCGCGGACACCGGCGGCCAGCCGCTCGCCGAGGGCGTGCAGCCGCGCGGTGACGCCCTCCTCGGTGTAGGTGGTCTGCACGGCCATCGCGGCTGCCAGGGAGTGCGTTTCCGCGCCGTGTGTCGTGGACAGCAGGAACACCCGCTCGCCGGAGTGGCGCAGCCCGCCGAGTTCCATCAGCTCGCGGCGCCCGGCCAGCGCGGAGACGGCGCATCCGTTGCCCAGCGCCTTGCCGAACGTGGAGAGGTCGGGGACGACGCCGTACAGGCCCTGGGCGCCCGCCTCCGACCAACGGAAGCCGGTGATCATCTCGTCGAAGATCAGGACACACCCGTGCCGGTCGGCCAGCTCCCGCAGGCCGGCGAGGTATCCGGGCGGCGGCTCGGTGTAGGTGGCGGGTTCGAGGATCAGACAGGCGACCTCGCCCTGGTGCCGGGTGAGCAGGTCCTCCGTGGCGGCCAGGTCGCCGTAGGGGAAGGCCACGGTGAGATCGGTGGTGGACGCCGGGATGCCGGCGGACATCGGCGTGGTGCCGATGAACCAGTCGTCGGTGGAGAAGAACGGATGGTCGGCGCACAGGGCCACCCGCGGGCGCCCGGTGGCGGCGCGGGCCAGGCGTACCGCGGCGGTGGTGGCGTCGGAGCCGTTCTTCGCGAACTTCACCATCTCGGCGGTGGGCACCGTGGCCAGGAAGCGTTCCGCGGCCTCGACCTCCAGGATGGACGGCCGGACGAAGTTGCTGCCGCGGTCGAGTTCCCGCCGCACCGCCTCGGTCACGCGGGGGTGGGCGTGGCCGAGGCTGACCGAGCGCAGGCCGGAGCCGTACTCGATGTACCGGTTGCCGTCGATGTCCCACACGTGGGCGCCGCGGCCGTGGCTGATGACCGGGGCCAGGTTCTCGGGGTACTGGTCGTCGCCCTTGGCGTAGGTGTGCGTGCCGCCGGGGATCAGGGCGTGCAGCCGCTCGTTCGCCAGCCGCGACCGGGGCAGCACGAGCTCTCCGGTGTCTTCGGTGTCCACGCGGCCTCAACTCTCCTTCTGCGAAAGGACCTCGGCGAGGCTCGGCGCCTCCCGGTCCCGTTTGGACATCGAGGTGACCGGCAGCGGCCAGGGAATGGCGAGCTCCGGGTCGTCGAAGGCGATCGTCACGTCCTCGGCGGGATCGTGCGGACGGTCGATCCGGTACGAGGTGTCAGCGGTCTCCGTCAGCGCCTGGAAGCCGTGCGCGCACCCCGCCGGGATGTACAAGGTCGCCTGCGTCTCGCCGGACAGCTCGAAGAAGGCCCGGCCCAGGTACGTCGGCGAGTCCGGCCGCAGGTCCACGACGGCGTCGAAGATCTTCCCGTACGAGCAGCGCACGAGCTTGGCCTCGCCGGCGCCGGAGCGCAGGTGCAGGCCGCGCAGCACGCCCCGGAGCGAGCGGGACAGGCTGTCCTGGACGAAGGCGTCCGGGTCGAGGCCCACCGAGCGGACCAGGTCGGCGTCGAAGGTGCGGCAGAAGAAGCCGCGCTCGTCGGCGTACGGCGTCGGCTCGAACAGGTACGCGCCGGAGATCTCCGGGACTTCGGTCGCCTTCATCGGACCTCCTTGTACGCGTGGGCGTGGGTGTGGTCTGCCGAGGGGAACAGGGCGCCGGTCAAGGCGGTGAACTGGTCCTCGAGTTGCCGGGCGGCGACCTGGTTGCGCTCGCGGAGTGTCTGCCGCAGCTGCGCCGATCGCTTCTCCAGCGCCCGGAACTGCTCCAGCAGCCGGTCGGCGTCGACCTCGCGGGCCGGGTGGCAGTAGGCGCCGAGGCCCATCCGGTCCATGAGCGCGTCGCTCTTGGACGCGTAGCTGAGCGCGAGCGTCGGTGTGCCGGCCTTCAGGGCGCAGATCAGGTTGTGGTAGCGGGTCGCCACCACGGTGTCGGCAGCCGCCGTCTCCTTCATCAGGTCGGCCAGCGAGGCCGTCTCGGCGGCGGTGACCAGCGGCGAGTCGACCGCGTCGAGGATCGCGGCGACCACCGCCGCGTCGCACTGGTCGCCGGTGAGCAGCCGGACCGGTCTGCCGTCCTCGACCAGTGCCCGGACGAAGCGGGTCGTCCCGTCGAGGTAGCGCCGGTGGATCTCCTCGGCCCGGGCCCGGTCGTCGTTGCCGCCGTGGAAGTCCATGACGCCGACGCAGACCGTGCCCGGCGGGCCGTCCGGGGGCGCGCTCGCCTCCGGCGCCGGCAGGGCGAACGCGAGGTCCGGGTAGACCTCGTCGCGTCCGGTGTCCACGCCCATGTCCCGCATCGCGTCACGGGAGGCGGTGTCACGGTAGGAGCGGTACGCAGCGAGGCGTGCCGACCAGCGCACCAGGGCCCGGGTCGGCCGGTCGCCGATCGGGGCGGCGCCTACGCCGACCAGCGCGACCGGGGTGCGCAGCAGCCGGCCACTGGCGCAGAGCAGGAACAGTGAGTACGGGAAGCCCCATGGCCGCAGCGGCAGGGTGGCCTCCAGGACGCCCATGCCCGGCACGATCACCACGTCGTGGCGGCGCACCCAGGCGGCGGTGCGGACGGCGTCGAGGAGTTTGCCCAGGCCCTTGGCCGCGATCGCGCCGGCGCGTGAGGCGGTCCGGTACTCGCCGCGGTTCCAGTGCAGCCGTGTCGCGGGGATCCCGTACCGGGCCTCGACGACCCGGGGTCCGCCGCACAGGGCGTCCACGGCCGCCTCCGGGTGCGCGGCGCGCAGGTAGCCGAGTACGGCCTCCAGCGACCCGTCGTTGCCGAGGTTGCCCGAGCCGAGCAGGCCGAACACCCCGACGCGCACCGGGGTGTTCACAGCTGCCTTCCCTCTCGGCCGGCGACGACGTCGTCGACGGAGACGGTGAGCAGGGCCGGGTCGACGGGGGCGCGGTCCTCGACCCGCTCGCCGGCGCCCGGCCGGACCCGGCTGGTCATCCACAGCGCGAGGTGGCGGTAGCAGGCGCGCCGGTCGGCCGGGGACAGCGGCGCCCGCCGGATCGCCGAGGCGAAGCCCCAGACGTACTCGGCGAGCAGTCGGGGCGTCGGGTGCAGCGGGCCTGCCCGGCGCGGGTCCAGGTTGGCGCACCGGGAACGCTTGGACGGGTTCGCCCGCTCGGCCCGGTCGGGGTGGTCGCGGCGGAAGTACAGCAGTTCCGGCACCTGGTGGAAGGGCCCGTGCAGCACGATCTCGGCGACGAACGTGCGGTCCGCGTGGTGGTAGCTGTCGTGCGGCTTGACCCTGCGCAGCATGTCGGCCCGCATCACCCCGTAGAAGTCGTCGCCGCCGGGCTCGTACAGAAAGCTGCGGAATCGTTCCGGCGCGTGCGGCGAGGCGGTGGCGAGCGTGTACTCGTAGGGGACCTTCACCTGGCCGTCGCCGTCGATGACCGCCTGGTCGGCGTGGGCGAGGACCACGTCCGGCCGCTCGTCCAGCGCCTGGACGCAGCGCGACAGCAGGTCCCGGGCGTACAGGTCGTCGTGCGAGGCCCACTTGAACAGTTCGCCGCGGCACTGGGTGAACACGTAGTTGTGGTTCGGTGCGGCGCCGATGTTCCGGGGCAGCCGCAGGTAGCGGATGCGGGAGTCCCGGGCGGCGTACTTCTGGCAGATCTCCTCGGTCCTGTCGGTCGAGGCGTTGTCGGAGATGACCAGTTCGAAGTCCTCGTAGGTCTGGCCGAGGAGCGCGTCGAGCGATTCGGGCAGGTACTGCTCGCCGTTGTAGACGGGCAGGCCGATGCTCAACCGGGGATGGGCGGTCATGGAGTCCTCACTTCACGGATGGGGGGTTGGTGGTGCGCGCGCAGGGCGGACCGCAGGTGCAGCCACCACACGGCCGAGCCGCTGAGGGTCGCCGCGGCGACGCCCCAGGCCGAGCCGATCGTGCCGGCGACGGCCGCTCCGCCGAGTCCGCCGGTGACGTAGCAGGCGGAGGCGAACAGCTGGCTGCGCAGGCTGCGCCGGGCCGCGCCGAGCGCGCGCAGTCCGGCCGCCGCGCCGACGCCGAGGCCGGCGCCCGCGACGCCGAGGGTGGCGGGCACGATGAGCTCCGAGGCGGAGGTCCAGACAGCGCCGAGCACGAGCTCGCCGCCGCGGTCCGGCACCAGCAGCAGGGCCGCGCCCCACAGCAGCGCGGCGGCGGCCTGCCCGCCGCCCAGCAGGAGACAGAACTTGGCGAGGCGGTGCGGGGCCTGGCGCAGCACCCGTGCCGCCTCCGCGACGGTGACCAGCGACAGTCCCATCAGCACGGCGAGGAACGGTCCGAGGAGCAGTTCGGCGCCTCGGACCACACCCACCGCGCCGACACCGACGATCGCGCCGAGCCCGTAGGCCCGCAGTTGGACCGCGCCGCTGAGGCTGACGTTCTCGACCAGGTACCGGTAGCCGAGGTCGCGGTGCTCGCGAAGCCACCCGCGCGCTCCTGTCACGCGGGGCCGGATGCCGGACTGAACGCAGCCGTACACCGCGGCCAGGGCGGCGGACGCGCCCCAGGCGACCACGAAGGCGGCCACGCTGCCCACGCGAGCGGCCACCACCATGGCCGGGATGAGGGTGACGCCCCACACCAGGTCGTTGACGACGGCCTTGCGTCCACTGCCCGCGGCGAAGAACGCGAACCGCCAGGCGTCCTGGAGCAGCAGCGCCGGCAACACGACGCCGAGCCAGACGAACGCGAGGCCCACGGTGCCGCCGAGGATCAGCCCGACCACCGCGCACGCCGCGCCGAGCGCGGTGCCGACGCCGAGCGCGGTACCCGACGACCGGGCCACCGCCGCGCGCCAGGAGGCGGCCGGCACCGCGCTGAAGCGCACCATCAGGGGGTCGGTGGCCAGCCCGCGGGAGACGTTGAGCACGACGCCGTAGGTCACCCAGGCCAGGCTGAACACGCCGAACGCGGCCGGCCCCAGCGAGCGTGCCACGTAGATGCCCACCGCGAAGTTGGTCAGGCTGGAGGCCGCCTGGTCGGCGAGTCCCCAGGAAAGCCGTCCGGCGACGGCACGCCAGGCAAGCGCGGCCCTGGGTGCCGACGGCGCCGTCTCCTCCCCCTCGGTGGTCATCGCCGTCATGCCTTGATCAACCCGGCGCCGTGCAGGGCGTCGGACGCGGCGGCGACGGTGTCGAACGCCAGCCCGGACCGCTCGGCGACGTCGAGCAGGCTGTGCTCGCCGTCGGAGAGGCTGAGCACCCAGAGCATGGCCATCTGGGCCTGCTGGGCGTCGCTGCGGCCGCCGAGCGAGTCGTACAGCCCGCGCCGGCCCAGCTGTGGTTCGCCGTAGGGGCTGAGGTTGACGTACCTCCGGTTGCGGTCCAGTACGGCGAACGCCTCGCGGCAGACCGCGAGGGTGTCGGCCATCGCCTCCGGGGAGACGAAGTCCAGGTTGTCCGCCGAGGTGTGGTACTCGGGGTAGCCGGCGTACGGGGTCCGGGTGAGCGAGCCCACGCCGAGGTCGAACCCGGGCGAGCAGTACTGCCGTTCGTCGTAGCCGTACGGGGTGAACTCGGTGACGCGGTGCGGGCGTTCGGAGGCGGTGAGCACGTGCCGCATCACCTGGTCGATCTCCGCGTCGCCGCGCCTGCTCTGCTTGTACGTCAGCGGGCCCGGGTCGCCCGCGCAGGCCAGCACCAGGCCGTGCCTGACCCGTTCCACCCGCTCCGCGTTGCGGGCCAGCCAGGTGATCGCCCCGATGGTGCCGGGCGCGAAGATGAACCGGTAGGTGTACCACGGCTTCTGAGCCGCCAGCGCGCGGGCCAGGAAGGCCGCCACCGCGATGCCGGCCAGGTTGTCGTTGGCCAGCGACGGGTGGCAGACGTGGCAGGAGACGATCACCTCGTCGGCGACCTGGCCGGGGACCACGTGCTCGGCGTAGGTGAGGTGGCCGTCGGCGAGGGTGGAGTCGACGCGCACCTCGTAGTCGCCGTCCGGCATCGCGTCCAGGGTGTCCTGGGCCAGGCAGAACCCCCATTCCGGCTTGTAGTAGCTGGTGCGGTACGGCACCCAGGACGGGTGGTCCGGCAGGGTGTGCAGGTGTGCGCGCAGTTCGGCCAGCGGCATGGTCGCCGACATCGGCACGCTGTAGCCGAGCACGTGCAGGCTGGACGCGGCGAAGTCGACGATCCGGTGGCCGGTGCTGTCGGCGATGTACGCGTCGCGGATGTTCCACTCCTGCGGCACCGTCCAGTCGAGCACCTGGGTTCCGGTCGGTACCTCGTGCACCCGCAGCGGGATGTACTCGCCGACGATGTCCAAGGTGGCGCGCACTCCGTCGCCGGTGATGCTGCGGCACAGCGGGTACAGCCGTTCCACCAGCGAGTGCATCTCCTCGCCGGTGGTGGTCGTCGGCTGCGCGCCGGTCTCGGTCATCGGCGCCACCGCAGGGTGTCGTCGACGGCGCCGGTGTCGGTCGCCGCGCGCAGCACGGCGAGGCGGGTGAAGCGTCGCTCGAAGTCCTCCCCGGTCAGCCCGTGTTTGCGGTAGGCGTCGGCGAGTTCGAGGGCGCCCTGCTTCACCGTCCATTCGCAGTCGAAGCCTTCCAGCGCGGCGCGGAACCGGGAGAAGTCGACCCGGTACGACCGCGGATCGGCCCCGTTCTCGCCGGTGATCACCACCTTGGAGCCGGACACCGCCTCGGCGACCTGCGCGGCGATCTCGGCGACCGTGACGTTGTTGATCTCGCTGCCGATGTTGAACGCCCGGTCGTGCACCGCTTCGTACGGCGCGGTCAGCGCGGCCGTGAAGGCCCGGGCGATGTCGGCGGCGTGCACCAGCGGACGCCAGGGGGTGCCGTCGGAGAGCACCAGCACCTCGCCGGACAGCAGCGCGTGGCCGACCAGGTTGTTGAGCACGATGTCGGCGCGCAGCCGGGGCGAGTAGCCGAAGGCGGTGGCGTTGCGCATGTACACGGGGCTGAAGTCGCCGTCGGCCAGGGCGTGCAGGTCGTCCTCCACCCGCACTTTGGACTCCGCGTACGGTGTCACCGGGCGCAGCGGGGCGTCCTCGGCCACCAGGTCGTCACCGCCGGCGGCGCCGTAGACCGAGCAGGTCGATGCGTACAGGAAGCGCCGCACTCCGGCGTCGCGGGCCAGCCGGGCCAGTCGTACGGACGCGTGGTGGTTGATGTCGTAGGTGAGCTGCGGTGCCAGGGAGCCCAGCGGGTCGTTGGACAGCGCGGCGAGGTGGATCACGGCGTCGACGCCGGCCACGTGTTCCGCTGTGACGTCGCGCAGGTCGACCCGGTGCCCGGGCGGGTCGGCGGGTGTCGGGCCGAGGACGCAGTCGGCGAACAGGCCGGAGTCGAGGCCGACGACCTCGTGTCCGGCGGCCGTGAGGACCGGGGCCATCACGGTGCCCAGGTAGCCCTGGTGTCCGGTGAGCAGTACGCGCAAGGTTCAATCCCCCAGGTCGAGAACGAGTTTGGTGACGGCGAACGCCTCGGCGTAGCGCTCGTGGCATTCGATGCCGCGGATCCGGGCGAGGCCCAGGAAGGCCTCGCGGTCGTACCAGGGCCGGTGGCGCTGCGAGGGGTAGTGCTCCTGGAGCAGCCGTACCTTCTGCTCGGCGATCTCCGGTGACAGCGGCTGGTACGCCGCCGGACGGCCGAGGTCGCCGTCCCACTTGACGATCTCGTAGCCGAGGACCAGGTGGTCGCGGAACGCGGTCGGTATCAGCCGCGCCAGGCCTCGGTGGTCCTGGTGCGCGTCATCGGTACGCGGCGCGAGGACCAGATCCGGGTCGGTCCGCTCGCGCAGCTCCTCGACGGCCGACTTGGCCTCCTCCCAGTGCGCGGGCAGCCGGCCGTCCGGCAGCTTGTGCACGGTCAGCCGCAGGTCGGCGCCGGGGCAGAAGGCGGCGAGCGCGGCCTGTTCCTCCTGCTCGCGCTCGCTGCCGCCGCCGGAGAGCACCAGCGCGTCGACGCGTAATCCCGGGCGCGCGCGGCACATCGCGAGCAGTGTGCCGCCGGCTCCGATGGCGATGTCGTCGCAGTGCGCGCCCACCGCGGCGATCCGCTCCAGGCCCCCGCTCCCGAGGCGGATCACGCCCCGACCCCCGCACGGTCGTGCTCCCACACGGCCCAGGGCCGGTCGCCCCGGACGTAGGCGGCGTCGAGTGCGGCCCGCTCCTTCACGGTGTCGGTCGGCTTCCAGAAACCGCGGTGCTGGTGCGCCACCAGCCGGCCGCGCTTGGCCAGTTGGGCGCATCCGTCGGCGACCAGGTCCCCGTTCTCCGGTATGTGGTCGAAGACCTCCTGGCGGAGCACGAAGTAGCCGCCGTTCTCCCACAGCGGCATGTCGCTCACCGCGGTGATGCCACCGACCATGCCGCCCTCGCCCAACTCCACACAGTGGAACGACGACTGCGGCGGCACCACCATCATCGACGCACCGGCGTCGCGCAGGGCGAACTTCTCGATCATCTCCGGCAGCGGGGCGTCGGTGAGCACGTCGGCGTAGTTGGCGAGGAACATCTCGTCACCGTCCAGGTGGTGCCGCACCCGGCGCAGCCGCTCCCCGATCGGTGACTCGATGCCGGTCTGCGCGAACGTGATCGTCCAGTCGGCGATGTCGGTGGACAGCAGCTCGGTCCGCCCGCCCCGCAGCACGAAGTCGTTGGACGTCGTCTCCTCGTAGTTGAGGAAGAAGTCCTTGATGTGGTGGGCCCCGTAGCCGAGGCACAGGATGAACTCCGTGTGCCCGAAGTGCGCGTAGTAGCGCATGACGTGCCAGATCAGCGGTCGCGGGCCGACCATCGCCATCGGCTTGGGCACGTCGTCGGAGGCGCCCTCGCGCATCCGCATCCCGTAACCGCCGCAGAACAGTACGACCTTCATCGCGTGACCTCGACAATGCTCAGTTCCGGGATGGGAAAGACCAGTCGGCCGCCCCACTCGTGCACGTAGGACAGCTGCTCGACCAGCTCGGCCCGCAGGTTCCACGGCAGAACGAGGACGTAGTCCGGCCGGTCGGCGGCGATCTGCTCGGGCGGCAGGATCGGGATGCGGGTGCCCGGCGTGAACCGGCCGTGCTTGTAGGGGTTGCGGTCGACCGTGTACGCGAGCAGGTCGGGCCGGATGCCGCAGTGGTTGAGCAGGGTGTTGCCCTTGCCCGGGGCGCCGTAGCCGACGACCGTCTCGCCGCGCTCGGCCGCCTCGATGAGGAACCGCAGCAGGTCCCGGCGCACCTTGGCCACCCGGGCGGAGAACTCGGTGTACCCGGACAGCTCCTGGAGTCCGGCGGCCTTCTCCCGGGCCAGCACGTCGGCCACCCGCCGGGTCGGTTCGCCGGCGGCCTCGGCCGGCCGGGCCCACAGCCGGATGGAGCCGCCGTGCGTGGGCAGCAACTCGACGTCCACGAGCGTGAGTCCGCCGCTCGCGAGGGCCCGGGCCGCGGACGCGACCGTGTAGTACTGGAAGTGCTCGTGGTAGATCGTGTCGTACTGGTTCTCCTCGATCAGGGTCAGCAGGTGCTGCACCTCGATGGAGACCCAGCCGTCGTCGGCGACCAGGGCGCGCAGTCCCTGGGTGAAGCCGACCACGTCGGGGATGTGCGCGTACACGTTGTTGGCCACGACCAGGTCGGCCGGGCCGTGCTCCGCGCGGACGGCCGAGCCGGTGTCCGGGTCCAGGAACTCGGTGAGCGTGGGCACACCCGCGTCCCGGGCCGCGGCGCCGACGTTGACCGACGGCTCGATGCCCAGGCAGCGGATCCCCCGGTCCAGTACATGCCTCAGCAGGTATCCGTCGTTGCTGGCGACCTCGACCACGAAGGCGTCGGAGCCGAGCGCCAGACGCTGTACGGCGTCGGCGACGAAGGTGCGCGCGTGCTCCACCCAGGAGGTCGAGTACGACGAGAAGTAGGCGTACTCCTTGAACGTCTCCTCCGGGGTGATCAGCGGAGGGATCTGCGCGAGCCAGCAGTCGGTGCAGACCCGCAGGTGCAGCGGGTACGCCGGCTCCGGCTGGTCCAGTTGGTCGGCGGCGAGAAAGCTCTCGCACGGTGGTGTGGCCCCGAGATCGACGACGCTTGCCGGCGCCTCCGAGCCGCACAGTCGGCATCGTGTCATTTACTGCCCCCCATTGCTTCCACCAGTGATTGCGATGCGGTACTCGTCCACCAGTCGCTTCAGCCCGACTTGCGGGCTGAAGCCCTGGTCGTAACGGCGCCGGGCCGCTTGGCCCAGCTGCCGGTTGTGGTCCTGGTCGGCCGCGATCTCGCGGATGCGCGACGCGAGGGAGGCGGCATCGCCCGGCCGGTGCAGCAGCCCGGTCACCCCGTCTTCGACGAGTTCGACGAAGGCGCCGTGACCGGCGGCGACGGCCGGGACTCCCGCCGCCATCGCCTCCACGACCACCAGGCCGAACGCCTCCAGCCACGTCGAGGGAGCCACCACGGCGACCGACCGGGCGACGGCCTGACGGCACTGTGCCGGGTCCAGCAGGCCGACGTGGCGCACGTCGTCCCGGCCCGCCGCCCAGGCGGTCACCTCCGGCTCCAGCGGCCCCGCACCGGCGATCACGAGCGGCACGCCCACACCGCCGCTCGCCGCGATCTCGTCCCACGCGGCCATCAGCAGCCGTACGCCCTTGGCCTCCGCGAGCCGGCCGAGATACAGCAGATGCTCGCCGGCGCCGGCGCGGAGCGTGCCCGGGTCGGGCACGAAGTTGTGCTTCACCACCAGCCGCTCCGCGGGCATGTCTGCCCCCACCAGAACGTCGCGCTGCGCCGCGGAGATGCACAGGAACCGTTCCACGCCGGACCACCAGCGCCGCCGGTTGACCGACAGGCTCACCGCGAGCGGCACCGTCGCCAGCCGGGAGTTCCGGTAGCAGCCGTGCCGGACGGCGGGCAGCGGCGACGACCCGACGCACTCGGTGCACGGCCGTCCGTCGCGCTGGAGCGTGCCGGGCGGACAGACCTGGGTGTAGTTGTGCAGGGTGGCGACGGCGGGCACGCCGGCGTCGGCGCAGGCGGCGAGAACCGCGGGCGACAGCAGCGGGAAGACGTTGTGGATGTGCACCACGTCCGGCCGGTCGGTGCGCAGCCGGTCGGCGAGCTCCCTGCGGACCGAGGGGTTCCACGGCACCAGCAGCGGCAGCGCGGCCTTGCCGAGGAGGGACCGGCCGGCGATGTCGTCGCTGCGCCGCTCGAACACCTCGACCCGGTGGCCGGCCCCGCGCAGCAGCGCCACCTCCTGGTCGACGACCTTGTTCTCCCCGCTCGGCTGCGCCGAGGCGTAGCGGTTGTGCACCACGAGGACGTGCATGATCAGCTCACCTCCGGTCCATGGGCCCATCGCGGGACGCGTCGTCGGGGAACCGCGGGCGCCGGCAGGGGCGTTGCCACGGCGGGTGCCGCGGGTGCGGCGAGGAGTGAGGCGGCCAGGGCCAGATGCAGCAGATACGGCGAGGCGTCGCCGAGCCCGGCCTCGGTGTACGACGCGATAGCGCAGTAGCTGATCAGGAAGATCGCGCAGGCTCTTGGGACCGACGGCGGCCGCAGCAGGGCGACACCTCCGAGGACGACGATGACGGCCGACACCAGGACGACGCCGGTCAGACCCTGCTCGTGGTAGACGGCCAGCCAGCTGTTGTCGATGGGCAGTCCCCCGAAGGACTTGTCGCCCAGGCCGGTGCCGAAGAGTCGCTGCACGGTCGTCCGGGGCTCTGCCAGCAGGGCGTCCCAGACCTTGGCCCGGCCGGTGAGGCTGGTGAAGTACTCCTGGGTCTGTCCGCGCAGGAACCATGCCTGCAACGCGGAGCCGAACCCCACCGCCGCCACCGTCACGCACAGCACCGCCCAGGCGAAGAACCGGCGGGCGGCGGCGCTGGTCAGGATGAGCGAGCCGATCGCCAGCGTCAGCCCGATGAGCAGGCCGAGCGTGGCCGTGCGGGTGTGGGTCAGCGCGAGCAGGACCAGGGACGGCACGATGACCAGCGCCGCACTGGCCCGGTCGGTGCGGCGGCCCACCACCAGCAGCACGGTGAGCCCGATGATCACCGCCGCGTACTGTCCGATCTGCGGCGGGGTGAGCGGCCACAGTGCGCCGACCAGCCTCCCGCCGTAGAGCTCGGGCAGGGCCGCGCCCGGTGAGATGACCAGGCCGGCCGCCACCGACCCGAGCACCGCGAAGTACATCCGTATATGGCTGCGGACGAACGTCAGGCTGCCGTCCCACCAGCGGCTGAGCAGCCACAACGTGCCGACGAACAGGGCCAGTCGGGCGCAGCGGAAGAGCGCTCCGAACCCGGACTCCAGGTTCGCGCTGGCGATCACACTCGGCACCAGCAGCAGGGTGAGCAGCAGCAGGTAGGCGCTGGCGCGGATGCGCGGCCGGAGATTGACGGCGAGCGCCAGCGCGAACGCGGCGGCCAGCGCCCCCATGGTGACCATCTGGATGAGGGAACGGGGCAGCGGGATGACGGTCTTCGCCCCGGCGGAGCCGAGGGTGTTGAGGATCAGCAGCCCCCAGGCGATCCCGACGATCTTCGGTGGGCCGGCGGGGAGCGGTCCGGGGTCGGGCCGTGCGCCCGCCGTGTCCGGTCCGCTCGGCAGCGCGCCGCGCCGCAGGTCGACGCCCATCTCAACCACCGGCCCGTGGGGCCAGGGTGCTGCCCGCGTCCTGCTGGTAGGGCTTGGCCTGCCAGCCCTTGAAGGTGAGCACCTGGCTCGTGTCCTGGGCGACGAAGGTCCAGGGACCGACGTAGACGTTGTCGTGCCAGCGGTTGTGCTGCGCGCGCGTGATCGCCTCGGCCACCTTCTCGCCCTGGTAGGGCGACCACTTCGGATAGGTGCCGTAGTTGGCGAGCAGCGCCATGCGGTCGCACTTCTCCGTGCACTTGACGACGGACTTGTCCAGCACGAAGCGGTTGGCGTGGATCTCCACCCGCTGGGTCTTCCACCGGCAGTCGGCGTAGAGCGGTGCGGTGGCGATCGCCGGCCGCGCGCACCGGTCGGTGTCCCGCACCAGCAGGGTGCAGTCGCCGGAGGAGGTGTTGGCCGGGCTGTTGCAGAACCGGTCGGCGTTCTCCCACAGGGTGATCCCGGACCAGTTGTTCTCCAGCACGTTCCGATAGATCTCGATCTTGTCGGTGCGGGCTCGGATCCGTGGTTCGCCGCCGGACTCGGAGACGTAGACGGTCGCGAACGGGAAGCTGTCGCCGCGTTCGGCCTTGTCGCGGCCCTCGACCCAGTTGTTCCGCCGGATCGTGTTGTCCCGGATGACCGCGTTGTAGCTGGTCTCGTAGATCAGCGCGGCACCGTCGTTGGCCTCCAGCACGTTGTCCTCGATGCGGAAGTCGTTGTTGTTGGTGTCCGCCCACAACCCCGTTCCCCGGTTGTCGTGCACCCAGTTGCCGCGTATGTCGGCGCCGTTGACGGCCCAGAACTTGACGCCTCCGGTGCAGCCGCAGCCCTCCCGCCGCCGCTCCCAGTCGTCGGTGTTGTTGCCGACGATCTCGTTGCCCTCCATCACCAGGCCCTTGATGGAGTTGCCGGGCTTGTACGCGTTCAGGCCGTACTGGCCGTTGCCGCGCAGGCAGCTGGCGCGGACCTGCTGGCGGGCGCCGGCCATCAGCCCGGCACCGGAGTTGTGCTGGATCGTCGCGTGTTCGATCACCCATCCGTCGGCCGAGTCGTGGTTGACCACGCCCTGGTCCTGCGGAGCGACGAAGCCCTGCACGGTCAGGTGGCGGATGGTGACGTCGCGGGCGGCTCCGCCGAAGGCGTACTGGTTCTTCTTGCGGCCGTCGAGCACCGCGCCCGGAGCGCCGAGGTAGCGGTTGCCCTCCTTGGGGATGACCTGGGCGTAGCGGTCCGGGGTGAGCGTGTGCTTGCCCGGCCGAAGCCAGAACGTGGTGTTCGGGGGGCTGTTCTTGGTTTTCGTGGCCAGGTCGCCGACCACCGCGGGGTCGACCGTCACCGCGCCGTCGGGCGCCGTCGCCGGCCCGGGGGCGGGCTTGGCGCACACTCGCGCCACAGGCGTGGCCGACGGCTCAGGGGTCGGCTTCGCCCGCGCGGCCGGTGTGCTCTCGCAGCCGGTCACCGCCAGCAGGGCCAGTGCCAGCGGTGCCGCCGGCGACGCCCAGCGTCGCCAGGTGATCCCCGAGCGGCCTTGCGCGGAGGCCGAAGCACCCCGTACGCCCGGTCCGTCGCCGGGACCCTCCCACCGGTACGCCGAGAGCACGCTCCGAGCGCGCCTTCTTCCACCGAGACTTCCACGGAGACCCATCACCAGCCCCCTAGCCGTGGAACCTGAGTACGGTGGTGAACCCCTGCGTGCCGTCGGCGAAGCCGGTGCCGACCAGCGTGGTGGAGGGTTCCTTGCGCCCGAAGCCGGCGGAGTACCAGCCGAGCGGCGGGTCGTTCTCGCCGCGATGGGCCCGCCAGGACAGCTGCCCGGGCAGATCGAGCACCGCGGAGCGGTCCTCGCCGTCCCGGGTCCAGGTGAGTTCCGCCCGGCTCCCCACCAGATCCGCGGTGATCGCCGGACCGAGGTGGAACGCCAGCCGCACGGCCCGGCGCGGGCCGTGGCTGCCGCGGATCTCGTCGACCACCGTCAGCTCCCGGCTCGCGGCCGTCAGCTCCACCCTGCGGCGGTGCACGGAGCGCCGGTAGCCGTCGTGCTCGGCGCACCAGCGGGCCACACCCTTGCCGGAGGTGTCCGCGACCAGGACCCGGCTCTTGGCATGCCGGGTCCACAGGAACGGGCCGCCGGAGACGGACTGGTCATCGCCGTCCAGTTGCAAGGTGTTGTGGCCGAGCGTCGACCTGAAGTACTGCCGCCATTGGGGCTGCCCGTGGTAGCAGTACGTGCCCGGGTCGGCGAGCACGTCGACGCCGTCGTGGCGTACCTCCACCGACAGCGCGTCCGCGTGGGCGTGCGCGGCGATGGACAAGAAGCCGTGCGGGCCGCCGTCGCAGCGGCACCAGATCTCCCCCGGGCCCCGCAGGACGGTGAGCCCGGCGTCGGCGAAGTGGGCCGGTCGGTCGGCCGGCCGGGTTTCGTTCTTCGTGTACGGCCGGATGAGTGCGGCCAGCAGCGGGGTGCGTACGTCGGTGCCGGTCACCGTCGGCCACCAGGCCAGTCGGCCGAACACGGCGTCTCCGGTGGCCAGCAGTGAGGCCCAGCGGTCGGTGCCCGCGCCGTCCACGACCAGACCGTGCCCGTCGTCCGCGTCGCCCTGGCGCGGTGGCCGCAGCCGGTTGTCCACGACGGCCGCGAGGGCGTCGGTCATCCGCAGCAGCACCAGCCGGGTCGACGCGGGGACCGGCACTTCCGCGGCGTCCGCCTCGGCCACCGCGGCCAGGCCGAGTTCCAGCACCAGCCCGTGGTACTCGGTGGCCAGTTCACGGTTGAGGCCGGAGGCGAAGGTGTTGCCGCGCAGCTGCCGGTCCAGCGACCGCAGCGCGTCGGCCCGCCACCGCTGAGAGTCGGGGAACCAGCCGAACGCGCAGGCCGCCGCGAACTGCCCGGCGGTCTCGGCGATGACGTGGTTGTTCTGCGAGGACCCCCGGCTGGGGAAGGCGGCCAGCCAGCGCTGGTGGTGCCAGATCTGGTTCAGCGCCACCGGGTTGTCCTCGAACAGCTCGGCCGCGCCCGGCCAGCCGTCGAGCAGCCGGCGGATCCACACCCAGGACAGCAGCCGGATGCCCAGCTCGATGCCGCTGATCCAGTGCACTCCGTGCAGCGGTGCGTTGGCCGCCCACCACGAGCGCAGGTGCTCGGCCACGCGCTCGGCGTACCGCTCGTTCCCGGTGATCGCGTAGGCGGCGGCGAGCACGGTCAGATACTGGTGCCGGGACAGCTCCCAGATCTGCTTGATGTCCCCGACCATGTCCTCGTCGCGGTACGGCACGTCGAAGGCGTAGCCCCACGGAGCCCGGCGCCCGGTCTTCGGGTCGTACCACCAGTCCGGGTCGGTCAGGTCGTCGCGGACCACCCCGAAGTACTCGGCGTGCCCGTACATCAGCCGGTCCGCCTCGGCGATGAGACGTTTCGCGGCGTCCGGGGGTATCGCGGCGATCGTCCCGGTGGGCAGGACTGAGGTGAACCGGGCGCCGGTCACGCTCGGGCAGTTGGGCCGTGCCGAGCGCCAGCGCCGTCTGCGCACCGCGTCGCCCGCCCGGCCCGCGACCTCGCCCGGTCCCATCCGGGACAGCCGCCGCAGGTACCAGCCCGCGCTCATGGTCATCGGGGCCTCGCCAGCGTCACCGGCGCGCCGCCCGTGAGGGCGGTCCGCACGGCGAGGGTGGCCGCCGTGGTGGCGGCCAGCGACGCGAGCGGCACCGGCATCGGCCCGCCGGTCCGCACGGCCTTGACGAACGCGGCCAGTTCGGCGTTCTGGCCCTTGTCCCGGGCCTTGGGCAGCCGCGAACTCACCCACCGCTTGCCGCCGGCCCCGCCGTCCGCATACAGCGACGCTCGGACGAAGTCGTCGAGCCGCAGCACCTTTCCGTCCGCGACCAGGTCCAGCGTCTCCTTGGGGAAGCCGGGCGCGCCGGTGGTGACGTAGCTGATGGTGGCGGTGGACCCGTCCGGGTAGCGCAGGACGACCTGAAGGTCCTCGGTGCCGGAGGCGGCCACCGCGTACACCGATACCGGGTCGGCGTCGAGCAGCCAGCTCGCCGTGTCGATGAAGTGCCCGCCCTCGCCGGCGAACCGCGATCCCTCGGTGCCCTGTTGGAGGTACCAGCTGCCGTGCTGGAGCCGGCCCGCGTTGACCAGGTAGCGCAGGCTCGCCGGACCGGTCCGGGCGCCGAACCGCTGTTTGGCCTCCCGCAGCAGTGGCGAGAACCGGCGGTTGAAGCCCACCTGTATCCGGTCGTTGCCGGACTCCTCCACCGTGGCGAGCACCCCGGCCAGCTCGTCCTCGGTGAGGGCCAGCGGCTTCTCCACGAACACCGCCTTGCCGGCGAGAAGGGCCTGACGGGTCAGTTCGGCGTGCGAGCTGTGGCGGGTGACCACGAACACCGCGTCGATGGACTTGTCGCCGAGTACGGCGTCGAGGTCGGTGGTCGCCTCGGTGAAGCCGAACTTGCGCTGCGCGTTGGCCGCGGACAGCGCCGTCGTGGTGACGACGGCCGACAACTCGACGCCGTCGCGCTGTGCCAGGTGCGGCAGCAGCATCGAGGTGGCGTAGTTTCCCGCGCCGACGAACGCGAGGCGCACCGGTGTCCTGGCGGGCCGGGCCGGAGCCGGCTTCACGTTCACCGCGGGCACGGCGACCGTCGGGGCCTTCGCCTCGGCCTCGTCGGCCGTCTGCTCGGGGTAGCGGAACAGCACGGCGACGGCCTTCAGATCGCCGTCCTTCAGGCGCTGATACGTCTCGACGGCGTCGTCGAAGTCGGCGACGTGGGAGACCAGGGGCTCCACGTCGACGCGGCCGCGGGCCGTGAGATCGAGGAAGCACGCCAGGTTGCGGCGCTCGGTCCAGCGCACGTAGCCGATCGGGTAGTCCCGTCCCTCCAGTTCGTATTCCGGGTCGTAGCGCCCGGGGCCGTAGCTGCGGGAGAACCGGACGTCGAGTTCCTTCTCGTAGTACGCGTTCCACGGCAGGTCCAGGCGGCACTTGCCTATGTCGACGACCCGGCCGCGGTCCCGGCAGAGCCGGGCGGCCAGCTCGACGGGCTGGTTGCTGCCGCCGCCGGCGGCCAGGTACACCTGGTCCACACCGTGGCCGCTGGTCAGGTCGGCGACGGCGGCCTCCACTGCCTCGGAGGCGGGATCGCCGCAGGCCGCGGCGCCCAGACGCTCGGCGAGCTCGCACCGCGCCGGGTCGGGGTCGACGCCGACGACGCGGGCACCGGAAGCGGTGAGGAGCTGCACCACCAGTTGCCCGATCAGCCCGAGGCCGATGACCAGTGCCACGTCGCCGAGTTGCGGCTCGCCGCGGCGCACGCCCTGCATCGCGATCGCCCCGACGGTGCCGAAGGCCGCGTGCCGCGGCGCGAGGCCGTCCGGGACCGGGGCGTAGAGGTTCTTCGGCACCCAGTTCAGCTCGGCGTGCAGCGCGTGCTCGTTGCCGGCGCAGGCCACGAGGTCGCCGACCTTCACGTCGTCGATGCCGGTGCCGACCTGCTCGACCACCCCGCACAGCGAATAGCCCAGCGGTGTGTAGGAGTCCAGCTTGCCCATCACCTTGCGATACGTGGCGGGCACCCCGTTGGTGGCCACGCTCTGCATGACCTTGGCCACCTGGTCCGGACGGGAACGGGCCTTGCCCAGCATCGACATGCCGGCCTCGGACACCTTCATCAGCTCGGTCCCGGTGGAGATCAGCGAGTAGGCGCTGCGGACCAGCACACCGCCCGGCTTGCACCCCGGCACCGGCACGTCCAGCACCGCCAGCTCGCCGCTCTTGTAGTTCTGTACAACCTGCTTCACCCGTACTCCTCTGATTCCTAAGCCGATAACCGAGTGCTCTGACCGGACCCAGAGGTCGCGCCGCGATACCAGTACTCGAGGGTCAGCACATGCCACAGATGTTTGGAGAAGTCCCGCTGCCCGGCGGCGTCCTCGGCGACCATCCGGGCCAGCGCGTCGCGGCGCAGGAATCCGGAACGGACGAGCTCGCCGTCGTTGATCACCTCGCGCACCAGCGGTGCCAGATCCCGGCTCATCCAGGCGCGCAGCGGGGCGCTGAACAGGCCCTTGGGCCGGTACACGATCTCCCGGGGCAGGATCGAGGCGGCCGCCTCCTTGAGGACGGCCTTGCCCTGCCGCCCGACGATCTTGCGGTCGCCGGGCACCGCGAACGCCGCCTTGACCACCTCGACGTCGACGTACGGCACCCGCACCTCGGTCGACGCGGCCATGCTGGAGCGGTCGGTGTACGCGAGGTTGAGGCCCGGCAGGAACATCCGGGCGTCGGTCAGGCACATGCGGTTGACGAAGTCGTCGAGGACGTTGTCCTGGTAGGTGTCCGCGTGTTCGGTCAGTACGTCCTCGACCGTTCCGGCCAGGTCCGGATCGAGCAGGGCGACCAGTTCGTTCTGGTCGTACATGGTGTAGCTGCGCCGGAAGGCGGTCTCCTCCGGCAGTTCGGCGAAGGAGAGGAACCGCTTGGCGAAGCGCACCGACCGGTAGCCCCGGCGGCTCGTCGCGACCGGCAGCCGGTCCACGGTCGCGGACACCCCGCGCCGCAGGGGCCGCGGGACGCGCTGGTAGCGCAGCGCGAGCAGGTTGGCCAGGTGCTTGCGGTACCCGGCGAACAGTTCGTCGGCGCCCATCCCCGAGAGCATCACCTTGATCCCGGCCTCCCGGGCGGCCTTGCAGATCAGGAAGGTGTTGATCGCGGCCGGGTCGCCGATCGGCTCGTCCAGGTGGTACGTCATCTGCGGCAGCAGGTCGAGCACGTTCGGGGCGATCTCGATCTCCCGCAGGTCGACGCCGAACCGCTCGGCGACCTGTCGGGCGTAGCGCAGGTCGTCCGGCATCGCCTCGAACTTGGCGTCCTCGGCGCGGAACCCGATCGTGTAGGCGGGGATCCCGGGCCGGTCACGGGCCGCCAGCGCGGTGAGGTAGCTGGAGTCGAGGCCGCCGGAGAGGAAGGTCGCCACGGGGACGTCGGAGAGCAGGTGGCGCCGGGTCGATTCCTCGACGACGGCGGCCAGGTCCGGTGGCTCACTGTCGCGGGCCTCGGCGGCGACGTCCCGCAGGTTCCAGTACCGGCCGCTGTCCACCCGGCCGTCGGGCCGTACCCTCAGCCAGCTCCCCGGCGGCAGCTTCTCCGCCTCGCGGAACGCGCACCGTGAGTCCGGCACCCAGTAGTACAGCAGTGAGGCCACCAGCGCCGCGTGGTCCACCTGGAGCGATCCGCCGGTCACGGCGGCGAGCGCCTTGAGTTCGGAGGCGAACACCAGGCCCTGGCCGCGCCGGAGCAGGAACAGCGGTTTGATGCCCAACTGGTCGCGGGCCAGCACCAGTTCGCCGGTGCGCTCGTCGAAGATCCCGAACGCGAACATGCCACGCAGCCGGGGCAGGCAGTCGGTGCCCCAGCGCCGCCAGGCCTCAAGGAGCACCTCGGTGTCGGAGGTGCCGCGGAAGCGCACCCCGGCGGCGGCCAGTTCGGCGCGCAGTTCGGGCGCGTTGTACAGCTCTCCGTTGTACGTCAGGGCGAGGCCGTCCGAGACCATCGGCTGGGCGCCGGTCTCGGACAGGTCGATGATCGCCAACCGGCGGTGTCCGAGCTGGACTTCGCCGTCACCGACGGGGTGGCCGTAACGGCCCGCTCCGTCCGGGCCGCGGTGGGCGAGGGTTTCGGTGAGCCGGTCGGTCACGATCTTCCCGTCCGGCCATCGGTACGTGCCTGCGATGCCACACATGTGCTACCGCGCCTCCTGGTCGTTGTCCGTAACCCGCGCGGCCCATATCGGCTCCCGCTCCGTCCGCTGCCGTCCCTCCCCCACTGCCTGAACGGCGTGGGAGGTACCCCCACCGTTCTGCCGGGCCGGCCGTTCGCCGCGGCCGCGCAGCGCGGTGTGCGCGCCGTCCCACAGCGTGCCGTCGGTCCGGTCACGTGGATCGGGGTCGGTCAGCACCACACCGATCACCTCGATGCGCTGGTCCGCGAGCTGCCGCGCCACGGTGTGCAGCCATGCGGCGTTGCCGTGCCCGGCCCGCACGACGAGCACGGTCTGCGTGCCGAGGTGACGGAGGTCGGTCCACGCGGTGCCGGGCGCGACCGAGCCGAGGCCCAGCCGGCGTTCCTGAGGCGATACGGCCTCGGCGTGCTCGCCGCTGACCACGGTCGGATCTCCCGGCGCGCGGCGGCGGTCGACGAGCTGCCGGCCGGGCAGGCCGTCGACGACGACCACCGGCGATTCCGTCGCCAGCGTCCGGGCGAGGTCCAGGGCGATCGCGCTCGCACTGCGCGTACAGCCCAGTTCCAGCAGGGACAGCGGTTCCGCGGAGCCGCGCACGGTGCGGGCCAGGGTCGCGGTGAGCCGTTCGCGTGCCGCCCGGGTCCGTCGGCGTTGCCACAGCCGTGCCGGCCGGCGGGGCAGCTCCGCGATGACCGAGGCGCCCAGGTGCGTCGCGATCTGCCGGCGCAGCACGGGGCGGTCCGCCACCACCACGCCGACCGCGGCCAGCGCGAGCCCGAGGACGAGTCCGAGGACGAGTCCGATCCCGGCGTTGGTGACGGCGGTCCTGGGCACGGAGTGCTGTGTCGCGCGAGCGGCGTCCACGATCTGCGTGCCCGCGATGAGCCGGGGCGTGCCCACACGCGCCTGCTCGGCGCGCTGGTCGAAGTCGGCGATCCGCGAGGTGAGTTCGGCCCGGCGGGCGAACAGCGACTCCAGGTTCGCCGACGTCTGCGGGTCGCTCTCCGGCGTTCCGTCGCCGATCTCGGCGTTGACCTGCGCCAGTTCGTCGCGCAGGGCGTCGCGCTGGCCGAGCAGAGCCTTGGCTTCGGCGCTCGCCGCCTGCTGTATGCGGCGCACGTGGTCCTGGACGAACGCGTCGGCCAGCGCCTTGGCGCGGGCCACCGCCTCCGCGTCGCTGTCGCCCGTCACCGTGATCCGCAGCAGGTTGTTGGTGAGGCCGACGCCCTGGTAGTCCAGCATGAAGTCCTCCGGGCGTTCCGGGGATCGCAGGGACTTCAGTGCCTGGCCGGCGATCCGCGTGGTCTGGAGCAGTGCGGCGTCGGTGCGGATCAGCGTTCCGGGGTCGTTCGGCTGATCCGCCTCGTGCGCGACCAGCACCGTGGTCACCGCGGTCGGCGGTGGCGGCAGCAGGACCGCCACCGCCGCACCGGCCAGCAGGCCGAGCAGCGCGGCGAGGCACCACAAGCGGCGGCGTCTGCGGACCGCCACCACCAGTGCCTGTACGTCGAAGAGCGGAGCGGTGGCCGGCGGCTCCGGCATCGTGCTCGTCGTCACGCTGGGCCTCCCCCCGTGTCCGCGCCCACCGCGGCCGCCGGCACGGTGCCCTCCGGCGGAGCGCCGGCAGACCGCGTCGTACGGACCCGGACCGTGTCGGCGATGACGATGCCGACCACGTCATGCCCGGCGTCCGCACAGGCCTCGGCGATGCCGGCGAGCTCTCCCGCGGTCCGGCTGCCCGCGCCGATCACGACCACGGCTCCGGACTCGGTGGCGCGGTCCGGAACCAGCGGCCGGGACACCGAGAGCTCCACCACCCGCAGCAGCGGATCGCCGCCTGCCTCGGCGGCGAGCCGTTCGGCGGCGCGGCGGGCGGTGTCGTCGTCGTCCGGGACGACCGCCAGCAGCTGTCGCCGGGTGGCCGGCAGTTGGTTCCGGAGGCGGGCGCACACTCTCCGGTAGCGGATCTGCCGGCCGGCCTCGCCGTCGGATGCCTGCGGGGTCGGTGTGTCCCACCGGGTGTCGACGCCGAGGAGCCAGCGCGTCCAGGCCCCGGGGCCGCGGCCCCGGGGCCGCCGCGCGCGCCGTTCACCGGGTACGTCGACGGACCCCAGCAGAGGCGAGCCCAGCGCCGCGGCCATCTCCGGTTCGGTACGCGGTCGGCGGCTCACCCGTGCGGCGGCCAGATGGCCGATGACGGCGAGCAGGAAGAACAGCAGCGCCCCGGCGGCGACGAACTGCGTCCTGGTGGGCGGGGCCTCGCCGGCCGGCCGGGCCGCCGGTCCCATGACGACCATGTTGGCCTTGTTGAGCGAGGGGTCGACCTGCTCCAGCTTTTCCATGGCTTCCAGGAGCGAGGTGCGCAGCTTTTCGAGCTCGGTGCGGCCCTGCACGCTTTCCACGCTCTGCCCCGGATCGGCCGCGTCGGCCAGCTCGGTGATGCGGCGGCTGGTCTGCACCACCAGCTTGCGCAGCGCCTCGGGCCGCGTCGCCACGTCGGGGTCGGTGGTGTCGCCCGCGAGCCGCGCGGCGAAGGCGACGTACTCCTCGGCCACCTGGTCGGCGAGCCGCTGCGCATGCTCGGGGGTGTCGGCGGTACCCGAGATCTTGATGATGTTTCCTTCGGCGGCCGTCGCGGTCACACGTTCGCGCAGTTCGTTGCCGCTGACCGCGGTCCAGCCGAGCCTGTCGGCCGCGCGGTCGACCACGACCGAACTGGTCGCGATCGCCGTCTGGGTCAGCAGTTCACGCTCCTCCCACTGCCCCGACAGCAGGACCGATGCCGACGTCGTGTAGCGCGGCGGAAACACCACGGAGGCGCCGAAGCCGACGAGCGCGCCCACCACGGCGAGGACGGTGAGCAGCCGCCACCGCCGATGAATGACCCGCCCGATCGTGACCAGGCGTATCGTGTCCTCGCTCAACTACGGCGCCTCTTCCCGATCCTGACCCGGTCGCCCGCGGACACCGGAGCCTGGTCGCGGCAGGCGGCGCCGTAGGCGGCGAGCAGCGACGCCTGGGAGTTCCGCCAGGCGAGCGGCCCGCTGATCCGTTCCTGGCCGATCTTGCCCATCCGGGCCCGCTGCTCCGGATCGTCCAGCAGATCCGCGATGAGCCCGGCGAACGCGGCCTCGTCGTTGGCGGGTGCGTACACGGCGGCGTCGCCGGCGGAGACGCGCGCCTCCTTCAGGTCGAAGGAGACGATCGGCCGGGCCATCGCCATGTACTCCAGGACCTTGTTCATGGTCGACACGTCGTTGAGCGGATTGCGCGGGTCCGGCGAAAGACAGACGTCGGCGGTGGACAGGTAGCGCACCAGGTCGGCGTCCGGGATACGCCCGGTGAACTGCACCTGCTCGGCCAGCCCGAGCCGCCCGGACAGCTCCACCATCGCGTCGAAGGCGTCGCCGGCCCCGACGAACACCGCGTGCCAGTCGGTCCGCCCGAGCTCGTCACGCAGTTTCGCCAGGGCTCGCAACGCGTAGTCGACACCGTCCTGCGGGCCCATGACGCCGAGGTAGCACAGCAGATGAGACTTGCCGTGCTTCAACTCCGGCTCGGACGGCACCGGTTGGAACCGGTCGGTCTGGGGCGCGCTGCGCACCACGAAGACGTCCTCCGGCCGCCGGCCGCCCCGGCGCACCGCGACGTCCCGGTAGCTCTCGTTGGTGGCGAGCACGATGTCCGCGGCCCGGTAGGTCCTCCGCTCCAGCGCGCACACGGCGCGGTAGAGCAGGTCCTCGCCGCGGTCGAACCGGGAGAGGTACAGCTCGGGCACCAGGTCGTGCTGGTCGAAGACGAACCGCGCGCCGCGCCGCTTCATCCACAGTGCCGGCAGGAACAGCAGGTCGGGCGGGTTGCAGGCGTGGACCACGTCGACCGGGCCGACCTTGCGGGCCAGCCGGACCGTGTGCCACAACGCCGATCCGTACTCCCGCAGGTAGCCGGCCGGCCCTCCGGTGGCCGCGCGCAACGGGTAGCGGTGGATCCGCACCCCGTCGATCACCGCCTCCGGCTCCGTGTCCCGTTTCTGTCCCCGCGGACAGATGACGTGCACCTCCCAGCCCGCCTCGCGCAGGGTCGTGCACTCCTGCCACACCCGCCGGTCGAACGGCACCGACAGGTTCTCCACCAGAATCAGCGCGCGCCGGCCCTGCCCGGCACCGCCCCTCACGTCACCAGACAAGGCCCACGTACCCCGGTTCGGTCCGGCGCGCCTCGGCGTCGGGAAGGCGGATGAGGTCGACCAGCACCGGGCCGTCACCATGGGGCAGCGCCGACAGCACCGCCGGGTCCTTGGTGCCGACCAGGCACACCTCCGCGTGTTCGAGCACCTCGTCGACGGAGTCCGTGAGCAGCTGCGCGATGTGCGGCAGCCGGTTCTCGATGTACTCGCGGTTCGCGCCGAGCAGCCGGGAGAGGTTCACGTTGCCGTCGTAGATCTTCAGGTCGTAGCCCTTGCCGAGGAGTCTTTCCGCCAGCTCGACGAGCGGGCTCTCGCGGAGGTCGTCGGTGCCGGGTTTGAAGGACAGCCCGAACAGGCCCACCCGGCGTTTGCCGGTGCGCTCGACCAGGTCCACCGCGCGTTGCAGATGGGCGGAGTTGGAGGGCAGCACGTGGGCGAGGATGGGCACCGAGACGTCGGCGCGTTGTGCCGCGTGGACCAGGCTGCGCAGGTCCTTGGGCAGGCAGGAGCCGCCGAAGGCGAAGCCGGGCCGCAGATAGGCGGGGCTGATGTTCAGTTTGCGGTCGGCCAGGAACACGTCCACCACCTGGTGGGAGTCCACGCCGAGCGCCTGGCATATGGCGCCCAGTTCGTTCGCGAAGCCGATCTTGAGACCGTGGAACGCGTTGTCCGCGTACTTGATCGCCTCGGCCGTGGGGACCGGCACCCGGAACACCTCGCCGGGCAGTCCGTCGTACAGCGCCGCGACCACGTCGCCGCTCGCCGGGTCGATCTCGCCGATGACGGTCTTGGGCGGGTCGAAGAAGTCCCGCACGCTCGTGCCCTCGCGCAGGAACTCCGGGTTGACCGCGACCCCGAAGTCCACCCCGGCCGTGCCGCCGACGTATTTCTCCAGGAGTGGTACCAGCAGGTTCAGGCAGGTGCCCGGGAGCATGGTGCTGCGGAACACGACGGTGTGCCGCCCACCGCTCCCACCGCGCTCCGCCAGCGCGGCGCCGATCTGCTCGGTGACCCGCTCCAAGTAGGTGGTGCACAGGCTGCCGTTGGGCTCCGACGGCGTGCCCACGCAGACCAACGACACCTCACTGCCCATGATCGCCTCGCGGACGTCGTCGGTGGCGCGTAACGCTCCCGTCCGCACCGCCTCGGCGACGACCTCGCCGATACGTTCCTCCACCACCGGGGCCTTGCCGTCGTTGACCAGGTCGACCTTCGCCTGGTTCACGTCCACCCCGATGACCTCGTGACCCATCTCGGCCAGGCACGCTGCCGACACGCAGCCCACGTAGCCGAGCCCCAAGACGCTGACCCTCATGACCCGTTCCTCCCCCCAGGCAGGCCCTTGCGGCCTGCGGTCCGCGCGCCGGCCGGACATCGGCCGCCGCGCATCAGTACGCCCCCTGGCCCTGCAGCACCGCACGCAGCGTCTTCCACAAGATCACTGCGTCCAGGGCGAGCGACCAGTCCTCCACGTACCGCAGGTCCAGCCGTACCGCCTCCTCCCACGGCAGGTCGCTGCGTCCGCTGATCTGCCACAGGCCGGTGAGCCCGGGCTTGACCAGCAACCGCCGCCGGATGTCCGGGCCGTACTCGGCGGACTCCTCCGGGAGCGGTGGCCGCGGGCCGACGAGCGACATCGAGCCGGTGAGCACGTTGAAGAGCTGCGGGAGCTCGTCGATCGAGTACCGGCGCAGCACCGCCCCCACCCGGGTCACCCGCGGATCCCTACGGAGCTTGAACAGCAGGCCGGCGCCCTCGTTGTGGTCCGCCAGCGCGGCACGTGCCCCGTGGGCCCCGGCGACCATGGTGCGGAACTTGAAGATCGTGAACTCGCGGCCGGCCTTGCCGACCCTGCGCTGGCGGTAGAACACCCCGCCCGGGCTGTCCGCCAGCACGAGTATCCCGATGAACACCATCAACGGCGCGAACAGCACCAACAGCAGCGCCGCGCCCACCCGGTCGACGATCCCCTTGATCACCCGGCGGCCCCCGGTGAAGGTCGGCATGCTGACCCGCAGCAGCGGGATCCCGAGCACCGCGTCGACCTGGAGCCGTGGTTCGGCCACCTCCATCAGCACCGGGGCCACGACCATCTCGGCATCGCTGCCTTCGAGGTTCCAGGCCAGCCGCTGGAGCCGCTCCGGTGACCAGTCCGGGGCGGGTGTGACCGCGACGACCCGGTAGCCGCCCTGGCGGACTTGGTGAGCGACGTCCGTCAGCCGTCCGACGACCGGCACGCCGTCCAGTCGGCCATCGCCGACCCCCAGACCGTTCGGTGTGCAGACCGCCTCCACCCGCCAGCCGAGATGCGGGAACTTACGGGCTCGGGCGATCAGGTCGCGCACGGTGGCCGGGCTGCCGGCAGCGAGCACCGGTCGCAGACACCGTCCTTGTTTTCGCTGTTTGTGCAGCCAGAGGCGGAGCAGATACCGCTCGGTCATCGTGACGAGCGCGATCGCCGGGACCGCGACGAAGATCCAGAGTTTGATGTTGCGCGAGCTGAGGGCGATCCCGCCGAGCGACAGTACGACGGCCGCTGTGAACACGGAGCGTCCGAGCCGGCGGAACTCCTCGGCGCCCTGGCCGAGTACGGCCGGAGCCCACGCCCGGCTCATCGCGAGCGCTCCGATCACCAGGAGCTCGGTGCCGAAGGCGAGAATTCTCCACTTCTCATGCCAGTTGGCCGCGTCCCGGGCTCCGAAGAAGCCGCCGATGGCCGCCACCACGAAGGCGGTGGCCACGGTATCGCTGATGATCACAGTACGGCGGTACCGCTGCTCCCAGTCGATCGCGGGCCGGCTGATTTCCCCGTCCGTCGGCTGCCCGCGTACCGACGGAAACGGGCTGACTAATTCCCCCTGTTGCACCGTTCTGCCTATGTCGCCAGTGGGTTCGACGTGCTCGCCCAACACGATTCCTCCCCCTCGGGAGACCCCCGTCTCCCGCCCTGTTACTCCCCCCGGGAGACCCCCGCCCCCCGGCACCGCGCTGCTGCTCCTCCCCTCGGGAGGCCCTGACCTCCCTCGAACGGCATCCCCCTACGTCAGCGCCACTCGAACAACTCCCCTGGACGGCGACGGACTCGCACGTCCTGCCGGACTCTCCGGGTGCGCGGCGCCCCGTCGAACGTCGGGCGCTCCCCGCACCCGCGGCCCTCACTTGAGCTTCACAAATCGATCACCCCCACGTCCGGCATCGGGAGCTCGATCACTTGCCGCCCACAACGCCTGACTCATAGATCACGATTTGTCGCTCGGTGTCCCGGCATGTGATCCGTCAATCTAGACCATTGGAGACCGCCTGGAGAGGGTGGTGTGTGGAATTTGTGGTCAAGTTTTGAAGCTGGGTGCACAGGCCGTGTCCGCCAGTGAGCATCTCCACGACGAGGACACGTCATGCGGCCTGTGACGAGGCCGATGGGTCAGGTCGTCTTCTCGAAGACGAGCACCTCGGTGGAGGCGACGCCCATGGGGGCCAGGAAGCTGGCCTTGAGGCCGCAGCCGAGCGTCGCGAAGAGGTCCACGCATGACTGGCGGGGCATGGCGGCCGGGTAGGAGTCGTGCCCCGCGCCACCCTGCGTCGCCCAGGCGCGCATCGTGGCCGGATCCAGGCAGGTCTCCGTCATGACGTCGAAGACGATCCGCCCACCGGGCCGCGTGACACGCGCCATCTCGAAGAAGTAGCGGGACGCACCAAGGAACGTCAGGGTGTTGAACACCTTGTGGGCCTGCACGAGGTCGATGCTGTCGTCGGGCGTCGGGGCGAGACTGAATTCCGCGGTCGGTTGGGCGACCACGCCGAATGTCTCCACCAGGTAGTCGGCCCAGGGCGCTGCCGTCTCGTAGATCTCATAACGCCCCGGCGAACACTCCTTCAGCGTCCTGTCCAGATACCGTCCCGAGCCGGGGCCGATCTCCAGCACCGTCTGCGGATCTGCGGCGAAAATACCGAGAGCACGCAGTTCATCGACGGTGGACCGGGTGGCGCCAGGCGTCCCGTTCATGACCTCGTCGATGTAGTCACCGACCGACAGACCGGCCGCCCGCGCAGCCCGCATCGTCGCCTCGAACGGGATGAAGTCGTCCACTCCACCCCGGTTGTTGGTGCTGCGCACAATGTCGAATCCCGTACGTCCGACAAGCCGCTTGACCCCCGACTTCCATACCGACGTCCCGCTCCTTGCTGCCCTCATATGACACGCCCCCCCAGATCGTCTTTCATGTCGGTGCCCGAAGAGCATAGAGCCGCGAAAGCGGCGGAACGGAGAATTCCCCACGAGACTGTCGAGAACCGACCTACGGCACCGGGGATTCCGCCTCGCTTTCACCGCGCACCGAGATCGGGACCAAGTCGGGTTCACGGTGGGGGAGTCAGTGTGTTTCCGCCATGCCTGACCTGGCACCTTCGGCCAAAGCGCACGCTATGGACGGCTGTTGAGCCCTCCTAGCCGGGCAACGAGCTCCTCGTTCGATCAGCCCGATCCACGCTCCCTTTCGCAACGTCCCGGCTGAAGCAGGGCGCCGACGCGGGTCCCGATGCCGGACATCGAACGCCCTGCCCCTTCGTAACCGCACGTGGAGATGGCAGGCTCCGGGCCCGCGAACCGTTCACCACCGGGCAAAAACCCTGGCCGGCGTCACAGTCGTAAAGACCAAGTACCGCACTGTACGAAGCGAATGGCAGCGGGATGCGCGGCGACACCCTCTCAATCGAGCGGGCGCCCCTTGTCCCCGCGGGCAGTGCACATCAGGTGCGCACGGGCACGGGTCACGTCTCTCGGAGCACTGTCGACTCACCTCGACTTCCGGCCAGTGCTCATGCCCCATCCCCTCCCCCGGCTGTGGCCGCCCGGCAGAAGTTCTGCCCAGCTGCCCGTCAGACCCAGTCGAGGACGGCCGGCTCCCGCAGGAAGCTGACGAACACCGAGTCGTCGTCGTCCGGGCGGGCAGGGTCGTGGAGCACCTGCACCGCGCCACCCTGGACGAGCACAGACGCATCGGCGTACTTACGCGTCACCCAGCGGCGCGTACCAGCAGCGTCGACATAGGTCACCGTCGCGGTGGCCCCCGCGACGTGCCGCCCACCGGAGTCGTCGCTGGAGTAGTGGACGCGCAGCTCGCTGATGGCCCCGGTGGTCCGCAGCCCCTCGATCAGCAGCCGGTCCCGGGTAGCGGCGCTCGCGGTGATGCGGCGCTGGGCCCGGACGGCCGACCACACCAGCAGCAGCAAGAGCACGACCAGGAAGCCCGGCAGCCAGAGGTCGGCGTAGTAGAGAATCCACCGCCCCCAACCCCATCGCTCCGGCGGCTCGTAGTCCGTCACCACCCACCCGACACGGTCCGCCGCCACCCAGCCCCGCGCCCCGACAGCGACACCCAGGGCAAGGCCGCCGACACCGATCGCCAGCGCCCATCCCCCGCCGCCCCGTACAGCCCGGTAGCCGTCGAGATGGTGGACGCCCACCGGCAGCCCCAGGCCCACCAGGAGAACCCCTGCGCCCATCCCAACCACGACGAGCGGGACCGAGACACCCGAGACGTGGGCGCCGGACGGCGCGTTGAGGGCGATGGCGCGCAGCCCGTCGAACCACAGAGAGACGAGGAGCCCGAGCACGAAGGCCCCCGCGGCACCGAGGACGAACCAGATCATGCCCATACGCAGGGCCGCCGGATGACCCACCTGACGATCACGCTGCTGGCGTCGACGCACTGACGGGTCCACGGTGTCCATGGCGCCTCCTGTGATACAGGTCGGCGCGATCGCCGGGAAACCATGGTACTGAACTGATCGAGTGACATCGGAGCGTGCAACCGGCTGCCCGCAGCGAACGCGGCGCCGCCCACGGCCCGCAGCCGTCTACTGCGTCTTTCGGCAGATCCGCGCGACCTTCGGAGATCGCGAGACCGCTTCGGATCCGCCCGTCGAGCAGGCACTCCGGCCGAGAACGGGGCACCACGACGTCAGTTGCCGATGTCACGAGCCCCGGTGCTCGGCCCCGACGCCGGAGCCAACGGCGTGATGAGGGTGCGCCACAACGGACGCAGGTGTCAGTGACCGCGGCCTCCGTTCAAGTACGCCCGATCCGGGACGTCCGGAATCCGACCGGAGCGGCGCCAGCGGGCCAGAACCGACCGCCCGTGGTTGTTCGTGCCCGCCACCCGGTCCCACCTGAGTCACCCTCTCCCCGAGCCTCGTCGCAAGGCTCTGCCAGACCCGCCGGACTCTCACCGTGCTCGCGACCGACAGAACGATGCACCAGCAACTCCACCGACAACAGGGCGACCGGCGGCCAACCCACTTCCGCCATCGGCCGCCATGAGAGCAGGCGCTCACCGGGAGCCATCCCTACGACGGCGCAGACTCATCCGCGGCACCCCGCCACCGTCTCGGAAAGCACTGGCTCACGGCAGCTAGAGATCTCTAACGGCTGAGGTTACGTCGGGTCGTGACGGTTGGTGGGGGCCGCGCTATGCCGGAGGGATGAGGTCTGCCGATAGCGGTGGGCTGACGGCTGAGGAGCAGGCCCGGCGTGAGTAAGTCCGGCTCGCAGCGGCGAACTTGATCGAGGCAGGGGCCAGTGACGGGGGGTGGCCCGGCGGTACAAGGTGACGCGGATATCGGCGAACCGCTGGCGTCGGGCCCTGGCTTCGGGCGGGCGGCAGGCCCCGGTCTCCAAAGGGCCTGAGGGTGCTCGCTGCAAGCTTGACGCCGGTCAACTGTGTGCGTTGAAGGCGGTGTTGGATGTAGGTCCGGCCGTGTCCGGCTGTAGCGACCAGTGCTGGACACTGACGAGGATCGCTGAGATCGTGCACCGCGGATTCGGGGTCGAATACACCCTGGCCGGGCTCGACCTACTGGTGCACCGCATCCGCTGATCGGTTTCACGCCGTACAGTCGGACGCGTGCAAGGAGTAACGAAAAGAGCCCCTGCTGGGCTGGTTGCGGTTACGGGTAGTTCGGGCCGTGTCGGAGCGGCCCTGGCTGCGGCATTCGACGCAGCTGGCTGGGTGGTCCGCGGCGTGGACCGTGTTCCCGGCTGCTGGACGAGCGTCATCGGAGACCTGCGAGACCGGCCCGTGCGGCTGGCCGCATTGCAGTCGGCCGATGTCCTGGTCCACACTGCCGCGCTGCACGCTCCGCACGTCGGGCGTCTGGCCGATGCAGAGTTCCGAGCCGTGAATGTCGGTGTGACTGCGGGCCTGCTCGACGATGCTGCCAGCCTCGGCACTCTGCGGGTTCTCTACATCAGCAGTACGAGTGTGTACGGACACGCCCTGGTGCCCACCGACCGTGCCGTCTGGGTGGACGAGCAGCTCACGCCGCTTCCCAGGGACATCTACGACGAGACCAAACTGGCTGCAGAGGAACTGGTCGCCGCCTGCACCCTTTCTTCGGTCACGCTGCGCATAGCGCGGTGCTTTCCCGAGCCACTGCCTGTGCGGGCCCGCCACCTGCTACACCGGGCAGTCGACGTTGCCGACGTAGCGGCGGCGGGGGTCCTGGCCATGGCGCACTCCAACGTCACCGGCAGGTTCAACATCTCCGGGCCGCACCCGTTTCGCCGAGAGGACTGCCTTGCCCTTTCCCACGATGCGGGCGCGGTGCTCGCCAAACGGGTTCCGGACGTCTTCCAGGCGTTCCGAGACCAGGGGTGGTCAGTGCCCGATCGCCTGGACCGGGTGTACGACTCGACTGCCGCCAGAAGCGCGTTCGGTTACCGACCTGTTCGCGGAGTCCGGCAACTACTGCGCGATGCCGCGGACGGACCGAGCCATGAGTGACCGCACGGCTCAGCTCGCCCCCGACGACTTCCGTGGAACCAGGGTCGTGAGGCACCACTCTCAGCCGTCCCGTAGCTCCTGGGCACGGTGAAATGATCTTGACGTGACTGGGGCGATCACGGCGTTGGAGCCGTCCTGGATAGCCCCGGTCGGCTGTTCCCAGCACCGGACCGGGACGACCAGCCCGAGTCCCTGCGAGCAACTGCGCGCGCACCATCGTCCGATCGACGAACGCCTACCCCTGGAAGCACTGCACCTGTACGTGACCTGCTGGAGCAAGCAGGCTCTACGGACTGCTGTGCTCGGCAGCCCTCCGCCAGATGGACTTCGTCCTGACCAGACCTGGAGCCGCTCTTCGAGCAGTACTTCGGTGAACTGAGTGCGTCCCCCGGTCTGAAACTGGAGTCCCGACCACTCCTGTCCACTGGGCGGCCCCGACCGGGTCGGCGCCCGCGCGCAGCCACGCGGACAGGAATTCGGTCGACGACAGCGACGAGGCAGTGACGCTGAGCACCGTTCACCACCTCACCGCCTGCCACAGAACACGCAGCAGGCGCCACACTTCCCACCCTGCGCCACCCCGACGTCCTCCAAGTCCCCCCGGACTCCTCCTCGGCCTCGATCCCACCACCCCTCTGTCCGACCTGCGAGCTGCCCCTGCTCCCTGCTCCCTGCTCCCTGCTCCCTGCTCGACCAAGCCATGAAGTCCGCGGCACGCGACGACGACATCGCCCTCCCGCGCCGTGCGTGCCGCCGCAGGCACACCGTGCTCCGTGACTCCGAACCCATGCGAGTCGTTCCACGCAGGCTTCGGCTACGCGCTGTGGAGACGTGGGTGTCTGAGTCCGTCGAACTGCCGGTGTGGTCGGAGCCCTCGGCGAGAGCGGGTGAAAGCGCGTCGAGGAGATCGAAGGCGGACTGAAGGCTCGGCAGACGGAGCACTCGCATGATCCTGGGGTGACCCGGAACGAGCCACAACCCGCCACGGCGGGCGGCGCGGCTGCGGATCCGGGTCAGTAGCCGCAGGCCACCGGGGTCGAGGAAGGTCACCGCGGTCAGGTCGACCACGGTCTGCCGGATGTCCGGGGAGAGCAGGGCGTCAGTCGTCGGGCCGAGGGCGTACGTCGCACAGATGTCGATCTCCCCGCGCAGTTCGATGACCAGGGCTGTGCCCACGGTTCGGTGGCACATCCCGAAGGCAGGTTCGTCGGCACGCATGGTGTACCCCCACCATGGTTGGCAATTCTTGTCGGCGGGACCGGACTGGCCCTCGGCCACCGGTCGTGTCCGGACGCGCCGCCGGGGGCCGGGGCGGTGTCGTTCCTCCGGACACCGCCATCATGCCCGTGCGCCCCGGAGCCGAGAAATCAGAGATCACATGTGACCGGCATCGAACGGCCAACTGCCACGGCAGAACGGTATCGATCACGTTGGTGAGATGAGATGCAGTCGTCGGATTCACGGATGCCAGACTGCCCCGGACCACCGGTCGCGCCGGCTCGTTCTCGTTCCGGCCAGGCGTCGAACAACGGTTCACAGCAGCGGTGTTGAGTCGTGCAGGCCGTGGCATGACCGTCGCACTGTGGGGAAAAGCGGCCCTTCACGCTGTCCGGCGCACGAAAGGGGACACCTTGGCCAGTGGCTTCGACGTCATCCACTCTTGAACACAACAGTGTCGACTGGGACGAGGGACCGTGCCGCGACTGCTTCCGCTCGGGGCAGCCGGTGGCGGGCGTCCCGCTGGACCATCCGCAGGCGGGAGCGGCCTGGCCGCGCTTCGCCCCCGCGGGCACACGCGCTCGGCTTCCGCTCAGTGGCTGCCGTACCGCTGAGGCTCAGAGATCAGAGAGCAGACCATCGGTGCTCTCGGCCTCTTGGGCGGCAAGACCGACGCACCGCCTCCCGGACAGGTCAGGCTCGCCCGGGCCCTGGCCGACATCGCCACGATCGGCCTCCTCCAGCAGCGCGCCCTACAGCAACAGACCCTAAACGCTGCCGCTGTCCGGGAACTGCCGGCCGTGGTCGTCCAGGTGCCGCTTCACCGAGCGCGCTGTGCACTCGACGTTCATGACGGCCTACCGTTTGGCCACCTCGCCGACCAGTACCTTTCCGCTCTTGACAAAGGCCACCACTGATGGGGACGAGTGGCTCTGTTCGTGAGAACGGCCGCATCGCGTCGAAGGATGTCGAGAACCGTGTGACGGCTCCGTCCCAGAGGCAGAGGCGACCACCGTGGTCGCACGCACAGCCCGCAGGAGGCCCACCATGAGGATCGACCAGATCACCGAGATTCTCGACCGCCCGCTGAGCCAGGAGATGCTGGCCCGTGACCTCTGCCGACTGGCCTACGTGGCCAAGGACGGGACACCGCGGAACATCCCGATCGCCTTCGCCTGGAACGGCAAGGAGGCCGTGATGTGCACGTCGAAGAACGCCCCGAAGCTGGCTTCGCTCCGTCAGAACCCGGCTGTCGCCATCACGATCGACACCGAGGTGCACCCGCCCAAGATCCTGCTCGTCCGCGGCACTGTCGAACTCGACGAGGTCGAGGGCATTCCCGAGGAGTACCTCGAGATGAACGGCTCCTACGAGATGACGGCGGAGCAACGCGTCGAGTGGGAGGCCGAGATCCGCTCGCTCTACGACGGCATGGTCCGCATCGTGATGACGCCGACGTGGGCGAAACTGATCGACTTCGAGACGACTCTGCCCAGCGCCGTCGAGGAACTCGTCCAGCAGCGTGCGGAACGCCGGCGGCAGAACGGCGACAGCGTGCGGTCCGACGAGCCGGGAACGTCGACGTCATGACCGGACTCATCAACTCGTTCGACACGCCGGCCCTAGGCGCGCGTGCCTACGCCCGGACCAAGGACCGACCTGGAACCGGCCGGTGCCGTGTTGTGCACCTCCACCCTCAGCCGGTGACCGTCCACGTCGACCCGTACGGCCACCGCGGCACCGGACGCGTGACGGCGCACATTGGTCAACGCCTCCTGCACCACGCGATGCACGGAGGTCTCCACCTCGGGGGCGAGCCGCGCCTCGCGGGCCGCCACGGCCATGCGCAGTTGGACGTCCGCTTCGTTCGCGGAGAACTCGGAGACCAGGCGGGCGAGTTCGCTCCACACCTGCCCCGGCCGGATGCTGCCGTGGTCGTCCTCGCGCAGGACCCGCACCAGGCGGCGCATCGAGTCCAGCGACTCCGATCCGGACCGGGCGATGTTCTCCAGCAGCGGTCCGACCTGTTCCGGTGCGATGTGCCGGAGGGTCGGTGCAGCGTTGGCCTGGACGATGATGCCGGTGACGTGGTGGGTGACGAAGTCGTGCAGGTCGTGAGCGAGTTCCAGGCGTTCCCGCTGACGCACGGCGGCGATGTCGCGGGCCCGCTGCTCCTCCAGCAGCCGCGCACGCAGGCCCCAGGCGAAAGCCGCGCTGACGGCGAGCGTCATCAGCAGGGACCAGCCGATGGCGGCCTGGCTGTTCGTCGGCGCCCAGCGCAGCGGGATCGCGATGACCGCGACGGCCAGCGCGACCGAGACGACCGCCGCGATTCCCGGGCGGGGTACCGCCCGCACCGCGCGGGACAGCAGCACCAGCAGGACGACGCTCTCCAGCAGTCCCCAGGTGCCGGCGCCGTCCGGGGCCGCGAACACGCCGATCGCGACCGTGAGGGCCAGCGAGCCGCCGGCAACGAGCGCTGCGCGTACCTGCATGCTCGGCCGACGGCCGGGCCACAGCAGCACCGCGCAGGCAAGCGGGCCGGACACGATCGGCAGCCAGCTCGTCCACCAGTAATGGGGCGCCCGGCCGGCGAACACATCCAACAGCCACACCGTGAGGAGAAGGATCCAGCCGGCGGCGATCAGCGCCCGGCGGAGCAGCCGAGTCTCGGAGTACACGCTCGGCAGGATACGGAAGCGGCGATTCCTGGCGGACTCGGCCGAATGGCCGATGTCCGGCCATCGCTACCGGCCGTCCGGCCGAGACAGCAGCGCGCAGACCGGGAGACGCTCACACCGGTGGCAGTGCTGCCGGGCGGGGCCGTGGCGACGGGGCTGCGATGCGGAGGTTCGATGGCGTTGGCCGACAGCGACTCTCACCCTCTACGTCGGCGAGGTGACGGGGGCGCCCTCCCCGGGGTGGCTCGGCCTGCCCCCGGACGCTGACGGGCACGGCGGCATCCCCGAGCAGGAGCGTCTGCAGACTGCCGAAAGTGCGGTACTCCCCCGGAGCCAGCCTCGACGGAGGCGAAGCAGGGTATGTCGACACCCCTGACGACCAGCGTGGCGATGTTCGTCGAACCCCGCGCGATCGCCTGGGCGGGCAGGCGCGGTGCGTCATCCCATTCCTCGGCCGCGGCGAGCGCACGGTCGACGTTCTCCCGCCGAACGTTGCGGATGCTTGCGTTGAACACCCAGACCGAGCCAACACCGGCCGGAAGACCGTTGTCCCCTGGCCTGACTCCCCGCGGCGTCCCTGTCTCGGCGCCGCGGTCCGTGAGAGTGCGGAGGGGCTCCAGGGGGCCCGGGTGCCGCTCCCGGGCGGTGACAAATGTCAAGATGGGGGCATGACTACCAAGGTATTCTTCGACATCACCATCGACGGCGTTCCCTCCGGCCGGATCAACATGAACCTGTTCGACGACGTCGCCCCCAAGACCGTGGAGAACTTCCGCGCGCTGGCGACCGGCGAGAAGGGCTTCGGCTACAAGGGCTCGTCCTTCCACCGCGTCATCCCGGATTTCATGCTCCAGGGCGGTGACTTCACCCGCGGCGACGGCACGGGCGGCAAGAGCATCTACGGCGAGACGTTCCCCGACGAGAACTTCACGCTCAAGCACACCAAGCCGGGCCAGCTCTCCATGGCCAATGCCGGCCCGCACACCAATGGCTCGCAGTTCTTCATCACCACGATCGTGACGTCGTGGCTCGACGGCAAGCACGTCGTCTTCGGTGAGGTCGCCGACGAGACCAGCATGGAGCTGGTACGCAAGATCGAGGGCTACGGCTCGCGGTCCGGCCGCACCTCGGCCACCATCACCATCGCCGACTCCGGCGCTCTGTGACGGTAGTGGTCTGCCTGTAAGGCAGTTGGAATGATGCGCCCAGGCTGACCGCCGCGCATGTCTCACCTGTCCGCGGCATCTTCGACCAGCCGCCGGCGTAGGGCGTGCCCCTACGACTTCGATCAAGGAGTGATCGGGGTTGGTGGCTGGTAGAAGGTGCCGTCGCCAAGCTTCACGAACAGCCGGTTGATTCCGCTGTCGGGCGAGGCGGCCCCACTCCAACCGGCATCCGGCAACGCCGCACCTCAACTACTGTTCCTTGCAGGCCGCCTTCGACCAGGTCGGGCAGCTGCCAAGGGGGCAGGCGGTGGGTGATCCCCCCTCGTTGAAGCTCCCACGACGCAACAACGGGCCCGTCATGACTCGCGGCCGCTCAGCCCCCATCGCCTTGCGTCGACGGCCAAGAGGTGCGCCGCACCTGCGTGCCTTGCGCAATGGTTGACCTGCCTGATCACCCAACGTGACCAGCGACGTAACCCACAGGGCCGAGCCTGGCCCAGCAGGTAATCCATGAGCGGTTTCAAGGCCGAGTCAAAGTTCAGACCTTACCGATGAACACACACGGCGGGAGCGGGCAGCCGCTCAATTCGGGTGAGGTCGAAAGGTTGGCGTCGCTCCTTCGGCCAGCCCTAGATTCGGTGAAGTCAACCGACAGGGTCTCTTCGAGGAGAGTTTGACTATGACCGAAAACCGCGGCGGGAGCCGTCGGACGTGGGTGCGTAGCATGGTGGCAGTCGCCACCGGCTTTTCGGCCGTCCTCATCATGGCCTCGACCGCCGGCGCGGCGACACACGGTGCCGGGTCCGCCACAACAGCGGCGGCCAGCTGTCCGTACAAGTACTTCTGCGCCTACCCGGGAGCGAATTTCACCGGTCAACCCATACTCATGTACAACTGCGTCGAACACGAAATTACGTGGTCGGGTCTGGGTTCGTGGATCAACAACCAGACCCCTGGAACCCGCGCGCAATTCAGGAGTTCCGACCACGTGACGCGCTGGATGGACAGGGGTGCCTACGACTCGGACGCCTCCGCCGACTGGACATGGGTTTGGTGGGTGAAGCCCTGCTGAGAGACGACTGGGCCGGCGGCAACAGGGGGCTCCCCGTCATCGGATGCTCCTCCCACGCCTTCTCCACGCGTCGACGGCTCGCCCCCAGGGGATAGGGCACGACTGATAGAACAGCGACTCTGTGCGGCGTACCTGCGATGCCGAGCATCCGGTGCATGATCCCGGCGAAGACCGACAGCCAGGCCGCCTGCCGGCGCGAAGGCTCACGCCGGCAGGCGGCCGCACGGATGCGACGAAGAGCCGTACAAGAAACGGAACTCCGTCGAACGGGCCAGACCTTGGTCACGCTGGGGTGTGAGGCGGCGAGTTCGTCGAGCAGGCGTTTTCCGCCGGTGGAGTCGTGCACCGAGGCGGCCGTGACGATGACAGCCAGGACCAGGCCGAGCGTGTCGGTGGCCACGTGACGCCTGCGTCCTTGATCTTCTTGCCGACGTCGATGCAGGGATTTCGCCGGCTCAGGACCAGTGATGGGTGAGGGAGAGAATCCTGCGCCGACCGTGGTGACGAGCCGAGCAGCCGCGGAGGACACGCGGAATCGCAGGCGGCGAGGTTCCCAGCGTCGGGCAAGCACGTGATCCGCATGCCGTCCGCGCCCTTGAGCCTCAACTGGGCGCCGAGACCACCCCGTCAGCCGGCTCATCCGGCTCCGTATCGACGCGGGTCTAACAACGGCTAACACAATGAGCTGAGTTGTCGGTGGGTGATCAGGCAGCAGGCGAGTTTGAGGAACGCTTCGTGGATGTCGGCTCGGCGTTCCCAGCGGATCCGCAGGCGTCGGAAGCCGTGGAGCCACGCGAAGCTTCTTTCGATCACCCAGCGGTAGGTGCCCAGCCCGGTGCCGTGTCGCCTCCCGCGGCGGGCGATAGCCGGCACGATGCCTCGGGCTCGGACTTGGTCGCGGTAGATGTCGTGGTCGTAGCCGCGGTCGGCGAAGAGCGAGTCGGGCTTGCGGCGTGGTCGTCCGACCCGGCCTCGGATGGGCGGGATCGCGTCGAGCAGGGGCAGAAGTTGGGTGACGTCGTTGCGGTTACCTCCGGTCAGCAGGACGGCGAGCGGGGTGCCGTGTCCGTCGGTGATGAGGTGGTGTTTCGAGCCTGCCCTGCTCCGGTCGACCGGCGAGGGGCCCGTGTGCTGCCCCCTTTTAGCGCTCTGACGTGGGAGGAGTCGACCACGCAGCGGGACCAGTCCAGGCGTGAAGCTGCGTTCAGTTCGGCGAGCAGGACCTCGTGGAGCCGCTGCCAGACGCCGGCCTCGTTCCAGTCCCGCAGGCGTCGCCAGCAGGTCATGCCCGAGCCGAAGCCCAGCTCCTGGGGCAGGTACTCCCACTGGATGCCGGTGTGCAGCACGTACAGGATCCCGCACAGCACCTCCCGGTCCGGCAATGCCTTGCGGCCCGGGTATCGGAAGCGCCGTTCGCGCTGCGGCAGCAGCGGCTCCAGGCGGCCCCACAGCTCATCCGACACGATCCACGGCGATGTCCCCACGCCGAGCCGAACTCTCAACTTCAGCCCCGGACACGGCCATCAGTGCCGATCCACCTCATTGTGTTAGCCGTTGTAAGGCTTGAGCACCGCCAGTACATCGTCGAGCGAAACGTCGGCCGGATCACTCATGTCGAGACCATCGAAGGTCTGCCAGACATAGGACGCCGTCCCGCTCTCCCGCAGCGGATGCAGGTCGGCCAGGTCAGGATCGTCCCGGAAGCTGTTGAACGCCTCTTCGGATTCCCATTCAACGACAAACAGAACCTGGCGTGATGCGAGGTCACCGGCCACATTGTTCCGGAAGCGGCCAAAAATACGTGAGGTACTTCTCCAGGTCGACCACGTCAAACATGTTCAGGGCGTAAAACTTCTTCTTCTCTGAATTCGCACTCATTGCCAATACCTCTCCGACATCAGGAAAGTGGTGTTCGCCGCTCCAGGCGGGCAAGTCTCCGCGACTGGAAACCGCTCGGTTTCCTCATCGTAAACCGATCGGTTTCCGCGCGCGAATCCGAGCGGAGGGACGCCGTTCGGTGTGCCCCGATGTCCGCGCGGTCTCGGACATAGACGGTGACTCGCGCCCCGTTGGCATGGGTTGTTCCGTACTCGCGGAAGTGGCGTCGCAGGGTGCTTGTCTTCGCTTCCTCCCGCGGATTGGCCGGCGGGGGCGCACCCGCCACGCGGACCGCGACGATCCGGTCGAACTCAAGCATGCGTGCCGCTATTTCCTGGGCGGGAAGCTCGACACCTGCAAGCGTGTTCGACGAAACGGGGTCCTGTGCCAGGGCGAGATCCGTCAGGAAGCGGGTGTCCTCGGGGTTGGCCGCAGTCAAGATCCGGTGCTGGCCGGAGAGATAGAGCAGCCCGTCGCCGGGACGGCCTTCCTTGCGTACGGCTGCGCCGATGGCGGTGACGTCATTGCTCCGGCTCTGGGGCGTCCTCAGCGAAAGGCTCGACGGGACGAGCGCGGCCAGTACGGCAACCGCCGCGATCCACGCGTAGCGGGAAGACCGCTGCCCCCGGAGGAAGTAGTCCATCCAGGCGCCCAGCAGCAAGGCGATTCCGATATTGCTGAAGAGCACATACCGGTCGACGAAAAGGGGCTTGACCAGCGAGGCGACCAGCAGCAGAAGGCCCGGAAGCACAAGAATCGGCACAGCCAGCACGGAGAGCCGCACGGGCCCCCTCCCCCCCAGGGGCGCCAGGGCACACACCACGCCCACGACCGCCACCACCAGGAAATAACCAGGCCGCACCGGTCCGCCGATCCAGGACACCTGCTCCGACTGCCCCGCACTACAGATCGCCAGCGGCAACAGCGCGGCCACGACGCCCGCGGCAGCCACACTCCACGCTCTCAGCACCGGTCGTGGAACACGGGAGACGAGCAGGGTGACGCCGTGTGCGACCAGGGCGAGGACCGCGAACTCATGGAGCAGACAGGCCAGCAGCATGGTGAAGCCATAGACCGCCCACCGCCACCGGGTGCGATGCGGGACGCTGACCACGAGTGCGTAGGTGGCCCAGGTGACCAGGGCACAGACCATGGCATACGAGCGGCCTTCCTGCGCGAACTTCTGTACCTGGGGAAGGAGCGGAAACACCAGCCCGGCCAGCAGCCCGGCCCGGGGTCCCGCCAGGCGTAGTGCCAGAAGCCCGACTCCGCTCGCCGCCGCGGACATCGCCAGCACGGACGGCAGCCGCAACGTCAGCAGCCCTCCGCCGAAGAGACCGAAGATCGCGTGCATCACGGCGTAGTGCAGGGCATGGACCAGATCGACATGCTGGGCGGTGAGCCATATCTGCGAAAGATCGCGGTGCGCGAGCTGATAGGTGACGGCCTCGTCCCCCCACATGGTGTTCTGCCTGCGGATCCCCCAGAGCCCCAGAGCGATGGTCAGCGACAAGGGCGCGAGGACGACTACGGCTTTGGCGCGGCGCCGGCTCGGTGATGGTCGACGGGCGGGTACGGGAGGGGAAACCGTCCTGGCGAGGGCTGGGCTACGTTCAGCAACGGACATCGACGGCAGGGCCTTTCAGCAGCGGCGGAAAAACTCCGCCAGCGTGCCCGGACCTCGTTGACCGGATGCTGACCCAACCTGACCGGACGATCAGGAAGGCGGGCCGGCGCTGTGCGAGGCTGCACCCCATGCGCATCCTGGTGGTCGAAGACGAGGTGGACCTTGCCCACACCCTGCACACCGGCCTGACCGCCGAGGGATACAGCGTCGACCTAGCCCATGACGGCCGGCAGGGACTGTGGATGGCCCGGACCGGCGAATACGCCCTGGTCGTCCTGGACTTGATGCTGCCCGGACTCAACGGCTACAAGGTGTGCGCCCAGTTGCGCAGGGAGGGCAACGCGACGCCCATCCTGGTCCTCACCGCCAAGGACGGGGACTGGGATCAGGCAGAGGCCCTGGACACGGGGGCCGACGACTACCTGGCCAAACCCTTCTCCTACATGGTGCTCGTCGCTCGGCTGCGGGCCCTGGTCAGACGAGCCGCCGCGGTCGCCCCACCCGTCCTTGCCGTGGGCGACCTCTCGCTGGATGTCGCCGGCCGGGTCTGCCGCCGAGCCGGGGCCCGGGTGGAACTCACCCCCCGGGAGTTCGCCGTGCTGGAGCTGCTGGCCCGCCGGGCCGGCCAGGCGGTCTCCAAGACGGATCTGCTCTATCACGCGTGGCCCGACGAAGCCCACGATCCCAACCTGGTGGAGGCGCGCGTCAGCGCACTGCGCAAGAAAGTGGACACCGCGTTCGGCCGACGGTCCCTGCAGACCGTACGAGGGACCGGCTACCGGCTGGTGGACGACCGTGAACGCGACTGAGCCGCGACGCCGCTGGTGGTGGCCGCGTTCGGTACGAGCCCGCACGGCCCTGGCCGCCGCCTCGGCCGCCGCCGTCATCCTGGTCGGCATCGGCTGGTGGCTGCACCACGACGTCTACCGCCAGGGCACGCAGATCGCCGAAGGACAAGCCGAGCAACAGCTCTGGGCTCTCGTCGATCAGCTGAACGAGGGTGTGGTTCCCGCTCGCAGAGGTGCCATGCTGCCGTACGAGGTCGTCGCGACCGGCCGACGCACCGCTGTCGCCTACGGCGGAGGCATGAACGACTTCGATCCCGGCACCCGCCATGTGCTGCCCGCCCCATCGGAGGCCAGACAGCCCGGAAGCCTGACGATCCTTCCCCTCCGCATGCCGGTGCGCGACTCCAGCTCAAGGGACAGATTCGACATGGCCGGCAGGACCTACACGGTCATGTTCGCCGATATCAGCGCCGATGAACTCAGCAGTGACGAAGTCGCCGCTCTGGGCGTCGCCGCCGACGCCACGCTGCGGGTCTATGTGGTGGTGCTCCCGCGCACAGCCGAGGCAATCACCGAGACCACCGACCTCCTGCTGCTGCGGGCCGGCCTCGTCGGCCTCGTACTGATCGCCGCCGCCGCCTACTTCGCCGTCCGCATCGCGTTGCGGCCGGTCGAAGCCATCCGCGTCCTCACCGCCTCGGTCACCGCGAGCGACCCCCGCGAACGTGTCACCGTCCCCGCAACGGGACACGAGATCACCGCCCTGGCCACCACCATCAACACCACCCTCCAGCGCCTCGACGACGCCGCCGCCCAGCAGCGCCGCTTCGTCGCGGACGCCGCCCATGAACTGCGTAGTCCCCTCACCACACTGCTGGCCAGCCTGGAGGTCGCGCTCGCCTACCCGGAACGCACCGACTGGCCCGCCGCGGCCACCACCGCCGCACGCCAGACCCGCCGCCTCCAGGCCCTCGCCGAAGACCTGCTGCTCCTCGCCCGCCTCGACACCCGCACCCCCACGACCGGTCCCGACACCGTCGACCTGACGGCCCTCGCCTCCGGGCTGACCGAGCAATACCCCCTCACCGAACGGCCGTTGACCCTCACCTGCGACAGCACCGCCCCCGCACACGCACACGGAAACCCCGACGAATACGAACGTCTGCTGCGCAACCTCATCGACAACGCCGCCCGCCACGCCGCACACCGCATCCAGATCACCATCCGGAACCAGGACGACTGGGTCGTCCTCACGGTGCACGACGACGGACCGGGCGTGCCCACCGAGGACGCCGAGCGCATCTTCGAACGCTTCGTCCGGCTCGACGACGCCCGCTCCCGCGACCACGGCGGCACCGGCCTGGGCCTCGCCATCGCCCGCGACCTGGCGCACCGCCACCGAGGCACCCTCATCCTCACCCCCCGGACCCTCGGAGCATGCTTCGAGCTACGCCTTCCCCGAGCCGCCACCCCGGCCGAGGACTGACGCGCTTCACCGCGGCAGCCCGTCGGAACCGGAAGACAGGTGGAAGCCGGGGCGATCAGTAGAAGCGGCGGATGAAGACGTCCGACTTGCCGTTGGTGTCGCCTGGCACGATGTCGTCGGCCGTGGAATGGAAGACCACGTCGCGGCCAGCGGCGCTGACCGAGTCGGTCCCGGCCGTGGCGAGCTGGTTCGAGACGATCTCGTCGGTGCCCGTCTCCAGGTCGCGCAGCATGAGCGACGGTCCGTTCGTGTCGTGTGGGGCGTACAGCAGATAGCGGCCGGTGGGATCGATGGCCACGCCCCGCACGTTCGGCACCAGTTGGTCGGTGCCCGAGCTCTCGTCGTGGACGTAGGTGTCGGATCCCGAGAGGTAGACGACCTTGCTGCCGTCCTTGCTGATCTGGACGAGTGTCGCCGCCTTGGACGGGCCCTCGATCGGGCCGGAGGAGGTGTCGTCGGTCCGGTCCCACACGAAGACGTCCTCCGCCAGGCCGTCCTGGTAGGCGACAAAGCGGCCGTCGCCGCTGATGGACGGCCGGGCCGAGACGGGGTGGCCGAACTCGGCGACGATCTGCGTGGTGTCGGCGTTCCAGTCCCGTACCTCGATGCGTTGCCGGGACGGCGGTCGAGTGAAGGTGGCGACGTGGGTGATGTAGCGGCCGTCCGCGCTCAGCGACGGCTGGCTACAGCTGAGGCCCGAGCAGTTGATGCTGATCGTGCTTCCCGAGCTCACCTGGGACAGGAAGACCTTCGTGTCTCTGAACCTAAGCCCCCACAGGGCAACGTATTGCCCGTCACCGCTGATCACCGGGGGCTGGATCTGGGCGGCGTTGGTGCTCATCAGCCTGGTCTGGCTCGTCCTCTGGTCGCGGACGAACACCGTGGCCGACGTGCCCGGGTTGGAGGGTGTGAGGTTCTTCGCCGACGACGAGAAGGCGATACGCCGGCCGTCGGTCGTGATCGTGGCGCCGGCGGAGTCGCCGTCGCCCTGAGTGCCGTCGGGCGCGACACTGATCCGCTCTACCCCGGCTCCGCTGTCGCTCGCGAGGCCCGGCACGGTCATGGGCTCAGCCGAAGCGGCTCCGGGCAATACCGCCGTAACCGCGCAGGCCACGACCGTGGCACTTAAGACAGCCCGCACACGTCTGGTGGCGCTCCGCTTTGCGTTTCCCCTCATTTTCCCCCCAAGACAGGCCATTGGCCCTTCTCCCCGGTTCCCCACCGGAGGGCCACAAGCATGCAACCGCGATGGCGCTGTGGGGTCAATGCGTCGCATGACGATCGAGAGACGGCGTTCCGGTCAGGTGAGAGCGGTCGGCTTCGCAGCGCGCGGGGCCGTGGGCCGGAGCGGCGCCCACGGCGAGGCGTGCCGCTCCGGCCCTGAAAGCCCGCGGTCAGTTGTAGACGTTGAACTCTGCGACTGACCACCAACTACGGGCAACATTGCCGGTATTGACGACCTTGATGTAGCGAGCTGTCTGCGTCGGGAAGGAAATCAGGTGGACCCGTTGGCCGTCCGCTACGGACGTGACCTTGGTCCAGTCGGTTCCCTCCGTGGATACGTATACGTCTGCGCTTCGCGCATAGTCGCTGACACTGCCGCCGACATCCAGCACGATCTTGTCGAAGGTCTGCGTCTGCCCCATGTCCACTTGGATCCAGAGGCCGTTGTACTGCCCTGTTCCGGAGCTGTACCGAGTGTCGGAACTACCGTCGAGCATGTTTCCGGGCGCATCCGACCGACTTGCGTCTGAAGCCTTTGCGGTCCAGCCCGTCCGGGGTAGTGCAGGACCTGGATCCACCACGTCGAACGACGATCCGCCTGCGTCTGCTCCGCTGGTTCCCTTCACTGAAACCCTGACCTTCCCCGCGGGAAGTCCCTTCGGAACGTAGGCGCTGATACTCGTGTCCGACCAGCTGTCTATTTCGGCATAGCTCGATCCGAAGTACACCGTACCCAGCCCCTGTGCAGCGCCGAAACCAGAGCCGCGAATCGTGAATTTGGAGCGCGGCATGCCTTGGCCCGGCTTCAGATCGCTGAAGGTCGGTGATGGGAAGCTCGACAGCTTCTTGGTGGTGAACATCGCCGAGGTTCCGCTCGGCAGCGTATACGTGTACGAGCCGTCGGTGGACATCTTGAAACTCTTACTGTCGGTGGTCCCGTTGAATACTACGGTGACCTGCTCCCCTTCCCTGCTGGTCCAGTTCTTCAGCTGCAGGCTGTCCGATACCGCTGCCGGAGCTGTGATCGAGCCCGTTCCACGCGCAGACCCGTACACCTCGATGTCGCCGATGGCCCACCAGAAACCGGATGCCGCAGTACTGACGATGCGAATGTACTGTGCCGTTCGAGTCGGCAACGTGACGGCTATCTTGCCGATTCCTCCGCTGCCGCTCGCAATCGCGCTGCCCCAATCGGCACCGTCGTTCGAAACGTAGATCTGATACTTGGTGACGTAGTCGAACGAGTTGTTCACGCCGGTGTCAATGACGATCTTATTGAAGCTCGTGGGGCTCCCCAGATCGATCTGGAACCAGTCGCCGCTCGTCGTCCCGTGCCCGAGACTCCACTTTGTGTTGATGTCGCCGTCGATCGCGTTCCCGGCCACACCCCAATCCGGCTGCGCGGAAGCCGTGGCGGTCCATTTGCTACGGCTCAGTGCCCTTCCTGTCGTCCGGACGGAAGCTCCGATCGGCAGGGAGTACGTGACCAGCTTGTTTCCGGTGCGGATGGAGTTCTGGTAAGGCAGCAGTGCCGGGTCGTACGTGACGGTGACCGGGCCGGATGCCGACTTGAACGTGAAGTCGTGTGTCGGGTCCGAGACCTTGGCCGCTGCGGGGGTACGCCCGCTCTGCGCAGGCCCGGAGTACGTGAAGGTGACGGCGTCGCCGGCGTTCAGGGTGTAGTCGAACGAGTGTGTCCCGTCCGCGACGCTGAAGGTTTTCGCGGCGCTTCCCGTGTTGTGGGCGATCAGGACCTTCGATCCGTCCGGATTCTGGAACGCGACGTTCTCTATGCTGCCTTCCCCGAAGGTGTTCGAGTAGATCCGGCGCGCTCCGGGCTTGACGAACCTGCTGGCGTGAGCGAGGGCGTGGTAGTCCACGTTGTAGGTCACCCGACCGTCGGCCGGGTCGATCGTGAGCAAGCCCCGCAGCATGGGTATGCCGGCGGTGTCGCTGTTGAGCGGGCCCCTATCGGGGTCGAGTGCGATGTTCCACAGCATCACCCCGTTTGCCCAGTTGCGCGTGCCGTTGATGATCCACGTTCCCAGTGCTTCGCTGAACGCCGTCTGGTCGCTGTCCTGCCAAACGCCTCCTGTGGCTTCTGTGATGAAGGTTTCCTTGCTCGGGTAGTCGTTGTGGACCACCGTCTGGCAGGTCGGGTTACCGCTGTAGATGTGCCATCCGGTTCCCGCGGTGTACTTGGAGGCTGCGGAGTCGCTGAAGATCGTCTCCGGATACGAGGGCACGTCCCAGTTGTGGTCCCAAGCCAGGATCTTCGTGGAGATTCCGTTGGCTTCGAATGCCTTGCCGATCTCCTGGATCAACTCGGCTTCCTGGTACGCGGACAGGAACATCCCGGGCCAAGTGGGAGTACCCATGGGTTCGTTCTGCGGGGAAATGTAGGAGATGGGCACGCCAACTTCGCCATAGGCCTGTATGAACTTGACGAAGTAGCTGGCCAGCGCGGAAGTGTACTCACTCTTGAGGGTGCCTCCGATCATGGAGTCGGAGGTCTTCATCCAGCCTGGCGGGCTCCACGGATTGGCCATGATCTTGATGGTCGGGTTGAGTGAGAGGGCCTGCTGCAAAGCCGGAATGATGTACGGCACGTCGTGCTGGATGGAGAAGTTGGACAGCGTCGGGTCCGTTTGTCCCTGGGGCATGTCGTTGTAGGAGTAGTTCCCGGACGCGTTGAAATCCGTGGCGCCCATCGGGGAGCGGAGCAGGCTGAGACCGATTCCCTCCGAGGAATCGAACAGCTTATTCATCAGCTTGGTCCGCTCGGCGGTTGACAACTTGTCGATGAGCCAGGCGGAGGAGTCGGTCATGGCCGCGCCGAAGCCTTGGACCTTTTGGTACTTGACGCTGTCGTCGATCTTGATCGTGAGCGGGTTGGCCGTTCTCTTCGCCTTGAACAGCACATCGTCCTGGCCGGCGACCCACTTGTCGGCCGATACGTCCGTCAGCCACACACGGACGGAATTGCTGCGTGCGGTCTGCCTCAGCTGCGGGACGGCGATGGCGTTCCCGGAAACCGAGGTCCAGGCGGCGGCGACACCGACGGCGGTGGCCAGAAACCGCCGTCGTCCGAGACCGTATGAGCTCATGGAGGATCCTCCTTCGGACCTGCTTGGTCAGTACTTGGGAGAGGGGGCGGGACGCATTGCCGAGGTGGGGGATCGACCGGTTGGAGTCGGTTCTACGGCGACATCGGCGCCGGCTCTGCGGTGCCGGTGCTCGGCTCCTTGATCACGAGCGGATGCAGTTCCCAGGCGTCGATCGCGTAGCCGAGGTGCGTACCCGGTGCGGTGCGGGCTTGCAGTCGCCAGGAGCTCTGCCCTGTGGGGTAGAAGCGCAGGGTGAGAACCTGGCCGGTGGTGGTCAGGAAGACTTCGGCGATGGAGTGGTCGACGACCACGCGCAGATCGACGGGCCGGTCGGTTGGGCAGGGCATCCGGTAGGAGCCGCCGTGGGCCCGGGTGTCCAGTGAGGCGTGGTCGCGGTCGACGACCAGTTCGCCTGCGTCGGCATCGAGGCGGATGTCGAGGTACTCGGAGCCGTCCGGGGTGGTGAGCAGCCGCAGAGCAGCGTTTCCCGTCGGCTCCAGGCGGGCCGTCAGGTCGAAGGCTCGGCCCACGCTGCTTAGGTCCACCGGCTGCGTGCCGTGCGTCGCTCCTGCGGCGTGGATGGTGTGCTCGCCGCGCAGCGCGAGCAGCTCGTTGGCGGGCTGCTGGCGCAGCGTGCCGTCGTCGTGGACATGGATCTCGCGGGGCACTGTGAAGACGCCGGCCCATCCGTCCGCGACGGCCCAGGCTTCGTCGCGGGCTTCCCATGACCAGCCCCACAGCAGCCACCGGTTGCCCGGTGCGCAGAGCAGGGCGGGGGCGTAGCAGTCGGGGCCGTGGTCTACGGGTCCCGCTGAGCCCGCCTTGAAGTGGCCGTCATGCTCTTCGCCGATCAGGGCCGCGACGCTCTGCGGACCGGTGGGTTCGGTCCAGGTGCTGATCAGGAGGGCGCCGCGTCCGTCGGCTGCCGGGAGGTATTGCGGGCATTCCCAGCCCTCCCCGGTGAGCAGGTCGGTGCCACCGATGGGCTCCGGATGGCGGGCCGCGAAAGGCCCTCGGTAGGTCCAGGTCTCCAGGTCGGACGAGTCGTACAGCAGGGCGGCGGCGCGGCCGTCCGCGAGAGCGGCGCCGACCAGCATCCGCCAGTCGTCGCCGTTCTGCCAGACGTACGGGTCGCGGTACATGGTGCAGCCCTCGGGCAGCTCGGGGATGAGCAGTTCGCCGCGCGGGCGGAAGCTGTTGCCGCCGTCGTGGGAGACGGCGCAGGTGACCGGCTGGTGCTGGAACGAGCGGTCCTCGCGGTGCGCGGAGTAGAAGGCGACCAGCCGGTCACCGTCGGAGACGGCGTTGCCGGAGAAGCAGCCGTCGGCGTCCACGCCATCGGGGTTCGGGGACAGGGCGATCGGCAGCGGCTCCCAGGTCAGCAGGTCGGGGCTGCGGAAGTGGCCCCAGTGCATGGTGGCGTGAGTCGCGCCGTGCGGGTTGTACTGGTAGCACACGTGGTAGTGGCCGTCGTGGAAGACCAGCCCGTTGGGGTCGTTGATCCAGTTGCGGGGCGGGCGCAGGTGCGCGACGGGGAAGTGTGGATCGCGGGGTGGGGTGGACACACGCGTGCCTTTCGGTATGACAGGGGACCGCCCCGCCGGCCCTCTGGTTCGCGGGGCGGCGGGCCGACGGGGCGGTGGTCTTCAAGCCTGTGTGCGGCCTTCAGGTCCGGATGCGGAATTCCACGCTCAGCTGCTGCTCCCGCCGTGAGCTGGGGCCGACGCGGAGTGCGAACTCGCCTGGTTCGACCACTCGGCGGTTGTCGGCTGTGACGAGAGAGCACTGGGCAGCGGGGATGCTGATGCGGACGTCCAGGCTTTCGCCGGGAGGTATGTCGACCTGGGTGAAACCCTTCAGCTCCTGCTCGGCCCAGGTGACGCTGGTGGTCAGGTCACTGACGTACGCCTGGACCGTTTCCACGGCCCTGCGGCTGCCGCTGTTGGTGAGCCGCACCGTGGCGTCGACGGTGCCGTCGGCGGAGACCTCCGGGTCGTGCACGACCAGGTCGGAGTAGGTGACCGTGGTGTAGGTGAGGCCCTCGCCGAACGCGAACAGGGGGTCCTGTGTGAGATCCGCGTAGCGGCTCCCGTGCTGGCCTCGCACCTGGTTGTAGAAGACCGGTTGCTGTCCGACGTGACGTGCGAAGGAGACCGGGAGCCGGCCACTGGGATCGACGAGTCCGAGAAGCAGTTCGGCGACGGCGCGGCCGCCGCGCATGCCCGGGTTGAACGCCTCGATGAGGGCTGCCGCGTTCAGTGCCGACTCCGGGAGGGTGCTCGGCTTGGACTGGGCCAGTACGACGATCATCGGTGTGCCGGTGGCGGCGACCGCGTCCAGCAGTGCGATCTGACCTCCCTGGAGGTCGAGCGTGGCCGTGGAGCGCACCTCGCCCGTGAGGGCGATGGTGTCCCCCACGACCACGACGGCGTAGTCGGCGGCCTCCGCGGCGGCGGTGGCCTCCCGAAGTTGTGCCCGGTCGACCGGAGCGGGGGTGAAAACAGCCGGCTGCGGTTGGCCGTCGGGACCGAGGGACCACTCGGAGTCGGAGGCGGGGCTTTCGATGTCGGCTCCGCGGGCGTAGGTGATGGTCCAGTCGGCCGGTGCGACGGCGCGCAGGCCGTCGAGCACCGTCTCCACCGACTCGCGTGGATGTCCTTCGGGCATCCACGGGACCTGGCCGGTGGCGCCCGCCCAGTCGCCGAGCATGGCTTGCGTGCTGTCGACGTTGGGGCCGATGACCGCGATCGTCCGCGGCCTGTCCCGGCTCGCGGCGCGGCCGGTTCCGTCCGAGGTCAGCCCGCCTTCGAGGGGCAGGACACCGTCGTTGCGCAGCAACACCAAGGAGCGTCGGGCGGTTTCGAGGTTGAGGTCGGCGTGTGCGCGGCAGCCGATCACCTGCGCCTGCCGCTCGGGGTCGGGGGCGCGGGGGTTCTCGAAAAGCCCGAGCTCGAACTTCAGCCGCAGGACCCGCCGTACCGCGTCATCGATCTGCTTCTCTTCCATCAGGCCGCGGGCGACCGCCTCCTGGGCGCCCTCGAAGAACTGCGGTGTGGCCATGATGAGGTCGTTCCCGGAGGTGACTGCGACCGCCGCCGCCTCGGCGTAGTCGGCGCAGGTCCGCTGGTCGTAGACCATCCGGCCGACGTTGTCCCAGTCGGTCACCAGCGTGCCGGTGAAGCCCCACTCGCCCTTGAGCACGTCGTTGATCAGCCACCGATGCGCGGTGATGGGCACCCCGTCGATGGACTGGTAGCCGAGCATGAAGCCGCGGCAGCCGGCCCGTACCGCCTGCTCGAAGGGGGGCAGGAACCACGAGCGCAGCTTGCGCGGGCTGAGATCGGCTTCGCTCGCGTCGCGCCCGCCCAGGGTTTCGGAGTAGCCCGCGAAGTGCTTGGCGTACGCCAGCACGGCGGTCGGGTCGCTGAGGCCGTCGCCCTGGTAGCCGCGCACCATCGCCGCCCCGAGTTCACCGATCAGGAACGGGTCCTCGCCGAACGTCTCGTTGATCCGGCCCCAGCGCAGGTCCCGGGTGATGCACAGCACCGGGGAGAACGTCCCGTGGATTCCGGTCGCCGCGATTTCGGTCGCGGCCGCTCGGGCAACTCGGTGGAGCAGGGAGGGGTCCCAGGTGCAGGCCATGGCCAGCTGGGTCGGGAAGATGGTCGCCCCCGGCCAGAACGAGTGGCCGTGGATGCCGTCGTCGGCTGTCAGCAGCGGTATGCCGAGCCGTGTCCGCCGGGCCAGATCCATGGCCTGCGGCATGAGGTCGGGAGACACATGCAGGACTGCCCCGGCCAGCTTGGCCGACACGATGTCCGCCAGGTCCCCGTGTTGTGCGTCGAGCATCAGCAGCTGCCCGACCTTCTCCGGCAGGGTCATCCGGGACAGCAAGTCGTCGGTTCTCGCTTCCACGGACGCTTCCGGATCCAGGTACGCGGCAGAGTGGACCGGCTGTCCCACGGTGTTCTCCAAGAGATGAGTCGTCACAGACAGGTGAGTTGATGGGCGACGGTGCGTGCTTCGTCGCGCGAACCTTGCCGCCCGGCGCGGCGGGGCTCGCGTGCCGTCCGTCCGCCGCTCCGGGCGGGACCGGTACGGCATGGGGCGGCGGGGCGGGAGCCGGAGTGTCACTTCAGTCCGGTAGTGGCGATGCCCGCCACGAACTGGCGCTGGAAGAGCAGGAAGACGATCATCACCGGCAGCAGGACGACCATGGCGCCGGCGAGCAGGATGCCGAAGCGGGTGAAGGACTGTCCGCTGCTGGCCAGGGCGAGGCCGACGGGGAGGGTGTACTGGCTCTCGTTCTGGGCGACGACCAGGGGCCACAGGAAGTTGTTCCAGGAGCCGAGGAAGGTGATGATCCCGAGGGTGGCGAGGGCGGGCTTGGTCAGCGGAAGGATGATCTTCGCGAAGATGGCCAGTTCGCGGCAGCCGTCGACGCGGGCGGCGTCGATGAGTTCGTCGGGCAGGGTGGAGATGAACTGCCGCATCAGGAACACCCCGAAGGGCGTGGCCAGGAACGGCAGGATCAGCCCGAGCAGTGAGCCGGTCAGCTGCATGTTGGCCACCAGCACGTACAGCGGTACGAAGGTGACCAGGCCGGGGATCATGAGCGTCCCCATGACCAGCAGGAAAACGGCGCGCTGTCCGCGGAACTCCAGCTTGGCCAGGGCGTATCCGAGCATCGAGCAGAAGATCAGGTTCCCGGCGGTGACGGCGACGGCCACGATCACGGAGTTGGCGAACATGCTCGTGAAGTCGAGCGTGCTGAACAGCTCACCGTAGTTGGCGGTCGTCGGCGCCGTGGGTATCAGGACGGGCGGGACTCTGCGGATGTCGGCCTCGGGCTTGAACGACCCGGACAGCATCCACAGGAACGGCGCGATCATCAGCAGCAGGGCGCCGACGAGCGGTATGTACAGCCAGGGCCGGCCCCAGTTCTGGCGGATGCGGCGGCGCCTCAGGGCGCGGTCCGTGCCCGGTTGTGGCCTTCGGAGAGTGGAGAGGGTGCTCATGAGGCATCAGTCCTTGTCTCGCAGGACGCGGAACTGCAGCACGGTCAGCGCGACGATGAGGACGAAGATGACGTAGCCGGCGGCCGACGCCATCTCGTAGTTGCCGTTGCCGAACTGCTTGTACGCGTACAACGTCGCCGACAGGGTGGAGTCCAGCGGTCCGCCATCGGTCATCACGAACGGCTCGTCGAAGAACTGCAGATAGCCGATGCCGGTGGTCACGGCGGTCAGCAGCAGGGCCGGCCGCAGGAGCGGGAAGGTGACCCGCCAGAACCGCTGCCAGGGCCCGGCGCCGTCGAGTTCGGCCGCCTCCATCAGGGACTGGGGCACGGACTGCAGACCCGCCAGCATGATGATCATGACCGTGCCGAGGTTGCGCCACACCGCCATCACGATCATGACAGGCAGAGCGAAGCGGGTGTCCGCCAGCCAGGCCGGACCGTCGATCCCGAACCAGCCCAGGACGAGGTTCGCCAGTCCCGCACGAGGTTCCAGGACCGTCTTCCACACCACGGCGACGGCCACGATGCTGGTGATCACCGGCAGGTAGAAGCCGACCCGGAAGACGGCCCGGAAGCGGCGGATGCCCCGGTCGAGGGCAACCGCCGCCGCGAGCCCGGCGGCCAGGGTCAGGGGCAGGGCCACCAGGACGAACACGGCCGTGTTGCGCAGGGCCGTGAAGAACTGCGGGTCCTCAAAGAGGCGTACGTAGTTGTCGAAGCCGACGAACGACACGTTCAGCGGCGTACGCAGGTCCGCGCTCTTGGTGTCGGTCAGGCCCATCAGCAGCGACCACACGACCGGCAGCAGCATGAAGGCCGCGAACAGCGCGAGGAACGGGGCGGCGAGGAGCCAGGCGGCCCGGGCCTGCCTGCCGCGCGCCGTGCCCCGGACCGCGAAGCGCCGGCGACCGGTGTTCTGTTGCGGCCCTGCGGTGCCCTGCTCGTGGGTGTCGCCCCGCTCGGGGAGCGTTTTCGTGGACATGGATGTCATCCGTCCGTACGAGGGATACTCACGCGCCGGCGCTCAGCGGCCGGTGCCGATGCTGGTGGCCTTGGACTGCAGCGTCTTCTGCACCTCGGCGACGGTGGACCTGCCGAGGGTCAGCTTCTCCAGTTCGGAGTCGATGGTGTCGGCGATCTGCTGCCAGGTCGTGATGGCGGGCGGCGCCTTGCTGACCTCCAGTTGCTTGGCGAACGCCTTCAGGTTCTCGTCCTCGGTCAGCTTCCCCTCGGTCCACGCCTGGGGCGAAGGAGGCAGGCTGCCGGTGGCCTTGGAATAGGTCGCCAGATTGGCGGGCTCGGTCAGGAACTGGGCGAACTTCCATGCCGCGTCGGGGTTCTTGGCGTCCTTGAACACCGCCAGGTCGGTGCCGCCGGCGAACCCGACGGGCTGCTTGCTGTACGGCATCGGCATGGTCTTCCACTTGCCGTCCAGCTGTGGGGAGTCCTTGTGGAAGGTGCCGCCGGCCCACGCGCCCTCCTGGTAGACGGCGGTCAGCCCGTCCTGGAAGCTCTGCACGTTGTCCGCCCTGTCGGTCGGCGCGAGGCCCTGCTTCGGAACGCTTGCGTAGTTCTCCAGCGCCTTGGCGACCTCGGGCGTGTCGAAGGTGAACGTTCCGGTCTTGGCGTCGTAGATGTCACTGCCCTGCTGCCAGACCATCGGCAGCCAGAAGATCCAGGAGTTGAAGCCCATCACCAGCCCGCTGGCGTGGCGCAGCTTGGGGTTCTCCTTGCCGGCGGTGGCCTGGATGGCCTTGAGGTCATTCAGGTATCCGTCCCAGTCGCCGGCCAGGGCGCCCTTGATGCCGGCCTTCGCCGTGAGATCGGTCCGGTAGTAGACGGCTTGGGTGTCGGCGATGAACGGGACGCCGTACGAGGTGTTCTTGTACTTGGTGGTGTCCCACTGGCCTGGGTAGAAGTCCGAGGACTTGATCGACGTCGGGGTGGCCTGGAAGCCGTTCAAGGCGGCCATCTCGGCCATCCAGGTGCTGCCCACCATGGACATGTCCGGTGTGTTACCGCCGGCTATCGCGGTGGTCAGCTTGTCGTGGGCACCGTCCCACGGGACCGCGGTGATCTTGACGTCCGCGTCCGGGTTTTCCTGCTCGAACTTCTTGGCCAGCTCCTTCAGGTCTTCGTCGGGGTCACCCAGGGCCCACATGACCACCGTCCCCTTGGCCTTGCCCGCGCCGATCTCGGCGGGGGCATCGTTGCCGGGGCCGGAATCCTCGCTCCGGCCGCAGCCGGTGGCGACGAGGACTGCCGTGAGGGTGACGCACAGGGTCTGGACGGTTCTGACAGCGTGACGGGTAGTGATACGCATGATGCGGCTCCTTGCCGTTGAGCGAGACAGGCGCGGGGGGCGGCGAAGGGTAGGAAGGGGCGGACGCCCGGATGGGCCGGCCCACAAGTGGGCAGCGTCGGCGGTCCCTCGCGGGTCGCGGTGGGAGCGTCCGACGCGGAGTGGGTGGCGGCCGGGCGGGTGTGCCAGGCGCCCCTTCGGTGTCCCGGATCGGGAACGCGCGGGCGGAAGGTGCATGTGGGCATGGCCGCGTGAACGCAGGCGCAGCCGCCACAAGGTGTGAGGAAGGCGAGGCCCAAAGAGGTTCGCCGATGTTCAAAGAGGCGGGGGGCGGTGCGTCACCGGCAACACACCGCCCGGCCGCGAGGCGCCGTCATTCGCTCATCGCGATGACGCCGCGTCAGTTCGAGCTCGGCTCTAACGTCGAGCCGCGGACCACGAGGCTGGTGGGAACGATGCGTGAGGGGGCGGCATCCGGCGATCTGCGCACGTGGTCGAGCAGCAGACGGGCCGCCGCCTCACCCATTTCCCGCATCGGCTGGCGGATGGTGGTCAGCGCCGGATAGGTGTACGACGCCACCTCGACGTCGTCGAACCCCACCACGGCGACATCCCGCGGAATCCCGAGGCCGGCCTCGTGCAGGGCCGCGATCACGCCGGCTGCCAAGGGGTCGTTGTGCCCGAAGACCGCGTCGAACTCCACGCCGTCCGCGAGAGCTTGCGCCACCGCGCTCCGGCCGTCGTCGAACAGGAAGTCGCCGCAGATGATTCTGCGGGGGTCGAGTTCGATCCCGGCCTGCGCATACGCGTCGACGAAGCCGCCCAGCCGTTCCTGCGTGCACCCGTACTCATCAGGACCGGTCACCACCAGAGGGCGACGGCGGCCGAGGTCCAGCAGGTGGCGCGCCGCCTGCTCACCACCCTCCCGGTTGGTGGTGGCCACGTAGGGGAATCCCGGCCGCTGGAAGCGGTCGTCGATCAGCACCACCGGCAGTCCGGCCTCGTGCAGTTCCGTGATGGATCCCAGGGCCCCCTCGGGCTCTATCACCAGCAGCCCGTCGAACGACTTGGCGGCGACCTGCAGACCCAGCCTGCGCAGTGACTCCTCACCGCGGTTCCAGGTCAGGATCCGCAGCCCGAAGCCCTCGGCCTCCAGCGTTTCGACGACCGCCTGCACTATGCCGGCCCAGGCCCAGGCCAAGTCGGGGACCAGCATGCCGATCATCTGTGTCGTGCCGCGTGCGAGCCCCACTGCCCCGGCGCTCGGCACATAACCGAGTTCCGATATCGCCTTGCGGACCTTCAAGACGGTGTTCTCGTTGATCTCGCCCTTGCCGTTCAGCACCCGCGAGACCGTCGTCTTGCTGACCCCGGCCCGCGCGGCCACGTCGGCGATAGTGACTCCCATGTCACCTCCCCTCCCTTCCTGCAGAGGCGGAAGACTTCCCTCCCGCACCGAGGGCCGATCGTACAGAGCCCCGTGGAACCGGTACCGAAATCGGTTCCGAAATCGGTTCCGGAACCGGTTCCGGTAGCGGTTCCGGCAGTGAAGCACTGAAAGGCCCGACCGGTCAACAGGCCGGAAACAACTCGTTCACCGGCCCGTCTCGGCGTCGACGATGAGGGCGAAGCCTGCCGGACGGCCCCCACCCCACCCCTCTGACCTGGGCGGTCACCAAACCCGAGACCGCCACTGCCAACGGGTCGGCGCGGTTCGCAACCACCGACGACAGCCGGTGAACTGCCGGTCATGCCAGAGCAATCGCGCCCGGACCGTTGACGCGGAGGCCCGATTGGGCTGCATAATCGGGCACTCGCTGTCATCGATGACACAAGTCAACGATGACACCCTCGGCCGGCGGCACGGAAGCCCGCATCGGCCTGGGGTGCACTTTTCGGTCCGTCGCGCAGAAGCCGCAGTCACCGCTGCGTGGACGGCCGCGGGACTAGGAGAGACCATGACCTCTGCACGCGTATCCCGGCATGCCCGCATACGGATGATGGCGGCGGTCGCGACCGTCTGCGCCCTGTCCGCAGCCCCGCTGGCCCCCCAGGCCGTCGCCGCCGACACCCCGGCCTACACCGAGACCTACAGACCCCAGTTCCACTTCACTCCGCAGAAGAACTGGATGAACGACCCCAACGGGCTCGTCCACTACAAGGGCGAATACCACCTCTTCTACCAGTACAACCCGGGCGGCAACACCTGGGGCGACATGTCCTGGGGGCACGCGGTGAGCAAGGACCTCGTGCACTGGGAGGAGTTGCCGCTCGCCCTGTCGCACGACGACGCGGAGATGGTGTTCTCCGGCAGCGCGGTCGTCGACTGGAACAACACCACCGGCTTCGGCACGAAGAAGAACCCGCCCATGGTGGCGATCTACACCAGCGCCTACAAGAACGGCGGCAAGCAGGCACAGTCGCTCGCCTACAGCACCGACCGCGGTCGCACCTGGACCAAGTACCAGGGCAATCCCGTGATCGACATCGGCTCCGACAACTTCCGCGATCCCAAGGTCCAGTGGTACGCGCCGACCAAGAGCTGGCTGATGACGGTGTCGCTGTCCGCCGAGCACAAGGTGCGGTTCTACACGTCGAAGAACCTCAAGGACTGGGAGTTGCAAAGCGACTTCGGACCGGCCGGTGCGACGGGCGGCGTGTGGGAGTGCCCCGACCTGTTCCCCCTCGCCGTGGACGGGGACAGGAAGAACATCAAGTGGGTCCTGGTCGTCAACATCAACCCCGGTGGTATCGCGGGAGGTTCGGCCGCCCAGTACTTCATCGGCGACTTCGACGGCAAGAAGTTCACCGCCGACGACAAAGGCACCTACACCCCGCCCACCGGGAAGGTCGTGCAGGACTTCGAGGGCACCGGCTTCGGCACGTGGTCGAGCACGGGCACCGCGTTCGGCCAGGGACCGGCAGCCGGGGCGGTGGACGGGCAGAGGGCCGTCGAGGGCTTCGACGGCAAGGGCCTCGCCAACAGCTTCCACGGCGGTGACGGCGCCACCGGCACCCTCAGCTCCCCCTCCTTCACCGTCGACAGCCCCTACCTGAACTTCAAGATCGGTGGCGGGCGGCATCCGCACGAGGCCGGGACCGTCATGGACAGCACTCCACCCGAGGGCACGGTCCTCGCCGACTTCGAAGGCGGAACGTACGGCGGCTGGACAGCGACCGGGGACGCCTTCGGCACCGCACCGGCCACCGGCACCCTCCCCGGCCAGGGGCAGGTCTCCGGCTTCCTGGGAGACGGGCTGGTCAACACCTTCCGGAACGGCGACTCCACCACCGGCACCCTCACGTCACCCGAGTTCACCATCGACAAGAAGCGCATCAACTTCCTCATCGGCGGCGGCAATCACCCGGCCGACTCCGACAACCCGACCGCCGTCGAGCTCCTCGTGGACGGCCGGGCCGTCCGCAGCGCCACCGGAAAGGACGCCGAGGCACTCAACTGGGCCTCCTGGGACGTCAGCGACCTCGCCGGCAAGAAGGCGCGGATCAGGATCGTCGACGACAACACCGGCGGCTGGGGCCACGTCAACGTCGACCACATCGTGCTGTCGGACAGCCAGGCCCGGCGCGTCTCCCAGGAGACGTCCGTCAACCTGCTCGTCGAGGGCCAGGTGGTCCGCAGCGCGTCCGGCGCCGACAGCGAGACCCTGGACTGGGCCTCCTTCGACATGCGCCCGTACGCCGGCAAGAAGGCGCAGATCCAGGTCGTCGACAGGAACACCGCCGGCTGGGGCCACGTCATGGCCGACCGGTTCACCGCCGCCGACAAGCCCGCCAAGTCCGTCGTACAGCGCGCCGACTGGGCCGACTACGGCAAGGACTACTACGCGGCGGTGTCCTGGGAGGACGCGCCGGGCGGCAAGCGCTACATGATCGGCTGGATGAACAACTGGGACTACGGCCAGTCCGTCCCCACCTCCCCCTGGCGCGGCGCGCAGAGCGTTCCGCGGGAGATGGCCCTGCGCACTGTAGACGGCCGTATCCGGCTGACCAGCAAGCCGGTGGGCAGCCTGGAGTCCCTCCGAAACAAGCGCCCGGCGACGGCGTCCGACATCACCGTCAAGAGCACCTCCAAGCCCCTGACCGGCCCCACGGCCAAGGGCAAGGCACTCGACATCGAGGCGACCTTCTCTCTCAAGGATGCCGACCGCTTCGGCCTGAAGGTGCGCACCGGCGCGGGCGGCGAGGAGACCGTCATCGGTTACGACACCACGACGCAGGAGTTGTACGTCGACCGCACCCGCTCCGGAGCCGGGGACTTCAACAGCACCTTCCCCGGTGTCCAGACCGCACCACTGAAGGCCAAGAACGGCAAGGTCAAGCTGCGGATCCTGGTCGACTGGTCGTCCGTCGAGGTCTTCGGCGGCAACGGCGAGGCAGTGATCACCGACCAGATCTTCCCCGACCCCTCCAGCACCGGCGTCGAGGTCTTCGCCGAGGGCGGCACCGCCACCCTCGACCACATGCGGGCGTGGCAGCTGGGGTCCATCTGGCGGTGACGAGCCGGGGCCCGTGCGCCGGTCGCCCAGGAGCGGCTTCCGGCGCGCGGGCTCAGAAGTGGCTGGTGATCCCGAAGGTCTCCCGGAGCCGGGCCATGTCGTGACGGTCGTGATCAGCAGGTTCATAGCCCTGGTGGAAATAGACCTGCTGCTCGGGCGACAGGCACGGGACGGTGGCCCCAAGAATCGTGCCAGTGACGAAACATGAGGCGGGATAGGCGAACGGGTGCTCCGCGTCGGGTGACGCCTGCACGGCGGATCCGTCCGCGGCAAAGACCAGCGGGTGAAGATCGATCTCCCGGTCATGAGGATCGGTGACGACGAACCGTACGGGGCGCCAGTCGAGGGTCTCGACGAAGCCGGCGTCCGCGAGAGCCGCCACGACGTCCGGTTCCTGGTCCTCCCGGTGCATCAGGTCCAGGTCGCGGTGCAGGCGGGTTCGCTCGCCGACCAGGGCGTCGATGCCCCAGCCGCCACCGATCCAGATGTCGACGTCCGCGTTCCGCAGCACTGCAAGGATGGACAACACATCGTCGGCCGTCATCACCTTGCGCACGTTAGCCGTGACCACGTGGGCGGGCGAGTGGATTTATGTGCGGTCAATCTCCTCGAGGAACGTCAGTACAGAGGCGTCCTCCTCGATCAGTGGGATGAGGACGGCGTTGAAAGGGGCGCCGTACGGGGCGTTCAGGTGTGCCTTGAAGGCGTCCTCGTCCCGGTAGACCTCGAAGATCCAGTAGGCGCGCGGGTTGGTCTCCTTGGTGTAGACGTCGAAGGCCAGGTTTCCTTCTTCTTCGCGCACTTTCAGGGCGTAGTCCCGGATCAGGCGAGCGACCTCGTCCTCTGTTCCCTCTCGGGCGGTGAACTCGGCGAGCAGGGTTTTCGTCATGGTTTCCTGTCCTTTCAGTGGGTTGAGTCGAGGTGCCGGACGACGGCCTCGTCCGTCGGGAACGGCGCCAACTGGTCGTGCCACGGCGGGTTCGGGCCGGCGACGGAGCAGGTCAGGGCCGCGACCTGGGTGGCGAACAGGCAGGCTGCCTCGACATCGTCGAGACGCAGGTCCGTCAGCCTGCCGCCGAGGAGTCCGCGGGTGTCGAGGTGGTGCAGCAGTCCGGCGGTGAAGGAGTCCCCCGCACCGACCGTGTCGACGACCGGTGTCGCCACCGCCGGCACCTGCACCCGTTCCCCGTCGAGTGAGGCCAGCGCGCCGTCGGCGCCGCGTGTGATCACGACGAGTCGCGCGCCCGCCGCATGCCAGGTGTCGCACGCCTGCTCCGGCGGTGTTCCGGGCAGGAGGAGTTCCAGATCGTCCTCGCTCAGCCGCAGCACATCGGCGAGGCCGCACCAGTGTGCCAGCCGGGCACGGTAGACCTCGGGACGTACCAGGAGGGGGCGGACGTTGGGGTCGATGCTGATGGTGGCCCGGGGAGCGGCCGCTGCCAGGAAGTCCTCCACCACGCCCGCCCCGGGTTCCTTGACCAGGGCCAGTGACCCGGTGTGGACGCAAGCGGTGTCGGTCAGGTCCACCGCGGCCAGTTCCGCACTGGTCCACTGCCAGTCGGCGGTGGCCTGGGCGTGGAAGGAGAACGTGGCCTGCCCATGGGCGTCCAGCTCGGCCACGGCGAGCGTGCTGGGCTCGGCGGCCTCGACGGCGCGCGAGAGGTCCACGCCCGATGCCGCAAGGTGGGCCCGGAAGAGGCGGCCGAACACGTCACCGGACAGCCGTGCGAGGAAGCGGGCCGGAGTGCCGAGCCTGGCCAGGGCCACCGCCGTGTTGGCGGGTCCGCCGCCCGGCAGCACGCGCAGGGCGAGTTCGTTCCGGGCACACGCGGGTTCGGTGAACGCGTCAGCGACACACTCCCCCAGGACGGTGATCTGGCGCGGGCTCATGGGCTGCTCTCCTCTTGGAAACGCGCCTTCTTGGAACGCGCGGAGCGGAAACGGGCATGACCCGGGCATGCCGGAGAACGGTCTCGGGCGGGCGACCGCCGAGGGGCGTTGCCGATTTGTGACGAGTGCAAGGCATTGACGTTGCCGGGGAACGGAGTCCATCATCCTCGCCAGGCAGTGTCAACGATGACATAGGTCATCGTTGACATCGCTGGACGGCATGCCCCGCTGCCGGCCACCCGCCCGACATCCCGCTGGAGTCGTTCATGTCACGCATCTCTCGTCTGCCCTCCTCCTTGCTCAGAGCCGCCGCGTGCACGGGTGCCGCAGCGCTCGCCCTGACCGCCTGTGGATCCGGATCCGGATCGGGCAGCACGAGCACCGGTTCGGGCGAGGTCAAGGTCGGCCTCATCACCAAGACCGACACCAACCCGTTCTTCGTCAAGATGAAGGAAGGCGCGGAAAAGACCGCGAAGGCCGAAGGCGTCAAGCTCATGACCGCGGCCGGCAAGTTCGACGGAGACAACGCCGGTCAGGTCACCGCCATCGAGAACATGGTCGCCTCCGGCGTCAAGGGCATTCTGATCACCCCCAGTGACTCGAAGGCGATCGTGCCCGCGCTCGAGAAGGCCCGCGCCAAGGGCGTCCTGGTCATCGCACTCGACACCCCGACCGAGCCGCAGAGCGCCGTCGACGCTCTCTTCGCCACCGACAACGTCAAGGCGGGCGAGCTGATCGGCGAGTACGCCAAGGCCGCGATGAAGGGCAAGGCCGCCAAGATAGCCGCCCTCGACCTCGCGCCGGGCGTCTCCGTCGGCGTCCAGCGGCACAGCGGATTCCTCAAGGGCTTCGGCGCCACCGACAAGGACGTCGCCTGTGCTCAGGACACCGGCGGCGACCAGTCCAAGGGCCAGACGGCGATGGAGAACTGCCTCCAGAAGGAACCCGGCATCAACGTCGTCTACACGATCAACGAACCGGCCGCGCTGGGCGCGTACACCGCGCTGAAGGCCAAGGGCCGGGAGAAGGACGTCCTGATCGTCTCCGTCGACGGCGGCTGCACGGGCACCCAGGCGGTCAAGGACGGCAAGATCGCCGCGACCTCGCAGCAGTACCCGCTCAAGATGGCCGCCGAGGGCGTCAAGGCCGTCGTGACCTACGCCAAGGACGGCAAGAAGGCGTCGGGTTACACCGACACCGGCGTCACCCTGATCACCGACAAGGCACAGGACGGCGTCACGTCCAAGGACACCGCCTACGGCCTGGAGAACTGCTGGGGCTGAGCCGCCGCCCCCGGCTGCCGCCGTTCGACACCCCTCAGCGGGGCGGCCGGCCCCTCCTCCCCGACCGGGGACGGCCGCCCCTCGCCCTCCTGCCGTCCGACAACGACTGACCAGTCCTGACATGGACTTGTGTCTTCCGACAAGGACCTCGCATGACTGCCACGTCCACGCCACCCTCCACGTCCACGCCCTACTCGGAGCTCAAAGCACCGACCCCGGTCCGCAGACTGCTCACGCAACCGACCACCGGCCCGCTGGTCGCCCTCCTCCTGGCCTGTGCCTTCTTCTCCTTCTCTAGCGACCAGTTCCTCACCGGCGGGAACTTCTCGCTGATCGTGCAGCAGGTCATGGTCGTCGGCACCCTCGCCATCGGCCAGACCCTGATCATCCTCACGGCGGGCATCGACCTGTCGTGCGGAGCGGTGATGGCGTTCGGCAGCATCATGATCGCCAAAATGGCCGCCGAGGGCTCCCTGCCCCCGCTCGCCGCGATCGCGCTGGGCCTTGTCGTCTGCGGCGGCTTCGGCATGCTCAACGGCGCGTTGGTGCAGAAGATCCCGCTGCCGCCGTTCATCGTCACCCTCGGCATGCTCAACGTGGCGTTCGCGCTGACGCACATCTACTCCGAGGAGCAGACGGTCACCAACCTGCCCGGCCCGCTGACGGCTCTCGGGCAGACCTTCCCGCTCGGCAAGACCGACATCACCTACGGCTCGCTGGTCACCATCGCCCTGTTCCTCCTCCTCGCCTACGCGTTGAGCAGCACCGGCTGGGGCCGGCACGTCTACGCCCTGGGCAACAGCCCGGAAGCGGCCCGGCTGAACGGCATCCGGACCTCCCGGCTGACCATCGGCGTCTACACCGTGGCCGGCATCCTCTACGGCATCGCCGCCCTGCTGCTCATCTCCCGCACCGGCGTCGGCGACCCGCAGGCCGGGCAGACCGACAACCTGGACAGCATCACCGCCGTGGTCCTCGGCGGCACCAGCCTCTTCGGCGGACGCGGATCGGTCCTGGGCACGTTCATCGGCGTCCTCATCGTCGGAGTCTTCCGCAACGGCCTGCAGCTGATGGGCGTCGCCTCCATCTACCAGACCCTCATCACCGGAGTCCTGGTGATCCTCGCGGTGACCGTCGACCAGATCTCCCGGAAGAAGGCCCGTTGATGAGCGCCACCTCCTCCCCCACTCCTGTCCTGCAGGCCCGTGGTCTGGTCAAGCGCTACGGTCACGTCACCGCCATCGACGGCGCCGACTTCGACCTGCTGCCCGGCGAGGTCCTCGCCGTCATCGGTGACAACGGCGCCGGCAAGACCAGCCTCATCAAGGCCCTCACCGGCGCGGTGGTACCGGACGAGGGCGAGATCCGCCTCAATGGCAAGCCGATCCAGTTCTCCGGCCCTCAGAGCGCACGCGCTCACGGCATCGAGACGGTCTATCAGGACCTGGCCGTGGCAGCTTCCATGGACATCGCCTCGAACATGTTTCTGGGCCGCGAGCTGCGCCGCCCGGGCATCCTCGGCAGCGCCCTCCGCATGCTCGACAAGAAGCGCATGCGCCAGGAGGCCGCCGAGCACATGGCCGACCTGAAGATCGGGCTGCGCTCGCTGACCCAGTCGGTCGAGACCCTCTCCGGCGGACAGCGGCAGGCCGTCGCGGTCGCCCGCGCCGTCGCCTGGGCCCGCAGCGTCGTCGTCATGGACGAACCCACCGCCGCCCTCGGCGTCAAGGAGTCCGGACAGGTCCTCGACCTCATCCGCCGCGTCCGCGACAAGGGCATGCCGGTCGTCCTGATCAGCCACAACATGCCCCATGTCTTCGAGATCGCCGACCGGATCCACGTCCACCGGCTGGGCCGGCGCGCCGCCGTGATCAAGCCCTCCGACTACTCCATGGCCGAGGTCGTCGCCATCATGACCGGCGCCCTCACCGTCGACGCGGCCGGAGATACTGTCGTAGCGGATTCCGCGGCGGCGAAAGCCGCCGGAGTCCAGGCCACCTGACAGCTCAACCCCGCTCTCGCACGTTCCGGCCGAGGCCGCGGCCGGAACCCGAGAGCACTCAGGAGACGGTTTCCTCCATGGCAGCGAGCCGCCGCCCCACCCTTGCCGATGTCGCACGAGAAGTCGGCGTCAGCGCCAAGACAGTCTCCCGTGTCCTCAACGAGGACGGACCCGCCTCGGCGCAGACGCGGGAACAGGTACTCGCCGCGGTGGCCAAGCTGGGCTTCCAGCCGAACCTCATGGCTCGCAACATCCGCGTCGGCGGTCCGGACACCACCATCGGACTGGTCATCCCCGACCTCGCCAACCCCTTCTTCGGAGCCGTGGCCCGCGCCATCGAGGACACCGTCCGCGAACGCGGACTGACCCTCCTCATGGGCTCGTCCGCGGACGACCCCGACCGCGAACGCGCCCTGACGGACAAGTTCCTCGCCCGTCGCGTCAGCATCCTCATCGTCGTGCCGTCCGTCGGCGCCGCCCACTCCCACCTCAAGTCCCACCGTACGGCGGGGCTTCCCATCGTTTTCCTCGACCGACCGGGAGTCGGCCTGCCCACGGACAGCATCGTCAGCTCCAACCGTGCCGGAGCCCAAGAAGGCGTCGCCCACCTCATCGCCCACGGACACCGCCGTATCGGATTCGTCGGCGACCTCCCCACCAAGCTCTACACCCGCCGCGAACGTCTCGCCGGATACCGCGCGGCCCTGCAGGAAGCCGACATCCCCTACGACCGCGCGCTCGTCGCCAACAGCCACGACCAGCCAGGCGCCGAGGCCGCGACCGCCCAACTCCTCGCACTGGCCGATGCCCCCACCGCCCTGTTCGCCGGAAACAACATCATGGCCCTCGGCATCGTCGCCCAACTCGCCCGCAGCAAGCGTAAAGACGTAGCAGTCGTCGCCTTCGACGACGTCTCACTCGCGGAGACACTCGAACCGGCCCTGACCGTCGTCGCGCAGGACCCCGAAGAACTCGGCCGCAGCGCCGCGGCCACCGCCCTGGCCCGCCTCGACGGCGACCGCTCCCGGGCTCGCACCATCACCGTGCCCACCCGGCTGATCGTCCGGGGCTCGGGAGAGCAACGCGCGCCCAAGCCGTAGGCGGCTTCCCCTTTCCGGCGACCGGCCGGAGCCCCGGCCGTGCCGCGCCCTGCTCGGACGGCCCAGGCGCGTGACTCCTCGGGGCCAGCCGACTGCAAGCGGCCCGACCGCAGGGGCGATGCAACGGGTCGGCATCCTCCCGGACTACCCCTTGCCCTTCGTCCGCCCGCACCTCGCCCGTCCAGCGAGACAGCGATTCCGGACAGGAAGGCGGCCCACAAGACACCCCGCACCCGGCGCCTTCAAGGGTCCGATGACTTCAGCAGACCCGCGTCCGCCCCGCGCCGACCAGTGGCGGCATCCGCCCCCTCCCCGGTCACGCCCCCACCGGCCCCACCACCGAAGGTCCCCACCCCTCGCACAACACGCGCACACTTTCGCGAGAACTTCCGGGAAGTCGCAGGTGGAGGCGGTAAGCACGCAGACCCGCGCCATATCCCCTACCAGATAAAAAGTCCAGGTCAGCGTCGCAACCGTAAACAGGTTGTACCGTACTGCGCGTATAGTTTCGCTGTGAGCAACTACAGTCCTGACTCAGAAGCGTCCACGTCACAGGCCGGCGGAGTGCAGTCGGTCGACCGTGCCATCAGCGTCATGGAGATCCTGGCCCAGCGAGGCGAGGCGGGCGTCAGCGAGGTGGCGGCCGAGATCGATGTTCACAAATCCACCGCTTTCCGGCTCCTCGGCGCGCTGGAGGCGCGGGGGCTGGTGGAGCAGGCGGGCGAGCGCGGCAAGTACCGGCTGGGGTTCGGCATCGTGCGTCTGGCCGGTGCGGTGACCGGGCGCATCGACATCACCCAGCAGGGCCGCCCGGTGTGCGAAGGGCTGGCCGAGGAGATCGGCGAGACGGTCAACATCGCCGTCCTTCAGGAGCACTACGCGGTCAACCTCTACCAGGTACGCGGCCCGGGTGCCATCACGGCGCAGAACTGGGTCGGCCAGCTGACCCCGTTGCACGCCACCTCCAGCGGCAAGATCCTGCTGGCCCACCTGCCCGCGAAGGACCGCGCCACGCTGCTCTCCGAGGCCGGTCTGAAGAAGGTCACCCCGCACACCATCACCGCGCGGGCGAAGCTGGAGAAGAACCTCGCCGAGGCCCGGGAGCACGGCTACGCCTGGGCCCGGGAGGAGTTGGAGCTCGGGCTGCACGCCATGGCCGCCCCGATTCGCAACCGGGAAGGCGACGTCGTCGCGGCGCTCAGCGCATCCGGCCCCTCGTACCGGCTCACCGAGGAGCGCCTGCACGAACTCGCCCCGGTGCTGCGCAAGGGCGCGGACGAGATCAGCCACCGGATGGGCTACCTGGGCTGAATGCCTACACGCCCATGTGCCGCTCCTGCTGCGGACGAGCGCCCAGACGCTCGGTGACCCAGTCGTGGAAGGCACCGATGTGGTGCTCGCTGGGCACCAGGACGCCTCCCTTGGCGTAGAGGCGGGAACTCATGCCGGGCTGGGTGCGCTCGCAGGCCTCGAAGTCCTGCCGGTTGACCCGGTCGAAGAGTTCCACGGACCGGCTGACGTCCTTGCCGCCGTCGACGACGTGCGGGAGGTAGAGCCAGTCGCACTCGACGACGGTGCGGTCGACGGCCAGCGGGTACATGCGGTGGAAGATCACGTGGTCGGGCACGAGGTTGATGAAGACCTGCGGCCGGACGGTGATCGCGTAGTAACGGCGGTCCTGCTCCTGTGAGACACCGGGTATGCGGTCCAGTCCCTCGGAGCCGTCCACGGTGAATCCCTGGACCTCCTCGCCGAACTCGGCGCCGTGGCCGACGTAGAACTGTGCCGCGTATCCGTCGGCGAACTCCGGCAGCACCTCCGTCAGTTCGGGGTGGATGGTGGCGCAGTGGTAGCACTCCATGAAGTTCTCGATGATGAGCTTCCAGTTCGCCCTGACGTCGTAGACGATCCGCCGTCCGACCGAGAGGCGGTCGATGTCGTAGCGCTCGATCGACTCGACGTCCCCCAGGCGGCCGACGACGTCACCGATCACCTCCTCCTCGAAGGGGGGCGGGTTCTCGGCCAGGCAGACCCAGACGTAGCCGAGCCATTCGCGGGTGGCCACGCTCACCAGGCCGTACTCGGTGCGGCCGACGTCGGGCATCTTGGTGAGGTTGGGGGCGGCGACGAGTTTGCCGTTCAGGTCGTACGTCCAGGCGTGGTACGGGCATTGGAAGGCACGCTTGACCTCGCCGGACTCCTCGGTGCACAGCCTGGCGCCGCGGTGCCGGCAGACGTTGAAGTAGGCGCGGATCGACTGGTCGCGGGCGCGGGTGACCAGGATGCTCTCGCGGCCCACGTCGACGGTCCGGAAGGCGCCCGGTGTGGCCAGGTCGGCCGCGCGGGCGACGCAGAACCACATGGTCTCGAAGATGCGCTCCTGCTCCTGGGCGAAGATCCCGGGGTCGGTGTAGGAGACGCCGGGGAGGGTGGCGATCAGGCTGTCCGGCAGGCTGGTCGAGGTCACGGTGCACTCCTCGGGGAACGTCGTGGCGGGGTATTCACGCGCCGGGAAGAGCGACTCCGGACGGCGTTGTGGGTGGAGCGACGCCGGGGGGCCACGGGACGGCCAGGGCGTGGAAGCACTGATGAGCGGTGTGGGGCGGTCACGGCAGCTGGGACTGCCCCGGTAATCGAGGACTCGGCGACGGCTCAGGCCGCGACGGCGAGGTGCTTGCGCCAGCGGGTGAACAGCCGGGGCTGGTTCATCCCGAGCACGGCGACCGGGCGGCCGGCACGCCGGTAGACGGCCAGGACGTTGCGCTCGTCCGGGCTGCCTTCCTCGACCGTCACGCTGTCGGCGCGGGCCGCGTGGCCGGCGAACTGGATCTTCACGCCGTACTGGTCCGACCAGAAGTACGGCGGCTTGGGCACGCCCGGTTCCGACTCGCCCCAGGACAGCAGGGCCGCGACGGCCGCGTCGGGCCGCTCCCGCGCGCCGGTCCAGTGCTCGACACGGCGATGCCGGCCCGCGCGCGGGTCGTACCAGTTGGCGCAGTCGCCGACGGCGACCACCCCGCCGAGGCTGGTCCGGCCGTCCGCACCGCACACGACCCCGTCGTCGAGCGCGATGCCGGATCCTTCCAGCCACTCGACGCACGGGCGCGCGCCGACCCCGACGACCACGATGTCGGCGGGGACGGTGCTGCCGTCCTCCAGCAGGACGGCGTCCACCCGGTGCTCGCCGCTCAGCCCCTTGACACCCACACCGCACCGCAGTCGTACGCCGTGGTCGGTATGGAGGCCGGAGACGATGGAGCCCATGGTCGGGCCGAGCGAGGCGGCCAGCGGTGTCGGGGCCACCTCGATCACCGTCACGTCGAGTCCGAGCGCGTAGGCGGTGGAGGCGACCTCGGCTCCGATGAACCCGCCGCCGATCACCACCAGCCGGCCGCCGAGGGCGAGTTCGTCCCGCAGGGCGCGGGCGTCGTCCAGGGTGCGCAGGGTGTGCACGCCTGCCAGGCCGTCGGCGCCGGGCAGGATGCGTGCCGCGGCGCCGGTCGCGAGGACGAAGCCGTCGGCGCGGACCTCCCGGCCGTCGGCGAGGCGGACGGCACGGGCCGCGCGGTCGAAGCCGGTGGCGCGGCTGCCGAGCAGCCACTCCGCGCGCAGGTCCTCGTCGTCCGTCTCCAGCGCGAGGTCCCCTTCGCCGATGGTGCCGGCGAGGAACTCCTTGGACAACGGGGGCCTGTCGTACGGGCGGTGCGGCTCGTCCCCGATGACGACGAGCCGCCCGTCGTAGCCCCGTTTCCGCAGTGAGCGCGCCGCCGACAGTCCGGCCAGCGAGGCTCCCACCACGGCCACCGTCCTCACGTGACTCCCCCGGCGAGCCGGGCCGCGATGCACGGCGGCAGGTTGGGGGCGTCCGTGGACAGCCGGACGTAGATCGTGCCGTCCTCGACCAGCACCTCGTGCGTGCGCACGGGGAGCTTGGCCGGCGGGGCGTCGACCGCTCCGGTCCTCAGGTCGAACTTCGAGGAATGCAGCGGGCATTCCACCTCGCAGCCCTCCAGCCAGCCGTCGGCGAGCGAGGCGTCCTGGTGGGTGCAGGTGTCGTCGATGGCGAAGATCTCGCCGTCGTCGGTGTGGAACACCGAGACCGGCGGATCGATGTCGAGCCGGTAGGCCTCGCCTCGCGGGAGATCCGAGAGACGGCACGCGGGAATCATCATGACACCTCGGTGCGTATAGCGGAACGGATTGCGGTAAGCGCAACGCCAGTCTGAGGGCGGCTCCGAAGCGTTGTCAAGGCGTCACAAGGTCCGGTTCCGAGCGGTCGTCCGCCTGCCCTCCAGGCAGCACGAAGCGCCCGAACCACCTGCGCAAACAGGCGGCCCGGGCGCCACGCGAAGCACCCCCTCGGGCCGTCCTCAGTAGCCTCGGTCGACCCATTCCCCGAGCTGCGGAGCCTCCGCGGAGACGGTGGTCGTCTCCCCGTGCCCGGTGTGGACGACGGTCTCGCCCGGCAGCGTCAGCAGACGGTCCCGGATGGAGGCGACGATGGTCGGGAAGTCGCTGTACGACCGTCCCGTGGCCCCCGGGCCGCCGGCGAAGAGCGTGTCTCCACTGAACAGAGCCGTCAGGGCCGGGGCGTGCAGGCACACCGCGCCGGGAGCGTGGCCGGGGGTGTGCAGGACGGTCAGCTCGATGCCGGCCACCGTAACTACCTGGCCGTCGGCCAGCTCGCCGTCGGGCATCCGGTCGGGGTGGGTCTGCTTCCACAGGGGCAGATCGTCGCCGTGGAGCAGGATCGGGGCGCCGGTGCGTGCGGCGAGTGCGGGGGCGGCGTCGATGTGGTCGTTGTGGGCGTGGGTGCAGATGATGGCCGTGAGCCGGCGGTCGCCGACGGCCTCGGCGATGGCGTCGGCGTCGTGGGCGGCGTCGATGACGATCGCCTCGTGGTCGTCGCCGACGATCCAGACGTTGTTGTCGACGTCCCAGGTGCCGCCGTCGAGACTGAACTGACCGGAGGTGACCAGATGCCCGATCCGGGCGCCGGCCGTCACAGGACCACCACCGAGCGCAGCACATCGCCGTGGTGCATGCGCTCGAAGGCCTTCTCGACCTCGTCCAGCGCGATGGTCTCCGAGACGAAGACGTCCAGATTCAGCCGGCCCTGGAGATAGAGGTCGATGAGCATGGGGAAGTCGCGGGAGGGCAGGCAGTCGCCGTACCAGGAGGACTTCAGCGCTCCACCGCGGCCGAAGACGTCCAGCAGCGGCAGTTCGAGCTTCATCTCCGGAGTCGGCACACCGACCAGGACGACCGTGCCGGCCAGGTCGCGGGCGTAGAAGGCCTGCTTGTACGTCTCCGGACGGCCCACCGCCTCGATGACCACATCGGCACCGAAACCGCCGGTCAGCTCGCGGATCGCCTCGACCGGATCGGTCTGGCGCGAGTTGACCGTGTGGGTGGCGCCCAGTTTCTCGGCGGTGTCGAGTTTGCGGGTGTCGATGTCCACGGCGATGACCTTCGCCGCTCCGGCCAGGTGCGACCCGACGATCGCCGCCGCACCGACGCCGCCGCAGCCGATGACCGCGACCGTGTCCCCCCGCCCGACATTGCCGGTGTTGATCGCGGCCCCGATCCCGGCCATCACCCCGCAGCCGAGCAGGCCCGCCACCTGCGGAGCGACCGTCGGATCGACCTTGGTGCACTGCCCGGCCGCGACCAGCGTCTTCTCCGCGAACGCACCGATCCCCAGCGCCGGCGACAGCTCCGTACCGTCCAGCAGAGTCATCTTCTGCGTGGCATTGTGCGTGGCGAAGCAGTACCAGGGGCGGCCCCGGAGGCAGGCCCGGCACTGGCCGCACACGGCACGCCAGTTGAGGATCACGAAGTCACCGGGGGCGACATCGCTCACCCCCTGCCCCACCGCCTCCACGACACCGGCGGCCTCGTGGCCCAGGAGGAAGGGGAAGTCGTCACCGATGCCGCCCTCGCGGTAGTGCAGGTCGGTGTGGCAGACCCCGCATGCCTCGATCTTCACCAGCGCCTCGCCCGGGCCCGGATCGGGCACGACGATCGTTTCGAGACCGACGGGGGCGCCCTTCCCTCGCGCGACGACAGCACGGACCTGGTGCGACATGGTCACTCCTCGGCTGGTACGGGACTTGGATGTTGCCTATTACGGCACACACCTCACCTGTCGCAACTCAGCATCATGGAGTGCCGACCGGCGGTCAAGGAGCCTGCGAGACACGCGAGCCTCCCGCCACAATGGTCCGAACCAACAAAACCCGCACAACCTCTTTCATGCTCCGGAGGGCCGTGGCATGCTCACCCGTCAACGCACACCTGAACGTCGTTCATATCCATGACTCACCCATGGAAGGGCGTACGGGCATGAGAGACGCGCGCACCGGTGCCGTCGCGCACCGGAATGACATGAGCATGACTGTCGGGACCGTGACCAGGCGAACCTTGCTGGGCAGCGCTGTCGCCGTGGTGGCGGGCGCCGGTTCCGCGGCGGCGGTCGGCCCGGTTGCCGCGAGGGCCGACGTCCCGCTCCTGTGGCGGGAGTTCAACCGCACCCCGTTCACTCACCCGCAGATCCCGTACATCGGCCGAGCCGGCTGCCGCGGCGGAGCCACCCGCCTGTCCCGCCCCCGGGTCTTCGCCGACGTACGCGACTTCGGCGCCGTGGCAGACGGCAGAACCGACTCCGCTCCCGCCATCAACCGCGCCCTCGCCGCCGCCGGCCGGGCCGGAGGCGGTACGGTCACCCTCCCGCCGGGCACGTTCCGCATCGACGACGTGATCCGCGTGGGCCACTCGAACGTGGTCCTCAGGGGCGCCGGCAGCGGCCGTACGACGCTGTACGCGACGCGGAACCTCACCGAACTGATCGGCGCGTACGGCTCCCGCTACGGCGGCGACAAGTCAGGCTGGTCGTGGGCGGGCGGTCTCATCTGGCTGGCCCCCGAGGCCCGTTGGACCTCGCTCGTCGCCGCGATCAGGGCGAAGGCCTGGCCCTTCGAGGGCTGGACGGGCAACCGGCGCGACCAGTGGCGGACGCTCACACCGCTCGCCCCGGCGCGACAGGGCTCCTGGACGGTGCGGGTCGCCGACGCCTCATCGCTGCGCACGGGCGCCCTGGTCCTGCTGCGGCTCACCGACGACGCCGACCACACCCTCCTCCAGCACATGTGCGGCGACGGCCCGGGACCGGCCGCCTACGTCTGGGACGACAAGACGAAACTGACCTCGTACGTCCCCTACGAATGGCCCGTCCGCATCACCGGGGTCCGCGGCCGGAACGTCACCCTCGAACGCCCCCTCCCGCTCGACCTGCGCCCGGAATGGGATCCCCGACTGACCACCCACGTACCGGAGTTGACGAGCGCCGGTGTCGAGGGCCTGACCCTGGAGGCGCCCGAGACCCCGCAGCAGCCACACCTGCTGGACAAGGGACACAACGGCGTCGTCCTCCAGTGCGCCTACGACTGCTGGGTCGACGACGTGACCGTCCGCCACGTCGACAACGGCTTCGGCCTCGTGGCCGCCTCCGCGTGCACGCTGCGCCGGACCCGCGTGGCGGGCCGCGGCTCGCACCACCCCTATTTCTGCCGGGAGGGGTCGCACGACAACCTCGTCGAGGACTTCACCGTCGAGGAGCGCACCAGCCCCGCTCCCCCGAACACCCAACTGCACGGCATCAACGTCGAGGGCCTGTCCTCGTACAACGTCTGGTCGCGCGGCACCATGCGGATGGGCACCTTCGACAGCCATCGCGGTCTGCCCTTCGCCAACGTCCGCACGGACATCACCGTCAACAACACCGGCCGCCACGGCGGCGACGCCGGCGCCGGCCCGCTGTTCGGCGCCCGGTTCACGCACTGGAACATCCGCGTCACCAACGGCCGGGCGGGCCTGGTCAGGATCGACGGGCTGGCGCCGTACTCCGCGACCGTCGGCATCGACGAGGTCCGGGAGTTCGACCAGATCGACGTCCCCGATTTCACGGGCGATCTGCACACCCGCCTGGAGCTGTACGGCAGGCCGGACGCGGTACGGCCGCGGAACCTGTACGACGCCCAGCGCCACGCGTTCACGTACTTGGACGGACGTGCCTCATGAGCACCCTCTCCGGCCTCGGCGTGTTCCTGGCGGCCCTGGCCGTGTTCGCCACCGCCGCCGTCCCCGCCGCCTCGGCGCCGGCGGACCGGCCGGCGCCCCGCATCCCGCACACCACCGTCCTGGACGGCGACCGTCTGCACCGGACGAAGGCCCGTCTGGAGCGCGGCGATCCCCGACTGCGCCGAGCCGTGGGGAAGTTGACGGCCCGCGCCGACCGGTGGCTTGATCAGGGCCCCTGGACGGTCGTCGACAAGCCGAGGCCCGCCCCCAGCGGCGACCCCCACGACTACCTCAGCCAGGCCCCCTACTGGTGGCCCTCGAAGAGCCCGGCCCCCGACAACCCCTGGGGCTGCCCGTACGTGCAGCGCGACGGCGAGCGCAATCCCGAGGTCGACTCCGGCACCGACCGTCAGGACGTCGAGAAGACCTTCGACTCCGCCTACGACCTCTCCCTCGCCTGGTACTACACCGGCGAGCGGCGGTACGCCGAGAAGGCCGGGCAGGTCCTGCGCACCTGGTTCCTGGCCCCGGCCACGCGGATGAACCCGCATCTGAACCACGCCCAGTTCATCCCCTGCAAGTACGAGGGCCGCGCCATCGGCATCATCGACTTCTCGCAGTCGTACACCGGCGTCCTCGACGCGATCGCCCTCCTGGAGACCGGCGCCCCTGGCTGGACCGGAGGGGACCGCACCGCCATGGCGCGGTGGAACAGCGACTTCCTCGACTGGCTCGTCACCAGCGACTTCGGCAGGCAGGAGGCCGCCGCCACCAACAACCACGGCACCTTCTACGACATGCAGCTCGCCGGACTCGCCCACGCGACGGGCGACAGGGACCTGGCCCGCCGCACCGTGCTCGCGGCCGGGAGCAGGCGCATCGCACCGCAGATCGCCGCCGACGGCAGCCAGCCCCAGGAGCTGACCCGGACCAGGAGCTGGCACTACTCCACCTTCGACCTGGTCGCCTACACCCGGCTCGCGGCGATCGGCCGGCACGTCGGCGTGGATCTGTGGAGGTACCGGGGCCCGGACGGGCAGAGCCTGTTCAAGGCGGTGGACTATCTGCTGCCCGCCGCGACGGGGGCCGCCGCCTGGCCGCATCCGGAGCTCGCATTCCACCGGTATGCGGCGACGGACATCGTCCACGCGGCGGCCGACGCGGGAGACGCGCGGGCGCGACGGGCCGTTCCGGCACTGGAGGAACCGCCCGGCGGCGACCTGTGGGCCCTGCGTCCGGCTGCGGAGCAGTTGGACTCCATCACGGGATGATCCGGGGCCCGGTGGTCATCGCAACGCGAAGGACGCCCGCAGCCGCCACCGTGTTCCGTCGTGGACCACCAGGTCGACCGCCGAGACCCGTGTGCCGACGGGGAGACGGCTGAGCAGGTCGGCCTCGGCCCGCTCCACGGCCGCTTCGTCGAGGTCCTGGGCGACGGTCAGGTGCGGGACGGCGTCACCGTACTTCCCGCCGTAGGGAGGGGTGTCCGGCCACCGCTCGACGACCGCTTCGGTGAGGTCGCGGAAAGGGGTGTCCGGGTCGGGGACGAGATACAGCAGTCCGGGGAAGCGGCCGCAGCGTTCGAAGCGGACCTCGAAGGACGGGTGCCGGCCGAACACCTCGCCCAGGGTGTCGTGGACGTCCTGGTCGATCCGGTCGGCATCGAGGAAGGGAAAAAGCACCGTGACGTGGGCCGGTACACCGGCGCGGGCCGAGGGATCGAGCCGTTCACGCCAGGCGCGCACGGCGGGTTCCGCCTCCGGGACCCTGACGACCAGTCCCGACTGCCCGGCGTGGAACCCGTGGGAATTGTTGTCCTCCATCACTCCTGTTCTACCAGTGGGGCCCGGTCGGCGGCGATCCGGAATCGCCGCCGCTCCGGGACGACGGGCCGGTGGCGGGCCGCGGGGAACGTCAGACCGTGGACAGGTCGATCGCCCGGTCGACGTCCCGCGGCCGCAGGACCCGCAGGATGCCTTCGAGCAGGTAGTAGTCGGCGTACGGGAGGGAGATCTCGATACCGTCCTCCGCCGGGCGGTTGCGGGTGCAGCGGGCCACGGCCGCCTCCGCCCGGGCCGAGTTCCTCGTCAGGCAGGTCTCGGACAGGGCGGTGAGCAGCCGCAGCGCCGTCTCGCGGTACGCGCGTCTTCCGGTGACCGCGGCCAGGTCGAGCAGCCCGCAGGCCAGGATCGCGCCGGCCGAGGCGTCCTTGATGTCGTACGGCTGCTGGGGTGCGCGGTAGTCCCACACCGGTACGTGGTCCGGGGTGAGGGCGCCCACCGCGAAGTCCGCGAGGTGGCGGGCGGTGGCCAGGAGCTCGGGGTCGCCGGTGCGCCGGTACATCGTGGTGAAGCCGTACACACCCCACGACTGGCCGCGCGACCAGCACGACGTGGGGCTGTAGCCCTGCACGGTGTTCGGGCCGATCGGCGCGCCGCTGTCCGGGTCGAAGTCGAACACGTGCGGGGTCGATCCGTCGGGGCGTGGGAACACCCGCCGGGTCGTGCGCGCGTGTTCCACGGCGATGTCCAGATACGTCGGGTCGCCGCTCTGCCGGCTCGCGAAGGCCAGCAGGTCGAGGTTCATCATCGTGTCGATGATGACGCGGCCCGCGTTCCTCGGATCGTTCAGCGCACCCCACGCCCGCAGGAAGCGGCCGCGCGGGTTGTAGCGCCGGATCAGGGAGTCGGCCGCCCGCAGGGCACCTGTGCGCCAGGTGTCGTCGCCCGTCAGCCGCCAGGCGGTGACCCAGGACGGGTAGAAGAGGAATCCGAGGTCGTGCGTGCCGGTGTCGTGCTGACGGGGGGCGAGTTTCTCCGCCGAGGCGATCGCCCAGGTGCGGAAGGCGTCGTCCTCGCTGTGGAGCCACGCCATCCACAGCGTTCCCGGCCAGAAGCCGCCCACCCAGTCGCCGTTCTGCGAGTAGGCCCACTTCTCGAACTTCGTCCCGACCGGGAAGGCGGTCACGCTCGGTGCGACCGTACGGACCTTCGCCACGGCGTGGTCGGCCGCCGCGCGAAGGGTACGCAGCGTCGGGGCCGGGACCGGTGTCCGGCCGTCGGCCGCGCTCGCGGACGGTGTCGGGATGGCGCCGGTCGCGGCGGCAGCGGCCGCCGTGGTGAGGACGGTACGCCGGGACACACTCATGCGTGTTCCTCCAACTGGACTACGGGAGAGAGGAGTTGGCCGTGGGAGCGGTCGAGCCGTTCAGCGGTGGCAGGTGCTGAGGCCCGGGCGCCAGGGGCAGGCGATGCCGGCGAAGCCGCCGCCCGCGACGACATCGACGCGCAGGGTGTCGCCGCCGCGCAGGACCTGCCGGTCCTGGACGAGGCCACCGGTACCGTCCTTGATCGTCTCCACCAGCCACTTCCCCGGCCCGACGGTCAGCGGCACGTCGGCCGTGCGGGCGGCGCCGGCGTAGACCCCGCCCAGGAACCACCGGTCACCGCTGCGGCGGGCGAGGACGGCTTCCTGCCCGGGGCGTCCGGCGAGGAGGCGGGTGTCGTCCCAGGCGGCGGGGAGCTGGTCGTAGAAGGCGCGGGCGAGGGGGCGGGCGTCGTACGACTCGGGCGTGCCGGCGTACATCTGGAGGCCCGACTCGTAGGTGACCGCGAGTCCGGTCTCGGCCGCGTCGGAGTTGGGGCGCAGGCCGACGCGCTGGAAGGCGCCGGGGGTGAAGTCCATGGAGCCGATGACGTTGCGGGTGAAGGGCAGCGCGGTGAGGTGGGCGGCGGTGTTGGTGCGCTTCTCCTCGCCGGCGACGCCCTCCAGGGTCATGACCTGGGGCCAGGTGCGTTGCATGCCCTTGGGGATCGTGGAGCCGTGGAAGTCGACCAGGAGGTGGTGGGCGGCGGTCTCCTTGAGGATGGCGTCGTACCACTGGAGCATGGACTGTGCCTCGGAGTCCATGAAGTCGATCTTGACTCCCTTGACGCCCCAGCGCTCCAGGGTGGGCAGCCACTGGGCACGTTCGGCGGGGGTGTCCAGTTCGCGTTGGTGGATCCAGACGATGATGCCGACGCCCTTGGCGCGGGCGTGCTCGACCAGTTCCGGCATCCAGCTGTTGGTCTGCCAGTTCGGGTCGGTGGTGTCCCACTCGTCGGGCTTGAAGTACCAGCCCGCGTCGACGGCCTCGTAGGGCCAGCCCCGTTCGGCGGCGTAGTCGACATAGGCCTTCTGCGCCGCGAGGCTCTGGCCCGCTTCGCGACCGCCGGCGAGCCAGGTCCACAGCACCGTGCCGGGCCGGATCCAGGAGGTGTCGCGGACCTTGGAGGCGGGGGCGAGGTCGTCGGTGAACGTGGACCGGGTGACGGTGGCGAGGTCGCCGGTGACCATGGCCCGCCAGGGGGTGCTGAGCGAGCCGTCGGTGCGGACCCGGTCGTCGGCGAGCTTGACGCGGTAGGTGCCGGTGCCCTGGTCGTGGGTGAGCCGGGCACCGGAGTACGCGCCGGTGAGGTCGGACTCGGCGAGCAGGGTGTAGCCGCCGTCGGTCGCGAACAGTGCCTGGGGGGAGTACGCGCCGGTGGGTGCGGTCGCGGCGGTGTACTGGACGAACTGCCCTTCGTTGTCGGGGCGGTAGGTGCTCAGCCAGGCGCTCGCGTCGGGCGGCAGGGTGAACGCGGAGGTCTCGCCCAGGACGTCGCCGTGGCCGGCGGGAAGGACGTAGTGGTAGGCGACGCCGTCGGCGGAGGCGCGGACCACGAGGTCGAGGCGGGCGCCCGCGGTGGTGGCGAACGACAGCCGGGTCTCGTTCATCCGGACCGTGCGGTCCAGCCGTTTGCCGGACTTGGTGCGGTAACGCTCCTCTATCCGGCGGTCCTTGCGGTGCAGGAAGCGCAACTCCTTGGACAGGTCCGCCTGTTCGGTGACGATCCCGACGGGCGACGGCTCGATGACCGTACGGCCGTCCCGGGACACCGCGAGGCTCAGCGTGCCGGTGGTGTCGTCCAGGGATATCCGTGCGCGGGGCGTGTGGGCCGACGTGGAGACGGCCCAGACTTGATCGTGCGGCGGCTCGGCCTGTGCCGGACCGGTGATGAGGAGCGTGGCGACCAGCCCGGCGCAGAGCCCGGCGACCGCGGTTCTGATCGGAACAGCCATGTGAACCCTCCGAGGTGTGTGGCTTTACGGCAGTCCCCAGGCCGGGCCCGGTTCCACGACGGCGGCGGGCGCGACGACGAGGTCGGGGCGGGCGCCGGAGTGGACGAGCACCTCGCGGCCCTTGGGCAGGTCGATGGCGAGCGTGCCGTCGCCGAGGTCGTGGGTGCGGGCGGGGGTGCCGTCGTCCAGCAGGACGGTGAGGCTGCCGGTGAGGCCGTGGCGGAGCTTGAGCGGTTCGCCCGCCAGGCTTCTGATCCGGATGAACCGGGTGGCCCCGGCCGTGCGGACGGCGGTGACCAGGAAGGCGCCCTGGGTGCGGAAGTCGTGCAGGGTGACGTCGGCCCAGGCGGACGGCACGCCCGGGAAGATGCGGATCACACCGCCCCAGCTCTGGCAGAACATGTCGTGCAGCGACTGCGAGGCGGACAGCGGGGTCTCGATGACCGGACCGGCCTCGGTGTAGTGGGTGTTGGGGCGGCAGGGGTAGCGGGTGGTGGGGTCGAAGAACTTCCGCAGACAGGTGAGCGCGGTGTCGCCGTCGCCGGTCATCGCGTACATCGAGGCGGCCCCGGTGTAGCTGTAGCCCCGGTGGGCGCTGTTCAGCGCCTGCCAGTGGGCCACCGACCTGGAGATCAGTTCACGGTTCTCGGGCTGGTCCCAGGTGACGAGGTAGAGCGGGTACACCATCAGCAGATGCGAGTAGTGCCGGTGGGACTGCGCGTACGGGGTGTCGGCGCCGATCATGAAGCCGTTGACGTCGACCGGGTACGGCGTGAGTCTGGCCAGCACCTCCTGCCAGCGCGGGATCAACTCGTCGTCGATGCCGAGCAGTTCGGCGGAGTCGATGAGTGTCTGGCAGCCCCAGCGGATCAGGGCCAGGTCGTAGGTGGTGTCCTGGGGCGGCACGACGGGGTACTCGGGCGAGAGCGTGCTCGGCAGGTGGAGTCTGCCGTCGCTGCCCGGGGTGAGGAAGTGCAGGTAGTAGCTGATCGCCCGGCGCAGGACGGGGAAGACCGTGTCGCGCAGCAGGGACTCGTCCATGGAGTGCCGGTAGGACAGCCAGACGTTGTGCAGTGCCCAGGTGAGGTCGCCGGTCTCGGCGCCGGTGCCGGGCCGGCCCACGCTCCGGGTGGCGAACATGTCGGAGCTGCGGCCGACGCCGGCGCTGTCCGCGCGGTAGGCGGCGGGGACGTTGGCGACGAGTTGTTCCTGGTTCTGCCGCACGGTGGTGGCGAGGGAGTCGAGTTCGAGGTGGTTGGAGCCGTGGATGAGCCAGTACTCCAGCTGGACGTTGAGGTTCCACCACACCGCGGGCCAGGGCGTGGGTTCCAGCCAGGGTCCGGAGGTGGCCATGACCGGGCCGCCCGCGCGGCTGGCGGAGGCGACCTTGTAGAGCTGGATCCAGTGGAAGCTCTGGAGCCGCTGGTCGGGGAAGGAGACGAAGCTCTTGGGGTAGAAGGCGTGCCACCAGCGGGTGTGCCGCCGCCTGAGAGCGGTGTACGAGGTCCCGCGCCGCAGGTTGCCCAGGGCGGCGGCCTCGGCGGTGTCGGAGGGGAAGCTGTGGCCGACGCTGAGCAGCAGGTCGTCGCCTTCGCGTCGGTGGGCGGTGGCGGTCCGGCCGCCGCCGGTGAGGGGCTGGAGCACCACCTCGGTGCCGTCGGCGGTGGTCCTGGTGGTCCAGGGCGGGTTGGGGGTGTAGCCGGCGGGCGGGGCCTCGCTGAGACTGCGGGGGCTGATCGCCTCTTCGGGGTGGAAGGTCCAGGTGGCCCGTTCGCCGCCGTGGGCCCTCACGCGGACGGCCAGGACTTCGTCGTGGATGAGGGCGGCGAGGGTCAGGGTGCCGGCGGTGGTGGTGATGGTGCCGGTGAGTTCGGCGTTCCACAGGCTCAGCCGCCAGTCGACGGCGGTGATCGTGCCGGCCGGTTCCAGCGTGAGATGTCCGACCGGGAGGCGGGCGGTGCCCCAGCCGCTGCCGAACTCGGGGCGGTGGTCCTGGACTCGGCCGTGCTGGACGGTGAAGCGGATCCGGCCGGCGTCCGCATCCTGGTAGATCATGCTGCCCAGCAGCCCGTCGCCGAGGAACGGTCCCTCGTACCAGCGGGTGGGCAGCCGGGTCCACAACAGGTCCTGGCCTCGCAGGAATCGGGCCCAGGCATCCTCGGCGCGCATCGTGTCGCGCAGTTTCCAGGGGCGTCTGCCGCCTTCGGCCGCCGCGCTGCCGTCACCGGCCGCTGCCGGCGGCGCGTGCTCCTCGGCGCCGGCCGTTCCGGGCAGTGCGGCGACCGTCGCACCGGCCAGCGCGGTGCCGAGTAAGTGTCTCCTGGGCAGGGGTGAGTGCTTCTCCGACTGAGAGGTCATCATCGTCCTCCAGACCTGACGGATCCTCAATACATCGGGTGTATCGGGGAACCTAGGCACCCTCCGTGTACCTGTCAACAGGCTTGACGGGAAGAGGACCAGATGACTCATCCGATGTATGGGGTGACGGTCGACGAACCATGGGACCTTCCGTGATCTTCTCCTAGAGGTTGTAGCCGCCCGATACCTCGATGTTCTGAGCGGTCACCCAGCGGCTCTCGTCGGAGACCAGGGTGGCGATCATCGCGCCGATGTCGTCGGGCTCGCCGACCCGGCCGAGCGCGGTCTTCGCGGCGAGGGCCGGGACCACCTCGGGAAACCGGGTGAAGGCGTCGTCGCCGATACGGGTGCGGGTCGACCCCGGCGAGACGGCGTTGACGCGGATGCCCCGCGTGCTGAATTCCTTGGCCATGTACCGGGTCAGCACGTCCAGGCCGCCCTTCATCGACGCGTAGGCCGAGTAGCCGGGCTCCAGGCCGGCCGTCGCCGCCGAGTTGCTGCTCGTGTTGACGATGGCCCCGCCGTCCGCCATCAAGGGCAGCAGCCGCTGCGTCAGGAAGTACGGGCCCTTGAGCAGGACCCGCATGAGCCTGTCGAACGCCTCCTCGGTCGTGTCCTCGATCAACGACGTCTGCGCGAAACCGGCGTTGTTGACCAGGTAGTCGAATGTGTCGCGCCGCCAGGTGTCGCGCAGCACGCCGGCCACCGTCTCGCGGAATGCCGCGAAGGTGCCGGTCTCGCCGACATCCAGCGGCAGCGCGACGGCGGTGCCGCCCTCCTTTTCGATGGTGGCGGCCGTCTCCAGGCCGCCTTGCGGGTTGCTGCCGTAGGTCAGGATGACTCCGGTGCCACGCTTGGCGATCTCGATCGCGGCGCTGCGTCCGATGCCGGAGCTGGCGCCCGTGACGATGGCGACCCTCATGGTGTTCCTCCTGGTGTGCGGTTGTGCGTGGGTGTGGGTGTGGGTGTGGTGTGTGAGCCGCGGGTCTTATGCGGCGGAGCCCGGGGACAGGACGCGGGTGAGCCAGTCGGTGCGGGTCCGGCGGGCCGTTGCCGAGATGTGCGCCTGCGGGTACAGCACGTCGAATCCGTGGAAGCCGCCCGCCCAGACGTGGAGTTCGGCCTGGCCGCCGGCCGCCCAGATGCGGGTGGCGTAGGCGGCGTCCTCGTCGCGGAAGACTTCGGCGGAGCCGGTGTCGATGTAGGTGGTGGGCAGGCCCGCGAGGTCGTCGGCCCGTGCGGGTGAGGCGTACACGGGTACCTCGTCGTCGGTGAGGTCGCCGAGGACCGCGCGCCATCCGAACTCGTTCATCTCCCGGGTCCAGACGCCGGGCCCACCGGAGTACTGGCGGCTGGACGTGCTGGCGTTGCGGTGGTCGAGCATGGGGGCGATCAGCATCTGCGCGGCGATCGCCGGGGTACCGAGGTCACGGGCCAGCAGGGTGACTCCGGCGGCGAGGCCGCCGCCCGCGCTGGCGCCCGCGACGACGATCCGGGCGGGGTCGATGCCCAGTTCGGCGGAGTGGTCGGCGACCCAGAGCAGTCCCTGGTAGCAGTCGTCGACCAGGGCGGTGCCGGTCGCCTCGGGTGCGAGCCGGTAGTCCACCGAGACGACGACCGCACCGAACTCGTCGAGCCACTCCAGCGGGATGTCGATCTGCGAGAAGCGGTCGCCCATCACCATCCCGCCGCCGTGCATCCAGAAGACGCAGGGTGCGGCGGTGGTGCGATCGGTGTGCGCGGGGCTGAGGACCGACAGGGGGATGGGGGCACCGTCCTGGGCGGGCACGGTGACTTCGCGCCGGTCGACGTGCCGGTGGGCGAGAAGGGACTCGATGGGTGCCGCCGGGAGCCGGCGCAGGTGCGCGAGCATGTCCGGATCGAGCCGGGACATGAGGGGCATGTCGGCGAGGAGCTCACGCAGTTCGGGGTCGAGAGCGGGTCGTGCCGTGGTCATGATGCTGCCTTTCGTGGGGTGGTGCGGGCGGTCGGGCGAGGGGACGGCGGCTCGGCAGGGACCGAGGCGGCACGACGCACCAGGGGATCTGCCGGCGGGTCAGAAGGCGGCCTTGCCGCGGACCGGCACGTAGTCGGTGTACTCGGACTCCTTGGTCAGCAGTCCGTCGACCTGCGCCACGATGGCTTGGGCTGCCTCGCCGGCGAAGATCCGGTGGTGGTCCTCCTCGCTGGTCCAGCCCTCGGTGACGTGGACGACATCGGGGGCGGACGCGGAACGGGAGACCAGGTAGACGACGCAGTGTTCGCTCGCGCCGGGGCTGCCCTCGTTCAGGCCGGTCAGCAGCAGGTCGACCAGCCGGTCGCCCATGTGGGGCTTGGCGGTCAGGGTGGCGTTGAAGCCGTATGTGACGATCATCGATGCCTTCTTCTGCGGTGATGGAGTGTGGTGATTCCATTCAACCCGCATGACCTGCGGAAACGTTAGAACGATGCTCGCCCGTACTTGCACGATCCTCCTCGTTTCGGGAGCTGCGGTGCCGCATGGTGCTGCAATGGGGACATGCACCTCGAAGAGCTCCGCACCCTGCTGGCCCGGCATGCCCGCCCCGACTGGACCACGGCCGTCGATGGCGTCCTGATCTCCAAGGTCGACCGGCCGGATCCGCCGGCGCCCTCGATGTCGGGCACAGTGCTGGCGGTCATCGCCCAGGGCGCCAAACGACTCGCCCTGGGCGACCGGGTGTACGAGTACGGCGCCGGGCAGTACCTGGTCGCGTCAGTCGACCTGCCGGTGACCGGACAGTTCACCCAGGCCGATCCCGAGCAGCCGGCGCTGGGGTTCGGTCTCGTGCTGGAGCCGTCCGTCGTCGCCGAGTTGCTGCTCCGGGCCGGGCCCGGCGACATCCCCCGCGCCGGCGGAGGCGTGCCGTCGGGGATCGCCGTCAGCGACGCTTCGCCCGCGCTGCTCGACGCCGTGGTCCGGCTGCTGCGCCTGCTCGACGAGCCGGGCGACCGTGCCGTACTCGCCCCGCTGGTCAAGCGCGAGATCCTGTGGCGCGTGATCACCGGCGAGCAGGGGGCGACGGTGCGCCAACTCGGCCTGGCCGACAGCGGCCTCAGCCACATCTCCCGGGCGGTGCTCTGGATTCGCGAGCACTACGCCCAGTCCTTCCGGGTCGAGGACGTGGCACGCATGTCCGGCATGAGCGTCTCCGCCTTCTACCGCAACTTCCAGGCGGTGACCGCGATGAGCCCCATCCAGTTCCAGAAGCAGATCCGGCTCCAGGAGGCCCGGCTGTTGCTCGCCACCCACCCGGGCGATGTCACCGGCGTCGGCCACCGCGTCGGCTATGACAACCCGTCACAGTTCAGCCGCGAGTACCGCCGCCAGTTCGGCGCGCCCCCCAGCCAGGACGCCGCCCGCCTGCGTCACAGCGTGCACACCCAGGCAGGCGTCCTTCCCTGAACCGACCGGACTGCGGAGGAGGGTCGCAGGCATGATGTGGCCCATGACGCACACCGCCCGTCGCATGTTCGAGCTCCTGGAACCGATCTGCCTGGTCACGTACTTCGCCGACGAGTGCAACGAGGAACTGGCCACGCTCGGCCACCGCACGTACTGGGACGGCTACTTCGCCAGCCGGGCCGCGCCGCTGGGGCGGGTACCGGCGCAGGTCGTGCACGCGGCGTTCTACAGCTTCGCCGAGGGGGAGGCCGCCCGGCACATCCCGAGCGCGTGGGAGACCGTCCCGCCCGAGGCGTCCGTCACCGCGCGGGAGCGGGGCAGCGCGGCCTCCGTACGGCGGATCCTCGGCGACGAACTGGCCGACTCCCCGGGCCTGGTGCGCGCCGCCGACCTGACCACCAAGGCCGCGACCAGCGCGCCCACGGAGGGCCGGGTGATGTACGCCGGGATGCGCACCCTCGCGGTGCCGGCCGACCCGGTCGCCCGGCTGTGGCATTCCGCGACCATGCTGCGCGAGCACCGCGGTGACGGGCATGTCGCCGCTCTCGTCGGCGCGCGCATCGGCGGCACGGAGGCCCATGTGCTCAGCGCGCTGGCGCAGGGCATCCACCCGCCGGAGTCGTTCGGGCGCATCCACCATCTGCCGAAGAAGCGGCTGGCCGCGGTCATGGACGGCTTGCGCGAGCGCGGTCTCGTCGACACCGACGGCCGGTTCACCGACGCAGGCCGCGAGACCCAGCAGCGCGTCGAAGCCCTCACCGACGAGCTCGCCGCCCCGCCCTACGACGCCCTGTCCCCCACCGAGCTCGACGAACTGGTCGCCGAACTCGAACCCATCACCGCGGCGCTGGTGGCCGCGGGGTCGCGGTGACGGGCAGGGACTGACGGAACGAGGAGTCCGCCGGGCCGTCGGAGCAACTCCTGGTTCACGCCTGCCGGTCGGCCTCCTCGGCCGCCCGCTCCAGTCGCTCGCGATGCTTCTCCCACCAGGCCGGATCGCTCGACGGCATGCTGGTGTTGCCCTGGTTCATCCCCACGGCACCGTCGAGGGACTCCCGGAGGATGTCGGCGTGTCCCGCGTGCCGGTGCGTGTCGGCGATCACTCGCACGGCGGCGTGGTGCAGGGTCACCTCGTCCCGGCCGCTCGGCCACCACGGCACCCTGCCGACGGTCTCCAGCGGCAGCGCCTCGATCGTCGCGTCCGCGTGCGCCCAGGCCCGTTGGTACAGCTCGACGATGTACGTGCGTGACTGGTCGGCGGTGGCCCACATGTCCGCGTTGGGCTCGGCGTCCTCATCGAGCCAGGGCAGCGGCTCTTCAAACGGCCGTGCGAAGGTGTCGCCGAGGTAGCCGACCTCCATGCTCGCCGTGTGTTTCACGAGCCCCAGGAGGTTGGTGCCGGTCGGCGTCAGCGGTCGGCGTATGTCGTACTCGGAGAGCCCGTCGAGCTTCCACAACAGGGCGTCGCGGGCGGTCTGGAGGTAGAAGCGGAGGTCGGACTTGGGTTCTGTCGCGGTCATGGGGTCAGTCTGTCGACGACGTGATCTTTGTCCACCGCATTTGCCGTCGGCAGCACGGCGGCCTCGGTGAAGTGCTCCAGGTCCTCGGGGGCGGGCCGCAGTACGCCGTCGCGCACGGCGAGGGCCGTCGCCTCGGCGCGTGAGGCGCAGCCGGTCTTGCGCAGCAGGTGCTCGACGTGGGTGTGCACCGTGCGCGGCGACAGGAACAGGGCCTGGGCGATGGCCTGATCGTGCACCGCTGGAGCACCCCCCGGCGCCGGCCGGACCCGACCGGCCACAGCGCCCGGAGCCGTCTGCCGTGCGCGAGAGCGGCGAAGTCGGCCACGAGCCGGCGGAAGCCGTCGTCGTCCAGGGCGCGGGCGGGTGCCCGGTCGGGCAGGTCGAGGACGCCGTCGGCGGTGACGAGGTTCGCCGCCGCGCCCGCGGGAAGGTCGTGGAGGGCGTCGAGGTGTGCGGTGGGGTCGGTGAGAGCGCCCAGCGCGGGCAGGATCGAGGCCAGCAGGTGGCGGGCCTCGCTGTCGTAGGCGTCCGCCGCCTGGGTGGACAGGCGGATCAGCCGACGAGACGCCCTCCGTGCCGCAGGGCTCCGGTCAGCCCGTCCCGGAAACCGGCCGGGCGCACCCGATCGGCGTAGAACCACCCGTGCCGGAAGCGCGGTCCGGGATCGTCGGTGTCCTCGCAGATGGAGCGCGGCAGTTCCTCTCGTACGTCGTTGGCGTACCACGGCGTCGAGACGAACTCGGCGGCCAGTGCCCGGGAGGTCTCGGCCGGGTGGCCGACGCCGGCGATCTGGACGTGGACCCCGGACAGGGGGTCGATGCCGAGCAGGGTGACGGCGTCGAAGGGGAGGGCCCGGCCGAGTTCCCGCAGGGCCTGTCCGCAGGCGGTGACGGGGCCGCGCTCTCGGGTGAGCATGCCGATGCGGGTGGCGGCGGCGATCTGCCGGTGGCTGAGAATGTGCGCCACTCTCCCTCGGTCCGTGCCCGTATCGCTTCAGGTCATTTGGGTCCTTACGGTATGCGGGACGGCAGCACCAGACAAGGCGGCATCGGTATTTCTACGGATGGCCTGGCGGCCCGTCCGGCGCTTTCCTGTTCGGCACAGCCGGACGCCCGCCGTGACGGGCCCGTTTCCTGGAGAGACAGCGCGTGAGCGCCGGCACCCCCACCCTCCTCCTGACCGGCGGCCAGGTCCTCACCATGGACGACGACTTCACCGTGGCCGAGGGCGTGGCGATCCAGGGCCGGACCGTGCTGCCCGGCATCAACGACTCCCGTCTGCACGGCGGTGGCGTCGATCACCGAGCCCCACTGGCGGCAGAGGGTGGCGGCGATGATGCTGCGGGAGTCCAGGGCGAGCGGCCGGCCCAGCGGTCCGGAGCAGTGCGTGGGCCTGGCCGACGCGCTGCGGGCGTACACGGTCAACGCGGCCCGTCAGGACTTCGCGGAGGCGTGGAAGGGGTCCGTCGAGGCCGGAAAGGTCGCCGACCTCTGCGTCCTGGACCGTCCGCTGCTCGGCATGGACCCGCACGGGATCACCGACGCGGAGGTGGATCTGACGGTCTTCGACGGGTGGGTCGTCCACGAGCGGTGAGGTTTGCTTTTGATCCGGAAGAGCACCGAAATATTTCGGAGTTCCAGCACTCCATTCCGACGTCTCCTCGTAGAGGACTTCCGATCATTCCAGGTGGGCGATATCCAATCCGGCCACGCTTTCCGGAATGCTTGCGATAACCGTTGACAACCCACGCCACTCCGGCTTCATTGTCATGGCATCAACAGGACCGTGGAGGAGGAAAGATATGGACGAGAACGACATCGCGGCCCGCGGGATCAGCCGCCGAGGGCTCATCGGCGGGGCCGGCGCCCTGGCGCTGGGCGCGTCCGCGTTGGTACTGCCCGGCACCGCCCACGCCGAGCCGAACCGGACCGTGACGGCGAACCAGACCGGCAACCACAACGGCTACTACTACTCGTTCTGGACCGACGCCGGCGGCACGGTCTCCATGACCCTGGGCGCCGGCGGGAACTACAGCACCTCGTGGCGCAACACCGGCAACTTCGTGTGCGGCAAGGGCTGGAGCAACGGAAGCCGCAGGACCGTGCGGTACTCGGGCAGCTTCAACCCGTCCGGCAACGGATACCTGTGCCTCTACGGGTGGACGTCAAATCCCCTCGTGGAGTACTACATCGTCGACAGCTGGGGCAACTACCGGCCCACGGGCACGCACAGGGGCACGGTCACCAGCGACGGCGGCACGTACGACATCTACCAGACGATGCGCTACAACGCCCCCTCGGTCGAAGGCAACAAGACCTTCCCGCAGTTCTGGAGCGTCCGCCAGTCGAGGCGGACCGGCGGAACGATCAACACGGGCAATCACTTCGACGCGTGGTCCCGTGCCGGAATGCGCCTGGGCAGCTTCAATTACTACATGATCCTCGCGACCGAGGGTTACCAGAGCAGCGGGAATTCCAACCTCACGGTGAGTTGATCCCCCCGTCATCCGCCCCGGCACGACAAGGGTCTCCTCGTCGCCGAACACGGCGACCGCGTGAGCGCCGTCTTTGACGACGAGGAGACGCGGGTGGGGCAACCGGGCAGGAAACCTTCGGCCCACCAGACTGTGCACATGACGACTCCACCAGCCTCTCCCGGGACCCTCCGTGCCGTTCTCCTCGACTCGGGTGGTGTCCTGATGCGGCCGAAGGGAGGCCGCTGGAACCCGCGGGCGGACTTCGAGCAGACCCTGCTGGCCCACGAACCGTCCCTCACGCCCGAGCAGTTGGAGCAGGCCATCGCCCGGGGCGACGACTACCTCGCCGCCCTGTCCGCGACACCCGACTACCACGACTACCACCGGTTCGTCCTCCGCCACCTCGGCGTGGACGCCACCTCGCGGCTCCTGGCCGACCTCCGTCGCGAGGTTCCACCGGCGGTGTACCTGGAGGTCTTCCCGGACGTCGAGCAGACCCTTCAGGAGCTGAGCCGGCGGGGCGTGCGCATGGCCGTGGTGTCGGACGCCTGGCCCGAACTGCCCGAGCTGCACGCCGGACTGGGGATCAGGCGGTACTTCGAGGCGTACGCGATCTCCGCGGTGCTCGGCTGCACCAAGCCGGACCCGCGCATGTATCACCACGCCAGTTCCGCACTGGGCCTCGCGCCCGAGCAGTGTCTGTTCGTGGACGACAGCCCGGAACTGGTGGCCGCGGCGATGGGCCTGGGCTACGCGGGACGCGTGCTGTGCCGGGACTCGATCACGGCGGACGTGCCGTTCGTCGGCTCTCTCACGGAGATCCTGGACCTCTTCTGAACCCTGAGACACTCTCGTCATGAACGCGCACATCAGGGCGGACGAGATACCGCCGGGCCGGGTGAGGCCCGAATGGCGACTGCGTCCCGCTGAGCCGGCGGATCTGGAGACGCTCGTGGAACTGCGGGCGACGGTGATGCGGCCGGATCTGGAGCGGTTGGGACGGTTCGACGAGCGGCGGGTGCGGCAGCGGCTGCGGGACGCCTTCTCGCCGCGGGACACCGCGGTCATCATGGTCGACGACGCGGTCGCGGGATGTGTCACCGTGCGCCCCGCCGAGGACGGCCGGTTGCTGGAGCACTTCTATCTCGCCCCGCACCTCCAGGGCCACGGGCTCGGATCCGCCGTGCTGCGCGCCCTGCTGGACGGGATCGACGCCGACGGCGTGGCCGTCCGCCTGAACGTCCTCCAGGGCAGCGCGGCCCGGCGGCTGTACGAGCGCCACGGGTTCACCGTGGAGGCCGAGGACCCGGTCGACGTCTTCATGGTCCGCCGACCGGGGGCGATCAGCCCGGTGCCCAGGGCCTGAGCCCAGGGTGCCCACACCCCCGACGCGCACGCTCGGCACGCCCCTCGGACGGCCGAAGAGGGCCAGGTCACAGTCACAGAGAGGGCGAGATCACAGCCGCGCCCCCTGCTGCTCCTTTGCGGCGGTGTCCTAGCATCCGAGCATGACGGTCCTGCCTGACGACGGGCTTGAGCTGGCCGCCGAGTTCCCTGACGTGTCCCACGAGCAGTGGCAGCGCCTCGTTGCGGGTGTGCTGCGCAAGTCGGGCAAGGACGTCGAGGGTGCTCAGGCCGAGGAAGCCCTGTCCACCGCGCTGGAGGACGGGCTGCGCACCCGGCCTCTGTTCACCGCGCACGACAACGCGCCCGAGCCGGGTTTCCCGGGGTTCGCCCCCTTCGTACGAGGGGGCCGGGCCGAAGGGAACACCGTCGGCGGCTGGGGCGTGCGGCAGCGGCACGCGGTGGCCGACGCCGCCGCGGTCCTCGGGGATCTGGAGAACGGCGTCACCTCACTGTGGCTGGTCGTCGGCGAGGACGGCATCCCGGTGCCGTCGCTCGGCCGGGTCCTGGACGGTGTGTATCTCGACCTGGCCCCGGTCGTCCTGGACGCCGGGCGCGAAGTGGAGCCCGCCGCAAGGGAGTTGCTGCGGCTCTACGAGGAGCGGGGCGTGGCCGCGGAGGCGGTCCGCGGCAACCTGGGCGGGGATCCGCTCGGGTACGAGGCCCGCACCGGGCAGCCGTACGACTTCGCTCCGGTCGCCGCACTCGCGCGGCGGTGCGCCGACGGGTACCCGGGGCTGCGGGCCCTGACCGTGGACGCGCTGCCGTACCACGAGGCCGGTGGGTCGGCCGCACAGGAGCTGGGGACCTCGCTGGCGACCGGCGTGGCGTATCTGCGCGAGCTGACCGAGGCCGGTCTTGGCGTCGAACAGGCCTGTGCGCAGCTGGAGTTCCGGTACGCGGCGACCGCCGACCAGTTCCTGACGATCGCCAAGCTGCGCGCGGCGCGCCGGCTGTGGGCCAGGGTGGCCGAGGCCTGCGGGGCCCCGGCGGCGGGCGCTCAGCTCCAGCACGTGGTGACCTCGCCGGTGATGATGACCCGCCGGGACCCGTGGGTGAACATGCTGCGCACGACGATCGCCACGCTGGCCGCCGGGGCGGGCGGGGCGGACTCCGTCACGGTGCTGCCCTTCGACGACGCGCTCGGCCTGCCGGACGCGTTCGCGCGCCGTATCGCCCGCAACACCTCGACGATCCTCATCGAGGAGTCACACCTGTCCCGGGTGATCGACCCGGCGGGCGGTTCCTGGTACGTGGAGCGGCTCACCGACGAACTCGCACGGGCGGGCTGGGAGTTCTTCCGCACGATCGAGCGGGACGGCGGCCAGGCGGCCGTACTGCGCTCGGGCCGGCTGCGCACGGACCTGGCGACGACCTGGGCGGAGCGCTCCAAGAAGCTCGCCAAGCGGCGCGAGCCGATCACGGGTGTCAGCGAGTTCCCGCACCTTTCCGAGAAGCCGGTGGCACGGCAGCCCGCACCCGGGGCCCCGTCCGGCGGTCTGCCGCGGGTGCGCCGCGACGAGGCGTACGAGGAACTGCGCGCCCGTTCCGACGCCCATCTGGCCGCGACCGGCTCCCGGCCCCGGATCTTCCTGGCGACGATCGGCCCGGCCGCCGCCCACACCGCGCGGGCGACCTTCGCCTCGAACCTCTTCCAGGCCGGCGGCATCGAGCCCGTCACCGCGGGCACCTTCGCCGAGAGCGGGGCCACGGAGGTCTGCCTGTGCTCCAGCGACGCCCTGTACGAGGAGCAGGCCCAGAGCGCGGCCGCGGAGCTGAGGGCCGCCGGTGCCTCGCACGTGTTCCTCGCCGGACGTCCCGGGCAGTATCCGGGCGTCGACGCCTACGTCTTCGCGGGCTGTGACGCCGTGGCCGTCCTGTCCGCCACCCTCGACCGCATGGGAGTGTCCCGATGACCGGCCCCCTTGGCCCCGCCATCCCCGACTTCTCCGGGATCGAGCTGGGGAGCCCGGCCGTCGACGGCGGCGCCGACGAGTGGCGTACGGCCGTCAAGCGGGCCGCCGGCGGGGACGACCTGCTCTGGGAGACCCCGGAGGGCATCCCGGTCAAGCCGCTGTACACCGGACAGGACCTGGAGGGCCTGGACTTCCTGGGCACCTACCCGGGCGCCGCCCCGTACCTGCGCGGCCCGTACCCGACGATGTACGTCAACCAGCCCTGGACGATCCGCCAGTACGCCGGGTTCTCCACCGCCGAGGAGTCCAACGCGTTCTACCGCCGCAACCTCGCGGCCGGCCAGAAGGGCCTGTCGGTCGCCTTCGACCTGCCCACCCACCGCGGCTACGACAGCGACCACCCGCGGGTGACCGGTGACGTCGGCATGGCGGGCGTGGCGATCGACTCGATCTACGACATGCGCCAGCTCTTCGACGGCATCCCGCTGGACAGAATGACCGTGTCGATGACGATGAACGGCGCCGTGCTGCCGGTGCTGGCGCTGTACATCGTGGCGGCGGAGGAACAGGGCGTACCGCCCGAGAAGCTGGCCGGGACCATCCAGAACGACATCCTCAAGGAGTTCATGGTCCGCAACACCTACATCTATCCGCCGAAGCCGTCGATGCGGATCATCTCCGACATCTTCGCCTTCACCTCCCAGCGGATGCCCCGCTACAACTCCATCTCGATCTCCGGATACCACATCCAGGAGGCGGGCGCGACGGCCGACCTGGAGCTGGCGTACACGCTCGCCGACGGGGTGGAGTACATCCGCGCGGGCCGTGAAGCGGGCCTGGACGTGGACGCGTTCGCGCCGCGGCTGTCCTTCTTCTGGGCGATCGGCATGAACTTCTTCATGGAGGTCGCCAAACTGCGGGCGGCCCGGCTGCTGTGGGCCAAGCTGGTCAAACAGTTCGACCCGCAGAACGCCAAGTCCCTTTCGCTGCGCACCCATTCTCAGACCTCGGGCTGGTCGCTGACCGCGCAGGACGTCTTCAACAACGTCACCCGCACCTGCGTGGAGGCGATGGCCGCCACCCAGGGCCACACCCAGTCGCTGCACACCAACGCCCTCGACGAGGCGCTCGCGCTGCCCACCGACTTCTCGGCGCGCATCGCCCGCAACACCCAGCTCCTCCTCCAGCAGGAGTCCGGCACGACGCGGGTCATCGACCCCTGGGGCGGCAGCGCCTACGTGGAGAAGCTGACCTACGACCTCGCGCGCCGGGCCTGGCAGCACATCCAGGAGGTCGAGGCGGCGGGCGGCATGGCCAAGGCGATCGACGCCGGCATCCCCAAGCTGCGCATCGAGGAGGCCGCGGCCCGCACCCAGGCCCGGATCGACTCCGGGCGCCAGCCGGTCATCGGGGTCAACAAGTACCGGGTCGAGACCGACGAGCAGATCGACGTCCTCAAGGTCGACAACTCCTCCGTGCGCACCCAGCAGATCGAGAAGCTGCGCCGGCTGCGCGCCGAACGGGACGAGCAGGCCTGCCAGGACTCGCTGGAGGCGCTCACCCGGGCCGCCGCGGGCGAGGGCAACCTGCTGGAACTGGCCGTGAACGCGGCCCGCGCCAAGGCCACCGTCGGGGAGATCTCCGACGCCCTGGAGAAGGTGTACGGCCGGCACGCGAGCCAGATCCGTACGATCTCCGGCGTGTACCGCAACGAGGCAGGAGAGTCCCCGAACGTGGAGCGCACCCGGGCCCTGGTGGACTCCTTCGCCGAGGCGGAGGGGCGCCGGCCGCGCATCCTGGTCGCCAAGATGGGCCAGGACGGCCACGACCGCGGCCAGAAGGTGATCGCCACCGCCTTCGCCGACCTCGGCTTCGACGTGGACGTCGGCCCGCTGTTCCAGACCCCGGCCGAGGTGGCCCGGCAGGCCGTCGAGGCGGACGTGCACATCGTCGGGGTCTCCTCGCTGGCGGCCGGTCACCTCACCCTCGTCCCGGCGCTGCGCGAGGCGCTCGCCGAGGAGGGCCGCGAGGACATCGTGATCGTGGTCGGCGGGGTCATCCCGCCGCAGGACGTCCCCACCCTCCTGGAGATGGGCGCCGCGGCCGTGTTCCCGCCCGGGACGGTGATCCCGGACGCGGCGTACGACCTGGTGAAGCGGCTGTCGGACGACCTCGGGCACGACCTGTGATCGATGTCGACGGCTATGTGAAGGGCGTCCTGGACGGGAAGCGGGCGATCGTCGCGCGTGCCATCACACTCGTCGAGTCCACCCGGCCGCAGCACCGGACGCTCGCGCAGCAGGTCCTCACCGAGCTGCTCCCGCACAGCGGCCGGGCCCGGCGGATCGGCGTCAGCGGGGTTCCCGGTGTCGGCAAGTCGACGTTCATCGACGCGTTCGGCACGCTGCTGACCTCGCTGGGCCACCGGGTGGCCGTGCTCGCGGTCGACCCGTCCTCCAGCCGTACGGGCGGCTCGATCCTGGGCGACAAGACGCGGATGGAGCGGCTGGCGGTCGATCCGGCGGCCTTCGTGCGGCCCTCCCCCACCGCGGGCACGCTGGGCGGGGTCGCCAAGGCGACCCGCGAGTCCATCGTGGTGATGGAGGCGGCCGGCTACGACGTCGTCCTGGTGGAGACGGTCGGCGTCGGCCAGTCCGAGACGGCGGTCGCCGGCATGGTCGACTCGTTCCTGCTGCTCACCCTCGCCCGTACCGGCGACCAGTTGCAGGGCATCAAGAAGGGCGTCCTGGAGCTGGCGGACGTGATCGCCGTCAACAAGGCGGACGGCCCGCACGAGCGCGACGCGCGGGCGGCGGCACGGGAGCTGGCGGGCGCGCTGCGTCTGATGCACGGCAAGGACGTCGCCTGGGCGCCGCCGGTGCTCAGTTGCAGTGCCCGCGAGTCCGCCGGTCTGGACACCGTGTGGGAACGCCTGGAGCAGCACCGCGCCCTGCTGGACTCCACCGGGCGCCTGGCCGCCAAACGGCGCGAGCAGCAGGTCGACTGGACCTGGAGCATGGTCCGCGACGAACTGCTGGGCCGGCTGCACGCCGATCCGGCGGTACGGGCCCTGGCTCCCGCCCTCGAACAGCAGGTCAGGGACGGTGAGCTGACGGCCACGCTGGCCGCCGAACGCATCCTGGGGGTCTTCGGCGGCGACTGAGCACCACCGGACACGGGATGACGGGCTGTCCAGGTGTGCGCCGGGCGCGAGCCGTCCGGCGCCGCCCGCGCGCCCCCTCGCCGCCGCTTGTCATTCCCCGTGTACGCGCACTACTGTCACCACGCCTTGGTGAACGGGAAATCCGGTGTGATGCCGGTGCGGCCCTCGCCACTGTGAATCGGGAAGTCCGGCTCCAGCCCTCACGGGCAGCCACTGGGTCCTACACGGGCCCGGGAAGGCGGAGCACGGGCGGTGTCACCCGTCAGCCAGGAGACCGGCCAAGGCGCGTCAACCATCCACGAGGTGCTGGAGAGGGTCTGCTGAGCCATGCACATAGCCGAGGGTTTCCTTCCTCCGGCGCACGCGATCGCCTGGAGTGTCGCGTCCGCGCCGTTCGTCGTCCACGGAGTCCGCTCCCTCACCCGTGAGGTCAAGGAGCATCCCGAGAGCACCCTGCTCCTCGGCGCCTCCGGGGCCTTCACGTTCGTCCTGTCCGCGCTGAAGCTGCCCTCGGTGACGGGCAGTTGCTCGCATCCCACCGGCACGGGGCTCGGCGCGATCCTTTTCCGGCCGCCGATCATGGCCGTGCTGGGCACCATCACCCTGCTCTTCCAGGCGCTGCTGCTCGCCCACGGCGGGCTGACCACGCTCGGCGCCAACGTCTTCTCGATGGCCATCGTCGGGCCCTGGGCCGGATACGCCCTCTACCGGCTGCTCCGGCGGTACGACGTGCCGCTGATGGTCGCGGTGTTCTTCGGCGCGTTCGCCGCCGACCTGTCCACGTACTGCGTGACCAGCGTGCAGCTGGCACTCGCGTTCCCCGACCCGAGCAGCGGGTTCCTGGGGGCGCTGGGCAAGTTCGGCTCCATCTTCGCCGTCACGCAGATCCCGCTCGCGGTGAGCGAGGGGCTCCTCACCGTGTTGGTGATGCGCCTGCTGAGCCAGTCCAGCAAGGGCGAACTGGTCCGGCTGGGCGTCCTCACGGCAGGCGGGCGGTCCGCCGCCGGGACCGAGGCGGTGGCCCGATGAGCCGTAACGCGAAGATCAACGCTCTGCTGGTGCTGGTCGTGGTGGCGCTCGCCGTGCTGCCGCTGGCCCTCGGGCTCGGCGACCACAAGAAGGAGCCGTTCACGGGCGCCGACGCCGAGGCGGAGACGGCCATCACGGAGATCGAGCCGGACTACGAGCCGTGGTTCTCGCCGCTGTACGAACCGCCGTCCGGGGAGATCGAGTCGGCGCTGTTCGCCCTCCAGGCGGCACTGGGCACGGGCGTGCTCACCTACTACTTCGGTCTGCACCGGGGACGCCGCCAGGGTGAGCAGCGCGCGCTGGCGCGGCTGGAGGCCCAGGGCACGGCGGCGCCGGAGAGGGCCTCCGACGAGTCCTCGGCCGAACGGACCTGAGGCCCGTGCTGCCGATCGACGCGGCGGCGCACAGCAGCCGCTGGCGCCACCGCCATCCCGTGGACAAGGCCGTGCTCGGGCTCGGACTCACCCTGCTGGCGATCTCGCTGCCGCCGTGGCCGGGCGCGGCCCTGGTGCTGGTGACGGCGCTCGTCGTGCTGCTGGGCCCGGCGGGTGTGCCGGCCCGCCGGCTCTGGCGCGCCTACCGGGTGCCGCTCGGGTTCTGCGCGACCGGCGCGATCACCCTGCTCGTCCAGGTCGGCGGGCCCGACGGTTTCGTCTCCCCGGCGCCCGACGGGCCGGTCCGGGCCGGGGAGTTGCTGCTGCGCACCTCGGCCGCCTCCCTCGGCGTGCTGCTGTTCGCGTTCACCACACCGATGTCCGATCTGCTGCCCCGGCTGGTGAAGGCCGGCGTGCCCGCGCCCGTCGTGGACGTGGCCCTGGTGACGTACCGCATGAGCTTTCTGCTCCTGGACTCGATGCGCCGCATCCGCGAGGCCCAGGCCGCCCGGCTCGGGCACACCAACCGGGCCGCGGAGTGGCGGTCCCTGGCCGGGCTCGGCGCCACCGCGTTCGTGCGCGCCTTCGACCGGGCGGCGCGGCTCCAGGACGGGCTGGCCGGACGCGGCTACGACGGCACCCTGCGCGTCCTGGTCCCCGAGGCCCACGTCTCGGCCCGCTTCACGGCGGCTGCCGTCGTGCTCCTGGCGACCGTGGCCGCCCTCACCTTCGTACTGGAAAGGCCGCTGCGATGAGCGAGCCCGTGCTGGTCGCCCTGCGGGGCGCCTCCTTCGCCTACGAGGACGGCCCGGCCGTGCTCAGCGGGCTCGACTTCGAGGTGCGCGAAGGGCGCGCGCTGGCCCTGCTCGGACGCAACGGCAGTGGCAAGACCACGCTGATGCGGCTGCTCAGCGGCGGACTGCGGCCGCGCAGCGGCGAGTTGACCGTCGAGGGGCGGCCCGTGCGCCACGACCGCAAGGGCCTGACCCGGCTGCGCACCACCGTCCAGCTGGTCGTGCAGGATCCGGACGACCAGTTGTTCGCCGCGTCCGTCGGCCAGGACGTGTCGTTCGGCCCGCTCAACCTCGGTCTGCCCGATGCCGAGGTGCGGGCCCGGGTCGGCGAGGCGCTCGCCGCCCTGGACATCACGGCGCTGGCCGACCGGCCCACGCATCTGCTCTCCTACGGCCAGCGCAAGCGGACCGCGATCGCCGGTGCGGTGGCGATGCGGCCCCGCGTGCTCATCCTGGACGAGCCGACCGCCGGGCTGGATCCCGATGGTCAGGAGCGGCTGTTGAGCACCCTCGACGACCTGTGCGGCACCGGCACGACGGTGGTGATGGCCACCCATGACGTCGATCTCGCCCTGCGCTGGGCCGACGACGCGGCCCTGCTCACCCCGTCCGGCGCGCACATCGGCCCGGCCGCCACGATGCTCGCCCGCACCGACCTGCTCCGGCAGGCGGGGCTACGGCTGCCCTGGGGCGTCGCGGCCGCCCGGCTGCTGCGCGAGCAGGGCCTGCTGGACGCCACCGCGCCGGGCCCTCGCACCCCGGACGAACTGGCCGCCCTGGTGGCTCCGCCGCTCGGCGCCGAGGGCTGACACCCGCGAGGTCACCCGGACACGTCGGTCAGCATCCGCCACCCCGGCGCGTAGTTGCCGTGCAGCACCAGTGAGGCCGCCCCGACGGCGCCGACGGTGTCGCCGATGACGCTCTGTTCGACGGCGACGGCGCGGATGGCGCGGGCGACGGAGGTGCGGTTGACGGCGGCGTCGATCTCCTCGCGCAGGATCGGCTCGATGCCGCGCAGTGCCTCGCCGCCGAGGACGACCCGGCTGACGTCGAGGAGGCTGGCGGCCCCCCGGGCGGCCTCGCCGATCCGGCGCGCGGCCCGGCGTACGACGTCGCAGGCGTCCGGATCACCGGCGCGGGCGGCGCGGCGCAGGGCCTTCCAGTCGTGGTGGACGGTGTCGGGGGTGCCGGTCAGGCCTATGCGGTCGGCGGCGGCGCGGCCGTGCAGGCGCAGCAGGTCGTCGATGATCGCGGGCGGGCTGACGTACGGGCCGAGGCAGTCGGTGGCGCCGCAGTGGCAGACGCGCTCTCCTGGCTCGACCGCCATGTGGCCGAACTCGCCGGCGTTGCCCGAATCGCCGTGCAGCACGGTGTTGTTGAGGACGATCCCGGCTCCGATGCCGGTGCCGAAGTAGACGAAGAGGAAGCTGCCGGCGCGGTCGGCGCCGCCGATCCAGCGCTCCCCGATGGCGGCGGCGGTGGCGTCGTTGTCGAGAGCGACGGGCAGGCCGGTGGCCGTGGCGAACATGTCCGCCAGGGGCACCCGTCCCCAGCCGGGGAAGTTCGGCGGGGACACCACGGCTCCGGAGGTGCCGTCGAGCGGTCCGGGCGCGGCGACGCCGAGGCCGAGCAGGCGGGAGCGGTCGACACCGCTACGCTCGACGAGCCGCCCGGCGGCGCGCGCGACCCGCTCCACGACGTCCTCGGGGTCGCCGGGATCGGTCAGCCGCAGCCGGCGGCCTCCCACGACGTCTCCCGCCAGGTCGGCGACCACGATGACCGCGGCCTCGGGGTCGAGGTGGACGCCGACCGCGAAGGCGCCGTCGGCCCGTATCGACAGCAGGGTGCGGCGCTTGCCGCCGCTGGACGGGGCCTGGCCGGATTCGGCCACCAGGCCGGCGTCGAGGAGTTTGCGGACGACGTTGGAGACGGTCTGGTTGGTCAGGCCGGTGAGTGCGGCCAGCTCGACCCGGCTCACTTGTCCCGTGGTGCGGATGGCGTCCAGGACGACGGCCTGGTTGTAGCCGCCGACCCGCGGCAGGTTCGTCCCGCTGAGCATCGTCACCTGTCGGTCACCTGGTCCCCTCACGTCGGCCCCACCCCCGTCGGAGGGCCTGCGAGAGGCACTCCGGTGGCGGAAGTTTACATACTGGAAGCATTGACTTCATCCATCAAATGGATTTAGCTGACGCCCACAAAATCCGGCCATCGAGGCCAGTCAGCGCAGGGTGGCGCCAAGCGTGGGGTGCCGTCCGGGCTGGTTTCCCGGCCAAAAGTACTCGCGGCTCTCCCACAGGTTTCACGTCCCGGAGGAACCACTGTGCGCGTCAGACTCGTCACCGCCGCGGCCTTCACCGCCGCCACCGCCCTGGCCGTCACCGGCTGCGGCTCGGGCTCGTCAGGCAGCTCGGCCAAGTCGATCAAGGTCGTCTACTGGCAGAACCTGGACAGCACCAACAAGCTGCAGGCCACTTACCTCGCCTCGATGGTGAAGCAGTTCACCCAGGCCAACCCGGGCACCAAGGTGAACCTGGTGCCGGTGACCGCCTCCGAGAACGACTACTACACCAAGATCCAGCTCATGATGCGCTCCCCCGCGACGGCGCCCGACCTGGTCTACGAGGACACCGCCCTCATCAACTCCGACATCGCGGGCGGCTATCTCAAGCCCCTCGACGCCTACACCGCGAAGTGGGCCGACTGGGCGCAGTACGCCGACGCGGCCAAGGGCGCGGTGACCGGCGCCGCCGACGGCAAGGTCTACGGCGTACCGGACAACACCGACACCCGCGGGATCTGGTACAACAAGCAGCTCTTCCAGAAGGCCGGGATCCAGGTGCCCTGGCAGCCGAAGACCTGGGCGGACGTCCTCGACGCGGCGAAGACGGTCAAGGCGAAGCTGCCCGACGTCACCCCGCTCAACCTCTACACGGGCACGGCGGGTGGCGAGGCGTCCTCCATGCAGGGCTTCGAGATGCTGCTGTACGGCACCCCGGCCGGCGACAAGTCCCTCTACGACACCTCGCGGAAGAAGTGGGTCGTGGGCAGCAAGGGCTTCAAGGACGCGCTGGACTTCGTGCACACCGTCTACAGCCAGGGGCTCGGCCCGGCCAAGGAGCAGGCGCTGGGCGCCAACTTCGGCACCACGGTGGGCACCGAGCTCCTCCCCCAGGGCAAGCTGGCGATGGACATCGACGGCTCCTGGATGCCCAACAACTGGAGCTCGTCGGCGGCCAAGCCGTGGACCGAGTGGCAGTCGGTGATGGGCACCGCGGCCATGCCCACGCAGAGCGGGCAGGCTCCCGGCCGTACCAGCATGTCGGGCGGCTGGGCCTGGTCGGTCCCGGCCAAGGCCAAGAACCCGGACCTGGCGTGGAAGTTCCTGTCGACCACGCTCCAGACGAAGGCCAACTCCGCGACCTGGAACGCGCGCAACGCCACGATCGCGGTGCGCAAGGACGTGGCCGCCGACCCGACGTATCTGAAGGCGGTGCCGACCAACAAGTTCTTCACCGAACTGGTCGCCGACACCCACTACCGGCCGGGACTGCCCGCCTACAACCAGGTGTCGACCGCCATCCAGAAGGCGATGGAGTCCGTGACGACCGGCCAGGCCTCGGTCGAGAAGGCGGCCGAGACATTTGATAACGATGTCAAGGCGGCGGTGGGCGACGACAAGACGGTGGAGGGCACTTCGTGACCGCCCTCGCTCCGGCGCCTCACGGGACCGGCCCGCGCCGGTCCCGCGGGGCGCCCGCTCCTGCCGTCCGTACCCTGCTGCGCGGTCTGCCGACGCTGCCGGCCGTGGTGCTGCTGGCCGTCTTCCTGGCCGGTCCGATCGCGTACTGCGTGTACTACGCGTTCACGGACATGCAGCTCACCGGGGCCTCCGGCACCTCCTTCGTCGGGATCGACAACTTCACCCGTGCCTTCGAGGACGGCGACTTCCTCAACTCGGTGTGGCTGACCCTGGTGTTCGTGGTCGGCTCCGCGGTGATCGGGCAGAACACGCTCGGCCTCGCGCTGGCCGTCCTGATGGAGAAGGCCACCAAGCCGGTGCGCTCCCTGGTCAACGGGGTGGTCATCGCCGCGTGGGTGCTGCCCGAAGTGGTCGCCGGCTATCTGATGTACGCCTTCTTCTACGACCAGGGCTCGCTCAACTCGCTCCTGGACGCCGTCGGTCTGCCGCAGCAGAACTGGCTGTACACGATGCCGATCCTGGCGGTGTGCCTGGCCAACGTGTGGCGCGGCACCGCCTTTTCGATGATGGTCTTCACAGCCGCCGTCAACGACGTGCCCCGGGAGCTGCTGGAGGCCGCCGAGATGGACGGCGCCGGGCCCTGGCAACGGCTGTGGCGGGTCGTGCTGCCAGTGATCAGGCCGTCGATCCTGACCAACCTGATGCTGATCACGCTCCAGACGCTCTCCGTCTTCGGGCTGATCTACACCATGACCCGGGGCGGACCGGGCAACAAGAGCGAGACGCTTCCGATCTTCATGTACCAACAGGCCTTCCAGAACAGCCTGATCGGGTACGGCACGGCGATCGCCCTGGTGCTGCTGGTGGTCGGCGCGCTGTTCTCCGTCGTGTACATCCGGCTGCTGAAACTGGAGGACGACTGATGGCCGCCGTCGCCACCCCGCCCGCCGCGACCGCCCCACGGAAGGTGCCGCCGCCCGTCCGCCCGCGCCGGCGCCGGGTGCGCCCGGGACGCGTCGCGATCAACCTGGTCCTGCTCGCCGTGTCGGTGCTGTACGTCCTGCCGTTGCTGTGGATGGTCCTCGCGTCGGTGAGCGACACCAACAGCTTCCGGCTCCAGTGGCCCTCGTCGCTGACGTTCGACAACTTCGACGCGGTCCTCGACGTCGACACCACCTACCGGCCGATGCTCAACAGCCTGTTGCTGTGCGGCTTCGGTACGGCGGTGACCGTGGTGACGTCGGTGCTGTGCGCCTATCCGCTCTCGCGCTACCGCTCCCGGGTGCGGCGGCCGTTCCTGTACACGATCCTGTTCTCCACCGGTCTGCCCATCACCGCGGTGATGATCCCGGTCTACAGCATGTTCGTGCAGGTGAACCTGATCGACTCGATGCCCGGCACGACGCTGTTCCTGGCCGCGTCCGCGCTGCCGTTCGGGATCTGGCTGATGAAGAACTTCATGGACGGCGTACCGGTCGTCCTGGAGGAGGCCGCCCGGATCGACGGCGCGAACACGATGCAGGTGCTGTGGCGGGTGGTGCTGCCGTTGATGCGGCCCGGTGTCGTCGTGGTCACCATCTTCACGTTCATCGGCATGTGGGGGAACTTCTTCGTCCCCTTCATCCTGCTGCTGTCCCCGGAGAAACTCCCCGCGTCCGTCAGCGTGTTCACCTTCCTCAGCGCCCACGACCAGACGCAGTACGGGCAGTTGTCGGCGTTCTCCCTCATCTACTCACTGCCCGTCGTCCTGCTCTACATCCTGCTGGCCCGCAAGCTCGGCGGCGGTTTCGCGCTCGGCGGCGCGCTCAAGGGCTGACTTCCCTGCCGGGACCAAGGGCAGGTTCCCCCACCTCTACGGAGAAGAACACCTCATGCACAACGACCGCGACGTCACCGAACAGCGGCTCGCCCGCGTTCTGAACGAGCGCATACGGCCCGCCGCCCACGCCCGGTCCGTCCCCCTCGACGTGCAGGTCTGGCACGTCTCCGGCGAGCCGGTGCCGGTGAGCGAGGGCCTGGCCGCCCCCTACCGGCCGGCCCGGGTCGGGGACCGGTGGGGGCCCGCCTGGTCCACCAGCTGGTTCAAGGTCACCGGCACCGTCCCCGCCGACTGGGCCGGGGAGACGGTCGAGGCCGTCCTGGATCTCGGTTTCGCCACCCACTCCGCCGGCTTCTCCGCCGAGGGGCTGGTCTACCGGCCCGACGGCACCGCCGTGAAGGCGCTCAATCCGCGCAACATCTGGGTGCCGGTGGCCGAACAGGCGGTGGGCGGCGAGGAGTTCACGGTCTTCGTCGAGGCCGCCGCCAATCCGGTCGTCATGCACACCGCCCCCGACGAACTCACCTTCGGACCCACCGCGGTGGGCGGTCCCGCCCCCTGGCTGGGCGACCCGGCCGCCGACCCGGGCGAGCCCCTGTACCGGCTGCGGCGCCTGGACCTCGCCGTCCTCGACCGGGACGTGCATGAACTCGTCCAGGATCTGGAGGTGTTGGGCCAGCTGATGCCCGAGCTGGCCGCCGAGGACCCGCGCCGCTGGCAGATCCTGCGGGCGGTCGAGCGCGCCCTGGACACGGTGGACCTCCAGGACGTCGGCGGCAGCGCGGCGGCGGCGCGGGCCGCGCTCGCCCCGGTGCTGGCGGCACCCGCGCAGGCGAGCGCGCACCGGATCTCGGCGGTGGGGCACGCGCACATCGACACCGCGTGGCTGTGGCCGCTGCGCGAGACCGTCCGCAAGGTGGCCCGGACGGTCTCCAACGTCACCCATCTCATGGACGACCACCCGGAGTTCAAGTTCGTGATGTCCCAGGCGCAGCAGCTCGCCTGGCTGAAGGAGCACCGGCCGGAGGTGTACGCGCGGGCGCAGGAGAAGGCGAAGACGGGGCAGTTCCTGCCGAGTGGCAGCCTGTGGGTGGAGCCGGACACCAACATCTCCGGCGGTGAGGCGCTGGTGCGCCAGTTCGTGCACGGCAAGCGGTTCTACCTGGAGGAGTTCGGCGTCGAGACCGAGGAGATGTGGCTGCCGGACACCTTCGGTTACAACGCGGCCCTGCCGCAGCTGATGAAGCTGGCCGGGGTGCGCTGGTTCCTGACGCAGAAGATCTCCTGGAACACCACCAACAAGTTCCCGCACCACACCTTCTGGTGGGAGGGCATCGACGGCACCCGGATCTTCAGCCACTTCCCGCCCGTCGACAGCTACAACGGCGACCTCTCCGGCGACCAGGTCGCCCACAGCGTCCGCAACTTCCAGGACAAGAGCGGCTCGAACAGCTCGCTGATCCCGTTCGGCTACGGCGACGGAGGCGGTGGCCCCACCCGCGAGATGCTCGCCCGCGCCGCCCGCCTGAAGGACCTGGAGGGCTCGCCCCGCATCGAGATCGAGGGCCCGGCCGACTTCTTCCGGCGCGCGCACGACGAGTACGAGGCGAACGGCGGCGCCCCGGTGTGGTCCGGCGAGCTGTACCTGGAGTTCCACCGCGGCACCCTCACCAGCCAGCTCGCCACCAAGCAGGGCAACCGGCGCAGCGAACACCTGCTGCGCGAGGCCGAGTTGTGGGCGGCCACGGCCGCCGTACGGCACGGGCACGCCTATCCGTACGTCGCCCTGGACCGGCTGTGGAAGACGGTGCTGCTGCACCAGTTCCACGACATCCTGCCCGGTACGTCGATCGCCTGGGTGCACCGCGAGGCGGAGGAGACGTACGCGGCCGTCGCCCGGGAACTGGAGGAGCTGATCGGCGAGGCCCAGCGGACGCTGGCCGGCGATCCCGGCGGCACGGTCGTCTTCAACGCCGCGCCGCACCCCCGCGGCGGTGTGGCGGCGCTCGGCGCGGGCCCGCGCGCCGTGGAGGCCGCTGTTGTGCCACCGGTGCCCGACGGGGACGGGTTCGTCCTCGACAACGGCCTGGTGCGGGTCGTCGTGGACGGTCGCGGTCTGATCACCTCCGCCTACGACCACAGCGCCGGCCGCGAGGCCCTGGCACCCGGCGCGGTCGGCAACCTGCTCCAGCTGCACCAGGACTTCCCCAACCAGTGGGACGCCTGGGACGTCGACGCGTTCTACCGCAACACCGTCCGGGACCTCACCGAGGCGGAGTCCGTCACCGCGACCGGCACCGGTGTCCGCGTGGTCCGTGTCTTCGGCGCGTCGCGGATCGAGCAGACCCTGACCCTGCCGTCCGGTTCCCGCGGGCTCGTGATCGACACGGTCGTCGACTGGCACGAGCGGGAGAAGCTGCTCAAGGCCGCCTTCCCGCTGGATGTCCGGGCCTCCCACTCGACGGCCGAGATCCCCTTCGGGCACGTCGAGCGGCCCACGCACACCAACACCAGCTGGGACGCTGCCAAGTTCGAGGTGTGCGCCCACCGGTTCCTGCACGTCGGCGAGCCCGACTGGGGTGCCGCCGTGGTCAACGACTCCTCCTACGGGCACGACATCACGCGTGACGTCCGGTCCGACGGCGGGACGACGACCACGGTCCGCCTCTCCCTGCTGCGCGCGGCCCGCTTCCCCGACCCCGACCAGGACCAGGGCACCCACCGGCTCGGCTACGCGCTCGTGATCGGCGCCGACGTCGCCGACGCGACCCGTGAGGGCTACCGCTTCAACCTGCCCGAGCGGGCGCTGCCGGGCAGCGCGACGGTCGCCCCGCTGGTCTCGGTCGACCTCGAGGGGGTGATCGTGGAAGCGGTGAAACTCGCCGACGACCGCGGCGGCGACATCGTCGTCCGTCTCTACGAGTCCCGCGGCACCCGGGCCCGGGCCACCCTCACCACCGGGTTCCCGTTGGCCTCGGCCACCGCGACGGACCTGCTGGAGCGCCCGGTCGACGACCCCGCGTCCCATCGGCACACCGATACCGGCGTGGAGTTGGCCCTGCGTCCTTTCCAGATCCTCACGTTGCGGCTGCGGCCCGCCGCCGGGAGCTGACGTCGGGTCCTGCTGGCCCCCGGTGGGGCAGGGGGTGCTCCTCCTGTTGGAACCGGGGGCCGGCCGGAGCGAGATCGGCCGGCCACGCCCCTAGCGTTGCGGCCATGGACCGGATCGCCCCTTCACGTCGCACCCTGCTCGCGCTGGGCACCGCCACGGCGGCCTCGCCCTGGCTCGGCGAAACCCCCGCACGTGCCACGGACGGACACCCCGACGCGCCCACCGACCTCGACGAACTCGGCATCACCGACCTCAGGCGGCGGATGGCCGACGGACGGCTGACCGCCGAACGGCTCACCCGCTACTACCTGGAGCGCATCGAGCGCGTCGACCCGCTGCTGCACTCGGTGATCGAGGTCAACCCCGACGCGCTCGCCGAGGCCCGGCGCCTCGACGCCGAAGGGGACCGGCGCCGGCCGCTGCACGGTATGCCCGTGCTGCTCAAGGACCTGGTGGAGACCGCGGACCGGATGCACACCACGGCCGGATCACTCGCGCTGGAGGGCCTGCGGCCGGCCCGGGACGCCACGGTCGCCGCCCGGCTGCGGGCGGCCGGCGCGGTCGTCCTCGGCAAGACCAACCTGAGCGAGTGGGCGGGCGGGATGTCGCTCACCCATCACGCCGGGTGGAGCGCCCGCGGCGGGCAGACCCGTAATCCGTACAAGCTGGACCGGTCGCCGAACGAGTCCAGCTCCGGCACCGCGGTGGCCGCCGCGGCCAACCTGTGTGTCGCCGGTATCGGGACCGAGACCAACGGCTCGATCATCGACCCGGCCTCGGCGAACTGTGTCGTCGGCGTGAAGCCGACCGTCGGGCTGGTCGGGCGCGGCGGGGTGATCCCTGGTGTGCCGAGCCAGGACAGTGTCGGACCGATCGCCCGCACGGTCCGCGACGCCGCGATCCTCCTCGGCACCCTGGTCGGGCTCGACGACCGCGACCCGGCGACCACGGCGAGCCGCGGGCACTTCCACCGCGACTACACCCGCTTCCTGGACGCCGACGGCCTGCGCGGGGCCCGTATCGGCGTGCCGCGCTCGGTGTACTTCGGCTACAGCCACCACGCCGACGAGATCGCCGAGCGGGCGGTCGCCGTGCTGCGCGCGGCCGGCGCGACCGTGGTCGACCCTGCCGACATCCCGACCGCCGAGCAGTTGGAGGATCTGCCCAGCTCGATGGTCGTACAGGCTTACGAAATCAAGCGCGGGCTGAACGCCTACCTGGCGAGCGCCCCCGGCGACCATCCGCGCAGTCTGGCGGAGCTGATCGCCTTCAACCGCGCGCACGCCGACCGCGAGCTCCGCCATGTCCGGCAGGACGGCCTGGAGGCGGTGCACGAGCTGGACTTCAGCGAGAGCGAGTACCGTGCGGCCCTCGCCACCAACCACCGGCTCTCACGCGCCGAGGGCATCGACGCGGTGCTGCGCCGCCACCGCCTGGACGCACTCGTCACGCCGACGGGCGGACCGCCGGCCAAGATCGACCTGGTCCGCGGGGACAGCTACACCGGTGGCGCGTCGACGCCCGCCGCGCTGGCCGGATATCCCGCGATCAGCGTCCCGGCCGGTTTCGCGTTCGGTCTGCCCGTCGGGGTGACCTTCATGGGCACGGCATGGAGCGAGCCGACCCTGCTCCGCCTCGCGTACGCCTACGAGCAGGCCAGTCGTGTCCGTCGGCCTCCCACGTACCGTCCCGCCGACGTCGGCTTCTGACCCGGGCGGCCCTTCCGCGCGGGCGGCTCGCCGCCCGCGCAGACACGCCCGCTCGAACGCGCCCGCTCAGCCGCCGGTCGTCAAGGTCGCCCACACCGCGTTGCCGCCCGTGAGCCGGGAACGGGCGAATCCCCAGGTGCGGGCGATCTCCTGCACGAGGAACAGTCCGCGTCCGCTCTCGTCCTCGGGCCCCGCCTCGCAGCGGGGCAGCCTGCCGACCGTGATGTCGTGGTCGTGCACCTCCAGGCGGAGACAGTCGTCCGTCACGCGTCCGATGCCGCACAGGACCTGCACACTGCGCGTGTGGCACACCGCGTTGGTGACCAGTTCCGACACCAGGAGCACCGCGTCCGCGCAGATCTCGGCGGGCAGTCCCCAGGCGGTCATGCGGGCGTTCACCGAACGGCGGGCGACCTGGACGCTGGAGCGGAGCGCGGGGAGCTCGATCCAGTGCGTGCGCTCCGGGCTCACGGCGTCTAAGAGCTGGGGGGAGGAAGTCGTGTGGGGGGACACGCTTGTGCCTTCCGTCAGGAGGAGCGCAGGGGGGAGGGGGCGAGGAGGGCGAGCAGCCGGCCCGTCGGGAGAGGGGGTTGTTCCCGGCGTGGGGCCGCGCGGATTCGGAGCGTCGGCGCATGTCAACTCTGCGTAGTAGAGCGATAGTTGACCACGATGCCTTCGCGTCCGAAGGAACCGCTTGCACAAGTAACTATGCTCGCAGCTGAGTTCACACTGCAACCGACTCCCTGATAATTTCAGCAAGACGATATCCGTTTGGCGGCATCTTCAACTCTCCGCCGGACCGGCGCCGGTGACAGGGCATCAGGAGGTGGCTCCAGTGAGTGACGCTCGGGCGAGTGCGGGAACCAGCGCACCGACCGTCCTGCGGATGATCCTGGGCCGTCGGCTCCAGGAGCGGCGGCTCGGCGCGGGCGTGTCGCTCGACGACGCGGCAAAGGCCCTGCGTGTGACGTCGTTGACCATTCGCCGCCTGGAGAAGGCGGAGGTCGGCCTCAAGCCCCTGTACGTGGAGAAGCTGCTCCAGACCTACGGGGCCGGGCAGCAGGAGATCGACGAGTTCGTCGAGCTCGCCGAGCGGGCCAACGAGCCCGGCTGGTGGCACGCCTACCGTGATGTGGTGCCCAGCTGGTTCACCGCCTACGTGAGCCTGGAGAGCGGGGCCAAGACCCTTCGCACCTATGAACCGCAGTACGTCACCGGGCTGTTGCAGACGTACGGCTATGCGCGCGCTGTGTTACGCGGCGGCTTTCCCAACGACGGCGACGAGGAGCTGGAGCGGCGGGTCGATCTGCGGCTGCGCCGCCAGAGCCTGCTGGAGAAGCCCGACGCCCCCACCCTGTGGGTGGTGATGGAGGAGGCCGTCCTGCACCGGGTCGCGGGCGGTCCGGAGATCATGCGGGAGCAGATCGACCGGCTCCTGGAGGTCTCGGAGCTGGACCACGTCAGCGTCGACATCGTGCCGTTCTCGGCCGGCGCGCACGTCGGCGCGTGCGCGCCCTTCACCTACTTCCGGTTCGAGGAACCGGAGCTGCCCGACGTCGTCTACAGCGAAATCCTGTCCGCCTCCGTCTACCTGGACCAGCGCGCCGATGTCGCAGCCCATCTGGAGGCGCACAACCGGATGTCCCTTCTGACCTCCTCCGCGGACAGCAGGACTCTGCTGCACCGCATGCGCAAGGAGTACTCATGACCATCGCCGACGGCAGTGTGTACAACGGGATGCCCGCCTGTGACCTCGGCGAGCAGGGCTGGGAGAGCCCGTGGAGCGGCCCCAACGGGGGCCAGTGCGTGCAGACCAAGCAACTCGCCGACGGCCGCGTCGCCCTGCGGCAGTCGACCGATCCCACCGGTCCCGCGCTGATCTACACACCCGAGGAGATCGCCGCATTCGTCCAGGGGATCAAGAGAGGTCTCGCCGATCACCTGACGGCCCACTAGGGCGAGCGAACCACCCGCGGGGAGGATCCGAGCCGGCCCCGGCCGCGACCCGCCCGGCACACCGCGCACACCGCGCACACCACCGAAGGGGACAGGATGAGCAACACCCACGCCGCACGGGGCATCGACACCAGCAGGCCGCACTCCGCCCGCATGTACGACTACTACCTCGGCGGCAAGGACCACTTCGACATCGACAAGCAGGCCGCCGAGACGGTCGCCGCCGCCTACCCCGGCATCTTCGTGTGCGCCCGCGAGAACCGGGCCTTCATGCACCGCGCCACCCGCGTCCTCGCCCGCGAGCACGGCATCCGCCAGTGGCTCGACATCGGCACCGGCATCCCCACCGAGCCGAACCTGCACCAGGTCGCCCAGAGTGTCGTACCCGAGGCGCGCGTGGTGTACGCCGACAACGACCCGCTCGTCCTGAAGTACGCCGAGCGCCTCATGCGCAGCACCCCGCAGGGCCGCACCACCTACATCGAGGCCGACGTCAACGACCCGGAGTCGCTGCTCAACGCGCCCGAGCTGTCCGACGTCCTGGACCTGGACCGGCCGGTGGCCCTGTCGCTCAACGCGCTCATGCACTTCGTCACCGACGCGCAGGACCCCTACGGCATCGTCGGCCGACTGCTCGCCGCGCTCCCCTCGGGCAGCGCGCTGGCCCTCAGCCACTGCACACCCGACTTCGACCCGGCCACCTGGCAGAAGGTCACCGACATCTACACCGGCGCGGGGACTCCGGTGCGGTTCCGCAGCCAGAAGGACGTCGTACGCTTCTTCGACGGGCTCGACCTGCTCGACCCGGGCGTCACCATCGGCCACCGCTGGCGCCCCGACGTCTCCGACGGCTCGGATCCCGCCGAGGCGCCGACGGACGCCGAGGTCAGCCTGTGGACCGGGGTCGGCATCAAGCCCTGACAAGGCAGGGACTCCGGTCGCCGCGCGACCGGAGCCCCCTTTCTCACGGGTCAGCCGGCCGCGAGCAGTTCGAGGGTGTCGATCACCCGGTTCGAGAAGCCCCACTCGTTGTCGTACCAGGCGACCACCTTCACATGGCGGCCGTCGACGCGGGTGAGGGCCGAGTCGAAGATCGACGAGGCCGGGTTGCCGGTGATGTCGGAAGAGACCAGCGGGTCCTCCGAGTACTCCAGGACGCCCGCGAGCCGCCCCTCGGCCGCCTCCCGGTACGCCGTCAGGACGTCCTCGCGGGTCACGTCACGGGCGACGGTCGTGTTGAGCTCGACGATCGAACCCACCGGGACCGGCACCCGGATGGAGTCGCCCGACAGCCTGCCGTCCAGGTTCGGCAGCACCAGGCCGATCGCCTTGGCGGCTCCGGTCGTGGTCGGCACGATGTTCACCCCGGCGGCCCGGGCCCGCCGGGGGTCGCGGTGCGGGCCGTCCTGAAGGTTCTGTTCCTGCGTGTAGGCGTGCACGGTCGTCATGAACCCGTGCTCGATCCCGGCGAGTTCGTCGAGGACCGCGGCCAGCGGGGCGAGCGCGTTGGTCGTGCAGGAGGCGTTCGAGACGATCGTGTGCACCTGCGGGTCGTAGGCGTCGGTGTTGACCCCGTACGCCAGCGTGACGTCGGCACCGTCCGACGGCGCGCTGACCAGCACCTTCCGCGCGCCCGCGTCGAGGTGGGCGCGGGCGGCCTTGGCCGAGGTGAAGCGGCCGGTGGCCTCCAGGACGAGGTCGACACCGAGGTCGGCCCACGGCAGCTGCGCCGGCTCGCGCTCGGCGAGCACGGTGATACGGCGGCCGTCCACGACGAGGGTGTTGCCGTCGACGGTCACCGGACGACCGAGCCGTCCGGCCGTGCTGTCGTAGGCCAGCAGTCGGGCGAGGGTGGCGGGCTCCGTGAGGTCGTTGACCGCGACGACTTCGAGGGTGCTGTCGCGTTCGAGCAGGGCGCGCAGCACGTTGCGTCCGATGCGGCCGAATCCGTTGATGGCGATGCGAGTCATGAATCCTGTCCCTTCGGGTTCCCCACCAGGCTCGCTCGGCGGCTCCGCCGTCGACAGTGGCGCGATCGCCATGGTTCAAAAGGATCGCGCCAGGCGGGAATCGGGACCTCTGGCCGCCCTACTCTCCTTGCGTGAAGGTGCGCCGGTACTCGCTCGGTGTCGTGCCGAGGATGCGCTGGAAGTGCAGTCGCAGGTTCGCGCCGGTGCCGAGGCCGACGTCGGCGGCGATCTGCTCGATGCCGAGCTGCGAACGCTCCAGCAGTTCGCGGGCCGTGTCGATGCGGGCGCGCATGACCCACTGCATCGGGGTGTAGCCGGTCTCCTCGACGAAGCGCCGTGAGAACGTGCGCGCCGAGACGCCCGCCTGCCGCGCGAGTATGTCGAGGGTGAGGGGCTCCCCCAGCCGGTGCAGCGCCCATTCGCGGGTGGCGCCGAAGCGCTCGCCGAGCGGTTCGGGCACGCTGCGCGGCACGTACTGGGCCTGGCCGCCGCTGCGGTAGGGGGCGGCGACCAGACGTCGGGCGGCGTGGTTGGACGCGGCGACGCCCAGGTCGCCGCGCAGGATGTGCAGGCACAGGTCGATGCCCGAGGCGGCGCCGGCCGATGTCAGCACGCGGCCTTCGTCGACGAACAGGACGTTCTCGTCGACCTGGACGAGCGGATGCCTCGTCATGAGCGCCCGGGTGTAGTGCCAGTGGGTGGTGGCCCGCCTGCCGTCGAGCAGGCCGGTGGCGGCGAGCGCGAAGGCTCCGGTGGAGATGGCGGCGAGGCGCGCGCCCCGGTCGTGGGCGGCGATCAGCGCGTCGACGACGGCCTGCGGCGGGTCGTCGCGGTCCGGGAAGCGATAGCCGGGGATGAACACGATGTCGGCCCACACCAGCGTGTCGAGGCCGTGGGCGACGTGGTACGACAGCCCGTCACCACCGGTCACCAGCCCCGGCGCCGCCCCGCACAGCCGCACCTCGTACGGCATGCTCGCCCGGGTGCTGAACACCTGCGCGGGGATGCCGACATCGAGCGGCTTCGCCCCTTCGAGCACGAGAACGGCGACGCGACGCAGACGGGATGCTGACACGGGGACAGGTTACGCACGGCCACGGGCCTGCGATGTCGCCTCCGCCCACACGCGACGAGGGTGCCGAGGGTGCGAGGGTGCGAGGGTGCCGAGGGTGCGAGGGTGCGAGGGTGCCGAGGGTGCGAGGGTGCGAGGGTGCCGAGGGTGCCGAGGGTGCGAGGGTGCCGAACTAAACTTAGGCTAACCTTCCTTGCGTGGCGAAGATCCACAGGCTGATGCCGCAGCACCCCAGGATGTTCCGCGCCGAGGTCGCACGCACCGAGCGCGTCTCGCCCTCCATCCACCGCGTCACGGTCACCGGCCCGGAGCTGGGCGCATTCGAGTGGCAGGGCTACGACCACTGGTTCCGCCTGTTCCTCCGGCTCCCCCACCAACGGCACCTGCGACTGCCCGAGGTCGTCGGCTCCCGGTGGTGGCAGCCCTACCTGGACATTCCGGAGGAGGAGCGTCCGCACTGCGCGAACTACACCGTGGCCGGTTTCCGGCCCGAGGCCGCCGAGATGGACATCGACTTCGTCATCCATCGCGGGCCCACGGGCGAACTGGAGGGCGGGGCCGCGATCTGGGCGTGCCGTGCCCGGCCCGGTGACGCGCTCGCCCTGCTGGACCAGGGCCTGCTGTTCGACTGCCCGGCCGACGCCTCCGAGGTCCTCGTCGTGGCCGACGAGACCGGGCTGCCCGCCAGCACGGGCATTCTGCGCTCCCTGCCGCGCCACACCGTGGGCCGGGTCATCCAGGAGGTCCCCACCGCCGAGGACCGGCGCGAGCTCGACGGGCCGCCCGGTGTGGCGGTCACCTGGATCGTCCGCGAGGACGGCGCCGCCGTACCCGGCAGCGCCGCCCTCGGCGAACTCCTGCGGCACCGGCCCGCCGACGCGGCCGGATACGCCTTCGTCGTCGGCGAGTCGACGCTGGCCGCCGAGGGCCGCCGTCATCTGCACCGCGCGGGCCTGCCCAAGGACCGCATCTTCTTCTCCGGCTTCTGGAAGCACGAGGCACACCAGGCGGCGTGACGCGCGTCCTTCCGCCGGGGGTCAGGCGCCCTCGACCGTCACGGTGACGGGCGTACCGGTCTCGACCGTGCGGCTGACCGTGCAGAGCCGGTCGTGGGACGTCTTGACCGCCCGGGGGAGGATCGCGCGGGCGCGCTCGGCGCCGTCACCGTCCGGGAAGACGACGGAGAAGGTGACCGTGAGGTCGGTCATCCGGTTGCCGAGCTCGTCGTTGATCTTGTTGCCGGTGACCGCAACGGAGAACTCGCTCGGTTCCGCGTGCCGGCTGGTGGCGATGTCGACGTCCACGGCCGTGCACCCGCCGAGCGCGGCCAGCAGCAGCTCGACCGGCGTGAAGTCCGTGTCCCCTTCGGTGTCGGAGCCGGTGCCGAAACTGATCGTGCCGCCGCGGGCGTTGGTCGCGGTGAAGTGCCCGGGGCCGGTTCGCTCGACGGTGACGGAGCGCAGGGAGGTGTCGGTCATGCCGACGACCTTACTGATGCAGGCGGTACGTCGCCCCGCGCGCGGTGTCGAACACGATCACCCCGGGTTCGGGCCGGCGCACCCGGACCGGACGGCCGTCGGAGGTCACCTTCAGTCGCGTCGCGGACCGTACGACCGCCCGGCTGCCGGAGCGCGAGCGGATCGCACCCTCCCGCACGGCGCCCTCGCGCCACGTCAGGTCCACCTCTCTTTTCGATGCCGTGCCCTGTCGTGGCAACAAAAGAACCCATGACTGATGCTCCGTCAGTCGGGCAGCCGCTCCAGGGCCGCCGCGATGTCGGCCTGCCCGGCGACGTCGATGAGGGCCTGTCCGATCACGGGGACGGGTTCGCGGGCCGGGAGCACCAGGCCGATGCGTTCCGTGCGGACGGGGCGGACCAGGGGCACGGCGTGCATGCCCGCGGGGACGCCGAAGACGTGCAGCCAGGCGTGGGGCACGACGCTCGCCCACTGCCCGGCCCTGACCTGGGCGAACAGGGAGGCGATCGAGTCGGTCTCCACACGCGGGGTCACGGCGACACCCACCGCCTCGAACACGGCGTCGAGGACCTGGCGGCCCTGCATCATGGGGTGCAGCAGACACAGGGGGTACTGGGCCGCCTCCTCCCAGGAGATGTCGGTGGGGCGGGAATCGGCGGCGGTCCGCTCGGTCAGCAGGACATAGCGTTCCCGGTACAGCGGGACGAACGTGAAGTCGTGGGCCGCGACGGAGCTGTGATAGGTCACGGCGGCGTCGAGTTCGTACGTCCGGAGTCTGTTCACGATGTCCTCGGCCTGGAGGTCGGCGAAGACCTGGACCGTGGCCAGCGGGTTGGCGGCGCAGAACGGCTGGGTCAGCAGCGCGACCGCGGTGGCCGCGGTGGGCACGGTCCCGATGCGCAGCCGTCCGGTGAGCCCGGCCCGCAGTGCCTGGATCTCGCCCTGCATCGCGTCGCGGTCGGCCAGGATGCGCTGCGCCCAGACCACGACCCGCTCACCCTCGGGGGTCAGCCCGTCGAACCTGCGGCCGCGCTGGACCAGGGGGATGCCCAGCTCCTCCTCCAGTTTGCGGATCCCCTCGGACAGAGCCGGCTGGGAGACGTAGCAGGCCTGCGCCGCCTTCGCGAAGTGGCGGGCGCGGGCGAGGGCGACGAGGTACTCGAGTTGGCGGAGCAGCACACCTCAATGATCCACCTCGGCCGTGCGCGCTGTCCCGGCGACCGCGCGATCTGATCGGCGCGGCCTATCACGCGATAACAACTACCGCTTTGACCTGGGCCGATGGTCTGGCAAAGAGTGGGGAGGCGGATGACGGAGAGGGCGTGGTGCGCGGTGCGGGACGGCGACGAACCGGATGAGGGCGAGCTGTCGGTGACGGCTCCCAGGACATGGGCCACGGGTGCTCCGGCGGTCGTCCACGCCCTGAAGTACGCGCTGGGCCAGACCTCGCCGAAGCGCACCGCGCTGACGCTGCTGAGCATCAACCAGGCGAAGGGCTTCGACTGCCCGGGCTGCGCCTGGCCGGAGCCCGCGGCGGGGCAGCGGCACCGCAACGAGTACTGCGAGAACGGCGCCAAGCACATCAGCGACGAGGCCACCTCCCGCAGGGTGACCGCCGACTTCTTCCGGCAGTACTCGGTCGAGGAGCTGAGCCGTAAGTCGGACCGCTGGCTCAACCAGCAGGGCCGGCTGACCGAGCCGATGGTGCTGCGCGAGGGCGCCACGCACTACGAGCCGATCGGCTGGGACGAGGCGCTGGACCTGCTCGCCCGCGAGCTGCGTGCCCTGGACCACCCGGACGAGGCGCTGTTCTACACCTCCGGGCGGCTGGCGAACGAACCGGCGTTCCTGCTCCAGCTGTTCGCGCGGGCCTTCGGCACCAACAACCTGCCGGACTGCTCCAACATGTGCCACGAGTCCAGCGGTTCGGCGCTGGGCGAGACCCTGGGCATCGGCAAGGGCAGCGTCAGCCTGGACGACCTGCACAACGCCGACCTCGTCTTCGTCGTCGGGCAGAACCCCGGTACCAACCACCCGCGCATGCTGACCGCGCTGGAGGAGACCAAGCGCCGCGGCGGCAGTGTCGTGGCCGTCAATCCGCTGCCCGAGGCGGGACTCCTGCGTTTCAAGCACCCGCAGAAGGCGCGCGGGATCATCGGCCGCGGCACGGACATCGCCGACCAGTTCCTCCAGATCCGGCCGGGCGGCGACCTGGCCCTGTTCCAGGCGCTCAACCTGATGCTGCTGGAGGCCGAGGACAAGGAGCCGGGCACCGTCCTGGACCGGGAGTTCATCGAGGCGCACACCACCGGCTACGACGCCTTCGCCGAGCACATCCGCGCCACGACGTCGTGGGACGCGGTGCTGGCGGCCACCGGTCTGAGCCGCGACGAGATCGAGCGGGTCCACGAACGCGTCCTGAACAGCCGTAGCGTCATCGTGTGCTGGGCCATGGGCCTCACCCAGCACAAACACGGTGTGCCCACCATCAGGGAGGTCGTCAACTTCCTTCTGCTGCGCGGGAACATCGGCCGTCCGGGCGCCGGGGTGTGCCCGGTCCGCGGACACAGCAACGTCCAGGGCGACCGCACGATGGGCATCTGGGAACGCATGCCCCAGGCCTTCCTGGACCGGCTGGGCCGCGAGTTCGGTTTCACCGCTCCGACGGCGCACGGTCTGGACTCCGTCGACTCCATCCGGGCCATGCTCGACGGACGCGCCAAGCTCTTCCTCGGTGTCGCGGGCAACTTCGTCCGGGCCACCCCGGACAGCGACGTCACCGAACGCGCCATGCGCGGCTGCCGCCTGACCGCGCACATCTCGACCAAGCTCAACCGGTCCCACACCGTGTGCGGGCGGACGGCGCTGATCCTGCCCACGCTGGGCCGCAGCGACCGGGACGTCCAGGCGGGCAGGGAGCAGTTCATGACGGTCGAGGACTCCATGAGCGAGGTCCACTCCACCCGTGGCCGCCTCGACCCCGCCTCCCCGCACCTGCTGAGCGAGGTCTCCCTCATCACCCGCCTCGCCAGCCGGGTCCTGGGCTCCGAACCGGACATCCCCTGGGCGGACTTCGAGGCCGACTACGACCTCGTCCGCGACCGCATCGCCCGGGTCGTCCCCGGTTTCGAGGACTTCAACGAGCGGGTCCGGCGCCCGGGCGGCTTCCGGCTGCCCAACCCGGTCAACGAGCGGGTGTTCCGCACGGCGAGCGGCAAGGCCGTCTTCACCGCCAACGCCTTCACGGCCCTCGAAGCGCCCGAGGGCCATCTCGTCCTCCAGACCCTGCGGTCGCACGACCAGTGGAACACCGTCCCCTACGCGATGGACGACCGATACCGGGGTATCAAGGGCGGCCGGCGCGTCGTCCTCGTGAACGCCTCCGACCTCGCCGACCTCGGTCTTCCCGACGGCACCCTCGTCGACCTGATCAGTGTCTGGACCGACGGCTCGGAACGCCGCGCCGACGGCTTCCGCGTCGTCGCCTACCCCACTCCCCCGGGCTCCGCCGCCGCCTACTACCCGGAGACCAACGTCCTGGTGCCGCTCGACAGCGTGGCGGACATCAGCAACACGCCGACGTCGAAGAGCGTCATCGTCCGTCTGGAGCGTGCTTCGGCGTAGCGCGCACAGGCCGCCACCGCGTTAGGTGCAACCTTGGGGTTGCACCTAACGTGGTCGACGTGCAACTCTGGAGTTGCATCAACGGCGGCGACGAAGGAGCCCCTCATGAGCGAGGACCGAATCGAGCGCGAGACCCTCATCGCGGCACCCCTGGAGCGGGTCTGGTCACTGGTGGCCCAGCCCGGGTTCTGGGTGGCCGACAAGGCGAGCCTGCCGGGGACGGTGGCCAGGGAGGGCGAGACGATGGTGGCGAAGAACGCCGAGCACGGCGACTTCCCGGTGCGGGTGGAGAAGGTGAGGCCGCCGACCTATCTGGCGTACCGCTGGACCAGCGCGTTCCCCGGGGAGGAACTGCGCGAGAACAACAGCACCCTGGTGGAGTTCACGCTGAGCGAAGAAGGCGGCCACACCCGGCTCCGGGTCGTGGAGAGCGGGTTCACGGCGCTGGCCGGGTCCGAGGAACTGCGCAGCCAGAACCACAAGGACCACTCCCAGGGCTGGCCCCTGGAACTCGACGCGCTCAAGTCGCGCGCCGAGCAGCCCGCCACGTGACGGAGGAACGCCCCGGCACCGCCGACGTCGTCGACAGTGTCCTCGGCGCCCTGGCCGACCCGACACGGCGGCAGCTGCTCGATCTGCTCGCCGCCCGCGGCGAGGCCACCGCCACCACGCTCGCCGGACAACTCCCCGTCTCACGCCAGGCGGTGGTCAAACACCTCGCCGTCCTGGACGCGGCCGGGCTGGTCACCGGCGGCCGGGTCGGACGCGAGGTCCGGTACGCGGTGCGGCCGGCCGCACTGGACGCGACGGCCCGGTGGATGGCCTCGCTGGCGGCCGACTGGGACCGCCGCCTGGCGACCATCAAGCGCGTCGCCGAGGCGGCGGAACGGGACGCGGGCGCCACGCCGCCCGAACCGGGCCCGGGCGCCCACGCCTCCTGAACCGGGGCCCGGCGCCCACGCCACCCACGTTCGGAGCCCCTGCGCCGCGCCTGCACCGTCCAGGACCCAGGCGCCACGCCCTACCGGGGGGTTCGGCTCCGCGCCCCTGCCCAGGGGTCGAGCCCCCACGCCTCGTGAACAGGGCCCCATCACCGCGCCCTTGCCGCAGGACCCAGGCGCCACCCACCCCACCGGGCGCCCGGCTTCACGCCCCCTCGCCCAGGACCCAGACACCACGCCAGGCCACGCCACCCGAACCGGAGCCCGGCCCCGCGCCCCTTTCCCCGGCCAGGGGCCGGTGCCACCCCTCTCGACCAGTGCGTCGAGCCTCCGCTCCCCCACCGGCCGCCCCTCCCCGCGAGTGAAGGAACGCACCCCATGGACACCACCGCACTACGCGGCGCCTACGACAAGCTCCTCGACGCCGCGGCCACACCCGGTCTCGGTGAGGCCGCCGACGGCGGCTGGGACGCCGACCACGTCCTGGCCCATCTCCTCAGCCTCGACGCCTCCGTCGCGGCGGTCGCCCTGGGGGTGGTCGCCGGGGCGCGGCCGACCCTCGACAACCGGATTTCCCTCGACCCGTGGAACCTCGATCGCGTCATCGCCCGGCACACGGACCGGGCGGACCTGATCGAGCATGTCCGGCGCCAGGCCGGTGTGCTGTGCGACATCGCCGATCAGCTCGACGAACAGGCCGCCGCGGTCCTCGTACCGACACTGCTGCTGTCCAACGACACCGTCGCGGTGGACCAGCCGCTGCCCCTGGCGGCCCTCATCGACGGCCTCGCCGGCAACCACGTGCCCGAGCACACGCGACAGCTGCTCGATCTGCGCGTCGCCTGAGGCGCCGTACGGCTCACTCGTTCAGCGCCGCCTGGACCACCGCCTTGGCCTCCTCCTGGACCTGGGTGAGGTGGTCGGGGCCGAGGAAGGACTCGGCGTAGATCTTGTAGACGTCCTCGGTGCCCGAAGGGCGGGCCGCGAACCAGGAGTTGGCGGTGGTGACCTTGATGCCGCCGATGGCCGCGCCGTTGCCCGGGGCCTCGGTGAGGACGGCGGTGACGTCCTCACCGGCGAAGGACTTCGCGCCGACCTGGGCCGGGGACAGCCGCCCGAGCAGGGCCTTCTCCTCGCGGGAGGCGGGGGCGTCGATGCGGGCGTAGGCGGGTGCGCCGAAGCGGTCGGTCAGGCCGGTGTAGTGCTGGGACGGCGTCTTCCCGGTGACGGCCGTGATCTCGGCGGCGAGCAGCGCCAGGATGATGCCGTCCTTGTCGGTGGTCCACACCGAGCCGTCCCGGCGCAGGAAGGACGCGCCGGCCGACTCCTCGCCGCCGAACCCGATCGATCCGTCGACGAGACCGTCCACGAACCACTTGAATCCGACGGGGACTTCGACGAGCCGGCGCCCCAGGTCTGCGGCGACCCGGTCGATCATCCCGGACGACACCAGGGTCTTGCCGATTCCCGCGTCGGCGGGCCAGCCCTCGCGGCGGGAGTAGAGGTAGGAGATGGCCACGGCCAGGTAGTGGTTGGGGTTCATCAGCCCCGCGTCCGGGGTGACGATGCCGTGCCGGTCGGCGTCGGCGTCGTTGCCGGTGGAGATCTGGTAGCGGTCGCGCTGCTCGATGAGCGAGGCCATCGCGTACGGGGACGAGCAGTCCATGCGGATCTTGCCGTCCCAGTCCAGCGTCATGAACCGCCAGGTGGGATCGGTGTACGGGTTGACCACGGTCAGGTCGAGCCCGTGCTCCTCGGCGATCCGGCCCCAGTACGCGACCGACGCCCCGCCCAGCGGATCGGCGCCGATCCGGACCCCCGCCGTACGGATCGCGTCCAGGTCCAGCACGCTCGGCAGGTCGGCGACATACGTGCCGAGGAAGTCGTAGCGGCCGGTGGTCGCGGCGGCGAGAGCACGGGCGTGCGGAATACGCCGTACGTCCTTCAGACCGCCGGCGATGATCTCGTTGGCCCGGTCCTGGATCCAGGAGGTCGCCTGCGAGGCCGCCGGGCCGCCGTTGGGCGGGTTGTACTTGAACCCGCCGTCGGTGGGCGGGTTGTGGGAGGGCGTGACGACGACGCCGTCCGCGAGAGCCGAGGTCCGTCCGCGGTTGTGGGCGAGGATGGCGTGCGAGACGGCCGGGGTGGGCGTGTAGCCGTCGGCGCTGTCGATGAGCACCGTGACCCCGTTGGCCGCGAAGACCTCCAGGGCGGTGACCCTGGCCGGTTCCGACAGGGCGTGGCTGTCGGCGCCCAGGAAGAGGGGGCCGTCCGTGCCCTGGCTCGCGCGGTACTCGCAGATGGCCTGGCTGGTGGCGGCGATGTGCGCCTCGTTGAACGAGGTCGCCAGGGACGATCCGCGGTGTCCGGAGGTCCCGAAGGCGACGCGCTGCCCCGGCTCGGCCGGGTCGGGCTGCGCCGCGTAGTACGCCGTGACCAGCCGGGCGACGTCGACGAGATCCTCAGGACCGGCCGGCCTGCCCGCTCGCTCGTGTTGCATCTGCCCGCTCCCACACATGACTTGTCCTACGGTGACGCCCTCATCCTTCCTTGTCGGGGCCGTGGTGCGCGAGTGGGCCCCCGGTCCGGACTCGCGGCATCCCGGCGGATACGGCACCGGGGAGCGTTCACCGCCCCGCCTGCTCCTCCCGTGGCCCCTCGCTCTCCCGCGGCGGCTGGCCTCGTGGCGCGTCGCCCGCGGTGAGGTGTTCCAGCACCTCCACCAGCTCCTGGCAGGCCGCCTCCACCGAGCGCCGGGTGTTGCGCTGCTCGGTGATCACCGCCGACAGGAGCAGGGCGGTCAGGGCCATGGTGCCGTTGAAGGCCTGGAGTTTGATCATCACCTCGATGCGGGTCAGCTCCCGGAAGGGGCCGGCCCCGTCGGTGGCGGCGACGGTGGCCATGACGGACGTGAACAGGGCGCAGAGCATGCTGCCGACGAGCTGGAAGCGCAGGGCCGCCCAGATCAGCAGCGGGTAGACGAGGAACAGCACGCTGACGGTGCTGTGCGTGACCAGGGGTACTACGGCGCAGGTGAAGACGGCGAGTCCGGTGGCCTCCAGCCAGCGGGACAGGTTCGGGGGCCACCGTGCCGCGTGCAGCAACAGCAGCAGCGGCGTGACGATCAGGACACCCATCGCGTCGCCGACCCACCAGGCCAGCCAGACGGACCAGAAGCCGCCGGTGGTGAGGTGGTCGGTGATGACGAGCATGCCGACGCCCACCGTGGCGCTGATCAGCATGCCGGTCAGCGCGCCGAGGAACACCAGGGCCAGGCCGTCCCGCAGCCGGCTCAGGTCGGTGCGGAAGCCGACCCGGCGCAGCATGAGGTAGGCGCAGACGGGAGCGGCGGTGTTGCCCGCCAGATTGCCGAGCACCTCGGGTGACAGCGCGGTGAGATGCATGATGACGAGCAGGACACCGAGGGCGATGCCGGGCCAGGCGCGCAGGCCGAAGACCAGCAGGCAGGCCACCGCGACACCGGTCGGCGGCCAGATGGGCGTGAACACCGCGCCCTCGACGACCAGGTTCCGCAGCAGCCCGAGTCGCCCCGCGGCGTAGTAGCAGGCGGCGACAGCCAGCGTCCGGAGGACGAAGACGCCGGTCCGGCGCAGCTCCTCGTTACCCACCACACCAGCCATCAGACACCGGCCCCGCCGTTCCGGCGAGGCGGGAGCGACGGCATGACGCCCTACGGCTGAACTTCGGCCCCTTCGCCGGGGCCCTCCGCGGCCTTGTCGTACCCGACGACCAGGACGGCGGCGTCGTCCTCGTGGCCCACCAGGTCCGCGCCACGGATCACGGCGGCGGCGAGCGCGCTCGCGTCCATGCCCGCCACGGCGGCCACCCCCGCCAGCCGTACGACCTGGTCCAGTCCCTGGTCGACCTCCATGGACGGCCCCTCGACCACTCCGTCCGTCAGCAGGACGAACACTCCGCCGGTGGTGAGCCGGTACCGGGTCACGGGGTAGGTCATGCCGGCCTGGACGCCGAGGGGCGGACCGGCCTCGTCGTCGGCGACACCGGACTTGCCCTCGGCCGTGGCCCAGACGCAGGGGACGTGTCCGGCCCGGGCGCTCTCCAGGACGCCGGTGCACGGGTCGAGGCGCATGAAGGTGCAGGTGGCGAAGAGGTCGGTGCCGAGGGAGAGCAGGAGGTCGTTCGTGCGGGCGAGGAGCTCGCCGGGCTCGCTCGTCACGGAGGCGAGGGCGCGCAGGCCGACCCGCACCTGGCCCATGAAGGCGGCGGCCTCGATGTTGTGGCCCTGCACGTCCCCGATGGACAGTCCTATCCGGCCGTCGGGCATGCGGAAGGCGTCGTACCAGTCCCCGCCCACATTGAGGCCGTGGCAGGCCGGTGCGTAGCGGACGGCCAGGTGGAAGCCGGGCTCGGTGGGCATCTCGGCGGGCAGCATGCCGCGCTGGAGGGCGATGGCCAGCTCTACGCGGGAGCGCTGGAGCTCCGCGTGCTCGCGCGCCCGGGACGTCAGCGAGCCGAGCCTGGCCAGCAGCTCGTCGCCGTCGTGCGGAGGGCGCTTGCGGGACATGGATCGCTCCGATGGGATTTCTTCCCATTCAGGGCATCAGCCCCAAATGCTTCCTATCGGATGATAGCGATGCCGCGCCACGGCCCGGAATCCCCGCCCGGCGGGACACCGCTCACACGGGTTCGAGGCCCGGTTTCCCCGCCTCGACGGCGAAGGACCCGGCTGTCGTGATCGGCGCGCCCGGGGTGGTCACCGCGGAGACGGTCCTGAAATCGGCCCGCGCCTCGCCCTGCCCGAGGGCTACCCGGACGTAGCCGCGCCGCCCGTCGTAGAACTTCAGGTGCGGGTTGGCCTTCATGTAGGTGTCCCAGGTGCCGGGCCGCTCGGCGCCGTCCTTGCCGCTCGTGACCGAGGTGGCGACGATCTCCGTCCCCAGGGTCCGGGACGCCGGGTCGTCGAAGACGTCCTTGATCTCGAAGGCGTACCCCACATGGACGTCACCCGTGAGGACCATCAGGTTCTCGATCCCGGCCGATTTCGCGCCGGCGAGGATCCGGTCACGTGAGGCGCGGTAGCCGTCCCAGGCGTCCATGGACATCAGCGACTGCGCGTTGAGATCCAGCCGGCGCTGGGAGAAGCAGACCTGCTGGGGCATGACGTTCCACACCGCGTCGGAGGTGCGCCAGCCGTCGATCAGCCAGTCCTCCTGCGTCTGCCCGGTCATGGTGCGCGCCGGATCGTCCGACTCCGGTCCCGGCACGTGCTTGGTGTCTCCGTACGCCTGGTCGGAGCGGTACTGACGGGTGTCGAGCACGTCGAACTGGGCGAGGGTGCCCCAGTGCAGCCGCCGGTACAGCCGCAGGTCGGATCCCACGGGCAGCTGGGCCGCGCGCAGTGGCTGGTTCTCCCAGTAGGCGCGGTAGGCGGCGGCCCGGCGCAGCAGGAACCGCTCGGGCGGGCTGCCGTGCTCGTCGACGGCACCCGCGTAGTTGTTCTCGGTCTCGTGGTCGTCCCAGGTGACGACGAACGGGTGGGCCGCGTGCACCGCCCTCAGGTCCGGGTCGCTCTTGTACAGGGCGTACCGCAGCCGGTAGTCCTCCAGCGAGACCGTCTCCCGGTTGAACACGTCGGGCAGGGTGCCGCTGGGGTACCCACGCGCGCCGCCGGAGGAGTTCACGGGGTACTCGTACAGGTAGTCGCCGACATGGAGGACGATGTCGACGTCGTCCTCGGCCAGGTGCCGGTGGGCGGTGAAGTAGCCGTCGTGGAAGGCCTGGCAGGACACCGCGGCAAAGGTCAGGCTCGTGGCGGCCGAGGTGCGGGCGGGCGCGGTACGGGTGCGGCCGGTCTCGCTGATCCACGTCCCGGCCCTGAAGCGGTAGAAGTACGCGTGGTCCGGGTCGAGGCCGTCGACATCGACGTGCACGGTGTGGTTGTACTCGGGGAAGGCGACGGCGGCGCCGGTGCGGACCACGACGGCGAACCGATCGTCCAGGGCCACCTCCCAGAGCACCACGGCGGCCAGCCCGGCCATGCCGCCGCCCGGCTCGTACGGGGCGGGCGCCAGCCGGGTCCACAGCACCACGGAGTCCGGCAGCGGGTCTCCGGAGGCGACACCCAGGGTGAACGGATCGTCGGCGATCTTCGACGGGTCCATCCGGCGGACGCCGGCCGCGCCCGCGGCCGGGACGTTCGTGGTGAAGGCCAGCGCGGCGGTCGCGGCGGTCAGGGAGAGGAAGCGGCGGCGCCCGAGGTGACGGGCTGCGGCCCGCAGTCGGCGGTCTGCTGAGCTCATGCGGTCCTGGTTCACGGTCGGCGGTGCACGGGCACGCCGGCTCCACAGGCCCGAACCGGAATGCAGCGGACCTGCGGATCGTAAGGAGACGAAGATCGAAAACCTGACCATCACACGGCTCTTTGGACCGTACGGGCGACAGGGCGCCCCCGACAGGTCAGTCCCGCCACAGTGCCCGCCGTGGTCTCAGGTCTGCACGCCGTCCGACCCCGCGGTGCTCGGCACCCGCGTGCCCGTCGCACCGAACCGGATGCCCTTGGCCTCGGAGCCGAGGGCGCTCAGCAGGATCACCACGACCAGAGTGGGCACCACCGTCGACGCCATGGCCGTCGGATAGCCGTGGCGGCCGGCGAGGGCCTCCTGGATCGGCAGGTTGAGGGCGGCGATCAGATTGCCCAGCTGGTAGGTGACGCCCGGGTAGAAGCCGCGGATGGAGTCGGGGCTCATCTCGGTCAGATGCGCCGGGATGACGCCCCAGGCGCCCTGGACGCACACCTGCATCAGGAAGGAGGAGAGCATCAGCCAGCCGACCGTGGTGGAGAGCACGAAGAAGGGCACCACGACCAGGCCCGCGGCCGCCGCGATCATGATCGTCCGGCGTCGGCCCAGCCGCTCGGAGTAGGCGCCGAGCACCACACCGCCGAGCATGGCGCCGATGTTGTAGACCACGGCGATGGCGATCGACGTGTTCGCGGAGAGGTCCAGCCCCTTCTTCACGAAAGTGGGGTAGATGTCCTGGGTGCCGTGCGACATCCAGTTGAAGGCGGTCATCAACGCCACCAGGTACACGAAGCGCCGCAGCACGGCCGGGTTCCTGAACACCTGGTAGGCGGGGGTGCGGTTGAGCTTGACGCTCTTCTCCCACACCTCGCTCTCCTCGACCCGGCTGCGCACCCACAGCGCGACCAGGGCCGGCACCAGGCTGAAGGCGAACAGTCCGCGCCAGCCGAAGACCGGCTCGATGACGAAGAACGCCACCGCGGCGAGCAGATAGCCCAGCGAGTAGCCGCTCTGGAGCAGGCCCGACCAGAAACCGCGGCGGGCGGTCGGGATCTTCTCCATGGCCAGCGCCGCGCCCAGGCCCCACTCGCCGCCCATCCCGATGCCGTACAGCAGGCGCAGCACGAGCAGCACGGTGTAGTTCGGCGCGAAGGCGCAGGCGAACCCGATCACCGAGTAGAAGACGACGTCGACCATGAGCGGCAGGCGGCGGCCGACACGGTCCGCCCACATGCCGAAGATCAGGGCGCCGACCGGCCGCATCACCAGGGTGGCGGTGGTCAGGAACGCCATGTCGGTGAGCGAGACGTGGAAGTCGTCGGCGATCTCGCTGTAGACGAGGACGACGAGGAAGTAGTCGAAGGCGTCCATCGCCCAGCCCAGATAGGCCGCGACGAAGCCGTTCCGCTGATCCTTGGTGAGCCCCGTTGCCTGTTCTCGGACGTACTGCAGCATGCCCGCCTCCTAGATCCGCAGGCGAGGCTAGGTTCCGGATCCGGGGCGAACAACGCAGAAGCGGCAAAGCACGGGCCACGTTTGCACCAAGCCCGACAGTCGGCGAACCGGTTCAGCCCTTGACCGCGGAGCTGGCGACACCCTGGACGAACCAGCGCTGGAAGAAGGCGAAGATCACCAGCACGGGCAGCACCAGGAGGACACCGAAGGCGAGGATCTGGCCCCAGTCCGGGGGCTGCTGGCCCTGGAAGACGCTCATCTCCAGCGGCAGCGGGCGGACGGACGGATCGGAGACCATCAGCACCGGCCACAGGAACGATCCCCACTGGATGAGGAAGGTCAGGATCGCCACGGAGGCGAAGGCCGGCTTCGACATCGGGACGATGATCGCGAAGAAGGTGCGCCAGGGACCCGCGCCGTCGATCCGGGCCGCTTCCTCGATGCTGGGCGGGATCGAGCGGAAGAACGTGTGGAACTGGTAGACCGAGAAGGCATTGGCGATGAACGGCAGCGCCAGGATCGGGAGGGTGTTGCGCTGGTCGTTGAACATGTAGAAGAGCGGCACGGCCACCGACTCGAACGGGACCAGCATCAGCAGCAGGATGAGCGTGAAGACGGCTTCCCTGCCACGCCACTTCAGCCGTGACAGCCCGTACGCGGCCATCGAGTTGACGAACAGGCCCCCCGTCACCACCACGAACGCCAGCAGCAGCGAGACGCCCATGAAGCGCCAGAAGTAGCCGGTGCTGTCGGAGTTGAGGCTGTCGAGGACGGCGGAGTAGTTGTCGAAGGTCAGATGGGTCGGGAGGAAACCGGACAGGCCGCCCAGGACCTCGTCGGACGGCTTGAGGCTGCCCAGGAACAGGTAGATCACCGGCAGCACGAAGACGAACGCCAGCACGCTGAGCACGGCGTAGTCCATGAAGCGGCGCAGGGGCGTGGAGGTGGTGGTCGCGCTCATGGGATCAGTCCTCGTTTCCGGGCCGGACGACGCGGCGCTGGATGAGCGTCAGGACGACGACGATCAGGAAGAAGACGACGGTGATCGCGGACGCCTGGCCGATGTTGTTCTGGTCGAAGGCGGTGGTGACCGCCTGGTACATCACGGTGCGGGTGGCGTCCTCGTCGAGGCCGCCACCGCGGACGAGGACGTAGACCTGGTCGAAGACCCGGAAGGAGAGCACCGAGGTGAGCATGGCGACGAAGACGAGGGTGCCGCGGATGCCGGGCAGGGTGACGTGGCGGAACTGCTGCCAGCGACTGGCGCGGTCGAGCTGGGCGGCTTCGTAGAGCTCGCCCGGGATCTGCTGGAGGCCGGCGAGGAGGATGACCATCTGGAAGCCGACGCCCTGCCAGATGGACAACACGATGAGCGAGGCCATCGCGGTGGCGCCGTCACCGAGCCAGTCGAAGGCGCCCCAGTTGCCGAAACTCACCGCGTCCAGCGCGGAGTTGAGCATGCCCTGGTCGCTGCGGGCGAGGATGAGCCGCCAGATCACGGCGACCAGCGCCATCGGGAAGACCACCGGCATGAAGAACAGGGAGCGGAACAGGCCGATGGCCTTGAGCTTGCGGTTGAGGAGGATCGCCAGCCCGAGCGCCAGAGCCGTCTGCACCGGTACGACGACCACGGCGAAGGTCAGGTTGTTCAGCAGCGCCCGCAGGAACGGGCCGGACAGGTCCGGGTCGGTGAACAGCCGCCGGTACTGCTCCAGGCCGAAGAAGGACGGTGCCAGCGGAGAGTCGAGGCGGACGTTGTAGAAGGAGAGCACCACGGCGTAGCCGAACGGCACACCGACGAAGACGATGAGTCCGACGACGGCCGGGGCGGACATGAGCAGTCCGTGCAGCCAGTCGCGGTTCCTGTAGCCGGCCCGTGCCGTTGGCGCCGGCCGCGCGGGCTTCACGGATGTCACGGAGGGGGGGGCCTGCTCCGGGCCGGGCGGCGCGGCGGGCGCGGGTTCCACGGATTTCACGGGAGGGTCCTGTTCCCGGCGGGTCGGGCGCGGCAGCCGCGCCCGACCCGGCCGATGGGTGCTACGGGATCTTGTAGCCGGCGTTGTCGGAGAAGTCCCGGTCGATGGCGCGGGCGGCCTTTTCCAGGGCGCTCTTGGGGTCGGCGCCGCCGTAGACGGAGTTCAGGGCCTCGCTGAACTTCGCCGTGATGACGGGGTAGCCGGGGGTCACCGGGCGGGTGACGGCGACGCAGGACCTGGTGATGTCGCTGTCGCCGCAGGGCTTGGCGAGCTGGTCGGAGAAGAGCTGGAGCGGGCCGCCCTGCTTGTAGAGCTCGCTCTTGGCGAGCGCCGTCCTGGTGGCGGGCACCGCCCCGTTGGCCGTCGTCATGGCGGTGACGTTGGCGTCGTCCAGCAGGGTGTCCAGGAACGTGCCGGCGGCCTTGGCGTTCTTGGTGTCGGCGCCGATGCCCCAGGCCCAGGAGCCCTGTCCGGTCTTGGGGCCGTTGCCGAAGTCGGGCAGCGGGAGGACGACGAGGTCGTCACCGAGGGCCTCGCTGTAGGCGGGGTACATCCAGTGGCCGACCCAGCTCAGGGCGACGCGGCCCTTGGCGAAGGCGTTGCCGTCGGTGTTGGGGTCGACGTAGGTCTTCCAGGACTGGAAGGTCTTCATGGCCGAGACCACGGCCGGGGTGTCGAGGGCGCCTTCCGCCTTGCCGTCCTTGATGAGGGAGCCGCCTGCGGACCAGACGATCGGGGCGAAGCCGTAGGTGCCCCACTCGTTGGCGTAGCCGGCGGTCTCCTGGAGGTCGAGGGGCTTGCCGTCGGCGTCCTTGGCCTTCAGTGCCTTGAGCGCGGCGGTGAACTCCGCGGCGGTCCAGTCGTCGGACAGGCCGGTCGGGTACTTCACCCCGGCCGCGTCGAGCAGCTTCTTGTTGCCGTAGATCCCGAGCCCGGAGTCGTACATGCCGAGGCCGTAGTGCTTGCCGTCGACCTCGCCCTGCGCCTTGTTCGCGTCGGTGGCGTTGGACATGGTCTTGGCGGAGACGTACGTGTCGATCGGGGCGAGCTTGTTGTTGTAGACGAAGTTCGCCATGGTCGGGCCGTCGAACTCCATCACGTCCGGCAGCTCGGAGGCGTCGGTGGCCGTGATGGTCTTGGTGTAGTCGGTGTCGGGGATCAGCTTCAGGTCGACCTTGACCTTGTTCTGCGAGGAGTTGAAGGATTTCACCGCGTTCTGCAGCGCGCTGGTCTCGTTCTTCTGTCCCTGGTGGGCCCAGACACTGATGGTGCCCTTGCCGCTCCCGGCCTCGGCGGAGGCCTCGCTGCCGCCGCCCGAGCCGCAGGCGGCGAGTGCCACCAGGGGGACGAGGGCCAGGCCCGCACAAGCGGTGCGACGGTACTTTCTGCTGGTCGAGCTCATGGCTGTGCCTCCGTGCTGTGGCGAGGGTTCGACGTGCTGACGTGCTGTCCGGCGTGGGGGTGCGGGGTGTCGGGCTCGGAGAGCTACTGGGGTCCGCGCGGGCGGGGCGGGGCGGTGGTCTCGCGCAGGACGAGGCGGATGGGCATCCGCACCTGCTCGGCGGGGGGTTCGGCGTCGGGTTCGTCCAGCTGACGCAGCAGCAGCCGGGCGGCCTCGGCGCCCTGTTCGGCGACCGGCTGCGCGACGGTGGTCAGGCCGACCACGTCGGCGAGTTCGTGGTCGTCGAAGCCGACGACGGAAACGTCCTCCGGCGCCTTCAGCCGGTGGCGCCGCAGGGCGCGCAGGGCGCCCATCGCCATCTCGTCGGACTGCGCGAACACGGCGGTCGGCGGGCGGGAGACGGCCAGCAGGTCGGTCATGGCCCGCTCGCCGCCCTCGACGGTGTAGTCGCCGTCCGCCTCCAGGGCCGCGTCGTGCTCGATGCCGGCATCGCTGAGCACGTCCAGGTAGGCGTTGCGCCGCACGATGGGGGTGGTCCAGTGCAGCGGCCCGCTGCTTCCGCTGATCATGCCGATCCGGCGGTGGCCGAGATTGACCAGATGCCGTACGGCGCTCTCCGTGCCGGCCCGGTCGTCGATGCCGACCACCGTGAAGCCGGGCCGGGCGCCGCCGACCGTGGTGGCCAGCGGCACCCCCAGTGAGCGCAGCGCCATCGACTCCTCCTCGTCGGGAATGAGGAGCGACAGCACCGCGTCCACCCGCTTGCGGACCGGCAGCCTGGTGAAGAAACGCTTGCGTGTCTCCGGCGAACCCAGGTTGTACAGCAGCACGTCGTAGCCGGCGGCGCTGAACACCTTCTCCGCGGCGTCCAGCACGGTGCCGAAGAACCAGCGGCCCACGTAGGGGACCAGCACACCGACGGTGTAGGTGCGGCCGCTGGCCAGGCTGGAGGCGGAACGGGACGCGGTGTAGCCGAGCTGCGCGGCGAGGGCCGTGATCTGCGTTCGCACCTCCTCCGACACCCCGGGCCGGCCGCGCAGCGCGCGGGACACGGTGGACGCCGAGACTCCGGCGGCGCGGGCGACATCGGTGATGCTGGCCGTCACGGCGGGTACCTCCCGTTGATTTCACGTCGGTGTGATCTGTGGGTGACGTGACCGTAAACCCGGCCACCTTGTTGCGCAAGCGTTTGCGTTCATATTTACTTGGGCCGTTCCACAGGAGACCCTTTTGTTATCAAGCGTCAGCGCACACGTTTGGGCGCTGCGGAGCGACAGGAACTGTGCATGCGTTACGCCCCGCCCGGCCTCTGCGTGAACGACTTCGCCCTCCTGCGCGACGAGGACGGCACGTATGCGGTGCTGCACCTCCAGGGGCCCTGGACGGCGGAGTTCGACCACCTGCGGATGGAGACCTCCTTCGGCCGGGCCACTTCCGCCGACCTGGTCCACTGGCAGCCCCAGGGCACCGTCTTCGGCACCGGCCTGCCCGGCCGGTTCGACCAGCAGGCGGTGTGGACCATGCACCCCTTCCGGTACGGCGCGGGCATGGCGATGTTCTACACGGGCGTCTCAGGTCTCACGCCGGGCGGCTGGCCGGTCCAGTCGGTCGGGCTGGCGTACTCCGACCGCACCGACGGCACAGCCTGGCGTCGCCACGGCACCGGGCCGGTCGTCGAGGCGGCTCCGCGCTGGTACCGCACCGGGGAGAGCATGGGCTGGCGGGACCCGTTCGTCGTACGCGACGACGCTTCGGACGGCTGGGTCATGGTCGTCTGCGCCAGCGATGCCTCCCTCCCGGTGGAGAGCGGCGGCTGCGTCGCGCTGGCCACCTCCGACGACCTGGAGCACTGGACCGTCCACCCGCCGCTCATCTCACCCGGCGACGTGGACGAACTCGAGTGCCCGGTCCTGGAGCGTCTCGACGACGGAAGCTGGCTGTTGCTCGGCTCCATCGGCGCCACCCGGGGTTTCGAGGCATGGACCGCCCCTCGGCTCAGGGGTCCGTGGACCCGCCGTGGCCCGCTGGGCCCGACCGGTGCCTACGCCCCGCGCGTGATCGCCGCGCCCGACGGATCCCGCGTCGTCCTGCACACCACGCCCCGCCGTGTCGGTCTCAGTGACACGGGTGACCGCTGCCGCGGCATGCTCGCCCAGCCGAAGTCGCTCGTGGTGGACGGCGATTCGGCTCCCCGTCTGGAATGGTGGAACGGCCTGAACGCCTGGCTCGGCGAGGAGACCGACCGCCCCGTCCTGCACGCGGTGGGCGACATCGGTGTCACCGGGCCCGTCGAGATCACCCTGCGCACCGCCGACCCGGACAGCGACCGTCCCGCCCTCGCCGTGGGCTGCGACGGCAAGAACCTGTGGGTCACCGGCCCCGACGGGACCCGGCTCGGCGAGACCGTTCTGACGGACCCCGCGGCCACCCTGCGCATTCTCACCGTCGGGGAGTACGTCGAGGTCTACGCCGACGGCGTGTTCGCCCTGACCACCCTGTGCTACTCCGGGCACCCCGCCCGGTGGACGGCCACCACCGAAGGCCGCGCACGCACGATCCCGGTCCGTCCGGTCCGGCTGCCCGACCCACACCGCGACGACGCCTCGGCCGTCTGGCCCGGCCCGTCACCGCGCTGACCCGACCTCCCCTCCGGAAAGGCCCAGCCATGCCCGCCGTGAACGTCACCGCCGACGGTCTCCGCTTCCCCGACGGCTTCCTGTGGGGAGCCTCCACCGCGGCCCACCAGATCGAGGGCAACAACGTCAACAGCGACTGGTGGCAGACGGAACACAGCGGCAGCTCCGTCGCCGAACCCAGCCTCGACGCGGCCGACAGCTACCACCGGTGGCGCGAGGACATGGACCTGCTGGCCGAACTCGGCTTCACCGACTACCGCTTCAGCATCGAATGGGCCCGCATCGAGCCCGCCCCCAGCCACTTCTCCCGGGCCGAGATCACCCTCCCCCATAGCCTTAAGGGCACGGGGGTGCCCCCATCCGGCGCATGGTCGACGGGGCGAGCGAACGCGGCCTGCGCCCGATGGTCACCCTGCACCACTTCACCGTCCCGCGCTGGTTCGCCGAGCGCGGCGGCTGGACCGCGGACGGAGCGGTGGATCTGTTCGAGCGGTACGTGCGGGCCACCGCGCCGGTCATCGGCACCGGCGTACGGCACGTGTGCACCATCAACGAACCCAACATGGTCGCGGTCGCCGGCGCCATCCGTGAGCTGGGCGCCGAAGCACCTCCCACGGCGGGACTCGTCCTGCCCGACAAGGCCACCACCGATGCTCTGATCCAGGCACACCACCGCGCGACAGCCGCCGTCAATGCGATCTCCGCCGACATCCAGGCCGGCTGGTCCATCGCCAACCAGGTCTACCAGGCGCTGCCCGGCGCCGAAGCCGCCACCGCCGCCTACCGCCACCCGCGCGAAGACGTCTTCATCGAAGCCGCCCGCGACGACGACTGGATCGGCGTCCAGTCCTACACCCGCACCAGGATCGGCGCCGACGGCCCCGTCCCGGCGCCCGACGACGCCGAACGCACCCTCACCGGCTGGGAGTACTACCCCCCGGGCGATCGGCCACGCGCTGCGCCACACCGCCGGGATCGTCGGCGACGTCCCCTTGATCGTCACCGAGAACGGCATCGCCACCGACGACGACACCCGCCGCGTCGACTACACCACCGGAGCACTCCAGGAAGTCTCCGCCGCATTGGAGGACGGCCTCGACGTACGCGGCTACCTCCACTGGAGCGCACTCGACAACTACGAATGGGGCTCCTACAAGCCCACCTTCGGCCTCATCTCCGTCGACCCCGCCACCTTCGAACGCACCCCCAAGCCGTCCGCCGCCTGGCTCGGCGGCCTCGCCCGCACCGGCGTACTGCCCCGAGCCACCTCGTAAGGGACCCGCGCGGCCCTTTCGAAAACGGGTGCGTTTACGTCGCCTCAGATCGGCAAGGCGCCCCGGATGCTCTCTCTCGACGCCACTGCCGTAACCCACGTAAGACGCCCCTCTTCTGTCACAGGTTTCACACGTGTTCGACAGGGGGCGGGATGAGCGACACCACACGGACGGCGGCGCCCGGCCGCACGGCAGCGACGATCACGGGCTCGTCCCGTCCGCAGGCGGCGGCGCAGCGTGACGCCTTCTTCGACAACGCCAAGTACCTGGCGATCGTGCTCGTGGTGGTGGCGCACGCGTGGGAGCCGCTGCGGGGCGGGAGCCGGGCCGTCACGGCGGCCTACATGGTGGTCTACGCGTTCCACATGCCCGCGTTCATCATCGTCTCCGGCTACTTCTCGCGCGGTTTCGACTGGAGCGCGCGGCGGGTGGAGCGCCTGGTCACCGGGGTGGCCGTGCCCTATGTCATCTTCGAGACCGCGTACACGCTCTTCACCCGGTGGACCGACCAGGTGCCGGACCGCCCGATCACCCTGCTGAACCCGCTGTATCTGACCTGGTTCCTGGCGGCGCTGTTCATCTGGCGGCTGACCACCCCGCTGTGGCGGCTCGTGCGGTGGCCCGTGCCGCTCGCGCTGGCCATCGGGGTGCCGGCGACGATCTCGCCGGAGATCGGCAACGACCTCGCACTCCAGCGGGCCCTGCAGTTCCTGCCGTTCTTCGTGCTGGGGCTGTGCCTGCGGCCGGAACACTTCCGGCTGGTGCGCCACCGGACGGTGCGCGCCCTTGCGGCACCCGTGTTCGTGGTGGCGCTGGCCGTGGCGTACTGGGCGGCTCCGCGGACGAGCGGCGCCTGGTTCTTCGACCGGGACACGGCGGGGGAACTCGGGGCACCCTTCTGGTACGGGCCCGTGATGACCGTGGTCCTCTACGGCTGCTCGCTGCTCCTGGTCGTCTGCTTCCTCGCCTGGGTGCCCCGTCGGCCCCTGTGGTTCACCGTGCTGGGCGCGGGCACGCTGTACGCCTATCTGCTGCACGGCTTCCTCGCGCAGGGCGCGAAGTTCTGGGGCTGGTACGACCCCGTGTGGATCCGTCAGCCGCTGGGCGAGATCGTCGTCACCCTGGTCGCCGCCGCGGTCGGGGCCCTGCTGTGCACACCACCGGTGAGGCGCCTGTTCTGCTTCGCGGTGGAGCCGGACACCAGCTGGGCGTTCCGACGGGAGCCGGCCGCCGAGCCGCCCCGTGGCACCGGGCCCGCGCCCGGCCCGAAGGAGTTGGACGCGATGCCCGGTCCGCGCCGGTCCCACCCGCGGTAGGCAGGGACCGGCGCATCAGCCCGCCTGCGGTCGCAGGTAGCGGGCCAGGAGGTCGTCCAGGGTCACCATGCCGGTGAGGCGGCCGGAGTCGTCGCGGACGACCGCGAGCGAGGCGCGGCGCCTGCGCAGCAGGTCGATCGCGTCCGCGACCGTGGTGTCCTCGCCGACTTCGGGCACCGGGCGGGCCAGTTCACGGGCGTGGGCGGCCCGCCCCTGGGCGCGGGCGACCAGGGCGTCCCGGGCGTGGATCGAGCCGATGATCCGGTCCTCCTCGCGGACCAGCAGACGGGTGCGGTCGTGCTCGGCGGCGGCGCGCAGGACGTCGTCGGTGCTCGCGCCGCCGGTCACCGCGGTGATGTCGGCGGCCGGGACCGCCAGATCGCGCACCGGCGTCTCCGGCTCGGTCAGCGAGCGGGTCAGCAGCTCCGAGTCGGCCTCGCTGATCAGGCCGAGCCGCTGCGACTCCTCCACCAGGTGGGTGAGTTGCTCGCGGTTGTGGACCGAGGCCAGTTCGTCGCGCGGGGTGACCCGGCACAGCCGTACCAGGGCGTTGCTGATCCGGTTCAGCACTCCGATCAGCGGGCGTACGGCCTTCACGACGGCCCGGAAGGGCGGGGAGAGCAGCATCGCGGAGCGCTCTGGGTGGGCGATGGCCCAGGACTTGGGGGCCATCTCGCCGACCACCATGTGCAGGAACACGACCACGATCATCGCCACGGCGAACGCGACGCCGTAGCTGAGCGCGCCGGGCAGTCCCAACCGGTGCAGCAGCGGGTCGAGTTCGTGCGAGATGGCGGGCTTGGACACCGAGCCGAGGCCCAGCGTGCACACGGTGATGCCGAGTTGGGCGCCGGCGAGCATCAGCGACAGCTCACGCATCCCGGCCAGGGCGGCCCTCGCGCCGCGCTGTCCCTGTGCGACGGCCTTCTCCATGCGGTGCCGTTTGGCGGCGACCAGCGCGAACTCGGCGGCGACGAAGAAGCCGCTGCCGATGAGCAGCAGGACGGTGACGAAGAGTGCCATGGGGAAGCTCATGCCTGCTCCTCAGTCTTCTCGGTCGTCTTCTCGGTCGTCTTCTCGGCCGCCTGCTCGTCCGTTTCATCGGTCGCGCGTCGGAGCCGGACGCGCTCGGGTACGTGCCGGTCCAGGGTGAGGACGTCGATGACCGCGTGGCCGCCCTCGGGCAGCTCCACGGTGAGCCGGTCCCCGATGGCCGGGAAGCGTCCCAGGCGGTCCACGATCAGGCCGGCCACGGTGTCGTAGTCCTCGTCCTCGGGCAGGGCGATGCCGGTGGCCTCGGCGACCTCGTCCAGGCGGCGGCCGGCGTCGACCAGCCAGCCCGCTCCGTCCGGTACGGCGATCTCGATGACGGTGTCGGTCTCGTCGGCGATGTCTCCGACCAGTTCCTCGGCGATGTCCTCGTAGGTGACGATGCCGGCGACGCCGCCGTGCTCGTCGAGGACGACCGCGAACTCGTCGTCCCGTTCGCGCATCTGCTCGACCGCCTCCGGCAGCGGGAGGGTGTCGGGCAGCAGCAGCGGGCGGCGGGCCAGCGCGCCCGCGGTGGTGGCGGCGAGGCTCGCGGCGGGCAGGCACGTCAGCTCGCGCACCCCGAGGACGCCCGGGACGTCGTCCGGGTGGTCGCCGAGGACGGGGTAGGTGGAGTGGCCGTGCTTGGCGATCAGCTCGACGGCGTCGGCGGCGGTGGCGTCCTTGCGGACGAAGACGGCGTCGACCCGCGGGACCATCACCTCGTCCAGGGTGCGCTCGGAGAACTCCAGGGCGTGGTCGAGGAGATCGGCGGTGTCCTTGGGCAGCTCGCCCCGCTCGTGGGACTCGCCGATGAGATGGCCGAGCTCCTCCAGGGTGGCGCCGTGGTGCAGTTCCTCGACGGGCTCGATGCCGATCCGGCGCAGCAGCCGGTTGGCCGCGCTGTCGAAGATCCGCACGAGCGGTCCCACGACCTTGAGATACGCGAGCGTGGACGCGGCCAGCGACTTCGCCAGCCGTTCCGGCACGGCGATGGCGAGGTTCTTCGGGGCCAGCTCCCCCAGCACCATCTGAACTACGGTCGCCAGGACGAAGGCGAGCACGACCGAGATGCCACCGACCGCACCCTCGGGGACGCCGACGCCGGTCAGCACGGGCTCGATCAGCGCGGACACGGACGGCTCGGCGATGAAGCCGACGACCAGCCCGGTCACGGTGATGCCCAGCTGAGCGCCGGAGAGCATGAAGGACAGCCGCTCCAGCACCTTCAGGGCCCGGGCGGCCCTCTTGTCGCCCGCCTCGGCCTCACGGGCGAGGGCGAGGCGGTCGGCGGAGACGTAGGCGAACTCCTGGGCGACGAAGTAGCCGGTGCCCGCGGTGAGCACGAACACGGCCAGCAGGCCGAGTACGGCGTTCGCGGTGCTCATCGGCGGTCCGTCGGACGGGCGGACACGGGCGTGCTCCTTCGGTTGACGTGCTGCGTGTGAACGATTGTGGCGGGAGTGGCGTTTCGCGGCCTGTCCGGGCCGCCTTCCGGGACGGTCAGGCCTGAGCGGGGGCCGGTCCGACCAGTTCGGACAGGACGTCCTCCATGGTCACGAAGCCGAGGACCGAGCCCGTCTGGCCGGTGACGGCGGCCAGGTGGCTGCCGCCCGCGCGCAGGGCGGTGAGCGTGTCGTCCAGCGGGGTGTCGATGCGCACCCGGGTGACCGGGTGCAGCGCCTCGCGCGGGAACGGCCGGTCGCGGTCCGCGACGCCGAGGGTGTCCTTGATGTGCAGATACCCCAGCAGGGTGCCGTGCGGACCGGTGACCGGGAAGCGGGAGTAGCCGGCCTCGGCGGCCGTCCGCTCCAGTTCGGCCGGGGTGACGGTGTGGCCGACGGTGCGCATGGTCCTGGCGGGGACGAGGATCTCGCCCACCGGGCGGGTGCCGAGCTCCAGCGCGTCGCGCAGCCGCTCGCCGTCGGCGGGCGACAGCAGGCCGGCCTGGCTGGAGTCGACGACCATGCGGGCCAGCTGGTCGTCGGTGAAGACCGACTCCACCTCGTCCTTCGGCTCGACGCGCAGCAGCCTCAGCAGGGCGTTCGCGAAGGCGTTGATGCCGAACACGACGGGCCGCAGGGCGCGGGTGAGGGCCACCAGGGGCGGGCCGAGCAGCAGCGCGGTCGGGACCGGTGCGGCCAGGGCGATGTTCTTGGGGACCATCTCGCCGATCAGCATGTGCAGATACGTCGCCACGGTGAGCGCGATGACGAACGCGATCGGGTGCACCAGGCCGTGCGGGACGTGGGCCGCCTCGAAGGCGGGCTCCAGCAGGTGCGCGATGGCCGGCTCGGCGACGGCGCCCAGAACCAACGAGGAGACGGTGATGCCGAGTTGGGCGGTGGCCATCATCGCCGAGAGGTGCTCCAGGCCCCACAGGGTCATCCGGGCCCGGGTGTCGCCCTCCTTGGCGCGCGGTTCGATCTGGCTGCGGCGGACGGAGATCAGGGCGAACTCGCCGCCCACGAAGAACGCGTTGGTCAGCAGGGTCAGGGCGCCGATGGCGAGTTGCAGCGTGGTCATCGGGACTCCTCCCCCGCCTGGGCGGGCACCGGGGCGTGGGCCCGGTCCGGTGCGGTGATGCGGACGCGGTCGGCGCGGTGGTGCTCGACGTCGAGAACGTGCAGCCGCCAGCCGTCGTCCAGGTCCAGGGTGTCGCCCTTGGCGGGGATACGGGCGAGCCGGGTGGCGATCAGACCGGCCACGGTCTCGTACGGCCCGTCGGGCGCCGCCAGTCCTATACCGCTCAGCTGGTCGAGGCGGACGGATCCCTCGGCCTCCCAGACCGCGCGGCCGTCCGCACCCGCCTGGGCGGGCAGCAGGTCGGGCACCTCGACGGGGTCGTGCTCGTCGCGGACCTCGCCGACGACCTCCTCGACGATGTCCTCCATGGTCACCAGGCCCGCCGTACCGCCGTACTCGTCGATGACGACGGCCATGGTGCGCGCGCTCCTGAGCCGTTCCAACAGCCGGTCGGCGGGGAGGCTGTCGGGCACCAGCAGGGGCGGGCCGGCCAGGTCGGTCACCGGTGTGGTGGCGCGCTCGTGCGGCGGCAGGGCGAGGACGTCGCGGATGTGGACGGTTCCGACGACCTCGTCCAGGCTGTCGCGGTAGACCGGGAAGCGGGACAGGCCGGTGGCGTGGGTGAGGTTGGCGGCGTCGGCGGCGGTGGCGTGCGCCTCCAGGGCCTTGACGTCGACCCGTGGCGTCATGACGTTCTCGGCGGTCAGGTCGCCCAGGTGCAGGGTGCGGACGAACAGTTCGGCGGAGTCTGCCTCCAGGGCGCCCTCGGCGGCCGAGTGCCGGGCCAGCGCGACCAGTTCCTCGGGGGCGCGGGCGGAGGCCAGTTCCTCGGCGGGCTCCAGGCCGAGGCGGCGCACGAACCGGTTCGCGGTGTTGTTCAGATGCCGGATGAACGGGCCGAAGGCCGCGGTGAAACCGCGCTGCGGGCCGGCGACCACCTTGGCGACGGCCAGCGGGCGGGAGATCGCCCAGTTCTTCGGCACCAGTTCGCCCACCACCATCAGCACGATCGTGGAGAGGACCACGCCCAGCACGGTCGCCACCGACGAGGCGGCGCCGCCCAGGCCGAGGGCCCGCAGCGGGCCGCTCAGCAGGGCGGCCAGGGACGGCTCGGCGAGCATGCCGATCACCAGCGAGGTGACGGTGATGCCGAGCTGCGCGCCGGAGAGCTGCACGGTCAGCCGTCGTACGGCCTTCAGCGCGCCCTCGGCGCCGCGCTCACCCGCCTCGGCCGCGCGCTCCAGTTCGGCGCGCTCGACGGTGGTCAGGGAGAACTCGGCCGCGACGAAGACCGCGCAGGCCAGGGTCAGCAGGACGGCCAGGAGGAGCAGCAGGACCTCGGTCACCGCGCCACCCCCGATCCGCTGTCGGCCGTCGGTGGTCGGAGTGCGGCGCAGCCGGTACTGGGAGGCTCACCCATTGCGGGACTCTGGCTCCTTCGTCGTTCGGTCGGTCTGTGGCGATCCTTCACCCGATAGTAAAGGATATGCAAAGCGTGTTTCTACTCGCTTGTAGAGAACGGCTCGGGACCCCCGCTTGTTCCTGGCCGGACGGACGCCCTACAGCGGTGTCGCCGCGTGCAGGATGAGCACCATCGTCACCGCGGAGTTCGCCGAGGACATGGCGGAGACGGCGGTCCCGGCGGCCGCCGCCCACGCGGCCACCCCGACCGCGGTGAACCCGGGCGGCCAGCTGCGCGCGGGGGCGGGAGCGGGGCCGAGCAGGGCGGCCACCCGGCGCGGGACCGGTCCGGGTGCGGCGAACCCCGCGAGCGTGGGAACCGGGGTGGCGCGGGCGGCCAGCGCCGCCCTGCCGACCGCGCGGGCCACGACCCTGCGGTCACCGAGGGCACGGGCCGCCTCCTCGTCCGCCCACCGCTCGGTGGTGTACGACACCGCCGTGGCCAGGGGCCGCAGGAACGGGTTGGCGCGCGCGGCCAGCTGCGCCACGAGCAGGAAGCGGTGGTGACGGGCCGCCAGGTGGGCGCGCTCGTGGGCGAACAGGGCCCGGCGTTCGGCGGGGCGGAGACCTGCGAGCAGTGCCGTGGTCACCACGATCCGGTCCCGCGACCTGACACCGCCGGGCAGGGCGTACACGTACGGCACGGCGTCGGGCAGCACGGCGACCTGCGTACCGGGCAGTCCGGCCAGGGCCCGGTGGGCGCGGCGGCGGACGCGGGTGTGCCGCCACAGGGTGCGTACACACATCACGGCGACGGCCAGCAGTGCCGGGATGGCCGCCTTGCCGGCCACCTCGTCGTAGGGCACGGCCTCGCGCACCTCGGGGTCGGACCAGCCGTCCGGCAGTGGGTTTCCGGGCAGTTGCGCGGTTCCGACCACCATCAGCAGCCCCAGGCACACGGTGCTGCACAGGGCCATCACGCCGGCGACGGCGGTCACCAGCCGGGTGGCGACGCGCGGATGCAGATGCTGCTCGGCCAGTCGCGCCACGGGCCATGCCGTCAGCGGCAGGACCAGCGGCAGAAAGACGAACACCCCCATGAGGTCTCAGTCGTCCCCTTCGTCCTTGGCCTGCTCCAGCAGTTCCCGCAGGAGGCGTTCGTCGTCGGGTGCCAGGGAGGTGACGAAGCTGGCCAGTACGGCCTCCCGGTCGCTCTCGCCGTCGAGGAGCCTGCGCATCTTGTGCGCCGCGAGACCGGCCTGGTCCGAGACCGGCGTCCAGGCGAAGGAGCGGCCCGCGCGCTCCCGGGTCACCACTCCCTTGGCCAGCAGCCGGGTCAGGATCGTGATGACGGTCGTATAGGCGAGGTCCCCGCCGAGTCGTTCCTGCACCCAGCCCGCGGTCGCGGGGCCCTCCGCCTCCCGCAGGGCCGAAAGGACCTGTACCTCCAGCTCGCCCTGTCCCCGTCGCCGGGGACGCCGGTGATCCGCCACGCCCTGTCTCCCTTCCGCTGCCGCGCATGTCACGGGCGGTCCATCGTAAGGACATCCGGTGCCCGGATGACCGGATCCCACCTCCCGCAACTTCTACAGTGATGTAGATTCAATATCGGCACCACCCGGCACGGTCCCCATCACCCGGCACAGTCTCAATCAGGAGGAAAACAGTGGGAGTTTCTCTCGCCAAGGGCGGCAACGTCTCGCTCAGCAAGGAGGCACCGGGGCTGACCGCGGTCCTGGTCGGGCTGGGCTGGGACGTGCGCACGACCACCGGCACCGACTACGACCTCGACGCCTCCGCGCTGCTGCTCGACGCCTCCGGCAAGGTCGCCTCGGACCGGCACTTCGTTTTCTACAACAACCTCACCAGCCCGGACGGCTCGGTCGAGCACACCGGCGACAACCTCACCGGTGAGGGCGAGGGCGACGACGAGGCGATCAAGGTGAACCTGGCCGCCGTACCCGCCGAGATCGAGCGGATCGTCTTCCCCGTCTCCATCCACGACGCCGACAACCGCGGCCAGAGCTTCGGCCAGGTCCGGGGCGCGTTCATCCGCGTCGTGAACCAGGCGAACAACCAGGAACTCGCGCGCTACGACCTGTCGGAGGACGCCTCGACGGAGACCGCGATGGTCTTCGGCGAGCTCTACCGCAGCGGCACCGAGTGGAAGTTCCGGGCCGTCGGCCAGGGATACGCGTCCGGGCTCGCCGGCATCGCGTCCGACTTCGGCGTCGGCGTCTGACGGGCGGTGGCCGCATGTTCGGACTGAGCGAACTCGTGATCCTCCTCCTCGTCGTCATCGCCGTCCTCGCCGCCAAGAAGCTTCCCGAACTGACCCGTTCGGCGGGCAGGTCGGCGCGCATCCTGAAGGCGGAGGCCAGGGCGAGTGAGGAGGAGCAGCCCGCCGGGGACCGGGCGGAGCCCCGTGTGCTCCGGGGAGAGATCGTCACTCCCGCGGCGACGGACACGGGACAGCCGCGGCCGCGGGCCTGAGGCGACCGCACGCCGCTCGCCCGCACCTCATTTCACGTGGCGGGCGAGCAGCGTACTGGTGTGCAGCAGATGCTCCAGCGGCCCCCGCCGGAACCGTCGCGTCCACAGGACCGCGAGCACCGCGACGGCCACGACGAAACAGGCCAGGGCGAGCAGCGCCGGCCCCGTCTCCTCCTCCATGCCGACCCCGTGGATGGCGAGGATGTGGAGGACGTAGGCGGTCAGCGAGACCATGCCGACCGCCGTGACGGGACGGGCCAGGCGGGTGAGACGCGGCATGCGGCCGGTGACCGTGAGGCAGCCCGCGACGACGGCGAGGGCAACGCCCGTGTTGCCGAGGACGGAGAAGGTCGACTGGCTGTGGGGTGCCGCCACCAGCAGCCAGTCGGCCGGGGCCTCGTCGGTGAGAAGGCCGACGGTGTCGGACCACCAGGCCGAGGCCGCGGACCCCCCGTCCGTCGCGGCGGCGACGTTCGCGCTCGCGCCGGGGACCAGTCGCAGCGCCAGCCAGGAACTGCCGTACCCGAGGACCCCCAGCGCGCCGCCGGCGACGGCCAGCCGGGAGCGGACGCCGGCCCGGGTGAGATCGAGCCGGGCCAGCGCCATACCCGCGATCATGAACGGCGCCCAGGTGAGCACCGGGTACTCCCCCGTGAAGAGCAGCTCGACCAGGCCGTCCGTGCCGCTGAGCCGGGCCAGCGGATCGCCGCCGATCACGGCGTCCGACCAGTCGCCGTTGTCGCTCGACCGCCGTACCACGTACAGCACTTGGGGCATGACCAGGGCGCTCACGGCGGCCACGGCCGCCAGGGTGCGGGCGCGGAGCCGGTACAGCGGGAGGACGGCGAGGAAGGTCAGCCCGTAGAAGGCGAGGATCACGTCGACCTCGGTGTCCAGAGCCGTCAGGGCGTAGCCCAGCACGATCAGGACGACCGCGCGGACGACCATCCGCGTGACGGCCTGGCGACCTGCCCGGCCGGTGCGCGGGTGCGGGCGGCCCGTGATGAGGACGAGGGTGAATCCCGCGAGCAGGGCGAAGAGCGCGGAGGAGCGTCCGCGCGCCAGCTCCATGACGAAGCCGATCGGCCCGCCGACGGCGGGATCCGGTCCCACATGGGCGGCGTACATCCCGAGGACGGCGAGACCGCGGGCGAGATCGAGGCCGACGAGCCGGCCGGTCGACGGAGGTGGCGGGACAGGGGTCGGCGCGAGGTCCGATGCGGCGGCGGGCACCGGGGGCGTGCCGGATGACGTGTCCTGTGTCATGCCTTTCAGCCTCGGGGCCGGCGCGGCCGCGGCCCATCCCTCGGACGGCCGGAACCACCCCCGCCGGTCGGCGGGTGAATCAGGGCAAAAGGAACCCGGAACCGGGCTACGACGTCGTACCGTCCGGTGGTGGTCCGACGAGGGGCGGGACCCAGATGATCCGGGTAGTGGTGGTCGACGACGAAGCCCTCATCCGCACGGGCTTCCAGCACATCCTCAACACCGCGGACGACATCGAGGTCGTGGCGGCGGTCCCCGGCGGCCAAGCGGTGCGAGCCGTACGGGAGTTGCGCCCCGCGGTGGTACTGCTCGACATCCGGATGCCGGACGTCGACGGGCTGACGGTCCTCACCGACCTGCGACGGCTGCCCGACCCGCCCGTGGTGGCCATGCTCACGACCTTCAACATGGACGAGTACGTGGCGACCGCCCTGCGCACGGGCGCCGCCGGTTTCCTCCTCAAGGACACCGACCCCGAACAACTTCCCCATCTCGTACGGTCGTTGGCGGACGGCGGGGTCGTGCTGTCCTCCAAGGTCACCCGCACCGTCGTGGACGGCTACCTGGCGGGCGGGAGATGGGAACCGGCGGCCCGGCTCGTCGGACGGCTGACCGCCCGGGAGCGCCATGTCCTCGTCCTCATCTCCGAGGGCCTGTCCAACACCGACATCGGCGGCCGGATCCATCTGAGCACCAGCACGGTCAAGGACCATGTCAGCGCCCTGCTCGGCAAGCTGGAGGTGAGCACCCGCGTCCAGGCCGCGCTGCTCGCCGAGCGGGCGGGCCTGCTGGAGGCTTCGCAGGACCAGCCGCAAGACCAGTCCCGGGACCATTCGCGGGAGCAATCGCGGAACCAGTCGCGGGAGCAGGAGCACGGCGGATGAGAGCGCAGGCCCTGCTGCTGGACGCCGCCCTCGTCGGGGTCACGCTGCTGGACGTCCTTGTCCACGTCGACGCCGACGAACGGTCCCGCACGGCCATTGCCCTGCTGGCAGCCGCCTCCCTCACGCTGCGCCGGAGGCTGCCGTGGCTCACCTTCCTCATCACGCTGCCGGCCACCCTGGTCTCCGACGCGGTCTTCGCCACGCTGGTCGCGCTGTACACACTGGCCTCGCTCACTCGCCGCCGGGTGCCGCTGGCCTGCTGCGCCCTGGCGGTCGCGGCGTCCGACATCACCTCCTGGTCGTGGCCGGACCCCGACTTCGCCGACCTCACGGACCCTGTCGGCCTGATCACCGCCACCTACAGCCTGGCGACGGCGGCCGCGCCGGTCTTCCTCGGCCAACTCGTTCAGGCCCGGCGCGAGTTGTCGTTGCGGATCACCGAGATATCCGAGACCCGCGAGAACGAGCGCGCCCTGCTGGCGCAGCGCGTGCTGGCGCAGGAACGCGCCGAACTCGCCCGGGAGATGCACGACGTGGTCTCCCACCAGGTCAGTCTGATCGCCGTACGCGCCGGGGTGCTCCAGGTAGGCAGCCGGGATCCGGAGACCAAGGAGGCCGCCGCCACGATCCGGCGCCTGAGCGTGCAGACCCTGGACGAACTGCGGCACATGGTGGGTGTGTTGCGCGCCGGCGGCAGCCGCCCCACGGAGCTGACACCCCAGCCGTCGCTCACCGACCTGCCACGGCTGGTCGACACCAGCGGCATCGAGGCCGAACTGCGGACCGACCTTCCCGAGGACCTGTCGCCGCCCGTGCAGCGGGCCGTCTACCGCACCGTCCAGGAAGCCCTCACCAACGTGCGCAAACACGCCCCCGGCGCCACCGCCACCATCCACGTCCACCACCACGACGGCGTCGTCCGCGCCACGGTGACCAACACCGCGCCCTGCCGCCCCGCCCTTCCCCTGCCCGGCGCGCACCACGGCCTGATCAGTCTGCGCCAGCGGGCCGAACTCCTCGGCGGCACCGTCGTCGCCGGGCCCAGCGCCGAGGGCGGCTACGAGCTCCGCCTCGAACTGCCCGCCGAACGGGTACTCCCGACGCGCCGGGACGCCTGAGCCGACCGGCGCGGGCCCGAACCCGTCCGGATGAACGCACTCCAACCGGGTAGTTCAGCCACAGGCGACCGGAAGGTGGAGCTCATGACCTCTGCGACCCCCCGCGCGGCCTGGGCGGTGCTCGCCGCCGCTGCCCTCGTCCTCACCGGCGCCTGCGACGACGGCGGCGCGGCGTCCGAGAAGGCACCGCCGTCCGCCACCGGCCCGTCCGGCTCCGCCTCGGCGAGCGCGTCGAGTGCGGCCCCCACCGTCGCGCCGTCCCCGACGCCGTCCGGTACGGCGCCGCAGGACCCGGACGGGGCCGAGCAGGACATCCGGGAGGCCTGGCGGGTCTTCTTCGATCCGACGTCCTCCGTGGACGACCGCAGCGAGGTCGTCGAGAACGGCCAGGAGAACGCGCTGATGATCGACAACCTCTTCCGCGATCCCCTCGGCAGCCGTCTGCGCTCCGAGGTGACCTCGGTCGCCTACACCTCCGACCTGAACGCCGACGTCGCCTACACCCTCACCCGGGACGGCCGCCGCCTCGACACCGGCGGCCCGGGGGCGGCCGTCCTCCAGGACGACGACTGGAGGATCGCGCTGCGCACGGTCTGCGCGCTGACACGCCATGCGAAGGACGCCCCCGAGGCACCTGGCTGCGGCTGACGGTGGTTCGTGCTCAATGCGCCGGCGGATCTTGGCCAGGCCGGCCAGGCCGGCCGGCGCACCGAGAATGAGACCGCGGGCCCGCCCGGAGAACTCGACTACGGCGTGACCTTCTCGATCTTCACGCCGCCCACTCCCGCGACCCGTCCGCCTGGGGGTTCTTCTTCACGAAATCGACGGCGCCCGTTTCGAAGGGCGGGTTGTAAGGTTCTTGGCCGGGGTGTTCTCGTCCGGCCCGGGGTGGGTGCCCGAAGTCGCCTTGGCGGACGCGCCCTTGGCGTGGTCCGCGCCGGGCGACGGGTCCTCGAGCCGGATCTCGTCCCGCAGGTCGATGCCCTGCACGGAGGAGAGCTTCGCGGCGGCCGCGAGGCCGAATCCGCCTTGCCCACGGGGACGGTGGCCCGGACATACCCGAGCCTGTCGTAGGTACGGCCGACGGAGCCGCCCTTGACCCCGTCCAACTGCTCGGCGACCTGCTCGGTCCGGCCGGGCGCGGTCGCGATCATCAGCGTGACGTTCTTCTCGCCGTCGGCCTTGGCCTCGGCGAGCAGTTCGGCGTCCGCCGAACCGAGCTTGTGGTGGGCGGACTTGACGGTGCCTTCGGCTGGAACGGTGGTGGACGAGCCGCCGGTGGCGAAGGCGAGGGGTATCGGTCCGGTCGCGGAGAGCGCGGTCACCAGACCGGCGGCCGCGACAATGCGGACCGTGCGTTTCACGCCCGGTGTCGGGGCAGCGTGGGGGGCGGGGCATGGGGAATCCCTGGTGTTGAAGGAACGTGAGCACGGCTGGACGGACCGTGGAGCGACGAGGACTGCGCCGACCGATACCGGAACGGGACGCCGCGGACTGCCACACCCCGCTCCTGAAGCAGCCTCACCACACGGCGGCCGGTCCTACCCGCAGCGCCGGTCACCAAGATCAGCGCGCCACGCATGGCAGTGACTCAATCAGCCGTGCTCGGCTCCGGCCATGTCACCCCAACCCACTTTCATACGCGTTCGTCCACGCTGACCGGCAGGGTGCCTGGAGCACGGTCAGGTCCCTGTGTGTGACTCGCGCGTCCGGTAGTCGCTGGGGCTGACGCCGTGTTGCTTTTTGAACGCGGTGCTGAGGGCGAAGGCATTGGCGAAGCCGACGCGGGACGCCACTGCGGCAGGGGTTGCGCCGGGTTCGCGCAGCAGATCGGCGGCCAGGGCGAGGCGCCGTTCCCGTAGATAGGTCATGGGTGGCAGCCCGACGAGGGTGGTGAACCGTCGGGCAAGGTTCGTCCGCGACACGCCTGTCTTGGCCGCGAGCGCGTCCAACGTCCATGGATGCGCGAGGTTGGTGTGCATCAGGCGCAGGACGGGGCCGACCACGAAGTCGCTGTGGGTCAGGTACCAGGCGGGGATCTGGGCGCCGGGGCGGGTGAACCAGGCACGCAGAGCGGTGATGAGCATCAAGTCCAGCGTGCGGTCGAGGAGGGCCTGCTGCCCGGGCTCCTCGCGGGTGATCTCCTGGTCTCGGAGCTGACTGGGCAAGTTCCCGGTTTCGCCTCGATGACGGCCAGCGGTGGCAGCGCGGCGAGCAGCCGGCTCGGTACGCCGCTGTCCACGGTGTACAGGCCGCTCAGCAGCAGTGTGTCGCCCTCGACAGACCTGCCTGGTACGCGGTCGTCGCACTCGGCTACACCGGCGCGTTCGTCGCCCTCACTTTCGTACTGCGTCTCGGTGTCGGCATCGGCGTCGCGTACGGCATCTGGGGCGCGTCCGGTGTCGCCCCCACAGCCGTCCTGGCCACGGTCGTCTTCGGCGACCCGCTGACCGTGCTGATGGGCCTGGGCGTCGTTCTGGTCATCGCCGGCGTCCTGAGCGTCGAGCTCGGCTCCCAGTCCGCGCACGCCCCTCGGACGCATGAGGAAGGAGTGACGGCATGACCTGGATCTTCCTGGCCGGAGCGATTGTGTCCGAGGTCGCTGCCACGCTGTCCCTGCGGATGGCCTCGCAAGGCGGCGGCAACAAGAAGTTCACCGCCGTGATCACCGGCTATCTCACCGCCTTCGTCTTCCTCACCCTCGCCCTGGGCGGTGGAGTGGCCCTCGGTGTCGCCTACGGCATCTGGGCCGCCTCCGGCATCGCTCTGACCGCGCTCGCCTCCCGCGTGCTGTTCAAGGAACCCCTCACCAAGGTCATGGGCCTGGGCATCGGCCTCATCGTCTCCGGTGTCCTCCTGATCGAACTCGGCGCCGCGCACTGAGCGGCTGCCGATCAAGAGGGCTCCTGCACAGGCGGGACGGTCTCACCGCTGCCGCTGCCGCTTCCGGTCACGGTGCGCGGACACGTGGACCCGTGTGGCGCACAGGCGTGAGCAGTATGCGCGGCGGCCGTTGCGGGACACGTCGACGAAGACGGCGCGGCAGTCCGGTGCCGAGCACCGCCCGAGACGGCAGGGATCCGTCTCGGTGAGGACCAGGGCGAGTCCGGCCGCGGTGGCGGCCCTCACGCGCGTGACGACGTCGGCGTTCTCGTCGGCGTAGTGCAGGTGCGGCGGCTGGCCGTCGTGGGTGGACACGTACGGGCGGGCCGCGGCCTCGGTCAGCAGCCGGTTGACGGCATCGACCTGCTCCGGCCTGGTGGCAGCCGCGAACGCCTCCCACAGGAGCAGGCGCCAGGCCATCAGTAGCTGGAGCTGCTGGTCGGTCAGATCGGCGCGCGCGACCCGGTGCTCGGCCAGCAGCGTCTCGACCGTGCGGGCATCGCACCCGTCGTCGACGTTGACCAGGGCAGCCGCCAGCAGGGCCGCGTTGCCGCCGTAAGCGTTGAAATGCATATAGTCATTGCATCACGCTCACGGCATGACGCCATGCCTCCTCCTCACCTCGTCGAAGCATTCGACCTCCCTGGGCTGGGTGCGCTACCAGCGCTGCGCCTGCGGTCACCTGCGTGTACTGCTGGCCGGGGACGTCCTCAAGGACGGGCCCGCACCGCCCTGCGGGCCGGCTCCCGAAGAGCCGGTGACGGCGGTCGGGCGGGCCACCGGTGGCGGTGAGCCGGCGTGCTAGGACTCAGCTGGGCCCAACTGGGCTCCTTCGTTGCGCTGTGCCTGGTCCTTGCGGCGACTCCGGGTGCCAATCTCACGGTCGTGCTCGGCTGCGCGAGACAGGGCGGCCAGCGTGCCGCGGTCGCCGCCACGGCCGGCCTGACGCTCGGCAAGGTCTTCTGGGCGGCAGGCTCCGTGCTCGGGCTCGCCACTCTGCTGGCGACCTCGCGCCTGGCCTACGACATGCTCCGGCTCGCAGGCGCGGCGTACCTGATCTGGCTGGGCGTGCAGGCCCTGCGCTCGGCCCGGCGCCGACCGGCGGTCCGGCCGCCCGACGGTCCGGTGCCCGAGCTGTCCGCGCTCGGCGGTTTCCGCCGCGGCCTGATCGGTGACCTGCTCAACCCCAAGGTGGGGATCTTCTACACCACCGTGTTCCCCCAGTTCATCGGCCCTGACGATGCGGTCGTCCCGGCGGCCGCTGTCCTGCTCGCCGCGCACACCGCGGTGCTCATGACCTGGTATCCGGGGATGACGTATCTGCTGACCAGGGTGGGCCGCCGGCTCGCGCGCCCCGGGCTCTCGGCAGTGCTCGATCGAGTCATGGGTTCCGTACTCATCGGGCTCGGCATTCGACTGGCCGTCGTTCCACTCTGAGATGGCCTCTCACCCCGGGCCGGAGCACCGGATGCTGCGGTCATGGCTGGGGCCGAAGCAAGCCCGCGCTGTTCTTCTGGCCACCGCAGGCCGGCCCTGCTTCTCGGCTCCGGGCGACGGGGCTGCGACTTTGGTCGACGGGAAACCGGCCGCGGCCGACTTTGGTCGCGGATCCACCGCCCGAGGTGAGGGCCCCGGACACGATCGGCCGATGTCCCGGACCCCGCCCCCTCCCCCAGGCTGGCCGGGAGAATCGAGGAGGCGGTATGGCGTTCTTGCGTACGCGGACACGAGCGGCCGTGGTGGTGGCGACGGTGTGGACGGTCGGGATGTCGATGGCGGCGGCGCCGTCCCCGGCGGCGGCCACACCCGACGCCGCGGCTCAGTTGTACGTCGCTCCCTGGGGGAAGGATTCCTGGCCGGGGACGGCGGACCGGCCCTTCGCCACGCCGGCGCGGGCCCAGCAGGCCGTCCGTGCGCGGGCGGCCGGGATGACGTCGGACCTGGTGGTGAACCTGCGCGGCGGGACCTACACCCTGAAGGCACCGCTCAGGCTGTCGGAGGCCGCGGGCGACTCGGGCCGCAACGGCCACCGCGTGATCTACCAGGCGTACGGCTACGGGACACCCCGTCAGGAGCGGGTGACCTTCAGCGGGGGCCGGGAGGTTTCCGGATGGCGGCCCGACGGGCGGCTGAAGGGCTTCTGGCGGGCGGACGTGGGCGGTCTCGACACCCGCCAGCTCTACGTCGGCGACCGGCGCGCGGCGCGGCTGACCCGTGAGGGCACGGGCTTTCCCGGCTCGCTGAAGGTGACGAAGACCGGCTATGTCACCGACAGCGCGGTCCCCCGGACCTGGCGGAACCCCCGCGATGTCGAGTTCGTCTACCGGTCCGGCTACGTCGAGGGCCGCTGCGGGGTCGCCGGGGTCTCCGCGAGCGGACGCGGGAGCGCCGTCACGATGGACCAGCCGTGCTGGGATCTGATCCAAGCGCTGTACGGCGGGGCGGAGTTGCTCAAGGAGCCGGCCGCCGTGGAGAACTCCACGAGTTTCGCGCACAGGCCCGGCAGCTGGTACCTGGACCGCTCCCGCCCCGGACACCACCAGTTGCTCTACCTCCCCCGGCCCGGCGAGGACATGCGCCGCGCCCGGGTGGTCGCACCCGTCCTTCAGTCACTGGTCACCGGCACCGGCCGCCCCGGCCGGCCGCTGCACGACATCGGCTTCCGCGGTCTGACCTTCGCCCACGCCACCTGGCTGGCGCCGAACGAGCCGGCCGGTTTCCCCGCCGCGTGGAGCATGTACCTGCGGCCCAGGAAGGGTGAGGAGCCGGAGCTGCTGACGGTGCCGGGCACGGTCGCCTTCCGCACCGCCGAGCGGATCAGCCTGGAGGGCAACCGGTTCACCCATCTGGGCGCCCAGGCCCTGGAGTTGTCGCAGAACAGCTCGCACAACGTGGTGGACGGCAACGTCATCACCGATGTCTCCGACGGCGGGATCCTGTTGGGGGTGGTCCCGCCCGCCGTGCAGGGCACCAACCGCGGCAACCGGATCACCAACAACTGGATCCACCGCACCGGCGCCGAGTACCGCGCGTCCTCCGCCATCTGGGACACCGCGACCCAGGACACCACCATCGCGCACAACCAGGTCAACGACGTCCCCTACACCGGCATCCTGTCCGGACCCAGTGAGGACCTGCGCGGCGTCATGCACGGCAACCGCATCCTCGACAACCGCGTGTTCGCCACGAACCGGCTCCTGGTCGACGGGGGCGGGATCTACCTGCGCGGCGAACAGGGCACCTCGTACGCCGACGGGGCGGTGATCAGCGGCAACGCGGTCACCGACAGCAAGTACGGCATCTGGAACGTCGGCATCTACACCGACGACAGCTCCAAGTGGGTCACCGTGGACCGCAACGTCGTCCACGACTACGTGGCGTCCATCGGCGGGTGCAGCGAGGAGTGGGGCGACCGTCCCGTCCAGCACGTGCGGTACCGGGGCAACTTCTGGGACGACACGGTGCCCGAGTGGGTCGAGCGGCGGGACTTCCCCGGCGCCTGGCCGCCGGCCGACCAGCAGAATCCGGACGAGGGCTGCGGCGACCCGCACGACCTCGAGTTCTCCGGCAACACCCTGCTGCCTCCCCGGAACCCCGGCCAGGCGTGTGCCGCCGACGCCGCGTGTGCCGCCGTGGTGGCGAACTCCGGTCCCCAGGCGCCTTATCGACGGAGCCTGGGCATGCCGTGAGCGAGGGTGAACCGACGGGTGAGGGAGGCTGAACCGACGGGCGAAGGGAGCTGAACCGACGCGTGCACATCCATTGACCCCGGGCACACCGCGCGCTTTCATCGCGTGGATCCTCGTGAGTCCGTGGCGTGGCGCCGGGGCGCGAGGTGGGGGGCGGCTGCCGTCGTCCCCCGGCCGAGGGGAGAGGCACCCTGATGAGACCTTCCTTACGCATGTCCATGACCGTCGCGCTGGCCGCCGTGGCCGCTCTCGCCTGGCCCGCGGGGGCGGCGAGCGGCGAACAACTCGTCCCCCGCACGGAACGGATCAGCGTGGCCCCCGACGGCACCGCCGGCAACGGCCACTCGACGGAACCGGTGGTCAGCGCGGACGGACGCGTCGTGGCCTTCGAGTCGAGCGCGACCAACCTGGTGCCCGGCACGGACGTACGCAACAGCGTCTACTACCGGACGGCTCCCGGCGCCCCGCTCCAGCGCGTGGTGGTACCGGGGGAGACGACGTCGACACCCCGGTTGTCGGAGTCGGGTCGCCATCTGACCTTCGGCTCGTTCTCGACCGCGACCGGCCGGGCCTCCGTGCACGTCATGGATCTGCGCACCGGAAGCGTGGAGCGTCTGGCGCCCGCGATGGGCGAGGGCTACCAGGTGTCGTACGGCATCGCCCCGATCAGCGCGAACGGACGGTACGTCGCCTTCGTCGCCCGGCCCACCGTCGACGAACACGGCGCGTACGCCTGCCGGGTCATGCTCCTGGACCGCAGGACGCAGCAGGTCCGACGGGTCAGCCGGCCCTCCGACGGATCGAAGAACGTCCACCAGTGCCATCAGATCTCGATGAGCGCCGACGGCCGCAAGGTCGCCTATCTGGAGGGCTATTCGGGCCCGTCCGACGACGACCAGGGCGACATCCGAGTCTACGACCGGGCGACCGGCCGGAGCGTCCAGGCCGATGCCACCCACGACGGCGCGCCGGCCGACAGGTCGGCGATCGCCCCGGTGCTGAGCGCCGACGGCTCCAAGGTCGGCTTCAGTTCGGTGGCCACCAACCTGGTGCCCGGCACCGACCCCAACGGAGACTCCAGCACCTCCTGGAACGCCTTCGTCCGCGACCTGCGCACCGGCGCGCTCCAGCGGTACGACGGCCGCTCCCCCACCGATCTCACCCTGGTGTCGGACCTGTCGGTGAACGGCTCGAAGCTGGTTCTCAACACCGCCGACGCGGACCGCCGGACCCTGGGCCTGATGCTGCGTGATCTACGCACCGGCCAGGAGGAGTTGCTGTCTCCGGGACCGGACGGCGCGCCCGTCACCGTCGGCACCGCGGCCCTCAGCGCCGACGAGTCGACGGTCGTCCTCGGCACCTACTACCCGGGACTGGTGCCCGAGGACACCAACCTGATCGGGGACGTGTTCGTGCGCACCCTGCGCTGAACCGAGGCGGTACGGATCGCGTGCCGGAGGGTCACAGGCGGCGCAGGACGCCCGCGACCTTCCCCAGCACCTGGACCTGGTCGCCGGGGATCGGCTCGTAGGCGGGGTTGCGGGGCAGGAGCCAGACCTGGCCGTCCTTGCGGTGCAGTTGCTTGACGGTGGCCTCGTCGTCGAGGAGCGCGGCCACGATGTCGCCGTGGTCGGCGCTGTCCTGGCGGCGCACGATGACGATGTCGCCGTCGCAGATCGCCGCGTCGATCATGCTGTCACCGGCCACCGTCAGGGCGAACATCTCGCCCTCGCCGACGAGTTGGCGCGGCAGCGTGTAGACGTCCTCGACCATCTCCTCGGCGAGCAGCGGGGCACCGGCCGCGATCCGTCCGACCAGCGGTACGTCGACCGGGTGCGCGGCCCTGTTCTCCAGGTCGGGTGCCCAGGAGTCGCGGACGCGGTAGGCGCGCGGCCGGTGCGGGTCGCGGTACAGCACGCCCTTGCGTTCCAGCGTCATCAGCTGATGGGCGACCGACGAGGTGCTCGCGAGATGCACGGCCTGGCCGATCTCTCGCATCGACGGCGGGTAACCCTGGCGCCGGACGGCGTCCCTGATGAACAGGACGATGTCCTCCTGGCGGGCCGTCAGTGCCCCTTGCACGGCCCCGGTGCCCGGCGGGCGTCCTGGCCGGGCCGGCACGCTGTTCTCCATGGGGGCACCTCCACAAGATCTCCTACAACGACCCTAACCTGCCCTCCTTCATGAATGAAACACCCTTTCGACTTTCTGTGGGCGAGGGGCCCGTCCGTCACACGAGGTGAACCGGCACCCGGTGGTCCGGTCGGCCGTCCCTGGCCAGGATCCAGTGGGCGTCGGGGAGCGCGCGGTACGGCCTCATGCCCGACGCGGGGTCCTGGACGTCGTCGGCCGACCACTCGTGCCCGCCGTGCAGGACCGCGCGGCGGGAGAACACCCCGATCGCGCGCTCGGTGTCGCGGCGAGGAGATCCACAAGAACTCGTGGCAGTCGAGGTGGGCGAAGTAGACCGGCGAGCTCCAGGGCCGGCCGGACGCGTCGGCGGTGGCGAGCACCATGTACAGGTTCGTGTCGACGATGCCGCGCACGATCTCGGCCGGCACGCGGGGTGTTCCGGTGGGACCCGTCTCAGCGGTTCCTGCGGTAGGTGAGGGTGAAGTCGTGCTCCCAGCCGGCCGCGCTGTCCCTCGACTGCTCCCAGGCGCCCTGGATGGTGTCGCCGTCGGCACCGAGACGACCGGTGAAGCGCTGCCGGAAGGCCAGGGGCGAGAAGTCCGGTGCCTCGCGCACCAGCCGCCACACCCCGTCGGCGAAGGTCATCGCGTACAGCCGTGCCACACCCCGCGTGTCGAAGTAGTGCTGTGTGTAGGCGCCCGTCTCCGGATCGGCCGCGACGATCGCCATGCTGTCCGGGGCCTCGGGGAGGGGGACCTCGGTGCGCTGCACCAGGAAGCTCCCGTCCAGGGTCCACTCGAAGACACTGCGTGCCGCGACCGCCGGCTGCCCGGGGAACTCGGCCTCCACCTCCCACTCCCCGACGAGCACGTCCAACCGCTCCAGCGCTTCGTGCCGTACCGCTCCGTTCACCGCGCACACCTCCGGCTCGTCGTCCAACAACCCCCGCAGGAGACAGGACACCCGCCGCGCGTGCAACTCATCGGGTGAAGGCCCACACGCCGTGAGGTCAGTGGCGGTTCCCCTTGAGCAGTGCGCAGACGAACGCCTCCTGGACGTCCCGCAGCCGCTCCAGCCGTTGCGGGTCGGAGCGGTTGATCTGCGTGGTGACCGAGAAGGTCAGGGAGCGACTGCCGTCCGGTGTGGCAGCCACCAGCTGGGTGTAGCCGAGGGTGTTGCCGGTGTGGCCCAGCACCACGCCGCAGCGGGTCGCATAGCGGAAGAGTGCCAGCCCCGCGAGATTGCGGCCCGGGCCCGCGGGTTCGGAGGCACCGGCGACCCAGCGGCGCTGCTCGCGCAGCACCTGCTTGCCGTAGAGCGCCCCTCCGGCGTAGCCGCGCACGAAGCGGCTCATGTCGGCGGGCGTGGAGACGATGCCTCCCGACGCCCACACGCCCGACATGCCGACGACCTCGCTGACGTCCTGCGGCGGCTCGGGCAGGTTCACGTCGTAGCCGTGCAGATACGGCTCGGGCATCCGGTGCCCCTGGGGCAGGCTGGTGGCGCGCAGGCCGAGCGGCTCGTGGACGAGTTCGCGCAGCAGTCGTTCGTACCGGGTGCCGGTGGCCGCCTCGGCCATGAGGGCCACGGCGATGTTGTCGGAGTTGGAGTACTGGTAGCGGCCGCCCGGCCGGAACCGCAGGGGTTCACCGGCGACGTAGTCGAGCAGCCGGCGCGAGTCGAAGCGGTGCCTGGGGTCGGCCACGAGCTCGGCGCGGAAGGCTGCGGACTCCGAGAAGTCCGGCAGGCCGCTGGTGTGGTTGAGGAGTTGACGGAGCGTCACGGATCCCCAGGCGTCCGGCAGTCGGGGCAGTCGCTCGCGCAGGGTGTCGTCCAGGCGCAGCGCGCCGCGGTCGACCAGGGACAGGGCCACCGCACCGCTGAAGGCCTTCGCCGCGCTCGCGATCCGCATGTGGTCGTGGGCGCGGGGCGGGCGCCCGGTGCGCAGGTCCGCCACGCCCGCGCGCACGACCTGCACGTCCTTGCCGCGGCGCAGCACGGCGATCGCGCCGGGCGGGCCGCCCGGAGCGGTCACGAACCGGTCGAGGCGGCGCTGCAAGGCGTCGCCGTCCGTCCCTTGCGGTGCGGCACCGGCGGCGGTCGTGGACAGTGCCGTCAGACACAGAGCGAGGACGGCCGCCGTCCGACCGCGTGAGCGGCGGGCGGCTTTGCTGGGCAGGGCAGTGCGCAGGGACATCAGGACTCCGAGGGGCGTGGGCAGTTGTCGCGGCGATACCGCCCCACCAGCCTCACCAGCGGTCCGGCCGGCCCGCCCCCGCTGTTACTGCATCCGGCCCTGTCGGCGCCGGGCGGCACACCCTGACATCTGTCAGGAACCGCCGCGGGGCCCGGGCTTCTAGCGTGCAGCGGCAGGGACAGACGTTGTACGCCGACTCACAGAAGGAGACCCATGTTCGGCAGACGCATCAAAGCAGCCATGTTTTCCACCGCGCTGGCCACCGTACTGGCGGGAACTCTGGCCGCCCCCTCCGCGCAGGCGGCGCCTTCGGCAGCGGCGGCCGAGTGCGGCGTCCGGGCCCACGACGGCCGGCTGTGGTGTGGCAACCACGCAGACGCGCCGACCCGGTATCGGCCCGTCCACGAGAGTGACGTCAACGGTCTGCTGAAGTCGTCGTTCAGCTACTTCACCTGCTGGTCGCCGGGCGGTCTGCACGGCGGCGGCAACACCACCTGGTACCGCACGGTCCCCGACTGGAGCGTCGACGGGACCGAGGGGTACGTGCCGGCCGACTGGGTGTTCACTCCCAGCTGGTTCGACGCCGACCCGAGCAAGTACGGCCTGCGGCGCTGCTGAGTATCGCTCACCGCACGTGTGTGATCCGGGGAACCGCCCTGAAGGGGCGGTTCCCCTTTCACGTTCCCTCCCTGCCGTACGCATTGACATGTACGCATCGCAACGGGACGCTGAGAGCGCTCTCAAAAAGGTACGAACCAAGCCTCGTACCGGGAACCCGCACGGAGGTGGAGAGTGCGCACAGGACTCAAACCCCAGCTCTTGTCCCTGGCCGCGGCAGCCGCTCTGCTGGGATCGCTGCTCACGTTCGCGGTGCCGGAGCCCGCCCGGGCCGCGGTGCCGGACACGATTCCACTGAAGGTGACCAACAACTCCGGCCGCGGTGAGCCGGTGTACGTCTACACGATCGGCACGGACCTGGCGAGCGGCCGGCAGGGCTGGGCCGACGCGAACGGCACGTTCCACGCCTGGCCCGCCGGGGGCGCCCCGCCCGTCCCGGCGCCCGACGCGTCCATACCGGGGCCGGCCGCGGGGCAGTCGAAGACGATCCGCATCCCCAAGTTCTCCGGCCGGATCTACTTCTCCTACGGCCGCAAGCTCGTCTTCCAGCTTGCCACCGGCGGGCTGGTGCAGCCGGCCGTGCAGAATCCGAGCGACCCCAACCACGACATCCTGTTCAACTGGTCCGAGTACACGCTGGGCGACTCGGGCCTGTGGCTCAACAGCACCCAGGTCGACATGTTCTCCGCCCCCTACGCGGTCGGCGTCCAGCGCGCCGACGGCAGCACGGTGAGCACCGGACACCTGAAGTCCGGCGGCTACAACGCGGTGCTGAACGGTCTGCGGGCGCAGTCCGGCGGGTGGGCCGGCCTGGTGCGGACACGCTCCGACGGAACCGTCCTGCGGGCGCTCTCCCCCGGTCACGGGGTGGGGAGCGGGGTGCTTCCCGCGTCGGTGATGAGCGGCTACATCGACCGGGTGTGGCAGAAGTACGCCACCCAGACGCTGACGGTGACCCCGTTCGCCGACCAGCCGGGCACCAAGTACCACGGCCGGGTGTCGGGCGGCGTCATGAACTTCACCAACGGCTCCGGCGCGGTCGTCACCAGCTTCCAGAAACCCGACGCGGACAGCGTCTTCGGCTGCCACAAGCTTCTGGACGCCCCGAACGACGCGGTGCGCGGGCCTCTCTCACGCACCCTGTGCGCCGGGTTCAACCGCTCCACGCTGCTGGTCAACCCGCAGCAGCCCGACACCTCGGCGGCGAACTTCTACCAGGACCCGGTGACCAACCACTACGCGCGGCTCATCCACGGGCAGATGGCGGACGGCAAGGCGTACGCGTTCGCCTTCGACGACGTCGGCCACCACGAGTCGCTCGTCCACGACGGCGGCCCGCGGCAGGCGTACCTCACGCTGGACCCGTTCAGCTGAGACCCGCCTGAGATCCGCCTCCCACCGCACGGAGGGGCTCACCGCACGAGGCGATCGTTATGATGGCGCGCATCCGATCAAACGAACATGGACGCGCTCGGGAGGCCTCGTGCGGGAGCCGGTCGATCTCAGGCGGCAGCGGATCCTGGCCGCGGTGGAGGCGCGCGGGAAGGCGCGGGTGCGGGATCTCGCCGCCGAACTCCAGGTGTCGGTGGTGACGCTGCGCCGGGACGTGGAGGAACTGACCCGCGAGGGCAGGCTGCGCCGCGGCCACGGGGTCGTGCACACGACGTCCTCCGCGCAGGAACTGCCCAGCAGCGGCACCGCCCACCCGGAGGGGGGCGACCGGGTGGCCCTGGTGGTCCCGGAGCGCCACTCGTACCTGTACGAGGCGCTGCACGGAGCGCGGACGGTGCTGGAGGAGGCGGGCATCCGCATCGCGCTGCACATCGCGCCCCAGGTGGCCGGGGCGGAGCGCCCGCTCGTGGAGCGGGCGCTCGCCGACGGCGCGCGCGGCCTGCTACTGGCACCCCGGTGGCGCACGCCCACCGTGGAACAGGCCGACTACGGCTGGCTCGCCGCGCTGGAGGTGCCGGCCGTGCTGATGGAGCGCCGGCCGCGGCCCGGCAGCGCGCTGCACGCGCTGGACTCGGTGTGCTCCGACCACTGGTACGGCGCCCATCTGGCCGTGGAGCACCTGGTGGGGCTCGGTCACCGGCGGATCGTGTTCGCGACCCGGGACGACAGTCCCACCGCTCGGACCCTGCGGGCCGCCTTCACCGAGATCGCCGCCGCCCATCCGCGGATCGAGGAGTGGGCCTGGGCGCTGAGCTCACCGGCGGCCGGTCACGCCGGGCCGTACACGGACCAGGAGACGGCGGACGTGCCGACGCTCCTGCGCAAGCTCGGCGCGACGGCGGCCGTGGTGCACGGTGACGTGGACGCGCTGATGGCCGTCCAGCAGCTGGCGGAACACGACGTACGCGTGCCGGAGGACTGCTCGATGGTGGCGTACGACGATGTGGTGGCCGGGCTGGGCGCGACCCCGCTGACCGCGGTGACCCCGCCGAAGGCGGAGGTCGGGCGGGTCGCGGCGCAGCTGCTGCTCACGCGCCTGGCGGGGGGCCGGGAAGAGTCGGTGCGGCGTGTGGAGCTGCTGCCGGCGCTGACCGTGCGCGGATCGACCCGGGCGGTGGACACGCACAGCGAATGAGCGTTTGACCGCTTTATTTTCTTCTGATCGCTCTCTTGACCGTTTGTGGTCGACGCGTCGAGGATTCCCGTGTCCCGAACAGTCGTGTCCCCCAAAGACACGCGGAGCCGCGGGAGGCGCCCATGCCCGGTCGACCCAGCCGTCGGTCGGTGCTCGCCGCGACGGCCGCCGTGCCGCTGTCAGGAGCCGTGAGCGCCTGTAGCGGATCGTCGGATGCCCAAGTGAGCAGCACCGGCAAGACGGTCATCACGTTCTGGTCCGCCCTGCGCGGCAGCCAGGAGGTGGTCGACGCCTTCAACAAGACACACGACCGTATCCAGGTCGACTTCCAGCAGATCCCCTCCGGGGGACAGGGCGGTTACGCCAAACTCAGCAACGCGGCCCGGGCCGGCAACTCCCCCGACGTCGCCACCATCGAGTACCCGCAGGTCCCCGGCTTCGCCATCGACGGCGTCGCCCGCGACATCACGGACCTCGTCAGCGACACCCTGCGCGCCAAACTGCTGCCCCAGGCGCTCGGCCTGACCACCTTCGAGAAACGCACCTTCAGTGTCCCGCTGGACGTCGAGCCGATGGTCATGCACTACCGCACCGACCTGTTCGACCGGTACGGCCTGAAGGTGCCGCGCACCTGGGACGAGTTCGCCGAGCTGGCCCGCGCCGTGCGCCGCAAGGTGTCCGACCGGCGTCTGGTGCTCTTCCCCACGGACGGGATGACCCAGTTCGCCGCCTACGCCTGGCAGGCGGGCGCGCGGTGGTTCGACACCGGCCGGGGGGCCTGGAACGTGTCCCTCGCCGACGCGCCCAGCCGGCGCGTGGCCGCCTACTGGCAGGGGCTCATCGACCGGGACGACATCTTCATGAACGCCGTGGAGAGCCGGCAGTCCGACGCCCAGATCGGCAACGGGCTGGTGCTGACCCGCCTCAGCGGCGCCTGGGACGCGGGCGCGCAGATGAACGCGCGGCCCGGCCAGAAGGGCCAGTGGCGGATCGCGCCGCTGCCCCAGTGGGACACCGCCCGGCCGGCCGTCGGCACGCACGGCGGCTCCACGTTCGCCGTCACCAAGGACTGCCGGCACCCCGAGGCCGCGATGGAGTTCATCGAGTGGCAGGTCTCCCACCCGGACGCCCTGCGCGCCCGGCTCTCCAGCGGCACCAGCAGCCAGTACCCGGCGGTCTCGGACCTGATCGCCGTCGGACGCGAGGCCTTCGACCGGTCGTACTACGGCGGCCAGGACATCTACGAACTGTTCGAGCAGGAGGCCGCCAAGATCCGCGACGGCTGGGTGTGGGGACCGCGGATGACCGCCACGCAGAAGGTCATGCAGGACGCCTTCGCCCGCGCCAGTGCCGGCCAGGGCTCGCTCGTGGAGTCCCTGCGCACCGCCCAGGAAGGGACCATGCCCGACCTGAAGGCCCTGGGCCTGTCCACCACCGAGCACACCACCTGAGCCGCCCGAAAGGCAGGTGACACCCCCATGACCGCGACCACCCAGCAGCCCGCGCCGGCCACGGCCCCGCCGCCCACCGCGCCCGTCGCCGGGCTCCGCGCCCGCAAGGCGGCCCGGCGTCGCCGGCTCGCCGCCTGCGGTGTGCTGATGACGCCCTTCTTCGTCCTGCTGGTCACCGTCTTCCTGATCCCCGTCGGCACGGCCGTCTACCTCAGCTTCTTCAGCGACGACCAGCCCGGTCTCGGCTTCGGCCCCGAGCGCACCGTCTTCGTCGGCCTGCGCAGCTACGCGGCGGTCCTGACCGACCCCACCTTCCTCGGCGGCCTCGGCACCGTCGCCCTGTACTGCCTGATCTACCTCCCGCTCATGGTCGTCGGGGCGCTCGTCCTGGCGCTGCTGCTGGACTCCGGTGTCGTACGGCTGCGCGCCTGGGCGCAGTTGGGGCTGTTCCTGCCGCACGCGGTGCCCGGGATCATCGCCGCGCTGATCTGGCTCTACCTGTACACGCCCGGCATCAGCCCGATCATCGAGCTGTTCGCGAAGGCCGACATCACGATCGACTTCCTGGGCGTGCACACCGTCATCCCGTCCATCGTGAACATCGCCCTGTGGAGCAACCTCGGCTACAACATGGTGGTCTTCTACGCCGCTCTCCAGGCCGTGCCCCGCGAGGTGATCGAGGCGTCCGTCGTCGACGGCGCCGGACCGGTGCGCACCGCGCTCCAGGTCAAGACACCGCTGGTGCGCGCCTCGATCGTGATGGTCTCGATCTTCACGCTGATCTGGGCACTCCAGCTGTTCACCGAGCCGATGCTGCTCAACCTCTCCTCCCCCATGATCAGCTCCCGGTTCTCGCCGAGCATGTACATCTACGACGCGGCGTTCACCCGCAACAACTACAGCCTGGCGGCGGCCGCCTCGGTCGTCCTGCTGCTGTGCACGATCGCCCTGTCCTACGGCGTCACCCGCTGGACCAGCCGCGCCGACGCCCAGGAGGCCCGATGAGCGCCCATGACAGCACCCTGCTGCGCCCCCGGCTGCTGGGCCGTGCGACCGTCAACGTGGTCGTCGCGATCTCCGTGCTCTACACCGTGCTGCCGGGCCTGTGGCTGGTGCTCGCCGCGTCGAAGGACCGGGACGCGCTGTTCAGCAGCGATCTGCTGTCGCTGGGCGACTTCTCGCTCGCGCAGAACGTGCGCGACCTGTTCGCCATGGACGGCGGGCTGTACAGCCGCTGGTACGTCAACAGCCTGCTGTACGCGGTCCTCGGCGCCGCGCTCGGTGCCCTGATCAGCGTCGCCTGCGGGTACGCCTTCGACAAGTACCGCTTCCGGCACAAGGAGAAGATGTTCGGTCTGGTCCTGGCGGCGGTGATGGTGCCGCAGACCGTGCTGGCGCTGCCGCTCTACCTGATGGCGTCCGAGGCCGGCGTGGTCAACACCTTCTGGGCGGTGTTCATCCCGGTCCTGTTCAATCCGTTCGGGGTCTACCTCGGCCGGATCTTCAGCCAGGGATACGTCCCCGACGAGGTGCTGGAGGCGGCGCGCATCGACGGCGCGGGCGAACTGGTCGCCTACTTCAGGGTGGCGCTGCGGATGCTCGGCCCCGGTCTGGTGACCGTCTTCCTGTTCCAGCTCACCGCGATCTGGAACAACTTCTTCCTGCCGATGGTGATGCTGTCGAACCAGGACCTGTATCCGGTCAGTCTGGGCCTGTACCAGTGGAACAGCTCGGCGTCGGTCTCCCCCGAGTACTACTCCGTGGTGATCACGGGTTCGCTGCTCGCCGTCGTGCCGCTGATCCTGGCCTTCGTCCTGCTCCAGCGGTTCTGGCGGGCCGGTCTGACCGCGGGAGCCGTCAAGTGACCACACCTGGCCCGGGTTTGCGTCCCAGGGCCGCGCTGGCCATGTCCCAGGAGGCCGCCGCGGCCGTCCTCGACGCCGAGTCGCTCGACGCGCTGCGCGCGCTCTGCGATCTCGCCCCGCTCCCCGCGCTGGACGACCTGTCGACCTCCCGGGCGCGTGAAGTCCTCGCCGACGTCGATGTGTTGATCACCGGCTGGGGCTGTCCGCCGCTGGACGAGCGGGTGCTGGAGGCCGCGCCCCGGCTGCGGGCCGTGGTGCACACGGCGGGCAGCGTGCGCGGCCATGTCACCGACGCCTGCTGGGAACGCGGCATCGAGGTCTCCTCCGCCGCCGCGGCCAACGCCGTGCCGGTGGCCGAGTACACCCTCGCCATGATCCTGCTCTCCGGCAAGCACGTCCTGGAACGGGCCCGCGACTACCGCGCCTCCCAGCGGCGCACCTGGCTCGGCACACCCCGCAGCGTCGGCAACTACCGCCGTACCATCGGCATCCTGTCGGCGTCGCTCGTCGGCCGCCGGGTCGTGGAGCTGCTGCGCCCGCACGACGTCGACGTCGTGCTGCACGACCCGTACGTCACGGACACCGACGCCGCCGAACTCGGTGTCGAGCGCGTGGAGTTGGCGGAGCTGTTCGCCCGCTGCGACACCGTCAGCGTGCACACGCCGCTGCTGCCCGCGACCCGCGGTCTGGTCGGCCGTGCCCTGATCGAGTCGATGCCGGCCGACGCCGTGCTGATCAACACCTCGCGCGGGGCGGTCGTCGACCAGGAGGCCCTCACCGACGCCCTGCTGGCGGGGCGGATCCGGGCCGTCCTGGATGTCACCGATCCCGAGATCCTGCCACCGGAACATCCGTTGTGGCGGTGCGAGAACGCGCTCATCACCCCGCACCTCGCCGGTTCCGAGGGCAACGAGTGGCGCCGGCTCGCCGACCACGCCGTGGCCGAGACGGCGCACTGGGCCTCCGGTGCCGGGTTCCGGCATCCCGTACGACGCGAAAGGCTGGCCTTCCTCGCATGAGCATCCCCTTCGAACTCCCCGCGGAGGACCGCGAGTCGAGCCCGTACACCGGATACACCCGGGCCCACTGGGAGGCGGTGGCGGACGGGCTCCTGACGGCGGCGTGGCGCTGGGGCACACCCGGCTGCGCCCTGCTCGACCTGCCCGGACGGCCCTCGGGGTCGGGGGTGCGCTCCGACGGGCTGGAGGGCTACGCCCGCACATTCCTCGCCGCCGCCTTCCGGGTGGCGGGCTCCGGCGGCGACGACCCGCACGGCTGGCTGGACCGGTACGCGCGAGGCCTGGCCTCGGGCACCCGTACCCCCGGCCGCGAGGACACCGAGTCCTGGCCGCTGATCCTCGACCACCACATCCAGGGCCAGCCGATGGTCGAGTCGGCGTCGGTCGCGCTCGGGCTGCGGCTGACGGCGCCCTGGCTGTGGAAGCACCTCGACGACGCCGTACGGGACCGGGCCGAGGAGTGGCTGCGCGGGGCGCTGCGGCACACGCCCGCGCCGAACAACTGGTACCTGTTCCCCTTCACCGTGGCCGGGTTCCTGGAGTCCGTGGGCCGCGGGGACGCCGAGACGGCGGCGGCGCGCGAGCGCGCGCTGGAGCTGATGGAGACCTGGTACCGGGGCGAGGGCTGGTACGCCGACGGCGACGGGCGCGCCTTCGACCACTACAACGGCTGGGCGCTGCACCTGTATCCGGTGCTCGACGCCCACCTCGCGGGCGACACCCGGCTCGCCGCCCGCTACGGCCCGCGGCTGCGCGCCCATCTGGAGGGTTTCGCCCCGACCTTCGGCGCGGACGGGGCTCCGCTGCACTTCGGCCGCTCCCTGACGTACCGTTTCGCTGCCTCCGCCGCCGTCGGCCTGGGTGCGCTGACCGGCGACACACCGCTGGCCCCCGGCGCCTCCCGACGGCTCGCGAGCGGCAGCCTGCGCCACTTCCTCGACCGCGGCGCGCTCACCGAGGACGGGCTGCTGAGCCTGGGCTGGTACGGCCCGCACGAGGCCACCCTCCAGTCGTACTCGGGTCCGGCGTCGCCGTACTGGGCGTCGAAGGCGTTCGTGTCGCTCCTCGCTCCCGCCGACCATCCGCTGTGGACGGCCCGCGAGGAGGCCGCGCCGGTGGAGGAGGCCGACCGGGTCCTCGCGCTGTCCGCACCGGGGCTGCTGGTGCAGTCGACGCGCGCCGACGGGATCGTACGACTGCACAACCACGGCAGCGACCATGTGCGCCCGCACGAGGCGGAGGACCCGGAGGCCGAGGATCCGCACTACGGGCGGCAGGCGTACTCCACCCGGACCGGGCCGACGTCGACCGCCAACCTCGCCGACAACCACCTGGCGGTGGAGGTGAACGGTCGGCGCAGCGTCCGGCGGCGGATCCATCCGCTCGGTGCGGGGCACGGCGACGGCTGGGGCTGGGCCGCCTCGTGGCACCGGCCCGCGTTCGCCGGGGGCCCGCCGATGGTGCCGGGGCTGCGGGTGGAGAGCGTGACGGTGGCCCGCGGACCGTACGAGCTGCGGGTGCACCGGGTGATCGGCGCTCCGGCCGGCACCCGCGTCACCCAGACCGGGTGGGCGACCGGCCCCGAGGAGGACCTGGTCTCCACGCTGCACGGCCTGCACGGCTGGGACGCCGACAGCGAGACGGTCCGCGCTCCGCAGGGCACCGCGTACACCCGCTGGGCCCAGGTACCGCGGCTGAGCGGCCCCGCCGGGGGCACCACCGTCCACGTCGGCCTGGCGACCCTGTCCACCGGGGCCGCGACAGCCGACCCGGCCGCGGCCGTCTCCGGCCTGACGCTCGACGCGGACGGCGTCGAGGTCACCTGGACCGGGGACGGCGGACGGACCCGGATCGCGTTCGAGCCGGTGCGGGTGACGCACGAGTGAGACTCACCGGCGCCCGGCGGTCGCCTCAGCTCTCCACGCCCGTGGCGTCGTGTGCCGCGCCGACCGGCTTCGACTCCGGGGAGCCGCGCTGGCGCAGGTAGGTGGAGAGCACCACCATCGAGGCGACGGCCAGCAGTTCGGACTGCCAGTTCTGGAGGGTGCGGTTCCAGAAGTCGGCCGCGCCCAGGTACTGGGGCCAGCTCATCGGGGCCTGGAGCCGGCGCAGCTGCTGTTCGTTGTAGGCGGCCACGCCGGTGACCGACTGGACCAGCCACGAGAGCACGAAGATCGTCCCCATGACCAGCAGCAGCGAGTGCGAGTACAGCGCGCGCCGCCACCCGGTGGCCGCGGCCCACCGGGGCGAGTTCTCGCCGGCGTACTCGCCGACCCGCTGGTCCTTGTCGGACTCGGTGCCGCCCTTGTGCAGTTCCTTGGACTCCGGGGAACCGCGCTGGAGCAGCCAGACCGTCACGCCGATGAACAGCGAGAACTGGAGGTACTCGGACTGCCAGTTCTCCGCCACGTCGACCGCGAAGTCCGACGTGGTGACGTACTCGGCGAGTCCGACCGGCCGCAGCTGCTCCGCGACCAGCTGGTTGTTGAAGTCGGCCTGTCCGGCGATCGCCTGCCCGACCAGGGTCAGCAGGAAGGTGACGGTGAAGAACAGCCCGAGGCCGTTCTCCCGGACGAACCCGCGCAGGCCTGCGCGCCCGGAGGCGGTGGTGCGGGACGAGGGCCGGTTCACCGCTGCATCAGTCCCACCGCCGCGAGATAGGCGAGACCGACCGCGATGATCAGCACCACCGTGGTGAACATCGTCCTCACCGCTCATCCCCCCTTGATCCGGCACTGGTACGGCTGTTCGGGACGCTCGGTGCAGCCGGCGGCCACGATCTTCCATCCGCTGTCGAAGCGGGAGAGGAACAGCGTGTCCGTGGCGAGCACCGCCCGCGCCTGGTCGCCGTAGACGTCCACCACGCGCAGGTCACCGCCACGAGGTGGGGCCTCCTCGCCGAGGGCCTTGGCACAGGGGCTGCCGGCCGACTGCTCCAGCTCCTCGACGGTGCCGGGGGCGAGGGCCGCGCACAGTCGGTCGTACGCGCCCTCGGCGAGGTGCTGTTCGAAGGCCGTCGCCGCGTCGCGCACGTCGTCGCGGCGATCCGAGACCGTGCCGCACGCGCCGACCGTGGCGGCGAGGACGACGGCGACGGCCGCGCCGCGTACCGGTCCGCTCATGTGCCCTCCTGCGTACGGGTGCCGTGTTTCGACTGGTCAGGGCAGTACATCGCACGGACCGGCAGGGGATCGGCTTCCACTCCCGCCGTTCCCCCGCCCGGCCGATCGCGGCCGACATGCGGAAGGCGCCGCGAGTCGGGCCACGTCAGGGGGTCGGGATGCCCGCCGGGCGGGCCGGGCGGCCGAAGCGGACCGGGACGCCCGGCGAGTACAGCACGCTCACCGGCTCCCCCACCGGCCGCGGCAGCCCCGCCGCCGTCACCAGGTCCTCGTCGCACGCGACGAGTGTGGCGCGGTGCAGCGGCCAGCGCGGGTGGGCGTTGGGCAGGAACACCGGCCGCCCGAGGAAGGCGTTGTGCATGCCCCAGCGGGCGGTGAGGAAGTGCTCCGCCTCCGTCGCCTCCTCGATCCGTTCGCCGACCCGGACGGTCAGGCGGCTGTGGGCGCCGCGCGGTCCGGGCCAGCGCCGGGAACTGGTGTAGGTCACGGTGTCGCCGTGGGTGCGGATCTCCATGCGCGACCACAGGTAGGGCATCCGGAAGGCGAGCCGCCCCACCACGACCGGGATCAGGCGGGAGGCGTCGAGCGAGCGGAAGACCACGCCCCGGCGGCCTCGCGCGTCCACCGAGTAGAGACGGACGTTCGTCTCCGGGAAGCTCCCGAGGTAGGGCACGCCGGGGAGGCCGAACCAGCCGACGCGGTGCATCCGGAACGCCACCAGACCGACGTAGGTCACCCCGTCCAGGGTGTCGGGGACGGTGCCCGGCGGGAGCAGGCCGGCCACGTCGGCCGGGTCGGCCGCCCAGTGGACGAAGGTGAGGTCGAGCCAGGACTGGGTGAGCAGCGGGCGGGCGATGTTGCCCGGTGCGTCGGCCGTGACGGGGGCCGGCGGGCGGGGCTCTGGGGGCGGCTGCACCACGTCAGTGTCCCAGGCGGCCCGGACCCGGCTCGCCCTCCTGGACCAGTCCGGCGATGTGGGCGGTGACCGTGTCGAGGATGTCGGTCCAGGCTGCCGCGTCGCCGAGCACGAGGTAGTTCAGGGTCAGGCCGTCGGTCATGGCGGCCAGATAGCGGGCCAGCACGGAGACGGGGACCCGGAGCCGGAGGTCCATGCCCTCGCGCAGGCCGTCGATGAGTTCTGCGTAGGCGGCGCCGTACAGCTCGTACTGGCGGCGGGCCAGGTGCTCGAATCCCGGCTGTCTGAGGGCGTACTGGGTGAGTTCGTAGGTGAGCATGTGCTCGTCGGGGTGGGTGCGGACGTGGTTCCAGTAGGCCTCGAAGCCGGCCCGGACGGTCTCCTCAAGGGTGGCCCTGGGCCGTAGTGCCTCCTGCACCACGGCCACGGAGTGGTCGGTGAGGGTGGTGATGACCGACTCGATCAGGGCCTGCTTGGAGTCGAAGCAGTAGTGGAAGACGCTGAGGGAGACGTCGGCCTCGGCGGCGATGGACCGGGTGGTGGTCTTGGCCACCCCGTCCCGGGCCATCGCCCTGATCGCCGCCTCCGTCAGCTGCCGGCGCCGCTCGGCCGACGGCATCCGTGCCATGCGCGCACCCCCGCCTCAGGCACTGTGGACGCCCACCTCGTGGAGCGAGTAACCCCAGTCGGTGCCGCGTTCGAGGCCGTGGATGCGGACGTGGCGGGCGGGTGTGCCGGTGAAGCGGGCGGTGTCCAGGCCGCCGTCGCCGGCAGTGGTGGACCAGGCGGTCTGCCAGTGCACGCCGTCGGTGGACAGTTCCACGCGGTACGACTTCCCGTAGGCGCGTTCCCAGTCGAGGGTGACGCGGGAGACCAGGTGGGTGGCGCCGAGGTCGACCTGCCAGGACTGCTCGCCGCTCCAGTCGCTGGCCCAGCGGCTGTCGTCGTCGCCGTCCACGGCCCGTCCCGGCTGGTAGCTGGTGAAGGGGTTGGACTCCGACGAACTGGCCGTCGCCGGACGGCCCTTGGCCAGGTTCACTCCGGCCCGGTGCTGTTCGGACGCGCCCCAGGTGCCGAGGTAGGACTCGGCGCCGCGGAAGAGGTCGTCCACCACGCCCTGGCCGGCGACGCGCCGGATGTCCTCGATCCAGTCCGGGATCATGCCGACGTGCGCGGCCCCGTCGGTGTTGTAGTCGAAGGTGCGCTGCCCGCTCGTCTGCCGGTCGATCACGGAGCCGCCGTCGGCGCTCTTGAAGGGGTACGTCACAGGGTTCGGGGCGTCGGCGCCGCGCGGGGCGGGGTGGTCACCGATGCCGTTGAAGTCGGTGCCGTAGCCGTAGCCCACGCCGTACTTCTCCCGCAGCGCGTCGGTGCGCTTCGCCTCGGCGCCGAACTCCTGGGAGCCGTGCATGTACTGGGCGACGAAGCCGCCGAGGGAGTAGACCCGCTCGGTCCAGTTCAGGTCCATCCAGCTGTGCGAGGACAGCACGCCGGGGTAGGAGGCGGCCTCGAAGATGTCGAGGACCCGGCCGGTGGCCTTGACGCTCATGTGGTCGATCTCAAGCATCATCTTGCGCTGCATCATGCCGCGTACGGCGTACTCGCCGAGGTCGGTGAGCCCGCGCACGTTGCACTGCGCGTTCTCGTCGTAGGCCGGGACCTCCACGCCGTCCGGGAGGTCCTCCTCGGCGTCGGACTCGGTCAGGCCGATGGGGTTGTCCTTCTGGGGGCCGGTGCACTTCTCGGTCTTCCAGAAGGTGCCGGTCGACAGGAACTGGCCGACGTTGATGGCGGCGCCCAGGCCGTGTTCGTCGAAGCGGACCCCGCACAGCGCGTTGTCGAACTTGTGGCACAGGAACATGCTGCGCACGCCCAGGTCGTACAGCTCGTCGAGGCCCTTGTCGATGTCGGCGCGGCTGCACTGCGGGATGTCGAGGATCTGCTTGCAGCCGAAGGGCTCGGAGGTCTCGACGCCGAGGACGACCGCCAGCTTGCCCTGCTTGATGACCTCGCGGGCCTGCGCGCTGTCGAGGACGATCCGGAACCAGCCCTTGCCGGGGCCGCCGTACATCGTATCGATGTGGTCCTGGAGGGCGTAGGTGAGTTTCGCCTGGAGCCGGATCGAGGTCATCTCGTCACAACTGCGGTCCTTGAAGGGGTAGACCGAGCAGATCATGCCGTTGGTGACGAGGTCGTTGACGAGGACGCGCTGGCCGCCGCGCCAGGCGCGCTCGATCCAGGCGTAGTAGTTCGCCTGGTGGGTCATCGAGTCGTGGGCCGGCCAGTCCTTGAAGGTCGGCCAGCCGACCGGGTCGTGCCTGCCGTCGCCGCCGTGGGTGATGTAGTCGAAGATCGCGAGTGTGCCGTCGGGGTAGTGCTCCGGACAGTCCTTGAGCGCGTCGGCGACCCCGGCCGCGGAGAAGGGCTTGCCGCAGATGAGCCGGCCGCCGAAGGCCTCGTTGGAGAACAGATGGTTGTGCGCGTCGACGAACCCGCGGACGTCGCCCGCGGAGTCGGTGCCCTTGAAGGGCTCGCCGGTGACGTTGATCTGCGCGTCGGGCGCGGGCCGTGCCGTGGGGTTCCACCAGTCGGCCGCGGCCGCCGAACTCGGGGTGGGGCCGAGGGCCACGGCCACCAGCAGCAGGAGCAGCGACAGGACGGTGACGTCCTTGCGTCGGCGGTACGGGCGTCGAGCCATGGTCACTACCCACGTCCCTCGGTCGGCGGGGCGCCACGGTCGACGAGCGGGACGGTCCGGAGGCCGCACCCAGGGTTGTCATGACCGGCGCAAGATGGTCCGACGAGGATGGCGATTCGCGCATTCCGAGTCAAGGGTCCGGGACAAGTGACCTGATGGACCTGCCGAACTTCCCCCGCGGGGAACGGGACCGGGGGCCCGACGGATGGCGTAGTCCCGCCGGAACACCCCGCGGCGGGCCCTGCCGGGGAGCATGCTGAGGGGGTGGTGCAGGGGCCCGCGCGGGCGCCGCGCCGCACGGGGGAATCATGGACGGCTCGTCGGTGCGCGGTGGACTCCTCGTACGAGTGGCGCGGTCGTGGGGGCGCGGAGATCGGTGTGCGGCACACGTGCCGGACGGCTGATCATCCGAAGGAGAACCCATGACCGACCACGACACCTCCACGACACCCGCGTGGATTCCCAAGCAACTGGCGGCGGCCGCGCCGCTGTCCGACTTCCTCGCCGGCGCGGGCGTGCTGACGCTCGCGGAGCGCAAGGTCCTGGTGCAGCAGGCGCTCGTACTCCTGGAGCAGAACTACGCGCACCTGCCGCTGAAGACGGCCATGTACGCCGTCAACCCCGTGCAGCGGCTGCGACTGCTGCTGGTCCGGCTGGGCCGGCAGAGCGATGCGGCGATGGACCCGGAGTGGCGCTTCCACGCCGAACTGTCGGCGATCTTCCACTCGGTGCGGGACCTGCACACCAACTACGTCCTGCCGCGGCCCTTCGCCGGCAAGATCGCCTACCTGCCCTTCCAGATCGAGCACTACGCCGCCGGGCCCGGCTCGGGCTACCTGGTCACGCGGACGGTGCGCGACTTCGCGGCGCCGCCCGGGTTCGGGCCGGGCACCGAGGTCACGCACTGGAACGGCGTCCCCATCGCCCGCCAGGTCGAGCTGTGCGCGGACCGTTTCGCCGGGAGCAACCCGGCGGCCCGGCACTCGCGCGGGGTGCAGTCGCTGACCGTCCGGCCGCTCGCGGTGCACCGGGCACCCGACGAGGAGTGGGTGGTCCTCGGCTACACCGGCGCCGACGGGGCGGCCCGTGAACTGCGCGAGCCCTGGCGGGTGACGGAGAACCTGCCGGCGCTCGTGGACGCCGACGCCCTCTCCGAGGCGGCGGCCGCCCAGGGTCTCGACCTGGTCGGCGACGAGGTGAACCGGGCCACGAAACTCCTGCACGTGCCGCAGGTGGTGGGCCTGGAGGAGGCCGGTGGCCCGGCCGAACTCACCACCGAGCCGGCCCTGGACGCGGCGGACATCCCCTCGGCGATGCCGGGGTTCTTCCGCGCCCGTACGGTCACCACGGCGTCGGGAACGTTCGGGCACATCCGGATCTTCACCTTCAACACCACCGACCCGGGCGGCTTCGTCACCGAGTTCGTCCGGCTGCTCGGCCTGATCCCGCGCACCGGCCTCGCGCTCGACGTGCGAGGGAACGGCGGCGGCCACATCCACGCCTCCGAGTTCCTGCTCCAGACCCTGACACCGCGTCAGGTGGTGCCCGAGCCGGTGCAGTTCCTCAGCACGCCGCTCAACCTGCGGATCTGCCGGCGTCATGCCGCGAATCCGACCCGTGAGATCGATCTGGGGCCGTGGTTCCCCTCGCTGGAGCAGTCGCCGGAGATCGGGTCGGCGTTCTCAGCCACCTTCCCGATCACCCCGCAGGAGGGGGCGAACGCGATCGGGCAGCAGTACCACGGGCCCGTCGTGCTGGTCACCGACGCACGCTGCTACTCGGCCACCGACATCTTCGCCGCCGGCTTCCAGGACCACGGCATCGGTCCCGTGCTGGGCGCGGACGACAACACCGGGGCGGGCGGGGCCAACGTCTGGACCCACGAACTCCTCAAGCTCCTGCTGGAGCTCCCCGCCCCGGTCCCCGGGCCCGATCCGGAGTCGCCGTACCGGCCGCTGCCGGGCGGGGCGAACCTGCGGGTGGCGATCCGGCGCACGGTACGCGTGGGCGCGCTCTCCGGCACCCCGCTGGAGGACCTCGGCGTCGTACCGGACGTCCGGCACCGGATGACCCGCGACGACCTGCTCAAGGACAACGTCGACCTGCTCAACCACGCGGGCGAACTCCTCGCCGCCCTCCCCCGGTTCCGGCTCGACGCGGAACCCGGGCCGGGAGCCGCGCTCACCGTGCGCACCGCCGGCCTGGACCGCGTCGACGTCTTCGTGGCGGGCCGTCCGCGGGCCTCGGTGGACGTGGTGGACGGGGACACCACGCTCACGCTGTCCGTCGATCCGGCGCCGGGGACCGCCGTCCGTCTGGAGGGCTACCGTGCGGGATCGCTCGCCGCGACACGGACGCTGCGGCGATGACGTAGGCGCGGACGGGCCCCGGCCGCGGACGGCCGGGGCCCTGGCCCCTTGTCACCCCCGGACGAACACTCGTCCCGCAGCACTCACCTGAGGCAAACACCGCCTCGTTCCGCCCGGTCGCCGCCTCCACCGCTGCCATATTCGAAGCCGAGTTCGGAGGTGGCTGTGACGACTGAGGCGACAAGGTCCGAGACAGAGCGGACCGCGCCGTACGTGCCCGACCGGACCGCCGATCGCATCGCCGATCTGGCACGGCGCAGGACGGGGGCGGTGACCCCCGGCAGATCCAGACGGCGCGGGGAGTTCGGCGCCCGGGAGCGGATCGAACGGCTGGTGGACGCCGGATCGTTCGCCGAGACCGGGCTGTTCGTGCGGGCCCGGCCCACCGGGGACGGGGCCCGGCGGCCCTACGGCGACGGCGTGGTCACCGGACACGCTACGGTCGACGGCCGCCCGGTCTGTGTGTTCGCCCAGGACTCCGGCGTCTTCGGCGGCAGCATGGGCGAGGCCTTCGGCGAGAAGACGGTCGCCCTCATGGACCTGGCCCTCAAGACCGGCTGTCCGGTGATCGGGCTCAACGACTCCGGCGGCGCCCGCATCCAGGAGGGCGTCGCCTCCCTCGCCCTCTACGCCGAGCTGGTGCGCCGCAACGTGCAGGCCTCGGGGGTGATCCCGCAGATCTCGGTCGTCCTCGGGCCGTGCGCGGGCGGGGCCGCCTACTCGCCGGCGATCACCGACTTCACGGTGATGGTCGACGGCGCCTCGCACATGTTCGTCACCGGACCCGACGTCATCGAGACGGTCACCGGCGAGCGCACCACCGCCGAGGAGCTGGGCGGCGCGCACACCAGCAACTCCGTCAACGGCAATGCCCACTTCCTGGCCGCCGACGAGCAGGACGCCCTGGACACCGTGCGGGACCTGCTGTCGTATCTGCCCGCCAACAACCTGGAGCGGCCGCCCGAGTACGCGCCGGTGGAGCCGCCCGCCGGGGACCGGCTGGACGAGGTGGTCCCCGACCGGCTCGGCCAGGCCTACGACATGCGCGAGATCCTGCGGGCGGTCGTGGACGAGGGTGAACTCCTCGACGTGCAGGAGCTGTTCGCGCCGAACATCATCTGCGCGCTGGCCCGGGTCGAGGGCCGCTCGGTCGGGGTCGTCGCCAACCAGCCGATGCACGCGGCGGGCGTCCTCGACATCGACGCCTCCGAGAAGGCCGCGCGGTTCGTGCGGTTCTGCGACGCGTTCGGCATCCCCCTGCTGACCTTCGCCGACGTGCCGGGCTATCTCTCCGGCGTCCGCCAGGAGCACGGCGGCATCATCCGGCGCGGCGCCAAACTCCTGTACGCCTACGCCGAGGCGACCGTCCCCAAGGTCACCGTGGTGGTGCGCAAGGCCTACGGCGGCGGATACGCGGTCATGGGCTCCAAGCATCTCGGCGCCGACGTCAACCTCGCCTGGCCCACCGCCCGGATCGCCGTCATGGGCGCCGAGGGCGCGGTGGGCCTGCTGCACCGGCGTGAACTGGCCGCCGCCAAGGACCCCGAGGCGCTGCGCGCACAGCTCGTGGCCGCGTACGAGAGCACGCACGGCACGCCGTACCTGGCCGCCGAGCGCGGCTACGTCGACGACGTCATCGCCCCGCGCGAGACCCGGGCGCACGTCTGCCGCGCGCTGCGCGCCCTGCACGGCAAGCGCGCCCCCATGCCGCAGCGCCGGCACGGCAACATCCCGCTCTGATCCGCGGCACCCGCTCCGACGCGGCCGTCCCGACGCGCGCCGACCGCCCTGATCGCCCCCCTGCCCCGTCCGTCCCCGTCTCCCCCGCGACGTGAGGAGCCACGCCCCATGGACCACCGCCGCCCCCCGCTCGCTCCCCCGTGCCGGACCCTGCCGGAGTTCGTGCGGCACTGGGCCCTGACCACGCCGGACCGCCGGGCGTTCACCTTCGTCGACCATCCCGCGCCCGACTCGCGCGGTGTCCACCGCACCCTGACCTGGCGCCGCCTGGACGTGCGGGTGAGGGCGCTTGCGGCCCGGCTCGCCGAGGAGGCCGAACCCGGCGCGCGGGTGGCACTGCTGTGCCCGCAGGGCCCGGAGTACGTCACCGGGTTCCTGGCCGCACTGGCCGCCGGGATGATCGCCGTACCGCTGTATCCGCCGGGCCTGCCCGGGCACGCCGACCGGCTCGCGGGCGTCCTGGCCGACGCCGCTCCCGCCGTCGTCGTGACGACGAGCCGGTCCTTGGAGGAGGTCCGGGACTTCTGCGAGCACGTGCCGGTGCGGGTCGTGGCGGCCGACCAGGTCCCCGACGCCCGCGCGGACGACCGGTACCCGCTCGCCGCGGACTCCGACACGACCGCCTATCTCCAGTACACCTCCGGTTCCACCCGGGCCCCGGCGGGCGTGGAGATCACCCACGGCAACGTCGTCGCCAACGCCCGGCAGGCGCTGAGCGCCTACGGTGCCGACACGCACCCGGTGACCTGCGTGGGCTGGCTGCCGCTCTACCACGACATGGGTCTGGTGCTGAGCGTCGCCGCTCCCGTCACGCGCGGACTGATGTCGGTGATCATGGATCCGGCCGCGTTCCTGCACCAGCCCGTGCGCTGGCTGCGGCTGCTCGCCGCACATCCCCGCGTGGTGAGCGCGGCGCCCAACTTCGCCTACGACTACTGCGTCTCGGCCGTGACCGACGCACAGCGGGCCGAACTGCGGCTGGAGGATGTGGCCGCGCTGATCAACGGCAGCGAGCCGGTCCGCCCCGGCACCGTCGACCGTTTCCAGGCCGCCTTCGGGGCCCAGGGACTGCCTCCGGACAGCCACTGTCCCTCGTACGGCCTCGCCGAGGCCACGGTGTTCGTCAGCGCGGCCCGGCCCGGCGAGCCCCTGCGCCGGTTCGCGCTGGACCGGGACGCGCTCGCCACCGGGAAGGCCCTGCCCGCGCGCCCCGACGACCCGAGGGCGGTGCTGCTCGCCGGGTGCGGGGCCCCGGCCGGCCAGCGGCTGCGGATCGTCGATCCCGTCACGCGTGCCGTGCTGTCCGAGGGCGAGGTCGGGGAGATCTGGGTGCAGGGTCCCAACGTCGGCCGTGGCTACTGGAAGCGGACCGAGGACAGCCGCCGTGTCTTCGGCGCCGAGCCGGCCGACCCCGCGGCCGGGCCGGGCGCCTGGCTGCGCACGGGCGACCTGGGGACAGTGCTGGAGAGGCAGTTGGTGGTCACCGGCCGGCTGAAGGACCTCATCGTCGTCGATGGGCGCAACCACTATCCGCAGGACATCGAAGCCACCGTCCAGGACGCGCACCCGGCCGTGCGCCGCGACCGGCTCGCCGCGTTCTCGGTCCCCGGTGCGGCGGGTGAGCGGGTGGTGGTCGTGGCCGAGCACGCGCGGACCACCGAGCTGACCGGGATCGACCTCCCGGCCCTGGTGGGCGCGGTGCGCGGGGCCGTCTCGGCACGGCACGGGCTGCGGCTCGCCGATGTCGTCGTGGTGCCCCCGGGAACCGTGCCCCGCACCTCCAGCGGCAAGGTCTCCCGGGCCCTGACCCGCGCGCGCTACACGGAGGGCGCCTACGAGCGGGCGGGAGTCGCAGAATGACGGACCTCGCCTCGGCGGCCGCGCTGCGCCGTCTGATCGCCGAAAGAGTGTCCGCCTGGACCGGCACGCCCGCCGCGACCGTCCCGATGGACCGCCCGCTCGCCGACCTCGGCATGTCCTCGCGGGACGCGGTGGTCCTCGCCGGGGAGCTCTCCCACGCCCTGGGACGCGAACTGCCCGCGACGCTGCTGTGGGAGGCGCCCACGGGCGAGGCCCTGGTGACGCGGCTGTGCGGCGGGGCGGGACGGGCCGCCGTCACGGCGGACTCGTCGCACTCCTCCTCGGCATCCGCCGCCTCCTCCGCCTCCTCTACTTCCTCTACGCCCTCTACTTCCTACGACGAGCCCGTGGCCGTGGTCGGGGTCGGTTGCCGGCTCCCGGGCGGGGTGCACGGTCCCGCCGACTACTGGCGGCTGCTCAGTGACGGCGTCGACGCGATCCGGCGGGTTCCCGAGGACCGGTGGCGCGACTTCACCCCGTTCCCGCCCGCCGACGCGCCCCGGTACGGCGGCTATCTCGACGACGTGGCCGGCTTCGACGCGGACTTCTTCCACATCACCCCGCGCGAGGCCGCGGTGATGGACCCGCAGCAGCGGATCCTCCTGGAGGTCGTCCACGAGACCCTGGCCCACGCCGCCGTGCCGGCCGCCTCGCTCGCCGGCACGGCCACCGGTGTCTTCGTGGGCATCTCCGCCCCGGAGTACGGGCAGCTCACGGGCGCCGACCCGGCCGCCGTCGACCCCTGGGCGCCGGCGGGCGCGGCGCTGAGCGTGGCGGCGGGGCGGCTGGCGTACGTGCTGGACACGCACGGGCCGAGCATGGCCGTGGACACCGCGTGCTCCTCCTCCCTGGTCGCCGTGCACCACGCCTGCGTCAGCCTGCGCACGGGCGAGAGCGACACGGCGATCGCCGCCGGGGTCAACCTGCTCCTCTCCCCCGTCGTCGGCGTGGCGTTCGGGCGGGCCGGTGCCCTCGCGCCGGACGGGCGGTGCAAGCCGTTCTCGGCGGCAGCCGACGGCATCGGGCGCGGCGAGGGCTGTGCGGCCGTGCTGCTGAAGCGGCTCTCGGACGCCGAACGGGACGGCGACCGGATCCTGGCCGTCATCCGTGCCACCGCCGTGAACTCCGACGGCCGCTCGGGCGGTCTCATGGCGCCCAACCCGGCCGCGCAGCAGGCAGTGCTGCGCTCCGCGTACGCGCGGGCCGGTCTCGCCCCGGCGTCCGTCGACCACGTCGAGGCGCACGGCACCGGAACCCCGCTCGGTGACCCGATCGAGGCGGGCGCGCTCGGCGCCGTGCTCGGCCGGGACCGGGACCCCGACCAGCCGCTGCTGCTCGGCTCCGTGAAGAGCAACCTGGGCCATCTGGAGTCCGCGGCGGGCATCGCCGGTCTGGTGAAGACGGTCCTCGCCCTGCACCACGACCAGATCCCGCCCACCCTGCACTGCGCCGACAGCGGCGTCGGGAACGACGACCGGCTGCGCGTGGTGACCGACCCCGAGCCCTGGCCCCGCTACGGCGGCACGGCCACCGCCGGGGTCTCCGGCTTCGGGTTCGGCGGCACCAACGCCCATGCCGTACTGGAGGAATGGCGGCCCGGCGCCCTGCTGCCGCTGTCGCCGGACGAGCCGGCCGCCCGTCTGTACCCGCTCTCCGACCTCGACCCCGAGCGGCTCCGCGACACCGCCGCCCGGCTGGGCGACTGGCTGCGCACCCCCGAAGGACAGGCCGCACGCCCTGCCGACGTGGCGCGGACGCTCGCCGGACGCACCGGCCGCGGCCCCGTACGGGCCGCCGTCACGGCCCGCGACCGGGACGAACTCACCGACGCCCTGGGCGCGTTGGCGTCGAGCGCCCCGCACCCCGCGGTCACCACGGGCGATCGCGACCTGGTGGGGCCCGGTTCCGTCTGGGTGTTCTCCGGCTACGGCGGCCAGTGGGCCGGCATGGGGCGGCGCCTGCTGGCCGAGGAGCCCGCGTTCGCCGCCGCGGTGGAGAAGCTCGATCCCCAACTGGCCCCCGAGTGCGGCCTGTCGCTCTACGACCATCTCGCCTCCGGTGACGACCTCGACCGCCTGGAGGTCGCCCAGCCCGTCCTGTTCGGGCTCCAGGTGGCGCTCGCCGAGCTGTGGCGTTCGAGGGGTCTGGAACCCGCCGCGGTGATCGGGCACTCCATGGGCGAGGTGGCCGCCGCCGTGTGCGCGGGCGCCCTGGACGTGCCCGACGCGGCCCGCGTCATCGCCGTACGGGCCCGGCTGCTCAGCAGACTGAGCGGCGGCGCGATGGCCGTGGTCGACGTGGCGGACGCCGAACTGGACGCGCTGCGCGAAGACTTCCCCGGCGTCCATGTCGCCGTGCATTCCTCGCCCCGGCAGAAGGTCGTCACCGGTCAGGAGGCCGAGGTCAACCGGCTCGTACGGCGGCTGGAGAAGGAAGGCCGGGCCGCCCGTGCGATGCGGGTGGTCGGCGCCGGTCACTCGCCCCAAGTGGACGCCCTGCTGCCGGAGTTGACCGGCGCCTTGTCCGGCGTGCGGGGGCGGCGGCCGCGTGTGCCCGTCTACTCCACGGTCCTGGACGACCCGCGCGGCGACTGCGTCTTCGACGCCGCCCACTGGGCCGCCAACCTGCGGCGACCGGTACGCCTGGACCGGGCGGTCGCGGCGGCCTCGGCGGACGGCCACACCGCGTTCGTCGAGATCTCGCCCCACCCGGTCCTGACCCGGGCCGTCGCCGACACCGCCCCGGACGCGCTGCTCGTCGGCACGCTGCGACGGGACGCGGACGACTCCGCCGCGTTCGTACGGCAGGTGGGCACGCTGTACGCCGCGGGCGCGCGGCTGCCGCTGCCGCCCGGCCGGGTCGTCGACCTGCCCACGCCACGGTGGCGGCATGTCCGGTACTGGTGGACGGACGGCGTCCGCGACCCCGGCCCGGCCGCACCGGCACACCGCCCCGAACCCGCGCCTGCGCGCGAGCCCGGCTCCGTCCTGGCCCGGCTGGCGCACCACATCGCCGCCGTCACCGGACACCCCTCGAACCGCATCACACCCGGCACGGCCTGGGCGGACCTCGGCCTGGACTCGCTCATGGCCGTCCGTATCCGTACGGCGGTGGAGCGCGAGTTCGGGATCGACCTGCCGCTGCGGGACCTGCTGGGCACCGCGACCGTCGAGGAGGCGGCCGCCCGCGTCCGGCGCGCGCTGCCTCCTCAGGGCTCGGTCCTTCGGCCGCTGCGGACCACGGGCTCCCGGCCTCCGCTGTTCCTGTTCCACGCCGCCGGCGGCTCCACCGACGTCTACCGCACGCTCGCCGAACGCCTCGGCGACGACCGGCCGGTGTACGGACTGGACCGGATGGAGGACGCGCCCACAGTGGTGGAGAAGGCCCGCCGCTGTGCCGAGATCATCGCCGCCACACACCCCGACGGGCCCTGTCTGCTGGGGGGTTGGTCGTTCGGCGGCTTCCTCGCCCAGGAGACCGCGCGGCACCTGACCGCCGCCGGGCGGACGGTGGACCTGGTGGTCCTCATCGACTCCGTACGGCCCCTGCCCCTGCCCGACCGGATCCGCGCCCACCTGGAGGGCTTCGCCCGGCACGTCGCCGACGCCTACGGCGCTCAGCTGGACCTGCCGTACGACGAGCTCGTGGCGATGGACGACGACGGCGCGCGGATCGACTTCGTGCTGCGGGCCGTGCGCGAGGCCGCCGAGGTGCCGTCCGCCGCGCTGGAGCACCAGCGGGACTCCTACCTGGACCTGCGGACCGGCGAGGCCCATCGGCCCGGCCGGTACGAGGGCCGAGTGGTGCTGTACCGGGCCGGTGAGACGGCGCCGCACACCGTGCGCGACCCGGCCTACGAGCGCGACGACCGGGCGCTGGGCTGGGACGAGGTGTGCCCGCGGCTGGAGGTCGTGCCGGTGGGAGGACACCATCTGTCGCTGCTCGACCCGCCGTGGGTCGACGAGATCGCCGTCCATCTGCGGCGGGTGCTCGCCGAGGAGACCCCGTGAGCCGGGGCCCCGAGCACAGGTATGGAGCCGGAATCCGAGGAGCCGCCATGTCCGACCACAGCACCGCCGTGTCCCGGCGCACCGTCACCAGGGCAGCCGCCGTCGCCGGCCTGGCCGCCCTGTTCGGGGCCAAGGCCACAGCAGGACGCGCCCGGGCCGCGACCCGACTCGGGCCGCGCACCCTGGACGTCACCGTCACCTCCGCCGCGCTCGGCCGCGGCGCCCCCGTGCGGCTGATCCTGCCGTCGAGCTTCGCCACGCAGCCGAACCGGACCTACCCGGTCCTGTATCTGCTGCACGGCGCCCACGACGACTACACGTCCTGGACCCGGGAGACCGACATCGAGGCCTTCACCGAGGGCCGCGACCTGATCGTGGCGATGCCCGACGCGGGCCCCACCGGCATCCCGAGCGTCTGGCGCGACGGCGCCGACTACGAGAGGTTCCAGCTGGAGGAGGTGCCCGCGCTGCTCCGGCGCGACTACCGGGCCTCCGGGGTCCGGGTGGTGGCCGGGGTGTCCACCGGCGGATACGGGGCGATGGCGCACGCGGCCCGCCATCCCGGCGCGTTCGCCGCGGCGGCCTCCTACAGCGGCATCCTCGACACCACCGCGCCGGGTGTCCCGGCCATCATGAACGCCATCGTGGCCCGCGAGAACCTCGCGCCCCTCTCGCTGTGGGGCAACCCGCTGCTGAACCTGTTCACCTGGCGCGACTTCAACCCGCGGGCCCGCGCCGAGGGGCTGCGCGGCACCCCGCTGTACGTCTCCAACGGCAGCGGGCTGGTCGGCGGGGGCGGCGATCCGCTGCCCGGGGTGCTGGAAAGCGCCCTGTGGCCCTCCGCCCACGTCTTCACCGACACCCTCGCCCGCCTGCGCATCCCGGTCACCACGCACTTCTATACGGGAGGAGGACACAGCTGGGCCTACTGGAAAGGGGAGTTCACCGCCTCGTGGCCGATGCTCGCCCATGCTTTGGGCGTGCCCGAGTGATGTCGGGGCCATGGGGGCACGGAACGGAACGCAGGGGTCGTCCGTCCTACACAGGACAACCCGTGCGCCCCACGGGCAACAGCCCGCGGGTGAGCCGTTTCCGGGTGAAAGGAGTGTCCGCGATGGCGTCTCCCGCCCCGCACGGCGGACTGTCCGGCTCTGGCGCCGTATCGGTACCGCCCGAACTCGCGAAGGTGCTGCGCGACGAGTTGGAGACGGTCGCCGACGAAGTGGAGGCGGAGGTCTGCCGCCATGTCCCGGAGTACGCGCAACCGGACAACCCCGTCTATCGCGACGGCCTCAGAGCCGGAGTCGTGCAGGCCCTGACTCTGTTCGTCGACCACATCGCCGACCCGTGCGGTGCGGGCGACACCATCACCGCCACATACCACGAGCTCGGCCGCAGTGTGGCGCAGGAGGGAAGCAGCCTGGACACGCTCCAGTCCGCACTGCGGGTGGGCGGCATGCACGCCTGGCGACGCATGAGCCGCACCGCGGAGGAGCTGGGCCTGGACTCCACGGTCGTGGCCGCGCTCGGCGAGCTGGCCTTCCGGACCGTTCACGAGGTCGCCGAGGCGGCCGCGGCCGGCTACTCGGAGGCCCGGCTGGGCGACACGGGCGAGCTGGAGCGGCGGCGCAAGCGCCTGCTCGGCCTGCTGCTCGGTGACGGGCCGGTGGCCCTGGAGGCCGTGCAGGACCTGGCGCACGGCGCGCGCTGGACGGTACCGCGGCAAGTCGCGGTGGTCACGCTCGCGGCCGGTCCGGACCAGCAGGAGGAGGACCGGCCGCTGGCCACCGCGGGCGCGCTGGTGGACATGGAGTCCCGGCCGCCGCGCATGCTGCTGCCCGACCCGGACGGTTCCGGCCGGTTCGGCGGCCGGGCGTTCGCGCTCGCGTTGCGCGGCCGCCCGGCCGCGATCGGGCCGACGGTGCCGCTCGCCGAGGCGCCGCGGTCGCTGCACTGGGCCAGCCGGGCCCTGGGCCTGATGGGCCGTGGGATTCTGCCCCGGCAGGGGGTGGTGCGGTGCTCCGACCACCTGTCGACACTGCTGCTGCACAACGACGAGCCTCTGCTCGACCACTTGCGGGCGCAGGTCCTGGCGCCGCTGAACGCCGTGTCGGCGGGCCAGCGTCCGCGGCTCGCGGAGACGCTGCTGGCCTGGCTGTTGAGCGGCAGCAACGTCCCCGACGTGGCCCTGCGGCTGCATGTGCATCCGCAGACGGTGCGCTACCGCCTGCGGCAGTTGGAGAAGTTGTTCGGCGACGCCCTGCACGATCCGGACACGCGCCTGGACCTCGTTCTCGCTTTGCGCGTGGAGGCACAAAAACCCGAGGCAATTCCATAATTCTCTGTATAACACCTGGGCAGGTAAAGCGAATACGTTCGGGACCGTCCTTTTCCGCAGGCGCCCCACGCGCCCCGCACACGGAGGATCCCCATGCGTATCCGCTTGTGTCTCGCCGCGCTCTCGTTGGCCGGCGGGGCCGGCCTCGCCACCGTCGCGGCCCCCACCGCGACGGCCGCTGCCTGCACCGACGTCGACGTCGTGGCAGCTCGCGGCACCTTCGAACCGGGCACGCTCGGTTTCATCGTCGGCGACCCGGTGTATTCCGCGATCCAGAAGAAAATCACCGGAAAAACCCTGTCCAGCTACAAGGTGAACTATCCCGCCGACCTTTCCCCGACGTCGGCCGCGCAAGGAAACGCGGACCTCGTCAATCACGTCCGAAGTCAGGCGGCTTCATGTCCGAACCAGCGTTTCGTGCTGGTGGGCTATTCGCAGGGCGCGAACGTCGTCGACAACTCGATCGGCATCAGCAGTGCGGGCGCGGTCGTCGGCAGCCCCATCGTCGCGACCATCCCCGCGACGCTCGAACCGAGAGTCGCCGCCGTGCTGCTGTTCGGCAACCCCATCCGGGCACTCGGCAAGAGCGTCACCGGCACGTACCAGAGCCGCACCATCGACTTCTGCGCCCAGGGCGACCCCGTCTGTGAGTCCGGCGGGAACGACGTCGGGGCACACCTCGGCTACACGGCCAACGCCGACGCGGCGGCCACCTTCGCCGCCGGCAAGGTGTGAGCCGAGACAACCCCGCACAAGAGGCCGGTCGCTCTCGGGAGCGACCGGCCTCCGTGTGGTGCGGTGGGAGCGTCTATCGGGGGGTCCGGGCGAACCGGGCGAGGTTGGTCGACACCGGTTCGGGCCGGCCGTTGTTCTGCACGGGTGCGGCGGTGAGGACGTCGAGGTGCTGGTAGCCGTCGGCGACCACGGGGTTCAGGTCGGCCGGGACCCGGCCCGCCAGCAGTCCGTCGCCCGCGAGGACCGTGAGCGTCGGGTTGGCGGTCAGGCCCCCGGGGTGCACGACGAGCCGCTTCACCTGCGGGGAGGTGGACAGCTGGATGTCGGTGACCAGCTTGGTCGGGAAGTACTGCTCGGTGAAGTCGAGCGGCTGCTCGGCCAGACTGCGGGCCAGTTCCCGGATGTCGCTGACCTCCTTGCCCGCGCTCGTGAACGGCGTGCCGTCGGCCGACCGGTACCCGGGGTCGTCGGCGTCGCCCACGCGGTCGTAGTTCCGCCAGGTGTACAGCGGCCCGTGGGGCCGGTCGGGGATGGCCTTGTACTCGGTGCCGAACAGGCCCGGCTGCGCCTGACTGCCGTTGGCGACGGGGAAGCTCTTGTCCACGACGGGCCCACCGTCGAAGAAGCCCACGCTGCTCTGGAGGAAGGCGAGCGGGACGGACTGGTCGTCCATCAGCGCCCCGAGGACGGCCCCGTTGGTGAGCCGGAAGTCCTTCACCGCGGGTGAGCCGCTGAGGAAGGTGGCGGTGTCCTCGGAGAAGAGGAAGCGGTTGGTGGCCTGGACGTTGAGGTTCTGGGGCAGATGGTCCGGCAGGCCGGCCTCGGCGTCCACGTCCCGGACCGCGCCCATGCCGGCGATCGCCAGCAGGGTCATCGTCTCGGGGTTGAGCAGGACCGGCGCGGACAGCGAGCGGGGTAGCACACCGCTGTCGAGCCCGGCCTGGACGGCGCCGTAACCGAGGCCGATGTCGGGCAGGTTGGTGTCGTCGGGGATGCTGCCGCTGAGGTCGGCCAGTGAGGTGGAGACGGTGGTGTCGAGGGCGAAGTAGCCGGCACACTGGTTGTGTCCGGCGTCCTTGGTGGTCCTGGGGTCGCCGTCGAAGTCGGCGGCGGCGAAGTAGCCGGTGATCACACCGCCGAGCGAGTGCCCGCCGCACAGCACCTTCTGTTTGCGCAGGGCCTGGTCGGGCAGTTCGGCGGCGAGCAGGTCGTACTCGTCGCGGACGGTCTGTTCGATGCCGAGTTTCGCCATCCAGCCGAGGCGGCCGTTGCCGACGTATCCGTCGAAGGTGCGGCCGGCGACCTGCTTGCCGCGGTAGTAGTAGTCGACGGCGGTGAACTGGTCGCCGGAGGCGACGCCGGTGCGGTCCTCCAGGCAGTTGGACCGCCGGTCCAGCGCCCAGAACTCGATGTGGCTGCCCTGCTCGGCGGCGCGTGCCACGGTGTTGCGGGCGACGCTGTCGAAGGCTCCGGCCCCTTCCAGGATGCCCGGCTGGGCGAGGAGGATCCGGTCGGCGTCGGCCGAGGCGTCCGGTCCGGCCGAGGAGCGGTAGCGCAGGTACGACAGCCAGTCACACGCCGCCGGGCGGGTCCCGAAGGACGCCGGCAGGGGCACCTTCACCCGCACCATCGACTCGGTCACGCCGTCGGCGGGCGCGGAGGTCACCACGGGTGTCTCGGTCCTGGTGTCGTCGGCCCGTGCTCCCGCGGTGGTGGCGGTCAGCGCTCCCGCGGTCAGCAGCACCGCAAGCGCGGTACTGCGCCACGTTCTCTTGTTGCTGCGACTCGTGTTCATAGCCGGACGGTAGGGCGGCCGGCCGTGTCGGCTCAGGCGGTGCTCACAGGAACGCAGGGCTCTGCTGTGCCTTTGTCACCAGGTCACACAGGGCGGTGGGTGCCACGCCGGCCGGCGTGGCACCCACCGCCCTGTGTGCGGATGGTCAGTGCTTGAAGACGTCCTTGGTCTTCTCCTTGGCCTGGCGGGCGTCGCCCTTGGCCTGCTCGGCGCGGCCCTCGGCCTCCATGCGCTCGTTACCCACGGCACGGCCCATCGTTTCCTTGGCCTTGCCCTTGGCCTGTTCCTTCTTGCCCTTGGCCTTCTGGTCTCCGGCCACGTTCATCACCCCAGCCGGTGTCGACGTCGTGTCCTGGTCCGGGTGTCCGGCCTGCCGGAACCCAAACGCTCAGCACAGCACGTCGAGCGCGCCGGGCAGCACCGTGGCCGTGACCGGCAGGACGGCGTCGACCTCGCCGTCGGCGCCGTAGGGCACCGGGCGGTCCGCCTCGATGCGGATCCGGCTGCCGCGCAGGATCCGCACTTCGGGGCGGTGCACGTGCGCGCCGGTCTTCAGCTCGTTCATCAGGGCGAAGAACAGCCGGCGCGGGGCCTCGCGGATCATGACGATGTCCAGGAGCCCGTCGTCCAGGCGCGCGTCGGGGGCGATGACGCGGCCGGAACCGTAGTAGCCGGAGTTCGCGGCGACCACCGTGTAGCCGGTGTGGTCGTGCGTCTCGCCGTCGACGGTGACCCGGTAGCGCACCGGTCGCCAGGTGGTGACCGCCCGCAGTCCGCCCGCGTAGTAGGAGGCGGTGCCGCGCAGGAGCCGTGCGTGGTTGGCGTGGCGGTTGGCCAGCGCGTCGACGCCCGCGTAGACGCTGCCGAGGACGACGGTGCGGTCGTGGACGGCCGAGCGGACCTCGATGGTGTCGACCGGGCGGGGCGCGTGGTCGAGCAGGATCCGGGCCAGGGCGGCGGGGTCGGTGGGCAGCCCGAGGGCGCGGGCGAAGTCGTTGCCGCGGCCGGCCGGGACGATGCCGAACGGGGTGCCGGTCCCGCTGAGGGCGCCGCCGACGCACCCGGTGATGCCGTCCCCGCCGACGGCGAGCACCGCCCGCCCCCGCTCCCCCGCGTCGCGGGCGAGGTCCCGGGCGTGGGCCAGGCTGCGGCTGTACTCGGTCTCCAGCTCCGCCCCCGCCTCCCGCAGCAGGCGCGCCACGGCGAGCAGGGCCGCGGCCCCGGTGGATCCGCCCGCGGTGGGGTTGACGACGGCGGTGAACTGTCGCATCGGGTGCGCCTCCGTGCGGGCGGGAGTGGGGACGTACGGCGGGGACCGCCGGGGAACGGGGTCAGTCTGTGGGCAGGAGGACTCCGGGGTTGAGCAGCCCCGCCGGGTCCAGTCGCCGTTTGACGGCTTGCAGGGCCGCGATGCCGAGGGGGCCCGCTTCCCGGAGGTAGCCGTCCCGGTGGTCGGTGCCCACGCCGTGGTGGTGGGTGATCGTGCCGCCCGCGGCGAGGATCGCCTCGTTCGCGGCCTGCTTGGCCCGCATCCACTGGGCCAGGGGGTCGTCGGCCTGGGCGCAGACCACGGTGAAGTACAGCGAGGCGCCGTTCTCGTACACGTGGGAGATGTGGCACATGACCAGGGGCGGGGTGCCCGCCCCGGTGAGGGTGGTGGTGAGCGCTTCGCGGACGGCCGCGTGGAGCCGGGGGACGCCGGACCAGAAGGTCGCGGTCTCCAGGGTCTCCGCGAACGCCCCGGCGTCGAGCAGCGCGTCACGCAGGTAGGGGGCCGAGTAGCGGCCGTGGGCCCAGCGTTCGCCCGGTTCCTCGCCCAGCGGGGTGCCGCCGCAGTCACGGAGGACGGCCGCGGCGCGGTCCCGGCGGCGGACGGTGTCCTCCGGGGTGCCCTCGAAGCCGGCGATCGCCGTGCAGCCGGTGTCCTGCGGGAGGGCGGAGGAGCCGATGGCGTCGGGCTGGGCGAGGCCGATCAGTGTCTCGGTCTCGTCGGACAGCCGCAGGACGGTCGGGCGGGGCCCGTCCTGGGCGAGCCGGCGCAGGGCGGCGGTGCCCTCCTCGAAGGAGGGGAACCGCCAGCCCTCGTAGCGGCGGACCTGCGGGACGGGACGGATCCGCACGGTCACGGACGTGAGGACGCCGAACGCCCCTTCGGAGCCGAGGAGCAGCTGCCGCAGGTCGGGTCCGGCGGCCGAGCGGGGGGCGCGGCCCGTGTCGAGGGTGCCCTCGGGGGTGGCGAGGGTGAGTCCGAGGACCATCTCGTCGAAGCGGCCGTAGCCCGCGGAGGCCTGTCCGCTGGAGCGGGTGGCGGCGAATCCGCCGATCGTCGCCCACTCGTAGGACTGGGGGAAGTGGCCGAGGGTGAAGCCGTGTTCGGCCAGGAGTGCCTCGGCCCGCGGGGCGCGCAGGCCGGGTTGCAGGGTGGCGGTGCGCGAGACGGGGTCGAGGGCGAGCAGGCGGTTCATGCGGCGCAGGTCCAGGGCGACGAACGTGGCGCGCCGGCCGGGAGCGAGGCCGCCGACGACGCTGGTGCCCCCGCCGAACGGGACGACGGGCAGACGGTGCTCGGCGCACACGCGCAGGACGGCCAGCACTTCGTCGTGGCTGTCCGGGAGGACCACGGCCGCCGGGATGTCCTCGGCGTCGCCGTCCCGCATGCGCAGCAGGTCGGGCGTGGACTTGCCGCGGGTGTGCCGGATCCGGGTCTCCGCGTCGACGCTGACGTGCTCCTCGCCGACGGTCGCGGCCAGGGAGCGGTGGGCGGTGGCGTCCAGGGGCGTCGGAGGGACGGGGATGTCCGCCAGGGGGACCGTCCGGGTGCCGCGCGGTTTGACTCCCAGCAGGTCGCGCAGCAGTGCGGTGACCGGTTCCGGCAAGGGCGTGGCCCTGGCCGGGTCGCCCCAGCCGCTCCACAGCATGTCGTCCATGGCTGTCGTCCTCACCGCTCGATCGAAGAACACCGGCTTCCCGGGCCGGGAAGGCCCACGGGGCGTTACACTGTGACACATGACGCCTATTCGTCACAACAGCTCGGACGACACGGTGCTGGACGCGGTCCGCGACTGTGTCCTGGCCGTCGGTGTCCGCCGCACCACGCTCACCGACGTGGCCCGTCGCGCGGGTGTCTCCCGGATGACGCTGTACCGGCGCTGGCCCGATGTGCGGACCCTGGTCGGCGACCTGATGACCCGCGAGTGGGTCGGCGTGGCCACCGGGTCGATGCCCGAGCGCCGCCCCGACGCGGACGCGCGGAGCCTGATCGTCGACGGGCTGGTGGCCGGGGTGGCCGCCTTCCGCGCCCATCCCCTCTTCCGCAAGATCGTCGACGTCGACCCCGAACTGCTCCTGCCCTATGTGCTCGACCGGCGCGGGGCCAGCCAGGAAGCCCTCCTGGGCCTGCTCGCCGACGGGCTGCGCGAAGGCCACGCCGACGGTTCGGTCCGCGCCGCCCCCGTCGAACGGCAGGCCCGTGCCGTGCTGTTGATCGTGCAGTCCTTCACCCTGTCCCTGCGGACCATGACCGACGAGGACGACCCGGAGCTGAGCAGCGACGCCTTCCTCGGGGAGCTGCGCACCGTCCTGGAGAGGACCCTGACCCCATGAGCAGCACCTCCCTGTCCGCCGCCCGGCGCTCCCGCGAACTGGCCGACACCGTCGACGGCCGCGTGGTGGACGTCCTGGTCGTCGGTCTCGGCGCGACCGGCGCCGGCGCCGCCCTCGACGCCGCCGCCCGGGGCCTGAGCGTCGTCGCCGTCGACGCCCACGACCTGGCGTTCGGCACCTCCCGCTGGAGTTCCAAGCTCATCCACGGCGGGCTGCGCTATCTCGCCTCGGGGCAGTTCGACGTGGCCCACGAGAGCGCGGTCGAGCGCGGGGTGCTGATGGAGCGCACCGCGCCCCATCTGGTCCGGGCCCAGCCGTTCGTGCTGCCCCTCACCCCTCTGGTCTCCCGCGCCCAGGCGGCCCTGACCTGGGCGGGCTTCCGGGCGGGGGACGCGCTGCGGCTGACGGCCCGTACCGCCCGGGCCACGCTGCCCGTCCCACGCCGGCTGTCCGGGGTGGAGACCCGCCATCTGGCCCCGGCGCTGCGCACCGACGGTCTGCGCGGCGGTCTGCTGTCCTGGGACGGGCGGCTCACCGACGACGCCCGTCTGGTGACCGCCCTCGCCCGCACCGCCGCCGGACACGGCGCCCGGATCCTGACCCGCGTCCGGGCACTGGACCTCACCGGCTCCGGCGCCCGCATCCGCGACGAACTCACCGGCGAGCAGGGGCACATCCGCGCCCGCGCGGTGATCAACGCCTCGGGCGTGTGGGCCGGCGACCTGGTCGACGGCATCCGCATACGGCCCTCCCGCGGCACCCACCTCGTCCTGCGCGCGGACCACCTCGGCCCGCTCCCCGCGGGCCTGCACATCCCGGTGCCCGGCGAGACGAGCCGCTTCGTCCTCGTCCTGCCCCAGGGCGACGGCCGGGTCTACGTCGGCCTCACCGACGAGCCGGTCGAGGGCGACGTCCCGGACGTGCCCGAGGCCCCCGAGTCCGACATCGGCTTCCTGCTCGACGTCCTCGGCTCCGTCCTCGACGTCCCCGTCCAACGCGCCGACGTCGTGGGCGCGTTCGCCGGCCTGCGGCCCCTGCTGGACACGGCGCCGGATTCCGGTACGGCGGCCCGGACGGCCGACATCTCCCGCCGGCACGCGGTGCTCACCTCACCGGACGGCGTGATCACCGTGGTCGGCGGCAAGCTCACCACCTACCGCCGGATGGCCGAGGACGCCGTGGACGCGGCCGTCACCGCCCGCGGCCTCCCCGCGGGCCCGTCCCCCACCGCCGCGCTCCCCCTCGTCGGCGCCGCACCGCCCCGCCTCCTGGGCACCCTTGCGGCGCCGCGCCCTCTGGTATGGCGCTACGGCACCGAGGCACCGGCCGTGCACACGCTCGGCGCGTCCGACCCCCGCCTGCGCGCACCGGTCCTGCCCGGCCATCCGGTCACCCGGGCCGAACTCCTGTGGGCGGTACGCCACGAGGGAGCGCTCGACGAGACGGACGTCCTCGACCGGCGCACCCGGATCGGGCTGGTGCCCGAGGACCGGGCGGCGGCGCTGGAGGCGGCGCGCGAAGCGGTCGGCGAGGTCATGGCGGAGCGGGGCTGACCCGGCCAGGGGCGGAGGTCAGGATCCGATGCGCCGGATCCGCCACACATTGTCCTCGCGGAACCCCTCGACCCCCTCCGGCGAGGGACACGGCTTGCGGACGGCCTCCCTCGTCTCCACCTTCCAGTCCCCCTCCGGCAGCGCCAGGGACGCCAGCACGCCGTCCAGCGTGGGGAAATCCACGTCGAAGGGCGCCTCGTCCTGCCACGACGGCCATCCGGCGTGCATGGCGATCAGCAGCGTGCCGCCCGGCGCCACCGCCGCGGCCGCCCGCCGCAGCACCCCGTCCTGGTCCAAGGGCACCGGCGACATCAGGAACTGGGCGCTGACCAGGTCGAAGACCCCGTCGGGGAAGGTCACGCCGAGCTCGTGCCGCTCCCACGCCACCCGGTCGGAGACACCCGCGTCGGCGGCATGCCCGGCCGCGCGCTCCAGCGCGGTGGGAGAGATGTCGACACCGGTGACCCGCCAGCCCCGCGAGGCCAGCCACACCGCGTCCGCGCCCTCACCGCAGCCGAGGTCGAGGGCGCTCCCGGGGACGAGGCCGTTCACCTCGCGCACGAGCAGCGGGTTGGGGCGGCCGCTCCAGACGCGCTGCTCGCCCGCGTAACGGGCCTCCCAGAACTCGGCCGCCTCGGTCGTGGGGATCTCGGTCATGATGCCTCCTGGTCGGAACACGGCTTGTCGTCCCGGGAAGCCTCCGTCGCGACGGCCGGGACGGGCAAGAGAAGTTGCCGTTCCGGCAAGCCCACGATGCCGGTCCGCCGCCGTCAGCCGCGGCTGAACGTCCGCAGCCTGTCCGCGGACCCGTTGAACCTGTCGTGGTCACCGACGGTGGGACCGGAGGAGGTGTACTGCCACATGGTGTACGACGACCAGCCGGCCGGGAGGGTGCCCACGGTGGAGGCGTAGCGGGCGATCCACAGCGGGTTGGTGGAGCCGAAGCCCGCGTAATTGCCGGTGCACTCGGTCCACCAGCTGGTGGCCGTGTAGATGACGGCGTCGCGGCCGGTGCGGGCCTTGTAGCGGTTCAGGAAGTCGCGGATCCAGGTGATCATCGCGGCGCGGGACTTGCCGTAGCAGGACGGGCCGTAGGGGTTCCACTCGATGTCCAGGGCACCCGGCAGAGTCCTGGCGTCCTCGGACCAGCCACCGCCGTGGTCGACGAAGTAGTCGGCCTGGGCGGCCCCGCCGGTCGTGTCGGGGGTGGCGAAGTGGTAGGCGCCGCGGACCATGCCGACGTCGTAGGAACCGCCGTACTGCTGCGGGTGGTAGGGGTTCTTGTAGTACGTGCCCTCCGTGGCCTTGGCGTAGGCCCAGCGGACTCCGCTGTTCCAGAGGGTGGACCAGGCGACGTTGCCCTGGTGGCTGGAGACGTCGACGCCTTCGGTGTGGGTGGCCCGGGTGTCGACGGGGACGCCGTCCTGGCCGTCGTGGGCCGCGACTCCCATGCCCATCCGGGCGGAGCCGCGGACGGGAACGGGAACGGGTTCGCCCGCCGCGGAGGCGGCGGGCGAGTTGAGGTCGAGGGAACACACGGCGAGCAGCAGGCCTGCCGCGAGGAAACGGGAGCGGCTGATCGCCGCGGTGATGGATATACGCACGGACTCCATCTGAACCGCATCCGCGCTCCCGTGCCTCGGCCTACTGACCCGTGGGAGTGAACGCCTCTGCCGTCATCTCTCCCGTCATCGGGCGGAACCGCGCCTGGTCCGCATCAGCAGGACGAAGCCGCCGGTCAGGAGGACCGCTCCGGCCGCGGCCGGCCACAGCTGCGAGCCGGTCTCGGCGAGGCTGCCCCCGGATCCCTGCGGTTCGGTCTGCGCGCCGAGCGGGGGCTGGGCCACGGCACCGGTGGTGGGAGGAGCGGTCGAGGGGGCCTCGGAGGTGACGGCCTCTCCTATGGCCTGCCCCTGGGGCGAGCCGGTGGTGGCGCTGGGGTCGGGCGCGGGCGTGCCGGCCTTGGGGACCTCGGCTCCGGCCTCGGTGGGCGTGCCGTTGCCCGTCGGGGTGTCGGCCGGGGTGTCCGTCGGAGTGTCGGCAGGGGTGTCGGCCGGGGGCTGCTCGGGCTGCTCGTCGCCCTTGCCGCCCGACTGGTCCTCGCCGTTCCCGGCGTTGCCGTTGTCGCCGCCGTTGCCCGTGTCGGGAGCGTCCGGGGTCGGCTTCGCCGTCGCCGACGGCTGCTCCTGCGGGTCGTCGCCGGGTTCCTGGCCGCCGCCACCGGCGCCCCCGTTGCCGCCGTCGCCGCCCTGGTCCGCGCCCGCGCCGCACTTACGGCCGGCGTTGATGCAGTCGACCATCTCCTTCATCAGGCCCTCGTCGAAGACGTTGATGAAGTCACCGTGGTCGGTGACGGGCTTGTGCAGCTGCTCGGGGAAGGAGTCCACCGCGAACAGCGGAGTCGTGCGGCCGCCGTCCTTCAGGCTCGGCGCGTCGATGTCGTAGACGATGCGCTGCACGAGCTGCGGAATGGCCTGGAAGCCGGTCGGGCACGCGCCGTCGGCCTGGGCGAACGCCACGTGGGTGCGGTGGTTGGCGCTGTCGATGTTGCGTCCGTCCCAGCAGCTCTGGAAGTCGAAGGTGCGCACCACGTCGCTGCCCTGCGGGCAGAGCGGGTACTTGTCCTTCAGCTGCCGGTCCTCGAAGCCGGTGCAGCTCCAGGACGCGTTGGCGTTGGCGGTTCCGTTGACGAACGCCTTGGCGTCGCCGGTGATGATGCGCAGGAACCGCGGCATGGCCGTGACCTTGCTCTTCGGGCTGCCCACGAAGTCGAGGGTGACCTGCTTGGGGGTGACGATCTCACCGGCGTTGCCCTCGATGCCGCCGCCCGGGGAGTTGGCGTCCTGTTCCTGCGTGCCGTTCTGGAGCCGCACGACGGGCCAGTAGTAGGTGGACCTGTCGCCCTGGTCCACGCAGGTCGTCTCGCCGTTCGCGAGGTCCTGGTCGCTCGCGAAGGCGGTGTTGGACTGGTTGCCGACGTAGTCGTGGAAGTGGTGGGCGCCGTTGGAGACTCCGGGCGCGACGATCACGTTGTCCGAGTTGAACAGGCCGTTCTCGTTCACCCCGCAGCTGGTGGCGAAGGTGCCGCGGGAGGCCTTCGAGCGGGCCTGGGGGGCCTGGGCGTTGGGCTGGACGGTGGTGATGTCGACGTAGTCGCCCGCGACGGGGCCGTTGCCGGCCTGGCCGCCGTTGCCCTGCTGCTCGCCCTGGTCCTGGCCCCCGTCGCCCTGCTGCTGACCCTCACCGGCCTGGCCGTCGTCGCCCTGGCCGCTGTCGTTCTGGCCGTCCTGGCTCTGACCGGCGTCGGCCCCCTGGGCCTGGTTGTCGGCCTTGCGCAGGGTGCACGGCGCGAGGGTGTCGAGTCCCTCCGGGCGGTCCCCGACACGGTCGATGGCGGCGGCGATCCGCTCGATCGTCGCCGCCCGCTCCTCCTTCAGCGGGTTCATGACGCCCTCGGCGTTCGCGTCGCCGGAAAGCTGCGCGGCGGTCGCCGGGTCCTGGAGCCGCTGGTAGGCCTCGGCCGTCCGCTGGTCCAGCTGGGCGAGGTCCTTGTCGACGTCGGTCCGCGCCTCGTCGGGCACGTCGGTCAGCCGGTCGCCGACGTCGGGGCAGTCGATCGTGGCGGCCCGCGGCCACTGCCCGCCGGTCTCACCGCCCGATCCGTCCTCGGTGGCCGACGCGTACACGTTGGCCGCGACCAGCCCACTGCCACCCAGCATCAGTGCCACTGCGGCAAAGGTCGCACGTCGTGCGCCTGTTGGGCGTCTGCGCTTGTTGCGTCCCACGGAAGTACTCCTGCGCGTCTCGGACGTTCGAGCATGGAAATCCCTCCGTCCCATACGCAGCACGGCACCCGTGTGTTCAACCGTTCTCGGAATTCACAGAAATCTCCTACGCGCCGGTCATGAACGAGGTCCTGCCGGCCGCGGCGCACCGGGCGGGTGTCCGCGCCGGGGCCGGACGGCGCCGCATGAGTGGGTGGGCGTCGGGGAACCCGGGGACCGCAGCGCTTCCCACTCCCGAGGAGGGCTCCATGAGTGTCCTGCGCCTGGCCGGCCGGCCCCTGCTCGCCGCCATGTTCGTCACCGGCGGCCTGAGTTCCGTACGTGATCCCAAGGAGGTGGCGCCCGTCGCCGAGGACGTCGTACGGCCGGTCACCGACCGGGTCGACCTCCTGCCCGACCGCACCGAGCAGGTCGTACGCCTCAATGGTGCCGTGCAGGTCGCGGCGGGCGTCATGCTCGGCATCGGGCGTCTCCCCCGGCTGTCGGCCCTCGCCATCGCCGCCACGCTGGTGCCGACCACGTTGGCCGCGCACCGGTTCTGGGAGATCGAGGATCCCTCGGAGCGCGCCCAGCAGCGGATCCACTTCCTCAAGAACCTGTCGATGCTCGGCGGTCTGCTGATCACGGCCGACGACACCGGCGGCCGTCCCTCTATGTGGTGGCGCGGCCGTCACACGGCCCACGACCTGCGCCGCGAGGCCCACTGGATGGGCCGCCAGGTCCGCGCCACAGCGGCCACCGCGCGTCCCGCGGCCGCGGCCGGCCGTGTCCGGGCGAAGCTGCCCGTCTGACCGGCCGCGGCCCGCCGGTCACCGGGTCACGACGTGCCGCTCGTCCGGGACGCAGTGGGTCATGGTGAGGCCCTCGACGTCCCGGGGCGGGTTCTTGCCCAGGTGGGACAGGCGTGCGCGGTCCTCGTCGGTGAGGTCCTGGGAGGCCAGTGGTTCGAGGCCGGCGACGTCCTCGGGGCTGATGCCCAGGGCCTTGCCGACCCGCAGCCCGAGATCGTTCTCGACCAGCAGGAAGTGCCAGACCATGCGTTCCTGCACCGGCCGGTCGCACTGCGCGAGCAGGGTGCTGAAGTTGGCGACCAGGTCGTCGCGTTCCCACTCCTGCATCAGCAGGTAGCGCTGGCCGGCCTGCTGGTAGTCGTTGGTGCGGGGAATGCGTTTGCGGGTGAGCCGGCCCCGGATCTCCGGTCCCTGCTCGTCGGGCGTCGGATACCCGGCCTCGCGCAGGCCGCCCCTGATCGAGGGCTCGTAGTTGACGTCGGCCGCCTCGCCCGCGCCGTCCACGTGATACGCCATCAGGCCGTCGCGCTGATTGGTGCGCACATCGGCGTTCTTGGCCTGGTTCACCGGCAGCTGAAGGTAGTTGGGGCCGACGCGGTAGCGCTGGGTGTCGCTGTAGGAGAAGGTGCGGCCGACGAGCATCTTGTCGTCGGAGAAGTCCAGTCCGTCGACGAGGACACCGGTGCCGAAGGAGATCTGCTCGTTCTCGGCGAAGAAGTTCTCCGGCATGCGGTTCAGCACCATCCGGCCCACCGGTTTCGGCGGGAACTCCTGCTCGGGCCAGGTCTTGGTGTCGTCCAGCGGGTCGAAGTCGAGTTCCGGGTGGTCGTGGTCGTCCATCATCTGGACGAGCAGCTCCCACTCGGGGTGGTCACCGCGCCCGACCGCCTCGTACAGGTCCTTGGTGGCGTGGCCGAGGGCCTCCGCCTGGACGTTCGCCGCGTCCTCCTCGGTCATGCTGCGCACGCCCTGCTTGGGCATCCAGTGGTACTTGACGAGAACGGTCCGTCCCTCGGCGTTGACCCACTTGTAGGTGTTGACGCCGAAGCCCTGCATATGGCGGTAGTCGGCGGGGATGCCGCGCGGGCTGAACAGATTGACCAGCATGTGCATCGCCTCGGGCGTCTGCGACATGAAGTCGAAGATCCGCCGGGGCTGCTGCTCGAACGTCACCGGGTCCGGCTTCAGGGCGTGGATGACGTCGGGGAACTTGATCGCGTCCCGGATGAAGAACACGCCCAGGTTGTTGCCGACCAGGTCCCAGTTGCCGTCCTCCGTGTAGAACTTCACCGCGAAACCGCGCGGGTCCCGGGCGGCCTCGGAGGAGTCCCGGCCGCCGATCACGGTGGAGAAGCGGACGGCCACGTCGGTGCGTTTGCCGCGCTCCTGGAAGAGCCTGGCCCGGGTGAAGCGGTCGACCGGCTCCTCGCCCCAGGTGCCGTAGGCCTCGAAGTAGCCGTACGCCGTGACCCCGCGGGCGTGCACCACCCGCTCCGGGATCCGCTCCCGGTCGAAGTGGCTGATCTTCTCCAGGAGCTGGTAGTTCTCCAGGGTCGCCGGGCCGCGGGCGCCGACCGTGCGCTGGTTCTGGTTGTCGTGGACGGGGTGGCCCTGCCGGTTGGTGAGCACCTTCCGGTCGTCGCCCGGACCGGGCCCGTTGCTCGACACGTCCGTCATGTTCGTGGGCTCCTTCGACTCGTGGCTGCCGTGACCCGGCGGCCGGACAGCCGCACGGCTGCCGACCTGCCGGTCACCGACGAACGCCCCGGGTACCCGGCCCCACGGTGTCAGTCACGCACGCGCATCCGGGTCCTCCCGTGTGCCGCGAGCGGAGCCCTCGTGAGGAGCGGACCGAGGGCTGACACCGGGCTGCGATCATGGGCCGTATGACTCAGGAAACGCCCGCGCGGCCCGGCGACGCCTCCCGGTCCCCGTCCTTGATCGTCTCCTCCGCCGTGATCGTCAGGGACGGCCGGCTCCTGGTCGTCAGCAAGCAGGCCGCCCCGGAGGTCTTCTACATCCCGGGCGGCAAGCCGGACCCGGGCGAGGACCTGGAGACGGCGCTGGTGCGGGAGCTGGCGGAGGAGCTCGGCGTCGTGCCCGTCACCCGCCGCCCCTTCCAGGTGGTGGAGGCCGTCGCCGCGCTCGAAGGGGTGCCGATGGTGATGACGGTCTACGAGGTGGAGATCACCGGGGTGCCCCGGCCGGCGGCCGAACTGGCGGCGATGCGCTGGGTGACGGGCGACGAACCGGATCTGGTGCTGGCGCCCGCCGTACGGGATCACGTGCTGCCGCTGCTCCGGGCCCGGGGCATGCTGCTCTGACCCCTGACTCCTGCGGCGCTCAGCCGCTCAGGCAGCCGCCAGCTTCCGGATGCGGGGATGGTTCTCCAGCGCCCACCGCACGGTCTTCGGCGGGCGTCCGAGCAGGGTTTCCAGCTCGTCGGTGATGCCGCCGTATCCTCCGCGGCCGATGATCCGGTTCAGGGTCTTCAGGTGCTCCGCGATGTGCGGGTACGCGGCCATGTGGGTGTCCACGTAGGTCTCGTTCCAGGTTTCGATGTCTTCGGGGACGTAGGTGACCGGGCTTCCCAGCACGGCCGCGAAGTCCTCCGCGAACCCGTGCCCGTCCTTCAGTTCCGGACCGGTGAGCGCGTAGGACTTGGAGATGTGCGGCGCCGGGTCGGCCAGGATCTTCGCGCACAGTTCCGCGACGTCGTAACCGGCGATGGGTGCGAACCGGTGGTCGCCGAAGGGCAGGCGCAGCTCACCGTCGGCCAGTGAGCCCAGGGCCAGCCAGGTCATGATGGGGTTCTCGACGAAGAAGGCCGCCTGGATGTTGACTGTCGGGACGCCGGACCACTCCAGCACCCGCTCGGCGATCCAGTGGGCCCGCTGCTGCGGCGACCAGTTCGCGACGATTCCGCCGAGCCGCGCGCGCCGCTCATCCTCCGGCGCGGTCATGTCGTCGAAGGTCATGAACGACTGCTCGTACTCGGAGATGTTGACGAACACCTCGATGTCGCCCTTGGCCCGCGCCGCCGCGGCCATCAGGCTGACGGCGTCGGTGTAGTACGGCGACAGGCCCATGCTGAAGTAGATACGCCGCACGCCCTTCAGCGCGGCGGTCACGTCGGCGATGGTGAGCAGGTCACCGACGAAGACCTCGGCCCCGGCCCGGCGGAGCGAGTGGGCGCGCTCGTCGTCCTGGCGTACGAACGCGCGCACCGGGTGGCCTTGTTCCAGCAGCATGTCGACCATCGTCCGGCTCACACCGCCGATTTCGCCGGCGGCACCGGTGATCAGGATGGGATGGCGCTCTGACATCAAGGTGTCCTCTGTCTGGTGGGGGTGGGTCGGCTGTCCAGCGGCCGCCTCGGCACGTCGGAAACCGATCGGTTTCACCTCACCGTAAACCGATCGGTTTCCGACCGCAAGTCCCCGGGAGGGCGATGCGTCAGCGCACGCCCGCCGCGTCGAGCAGGGTGGCCACCGTGGGCGCGACGAGACCGTCAGGCGTGTCGGCTCCGACTCCCGCGCGGGCGCTGACGCCGTCGAAGACAAGACTGAGCTGCCGGGCCAGCAGGGCGGGATCGCCGACCCCGCCCCGCTCGGCCTCGGCGGCGAAGAAGGCGGTCAGGTCCTCCTTGACCCGCCGGGCGACCCGGCTGGCGGGGTGGTCCTGATCCTTGAGCTCGATCTGCGCGGCCAGGTAGCGGCAGCCGCGGAACTCGGGGGCATCCGCCTGCGCCTCCAGCCGCTCGAAGACATGCAGGATCCGCTCGCGGGGCGACCGGCCGTCGTCCGCCGCGGGCAGGAGAGATCCCACGAAGACGGGAGCGCCCTCCTTCAGGCTTTCCGCCAGGAGCTGGTCCTTGCTCTCGAACAGCTGGTACATGGAGCGCTTGGACACTCCCGCCGCCGCACACAGCGCCTCGACACCGACGCCTACACCGTCTCGGTACGCGAGTGTGGCCGCCGCCTTCAGCAGCCGCTCTCGAGGGCCTGGCCTCACTTCAGTGGTCATACCGTGAGATTAACCCGAATCGGACGTAATGAAAACCGATCGGTTTCCAGGGGTGTCCGAACAGAGACTCCCGGCCGCGTCATCACGTCCCCTGCGCGAGCCCCGCGACCGGCTCCTCGCTGTGCCGCCACCCCGCCACCAACGCCCGCAGCGCCCGCTCATAGCAGTCGGCGACCGCGAGCTCGGGCGGCTCGTTCCCGGAGAGCACCAGGGACACCAGGCCGTGGGCCGTTCCCCAGACCGACAGCGCGACGATCTCGGGATCGGTCGCGGAACCGAACTGCCCGGCCCGCTGCCCGCGGCGCACGGCGTCGACCAGGGGCCGGTAGGTCTCGACGACCTCACGCGGCCTGTCCGAGTCGGACGGGCACTGGACACTGCGGTCGGAGAAGAGGATCGCGTAGAGATGCGGGTTGGCCACGGCGTACTCGCGATAGGCCAGCCCGATGCGGATCACGTCACCGGCCGGGTCGTCCGTCGGGCGCACGGTGGCCAGGCGCTCGGCGAAGAGCCGTACGGCCTCCTCGTACAGGCTGCCGAGCAGGCCGGCCTTGCCGCCGAACAGCGAGTAGACCGCCGTGGTCGAGGTCTTCACGTCCGCCGCGAGCTGTCGCAGGCTCAGCGCGGCCGTGCCGCGGTCGAAAACCGTAGCGGCCGCGCGGTGCAGGAGCCGGAGCCGGAGCGCTTCGTCGTGTGTCTTGAGCCTGGCCATGGCATCAGCATATGGCAACACCGTTATGAATGCCGTGGAGGGACGATTACGAGCGGGCGACCGGCCCAAGAGGAAGACCAGGTAGGCGCCAGACGGGCTTGCGGCGAGTAATCAAAACGCTGTTATGGTTCGCTGCGTGGGCATCGAGCGCACCCCTGACAGCCGATCCCCACGCCGGGCCACCCCACCTGCCCGGCGCTTGTCACCCATCCAGGAGCAACCATGTTTGAGCGTTTCGGCCGTCTGCTTCACCGGAGACGAAAGCCGCTGCTGATCCTCACCCTGCTGTTCGCCGTCCTCTCCGGCACTTACGGTGCCGGCGTCTTCGGCTCCCTGACGCCACTCGGATTCCAGGACCCCGGCTCCGACAGCGAACGCGCCGCGCAGATCGCCGAGGACGCCTTCCCGCAGCGGACGCCCGACGCGGTGATCGTCTACCGCGACGAGGACCGCACCGTCGACGACCCGTCGTTCCAGCGGGCGGTCGTCCGGCAGGTGGAGTCCCTGCCGAAGGCGGACGTGACCGGCTACCTGCACTACTGGCAGACCAAGATGCCGGCGCAGGTCAGCCACGACCGGCACGCCACCTACGTCGCGCTGAACCTGCACGGCAGCAGCGAGAAGGCCAAGGAGGACGCGTACAAGAAGATCAAGGACAAACTCGCGGCACCCGGCCTTGAGACCTTGCAGGGCGGAACGGTGCCCACCGGCTTCCAGGCCGGCGAGAAGATCGAACACGACCTGAGAACCGCGGAGATCCTCTCCGCCCCCGTGCTCTTCCTGTTGCTGCTGATCGTGTTCGGCGGCCTCACCGCGGCCTTCCTCCCCCTGCTCGTCGGCGTGCTGTCCATCGTCGGATCGATGGCCGTCCTGCGGTCCATCTCCACAGTCACCGATGTGTCGGTGTTCGCCATGAGCCTGGTCACGATCCTGGGTCTCGCGGTCGCCATCGACTACGGCCTGCTGATCGTGAGCCGCTACCGCGAGGAACTGGCGCGCGGCCACACCGGCGAGGAGGCGCTCGGACGTACCGTCGCCACGGCGGGACGCACCGTGGTGATCTCCGGCGTCACCGTCGCGACGGCACTGGCCGGCCTGACCCTCTTCCCGTCGACGTTCCTGAAGTCGATGTCGTACGGCGGTGTGGCCGCGGTCGTGCTGTCGGTGCTCTTCTCCCTGGTCGCGCTGCCCGCGCTGCTCGCCGTGCTGGGCCCGAAGGTCAACGCCTTTCCGCTGCGCCGCAAGAAGTCCGTGCACCCGACGACGGCGGGCGAGGGTTCCTGGTACCGGTTCGGGCACGGCCTGATGCGGCGGCGATGGATCGTGGTGGTGGGCGCGGTGGGCCTGCTGCTGACCCTCGCCCTGCCCTTCTCCAAGATCGAGTTCGGCTCCATCAACGCCCAGCAGCTGCCGAGCAGTTCCCAGGGCCGCCAGGTCTTCACCACCATGGAACGCGACTTCGACGGTGACGCGGTGAAGTCCATCGACTCGCTGCTCGTGCTGAAGTCCGCCGCGACCTCCAAGGAGCAGGGCGCGGAGCTCCAGGCGTACGCCGAGCGGCTCGGCGCCACCGAGGGCGCCACCGGTGCCCGGATCACCGGCACCGAGGGCACCACGGCCCGGGTGTCGGTCACCTACGACGGCAACCCCGTCTCGACCCAGGCACGCGACCTGGTGAACCGGCTCAAGGACGTCCCCGAACCGCCGGGCGCCCGGGCGTACTTCGGCGGCGAGTCGGCGGTCTACGACGACACCCTGGACGCCCTCGGCGAGACCCTGCCGTGGATGCTGCTCTACATCGCGGTGACGACGTACATCCTGCTGTTCCTGGCGTTCGGCTCGGTGCTGCTGCCGCTGAAGGCGATCGCGATGAACCTGCTGTCGCTGTCCGCGACCTTCGGCGTCCTTGTCTGGATCTTCCAGGACGGCCATCTCAACGGGCTGCTCGGCTTCGATCCGACCGGCAACATCGAGCCCAACATGCCGATCATGCTGTTCGCGCTGATCTTCGGACTCTCCATGGACTACGAGGTGTTCCTGGTGTCCAGGATGAAGGAGCAGTACGACCAACTGGGCGAGAGCACGCCCGCCGTGGCGACCGGGCTCCAGTCCATCGGCCGCCTGGTCGTGAGCGCCGCCGTGCTGATGTGCGTGCCCCTCGCCGCGATCGGCATGAGCGACGTGCTGACGATGAAGCTCTTCGGCGTCGGCATGGTGTTCGCGGTCCTCACGGACGTACTCGTGGTGCGCATCCTGCTGGGAACGGCCGTCATGCGACTCCTCGGCAGGGCCGCCTGGTGGGCACCGGGCCCACTGGCCCGCTTCTACACGCGGTACGGCATCAAGGAGGGCGACCTGCCGGAGGGCGAGCCCAGCGAGAAGCCGGTCCCCGTCGGGATCTGACGTCGTTCAGACGGCTGCCGCGGCGCTGTGCAGGTTCTTCGCGGCCAGGGCGAGGCCCTCGGTCTGGGAGTAGGCGGCGTCCTCGTGCTCGATGTTGACGGCCATGTCCGGGTCGATGTCGGCGAGGGCGCGCAGGAACTCGGTCCAGAAGGGGACGCCGTTGCCGAGGCCGACGGCGACGAACTTCCAGGCCGGGTTCTCGGGCCAGGCGTTGCACCAGAAGCCGTAGCCGGTGGGCACCTTGCCGGGGGCGTCGGCGGGCACGCGCGTGAACGACGTGTCCAGCACGCCACGGATGTCGGCGCCCGGGCAGAGCGTCGCGTCCTTCGCGGCGGCGTGGAAGACCAGCGGGCCGAGCCACTTGACGCAGGCGATGACGTCCATGCCCTGCCACATCAGGTGGGAGGGGTCCATCTCGGCGCCGACGTTCGTCAGGCCGCCCGCGTCGACCAGCCGCTTCAGCGTGACCGGTGAGAAGACGAGATTGTGCGGATGCATCTCGACGGCGACCCGGACGTCGTTCTCCCGGGCCAGGGCATCGATCTCCTGCCAGAACCCGACGGCCACGCCCCACTGGTAGTCCAGGACGTCCATGTACACGCCGTCCCACGGGTTCACCACCCAGGACGGGTACCTGGCGTCGGGATCGGAGCCCGGCGTACCGGACATGGTGACGACGTGCTTGACGCCGAGCAGGCCGGCGAGGCGGATGGCGCGGCGCAGGTCGTCGGCGTGCTTGGGGCCGACGCCTGGGAGCGGGTTGAGCGGGTTGCCGTTGCAGTTGAGTCCGGTGAGCTCCATGCCGCGGTCGGCGAAGGTGGCCAGGTACTCCTCGCGGGCGGTGGCCGAGGACAGCAGCAGGTCGACCGGGCAGTGCGGGGAGGGGATGAAGCCACCTGTGTTGACCTCGACGGAGGTCAGACCGTTCTCCTTGAGGATGTCGAGCGCCTCGGTGAGGGTGCGGTCGTGCAGACAGGCGGTGTAGGCGCCGAGCTTGAGGGCCATGTGCGTGCTCCTTGAACAGGTGGCCGGGTCAGGCGGCGGGCGGGATGTCGACGGCGGCACCGCCGCTGCGCGAGGACGTGACGACGGCCCGGATGATCTCCATGGTCCGCAGCGCGTCGGCGAAGGTGGCGCAGGCCGGCAGCGGCTCGGCGACGCCCGCCACCTGGTCGAGGAAGGCCCGTGCCTGGTAGGTGAAGTTGTCGGCGTTACTGGCACCCACCCCCGGCGCCTCCATCGGCACCCCGCCCCCGAAGTACGGCAGTCGCGGACCGACGATGACCTGGCGGGCACCGCGCGTACGGGCGTCGGGCTGCGCGTCGTCGAAGAGGTACTCGGCTGGCCGGTGCTGGTCGAACGCGGCCCGTCCGCCCACGCCCAGAACGTCGAAGGCGAGGCCGTTGGGCAGGCCGAAGCCGGTGCGCGTCACCGAGAAGGTGCCGACCGGACCGGACGCGAAGCGGGCCGTGAAGGACGCGGTGTCCTCGTTCTCGACCTCGCCGAACTCGTCCGAGACGGGCGCCGCGTTGTGCCCGACGACGGCGCCCAGCGGCAGCGGCCGCTTGGGGATCTGCGTCGACAGCACGGCCCCGGACACTGAGGCGATGGGCCCGGCGACGTACTCGGCGGCGTCGATGATGTGCGATCCGATGTCCCCGAGCGCGCCGGAACCGGCGCCGCCTCTGAACCGCCAGCTCAGCGGCCCGTTCGGGTCGGTCGCGTAGTCGCACCAGTACCGGCCGCTGAACAGCGTCGGAACGCCCAGGTCGCCACGCTGGACGTGTTCACGGATGGCGGCGATGCCGGGCGAACGCCGGAAGGTGTATCCGACGGCCGTCACGACCTCGGCGTCCCGCTCCAACTCGGCCATGGCACGGGCGTCTTCGAGCGATCCGGCCAGCGGTTTCTCGCACAGAACATGCTTTCCGGCGGCGATCAGCGCCTCCGCGATCGGACGGTGCAGATCATTTCCCACGACGATGGAGACCGCGTCGATCGTCGGGTCCTCCACGACGGCCTCCCAGCTCGGCAGCGCCCTCTCATAGCCGTAGCGGCGGGCGGCGTCCTCACCGAGTCCGACGTTGGCGTCGGCGATCGCGGCCAGCCGGACAGGCGGCAGCCCTGCCCCGAAGACCGTGTTGACGTTGCGGTATCCGGCGGCGTGACTGCGGCCGGCCATGCCGGCGCCGATCACCGCGACGGAGAGGGGTTGGGCGGACGTGGTCATAGCGGTGCCCTTCGAAGGGGTGGGGAAGTGGAAGCCGCGGGTGGGCTGCTGGGCCTGCCGAGCCGGCGGGTGGTCACGGCCTCGGGGGCCGCGGCCTGTCACGGTCAGGCGGTCAGGTACTCGTCGATCTTCTTGCGCATGAACACCGAGGACTCCTTGGCGCGTTCTTCCCAGGCGAACACGCAGGCGGTGAGGGTGCCGTCGAAGCCGTTCGCGCGCAGCTCGCGGAAGAGCTCGTCGAAGTCCACCTCGCCCTGCCCCATGTCGAGGTGCTGGTGGATGCGGGCCGCTGTGCCGGGCGGGTTGAGGATGTAGCGGTTGCCCGAGGACGCCGTGTGGTCGAGGGCGTCGGCCAGATGGACGTGGGTGAGCAGGTCGCCCGCGTACTCGATGATGCCGGGGGCGTCGTTGCCGATGTGGAAGGTGTGCGGGGCACAGTAGAGGAAGGTGACGTCGGCGTTGTTGATGCCCCGGATCAGGTTGACCGCGTCATAGCCGTTCTCGATGAAGTCGTCCGGGTGCGGCTCCAGCGCCAGTTTGACGCCCTCGCGCTCGAACACCGGCAGCAGTTCGTCCAGCGACTTCCAGAACTGCGCCTCACTGCGGTCGGGGTCCTCCGGGCGGCCGTTGAACTCCGAGATCATGCTGTCCACGCCGAGATCGGCGGCGATCTGGATCGAGCGTTTCCAGTACCGCACGGCGGCTTGCCGGGCGTCCTCGTCCGGTCCTGACCAGCGGAACAGCGGCAGCAGTGAGGAGATGCCGACGCCGGCCGCGTCCAGTGCCTTGCGGAACTTGCGCACCGTCGCGTCGTCCACGCGCGGGTGGCGGAAGAAGGGGATGAAGTCCTCCCGAGGGGACAGCTCGATCCACTCGTATCCCAACTCGGCGACCACGGACGGCAGTTCGAGGAGGGGCACGTGACGGATCATGTACGGGTCGAGGGCGATCTTCATGGGGGCATGCCTTCGGATCAGGGTGAGGGGCGTGGAAGGTCGTGGCCGCCGGCCGCGCGCAGTGGTCCGCGGACCTGCGCGGCCTGCCGGGTCACGCTGATTACCGGGTTCCCTTGGCGGCGAACCGGGCGACGGCCTCGACGTTGGACTTGTCGACGAAGGCCGGGCCGGTCAGCACCGGCTGCTGGCCGCCGCCGCTGAAGTTGCCGTTGGTCTTGTAGAGCCACAGGGAGTCGACGGCCAGGTAGCCCTGCAGGAAGGGCTGCTGGTCGACCGCGAACTGGATGGTGCCCTCCTCGATGGCGGACACCAGAGCCTTGTTGAGGTCGAAGGTCGCGACCTTCGCCTTGCTGCCCGACTCGGACACCGACTGCGTGGCGGTCAGCGCGATGGGTGCGCCGAGGGTGACCACCTCGTCGATCGAGGAGTCCTGCTTCAGCTTGGCGGTGATGGTCGACTTCACCGACGGCATGTCCGTGCCGTTGACGTAGAGGGTGTCCGTTGTGCCGCTGAAGGTCTTCTTCACGCCGTCGCAGCGCTCCTGGAGGTTGACGTCGCCCTGGGTCTGGATCACGCACAGGGCGTGCTTGGCGCCGGTGCCGTTGAGCTTGGAGCCGAGCGCCTCGCCGGAGACCGACTCGTCCTGGCCGAAGAACGACAGCAGGCCCTGCCGCTTCCAGACGCCCAGGCCCGCGTTGAGGCCGACCACGGGGATGCCGGCCTTCTCGGCCTTGACGACCACGTCCTTGAGGGCGTCGGGCTTGGCGAGGGTGACGGCGATGCCGTCGACCTTCTGGTCGATCGCGTTCTGCACCAGGTTGGCCTGGTCGCCGGCGTTCTCGTCGTTGGAGTAGATCAGCTTGACGTTGTCCTTCGCCGCGGCGGCTTCGGCGCCCTTGCGGATGGTGTCCCAGAAGGTGTCGCCGGAGGGCGCGTGGGTGACCATCGCGATCGTCATGCGCGGGGTGGAGGCCTTGCCGGCGGAGACGTCGCCGGCGCTCTCCTCGGCCTTCTTCCCGCCCGAGCCGCTGGAACAGCCGGCGAGGGTCAGGGCGGCCGCGAGGGCCATGGTCACTGTGGGGACGATTCTGCGCGTGCGGAGAAGCGGCGTGCGGGGAAGCGGTGTGCGGGGAAGCGGTGTGCGGGGCATGGGCGTGCACCTCTTTGTGCGTTGACCTAGTTCTGTTGACCTAATCCTTTAGAACATCAGGACAATTTAAAGCGCTTTAAGTTCTGGTACTATCGGCCTTGCTTCGCGATCGTGTCAAGGGTGGTGCACGAGGAGACGCGCCGCGCGGAGGTACGAGCGGAGGTACAAGTGGGCGACAGTGGTTCCATGCGTCACCGCAACGGCGGGCACAAGCGTCCGCGGCTGGAGGACGTGGCCGCGCGGGTGGGTGTGTCCACGGCGTCGGTGTCCCTGGTACTGCGCGGCGTCCCCGGCCCCAGCGAGCGGACCCGGCAGCGTGTCCTCAAGGCGGCCGCCGAGCTCGGTTACCAGGTGGACCGCACCGCCAGCACGCTGGCCAGCAGGCGCAGCCGGCTGCTCGGTGTCATGGTCGACATCCGCAGCCCGTTCCATGCCGAACTGGTCGAGCATCTGCACACCGCGGCCGAGGAGGTCGGCTACGACCTCGTCCTGAGCACACTCACCCGCACCCGCGACGAACAGACCGCGGTGGAGACACTGCTGGCCTTCCGCAGCGAGGCACTGATCCTGCTCGGCCCGACCTCATCCGCCGACATGCTCACCACCCTCGACAACAAGACCCCCGTCATCGCCGTCGGGCGCCGCATCGCCGACGCCGCCCTGGACGTCGTACGCACCGCGGACGACGACGGCGTGGGCCAGATCGTCGACCACCTCGTCGGCCTCGGCCACCGCGAGATCGTCCACGTCGACGGCGGCAAGGGGGTCATCGCCACCGACCGGCGCCGCGGCTACCGCACCGCCATGCGCCGCCACGGACTGGGCGAGCACATTCGGATCCTCACCGGAGACCAGACCGAGGCGGCCGGTGAGCACGCCGCCCGCCACCTCCTCCACGACCCCCAACCGCCGACCGCGGTCGTCGCGTTCAACGACCAGTCCGCCATCGGTGTGCTGACCGCCCTGAACCGCGCCGGCGTCGCCGTCCCGGACCGGGTCTCCGTCGTCGGCTACGACGACGACACGCTCTCCCGGCTGAGCTGCTTCAACCTGACGACCGTCAGCCAGAGCGCCCGGGAACAGGCCCGGCACGCGGTGACCGCTGCGGTCGAGCGCCTCGACCAGGACCGCACCGAACCCCGCGAAGTCGTCCTCACCCCACGCCTCGTCCTGCGGGGCACGACGGCCGAACCCGCCTGACACGGGGAAGACCGGATCCCCTTCGCCCAGCCGCCCGCCTGCCCGTCTCCCCATCTGCCCGCCTGTCCACCTGTCCACCTGTCCGCTGGTGACCATCTCATGTCCGTCATCTCCAGCCCGATATGACCGACCCCCGGGAATAGTGGCTGGTGGGACCCGCACAGGCGGGACCACCGGTGCCGCGCGGCGCCAGGAGTACACACGTGGGAAGGGACACGGGATGAGCGTCGACAAGGACAAGATCGGCAAGACCGTTCTGGAGCTGGAGAAGTCCTTCAACGAGCGGTGGAGCGCCGGCGACAACCGCGGCTACCTCGACAACTACGCCGAGGAGATCAGCTACTTCGATCCGGTTCTGAAGGAACTGCTCGTGGGCCGTGACGCGGTCGTCGCGCACATCGAGTCGCTCTACTCGAACCCGCACATCGTGCGGAGCGACTACCTCAACCCCGACGTGATCGTCGGCGACAGCGGTGACTTCGCGCTCCTGGCCTACAACCTCGACACGTACGTGCTCGACGACAACGGCGACGAGCGGCAGCTCCGCGCGTGGAACGCCACCGAGGCCTACCGCCTGATCGACGGCGAGTGGCGCATCGTGCACTCCCACTGGGCGTTCGCCCAGACCGCGACAGAGGCGACGGCGTCCTGACCCGACAGGGCCGAGGGACGCCGCACGATCACCTGGAGAAGGGACCTTGGCAGTGAACGCCACAGACACCGCCGGAGAACCCACCACGCCGAAAGCGATCGAGGTACGCGGCGCGCGCGTGCACAACCTCAAGAACGTCGACGTCACCGTGCCGCTGGGCCGACTGGTGGCGATCGCCGGGGTGTCGGGTTCCGGGAAGTCGTCGCTGGCCCTCGGGGTGCTCTACGCGGAAGGCTCCCGCCGGTACCTGGAGGCGCTGTCCACCTACACCCGCCGCCGTCTGGCCCAGGCCGCGCACGCGGCGGTGGACAGCGTCGAGCACGTCCCGGCGGCTCTCGCGCTGCGCCAGCGGCCGGGTGTTCCCGGGGTGCGCAGCACGTTCGGCACCTCGACCGAGCTGCTCAACAGCCTGCGGCTGATCTACTCGCGGCTCGGACGGCACCAGTGCCCCAAGGGGCACCGGCTGGAGCCGACCATGGACGTCGCCCTGGACCTGCCGCTGACCTGCCCGGAGTGCGGTGTGGTGTTCGGGCCGCCGAGCGCGGAGTCGTACGCCTTCAACAGTGAGGGCGCCTGCCCGCGCTGCGAGGGCACGGGCACCGTCCGGGAGGTGGACGACGACCGGCTCGTCCCCGATCCGTCGCTGACCATCGCCGAGGGGGCGGTGGCGCCCTGGAAGATGTTCGGCCTGACCGTCGTGCCGCAGGTCGCGGGCGAACTGGGGGTGCGCACCGATGTGCCGTTCTCGAAGCTGACGAAGAAGGAGCGGCACCTCGTCTTCGAGGGTCCCGAGACCAAACGGATGATCGTGTACCCGGCGAAGAACGGCAAGATGTTCGAGCTCAACGCCAGCTACCGCAACGCCCGGGAGGCGGTACGCGAGGCGCTGCGGAGGGCGAGGACGAAGAAGGGCCTGGACCGCGTCGAACGCTTCCTGAGCGTGCAGAAATGCCCCGACTGCGACGGCACCCGGCTCAGCGCGCAGGCCCGCTCGACCCTGGTCGACGGCATCGACCTGGCCGAGGCCACCGCCAAGACCCTCGACGACCTTCTCGCCTGGGCGCCCACCCTCACCACGACCGTGCCGAAGCACATGCGGCCGATGGCCGACAGCATCGTCTCCCAGATGCTGGAGACCGCCCGCCGCCTGGTCGAACTCGGCCTGGGCTACCTGACTCTGGACCGGGCCGGCTCCTCCCTCTCCACCGGGGAACGCCAGCGCGTCCAGCTCTCCCGCGCCGTGCGCAACCGCACCACCGGCGTGCTGTACGTGCTGGACGAGCCGTCGATCGGCTTGCACCCGTCCAATGTGGACGGCCTGCTCGGCGTCGTACGCAGCCTGCTGAGCGACGGCAACTCGGTGGTCGTGGTGGACCACGACGTGCAGGTGCTGCGCGAGGCCGACTGGCTCATCGAGATCGGCCCCGGCTCCGGCCGCGACGGCGGCACCGTGCTGGCCACCGGCACCGTCGCCGACCTCGGCGACGACGCCGTCTCCCGTATCGGCGGTTTCCTCACCGGCCGTGAACACGTCCGCTCCCGCGAACGCACCACCGACGACGAGATGTTCGGCCTCGGCCGCATCCGGCTGAGCACCCGCGCCCTGCACACCGTGCACCCGCTGAAGCTGGAGGTGCCCCGCGGGCGGCTGACCGCCGTCACCGGTGTGTCCGGCTCGGGCAAGACGACCCTGGTCCTGGAGAGCCTGGTGCCCGCCCTGCGCGCGAAAGCGGCAGGCGAGGACCTGCCCGCCCACGTGCGCTCCCTCACCCCGGCGGGTATCAGCCGCGTGCACCTCGTCGACGCCTCCCCCATCGGCGTCAACGTCCGCTCCACCGTCGCCACCTACAGCGGCGTCCTGGACGAGCTGCGCCGCGCCTACGCCGCCACTCCCGACGCCCGACGCCTGGGCTGCACGGCCGGCGACTTCTCCTACAACACCGGCCGTCTGCGCTGCCCCACCTGCGACGGCACCGGCCAGATCAACCTCGACGTGCAGTTCCTGCCCGACGTCGACATCGTCTGCCCCCAGTGCGGCGGTCACCGCTTCGCCCCCGAGGCCGACCAGGTGCGCCGCGGCGGGGACGACGGACTCACCCTGCCCGAGCTGCTCGCCCTCACCGTCGCCCAGGCACTGGAGCACACCGGGGATCTGAAGAAGGTCCACACCCGGCTGCGCACCCTCGTCGGCCTCGGCCTGGGCTACCTCACCCTCGGCGAGGCCACCCCGGCCCTGTCCGGCGGCGAGGCCCAGCGCCTCAAGCTCGCCGCCGAGGTCGACCGCGACCAGCGCGACGCGCTGTTCGTCTTCGACGAGCCGACCATCGGCCTGCACCCCCTCGACGTCCAGACCCTCCTCGACGTCCTGCAACGCCTGGTGGACAGCGGCGCCACCGTCATCGTCATCGAGCACGACCTCGATGTGATCGCGGGCGCCGACCACATCGTCGACCTCGGCCCGGGCGGCGGCGAGGCCGGCGGCCGCATCGTCGCCACCGGAACCCCCGAACAACTCGCCGCCCACCCCGACAGCATCACCGGGCGTTACCTCACTCCGGCATCCGCACGCCCCTGACTCCCCTCCCCCGCACCGGAAGAACTCACCGCCATGCCCAAGACCATGCGAGCCATCGTCCTGACCCGCCCCGTCGCCCCCGACCAGCTGACCGTCACCGACGTACCCGTCCCCGACGTACGCCCCGGCTGGGTCCGCCTCCGCATCAAGGCCTTCGGCGTCAACGAATCGGAAGTGACCAGCAGGCAAGGGGAATCCGATCCGGACTTCTCCTTCCCGCGCATCCTCGGCATCGAGGGCGTCGGCATCGTCGACGCCGCCCCGGACGGCAGCGGCCTGACGCCCGGCCAGAAAGTGGCGACCATGATGGGCGGCATGGGCCGGAGCTACGACGGCAGCTACGCCGAATACACCCTGGTCCCCGTCGGCCAGGTGATCCCCTTCGACACGGACCTGCCCTGGGAGACCGTCGGCGCCCTGCCGGAGATGTTCCAGACCGCCTACGGCTCCCTCACCACCGGGCTCGGCCTCCGGCCGGGCCAGACCCTGCTCATCCGCGGCGGCACCTCGACCGTCGGCCTGTCCGCCGCGGCCCTCGCCAAGGACATGGGAGCCACCGTGCTGTCCACCACGCGCCGCGCCGACCGCACCGAGGTGCTGCGCGAGTACGGCGCGGACCACGCCCTCGTCGACGACGGCGAACTCGCCGACCGCGTACGCGAACTGTGCCCGGGCGGGGTCGACGCCGCCCTGGAACTGGTCGGCGGGCCCGCCCTGCCCGACACCCTGCGCGCGGTTCGCCCGGGCGGCACGGTCTGCTTCACCGGCTCACTGTCGGGCGAATGGACCATCCCCGACTTCAGCCCCTTCGCCGTCATCCCCATCGGAGTCCGGCTCACCGTGTACGGCGGAGGGGCCACCGACCTGCCGGCCGCCGTCCTCGACCGCCAGCTGCGGTCCATCGCCGCGGGCCGCCTCAAGCCCGCCGTCGCCAAGGTCCACCACGGCCTCGACCAGGTCCCCCGGGCCCACATCGACCTGGAGTCCGGCGGCGCACCGGGCAAACACGTCGTCGTCCTCGACTGACGGCACGGAGACCCGCGGCACGGAGACTCCTGGCACGGAGACCGACGGTTCGGAGGCGCGTCATACCGGATGTCGCGCGGCGTCGCGTCGGCGTGGTTCCGTCTGACGCACCGGCGGAATTGGTGGATCGTGTCTGCTGACCGCGCGCGACCGGGCAGGGGGTGACGGAGATGGGGCGCGAGCACCACGACCACCCCGAAGGCGGCGCCGAACCGTCGTAGGCGCGGGCCCACGCCCTCGTCCAGGGCACGTTGCTCCCGGATTCGGTGCTGTCCGTCGGCCGGTGATGAGTTTTCGCGCCCGTGCCCGTCACACCTACGACGGGACACGACAAGGCGGAAGGACAACATGATGACTGCGGAAACGCGGCCGGAGGAGCTGGGCGTGAGCGGGCTGGGCGAGGTCGACGAGCCGGTGTTCTCGGGGCTGGCGGAGCGGCACCGGCGGGAGCTGCACGTGCACTGCTACCGGATGCTCGGGTCGTTCGAGGACGCCGAGGACACCGTGCAGGAGACGTTCCTGCGTGCCTGGCGGCGGCGGGAGACCTTCGAGGGGCGGTCGACGTTCCGGGCCTGGCTGTACCGGATCGCCACCAACGCCTGCCTGGACCTGCTCGCCAAGTGCCGCCCGGAGCCCGCGACCGGCGGCGAGGTGCTGTGGCTTCAGCCCTACCCGGACCGACTGCTCGACGAACTGGCCGCGGGCGACGCGGACGAGCCGGAGACCGTCGCCGTCGCGCGGGAGACGATCGAGCTGGCGTACCTGGTCGCCGTCCAGCACCTCGCGCCACGTCCGCGGGCCGTGCTGATCCTGCGGGACGTGCTCGGCTGGCGGGCGAAGGACGTCGCGGAGCTCCTCGGAGACTCCGTCAACTCCGTGAACAGCGCGCTCCAGCGGGCTCGCGCCGGCATGCGGGAGCACCTGCCCGCCGAGCGGCAGGACTGGACCGGCGGCGAACAGGACGCCGCGACACGCGAGTTGGTGCGCCGCTTCACCGACGCGAGCGTCGCCAAGGACATCGACGGTCTCGCCGCCATGCTGCGGGACGACGTCCGCTTCTCGATGCCGCCCACCCCGGGCCTGACCATCGGTCGCGACATGGTGGTGAACAACTGGGTCGAGGACGGGTTCGCGGACCTGGGGCGCATGCGTTGCGTCCACACATCGGTGAACCGGCAGCCCGCCCTCGCCTTCTACCTCTGGCAGGAGCAGCAGGGCGCCTACCTGCCACTGACCCTCGACGTCCTGCGCATCACCGGCGGGGCGATCGCGGAGATCACCACGTTCCATGACGATCAGTTCCCCCGGCTCGGGCTGCCCGAGCGCCTGCCGGCGGACGCGGAGTAGCCCCCATGAGGACGCTCACGCTGCGCGGTGGCGTACGTGTCGCGGTGCTCGCGGCGGAGTGGCACGACGCGTTCGCCGTCGTCACCCGCGGGCGGGTGCAGCTGGAGCTGCGCGACGGCGCACCCGGTCCGGTCCTCGGACGCGACGCCGGGTTCTGGCTCCGCGACACGGGCGTCCGCGCCCTGCGCAACCCCGGCCGTCGCACGGCGAGGGTACGCATCGTCACGCCCGGGAGTACCGAATGACGGAGGACCCGGTCGTTACTCGACGTCCTTCACCGAGGTCGGCCCCAGCTGCTTGGCGCTGGCGTACTCCGGCATCGTCATGGGCTTGTCGAACAGGAAGAACGACTGGTTCGTGCCGACCGTGAACTCCATGTACGCGCCCGTCGTGGCGTCGAATCCGTAGTAGGCGTTGCAGGTGGAACCCGACGTGTAGGTGCCGTCCATGCCGGGCTGCGCGAGGACCGCGACGCCGTTGTTGGAGGACTCCGCCCTCTCCGTCGGCGTGAGCATCTTGCAGCGCGGCACCGGCAGGCCCTTCATGATGAAGTACCCGTACGCACCATTGGCGTTCTGGATGTAGACGTACGAGAGCTTGCCGCGCTTTCCCCACGTCTTGATCCACTGGTTGATCGCTTCGCGGGTCGGCGAGTACTCCATGCGGCCCGCCGGCTGCTGGGCCACCAGGTGATCGTAGTTGTCCTGCTTGGCCTTGTTCTCCTTGTCCTGGCTGGAGTCGGTGCAGGACGTCAGGGCAAGGCCCAGGACGAGCGCGACAACGGCGGCCAGGACCATGCGTACGGACTTCTTCATGCGGTGCTGCCCTCTTCCCGGGATGAGATGGGGATCAGTTGGTGCACGTCGTGCGCTCGACGTCGGCATCCAGCCGGTACGGCAGATCCTTGTCGTGGAAGGGCGCGCGGTGCTCCTGGGCGGCCTTCGAGTTGTAGGCGTTGACCGACTCGATCCGCGTGGCCCTCAGCGCGGTGACCGACTGGTCGATCTGCGTCGCGCGGGTCTCCGAAGCGGTCTTCCGCTCCTCCTGGAGCGCCCGGATCGTCCCTTCGGCGTTCTGCACGGCCTCGCACAGATCGAAGAACTCCTCGTACGCGGTCTGCCGGAACTCGCCCGAGCCCACGGTGTTCTCCCGCCTGTCCGCCTCACCGCGGAACGGGGCGGTGATCCACCCCGCGCCACCGAAGGCGAACACCCCGATCACGTACAACACCGCCAGGCCGACGATCCCGCCGACGGCCCAGGCCCCCAGCCGTACTCCCTCGCGCACCTGCCCCATGTCCACCCCTCCTCGAAGACGCGTACGACAACCAGTGTTCCGCCGAAAAGTGCCGCAGCTTCGCGGTGTCGGAGCCGCAGCCGGACAGCGCGGCGAGAACCAGGAGGGTGGGCACAGCCCCGTTCTACGCGAAGGCCCCCGGGAGGGGTCCCGCGCACCGTCACCCGGCGGCATCGAGGAGACGGCGTACCGGGAACTCACCGCACCCGACGCCTGGCTGCCCTACCGCGACACCGAACCCACGCGCCGCGCACTGCGCGCCCGGGGAGTGCGCATCGGGATCGGGAGCGACTTCGCCTGGGACCTGCGGATCCACCTGGCCCGTGCCGGGCTTGAGGACCTGATCGACGCGTGCGTGATCTCCTGCGAAGCGGGCCGCGAGAAGCCCGACCCACAGCTTTTCCTCAAGGCCTGCGCGGACCTGGGCGCCCGCGGTGGCCTTGACGTGGTCACTGGGGGATGGTGACCAGAACGCGGCCGCGGCCACCGACGTCGACGCGGTCGTGGGCCTGGGCGATCTCGTCCAGTGGGTAGCGGGCGCCGATGTCGACGGTGAGGGCACCGACCGCGGCCGCGGCGGTGAGGTCGCGGGCTGCCTGCCGTTTCGCCTCGACGGGGAAGTCGTCGCTACCGATCAGGCGCAGGGTCACGTTGGCGAACAGCAGGGGCCAGAACGGCACCTGCGGCCGGTCGGCCCGGGTGGCGTAGGCGGCGATGACCGCGTCGTTCGCCACCACCTCGGCGTCCAGGTCGGCGTTGTCGGAGAGGGCCACTTCGACGATCCGGTGCACGCCCTGCGGCGCGTGGGCGCGGATCGCCTTGGCCGGGTCGTCCTCGTCCAGTGCCACGGCGTGGGACACCACGGAGGAATCGACGCGGTCGAGGTCCTTGCCGCGTGTCACGGTGCCGATGACGGTCGCTCCGCCCCAGCGGGCCAGCTGGGCCGCCATGGAGCCGACGCCGCCGAGGACCCCCTGCACCAGTACGGTCCTGCCGTCGACCGACCCGTCGCCGAACACGGCGCGGTGGGCGGTGATGCCCGGGATGCCCAGGGCGGCGCCGAGTTCGTCGCCGAGGTGATCGGGGAGGGACACGGCCAAGTGCTCCGGTACGACCGAGTACTGCGCCGCGGTGCCGAAGGCGCGGTAGGACTGGGCGCCGTACACCCACACCCGCCGGCCCACCCGAGTGCCGTCGACGCCCTCACCGACGGCGTCGATCACGCCGGCACCGTCGCTGTGCGGGATCACGCGCGGAAAGGCCATGGAGGAGCCGAGCCAGCCGCGCCGCTTCTTGGTGTCGCCGGGATTGACGCCTGACACGGTGATGCGCACGCGTACCTCACCCGGGCCGGGTTGCGGCTCGGGCAGCTCGCCCACCTGGAACACATCGGCTGCCGGGCCCTGTCGGTCGTACCAGGAAGCAAGCATGTGCAGACCTCCGTAGCCTCTCAGCTCGCGTGCTCATCGAGCGTAACGGGACCATCACCGGGGCGCGCGGCGCCGGGGTCGGCTTCGCCCAGGACCTCGCGCAGCCAGGTGCGTTCGGCGCGGCTGATGGCGCGGGCGGTGAGCAGCATGCCGCGACGGTAGGGGTCGGCGACGTTTTCCGCGCGCAGGGGGCGGTCCCCGTCGTAGAAGAAGCTCGCCGGCGCCTCCAGGAAGTCGAGCCGCCGGCGGAGCACCGCGTGCTGTTCGGTGACGTCCGGCAGTTGGGAGAGGAACGCCAGGATCGTGAAGAACCGAGTGAAGTCGGTGATCTCGTGGTCGGCGGGCTCGCGCAGTCGCTTCAGCATCTCGGTACGCCCGGCCTCGGTGAGGCTCAGGACGTACCGCGCCGCGCCCGCGCCCGGCTCGGTGTGCCGCTCCAGGAGACCCGCCTTCGTCAGGCGGTTGATGGCCGGGTAGAGGCTGCCGTCGCTGACCGGACGCGTGTACCCGGACAGCTGGGTGACGCGGCGGCGCAGCTCATGGCCGTGCAGGGGGCCGTCGGCGAGGAAGCCGAGGATCGCGAGTTCCAGCATGACGCCATCTTCTCACATCGATTCGATGTGCACATCGAATCGATGTACTGTCGGGCGTGAACCCAGCCGCCATCCCCGCAAGGAAAGAGAAAAGGAAAGAGAACATGACCGACATCAGCCCCCGGCAGACTCACGTCACCTCCGCCGACGGCACCGCCATCGCCGTCACTGTCACCGGCCAGGGCCGTCCCCTGGTCGTGTCCCCCGGAGCCCTGTGCGCCGCCCAGGACTGGCAACTCCTGGCCGACGCCCTCGCGCCCCACATGAGCACCTACGCCGTCGACCGCCGCGGCCACGGAGCCAGTGCAGACAGCCCCGACTTCAGCATCGAGCGCGAGCAGGAGGACATCGCCGCCGTCCTCGAACTCGCGGGCTCCGACGCGATTCTGCTCGGCCACTCCTACGGCGGACTCGTCACCCTGGGGCTCGCACTCAGGCAGCCTCCCGCCGGGTTCATCCTCTACGAGCCCCCCGTGCCGGTGCACGGCCCCGTCGGCGGGGCAGCCCTCGCACCGTTCGAAGAGGCGGTGGAGAAGGGCGACCTCGACCATGCCCTGGCCCTCGGCCTCCGGAACTTCCTGAAGCTGCCGGAGGAGGCGATCGAGGCGTTCCGCCGAGAGCCGGTGTGGTCCGTACGCGCGTCGATGACTCCCACCTGGGCCCGCGAGGTCCGCGCCATGGACGCCTTCGGCGACGACCTCGAACGGTTCGCTCGCCTGGAGACCCCCACTCTCCTGGTCGTCGGAGAGCTCAGTCCGCCGTGGCTCACCGACACGTCCCGGCGTCTGAAGCGGTCCCTGCCGAACGGCAGCCTCGTGGAGATCCCCGGCCAGGCGCATGACGCATACCTCACGGATCCCGCCGCGATGGCCGAGGCGATCCTCCCGTTCGCCCTGAAGCCGGTCTCCGCCATGGGCGATCGACGCGGTGACATCACTGGCACTGGCGGCCGGTGTTGATGCACTGGACCATCTCGTTCATCAGCTGCTCGTCAAAGACGTTGACGAAGTCGCCGTGGTCCGTGATCGGCTTGTGCATCTGCTCCGGGAAGCCGTCGACCGCGTAGAACGGGCTGGACCGGCCGTTGTCGTTCAGGCTGGGCGCGTCCACGTCGTAGACCAGACGCTGGACGAGCTGCGGAATGGCCTTGAAGCCACCCGGACAGGCGCCCGTGGCCGGATCGGCGAACGCGACGTGGGAGCGGTGGTTGGCGCTGTCGATGTTCTGGCCGTCCCAGCAGCTCTGGAACTTGGACGTCCTGACCAGGCTGCTGCCCTCGGGACAGACCGGGTACTTGTCCGTGAGCTGGCGGTCCTCGAAGCCGGTGCAGCTCCACGCCGCGTTGGCGTTCGCGGTGCCGTTGGTGAACGCCTTGGCATCACCGGTGATGATCCGCAGGAACTTGGGCATGGCCACGACCTTGCCGCCGGGGTTGCCCACGTACTCCAGGGTCACCTCGGACGCGGTGAGGATCCTGCCGGTGTTGCCCTCGGCGCCGCCGCCCTGTTGCTGGGCGTCGAATTCCTCGGTGCCGTCCTGCAACCGCAGGACCGGCCAGTAGTAGGAGGACTTGTCGCCCTGGTTCTGGCACGACGTCTCGCCGGCCGCGAAGTCGTCGTTGGAGGCGAACGCGTCGTTCGCCTGGTTGCCGATGTAGTCGTGCGTGTGATGGGCGCCGTTGTCCACACCGGGCGCGACGATGACGTTGTCGCTGTTGTACAGCTTGTTCTCGTTCACCCCGCACTGGGTGGCGAAGGTCCCCCGGGATGCCTCCTGCGACATGCGGGGTGCGGTCACATTGGGTTGGACCGTGGTGATGTCGACGAAGTCGGCGGCGACAGGCCCGTTGCCCGCCTGGCCGCCGTTCTGATCGTCGCCGGTGTCGCTCTGGTTGCCACCGGTGTCGCTCTGGTTGCCGGAGGCGCGCAGCGTACAGGCGGCCAGCGACTCAAGGCCCTGCGGCCTGTCCCCTGCCCTGCCCATCGCTGTGGCGATCCGGTCGATCGTCGCGACCCGCTTGTCCTTCAGCGGACCCATGATCGCGTTGTTGGCGAAGTTGCCGTCCTGCTGTAGGGCCCGGGTCGAGCTCCGTAGCCTCTGATAGGCCTCGGAGATCTGGGTGTCCAGCAGAGCAAGCTGCTTGTCGACCTCCGCCCTGGCCTGGTCCGGCACCTGCCGCAACCCGTTGCCGACGTCGGGGCAGTCGATGGTAGAGGCCTCCGAGGCCGCGGCTTGCCCGGTCCCGCCTTGAGACGAGCCTTGGGACGATCGTTTGACGGCGTTTCCGCCCGAGCTCTCGTGGGCGGAGGCGTACACATTCACGACCACCAGCCCGCCTGCTCCGAGGGTGAGAGCCGCGGCGGCGGCCATGACCTTGCCGCCCGTGGTCTTCGACCGTTTGCGCGTGTTGCGCCCCATGGATTTCCTCCGAACTCTTCCGGGTGGCACACCACTTCACGAGGTGAGCCGCACCAGAAGGAAGTGACGTCCTGCCTGTCGGCCCCGCTCAGGGGCCCGTTGCCGACGAAGGGCCGGCCGGTCGTCGTCCGAGCCGCCGAACCCTTCGTTCTGGGACCAGAGTTGCCCGTGGGACTGCCGCGACGGGGGAATCGGGTCGCCACGTCAGGTTCTCGTAAGAACTCGCCGCACCGGCCCATGAGTTCGAAAGCGCTGGTTGACGCCGCCCGCGGAGCGCGAAGGTGCGGCCCAATTCTTACGAGAGGTTGACGGGACGACCAACCAGCTTCACGCAGGCCGTCGAACCGGCAAGCCTGGCCCCTCGCCACCAGCCCGGAGTGGCGGTCGCAGAACACGAGGAGTCGGACATGAGCAGGCCCAGCCAACGCGACCACCACCAGTCCGCGGCGCCGAGTCCCCTGAGCGTCATCGGCGGCGGGTATCTGGCGACCATGGCCCTCGGAGTCAGGGTGGCCATTGCCTCGGCCGACCAGCCCGACCGTTCCGCCGCCGAGACGGTACACACCGCCTGCGCACAGGGGGACGCCGGCTGACGCCGGTCGGGTGCTCCTGTCACCGCTCGGCGGCCTGGGGGTTCGCTCTCGTGGACGGGCTGTCGTGAGGAAGACTTGGGGCCGGACGGGGCGGACAGGGATCCCCGCCCGGTCCGTTCGAATGCGAGGTGGCCCGCTTCCCATGCCCGAGTGGTCGATCAGTGAGATCAGTGATCCGTTCGTGCTGGAGATCCATCGCTCGGTCGAGGTGGCGACGGCCGGTGCGGGGTCTTTGCCGTCCTTGCCTGCCTACGTGCGGCGGGAGCACGACGAGGTGCTCGACGAGGCAGTGGCCGGCGCGGTCACGGGGCACAGCCGGTTGGTGTGTGTGGTGGGCGAGTCCTCCACGGGCAAGACACGGGCGTGCTGGGAGGCGGTGCGAAAGCTGCCGGACGGCTGGACATTGTGGCAGCCGGTGGCACCGGGCCGAGCGCAGGCGCTGCGCGACGGGCTGGCGTCGCTCACCCCGAGAACCGTGGTCTGGCTCAACGAGGCTCAGCTCTTTCTGCTGACCCCCGCAGGCGGGGTCGGGGCAGAACTGGCCGCTGGGCTCAGGGAGTTGCTGAGCGATCCGCACCGGGCACCGGTACTGGTGATGGCGACGATGTGGCCGGGTTACTGGCACGAGCTGACGGCACTGCCCCGGGACGGAAGTCACGACGACCCGTTCAGCGAGGCACGGGCCTTGCTCAGCGGCCGAGATGTCCAGGTGGCACGCAGGTTCGCACCCGTCGACGTAGCAGCGGCACGCCGTGCCGGCCGGACCGATCCACGTCTGATGCTGGCCGTCGAGAAGGCGAACGAGGGACAGGTCGTCCAGTACCTCGCGGGGGCACCCGCGCTGCTGTCCCGTTACGAGTCGGCACCTGTCGGGGCGCGGAGCCTCATGACCGCCGCCATGGATGCCCAGCGGTTGGGCCATGGACCCTCGCTGTCCTACGGGTTGCTCACCGAGGGTGCCGAGGGCTACCTGACGGACGAGGAGTGGGACTCCCTCGCCGACGACTGGCTGGAGACGGCCATGGCATACGCCGCCGCGCCGGTCGCCGGAGTACGCGGAGCGCTGGTGCGAAGGCGTCCACGTGACCGTCGTACGCCAGGTGGCGCCGTCCCGGGCGATCTGCCGCACTACCGTCTCGCCGACTATCTCGACCAGCACGGCCGGCACACACGGCAGGACGACGCCGTACCCGCCGCGCTGTGGGAGGCATTGCTGACGCATGGGGACAGGGCCGGGTTCGTCGCCCTGGGGCAGGCCGCGGAGGACCGGGGCCTGCTGCGGGTGGCGGCGCGGTTCTACACGCGGGCGGAGGCTGGGGCCGAGAGGATGGCACGGCTCCTGGACTCCTGCGGACGGCGGGACGAGGCCCACGCCTGGTGGGTCCGTCGTGCGACAGAAGAGGGCGGAGGCTCTGCTCTGTACGACGTGGTGGCGACGGCGCCCGACGGCACACCACAGGAAGCCGAGCAATTCCTGCAGTGGTGGTGGGACGAGGTGCCCAAGGACGCCTCGCAAGGCAGCGTCCTGACCACCCTCATCCAACGCCTGGGGCCGGTGGACGATGCCAAGGCCCTGCTGTGGTGGCGCAGAGCCGCAGAAGAGGGCCATGTCCAAGCCGAACAGGTACTTATCGACCACCTTCGAAGGACCGGCGGTGCCGATGCGGCGCTGACCTGGTACTGGCAGCGGGCTTCGGGCAACCCGTTCCACCGCCGTAAAGCCGCGGACCTGCTCATCGAGTTGGGGCGCGACGGCGAGGCGACATCCCTTCTGGCGGCCTGTGACGAGGACGACTTCGACGCCCATCTGAAACTGGGTGAACTGCTCCTGGAAGACGGCCAGAAGCAGAACGCGGTCGATCGACTGCGCCGGGCCGGCCGGAGCACCTCGTGGTCCACCTGGGAACGGGCCGCTCGCCTGTTGGCGGGTGCGGGGCGGGACGACGTGGCCTTCGAGATCTTGGAGCGTGTCGCCGACAGGGACGGCCATGCGCTGATCGTCGCCGCCCAGATGCTCGATGAGGCCGGGCGGCATGCGGAAAGCCTCCCCTGGTGGCGTCGGGCGGCCGCGGTGGACCAACCCGGCTCCTGGGTCGGTCTTCAGTACGCGCGATCGCTCGCCAGGAACGAGGAGTTCTCCGAGGCCCTCACGTGGTACCGGCGTGCCGTGGAGTCCGGCGAGCGCCGCACGGTCGAATCCGTCCAGCCGTGGGATGCCGAACTGCTGGCCGCGAACGGCAGAACCGAGGAAGACCTGACGCGATGGCGGCTCACCTATGCGGCCACGACCCACTTCCTGGGAAAGCCCCTACGGCGATGGAACGCACCGCTCGACGAGACCCTGGCCTGGCTGTTCGATCTGACCGATCGCGGTCATCGCAGCGCAATGTGGTACGCCGTCCGCAGACTGTGCGACGCGGGGCGCGAGAGCGAGGCCCTGGACTGGACCCTCGCCCTGGCGGAACGCGGACATGACCAGGCCTGCGGGGAAATCGCCGAACTGTACGCCGCAGCGGGCGAACTGGACCTGGCTCTGCGGTGGTGGGAGCGGAGCGCGCGCGACACCGACTCCCGCTACACGGCGTACAGAGCTGGGGGCGAGGCCCTACAGGAAGCGGGCCGGACCGAGGAAGCCCTGCGATGGTTCCGGCGCGCCGTGGAAGCCGGTGACGTGGACCTTCTGTGGACCACCGTCGACCTGTACGAAACACGGCAGCGCAGCGAAGAAGCCCTTGACTGGCTGTGGCAACTCGCCACACGCGGGTGGAGTCCCTGCGTGAGCCTGGCCGCCGACGTCCTTCACCGGCAGGGCAAGGAAGGGGAGTCGGAGCAGCTACGACGGTACGGATGGGAGCCGGACGGTTCCACCGCCGCCGCCTGGGACGCACCGCCGCCCACCTGACCGCGCCCCCGCAGGTCGAGCGGCCGCGCCATGCCGTCAAGGGGCGGTGACGGCGGCCCGCGCGGAGGTGAGGAACGCGCTGCGGGCAGTGGTGTAGTCCAGCGGCGGCGCGGTCTGGATCAGCGCGGCGGCAAGGTCCTCCGCGGCCGTGACAACGGGATCAGGACCTTCCAGGCGCACGACGTTCAGCGCCTCGTCGACAGCGTCCACAGCCGCCTCGTACTCCTGCCGCCGGACCGCAGCGGTGGGCGTACCCAGCGCGGACCGGTGAGCGGTCCTGGCCTGGTACGCGGCTTCGGCCTTGCCGAGAAGGGCCACGTACGCGGTGCGGCGTACGTCTCGCTCGACGGCTCGTGCCTGTTCGGCCAGGGTCTGCCGGCTGACGTCGAGTTGAGCGTCGGCCTGGCGCTGCCCGGCCGCCCACGCGGCGTCCGCCTGGCTCTTCCCCGCGGCCCAGGCCGCGTCGGCCTGACGCTGCCCGGCCGCCCACGCGGCATCCGCCTGACGCCTGGCCGCCGCCCAGGTGAGTGTGCCTGTCACCGCGCTGCCCGCGACGGCGGCGGCAGCGGCGATCAAAGCCGTCGCGACTTGCTGGTCCACGGGCCACGTCCCCGGTCGGTGCACAGATCAGACGGAGCCTACTGCCCTTGACCAGGCCCGGGGGGCGTGCCCTCTTGTCGTCCAGGTGTCCGCCGATGCTGCGGAGGGTCCTCTGGGCACAACCGGGGGTCGGAAAGCGGAAACGCCAGGCCGACTCCTGTGGATCGACGAGGAACTCCGCACGGCCCGGTCGGAACTCACCGTGCGGGGCGGTCGCCGGGCTCCGACTGCTCCAGTTGGGAGGCCAGGACCGCGGCCTGGACACGGCGCTGGACCCCGAGTTTGGCCAGCAGGCGGGAGATGTGGTTCTTGACGGTCTTCTCCGACAGGTAGAGTTTCTTTCCGATCTCGCGGTTGGTGAGGCCGTCGCCGATCAGCGCGAGGATGTCCCGCTCACGGGGTGACAGGCCCTCCAGTTCGGGCGCGATGGTCGCCGTCTCGGCGGGATCGGCGCGCAGCGAGCGCATCAGGCGGGTCGTGGTCGCGGCGTCCAGCAGGGACTGGCCCGAGGCGACCGTGCGGACCGCCGAGACCAGGTCCGATCCCCTGATCTGCTTCAGGACGTAGCCCGAGGCACCGGCCATGATGGCGTCCAGCAGGGCCTCTTCCTCATCGAACGAGGTCAGCATCAGGCAAGCCAGCTCCGGCATCCGGCTGCGCAGCTCACGGCAGACGGTGATGCCGTCACCGTCCGGGAGGCGTACGTCGAGTACGGCGACGTGCGGCCGCAGAGCCGGTCCTCGGACCAGGGCGTGCTCGACGGTGTCCGCATCGCCGACCACCGAGATGTCGGGTTCGGCGTCGAGCAGGTCGGTGATACCGCGTCGTACGACCTCGTGGTCGTCGAGCAGGAAGACACGGATCGGATTCTGCTCCGTGAAGGTGCGTGTCCCGGTCATGACGGTCCCTCGTCCCCGGTGGCGGTCGGACTGCGAGCTGTCCTTGACGACGATCATCGCTCGCCGGGCCAGCTTGTACCAGGGCCGACCGGCCCCATTCGGCCCCGAGACGCACCCTCACGGGACCGACGCTCACGGGCCGACGGCCCTCGTACCGGGTGATCGGCCGGGCTGGTCGGACGGGCGCGTGCCCGTACCGCGGACGGGGATGGAGCCGCCGGAGTCCTCCCGCCGCTCCAGCTCGAAGTCCACGTCCACCACACCCTCGACGGCGCGTGCCAGGCGGGCGGCCACGGGGACCAGTGACCTGTCGCGGACCCGGCCGGCGAGGTTCACGACTCCGTCGTGTACGTCGACGCGGATCGCCGACGCAGGGGCGGGGAACAGGTAGGACACCACTTCGCGGCGGACCTCTTCGGCGATCTCCTCGTCACCGCGGAGGAACACCTTGAGCAGGTCGGACCGGCTGACTATGCCTTCCAGCATGCCCAGCTCGTTCACCACCGGCAGCCGCTTGACCTTGGAGTGCGCCATGGTGCGGGCGGCTCGGGCGAGGGTGGCGTCCGGGCGGACGGTGAGCGCCGGGGAGGTCATCAGCTCCTCCGCGGTGACCGCGCCGGCCTTCGCCAGGTCGGAGAGGCGGCGCAGCTGGGTGTCCCGGTCGGGGTCGCTGTCGCGGAACTCCTCCTTGGGCAGCAGATCGGCCTCGGAGACGACGCCGACGACCCGGCCCTCGCCTTCGAGGACGGGCAGGGCGCCCACCTTCCAGTCCTGCATCAGCCGCACGATCTCCTTGAAGGTCGCCCTGCGGCCGACGGCGGCGACCGTGTGGGTCATGACGTCGCTGACGATGTGCGGGGTGCCGTGCATGATCACTCCTCGTGTTCAGAGGCCGCTGCCGGAGCCGTACGGCGCGTACAGGTCCAGCAAGCGGATCCGGGCGGAGCGGAGGCGGTGGGCGAGCACGTCACCGACCCACTGGGCCAAGGCGTGGCCCATGGCCGGGTCGTCCTGGCACATCAGGCGGACGGCCGTCGCGTCGAACTCGTAGGCCCGCACCGGGGTCGTCGCCTCGGCACCCAGGTGGTAGGCGTGCGGTGCGAACAGCCAGGACCAGCCGACCAGTTCGTTGTGCCGCAGGGTCTCGATGACGGCCGCGCGGCGACCGGGCACGTGCATGTCCAGCTCGACGGTTCCCGTACGGATGATCCAGAACCGGTCGGCCTGGCCGCCTTCTTCGAACAGCCGCGTCCCCTGCGGGATCGTCACCTCACGAGCCACACGCATGAGGCGGTGGCGGTGCTCGGCGGGCAGGGCGCGCAGCATGCTGGGCGTGGGAGTCGTGATCATGGCGTGCCTCCGGCGGGTGTGGGAACTACAAGTCCCAGGCTGTGCCCCTCACCGGCGCAGGCCCATGGGCCACTCGGTCCATCGGCTGGGCCACTCGGCTCCGCTGTGTCGGCCGAGTACGCCGGTGGCCGGGGAGGGCGGCTGCTCCCGGTGCCGGGCGGCGCCGTTCCCTCGGTGGGGTGGCCGCCGGACCGGTGGAGTCGACCTTCCACCAGGTGATGCCGGCGCTGTTGTGGGTCGCCGAGTGGCCGCCCGCCCAACACCTCTGCGACGGCTCGCCGAGCATGTCGACGAATCCGTTCGCCGAGTACCACGTCGTCTACGCCGTCGTCCTGATCGCCCTGGCCGCCGCCTTGGCCGGCGACACGCTCGGCCTGGGCCGGTCGGCCCCCGGCAGGGACACACGGCCCCTGCCGGAAGGCTCGTCGAAGGACGACGCTCGTATCGGGGCCCCCGGTTCAGGCGTCGGGACCCGCGATTCAGGAGGTGGAGACCATGACCCGAACCGTCACCGTCGGCCTCGACGGCTCGCCCGAGAGCCGCGCCGCGGCCGAGTGGGCGGCCCGCGAGGCGCAGCTGCTCGGCCTGCCGCTGAAGCTGGTCCAGGTCTGGGAGGCCGTACCGGCACCCATGGCGCAGGCGCCGTTGCTCGGCGTCGAGACACAGCAGCACTGGACCGAGCGGATTCCGCGCGAGACGGCGGATGGCCTGCGACTGCGTCACCCCGGCCTGGACGTGATCACCGAGCGGTTCTCCGGTGGGCCCGCCGAGGTGCTGGCCGGCGCGGCTGCGGAGGCCGAGCTACTGGTCCTCGGCTCGCGCGGGCTGAGCGGAATCGGCGGATTCCTGGTCGGTTCCGTGGGCCTGGCGGTCGTGGCGCACGCCGAACGGCCGGTCGTGATGGTCCGGGCCGGTGAACAGGCCGCCGACGAACACGAGATGGACCCGGCCGGCATCCCGTCCGCCGCGACCGCGTTCCGCCCCGTGGTCCTCGGCCTCGACGTCGACAGCCCGGACGAGGAGCCGATCGGCTTCGCGTTCGCCGCCGCCGTCCGCCGCGGCACGTCCTTGCGGGTCGTCCACGGCTGGAACCCGCCCCCGTACTACGCCTACGGCCTGAGCGTGGACCTCGAACTCCACGGGGCGCTGACGCGGCGCGAAGCCACCGCCCTGACCGAGATCCTGGCCCCGTGGCGCAACAAGTTCCCGGACGTCGAGGTGGCCGAGGAGTCCTCCTACGGCAGCCCCGGCAACCATCTCGCCGATGCCTCCCGCGAGGCATCCCTGGTCGTCGTGGGCCGACGGATCCGCCGCAGCCCGCTTCGCGCCCGCATCGGGCCCGTCACGCACGCCGTCCTGCACCACTCCACCGCACCCGTCGCCGTGGTCCCCCACCTCTGAGGAGCCGCAATCGTGCTCAGAGACTCGCCGCGTGATCGGGGACGTAGGTCTGAAGATCACGCGGCGGGCGCTGGTAGCCGGTCGACGGTGGGCGCGCGGGCAGCTCCAGGACCGGCGGCGGGACCTCGCGGTACGGGAGGGAGCCGAGGAGGTGGGCGATCATGTTCAGCCGTGCCCGCCGCTTGTCGTCGCTCTCCACGACGTACCACGGGGCCTCCGAGACGTCGGTGTGCACCAGCATCTCGTCCTTGGCCCGGGAGTACGCCTCCCAGCGGGTGAGCGACTCCAGATCCATCGGCGAGAGCTTCCAGCGGCGCAACGGATCCTGAAGGCGCCTGCGAAACCGCTCCTGCTGCTCGGTGTCGCTCACCGAGAACCAGTACTTGCGCAGCATGATCCCGTCCTCGACCAGCATCCGCTCGAAGATCGGGCACTGACGCAGGAAGAGCCGGTACTCCTCCTGCGTGCAGAAGCCCATCACGTGCTCGACGCCGGCCCGGTTGTACCAGGACCGGTCGAACAGCACGATCTCCCCGGCGGCCGGCAGGTGCTCGACGTATCGCTGGAAGTACCACTGGGTACGCTCGCGCTCGGTCGGCTTCGGCAGGGCCGCGATCCGGGCGACGCGGGGGTTGAGGTGCTCGGCGACCCGCTTGATCGTGCCGCCCTTGCCCGCCGCGTCCCGGCCCTCGAAGACCACGACCAGCCGGACGCCCTCCGCCCGCACCCATTCCTGCAACTTCACCAACTCCGTCTGGAGACGGAGCAGTTCCTGCTCGTACACCTTGCGCGGCAGCCGCGCCGCACCCTTGCCGGCCATGCCGCCTCCACCACCCGATGACCCACTTCCGGAGCCATCCCCTGTCCAAGGTCGAACATCAGAACGCCACCGTACTTTCCGACGACGGACTGCGCACCCTGGACGCCCGCTGGCGGGTCCCCGACTACCTGGTGGCAGGACGTCAGGGGAGCGCGCCGCTGTTCAAGCAGGGCGGATCCCGCGCTCCTTGAACACCTCGCGCACGACACCGACGGCATTGAGCGCGCGGGGGAATCCCGTGTACGGGACGGCCTGGATAACCGTCTCGATCACCTGCCGCGGGGAGAGTCCCACCCTGAGCGCGGCGTTGAAGTGCACCTTCTGCTGGGGTGCCGTGTCACCGAGGGCGATCAGTCCGCCGAGCGTGACAAGCTGCCGTTGCCGCAGGTCGAGCCCCGGTCGCGAGTAGACGTCCCCGAAGGCGAACTCGACGATGTACCGGCCGAGATCCGGCGCCACGTCGTTCAGGGACTCGATCACCTCGATGCCGTGCTCGCCATCTACCTCCCGCAGTTTGTCCTCGCCCCGTGCGTAACGGTCGCCGCCGGGCTCCACCTCGACCGGCTCGACGCGTACCCCTCGCTCCTCGAACACGGTGCGGGCGGCGGCCAGCGCGTTGAGCGTCCGCGGGAACCCCGTGAAGGGAACCAGGTGGATCAGCGCCTCCACCACCTGCGCCGCGTCCAGTCCGACATGCAGGGCCGCGCCGATGTGGAACCGTAACTGCGGGGCGGTGTCCCCGGCGGCGGCCAGTGCGCCGATGGTCACCAACTGCCGTTGCCGCACGTCGAGTCCGGGCCGTGCGTGCACGTCCCCGTACGCGAACTCGACCACGAAGCGGCCCAGATCCGGGGCGATGTCCTCCAGCGCCTCCACCGTGGCGAGGGCATCCTCGCCGGCGATCTGCTTCATACGGGCGGCGCCCCGCACATACCGCTGGGACGGCCCACGATCCGTACTGTCGGCCACCGCCACGCCCGGCCTCGTCAACGGGGCCGCCATCGCGCCGACCCCGCCGACGGCTCCGTACCGCAGGAGGGCCCGTCTGCCCCGGCCCGCCTCGTCCTTCCCCCGTGCGTCACGCCTCTCGCCCGCTGTCCCCATCGTGTTCCTCCACCAGTCGCTCGTAGTGCGCGATCTTGTTGTCGATCGCGTCGAGGCTGCGCATGACGGCCTCGTACCTCGCCCTGACCTGTGCCTGGTGTTTCTCCAACAGCTCCAGCCGCTCCCGCACGGTGGCGTCCCCGCCCCGGCGCAGCTCCGCGAACGCCACCATCCCCTGGATGGGCATCCCGGTCGTCCGCAGCCGCAGAAGGAACGCCATCCAGGCCAGATCCGCCGCCTGATATCGGCGCCGTCCGTCCGGCCCGCGCTCCACGCTGTCGATCAGCCCGATGCGTTCGTAGTAGCGGAGCGTGGAAGGGGTGAGTCCGGTCAGCTCGGATGTCTCGGCAATGGTCAGAGTCCCGTCGATCCGTTCGGTCGTCACACGACGACCGTAGGAGTTGAAGCGCGCTTCAACGCAAGGGCTCCGTCCCAGCCGGCAGCAGATGGTGGCCGGCGTCTGCCGGGGCTTCCGCCGCCGATGACCTACAATTAACCATCCATGGAAGATAATTCTTCGGAAGATGGGCAATGGCTGACCTGAAGCGGCTGTACCGGGAACTGGTCTCGCTGGAGATCGAGCTGTGGGCGGGCATCGAGGGGCGGCTGCGGGCCGAGTACGACCTGCCGCTGACCTCGTTCGAGGTGCTGCATCTGTTGCTGCGCCGGCCCGGGTCGCGGATCCAGGACATCGCGGAGGAGTTCTCCATCACCGTGGGCGGCACGAGCAAGGTGGTCGACCGTCTGGAGGCGGCGGGCCTGTGTGCGCGGCGCGCCAATCCGAACGACCGCCGTTCCTCGATCGTCGAGTTGACACCCGAGGGACGGAAACTGGTGGACGGAGCGCTGAAGGTCTTCGAGGACGAGCTGGAACTGCGGATCGGGTCGGTGATTCCCGAGCAGTCCGTGCGCGAGGTGACGGCGGTCCTCAGCACACTGCGGGCAGCCGGACGGGCCCTGGACGTGGAGCGGAAGGCCGCCGGGCAGACACCGGCACCGGGCGTGCGGGCGTCGAAACAGCCCGGCCGACCGGCGTCGTGAGCCGCGACGCCCATCAGCCCACGGGTCAGTCGGCGATGCCGTCGAAGGCGATGACTTTGTCGATACGACCCCGCACGAGGATGTTGCCGGGACCGCCGTTGCGCGCGGCGTACTCCTGGACGCGGTCGTCGCCCATGTAGCGGGCGCCGAGGAGGCCGCCCCAGTGGAGCATGTCGTCGGGGTCCTCGGAGATCTCGGCGCGTCCTTGGAACAGGACGAAGGCGTACGGCGGCCGGTCCTCGTCCACGCAGAGGGCGAACCGTCCGTCGCGGGCGAGGTTGCGGCCCTTGACGCCGTTCTTCTCGGTGGTGAGGACGATGTCGTCACCGTCGAGGAGGAACCAGACCGGTGTCACGTGGGGACTGCCGTCGGCGCGGACGATGGAGAGCTTGCCGGTACGGGTGCCGTGCGTGACGAACGCTCGCCACTGCTGCTCGGTCATCTTCCGCATGTCGGACGCCTTTCGTGTGGTTACGGACGACGACTTGTGGGTGCCCGAGACCGAGCCGGCCTCGGGCACCGCGGTTCTAGCCCCAGAAGGTGTCCTCGGCGGCCGGATCGGCGGAGAAGAGCCACATCTCGGTGATCCTGCCGTCCTCGATGCGCAGGACGTCGACGCCGTCCATGCCCATCGACGCGTCGCCGCGGCGGCCGGTGAAGTGAATCGTGGCGGCGACCAGGTCCCCGTTGCCCATGAGGGTGTGGATCTTGTCGATGGCGAAGGTGCCCTGGCTGGCCTCCATCATGCCGCCGAGCATCTGGAAGACGGCGCCCTGGCCCTTGTGCTCGCCGGAGAACCGGTTGGCGCCGGGCTGGTGCCAGACGATGTCGACGTCGAGGAGTTCGCCGAGCGCAGCCATGTCGCCGCTATGGACGGCCTGGAAGTAGGTGCGGGCGATATCGATGTTCGTGCTGGTCATGTCGTGTGTCCCTTGGGTTCTTGTACGGGGGTGGTGGTCATCCGGCGAAGTCGAGGCGATCGGCGAGGCCGGCGCCGGTGAACGCGGCCTCGATCTCGTCTCGGCCTTCCTGGAAGTGGGCCCAGCTGTCGAAGTGGGCCGGGACGACCCGGCGGGCGCCGAGCATCTGCGCGGCCCGGGCGCCCTGGGCGCTGTCGAGGGTGAGCAGAGCGCCTTCGAAGGCGAAGGGCATGCGGGCGCCGCCGAGGAAGAGGACCGCGGTGTCGACGGGAGCGAACTTCCCGGCGATCTCCTCGACGTGCTCCAGGGCGGCGTTGTCGCCGCTGACGTAGACGGAGGGCAGGTCGTCGGAGGTGAGCACGAAGCCGATGACATCGCCGGTGACCGGTTCACAGCCGACGGGGCCGTGCCGGGCGGGTACGCCCGTGACGGTCATGGTGCCGCCGTCGGGCCTCCAGAGCTCGGCGGTCTCCCAGAAGGCCAGCCCGTGCGCGTTGCCGCCCAGACGACCGGCACCGCTGACCGTGGTGAAAACGACCGGCGCCCCGGGCAGGAAGGCGCGGCCGGCGTTGTCCAGGTTGTCGTCGTGCTCGTCGTGGGAGAGCAGGACGGCGTCGACGCGCCCCAGGTCGGCGGCGGTGACCGGTGACGGCTCGGTCTTGACGAGCTTGTGGTCGCCGGGAAGGGGCATGGGGTACTCGCCGGGCGGGTCGAAGGTGGGGTCGGTGACGAACCGGAGCCCGCCGTATTCGATCGTGGCGGTCGGTCCGCCGTAGACGCGGACGGGGATCTTTTCGCCGGTGGCGCTGGTACCGGGCATCGGGAACCTCCAGACGGAGAACGGGGGGGGAAGACGTCGGCCTCGGCAGCCGGTCAGGGGGCGGGCGTAGAGAACACGCCGAAGTGGTTGCCCGCCGTGTCCTGGAGCCGGGCGAAGGTGAAGCCCGCGGCGTCGGAGACCGGTGCCATGAGCACCTCGGCGCCCAGCTTCTCGGCGCGCTCGACGGTCGCGGCGACGTCCTGGACGAAGACGTAGAAGATCGCGTAATTGGGGAAGCCGCCCTCCGATTCCCACACACCGCCCGCCGGCTGCTGGGCGCCCGGCGGCATCACCGAGTGATAGGTGACCCCCGGGGTGTTGGTGTTGAGCACGTACTTCCAGTCGAAGAGCTCGCCGTAGAACTCCTTGACCTTCTCCGGCCGGTCGGTGCCGAACTCGAACCAGGCGACCGAGTTGAAGGCGGGAACGGTCATGACACTCACTCCTTAAGCCCCACAGGGGAGAGATGCGCCTCTCTGCGACAAGGCGGGGGCCCTGAACCGGCCCGGTGTCCAGCAAACCATTTACATTCCATGGAAGCAACTTCCATCGATTATTGTTCCATGGGCGTGGTTCCGGTGGCCTTCGGCCGTCCGGCCCACGGACGGCACAGAAACCCGGCGTCTCGGACGCGGACGGTCGGGCCGACAGGAAGGAAACGGTCATGGAACCGGTCGAGATCGAGGCGAAGACCCTGATCCAGGAGTCGAAGACCCCGTCGAACGACTACGTCATCAACCCGTACACCGGCTGCGTACTGGGGTGCGCCTACTGCTTCGCCAGCTTCGCCGGACGGCAGTTCGGCCGGTCGGTGAAGGAATGGGGCGACTACCTGTACGTGAAGAAGAACGCGGTCGAACTCGCCCGCAAGGAACTGGCGAAGATGCCGCAGGACAAGCAGCGGGGCACCATGCTGCTCAGCTCGGTCACCGACCCCTACCAGGGCCACGAGACGAAGTACCGGCTCACCCGCGGCATCCTGCGCGAGCTGGAGGCGGTGCAGTACCCGGGCCTGGTCCGCATCCTCACCAAGTCACCTGTCGTCACCCGTGACATCGACATACTCTCCGCCCTGCCCCGCGCCGAGGTCGGCATGACCGTGACCACCACCGACGACAAGGTCAGCCGCTGGCTGGAGGTACGCGCCCCACTCGCCTCCCGCCGCCTGCGCACCCTGGCCGAACTCACCGAGGCGGGCATCCCCACCTACGCCTTCGTCGGCCCGCTCCTGCCTCACTTCGCCACTCGGCCCGAGCTCCTGGACGACCTCTTCGGCCGACTCGTCGACGCGGGGGTGAGCGAAGTGTTCATGGAGCACATCAATCTCAAGCGGTACATCCTCGAGCGCATGGACCAGGTCCTCGCCGACGAGCCCGAGGATGTCCGCGAGGCGTACCTCCAGGCGCGGACGAAGGAGCATCGCGACCAACTCGACGCGATCGTGGCCCAGTTGCTGGACAAGCACGGCCTGCGGCTGCGCTTCGAGGAGGTCGTTCACCACGACGACAACGACTCCCTGCGGGGGAGGCTCGCGTCCTCGGCATGAGCCTCTGCCGTAGCCGGGGCGGGGCGTACGTCAGACGATGACGGAGGCGTACGTCAGACGGTGACGTCGGCCCCGGGATCCGGTACCGCCATGGCCCAGTCACCCATGGCTTCCAGGACGTCGCGCAACCCCTCGCCGAGAGGGGTCAGCGCGTACTCGACGCGCGGCGGGATCTCCGCGTAGGTGGTGCGGGTGACGATGCCGTGCCGCTCGAACTGGCGCAGCCGGCTGGTCAGGGTGTGCGGGCTGATGCCGGGCAGTGCGTCGCGCAGCTGGGTGAAGCGGTGAGGCCCGTGCAGCAGTTCGCGCACGATCAGGGTGGCCCACGGGCCGTTGAGCAGCGTGAGGAAGCGGGCGACGCCGCACTCGGGGAGACAGGGATCGGTCACAGTTTTTGACCGTACCCCATTAGTGCAGTTGATGTAACTGGTGCATCGCATGCACTAATAGCGCCATGACCTACGTGATTCACGGCGCCACCGGCGCCCAGGGTGCCCCCGTCGTCGCCGTTCTCGCCGCCGCGGGCAAGTCCGTGACCGCTCTGACCCGCAACGCCGACGCCGTCGTGGACGGCGCGCAGCGCGTCGTGGCCGCCGGCTACGACTCCATCGCGGAGCTGACCGAGGCGTACCGCGGCGCCGACGGGGTGTTCGTCCACCTGCCGGTGGTCTCCGAAGAGGACCGCCGGACCTATGCGCGCAACATCGTCGCCGCGGTCCGCGCGGCCCGCCCGGCCCGCGTGGTGTTCTCCACCAGCGGTGCCCCGACCGATCCCGACACCGGCGGCGCGGCCGCGATCCTGGCCGGCGGCCTGGCGGACAGCGGGGTGCCGTACGCGGTGATCGCGCCCACGCTGTACCTGGAGAACCTGCTCATGCCGTACGTCCTCGACACGGTCCGCGAGCGGGGCGTGCTGCCCTACCCGATCCGCGCCGACTTCCCCGTCTCCTGGGCGTCCCACCTGGACATCGCCGACGTCGCCGTCGCCCTGTTCGACCGCCACGACGTCACCGGCCTGGTCTCCGTCGGCCAGTACCCGGCGATCACCGGACCGGACCTGGCCCAGGCCTTCGGCGCCCACTTCGGCAAGGATGTGGTCTTCGAGCCGATCACCGTCGAGCAGATGCGCGTCTCCGTCGCGCCCGTGATCGGCGAGGGTCCCGCCGTCGACGTCGCCGGCCTCTACCAGGCCATGAGCACGCTGCCCGACCGCTCGATCGCACCGGAGGACTCCGCCCAGAAGCTGCTGGACATCACCCCCCGCACCACGGGCCAGTGGCTGGCCGACCTCGGCCTCTGACCGCAGCCACGACCGGCTTCGGCCGAGTTCGTCAGGCAGGGCTTGGAGCTCACCTCCCGTTTCAGCGCCTTCGAGTTGAGCGCCCGGCCGCCCGCGACGACGCTGGGGCGTGCCCGCGCGCCTGGCCGTCACCGCCGCACATGTCGATGGGCATCGCCCCTGTTCGTGTCCGCCGAACTCCGTCGGGAAGACGTCCCGACGGACGCTTCGGTCCTTACCATTCGCTCGGGGGCGAGGGGGCACTGAGCCGATGGTTTTCGTCCACGGAGTGAATCCGCCGCACATTGCCGCGCGGTGACGCGGCGCGACGGGATGCGGGGCTCGCTCGTGACCTAGTTCTGCGGCGCCAGGGTGCGTAGGACGTCGAACTCGTTGCCCTCGGGGTCGGCCATGACCACCCAGTTTCGATCTGAGCCCTGGCCCACGTCCGTCGTGGTGGCGCCGAGGCCGAGCAATCTGGTCACCTCGTCCTCGGTGCTGCCGTCGATCGGGCTGACGTCGAGATGCAGCCGGTTCTTCACGGTCTTGCCCTCGGGCACCTGGATGAACTGCAGGGTGGGCGGCATCTGGCGGGCCCGAATATCCTCGACGGTCGGCACCCAGGAGCCGATCTCGACCTTGCCCTCGCTCCGGTCGATCACCTTGAAGTCCAGGACCGCGCACCAGAAGGCCGCGAGTCTCTCCGGATCATGGCAGTCAACGGTCAACTCGGTAAACCTACTTGCCATGACTCCCCCAGGTAGTACGGACGGGTTTCAGAGTATGCCGCCGCCCGTCCGACGGATCCGAGATCCTTCTGAATGGGGACCAGCCTGACCCGGTGTCAGAGTTGACCAGTATCACCTGCACCTGCGTGCTCGATGTCAGCCGGGACGGTACACGGCTGATTCACCTCGTCCGCGACAACCGGCTCTCCGTCCCGACGGCCTACCGATACCGCCACGAAGGGCTGACCGCGCTCGCCGACCACTCCCCGCATCCCTGAACCACTGTCCGCATCAGGACTCGTCGAAGGCATGGGTCATGAGTCCCTACCGGAGGGCAGACGGCCCCCCGGCTTCGGACCCGGCGGTCCCTCCTTCGGCCCCGTGCTCCGGCTTGCCCGGGGTAGGGCCGGTCGGCCCTACCCCCACACGAAAACCAGGGTGACGATGGACTGATGTTCCAGAACGACAACGCCTTTCGCGCACTCGGCCGACAGGAATGCCTGCGCCTGCTCGCCAAGGTGCCGGTCGGCCGCGTGGTCTATACCCGGCATGCACTGCCCGCGGTCCTCCCCATCAACTTCTCGCTGGGCACGGACTCCGCCGTCCTGCTACGCACCTCTCCGGGCTCCGATCTCGTGCGCGCCATCGCCGGTGTCGTGGTCGCATTCGAAGCGGACGAGTTCGACGCGGCCACCCGGTCCGGCTGGAGCGTCGTCGTCACCGGACGGGCAACGGTCGTAACCGACCCCGCCGAGCACGAGCGGCTCGCCCAGTCCGGCCCAACCTCTTGGATGCCATTGCGGGAGACCGTCTTCGTACGGATCGATTCCGAGATGGTGACCGGACGCGAACTCGGCGGAACGCGTGTCCCGCAGTGACGCGCGTTCCTCGGCCGGGTGCCGGCTTCCGGTGGCTACCGTCCCGGCCGTGCGGGATCCGCGGATGCGCGAGGTTTTGCGGCCGCCCTCCGGGCCGTACCCGAAGCGGATCGACGACTGCGGCCGGCACCGCCGCCTCGATCCGGCCATCGCCACCCGCAGGTCCGTCCACACCATCTCCATCGCCCCGTGCGGCATCGAGGTACACACCCCGCGCCGTGCCGCCGAAAGCAGAACCCGCCGCAACGGCTGCCCCGCCCTCGGCCAGTCTTCCCGACGGTCGCAGGAGGTCAACCGCAGTGCCACCTTTCCGTCGCCGGGCAGCGGAGCGATCACGCACGTGACCCGGAGCCTCAGGCTGCGGCCGACCGGACGAGCGTGTTGTCACTGCTCCGGCCGGCGAAGTGGTCCGCGATGTTGGCCATGGTCGTCTCGGCGATCTGCCCCACAGCATCCCGTGTGAAGTACGCCTGGTGCGAGCTGACCAGCACGTTGCTGAAGGTCATCAGCCGGGCGAGGCGCTCGTCGGTCATCACCTCCAGGGACTTGTCGAGGAAGAACACCCCGGCTTCCTCCTCGTACACGTCCAGACCCACACCGCTCAGTCGCCCTGCCCGCAGGGTCTCCAGCAGGGCGTCGGTGTCGACCAGGCCGCCGCGGCTGGAGTTGACCAGGATCGTGTCGTCCTTCATCAGCGCCAGGGCTTTGGCATCCACCAGGTGGTGGGTATCGGGCAGCAGCGGCACGTGCAGGCTGACCAGGTCCGCCTCGGCGAACAGCCGCTCACACCCGACGTACTCCATACCGAGGGCGAGGCAGTCGGGGTTCTCGGCGATGTCCCAGCCCAGCAGCCGCATGCCGAAGCCGTGCGCGATGCGGGCGAAGACGGCTCCGATCTTTCCGGTGCCCACCACGCCGGCCGTCCGGCCGTGAAGGTCGCGGCCCATCAGTCCGTCGAGCCGGAAGTCGAACTCGCGGGTGCGGTGTGCGGTCCGCACGATGCGGCGGTTGACGGCCAGGGCGAGCGTCCAGGCGAACTCGGCGACCGAGTACGGCGAGTAGGACGACACCCGGGCCACGGTCAGCCCGAGCTCCTGCGCCGCGGCCAGGTCTATGTTGTTGTGGCCGGTGGCCCGCTGGGCGATCATCCTCGTGCCGCCCGCGGCGAGCGCGCGCAGCACGTCGGCGTCCAGGACGTCGTTGACGCTGCTGAGCACGACCTCGTGGTCGGCGGCGGTCGGGGAGGTGTCCTTGTTCAGGAACAAGGACAGGCAGCGCAGCTCGTGCTCGGCGTCGAACGCCCGCCGGAACGCCTCGGTCAGCAGTGGCTCCTCATCCGCGAGGACGCCGTAGGCGACGATCTCCATGTGCTCTCCTCCCTGCGGAGCGAGGGATCACCTCTCCGCCGTAGACCGGCATCACCGCCTGATGGAGGTCGCAGCCCTCCGGCTGCCCTCGGGAATCGCCCGCACCTGCGTGGCGACGAGCCCGGGCACCATCAGGCCGAGGTCAGGAAGGCGCGGCAGGCGTCGGTGGAGCCGGGCGGCAGCGGCAGGACCATACGGGCCATCTCGGCCAGGTCGGCGCCCTTGCCGCCGAGCAGGTCGGCCACCACGACCACCGTCGGTGAGAGTGGTCTTCCGTCCAGCTTCCGGCATGTGGGCGCCGGTCACATCTCGAAGACGATGCGGGCCTTGATCCTCCCGTCCAGGACGTCGGCGATGGACTCGTTGACGGTAGCCAGCGGGCGGGTCTCGTAGATGACCTTGGTGCGTCCGGCGGCGTGCAACTGGAAGACCTCGTCGAGGTCCTGTCGGGTGCCGACGATGGAGCCGATGACGGAGGTGCCGTTCAGGACGGTGTCGAAGATCGGCACCTGGATGGTTCCGCCCGCGGGCAGGGCGACCATGACCAGCTTGCCGCCGCGCCGCAGCCCTCCGTAGACGGAGGCGAACGCCTGCTCGTTGACGGCCAGCGCGATCGCCGCGTGGGCGCCGCCGTGCTCCTTGAGCACCTCGGCCGGGTCCTCCTTGCGGGCGTCGATGAGGATGTCGGCACCGAGTTCCCGGGCGAGTTCCAGCTTGTCGTCCGTCACGTCGATCGCGGCGACGGTGGCTCCGGCGATCTTCGCGTACTGCACGGCGAGGTGGCCCAGGCCACCGATGCCGGAGATCGCCACCAGCTGGGTCGGAGCCACACCCGCGACCTTCAGCGCCTTGTACGTGGTGACGCCGGCGCAGGTCAGCGGGGCCGCGTCGCGCGGGTCGATGGCCTCGGGCACCGGGGCGGCGAAGTCCGCGGTGGCGAGCATCTTCTCGGCGTAGCCGCCGTCCACGCTGTAACCGGTGTTCTGCTGCTGCTCGCACAGCGTCTCCCAGCCCGACAGGCAGTGCTCGCACCGCCCGCAGGCCCAGCCCAGCCAGGGCACCGCCACCCGCTGCCCGACCTCCAGGTGGGTGACGCCGTCACCGAGCGCCTCGACGATGCCGACGCCCTCGTGGCCGGGGACGAACGGCGGGGTCGGCCTGACCGGCCAGTCGCCGTGGGCGGCGTGGATGTCGGTGTGGCACAGTCCGGACGCCTCCAGCCGGATGCGGACCTGGCCGGGGCCGGGCTCCGGGTCCGGCCGCTCCTCGATCACCAGCGGCTCGCCGAAGGACCGGACGACTGCTGCCTTCATGGAATGCTCCTCAAGGTTTCTGTTCTGTCGGTGCGGTGCGGTGCGATTCCAGCGTTGGCTCCGTCCCGGCACGGCGGCAGGTCCTGGACGTCCTCGGGAATGGGGCCGATCGGTCCCGACTGCGTCCTGGACGCCCCGCTCACCCAGCAGGTTCACGCAGACATGTACCGCCGCGGGTGCTGGTGCGTTCAGTCGTGCGCGACAACGGCAACAGGGGCGGCGGCGTGGTGCAGTACCGCGTGAGTGACAGAGCCGATATGGGCGCCGAGCGGGCTGCGTCGGATCCGACGGCCGACGACGACCAGGGACGCCCCGCGAGAGGCTTCGGTCAGGTGGACGGCGGGACTCCCGGCACGGGATTCCGCGACGACCTGGACGGCCGGGTACTTCTCCTTCCAGCGGCGCAGCACCTCGGCCAGCGTGGCAGCGTCCTGCTTGCCCAGCATGGCGTCGAGTTCGGGGTCGGCGGGCAGGCCGTAGGCGAAATACGGCGGCGGGTTCCAGGCGTGGACGACCCGCAGGGGTGTGACGCGGCGGGCGGCCGCCTCGAAAGCGAAGGTGAGCAACGTGTCGTCGGGATGGTCGGTGTCGAGCCCGAGGACGACGGGCCCGCCGGTGGCCTGCTCACCGGCACGGACCAGGACCACAGGCTGCTCGGTGTGCGCGACGACGGCCTGGCCCACGGAGCCGACGAGGAATCCCCCGAGGCCGCTCATCCCTCGGGAGCCGAGGACCACCAGCTCGGCATCCGTCGCCGCCCGGGTCAGCTCCTCGGCAGGACGGCCGAGGAGCTGATCCACGGACACGTCCAATCCAGAGTGACGCTGCTTGAGCCCTTCGACCACCTCGCGCTGGATGAGCTCGCTCGACCGCTGCCGCGTCTCGGCGCCGAGGAACTGACCCACGGCCATGGGCTCGGGGACCGCCTCCCAGACGTGCACCAGCCTGAGCGGCAGGAAGCGCCGCTTCGCCTCTCGGGCCGCCCACTCTGCCGCGGCACGGCTCTCGGCCGAGCCGTCGAGACCTACGACAACACTGCGGATCATGGTTTCTGCCTCCTCGTACGGGATTCGATCCCAGCCTCGGGCCGCGGGGAGTCAGTGACGCAGGGGCCGCAAGTCCCCGGCTGGGGCCGGTGGGCCCTGTGGGCGGTGACACGGGGTGGGCCAACGGGCCCCTTCACCAGGTTCGTTGGCCCAGTGGATCGGACACGCTGCTTGTGGAGCGCCCGCCAACGCCTCCGGCGACCGAGACGGCAGCGGCCAGGGCCGACGAGTGGTCGCCCCTGCCCCATCCGGCCCCGGCCCGGGTGGGACCCGTGGGGCCGCTGTGCCTGAATCGATGGGGCCGTTCGGCCCCTGTTCGCCCAGCGCAGCCGAAACCCGGTCCGGTGCCTGCTACACAGAAGACGGTCGCCCTTTCGGTCGCGGCGCCTTTCCCACCCCACCCCACCGCCTGGGAGTCTTCATGCTGTCCGCAGAATCCGCCGCCGTCGTCCGCGCCACCCTGCCCGCCGTGGCCGGCGCGCTGGACGAGATCACGACACGCTTCTACGGCGCGATGTTCCGCGACCGGCCGGAACTCCTCGACGGGATGTTCAACCGCGGCAACCAGGCCAGCGGGGCACAGCGCCGCGCGCTGGCCGGCTCGATCGCCGGTTTCGCCACGGCACTCCTCGACGAGCCGGACACCCGCCCGGACACGTTGCTGGACCGGATCGCGCACAAGCACGCCTCGGTCGGAGTCACCGACGACCAGTACACGATCGTGCACAAGTACCTGTTCAGCGCGATAGCCGAAGTGCTCGGCGATGCGGTCACCCCGGAGGTGGCGGCCGCCTGGGACGAGGTGTACTGGCTGATGGCCGGTGCCCTGATCGGCCGTGAAGCCCGCCTGTACCAGGACGCGGGCGTCGAACCCGGCCAGATCTGGAGACGGTGGAGAGTCGTCGAACGCCGCTCCGAGACCCCCGACGTGGTGTCCTTCGTGCTCCGTCCGGCCGACGGCGAACCGGCCCCACGGGCGCGGGCCGGCCAGTACGTGAGCGTGCGGGTGCTGATGGCCGACGGCGTGCACCAGCTGCGCCAGTACAGCCTGTCGTCCGACCCCGGTGGGGAACTCCGGCGGATCACCGTCAAACGGGCCGCCGGCACGGTCGGCGCACCGGACGGCGAGGGCTCCACCCTGCTGCACGACCAGATCCACGAGGGAGACGAACTGACCCTGTCCGCACCCTTCGGGGACGTCTTCCTCGACGACCCGGACGACGCCACCGCTCCGGTCGTCCTGGTCTCCGCGGGCATCGGCGGCACCCCCATGACCAGCATCCTGGCCCATCTCTCCGCGCTGGGCACGTCCCGCCCGGTGCTGGTCCTGCACGCCGACCGCTCCCCCGCCGAGCACGCCCTGCGCACCGAGACGAGCGAACTGGTCCGACAACTGCCGAACGCCCGCGCCATCTTCTGGTACGAGCACCCCGGCCCGCAGGAACCCCGCGCTCACAAGGGCCTGATGGACCTTCATGAAGTCGAGATACCCGAGAACGCCACGGTGTTCCTGTGCGGCCCGCTGCCGTTCATGCGCGACGCCCGCGCCCAGCTGCTGCGCGCCGGGATTCCGGCACAGCACATCCGCTACGAGGTGTTCGGCCCCGACCTGTGGTTGCCCGACACCACCGCCTGAACCGTGCCGAACCCTTTCGGCCTGAGTCCTGAGGAGGAACCCGTATTGACTTCCTCCCTCGCCACGACGAGCACGAGGAGTTGCGTGATGGCGAAGGCGTATCTGGTGGGCAGCGGCATCGCGGCGCTGGCCGCGGCCACGTTCCTGATCCGCGAGGCCGGTTTCGACGGCTCGGACATCCAACTCTTCGAGGAGCAGCGGACCATCGGCGGCAGCCTGGACGCGGGCGGGACGGCGAATGGCGGCTACACCATGCGCGGCGGCCGCATGTTCGAGGCCGAATACCGTTGCACGTACGACCTCCTGTCCGGCGTTCCATCCCTCGACGATCCCTCCGTGTCGGTGACGCAGGAGATCCTCGCCGGTCACAAGGACTTCGCCTGGGACGACGTCGCACGCCTGGTCGACGGAGACGGGAAGATCGTCGACACCCGCTCAATGGGGTTCTCCGAGCGCGACCGGCTGGAGCTGGTCCGCTGCCTGGCCACTCCCGAGGGACACCTGGACGGCAAGCGGATCACCGACTGCTTCGGCGAGCACTTCTTCACCACGAACTTCTGGTTCCTGTGGTGCACCACCTTCGCCTTCCAGCCCTGGCACAGCGCCATCGAGTTCCGCCGCTACCTCCGGCGCTTCATCCATCTCCTCCCCGAGTTCGCCTCCATGTCGGGCATCTACGGCACCCGCTACAACCAGTACGACTCCATCGTGCGGCCCCTGATGGCCTGGCTCCGCGAGCGCGGTGTCACCGTCCACACCGGCTGCCATGTCACCGACCTCGAGCTCGCACCCGGGCGCCGGCGCACCACGGTCGAGACCATCCACGTCTCCCGGAACGGACGGGACGAGAAGATCGCCGTGGCCCCCGACGACCTGGTCCTGGTCACCAACGGCTCCATGACCGACGCCTCCAGTCTCGGCTCGCACACCGCCGCACCGCGCCCGCCCCACCACCGCTCGGACGCCTGGCTGCTCTGGCATCGGCTCGCATGCGGGCGGAACGACTTCGGCAACCCGGACGCCTTCGACAAGCACGTCAAGGAGTCCCGCTGGGAGTCCTTCACGGTCACCGCCAAGGATCCCGCCTTCCTCGACGCGCTGGCGGAATTCGGCGGCCGCCCAACCGGCAAGGGCGGCCTGATGACCTTCACCGACTCCAACTGGCTGCTCACCGTCGTCGCGCCCCGCCAGCCCGTGTACCGCGACCAGCCCGAGGACGTCTCGGTCTGGTGGGGTTACGCGTTGTTCCCCGGCCGCGCGGGCGACATCACACCCAAACCGATGACGATGTGCTCCGGCCGGGAAATCCTCGAAGAGGTCCTGCACCACCTGCCGTTCGACGAGGCGGTGGCGGCGCGGGTCCGTGAGACCTCCACGGTGATGCCCTGCCTGATGCCGTACATCACCAGCCAGTTCCTGGCCCGCCGCCGGGACGACCGGCCCGGCGTCGTACCCGAGGGGTCGGTCAACCTCGCCTTCATCGGGCAGTTCGCCGAGGTGCCCGACGACGTCGTCTTCACCGTCGAGTACTCGGTCCGCACCGCCTGGACGGCGGTGGCGCAGCTCTTGAACCTGGACAGGCGGCCCCCCGCGGTCCACAAGGGCCATCACGATCCCCACGTTCTGGCCGCCGCTCTGGAGACCATGCACCGTCGTCAGCCCGGAGCGTGACGAACCGATGACGTGACCCACCGTGGGGCAGCAGGCCGGCGGGGCCTGTGGCGCCCCTTGGCAGGACTCGGCGGCCACCAAGCAGCAGCACGGGCGACGATGATCAAGATGCGCCAGGCAGGTTCACGGTTCCGGTACGGCTGTTCGCTGCTTCGGAGGCGAGCGCTCCCGTGCGGTCGGTCCACACGGTGACCCGATCGCCCTCGGCGGTGCCCGGTTCGGCCTTCGTCCGGCCCACCTGCGTCGCCCCGTCGGCCGTGGTCCAGCGCACCCCCACCCACACCGTGTCGCCGGTGCCCCCGAATCTCACCGAGGCGGGGGTCCCTGGCGCGTCCTGTGTCACCACGGCCGACATGGGCCGGATCTCGGCTCGCCGTGCGTCAAGGGCGCGTTCCAGCGGCATCGCCGCGATCTGGCCGGCGACCGAACCGCCGAGCAGGGTGAACGCCCAGACGGCGAGGACGATCCAGGCCTCCGTCACGTCACTGCGCCGCCGGAGCGGGTTGCGTCGCCACCGCCAGAACCGCAGCTTCGTCCCTTGCGCGGCACGGCCCTTCGTCATCGGGCGGCACCTCCTTCACCCTGCTCGCGGCAGTTCAACAGCCCATGGGCGCCGGGTCGTTGCGCCTGCGGACGCCCATCACGAGGCGTTCGAGGCTCCGGTGGGCCGCGGCGTTCCCGTCCCGTCCGGAAGGTCCGGGTCGAGGTCCGGTCGCCGGCGCGGACCCATGAGCGCGCACTCGACGTCCACCACCCCCTCGACGGCCCGGACCAGGCGTGCGGCGACGGGAACGAGCGTCGTGTCCCGGATACGGCCGGTGAGCGTGACCACGCCGTCGTGCACCGCCACCCGGATCGGCTCGATCGGTGCGGGGAAGAGATAGGCGACGACCTCGCGACGGATCTCCTCGGCGATCTCCTCGTCTGCGCGCAGGAACACCTTGAGCAGATCGGATCGGCTGACGATACCCAGCAACACACCCTGGTCGTCGACCACCGGCAGTCGTTTGATCTTCCGATGGGCCATCGCCCGCGCCGCCTGCGCGAGGGTGGCGTTCGCGCGAACGGTGACGGCGGGAGCGGTCATCAGCTCCTCGGCGGTCACCGCCCCGGCCTTGGCCAGGTCGGACAGACGCCGAAGCTGGGTGTGGCGGTCGGGGTCGCTGTCGCGGAACTCCTCCTTGGGCAGCAGGTCGGCCTCCGAGACGACGCCGACGACCCGGCTCTCCGCCTCCACGACAGGAAGGGCGCTGACCTTCCACTGCTGCATGGTCCTCACGATCTCCTTGAACGTGGCCTCGCGGCCGAGGGCGACGACGGTGCGGGTCATCACATCGCTCACGATGTGCGGGGTGCCGTGCATGGTGTCCTCCGATACTGCTCAGTTGTCGGCGAGGGGACGAGCGAGCACGCCCATCCCTGTGGTCCGCTGCCGCAGGGGGCGTTGAGGTCGAGCAGCCGGGTGCGAGTCGCGTGCAGCCGGTGGGCGAGCACTCCGCCGCCCCGGAGGGCGACCGCCTTCCCCATCGCCCGATCGGTCCGGCACATCGCTCGTACGGCTGCCGCGTCGAACTCTCACGCGTGGACCGGGCACACCGCCGTCGCGCGAGAAGTGATCGGTCGTCCGCCCTTGTCGGGAGGACGGCTCCCCTGCGGGAGGATCGCCTCGCACGCGCTGGCCATCAGCCTGTCCCGACGCTCGGCGGCGAGAGTGGCGCTCGATCGGGGCGGTGTCGTCACGGTCATCGCGGCGCCTCCTCATGCGTCGGCCGACGCGTACGGTGTCCGTCTTCAGCGTCCGTCACGGGCCCGCCACGTGCATGGGCCGAACGGCCCCGTCCTGGACCCCGTTGGGCTCTCATCCGATGAAGGGAGCGATCCGGTCAGCGGCGAACAGGTTCGTCCTATCTGCGGGCACTAGGCGACTTAGCGTCCGGAACACCGCCCTGACACAGTCAAATAGCCCGAATCATCACCCGCGGCGGGCTGGGGCACACATGGACTCGTTTCTTGAACCGGTATCGGCCGACGGCACGGACCGCGGACCATGCCGCTGCGGCACAAAGATCCAGTCAAGTGAACCCACGGCGGACGAGGACCGGTTCCGGGGTCTGCTGGAGGCGGCTCCGGACGCCATGGTCATCGTCGACGGCACCGGAACGATCAGGCTGGTCAACGCCCAGACAGAGGCCCTCTTCGGCTACAGCCGTGAGGATCTGCTGGGCCGTCCGGTCGAGTTGCTGATTCCTCATCGTTTCCACGCCCACCACACCCGGCACCGTGACGGGTACGCCGCCAACCGCCAGGTCCGTCCGATGGGCGCCGGACTCGACCTGCACGGCCTTCGCAAGAACGGCACCGAGTTCCCGGTCGAGATCAGCCTCAGTCCGCTCGAGACAGCGAACGGACTCCTGGTCTCGGCCGCGGTCCGAGACGTCAGCGACCGCAAAGCCGCCGAGGCCCGGATCAACGAACTCGCCGCCCTCGTCGAGTCGTCCCAGGACGCGATCCTCGCCAAGACCCTCGATGGATACATCACCTACTGGAACGCGGCCGCGCAGAGCCTGTACGGCTACAAGGCCCAGGAGGTCATCGGCCGGCACGTGTCCGTTCTGGCCCTGCCGGAGCGGCGAGGGGAGATCACCGCGCTTCTGGAGCGGCTGCGTCAGGGCGAGCGGGTCGAGCACTTCGAGACGCTGCGTGTCACCAGCACGGACGAACTCCTGGACGTCGACGTCACCCTGTGGCCGACCCGGGACTCCGCCGGTACGGTCGTCGGCGCGTGCGCGATCGTCCGGGACATCAGCGACCGCAAACGGGCGGAGGCCGAGCTCAAAACCCTCTACGAGCAACAACGTCACATCGCCCTCACCCTCCAGCGCAGCCTCATGGGCACCCCGCCCGCCATCCCCGGCCTGGCAACGGCCAGCCGCTACCGGCCCGCCACCCAGGGCGCCGGCGTGGGCGGCGACTGGTTCGACCTGATCCTCCTGGGCGCCGGTCGGGTGGGGGTCCTGATCGGCGACGTGATGGGCCGTGGGCTGGAAGCCGCGGCCGTCATGGGCCAGTTGCGCTCCGCCGCGCACGCCCTGGCCAAGACCGGCATGCAGCCCCGCCAGTTGATGCAGGCCCTGGACACCTGTGTCGCCGACCTCGACGTCCCCGACCAGCTCGTCACCTGCTGCTATCTGGTCATCGCCCCGGACAGCGGGACCGCGACCGTCTGTTCGGCCGGTCACCTGCCCATCCTGGTCGCCCACCCGGACTCCGGCGTACGCGCCCTCGACACACCCGTGAACGCCCCGCTCGGCGTCGGCGGCATCCTCTACGAGCAGTCCTGTACGGAGATAGCCCCCGGTGCCGCCCTCGTGCTGTACACCGACGGACTGATCGAGACGCCCGGCAGCGACATCGAGGAGCGCCTCGGGGAACTCACCGCCGTCCTCGACAAGTTCTTCGTCGGAGCCGTCTGCCTGGAGAGCGCCGCCGAGCACGTACTGACCAGCCTGCTGCCCGACGCCGACAGCCACGACGACGACGTCACCCTGCTCCTGGCCCAGCTTCCGGCCGCCCCGCTCGCCGCGGTCACCACCAACCTGCCCGCCCTCCCCTCCTCCGTCCCGGAGGGGCGCGCCTTCCTCACCAAGGCCCTCACCGCCTGGCAGTGCGTTCCCCCGGCGGAGGAGGCTCCCCTGCTGCTCTCCGAGATCCTCACCAACGCGGTCCAGCACGCGGAGGGGCCCATCGGCCTGCACCTGAGCCGTACCAGCACGGAACTCACCGTCGAGGTCAGCGACCGCAGCCCGCACCTCCCCCAGCCCCGGCTGGCGGCGCAGGACGAGGAGTCCGGGCGTGGCCTGCTCCTCGTCCGCACCCTCGCCGACAGTTGGGGAGTCCGGCCCACCGACGAGGGAAAGACGACCTGGTTCACGCTCAATCTGTGATGCCGTCGGCGTTGTCGATGCCGTCACAGCCCAGCCCGGCCGGCACGGCTATCCGTCGGTCACGGGTACCCGCCACACGAGCGTGGTGCCGGCGCCGGGCGGGCAGGCCCACTCCAGTGTTCCGCCCGACCTCTCGGCCCGTTCCGTCATGTTGCGCAGGCCACTGCGCCGGCCTTCGGGCGGGATGCCCACGCCGTTGTCGGAGATCGTCAGGCGGACCTCACCGTCGCCGGTCTCCAGGAGCACGTCGACGCGACCCGCGCGGGCGTGGCGGGCGATGTTGGTCAGCGCTTCGGCGAGAACCGCCATGACGTCGTCGGCGATGTCCTTCGGCACCTGGGTGTCCAGCAGGCCTTCCATCCGCACGCTGGGCGCGAAGCCCAGCACCGGCGCCGCGTCGCCGACGGCGCGCACCACGCGGGCCCGCAGACCGGACCCGGGAGCGTCGTCGCGCGAGCGCAGGCCGAAGATCGTCGACCTGATGATCTTGATGGTCTCGTCGAGGTCGTCGACGGCCCGCGCCACGCGTCCCGAGGCTTCGGGGTGCTCGATGAAACGGCCCGCGCTCTGCAGGGTCATCCCGGTGGCGAAGAGCCGTTGGATGGCGAGGTCGTGCAGGTCGCGGGCGATCCGGTCACGGTCCTGGAGGACGGCGATCTGCTCGGCGTCCCGGCGGTGCTCCGCCAGCTCCATGGCGACCGCGGCCTGGGCGGCGAACGCCAGAAGCGGCTCCGCCTCCTTCTCGGAAAACACCGTCTGTCCCGCCTCGCGCACCAGCAGGGCGACACCCCGCACACCGTCACCGCTGCCGATGGGAACGGCCACGGCCGGGCCGAGGCCGGGAACGACCGACAGGCCCGCCGGGCCCGGCTCGTCCCGCGAGATGTCGCCGCTGGTGACGGGAGCCACCCGGGAGAAGGCCCGGCCGGCCAGGCTGTCGTCGGCGGACAGCACCAGCCCACGCTGGTTCTCGGCCCCCTCCCCGATGGCCAGCTCCACCGTGAGCGCGCCGCTGTCCTCCATCGGTACCGCGACCACGGCGAGCACGGCCGAGGTGATCTCCCGGGCCCGCTCGGCGATCAGTCCGAGGACCTCGGCACGGTCGCTGCCGGACAGCAGGCTGTGCGTGATCTCGGCACTGGCCTGCAGCCAGCGCTCACGCAGCCGGGACTCCTCGTACAGGCGCGCGTTGTCGATGGCCACACCGGCCGCGACGGCCAGGGTGGACAGCACCGACTCGTCGTCCTCGTCGAACTGCGCCCCGCCCTGCTTCTCGGTGAGGTACAGATTGCCGAAGACCTGGTCACGGACCCGGATCGGGACACCGAGGAAGGTGTTCATCGGCGGGTGCTGGGCCGGGAAGCCGTATGAGGCGGGGTGCTCGGAGATCTTCGTCAGCCGCAGCGGCTCGGGCCGGCGGATCAGCTCGCCCAGGATGCCGTGGCCCTCCGGATAGTGTCCGATCTGAGCGATCTGTTCGTCGTTGACACCGACGGTGAGGAACTCCGACAGCCTCTTGCCGTCCGGCCCGATCACGCCGAGGGCGGCGTACTCCGCGTCGACCAGCACCGCCGCGGCCTGCACGATGCTCCGCAGGGCCTGCTCGAGATCGAGTTCACGCCCGACCGAGAGCACGGCCTCCAGGAGGCTGTGCACCCGGTCCCGCGTGCCCCGAGCCGCGTCCAGGCGGGCCTGAAGCTCCTCCAGCAGCTCGTCGAGCCTCAGCTGCGGCAACCGCACGCGAGCCTGCTGTGGCTCCTGAGCGCTTCCCACCGGTTCCTCCAGGTCGCGTTCGCCGCACTGCCGGCCGTCCTTGCCGTCACGTGCCACGCTATCGGTCCGCGGGAAGGGGTGGTACGAGATCAACCCAGCAGGTCGGTCCGGAACCTACGACGGCCGGTCATGCCCGGGGCAGCCGGGCTGCGACGTATTCGGTGAGGTCGAGCAGCCGGTTGGTGTAGCCCCATTCGTTGTCGTACCAGCCGAAGACTTTCACCAGGTTCCCGTGTACCTGGGTGAGCGGGGCGTCGAAGACGCAGGAGGCGGGGTCGCCGACGATGTCGCGGGAGACGATCGGGGCGTCGGACACCCGCAGGATGCCCTTCAACGGGCCGTCGGCGGCTTCCCGGAAGGCGGTGTCGACCTCGTCGGCGGTCACCGCACGCTCCAGCACCACGCTCAGGTCGGTCAGCGAGCCGTCCTCGACCGGAACGCGTACGGCGATCCCGTCCAGGGTCCCGGCCAGATGCGGCAGCACCAGGCCGACCGCGCGGGCGGCTCCGGTGGAGGTGGGGATCATGTTCACGGCGGCGCTGCGGCCACGGCGCAGGTCCTTGTGCGGGCCGTCCAGGACCACCTGGTCGTTGGTGTAACCGTGAATGGTGGTCATCAGGCCCTTGACGAGGCCGAAGTTCTCGTCGAGGACCTTCACCATCGGCGCCACGCAGTTGGTGGTGCAGGACGCGTTGGACACCACGTGGTCGCGGTCCGGGTCGTACGTACCCTCGTTGACGCCCATCACGACAGTGGCGTCGACGTCCTTGCCGGGCACGGACAGCAACACCTTGCGCGCCCCCGCCTTCAGGTGCGCGCCCGCCTGCTCACGGGTACGGAAACGGCCGGTGGACTCGATGACGACATCCACTCCGAGGTCACCCCAGGCCAGCGCGGCCGGGTCGCGTTCGGCGGTCACGGCGATACGGTGTCCGTCGACGGTGATCGAGTCGTCGTCGTGCTCCACGGGGCGCCCGATGCGGCCGTACGTCGAGTCGTACGCCAGCAGATGGGCAAGGGCCGCCGGCGAGGTGATGTCGTTGACCGCCACGACCTCGACCGGTGTGCCCGCGGCGCTCTCCGCACGTTCCAGTACCAGGCGCAGGTAGTTGCGCCCGATGCGGCCGAAACCGTTGATGCCCACACGCACACTCATGTCCCTCGTCCTCCCGATCAGTACCCGGCGGTGTCCGGGTTCGCTGTCAGCCTGCGGCCGGTGCGCCGGGCGGGACAGGGGCCGCACGGGGACGAGACGCGGGACGTTCGGCCCCTGCGGAAAAGCTCAGTGTCCTTCGTGCTTGAGGCGGTCCTGCGCCTGGGTGGCGATGACGGCGGCCTGGATACGGCGCTCCACGCCGAGCTTGGCCAGCAGGCGGGAGATGTGGTTCTTCACCGTCTTCTCGGCGAGATAGAGCCGCTGGCCGATCTGGCGGTTGGTCAGCCCCTCACCGATCAGCGCCAGGATCTCCCGCTCCCGATCGGTCAGCCCCGGCAGCGCCCCGGGCTCCTCCGCCACCTCCGGCCCTTGACGCAGGCGGGCCATCACCCGGGCGGTGGCACTCGGATCGAGCAGTGACTGGCCGGCGGCCACCGTGCGGACGGCCGACACCAGGTCCGAGCCCTGAATCTGCTTCAACACATAGCCGGAGGCGCCCGCCATGATCGAATCGAGCAGCGCCTCCTCGTCGTCGAACGACGTCAGCATCAGACAGGTCAGGTCGGGCATGCGGGAGCGCAGTTCCCGGCACACGCTCACCCCGTCACCGTCCGGCAGCCGCACGTCGAGCACCGCCACCTGCGGACGCAGGGCCGGGACCCGCACCAGCGCCTGCTCCACCGTGCCCGCCTCACCGACGACCGTGATGTCCGGCTCGTCGTCCAACAGATCCCGCACCCCGCGCCGCACCACCTCATGGTCGTCCAGCAGGAAGACCCGGATCGGATCGCCAGGACCGGGCCGCTCGCCGACCGTCATCAGATGCTCCTCGTTTCCGCGTTCCGCGCCGGTGTCCGCTCGTGGACGGACGGGCCTCTCCCTCTAGATCCTTCTCGCTCCAGGGCCGGAAGGCCAGGGCCGGTCGGCCCTGATTCGTCCAGTCGGGACCGAACGGCCACGGCCCTCGGACGATGCCCGGCATTTCCTCGCCGGTCGTCACGGGCTACGCCCATCTGGTGACCGGTATCCGGCCCAGTGCCGTGGACGCCGCGTCGGACCTGTGCGCCGCAGGGCGATGCCGCTCATCAGTCGGCCCGTGGCCGACGCTCAGGCGGAGAGGTCCGTCCCGTACATCGTGCGTCCGCCCATGAGTTCGCGGCCGGTGACCAGTTCGGGCTGGACGCGCACGAACACTTCCCTGGGCGAGGGCGCCCAGGAACGCGGTCCCACCCTGCACAGCCGGGAGTGCTCCGACGGATCGGTCACGACGGTGGCCATGCCGGTGACGACGACGCTCCAACCGGAGTGCGTGCCGGTGTCGACCTCGTCCGTCTCGAAGGCGACGACCACGCCGTCGATCGCTCGCGTGAGCTCCGAGTCCGCCGCGGTCCGCAGCAGCACCGCGCCGTCGTCGTCCAGACTGAAGTTCACCGGCAGTACGGCGGGCAGGGCCTGGCGGGTGTAGACGATACGGCCAAGAGGTGCCCTGGCCAGTCGGTGCAGGCACTCCTGCCGGTCGAGCTCGCGGAAACCGTCGTTGGGATGCATGGCCAACCGTCTTTCGCCTGGTGAAGCGGTACACGTCCCAGCCTGCGCCGGGAAGCGGACGGCGGAGAGGGGCCATCGGTCCCGTCGCCGGCTGAGAAGGACCCCTCAGGCACGGCCGAACGACTGCCCTACGCACGCTCGTCCGCTTCCCCGGCGATCGCCTCGTCGCTCCGGCCGCTGTCGGCCTTCAGGGATCGGGCGCGCAACACCAGGACGTCCGTGTGCAGACGGTGCGCGGCCGGATCACGGTCGGCGAGCTCGACCGGCTCCGGGTCACACATTCGGCCTTGGGGACCTCGTCATTGCGTTCCCGGCCCGTGCGTGGCCGCGCGGCCGCGCCAGTGACCGTGGCCGTGGCCCTCGCCGGGACCACGACCCTGCGTCAGGGCGGGCGGGAGGCGCACCTGATTCCCGGCGACCTCGCCCTGATCGGCCCCGGCCGCGACTGCACTGCCCTGTTCGCCGAGAACACTCGGACGACCACGATGTCCCTGCCGGCCGGTCTGCTCGGCCTGACCCCCGAGCAGGTCTCCGCCGTGTCCGCCACCCGCGTCGCCGGGTCTGATCCGAGCGGCGACAACCGTGGGCATGCTGGAGCCGCTGGTCGACGGGCTCGGCGCGCTCCTGGCCCATCAGGAGTTCCCGGCGACCGCCGCCGGCTGCCGTCAACTCCTGGCCTGGGGCCCCTCCTTCGGCCTCCTGCATCGTGCGGGAGTGGAGTGCACCGGTTCATACGGAGCTGCTCTGGCACGGTTCCTGGGCCGGGAGAACATCCAGGTCGTCGAGGTCAACCAGCCCGATCGCGCCACGGGCCGCAAGCGCGGCAAGACCGATGCCGTCGACGCGGATGCCGCCGCCCGCGCGGTCTTGTCGTGAAGTGCGGCCGTCACACCCAAGACGAGCGAGGGCCCGGCCGCCGACATGCGCGTGCTGAGACCGACGAAGGAGTCGGCCGTCAAAGCTCACGCTCCGGCTGCTGGCCCGCCGCGTCCAGCAGCTGACCGACGAGGTGGAGGAACTCACCCGCAGGGTCAGCCGAGACGTCCGCACCCATCGTCCGCGACTCCTGGACATCGTCGGCATCGGGCCCGACAGTGCCGCTGCCCTGCTGATCGCCGCCGGTGACAACCCGGAGAGGCTGGCCAACGAGGCTGCCTTCGCTGCTCTGTGCGGCGTCAGCCCCGTCGAGCAGCCCTCTGGAAAGACCCGGCGGCGACGGCCGAACCGCGGCGGCAACCGTCAGGCCGACGCCGCCCTCTACCGCATCGTCGTGACACGCCTACGCCGTGACACCCGCACGCGCACCTACCTCGAACGACGCACGAAGCAGGGCATGTCGAAACGCGAGATCATCCGATGCCTCAAACGCTACGTGGCCCGCGAGATCTACCGGCAGATCCAACCGATGACTGCCTTTATCGCCGCAACTACTGTCACTTGACGCAACATAGGGGCATCTTGAACGTTCATCGCTGAAGTCGATTTGCGTGAGTACGCGGCGGACCATGACTGGCTCACCATCGTCCAGATGCCCAGCTATGCACCCGACCTCAATCCGGTCGAGGGCGTCTGGTCGTTGCTCCGGTGCGACACCACCGCCAACGTCGTCTTTCGCGACCGCGACCACCTTGTCCAAGCCGTGCGCAACGGCCTGCGCCGGATCCAACGACGCACCGACCTCGTCGAGGGTTGCCTTGCCGAAACAGGCCTCTCGCCCAACGCGACAACTAACGGAAAGGTCAGTAACGCAACGGTGTTGCACTCGGCGGGACACCCTCGCTTCCCGGACCGGCTCGCGGGCCATTTCACCCGCAAAGCGTGTCTCGTCCCGGACGGTCACTCCGCGCGCCGGGCCCGCACGACCCGTGCCCGGCTCGCCGATCGCCGCGACCGCGTCGAGCTGTCGTCCTGCCGTCGCACTTGCCTGAGCCGAACCCCGAAAAACTGGTCAGCTCCCCCCCCTCAAACGCAGCCTTCCGATGCACATACGGGCCCGCGACCAGGCCCGACGCGCCTTCGAAATCCGCAGGTTCTTCCGCCGCCGGAGTCAGCCGCACATCCTCCGCAACGACTTCTGTGGCCCGCACATCCGTTACGTCCTCGAATAGAACCCTCAAAGTTTCGGATCAAAATTACCCAGCGCGCATATGCCGCCCTTGCGAACGCTTACTCGACGGGGCGATGATCGCCGCATGGAGCATGGCGGGGGAGACTTCAAACTGCTGGGGCGGATAGACGCCCGCATAGATGGTGTACCAGTCAAGATCGGTCGGCGGCGGGAGCGATTGCTGCTCGGGCTGCTCCTCCTCGACATGGGACACGCCTTCCCGGCGCGTCGGCTAATCGAACTGCTGTGGACCGGTGAAGTGGTGCCGACCAGCGCCCGGGCCAGTCTGCACGCACACGTTTCACGCCTGCGCGGACTATTCCAAGGGATCGTCGCTGACAGCCAGGAACCCATCATTGCATCCGAGGGTGCCGGATACGCGCTGCACGGTGATCCCCAACGCGTCGATGTCCACCGTTTCCGATCTCTCGCCCGCCGTGCGGACCTCGCTTCCAGCGCAGCGGAATGCACCGCACTCCTCGACCGCGCCCTCGGCGAGTGGCAGGGCCCCGTCCTGGGTGGCGACGGGCCGCAGGAGCTGATGGACCGTCTGGGGAGCGGGCTGAACGACGTCTATCTGTCGGCGGTCACTCTGCGGGCGGAGGCAAGGCTGGCGCTCGGTCAGCACAGCAGCCTGCTGGAGGAACTGGCCCAGCTGGTGCAGGAACACCCGCACCATGAGCGCATCGCCCTGTTACGCATGGGGGTGCTGTACCGCTCCGGGCAGCGGAGCGAGGCGCTGAGTGTCTACGAGGAGACCAGAGCCCGGCTGGCCGCCGATCTCGGGCTGGACCCCGGTCCCGACCTGCGGCGCGCGCAGGAGATGATCCTGCTGGCAGACGGGATGCCGGAGGAATGGCCGCGCGGTCTGTTCGGTGCCCGGTGGCGGGAGACGGTCACCGTGTCAGCGGAGCGGAGCGCACACCGGACGACAGCCGGCGCGGCACCGCCCGTGCCGTTCGTCCCGCCCTCGGCCGCGGGGTTCACCGGCCGGGAAGCCGAACTGCACCGGATCCTGGAACTGTCGCAAGGCGCACGGCACTCCGTCTCCGCGGTCGCGATCGTGGGCGCCGCCGGCCATGGCAAGACGGCACTCGCCCTGGAGTGGGCCCACCGACATCAGGGCCGCTACCCGGGCGGGCTGGAGATCGTCGACCTGCAGGGTTACTCGGCCCGCCCCGTCCTCTCCCCGGCCGAGGTCCTGCGCACCCTGCTGACCCGGCGCGGGATACCCCCCGAACGTATACCCCACGGTATGGCCGAGTTGACATCGCTCTACCACAGCGAGCTGGCAGGCAGTCCGAGTCTGCTCGTCCTCGACAACGCTGTCTCCGCGCAGCAGGCGCTGGCCCTATTGCCCCCTGCTCCCGGTTCCCTCGCCCTGGTCACGAGCCGCAACCGGCTCAGCAACCTACTGGTGACAGCTGACGTGGGGATGATTCAACTCGGCCCGCTGCCGCCCGACGACGCTCACCAGTTGCTCCGGCACGTCGTCGGTGCCGACCGTACCGAGGCGGAGCCCCGGGCCACGGCGGAGCTCGCCGCGCTGTGCGGGCATTCCCCGCTCGCGCTGCGCATCGCGGCGGCCAACATGGTGATGCACCCCCGGTGCCGGATCGCGGACCATGCCCAGGCGCTGCGGACCGACAACCGCCTGGGATGTCTGGCGATCACCGGTGACCGGGGATCGTCGGTGGGGTCCTCACTCGCCCTGTCCGTTCGCCGACTCGAGCACGAGGCACAGGTGTTCTTCCGCGCCCTCGGATTGTTGTCCGCCCCGGTGGCCGACCGGTCGGCGTTGGAGCGGCTGACGGGTCTGCCCCGGGCACGGGTGTCGGACCTGCTCGACCTCCTCTTCGCGGAGCACCTGGTGCATGTCGACGGAGCGGGCCGCTTCCACCTGGACGAACTGACCTGGCAGTACGCGCGGCTCCTCGCCATGGACGACACCCACACGGCCACGGGCATCGGACCGTGCAGCCTGAAAAAGCACATCAATCATCTAGTCTGCGCGGCGGACGATGGTTGAGGGGTGATGGTTCGGGAGTCCAGCACGCAGGCCGACGGCTCCGCGCCCCTGCCCTCGGCTTCGCGGACCAGGCGTCGCAGCAGGCCGGATGGCGTCCATGATGCGGCTCAGGTCGCGCTCGGGAGGCCGACCGATGTGCAGCGCCCGTGCGCGGCACTGATCCCGTCAAGCCGTCAGGACGGGCTCGAGTTCCCAGCGCGCGTCCGACATGTCGCCGGGATAGGGGTCGCGGGGGCGTGTTTGCGAAGCAGCCCCCCATGGCCGGCCCCGTCAGCGGACAAAAGGCGGTGCTCGGGGGCGCGTTAGGAGCAGACAGGAGCAATCGGAACGAAACGGCTCCCAGGTGTCACGTGCGGGTCGACTGACCCGGCAGGCCCTACAACCCCAGCGCTGCAGGGCTCCGGAAACGACACCAAGTCAACGGAGACAGGACCAACGCTCAGTTGGCGGCTGTCGCAGTGGATGGCGTAGCGGCTGGGGCGCAGCTCACAACTGGGGGGTCCGGGCACCGCAGCAGTTGCTGTCGATGTCCTCGTCGCTGACGTTGGTGGGGTGCGGAAGGGTGCTGGGCGCCAGCGCGCGGGACGTGAGGGGGATGGAGTCGCCGTCGATGTGAATGGTGACGTCAGTGGTGATGAGGTCCATATGGATGTCGGTGTAGTAGTCCACGACGTCGAGGAGCTGGCCGTGCTGACCGAATCCGAGGTGGATGCCGGGATGACGCTCGTTGATGTGGGAATTCATGCCGACGAAGTCGTCGATGCCGGTGTTCGTGCCGAAACCGAGTTCACCGACGTGGTTTCCGTGGTCGACCTGGATGCAGCGTTCGAAGAGCTTGGCGATCTTCTCGTCCGCGCAAGAGTAGGAGACGACGTTGCTGTCCTTGAGGTCGACGGTGAGCGGGTTCTCCCCCAGGCGTGCATCGAGTTGGACGGCCTTGTTGACGTTGAATGCTCCGTCGGCCACGAGGCGGCCGGTGACCGAGGCCGGGTAGGTGGCAACCTCGCCGGCGGGAAGGATGACGAAGTGGCCGGGTCGCCAGACGCCGCGGTTGCTCAACCAGCGGTAACGGTCGTTGTCCAGGGTGATTTCGAGTTCGCTGCCGGAACTGGTGGTAACCGCGAGGTGCTGGGCGGCGAGGAAGCGGTGGAGCAAGCCGGCGTTGATGGCGCTGAGTTCCGCGGGGGTGGGGCCAAGGGCGAGGCGGAAGAAGTCCCAGCTGCCGTTGATGATGCGGATTGGCAGGACCTGGTCGCTGTAGACGTCGATCTCGTGGCGCAGGATCGGGGCGTGCGACATGGTGTCGCGTTCGATGGTGATGATGACCAGGCGGCCGGTCAGGCTGTCACGGGAGGGCAGGGCGGTCTTGAGGCGCTCGCGGAAGCCGGGGTCCTCGATGGGGGCCATGCCGAGCGCCGTGGCGGCCACCCCTCGGTCACGGGCGGCGAGAATGAGAAGAGACGCTTGTTCCCGGCAGTCCGGGGTGTAGATGACCAGCAGGGTGTCGGTGGGGGTGAGCTGGGCGTAGCCGTCGAACAGAGTGTCAACGCCCCTCAAGACGCTGGCGTCGATGGTTGTCTCGACAGGTGCGGTCGTCACGCATGACTCCGTGGGCTCGGGGTGTGTGGTGGGTCCCCGGGGGGTGCCGGAGCTCTGCTCCGGCACCCCCCGGGTGTACGGCTGCGTCAGCAGGCGGCCGGCGGGATCTGCCACAGGCCCGGCAGGTTGTCGTCGGACAAGATGTCCCCGCCCGTGACCGCCATGCCCTGGTGGATCGCGCTCGGCTCGGCCTTCGCCAGTTCCTCGTTCAGGATCTGCAGACGCATTTCCAGAGTCGTCATGCCAAACTCCCCTTGTTCGTGGGTTGATTGATAGAGATTGGTGCGGGATGTGCTGTGGTACACGCAGCGCCTTTCAGAGCCACAGGTGAGTCTGTGGTGTCAGGGCTGCCGTGATCCGCGGCCTTGGGGCGGCGGATCAGTCTGCGGGTAGGACCGCGGCGGAAGGCGCCGTCACGCCGCGCTCGGCATCGGATGCCGGCATATGGGCGGATTCGGCCCTGCAATGGAGCCACCAGGGCGAGCAGGAGCAGGCCGTCAGCGAGGGCGTAGACAATGCGGGTCCGTACCAACGAGGAGACAAGGCCCGCGCTCATCGGCGTCGAAGCGCTCGTCGGTCTCCGCCAGGAAGTCCACCGCACCCAGCTCCACAAAGCGCACTCCCGGTACGCCGCCCCAGCGCTCACGGCCTCGCCGATCAGGACGGGGGAGAAGTCCACGCGGGCGCCGCGGACCGCCAGGTGCGTGGTGTCGCGTCCGCTGCCGCAGCCAAGGTCGATCACGGTGCGGGGCTCACCCAGGAGTTCGGGGCCCGGCCCGTGATCGGGATACTGGGTCCAGTTGAACCAGGTGGTCTCGCCGGCCGCGTTGCTCAGGCGCGGGCCGGGCCGGGAGCCGGCGAACGTGGTCCAGGGATCGCGGTGTTCAGGCATCCCGGCCGCTCCTCTTTGCGACCATGAAGCGGCCCATGACCAGCTGGTCGATCTCCGTCTTCAGGAAGCACCGCAGGGCGTCCCGCGGAGAACAGACGATCGGCTCCCCGGCGACGTTGAACGACGTGTTGAGCAGACACGGCACGCCGGTGCTCGCAGAGAAGGCGTGCAATAGGGCCGAGAGTTCGGGGTTGGCGGCGCCGTCGACGGTCTGGATGCGAGCGGTGCCGTCCACGTGGCAGGCGCCGGGGATACGGTCCCGGTACTCGGCCCGTACGGGGAAGACGAAGGTCATGTACGGGGACACGGTCTTCTTGCCCAGGTCGAAGAGGCGCGGGGCCTCGGACGCGAGAACGACGGGAGCGAAGGGCCGGAACGGCTCGCGGTGCTTGACCCTGAGGTTGATGACGTCCTTGATGTCGGGGAACCGCGGGTCGGCGAGGATGCTGCGGTTGCCCAGCGCGCGGGGCCCGTATTCCGTGCGCCCCTGGAACCAGGCCACAACCTTCTTTCCGGTCAGCAGTTCGACTGTCCGGGCGGTCAGCTGCGCCGCGTCCAGCTCGGCCCATTCGACGTCGTCCTCGTGCTCCGCCAGAGCGGAAAGCATCTCCGCTTCGTCGTACGCGGGACCGAGATAGGGGGTGCGGGTGGCCGCGGGACGCTCCGGCAGGCCCGCCACATGCACCGCCGCGCCGATGGACACGCCCGGATCGCTGGCGCCGAAGCCGACCTCCATCGCCGCGAAGGACGATCTCTGCAGCATCTTCGTGCCGGCGACGCAGTTGAGGGCGAGGCCGCCCTCGAAGAGCAGCGTGTCGAACTCCGTGGCCGCCCCGAGCACCCTGACCTGGTGCGCCGTCACGGCCTCGACCATGTGCTGGGCGAGCCCGGCCACCTTGACCCGGAATTCGAAATCCTCGCGCTTTTCGCTGTCACCTTCGAAGAGGGCGTCGAAGAAGGAATAGTACGCCTTCTTCTCCCCCGGGATGAATATTCGGTAGGAGCCGTCCTCGTTCAGTTGTACCGCGTTCACCAGGAGGGGATTGCGGGTCGGCGGGGGCGCGTAGGCCGCGAGTCCCATCACCTTGTATTCGTCGTTGTTGGGGACGAAACCCAGGTAACGGGTGATTTTTCCGTAGGCCATGGCGAGGGAGTCGTCCATGCCGACGGAGCCCTGTTCGAAGGCGCGCATGACGCCACCCCGCAGCTCGCCCATGACCGCGGAGTGGGTCTCGGCCCGGCCGTCGCTGACCAGGAAGGCCGCGTCGCGGACGCCAGCCACGTAGGCGCCGCACATCAGGTGCGCCGTGTGGTGCGGGACCAGGGCGAGGCTGTTCGGGTCCAGCGGGTAGTCCATCCGCGTCATGAAGTCGGCGTGCACGGCGGCCCGGCCGAGCATCCCCGTGTAGAGCTCCCCGGCCCGGCCGAGCTGGTCGAACTTGGCCACGACGGGCATTCCACCGTCCGCGATATCCCGGATCGTCCGGTCGACGACCTCCGGGGCGAACCGCCAGGGGAAGGCGAAGACGTCGACGTCGTCGAGGCCGATTCCGGCCTGCCTCAGACACCAGCGGATCGCGTGGACGGGGAAGTCGGAGGTCTTCTTGGCCCGGCTGAGCCGCTCCTCCTCGACGGCCGCCACCACCTCGCCGTCCACCACGAGGGCGGCGGAGGCGTCGTGTCCGATCAGCTGGTGGCGGTCCACTCCCGTCGCTCCGTACAGCTTCGCGAAGAGTTCCGCGCTCCGCGTGAATCCGTTGTAGCCGACCACGATCACTGAATTCCGCCCCCTCTCGGATCCCCGACGGCACGTTCCCCACCATTCTCTTCACGCGAGGTACGGGGCACATACGAAAGAGGTATCGAAAGGAAATGCTGCCCTTTCTGGGGCGCATCCGGCCTGACATAATACGGTGGCCTGTCATGGCCCGCGCATTCCGTACGTCAGGAGTCCGGGCCGCTGCTTCTCGACGCTCAGGGGAGAATTCCGGTGCCGATGTCCGTCGCCGAAGCCGGCGTGACCCTCGCCGACCCGACCGCTTATGCCGACGAGGACCGTCTGCACCGGGCCCTGGACCTGCTGCGTCGCGAGGCCCCGGTCCACTGGGTGATGCCCCCCGGCTACCACCCCTTCTGGGCCGTCACCCGCCATGCCGATGTCCGGGAGGTGGAGCGGCGCAGTGACGTCTTCCTGAGCGGGCCCCGGCCGATGCTGGCCCCGGCCCGAACCGTCGCATCCGGCACCGGGGGCGGGCGGAAGGGGCTGCTGCGCCCGTTGGCGCACCTGGACGGTGCCGAGCACCACGTGATGCGCGCGGTCACCGCGTCCAGGTTCACCCCGCAGGCCGTCGCCGCGTTGCGGCCACAGATCCGGGACCTGGCCCGGGGGGCCGTGGACCGGATGGCAGGGCGGCAGGGGGAGGTCTGCGAGTTCGTCGGCGAGGTCGCCGACGTCTACGCGCTCGGCGTGCTGCTCCTCCTGCTGGGGCTGGACGACTCCGAGGCAGCGACGGTGGGCCGCTTCACCCCCGCGGCACGCCGGTCCATGGCACCGGAGCAACGCACCGCGACCATGCGGGAGTTCTACACCTACTTCCTGGCGCTGACGGCGGACCGGCGCGCGCGCCCCAGGGACGATTTGGCCTCGGTCATCGCCAACGCACGGGTGGACGGACAGCTGCTCGACGACCACGAGGTGCTGTCACAGTTCGTCATCCTCCTCATGGCCGGGCACGACACGGCGAGCGTCACCGTCGCCGGCGGGCTGCTGGCCCTGACCGAGCACCCCGGCCAGCTGAGTGCGCTGCGCGACGGTGCGGCCCGGCTGCCCGACGCCGTCGAGGAGATGATCCGCTGGGTCACCCCGGTCAAGGCGATCATGCGTACCGCGCGCGTGGATCACGCCCTCCACGGGGTACGGATCCGCGCGGGCGAGGCCGTACTGCTGTCGTACCCGTCCGCGAACCGTGACGAGTCGGTCTTCCCCGACCCCCACCGGTTCGATGTGCACCGGACGTCGAACCGGCAACTCGCCTTCGGATACGGCGTACACCACTGCCTCGGGGCCTCGCTGGCCCGGCTGGAGATCGAGGAGTTCTTCGCCGCGCTGCTCCCCCGCCTGGTGTCGGCCACCGTCGCGGGCCCGCCGGTACAGCTGACGACGACGTTCTCCGGAGGGCTCAAGCTCTTTCCGGTGCGCTGTGTCCTGAAGAACTGAACCCGGCCTCGTACAGGCACGCATAGGCGCCCCCCGCGGCCAGCAGGTCGGCGTGCCGGCCCCGTTCCACGATACGGCCGTCCGTCATCACCAGGACGGTGTCGGCGTCGCGGACCGTGGCGAGGCGGTGCGCGACGACCAGGCTGGTGCGTCCCGCGCGCAGTTCCCGCATCGCCTCCTGGACCAGCGCCTCGGTGCGCGCGTCAAGGGCGCTGGTCGCCTCGTCCAGGACCAGCACGGGGGCGTCGGCGAGGAAGGCGCGGGCGATGGTGATGAGCTGTTTCTCCCCCGCGCTGAGCTGTGTGGCTTGCTCGCTGATCAGCGTGTCGTAGCCGTGCGGCAGGGTGCGCACGAGACGGTCCAGGCACGCGGCGCGGGCCGCCGCGACGACCTGCCCCCGGGTGACCTCGCGCGGGCTGCCGTACGCGATGTTCTCGGCGACGGTCCCGGTGAACAGCCAGGTGTCCTGCGGGACCGTGCAGATGTGCCCGCGCAGTTCGCCGCGCGGCATTCGCGAGATGTCCGTCCCGTCGAGAAGGATGCGCCCGCCGTGCACCTCGTGGAAGCGCAGGAGCAGGTCGACCAGGGTGCTCTTGCCCGATCCGGTGGGCCCGACCAGTGCGGTCGTGGTGCCCGGTTCGGCGGTGAGGGAGAGGTCCTGGATGAGGGGCCGTGCGGGGTCGTAGGAGAAGCTGACGCGGTCGAAGGTCACGTGGCCGCGCACGGGCTGCCGGGGCTGGGCCGCCGGCCGCGGGTCGGGCAGCTCCTCCTCGGCGTCGAGCAGTTCGAAGACCCGCTCGGCCGAGGCCACCGCCGACTGCACGAGGTTGGCCGTGCCGGCGGACTGGCCGAGCGGCTGACCCAGCAGCCGGGCGTACTGTACGCACGCCTGGACCGTGCCGATGGTGAGGGCACCGGCGGCCACCCGCAGCCCGCCCACCACGGCGACGGCGACGAAGGTGAGGCTCCCGACCGCGGCCATGGCCACCGGGATCAGACCCGACACGTACTGGGCCTTCAGGCCGGCCCGGTGGAAGTCCGCGTTGTGCCGGGCGAACCGCCGCTCGGCTTGTTCCCGGCGGTCGAAGACGGTGACCAGAGCGTGTCCCGAGTACGTCTCCTCGGCGTATGCGGTGAGCGCGCCCATGGCGGCGCGCTGAGCCTTGAACTGCCGCTGAGCGCGCCGGGCCAGGCGTGCCACGACGGTCCCGGAGAGCGGTACCGTGACGAGGACGACGAGGGTGAGCAACGGCGATGTCCAGGCCATCGCGACGACGACGCCCACCGCCGTCAGCGTGGACCCGACGAACTGGCCGAACGTCTGCTGCAGGGATTGCGCGATGTTGTCGACGTCGTGGGTGGCCCGGCTGAGGGTGTCTCCGCGCGGCCGACCGTCGAGGTGGCTCAGCGGCAGGTGCGCCGTCTTGCGTTCGACGCGGGCTCGCAGGTCGTGGACGAGGTGGCCGATGATTCGGAGGCCGACCCGGGCCTGCAGCAGCGCGCAGACCGCGGCACCGGCATGGACGAGGAGCGCCCAGCCCAGGATCTGGCCCACTGTCCCGAACGGGACACCGGCGTCGGCCTGGGCGCCGGACGATCCGTCGACGACGAGGTCGGTGGCATGTCCGAGAAGTCTCGGTCCGAGCGCGGTGAGTCCGGCCGAGGCGGCACCGAGGGCCAGCACGAGCAGCACCGGCCGTCGCCGCGGCGCGAGCAGGCCGAGCAGGCGGATGGCGGTCCGCCGGAACGTGGGAGACGGCCGCCCCGCCGCCCCGGAGCGGGAACCGTCGCCGCCGACTGCCATCAGACGGCCTCCCCGCTCGTCGAGGCCAGCACGATCTCCCGGTACGTCGGGCAGGAGTCGAGCAGGTCGGCGTGCGGGCCGACGCCGATGAGCCGGCCCTCGTCGAGCACCGCGACGCGGTCGGCCGCACACAGGGCCGAGACCCGCTGGGTGACGACCACCGCGGTCATCGCTTCACCGGCCAGGGCCGTCCGCAGCCGCGCCTCCGTGGCCTGGTCGAGCGCCGAGAAGGGGTCGTCGAGGAGGCAGACGGCGGGCCGGTGCACCAGCGCCCGGGCGACGACCAGCCGCTGCCGCTGTCCTCCGGAGAAGTTGTTCCCGCCCTGGAGCACCGGGGCGTCGAGGCCGCCCTGGAGCCCGGTCACGAAGGTGTCGGCACATGCCGTGCGCAGCGCCCGCCACAGTTCCTCGTCGCCGGCGTCGGGCTTGGCGTACCGGAGGTTCGAGGCGACGGTGCCCGAGAAGAGGTGGGGCTGCTGCGGCGCGTAGCCGATGGCGCCCGCCAACTCGGCCCGGCCGAGCGCGCGGATGTCCGTGCCGCCGAGCCGGACGGCGCCGGACGTCGGGTCGAACGTGCGCACCATCAGGTTGAGCAGCGTGGATTTACCGGCCCCGGCGGATCCGGTGACGGCGACCAGCTCGCCGGGCCGCACAGTGAGCGTGACGTCCCGGAGCACCGACTCCTCGGCACCTGGATAGCGGAATTCGACGCCGCTCAGCTCCAGAGCCTGTGTCGTGCGCCCGGTAGGCGGGTGGTCCCCCGCCTTGCGATGCCCGGCGCCGGACGGGGGTATGCGGTCCGACGCGGCAGGGGGAACCGGCCCTCGCGGTGCCATCCGCGGGAGCCGTGCGCCGGGTGCGGCGGTCGGGGACGGACCTGGTGTCAGGTCCAGTACCTCCCGGATCCGCTCCGCACTGACCTCGGCGCGGGGCAGCAGGACGAACAGGGAGCCCGCCGCCATCACCGAGGCCAGGATCTGGGCGAGGTAGGTGAGGAAGGCGGTCAGGGCGCCGACCCGCAGGGTGCCGTCGGCTATGCGGTGTCCGCCGGCCCAGACCACGACGACCGTGGAGGCGTTGACGACGAGCAGGACCACGGGCAGCAGGACCGCCATAAGACGTCCGGTCCGCAGCGCCGCGTCCAGCAGGCCGGTGTTGGCCCGGTCGAATCTCGCGCGCTCGTGGTCCTCCCGGACGAAGGCCCGGATCACCCGCACGCCGGTGATCTGCTCGCGCAGGAGGCGGTGGGTGACGTCGAGGCGGTGCTGCAGGTCCCGGAAGAGCGGCCGGGTCCGGCGCACGGCCCACCCCACCGCCAGTGCCAGCAGCGGTGCCACCACCGCGACGACCCCGGACAACGCCACGTCCTGCCGCAACGCCATCACGATCCCGCCGAGGCACATCAGGGGTGCCGTGACCATGACCGTGCACATGGTGAGGCAGAACATCTGCACCTGCTGGACGTCGCTGGTGGTGCGCATGACGAGGGAGGACACCCCGATGCGGCCCACCTCGTGCGCGGCACCGGCCAGGGCCCGGCCGAAGACGGCCGCGCGCAGCTCCCGGCCGATGTCCAGGGCGGCACGGGCGCCGAGCCAGGCGGCGCCGACGGAAGCCGCCAGCTGCAGCACGGTGGCAGCGGCCATCCAGGCCCCGGTGCGCAGGACGTGGCCGATGTCGCCGGGCACCACACCCCGGTCGAGCAGGTCGGCGTTGAGGGTCGGCAGCGATAGGGCGGCCGTGGTCTGGATCAGCTGGAACGCCAGGATCAGAGCGAGCGAAGGGAGGCGTCGGCGGACATGGGTGTGCAACAGGCTCGTCAACACAGCGCTGTTTCGTCCTCTCCCCCTTCAGCGCCGCCGCGCGTGTACCGGACCGGTGAGCTGGTCGTGCAGTGCCGGGTTCGGGACCGGTTCGCTGCTGAGCATGTGCTGTTGCAGGTCGCGCAGTTCGGTGAGGGGCTCCATGCCCAGTTCCCGCACCAGCCGGCTGCGCAGCGAGCGGTACAGATCCAGCGCCTCGCTGCGGCGTCCACAGCGGTAGAGGGCGGTCATGAGCTGGGCATGCAGGCCCTCGCGCAACGGGTGGAGGAGGACGAGTCGGCTCAGGTCGGTCACCACCTCGGCGGGGCGCCCGAGTTGGAGCAGAGCGCCGAAGCGTTCTTCCATGACGGTCATCCGGACTTCTTCCATACGTGCCGTTTCGGCGTCGACGAAGGGACCGCTCGCCCCGGTGAGGGCGGTACCGTGCCACAGCGCCAGGGCCTCGTCGTACGCGTGGAGGGCGGCGCCCGGAGCCCCGTTGCTCACTTCCTCCCGCGCCTGCCGAACCTTGGCGAGGAAGACGCTCAGGTCGAGTTGGCCGTCCTCGACGCGGATCACGTATCCCGAGGGTTTGGTCTGGATCCCGTCGAACCCGTGACGGGACAGTGCTCGCCGCAGTTCGGAGACGAGGGTGCGCACCCGGGTCTCCGGGGCCACAGGCAGCGGTCTGCCCCACACGGCGTCCATGAGGCGCGTGTTGGTCACCGTACAGTTGGCCTGCAGCAACAGCACGGCCAGAAGAGACCGCTGTTTCCCGCTGAGCCGGACGAAATCAGCGCCGATCCGTGCCTCGACCACACCAAGAATCTGGAACGTCAAGTTCCTTGACACCGAAGAAACCTCCCCGCTGTTCGCAAGACTCCCTGCTCGTCCTGCCGTTCCGAACTGCCCAACACACCGATTTGCAAAAGAAATCCAACGGCCGCAATTCTGGCAGCACGCTCTAGCCGTCGGCTTGCCACCCTCTTGCCACGGCACCGTGAACAGACAGCGGAGCGCGGTATCCCAGATCCCGTGAAATCCGGAATACCGCGCCCTATTCAGTGCATGGTCGCTCAGACGCCCGGCTCGGGCGCAGCCGGCGACGTCGTGCAGCACGCACCGCTGGTGCCACCGGTCGGCCAGCAGTCGGTCCAGCCCGGGCTCTCCTCGATGCCCATCAGGGCGGTCACCACGAGCGACTCCCAGCCGGATTCGGACACATCACGGATCGTGAACTTACCCACAGAAATTCCCCTTTCCAGTCTTTTCTTCTCGGACCGGCCTGATCCCGCCGCCGGGCGGAGACCTGACCGGCAAAGAGCACCGGATCCTCATCCAGCATTTCCTTTCTCTGGCGAGCGGGCTCAGTAGCCCAATTCGCGTGCCAACGCTGCCATTCGCCTGTACATCTCGTCCGGCAAGTCCCATTCCGGGTCGAATTCGACCGGCCCGGGATCCGGGACCGGCCTGAGCTCGGGCGCGGTGAAGAACTTGTGGTCGCCTCCGAACAGCCCTCCCTCGGGGCCGTTGTTGGCGAACGGCCACGACTCGGGGTGCACCATTCGGTCGAGGACCGCCTCGTCATCGTCCAGTTCGAGCCAGTCGAGGATCCGGCGCAGCCACAACCGGGGCTCGTTGACCAGGTCCTCGCCGCGGATCCGCATCCACTGCCGTTGCGGGAGTTCGCCGAGCGCCCGCATGATCCGCCGGTGCGACAGATACCAGGAGGAGGCCGCTCCGACCACGCGCACCTTCCGGTGCGTCAGGTACTGCTGGTTCTGGCTGTGCATCGAGCGCTGAGTCGTCACGGGGTGCCGCGTCAGGTGGATGTAGCGGGCGTTCGGATAGCTGCGCAGGCACTGGTCGAGGGACTCGTCCGTGGCCACCGTGTCGGGCGTCTTCTCAACCCCGATCAGCGGACTGACCAGCTCCAGCAGGTGATCCAGGACCCTGGGCATCGGCCAGTCGGGACGCTCCCTCAGCCACTCCTCGGCCCGGGCGATCGCATCCGCCGTCTGTTCTCCTTCGTGGACCTGGGCAAGGGCGCGGCAGACCCCGCTCAGGCGGGTCTTGCGGTACGCCGGCGGAAACCGCTCCGCCTCCGTGCCGTCCTCTCCGACGAGATCGCCCACCGTGTCGTTGGCGAAGACCAGCATCTCGGGAAAGCCGAAGATCCGCGGGTGCCCGGCCAGGAGAGCCAGGGTGATCGTGGAGAACGATCGGGGCGGGGAGAGGATGAAGAGGGGATCCGGGTGTCCGGCGCCGACGGGTTCGGCGCCCTGGGGCACTCCGGCTGCGGAAACTGTCTCAGTCATGTGGAGCTCCCATCGAGAGGGCCGGCGGAGACGGTGACCAGGTGGCGCATCCCCGGGTGCCGTCGTCGCACGGCCGAGGTCACGGGGGTGTGGCTTCCGGTGTGGATCCGGGCACCGGGCCATGGGCGGGAGGCCGCGAGCCGCAGACTGTGCGCGAGGGCTCCGGCCCCTACCAGCGATTCCGGGTAGGCCGCACCGGTCCACGGCCTGGCTGCTCTCCCGAGATCGGCGCAGACGAGGAAGAGCCGGCCCACGTCCGGGTGCGCCTCGGCGAGCACGCCGGTCCAGGAGGGCTCCGCCTCGAACGGCACCACGGTGTCGGCCCTGGCGAACACGACATGCGCCGTACCCGGTCCGGAGTGGCCCGTCACCGCGAGGATCCCGTACGGAGTCTGGTCCGGGACGGCCAGCCGGTGGGACCGGAACGCAATGTCCAGCACGGCCGCCACCTCCCCCGCGACGCCGGAGGCCTCCATCGCCCTGGGCCGACGCTCCGGCTCCGCACGCTGGGCGGACCGGCCGCCACGGCATGCTTGTTCCACCGCGGCGACCGCGTCGGCCATCGACGGAGGCGTCATCCCTGCACCTCCTGTGGTCTCGAACCGCCCACCAGTCCGGCCACGGCGCCCACGCTCTCTCTCGTCGGGTCGAGTTCGAGGACCGCCGGCAGGTACTCGCTCCAGCCAAGTCCGCAGGCGAGCGGAATCTGAGCCTCCCGTGCCGCGTGGGCCAGTCGCATCGCCGCGATACCGGCGTCCAGGTGTGCCAGCCGCCAGGCGCTGTCACCGAACTCCGCGGCGAGCGGACCGGCGTCCGCGACAAGAACGATCACCGCGTCCAGGTCGGCCACATCCAGCCCGGAGGACAGCACGGCCCGTCTCCACGGTGGTGAGTCGGCCCGCAGGGACAACAGTCGGTGGTCGACGTCGTCGTACCGGAAGACCTGACCGGGCAGTTCCTGGCCGAGCAGATCCGTCAGGACGTACGTATCGACGGAGACCGGGCCGTTCTCGTCCTGGCCGCGGCCGGCGTCGTACGCGGCGGTCGGACCCGCCATGTGCGGCAGGATCTCCGCGAGTGCCATGACCGGCCCGGCCGGGCCGGGATGTCCACCGTGCCGGTCGGACCGTGATGGGCCCGGCAGTCGCACCGCGGGCGACGTGTACGGCAGGACGCGGCGCCGCGACGCCTGGCGCACCTGATGACGTTGGGGAGCGAGCAGGCGCGGCATGGGGGTCAGCCGACCGGGCGGGAGCGCCAGGTGCCACTCATACGCCTCGATGAGCCACAGGGCGTCGTCGACGGCCCCGTCACGGCCGTCCCCGCATACGGTGCACGAGGGGTCGGGCGTGAGGAGGTGACGCTCCGTACGGTCGCCCCCGGTCACGGTGCGCACTCGGGTGCCGAGGGTCGTCACCGGTGTGGTCCGGGCGAGGACGGCCAGCACTTCCATGGCTGCGGCCGAGGCCAGCAGCGCCTCATCGCCGCCCGCGGCGCCAACGGGCCCGCCGCCCCGGCGGAAGCAGCCGACGCATGCCGACCCACCCGGCCAGAACAGCGGTCCCACCTCAACCGCGCCGTCTTCGGTCGCGAGCCGCAGGACGGGGACGCGGTCCGCCCAGGCCGCGGCCACCCAGTCCGCCAGACGCCCCGCAGCACCGGGCCGGTCGGCCACCACGACAAGGTCGCAGTTCTGCGGAACTCCGCCTCCGCCGCCTCCGGTGGACACCCTGCCCACCCCGCTGACGGTCAGGTCCTCCATCAGCATCCGGGTCAGCGGCTGCTCGGCGACCAGCAGGACATGGGACCGGGAGAGCTCGTCCAGCACCGACTCGGCTGACGCATGCCCACCCGTGAGGGCGGCCGTACGGGAGTAGTACGCGACGGTGTCTTCCGGCACGCCCTCCTTCTGCTCTTCCTGCGTGGGGCCGCCCGGTTCCAGTACGCCCCAGTCGTCCAGCAGCTCCAGCGCCTGGGTGAGGTCGGCGGGATCGGCGGCTAGCAGGGAACACAGTTCGTCCATGTCATGCCGTCCGTCCAGCAGCGGCAGCAGCGCCGGAAGGAACCCGGAGGCCGCCTCGCCGCTCAACAGCATCCGATGCGGGCCGCCTTCCACCACGAGCCCACCGGGAACTTCCACGAGCACCAGCCCACGGCACAGGGCAGGCCGTGCCCGGTCACGGTCCAGCACGGCTCTCGAAGCCGACGTGCCTTGACTCGTCACCGCACCTCCAAGGGGTCGCGACGCGGCGACAGGGCTGGCAGAACCGCTCCGAGGCGGTTCAGCTCCGGGCCCGAGGCACCGCGGTCGCCGCACCGCGTGCACCCGTGACACGGCACGACGCGGTGTGCCTCGACGTCCCACCGACGGAGGCGAACCGTGCTCACGCGCCCCGGACCGGTACCGGGCGCGCCGTCCGCGTAGGCCGCGACCACGGCGGCGGCGGCCCTGGCGTGGTGGGGCAGAAACCCACCAGGGCCGCAGTGCGGATCCCGGTCGTAACGGTCCGTCAGGAGCGAGGTCGTCCGCGCCTGGAGGTCATGCTGGCTGCGCCTGAGCCGGTAGCAGCGGAAACAGGGGGCGTACGGGGGGCGGATCAGAGGACCGACCCGGACGGCCGCCGTCTCCAGGACAACCGGGAGCCAGGGCCGTTCGGTGTCGTGTGCCAGCGCGTCGATCTCCTCACAGAGAGCAAGCTCGGGCCGCCAAGAGGCCAGGACGACGGGACCACGGAACTCGCTGAACGCATAGGAGAGTCGGGACACGGAGAGCACCTTGGTTCCGGGCCGGGTCTCGGCCAGCAGCCGGCCGACCCGCTCGCCGAAGGCTCCCGTGGCGATCACTGGAAGGGCTGGGGCCACGGATTCAACTCCTTCTCCGGCCGGCTGGGGTGTCCCATGGCGACGGGCGCCGAGTACAGGCGCGGATGTGCCCGGTACTGCCCGTATCGGTGAAACGTCAGGGGCTGCAGCCCCGGTACGACGACGCATACGGCCGTCAGTCCCGCCGCCGCCAGCTCGCGCGTGGTCCGGTCCACGGCCACCGCCCGCATGCCCCGCTCCGCAAGGGCACCGACCACCCGCGCCAGGGCCTTTCCGGCATCCCGTGGCAGCCGTGCACCGTCCTCCGCCCGGCGGGAACGGCGCTGCTTCAGCAGGAAGTCGAAGGCGTGCCGCCTCTCCGGCCTGCCCATGAACTGCGCTCCGGCCATGACCAGGGCATGGCTGTCGGGATTGGCACGGTGGAACAGGGCACGCGCGGGAACGGCTTCGAGCAGGGCCTTCTCCGCCGCCTCGGTCAGGTCGCGGCCGACGGCGCAGCCGACCGAGCGGCGGCAGGCGTCGTCGTACTCGGCGACCTGCACGCAGTAGACGGCAGGCACTCCGATGTCCGTCGTCGCGTCATAGAAGTGCGTCGTGACGAAGTGCCGTGCGCAGTGGTCGAGCAGGGCGGAGAGCGTCGCTGTGGGACGTGTGAACCCGAGGCGCGGCAGGGGCAGCATCTGCAGCCAGACGAGCGCGGCGGAGTCCCGCTCGCACACCTCGCACAGACCACGCAGCAGGGCCTCGGTCGGGTCGGAGTGCACCGCGTAGCCCGTGGAGATGCGGTTCCAGAACCGTTCCGCGGGGGCGAGGCGGCGTATTCCGTGCCGTGCCATGACCGACGGCACCCACACCGCCTCCCCCGACGCCATGTCGAGCCCTCCCTGCCATCGGATGGGCTCCTCGGCCCGGAAGGGGACGACCGGGCAGTGACCACTCGCGTACTCGGTCTCCGAGCAACGGGGCACGGCCGTCATGTCCAGCACCGGCCCGTCCAGTTCGGCGACCGTCGCCCACCGTTCGCCGCTGCCGGGAAAGTCCGCGCCCGAGTAGCGTTCGGCGGCCTCCGCGACGGCGATCAGCTCCGCGTCGTCCGGACCGGCCAGGCTGCGGCCCGCACCGCCGAACTCCTCGGGCCGTTCGACGCCTGGCGCGCCGTTCACCCGGGCCGAGGCGAGGGACAGCCCCGCCAGACCCCGGACCGGCGCTCCGGGCAGCACCTCGCTGACGACGCCGTACGGAGACACGAGCGCGCGCATCCCCGCGGCCAACTCCGATGAGAACTCGCCCACGTTCCTCCCTCCTGCGATACGTCCGGACCGTCGGTCAGCCCAGTGCGGACCGCTGGTCCGTGCGGGCGAAGTCCAGTTCCGGTGAGTCGTCATGGCGGAAGGGGTCGGCAGGGTCGATCCCCGCCTCCCGCATCGCGTCCGCGACCGCCTCGGCACGGGATCCCCCATGGGTCCCGATGGCATGGTCGACGAGCCCCTGCGCCACGGCCGTAGCCCGATGCTGGCCGAAGCTGAGTCCGGACGGACCGCGCGACCGACGGGCGAACGGATGCCACGCCATCGACACACCCGGCGCGAGCCGCCGCGCGAACACGGACACCTCGTCCCCCAGCCCCGGCAGGCCGTCGAGCGCGTCCACGATGTCCGGGGCCGCGTCCCAGCCGTCCGGGCCCAGGAAGACCACCAACGCGTCCCGGCGCGGAAGCAGCAGCGGGGAGGAGGCCACCTTGGCGCGGTAGGGAACGCCCTTGTCCTCCAGACAGCGCAACGCCGCCGCCCAGACACCCGGCACCGCGTCGATGCTCCGCACGTGCGCGTACACCCTCAGGACCGGTTTGCGCACCGAGCGCCCACGGCTGCCGTCGGCGAGAAAGAAGCCGGGCGAGAGAGCGGGACGTGCGGCCGGCATCGACAGGTAGACCACCTCGCCGCCCCCCGGGGCGTCGGCGAGCTTGCGGTGCTCCGGCACCCATATCCGGGTGCCGTCGATGGAGGCCAGCAACTCGCCGTCCCCGCGCCCGTCCACCCGAGCGCTCGTGATCGTCTCCTGGTGCGGCATGACCCGGGCGAGTTCGGCTTCCAGGGCGGCGTTTCTGGCGACATCCTTCGATTTGTAGGTGTCCGGCCCGCGCCCGGAATGCAGGAAATCGTAGAGGCTCCATCGCAGCAGTACCGAAAGATGCCTCGGGCTGTTCGCCTCCAGTTTATGGCCGTCGACATGGGCGACCATCCCATCGGACTGCAACTCGATCTTTTCCAGGGCGCATTCGAGTTCCGGCAGCAACAGGTCACCTGCTTGTGACATCGATCTCCCCCATTTCCAGAATCCCGGCGATCTCATGGGGATTGAGCAGCGCTCTGCGTCCGATTCCATTGGCCACGTACTGGGTCATGCTGAGCACCATCATCTTGGCCACGACGCTGAACATCCGGTCGTAGAGGTGCCAGCCGGCGAATGCGGCGGACCGCCGCGGCAGATCGGGGTCGGTCGTCGTGCGCACCGACCGGTAGCCGGACCAGAACTCCCCCACCATGGGCTGTACCGCCCGCAGCTCGACCGTGGTCCGGGCGATGACCTCCTCGCGGCTGACGCCGAGCACGGTCCCGGAATCGCCCACGGGCCCCGTGTGCAGCCCGCGGGCCGCCCGGTCCGCCGCCAGGTAGAGCCACTCCCCCACGAACATGCCCACGTCGTGGGCCGGGTCACCGAGGCGGAACTCCTCCCAGTCGATGATGTGTCGCCGTCCGCCGACGACGAGGACCTGGTCCAGCCGGAAGTCGCCGTGTGTGGGCACCTTCGACGCCGTGTCCTCGTCGCGGCGCAACGCGCGCAGTGCCTCCTTGACCTCCTCGTCCTGCTGCAGCAAGCGCCATCCCTGAAGCACGGCCGAACTGGCGGCCTGGTACTGCGTGAGGGTCAGCCCTTCCAGCGACCCCAGGGGCGGATACCGCGAGGGAGAGGTGTCGATGGAGGCGTTCTCCAGGTCGACCGGCAGTTCGTGCAGGGCGCCCGTCATCTCGCCCAGGCAGCGGGCGAGCCCGGCATCGAACCGGCCTTCACGCGCCAGCAGGTCGGCCGGCTCGGCATCCTCGATCAGCTCGAAGACGAGCAGGTTACGGTCGTCGTCCGCGCCCAGGAGCGCGGCCCCGGACAACTCCGGCGTCCGCAGTGCCTCGAACGACCTGGCCCTCCTGACGCCCGGGGCCGGGCAACCGAGCGACTCGTTCAGCTGCTTGACGAACACTCCGCGCCCGCTGGTGGTGACGCCCGAGCATTTCCGGTGCCGCCCCGGATGCGTGACCACCCGGTCCGGCGACAGCTTGCCCAGGCCCAGCCGTTCGAGGAATGGGTTGACTATGGCGAGATCTGGAATTCTCACACCGTTCGGCGGAAGCATGTGTCGAGTCTTGCCGTCGCTTGTACGAAGCACATACGCGCCCTGCACGTAAATGCCGTGTCAGTGATGGGTACGAGCGACATACGCGCCCCGCACGTCATCCCCGAAATCAATTGACGCGCCTTCCGGAACCTCACTAAATTCGCCCCCCATCGGCTGTGTTCTGCACGTACGGACCAACTGAATGTGAAGCGGCGCGGAGGAATGCGATGACCGAGACGGTGGACACCACAGCGGCACTGGAAGCGCCGGTGGGTACGCATGCGATATGGCAGTCGTCGACAAAGGTCTGCCGCGTGACGGACTTTCTGCCCGCCCCGACGGCCGACGAACTGCTGCGCCGCGCCGCATCGGCCGCACAGGACGAACTGCTCCCCGCACGCGTGCGCGACAACCGGCTGGACACGCGCATGCGCAGTTCCCTCGCCCACCGCGGCTTCTCCGCTCCGGAACTACTCACCGCGATCGACGCCGTGGTCGGCCAGGTCGAGAACGTTCTCGGGGTCTCCTGCTCCGGAACGCGGCCGGCCTTCACGCTGAACGTGCACAACGACGGTGACTTCTACCGCGCCCACCAGGACGTCAGCTCCCACGACGTGGCCAAGGGCGTACGGGCCGCCAAGCGCGTGGTGACTTTCGTGTACTACCTCCACCGCACCCCGGCCCCCTTCACAGGCGGGGACCTGCGCATGTACGACTCCGCCCTGCCGCTGAACGCCGAGCACGACGGTCTGCGCCGCGAGGACTGCACGTACCGGGACTACGCCCCGGACCACAACAGCGTCGTCTTCTTCCTGCCCTCCGCCCTGCACGAGGTCAGGCCCGTCAGCTGCCCCAGCGGGCACTACGCGGACAGCCGGTTCGCCATCAACGGCTGGCTGTGCCGGACCGATGCGTCCTGACGTCGTGGTCGGCGACACCGCGACACGCTTCGTCGACGCGATGCAGGCCGAGGCACGCATCACGGCGGTGGCGGCCTACGCGCCCGACCGCGTGACGCTGCGGGTGGACGCCCTCGACGGCCAGGACCACCTCGTCCCCTCGCTGGTGTGTCACCGGCGGGACGCCGAGGGCACATGGCGGTCGGTCTGGCGGGTGCCCGGCGCGTTCCAGGCGCTCCCGGTCCCGGCGGGGCTGGTGTACGTCCGGCGCGGTGAGGACGGCCGCCAGTTCATCGCCCTCCGCGCGGACGCGGGCGCCGGATCCGACACCGCACCGGAGCGCGTCCTCGACATCCGCCCCGGGATGGTGGGCTCGCTCATGCTCCGGCCCGGGACCGGCACCCTCGTCTACACGGTGGAGGGGCCCTCGGCTCCGAGTGACCATCCGCAGGGCGTCCTGCGGGACTCCGACGCCGTGTGGTGGGACGGTCCCGACGCCTCATTGGCAGGTGCCCGCCGCCCGGTGGGCGACTGGCAGCTGTGGCAGGTGCCCCTCGGCGCAGAGGGGGACGCTCAGCAGGTCGGCCTCACACTGCCGCCCGGCACAGCCCTCACCGGGGAGGCGGCCTGCACGGCCGAGGCCGTGGTGCTCGGAACGCGCGAACACCGGCCGGACGGCAGCCGCCGCTTCGGTCTGCTCGTCGTGGCGTACGACGGATCGCCTGCCCGCCACCTGCAACCCACCGGATTCGACATCACGGCACCCGTGTCCTGCCCCGACGGGCTGACGGTGGCCTGTCTGGCCGCCTCGCTGCCTGCCGAGGGCGAGGCACCCGCCCAGTACGCGGCCCTGGTGGCGGCCCCGTCGTGGGAACCGCAGATCCTGAAGGCGCCGGACGACACCTGGCAGCAGCCCTGCGGCTGGGACGGCCCGGACCGCCTTGTGTGCAGGGGCGCCGAGGGCCGGCGAAGCGTGCTGAACACCTACCACCTCCGCACCTCGAGCTGGACACGCACCGAAGCCTCCGCCTCCGTGCTGCATGCCCAGATCGCCGACGGGCGGGCGGCCGCCGTCGTGGCGGCGATCGCCACCCCGCCGGCCGTCGAGGTCGTCCACCTGTCGACCGGAGCCGTCGAACCGGTCACCGCCACCCGGCTCACTCTGCCCGCGGGCCGAGTGAGCCACCACCCCCAGCGTCTGCCCGACGTACCGGGAAACCTCGCTTCATGGCTGTGCGTGCCCCAGGACGGGCCCGCCCGCGGAACAGTCGTCCTGCTGCACGGTGGGCCGGTCCGCAACTGGGCGGAGTGGCACTGGCGCTGGAATCCGTGGCCGTTCGTCGCCTCGGGCTTCGCGGTGATCCTCGTGGAACCCCCCTTGTCGCTCGGTTACGCGTCCAGCATGAGCACCGGGTGGCGACGCTGGCGCACCGGTGTCGCCGCCGTCGCCGCCCGTCAGATCGACCAGCTACGGGACCACACCGGCCTGGCGGACACGCCTCTCGCGGTGGTCGGACCGTGCGTCGGCGGACTCCTGGCCCTGTCCGTCGCCCAGGAATTGCGCCCCCGGCTGGTGGTGTCCTACGGCGGCACCATGGACCAGGCCCAGATCGTCGGTGGCGGCGACGGGAACTGGCTGTGGGCGGGCGAGTTCGGCTCGCCGGACACCGAGCACGCCCGGTACGCCGCGGAGAGCTTCCAGCCGCACTCCGTACCCGCCGGCACCCGTGTGCTGCTCTCCCACGGACTGCACGACGGCTGGGTGCCTCCGACCGAGAGCCTGCGCGTGCACCGGGCGCTGCTGCGCGACGGCGTCCGCAGCGAGCTGGTGCTCTTCCGCACCGAGGGCCACCAGCTGGCTCGTCCCCGCAACGTCCGGGCCTGGTACCGCTGGACGCTGACCGCCTGTCTCGAAGAGCTGGGCGCCCCGGCCCCGGAGCGTGCGGGATGACCGCGCAGGACTTCCCCGGGCGTGCCGTTCCCGGAGACGTACGCATGGCGCGCCCGCTGCTGCACCGTTTCATGACGGCGACCCAACGGGCCTTTCCCGCCAAGCAGTTCGGATACTTCCTCGCCACGCGCCCGGGAGGCGCGCCGGTGGAGTTCGTACTCATGGCCGACAACGTCCGCGACACCTGGAGCGACCGCTTCTCCCACTACGGACGGTACTTCGAGGACCACGCCGACGCCGGTTTCGTCGGCAGCCCGCAGGAGACCTATCGCGTCCAGCGTTACATCCGTGAGCGGGGACTCCACGCGGTGGGCGTCTTCCACAGTCATCGGCGCCACCCCGCGCTGCTCACCAGCGTGGACGCCGATCTGCACCCCTCCCCCGACCTGTGGCACCTCATCGTGATGCTGCGCAACCCCCGCTACCCGCAGGTGCGCGCGTTCCGCGTCGAACCGGGGCAGCGCATCCGCGAGGTCGACATGATCACGTACGAGGAGGCCCGGTGATGTCCGTGACACCGCAGGCCGACGTGCGGCCGCGGCGGTTCACGAGACCGCGGCCGGAGAAGCTGGCACAGGTCCGCTCGGTCCTTTCCCTCCACCCCGACGGTACGCCCCGGGAGACCAGGAGCGAGGTCCTCTACCGCGCCTGGCGAGCGTGCCGGGCCTGGGGGCCGGACATCGAGGCGGAGCTGATGTACGACCGCTTCGACGCCGGCCGGGAGGAACGGCGGGCCGCCATGGACCTCGTACCGGTCGGTCCGGCCCGTTTCGAGATGGGCGGCCGCCCCGCGGACGGCTACACGTACCACGGCGAGGAACCGGCGCACCCGGTAGTGCTGAAACGTTTTCTGCTGGGCCGGACCCCGGTCACCAACGCGCAGTACGCGCAGTGGAGTCCCGGGCACGACGCCGACACGGATCCGCAGCTGCCCGTCACCGGCGTCACCTGGTACGACGCGGTGATGTTCGGCCGGTGGCTGGGGCTACGGCTGCCCACGGAGGCCGAGTGGGAGTACGCGGCGCGCGGCGGCAGCGCCACCGATCCCGATCCGGCGGACCTCGCCGGATACGCGTGGCACGCCGAGAACTCGGGCGGACGGCTCCACGCGGTCGGGGGCCTGCTGCCGAACGCATTCGGCCTGCACGACATGCAGGGATCCGTGTGGGAGTGGTGCCAGGACGCCTACAGCGCGGACTTCTACGCCGTCTCCCCCCTGCATGATCCCCTCAACGAGACGGAGGGAGCGCACCGCGTCTGCCGGGGCGGCAGTTTCCACGGCTTCCACGACATGTGCCGCAGCACGCTGCGCTACCACGAGCCCGTCGACTACTGGGCCCCGGACCTGGGCTTCCGCTGCGCCATGGACGCACCATCGGTGGCCGACCCGAAAGGACAGTCCCGCCATGTCCCGTGACGTGCAGGTCATCGTGCCTGAATTCCTCATCGGCGCCGAGTCGTTCTCCCGGCACGGCGAACGGCTGAGCGTTGCCGACCTCGGGCAGTTACGCACGGTCCTGAGCTTGTGTCACTCCCCCACCGCGGCACAGCTGTGGGACGAGAACGGCACGGTGCGCCGCAACGTAATCGTCGTACGCAATGGAGAGCTGGTCCCACGGGCGGAGTACGGCGCCCTGAGCTTCGACGACGGGGACCAGATCGAGTTCTTGCTCCAGTTCGCCGGCGGCTGACCGCCGCCGGTCCCCTCTCGCTTCCCGGAAAGGACGCCGCTTCATGTCAGCCGGAGCAGTCGACCATCTCCCGCACGCCGCCGCACCGGCCCCGCTCTCCCTGCGCCAAGCCGCCGAACGTGCCTCCCTCTCACCCGCGTCCGCGGAAAAGGTCCGGCTGCTCGGAACGGCCTGGACCGGTCAACTGGCTCTGTTCTTCAGGGCGTACGCCGCTTCGACCGGACATCCCGTGGCCGTCCCCGCACCGGCCGCCGGCGCACTCGACGCCGAGTTGCGGAGCCTCGCGGGCGAACCCGGTCCGGTGGTGACGGCGGTCTGCGTGGAGGATGTCTTCGGCGAACTCCGATGGGAGTCCTCCGCACCGCTGGATGCCGCGGCGCTGCAGGAGCTGTTCGCCGGCTCCGACCGCCGTATCGCGGACTTCGCGACACGCCTGCGCGACCAACTGGCCCGGCACGCCACTCGGTACGTGATCGTACCGCCCGTGCTCCCGCCCCTGCCCCTGCCCGTGGCCGAGCGCTCGCTGGCGCTCCGACTGGCCCGGCTGGCCGGGCGCATCACCGATGCCCTGGTGGAGACCCTCGCCGGCCTCCCCCACGGTTCCGTTCTCGACACCGACCGAACGCTGGAAACACTGCCTCGGGCCGCCTGGGCGGACGGCATCGAGCCCCGAACCCCCGGTCCTGTCCTGTCGGAGGAGGCGGCGTCGCTCATCGCTCGCGATCTGGTGACGCGACTACGCCTGGCCTGGCAGCCCAAGGTGCTGGTGAGCGACCTGGACGGGACGCTGTGGCGCGGCATCCTCTCCGAGGACGGCCCTGCGGGCGTTCGCTCGCACGCCGTCGCGGAAGACGCGGCGCACCGCTGGTGGCAGAGGATGCTGCTGTGTGCCCGGGGGCAGGGCTTCATCATCGGCGTGTGCAGCAAGAACTCCCCGAACGCACTGGACGCGTTCACCGATGCCGCGCTGCGCGAGCACGTCGGACTGCTCGTCCCGCCCGCGGACTTCGCCGCCGTCAGTACCAGCTGGACACCCAAGAGCGAACAGCTCGGCGCGATGGCGAAGGCGTTGGATCTGCCCACGGACGTGTTCGTCCTGGTGGACGACAACCCGGTCGAACTCGCCGAAGTCGCCGCCACGCACCCGGACATCACCACACTCCGTTTCCCGGGCCCTGGTGAGGACTGGTCGCGGCTGTGTCGGACACTCCAGGACCTCACGGCCGTGGGCGACAGCCCGCTGACCCGTGAGGACCGCGAGCGCGCCCACTACTACGGGCTCCGCTACCGGTCGGAGGCCGCCCGTGCGAAGGCCATGTCCGTCGACGACTTCCTCGCCTCGCTGGACATGCGCCTCGAACTCGCCCCGGTCGGCCCCGGACACGCCACGGACCGCTGTCTGCAGCTCCTCAACCGTGCCAACCGCTTCCACCTCACCGGCCACCGGTTCGACGACGCGTCCTGGCTGCGGCTTGTCGACGACCCCGATACGGAGGTCTTCACCGCCCGGCTCATCGACACGTTCGGCGATCACGGCATCTGCGCCGTCATCGTCACCGACACCGCGAAGGACCGGGTGCGGCTGCGGGAGTTCGCGATGAGCTGCCGGGTCCTCAACCGGACGCTGGAGACCGCCGTGTTCGACTGGCTGATCGGTAGGTCTCGGCGTCCTGTTCACGTCACATGGTGTCCGACGGGCCGCAACGACACGGTCCTGGAGGCGCTGCGCGGGCACGGATTCCCGACCGTGACGAGAGCGGCGGCGCGGACCGATGGGGCCGTGACCGTGGTGTTCGACCCCGCGGTCGACGAAGCCCGCGGCAAGAACTTCGTCGAGGTCCGGCTCTCCCGGACGTCCTGAACACCAGGGAGGGGACATCGTGCGCCAGCGCACACTGGGCGGGTCGCCTGTCGGCTCGGTGGGACTCGGCTGCATGGGTATGAGCTATGCCTACACGACGGGGGGCTGGGACGACGCGGCTTCCCTGGATGTCGTGCGCACCGCCCTCGATCTGGGGGTGACGCTCATCGACACAGCGGACGTGTACGGACCGCACTCCAACGAAGTCCTGCTCGGACAGGCCCTGCGCGGCCGTCGGCACGAGGCGTTCCTGGCCAGTAAGGGCGGCCTCGTCGCGGGAGAGAGGGGAGGCCTCGTATCGGACGGCCGACCCGAGCACCTCAAAGCCGCGGCCAAGGCCTCGCTCCAGCGGCTGGGCACGGACTACCTAGACCTCTACCAGCTGCACCGTGTGGACGCGAGGATCCCCCTGGACGAGTCGTGGGGCGCCCTGGCCGAGTTGGTCGGCGAAGGCCTGGTGAAGCACATCGGCCTGTCGGAGGTTGGTGTCGGGGAACTGCGGCGGGCCCATGCCATCCACCCTGTGTCGTCAGTGCAGAGTGAACTGTCCCTGTGGACACGCGAAGCCCTGCGGGACATCGTGCCGTGGTGCGCCACTCACGGTTGCGGCTTCATCGCCTACGCACCCCTCGGCCGTGGCTTCCTGACGGGTACGCACCGGTCGCGCAGCCAGTTCGCCGAGGACGACCGCCGCCTCCGGCTGCCCCGCTTCACCGAAGCGGCCATGCGGGAGGAGCTGCGGGCCCTCGAACCGCTCAAAGCCGTGGCCGCGCGCCACGGAGCCACCCCGGGACAGGCCGCGTTGGCCTGGGTCCTGTCCAAGGGTGAACACATCGTGCCCATCGCCGGCACCAGACGGCGGACGCACTTGGCCGAGAACGCCGCCGCGACGGACATCACCCTCACGTCTGCCGAGGTCGAGGCACTGGACGCGATTCCGGCGCCGTCCGCGCCACGGTACTGACCTCGCGACTGGACCGTTCACCCCTGCTGGAGGACCCATGGAGCAGTTCGCACTGGACGCCATCGAGCACATCACCACGCGGACGCGGCATATCTACGACAGCATCGTCGTCGAACCGCTGCCCCCCTTGCCCGGCGCCGAGATATCGGGCCTCAACCTGTCCAAGGAACTGTCGCCCCAATAGAGCGAGGAGGTCAAACACGCCTTCCTCACCCACCATGTACTCGTCTTCCGCGACCAGAACCTCACTCCGGAGGAGCACAAGCGGTTCGCCGGACTCTTCGGCCCGCTCCACCCGGTGGCGCTGCCGACCCCAGGCTCGGACCCGCACGTCCTGGAGATCAGTGCGAACAACAAGTCCCGCTGGGGCGCCGCGACGGCTGCCACGTCAACGGCACCGCCGACGCCGAGCCGTCGCTCGGTTCGATGCTCTACGTCACACAGGTTGCGGAGGTCGGCAGCGGCGGTGACACCCTGTTCGCCAACATGCATCTCACCTACGACGTCCCGCGCACCGAACAGCCGCTCGTGATCCGGCACCCGGACACCGGCCTCAAGCTGCTCTTCATCAACAAGCCCCACATGTCCGCGATCACGCAGCTCTCCACGACCGAGAGCACGGCGGTCCTCGACATGCTGTAAGCCCACGTCGCCCGCACGCCCGTGCTGCACTGCCGGGTCCGCCGGCAGCCGAACACACTGGTGTTCTGGGACAACCGCTGCGTCCAGCACCACGCCGTCTGGGACCACTTCCCCCACGGGCGCCACGGCCGACCAGTGTCCATCACCGGTACCCGGCCTCGGGCATGATCTCGGTGCCCGGCGCTGACCCGTCTCACCCGTCCTGCTTGCCCAGCACCGCCGTGTACGACAGCGGGGCCACGTCGGACGGAGCGCCCGGGTAGTGGAAGTCCTGGACGTCGCACAGGCTCCAGCCCGCGGCCTTCGCGATGCGCTCCAGTTCCTCCGGCCCGCAGAACAGGTACGGGAACCAGTGGGTAGCCGTCGTGCCGTAACGCAGACGCATCAGCAGCTCGCCCGGCAGCCTGCCCCGGGCGAGGTTGCGTTCGACATAGGCGCGGTTCTCCGCGGTGCCGACCACGGGACGCCTGCCCTCCGCAATGATCAGTGCATCGTCCGAGGTGACCGCGTGCACCTGCTGAAGGATCTCAGTGCCGCGGGTGACGGAACCGAGCAGCCCTACGTTGTTGCCGAGGAACAGCACGGTCCGGAACGGCGGCCTTCCCCGCAGCCGGTGCTCCAGCTCCGTCACGTCCGCGCACACGGTCTCCTGCACCCCGGCGTTTCGGCAGATGCCCAGGGCCAGCTCCGAGGTGTCCATCGCCGTCACCTGCATCGGCTTGCGGGCAAGATACGCGCTGTGCCTGCCGCTGCCGGCACCCACGTCGAGCACGGGGCCCCGCGCTCTCACCAGCGCGTCCCGGACCGCCAACGGCCACTCCTGCTCTCCGCTGAGCCACTGGGCCGAGCCGGACGGCACGATCAGCCCGTCCGAACGCTCGACGAACGCGGTCACGGGCCGCCGCAGGCGCACCGCGTCCGAGAGCTGCAGTCCGAACGCGTCGCCGATCTGCGGGCCCGGAGAACCATTCGCCGCCATGAGCTCTCCTCTGCACCAGCACACACAAACCGATCAACCCTCGCCAATATCGCAGGGCTCGGATACAGGGCCCATACGCGTCGCGTACAAGGGCGGGCCGGCAGGCACGGCGGGCCGATCGCCTGTGCCGAGCCGCGGGCCGGTGGGGGCCGGTCGTGCAGTTCCCCGCGCCCTTTGCGGGGCGCGGTACCGCCTGCGAGAGCCCCGGAAGCTGCCGCTCAGCCCCGGCCGGACCTCAACACGCCCCCGAAAACTGCAAGATCCCGCCTGATCGCCAGATCGGACGGGATCTCGGGAAACGAACCCGAGGTAACTCAAGAACGGTCCTCAGTTCTGGGTCAAGGAAATCAAGGCCCCCGCCGGCTACGACCCTTACAAATGGACGAAGACGTTCACTGCGGGCCCCGGCGCCCTGGGCTTCCGGCCCTACCGAGACAACGTCCATCTTCTGTCTCCCGCCTCGCAGGACCTTGGAGGAGCAGCGCGGCGTACTTCGCCGGCATCTTGCCGATCTTGGTGGATCCTGGCGGACCGATGCTTCGTGATCAGTCTCGCCAGCGGGTGAGGCGAGCTCTCCAGGAAGTCTGTGAAGCCCGGAGGCGGTCGATGGCCCTCCTCGGTCCGGTGGCGCCTTCGGAGGCAGGGCGATCCTGTCAGGCTCCAGGTTGACCTTGTCCGGGTGAACGCGGGCCGGAATTCCCTCATCGAGGGTGTACCGGTGCCCATCCCTGTCAAGTCAGCGTGTTGAGATCTTGAGGGTCTGGCTGTGTGGTTGCGGGGACCGGGGCGGCGGGCGGGTGCCAGGTGAGAATCCAGCCGGCGGTAACCGCCGCCGCGCCGCCTGCCAGAGCGATTGCGCCACCTGTTCCGATGCCTGCGGCCACCGAGCCGAAGCAGGCCGGCCCGACGCCCTGCAGCGTCATGCTGCCGGAGCCGAGCAGACCGAAGGCTTGGCCCTGGGCATCCCTCGGTAGGGCGTCCAGGAACGGACGTTGCAGGCCGAGCCCGTAGGCGAATCCGAGGCCGCAGAGCAGCAGCAGACAGGACGAGACGCCCACTCCGGGCTCGGCGGCGAAGCCGACCAGAGGCAGTCCCATCAGCGCAATCAGCGGGACCACCAGACGCTCCCGGGTGCGTGGCGGTAGGAGCCGACCCACCAGCAGGTCACCGACCAGCATGCCGACCGGCAGACAGCCCATCAGGACTGCGTACCAGCCTGGCGCGAAGTGGCGTCCTCCCGCGTAGGCGACGATCAGCCCTTCCGCGCCCGCTATGAACGCTGGCGGGAGCCACTGGGCCAGCATCAGTCGTCGCACCGTGTGTCTGCGCAGCAGCAGGCCGGCACTTCGCAGGCTCGCCCGGACGGCCCCGCCATGGCGCCGAGCGCTGGCGGGTGTGCCACCGGACTCTCCCGGCTGCAGCCGGGGTAGCCGGATGCGGACAGCAAGCGCGCAGCCGAAGTAGAGGGCGGCGCTGACCGCGAGCGCCCGGCGCGGGCCGAGTGCCGCGACGATCACACCTCCCAGCGCCAGACCGAACAATTGCGCGCCGGAGGAGGCGATGTTGTTCAGTGAACGGCCCAGTACATAGGCGTCGCCCTCCAGCGACTGCGCGACCAGCCGACTCGACGCGCCGTGAAACACCGGTGTGGCGAGGGCGACCAGTGCCACGACACCAAGGCTTGCCGCGATCGGCATCCGCACCAGGGCGAGCAGCAGAGCGGCGGCGCACGTCAAGGCGTAGCCGCTGGCGATGAGCGCGCGGGGCGGCAGTCGGTCGGCCAGTGAGCCCAGCAGCAGCGAGCCGAACAGCTGCGGGATGAAGCCGATACCGAAGGCCAGTGCGCTCAGCAGCGCGGAGCCGGTGGCCGAGAAGACCAGAACCGAGAACGTGGTGATCCGCAGCGCATCCGCAGTGATGGCGACGGTGCGGGTTGAGAAGAGCAGCCGGAATCGCGGCTCGGCCAGCACCTCCCGGTAGGTGGCACGGTGGTTGCCCTGCGCGGGCTCGGCGGTTGGGGTCATGACGCGCAGCCTCGCCGTGCGCCGATGCCGCTCACCAATGATTCGTCGCTGGACGAATCGAAACAGACATCCCGGGATAGCATTGGCCGGGTGCTGCGCTTCGAAGTCTCCGTCGAGGACCTGCTGCGCAGCCGTTTCGCGCTGTCGCCCGCGCTGGACCTCTGCCTACTGCTACGGTCGCTCGCCGGCCAAGGCCAGCCGCTGCCGCGAACCTGGGCCACCCGGCTCATGCCAGCCTTTGAACGGCTTCGCCGCGAGACCGAACTGGACGCCGCCCTCGCGCTGCAGGCCCCGCAAAGCGGACCGAACTTCGTCGCCCCGCCCCCGCGCGGCCTCAACCAGACCTGGGCGGACGACCTGGCCATGATCCGGGCCACACCGCTGGACGCGGCCCGCCACGAATTTGCCGCCACCGCGACCGGCCCGTCCGCCCGTGATCCCCGCGTACGCGCAGTGCTGGACTCCACGGACGCCGTCTCCAGGATCGCCGAGGCGATGGACCAGGCGTGGCACGAGCTGCTCGCCACGGACTGGCCGCAACTGCGCGCGATCTGTGAGCGCGATGTCGTGCACCGGGTGGGTGTGATCGGCGAACACGGATGGGCCACGACCGTCGAGAGCCTGCACCCGGGCATCGCCTGGCGCGACGGCGGTATCGAGATCGGCTTCTTCCCCTCAGTCGGAAACGTCCGCCTCGCCGGCGACGGGCTCCTGCTGATCCCTTCGGTCGTCGTCGGGCGTATCGCCGCCCACCTGGAAGACCCTTGGCCCAGGACATTGGTCTATCGTGCCCGCGGCACCGCCGCCCTGTGGGGCGAACAAGAGACTGTCCCCCAACCGGACGCGCTGACCGCTCTGGTCGGCCGGGCCCGAGCCCGGCTGCTGTTGGCGCTGGACGCCCCGGCCAGTACCAGCCACCTCGCCCGAAGCCTCGCCATGGCACCCGGCGCGGTTGGAGACCACCTCGCCATCCTGCGAGGCGCGGGGCTGCTCGTCCGCGCCCGGTCCGGACGGTCGGTGCTCTACCGGCGCACCCCGCTCGGCGAGGCACTGGTCGCCGGATCGGGCTGAGGGCTCAGATCAGCACGTCTTTTGAGGCGCCGCCAGCAGATGATTGCGCAGTCGCGGGCGAGGCTCGCTGTCACTCGTCCGGGGAGTCGCTTCCGCTGGATGGGGACGACGTTCGGCCGGATGGCTTTCCGCAGCTGGGCCATGCGATGTCGTACGCCGCCGGCGTCAGTCCGCTTTACTGTGGCGTTCCGCCAGGATGGGCTCGGTCCGCTCGTAGTGGGGGCTCTTCGACACGGTGCCAGTGCCGGTCCGGGCGTTGGTGACACAGCCTTTGCCGGCCACGGCCCCGGCGCGGGCAGTTCTTCTTGATCCAGTACCGTCGCGCCACCGGCTGGTGCCGATGCCGCGTGCAGGAGCTCCCGCACCAGCCTGCACAGCATCTTCGGAGACCCGCTGCCCCTGCGGCGCTGCAGCGTCCGCACCCGGTCGGCAACCCGCCGGGCCCAGGCGTCCTGCTGTTCGGCCAGCCTGGCGGCCGCCTCCGCTTACAGATCCTCCGCGGCTGAGACCAGGATGCCGATCTACCTCTGTAAGCCGCGGAGCCTGTGGCAGCGCGGCACCAACGGGAAGACCAGCCGGCTGCTACGGCAGTACCTCCCCAAGGGTGCGGACCTCCGCCCCCTTGGGGAGGCCGACTTGGACGCCATCGCCCACGAACTCCACCATCGTCCGCACAGGACCCATGGCTACCGCCCTACGGCAGAGGTCTACTCCGACATCCTGAGCAGCGGTGATGCGCTGACCGTCTGAGCTCGCCGTGGTTTGCTGGACCCGGCAGTAGAGATCAACGCCGAGCTGCTCGACGGGCATCCGAAGCGCCTTCTCCTGGCGCCCGTCGAGATTCGTGCAGGTCGCAGTCCAGCGAAGAGCGGCGGCGCCGTCGGCGGAGGGGCGTCCGTACACCACGACCGGAGCCAGCCGTGCTTCCACGCGCCCAGGTGCAGCACCGAAACGGCCCATCGGGCCGATCGTCTCACCCGCCGGTCACCAGGCCCTCCGTGATCTCGCGGCCACTGATCCCGACCACGTCGATGCAGACCCACATGTCGCGTCGGCCGCCCGCCCAGGGGGCGCTGTAGGCCCGCTCACGCAGCCGCCGTACGGTGTCCCGGTCCAGGACGCCTCGGGCCCGGCCGCGCAGCAGCACGCTCCAGCCCCGGCTGAGCGCGTCGTCGATGTGGTCGACCTCGAAGGCGACTTGTTTGCCGAGCACCTGCGAGAGCGTGGAGCCCGGGGCGGTCCGGAAGGCGATCGCACCGTCGACGACGGAGTAGTTGACGGGCAGGATCGTCAGTCCCTCGGCGGTGGTCACCGCGATCCTGCCCACGCCGTGGGTTCCCAGCCGCTGCCGGCATTCCTCGCCGCCGAGCGCCACCAGCTCCGGATGACGTGCGGCCTGTCCCGGTCCCGGCGGGGAGTCGACGTCGCCGCCGGTGAGGGCACTCACGCCGGTCTCCAGCGCGCCCGCGAGCCGCAGGAGCACGTTCCTGCCCGGTGCGGCGACGGGCGACCGCTCCAGGTATCGGAGGTAGACGGGGGACATGCCCGCGCGAACGGCCGTCTCCCCCAGGGTCAGGCCGAGTTCGGTGCGGCGCCTCATGAGCCGTCGCCCGAGGTCGCCTCCCGCACGCTCCGCCGGTGCGTTCGCCGTGTCGGATGATGTCCGGTCGAGCACAGCCGCTCGCCTCCTCTCCTTCTCAGACCGTGGGAACGGCCAGGGTGTCGTGCCGGGGCCGGCCGAGCACGACCTTGAGGGCGCCGGTATCGGCCGCACGGGCGAAGACGTCGTACGCCTCCTCCATGTGCTCCAGCGGGAAGGTGTGGGTGACCAGCGACGAGGTGGGCAGGCGGCCGGCGGCCGCCATGCGCAGCAGCGTGGGCGTGGAGGAGGTGTCCACCAGGCCGGTGGTGATGGTCACATTCTTGATCCACAGGTCTTCGAGGTGCAGTGTCGCGGCCCTTCCGTGCACGCCGACGTTGGCCACGCGGCCGCCGGGCCGCACCATGCGCGTGCACATCTCGAAGCTCTCCGGCACGCCCACCGCCTCGATGGCGACGTCGGCGCCAAGACCTTCGGTGAGGTCGGCGATCAGTTGCTCGGGCCCGTCACCGACGGCCACCACGGCGTCGGCACCGAACCGTCGCGCGGCGTCGAGGCGGGACTCCGCCAGGTCCACGGCGATGATCCGTTCCGGCGTGTACAGCCGGGCGGTGAGGACAGCCGCCAATCCGACGGGGCCCGCCCCCACGACGACGACCGTGTCACCGGGGCGCACACCGCCATTGAGCACGCCCACTTCGTAGGCGGTCGGGAAGATGTCGGCGAACAGCACGGCGTCCTCGCTTCCGACCGCGCCGGGCAGCGGGTGCACGGACAGGTCGGCGTAGGGCACCCGCACGTATCCCGCCTGGGTGCCGTCGATCCGGTGGCCGAGGATCCAGCCTCCGCCGCCCTGGCACTGACCGTAGGCGCCCTCCCGGCAGAAGCGGCAGCGTCCGCAGGCGGTGATGCAGGAGACCAGGACCCGGTCTCCCGGTCGGACGGTACGTACGTCGCTGCCCGTCTCGACGATCTCGCCGACCGCCTCGTGGCCCAGTACCGTGCCCGGGCACACCTCGGGCACGTCGCCCTTGAGGATGTGCAGGTCCGTCCCGCAGATGGTGACGGCGTCGACGCGCACGATCGCGTCGGTGGGGTCCTTGACACCGGGATCCGGAACCTCCTCCCACGCGGACTGTCCGGGACCGTGGAATACGAAGCCCTTCATGATCTTCCTCCCTTGGTCGCCGGTCCCGTGGTGCCCGCTCGGGGTACCGCCGTGGCCGGGGGCGGAGCGCGGCGCGGGGAGTGCCCCGCAGGTTCAGCTTCGACCGCAGTGGCCGGTATCCGCTTGGGCCGGTCGGTCCTCATCGGTCCGCCGGACGGCGCAGTTCGGGCCATGCCCGTCCCGCGCGTGAGTTCTCGCAGGTCCGTCCTGCCGCCTCAAGAGGGGCCGACCGGCCCTTCCGTACGAGCCGTCACAGCGGCTTGTCTCGAAGCATGTCCGAAAACCGCACCGGTCCCGCGCTCTGTCACACGGAACGTGTCGTCGACGGCACGACCGTGGTGGAGCTGCGCGGCGAGATCGACCTCTTCACGGCGCCGCCCCTGTCGGCCCTCCTGGACCTGCTCAGCGCCGACCTGTGCCCCGACGTGGTGCTGGACCTGCGTCGTGTGACCTTCCTCGACTGCAGCGGGCTGCGTCTGCTGTGCCGAACGCGGAACCGGATCCGGGCCCGGCAGGGGCGGTTGCGGCTGGTCCTGGACAGTGCGGGGTTGCTGCGGGTCCTTCGGTACGCCGGGTTGGCCGGTGTATTCGAGGTGCTCCCCTGCCCACCCGAGGCTCTGGCCGCCGGCCCTGCTGCCGGTGCCGTGTCCGCCACGACGTGCTGACCGGCCCTCGGGTGCGTACCCGAGGGCCTCGCGTGCACAGCGCCTGGTCAGTCGTGCGGGACCACCGCCACCGGTGCGGAAGCGTGGTGCAGTACCCCGTGGGTCACCGGGCCGATGTGGCTTCCGACGAGCCCACGACGGCTCTTCCGGCCGACGACGACCAGTGCCGCGTCGCGCGAGGCCTCCACCAGACGGGTGCCCGCACCACCGGTCACGGCCAGCTCGGTCACCCGGACACCGGGAAACTTCTCGCGCCACGGTTGCAGAGTGCCGGCCAGCCTGCGCTTCGCCACCGCGGCCACCTGGGCGTCGAACTCCGGGTCGAGGGCGCCGCCGTAGCCGTAGTAGTAGGGAGGCAGCGTCCAACTGTGGATGACACGCAGGGCAGCCGAACGGCGCACCGCGGCGTCGAACGCGAACTCGATCATGCCATCGTCGGGGCTCTTCAGGTCGAGGCCGAGGACGACGTCACGGTACGGAGTGGTGGTGGACGCGGTCCCCGTGGCGTCCGGCAGATGCTCGCTCTCGGCGCTCTCCCCGGCCCGGACGAGAACGACCGGCCGGTCGGCGCGGGCCACCACCGCCAGGGCGACGGAGCCGAGCAGGAACCCCGTGACTCCGCCGAGGCCCCGGGACCCGAGCACCAGTACGTCGCCCTGCTCGGCGGCGGCCAACAGGGCGGGGACGGCCTCCTCCGCCACTTCGCTGGTGCTGATCCGCAGGCCGTCGTGGCGGCGCGTGAGAGTCGTCCCGGCCTCGCGCAGTACGCGTTCGCCCCAGGCGCGTTCCGGGTCCTCCCCCTGCGCCGGCAGAGCGGCCCCTCCCAGCGGGGCGTATGTGTAGGGCTGCCACTTCCAGGCGTGCACGAGGCGCAGCGGAAGGTCCCGGAGCAGCGCTTCCCGGGCGGCCCAGTCGGCCGCGGCGAGACTCTCGGGCGTACCGTCCAGACCCGCGGTGACGTTGCGTGACATGTGCGAACCTCCTCCTCGGGGATGCACTCCCAGTCTCACGGCCGAGACCATGCGGGAAGAGGGGCTACAGGTCCCTGTCCGGTGACGACCGGCCCTGCCGCCTCCGGAGCCCCAGCCGGACCGGAACGCCGCCACCCGCTTCCCCAGCACGGGGAGTTGTGCGCGCCGTGGTCCGCAGAGCGACAAACACCGCCACCGCCCGGCGCCGGGACGAGCGATATATGACTATTCCTGACAAACCATGATGAGCCGGATGGGTGCCGGATAGCTTCCTCATGTTGTCACGCTCGGTCATCGCCATCACGCGATACAGAGGAAGCGGTACGGAGGGGGCACCCATGGATCCGGTGACGTTGGTGGCGCAGGCACTGATCGCGGGAGCGAGTGCCGCGGTGAGCGGTGCCGCTTCCGCCGCGGTGACCGACTCCTACCGCGCGTTGAAGGAGGCGCTCACCCGGCGGTTGTCCGGGCGGCCCGAGGTCGTGGACCGCTTCGAGGTGCTGGAACGCCGGCCCGGGGCATCGGCCGAGGAGCTGGCCCGCGACCTTGTCGTGACCGGTGCGGCCGACGCGGAGGTGGTGGAGCTGGCGCGACGGCTGCTGGATCTGGTCGGACCGGCCGCGACCCGTCCCGCCAAGTACCAGGGGGATCTGCGCCAGGCCCGGGGCGTGCAGTTCGGCGACGGCAACACCCAGCACAACACATTCGGTTAGACGCCCGAACGACACGAACGGGCCGGAAGAAAGCACCATGACGATGAAACACGGTCGGACCAAGGGCGCCCAGGTCGGCGACGGCAACGTCCAGCACAACACCTACCTGCCTCCCCAGAGAACTCCGCAGCACCGCTCGCGGGACTACGCCCCCTCGGCGACCGTGACCGCGGGTGATCATTCCACCGTCACGCAGAAGAACACGCACCTGAGGTTCTCGATCCCCGTCATCGGGCCGTTGCTCGCCGTGGCCTCCACGCATCCGGTGATCGCCGGTGCGGCGGCGGTCGCGATCATCGGGGGCGGCGGTCTCGCGACCACGACCGCACTGTCCGACCCGGATCCCTCGGTGTCGACGACTCTGGTCCGCGGCTTCCGCATGAAGGCGACGGACCAGGGCGCACCGACGGGTTACGACTTCTCCCGCACCCCGCCCGTGGTGGCGGGCGCGAACACCGACGCCATCTACGTCTCGGGCGGCTACATGATCGCGACCGACGGCCGGCTCGCCGAATGGACCTCCTCGAAGCTGCCCTCGGCGGCGGAATGCCGCACGGCGGTGGCCGAGAACCCGGTGCGCCAGACCGTGGCCGGTTCCCAGAGGCTGGTCTGCTTCGTGGACCGCAACGGCAAGCCGGGCTACATCCTGGTCACCGGCACCGATGGCCAGTACACCTCCGTCGACACCGCTCATCTGCGGTGATGCGACGGCCGGGCCGTCGCATCACCGGAGCCTTCCGGATCACCTGCTGTCGCTGGTCTCCGTGTCCGTGAGGGCCGCCCGGCCCGCTTCCAGCCGTGCTGCCGGGACGCGGAACGGCGAGCAGGAGACGTAGTCCAGGCCCGCGAGGTGGAAGAAGTGGATGGAATCGGGATCGCCGCCGTGCTCGCCGCACACCCCGGTCTCCAGACGGGAGTTGACGGCACGTCCGGCCACCACCGCCATCTCCACCAGGCGGCCGACGCCCTCCCTGTCGATCGTCTCGAACGGCGAGACTCCGAAGACGCCCTTCTCCAGGTACAGCGGGAAGAAGGATGCCTCGGCGTCGTCGCGGGACATGCCCCAGGTGGTCTGGGTCAGGTCGTTGGTCCCGAAGGAGAAGAAGTCGGCGGCCTCCGCGATCCGTCCGGCGGTGAGGGCGGCGCGGGGCAACTCGATCATCGTGCCGATGGGCAGGTCGAGCGAGGTGCCGGTCTCGGCCTCGACCTCGGCGAGGACGCGTTCCGTCTCGGTGCGGGCCAGGCGTAGTTCCTCGACCGTGCCGACGAGCGGGATCATGACTTCCGCGTGCGGACGGCCGCCGTCGCGCAGCCGGTCGGCGACGGCCTCGGCGATCGCCCGTACCTGCATGGCCATCAGGCCGGGCACGGCGAGGCCCAGGCGGACACCGCGCAGGCCGAGCATGGGGTTCTGCTCGTGCATGCGCTCGACGGCGTCGAGCAGTTCGCGGTCGTGCAGGTCCGGGTGCGTGGCGGAGGCCAGGCGCACCGCGAGTTCCGTGCGGTCGGGCAGGAACTCGTGCAGCGGCGGATCGATGAGGCGGATCGTCACCGGCAGTCCGTCCATCGCCTCCAGGATTCCGGTGAAGTCCGCGCGCTGGAGCGGCAGCAGGGCGGCCAGGGCCGCCTCGCGGGCCGTGGCGTCACGGGCCAGGATCATGGCCTCGACCAGCGCCCTGCGCTCGCCGAGGAACATGTGCTCGGTGCGGCACAGGCCGATACCCTCGGCGCCGAGGGCGCGGGCCCGGACGGCGTCCTCGGGGGTGTCGGCGTTGGCCCGCACCTCCAAGCGGCGCACGGAGTCGGCGTGGGCGAGGGCGCCCAGCACCGCCTCGGTGACCGCGCCGGTGCTCGTGCCGGTCTCCAGTGCACGGCCCACGTCAGATTCGGTGAGCGGGAGAGCTCCGAGGTGGACGGTGCCGGCGGTGCCGTCCACGGAGACGGTGTCTCCCGCGTGGACCACGACACCCGCTTCCGTGGTGAACCGCCGGGCGACGGGGTCCACGGCGAGCGCCTCGGCGCCGCACACGCACACCTTGCCCATGCCGCGGGCGACGACGGCGGCATGGCTGGTCTTGCCGCCACGGCTGGTCAGGACCGCCTGGGCGGCGATCATGCCGGGCAGGTCGTCGGGGGTGGTCTCCCGGCGGACCAGGACCACCTGCTCCCCGGCCGCCGCGCGCCGTACGGCCTCGGCGGAGTCGAAGACGACGGCGCCGACGGCGGCGCCCGGCGAGGCGGGCACGCCGTGCGCGAGCGGCAAGTCGGTGGCCTGCGTGTCGAAGCGGGGGAACATCAGCCGGGTCAGTTCGGTGCCGTCGACGCGGGCGAGGGCCTCGTCGGCGGTGATCGTGCCGTCGTCGCGCAGGTCGTGGGCGATGCGGAAGGCGGCCTCGGCCGTGCGCTTGCCGACGCGGGTCTGCAGGATCCACAGCTTGCCGTGCTCGACGGTGAACTCCACGTCGCACAGGTCGCGGTAGTGGTCCTCCAGCCTGCGCAGATGGTCACCCAGTTCGACGTACGCGCGCGGGTCGAGAGCCTTGAGCTCGCTCAGCGGGAGCGCGTCGCGCACGCCCGCCACGACGTCCTCGCCCTGGGCGTCGGGGAGGTAGTCGCCGTACATTCCGCTCTCGCCGGTGGCGGGGTCGCGGGTGAAGGCGACTCCGGTGCCGGAGTCGGCGCCGAGGTTGCCGAAGACCATCGCCTGGACGTTGACGGCGGTGCCGAGGTCCTCGGGGATGTGCTCGCGGTGGCGGTAGACGCGGGCGCGTTCGCCGTTCCATGAGTCGAAGACCGCGCGGATGGCGCGGGAGAGCTGGTCGGCGGGGTCCTGCGGGAAGTCCTCACCGGCCTCGCGGCGGATGATGTCCTTGAACTCCTCGGTGATGACGGAGAGTTCGGCGGTGTCGAGGTCGTGGTCGTCCCGTACGTGCCGCTTGGTCTTGTGGGCGGCGATGGCCTGCTCGAACAGGTCGCCGTCCACGCCCATCACAGTGCGGCCGAACATCTGGATCAGCCTGCGGTAGGAGTCCCGGGCGAACCGTTCCTGTCCGGAGGACTTCGCGAGCCCGATGACGGACTGGTCGTTCAGGCCGATGTCGAGGATCGTCTCCATCATCCCGGGCATGGAGAAGCGGGCGCCGGAACGCACGGACACCAGCAGGGGGTCGTCGGGCGCGCCCAGCGTGCGGCCCATGGCCCGCTCCAGGCCGGCCAGGGCACCGGCCGCCTCGACGCCGAGCTCGGGCGGCTCCTCGCCCGTGGCCAGGTAGACTTTGCAGGCCTCGGTGGTGACGGTGAAACCCGGCGGGACGGGCAGGCCGAGCCGGGTCATCTCGGCGAGACCGGCTCCCTTGCCGCCGAGGAGGTCGGCCATGTCGCGGCTGCCCTCGGCGAACTCGTACACGTACTTCATCGGGGCACTCATCAGGGCTCGGACCTCTCACTCGTGGGGGACGACGGCCACGGGGCAGTCGACGTGGTGGATGACGGCATGGGTGACGGGCCCGGTGCGCGGGCCGGCCGGGCGCTCGGTCATACGGCGGCCGACGACGAGCAGGCCCGCCCCGGACGCGGCGCGCAGCAGTGCGGACTGAGCGCGGCCCTCGGTGAGGGTCTCGGCGACCTCGACGCCGGGGTACTTGTCGCGCCACACCTGCAGGACGGCGGTCATGAATCCGAGCCACTCGTCGGCTCGTTGCGGCCCCTCCAAGAGACCGATCTCACCGGGGCCCAGCGCGAAGGGGGCGGGTGGCTGCCAGGCGTGGACGGCCTTCAGGCGTGCCCCGCGCATGCGCGCGGCCTCGAAGGCGAACTCGATCACCTCGTCGCAGGGGTCGCCGAGATCCAGGCCCAGCACCACGTCCCGGTATCCGGTCCGTGTGGACGCGTTCCCGTCGGCCGCGGGGACATGTTCGTCCGTGGCCTCCTCGCCCGCCCGGACGAGGACGACGGGACTGTTCGCCCGCGCCACCACGCCCAGGGCGACCGACCCGACCAGGAACCCGGTGAAGCCGCTCAGGCCGCGGGATCCCAGCACCAGCACGTCGGCCTGCCCTGCGGCCCGCAGCAGGGCGGCGGTGGCGGGCCCCTCGACCTGCTCGTCGTCGAGGACGACGTCGGGGCAGGCGCGACGGATACGGTCCTCGGCCTGCCGTAGCGCGTGGCGGGCGAGGTGCCGCGCGGCCGCGGTGCCGGGCTCGCCGTCCTGGCGCGGGTGCCAGTTCCAGGCGTGCACCAGACGCAGCGGCCGGTCCCGGCGGACCGCCTCGCGGGCGGCCCACTCGGCCGCCGCGAGACTCTCGGCCGAACCGTCGACTCCGGCGATGACGGGTCGAAGCATGACGCACACCTCCTGCGCTCGGTCTGCTCCTCCCTGCCACCCTCCCGCCGGGAGGACCCGGCGGACATGGGCCGTCAGGACTCGGGGCGGGTCCGTTCGGCCCTCTGTGCGCGGGCCGGTCGCACGGGAAGGTGGAGCGGGCGGGACAGATCCGTTCTCCGGGCCGGAAGGCGGCACACCATGGAACGAGCGATCATCGCCGGGATCGACCGGTCGGCGCACAGCCGTGTCGCGGCCGAGTGGGCCGCACGCCAGGCGCTGCTGCGGGGGCTGCCGCTGTGGGTGGCCCACGTCTCGCCGTCGAACGGCACGGAGACCATGGCGGGCCAAGTGGCCGCCGAACTCACTACCCGGCACCCGGCGTTGACGATCAGGAGCCTGAAGCTCGACGGTGCCCCCGTGCCCGCCCTGTGCGCGTCGGCCGAGAACGCGGAGCTGCTCGTGGTCGGCCTGCGCGGGGAGGCCGCGGGCGCCGGGGTGGGCTCGACGGCCTCGGCCCTGGCTGCCGAGTGTGCCCGGCCGGTGGTGCTGGTGCCCGGCACGCTCGCCGGCCGGGGCCGGCCGGGCGACGTGGTGCTGGGGATCGACGCCCGCGATCCCGCCGACCATGCGATCGCCCGCGCCTTCGAGGAGGCACGACTGCGCGGCACACGGCTGCACACGGTGTACGCCTGGACGCTTCCGCCGGACCACGAGCGGTCGCCCTTCCCCGTCCTGGAGGAGGACCGCGCCACCTGGGAGGACCAGGAGGTGCAGCTGCTGTCCGACGCGCTGCGCCCGTGGTGCGGGAAGTACCCGGAGGTCGAAGTCCTCCAGGACGTCCGGCTGCTCGCCCCGGCCGAGGCGCTGGCGCAGGCCTCGATCCACGCGGAACTGGTGGTGGTCGGACGGGGTGCCACCGCGTTCGCCCTGCTGTCCCGGGCCCGGTGGCCGGTCACCGTCGTCCCGTCACCACCCCGGTCGGCCCGCTGGACGGGCCATTCGGCCCCTGTGGGACGGACTGAGTGCCGCCCACCGTAGGAGCATCGGTCGTCCGCCTCCACCGCCGACCGATCTCGGCCCATTCCCTGTCCCACCGCTCCAACCGCCGTCGCGCCCAGGACGGCGCCCTGCAACTAGGCCTGGTCGGCACTGGCGGGCGCGGGCATCGGCCGGCCCTGGCCGTCCGGCCACACCACGGCCGGCCTCCTGGCCCTGCCACCGGGCTCGACCTGGCCATGCCCGTGCGGGGCGGGTTGGCGGAGTACCTGGTGAGGCCGAGTTAGTCGCGGCCGACGAGCAGGGTGCGGTCGGGACGGTGACGGCAGGACCCCGTCCGGTACGCCGTACGGCCCCACGCAGCGCGTCAGTTCGGCGGCGTGGCCGAGGGGCATCGCACGGGCCAGCACGGTCTCCTCGGCCCTGGCCGGGGCATGCGCCCCGTAGCCCACGTGGGCGAGGAAGGCGGGGTTCCCGGGTTTCGGCAGGAGGTCGACGACGGGACGGAACCCGAGCTGCCCTACGGCCATCCGCACGTTGAACAGGGCCGCCCCGCAGGCGATGACCGCCTCCCGGCCGGCCGGGTCGGTCAGCCTCATCCGCCGCCCGCCGTTTAGGTGGATCTCGAAACCGTGGTCGTGGCCCTCCTCGACGAAGAGCCACGGCTGGCTGTTGTGCGGTCAGGGCGCCAGGCAGGCCGCGCGGGCCAGGTGGAGAGCCGCGCGGCCGGGGCTCTCGTACAGCAGGGACACGGTGCCTCCACCCTTCGTGAACTTCCTGGCCACAGGGCCGTCCACGGTGTCCGGGAATGGCCCGGGGAGGCGGTCAGCCCTTCTCCCCCGCCACCAGTTCCTCGGCGATCCGCCGCGCCCACTCCTCGATCTGGGCGAAGTCGCGGAAGTCTCCGCCCTTGCCGTTGCGGACGATCATCCGGGCGACCCAGCCCTTCGCACCCTCCTCCAGGCAGCCGCCGAAGGTGACGTGCCCCTTGGCGTCGACGCGGCTCATGGCCTTCCTCACCCCGGGCACGGGTGGAATGTCCCGCTCCGACGCGGAGGCGTCCAGCGGGCCGCTGCTGAACAGCCACACGGGGCGGGCGGCCAGGTCGTGGCCGTGTCGGCGGACGAACCGCCGGGCGTCCTTGTGCCACCGCCCGGCGTACAGTCCGCCCCCGATCACGACGGCGTCGTACGGCGTCACGCGCGCGACGGAGCCGGCCGGCAGCGCCTCGCTCGTGAAGCCCTCCTTGCCCAGGACGTCGGCGATGGCCTCGGCGATCCGCGCGGTCGATCCGTTGGTCGTCCCGTAGGCGACCAGTACCTTGCCGGTCATGACGATCCGTCTCCCCTCATGTCACAGTCTGCGCAGCCAGTCGTCGGCGACGCCGTGGAGTGCCTGCTCCTGAGGCCGGAGGTGCGCGTCGTCCAGCCGGTGGGTGAGCTTGTCGACGACGGCGACGACTCCGTCGATCTGACGGGTCATGGAGACGGCGATCTCCGTCTCGCTCTTGCGTTCCATCTGGCCCGAGAGCGTGACCACGCCTTCCGTGACCGAGACGTCGATGCCCCGCGGAGGGAGCCAGAGCGCCCGCACGAGCACCTCGTCGACGACTTCCTTGCGGATCTCGGTGTCGGGCCGCAGGAAGACCTGGAGCAGGTCGCGGCGGGTGACGATGCCGACGAGCCGCTGCTCCTCGTCGAGGACGGGCAGCCGTTCGATGTGGTTCCGTGCCATGGCGCGAGCGGCTTCGACGATGGTGTCGGCGGCCTGGACCGTGACCGGCGGCTCGCTCATGAGCTGACCCGCCGTGCGTGCCCCGGCCTTGGCGGCGCGTGTCCGGCCGGCCCGGGTCATGCCGGCGAGCCGTGCGTGCTTCTTCGGTGCGAACGGGTCGGGCGCCTCGGCCTGTCGGACCATCAGGTCCGTCTCGGAGATGACGCCGATCACCTTGTCGTCGTCGTCGACCACGGGCAGTCCGCTGATGCGGTGCTGGTCGAGCAACCGGGCCACCTCCTTGAACGGGGTGCCGTAGGTGGCGCGGACGACCTCGGTGGTCATCACGGAGCCGACCTTGTTGTGCTTCATGGTGGTTCCTCCTCAGCGGAGTCGGCGCAGATACGGATCCTGGGGCCTGCGCGGCAGCAGGCGCACGCGCGCATCGAGCACACTGACGCCGCCCGGTGTCGCGAGAACGGGGTTGAAATCGGCCTCGGCCAGCTGGGGCAGGTCGCTCGCCATGCGGGACAGCCGCAGCAGGAGCTGTTCGAGGCCTTCGAGATCGACGGGCCGCGCGCCGTTCACGCCGAGCAGGAGCGGGGCGCAGCGTGGGGCCGTGATCAGGTCGTGGACGTCGTGGTCGGTGAGCGGGGCGAGCCGGGCGGCGTGGTCGGCGAGGACCTCGGTCGCGGTGCCGCCGAGTCCGAAGAGGACGAGCGGACCGAAGACCTGGTCCTGGACGACGCCGGCGAACAGTTCGGTCCCCCGGTCGGCGAGCGGCTGGATCACCACGCCCTGGAGCAGACCGGCGAACCGTGTCTCCAGGTCCCGGAAGGCCGCACGCACCTGGGAGTCACCCCTCAGGTCGAGGTGGACGGCGTGTTCGGCGCTCTTGTGCACCAGGCCCGGCCAGTGGCCCTTCATGACCACCCGCCCGTCGGCGCCGCGCAGCCGCTCGGCGGCCAGGGCGGCACGGTCCTCGGTGTCGGCCCAGGCCCATGCCGACTGCGGGATGCCGTAGCAGTCGAGGAGTTCGGCGCAGACGCGCGGATCGAGCCAGCCGCCGTCCGGATGCGTGTCGAGGTAGGCCGCGACGACGGCGTGCGCGCGGTCCGTCTCGACGCCGTCGAGATCGGGAACGGTTCCGGCGGGCCGGGCGAGCCAGGCCGAACGGCGGGCCGCGTGGGCCAACGCCCGTGCCGCCGCCTGGGGTTCGGCATAGGAGGGAACGGTGCCGTCGGCGGCGGGCAACAGCTCGACCGGCAGTCCCTGTTCGAGCCGGATCGCCGCGACCGGCTTGGGCCGTCGGCCGGGTGCGCGCGTCAGGGCGCGGACGAGGTCGTCGCCGGTCGCCACGGCGACCGCCGTGGGAACGAGGGCCACCAGGACGGCGTCGACGCCGTTGTGCCGCATGATCCGGTCCAGGCAGTCCGTGAGCTGCTCCTCGGTGACGGCGGCGGTCGCGTCGACGGGGTTGCCGACGGCGGCGCTGTCCGGGAGTACGGCGAGCAGGTCGTCGATCAGTTCCGGGGTGGGCGCGGGCAGGGACAGCCCGGCCTCGGCGCAGGCGTCGGCCGCCAGCACGCCGGCTCCGCCCGCGTTCGTGACGATGGCGACGCGAGGGCCGGCGGGCAGCGGCTGGGAGTGCAGCAGGGCGGCGGCTTCCAGGAGTTCGCCGCAGGAGTGCGTGGCGGTGATGCCGGCCTGGGTGAACAGTGCGCCGCGGGTCATGGTGCGGGTGGCGGCGGCCGCCGTGTGCGAGGCGGCGGCGCGGCGGCCGGCGTCGGTGCGGCCGGCGTCGACGGTCAGCACGGGCATCCGGCGCGTGACGCGGCGGGCCGTGCGGGAGAACGCGCGCGGGCTGCCGAAGGACTCCAGGTGCAGCAGCGCGAGGTCGGTGCGGCCGTCGCTCTCCCACCACTGGAGCATGTCGTTGGCGCTCACGTCGTACTTGTCGCCGAGGGAGGCGAACGAGGAGACGCCGATGCCGAGCCGGGACAGCCCGTCGAGCAGGGCGATGCCGACGCCGCCGGACTGTACGGCGACACCCGCCGTGCCGGGGCGCGGATGGCCGGCGGCGAACGTGGCGTCGAGCCGCACCTCCGGGTCGGTGTGGGAGATGCCGAGGCAGTTGGGGCCGACGAGGCGCATGCCGTGGGCACGGCAGGCCGCCAGCAGATCCCGTGCCTGCTCGGCGTCGAGGCCCGCGGTGACGACGAGCAGGGCACGCGCGCCCGCCTTCCCGCACTCCTCGGCGGTGGCCGGGACCGCGGCGGCGGGAACGGCGAGCACCGCGAGGTCGGGAGTGACCGGCAGAGCGCCGACCGACGGGTGGCAGGGCACGCCGAGGATCGAGTGCGCGGCGGGGTTCACCGCGAACAGGCGCCCGGTGTAGCCGCCCGCGTGCAGGTGGTGCAGCACCGCGCGGCCCACCGAGCCCGGCTTGCGCCCGGCGCCCACGACGGCGACCGCCTTCGGCCTCAGCAGCGGCTCCAGGCTGACGACGTCCGCGGTCCGGCCGCGTTCCTCGACGGCGGTGAGATAGGTGTCGCTCTCGTCGAGGGCGATGGTGCAGCGCACCTCCGGGCCCTCGAAGCGTCGGGCCGTGCGCAGGCCCAGGTCGGCGAAGAGCCTGAGCACCTCGTGGTTCTCGCTCAGCGCGTCGGCCGTGAAGGCCGTGGTGCCCTCGGCACGGGCGGCCGAGACGAGGTGCTCGACGAGGAGTGTGCCCACGCCCCGGTGGTGCAGGCCGTCGGCGACCGCGATGGACATCTCCGCCGTGTCCTGCTCGTCGGTCCTCTCGTACTCGGCGAGGCCGATCAACCGGCCCGCCGTCTCGGCCAGCAGCGCCTGGTACCCGCGGTGCGGCGACGCACAGGCCCGGTCGGCCGCCGACGCGGCGGAACGGCGGCTCGCGGCGAAGAACCGCAGCCTCAGGTTCTCCGGGGACATCTCCTCGTACAACCCCTGCACCTGACCGTGATCGGCGCCCCGCACGGGACGGATGCACACGGTGGTGCCGTCCGCGAGCAGGGCGTGGACCGTGGGCCGGCTGTGCGCCTCATCCGTCATCGCGGTTTCTCCTTCAGGGTTTGTCCGTACTTGAATCGTCCAGCGGAACGGGCGGCCGTCCCAGGGGCTGTCCGGGCGGGACGGGAGGGCCGGTCGGTCCTCGTTCGGGGGCCGGGACCCGGATGTCCCGGGGCCCGTCCGTGTCCGCCGAGTGATCCGCGGACTCACGTCCCCGATCACTCGGCGGCCCTGTGACTCACGCCTGCTGGGGTACGACGGCCACCGGGCAGGAGGAGTGGTGCAGCACCGCGTGGGCGACGCGGCCGAGCTGGAGTCCGAAGTGCCCCTCGCGGCGCTTGGCGCCGACGATGAGGAGATCGGCGCCGCGCGAGGCGTCCGCCAGCACCTTGCGGGGGTGGCCCTCGACGGCACGGCGGTGCACCTCCACGTCCGGTGGGGCGTCTCCCAGTGCCGCGTCCAGCGCCTCCTGGGCATGCCGCTCGTGCAGCCGGGCGGGGGCGTCGGCGAGGAGGGGATGGTCGGTGCTCTCGTGTGCGGGGCACCGCCAGGCCCGTACGGCCTCCAGGGGCGCCTTGCGTCGCCTGGCCTCCTCGTAGGCGAAGCGCACGGCGGCCGACTCCTTCGCGTCCTCGCCCACCGCCACGACGACACGGCCTTCGGTCCGGGGGGCCACGTGGTTGTCGTGTGCGCCGCGCAGCACGATCACCGGGCAGGAGGCGTGTGCGGCCACGGTCAGGCTGACCGAACCCAGCAGCAGTTCGGTGATGCCGCTGCGGCCGCGGGAGCCGACGACCAGTGCGGAGGCCTTCCGGCCCTCGTGGACCAGGACGTATTCGGGTTCCTCGAACACCACCTCCGTGGAGATCTCCAGGCCGGGTTGCCGGGCGCGCGCCCGCTCCTTGGCGGCCCCGACCAGATCCTGGGGCAGCACCTCCGCGGAGGGCTCGCCGAGGTCACGGGCAAGCGCCGCGCCCTCGTAGCGCTCCCACAGGCACGCGTACACCAGCCGCAGCGGCACTCCGCGCACGACGGCCTCGTCGGCCGCCCAGTCCACGGCGCGCAGGCTGGGCTCGGAGCCGTCGACGCCTACGACCAGGGGCAGTTCCATGGTTCTCACCTTCCTGTGCCCGGGTCGATGCCGATCCGGGCCTCTATCCGACCTAGTGGGATGTCCTGGATGGACTCCAGGGTGGTGGCGCGGACGCCGGCCGGTGCAGGGGCCGCACGTCCCTTGTCGGCGCCGATCGGCCCCACCGTCCCGCGGCCCTGGGACGGTCAAGGGCCTGACGGCCCTTCCCCGCATCCGGCCGCAGCAGCCAGCCCGGTGATCCCGCGGACCACGCCGGTCGTGGCGCCGTGGTGGATCCTGAAGGCATTCGGCGAAAGGGAACCCACTCATGTCACACGGCGCGGGCCGGCGCCTCTGGGGCCGGCGTCGTCCGACGGCGGGACTCGCCGCCACCGCACGTCGGCTCACGCCCGGTGTCGCCGTGCTGACCGGCTACCGCCGCTCCTGGCTGCGCGGCGACCTGCTGGCCGGTGTCACCGTGGCCGCGTATCTCGTCCCGCAGGTGATGGCGTACGCGGGCGTGGCCGGGTTGTCGCCGGTCGCCGGACTGTGGGCGATCCTGCCGGCGCTCGGGCTGTACGCGGTGCTGGGCTCGTCCCGGCTGATGTCGGTGGGCCCCGAGTCGACAACCGCTCTGATGACGGCGGCCGTGGTCGCGCCGCTCGCCGGCGCGGACCCTGGCCGTTACGCCGCGCTGGCCGCCACCCTCGCGGTGACGGTCGGTCTGCTGTGTCTGGCGGCACGGCTGCTGCGCCTGGGGTTCGTGGCGGACCTGCTGTCCCGCCCGGTGCTGATCGGCTATCTGGCGGGTGTGGCCCTGATCATGATCGTGGACCAGCTGCCCAAGCTGACCGGCGTCCACACGGACGCCTCGGACTTCTTCCCCCAACTGTGGTCCTTTCTGGCGCACTTGGGGGACTCGCATCCGCCGACGGTCCTGTTCTCCGCCGTCATGCTCGCGCTCCTGTTCACAGTGGCGTGGCTTGTGCGGTCCGTCCCCGGGCCGCTGCTGGCGGTGGTGCTGGGCACCGCGGCGACGGTCGTCCTCGACCTGGACGGGCGGCACGGCCTCAAGGTGATCGGCGAGGTCCCGGCCGGGCTGCCCGGCGTGGCCGTGCCGGACCTGACCGAGCTGCCGCACCTGGTACTGCCCGCCCTGGGTGTCCTCCTGGTCGGCTACACGGACCTCATCCTCACCGCGCGGGCCTTCGACAAGCGGGACGACGACGGTCCGCGGCTCGACGCCGACCAGGAGTTCCTGGCGATGGGCGCGGCCAACCTCGGAGCCGGCTGGTTGCAGGGCTTTCCGGTCAGCAGCAGTGCCAGCCGCACCGCGCTCGCCTCCTCGGCGGGCGCGCGCAGCCAGGCGTACGCCCTGGTGGCGGGCGCGGTGGTGCTCGCCGTGCTCCTGTTCCTGAGCCCCCTGCTGACGCGCACGCCGTCGGCGGTGCTGGGCGCCCTGGTGGTGTACGCGGCCGTCCGCATGATGGATCTGGCGGGCTTCGGCCGACTGGCCGCCTTCCGGCGGCGCGAACTGCTGCTGGCGGTCGGCTGCCTGGCCGGCGTGCTCGCCCTGGGGCTGCTGTACGGGGTGCTGGTCGCCGTCGGCCTGTCGGTGGCCGAGCTGCTGAGCCGGGTGGCCCGCCCGCACGATGCCGTCGAGGGGCTGGTCCCCGGCATGGCCGGCATGCATGACGTGGACGACTATCCGCAGGCGCGCACCATTCCCGGGTTGCTCGTCTACCGCTACGACTCGCCCCTCTTCTTCGCGAACGCGCAGAACTTCCACCGCCGGGCCCTGGCCGCCGTCGACGAACAGGCCGGGCCGGTCCACTGGTTCGTCCTCAACACCGAGGCGAACGTCGAGGTGGACATCACCGCGCTGGACGCGGTCGACGACCTGCGCCGCGACCTGGCACGGCGTGGGATCGTCTTCGCCCTGGCCCGGGTGAAGCAGGACCTCCTGGACGACCTGGAGGCGTACGGGCTGGCGGAGTCGGTGGGCACCGACCGGATCTTCCCCACCCTGCCGACGGCGGTGGCCGCCTACCGGACGTGGTGCCGGGAGCGGTGAACCCGGGTCGGGCGACCGACAGATCGGGCCGCACGAGGGTGCCGGGCAGTCGGTCCTGCACAGTTCGGCGGGCGTGGCGTCCAGCACGGGCCGCCGGTCGGGGGTGCCGTAGCCGGCGTGGAGTTTCGGGGCATACGTGAGAGCGACGTACAGGCCGGTCTCGCATGACGCGACCTCCACGGCCTCCGGACTCGACGGCGAGCCGTCCACTCCCACGATCACCGGGCCGTTCACGGCGCTCCCCATTTCCGGGATGCCGACCGGCTCCGTACGACGGGACGAGAGCAGCACCGCGTCACCGGGCTGTTCGGATCCGCCAGGTCATTCCGGGAGAAGCAGACGGCCCGTCTCCCCCGGCTCAAGGCACACCGTGCGGTCGGGCAGCCGTACATCGATGGGGGAAGCGTTGGAGGAGGGCACTTCGATCTGCAGCAGTTCGCGTTCCAGGCGCAGCCGTACGCCCCAGTGGCCGTGATAGCGCAGGGCGAAGCCGTAGGAGGAGAGTTCGGGCAGCGGCACGGGGTCGAGCCACAGTGCTCCGCCCCTCGTCTCCAGGCCGGTCAGCCCGCGCTGGACGAGATCGAGGGTGCCGGCCATCGCGCCCAGATGGATGCCCTCACCGGTGGTGCCGCCCTGGAGGTCGGCGATGTCGCCCTGGAGGGCCTCCTGGCAGTACTTCCAGGCCTCCGCCCGCCGGGCGCGGGCCAGCACCCAGCCGTGGACCAGGCCGCTGAGGGTGGAACCGTGGCTGGTGCGGTGCAGGTAGTGGTCGACGGTGCGCCGCCAGGTCCCCTCGTCGAGGCGCAGCCCCAACCGCCCGAACAGGCCTTGGAGTTCGGCCGGTGAGAAGAGGTATCCGAGCATGAGGACGTCGGCCTGCTTGGAGGCCTGGTAGCGGTTGACGGTGTCGCCCTCGGCCTCCAGGATCCGGTCCAGGCGCCGGATGTCGCCGTAGCGCTTGCGATAGCCGTCCCAGTCGAGTTCGGCGAGGTCGCCGTAGCCCTCGAACTGGCTGATGACGTCGTTGTGGAAGGGCACGTGGAGCGTGCGGGAGACGTCCTCCCACAGTTCGAGTTCGCCCCCGTCCAGGCCGGTGCGCTCGACGAGTTCGCGGCGCCGGGGCTCGGGCAGGGCCTCCACCAGCTCCAGGGCGCGCGCGAGCACCCAGGCGGCCGTGACGTTGGTGTACGCGTTGTCGTCGAGGCCCGGCTCGCGGGCGTCGGGATAGGCCTCGTGGTACTCGTCCGGCCCGACCACACCCTTGATGCGGTGGCGGCCCAGCCGCTCGTCGTAGACGGCCGAGTCGGCCCAGAAGCGGGCGATCTGCAACAGCATCTCGGCACCCTTGGTGTGCAGGAACTCGGCGTCCCCGCTGGCCTGGCAGTACTGCCACACGTTGTACGCGATCGCCGAGCCGACGTGGTACTGGAGCCGCGAGTGGTCCGGCAGCCAGCGCCCCGAGCGCGGATTGAGGTGGAGCTTCTGGGTCTCCTCGCGTCCGTCGCTGCCACTCTGCCAGGGGTACATCGCCCCCCTGCGGCCCACCGCCCGGGCCGCCGCGCAGGCCTGGTCGAGGCGCCGGTGGCGGTATCGCAACAGGGCACGGGAGACCTCGGGGAAGTGCAGGTCGAGGTAGGGCAGGACGAACAGCTCGTCCCAGAAGACGTGCCCGCGATAGGCCTCTCCGTGCAGGCCCCGGGCGGGCACACCGACGTCGAGGTCGGCGGTGTGCGGCGAGAGGGTCTGGAGCACATGGAAGAGGTGCAGGTGCAGGATGTCGCCCGCCTCCCCGGGTACATCCAGTTCGGCCCGGCGCCACAGCTGGTCCCAGGCGGTGAGGTGGGACTCGAGCAGTTCCTCGAAGCCGGGGGCCCGGTCCACCCGGTCGACGGCGGCGTACAGCGGGTCGCTGATCGCCGGGTCCCGGGAGGTGTGCAGGGCGACGGTCTTGTCGACGGTCGCGGTGCTGCCGGGGTCCAGCCGCAGCGTCAACCGCTGGATGGCGCGGGCGGGTTCGTGGTGGACGGCGACGGGAGCCTCTGCGGTGAGGCGTGCCGCCATGCCGATGCGGATGTCCGAGGTCCGGGTACGGCAGCGCAGCCACACGGTGTCCGGAGCGGCGGTGCCGGTGTGCACATGGGTCAGGTGGCGGCCGTCCAGGTCCCGGTAGCGCGCCACGCCGGCGTTGGTGACGCCGCCGTCGAGAGCCGCCTCGACCTCGAGCTCGGTGGCGAAACCCTCGGCCGTGAACTCGGAGCGCAGCGCGGCCAGATGAGGATCGGCCATGTGCACGAGACGTTGCTGCCGCACCATCAGTACCCGGTCTCCGCCGAGGTCGTACCGCGTGCGGCGTTCCAGCAGTCCCGCCAGCAGGTGCAGGGTCTCGCAGTGCTCGACCACCGTCGCGGTGTCCGGGGTGAGCCACGGTCCGCCGGGCAGGCGGACACGTAGGGGCAGCCAGTTCGGGACGTTGACCATGTCCTCGTTCTCGACCTGGCGGCCCGCCACCCCTGAGGTGAGCCGGTTGTAGCAGCCGGCCACATAGGTCCCCGGGTAGTGGATCTCGTCGGCGGAACACTCCGGCAGCGCCCCGCGGGTGGCGAAGTAGCCGTTGCCCAGCGTGCACAGCGACTCCCGCAACCGCTCGTCAGCGGGTTCGTACCCCTCGTACTCCCAGCTCCAGCCGGTCACTTCGACCCTCCTTCGGCGCACAGTTCTCCGAGGTCGCGTACGACGATGTCGGCCCCGTGGCGCAGCAGCCGTGCGGCGGTGTCGTCGCCGGCGTCGCGGTCCACGCCGACCACCAGGGCGAATCCTCCGCGCCGACCTGCCTCCACACCCGCCAGGGCGTCCTCCACGACGGCGGCCCGGTCGACGGGGACACCGAGGCGGCGGGCCGCTTCCAGGAACAGGTCGGGCGCCGGCTTGCCCGCCAGACCCAGCCGGGCCGCCTCGCCACCGTCCACGAGGACGTCGAACAGGTCGAGCACGCCGGCCCGGTCCAGCAGCTCACCGGCGTGCCGGGAGGCGGAGACCGCGGCGCGGGGCACCCCCGCCCGGAGCAGCGCCCGCACCAGCCGTACCGTTCCCGGATACGCGTCGATCCCGTGTTCGCTCAGCCGCTCGACGAAGAGGCGCTCCTTGTCCGCGGCGACGGCTCGTACCGTCTCCTGCGACGCCTCGATGCCGCGTGCGGTGAGGAAGGCCGCCGCGCCGTCGAGGCGGGACCGGCCGTCCACATGGCGCAGATAGTCGTCCCGCACGTCGAACGGGCGCCGCTGGTGAGGGTCTTCGGGCGGGTGGCGGAGCAGGAAGGCGTCCAAGGCGGTCTTCCAGGCGGCGGCGTGCACCCGGGCGGAATCGGTGATCACACCGTCGGTGTCGAAGACGACGGCGCGCACCTCCCGCAGGTCCGCCACGAGCGCGTCGCGGAACATCCCGGTGGCAGGGGGGCGGCTCATGGTCACACCCGTTCCGGTACGACGACGACCGGGCAGGCCGCGTGGTGCAGCAGCGCGTGTCCCACGCGGCCGAGCTGGAGGCCGAAGTGGCCGGTCCTGCGCCGGGCCCCGATGACCAGGAGGTCCGCCGCGGCCGACCGGTGCCACAGGACCTTGTGCGCCGGTCCCTCGACGGTGGCGCGGCGCACCCGGACCGTGGGGTGGTCCGCCTCCGCGTCACGCAACGCCGTGTCGAGCAGGGCGGAGGCCCGGTCCCGGAGGTGGTGCGCCGGCTCCCCGGCCATGAGCAGGTGCTCCGGCGTCCCGTGCGCGGGCCGGCGCCAAGCGCGTACGGCGTCGAGGACGCATCCGCGTGCCTCGGCCTCGCGGAACGCGAACCGCACCGCCTCGCCCGCGCTCGCCGGGTCGTCCACACCGAGCAGGATCCGCTCATGAGGGCCGGCCGGATCGGCCTTGTCACCCCGGACCACGACCACCGGGCAGTGCGCGCGGCCCGCCAGGGCCAGGGACACAGAACCCAGGAGCAGGCCCGTCAGATCACCGCGGCCGCGGGAGCCGGTCACCAGGGCGAAGGCGTTGTTGCCCTCGCGCAGGAGCGCGGGCACCGCCTCCTCGGGCACCACCTCCGCGGAGACCTTCACATCGGGGTCGCGCCGCCGAGCGCGCTCCGTCGCGGCGGTGAGAATGTTCTCGGCCGCCGTCCGCCCGGAGGGGGGTCCGTCGTCATCGGCGGGCAGGGCGCCCTCGTAGCGTTCCCACAGGGAGGCGTACACCAGCCGCAGCGGCACACCGTGCCGGGCTGCCTCGTGTACCGCCCAGTCGACCGCGAGGTCACTCGCCGGCGATCCGTCGACCCCCACGACCAGGGGCAGCTCCATCGTCCCACCGCCTCTCGTGAACCTCACCGTCGTACGACGGGAGGCGCCTTCTCCACTGTGGCACCGGCCACCGGCGGACCGCAGGGGCTGTTCGGCCTCTGCCGGGGACCTTCGGCCCTGCACCGGTCACCCGCCGGCGGCGTCCGCACGGGCGTCGTGCGCGCGAACCCGCGCGCGCATCGACGCGCCCCTCTCAGAGCCAGTGCGTCGCGGACGAGCGTGAGCAGGAACGTCACGCCGGTGGCCGCCAGCAACAACCAGGCGAACCGCTCCCAGACCTCCGGTGCCGGACTCGTGGCCACTGTCCCCACTCCCCTCCGCAGCACGTCCTTCTCCCTGCCATCGAACTCCGTTCCGGGCCGCCGCGCGTGAGCCGAACGGCCCGGACGACGGCCTGGGACGCCGCTGCCGGAGCCCGCTCGGCCTGCTCTCCCCGCCTGTCACCGGACGAGAACGTGCTCTCCGGCGGCGCAGGCCGGCAAGGCCCTGGATGAGTCCGCAGTCCATCAGGACGCGGGCGTGGTCGCTCTCGACGAGGAGCTTTCTCCCGGTGGCCGTTCCCACGCCGCCCAGGGAGGTGGGGAGCGCGGGTCTGGAGCCGGACCGCGCGAGGCCGGGACCGTACGCCGTCATGACGTCCTTCTCCATTCGCGGAGAAGCGGCCCGCGGCGCCGCGCACCGCGCACCGCGCGATCAGGATCCGCGAGAAGCGGGTGGGGTCCTTCCCCTCTCCACTGTGGAGCGGGTGACCGCGGCGTGCCCCGCCGGTCAGAATCCGGTCCCGGACATGGGCCGAGTGATCCCTCCCCGGGGCCATGGCGACGCTCGGCGTCACCGCGGCCATCGGGTCCGGTCTGTGAGGCCGCCATCCGCCCCGGCCACCCGCACGCCAGTCCCGCTGCCGCGGTCTCCGCGCGGTCGGCACCCCGCTCATCGACGTGGCCACGGCACGCCGGCGGTAGACCGCGTACGGGCGGGTCGTCGGGGCCCTTGGCGGCGAACCTCAGCCTGTCGGACTTGAGTTCTCGTCCGCCCCTGGGCCTGTTGCTCCTCGCCAGGGTGGCGACCGCCGCCCGGATCCACACCGGCACCGGCGTACGGCGTGCGGCACCTCAGCGTGCCTGTGCCATGGAACCGCGCTGACCTGTGACAAAGGGCCGTTCGGCCCCGCCGCGTGGCCCGCCCGGACCCTGCCCGGCCCGGTGTCCGCGCGGGGATGCTGGTACTGGAGGAACCCGCACAGAGACGTGCGGGCACTGATCCGGGGAGGTGTTGGCCGTGCTCAGCCCAATCGTCGTAGGACTGGACGGCTCGCGCGAGAGTCTCGCGGCCGCCGACTGGGCGGCCCGGGAAGCCCTGAGACGCGGCCTGCCGCTTCGCCTCGTCCACGCATGGCAGGGCGGTACCTCGCCCACCGAGTCCGAACTGCCCGAGCTGGAGGCGCCACGCCACTGGGCCCGGCGGATCCTTCGCGGCGCCATGGACCGGATCAGCGAACGCTACCCGCAGCTCTATCTGAGCGCGGATCAGATCTCCCGTCCCGCGGCCGACGCGCTCGTCGCGGCGGGTGACGACTCCGAGATGCTGGTCCTGGGCAGCCGTGCTTTCAGCGGCTTCGGCGGGTTCATGGCCGGTTCCGTAGCCCTGGCCACGGTCGCCCATGTAACGCGGCCCGTGATCCTCGTCCGCGCCGACCAGACCATCGAGGACGAGCATCTGCCGGACGAGGAGGGCCGCAAGTCGGCGCACACGCCGTACCGCGACGTCGTGGTCGGCATCGACCCGGCGCACGGGTTCGAGGAACTGCTCGCGTTCGCGTTCGAGAGCGCGAGGCTGCGTGCCGCACCGCTGCGGGTGGTGTACGCCTGGCGGCCGCCGTACGTGCCCACCGCACTGGAGGCCAAGGCGCGCAGAGACCTCGGGCGGGCCGCCGAGCGGACACTGGCCGCAGTCCTCACACCGTGGCGGGAGAAGTACCCCATGGTCGAGGTCCAGGAGCTCGTCGAGGAGGGGAACGCGGCTCAGAAGCTGCTGGACATCACGCAGGACGCCGGTCTGCTGGCCGTCGGCCGCAGGATCGGCCCCGCCCGGATCGGGCCCCACACGGGACCGGTCGCGCACGCGGTGATGCACCACGTGCGTTGCCCGGTCGCGATCGTCTCCCACACGTGAGCCACGTGCGTGAGTCCGTGCGTGAATCGTCCCTCTCGGCCCGTCCGTCACGGGCGGGCCGAGGCCGAAGGCACTGAAGGGGCGCGGCCCGTCACGGGCCGGCCTCGGAGCACACCCTGTTCGTCGTCGCTGCCTCGACACGCGGGTGCTCGGCGAGGAAACCGGCGCCTTGGACACGGCCGCCGAACTGGTCCGGGACGGGTTCACCGATCGCCTCTCCCGGCCACCGGCCGGCCTGCCGCTTGGCCGGCATCCCCTCGGGCATCTCCTCCGCCTCCGACATGCCGCTGGGGCCATTCGGCCCGGGTGACCGGGGCCGGTCGGAGGCTCTTCGAGGACCGGCGGGGTCTGCGCGGCGGGGCGGTCCCGGAGGGACGCTGCTGGTGGAGCGGTGTCGAACTCTCACCCCACCGCTCTCGCGGGCCGCAGGCGCTGCGGCTCCCCATTGACCACGGAGGCACCGTCATGACCCGCCACGACGACCGCACCGCGACCGCCGGCCGCGCCGAGGCACCGTCGGACACCGCCGTCACCGTGGACCGACTGGTCACGAACGGGCTCAAGGCACTGGCCGACTACGAACAACTCGACCAGGAACAGGTCGACCACATCGTCAAGAAGGCCTCGGTCGCCGCCCTGGACCAGCACACCACCCTGGCGCGGCTCGCGGTGGAGGAGACCGGACGGGGTGTCTTCGAGGACAAGGCGGCCAAGAACATGTTCGCGTGCGAGCACGTCACGCACAGCATGGGGCGCATGAAGACGGTCGGGGTCGTCGCCCGCGACGACATTGAGGACATGGTCGAGTTGGCGGAACCGGTCGGTGTCGTGTGTGCCGTCACGCCGGTCACCAACCCGACGTCCACCACCATCTTCAAGGCGCTGATGGCGCTGAAGACCCGCAATCCCGTCGTGTTCGCCTTCCATCCCTCCGCCCAGCGCTGCAGCGCCGAGGCCGCCCGGATCGTGCGCGACGCGGCCGTCGCCGCGGGTGCGCCGGAGCACTGTGTCCAGTGGATCGAGACCCCGTCCGTCGAGGCCACCGGCACGCTCATGCGCCACTCGGGCGTCTCCCTGATCCTCGCGACCGGCGGCAACGCCATGGTCAAGGCCGCATACTCGGCGGGCAAGCCCGCTCTGGGCGTGGGCGCCGGCAACGTCCCGGCCTACGTGCACAAAAGCGCCAGGCTACGCCGGGCCGTCAACGACCTGGTGCTGTCCAAGTCGTTCGACAACGGCATGATCTGCGCCTCGGAGCAGGCCGTCATCCTGGACACCGAGATCTACGACGCCGCCCTGACCGAGTTCCGTACGCTCCACGCCCACCTGGCCACCGCCGAGGAGAAGGCGAAGCTGGAAGCCTTCCTCTTCCCCGCCGACCGGACGGGGAAGGGCTGCGAGCCCAAGGTCAACTCCGCGGCCGTCGGACAGAGCCCCGCGTGGATCGCCGAGCAGGCCGGCTTCACCGTGCCCGCCAACACCTCCCTCATCCTGGTCGAGGCCGAACGCGTCGGTCCGGCCGAGCCACTGACCCGCGAGAAGCTCTGCCCGGTCCTCGCCGTGCTGCGCGCCGACTCCGAGCAGCAGGGCTTCGACCTGGCCGCCGACATGGTGGCCTTCCACGGCCAGGGCCACAGCGCCGTCGTACACACCGAGGACCGCGCGCTGGCCGAGGCGTACGGCCGGCGTATGAAGACCGTGCGGATCATCGTCAACGCTCCCTCCTCGCAGGGCGCGATCGGCGGCATCTACAACGGCCTGCTGCCGTCGCTGACACTGGGCTGCGGCTCCTGGGGCAGCACCTCGGTGTCCAACAACGTCTCCGCCGTCCAACTGCTCAACATCAAGCGGGTGAGCACCCGCCGCAACAACCTCCAGTGGTTCAAGGTCCCGCCGAAGATCTACTTCGAGCCGGGGTCCATCCGCTACCTGGCGTCCATGCCGGACGTCCACCGCGTCACGATCGTCACGGACGCGACCATGACCAGGCTCGGCTTCGTCGACCGCGTCTCGCGCGTCCTGCAGCGGCGCCGCGAGCCGGTGACCGTGCAGGTCATCGACAACGTCGAGCCCGAGCCGAGCATCGACTCGGTGCGGCGGGGCGCCCGCCTCATGGGGGACTTCCGCCCGGACACGATCATCGCCCTGGGCGGCGGCTCACCGATGGACGCGGCCAAGGTGATGTGGCTGCTGTACGAGCAGCAGGCCTCCGGCAAGGACCTGGACTTCGCCGACATGCGGCAGAAGTTCTCCGACATCCGCAAGCGTGCCTTCCGCTTCCCGACCCTCGGTGCGCGGGCCCGCCTGGTGTGCGTGCCCACCACCTCCGGAACCGGCGCCGAGGTGACGCCTTTCGCGGTCATCTCCGACCCCGCCACCGGAAAGAAGTACCCGCTGGCCGACTACGCGCTCACCCCGAGCGTGGCCATCATCGACCCGTTGCTGACCACGGGGCTGCCCGCGACGCTGGCCGCCGACAGCGGCTTCGACGCGCTCACCCACGCCATCGAGGCGTATGTGTCCGTCTACGCCAACGACTTCACCGACGGTCTCGCCCTGCACGCGATCCGGCTCGTCTTCGACCACATCGAGGTGGCGGTGAACGACGGTGCCCCGGAGGCACGGGAGAAGATGCACAACGCCGGCACCATCGCGGGCATGGCCTTCGGCAACGCCTTCCTCGGCATCGTCCACGCCATGTCCCACACGCTGGGCGCCACCTTCCACATCGCGCACGGCCGCACCAACGCCGTCCTGTTGCCGCACGTCATCCGCTACAACGGCTGCGTCCCGACCAAGCTGACGGGCTGGCCGAAGTACGAGGACTACCGCGCTCCCGAGCGCTTCCAGGACATCGCCCGCACCCTGGGCCTGCCCGCCGCCACCCCGGCCGAGGGTGTGGCGTCGCTGGCCTCCGCGGTGGAACGGCTGCGCGACGCCGTGGGCATCGAGCCGTCGTTCCAGGCTCTCGGCGTCGACGAGCACGCCTTCCTCGACGCCCTGCCCCAGCAGGCCCTCAACGCCTACGAGGACCAGTGCGCGCCGGCCAACCCGCGGATGCCGATGCTCGACGACATGCAGGAGATCATGCGGGCGGCCTACCACGAGCCGACAGACGTATCCGGCGAGTAGCCCGTCGACATGCGGGACCGACGGCCTGCGCGTCACCCCCGGTCGGCCCTCCCTCCAGGGCCCGATCGGGGCGACGCTGGTTCTGGGCCCGGCCTGGTCACCGGGCGCTGTCCCCGCGCACTGTTCGACTTCAACCTCGGGGTGCTGCGCTGGAGTTGGCGGGTCGCCTATTACTCGTACGGCGCCCTGACCACCGACCGCTACCCGCCCTTCAGCCTGGGCGAGGAACCCGGATACCCCGCCCGGCTGGACATCGCCCAGCCCGAGCACGCGCTGGCGGTGATCGCCGCCGTGGCCCTGGCCTTCACGCAGAAGTACCCCAGGAGCCTGTTCGACCTGATCCTGGGTCTGAACCGGTGGGTCCTGCGGGTCGCCGCCTACGCCGCGCTGATGACCGATGCCTACCCGCCCTTCCGGCTCGACATGGGCGGCACCGAACCCGGCGATCCGGAGGTGCGTCCATGACCGCCTTCCTCGCCGGGGCGTTCCTGATCCTGCACGGACTGCTGCACGCCGGCGTGTGGGCGGCGCCGCAGCAGCCGGACAGGGCGGCCCCGTTCGTTCCCGGGCACTCCTGGGTCCTGGCGGCCGGTCATGTCTCCCTCGCGCAGACCAGGGCCTGGGCGTTGGTCATCGCCTGGTACACGGCCGTCGTCTATTCCCTCGCCGGTGCCGGGGTGCTCGCCGGCAGCGCCTGGTGGCCCACGGCGGCTGTCGTCGCGGCCGCGAGCGGGCTTGCTCTGAAGGCGATCTGGTTCGACCCGTGGCTCGGCGTCGGCGTGCTGCTCGACATCGGCGTCGTCGTCGCCGGGGCCTGTACGTGGCCGCCGTCTCTCTACTGATACCGATGCCTGCCGACTGCCTGGGAGGCGCTCAGAGCGCCCGCAGCCCGTGCCCCCGGAACTGCTCGCGCACCCGCTCCGTGAGGTCGGGATCCGGCACGGGCGTGTCGCGCAGCGGGAAGGGGATGCCGAGCGCGTCGTACTTGTGGGCGCCGAGCTTGTGGAACGGCAGGACGTCCACCCGGTCGACGTTGGACAGACCGGACAGGAACGTGCCGAGACCGTCGATGGCCGCCGGATCGTCCGTCCAGCCGGGCACCAGGACGTACCTGATCCACACCGGGACGCCGAGCCGGTCGAGGCGGGTGGCGAAATTCAGGGTCGGGGAGAGTTCACCACCGGTCAGTTTCCGGTAGGCGGCGACGTCGAAGGATTTGATGTCCAGCAGGACCAGGTCGGTGTCGGCGAGCAGTTCGTCGGTCGCCCGAGCGCCGAGGAAGCCGGAGGTGTCCAGGGCGGTGTGCAGACCGAGTTCCCTGCACCGGCGGAAGATCGCTGCCGTGAACGCGGGCTGCAGCAGCGCCTCGCCGCCGGTGAGGGTCACTCCTCCGCCGGCGGTCGTGAGGAAGGACCGGTACTTGTCGATCTCGGTCATCACCTCGTCGACGGTGGTGTGCTTGCCGTCGCGCATGTGCCAGGTGTCGGGGTTGGCGCAGTACAGGCAGCGCAGTGGGCAACCGCTGAGGAACAGCACGAACCGGGTCCCGGGGCCGTCCACTCCCGTGGACAGGTCCCAGGAGTGGACGCGGCCCGTCACCGGCTCGACGACGGTGTTCACAGCGATCCGTGGAAGGTGCGGCTGATCACGTCGAGCTGCTGCTCGCGGGTCAGACGGACGAAGTTGACGGCGTATCCGGAGACCCGGATCGTCAGCTCCGGATACTTCTCCGGGTGCTCCATCGCGTCCTCCAGTGTGGCCCGGTCCAGCACGTTGACGTTCATGTGGAACCCGCCGGAGACCGTGTACGCGTCGAGGATGCCGACCAGGTTGCCCGCCCGCTCGTCGGGGTCGTGTCCCAGCCCCTCGGGCGTGATGGTCGTGGTCAGCGAGATACCGTCCCGCGCGTGTTCGTACGGCAGCTTGGCCACCGAGAGCGCGGAGGCGGCGACCCCGTGGCGGTCGCGGCCGTTCATGGGATTGCCGCCGGGAGCGAAGGGCTCTCCGGCACGCCGGCCGTCGGGGGTGTTGCCGGTGTGCCTGCCGTAGACGACGTTGGAGGTGATCGTCAGGACCGACTGCGTGTGTTCGGCGTCCCGGTAGGTGGGGTGCTTGCGCACCTTGGCCATGAACGTCTTCACCAGGTCCACGGCGATGGTGTCGGCGCGGTCGTCGTTGTTGCCGTACGCCGGGAACCCTCCCTCGGTCCGGAAGTCCACCGCCAGCCCGGCGCTGTCGCGGAACACCTTGACCCGCGCGTACTTCACGGCGGACAGGCTGTCCGCGGCGACCGACAGCCCCGCGACGCCGCAGGCCATGAAGCGGTGCACCGGGTGGTCGTGCAGGGCCATCTCGATGCGCTCGTAGGCGTACTTGTCGTGCATGTAGTGGATGACGTTGAGCGTGTTGACGTACGTCTCGGCCAGCCAGTCCAGCATGCGGTCGTACGCCGCCGACAGCTCTTCGTAGTCGAGGTACTCACCGGTCAGCGCGGGCATCGCGGGTGCGATCTGCTCGCCGGTCATCTCGTCCCGGCCGCCGTTGACGGCGTACAGCAGCGCCTTGGCGAGGTTGACGCGGGCGCCGAAGAACTGCATCTGCTTGCCCACGGCCATCGCGGAGACGCAGCAGGCGATGGCGGTGTCGTCGCCGGTGCGCGGGCGCATCAGGTCGTCGGACTCGTACTGGATCGCGCTGGTGTCGATGGAGAGCTGCGCGCAGAACTGCTTGAAGCCGGTGGGCAGCCGCGACGACCACAGGACGGTCAGGTTGGGCTCGGGAGCCGGGCCGAGGTTGTACAGGGTCTGCAGGAAGCGGAACGACGTACGGGTGACCAGCGGACGGCCGTCGGTGCCGATGCCGCCGATGGACTCGGTGACCCAGGTGGGGTCGCCGGAGAACAGCGCGTCGTACTCGGGCGTACGCAGGAACCGGACGATCCGCAGCTTGATCACGAAGTCGTCGATCAGCTCCTGGGCACGGCTCTCGTCGAGGACGCCCTCGTCCAGGTCACGCTGGAGGTAGACGTCCAGGAAGGTGGAGGTGCGGCCCAGCGACATCGCGGCGCCGTTCTGCTCCTTCACCGCGGACAGGAAGCCCAGGTACAGCCATTGCACCGCCTCGTGCGCGGTGACGGCCGGCCGGGTGACATCGCAGCCGTACGAGGCCGCCATCCGCGCGAGTTCACCGAGCGCGCGTATCTGTTCGGCGAGTTCCTCACGGTCGCGGATGACGTCCGGGTCGGAGGGACGGGCGTCGAGCAGGGCGCGTTCGGTTTCCTTGGCCTCGACCAGGCGGGCCGTTCCGTACAGCGCCACGCGCCGGTAGTCGCCGATGATCCGGCCACGGCCGTAGGCGTCCGGCAGGCCGGTGATGATGCCTGCCTTGCGTGCGGCGCGCATCTCGGGGGTGTAGGCGTCGAAGACACCGTCGTTGTGGGTCTTGCGGTAGGTGCTGAAGACACGGGTGACGAACGGGTCGGCCTCGTAGCCGTATGCCTTGAGACTGTTCTCGACCGTCCGCAGCCCACCGTTCGGCATGATCGCCCGCCGGAGCGGGGCGTCGGTCTGCAGGCCGACGATCAGTTCGCGGTCGCGGTCGATGTAGCCCGGCCGGTGCGAGGTGATGGTGGACGGGGTGCCCGGGTCGACGTCGAGGACGCCCCGGCGCCGCTCCTCCGGGAACTGCCCCGCCACCTTGCCCCAGACGGCGAGTGTGCGCTCGGTCGGCCCGGCCAGGAACGTGGAGTCGCCCTCGTACGGTGTGTAGTTGCTCTGGATGAAATCGCGCACGTCGACGTGGTCCCGCCAGTGCGTTCCGGCGAAGCCTCGCCACGCGTCGGCCGTCCGGATCTCCGCTGCCACCGTTGCCGTCATCGCCGCTCTCTCCCTCGCTCCGCACCTGAACTTCTGCGCTTTCGATGCTCGTCGCTCGTGATGCCCGAGAGGAGGGCCTGTCGGCGCAGTCCGGACACGCCATCCGTCCCCGTCTGTGGGCCGATGGGCCCCGTCGGCCCGAGCGCCGCTCCCCGGCGGCCGCGCACGAACGACCGGGGCACCTCCGCCGAAGAGCGGAGGTGCCCCGGTCCGACGAGCACGCGGGTCACAGCAGCCAGCGGTTGCGGCTGACGAGGGGCAGCCGTGCCCAGGCCCTGCCGAGACCCCAGGTGGCACCGGCGCCCGCGACCGCGAGGGCGATCAGGACCACGGCGTAGACGACGTGGTATTCGGCGAACGGGTTGGTCGACATGCTCGGCGACCCGTCCGACAGGTGCTTGGCCGGCGGCCACTCCGCGATCCACATCAGCGCCATCATCGCGGTGCCGGCGACCGCGGCGAGCCGCAGTCCGATGCCCGCGATCAGGGCGAGACCGACGGCGAGCAGGCCGAGCATGAACAGCCAGTCCGCCCAGGCCGCTCCGGCCCAGTCGTGGAACGTGGACTCCATCGGTCCGGCGGCCACGCCGCTGAGGAATCCCCTCGTCGGCGAGCCGCCGTCGATCCAGCCCTTGCCCGACTGCGTCGCGTAGCCGAACCCGAAGGTCTTGTCGAGGAACGCCCACAGGAAGACGAATCCGGTCAGCAGCCGCAGCCCGGCGAAGACGTGCGCCCGGGCAGCTGTCGCCGCCGCCGTCGAGGTCTCGGCAGTGGCCGTACCGGCCCTGCGCCGGGACGGGAACCGGAATCCCAACTGGCGGTGCGGGTGGTCGTGGACTGCCATGATGCTCATCCCCTCCAAGGGTGACGCTCGCGGGTCTCCATGACCCTCGTCGCCTCTTCAATGTCCCGCTCGCGTCGGCCGGATCGCAGGGGCCGCCGGCCCCTCGCCGTGGGGCCGAACGTCCCCGTCGGCGGGCCCGTTCAGCCGTCCCAGGTCCAGTCGGCGACCTCGGGCAGGTCGGTGCCGTACTCACGGATCCACGCGTGGTGACGAAGCCGGGTGTCCTCCATCCGCTGGCGCAGGACGGCGGCGCGCACCGCGAGTCCGGGCACACGGTCGATGACGTCCATGACCAGGCGGTAGCGGTCGAGATCGTTGCGGACGATCATGTCGAACGGCGTGGTCGTGGTGCCGATCTCCTTGTAGCCACGCACATGAAGGTTGTGGTGACCGGCGCGCCGGTAGGCCAGGCGGTGGATCAGCCAGGGGTACCCGTGGTAGGCGAAGATCACCTGCTTGTCACGGGTGAACAGGGCGTCGTACTCCGCGTCGGGCATGCCGTGCGGGTGCTCCTCGGCGGGCAGCAGCCGGGCCAGGTCGACGACGTTGACGACCCGCACGGACAGCTCGGGCAGATGGACGCGCAGCAGCTGGGCGGCGGCCAGTACCTCCTGGGTGGGCACGTCGCCGGCGCAGGCGAGCACCACGTCCGGCTCCCGCTCGCCGTTCTCCGTGCCGGCCCAGTCCCAGATGCCGGCGCCCCGCGCACAGTGCACCTTCGCCTGCTCCATGGACAGCCAGTCGAAGCAGGGCTGCTTGCCCGCGACTACGACGTTGACGTAGTCGCGGCTGCGCAGCACGTGGTCCGCCACCGACAGCAGGGTGTTGGCGTCCGGCGGCAGGTAGACGCGGACGACCTCGGGGCTCTTGTTGAGGACGTGGTCGATGAACCCGGGGTCCTGGTGGGAGAAGCCGTTGTGGTCCTGGCGCCACACGTGGGAGGTGAGCAGGTAGTTGAGGGAGGCGATCGGGGCACGCCAGGGCAGCCGGCGGGTGACGCGCAGCCACTTGATGTGCTGGTTGACCATCGAGTCGACGATGTGGACGAAGGCCTCGTAGCAGGAGAACAGTCCGTGCCGACCGGTCAGGAGATAGCCCTCCAGCCAGCCCTGGCAGGTGTGTTCGGAGAGGATCTCCATCACCCGGCCGTGCCGGTCCAGGTGTTCGTCCACCGGGAGCGTCTGTGCCTGCCAGGCTTTGCCGCTCGCGTCGAACACGGCCTGGAGCCGGTTGGACGCGGTCTCGTCCGGACCCACGATCCGGAAATCACGGCGCCCATGGGTGGCGTGCATGACGTGTTCCAGCAGGTCGCTGAGGACCCGGGTGGGCTCGTGCAGGGTCGCGCCGGGTTTGTCCACGGGGACGGCGTACCGATCCAGCGGGGGCAGCGGCAGTTCGCGCAGCAGGAGCCCGCCGTTGGCGTGCGGGGTGGACCCCAGGCGGCGGGCGCCCTCGGGGACGCAGGCCAGCACCTGCTCACGGGGGCGGCCGTGCTCGTCGAAGAGTTCCCGGGGCTTGTAGGAGCGCAGCCAGGCCTCCAGCTGCCGCAGGTGCTCCGGGTTGTCGCGTACGGCGGACAGCGGGACCTGGTGGGAGCGCCACGTGCCCTCCACCGGCAGTCCGTCGACCTCGGCGGGGCCGGTCCAGCCCTTGGGGGTACGCAGCACGATCACCGGCCAGTGCGACCGCTCGGAGACGCCGTCCTCACGCGCGCTGCGCTGGAGGAAGCCGATGCGGTCCAGGGCGTCGTCCATCGCGGCGGCCATCGCCCGGTGCACGGTCATCGGGTCGTCGCCGGTGACGTGGATCGGGGAATGGCCGTATCCCCTCAGCAGCTCGTCGAGCTCGTGCTCGGGAATGCGGGACAGTACGGTCGGATTGGCGATCTTGTAGCCGTTCAGGTGCAGGATCGGCAACACGGCGCCGTCGTGGACCGGGTCGAGGAACTTGTTGGAGTGCCAGGAGGCGGCCAGCGGCCCGGTCTCCGCCTCGCCGTCGCCGATCACGCAGGCGACCAGCAGGTCGGGGTTGTCCAGGGCAGCCCCGTAGGCATGCGCGAGCGAGTAGCCGAGTTCGCCGCCCTCGTGGATGGAGCCGGGTGTCTCGGGGGCGACGTGGCTGGGCACGCCGCCGGGGAAGGAGAACTGCCGGAACAGCCTGTCCATGCCGGCCGCGTCCCGCGAGACATCGGGATACGTCTCGCTGTAGCTGCCCTCCAGCCAGGAGTTGGCGAGCACCGCGGGACCGCCGTGCCCAGGGCCCCAGATGCACAGGGCGTCCTGGCCACGGGCCTTGATGACACGGTTGAGGTGGGTGTGCACCAGGTTCAGCCCGGGCGAGGTACCCCAGTGGCCGAGCAGCCGCGGCTTGACGTGCTCCGGGCTCAGCGGCTCGGTCAGCAGGGGGTTCCCCATGAGGTAGATCTGGCCGACGGACAGGTAGTTCGCGGCACGCCAGTGGGCATCCAGCGTCCTCAGCTCGTCGTCCGTCAGTGCGGTGGGCGCCTGCTGTGGGTCGGCGGACATGTCGGGTTCCCTTCCGGGGCGGGAGTCGAGGGTGTACGTCTCCCCACCCTGCTCCCGCCCACCGGGACCCGACAGGGCCGACCGGGCCATCCCTGTGGGCCGGTCGTTCCGGTCATCCTGTGGGCACCACGGCCACCGGGCAGTGGGAACGGTGCAGGAGGGTGAGGGCGACCGGGCCCAGGCGTGGACGCAACCGGTCACTGTGGCGGTGGACGCCGATGACCACGAGTCCGGCCTCACCGGTGGCTTCGAGCAGCGCGTGGGCGGGGCCGGTGCGGACCGTACGGGTCTCGATCGCGACCTCGGGGTAGCGGTCGTGCAGCTCGGCCATGGTGAAGCGCGGTACGGCCTCCTCGGCCGCGTCGCGCAGGGCGAGTTCGCGCTGTCCGGGACTGGTCGCGGGCACCGGGGAGGGTAGTTCGGGCGCGATGCGCCGGTGGGTCCAGGAGTGCAGGACACGCAGCCGGGTACCACGCCGCTCGGCCTCCTGGAAGGCGTAGACCGCCGCGTCCGCGTCGGCGTCGCTCTCCAGGCCCAGCAGCACCTCTCGGCCGTCGTCGCACCGGTGATCGCCCCGTACGACGAGCAGCGGGCCGCGGATGCTCGCGGCCAGTCGCAGACTCACCGAGCCGAAGAGCAGACCGCTGAACGCTCCGAACCCGCGGTTGCCGACCACGGTGAGCGCGGTGCCCCCGCTCTCGCGCAGCAGCGCGCGTGCCGCGCCGCCTTCGGACGCCCGGGTGACGACCGGCAGGCCGGGATGCTGGGCGTGTATCCGTGCGGCGGACGACGCCAGTATCGGCCCGGCCTCGTCCCGGTCGGGCACGGCATACACGACGCGCAACGTGGCGCCGCGCCGTACCGCTTCCTTCGCGGCCCGGTCCAGGGCGCGCACGGCCACGGTCGAGCCGTCCACTCCGACGACCACGTACTGCGAGTTCATGTCGCTCTTCTCTTCTCTCGACGAGCTCACGGCCCGTGATCAGTTCGGACTCGACACGCACGAGGACTCTTCGGGCGAAGGCCAGTCGTAGGAGTACATGGCCACCGTGCTTCACCCGGTGCCGCGGTATGCGTCTCATCGTCGGCCGGGCAGGAGAGCACGGAGAGGGGCCATGGGGCCCGTTCCCACCGGCGAGCGGCCCCTGGCGGAACGGGACGGCTGGGCGGGCCGTGGGGCACGGGCCGGGCTGGCTGCCGGGCCGGTCATGACCTGTGCGAGGGCGCAGTCATCGGTTCGGCGGCCTCACCTCGAACACCGCGTCGGGTGCACGTCGTGGCGTGGCGAGGCCCTCCGGGCCGTAGCCGAGACGGATCAGCATCTGCGCGTGTCCGGTGTGGTCGGGGGCGGGGCTCAGCATGCGCCGCAGATCCGGCCATTCCATCGGCTGGTGCATCAAGGAGGCTCGCACCCCGTGCGCCGTGGCCACCAGCAGGATGTGCTCGAGTGCCTCCCCGCCCCGCAGCCAATCGGTGCGGCGGTCGTGTGTGGTCGTCAGCAGGGCGATGACCGGGCTGGTCTCGAAGTCCTGCGCGACCAGCCGTTCCGGATGGCGTTGCGCGGTGAAGTCACGCATGGGGAGGTGTTCACGCGCGTCCTGCGGACCGAGTACCGACTGCGGGAGACCGATGTCGGCGGGATCGTTCACATCCTTGTGCACCCAGCGACGGCTTTCCAGGCCGCGGCCTGGGTCGGCGCGACTGCGCCGCTCGGCCTCGGCGGTCAGTCGCAGCAGATGAAGGTGGTTTCGGCCGACTCGGGAAGGACGAGCGAAGCGCCTTCCGCGTGGGCCGCTTCGGCGAGTTCCACGAGGACATGCGACGGCAGCGGATTCTCCGAGAAGGGGAAGCGGCTGCTGTGGCGGTGCCAGATCGCGGGGTAGAGATCGGCGCGGTGCCCTCCGGTGGGCCCAGTACGGACACCCGTGAGCCGAACGGTGGCGAGGAGGCCCGCGTCCTCGGGCCGGGGCAGCAGTCGGACGACAGGCGACCAGCCGAAGTGGGCCACCGCGACCCGGAGGTTGAAGACGGACGCGCCCACAGACAGGTGCAGGGCGCGTGCCACGGGATCGGCCTGGCGCAGGCTCCGCTCCGGCACGGCACGCACTTCGAAGGCGACGGCCTCGGGGTCCAGCCGGTAGAGCCATGGCTGGGTGTTGAAGAACGAGGGCGCTGCCACGGCGGCCGAGATGCAGGCTTCCAGTGTGGCGGCGTCAAGTGGCGCGTTGCGCATCGTGGCCTCCTCTCGTACGGGCGTCGGGGGTACTGGTGCCTTCGAGGGTGGCGGCTCGGCGGTGCCGTGGTGAGGGGCCGATGGTCCCTCGGCCGTGGAAGGTCGGGGCCCGATCGGCCCGGGGATGCCGTCTGATCGGCCCCTGCCACGGGGGTTTTCCCCGGTGCCACCTTCATGAGAGCGACGACAAGGAGAAGGAGCCGACCGATGCGTGGTGCCCGGAGGACCGAACAGTGGTTCTGGCGGTGGCGGAGCAACCCGCTGCGCCGACGCGACGACGTGCTGGATGCCTGGCTCGTGACGGCCGTCTGGGCTCTGATCATTGTGGGCGGCACACTCTGCGGAGCGGTGACAGGCCGGGCCGCCGACGGTGTCTTCGCGCAGCAGCGCGCCGAGCGGACCGCCGTACGCGCCGTCCTCCTCACCGGCACTCCCCAGGCGGCGTCGAACAGCTACCGCTCAGTGGCGAAGGTCCGTTGGACCGCCCGGGACGGTTCCACCCGCACCGGGAAGACGTTGGTGAAGGCGGGGAGGGCAGCGGGGTCCAGGATGACGGTCTGGACGGACGCCCGGGGTGAGCTGACCACCGAGCCGCCGAGCCGCGGGGAGGCTGCCGTCGAATCGGCCCTGCTGGGGGCCTCCGCCGCCCTCGCGTCGTCGGGGCTGGTGGTCGGCATCGGCGGCGCGGCGCGGTGGCGGTTGAACCGGCGGCGCATCGACAGCTGGGGCACGGAGTGGGCACTGGTCGGTCCGCAGTGGGGACACAAGATTGTCCCGCACGACTGACTCGACGGCGCGGCCGCCTCCGCACGCGGGACGCCGGGATACGACCTGTAGGTCGCCACCGAGCCGGTACAGAACGGCCGTCTGCGGTCCGGGTCCGCCCACGCCGGCCCGAGAGATGGCTCAGCACCGGCCCGTCGTGCTCGTGTCGATTCCGGCGCCCCGGGTACTCGGCCCTCGCCGTCACGGTCCTTCGACGGCGGTCCCCGGGCAGGGACCGCGCGGGGGCCGACCAGGAAAGGGGGCTTCGATGGCGCAGCACGCCGACGACAACGCTCTCGACCAGCGCGCCGGCGTCGCCGAGCTGCGGCTGGCGGCGGGAGACCCGGAACTCGTCCCCCAGAACGAGGTGCTCGCGGGTGATCTTCCCCTGGACCGCAACCAGGCGATCCTCCAGGCCGCCAAGCAGGTCGGGGCGATCCTGAAGCGCAAGGGGCACCTGTTCGCGCTGGCGGGGAGCGTCGCCGTGTACGCGCACGGGGGCGCCCAGAATCTCCAGCACGACGTCGACTTCTGCATCCGGCCCGAGGACGCGGACGCCGTCGCCGACACCCTGCGCGAGTCCGGACTCCAGGTGTTCACACCGCCGGAGGACTGGCTGCTGAAGGCCAACTGCCTCGGCCAGCAGGTCGACCTCATCTTCGAGCTGGCGCACCAGCCGGTCACGACGGAACTGCTGGCGCGGGCCCAGGAACTGTCCGTCGACTCGGTCTTCATGCCGGTCCTGGCCCCCACCGACCTGGTGCACAGCCTGATGGCCGCGTTCTCCGAGCATCACTGCGACTTCGGGGCGGTCCTGCCGATCGCCCGCACCCTGCGGGAACGGGTCGACTGGGAGGAGGTGCGCCGCGCCTGCGGCGACGCGCCGATGCCGGACGCCTTCTTCTACTTCCTGGAACGGCTGGAGGTCATTCCGCCCGGCCCGGACAGGCAGCGGCGCCCGAAGGAGGGACAGCCATGACCGAGCCCGCCGCGGAGCACGCGGGCACCGGCGGGACCGCCCGCCCCGAGGAGAACGTCGAGTACCGCGTCGCCCATCTGCGCGACCGCCTCGCCGCCGAGGAACTCGGCGAACTGGGCGTGCGGGCGGAGATCCGGGCCGGAGCGGTCGTGGTCAGCGGCACGGTGCCCTCCGCACAGTGCCGGGAGACCCTGCTGCGGACCGTCGACGAGGCGCTGGCCGGACTGGCCGTGCACACGGACGTGGTGGTGGCGGAGAACGCCTCCCCCGATCACGCTGAGGAGCTGTCGTGATCCGCGTCGCCGCCGTGGGGGACATCCACATGGGGCCCGACAGCCAGGGGCTGCTGCGGCCCGCCTTCGACACGCTGCCCGACTGCGCCGACCTGCTGCTCCTGGCCGGGGACCTCACCCGGCACGGCACCCCGGAGGAGGCCCGCGTCGTCGCCCAGGAGGTACGGGGGCTGCCGGTACCCGTCGTCGCCGTGCTCGGCAACCACGACCACCACGACGAACAGCCCGAGAAGGTCACCGGCATCCTCCAGGAGGCCGGCGTGACGGTCCTGGAGGGCGAGGGAACGGTCCTGGAATGCGGCGGCACCCGGGTCGGCGTCGCCGGGACCAAGGGCTTCGGCGGCGGGTTCGTCGGACGCAGCGCCGGGGAGTTCGGCGAACCGCTGATGAAGGAGTTCGTGCGCTACACCCGGCGCAGCGCGGACGGTCTGCGGTCCGCCCTGGAGGAACTGGGGAAACAGGACTGCGAGGTGCGGGTGGCCCTCACCCACTTCTCCCCCGTCGCCGACACCCTCGCCGGCGAGCCGCCGGAGATCTACCCGTTCCTCGGCAGCTATCTGCTCGCCGAGGCGATCGACACCGCGGGCGCCGACCTGTCCGTCCACGGACACGCCCACGCGGGCACGGAGCACGGGATGACCGCCGGGGGCGTACGCGTGCGGAACGTGGCCCAGCCGGTGATCCGGCGGGCGTTCAACGTGTACCAGTTGCACACGTCCTGACGGAGGCGCACCACCTCGTCCCGTCATCCCGCATCATCCGGGCCGCTTCATCCGAGGCTGAGCCCCGTCGCGTGGTCGATCCACGCCCGCTCCCGTACCTCCGGGCGCAGCAGCACGTCCAGGGCCGTGCAGGCCAGCGCCTCCGTGGCCGCCAGCAGGACCTGACGGCCACGCTCGGAGGCGGCCGCGGCGGCGAACTCGGGTGTGTGGTCGGAACCGTCCGGACCCATGATCGCGACGAAGGGGTGGATGGCAGGCACCCGCCCGCTGACGTTCCCGATGTCGGAGGAGCCCAGGTACACGCCCGGTGCGGGCGGTGTCATGGTGAGGCCCGCCCGTTCCAGGTGCCGGGCGAACCGCCCGGAGAGGACCGTGCTGTCGCGGAAGTGCTCGTAGCGGAGCGTGGCGCGGACCACCGAGGCCGTCGTTCCGGTCGCCCGGGCCACGCCGTGCGCGCAGGTGAGCAGTTCCCCCGCGAGGTCCTCCAGCGCCGTGGTCGTCGCGGCGCGCAGGCCGAAGAGGCCCTCCGCGTACTCGGGGACGATGTTCGTCGCCCGGCCGCCGTCCGTGACGATGCCCTGGACGTGCGAGCCCTCCGGCAGCCGCCGTCCGATCACGGCGAGGGTGTTGAACAGCTGGATCAGCGCCGCGAGGGCGTCGATGCCCTCGGTGGGGTTGCCGGTGGGGTGGGCGGCGCGGCCATGGAAGCCGACCCGGTACTGGGCCTGCGCGGTCAGCGGGGCCCACTGCCAGCTGTACACCCCCGGATGGAACATCAGCGCGGCGTCGACGTCGTCGAACACTCCGGCGTCGACCTCGGCCACCTTGCCTCCGCCGCCCTCCTCGGCGGGCGTGCCCACCGCCATGACCGTGCCGTCGTCCTCGTCCAGGACGGCCCGCGCGACAAGGGCGGCGCCGAGTCCGGCGGCGGCGATCAGATTGTGGCCGCAGGCGTGCCCGAGGCCGGGCAGGGCGTCGTACTCCAGCAGCAGCGCGACGGACGGGCGGCTGCGGGCGCCCGCCCGGGCGACGAAGGCCGTGGGCAGTCCGGCCACGCCCCGCTCCACCGCGAATCCCTCGCGCTGGAGCTCCGCGCCCAGCAGCGCGGCGGCCCGGTGTTCCTCGAAGGCGTACTCCGGGTCGGCGTGCAGTTCCCGCGCGACCTCCCACAGCAGCTCCGCCCGACGGGCCACCTCCTTGCGTACCCGTGCGGACAGTTCGTCCACGGCCGTTCCGTCTACGGCGTCGCTCACGTGGCCTCCCCGGAGGTCGTACGTCCGTGTCCCGCACGGGTTCCAGCGATCGGCCCGGCCCACACCCACCGGGACGGCTTTCGTCGGCCGTGGCCCGAGGTACGCCCCTGGTAAAGGAACTGTCCCCACAGGTACTGACAAGTCTGTGACCAGGCGTACGACGCCCCCGCCTGGGCACTCGGGCGTCGGCGGTTCCGACCGGAGCCGCCGCTGACTGGCTGGAGGTGAAGGGCATGGGACACGGAGGAGACGTCATCGACGAGCTGGTGACCGATCACCGGGAGGTCGAGGAGATCTTCGGCCGGATCGAGTCTCTGCCGTCGGGTGACAAAGACCGCAAGGTCTACGCCGACCAGGCCACCATGGAACTGGTGCGCCACTCGGTGGCCGAGGAGGCCTACCTGTACCCCGCGGTGCGGGAGCACCTGGTCAACGGGAACACCATGGCGGACCGGGAGATCGAGGACCACTCCAAGGCCGAGCGGATCATGAAGGATCTGGAGGGCTGTGAGGCGGGTGACCCCGAGTTCGACCGGCTCGTCACCATGCTCATGAGCGAGATCCGCTCCCACATCGCCGACGAGGAGGAGAACCTCTTCCCCCAACTGCGGGTGGCCTGCCCGGCGGACGCGCTGAACGACCTGGGCGACAAGGTCCGCATGGCCAAGAAGGTGGCCCCGACCAGGCCGCACCCCTCCGCTCCGGACACGCCCCCGGCCAACAAGCTGCTGGCCCCGGGCGCGGGCCTGGTCGACCGGCTGCGTGACGCGCTGACCGGACGCGGCAAGCACGGCTGAGCCCCTGCTGCGCCGACTTGGGGGGCACCGCCGTCAGGCGATGAGCGCCCGCCCCGGCCGCAGCCGTTCCACCAGCTGGTCCCGGTGCAGATCGGCCACCGGGGCGAGAAGGTCCGGGTGGCGCAGCAGGGCGGCCGCCCGGCGGTCGGTGTCGTCGGGCGCGGTCAGACGTCGGAACTCGGCGACCGAAGCGGCGGTGGGGCCGCCCTCGGCGATCGCGCCCACCGCCCGGTCGGCCAGGTCGGGATCGGTGAGCAGACAGGCCGCCCAGCTCGCCACTACCTCGTCGACCCAGGTCCGCCAGGCGCGTTCGTCCGGATCCTGTGTCTCGGCCCCGTCCGTGCCCCCCGTGAGCCAGTCCAGCCGGGTGGCACCGCCGGGGCCGGCCATGTGGACCAGCGCGGCGTCCATCGGCGTGGGATACCGCAACCAGGCGGCCACCGTCACGGCCTGCCGTGCCTGCACCTCACACAGAGCGGAGGCGAGCGCGCCGCCGCCCGACGGGTAGGCACAGGTCAGCCACTGGGAGGTCGCGGCGATGAGCGGGGAGAGTTCTGCGAGCACTTCCGGGGCCGTCCGAACTGTTTCCGGTGAGGACAGAGAGATGCCCGCAACGGTAACCCGCCCCCCGATCACTCCGACATGCCCCCCGTCTCGTCACCGACGTGGCCTGGGCCACATCACGTGACTCCGCCGGGCCGGCTCCGCTCCCGAGCTGTCGGCGTCGCCGGGCGCGACCCGGTAGAAGTGCCCCAGCTTGGCCGTCGGCCGGTGCCGCGGCCGGGGCGAGCGGCTGCCCGGGGTCTGTCTCTACGGCGCGAGCCGACCCGTAGACGAGACGCCACCGGTGGAGCAGGTCCGACCCGGTAGGGCGAGGCCGACTCGGTAGAGCGGACCGACCGTCAGGACAGCCGCCGCCCGTCACCGTCAGCTACCGCTACAGCGGCGCGGGGAAGCCCGCCACCTGTTCACCTGCCCCGAGCGGCCGGTCCCCGCGGACCCGATGGACCCAGACCCGGTGAGCACGGTGAGCGCACGTCCGATACGAACCGCCCCGCCTCCCGGACGGCCCGTCGAGCCCTGACCCGGTGGCCGCGGACCCGTCGAACCCGAACCCCCCGGTCGCAGTCCCGCCCCCGGCCACCCCCGTCACCCTCCCCCGCCACCCCCATCCGGCGGTCCCGCCGTACTCGCGCGTTCCACCAGCCGAGTCGGCACCAACGTCGTCCCCCGCTCCGGCCCGACCTGGCGCATCTTGCGCAGCACGGCCTGGACGCAGAGCCGTCCCACCTCGGCGAAGTCCTGGTGGAGCGTGGTGAGCGGGGGCAGGAAGGAGCTGGCTTCGGGGATGTCGTCGAAGCCGATGACGCTGACGTCCTCGGGCACGCGTCTGCCGCGTTCGTGGAGGGCGCGCAGCAGGCCGAGAGCCATCTGGTCGTTGGCCGCGAAGACGGCGGTGCACTCCTGCTGGGCGGCGAGTTCGAGGCCGACCCGGTAGCCGGACTCGGCCGACCAGTCGCCGCGCACGAGGGGCGGCACGGTACGGCCGGCCTCCTCCAGGGCGAAGCGCCAGGCGTCGGAGCGTCGCTGGGCGGCGAAGGAGCCTTCGGGGCCGCCCAGATGCCAGACGGTCCGGTGTCCCAGGTCGAGCAGGTGGCGCACGGCGATGCGGCTGCCGCTGTGCTGGTCGGTGTCCACGACCGTGTAGCGGTCGCCTGCGTCGGAGTCGACCACCACGACCTGGACGTGCGGCGGCAGGGTGACGGTCGCGGCGTCGAGGAGGTGGACCTCCATGATGACGATCACCGCGTCGACCGCGAGCTCCTCCAGCCGGGAGAACGCGCCCCGCACCTCGTCCTGGGTCGGCATGGCGACGGGCAGCAGCGTCACCGCGTACCCCTCGGCCGCCGCGGAGGTGGCGATCGCCTCCAGGGTGCGCACATTGCCGGTGGTCGACAGAGTGAAGGTGATCACGCCTATGGTGCGGAACTCGCCGCGCTTGAGGGCGCGGGCCGCGCTGTTGGGCCGGTAGCCGAGTTCCTTCATGGCCGCGAGGACCTGGCGGCGGGTCTCCTCGTTCACACCGGCGTAACCGTTGGAGACCCGGGACACCGTCTGCGACGACACGCCCGCCAGCCGGGCCACATCCGCCATGGAGGCACTGGCCCGCCCACCGCGCCTGAGCCGGCCGCGGACGCGTTTCGGCCCGTCACCCGACGGGTTCGTCGGCGTTCTTCCCACCGTCTCCACTCGCCGTCAGCCACCTCTCACCGCTGCTCACATCACTGTTTCCCCGGAGGACCCTTGACCCCCGCCGACGGGGCAGTGTAGACATGCCGCCATCGGATGTTTACGTAAACATAACAGCTTGCGCCCTTTCCGGAAGGGCTGATGTTTGCGTAAACATCGCGGTGGCGCTGGACCCGCGACGGGCGTCCGGATCCGCACCACCGGTTCCAGGACGTGGACGAGCGAGGAACGACAATGACGACGCTGCAACCGCCGGCGGCCGCCCAGCCGCGGTCGGCACCACCCCCGGCGCGAAAGGACCGGCGCTCCTGGACGGGGTGGGGGTTCATCGGTCCCTTCGTGGCCGTCTTCGCTCTGGTCTTCCTGGCTCCGATCGTGTATTCGGTCTACCTGAGCCTGTACCGCAACCAGCTCATCGGCGGCAACCAGTTCGTCGGCCTGGACAACTACACGCAGGCGTTCAAGGACGAGCAGTTCTGGGACTCCGTGGGCCGCGTCGGACTGTTCCTGGTGATCCAGGTGCCGATCATGCTGGGCATCGCCCTGCTTGTGGCGCTGGCCCTGGACAGCGGGCGGCTGTACGGCAAGAGCTTCTTCCGGATCACGATCTTCCTGCCGTACGCGGTACCCGCGGTGGTCGCCACCCTGATGTGGGGCTTCATGTACGGCACGAAGTACGGCCTGGTCGGTGACATCAACTCCGCGTTCGGCACGACGCTGCCCAACCTGCTCTCCCCCGACTGGGTGCTGGCCTCCATCGGCAACATCGTGACCTGGGAGTTCGTCGGGTACAACATGCTGATCTTCTACTCGGCGCTGCGCGTCGTCCCGACCTCGCTGTACGAGGCGGCCGAGATCGACGGCGCCGGTCAGCTGCGGGTGATCACCTCGATCAAGCTTCCCGCCATCCGGGGGGCGATCGTGATCGCGACGATCTTCTCGATCATCGGCAGCTTCCAGCTCTTCAACGAGCCGAGCATCCTGCGTCCGCTGGCCCTGAACTCCATCACCACCGACTACACGCCGAACTTCTACACGTACTCGCTGTCCTTCAACGGTCAGCAGCACAACTACTCCGCGACCGTCGCCATCATCATGGGCGTGATCACGATGGTGGTCGCCTATGCCGTGCAGTTGCGCGGCATGCGCAAGGGAGCGTGACCCGATGACCACTTCTTCTGTCGCCACCCCCGCTCCCGCCAAGAGCGCCCCCCGCCTGCGGACACCGCGCAAGTACTCACCGGGCAGGCCCAAGCGCAGCAAGCTGCTGACCGCGCTGATGGCCCTGATGGTGCTCTACACGGTCGTCCCGCTGATCTGGCTGCTCATCAACTCCACGAAGACCCAGGCGGGCCTGGCCGACTCCAACGGTCTGTGGTTCGCCAACGACTTCGCGTTCTGGGACAACATCCGGGACACCTTCACCTACCACGACGGCATCTTCGGCCGCTGGCTGCTGAACACCCTGCTGTACGTGGTGCTCGGCGCGGGCGGTGCCACGCTGCTGGCGGTGCTGGGCGGGTACGCGCTCGCGAAGTTCTCCTTCCCCGGCAAGCGCGCGATCTTCGCCGTGGTGATCGGCGCGGTGGCCGTGCCGGGTACGGCCCTGGCGGTGCCGACCTTCCTGATGTTCAGCAAGATGGGGCTGACCGACACGCCCTGGGCGGTGATCATCCCGTCGCTGGTCTCGCCGTTCGGCCTGTATCTGATGTGGGTGTTCGCGGCCGAGGCGATCCCGACCGAGCTGCTGGAGGCGGCGCGGATGGACGGCGCCGGCGAGGTGCGGACCTTCTTCCAGGTCTCTCTGCCGCTGCTGGCCCCGGGCATCGTGACGGTGCTGCTGTTCACCACGGTCGCCACCTGGAACAACTACTTCCTGCCGCTGATCATGCTGAAGGACCCGGACTGGTATCCCCTGACCCTGGGGCTCAGCTCCTGGAGCTCCCAGGCGCAGACGATCGGCGGTGACGTGATCTTCAACCTGGTGATCACCGGTTCGCTCCTGACCATCGTGCCGCTGATCGCCGTATTCCTGCTCCTCCAGAAGTACTGGCAGTCCGGACTCGCCGCAGGAAGCGTCAAGGAATGACGCCCGCAGACCCCACGATTGAGCACCACCCGTACCACCCCCACCCTCACCTGTCCCACCCACGACGAAGTGGAAGCACCTCCATGCGCAGAACAACGAGCCGCCTCCTGCGGGGCCTCGCCCTCGTCTCCGCCCTCGCCCTCGGCGCCACCGCCTGCGGCAGCTCGGACGACGACAGCTCCGAGCAGAAGCAGGTCTCCGCCGCGGACATCCAGGCGGCCCTCAAGAAGGGCGGCACGGTCAACGTGTGGGCCTGGGAGCCCACGCTGAAGACGGTCGCCGCCGACTTCCAGAAGAAGTACCCCAAGGTCAAGATCAACCTCGTCAGCGAGCGGTCGGGCGACAAGCACTACACCGCGCTGTCGAACGCCATCTCCGCGGGCAAGGGCGTGCCCGACGTCGCGCAGGTCGAGTACTTCGCGCTCGGTCAGTACTCCCTCACCAAGGGCCTGTCGGACCTGGCCCCGTACGGCGCCGAGAAGCTCGCCTCGAAGTACACGCCGGGTCCGTGGAACGCCGTCAGCGACGGTGACAAGGTCTACGGCCTGCCGATGGACTCCGGTCCGATGGCGATGTTCTACAACAAGAAGGTCTTCGACAAGTACAAGGTCGCCGTCCCGACCACCTGGGACGAGTACCTGGAGGCGGCCCGCAAGCTGCACAAGGCCGACCCCAAGGTGTACATCGCCAACGACGAGGGCGACGCGGGCTTCACCACCTCCATGCTGTGGCAGGCCGGTTCGCGCCCCTACAAGGTCGACGGCACCAAGGTCTCCATCAACTTCGACGACGCCGGCGCCAAGAAGTTCGAGGCCGTGTGGCAGAAGATGATCGACGAGAAGCTGGTCGCCCCGATCACCGGCTGGACCGACGACTGGTACAAGGGCCTGGGTGACGGCTCCCTCGCCACGCTGACCACCGGCGCCTGGATGCCCGCCAACTTCACCACCGGTGTGCCGAACGCCTCGGGCGACTGGCGCGCGGCCCCGATGCCGGCCTGGACCAAGGGCGACAAGGCCAGCGCGGAGAACGGCGGCAGCTCGCTGACGCTGCCCACGCTGGGCAAGAACAAGGAACTGGCCTACGCGTTCGTCGAGTACGCCAACTCCGGTGACGGTGTCGCCACCCGCGTGTCGGAAGGCGCCTTCCCCGCCACCAAGGCGGAGCTGGAGTCCCCCGCGTTCCAGAGCAAGAAGTTCGAGTACTTCGGCGGCCAGGAGGCCAACAAGATCTTCGCCGAGTCCGCGGCGAACGTGGCGAGCGACTGGTCGTACCTGCCGTTCCAGCCGTACGCCAACTCGATCTTCAACGACACGGTCGGCAAGGCCTACGTCTCCAACACCAAGCTGGCGGACGGTCTGAAGGCCTGGCAGGACGCCTCGATCAAGTACGGCAAGGAGCAGGGCTTCACCGTCGAGTAACCAGCAGACGGTAAGCAGCAGGACTCCGGGCGGCGCGGCACCCGGGCCGCGCCGCCTCGTGCACCCCTTTCGGAAGGACCGCCATGATCTCCACCCTCCTGTCCCGCTCGGGCGGACCGGACGGTGACCCCGCTCCCCGCTTCGCCTACGGCGCCGACTACAACCCCGAGCAGTGGCCCCGGGACGTGTGGGAGGAGGACGTCCGGCTGATGCGCGAGGCCGGCGTCAACATCGTCAGCGTGGGGATCTTCTCCTGGGCCCGCATCCAGCCGGCCGCGGACGAGTGGGACTTCGCCTGGCTCGACGAGGTCATGGACCTGCTGCACGCGGGCGGCATAGGCGTCGACCTGGCCACCGCGACCGCCTCTCCGCCGCCCTGGCTGACCACCGCGCACCCGGAGATCCTGCCGGTCACCGCGACAGGCGAGACGCTGTGGCCGGGAGCCCGCCAGCACTGGCGTCCCACCTCGCCCGTCTTCCGCGAGCACGCCCTGCGCCTGGTGCGGGAGATGGCGACCCGGTACGCGAACCACCCGGCGCTGGTCGCCTGGCACGTCTCCAACGAGCTGGGCTGCCACAACATCTACGACTACTCCGACGACGCGGCCGGTGCCTTCCGTGCCTGGCTGCGCGCCCGCTACACCACGCTCGACGCCCTCAACCACGCCTGGGGCACGGCGTTCTGGTCGCAGCGCTACAGCGACTGGGACCAGATCCTGCCGCCCCGGCTCGCCGCCGCGCACCCCAACCCGACCCAGCAGCTGGACTTCAAGCGCTTCTCCTCGGACGCGCTCAAGGACTATCTGCGGGCCGAGCGGGACCTGCTGCGCGACCTCACCCCGGACGTGCCCGTCACCACGAACTTCATGGTGATGAACGGCACCAAGGGCATGAACTACCCGGACTGGGCCGAGGAGATCGACTTCGTCTCCAACGACCACTACGTCCACCCCGGCCCCCAGGACCGCGACGAGCTGTCCTTCTCCGCCAACCTCACCAGCGGTGTCGCGGGCGGGCGGCCCTGGTTCCTGATGGAGCACTCCACCAGCGCGGTCAACTGGCAGCCGGTCAACGTGGCCAAGCGGCCCGGCGACCTGGCCCGGGACTCGCTGCTGCACGTGGCGCACGGCGCCGACGCGGTGTGCTTCTTCCAGTGGCGGCAGTCCGTGGCCGGCGCGGAGAAGTACCACTCGGCGATGGTGCCGCACGCCGGCGCCGACAGCGACCTCTTCCGCGCGGTGGCCGCCCTCGGCGCCACCCTCAAGACCCTCGCCCCGGTCGCCGGGAGCGAGCGGGAGCCGGCCCGGGTCGGGATCATCTACGACTGGGAGTCGTGGTGGGCGAGCGAGCAGGACTCCCACCCCACCGCCCTGCTGGACTACCGCCAGGAGGCACTCGACTGGTATTCGGCGCTCCTGGCCCTGGGAATCCGCGCCGACCTGGTCACCACCCGCGCCGATCTCTCCCGCCACCAGGTGCTGATCGCGCCCGTGCTGCACATGGTCCCCGCCGACCTGGCCAAGGAGCTCACGCGCTACGCCGAGCAGGGCGGCCATCTGATCGCCACGTACTTCTCCGCGGTCGTCGACGAGAACGACCACGTCTGGCTGGGCGGTTACCCGGGCGCCCTGCGCGATCTGCTCGGCATCCGCATCGAGGAGTTCGGCCCGCTGCTCGCCGAGGACACCGTCGAACTCGACGACGCGAGCACCGGCAGCCTGTGGACCGACCGGATCACCGTGGCCGACGCCGACACGGAGGTCCTGGTCCGCTACCGCACCGGTACGCAGGCCGGGCGCCCCGCCATCACCCGGCGGGCGAGCGGCACCGGTTCGGCCTCCTACGTCTCCACGCGCCTCGGTGTCACGGGGCTCACCGCCCTGCTGCCGCGCCTGCTCGGGCCGGCCGGGGTGGAGAGCGAACTGCCCGCGGACCTCCGGGGCCGCGTCGAGCTGACCGTGCGCCGCGGCGCCGACAGCCGGTTCCTGTTCCTGGTCAACCGGACGGACGACACCGTGCCGGTCTCCGGCCTCGCCGGAGAGGTCCTGATCGGTACCGCCGGCACCGACGGCGCCCTCACCCTCGGACCCCGGGACGTCGCCGTCCTGCGCCAGTCCGTCTGACCCACCGCACCACGCACCGCACCCCACGACTCCTCGGTCGGCACACGCCCGACCGAGGCCCGTCCCTCCCGCCCCACGGCGGGAGGGGCCACCGCAGCGACCACCACCGCAGTTGGGAGCACACGATGGCACGCCGTACCCGCAGCAGACGGTTCCTCGGGGCATCCGCCCTGACGGCCCTGGCCACCGGGGCCGCCCTGCTCAGCGTTCCCGCGCAGGCCCAGGCAGCCGCCTCGGTCACCGTGACGCCTGACCCGTCGTACAAGCAGCAGAAGTTCGACGGCTGGGGCACCAGCCTGGTCTGGTTCGCCAACGCCACCGGCGACTATCCGCCGGCGATACGCGAGAAGCTCGCGAAGCTCCTCTTCGGCGACGACGGCCTGGCGCTGAACATAGCCCGGTACAACATCGGCGGCGGCAACGCCCCCGACGTCAAGGACTACCTGCGCGCCGGCGGCGCCGTGGAGGGCTGGTGGAAGGCGCCCGCGGGCACCACCCGCGAGGACACCGACTGGTGGAGCGCCGACGACCCGGCCGACTGGAACAAGAACGCCGACGCCACCCAGCGCTGGTGGGTGGACCGCATCAAGAAGGACATCACCCACTGGGAGACCTTCAGCAACTCCCCGCCGTGGTTCATGACCGTCAGCGGGTACGTGTCGGGCGGCTTCGACGCCAACGCCGAGCAGCTCAAGGAGGAGTCGGTCGACGACTTCGCCGCGTACCTGGCGGGTGCGACGAAGCGGCTGGAGAAGGCCGAGGGCATCAAGGTCGACACCGTCACCGGGGTCAACGAGCCCAACACCAACTACTGGAGCACCCGTCTGGGCGCGGACGGCCAGCCCGTCGGCGGCCGTCAGGAGGGCGCCCACATCGGCCCCGAGCTCCAGCAGAAGCTCATGGCCGCGCTGGCGCCCGCGCTGAAGAAGGCCAAGGTCAAGGCCGACATCTCGGCGATGGACGAGACCAACCCGTCCATCTTCGCGACGAACTGGAACTCCTACTCGCAGGAGTCCAAGGACCTCGTCGGCCAGATGAACGTCCACACCTACGGCACCGCACAGCGCACCACCGTGCGTGACCTGGCCAAGGCGGCGGACAAGCCGCTGTGGATGAGCGAGGTCGAAGGCGACTGGGGCGACGGGCAGAGCTTCACCGACATGCGGCCCGGTCTCGGGCTCGCCCAGCGGATCGTCGACGACCTGCGCGAACTGGAGCCCAAGGCCTGGGTGTTCTGGCAGCCGGTCGAGGACTACGACAACATGAAGCCGGGCGGCGAGTCGGCCAAGGGCGGCAACTGGGGCAGCATCCAGCTCCCCTTCAGCTGCACCTCCAAGGACACCCTGAAGACCTGCCCGATCTACACCAACACCAAGTTCGACACCGCGCGCAACTTCACGCACTTCATCAAGCCCGGCGACAAGCTGATCAGGACGAACGACACCTCCAGCGCCGCCGCCGTGACCGCGAACGGCAAGGGCGCCTCGCTCGTCCACGTCAACAGCACCACCGAGGCCCGCACGGTCACCCTCGACCTGGCCAAGTTCCGCGAGGTCAGCAAGGGCGCGACCGTCACCCCGGTCGTCACCAGCGCCGACGGCAAGCTGGCGCGGCAGGCGCCGATCAAGGTCGTCGACCGCAAGGCCACCTTCACCGTGCCCGCCCAGTCGGTGACCACCTTCGCCGTCAAGGGTGTCTCCGGTGTCGCGAAGGACGCCCCGCTGCTGCGCAAGGGCCACGACTACACCCTGACCGGTGTGCAGAGCGGCAAGGCCGTCACCGTCGCCGCCAACGGCACGAACCTGGTCATCGGCACCGGGAACGGCAGCACCGCGCAGCAGTGGCAGCTGACCGGGCGCTACGGCGAGACCGGCAGCCGTCAGCGCTACGAGTTCAGCAACCCCGCCGAGGGCAAGCGCCTGGCCGTCCGCGACAACGTGCCGGTGATCGAGACCGACACGGGTGAGCGGGACGCGGCCGCCGAGTGGATCCTGTCGACCACCGGCGACGGCACCTGGACCCTGGTCAACGCGTCCACCGGGCGCCTTCTGGAGGTCGGCGGCCAGGCCACCGGCGAGGGCGCGGCCGTCACCACGTGGCAGCCCAACTCCGGCTCCAACCAGCGCTGGACGATCACGGACGTGACCGCCGCGTCGAAGAAGTAGCACCGCAGCACGGCAGCCGCCCACCGGGGGCGCTCCGCTCGTCACGCGACCTTGGTCCGTTCGAGTGGTGCGTCCCCGGTCGCGGTCGTAGCGTCGGTACGGCAGACGCGCACACGAACGCCGGGGAGCGGACATGCCGGGACCGACCACGACCAAGGCGGCCGCGCTCGGTGCCGCCCTTCTCCTCGCGGCGGCCATGGCTCCCGCCTCCGCCAGCCCCGCCGCGGCCCCTTCGGCCGCACCCGCCGTGACCCGGCCGGCCGCGGACCCCGTGCTCGTCGACTGCTTCTTCAAGCCCCAGGTGCGTCCGGCCGGCTTCATGCTCGCCTGCGGTGACGGCAACAGCCGGCTCACCTCGCTGACCTGGTCGCGCTGGGACGCGGACGCGGCGGTGGCCCGGGGCCGCAACCTGGTCAACGACTGCGAGCCGTACTGCGCGGCCGGCACCTTCCACTCGTATCCGGTCCTCGTCCGCCTCGACCGTCCGCGGGAGTGGAAGAAGAACCCGCGGCTGCCGCACTACAGCCGGATGACCCTCACCTACACCGACACCCGCCCCGAGCGGCTGGCTCGCGTGGAGACGTATCCCCTGTGGGACTGAGCGGCGGCGGTCACGGCAGGGGGCCCACGGCCGCACGGCGATGGCTCCCCTCCATGCCGTGCGGCGCGTCGGCCCCCACTTGAGGAAAGCGTGTCGGGTGGGCCGAAAACACCCCGTTGCCCCAAGCCCGGACTAGCCCCGACAGTGGTCGGACAAAGTCGGACAGGCTCTCGGGCCCTGCCGGCTGGACACTGCCGGGGGGCGAGGCCGATGGGCCGGGACGAGCAGGACGGGCACCACGGGCGGGAAGACAACGGGGACGCGGATCCGGACGGTATAGCCTCGGCGGCCGACTTCGGCCGTCTGCTCACCGCCGCCCGATTACGGGCAGGGCTGACGGTCCGGGACGTGGCCGACACGGTTCGCATCGCGTCGAGCACGGCCGGGGACTACTTCTCCGGCCGCCACCTCCCACCGGTCCGGTCTCCGGAACTGCTCGCCGCGATCCTGCGCGCCTGCGGCGTCGACGACCCCGACGTCCTGCGCCGCTGGAACGAGGCCCTCGTCCGCGTCCGCATGACCCCCGGCCGACCCCGCCCCGGCTCGCCACCGCCCTACCGCGGCCTGCGCGCCTTCGAGGAGGCGCACGCGGACTGGTTCTTCGGCCGCGAGGACCTCACCCGCCGGCTCACCGACCGCTTGCGGTGCCTGGCGGCGGACGGGGAGGACGGTGTGCCGCCGGAGGCCAGGGCGAGCGCGGGTCCGCCGACGGAGGAGACCGACGGTGACTCACCTACGGCGGGCGGCGCGGACGGTGGCCCGCCCGCCGAGGGTGACACGGGTGCCCGGCTGGCGGCCACGGGTGACTCGGTCGCGGGCCCCGCGTCGCGCGGCACCGGCCGGCACGTCCCGCTCGCGCGTGGTGCCGTCGGCGGCGGGCTGCTCGCCGTGGTCGGGCCCTCGGGGTCGGGGAAGTCGTCACTGCTGCGGGCCGGGCTGATCCCGGCGGTGCGCGGTGGGGCGGTGGATCGGGCGGTCGTGCTGATGACGCCGGGCCGCGATCCCGTGGCCGAGCTGACGCGGCGGCTGACGGAGGCCGGACCGGCCCCGCTGGTCGTGGTGGACCAGTTCGAGGAGCTGTTCACCGCGGGCGCGCGGGAGACCGTGCGAAGACGCTTCGTGGAGCTGCTGCCGCCCGCGCCGGCCCTGGTGGTGATCGGACTGCGGGCCGACTTCTACGCGCAGGCGCTGCGGTATCCGAGGCTCGCGGAGGCGCTGCAGAACCATCAGGTCGTGGTGGGCCCGTTGAGCGCCGAGGAGATGCGCCGGGCCATCACGGGGCCGGCCCGCAAGGCGCGCCTGGAGGTGGAGAGCGGCCTGGTGGAGCTGTTGGCGCGGGATCTCGCCCCGCGCTCGGGCGGCGCCTCGCAGGAGTCCGCCGCGGCCCACGACCCGGGCTCCCTGCCCCTGCTCAGCCACGCCCTGCACGCCACGTGGCAGCGCGCCCCGCGGGGCCGCCTGACCGTCGAGGCCTACCGCGCCAGCGGCGGGATCCACGACGCGGTGTCCCGGACGGCGGAGACGGTGTTCGCGGAACTGTCCGACGTACAGCGGGAGCTCGCCCGGCTGGTCTTCCTACGGCTGGTCCATGTCACCGACGACACCCTGCCCACCCGGCGCCGGGCGCAGCGCCGGGAGCTGGAGGGACTGGCGGGCCCGGACCGGGCGCCGTCCGCCGAGCCGGCCGCGGTGCTCGCCGCGTTCGTCGAGCAGCGGCTGATCACGGCCGACAGCGAGACCGTGGAGATCTCGCACGAGTCGCTGCTGTCCGCCTGGCCGCGGCTGCAGGAATGGATCGGCGCGGACCGGGCCGGGCTGCGTGTGCACCGGCGGCTGACCGAGGCGGCGCGCGGCTGGGACGAGTCCGGCCGCGACCCGGGGCTGCTGTTGCGGGGTACGGCGCTGGCGCTGACCGGCGAGTGGGCTGCGGACGCGGCGCACCGCGAGGCCGTCAACACCCGTGAGCGGGCCTTCCTCGACGCCTCGGCGCGGCACGAGGACGAGGAGCGGCGGGCGGCCCGGCGCCGTACCCGGAGGCTGCGTCAGCTGCTGGCCACGGCGCTGGCGCTGCTGTTGGTGGCCAGCGGTCTGTCGGTGTACGCCGAGCGGCAGCGGTCGCGGGCCGACCGGGCGCGCACGGAGGCGGTCTCGCGGGAACTGGCCGCCGAGGCGGACCGAATCGGCGCGCACGACCCGGCGGTCAGCGCCCAGCTCGCCCTGGCCGCCTACCGCACCGCTCCGACCCAGGAGGCGCGGGCCCGGCTGATGGACTCCTCGGCGGCCCCGACCGCCACCCGGCTGACGGGGTTCACCGGCCTGGTGCAGTCCGTGGCGCTCGACGCCGGGCGCCGGCTGCTCGCGGCCGGCTCCTCCGACGGCACCGTCCGGCTGTGGAGCACCACTGACCGGTCCCGGCCCGAGCGGCTGTCCCGGCTGCGCGTCTCGGCCGAACTCGCCGTCTTCGCGGTGGCGTTGAGCCCGGACGGCCGCATCCTGGTGGCGGGCGGCGGCAAGGGCCTGCTGCGGCGCTGGGACGTCTCCGATCCCCGGCGTCCGCGGCCGCTGCCCGCTCTCGCGGGTGCGTCCGCCGAGACCGTGTACGCGCTGGCGTTCGTCCCGGGCGGCCGGGGCCTGGCCGCCGCGGGGGCGGACGGCACCGCGCGGCTGTGGGCCGACGGGCAGGCGGCCGGTGCGGCACGTCCCGTGGTGTTCCGGGGCGGCGGGGACTTCCTCCAGGCGGTGGCGTTCAGCGCGGACGGGGCGCTGCTCGCGGCCTCGGGCCGGGACGGGCGTGCCCGGCTGTGGCGTACGGGCGGCGCGTCCGGTGCCCGTCCCCTGGCCACGCTGGAGGCGTTCGACGGGTCCGCCCTGAGTGTGGCGTTCAGTCCGGACGGGCGGTTCCTCGCGGCCGGCAGCCAGGACCGCACCACCCGGGTGTGGGACGTGTCCGACCCGGCCCGTCCCCGCCGCGCCCCGGACGCCGGCGGCGAGGCGACCAGCTGGGTCAACGCCGTGGCGTTCGGCCCGGACAGCGGGGTCCTCGCCATCGGCGGCAGCGACGACGCCGTACGGCTGTGGGACCGCGCGGCCGGCCATGTGACCGCCACGCTGCCGCACCCGGGGGCGGTGACCTCGGTGGTGTGGTTCGACGCGCGGACGCTGGTGACGGCCTGCGCGGACGGGGTGACGCGGCTGTGGTCCCTGCCCTCTCCGGTGCTGACCTCGGCCGAGGGGGTCAACGCGCTCGCCTACAGTCCGGACAGCCGGCTGCTCGCCGTCGGCACGCTGCACCTCCAGCTGTGGGACGTGGCCCGGCACGAGCGGGTGGGCAGGCCGTGGAAGCCGGGCGGCGACACCTTCGTGCAGTCGGTGGCCTTCGCGCCCCGGCAGCGGCTTCTCGCGGTCGGCTACGGCGACGGGCTCGCGCGGCTCTTCTCCTACACGCCCGACGGCGGGCTGAGCCCGCGGGGCGCCCCCTTCCGCGCGGCCGCCACCGGCACGGTGGAGTCCCTCGCCTTCGCCCCGTCGGGCACGGTCCTGGTGACGGGCGCCGACGACGCGACCGTACGCCTGTGGGACGTGCGGCGGGCGGACCGGGTGCGGGCGCTGCGCACGCTCACCGGGGCCACGGACGCGCTGCTGTCGGTGTCGTTCAGCCCCGACGGACGGCATGTGGCCGCGGGCGGCATCGACCGGGCCGTCCGCGTCTGGCGCACGGACGGGTCGCGCGCCGAGCCGCTGGTGACGTTGCGCGGTCCCACGGGGTATGTGTGGTCGGTCGCCTTCAGCCCCGACGGCGGGCTGCTCGCGGCGGGGAGCGCGGACCGTACGGTCCGGCTGTGGGACACCCGCGACATCGCCGCGCCCCGGCGGGTCGGCCCCGAGCTGACGGGATTCACCAACTACGTGTACTCCGTGGCCTTCGGCCGCGACGGGACCACCCTCGCGGCGGGCAGCACGGACGCCACCGTCTGGCTGTTCGACGTCTCCGAGCCCCGGGCCCCCGAGGCACGGGCCGTGCTGACGGCGGCAACCGGGCACGTCTACGCCGTCGCCTTCAGCCCGGACGGCGGGACGCTCGCGGCGGGCGGCGAGGACCACACCGTACGGCTGTGGTCGACCGACGCCGACGCGATCGCCCGGCGGCTGTGCGCGAGCCTGGGCGATCCGCTGTCCGCGTCGGAGTGGCGCCGGTTCCTGCCGTCCCTGGACGACGCGCCGTCCTGCGCCTGAGCCGGTGGCACGGCGGGCGCGGCCGGGTCCGCCCGCGAGGGCGCGGTGACCTGTGTTCAGGCGGCGCCGTGGCGCTCGTCCAGGAGCTCGGCGATCAGGCGGTCGCTCGTCACGGTGGGGGCGTCCTTGTGCTCCTCCCACCGTGCGAAGGTCCGCGCGGCGGCGTCGGCGAAGGTGCCGGGCAGGCCGCTGTCCCGCCAGGCCTCGGCGATCTCCCGCATCTCGGGCTCCCAGCGCCAGGCCTTGGGCCCGGCGCTCGCGAGCCGGTCCGGCGCGGCCAGCGGGGTGCCGGGCAGCAACTGGGCGGTGAGGTCGCGGAAGTCGTCCAGGACGCCGTGGTCCGCGGCGAGGGCCGAGGCCTCGGCGGCGAGCGCGTAGGAGATCTTGTTGTAGGCGGCGAAGGCCAGCTTCAGCGCCGAGGCGCGGCCGACCGGCCCGTCGAGGACGACCGGGGTCAGCAGGGTGCCGGCGAACAGCGCGCGGACCGGTTCCACCGACGGGGCGTCACCGGAGAGGTAGAGGCGGGTGGTTCCGGTGGTGCGGGGCGGCGGTCCGGTGATCCCTCCGTCGACCAGGGTCGCCCCGCTGTCCGCCAGCGTGTCGGCGATCTGCTCCATGCGGCGCGGGCTCACCGCGTTGGCGTCGACGTAGACGCCGTCGAACCCGGTCGCCGCGACCTGCCGGGCGACGTCGAGGGCGGCGGCCGGCGGGCACACGCTCAGCACCAGACCGCACCGGGCGGTCAGCTCGGCCATGCTCCCCACGGCTGCGAGCCCGATCCGCTCGGCCCGCTCGCGCGTGGCGGCGGAGCGGCCCTCAGCCGACCACCAGACCCTGGCGCCCGCCGCCACGGCCTGCGCGGCCACCTGCGCTCCCATGGAGCCGGGGTGCACGATTCCCACGTCCGCGTGATCCATGGCGGGACCCTATCGCCGTGACCGGACAGACCTCGCCCTTCACATTTTCCCCACGTTTATGCCATTGAACGTTCACACAGCAGGTAGGCTCCTGACGCTCCATTCGCACCACAGGGGGGAATTCCCATGCGTAAGCGTCATGTCCTGGCGGCCACCGCCACCGCGGCCGGTCTCATAGCCGCCGTGACCGCCTCTCCGGCGCAGGCGGCCGAGTACTCGTCGGCTCTGAAGCTCAAGGGCGTCCAGTACGACGCGCCCGGCTCGGACTCCAACAACTGCCGTACCGGCAACACCAAGAACGAGTACCTGACGATCAAGAACTACTCGCGCTCGACGACCGTGAACCTCAAGGGGCACGTCGTCAAGGACGCCACCGGCAACACCTTCAAGTTCACCGCCAGTCACAGCCTTCAGCCCGGTGACTCCATCAAGCTGCGCGGCGGCAAGGGCACCGACTCCGACGCGAACAACGTCGTCTACCGCCAGAACTGCAACTTCATCTGGAACAACGACAAAGACACCATCTACTTCTACAAGCCCTCCGGTGCCCGGGCCGACGTGCACTCGTACACCAAGCGCGGTTCCGACCGTGACGGCAACGGCTATGTGAACTTCCACGGCTGACGGACCGTCATCGCGCGATCGCCGCACCGCGGTGCTCGTTGCAGCGCACGGCCGGCGCAGGCTGGCCGGCCGTGCCGCCCTGGTGGGCCTTGAGGGCGACGCTGACCAGCGTCATCAGCAGATCGATGTCCGACTCGCACTCCAGGCGGACGGTCACCCAGCCGGAGGCGGGCACCAGGCGAATCGCGGTCGAGCCCTTCAGATCACCGCGCAGCCGGTGGATCGCGGGCGCCGATAGATGGACGTCGGCCATCCGGTCGGAGTGGAAGTGCGCGATCTCGGCGCCGTCGGCGCGCAGCGCCCGCCCCGTTCCGCAACTGGGCCGCGCCTCCACGAGATCGGGCCAGTCCACCAGGCGGGTCAGGGCCCGCACCGCTGTCGTCATGCCCTCATCATGAGGAGATCACCGCCCGGCCATCAAGGTTTGAGGGGAACTTAACCACCTCGTAGCCTCGACGGACCGGACGGTGGGCGTCCGCTACACGTGCGGGCGGCGGCCCCGTTCCTGGTGCGGGAACCGCTGGTCGGCGCCCGGCAGTGTGGGCTTGGGCAGCGTGGCCACCTCCTCCTTGGCCTTCTGGAGCTGCTCGGCGGTGTCGTCGGGCAGCCGGGGCGGCCGCGGCCGGCCGCTGGAGAAGCGGAACGCCGAGGTGAAGTCCCCGAAGGTGTCCCGACGCCAGTCGGTGATGTTGGGCTCCTCGACCCCGGTGAACCGCTCCAGGAAGCGGAGCGCGGAGGTGTGGTCGAAGGCCTCGGAGGCGACCCAGCCGCCCACCGTCCAGGGCGAGATGATGATCGCCGGGACCCGGAAGCCGCCGCCGATCGGCAGCCCCTGGATGAACTCGCCGGGCGTGCCCGCGGGCGGGGTCGGCGGGGCCACGTGGTCGAACAGGCCGTCGTTCTCGTCGTAGTTGAGGATGAAGGCGGTCTTGCGCCACACCTTCGGGTTGGAGGCGATGGCCTCGATCTTGGAGGCGACGAAGTCGGCGCCGGCCGCGGGCAGGTAGTCGGGGTGCTCCGACTGGTGGCTCGTCGGCATGATCCAGGACACCGCCGGCAGCCGGTCGCCTCGGGCGTCGTCCTCGAACGTGCCCTCCGGCTGCGGGCGCACACCGCGCTCGTACAGGTCGGAACCGGGCTTCGCGTCCTTGAACGCCTGGAACTGCTCCAGCATGTTGCAGCCGTAGTCGTCGTCCTGCTGGTACACCTTCCAGCTGATCCCGGCCGCCTGGAGGCGTTCGGCGTACGTCGTCCAGCGGTACGGTGTCGGCGCGACGTTGCTGGTGATCGGGCCGCCGTGGGTGCCGTCCGGGTCGATGCTCGCGGTCATCCACATCAGGCGGTTGGGCCAGGTGGGCCCGAAGACCGAGCAGAAGTAGTTGTCGCAGATGGTGAAGGTCTCGGCGAGCGCGAACTGGAACGGGATGTCCTCGCGCGTGTAGTAGCCCATGACGTAGGGGCCGTTGACGCCGTCGGCCTTGCGGTGGGCCGGCAGCCAGCGGTCCATCTTGCCGCCGTTCCACGCCTCGTGCTGCACCGACCAGGCGTGGCTGGTGGACGGTATCGCCTGGGCGCTGGAGGTGCGGGTGTCGAGGTGGAAGGGCAGCAGGTAGCCCCTGGGGTTCTCGGTGTCGGGCTGGTAGAAGACCGAGCGCCCGGTGTCGAGTTTCGGCGCGCGGGGGTCGGCGAAGCCGCGGACCCCCGACAGGGTGCCGAAGTAGTGGTCGAAGGACCGGTTCTCCTGCATCAGCATGACGACGTGCTCGATGTCGCGCAGCGAACCGTGCCTGGGCGGCTCGGCGGCGACGGCCTTCTGGACGCTCGGCGGGAGGAGCGAGAGCGCCGCGGCGCCACCCAGCGCGCCGGCGGCCGGACCCAGGAGTCTACGACGGGTCAACTCAGCCATGAATGCCCCTTGTTGAGCAGACGGAGAGGAGGAAGTGCGGCGGTCTCGCGGGTTCGGGAGACCGACCGCCGATCACTCTCCGCCCGGCTCCGGGCAGGACATCAGGCGCAACGGATGAACGTGTGGCCAACGAGTCGCATGGAGTTGGCCAAGCCATGACCGGGGCCACCGCGGCGCCGTCGGGGCGTCACTTCGCCGTAGGAAAACATGCCCGTTACACACATGCGGGCGGGGTCCTGGGTGGCTGTTTTCCGGCGGTATGCCAGAAGCGGTATGTCAGAACCGGGGCGCCGGTGCCCGGCTCTCCACCAGGTCGGCCGCCTCCTCCTGGGTCGCCACGGAGGGCGGTGAGCCCGCCAGCGGCTTGCGGGCCGTCTCCTTCATGCAGGCCACGGCGACCGTGCCCACCACGGCCGCGGCCATGGCGTAGAAGGCGGGCATCAGATCGCTTCCGGTGGCGGAGATCAGCGCGGTGACCACCAGAGGTGTCGTGCCGCCGAACAGGGAGGTGGAGAAGTTGTAGCCGATGGACAGGGCGCCGTAGCGCACCTGGGTGGGAAAGAGCGCGGGCAGCGCCGCGGACATGGTGCCGAGCATGCACACCAGCGACAGCCCGAGCAGCAGCATCCCGCTCGACACGGCCACCACGGAGCCCTGCTCGACCAGCAGGAACGCCGGCACCGACAGGACCAGGAAGCCGAGCATCCCGGTCATCAGCAGCGGCCTGCGGCCCACCCGGTCGGAGAGCCGGCCCACCTGGTTGATGACCAGCATCAGCACCAGCATGGTGGCGATGAGGAGCAGCAGTCCGTGCGCCTCGGAGTAGCCCATCTCGTCCGAGAGATAGGTCGGCATGTACGACAGGATCATGTAGTTGGTGACGTTGTAGGCGCCGACCAGGCAGACGCACAGGATCAGCGTCGGCCACTGGCGCCGGAAGACGGCCGCCAGGTCGCTCCTGGTCGTCGTCTCCACCGCGGACGCGACGTCGGAGGCCCGGTGCAGGGACTCGTCCTCCAGCTTCTGGAAGGCCGGGGTCTCGTCCAGCCGCAGCCGCAGGTACAGGCCGACCAGCCCGATGGGGCCCGCCACCAGGAAGGGCACCCGCCAGCCCCAGGACTCCATGCCCGGGCTGCCCAGCACCGCGGTCAGGGCCGTCACCAGGCCGGCCGCGCCGACGTAGCCGGCGAGCGTGCCCAGTTCGAGGAAGCTGGCGAAGTAGCCGCGCCGCCGGTCCGGCGCGTACTCGGCGATGAAGGTGGAGGCGCCGCCGTACTCACCTCCCGTGGAGAAGCCCTGGACCAGGCGGAACAGGATCAGCAGGACCGGGGCCCAGAAGCCGATCGCGGCGTACGACGGGATCAGCCCGATGGCGAAGGTGCCGGCCGCCATCATGATCATCGTGGTGGCGAGGACCTTCTTGCGGCCGATCCGGTCCCCCATGGGCCCGAAGACCATCCCGCCCAGCGGCCGGACCAGGAAGGAGACCGCGAAGGTCGCGAAGGACGACAGCAGTTGGACGGTGTCGTTCCCGGAGGGGAAGAAGACATGGCCGAGGGTGACGGCGAGATAGCTGTAGATGCCGAAGTCGAACCACTCCATGGCATTGCCCAGCGAGGCCGCCTTCACGGCCCGTTTGACCGCCGCCTCGTCCGTGACCGTGATGTCCGTCCGCCGCAGGGGCGGGTTCCTGCGCCGACGGACGGCCCTGAACAGGGTGCGGTGCCGCTTGACCGCCTCCGGGTCGGCATCGATCTCCAGGGCATCGGGCTCGCCCGCCGCCATCATGTGCTCCTTTCCACCAGGCACAAGGTCCAGGAGATCGGCTGCTCAGTCGCGGCATTCGCAAACGCGCCGCGGCGGAGACGTCCGCGCGGATGCGCGCCGGGGGGCGCGTGGCGCATGCTGGCTGTGTCGTCGCCCGTGTGACGGCACGGACGAGGTAGGGCCGATGACTGCGAGCGCGGAGGACACGCATCCGACGCCCGGACGGCTGGCGGCGCTGCTGATCGACGCCTCCACGGAGGCGGTCAGCGCGACCGGCGGCCACGCGGGAGGCGTCTACCTGCGCTGCCGCACCCCTGGACTGCTGCGCCTGGCCGTGCTCGCCGGGCTGCCGGGGCCCCTGTTCCGCCCCTGGTGGCGGCTGCACGTGGACCGCCCCTTCCCGGTCGCGGACGCCTACCGGCTGGGTGTCCAGGTGGTCCTGCCGAACGCCACCGAGACCATGCGCCGCTACCCCCAGTTCGCGGCCGGTCTGCCCTTCCAGTTCGGCTCGCTCTACATACCGGTCGGGGCGGGCGCCGACCCCTTCGGCGTGCTCACCGTGCTGCGGCCCTCCGTCGCCGACGCGGCCGAGGTGCTGGGCGTCCGCGACCGCATGGCACGGGTGGCCCAGGACCTGGGGACCGCCCTGCGGGGCCTGGAGGACGGCGCCGAGACGGTCGCCTGGGACGACGATCCGCTGTGCGTACGGCCCGCGGCCACCCGTCCGCCCGTGGAACGCCTCGGGCGCTTCGCCTGGGACCCGGCGACGCAGACGGTGACCGCCGACGAGGCCCTGCACCTGCTCCTTGGCGTGCCGCCCGACGGCTTCCCCGGGGCCGTGGAGGCCTTCGCGCGGACCGTGGCACCCTCCGACCCGCATCTCCTCCTGGCGGCGCTGCGCGGCGCGTCCGTGGGCAGACCGCCGCATCTGCCGCTGTATCTGCGCGGGCCGGAAGGGGCGTTGCGGCTGGTGGACCTGTGGAGCGCCGAGGAGGCGGCCGACCTGTCGGGGATGTGGACGGGCGCGGGTCCGGTCAAGGGCATCGTCCTCGATCCCGGTCCGGCCGCGGTGGCCGACGCGGCCGCCGACCTGCTGCCGGACGGCGTGTTCTGTCTGGACCGCGCAGGCCTGGTCGTCTACGCCAATCCGCGCGCCGCGCACCTGCTGCGCCGGGAGCGGATCGAGCTGCTCGGCAGGCCCCTGTGGGAGACCGTGCCGTGGATCGGCCGGCCGGACGTGGAGGACCATCTGCGCGGTGCGCTGCTCGCGCCTGAGCCGGTGCACTTCCACGTCCCCAGACCGCCGGCCCAGGCGCCGAGGCCGCGGCCGTCCGAGGGTGACTGGCTGTCCTTCGCCGTCCACCCGGGCCCGGACCGGCTGACCTGCGTGATCCGTCCCGCGGCCGGGATGAGGGACACCTCTCCCGCCGACCTGGCGGCCGGGCACGCCACCGGCCTCCCCTCGGCGAACCGGGACCCGGCGGCCCCTCCCGGCCCGGACGGCGGGACCGGCACGGCGTCCGGCCTCGTCCCGCCGGCGCCTTTGTACCGGCCGATCGTCCTGGCCATCGCCCTCACCGAGGCGGTCACCGCCCGCCAGGTCTCCGCGGTCGTCATGCGCGAGGTGCTGCCCGCCTTCGGCGGCCGCCGGCTCGCCATCTACCTGCTCCAGGACCGGCACCTGTATCTGGCCTGGGAGTCCGGCTTCCCGCAGGGCTTCCTCACCCCGTTCGAGGGGGTGGGCCTGGACGTCCGGCTGCCCGGCGTCGAGACGCTGACCACCGGCCGCCCGCTGTTCTTCGACTCGATGCAGCAGCTCACGGACGCCTATCCCGGTATCCCGCTGGACGCGACGGAGGGCGCCCGCGCCTTCCTGCCCCTGATCGCCTCCGGCCGGCCGGTCGGCTCGTGCATCCTCGGCTTCGACCGCCCGCGCAGCTTCAGCACCGAGGAACGCACCGTCCTCACCGCGCTCGCCGGTCTGATCGCCCACGCCATGGAGAAGGCGCAGCGCTACGAGACGGAGGCCGCCCTCGCCCGCGGCCTCCAGCAGGCCCTGCTGCCCCGGCGGCTGCCGGTGCATCCGCGGGTGGAGACCGTCGGCCGCTATCTGCCGGGCACCCAGGGCATGGACATCGGCGGCGACTGGTACGACGTCGTGGAGGCGGGGGACGGTCTGGCGCTGGTCATCGGGGACGTCCAGGGGCACGGAGTGCAGGCGGCGGCGACCATGGGACAGGTGCGCAGCGTCGTCAGGGCGTTCGCGCTGGGCGACCGGCCGCCGGACGAGGTCATGAGCGCCACCAACCATCTCCTCATCGATCTCGACCCCGGGCTCTTCGCGAGCTGCTGCTACCTCCGCCTCGACCCCGCCACCGGGCTCGCCCAGGTCGCCCGGGCCGGGCACCCGCCGCCGCTGCTGCGCCACCCGGACGGCCGCACCCAGGTCCTGGACCTGCCCGGCGGGGTGGTGCTCGGGGTGGACCCGCGGGCCCGCTATCCGGTGACGGAGCTGATGATGGAGCCCGGCGCCGTCCTCGCGCTGTACACCGACGGTCTGGTGGAGGTGCCCGGCGGCGACATCGACGACGGCATCGGCGCGCTGCGGGTGGCGCTGGCGAAAGCGGGCGGCCCCGCGGCACGCCCGGGCGGCCGTTCGCTGGCCGCGGTGGCCGACCGGCTGACCGTGACGGCCCGGCACGCCGTGGACCGTCCCGACGACATCGCCCTCCTGCTCGCCACGCGCCGTGACGCGCGCTGAGGCCGAGGGCCGGAAGATGCCACAACGTGCCTTCTGTCAACGGGAGGTCGGTCTGTCACGTCATGTGACGCCCCTCGCCTCCCGGGGGCCCGGCAGTGTAGACATAAGCACATGGTCCGACTCTTGGGGCGATCCTGGACCCGGTCGACCCGCCGTCCCGGCGGTCCGCGCGCACCCCACGCGCCCGACCGCACTCCGGGAGCGCACGGGCAGCCGGGGCGACCGCCTTCCGAGGGCCCGCCCGCCGGATGGCGGGGCGGCTCCGGCCGGGGACGGCGGGACATGACGGCGGGACTGCGGGCGGCGCTGAGCGGCCGCAGCGTGGCCGGTCAGGTCTTCGTCCTGCAAGTGGCGGTCGTGCTGCTGCTGGTGGTGGCCGCGGTGCTCGCGCTGGTGCTCCAGGCCCGCCACGACAGCACCACCGAGGCCCGCAACCGCTCGGTCGCGGTCGCCGAGGCGTTCGCCAACGCGCCCGGCACCCGTGAGGCCCTGCGCGACCCCGACCCGACGTCGGTGCTGCAACCCCGTGCTGAGGCGGCCCGCCGGGCGACCGGCGTGGACTTCCTCGTCGTGATGAACACCGACGGCATCCGCTACACCCACCCCAAGGCCGACCGTATCGGCCGGAAGTTCGTCGGCACCCTCGCGCCGGCGCTGGCCGGACGCGTGGTGACGGAGGAGATCGACGGGACCATCGGGCCGCTCGTGCAGGCCGTGGTGCCGATCAAGGCGGACGACGGCACGGTCGTGGGCCTGGTGTCGGCGGGGATCACCACCGAGAACGTCGGCGGCGCCGCCAACCGGCAGATGCCGCTGGTCCTGATCGCCGCCGCGGCGGGCCTCGCCCTGGCCACGGCGGGCACCGCGCTGGTGAGCAGGCGGCTGCTGCGCCAGACGCACGGCCTCGGCCCGCACGAGATGACCCGTATGTACGAGCACCACGACGCGGTGCTGCACTCCGTCCGGGAGGGCGTGCTCATCGTCGGCGGCGCGGGCACCCTGCTGCTCGCCAACGACGAGGCGCACCGCCTGCTCGACCTGCCGGACGACGCCGAGGGCCGGCACGTCGAGGCCCTCGGGCTGCCGCCCGACACGGCCGGCCTGCTGGCCTCGGGGCGGGTCGCCACCGACGAGGTGCACCTGGTCAAGGACCGGCTCCTCGCGGTCAACCAGCGCACCACCGACAGCCGGGGCGGACCGCCCGGCACCGTCGCCACCCTGCGCGACTCCACCGAACTGCGCGCCCTGTCCGGCCGCGCCGAGGCGGCCCGCGAACGCCTGAACATGCTGTACGACGCCGGCGTGGCCATCGGCACCAGTCTGGACGTCACCCGCACCGCCGAGGAGCTGGCCGAGCTGGCGGTGCCCCGGTTCGCGGACTTCGCGACCGTCGACCTCTTCGACGCCGTGCTCGGCGGCGGGCAGCCGGAGTCGTCACGCGCCCTGAGCCGTACGGCACTGAGCGGGATCCGCAAGGACGCCCCGCTGTACCCGGTCGGCGAGCAGATCCGGCTCGTCGAGTCCTCGCCCCAGGCACGCAGCCTCAGCAGCGGGGCGGCCGTCGTCGAGCCGCGGCTGAGCGAGGCCGCGGGCTGGCAGGCACAGGACCTGGAGCGCTCCGCCCAGGTGGTGGCGTACGGCATCCACTCGCTGATCGCGGTGCCGCTCAGGGCGGGCAGCCTGGTGCTGGGCGTGGTCAGCTTCTGGCGGTCCGAGAAGGCGGAGCCCTTCGACCGCGAGGAGGTGGCCCTCGCCGAGGAACTGGTCGCCCGGGCCGCGGTCTCCATCGACAACGCGCGCCGCTACACCCGCGAGCACAGCATGGCGGTGACCCTCCAGCGCAGTCTGCTGCCGCGCAGGCTGCCCGAGCAGAACGCCCTGGAGATCGCCTACCGGTATCTGCCCGCGCAGGCGGGCGTGGGCGGCGACTGGTTCGACGTCCTGCCGCTGTCCGGCGCCCGGGTGGCGCTGGTGGTGGGGGACGTCGTCGGCCACGGTCTGTACGCGGCGGCCACGATGGGGCGGCTGCGCACCGCCGTGCACAACTTCTCCGCGCTGGACCTCCCGCCGGACGAACTGCTCGCGCTCCTGGACGAGTTGGTCTCCCGCATCGACCAGGACGAGGCGGAGGAGGAGACGAGCGCCCCGGTGACCGGGGCGACCTGCCTGTACGCCGTCTACGACCCGGTGGCCCGGCGGTGCACGATCGCCCGCGCGGGCCATCCGCCGCCGGCCCTGATCCGTCCCGACGGCTCGGTGGAGTTCCCGGACGTGCCGGCCGGTCCCCCGCTGGGGCTCGGCGGCCTGCCGTTCGAGACGGTCGACCTCGACCTGGCGGAGGGCAGCCGGCTGGTGCTCTACACGGACGGGCTCGTCGAGGACCGGGAGCACGACATCGACGTGGGTCTCGACCAGCTGCGCGGCGCTCTGGAGCGGGCCGGGAGTTCGCCCGAGGACACCTGCCGGGTCGTCCTCGACTCACGGCTGCCCGCCAAGCCCAGCGACGACATCGCCCTGATCGTGGCGCGCACCCGGGCGCTGGCCGCCGACCGGATCGCCGAGTGGGACGTGCCGTCCGAACCGGCGGCCGTCGGGGAGGTACGCGCCTCGGTGACCCGCCAGTTGGCCCGGTGGGGCCTCGACGAGCTCACGTTCACCACGGAGTTGATCCTGAGCGAGCTCGTCACCAACGCGATCCGCTACGGCGGCGGTTCCATCCACGTCCGCGTGCTGTACGACCGCACCCTGGTCTGCGAGGTCTTCGACAGCAGCAGCACCTCGCCCCATCTGCGGTACGCGGCCATGACGGACGAGGGCGGACGCGGCCTGTTCCTCGTGGCGCAGCTCGCCGAGCGCTGGGGCACCCGGTACACGCCCGCGGGCAAGGTGATCTGGGCGGAGCAGAACCTGCCGTAGGGGCCGGGCCGCTGGTCGGGCGGACCGGGTAAGATCCATGCGGCGCTCCGTCATAAAGTGACCTTATGAGCTCATAGATCGGACCCGCGTACCGACTTAGGCTTGCCTTAGTTTAGGCTTCCCGTCGAGTCGATCTATCACCGCTCGAAGGGAACCTGACCATGCCCCGCCCCCTGCGGGTAGCAATCGTCGGAGCCGGCCCCGCCGGCATCTACGCCGCCGACGCCCTGCTCAAGTCCGACGTGGCCGCCGAACCCGGTGTGTCCATCGACCTCTTCGAGCGGATGCCGGCCCCGTTCGGCCTGATCCGCTACGGTGTCGCCCCCGACCACCCGCGCATCAAAGGCATCATCACGGCCCTCCACCAGGTGCTCGACAAACCGCAGATTCGCCTGTTCGGCAACGTCGACTACCCGAACGACCTGAACCTGGACGACCTGCGCGCGTTCTACGACGCCGTGATCTTCTCCACCGGCGCGACGGCCGACCGCGAGCTGGCCATACCCGGTGTCGAGCTCGACGGTTCCTACGGCGCCGCCGACTTCGTCTCCTGGTACGACGGCCACCCGGACGTGCCGCGCACCTGGCCGCTCCAGGCCGAGAAGGTCGCCGTGCTCGGCGTCGGGAACGTGGCGCTGGACGTGGCGCGCATCCTCGCCAAGACGGCGGAGGAGCTGCTGCCCACGGAGATCCCGCCGAACGTCCACGAGGGCCTGAAGGCCAACAAGGCGCTGGAAGTCCATGTGTTCGGCCGTCGTGGGCCGGCACAGGCGAAGTTCAGCCCGATGGAGCTGCGGGAGCTGGACCACTCCCCCACCATCGAGGTCATCGTCGACCCCGAGGACATCGACTACGACGAGGGCTCGATCGAGACCCGGCGCGGCAACAAGCAGGCCGACATGGTCGCCAAGACCCTGGAGAACTGGGCGATCCGCGATGTCGGCGAGCGCCCGCACAAGCTCTTCCTGCACTTCTTCGAGTCGCCCACCGAGATCCTCGGCGAGGACGGCAAGGTCGTCGGCCTGCGCACCGAGCGCACCGCCCTCGACGGCACCGGCAACGTCAAGGGCACGGGCGAGTTCAAGGACTGGGACGTCACGGCGGTCTACCGCGCCGTCGGCTACCTCTCCGACAAACTCCCCAAGCTGCCCTGGGACATCGAGACGGGCACCGTCCCGGACGAGGGCGGCCGGGTCATCCAGGAGAGCGGCGAGCACCTGACGTCGACGTACGTCACCGGCTGGATCCGGCGTGGCCCCGTGGGCCTGATCGGCCACACCAAGGGCGACGCCAACGAGACGGTGTCCAACCTGCTGGCCGACTTCGCGGGCGGCCGTCTCCAGACGCCGGACTCGCCCGAGCCCGAGGCGGTGGACGCGTTCCTTGCCGAGCGGAACGTCCGCTTCACCACCTGGGAGGGCTGGTACAAGCTGGACGCCGCCGAGAAGGCGCTGGGCGAGCCACAGGGCCGCGAGCGCGTCAAGCTCGTCGAGCGCGAGGACATGCTCCGCGAGAGCGGCGCCTGAGCCACACCACAGCAGGGCCGCGCAGCTTGTGCTGCGCGGCCCTGCTGTGTTTTGTGCGGCCGTGCTGTACCGCTCTGGCGCGCGGTCGGCTCATTCACAGGCAGTTGCGCACGAGCCATTCGTCGGGGTTGTACGTGTCCTTGGCGGGGTCGGGCGCGGTGGCCGGCCGTTCCTCGATGGTGTCCTCAAGGCGAATCCGCTCCGGCAACGTACCGAATCGCGCCCGGCGCCCGGTCTCGGCGACGTCGGGGACGCGCCTGTCCTCTTCGGTCATCCCGGTCTCCTCTCAGTGCCCGTGGTGACGATCCTGACAGGCGCAGCGTCACCGGTCAAGGGGGTGACGTCGTCTGGGGCGGGAGTCGGCCGGTGTGTCGCGGAACTCGGGTCGCCGCCGGGGCGTTCCTTCCGTGCGGGCATGAGCGCGCGGGGTGGACACGGACAAGCGGGGGTGGGCGTGGCACGCATTCTGGTCATCGGTGGCGGGATCGCCGGCGCGGCGACGGCGATGGCCGTACGGAAGGCGGGTTTCGACGTCGTCGTGCACGAGGCGCATCCCGACTCGGCCGAGGACCTGGGCGCGTTCCTCACCCTCGCGAGCAACGGCATGCGCGCCCTCGCGCAGCTCGACGCCTCGGCGGCGGTCACCGCGCTCGGCTTCCCGCTGACGTCGATGCGCGTGTTCGACGGCACGGGCGAGCAGTTGGCCCAGGCACCCCTCGGCGAGGCGGCCGACCCACTTCTGCGGTACCGCTGCCTGCGCCGCGGCGACCTCAACTCCGCGCTCCAGGCGGAGGCCGGGCGCCGGGGCATCGAGATCCGGCACGGCGCCCGGCTCGTCTCCGTGGAGAGCGGCCCCGCGGGCGTCACCGCCCACTTCGCCGACGGCGGCACCGCGACCGCGGACCTGCTCATCGGCGCCGACGGCCTGGGGTCCAGGGTCCGGCGGACGATCGCCGCCGAGGCGCAGCCGGTCTACGCGGGCCAGCGCGTCTTCTACGGATACACGCGCACCGCGCCCGTGTCCGCGCCCGAGGAGGAGGCGCGGATCACCATGATCCGGGGCAGCGCGACCGCCTTCGGCTACGCGGTGTCGCCCGAGGGGGAGACGTACTGGTTCGCCCGCGTGTCCGCCGACCCGCTGTCCGCCGACGCCATCGCGCACGGCACACCGGAGACCTGGCGCGACCTGCTGGTGCCCCTGCTGCGCAAGGACACCACCGCGGCGGCGGACATCGTCGAGGCCACCACCGGGACGCTGCTGGTCACCAACGCCACCGAGATCCCCGTGGGCACCCCTTGGCGCTCCGGGCGCACCCTGATCCTCGGCGACGCGGCGCACGCGGCCTCCCCCGCCACCGGGCAGGGCGCGTCGATGGCCCTGGAGGACGCCGTGATCCTCGCCAAGTCCCTGCGCGACGCACCGGACATGGACTCCGCCCTCTCCCACTACGAGGCGCTGCGCCGCCCGCGCGTCGAATACAACATCACCGTGAGCGGCAACATCTCCCGCGGTGTCCCCACACCGCCGTCGACGGCACCGGCCGCCGCACGGCCCGGGGAGGACGAGCTCGTGCGGCATCTGGCGTGGGAGGCGGACATCTGGACCGCCGCGTGACGGGCGCGCGGGGCGGTCAGTGCTCGACGACCGCCACGATCTTGCCCACTTGGGCCCCTGCCTCCAGGTAGCGGTGCGCCTCCGCGATCTCGTGCAGCCCGAAGACCCGGTCCACCGCGGCCGTGAAGGCCCCGGTGCGCAGACCGGAGGCGACGAAGGCCTCGGCCCGGCGCAGCCGCAGCGGATCCCGGGTCGTCTCGTGAAGCGTGTAGGTCCGTATGTTCAGTGCCGGCATCCCGAGGTCGAAGCCCGGGTAGGGGGTCACCGCGCCACTGAGTGCCCCGTAGAGGAAGAGCGTGCCGCCGGGCGCGACCACCTTGGCGAGGTCCAGGACCCCCGGTCCGGCCACGGCGTCGAAGACGAACTCCGCGCCACGGCCTGCGGTCGCGTCGAGCACGCGCTCCACGACGTCGTCCTCCTCGGTGACGATCACCTCGGCCGCCCCGGCCTTCAGCAGCGCGTCCCGCTTGGCGCCGCTGCGGGTGGTGGCGATCGGGACGGCCCCGGCCCTCCGGGCGACCTGAATGCCGGCCAGCCCCACACCGCTGGAGGCGGCGGTCAGCACGACCGTGTCCCCGGCCCGCAACCCGCCGACCTCGACCAGTGCGCCGTACGCCGTCACATAGGGCATCCACACCGCGGCGCCCCCGATCGCGTCGAGCCCGTCGGGTCGGTGCAGCACCGCGGCGGCGGGGACGATCGCGCGCTCGGCGTAGACGCCGTAGTCGTTCATCGAGAACGCGGGCACGACGCTGACCGGTTGACCGGTCCCGAACCCCGTCACCCCCGCGCCGACCGCTTCGACCACACCCGCGGCCTCGGTGCCGAGCCGGGCCGGGAACTCCTTGACCGGCTCGATGTACCGGCCGCTGCGGAAGAGGACTTCGGCCCGGTTGAGGCCGATCGCGTCCACCCGGATCAGCAGTTCACCGGGGCCGGGCTCACCGACGTCCACGTCCTCCAGGCGCAGCACCTCGGGCCCGCCGAACTCATGGAAACGCACCGCTGTGACCATCGGATCTCCCCCGTCCGCCAGGTGACGGCGGTGGCCGGACGTGTCACCGCCGCGGCTCACTCAAGCCGAAAGTACGACGACTGTCAAACTTCCCGACGTTGTTCTGCGGGACTGGGCGAGCCCTTCGTATGGTTGGCCCACCCAGGGGCGTCGGGTGTGGCTTTCAATCTTCTGCCGTTTGTGGCTTCCATCGATTGGCCGCCCGATGCCCCACGACGACTCGGCTGCCAATTAGGAATTGCGAATGATCGCTCCGTAGGGAATCGACAGCGAGGTCGTCCGTCGGGAGGCACCAGCACCGCACCGCACGGAGGCACCACATGGCCGCAATCTGGGCTGGCATCGACGCGGGGAAGACCCACCACCACTGCGTCGCGATCGACGAGAGCGGCCGCAGGCTGCTGTCCCGACGCGTCACCAACGACGAACCCGAGCTCCTCGAACTACTCGCTGACGTCCTGGCCCTGGGCGACAAGGCGACCTGGGGCATTGATCTGGCTGACGGCGGAGCCGCCCTCGCCATCGCGATCCTCCTCAACCACGACCAGCCGGTGCACTCCATCTCCGGCCGGGCCATCCACCGCGCCTCCGAGAGCTACCGCGGCGAGGGCAAGACCGACGCCAAGGACGCTGCCGTCATCGCCGACCAGGTTCGCGTCCGACGCGACCGGCACCCCTTACGTGCTGGCGACGAGACGGTCGTCGACCTGAAGATCCTCACCGGTCGCCGCATGGACCTGGTCGCCGACCACACCCGCACCGTCAACCGCCTCCGCGCCCAGTTCTCCGGCACCTTCCCCGGCCTGGAGCGCGCGCTGGACCTCACCAACACCGGCCCGCTCACCCTGGTGAGCGGCTACCAGACCCCGGCCGCCGTCCGACGACTCGGTGCCAAGCGGCTGGAGACCTGGCTGCGCAATCGCCATGTCGTCCGCGCCGACAAGCTCGCCGAGACGGCCGTCCAAGCCGCCGAACGCCAGCACACCAGCCTGCCGGGCGAGAAGCTGACCGCCGAGATGGTTCACACGCTGGCGATGGAGGTGATGGGCCTCAACCAGCAGGTCGCCGAGCTCGACAAGCTCATCGAGGCCCGGTTTCGCGACTACCACGACTTCGAAGTGATCACCAGCATGCCCGGCCTGGGCATCATCCTCGGCGCCGAGTTCCTGGCCGCCACCGGCGGCGACATGATCGCCTTCGGCACCCCCGACCGCCTCGCCGGCTTCGGCGGCGTCGCCCCGGTGCCTCGCGATTCCGGGAAACCGAGCGGGAACCTGCGCCGTCCGCAGCGATACAACCGCCGCCTACAACGCGTCTTCTACACCTCGGCGTTGTTCAGCATCCGCCACTGCGAGGAATCCCGGCGCTTCTACGATCGCAAACGTGCCGAGGGCAAGCGCCATACCCAGGCCGTCCTGGCTCTCGCTCGCCGCCGCGTCAACGTCCTAATTCCCTTGTAAGGAACTCACCGGTTCTCGCCAGTCGGTGAGTTGGTTCGAACAGGTTGTGACGCCTGTACTCCACCGGGCCGTCAAGGTCTCCGACGAGTACGGCTGCGCAACCCAGCTGGCGGGTGATGGCCCTCGTGAGTTCCGGTGGATACCTCTCAACGTCACGGCCAAGATGCCTTCCCAGAGAGCGGCGTCATTCGGTGCTCTCGTGGCCGCCACCCAGCGCTGACGCTGCTGGTGGTTGTGTGGGCTCCGGACGCACGCCTTCTTTCAGCCCGGCCATGATGTCTCCGCCAAGATCGGCGGCGTTCGGCGCCTTCACGGCCACCAGCGGCGTCAACACCGTTCGCTTGATCACTCGTTGGAGTTGGTGGTGCGAGCCCGTCGCACGGTGATCTCTTGCATTCCCCGAGTCGTCTGAGCTCTGGGAACAGACCGGGGCCCGTGCGGTGAGCTGGTGCCACGAACGGCTTGTGAGGTGTCGGCCCGTTCCGATCGAGGCCTGGAATCAGGTCGCTGCGTGGCCCCGCATGCGCTCGTGACCAGCGCAAACACCCGCACATAGAGGAGGGAAGTTGGTCTACTGCGGCATTGACTGGGCCGAGAGGACGCACGACGTCGCCCTGGTCGACGACGACGGCACGCTCCTGGCCAAGCGCCACATCACCGACGACGCGACCGGCTACAAGATCCTTCTGGATCTGCTTGCCGAGCACGGCGACACCGAGGACACCCCGGTCCCGGTCGCCATCGAGACCTCCCGCGGTCTGCTCGTCGCGGTCCTGCGCACCGGCAAGCGCCAGGTCTACGCCATCAACCCGATGGCCGCCGCACGCTACCGCGACCGCCACGCGGTCACACGGAAGAAGTCCGACCCCGGCGACGCCCTCGTCCTGGCGAACATCCTCCGCACCGATATGCACGCCCACCGGCCGTTGCCCCAGGGACAGCGATCTCGCCCGCGCCATCGCCGTCCTCGCCCGCGCCCAGCAGGACGCAGTCTGGAACCGGCAGCAGCTCGCCAACCAGCTCCGCTCGCTCCTGCGCGAGTACTTCCCCGCCACCCTCGACGCCTACCTGCACTGGCAGAACGGTCTCTGCCGCCCCGAGACCCGCATCCTGCTGGAGCTCGCCCCCACGCCCTCGCGGGCGGCCCGGCTGTCGCTCGCGCAACTGCGCTCGGCGCTCAAGCGCGCCGGCCGCCAGCGTGGGATCGATGCCGACGCCGAGCGCATCCGCGAGGTCCTGCGGGCCGAGTACGCGCACCAGCCACCGTTGGTCGAGGACGCGCTCGGCAAGCAGATGCTCGCCCTGCTGCGGCAGCTCAACGCCGCCTGCATCGCCGCCGACCAGCTCGCCGAGGCGGTGGAAGAGGCTGTCCCTCAGCACCCGGACGCCGAGATCATCCTGAGCTTTCCCGGACTCGGAACCCAGCTCGGCGCCCGGATCCTCGCTGAGATCGGGGACGATCACACCCGCTTCACCACCGCCCGCGGCATGAAGGCCTACGCCGGCGCATCCCCGATCACCAGGGCCTCCGGGAAGAAGTCCAGCATCACCAGACGCTGGGTGAAGAACGACCGGCTCAACCACACCGGGTACCTCTGGGCCTTCGCAGCCCCGACCGCTTCTGCCGGGGCCAAGGCGCACTACGACCGACGCCGCGAGGTCGGGGACTGGCACGCTGCCGCTCAGAGGAACCTGTTCAATAAGATGATCGGCCAGCTCTACCACTGCCTCCAGAAACACATCCCGTTCGACGAGACTCTCGCCTTTCGCACCGAACTACCCGCCGCTGCTTGACACGTTGCAACCGTGAGGTGTCTCTGGGCCCTTCTGCGCGACGGACGGCGCTACGAGCCGGCTCCGCCGGCAAGGGCAGCCGCACAGGAAGGGACGCGACACGCTGCGCGCGGCCAGTTGGCCTGACCGACCCCGTCAGACCAGGCAAAACTCGTTACCTTCCGGGTCCGCCATCACCACGTGATCCGGCCTGCCCTGCAACTCGTCCTCGCGGACCACGGTCGCGCCCGCAGTGGTCAACCGCTGCACCGCCTCGACCACGCGCGGCCAGCGCACCTCCCATGGGGTTTCACGGCCGCCACCAACTTGCACGTCGATATGCAGCCGGTTCTTCGCCACCTTCGGCTCCGGCACCTTCAGGAAGGACAAGGTGGGGCCCACGCCGTCCGGATCTGAGAGGTACGCCCCGTCATCCCACTCGTCCTCCGGAACCTCATGATGCGAGAACCACTCCTCCCAGCTCCCGAACCCTGCGGGCGCGGGCTTCTCCTCGTAGCCCAACGCCAGCGCCCAGAACGCGGCCAGCTTCCCCGGGTACGCGCAGTCGATCGTCAAGCTCCACTTGGTCCCCATGAGCCCTCCCCAGTTGGAGGAACGGACTGTACCGCGCTCCGCGGCTTGACGAACGGCATTAGGAATCGATGGTCATCGTACTTGGCTCCGGCCGGGAGCGCGGTCCGGCGCCCTGTTAGCGTCGCCCGGTGTTCACCCTCCAAGAGCCCCCGTTCTTCGCCCGGTTGCGGGACGCGCACCGGGTCCTGATCGCCGGCGCGGGCGGCGGCTTCGACGTGTACGCCGGGCTGCCGCTGGCCCTCGCCCTGCGGTCGGCCGGCAAGGACGTCCATCTCGCCAACCTCTCCTTCGCGGATCTGTACGGCCTGGACACGGAGGTGTGGCTGGACCATGACGTGGCGGCGATCCGCCCGGACACCGCGGCCCGCGGCGACTACTTCCCCGAGCGCACCCTGGCCAGGTGGCTGGCCGAGCAGGACCTGCCGTCGACGGTCTACGCGTTTCCGCAGACGGGAGTTCGGCCGCTGCGGGCCGCGTATCGCGCCCTGGTGGACCATCTGGGCGGCGTCGACGCGATCGTGCTGGTCGACGGCGGCACCGACATCCTGATGCGCGGCGACGAGCACGGGCTCGGCACTCCGGAGGAGGACATGGCGAGCCTGGCAGCCGTGACCGGGCTGGAGGGGATACCGCGGCGCCTGGTGGCGTGCCTCGGCTTCGGCGTGGACGCCCATCACGGCGTCAACCACTCGCTGGTCCTGGAGAATCTGGCCGCGCTGGAGCGGGACGGCTCCTACCTCGGCGCGTTCTCCCTGCCTCCCGGCAGCCGGGAAGGGGCCCTGTATCTGGACGCGGTGGCCCACGCCCAGCGCTGCACCCCGGACCACCCGAGCATCGTCAACGGCTCCGTCGCCGCCGCCGTACGCGGCGACTTCGGCGATGTCCGCTTCACCGAGCGGACCAAGGGCAGCGAGTTGTTCGTCAACCCGCTGATGGCTCTGTACTTCTGCGTGGACGCCACCGGCCTGGCCCGCCGCAACCTCTATCTCGACCGGCTGGAGAACACCGCGCTGATGCGTCAGATCAGCTCGGTCATCGCGGAGTTCCGGGACGAGGTGGGCCGGCAGCGTCCGCCGCGCGCCTTTCCTCACTGAGGTCTGCGCGCGGCGGTGTTCAGCGTGCCGCCGCCAGATCGCGGCCGCCCACCACGGCCAGCACGGCGACCAGCAGGGACAGGATCCCCGCCTGGACGAGCGCACCACCGAGGACGAGGGCGGGGACGGGCGTGCCGAGCCACGGATACAGGGCGGCCACGCGCACCGTGAGGAGCAGCAGGCCGAGTACGGCCAGGGCGATCGCGCCGCAGGCGGTGCTGCGGTCGTCGCGGCGGGCGCGCCACAGCAGCCAGCCCAGGGCTCCGACCGCGAAGCAGGTGGCCGGCGCCCAGACCGTGTCGGCGGCGAGGGGCAGCAGGACGACGGAGGCGCCCATCACCACACCGCAGGCGGCGAAGGCGAGCCCGGGCGTGCCGACCGGCAGCGACGCCGGCGGGGCGTCGCGGTGGTGGGCGGCGCACAGGGCGAGGGCCGTGAGCCAGGAGAACAGCGCGGAGGTGGTGGTGAACGCGGTCGACGGCGGGAACCACGTGCTGACCAGCGGGGCCAGGAACGGCCAGAGCGTGGGCAGCGCGGCCAGCAGTGCGGACACCCGGGCCAGGCGCAGTCGGCCGTGCAGGAGGGCGAAGTAGGCGACCGTCCACAGCAGGGGCAGCGCCCAGACGGCGACCTCGGCGACCGCGAGGGCCGGCCCCCGTGCGGTGAAGCCCGAGACGTACATGTCCCACTGCGCCGGGCCGTGGGTCGCCGCCCAGGTCAGTCCCAGGACGCGGTCGACGACCACGGAGGCCGCCTGGAGCAGGACGGCGAAGAGCGCGAAGAGACGGACGGCCGCGCCGAGCCGGTCGTAGGGGCGGGGCGCGCCGGCGGCTCCCAGTCTGGTGCGCAGGGCGAGGGCGGCGATGCTCGCCACCTCGCCGAGCGTGGGCCTGCTCTGGTCCTGGGTCTCGCGGTCGACGTCCCACAGGTAGATCTCGACCATCTCCTCCTCCCGCTCCCGCCGGTAGTAGGCGGGGAGCAGGCGGAGCACCATGCGGTAGCGCGATTCGAGCAGCGTCGTCATGCGAGACCTCCCGCGAGTCCGAGGCCCGTGGCGGGCGGGGTGACAGGGCGTTCGGGAGCCCGGCGGCCCTCGGCGATCCGCTGCTGCGCGGCACTGGCGCCCGCCGCCATGCGCTCCGCCTCGGCGGTGAGGGCGCGCATCCCGTCGTCGGTGAGGCGGTAGTAGCGCCGGAGCCGGCCCTGCTGCACCTCCTCGCGGTCCAGCACGATCAGCGCGTCCGCGGTGAGCCGGTCCAGCACGCCGTACAGCGTGCCGACCCGCAGCCGCACCTCGCCGCCGGACAGATCCTCGACCTCGCGCAGGATTCCGTACCCGTGCCGTGGCTGGTCGGCCAAAGCGGTCAGGACGAAGAACGTCGCCTGGGTCATGCTCTTCGATGCCATTCACTCAGAATATATCGGCCACCGATATATTCAACTTGGACACGCCCACTGTCCCCCGTACGAGGGGCAACGCCCCGTCACGCGAACAGGGCCCGCCCCAATGCGGATGGTTGGCGGGCCCTGCTCGGTGAGCCATTGTGCGGAACCCGTCGCCGCCGGGACAGGAGTGAACACCAGCGGCACGGAGCGACTCCCGCGCACCCCGCGTGCACACCGCGCGCCCCGTGTGCGCGTCGGCCTCATGGCAGGCAGGTCCGCAGGTGACCGAAACAGGGCGCATGGCGTCCGGCCGGAGGGCAACCCGGCACCGGAACCTGTCAACCCATTGCCTCCGACCGGAGAGGGTGTGTGTGCGGTGTCGAGGACACGCTGGGGAAGTGCCGTCGCCGTGGTGGTGCTGGTCTCGGGTACGGCGGCCGGTTGCGGCGGCTCGGACGAGGGCGCCGCACCGGCGGGCCGCTCGGCGAGCGGATCGGACCCGGCCGACGCGACGCGGGCCGTGCGCTCGGCGTACGACAGGACCGTGGCCGCGGACACGGCGAAACTGACCGTCTCCAGCAAGGCCGTGGCCGGCGGGCAGAGCGTCACCGCCCAGGGCCGGGGCACGGTGGACCTCGCCCAGGGCGACAGCGAGGTGACGCTGACCTCGCAGGGCACCCGCCTCGAACAGCGTCTGGTGGACGGGATCGTCTACCAGAAGCCGCCGGCCTCCCAGCGCGGCCCGCTGCCCGAGGGCAGGACCTGGATGAAGATCGACCCCGCCCGCCTCCAGGGATCGAAGACCCAGAACACGCAGGTCAGCGATCCGGTCGAGCCCTTCGGCTACGTCAAGGGCGCCGGCTCCGGCAAGGTGGCCAAGGTCGGCACGGAGACCGTGAACGGCACCCGGACCACCCACTACCGCGTCGACGTCGAGGTGTCGGCACTGGCCCGGGGCGACCAGGCCCGCGCCCAGGCCCTGCGCAAGCAGCTGGGCACGTCCTCGGTTCCGCTGCACCTGTGGCTGGACGACCAGGGCCGCCTGCGGCAGGAGACCGTCACCCTGACCCTGCGGCCGCTGCGGGACAGCACACCGACGGACCGCGCGGAGACCCGGGTGACGAGCACGACGACCCTGCGCTTCGACGACTTCGGCACAAAGGTGGACGTGGCGCCGCCGCCCGCCGGGCAGACCGCGGACATGACCGACAAGCTCGCCAAGGCGACGCGGTCTCCGCAGGCCGGCTGAGCATCGGCGGGACGTCCGCGGGACCCCGGGTGATCGTCGGCGGCGACCGGCGGCGATACTGGAACGGCACGTGCCCCCGCACTCCAGATGGACTCATGCCGACCTCCTCCACCGCCCGTCCCGCCTCCTCCCCCACGGTGTGGTCGGCCCGCGGCCGCCACCTCGGAGCCGACCCGCAGGACCTGATCCGTCAGCGACTGCGGGCCCTCGGGGACAGCGGGACCGTCGACGACCACCAGGAGCCCTCCGAGACCGACAGCGCGCACGGCTCGGTCTTCGAGGCCCGCTGGCGCACCCCCGAGGACGTCACGGTCCGCGCCAGGCTCACCCTGCCGTCCGACGCGCGCGAGGGGCAGGCATGGGTGCTGGTCGCCGAGGCGGAGAGCCCCTGGGACCAGCGGTGGCCCTCCCCCGCCACCATGTTCTGGCCCGAGGCGCCGGACGCCGGCTGGGACCACGACGACGCCACCGGCCTCGCCCTGCGGGACGTCAACCGCCTGCCCGCGGACGACAAGGCCGTACGGCGACTGTTCCGGGAGGCCGTGCGCGACAGCTGGAACATCCATCTCGTGGTGCACGAGGCGATGACCCCGGACGCGCGCGGCCTGAAGCCGTTGCACCCGCTGCTGCCCGCGAGCCTGCGGCACCGGGTGGTCGAGCACCGCGCCGCGCCCCAGCAGCTGCGCACCGTCAACTGGGCGCTGCGCGAGGCCGGCGTGCAGGTGCCGCGCGGCGGCGCGGTGATCCTGCCCGCGGCGACACCGTCCGAGGAGGACTTCTCCGTACGCAGTGTCTTCCTCGACGGCTCGGAGCCCACCGAACTGGTCGACACGCTGACCCGGTTCGCCGCCTCCGGGCGGGCGCTGCCGGACGGCGCCGACGACGCCGTCACCGCGCTGCGGGAGCAGTGGCAGCTGCTGACGACGGAGGAGGAACTCGAGCGCGAGCGCAGGCTCGTCGCGATGTACGCCGAGGCTCTCGACGCCATGACCAAGTCCCGGGACCTGTACCGGGAGGCCGCCGAACGGGCCCACGAGGCGCTCGCCGCGTACCGCGAGTCCGCGGCCGCCGCCCCCGAAGGGCCGCCGCCTGCCTCCGGGCCGCCCACGTCCCCCCTCCAGCAGTTGACCCGCACGCTGGACCGCCTCAAGGGCAACGGCAGGAACCGGCCGCCGCACGACCCGTCCTAGGCCTCGTATGTGTGAGCCGCCGCGGTGTGGATACGCGGGTGCGACGGCACCGGTCCGTCCCGGAAGGCACGTACGACATGGGCAGTCACGAAGACCGCGACGACGAAACCGCACCCTGCCGGTTCTCCGACACCACACTGCGGGTCAACGGCAAGCCGCACACACTGAGCGTCGACCACCGGCGCGTCCTGCTGGACGTCCTGCGCGAGGATCTCGATCTGTGGGGCGCCAAGAAGGGCTGTGACCACGGCCAGTGCGGCGCCTGCACGGTCCTGGTGGACGGGCGCAGGCTCAACAGCTGTCTGCTGCTCGCGGTGGCGCTGGACGGCTGCGAGGTGACGACCGTCGAGGGGCTCGCGGGTGACGGGGAGGAGCTGCATCCGCTCCAGCGGGCCTTCCTGGACCGGGACGCCTTCCAGTGCGGGTACTGCACCCCGGGCCAGATCTGTTCCGCGCTCGGGGCGGTCGCCGAGGCCGCGGCGGGCCACCCCTCGCACGTCACCGACCCGGCCGTGCCCTCGGGCGAGCCCGTGCGGCTGGACCGGGCGGAGATCCGGGAGCGGCTCAGCGGCAACCTCTGCCGCTGCGGCGCCTATCCGCGCATCGTCGAGGCGGTCGAGGACGTGATCCGATGAGGACCGAGGACGTGATCCTGACCGAGGACGTGATCCGGTGAGGACCTTCGACTACGTCCGGGCCACCAGCGTGACGGAGGCCGCCGACGCCCTCGCCACCCGGCCCGGCGCCCGCTGCCTCGGTGGCGGTACCAACCTGGTCGACCTGATGAAGCTCGGCGTCGAACGGCCCGCGACCCTGGTCGACGTCAGCCGACTGCCCCTGGACACGATCGAGGAGATACCCGACGGGTCGCTGCGGGTCGGGGCGACGGTCCGCAACAGCGACCTCGCGGCCCATCCCGTCGTCCGGGACCGCTGGCCGGCGCTGTCGCAGGCGCTCCTGGCGGGTGCCTCGGGCCAGCTGCGCAACGCCGCCACCACGGGCGGCAACCTTCTGCAACGCACCCGCTGCCCCTACTTCCAGGACGTGACCAAGCCCTGCAACAAGCGGGAACCGGGCAGCGGCTGCGGCGCCCGCGACGGCGTGCACCGCGACCACGCCGTGCTCGGGCACTCCGCGCATTGCATCGCCACCCACCCCTCCGACATGGCGGTGGCGCTGTCCGCTCTCGACGCGCGCGTGGAGCTCTACGGCGCGCAGGGCGCCCGGAGCGTGGCGGCGGCCGAGTTCCACCGGCTGCCCGGGGACCGGCCGGAGCGGGACACCGTGATCGAGCCCGGTGAGATCGTCACGGGCGTGGTGCTCCCGGCCGCCACGGCAGGGGTCCCGTCCGCCTACCGCAAGGCCCGGGACCGGGCGTCGTACGCCTTCGCCCTGGCCTCCGTGGCCGCCCTGGTGCGGGTGGACGACGGAGTCATCACCCAGGCCGGGATCGCCTTCGGCGCGCTGGCGCACCGGCCCTGGCGGGCCCGCCGGGCCGAGGAGGCCCTGGTGGGCGCGGCTCCGACCGAGGCCGCCTTCGAGTACGCCGTCGACCTCGAACTGTCCGCCGCGCAGCCCCTGCGGGACAACGCATACAAGGTGCCCCTGGCCCGCGCTCTCGCCGTGGACGTCCTGACCCGGCTCACGGCCGCCGCCAGGACCTGATCCCCGCGTCCACCCCGAGGAGGACACCTCATGGCCAGCGTCCCGACCGCCCTGGGCGCTCCCGCGGAACGCCGGGAGGGGCTGGAGAAGGTCACCGGTACCGCTCGCTACGCGGCCGAGCAGCCCCGCCCCGGTCGGCTCCACGCCCGGCCCGTGCCCGCCGCGATCGCCCGCGGCCGGGTGACCGGTGTCGACACCGCGGCCGCGCTGGCCGTACCCGGCGTGCGGGCCGTGCTCACCCACGACAACGCGCCGCGGCTGGCGGAGCCGGACGATCCCACGCTCTCCGTGCTCCAGAACCCGCAGGTCCCGCACCGCGGCTGGTTCGTGGCCCTGGTGGTGGCCGACACCCCGGAGGCGGCCCGGGTCGGCGCCGCCGCCGTCCGTATCGCCTACGACGCGCAGGACCACGACGTCACCCTCACCGACACGCATCCGGACGCGTACGTCCCCGAGGAGGTGGGCGGCGAATACCCGGCCCGCGCCGAACACGGTGAGCCCGAGGAGGCCTTCGGTTCCTCGGCCGTGCGGGTCGACGTCGCCTACCGGGTGCCGCCGCTGCACAACCATCCGATGGAGCCGCACGCGAGCACCGCGCACTGGGACGGCGAGCGGCTGACCGTCCACACCTCCAGCCAGGGATCGACGGTCGTCCGCGCCACGCTGGCCGAGCTGTTCGGGCTGCCGGAGGAGCGGATTACGGTCGTCGCCGAGCACGTCGGCGGGGGTTTCGGGTCCAAGGGCACGCCCCGTCCGGACGTGGTGCTCGCCGTGATGGCCACCCGGCACACCGGCCGGCCCGTCACCGTCGCCCTCCCCCGGCGGATGCTGCCCGCCGTCGTCGGGCACCGGGCGCCCACACTGCACCGGGTCCGGCTGGGTGCACAGTCCGACGGCCGCCTCACCTCGGTCCTGCACGAGGTCACCACCCACACCTCGCGTATCAAGGAGTTCGTGGAGCAGGCCGCGATGCCCGCGCGCGTCATGTACGCCGCTCCCCACAGCCGTACCCTGCACCGCGTCGTGCCGCTCGACGTGCCCTCGCCGTCCTGGATGCGCGCCCCGGGCGAGGCTCCGGGCATGTACGCGCTGGAGTCGGCGATGGACGAGCTCGCCGGTGAACTCGGCCTGGACCCCGTGGAGGTGCGGGTCGTCAACGAACCGGACCGTGAGCCCGACAGCGGCAAACCGTTCAGCAGCAGGCACCTCGTCGAGTGCCTGCGCGAGGGTGCCCGGCGCTTCGGGTGGTCCGCGCGCGATCCCCGCCCGGGCTCCCGCAGGGAGGGGCCGTTGCTGGTGGGGTCGGGGGTGGCCGCCGCGACCTATCCCGTGCAGGTGTCACCGTCGACCGCCGAGGCCCGCGCCCTGCCCGACGGGGGCTTCCTGGTCCGCGTCAACGCCACGGACATCGGCACGGGGGCGCGCACGGTGCTGGCCCAGGTCGCGGCCGACGCGCTCGGCGTACCGCTGGACCGGGTCCGGATCGAGGTGGGCAGCAGCGATCTGCCCGCCGCCCCGCTGGCGGGCGGCTCCTCGGGCACCGCCTCCTGGGGCTGGTCGGTCCACGAGGCCTGCACTCGGCTGACGGAAGCCCTGGCCGCACACACCGGGCCGCTGCCCGGGGACGGTATCCCGGCACGCGCGGACACCGCCGGCACGGCCGACGCCGACAGTCCCTGGGCGCGGCACGCGTTCGGCGCGCACTTCGCCGAGGTGGCCGTCGACACGGTCACCGGAGAGGTCCGGGTGCGGCGGCTGCTGGGTGTCTACGCCGCCGGGCACATCCTCAACGCCCGTACCGCGCGTTCGCAGTTCGTCGGCGGGATGACCATGGGGCTGGGTATGGCGCTGACCGAGGGCAGCACCATGGACGCAGCCTTCGGAGACTTCACGGAGGCGGACCTCGCGGCCTACCACGTGCCCGCGCACGCCGATGTCCCCGAGATCGAGGCGCACTGGATCGACGAGCACGATCCGCACCTCAACCCGATGGGCAGCAAGGGCATCGGCGAGATCGGCATCGTCGGCACTCCGGCCGCGATCGGCAACGCCGTGCACCACGCCACCGGAGCCCGCCTTCGCGAACTCCCGCTCACCCCGGACCGGGTACTGACGGCTCTGTGCGACGGGCGGAGGCACGGCCTCTAGTCGGGGCGCCCCGGCTGCCGCGTCCGCCCGCCACCCGCCTCGGGCCGAGTGTCGATCGCGCACACGGGCCGGGGCGGGGATGCGAGGAGAGGGCGCTCGGGTCACTCGACCGGGGCCCGGCCCGCCTCGGCCATCGGCTGTACCCGGGCCTGCCGGGGCGGCTGCCACGCGAGGCGGGCGAACAGGGCCGTCAGCGCTGCCAGGGAGGCGCACACGGCGACCGCTCCGGCGATCCAGGCCGGGGCGAGGGCGAGGTCCAGAGCCCGGGACAGTCCGGCCGAGTGCACCAGTTTGCCCTCGAACAACTGGCCCGCGGCCATCGCCGCCGGGACCACGACCGCGGCCGCGAGCGTCGGCACGGTCGACCGTACGGCCAGCACGAGCGCGAGGAGGACGCACAGGACGGACACCCCGAGCGCGAATCCGTAGACCCGGACGGACGCGCCGTCGCGGTGCAGCGGGAAGCTGAGCACCCCGCACACCAGGAGGGCCAGGACGGCGAGCCGGGCCGGCCGGAACGGCTGTCGGCCCGCCCCTCTGGGCGACCGGTAGCGTGGGGCCGCATCGGACCGGGATGCCGGGGCCAGATCGCGCACCGGCACCGCGCCCACGAGGAAGGTGCCGTCGGCGGCCCCCATGGAGGCCGGAGCCCCGTCGGGCGGTGGGGGGAAGCCCGGCGGTGCCATGAGGGCCTGGCGTTCCTCGGCCAACCGTCCGATCAGGTCGACGAGTTCCTCCACGGGCCGGCCCGCGGCGGCGGCCCGCACGGCCTCCTCGCCGCAGTGGGGTTCCAGGGGTGTCCGGTGGAGCAGCGAGAGCAGCCGGGTCACCTCTTCGAGCGGGCGGGACTCGGCCGCCGCGCGGATCGCCTCGTCCGCGCTCGCCACGTCACGCGGCGGCCGGGTCAGCAGGACGACCAGTTTGGTGACGTCCTCCACGGACCGGTTCACGCCCACCGCGCGCAGCGCGGCGACGGTGGCGTCCGCGTACTCCGGTGAGCGTTCCAGCAGGGTGATGAGGTGGGCGATGTCGTCCAGTGGCCGGTCCGCGACGGCGGCACGCACGAGTTCGCCGACCGGATCGCCGGACCTGGATTCGACCCGGTCGGTGAGGTCGGCCGGTTCGGGGAAGGGTATGGCCGTTTCGTTCGGCTGTGCTGATGAAGGGCCGGTGGTCATGCTCAGCTCCAGGGGAAGAGTGCGGTCGCTGCCGGCGCCCCCGACGTGCGACACACGACGTTACGTGGACCCTTCCTAGGCGCCCCCGCCACGGCGTGCCACTCGGGTGACCCAGGTGTATGAGTGGGGTGTTCCACCGGAGTGACGCGGTGGGCCGTGCGCCCCCCGCGTGCACCGAACCCGCGTTCGGCAGGCAATAGCGGCGGCATTAGGGGGAATCCGTCAGGAGACGGGCGCACAACGCGGCACGTCCCTACGAGGAGGACAGCCCGTGGACACGACCACCACAGTGATCGTCGCCGTCGCGATCCTCGCGGCACTGGTACTGGCCGCCGCCGTCGCCCTGTTCGTACGGCTGGTGCGCACCCGACGCGATCTCAGGCGGGCCGGGCTTCCGACCGGGCCGCGCTGGGTCTTCTGGGGTGCCCTGGTGTACTTCGTCCTGCCGACCGACCTGGTGCCGGACCCGGTGTACCTGGACGACATCGGCGTACTGCTCCTGGCTCTGCGCACCCTGCGCGCCTCCCCCGGCGCGCGTGCGCAAAAGGCACCGCGCGAGCACGATTACGCACCGTAAGGAAACCAACCACCCGTTCGATTCGTATAAGTCTCTGGAAGCCCGGACACGTCGGCGGAGCGAATCCGGCCGCGGGGTGACCGTCGTGTGATCGAGCAGTACCGGCGAGGGAGAGACGATGCAACCGTTCGCGCTCAACTACGCACGTCCGGCTACGGAGTTGGAGACCACCTCTCCGTACGCATACGACTCCGGACTGCAGTTGAACGTGCTCCGCGACGGGCGGATAGCCGCCCGCGACCACGGCCTGATGAGGGAACTGGGGACCACCACCTCCACGGCGGGGTCCAAGACACACTTCGACGACTGAACACGGACCGTCGACGATGACCGTGTTGATTCTGACCAGCGAAGAGGACGTGACCGCCGACATGGTGGTCGTGCACCTCAACGCGTCGGGGGTCCCGGTGGTCCGGCTGGACCCCGCGGACCTGCCCGGCGGGGTGGCGCTGTCCGGGGAGTACGTGCACGGCGCCTTCCGCGGCCATCTCTCGGCCGCGGGCCGGCTGGTGAGCATCGGCGGGCTGCGGTCGATCTGGGTGCGCAGGCCCGGAGCGGCCGCCGCCCGGGCGGCCGCGCCGTCCGACTGGCTGACCGAGGAGGCCTCCCAGGCGCTCTACGGCATGCTGCGGGGCAGTGCCGCGCGCTGGATGAACCATCCCGACGCGGCGCGGCGGGCCCGTCACAAGCCCTGGCAGCTGCACCTGGCCCAGCGGTGCGGACTGCCGGTGCCGGCCACGCTCATCACGACGTTCCCGCAGGCCGCGCGGGCGTTCGCGGAACGCTATCCGGACCTGGTGGTCAAGCCGGTCTCCGGCACGCATCCGCAGGATCCGCCGCTGGCCGTACCGACCAGCCGGGTCGACCCGGACACCGACTTCTCCGCCGTCGCCCACGGACCCACCCTGCTGCAACGCCGTGTCGCCAAACGGGCGGACATCCGCCTGACCGCGGTCGGCGACCGGATGCTGGCCGCCCGCAAGGCGACCGACGACGCGGACCCTCGGGAGATAGACGTCCGGTTCGCCCCGAGTACCGCGCCGTGGCAGCCGGTGGAGGTTCCGACGTGTGTCGCCGCCGGGGTGCAGGCCTATCTGCGCGATGCCGAACTGGCGTACGGCGCCTTCGACTTCGCCGAGGAGGCGGACGGCACCTGGTGGTTTCTGGAGTGCAACCAGTCGGGGCAGTTCGGCTTCGTCGAGGTGGACACGGGGCAGCCGATCGCGCTGTCAGTCGCCGAGTGGCTGGCCGCTCCGGGACCGGAGCGGCCGTCACGTGTCAACGGCCGGGGCTCGGTGACGCGTTGAGCCGCCGTCAGTAGGGCCGCGGGCCGGGCAGGGCGGCCCGCTGCCATCCCGCACCCGGGGCGGCCGGGCGGTCGGCGGGGAGTCCGGAGCCGAAGGCGGAGAAGGGGCGCATGACGAACTCCAGCTCCCTGGTCACGCGCTCGGCCTCCCTGCGGGTCTGAAGGGGGATGTCGCCGCGCTCCGCGACGAGCCGGTCGTAGATGGGGGAATCCTGGAACACCCGTCAACGCGCCTTTCGTGTTACTGCCCATGCACGTGGGCACGACTGCCGAGTGTAAGCGCCTTTGTGCACCTGAGGACGAATTCCGGCGTTGGACTTGACGCGGGACCGGCCGCCGCCCCGCTTCCTCAGGCGCCGGTGGTGGAGCCGGGCCGGACGATCATGAGGACGGTGACCGTCGCCCACAGCAGGTTGAACACGCCGGTGAACATGGCGAGGCGCACCGTGCTGTCGCGCTCGACGGCCTGCCGCCCGTCCAGCCGTTCGAGGAGCTCGTCCTGGCGGGGCAGGACGAAGGCGACCAGAACGCCGGCCGCCGCGGCCGTCAGCGCGATGGACGTGATGAGCCAGCCGTCGCCCAGGACACCCATCGCGGCGGCGGTGGCGAATCCCAGGAGGGGTACCGCGAGGCCGATGCCGGAGTAGACCCGGCAGATTCGGTGCAGCAGCCGTACGGTGCCGACGCCCGCGGTGTCCGGTCCGTCGGCGCCCACCTGGACGCGTCGCGCGGCGGGCGGGAACATGCTGGCCGCGACGGTGACGGGACCGATGGCGACGATGGCGGCCAGGACGTGCAGGGACAGCAGGAACTTGGTCATGGGGCCTCACCCTAGGAATCCCGCGGGTGATCACACAGAGGCGGAAACGACAGGCACCAACGGATTCCCGCCAACAGCCCGCAGCAGCGGGAATCCTTCTCGACTCCGGCTGCGGCAGGGTTTACGCGAATGGCGGGAACCTGCCTATCGTGGCGGTCATGCACACGGTGGAGGTCCTGGTTCTCGATCACGTGGTGCCGTTCGACATGGCGGCGCCCATGACGGTGTTCGACTGGACGCGGCTGCCCGACGGCCGCAGTCCCTATCGGGTGCGCCTGTGCGCCGAGTCGCCGGAGGTGCGCGCGGACGGCGGTTTCGGACTGCGGATCGACCGGGGACTCGACGCCCTGGCCGACGCCGACACGATCATCGTGCCGGGCCGTTCCGACGAGGCCGAGCCGCTGTCACCCGCCGTGGTGACCGCGCTCCGCGAGGCCGCCGCGGCGGGCACCCGGATCGCATCGGTGTGCGTGGGCGCCTTCGTGCTGGCGGAGGCCGGGCTGCTGGACGGGCTCCGCGCCACCACCCACTGGGTCGCCGCCGACCTGCTGGCACGCCGGTTCCCGCAGATCGACGTGCGGCCGGACGTGCTGTACGTGGACAACGGCAGGATCCTCACCTCGGCCGGCGCCGCCGCGGCCCTGGACATGTGTCTGCACATGATCCGGCTGGACCTGGGCTCGGCCGTCGCCGCACACGCCGCCCGCATGTCGGTGATGCCGCTGGAACGGGAGGGCGGGCAGGCCCAGTTCATCGTGCACGAACACCCTCCGGTGCCGCGCGGCTCGACACTGGAGCCGCTCCTGGAGTGGATCGAGGACAATCTGGCCCGGGAGATCACCCTGCCGGCGATGGCCGCCCGCTCGGGCATGAGCGAGCGCACCTTCAGCCGCCGTTTCCGCGAGCAGACGGGCACCACTCCGCTGCAATGGCTGCTGCGGGCACGCGTACGCCGGGCCCAGTACCTGCTGGAGAACAGCGATCACCCGGTCGAACGGATCGCGCGGCAGGCGGGGTTCGGTTCCCCCACCTCCTTCCGCGAACGCTTCCGCCGGGTGGTCGGCACCACACCGCAGGCGTACCGCGCCGCGTTCCACGCCCGGAAGGACGTCGTCCCGGAGCCGGCCTGAACCTTCGGCTCCGGGACGACCGATCCTCACACGGCCAGCCGCAGGCCTTCCTCGTCGTCGGCGTCCGCCGCGGCCGTCTCTGCCGGACGGGCGGCCGCCAGAAGCAGCGCGTCCGCCTTCTCCACCGCCTCGTGGATGTCGGCGGCGCTCATCATCACGCAGAGCGTGTAGGTGACGTCGTCCAGTTCACGTGTCGTCTCCTGCCTCTCCCTCTCCGCCTGCGCGATCCGCAGCGATGCGTACCGAGTCAGCAGTTTCCTGACGACCTTCGGGTCCGGAACGAGCACGTAGCGCCCCTCTCTCGATTTTTCGCTGCGTATGCCCGGTCCACGCCCTTCCATTCGTCTTCAGCGCCTCGAAACGCACGATTGGCGTGATTCCGTCACCTCCCACGCCGCTTTTTCCTGTCAGGCGGCCTGACCGTGCAGGGCCGTGTACGCGCCACCGCGGCGCACCAGCTCCTCATGCGTGCCGGCCTCCTGGACCCGGCCGTCCCCCATCACCACGATCCGGTCCGCGCCCCGCACCGTGGACAGCCGGTGCGCCACCACGAACGTGGTGCGTCCGCGCAGCAGCCGGGCGAGCGCCTCCTGCACGAGCGCCTCCGACCGGGTGTCCAGCGCCGAGGTCGCCTCGTCCAGGATCAGCACCCGGGGGTCGCGGATCAGGGCGCGCGCGATGGCCAGGCACACTGATCCGCGTGATCGCCGGCGACATCGCCGGGCACAGCGGTCCCGGCGTCACCCACACCCCGATCACCGTCGCCCACCTCACCGTCGAACCCGGCGCCCAGGTCGACCTGCCCTGGGACCCCGCCTACAACGCGCTGGTCTACGCCCTGGCAGGGCACGGCACCGTCGGCACCGGAGCCCGTCCGATCCAGGAGGGCCGGCTCGCGGTCTTCGGCGCGGGTGACACGCTGCGCCTGACCGCGGACCGCGCGCAGGAGTCCCGCTCCCCCAAACTGGAACTCTTCGTGCTGGGCGGCCGCCCCATCCGCGAACCCGTCGTCCAGTACGGTCCGTTCGTGATGAACACCTCCGCAGAGGTCCAGCAGGCCTTCGAGGACTACCAGGCAGGCCGCCTCGGCGTCATCCCCGCGCAGCACCTGCCCCATACTTACTGATACTTCCTGAGCGAGGTCGGTCGCCTTGCTCGACCCGCTCCGCCCCGCCCCGTCGTCCTATTCGCCGAGCGTGCGGGCGAGTTCCGTCGTCGCGCGGGCTATGTCGGCGTCGGTGTCCTCCTCGGCCATCAGGCGCCGCAGGGCGCCCCGACGGTCGCGAACGGCCTGGCGGGCCTTGCGCTCCCAGACCACGTGGTTCTCGCGGTGGTTGAGCAGCTTGGGGTAGACGGCCGCCGTGTTCTCCCACTGCCGGGCGTCGGCGATGTTCTTCAGCAGCTGGATGATCTCCGCGCGGCAGGTCACGTCGGGCCGTTGGGCGAGTTCCCAGAGGAAGGGGACGGTGGCGGCGGTGGCCTGTTCCACGACGAAGCCGTACTGGCAGATGCGCCGGCGCAGATCGGCGAGGGCGTCCCGGGCGGTGTCCTCGTCACCCCGGGCGACGCTGTCGAGGAGCACGGGGATGGCGTCCGCGCTGCCGGTGGAGTCCTGGATCTCGCGCCACGGCACCCGTCCCAGGCCGGACAGGGGCGTGGACTCGGCCGCCCCGGTCGGCGGTCGGTGGTGGTCTGTGCGCTCGTTGCTCGGCTGGTGCTCGGGAGCGGTGCGCATGGCGTGAGGCCTTTCCGCGGCGGTCATGTCAGGGAGGAGGGCAGGTCTTCAACCTGGCCCAGACGGTCTTGCCCGCCGGGGGCTTGAGGGTCCAGCCCCATTCCTCGGCCAGGGCGTCGACGATGAACAGGCCCCGGCCGTGCTCCCGCAGGGCGGGGTCGCCGGTGACCGTGTACTCGGGCGGATCGTCGCCCGGGTCGGAGACGGTGAGCAGGACGTGAGCGGGGTCGAACAGGATCCCCAGCCACACCTCCTCGTCGCCCGTGGCCGAGCCGGGCACTCCGTGTGCCACGGCGTTGGCCGCGAGTTCGGTGATCACCAGGGCGGCGTCGTCGCCGCGGTGGTCGAGGGACCAGCAGCGCAGCGTGTCCCGGGTGAAGGCGCGGGCCAGGGCGAAGCCCTCCCCGCTGCATCTGATCCGCAGCGCCACCGCACCCGCCCCTTCGGGCAAGGGCGTCGACCGGGAGGCCGGCCGCTCCCCCGGGGCCGTCGCTCGTGGCGGGAGGCCGCCGGTCAGGGCCGCTCCACCTGCCCCCGGCACCGCCTGACGGGGCTGCCGGAGCACGTGATTCGCAGGTGACGACACGGCATCTCCCTGATGCGACGTCAAGACGGGGCGTCACGAATGGGATTGACGCCGTGGCTATTATCCACGCAGACAGCCCTCGCGTGCAATTGCACGAGAAATTGCACGCAAGAACGGATGGGACGGGAGGGGCCGGGGAACCCGTCCCGTTGCCTTACCGGCAGCCGGGCCCGGTGCCCGGCGAAGAACATGAACAGCAAGGAGACTGCGGTGCCATCAGTGCGGAACGGAGTGCGGGCGAGTTCGTTGGACGCCTGCTGGATCAAGAGCCGGCACAGCAACGCCGAGGGCAACTGTGTCGAAGTCGCCCCGCTGGTCGACGGGACCATCGCGGTGCGCAACTCCCGTGATCCCGACGGTCCGGCGCTGGTCTACACGCCGGCGGAGGTGGCGGCGTTCGTCGCCGGAGCCAAGGAGGGCGAGTTCGACCATCTGCTGTGACGCAGTGGTCAACTCCCTTACGTGTTCGGACGGATGCGGTGCGACACGATGTGGTGCGATAATGTGGACCGCCTCTATGCCGGTTTACTGGGAGTCTGGATGTCCCCCGAGTCGCATCGCATCTCCCGCCTGCAACCGTATCTGGACCGGCCCGAGCCGGCCCCGACTCTGCTGAAGATGCTGGTCGGCGTGCAGTTGGCGGGTTTCCGTGAGGACGCCGGCCTCGCTCAGGACCAGGCGGCCAAGGCCCTCGGCTTCAGTGCGGCGAAGCTGTCCCGCATCGAGTCGGGCAAGGGCCGTAGGCCGCCCGCTCAGAGTGATGTGCACGCCCTGCTGGAGTTGTACGGCACCGACGAGTACGAGGCGTCGGTGCTGCTGAAGCTGCTCCAGCGCGCCGGTGAGCCGGGGTGGTGGCAGCGTTACGACAAGCGGCTGATGCCCGAGTGGTTCGACCGGCTGGTCGGCCTCCAGGAGGCGGCGGCCGCGATCCGTACGTTCGAGATCCAGTACGTGCCCGGTCTGTTGCAGACCCCGGACTACACCCGGGCCGTGGTCGAGCGGGGCCTGCCCGCGGCCGCCGCGAGCGAGGTGCGGCGCCGGGTGGAACTGCGGACGCGCAGGGCGCAGTTGCTTCAGCGCGCCGACGCCCCGCAACTGTGGGCGGTCCTCGACGAGTCGGTGCTGCTGCGGGTGCTGGGCAGCCGCGAGGTGATGCGGGAGCAGCTGGCGCACCTGGTGACGATGGCCCAGCGGCCCCATGTGACGGTGCAGATCGTGCCGCTGGACGTGACGAACGCGTCGGCGCCGGCCATCCCGATCACCTATCTCCGCTTCGGCGGCGATCTGCCCGACGTGGTCTACCTGGAGCACATCAAGAGCGCCAACTTCCTGGAGGACCTCGACGAGACGGAGGAGTACCGCGTCGCGCTCGACCGGCTGGCCGACGAGGCGCTCGAACCCCGTGCCTCCCTGAAGCTGCTCCGCGAGACGATGGAGCAGCGCTACGGCGGATGAACACCGCGGGCACCGTTGCGCCCCCGGGAACAGGGAAACGAGACGCCCCTCAACGAGACGCCCCTCACGGGACCGGAGTGGTCCTGGGAGGGGCGTATGCGCTGGAGGGGGCGGGAGGATGTCTCCGCCCGGCTAGCGGATGCGGCCGACGCCGCCGAACTCGATCCACTCGTGGGTGAGCTGACGGGGAGCCACCTCGGAGTCGGGCCGCCAGGTGGAGACCTCCACCAGACCGGGGTCGAGGACGTCCAGGCCCTCGAACCACTCGGCCACGTCCTTCTCCTCACGGACCCGGCCCCAGTGCCCCTGGGTCGCCTGGTCCATGAAGTTGGTGACGAACTCCCGCACCTCGGGGTCCTCGCTGACCAGCTGGCACATCACCATGAAACTGCCGGGCACCAGCCGCTCGGCCACCCGGCGGGCCACGGCGAGCGGCCCGTCGGTCTCGCTGTCGGGGATGCAGTGCATCACCGAGTTGAAGAGGACCGCGACGGGCCGGCTGAAGTCGATCAGCCGCTCGGTCTCGGGGTGCGAGAAGATCGCGTCGGTCTCCCGCATGTCCGCGTGGATGACGGCGGTGCGCTCGTCCTGCTCCAGCAGGGCCCGGCCGTGGACGAGCACCATCGGGTCGTTGTCCACGTAGACCACGTGCGTGGCCGGGTCGATGCGCTGGGCGACCTGGTGGACGTTGTCCTGGGTGGGCAGGCCGGAGCCGTGGTCCAGGAACTGCCGGATGCCGTGTTCCGCCGCCAGGGTCTTGACGACCCGCTGGAGGAAGCGCCTGTTGTTCACGGCCAGGCGGCGGGTGCTGGGAACGACCTTGTCGAGTTCCTCGCACGCCGCGCGGTCGGCCGCGTAGTTGTCCCTGCCGCCCAGATAGTGGTCGTACATCCGGGCCGCGGTGGGGACGGACGCGTCGATCTGCGTGGACAGCTTCTTACCGGTCTCCATCTTTCCCCCAGCTTCGTGCCAGGCCAACTGGCCTGACAGGACAGGGAGTCCATCCTAGAGAGCGGAGGAACGCCGGTGCCAGTCCACGCACGATCCGGGCCACGAACGAACGACAGGGTGAGCAGCTGTCAGACGGTGTCCAGCTCCGCGCGTTCGTCCGCCGTCAGGGCGAGGTCCGCCGCGGCGAGGGAGTCGCGGATCGTCTCGGGGCGGCTCGATCCGGGGATCGGCACGACCACCGGCGACTTGGCGAGCATCCAGGCCAGGCACACCTGCTGCGGGCTCACTCCGTGGGCCTCGGCGATCCGGGCGAACGGAGCGTGCACGGAGCCCAGTTCGCCCGCGCGCGAGATGCCGCCGAGCGGGCTCCAGGGCAGGAAGGCGATGCCGAGCTCGTCGCACAGGCGCAGTTCCGGCTCGCTGGAGCGGAAGGCCGGGGAGAACTGGTTCTGCACGGAGACCAGGCGGCCTCCGAGGATCTCGTTGGCCTGCCGGATCTGCTCCGGGTTCGCGTTGGAGATGCCCGCCATGCGGATCTTCCCGGCGTCGAGAAGGTCGCGGACCGCGCCGACGGACTCGGCGTAGGGCACCTTCGGGTCGGGGCGGTGGAACTGGTAGAGGCCGATGGCCTCGACGCCGAGCCGGCGCAGGGATGCCTCGCAGGCCTCCTTGATGTGCTCGGGGCTGCCGTCGAGTGTCCAGGTGCCGTCGCCGGGGCGCAGATGGCCGCCCTTGGTCGCGACCAGGACGTCCTTGCCGCGGTCGTGGGAGGCGAGGGCCTTGGCGATCAGCGTCTCGTTGTGGCCGACCTCGTCGGCGTGCTGGTGGTAGGCGTCCGCGGTGTCGATCAGCGTGACGCCGGCGTCCAGGGCGGCGTGGATGGTGGCGAGGGAACGGGTCTCGTCCGGTCGCCCCTCGATGGACATGGGCATGGCGCCCAGGCCGATCGCGCTTACTTCGATGTCACCGATGCGGCGGGTGTGCATGGGCTCGTGACCTCTTTCGGATGGCGCGCGGAACCGATGGCGTCCGGTGCCGTCGGACGGGGGATGCCGACGGCACCGGACCGTCCCAGCCTGGTCCTGCCGGACCCCATAGGTCCAATGGAAGAAAGAGAACGCATTCAGCAGCCGGAACGCTGAATCCGCGGCCCGGTGGAAAGGGCTTGCCCGCGCTCCGCCCTCGTGTGACGCTCACGGCGGCGCCCGGAGATCCGGCCGTCGTTTGGTTCGACGTCATCGAGAGGCGACGGCATGCGCATCGGACTGCTGGGCACCGGCCCCTGGGCTCGGATGGCCCACGCTCCCGCCCTGAGCGAGCACGACGGGCTGGACTTCGTGGGGGTCTGGGGCCGGCGTCCGGAGGCCGCCAAGGAGGTGGCGGATCTGCACGGCACGCGTGCGTACGACGACGTCGACGCGCTGCTGGCCGACGTGGACGCCGTGGCCGTCGCGCTGCCGCCGAGCGTGCAGGCCGATCTCGCGGCGCGGGCCGCCCGGGCCGGGTGTCATCTGCTGCTGGACAAGCCCGTCGCGACGACGGTCGAGCAGGCGCGGGCCGTGGTCGACGCCGTCGGGCGGGCCCAGGTCGCCTCGGTGGTCTTCTTCACCGCCCGGTACCTGACCGAGCCCGCGGCGTGGATCGCCGAACAGGCTGCCGCCAAGGGCTGGTTCACGGCGCGGGCGCAGTGGCTGGGGTCGGTGTTCACCACCGACAGCCCGTTCGCCGACTCGCCGTGGCGACGCGAGAAGGGTGCCCTGTGGGACGTGGGCCCGCATGCCCTGTCCGTGCTGCTGCCGGTCCTCGGTGACGTGCGGCGGGTGGCCGCCGCGGCGCCCGGCCCCGGTGACACCGTCCACCTGGTCCTCGACCACGCCGGCGGCGCCTCCAGCACGCTGACCCTGAGCCTGACGGCCCCGGTCCCGGCGGCCGGATCAGTGGTGGAACTGCGGGGCGAGTCGGGGGTGACGCTCCTTCCGGACAGCGCCGAGGGCGCGGTGCCGGCCCTGCTGAGGGCGGCGGACGAGCTCCTGGACTCCGCCCGCACCGGCCGTCCGCACCCCTGCGACGCCGCGTTCGGCCTGCGGGTCACCGAGGTGCTCACCGAGGCGGAGTCCCTGCTGAACGGCACGACAGGCTGAGGCCGGGACCGACGCGAGCCGGCTCCGGGCAGCGGCCCGCGCCCGGCCCGGCGCTCGGCCGCCCGTACACCCCTACACGTCGTCGCCGAAGGGCTCGTCGCTCCACCGGAACCACGCCCGGTCGCCGTCGATGTGCAGCAGGAACTCGGCGACCGGACCGTCCGGCGAGGTCAGCGACACGCGCCGCCGGATCTCGTCATAGGCCTCCTCCCACTGCTGCCAGTGCCCCGCGTCGTCCCGTCTCGTCAGGGCGAGTTCACGGGCGAACAGCTCCTGGACGGCGTCGTACCCCGGACCGGCGGTGAACCGGCCCGAGAGCCAGGGGAAGTCGGCGTCGTCGATCAGGATCTCCCCGACCGCGTCCGCGCCGCTGCGTACCTGCCAGACCTGGCCCTCGAACCCCACGCCGCCTCCGTCGCCCGCCGCCGATCACTCTCGGTCAGCATGCCACCCGGCACTGACAGGCGGGCCCGGCCGCCCGCCAGTGCCGGTCGCGCGCCGGATCAGTCGGTGCCGGGCACCTGAAAGTTCAGGCGTTCCCGTACGACGGGATACCCCGCCTTGGTGAAGTTGGCGGCCATGGGGAAGTTGCCCTGGTCCGTCAGGGCTGAGACGAACTCGGCGCCCTGTTCGACCAGGAAGTGGGTGCACTCCACGAGGAGGTCGTAGGCGTAACCGTGTCCGCGCTGCTCGGGGACGACGCCGATGAAGCCGACGCAGGGCCCCGAGGGGTTGTGTGCCGGGATGTGGATGCCCGCCAGATCGCCCTCCGGTGTGTGGGCGATCTGCCACCACTCGCGGGGCGAGGGGCACCAGTGGAAGAAGTCGAGTTCCTCCTGGGCGGCCTTGTCGATCCCGCCCTCCTCGATGGCGAGCAGGGCGTGGGCGTCCAGCGTGACGGAGTGGATGCGGCGCAGCGCGTCGCGGAAGACCTCGTCGTCCGGCTCGGGACGGAAGCGCAGCCGGCCGGGGCGCTCGGGCAGCCCGTGCGCCGGGGTCCAGCGGTACAGGAAGCGTTCCACGAGGAGCTCGTAGCCGGCCTTGCGGGCGGCGGTGAAGCAGGTGTCGGCGGCGGAGCGCAGCACCGGGTCCTCGCGCCAGCCGCCGGGCAGGTTCATCTCGATTTCGACCCGCCAGGGGGCGGTGCGCAGGAGTTCGGCGCCCGCCTCCTCCTCGCCCTCGGCCACGTCGAACCAGTTGAGGTTGACGGGTTCGGTGTCGTCGGGGCCGCCCCACCAGGCACCGCGCGCCACGACCTCGCCGTCGCGCAGGGCGACGCGCTTCCAGTCGGGGCGGTGCCGGGTGCGCCGGTGTCCTTGGGCCGCGCCGAACGGGTCGGGCAGGGCGTCGAAGAGATGGGCGTCGCGCTCGTCGAGCGCGCGGATGACCAGATCGGTCATGGATTCCTCCGGGTTACGTGCTGCGAGACGCAGCGTGACGCGCTCCCGGTCAGATGTGACACGCCGGGACAACGGAAAGGGAGCGCTCGATGGTGGTGATCTGCACGGCACTCGCCTCCTTCCGTCCGTCTCTGGGCGTGGACCTCACCGTACCCCGATTGATCGGTCCCTGACACCTCCTTTTCCGACATCGGATTCCACGCGTGGCCCGCTCTCGGGATGCAGGGTGGGCCGGGGCGTTGAATGGTGATATCGGGACCGGTGAGGGTAGACCGGGACCGAGGAACGATCCGGATCCGAGGAGCTGCATCATGCCGACGTCACAGCCCGACGCGTCCGGGCCGTCCGAGGACCGCACGACCCCGGACGCCCTGCTCCACGCCCGTACCGGCACCGAAGTGTCGCCGGAGGACCTGGTCCTTGCCTCGGGCAAGGACCTCACCCCACGCAGCCTCGAATGGGCGAAGCGGAAACTGGCGGCCGAGGGGCCTGCCGCGATGGACAAGCTGCTGCCCTGACCGACCGGCGCTCGTGGGCGTGCGGTGCCTCGCGCGGCACCGGCACGCCCCCGGTGATTACCTGTTCACCCTTTCGAACCGGCCCCCGAGGGTGTCAGACTCCGGAGGGTGCCCGACTACGACATGCTCGTCATCGGATCAGGCCCCGGCGGCCAGAAGGCCGCCATCGCCGCGGCCAAGCTGGGCCGCCGGGTCGCCGTCGTCGACCGCCCCGACATGGTCGGCGGGGTCTCCATCCACACCGGCACCATCCCCTCCAAGACGCTGCGTGAAGCGGTGCTGTACCTCACCGGACTCACCCAGCGCGATCTGTACGGCCAGAGCTACCGGCTGAAGGAGGACATCACCGTCGGCGACCTGACCGCCCGCACCCAGCACGTGGTCAGCCGCGAGGTCGACGTGATCCGCAGCCAGCTCTCCCGCAACCACGTCACGCTGCACGCCGGAACGGCGCGTTTCGTCGACGCCCACACCCTCGCCCTCAGGGAGGTCAGCGGCCACGAACGGCTCCTTACGGCCGAGCACGTGGTGATCGCCACCGGGACCCGTCCCGCCCGTCCGGGCAGCGTCGAGTTCGACGGGCGGACGATCATGGACTCGGACAACGTGCTCGCCCTGGAGCGGGTGCCGCGTTCCATGGTCATCGTCGGCGCCGGCGTGATCGGCATGGAGTACGCGTCCATGTTCGCGGCGCTCGGCAGCAAGGTCACGGTGGTGGAGAAGCGGGCCGGGATGCTCGACATGTGCGACGTCGAGGTCATCGAGTCGCTCAAGTACCACCTGCGGGACCTGGCCGTGACCTTCCGCTTCGGGGAGACGGTCGCCGCGGTCGAGCGCCATCCCCGGGGCACGCTCACCATCCTGGAGAGCGGCAAGAAGATCCCGGCCGACGCCGTGATGTACTCGGCGGGCCGGCAGGGCCTGACCGATGACCTCGACCTCGACAAGGCCGGGCTCTCGGCGGACCCGCGCGGCCGGATCGCGGTGGACGAGCACTACCGCACCGAGGTGCCGCACATCTACGCCGTCGGTGACGTGATCGGTTTCCCGGCGCTGGCGGCGACCTCGATGGAGCAGGGCCGCGCGGCGGCGTACCACGCGTGCGGAGAGCCCGTGCCCCGGATGCACAATCTCCAGCCGATCGGCATCTACACCATCCCGGAGATCAGTTTCGTGGGCCGGACCGAGGACCAGCTCACCGAGGACCGGGTGCCGTTCGAGGTGGGCATCTCCCGCTATCGCGAGCTGGCCCGCGGACAGATCATGGGCGACTCGCACGGCATGCTGAAGCTGCTGGTCTCTCCCGAGGACCGCACCCTGCTCGGGGTGCACTGCTTCGGCACGGGCGCGACCGAGCTGATCCACATCGGCCAGTCCGTGATGGGCTGCGGCGGTACGGTCGACTATCTGGTCGACGCGGTCTTCAACTACCCGACCCTGGCGGAGTCGTACAAGGTCGCCGCCCTGGACGCCACGAACAAGCTGCGGCTGATCGACCGGATCGGGGACTGAACGTGCCGAGGGCGCAAGGGCTCTGACAGAGCGTCAGATCTCGTCGCCCTCGGCGTCGTACGCGCCCCCGTCCTCGAACTCGTCCTCCGGCAGGTCCGCGTCGTCCGCGACGACATGCACGGCGGCCTCCTCCGCGCCGGCGGCTCCCGCGTCGATGCCCACGTCGGAGGCGACGGCCTCCTTGGTGGTGTCGGGGTGGGCGCCCTCGTCGGGGGCGACCAGGCGCCCGGCGCGAGCCTCGCCCGCCTCCGGGTCGACCGGTTCGCCCGCCGCGTCGGGGGCGTCGCCGATGCCGTCACCGGAGGCCGGGGCCACATCGGGGACCTCCTGGGCGAGCCGCTGGTCCAGGCTCTCGCCGTCGCGCTGCTCGGCGGCCGTGGTGCCGTGTCCGGTGACGCCGAGGGGCTTCTCCGGCGGCGAGTACCCCTCGTCCAGGGTGTCGTCGTAGGTGCGCTCGTCGAGGGCGTCCTGGAGGTCGAGCGGGCTGGCGTCCTCCTGCTCCTCGTTGCTGCCGGTGGGCTGGTACGCGTCGTCCGCCATCGGTTCGGCGTCGGTGCGTTCCGTGTCCATGACCGCCTCCCTTGCGCTCTCGTGCACTGCTGTCTCTCGGGTGTCCCGATCCGCCACCGACAACCACGGGAGGTTACTTCCCGGTCAATCTTGAAAGCTCAAAGGGTGCCGCTATCATCACACGCACACACGGTGTGACCGTCCGCCCACGCAGCGGTCCCGCGGCATCCGCCACGCCTTCTTCCACTCTCCCGGCCCGAGGCCATCCCTCGTGTGTCCGGGGCCGGTTCACCGCTTCACCCCCCACCCCCCCCGACGCCGTCAGGGCCGGTCGCCCTCACGTCGTGCACGACGGAAAGCAGCGCAACCATGAGCATCAACAGGGGCAGAGGACTTCAGGCCAACGCCCTCGGCACGTTCGACACGGTGGTGATGGCCGTGGCGGGCAGTGCGCCGGCCTACTCCCTGGCCGCGACCACCGCGGTGCTGGTCGGGGCGGTGGGCCTGGCCAGTCCGGCCGCTCTGCTGTACTGCGCCATACCGATGCTGGGCATCGCGCTGGCGTTCAGCTATCTGGGCCGCATCGACGTGAACGCGGGCGCCAGTTACTCCTGGGTGGGCCGAACTCTCCATCCCTTTCTGGGCTTCATGAGCGGCTGGGCGCTGGTGATCTCGACGACCATCTTCATGGTCGCCGGTTCACTGCCCGCCGGTTCGATGACGCTGTCCCTCTTCGACGAGCAACTCGCCGAGAACACCGCGCTGTCCACGGCCGTCGGGGCGGGCTGGTTCCTCATCATGCTGCTCGTCGTGCTGGGCGGTGCCCGGCTCACCGTGCGCGCGCAGTTCCTCATGTCGGGCATAGAGCTGGCCATCCTGGCGCTCTTCGCGGTGCTCGCCGTCTTCCACACCGACAACGCCCGTGCGTTCGACTGGTCCTGGCTCGGATTCGGTCACTTCGACGGCATGGCCGGCTTCGCGTCGGGCGCGCTGATCGCCGCGTTCTACTACTGGGGCTGGGACGTCACCAGCAACCTGAGCGAGGAGACCCGCAACAGCCGTCGTACGACGGGACTCGCGGGCCTCATCGGCGTCGGGATCGTCTTCCTGCTGTTCGAGGCGTTCACCATCGCGGTGAACATGATCCTGTCCGCGAAGCAGATCGAGGAGAACGACGCCAACGTGCTCGCGGTGCTCGGCGAGGAGATCTGGCCGGGCTGGGGCGGCAAGTTGCTGGTCGTGGCGGTGATGCTGTCCACCATCGCCACTTTGGAGACCACCCTCATCCAGGTCACCCGCTCCCTGTTCGCGATGGGCCGGGACCGGACGATGCCGTCCGCGCTGGGCCGCGTCCATCCCCACTGGAACACGCCGTGGGTGGCCATCACGGTCGTGGGCACGGTGGCGATGGTGATGCTGGTCGCCTCCAACGCCCTGGGCACCGTCGGCGACATCCTCTCCGACGCCATCTCGGCGATCGGCCTCCAGATCGCCGTGTACTACGGACTCGCCGGGCTCGCCGCGGTCGTCGCCTACCGCAGGATGCTGCTGAAGTCGGTGGCCAACTTCGTCCTCGGCGGGCTGTGGCCGCTGTTCGGCTCCCTGTTCATGTTCTGGGTGCTGGTCGAGTCACTGGGCGAGCTGAGCACCGCGTCGGTCACGATCGGCCTCGGCGGCCTGGCCGTGGGCCTGATCCCGATGTTCTGGTACTGGATGCGGGGCAGCGACTACTACCGGCCCGCCCGGCTGGACGCCGCCCGCACGATCGAGACGGAGTACGTCCCCGACGACGGCGCGCTCGCGCACTCCCGGGCCCACGAGGGTTTCCCCACCGACTTCTGAGGGAGACGCCCGATGGCGAGAGACCGTTTCACTCCCGACTTCGACCCCGACTGCGGGGACACCGCCCTCGGCATCGCCCGCCAGGACATCGTCATCGGCCGCTGGCAGGGACTGCGCGAACTACTGCGGAGCACCGGCCCGGACTGGCCGGTGCGGGGGCACCGCGTCCGGCGGCTCGCGCAGGTCTGCGCGTCCAGTTCGACGGTGGAGACCTGGCTGGCCGCCGAGCCGAGCCCGGACGCGCTGGTGCTGCGGGCGGCGACCGAGACGACCCGGGCGTTCAACGTGGCCATCGCCGCGGGCCGGGGCGTGCCGATCGACCAGCACCGTGTCGACGGCGCGGTCATGGCCTGCCTCCAGGCGGCCCAGGCGTATCCGGAGGACCCCACCCCCTGGGTCTCCCTGATCTCCGTGGCGCGGCTGTATCCCTCCGGGGTGCGCCGGCAGGAACTGGCGCGCTGGTGGGACGAGTTGCACGGGCGGGACCCGTACAGCGTGGAGGGCCACCTCCAGGTGCTGCACTACTACGCGGCGCGTTGGCACGGATCGCACGGCCTGATGTACGACTTCGCCCGTGACGCGGCGGGCGTGTCCCCGCCCGGCTGCGCGCTGCCGGTGCTGGTGCAGTACGCCCGGGTCGAGGAGTTCCGGTACGCCCAGGACGCCGCGGCCGACGGACGGGCGCCGGTGAGGCTGGGGCAGCACTGGAAGAACGACGGCGCCGTCAGCGACATAGAGCGCACCTGGCAGCGCTGGTTCGCGGACCGGCCGGAGACGGAGGTGGCGCCGGCCGAGCTGCGCGATGTCAACCACCTGGCCCACGCGGCCTGTCACGCGGGCGTCCGGGAGGTCGCGGCCCCTCTGCTGACGCTGCTGGGGCGGCGCGGCACCCGCACCCCGTGGTCCTACACCGGGGAGCCGGAGAGGGAACTCCTCAAGTGGCGCAAGGACCTGCGGCTGCGGTCCTGAGACGGAAGTGCTCCGTACCGCCCGGGGCGGGCGGTACGGAGCACCGGGTCACACGCGGAGCGGGTCGTCAGCAGGTGCGGCCGACGTAGTAGGCGCCCTGGATCTTGCTGGCGGAGCCGAGCCAGTGCTTGCCCGGGCCGACGCAGCGCTCGTAGTCGGGCGCGAGAGCGACCTCGACCTTGATCACCACACGGGAGCCGTCGGAGGTGCAGTGGTTGTAGAAGGCGTCGGAGCCCGTCTCGAAGAACCCGCAGGGGTCGGCCGCCGCGGGGCTCGCGGTGGTGGTCACCGCGCCCAGCGAGGCGAGCACGAGAGCGGCGGAACCGAGGGCGTTGGTGAAGGTACGACGCATACGCAAGGGAACTCCTTGGCCGATGTCCGAAACGAGAACTACCGCCCCAGAATGGCCGGTGCGCCCCGCCCGCTTGAGCACTCGCCATGCCCTTTCACCTGGTGAATCGTTCTGCCGCTACGCCGCTGGAGTGATCTTGGGCCGTTCTCCCCCGCGGCGCCGCCTTCTCCTCAGGCGCCCTCCTCGGCCCCGGCGGCCGGCCGGGCCAGTCCCGCGGACCACTTCTCCTCGATCCGGCCGACCTTCCACACGATCAGGGCGACGATCCAGGTGGCGAAGAAGAGGCCCACGATGACGAAGCCGAGGACGTTCAGGTCGAGGCCGGCGATCCAGTCCCAGAACGGGCCGTGCAGGCCGAGCCTGTCGACGAGCAGGCCGAGGAGTTCGACCGTGCCGATGAGGAGGGCGACGGCGACCGACAGGCCGGTGATGGTGAGGTTGTAGTAGACCTTGCGGACCGGCTTGGAGAAGGCCCAGCCGTAGGCGAAGTTCATGAAGGAGCCGTCGATCGTGTCGAGGAGCGACATACCGGCGGCGAACAGCACGGGCAGGCACAGGATCGCGTACCAGGGCAGGCCGGAGGCGGCGCCGGAGCCCGCCAGGACGAGCAGGGCGATCTCGGTGGCGGTGTCGAAGCCGAGGCCGAAGAGCAGGCCGAGCGGGTACATCTGCCAGGACTTGGTGATCGACTTCATGACCCGGCCCAGCAGGCGGTTCATGAAGCCGCGGTTGTTCAGCTGCTCCTCCAGGGCGGCCTCGTCGTAGTGGCCCGAGCGCATCTGCCGGAACACCTTCCAGATGCCGGCCAGGATGACCAGGTTGATCGCGGCGATGATGTACAGGAAGGTCCCGGAGACGGTCGTACCGATGAGTCCGGTGACGTCGTGGAGCCCGGAGCCGTCGTCGCGGACGGGTCCCGCGAGGGTCTTCACGCCGAGGGAGAGCAGCAGGGCCAGGGCGAAGACGACGCTGGAGTGGCCGAGCGAGAACCAGAAGCCGACCGACAGCGGGCGCTGTCCCTCGCCCATCAGCTTGCGGGTGGTGTTGTCGATCGCCGCGATGTGGTCGGCGTCGAAGGCGTGCCGCATGCCGAGGGTGTAGGCGGTGACGCCGATGCCGATGCCGAAGGACTTCTCGCCGATGCTGTAGTGGTGCGGGGCGACGATCGCGATCAGCGTGAACCAGCCGATCACGTGGAGGGCCACGATCACGGCGGCCATCCCGCCCACCCTGAGCCACTCCTGCCGCGTCATGGAGCCGCGGACGCGGTGCCAGGCCGACCCCTTGGCGGGGGCGGCGGGGAGGAGGGACGGAGTGGACCCAGGGGCGGCCGTCATCGGGGGAGGATCTTTCTTCCGGTCGAACGGCCGCGTCCAGCAGCCTCGTGCCATCCTCCGGTACCTGCAAGCCATGTGCAGTAAAGCCCGTGGCAGGTCTTGCCCACGAGTGGGGAAAGTGCCCTGTCAGGCGGTCGCGTTCGGTCCGTCCGGCCTGCTGCTGCGCTGGGCGGCCATCTCGCGGCACAGCTCCTCGGTCTCCGGTTCGGGCAGGCGCTCGAAGCCGTCCTCGGTGATGAGCGAGACGATGGGGAAGATCCGGCGGTTGACGTCCGGGCCGCCGGTCGCGGAGTCGTCGTCGGCCGCGTCGTAGAGGGCCTGGAGGGCGGCCAGGGCCGCCTCGCGCCGGTCCATGCCCCTGCGGAACAGCTTCTTCAACGCGCCCCGGGCGTAGGGGGATCCGGAGCCCTCGGCGTGGAAGTCCCGCTTCTCGTACAGTCCGCCGGCGACGTCGAAGCTGAAGATGCGGCCCCGCTCGCCCTCGGGCGCCGAGGGGTCGTAGCCGGTCATGAGCGGTACGACGGCCAGGCCCTGCATGGCCTGGCCGAGGTTCTGCCGGATCATGCCGGCCAGCCGCCTCGCCTTGCCGTCGAGGCTCATCGCGACGCCCTCGATCTTCTCGAAGTGCTTCAGCTCGACCTGGTACAGCTTCACCATGTCCAGGGCCAGTCCGACGGTGCCGGCGAAGGCGACCGCCGTGTAGTCGTCGGCGGGGTGCACCTTCTCCAGGTCGCGCTGGGCGATCAGGTTGCCCATGGTGGCCCTGCGGTCCCCGGCGATCAGGACGCCGTCGCGGTAGGCCAGGGCCAGCACGGTGGTGCCGTGCGGCACCCGGTCGGGTGCCGCCACCACGCCGTCCGGCAGGACCCGGCGGGTGACGAGCAGTTCAGGTCGGTGCGCGGCCAGGAACTCGGTGAAGGACGAGGTGCCCGGAGTGAAGAACTCCTCCCCCAGCCGGCCGCCGTTCTCGTTCCACGCCATGGCACTCCCCCTCGCCTCGGAACCGACACCCGGTGTCCTACCAGAAGCGGCCGGGCGGGAAACGCCGGGTGCGCTCAGACAGCTCTGCGGCGCACGAGGATCCCGAGCACCAGCAGTCCGGGGACCAGCGGGATCCACACCGTCAGCAGGCGGTAGCCGAGCACGGCGGAGGCGGCCGCCGCGGCCGGTGCTCCGGCGGCGGCCAGAGCCAGGGCGAGCGCGGCGTCCAGGGAGCCGAGGTTGCCGGGCGTGGGCAGCAGGGCGGCGGCGCTGCTCGCGGCCAGGTACAGCAGCGCCACCAGGGCCGGGGCCAGGGGCAGGCCGACGGCCCGGGTGACGGCGATCAGCACGAGCGCGTGCAGCACGGCGAAGGCCAGCGAGCCGCCCCACAGGGCCGCCGCCCGGCGCGGTCGCGCGTGGACGGCGCGGACGTCGGCCAGCACCGAGCCGAGCGCGCGGCGGCACCGCGGCCACAGGCGGGCGGCCGGCAGGGCGGTGACACCGAGCGCCAGGCCGCCGGCGAGCGCCCAGGCGCCCCAGGCGGGCGGGATCCTCAGGACGCCCGGGCAGGCGGTGGCCAGGACGACGATCAGGGCGGCGCGCGTCACCGCCCCGGCCGTGGCCTTGACCGCGACGGCGGTCGCCGAGCGGCCAGCCGGCATGCCGCAGCGCATGAGGAAGCGCAGCACGACGGCGCCCGAGCCGAGCCCGGCGGGCAGGACGTGGTTGGCGGCGCAGGCGGCGAACTGGGCGGCCACCAGCCGTCCGCGGGGCAGCCGCCGGAGCACGGCGCCCTGCTGGGCGAGGGCCGCGCACAGCCAGGTGCCCGCCGCGGCCGCCGCGCCGGTCAGCAGCCAGCCCTGGTCGGCCACCGCCAGGCGCAGGGCGCCGGTCTCCAGGACGGGCCAGTGCCGTCTGGCCAGACAGCCGACGGCGACCAGGACGGCGAGGGTCAGGGCGGTGTGCCAGTAGAGGTGTCTTCGGGTGGGCGCGACGGCGAGTTGCCCGGAGGTCATGCGGGCCCGTTGTCGCGCGGGACCGGTGCCAGGTGGAGGTCGAGGTCGGCGGACTCGTGGGTCTGCCAGCCGCGGGCGTAGCCGGGTGGCGCGACGCCCGGCCTGCTCAGGGCGGCGGTCGGGATCCGCTCGGCGGTGCGCCGGATGCCGGCCGGGGTGTTGTTGGCGTTGTTGCCGCTGGTGTTGGCCGCGGAGCAGCCCGTGTAGTGGGCGACCGGGATGGCCTCGTGCCCGGTGAGCAGGCAGGGCGGGCGGACGCCGAGGCGGTGCAGGTCGGCGGCGGTGCGGGCCCAGTCACGGCGGTCGGCCGTGGTGCGGTCCACGGTGCGGTCCAGCACCGCGTACTGCACGGCCAGATGTCCCATCAGGCCGATCGCGACCAGGGCGGCGGCCACCGGACGCCATCGGCCGTCCGGCTTCCCGACCAGGTGGAACAGCGCGTCGGCGACCGGGATCGCGAGCAGCAGGTAGGCGGGCAGCAGGAAGCGCGGGGCGGCGTACCCGATCATGAACAGGTAGGGCAGAGCGGCCGTGCCGGCGCAGGCCAGGAGCAGCAACGTGGGTCCGGTGCGGCGGGCCCGGACGGCGACGGCCAGACCGACGGCGGCGAGCAGCGGGAGGACGAACCACCAGGCCGTGATCACCGGGCTGGGCAGCGCTCCGGTGCACGGGCGGCACAGGGCCCGCCCCATCAGGCCGCGCATCTGGTCGTCGACGGCGAAGTGCCAGCCCAGGCCGCCCTGCACCTCCGAGGCGTCGTGCAGCCGCTGCGCCAGACCGCCGTAGGAGAGGTGGGCGTCGATCACCCACTGCGCCGCGCCCGCCGCGAGGCCCGCCGCCAGGGCGAGGCCGGGCCGCCACAGGCGGGTGGCCGCGGCGAGGACGAGCAGCGGCAGCGTCACCCAGACCGCGTCGGTGGGACGCATCCACGCCATGACCGCGCCGCCGGCCGCCACGCCCCACAGGGCGGCCCGGTCCAGGCGGTCGGCGCGGGCCCGCAGGAACGAACCGACCGTGGCCAGGGCGCCGAACGCGACCCAGTGGTTGGGCATCGCCTGCGGGCCGTAGAAGAGGCTCACCCACAAGGTGGCGAACAGCGCGCCGGCCACGGCCAGGACCCGGGTCGGGAACATGCCGCGCCACACCCGCAGGGCCAGGTAGAGGCCGAGGCCCGACAGCAGCGCGAGATAGACGCGCAGCAGTTCCGTGGAGGTCGACCAGGAGGCCACGGGCCACACCAGCAGCGGGACGCCCCACGCGCGCGGGGCGCTGAAGAAGGCGGCCGGCGCCTGGGTGCCGACCTGGCTGACGTACACCGTCTCGTCCCAGCCGAGTCCCATGCCGGGGCGTACGAGGACCAGTTGGGCGAGGGTGTAGAGGCCGGCCACCGCCGCCAGCGGCCACGAACCGCGCGTCCGGTACCAGGGCGCGCGCGGCACGCTCACCGGCTCGCGTCGTCGCATACCGACGAGCATGGCGTTCGTGCCGTGGGCCATCGTCCACCCCTCACCCCTACCTGGCGTAGGGCGTCTAAGACCCCACAAACGGGCCGGGGACAGCGGAACACGGCCAAACTAACCCGCATCGGACGGGTGCGCAGGGCGGAGTTCGGCCAGGTGCCTGACAGCCTTCGGTCAGCCGGCGTGCGGACCGCGGTGCGGGGGCTGTTCCGGGGCCGGGCGGGCCTGGGGCGCCGGGACGGGGCGGGCGACCGGACCGTCGCCGTTCACGGTGAGCGGGCTGCCGTGATGGCGGATCGTCAGCGGGCCGCCCGACAGCAGGGTGTACGTCGCCTTGTCCGGCCCGATCTCCACGCGCAACCGGCGGTCGAGGATCTGGAGCGTGAACGCGAGACGGCTGAACCGCTCGGGCAGGCGGGGCGCGAACCGCAGCGAGTCGCCGTCGCGGCGCAGTCCGCCGAACCCGGCCACCAGCGCCGTCCAGGTCCCGGCGAGGGAGGCGATGTGCAGCCCGTCGCGGGTGTTGTGCTCCAGGTCCGCCAGGTCCATCAGCGCCGCCTCGGCCGTATAGGCGTAGGCGAGGTCCAGATGCCCGGACTGGGCGGCGACGACGGCCTGGGCGCACGCCGAGAGCGAGGAGTCCCGTACGGTCAGCGGCTCGTAGTAGGCGAAGTTGCGGGCGATCTGTTCCTCGTCGTGGAACTCCTCGAACCAGCCGCCGCACAGGTACATCGCCAGGACCAGGTCGGCCTGTTTGACGACCTGCTTGCGGTAGAGGTCGAAGTAGGGGAAGTGGAGCATCAGCGGGTACTGGTCGGGGCGGGTGCCCTCGAAGTCCCAGCGCTGGTAGCGGGTGAACCCGGCGTGCTGTTCGTGGACGCCGAGTTCGTGGTTGTAGGGGATGTGCACGGCCCGGGCGGCGTCGCGCCAGCCGGCGGTCTCCTCGTCGTCGACGCCGAGTTCGCCGGCCTGGTCCCGGTGGCGTTCGCAGGCGTCGGCGGCCGCGAGGAGGTTCGAGCGGGCCATCAGGTTGGTGTACAGGTTGTCGTCGGCGACCGCGCTGTACTCGTCGGGGCCGGTGACGCCGTCGATGTGGAAGACGCCGTGGTGGTCGTGGTGGCCGAGGGAGCGCCACAGGCGGGCCGTCTCCACCAGCAGTTCCAGGCCGGTGTCGCGTTCGAAGGCGGTGTCGCCGGTCGCCGCCGTGTAGCGGACCACGGCGTCGGCCACGGCGGCGTTGACGTGGAAGGCGGCCGTGCCGGCGGGCCAGTACGCGGAGCCCTCCGAGCCCTCGATGGTCCGCCAGGGGAACGCGGCGCCGCGCAGGCCGAGTTGGGCCGCGCGCTCGCGGGCGGCGGGCAGGGTGCGCTGCCGCCAGCGCAGCGCCTCGGAGACGGCGTCGGGCGAGGTGTAGGTCAGCAGGGGCAGGACGAAGGTCTCGGTGTCCCAGAAGGCGTGACCGTCGTAGCCGGAGCCGGTCAGTCCCTTGGCGGGGATGGCCCGTTGTTCGGCGCGGGCCCCGGCCTGGAGGACGTGGAAGAGGGCGAAGCGGACCGCCTGCTGGATCTCCTCGTCGCCGTCGACCTCGACGTCGGCGCGCGCCCAGAAGTCGTCGAGGTAGGCCCGCTGCTCGTCCAGGAGCCCCTGCCAGCCGCCGTGTGCGGCCGCGGCCAGGGCCGCCTCGACCTGGTCGCTCATCGCGGGCCGGGAGCGGGCGCTCGACCAGCCGTGGGCGACGAGCTTCTCCACCCGCAGCCGCTGGCCCGGTTCCAGCACGGAGGTGACGGTCAGACGGGAGACGTCCACGTTGCTCTCGCTGCCGGTCGTGGTCCGTTCGGGGCCGTCGAGGACATGGTCGGCGGCCACCGCGACCCTGAGGCCGCTGCGGCGGGTGCGGTGCACCAGGCGCAGCCGCAGACCGTCGGCGAAGTCCTCCTCCGGCTCCAGCGGCGACTTCAGCGCCCGGGCCGCGCGCGGGTCGCCGTTCGGGTCGGGCAGGCTCTCGTTGGTCACGAGCTCCGACTGGATCACCACGCGCGTCCGGCAGCCGACCGGTTCCACCTCGTAGGCCACGGCGGCGATCGCCCGCTGCGTGAGGGAGACCAGCCGTGTCGAGCGCACCCGCACCCGGGAACCGGCCGGGGATATCCACTCGCAGGTCCGCTCCAGTACGCCCCGGCGCAGGTCCAGGGTGCGTTCGTGGGCGACGAGACGGCCGTAGCGCAGGTCGAAGGGCTCGTCGTCGACCAGCAGGCGCAGCACTTTGCCGTTGGTGACGTTGATGGCGGTCTGGCCGGACTCCGGGTAGCCGTAGCCCGCCTCGGCGTAGGGCAGGGGGTGCAGTTCGTGCACGCCGTTGAGGTAGGTGCCGGGCAGTCCGTGGGGCTCGCCCTCGTCGAGGTTGCCGCGCCAGCCGACGTGGCCGTTGGACAGCGCGAACACGGACTCGCTCTGGGCCAGTACGTCGAGCCGGAGGTCGGTCTCGCGCACGGCCCAGGGCTCGACGGTGTACGAGCGGTGGGTGATCACTCCTTGCCTCCCAGTTCCGCGAGATCCTTCACGACCACGTCAGCGCCGTGCGCGTACAGGGCCTTGGTCTGTCCGACCCGGTCCACGCCGACGACGTACCCGAAGCGGCCCGAGCGGCCCGCGTCCATGCCGGCCAATGCGTCCTCGAAGACCGCGCAGCGCGCGGGTTCGACGCCCAGGTCGTGGGCGGCGGCCAGGAAGGTGTCCGGGTGCGGCTTGCCCGGCAGTTTCCGCTCGGCGGCCACCACGCCGTCGACGCGTACGTCGAAGTAGTGCTCGGCGTGGACGGCACGCAGGACGTCCCGGCAGTTGGCGCTGGAGGAGACGATCGCGGTGCGCAGATCGTGCGCGCGCACCGCGTCGAGATACCGCAGGGTGCCGTCGTAGGCCTCGACACCGTCGGTGCGGATCTTCTCCAGCACCAGTTCGTTCTTGCGGTTGCCCAGGCCGTGGACGGTCGGGGCGTCCGGTGGGTCGCCCGGGTCGCCCTCGGGCAGCTCGATGCCCCGGGAGGCGAGGAAACTGCGTACGCCGTCGCCGCGGGGGCGGCCGTCGACGTACTCGTCGTAGTCGTGGTCGTCGAACGGCCGGAAGTCGTCGCCCTCGCGGTCGCGCAGGAACGCGTCGAACATCTCCTTCCAGGCGGCCGCGTGCACCACGGCGGTCCGGGTGACGACGCCGTCGAGGTCGAAGAGGCAGGCCTGGATGTCCTCGGGAAGACCGAGCTGCGTGGTCATACAGGACCCGGTTCCCCGGAGAAGCGTCTCCAGTGAGTGGCGCACGCCACACGGTGGCCGAAAGGGGTGCTCGGGCGGGTCAGTCATGGGGGAAGGAGTGGTGTTCGTGGGCGACCAGCCAGCGGCCCCGTTCCTTGCGCAGGCCGAAGGTCAGCCGCAGCCGCAGGGTGGGGTGCGCGGCGAGTTCCTCCGGGGAGGCGCAGCGCACCAGTGCGTGGGCGTAGGCGACGTCGGTGCCGGCCGTGATGTCGAGGGTGTCGATGTCGAAGCGGGCGCCCTGGGCCTGCCACGCGAAGAAGGGCGGCCAGGCGGCACCGTAGGCGGCGAGGCCGCGGATGCCGTCGTGGGGCGGTGGCACGTCGAACATCACGAGGTCCTCGGCGTGGTCGGCGAGGACACCCGCCAGGTCGCCGCGGTGGACGGCTGCGGCCCACTGGGTGATCAGTGCGCGGATCTGTGCCTCGTCGGTCGGTGCGTCGGACACGGTCTGGGCTCCCTCCTCCCCCGGGTCAAGGGTGCCTCGCCCACCTGTGGTCATCGACTCGGGGCCGGATGGCACACTCGGTCCGTGCCGCCGACCTTCGACGATCTCCTGATCCGCGCCCGCTCCCTCGCCCCCGACGGCCGCCGTGCGGTTCTGGGGATCGCCGGCAGTCCCGGCGCGGGCAAGACGACACTCGCCGAGCGACTGGTGCGGGCGCTGAACGCGGACGGGGAGCCGTGGGTGGCGCATGTGCCGATGGACGGCTTCCATCTCGCCGACGTCGAACTCGAACGGCTGGGGCTGCGGGACCGCAAGGGGGCTCCGCAGACCTTCGACGCCTTCGGGTACGCGGCGCTGTTGCGGCGGCTGCGGGTCCAGGGGGACGACGAGGTGGTGTACGCGCCCGGGTTCGAGCGGGTGCTGGAGCAGCCGATCGCGGGGGCGATCGCGGTGTCGCCCAGTGCGCGGCTCGTCGTGACCGAGGGGAACTACCTCCTGCTCGGCACGGGGGCGTGGGGGCGGGTCCGGGCCGAGGTGGACGAGGTGTGGTTCTGCGAGATCGACGAGGAGGAGCGCCTTCGGCGGCTGGTCGCCCGGCATGTCGCGTTCGGGAAGTCGTACGAGGAGGCGGTGGCGTGGGTGCGTCGCAGCGACCAGCGCAATGCCGAACTGGTCGCCGCGAGTCGGGGGCGGGCGGACCTGGTGGTGTGTGAGGACGCGCTGTAGCGGCGTTGGTGCCTGCCGATCACGCGGGTACGGGGTCGGTCATTCCCCGGTCTCGGGGGCCCCGGGGAAGAAGTCGGCGCCCTGGACGTACGCCATCGCCTCGATCCACCTCGGGTCGCCGAGGCGGCGTTCCATCTCCTCGGGGCTGACGTCCTCCACCCGCGTCTGAAGCCACCACAGGTTGCCCAGCGGGTCGCGTACCCGCCCGATCCGGTCGCCGAAGAAGAGGTGGGTCACCTCGGTCACAGATGTGCCGCCGGCCTCGACGGCCCTGCGGTGCGCGTCGTCGGCGTCCTCGACGTACAGGCGCAGGAAAGCGGGCGTCGCCGGCCAGTGCGCGGGGGCGTCGAAGGGCATGACGACCGAGTCGCCGATCCGCACCTCCGCGTGTCCGATCCGGCCGTCCTCCCCGACGACCCGGGCGATCTCCTCGGCGCCGAACGCCGCCTTCAGGTAGTCGATGAGTCCGGCCGTGTCGCGCGAGATGATCCACGGCGTGACGGTGTGATAGCCGTCCGGGATCGGTTGTACGCTCATCCGCTGCCTCCTGGGTTCGTCCTGGTCCCTCCGACGCTACGAGGCCTCTAGGTCGGGAACTGACCTAGAGGCCTCGGGTGGGACCGGATCGTCCAGGCGTGGACGCGGACCCGGCGGTCGGCCTCAGGCCCCCGCTGCGCGCGCAGCGTCAACTCCGGTTCCCCGTGGGCGTCTTCCGCGCCGATGACCGCCGTGAATCCCGCCGTCCGGACCGTCAGTCCCACCTCGGTCCACTCCGCCGACACCTCCAGCGGCTCCGTCGTGCCGTAGCGCACCGCGAACACGTGCAGGTCCTCGGGAGCGTCCGGGATCGGGTCCGCCTCCAGCGCCGTGGAGCTGATGAGGTGGCGCCAGCCGGTGTCCGGGTTGCCGTAGCCGCGGGGGTCCTCGGCGAGGGCGAAGGCGGCCTGTTCCTGGGTGAGGTCGGCGCGGGCGTCGAAATGGTCGGGGCCCGTCGCCGCGGGGTGGGTCAGGCGCAGGGGGCCCGCCGAGGAGACGGCTCCCGTCGCCGTGCGCCGGACCCGGTCGCCGTCGTCCTCGGCGTACGGCAGGCCGGCCAGCAGGTAGGGCGTGCCGGGGAGGCGTTCGACGGCGACGGTGGTCCACAGGGTGGTGCCGTCGGAGACGTAGAGGGAGCGCACGTGCCGCAGGACGTGGTCGCGGCCGACCACCGGCTTGGTGACCAGCTTGGCCGTGAGGCCGTCGGCGCGGACGTCGCGGACGCGGACCTCGCCCATCGGGCGGCACAGCAGGAAGCCGTCGGTGACGGGGCCGTGGCCGTGCTGGCGGTTGACGGCGGCGGGCAGGTAGTACGTTCCGCCGGCCTCCACGACCGCCGGGGTCAGGTGGCTGTCGAAGGCCACCGAGACGGTGCCCGCGCGCAGTTGGTGACGTACCGCGTCGGGGGACGGCTCCCGGTGCCAGGGCGTGGTGTCCTGGATCTGCCAGACCAGCATCCACGCGAAGTGGCCGTCGACTCCGCCGTCCGCCTTGGCCGCGTGCCGGGCCCAACGGCTGTCGCCCCGGTAGCGGCCGAGGTCGGCGCCGATCCGGGCGCCGAAGTAGCGCAGGCCGAGGACCGACTCGAAGGCGGAGTGCTGCTCGCTGTAGCGGGGGCCGCCGTTGTCGAAGCCGCCGTTCGTGAGGCGGGCGTCGATGTAGCGGGCCAGCGCGTCGCCGTCCTCGGCGAAGACCTCCTCGCCGCTGATCCGGTGGGCCTGGGCGAGGAAGGACAGCGAGATCGGGCCGTAGTTGTTGTCGTAGGCGCCGCCGTGCTCGGGGGGCAGCAGGGCGCCGCGGTCGCGGACCCGGTGGGCGCGGATCTCGTCGGTGTACAGCTCCAGCGCGCGGGCGCGGACCGACTCCCCCTCCTGCGGGGGCAGCCGGCGGGCCAGCATCAGGCCGCCGACCACACAGCCGATGGCCTGGTTGCCCGCCTCCTGCGGGTTGAAGAAGGTCGCCTCGGTCAGCCAGCGCCAGTAGCCGCGGGCCACCTGGAGCAGCCGGGCCCGTCGGTCGATGCCGATCAGGTCGTCCGGCGCGTCGAGGACGTTCACCGCCTGGAGCAGCGCCCATACCGTGCTCGGCCAGTCACCGATGGGGTGTGCGCCCGCCGCCAGGGTGTAACGGGCGTACGGGAAGCCCGAGTTGCGGATCCTCAGATTCGGGTAGCCGGGGTTGTCCTCGACGTAGACCCGCTCGCGCAGATGGAAGTCGAGGCTGTGGTGCACCGCCTCCGGCAGCCGCGGGTCCTTGGTGCGCTGCCAGGCGAGCGCGAGGAGCGAGGTGATGCCGAGTGAGGTGTCGCCGATGTCGTCGACGCAGTCGGGGTGTTCGAGGTTGCCCGCGGGCGTGATGCGCGCGAGGGCCTGCTCGACGACGTCGGCGAGGACGGCGTCGTACGCCTGCGGGGTGTCCGGGAGGTCGTGCAGCGGTCCGCGCTGGTGGAGGAGGTGCACGGGCGGGTGCGTGAGGTGCACGGGGATCAATCCTTCATGCCTGGGGTGGCCATGGAGTGGTTCGTCGGGGTCACACGGTGGGTGCGGGCCGGCGGGCGCGCACCGCCACGGTCAGTGTCTGCGGGCTGTGTCCGCCGAGGTAGACGCGGTTCCCGGTCGTCGCGTCGGTGCCGCCCACCACGGTGTGGTCCTGGCCCGGGTCGTAGCGCAGTACGTCACCGCTGTCCGGTCCGGCGAGCGGCTCGCCCGTCTCGACGGCGGCCTCGACCCGGATCTCGTCGTCGCCGGCCCGGTAGGTCATCGGCCCGGTCGTCAGGCACCAGCGTCCGTCGCCGAGCGGTACGGCGCCCTGCGGCTCGCCGCCCGGCCGGAAGGTCAGTTCGAGGGCCCAGGGCACCGGTGGGCCGCTGATGTCGATCCGCAGGTCGGCCCCGTCCTCCCGCAGGTCGACCTCGACCCGGGTCGTGTGGGAGACCTCGTCCTGAGGGCGGTCGGGGAAGGCCATCGCCGCGGAGAAGCGGCCCTCGTCCAGCAGGCGGTAGGCGCCGTCGTCGCGCCTCAGGTCCTTCGGGAGCGGCTGGTAGTAGGCGGTGGTGAGGGTTTGGGTGAGCCGGTACCGGTTGTCGGCGAGCTGTTCCATGTCGGCGGCGCGGAACGGGCCCAGGTCGAAGAACGCCCGCGAGAGGCGGACCGCGTCGAGGACGGCGGCACCGGCGAACATGCGCAGGAAGGTGGGGTTGCAGGCGAGGCCCGAGCGGATGCGCCGGCGCTCGGGCACGTCGGAGCCGCCGTACACCACCGTGTGCGCGGTGGCCGAGGCGTGTGCGGCGAGGCGCGCGGTGGCGAGGTACCGGTCGCGCGGAAGTGTCTCCGCGACGGGATCGGGCAGTGCGCGGCACAGATCCGGGGTGAGGAAGGTCTGGGCGAGCAGGTCCGGGTCGTCGATGCCGTCGGCGGCCGCCAGACGGGCCGCGCGGGCGAAGTCGCCCCGGCCTGTGCGGATCGCGAGCAGCCGGTAATGCGGCAGGTAGGGCCACAGCGGGAACGAAAGCTTCTGGTCCTGGCGGCGCGAGTGGACGGTCTCCACCGTGCCGTCCGGCCTGATCAGGTCCAGGGTCGTGGCGAGGTTGCGTTCGACGGCGTCCAGCAGGTCGGTACGCCCGAGCACCTCGGCCAGCAACAGCAGCGACGGGTTGGTCACGAGGGCCGCGTAGACGGCGCTGCGTTCCGAGTACAGGCCCTCCGCGTCGATGTCGACGCCCTCGGCGAGCCACTGCTCGGCGCGGTCGAGCAGGCGGTCGTCGGGGAACGACCGGTGCAGCCGGGCCAGCGCCGCGGACAGCTCCCAGCGGTGGTTCGGGGTGTGCACCCCACCGGTCAGGAGACTGCCCGAGGCGGCGCCGGCGATCTCGGCGAGCGCGGCCGTGACCTCGCGCAGTTCCGGCCCCGCGCCGGCGGCCAGGACGTGCGCGTCGCACACGTCGTTGACGGTGAACGCGGAGTCCGGCGGTGACTGCACGTTGTCGCCGCCGGCGAAGAGGCCGGTGGTGGTCTGCGCGGCCCGCAGCGCACGCAGGTGGGTCGTCACGGCGGCGACGGCCTGCCCGCTGCCGTGCAGTGCCGAGTCCGGGGACCGGTAGGCCGCGAGCAGGTTCTTCACCCGCCGCGCCAGACCACGGTGCGGCACACCGGCGGGTTGCTCGTCGGGACGGGCCGCCAGTGGGGCGGCCGTCCGGTCGGCGGCACGGGCCGCCGACCGGACGAACTCGTGGTCGAGCGGGGTGGGCAAGGTCAGTCCTTAAGACCGGCGTTGATGTCGGCGTTCATCACGTAGCGCTGGAAGACCAGGAAGATGACGATCAGCGGGACCATGGAGATGACCGACGCGCCGAGCAGGACCGACCAGTTGATGTTCTGTGCGCCGACGATGCTCTGGATGCCGATCTGCACGGTGAACTTCTCGGGGTCGTTGAGCATCAGCAGCGGCCAGATGTAGTCGTTCCACCGCCACTGGAACGACAGGATGGCGAGCGTCAGCATGATGGGCCGGGAGATCGGCACCATGATCCTCAGGAAGATCGACAGCTCACGCGCGCCGTCGATGCGGGCGGCCTCGATGAGCTCGTCGGGGACCGTCAGGAAGAACTGGCGGAACATGAAGCATCCGGTCGCGGTGAGCACGGCCGGGAGGATGATGCCGGCGAGCGAGTTGTAGAAACCGAGGTCGCGGACCACCAGGAAGAGCGGGGCGAGCATGACCTCGCCCGGCAGCATCGTGGTGGCCAGGATGCCGACGAAGAAGGCCTTGAGCCACTTGTTGTCGTACTTGGCCAGCGCGTAGCCGGTGCAGCAGCTGACTCCCACCGTGAGGATCGTCGCGATCACACACACGATGGCGGTGTTGATGAAGTACTGGGAGAAGTTGGCGCTGTCCCACGCCGCCTCGTAACCCGACACGGTGGGGTTCGTCGGGAACAGCGTCAGCGGGAGGGAGAACAGGTCTCCGGCCGGCTTGAAGGAGCTGAGGACGAACCACAGCACCGGCACACCGTACAGGGCCGCCAGGACCCACAGGAGTGTCGTCGCGGGGATAGCGCGCCGGAGCCCGCCCGTGGCCGCGCTGCTGGGCCGCTTCTTGCGGACGGCCCGTCGGGGCCCGGTGTCGACCTTGCGGGGCATGTCTGTGGTTGTCATCGGTTCTCCACCCGCCGGTTGACCATCAGCTGGATGATCGCGACGCCCATCAGGATGAGCATGAGCACGAACGACGCGGCGCTCGCGTAGCCGATCTGGCCCGACTTGAACCCGGTCTGGTAGATGTACTGGACCAGCAGGTTGTTCGACGTTCCGGGTCCCCCGTTGTTGAGGGAGGCGAACAGCGGGTACTCCTTCATCCCGTGGATCGTGTTGAGCAGGATGACGATGAAGGACGTGGGCGCGATGCTCGGCAGTGTGATGCTGATGAACTGGCGCCACGGACCGGCGCCGTCGAGCGCGGCCGCCTCGTAGTACGACGTCGGTACGTTCTTGATCGCCGCGATGAACAGCAGCATCGAGAAGCCCGTCCAGGCCCAGGACGCCGCCACCACGACCACGATCAGTGACAGGTCCGCGTTCGACTGCCACGGCACGGCGCTTCCGCCGAACTTCTCGATGAAGTAGTTGACCAGTCCGAAGTTCTCACCGAACAGCCACCGCCACAGGACACCCACGACGATGGGCGACAGCAGCCACGGGATGAAGAAGAAGATGCGGGCGACCGACACGCCCTTGGCGTGCTTGCTCACCAGCACGTTGGCGATGAGCAGCGAGAGCACGAAGTTCAGCGGCACGAACAGCACGGTGTACAGCAGCGTCCGGGTCAGCGCGTCGAAGAAGATGGAATCCCCGAACAGCTTCTGGTAGTTGTCCAGCCCGATGAACTGGAACGCCCCCACACCCGTGTAGTTCGTGAACGAGTAGACGAGCCCGATCACCGCCGGCCAGAGGAAGAACAGCGCGAAGAGCACGACGTTGGCCGCGATGAGGACGAGCGGCGCGAGAGTGTACTTACTGCGTCTCCTGGGCGGGCTCACGGACACGTCCGAGGCTCGTTTTGTCATCTTCCTGACTCCGTGCTGGTGGAATGGGTTCCGGTGGGCTCAGGCCATGAGCCCGGCATCACGTGAGGGCCCGAGGCCGGGCGGCGGTGTCTGGTCCCCGCCGCCCGGGCCTGCCGGGTCTCGGCTCAGCCGCCGACCTGCTGGTTGTAGCCGGCCACGATGTTCTCCAGGGCCTTGTCGGCCGACTGCTGGCCGTTGATCGCCTTGCCGAGCTCCGTCTTGGTCGGGTCCTCGGTGAGGCTCTTGCCCTTCAGCACCCAGTTCGTCTGCGCGCCGTTGAAGTAGCCGGAGATCGGGTCGTACAGCGGGATCGACTCGTTGTACAGCTTGAACGCCGCCTGCGCCGCCTCGGACTTGAAGGGGTACTTCGGGGTCAGGCCGCTCTCGACCGGAAGGAACCCGGACGTCTCGCACAGCACCTGGTAGTGGGCCGGCTCGTACAGCCAGGACAGGAACTTCGTCGCGGCGGTGGCCGCGGCGCCGTTGTTGTTGAAGCCCACCGACATGCCGCCGCTGTTGACGTCACTGGCCTGCACCGGCTGGGCGGGGGTCGGGACGCTCGCCCACTCGAACTTCTTGATGCTCTCCGCGAAGGCGGGCACCTGCCACACGCCGGACCAGTAGGCGACCACGTCACCGCTCTGGAACATGGCCGACGGGTCGGCGCCGCTGGTCCACACCGACTTCGGCATGGTCTTGTCGTCGTTCCATCCGACGAAGGTGTTCACGGCCTTCTTGGTCGCCGCGTCCACCGAGAACTTGCCGGAGGAGTCCGCGTGGACGTACTTGCCGCCCATCTCGTACACCATGGCGCGCAGCCGGGACGGCGACTGGTCGAAGGTCAGGGAGTACTTGGCGCCGGTCTTCTCGCGGACCTTGTTCGCCGCGGCGATGAAGTCGGTCCAGGTCCAGGTCTTCGACGGCGAGGTCGGGAAGTCGACGCCGGCCTTCTCGAAGAGCGACTTGTTGATGAACATGCCGGACGCGGTGACGTCCGAGGGGATGGACAGCACCTTCCCGGACGAGTCCTTGGCGAGGAAGTTGGGGTTGATCTTGTTGCTCTTGTTGTTGGCGATGGAGCTGAGATCGATCAGCTTGTTCGACCAGATCGGGTCCAGCGACGGCACGGTCGCCACGTCGGGCAGGGAGTTCGCCTGCGCGGCGTTGCGCAGCTTCGTCGTGTAGCCGTCGTAGGGGATGTTGACGAGCTTGACGTCGACGCCGGCTTCCTTCTTGTACTGCGCCACCATCTTCTTCCAGCCCGCGTCCTGTCCCGGAACCGTGGAGATCCAGAACGTCAGCGACTTGGCGTTGCCGCCCGAGCCGGAGTCCGAACCGCCGCAGGCGGAGAGCAGCAGGGCACCTGCCGTCGCCACGGCAGCCAGGGGAACCAGGCGGCGCATGCCGCCGCGGCCGAGACGGCTAGAGCGCCGCACACCCACAGTGGTCATCTTCGATCCCTTTTCGTCGTACGAGACGGAGCACGGCGCCGACCGAGCGGCACGGGTGCATTGTGCAGGAAAGTCCGCTTTCCGAGGGCGCGGCCTCGCCCGGCCGCGTCATCCTGACGGGCGAGGGTCCCCGGCCACTGTGGCCGTCACCGCACGGGCACGCCCTCGTGCGGTTGCCGTACGTCGAGTACGGGCGGGACGCTCGCTCCAAGTCGACGTCCCGGCCGACTTAGAAAGCGCTTGTCCGGACATTGGCAGACCGAGTCCGAGGCCGTCAATCCTTCGCTCGCGCCGCTTCGGTCACGGTTTGGACTCCCCGGGCGACCGCGAGGCGGGCGGCGCCCACGACGGTGCCGAGCTCGCCGAGGGTGCCGGTGATCACTTCGGTGGGCCAGCTCAGCCGGTCCAGTTCGGCCCGCACCCCGGCCAGGACCTGCGCATCCGCGCCGGTACTGCCGCCCAGCACGATCAGCCCCGGGTCCAGTACGGCGGTCACGGCGGCGGCCAGGCGGCCCACGTCCGTGCCGTGCCGGCCGACGACGGCGCGGGCCGCGGCCCGGCCCTCGCCGGCGAGGGCGAAGAGCCGTTCGGTGCTCTCGGGGCAGGGCCCGTCGGCCTCCGGCCAGCTCTCGGCGGCCCGTCTCAGCAGGGAGCGGGCCCCGATGTACTCCTCCAGGGCCTCGTGGCGCGGTTCGCGGTCGTCGTCCCAGGGGTAGGGCAGCCGGGCCAGCTCACCGGCGGCTCCGTTGGCTCCGCGCAGCACCCGGCCGCCGACCACGATGCCGAGGCCGATGCCCACGCCGATGCGCAGGTAGCCGAAGGTGTCGCGGCCGCGGGCGGAGCCCTCGTGCAGCTCCGCGAGCGCGGCGCAGTTGACGTTGTTCTCCAGGTGGACGGGGACTCCGGACGGCAGCGCGACGGTCACCGTGTCGAAGACGGGTCCGGCCTTGGCCGTGGCGGGGCGCACACGCTGCGGTGCGGCGACATCACCGACGGCCACGACGATCGTACGCAGCGGAGCGTCCGCGGGCAGCGCGCCGAGGGCCTCCCGTACGACGTCGGCGGCGTCCTCCCGGGGGCCGGCGGCCTCGGCGAGCAGGCTGCCGTCGAGCGCGCAGCCCCGCACCCGGGTCAGCGCGGGGCCGAGGTCGACGGCCAGCACGGCGCCCGCGGCCGGGCCGAGGCGGTATACGGCGGCGCTGCGGCCCGTACCGCCGGAGGAGGTGCCGGAGTGGGCGGCGAGGTGGACGCCCTCCAGCTCGGCGACGGCGGAGGAGACCGTCGGCTTGGACAGCCGCGCCAGGCTCGCGAGCTGCGGCCGGGTCGCGGTGCCCGCCTGGGCCAGCACGGCGAACACAGCGCTCGCGCTCTCGGTCAGACGGGGGGCTCTTGCCACGTCGTGCTCCACACTTCCCCCAGGTCACAGGCCGCTCTCCCCGGCCGATCGGCTCGGCGGGAGGCGGCGATGGGTTGCCCTGGCGTCCTACGGTCCCGACCCGGACGAGAGGCCGGGGAGGTCGAGTTCGGGACGCCTATTGACACGCACTGTACTTCGTTAGTTAACTTCCTAACGAACGTCACGGTACTCGCCTGCCGTGTCCGACAGAAGCCCGTCCCGGGGCTTCCCTAGTACCTCAACTCCCTTGCCTCCAGGCACGGTTCGCCCACCGTCGCAGCACTCAGCGCACCGACGAAAGAGGTTCCGTGCAGGACACCCCTGTGGCCGGCCCACTCGTGGTCGGCATCGACGTGGGCGGCACCAAGGCACAGCTCCGCGCATTCGCGGGCGACACCCTGGTGGCCGATCACGTCCGGGCCAGCAGCGGCTGGCGGCCCCACGACCCGGTGGCCGCCGCCGGATGGCTGGCCACGCTGGCCGCCGACGCGCTGCCCGCGGGCGCGCGCCCCTCGGCCCTCGCCGTCGGCGGACACGCCTGCGAGACCCCGCGACAGTGCGCACAGATCCGCACCGCTCTCCAACTGCACTTCGACGCGCCCGCGCTGGTCGTCGGCGACGCCGAACTGCTGGTCCCGGCCGCGGGCCTGGACAAGGGGGCCGGTCTGGTCGCCGGCACCGGCTCGGTCGCGGTGGGCCGCCTCGCCGACGGCACCGCGGTCCAGGTCGGCGGCTGGGGCGCGCTCCTCGGCGACGAGGGCGGCGCGGCCGGTCTCGTCCGCGAGGCCGTCCGTGCCGTATGGGCGGCGCACGACCGCGGTGAGGAGCCCGACGCGCTGGCGCTCGGCCTGCTGGCCGGGTTCGACGTCCGCGAGGTGCCCGCGCTCGGCGCCGCGCTGGAACACGTCACCTCCGCCTCCGCCGACTGGGGCCGGCACGCCCCCGCCGTCTTCGCCGCCGCCGAGGCCGGATCCGCCCGCGCTCGCACCGTGATCGCCGAGGCGGGCCGCGCCCTGGCCGCACTCGTCGAACGGCTCGCCGCCCGCGGAGTGGTGGTCGACGACGTCGTGGTCGCGGGCAGCACCATCCTCGCCCAGCCGTCCCTGTACGACGCCTTCGTGGCGGCGCTGGCCGAGGGCGTCCCTGCGGCCCGGCCGACGCCCCTGCGCGCGCCGCCGGTCGACGGAGCCGTGGCGATGGCCCGTTCACTTGTATGACATCTCCCGGTCGCCGAGTCCGCGCCACTTCGACATGACTCGGCCGTAGATCTTCGCTCGTACGACTTCAGAAAGCGCGTTCGACGCATCCGTGGTCCGGCGCATCATGAGTCGCATCCGCACCAGCTCCCGGCCGTACGGCCGCACAACTCACGAGAGGCCCATCCATGCCGTCTTCCGCCGGGCAGCACTCTCCCGCGCTCACCGAACACGCCATGCGACGCAGGGGGTTCCTCAAGACGTCCCTGGGTGCCTCGGCCGGCGTCCTGGCCGCCCCGACCCTCGTCGGCTGGCTGGCCGCCGCGGACGCGAAGGCCGCCACGGCCGCCGCCGCGTTCGTCGACGACTACAAGACCAACGTCGTGGCGAACCAGACGGCCGAGACCAACGCCGTGCTCCGGATCCTCGACGGCTTCGCCAAAGTGTGGAAGACCGGCGACGCCTGGAACACCGGCACCCCGCTGATGCCCGAGGTGCTGCGCGCCAACATGCGCTACTGCGCCCGGCTCACCGGCGCCCGAACGGAGGCGCAGGCCAGGGAGGCCTTCGTCTACGACCGTCAGCACCAGAGCTACGCGATGATCGGCGGCCTGGGCCCCCTGGCCGGCCTGTACCGGTCGGGCGCCAAGGCGGTCACCTCGATCACCGAGGCCCCCGCCACCACGCCCCCCACCACGATCAACGACGCCGTGCCGGCCGGTGCCCCCGCCGGATCCGCGCTCGGCGCCGGCTCCTACGACTCCGAGCTGGGCCAGGTGGCCAAGCTGGTCGACACCGTGCGCGGCCCGTTCGCCTCCGGCAACCCGGCCAAGTTCGCCGTCCAGTACCCGCGGCCGTGGCGCATGAACGAGGACAGCCAGGTCGTCGACACCGGCAGGACCGACGCGCTCGGCTACCCGGTGTACGACTCCGAGGTGGTCGTCGTGACCCAGCTGCTGCGGCAGCGCAGCACGAACGCGGCCGAGGACGGCGGCTTCCCCAGCGGTCACACCAACGCCTTCCACCTGGCGGCCCTGGCCTTCGCCTACGCGGTCCCGGAGCGCTTCCAGGAGCTGGTGACCCGCGCCTTCGAGCTGAGCCACACCCGGATCATGTCGGGCATGCACTCCACGGTCGACGTCCTCGGCGGCCGGACCATGGCCACCGCCCTGGCCGCCGCCGCGCTGGCCGACCCGGCCAACGCCGGCCTCAAGGCCGCGGCGCGCGCCCAGGCGCTGAAGTACTTCACCGAGAAGACCGGCACGACGGCGGACACGCTGTACTCCTACGCCCACTCGGACGGCTCCGACGCCTATGCCGACCGGGACGCCAACGAGTGCGCCGTCAAGCCCAAGCTGACGTACGTGCTCACCCGCCGGGGCCGCGACGAACCGCTGACCGTGCCGAAGGGCGCCGAGGTGCTGCTGGAGACCCGGCTGCCGTACCTGGACGCGGCGCAGCGGCGCGCGGTGCTGCGGACGACCGCGCTGCCCTCGGGGTATGTCCTGCTGGACGGCTTCGAGCAGTGGGGACGGCTGAACCTGTTCGCGGCGGCGGACGGGTACGGCGCCTTCGAGTCCGACGTGACCGTCACGCTCGACGCGGCGGCCGGCGGCTTCCGGGCGGCCGACAGCTGGCGCAACGACATCGAGGGCGACGGCGGTCTGACCAAGCGGGGCACCGGCACGCTGACCCTGACGGGCCACAACCGCTACACCGGCGGCACCGTCCTCGAGGACGGTGTCCTGCGCGCCGCCTCGGCCCACGCCCTCGGCCACGGCGATGTGCGGATCACCGGCGGCACCCTGGAGCTCGGCAAGTCCCTGAAGGTCCACGGCACCTACGCCCAGGACTCCGGCACGCTCCACGTGACGCTGCGCTCGGGCCAGGAGCCGGTCCTTGAGGTGACCCGCCGGACGGTGCTCGGCCGGGGCAGCGCGCTCTCTCTGAGCCTGGACGCCAAGCGGCCGCCGAAGGCGGGCAGCACGGTGCGGGTGCTCGGCACCAAGGTGCTGCGCGGCCAGTTCGACCGCGTCGAGCTGAACTCCGACACACTGCGGGCCGTACCCGTCTACACGGCGGGTGGTCTGTCCGTACGACTCCTGAAGCGGTAACACCCCCCGTGGCGGGAGCTGGTGCAGAGTAGGCGCATGAGACGCCGCTCCCCCGCTCCCGCCACCACCCGCCCGGTGTCGCCGCAGGGCGGATGATGGCACGCGACCTGCACGAGGCTCCGGCCCCGGAGACCCACCCGGGCCCGTCGCCCGCGCGGCGGCCCGGCGGGCGGTGGCTCGTGCCCCTCCTCGTGGTCGTGCTGCTCGCCCAGATGGCCGCCGCGATGGTGTCGACGGCCGTGCAGCAGACGCCGACCATCGACGAGCCGGTCTACGTGGGCACGGCCGCCGAGTACCTCCACGAGCACCGCGTCCGCCACAACCCCGAACACCCGCCGCTCGGCAAGCTCGTCATCGCCACCGGTGTGGCGCTCGCCGGTCCGCACGTCGACACGTCCTTCACCGGCGACCAGGGGCGGGTGGGCCGCCATCTGCTGTACGAGTCCGGCAACGACCCGTGGCACCTGATGCTGTGGGCCCGCCTCCCGGTGATCGCGCTGACCCTCCTGTTCGGCCTCGTCGTCTTCGCCTTCGCCCGTGAACTGGCCGGCCCCGTGGGCGGGTTGGTGGCGCTGGCGCTGTACGCCTTCTCCCCCGACGTCGTCGCGCACGGCTCGCTGGCCACGCTCGACGTGCCGATGGCCGGGTTCCTGCTGACGTCGGTGTGGCTGCTGTGGCGGGCCCGCCGCCGGCCGCGGCTGTACCTGCCGCTCGCCGGAGCCGCCCTCGGTGCCGCCCTGGCCACGAAGATGAACGCGCTGGCCGCCGTTCCGGTGCTGGTGGTCCTGGCCGGTGTCTCGGTGTGGAGCGCGGGCCCGCCGAGCCGGCGCCGGACCGCTCTGCTGCGGGCGGCGGCGGGCGCGGGCATGGTGGCGGTGACCGCGGTCGCCGCCGTCTGGGTGTCGTACCTGATCGTCGATCCGCGGCTGCGCTGGACGCCCCAGCAGCATGTGCCCACCGTCCACGGACTGCGCGGACTGCTCGTCCACCTGATGCCGTTCCCGGAGGCCTACCGGGACGGGATGCGAATCCAGTTCGGCCTGGAGAACCGGCCCTGGCAGGGCTTTCTGTTCGGACGGGTCTACGAGGGCTCCCTCTGGTACTACCTGCCCGTCGCGCTGCTGGTGAAGACCCCGCTCGGCATGCTCGCGCTGTGGGCCGCCGGTGCCGTGGCCGTCGTGACGGTACGGCGATGGCGGCCCGCGGCGCCGTACCTGCTGGCGCCCGCCGCCGTCCTGCTGGCCACGGCCATGGAGGCGTCACGGGACTTCGGCACCCGCTACGTCCTGTTCCTGCCGATGTTCCTGGCGGTGGCCGCGGGCGCTGTGGCGACCCTGCGGTGGCGGTGGGCGCCGGTCGCGACGGCGGGGCTGATGCTGTTCGTCGCGGTCAGCTCGCTGCGGACGTACCCCTACTACCTGCCGTACTCCAACGAGGCGTTCGGCGGGCCGGCCCGGACGAGTCAGCGGCTGCACGACTCCAATGTCGACTGGGGCCAGGACCTGGGCCGGCTCGCCGACCGGCTGCGCGAGCGGTACCGGGGCGAGCGGCTGTGGCTCGTGTACAAGGGCAGCGGGGTGCCGTCCTCCTACGGCATCGAGGCCACCGACCCGCGCGCGGTGCCCGTGCAAAAGGTGCGCGGGGTGCTGGTGGTGTCGGACTCCGCCGTCGCCAAGGCGAGGGGACGGCTGGCCGAGCTGATCGACAGCAGTCGTCCGATCGACGAGGTCGGACACTCGATCACGATCTACCGGCGGTGACGTGCCGCCCGTGCGCCGTACGCGTACGCCGTCAGGGCGCCGAGTGCTGAAATCCGTCGGCGCTCACATGGGTCATCACCCGACTGGCCACGCGGTAGCGGCCGTTGGGCAGGTGCGGCGCCCTGCTGAGGTGCACGGTGAGCGGGCCCGCCCACTCGTAGCCGTGGCGTTCGGCGTGCCGGGCGAGGCTGTCGGTGAGCTCCTGGCCCACCCGGCTGCCGCGGCGGGTGAGTTCGTCGTAGACGAAGTCGGCGAGTTCGACGTCGTAGGCGTTGGGGACCACGGTCCGGGTCTCGCTGCACACGACCGTGTGCCGGTCGCACTCGCGGCGCAGTTCGTCGACGAGTTCGACGGGTTCCTTGTCGAAGAGCCGGGCCCACAGCGCCTCCCAGCGGTTCTCCAGGGCCTGTTCCAGCGCGCTGATGGAGCTCATTCACTCCTCCTCGAAGTCGTCGGACGTCGGTGAGTGGAAGTCCCTCATCGAACGGTTCGCGCGGAGCGGGTTCCCGTCGAGGGCGTGGGTATCCGTCTTTCCCGCCGGATCCGGACGATCACGCTCCAGCGCTGGTCACCACGGTGTGTGGGCTATGTTGAACTTCTGTGGGAGACAAAGGAGGCGCACCGGTGCCATCGCCGCAGCAGGCACGCGCACAGGCATCATCGATCACCTCGGGGAAGACCGCACCGGAGACCGAGGTCTCCCCGACGTCCCAGCTCAGGGCGCTCTTCGACCGGCCCCGGCTGTCCCCCGGACAGCGCCGCATCGCCCAGTACCTGATCGAGCACATCACCGAGGCGGCCTTCCTCTCGATCACCGACCTCGCCGAGCGGGTCGGCGTGAGCCAGCCCTCCGTGACGCGTTTCGCCGCCGCGGTGGGCTTCAGCGGCTACCCCTCGCTGCGGGAGAAGCTCCAGTCGATCGCGCTCGGCACCCTGGCCGGCGGTCCCGGGGCGGCGGACGACAACGGCAGCAACGAACTCCAGGCGGCGGTCGACGCCGAGATCGACAACCTGGAGAACCTCCGCCGCGACTTCGCCGACCCCGACCAGCTCATCGACATCGGCCGCCGGCTGTCCCGGTCGACCCCGCTGACCGTCCTCGGCCTGCGCATCTCCGCGTCACTGGCCGAGTACTTCGCCTACGCGGCGCGCCGCGTCCACCCGGACGTCCGGCTGGTGACGCGGGGCGGCAGCGTGGCCTACGACGCGCTGCTCCAGTCGCGCGAGGCGGGCGGCACGTGGGTGCTGGCGTTCTCGATGCCCCGGCACGCCCAGGAGACCCTCACCGCGGTACGGGTCGCCCGCGGCGCGGGACTGAAGGTCGCCCTCATCACCGACCTGGCGCTCGGGCCGATCGCCGACGAGGCGGACGTCGTGTTCGCCACCAGCACCGGCTCCCGCCTGGTCTTCGATTCCTACGCGGCGCCCGGTGTGATGGCCGCGGCGCTGCTCCAGGCGATGACCGACGCCGACCCGGAGCGTACGCAGGCGCGGCTGGAAGGGTACGAGCAGATCTCCGACCAGCACCAGTTCTTCCTGCGGGACTGACAAGCGGCCTGACAAGGGGACCATCCGCGACCATCCGCAACAAAGCGCGCATGAATGTTTTCATGCTCCTTGCAAAGCGGACGGCATATATAAATACTGCTCACGGATCGCACCCCGGGCCGCACCGGGACGTTCCGCTCGCACGAACACTCGTAGCCGCCGTCTCCTACCCGCGTCGGCGCCACGGATGTTCGGTCGGGCGCCGCCTTGCGCGAGCGCCCGTGGCGGCCCCGGTCATCCCCTAGACCGGGGCCGCCCCACCCCGTCGGATCACCCTCACGACGCCGCACCCCCGGAAGCGATGACCATGACCCTGACGACAACGCGCATCAGCCCGGACTGGCCGTGCCAGGTCAAGAACCCCGGCAGCTACGACTGGGAACGCTCGGCCGCCAAGTGGCTGCGCGAACTGGTCCCGGCGCGTTACGCCAGCTATCCGGCCCTGATCCGGCACCCCGTGCTGCTCGCCCGTCACGCGCAGATCCAGGTCCAGCACGAGATCCGCGTCGCCCGCACCGCCCTCCAGACCGCACGGGCCGACCTGCCCGCACTGGGACTCCCGGAGTCGGTCATCGAGCACACGATCAAGCTGTACGCGGCGGAGGTCGGCCAGTTGCAGCACATCGCACGCAGTGTCCGCGCCGTCACCCAGGCACTGGTGGACCACACCCACAGCCGCTGACCGCCCGCCCCGGAGCCGTCGCATCCGTGCCCGCAGGGCATAACTCGGACCCCGCGTGGCACACGTGGTGACCATGAGCACCACCGAAGTACGGCACGGCGAGCCGATCACCACGGTGCTGACCTGGCGGGTGCGTCCGGGCCACGAGCGCGAGTTCGAGAAGTGGACGCGCGGGATCACCCGCTGCGCCAGACAGTTCCCCGGCAACGAGGGCGTCTCGTGGCTGCACCCGGAGGACGGGCACCGCTATCACTCCGTGCTGCGCTGGTCCGATCCGCAGCGGCTCACCGCCTGGCTGGAGTCGCCGGAACGGGCCGACTGGCACAAGCGGATCGAGGGCGTGGCGACGGAGATCGGCAGCGAGCGCCAGTCGACCACCGGGATGGAGACCTGGTTCGCGCTGCCGGGCACGACCGTGCAGGCCCCGCCCCGGTGGAAGATGGTGCTGACCACCTTCCTCGGCGCCTACCCGTTCGTGCTGCTGATCCAGTGGCTGGTGACACCCGCGACGGCCGCCTGGCCGCTGCCGCTGCGCGCCGCGATGTTCCCCCTGGTGCTGCTCCCGGCGCTGACCTTCGTGGTCATGCCGCTGCTGAGCAGGGTGCTGCGGCAGTGGCTGTACCGGCCGCCCGACCACTGACGGCGGATCGGCCCGGCGAGGCAGGGCACGCGCCGACGGCGGAATTCACCGATGCGTGCGTTCCGTGGGACAAGACCACGATCCGACTGCGCCCGATGTGCGATGCTCGACGCGTGACGAGCGAGCCCGCCAGCCCCGCTGATCCCGGCGCCGCGCCCGACATGGCCGCGCTGGCCAAGATCGTTGCCCGCCAGCGTGCCGAGCTGGACCGGCTGCGGGACCAGACGGCCACATCCGCCGTCGTGGAGCGGGCCAAGGGCGCGCTGATGGCGCAGACGGGGTGCTCACCGGACGCCGCCGGCGAAGAGCTGTTGCAGCGCGCCAAGACCGCGCAGCGCACGCTGCTGGAGGAGTGCTGGATCACGCTCGGGGGTCTCCAGCCCCCGCTGCGCCCCGAACCGCCCGGGCCCCCGCCCGCCGCCGTGTCCGACGACGGATCCATGCCCACGTCCGTCCGCACCGGGGAGACGGCCGACGGGGACGACACCGCGGGCCCGGACGACGAGTTCGCCGCGCTGAGCCGCCTCGGCCAGGCCCTGGTCCACGTCGGCGCCCCGCAGGAGCTCGCCCGGTGCCTGCTGGCGCACCTCGCGTCGGACGTGGAAGCCGACGCGGTCATGATCTTCCGTCGCCAGCCCACCGGCGGACTCCAGCTGATCGGGCACGCCGGTGTCGACCACGCCCTGGCCGCCCAGTGGAGCCAGGTACCCCCACTGAGCGGGATAGCCGCGTTCGACGCGTTGCGCACACGGGAACCGCACTGGCTGGAGAACATCGACGCGGACCGGGAACGGTATCTGCTCATCGGCGATCCGCCCGGGCGCTGGCGCTCCCGCGCCTGGCTCCCCGTACCGTCCGGAGACACGGCCGAGGTCTGCGTCGGCGTCCTGCGGACCCGCGGCGGGCCGTTCACGCCTCCCGTGCGGCACCTGCTGCGGGCGGTGGCCCGGCTGTGCGGCGGGCTGCTGCGCACCATCGGCGACCGGCAGGAGCCGGTCATCGGTACGGCGCGGGCCGCGCAGGCGGTGTTCGCCTCGCTGCCGGGTGCCGCCCTGCTGCTGACACCGCTGCGCACCCCCTCGGGAGACGTCGAGGACTACCGCATCGACGCGACGACGGCGCAGGCGGTCGACGTCCTCGGCCGCGCCGAGCAGGAACTGGTCGGCCGGCGGATCCTGGAGTGCTTCCCGAGCCTGGCGGACGAGGAGCTGTGGCACGGCTGCGTGCACGCCCTGACCACCGGGGAGCCGTACGAGAGCGAGCCGTTCGCCCACCAGGAGGTCGTGGCCGGTACCGCGGGGCTCGCCATGTACGCGGTGCGGGCCGCCCGGCTGGGCAGCGGGCTGATCATCACCTGGATCCGCCGCGAGTCCTCCGACCGGCAGGAACAGCGGCTGGCCGACGTGCAGCGGCTGGGCAATCTGGGGTGGGCGACCTGGAACCTGGTCACTCACGAGATCGGCTGGTCGTCCCAGGTCTTCGCCATCTTCGACCGTGACCCGGCGCAGGGCCCGATCCCACTCGCCGACCTCCCGGGCCACACGCTGCCCGAGGACGCGCCGACGCTGGCCCGTGCCGTACGCGAACTCATCGGATCGGGGCGGCCGTTCGACGTACCGTTCCGGATCTGGGCCGGAGGCGGCGTGCGGCATCTGCGGGCCGTCGCCGAAGCGGTGCCGGACGTCGACGGGACGCCGGTGGAGGTACACGGCTTCGTCCAGGACGTCACCGCCCTGCGCAGCGTGGAACTCGCCCTCGTCGAGAGCGAGCGGGCGATCCTCACCCAGCACGGCGTCCTGCGCGCCGAGCGGACCCTGGCCGCCCGGCTCCAGCACGCGCTGCTGCCCCTGCCCACCCGGCCGGTGCGGCTGGCGGGGCTGCGGGTCGAGGTCGCCTACCTGCCCGCGCAGTCGGGGCTGCATGTCGGCGGCGACTGGTTCAGCGCCATCGAACTGCCCGACGGGGACGCCCTGTTCGTGGTCGGTGACGTCGCCGGTCATGGGATCGACGCGGTCGCCACGATGGCCCAGCTCCGCTTCACCGCCAAGGGCATGGTCATCACCGGGTCGTCGCTGACCGGGGCACTGGCCCGGCTGAACACGCTGCTGCTGCACTCCCGGGACACCCACGGCACCGCGACCATGGTGCTGGCGCGCTACCACCCCGACGAGCGGCGCCTGGAGTGGGCGCAGGCGGGCCATCCGCCGCCGTTGCTGTTGCGCGACGGCGAGGTGCGCTACCTGGGCCGGCCACGCGGGATGCTGCTCGGGGCGACCGGCACTCCGGTCTTCGAGGAGGCGGAATGCCTCCTGCGGCCGGGTGACCGGCTGATCCTGTACACGGACGGGCTGGTGGAGCGGCCCACGGAGGGCATCGACAGCGGCCTGGAACGCCTCGCCGAGGCCGCTCTGATCCATCACACGGACGGGCCGAGCTCCCTGGCACCGCTGCTGGCCGCGCTGCTGGAGGGCGACGGGCGGGACGACGTGTGCGTCCTCGACATCCGGGTGCCGACCGACCCGGCGTGACGGGCGGCGCCCGTCCGGTCGCCCGGCGCTCAGTCGTCCCCGCGGTGCCTCCAGTACCAGACCACGCCCACGACCAGGGCCAGCAAAAATACGGCGGGCAGCACCAGGCCCGGGATGCGGGAGCCGCTCATCGGCGTGGCCTTCGGTTTCGGGACGGACGAGCCCTCGGACGAGGGCTGCCCATAGTGACGTCCGGCGATTCATCGACGCCGTCACTTTCCCGACGCGTTGCCCGGTGTTCGAGCCGTGGGGCGGAGGTTCAGTCCAGCGGGTGACCGGGAGGGATGGACACCGCGTCGTCGAGCCGCAGCAGAGGGCCCTTGCCCGGCCGCTCCCCCTCGCCGGAGGCGACCGGGTCCAGGACGAAGCCGACGTGGTCGCCTCCGTCGGCACGCAGCACGATCCCGCCGACGAACCAGGCCGCGGCGTCCGCCAGGACGACCGCCCCGTCCTGGTCCTCGCGCCAGCGGACGTGGGCGAACTTGTCCGTCCGGTCGCCGGTGCGTGAGCCGAACAGCTCGGCCAGGTCGTGCTGTTCGGGGGTGAGCAGGTGCACGGCGAGGAACCGGGCGGAGCGGGCCACCCGGTAGGTGTGGTTCACCTTGGACAGCCACACCACGAACCGGGGTGGCTGGATGGAGCACTGGGAGGCGAAGCCGACCAGACAGCCCGCCCGTTCACCGTCGGCCGCGGCCGTCACCACGCACATGTCGGGATTCAGCCGGCCGAGGAACACGTCCATGCCCGCCATGATCGCTCCGCTCCTCTTGGTCCTGGTGCTGTGGCTTCTGTCAGGGGTCCCGCGGCTCAGCTCATCACGCCACGGCCCCCGATGCCATCGGTGCGCGGGGGAAGGGGCCCGGGGTCCGGGGTCATCCCCCGCTCACCCCGCCCGTCCGGGACTCCAGGGCCTGCCGGGTGTCGTCGCCGTAGACCCCGGTCTCGTCGCCGCGGATGCCGTACCAGAGCTGGAAGCGGGCCACCGCCTCGGTCAGTACGGCGTCGTAGCTGCCACTGGTGGGGCCGTTGTCGTAGACGTCCGGGATGCGCAGCAGCCGTTGCTGGAGGTCACTGACCTCGGGCCCTGCGGCACCCTGTCGGAGCGTGCCGGCGCCGTCCGGGTCGGTGGCGGAGGAGACGGTCGGGGTGGGCGCGGCGGACGCGGCCGGGGGCGCCGACGCGGCCGGGGGCGCCGACGTCTCCTGGGGCGCGGACGGGGCCGGTGCGGCGGTGTCGGCGTTCCGGCCGGGCAGGACGAGGGCGCAGCCGAAGCCGATGACGGCCGCGGCGGTCACGGCCGCCGCGACGGCGGTACGGCGCAGGCCCGGCACCCTGCCACGGGCGACGGGCGGAGCCGGGCGGCCGCCGGTGACGCGCGGCAGCTCCTCCGTCGCCTGCTCGATGCCGGATGTCGGCGCGGGCAGGGGCACCTTCTCGTAGACGCCGTTGTCCCGCTGGTACTCCCGCATCAGCTCGGCGAGAGCGTCGGTGTTGCGGAGGCGCAGCACATGGACCGGTTCGAGAAGCGGACCGTCGTGAGATGTACCCCGGTCGGGCGGTGTCGGCATACTGCACTCCTTCTGTCCCCTTCCACAGGGACCTCCGGCCTTCCCCGGGAAGTGATACGCGGCTGCCGCTCCAGGAGTTCAGTCGTCGTGGATCGACACTCAGTACCCTCTTCCGGCAGCACTGAGTGCCATCGGTACCGGTCCGGGTGCTACGTTCGCGTCCATGAGCTCCAGCAGGGCCGCGGCCCGCCGCGCCGAGAAGGACGAGACGGCTCAGGCCGCGGCCGGGAAACCGCCCATGCGGGACGCGCTGGTCGCGGCCGCCTTCCGGCTGTTCCTGGAGCGCGGGTACGAGCAGACCACCGTCGAGGACATCGTGGGGCTCGCCGGCGTCGGGCGGCGGTCGTTCTTCCGCTACTTCCCCTCCAAGGAGGACGTGGTCTTCCCCGACCACGAGCGGTGCCTGGCCGACATGACGGCGTTCCTGGCCTCCGGCGAGGGCACCGAGGAGCCCGTGGCGCGGGTCTGCGACGCGGCCCGGCTGGTGCTGCGGATGTACGCGGAGAACCCGACGTTCTCGGTGCAGCGCTACCGCCTGACCAAGCGGGTGCCCGGACTTCGCGCCTACGAACTGTCGGTGGTGTGGCGCTACGAGCGCGCCCTCGCGGAGTATCTGCGCGCGCGGTTCGCGGGCCGGCGTGACGGCACCCTCCAGGCCGACGTGATCGCGGCCGCCGTGGTCGCGGCACACAACAACGCGCTGCGCTCCTGGCTGCGTTCGGACGGCCAGGGCGACGCGACCGCCACGGTGGACCACGCTCTCGGGTACGTGCAGTCCGCCTTCGGCGCCGGACCGGCACCCGTCGTCGCCGAGGAGCCCGAGGACGTGGTGGTGGTCGTCTCCCGGCGCGGGGCGCCGCTGTGGCGGGTCGTCCAGGAGATCGAGACCACGCTGGGGCGCGACTGACGCGGGCGGTCGGCCGGTCGAACGGCCCGCCGGCCGCCCCTCGGTCGACAGGGGACACATCAAGGGGTACGCAGTGCCTTTACGAGTGGCACTGAGTGCCATACGCTGAGGCCGTGCACGGTGGCACGGCGACCGGGCACGTGCGTGCACGGTCATCCGGCACGTGGGATTTCCGGCCGAGCGCAGGGAGTTGACCAGCGTGTACCACCCCTCAGGAAACGTCTCCCGTCAGACCGTCGGCTCCGCGGCGGGCCTCCTGGACCCGAGGCCCCCGGCCCCCCGGAGCGCCGACACCGAGGCCATCCTCTTCCAGCGCTGCAACTGGTGCGGTACGGCCATGTACCACCGGCTGCTGTGTCCGGTCTGCCAGGGCAGCGACCTGCGTACGGAGCGCAGCGAGGGTGCCGGGACGGTCCGCCACTCCACGGTGGTGCACCGCAACACTCCCGCCGCGCGCAATGTGTCACTGATCGAGATGGCCGAGGGCTTCGTCGTGCGCGGCCGGGTCATGGGCCCGCCCATCGGCATCCACAGCGGGGACCGGGTACGGCTGTCCACCACGAAGGACCCGGTGCGCGGCGAGCCGGTCTTCCAGCTGCTCGACGAGCCGTACCGCGCCTGGAGCTGACCGGCCGCCGCTACGCGCGCCACACCCCGGGCACCAGATCCCGGATCCGGACCGGCTCTCCCGTCTCGAAGCACCGGTTGGCGGCGAGTCCCACGGCGAGCGCCAGGGCTCCGTCGCGTTCGGTGGCCGTCGGGTGGGTACCGGCGCCGGCATCCGCAGGCTCTCCGGACTCCACGGACCGCACGGGCCCGAACAGCGCGTCGAGCATGCGCGGATCCCCGCCGCCGTGCGCCTCGTGCGTGGTCACGAGCGGCACCTCGACCGGGGGCCGCCACAGCGGCCGGAGGGTGAGTCGCGCCCCGCCCGCGTGCTCGGCGGCGGTGTCACCGTGCACCGCGCCACTGGCGGAGGTGATCCGGCTGCGCGGGGGCTGCCAGCGGCTCTCCTCCACCTCCAGCTCCAGGCGTCCCGCGCTGCCGTTGAACATCACCCGATAGCCCTCCCACGGGGAGTAGGCGGTCAGGTGGTACGTCATCGTCGCGCCCCGGGCGTAGCGGACCAGGACGGACATGTCGTCCTCGATGGTGACGGGGCCGTCGAAGACGTTGCGGTCGCGGACGTAGCCGTTGTCCGGTTCGGCGTCCAGGTAGAGGGCGCGCAGAGTGTCGTCGGCCGCGAGGTCCAGGGCGAAGGGATCGTCGGCGGCCGGGGCGGCGCCGTGGGCGCGGTCGTAGTCCCGGCGCAGTCCGTGGCGTTCGCCCGCCTCCCGGCCGTAGAAGGCGAGCCGGCCGTAGCCGAAGGCCTCCCGGGGCTCGTCGCCCAGCCACCAGTTGACCAGGTCGAAGTGGTGGCTCGACTTGTGCACCATCAGGCCGCCGCTGTGGTGTTTCTCCCGATGCCAGCGACGGAAGTAGTCCGCGCCGTGCCGTACGTCCAGCAGCCACTCGAAGTGGACGGACAGCACCTCGCCGATCGCGCCCTCGGCGAGCAGGGCGCGGACCTTCTCGTGGGCGGGGTTGAAGCGGTAGTTGAAGGCGACGGTCAGGGAGTTGCCGGTGTCGCGGACGGTGTCCAGGATGCGGGCGCAGCGGTCCGCGTCGACGGTCATGGGCTTCTCGGTGACGACGCGGCACCCGGCCTTCAGCGCGGGGACGATGTAGCGGTCGTGCTCGGCGTCGACGGTGGTGACGACGACCTCGTCGATGTCCTCCTTCGCCAGCATGTCGGCGAAGCGGTCGGGCTCCCACGAGGTGGCGGCGGGTTCGCCGGCGGCGGCGAGCAGTCCGTTGTGGAAGGCCATCCGGGTCGGGCTGGGATCGCAGAGGGCGGCGACCAGGTGACCGGGGCGCTCGGCCAGGGCCCGGGTGAACAGCTGGGCGCGGTGGCCGGTGCCGACGACGGCCGCGCGGCGGGTGCTTCGAGTCATGGAAAGCGCTTCCCCCGTACGGCGGTCGACTACGCCCCTCCCTCGGGCGGCTCCCCCGCTCGGGCGGCTCCCCCGCTGGCTTGATCACATCGGTCGGCTCCGGTCATTTAACGGTCACAGACAACCCACAGATGGTCTTTCACCGTCCCTTGTGACATGTGAGGCTCCCGAGACGAACGGGGCGCCCACGTTCGGGGGTTGAAGGAGAGGGACCATTGACCCGTAGTACGCGGCGAATAGGTGTGACCGCCGTGGCGGTACTGGCGGCCCTGGCGGGGTCGCCCGGACTGGCACAAGCCCAACAACCAAGACAGGCACAGCCGTTGAGTGCCTCACCGGCCGGCGAGGAGCTTCCGCCGGGCTGGCGGATCAGCGGCGAGGGCGCCGCGCGTGAGCTGGTCTGGCGTGCCCCGAAGCGCGTGGGGATGGGGGACGCGCGCGTCGAGTTCCATGCCGACGGCAAGCTGCTCGGCGTACCGGATCAGGGGAAGGACGGACGGACCTTCCGTCTCCCCCTCGACGCGGCCGGCACGGCCGAGCTGACCGACCTTCAGGCACAGGCCGCCGGACGCCGGCTGGACGCCCCGGACGACACGTCCGGAAAGGGCAACCCGCGCGCCGTGAAGCCGGCGGCCCAGCTGCCGGCCGGCGCCGTCGACCCCGGGAAGCCCGGGTCGTACCGCACGGTCAAGGGCGAGTACGAGCTCGCTTCGATACGGCTGCCCGGTCTCGCCGAGCCGGTGGAGATGCGCGGCGAGGTGGTGGCCCCCAAGGACGCCACCGGCAAGCGCCCCCTCGCGCTCTTCCTGCACGGGCGGCACCCCACCTGCTACAAGCCCGGCGCCGAGGAGGACATCAACATCGACTGGCCCTGCGCGGCCGGTATGAAGGAGATCCCCAGCCACCGGGGCTATCTGCGCGACCAGCAACTCCTGGCCTCCCAGGGCTATGTGACGGTGTCGATCTCGGCCAACGGTGTCAACGGCCAGGACGGTGACCTCGACGACGCGGGCGCGCAGGCGCGTTCCTCGCTGGTGCGGCAGCACCTGGCCCGCTGGGCCGACTGGGCCGCCCACCCGGAGAAGGCCCCGGCCGCCGTACGCAAGGCGCCGAAGGCGGACCTCTCCCGGGTCCTGCTCGTCGGTCACTCGCGTGGTGGCGAGGGCGTGAACCGGGCCGCGATGGACAGCCTCGATCCGCCGCCCGCCGCCCAGGACGGCTACCGGGGCCCGGTCCGCTGGAAGATCCGCGGGAACGTGCTCATCGGACCGACGATCTTCGGCCAGAATCCGGTCGCGGACGTGCCCTCGATGACGATCCTGCCGGGCTGCGACGGCGACGTCTCCGACCTCCAGGGCGAGGTGTTCGTCGACGGCACGCGCGGAGTGAGCCGGGGCACCGCCCTGCACAGCGCCGTGTACATGGTCGGCGCCAACCACAACTACTTCAACAGCGAGTGGACCCCGGGCCAGTCCGAGGCGCCCTCCTGGGACGACTTCTGGGAGGACGAGGAGGAGCGGGACCCGGTGTGCTCCACGGGCACCGCGACCCGGCTGACCGCCGACCAGCAGCACCAGGCCGGCGCCACCTACATCGCCGCCGCGGCCCGGCTGTTCGTCGCCGGCGACGACCGGGTGCGTCCGCTGCTCGACGGCTCCGGCAAGCGGGCCCCGTCCGCCGACCCGGCCCGTGTGCTGACCCACGCGGTCGGTGCACGCCGGGGCGGCGGCCTCCTGCCGGACGGGCCGATGACGGTGAGCGGCGCCAAGCTGTGCTCGGCGATCGACCCCGACCCTGCCGTCGCCTGCCTGCCATCCGACACGGCCGGCGGCTCACCGCACTTCGCCTCGTGGGCGACCGAGCGGGAGACCGGCCGCCGTGCCATCGCCATGAACTGGTCCGCGCCGGGCACCCCCGCGCGCGTCACCCCCGCCAAGGCGCTGTCCCTGACCGGTTCCAAGGACCTGACGCTGCGTGTCTTCGTACCGCCGAACACCACCGGCACCCAGCTCGACGTCTCCGTCACCGACGCCTCGGGCCGCCGCGCCGCCCTGGGCCGCGTCACGGTGGACGGCCTGCCGGGCAGCGACCGCACCGCCTCCTACTGGGCCCGTGAGGTCCGCGTCCCGCTGAGCGCGGCCACCCGTGCCGGACTCGACCTGCGGCACGTCAAGTCCCTTGAGCTGACCCCGCGTTCGCAGTCCGGTCGGGCCTGGCTGATGGACGCCTGGGGCTGGGCCCCCGGCACCCCGGCCGTGAGTGCGGCGGCGCTGCCCCGGGTCGACATCGGCCGAGTCACCGTCGACGAGGGCGACTCGGGCACCCGCACCTACCGCGTCCCGGTCGAGATCTCGGGCAAGGGCAAGGGCCAGGTACGGGTGTACGTCATCGATCCGGTCACCGGCAAGCAGACCGACAAGCTGGTGACGGTACGGCCCGGCGGCAACCCCATCGACGTACCGGTCGAGGTGAAGGGCGACACCCTCTTCGGCGACGACGTGTGGCACACCGTCGCCGTGAAGGCGGTGCGCGACGCCGTCGTCGGCTCGTACGCGGGCGGGGTCACCGTGCGCAACGACGATCCCGAGCCGGCGATCACCCTGGCGCCGGTCGCGGACCGGGTGACCGAGGGGGGCAAGCTGACCTGGCGGATGTCGGCGTCCGAGCCCGCCGCGGTGGACCTCTACAAGCCGATCCGGATCCTGCCCGTCACCGACGGACCCGAACTGTCCACCAAGGACGTGGACCCGCAGTGGCTGCTGGACGTCTCCGGTGAAGAGGCCGATCCGGAGCGCACCCTGTCCGCGGTGGGCGTGTGGCTGTGGGTCGGCATCCCGGCCGGGAGCACCAGCGTCGACTTCGACATCCCGACCGTCGGTGACCAGGTGGCCGAGCCGACCGAGTCCGTACGTCTGGCACTGACCGACGACGACGGCGAGCCGTTGCCCGGTCATCCGGCGCTGACGGGCACGGTGCTGGACGCGTCGTAACCGTCACGCACGAAAGGGGGGCGCGGGCCGTATGGCCCGCGCCCCCCTCCTTCTTCGTGTCCGGGCGCCCTTCTTGGGTCAGAGCGTCACGCGGATCCCCACCGCGCCGTCCACGCCCCGGCGCAGCCGGCTGCCGAGGAGCGAGAGACGGCCGACGAGGCCGTACTTGCGGGCGATGAGCTTGCGGTAGTGGGCGGTGGTCTCCGCGTCGGTGATCTCGGCGGTGGCGGGTACTTGCTCGCCGGTCGGGTTGCCGCGCAGATCGCAGGGGCCCACCAGGACGTCACCGCGGGCCCGGATCCGCTTCACCTTCCAGGCGTCGGCGGCCGACCACACACCGAGCGCGTCCCCGTCACGGACCACCCACACCGGGGTGGCGACCGGGGTGCCGTTCTTCCGATAGCTGGTGATCAGCAGGTACTTGCCGGCGCCGAGTCGCTCCAGCGAGGTGTCTTCCATGGCCGGAGTCTAGGCGGGCATCCGCGTGGGAACGGCGCCGGGACCGCACCGGGGTCAGTCGAGCGCCGCCGCCATCCGCCGCACCGCCTCCTCGACGATCTCGGGCGAGGTCGCCAGGTTCAGCCGTACGTGCCCCGCTCCCCCGGTGCCGAAGCGGAGCCCGGAGTTGAGGGCCACGCGGCCGCGGTGCAGGAAGGCGGCCGCCGGATCGTCGCCGAGACCGAGGGCGCGGCAGTCGAGCCAGGTGAGGTAGGTGGCCTCGGCGGGCCGATGGGCGATCGCGGGCAGCCGGGCGGCCAGCAGGTCGGCGAGCAGCCGCCGGTTGTCGTCGAGACCGGCCAGGAGGGCGTCCAGCCAGGGGATGCCGTCGCGCAGCGCGGCCGTGTGGGCGATGACGCCGACATGGCTCGGACCGTGGCCGACCTCCTCGGGCATCCGGGCGAGATCGGCGGCCGCCTCGGGCCCCGCGACGGCGAGCGCGGCCTTGAGCCCGGCGAGGTTCCAGGCCTTGGACGCCGACATCAGCGACAGGCCCCGCTCGCCGCCCGGCACGCTCAGGTACGGCACGAAGTCCGCGCCGGGCAGGACGAGCGGCGCGTGGATCTCGTCGGCGACGACCCGCACCCCGTACCGGTCGGCGAGCGCGGCGACGGCGCTCAGTTCGGCGGCGGTGTGCACGGTGCCGGTCGGGTTGTGCGGGCTGCACAGCAGGTACGCGGCCCGTCCTCCACCCGCCACCGAGGCCCGGAAGGTCTCCTCCAGGACGTCGAGGTCCAGCCGGCCGTCCACGCCGAGCGGGGCCTCGGTCACCCGGCGGTCCAGGTGCGTCAGGAACTGGAAGAAGGGCGGATACACGGGCGGGTTCACGATCACCGGATCGCCGGGACCGCTGACCAGCTTGACCATCTCGACCACGCCGAGCATCACGTCCGGCACGATCGCGGTGCGCTCCACCGCGAGCCCGTCCCAGCCCCACCGCTTCTCCGCGAAAGCCGCCAACGCCTGCGCGTAGGCCGTCCCGGCGGGGTAGCCGGTGTCCCCGAGCGCCAGCGCGTCCGTCACCGCGCGGACCACGGGTTCGGCGAGCGGCACGTCCATCTCGGCCACCCACAGCGGCAGCACGTCGTCGGGATAGGTGCGCCATTTCATGCTCGTACGACGGCGGAGGCCGGCGAGGGTGAGTGCGCGCAGGGGATTGGGTTCACCGGACGGGTCGTGCGCGATCCTGGTCATGGGCCACAAGATAGGCGGCCGCGGTGCGGCCGGGAATCGGCGGAACGCAGTGGAGCCGGAAAGATCGCCTGTCCCGTGAACACCTCGGGCCCCGTCCACGTATGGGAGGAGGGCGCTCAACCACGGGAGCGCTCGGTGGTGTTGACCAAGAGTTCGGGTTCGGGAGCCATGCATGAGGCACGCACGACGACGGGTCGTCCGGCGAGTGACGCGGCTGGCGGCCGTCGGCGGCCTCCTCCTGGGAGGGACGATGGTGACGCGCGCGATGGCGAGCGAAACCCCCGCCCCCATACCGCGGACGTACGCGCAGACAGCCGGTGACATGGGCGCTGACCTGGTCACACGCCTGGGCGCGTCCCGTACGGCGGGTGCCTGGGTCGGTGACGACGGCAAGCCGGTGGTCGCGGTCACCGACGAGAAGGCGGCCGCCGAGGTCAAGCGGGCGGGCGCCGCCCCGAAGATGGTGTCCCACAGCATGAACGAGCTGAAGTCGGCGACGGCGACGCTGCGTTCGGCGCCCCGGGTGCCGGGGACGGCGTGGGCGATGGACTACCGGACCAACCAGGTCGTGGTCCGCGCCGACAGCACGGTGTCGGCCGACAACTGGTCGAAGATGACCAAGGTCGCGCACGGCATCGGCAGCTTCGTCCGCATGGAGCGCGCCCAGGGCACCTTCACCACCCGGATCAACGGCGCGCAGCCCATCCTGTCGACCGCGGGCCGCTGTTCGGCGGGCTTCAACGTGACCGACGGGCGCAAGGACTTCATCCTCACGGCCGGACACTGCGGTCCCACCGGTTCCGCGTGGTTCACGGACGGCGGGGGCCGGGAGGAGGTGGGCAGCACGACCACGCAGAGCTTCCCGGGCAACGACTACTCCCTGGTGGAGTACGCGGGCGGCTCGGCCGGCGACGGAGCCGCCGTGGTGGCCATCGGCGACGGCAAGGGTGTGCAGATCACCGGTGCGGCCGATCCGAAGGTCGGGCAGCGGGTGTTCCGTAGCGGCAGTACGAGCGGGCTGCGCGACGGCGAGGTGACGGCGCTCAACGCGACGGTGAACTATCCCGAGGGCACCGTCACCGGGCTGATCGAGACGAACGTGTGCGCCGAGCCCGGGGACAGCGGTGGGCCGATGTTCTCCGAGGGGATCGCGCTCGGGGTGACCTCGGGCGGCAGCGGTGACTGCGCGAGCGGCGGGACGACGTTCTTCCAGCCGGTGACGAAGGCGCTGGCCGATCTGAAGGTGAAGCTGATCGTGGCGGCGCCGGCGGCCGGCGGTGCGGCCGACGCGCCCTCTCCGGCGCCGTCCGCCTCCTCCACGCAGAGCGCGATCGCCCCGGGCGCGGCTCAGCCGGGGGCGTCGGGTCCGGTGGCGGGCGGGCCGGCCGGCGAGGCCCTGCTGTCCCGGATCACGGACCCCAGGAACGTCGGTCCGGGTCTGCTGGTCATCGCGGGGAGTCTGGTGGCCCTGGTGGCGACGCGGTTCATCCGCGCGGAGCAGGACCGCAAGGCCTACCGGCGGTACTACTCGGCGACCTGGAGCTGACGTGACGTAGGCCCCCCAAGGGCCGATGTCACGTCAGCCGAGGCTCAGCAGGACGGTGGCGACGGCCGCGCCGAGCAGGCCGGCCGTCTGTCTGTCTGCGGCTGACCTTCTCGTGGAGCAGCACGAGTCCGAGGAGCACGGGGAGGGCCGGGTAGAGGGAGGCGAGCACCACGGCGACGGCGAGCAACTGCTGCCCGGCGGCGAGCAGATACAGCACGAGTCCGAGCGCGGCTCCCGCCCCGATCAGGAGTGCTTGGACGTACTGTCCCGGCGGCATGCGCAGGCGGTCGGGACGGCGTGCGGCGCCCGGCAGCAGGACGAGGACGGCGGCGACGCGGCCCGCGGCGACGGGCCACAGTCCGCTCGCCGGGTCCGCCTGGGCGAGCGCGATGTACTGCACGGCGACACCGGCGCTGGCCAGCAGGCCGTCCCCGGTCTCACTGCCGGGGCCCGCGCGGCCTCCGGCCACGCACCACAGGGCGGGCACCGTGACGGCGATGCCGACCCAGGCCAGGGGTGCCGGCCGGTCGCCGAGGAGCACCCCGCACAGCACGGACAGGGCGACGCCGGTGACCGCGCTGACGGGGACGACCACGCTCATGGCGCCGCGGCTCAGGCCGCGGTTGAGGAAGTGCATGGCCGAGCCGCTGCCGATGCCGGACAGCGCGCCCCACAGCAGGTCCGCCGGGCGCAGTCCGTCGGCGGGGAAGAGGAGGGCCGCGCCACAGGCGAACAGCAGGCCGCCGAGCTGGCCGAGGAAGGTGACGGCTGCGGGGTGGGCGCGACGGGACAGCAGTCCGCCGGCGAAGTCGACGATGCCGTAGCAGACGGCCGAGGCCAGAGCGAGGACGGGGCCCATCCGGTCAGGGGTGCCCCGAGATCACGGACTGATGCCTGGGGCGGGCTCCCGGCGGGCGGTGATCAGGCCGCGTCGGCCGGCTGGGGGGACGCGGCGGCCCACTCCAGGACGAGGCGTCGGTACTCCTCGCGCTGCTCGCCGTTCAGTGTCCCGCCCGACCGGAGCCACAGGGCCCGGATCTCCTCGTTGACCTCGTCAGCCGATCGTTCGGTAGCGGGTTCAACGGTGGTGGACATGATGTGAAGCATACGACTCCGGACGTGAAGGAGATGTGAGTAATCACGAGCCAATAGGACATTTCGGACCGTGTTACTGATCACGTCCATCTGTCCACCGGGGGTGCGGAGTTCAGGCGTCCGCCGAGCCCAGGACCAGCACCTGGATCGCCAGGACAGCGGCACCGCGGGCCCAGTCGTGAAAGTCGGACACCTTGGTCTCCAGGGCGACCGGAGCGGCCAGCGGGTGCCGGTGGGAGCGGATGGTGTCCTCCACCACCTTGCCCGCCACCTCCATCAGACCGACACCTTCTCCGGCGAGGAGGATCTTCTGCGGCATGACGAAGTTGGAGATCTGGGCGACCAGGACACCCAGGGCGCGCGCGGACTCGGCGACGACGCGGGCGGGCAGCGGCTCCTCGGCGGCGGCGAGGGCGAGGATCTCCTCGTAGGTGTGCTCGCGGCCGGTGGCGGCCTGGATCTGGTAGCGGATGCTGGGGATGGTGAGCAGCGAGATGGCGCTGCCGCGTTCCCCGTCGGGGGTGAGCGGACCGTTGGGGTCCAGGATCCAGTGGCGGCCGAAGCCGCGGTCCTCCTCCGCGTACGGGACGCGGTTGCCGCCCAGGACCAGGCCGTAGCCGATGCCGGCGCCGATGGTGAGGACGACGAAGCGGTCGAGGCCGCGGCCGGCACCGAACCAGGTCTCGGCCTCGACGAGGGCGGCCACGTCGTTCTCGACGACCACCGGCAGTCCGGTGCGCTCCTCGACGAGCGCGGCGAGCGATACGTCCCGCCAGTGCAGGAACGCCGACTCCCCCACCGTCGACCGGTCCTGGACGAGGCCGCCGACGCCGATACCGATCCCGGCGAGCCGGGGGTGGTCGCGCAGGAGCTCGGCGGTCATCTCGGCGAGCAGATCGGCGACCAAGGCGGGGTCGTGGGTGGTCAGGGGCCGGTCGTGGCGGGCGACGATATGGCTCCTGAGGGTGGTGACGACGCCGTAGACCATGTCCTCGGTGATCTTGAAGCCGAGGAAGGAGCGGGACTCGGCGACGACGTCCAGGGGCTGCGAGGGGCGTCCCTGGCGGGCCTCGGCCGGGGTGCCCGCCTCGGGGACCTCGACCAGCAGGCCGGACTCGATCAGCGGTTTGGTCAGCCGGGTGAGGCTGCCCGCCGACAGGTCCAGCCGTCGTGCGATCTCGGTGCGCGAGAGCGGGCCGTGGACGAGCACCTCGATCGCCACCGAGCGTTCGCCCGGGCTCAGCGGCAGCCAGCTGGCGGCACCTGCGGTCATCAGGTTCGGACCTCTCGACGACGATTTCTTTTGCCATGAAACCAACGTGACCATTCTACGGCCCATCAGGTGGCCAGGAAAAGATATTTGCACGCCCCTTGACGCCAGGATTCTTCCGCCTCAAAAGTAAGTGGCCGAGGACGAGCCGCCGCAGACGAGGGAGTCTCCCGATGACCATCGCCTCCAGCAGCCCACCGTCGCGTCTGCCCCTGGGCGGCGCCGAGGGGGCGCGGACCACACCGAGGACGCAGCGGGCGGGGGCGGGTGAGAGCCGGGGCGACGGGCGCCTGGCCGCGGTGTTCCTCGCGCCGGCCCTGCTCGGTTTCGCCGTCTTCCTGCTCTGGCCGACGCTGCGGGGCGTCTATCTGAGCTTCACCCGCTTCAACCTGCTCACCCCGGCGGAGTGGGTGGGCCTGGACAACTACGTCCGCATGGTCAACGACCCGATCTTCTGGAACTCGCTGGCGGTCACCGTCGAGTACGTGCTCATCAACATCGGCGTGCAGACCGTGGCGGCGCTGGCGATCGCGGTGCTGCTCCAGCGGCTGACGCAGTCGGCCCTGCTGCGGGGCATCGTGCTCACCCCGTATCTGATGTCGAACGTCGTCGCCGGCCTGGTGTGGCTGTGGATCCTCGACACCCAGCTCGGCATCGGCAACGAGATCCTCGCCGCCGTCGGCGTGGACCGCATCCCGTTCCTCGCCGACGAGGCCTGGGCGATCCCCACCATCGCGCTGATCAACGTCTGGCGGCACGTCGGCTACACCGCGCTGCTGCTGTTCGCCGGCCTCCAGGCGATCCCGAACGACATGTACGAGGCGGCCCGGGTGGACGGCGCGAGCGAGGGGCGGATGTTCTGGCGAATCACGATGCCGCTGCTCAGGCCCGTGCTCGCGGTCGTTCTGATCATGACGGTGATCGGTTCGTTCCAGGTGTTCGACACGGTCGCGGTGACCACCGCGGGCGGCCCGGCGAACGCCACCAACGTGCTCCAGTACTACATCTACGGCTCCGCCTTCGGCCGCTTCCAGTTCGGCTACGCCTCGGCGATGTCCGTCGCCCTGCTCGTCGTACTGAGCGCGATCACCGTCCTTCAGTACCGGCTCACCCGGGCCGGCCGCACCGACCTCGGCTGACGGAAGGAGATCACCGTGGCTGCCGTGACAACGACGACGAGCGCAGTACGGCCGGTCGGGCGCAGGGTCTCCCCCGGCCGGATCGCCGCCTGGACCGTGATGGGCCTGATCGTGCTCGTCACCCTGCTCCCCTTCTACTGGATCCTGCGCACCGCGCTGTCCTCCAACGCGGGGCTCAGCGCCGACCCCGCGAACCCGCTGCCGGTGGACATCGGCGCCGGCGGCTTCGAGCGGGCCCTCGGCATGCAGTCCGCCAAGGAGGCGGTCGCCCAGGGCGGGGCGGGCGGCGGGCTCGACTTCTGGCGTTATCTGCTCAACTCGGTGTTCGTCTCAACCCTGATCACCGGCTGTCAGATCTTCTTCTCCGCGATGGCCGCCTACGCCTTCGCGCGACTGCGCTGGCGCGGCCGGGACAAGGTGTTCGGGCTGTTCCTGGCCGGGCTGATGGTCCCGACGATCTTCACCCTGCTGCCGAACTTCGTACTCATCAAGCAACTGCACCTGGTGGACACCCTGTGGGGCATCGCGCTGCCCAGCCTGTTCATGACCCCGTTCGCGGTCTTCTTCCTGCGCCAGTTCTTCATGAACATCCCCCGCGAGGTCGAGGAGGCGGCGCTGCTCGACGGCGCCGGGAAGGTCAAGATCTTCTTCCGGGTGGTCCTGCCGATGGCGTCCACGCCGATCATCACGCTGTCCGTGCTGACGTACATCACCGCCTGGAACGACTACTTCTGGCCGCTGATGGTGTCCTACAGCGACAGTTCACGCGTGCTGACCGTGGCACTGGCGGTGTTCCGGGCGCAGACCCCGGCGACCGGCGTCGACTGGTCCGGGCTGTCGGCGGCGACCCTGATCGCCGCGCTCCCCATGCTGGTGCTGTTCGCGTGCTTCGCGCGCCGCATCGTCAGCTCCATCGGCTTCACCGGAATCAAGTGAGGGGACTGTGATGCGAACTCGTACGCTTCTCGCGGCGGCCGGAGCGCTGGCGCTGTCCCTGGTCAGCGGATGCGCGCAAGGGGGCGCCGCCGGGTCCTCCCCGCACACGGTCACCTACTGGCTGTGGGACGCCAACCAGCTGCCCGCCTACCAGGCCTGCGCGAAGGGGTTCGAGCGGGAGAACCCCGGACTGAAGGTCAAGATCACGCAGTTGGGCTGGAGCGACTACTGGACCAAGCTCACCGCCGGGTTCATCGCGGGCACCCAGCCGGACGTGTTCACCGACCACATCCAGAACTTCGGCCAGTTCGCCGGCCTGAAGGTCCTGGAGCCCCTGGACGACCTCGGCATCGAGAACTCCGACTACCAGCCGGGCCTCGCCGCCAACTGGATCGGCCAGGACGGCCACCGGTACGGCGCCCCCAAGGACTGGGACACGGTCGCGCTGTTCTACAACTCCAAGATGGCCAAGGACGCCGGGATCACCGCCGAGCAGCTGGGCAGCCTGTCCTGGAACCCGAAGGACGGCGGCACCTTCGAGAAAACCATCGCCCACCTGACCATCGACAGGAACGGCAAGCGGGGCGACGAGCCCGGCTTCGACAAGAACAACGTCAAGGTGTACGGCATGGCCACGGGCGGCGGCGGCTTCGGCGACGGCCAGACGCAGTGGAGCCCCTTCACCGGCTCGGCCGGGTGGAACTATCTCGACAAGGCGCGCTGGGGCACGAAGTACCAGTACGACAGCAAGACCTTCCAGTCCGTCATCGACTGGTACTTCGGACTGGCGAAGAAGGGCTACATGCCGCCCCTGTCGGACTACAACATCCAGTCCAACCAGCAGAACACCCAGATCGCGGCGGGCAAGGCCGCCACCGCCTTCGACGGCGCCTGGATGATCTCCACCTACGCGGGCTTCAAAGGCCGGGACATCAGGACCGCGCTCACCCCCGTCGGGCCGACCGGCAAGCGCGCCACCATGATGAACGGCCTCGCCGACTCCATCACCAAGGCCTCCAAGAACAAGACGGGCGCCCGGAAGTGGGTGGCCTACCTGGCCTCGGACAAGTGCCAGACCGTCGTCGGCCGGTACGGCGTCGTCTTCCCCGCCACCCCGGCCGGGACCGAGGCCGCCGTCGCCGCGTACGAGAAGAAGGGCATCGACGTGTCGTCCTTCACCGAACCGGTGGCCGACAAGAAGAACTCCCTGACCTTCTCGTACCCGATCGCCAGCTACTCGGCGGACATGACGGCGCTCATGCAGCCCGCGATGGAGGACATCTACGGCAACGGAAAACCCGTGAGCAGCCTCGACCGGACCAACGAACAGATCAACCTCATCCTCTCCCAGTGAAGGGCACGCGTTTCATGACGTTCTCGCTCGGCATCGTCGGCGCAGGCCAGTTCTCCGGCCAGTTCGCCACGCTGTTCCAGGCCCATCCCGGCGTCGGCGACGTCTACGTCACCGACCTGCTGCCCGACAGGGCCGAGCAGCTCGCCGCCGCGCAGGGGCTGGCCGGCACCTTCCCGTCGTACGAGGCGATGCTCGAGTCGCCCGCCGTGGACGCGGTCGCGATCTTCACCCAGCGCTGGACCCACGGTCCGCTGGTCGTCCAGGGGCTGAACGCCGGCAAGCACGTGTACTCGGCGGTGCCGATGGCGATCACCACCGAGGAGATCGCGGCGATCATCGACGCGGTCCGGGCGACCGGGCTGACGTACATGATGGGCGAGACCAGCCAGTACAACCCGGCGACCGTGCACGCCCGCAACCAGATCGCCGAGGGCGCCTTCGGGCGGATCTTCTACGCCGAGGGCGACTACGTCCACGACATGGACCTGGGGTTCTACGAGGCGTACCAGTACAGCGGCGGCGAGAACTGGAAGGAGACCGCCAGCTATCCCCCGCTGCTGTATCCGACGCACTCGGTGGGCGGGGTGCTGGGCGCCTGGCAGACGCACGCGGTGAGCGTGTCGGCGATCGGCGTGACCGACGACCGCGGGGACGGGGTCTTCGACAAGGAGGTCAGCCAGTTCGGCAACGACGTCTCCAATGCGACCGCATTGTTCGAGGTGGCGGGCGGCGGGTCGTTCCGTACGAACGAGTTCCGGCGGGTCGGCTATCCCTCGCACATCCGGGAGTCCCGGTTCCGGTTCTTCGGCACGGAAGGGAGCATGGAGCAGCTGGCGACGGTGGCCCTGTGGCAGGACAAGAACGGGGTGAAGGACATCAGCGAGCTGCTGGAGCCCAAGCCCACGCTGTCCCCCGACGACCCCTCGCTCCAGCACATCGCGCCGGATCTGCGCGCCGCGTTCACCTCGGGGTCGGCACCGGTGCACGACCGGGGGCGGCTGCCGCGGGAGTTCGACAACCTGCACAACGGGCACGAGGGCAGCCACCACTTCCTGGTGGACGACTTCGTGACCGCGGTCACCACACGGTCACTCCCCTCGGTGAACGCCTGGGTGGCCGCCCGCTACACCCTGCCGGGCGTCATCGCGCACGAGTCGGCGCGGCAGGGTGGGGCCCGGCTGGAGATTCCGGACTTCGGGGACGCCCCGGGGGCCTGAGCGTCCCGTCCGTGCGAGCCGGGTGCCTGCGGTGTGTCAGGTGCCCGGCTTGCGGCCGTACACGAAGACGTCGTCGCCGTTCTTCAGCAGCGACCAGTACTTCTTGGCGGTGGTCTTGGTCATGTTGACGCAGCCGTGCGAGCCCGGCGGGTTCCACATGCTGACGCCGACCGAGTGGAAGGCCTGGCCGCCGTCGAAGAACTGGGCGTAGGGCATCGGCACGTCGTAGATGCTGGAGACGTGGTCGATGTTCCGCCAGTAGATCTTCTTCAGACCGGTGCGGGTCTCGTAGCCGTTGCGGCCGGTGCGGACCGGGACGGGGCCGTAGACGAGCTTCTTGCCGTCCTGGATCCAGCTGAGCTGGAGGGTCAGGTTCACGCAGGCGATACGGCCCTTGTTCACCGGGCACTTGCCGTCCTTGTTGGGGTTGTTGCCGACGGCCTTCTGCTTGTTCATCAGGTTCATCACTCCCCAGGTGACGGACCCCGCGTAGCCGGCGTTCGGTGTGATGCCGTGCTTGGTCTGGAAGGCCTTGATGGCCTTGCAGTCGGCGGCCGACTGCTTGCCGTCGACCGGGCGGCCCAGGAACTTCTCCACCTGCTTCTGGTAGGGCCCGGTCTGGGTGGTGCAGCTCGCCGCCGCCGCGGGCGTGGCGCCCAGTGCGAGCGTGAGCGGTGCCACCAGTCCGGTGATCCCGAGTGCGACGGCCGACCGTCTGCGTATGGCCCCCATGGTCTTTCCCCCTTCAGGCAATCCTTCGATCTCTCTGCCAGCTAGACCGGTGCCCGGGGAATTCGGTTGTAGGGCCCGTCACGCTGCGACGAAACGGTGACAATCGGCGCCGTGCAGCCGGCCGGCGGGCAGGCGTCGGCCGTAGGCGATCAGGAGGAGGTCCTGCGCCGTGCCGTACAGGGGCTCCCCCGCGCCGAAGGACCAGTCGAGGTCCTAGGCGCACAGCCGGACGCCGTGCAGGTCGGAGCCGAAGAACCTCAGGGTGCGCGGGGCGATCGTGCCGAGGACGATCCGCAGCCGGTCCTCGGGGCGCGGCGGTCGATGCCGAGGGCGACCGTGACGTCCAGGCCGTGGACGACGTGTGCGCCACCACCTCGCGTGCCTTGGGAAGCGCAGCGCACGACCTCGCCACCGCCATCGCCGCCGAACGCACCGAGCTCGCCGACCTGTTCACCGGCCTGACCCCCGAGCAGTGGGACACACCGAGCGTGTGCGCGGGCCGGCGGGCGAGCTTCTCGCGGGCCGCGGCACGGCTGCATCTGGCGCAGCCGGGGGTGAGCGCGCAGATCCGGCGGCTCGAACGGGAGCTGGGGCAGCCCCTGTTGGACCGTTCCGGCCGCTCGGTGCGGGTCACCGAGGTGGGTGAGGCGGTGCTGCCGTACGCGCGGGCCGCGCCGGCGACCGTGGACGGGGTGCGGCAGACCACGGCGGAGTTCACCGGGCTGCTGCGCGGCCGGGTGGGGATCGGGCTGATCCCCGGAGTGCTGGGCCACGAGGCCGATGTGCCGGGGCTGTTGGCCGACTTCCACGACGACCATCCACGGGTGGAGATCACCCTCACCGAGGACACCTCCGACCGGATGCTCGCGGCGCTGCGGCGCGGGGAGCTGGACATCGCCGTGGTGGGGGTCGAGGACGAGGAGTCGCCGCCCGGCCTGGCGACGCGGGTGTTCGTGGACGAGCCGCTGGTGGCCACCGCGTCCGAGGGGCATCCGCTGTTCGCCGCGTACGGCGGTGCCGCGACGGTGCCGGTGGCCGCGCTCGCGGAGTATCCGCTCATCAGCCTGGTCCGTGGGACCGGGGTGCGGGCGGTGGTCGACCGGCTGTGCGCCGAGGCGGGGTTCCGGCCGCGCATCGCCTTCGAGGCGGCGGCTCCCGACGCCCTGGCCCGGCTCGCGGCCCGGGGGCTCCGGGGCTCGGGGTCGCCGTGCTCCCCGGTCCGGATCCGGGGTTCGGACTGCCGACCCTGCGGATCGACGATCCCCGGGCGCGGGGCCGGGTCGCGCCGGCCTGGCGCACGGAGGGGCCGACGGGGCCCGCGGCGCGGTCGCTGCTGGTGCGGCTGTCGGAGGCGTTGACGCGGTAGGCCCGGCCCGCGGGCCGGTGCTCAGTCGTTACCGGGACGGTCGAGCGCCGTCCGGAAGCCTGTGTTGATCGCGGTGAGGCCGCCGTCGACGGTCAGCGTGGTCCCGGTGATCCAGGACGCGTCGCGGGAGGCGAGGAAGGCGACGGCCGCGGCGATGTCCTCCGGTTCGCCGACCCGGCCGAGGGGGTAGAGGCCGCGTACCGCGTCCAGGTCGTCGTCGCGGCCTTCCCAGGCCGAGGTGCGGACCGTGCCGGGGGCCACGAGGTTGACGCGCACTCCGCGCGCGGCGGCGTGGCCGGCGAGGGTGCGGGTCAGGGAGCCCAGGCCGGCCTTGGCGGCGCTGTAGGCGTGGTTGCCGAAGGACTGGAGGCCGTTGACCGAGCCGATGTTCACGATGGCACCGCGGCCGGAGGCCGCCAGGTGCGGGAGGGCGGCGCGGGCGCAGCGGTAGGGGCCGGTCAGGGTGACGTCCAGGTCGCCCGCCCATGCCTCGTCGGGTTGGTCCTCGAAGAGCGGGACGTCGGCGGTGCACCGGGCGGCGCTGTTGACGAGGACGTCGAGGGATCCGAAGGCGTCGACGGCCCGGGCCACGGCCGCCTCGACCGAGGCCCGGTCCGCCACGTCGCATCCCGAGGCCAGGACCGTCAGCCCCTGCTCGCGCAGCCGCGCCGCGGTCTTCTCCGCCTCGGGTGCGTCCACGTCGGTGAGCAGGACCCGCGCCCCCTCCGCGGCGAGGCGCCGGGCGGTGGCCGCGCCGATACCCCGGGCGGCGCCCGTGACGAGAACCGCGTACCCCTCGAAGCGTGTGGTGTCCGTCATGGGTCCGACGGTAGCGCCCGGTCGATCTCCCGGGCGCCACCGTGCGGTCAGGTCACCGGTAGCCGGTGGTGTCCGCGGGCTTGTCCGCGTCCTCGACCTCGACGATGTAGCGCCAGGCGTCCGGACGGCTGCCGTCGAGGTCGGTGAAGCCGTACACCTGGGCGAGGCCGCCGCTGGAGAGGGAGGTGCCGTTCCAGCGGGCCACGTCGGGGTCGGCGGCGAGCGCGGCCACGGCCCGGCCCACGTAGCGGGGTGTCTCGGAGATCGCGAAGTGCGGGACGCGGGCGGTGGCCTCCCGCCAGTTGTCCTCGCGCACCCCGAAGCCGTCGAGCATCATCTCCGAGCGCAGCCAGCCGGGCGTGAGGGCGACGGCGGTGGCGCCGCGCGGGCCGAGTTCGTGGCCGAGGGCGAAGGCCATGCGCAGGACGGAGGTCTTCGCGAGGTCGTAGAAGAAGGAGTTGCGGTAGTTGGCGCCGTTGTACTCGGCGGTTCCGTCGGTCATCTCGACCACCAGTCCGCCGGGGCGGCGCAGCAGCAGGGGCAGCGCGTGGTGGCTGGTGATCGCGTGCGTCTCGACGCCGAGCCTGAGCAGCCTGAGGCCGTTGTCGAGGTCGTGCTCCCACACCGGACTGTCCCATGCGAAGAGCTGCTCACCGCCCCAGACGTCGTTCACAAGAACGTCCAGGCGGTCCTGCTCGGCGGCGATGCGCTCGACGAGGGCGCCGACCTGCGCGGGGTCGAGGTGGTCCGTGGGCACGGCGATGCCGTGTCCGCCCGCCTCGGTAACGAGGTCGGCGGTGTCCTCGATGGTCTCGGGGCGGTCGTATTCGGAGCGGCGGGCCCGTGTGCTGCGTCCGGTGACGTACACGGTGGCGCCCGCCGCGCCGAGTTCCACGGCGATGCCGCGCCCGGCTCCCCGGGTCGCCCCGGCGACGAGTGCGACCTTGCCCTTGAGCGGTTGTGACATGTCCGGCCTCCCGTTGTCCCGATGTCGTGTCGAGCATGGCGGGTAAGCCGGACAACCTCTGTCGTGATTTACGGCCGGTCACCCGGCCGCTCCTGCACCGGTCACCCGGCCGGGCGGAGCCTCTCGGCCAAGGTGTCGAGGTCCGGCAGGAACCAGATGTGACCGCCCTGGTTGGTCTCGTGGACGAAGTCGCGCAGGGCCGTGCTGTCGGCGACGTGTCCGGAGACGTCGCCTACCACGACCAGGCGCAGCCGGTAGGTCACGAACTTCTGCATGACGGCGCCCGCGATGCCCGACCGCAGCCGGAAGAACTCCTCGGCCACCCGTTCGACCGGAACGGCGACCACCTGGGCGTCCCGGCCGAAGGCGTCGCCGATGAGGTCGAGGGCGGCGTGTTCGCTGTCCAGGGGCGGGCCGTCGGGGGCGCAGCGCAGCACGTTCACCCCGTGCAGGGGCACGATGTCGCCGGTGGACAGGGCGATTTCCTCGGTGGAGAGGCCGCTTTCGTCAGTGGCCACGGGTGATCCATTCCTCCAGATGCGGGGCCTCGGCGCCGATGGTCGTCGGGTCGCCGTGGCCGGTGAGGACCTTCGTCTCGGGCGGGAGCGTGAGCAGCCGGTCCCGGATCGAGTCGATGATGGTCGGGAAGTGGGAGTAGGAACGGCCGGTGGCGCCGGGCCCGCCCTGGAAGAGGGTGTCGCCGGTGAAGACGGCGCCGAGACCGGGGTCGTAGAGGCAGACCGCGCCCGGCGCGTGGCCCGGGGTGTGCAGGACCGTCAGGTCCGCTCCGGCGGCCTCGATGACCTGGCCGTCGAGCAGCCGAGCGTCGGGGGCCCGGTCGGGGTGGGTCTGCTTCCACAGTGGCAGGTCGTCGTGGTGGAGCCAGATGGTGGCGCCGGTGCGTGCGGCGAGTGCGGGGGCGGCGTCGATGTGGTCGTTGTGGGCGTGGGTGCAGATGATGGCCGTGAGCCGGCGGTCGCCGACGGCCTCGGCGATGGCGTCGGCGTCGTGGGCGGCGTCGATGACGATCGCCTCGTGGTCGTCGCCGACGATCCAGACGTTGTTGTCGACGTCCCAGGTGCCGCCGTCGAGGCTGAACTGGCCCGAGGTGACGAGGCGTTCGATGCGGGCGGCCATCACAGCACCACCACCGAGCGCAGGACGTCCCCGTGGTGCATCCGCTCGAAGGCCTTCTCCACGTCGGTGAGTTCGATCGTCTCGGTGACGAACGCGCCCAGGTCCAGACGCCCTTGCAGGTGCAGGTCGATGAGCATGGGGAAGTCGCGTGAGGGCAGGCAGTCGCCGTACCAGGAGGACTTCAGCGCTCCACCGCGGCCGAAGACGTCCAGCAGCGGCAGTTCGAGCTTCATCTCCGGAGTCGGCACACCGACCAGGACGACCGTCCCGGCCAGGTCGCGGGCGTAGAACGCCTGCTTGTACGTCTCCGGACGGCCCACCGCCTCGATGACCACGTCGGCACCGAAGCCACCGGTCAGTTCCCGGATCGCCTCGACCGGATCGGTCTGGCGCGAGTTGACCGTGTGGGTGGCGCCCATGGAGCGGGCGGTCTCCAGTTTCCGGTCGTCGATGTCGACGGCGATGATCTTCGCCGCGCCCGCGAGGTGGGATCCGGCGATCGCCGCGTCCCCGACGCCGCCGCAGCCGATGACCGCGACCGTGTCCCCGCGCCCCACGTTGCCGGTGTTGATCGCGGCCCCGATCCCGGCCATCACTCCACAGCCGAGCAGGCCCGCCACCTGCGGAGCGACCGTCGGATCGACCTTGGTGCACTGCCCGGCCGCGACCAGCGTCTTCTCCGCGAACGCACCGATCCCCAGCGCCGGCGACAGCTCCGTACCGTCCAGCAGGGTCATCTTCTGCGTGGCGTTGTGCGTGGCGAAGCAGTACCAGGGACGCCCGCGCCGACAGGCCCGGCACTGGCCGCACACGGCACGCCAGTTGAGGATCACGAAGTCACCGGGGGCGACGTCCGAGACGCCGTCGCCGACCGCTTCCACGACGCCCGCGGCCTCGTGTCCGAGCAGGAAGGGGAACTCGTCGTTGATGCCGCCCTGCTTGTAGTGCAGGTCGGTGTGGCAGACCCCGCAGGCCTGCACCTGCACCACGGCCTCGCCGGGCCCCGGGTCGGGGACGACGATCGTCTCCACCCGTACCGGCTCGTCTTTGCCCGGTGCGATCACTCCGCGTACTTCCTGCGCCATGGGCCGGCCCTTTCTCTCGAACCCGTGTCCGTCTGTCCCAGCCCCGACCCTACGCGCGACTGATCGGTAACGGCACGAGATCACGATCGGCGGGCGGGGTCGGGCACCTGGTGGAAGCCGCCGGAAACCGGGGCGCGTCCCGGCAGACCGCCGACGTAGCCTGAGTGCTCCGCCCCGCGCAGGTCCGAAGGAGCACCGTGAGAACTGCCCAGCAGGATGCCGCCCCGCCCACGTGGCGGCTGCTCCTCGCCTACGTACGACCGCATCGGTGGGCCCTGCTGATCGGTGCCGTGCTGTCGCTGCTGACGGGCGCCACCGGACTGCTGCTGCCGCTGGTGGCACGGGAGTTGATCGACGATCTGTCCCACGACCGCACGATCACCGGGGCGTTGCTCCTGATGTCGGGGCTGGTGGTGGCCAACGCGTCGGTGGGGGCGCTGGGTTCGTACGTGCTGCGGCGCACCGCGGAGTCGGTGGTGCTCGGCGCGCGGCGCGCTCTGTCGTCGTATCTGCTGCGGCTGCGCATCGCGGCCGTGGACCGGACCGAACCGGGCGATCTGATGGCCCGGATCACCTCCGACACGACCCTGCTGCGCGAGGTCACCACCGACTCGCTGGTGGGCCTGGGTACCGGCGGGCTCACGCTGCTGGCGACGGTGGCCATGATGGGCTTCGTGGATCCGGTGCTGCTCGGCGTCACCCTGGCGGTGATCCTGGCCGCCGGCACGATCCTCGGGGTGATCGTGCCGCGCATCAACAAGGCCAGCCGGCAGGCGCAGGACGCGGTCGGGGTGATGGGGGCCTCGCTGGAGCGGATCCTCGGCGCGCTGCGCACGGTCAAGGCGTCCGGCGCCGAGCACCGGGAGGAGATACGGCTGCACGAGGCCGCCGAGGATTCCTGGCGGCAGAGCGTGCGCGCCGCCAAGTGGACGGCCGCGGCGGGCAACACGGCCGGGCTCGCGATGCAGATCGCGTTCATCACGGTGCTGGCGGTGGGCGGGGCGCGGGTCGCGACCGGCGCCGTCGACGTGGGCACGCTGGTGGCGTTCCTGCTGTACGTCTTCTATCTGATGTCGCCGATCCAGCAGGTCGTCGGCGCGATCACCCAGTACCAGACGGGGTCCGCCGCGCTGGCCCGGATCCAGGAGGCGCTGCGGCTGCCCGCCGAACCGGCCGCCGAGCCCGCGCCGCTGCCCTCCCCCGGCGCCGAGCCCGCCGCCCTGGCCTTCACCGACGTCCGCTTCCGGTACGCCGAGGACCTGCCGTACGTCCATCACGGAGTGACCTTCGAGGTGCCCGCCCGGGGCATGACGGCGTTCGTCGGCCCCTCCGGCGCGGGCAAGACCACCGTGTTCTCGCTCATCGAGCGGTTCTACGACCCCGAGTCGGGCGCGATCACCCTGGACGGCCGGAGTGTGGAGGACTGGGAGCTGTCCCTGCTGCGCTCCGCGATCGGCTATGTCGAGCAGGACGCCCCGGTGCTGTCGGGCTCGCTCCGGGACAACCTGCTGCTGGGCAGCCCGGAGGCGGACGACGACGCGCTCACCCGGGTGGTGAAGACGACCCGTCTCGACGGTCTGGTCGCCCGGCTGCCGAAGGGGCTGGACACGCTGGTGGGACATCGCGGCACCAAGCTGTCGGGCGGTGAGCGTCAGCGTGTCGCCATCGCCAGGGCCCTGTTGCGCCGTCCCCGGCTGCTGCTTCTGGACGAGGCGACCTCGCAGCTCGACGCGGTGAACGAGGCGGCGCTGCGGGACACGGTGGCGGACGTGGCGCGGACGACGACCGTGCTGGTCGTGGCGCACCGGCTGTCCACGGTGACGATGGCCGACCGGATCGTGGTGATGGACGCGGGGCGTGTGCGCGCGGTGGGCACCCATCGGGAGCTGGTGGGCGCGGACCCGCTGTACGCGGAGCTGGCGGCGACGCAGTTCCTGGCGACGGCCGAGTGAGCGCCGGTGGGCCCGGTGCTCACCCCTCCAGGCGGCGCAGCCGTTCGGCGTCGCCGGTGCGCGGGCAGGTGACGCAGGCCTCCTCCGGCCTGATCTTGTAGAACATGCAGCAGCCGGCGCGGGTGCGGGTGGCGTGCCGTCGGCCGTCGTCGCCCACCAGGTGTCGGAAGTCCGCGCCCGCGGGGTACGGCGGCACCGCGATCGGCAGGACGTCGGTGGCGGCGCGCACCGCCGCGCCCTCCTGGCCGAGCATCCGGCCCAGGTACCAGATCCCGGAGACGAGGTCGTCGGAGACCATGCCCCACAGGGTGCGGGCCCCGCGCCGCACGGTGGGCCCGAGCGCGACCAGCAGCGGCCGCATGTGATCGGCGACCGCCATCCGCAGCGCGGCCCGCAGTTGCTCCTCCTCCGGGAGCGTCAGCACACCGGATCCACCGGCCAGGGAGTCTCCGGTCAGGCAGGCGAGTTCGGTGCCGGGCGTGATCGTGTACGTGGCGGTGTCCAGGTCCAGCCGGAGGTCCTCGGGCCGGATCCGGGGCACCCTCCGTTCGAGGTACCAGACGCCGCCCATCAGCAGGCCGACCGACCAGGCGTAGTCGTGCAGGGCGCGGGAGGCGGCGACATCGCGGCGCGGGGTCGTTCCGTAGCGCTCCCGGACGCGCGCCGCCTCGGCGTCGACGAAGGCGTCGAGGGTGCCCTGATGCGACATCAACTCCTGTGCCGTGGGGCCTGCTTGCCCTTCCCCGGCGCCCGGTTGCGCGACCCGCAGGGTGAGCGCCTCACAGACGTCGGCGAGCCGTCGGTAGGCGTCGGCGAGGACGTGTGCGACAGCGCCGGCCGGCGGAGTCTCGACGGCCACGGACATGGGCGCTCCAGGGCGGATTTGCGGGCGGACAACCAATAGGCAAGGCTTACCTTACTCGACCACCTGGACCCGAGCGATCAAGGGGGCCGGCGTGGACGATCACAGAACCTGCACGTCAAGGCAGTTCAAAGCAAAGGCACAGGCAGTTGAAAAGTAAAGCAAGCCTCACCTAAGCTCACAGCTCGTGACTGCGACCCAACCGGACGTACCGGCCACAGGTGTGTCCTTTCGCGCCTTCCGGCACACAACCCTCTTTCTCGTCGGCCTCGGCGCCCTGGCGCTGTGCGCCGCCCTGAGCCTCGCCCTCGGCGCCCGCTCGGTCCCCCTGTCCACGGTGGCCGACGCGCTGTTCGGGCACGCCCGGGGACGGGACGCCCTCGTGGTGACCGGGCTGCGCCTGCCGCGTACGGTCATCGGCCTCGCGGTCGGCGCGGCGCTCGGGGTCGCGGGTGCCGTCGCCCAGGCGGTCACGCGCAATCCGCTCGCCTCGCCGACCACCCTCGGCATCAACGCGGGCGCGGGATTCGCGGTCGTCGTCGCGATCTTCGCGCTGAAGCTGAACAGCCCCGCCGAGTACGTGTGGTTCGCCTTCGCCGGAGCGGCGGGAGCCGCCCTGTTCGCCCAGGCGCTGGCCCGCCGGGCGGGGGACATCGACCCCGTACGGCTGGCTCTCGGCGGGACCGTGCTCCAACTGGTACTGCTGTCCTGGACGTCGGCGGTGATGCTGCTGAACCAGCGCACCCTCGACGAGGCGCGCTTCTGGCTCGCCGGGTCGCTGTCCGGGCGCACCTTCGACGTGCTCTGGCCGGTGCTGCCCACCCTCGTCCTCGGCCTGCTGGTCGCCCTCGCCATCTCCCCCGCCCTCAACGCCCTCGCCCTGGGTGACGACGCGGCCCAGGCGCTGGGCGTGCCGGTGGCCCGGATCCGGCTCGCCGGCGGAGTCGCGGTCGTCCTGCTCGCCGGGTCGGCGGTCGCCGTGGCCGGGCCGGTCGCCTTCATCGGGCTCGCGGCCCCCCATCTCGTGCGGCCACTGCTCGGCGGCGACCACCGGCTGCTGGTGCCCGGCTGCCTGATCGCCGGCCCGCTGCTGCTCCTCGGGGCCGACGTCGTCGGCCGTCTGGTGATCCGCCCCTCGGAGCTGGAGGTCGGCATCGTGACCGCGTTCCTCGGCGCGCCGTTGCTGGCCCTGCTGGCCCGGAAGGTGACCCGATGACCGCCGCCCTCCTGTCCGTCCGTACGCCGTCCTCGTCCCGCGCCCGGGTCCGCCGCCGCGTCCTGGTGCTCGCCGTCAGCGGTCTGGCCACGCTGTTCGTGCTGCTCACCGTGTCCCTGACGACGGGTGACGTGCCGATGTCCGCGGGGACGGCGCTACGGGCCCTGGTGGGGCTCGGGGACCCCGGTGACGTGCTGGTGGTGCAGCAGTTCCGGGCGCCCCGCTCGGTGGCGGCCATCGTCGCCGGGGGCGGGCTCGGCGCGGCGGGCTGCGTCCTGCAACGGCTCTTCCGCAACCCGCTGGCCTCCCCCGACGTCATGGGCGTCACCGGCGGCGCCTCGCTGGGCGCGGTCGCGCTGATCGCCGCCGGGGCCTCGCAACTGCTCATCCCCATCGGCGCGCTGGGCGGCGGACTGCTCGCCGCGCTGCTGCTGGGCGTGTTCACCTGGGGCTCGGGGCTCGCCGTCACCCGGCTGGTGCTCACCGGGCTCGCCGTGCAGGCGGGACTGGCCGCCGCCGTGAACCTGCTGATCGTGCGCTTCCCCGCGGAGCTCGCCGGATCCGCGCTCCAGTGGACCACCGGTTCGGTCTACGGCCGGACCTGGACGGAGGTGTGGGGAGCGGGCGGTGCCATGGTCCTCGCGCTGGCCGCCGCGCTGGTGATGCACCGCAGGCTGGCCGTGCTGGACCTCGGGGACGACTCGGCGGGCGCCCTCGGTCTCGACACGTCCGCCGCCCGCCTGCACCTCCTCGTCGTCGCCGTGGTGCTGGCCTCGCTGGCGGCCGCGCTCGCCGGGCCCGTGACCTTCGTGGCGCTCGCGGTGCCGCACATCGTGCGGTTCGTGACCGGGCCCCCGACCGCCGCGTCCCTGACGCTGGCCGCGCTCACCGGGGCGGTGCTGCTGCTCGCCTCCGACCTGGTGGTGCAGCACCTGCTGCCGATCGAGGGCCTGCCGGTCGGCGCGGTCACCGCCACCCTGGGCGCGCCCTGGCTGCTGGTGCTGATGTTCCGCCAGGCCTCGCCCGTCCGAAGGAATTCCGCATGACCGGCGTACCGCAGCCGCCCACGAACGGCGCACCGACACCGCGTACGGCCGGCGCCAAGGAGCCCCGCATGACCACCGCCAACCAGCTCTCCACCCAGGGCCTCGACCTGCGCTACGGCGACCGGCTCGTCGTCGGCGGGCTCGACCTCACCCTGCCCGGCGGGGCCGTCACCGCGATCGTGGGCCCCAACGCCTGCGGCAAGTCCACGCTGCTGCGCGGTCTGAGCCGGCTGCTGGCACCGGCGGCCGGCACGGTCGCCCTGGACGGCACCGACATCCACCGCATGTCCGCCCGCGCGCTGGCCCTGCGGATGGGCCTGCTGCCGCAGCAGCCGGTCACGCCCGAGGCGATCACCGTCGAAGCCCTCGTCCGGCTCGGCCGGTATCCGCACCAGCGGCTGCTGAGCCCCTGGTCGGCCGCCGACCAGAAGGCCGTGGACGAGGCCCTGGAGCGCACCGGTACGGCGTCCCTGCGCGACCAGCCCGTCGACCAGCTGTCCGGCGGGCAGCGCCAGCGCGCCTGGATCGCGCTGGCGTTGGCGCAGGACACCGAACTGCTGCTGCTCGACGAGCCGACCACCTTCCTCGACCTGCGGCACCAGCTCGACGTCCTCGACCTGGTGGCCGCCCTGCACGCCGAGGCGGGCCGCACCGTGGTGATGGTGCTGCACGACCTCGGACAGGCCGCCCGCTACGCGGACCACATGGTGGTCCTCAAGGACGGCCGCCTCGCCGCCGCCGGCCCTCCCGCCGACGTCCTGGACGCCGACCTCGTCAAATCCGTGTTCGACGTGGACTGCCGGGTGATCCCCGACCCCGAGACCGGCACTCCGCTGGTCGTCCCGAGAAGCAGCGCGGTACGGCACTCCGCCGCGACCGCCTGACCCGCACCACCCGTACGCCCCCTGGCCGTACGCCTACCAGAAAGAACGCTCCCCATGCTTCAGCGCTCTCCCCTGCGCAGACTCGGCCGGCTGATCGCCGTGCCGCTCTCCGTCCTGCTCGGCACCGCCGTGCTGGCCGCCTGCGGCAGCGACGGTTCCTCCGACTCGGCCGACACCGCCAAGGCCTCCGGCGCCTCCTCGGCCGCCTTCCCGCGCACCCTCAAGACCGTCATGGGCGACGTGAAGATCCCGTCGCAGCCGAAGCGGGTCGTCGTCCTCGACACCGGCGAGCTGGACGACGTCACCCTGCTCGGCATCGACCCGGTGGGCGCGGTCGCCCCGCACTTCAAGACCGAGGGCGGCTTCCCGACGTACCTCAAGGGCGAGCTGAAGGACACCGCCGACGTCGGCCCGCTGCTGGAGCCCAACCTGGAGAAGATCGCCTCGCTCAGGCCCGACCTGATCCTGTCCTCCAAGGTCCGCCACGAGAAGGTCTACGACAAGCTCAGCGCGATCGCGCCGACCGTCTTCACCGAGACCACCGGCGGCGTGTGGAAGCAGAACCTGAAGGTCCACGCGCAGGCACTCGGCCTGGAGAAGGAGGCCACGGCCAAGCTCACGGAGTACGAGACGCAGGCCAAGGCGCTGGGCGCGGCCATCAGGAAGAAGGACGGCGGCACGATGCCGACCGCGTCCGTGGTCCGCTTCATCGCCGGCCCGACCCGCCTGTACGCGTCCAACTCCTACAGCGGTGTCGTCCTGAACGACATCGGCCTCAAGCGCCCGGCCTCGCAGGTCTCCACCGACCCCGAGGTCACCATGAAGGACGTCAGCCCCGAGCAGATCGACCAGGCCGACGCCGACCTGGTCTTCGTCACCTCCGCCGACACCGACGACAAGACGCAGAAGGCGCAGGTCACCTCCAACCCGGTGTGGAAGTCCCTGCCGGCCGTCAAGGACGGCAAGGTCTTCGAGGTCCCGGACGAGACCTGGATGTCCGGCATCGGCGTGCAGGCCGCCGAGCAGATGCTCAAGGACGTCGCCCGGGCCACCGGCGTGACCCTCCCGGCGAAATAACTCCCGCTGAACCGGGGCGGGCCGCGCCCACGCGCGCGGCCCGCCGCCAACCCCCCACCCGCTAGCGGAAGTTGTTTCCCAGTCATGCGCCTGTACCTGCTCGCCCTCAATCCGACCGACTCCGTCACCGAGGGCTTCCTGCCCGCCGCCGCCCGGCTGGGCCTGGACGTCACCGTCCTCACCGACCAGCCCGACGCGCACCGCTCCGCCTACCCGGACATCGAGATCCTGGAGTGCGACGTCCGCGACTTCCGGGCCGTGATCACCCGGATCTCCACACACCACCGGCCCGACGGCGTCTTCACCAACAGCGACCACCTCCAGACCCAGGCCGCCCTGGCCGCCGCCTACTTCGACCTGCCGGGCAAGGACTGGCGGGCCACCCTGCGCTGCAAGGACAAGGCCGAGATGCGGCGCCGGCTGGCCGGCGCCGGCGTGGACACCGTGTGGTCGGCCGAGCTCACCGAACCGACGGCGCTCGACGCCCCGTACCCGTGCGTGGTCAAACCGCGCGAGGGCGTGGCCAGCGAGGACGTCGTCCTGGTCGAGAACGCCGAGGAACTGGTCGTCCACACCAAGGAGATCCTGGACCGGCGTCCCGGTGCCGTCCTGGTGGTCGAGGAGTACCTGCCCGGCGAGCTGTTCACCCTGGAGACCCTGGGCGACGGGGAGCACCGCCATGTGCTGGGCGGCTTCCACACCGAGCTGTCGCCGCCGCCGTACTTCATCGAGGAGACCCTCACCTTCGTCCCCGCGCATCCCGAGCCGGTCGTGTCCCAGGTGCTGGCCCAGCTGGACGCACTGGGCGTCGGGTTCGGCGCCTGCCACACCGAGTTCGTGGTGCACGCGGGCCGGGCCCGGATCATCGAGGTCAACTACCGGGCCATCGGCGACCAGTGCGATCTGCTGCTCGCCCGGCTGCTGGACGTCCCGCTGTTCGAGCACATCCTGCGCACGCATCTGGGCGAGCGGCTGCCCGCCGACCTGGGCGCCCGCCGGGACGGCGCGGCGCGGCTGGAGTACCCGTGCGCGCAGCGGGCCGGGACGCTGACCGACGCCCCCACCGCCACCGAACTCACCATCGAGGGCGTGCATCTGACGTACCGTCCGCTGCGTGCGGTGGGCGAGCGGCACGAGCTGTACCGCACCAACCGGGACTACCTCGGCGTGCTGCGGGCCGTCGGCACCGACCAGCCGACCGTGGACCGGGTCTCGGCCGCTTTCCTGGCGGCCCGGCGCTGGGAGATCCAGCCGTGAGCGCGCCGACCGCCACGGACACCTGCGAGGCCGAGCTGCTCACCCGGGTGCTCAGCGCCCTGCTGCGCGAGGACGTGGTGGGCCTGCGCACCCGGTCCACGCTCGAACACCGGCCGGACGGCGACTGGCTTCGGCTGGCGACACCGGGCGGCGGCGCCCTGCTGCTGCCGGTCGCCGAGGACGGCTTCCAGAGCGCGTACGCCGCACGGCTGCCGCTCCTGGTGCGCGCGTCGGACGGCGCCGAACTGACCGCGTACGCGGCGGTCCTCGACGCCCTGCGCGCGCTCGCCGAGCCGGAGGACCGGGACGGCTTCGACGCGTTCGCCGAGGAGTGCCGGCAGACCCTGGAGACGGTACGGCTGCACGCGGCGACGCGGGACGAGACGGCCGGGCGGCTGACCGCGCTGCACGGCGGCGACCCGGCGTGCTGGACCGGCCTCACCGCGGCCCTCGCCTACGACACGCTCGCCGCCCGGCTGGACCACCCCGTCTACCCGACCTCGCGCGGCCGCTCCGGGCTCACGGAGAAGCAACTACGGCTCTACGCACCGGAGTTCCATCCCCGCTTCGCCCTGCGCTGGCTGGCCGTACCCCGCGCGGCCCTCACCCTGACCGGCCCGCTCCCCGCCTTCTGGCCGACCCCGGCCGCGCTCGGTCTGCCGCAGGTGCAGGACACGCATGTGGCGTTGCCCGTCCACCCGTTGACCGTCGGCGCCCCGCTGGAGGAGGCACTGCGGGACGCCGGTCTCGCGGACAGCGCGCTGCTCGCCGAGCGGACCTACCTGGACGTGGTACCCACCCTGTCGATGCGCACCGTCGCGGTGGCCGCCGATCCTTCCGTACATCTCAAACTCCCCCTGGCCACCGCCACCCTGGGCCTGCGCAACAAGCGCTCCATCAAGCCCGGCACCCTCGTGGACGGCGCGGCCGGCCAGCGCCTGCTGGAGGCGACGGCCGCCCGGGAGCCCCGGTTCCGGGCCACGATCCTGCACGCCGACGAGTCCACCTACGCCCACGCGGGGCACGAACTGCTCGCGGTGCTGTGCCGCCGCCACCCGGCCGGTCTCGACGGCGCCGTGGTCACCCCCATGGCCGCGCTCCTCGCCGAGGCCCCCGACGGACGACTGGTCCTGGACCACCTGGCCGACCGGTTCTACGACGGCGACCCTCTCCGCCTCCTGGACGCCTGTCTGACGCTGCTGTTCGACTGGCAGACGACCTTGTTCGGCCAGGGCGTCGCCCTGGAGTCGCACCAGCAGAACATCTCGCTCGTGCTGCGGCCCAGGAGCCTGCGTCTGCTGTTCAAGGACAACGACGGGCCCCGGATCAACACCGAGCGGCTGCAAGCCGTACTGCCCGGCCCGTGGGGCTTCGACGACCCCAGGACCTTCGGCCGGGACGACTCCGCCGTCACCGACCTGTTCACCACGATCACGCTCCATCTGTGCGCCGGGGCCTACGCGTTCGGCCTCCCCCGCCACCGCGACGCGGTGCTGGCCCTCATCCGCGAGCGGCTGACCGAGGCCGTGGACCGGCTGGGCGGCGAGGCCGCGGAGCAGCTGCGCGCCCGCGTGCTCGACGCGTCGGCCCTGCCGGTGAAGGCGATGGTGACCGCCGGGACGCTGCTGTCCAAGGAGCGGTCGGGAGCGGCCGACATCAACAAGCACTACACCTTCGGCCCCAACTACCTGCGGAACGTGAGGGGTTCGGCGTGAGCGCCCAAGCATTGCGGTTGCCCGGTACGTCGTTCGGCCGGGGCCGGGTCCACGCGGTGGCCGGCTGCTACTTCGTGGCCTCCTTCGCCGCGCTCGGGCTGCCGCCGTATCTCACCGAGATCCTGCCGGAGCTGGGCGACCGGCAGGCCCGCTGGGCGGGAGTGCTGTATGTCGTGCCGACCGTGTTCGGCGCGCTGGGCGCCCCGTTCTGGGGGCGGCTCGCCGACCGCTACGGGCGAAAACGGCTGCTGCTGCGCGCCCAGTTGGGGCTGGCCGTGGCCTTCCTGCTGGCGGGCTGGGCGGACTCCCTGGCCACCTTCACGCTGGCGCTGGTGCTCCAGGGCGTCCTGGGCGGCACGTTCGCCGCGTCCAACGGTTATCTGGGCGCCGCCCTGGAGGGCCCGGCCCTGTCCAAGGCGCTCACCCTGATGCAGGGCAGCGCGCGGGCCGCCCTGGTGGCGGCGCCGATCGTGGTCGGTTCGCTCTCCGGCTGGCTGTCGCCGCACCGCCAGTACGCGCTGCTCGCCGTACTGCCGCTGACGGCCGCGCTGCTGCTGGCGGCGCTGCCCGAGCCGGAGCCGACCGTCCGCGAGCCCGACGAGAAGGAGTCGGCGCCCGTTTGCGAGACGGCGCCCGTCGTATCGCTGAAGACGCTGTACGCCCTGGAGTTCGCCTTCGTCTTCTCCACGGTCATCTCCTTCCCGTATCTGATCGCCCTCGTCGACGACCGAATACCGGGGGCCTCCCCGCTGCTGTCCGGCGTGCTCTTCGCCCTGCCCCACCTGTGCTACCTGGTGGCGGCGCTGGCGGTGCACTCCGCCTTCCGCGACCGCCCGCGGACCGGTCTCGCGCTCGGCTTCGCCTGCATCGCGCTCGGGCTCGCCGGACACGGCGTGGCCGGATCACTGCCAGAGCTGATCGCCGTACGCCTGCTGCTGGGCGCCGGTCTCACCTTCGGGCTGGTGTGCCTCCAGATACTGGCGGCCGACTGTGCACGGGGCCGGGCGCCCGGCGGGATGTTCGGCTCGCTGGAGTTCTTCTCCAAGGCCGGCGCGGTCGCCGCCGGCCTGGCCGCGGCGGCGGGCAGCGCCCGCTACGGCCCGGCCGCCCCCGTGCTGACCGGTGGTGCCGCGGCCGCCGTCACCGTTCTCGCGATCACTCTCCCCCCGCTCACGTACCGCACTGGCAGGAGCCGTTGATGCCCTCGCTGACCCTCCCCCACACGTCGCCGGGGAGTACCCCCCGGCTCCCGGCCCCGGCCGCGCAGGACGGCACCGCCTCCGCGCCCACCGGACGGCCCGCCGTCGACGACGTGGTGGCCCACACGCTCCTCAACTGTCTGCTGCGCGAGGTGTCGGGCCCCGAGCACCAGAGTGTCGTCGCCGACGGCCGGCTTCTGCTGCGGCTGCCGCGCCGCGGGGTCCTGCTGCGGGTCGCCCTGCGCCGGACCTCGCTGCTCGGCGCGCACCGGTTCACCGGGCCGGTGAGCGAACAGCGCGACGACGACTGGGCGCCGGTGGACTGGCGGCGCCTGGCCGAGTACACGCACGACGAGCTGTCCCTGCGCACCGGCGTGCGCAACGAGGAGTTCCTGGAGCAGATCGCCTCCAGCCACACGGCGATCGCGACCGCCCTGGCCGCGCCGCACGAGCACCGGGCGCCCGACGACCGGCTCTCGGCCTACCTCGCCTCGGAGCAGTCACTGCTGTTCGGACACCGCTTCCACCCGACGCCCAAGGCCCGCACCGGCGACCCGCAGGCCTGGTCCGCGTACGCGCCCGAGGTCGGCGCCGCCTTCCCGTTGCGGCACCTGGCGGTCCGCGCCGACCTGATCGCCGAGGAGTACGCCGACGTCTCGGCCGTCACCGTGCTGGACCGGCAGCGCGCCGGCGTCCCGGACGGCTACCGGCTGCTGCCCGCCCACCCCTGGCAGTACGAGACCCTCCAGGACCACCCGGCGCTGCGCGCGGCCCTGGCGAGCGGTGACGTCGTCGACCTCGGGCCGGGCGGACAGCCGTTCTCCGCCACCGCCTCCGTGCGCACCCTGTACGACGGCGAGACGTTCCTGAAGTTCAGTCTCAACGTCCGGATCACCAACTGCCTGCGCAAGAACAGCAGTTACGAGCTGTCCGGTGCCGTCGCGCTCACGCGCGTGCTGGCCCCGGCGCTGGCCGACCTGGCCGAGCGCTTCCCGGGCAGTGCGGTGCTGCGCGAGCCCGCCTACCGCACGCTCGCCCTGCCCGGCCCCGACGGCACACCGGACCAGGACCTGTTCGAGGGGTTCGGCGTCATCGTCCGCGAAGGCCTGCCCGCACGACTGGCACCGGGCACCACGCCCCTGCTCGCGGCGGCCGTCGCCGACGAGTACCCGACCGGCCCCGCCCACATCTCCCGCCTCCTCGACGGAGCGGACGAGCGGCGCGCCCTGGACTGGTGGTCGGCCTACCTCGACCTGCTGCTCCCGCCCGTCCTGGCCGCCTACTTCGACCACGGCCTGGTCCTGGAACCGCACCTTCAGAACGTCCTGATCGGCGTCGACGGCGACGGCCTGCCCGTCCAGGTCCTCTTCCGCGACCTGGAGGGCACCAAGCTGGTGCCCGAGCACCACACCGAGACCCTGGCCGCGCTGCCGCCCGAGGTCGCGGACCCGATGACGTACGACGCCCAGCGCGGCTGGGACCGGGTCGTGTACTGCCTGCTCGTCAACCACGTGGCCGAGCTGCTGGCCGCCATCGCCGACCTGCACCCGGGTGCGGAGGCGGCGCTGTGGGGCCGGGTCCGCGACACACTGCGGGCCTATGCCGAGCGGTGCGGCTGCCCGCCGCGGCTGGCCGCCCTGCTCGCCGGGGTCCCGCTGCCCGCCAAGGCCAACCTGCTCACCCGCTGGGAGCGCAAGCCCGACCGCGAGGCCGGCTACGTGCGGCTGCCGTCCCCCCTCAACGTGGACATCCAGCGCGGGACGACCGGAGGCGCACGATGACCGACCCGACACCCGCGGTCCGCGAGCGCGTCCTTTCCCTGCCGGCCGCCGAACTGCCCGCGTACGTCTACGACTTGACGGCGCTGCGGGCGCATGCCTGCGCCGTTCGGGACGCCCTGCCGGACCGGGTGGAGCTGTACTACGCCGCCAAGGCCAACCCGGAGCCGGAGATCCTCGCCGCGCTCGCCCCGTACGTCGACGGCTACGAGGTGTCCTCCGGGGGCGAACTCGCCCATGTCGCCGAGGCGGTGCCGGGCCGGCCGCTGGCCTTCGGCGGTCCCGGCAAGACACCGGACGAGGTGACGGCCGCGCTGGAGCGGGGAGTCGAGCGCTTCCACGTCGAGAGCGGACACGAGCTGCGCGTGCTCGCCGAGTTGGCGCGGCGGCACGCGCCCGGGCGCCGGGTGGGCGTGCTGGTCCGGGTCAACCTGCCGGTCGCCGACGGTTCGTTGGCGGGCAGCTCGCTGGCGATGGGCGGTCGGCCCACCCCCTTCGGCATGGATCCCGAGCGGGCCCGCGAGGTCGTCCACGCCCTCACCGACGGCACGTATCCGCACCTCGAACTACGAGGTGTGCACGCCCACTTGGCCAGCGGCCTGGAAGCCCCGGAGCTGCTGACGGTGGCCGGGACCGTCGTCTCGTGGGCGACGGGCCTGGACGTGCCGATCGCCGAGGTGAACGTGGGCGGTGGCATGAGCGTCGACTACGCCGACCCGGAGCGCCGCTTCGACTGGGCCGCCTACGGCGACGGACTCGCCCGGCTGACCGAGGCACACCCGGGCCTGACCCTGCGCATCGAGCCGGGGCGGGCGCTGACGGTGTACTGCGGCTGGTACGCCACCGAGGTGCTGGACGTGAAGGGCAGCCACGGCGAGGAGTTCGGCGTGGTCCGCGGCGGCACCCATCATCTGCGGACCCCGGCGACGAAGGGCCACGACCAGCCGTGCTCCGTGCTGCCGGTGGACGCCTGGCCGCACCCCTGGCCGCGCCCGGCCGCCGGGAGCGGGCGGATCACCCTGGCCGGACAGCTGTGCACCCCGAAGGACGTCCTGTCCCGGCATGTTCCCGCGCCCGGGCTCAGGGCCGGTGACCGGGTGGCGTTCGCCCTGGCGGGCGCCTACGCGTGGAACATCTCGCACCACGACTTCCTGATGCACCCGCGCCCCGGCTTCCACTTCCTGGACGACGACGGCGACGGCGGCGATGGCGATGGCGATGGCGACAGCCACGGCAGCGGTGGCGACCGGGGTTGACCTGGGTCGACCGGCCGGGAACGACACGAAGGGCCGCCCGGTGCCGGGCGGCCCTTCGCGGTGACGGCGGGATTCAGTACTGGATGCCGGGAACCAGACCGGTGACCGGGGCGGCGAGTCCGGTGAGCTGCTGCAACTGGTTCAGGTCGTTGACCCGGTTGAGCTGAGCCAGCTGCGCCGAGGCCCGCGGGATCTCGTCCTTGTGCTCGGCGGGGATGTCACTCACGGTGAGCGAGTCGAGCGTGGCGATGGGGCTCAGCTTGCCGGCGGCGTCCAGGGCGGCCGTGTCGGCCGCGTTCGCGAGGGGCGCGGTGAGGCCGGTGACACTCACGGCGAGTCCCACGGCGGCGACGATACGTCGAGTTGAGATCATGCCTTCAGCAACGCGGGCGGGCCCGGCCCGGACACGGCCGCCCGGTGCCGCTCACCCGTCAGGCGGAGCGCCCGGCCCGCGCTTGCCGAGGCCGCCGGGGCGGAGGAGTCTCGAAGGAGAAGGCCCAGGGCGGCCCGCTCCTCGTCGGGCCGCGGCCCTCGAAGGAGGTTCACCATGGCCACCGCGGCAGGATCCGGCTTCGACACCGAGACATTGCGTCGGGGCATCGAAGGACAGGCGGCGACTCTTCTGTCGCTCTACGCGGACGACGCGGAGATACGCGTCGTGGACCGCAACACCCAGCCCAGCCACCCCAAGGTCCTGCACGGCAAGGACGAGATCAGCGCGATGCTGGACGACGTCTACAGCCGCGACATGACCCACAAACTGGAGCAGTGCGTCATCCAGGACGACCGCGTCGCGTTCAGCGAGACCTGCCGCTATCCGGACGGGGTACGTGTCCTCGCCGAGTCGATGCTGACCCTGCGGGACGGCAAGATCGTCGAACAGACCATGATCCAGGCCTGGGACGAGTAACGCGAGGAGGTCACACCGGTCGCGGAACGTGACACCGCGGCCACCTGACACGGCGAGCGAAGTGGCCGGACCTGACGGGTCGTTCGCCCCGCAGGGCGCGCTCCGGCGCCATACTGTCCCTCGTGCGCGTAGCGATCATGACGGCGGGTTCCCGGGGCGACGTGGCCCCGTTCACCGGTCTGGGGCATGCTCTGGCCCGGGCCGGACACGAGGTCACCCTGGTCACCCACGGCTGCTTCGAGTCGCTGGCGGAGCGGGCCGGGCTGCGGTTCCGGCCGCTGCCGCTGGATCCGCGGGCGGAGCTGGAGTCCGCGCGGGGCCGGGCGCTGCACCGCAGCGCGACCGGCGTGGGCAAGATGGTCCGGCTGGTCTCCATGGCGCGCGACCTGGCCGGACGGATGACCGACGACGTCGTTGCCGCCGCCCGGGCGGCCGACGTACTGCTCCTGTCCGCCCCGATGGTCCCGCTCGGGCACACCGTGGCCGAGGGACTGTCCCTGCCGAGTGTGGGCCTCCACCTCCAACCGCTCGCCCCCACCCGGGAGTTCGTCCCGCCCATGCTCGGCGTCGGCTCCTGGGGAGCGGCGGGCAACCGGATGGCGGGGCTGGGCATGAACCTGGCGGTGGAGCAGGTCTACGCGGCGACCGTGCCGGCGGTGCGGGCCCGGCTGGGCCTGCCCCGAGCGGGCTCCGCCGCCGCGGTGCGCGCCCGGGAGCGACAGGACTGGCCGGTGTTCCACGGTTTCAGCCCGCGGGTGGTCGCCCGGCCGCGCGACTGGCGGACGGGCCTGGAGGTGGCGGGCTACTGGTGGCCGTACGACGGCGACACCCGGCTCCCCTCCCGGGTACGGGAGTTCATCGACTCGGGCCCCGCGCCGGTCTTCGTGGGGCTGGGCAGCGCGACCGTGCCCGATCCGGTGCGGCTGAGTGCCGAGATCGTCCGTGGGCTGCGCGGGGCGGGGCTGCGCGGGGTGATCCAGCGCGGCTGGGGCGGCCTGGAGGCGTCCGGTGAGGACATGCTGACCGTCGACGAGATCCCGCACTCGCTGCTCTTCCCGCACATGGCCGCGGTGGTCCACCACGCGGGCGCGGGCACCACCGCGGCCGGGCTGCGTGCCGGGGTTCCGGCCGTCCCGGTGCCGATCCAGTTCGACGAGCGCTTCTGGGCCACCCGTCTGGTCTCCCTGGGCGTCGCCCCGCGCGCCCTGCCCTTGCGGCGCCTGACCGCCGACACCCTGGCCGCGGCCCTCACCCGGGCCACCGGGGACACCGGGTACGGCGAGCGCGCCCGGGCACTGGGGGCCCGTATCCGCGCGGAGGACGGCGTCACGCCGGTGGTGGCCGCCGTGGGCCGGCTGGAGGACCGGGGCGCGGCCCGCTGACGAAGGACCCCCGGCCGAGCGCGGCCCGGCCGTGTCAGGCGGAGGGCGGGGGCCAGCCCGGCGGGCGCAGGATCCCCAGCAGCTGCCGGACCAGTTCCTCGACGACCTCGTCCAGCGTCGCGTCCAGCCAGCCGGCGTTCCAGTCGTGGAGCAGTCCGTTGACGCTGCCGATGAAGGCGGTCGCGGGGAGCCGGTAGTCGCGGCGGGCGGCCTCCCCGCGCCGGACGGCGGCCTCGGCCTCGGCGCACACGAGGTCGATCCAGTGGGCGCGGCGGGCCAGGCGCTGCTCCTCCAGGCGGGGGCTGACGCCGATGATCTCGACGAAGGTGATGCGGACGCGGCGCGGGTCGCCGGTGACGTTCGCGGCGTACGCCCGGAAGATCGCGGCGACCCGGTCGGCCAGGGGCAGGTGCTCCGCGTCGGCCACGGCGGCCAGGACCGCCTCCTGGGCCCAGTCGTTGACCTGGAGGTGCAGGGCGGCCAGGACGTCCTCGAGGGTGCGGAACTCCTCGTAGAACTGGCGGGTGGACAGGCCGGCGGCCTCGCTGAGAGCGGCGACCGTGGTGCCGCGGTAGCCGGGGGTGTCGCCGAAGAGCTGGAGTGCCGCGTCCAGGAAGCGCCGGCGGCGCTCGGCCTGCCGCTCCTCGGCCGACCTGCCGCCGTAACGGCCTGTCGGCGCCTTGAGCCTGCCCGCCACGCGCGCCTCCTTGTCCCGCCCGCTCGCCGGGCGCTTCGTTCCAGGTCAATTTTGTCGTGTACGCAGTCTTGTGGAGAAGGGCGCCTCTTCCTTACTTTGCAGTAAGTTGACTCTGAATTCATCTGTGTTCAGATCTGCCGCCTGCTTTGGCATGCCCCACTCAAGAGCCGCCATCTCCAAAGGAGAGCGCAGTCATGCCCGCTTTCGGACCGAGGCACCTTCGCGCCGTTGCCGCCGCCGCCCTCGTGCTCACCGTCACCGTCCCCGCGACGGCCGCCACCGCCGCCCCGGACACCTCGGCCGCCGCCCTGCGCGAGGTGATGTTCGTGGGCAACAACTGGGACGGCACCGCCGACGTCATCAAGTCCGGCGGCGACTTCGCGAAGATCGGCCGGATCAACGTGATCCCCGACAAGGCCCAGCGGATGGCGGAGATCAACGCCGATCCGATCCGCTGGATCGCCTTCATGACCATCCGCAACAGCGTGGGCGAGGGTCACGACCAGTTCGTCGACGACATGTACTCCACCCCGGACGGCACCTCGGTGGTGGTCTCACGGCCGAGTTTCGCCGACGTCGTCTCGATCGATCTCGCCACCGGGAAGATCAACTGGCGTTTCGCGGTGTCCGGCTACCGCGCCGACCACATGGCCGTCTCCCCCGACGGCAAGCGGGTGGCGGTGTCGGCCTCCACCGGCAACACCGTGCACGTGCTGGACATCCAGACGGGCAAGCAGCTCGGTTCGTTCGCCACGGGTGACAAGCCGCACGAGAACATCTTCAGCCAGGACGGCAAGTACATCTACAACATGGCGATCGGCGACGTGAACACCCAGACCGACGCCCCGTGGCTGGACTGGACGAAGGGCGACCGGCGCATCACCGTCGCCGACGCGACCACGTTCAAGCAGGTCAAGGTCATCGACATGCGGGAGAAGCTGAACGCGATCGGCCTCACGGACCACTCGGACGCGGTGCGGCCGGCCGTGTTCTCGCCGGACGAGTCCAAGCTGTACTTCCAGGTGTCGTTCTTCAACGGCTTCTTCGAGTACGACCTCGCCACCGACAAGATCGTCCGGACGAAGACCCTGCCGAAGAACCCGGCGACCAGCGACGACCGCACCACGTTCGTCAACGACTCGCGCCACCACGGCATCTCGATGAAGCCGGACGGCACCAAGCTGTGCGTCGCGGGCACGATGGACGACTACGCGACCGTCGTGGACCGCGCCACCCTCCAGGAGGGCCCGCTCGTCCCCGTCGCCAAGCCCTACTGGGCCACGGTCAGCGGGGACGGCAGGAGCTGTGTCGTCTCCGAAAGCGGTGCCGACCAGGTGACGGCGATCGACTTCGCCACCGGCCGCAAGACCGTGTCCGTACCGGTGGGCGACCACCCGCAGCGCGTGCGCCTGGGCAATGTCACGGCCAACTGGACCGCCCCCGCCTCCTGAGGCTCAACCCGCCAGTCGGGCCACGGCCTTGACGGCCTCACCCGCTCCGTCCTCGGCCGCCAGATGGCGCGCGGCGGCCGAGGCGGCGCGGGTGTACGCCTGCTGACGCACGATCAGGTCGAGGGCGCCGGCGAGCCGTTCGGCGGTGAGCGAGGGGAAGGGGATCGGCCCGGTGGCGGCGCCGAGCGCGGCGAGCCGCCCGGCCCAGAACGGCTGGTCCGCCGTCACCGGTACCGGCACCGCGGGTACCCCCGCCCGCAGTCCGGCCGCCGTGGTGCCCGCCCCGGCGTGGTGGACGACGGCGACGACCCGCGGGAACAGCAGCGCGTGCGGCAGGTCCCCGACGGTCAGGACGTCGTCGCCGTCGGCGGTGAGTCCCGCGCTGCCGGTCTGGAGGATGCCCCGCAGACCGGCCCGCCTCAGCGCCCGTACGGCGATCTCGCTCAGCCGCTCCCCCTCGCCGGCCGCCATGCTGCCGAACCCGATGAACACCGGCCTGGGACCGGCCGCGAGGAAGTCCTCCAGCTCCGTGGGCAGCTTGCGGTCCGGGTCGTCGTACGGCCACCAGGGGCCGACGATCTCCAGGCCGGGCCGCCAGTCGGAGGGGCGCGGCACCAGAGCCGTGCTGAAGCCGTGCAGGACGGGCCAGTCGGCGCGTTCCCGGCGGCGACGCATCCGGTGCGGGGCGAGCGGGGGAAGGCCCAGGTCTCGGCGGAGTTCGGCGACCGCCCGGGCGTAGACGCGGTCGGCCATACGCAGGGCGAGGCGCCCGGCCGTCCGGTTGCCGAGGGGCCCCAGGGAGCGGGCGCCGGTGACGACGGGCGGGAAGTCTCCGGTCGGTGCCGTGGGCTGGAGGTAGGCGCCGATGGCCGGGACACCCGTGGCCTCGGCCAGGTGCCAGCCGAGCTGCGCCGTGGTGGCCGACAGCAGGAGCAGGTCGGTGCCCCGGGCCACGGCGTCGGCGAATCCGCGCCCGAGGTCGGTGACGAACGCCGCCGCGGTCCGCATGAGCTCCCGCTTGTTCGCCGCGCCGCCCCGCTCACCCGGCGGCCGGGAGGGCAGGCTGCGGAACTCCAGTCCCGCCTCGCGGGCCAACGGCGCGAAGGTGTCGGTCGTGGCGAGGGCGACCTCGTGGCCGGCCCGGCTCAGTGCGGCGCCCAGTCCCGTGTAGGGCGCGACGTCACCGCGGGAACCGGCCGCGGCGATCAGGATCCTCATCTCTCCTCCTGCGAGTCCTGCGAGTCGTACGAGTGCTGCAAGTCCTGCGGGACCTGTGAGTCCTGCGCCTCCGGGACATCCCGGGCCGCGCCGGTCTCGGTCCGGGACGCGTTGGCGTGCACGGCCTTGCCCAGGTAGGCGGCGAGTTCCGGCCGCTGTTGCGAGGGCGGGACGACAAGGGCGAAGGCACGCGGGTCGGCGACGAAGTCGTCCGCGATGCGCCGGTGCATGTCCGGCGGGCAGGAGGTGAACCAGCGGGTGATGTGCCGCCGGTGTTCCTCGGCGAGATCCATGGCCCGGGCCCCGTCGCTGGGCTCCCCCGCGTCGTGGGCCTCCAGGAGCCGTGCGCGCCAGGCGGCGGCCTCGGCCATCAGCCGCCGCCAGTCCTCCTTGCTGTGGGCGGCCGCGCGTGCCATCGCCTCGCGCTGTCCCGCCGAGTCGGCCCACTTCAGCTGCCGCTCGGTGGCGTAGCTGAGGTCGAAGCGGATCTCGCCGAAGACCTCGAAGCGCTCCTCGGGCGCCAGGGACACCCCGGTCTGCTGCACCTCGATGGCCCGCTCGGCGACCTCGGCGAGCCGCTGGAGCCGGGTGATCTCCTCGGCCAACTGCCGTTGCCGGGCCCGGAGCCGGTCGAGCGCGTTGGCCTGCGGGTCCTCCAGGATGGTGGTGATCTCGTCGAGGGAGAAGCCGAGTTCGCGGTAGAAGAGGATCTGCTGGAGCCGGGCCAGGTCCGACTCGTCGTAGAGCCGGTATCCGGCCCGGCTGCGGGCGCTCGGTGTGAGCAGGCCGGCCTTGTCGTAGTGGTGCAGCGTGCGCACCGTCACTGCGGCGAAGGACGCGACCTGCCTCACGGAGTACCTCATTCACCTGCCCTTTCGTCGGGGTCAAGCTTCAACCCTGACGTAAGGGGAGGGTCAAGCGGCCCTCAGTTGAACTCCTGGGCAGCCCAGGCGGACAGTTCGGAGCGGGCCGCGTTCAGCAGGGTCGGGGAGGGGTTCGTCGTGCCGTTGGCGACCAGGGCGTAGTGCAGGACGCCGTTGTCGGGGGCGGTGAGCAGCAGGCGGCGGCTTCCGGTGCCGCCCGGTTCGGGGGCTGCCGCGATCGGGGTGGTGCGGGTGTACGCGGGCGGGCCGTAGGAGGTACCGAGGTCGGAGACCACCGTGGTGGTCGCGGTCGGGAAGGACGCCGGCAGGTGCAGTTCGGTGGGTGCCGAGGTGCCGTCGGAGCGCCATGCCAGCAGGCCGTACTGTCCGGTGCCCACCAGGCGGGACACGTTGGGCAGGGAGCTGGGGACCGGGTTCCAGGTCAGGGTCGTGGAGCCGTCGCGGGAGCGGTCCTCGTAGGTGAAGGCGGCCGTCGTGCCGGCGGTGGCGCTCGGGTAGATCCGGTCCAGGAGCCGGGCGTCCTGGCGCAGCACGGCCTTCCCGGAGTTGTCGAGGTGTACGGCGGAGAGGTCCTCGTCGTTCCAGGCGTCGGCCTCGGTGAGCACCTTGTCGGGGTTGCCGTTCATCAGCTCGTGGTGGCGGCCGTGGTAGATGTCCCACTGCCACTGCGAGCCGGACAGGACCGGGCCCGAAGAAGCGGGCGTGGTCCACCAGTTGGCGCCCTTCACCCGGGAGTCCAGGGCCTGGTACATGGCCTTCAGCACGGTCGGCGCCTTGCCGGCGGTGGAGCCGTTCAGGGGGTGGCCGAACTCGCTGACGATGCCCGTGGTGCCGAGCGCCGCGGCCCGGTCGCGGACCGTGCCGAAGTCGGTCACGTACTGGCCGTCCGAGGCGTTGCCCCACATGAGGATGCCGGAGATGGCCTTCTGGTCGTAGAAGTGGGTGTTGAAGACGTAGCGGGAGCCGAGGGCGTTCGCGTCCAGGAGGCCGCCCTCCTCCTTGCTGACGTTGCCGTTCCAGAAGAGGTTCGGCTCGACGAAGGCGGGCTTGTCCTGCCAGCCGGCGGCGTCCATGCGGGCGCGGAACTTCACGTAGAAGGGCCACAACAGGTCACGTTCCCAGGTGCGGCTGTTCTGGCCCGAGTCGTAGCTTCCGGCGTACGGCTCGTTGTAGGGATCGAAGCCGATGACGCCCTCGAACTGGTCGGCCGTCAGGTTCTGCCGGACGTACGCCATGGTCTGCTGGGCCATGGCGAGGAAGGAGTCCTGGAGGCCGTGGGCGTTGTGCCAGAAGTCGTGCTGGGCTGCCTTCACCGCGCCGTTCTGGGTGATGTTCTGCCCCCACAGGAAGCAGATCCCGCAGGACTCGTCCGGGTAGTTGCCGAGGTCCACGGCCCACTTGGGGGCGCCGTCGCCGGTGTACCAGCTGTCCGGGTCGAAAAGGTGCCGGGAGTAGAGGTCCTGGTGGAAGTCGGGGTAGACGCGGATGCCGGCGTCGAGGAAGGCCCGCATCTGGGCAGTGGCGGCGGACAGGTAGGCGGTGTCCACCTGTCCGCGCACGGGTTCGGCGTAGGCCCAGGAGAGCAGGAAGCGGACGGAGTTGCCGCCGCCGAGGGCGCGCAGTGCGGTCGCGGACTTCTTCGCGTCGGCGACGGAGGCGAAGGGCAGGCCCTTGTTCTCGGCCAGCTTGGTCTCGCCGGAGACGTTGTAGCCGCGCAGCACGACCTCGCGGCCCTGGCCGTCGGTGAATCTGCCGTCCTGCACGGTGATCGGGGTGTCGTCGAACCAGAGGAAGTCGGGGAGGGCTTGGGCGGTGACGGGTCGTACACCCGATACCGTCAGGAATCCGCAGAGGATCACCAGAACTACGAGCAAACGCGCGCGTATATTCGGCATGTCCATTACAGTCCGGTGATTTCGGTACACAGTCAACAGTGTCTGACTGTTGAGTAAGTTTCACCTTCCGGCCCGAAAGGTCAACTTCCCACCCGTCGCGTCACGTTGAGCAGGTACTCCTTGCGCTCCAGCGGGTTGTGATCGGTACGCGGCCGGCGTGGCACGATTCCCCGGGTGACCGGCGCATAGTGGTCGAACGCGCTCTCCAGTTCTCCCTCGCCCCGGGTCAGACCCGGAAGCCGCTGCTCCAGTTCATGTACCCGTTCTGCCGGAACGACACCCTCCAGTACGCCGGTGTCGCCGCGTGTCACGGTCGTCCGCGGTATCGCCCGCAGCGCGGCCAGCACCGGCAGCAGGGCGCCGAGCGTGTCCGCCGGGGCCTCCAGGCGGAAGCGGTGCATCGGCTCGTGCACCCGCGTGCCCGCCCGGCGCAGCGCCTCGACGAGGACCAGCGGGGTCAGTCCGCGGAAGTCGGCGCCGGTGCTGGACATGCTCTTGTCGAAGCCCTGGTGGGCGTGGCTCTGGCGGGGCGAGTAGCCGCAACGGGTCATGGTGACCGTGCAGTCGGTGACCTGCCAGCCGTGCAGGCCCTGGGTGAGGGTGTCGCGCACGGTGTCCTCGACGGCCTTGAAGAAGGCGTACGGCATGGAGCCGAGCTCCACCTCCAGCCGGAAGCCCACCCCCGAACCCACCGGCGCCGGGTCGACGCGCAGGCCGACGGTCGCGAGGAACGGGTTCTCGCCCCGCTTGTTGAACTCGGCCGCCTCGCCCGTACCGTCCGGGCGTTCGACGCACAGGGGCGTGGTCTCGCGGAAGGTGACGTCGAGGCCGAACTCGTCGGCGAGCGTGGCCTCGATGACCTCCTTCTGGACCTCGCCGTAGAGGGAGACGGAGGTCTCCTGGCGTACCTCGTCGTGACGCAGGCCGATCAGCGGGTCCTGCTCGGCGAGCCGGGTGAGGGCGAGGTGGAGGGCTCCGCGGTCCGTGGCCGGGCCCGGCACGACGACCGTTTCGAGGGTCGGCGGGGCGAAGTGGTGCTCGTGTGCCGTGCGGGGTTCGCCGAGGGCGTCGCCGATCCTGATGCCCTCCAGTCCCCACAGCTTGGCGATCCGCCCCGCCGGGACCGTGTCCTGCCGAGTGTCCACACCCCGGTCGAAGACGCTGATCGCCGTGACTCTGCCTTCCTCGCGCGGCTCGCCGAAGGGGATCCGGTCGCGGATGCGCAGGGCTCCCGAGAACACGCGGGCGTAGGCGATCTTCTCGCCCGCCGGGCCGCGCTCGACCTTGAACACCGTGCCGGACAGGAGCCCTTCGGGGTCGCCGTCCGCCGCGGGCAGCAACTCCTTGATCCCGGCCACGAGTTCGGCCACGCCCGCGCCCGTGACGGCGGAGCCGAAGTACACCGGGTGCACCAGGCACCGCCGGGTCTGGTCGACGAGGGCGGCGCGGAGCCGGTCGTCCGGGACGCCGCCTTCCAGGTACCGGGACAGCAGCTCGTCGTCGTGGTCGGCGAGGACGTCGAGCGCGGACGGGCCGGGGCCGGGAACGAAGCGGGCCTCGCGGGTGCCGAGCCCGTCGGTCGTGCCCATCGGGACGACGGGCGCGCAGAGGCGTTCGGACAGGGCCCGCAGCACACGCTCGTCCCCCGCGCCCCTGCGGTCGATCTTGTTGACGAAGACGAGGGTGGGGATGCGCAGGCGGCGCAGGGTGCGCATCAGCACCCGGGTCTGCGCCTGGACGCCCTCGACGGCCGAGACGACCAGCACTGCGCCGTCGAGGACGCCGAGCACCCGCTCCACCTCGGCGATGAAGTCGGGGTGGCCGGGGGTGTCGATGAGGTTGACCGTCACGTCGTCGACCGCGAAGGAGACGACGGCGGACTTGATGGTGATGCCGCGCCGGCGCTCCAGCGCGAGGGTGTCGGTCTGCGTGTCGCCGGCGTCGACGCTGCCGATCTCGTCGATCACTCCGACCGAGTGCAGCAGCCGCTCGGTCAGGCTGGTCTTACCGGCGTCGACATGGGCGAGGATCCCGAGGTTGAGCAGGTGCACGAAGCGTCATGTCCTTAGAAATGGGGGTCATTCCTTCCTGGGCGGACAAGGACGCAGTGCGCATTGCTTCTCCTGGAACCTGGGGGCGGCGGGTCCCGTGCAGTGCATCAGAGCCTCGGCCACAACAGCAACGGATTAACGCTCAACAAAGGCATGCGGCGGCCCTCGCCGCTTCCCGGCACCGGTCCTAGAGTGACGCCCATCACGGCCGGTGTTTCCTGGGAGGGCACATGACCCGCATCTCGGTGAAAGTGGACGGTACGGCCTACCAGGACGAGGTGGAACCCCGTCTTCTCCTGGTCCACTACCTGCGTGACCGCCTCGGTCTGACCGGCACCCCGATCGGCTGCGACACCTCCAACTGCGGGGCCTGCACGGTCGACCTGGACGGCGTGAGCGTCAAGAGCTGCTCGGTGCTGGCCGTCCAGGCGGACGGGAGCGACGTGGCCACCGTCCAGGGGCTCGCCCGCGACGGGCAGTGGACCGGACTCCAGCGGGCCTTCCACGAGGGACACGCCCTCCAGTGCGGCTACTGCACCCCGGGCATGCTCATGGCGGCCCGTGATCTGCTGCGCGAGAACCCGCACCCCTCCGCCGACGAGGTCCGGCACGCCCTGGAGGGCAACCTCTGCCGCTGCACCGGCTACCAGAACATCGTGCGGGCCGTCCTGGCCGCCTCCGAACAGGAGGTCACGACATGACCGGCCAGGAGATCGGCCGCGCCCGGCTCCGCAAGGAGGACGCCCGCCTGCTCACCGGGCAGACCAACTGGACCGACAACATCAGTGTCGGCGGGCTGCTGCACCTGGCGATCCTGCGCAGCCCGATGGCGCACGCCCGCGTCGACCGGGTGGACGTCACACCCGCCCTCGAACGGCCGGGCGTGGTCGCGGCGTTCAGCGGCGCCGACCTCGCGGGCGGTCTGGGTTCGCTGCCCTGCGCGTGGCCGGTGACCGAGGACATCGTGCTGCCCGACCACCCGCCGATCGCCGTCGACGAGGTGCGCCACGCCGGCGATCCGGTGGCCGTCGTGGCGGCCCGCGACCGGTACGCGGCCGCCGACGCCCTGGAGGCGGTCGAGGTCGACTACACGCCCCTGCCCCCGGTCCTCGACCTGGAGGCCGCGCTCGCCGAGAACGCTCCCCTGGTCCACGCCGACAAGGGCACCAACCGCTGCTACGACTGGCCGCTCAGGGCCGGCGAGGACTTCGCGTCGGTCCGCCGGCGCGCCGACGTCACCGTGAAGCGCCGCTACCACCAGCAGCGCCTCATCCCCAACGCCATGGAACCGCGCGCGGTCGTCGTCGTCCCGGTCGCCGCCTCGGACGAGTACACGGTGTACTCCTCCACCCAGATCCCGCACATCCTCAGGGTCATGCTCGCCGTGGTCACCGGCGTGCCCGAGCACAAGCTGCGGGTGATCGCCCCCGACGTGGGCGGCGGCTTCGGCTCCAAGCTCCAGGTCTACGGCGAGGAGGCGATCGCCCTCGCGGTCGCGCGCCGGACCGGGCGGCCGGTGAAGTGGACCGAGTCCCGCTCGGAGGGCTATCTGGCGACCCACCACGGCCGGGGCATGATCCAGGACATCGAGATCGCCGCGACCCGCGACGGCACGGTCCTCGGTCTGAAGGCCGACCTGCTGGTCGACATGGGCGCCTACCTGATGCTCGTCACTCCGGGCATCCCGATCCTGGGCGCGTTCATGTATCCGGGCATCTACAAGATGGGTTCCTACGAGCTCAACGTCACCGGCGTCTTCACGACCAGGACACCCACGGACGCCTACCGGGGTGCGGGGCGCCCGGAGGCGACGTACGCCATCGAACGGATCATGGACGAGCTGGCGGTCGAACTCGCCCTGGATCCAGTGGAGTTGCGGCGCCGGAACTGGATCCGGCACGAGGAGTTCCCGTACACCACCATCGCCGGTCTGACCTACGACAGCGGCAACTACGAGGCCGCCACCGACAAGGCGCTCGCGCTGTTCGGGTACGACAAGCTGCGCGCCGAGCAGGCCGACCGCAACGAGCGGGGCGACGGCGTGCGGCTGGGCATCGGCGTGTCGACGTACACCGAGATGTGCGGGCTGGCGCCGAGCAGGGTGCTGAGGGATCTGCGGTACGCGGCCGGCGGCTGGGAGGCGGCGAGCGTCCGTGTGCTGCCCACCGGCAAGGTCGAGGTGGTCACCGGGACCAGTCCGCACGGGCAGGGGCATGTGACCTGCTGGAGCCAGATCGCCGCCGATGTGCTGGGGGTGCCGTTCGAGGACGTCGAGGTGGTGCACGGCGACACCAGGGCGGCCCCGCAGGGCATGGACACCTACGGCTCGCGGTCGCTGGTGGTCGGCGGCACGGCCGTGCACCACGCGGCGACGAAGGTGGTGGAGCGGGCCCGCAAGGTCGCCGCCCATCTGCTGGAGGCGAGCGAGCGGGACCTGGAGTTCACCGACGGGGTGTTCTCGGTGAAGGGCTCCCCGGACGCCCGCCGGACCCTCCAGGAGATCGCCTTCGAGACGTTCTCCTCGCACGACCTGCCCGACGGCATGGAGCCCACCATCAACGCCGGACACGTCCTCGACCCGGACACCTTCTCCTACCCGCACGGCACCCATCTGTGCGCGGTCGAGGTCGACACCGAGACCGGGCACACCCGGATCCGCTCCTACGTGTGCGTGGACGACGTCGGCCGGGTCGTCAACCCGCCGATCGTCGAGGGGCAGGTGCACGGCGGCCTCGCGCAGGGCATCGCGCAGGCCCTGTTCGAGGAGGCGGTCTACGACGACGAGGGCAACCTGGTCTCCGGCACGCCGGCCGACTACCTCGTACCGTCGGCGCCGGACCTGCCGGAGTTCGTGACCGACCGGACCGAGACACCCGCCACCTCCAACCCCCTGGGCGTCAAGGGGGTCGGTGAGGCGGGGACGATCGCCGCCACGCCCGCCGTGGTGGGCGCGGTCGTGGACGCGCTGCGCCCGCTGGGCGTCCACGACATCCGGATGCCCTGTACACCCGAGCGCGTGTGGCGAGCGGTGAGGGAGGCCTCCCGATGATTCCCCCGGCATTCGAGTACGCCCGTCCCGGCAGCGTCGAGGAGGCGGTGCGCACGCTCGCCGACGCCGGCGAGGAGGCCAAGGTGCTGGCCGGCGGGCAGAGCCTGCTGCCGCTGCTGAGGATGCGGCTCGCCTTCCCCGACCTGGTCGTGGACGTCGGGCGGCTGCCCGGGCTGCGTGGAGTGCGCGAGGACGGCGGCACGCTGGTCGTCGGCGCGCTCACCACGCACCACGACCTGATCCGCGACCCGCTCGTCCGCCGGCACGCGGGACTGCTGGCGGCCGCCGCCGCCACCGTCGCGGATCCGGCCGTACGGCATCGCGGCACCCTCGGCGGCTCGCTCGCGCACGCCGATCCGGCCGGTGACCTCTCCGCGGTCCTGCTGGCGCTGGACGGCGACCTGGTCGCGCACGGCCCGGCGGGCCGGCGGACGATCACCGCCCGGGACTTCTTCGTCGACTACCTCCAGTCCGCGCTGGCACCCGACGAACTGCTCACCGAGATCAGGATCCCCAAGACCGGGGGCTGGGGCTTCCACTACGAGAAGTTCCAGCGCTCGGCTCAGGCCTGGGCGGTCGTCGGGGTGGCCGCGCTGGTGCGGCGCACGGACGGACACATCGCCGAGGCCCGGATCGGGCTCTCCAACATGGGCCCGACACCGCTGCGCGCCCCGGCCGCCGAGCAGGCGCTGTCCGGTGCCGGGGACGCACGGGCCGTGGCCCGGGCCGCCGAGTCGGCGGCGGAGGGGACCCGGCCGACGCAGGACCTGTCGGCCTCACCCGAGTACCGGGCGCATCTGGCGCGGGTGCTGACCAGGCGGGCGGTCCTCACGGCCGCCGGGATGGGGTGAGCGACGATCACGCGGATGGAGGGGCCGGAGCAGGTTCGGAACCGTCTTGAGAAGACGGGGTATCTCGTCGACGACGGGCTGGCCGCCGCCTGCTTCCTCGCCCTCGGGCTGCACCGCCCCCTGTTCTGCGAGGGCGACGCGGGCGTCGGCAAGACCGCGCTCGCCGCCGCCCTCGCCGAGGCGCTCGACGCCCCGCTGATCCGGTTGCAGTGCCACGAGGGCATCGACGCCTCGCAGGCCCTGTACGACTGGGACTTCCCCCGCCAACTGCTGCACCTCAGGGCGGCCGAGGCGGCCGGCATCACCGACGCCGACCGGCTGGAGGGTGAACTGTACGACCGGCGTTTCCTGATCGCCCGGCCACTGCTGCGGGCGCTTCAGACCCTGCCGTCGGTGCTGCTGGTGGACGAGATCGACCGCGCCGACGACGAGTTCGAGGCGTTCCTGCTGGAGCTGCTGTCGGAGTTCGCGGTCACGATCCCGGAGCTGGGCACCGTGCGCGCCGAGGTGCCGCCCGTGGTCGTGCTGACCTCCAACCGGACCCGCGAGGTGCACGACGCGCTGAAGCGGCGCTGCCTGTACCACTGGTTCGACCACCCCTCCTTCGCCCGCGAACTGGCCATCGTGCGGCGGCGGTTGCCCCGGGTCTCGGCGCGGCTGGCCGAGCAGGTCACCGCGCTGGTGCAGGCCCTGCGCGCTGAGGACCTCGTCAAGCCGCCGGGCGTGGCCGAGACCATCGACTGGGCCGAGGCCCTGGACGCCCTCGGCGCCTCCGAGGTGGACGCCGACCTGGCCGTGGCGACCCTGGGTTCGGTCCTGAAGTACCGGGAGGACACCGAGCGGGCACGGGGGCTCGACCTGGCCGCGGTCCTCGCGGCCCACGGGGCGTGAGCGCCGTGGACTGCGCCACCGGCCGGGATGCCGACGCGGTCCTCCTCGGCTTCGCCCGTGCCCTGCGGGCGGGCGGACTCGACGCGAGCACCGAGCGGGTGCACGCCTTCCTGCGGGCCGTGGCCGTCCTGCGGCCCGGTGTGCGCGGGGACGTGTACTGGGCGGGGCGGTCGACGCTGTGCGGGAGCCGGGAGGACCTGGAGCGCTACGACACGGTGTTCACGGCGTACTTCGTGGACACCGGGGGCGCACCGGACGGCCGTACGCCCGCCGCGACGACCGCGCCACGGCCGCGACTCGTCGTACGGGACGCGCCCCGTACGACGGCCCCCGGGAGCGAGCCGCACGCCGCGCCCATCGGGGCCCTCGCGAGTTCCGCGGAGGTGCTCCGGCACCGTGACATCGCCGAGCTCGACGCGGCCGGGCGGGACCGGCTGCGCCGGCTCCTGGCGGCGTTCGCGCTACGCGGCCCGACGCGGCGCACCGCGCGCCGGCGGCCGGCCCGGCGCGGTGAGGTCGATCGGCGCCGGACCGTCCGGGACCTGCTGCGGCACGGCGGGGAACCGGCACCGCTGCGGCACCGGGCCCGGGCCGAGCGGCCGCGCCGGGTCGTGCTGCTCGTCGACGTCAGCGGTTCGATGGCGCCGTACGCGGACGCCCTGCTGCGGTTCGCCCACGCCTCCGCCCGTTCCGGGCGCACCGAGGTGTTCACCCTCGCCACCCGGCTCACCCGGGTCACCCGCGAGCTCGCGCGGCGCGATCCGGACCTGGCGATGGCCGCGGTCGCGGCGGCCGTACCGGACTGGAGCGGGGGCACCCGGCTCGGGGAGCTGCTGCGCGAGTTCCTGGACCGGTGGGGGCAGCGCGGGACGGCGCGCGGCGCGGTCGTGGTGCTGCTGTCGGACGGCTGGGAGCGTGGCGATCCGGAGCTGCTCGGCAGGCAGATGCGACGCTTGCACCGGCTGGCGCACCGGGTGATCTGGGCCAATCCGCGCAAGGCGCGCCCCGGATACGCGCCCCTGGCGGCCGGGATGGCGGCGGCGCTGCCGAGCGTGGACGCGTTCGTCGCGGGGCACAGCCCGGCCGCGCTGGAGCGTCTGGCGGCGGTGGTGAGAGGAGCGAACGATGCGTGAGATTCTCCCGGTGCTCGGCGACTGGTACGCGGCGGGTGCGCCGTTCGGTCTGGCCACGGTCGTCGCGCGCAGCCGCAGCGCGCCGCGCGACCCCGGTGCCTCGATGGCCGTGGGCCCGGACGACGAGGTCGTGGGCAGTGTGTCCGGCGGCTGCGTCGAGTCAGCGGTGTTCGAGCTCGCGCGGGAGGTGGTGGCGAGCGGCGAGGCCCGGCTCGCGAGCTTCGGGTACAGCGACGAGGACGCCTTCGCGGTGGGGCTGACCTGCGGCGGGGAGATCATCGTGCTGGTACGTCCCGTGACGGCCGCCCTAGATCCCGCCTTCGGCGAGGTGGCCCGGACGGTCGCGGCGGGCCTCCCGGTCACCGTCGCCACCGTGACCGACGGCCCCGCGCCGCGCGGGGCCACCCTCGCGGTGTGGCCGGACCGGGCCGCCGGCACCCTCGGCACGACCGGCCTGGACGCGGCCGTCAGCGCCGACGCGCGCGGCGAACTCGCCCTGGGCGCCACGGGGTTGAGGCACTACGGGCCGCGTGGTGAGCGCCGGGAGGACTCCGTCACCGTCTTCCTGCACTCCTTCGCGCCGCCGCCGCGCATGCTGGTGTTCGGCGCGATCGACTACGCGGCCGCGGTCGCCCGCCTCGGGGACTTCCTCGGCTACCGGGTCACGGTGTGCGACGCCCGTCCGGTCTTCGCCACGCCGAAGCGTTTCCCCGAGGGCGTCGAGGTGATCGTGGACTGGCCGCACCGCTGCCTCCGGCGCACGGAGACCGACGAGCGCACGGTGATCTGCGTCCTGACCCACGACCCGAAGTTCGACGTACCGCTCCTGGAGGAGGCGCTGCGCAGGCCGGCCGCGTACATCGGCGCGATGGGCAGCCGCCGTACCCACGACGACCGGATGAAGCGGCTGACCGAGGCCGGGCTCACCCGGGCCGAGCTGTCCCGGCTGCGCTCCCCCGTCGGGCTCGACCTCGGGGCCCGTACGCCCGAGGAGGTCGCCGTGTCCGTCGCCGCGGAGATCGTCGCGCTGCGGTGGGGCGGCAGCGGAGCCCCGCTGACCGCGACGGCGGGGGCCATCCACCCTTCTTCGTGAAGCCCGATCCGCTGAAGCCCGTCTGGAGGAAGTCATGGAGCTGCACCACGAGTTCACCGTTCCCGTACCGGTCGACGAGGCCTGGCGGACGCTTGTCGACATCGAACGCGTCGCGCCGTGCATGCCCGGGGCGATCGTCGAGGACTACGACGGCAAGACCGTGACCGGCTCGGTGAAGGTCAAGGTGGGTCCGGTCACCGTCACGTACAAGGGCACCGCCGTCTTCGAGGAGCAGGACGAGACCGCGCACCGCATGGTGCTGATCGCGAGCGGCCGCGAGACCCGCGGTCAGGGCACCGCCCGCGCCACCGTGACCGGCACGCTGGCGGGGCGGGGCGAGGTCACCGCGGTGTCGGTCCGCACCGACCTGACGGTGACCGGGCGCCCCGCCCAGTTCGGCCGCGGTGTGCTGGCGGAGGTCGGCGACCGCATCGTCGGCCGGTTCGCCGAACGCCTGGCCGAGCAACTGGGCGAGGCACAGGGGGATCTGGAGAGGGAGTCGGAGGGGAAGGCGGGGGGAAAGGCGGAGGGGGATGTCGAGACGCGACAGCCCGACGAGCCGCTTGACCTCTTCCGCACGGCCGGGGTGCCGGTCGCCAAGCGGGCGGCGGCAGCGGCGGCCGCGCTGGCCGTCGTGGTCCTCGCGGCCTCGCGGATACGACACCACCGCCGGCGCCCGTAGCGGACGTACGGCCGGCGGACGTGCGGCTAGCGGACCGCGCCCATCTCCTGGGCGAAGGTCACCGCGTCGCTGTCGAAGCCATGGACCATCTCGTGGAACTCCCACCCGCCGAAGTCGTTGCGGACGAACTCCGCGACCGTGGTGGCGGTGGAGTCGGCGACCTGCGCGAAGTCGTCCACGAGGAGCTCGGTGTACTTCTCGACGACCTCCACACCGGCGTTCGTCAGGTCGCCGAAGGTCCGGTTCCCGCCCCGCTGGTGAAAGACGACCCCGACCACCACGCGACCGAAGCTGGAGGCCAGCCGGTCGAGTTCCAGCACCATCACCTCGACGAAGCCGAACCCCTGCCCGGTCTGGCTGTGCCGGGTCATGTTGATGGTGCCGTCCGGTGACCGGCTGTCGTAGTGGACGACGTACACGGGCGTCCCGTGGGGATCGTCCGCGGTGTAGGTCGCGGCGATGATGTCGAGGTGGCGAGGCGGCTCTCCCAAGGGGCTCGGATCCCACTTGAGCCTCACCTCGACCTTTTTGATCCCCGTGTCGGCACTGCTCACCCGGACGTCGCCTCCTTCGTGTCTGTCTGTCGTGGGACCGCCGCGGCCCCGCCCGTGAAGTATCGCCTGTGACCAGCCACTTGATGCGCCCTTGTCGCGACCAGCCCTTGCGCGCGTCCTCGTTCACTTCACCGCACTACCCTGGTTCCGCGACGACGCCGACGGAGGGCCCAGGTGAGCGAGAGCGATCCGCACATCCACGTGGAGCAGGACGTGGTGCAGGCCGGCTCCGACGTCCGCGGCCTGATCGCGTCGACGGTGGGCCGCGCGCCCGACGCGCCGAGCGTCGTCACCACCGGTTGCGGACACCGGGTGCCCTACGCGATGACCTCTGCCCGTCCGGAAAGTGTCACGTGCCTCGCCTGCCGGGAGCATGCCCACCGGGAGTGTCTACGCTTCGCCGACCAGGTCGAACGCCTGAGCCGAATGCCCGGCGCGACCGTCACCGGTGACCAGGCGGCCTCGGCCGTGGCCCGGCTCCGGGACCTCGTGAAGAGGTTCGCCACCTGAAGTGAAGAGACTCACCGCCTGAGGCGCCGTGCAGGCACGGATCCACCGCTCCCGGGCCGTCTCCGTACACTCATGGCATGGCATGCCGCATCAGTGAGCTGGTCCTCGACTGCGCCGACCCCGAGCGGCTCGCCGCGTTCTGGAGCGAGGTCCTCGGCTATGTCGAACTCGGCCGGGAGGACGACGGAAGCATCGAGATCGGGCCGCCCGACGTCGGTTTCGGCGGCCCGCAGCCCACTCTCGTCCTCAGCCCCAGCAGTGACCCGCGCCGGGGCAAGCTCCCCCTGCACATCGACGTCAACGCCACCGATCGCGACCAGGACGCCGAGTTGGAGCGGCTGCTCGCTCTCGGCGCCAGGCCCGCCGACGTCGGCCAGAGCGGCACCGAGAGCTGGCACGTCCTGGCCGACCCGGAGGGCAACCAGTTCTGCCTCCTGCGCACCCGGCTCCGGTCCCTCCCGCCGCCCACGTCCTGACGCGGCGGTCCCGTCAGACGACGAGCGGGCTGGCCACCTTCAGCTCGCCGTGCTCGATCAGCCGGCGGACGGATTCGAGCACGGCGTCCTCGGGTTCGTAGCGCGGCGCGTAGCCGATGAGGCTCTTGGCCTTCTCGATGCTGAAGCAGTGGTCGCGGTGGAGGTGGTCCCAGCTCTGCTCGGCGTACTCCGAGCTCGTGGTCTCGCGGAACTGTTCCCAGGTCACCGGCTCCAGTGACGCGGTGTGTCCGAACCAGCCGGCCGCGATGTGGGCGTAGCCGCGGACGTTCAGCGCCGTGGGGGCGACGACGTTGAAGTCCTCCCCCGCCGCCGCGTCCCGGTGCTGGATCGCCCGTTCGAAGGCCTGGGCGACATCGTCGGCGTGCACATGGTGCATCAGGTCGGCACCGCCACCGGGAACCCGGAGAGGCCGGCCGGCGGACAGCGTGGTCCAGACGGCGGGATCGAGGTTTCCCAGCGGACCGATCGGGTGCCAGCCGGGACCGACGATGTGCCCGGGATGCAGGGAGGTGGTCACCAGGCCCCCGGAGGCGCTCTCCTCCTTCAGCATCCGTGCGATCCGGTCCTTCTGGATGCCGTACTCACCGACCGGGGCGGTGCCGCCCGGGTGCTCGGAGATCGGCAGCTTGTGGCTGGGGCCGTAGCGCCACACGGTGCCGCAGTGCAGCAGGTGTCCGACCTCGCCGCGCAGCCGCTCGACCAGTGCGATGGCCGCCCCCAGGGTGAAACAGACCAGGTCGACGACGACGTCCGGGTTCAGCCCGGCCACCCGGTCCCCGAAGGTGCCCTCGGCGTCCTCCCGGTCCCGGTCGGCGACGACTCGGCGCACCTGCCGCCATTCGGGGGCATCGGCATAGGCGCTGCGGGTGCCGCGGCTGATGGTGACGACGTCGTGGCCGGCCCGCACCAACCGGGGGACGAGGAAGGTGCCGATGTGCCCGCTTCCGCCGATGACGAGGACTCGCATGTTCTTCCCATCTGCCGCGACCAGGGTGTTCACCGGGTCACCTACCCGCGCGACCGGTCCTCAGCCCGCGGTCGCGGTCTTGATGAGCGGCGCGTCCCGCGTGAACCTCCGGAACCCTACGCCGTAGTACAGGGCGCGGGCCTGGGGATGCCCCGGCGCGCCCAGGCAGGCGACCGTCGCGTGGGTGGCCCCGGCCGCCCGCGCCAGACGCATCCCGTGCAGCAGCATCGCCCGGGCCAGCCCGCGACGCCGGTGGCCCGGATGCGTGCCGACCGGTTCGAACTCGGCGGTCCTGTTCGCCTCGTCGAGCCACATGATCGTGGATGCGGCCATCGTCCCGTCCGGCGCCTCCACCAGGAGGTGCAGGTCGCCGCGGTACCCGGGCGCTTTCCGGACGCCCTCATAGGCCTCGGCCGTGTACGCCGAGGGAGCCCAGGCGTCCAGATGGGCCCGCACCGCGGCCTCAGGCCCGGCCTGGTCGGCGGTGCGGAACCGGAAGCCGTCCGGCAGTACCGGCTGTTCGACGTCGGTGAGGTCCCGCTGGTTGAGCTGCGTCCAGGACCCGGTGTCGCCGAGCGCGGCCGGGTCGGTCCCGTAGCCGTGCGCCGACCATCGTGTCAGGGCGAACTCGTCGGCGGCGCACGCGAGCACCGTACGGTCGAGGCCGACCGCCGTCCCGTCGTACCAGTCGATCACCTCGTCCAGCAGCCCGGCGTGGTCGGGGTGGACCTGATGGGCCAGATAGGCGCCGGTGACGTCCTTGACCGACCCGTCGTTCCGCCGCACCCGGTGCGGCAGTTGGGCCCAGCCCCACGCCACCGGGTCCCCGCCGGAGAACCACAGCCGACGCGTCCAGCTCGCGCCGTCGGCGGCATGTCCCTTGCCCCAGTTCCAGGCCAGTTCGCCGAACGACGCGTCGCTGTTCACCAGGTCCGGACGGGCGGCGGTGACGCGCTGCGCCAGCCCCTGCATGAGCCGCAGGTCCGTGGCGGTCACAGGTTCGAGATCTGTCACAGTGCGCCACTGTGTCAGGACCCGCTCACGGCCGTCGATCCGTTTTCTGATGTTGAACCGTTTTCTGACGTCGGATGCCTCCTAGCACTTGCCGTCCGACACCTGGAGCCCCTTGTTGGCGCCGGCCGTCCGGTTCACGATGCTCGGGACGCAGCCGGCCGCGTCGAGGGTGTGGGAGTAGGGGATGCCGATCGTGGTGTTGGACTGCGGGTTGGGTCCGGCCGGGTGGTTCTCGCTGCCGGGGGTGGACCAGGTCACGTTGTCGAAGGTGTTCCCGCCGACCTGCCAGTACCCGGCCGCGTCGGTGTAGAAGGTGCCCAGGACGTCCTTGGAGTCCTCGAAGTAGTTGTTGTCCACCTTGGCCCGCGCGCCGGCGCGGGAGTTGATGCCGGACTCGTTCAGGCGCAGGTAGTGGTTGTTGTACATGTGGGCCGTGCCGCCGCGCAGCAGGGGGGCGCGGGAGTCGATGTTCTCGTACCGGTTGTGGTGGTAGGTGATGTAGCTGTTGGAGAGGTCGCTCTCGCTGGAGCCGACGAGGCCGCCGCGGCCGGAGTTGCGCAGGACGCTGTAGGACAGGGTCACGTACTGGGTGTTGTCCTTCATGTCGAAGAGGCCGTCGTACCCCGCCGACTCGCCGCCCGACGCCTCCAGGTTGACGTGGTCGACCCAGACGTTGCGGACGTTGCGCTCCATGCCGATGGCGTCACCGCCGTTGGACGTGGGGGAACCCGACTTCTTGACGTTCCGGACGGTCACGTTCTGGATGACGATGTTGCGGGCGTCGCGCAGGTGGATGCCCAACTGGTCGAACACGGCGCCGGCGCCGACGCCGACGATCGTGACGTTGCTGATCGCCTTCAGCTCGATCACGCCGGCGGCGGTGTTGCAGCTGCTGCCCGACACCTTCGTGGTGTTGCCGTGGTTGATGGTGCCCTCGACCTGGATGGTGATCGGGGTACTGGCACTGGCCCGGCCGCACAGGGCGGCGTGGATGGCGGTTCCGGTGGTGGCCTTCACCGTCTGTCCGCCCGCGCCGCCGGTGGTCCCGCCGTTCTGGGTCGCGTAGCCGGTGACGCCGCCGGTGGCGGCCGACGCCTCGGGTATCGGCAGCACGGCACCGGTCGCCGTCGCGAGGCCCGTCATGGCCAGTGCCGCGCAGAGCCGCAGTGCGACTGTTCGCCTCATCTCGGTTCCCCATTCGGTCGGTTGCTCGGTGTCGGCCTGCCGGTGGGCAGACCGCTCGTGGGCCCTGAAGGGGGTGATCCGGTGCGGTGGAGCACGTGCGGGCAGCCGGCCCCTTGCCCTGGCGGCTCCCTCGCGCGACGATGCGGCTGGTTCAACGACATGAACGGCCACCGGACGGCCGCACCCCGCATCACGGATAGGAAGCGCTTTCCCAGGAACGTAGGCAGTTGCCGTGAACGCGTCAATAGACGTGCACATGATTAATATTCATGTGTCTGAACGAATGAGCGTCGGCCGGGCACGGGAGTGCAGGATGTGGGCATGCTGGATGACCTGGACCGTGCCCTGATCCACGCGCTGCACATCGACGGCCGGGCGCCGTTCAACCGGATCGCCACCGCCCTCGACGTCCCCCGCAGACCGTCGCCCGTCGCTACCGCCGGCTGCGCGGCGAGGCGCCCCTGCGGGTCGTGGGGTTGCCGGACCCCGATCGGGCGGGCCGGACCCAGTGGCTGCTGCGGCTCACCGCCGCGGCGGGCTCCGCGCAGGACCTGGCCCACGCGCTCGTCCGGCGGCGGGACACCTCGTGGGTGAAACTCACCTCCGGCGGCACCGAGGTCGTCGCGATCATCCATACGCCGACCGCGGCCGAGGCGGGCAACTCCCTGCTGCTGCGCGACATTCCGCGCACCAGCGCCATCACCGCCGTCTCCGCGCACTGCGTCCTGCACACCTACCTCGGCGGCCCGACGTACTGGCGCCGCAGCGCCGACACCCTGGACGAGGACCAGCAGCGCCTCCTGCGCGAACAGCAGGCGGCCGAGACCTCGTACGCGCCCGTGCCGCGCCAACTCACCGAGGGTGACGGCGACTTGCTGCTCACCCTTCAGAAGGACGGGCGGGCCAGCCACGCTGAGCTGGCCCGGGCGACCGGGTGGTCCCCGGCCACCGTGGCGCGCCGGCTGGCGGACCTGCGGGCCGGCGGCGCCGTCTTCTACGACGTCGAGGTGGACGCCGGGCACTTCGGCGCCCACACCAGGGCGCTGCTGTGGATGTCGGTGCCCCCGGCCCAGCTGGAGAACGTGGCGACGACGCTGGCGGGGCACGACGAACTGGCCTACGTGGCCGCGACCACGGGGCCCACCAACCTGGTGGCCCAGGCCCTGTGCCGCGACCCCGCCGACCTGCACCACTACCTGGCCCGGCGGCTGGGCTCCCTGGACGCCGTCCACCGCATGGAGAGCAGCCCGGTCCTGCGCAGCCTCAAGGCGGCGAGCCCCGTCGTCACGGATCCGGCCCGCGCCAGGAGGCCGCCCGCCCCGGACCGCGCGCGGCTCTGACAACCCGTGGCCCACGCTACGAAGCGTCGGCCATCATCCGGCTGGTCACGAAGCCGGTCACGACCAGCGCCACGGCGACCCAGAAGGCGACCTGGACGGCGTGCAGGGCGGCAGGCGCGCCGCCGTCACCGGCGTTCCCGACCGGGTCGCCGCCACCCAGGCGGCCCGTCGGCGCGGCCGCGCGCATCGAACCGGTGGACGCCTTCCGCCACTGACCGGCCGGGGCTGTGGTGCCGCTCAGAGGTAGCCGGGGAAGGGCCGCACACCCGTCAGCACCGCGCCGACGCCGTCGTACATGCCCTCCTGGAGGAAGGCGTGCTGCGGTACGACCGAGGCGTCACGCAGGTGCCGCTCCAGGGGGTTGCCGGAGGCGACGGCGGCGATGCCGCCGAGCCGGTAGGCGCTCTGCGCGACCTCGAAGGAGGTCTGGGCCAGGTGGGCGGAGGCCAGCCGCAGCAGGCTGGTCTGTCCGGGGGCCACCGGGTCGCCCGCCTCGACCGTCGACCAGGCGTCGCCGGTGGCCTCGTAGAAGAAGGCGCGCGCGGAGCGGAGATGGGCCTCGGCCCGGCCGACGGCGATGCGGTAGGTGGCGCGTGCGGCGGGCTCGGGCGCACCGGTGTAGCCGGCGCGCCCGCCCTGGGCGATGACATGATCGAGCGCCGCGCGGGCCACTCCGAGGCCGACCACGGCCAGCACCTGGCCGGCGTAGGGCACGGTCGGATAGCGGTACAGCGGCTCGTCGACGGTGGGCCCGCCACCACGGACGAACGTCCACTCCTCGGCCACGACTGCGCCGCGTACCACCAGGTCGTGACTGCCGGTGCCGCGCAGCCCGAGGGCGTCCCAGTTCTCGTCGATCTCGACCTGCTCGGGCCGCAGTACAGCGGTCAGGGGACGCCCGGCCTGGTTCTCACCGACCCTGATCCCGACGCCGAGGACGTCCGCGCCGTTGCATCCGCTGGCGAACCTCCACCGGCCCGAGACCCGGTAGCCGCCGGCGACGCGTTCGGCGGGCTGGACCGGGAACAGGCCGCCCGCGAAGGCGACGTCCGGGCCGTCGGCGTACAGCAGGGCCTGTGTCTCCAGCGGGAGGGCGGCCAGATAGACGGCCGAGGAGCCGAAGCTTGCGACCCAGCCCGCCGAGCCGTCGACCGCCGATATCCGCTCGACGAGGCGGAGGAAGTCGGCGGGCGGCAGGGCGTCACCGCCGAATCTCCTGGGCACGCCGGCCCGGTAGATGCCCGCGCGTTTGAAGAGTGCGACGACGTCCGGCGGGACCTGCCGCTTCTCCTCGAACTCGGCCCGCCGCTCGGCCACCACCGCCAGCACCTGATCGAAACGCGTCATGGGGATCTCCTCGAACTGCGGGCGCGCCTCAGCTCCGGTGCGTCACGCTCACCCGGACCGCCAGTTCGCCCCGGTTGTCCTGGGAGCAGAATCCGGCAATGTCGTTCATGCCCAGTTGCAGGGTGCCGTTTCCGGCGGCCCGGAAGGTCAGCTCTCGTCCGACGGTGTGCACGGGAGCGTTCTTCACGCCGGCGAGGACGGCCAGCAGAGCGCCGAACGGTGCCGCGGGCTTGACCTTGCAGCCCTTCGCCCCTTCGAGCCGCCGGTCGGTCTCCCTGTCGTAGCCGGCCGACGCGGTCATGGGCATGTTCCGGTGGTCGGCGGTCCATTCTCCCGACACGAACCGCACCCTGACCTGGTCGCCCCGCTGAACGGACACGGCGGTCACCGGCTGCCAGCCGGTCGCCGACTGGACGACCTCACTGACGGTCGTCGTCCTCGGGTCCTCCTCGATGGGCAGCACGCCGGAGAGGAACAGCCCTCCGGCAACTCCCGCCGCCAGTACCGCCGTACCGGACAGTGCCCACCACAGCCGCTTCGGGCCGGCCCGGCGGGACGAGCGGCGCCGTGAGAGGGAGGTGGTGCTCCACGCCGTCGGCACGGGCTCCCCGCCCGCGGCGATGCTCCGCCGGTCCCTGGTCACGGTGTCCGCGTCGGCCAACGGTGCCGGGGACACCCGTACGGTCTCCGGTGGCAGCGGCTCCGCCCCGGCTCGCCCCGCGGCGACGCGCCCCAGTTCGGTACGCACGGCGGCCGCCGAGGGGCGATCCCGCGGGGACTTGCGCAGCAGCGCCTCGACGACCGGGCGCAGCGGGCCCAGCCGCTCCGGCAGCACGGGTTCCTCGTACGCCACCGCGTGCAGGGTCGCGGGTCCCGCCGGCCTGCGGAACGGGGACCGTCCACCGCAGACCGTGGCGAGTGTGACGCCCAGGGACCACAGGTCGGAGGCCGGACCGGCGTCCGCTCCGGTCACCCGCTCGGGCGCCATGAACTCCAGGGAACCGACGAGTTCGCCGGTGGTGGTGAGGAAGTCGCCGTCGTCCAGGGCCGCGATGCCGAAGTCGGTGAGGACGGCGTTGCCGTCGCGGCGCAGCAGCACGTTGGCGGGTTTGACGTCGCGGTGCAGGGCGCCGACGGCGTGTACCGCTTCCAGCGCGTCGAGCAGTTGCAGACCGACGGCGGCCGCCCGCTGGGGCGTGAGCGGTCCGGACTCGGAGACCCGGTGGGCCAGCGAGGGCCCCTCGACGAGCTCCATGACGATCCACAGCCGGTCCTCGGACTCGACCAGGTCGTGGACGCCGACCACGTGCGGGTGCGGCACCCGGGCCACGGCCCGCGCCTCACGGGTGGCCCGGCGCAGCCGTGTCCGGCGCTCCTCGTCGCCCGAGCCGAGGATGTGCAGTTCCTTGGCGGCCACCGGGCGGTCCAGCAGCCGGTCGTGGGCGCGCCAGACCGTGCCCATCCCGCCCCGGCCGAGGACCTCGTGCAGCTGATACCGACCGGCGATCAGCCGCTCCGCACCGCGCCCGGAACCCGTCGCCTGGTGATCGCCATCTCCGGATATCACGCGTTCGCTCACGTTTCCTTCCCGGCGGCCCGGTCGCCCACCGGACATCGTCCGTCCATTCGAACGGCCCGAGCATAGCGGAGTGCGGCGAGGCCTCCGCTCCTCAACTGCCTTGCCGTGAACCGCCTTTGACGAGCGGCGGCACCGCTGGGACGACACCGGGTGGACTCAAGGCCCGGCTACCGGAGCGGCAGCCGGTGCAGCTCCACATCCGTGAGGGTTCCGTCGTCGACGCTCGCCGTCATGTACGTGCAGTGGGGCTGGCGGCGGCGGTCGGTCGGGGAACCGGGGTTGAGCAGGCGCAGGCCGGTGGGGGCGGTGGTGTCCCAGGGGATGTGACTGTGCCCGAACACCAGGACGTCGGTGTCCGGGAAGCGGGCGGCGCAGCGCGCCTCGCGGCCCTGGGCGGTTCCGGTCTCGTGGACCACGGCGAAGCGCAGGCCGCCGAGGTCGGCGTACGCCACCTCGGGCAGCCTCGCCCGCAGCTGAGGCCCGTCGTTGTTGCCGTACACACCGACGAGTCTGCGGCTGTGGCTCTCCAGCAGGTCGAGGGTGGCCGCGTCGACCCAGTCTCCGGCGTGGAACACGACGTCCGCGCGCGGGAGTTCGGCGAGCAGCGGCGCGGGCAGGGCCTTGGCACGCTTCGGGAGGTGGGTGTCGGACATCAGGAGCAGACGCACGGGGTCAGCCTAGAGGGGCCCGGCGGTCAGGGCCTGCGGCCGACTCCGCACCACATGGGCAGCCGGCCGGGGGCGGAGTCGTCGTCGGGTCCGGGGCGCCACCGGGGCAGCTCCACGACCCCCGGGTCCAGCAGGTCGGTGCCGTCGAAGAACCGGGTGACCTCGGCGTGCGTACGGGGTGTCGCGCCGGCCCGCTCGGCGGCGCGCTCGTTGTAGACGCGCATCGACGCGGCGACCTCTTCGGCGCCGATGTCCGCGGCCGGGTGGGACAGCACCAGATGGCTGCCGGGGGCGAGGGCGTCCAGGAGCTCCCGCGCGATGGCGTGCGGGTCGTCGGTGTCCGGGACGTACTGGAGGATCGCGACGAGCATGAGGCCGACGGGCCGGGACAGGTCGAGGGTCTGCCGGGCCACGGCGAGGATGCGGTCGACGTCGCGCACGTCGGCCTCCACGTAGTCCGTCGCCCCCTGCGGGGTGCTGACGAGGAGCGCGCGGGCGTGGGCCAGGACGATCGGGTCGTTGTCGACGTACACCACCCGGGCGCCGGGGTCGACGCGCTGGGCCACCTCGTGGGTGTTGTCCGCCGTCGGGATGCCGGTGCCGATGTCGAGGAACTGCCGGATGCCCGCCGTCCCGGACAGCTCGCGGACGGCCCGCCCCAGGAAGGCGCGGTTGGCCCGGACGGCCGGGACGATCCGCGGGTTGGCCGCGGCGGCCAGCTCGGCCGCCTCCTGGTCGGCGGGGTAGTTGTCCCGGCCGCCGAGCCAGGCGTTGTAGACCCGCGCGGGGTGCGCCACGGAGGAGTTGACCGACGTTCCACCGGTCGGATGCTCGTGCATCGGCTCCGCTCCCCTCACCGCCGTTCGCCGGCCACCGCACACCGTAGTCGAACTCCCCCGGGAACAGGCCGCGTTACCCCTCTCCCCCGCCCCGCGCGGCACTTGAGGGCCGGGCTCGCCGAGCCGGGGGGCGAAGATGGACAACTCACCCCGTGGCGCTAGCATCTGCGGACGCGCATCAGCCCAAATCGTGCGGCGAGCGAACCAAGGGGGCCCGAAGACCGATGCCGGTCAAGGTCAGCGTCATCATCCCTGTCTACAACCCGGGGATCTACATCGAGGACTGCATCACCTCACTCCAGCGACAGTCGCTGCCCCCGGACGAGTACGAGGTGATCTTCGTCGACGACGGCTCCACCGACGGCACGCCCGCCCGGCTCGACGCGCTCGCCTCCGAGGACCCCCGGGTCACGGTCGTGCACCAGGAGAACTCCGGCTGGTCGGGCAAGCCCCGCAACGTCGGTATCGCCGCCGCCAAGGGCGAGTACGTCATGTTCGTCGACAACGACGACTACCTCGGCGACGAGGCCCTTGAGCGGATGTACGACTACGGCGTCGCCCATTCCGCCGACGTGGTCGTCGGGAAGATGGCGGGCAAGGGCAGGGGGGTGCCGGTGGAGCTGTTCCGCCGCAACCACCCGCGGGCGAGCGTCGAGAACGCCCCGCTGATCGACAGCCTCACCCCGCACAAGATGTTCCGCAGGGAGTTCCTCGACGAGATCGGGCTGCGCTTCCCGGAGGGCAGGCGGCGGCTGGAGGACCATGTCTTCGTCACCGAGGCCTATCTGCGGGCGGGCAATGTCTCGGTGCTCAGCGACTACGTCTGCTACTACCACGTCAAGCGCGACGACGCCTCCAACGCGGGCTTCCAGCGCTTCGACCCGGTCGGCTACTTCAAGAACCTGCGCGAGGCCCTCGACGTCGTCGACCGGTACACCGAGCCGGGTCCGGTGCGCGACCGCCTGCACCGGCGCTGGCTGCGGATCGAGATGGTCGAGCGGATGCGCGGCAAGCGTCTGCTGACGGCGCCGGAGGAGTACCGGCGGGAACTGTTCCGGGAGATCCACGGTGTGGTGGTGGAGCGTTTCGCGCCCGGTGTCGCTGCGGGGCTGCCGCTGACCCAGCGGATCATCGCCGCGCTGATCGCCGCCGACCGGCTCGACGACCTGGTGGCGTTCGCGGAGTGGGAGGCCTCCGTGGGCGTCCGGGCCGAGCCGGGAGCCATCCGGTGGGAGGACGGCGCGCTCAAGGTCGACCTCACCGCCGAGTACCGGGCCGCCGACGCGGTGATGACGTTCCCGTCGAGCCCGGCCGGTGCCGCGACCGACGGTGCCCCGAAGGACGTGACCGAGGCGATCGCGCTGGTCGGCGCCGACACCGTGACCGCGTTCGGGAAAGCCACGGCGGATCTGCTGCTGCGCGAACGTTCCTCCTCCGCCCAGTACTTCCAGTCGGTGGAGGTCACCCGGGAGATGGTCCCGGTGGGCGACGGCGAGCGGGTCCGGCTGGTACTGCGGGCCACCGCCACCATCGACCCCGCCACCGCCGCGGACGGTGTCCCGCCGGGCGGCGGCCTGTGGGACGCTCTCGTCCGCGTGAGGCTGGGCGGCTGGACCAAGGAGTGCCGGCTGGGACCGAGCCCGCGCAAGGGCGACGCCGCCGCGCCCGCCGGCGTGCCGGCCGACCGGGTGGTCCTGCCGTACTGGACCGCGAAGGGGCAACTCGCCCTGGACGTCGACCGGGCGACCAAGCGCCTCGGCCTGTCCGACCTCACCCGGGCGACCGTCACCGGCGACCGGCTGAGCGTACCCGTGCCGGTGTACATCCCCGGTGAGACCACCGTGGTGCTGCGGCTCACCGCCGCGAGCGGTTCCGTCGACGTTCCCGGCACGCTGACCCCGGACGGCGACGGGTCGGTGCTGGAGGCCGCGGTGCCGGTCGCCGAACTGGAGGGCACGCCCCGGCGGCTGGCCCTGTGCCTGGTCCCCGGCGCGGACGAGCCCCGCTTCCTGCCGCTGCCGTTCGGCCTGCGCGCCGGTTCCGGCACCGTACAGGTCGTGCGTCCTCCGGTGCCCGGTGCCGTGCGGAAACTGGCCCGCAGGGCGCGGCGTCTGCTCGGGCGGGTGCGGCGCGCGGCGGTGAACCGGCTCAAGGCCCGCCGTGCCTGACGGTACGGCTCGGGCCCGACAGCACGAGAGCCTGGGTCCGGACCCCGTTCGGGATCCGGACCCAGGCTCTGCCGAGCCGGAGCTCAGTGCTTGGCGGCGAGGTCCTCGAGGGACTTGCGCAGCGGCTCCCAGCCACGGGAGCGCGGGATGCCGAGGTTGCGGGCCTTGACGAGCGGCCGCCAGAACGGCGCCCCCACCAGCTTCTCGGGCGTCACCGCCTGCACCCGCTCCAGGATCGCCTCGGGCACCTTCTGCGGGTCGGGCACCTCGAACTCGGCCATGATCTCGTCGTACTTGTCGTGCAGCACGGTGTTGTCCGGGTCGGCACCGAAGACCACCAGCTGACCGGTGGGCTGCGTGTCGACCAGGACCGTCACCAGCTCAGGACGGTAGCGGTTGAGGATCTCCACGACCTTGTAGACGTCACCGGTCCAGGCACCGGTGTGCCGGTCGCGGGCCGCCTCGTCGATGTTGCGCGGCAGCATGTCGTCGAGGACGATCACGCTCCCCCAGTCCGAGTACTTCTCCACGTTCATGAAGTCGCGCAGCGCGTACTCGAACAGGTGCATGCCGTCGATGAACGACAGGTCGAGGCTGGTCTTCCGCCAGTAGCCGATCGGGCTGCGGCCGCGGCGCAGGTTGCGCAGCGGGTGGCGGCCGCCCTTGAGGTGCTGGAGGGGGTTGTCGCGAGCGAAGAAGTCGTCACTGGTCGCCTTCACCAGGTGGACGTCGGTGCGGATCTCCGTGACCACCTTGAAGGCGGGGTCGATCGCGATGCTGGGGACGCGGGACAACGTCAGGCTGCGGCCGTCGTTGACGCCGATCTCCAGGTAGTTGCGGTTGGCGCTGACCTTGTGCAGCTCCCGGAGGAACTCATGGCGTTTCACGCGGGGCACTCCTTGCAAATCCGGGTAAGGGCTTCGTGCAGGGCTGTGCGCCCCTCACGCAGCGACGGCAGGCCCAGGTGCTGCCGGCCGCCGTGCGCGAGAGCGCGATGTTCGTCGACGACGTCCTCGGTGTCGCGACGGAACCGGGCGGTGCGCGCGAAGGCGCTGCCGTCCGGGAGTTCGGGGGTCGGGACGGGCCGGCCTGGCAGCCCGGCGACGGCGTCGGCCGGTCGGCTCACGACAGGGCCTCCGCACGCTGCTTCAGGGGCTCCCACCAGGCACGGTTGTCCCGGTACCAGGCGACGGTGTCGGCGAGGCCGGCCGTGAAGTCGTGCCGGGGGCGGTAGCCGAGTTCGTCGCGGATCTTCGTCCAGTCGACCGAGTAGCGCAGGTCGTGGCCCTTGCGGTCGGTGACGTGGTCGACGCTGTCCCAGTCCGCCCCGCAGGCCTGAAGGAGCAGGCCGGTGAGGTCCTTGTTGCTGAGTTCGGTGCCGCCGCCGATGTTGTAGACCTCGCCCGCGCGGCCGCGGGTGCGCACGAGTTCGACGCCCTGGCAGTGGTCCTCGACGTGCAGCCAGTCGCGGACGTTGCCGCCGTCGCCGTACAGCGGGACGTGGTGGCCGTCGAGGAGGTTGCCGATGAACAGCGGGACGATCTTCTCGGGGAACTGGCGCGGGCCGTAGTTGTTGGAGCAGCGGGTGACGCGGACGTCCAGGCCGTGGGTGCGGTGGTAGGCCAGGGCGAGCAGGTCGGAGGATGCCTTGGAGGCGGAGTAGGGGGAGCTGGGCCGCAGCGGGTGCTCCTCGGGCCAGGAGCCCTCCTCGATGGAGCCATAGACCTCGTCGGTGGAGATGTGCACGAATCTCTCCACGTCGTGGCGGAGGGCGGCTTCCAGGAGGGTCTGGGTGCCCACCACGTTGGTGAGGACGAAGTCGGTGGCGCCGGAGATGGAACGGTCCACGTGCGACTCCGCGGCGAAGTGCACGATCTGGTCCGCGTCGGCCGCCAGTGTGCCGACGAGTTCGGCGTCGCGGATGTCGCCCTGGACGAACTCCAGCCGGGGATGGTCGAGTTCGAGGTTGTCCAGGGTGCCGGCGTACGTCAGCTTGTCCAGCACCGTGATCCGGGGCGCGTTGGGCTCCGGGGAGGCGAGCAGCGTCCGGACGTAGGTGGAACCGATGAACCCCGCGGCACCGGTGACGAGAAGGTTCATGTGTGGATCTGCACCTTGCTGTGGTCTCCGAGGACGAGGCGATGGGCGCTGGGCACCTTGGGCGCCGGGGTCACCTCGACGTGGCGGCCGATGAGCGAGGACTCGATCCGTCCCACACCGCGGATCGAGGAGTCCCGCAGCACGATGGAGAACTCCAGCTCGCTGTCGGTGACTTGGCAGTTCTCGGCGATGGAGGTGAAGGGTCCCACATAGGAGTCGACGATCTCGGTGCCGGCGCCGATGACGACGGGGCCGACGACGCGTGAGCGCACGATGCGCGCGCCCTCCTCCACGACGACCCGGCCGATGGTCTCGGACTCCTCGTCGGCCTCGCCGTCGATGCGGGGCTCCAGGGTCTCCAGGACCCTGCGGTTGACCTCCAGCATGTCGCCGACGTTGCCGGTGTCCTTCCAGTAGCCCTTGATGACCGTGGAGCGGACCTCGGCGCGGCTGTCGATGAGGTGCTGGAGGGCGTGGGTGATCTCCAGTTCGCCGCGCCAGGACGGTTCGATGGCGTCGACCGCCTGGTGGATGCGGGGCGTGAACAGATAGACGCCGACGAGGGCGAGATCGCTCCTGGGGTGTTCCGGTTTCTCCTCCAGGCCGATCACCTGCCCGTCCGGGCCGAGTTCGGCGACGCCGAAGGAGCGCGGGTCGGGCACCTGGGTGAGCAGGATCTGGGCGTCGGGCCGGTGGGTGCGGAACTCCTCGACGAGGTCGGTGATGCCGCCGACGATGAAGTTGTCCCCGAGATACATGACGAAGTCGTCGTCGGCGAGGAACTCCCGGGCGATCAGTACCGCGTGGGCGAGTCCGAGGGGGCGCTCCTGGGGGATGTAGGTGATGTCCAGGCCGAACTTCGACCCGTCCCCCACGGCTTCCTGGATCTCCGCGGCGGTGTCGCCGACGATCATTCCCACGTCGGTGACGCCGGCCGCGGCGATGGATTCCAGGCCGTAGAACAGGACAGCCTTGTTCGCCACTGGTACGAGTTGTTTGGCCGAGGTGTGCGTGATCGGCCTCAACCGTGTCCCGGCGCCGCCGGACAGCACGAGTGCCTTCATCTGCCTCACCCTAGCCCGCCCGAACGGACCATGGCGAGTGCGTGGCTTGGACGTTACGGCACCACCACGGGTTCAGTCCTCGCCGCGGACGATGTTCCCCTCCGTGACGGGCTGGGGAGCGTGCGGCACGCTCTTCTCCTCGACGGCCGGGAGCCAGGTCCGCAGGGCGTGCGTGCCGCGCAGGCGGCGGGCCCTGGACCACCCCGTCTCGGGCCGACGGGCAACGGGTTTCTCACTGGTCTGCGCGGTCACGGCGCTTCATCTTCCTTCTGTCGCTCTGTCGTTCCGACTGCCACAGACCCGCCGCGATTTGTCCGTGTGCGGCAGGTCTGTGTGCGGTATGTCCGTCCGCGCCTTCGGGTTCCCGTCCACGGTCCGGTCAAACAGCCGGGCGTGCCCTCCCGGGCGGCTCGCTTCCCTGTCCCTTTCCCTGTCACTCGAACGAGTGCTCAGGTGTTGGGGCGGGCCACGCTGATGTCACCCAGGGCGGACTCTGGGTCGCGTTCCATGGCCAAGTCACCGAGGGCGACGATGCCGACGGCGTGACCGTGGTCGACGACCGGGAGACGGCGTACGGCGTGCTCGCGCATGAGCGCGATGGCGCGGTCGAGGTCGTCCTCGGGGGCCACCGTGACCAGGTCGTCGCTGCACGCGCCGGCGACGGTGATCTGCTCGGGGTCGCCGCCGTCGGCGAGCGAGCGCACCACGAGGTCACGGTCGGTGACCAGGCCGCGCAGTTCGTCGCCGTCCGTCACCAGAACGGCTCCCAGATCCTGGTCGCGCATGATGCGGGCCACCGCGGTCACGGAGGTCTGCGGTTCCACGGTGACGGGCGCGGAGGTCATGATGTCGCTGACGTGCTGGGGCATGACGTGCCTCCTCGGTCGGGGGTCTCGGCCCGGGTACCCCCGTGGGCGGACCGTCCTCACTCCGGGAGCGTCAGTTCGCTCCAGACCTGCTTGCCGCCACTGACCGGCACGGTCCCCCACACCGCCGACACCGCCTCGACCAGGAGGATGCCGCGGCCGCCGGTGGCCTCCCAGCCGATGCTGGTGGGCTTGACCGGGGTGCGCGGGGAGCCGTCGGTGACCGCGACACGCAGCCGGTGGTTGATCCGGGTGAGGTCGAGGCGGACCCGGCCGTCGGTGTGCACGAGGGCGTTGGTGACGAGCTCGGAGACGACGAGCAGGACGGCGTCCATGTCGTCCGCCGGCACACCCCAGGTGCGCAGGGTGCGGCGGGTGAAGCGGCGGGCCTGGCCCACGGCCTGGGGGACCCGCCACACGGTCCAGCCCTCGCGCTGCGGGCGGGTGGCCATGCCGTCGTAGCGCAGCAGGAGCAGGGCGACGTCGTCGCTGCGGCGGGCGTTGCCGAGCAGGGCGTCGGCGACGAGGCCGAGGTCGGTGGGGTCGGAGACGGCCAGACCGTGCGCGAAGCGGTCCATGCCGACGTCGATGTCCTCCTCGGTGGTCTCGACGAGGCCGTCGGTGGTCAGGGCGAGCACGGTGCCGGGTTGCAGCCGGAGCGGGCTCATCGGGAAGTCGGCCTGGGTCACCACGCCCAGCGGCGGCCCGCCCTCGGCCTCGGCGATCTCCGTACCGCCGTCCGGGTGACGCAGCACGGGCGGCAGGTGCCCGGCGCGCACGCACCAGGCGGAGCCCTCCTCCAGGTCGACGTCGACGTAGGCGCAGGTGGCGAACAGGTCGGTCTCCATGTCCATCAGGAGCCGGTTGGCGTGGGAGACCACCACGTCCGGCGGATGTCCCTCGACGGCGTAGGCGCGCAGCGCGGTGCGCATCTGGCCCATGAGGGTGGCGGCGCCCGCGCTGTGGCCCTGGACGTCGCCGATGACGAGGGCAACGTGGTTGTCGGGCAGCGGGATCACGTCGTACCAGTCGCCGCCCAGTTCCAGTCCCGCGGTGCTCGGCAGGTAGCGGGCCACGGCGACCGCGCCGGGCAGCTTGGGCAGGCGGCGGGGCAGCAGCTGGCGCTGGAGCATGCCGACGAGTTCGTGCTCGGCGTCGAAGGCGTGGGCGCGCATCAGGGCCTGTCCGGCGAGGCCGGCGGAGGCGGTGAGCAGGGCGCGTTCGTCGGTGCCGAAGTCGTGCGGGCTGTCCCAGCCGATCAGACAGGCCCCGGCCATCCGGCCGGCGGCGGGCAGCGGCAGCACGGCGAGGCCGCCGGGGCCGACGTCGGCGAGGGCGGGCTCCAGGGCGGCGCCGGCGGGCCAGATCTGGGCCCGGCCCTCGCGCAGCGCGGCGGCGAGCGTGGGCATGGCGCGCACGGGGGCGTCGGGCCATTCGCTGCGCCACTCCATGCGCCACAGCTCGGGCCAGGCCTCCGGTTCGGGCGGGTCGAGGACGGTGACGACGAGCCGGTCGTTCTCCAGCTCGGCGAGGGCGATCCGGTCGGCCTGGAGCGGGCCGCGCAGCGCGGAGACGACGGCCTGGCTGACGTCCCGGACCGTGCCGGCGACGGCGAGGGCGGCGGCCAGGCGCTGCACCCGGGCCACGTCGGTGACGTCGGAGCGCAGGGTGGAGGCGTCGCCGACCGTGCCCACCAGCCGCGCCGGGCGGCCCTCGCCGCCGGGCACGAGCCGGCCGCTCAGCCTCAGCCATTTGGGCGGCCCGGTGGGCTGGAGCACCCGGAACTCCAGCTCGCGCTCGCCGATCGACATGTGGTCGGCCTCCACCACGGACATCAGCGAGGGCAGGTCCTCGGGCACGGTCAGCCCGAGCAGGGTCTCGACCTTGCCGTCGAACGCCTCACGGGCCAGGCCGAACAGGTCCAGGATGTCGTCGCCGACCTCGACGCGTCCGCTGTCCATGGCGAGGCTGAAGGCGCCCGACTGGAGTTCCTCGCCCTCGGCCGGACGGCCCAGGACCGGGCCGATCACGGCGTCGGCGACCAGTTCGAGACAGGCGCGGTCCTCGCTGTCGAAGCCGGCCGCCTCCTCACTCACGGCGAGCAGGCAGATCCCGCCGTCGCCTCCGTGCCCGGGCAGGGCGGCCAGGGAGAACTCCCGCGTCGGGGTCCGCCGGGACTCCGGGAAGACGGCGAGCTCGGCCGGGCCGAGCCAGAGAGGGTGTCCGGTGCGCAGGACCTCGGCCACCGGGGAGCGCCCGGAGCGGGTGTAGCTGTCCCGCAGGCCGTAGAAGGTCCTGGGGACGCCGACGGACTCGACCAGGCACAGCGGGTCGCCGCCCTGGCCGGGGGCGTACACGGCGGCGAAGGTCGCTCTCGCGAAGACCAGCGCCTGCTCCAGGACGCGGCGCAGCCGTTCGGGCGAGTCGGGATCGGTGGTGAGCGTTTTCAGGGCACCTTCGGCACGCAAAGTTCTCGTTCTGCGTCCCGCAGCGCCCTCACTGACCACGTCCGCCATTACAGCGCGTATCCGGCACGTGCGCAGCCCCTGTGACCGTTCCGTGGAGCTCGCACGGCGTCCGCGCTCGAAAGCGACCGAACATGTCTTGACGCATGCGTTCCGCACGGCGATCTCGTGACAGCCGTGACTGTCCGCACCCACAGCCCCACTGGAAGGCTCGTTGCCGGTTCCACGGAGGGGGTCGCATGGACAAGCGGTACGAGGTGTACGCGCTCGCCGACAGACACTTCTACGAGACGCCGGACCGGCTGTCGACGGAGAGTGGGCAGGCGGCGCCGCCGTTCGAGACGGCGCTGCGGACGGTGCCGGAGGGCTGGGACGCGTCCCGGATCGGCGACTGGCTGACCCTGACGCCGCTCGGCCCGGACGGCTCACCGGTGGCGGGCCCGGCCCAGGGCTGGAAGATCCACGCCTCGGCCACCCGGGCGAACGCGGAGCGGATCGCCGCGATCGTGTGGGACTACTGCGTGCCCCGGCGCATCCCGTTCAAGTTCGTGCCCGGCCCGCATCTGCTGCACCTGCGCAACACCAAGTACGCGGCCCGCGACACCAGCGGCAAGTTCGTCACCGTCTACCCGGCCGACGAGGAGCAGCTGCACCTCGTACTGCGGGAGCTGGGCAAGCTGCTGGAGGGGTTCGAGGGGCCCTACATCCTCACCGACCTGCGGTGGTACGACGGCCCGCTCTACGTCCGCTACGGCGCCTTCGCGCGCACCTTCGTCGTCGACGAGCGGGGCTCGCTGGTGCCGGCGGTGCGGGACGGCGCGGGCACGCTGGTGCCGGACCGGCGGGCGCCCTCCTTCCAGGTGCCCGAGTGGGTCACGCTGCCCGCCTTCCTCCAGCCGCATCTGGCGGCCCGCAACACCACGACGGTGGGCGAGCTGCCGTACCGCATCGAGAAGGCGCTGCACTTCTCCAACGGCGGCGGGGTGTACGCGGGCACCGACACCCGCGACGGAAGCAAGGTGGTCCTGAAGGAGGGGCGGCCGCACGCGGGGCTGGCCTCCGACGGCGCGGACGCGATCGCGCGTCTGGAGCGGGAGAAGTACGCCCTGGAGCAGGCGTCGGGGACCGGTGTGGTGCCGGAGGTACGGGACTGGTTCACGCTCGGTGACCACCGCTTCCTCGTCATGGACTTCCTGGAGGGGCGTCCGCTCAATTCCTTCTTCGCCGAGCGGCACCCGCTGCTCACCCCGGATCCCGACCCCCGGGCCGTGGCCGACTACACCGCGTGGGCGCTGCGCATCCACCGGGCGGTGGAGCGGGCGGTGGAGGCGGTGCACGCGTGCGGGATCGTCTTCAACGACCTGCACGTCTTCAACATCATGGTCGCGCCCGACGAGGAGTCGGTGTCGCTGCTCGACTTCGAGGCGGCGGCGCCGGTCACGGAGAACGGGCGCCAGGTGGTCGCCCATCCCGGCTTCTTCGCCCCGCCGGACCGCAGGGGCGCCGACGTCGACCGGTACGCGCTGGCCTGTCTGCGGATCGCCCTGTTCCTGCCCGTCACCACGCTGTTCGTGGTCGACCGGGGCAAGGCGGCCCATCTCGCCGAGGTGATCACCCGTCAGTTCCCGGACGTGCCGCGGGAGTTCTTGGACGAGGCTGTCGCGGAGATCACCCGGGGCACCACCGTGCGGGCACCGTCCTTCGCGGACCCCGGCGACTGGCCCTACAGCCGCGACTCCATGGTCAAGGCGATCCTCGCCTCGGCCACCCCGGACCGCGAGGACCGGCTCTTCCCCGGCGACATCACGCAGTTCAACGACGGCGGCGGCCTCGGTCTCGCACACGGCGCGGCCGGTGTGCTGTACGCGCTGGAGGCGGTCGGCGCCGAACGCTACGAGGAGGGCGAGCGCTGGCTCCTGGCCCGCACCGCGCCCGCGCCGACGGGCACGCCCCTCGGGCTCTACGACGGGCTCGCGGGCGTCGCCCATGTCCTGGAGCGGCTCGGGCACCGGCAGCGCGCCCTCGATCTGATCGGCTCGATCCTCGCCGAGCGGTGGCAGAACCTCTCCTCCGATCTGCACGGCGGGCTGGCCGGACTCGGGCTGGTGCTCGGCGAGCTGGCGCGGACGACCGGCGAGCCGGAGCTGCGGGACCGTGCCGCCGAGGCCGCCGACATCCTCGTACGACGTCTGGCGGAACCTCCGGCGGACACGCCCCGACGGCGGGCCGGGCTCATGCGAGGGGCCACCGGGCCCGCGCTGTTCCTGCTGCGGCAGTACGAACACACCGGTGAGAAACGGCTGTTGGACGCGGCGGAGGTGGCTCTGCGCCGGGACCTGGCGTGCTGTGTGACGCACGAGGGCGGCTCGCTGGAGGTCGACGAGGGCTGGCGGACGCTGCCGTACCTCGGTGACGGAAGCGCGGGCATCGGGATGGTCCTGGACGACCTCCTCGCCCATGTCAGCGATGCCGACGGGGAGTTCGAGCGCGCTCGGGCCGGCATCCTGACCGCCGCCACCAGCCGTTTCTATGTGCAGCCCGGCCTGCTCCAGGGCCGTGCCGGAATGATCCTGCACCTCGCCCGCACGGGCACGCCCGGAGCGAGCGGGACACGGCTCGCCGAACAGATCGCCGGACTCGGCTGGTTCGCGATGTCGTACCAGGGCCAACTGGCCTTCCCGGGGCACCAGATGATGCGCCTGTCGATGGACCTGAGTACCGGAACGGCGGGATGTCTGCTCGCGCTCGGCGCGGCCCTCGACACCCGGACCGAGGCCCACCTGCCGTTCCTGCCGCCGATCGGGCGGCCCCCACAGCGCGGTTCCGCGACCTGACGGAGCCGTGACGCAACCCCGTCCCCACGGGAGACGACACCGAAGGAAGGAAATCAACATGGCACTTCTCGACCTGCAGACGATGGAGACCGAAGACCGCACCGAGGGTGGCGGCCCCAGCACCCTCAGCCTGCTGTCGTGCGTGAGCGCGGCCAGCGTCACGCTCTGTCTCTGACGAGCACCGCGCGACCACGGCCCCGGGCGGTCCCTTCCCACGAGGAAGGGCCCGCTCGGGGTCCCGCACACGCCGAGGGGGCCGCCGCCGTATGCCGACCGATCCGGAACACGACCCGGTGCTGCGCGGGCCGCTCGGTCCGGACCCCGCCCGCTGTCTGGTCCTGTGCCTGGTGAGCACGGCCGCGACCGGCGTCGGACTGCTGCTGCCGGCCGCCCTGGGCCGCGCCCTTGACCTCCTGCTGGCGCGGGCGCCGGCGACCCACTGGGTGCTCGGCTGCGCCGGGCTCGTCCTGCTGCTCGCGCTGCTCGACGCCTGCGAGACCGTGCTGCGCGGCACGGTCGACGCCCGCACCACCGCCTGGCTGCGCCGACGGCTCACCGGGCACGTCCTGGCCGTCGGACCGCGCGCCGCCGCCCGCTTCGGGCCCGGGGACCTCGTCGCCCGTCTCGTCGGCAACGCCGCTCAGGCCGGCACGGCTCCCACCGCCCGCGCCGCCCTGCTCTCCGCGGTCGCCGGACCCGTCGGCGGCATCGTCGCACTGGGTCTCATCAACCCCTGGCTCGCGGTGGTGTTCCTGGCCGGAGCACCGGTGCTGGCGCTGCTGCTGCGCGCCTTCGCCCGCGACACCACGGAGTGCGTGACGCACTACCAGCGGGTGCAGGGCCGGATCGCCGGGGCGCTCGCGGAGGCCGTCGCCGGACACCGGACCATCGCCGCGGCGGGGGCGGTGGACCGGGAGACGGCTCGAATCCTGCGGCCGCTGCCCGAGCTGTCCCGGGCCGGACACCGGATGTGGCGGGTGCAGGGGCGGGCGAGCGGCCAGGCCGTCGCCGTGGCGCCGCTGCTCCAGCTCGGGGTCGTCGCCGTCGCCGGGGTGCTCCTCGTCCGGCACCGTCTCACCGTCGGGGAGGTCCTCGCGGCCTCCCGGTACGCGGTCCTGGCCACCGGCGTCGGCGTGCTGGTCGGACATCTCGCGGGCCTGGCCCGGGCCCGGGCGGCGGCCGGCCGCCTGGGCGAAGTGCTGACGGAGCCCGCCCCCACCCACGGCTCGCATTCCCTGCCGGCCGGGCCGGGCCGGCTGGAGCTGCGTGGCGTCACGGCCCGGCGCGGCGGACGGACCGTGCTGGACGGGCTCGACCTGGTCGTGCCCGGCGGTTCGACCCTCGCCGTGGTCGGCCGGTCGGGCGCGGGCAAATCCCTGCTCGCCGCGGTCGCCGGGCGGCTCACCGACCCCGACGAGGGCGAGGTCCTGCTCGACGGCGTACCCCTGCGCGACCTCACCCACGACGCGCTGCGCCGGGCGGTGGGCCACGCCTTCGAACGCCCCGTACTGCTCGGCGACACCGTCCAGGACGCCATCGCCCTCGGACTGGCCGCCCCCTCCCCCACCCGGGTCCGGGAGGCGGCCCGCACCGCCCGCGCGGACGACTTCGTCCGCCGCCTGCCCGACGGCTACGCCACCGCCGTCGCCGACGCCCCACGCTCCGGCGGCGAGTCCCAACGCCTCGGTCTCGCCCGCGCGTTCGCCCACGGCGGCCGGCTGCTCGTCCTCGACGACGCCCTCTCCAGCCTCGACACCGTCACCGAGACCCACATCACGGACGCCCTCGTCCACGGCGGCTCCGGCAGCACCCGCCTCCTGATCGCCCACCGAGCCTCCACGGCGGCCCGCGCGGACCTGGTGGCCTGGCTGGACGGGGGACGGGTGCGGGCGGTGGGCACGCATCAGGAGCTGTGGGAGGAGGCGGGCTACCGGGCGGTGTTCGGCGAGCCGGAGGGGGTCGAGGTGAAGGGTGAGGCCGAGCGACAGCCCGGCCGGGCCGGCGGAGGAGTCCCGTCGTGACCGAACGGATCCATCGGCTCGGGCTGCGGTTCCTGCGGGTGCGGTGGCGGGTGCTGGTACGGCTCGGCGGGTGGTCCGTGCTGGAGACGGCCCAGACGTTCCTGACCGGGTACGCCCCGGCACGCGCCCTGGACGCGGGGTTCCTGGCCGGGCGGCCGGAGGTCGGGCTCGGCTGGCTCGCGGTGGCCGGGCTCGGCGTCCTGGTGGGCGCGTACGGCACGGCCCGGGTGTACGCCGCGGTGGCCGCGCTGGTGGAACCGCTCCGGGACCGGCTCGTCGAGCGGGTCGTGGCGCGCGGGGTGCGGGAGGCGGACGCCGGGGCGCTGTCGGGCCTCACCCAGCAGGTGGAGATCGCGCGGGACACGTTCGCCGGGCTGGTGATGGTGTCGCGGTCGTTCCTGTTCACCACCGTCGGCGCCCTGGTCGGCCTGTTCTCGCTGGACCCGCTGCTCCTGCTGGTCGTCGGACCTCCCCTGCTCGCCGGGGTGGGCCTGTTCGCGGCGACGCTCGGGCCATTGGCCCGCAGGCAGGAGACGTTCCTGGTCGCCGACGAGGCCCTGGCCGAGAATCTCGGTGCCGTCTGCCCGGGGCTGCGGGACGTCACCGCGAGCGGCGCGGAGACCCGGATCGCCGCCGGGACGGACACCCGGATCGACACCGAGCTGCGGGCGGCGCGTTCCCTGGCCCGCTGGGGCGTCCTGCGCGTGGCCTCCCTGGCGCTCGGCGGTCAGCTGCCGATCGTGCTGCTGCTCGTCGCCGCGCCCTGGCTCCTCGACCGCGGCGTCACCCCGGGCGCCCTGGTCGGCGCGCTCGCCTACGTCACCCAGTCGCTGCTGCCCGCCCTGAACAACCTGGTCCACGGTCTGGGCAGCAGCGGCTCCCGCCTGGTCGTGGTGCTGCGCCGACTGGTCCGTGAGAAGACCGCCGACACCACGGCCGACACCACGGACCACGACGGCCCGGCGCCGCAGGCCCCCACCGAGGACACCGACAGCACTGGCAGTACCGGGCCGAGCGCTTCTCACGCCCCGCACCTCACCGCCCTCTCCCTCGCCTCCGTCACCTTCGCCTACGGCCCCCACAGCGCCCCCGTGATCGACGACCTCGACCTCGACGTCCCGGCCGGCGCGCACCTGGCCGTCGTAGGCCCGAGCGGGATCGGCAAGTCGACGCTCACCGCGCTGGTCGCCGGGCTGCTGCGGCCCGGCCGGGGGACGGTCAGGGTCGACGGGCGGCCGGTGACGGGGCCGGGCGCGGTCGGGCGACGGGTGCTGATTCCGCAGGAGGCGTACGTCGTCACCGGCACCCTCGCGGAGAACCTCGGTCTGCTCCGGCCGGACCCGGTCCCCGAGGCGGAGCTGCTCGCCGCGGCGGAGGCGGTGGGGCTCGTCCCGCTGCTCGAAGCGCTCGGCGGGCCGTCGGCGCACGTCGATCCGGCGGCCCTGTCCGCGGGCGAGCGGCAGCTCGTCGCGCTGACGCGGGCCTATCTGTCGTACGCCCCGCTCGCGTTGCTGGACGAGGCGACCTGCCACCTCGATCCGGCGGCGGAGGAGCGCGCCGAGCGGGCCTTCGCCGCCCGTCCCGGCGGCACCCTCGTGGTCGTGGCCCACCGGATCAGCTCGGCCCGCAGGGCGGACCGGGTGCTGATGATGGACGGCAGGCGTACGGCGTACGGAACGCACGAGGAGCTGGTGCGCGGTTCGACGTCCTACCGTGCGCTCGTCGGGGGCTGGGCCTCCGGGCCCTCCCGGCGGTCAGAGCCAGCCCTCGCCCTGGGAGATCCGGATCGCGTCGATACGGTTGCGGGCCCCGGTCTTGCGGGTGATGGCGGCCATGTAGTTGCGCACCGTCCCGTGGGACAGGTGCAGACTCCCGGCGATCTCGGCGACGGAGGCACCCTCCGCCGCCAGGGATAACACGCTCAGTTCTCTGCGGGTCAGCGGCATCTCCGCGGCCTTGAGGAACCCGAAGCCCAACGAGTCGTCGATGAAACGTTTCCCTGCCGCGACCCGGCGGATCCCCCGGACCAGGTTCTCCGGCGCGCCCTCCTTGTCGACGTACCCGAGCGTCCCCACCTCGGCGGCGCGCTTCAGCAGGCCGGGCCGGCTCGCGGCGGCGAGCACCAGCAGCCCGGGCGGGGGCAGGTCCGGGTCCCGTGGGCACAGCTCACCGAGGGGCGGGAGGGCGTAGGAGTCCGAGCACTCCAGGTCGGCCGCGCACACGTCGGGCCGCACGGACCGCACATGGCCCGGCGCGCCGCGCCAGGAGGTGTCGAACACCCGCAGATCGGGAACCCCGCGCAACCACTCCGCCAGGATCGATCGCACCAGACACTCGTCGTGCACCAACAGCACCCGGATCACATCCGCCCCCTCAGCCGACCGTACGTCGCCACATGGTGTTGAGCGCGTGCCCCATTGTTCGCGTGTGTCACCGCCCGCGGGCGTGAGGAACCGGCCATCGGGGGGCGCGGGGGCGCACGCCCGGCGCCCGTTTGCGGTCACGCGCATCCACTGAGGGGGATTGGGTCCGGGGCTGCGGGGTACATGGCGGGCTTCACCGTGCGCCGGGCATTCGTGTGCCCTCGGCGGCCGTACACACAGACCGGTCCGGCCCTCCCGCCGGAGGGCCGGACCGGTTCACCGCCTTACTTATGGAGCGGCGTCAGCACGGGGGTCAGTTGGTGTGGTTCAGGCCCGACTCGCCCTCGGCACCGGTTCCGGTCTCCTGACCGACCCCGGTGTCCTCGCCGACCCCGGCCTCTTCACCGGCGCCGGCCTCCTCGCCCGCGCCCGCTTCCTCGCCCGCTCCGGCTTCCTCACCGGCGCCGGCCTCTTCGCCACCGGCCTGGTCGCCCGCGCCGGCCCCTGCACCGCCGGCCTCTTCACCGCCGGCTTCCTCGCCACCGGCCTGGTCGCCCGCGCCGCCGGCCGCGCCGCCCTCACCGAGCGTCGCGCCGACCGCTTCCAGGGCGGTGGTGACCGGCTGGAAGAAGGTCTCGCCACCGACCGTGCAGTCGCCGCTGCCGCCGGAGGTCAGACCGAGGGCCAGACCGTCCTGGGTGAACATGGAGCCGCCGCTGTCGCCGGGCTCGGCGCAGACGTTGGTCTGGATGAGCCCGGTGACCGTGCCCTCCGGGTAGTTCACGGTGGCGTCGAGTCCGAGGACCTGGCCGTCGGCGAGCCCGGTGGTGCTGCCCATCCGGAACACCTCCTGGCCGACCGTGGCATCGGCGGCCTGGGAGATGGCGACGGTCTGGCCGCCGCCGACGTTGACGTCGCTCGGCGCCTCGGTGGCCGGGTCGTCGTACTTCACCAGGGCGAAGTCGCCGTCACCGGGGAAGGTGGCGGTGGCCGCGTCCACGGTGGCGATCGGCTCGCCGCCCTCCGTGTCGGACCACGCGGCCTCCGCGACCCCGCAGTGACCGGCGGTCAGGAAGGCGGGGCTGCCGTCGCCCGCGGTGACGTTGAAGCCGGCCGAGCAGCGTGCACCGCCGCCGAAGATGGCGTCGCCGCCGGAGAGGAAGGTCTTGAAGGTGCCGGCCGACTTCTTGATGGTGGCCATGCCGGAACCGAGGGTCTCGACCGTCGATTCCAGTCTGTCCCACTTGGCGCCGGTGACCGTGGAGTCCGCGGTGACGAGGATCTTGTTCGTCCGCGGGTCGACGGCCCAGGAGGTGCCGGGGATGGTCGCCTCGGTCTTCAGCGTCTGCGCGCCGGCCGACAGTTCCGAGAGGCTGTTGTCGACCTCGCGGATCTTTGCGCCCGCCTTCTTCGCCTGCACGATCACGTTGTTCTCGTCGCCGGAGATGACGTTGACGACCAACTGCTGGCTGTCACCGTCGTAGTAGGAACCGGCGAAGGCGTCGCCCAGCAGATTCTGGAGTTGTGAGGCGAGGTCCGAGGCGTCTCCCGCCTTGAGGGTCTTCGGCGCGGCGGCGGCGTCGTCCGACCCGCCGTCCTGGGAGGCGTTGGCGTTCGGGAGCAGGATGGCGGCAGCTCCGAGCGCCACCACACTGCCCGCCGCTATCGCGGCCTTGCGCTTCGGAATTCGCTTGTGACTCAAACTTCTCGACCTCCTGAGGGACCGGAGTGTGCTGCCGCCGGGCGGCAGTTGTTGGGGGGCGCCTGGATGGCAGGAGGTACGCACGGGTTGCGCGGGGCGTTCAATTCCGTTTCCGCGCGCCCCGCGTGCGACTGCGAATCGGCCATGACCGGCGCCGGGCGCCGCGGCAGGGGGAACAATCCCCCATATGACGATGACCACCGCCGAAGCCGACAAGATCCTCACCGACAACTTCGCCCCTTGGGTGCTCGAACTGGGGCTGCGGGTCGAGACCTTGGGCGAGGACCGCGCGATCCTGCGACTTCCCTGGTCACAGCGGCTGGCCCGGGAGGGTGGCGGGCTGTCCGGGCAGGCCCTCATGGCGGCCGCCGACACGGCGACCGTGCTGGCCGTCTCCGCGGCCCGGGGCGGCTACGGGCCCATGACCACGGTGCAGCAGTCCACGTCCTTCCAGCGCGCGGTGACCGGTTCGGATGTCTTGATCGAAGCGGTGGTCACCAAGCTGGGCCGCCGGATGGCGTTCGCCGACATCACGCTGACCGACGAGACGTCGGGGCTGACCGCAGCACGGGCGAGCACGGTCTACGCACTTCTCGGCTGACATCCGACGCGCACTTCTCGGCTGACATCCGGCACATCCGAAACGACACGGCCGAACCGACACGGTCGGCGACCGGCCCGCAACGGTCGGTCGCGAACACGGCGTCGAATCCTCCCTCCAGAGAATCTGCACACGTGCTTCCCAAGGGCATCACGGCACGGAAATGAATCGCACAGGGAAATGACGGGCGTCGACCATTGGCGCGGAGTGTCGGATTCGCTCGCCGGGCCGCAAGAGGTCGTACGGGCCGATGCGGCGGCTCATGTGAAGAACTCGCCACCACGACGTGCGCAGTCCTGCACTCAACGGTGCTCATGAGGCACAAGTGCCCTGGTGGGACGGATGGTTGATTGGATGCGCGCCGCCGCCGCGTGCTTTGATCCATCGCACCGCAGGGGCCGCACAGGGCAGTTCCGGAAACGGGATCCCGGCACCTGCGGTCGCGGCCGTCCGTCTGTCCCCAGAGGGGGCCGCTCCCCCCTTGTGAAATATCCATATGAAGGGAAGTTCCATCATGAACTCCACCCCCCAGGTTGAGACCGTCGAGATCTCCGACGCCGAGCTCGACAACGTCTCCGGCGGCCTGCAGCTGAACGCCCTGGGCACCGTCACCGGCCTGGTGGACGGCGTTGCCCCGGTCTCCGGCCTGGTCAACACGGTCGTCGGCACCGTCGAGGGCGCCACCGGCCTGAACACCGGTGCGGTCACCAACCTGGTTTCCGGTCTCTGATCGCACCAGATGTGATCACTGAGTCCCGGAGCCGTATCCCGGCTCCGGGGCTTTTGCCTGCCTCAAAAGATCTCTCCAGGTGAGGGAAGTTCCGTGCAGTTCCGCCAACAGGCCCTCGCCAAGCTCCAGTCGCCGGAGGAACTCGACCTTCCGGTGCGCTTCGCCCGCCCCCAGGGCTGGCTCGTGCTGTCCGTGACCGTGGTGGCCATGGCCGCGGCCTCCGTGTGGGCGGTGACCGGCTCGGTCGCCTCCACCGTGAGCGCGCCCGCCATCCTCACGCACGCGGAAGGCAGTTACATCCTCCAGAGCCCGGTCGCGGGCCAGGTCACCGAGGTGATCGCGGAGGAGGGCCAGCGGCTGCCCGCCGACTCCCCCGTACTGAAGGTCCGTACGGCCGAGGGCGACACGGTGGTGCGCACGGTCGCCGCGGGCCGGGTCACAGCGCTCGCCGCGACCATCGGGCAGATCATCTCCACCGGCGCGAACGTCGCCGCCGTGGAGAAGGTCGCCCGCGCCTCCGACCCCCTGTACGCCACCGTGTACGTGCCCGCCGAGAACGCGGCCTCCATTCCCGAGAACGCCGCCGTGGACCTGACCGTCTCCTCGGTGCCCACCCAGGAGTACGGCGTGCTGCGCGGCCATGTGAAGTCGGTGGACCGTTCCGCCCAGTCCGCGCAGCAGATCGCCGCGTTCCTCGGCGACAGCCAGCTCGGCGAGCAGTTCACCAAGGACGGCCGGCCGGTGGCGGTCCTGGTGCGGCTGGACAGGTCGAAGGACACCAAAAGCGGCTACCGGTGGTCGTCCGCGGACGGACCGCCGTTCACTCTCACGTCCATGACCGCGGCCTCGGGCTCGATCCGGCTGGCCGACCAGCGTCCCGTCGATTGGCTGCTGCCGTGAGCACCGCACCGGACACCCGGAGCCGGCGCCGTTCCGCCCCGCCCAAGCGCCCGGTCCCCAAGAGCAGGGCGAAGACGGTCCGCACACCCACCGTCCTCCAGATGGAGGCCGTGGAGTGCGGCGCCGCCTCGCTGGCGATGGTGCTCGGCCACTACGGCAGACACATCCCGTTGGAGGAGTTGCGGATCGCCTGCGGTGTCTCGCGGGACGGCTCGCGCGCGAGCAACCTCCTCAAGGCGGCCCGCAGTTACGGCCTGACGGCCAAGGGCATGCAGATGGACACGGCCGCGCTCGCCGACGTGCAGACGCCGGCCGTGCTGTTCTGGGAGTTCAACCACTACGTCGTCTACGACGGCATGGGCCGCCGCTTCGGCCGCCGCGGGGTGTACATCAACGACCCCGGCAAGGGCCGCCGTTTCGTGCCCATGGAGGACTTCGACGGCAGCTTCACCGGAGTCGTCCTGGTGATGGAGCCCGGCGAGGGCTTCACCAGGGGTGGCCGCAAGCCGGGGGTGCTGGGCGCGATGCCGGCCCGGCTGCGCGGTACCGCGGGCACCATGCCGGCGGCGGTGCTGGCGAGTCTGCTGCTGGTGCTGGTCGGTGCGACGGTGCCCGCGCTGAGCCGCCAGTACATCGACATGTTCCTGATCGGGGGCCAGACCTCGCTGCTCGGCGTGCTGTTCGCGTCGATGGGTGCGAGCGTGCTGCTCACCCTGGTGCTGACCTGGCTCCAGCAGGCGAACCTGCTGCACGGCCGGATCATCTCCTCCACCCTCTCCAGCGCCCGCTTCCTGCGGCATCTGCTGCGGCTGCCGGTCACCTTCTTCTCCCAGCGCAGCCCGGCCGACCTGGTGCAGCGCCTCCAGTCCAACGACCAGGTGGCCGAGACCCTGGCCCGCGACCTCGCGGCGGCCGGCGTGGACGCGGTCGTCGTCGTCCTCTACGCGGTCCTCCTCTACACCTACGACCCCCAGCTGACCTACGTCGGTATCGGTGTGGCGCTGCTGAACGTGGTGGCCATGCGGGTCGTCATCCGGCTGCGCGCCACCCGTACGGCGAAGCTGCGGGCCGACAGCGCCCGGCTCACCAACACCGCCTACACCGGCCTCCAGCTGATCGAGACGATGAAGGCGACCGGCGGCGAGGAGGGCTACTTCCGCAAGTGGGCGGGGCAGCACGCCACCACACTGGAGGAACAGCAGCGGCTCGGGGTGCCGAGTGCCTGGCTGGGTGTGGTCGCGCCGACGCTCGCCAGTCTGAACAGCGCGCTCATCCTGTGGATCGGCGGTATGCGGGCGATCGAGGGCGGTATCTCCGTCGGCCTGCTGGTCGCCTTCCAGGCCCTGGTCACCCGCTTCACCGCCCCGATCACCCGCCTCAACGGCGTCGCGAGCCGCATCCAGGACTTCGCGGCCGACGTGGCCCGTCTGAAGGACGTGGAGAACTTCCAGGCCGATCCGCTCTACGGCCGCCCGGGCGCCGGCGACTCCACGCGCCGGCTGCACGGCCATGTCGAGCTGGAGAACATCACCTTCGGCTACAACCCGCTGGACAAGCCGCTGCTCACGGGCTTCGACCTGACCGTGGGCCCGGGCCAGCAGGTCGCTCTGGTCGGCGGCTCCGGCAGCGGCAAGTCGACGGTGTCCCGGCTGATCTCGGGCCTGTACACGCCCTGGGAGGGCGTGATCCGCATCGACGGACAGCGCCTGGACGACATCCCGCGCGGCGCGCTCGCGTCCTCGGTCTCCTTCGTCGACCAGGACGTGTTCCTCTTCGAGGGCTCGATCCGCGACAACATCGCGCTGTGGGACCCGTCGATCCCGGACGACGCCGTGGTCGACGCCCTGCGCGATGCGGCCCTGTACGACGTGGTGATGCGCCGGCCCGGCGGTATCCAGAGCAAGGTCGAGCAGGACGGGCGCAACTTCTCCGGCGGTCAGCGCCAACGACTGGAGATCGCCCGGGCGTTGGTGCGCCGGCCGAGCATCCTGGTGCTCGACGAGGTGACCAGCGCGCTGGACGCGGAGACCGAGCTGGTGGTCATGGACAACCTGCGCAAGCGCGGCTGTGCCTGTGTGGTGATCGCGCACCGGCTGAGCACCGTGCGCGACAGCGACGAGATCGTCGTACTCCAGCACGGCACGATCGTGGAACGCGGGCGGCACGAGGAGCTGGTGGCGCGCGGGGGCGCGTACGCGGCGCTGGTCAAGGAACGGTGACATGAGCTCCCCAGGTGACATGGCCTCCCCCTACGGAGGCGACCTCGTCCTCAACGCGCTAGGCGCGATGGGCACGCGGATCGACTGCGCCGGTTTCAACCGCCTCGACCTCGAAGGGCCGCAGGTGCTGTGGCTGGTCGTGTCGGGCGCGGTGGACCTGTTCGCGGTGGACGCCGAGCAGCAGGGCCACTGGCACCATCTGGGCCGTCTGGAACCGGGCGCGCTGCTGCTCGGTCCGGTGGCGGGGCCCCAGCACACGCTGGTGGCCCGGCCGCTCAGGGACTGCGTGGTGCACCGCATCGGGCTGCGCGAGCTGTACGAGCCCGCGCACACCCAGACCTGGTCGTACGACGAGTACGGCAACCCGCAGTACGTGCCGCCGACGACCAGCCCCCTGGAGTACGCCCTCGCGCTCGGCGTCGGCCGCAGCCTGTCCGTGCTCTTCCAGGCGCCGATGGCCACCGAGGGAGCCGCCGAGGTGGCCGACGACGACGTCTTCTGGATGCAGGTGCCGCCGGGCAGCGTCCAGTACGGCTCGCTGTACGGGCAGGAGGCCGCCGCCGACCTGCTGATGGACCCCGCGGTGTGGCAGAGCATGGTCGACCAGCAGTACCGGCTGCTGACCGCGCTGGACCGCTGGATCGAGCAGCTGGAGCGCACCCACGAGACCCGTACGGCCGCGGGCATCAAGGCCGGTGAGGCCGTCCGCGCCCAGGCGGACCAGACGCTGCTGGCGTCCATCGGCAAGTCCAAGCGGCGTACGACGTCCGCCGACGCGGACGCCAGTTACGCGGCCTGCAAGCTGGTCGCCCAGGCGGCCGGGATTCCCCTCGCGGAGCCCGCGCAGAGCGGCACCGAGAGCGACCGCCTCGATCCGATCGAGCAGATCGCCCTGGCCTCCCGCGTCCGCGTGCGGGCCGTACGTCTGGACGGCCGGTGGTGGCGTGACAACGTCGGACCGCTGGTGGGCCACCGGGCACTGTCGGGGGCGCCGGTCGCGCTGCTGTGGCGGCGCGGCGGGTATGTGGCGGTGCATCCGGCGACCGGGCGCGAGACGCCGATCGAGAAGGACAACGCGGAGGAGTTCGAACCGCGTGCGGTGATGTTCTACCGTCCGCTGCCGGACCGTGGGCTCAGCCCGCTCGGGCTGCTCAGGTTCAGCATGCGCGGCACGACGGGCGACATGACGAACCTGCTGGTCAGCATGCTGGTGACGGTCGCGATCGGGGCGCTGGTGCCGATCGCGACGGGCAAGGTGCTCGGCGAGTTCGTGCCGAAGGCGCAGACCGATCTGATCGTGCAGGTGTGTCTGGCCGTCATCGTCAGCAGTGTGGTGGCGGCGGTGTTCATGCTGATGCAGAACCTCACCATGCTGCGTCTGGAGGGCCGGATCGAGGCGACGCTCCAGCCGGCGGTGTGGGACCGGCTGCTGAGGCTGCCGACGAAGTTCTTCACCGAGCGCTCGACGGGTGAACTGGCCAGCCAGGCCATGGGCATCAGCTCGATCCGCCGGATGATGGCGGGCATCGCGCCGACGGTCGCCCAGTCGGTGACCGTGGGCGCGATGAACCTGGGGCTGCTGTTCTGGTTCAGCGCGTCGATGGCGACGGCCGCGATCGGCATGCTCGTCGTCATCGCCGCGATGTTCCTCGGGCTCGGCCTGTGGCAGGTGCGCTGGCAGCGGCGCCTGGTGGTGCTCGGCAACAAGCTCAACAATCAGGCGTTCCAGACCCTGCGCGGTCTGCCCAAGCTGCGGGTGGCGGCGGCCGAGAACTACGCCTACGCCGCCTGGGCCTCCCAGTTCGCGCGCAGCCGTGAGCTCCAGCAGAAGGTCGGCCGGATCAAGAACCTCACCACGGTGGCGGGCGCGGTGTACCTGCCGTTGTGCACCCTGCTGATGTTCATGCTGCTGGCGGGTCCGGCGCGGGGCACGATGTCGGCGTCGGCGTTCCTCACGTTCAACACCTCGGTGACGATGCTGCTGACCTCGGTCACCTCGCTGACCGGCGCCTTCGTCTCGGTGGTGGCCGCGCTGCCGCTGTTCGAGGAGATCAAGCCGGTCCTGGACGCGACGCCCGAGGTGCGCACGGCGAGCACCCGGCCGGGCCCGCTGACCGGGGCGCTGGAGGCCCGGAGGCTGTCCTTCCGCTACTCCGACGACGGTCCGCTGGTCCTGGACGACGTGTCGTTCGAGATCCGGCCGGGCGAGTTCGTGGCGATCGTCGGCCCCAGCGGTTGCGGCAAGTCGACCCTGCTCAGGCTGCTGATCGGCTTCGACCGCCCGGTCTCCGGGAGCGTGCTCTACGACGGTCAGGACCTGGCCGCGCTCGACCAGTCGGCGGTGCGCCGTCAGTGCGGGGTGGTGCTCCAGCACGCGCAGCCGTTCACGGGGTCGATCCTGGACGTGATCTGCGGGACCGAGCCGTACACGCCGGAGGAGGCGATGGCGGCGGCCGCGATGGCGGGCCTGGCCGAGGACATCCAGCGGATGCCGATGGGGCTGCACACCATCGTCTCGGGCAGCGGCGCCGTCTCCGGCGGGCAGCGCCAACGCCTCATGATCGCCCAGGCGTTGATCCGCCGGCCGCGGATCCTGTTCTTCGACGAGGCGACCAGCGCCCTCGACAACGAGACGCAGCGCACGGTGATCGAGTCCACCAAGGCCCTCAACGCCACCCGGATCGTCATCGCCCACCGTCTGTCGACCGTGCTGGACGCCGACCGCGTGATCGTCATGGAGAACGGCAAGGTCGCCCAGCAGGGCCCGCCCGCCCAGCTGCTCGCGGACACCGGCGGGCGGCTGCACGAGCTGGTGCGGCGCCAGATGGCGTGACGCGGGTGCGTGCGCTTCTCAGCTTCTCGCGTCGGTAGTGAGGCCCTCCTGACGAGCCGTCCCAGCGAGCCCTCCTAGCGAAACGTTGCCGTTTCGTTCGGAGTGGTCTAGCCTCGACGTGTACGAAACGGTTTCGTTTACGTGCTCGTAATCCTTCGATCGACTTCCCTGGAGTTGGTTTCCCGATGTCACAGAAGACGCTGACCGAGAGCGGGCAGGACGGCGCCGTCGCGGCGCCTGCCGCCGCCTCGTCCAAGAAGTGGTGGATCCTCGCGGTCGTCGCACTCGCCCAGCTGATGGTGGTGCTGGACGCCACCATCGTGAACATCGCCCTGCCGTCGGCCCAGGCCGACCTCGGGTTCTCCGACGGCAGCCGGCAGTGGATCGTCACCGCCTACGCGCTGGCCTTCGCCTCCCTGCTGCTGCTCGGCGGACGCATAGCGGACCTGTTCGGCCGCAAGCCGGCCTTCCTCATCGGCGTCGTCGGCTTCGCCGCGGTCTCCGCGCTCGGCGGCGCCGCCACCAACTTCGAGATGCTGGTCACCGCGCGCGCCCTCCAGGGTGCCTTCGGCGCGCTCCTCGCACCGGCCGCCCTGTCCCTGCTGAACACCACGTTCACCGACGCCCGCGAGCGCGCCAAGGCGTTCAGCGTCTACGGCGCCATCGCCGGCGCGGGCGGCGCGGTGGGGCTGCTGCTGGGCGGCATCCTGACCGACGCCCTGGACTGGCGCTGGACGCTGTACGTGAACGTCGTCATCGCCGTCGTCGCCTTCGCGGGCGGCTGGTTCCTGCTGAACAACCACCGCGACGCCACGAACTCCAAGCTGGACGTGCCGGGCACCGTCCTGGTCGCCACCGGTCTGTTCTCCCTGGTCTACGGCTTCTCCAACGCCGAGACGCACGACTGGTCCGCCGTCGCCACCTGGGGCTTCCTGATCGCCGGCGGTGTGCTGCTGGCCGCCTTCGCCTGGTGGCAGACCCGGGCCGCGCACCCGCTGCTGCCGCTGCGCATCCTGCTGGACCGCAACCGGGCGGCCTCCTTCCTCGCCGTGCTCATCTCCGGTGCGGGCATGTTCGGTGTGTTCCTCTTCCTCACCTACTACCTCCAGCTGAACCTGGGCTTCAGCCCGACCAAGACCGGTGTGGCGTTCCTCCCGATGGTCGCCGCCCTGATGGTGTCGGCCCAGCTCGGCACCACGAAGGTGGTACCGCGGATCGGTCCCAAGGCCGCCATCCCGCTGGGCTTCGCGATCGCCGCCGTCGGCATGGCCTGGCTGACGGGCATCGGTGTCGCCTCCGACTACAGCACCGCCGTCCTGCCGCAGCTGATCGTCATCGGTGCCGGTCTCGGCCTGGTGATGCCGCCGGCCATGCAGCTGGCCACCGGCGGAGTGGCGGCCGAGGACGCGGGCGTCGCCTCCGCCACGGTCAACGCCATGCAGCAGGTGGGCGGTTCGATCGGTACGGCGCTGCTGAACACGCTGGCCGCGAGCGCCGCGACCGACTACCTGACCGGCAAGGACGCGACGAACAAGCTGGTCCAGGCCCAGGCGACGATCGAGAGCTACACCACCGCCTTCTGGTGGTCGGCCGGCCTCTTCGCCGCCGGCACGCTGATCGCGTTCCTGCTCTACCGGCGCGGCGTCCCCGAGCAGGACGCCGACGCGGCACCGGTCATCCACATGTGACCCGGCCGGCCACCACGGTCCGAGGGGCCGCCGTCTTCAGGGAGACGGCGGCCCCTCGCCGCTGCCCGGACAGTGGCCCGGGGGGAACTCCTCGGCGGGCCTCTGACGTTGGGCGGACCCGCAAGCGGGTACTCACGGGGCCATGCGAATCAGCGTGGTGGATGTGGGGTCGAACGCGGTCCGGCTGGTGGTGGCGGACGCGGAGGGCGGGGTGCCACTGCCGGTCCACACCGCCAAGTGGCGGCTCAGACTCTCCGACCAGGTGCAGCCGGGCGAACCGATTCCGGAGGAGTCCGTGGAACGGCTGGTCGACGCGGTCGCCGACGCGAGCCGGACCGCGACCAGATGGGGCGCGGCGGGCCCGCTGGCCTTCGCGACCGCCGTGGTACGCAGCGCCCCGAACCGTCAGGAGGTGCTCCGCGCCGTCCGGACCCGCACCGGGGTGGGGCTGTGCACCCTGCCCGGCGAGGTGGAGGCCGAGCTGACCTTCCTCGGGGCACGGCGCTGGATGGGCTGGCGGTCGGGGCCGCTCGCCCTGCTGGACATCGGGGGCGGCTCGCTGGAGGTGGCCTTCGGCCGGGGGCGGCTTCCGGACTTCGTGGCCTCGCTGCCGCTCGGGGCGGGCCGGCTGACCCATGAGTTCTTCGAGGGGCAGGACCCGCCGTCCCCCGAGCAGATGCGGGCCCTGCGCCGCAGGGTCCGGCATCAACTGCGGGACGCGGCGGCACGGATCCGCTGGGAGGGACCGCGCACGGCGGTGGCCACCTCGCGCACCTTCCAGCAGCTGGGCCGGCTGTGCGGAGCCCCGCCCGGACGGTACGGCCCGTTCGTGGAACGACGGCTGCACCGCGAGGACCTCCGCCTGGCCGTCGGCCGGCTGGCCGTGCTGCCGGCCACCGGGCGCGCCCTGCTGCCCGGCATCTCCGCCCCGCGCGCGGCGCAGAGCCTGGCCGGCGCGGTGGTCGGCCACACCGCGATGAAGCTGACCGGCATCCGGACGCTCACGCTCTGCCCGTGGGCGATCCGGGAGGGAGTGCTGCTGCGGCACATCGAGGACGGCGCGTCCTGGTGGGCGGAGATCACCCGCCGCAACGTGGAGGACGCTCCCCCGGACCCGGTGCCCCTGCGCATCGCGAGTTCCCCCACCTGAAACGACCGCAGAGACCGCAGAGACCGCAGAGACCGCAGAGAGGAGTCCCCCGTGACCGACCCCGAGAAGAACCGCCGCGACGACTCGCCCGAGACCGCCGTAGAGAAGGTCGTGCGCGAGATCGAGGACACCGCCAACCGCACCCGGGACTCCGCCGAGCAGCGGCTCCACCGGGGCGAGGCCGGGGAGGCCATCACCCCCAACGCCCGCGCCCAGGAGGAGTCCGAGGGCGACTGACCTCCTCGGGTGGCGCACTGGTCGGGTCCGGAGCCGGGGTGCCAGTAGGTCCACGCCCGGCCGGGGATCGTGCAGCCGAGGCCGGGGAGGCCGTCACGAGGATCTCGGCGTCGAACAGCCGGGCGTGGGCGGGTGGCCCGGCACGGCCGGGGTACCCGGCGCACATGCCACACGAGAGCCGGGAACCACGGCTGCCGACCCCCCGGGGCCCCGTCTCCGCGGCCGTCGCGGAGCACCTGCGGGGCGCCGGCCCCCTCCCGCGCCCCGAGGACATCGCGGCCGCGGCAGCCTACGGCGACGATCTCCAGCTCGCTCTGTACCTCTGCTACGAGCTGCACTACCGCGGCTTCGCCGGCGTCTCGCCGGACCGCGAGTGGGACCCCGAGGTGCTGCGCGTCCGTGCCGCACTGGAGCACCGCTTCCTGTCGGCCCTGCGCGCCGACACCACCGTCCACGACAGTGTCGACGACGCCCTGGCGGAGCTCCTGGTCGAGCCCGTCGAGGGCAGCGGTGTCACCCATTACCTGCGCGAGGAGGGCGCGTTGTGGCAGCTGCGCGAGTACGCGGCGCAGCGCTCGCTCTACCACCTCAAGGAGGCGGACCCGCACGCCTGGGTGCTGCCCCGGCTGTGGGGCCGGGCCAAGGCGGGCATGGCGGCGGTGGAGTTCGACGAGTACGGCGGCGGCCGCCCCGACCGGGTGCACGCGAAGCTGTTCGCCGACCTGATGACGGACCTGGGCCTGGACACGGCGTACGGCCGCTATCTCGACGCGGCCTCCGCGGAGCTGCTGGCCACGGTCAACCTGATGTCCCTCTTCGGTCTGCACCGGTCCCTGCGGGGAGCCCTGGTGGGCCACTTCGCGGCGGTGGAGATCACCTCCTCGCCCGGCTCCCGGCGGCTGGCCGAGGCGATGCGCCGCACGGACGCCGGCCCGGCCGCCGAGTTCTTCTACGACGAGCACGTCGAGGCCGACGCCGTCCACGAGCAGGTCGTCCGCCACGACGTCATCGGCGGTCTGCTGGCCGAGGAGCCGCATCTCGCCTCCGACGTGGCCTTCGGGATCGACGCCACCGGCCACGTCGAGGACCGGTTCGCCGCGCAGGTGCTGGGTGCCTGGCGGGCGGGACGCCCGTCGCTGCGTACGCCGCTGGACACGTCGCCGCACGGTCCAAGGACATCGAAATCTCCGATATCTCCTGAATGTCGGGGTACTCGATCCGCGTGAATCCTCTGATGCTGCCGCTGGTCCTCCCGGGTGTGTACGCCCCGCAGGAGGACACCGCCCTGCTGGCCGGGGCCCTGTCCGAAGAGCCGTTGCCGCCGGGCGCGGACGTCCTCGACGTGGGTACCGGGAGCGGGGCGCTGGCCATCGAGGCCGCGCGGCGCGGAACCCGGGTGACCGCGGTGGACGTGTCCTGGCGTGCGGTCTGCACGGCCTGGTTCAACGTCCGGGTGGCCGGGGTGCCGGTCCGGGTCCGGCGCGGGGACCTCTTCACCCCCGTCCAGGACCGTCTGTACGACCTCATCCTCACCAACCCGCCGTACGTGCCCGCCCCCACGGGCGCCCGGCCGCCCCGGGGCACCGCCCGGGCCTGGGACGCGGGCCGCGACGGGCGGCTCGTCCTGGACCGGATCTGCGAGCAGGCGCCGACGCTGCTGCGGCCCGGCGGGGTCCTGCTGATGGTGCACTCCGCGCTGAGCGATCCGGGGCGGACCCTCGATCGGCTGCGCGCGGCCGGCCTGAAGGCCTCCGTGACCCGTCGGAGCCGGATCGCGTTCGGTCCCGTACTGCGGGGCCGCGAGCGCTGGTTGCGGCGGCGCGGGCTGCTCTCCCCCACCGACGAGAACGAGGAACTGGTGGTCGTCCGTGCCGAACTCCCCGTCTGAGCACCCCCGGCGGATCACCCTGCGGCGCAAGGGCCCGCTCCTGGTGGAGGGACCGGTGGAAGTGGAGCTGGAGGACGGCACGACGGTCACCTCGGACCGCTTCCGGGTGGCCCTGTGCACCTGCCGCCGCAGTCGCCGCTATCCGTGGTGCGACACCAGCCACCGGGACCGGACCCAGGGCTAGTTGACCTCTACACGTGAATTGTCAATCCTGTTGACAGAAATTCACTAGGTCGAGTGAACCAGATCTTGCGGGTCCCTCCACAGGGATGTAGCCGACCCGGCCGGGGTAACTACCGAGACCACACGCGTGCCCCGCCGAGGTGGAGAGGACATGACGCCCGACGACGAGCCCGCCCCCGCACCACCGGTGACGAACCAGAACGCCCGTACCCGGGCCAGCGGTCCCTTCACGGTGGTCGAGGTCTCGGGCGAGATCGACGTGGCGACCGCGCACCTCCTCGCCGAGCACCTGGACGCGGCGACCTCGGGCCCCGGGCCGGACGTCCTGGTGGACCTGCGGTACGTGGACTTCTTCGACTGCTCGGGACTGCGGGTGCTGTGCCGTGCGGACCGCCGGGCCAAGGAGCGCGACGGGCGGCTCCGTGTCGTCTCGGACCAGCCGCGCGTCCTGCGGCTGCTGCGCGCCTCGGGGCTGGCGGGGCGCTTTCCCGCCCTGCCGCGACTGCCCGACGAGCCGGTCTGATGCCAGGGGGCCGGCGGACGGCCCCACTCCGTCCGCCGACCCCTGGTGCGGGATCACAGGTCCCCGTGACAGGAGCTCGCACTCCCCGGTCGCGGGCCTCCTGAAGGGTTCACGGGGACCACGGGACCCCGGTCTCAGAACGTGAAGACGCCGCTCCCGTAGGAGCTCCTCACGCACTCGTTGCCGAAGGTGCGCTCGTAGGAGACGCGCTGGCCCCTCCAGACACCGTCCACGGTGACGACCACCGGGTCGTACTGCTTGGTGCACCGGATGTCGCTTCTCACCGCCAGGGCGTCGAAGTCGCCGTCGACGGCGCGCAGTTCGGCGCAGGCCTGGGCCGCCGCGGGATGCGTTCCGGAGGCGTTCGGCGCGCAGGTCAGGGTGACCGCGCGTTCCGGGGTGGCGAGGGCCGCGCTGTCGCCGTGGCCCACGGTGAGCACCAGGGCCGAGGGGGCGTAGAGCGTGGCCGGGGTGGACTGGGCGGCGAGCGCGGTACCCGTGAGGGGTCCGCCGACGGCGGTGGCCGTGAGGGCGAGGGTCGTCGCCCAGCGCGCGGTGTTCCGCATTGTGTGCATCCTTCCGCTGGATTCGAGGGTGTGCCACAACCGACCCGGTCGGTGCCGACTGCGGCGAGCGCGAGTCTGCCGAGTCCGCCGCCGAAACTCACATCGACCCCATGGGTTTCGGTAACATTGCGTATTGAATCAGTGGCGCGAAGTGACGGAACTCGAACGCCACGACCCCCGAAGCGAGCGGTTCTTGATCGACCGATCCGACCCGATGGCCGGATCTCCCCCGCTCGGCAATAGGCCTGAAACATTCCGCTTTTCCGCCCTGAGCGCACCCGGAACGCGGACTCTTGCGTTCCCTCGTGTGCCGAGTAATGGTGATTACATGATTACGACAGAGCAGCGAGAGAAACTGCGCGGGTGGTTCGCCGGCCGGCTGCCGGACGATCTGTTCGAGGAGCTCGTCGAGGTGACCGTCGACCGCGAGGAGATCACCGTCGTCGGCCGTGTTCCCGAACCCCGGCTGGACGAGGACGCCCCGGCCGCCGAGCGGGAGGCCGCCGTACAGGGCCGGATCCAGGAGTTCCGGGAACGCACCCGCGACACCCGGATCGCGGTGGCACGGGACGCCGAGCACCGGTTCGGCCGGAAGGTCTCCTGGGGTGTCGAGTGCGGCCCGGAGCGCGCCCTGTTCACCCATGTCGCGGCCCCCGTCATGACCCGGCTGCGGCAGCCCGAGCGCCAGGTCCTCGACACCCTCATCGCCGGAGGGGTGGCCCGCAGCCGCAGCGACGCCCTCGCCTGGTGCGTGCGTCTGGTCCAGCGCCACACCGACGACTGGCTCGCCGAACTCCGCGAGTCCCTGGAACACGTCCAGCGGGTGCGGGCGCAGGGGCCCGACGCCGAGCCCGAGGACAGCCCGGCCGACGAGGAGTGACCGGCGAACGGAGGAAACCGGTGGATGAGGCAGGCGGATGAGCCCGGTGGACGATGCGCACAGCCGGGGCCCCGAAGATGGATGAACCGTCTTCTGTTCCGGGCCCGGTGCGCCGCCGTACGGTCGGCAGACCGCCGAGAGGACGGGCCGCGTCACCGCCGCACACCCCGGCGTCGGCGACCACCCGTCCCCACCGTCGCGCCACCCCGCGCTCCACCGCCCCGTCCCCGCTGGAGCCCCCGTGTCCCCGCAGCCCCAACAGCCCGAGCACTCCGAGCAGTCCGCACAGCCGGCCGCCGTCTCCCCCGCCGCTCCGCCCGCGCCCCCTGCCCTGACCGAGGTCGAGGCGCATGGCGTGGAGCGCATCCCGGACGCGGACCGCACCGCGCGTCCGCTCGATCTGTTCCGCCTCGCCTTCGGCGGCGCCAACACCTTCTCCACCTGTGTCCTCGGCGCCTTCCCGATCCTGTTCGGCCTGTCCTTCTGGCAGGGCCTGGCCGCCACCCTCCTCGGCGTCGTCGTCGGCGCGCTGATCCTGTGCCCGATGGCGGTGTTCGGGCCGGCCAACGGCACCAACAACGCCGTCTCCTCGTCGGCCCACCTCGGTGTGCACGGCCGGGTGGTCGGCTCGTTCCTGTCGCTGCTCACCGCCGTCGCGTTCTTCTCCATCTCGGTGTGGAGCTCCGGCGACGCCCTGGTCGGCGGCGCCCACCGGCTCTTCGGCCTGGAGCGCGACGACGTGTCCTACGGCGTCGCGTACGCGCTGTTCGCCGGGCTGGTGCTCGCGGTGTGCGTGTACGGCTTCCGGTTCATGCTGTTCGTCAACAAGGTCGCGGTGGCCTCGGCGACGGTGCTGTTCCTGCTGGGCGCGGTCGCCTTCGCCGGGGACTTCGACCCGTCGTACGCGGGCGTCTTCACGGAGTCGGCGGACGCGGCGACCGACGCGCTGTTCTGGCCGTCGTTCATCGGCGCGGCGCTGATCGTGCTGTCGAACCCGGTGTCCTTCGGTGCCTTCCTGGGCGACTGGTCGCGCTACATCCCGGCGAACACCCCGCGCCGCCGGGTGGTGGGTGCCGCCTTCCTGTCGCAGATCGCGACCCTGGTGCCGTTCGTCTTCGGGCTGGCGACCGCGAGCATCATCGCCGCGAAGGCGCCGGACTACGTCGACCCGGCGGCGCCCGACTTCGTGGGCGGGCTGCTGGCGATCTCGCCCGGCTGGTTCTTCCTGCCGGTCTGTCTACTTGCCCTGATCGGTGGGATGTCGACGGGGACGACGGCCCTGTACGGCACGGGGCTCGACTTCTCCTCGGTGTTCCCGCGGCTGTCGCGGGTGCGGGCGACCGTCCTGGTCGGCGCGCTGTCGATCGTGTTCATCTTCGTCGGACGGTTCGGCCTGGACCTCGTGCGGTCGATCTCGACCTTCGCCACCATGATCATCACGTGTACGACGCCCTGGATGGTCGTGATGATGCTGGGCTGGTTCACCCGGCGCGGCTGGTACGACCCGGAGGCGCTCCAGGTCTTCAACCGCCGTCAGCGCGGCGGCCGTTACTGGTTCGCGCACGGCTGGAACTGGCGGGGGCTGACCGCCTGGTGGGTGTCCGCCCTGGTCGGCGTGCTCTTCACCAACATTCCCGGCCAGTTCGTCGGACCGCTCGGGGATCTCGCCAACGGCGTGGACATCGGCCTGCCGCTGTCGCTGGTCGTGGCCGCGGTGCTGTTCCTGGCCCTGCTGTGGATCTTCCCCGAGCCGCGGGCGGTGTACGGGCCCGAGGGCGCGCGACTGGCCCGCACGGTCGACGTGCCGGTGCCGCCCATCACCGGTCCCGGAACTCCTGCCGACGAGATCGCTCCCCCGGCCGCGTCCCGGGCCTGACCCCGGCGCCGTACCGGCCAGTATGGTCGGGGCGACGCGGCTCGACGAGGAGAGGCTGGGCGTACGGATGGCCAAGCACTGGGCGGACTTCCAGTACGAGATCTATCTGAACGGGATGTCGGGCGCCGTCCCGCGCCTGCCCACCGATCTGACACGGCTGGAGGAACTCACCGAGCGGCGGCTCGGTCCCGGTCCGGTCGGCTATGTGGCGGGCAGCGCGGGCGACGGCAGTACGGCGCGGGCCAACCGGGCGGCTCTGGAGCGGCGCCGGATCGTGCCGCGCATGCTGCGGGACGTGCACGAACGGGACCTGTCCGTCGAGGTGTTGGGCCGCGCGCTGCCCGCCCCGCTGGCCCTGGCACCGGTCGGCGTGCTGTCGATCATGCACCCGGACGCCGAGCCGGCCGCCGCCCGGGCCGCGGCGGCGCAGGGAGTGCCGTACATCCTGTCGTCGGCGTCCAGCACCCCGATGGAGCAGGTCGCGGAGGCGATGGGGGACGCCGAGCGGTGGTTCCAGCTGTACTGGCCCAAGGATCCCGAGGTGGCCCGGAGTTTCCTGGGCCGGGCGAAGGCGGCCGGGTTCACCGTGCTCGTCGTCACCCTCGACACTCCGATGCTGTCCTGGCGGCCGCGCGACCTCGACCAGGCGTATCTGCCGTTCCTGCGCGGTGTGGGCACCGCCAACTACTTCTCCGACCCGGCCTTCCAGGCAGGGCTGGCCAAGCCGGTGCACGAGGATCCGAACGCGGCCGTGATGCACTTCGTCGGCATGTTCTCCGACCCCGCCAAGACCTGGCCGGACCTGACGTTCCTGCGCGAGAACTGGGACGGTCCGATCGTCCTCAAGGGTGTCCTGCACCCGGACGACGCCCGGCTCGCCGCCGACGCCGGGATGGACGGCGTGGTGGTGTCCAACCACGGCGGCCGCCAGGTGGCCGGCGCGGTCGCGGCCGCCGACGCGCTGCCCCGGATCGCACAAGCGGTCGGCGACCGGCTGACCGTCCTGTTCGACAGCGGAGTCCGCACCGGCGACGACATCTTCAAGGCCCTGGCACTCGGCGCGCAGGCGGTGCTCGTGGGACGCCCCTACGTCTACGGCCTCGGGCTCGACGGGCAGGCGGGCGTCGAGCACGTCATCCGCTGTCTGCTGGCGGAGTTCGACCTCACCCTCGCCCTGTCCGGCCACGCCGGCCCGGCCACGATCGGCCCCGGTGATCTCACGGTCGACTGAACCCGGGGCGATCGTCCCGCGGCTACGCCCGGTCGGAGACCTCCACCACCCGCGTCGAGGGCGTCTTCGTCCCGGCCCCGGACAGGGAACCGGGGCTCGCCGTGGAGACCGGGTCGGTGAGCCAGCGCTGTCGGGCGGAGCCGTCGCGGATCTTGACGACGAGGTCGGCGCCCGGGTCGTCGGTGGTGGGGGCGAGGGCCAGGCGCCCGTCCCAGCGGGGCAGCACCTCTCCCCGGACCGTGAGGTCGTAGCGGACGTCGTCGCCGCGCCTTGCGTTCTCCGCGGCGCAGCTGCCGAGGGCCGGCATGCCGGCGGCCAGGTGCGAGTCCAGGCACAGGTCCGGTTCGGCCACGCTGCGCAGCAGCCCGTCGTCCTCGTACGACCACTGCTGGGTCGGCGCGTCGGAGCAGGCCGCCAGTTCGGTCCCGGTGCCGGCCTTGGGTTCGCCGTCGATATCGACGCACAGGCCGGCGGCGGCGTTGCGCAGCCTGGTGATTCCGGGCCCGGCGGGGAGGTGGGCCGTGCCCGAGGAGGCGCCGGGGGTCGTGCCGAGGCCGCCGGTGGCGCTGGTGGAGGCGGCCGGGGCGGCGCCGTCGTCGTCCGTCCACAGGCCGCCGACGAGCAACGCGGTGAAGAGGCCGGCGGAGGCGAGGCCGACGCCGGCGACCAGGGTGCGGGAAGAGCGCGGTCCTTGCGGGGTCGGGCGGCGGAGGGCGGCGGGCATACCGGGGATGGCCGGCAGGAGGCGTCTGCGTCCGCCGCCGTGCCGGCCCGAGCCGCGGGTGCGCGGCTCCTCGTCGGCCCGGCCCGGACGGGTGTCGAGGTAGCGGCGGCCTTCCGGGCCGAGCACCGCCTCGGTCAGCAGGACACCCAATCCGCCCTCGAAATGGCTCAGTTGTTCGGCCGCGTGATGGCAGTGGCGGCACTCCCCCAGATGCTGCCGGACATCCGGCAGCAGGGCCCCGCCGCGGCGAATGGGAACGTCGAGGAGGCGGTTGTAGTAGCGGCATTCCTGGGTCGGCGCGAGTTCCCGATGGGCCTGAACACAACCTTCACGGAATTTTTCACGCGCCTGTTCGAGCGACACCGACGCGGTGTCGGTATCCATGCCGAGGAGAGCGGCGGGGACGGTTAACGACTCTCCTTCCACCTCCACATGCCACAACACGCACCGAAAAAGTCCGGGAAGGGCGTGGAATGACCGTTCGGCCAGCTTGCGGTTTTCGGGCGTCAGGAACCGGGCCGGCCGCATACCGCGACTACCGGCGGTTTTCCGGAGATCCGGCAGAACATCGGATATCCGGTCCTCGGCCGCCCACTGCCGGACGGTCTCCCGCACGGTCACCAGCAGTCGCGGGCGCAGCGCCACGGCCGTCTCGCCGAGGCCGACACGGTCGAGTACCTGGTGGAAGGAGGCGGCGGTGACGATGGAGGCGGAGTCCTCGCCGGCGAGGCAGATCACCGCGTACTCGTGGGCCTGCCGCCAGTGCCGCGCCATGAGGAACGCCACGACCTGGGTGACCTCGTGGTCCGGGCGGCCTCTGAGAGCGGCGCCGAGATTCTCGTCGGATTCCTCCGGAACTCCACCGGGCGGTGGGTAGGGAGGGCGAGGGGGGTGGGGGGTGAGCACGGAGCTGATTCCTTCCCGCGCGCAGGGCGCACACAGAAGTTCTGGTCGCCGAAAGGGCCCGGGATCGGGGCCCACCTTTCGGGCGCGGGCATGGGGAGCGTGAATTCACCAGCATCCGTCCGCGCCCCCGTTTCCCCACGGGACGAATGCGAGCCGGTCCTTCCCCCCACACCGACAGTTCACCCTTGCACAAGTCATACACGGCCAACAAGGCACCGGGGTCACATCCACCTCATGGGAAGAGAGTCGGATACGGCGGCAACTCATGCGCCCCGTCCGGCCTTTCACGATTCCATGCGCCCCGTGTGAAACACACGCACGTGCCCGGGCGGCACGCACGCTGCCCGCGCACCGCACCGCGTAGTGGACTGGAACCGGCCTTTCCTCGGAGGCCCCGCGCAGGGTGGGGGTCCCCCCGGGCTCGAGCGAAGCCGAGAGCTTGGGGGAGGCTCTCCTGCGCGACGACGGCCGCCGACCCCGTTCCTCCCGCCCCGGTCGGCGGCCCCGGGAGCGGACGGCAGATCCCGCGACGGGATCAGATCTGCCAGGAGCGCAGCCGGTCGGCGGCCCCGTACACGTCGGTCTTGCCGGAGATCAGGTCGCGGGCGAGGTCGACGAGGGTGCCGTAGGGCGGGTCGATGCCGACGCCACTGACGAACATGTAGGCCACGGCCGTGGCGCAGGCGAAGCGGGCGTTGGCCGACGGCAGGGGTTTGAGCAGGGCGAGGGTGTGCAGCAGCGCGGCGGCCCGCCAGGCGGGGTCGGAGTCCACACCGAGGCGCGGCGGGTCGACGCGGTGCCGGGCGACGGCGGCCACCAGCGCGGAGAAGTCGTTGATGGTGGGCTGGTCGGGCAGGACCTCTTCGTGACGCTGGAGCAGCCAGGGCACGTCGATGTGGACCACGGGAGCCATCGGTCAGGCGACCCGCCCCGCGCCCCGGGCCCGGGGTTCGTCGTCGGGGAAGGCGGCCGCGAACTCCTCGGCGTGGGAGGCGAAGAACCGGCGGAAGGCCTCCGCGCCCTCCTGGAGCGCGCGGTGCCGGGCGATGTCGGCCGCGGCGGCCTCGCGCACCAGGGCCTTCATCGACGTACCGCGCTCCTTGGCGATCTGCCGCAGGTCCTCCAGCTCGCGATCGCTGAATTCCACGTTCAGAGCAGGCATGCCACCACGGTACCGCCCGGGTACTTACTCGTAAATATCCCCAGGTCAAGTGGACATCACAGAGGTACCGCAGGCCGTGGAACACTCGGTCCGATTTCCGCCGGTCACCAGCCTCCGACGGCGGCAGACTCGATGGTGCCGCAGACACGTCACGAGGAGAGGCAAGCCCATGACCGTCACCGCCGACCGGGCCCTGCGACGGGTCGCCGGGACCGACTGGACCGCTGTGGCCGCCGAGTTGGACGAGCACGGCTGCGCGCCGACGGAACGGCTGCTGACGCCGGCCGAGTGCCACGACCTGGCGGCCCTGTACGACAAACCGGAGCTGTTCCGGACGACCGTCGACATGGCGCGGCACCGCTTCGGATCCGGGGAGTACCGCTACTTCACCCACGACCTGCCCCCGGCGGTCGCCGCCCTGCGGGCCGCCTTCTACCCGCGGCTGCTGCCGATCGCCCGGGACTGGGCGGCCCGGCTCGGACGGCCCGCGCCGTGGCCGGACTCCCTCCGGGAGTGGCTGGAGCGCTGCCACGAGGCCGGGCAGGACCGGTCCGCGCAGATCCTGCTGCGGTACGGGCAGGGTGACTGGAACGCGCTGCACCGTGACGTGTTCGGCGAGCTGGTCTTCCCGCTCCAGGTGGTCGTCGGCCTCGACGCCCACGGCACCGACTACACGGGCGGCGAGTTCCTGATGGTGGAGCAGCGGGCCCGGGCCCAGTCCCGGGGCGTCACGACCGTGCTCCCGCAGGGGCACGGGGTGGTCTTCACGACCCGGGACCGCCCGGTGCGCGGCCGGCGCGGCTGGTCGGCCGGGGCGATGCGGCACGGGGTGAGCGTGGTCCGCTCGGGGCATCGCCGTGCGCTGGGGCTGGTCTTCCACGACGCCGCCTGAGGACCGCACGACGGCCGGGTGTGGCGTGGACCACATCCGGCCGGTCGGGTGTCACACTCCGGGCCCCCTCGGCCGTCTCGGTGGTGAGCGAGCCACCGGGAGGCGCACACATGTCCGAGCAGACCGTTTCCGATGTTCCCGACACCGGCGGGCGGGGCCGCGGCGAGCGGATGGCCGACTGGTTCGACGGCCGCCTCGGCACCCACACCCTGGGCAAGAAGTACCTGCGCAAGGTCTTCCCCGACCACTGGTCCTTCCTGCTGGGCGAGATCTGCCTGTACAGCTTCATCGTCCTGATCCTGTCCGGCGTGTACCTCACCTTCTTCTTCCATCCGTCGATGAACGAGGTGACGTACCAGGGCAGTTACACCCCGCTCAACGGCGTCCGCATGTCCGAGGCGTACGCCTCCACCCTGGACATCAGCTTCGACGTGCGCGGCGGGCTGCTGATCCGGCAGTTGCACCACTGGGCGGCGCTGGTCTTCGTGGCCGGGATGCTCGCGCACATGATGCGGCACTTCTTCACGGGCTCGTTCCGCAAGCCGCGCGAGGTCAACTGGCTGTTCGGCTGGTCGCTGCTGTTCCTCGGGCTGTTCGAGGGGCTCTTCGGCTACTCGCTGCCCGACGACCTGCTGTCCGGGACGGGCATGAGGTTCGTCCACGGCGCCCTGCTGTCCGTACCGATCGTGGGGACATACCTCGCGATGTTCCTGTTCGGCGGCGAGTACCCCGGCGACGACATCGTGGCGCGCTTCTACTCGCTGCACATCCTGGTGATCCCGGGCATCATGGCGGCGCTCGTCGTGGTCCATGTGCTGCTGGTCTTCTACCACAAGCACACCCAGTTCGCGGGGCCCGGGCGGACCGAGCGCAATGTGGTCGGCACCCCGTTCATGCCGGTGTACATGGCGAAGGCGGGCGGCTTCTTCTTCCTGGTCTTCGGATCGCTCACGCTGCTCGCGGCCGTGGCGAGCATCAACCCCGTCTGGTCGTACGGCCCCTACCGCGCCGACCAGGTCTCCACGGGCGCCCAGCCCGACTGGTACCTGGGCTTCGCGGAGGGACTGGTCCGGATCATGCCGGGCTGGGAGATCGATTTCTGGGGGCACACACTCGTCCTCGGGGTGCTGATCCCCATCGTGGTCTTCCCGCTGCTGCTGGTGTTCATCGGCGTGTACCCGTTCCTGGAGGCCCGGTTCACACGTGACAGGGGCGAGCACCATCTGCTGGACCGCCCGCGCAACCGGCCGGTGCGCACGGCGATCGGCGCGGCCTGGATCGCCCTGTATCTGGTGCTGCTGGCGGGCGGCGGCAACGACATCGTGGCGACCCGGCTGCATCTGTCGATCAACACGGTGACCTGGATGGTCCGGATAGCGGTGTTCGTCGTCCCGGCGGTGGTGTTCGTGGTGACCCGCCGGATCTGCCTGGGTCTCCAACTCCGCGACAGGGAGCTGGTGATGCACGGTCGGGAGACCGGCGTGATCAAGCGGCTGCCGCACGGTGAGTACGTCGAGGTGCACCAGCCGCTCGATCAGGCACGGCTCCACACGCTCACCGCGCACGAGCGGCCCGGTGAGCTGGTGGAGCACGCGAGTTCCGGTCTCGATCCGCTCAGTCTTGATCCGCCACGAAGGACGCCATCCGGGTCAGGGCCGAGTTCCAGTTGATGGTGTGCTCGTTGGTCGACCAGGACTGGATGTCGTCGATGAAGCAGAACTGGCCGACGCAGCCCTGGAGTTTGCTCTGTGCGAAGGGGTCCTGGATGCTCGAGTTCGGCCCGCCGGCCAGAGTCCCCTGCGGCGGGTTGGGCTGGCTCGGGTCCAGCTGGTGGGCGTACCAACGGGCGTGCTGGTTGTGGGCGTTGACCTCGCCGTAGCCGGTCACGTACGACATGTTCAGCGCGTTGCGGCCGAAGACGTAGTCCATGCTCTGCACGGCGCCGTCCCGGTACTTCGAGCCGCCGGTGATGTCGTACGCGGTGGCGATGACGATCGCGTTGTGCAGGATCTGGTGGTTGGAACCCCAGTCGTAGACGTTGCCCTCCGGGGCGTACGGCATGCCGTACGGGTGGGCCTTCAACGTGGCCAGGTAGCGGTCGGCGCCCTTGACGACGGACTGGCGGACCTTGTCGCGGCCGGGCAGCCGGTTCGGCACGGTGGCGAGGTCCAGGCGGGCCGCGGCGGCGGTCCTGGCCCAGTCGTAGCCGACGGGGGTGTAGATGTCGGCGGTGTGGACGGGCGAGGCCAGGACGTGGTCCTGGAACGCCTTCTCGCCGGTGGTGAGGTACAGCTCGGCCGCCGCCCAGTAGAACTCGTCGGTGACGTTGTTGTCGGCGTAGGTGCCACCGCCGATGCCGTCGCTCTCCGAGGCGTACCGGTCGGGGTGGGCGAGCGCCGCCGCCCAGGCGGTGCGGGCGACCGCGAGGGTCTTCGCCGCGAACGCCTTGTCGTACGGCTTGTACAGGCGGGCCGCCTGCGCGGCCGTCGCCGCCAGGTTCAGGGTCGCCGCGGTGGACGGCGGGTGCAGCTCACGCTTTTGCGGATCGTCGCTCGGCATCAGCGGCAGGCCGGTCCACTGCTCGTCGTGGATCTTGTGGTGGGCCATGCCGGCCAGCGGCTGCCCGGCCGGCACCTGCATCTTCAGCAGGAACTCCAGCTCCCAGCGGGCCTCGTCGAGGATGTCGGGCACCTTGTTGCCGCTCTCGGGGATGGCGAGGGTGCCGTCCCCCAGCCGCTCCGCCTGCCCGGTGCGGGCCAGCTTCTCGCGCTCGTAGGTGCTCAGTACCTCCCAGGTGGAGATGCCGCCGTTGACCACGTACTTGCCGTGGTCGCCCGCGTCGTACCAGCCGCCGGTGACGTCGAGCGTGTAGTCGCACACGCCCGGCTGGCAGGGCACGTCCTTGTCGCCCTGGTTGGGGGCCACGTTCACGTGCCCGGCGGCGCGGCCGTAGCCCGGGCGCAGGTCGTCGCGGATCGCGATGCCGCTGCGCTGGGTGTAGTAGTACTTCGCCGCGTCGAGCCGCAGTCGCTCGTAGGCGCTCGTGCCGATGTCGAAGGGGCGGCTGGTCTCGCCGTCGGCGACCAGGGTGAAGCCGCTGCCCTTCTTCTTGTAGGCGCCGAAGTCGACGGAGTGCACGTTCTGCCCGGAGGAGGCGTCGGTGCCGCGCGGGACGGTCGATCCGCGGGCCACCACCGCGCCGCCGGCGTTCTTCAGCTGCCAGGGCAGTGGGGCGGTCGCGCCGGTGACCAGGGTGGCGTTCTTGGGTCCCGCGGGCAGATAGGCGACCTGGTTGACCCGGACCCGGGGTCCGGTGTCGGGCTCGTAGACCTCGGGCGGGACCCCGCCCAGCAGGGACACGTCGTCCATGCAGTAGCGGAACGGGTCGGCGCTGCCGCCGAGTTGGAAGCCGACCTGGCCCTGGGCGGTGTCGACGGGCGAGGTGAACGTGTACGAGTAGGTGTTGCCCGACACGCTGAGCTGCGGACTGACCTCGAAATAGGTGTCGTAGGGCGCCGCCGACAGGCCGACGATGGCGCGCAGGACGTGTCCCTCGGGCGAGCCGTTCGCGCTGAAGGAGAACTTGTACGACTCGCCCTTGACCAGGGTGATGTCGTTCTGTCCGACGGCGGCGTCCCAGCGGTTGGCGGTGCCGCCCGGCACGTCGGCGCACAGCTGTCCGCCGGACAGTTCCGCGGTGACGTTGCTGGTGGTCCACCAGGGGGCGGTGGTGGTGTCGAAGGTGCCGTTCTTGACCTGTTCGACCTCCTCGGCGACGGCCCCGGGGGCGGGGAGGCCCACGAGTGCCGCCCCGAGCAGGGCCGTCAGGGAGATCAGGGTGGTTCTACGTCGTTTCACGTCTGGGCTCCTGGAGGAGGTACGGGTGACGCTCCCGTGGGAGCGCTCCCAGATGCGGACGCAGGCCATGCTTGTTGCAGGCATGACACCCCGTCAACGGTCCGGACGGGACTGGTTCCGTCCGGACCGCTTCGAGGATCGTGCGGGCGGCGGTCAGCCGGCCGGGACTTCCAGCCTGCTGATGCGTATCCCGCCGCGCGCCTCGTCCGGGTGGGCGCTGGTCAGAACGAGCCGCAGCCGGGAGCCGCGCACGGCGTCGAAGGTGAGGACCGTCGGTTCGCCGGAGGCGGTGGCCCAGTCGACGGCCGCCCCCTTGACCGTCACATAGGTCCGCCCGTCCCACACCTCGGCCCGGACCGACGCGGGCAGGCTGTGGGTCGCGCTCAGGGTGAAGGAGACCTCCACCCGGTCGACGGTCCGCGTCCGCCCGAAGTCCACCGAGACCCAGTCCTCGGTCCGGGCTCCGCTGAAGGCGGGCAGCAGCGCGGTGGCGGCCTTGGCGAAGGCGTTGGACCAGCCGGTGGCCGGGTCGCCGTCGAGCATCGCGGCCGGCAGCGTGTCGGGGCGGCCGGAGTAACTGGCGTCGGCATGGGGGTAGTCGGGCGGCGCCGGGTGGTCGGGGCGGAACGCGGCGGCCGGGGTGGTCGCCACCGACCGGGCGGGAGTGGCCCGGACGGTCGCCGTGCCCGGGCGCAGGCCCTCCACCTTTGCGGTCACCTTGACCGCGCCCGGTTTCGTCCCGGCGCGGACGATGGCGAGGGCCTTGCCGCAGAAGGCGGTGCGGGTGCTCGCCTGGTAGCGCTCGGCGCTCTCCTCGCGGCCGTTGTCGAGCCCCGCGAGGGAGCCGCCCGTCACCGCGAAGGAGATCAGGTGCTCGGCGTCGGGCACCACGACTCCGCGGGCGTCGACGACGTCCGCCGTGACGAAGACCAGGGAACGGCCGTCGGCGGCGAGGGACGTGCGGTCGGGGGTGAGGCGTACGGCGTGGGGTCTGCCGGCCGTGCGCAGGACGTCGGTGGCGACCACCTTGCCGTTCCTGCGGGCCACCGCCTTCAACTCGCCCGGCTCGTACGGGACCTTCCAGGTGAGGTGGAGCTTGCCCGCGCTGCCGTTCGGGCTGGTGTAACTGCCCGGGTAGGGGCCGTCGGTGAAGGTCTTGTCGTCACCGGTGGCCTCGGTGGTCTCCAGGTACTCCCGGCCGTCGACGGTCTTCTTGGTGTCGAACGTCCGCGTGCCGAGGGACTTTCCGTTCAGGAACAGCTCCACGGTGGCGACATTGGCGTACGCCCACACCTCGACCGTGGTGCCCTCCTCGTGGTTCCAGGTCATGGGGAGCAGATGGACCATGGGCTCGCTCACCCACTGGCTCCGGAAGAGGTGGTACATGTCCTTCGGGAATCCGGCCGTGTCGACGGCGCCGAAGAAGGACGCCTTCACCGGGAAGACGTTGTACGGCGTGGGCTCCCCGATGTAGTCGATCCCGGACCACAGGAACTCCCCCGCGAACCACTTGCGGTCGCGGTCCTTCTTGTGGCCGTACTCGCCGCTCATCGTCCAGGAGGCGAGGTTGTTGTCGTACGACGAGGTCGCCCGCCTGCCCGGCGTGTGGTTCTCCCCGGTGTTGAGGTGCTCCGGCTCCTGGTAGGTGCCGCGGGTGGAGGTCTCGGAGGAGGACTCGGACTCGAAGAGGAACAGGTGCGGGTAGCGGGCGTGCAGGGCGTCCACCGACCTGGCGGTGTTGTAGTTGAGGCCGAGGCCGTCGAGCTTGGCGAGGAGCAGGTCGCCCGGAGTGCCCGGCGCGGGCACACCGCGGTGCCGGTCGGAGCCGATGACGATCGGTCGGGTGTCGTCGGAGGCCTTGACCGCGGCGATGAGCCGGTCCGCCATGGCGAGGCCGGCGGTGGAGGAGAAGTCGGGGACCTCGTTGCCGATCGACCACATGAGGACGGCGGGCGAGTTGCGGGCGGCCTCCACCATCTCCGTGACGTCCTTGTCGGCCCACTCGTCGAAGAACCGGCCGTAGTCGTAGCGGTTCTTGGGGGTCTTCCAGCAGTCGAACGCCTCCACCAGCATCACGATGCCCAGTTCCTCGCAGACCTGGATCATCTCCGGCGCGGGCGGGTTGTGGGAGGTGCGGAAGGCGTTGACGCCCATCGACTTCATGATGGTCATCTGTCTGCGGATCGCGTCGATGCTGACGGCGGCGCCGAGCGCGCCCAGGTCGTGGTGCAGGTCGACACCCTTGATCTTGTGATAGGTGCCGTTGAGGTGGAAGCCCTCGTCCGGGTCGAAGCGGAAGGTGCGGAAGCCGAAGGGGGTGCGGTAGGTGTCGACGATCCTGCCGTCGACGCGCAGCTCGGTCTCCAGGGTGTAGCGGCGCGGTGTCTCGAAATCCCACAACAGGGGCTTGGGGACGGTGAGTTCATGTCCTTCGGTGGCCCGGCCGTCGACCGTGACCGTGGACGCGGTGCGGGCCACCGTGCGGCCGCGCGGGTCCCTGACCCGTGACCGGATCTCGACCGGACGCGCGGCTCCGGTCTCGTTCACCACCGAGGTGTCGACCTTGACGGTGGCCCGCTCGGCGGTGATCCGGGGTGTGGTGACGTACGTGCCCCAGCGCGCGACGTGGACCGGTTCGGTGACGACGAGGCGGGCCTCGCGGTAGATGCCGCTGCCCGAGTACCAGCGGCTGCTGGGCAGCCGGTTCTGCACCTTGACCGCGATGACGTTCGCGGTGGTGCCGTCGGTGTGCAGCAGGTCGGTGACGTCGAAGGCGAAGCCGGTGTAGCCGTAGGGGTGCCGGCCGACCTCGGTGCCGTTGCAGTGGACGTACGAGTCCATGTAGACGCCGTCGAACTCCACCGAGATCCGCTTGCCCGCGTAGGAGGGCGGCAGGGTGAAGGCGAGGCGGTACCAGCCCAGGCCGCCGGGGAGGAACCCGGTGCCGCTGGTGGTGCCGTGCTCGGTGGTCGGCGCGAGTTCGATGCTCCAGTCATGGGGGACGGCGACCTGGCGCCATCCGGAGTCGTCGTGGCCGGGGGCGGCGGCGTCGGCGTACTCGCCGGTGGGGTCGGTGATCCCGCCCGGGTCGACCAGCGCGAAGCGCCAGCCGTCGCGCAGGGGGACCGTGGCGCGGCCGGCGACTCCCCCCGCGACCACGGCCTCGGCGGCCTGTGCCGCCGGGGTGCCCGCCAGCGCGCCGGCGGCCGGTGCGGCCGCGGAGGCCAGTAGTACCGATCTGCGAGTGACCGTCATGGCGGCTCTCCCTCATCAGGGCCCAGAAGTACTCACAACTGATCGTGAACAAACAGATTCTGACGGCTTGCCGCACGCACCCGTCAAGGGTGCGGAGAGCCGCTTCCGCCCCAGACGTCACAACGGCCGGATTTCCCCCTTGACCACGGCCCGGCCGCGTCATCGTCCGCACAGGAGTTCACGTCCGCGCGGAGGCGTGACGCACTACTCTGGAGCCCGAGTGAAAACATCTGTTCACTGTGAGTGTGCGCAATGGAGTGGCGCCGATGAGCCCCGTGTACCCGCATGACGACGCCGCCACCGCGCGGGCGGTCGTCGACGGGTCCGGCGCACTCACCGAATGGAACGACGGCGCCCGCCGGCTGCTGGGCTGGTCGGCGGACGAGGTCGTCGGCAAGCCCGCGGCCCAGCTCCTGGCCGACGACGAGAAGGCCACCGTCTCCCGGCAGCTCCGCACGAGCGGCACGCTCACGCTCCGCCACCGCGACGGACGCCCCGTGTCCGTGTGGCTGCTCGCCCACCACCGCCCGCCGACGGCCGACACACCCGAGCACTGGCTCGTGGTCAGCCCGCTGGAGGGCCACGGCGCGCGGCAGCCCGAGGACCCGCTCTTCCACGCCGACGTCGTCCAGTCCCCCTGCGCCGTCGCCCTCTACGACGAGCGGCTGCGGCTGCGCCGGTTCAACAGACCCATGGCCGACCTGATCGGCATTCCGGAGGAGCGTCTGCGGGGCCTCAGGCACTCCGAGATCGGGGGCAGACCGGAGAGCGTGGACACCGAGAGGTACATGCACCGGGTGCTCACCACGGGCCGCGGCCAGGATGTGCGGGCCTATGTGCCGAGCGGCCCCGAGGGCCGGAAGAACGCCTGGCTGGCCCGGATGGCCCCGATCACCGACGAGAACGGACGGGTGCGCGGCGTGTGCCTGGCCGTGCACGACTTCACCGAGCAGTACCTCGCCCAGGAGCGGCTGCAACTGGTGAACGAGGCCAGCGTCCGCGTCGGCACCACCCTCGACGTCACCCGGACGGCCCAGGAACTCGCGGACGTCTGCGTGCCCGCCCTGGCCGATTTCGTCAGCGTCGACCTGCTGGACCCCGCGGACACCGGTGGCGACCACGCCGTGGGGCGGCTGACCGCCCCGGTGAGCCTGCGCCGGGCGGCCCATCGGTCGGTCAACCCGGGAAACCCCGAAGCCGTGGCCAAGCCGGGCCAGGTGGACGTCTACCCTTCCCCCTCACCCCAGGCCGACTCCCTGCTGGCGGGCCACACCATCGTGGCCTCGACGGAGACCGGCGACCTCGCCCAGTGGCTCTCCTGGGACGCCGTACGCCTCGAACGGATCCGGCAGTACGGCATCCACTCCACGATGTCCGTGCCGATCCAGGCCCGCGGCCAGACCCTCGGTGTCGCCGTCCTCACCCGCTTCCGGCGGCCGGACGGATTCACCCCCGACGACGTGCTGCTGGCCGAGGAGATCACTGCTCGGGCGGCCGTCTGCATCGACAACGCCCGCCGCTACTCCCGCGAGCGCGAGACCGCCCTCGCCCTCCAGCGCAGCCTGCTGCCCCGGTCGCTGCCGCGCACGGCCGCCGTGGAGGCCGCCTCGCGCTATCTGCCGGCGGCCCGGGCGGGGGTGGGCGGCGACTGGTTCGACGTGATCCCGCTGTCCGGGATGCGGGTCGCGATGGTCGTCGGGGACGTCGTCGGGCACGGCATCCAGGCCTCGGCGACGATGGGCCGGCTGCGCACCGCCGTGCGCACCCTCGCCGACATCGACCTCGCCCCCGACGAACTGCTCACCCACCTGGACGACCTGGTCGCCCGGCTGTCCGAGGAAGCCGGCGGCGACGGCAGCCCCGGCGAGGTGGGCGCCACCTGTCTGTACGCCGTGTACGACCCGGTCTCCCGGCGCTGCACCGTGGCCAGGGCCGGACATCCGGCGCCCGTCATGATCCCGCCGGGCGGCCCGCCCCAGGAGGTCGACCTGCCGCCCGGGCCGCCGCTGGGCCTGGGCGGCCTGCCCTTCGAGTCGGTCGACTTCGCCCTGCCGGAGGGCACCGTGCTGTCCCTGTACACCGACGGTCTGATCGAGACCCGGGACCGGGACGTGGACGCCAGTCAGGCACTGCTGTGCGAGGCCCTGGCGGCCCCCTCCGGTTCGCTGGAGGAGATGTGCGACCGCGTCCTGCACCAGCTGCTCCCGGCGGGCGGTGCCCTGGACGACGTGGCCCTGCTGCTGGCCCGCACCAAAGGGCTGCCGTCCTCGCAGGTCGCCACCTGGGACATCCCGGCCGATCCCGCGCTCGTGGCGCCGATCCGCAAGCAGGTCGTCGCGCAGCTGGCGAGGTGGTCGCTGAGCGAGGTGGCGTTCACCGCCGAGCTGGTGGTGAGCGAGCTGGTCACCAACGCCATCCGGTACGGCGCCCACCCCATCCGGCTGCGGCTGATCCACGACGAGACCACGCTGATCTGCGAGGTGTCCGACACCAGCCACACAGCCCCGCACCTGCGTAGGGCCAGGACCTTCGACGAGGGCGGCCGCGGACTGCTGCTGGTCGCTCAGCTCACCCAGCGCTGGGGCAGCCGGCACACCGGCGACGGCAAGACGATCTGGGCGGAGATCACGCTCGCCGACGCGATGTGAACTTTTCCGCGTCCGGCCGCATCGGACCTCGGTGACGGGGCACAGGGCCCCGTAAGCACGTGAACCGGCTGTTCCCCGTGCGAGGAGTCCGGGAGGTGGACCGGCATGGTCAAGGCGTCCCCAGGCAGGAGGCGGGCGGGCCTGCTCATGAGCGCGGTCGCGGTGCTCGCGGCGGTGGCCGCCTGTGGCACCGGTGCGCAGCAGGCGGGCGCTCCGCGGACCGTGCCAGGTACGGCCGCCCCGGCGACCGACGGGCCCACGACCACCCCGGCCTCCCCCGCCGGCACCCGCTGTCACACTCCCGAGCTGCGCGCGTCCGTCGGCCGCAACAACCCGGGGGCCGGGCAGGAGAACTTCCCGATCGTGCTCACCAACGCCTCGGAGCGCACCTGCACCGTGCGCGGCTACCCGGGGGCGGCCTTCCTCGACGCCTCCGGCAAGCAGCTGGGTCCTGACCCCGCACGCTCCCCCGACCCGCCCGGGACGGTCACCCTGGCGCCGGGCGACAGCGCCTGGGCCGGCCTGACCTTCGCCAACCCCGAGGTCAGCGGGGCCCGCGCGGCCACACCGGCGGCCCTGCTGGTCACCCCGCCGGACGAGCGCGAGCCGCTGAAGGTGACCTGGACCGGCGGTGAGGTGCCGGTGTCCGGGAACGAGTCGACGGTCCGATTGATCACGTTCAGTCCTGGTACGGGGGCGTGAGCCGGCGGGTTTCTTACCCGCACCTGGTTTCATGGACGCGCACACTTGTTCACGCTTGAAGGATCCGCCCTGAACTCCCCGCTCGCCGAAACCGTCTCCGTCCTGCTGCTCGTCGCCGTACTCGCCTGGGCGGTCCTGCGTCCCTTCGGATGGCCGGAGGCGGTGCTCGCGGTCCCGGCGGCGGGGCTGGCGATCGCGACCGGGATCATCTCGCCGGAGCACGCGTGGCAGGAGGTCGAACGGCTCGGGCCGGTCGTCGGGTTCCTGGCCGCCGTGCTGGTGCTGGCCCACTTCTGTGACGTCGAGGGGCTCTTCCACGCGTGCGGGGCCTGGATGGCCCGGCGGGCGGCGGGCTCGCCCGGGCGGCTGCTGACCGCGGTGTTCGTGCTGGCGTCGGCGATCACGGCCGTCCTCAGCCTGGACGCCACGGTGGTGCTGCTGACGCCGGTGGTGTTCGTCACCGCCACCCGCATGGGCGTCCCCGCCAAGCCGCACGCCTACGCGAGCGCGCACCTGTCGAACACGGCCTCACTGCTGCTGCCGGTCTCCAACCTCACCAACCTGCTGGCGTTCGCGGCCAGCGGGCTGAGCTTCACCCGGTTCGCGGCGCTGATGGCACTGCCCTGGCTGGTCGCGATCGCCGCCGAGTACCTGGTCTTCCGGCGCTTCTTCGCCCGCGAACTACTGGAGGTCGCCCCCTCCCCCGAGCCGGCCGAAGCACCCACGCTGCCGGTCTTCGCGCTGGTCACCGTGGGCTGCACACTCGCCGGATTCGTGGTGACCTCCGCCGTCGGCGTCGAACCCGCCTGGGCCGCCCTCGCCGGAGCGCTCGTACTGGCCGGGCGGGCGCTGCTCCGGCGACAGGACACCCCGCTCGGTGTGGTGCGGGCCGCCTCGCCGGCGTTCCTGGCGTTCGTCCTGGCGCTCGGTGTCGTCGTGCGCGCGGTCGTCGACAACGGCCTGGCCGACGGGCTGCGGCACCTGCTGCCCGAGGGGACGGGGCTCGCCGCGCTGCTGGGCATCGCCGTGCTGGCCGCCGTCCTGGCGAACCTGATCAACAACCTGCCCGCGGTGCTGGTCCTGCTGCCGCTGACCGCGGCGGCCGGACCCGGCGCCGTACTCGCGGTGCTGCTCGGGGTGAACATCGGCCCGAACCTCACCTACGCCGGGTCACTGGCCACGCTGCTGTGGCGGCGCATCGCGCACCGGCACGAGCACGACGTCGACCTCGGCGAGTTCACCCGGCTCGGCCTGCTGACCGTGCCGGCCGCCCTCGTCCCCGCGGTGCTCGCGCTGTGGGCGTCGCTCTGGCTCGTCGGGGTCTGAGCCGGCGGTCAGCGGCGACCGTCGTACCCGCCGCCGTAACCGCCGTAGCCACCGCCATAACCTCCGCCATAGCCGCCGCCGTAGCCCGGGTACCCGCCGTACTGGCCGCCTCCGTAGCAGTAGGAGGGGTTGTAGTAGCAGTACGCGTTCGACGGGGCCGTGGCCGACGGGGTCGGCGTCGGGGTCGTCCTGGGGGCCGGCGGGGTGGTGGACGGGGGCGGGGTGGGCGTCGGCGTGGGTGACTTCGACGCCTTGGGGGTGGGCGTCTTCGAAGGTGTGGCCTCCGCGCCCCAGTTGACCACTTCCATCTGCGGGTCGGGCTGGGAGGTGTCGATCACCCAACGCTGTTCGGCGGCGTCGTCGCGGGCCTTGACGACCAGGGCGCCCGCCCCGTCGGTGGCCGCGGGGGTGAGGGCCAGGTCCTGGTCCCAGCGGGGCACCAGAGTGCCCTGGAGGGTGAAGTCGTAGCGGATGTTCTTGGCGCCGGCCGTGGACGCGCCCGTGCAGGGGGCCAGTTGCACCGAGTAGCCGAGGTGGGAGTCCAGGCAGAGGTCGGGGTCCTCCGCGCTGCGCAGCAGCCCGTCGGTGTCGTACGACCACTGCTGGCCGGCCACCGAGGAGCACTTGGTGAGTTCGGTCTCCGCTCCCTTGACGGCCTTCCCGCCGACGACGCCGACGCACAGCCCGGAGGCCACGTTGTGCAGCCGGCCGCGCAGGGTGCCCTGCTTCGCGTCACCGGCACCGGCCCAGGACGGGTCGGAGGCCGAGGCGCCCGTGTCGGTGTCCGCCGCGTCCGAGGGGGTGGCGTCGCCGGCCGTGCCGGTCCCGTCGGACGAACCGAGGGAGGACCACAGCACCAGGGGCAGGACGATGAGCCCGCTCACGGTCAGGACGGCCGCCCCGAGGTTGCGGCGGCCGACGCGCCGGGGCGCCTTCTTGTGGCTGGAGCGGTGCGAGACGGCGCGAGCGCGGCTGCGCGGACCGGCCGCCGGAGCTTCGGACGCGGGAACTTCGGGCGCGGGAACTTCGGGCATCCGCGCGGGCAGCGGGGGCACGGCGTCCGGCAGCGGGAAGAACGACTCGCCCATGATCGGCGGGGCCGGTATCTCCCGCGCGGCCGGCGCGGGCGGGGCATCAGGCTCCTCAGGTACGGCGTTCATGTGCGCGCGGGTCTCGTGATAGGTCTGCGCGGCCCAGCCGAGCACGGCCTCGGCCAGCGCGCCGCCGAGTCCCTGGTTGAACTGGTGCAACTGGTCGGCGGTGCGCCGACAGTGCCTGCACCCTTCCAGATGGGCGCGCAGGTCCTTGTCGATGTCGACGCCGCCGCGGCGGTAGGTCACGTCGAGCAGCCGGAGGTAGTGGCGGCACTCCTGCTCGGGCGCGAGTTCGCGGTGGACCTGGAGGCACTCCTCGCGCAGCCGCTCGCGGGCACGACCGAGTTCGACCCGGGCGTCCTCCTCGTCCAGGCCCAGCAGCGCGGCGGGTACGGCGAGCGGCTCGGCCTCGACCTCGACGTGCCACAGCAGGCAGCGGGCCGACTGCGGCACCCGCTGGAACGCCCCGGACAGCACCCGCCGGTCGGCCGGCGGCAGCAGCCGGGCCGTGGCCCGGTCCCCGTCGCCGGTGTCGGCTCTCAGCTCCGGGTGGAGCATGTCGCGTCTGCGGTCGGTGTCCCATTCGGCGGCGATACGGCGCACCGTGACGAGGAGTCGGGGCCGCCAGGCAGAGGTCGGCCCGGTCTGGCGCAGCGTTTCGCCGAAGAGTCTGGTGAATGCCGCGGTCGTGAGCATTCCCGCGGGACGGACGCCGTCGGTGCAGAGCCGGGCGTAGGCGAAGGCGGCTTCCCAGTGCCGGTCGAGGAGTTCACCGACCGGTTGCAGCGCGGGGGCCGCTCCACTCCACTTCTTGAGCTCGGCACTGAGTTGCTCGTCCGTGACGGCGGACGGGCGAGCGGGAGTCGGAGAATTCGACAGCCCTGCGTCTTTCACGGCGGTATTCCTCCCGAGGACCTGCTGCATAAAGTCCATACCAATGGGTACGTCCGCCTGGACAGCTCTTTTGAAGCATGATGGGGCGTACGAGAGTGGTCACTTGGGCGCAACGAAAAATGTGTATGGTCTGTGCGCCGACACGCCACACCTTTGCACAGGTCAGCGATACCTAACAAGAGATCTCGCGCTTTTGTGCTTTGCGTGCGCGCAGCCTGGATTTGACCCGCCGTCAAGCCCCGGCATCTTAGGTGTTTACGGTCGCATCGGCGCCTTGATTTGGAAATGGGATTCACTTGGCCGCACACCGCGACCACTCAAACCATTGAACGGCCACTACACCGTGCATCCGGCCGGTCCCGCGAGATCATGTTCCAACCATTGAGCAGCGTGCCCGGTAGGCCCCCGGCGGCAGCCCGTGGTGTTCGCGGAAGACCCGGTTGAAGTGGAACGGGCTGGCGAAGCCGGAGGCGGCCGAAATCCGTTCCACGGACAGGTCGGTGCCCTCCAGCAGCCGGGCGGCGTGCCGCAGGCGCGCCTCGCGCAGTGCCCGCATCGGGGACCGGCCGAGCTGCCGGGTGAAGAGGTGGGCGAACCGGGACGGCGAGAGCGAGACGCTGTCGGCGAGCGAACGGACGGTGTGCGGGGCTCCGGGGTCGGCCGCGATCAGCTCCTGGACCCTGCGCACCCGGGGATCGACGCCGGTCCGGTCCGGCGGGGCGTGCGCGGCGCCGGCCGTGAGCAGGAGGACCTCTTCCAGCGCGGACAGGGCGAGTTCCCTGGCGGTGGTGGAGTACGCCACCGCCACCCGGTCGTCCGCCGACGGGGTGGCGGGAGGCGCCCCGGTCCCGGTCCAGCGGGCGTCGGCGAGCATCCGGCCGAAGGCCGCCTCGATCCGGCCGTGCGGCTTTCCGGACGCGCCGGGCACGACGTACATCCCGTCGCCCGTGCCGTACGGCCGGAGCCAGGGGTGCCAGGACGGTCTGGCCCCGCAGTGCACCCACCAGAACTCCCAGTGCGTGGCGCCCTGTTCGACGCCGTAGCCGTGCCGGACGCCCGGTCCCAGGACCACCAGGTCCCCGGCGCCCGCCCCGGTCCCGGTACTCCCCTGGCGCAGTCGGCCCCGTCCGCCGGTCGTCCAGGTGAACAGCCAACTGTCCGATCCCCGGGGCCGGTCGACGCCGTATCCCGGCCGCTCGTCGAAGCGGCCGACCACCACCAGGCCCGGCGGCGGGGCGGGATCGCCGGGGGCGGCAGCGGTCTCGGGCAATCCGCCAGCGGTCACGGGCATCCTCCTGAGGGGCACGGCGGCCTAGCGTGACGAGTGGAACACACCTCGGCGACGAGAATCAGGAAGCGGATCGAAGGGGACACATGACAGTCACGGATATCGCGACAGGGGTCCAGCGGTTCCAGGAGGACGGCTTCATGGTCGTCCGCGGACTGTTCGGATCGGAGGAGATCGACGGGCTGTGCGCCCGGTTCGCGGCGCTGCACGCGGCGGGACCGGTGCCGGGGCACTTCTCGCCGCGCGTGTCGGAGGATCCGCTGCACCGCTATCCCCGGGTGATGCAGCCGCACGAGATCGAGGAACCCGCTCGGCGTTTCCTGCTGGATCCGCGGCTGCGGGACATCCTGGAATCACTGCTCGGCGAGGAGGTGCTGGCCGCGCAGAGCATGTTCTATTTCAAGCCGCCGGGGGCCCGGGGGCAGGCGCTGCACCAGGACAACTTCTATCTGCGGGTCGAGCCGGGCACGTGTGTGGCGGCGTGGGTCGCCTGCGATGTGATCGACCGGGACAACGGCGGTCTGGAGGTCGTGCCCGGCACCCACCGGATGGACCTGTTCTGTCCGGAGGAGGCGGACGCGGAGGTGTCCTTCGCGCGGGAATTCGTGCCGCCGCCCGCGGGGCTCGCGACCGTGCCGGTCGACATGTCTCCGGGGGACGTGTTGTTCTTCAACGGCAGTCTGGTGCACGGCTCACAGCCCAACGGCACCACGGACCGGTTCCGGCGGTCGTTCATCGGGCACTACGTGGGGGCGTCGACCGAGCGGATCGGGGAGTACTACCGGACCATCGCGATGAGCGGCGAGCGGGTGCGGCTGGCCGAGAGCGAGGGCGCAGGCCCGTGCGGTACCGAGTTCGAACCGCACGGGCCCCATTAGCCTCAGTGGCCGGAGATCGGACGGGCCGTGTAAGGCTGCTCCAGCTCCTCGATCTCCTTGTCGCTCAGCTCCAGTTCGACCGCGGCCACCGCGTCCTCGATGTGGTGGGGCTTGCCCGCGCCCACGATCGGCGCGGCCACCGTGTCCTGGGCCAGCAGCCAGGCGAGGGCCACCTGGGCGCGGGGCACGCCTCGGTCGTTCGCGATGCGGGTGACCGCCTCGACGATGGCCCGGTCGCCCTCCTGGTAGAGGCGGCTGCCGAAGTCGTCGTTGGCGCTGCGTTCGGTGACGGTGCCCCAGTCGCGGGTGAGGCGGCCGCGGGCGAGCGGGCTCCACGGCAGGGCACTGACGCGCTGGTCGGCACAGAGAGGCAGCATCTCGCGCTCCTCCTCGCGGTAGAGGAGGTTGTAGTGGTTCTGCATGGAGACGAACTTCGTCCAGCCGTGCCGTTCGGCGGTGTACTGCATCTTGGAGAACTGCCAGGCGTACATCGAACTCGCCCCGATGTAGCGCACCTTGCCCGCCTTGACCAGGTCGTGCAGGGCCTCCATCGTCTCCTCGACCGGGGTGTGCGGGTCGAAGCGGTGGATCTGGTAAAGGTCGACGTAGTCGGTGCCGAGGCGGGTCAGGCTGTGGTCGATCTCCGTCATGATTGCCTTGCGGGACAGTCCGGCGGCGTTGGTCCCGGGCCGCATCCGGCCGTTCACCTTGGTGGCGAGCACGATCTCGTCGCGGTTCGCGAAGTCCGCGAGGGCCTTGCCGACGATCTCCTCGCTGGTGCCGTCGGAGTAGACGTTCGCCGTGTCGAAGAAGGTGATCCCGGCCTCCAGCGCCTGCCGGATCAACGGACGCGAGGCCTCCTCGTCGAGGGTCCACTCGTGCACGCCGCGGTCGGGCAGGCCGTAGGACATACAGCCCAGACAGACCCGCGAGACGTCCAGACCCGTCGAACCGAGCTTCACGTACTGCATCGTTGCCGCTCCTGCCGTCGAGGTGGGTGTGAAGGGGAGCGTACGACGTCATGTGCGCTCCCTGCCCGACGGACCCTGTGTCGCCGGTCCCGCCCGCCGTCCCTCGTCACCGTCCGGTCCGCCCGACCAGGTCCAGCGCCCGCTCCCATGCGAACTCCCCGTCCTGGCCGGGGTCCGCGAACCGCACGCCCATCCCGCGCAGCCGTATCAGGCTGTCCTGGTAGGCGGGATGCGCGGCGAGCGCGTCGGAGACGCAGGGCAGGACGCCGATCGGGACGCCCTGGCCGGAGACCTCGCACAGGGTGCCCAATGCGAGGGTGTCGGCGATACCGGCCGCCCACTTGTTGATCGTGTTGAAGGTGGCCGGGGCCACCACGACCGCGTCGGGGTCCGGGAAGGGCCGCGGGTCGCCCGGGCGGCGCCAGGCGGAGCGGATCGGGCGGCCGGTGCGCGCCTCGACGGCGGCCGGGTCGAAGAAGCCGTTCATGGCGGTCGGTGTCGCGAACACGCCGACCCGCCACCGCCGTTCCTGCGCGGCGGCGATCAGCTCGCCGACGTCCGCGGCGACACCGGCGGCGCAGACGACGACGTACAGAAAGGGCGGTGTCTCGTCCTGGTCGGTCACCGGGGAACCCTACTGAAGCGGGAAGGACAGCCCCCGCTCGGATGCGGGCCGCGGGCCGATGATGCGGCGCTCCTTCTCCTCGATCGCCATGTCGTTGATGCTGGCCTCGCGCCGGGTCATCAGCCCGTGCTCGTCGAACTCCCACAGTTCGTTGCCGTACGACCGCCACCACTGACCCTCGGCGTCCCGGCACTCGTACTGGAAGCGGACCGCGATGCGGTTGCCGTCGAAGGCCCACAGGTCCTTGCGCAGGGCGTACTCGTGCTCGCGGGCCCACTTGGCGGTGAGGAACTCGACGATCCGGGCGCGGCCGGTGACGAAGGTGTCGCGGTTGCGCCACACCGAGTCCTCGGAGTAGGCGAGCGCCACCCGGTGGGGGTCGCGGGTGTTCCAGGCATCCTCGGCGGCCTGGACCTTCTGGGCGGCCGTCTCGCGGGTGAAGGGCGGCAGGGGCGGGCGGTCGGACATGGGATCCTCCGGAAGCAGCAAGGGAGAACGTGCGTTCTCCGGGGTGGCTGCTACCGTAGGAGAACGCTCGTTCTCGCGTCAAGGAGTGGTCGGACATGGACAGCGCAGTGGCCCGGGAGCGGGCGTTGGACGCCGCCGAGGAGCTGTTCTACGGGCGAGGCATCCAGGCCGTCGGCATGGACGACGTCCGGGGCGCGTCCGGGGTGTCCCTGAAGCGGCTCTACCAGCTCTTCCCCGCGAAGGAGCAGTTGGTCGAGGCCTATCTGGAGCGGCGCGACGGGCGCTGGCGCGGACGGCTCGCCGCCCATGTGGAGCGCGAGCAGGACCCCGGGCTGCGCGTCCTCGCCGTCTTCGACTGGCTGGAACTGTGGTTCGGCGAGGAGGGCTTCCACGGATGCGCCTGGATCAACTCCTACGGCGAACTGGGCGCCACCTCGGAGCGCGTGGCGGCTCAAGTGCGGGCCCACAAGCGGGCGTTCGCCGACTACCTGACCTCCCTCGTGACCGCTGCCGGGCACCCCGCCGCCCTGGCCGGGCCCCTGTTCCTGCTGGCCGAGGGCGCCATGGTCACGGCGGGGATCAACGGGAGCACCGGGCCGGCCGTCGAGGCCCGCGAGGCGGCCCGGTCGCTGCTGGAGTCCCGCTGAGATCAACCGGCGGCGAGCGCCGTCACCTCGGCCCTGGCCCGGTCGAGGGACTGGTCCGCGAGCCCCGTCAGGTCCGCCAGGTGCGGCAGCAGTCCGGCGAGGGTCAGCTCGGCGGCCACGAAGTGCGTGGTCCGCACGCCGAGGTTCCCGAAGTAGGCCCTCAGATAGGGCGTCTGGAAGTCGTACGACTCACGTGGTGTGCCGGGGCCGTAACCGCCGCCGCGCGCCATGACCACGACCACGCGGGTGTCCCTCAGCAGGCTCTCGCCGGTGGCGGGGTCGGCGTACGCGCCGGGAAAGGTGACGCGGTCGATCCACGCCTTCAGGGACGCGGGGACGGAGAAGTTGTACATCGGCACACCGAGCAGCACGGTGTCCGCGGCGAGCAGTTCGTCGATCAGCGGACGGGTCAGGTGCCACTCGCGTTCCTCGGCGGCGTTCTCGACCAGCGCCGGGACCTTGTCCGGCGGGACGAAACCCGCGCGCTCCACGCGGCGGCCGAGGCTGGCGTACGCCGGGGTCAGCGCGGGGGCCGGGGTCGCGCACAGGTCGCGGTGCCGGTAGTGAGCCGTCGGCCGGCGGGCCCGCCAGGTGGTGGCGAACAGGCCGGTCAGGCGCCTGCTGACGGAGTCGGCGGCCGTGTCGGCGCTGGCGTCGATGTGCAGGAGGGTCACGTCGGTCACCTCGATCGGGTCGGGTTCGTCAGTGGGGTGACGGAGCACGCGGGAGGAAGGTGACCGATGGACGGGCACGACGAGCTGGCGCGGCGGTTCGAGGAGCGGCGCGGGCGGCTGCGGGCGGTGGCGCACCGCATGCTGGGCTCGGCCGAGGAGGCGGAGGACGCCGTCCAGGAGGCCTGGCTGCGGCTGAGCCGTACGGACGCCGGCTCCATCGACAACCTGGCGGGGTGGCTGACGACGGTGGTCTCCCGGGTGTGCCTGGACATGCTCCGCTCGCGCGCGGCGCGGCGGGAGGAGCCGTACGGCCCCCGGGTGCCGGAGCCGGCCGGTGCGGACGCCCCCGAGGACGAGGCCGTCCTCGGTGACTCCGTGGGCCTCGCCCTCCTGGTGGTGCTGGAGAGGCTGGGCCCCGCCGAACGGGTCGCGTTCGTGCTGCACGACCTGTTCGGCGTGCCCTTCGACCAGGTCGCGGCGGTCGTGAACCGCTCCGTGCCGGCCGCGAAGAAGCTCGCCAGCCGGGCCCGGCACAAGGTCCGGGGCACTCCCGCCGTCCCGGAGGCCGAACTCGACCGGCACCGCCGGGTCGTCGAGACCTTCCTGGCCGCCGCACGGGGCGGCGACCTCGGCGGGCTGCTCGACGTGCTCGCCCCCGACGTGGTCCGCCGGGCCGACCCCGCCGTCCTGCCGCCCGGGGTGCCGGCCGAACTGCGCGGTGCCCGTGCGGTGGCCGAGGGAACCGTGGCGCTGCGCGAACGCTCCCGGTTCGCGGCCCTCGCCCTGGTCGACGGCGACGCGGGCATCGTCGTCGCCCCGCACGGGCGGCTGCTGCTCGCTCTGCCGGTGACGGTACGGGGCGGGCGGATCACGGCCTACGACGTGGTCGCCGACCCGGCGCGGCTGCGCCGGATCGAGCTGGGCGTCCTCGGCCCGCCCGCGGTCAGCGAACGGTCTCGGACACCGTGATGGCGCCGACCGGGCAGGCCCGGGCCGCCTCGCGGACCATGGGGTCGCCGGCATCGTCCTGGCGGCCGGGCACCAGGGTGCTGTAGCCGTCGTCGTCCTGGGTGAAGACGCCCGGCGCGGCCAGGGCGCACTGGCCCGCGCCGATACAGACGTCGGTGTCGATGTCGATGTGCATGACCGCGATCCTCTTACCAGGTCACGGGGAGTTCCAGCATCCCCTGGACGGTGTCGCCGGGCTTGAAGGGGATCTCCTCGGCCGGTGCGGCGAGGCGGAGGGTGGGCAGCCGCTCGAAGAGGCTGCGCAGGGCGATCTCCAGCTCGGCGCGGGCCAGGTTCTGGCCGAGGCACTGGTGGATGCCGAAGCCGAACGCGACGTGGTGGCGGGCCGGGCGGTGCCAGTCGAGGGTGTCGGGGTCGGCGTAGACGTCCTCGTCACGGTTGATGACCGAGGTCGCGAAGACCACGCCCTCGCCCGCCCGGATCGTGGTGCCCGCCACCTCGATGTCCTCGGTGGCCATCCGCAGCAGCCCGTCGGCGATCGACAGCATCCGCATGAGTTCCTCGACCGCGATGGGCAGCAGCGCGGGGTCACCGCGCAACTCGGCCAGCCGGTCGGGGTGCTGGAGAAGCGTGTAGGTGCCGAGCGAGATCATGTTCGCGGTGGTCTCGTGGCCCGCGACCAGCAGGATGAGCGCGAGGGCGATCAGCTCCTCGCGGTCCATCTCGCCCTCGCGCAGCCGCCGGTGGACCAGTTCGTCCAGCACACCGTCCCCCGGGTCCCGCTGCTTCTCCTTACGGTCGATCAACTCGTCGAAGTAGGAGGCCAGTTGCTCACGGGCGTCCAGGACGTCCTCGGCCGCGGGGCCACGCAGCAGCCGCCGGGACTGCCCCTCGAAGAAGTCGTGGTCCGCGTAGGGGACGCCGAGCAGGGCACAGATCACCGTCGAGGGCACGGGCAGCGCGAAGGCGCTCACGAGTTCGGCGGGCGGCCCCTGCGCGATCATCGCGTCGAGCCGCTCGTCCACGACCTGCTGGATGCGCGGGCGGAGTTCGGTGGCGCGTTTCAGTGTGAAGCTGGGGATCATCATCCGCCGCTGGGTGCGGTGCTCGGGATCGTCGACACCGAGCAGCGCGGCCCGTTTGTTCCGCACCGCCGCGAAGCGGGCCGTGGGCGCGGGAAACCGGGGGTGCGTCCGGTCGGTGGACAGCCGCGGGTCGGCCAGCAGGGCGCGGGCGGCGCCGTGGCCGCTCACCATCCAGGCCTGGGTGCCGTCGTAGAGGGTGATCCGGCTCAGCGGACGCTCGGCGCGCAGGGAGTCGTAGCCGGTGGGCGGGTGGTAGGGACAGGTCCGGTCCTGGGGGAAGGCGACGGGCTGTGTTTCCGTCATGGAAGACCTCGCAGACGAAGAGTGCGTCGTGCAGATCTTCATTAGATGCCCCGGGCACCTATGGGGCGACGGCAAGTTCGGCCAGATCGGTGGCGTACGCAAACTGGCCGGAGATGAACGCCGATGGCCGGTCGGCCCTTTGTGGAGACGGCGGGGAACAGGGTAGGGATGGATACCGCGCGTATCGATGTTGAACTCGGTACGAGTCAGCCGTAGTCGATGATGATGGGACGGATGCCATGCCTCTCAAGGGCGAGTACGAACCCAGCCCGGAGCAGTGGGTGCGCGAGCAGGTGGAGTTGTACGAGAGCTCCGGCGGCACCAAGGGAACGACGTTGATGGACACGGGCATGCCCGTCATCCTGCTGACGACCAAGGGCGCCAAGAGCGGCAAGCTGCGCAAGACGCCGCTGATGCGCGTCGAGCACGAGGGGCGGTACGCCGCCGTCGCCTCGCTGGGTGGAGCGCCCAAGCATCCGGTCTGGTACCACAACGTCAAGTCCGATCCCCATGTGGAGCTCCAGGACGGGCCGGCCAAACGGGACATGGTCGCCCGTGAGGTCACCGGGGCGGAGAAGGACGCGTGGTGGGAGCGTGCCGTCGCGGCCTTCCCGCAGTACGCCGAATACCAGAAGAAGACGGATCGGGTCATTCCGGTCTTCGTGCTGGAGCCCGCGGACGGCAGCTGACACCTCGGAAAAAAATCTTGGTCCCGGCGCGCATGGACGTGTGACGACCGGGCACCCGAGCCTCAGGCCCCGCCGCGCTCCCCCGTCGCGGCGGGGCTTTCTCGTGCCTCCGCGGCCAGCCGGTCGGTGACGTCGAGGAAGATCTGGTCGGCTTCCGGGATCGTGCTCGCGATGGACCGCTTGATGCGGACGGCGACCTCCTCGACCCTTTCGCTGTCCAGACCGGGCATCAGATCGACGCGGGCGGCCACCAGGAGCGCGTCGAGCCCCATCTTCATCGTGAACAGCGCCTCCACGCTGTCGATCTCGGGCTGGGCGTCCAGCAGGACCCGGATCCTGCCGCTGGCCTCCGGATCCGCGGCCTCCCCGATCAACTGGGCGCGGGCCTCCCGCCCCAGCCGGTAGGCGACGTAGACGAGCAGTGCGCCGATCGCCAGGGACGCGGACGCCTCCCACACGACCTGCCCGGTCACCATGTGCAGCGCCATGCCGGCCATCGCGAGGGTGACGCCGAGCACCGCGGTGCCGTCCTCGGCGACCACCGTGCGCAGGGCGGGGTCACGCAGGCCGTCGCCGCCCCGGCCCTGCCGGTGCGCCTGGTACAGGGCGCGGACCAGCGAGGCGCCCTCGGCGAGCAGGGCGACGCCCAGGACCACCAGACCCGCCACATAGCCGCTGAGCTTCTCCTCGGAGCCGCCCCGCAGGGCCTCCACGCCCTGGAAGAAGGAGAAACAGCCGCCCATCACGAAGATGCCGACAGCCGCGAGCAGCGACCAGAAGAACCGTTCCTTGCCGTATCCGAAGGGGTGGCGCCGGTCGGCGGGGCGTCGGCTGCGGCGCAGTGCGGCGAGCAGGAAGACCTCGTTCATGCTGTCGGCCACGGAGTGCGCGGCCTCGGACAGCAGGGCGGGTGAGCCGGCGAGCAGGCCGCCGACGGCCTTGGCGACGGCGATCACCAGGTTGGCGGCGAGCGCCACCAGCACGGTGACGCGGGTCCTGCGGTCGGCCTTCTGATGCGGAGATGTCTCTGTCACCTCCGCCGACTGCCCCCGGCGGGATGGGGCACACACCGTGCCGTCGGCGGAAATCGGGGAACGCGTTCACCAGGGCGTACCCCGAGGAGGACGGAGGAGGACACATGAGTGCCGGAGACGACGGCAACGACACCTATGGCAGGAAGGCGTTCAAGCGGTCCAAGAGCCATTTCACGGACCGGGTCACCGCGGACGGCCGGGACGGCTGGCCGGTGGAGGCGGGCCGCTACCGGCTGGTGGTCAGCCGTGCCTGTCCGTGGGCGAGCCGGTCGCTGGTCTCCCGGCGGCTGCTCGGTCTGGAGGACGCCCTGTCCCTCGCCGTCGCCGATCCGATCCAGGACGACCGCAGCTGGCGTTTCACCCTCGATCCGGACGGCCGTGACCCGGTCCTCGGCATCCGCTTCCTGAGCGAGGCCTACGACCGGCGGGAGAGCGACTACCCGGGCGGTGTGAGCGTGCCGGCGCTGGTGGACGTGCCCAGCGGGAAGCTGGTCACCAACGACTACCAGCAGATCACCCTGGACCTCGCCACCGAGTGGACGGCCCTGCACCGGAAGGGGGCGCCCGACCTCTATCCGCAGGCGCTGCGCGACGAGATCGACACGGTGATGGCGGACGTCTACGAGGACGTCAACAACGGTGTGTACCGGGCGGGTTTCGCCACCGTCCAGGAGGAGTACGAGAGCGCCTGCGCGGGCGTGTTCCGGCGGCTGGAGGCGCTGACCCCGCGGCTGGCCCGGCAGCGCTATCTGGTCGGGGACACGATCACCGAGGCGGACATCCGGCTGTTCACCACGCTGGTGCGCTTCGACGCCGTCTACCACGGCCACTTCAAGTGCAACCGCTGGAAGCTGGCGGAGAACCCGGTGCTGTGGGGTTACGTCCGCGACCTCTACCAGACGCCGGGGTTCGGTGACACGGTCGACTTCGACCACATCAAACGGCACTACCACCAGGTCCACACCGGCATCAACCCGACCGGCATCGTGCCGCTCGGCCCCGATCTGTCCGGCTGGCTGTCGCCGCACCACCGCGAGGAACTGGGCGGCCGGCCCTTCGGCGACGGGACACCCCCGGGGCCGGTGCCGGCGGGCGAGGAGATCCCGGCACAGGGACGGCCCTGAGCGCGCGAGCAACCCACCCATTAGATGGAGGAGATCCACGTGGCCAAGAAGAAGAAACTGCCCCTCGCCTACCAGCCCGTCGGCTTCGTCCTGGGCTGGGCGGGCGGCGCCCTGGCCGGGCTCGCCTTCCGCAAGACCTGGATGGCGATACGGCACGAGGAGGACGCCCCCGACGCGCTGGACCGGGATCGCGGCTGGGGAGAGATCCTGCTGGCCGCGGCGGTCCAGGGCGCCATCTTCGCCGTGGTCCGCAGTGCGGTCGACCGCACCGGGGCGAAGGCCATCGAACGCTCGACGGGCGTCTGGCCGGCCGCGGAGAAGGGCGGCCGCGACTGACCACGGCACGGGACTGACCACGGCACGGGAAGGGGGGCTCGCGGTGCCGCGAGCCCCCCTCGTTCACGTTGCGCCGGTACCGCGACCTCGCCGGTTCACCCCTGCTTCGGTGCCGTGGACGGGATGAGCCGCAGGGTGAAGGAGTGGCCGGCCGGGTCGGCGAAGCCGCGTTCCTCGTGGATGCCGGTCACGTCCTTGGTGTCCAGGGCGCGACCGCCGAGGCCGATCACCCTGCGTTCCACCTCGTCCAGTTCCTCCACCACGAAGTCCAGATGGACCTGGAGCGCGTTCTCGGGGCGCGGCCAGCTCGGCGGGGTGGCGTTCACATCACGACGGAACGCCAGCCGGATCCCGTCGGCCCCCCGTATCTCCACCCGGTTGGCGCTCTCGTGCGTCTGCTCCGCGTCCAGCAACTCCTTGTAGAACTCCGCGAGTTTCTCCGGCTCGGCACAGTCGAGCACGACGACGCCCGCTTTCACCAAGGACATGTCTCCTCCGAAGGGTCCGGACGCGAGACGTTCGTGTCCCGCGGCCCTCTCCCTTGCGGATATCCCGGGACGGCCGATTCAGTCGGCGAGCCGCGCCGCCGCCGCGTCGAGCAGCAGTTCCAGGGCCGCCGGATAGGAGCTGTGCCGCATGTCCGCGACGAGGTGGCGGGCGGTGGCGGCGATGTGCGGGTGGGTGGTGGCGGGCAGCCGGGCGTAGGTGGCCGTCCAGACGGCCGCCTCCGTCTCGCGCGCCGCCTTCGGCATGGCCGCGCTCGCCGAGTCGAGGGCGCCGAAGGCGAGGGCCTGGTCGACGAAGGCGTGGTAGATCCGCACCGCCTCGGCGTCGGGGAAACCGGCTCCGCGCAGTACGCCGACGATGGTCTCGACGGCCTGGATCTCGTGCGCGCGCCCGGTGACCCGGTAGGAGCTGAGCACGGCCGCCCGTGGGTGTGCGAGGGCACCGGCGTGCATGCGCAGGCCCAGGTCCCTGAGGTCGGCCCGCCAGTCGCCGGTCGGGCGCCAGGTGCGCAGGGTGCGGCCGATGAGCTCGTCGGCGATGGCCAGCATCAGGTCGTCGGTGTGCCGGAAGTACCGGTACAGCGAGCTGGGGTCGGCACCGAGGGCCCGGCCCAGCCGGCGGACCGAGAGCGCGTCCGCGCCGTGCTCCTCGATGAGCCGCAGCGCGGTCTCGACGATCAGTTCCTCGGAGAGCACGACGCCCTGTTTGGTCGGGCGCCGGCGCTGCCGGGCGGCGGACGGGACGACCCGTTCGGTCATGCGTGTCTCCCCGGGGCGGCGGATGCGGTCGGTGGGCGCGGTCGGTGGGCGCGGTCGGTGGGCGCACCTTATGACAACACCGTTGACCTGAGAAGCCCCCGGGCAGTTTCATGTCCGCTCACCGGGGCCGACAGAGCCCCCCGGCCCCAGCGGAGGCCCTGCCATGACCCACCAGCCCCTCGGAGCCGCCACCGAACCGCCACCATCCGGGCCCGCGCTGCGCCGGTCCCTCGGCGTCCTGGACGGCGTCGCCATCGCCGCGTCCAGCACGGCCGCCACCACCAGCATCGGCATCGGTCTCGGGGTCACCGCGGGGGTCGTCGGACTGCACCTGCCGGCCATCATGCTGCTGGCGTTCCTGCCGGTCCTGGGCATCGCGGGCGCCTACTCCCGGCTCAACCGCGTCGAGCCGAACGCGGGCAACGGCTATGTGTGGGTGGGCCGTTCACTCACCCCGTGGCTGGGCTTCATGGTCGGCTGGGTGAACGTCGTGGCGGTGGTGGCGTTCCTGGCGTACACCACGGCGGTCACCGGGTCGGCGCTGATCCAGCTCGCCGGGGACGCCGGCCTGCACCGCGTGGGCGGGCTCGCGCTGGATCCGGGGTCGACCGCCCAGACGACCGCGCTGGGCATCGTGGTGCTGGTGGCCGTCACCCTGACCGCCGTCACCGGTATCCGCACGGCGGCCCGGCTCCAGGCCGGACTGCTGGTCTTCGAGTACGTCGTCCTGCTGGGCTTCTGCGGATACGGCATCGTCACCGGGCCGCACCCCTTCCGGCTCAGCTGGTTCGACCCGTTCGCGATCCCCTCGGCCCAGGCGCTCGCCCAGGGCCTGCTGCTGTCGGTGTTCTGCTACTGGGGCTTCGAGGCCGCGTTCAGCGTGAACGAGGAGGTCCGCGACCCGCGTGACGCCTCCCGGGCCGGTATCACCACCCTGGTCACGATGCTGGGTCTGTTCCTGCTCGGTTCGATCGCCTTCCAACGCGTGCTGTCCGAGGAGGAGTTGGCCGGGCACGGCGCCCAGGGGCTGGCGTTCTTCGGCGAGCGTCTGGCCTCCCAGCCACTGGCCGCGCTGCCCCTGGTGGCCCTGATGTTCTCGGCGGTCGCCTCCCTCCAGGCGGGGGTGATCCCCACGGCCCGGGCGATGTTCGCGATGAGCCGGGACCGTACGCTCGGACCGGTGTGGTCGAAGGTCAGCCCCCGCTACGGCACTCCGGCCGCCGGGACCCTGCTGGTCGGCGCGCTGGCCACGGCGGTCGCGGCACTCGCCCTCGTCATCCCCCGCCTCTCCGACATGATCATGGCGACGGTGAACGCGGTGGGGATCGTGGTCGCCCTGTCGTACGCCCTGACCGCGCTCGCGGCCGCCGTACGGTTCCGCTCGCTGCTGCGCGAGGACTGGCGCCAGGGTCTGCGGGCGGTGGTGCTGCCTTCACTGAGCGCCGCCGCACTTCTGGGCCTGGGCGGTTATCTCGGCTGGTCCTTCTACCGCTCCGCCGACCATCTCGAACTCAGCGCGGACAACGGCTGGTTCCTGCTCCTCACCCCTGTTGCGATGATCACGTCCGGTCTCGTGGCCGCCGCGTGGGCCAAGTGGGTACGCAGGTCGCCCTACTTCCGCGGCGGCGCGGGCACCGACGCCGACGCGCCCCGACTGCTCGCCGCACACCACTAGTCGGGAACCACCAACCAGCCCGATCAGACCGACCAGGAAGCGGGACATGTACGCAGATCTGCTCTTCGCCGGCGGCCCGGTCCTCACCCCCGAGGGCCGCACCGCGACCACCGTCGCCGTCACCGGCGACCGCATCACCGCCGTGGGACGGGAGGAGGTGCGCGACCTCGCCGGGCCCCGGACCGAAGTGGTGGAGCTCGCCGGGCGGTTGCTGCTGCCCGGGTTCCAGGACGCGCATGTGCACCCGGTGCCGGCCGGTCTGGAGCTCACCCAGTGCGATCTGACCGGGACCAGGACGGCGGACGAGACCGTCGCCGCCGTGCGCGCGTACGCCGACGCGCATCCCGGAAGGGAGTGGATCACCGGCGGCGGCTGGTCGATGGAGGCGTTCGAGGGCGGTACGCCGGCGAAGGAGCTGCTGGACGCGGCCGTGCCCGACCGGCCGGTCTATCTGCCCAACCGCGACCACCACGGCGCCTGGGTCAACAGCCGTGCCCTGGAACGCGCCGGCATCACGCGGCACACACCCGACCCCGCCGACGGGCGGATCGAGCGGGACGCCTCGGGCGAGCCGAGCGGGACCTTGCAGGAGGGCGCGATGCAGCTCGTCGGGCGGCTCACTCCCCCGGCGACCCCGGCCGACCGGCTGGCGGCGCTGCTGCACGCCCAGCGCCATCTGCACGCGCTCGGCATCACGGCCTGGCAGGACGCCCTGGTCGGGGACTTCCTCGGCATGGACGACCCGTCGGCGGCGTATGTCTCCGCCGCCCGCGACGGCTCGCTCACCGCGCGCGTGGTCGGCGCCCTGTGGTGGGACCGCGAGCGCGGTGCCGAGCAGATTCCCGAACTCGTCGAGAAGCGGGCGGAGTTCACGCACGGCCGGTTCCGCGCGAAGACCGTCAAGCTGATGCTGGACGGGGTCGCCGAGACCGGCACCGCCGCCCTGCTGGAGCCCTACCTGGACCGGTGCGGCTGCGTCACCACCAACCGGGGCACCAGCTTCCTCGACGCCGCCCATCTGCCCAAGTACGTCACCGAGTTGGACGCGCTCGGCTTCCAGTGCCACTTCCACGCGCTGGGCGACCGGGCCGTACGCGACGCCCTGGACGCCGTGGCGGCGGCGCGTGCCGCGAACGGGCCGAGCGACACCCGGCCGCACCTGGCCCACCTCCAGGTGGTGCACCCCGACGACGTGCCGCGCTTCGCCCGGCTCGGGGCGACGGCCACCATCCAGCCGCTGTGGGCCGCGCACGAACCGCAGATGGACGAGCTGACGATGCCCTTCCTGGGGGCCGAACGGGCCGCCCGGCAGTACCCGTTCGGCGCACTGCTGCGCTCCGGCGCCACGCTCGCCGCGGGCAGCGACTGGCCGGTCAGCAGCCCCGACCCGATCCAGGGCATCCATGTCGCCGTCAACCGCCGGACCCCGGACGCGCGGGACCGGCCGGTGTTCCTCCCGGCCGAACGCCTCGGCCTCGCCCAGGCGTTGACCGCCTACACGGCCGGTTCCGCGTACGCGAACCACCTCGACGACTCCGGACGGGTGCGGGTGGGGGCGCTGGCCGACCTGGTGGTCCTGGACCGCGATCCGTTCGCCGGGCCCGCGCAGGACATCGCGCGGACCCGGGTGGCGCTGACGTATGTGGGCGGCGAACGGGTGTACGCAGCCGACGGGCACTGAGTCGGCGGAATTCTTGGACAGATGTCCAGCTATGATGGACACCTGTCCAAGAATTTCAAGAACACAGGAAAGCAAGAGGAAGAACCCCATGGAGATCCTGGCGAACGTGCTGGTCGGCCTGGTGGCGGCGCTGCACGCGTACATCCTGGTGATGGAGATGTTCCTGTGGCAGAAGAAGCCGGGGATGTCCTTCCACGGGTTCGACCGGGAGATGGCGAAGGCCACCGCCGCCATGGCCGCCAACCAGGGCCTCTACAACGGCTTCCTCGCGGCCGGGCTGGTGTGGGGACTGGTCGCGGGTGATCCGACCGGGTTCCGCGCCCAGGTGTTCTTCCTGTCATGCGTGATCGTCGCGGGTGTGTACGGAGCGGTGACCGCCAACGTCCGCATCCTCGCCGCGCAGGCCCTGCCGGGCGCGCTCGCCCTGGCCGCCGTCCTGATCGCCCGGTGACCCGCCCCGCCCCCGAGGACCCCCGGGCGGCCCGGACCCGGGCGCGTCTGCGTGCGGCGCTGCTCGCGGAGTGCGCCGAGCGGCCGCTGGAGGAGGTCGGCGTGGCCGCCCTGGCCCGCCGGGCGGGGGTCGGCCGGGCGACCTTCTACGTCCACTACGACGGCCTGGAGGCCCTGGCGGTCGACGCCTGCGCGGACGTCGTACGGGAGGCGGTTCAGGCCCTGCACGCCTGGCGCGGCCGGCCCGACCCGGTGCACGCGCCACCCGCGCTGGCGGAGTTCTTCGCCTCACTCACCCCGCACGCGGGCCTGTACCGGGCGCTGCTGAGCCCGGGCGGCGGCGGTCCGCTGGGGCGGGTGCTGCACCGTGACCTGCGGGCGTACAGCCTGCGCGAGCGCGAACTCGCGGGGGCCGCCGACGCACCCCTGGTGGCGTCGGCGGTGGCCGCCACTTTCGCGGGGGTGCTGGCCGACTGGCTGCACGGCCTGCTCGACGCGGGGCCCGCCGAGATCGCCGACCAGGTCTGGCAGTTGCTGGTGGCGCTGCACGCGAGCCGCTGACGCCCGCGGTCTCTCACCTGCAGGCGATCACTTCCTTCGTCCGGGGCCACGCCTCCACGCCGTCGGGCGTACGGACGTACGCCGCCGTCCGGTCGTCCGTCAGCCACAACTCCCGGTCGGCCAGGCGATATCCGGTGTCGCGGGCGTCGTCGGGCATCGGGACGTCGGCGCCGTACGGGGCACTGAGCAGGTCCGGCTCGAACACGCCCTCGGGATCGCGGACGTACTGCTCGGTGTCCGCGCCCCGCCCCAGGGACATCATGAGGGCGCTCTGCCAGCCGCAGTGCTCGGGGCCGAGGGAGCTGCTCACCGTGGTGGTGGGGATCCGCCTGCCGGCCGCGTCGGTCCAGATGTCGGTGTCCCAGGGGTCGGTGAAGTCCGCGGGGAGTTCGGCCGGGTCGCAGGACGCGCTCGCCTCCGGGCCCCAGCCCGGTCTGCCCCGCTGGTCATCCGCGACGACGACCGCGACCCTGGTCCGGCCGGCCACGTCGAAGGAGTACAGCACCCGGCCGTCCCGCTCGGCCTCCCGGCGGTACCCGGTGCGCGGGACCTCCGGCTGCTCCATGTCGAAGTACAGCTTCAGGCCCTCCTCCGGCGTCGAGCCGGCATCCGCCCTCCCCCACTCCTCGCCGCTGGTCCCCGCGTAGGCCTCGCCGTCGCACTCCAGTGCCCGTCCCGCGGCGCCCGACCGGCTGAGCACGGCCCGCTCGCCGTCCTCGTCCACGTCCTTCATGGGCACGCGGAGCGGTCCGCCGTACGGCGTGGCCGGGGGCGCTCCCTCGACGACCATGTCCTCGTCGATCCCCTCACCGCACCCCACGACCGCCACGGCCATCAGCACCGTCACCGCCACGAGCCGTCCGTGCATGTCCCGTCCCCCTTGATCACCGACCGCTGTTCCGGTCCTCCGACGCGGTGGCGCGGCGGAACGTTCAGCGTCCGGCGGCCTGGAACGTACGCCGATAGGCCTGGGGGGAGACGCCGATCGCCGCGTGCAGGTGCTGGCGCAGGGAGGCGCCGGTGGCGAAGCCGACCTGGCCCGCGATGTGGTCCACCGGCAGATCGCTGGCCTCCAGCAGGTGGCGGGCCCGGGCGACGCGCTGCTGGATCAGCCAGCGGCCGGGGCTCAGGCCGACCTCCTCGTTGAAGCGGCGGGCGAAGGTGCGCAGGCTCATCCGGGCGTGACCGGCGAGGTCGGCCAGGGTGAGCGGCTCGTGCAGGCGCTCCAGGGCCCAGGCGCGGGTCTGAGCGGTGCTCGCGGCACCCTGCTCGGGGACCGGCCGCTCGATGTACTGCGCCTGGCCGCCGTCGCGGAAGGGCGGGACCACGCAGGCCCGGGCGACGAAGTTGGCCAGTTCGCTGCCGTGGTCCTTGCGCACCAGGTGCAGGCAGACGTCGACACCGGCGGCGGCTCCGGCCGAGGTGATGATCCGGCCCTCGTCGACGAAGAGCACGTCCGGGTCGAGGTCGATGTGCGGATACAGCTGCCGGAACCGGTCGACGAGGTGCCAGTGGGTGGTGGCCCGGCGGCCGTCGAGGAGCCCGGCCGCGGCCAGGACGAAAGCGGCGGTGCAGATGGACACGATCCGCGTCCCGGGGCGGATACGGGCGAGGGCCGCCCGCACCTCCTCCGGGAGGTCGGCGGTCACCCGGTCCGACGCGACGGAGGCGATCACGACGGTGTCGGCGTCGGCCAGGGCCTCGGGGCCGTGGTCGACGGTGATCGAGAAGTCCGCGGTGGTGCGCACCGGGCGCCCGTCGACCGTGCAGGTCACGACCTCGTACCGGCCGCCCGCCGCGCCGAGGATCCGGCTGGGGATGCCCAGTTCGAAGGGGTACACGCCGTCCAGGGCCAGCACCGCGACCCGCTCGGGCCGCTCTGTATACGTCATGGCACGATCCTATCGAAGAGTGGCAATCATGCCATTCCCTGGACGGGCGGCGCCGGGCAGGCTGGACGACCATGAGCCCTGTGAACACCATGCGCGTCATCACCCAGGACGTCCTCGGCGGACCGGAGGTCCTCCAGGTCGCGCAGCTGGAGCGTCCCGAGCCCGGCGCGAACCAGGTCCTGGTCCGCGTCCGCGCCGCCGGCCTGAACCCCACCGACTGGAAGCACCGCGCGACCGGCGGTTTCCTCGGCGAGCCGCCCTTCGTCCTCGGCTGGGACCTCTCGGGCGTGGTCGAGGCCGTCGGCATCGGCGTCGCCACCTTCGAGCCCGGCGACGAGGTCTTCGGCATGCTGCCGTACCCGTGGGGCCACGGCTCGCACGCCGAGTACGTCATCGCCCCGGTCCGCGCCCTCGCCCACAAGCCGGCCTCGATCGACCACACGCAGGCGGGCGCCCTGCCGCTGGTGTCGCTGACCGCGTGGCAGGCGCTGGTCGAGAACGCGGACCTCCGGCCGGGGCAGCGGGTGCTGATCCACGCGGCGGCGGGCGGGGTCGGGCACGTGGCCGTGCAGATCGCCAAGGCGCGGGGCGCGTACGTGATCGGCACCGCGAGCGCGGGCAAGCACGACTTCCTGCGGGAGCTGGGCGCCGACGAGGTGATCGACTACCGGGAGACGGACTTCACCGAGGCCGTCAAGGACGTCGACGTGGTGCTGGACACGCTCGGCGGTGAGACCTCCGGGCGGTCCCTGCGGGTGCTGCGGCCGGGCGGCCTCGTGGTGTCGATCCTGCCGGTGGGCTCGGACGAGCTGTACGAGGAGGCCGAGCGGCTGGGCGTACGGGCACTGCGGATGCTCGTCGACGCCGACCGTGCCGGGATGGAGGCGATCGTGGGTCTGGTCGAGGAGGGGAAGCTGCGCGCCACGATCGCGGGTGCCTTCCCGTTGGCCGATGCCGCCGAGGCGCATGCGCTGGGCGACACCGGCCGGACCACGGGGAAGCTGGTCCTGACCGTCGACTGAGTCAGAACGTCAGGACGGGCTTGATGGCCTTGCCCGCGGCCATGTCCCGTACCGCCTGGTCGATGTCCGCGAAGGGGTAGGTGCTGATCAGGCGGTGCAGCGGGAGCCGCCCGGTCTTGACGAGCTCGACGAGGGCGGGGATGAAGGTCTGCGTCTCGGCGTCGCCGAGGGTGAGACCGACGACCCGCTTGCCGCCGAGCAGCCCGTTGACGTCCAGGGCGACCTCGGTACCGAAGGGCGGGGCGCCGACGACGACCACGGTGCCGCGGGCGGCGAGCGCGTCCACGCCCTGGCGCAGGACGCCGACGTTGCCCGTGGTCTCCACAACGCCGTCGGCGCCCCGGCCGCCGGTGATCTCCGCGAGGGCCTCGCCGAGGTCCCTCTCGCCGGCGTTGACGGTGTGGGTGGCGCCCAACTCCTTGGCCAGCGCGAGGCGTTCACCGACCCGGTCGACGGCGACGACGGTGGTGGCCGGGGTGAGGGCAGCGGCCATGACCGCGGACAGGCCTACGGCTCCGGCACCCAGGACCACGATCGTGGAGCCGGTGACCGGCTTCAGCACGTTCCACACGGCGCCGACCCCGGTCTGCACCCCGCAGCCCAGCGGGGCGATCGACTCCAGCGGTACGTCGGCGTCGACCTTGACCAGGCTTCTGTCGTCCACCAGCGCCCGTTCGGCGAAGGAGGACTGGCCGAAGAAGTGACCGCCCAGCGGCTCGCCGTCCCGGGCGATGGTGCTGGTGCCGTCGGCCCGGCGGCCGCCGATCAGGTTCAGCGGCAGCCAGCTGGCGCAGTACGCCGGGTGGCCGCCGTCGCAGTTGCCGCACGCGCCGCAGGAGGTGAAGGACAGCACGACGTGGTCGCCCGGGGCGATGCCGGTGACGGCGGATCCGACGGCCTCGACGACGCCCGCGCCCTCGTGCCCGAGGACTCCGGGCAGCGGGAAGGGCAGTCCGCCACCGGCCGCCCCGAGGTCGGTGTGACACAGGCCGGCGGCGACCATCCTGACGACCGCCTCGTGCGGACCGGGCTCGTCGAGGACGACGTCGCAGAGGGTGAAGGGTGCGCCGCCGGACTCGACCACGGCGGCGCGGGTGGTGATGGACATCGTACGAACTCCCTTGGTTCTGAAGCTGGTTCGGGGTGCGCTCAGCCGAGCGAGACGACGACGGACTTGACCCTGGTGTAGGCGGCGAGCGCCTCGGGGCCGTACTCGCGGCCGAAGCCGGAGTCCTTGACGCCGCCGAAGGGCACCGCCGGGTCGAGCATCGCCCAGTCGTTGATCCAGACGATGCCCGCCTGGAGCCGGTCGGCGATGCGGTGCGCGCGGGCGAGGTGGGAGGTCTGGATGCCGGCGGCCAGGCCGTACGGCGTGGAGTTGGCGAGGGCGACCGCCTCGTCCTCGGTGTCGAAGGGCTGCACGGTCAGCACCGGGCCGAAGATCTCCTCCTGCACGACGCGGGAGTCGTTGGAGAGGTCGGCGATCACGGTGGGCCGGTAGTAGTAGCCGCCGTCGAGGTCGAGCCGTTCGCCGCCGCAGACGATCCGGCCGCCCTCCTTGCGGGCCAGCTCGACGTATTCCTCGACCTTCTTCAGGTGCTTCTCCCCCGCCATCGGTCCGACGACCGTGCCGGGATCGCGCGGATCGCCGACCGGTACGCCGGGCACCGCGTCGGCGAGGATGCCGAGCAGGGTGGTGTGGACGGGGCGGGAGACCAGCAGGCGGGGGCCGCCCATGCAGAACTGGCCGGTGTTGAAGACGAAGGCCTTGATGATCGCGCCGACCGCCTTCTCCAGGTCGGCGTCCTCGAAGACGATGTGGGCGGCGTTGCCGCCGAGTTCCATGGTGACCTGCTTGAGGCCCTCCCCGGCGGTGCTCGCCACATGCCGGCCGATGGCGGTGGAGCCGGTGAAGGCGACCTTGTCGACCCCGCGGTGCCGCAGCAGCGCCTCGCCGGCCACCGGTCCGGTGCCGGTGACCACGTTGACCACACCGTCGGGGACGCCGGCCTCGGTCAGCAGCCGGGCCATGTAGAGGGCGCTGAGCGGGGTCTCGTCGGCGGGCTTGTGGACGACGGTGTTGCCGGCCGCGAGCGCGGGACCGATCTTGGACCCGGCGAGGATCAACGGGAAGTTGAAGGGCGTGATCGCGGCGACCACACCGAGCGGCTCACGCTTGGTGTATGCGAGCGCGTTCATGGGCGTGTCACGGACGGAGCCGTCCAGGGAGTGGGCGAGGGCGGCGAAGTGCTCGTAGTCGTTGGCCGCGTTCGTCACGTCGACGGCGTGGCACAGCGAGATCGGCTTGCCGACGTCCAGGCTCTCCAGCCGGGCGATCTCGTCCGCGTTCTGCCTGATCAGCTCCGCCACACGGTGCAGGATCCGGCCCCGCTCCCGGCCGCTCAGCCCGGACCACCGGCCGCTGTCGAAGGCCTCGCGGGCGGCACGGACGGCGGCGTCCACGTCGGCGGCGCCCGCCTCGGCGACGGTGGTGACGACCGTGCCCCGGGACGGGTCGACCACCTCGGTGCGCGCTCCGTCGGCGGCATCACGCCACTGGCCCCCGATGAACAGCCGTCCGGGTTCGATCTCGATGGTGGTCATCACCGCTCCTCAGCATCGTCGCCAAGATTTCAACCAACAGGATTCCTGTTGGTTCGCAGTCTCTTTACGGACAGGTTTCCTGTCAATGCTCTAGCCTGAACCCATGCTCGACGCCCAGGAAACCAAGACGGCTCCTTCCCTCCTCTACATGGTGAAGCAGGTGGAGCTCGTCGTGCGATCCCACCTGGACGAACTGGTCAAGCCGTCCGGGATCACCGCGTTGCAGTACACCGCGCTCACCGTCCTGGAGCGGCACGACGGACTGTCGGCCGCGCAGCTGGCCCGCGACTCGTTCGTCACGGCCCAGTCGATCGCCGATCTCGTCCGGTCCCTGGAGAACCGCGGACTGGTCCGCCGTGAGCGCAACCCACGCAACCGGCGCGAGCTGCTGATCCTGCTGACGGACGCCGGCCGTGCGCTGCTCGCCGAGCACGAGGGGCCGGTACGGGAGCTGGAGGAGCGCATGGTGCGCGACCTCACGGCGCACCAGGCCCAGCAGTTGCGGCAGGCGCTGACGAAGGCCTGGCAGGCCCTGTCGTAAAACCGCCGCACTTTCTCAGGCGGAATTCACAGACATATGTCAATCGAACATGCTCAAATTCACTCCATCGAGGGTAACTTGCAGAGCGGGGAACGGTTTTGCACGTACTCGGGGCACTGGGACACGTCTACGCTCACAGGACGTCGTCACCCCGGACCCCGGTGACCTGCACCCCCTGTCGCTAACGGAGCCGGTTGGAGGCGATGTCGCAGTGCCGCAGGAACCGGCCCCGTTCACCCGGCATCTGCGCGTGTACCAGGACCGGGGGTACACCGTCCTGGAGTTCCGCGGGGAGATCGACATCGCCGCGTCCATGGAGATCCTCCCCTGCCTCGACCGGGTCACGGGACGGCCCGACGCCCGCCTGGTGATCGACCTCAGCCGGGTGGACTTCTTCGACTGCTCGGGACTGCGCCTGCTCTACCGCGCCCGCAGCCGGGTGCTCGACCGGGGCGGACAGCTGTCCCTGGTCTGCACCCACCCGCTCACCCTGCGCGTCCTGCGGGTCACCGGCCTGGCCCGGCTGCTCCCGCCGATGCCGACGCTGGACGCGGCCCTGGGCCGGCCCGAGGCCACGTCCGGCACGATGTGACCCGCGTCGACGCCGGGTGAGCGGCGCTACTGGAGGATCCGGGTGACCTGGCCCGCGCCGACCGTCCGCCCGCCCTCGCGGATGGCGAACTTCAGGCCCTCCTCCATGGCGACGGGCTGGATCAGCTCGACGTTCATGGTGGTGTTGTCGCCCGGCATGACCATCTCGGTGCCCTTGGGCAGGGTGACCACGCCGGTCACGTCGGTCGTGCGGAAGTAGAACTGGGGCCGGTAGTTGTCGAAGAACGGGGTGTGCCGGCCGCCCTCGTCCTTCGACAGGATGTACGCCCGCGCCTCGAACAGCTTGTGCGGGGTGACCGAACCGGGCTGGATCACGACCTGGCCGCGTTCGACCTCGTCCCGCTTCACCCCGCGCAGCAGCAGTCCGACGTTCTCGCCCGCCCGGCCCTCGTCGAGGAACTTGCGGAACATCTCGATGCCGGTGACGGTCGTCCTGGTCTTGGTCTCGTGGATGCCGATGACCTCGACCTCCTTGTTGACGTGCAGCGTGCCACGCTCGATCCGGCCGGTGACGACCGTGCCGCGGCCGGTGATCGTGAAGACGTCCTCGATCGGCATCAGGAACGGCTGGTCGACGTCCCGCACCGGCTCCGGCACCGACTCGTCCACGGCGTCCAGGAGCCGCAGCACGGAATCGGTCCACCGCTCGTCGCCCTCCAGGGCCTTCAGCGCCGAGACCTGCACGACCGGGAGGTCGTCCCCCGGGAACTCGTACTCGCTCAGCAGGTCGCGCACCTCCAGCTCGACGAGCTCCAGGATCTCCTCGTCGTCGACCATGTCCGTCTTGTTGAGGGCGACGACGATGTACGGCACGCCCACCTGCCGGGCCAGCAGGACGTGCTCCTTGGTCTGCGGCATCGGCCCGTCGGTGGCCGCCACGACCAGGATCGCGCCGTCCATCTGGGCGGCACCGGTGATCATGTTCTTGATGTAGTCCGCGTGCCCGGGGCAGTCCACGTGCGCGTAGTGCCGGCGTTCCGTCTGGTACTCGACGTGGGCGATCGAGATGGTGATCCCCCGCTGCCGCTCCTCGGGCGCCTTGTCGATCTGGTCGAACGGCGTGTACGGGTTCAGGTCGGGAAACCGGTCGTGCAGCACCTTCGTGATGGCCGCCGTCAGCGTGGTCTTGCCATGGTCGATGTGACCGATGGTCCCGATGTTCACGTGCGGCTTGGTCCGCTCGAACTTCGCCTTCGCCACTGCGAGCCCTCCTGAGCATCCGGGTGATGCCGAGCCGTGGTGTGTTCCTTCCTGTCTATTCGGTTCGCGGCGCGTCGAACAGGGCGCTGACGGACTCACCGTTGTGGATCCGGCGTACGGCCTCGGCGAGCGCCGGGGCGACGGTCAGGATCCGCAGCTTGTCCGTGCGCTCCTCCTCGGGGACGGGCACGGTGTTGGTGCACACGATCTCCAGGACGTCCGGCTGCTCCCCGATCCGCTTCAGGGCCCCGTCGGCGAACAGTCCGTGCGTACAGGCGACCCGGATCGAGCGCGGCCCCAGCTCCCGCAGCCGGTCGAGGAGTTCGAGGACGGTGGAGCCCTTGGCGATCTCGTCGTCCAGCACGATCACATCCCGCCCGGCGACCTCGCCGATGACGGAGTTGATGGTGACCCGGTCGTCCGCGAACCGCTGCTTGGCGCCGGCGGCGACCTGGGCGCCGATCATGCGGGCGAACGCGGCGGCCTCCTTGGCGTTGCCGAGGTCGGGCGAGACGACCGTGGTGCGCGTGAGGTCGTACTGCCGGAAGTGCGCGGCGAGTTCCCGCAGGGCGTGCAGGTGGTCGACCGGCACCGAGAAGAAGCCGTGGACCTGGGGCGAATGCAGGGTCATGGCCAGCATCCGGCTCGCGCCGGCCGCCACCATCAGGTCCGCGACCAGCCGCCCGCCCAGGGAGATGCGGGGCGCGTCCTTCTTGTCGGAGCGGGCGTAGGAGTAGTGCGGCATCACGACGGTGATCCGTCCGGCCGAGGCCCCGCGTGCCGCGTCGCACATCAGCAACAGCTCCACGAGGTTCTCCTGGACCGGCCTGACCAGCGGCTGGATCAGGAAGACGTCCCGCTCCCGGCAGTTCGCCTGGAGCTGCACCTCCAGACAGTCGTTGGCGAACCGGCTGACCCGGGTGGGGCTGAGCGGCACCCCCAGATGCGCGCAGACCTCCTGGGCCAGCTCGGGGTGGGCACTTCCGCTGAACACGGCGATGTCTCGCACGCACTGCTCCTCGCATGATCATTCCGGCTGCCGGGGCTCATGCTACGGGCCCGGAAAACCGGTTGCGGACGGCCCGAGGCGGCGCGCCATGATGACCGTGCCCGTCCCTCCTCCCGTCAGGACCCCTCGCATGCGCCGACCCCTCGAACCCACCCAGTGCCCCTTCCGGCCCACGGTCTTCGAGGACTCCACCCCGCATGCACACCCTGAACATCGGCATCCTGGCCCACGTCGACGCCGGTAAGACCAGCCTCACCGAGCGGCTGCTGTTCGACCACGGCGCGATCGACCGGCTCGGCAGCGTCGACACCGGTGACACCCGCACGGACGACGGGACGATCGAGCGACAGCGCGGCATCACCATCCGCTCCGCCGTCGCCGCGTTCACCGTCGGCGACACCCAGATCAACCTCATCGACACCCCCGGACACTCCGACTTCATCGCCGAGGTCGAGCGCGCCCTGGAGGTCCTCGACGGCACCGTCCTGCTGCTGTCGGCGGTGGAGGGCGTGCAGGCGCAGACACGGGTCCTGATGCGGACGCTGCGCCGGCTGCGGCTGCCCACGCTCGTCTTCGTCAACAAGATCGACCGGGCGGGCGCCCGGGCGGACGCTCTGCTCACCGACATGCGGCGCCGGCTGACCCCGCACCTGACCGCCGTCACCGGCGTCACGGGCATCGGCACGCACGGAGCCCGGGTGCTGCCGCTACCGCTCGGATCCCGTACGGCCGAGGCGCTCGCCGACGTCGACCCGGAGATCCTGACGGCCCTGGTCGACGGCCCCGAGCCGACCCCGGACGAGCTGCTGAGGTCCCTGGCTGCCCGCACCGCCGACGGCTCCTTCCACCCGGTCTTCCTCGGCTCGGCCCTCGGCGGCCAGGGCGTCCCGGAACTGGTCGACGGCATCACCCGCCTGATCCCCGCGGCACCCGCCACCCCGGCCACCGAACCACGCGGCACGGTCTTCGCCGTACTGCCGGGCCCGGGCGGCGAACGCACGGCGTATCTGCGGCTCTACGACGGTGAGGTGACCCGGCGTCAGCCTCTGACGTTCCGCCGGCGCGAGGCGGACGGCCGGACCACCGAGGTCGGCGGCCGCGTCACGCGCCTCGACGTCGTCGGCCGCCCGGAGCCGCTGACCGCCGGGAACATCGCCGTCGTCACCGGCCTGCCCGGAATCCGCGTCGGTGACCGGCTCGGCGAACTCACCGACCGTGCCCCGCAGTTCGCGCCACCCACGCTCCAGACCCTGGCCCGGGCCCGGCGCCCCGGGCAGGCGGCGGCCCTGCGCGCGGCCCTGCTCACGCTCGCCGACCAGGACCCGCTGCTCCACGCCCGTCCGGCGGCCTCCGGCGCCACCGCGCTGCTGCTGTACGGCGAGGTCCAGATGGAGGTGCTCGCGGCGACGCTCACCCAGGACTTCGGCATCGAGGCCGAGTTCGAGCCGGGCCGCGTCCGCTTCCTGGAACGGCCCGCCGGGGTGGGCGAGGCGTGGGAGGAGATGCCGTGGCACGATCGCACCCGGTACTGGGCGACGATCGGTCTGCGGGTCGAGCCGGGACCGCGCGGCTCGGGCGGGGTGTTCGCGTACGAGACGGAACTCGGCGCGCTCCCCCGTGCCTTCCACCAAGCGGTCGAGGAGACGGTCCACACCACGATGGCCGCCGGGCCGAACGGCACGCCCGTCACGGACTACCGGGTCACGCTCGTCCGGTCGGGCTTCTGCGCACCGATCAGCACGGCCGCCGACTTCCGCGGGCTCACACCCATCGTGCTGCGCCGGGCGCTGGAGCGGGCAGGGACCCGGCTGTACGAGCCGTACCACGCCTTCGAGACGGAGGTGCCGCTCGACGCCCTCGCCCCGGTGACCGCCCACCTCGCCTCGGTCGGCGCCGAGTTCACGGGGACGTCGGGCGGGTCCACGGCCTGGCTGATCACCGGCGAGCTGGCGGCCCGGCGGGTGCGCGAGGTCGAGCTGCGGCTGCCCGGGCTCACACACGGCGAGGGGGTGTGGTGGTCACGGCCGTCCGGCGACCGTGAACTCAAGCCCCACTAGACGCACTGGACGACCGGGGCTGGTCACCAGGAGACCGGCAGCCGACGCGGGCTGCGGGTCATCTGACCCTCCCGCCACTCGATGGTCTCCGGGGTGAACTCGGCCTTCAGGCCCGGGAAGCGGGCCGCCAACCGGTGCAGGGCGAGGCCGAGTTCCAGGCGGGCGAGCCAGGCGCCCAGGCAGTGGTGGGGGCCCGCGCCGAAGACCACGGTGGGCGAGCTCAGAGGTGTGAACAGGTCGGGCGGGCCGGGCGGGAAGACCTCCGGGTCCCGGTTGGCGGAGTTGATCTGGACGGCGACCACAGCGCCCGCCGGGATGGTCACACCGCCGAGTTCGACGTCCTCGACGGCCCGGCGGATCAGACCGGGCAGTACCCGGCCCTCGCTGAGCGGCACCGTCCGCAGCAGGTTCTCGACCGCGGTGGCCGCGTTGTCCTCGTACTCGGCCAGCCGCGGCCAGGCCTCCCGCCCGTCGGTGAGGAGGTGGACGACGATGTTGCCGAGGGCGGTCATGGTGGTCTCGTGCCCGGCCACCACCAGGCCCAGGACCAGGATGACCAGCTGCCGTTCGTCGATGCCGAGACCGTCGCCGGCCGCCACCAGCCCGCTGACCAGGTCGTCGCCGGGATCCTTGCGCCGCTCGGCGACGAGATCGGCGCAGAACACCCCGAACTCCAGCATCGCCGTGCCGACCTCGTCCGCGGTGTGCGCCCCGCCGGACAGGGCGTGGTCGGCCCAGTCGCGGATGCGGTCCCAGTCCGCGTGGTCGAGCCCCATCAGCCGGGAGATCACCGCGACCGGCAGGGGCCGGGTGAACCCCTCGATGATGTCGGCCGGCCGGGGCCGCCGCGCGAAGTCGTCGAGCAGGGACTCCACCACCGAGGCCACCCAGGGCCGCCAGCGGGCGATCGCGCGCGGGGTGAACGCCCGCTGGACGGTGCCGCGCAGCCGCTGGTGGGCGGGCCCGTCCTGGTTGAGCAGGCCGTCCGGGGTGTCCAGCAGGTTCGGTACGACAAGCAGCGGCGGGGCGTCCTCGGCCTTCAGGGAGCGCCGGTCGAACCGGGGGTCCATGAGGACCTGGCGCACCTCGGCGTACCGGGTCACCAGCCAGACCGGGGTGCCGGTGGCGAGGGTGCCGGGCCGGGGCGGGCCTGACTCGGGGAAGGCGATGTGGTGCATGGGGCACAGGGGACGTGAGGTGCTGTCTGTGCTCATCCGGGTCTCCAGACGCGCCGGAAGTGCGGGTTCTCCACGCTAGTGCGCCCCGCCTGCTCCCGTCAGCGGCCCAATCGGCCAACGAGGCGGTCTGGCAAGCCTCTTGAGGGGGCATTCGAACGGGTAGGAAGGAGGGCCGTCGCATGACGACTCCCATCAGGCGCGTGTCCAGGCGTATGCCCGGCTGGGCGAAGGCGGTGAGTGCCGTGGTACTGGTGCTCGTCGTGTTCTTCGCCGGGATCCGGCTGAGTGTGCTGCCGGGTCTGAAGGACCTGTTCGGCACCGAGACCCATGACCGTTCCGGCCCCGCACTGCTCCAGTCCATCCAGGACATCAGCCGTTACGACGCGGCCTCCGGCAATTTCCAGGTCGTCGTGGACCTGGAGAAGGACACCAAGTACCTGCCCGACGCGATCCGCGGCTCCCGCACCCTGTACATCGGGGCGGGTTCCGTCGACGCCTACGTCGACCTCGGCAAGGTCGGCAAGAACGACGTGACGGTCAACGGCGACCGTACGTCGGCCACCCTGCTGCTGCCGCACGCACAGCTCGGCAAGGCCGCCCTGGACGTCGACCGCTCCTACGCGGTGTCCAAGCAGCGCGGTCTCCTCGACCGCCTGACCGACCTGTTCAACGACAACCCCAACGGCGAACAGGCCGTCCAGAAACTGGCGGTGAGGCACATCGGCGCGGCGGCGAAGGAGAGCGAACTGACCAAACGCGCCGAGGTCAACACCACCAACATGCTCGAAGGGCTGCTGCAATCCCTCGGCTTCAAGGAGGTGAACGTCAGGTACGGCTCCTGATCGGGAGCCCAGGACACCCGGCAGGGCCAGGGCGCCGGGCACGGCGGCGCCCACCAGCAGCCAGGCCACGTAGTGCCCGACGTGGCCGGACTGGAGGCGCCTGAGCGGCGGTGCGCGGGTGGGTGCGAGGAGCTCTTGGGGCGGGTGCCGACCCGACGGCCGGCACCGCGCCGAGCAGCAGCGCGGGGACCGCCGTCATGGAGTCGGTGATCCGGCTCAGCCGGTGGCGAGTCTCGGGCCACTCGCCGGAGCCGGTCGCCGTAGGGATGGCGGTCCCCGCCACGGCCACGAGCTACAGCCGGCGTGCCCCCACGGCACGAAGGGAAACGCGGGCGGAGGCGGGGCAATGTCACCCCGCGTCACGGCATTCTCGGCCGGTTCTCGGGTAACCGGCTTATGACGCAGGGAAGTTGAAGACTGGAGGACCGAATGGCCCGTGCAGCCTTTTCGCGTTCCGCGTTTCGCCTGCGCAGCACCAAGTCCGAGACTCCCGACCGGAGCAGGGCGCGCCCCCGGTCGGGCAAGGCCGTCGAGGCGCGACCCAAGTCCGGCAAGGCCGACGGCAAGACGCGGCCGAAGCCCGGGAAGAGCGGGGCGGAGGCGAAACCCACATCGGGCAGGGCCGAGCGGGGTGGGCGGTCGGCCCGGGGCGGGCGGCGTCCCCTGCCGTTCCTCCTGCGGCTGCTGGCGATGCTGTTCGCCTTCGCCTTCATGGTGGCGTTCGCGGTCGTGCTGGCCCGGCTGACGCTGGAGCCCTCCCCCGCGTCGGCTCCGCTGACCCACACCAACATGCGCCCGGGCAGTTCGCTGCGGGCCTACCTGGACCAGCCCGAGCTGCGGGACGCGGTCAAGCAGATCGGCGGGAACCTGGTCCTGGGCATCCCGTTCGGCATCCTCGTCCCGGTGCTCGCGCCGCGGACCCGGGGAATCCTGCGGGTGCTGCTGCTGACCGCGGTCGTCATGCTGACGGTGGAGTTCGCTCAGGGCGCGCTGGTCAACGGCCGTGCCTTCGACGTGGACGACGTCATCCTCAACACGACCGGCGCCCTGATCGGCTATCTGCTGCTGGGGCGGCGGCTCAGCCGGGCGGTGCATAGCTGAGGTCGGTCGCGGTGAGCGAGGCGGGCGTCAGCCGCAGCCAGGCGGTGCCTCGCTCGCCGGGATCGTCGTACAGGTAATGCGTGAAGCGCCGGTCCCAGCGGCTCTCGTCCGGGCCCAGGCAGGGCGACGGCCGGATCGTCCCGCACGCGCGTGTGCACCCGGGCCCAGGGGCCCGTCAGGATCCAGAACGCCCCGTCCTCCCAGAGGAACCAGACCGGGCGCACCGTCGGGCCGTTGGTGGCCAGGCGGGCGGTGAGCGGCTGTTGCAGGAACGCGTCCACGTCGAACGGAGGCGGGGTCACCGGCTCATCCTCGCTCCCGGGCGCGCGCCATCCCTCAGTGCCGGTGCCAGGTGAACTTGTCGCCGCCCACCCAGCGGACCACCTCCGGGTCGTCCAGGTCGTGGACGGTGATCCCGAAGGCCGCGGCGGCCTCCAGGACGTCGGTGACGGCCTTCGCCTCTCCGACGACCTCACCGTCGATCTCGACGATCCGGAAGGGCGGCGTGCCCGGCTGCACCCCGAGCACCTGGATCCGCGGGTGGGCGATGTACGGGCTCGCGATTTCGGTCATGGATAGAGCGTAGAACGCGATCCCCGGAAGGGAGAGGCGTGCGTCACCCGCCCGGCAGATCGAGCAGGGCCGCCTCCATCGCCCCCTGAGTGGCGTGCGGAAGTCCTTGGCGGTGGTGTCGGTCCCGCACAGCCCGCGCAGCTCGGGCAGGGCACGCGCGGATCCGGGCGAGCTGTTCCGGGGCGGTCGCCGTACGGGGCCGGGCCGCCGTTCGCGCCGGGGGCGCCGTCGGTTTCAAGGCCGTCGGTTCAAGGCCGTCGCCACTCGTCGTCGCCCAGGTGGGAGCCGGCCTGCGGGCCCATTCGGAGCATGCCGCCGTCGACGCTCCAGGAGGCGCCGGTGACGTAGGAGGCGTCGGGGCCGGCGAGGAAGGCGATCACGGCGGCGACCTCGCGGGCGTCGCCGGGACGGCCGAGCGGGACGCCGGGGCGGTCCTCGGTGTGCGGGTCGGTGTCCTCCTGGCCGGTCATGGGCGTGGCGATCTCGCCGGGTGCCACCGCGTTGACGGTGATGCCGTGCTCGGCGAGCTCCAGGGCCATGACCTGGGTGAGCAGACCCAGGCCGCCCTTGGCCGCGCAGTAGGGGGCGGCGCCGACCCGGGGCTGGTGTTCGTGAACGGAGGTCACGTTGACGATCCGGCCCCCGTGCCCCTGCCGGATCATGTGCCGGGCGGCGCGCTGCCCGCACAGGAAGGGGCCGACGAGGTCGACCTCCAGGACCTCACGGACGTCGTCGAGTTCCAGGTCGAGGAAGGGCGTCATGGTGCCCGTACCGGCGTTGTTGACCAGGACGTCGAGGCGGCCCAGCCGGTCGCACAGCTCGTCGACGGTGCCGGCGGCGGTGGGCAGCCGGGTGAGGTCCATCTGCGCCACGGCGGCCCGCTGCCCGTGGGCGCGCACCTCCTCGGCGGTCTCCTCGGCGCCCTGGAGGTCACTGTGCCAGGTGATGCCGACGTCCATCCCGGCCCGGGCCAGCCGAACGGCGGTGGCCTTCCCGATGCCGGAGTCGGCGCCGGTGATCACGGCCACCTTGCTGCGCGGTACGGCGGGTGCGGACATGGCAGGCCTCCTCGTGGACGCGGTCGAGGTGATGAGGCATCGCAGTACCCGGTCGCGTACCGGACAAACCGCGCGCACGCCGTGCGGCCCCCGGGGAGCTGGGGAACTCTGGAGGTGGAGGTGGCGATGGACCCCGTCGAGGCTCTGGACCGGATCGCCTTCCTGCTGGAGCGGTCCCGCGCGCCGACGTACCGCGTGCGCGCCTTCCGTACGGCGGCCCGCGTGCTGTCGGAGCTGCCCGAGGGCGAGATCGGCGAGCGGGCGCGGGCCGGGACGCTGGAGGACCTCAAAGGGGTCGGCCCCAGGACGGCGCAGGCGGTGCGCGAGGCCCTGGAGGGCCGGGTGCCGGGCTATCTGGAGAAGCTTGAGGGTGAGGCCGACGCACCGCTCACCGGGGGCGGGGCCGGGCTGCGGGCGCTGCTGCGCGGGGACTGCCATCTGCACTCCGACTGGTCGGACGGCGGCAGCCCCATCGAGGCGATGGGCCGGGCCGCGGCGGAGCTCGGCCACGAGTGGGCGGTGCTGACCGACCACTCGCCCCGGCTGACCGTGGCCCGCGGACTGTCGCCGGAACGGCTGCGGCGACAGCTGGACGTGGTGGCGGAGCTCAACGAGACCTGGGCACCGTTCCGGCTGCTGACCGGCATCGAGTGCGACATCCTCGACGACGGTTCCCTGGACCAGGAGCCGGAGCTGCTGGACCGGCTGGACGTCGTGGTGGTGTCCGTGCACTCCAAGCTGCGGATGGACGCCCGCTCGATGACCCGGCGCATGGTGGCCGCCGTCCGCGATCCGCACGCCGACGTGCTCGGGCACTGCACCGGGCGGCTGGTGACGGGGCGGGGGCGGCCGGAGTCGGAGTTCGACGCGGAGGCGGTGTTCGCCGCGTGCGCCGAGTCCGGCACGGCCGTGGAGATCAACAGCCGGCCCGAGCGGCTCGATCCGCCGCGGCGACTGCTGCGCCGGGCCGTCGAGGCGGGCGTGCTGTTCTCGATCGACACCGACGCGCACGCGCCCGGCCAGCTGGACTGGCAGATCCACGGCTGCGAGCGGGCCGAGGAGTGCGGGGTGCCGCCGGAGCGCGTGGTCACCACGTGGCCCCTCGACGACCTGCTGGCCTGGACCCGCGAGGGGCGCACTCCGGACCGAGTGGCGAGCGGCTGACGTGGTACCCGGGCGGCACGGAGCGATCCGAGTGGTACGAAGAAATCCGAGTAGTGGTACGGAGCGAAGGGAACCGGCGCATGGGACGGGCCGCGGTGTTCGACGTCGACGGGACCCTCGTCGACACCAACCACCTCCACGTGGCCACCTGGTGGGAGGCCTTCCGGCAGGCCGGGCACACGGTGCCCATGCACGCCGTCCACCGGGCCGTCGGGCTCGGCTCCACCGATCTGATCGCCCACCTCCTCGGCGACGACCGGGACCGGAGCCGGGACGAGGAGCTGAGCGCCGCCCACAAGGCCCTGTACGGGCAGTACTTCGACCGGCTGCCCGCCCTGTCCGACGCCGGCCGGCTCCTGCGGCGCCTGCACCGCGACGGCTGGACCGTCGTCCTCGCCACCTCGGCGGGCGGCGCCGAACTCTCCGCGCTGCGCCGCGCCATCGACGCCGACGACGCGATCGCCGACACCGCGAGCGCCGACGACGTCGACGAGGGCAAGCCCGCTCCCGAACCCGTCGAACACGCCCTCGAACTCGCCGGTGTCGGCGCCGAACACGCCGTCTTCGTCGGCGACACCGTCTGGGACATGCGCGCGGGCAGCCGCGCCGGCGTCCGCTGCGTGGGCGTCCTGTGCGGCGGCATCCCCCGCACCGACCTGGAGGAAGCGGGAGCGACGGCCATCTACGCCGACCCCGCGGACCTGCTGGCGGGCCTGGAGGAAAGCCCCTTGGCACCCTGACGTGACGCCGCGGAGCCAACCGCCGCCCACCCGGGATCACACAGGTGACGAGCCGGTTGGGGCGGATACCCGCTGTGCATGACGCGTGTGACTGATGCGGTACGCCCCCGTGGCGCCCCTCCGATCTCCCGTGCCGTCGACGCGCTGCGCCGGGAGGCGGGATCCGTGGGACGGGCCGCCCGGGCTGCTTGGCGAGGGCCGGGGCGGGAGCGGGATCTGGTCGTGCAGTCGATGAAGGCCGCCGCGGCGGCACTGCTCGCCTGGTCCGTGGCGAGCGTGTGGCTGGGCGACCCGATGGCCCTGATGGCGCCCTGGGTGGCACTGGTGCTGGTGCAGGCCACCGTGTTCAGCTCGCTGCGGCAGGCCGCGCAGCAGTGGACGGCCCTGTGTGCCGGAACCCTGCTCGCGTCGGCCGCCCAGGTGCTCACCGACGACACGCTGGGCGCGCTGGCGCTGTCCGTGCCGGTGCTGATGCTGCTCGCGAACTGGCCCCGCTTCGGCGACCAGGGCATCTACGGGGCGACGACCGCGCTGTTCACCCTCGCCTCGGGCAGTGTGTCGGCGTCGGCGGTCGGCCACCGGGTCGGACAGGCGGCGCTGGGCGCGGTCATCGGCGTCGCCGTCAACGCGCTGATCCTGCCGCCGGTGCACCTGCGGGACGTACGGGAGAACCTCGCGGCGCTGGCCGGGGAGGCGGGCGACCTGCTGCACATCGTCGCCGGTGATCTGCGGGCCACCGAGTGGGACGCCCAGGTCGCGGCCGGCTGGACGCACGGCTCGGCGCGGCTGGAACGGCGTCTGGAGGCCCTGCGTTCGGCCCGCGGCTGGAGCAGGGAGAGCCTGCGGCTGGCGTCCGGCCCGCTGCTCGCCGTCCGCAGGGCGCCGAAGCCCCTGCCGCCCGAGAGCGAGGACGAGCGCTGGGGCCGGGTCACCGGGCACATCGCCGCACTGACCAGAACGCTCGCCGTGGCCGCCGACGAGGACCGTATCCCCACCCCGCCCGACGGCCCGGCCCTGCGCTCCTACGCCCGTCTGCTGGAACTCATCGGCGACGCCTGCCATGCGGAGAGCCGCCGTCTGCTCGGCGCCAGCGACGAGGCGGGCCTGGACGACCGGTCGGCCGACCGGGTCGAGGACGCCATGTGGGAACAGCACGAGCGCTTGCAGGAAGGGCTGCGGGAACACGCCGAGCACGCCACCGCTCGGGCGACGGTCCTGGGCACGTTGTTGTTGCAGGCCGAGAACCTGTGGACCGAGACCGTGCCGGGCACCCGGAAGCGGTGACACGGATCACCCCAGAACGGGACGGACCGGGGAACACCCATGGGTAGTTGCCTGTTGAACCAGCCGTGGGTGTGGATGGGACAGTGTCCCCGGGCCTCACCTTTTGCCCACAGGGACGATCGTTCGGCTGAAGCCCTGTGGAGCCCTTCGCCGAGAGGCGACCGCCATCCGCACCCACACCTCGACCGCCCCGACCGTGATTCCCCCGTCCGGTCGGGGCTTCCCTCTGTCCGGACGGCACCGCCGTCCCGGCCGCGCTTGACTTCGAGAGCACTCGAATTCGTAGCGTTCCGCGCATGAGCACTGCACAGCACAAGATCGGATCCGGATTCGGCGCGACGAGCACCGCCGACGAGGTCCTCGCCGGCATCGACCTGACCGGACGGCTCGCCGTCGTCACCGGCGGCTACTCGGGGCTCGGCCTGGAGACCACACGGTCGCTGACGAAGGCGGGCGCCCGCGTCGTCGTCCCGGCCCGCCGCCCCGACACCGCGCGGGAGGCCCTGGAGGGCATCGACGGCGTCGAGGTCGACGAGCTCGACCTCGGCGACCTGGAGAGCGTGCGCGCCTTCGCCGAGCGCTTCCTCGCCTCGGACCGCACGATCGACCTCATGATCGACAACGCGGGGATCATGGCCTGCCCGGAAACCCGCGTGGGCCCCGGCTGGGAGGCCCAGTTCGCCACCAACCACCTCGGCCACTTCGCCCTGGTCAACCGGCTGTGGCCGGCCATCGCACCCGGCGGCGCCCGGGTCGTCTCCGTCTCCTCGCGCGGCCACCACTTCTCCGGCATCCGCTGGGACGACCTCCACTGGGCGCGGGGCTACGACAAGTGGCAGGCCTACGGCCAGGCCAAGACCGCGAACGTCCTGTTCGCCGTCCACCTCGACCGGCTCGCCCGGGACGCCGGCGTGCGCGCGTTCTCCCTGCACCCCGGCGGCATCATGACCCCGCTCCAGCGGCATCTGTCCCAGGCGGAGATGATCGAGCGCGGCTGGATCGACGAGCACGGCACGCTGCTCACCCCCGAGCTCTTCAAGTCCCCGGAGCAGGGCGCCGCCACCCAGGTGTGGGCCGCCACCTCGCCCCAGCTGGCCGGTATGGGCGGTGTCTACCTGGAGGACTGCGACATCGCCGAGCCCGCCGCGCCCGACGACGAGCGCAGCGGCGTCAGGGCCTGGGCGGTCGACCCCGGGCAGGCGGCCCGTCTGTGGGAGGTGTCGGCCGAGCTGACGGGCGTGAACGCGTTCGCGGCCTGACGCCCCACGGGAATCCGTTTCCCCACCGAACGATCACCGGTTACGCTGCCCCGGCGCAGGGGGCGCGATCACCGGGGGTGGGGAACGATGGGCGACGACTTCGCCGTGTCCGAGAAGAGACCGAACGCGGCGGCCCAGGCCATCACGGCGGTGGTGCTGATCGGGGGCATCGGGGCGGCCCTGTGGGGGCTCGACCCCCGGGAGACGCAGGCGGCCGACGAGCCGGCCACCTGTTCACCGGCGAGCACCGCCGAGTCCCGGCCCTCGGGCAACGTCTCCGGGGACCAGCTCTGCACGGCCCTGAACCGGCCCGACCTCGCGACCCTGCTGGGGACGCCGACGGAGAAGGCGAAGACCGCGGGCGGCAGCGACAGCTACTTCACCTCCGGCGACGGCACCAAGACCGCCACCCCCTCGGGGGAGGTCACGTTCGAGACCTACACCGTGAAGCTCTCGGCGACCTACGACGGCCTCGCCGTCGCCGAGGAGGGTGAGTACCTGGGTCGGACCGCCGAGCCCCGAACCGTCCTGGGCCGCCCCGCGGTCCTGTACACGACGCAGACCATCGCCCTGCGCTTCAACCTCGGCGGCGGCGATTCCGAGAGCGGCCCCGGCGTCCCCGCCCGCAGCCTCGTCATAGCCCAGACCGCCCGGGACCGCGGCGGCTCCTTCGAGCTCACCGTCTTCCGCGAGGACGGCATGCCTCCCGACGACGAGGCCCTGCTCCGCGTGGCCGAACAGGTCCTCCCGACCATCCCCGGCTGGAACAAGGCCTGATCGCTAGGCTCCGGCCTCCTGGGCCTCCAGCTCCTTCGGCCCGTACGGAGCGACAGCGGCCCCGGTGGCCAACGCCCAGTACCGGTCCCCGTACGACCAATGCCACCACTCCGTGGGGTAGTTGACGAGCCCGGCCGCGCCCAGCGCCCGCCCCAGCACCGCCCGGTTCTCCCTGGCCTCCTCGGAGATCCCGGCCGCGTCGGTGTAACAGGCCCCGCCGCTCTCCTCGGGGCTGGCGTTCATCGCCGTACCGAGATCGAGTTCACGCCCGTCCGCGTCGGCGAGCGTCAGGTCGACGGCCGCCCCCGCCGTGTGCGGCGCTATCTCGGGCGGCGACACGTACCGGCTGGCCGCGGTTCGGATACGGTCCGCGGCCCACTGCGGATGTGCGGCCCGCAACTCGTCGGCGTACCGCTCGAAGTACCGCCGCTGGAGGGCCGGCGGCCGGTACCCCTCGACGAACAGGAGCCGCAGCCCGTCGGGGAGCAGGGACTGCGCCCGCAGCAGCCGTTCCAGGACGCCCCGCCGGAGATGGGTCTCCGCTCCGAGGGAGTCCTTGTACTTGCGGTCGTCGACGAGCAGGGACCCGCTCACGTCCACGAGCGGCTCGCCGCACTCCTCGACGGCGACGGCGGCCACGCGGGCGTCGGACATCAGGATGATCTCACTCATGGAGTGATCCTCCCGCACCCGGGTACTCGGGCACCTCCGCAGGTCCAGCGGCCGTAAGGAGCCGACGGTGAGCACTTCAGCGGGCAGCAGGATCGTCGTCACGGGCGCCACCGGCAACGTGGGCACCAGCCTGGTGCGCCTTCTCTCCGAGGACCCGGAGGTCGAGTCCGTGCGCGGCCTGGCACGCCGGATCCCCGACTGGTCGCCGCGGAAGACCGAGTGGTCCGCCGTCGATCTGGCGTCCGAGCAGGCCGATCTCGTCAAGGAGTTCGAGGGGGCCGCCGCGGTGGTCCATCTGGCCTGGGCGTTCCAGCCCACGCACGATCCGGCGACCACCTGGCGCACGAACGTCCTCGGTTCCATGCGGGTGTTCGACGCGGTGGCCGCCGCCGGTGTGCCGACGCTGGTGCACGCGTCGTCCGTCGGCGCGTACTCCCCCGGCCCCAAGGGGCACGCGGTGGACGAGTCGTGGCCGACGCACGGCTGGCCGGACGCGGCGTACTGCCGGGAGAAGGCCTATCTGGAGCGTGCGCTGGACACGTTCGAGCGTGACCGTCCCGGCGTGCGGGTGGTGCGGATGCGGCCGGCCTTCCTCTTCAAGCGGGAGTCGGCGAGCGAGCAGCGCCGGATCTTCGGCGGCCGCTTCCTGCCGGGCCCGCTGGCGCGGCCGGAGCTGCTGCCGTTCCTGCCCGACATCCCGGGGCTGCGGGTGCAGGCGCTGCACACCGACGACGCGGCCGACGCCTACCGGCTCGCGGTGCACTCGGACGTGCGCGGTGCCTTCAACCTGGCGGGCGAGCCGCCGGTCGACGCGGAGCTGCTGGGTGAGATGCTCGGCGCCCGCCCGGTGCGTCTGCCGCGGGCGGCGGCCCGTTCGGCGATCGCCGCCGCCTGGGGCCTGCACCTGCTGCCCGCCTCCCCGCACCTCTTCGACGCGGTCCTCAGGCTTCCCCTGATGGACTGCACCCGCGCCCGCGCGGAACTGCGCTGGCGCCCGGAGCACACGGCGACCGAGGTGCTGGAGGAGTTCCTCCAGGGCATGCAGCAGGGTGCGGGGGCCCGGACGGAGCCGATGAGGGGCCGCAAGGTGGGCTGACGGCCGGCGGAGGGCCGTCGGCGCTCACGCCGACGGCTCGTCCGGCACCGGGTGCTCCTCGTGCACCGCACCCGAGCGCGGTGCGCCCCGCCTGCCCGTCCCGGACTCGTCCGTGTCGGGCACGTCCGCGTCGGCGTCCTCGGTCCCCTCGGGCTCGGAGTCCCCGGCGCGTTCGGCGGCGGTGGTGTCCGCGGCCTCGGTGCTGTCGACGGTGTCGCCCTGTGCCCGGCCGTCACCGACCTCCCAGGGGTCCTCGCCGTCGTGCGCCTGCTGGTCCGGCAGATCGCGCGGGATGGGCGCACCGTTCTCGCCGGGTCCTTCGCTGCGGTGGGCGGCCACGACGTGCTCCTTTCACCTGGTACGAGGCTCACCTGTGAGCCAAGTGCGGCGAGTACCTCCGCGGGGTCCGGCGAAACGTCAGTGCGGTGCCCGCTCCTCCAGTGCGGTGCGCCAGGCGGGCGCGGGCCCCTCGGGCGCGGGCTCCAGGCGTCGGCCGCCGCGTCCGAAGAAGTCGGCGAGCGGCAGGATGGCGGCGCCGACGGTCACCGCGTCGGGCCCGAGCCGGCCGAGGTCGACGCTCACCTTCTGCGCCGGGTGGCGCAGGGCGTACGACATGGCGTGGCGCCGTACGGCGGGCAGGAACCGCGCGCCGAGCTGGAGCCCGGCCCAGCCGCCGATGAGGATGCGCTCGGGCTGGAAGAGGTTGATCAGGTCGGACAGGCCGGCCCCCAGGTACTCGGCCGTCTCCTCCAGGACCGCCAGCGCGACGGGGTCGGCCGTGCCTGACTCGCCCGGGTAGGCCGCCGCCATCATCGCGGTCAGCGCGGTCTCCTCGTCGACGCCCTGCGGGGGCCGTCCGCCCTCCTCGTGCCAGCGTCGCAGCAGGGACTCGGCACCGGCGTACGCCTCCAGACAGCCGAGGGCGCCGCAGCGGCACCGGCGCCCCCGCACCCGTACCGTCAGGTGCCCCCACTCCACCGCCCGGCCATGGTCCACCTCGGGTGTGACCAGGCAGGCGCCGACGCCGGAGCCGAAGAGGACCACGACGGCGTTGCGGGCGCCGCGTCCGCCGCCGAACCACATCTCGGCCTGGCCGAGGGTCTGGGCGCCGTTGTCGATGAAGTACCGGACGTCGTCCGGGAGGGGTGACCCGGCCCGCAGCAGTTCCTCCAGCGGGACCGCGTCCCAGCCGATGGTCTGCCCGTGCACGACGGCTCCGCGCTCCGGGGTGTACTCGACGATGCCGGGGACGCCGATGCCGACGCCGAGGAGCCGCTCGGGGGCGAGGCCGACCTCCGCCAGCACCTCGGCGATGCCGTCGCGGATGTGCCCGACGATGACCTCGACCTCGTATTCCCGGTCGGTCAACGGGCGTTCCGTGCGGGCGAGTTCGGTGAGGGTGAGGTCGAACAGCTCGATGCGCACCCGGGTCTCGCCGACGTCGACGCCGATCATGTGTCCGCTGCCGGGGGCGACGCGCAGCAGGGTGCGCGGGCGCCCGCCGTCGGACTCGACGCTGCCGGCCTCCTCCAGCAGTCCGTCGGCGACCAGGTCGGCGACGACGTTGCTGATCGAGCCGGAGCTGAGCCCGGTGACCGGGCCGAGCTCGAAGCGGCTGAGGGGGCCGTCGAAGTAGAGCCGTTGCAGCACGGCCGTGCGGTTGGCCCGTCTGAGGTCGCGTACCGTGCGCCCGTTCCGCCCCGCCATCCGAACCCCTTCCCCGAACCCTTAATTCACACTATGAGGAAAGGAGGGAGTGATTCAAGGGCCGCCGGGCCCGAGGTGGATTCAAGGGCCGACGGGCCCGAGCCGCGGGGCGAGATCCTCGATCTCGTCCAGCGCGGCCACGAGTTCGGGGGCGACCGCCTCCTCCAGCCATCGCCAACGATCGGCCTCGAAGGCCCGCGGGACTCCTTCGGTGAGCATGATCAGGTAGAGGTAGGCCCGGTAGAGGGCGAGGCGCAGACGGGCCGAGGCGTCGAAGTCCGTCCGGCCGCCGGCGTCCCGGTAGCCCGCGAGGAACGCCGTGTCCTGCTCGATGTCCGCCAGCAGCGCCAGGGAGACGAAGTCGGCGAGGGGATCGCCCCAGAACATCCGCTCGCCGTCGATGAGCCCGCCGATGCGGGGCTCCTCGCCTGCCGGGCGGTCCAGGAGGATGTTCCCGTCCCACAGGTCGAAGTGGACCAGACGGGGTGTGATGACCTCGTCGAGAGCGGGGAAACCGGCCCTGAGCGTGCGGGCCACCGTCTCGACGGGACGCGGCAGCCGGGCCCGGTAGTCGCGGACGTCGTCCAGGACCGCCTCGACCATGATGCCGAAGGCGGTCCGCCAGTCGGGGGCGAGCGGTCCGAGGGCGCCGGAGGGGTAGCCGAAGCCGGGCCCGGTGATCCGGTGCAGCCGGGCCGTCTGGCGGCCCAACTCGGTGCGCAGCGGGGCCCGTTCGGCGTCCGTGACGGACCCGTCCCAGGGTTCGCCGGGGCAGGCCGTCATCAGCAGATGCGCCACGGCGGGCTCCTCGCCGAGGGCGAGGGTGCGCGGTGCCGGGACGCCGGCCTCGGCGGCCGCGCGGTAGAACTCCGCTTCGGCGACCAGGAGCCGCTTCTCGTGCCTCATCCCGGGGACGGAGGGGTCGGGGGCGACCTTCAGGACGTAGCGGCTGCCGTCGGTGAGGAGGAGTTCCTCCACCGTGTTGTAGGTGCCGCCGGTCAGCGGGCGGAGGTGGGCGAGGCGGTCCGCGGACAGATGTGCGCCGTCCAGTACGAGCCGGGCACGTTCCCAGGAGTCCATCGCTCGTCCACTCTCCTCTTCGTCCTGCCGCGTCCTGCCGCGTCCTGCCGCGTCGGTCGCCCGCGTACCGGTCGTCAGCCGGCCGCGTACACGTCCTCGACGTAGCGGCCGTCCCGCACCAGCCCGTCGAGCCAGCGCTCGGCGGCGGCCTCGTCGGCACCCGGCGTGCGTTCCCGGTACAGCGTACGGAACGCCTCCCGCACCCCGGGGGCCATCCGCGAACCGTCGCCGCAGACGTACACCCGGGCGCCCGCGTCCAGCAGCTCAGCCACCTCGTCGGCCTCGGCGGCGACGCGGTGCTGCACGAACCGCACCTCGCCCTCCGGTACGGCGCTGAAGGCGGGGCGCAGGCGGACGGCCCCGGCGGTCTGCGCGGCGCGCAGTTCCTCGGCGTGCAGGAAGTCGGCCTCCGGGGCGTCGCAGCCGAAGTAGCAGAGGGCGGGCGGCAGTTGTTCCCCCCGGGCCAGCGCGGCGACCCGGTCGGCGACGGCTCCGCGGAAGGGCGCCAGGCCGGTACCGGCGGCGATCATGACGACCGGCCGGGAGTGGTCGACCCGGAAGGCGTCCCGGCAGGGCTGGACGCGGGCCAGGACGGTGTCCCCGGGCTGGACGCCGGCGAGGTGGCCGGAGCCGACGCCGCGGTAGGTGCCGTTGCCGGAGCGGGCGGGCGCCTCCAGCAGGGAGACCATCAGGTCGACGTGCCCGGGGTCGGTGGCCGGCGACGAGGACACCGAGTAGTGGCGCGGGCGCAGGGGCGTGAGGAGGTCGAGCAGCGCCGGCCAGTCGAGGGCGCCGCGCAGGGCCGGGTAGGCCTCGAAGAGCTCCACCAGTGTGCGCGGGTCGTCGTCGCCGAGGGCGGCCAACTGGGCGCGCTCGGGCGGGCAGGGGTTGGCGGTGGCCAGCGCGGACCGCTGCCCGGCACTCGGGCGCCGGAGCAACTCGACGTGGTGTGCGAGCAGTTGACGTACCGTCAAGGGCCGGTCCACGGCGAGGCCGTCGCTGCGCGGGCGGGTGGCCCTGATGTCCAGGACGGAGTCCAGGTCGACGCCGAGGGCCGCGGCGGCCCGCTCGACGAGTGCCTTGTCGTTGACCGGGAGCACGGTGACGTGGTCGGCGGTGCGGTAGGTGGTGCCGGCCGGCAGGGCGAGCCGTACGAACCGCTTGAGGCGGGGGTGGCCGGGGGCGGTGAGGCCGTAGGCCTCGGTGACGGTCATCGGGACCAGGTCATGCCGCTCGGCGAGGGCGTCCAGCGGGCCCGAGGTCAGGGTCCGGACCTCGTAGGCGGTCTCCGGTTCGGGCGCCGGGGCGACGGCGTCCGGGTCGCCGTGGGCCGTGAGCAGCGCGGTGCGCAGGTCGGCGGTGAAGGCGCGGACGGTACCGGTGAGGTCGCCGGAGGCGTCGCCGGCGGCACGGTCCAGCAGGCGGGTGGCGCCCAGTTCGGCGAGGCGCTCGTCGATGCGGGTCGGGACGTGCTGGTAGGTGGCGGCCCAGTTGCGGTCGCCGACGCCGAGGACGGCGTAGTGGACGCCGCCGGCGTCGGTGGCCTCGTCCAGCCAGGTCGCGAACTGCCGGGCGTCGTCGGTGGGTTGGCCGTTGTAGGAGGCGGCGGTGATCACGACCGTGCGGTCGGTGGGCAGGCCGCCCGCGTAGGCGTCCAGCGGGGCGACCTCGGTCTCGCAGCCCACGGCGGCTGCCTCGTCGGCGAGCCGGGCGGCGAAGTCGCGGCAGGTGCCGTAGTTGCTGCCGTGCAGGAAGAGGGCGCGGGTGCCCCGGCGGACCCGGGCGGGGAGGGCGGCGTCGGAGACCGCGGCGGCCTCGGTCAGCGGCGCGGCGCCCGGCAGGGGCGGGTGGGCGCGGTCGGCGCCGGTGCGCGGGGTCAGGGTGAGGGTGAAGCCGTCGGGCTTGAGGGTGAGCGCCTCCTTGACGGTGAGGCGGTAGTCGGCGTGGTCGTGCAGCCGGTAGCGGTGGACCAGGAGGGCGAGCAGCATGGTCGCCTCGTGCAGGGCGAACTGCCGCCCGATGCAGGCGCGTTCACCGGTGCCGAAGGGCTTGAAGGCGTGCGGGGAGCGGGCCGCCTCGGCCTCGGGCGTGAAGCGGGAGGGGTCGAACAGCTCGGGGTTGTCGCCCCAGACGGGCTGCCGGTGGAGCATCGGCGCGACGACGGTGAGCGCCTGTCCGGCGCGCAGCGGGATCCGGCCGCCGAGCAGGGTGTCCTCGCGGGCCTGACGGCTGAACGCGGCGGCGGTCGGCCAGAGCCTGAGCGCCTCGTTGAGGACCTGCCGGGTGTAGGTGAGCCGGCCGACCTCGTCGAAGGTCGGCTCCGGGTCGGCGGTGTCGCCCCACAGTTCGTCCACCTCGCGCCGTACGAGCTGGAGCACGGCCGGGTGCTTGGCCAGGTAGTACATCGCGAACGACATCGCGCCGGAGGTCGTCTCGTGACCGGCGATCAGGAAGGTGATCACCTGGTTGCGGATGTTGGTGGTGTCCAGGGTGGTGCCGTCGGCCGGATGCGTGGCGGTGAGCATGAGGCCGAGGAGGTCGTCGCCGCCACTCTCGCCGGAGGCCAGACGGGCGTTGATCACGTCGTCGACGACCTGCGCGAGGTGGGCGGCGTCCGTGCGGAACGCCTCGTCGGCCGCCGTGTGGTCGCTGCCGGGGGTGCGGGCCAGGCGGGTCATGGCCCACTCCAGGCAGCGCACCATCGACTCCACGAAGGGGTGCGGCTCGTCCCGGTCGAAGGAGCCGAAGTCGTAGCCGAATCCGGCGAGGCCGATGGTGTCGAGCGTCATCCGGGTCATGTCGTCCGGGACGTTCACCGGCCGTCCGGCAAAGGCGGCCCGGTCCCAGGAGCCGATCAGCCGACGCGCCACCTCCAGCATCACCGGGTGGTAGGTCCGCATCGAGCCCAGCGCGAAGGCGGGCATCAGGATGTCATGGGCCCTGGCCCAGTTCGGTTCCTCGCTGTAGGCGGTGAACAGCCCGTCGGCGGCGAACTCCCGGACGTTCTCCAGCGCGGGGCCGACCGCCTTGGCGAACCGGGTCTCGTCGGCCAGCTCGGTGACGAGGTCCAGGTCCGCGACGAAGGTGACGTCCCGCCCGTGCAGCCTGCGCACCAGCAGCGGGCCGTGCTCGCGCATCAGCCCCATGACCTGCTGGAGGGGCGTGCACCCGGGGCCGGTGTCGGAGATGTCGACGACCGGGACGTCGGGGAGATCCGGGGTGGTCTGCGCGGTGGGGGGCATGGCGCGACAACTGCCTTTCGCGGTACGGGAGTACTGAGATCAAGGGTGGTCCACGCCACCCGGCCGCCCGCGCCCCGGACCTACATGATTGTGTAGTGCACGTACATGCGTCGGCCTTGCGTCGAGCGACTGGAGGTGCTTGTGGACTCGCCCCACCCGGAAGCCGTGATGTGGCGCAACCGCGCCTTCCTGATCTTCGACCGGGTCTCGGTGCCGGTCGCGGTCTGCGATGTGTACGGCGCTGTCCTGCTGGCCAATCCGGCGATGGCCGCGGAGTGCGGGACCGCGCCGGGGCGGCTGCGCGGGCGTGAGGTGCTGGACCTGTTCCGCCCGCGGGAGGCAGGTCAGGTGGAGCGGATCGCCCAGGCGCTGCGGCTGCGGCACCGGTCCCGCTACCAGGTGTCGGTGACCTGGGAGGGGCCCGGCGGTACGCGGAAGTACGGGGAGCTGACGGCGGACCCGGTGAGCGACACGGTCGAGGAGACGCCCGCGCTGCTGGTGATGCTGCGGGTCCTGGGCGAGCGCGAGCCGCACGCACGGGAGGCGGCACCCGTGCGGGTCGCGCCGGTCGAGGCCCGCATCCTGGCCCTGCTCGCCGGCGGCGCCACCACCGCACGGGCCGCCCGCGAGACCGGGCTCACCACGGACGGCGTCACCTACCACCTGCGGCGCCTGTCCGCGCGCTGGGGCGCGGCGAACCGTACGGAACTGGTCGCGCGCGCCTACGCGCTGGGGGTGCTGACCTCCGGGGTGTGGCCGCCGACACCGGCCTCGGCGACACCGGCCTCAGTGACACCGGCCTCTACGACCGAGGAGTAGACGGCGCTCTGCCGCAGGGCCGTCCCCGCTCCCTCCGGCGCGCCGAAGCGGGCCAGGGTGTGCCACACCATCTTCAGGTCCTGGAGTTCGTGGCGCCCCGTGCGGGCCGCGTCGCCGATGATCCGTGGGTCGATCCGGCCGTCCTCGGCGATGCGGGCGCCCAGGTCGGCGTACTCCGGCCCGCGGTAGTCGGCGTGGCGGTACAGCTCGGCGACCGTGAGGCGGTAGCCGGGGTGCCACTCCACCGGGCAGGGCAGCCGACGCGCGGCCGCCTCCACGGACGTACCGCGGTAGCAGGCGTCCAGGACGAGCGCCTCCACGTCCCGGGCGAGGACGACACCGGCGTGCACCTGGGCCTCGATGTAGTCGTTGAGGGCGTCCTGCTCGTCCCCCTCGGCCAGTGCGATCAGGGACATCCCGGCGGCGACGCCGAAGTCGACCGGCTCGGCGGCGCTGTCGGGGTAGCAGAAGGTGGCCCGGGCCGACGCGGCACCGGTCAGCCGGAAGTGCGAGGAACCGAACCGAGGAGCGGCGCCGACGACCTGGCCGCGGAAGTTCAACGCGCCGTACACGGGCCGCTCATGGGGGTCCGCGTCGTCGTAGGCGCCGCCGAAGATCCGGCTCTCCCAGCGCCAGCGGTCGCCGCCGGGATGGGCGGTGAGCCCGCCGTTGCTGGTACCGGTGACGAACTGCGAGTGGTAGGCGCCGTCCTGGGCCAGCGCGTCCAGGACGGACAGGCCGCGCACCAGCCGGTCCGGGTGGAAGTTGAGCGTGATGCGCAGGTCACCGGCGAGGGCCGGCCCCGAGGAGACACCCGCAACATGGCGCAGCGCGAGCCGCGCCCTCACCGAACCGACATCCCGGAAATCCACTGGCTCCCCCTCACTGCGCCTGCCTACCCTAGCCATGAACCTAGGGCTCCTAGGTTTCAGAGAATCGACCCCCAGGAGGCTCCCCCATGAGATCACTCACCGAGCAGGACATCCGCACCTCTTTTATCAACTGCTCCAAAGGGGAGGCCAAGCGCCTGGCCGTTCCCAGGGATCTCGCCGAACGCCCCTGGGACGACCTGGACTTCCTCGGCTGGCGAGATCCCGGAGCGCCCGACCGCAGCTATCTGGTGGCCGAGCGGGACGGGAAACTCCTCGGCGTCACCATGCGCTTCCCGTCCTCGCAGCGCGGCTTCCTGCACCGCAGCATGTGCTCGCTCTGTCTGACCACCCACCGCGGCGGTGGTGTCTCCCTGATGACCGCCCGCAAGGCGGGGACGGCCGGCCGCGAGGGCAACTCGGTGGGCCTGTACATGTGCACCGACCTCGCCTGCTCCCTCTATCTCCGCGGCCGGAAGATCCCGGACTCCGGGTCCCGCTTCGAGGAGAGCCTGACCTTGGAGGAGCAGATCTCCCGCACGACGGACAACCTCAACGCCTTCCTCGGCAAGCTGCGCGACCCGGTCCGGAACTGACGGACGCGGTCGGCGGCCGGCAGCCGCGGCCCCTGGCAGAGGGGTCCCATGAGGATGGCTAATCGCCGTATGAGCAATGGGTCATTGATGGCGTCCGGCCCCGCCGTGCAGAGTTCCGACCACGGGAACAGAAGGGAAACGCCATGAAGTGGACTCCTCGCCGGACCGCAGGACTGCTGACCGTGGGCAGCGTCGCCGCGCTGCTCCTCACCGGCCCGGTCGCCGTCGCCCAGGCGGGCGAACTCACCCCGCAGTGCAGCGGCGGCTGCGTCCAGACCATCCCGGACGGCTTCCAGGTCTCCTCCCTGAGGGACCCCGGCACAGCCACCCCGCAGTGCCCCGGCGGCTGCGCCCAGACGGCTCCGGACGGCTTCCAGGTGTCCTCCACCCCTGGGGCCCTGACCACCGACGGCAACTGGGAACCCAACTAGGGGTCCTGTCACGTCAGCCCCCGAGGCGCCCCGCCGGACTCTCCCGTGGGGCGCCTTCGTCCTTCAGCCGGAAGGTTCTTGATGAGCCCGGACACCCGACCCCGTCGTGGCCTGAGACTGACCCTCGCCGCCGCTATCGCCATGACCGCCGCCCTCACCGCACCCGCCGCCGGCGCCGCCCCGGCCACGAGCCGCGACTCGGTCCCCGTCCCCGGTGCCCCCGGGCTCGGCGACCCGCTCTTCCCCCTCGACGGCAACGGCGGCTACACCGTGGACCGCTACCTCCTCGACTTCGACTGGCAGGCACCGAAGACACCGTTCAGGGCGAAGGCCACCATCCGGGCCACCGCCACCACGGAGTTGTCCCGGTTCAACCTGGACTTCGCGGGCAACACCCTGCACGAGGTCACCATCGACGGCACCCCCGCCGAAGCGGTGCGCGAGGGCGACGAACTGATCGTCACACCCTGGCTGCCGCTGCCCCGCAAGAGCACCTTCACCGTCACGGTCACCTACACCGCCGACCCCACCCAGATCCGCCACCGTGACGACGCCATCGAGGACTACGGCTGGATCCCCACGCCCAGCGGCACCGTGCTGTACCCGCAGCCCAACGGCGCGAAGATGGTCTTCCCGGCGAACGACCACCCGAGTCAGCGCGCGCCCGTCACCTTCCGTGTCACCGCACCCACGGGACTGACCGCGGTGGCGAACGGCAGGCTCGTCTCGCGTGAACCGCTCACCGGCGGCCGGGAGCGCTGGACGTACGACTCCGAACAGCCCGTCTCCACCCAGCTGGTGCAGATGGCCGTCGGCAGACTCACCGCCGTCGACCGGCCGACGACCAACGGCGTGCCGCTGCGCGACTTCGTACCCGACGAGCTCGTCGACCGGACCGACGAGTACCTCGACCTCACCCCGCAGCACCTCCGCTGGCTCGAACAGCGCCTCGGCGCCTATCCGTTCAAGCGATACGGCGTGCTGGTCGGGGACACCGACCTCGGGGTCGCGCTGGAGACACAGACCCTCTCACTGGTCCCCAAGGCCGACCTGCTCGGTACCAGGGTGGACGCCGAGCGCACCCTCGTCCACGAGCTGGTCCACCAGTGGTTCGGCGACAGCGTGGCCCTGCGCACCTGGTCGGACCTGTGGCTCAGCGAGGGCCACGCCCGCTTCTACGAGCGCCTGTACTCCGAGGAGCACGGCGGCGACAGTTTCGAGGCGGCCATGAAGACCGCGTACACGAACCACAACCTGTGGCGCCGCGACTTCGGTGCCCCGGCCGAGCCCACCGAACCCAACCTGTTCAAACGGATGCGCTACGACGGCTCGGCCCTCGTGCTCTACGCGCTGCGCGAGAAGGTCGGCGACGAGACCTTCCGGAAGATCGACCGGGCCTGGGTCACGAAGTACCGCGGGAGAACCGCGAGCACCCAGGACTTCATGGACCTGGCGTCCGCGGTGTCGGGCCAGGATCTGGCATCCTTCCTCCGCCCCTGGCTGTACGGCCCCACGACACCACCCATGCCGAACCACCCCGACTGGGTGGCGACCCCGGTCCCGTGACTAGCGGGCGGCCTCCCTCACAGAGCGCACCACAGAAGTCCTCACCGAAGCCGCCTCCCGCGTGACCACGGCACGTTCCGCCTCGGTCGTGCGGGCGGCCGACTCCACGAACGCGCGGATGGTCGCGTTCTCGCGGGCCGCCCGCCAGACCGGGACCACCACCATGGGCGGCATGTCCAGCACGGGGACGACGGCGAGGCCGGGAAAGGGGACCCGGTCGAGGAGGCCCGCGATCGTCAGGTGCAGCGCGCGTCCCTGTGCCACCAGCGCGAGAACGTCCTCCACGGGCAGGTGCTCGGTGCCCATCAGCCGGCTCATGTCCTCGTCGGTGTGCCGCAGCGCCCTGCCCGAGGAGGTGTGCGTGGGGACCCACCGCTCCCGCAGCGGAGCTCCCAAAGCGTCCGGCAGCCGCAGCAACTCGTAGGGAAGGAGGTCGTCCAGGACGATCGCCCGGCGCCCGGCCAGCGGATGGGCCGCCGGGACCAGCACGCCGCGGGGCACCGCGGCGAGCAGCGGCCCGACGACCAGACCGGGAGCCTCGACCGCGCTGCCGTCCCCGCCCGGCGACCACCGCAGCACCAGATCGACGTCGGTGCCGCCCGCGAGCGGCACCAGGTTCCCGCCGGCCCGGAACACCAGGCTGCTGACGACCACCTCGCAGTGCGGATGAGCACGGGTGAAGCCCGACACCAGCCGGTCGGTCAACTCCCCGCCCATGGTCCACTGGTAGCCGATCCGCAGCCGGTCGCCGACCTGCCGGGCCACGGCACGGCACTCCCGCAGCGTGGCCGTCAGCCGGTCGTGGCCCTCGGCGGCGCCGGTGCGGAACCGTTCCCCCAGCGGTGTCAGCCGCACCCGCCGGCTGCTGCGCTCGAACAGGGCGCCGCCCACCTCGCGTTCCAGCCCCTTGATGATCTGGCTGACCCGCCCCTGGGACACGTGCAGCCGCTCGGCCGCCCGCCCGAAGTGCAGGACCCGGGCCACCTCCAGGAACGTCTCCACATCACGCAGCTCCATCCGCTTCCCCCGTCTCGCCGCGGCCCACCGGGCCCCAGATGTACAGGGCGGACGTTGTTCGGAATCGACCAAGTGGTCCCGAACAAACGGATACCGAACAATGGGGGCTTGCTCCGGACAACGGATCCGGTCTGTACATCGGGGGAGGCCGCCGCGATGCCTCGGGGAGAGCGTCCGCTCAAGGCGGGAGACGCGCGGATTGTCGCGTTCGCCGCGGAGTTACGGCGGCTGCGGAACAAGGCCGGCTCTCCGACCTACCGTCAACTGGCCGAGCGGGCGCACTACTCGGTCTCGACGCTGTCCGGCGCGGCCTCGGGCAAGGTACTGCCCACGCTGGCCGTGACCCTGGCGTACGTGCGCGCCTGCGACGGGGACGTGGCGCACTGGGAGCGGGCCTGGCACGCGCTGGCCGCCGAACTCGGCGCGGCCGCGGAGGCGTCCGACGCGGACAGCTCCGACGGCCCGGCGCCCTACGTCGGACTCGCGGCCTACCAGACGAGCGACGCCGCATGGTTCTTCGGCCGTGAGGGGCTCGTGGAGGAGCTGGTGCGCCGCCTGCGCCAACAACGTCTGCTGCTGGTGGTCGGGGCCTCGGGTTCGGGCAAGTCGTCGCTGTTGCGCGCGGGTCTGGTCCCCCGGCTGGCGCCGGGTGCGACACCCGTGGTGTTCACCCCGGGTACCCGTCCCATGGAGGAGTGCGCGGTACGCCTGTCCGCCGCGGCGAACCTCACACCGGGACGCGTGTATCGGGAACTGCTGGACGATCCCGCGAACCTGGGACGGCTGGCCCGCCAGATCGGCGCCCGGTCGGACGCGGCCGACAGCGAGGTCGTGCTTGTCGTCGACCAGTTCGAGGAGCTCTTCACGCACTGCGCCCCGGCGGAACGCGATCACTTCATCACGGCGCTGCTCACGGCCGCGACCGCCGACGGCAACCGCTGCCGGGTCGTGATCGGCGTGCGGGCCGACTTCTACACGCACTGCACCCACCATCCCGGCCTGGTGGCGGCGATGCGCGACGCACAGATCCCGGTCGGCCCGATGGATCTGGAGGATCTGCGGCGGGCGGTCGTCCAGCCCGCCGTACGCGCCGGGCTGACGGTGGAGGGCGCGCTCCTGACGACGCTCGCGACCCAGGCTCTGGGACAGGCCGGTGTGCTGCCGCTGCTGTCCCACGCGCTGCGGGAGACCTGGCGGCGCCGGCGGGGCAACGCGCTGACGCTGGACGCGTACCGGGCGACGGGCGGCCTGGAGGGCGCGCTGGCCCGCACCGCGGAGGAGTTCTACGCGGAGCTGGGCGCCGAGCGGCAGAAGCTGGCGCGGCAGGTGTTCGTCCGGCTGACGGCACTGGGTGAGGGCACGGAGGACACCAGACGCCGGGTACCGCTCGGCGAGCTGGCCCGCCTGGGCACGCCGGCCGGGGCCGTCGAGGACACCGGACGGGGCCCGGCCATGGGTGAGGACGTCGGTGCCGTACTGGAGGGTGCCGCCCGCGCCCGGCTGGTGACGCTGGACCAGGACCGGGTGGAGCTGACGCACGAGGCGTTGATCCGCTGCTGGCCGCGCCTGCACGGCTGGCTCACCGAGGGCCGGGAGCAGTTGCGCGTGCTGCGTCAGCTGACCGAGGCCGCCCGCACGTGGGAGTCGCTCGGCAGGGATCCCGACGCCCTGTTCCGTGGCGCCCGGCTGGCGCTGGCCCGGGAGGTCGAGGACCAGGTGCTGTCGAGCGAGGAGCGGACCTTCCTCGACGCCAGTGCCGCCGCCGAACGTGCCGAGTCGGCCCGGGGACGGCGGCGCGCCCGGCAGATGCGCCGGCTGACCGCGCTGCTGGCGGTGCTGCTGGCCGTGGCCGTCACCGCGGCGGTGCTGGCGCTGCGCGCGCGGGACGAGCTGACGCGGGAGCGGAACAAGGTGCTGGCCCGGGAGGTCGCGGTGGACGCGGTCGCCCTGCGGCAGGACCGGCCGGCGCTGGCGGCGCAGCTCGGCGTGGCCGCGGACCGTCTCAGCCCCAGCGCCACCACCCGCGACGCGCTGCTCGGTGTCACCGCGGCCTCGCTGCTGGGCCACGAACAGGCGGTGAGCGCCCTGGCGTTCCGCCCGGACGGACGGATGCTCGCCACCGCCGGTTACGACTACACCGTACGGCTGTGGGATGTGACCGATCCCTTCCGTCCGGTCGCCGTGGGCGAGTTCGCCGGCGGCCCCGACATCATGACCGCCGTGGCGTTCAGTCCTGACGGGCGCCGTCTCGCCACCGGTGGACGTGACCGGACGGTACGGCTGTGGGACGTGACCAGGCCGCGCCGCCCCGCCCCGGTCCGGGTCCTGACCGGGCACGGCGACATCGTGTTCTCCGTCGCCTTCAGCCCCGACGGCCGCACGCTGGCCTCGGGAAGCTACGACCACACCGTACGGCTGTGGGACGTGTCGTCCGCCGCGAGCGGGCCCGTGGTGCTGCGCGGGCACCGGCTCAACGTCAAGCCGATCGCGTTCAGCCCGGACGGGCGGACGCTGGCCTCCGGCAGCGACGACCGTACGGTCCGTCTGTGGGACGTGACCAGCCCGCGCCGCCCCCGGCCGCTCGCCGTGCTGACCGGTCACCGTGACTTCGTCGACGCCCTGGCCTTCAGCCCCGACGGACGGACCCTCGCGTCCGGCAGCGACGATCGCACGGTCCGCCTGTGGAGCGTCGCCGATCCCCGCCGCCCGCGCACCGGCACCGTGCTCACCGGCCACACCGACGTGGTGTCCTCGGTCGCCTTCAGCCCCGACGGACGGCTGCTCGCGTCCGGCAGCACGGACCGCACCGCCCGGTTGTGGGACCTACCGGCGACCGGCGCCCCGGGCCTGCGCTCGGAACTGACCGGCCACCTGGGTGCGGTCAACGTGGTGGCCTTCCGCCCGGGCGAGGGCGACGCCCCGCTCGCCACGGGCAGTTCGGACCACACGGCACAGATCTGGCAGACCGACGCGGCCCACGCCGGGCGCAGGGCCTGCGCCCGTGCCCGCCCGGTGATCACCCGCGCGGAGTGGAACCGCTGGCTGCCCGGTATCCCCTACAGCCCGCCGTGCGGCGACTAGGCCATAGGTCATACGGGCAGGGCCTGGGCCTGGGCCGACGCTCTAGCGGTCCCGCAGCCGGGCCGCCCCGATGCTGTGCAGGTGGATCAGCACGTCGTGGCTGCGGGCGAGGGCGATGTCGTCCGGGAGTTCCGGGTAGGCGGTGCCGATACTGCGGGTCGGGCGGGCCTGGCGCAGCCAGTCGCGGGCCGGTGGCCCGGCGGTGCGCAGGTCGAGGACGTGGTCGCGGTGGCGGACACGGTCCAGGGTCCGCTCGTTGCTGTCCGGGCCGGGCGGCCCGAGAGTCCAGCGGCGTACGGTCTCGTCGTCCTGGCCGGTGGCGTTGAACGAGCCGTGATGGAAGGTCAGGCCGACACTCACGTACCCCGCGCCGAGGCTGTCGCGCAGGAACGCGCCCTGCACCTTCGGGTAGTGGACGGGGTCGTCCGGTACGTAGCCGACATGGTTGTTGTGCGCCGACAGCAGCACCTTGGTACCGGTGTGCCGCTGCCACCAGACCACGTTGGCGGCCATCGCCCGGTCCCGGTAGCGCATGGCCTCGGCGATCTGCGCGGGGTCCTCCAGGTCCCAGGCGTACTGGCGGGCGGTCTGGTCGATCACGGTCGCGTTCTGGAGGGCCCGGCCGTAGCTCTCCCGGTCGGTGCCCGGGCCCAGGTGCCGCACCAGGTCCAGCGCCCGGCCGGTGCGGTCGGCCATCTCCTTGCGTTCGGCGTACGGCCGGGCCAGGTACTCCTCGATATACGTCCCGGTGGCCACGGTGGGCCGCAGCCCGCGGTACAGCTCGGCGAGACGGGCGCTCGCCCCGGGGTGTGTGGCAGCCACGTGGTCGCTCACCGCGTCGTACAGCTCGGGCCCGGACCAGGCGATGTCGTCGCCCATGAACCGGACGGGGTCCTCGGGGTGGCGGACGTTGTACGCGCGCATCCACTCCACGAGCCGCAGATAGTCGGTGTTGTTCCACCACAGGTAGTCGCGCTGGAACTCCTCGCGCATGATCCGCCGGGGATCGCCCTTCCCGTGCAGTACGTACGCGTCGAGTCGCAGGCCCGTGCTCCAGGGGGCCTCCAGGGCGAAGGTGCGCAGGCCCTTCTCCTCGACGAGGTGACGGAAGACGCGGTCCTTGAGGGCGAAGAACTCGTGGGAGCTGTGGGTGGCCTCCCCCAGGCCGACCACGCGCGCGTCGCCGATCATGCGGTCGAGGGGGCGCAGGTCACCGGTGTCGCCGCCCGGTTCGACGGTTCGCAGCGGGTGGGCGGCGCGGTCGAGTGCCGCCACGACGTCCTGGGTCGACGCGGTGGCCGCCGCCGGCAGGGTCGTCGCCGTCGGGGCGGTCGTCGCCGCCGCGGCCGGGATGCCGGCCGGGAGGGCGACGCCCAGGGTGATGAGCAAGGTCAGGCTGGGTCCGGTCCGTTGCCATGTCATGCTCCGAGGCTTTCGTCCCGGGGCGGTCCAGGGCCATCCGGCGGTCCACCGTCGTGCGGTGGGGTTTTCCGCAGGCCCGACGCCTTGTCCGGAATAACGATCCGCACTTCTTTGCGGACAGTTGCGGTCCGCAATGAGTACCGTCGGCCCAACCGTGGAAAGGGACAGCCCGACGATGCGACAGGTACGTGAGGGGACGGCGTCCCTTCGGGGATTCGTGAAACGGCACCGGGATCCGGTGGTCGTGCAGGCGCTGCGGTCCACCGCCGCGGCGACGGTGGCGTATGTCATCGCGCTGCGGTTCAGCCCCGAGGCGGCACCGCTCACGGCCCCGCTGACCGCGCTGCTGGTCGTACAGGTCACCCTCTACTCCACGCTCACCACCGGGATCCGCCGGGTGAACTCGGTGGTGGCGGGTGTCCTCGTGGCCATCGCGTTCAGTCTGCTGGTGGGGCTGACCTGGTGGAGTCTGGCGCTGCTGATCGTGGCGTCGCTGGCCGTGGGGCATCTGGTGCGGGTCGACGAGTTCGTGCCCGAGGTGGCGATCAGCGCGATGCTCGTGCTCGGCGTCACGACGGTCGGGGACACGGCGTGGGCGCGGGTGCTGGAGACGCTGATCGGCGCGGTCGTCGGCCTGGGCTGCAATCTGCTGCTCGCCCCTCCGGTGTGGGTGGGCGAGGCCGGGGAGTCCATCGAGGGGCTGGCCCGCCGGGTCCGGCAGTTGATGCTGAGCATGGGCGAGGAGGCGGCGGGGCGTACGCCCGTCGAGCACGCGACGGAGCGACTGCACGAGGCGCGCCGGCTCGATCACGCCATCGTCGAGGTGGACGCGGCCCTGCGGCAGGCCGAGGACAGTCTGCGGCTCAATCCCCGGGTCCGCGAGGGCCTGCTGCACCGGGTGGTGCTGCGGACCGGCCTGGACACGCTGGAGATCTGCACCGTGGTGCTGCGGGTCCTGGCGCGGACCTTCACCGACCTGGCCAAGCACCGCGAGACCGAGTCGTTGTTCGCCCCGGGGACCGGGGCCGTCGTGGAGCAGTTGCTGTCGGAGATCGCCGACGCGATCGTCAGCTTCGCGGTGCTGGTCACCACACACGTGAGCGAGAACGCCGACGCGGCCGAGGCCCGGCTGACCACGGAGCTGCGGCAGGCCGCGGCGACCCGCGACAAACTGGCCCAGCTGCTCCTGGAGGAGGTCCAGCGCGATGCCGGCCAGTGGCAGTTGCAGGGTGCCGTGCTGACGGAGGTCAACCGCATCCTGGACGAGCTCGACACCGAGCACCGCTCGCACCGGCTGCTGGAGGAACTGGACCGTACCGCGCGCGAGCAGCGTGAGCGGATGCCGCGGCTGACGCGGCTGCGGGAGAACCTGAAGGTTCCCGAGCCGCTGCGGCGGAACCGGGCGGACGCCGGGCGACGTTGAGAGTGACGAAGGCACCTGAGGGCGGACCGCCTCCGGGACCGGGATGAAGGGGGCGTACCGATGACCGACACCGGCGTGCGGATCGACGGGAACACATTGCGGCTGCCGGGCGGGGTGGCCGTGCGGTTCGTCCGCACCCTGCGGCTGCCCGAGACGGGCACGCATCCGCTGCCGCCGGGGCTCGGCGAGTTCCCGGTGCGCAGGATCTCGGACCATGCGGACCGGGTGCCGGAGCGGTGGCGGGCGCGCGGCGGGGTGATGCTGCCGGTGTATCTGCGCGAGGCGATGTGGCTGAGCTTCGCGGGGACGACGGAGCCGGCCGCGCTCCAGGTCGGGGTGGGCAAGGTGTGCGCGGTCTCGGGCAGGCCGTGGAGCGACCGGCTCTCCCGGGATCCGCAGAACTACCTGGTGCTTCCCCGTCAGCCGTGGCTCGACGGCATCAACTCCGGGAAGGGGACGGTCCGTCAGTTCGTGGCCGTGCCGCTGGGCCTGGGGGCGACGGTGGAGGGCCAGGTCACGGGCGAGGAGACCTGGGGCGGCGTCCAGTTGCAGACGTTCCCGCTGAACGCGCGCGAGCTGGCCCGCTGGCAGGAGGAGGAGCGGCGGCGGGCGGAGCGCACCAGGGCGTTCCCGCAGGCCGCCGGTTACGGAGCCGCGATGCCGATGGCGGCGTCGGCGCCCGCGGCTCCGGCGGCCGCGCCCCGGCGGGCCGCCGCAATGGGGCTCGGTGTCGGCGGCTCGATGCGCCAGGAGGTCTACCGGGACGACCGTCCGGTCGGGGACTGGTCCGCCGAGCCGGCCGGCCGGGTCTTCGTCCACCTGGTGACGCCTCCGGAGTGGCGGCGCATCACCGGCGAGGCTCCCCCGCCGTCACCGGTGGACCGCGCGGCGTACACCCGGGCGGGGCTGCCCTGGTTCGACTACTACGACCAGGACGCCGAGGACCTGGCGTCCACGGACACCCTGGAGGGCGTCAAACCGGTCGGCGACTGGATCGGCGACGACCACGAGCCCTGGCAGGAGCCCTCGCCGCAGCAGGTGCGGCCGCTGAAGGACGCGCCCGGGAAGCCGGTCGAGGACGGCGACTGGTAACCACGACCGGATGCACGGCAGCGTTGCACGTCGCGCAACGCGTGGTGCCGCCCTTGCATGCCCCGGGTGATCCACGCCAAGGTGGCCTTCGCGAACGCGACGAGTGACGACGTGAGGGGCGACATGGGCACAGGTGGCTGGAGCAGGCGCCGGTTCGTCGGCGCACTGACGGGGACGGCCGCCGCGGCCACGCTCCCGGCGTGCGGCGACGAGTCGACACCGAGCGGGGCCTCGACACCGTCGGCGGGCTCGGCGTCGGCGACAGCCCCCGACACCAACGAGCGCCCGCAGACCGAGGGCCGCGAGTCCTCCGGGTCGCACCCCCTCTACCTCGGCACCTACACCTCCGCCGAGGGCGGCGGCAAGGGCATCGGCCTGGCCACGTACGACAGCGCCACGGGCCGTGTCACCGACGGCGGGCTCCTGGCGGAGACCGCCAACCCGTCGTTCCTCGCCGTGCACCCGAACGGCCGGACGCTGTACGCCGTCAACGAGCGGGATGACGGCGGTGTGACCGCGGTGCGGCTCGCCGACCGGCGGGTGCTCGGGACCCGGAGTTCGGCGGGCGCGGGGCCGTGCCACCTCTCCGTTCATCCGAGCGGGCGGTGGCTGCTGAGCGCCAACTACACCTCCGGCAGTGTCACCGTGCACCCCATCGCCGCCTCCGGCGCGCTGGGCGAGCACACCGACGTGGTCACGCACTCCAGTCCGCCGCCCGGCCCGAACTCCGAACGCCAGGACGGTCCGCACGCGCACCAGATCGTCACCAGTCCCGACGGCGGCCATGTGCTCGCCGTCGACCTGGGCACGGACACCGTCTACACCTACCGTCTCGACCAGGCCAGGGGCACGCTCACCGAGGTGTCCCGGGCGTCGGCGAAGCCGGGCGCGGGGCCACGCCATCTGACCTTCCACCCGGGCGGGCGGTACGCCTACCTGGCCAACGAGCTCGACAACACGATCACGGTGTGCGCCTACGATCCGGCCACCGGTCGGCTGACGATCGGCGACCCCCAGCCGACCGGCACGGGGGACGTCACCAGCTATCCGTCGCAGATCCTGGTGACCGCGGACGGCTCGTACGCCTATCTCGCCAACCGTGGACACAACAGCCTGACGCGGTACGCCGTCGAGGCCAAGGGCGCCCGGGTCCGGCTGCTGGACACCGTGCCGGTGCACGGCGACTGGCCGCGGCACACCGCGTTCTCGCCGGACGGAAGGCTGCTGTTCGTGGCGAACCAGAACTCCGGCTCGGTCACCGTCTTCCACGTGGACAGGGCCAGCGGCGAACTGCGGCTCGCGGGCGAGCCGTTCGCGTCACCCGTCGCCGTCTGTGCGCTGCCGCTGTAGCGTCCGCGGGCAGGAGGCGGCGCCGGCCCGGGTGAGCAGGACGTGCATGCGTTCGGTGAGCTGACCGACGTCGTCGGCGGGCCGGTGGAAGGCCAGACGTACGTCGCCGTGGGCCCGGGCGCGCTCGATGCGCAGCGTCAGGCCGTGCCGGTCCACGGCGAGCGGCTGGACGCGGACCGCGCCATGCAGGCTGTCGGAGTCGACGAGGCGGGTGAGGCGCTCGACGGCGTCGGCGTGGCAGTCGGCCAGGTGCGTCAGCAGCCGGGCCTCGGCCGTGGCCAGCGGGTCGGGCGTGGCGGCGGCGAAGTCGTCGAGGCCGACGACGACCGCGCCGGACGGCTCGCGCAGCACCACTCGCGTGGGCCGGAACGCCAGGTGCCCTTCCTCGTCGGCGGTGAACCAGCCGGCCATCCACAGCCGGGTCCGGATACGGCTGCGTACCGGGACGGGCGCGACGTCGGCGAACTCCAGAACGGCGGACGGCTCGCCGCGGGGAGCGCAGACGGCGGTGGCGAGCAGGGTGCTCTCCTCGGGAACGTGCAGGAGCACCCGGCCGTCGTCGGACACGGAGTGCGCACCGACGAACTCCTCGCGGCCGCCCTCCGCGGTCACCGCGCAGGACCACGCTGCGGCGAGCACCGACCGGGCCCGTTCCGCCGCGGAAGGCACGGCTGCCCAGCTTTGGCTGTCACCCATCCCAGAACCTCCTTAGGTAAGCCTTGCCTAAGCTATCGAAGATCCGGTGGGAAGCCAACCACGTGGTGACCATGGAATGGCAGGAAAGCGAAACCGACCCTGGGCCGCGCTCCCCTGGCGAGCCCCTCCCCGCGCCCGTTCAGGCCCTCTCAGGGCGTGATGACTCCCAGCAGCGCCCGCGCGCACAGGTCGCGCACCTGCTCGCGCGTGAGGTCCGAGCCCCGCAGCCATTCCAGGCAGACGGCGGTGGTGAAGGCGAGCCAGCCGCGGACGGCGAGCCGCAGGTCGGGGCGGGTCTCAGACAGCGCACTCCACTCGGGGTCGGCGGCCACCGCGGCGAGGATCTGACGCTCCTGGGCGGCCAGCGCCCGCTGATAGACCCGGCGCACCGTCTGGTCCCCCGCCGCGTCGGCCCGGTGGAAGGCGCGGTAGCCGTGCGCATGCGCCTGGACGTACTCCAGGAACGTGTCGAGGCCGGCACCGAGTTGTTCGCGCACCGGGATCCCGGGCACGGCCGCCGTCATCCGGAGCATCCGCTCGCTCTCGCGCTCGACCACCGCCGCGAAGAAGTCCCGCTTGGTCGGGAAGTAGTGGTAGAGCAGCCCGCGTGAGACGCCGGCGATCTCGGCGACCCGCTCGATCCACACCTCGTCGTAGGGGCTCTCCGAGAACAGTCGCGCGCCCACCGTCAGCAGTTGCTCCCTGCGCTCCTCGGTGCTGAGCCGACGGCGCGTGCGCCCGCCCTGGTTGGCAGCCATACCGGCACTTTACTTGACGTCGGTTCAACAGCGGGACGAGACTGGGCACACTGTTGAACCCACGTATAACGAGCTCGATCTGCCGCTGCACAGAGGGAGTTGGCGTCATGGCGGAGAGGACCCCGGGGACGGGTCGGCCGAGGGGATTCCGCAGTGCCGAGCTGGGCTGGCCGGAGCTGGAGCGCCTGCCGCATCCGCCGCGCCGCGTCCCCCTGCTCGGTGACGTCCTCGGTGTCGACCGGCACTCGCCGCTCCAGGACACCGTCCGGCACGCCCGGCGGCTGGGGCCGATCTTCAGGCGCAAGGCCTTCGGCCGGGAGTTCGTGTTCACCTGGGGCGCCGATCTGGTGGCCGACCTGGCGGACGAGGCGCGGTTCGCCAAGCACGTGGGGCTCGGGGTGGCCAATCTGCGGCCGGTCGCCGGGGACGGACTGTTCACCGCGTACAACCACGAGCCCAACTGGCAACTGGCGCACGACGTCCTGGCCCCCGGCTTCAACCGGGAGGCCATGCAGGGCTACCACGCGATGATGCTGGCGGTGGCCGGACGGCTCACCGACCACTGGGACCGGGCACAGGCGGCGGGCCTTGAGGTGGACGTCCCCGGCGACATGACCAAGCTGACCCTGGAGACGATCGCCCGCACCGGCTTCGGGCACGACTTCGGCTCCTTCGAACGCGCCCGGCCGCACCCGTTCGTGGCGGCGATGGTCGGCACGCTCACCTACGCGCAGCGGCTCAACAGCGTGCCCTTCCCGCAGCTGCTGCGCGCGGCCGCCCGCCGCAACGAGGCCGACATCGCCCACCTCAACCGCACGGTCGACGAGCTGGTCCGGGACCGGCGTACGTCGGGCGCGGACGGGGGCGGTGACCTGCTGGACCGGATGCTGGAGACGTCCCACCCGCAGACCGGGGAGCGGCTGTCCGCGGAGAACGTCCGGCGCCAGGTGATCACCTTCCTCGTCGCGGGCCACGAGACCACCTCGGGCGCGCTCTCCTTCGCTCTGCACTACCTCGCCCGCCACCCGGAGATCGCCGCCCGCGCCCGCGCCGAGGTGGACCAGGTCTGGGGCGACACCGCCGAGCCCGGCTACGACCAGGTGGCCAAGCTGCGCCATGTGCGCCGGGTGCTGGACGAGACGCTGCGGCTGTGGCCGACCGCGCCCGCCTTCGCCCGGGAGGCCCGCGAGGACACCGTGCTGGCCGGGGTCCATCCGATGCGCCGGGGTGCCTGGACGCTGATCCTGCTGCCGATGGTGCACCGCGACCCGGCCGTCTGGGGCGCCGACGCCGAGCGGTTCGACCCGGACCGCTTCGAGGCGAAGGCCGTACGGTCCCGGCCGGCGCACACCTACAAGCCGTTCGGGACCGGGGCGCGCGCCTGCATCGGGCGGCAGTTCGCCCTGCACGAGGCCACCCTGGTCCTCGGGCTGCTGCTGCGCCGCTACGAGCTGCGGCCCGACCCCGCCTACCGGCTGCGGGTGACCGAACGGCTCACGCTGATGCCGGAGAGGCTGCGGCTACGGCTGGAGCGGCGCTCGGCGCCCGTGACGGTCCCGTCCCCGGCCGCTGCCGAGGCGCCCGCGTCAGAGCCGCGCTGTCCAGTGCACGGGGCGGGTGACTGACCCGGGCAGCCGGGTTCCCGGGCCGCCCCTGGCCGCGTTCAGCTGGGGCTGGGTGAGGAAGAAGGCCCCGGTCAGGTCCGCGTCCGTGAGATCGGCGTCCCGCAGATCGGCGCCGATCAGGTCCGCGCCGCGCAGATCGGCACCGGTGAGGTCGGCGGCGATGAGACAGGCGCCGCGCAGGCTGGCGCCCCGGAGGGCGGCCCCTTTCAGACGGGCGCCCATCAGGTCGGCGCCGCGGCGGTTCTTCTTCTTGCCGGGTATCTCCGCCCGGACCAGGTCGCTGGTCCTCAGCAGCAGGACGTTGACCTGCTGCCGGTGCGCTCCGACGTCCAGCGCCCCGATCTCCTGCGGGCTCTGCCGGGTCAGTGCCTCGGTCTCGTCGAGGGCCCGGCGCAGGTCGGCGTGGACCGGGGCGGCCGCCGGGAGGGTCAGGGCCTCGGTGAGGTACCAGAGCAGTTCGTGGAGTTGGCGGACGACCGGGAAGACGTCCATCATCCGCCGGGTGTGGTCGCGTCCGCCGGTGCGCCAGTCCCGGCCGCCGAAGGTGATCTGCGAGACCTTCTGCCCGGCGCCGAAGCAGTCGTAGACCGTGCAGCCGGTGAAGCCCTTCTGCCGGAGCTCGGCGTGGATCCCGCAGCGGTGGTCGCCCCCGAGGTTGGGGCAGGGCCGTCCGGCCTCCTTGTCGATCGCGAAGTCCGCCGAGGCGGCGAAGGGCAGTGCGACGCAGCACAGGCCGAAGCACTGCCCGCAGTCGCCGCGCAGGTCGGTGCGGTCGATCGTGTGGTCTTGCATCCCACCAGCCTACTTACCGGCAAGTCATGGCCACGGATCGCGGGCTCGGGAGCGGAAACTCACCGATGAGTTTCCGGCGTTGTGGGGGTCTCCACATACAACGGAAAACAAGTTCGGCTACCACAGAGACATGGAGCCGAACGAGGCAGGAGTCCCGACCGGACCGAGGAGCGAGACCATGTGCAGCCACCAGCCCCCGTGCCCCACCGCCGACAGCCCTCAGCACCGCGGTGCCATGATCGTGTCGGCCCACCCCGAACAGGGCTGGAGCCTGCTGTGCAACGGCACCATCGTCTTCGACGACACCGGCGAACTCCTCCCCGACGGACAGGTCGTGAGCCCGTACCGCAACCCGGCCGCGCTGGTCGTGGCCGTCTGAGTGGCCGTCACACCGCGCGTCCCATGCAGACCAGCTGGGCGCGCTCCTCCCACGACTCGGTGACGGTGAATCCGAGCCGTTCGTACAGGGCGATCGCGTCCGTCCGCCACTTCCACACCGACAACCGCACCGCGCGGACTCCGCTTTCGGCGGCCTGCGCGAGCGCCGCCCGGACCAGGCCGGCCGCGAGGCCCCTCCCCCGGAACGCCGGGTCCACCCAGAGCCTCTTGACCTCGCAGCGTCCCTCGACGGGGGCGGTCACGACCAGGCAGCCCACCGCGGTGTCCCCACTCAACGCCAGCAGCACGACATCGTCGGCGAACGCGGTCCCCGGGTCCAGGATCTCCGCCCGGTAGCGGTCGGGCAGCTCGCCCACACCGGCGACGACCTCGCCCTTCTCCGCCTGTGTCCGCAGATGGTAGGCGGCCAGCAGCTCGGCCACCCCGTCCTGGGCGGAAGCGGCCCGGCCCGGCCGGCGGACGATGGTGAAGGCGCGTTGATCGGTCACGAGGTCAGCATCACCCGATGCCCTTCGGCAGGTCCAGGGCGGCGAGCCGTTCGGGGTCGGCCAGGATGTACATCCCGGCGATCCTGCCGTCGGCGACGGTGACGCCCATGACGGACTGGATCCGTCCGTCGACGATGTTGACGAAGCCGGGCTCGCCGTTGATGAGCACCATGTGCGCGTAGGGCGCGAACTCCCGGAACAGCAGGGCCTGTTCGGCCACCGCCCGGGCCCCGCGCACCACCTTCGACGCGGCCGCGCCGGCCAGCGTCCCGGAGTCGGCGCGCAGCACGATGTCCGGGTGGAGCACGGCGAGAAGCGCCTCGAACTCCCCCGCCCGGCTGGCGGCCAGGAAGGCGTCGAGGACCTCCCGCCGCCTGCCGGGATCGGGCTCGGACGACGGGGTGGCCCCCTGGACGCGGCGCCGGGCGCGGCTGGCCAGTTGGCGGGTCGCGGCCGGACTGCGGTCCACGATCGGCGCGATGTCGTCGAACGGCACCGCGAACATGTCGTGCAGCACGAACGCGAGCCGCTCGGCGGGCTCCAGCGTCTCCAGGACCACCAGCAGGGCGAGACCCACCGAGTCGGCCCGCAGGACCTCCTCCTCCGGATCGGTCCGCGTCAGGGGCCGGATCACGGGGTCCGGGACGAAGGCGTCGTCCAGGGGGTCCTCGCGACGGGTGGTGCGCGAGCGCAGCAGGTCGAGGCAGACCCGGCCCGTCACGGTCGTCAGCCAGGCGCCCAGGTTCCTGATCTCCGCCACGTCGGTGCGGCTCAGCTTCAGCCAGGTCTCCTGGACGGCGTCCTCCGCCTCGGCCGTCGAGCCGAGCATGCGGTACGCCACCGCCCGCAGCCGCCCGCGGTGCTCCTCGAAGCGGTCCGCGAGCAGGTCCGTCTCGTTCATGCCGTCCCCCTACGGAAAGGTGTGGACGCTAGCGGGCGAAGAGCTCGAAGGCGACCGCCGGTGTACCGCCGAACCGCTCCCCCGTCGCGGTCGCGGTGCCCGTCAGGAAGCCTCGTGCGTACGTCTCGGGGTCCTCGTCGGTCAACGCCTCGATGTAGGTGCGGTGTTCGAGCAGGGAGCGCACCGCCCGTTCCAGGCCCGGGGTCGCGTCCACGGCGTGGGTGGGTGTGCTGGAGCCGGCTACGGCGACCCAGCGCACGCCGTCCCAGGGGTCCAGTCCCCGCTCGACGAGCTCGGGGAAGATCCAGCGGTTGCCCGCGTCACCGGCGGCGTCCAGGGTGGCGCGCCCCACCGCCACGTGGTCGGGGGTGTTCCAGGCGACGCCGCCCCAGGTGTCGCGGTGGTTGAGGGTGATCACCAGCTCGGGGCGGTGCCGGCGGATCGCGGCCGCGATGTCCCGGCGCAGCACGGTGCCGTACTCGATCACGCCGTCCCTGTGGTCGAGGAACTCCACGGCCGACACACCGACCACCGCCGCACTGGCCCGCTGCTCGCGCTCGCGCAGCGGGCCGCACTGGTCCGGCGCCAGCGTGTCGATCCCGGCCTCGCCGCGGGTGGCGAGGACATAGGCGACCTCACGCCCGGCGTCGGTCCAGGCCGCGATCGCCGCCGAGCAGCCGTACTCGAGATCGTCCGGGTGGGCCACGACGGCGAGGGCGCGCCGCCAGTCGTCGGGCATGGGTGCGAGGGGAGTGATCCGCGGCTCAGTCATGGCCGCAGACTAGGGCCTGTCCGGCGGATCAGGTCGCATGGGAGTAACGGTGCCTGATAAGTGCCGGTGAGCGGGGGGCTGGTGCGTGCGGCTGCAAGGCGGAGGAGGGCGGCGACGCGATGGGGGTCCCCCCGCGCGAGGTTGTTCGAGCGTGGGGGAGTCGGCAACCGACGACAACGCCGCTGGGGGTCCCCCCACGCCTTTAAGGCAGTGGGGGAGTGCGTGCCAGGCCCCCGCGACCGCGACATGATCCGCCGGACAGGCCCTGGCCCGGCCCCTCGACGGTCCGCCGTGGATTCACGCCTCGTCGCGGGTGAGTGCCAGCAGCCGGTCCAGGACGCGGGGGCCGCTCGCGCGGACACCGTCGTGCTCGAACTCGTCGGTGACCCAGGTGCGCAGGCCGCGGACGGCGCGGGCGGTCTCCAGGGAGTGGCCCGCGTCGACGTACATGTCGTCGTGGTAGACGGCCGCCGCCACGGGGACCTCGTTGGCGGCGAGGCGGGCGCGGTCGTAGAGGGGCCGCCAGTCGGTGCGGGCGGCGAGCAGGTCGGCGCTCTCGCGCAGCGGGCGCAGCGCCGGGTCGCAGTCGAACATCCAGGGGTGGATCGACTCACCGGTGAACAGCAGCGGTTCGTCGCCCGCGAGGGTCTTGGCGGCGTCGAAGCGCGGGAACTCGGCGCGGACGCGTTCGGCCGACCAGGCGGTGGGACGGGCGTCCTGGCCGTAGATCGCCTCGTGGACGAGGGCGTACAGCGGGTGGCCCGCGTACGACAGGAGGTTTTGGACCTCTTCCTGGAAGGCGTCGGCAAGGGCCGGGCCCGCAGGGGTGCGGACGAAGGCCTGTTCGAGGAGGAAGTGCAGGCGGTGGCTGCCCCCGCTGCCGCCGAGGAGGATGCCGAGGGACTGGAAGGCCTCGGCGGTGAGCCGGTAGCCGTTCGGCAGGAGGGGTTCGTGCCGCAGCAGGTGCTCGGCGATCTGGCGGGCGCGCTCGACGTCCTGCGGGTATCGGGCGTAGTGCGCGGCGACCTTGCGCTCGATGCGGGGGAAGGCGGCCCGGTAGACGTCGTCGGCGTGGGCGTCGAGGGAGGGCAGACCGCCGGTGATCACGGCGGCGCGCAGGCCCTCGGGGGCGGTGGAGAGGTAGTGCACCGCGCAGAACCCGCCGAAGCTCTGGCCGAGGACCGTCCAGGGGGCACCGCCGGTGACCTCGGGCCGGATCGTCTCGCAGTCCCGGACGATCGAGTCGGCGCGGAAGCGGGTGAGGTAGTCGGCCTGGGCGGCGGGGCCGCCGCGCAGCGGGAGTGTCTGCCGGTTGGCGGGCGTGGAGTGGCCGGTGCCGCGCTGGTCCAGGAGCAGGACGCGGAACTCCTTCAGGGCCCGGTCTAGCCAGGCCTGCCGGCCGACGAAACGATTCGCCCCGAATCCCGGGCCGCCCTGGAGGTAGAGCAGCCACGGCAGGTCCTGGTGCGCCTTGTCGCTCGCGACGACCTCGCGGGCGTAGAGCTCGATCGTCTCCCCCGCCGGGTCGTCGTGGTCGAGGGGCACGGTGAAGCGGCGGTCGGTGAGGACGACGCCGGGCTGGCGGTAGCTGACGGTCAACGGGGCTCCCGGTGCGGACGGACGGCTGGCCGCGTCCCAGTGGAGCACATGCCCGCCCGCCGGCCGAGCCCGGGGATCACGCGCCGCTACTGAACCGGCGCTCAGCGCGCCGACAGGCTGGAGCGCCGCACCACCAGTTCGGGCTGGAGCACGACCCGCCGGTGCTCGTGCCGGCGTCCGGTCGTCTCGGCCTCCGTCTCCTCCAGGAGCAGCTCCGCGGCCATGGCGCCCATGGTGACGGCGGGCTGGCGGACCGAGGTGAGCGGCACGGCCGCGGCGGCGGCGAACTCGATGTCGTCGTAGCCGACGATCGCCAGGTCGTCGGGGACCGTGATGCCGGCCGCGTACATGGCCTGAAGGACGCCGAGGGCGAGCAGGTCGTTGGCGCAGAACACGGCGGTCGGGCGGTCGGCGAGGCCGAGCAGCCGGGCGCCGGCGTCCCGTCCCGCGGCCACGTCGAGCCGCTCGGTGGGCAGCTCGCGCAGGTGCTCCGGCCCCAGCCCGGCCTCGGCGAGCGCGTTCAGGGCGCCCGTACGGCGGTCCCGGACCTGGTTGAGACCGGGCGGGCCGCTGACGTAGGCGATGGAGCGGTGCCCGGCGTCGACGAGGTGGCGCACGGCGAGCGCGCCGCCCGCCACGTCGTCGACGGAGACGGAGCACTCGGTGGTGCCCTCGGCGACCCGGTCGACGAGGACGAAGGGGATGCCGTGGCGCCGGAACGTCCCGATGTTGCGTCCGGTCGCGTCGGCCGGGGTCAGCAGTACGCCCCGCACTCGCTGCTCGGCGAAGAGCGACAGGTAGTCGGCCTCCTCGCCCGGGTTCTGGGCGCTGTTGCAGACCATCACGCCGAGTCCGGCCTCGCGCGCGGCCCGCTCGGCGCCGCGCGCGACATCGACGAAGAAGGGGTTGCCCATGTCGAGGACGAGCAGCCCCATGATCCGGCTGCGGCCCGCGCGCAGTTGGCGCGCGGACTCGCTGCGGACGTAGCCGAGCCGCTCTATCGCGGACAGCACCCGCGCCCGGGTCTCGGTGGCGACCGTGTCCGGGCGGTTGATGACGTTCGACACCGTGCCGACGGAGACTCCGGCGGCACGGGCGACGTCCTTGATACCCACGGACTGGGCCATCAGGCAGAGACCTCCAGGAGGGCGGGGAGCGGCCGGAATGCCTTCACATTACCGTCATGCCGTTGCGTATCCGCACCGGTCAGGCGGGCAGGGCGAAGTCGACGACATGGAGGGCCGACGGGGTCGTACCGCTGGACTTCTCCTGGTACATGAACGACAGGACGTTTCCGTCCCGGACGCGCATCTCGTCGATCACGACTTCGCCGAAGGCGTTGAGGCCGCTGCCGTCGAAGAGGATCTTCCAGTCGGTGTATCCGGAGGCCGCGGAGGCTCCGGCGATCCGGCCGAAGGGGAAGATCGCGTAGGCGTTGTTGTACTTGTCGAGGACCAGCTTGGTGCGCTGGCTGGAGTTCAGCGGGACCGGGATCTCGGTCTTCTGCCAGGTGCCCGACGCGTTCCTGCGGACGTGGAAGGCGCGGCCGTTGGCGGTGCGGTCGGCGACGTAGTTGGTGGTGCACTGGCCGAAGCGGCCGGGCACATAGCTGATGATCGCGTGCGGGCGGCCGGCGGAGTCGGTGGCCTGGCTCTCCTGGTTCATGAGGGAGTGGTCCGCGTTGAGCGGGTCGACGACCAGGCCGCTGTCGGTGACGGCCACCTTGTCGGAGCCGCCCGTGGTGCCGACGACCGTGCCCGCGTTGTTGCGCCAGGTCCGGCCGCGGTCGTCGGAGTAGACGTAACCGGTGTCGTGGTTGGAGATGCCGCCGCCGTTGCACATCACGGCGCCGTTCTGCTCGCGCCAGGTGAAGAAGGAGTGCAGCCGGCCGCTCGTGTCGTAGTCGATGCCGTGCAGGTACATGTTGCGGGCCGTCGAGGAGCCGTTCGCGCCCGTGTAGGTGCCGGTGGAGCTGGACCACTCGCCGAGGTTGGTCCACTTCGTGCCGTCGTACTCGGCCAGCGCGTTGCGGCCGTTGCCGGAGACGGCTACGCGGTAGCTCAGCTGGAGCTTGCCGTCGGGGGTGGAGACGAACTGCGGGTAGGTGAACTGCGAGGTGAGCGCGAGGCCGTCGAGGGTGGACTGTGGTGCGCCGAAGCGGCTCGTCGTCCAGCTCAGGCCGGCCGGGTTGTCCATGAGCCCGGCGACCGACTTGACGTAGGTGAAGCCGTCGCTGTGGGAGTCCATGTTGAGGTGGAGGCGGCCGTCCACCTTGGAGACGCCCATCGATATGACGTTGTGGGAGTCGTTGTAGCGCAGCGTGTGGCCGACCTTCACGGTGGACCAGGTGCTCGCACCGAGGACGCGGCGGCCGACGACGGCGTTGCGGTCGGCGGTGTACCAGACTGCGTACTGGTAGCCCTTGTAGGTGAGCAGGCCGTTCTTCTGGAACGAGTTGTTGTTGACCAGGCCGTCGTAGGACACGAAGAAGATCGCCTGGCTGTCGAGCGTGGTGGTGCCGGTCCGGGTGACCGAGGGTCCGGGGTCGGCGGCCCGCGCGGTTCCGGCGGCGAGGGCGGGGGTCACCACGGCACCGGCGAGGGCGGCGCCCAGCAGCGTACGTCTTTTCATGGAAGCGGCTCCTGATGGGGGTGGTCAGGCGAGCTGATGGGGCTGGTCAGGCGAGGTGGAACACCTCGGTGAGCGGTTTCATGGCCTCGTCGGGCCGGGCGCCGTCCAGCGCCTCGAAGAACGGGCCCATCTCCTGCTGCCAGCGGGCGTTGACCTCGGTGGCTTCCATACCGGCCTTGGCGGCCTCGAAGTCCTCGGTCTCCAGATAGCCGACCAGCAGGCCGTCGTCGCGCAGGAAGAGCGAGTAGTTGTGCCAGCCGGTGGCCGAGAGTGCTTCGAGCATCTCCGGCCACACGGCCGCGTGGCGTTCGCGGTACTCGGCGAGCTTGTCCTGTCGGACCTTGAGCAGGAAGCAGACGCGCTGCATGAAGTACCGCTCCTTCACTGGGGAATCAGAAGGGGGACCAGAAGGGGATCAGAAGTTGAACTGGTCGATGTTCTTCGCGTCGAACACGGTCGGCTTGCCGAGGCTGATCACGCCGTCCTTGCCGATGGTGTAGGAGGTGCCGCCGGCCTTGAAGGTCTCGCCCTCCTTGCCGGTGATCTGGCCCGAGACCAGGGCGACGGCGGTCTGCGCGGCCAGGGCGCCGAGCTTGGAGGGGTCCCACAGCTCGAACGCCTCGACGGTGCCGTTCTTGACGTACTTGCGCATGTCGTTCGGGGTGCCGAGGCCGGTCAGCTTGACCTTGCCCTTGTACTTGGAGCCCGACAGGTACTGGGCGGCCGCCTTGATGCCGACCGTGGTCGGGGAGATGATCCCCTTCAGGTTCGGGTACTCCTGGAGCAGGCCCTGGGTCTGCTGGAAGGACTGCTGGGCGTCGTCGTTGCCGTAGGCGGTCTTGACGAGCTTGATGTCCTTGTACTTCGGGTCCTTGAGCTCGTCCTTCATGAAGTCGATCCAGATGTTCTGGTTCGTCGCGGTCTGCGCGGCGGACAGGATCGCGATCTCGCCCTTGTAGCCGATCTGCTCGGCGAGCAGCTGGACCTCGGTGCGGCCCAGGTCCTCGGCGGAGGCCTGCGAGACGAAGGCGTTGCGGCACTCGGGGTTGGTGTCCGAGTCGTAGGTGACGACCTTGATGTCGTTGCTCATGGCCTGCTTGAGCGCGGTACACAGGGCGCCCGGGTCCTGTGCGGAGACGGCCATCGCGTCGACCTGCTGCTGGGTGAGCGTGTTGACGTAGGAGACCTGGCCGGAGGTGTCGGTGGCGCTGGAGGGGCCGACCTCCTTGTACTTGGAGCCCAGCTCCTTCAGGGCCGCCTCGCCGCCCTTGTCGGCGGAGGTGAAGTAGGGGTTGTTGACCTGCTTGGGCAGGAAGCCGACGGTCAGGCCCTTCTTGGTGGCCGCGTTCGGGTCGGCCTTGCCCGCGGAGGCGGCGGAGCCGGTGCTCTCCTTCTTGACGTCGCTCTTGGTGGTGCCACCGCAGGCGGTGGCGGCCAGGGCGAGGGAGGTGACGGCGGCGAGGGCCGCACAGGTGCGGCGGAGGGTCGACTTGCGCATGACGGTCATTCCTTTACGAGGGTGAGCTGACGGACGAGGTCGGAGTCGAGGCGGCTCTGCGGCCCGCCCTCGCGACGGCGATCTGCCGTGCGACCCGGGGGCCGAGCACGGACAGGACGAGCAGAACGCCGGTGACGACGATCTGCGACTGGGCGGAGACATCCTGGAGGCTCATCACGTTCTGGAGCGCGCCGAGCAGGAAGACTCCCGCGATCGCGCCACCGAGCGTGCCCTTGCCGCCGTCGAAGTCGATACCGCCCAGCAACACCGCTGCCACGACGGACAGTTCGAGGCCGGTGGCGTTGTCGAAGCGGGCGCTGGCGAAGTGCAGCGCCCAGAAGATGCCGGTGAGGGAGGCCATCAGGCCGGTCACCGTGAACAGGATGAGCTTGTGCCGCTTGACGCGGATGCCGGCGAACCGCGCGGCCTCCTCGCTGGCGCCGATCGCGAACAGCGACCGTCCGAACGGCGTGGCGTGCAGGACGACCACGGCGATCGCGAGCAGCACCAGGAAGGGCAGGAAGGCCTGCGGGATGAAGGTGTCCCCGACGCGGCCGGAGGCGAAGTCCAGGTACTGGGTGGGGAAGTCGGTCACCGCGTCGGAGCCGAGCACGATCTGTGCGATGCCCCGGTAGGCGGCGAGGGTGCCGATGGTGACGGCGAGGGAGGGCAGCCCGAGCCGGGTGACGAGCAGGCCGTTGATCAGGCCGCAGACCACACCGAGGAGCAGGCAGATCGGGATGATCGCCTCGATCGTCATGCCCTGGTTCCACAGGTAGCCCATCACCGAGCCGGACAGTCCGGCCGTGGAGGCCACCGACAGGTCGATCTCGCCGGAGACGACCAGCAGGGTCATCGGCAGCGCGATCAGCGCGATGGGCAGCGTGTTGCCGATCAGGAACGACAGGTTCAGGGAGTTGCTGAAGCCGTCCACGGCAGAGAAGGAGAACAGCAGCAGGAGGATCAGAAGGACGCCGACAACCGTGTCCCAGCGGATCGCGCGACTGAGGGACTCAGGCATGGCGGACGTTCCTCTTCTTCAGGGCGGAGGCCACGCGCAGCGCGACGACCCGGTCGACCGCGATGGCGAGGATGAGCAGGATGCCGTTGATGGCGAGCACCCACACCGAGCTGACGCCGAGGGCGGGCAGCACGCTGTTGATGGAGGTCAGCAGCAGCGCACCGAGTGCGGCGCCGTAGACGCTGCCGGAGCCGCCGGTGAAGACCACGCCACCGACCACGACCGCGCTGACGACGGTGAGTTCGTAGCCGTTGCCGGTGCTGGAGTCGACGTTGCCGAACCGGGCCAGGTACATCGCACCCGCGAGGCCGGCGAGGGCACCGCAGAAGGTGTACGCGGCGAGGATCCGCTTGCGGACCGGGATGCCGGCGAGCCGGGCGGCCTCCGGGTTGGAGCCGAGGGCGTACAGTTCGCGGCCGCTGCCGAAGTGCTTGAGGTAGTAGGCGGTCGCCACCAGGACGGCGAGAGCGATCAGCGCCAGGTACGGCACCGCCGTCAGGCCGCCGGAGCCGAAGTCCACGAATCCGCCCGGGAGATCGGCCGCCGTGATCTGGCGGGAGCCGACCCAGATGGAGTCGATGCCGCGGATGATGTAGAGCGTGCCGAGGGTGACCACCAGGGCGGGCACCTGGCCGAGGCTGACGAGGAGGCCGTTGAGCAGACCGAAGCCGATGCCGAGCAGGACCGCCAGGGCCACGGCCACCACCGGGTTGCCGCCGCCCTGGAGGTAGACACCGGCGGCGAAGGCGCTGATGCCGAGGGTGGAGCCCACCGACAGGTCGACGTTCCTCGTGATCACCACCAGTGACTGGCCGGTGGCCACCAGGACCAGGATGGTCGCGTTCAGCAGCAGGTCCTTGATGCCCTGTTCGGACAGGAACTCGCTGTTGCCCGCCTGGGTGATGCCGATCATCACCAGGAAGACCAGCAGGATGGCCAGTTCGCGCATCTTGAAGACACGGTCGACCAGCCGGGTGCCGCTGGACCTGGGCACCTCGGCGACAGGGGTCTCGTTCGGGGTGAGGACCGTCATGCGGCGGCCCTCCCGGTGGCTGCGGCCATCACGGATTCCTCGGTGGCGTCGGAGCGCGGGATCTCGGCGGTCAGGCGGCCCTCGTGCATCACCAGCACGCGGTCGGCCATGCCGAGGATCTCGGGCAGGTCGGAGGAGATCATCAGGACGGCCACACCGTCGGCGGCCAACTGACTGAGCAGCCGGTGCACTTCGGCCTTCGTGCCGACGTCGATGCCCCGGGTCGGCTCGTCGACGATCAGCACCTTGGGGCCGGTGGCGAGCCACTTGGCCAGGACGACCTTCTGCTGGTTGCCGCCGGAGAGCGTGTTGACGGTGTCGGCGATCCGGGCGTACTTCACCTGGAGCTTGACCGCCCAGTCGAGGGAGCGGCTGCGCTCGGCGCCGCGGTCCATCAGGCCCGCCTTAACGGTCGTACGCAGACCGGTGAGACCGATGTTGCGCTCGATGGACATGTCCATCACCAGGCCCTGCGCGCGCCGGTCCTCGGGCACCAGGGCGAGCCCGGCGGCCATCGCGGTGGACGGGGCCCCGTTGGTCAGCTTCCGTCCCTGTACCTCGACCTCGCCCGCGTCCCAGCGGTCGATGCCGAAGACGGCCCGGGCGACCTCGGTGCGGCCGGCGCCGACGAGCCCCGCGAGGCCCACGATCTCGCCGTGCCGTACGTCGAAGGAGACGTCGGTGAAGACGCCCTCCCGGGTCAGCCGTCGCACGCTGAGGGCGACCTGCCCCGGCTCGACGTCCTGCTTCGGGTAGAGCTCCTCCAGATCACGGCCGACCATGCGCCGGACGAGATCGTCCTCGGTCATGCCGTCCAGGAGCTCGCTGGCGATCAGGGCGCCGTCGCGCAGGGTGGTGACCCGTTGGCAGATCTGGAAGATCTCCTCCAGCCGGTGCGAGATGAACAGCACCGCGGCGCCCTGCTCGCGCAGGGTGCGGACGACACCGAAGAGCCGGGCGACCTCACTGCCGGTGAGGGCGGCGGTCGGCTCGTCCATGATCAGGACACGGGCGTCGAAGGAGAGCGCCTTGGCGATCTCCACGATCTGCTGGTCGGCGATGGACAGACCACGGGCCGGACGGTCCGGGTCGAGTTCGACACCGAGCCGCTGCATCAGCGCCAGCGTCGCGGCATGGGTGGCCTTGTGGTCGATACGGCCGAGGGCGCGGCGCGGCTGGCGGCCCATGAAGATGTTCTCGGCGATCGACAGGTCGGGAAAGAGCGTGGGCTCCTGATAGATCACGGCGATGCCTGCGTCGCGGGCGTCACCGGGGCCGTGGAACTGCACCGGCGCGCCGTCGAGCAGCACCTGGCCGGCGTCCGGTCGGTGCACCCCTGCGAGGGTCTTGATGAGAGTGGACTTGCCCGCGCCGTTCTCACCGGCGAGGGCGTGGACCTCGCCGGGAAACAGCTCCAGGGACACGTCCCGCAGGGCGCGCACCGCTCCGAACGACTTCGAGACGTCCTTGAGCGACAACACCGGGGCCGGACCCGCGTCGGACGGGTGGGTCATGAGGGGCTCCTCGACGACGCCTGCGGAAGACCGTCACGGCGTCGTGAAAGGTTTCAACTTGGTTGCCGGGACGTTAGGCGCGTCGGACATGTCACGTCAATGGGTCTCCTCGAAAAAGTTTCGATAGCCAAAGGTCACGGTCAGAGCACAGGAAGCGGGGTCTGCCGTACCCCTTGACACCCCTTCGGGGGACCCATACCTTCGCGCACTGAATCGATTCATACAGAGGAGCCCCACGTGACCGAGCTCGCCGCGGTGAAATCCGCTCTCCGGACCCAGGCAGTAGAGACGCCGTCGTGGGCGTACGGGAACTCGGGCACACGGTTCAAGGTGTTCGCCCAGGCGGGTGTCCCCCGCGATCCGTGGGAGAAGCTCGCCGACGCGGCGAAGGTGCACGAGTTCACCGGCGTGGCCCCGACCGTCGCGCTGCACATCCCGTGGGACAAGGTCGAGGACTACGGCAAGCTGGCGAAGCACGCCGAGGAACACGGCGTAAAGCTCGGCGCGATCAACTCGAACACCTTCCAGGACGACGACTACAAGCTGGGCAGCATCTGCCACCCGGACGCGGCGGTGCGGCGCAAGGCCATCGGCCATCTGCTGGAGTGCGTCGACATCATGGACGCCACCGGCTCCACCGACCTGAAGCTGTGGTTCGCCGACGGCACGAACTATCCCGGCCAGGACGACATCCGCGAACGCCAGGACCGGCTCGCCGAAGGGCTCGCCGAGGTCTACCAGCGGCTGGGCGAGGGGCAGCGGATGCTGCTGGAGTACAAGTTCTTCGAGCCCGCCTTCTACGCCACGGATGTCCCGGACTGGGGCACGGCGTATGCGCACTGTCTGAAGCTGGGTGAGAAGGCGCAGGTCGTGGTCGACACCGGGCACCACGCGCCAGGCACCAACATCGAGTTCATCGTCGCCACGCTGCTCCGGGAGGGAAAGCTGGGCGGGTTCGACTTCAACTCCCGCTTCTACGCCGACGACGACCTCATGGTCGGCGCGGCCGATCCCTTCCAGCTCTTCCGGATCATGTACGAGGTCGTGCGGGGCGGCGGATTCGGGCCCGACGTGGCCTTCATGCTCGACCAGTGCCACAACATCGAAGCCAAAATCCCCGCGATCATCCGCTCCGTCATGAACGTCCAGGAAGCCACCGCGAAAGCGCTGCTGGTGGACCGGTCGGCGCTCGATGCAGCCCAGCGGGCCGGAGACGTCCTCGAAGCCAACGCCGTGATCATGGACGCCTACAACACCGACGTCCGCCCCCTGCTCGCCTCACTGCGCGAGGACATGGACCTCGACCCCGACCCGATCGCCGCCTACCGGCGCTCCGGATGGGCCCAGAAGATCGCCGAAGAGCGCGTCGGGGGCCAGCAGGCCGGCTGGGGCGCATAGCCGTAACTCATGATCTTGCCCGGCGTTGGGATGCCCGGGGCCGCCAGGTCCCGGGAGAACCAACCGACGGGATCAAGAGGTCGCCTGCCATGCACCAGGTCATCAAGAAGATCGTCTCCGGAATCGCCGCCATGGCCGCGGCCCTCGGCTGCGTCATCGCCGTGGGACAGCCCGCCGCGGCCGACGGCAAGTGGTGCAACCACTCGGTCTGCATCGAGACCTACGACAGCGGCACGTACCTGGGCCGGGTCGAGGTGTCGGTCACCAACACCAACCAGCCGCACCGCATCAGCGCCCGCGTGTGGACGACCAACGGCTGGAGCGCCAACACCAAGGTGGAGGACGTCGCCGCGTTCCGGACCTATCGCGACCAGGCCTACCCGCAGCGGCACTTCCCGGCGGGCACCCGGCTCTGCGCGGAGGGCTTCCGCGGGGGCGCGAGCGTGGGTCTGCCCTGTGTGACGATCACCAGCTGAGGTCCGACGCGGAGAGGGGCTGAGCGGATTTCCGCTCAGCCCCTCTCCGCGTGTCAGGACGCCTCTTCCTCCGGCGACGCGAACGGATGGCGGATCGCGGACGGCGGCCACGCGGGGGCGGCGTACGCCCGCCGGAAGGTATGCCGGCCCGAGCCGACCTCGAAGGAGTCGGTGTCACCGGGGAGCCGGATGTCCGCCCTGGTGTTCGGCGGTACCAGGACGTCGACCAGCAGCGTGCCGTCCTCGATGCGCCAGCCCGCCTCCGCGCGGCCGTACGGCGTCTCGTGCGCGGCCTTGGCGTGGGTCAGGTCGCCGCCGGGCACGGGGGCGATGCGCAGTCGGCGCCAGCCGGGTTCGGCGGCCTCCAGGCCGGCGACCGTGCGGTGCAGCCAGTCGGCGACCGCGCCGAGGGCGTAGTGGTTGAACGAGGTCATCTCGCCGGGGTTGATCGTCCCGTCCGGCAGCATGGAGTCCCAGCGCTCCCAGACCGTCGTGGCACCCATGGTGACCGGGTAGAGCCAGGACGGGCAGCCCTCTTCCAGGAGCATGCGGTACGCCAGCTGCGGCTCGCCGGCCTCGCAGAGCGCGTCGCAGATCAGCGGGGTGCCGGCAAAGCCGGTGGCGATGCGGAACTCCGCCCGGCGCACGATCCGGGCGAGCCGCTCCCCCGCGCCCCGGCGTTGGCGTTCCGTGGGCAGCAGCGCGAAGCACAGGGCGAGCGCGTACGCCGTCTGGGCGTCGCTGGAGAGCCGGCCACCCGGGGTGAGGAACTCGTCGGCGAAGGCGGCCCGGACCGAGCGGGCGAGGTCCTCGTAGCGGGTGGCGTCGTCCTTCTCCCCGAGCAGGCGTGCCGTCTCGGCGAGGACGTCGGCCGAGCGGGCGACGTAGGCGTTGGCGACGAGGTCGCCGTCGGTGCGGGCCTCCCCGGGGTTGTCCGGCGGGGCGGCCGGGTCGAGCCAGTCGCCGAGCTGGAAGGTCTGCCGCCACAGCCCGCCGCCCTCCTCGACCAGGCGGGCCGCGGTCTCCGTCCAGGCGCGCATGCTCGGGTACTGGGTACGCAGGACGTCCAGGTCGCCGAAGCGTCGGTAGAGGGTCCAGGGCACCAGGACGGCCACGTCCGCCCAGACCGCGTGCGGAGTACCGCCGAAGGCGTCGCCCAGGATGTCGGGGACGACGAGGGGCGGTACGCCGTCGGGGCGGGCGAGCTGTTCGGCGGCGAGGTCGCGCAGCCAGCCGCCGAGCATGCCCGAGCAGTCGTAGAGGAAGGACGCGGTGGGGGCGAAGACCTGGATGTCGCCGGTCCAGCCGAGGCGTTCGTCGCGTTGCGGGCAGTCGGTGGGGATGTCGAGGAAGTTGCCGCGCATGCCCCACACGACGTTCTCGTGGAGCCGGTTCACCAGCTCGTGGGAGGACTCGAACCAGCCGGTGCGGGCCATGTCGGTGTGCAGGACGACCGCCTCGACGGCCGCCGGGTCGAGGTCCCCGGGCCAGTTCTCGATCTCGGCGTAGCGGAAGCCGTGGAAGGTGAAGTGCGGCTCGTAGGTCTCGGTGCCGTGGCCGCTCAGCGTGTAGGTGTCGGTGGCCCGGGCCAGGCGCAGCGGCCGGACGCCGAGTTCTCCGTGTTCCAGGACCTCGGCGTGGCGCAGGGTGATCGTGTGGCCGGCCGGTCCTGAGACGCGGATGCGGAGGCGTCCGACCAGGTTCTGGCCGAAGTCCAGGACGGTCCGGCCGGAGGGTGTGGTGATCACGTCGACGGGGGCCAGTGTCTGCGTACGGCGCACGGGTGGGCCGGTCGGCGCCACCAACTCCGCGTCGGGTACCGGGAGTTCGGTGACCGGCGACCAGTCGGTGGTGGCGTGGCCGGGAGTGGACCAGCCGGGCCGGGCCCGTCGGGCGTCGTAGGCCTCGCCGTCGTAGAGCTCGGAGCGCAGGACCGGGCCGGTCGCGGTGCGCCAGCCGCCGTCCGTGACGACGGTGGTGACCGTGCCGTCGGGATGGGTGACCTCCAGCTGGGCCAGGAGGGCGCGCCGGTCGCCGTAGACGTGCCGACGGCCGCCGTGGAAGCCGAGCCGGCCGGTGTACCAGCCCTCGCCGAGGAGGGCGCCGAGGGTGTTGTCGCCCTCGGCGAGCAGGGTGGTCACGTCGAAGGTCTGGTAGCGCAGGCGGTGGTGGTAGGAGGTCCAGCCGGGGGCGAGGACATGGTCGCCGACGCGGGTGCCGTTGATCTCGGCCTCGTACACGCCGTACGCGGTGACGTACAGGCGGGCCGAGGCGACCGGCCTGTCGAGGCGGAAGTCGCGGCGCAGGAGGGCGGGAGGCAGGGGGCCGTCGGCGGGCTCCCGGTCGGGGGTGACGGGGTGCGCGGTCCAGTCGGTACGGGTGAGCAGTCCCGTCTCCGCGTGGGTGACCGGCGACCAGGCGGACGCCTCACCGCCGCTCCCCCACACCTGGACGCGCACACCGACCCGGGCGCGGGAGCCCAGCGGCTCGCCCGGCCAGTCGACCAGCACCGAGTCGCCGCTCTCCACGCGCCCGGTGTCGGCGAGGACGGTGCCGTCGGCGTCCGTGACCTCGATCCGGTACGCCTCCTGCGTCCAGTTGGGCGCCTCCGTCTCCGTACGCCAGCTCAGGCGCGGCCGGGACTCGCCGATGCCGAGCGGTTCGCGGTGGTGTTCCAGCACGGGAGCGGTGACGTTCACGCGATCACTTCCTGGTGGGGGGGGCGGGAGGCGGTCGAGGTTCATCGGATGACTTCCTTCTGGCGCGCGAGGCCGGCATCGCGTCCTGCCACGCCCGCTCCCTGCGGGGCGATACGGCGGACGATCATGACACCGATCAGGCCGGAGACGGCGACGCACAGGGTGCTGAGCCACAGGACCACCGAGCCGCTGGCGTGCATCAGCGCCGGCGTGGCGAGGCCGGCCAGACCGCACAGGGCCCGGCTCGCGCCGTAGGTGAGGCCCTGTGTGGTGGCGCGCAGTTCCCCGGGGAACGCCTCCTGGGACCAGATCTTGTAACTGGCCTCGCCGGCGAACTGGTTGACGACGTTGTAGAGCAGGAGGAAGAAGATCATCGCCGCGATCACGGCACCCCCGGTCGCGGCGGCCACGGCGAAGGCGAGGACCTGGAGGGCGGCGCAGACGTAGAAGAGGCGGTCGCGCCAGGGAGTGTCGGCCAGCCGTACGAAGACGAGCGAGCAGGCCAGGCCGAGCGGCAGGGTGGCCAGGCTCAGACCGGTGGCCAGGGTCTGGGAGGCGCCGCTGACGGTGGTCAGGAAGTAGGTGCCGTACTGGCCCATGGTGTTGGCGGCGAGGTTCCACGCGAGGTAGAAGCCGCCGGTGGCGAGGAGCGGCACGAGGATCGGCCTCGATCCGAGGCGGCGCAGCGCCTTGGCGTCGATGCCCTCGGCTCCGCCGCCCCGCTCGGCCTCCTCCGGCACCGGGGACAGCCGCATCCGGTTGCGCAGGATCCAGCTGACGACGGCCACGACGGCGAGGTGGGCGAAGAGGATCTGGGCCGAGAGGTAGCCGAGCGTGGAGGTGGCGAAGCCGACGAGGATGGCGACCGCGATACCGGCGACCCACATGGTCTGTGTCGCCCCGATGAGACGGCCGCGGACCGAGCGCGGGGAGTGCTCGGAGACCATGGCGAGCGAGGTCGGCAGATCGGCGCCGGCCGCGAGACCGCCGATGATCATTCCGGCGAAGAGGAACGTGCTGTTGGGTGCGACGACCAGGAGGGCCGCGCCGACGGCGTAGACGAGGATGTCGATTCCGTACACCCGCCTGCGGCCGAAGCGGTCGGCGAGGCGGCCGCCGATCAGGGAACCGACGGCGATCGAGAAGGTGAGGGCGGCGCTCAGCGCGCCCAGGCCCCAGGACGACAGATGGAAGCGGTCCTGCCACAGGCCCAGCGCCACGCCCGAGGAGACGATGATGCCGGAGTCGAGGTAGGAGGCCATGCCGGAGAGGACGGCCAGGCGCCATTGGGCGCGGGTCACTCGGGGCTGCTCGGGGGATCCGCTGACGATGGCGTCGTTGCTCATCAGGCGGCCTTTCGCGAGGGGGAGGGGACGGTGACGGGCCGCGGAATGACCGCTGTGGTGACACGTGTCATTCGGTATCGACCCGCGTGAAACGTTTCACGGCATCGTGAAGGTCACCCGGCGCTCCGTCAAGGGGTCGTGCAGGAGATTCGATTCGTTTGGCGACGGTGTCTTGACGCGCTTCCAGGGATGCGGATACGTTCCCTGAAACGATTCAAAGAACGCTTCACCTTCACGATTCGGCCTGTTCAACCGGCATCGGCGCCCGCCCCCGCGGCAACGCCGTGGCCTGCGACATTTCAGGGGTGGTCATGCCAGACCCGTCCGCCGTCAAGGCAGCACTCACGACCCAGAGGATCGAGACGCCGTCGTGGGCGTACGGGAACTCGGGCACACGGTTCAAGGTGTTCGCCCAGGCGGGTGTCCCCCGCGATCCCTGGGAGAAGCTCGCCGACGCGGCGAAGGTGCACGAGTTCACCGGCGTGGCCCCGACCGTCGCCCTGCACATCCCTTGGGACAAGGTCGAGGACTACGGCAAGCTGGCCGAGTTCGCCCGGGAGCATGGGGTCGCCCTCGGTGCGATCAACTCCAATACGTTCCAGGACGACGACTACAAGCTGGGCAGCATCTGCCACCCGGACGCGGCGGTGCGGCGCAAGGCCATCGGCCATCTGCTGGAGTGCGTCGACATCATGGACGCCACCGGCTCCACCGACCTGAAGCTGTGGTTCGCCGACGGCACGAACTATCCCGGCCAGGACGACATCCGCGAACGCCAGGACCGGCTCGCCGAAGGGCTCGCCGAGGTCTACCAGCGGCTGGGGGACGGGCAGCGGATGCTGCTGGAGTACAAGTTCTTCGAGCCCGCCTTCTACGCGACGGATGTGCCGGACTGGGGCACCGCGTATGCGCACTGCCTCAAGCTCGGTGACAAGGCGCAGGTCGTGGTCGACACCGGGCACCACGCGCCAGGCACCAACATCGAGTTCATCGTCGCCACGCTGCTCCGGGAGGGAAAGCTGGGCGGGTTCGACTTCAACTCCCGCTTCTACGCCGACGACGACCTCATGGTCGGCGCCGCCGATCCCTTCCAGCTGTTCCGGATCATGTACGAGGTCGTCCGCGGTGGCGGCTTCGGCCCGGATGTGGCCTTCATGCTCGACCAGTGCCACAACATCGAGGCCAAGATCCCCGCGATCATCCGGTCCGTCATGAACGTCCAGGAAGCCACGGCCAAGGCGCTGCTGGTCGACCGGGAAGCGCTGGTTGCCGCCCAGCGCTCCGGTGATGTGCTCGACGCCAACGCCGTGATCATGGATGCCTACAACACCGACGTACGTCCCTTGCTGGCCTCGCTGCGGGAGGAGCAGGGGCTTGATCCTGACCCGATGGGTGCCTACCGGCGCTCCGGATGGGCTCAGAAGATCGTGGAAGAGCGGGTCGGTGGTCAGCAGGCCGGCTGGGGGGCGTAGCTACTCGTCTGCCGCGTGATCGTCATTGCCGGCTGCGGGATTGTTCGTGGCTGGTCGCGCAGTTCCCCGCGCCCCTGGAGGGGCGCGCTGAAGTTGCCCATCTTTGAGAAGGACTGGATTTACATGGCAACCCATCCTGAAGCCGCTGCTCTGCTGGCACGCTCCCGTCGGCTTGGTGCTGATGCGCGGAACACCAACTACGCGGGCGGGAACGCGTCCGCGAAGGGGACCGACACGGATCCCGTCACCGGTGGTGATGTGGAGCTGATGTGGGTGAAGGGGTCCGGTGGTGACCTCGGGACCCTGACGGAGGCCGGGCTGGCCGTGCTGCGGCTGGACCGGATGCGGGCGCTGGTCGATGTGTACCCGGGGGTGGAGCGCGAGGACGAGATGGTCGCCGCGTTCGACTACTGCCTGCATGGCAAGGGCGGTGCGGCGCCGTCCATCGACACCGCGATGCACGGGCTGGTGGAGGCGGCGCACGTCGACCATCTGCATCCGGACTCCGGGATCGCGCTGGCGTGTGCGGCGGACGGGGAGAAGCTGACCGCCGAGTGTTTCGGGGACACGGTGGTGTGGGTGCCGTGGCGGCGGCCCGGGTTCCAGCTGGGGCTGGACATCGCGGCGGTGAAGAAGGACAACCCGCAGGCCATCGGGTGTGTGCTCGGCGGGCACGGGATCACGGCCTGGGGTGACACCTCCGAGGAGTGCGAGCGGAACTCGCTGCACATCATCCGGACCGCCGAGGCGTTCCTGGCGGAGCGGGGCAAGGACGAGCCCTTCGGTCCCGTGGTGGAGGGGTACGAGGCCCTGGCCGAGGGCGAGCGGCGGGAGCGGGCCGCGGCGCTGGCGCCGTACGTGCGGGCGATCGCCTCGCAGGACAAGGCCCAGGTGGGGCACTTCAACGACTCGGCGCCGGTGCTGGAGTTCCTGGCCCGTGCCGAGCACCCGCGGCTCGCCGCGCTCGGCACCTCCTGCCCGGACCACTTCCTGCGGACGAAGGTCCGGCCGCTCGTGCTCGATCTGCCGCCGGCCGCTCCGCTGGAGGAGGCGATCGCCCGGCTGAAGGAGCTGCACGCCGAGTACCGCGAGGAGTACGCGGCCTACTACCAGCGGCACGCCGAGCCGGACTCCCCCGCGATGCGCGGCGCCGACCCGGCGATCGTGCTGGTCCCGGGCGTGGGCATGTTCTCCTTCGGCAAGGACAAGCAGACCGCGCGCGTCGCGGGCGAGTTCTACGTCAACGCCATCAACGTGATGCGCGGGGCGGAAGCGGTGTCGACGTACGCGCCGATCGAGGAGTCGGAGAAGTTCCGTATCGAGTACTGGGCCCTTGAGGAGGCCAAGCTCCAGCGGATGCCGAGGCCGAAGCCGCTGGCGACCCGGGTCGCGCTGGTGACGGGTGCGGGCAGCGGGATCGGGAAGGCGATCGCCCAGCGGCTCGTCGCCGAGGGCGCGTGTGTCGTGGTCGCCGATCTCAACGCCGAGAACGCCGCCGCGGTGGCCGAGGAGCTCGGCGGGGCGGACAAGGCCGTCGCCTTGACCGTGGACGTCACCTCCGAGGAGCAGATCGCCGAGGCGTTCAAGGCGGCCGTGCTGGCGTTCGGCGGGGTGGACCTGGTGGTCAACAACGCCGGTATCTCCATCTCCAAGCCGCTGCTTGAGACCTCGGCGAAGGACTGGGACCTCCAGCACGACATCATGGCCCGTGGTTCCTTCCTGGTGTCGCGGGAGGCCGCGCGGGCGATGATCGCCCAGGAGCTGGGCGGGGACATCGTCTACATCGCGTCGAAGAACGCCGTGTTCGCCGGGCCCAACAACATCGCGTACTCCGCGACCAAGGCCGACCAGGCGCACCAGGTCCGGTTGCTGGCCGCCGAGTTGGGTGAGCACGGCATCCGGGTCAACGGGGTCAACCCCGACGGTGTGGTGCGCGGGTCCGGCATCTTCGCCGGGGGCTGGGGGGCCAAGCGGGCCGCCGTGTACGGCGTGGAGGAGGAGAAGCTGGGCGAGTTCTACGCGCAGCGGACGATCCTCAAGCGGGAGGTGCTGCCGGAGCACGTGGCCAACGCCGTGTTCGCGCTGACCGGCGGGGAGCTGACGCACACCACCGGGCTGCATGTCCCGGTCGACGCCGGCGTCGCGGCCGCCTTCCTGCGATGAGCGCGGGCGTGAAGTCGTACGCCGCGGTCGACCTCGGCGCGTCCAGCGGGCGTGTCATGGTCGGCCGCGTCGGCCCCGACAGCCTGGAGCTGACCGAGGCGCACCGCTTCCCCAACCGTCCGGTGAGGGTGCCCGAAGGGCTGCGCTGGGACGTGCTCGGGCTGTACGGGGGTGTCCTGGACGGGCTGCGGGCGGCGGGGCGGGTGGATTCCGTCGGGATCGACAGCTGGGCCGTGGACTACGGCCTGCTGGATGGCGACGGGGCGCTGCTCGGCAACCCGGTGCACTACCGGGACGCGCGCACCGAGGGCATCGCGGAGAAGGTGTGGGCGAGCGTGCCGGCACCCGAGCTGTACGCGGCGACGGGGTTGCAGTACGCGCCCTTCAACACCCTGTACCAGCTGGTCGCCGCCCGTGGTTCGTCCCAACTGGCTCATGCCGAGCGGTTGTTGCTCATGCCGGACCTGCTCACCTACTGGCTCACCGGCGAGCAGGGCACCGAGCTGACCAACGCCTCCACCACCCAGCTGATCGATCCCCGGACGCGCGAGTGGTCGTACGACATCGCCGCCCGGCTCGGTGTCGACCTGGACCTGTTCGCGCCGCTGCGGCAGCCCGGCGATCCGGCGGGGCTGCTGCGGGCCGAGGTGCTGGAGGAGACGGGGCTGGAGGGGCCGGTGCCGGTGACGGCGGTCGGTTCGCACGACACGGCGTCCGCGGTGGCGGCGGTCCCGGCCTCGGGCGAGCGGTTCGCCTACATCTGCACGGGGACCTGGTCCTTGGCGGGTCTGGAGCTGTCCGCTCCGGTGCTGACGGAGGAGAGCCGGCTCGCCAACTTCACCAACGAGCTGGGGCTGGACGGCACGGTCCGGTATCTGCGCAACATCATGGGGCTGTGGCTGCTCCAGGAGTGCGTACGGGCCTGGGGCGACCCGGATCTGGGCGGGCTGCTGCTGGACGCGGCGAAGGTGCCGGCGCTGCGGTCGGTGGTGGACGCCGGGGACGCGGCGTTCCTGGCGCCGGGCCGGATGCCGGAGCGGATCGCCGAGGCCTGCCGTGCCTCGGGGCAGCCGGTGCCCGGGTCGCCCGGCGAGATCACGCGCTGCATCCTCGACTCGCTGGCCCTCGCCCACCGCAAGGCGGTGCGGGACGCGCAGCGGCTGGCCGGGCATCCGGTCGATGTCGTGCACGTGGTCGGTGGCGGTACCCGCAACGCCCTGTTGTGCCAGCTGACCGCCGACGCCTGCGGGCTGCCGGTGATCGCCGGTCCGACGGAGGCCGCCGCCCTCGGGAACGTCCTGGTCCAGGCCCGGGCCCACGGGCTCGTCGGTGATCTCGCCGGGATGCGCGGCCTGCTCACCCGCACCCAGCCGCTCACGCGCTACGAGCCGCAGGGCGATACCGCCCGGTGGCGCGAGGCGCAGTCCCGGCTCGCCGGGGCGTGACGGGGGCTCCCCCGGGCCGCGCCTCCCGACTACGCTTCACTCATCCGATGATCGAACACAAGGAGCCGCGATGCGTGTCGCTCTGTTCCTGACCTGCGTCAACGACACGCTCTATCCGGATACCGGGCGCGCCGTGGTGAAACTGCTGACCAGGCTGGGCGTCGAGGTCGACTTCCCGATGGCGCAGACCTGCTGCGGGCAGGCGCACTACAACACCGGTTACCGGCATGAGGCGGAGCCTTTGGCCCGGCATTTCTCCGATGTCTTCGGGGACTACGAGGCGATCGTGACACCCTCCGGGTCGTGCGGGGCTATGGTGCGGGAGCTGTATCCGCGGATGGGTGAGCGGGCCCGGGCGGAGGGCCGCGGGGACGCGCTCGCCGCGACCCTGGCGCCGGTGGTGCCGAAGACGTACGAGCTGACGGAGTTCCTGGTGGACGTGCTGGGGGTGACGGACGTCGGGGCGTACTACCCGCACACGGTGACCTACCACCCGACCTGTCACGGGCTGCGCGGGCTGGGGCTCGGGGAGCGGCCGCAGCGGCTGCTCCAGGCGGTCAAGGGGCTGGAACTCGTCGAGTTGCCGGGTGCCGACGAGTGCTGCGGCTTCGGCGGCACCTTCGCGCTGAAGAACGCCGACGTGTCGGCGGCGATGGGCGCGGACAAGGTGCGCAACGCCGAGTCGACGGGCGCCGATGTGCTGTGCGCGGCCGACAACTCCTGTCTGATGCACATCGGCGGCACCATGACCCGGCTCAGGACGGGCATGCGGCCGGTGCACATCGCGGAGATCCTGGCGAGCACGGAGGAGGAACCGGCCGTATGAGCGGGACGTATCTGGGGATGCCGGCCTTCCCGAAGGCCGCGCACGAGGCGGTGGGCAACCAGACGCTGCGCGGGAATCTGCGGCACGCCACGCACACGATCCGCGGCAAGCGGGCCAAGGCCGTCTCCGAGGTGTCGGACTGGGCCGAGCTGCGGGAGGCGGGCAAGCGGATCAAGGACCACACGCTGCGCCATCTCGACCGTTATCTCGTGCAGTTGGAGGAGTCCGTCACCGCCGCGGGCGGCACCGTGCACTGGGCGGCGGACGCCGACGAGGCGAACCGGATCGTGACCGAACTGGTCAAGGAGACCGGTGAGTCGGAGGTCGTCAAGGTCAAGTCGATGGCCACGCAGGAGATCGGGCTCAACGAGGCTCTCGAAGCCGAGGGCATCCGCGCCTACGAGACCGATCTCGCCGAGCTGATCGTGCAGTTGGGCAAGGACCGGCCCTCACACATCCTCGTCCCGGCGATCCACCGCAACCGGGGGGAGATCCGGGACATCTTCGAGCGGGAGATGAGCGAGTGGGGCCGCCCGGCGCCCGAAGGGCTGACGGACACCCCGGCCGAACTCGCCGAGGCCGCCCGCCTCCATCTCCGGGAGAAGTTCCTGCGCGCCAAGGTGGGCGTCTCCGGGGCCAACTTCATGGTCGCCGAGACCGGCACGCTGGTCGTGGTCGAGTCGGAGGGCAACGGGCGGATGTGCCTGACCCTGCCCGAGACGCTGATCTCGGTCGTCGGCATCGAGAAGATCGTGCCGACCTGGCGGGACCTGGAGGTGTTCCTCCAGACCCTGCCGCGCTCCTCGACGGCCGAGCGCATGAACCCGTACACGTCGATGTGGACGGGCACGACGGACTCCGAAACGGCTGACGGCCCGCGGACCTTCCATCTGGTGCTGCTCGACAACGGCCGCACCGACACCCTCGCCGACGAGGTCGGACGTCAGGCCCTGCGCTGCATCCGCTGCTCGGCGTGTCTGAACGTCTGCCCGGTGTACGAGCGGGCCGGCGGACACGCCTACGGCTCGGTGTACCCGGGCCCGATCGGCGCCATCCTCAGTCCTCAACTGCGGGGCACGGGAAGCGAGATCGACGCCTCCCTGCCGTACGCCTCGTCGTTGTGCGGGGCCTGCTACGAGGTGTGCCCGGTCGCCATCGACATCCCCGAGGTGCTGGTGCACCTGCGGGAGCGGGTGGTGGAGGGCGGTCCGGTGACGCGGGAGGGCAACAAGGTCGTCCTCAAGCCCGCGAAGGGGCATGCCGCCGAGCGGGCGGCGATGCGGGCGGCACGCTGGGCGTTCTCGCACCCGGGCGCGCTGCGCACCGGCCAGCGACTGGCCTCGCGCACCCGGCGTCTGCATCCGCGGACCCTGCCGGGTCCCGGCAGCGCGTGGAGCGGGACGCGGGATCTGCCGGCGGTGCCTGCGGAGCCGTTCCGTGACTGGTGGCAGCGGACGCAGGGTGGAAAGGGCGGTGCGAAGTGAACGACAGGGAGCGCATCCTGGGCCGGGTGCGGCGCGCGCTGGCCGACGTGCCGCACGACGACCCGCCGTACGAGCAGGCGGTGTCGCGTGACTACCTGACCGAGCACGGCGAGCGCGGCGTCGAGGAGACGGTGGAGCTGCTCGCCGAGAACCTGGCCGACTACCGGGCGATCGTGCACCGCTGCACGGCCGCCGACCTGCCGGCGACCATCGCCGGGATGCTGACCGCGCGCGGCTCGAAGACCGTGCTGGCGCCGCCCGGTCTGGACCCCGCGTGGCTCGCGGCGGCCGGGGCCGAGCAGGTCGCCGACCGGGCGGAGAGCACACCGCACGAGCTGGACCGGGTCGACAGCGTGGTCACGGCGTGCGCGGTGGCCGTCGCCGAGACCGGCACCCTCGTCCTGGACGGCGGCCCCGACCAGGGCCGCCGCCGCGTCACGCTGGTCCCCGACCACCACATCTGCGTGGTGCGCGTGCCCGACCAGGTCGTCTCCTCCGTCCCCCAGGCCCTCACCCGGCTCACCCCGACCCGCCCGCTCACCTGGATCTCCGGGCCGTCCGCGACCAGCGACATCGAACTCGACCGGGTGGAGGGGGTACACGGGCCGCGCACCCTGGAAGTGGTGCTGGTGTCGGACTGAGCCGTCGGACCTCGTCGGTCACCCTGCGGTCAGCAGCAGGGTGGGCAGGGTCCCCTCCACGATGTCCCGGCGGGGCAGGGTGAGGCCGAAGTGCTCCTGGAGTACCTTCAGCGAGGTCCGGTGGACGGTACGGCGGTCGAGGTTCTCGTCGGGCAGTCCGGCGGCGGTGAGCCGGTCCCGCACGGCGGCGGCCACCTCGGGGGCGCCTTCGGGGCTGCCGCATGACCAGCTGTCGTCCAGGTGCAGGTTGAACCTGCACATCAGGCGCTCGTCATGGCGGTAGGTGAACCACGGGGGTACCGGTTTGCCGTTCCACTCGTCGAACTCCAGGTGGAACACGTGCAGTTCGTGGCGGTCGACGGGCGGCGTGTCGCCGAACTCGGCCGCCCAGCCGCCGTACTTGACGACGTAGGACCACTCGCCGAGCTCTCCGTGCCGCAGGGCGACCTCCTTGGACAGGTCGTCGAAGAGGCCTTCCAGGACGTCCTGCACCTGTTGGCCGCCGAGTTCCCCGATGGAGCGGGGTCGGCCCTTCTTGCGGAGCGCGGTCTGGGCGACCCGTCGCGCCAGTGACTCCGAGTCGAGGTCGCGGGCCATCACGATGCCGTAGCCGCTCCAGGCGATGGCCTGCGGCTCGGCGAGCCAGGTTATTCCGTCGGTCATGGCGCTCCACCCTGCCGTACCCGCCGCCGGGGTGTCACTGAGTACACCCCGGAAGACGGGTTCTGCGCCCCATGTGTCCGAACCGCGTTCTCCGTAGCGTCTTCGGCGGGGCACACGGGGTGCCGGACGGAGATGATGACGATGTTTCGCACAGGCTCGCGACGTACGCACGACTCGGGACCCGCCGCCGAGGCGTTGCGGCTGGTGAAGGTCACCAAGACCTACGGCACGGACGACAGTGCCGTGACCGCGCTGGACGGGGTCACGCTCGCTCTGGCCCGTGGCACCTTCACTGCGGTGATGGGGCCGTCGGGCTCGGGCAAGTCGACGCTGCTCCAGTGCGCGGCCGGTCTGGACCGGCCCGACTCCGGGATCGTGCGGGTGGACGGCCACGAGCTGACCGGGGGCGGCGAGGCAGAGCTGACGAGGTTCCGGCGGGGCCGGGTGGGGTTCGTCTTCCAGCAGTACAACCTGCTGGAGACGCTGACCGTCGCCCAGAACACGGTGCTGCCGCTCAAGCTCGCCGGGCAGCGGGTGGACCGGAACAAAGCCCGGGAGATCCTCGCCGCCGTCGGCCTCGGCGACCGGCTGGGCCATCTGCCCGACCAGCTCTCCGGCGGTCAGCGGCAGCGAGTGGCGATCGCGCGGGCGCTCGTCGCCGAGCCCAGGGTGATCTTCGCGGACGAGCCGACCGGAGCGCTGGACACGCGCAGTGCGCGGGGTGTGCTGGGGCTGCTCCAGGACACGGTGCGGGTGCACGGCCGCACCGTGGTGATGGTGACGCACGACCCGGTCGCCGCCTCCTACGCCGACTCCGTGGTCTTCCTCGCCGACGGCCGGCCGGCGGGGCGGATGGACGGACCGACCCCGGACGCGGTCGCCGAGCGGCTCGCGCACCTGGGCGACGACATGATGGCGGGGGTGTGAGCGATGTTCCTGCTGGCGATGCGGTCGATACGGCAACGGCCCGGACGGTTCCTCGCGACGCTGCTGTCCGCCTTCCTGGGCGCGGCGATCATCATGACGTTCAACTCGATGCACGACACGGCGGCACAGAGCGGTGTCGACGCGGTGAGCAAGGAGACCCTGACCACCGCGGCGAGCGTGGTGGGCGGTTACGGCACCCTGCTGGTGTTCTTCGCCGTCGCCTCGACCCTGACGGTCACCGTGCGGCAGCGGGCCGCCGAACTGGAGCTGCTGCGCTGCTCGGGGGCGACGCCGGGGCAGCTCAAGCGGATGGTGGTGGGTGAGGCGGTGGCCGTGGCCCTGGTGGGCGCGGTGCTGGCGATCGGTCCGGCGATGCTCGGCGGGCAGGCGCTGCTGGAGGTGTTCCAGGACAGCGGTCAGGTCGCACGGTCCGTCGACCACTCCTTCGGACCGATCGCGCTGATGTCCGGCGTCGACATCACACTGCTCGCCGCGGCGGGCGCCGCGTTCCTCGCCGTACGACGGGCGACACGCGGACGGCGGCAACAGGCGGGCAAAGCGCGGACGTACCTCGCGTACGCCGCCCTCGGCCTCGGGGCCGTGGCCGTGACCTCCACCTTCGCCTTCTCGGCGACGGACGAGGCGTTGATGGCGACACCGGCGTACGGGGCGATCCTGCTCTCCGTGGGCTGCGCGCTGCTGGCGCCGCGGCTGCTGAAGGGTGTGCTGGACGCGCTGCCGCTGTCCGGTGCGAGCGGCTGGCTGGCGGTGCGCAATCTGCGCCGCCGGGCGGACCACCTGGCCGGGATCCTGATGTCGCTGATCCTGTTCACGGCGGTCTCGACGGCCACCTTGTACATGCAGGCGGTGGAGAGCGACGCCGTGGCGGCCTCGGGTCTGGTGAAGTCGGTCGACGCCAAGAACCTGGAGACGCTGAACCACACGGTCGTCGGCATCATCGTGGTGTTCGTCTGCGTGATGCTGGTCAACTCGCTGTACGCGGCGACCACTTATCGCAGCCGGGAGTTCGGGCAGCAGCGTCTGGCGGGGGCGACTCCCCGGCAGGTGCTCGGCACGGTGGGTGCCGAGGGACTGATCCTGACGGTCGTGGGTGTGTTCTTCGGGACGGTGGCCGCGCTGGCCGGGATCGTGCCGTTCACCATGGTGCGTACCGACTCGGTGCTGCCCGACCAGGGGCTGGGCATCTGGCTGGCGGTCGTGTCGGTCGCGGCGGCGACCACGCTCGGGACGAGCCTGGCCACGGCCCGGCGGGTACTGCGCACGCCGGCGACCGAGGCGGTGGGACTGGCCGCGTGACGCCGCGGGAGGCGGCTGCGGGAGGCGGCTGCGAGACAGGAACGACTGGGGCGGCCACTGCGGTGGCCGCCCCTTCGTCGCTTCGTCAGCGCACGCCCGCCGCGTCCAGCAGGGCCGTCACGGTCGCCGTCGTCAGCCCGTCCAGGGTCTCGACGCGGGCACCGGCACGGGCGCTCGCACCGTCGAAGACCAGCATCAACTGGCGGGCGAGGAGCGCGGGTTCGTGCGCGCCGCCGGCCTCCGCCTCGGCCCGGAGCACCTCCTGGAGCTTCTCCTTGGCGGCGCGGGCGACTCGGCTCGCCGGGTGGTCGGGGTCCTTCAGCTCGACCTGTGCGGACAGGAAGGGGCAGCCGTGGTAGCCGGGGTCGGTCGAGCCCTTCTCCACCTGCCCGAAGACGTACAGGATGCGTTCGCGCGGGGTGCCGGCGAACTCCGGGCCCGGCAGGAGATGCGCCGCGTAGGCGGGAAGGCGCCGGTCCAGGCTCGCGGCGAGGACCTCGTCCTTGCTCGCGAACAGCTGGTACATCGACCGCTTGGAGACACCGGCCGTGCGGCACAGCGCCTCCACGCCGATGGAGACGCCGTCGCGGTAGAAGAGCTCCGTCGCCGCGTCGAGCAGCCGGTCCCTGGTCGACGCCTTGTCTGTGGTGGCCATACGGCGAGGTTACCTCTGCCGGGACACAAAGGGAAACCGATCGGTATACAGGTGTCGCCCGCCTTCTTGTCGTGGGACAGGGGCCTTCCTCTCGCGTGACAGGGCTCCCCCTCTCGCGTGACAGCGGCGGTGAACAAGCGCTTAGATAGTGGTTTCGGACGACCACCGAGCGGTTCCGACCCGTCCCCGCCGACCTGGAGGCCCCGTTGCTGTTCACTTCTGTCGACGACGTCTCCGCACGCCTCGCCGAGACCGGCTATCTCGCCTCCCCCGCGGTCGCCACGACCGTCTTCCTCGCCGACCGGCTGGGCAAGCCGCTGCTGGTCGAGGGCCCCGCCGGGGTGGGCAAGACCGAGCTCGCCAAAGCGGTGGCCGAGGTCGCGCTGGCGCGGCTGGTCCGCCTCCAGTGCTACGAGGGCGTCGACGAGTCCCGGGCACTGTACGAGTGGAACCACGCCAAGCAGCTCCTGCGCATCAGCGCGGGCCGGGACGAGACCTGGGACGAGGCCCGCACGGACATCTTCGGCGAGGAGTTCCTGCTCGCCCGGCCGCTGCTGACCGCGATCCGCGGCGACGACCCGAAGGTCCTGCTGATCGACGAGACCGACAAGGCTGACGTCGAGGTCGAGGGCCTGCTCCTGGAGGTGCTCAGCGACTTCCAGGTCACCGTTCCCGAGCTGGGCACCATCACCGCGACCCGCCGCCCCTTCGTGGTGCTCACCTCGAACGCGAGCCGCGAGCTGTCCGAGGCGCTGCGCCGCCGCTGCCTGTTCCTCCACATCGGCTTCCCCGAGGAGGAGTTGGAGCGCCGGATCGTACGGCTGAGGGTGCCCGGGCTCGACGAGACGCTGGCCGAGTCGGTGGTACGGGTGGTCGGGGCGCTGCGGGCCATGGATCTGCGCAAGGTGCCCTCGGTGGCCGAGACCATCGACTGGGCCCGTACGCTCCTGGCCCTCGGCGCCGACACCCTGGACGAGACCGTCGTACGGGACACCCTGGGCGTGCTCCTCAAGCACCAGGACGACGTCCTCAAGGCCGGGGCCAAGCTGGACCTGGGCTCGCTGTGAGCGAGCAGGCCGGTGTCGCGGAGCGGCTGACGTCGCTGGTCGCGGCGCTGCGAGCGCACGGCGTCCGGATCGGCACCGGCGAGACCGTGGACGCGGCGCAGGCGATGGAGGCGCTGGGTCTCGCCGACCGGGAGCGGCTGCGGGAGGGGCTGGCCGCGACCCTGCTGCACGGCACGGCCCAGCGGCCGGTGTTCGACCCGGTCTTCGACCTGTACTTCCCGCGCGGTGTCGGCGGGCCCGGGACGCAGAACGCGGACCGGGACGAGCTGCGCGACCGGCTGGCGGCCGCGCTCGCCGCCGACGACGAGGCACTGCTGGTCCGGCTCGCCGCCGAGGCGGTCGACGGCTTCGGCGGATACGGTTCCTCGCCGGCGTCGGACGGCTGGTCGTCGTACCAGGCCCTGGACCGGCTGCGCCCGCAGACGCTGCTGGCCCGGGTCCGAGACGACGTCCGGGCGCGGGGCGGCGGCCCGGGGTTCGCCGACCGGCTGCTGGAGGACGAGATCCGGCGGCGCATCGAGGCGTTCCGCCGGATGGTGGGCGGGGAGGCGCGGCGCCGGGTGGCCGAGCGGCGGGGGCGGGACGAGATCGCCCGCCGGGCGGTGGCCCCGACCGCGGACCGCGTGGACTTCCTGTTCGCGGGCCGGGACCGGCTGGCCGAGCTGCGCAGGACGGTGCAGCCGCTCGCGCGCAAGCTCGCCACCCGGCTGGCGGCCCGTCGGCGCCGGGCCGCCCGCGGCACCATCGATCTGCGCCGCACCCTGCGCGGCTCGCTGTCCACGGGCGGGGTGCCGATGCGGCCGGTGCTGCGCCGACGCCGGCCGGCCCGTCCCGAGCTGGTGCTGCTGTGCGATGTGTCCGGTTCGGTGTCGGGGTTCTCCGACTTCACGATGCTGCTGGTACAGGCGCTGCACGACCAGTTCAGCAAGGTCCGGGTGTTCGCCTTCGTCAACCGGATCGACGAGGTCACGCCGTTGCTCGTGCACGGTGCCGCCGACCCGGAGGGGCTCGGCGCGCGGATCCGGGCTCAGGCGGTGCTCACGGGCTGGCACGGCAGCAGCGACTACGGCGTGGCCCTGGGCGAGTTCACCGAACGCCACGGCGACGCGGTGGGCCCGCGCACGACCGTGTTCGTCCTCGGTGACGCCCGGACGAACATGAGCGACCCGAACCTGCCGGCCGTCCGGCACCTCACCGAACGGGCCCGCCGCGTCTACTGGTTGAACCCGGAGGCGCACGCCCAGTGGGGCACGGGCGACTCGGCGGCGCTCGACTACGCCGAGCTGGTCGAGATGTTCGAGTGCCGCAACGCCCGCCAGCTGAGCGCCCTGGTCGGACGCCTGCTGCCGGTCTGACCGCACCCGGACCCGGTGGGCTCCTCCCGGAGAAGTAGGGCTTGTCCCCGATGTCCTTGTCGCCGTGGCACCTCTACGCTCCGCTCAACGGAGGGGGAGCCATGAAGGCAGTGATCCAGGACCGGTACGGCTCGGCGGACACGCTGGAGTTCCGGGACGTCGACCGGCCGGTGCCCGGTGCGGGCGAGGTGCTGGTGCGGGTCCGGGCGGCGGCGGTCAACGCCTACGACTGGCATCTCATGCGCGGCGACCCGAGGATCGCCCGCCTGGTGCTCGGGCTGCGCGCGCCCCGGGCGAAAATCCGGGGCCGGGACTTCGCCGGACTGGTGGAGGCGGTCGGCCACGGCGTCACGGGGCTCCGGCCCGGCGACGAGGTGTACGGCGAGGCCGACGGGGCGTTCGCGGAGTACGTGTGCGCGCGGGACGGCATGCTGGGCCCGAAACCGTCCGGCCTCACCTTCGAGCAGGCGGCCGCGATCCCCCTGGCCGCGAACACCGCGCTGATCGGCCTGCGGGACGTGGCGCGGCTGCGGGCGGGGCAGTCGGTCCTGGTGAACGGGGCCTCGGGAGGCGTGGGCACCTTCGCCGTCCAGCTGGCCAAGGCGTACGGCGCCGAGGTGACCGGCGTGTGCAGCACCCGCAACGTCGACCTCGTCCGCTCCCTCGGCGCGGACCGGGTCCTCGACTACACGCGGGAGGACTTCACCCGGGAGGGGCACCGCTACGACGCCGTGCTGGACCTGGTGGGCAACCGCTCCCTGGGCGAGTTCCGGCGCGTCCTTGCCCCCACCGGCACGCTCGTGCTGTCCGGCGGGGGCGTGTACGAGGGCGGCAGCCTCATCGGGCCGATGGGGCTGTTCTTCAAGCGGCGGCTGGTCTCCCCCTTCGTCCGCCAGCGGCTGCTCGAACTCCCGGCCAAGGCGAGCAAGCAGAACCTCGCGGTACTGCGCGAGTTCGCCGAGGCCGGGAAGATCGCCCCCGTCATCGAGCGGACGTATCCCCTCAGCGAGGCGGCCGAGGCGATCCGTCACCTGGAGGTGGCCCACGCACGCGCGAAGATCGTCGTCACCGTCTGAGGCGGCGGCCGTGCACCGGGGTCAGGCGCTCGGCTGGGTGAACCGGATGCTGTTGCCGAAGGGGTCGCGCAGGCCGCAGTCGATCCCGTAGGGGCGCTCGGTGGGTTCCTCGGTGAACTCGACCCCCTTGCCCAGCAGCGTCTCGTACGTCTTGCGGCAGTCCTCCGTGCTGAAGATGAGGTGCCCGCCCATCGCCCCCTTCGTCAGCAGCGCGCGGACCTGCTCCGCGGTCTCCTCGGACAGCGCCGGCGGCCCCGGCTTCTCCAGCAGGATCTGACGCTCCGGGCGACCGGGCACATTGACGGTCAGCCAGCGCATGAAGCCGAGGTCGACATCGGCGTTGACCTCCAGCCCGAGCTTGCCGACGTAGAAGCCGAGGGCCTCGTCCTGGTCGAGGACGTAGATCTGCGAGTGCGTGATGGCGGTGAACATGTGCCTCACGCTACCGAGCGGACGGTCCGGAAACTTATCCAAAACTGCTCGGTCGTCGCGCCTTGACCTCAAGGTTACTTGAGGTACCAGAGTGATCCGCATGAAGACCGAAACCACAGATGTCCGAGCCATCGAGCAGGTCGTGGCCACCGTCGAGCGCGCCCAGCGAGACCGGGATGTGGAGGGTTTCCTCGCGTTGTTCCATCCCGACGCCCTCTGGACGACCGGCCACGGCAAGGTGCTTGTCGGCTTCGACGCGATCGCCGAGTTCACCCGTGCCGTACTGCCCACAGCGAGCTTCGAGGGTGAGGTCACCTATGAGGCGGTGCACACCCAGTTCCTGCGGCCCGACGTCGCGGCCGTCAAGGTCCGTCAGGTCTACCACCTGGCTGAGGGCGACACGGAAGGCGCCCCGCTCTATGTCATGACCAAGCAGGACGACGGGAGGTGGCTGCTGCACGCGTGTCAGAACACCGAAGTGCGCGACGGATGAGGATCTGATCGGCCCCGAGCGATCAGGTGTGTGGGCGCGTCCACGCCATCGTGAAACAGGTCGGCACGGCCGCCGCCGCGCCGGCCCGCGAGGCTCGCCCGGCTTCCTTGCGGTACGCGCGCGGCGACCGGCCGACGATGTCGCGGAACGTCCGGCTGAAGGTGCCCGGGCTGGCGAAGCCGACCTCGAAGCAGATGTCGGTGACGCTCCGGTCGGTCTCGCGCAGCAGGAACATGGCGCGCTCGACGCGCCGGCGCTGGAGGTAGCGGTGCGGTGTCTCCCCGAAGGTGGCGCGGAAGGTGCGGGCGAAGTGCGCCTGGGACACATGGGCGATCCGGGCCAGTGCCGGGACGTCCAACGGCTGGGCGTAGGAACGGTCCATGGCGTCCCGGGCACGCAGCATGCGACGGTTGGTGTCTTCGGAGGCACGGCTCACGGCACCATCACACCACGGTCCGCGAACGCCCCCGAAGGCGGCGCTCAGTCGGCTTTCGCGTACTCCTGAGCCATGCCGCCCGCGAAGTCGTACACCACGACCTGTTCGTCGCCGACGACCCAGGCGTCATGTCCGGGCGGGCAGACGAAGACGTCCCCGGGGCCCACCTCGCTCTCGCCACCGTCGTTGTCCATCCGGACGTGCAGACGGCCCTGGACGACATAGCCGTTGTGGTGGATCTGGCAGCTGTCCGTGCCCGCTATCGGGGCCACGGACTCCGACCAGCGCCAGCCCGGTTCGAAGGTGGCGACGGCGAAGTCCAGTCCGGTGAGGTGGACGGCTTCGAGATGCCCCTGGGGGAAATCGCGGCGCTCGTCCGGCTTGTCGAGTGTCTTCACCTCGATCATGAGGGTTCTTCCTTTCCGGCCGTGTTCGGTGCGGCCGGGGCCGGTCTCCGTCGCCCGCCCGGTCGTGGGCGGTGCAGGCGGGGGCCGAGCCCCACCCCTCCATCGTCCGCCCGCCCGTACAGCACCGCCATTCGGGTGATGCCGGCCGGACCCGGGTCAGGTGCCGGCCGCGCAGATCCGCGCGAACCGTTCGGCGTCGACGTTCCCGCCGGAGACGATCACACCGATCCGAGGCGGCAGGCCGCTCACCCGGCCGGAGAGCAGGGCGGCCAGCGGAGTCGCGCCGCTCGGCTCGACGACGATCTTCAGGCGCTCGAAGGCGAACCGCATCGCGTCCCGGATCTCGTCGTCCGACACCAGGGCGATCTCGTCGACGAGCCGCCGGTTGACGGAGAAGGTCAGTTCTCCCGGGGTCTCCACGGCCTGGCCGTCGGCGATGGTGCGGGGCACGGGGATCGTGACCCGCCGGCCCGCCTCCAGCGACCGTCTGGTGTCGTCCCCGGCCTCGGGCTCCACACCGATCATCCGGATCCCGGCATCCAGGCCCTTGGCGGCGGTGGCGCTGCCGGCGATCAGCCCGCCCCCTCCCACGGGTGTCATCAGCGCACCCAACTCCCCTGCCTCTTCGAGGAGTTCAAGGGCCGCGGTGCCCTGCCCCGCCATGACGTGCGGGTGTTCGTACGGCGGGATGAGCGCCAGGTTCCGCTCGGCTGCGAGAGCTTCACCGATGGCGACGCGGTCGCCGGTGTAGCGGTCGTACGTCACGATCTCGGCGCCGTAGCCGGCGGTGGCGGCCCGTTTCGAGGCCGGGGTGTCCTCCGGCATGACGATCACGGCGGTGGTGCCGAGTTCCCGGGCGGCCAGGGCGACGGCCTGGGCGTGGTTGCCGGAGGAGTAGGCGGCGATGCCCCGGGCCAGTTGCTCCGGGGTGAGCCGGGAGGCCGCGTTGTAGGCGCCACGGAACTTGAAGGCCCCCACGCGCTGGAAGTTCTCGCACTTGAGGAAGACCTCGGCGCCGACCAGTTCGTCGAGCGTGCGCGAACGCAGGACGGGGGTGCGGTGGGCGACGCCCTTGAGCCGGGCGGCCGCGTCACGGACGTCGTCGAGGGTGATCGGTGGGGTGGTGGTCGTCACGCGGGCCCTCCAGCGGAGTGGGAAGTGGTGTCGGAAGGGGAGTCGGAAGTGGATTCGGTCGCTGTGTCCGCCTGTGCTCGGGACTGGGAGAGATAGCTGTACGCGGAGGCGCGGGAGATGCCGAGCCGGCCGGCCACCTGCTCGACCGCGCCGCGCACGGCGAACACACCGCGCTCGTCCAGGCTGCGGAACAGGTCCAGTCGTTCCGCGCGATCGAGCGCCGCCCACGGCCGGTTCTGGTGGAGCTGGTGGGCGTCGAGCATCACGTCGACGACGGAGTCGATGTCGTTGCCGAACGTGGTGACCGGCAGGTCGGCGGGGGCCCGGGCGACCCCGGCGAGGGCGCCGAGCAGGGCGTGGGCCTCGGTGACCGCGGAGACGTCGAGATTGACGCACAGCGCGCCGAACACCGCGCCCGTGGAGTCGCGCAGCGCCATCGTGGACGACTTGACGATCTCTCCGGACGGGGTCCGGGTGAGGTAGTTCAGCTCGTCGGTCGCCTCCTGGCCGCGGGCGACCATCCGCAGGCCGATCTCGCTCATCGCCCCGCCTACGGTGCGCCCGGTCACCGAGCCGGCGATGGCGACCACCGACTGCTCCGGGCGCCGGTAGTCATGGAGGACCACCTCGCACACCGGGCCGAAGGTGGCCACGAGCCCTTCAAGGACCGGGGCCAGCGCGGCAAGGATCGCGTCCCGTTCGGCGTCCAGGAGGCCGCCCGCATTACCCGCCACAGCTCTTCTCCTCACTCCCGACCAGGAATCCTAGACTACACGTCCAATGTCTGGACTAATAGTCCAATGCTCTTCGAATCCGTCCACGAACCCACCTTCGTCCGGGATCTTGACGGCCGGGATGTTACCGGTAACATCACATCGTCGGATCGAAGGAGAGGTGTGCGGTGCAGGGGGAGAAACAGGGTGTCGCAACCAGCGGTCCGCAGGCGTCCGCGCCCGCCGGGCCGTCCACCCCGGTCTTCAGTCCGGCCGCCGTGGTCGCGTCCTGCGTGGGCTTCGTGCTCATCGGCGCGCTCCAGGCCCTCTACGGTCCGGCCATCCCCGGGTTCCGGGAGGAGTTCGGCCTCTCGCCCTCGGCTGCGGGGCTCGGTCTGAGCGCCCACTTCGTCGGCGGAGTGGCCGGAGTGCTGCTGTTCGACCGGCTCTACGGCCGGATCGGAGACCGGCGGATCCTCGGTGCCTCGTACCTGCTCATGGCGGTCGGTGCGGCCGGCTTCGCGCTGGCGCCGAACTGGCCGACGGCACTGGCGGCGGCGCTGCTGGCCGGGCTCGGCTTCGGCGGCATCGACTACGGCCTCAACCAGCTGTTCGCGGTCGGCTTCGGGCACCGTTCGGCCGCGATGCTGAACATCCTCAACGCCCACTTCGGCATCGGCGCGATCCTCGGCCCGGCGCTGATCGGCGCGGTGGGATCCGCCCACTACCCGGCCGTGTTCCTGGGCTTCGCGCTCGCCAACCTCCCCCTGCTGCTGTGCCTCAGGGGCGTCCGTGACCGGGCTCCGCAGCCGAGCGACCCGGCGGCCGCCGGCGGTGACGCCGGCGGGGTCCTCGGTCGCAGCCTGGGCTCGGTGCTCGCGGTGTTCGTCGCGCTGTACGTGCTGCACGTCGGCATCGAGGCGGGCGTCGGCGGCTGGGAACCCACGCATCTGGAGACCGTCGGCTACGGCGCCGGCATCGCCGCGACCGCCACCTCGGTGTACTGGCTGATGATGACCGTCGGCAGGTTCCTGGTCGCCCCGATCGCGCTGCGCTTCTCGGCGCAGGCCATCATCACGGTCTCCTGCGCGGGCATGACGGCCTGTCTGCTGCTGGCCTCGATACCGGCCCTCGCGCCCTACGCCTACGCCGGTGTCGGCCTGTTCATCGCCCCGATCTTCCCCACCGGCCTGCCCTGGCTGCACCGGGCGGCCCCGACCGCCCGCCGGGCCGGAGCCCTGGTCATCGCCGCGTCCATGGTCGGCGGTGTCGTCGCGGGCCCGGCGCTCGGCAAGGCGATCGAGGCATCCGGCGTCCGCGCGGTGCCGCTGCTGCTGGGCGGTGTCTCGGCGCTGTGTCTGGCCGCCACACTCTGGCTGATCCGCGCCACGAGACGCCGCTGAACCGGGCGCCTCCGCGCCACCCCGCGGAACTGACCGCCTCCCACCCCGTACGACCGCCCGGCCCCCGCACCCCGACCCCGAAGGGAAGCCTCCATGCCCGCTCTGACGACGACGTCCGACGGTTTCCTCCTGCACGGCGAGCCGTTCCGGATCATCTCCGGTGCCCTGCACTACTTCCGGGTCCACCCCGACCAGTGGACCGACCGGCTGCGCAAGGCCCGTCTGATGGGCCTCAACACGGTCGAGACGTACCTGCCGTGGAACCTCCACGAGCCCGAACCCGGCACGCTCGTCCTCGACGGCCTGCTCGACCTGCCCCGCTTCCTGCGGCTGGCGCAGGCCGAGGGCCTGCACGTCCTGCTGCGTCCGGGCCCGTACATCTGCGCCGAGTGGGACGGCGGCGGCCTGCCCGCGTGGCTCGTCTCCGACCCCGACATCCGGCTGCGCACCAGCGACCCCCGCTTCACCGACGCCTTCGACCGCTACCTCGACCAGCTCCTGCCCCCGCTGCTCCCCCACCTCGCCGCGAACGGCGGCCCGGTGATCGCCGTCCAGGTGGAGAACGAGTACGGCGCCTACGGCGACGACACGGCCTACCTCGCGCACGTCGAGGAGGCCCTGCGGACCCGCGGGGTCGAGGAGTTGCTGTTCACCTGCGACCAGGCCAACGCCAAGCACCTGGCCGCCGGCAGCCTGCCCGGCACGGTCAGCGGCGGCACCTTCGGCGGCCGCGTCGACGAGCACCTGGCGGCGCTGCGCGCGCACCGGCCCGAAGGCCCGCTGTTCTGCTCGGAGTTCTGGATCGGCTGGTTCGACCACTGGGGCGGCCCGCACCACACCCGGTCGGCGGAGAACGCCGCGGCCGACCTGGACCGGCTGCTGGCGGCGGGTGCCTCGGTCAACATCTACATGTTCCACGGCGGCACCAACTTCGGCTTCACCAACGGCGCCAACCACCACCACACCTACGCGCCCACCGTCACGTCGTACGACTACGACGCCGCGCTCGCCGAAAGCGGCGACCCCGGCCCGAAGTACCACGCCTTCCGTGACGTCATCGCCCGGTACGCGCCCGTGCCCGACGAGCCCGCCCCGGCGCCGAGCCCCAAACTCCCGCTCACCACCGTCGCCCTGGACCGCCGCGCGCCGCTGCTGCCGCACCTGCGCACCCTGGAGGGGGCGGTGCGCGGCGAGGACCCGGTGACCATGGACGAACTCGGGGCACCCACCGGGTACGCGCTCTACCGCACCACGGTGCCGGCCGCGGGCGACGGTCTGCTGCACTTCGCGGGCGGGGTCGGCGACCGCGCGCAGGTCTTCGTGGACGGCGCCTCCGTCGGCGTACTGGAACGCGAGCGCCATGATGAGACGCTGCCGGTGCGCGTGCCGTACGCCGGTGCCACGCTGGAGGTCCTGGTGGAGAACCAGGGCGGGGTCAACTACGGTCCGCGGATCGGGGCTCCGAAGGGTCTGCTCGGCCCGGTGTCCTTCCAGGGGACCGTCCTGCACGGCTGGGAGTGCCGGCCCGTGCCGCTGGACGACCTGGAGGCGCTGCCGTTCGAGCCGTCGGAGGCGACCTCGGACGCCGTGCCCGCCTTCCACCGGGGGACGTTCGAAGTGGAGACACCCGCCGACACCTTCCTCGCGCTGCCCGGCTGGACCAAGGGCCAGGCCTGGGTCAACGGCTTCCACCTGGGCCGTTACTGGAATCGCGGCCCGCAGCACACCCTGTACGTGCCCGGACCGGTCCTGCGCCCGGGCGCCAACGACCTCGTCCTGCTGGAGCTGCACGCCACGACCGGCACCCGTGTCCAGCTCACCGACACGCCCGATCTCGGACCGGAGAACCACTCGTGACCCGGCCGCACCGACTGCGCGTACCGATCCCCGATCACGCCCCGGTGGCCGGGCACCTGCCCTTCGCCGACGCCCCCGGTGTGCCGGACCCGATCGGGATCAACAGCCGTTGGCTCACCCGCGGCGGCCGCCCGTGGTTCCCGGTGTCCGGCGAGTTCCACTACTCCCGCTACCCGGCCGCGGAGTGGGAGGAGGAGCTGCTGAAGATGAAGGCGGGCGGCGTCACGGCCGTCGCCAGTTACCTCATCTGGATCCACCACGAGGAGATCGAGGGGCGCGTCCGCTTCGACGGCGACCGCGACCTGCGCCGCTTCGCCGAACTGTGCGCCCGCCACGGCCTGGACTTCATCCCGCGCGTGGGCCCCTGGTCCCACGCCGAGGTCCGCAACGGCGGGCTGCCCGACTGGGTGCTGTCCCGCGATTGCGTACCGCGCACCGACGACCCGGCCTACCTGGACGCCGTACGGCCGTGGTTCGCGGCGATCGCCGGGCAACTGCGCGGTCTCGACCGGGCGCACGGCGGCCCGATCGTGGCGATCCAGATCGAGAACGAGCTCTACGACCAGCCGGGCCACCTGCTCACCCTCAAGCGCATGGCCCAAGAGGCCGGGATGAGCGCCCCGTTGTGGACGTCGACCGCCTGGGGCGGGGTCCAACTCCCCCCGGACGAGCTGGTTCCGCTGTACGGCGGGTACACCGAGACGTTCTGGACCGAGGCGGACGGAGGCTGGCCCGACACCTGCCGCAAGCACTTCTTCTTCACCCACCAGCGCGACGACGAGGGCATCGGCGCCGACCTCAGACCGACCACCGTGCGCGGCGGCGAGCCGGACGCGTTCGCGGACCGATTCCCGTGGGCCACCTGCGAGTTGGGCGGCGGCATGGCGGTGTCCTACCACCGGCGGCCGCGCGTCGAGCCCGCCGACATCGGGGCGCTGGGCCTCACCAAGATCGGCTGCGGTTCGGTCTGGCAGGGCTTCTACATGTTCCACGGCGGCACCAACCCCGCCGGGGAGCTCACCCCGCTCCAGGAGTCCCACGCCACCGGCTATCCCAACGACCTGCCGGTCCTGACGTACGACTTCCAGGCCCCGCTCGGCGAGTACGGCCAGTACCGGCCGACCTACCACGAACTGCGCCTCCAGCACCTGCTGTTGGCGGACTTCGGAGACCGTATCGCTCCGATGGACTCCGCTCTGCCCGAGCGGCGGCCGGCCGGGCAGGGCGACCGGGAGACGCTGCGGTGGGCCGTGCGCACCGACGGCGTCTCGGGCTTCCTGTTCGTCAACAACCACCAGCCGCACGAGCCGCTGCCGGACCACCCGGACACGGCGTTCACGGTCGAATTCCCCCACGGTTCCGAGGCCTTGACCCTGCCGAGCGCTGCGGTCACCGTGCCGAGCGGTGCCTACTTCTGCTGGCCGCTGCGGCTCGACGTGGCGGGCCTGCGGCTGGAGTGGGCCACCGCCCAGCCGGTGTGCACGGTCGACGTCGACGGCCGTACGGTCCTCGTGCTGTCCGCGACCGACGGCATTCCTGCCGAACTCGCCCTGGACTCCTCCACGGTGGCGTCCGTGAGCGCGCCGTCCGGTGATCTCACTCCGGTGGACGGCCGGCTGCTGGTGACCGGGCTGCGGCCCGGTACCGACGCCCTGGTCGAGGTGGACACGGCCGACGGCGGCCGGGTGGGGCTGCTGGTCCTGGACGCGGCGACCGCCCGTACCGCCTACCGGGGCCGGGCGTGGGGTGCCGAGCGGCTGGTGCTGAGCGAGGCGGGTGTGGTCTTCGACCACGAGGAGGTACGGCTGCACGGAGCGGACGGGCCGGTGTCGTTCGCGGTGCTGCCCGCTCCGGGTCGGGCGCCGGTGGTGGACGGGACGGCGGTGGCGGGAGCGGCCGACGGCGTCTTCACGCGGTACGCGGTGCAGGGCGCCCCCACGGCCGGGGACACGCCCGCCCAGGTCACCCTGGTCCGCCCCGCCGGGCCGGCTCCGGAGCCCGTCACGGGCGTACAGGGCCGGGCGAGCGCTCCCGCGGACAAGCACTTCGACTCCGTGGCCGCCGAGTACCGCGTCGAGGTGCCGGCCGACCTGCCACCGGGGACCCTGCTGCGGCTGCGCTGGACGGGCGACGTGGGCCGGGCCTACGTCGGGGAGGCGCTCGTCGCCGACCAGTTCTTCTCGGGCCGGGTCTGGGACATCGGCCCGGGCCGGTTGCCCGCCGACGCGCTGCGCGCCGAGGGGCTGCGGCTGCGGATCCTGCCCCTGCACGCCGACGCCCCGGTGTACGTGCCGGAACAGGCGGGCACCGCCGGGCGGACGGCCGACGTGGTGCGTGCCGAGTGGATCACCCATCGCCGGTGGTCGGTCCGGGCCGGCTGAGCCTGCCGTGCGGGGCCCGGCACCCCGGGTCCCGCACGGCCTCCCGCCTATGCTGTGGTCCTGCCGGGCGGGTCCGGACCGCCGTACCGATGCCGAGGAAACAGCCACCATGACCCCAAGCGCCACCGGCGGAGCCGTTCCGAAGGGGCGCAGCAGACGGAACTTCGCCGGGGCGCGCCCCGTGATGGACGACGTGGCCCGGCTGGCCGGCGTCTCCAAGCAGACCGTCTCCCGCGTGCTGAACGACCATCCCTCCGTCCGCGCCGAGACGCGCGAGGCGGTCCTTGAGGCCATGCGCACGCTCGGCTACCGGCCCAGCCGCAGTGCCAGGTCGCTGGCCAGCGGGCGGACCCGGATGCTCGGTGTGATCTCCTTCGACGCCGCCCGCTACGGGCCCGCCTCGATCCTCACCGCGATCAACACGGCCGCGCAGGAGGCCGGTTACCTGGTCAGCTCCATCGCCCTAGACACGGCAGACCACGACACCGTGGTGGAGGCCGTGGACCGGCTGTCGGCCGAGGGCGCGGACGGTGTGATCGCCATCGCCCCGCAGCTGTGGGTGGGCCGGGCGCTGGCCGACACCTCGGTGGACACGCCGCTGGTGGTCCTGGAGAACGGCCGCGACGTGGAGACCCAGCTGGCCACCGGCGATTCGCGGGCCGGGGCCCGCAAGGCGACCGAACACCTGCTGGGGCTCGGCCACGCGACCGTGTGGCACCTCGCGGGCCCGACCGGCTGGACCTCCGCCGAGCACCGTCTGACCAGCTGGCGGTCCACGTTGCGGACGGCGGGCGTCGAGATCCCCGAACCGCTCGTGGGCGACTGGAGCGCCGGGTCCGGCTACGACCTGGGCCGCCGGCTGGCCGGGCGCCCGGAGGTGACGGCGGTGTTCGTCTCCAACGACCAGATGGCCCTCGGCGTCCTGCATGCCCTGCACGAGGCGGGCCGCTCGGTGCCCGGTGACGTCAGCGTCGTCGGTTACGACGACATCCCGGAGGCGGCCCATTTCCTGCCGCCGCTGACCACGGTGCGCACCGACTTCGCGGAGATCGGCACCCGCTCGCTGCGGCTGCTGCTGAACCGGATCGACGGCTCCCCCGAGCCGCCCCGGCCCGAGTCGCTGGTCCCGGTCGACCTGGTCGTCCGGGACAGCAGCGGGCCGGCGCCCACGGCACCGGCGCCGTCTCAGCTGTCGTAGTCGACCGTCAGCGTCTCGGAGACCGGGTACGACTGGCAGGTCAGGACGTAGCCCGCGTCGACCTCGGCCGCTTCGAGGGCGAAGTTGCGGCGCATGTCCGCCTCGCCTTCGGTGATCAGGGCACGGCAGGTGCCGCAGACGCCGCCCTTGCACGCGAAGGGCAGGTCGAGGCGGGTCTGCTGGGCGCCGTCGAGGATGCTGCGGCCGCGGGGCAGGGCGGAGGTGGTGGTGCGGCCGTCGAGGGTGACGGTGACCTGGCTGACGGGTCCGTCGACGGTGGCCTCCTCGTGATGGACCTCCCGCACGGGCTCGTCGTCCGCGTAGAACAGTTCCTGGTGGACCCGGTCGCCGGGTACGCCCAGGTCGGCCAGGACCTGGCGGGCGTCGCGGACCATGCCGTGCGGGCCGCACAGCCACCAGTGGTCGGCGTTCTCCACGTCGACCAGGGAACCGATGAGCAGCGCGAGCCGCTCGGCGTCCAGGCGCCCGGAGAGCACCTCGGCCTCCCGGGGCTCGCGGGACAGGACGTGCGCGAGCTGGAAGCGGGCCGGGTAGAGGTCCTTCAGGTCGGCCAGGTCGTCGGCGAACATCACCGTGTCGGTGCGGCGGTTGCCGTAGAAGAGGGTGACCGTCGAGCGGGAGTCGGCGGCCAGGACGGACTCGGCGATGGAGATCATGGGGGTGATGCCCGAGCCGGCCGCGATCAGCACGTGATGACCGGGGGTCGCGAGGTCGGGCGTGAAGACGCCGGTGGGTGCCATCACCTCGACCGTGTCACCGAGGCGCAGGTCGTTGACCAGCCACGAGGAGAACAGCCCGCCCGGCACCACCCGCACGCCGATACGCGGCGCCGAGCCGGCGGGCGAGCAGATCGAGTACGAGCGCCGCTCGTCCCGGCCGTCGATCTCGCGCCGCAGGGTCAGGGACTGGCCGGGCGCGAAGGCGAACTCCTCGGCCAGGTCCCCGGGGATCTCGAAGCCGACGGCCGCCGCGTCCGCGCACAGCGGCTGGACGCCGGCGATACGCAGGCGGTGGAAGGCGGGACGGCGGCGGGTGCGTGCGGGCACGGGCGAGGGGGTGGGATTCGGGGTGACCGAGCTCTCCGGAGTCACCGCATCCGGCGTCGGCACACCGTTCGGGGCGTTCGGGGCCGAGGTGGTCGCGGGGTTCGGGGCGGCCATCAGATCTCCTTGACGTACTCGAACGGCTCGCGGCAGGTGAGGCAGCGCCACAGGGCCTTGCAGGAGGTGGCGGCGAAGCGGGAGGTCTCCTCGGTGTCCGCGGAGCCGCAGCGGGGGCAGGCCACGGTGCGCCGGGGGGGCGACAGCACGAGCGGGACCGGGCCGGCCGGGTGGCGGGGTGCGGCGCCGGGCGGGGCGATGCCGTGCTCGGCGAGCTTGCGGCGGCCCTGAGGGGTGATCCAGTCGGTGGTCCAGGGCGGGTTCAGGACGGTGCGGATCTCCACGCGCGCGTACCCCGCCTCCCGCAGCCGTGCGGCGACGTCCGCGCGCATCTCGGCCATGGCCGGGCAGCCCGAGTAGGTCGGGGTCAGGCTCGCCACCACCGTGCCGTCCCCGGTCACCTCGACATCCCGCAGGACGCCCAGGTCGGCCAGGGTCAGCATGGGCAACTCGGGGTCGGGCACCTGCTCGGCGACGCGCCGGGCGTGCCGGACGTCCGTCAGGGTGGTCACCATGTCGCCTCCGGGTGGGCGCGGGCCACGCTCTGCAACTCGGCCAGCAGCGGGGCGAGATGCTCGGTGTGCTCGCCGTCCCGGCCGGATCCGGGCCGCGGCCGGTAGACCGGCATGGGCAGTCCGGCGGCCTCGGTGACCTGGCGCAGGACCGCGACGACCTCGTCCCGTACGTCGTACGCGGTGAACAACTCGCCGAAGTACGGGGCGACCTGCTCCAGCGCCCTGCGCGTCCGGCGGTGGGACTCCTCGGTGCCGTCACCGAGGCGCACGGCCCACTCGGCCGCGTACTGGCGGTGGTAGGCCAGTTCCTTGACGCCCTTGGCGGCGATCGCCGACAGGACGGGGTCGGGGTGCGCGGCGAGGCGTTCGAAGTGGGCCAGCCGCCAGCTGGACAGCACCAGCAGTCGCACGATCGTGAACGCGAAGTCGCCGTTCGGGAGTTCGGCCAGGCGTACGGTGCGGAACTCGCCGGCGTCGCGGAAGTAGGCGTAGGCGTCCTCGTCGCGGCCGGTGCCGTCGGCCTGGCCCGCGCGGGTGTAGAGCAGGCGGGCCTGGCCGAGGAGGTCGAGGCCGATGTTGGCGAGCGCGACCTCCTCCTCCAGTTCGGGTGCCCGGGTGGTCCACTCGGCCAGGCGCTGGGCCGAGACCAGGGCGTCGTCGGCGAGGGCCACGCAGTCGGCGGCCAGGCCGGCCGCGTCGACGCCCTCGGGCACGGTGGTGTCCACGCCGTGCAGGGGGTCCTCGAAGCCGGTGCCGTAGGCCCAGCGGGCGTCGTCCTCGTGGCCCTCGGCGAGGGTCAGGTAGACGTGGTCGTCGCTCACTTCCCTCTCCTCAGATGTGGGGGACGTCGTCGGGGATGTCGTAGAAGGTGGGATGGCGGTACACCTTGTCGGCGCTGGGGGCGAAGAAGGGGTCCTTCTCGTCGCGGGTGGAGGCGGCGATGTGCTCCGAGCGCACCACCCAGATGCTCACGCCCTCGTTGCGCCGGGTGTACAGGTCGCGGGCGTGGGTGAGGGCCATGGTGTCGTCGGCGGCGTGCAGTGAGCCCACGTGGACGTGGTTCAGGCCGCGCTTGCCGCGCACGAACACCTCGTACAACGGCCATCCCTGCTGCTCGGAGCTCATGCCGTCGCCCCCTTCCGGGCCCGTTCGCTCTGCTTGGCCGCGTGGGCGGTGGCCGCCTCCCGCACCCAGGCGCCGTCCTCGTGGGCGGCCCTGCGCCGCTCCATGCGCTGGTCGTTGCACGGGCCGCCGCCCTTGATGACGCGCAGCAGTTCGTCCCAGTCGGGGGTGCCGAAGTCGTGGTGGCCGCGCTCCTCGTTCCAGCGCAGCTCGGGGTCGGGCAGGGTGACGCCGAGCTTGTCGGCCTGCGGGACGGTCATGTCGACGAAGCGCCGGCGCAGTTCGTCGTTGGAGTGCCGCTTGATCTTCCAGGCCATGGACTGCGCGGAGTTGGGCGAGGCGTCGTCGGGCGGGCCGAACATCATCAGGGACGGCCACCACCAGCGGTCGACGGCGTCCTGCACCATCTCGCGCTGGGCCTCGGTGCCGCGCATCATCGTCATCAGCAGTTCGTAGCCCTGCCGTTGGTGGAAGGACTCCTCCTTGCAGATCCGCACCATCGCGCGCGCGTAGGGCCCGTACGAACTGCGGCACAGCGGCACCTGGTTGCAGATCGCGGCGCCGTCCACGAACCAGCCGATCACTCCGACGTCGGCGAAGCTGAGCGTCGGGTAGTTGAAGATCGAGGAGTACTTCTGGCGGCCCTCGATCAGCCGCTGAGTGAGGTCCGCGCGGTCGGCGCCGAGGGTCTCGGCCGCCGAGTACAGGTACAGGCCGTGCCCGGCCTCGTCCTGGACCTTGGCGAACAGGATGGCCTTGCGGCGCAGCGACGGCGCGCGGGTGATCCACTCGCCCTCGGGCTGCATGCCGATGATCTCCGAGTGCGCGTGCTGGGCGATCTGCCGCACCAGGGTCTTGCGGTAGCCGTCCGGCATCCAGTCCCGCGGCTCGATCCGCTGGTCGCGCGCGATCGTCGCGTCGAAGTGCTCCTGAAGCCCGTCCTCGGGCGGCGCCCCGGCCTCGGCGGAGTGTGTCGTGGTCATCGATACCAGCTTCCCAACCGACCATTCGTTCGGTACCAGTGTGACGTGTTTCCCCGGGCCGGGCAAGCCCCGGGGAGACGAAGCCGGAATCACACCCGGGGGATCGGGCCCCCGCCCCGCGCGAGGTCGTCCCAGTGGACCGTGCGGTCGCACCAGCGCCGCAGCAGGGTGCGGTCGTGCCCGACGGCGAGCAGTCCCGCACCGGTGGTCCGGCGGTAGTCCTCGACGACCGCGACCAGTGCGGCGGCGGTGGACGCGTCGAGCATGGAGGTCATCTCGTCGCAGATCAGCCGGCGCGGGCGCAGGACGAGGGCACGGGCCAGGCAGGCGCGCTGGAGCTGGCCGTCGCTGACCTCGTGGGGGCGGCGACTCAGCAGGTCGGGGGTCAGGCCGACGGTCGCGGCGAGTTCGGCGACCCGGCCGGGGGCCTCCGTCCGTCGTCCGGTGGCGCGCAGGGGTTCGGCGATCAGGTCGTCCAGGCGCAGCCGGGGGTCGGCGGAGAGTCGGGGCTGCTGGAAGACGACCCCGCATGCGGTCCGCAGCTCCCGTGGTGCGCGGTGGCGCCAGTGCCGTACGGGTGTGCCGTCGAGGATCAGGGTGCCGGAGTCGGGACGGTGCAGCAGGGCGGCGACCCGGGCGAGGGTGGACTTGCCGCAGCCGCTGGGGCCGAGGAGACCGACGGCTTCGCCGGGCTCGACGGTCAGGGACACGTCCCGCACGACGGGGGTGCGGCGGTCGTAACCGGCGGTGATGGCGCGGAGTTCAAGCACGGATGTCCTCCGACACGTGCGGATGGTGACAGGCGACGGCGTCGGCCGCAGGCGGCGCGGGGGCCTGAGACACGCCCTCCGCGGTGGCCCCGGGGCCCGTGTCCGTCATCGGCGGCACGTCGACGCAGGCGTCCGTGGCCCGCGTGCACCGGGCCGCGAACGCGCAGCCGTCGGGCAGCGTGCCGAGCTCGGGCGGCATGCCGGGGATCGGCGTGAAGGCGCGGTCGGGCAGGGCCCGGAGGAGGCCGCGGCTGTAGGGGTGGCGGGGGCCGGGCACGCCGAAGAACGCACCGGCGTCCGCGAGTTCGACGATACGGCCCGCGTACATGACGGCGATCCGGTCGGCGACGCGTTCGGCCGCCTCCAGGTCGTGGGTGATCATCAGCAGGGCCCGGCCGGGTGCGTCGGAGTCGTCGGGAGCCTCCACGTGGCGGCGGAGTTCGTCGACCGTGCGGTCCACCAGATCGCGGTCGAGTCCGGTGGTCGGTTCGTCGGCGACCAGCAGCGAGGCGTCTCCGACAAGGGCGAGGGCGGTGGCGGCGCGCTGGGCGAGGCCGCCGGAGAGCTCGTGCGGATGGCGGTCGAGGTGGTCCTCGGGGAACGCGGCGCGTGCCGCCGCCGCCCGGGTGGCGGCGGACAGGGCGTCACGGCCCCGGACGCCGGTCAGCGCGGCCACCGTCTCCGCCAGCTGGGAGCGGACGGTGCGCACCGGGGTGAGGTGGGCCGCCGGGCTCTGCGGGACGAGACCGACCCGGCGGCCCCGTACGGTCCGGGCGAGGGTGCGTTCGTCGGCCGCGAGCAGGTCGAGATCGCCGAGTCGGGCCCTGCCCGCCGTCTGCGCGTTGGCGGGAAGCAGGCCGAGGAGGGCGGAGGCGAGCACGGACTTGCCGCAGCCGCTCTCACCGATCAGGGCCAGGCACTCACCGGCCGCCACGTCGAAGTGGGCGTCGGTGACGGCGGCGACGCGGCGCCCGCCCGGCATGCGGAACCGCACCGACAGTCCGCGCACGGACAGCACCACGGGTCGCTGGGTCACAGCATCAGCTCCGATCGGCGGCGGGGATTGATCCGTTCTCGCCAGGCCCCGGCGAGTCCGGCGATGGCGAGGGTCGGGACGATGAGGAACAGGCCGGGGAAGAGGGTCGGCCACCACTGTCCGGCGAGGAGCGAGCCGCGCGCGCTCTGGATGAGCGTGCCGAGGCTCGCCGTGTGCGCGGGCAGTCCGAGTCCGAGGAAGGACAGGGCGGACTCGTGCCACATGGCGTGCGGCACCATGAGTACGGCGGCGAGGGCGGCCTGGGGCGCCACCGCGGGCAGCAGGTGCCGTACTGTCACACGCCACCGGGAGGCGCCGCCGGAGACGGCCGCGTCGATGTAGGGGCGTGCGCGCAGGGAGAGGACCTCGGCGCGGACGATCCGGGCCGTGGACAGCCAGTGGGTGAGCGCCACCGAGACCACCACCGGCCAGACGCCGGGGCGGAACATGGCGACGATGAAGATGCCGAGCAGCAGGTGGGGCACGGACGAGAAGGTGTCGACGAGCCGCATGACGGCACGGTCCGCCCAGCCGCCCAACGCGCCGGCGACGGCTCCGACGGCGGTGCCGACGACAGTGGCGGTCAGGGCCGCGGCCACGCCCACGAGCAGGGAGACCCGCAGGCCGTAGACACAGCGCAGCAGCAGGTCGCGGCCGACGTCGTCGGTGCCGAACGGGTGGTCCCAGGACGGCGGTCGCAGCTTCGCGGCCAGGTCGACGGCCTGCTGGTCGAGCTGGACGAGCGGCGGCAGGAGGACGACCGCGAGGACGGTCAGGACGACCAGCACGCCGGAGGTGCGCACCCGCAGGGTGCGGGTGGAGCGGCGCCGGGTGCCGTATGAGCGCCACGTTCTCTCGACTGCCGCCTCAGCCATGGGAGTCACATTTCACTGAGCTTCACCCTCGGGTCGAAGAGTCCGTAGAGCAGGTCCGCGAGCAGGTTGCCGACCAGGACGGCGGCGGTGGCCAGCACGGTCAGGGCGGCCAGCAGCGGGAAGTCGACGGCGGTGGCCGCCTCGACGGTGGCCGCGGCGATGCCCGGCCAGCTGAAGACGCTCTCCACCAGCAGGGCGCCGGTGATGAGTTCGGGGACGCGGGAGCCGATCAGGGTGAGCACCGGCAGCAGTCCGGAGCGCAGGGCGTGGCCGAGCAGGACGGTGCGTTCGCTCAGGCCCCGGGCCCGGGCGCCGCGCACAGGATCCTCGGCGAGTGCGTCGCCGACGCCTTGACGGACGTAGAGCGTGAACCAGGGCAGCTGGGAGACGGCGAGCACGCCGGCGGGCAGCACGAGGTGGCTCGCGACCTGGCCCGCGGTGACCTGTTCGCTGGCCGTGTCGGTCAGGCCGCCCGCCGGGAGCACGCCCCACTGGAGGGCGAAGAGCCAGATGGCGAGCAGCGCGGTCCAGAAGACCGGGGCGGCCTCCAGCGTGTAGGCGAGGGAGGTGACGGTCCGGTCGAGCCAGGAACCGGGGCGGCGGGCGGCGAGCACCCCGAGGACGGTGCCGGCCGAGACCGCGAGAGCGAACGCGACGGCGCACAACAGGGTGGACCAGACGAGCCGTTCGCCGATCACCTGGGCCACTGGCTGGCGCAGCACGCTCGACTCGCCGAGATCGCCGGTGACCGCGGAGGTCAGCCAGTCCCACCAGTGGACGACGACCGGCCGGTCCACGCCGAGGTTGGCGCGCAGCCGGTCCAGGGTCTCCTGGTCGGCGCCGAGCGCGGCGGTGCCGGCGTACGCCTTGACGGGGTCGAAAGGGGAGGCCGCGGCGATCGCGAACACACCGAAGGTGACGACGAGGAGGACGGGGACGGCGAACAGGGCCCGCCGTCCCGCCAGACGGGCCATCGCCGCCCAGGGGAGCGACCTCATGCCCGGGGCCGCCAGTCCTCGATGTTCCACCAGGGGCCGCTGGCGAAGCCGTGTTCGTGCGGCTCGACCTGGGTGGTCGGTCCGTCCCAGCGGTCGGCGAGCACGTACAGGTGGTCGATGTGGGTGAGGAAGGTGTAGCCGGGGTCCTCCACGAGCGCGCGCTGGAGCGTGTCGTACGCCTCCTTGCGCTGGGCCGGGTCCTGGCCGCGGCGGCCGGTGTCGAGCGCCCGGTCCACGGTCGGGTTGTCGTAGCGGCCCATGTTGTTGAAGCCGTCGCCGGCCAGGGAGGAGTGCAGCATGGTGTACAGGCCGAAGTCGGGGTCGCCGGTGCTGCCGAAGCCCGCGAGGACCGCGGTGTTCTTCATCCGCGGCTCGATGACCTCCCAGGTGGCGGACTCGGCCTTGACGTCGATGCCGGCCTTCTTGGCGTCGGAGGCGTAGGCGAGGGCATGCTCCTGGCGGACCTTGTCACCCGACGGGTAGAGCAGGGTGAACGCGGCCCGGGTGCCGTTCCTGGCGCGGACGCCGTCCGCTCGGGCCTTCCAACCCGCCTGGTCCAGAAGGCGCTTGGCCTTGTCGAGGTCCTGGCCACGTTCGATGCCCTTCGCGAACCAGGGGTCGTCGCTCGGGAGCGGTCCGTACGCGGGGCGGCCGGCGCCGTCGAGGATCTGGTCGACCATGGCCTCGCGGTCCACGACGGCGTCGAGGGCCCGGCGGATCGCGCGGTCGCCGGTGACCTCGCCGGCCGTGGGGAGGGTGACGGTGCGGTAGTCGTAGGACGTGGCCTCGTACGTCCGCTTGGCGCGGTCGCCGTCGAAGGTGGCGGCCAGGTTGGGCGGGAGGATCGCTCCGTCGAGGTCGCCGGAGCGCAGCCGGGTGGCGCGCACGTCGTCGTCCTCGACGATCGCCATGGTGACCTTCTTCACCGCCGGTTCGCCGCCCCAGTAACGCGGGTTGGCCTTGAAGGTGAGCTTCTCGCCCTTGCTCCAGCCGGCCAGGACGTACGGGCCGGTGCCGACGGGTTCGGTGTTGAAGGAGCCGGTGTTGGGGTCCTGCTTCCCGGCGATGTGTTCGGGCACGATGGGAAGGACGGTGCGTCCGGCGAAGGCCGCGTAGGGGTACTTGAGGGTGAAGACGACCTTGTCGTCGCCGGCGGCGCGGACCTCCCGGACGGCGTCCAGTTCGCTCCTGGAGGGGTTGTTGGTCTTCTCGTCCAGGACGGTCCGGTAGGTGAAGACCACGTCGGCGGCCGTCAGTGGCCGGCCGTCGCTGAACGTGACGCCGTCGCGCAGGGTGAAGGTGTACCTGCGGCCGCCGTCGCCTACCTCGGGCAGCGCCTTCGCCAGCGCGGGTCTCAGCTTCAGCTCGGCGTCCCGGGCCAGCAGGCCGTCGAAGATCTTGGAGTTGCCGTCCTTGCCGTAGCCGAGCAGCGGGCTGAGCGTGTCCGGCTCGGAGGCCACCCCGATCACGACCGAGTCGGCGGCCCCTCCCCCGCTTCCACCCCCGCCGGGTGCCGAGCAGGCGACGGCCCCCGTGACCATCGCCGCCACCACGGCGGCTCCTCGTATCCGGCTCGTCCCCATCAACCTCACACCCTTACTGCTGTCATTCCGTTGTTGCATATTAATTGCAGGTAAGAGGGGTGGAGGACAAGGCGGCCCCGGCTGTATAAGCTGGCGGCGCAGCTGGTTCGCCCTGTCCCCCAGGCAGGCGCGTCGCAAGAGGGAACCCGGTGGGAATCCGGGACTGCCCCGCAGCGGTGAACGGGAACGACCGCCGTCATACGCACTGGATCCGGCAAGCGGATCCGGGAAGCGACGGCCAGTAGGTGCCTCGTGGGACACGAGGCGGGCCCGTGAGTCCGAAGACCTGCCACTGCCCGTGTACGACCGGCTCGTACGCGGAGATCCCGGTGACTCCGAGGGCGGGTCGGCGCGGACACGGGCGGGCACGGGTTTCGTGCGTCCGCCCGGTCGGCCGTTTCCTCCGCCTCTCCCCGTCGCCAGGGTCGTTCTACGTGAACAGCTCGCGAAGGAGAGTTCCGTGACAGCGAAGTCCGCAGCCGCGGCAGCACGGGCCACCGTGTACGGCCATCCCCGCCAGGGCCCGAACCGGGAACTGAAGAAGGCGGTCGAGGGCTACTGGAAGGGCCGCGTCGGCGCCGACGACCTCCACCGGACGGCGGCCGCGCTACGCCGTTCCACCTGGCGGCAGTTGGCCGACGCCGGCCTCCACGAGGTGCCGACCGGCGACTTCTCGTACTACGACCACGTCCTGGACACCACCGTCATGGTGGGCGCGATCCCCGCCCGTCACCGTGCCGCCGTCGAGGCGGACGCGCTGGACGGCTACTTCGCCATGGCCCGCGGCACGCAGGAGGTGGCGCCGCTGGAGATGACCAAGTGGTTCGACACCAACTACCACTATCTCGTACCCGAGTTGGGCCCCGACACCGTCTTCGCCGCCGACTCCGCGAAGCAGGTCGGTGAGCTGCGGGAGGCCCTCGCGCTGGGTCTGACCGCGCGGCCCGTCCTGGTCGGCCCGGTCACCTACCTGCTGCTCGCCAAGCCCGCTCCCGGTGTCGCCCCCGGCTTCGACCCGCTGACCCTGCTGGACCGGCTGCTGCCCGTCTACGCCGAGGTGCTCGCCGACCTGCGCGCCGCCGGAGCGGCCTGGGTCCAGCTGGACGAACCCGCCCTCGTCCAGGACCGTTCCCCGGCCGAACTGAACGCCGCCGCCCGCGCCTACCGCGAGCTCGGCGCCCTCACCGACCGGCCGAAGCTGCTGGTGGCCTCGTACTTCGACCGGCTCGGCGAGGCCCTGCCCGTGCTGGCCAAGGCGCCCGTCGAGGGGCTCGCGCTGGACTTCACCGGTCCGGCCGCCGCGCATCTGGACGCCCTCGCGGCGGTCGGCGGGCTGCCCGGGAAGCGGCTGGTCGCGGGCGTGGTGGACGGCCGCAATATCTGGATCAACGATCTGGAGCGGTCCCTGTCCGTCCTGGGCACCCTGCTCGGCCTCGCCGACCGGGTCGACGTCGCCGCCTCCTGCTCCCTGCTGCACGTCCCGCTCGACGCCTCGGCCGAGCCTGACATCGCACCGCAGATCGCCCGCTGGCTCGCCTTCGCCCGGCAGAAGACCGACGAGATCGTCACCCTGGCGCGCGGCCTGGCCCACGGCACCCACGCCATCGCCGCCGAACTCGCCGCCAACCGGGCCGACCTGGCCTCCCGCGCCGCCTCCCCCCTCACCCGGGACCCGTCCGTGCGCGCCCGCACGGACGCCGTCACCGCGGCCGACACCCGCCGCTCCGCGCCGTACGCGGAACGCACGCTCGCCCAGCGCGCCCGGCTGAACCTGCCGCCGCTGCCCACGACCACCATCGGTTCGTTCCCGCAGACCGGTGAACTGCGCACCGCCCGCGCCGACCTGCGGGCCGGGCGGATCGGTGCCGCCGAGTACGAGCGGCGCATCGAGGCCGAGGTCCGCGAGGTGATCGCCTTCCAGGAGAAGGCCGGCATCGACGTCCTGGTGCACGGCGAGCCCGAACGGGGCGACATGGTCCAGTACTTCGCCGAGCGGCTGACCGGCTACCTCGCCACCCGGCACGGCTGGGTGCAGTCCTACGGCACCCGCTATGTCCGGCCGCCGATCCTGGCCGGGGACATCTCCCGCCCGGAGCCGATGACCGTGCGCTGGACGACGTACGCCCAGTCGCTGACCGCGCGCCCCGTCAAGGGCATGCTCACCGGCCCGGTCACGATGCTGGCCTGGTCCTTCGTCCGCGACGACCAGCCGCTCGCCGACACCGCCCGGCAGGTCGCCCTCGCCCTGCGCGAGGAGGTGAACGACCTGGAGGCGGCCGGGACGTCGGTCATCCAGGTCGACGAGCCCGCGCTGCGCGAGACCCTGCCGCTGCGGGCCGCCGACCGGCCGGGGTATCTGGCGTGGGCCACGGAGGCGTTCCGCCTGACCACCGGCGGGGTGCTGCCCGGCACCCAGATCCACACCCACATGTGCTACGCCGAGTTCGGCGACATCGTCCAGGCCATCGACGATCTCGACGCCGACGTCATCAGCCTGGAGGCGGCCCGCTCCCACATGCACATCGCCCGGGAGCTGGCCGACCACGGCTACCCGCGCGAGGCGGGACCGGGTGTCTACGACATCCACTCCCCGCGCGTGCCGAGTGCCGCCGAGGCAGCGGCCCTGCTCCGCAAGGGACTTGAGGCGATCCCGGCCGAACGGCTCTGGGTGAACCCCGACTGCGGCCTGAAGACCCGCGCCTGGCCCGAGGTGCGCGCCTCACTGGAGAACCTGGTGACGGCGGCCCGTGAGATCCGGGACGACCTGCCCACGGGCGGTTCCTGAGACAGCACCGGGCCGGTGCGGACACCCGCACCGGCCCGGAGTTCTCACACGCTGAGCGCGGCCCGTACGGTCTGCTCGGCGCCCGTGCCGCCCTCGCCCGAGGACGTCACACGCCCCGCCTCCAGCACGTAGTACCGCTGGGCGGCGCGCATGGCGAAGCCGACGTGCTGTTCCACCAGGAGGACGGACAGGCCGCCCCGCCTGGTCAGGGCGAGGATGGTCTCCTCGATCTCGGCGACGACGGAAGGCTGGATGCCCTCGGTCGGCTCGTCGAGGAGGAGGAGCCTGGGGCGGGTGATCAGGGCTCGGGCGATGGCGAGCTGCTGGCGCTGGCCTCCGGAGAGCAGGCCGGCGCGTCGGCCGGACAGTTCCCGCAGGACCGGGAAGAGGTCCAGGGCCTCCGTGACGGCCTGCCTGCCCTCGGGGCGGCCGTCCGCGACGAGTTGGAGGTTCTCGGCGGTGGTCAGATGGGGGAAGGACTGCTGTCCCTGGGGGACGTAGGCCATTCCCCGGGCCACGCGCTGGTGGGGGGCGAGGTGGGTGATGTCCTCGCCGTCCAGTAGGACGGTCCCCCGCCTCGGCTTCAGCAGGCCCATGGCCGCGCGCAGCAGGGTGCTCTTGCCGGCGCCGTTGTGGCCCAGGACGGTCGCGACGCCGTCCGTCGGAACGGTGACGCTCACGCCGTGCAGCACGGTGGTTCGGTCGTAGCCGACCTGGACGGAGCTGATTTCCAGCATGGGCGTCACGCCTCCTCGGGGACGGTCAGGGACGCGACGGTCGGCTCGGGTTCCGAAGCCCGCCCGAGGTAGACCTCCTGGACCTTGGTGTCCGCCTGCACCTCGGCGACCGTGCCCTCACTGAGGACCTGGCCCGCGTGCAGGACGGAGACGCTGCGGGCGAAGGAGCGCATGAAGTCCATGTCGTGCTCGATGACGACGACGGTGTGGTCCTCGCTCACCCGCTGCAACAGCGCGCCGGTGGCCTCGCGTTCGTCGTGGCTCATGCCGGCGACCGGCTCGTCGAGCAGCAGCAGTTTCACGTCCTGCACGAGCAGCATGCCGATCTCCAGCCACTGCTTCTGGCCGTGGGCCAGCACGCCCGCCGGCCGGTCGCGCAGGTCGGTCAGGCCGGTGGTCTCCAACGCCTTCGTGACCGCCTCGGGGACGTTCTTGCGGCGCCGCAGCATGGTCAGCGGGCCGCGTCCGGCGCCCGCCGCGATGTCGAGGTTCTGAAGGACGGTCAGTTCCTCGAAGACCGTGGCCGTCTGGAAGGTGCGGCCGATGCCCAGGCGGGCGATGCGGTGCACGGGCCTGCCGAGGAGCTCCTCGTCGCCGAAGCGCACCGAGCCGGCGGCCTTCACCAGGCCGGTGACCGCGTCGACCAGCGTGGTCTTGCCCGCGCCGTTCGGTCCGATGAGGAAGCGCAGGTCGCCGGGGCGGATGTCCAGGTCGACGCCATCGACGGCCTTGAACCCGTCGAAGGTCACCCGCAGGTCGCGGACGGTCAGTCCCTCGCCGCTCATGCCGTCTCTCCTGTCGGGGTGGTACGGATGCGGGGGCGTCGCCTGCGCAGGACGACACCGAGGGACGCGAGGCCGCCCGGCAGGAAGCCGACCGCCAGGACGAACAGCAGCCCCTGGAGATAGGTCCACGCGGCGGGGAAGGCGTCGGAGAGCGTGCTCTGCGCCCAGGCGACGGCGATCGCGCCGAGGACCGCGCCCACCAGCGAGGCCCGTCCGCCGACCGCGGCGCCGATGACGAAGCCGATGGACGGCACGATCCCGATCAGGGCCGGGGAGATGATGCCCACGGCCGGGACGAACAGCGCCCCGGCCAGGCCCGCCATGCCGGCCGCGACGACGTAGGCCACGAGCTTGACGTTGGCCGGGTTGTAGCCGAGGAAGCGCACCCGTTCCTCGGAGTCCCGTACGGCGACGAGGAGTTCGCCGTAGCGGCTGACGAACAGCTGGCGGGCGGCCGCCATCAGCAGGAGCAGTACGGCGGCGATGACGAAGTACACCATCCGCTGGTTCACCGGGTCGCTCAGGTCGTAGCCGAAGAAGCCCTGCATGCCGGTCAGGCCGTTGGTGCCTCCGGTCGTCGCCTGTTGGCCGATCAGCCAGATGGACAGGGCGGCGGCGAGGGCCTGGCTGAGGATGGCGAAGTAGGCGCCCTTGACCCGGCGGCGAAAGACGAGGAAGCCGAGCAGCGCGGCGACCGCCATCGGCAGCAGCACGGTCATGGCGAGCGCGAACAACGGGTTGGCGAACGGCTGCCACCACCAGGGGAGCGCGTCGCCGGTGCCGTAGAGCTGCATGAAGTCGGGCAGGGTCTGGCCTGTGGCGGCGGCGTCGGCGAGCTTGAGGTGCATGGCCATGGCGTAGCCGCCGAGGCCGAAGAAGACGCCCTGGCCGAGGACCAGGAGTCCGCCGCGGCCCCAGGCGAGGCTCACGCCGACGGCCACGATCGCGTAACACAGGTATTTGGCCAGAAGGTTGAGCCGGAAGTCCGAGAGGACGAGCGGGGCGACACCGACGAGCAGGATGGCGCCGAGCAGGAAGGCGCCCGGCACCTTGAAGCGTTCCCGTGGGGACACCGGCGGCGGGGAGACGGTGGTGGTCGGGGTGGTCGTAGTCGTCATGCCAGACTCCGGGTGCGCAGTGTGTACAGTCCCTGGGGTCGCCACTGGAGGAAGGCGACGATCGCGACGAGCACGACGACCTTGGCGACGCTGACCGTCGTGGAGTACTCCAGCACCGACTGGAGCACGCCGAGCACGAAGGCCGTGATCACGCTTCCCTTGAGCTGGCCGATGCCGCCGACTACCACCACGAGGAAGGCGTCGACGATGTAGTTGGTGCCCATGGTCGGGCCGATCGGGCCGACGAGGGTGAGCGCGACACCGGCGACGCCCGCCAGACCCGAGCCGATGAAGAACGTCATCCGGTCGACGCGGCCGGTGGCGATGCCGGACACCTCGGCGAGGTCGCGGTTCTGCACGACGGCCCGGATCCGGCGGCCGAGCGGAGTCAGCCGCAGGACGATCGTCAGGCCGAGCACGCACAGCAGGGCGAGGCCGAGGATGAACAGCCGGTTGTTGGCGAGGGTGATGGCGCCGCCGACGGGGATGTTCTCGGTGAGCAGGTCGGGCGCGGCGGTCTGCACGTTCGGGGCGCCGAAGATGTCACGGGCGAGCTGCTGGAGCATCAGCGAGACACCCCAGGTGACCAGCAGGGTGTCCAGGGGGCGGGTGTACAGGCGCCGGATGAGGAGCCATTCGAGCAGCGCGCCCATGGCTCCGGCCACCAGGAAGGCCACGGGCAGGGCGACCAGCAGGGACAGGCCGGCGCCGCTGATGGACTTCTGGAGCACGTACGTGGTGTAGGCGCCGGCCATGATGAACTCGCCGTGCGCCATGTTGATCACGCCCATCTGCCCGAAGGTCAGGGTCAGGCCGAGCGCGATGAGCAGAAGGACGGCACCGATGCTGATGCCGGTGAACGACTGGTTGAGGACGACCGTCATGAAGCGGCTCCGGGTCGGGGACGGGGGTGCGGGGCCTGCCAGGGGCGGGACCCGGCCTCCTGGTGAGGCCGAGTCCCGTGCCGGGGACGCTCAGGAGAGGCCGGAGGCCCAGGAGTAGCCCTTCAGGTACGGGTCCGGCTTGATCGGCTTGCCCGAGTTCCAGACCTCCTCGATGAGGCCGTCCGCGCCGACCTTGCCGATGCGGGCCGTCTTGTAGACGTGCTGGGTGGCGCCGTCGACGGTCACCCTGCCCTCGGGGGCGTCGAGTTCGATGCCGCCGGAGGCCGCCTTGACCTTGGCGACGTCGAACGAGCCGGCCTTCTCGACCATGTCCTTCCAGAGGTACACGGAGATGTAGGCCGCCTCCATCGGGTCGCTGGTCGGCTTGTCCTTGCCGTAGGCGGCCTGGTAGGCCTTCACGAACGTCGTGTTGGCCGCGCCCGGGGTGGTCTCGTAGTAGTTCCAGGCGGTCAACTGGCCTTCCAGGTACTGCGTTCCGATGCTCTTGACCTCCTCCTCGGCGATGGACACCGACAGCACCGGCAGGCTCTTGGCGGTGAGCCCGGCGGACTTGTACTCCTTGAAGAAGGCCACGTTGCTGTCGCCGTTGAGGGTGTTGAACACGGCGTCCGCGCCGGCGTCCTTGACCTTGTTGACGATGGTGCTGAACTCCGTGGAGCCCAGCGGCGCGTAGTCCTCGCCGACCACCGTCATGCCCTTGGCCTTCGCGTACGCCTTGATGATCTTGTTGGCGGTGCGCGGGAAGACGTAGTCGCTGCCCACCAGGTACAGCCGCGTCAGCCCCTGCTTCTTCAGGTAGTCCAGGGCGGGCACGATCTGCTGGTTGGTGGTGGCGCCGATGTAGAAGATGTACGGCGACTGCTCCAGGCCCTCGTACTGCACCGGGTAGAACAGCAGCGACTTGTAGCGCTCGAAGACGGGCTTGACGGCCTTGCGGCTGGCCGAGGTCCAGCAGCCGAAGGTGGCCACGACCTTGTCGTCGGTGATCAGGGCCTCGGCCTTCTCGGCGAAGGTCGGCCAGTCGGAGGCGCCGTCCTGGCTGATCGGCTTGAGCTTCTTACCCAGGACGCCGCCGGCGGCGTTGATCTCCTTGACCGCGAGCAGCAGCGCGTTGTGGACGGTCACCTCGCTGATGGCCATCGTGCCCGAGAGCGAGTTCAGCAGGCCGACCTTGACGGTGTCGCCGGAGGTGTCGGCCTTGGCGCCGGAGCCGGACGCCTCGGTGCTGCCGGTCTTGGCGCCGCACGCGGTGAGCGCCGCGCCCGCCCCGAGGGCCGATGCGCCCGCGAGAAGACCACGTCTGCTGATACTGAGCCCGGACATGCGGAACCTCCTTGCCCACAAAGGGCGATGTGAAGAAGAGCGGAAGACTCGGGAGGGAGCGAAGAAGAGGGGACGCGCTTCAGGAACGGCGGCGGTGTCGCACGGATTCCAGCCGTTCCGGGGTGGCGTCCGGGCTGGTGCTGAAGTGCGTCCACAGCCTGCGAGGGAACTGTTTCCCCTGCGTTTCGGCGCAATTGAAGAACAGTTTCCAGCGGAAGTATTTATTTCGGCCGAGGAGAGTGGGCCGTCGCAGGTGAAACGCTGTCGCGGGCCTGCCGCCAGGGCATCTTCATTGCTTCCTGGGGAAAGGATCTGTTTTACTGATCCACCAAGGCGCGGACGCGAGCTGAGGAGTGCGATGGCGAGGCGGCCCCAGGATCTGCTCCAGCTGCTGACACGGGCCGAGCGGCTGTCCGTACGCCGACTTCAGTCCGTCCTTGAGGAGTTCGACTGCTCCGTCGAGGCGTGGCGGGTGCTGGACCTGCTCTCCGACGGCCAGGGACACCACATGTCGGCCCTGGCCGACCACGCCTTCCTGCCGGCGCCGACCCTGACCAAGCTGATCGACCAACTCGTCGACCAGAACCTCGTCTTCCGCCGGGTCGACCCCGTCGACCGGCGCCGCGTCCTGGCCCATCTCACCCCGAGGGGTCTTCAGCGCTGGCAGTTGCTGACCCGCGAAGTGCGCTCCGACTGGGCGGAGTTGGAGCCTCTCCTCGCCCAGATGGACGGGGAGCGGCTGGGTCTGCTGCTGGACCGGCTGGCCGACGCACTGGAGGGCGGGACCGCGACCGGCCGGGGTGGTGTCACAACAGGTCGTGCGGAGCGTCCAGTTGGGCGAGCACGGTGAAGTCGAGCCCGTCCGCCCGCGCCAGGTAGATGCGCTGGCGGACATGCCGGCCGTCCAGGCCCAGCAGGCCGCGCGGCCCCTCGTACGACACGCTTCCGGCGGCCGCGCCGATGGCGAGGACGTCCAGCGTGCGGGCGCGTTCGATGAGCGCCGCGAGCAGCAGCACTCCCTCGTAGCAGGACTCGCCCAGGCTACCCGGGGTGGGAGCGTCCGTCCCGAAACGGCCCGCGTACTGGCCGTGGAAGTCCATGGTGTTCTGGTCCGCCAGTGAGGCGAAGTACCCGGCCGTGCTGTACAGGTCGACGGTGGCCTCGGGGCCGCTGCCCAGCAGCATGTTCTCGTCCATCAGGGTGCTCAGTCGCAGGCTGCGCCGGTCGAGCCCAAAGGCGGCGAACGCCCGGTTGAAGCGGACCGCGTCGCTGCCCACCAGCAGCATCAGCACGGCGTCCGCGTCCGTCCGCTCGATGCGCCGCAGCACGTCGTGGAAGTCCTCGGCGCCCAGCGGCAGGTACGCCTCGCCGCAGACCACGCCCCGGCAGTCGCGCGCGTAGCGGCGGGCGGCCCGGGCGGTGCGCCGGGGCCAGACGTAGTTGTTCCCGACGACGAACCAGCGGCGCACACCCCGGGCCTGCGACAGCAGCCGCATGGCCGGCAGCAGCTGCCAGGAAGGTGTCTCGCTGGTCATGAAGACGCCCTCGGTGTGCTCGCCGCCCTCGTACAGCGCCGTGTACACATACGGCACCCGGTGGGCGATCCGCGGGGCCAGGGCCTGCCGGACCGAGGAGATGTGCCAGCCGGTGACACCCTGCACGACGCCTGCCGCCACCAGGGCCTCGACGTCCTGGGCGACCTGCTCGGGGTCGCCGCCGCCGTCGACCTCCAGCAGCCGCAGCTCCTTGCCCAGGACTCCCCCGGCCTTGTTGATCTCCTCGGCGGCCAGCCGCGCGCACGCCTCGCAGGTGGGCCCGAAGATCCCGGCAGGCCCCTGCATCGGGTACACGAGCGCGACGTTCAGGGTCGAATCGTCGGCCGTGAACCACTCGGGGGTGGAGAGGCGGAGCTGCGGCCGGTGCATGGGCTCATGATTGCCGGACCGTCCCGGCCGCCCAAGCCGCGTCCGAGATCGAGACCGATTCGTAGGCATGTTCGTAGGCACGGCGGGGTGCCGGCCGAGGTACTGCGGGACGAGGCGGCTTCGCAATACGGCGTTCACCCCCGGAGGACTTCATGGAAACACCGGGTTCCTAGCCTGTGCGCCCATGGATTCGGTGCTGTATCCAGGGCGGGCCACGACCGCCGACGCACAGGCGGTCCCGGCTTCGCCCTCTCTGCGTGAGACGGTCTACGCGCAGCTGCGTTCCGCGGTGCTCGACGGGGCGTTCGGTCCACGCGACCGGCTCGCCGAACTGCGCCTGGCCGCCCGTTTCGGTGTCTCGCGCACCCCGGTGCGCGAGGCGCTCGCGCGGCTGCTGTCGGACGGCCTGATCGAGCGCGCGGACGGCGGCTTCTTCGTCGCCGTCCCGAGCCTCGCCCAGCTCGGGGACTTCTACGAACTCCGCAACACCCTGGAACTGCGCGGCATCGCGCGGGCCGCCGAGGATCCCTCGCTACGGCACGATCCCGCGATCGTCGCCGCCGAACTGGACCGCTGGTACGCGCTGCGCGACCAGCCGCCGGAGCCCGGTCCGGGCTTCCTCGTCGAGGACGAGCGGTTCCACACCGAACTCTCCCGCGCCTGCGGCAACCCGGCGCTCACCGAAGCGCTGTCGACGGCCGCCCGGCGCGTCCGTCAGGTCCGAAGACATGACTTCCTCACCCCCGACGAGGTGGAGACTGCCGTCTCCGAGCACATCGGGATCCTGGAACTCCTCCGCGACGACCGCCCCGAAGCGGCCCATCGGGCACTGCACTCCCACCTCGGCGCGTCTCCGGCCGAGGTGCGGGAACACGCCCGCAGCTCCCTGACCCGGATGGCCCTGAACGCGGATCGTCCCTGAGCCGTCACGACGCCAGGGCTACGACGGGCTCGGCGCCGCGCTCGGGCCGATCCCCCGGAGTTCGCGGACCGTCCCGCCGATCCTGGGGCGCAGGGGTTCCAGCAGTTCCGGTTTCGCGCTGACGACCCAGCGCATGCCGACGAGGTACTTCCCTCCGTAGACGCTGGCGGACTCCAGCCAGGTCTCCTTGTACTTCTCCTCGGGGAACGTGGTGATGCGGTAGCCGTCCTTCCCCTTCTGGCACACACCCTCGCGCAGTTCGTCCGCGTCGATGCGGATCGAGGCCGTGCAGCCGATCAGGCCGGCGATGACCTCCACCTTCGCCGGGGCCACGACCCCGGCCGCGGGGGCCGAGGACACGCTTGTCGGCTTGGTGTTCACCGACGCCTTGCCCTCGTCGCCGCCACCGCCGCACGCCGTGGCCAGGGCGAGCACTCCCAGGCTTGCGGCGAGTGCGATGCCCCGCCTCCGACGGCCGACGCCTGTTCGCTGCGGCTGGTGTGGCACGTGCCTCTCCGTATCCGGTCCGGTCTTCTCCCCCGGTCTGCGGGGCTTCGGCAAGGTGTACGGGTGAACGGCGGCGGCTGTTCACCGCCGCCGTTCTGCAGGTGGTCCGCTGTTCTACGACCGGCCCAGGACCCGACCCAGTTCGATGCGGTCGATGTCCGGCGCCCACGCGCCCGGGTTGCCGAAGGTCACCCGGTTGGCGCCCTTCTCCAGGTCGACGGGCACGCCCACCGTCCAGTAGTCGTCGGCGCTCCAGGTGTTCTTGAAGGTGACCGTCCGGGGTGCCGAGGCGCCCACCGTGATGTCCGCCGTCCGGGACATGATGTCGGTGTTGTAGGAGTGGCCGTTGTCGCGCCGGTCGTTGTGCGCGTAGTGCACGACCAGCACATAGCGTCCGGAGCGGGGCGCGTCGACCGTGAACTCGGCGGTGCTGTCGGGGCTGTTGCCGAGTGAGCCGATGTAGGAGCCGCCCGAGGCGTGGGCGGATTCGACGAGCTTCGCGCCGCCCGCGAGGGTGGCGGAGGCGGCCTCGTAGGACAGCGTGCCCGCGGTGGAGCCGTCGCCCGAGACGTCGAGGGAACGGACGGCGGCGTGTCCGCCGGTCACCGCGACGCGGTTGTTGCCCGCCACCAGGTACAGCCGCAGCGGCCGCTCCGGAGCGGCCGCCACCTTCTCCCCGTGCAGGGCCAGCGTCACGGCCGCCGACGCCCGGGGCACCACCGTGTAGTAGCCGTCGCGCGGGGCGTAGACGTCGAAGACCGCCTTGTCACCCCGGCGCAGGACGAGCGCGCCCGTGCCCAGTCCGGCCGAGGAGGTGTAGTCGTACGACGGCCTGCCGCTGATGTCCGCCAGCGTGGCCTCGTACCTCGCGGTCGGCGCACCGGTGTTGCGGGTCAGGTCGACACGGTCGAGCGTGACCTCGGCGGCCCCCTTGGCGAGGCTCAGGACGTGGGTGCCCGCGGACAGTTCCACGGTGACGTCCTTCTTGGCGCGGTAGGTCCAGTTCTCCGTGGAGGGATAGGTCACCGTGACCGGGGTGCCGCCGTCGAGCGACAGCTTCTGGGTGGCGGGGGCGCCGGACTGGTTGCCGTAGAGGATCGCCAGGTCGTAGGTGCCGTTCTCGGGCACCGTCACCGTGAAGTCGACCTTGCTGGAGGCCTGGTTGAGGGAGCCGACGTCCTTGGTGCCGGAGGCCGCGTAGCCGTTGGCGTTGCTGACCGTGCCCTGGGTGTAGACCTGACCGCCGGTGATGGCCGCGGCCTCGGCCTCGTACGACGCCGACCAGGGGACGGAGGGGGCGGTCGGGGTGCCGGTGCCGCCGGGGGTGAGGACGATCCGGTAGGCCGACATCTTGTGCAGGCCGCGCAGCGGGACGGTGACCGTGCCGTCGGCCGCGACCTTCACCTTCGTACGGGCCAGGACGCGGGGCGTCGCGTGCTGTCCCTCGTAGCCGGACCAGGCGGCCTCGGCGACGGTCGCGGTGACCGTACGGCCGAAGACGGACCGGGAGACGTTGCGCACGACGACGTCGGAGTCACCGGCGGAGCCGCCGAGCAGGACCTGGGCCTGGCGTCGGGCGGTGTCGAGGGAGGCGAGTCCCTGGAGGGTGTCGATGGTGTTGGCCTGCGGCGGGGTCACCTTCACGGTGTTGCCGGTCAGGCCCGCGTACCAGCGGAAGAACCACCAGCCGCCGTTGGGGATGTTGGAGCGGACGACGTTGCCGTCCATGTTGCCCGCGGCGTCCCAGTAGGCCTGGTTGGCGTACACCTTGTTCCGCTCGAACATCGAGACCCACTGCACGAGTTGCCCCGGCACGGACAGGTCGCGGCGGTTGGCGTACTCATCGATGTTGATCTTCAGCGGAGCTATGCCGGCCGCTCGCTCCAGGGCGCGGTAGTCGTCGTAGTGGGCCTGGAAGTCCCGCAGGGAACCGGAGCCCAGCTCGTGCCACGTCATCACCTGGGGCAGGACGTTCTCCCGCTTGGCGAAGGCGAGGAAGTCCTTGAGCAGGCGGTTGTGGTAGGCGGCTTCGTTGGGGCCGGCGATCCTCGCGTCGGGGTCGATCGCGCGGATGCGCTGGTACACCGTCTTCCAGTCCTTGAAGAACCGGTCGCGGTTCTTCTCGTACTGCGCCTGGTCCGAGACGTCGAGCTTGTACCAGATCTGGTCGGGCTCGTTGAACGGGATGTAGACGAAGCGGTCGCTGTTCGGGTCGGCCGACACCTCCTTGGTGATCTTGTCGACCTTGGGGAGGTAGTCGTCGATGCCGAGATCCTCGTAGGGCCACTTGGCGTAGATGTCCTGCATCATCACGTTGATCTCGCCGCCGCCGTTCCTGAAGAACGACCTGGAGACGGTGAGCGCGTCGCCGTTGGGGTGCTGGGCACCGCCCTCCGGCTTCTGCGAGATGCTGGTGATCTTCAGGGGTTCCAGGGCGGCGTCGCTGGGCACGCCGTCGTCGCTGAGCCCGTACAGCGCGCCGTTGGCGCCTAGCATCACCGGGCCCTCGGAGGCGGCGAGGTCGACGGTGAGGCGCTGCGGGTCGACGGCTGCTGCCGCGGACTGCGTCGCCGGGAGGGTGGCTGCCATGGCGGCTACTCCAAGTGCGGCTGCTAGCAAGGCGGTACGGGATCTCGTGCGGGTGGGGGTGATCACGCGGCTGGACCTCCGGTCACTTGACGGCTCCACTGGTGATTCCGGACACGATCTTTCGCTGGCCGACGAGGAAGACGGCGACCATGGGCAGGCTCATCACCACGACGTACGCGAAGACGAGGTGCCAGTTGTTGAGGTAGAGCTGGGCGCTGGCGACCTGGTAGAGGTTGAGCGGCAGGGTCGCCCGCTCTCCGCCGCCGAGGACGAAGAACGCGTAGAAGATGTCGCTCCAGGCATAGAGCATCACCATGATCGTCGCGGTGGCGATGACCGGCCTGAGCAGCGGGAGGACGATCCGCCAGAAGATCCGCTGCGGACTCGCCCCGTCGATCCTGGCGGCCTCCTCCAGTTCCAAGGGGATGGCGCGGATGAAGCCGGTCATGAAGAAGATCGACGTGGAGAGGTACATGCCGGTGTAGACGGCGATCATTCCGGGGCGGGTGTTGGCCAGACCCAGCTGCCGCAGTTCCATCACGATGGTGATGACGGCGGGCGGCAGCAGCAGTCCGCTGATGCACAGCGCGTACGCCGCCGAGACCAGCTTGGACTTGCGGCGGGCGAAGACCCAGGCGGCGCCCGCGCCCAGGATCAGCACGAGGATCACCGAAGGCACCACGACGAGCAGCGAGTTGAGGAAGCCGCGCAGCATCTCGCCCTGGCTGACGGCGTCCGCGTAGTTGCCGCCGGGCTGCCAGTGCCGGGGCAGGTCCAGGTTGGGTTTGATGGCCTCGGCCTGCGGCTTGGCCGAGGTGACGGCGACCAGCCACAGCGGGACGCCGACGGCGAGGGCGGCGAGGAGGACGACGAGGGCGGGGCGGCCGTACCGCCAGGTCGCGGTCACAGCGTCTGCTCCCTTCGCCTGAGCCCGACGACCAGCGGGATCGCCACGGCCACCACGACCAGGAAGAGGATCAGGCTCATCGCGGAGGCCTGGGCGTACAGGCCCTGTCCGAAGATCCGGAACATGTAGATGTTGAAGACCTCGGTGGAGGCCGCGGGCCCGCCGGCCGTGGTGGCCTGCACGATGTCGAAGGTGTTCATCGAACCGATCAGCGCCGTGGTGACGTTGAAGGTGACGGCCGGGGCGAGCATCGGCCAGCGCACCGACCAGAAGGTCCGCCACGGGCCGGCCCCGTCCATCCGCGCGGCTTCCAGCATGTCGCCGGGGATGCCCTTGAGCCCGGCCAGGTAGATCAGCATGGCCAGGCCCATCCACTTCCAGCCGTGGATGAGGGTGACCACGACCAGCGTCCAGGTCGTCGAGCCGAGCCACGGGATGTCCGTGCCCAGCACCGAGTTGACGGCGCCGTCCTGGTCCAGGAGCGCCCGGAAGACGTAGCCCGTGGCCAGGGCCGAGATGAGCACCGGCAGGAAGAAGACGGCGCGGAAGAACCGGTTGAAGCGGCTGTCGTCCTCCAGGAGCAGCGCGAGCACCAGCCCGAAGCCGTTCTGGAAGAGCGCCGCCAGCAGGGCGTACAGCAGGGTCGTGCGGATCGCGCGCAGCAGCGATCCGTCGTCGGCGATGGTCCTGAAGTTGTCCAGGCCGGTGAAGGCGATGTCCGCGTGGTAGGAGGACCAGTTGGTGAACGGGTAGTAGAAGTTGAGCAGGTTCGGCAGCAGGAAGAAGCCGGCGAAGACGACGACCGCGGGGAGCGCGAACCACCAGGGGTGGTGCACGGCGGCCCGCGGCAGCCGCCCCACGCCCTTCGGCGTGCTGCGGGCGGGCGGCTGCTTGCGTGTACGTACGACCGTGTCCGCCATCATCAGAACCCGGGGGCGCCCTGGGCCTTGGCCACCTGCGCGAACTGGTCCTGGATCGCCTGGGCGACCTGCTGCGGGCTCTTCTTGCCGTAGATCATGTCGGCGAGGTAGAGGTGGGTGTCCGGGGCGACGATCGCCTTGGCCTGGAAGACGCCGATGGCCTTGGGCAGGGCCGCGACCTGGTCCTTGGAGGTCTGCGGGAGTCCGGCGGGGGTGGGCACGGACGGCTGCACGGACGGGATCTTCATCGTCTTGATGTAGTCGGCGTAGTCGGGGCCCAGCCAGAAGGCGAGGAACTGCCGGGCCGCGTTCTGCCGCTTCTCGTCGCCGGTCTTGAAGGCGACGACGCCGTTGGTCTGGTCGGGCGAGTACAGGCCGGTGGCCGAGGAGTTGGCGACCGGGAACCAGCCGATCTTCCGGTCCAGTTGGGCGGTGGAGTACTTGGCCTGCAACTGGCTCTGGAAGGAGGTGACGTTGAGGACCATGCCGGCCTCGCCCTTCCACAGGGCGTCGGCCTGCCCGGTGAAGGTGCCGGTCTTGTAGTTCTTCTGGGCCAGCCCGGCGTCGAGCAGCTTCTCCTTGTACTTCTTGATCGCGCCGACGACGACCGGGTCGGTCCACTTCTTCTTGTTCGCGTTCAGGTCCGCCCACCACTGCTGGTCGAGGTCGGTGAGCTGGACCTGCATCTGCCACTGGAGGGGCCACTGGTCGCCGCCGGCCTCGTAGAAGCCGGCCGCGTCGGTCTTGTCGGCGACGGTCCGGCCGAGGGCCAGCAGGTCGTCGTAGGACTGGGGGAAGTCCTTCTCGCTCAGTCCGGCCTGCCGGAAGACGTCCTTGTTGTAGTAGACGCCGAGCATGGCGGGGCTGGTGACGATCGCCGCGTACCGCTTGCCGTCGATCACGCCGAGCGACTTCTCGGTGCCGCCCAGCTTGGCCTCCCACGGTTCGCCGTCGAGGGGCAGGAGGTTCTGCTTGGGCTGGACGAACGGCAGGGTGGAGATGGAGGGCTGCCAGAACATCAGGTCCGGGCGGTCGCCGGAGGCCAGCTTGGTGGGGACGTTCTGCTCGTAGAGGTCCGGGATCGCCTGGGTCTCCACCTGGGCGCCGGTGGCCTTCTCGAAGGCGTCGATGACCTGCTTGGGCGCGTTGACGGTGTTCTGCGCCGTCCACATGGTCAGCTTCACGCCGTCGAGGCGGGCGGTCGGATCGACCGCCGTCTGCTTCGGCGCGGAGTCGGAGTCGGAGTCCGCGGCGGTGGGATCGCTGCACGCGGTGGCGGCCAGGCCGAGGGCGCCTATCAACGCCAGGGCGGGGAGAGCTCTTCTCTTCATCACGTGCCTTTCGAAACAGGTGGTTCAGGGAGCGGGACTCACAACTGCGCTGTACGTCGAGGGGAGTTCGGGCGGGCGGCACGGGGTGGCCGGGGTCGGACCGTGGGCGGCGCGGGGCGGTCAGGCGGACGGCGGCCCCGAGCTCTCCCGCACCACCAGCTCCGGTACGGAGACGGGATGCGGGGCGATCTGCGCGGACTCCTCCAGCACGCCGTGCAGCAGGGCGAACGCGGCGCGTCCGAGACCGGTGAAGTCCAGGCGCACGGTCGTCAGGGTGGGGGTCAGATAGGCGGAGTGCGGGGCGTCGTCGAACCCGGCCACGCTGACCTCGCCGGGGACGGACCGGCCGGCGTCGTGGAGTGCGCGCAGCACGCCGAGTGCGAGGTCGTCGTTGCCGCACAGGATCGCCGTGACGGCCGGGTCCTCGGCGAGCCGCAGTCCGGCCGCGTGGCCGCCCGCCGGTCCCCAACTGCCCTGTACGGGGCTGGGTTCCGGTGCTCCGGCCTCCTTGAGCGCCTGCCGCCAGCCGCTGGTGCGGGCGCTGGTGCGGCGGGTGCTGGAGGGGATGGCGACGTAGTGCACGGTCGCGTGGCCGAGGGAGAGCAGATGCCGGGTCGCCTGGTAGGCGGCCTCGCGGTCGTCGGTCCACACCCACGGGCGGTCGCCGCGGGGCGGGCTCGCCGGGGTCTCGACCACGCCGACGACGGGCAGTTCGGCGGGGACGGCGGCGAGGGCGCCGACACCGGCCGGGTCGTAGGCGATGACGATCAGTCCGCCGCCGGCGTCCGCCGCCCGCCGCACCTCGGCGGTGACGGCGGCCTCGTCGGCCGATTCGAGGACGCCGATGCCGACCGCGTAGGACGCGGCGCGGGCGGCCTCCTCGATGCCCTGGAGGATGGAGGCGTAGCCGTAGTGGGTGGTGTTGGCGGTGAGGACGGTCACGGCCCTGCTGCGTCCGCTGGCCAGGGCGAGGGCGGTCGCGTTGCGCCGGAAGCCCAGCTCGTCGATGGCGGCGAGGACGCGCTCCCGGGTGGCCTCCTTGACGCTGGGATGGCCGTTGATCACCCGGGAGACGGTCTGGTAGGAGACCCCGGCGGCGGTCGCGACGTCCCGGATGCTCGGTGGGCGCCTTGTGTGACCGGTCACATTCATGCCAGGATTGTGACCGGTCACACTGAGGTAGTCAAGAGAACGTAACGAGGGATTCACGAGGGAGAAGCATCTTGACCGGTATGGCGGACGCGGCACTCAACGACACGTCGGGCACGTTCAGTTGGGGCCACGCGGCCCTGGAGACCGAGTTCGTCACCGCCTCCGACGGGACGCTGCGGCTGGTCCGGCTGACCAGGCCGGACGGCTCCGGGGACGGGGTGGATGCCGGTGACGGGGTGGGTCCCGACGGCCGGGTGGATCCCGAATCCGCGCTCCCTCTCGTGGAGTTGACCGCTTTCGGGCACGGCAGCGGCTGGTCCGGCCCGCGGTTCACCGGCACGGCCCTCGGCAACCGGCTCAGACACCGGGGCCATCGCGCCGGCCGTGCGGCCGACCGGGAGTGGCTGACCGTCGAACTCCACGACGAGGACACCGGGTTGACGGCGTTCGTCGAGCTGACGTCCCCCGTCGGACTGTCGGTGCTGCGCTCCCGGGTACGGCTGCGCAACGAAGGCATCGAACCGTTGGTCGTCCAGTCCGTCAGCAGTCTGCTGCTCGGCGGCCTGCCCTCCCCCGACGCCCTGGACGTCCACCGGGCGCGCAACGACTGGCTGGCGGAGTGCCGTTGGTACACCGAGCCGCTGCGGGCGACCGTCGCCGACATCCACGTCGGCGCCCACCAGCACGACAGCCGGGCCGCCCTCGCGCTGGCCGGGCGCGGCAGCTGGCCCACCGACGGCCATCTGCCGATGGGCGCGCTGACGGAGCGGGACGGGGGCCGGACCTGGCTGTGGCAGATCGAGTCCCCGGCCGGCTGGCGCTGGGACCTGGGTGAACACGCCGGCGGTACGCATCTGGCGCTGAACGGGCCGACCGACGCCGAGCACCAGTGGCGGGTCCGGCTGGCGCCGGGCGAGGAGGTCACCACGGTGGCGGGGGTGCTGGCCCTGGGCTCCGGGTTCGACGACGCCATGGGCGCCCTGACCACGTACCGCCGCACGGCACGCCGCCCGCACCCGGACCACACCGCCCTGCCCGTCGTCTTCAACGACTACATGAACACCCTGATGGGCGACCCGACCACGGCGAAGCTGCTGCCGCTGATCGACGCGGCCGCCGAGGCCGGCGCGGAGTACTTCTGCATCGACTCCGGCTGGTACGACGACTCGGCGGACGGCGGCTGGTGGAACAGCGTCGGCGCCTGGCAGCCCTCGTCCCGGCGCTTTCCCGACGGCGGCCTCCGGGCGGTCCTGGACCGCATCAAGGAGCGCGGCATGGTGCCCGGGCTGTGGCTGGAGCCGGAGGTCATCGGAGTGCACAGCCCGCTCGTGGCGGAGCTGCCCCCGGACGCCTTCTTCCAGCGGGACGGCGTGCGCCTCGCCGAGCAGGGCCGCCACCAGCTCGACCTGCGGCATCCGGCCGCCCGCGCCCACCTCGACAAGACGGTGGACCGGATCGTCGGCGACTGGGGCGTGGGCTATCTCAAACTCGACTACAACATCGTGGTCGATCCCGGCACCTGCGGCCCCGAGGACATCGCGCCGGGCGCCGGGCTGCTCGGCCACGCCCAGGCCTACCTGGACTGGCTGTCCGAGGTCCTCGACCGGTACCCGGGGCTGGTGATCGAGAACTGTGCGTCGGGAGGCATGCGCATGGACGGCGCCTCCCTCGCCGTATCCCAGCTCCAGTCCACCAGCGACCAGCAGGACCCGCTGCTCTATCCGCCGGTCTCCGCCGCCGCTCCCACCGCCGTCCCGCCCGAGCAGGGTGCCGTCTGGGCCTATCCGCAGCCCGAGTTCGACGACGACCTGATCGCCTTCACCCTCGGCGGAGCCCTGCTCGGCCGCGTCCACCTCTCGGGCCATCTCGACCGCATGTCCGAGCACCAACTCGACCTGGTGAAGGACGCGTTGACCGTCTACAAGTCGATCCGCCCGGACCTCCCGGACGCCGTCCCGTTCTGGCCGCTGGGCCTGCCCGGCTGGACGGACGAGTGGCTGGCCCTGGGGATGCGGGCGCCGGGTGACGGGGCGTCGTACGTGCTGGTGTGGCGCCGCGGCGGGACGGACGAACTACGGCTACCTGTACGGCATGTGGCGGGCCGTCAGGTCCATGCGGAGGTCCTGTACCCGTCCGCCCCGGCCGGCGGCTCCGCGCTCTGGGACGGGGACGGACTGCGGGTGTCGCTGCCGCGTACGCCCGCTGTGCTGCTCGTCCGTCTGACGTCGTAACAGCGGTCGGGGGCGCCCAGCTGAGCGGGGGGCCGAGCCGCTGGGCGTCACGTATATACCCGTCGGCCCCGAACTGCCCGGCAGAGCACCGGGACCGTCCTCACCGCCGAGCAGCGACGCCGGATCCTCGGGGGCATGGTCGCGGCGCGGTTCGAGGCGGTCGGCGCGGCGGCGGAGGGCTGCGACGTCGTCGTAGGAGGCGGGGGGCCGGCCGGCGGCCGACCCGGTGCCGGCACCGTGGCCGCTCCAGCCGTCCGGGCCGGCCGTCGTCCAGACCGGGGCCTGGCTGCTGCCGGACACCCGGCCGCTCTCCGGGGAGCCGACGAGGTTCCTCGACGCCGGCGAACCACCCCTGTACTGCGGGTTCGGCAGCGGGCGCGCTCGGGAGAGCGTGACGAAGAGCGTGCTCGACGCGGCTCGCGCGCTGGGGCTGCGCCTGGTGCTCTCCAGCGGCTGGGCGGAGCTGTCCCTCGGGGAGGACGCTCCCGACTGTCTGCCGATCGGCGAGGTGAACCAGCGGGAACTGTTCCGCAGGGTCGCCGCCGTGATCCACCACCGCGGCCGCGCTGTCCGGGGCGCCGCAGGTGATCGTCCCGCAGGGCTTCGACCAGTTCTGCTTCGCCCGCCGCGTCGACCACCTCGGCATCGGCGGCGCACACCCTGCCGGAGCACCCACCGCCGGACACCCTCCTCACCGCTCTCCGCCGCGCCCTCGGCGACGAAGGTGGCCGAGCGGGCCGGGACCGTCGCCGCCTCGATGCGCACCGGCGGTGCTCTGGTCGCCGCCCGGCGGCTGATCGCGGCGGGTGCGTAAGCTCACCTCTGATCGCCGACCGAGGAAGACGACATGAACCAACTCGCGCGCAGCGGCCCCGCACCGGTGGAGGTGGCGGTATGAGCACCGTACGGATCTCGCGACGTGCCCAGGCCGTCGCCCCGTTCTACGCCATGGAGTTCGGCAAGCACGCCGCCGCGCTGGAGGCCGAGGGCCACCACGTCGTCAGACTCAACCTGGGCGAGCCGGACTTCGGTGCGCCGCCCGCCGTACGGGAGGCGATGCGGGAAGTCATGGACGGGCGGCCCATGGCCTACACCGCGGCGCTCGGGCTGCCGGCGCTGCGGCAGGCGATCGCGCGGTTCTACGCGGATCAGCACGACGTCGAGGTCGATCCGGCCCGGGTCGTCGTGACGGCGGGGGCGTCGGCCGCGCTGGTGCTGGCCACCGCCGCGCTCGTCGACCCCGGCGACCGGGTGCTGATCGCGGACCCGTCGTACCCCTGCAACCGGCAGATCGTCGAGAGCTTCGGCGCCCGGGTCGGTCTCGTGCCGACCACGGCCGCGACGCGGTTCCAGCTGGACACGGCGTCGGTGCGCGCACACTGGACGGACGACACCCGCGGTTTGATGATCGCCACGCCGTCGAACCCGACGGGCACCTCGGTACCGGCCGACGAGCTCGCGGCGCTGTGCGAGCTGGCCGGTGAGCGCGGTGCGTGGCGGATCGTCGACGAGATCTATCTCAACCTCGGCGACCACGACGGCCGGGGCAGGCCGCCGCGCAGCGCGCTGTCGTACGACCCGGACGCCGTCGTCATCAACAGTTTCTCGAAGTACTTCGGCATGACGGGCTGGCGGCTGGGCTGGTGCGTGGTCCCCGAGGTGCTGGTCCCGGCGATGGAGCGGCTGGCGCAGAACTACTTCCTGTGCGCGTCCACTCCGGCCCAGCACGCCGCCCTGTCCTGCTTCACCGCCGAGTCGCTCGCGGTCTGCGAGGCCCGCCGGGTCGAGTTCGGCGAGCGGCGCGCGCTCGTCCTCGACGGTCTGGAGCGCGTCGGACTGCCGGTGCCCGTCCCGCCCGACGGTGCCTTCTACGTCTACTTCGACGTCAGCGACACCGGGCTGACCTCGTGGGAGTTCTGCGAGCGGGCGCTGCGGGAGGCTCATGTGGCCCTCACACCGGGCCGGGACTTCGGTGTCGGCACCGCGGACAGCCATGTGCGGCTGTCGTACGCGGCCTCGGCCGGCGATCTGCGCGAGGGCATCGCGCGGCTCGGGAAGTTCCTGGACACGCTGCGGTAGGGCGGCGGCCGGTCAGTCCTCCCTGCTGACGGCCGCGTCGAGGAGCGGGCCGAGCTCACGGGCCACGGTCGTCAGCGGCCGGACGTCCCGCTCGGCGCGGGCCAGCAGGATCGCTCCCTCGACGGCGCTGATCATGAGGGTGGCGAGCGCACCGGCCCGCTCCTTCGGTACGCCCATGTCCGCCAGGGCCCGGGCGACCGGCTCGGTCCAGGCCGCGAACGCGGCGGCGGCCGCCTCCCGTGTGGACACGGTGGCCTCGGCGCAGTCCACCGTGGCGGCGGCCACGGGGCAGCCGCCCTCGAAGCCGACGGTCTCGTACTCGTCGGTCCACTGCCGCACCATCTCGGCGAACAGTCCGCCGGGCGTGGGCTCGGGCAGCGCGGCGAGGAAACGGGCGACCCGTCGCCCCGCGTACCGGCCCGCCCAGCCCACCGCCTCGTTGACGAGCTGTTCCTTGCCGCCGGGAAAGTAGTGCTGGAGCGAGCCGCGCGGTGCCTCGGCGTGGGCGGCCACCTCCCGCATCCCGGTGGCGGCGACCCCGTCGCGCCGGATGAGCTGCGCCGCGCTGAAGACCATCCGCTCGCGCGGCCCTCGTTCGGCCACCGCCATCCTCGACCACCACCTCGTGCCTCGGTACCTGGTTCCACCCTATGACCGCGGTCATAGTATTCCCCTACTATGACCGCTGTCATAGCCAGTGCCCGGGTGGACGGCGGCGGTCCGGCCGTCGCCCGGCCCAGAGAAGGCGGTGCGTCGTGTACGTCGGTTTCGTCGGCCTCGGGACCATGGGACAGCCCATGGCCCTCAACCTCGCCCGCGCGGGGACACCTCTCGTCGTGTGGAACCGGACGCCCGCCCGGTGCGAGCCGCTGCGCGCCGCCGGGGCCGAGGTCGCCGCGAGCCCCGCCGAGGTCTTCGGCCGGGCCGGCACCGTGATCCTGATGCTGGCCGACGAGGCCGCCGTCGACGAGGTGGTCGGGCGCGGCACCCCGGACTTCGCCGCGCGCGTCGCCGGACGCACCGTGGTCCACATGGGCACGACCTCGGCCGAGTACTCGGGCGGCCTCCAGGACGACATCCGGGCGGCGGGCGGGAGGTACGTCGAGGCGCCGGTCTCCGGTTCCCGCGTCCCGGCCGAGCGGGGCGAGCTGGTCGGCATGCTGGCGGGTGACGCCGAGGCCGTGGCGGCCGTACGGCCTCTGCTCGCTCCCGTCTGCCGGGAGCTGTTCGACTGCGGTGCGGTACCGGGGGCGCTGCTGATGAAGTTCTCGGTGAACCTGTTCCTGATCACCCTGGCCACCGGGCTGGCCGAGGCGTTCCACTTCGCCGACCGGCACGGGCTCGACCAGCGTCTGCTGCGGGACGTGCTGGACGCGGGCCCGATGGCGAGTGCCGTCTCCCGCGCGAAGGCGCCCAAGCTGCTGTCCCGCGACTTCGCGGTCCAGGCCGCGGCCGCGAACGTCCTGGAGAACAACCGGCTGATCGCCGAGGCCGCCCGCAAGGCCGGGCTGGCGTCCCCGCTGCTGGACGCCTGTCACGCCCTGTACCGCGAGACCGTGGCGCAGGGCCACGGCGGCGAGGACATGGTGGCCGTACTGCACGCGCTGGAGGCCCGGACCGGCGGCGGGTCGGACGCCGCCGTATCGAAGGTGACGGAGCACCGGGGATGAGCACGGGCACCGGCCGGGGAGCTGTCGGCGGTCATATCCGACGACCGCCGCTGCCCTCATCCGCCGCTCCCCTCATCCGCCGTTGTCCGGCCGCGGTTTGACCAGTCCGCTCTGGTAGGCGGCGACGACGAGTTGGGCGCGGTCGCGGGCGTCGAGTTTGGTCATGGCGCGCTGGATGTGGCTGCGCACGGTCAGCGGGCTGAGGACGAGGTGTTCGGCGATCTCGGTGTTGGACCTGCCGTGCGCGGCCAGGGTCATGACCTCACGCTCGCGGTCGGTGAGCGCCTTGACGGCCTCGGGGAGCGCGAGGAGGCCGTCGGTGTCCGGGGAGGCCAGGAAGCGGGTGATGAGGGAGCGGGTGGCGCCGGGCGACAGCAGGGCTTCGCCGGCCGCGACGGTACGGATGCCCGACAGCAGGACCTCGGGGCTGACGCCCTTGCCGAGGAAGCCGCTCGCTCCGGCGCGCAGGGCCTTGGCGACGTTCTCGTCGTTCTCGAAGGTGGTGAGGACGAGGATGTGGGTGTCCGACAGATCGGCCCGGGAGCAGATGGCGGCGGTGGCCGCGACGCCGTCGAGGTTCGGCATGCGGATGTCCATGAGGACCACGTCCGGCCGGTGGGTGGCGGTGAGGTCGACGGCCTCCTGTCCGTCGGCGGCCTCCGCGATCACCGTCATGTCCTCGACCGAGTCGATGAGGATGCGGAAGGTGGCCCGCAGCAGGGCCTGGTCGTCGGCGAGCAGGACACGGATGGTCATGTGGCGGGGCTTTCCTCGCTGGTGACGTGGCTGGTGAGCGGGAGGGTGCAGGCGACCTGGAAGCCGCCCTGCGGGCGGTGCCCGGCGTGGAAGGTGCCGCCCGCGGAGGTGGCGCGCTCGCGCATGGTGAGCAGGCCGAAACCGCTCCCGGGGCCGGGCGGCGCGCTCGGGCGGCCGGCGGCGGTGTCGTTGGTGACGGTCAGGGTCAGGTAGCGCGGTGTGTACGCGAGCCTGAGCTGCGCGGTGCGGGTGGCGGCGTGCTTGGTGACGTTGGTGAGGGCCTCCTGGATGATCCGGTAGGCCGTCAGGTCGAGGACGGGGGTGAGCGGGCGCTGCTGTCCCGCCACGGTGACAGTGACCTCCAGGCCGGCCGTCGCGCAGGAGTCGACCAGGCCGGGCAGCCGGTCCAGTCCCGGCGCGGGGGCCAGGTCGTCGGCGGGGTCGGTGTCCTCGCGCAGGAGTCCGACGGTGGCCTTGAGTTCGCGCAGGGCCGCGGCCGTGGTCTCCGGCAGTTTGTCGAGGATCCCGAGGGCCTGGTCGGGGTGGGTCCGCGCGAGGTGCTTCGCGGTGGCGGCCTGGGCGTCGGCCAACGTCAGGTGGTGGGCGACGACGTCGTGCAGTTCGCGGGCGATGCGCATCCGTTCCTGGATCACCCGGTGCCGTGCCTCCTCCTCGCGCCGCCGGTCGGCGTGCTCGGCGCGGGCCACGGCGTACTCGCGGCGCACCCGGACGTAACTGCCGAGGGCCGCGAACAACAGGATCCATGCCGCGGGGTTGACGACGGCGAAGAGCACGGAGTTGTGGAAGGAGGGAAGGAGCAGGCCGGTGCCCACCATGCAGCCGGTGACGATCAGCGCGCTGTTCCAGGTGGCGCGGCGGGAGACGCGCACACTCGTGGCGTACTGCGCGACCAGGAGCGGTCCCATCAGCAAGGGCGTCAGAAGGTAACCGAGCGCACCCGCCGCCATGGTGAACGCGGTGAGCACGGTGAGGACCTGCAAGGGGTGGCCGCGCCGCCAGAGCAGCGCGACACAGGAGAGGGCCGACAGGGCGATGCCGGGCCACAGGGCCAGTGTCCTGGGCGACAGCCCCCAGGTGAGCAGGACGCCGCCGACGGTGAAGGCGAACAGCAGGACCAGCCCCGCGGATTCGACGGCTTTGACATGGGGCGCCGCCCGATGCCGCCAGCTGGTGTTCATCACGCTCCGAGAGAGGTCCGAAGTACTGACATGCTCACACATCGCCGGTCGCGGCGCCGTCGTGCGGGGCGCCGCGACCCACGATGCGTGCTCTTGTGACAGGGGGCTCAGGTACGGGCCGGTTCCTGCGGCACGGTCGTCCCGCTCCCCGCCGGTCCGACGGCGGGCACCGGCGGCGCGGTGAGCCCGGCGCCCTCCACGTCGACGCGGGGCAGCAGCCGGTCGAGCCAGGCGGGCAGCCACCACGCCTTGTCGCCGAGCAGGGCCAGGACCGCGGGCACCAGCGCCATACGGACGACGAAGGCGTCGAACAGCACCGCGACGGCGAGACCGAAACCGATCGTCTTGATCATCGACTCGTCGGCCCCCATGAACCCGGAGAACACCGCGATCATGATCACGGCCGCGGCGACGACCACCCGCGCACTGTGCCGGAAGCCCGTGACGACCGCCTGGCGGGCGCCGTCCCCGTGGACGTACGCCTCCCGCATCCGGGCGACGAGGAACACCTCGTAGTCCATCGCCAGGCCGAAGACGATACCCACCAGGAAGATCGGCATCAGGCTCATGATCGGACCGGTCTGCTCCACGCCGAGCAGTGGTGCGCCCCAGCCCCACTGGAAGACGGCCACGACCGCGCCGAGGGCGGCCAGCACCGACAGCAGGAACCCGAAGGCGGCCTTGACGGGGACGAGGATCGAACGGAAGACCACCAGCAGCAGGATCAGTGCCAGGACGACGATGACGGTCAGGTACGGCACGAGCGCGTCCTGAAGGGCCTGCGCGACGTCGATGTCCATGGCCGTACTGCCGGTGACCTCGAAGGTGGCCCCGGTCTCCCGCTCGACGCCGGGGCGTTCGGCGCGGATGCTCTGCACGAGGTCCTTGGTGCGCTCGTCGTTCGGGCCGGTGGCCGGGACCGCCGAGAACAGCGCGGTGTCACCGGCCGGGTTGAACCGCGCCGGCGAGACGGACACGACGCCGCGGGTCGCGCCGATCTCCCGGGCGATGTCGGCCGCGGCCGCCTTGGGGTCCGTCGCCCCCTTGGCGTCCACCACGATCGTCAGCGGCCCGTTGAACCCGGCGCCGAAGCCGTCCGCGAGCGCGTCGTAGGCCCGCCGTTCCGTCGAGGAGACGGGCTTGGACTCGGCGCCCGGCATGCCCATCTCCAGCTGGGCGGCGGGCAGGGCGAGAGCCCCCAGTCCCGCCACGCACACCACCAGGACGGCCACCGGGCGGCGCAGCACGAAGCGCGCCCACCGGGTACCGCCGTTGTCGCGCACCCCGTCCGCAGAACCGCCCTTGCGGGTACGGCGGGACAGGACGGCCTCGGGCCACATGCCGAGCAGGGCGGGCACCAGGGTCAGGGCGATCAGGACGGCGACGACCACCGCGCCCGCGGCGCACAGGCCCATCTTGGTCAGCATCGGCACGCCCACCACCGTCAGGCCGGCCAGCGCGATGACGACCGTCAGTCCGGCGAAGACCACCGCGGAGCCGGCCGTGCCGACGGCGAGACCGGCCGCCTCACGGGCGGGATGGCCGTTCGCGCGTTCCTCCCGGTAGCGGGAGACCACGAACAGGGCGTAGTCGATGCCGACGGCGAGTCCGAGCATCGTGGCGAGCGTCCCGGTGGTCAGGGACAGGCCGAAGACGCTGCCCACGGCCAGGATGGCGGCCATGCTGATCCCGATGCCGACCATCGCGGTGAGCAGGGGCAGTCCGGCGGCCGCGAGGGACCCGAACGTGATCAGCAGGACCACGGCGGCCAGGGCGATGCCGATGACCTCCGACGAGCCGCCCGCGGCGGGCTGTTCGGCGAGCGCGTTGCCGCCGACCTCGACGGTGAGCCCGGAGTCGCGGGCGGTGTCGATCGCCTTCTCCAGGGCGGCTTTGTCGGCGTCGGTGAGGTCGCCGGCCTTCACCTCGAAGTTCACCGTGGCGTAGGCGGTGGAGCCGTCCTCGCTCACCGCCCGAGCGGTGAACGGGTCGGCGACATCGGCGACTTGGGGTTCGTCGGACGCGTCCGCCACGAATGCGCCGATGGCGGCGCGGTGGTCGGCCGCGGTCACCTTCTGTCCTTCGGGGGCGACGAACACGATTCGCGCGCCGGCGCCGTTCGCGTCCGAGCCGGGGAAGCGCTCGCCGATCAGGTCGGACGCCTTCTGCGCCTCGATGCCGGGCATGAACGACGTGCCGTCGTCCGAGGCGGCGGGGGCACTGGCCGCGCCGACGCCGACGGCGCCGAGCACCACCGCCCACAACAACGCCACGAGCCAACGGCGTTGGAAGGCGGTACGGCCCATCCGATAGAGCAAGGTAGCCACGGGAAAGGGATCTCCAGATCAGGGTCGGGGTGGATCCCCAGCCTGACCGGAGGGCGGGTGCCGGCACATCGTGCCCGTGCTCGCATTGCCGCTTGGTGCCGTCGCACCACCTGACCCGGTCTTCTCCTACTCGAGGATGAGAAGAGGCCCCGGGCCCTCGCCCCCTGCCCCACGGCGCTCGGGTCAGGCTCCGTACTGCAAGACCCCCAGAACCTGACTGCCCTGGTCGAGTACGGCCTTCTCAAAGCGGTCCGACGGGGTGTCGTCGGCGACGAGGCCAGCGGGCAGGGACAGGCCGGCCTTCGCCGGCTGATGGGCCGGGACGCCTACTGGCTCGACACCGCCGTCTCCGGGAACTGTGGCACGCCCTCCGTCTCGACGTCCGTCAAGCGCACCCTGACGGCGACCAACTGACACCTGGAACCTGACACGGCACGAACCAGCGTGGGGCTTTCCCGGAGGAGGCGGCCCCACACGCGTACGAGAAGCGGATCGGCGCCTCGGCCGCACACGGTCACTCCTCACCCCAGCTGAGCGACCCCTTGTCCACCCGCGCGGGCCACCCGTCCCAGCTGCCGCTCTCCAGGGCTTGCGCGAACGACGCCAGCAGCGTCCCCAGCGAGGGGAAGACCTCGCGCGGAACAGAGCCCTCGCCGTACTCCAGCACGGAGAAACCGGACGCCCCGCAAGCGTCCACGGCGTATCCGTAGTACTGCCCTTCGACGTCCTGGACGACTGGGACCCAGGAAACCCTCCAGTAGCCGTCCAGGCCGTTCTCTTCCTCCGTCCGCCGCCACTTGGCATACTCCCTGGCGATCTCCGCGCATCCCAGAAGAATCCTTCCGTAGGGGAAGATCGCCGAGTCGAGATGACGGACGGGAATCACCCGCCCGTCGGGAAGCACCCGCGAGGTGTCCTTCGCCGTGCTGCCGTTGTTCATCCGCAGCAACGCCTCGAGCACATGGGGCACGTCGAACCCCAACGCCTCACGCAGACCCGCGATGTCCTCATCCGTCGCCGGCCCGCCCAGCGCCCGCGCGCTGACCGGCGCGTTCACCGTCAGCCAGTACGCTGTCCGCCCCCACGCCGACCGCACATCCTCTGTTTCAGACACTTCAGCCACACCGCCTCACTGTTCGGCCCGACCATAAGAGACCGAGGCGGCCGAAACCGTGGTGGCGTTGAGGCACGGGACGGGTTCGACACGCGGTCACCACACCTGGGTCAGTCAGGGGGTGGTGGAGACGCGGCACGCTGCTCGGCTCTGGTGACGCGTTCCCCCAGGGCCCGGGTGCGGTCGTAGAGATCGACCAGGGTCACGCCGTTCGCCACCACGCCGGGGCGCTGCCAGTGCCTCCGCACACATTCCTCTCGGCTCTCCTGCGTCGACTGCTGGTACCACTCCCACCTCGATCATGTCGGCGGCGCCAACCTGATCAGAGACCGCGACGCGCCGCACGCCAAGTTCGTGATGGGGCACCCCCATCGGCACCCAACCCCCTGGTGAGGGGCCGCGCCGGCACCATGTCCTAGCGCGACCCAGGGGTCAGGTCGGGCGCGAGGGGACGGACGGTGGTTTTCGGGGGAGGAGAGGAGGAGGGGACGGCGCCGTGGCGGCGTTGGCGTCGGCTGTACTCGGTGATGGCCTGCCACAGGTCACGTCGGTCGTTGTCGGGCCAGTAGCCGGGGGTGAAGTACAGCTCAGCGTAGGTGGCGTGCCAGGGAAGGAAGTTGGAGGTGCGCTGTTCGTTGCCGGTGCGCCACAGCAGGTCCACGTCCGGCATGTGGGGGTGGGGCAGATGGCGGGCGAAGTCGTCCTCGCCGAGGAGGCGGGGGTCTACTTCACCTTCTCGGGCTGCCTGGGCGAGTGCCGCGGCTGTCCGGGCAATCTCGTCGCGGCCGCCGTAATTGAGGCAGATAGTGAGTGTCAGTCCGGTGCGGTCACGGGTGCGGTGCTCTTCGCGCCTGAGGGCATGGACGAGTTCCTCGGGCAGTTTGTCGGGCCGGCCGGACCAGCGCTGGCGCACGTCCAGGTCACGGAGGGGGCCCTCGTCGAGTTCGCGTTGGAATGCCGCCAGGATCGTGGTGATCTCCTCTGTGCCGCGTTGCCAGTTCTCGGTGGAGAACGCGTAGAGGGTCAGGTGGCGCAGACCGATCTCCAGGGCGCCGTAGACCATCTCGTGCGCGACGGCGGTGCCGACGCGGTGGCCTTCATGACGGGGCAGGCCGCGCTGTTCTGCCCAGCGGCCGTTGCCGTCCATGATGACCGCCACGTGGCAGGGCATGTGGTGAGCGGCGATCTGCGGGGGCCGGACGCCGTCGCGGTGCGGTGGCGGAGGCCGGAGCCCGGCGACGCCACCGGCTTCCGGGCTCGGACCCCTCACGCCCACCACAGGTGGTCGAGGACCCGGCACGGTCAGGGGGGTCAGGCTCCAGGCCAGGGCCGAGCGGAGGCGGGCGGGTCCCAGCACGCGGACGCGGGCCACGACGGACGGGCGCGGAGCGCGTTTCAGCAGCGTGGGACCGGCCGCGTCGATGGCGTCGAGTTGGGCGCGCATCAGTTCTGCCGCCGTGTCGAGCACGGTGGCGGCACCCGGGTGCATTCCTCTCGTCATGGCGGGCCTGGTCACCCGTCGGCGCGCAAGGGCGGTCAGTTCGGCGACCAACGCCGCCACGGCCGGACTCCAGCGCCCCTGCACCAGGTCCGCTTCCGCGCCGGGGAAGGGTTCCAACGCTTCCTGCGGCACGAGGAGGTGGCCGTCGGCGAGGTCGGTGCTCAGGTCGGTGAGAACGTCGGTGAGCTGGGCGCCGTCGACGAAGTGTTCGTAGTCGGCCTGCCGGTCCAGCCGTAGCGTCATCGGTGCGCCGGCCTGCTCGAACAGCTGCCGTACCTGATCGACCCAGGGCACGATTTCTTCGTTGCTCCAGGCCCGCCACGCGGCCCAGTCGGGGAGACGCAGACCGTGGTCGTCGTCTCGCGCCCTGGCCATCGCGCCCTCCAGGTTGGACAGGTCCAGACGCCATCGACCGGCGGTGTCCACCAAGGCGTACCGAATCGGATCGGTGCTCGTGCCCGCCGCCAGATCGTGCTTCAGCGCCCTGGTCCACGCCTCGACGCGCGCCGAGCGCTCGGCCCACTCCGCGCCGCGTTCGTCTGCCAGGTCGTCAAGGACGCTGGCAGCCGCCCACAAGGCCCAGCCCGCCGGGCGCAGGATGGCCGGCATGAGCTGGATGAGGGCGTAGATCCCGGGATCGTGCGCTCGTGTGGTGCGGCGGCACAGCCGGTAGGCCGCCCGCAGGACGGGGTCTTCGCCCATCAGCGCACGGGTGGTGGCTCGGCCCCGCCACGCGTGCGTGGCCGTGTCGAGGGGCGCGCGGGTGGGCTGCGTTTTCTTGCGCATCTCGGGACGTGGACCTCAGGGTGCTTCCGTGTCGGGCGCCGCAGCCGATGGCGCGGCAGTTCGGCGCGGCGCGGGAAGGGAGCCGGCACCGCTTCCCGGCACAGGCTCAGGGGACTGTGTGGTGACGGGCAGGGCGCTGCGGGTGCTGCGGCAGAAGCCCATCAGGGCGATCAGGGCAGCTCCCGCGAACCAGGTGAGCTGGATGGCCAGATGGCGCGGCACCGGGTGTGTGGAGAACCCCGCCGCCGTGCTGACCTGCATGGCTCCGTAGGAGGGCAGGTAGCGCATGACCGGGTTGTCGGCCCCGGAGCTGGTGACCGGGTTCTGCAGCGCGAGGTCGATGATGCTGGTCATCACGATGGCGAACATGCCCTCGACCTCCCGGCGCAGCACCGAGCCGAAGCCGACGCCGAGGGCGCCGTAGGTGAGCCCGGCGCTGAACAGCGCGGCGGCGAGCAGCAGAGGCTGCCGGGGGGTCCAGACCAGGCAGGTCACCGCCGTGGCGTAGGCGGCGACCGCCGCCGAGACCAGAGCCAGTGCGGTGACCTTGGCCAGGACGAGGTGGGCGCGGGGGTAGCCGGCCATCGCCAGTCGGCGGTCGAAGCGGTTTCCGGAGAAGGTGGCGGCGAACATCATGAATCCGGTGATCAGGGTGACCGCGTTGAGCGCGCCGCTGATCTCGGTCAGTTCGTTGCCGTGGGGCGCCAGCGTCTCCCCGGTGGCACGCAGGCGCATGTGCGCCCGGGTGTTGGGCATGGCCAGGTAGGCAAGGGTCGTCCACAGGGGGACGAACAGGGTCACGAGGGCCATGGCGAACCGGTTGCGGCCGTGCTCGGTCAGCGCGAATCCGGTGGCGAGAGCGAACCGGGTCAAGTGAAACCTCACGTGGTCACCGCCTGGTCCGGGCGGAGTACCCCGGCGTCCAGACGCCACAACTCGTCCAGGCGCTCGGTGTCGTACGCCAGGTGGGAGACGACCAGGACCGAACGTCCCGCATCGCGCAGCCGCACGGCGAGATCCCAGAATCGCTGGTAGGTGTCCCAGTCGAACCCCTGATACGGCTCGTCCAGCAAGAGCACCTGCGGATCGTGCATCAGCGCCAGCGTCACGTTCAGCTTCTGCCGCGTCCCGCCGCTGAGAGTCCCTGCCCGCTCATCGGCGTAACCGGCGAACCCCAGCACGTCCATCACCTGCTCGGCGTACCGCAGATCGGTCAGCCGATAGGCCCTCTGGAAGAACCTCAAGTGCTGCCGGACAGTCAGCGCGTCGTTGAGGACCACGTGCTGCGGGCAGTAACCGAACCGACCACCATGACGGACCGTGCCGCGTGAGGGCCGCATCTCACCGGAAAGGATCTTCAGAAGAGTTGATTTGCCGGCGCCGTTCTCCCCGACGATCCCACACAACGTCCCTGCCCGAAGCCGTATGTCAATGCCCCGCAGGACCACACGCTGACGGTAGGCATGATGCACATCCCTGACCTCCACCCCCGCCTCCCCCATGCAACCGGACCAACCACGACCGGGTTTCCCAACGACCATGGCGCGGAGAAGATACGGGCCCCCATGTCAACGGTTCGACGTCAGTGTGCCAACTGGCGTGCGGACGGGGAGCGCAGCGCCTTGGCCACCTTGCGGCCGGCGCTGGGCACGGCAGACCGGCGTCGTCCGGGCTGCTGCCTGCGTGATCAACCTGAAACGCGACAGAGCGCACAAGGTGTTGTCAATGCCACGCCGCTCCAGGCGAGTTGAGCGCACGGCGCCAGGCCCACCCGGCACATGATCTTGGTGGGGTTCGCGGAGCCAGAGGATGAGTGGGACGAGGTGCAGTCCGGCCCGGTAGCGGGCGGCGAGTTCGTCGAAGCGGGTCACGATCGCCCGGAACCACTTGAACCGGGCGAAGCAGCGTCCGACGGCGTTGCGGGCCTTGCAGAGCTTGCGGTCGAAGGCCGGGGGCCTGCCACCGACCCGTCCACGCCGGACCCGGTCGGCTTTCCGGTCTGTCCGTTCCGGGACGACCGCCCGGATGCCACGCCGGCGCAGGACCTGGCGCATCCCCCGCGACGAATACGCCCTGTGCGCGATGACGGCTTCGAGTCTGGAGCGCGGACGTCCCACGCCGGCCGGGGCACCTTCAAGGTGTCCAGGACCGCGCCGAACACATGCGAGCAGCGCCGTCCCTCCGCAACGCCCGAGCCGACCGCCGGCCAGGTCAGCATCGATCCGGCCACCACAGAACCCGCAAACACCTGCGCGCGAGCCCCGAAGCTTGGAGAAGATCCCCTCACCCAAGCCTGACGAGGCGTCAGCAAAGTCAGTATCAGTTCAGCATGAGTCCTGCCTCAGCCGCCCACAGACAGCCACACCGTGGAATCGCGAACCGCACCGGCCTGAGCCGGCCGGCTGCTTGGACGCCTTCCGACAAGCAGGTGGAAGACAGCGAGAACCACCCGACCACCTGCCGCCCTGCCGCCCTGCCGCCCTGCCGCCCTGCCGCCCTGCCGCCACCAACGCTGACGCGTTTCCGCAGGTCATCGCATCCTTCCCCGCGGTTTCAACGGCACCGGAGGCAGGTCCGGTGCGGGCAGTGGAGCCCCGTCGTACCCCTTCACCTCCCCGAACCGCGACCCTTCCATCCAGTCCCGACGAGCCTGCTCGATCTCCTCCTGGGTCCGCCCGATCCAGTTCCAGAACATGATCAGCTCCTCCTCGAACGGCTCGCCGCCCAGGAGCATCAGGCCCGCGTCCGACACGGCGCGCAGGGGCAGTTCGGTGCGGCCGCAGCCGAGGTAGAGCATCGAGCCCGGCAGAAGCGGCACGCCGTCCACGTGGGCCTCGCCGGACATGGAGAGCACGGCGTACTCGAAGTCCGGTTCCAGCGGCAGGCGTACGTCGGCGCCGTGGGCGAGGGTGAGGTCGGCGCCGACGATCGGGGTGTACGCCGTACCGGGCGAGGTGGCGCCGTCGAGGGAGCCGAGGATGAGCGTGGCCGTCAGGCCCGGTGCCGTGATGTGGGGCAGCTCGGCGTGGTGCTCGAAGTGCGGCTCGGTGTGGCGGTGGCCGTCCGGGAGGGCGACCCAGAGCTGGGCGCCGTGCAGGAAGCGGGCATGCGACCCGGGGCTCTCCTCGGAGTGGCTGATCGCCCGGCCGGAGGTCATCAGGCCCAGTTCGCGGGGGCGGATGGTCTGGAGGCTGCCGGTGGAGTCGCGGTGCAGCACCTCTCCCTCGTGCAGCCAGCTCACCGTCTGGAGCCCCATGTGCGGGTGGGGTGGCACCTGCATACCGGGCTCGTCGGCGATGTCGTCGGGGCCGTAGTGATCCACGAAGCACCACGCGCCCACCATGCGTCGGCCCAGGTTGGGCAGCAGTCGGCGGACCTCGGTGGACTCGCCGAGCTTGACGCGGCGCGGGCTGAGGAGTTCACGCACCGGCTCCGCCACCACGAAACCGCGGCCGCCGCACAGGGCGGGAACCGGCGCCCGATCAAGATTGCTCATGCCGCTCAACCTAGCCCCGTGCGCTCTTCCGCGTCAGGCCGACGAGCCGTCACCATTTAATAGCCATGGATATAATCGCCATGTACAGTAAATGACCTGACCGGGTATCCCAAGCCAGTCGTCGAGGAGTCCTCATGACCACCGCCACCACCCCCACCGTCAACGGCCGCGTCATCGGCCTTGCCCACTACGCCGGCCGCGCGATCGTGGAGTCCTTGCTGCCCCGCTACGGCGTCACGTTCCAGCAGCTGGTCACCCTGCGCCCGGCCGCGGTTGCCGACGCCCCCGTCGAGCGTGACGAACTGGTCCGCCAGGTCGTAGACGGCCTCAAGGTCGACCCGGTCGAGGCGCAGGGTGCCGTAGAGGCGCTGATCGCCAAGGGGCTGCTGGCGCCGGAGGCGTCCCTCGTGCGGGTCACCGACAGCGGGCGGGACCTGTACGCCGCGACCTCCGCCGAGACGGCAGAGATCTCCGCCCGGATCTACGCCGGAATCCCCGCCGAGGATCTGGCCGCGGCCGGGCGTGTCCTGACCCTGGTCACCGAGCGGGCGAACAAGGAGTTGGCCGCCCTGTCCCGGTAGCAGCAGCGGCGGGACAGTGGAATGTTCCACCGTCTCGCACGGTTGGAGCACGCGAAGGAGGTCAGCGGTGAACACGACGTACTACGACCACGGGACACCGGCGGAGCGCTGGGAGCGTGCCCGGATGTTCTTCGACGCCAAGGACTACGCCGCCGCGGCGCGCGTACTGGGCGGCCTGGTCGAGGAGGTGCCGGAACAGACCGGCCCACAGCTGCTGCTGGCCCGCGCCTACTATCACTCGGCCCAACTGCGCCGCGCGGAGACCGAGTTGCGTGTCATCGTCGAGCGGGACCCGGTGGAGCACTACGCGCGGCTGATGCTCGGCCGCACCCTGGAGCGACAGGGTCGGCGGGAGGAGGCGGAGCCGCATCTGCGCCTCGCCTCCGCGCTCGCGGGCGACTTCGAGCAGCTCTGAAGAAGTCCCTGAAGTTCGAAGCACCCGTCGTCACGGTCCCACGCGTCATTTCGAGCCCGGCCCCCGAACAGGAGCCGGGCTCGAACCACGTCCCGAGCAGGCCCCGTCACCCCACGCCGACCCCGTTCGCCCGCCCCCGCCGATGGGCGATCTCCCCAAGGACTACGTCCACCGCGATGAACGCAGCCAGCGGAATGCCCAGCAGCGGCACGAAGTAGCCGACGACGGCGATGGCCGCCACGCACGGCAGCAGGATCTGCGGGGGTACCTGCTGCCAGGCGCCGCGTGGGATCGGGCGGCCGAAGGCGGAGCCGCGGCCACGCTGCCACCACATGCGGTAGCCCCAGACGATCAGCAGGATCAGGGAGAGCGCGAGGAGCATCAGGGCGATCTGGTTGACCAGGCCGAAGAGGGTTCCCGTGTGCAGGTCGATGCCCCAGCGGGTCAGCTTGGCCAGCAGAGGGTAGTCGGCGAACCGCAGGACGTCGGCGACCTCGCCGGTGGCCGGGTCGACCGCGACCGCGTCCTGCTTCTCGGGCCAGCTGCGCTGGACCTGCTTGACGACGTACGCGGACGAGGCGTCGGCGGGCGGGACGATCTCGACGGGGTCGCCCAGGCCCTCGGCACGGGCGGCGGACAGGACCTTGTCGAGGCCGACCCCGTGGGCGGCGTCCCCGGCCGTGGCGGAGGCTCCGTGGCCCGTGTGGTCGCCGCCGGCCGTCGCCGTGACCGACGGGGTGGCCTGCCCGAGCGAGGTGCGCAGCTCGTCGATGTTCGCCCCGGCGTAGGTCGACCAGGTCAGTCCGGTCGCCGACAGGAACAGGAACCCGGTCGCCGCCCAGGCCCCGACGGTGCCGTGCAGCCCGAGGGTGCGGCGGCGGCCGCTGGTGCCGCGCAGCTTGCGCCGGGCACGGCGGCGGGAGAACCACAGCGCGAGCCCGCCGAGCGCGATCACGGCCAGCCAGCTGGCGGCGAGTTCGCTGTAGAGGCGGCCGGTCTGGCCCAGGTGCAGATCGCGGTGGAACTCGTCGATCCAGGTGCGCAGGGGGAGCGCGCCGGTCGAGCCGTACTGTTCGAGCGAACCCTTGACCTGCGCGGTGTACGGGTCGACGAACACGGCGAGCGTGTGGGTCGGGTCGACGCCCTCGACGCCGGACAGCAGCACCCTGGTGGTCGCGTCGTCCGCGGGCGAGGGCCGTACTGCCGCGACCGAGCCCTCGGGGTGTGCCTTGCGGGCGGCTGTCACCTGTTCGGATATCGGCAGCTTGGCGTCGCCGACGGCGGAGACGGTCAGCTCGTCGGCGTAGACGAGTTTCTCCGCCTGGAACGAGCCGGCGTACAGGAAGCCGGTGAGGGCCGCGACGAGCAGGAACGGAGCGACGAGCACTCCCGCGTAGAAGTGCAGCCGCAGGATCAGCGGGCGGAGCGGGGCCCATCTGCTGCGGGTCGACGCCGGTTCGGCGGCGGGCTGCGGGGCCTCGTCCGTGGTGGGCGAGGGAGCGGTGGACATCGGCGGGGTTCTCCCTGGGCAGGGGACGTTTCTCGGTTGTGGCCTTCCAGATGTCGGGGGAAGGCGGTGTCGAGTTCCCGCGCATGCGAGTGACCTGCGTCACATGGTGGTGCGGGGTCCGGTGAGGCTCCGTGGCATGCTGGCGCGATGGTTTCCTCTCCCCGTGATCACGTCCCCGTCGCCGACCTCGTCGAGGAACTCCTCTCCACGGACGGGCCGTTGACCATCGTCGAGGCCGGGGAGCCCGTGCTGCGGCGCGGCACCGAGCCCTTCGACGGCCAGCTGGACCCCGCCCTCCTCGCCCGCTTCGTCGAGGCCCTGCGCGTGACGATGCACGCGGCGCCGGGCGTGGGCCTGGCCGCGCCCCAGGTGGGGGTGCCGCTGCGTATCGCGGTCATCGAGGATCCCGCGCCGGTTCCCGAGGAGGTACGGCTGGCCCGCGGACGGGTGCCGCAGCCGTTCCGGGTGCTGGTCAACCCGTCCTACGAGCCGCTGGGCACCGTCCGGGCCGCGTTCTTCGAGGGCTGTCTGAGTGTGCCCGGCTGGCAGGCGGTGGTGGCCCGGCCCGCCGAGGTGCGGCTGACGTGCGAGGACGAGAGCGGCCGGCCGGTGGACGAGGTCTTCAGCGGCTGGCCCGCCCGGATCGTCCAGCACGAGACCGACCACCTCGACGGCACGCTCTACCTCGACCGCGCGGACCTGCGGTCCCTGTCGTCGAGCCGGGCGATGGCGGAGCGGTGGACCCAGCCGACGCCCCGGGAGGCGGCGGAGTCGCTGGGCTTCGACCTTCCGTAGTCACGCCACAGGCGTGTCACCGGCACTGTCCGGCGGCGCCGGTACGCGGCCGGTGGCGAGGTAGGTGCCGATCTCCTCGGCCAGGTGCGGGCATTGGTCGGTGGGGTGGTCGTTCGGGCAGGACAGCAGATGGGTGAGGTAGGCGTGGGCAGCGGTCAGCCGGGCGAGCTGCGCCTCGCACTCGGCGACGCGCGCTCCCACCGCCGTACGCCAGTCCTGGTCCTTGCCGGTGCCGTCGAGCAGGGCGGAGATCTCCGGCAGGCTCATCATCGCGGTCTTCTGCAGGAGCTGGATCAGTGCGATACGGCGTATGTCGGCGTCGTCGTACACGCGCCGCCCGGAGAGTCGGGCCGGGGTGAGCAGACCGCACCGCTCCCACCAGCGCAGGGTGGACACGGCGACGTCGAAGCGGCCCGCGACTTCGCCGATGCTCCGGCCGGGGGACGCCGGGGTCCTGGTTGACATGAAGTCGACTTTAGGTCGGAGGCTGAACACCTCGCAATGAAAACCGTTGCCGAAGGATGGTTCATGTCTCAACGCCCTGGATGGCAGCTGCCCTTGGGACTGATGCTGGGCGCGTTCATCGCCCTGCTGGACGTCTCGATCGTGACCGTCGCACTGCCCGACATCGGATCCGATCTGAACACAGGCACTTCTGGCATGCAGTGGGTCGTCGACGCCTACACCCTGCCCCTGTCCGCGCTGCTGCTGGCCGGCGGAGTGCTCGGCGACCGGTGCGGCCGCAAGCGCACCTACCTGACGGGCATCGTCGTCTTCACCCTCGCCTCGCTCGGCTGCGCGCTCGCCCCATCCGTCGGTGCCCTGATCGCCGCCCGCGCTGTCCAGGGGGCCGCGGCCGCGCTCGTCTTCACCGGCACGCTGTCGAACCTTGCCCAGGCGTATCCCGAGCCGCGTGAACGCGCCCGGATCATCGGCCTGAACGGCGCCGTCGGCGGATCCGCGATCGTGATCGGGCCGCTGCTCGGCGGTGTGCTGGTCGACAGCGTCGGCTGGCGAAGCATCTTCCTGATCAACCTGCCGGTCGGGCTGCTCATCCTCTGGCTCGGTGCCCGGTCCCTGCCGGAGACCTCCGATCCGGACCACGCCCACCTCGACCTCACCGGCCAGGTCCTCGCCCTGGTACTGCTCGGAACCCTCACTTACGGACTGATCGAGAGCCACGCACACGGCTGGGCCTCCGCGCACACGGTGGCACCGCTGTTCACGGCCTTCGCCGCGCTGGTGCTCTTCATCTGGTGGGAACGGCGCAGTCCCCGCCCGATGCTGCCGGTGCGGCTCTTCCGTGACAGGGGATTCACCGTGCCCAACGTCTGCTCGTTCGTCCTCGGCTTCGGCACCAGCGCGGTGTTCTTCCTGCTCTCGCTCTACCTCCAGCAGGTCCAGGGACGCTCGGCCATCCAGACGGGGCTGCGTTTCCTCCCCCTGACACTGTCCATCTGCGCCGTGGCGCCTGTCGCCAGCACACTGTGCGCGAAGTTCGGAGCGATCCGCGTCATGGTGGTCGGCTACCTGGTGTCGGCGGCGGGGCTCGCCGGTCTCCTCCTGCTCGACGTCGACACGGGGCTGGGCACCCTCGCCGTGGTCTCCGTCGTCCTCGGTGCGGGCATGGGCGCGGCCATCGGTCCCACGCAGCTCGCCGGGGTGGCCGCACTGCCGGTGCGGCAGTCGGGGCTGGCCGCCGCGACCATCAGCACGACCCGGCAGGTGGGCACCGCGCTGGGGGTCGCCGTCCTGGGACTCATCGTTGCCACCAGTGCCGGTGCCGGGCCGGGAACCGAGGGTTTCGCCGACGGGTTCGTTCGCGGGCTGCACATCTCGGCCGCGGTCACGGCGGCCTCGACCCTTGCCGCCGCCGTGCTGCTGACCCCGCTGGCTCGCCGGACGCGACCGGCTGTCATCCCCGCCCACGCACGGCAGTCGGCAGACCAGAGCCTCGGGATGAAGGAACGGAGGGAGGGATAAGCGGTGGCTGGCACTGGCCTGCTGTCCGAATACAGCAGGCGGACAGGCCCGGCACCCTCAAGCCGGTATGCCGGGCCTTGCCGCAGCAGCGGGATCGTGCAGGTCAAGCAGGGTGCGGCGGCATCTGCACGTCAGTTGTCCCGGTAGGCCTCCAGCAGCCGCAGCCACACCTCGCTGATCGTCGGATACGACGGCACCGCGTGCCACAGCCTGCTGATCGGTACCTGGCCGGCGACCGCGATGGTGGCCGAGTGGATCAGTTCGCCGACGCCGGGGCCCACGAAGGTGACGCCGAGGAGGATCTCGCGTTCGAGGTCGACGACCATGCGGGCGCGGCCGCGGTAGCCGTCGGCGTAGAGGCCGGCGCCGGAGACGGAGGCGAGGTCGTAGTCGACGGCGCGGACGCGGTGGCCGGCCTGTTCCGCCTCCGCCAGGGAGAGGCCCACGGAGGCCGCCTCGGGATCGGTGAAGACGACCTGGGGGACGGCGCCGTGGTCGGCGGTGGCCGTGTGGGCGCCCCAGGGCTCGGACTCCAGCCGGTCGGTGCCGGAGGCGCGGGCGGCGATGGCGGCGCCCGCGATACGGGCCTGGTACTTGCCCTGGTGGGTGAGGAGGGCGCGGTGATTGACGTCGCCGACGCCGTACAGCCATTCGCTGCCGGTGACGCGCAGGCTGTCGTCGACGTCCAGCCAGGAGCCGGGTTCCAGGCCGACGGTGTCGAGGCCGATGTCGTCGGTGCGCGGGGCCCGGCCGGTGGCGAAGAGGATCTCGTCGGCCTCGATACGGTCGCCGGTGTCGGTGACCGCCACGACCGTGCCGTTCTGCCGGCTGACGGATTCCACGGACGTGCCGGTGCGGACGTCGACACCCGCCTCGCCGAGCGCCTCGGCGACGAGTTCGCCCGCGAAGGGCTCCATCCGGTTCAGCAGGCCCTTGCCGCGGACGAGGAGGGTGACCTGCGAGCCGAGGGCCTGCCAGGCGGTGGCCATCTCGGTGGCGACCACTCCCCCGCCGACGACGATCAGCCGGCCGGGCGCCGCCTTGGCGCTGGTGGCCTCGCGGCTCGTCCAGGGCCGCACGTCCGCGAGGCCCGGCAGTCCGGGCAGGACGGCGCGGGTGCCGGTGCAGACGGCGACGGCGTGCCGGGCGGTGAGCACCTTCTGTGTCCCGTCGGGGCCGGTGACCGTGACCGTGCGGGGTCCGGAGAGGCGGCCGTGGCCGCGGTGGACGTCGGCCCCGATGCTGTCGAGCCACTGGACCTGGCCGTCGTCCTTCCAGTGGGAGGTGTAGTAGTCGCGGTGGGCGAGGACCGCCTCCGTGTCGAGAGGTCCCTGGACCGCCTCCTTGAGTCCGGGTGTGCGGCGGGCGTCGGCGCGGGCGATGACCGGGCGCAGCAGGGCTTTGCTGGGCATGCACGCCCAGTACGAGCATTCGCCGCCGACCAGTTCGCTCTCCACGACCGCGGTGGAGAGGCCGGCCGCACGGGTGCGGTCGGCGACGTTCTCCCCCACGGGCCCGGCACCGAGCACCACGACGTCGTAGGCGATGGATTCCGTTTCCGTCATGGGGCCAGTCTGGTGGGTGGTGTGCGCTCAGGCCACATGGGTACGCGCGCGGAATACCTACCCGGTCGGCCGTGTTGTGGCCGACGGCTTCGCCCCCGATACGAGGAAGAGGGATCACGCCATGAGCAGCACCGTGGAGCTCACCAAGGAGAACTTCGACCAGACGGTCACGGACAACGAGTTCGTGCTGATCGACTTCTGGGCGGAGTGGTGTGGTCCGTGCCGGCAGTTCGCGCCGGTCTACGAGAAGGCTGCCGAGGCCAATCCGGACCTGGTGTTCGGCAAGGTGGACACCGAGGCGCAGCCGGAGCTGGCCGCGGCCTTCGGTATCCAGTCGATTCCCACGCTGATGATCGTCCGTGACCAGGTCGCGGTGTTCGCCCAGCCGGGCGCCCTGCCCGAGGCCGCCCTCACGGACGTCATCGGGCAGGCTCGCAAGCTGGACATGGACGAGGTGCGCAAGTCGGTGGCCGAGCAGCAGGCCCAGGCCGAGCAGAGCGGCCAGTAGTCGGCCGTAGCGACGGACCTTAGAACGGGTACGGCGCCACGTCCGAGCGCACCGTCGTCCAGCGCAGCTCGGTGAAGGCCTCCAGGTTGGCCTCGCCGCCGAAGCGGGCGCCGGTGCCGGACGCGGCGATGCCTCCGAAGGGGGCGACGGCCTCGTCGTTCACCGTCTGGTCGTTGATGTGGACGATGCCGGTCGGGATCCGCTCGGCCAGGTCGAGGCCGCGGGCGGCGTCCCGGGTCACGATGCCGAGCGAGAGGCCGTAGGGGCCGGCCGCCGCCAGGGCGGCCGCCTCGTCGGGCGTGCTGAACGACCGTACGGGCGCCACGGGACCGAACACCTCCTCCGCGTACGCGGGGGTGGCGTCGTCCACGTCGGCCAGGACCGTCGGCCGGTAGAAGAGGCGGTCGTGGGTGCCGCCGGCGGCCAGCTTGGCGCCGCGGGCGGTGCTGGCCTCCACCAGGCCGTGCACCTTGGCGAGCTGGCCGTCGTCGATGATCGGGCCGAGATGGACCTGCTCGCGGTGCGGGTCGCCGACGGCGAGGGAGTCGGCCTTCGCCGCCAGCCGCTCGATGTATTCGTCGTACAGGGAGCTGTGGACCAGGTGGCGGCCGGTCGTCATGCAGATCTGGCCCTGGTGGAAGAAGGAGCCCCAGGCGGCCGTGGAGATGACCGCGTCGATGTCGGCGTCCTCCAGCACGACCAGGGCGGAGTTGCCGCCCAGTTCCAGGTGTGCGCGCTTGAGGTGGCGGCCTGCCGCCTCGCCGACGGCGCGGCCCGCCGCGGTGGAGCCGGTGAAGGAGATGATGAGGATCCGCGGGTCGGCGACCAGGGCCTGACCGGCGTCGGGTCCGCCCGGCAGGACGTGGAACAGCCCCTCCGGCAGGCCGGCTTCGGCGAAGATCGCGGCGAGGGAGAGCCCGCCGCAGACGGCCGTCCGCGGGTCCGGCTTCAGGACGACCGCGTTGCCGAGGGCGAGCGCCGGGGCGACGGAGCGGATGGAGAGGATCAGCGGGGCGTTGAAGGGGGAGATCACGCCGACGACGCCGGCCGGGACCCGACGGGTGTAGGACAGCCGGGCCGCCTCGCTGGGCAGGACCTGTCCGGCCGGGCGGGAGGCGAGTGCGGCGGCCTCGTAGCACTCCTGGGCCGCGACGTGCAGTTCGAAGTCGGCCTTGCCGGGAATGGATCCGGACTCCCGGACCAGCCACTCGCGCAGTTCTTCGGCGTGCGCGGTGAACAGGTCACCGGCCTTGCGCAGCACGCCCGCACGGACGAAGTGCGGGACGCGGGCCCAGTCGCTCTGCGCGCCCCGGGCGGTCTCCGCCGCCACGGCGACGTCCTCCGCCGTGGCGAGGCGCACGACGCCGAGCGAGTCGCCGGTGGCGGGCTCGGTGACGGCGTGTTCGGGTCCCCCCAGGGTTCGGGGCTGCCAGGTTTTGGGGTCGAGCAAAGGCATGTTCGGCTCTCCGTTCGTCACCGGCGGGACTCAACAGGCGGAAGCCCTGTACGGCTTCCCAACTTGTTGAGCATGCAACATCCTAGCCACGCCCTGCCGGGAATGCAGCGCATGTCGTACCGAGAAGTAACCCAACTCCCCTACCTTTCAAGGGAGTTGAGCCGCTTCCGGCTCCGTCCCCGGGTCAGCTGGACTCGCGATGCACCATCGAGGCGCCCAGCACCGTGTGGGTCTCGGTCGCGGCGCCGGGGTTGCGCACCGCGCGGTCGACCAGCTCGGCGAGGTCGCGCCCTGAGGGCAGTTCGACGTGGACCGTACTGAGCCGGGGTCTCAGCAGGCGGCCGAGCATCAGGTCGTCGGCGCCGATCACCGCCGTGTGCCCGGGTATGTCGATGTCCTCGTCCTGGAGGGCCCGCATGAGCAGCATCGCGTACTCGTCGTTGTAGGCGAACACGGCGTCCAGGCCGAGCTCGCGCCAGCGGGCGGCGAGCCGGGCGGCGGCCGACTCCTCGTAGGCGAGGGGCAGTTCGACGACCGTGGCGTCCGTGCCGCGCAGGGCGCGCCGTACGCCTGCGAGACGGGGAGCGGAGAAGGACTCCAGACCGGACTCCTCGGGCACGACGACTCCGATACGGCGTCTGCCGCGGGCGTACAGGTGCGCGCCCGCGCAGTGGCCGACGGCCTCGTGGTCCAGGAGCAGGGCATGGGCGCCCTCCACGGACTCCGAGGCCAGGGTGACCACCGCCCGGGCCCCGGAACGCTTGAGCACCGTCACGCCCTTCGTGCCGAGGTCCGACCCCGGCACCAGCACCGCGACCGGCCGCAGCTCGGCCCAGGCGCGGGCGGCCTCGTCACCGCGGACGCCGACCGCGCCGTACTGCACGACGGTGTAGTCGAGGCGCCCCAGTGCCCACTGGAGCTCATCGAGGAACCGACTGTAGAGCGGGCCCACCGGGAAGTCCGGTGCGGGCATCAGCACCATACGGCTGTGTCCGGCGCGCAGGCTGCGGGCCGCCGCGTGCGGCACGTACCCGAGTTCCTTGGCGGCCTCACGGACGCGACGGCGCGTGGGCTCGCTGATCCGGACGGCGCTGGTGTTGTTGAGGACGTAGGAGACGGTCGCGCGCGAGACGCCGGCCAGGCGGGCCACATCGGCGCTCGTGGGGACAGAGCGCGGTACGGGCGACGCGGGAACGGGCGTTTTCGGTATCTGCACCATGACGTACCGCATCTTTGCAGAATCTGTGCTCAAGCTTACGACTGGGGGAACTCAGTTGCAGGCTCAACTATTCACACCCCCGGGTGCACCCGTCCCCGGCTCAGCTCGTCACACGGTCCACCAGGTCGTCCCACCCGGCCTCCAGCCGCTCCAGTGGCATCCCGCACTGCCTGGTCAGATGGTGGATCAGCACGGGGCTGAGATACCCCGTCAGGGTGTGGGACAGCAGCTCGCTGTCCGCGTCCGGTACGGCCTGCCGCAGCAGCAGCGCCAGATGGCCGCGCAGCAGCCGGCGCGCCGGAACGGAGAACCGCCGCTCCGGGCTCGGCTCGGCCGCCAGTTGCAGATCCAGTTCGTCCACCGAGCGGCGCAGCAGGGCGTGCCCGACCGCCCGCAGCCGCTCCACGGGGGGCGCACCCGGCCCGAGCGGCGGCGGACCGCTCAGAAAGGCGGCCTGGAACTTCCGCTCGGAGTGATCGAGCAGCGCCGTCAGCAGGCCGGTCCGGTCACCGAAGCGCCGGAAGACCGTGCCCTTGCCCACGTTCGCCGCGACAGCCACCGCCTCCATCGTCACCCCGGCCGCCCCGTGCTCGGCCACCAGTCGCGCGGCGGCCTCCAGGAGCCTGGCCCGGTTGCGGGCGGCGTCGGCGCGCAGGCAGGGTTCATCCTCGGGAGCGCCGAGCTGGAGCAACTGGGGTTCGTCGACGGGCGGTTCGGGCTGGTCGGCGAGGGGTGGCGGGAAGGCGGACATGAAAACAGCGTAAAGCACGAGGAAGAAAACTGGACCGCGGTCCGTTTGGAGTGCTACAACATTAAACGGACCCCGGTCCGATTATTGTCGCCGTGTTTCAGCCCTGGGAGTTTTCGCATGTCTGTTCGCATCCTCGCGCTCGTCGGCAGCCTCCGTGCCGGTTCGCACAACCGTCAGCTCGCCGAGGCGGCCGTCAAGCTCGCCCCGGAGGGCGCCGACGTCGACCTCTTCGAGGGCCTGGCCGAGATCCCGTTCTACAACGAGGACCTCGACGTCGAGGGCAGCGTCCCGGCTCCGGCCGCCAAGCTGCGCGAGGCCGCCCAGGCCTCCGACGCCTTCCTGTTCTTCTCCCCCGAGTACAACGGCACCATCCCGGCCGTCCTCAAGAACGCCATCGACTGGCTGTCGCGTCCCTACGGCGCCGGCGCCTTCGCCGGCAAGCCGGTCGCCGTGGTCGGCACCGCCTTCGGCCAGTACGGCGGCGTCTGGGCCCAGGACGAGACCCGCAAGTCCGTCGGCATCGCCGGCGGCAAGGTCCTGGAGGACGTCAAGCTCTCCATCCCCGGCTCCGTCGTCCGCTTCGCCGAGACCCACCCGGCCGACGACGCCGAGGTCGCCGCGCAGCTCTCCGAGGTCGTCGCCCGTCTGCACACCCACGCCGACGAGACCGCCGCCGCCTGACCCACGGCACCGGACGCGGCAGAGGGGCCGGAGCGTTCGCTCCGGCCCCTCCCGCACGCTCTCAGCCGGAGTGAAGGACCCGGAAGCGGTCCGGTCGGGCCGGATCCCGGTCGACGACCTGGACCGGCGGCCCGGCCCACTGCCACACGCCGATGCCGGGGGTGCGGGAGAACCGGATCGTCCCGCGGGTGCCCTCGACCGCGACGCGCGGCCAGGCTTCCGCGATGCGCGCCCGGTCCGCGCCGTGAGAACGCAGCACCTCGGCGAGGACGGCGATCGTGTCGTAGCCCTCGAAGGCGACGAACGACGGCGCCGCGGCCAGCCGCTCCCGCAGGGCCGTCTCGACCCGTGCGCCGAGGGGACCGAACCGCTCGGGCAGGTATCGGAGGAAGGGGATCGCGGCGCCGTCGTCGCCCAACTCCGCCGCCCATGAGGCGAGTTCCGGCTGCCCGGCCGGGGCACCGATCAGGAGGTCGGCCAGGCGCGGGTCGCGACGGACTGACCGGACGATCGACACAGCCGGCTCCGGATGACCGGCCAGCAGAAGCAGGGCGGTCGCGCCGTTCTCGGCGAGTGCGTCGCACACGGCCGTGGGGGTGAGCGCGGACGCGTCGAGTTCTACGACGGTGCCGCCGTGTGCGGCGAGGTGGTCCCGCAGGATGCGGGTCCCGGTCGCCCAGTAGACGCTCGGCTGGGCCGCCACGGCGATGCCGCGGTGGCCCGCGTCCAGGAGGAAGTCCGCGTAGCTCCGCCAGCCGCGCGACTGCGGCGGGGAGAGACGCGCGACCCATGGCGTCGGCTGTTCGGTCAGCGCGTCGAGCACCGCCGACGAACACAGGTACGGCAGTCCGAGCGCGTCCGCCCTGGAGGCCGCGGCACGGGCGACCACGCTGTGGTACTCCCCCACCAGGGCGGCCACGCCCAGGTGGGCCAGTTCGTCCACGGCCGCCGCGGCCCGCTCCGGATCGGCCGCGGTGTCCCGGACCACCAGGTCGAGCGGTCTGCCGTCGATCCCGCCGGTGTCATTGACTTCGCCGACGGCCAGTTCCAGTCCGGCGAGCAGGTGGTGGCCCGCCTCGACCCAGCCGGGCCGGGTCAGGGGCGCGAGGGCGCCGATCCGGACGGCCGATCCGGCGGTCCGCTCCGCTCCGGGCGGCGAGGGTGGCGTACGCATGCCGGACATTGCATCCGCAGCGATCACTCCCCGGCAAGCGGTTATGTGTCCGCCGAACCGCCCTGCCGCACGAAACCTCCCTCGGGCAGCCGCGTCACGCCACGGCCGTGGCCGCCAGTCCGCGCAGTTCCTCCAGCGCCGCCTCCACCGCCGGCCGGTTCCGGCCGCCCCTGCGCGTGCAGGTGAGCAGCTTGCGGTGCGGGTTCCCCGAGCACCGCACCCGCACGATGGGCAGATGGGGCGTCAACTGCGCCAACCGCGGGACCAGGGCGACCCCCAGACCGTGGGCCACCAGGTGGGCCGTGACATTCCAGTCCAGCGCGTGGTGCACCACATCGGGACTGAACCCCGCCTCCCCGCACGCCGACAGCACATGCGGACGGCACGGACTGTCCGGCACCGGCGCGATCCACGCCTCCCGCGCCGCGTCGGCCAGCCCCACCCGCTCCCGGCCCGCCAGCCGATGCCCCTCGGGTACGACGAGGTCGAAAGGATCGTCCAGCAACGGCTGCTGGTCGAAGCGCGCGTCACTCAGCGGTGGATTGTGCGGCGTGGCCTCCACCACCGCGAGATCGACCTCCCCCTCAAACAGCAGATCGAAGCTCTCCGGCACCCCCGACTCCTGGATCCGCACGGCGAGCCGCGCGTACCGCTCCCGCAGCCGCACCGCCATGGGCGCCAGCAGCACCGAGATGGCCACCGGGAATCCGCACACCCGCAGCGGCCCGCCCGGCTCCCCCCGGTCGGCCCGGAGATCGAGCTCCGCCTGCTCCCACCGCGCCTGGATCGCATCGGCATGCGCCAGCAGGCTCTCGGCGGCGGGGGTGAGCCGCACGCCCCGCCCCTGCGGTTCGAGCAGGTCCACCTCCAGATCCCGGGCCAGCTGCCGGATCTGCTGGGACGCGGCGGAGGTCGTGAAGTGCAGGGCACGGGCCGCGGCGGTGACCGTTCCGTAGTGAGCCACCGCCCGCAGAACATGAAGCCGACGCAGGTCAATCATGAAGCCCACGCTTCAAGGTGAGGTCCACAAAGTCAACCTGGACGTGCATGAACCTTCCGACGCACCCTGGCTGTGTCGCGACGGTCAGCCATCCACAACCCGGCACGAGGAGTCACCATGACCAGCACGACCGGCACCACCGGCGACGCCTGCCCGCACTGCGGCCGGCCGGACGGTGCCGAGCCCTTCCAGGTGGTGTCCCGGCACTGCACGGCGGCGGGACGCACGGTCTGGACCCGGTGCGGCTGCGGCTCGTTGCAGATCAGGACGATCGACGAACGGGGGATGCGGATCGTCTCCCGCAGCCGCCCCGCCGCCACCCGGCCCCGTCAGTCGAGCTCGGCCAGCCGCTGAACGACGGGCGCGGCGGACCGCTCGATCCAGGCGGCCGGCTCGCCGACGCTCGGCGAGAGGATCACGGTGTCGATGCCGAGCTTGGTGTACCGGCCCACGTCCCGCACGAAGGCGTCGAAGTCGCCTTCGGTGAGCGCCTCGCCCGAGTGCAGCACGGTCTTGCGGATCTCGTCGTAGTCCCGCCCTTCCGTCTCACAGTGGCCGCGCAGGACGTCGAGCTTGTGCGTGATCTCTTCCGGAGTCGTGGCGAACAGGTTGCAGGCATCGCCGTACCTGGCCACGAACCGCAGCGTCTTGCGCTCCCCGCCGCCCCCGATCATGATCTCGGGCCGCGGGCTGCTCACCGGCGCGGGCACGCACAGCGTCTCGGCGAGGCGGTAGTGGGTGCCCTCGAAGGGGCCGTTGTCCTGCGGGTCCCACATCTGGAGGCAGATCCGCAGGGTCTCCTCCAGCCGTTCGAAGCGCTCGGCGACCGGCGGGAACGCCACCCCGAGTCCTTCGTGCTCACGGTCGTACCAGGCGGCCCCGATGCCGAGGGTGGCCCGGCCTCCGGAGAGCACGTCGAGTGAGGTGACGATCTTGGCGAGGAGGCCGGGGTGCCGGTAGGTCACCCCGGTCACCAGGGCGCCGAGCCGGATCGTGGAGGTGTGCGCGGCGAGGAAGCCGAGGGTCGTGTAGGCCTCCAGCATGGGGTCCTCGGCGCCGCCGTTGAACTCCATCTGGAAGTAGTGGTCCATGACGGACAGCCAGCTCACGCCCGCGGCCTCGGCGGCGGCACCCGCCGCGGCGAGTTCCACGCCGAGCGCGGGTCCGCCTCCGCTGTGGTCGAACCGGTTGATGTGTACGCCCACCCGCATGTCCGTCTCCGTTCACGGGATTCGTCGCCGACGCCGGTGACGCTAGACGTTCGAGCGCTCTCGAAGTCAAGCGTCCCCCGTCCGCGGCACGCAGACGCCGCGGGCGGGGGACGCCACGAAAGAGACGAGGAGCGTTACAGCGCCCGCTCCGCCTCGGCGGCCTCCTGCTTCTTGGAGGCCCGCAGGCTGGTGATCGTGGTGATGGCCAGCACCAGCACGATGAAGCCGAGGGAGACCGGGATGCTGATCTCCGGGACATGGACACCGGACTCGTGCAGCGCGTGCAGGACCAGCTTGACGCCGATGAACCCGAGGATGATCGACAGGCCGTAGCTGAGGTGGACCAGCTTCCTCAGCAGTCCGCCGATGAGGAAGTACAGCTGGCGCAGACCCATCAGCGCGAACGCGTTGGCGGTGAACACGATGTACGGGTCCTGCGTCAGACCGTAGATGGCGGGAATGGAGTCGAGCGCGAACAGGACGTCCGTGGAGCCGATCGCGAGCATCACGACCAGCATCGGGGTCATGATCCGCTTGCCGTTCTCCTCGATCCACAGCTTGGTGCCGTGGTAGCGGTCGGCCACCCCGAAGCGCTTCTCGACCATCTTCAGGAGCTTGTTCTCCTCGTACTCCTCCTCGTGTGCCCCCTTGCGGGCGTCCTGGACCAGCTTCCACGCGGTCCAGATCAGGAAGGCGCCGAAGATGTAGAAGACCCACGAGAAGGTGGAGATGATCGCGGCGCCGGCGGCGATGAAGGCGGCGCGCAGCACCAGCGCCATGATCACGCCGACCATCAGCACGCGCTGCTGGTACTGGGTCGGGACCGCGAACTTCCCCATGATCAGGACGAAGACGAAGAGGTTGTCGACGCTCAGGGACTTCTCGGTGATGTACCCGGCGAAGAACTCACCGGTGGGCTTGGCACCGCCGAAGACGAGCAGCCCGACGCCGAAGAGACAGGCCAGGACGACCCAGACGACGGTCCAGATCCCGGCCTCTCTGATCGAGACGTCATGGGGTTTTCTGCCGATGAAGAAATCCACGGCGACGAGGGCGCACAGGGCTGCGATGGTCAGCAGCCAGACGCTGAGAGAGACGTTCACTGGTACTCCTGATGCATGGGGGGCATCGACAGCGTGGTCAGGACATCAGATCACTTCCACCTACGACAGGTGAAGAACGGGTCATGTCCTGGTAAAAAACAGCAGGTCATCGGGATGTCCGGCCGGAAACGACGGGGCGCCACCCGCCGGACGGCGGGCAGGTTCCGCCGTCCGGCGGCGCCCCGGACGGCCGTCGCCCGGCGGAACATGACGTCACGAGCCGCCGCACCTGTGTGTGAGGAGATGCCATGAGTCACGTCCCGCCCCCGTTCGACCCGGAGCTGGCCGCCACCCTGGAACTGATCAAGGAGGTCATCTCGCCCGGCCTGACGATGGACGACATCGACGTCGTCCGGCAGGGGCCGGGCATCGAGATGCTGGCCGAGCTGGACCTGACCGTGGGCGGGTTCTTCGAGATCGAGGACCGCACGGTCGCCGGGCCCGAGGGCGCCCCCGACATCTCCCTCCTGATCGCCCGCCCGGCCGGCCCGGAAACGCAGGGCCCGTTGCCGGTCGTGTACCACGTGCACGGCGGCGGCATGATCCTCGGCAACAACCGGGTGGGCGTGGACGGTCCGCTGGCCTGGGCGAAGGAACTGGGCGCCGTCGTGGTGTCGGTGGAGTACCGGCTGGCGCCGGAGCAGCCGTATCCCGCCGGGATCGAGGATGTGTACGCCGGTCTGGTGTGGACCGCGGAGCACGCCAAGGAGATCGGTGGCGACCCGGAGCGGATCGTCCTCGCGGGGGCCAGCGCGGGCGGGGGCCTCAGTGCGGCACTGGCCCTGCTCACCCGGGACCGCGGCGGTCCCCGTCCGATCGGCCAGCTGCTGATGTGCCCGATGCTGGACGACCGCAACGAGAGCGTCTCCTGCCACCAGATGGCGGGCCTCGGCGTCTGGGACCGTACGGCGAACGAGACCGGCTGGACGGCCCTGCTCGGCGAGGCACGCGGCGGCCCGGACGTGCCCGCGTACGCGGCACCGGCCCGCGCCGAGGACCTCTCCGGGCTGCCGCCCGCCTTCCTGGACGTCGGCTCGGCGGAGACCTTCCGCGACGAGGTCGTCGCCTACGCCTCCCGCATCTGGCAGGCCGGCGGCGTGGCCGAACTCCACGTCTGGCCCGGCGGCTTCCACGGCTTCGACGGCTTCGCCCCTCAAGCCGCCCTCTCCCAGGCGGCCCGCACCGCCCAACTGGAGTGGCTGCGCAGGCTGCTGGCCTGATGTCCGTCGTACGAGGGTGGGCGGGGCGGGGGCGCGGCGTGGCGTCGGGGCCGGCAGGGGGTGCGACAGGCTGAGCCAGTCCCACGGCTGCGGAGCCCCGAGGCGGCCCTCCTCAGCCCCGGCGCCGGCCGAGGCGTCCCTCGGGACCCGGACAGGGCGCCAAGGCGGAGCCTCTCCCGCGGGACACAGACGGGCAAGCCCCCCGACGCCGCCACCCCCGGTCCCGAAGGAGCCGAGCCGGGGAGCTCCCCCTCCGACCCCAGACGGGCGGGGCCGGAGCTCTCCCTCGGGACCGGCGCCGTCGCTCGCGCTTTCTCCCGCACCGCCTCCGCCGCTTCGCCGGGCTCCCCGGATCGCAGCGGATGGCGCACCATGGGGGTATGAAAGAGCTGGCCGGGCGTCTGACCGCGCTGGATCCGGACGCCGGTGCCGCCGTCCAGGTCATCGCCTACTTCGACCGACTGGCCGAGTCCCGGGCCGGCCTGGAGGCGCTGGTGCGCGGGGCGGCGGTGCTGGCCGGGGTGCCCGCCCGGCTGGCCGACGCGGAGCGTCGGGTGCGGGTTCGCATCGAGGCGGACGGCACGCGCCGCGACTCGGACGTACCGCCGGACGCCGCCTGGCCGTGCGCGGCGCTGGCCCCGGGCGGTGCCCCGGCACTGTGGCTGGAGCGCTCGGAGGCGGCACCGAGTGTGGTGGACGCGGTGATCCTGGAGCGGGCCGCCGGCGCCGTACGTCTGGTGCTGGACCGCACTCGGGGCCGGGCGCCCGCCGACGACCCGGCGCTGGTGGAGACGGTGCTGGACGCCACGGCTCCGGAGGCGGCGCGACTGCACGCGGCGCGCCGGCTGGGCCTGGACGTCGCCGCTCCGGCGCGCGTCCTGGCCCTGCGGGAGGGCCGTCCCCGGATCGTCCCCGCCGACGCCGAACCGCCCGCCGGACGCCTCGGCGTCGGTCCGGCCGTACCGGTGCTCGACCTGCCTGATTCCTGGGCCGCGGCGCGGACAGCGCTGCGTTTCACGGCGGAGGGCACCGCGCGGGACCCTGGACCGCGGGTGGTGCGTGCCGAGGAGTTGGGCGGCGTCGCCCTCCTGGGCGAACTCGTCGCTCCGGGCGCCGAACCGCCGCCGGACGTCCAGGTCCTGGAGTCGGCCGCAGCGACCACGCCCTGGCTGTTGGCCACCCTGTACGCCGTGGCCTCGACGGCGAGCCTGCGCGCGGCGGCCACCGAGGTCAACGTCCACCACTCCACGCTCCAGGACCGCCTGGCCCACGCCGAGCACCTCCTCGGCTGGCCCCTGCGCACCCCTCAGGGCCGCCTCCGCCTCCACCTGGCGCTGACGATGCGGCATCTGGCGCGGCCATAGCCGCCAGGGCCGTCACTCGTCGAGTTCCTCGGCCGGCACCCACAGTTCCTGGATCGCCTGCCTGCCTGCTGGATGGGGTACCGGGCGAGGAACTCCGTGTCGACTTCGAAGCGGGTGACGAAACCGGCCGGTCATGTCGGAGTCCCCCACTGATCGCTGCACCCACCCACATTACTTGCACACGCCCTATATGTGCGCGCGCTGGAAATTTCACCGATACCCTATCCTGGAGGACGTCACCTCGGGACGGAGGAGCAGCCCCCATGACCGCCACAGACCCCGCACTCACCGCCCTCGCGCAGGGCTGGTGCGCGCTGTCCCTGCTGCACGGCAGGATCGAGGCCCACATCGAGCGGGCTCTTCAGGCGAAGCACGACCTGAGTGTGCGCGAGTACTCGCTGCTGGACGTGCTGAGCCGTCAGCACGACGGGCCGGGCGGTCACCTTCAGATGAAGCAGGTCGCCGACGCGGTGGTGCTGAGCCAGAGCGCCACGACCCGGCTGGTGACCCGCCTGGAGGACCGCGGACTGCTCTCCCGCTACCTGTGCCCCACGGACCGCCGCGGCATCTACACCGACGTGACCGAGGCGGGCCTCGACCTGCTCAAGGAGGCCCGCCCCACCAACGAGGCCGCGCTGCGCGAGGCCCTCGACCATGCCGCGCTCAACCCCGAACTGGCGCCGCTCGTCCGGGCGGTGGAGACGCTCCGCGTTCCCGCCTGAGCCCCGGGGAACACAGCCCCGGGACACGGAGACGGCCCTCAGCGCTCCCCGACCGTCAGGACCAGCTTCCCCCGGGTGTGGCCCTCGCGGCTGAGGCGCCAGGCCTCCGCGGCCTCGGCGAGAGGCAGCACCCGGTCGATGGCGACGGACAGCCGTCCCTGGTCGGCCAGTTCGGCCAGCGCCGTGAGGTCGACCGGATCGGGGCGCAGCCAGACATACTTGCCGCCCTTCTCGGCGGCCTCCGGGTCGACGACGGACGCCAGGCGGTCGGGGCTCTTCAGGACCTGCCGTGAGACCTCCACCGCTCCCTCGCCCACGAAGTCGAAGGCCGCGTCGACGCCGTCGGGTGCGAGCGCGCGGACGCGGTCGACGAGTCCGTCGCCGTAGGTCACGGGCTCCGCGCCGAGGCCGCGCACGAAGTCGTGGTTGCGCTCGCTCGCGGTGCCGATGACACGCGCACCCAGCGCGGCGGCGATCTGCACGGCGAACATGCCGACCCCGCCGGCCGCTGCGTGGACCAGGACGGTCTGGCCGGCCTCGACGCCGACGCGCTTGATGCACTGGTAGGCGGTGAGTCCGGCGAGCGGCACTCCGGCGGCCTCCTCCCAGCTGAGGGAGGCCGGCTTGTGGGCGATCATGCGGACGTGGGCGGCGGCGAACTCGGCGTAGGAGCCGAGTTGCACCCAGTCCTTGCGGATGTAGCCGAACACCTCGTCGCCGGGCGCGAACTCCTCGACGTCCAGACCGACCCCTTCGACGACTCCGGCCACGTCCCAGCCCGGGATCAGTGGGAAGTGGGCCTCCATGATGGGGTCGAGATACCCCTCGCCGATCTTCCAGTCCACCGGGTTCACCCCGGCCGCCTTCACTCGGATGAGGACCTCCCCCGGAGCCACCTTGGGCTCGGGGTGGTCCACCAGCTTCAGGTCCTGTCCGTACTGATGCAGTGCGATGGCCTTCATGCCCCCCATGCAATCACATGCCGAACGCCGGCACCGATCAGCCGCGGGCTCGGGAAACGTACAGGTCAGGGGCCAGGCCCTACCGTTGACAGCCGCTCCGGCCCGCCCGTACAAATGGGCCCCATGAGCCTCCCGCAACGGCCTTTGTCCGGGATCACGGTGGTCAGCCTGGAGCAGGCCGTGGCCGCGCCCTTCGCCACCCGGCAGCTCGCCGATCTCGGCGCCCGGGTGATCAAGGTGGAGCGGCCGGGCGAGGGCGACTTCGCACGCCGCTACGACACGACCGTGCACGGCCACTCCAGCTATTTCGTCTGGCTGAACCGCTCCAAGGAGTCGCTCACCCTCGATCTGAAGGACCCGCGGGGCCGCGAGGTACTCCACCAACTCCTCGGCGGCGCGGACGTGTTCGTGCAGAACCTCGCGCCGGGCGCGGCCGACCGCCTCGGCCTGGACGTCGAGGCGCTCACCGGCCGCTACCCGCGGCTGATCCCGTGCACCATCTCCGGGTACGGCACGTCCGGACCGTGGGCCGACCGCAAGGCATACGACCTGCTGGTGCAGTGCCAGACCGGCCTGGTGTCGCTGACCGGGACGGCCGAGGAGACCGCGCGGGCCGGGATCTCGGTCGCCGACATCGCCGCCGGGATGTACGCCTACAGCGGCATCCTCACGGCACTCTTCACCCGGGCCACCACGGGCACGGCGCACCCGGTGGAGGTCTCCCTCTTCGAGGCGCTGGCGGAGTGGATGGGCCAGCCCGCCTACTACACCGAGCACGGCGGGACCCAGCCGCCACGGCTGGGTGCTCAGCACGCCACGATCGCGCCGTACGGCACCTTCACGGCCGCCGACGGACAGGACGTGCTCTTCTCCATCCAGAACGAGCGCGAGTGGGCCGTCCTGTGCGCCGACTTCCTGGGCCGGCCCGAGCTGACCGACGATCCGCGTTTCGCGACCGGCTCCGCCCGGGTCGCCCACCGCGACGAGGTCAACGCCGTCGTCGCGGAGCGCGTCGCCCGCTCCGACGCCACCGAGATCCTCAAGGATCTGGAGGGCATCGGCATCGCCTGTGCCGGGGTCAACGACGTCGCCGCGTTCCTGGACCACCCGGTGCTGGCCGCGCGTGACCGCTGGCAGGACGTGGCCGTCCCCGGCGGGGCCATGGTGCGGGCACTGCTGCCGCCGGCCGATCTGGCGGGTCTGCCGGCGCGCATGGGCCCGGTGCCGGCGGTGGGCGAGCACACCGAGGCGATCCTCGGGGAACTCGGCCGCGACGCCACCGACATCGCGGCGCTGCGCGCCGACGCGGTGATCTGAGCGGGCGGCGCTCAGCCGCCGGCCATGTCCGCCGGGACCGCCAGGTCGCGGTGGCCGAGCAAACGGGTCAGCGCCGCCGGGTCCTGCCCGGCGCATGCTTCGGCCACCGCGTCGAGGAGGTCGTCGTACTCGGGTCCGGTCAGGCCGTCGTAGGCCTCGGTCATCCGGCCCCACTCGTCCCAGGGCAGCATCTCCCGGCCGCCCAGTGCCGCGAGGTCGCGGACGGTGTTGCCGCTGATCTCGGCGGGCCCCCAGGCATGGTCGGTGCCGGGGACGCCGAAGGTCTGCGGGTCGATCAGACCGGCGCGGTACCGCGTCCAGGCCTCGCCACCGGTCAGGAACTCGCCGGGCGCCAGGTCCTCGGGGTGCTCGACGTGGTCCTTGTCCAGATGCTCCACGTCGACGCGCACCCAGCGCCGCTCCTCGGACTTCCAGTACTCGGTGATCCAGTGGTCGAACCCGCGCCCCGCCTCGAAGTAGGTGCCGAAGCCGCAGCGCGCCCGGGCGGGTATCCCCCGCGCCCGCAGCAGCGCGCAGGCGAGGATCGCCCAGTGACGGCAGGTGCCCACCACTCTCTCCTCCGGTGTCCGCGTCCGGTGCAGCGGGGCGGGGTCGAGTGCCGTGAGCCTGTCCACCAGGTCGCTCGCCGGGCGGATGTTCCGCTCCGCCATCCGCTCCTCGGGGATGCCGAGCGGGACGGCGTCGAACGGCTGGATGAACAGGCTGTGCACGGCGGCGCAGATGCCGACCGGGTCGTCCGGCAGGCCGTCCATGGTCGCCGACTGCTCGGCGCGGAACCGGGTGAACGGCCCCGGACGGGAGTGGTCGAGCAGGTCTTCGGTCATGGTGGGCATGCTAGGCGGCGGGTCTGACAGTGCCCCCTCCCTGCGGTGACTCCGCCTACCAGGGAAGCGGGCCCGCGGCGTCGACGTAGGTGCCGGTCGGTCCGTCGGGGCCCGCCTGGGCCATGCGGACGATGATCTCGGCGCCCTGCTCGACGGTCTGGACGCCCGTCCTGCCGTTGAGGTCGGTCGCGGTGAACCCGGGCTCCACGGCGTTGATCCGCAGCTGCGGGAACGCCTTCGCGTACTGCACGGTGAGCGCGTTGACCGTGGTCTTCGAGGCCGGGTAGGCGACGCCGGGATAGGCGTAGCCGGGGTGGTCCGGGTCGGAGAGCCTGGTCAGTGAGCCGAGGCCGCTGCCGACGTTGACCACGACCGGCGCGGCCGAGCGGCGCAGCAGCGGCAGGAACGCGTGGGTGACCCGGACCAGGCCGAAGACGTTGGTGTCGAACACCGTCCGCATCTGGTCCGCGGTGAGGTCGGCGGCCCCGGGCACGCTGTTGTCCTCGCCGCGCAGTTCGATACCGGCGTTGTTGACCAGCACGTCCAGCCCGCCGTCGGCCTCGACGGTCTTGGCGGCGGCCTGGACGGAGGCGTCGTCGGTGACGTCCAGCTGGACGAACCGGGCGCCGAGTTGCTCGGCGGCGAGACGTCCGCGTGCGGTGTCCCGGGCGCCGATGTACACGGTGTGGCCCGCGGCGACGAGCTGTCGGGCGGCCTCGAATCCGAGGCCCTTGTTCGCTCCGGTGATCAGTGTCGTTGTCATGCCTCCACGTTCCCGCCGGGCCGTCCGGTCAGCCAGGATCCCCTCCTTCCTGGGACTACGAGTACCAGGCGCCCGGTGCCGGAACGGTGTTCACTGGGGAGCATGACGGCGACGGAACTCGGACAGGCGCTCAGACGCTGGCGCGACCGGGTCTCCCCCGACTCGGCCGGAATGCCCGTCGGCGGACAGCGGCGGGCCGCCGGACTGCGGCGGGAGGAACTGGCCCTGCTGGCGGGGATCTCGGTGGACTACGTCACCCGCCTCGAACAGGGCCGGGCGGCCAATCCGTCCCTCCAGGTCGTGGAGGCCCTGGCCCGCGCGCTGCGGCTGTCGGGGGACGAGCGGGCGCACCTGTTCCGGCTGGCCGGACTGGCCCGGCCGGGTCCCGACACCGTGCCCGGGTACATCACGCCCAGCGTCCAACGGCTGCTGGACCGGCTGGTGGGCACACCCGTCGGGGTCTCCGACGCCGCCATGACGCTGCTCGTGGCCAACCCGATGTACGCGGCGCTGATGGGCGACCAGTCGAGCCTGCGCGGCTTCCAACGCAACGGTGTCTGGCGGAACTTCACCGGCGCCCACACCCGGGCCCGGCACACCCCCGAGCAGCGGCGTGCCTTCGAGATCGGCATGGTCGGCGAGCTGCGCACGACCCTCGGGCGCTATCCCGGCGACGGCCGGCTGCGGCGTCTGGTAGCGGAGTTGCGCACCAGGAGCGAACGGTTCGCCGGGCTGTGGGACGCGGGTGTGGTCGGCCGGCTGGAGGCCTCCCGGAAGACCATCGAGCATCCGCAGGTGGGTCTGCTGACGCTGGACTGCGATCTGCTCAGGGTGGAGGGCAACGACCTGCACATCCTGGTGTATTCGGCCGAGCCGGGCACCGAGGACGCCGAGAAGCTGGAACTGATCTCGGTCCTCGGCACCCAGTCGCTCGCCGTGCGAGCCCCCTAGGGCTGTTCCGCTCCTTGGTGCTGTTCCTCCGTGAGGACCTTGACGTCCCAGGGGCCGAGCGGCACTTCCTCGGTGTACGCCGTGTCCGACAGCGCGTCCCGGACCGGCCGCGGGACGGGGACGGAGACCGGTTCCCAGGACCAGTTGTGCAGGAAGCGGACGCGGCGGCCGTCCCGGGAGGTGGCCGAAGTGGCGGTGACGCTCGGGTGGTCCGGCCGCCAGGTGCCGTCCGTCGGGGTCGCCCAGCGCAACAGGGCCGCCGCGAACTCCGGGTCCGGGACCGTGCCGACGTAGGTGACGCGTCCGGCGCCGTGGCGGTGCGTGGTGGCGGCGGGCCAGCGGCCGAAGTGGGGGTGTTCGTAGGCGGCCACCGCCTCGGCGCCTCGTGGCCGGAGGCCGTCGGCCCAGTGCAGGGCCCGTGCCCCGGGCGGCAGGGGCAGGGTGTCCGTGCCGGTCACCGTCAGCGGGGTGCTCAGGTTGCTGAACTCGTCGTAGGTCACGCCCGCCGCCTCGGCCAGCCGGGCGGGCTGGGCGTCGGTGCGGGCCCTGGCCTCGGTGTCGCCGTAGCCCGTGCGCGGGCCCAAGACCAGGTGGCCGCCCGCCTCGGCGTAGGCCGTGAGTCGGTCGAGGGTCTCGTCGTCGGCGGCGTAGTAGGCCGGCACGACCAGCGCCGACGGCAGGTCGTCTGAGGGTAGTTGGCCGGGGTGGAGGACGCGTGCCTGGAGACCGGCGTCGAAGGCGCCCCGGTAGAAGGCGTCGAAGACCCTCTCGTACGACCGCCCGTCCGGGCCCCCGTCGGCGGTGGCCAGCGGCGGCTGGGCCTGGAGCGCCCACTTGCTGGGGGCGTCGTAGAGGAAGGCGACGTCGGCGTCCGGGGTGAGGGATGCGACCAGGTCGCCCGCTTTCTCCAACTCCGCTCCCAGTGCGGCGAGTTCGCGGTAGACGCGGCCGGGGCGGCCGTGGTGGGGGAGGATGCCGCCCCAGTAGGTCTCGGCGCCGAAGTGCAGGGTGTGCCAGTGCCAGTACTCGATCATCGAGGCGCCGCGGGAGACCAGGGCCCAGGCGGCCTGGCGCCACTGGCCGTCGTAGGCCGGCCGGTTGTCCCACGGATATCCGATGGCCTGCGCGTTGGTCTCGGTGACCAGGAAGGGTTCCTGGCGGGAGGAGTACATGCGGTCGGCGCTGCGGTACAGCGCCCAGGTGCCGTTGGTCGTCCAGTTCTGCCCGGCCGCGCCTTTGTCGGGGAGTTCGAGGGCGTCCTGCATCGTGTAGTACGGGTTGCCGGCTGTGACGTCGAGCCGCTCGGTCAGGTGGTCGTCCTCGACGCCGGGACGGTCGTAGGAGATGCAGGTGGTGACGAACTGGCCGGGGTGGGCGTACTCGCGGACGATGTCCGCCTGCCAGGTGATGAACTCGGTGACCAGACGGGCCTGGAAGCGCCGCCAGGCCAGGTCGTACTGCGGCTGGACGTTGCCGTCGGGCCGCCACAGGTCGGCCCAGGTGGACAGCCGGTGCGACCAGTAGACCAGGCCCCACTCACGATTGAGGGTCTCCACATCCCCGTACCGGTCGCGGAGTTCGTCGGTGAAACGCTGGAACACGCCGTGGTTGTGCAGGAGATGCAGGCCCGGTTCGTTGTCGACCTGGAAGCCGATCACGGCCGGGTGGCCCGCGTACCGGGCGACGATCCTGCGGATGATCCGCTCGGCGTGGAAGCGGAACGCCGGGTGGGTGAGGTCCACCTCCTGCCGGGCGCCCCAGCCGATGCGCTCGCCGGTGCGCGTCTCCCCCGTGATCTCCGGGTACTGCCGGGCCAGCCACGGCGGTACGGCGTACGTCGGTGTCCCGAGGATCACCGAGATGCCCCGCTCGTGGGCGCCGTCCAGGACGGGCTGGAGCCAGTCGAGGTCGAAGCGGCCGCTCGTAGGCTCCCAGGTGGACCACACGGACTCGCCGACCCGGATCACGCTGAAGCGGGCCTCGGCCATCAGGTCGAGGTCGTCCTTGAGACGCTCCCGCGGCTGGTATTCGTGGTAGTAGGCCGCGCCGAACAGGACCCGGGGTGGAAGCTCGAACATCCTTCTCCAATACGATGGTTGAGTGGGCGTCAGCCCTTGACCGCGCCGGTGGACAGCCCCTCCAGGAGCTGTTTGCGCAGCAGGACGAAGAGGGCGACGGCCGGCACGACGGCGATGACGGCGCCGGCGAGCACGAGGTCGTACTGCCGCTGCTCCGACACGAACAGGGTCTGGAGTCCGAGCGGCAGGGTGTACCGGGAGCTGTCGGAGACCAGCACCAGCGGCCACAGGAAGCTGTTGTAGCTCTGGAGGAACTGCCAGACGGCGAGCGCGCCGAGCGCGGGCCGCAGCAGGGGCAGCACGATGGTGCGGAAGATGCCGAACTCGCTCGCCCCGTCGATGCGGGCGGCCTCCAGGACCGAGTCCGGGACGGACTGCACGATGTACTGCTGCATCATGAAGATCCCGAAGGCGGGCGCCACCCACGGCACGATCAGCGCGAACCAGGGGCTGCCGAGGCCGGTCTTGACGAGGATCACGAACAGCGGCACGAGGATCACCGCGAAGGGGATCGACAGCGAGCTGAACATCACGCCGAACAGCAGTTCCTTCCCCGCGAAGCGGAACTTGGCGAAGGCGTAGCCGGCCAGGGCGCAGACGAAGACCGAGACGGTGGTGGCGACGAGGGCGACCACCGTGCTCATCAGGAACCAGCGCCAGAACGGCTGCCCGGAGAACAGGCGTTGGTAGTTGTCGAGGGTGAACGGGTCGGGGACCGGCTGCGGCGGATAGCCGAAGATGTCGCCGCGCGGCTTGAACGAGCCGCTCAGCGCCCACAGCAGCGGGGCCAGGAAGGCCAGGAGCAGCAGGACCAGAACGCCGTAGAGCGGGATGCGTGCGCGTGTCATGAGGTGGCCCTCCCGATGCCGAGGAGGCGGTTGAAGAGCTGGCTGAGACCGAAGACCAGGACGAACAGGACGACGGCCGCGGCGGCCGCGTAGCCGAACTGCTGGCGCTGGAAGGCGGCCCGGTAGATGAACATCGTCACCGAGAGCGTGGATTCGGCCGGGCCGCCGCCGGTCAGCAGGTAGGGCTCCTCGAAGATCTGGGCCGCGCCGATGAAGGAGGTGACGACGACGAACGCCGTCACCGGCTTGAGCGCCGGGAGGGTGACGGTGGTGAAGGTGCGCAGCCGTCCGGCGCCGTCGATGGCGGCGGCCTCGTACAACTCCCGTGGCACGCTCTGGAGTCCGGCGAGGAAGAACACGGTGAGGTAGCCGGTCCAGCGCCACAGCATGACGAGCGCGATGCTCACCTTGGCCAGGCTCGGGTCGCCGAGCCAGTCGACGCCGCCGGTGCCGAACAGGGCGCGCAGCACCGAGTTGACGAGCCCGAACTGCCGGTCGAAGAGCAGGCCGAAGATGAGCGCGACGAGGATCGGGGAGACGACGATCGGCACGAAGTAGGCGGTGCGCCACAGGTCCCGGGCACGCAGGCCGCGGGTGTTGAGGGCCTGGGCGATCAGCAGGGCGAGCGGGACGACGACGCAGACCGCGACGAGCACGAAGACGGCCGTGTTGCCGAGGGCCCGGTGGAAGCTGATGTCGGTGGCGAGGAGCCGGTAGTTGCGCAGGCCCACCCAGTGCGGGGTGCCGAGGCCGACCCACTCGGTCAGGCTGAGCCACACCGAGACGGCGACCGGGACCAGCAGAAACAGGACGTAGAGGAGATAGAAGGGCGAGATGAACAGGTACGGCGCCCAGGGGCGGCGCGGACGGCGGGCGGCGGTGTCCGCTTTCGCGCGCTGGTCATCGGTGCGGGTGGGGCCCGCTACGGCGGTGGTCATGGCGGGGCCTCCTAGCGTCCGGCCTGGTCGCGGTAGTCGGCCGCGGTCTGTTTGAGTGCCTGGCGGGGGGTGGCGTCGCCGCGGTAGGCGCGCAGGAGGTTGCCGGCGAGGACGTCGAAGAGGATCGACTGGTCGGGGCTCTGGTGGAACGCCGGCACGTCGGGCAGCAGCGAGCGGTAGAGGCGGAAGAGGTGCTGGCCGCCGCAGAAGTCGTCGGTGGTGGCGTTGAGTCCGGGGTCCGCGTAGACGGAGCGGCGGGTGGGCAGGTAGCCGGTCTCGGTGAAGCGGCGGACCTGGCCGTCGTGGGTGAGCCAGGTCTTCAGCAGGAAGTCGGTGGCCGCCACCGTGTTGGCCTTGTCCTTGACGACGCCGAATCCGGTGCCGCCCAGCGCGGCGGTCACTCCGCCGCCCTTGGTGAAGCGGGGCAGGGCCCGCACCCGCCATCTCCCCTTCTGTTCGGGCACGTTGGCGATCAGGCCGTAGTTCTTGTACCAGATGGCCATGGGCAGGCCGACGACCTTGCCGCTCTTCAGGGCCGCCTGCATGGCGGCGCCGTAGTAGTCGGAGATGTCGATGACGAAGCCGGTGCGCAGCCCGTCGCACAGGAAGCGCAGCGTCTCCTCGGCCTCCGGTGAGTCGAGGACGAGGTTCTGCTCGGCGTCGAAGAAGGCGCCGCCGCGCTGGTAGAGGAGCATCTGGAAGGACTGGACGATCTGTCCGGCGTCGCTGCCGGCGGTGGAGACGACGCAGAGCGAGGCGCCGTGGTCCTGGTGCACGCGGGTGCCGAGTTCGGCGAACTCCTCCCAGGTCTCTGTGGACTTGGGGAGTTTCCACCGGGTGAACAGGTCGTCGCGGTAGTAGTAGACGACCATCGGGGTGTCCGAGTCGAGGGCGTAGACCTTGCCGTCCTTGCCGAAGGGGGCGAGCCGGGCGGGCAGCAGGTCGTCCTTGAGGCCGGGGACGGCGGCGAGGTCGGGGGTGAGGTCGCGCAGCAGGCGCGGGGCGATGTCGCCGCGCAGCATCCTGGGGAAGCTGCCGATCTCGAAGCCGATGGTGTCGGGGGTGCCGCGGCCGGCGACGGCCTGGGCGAGCAGTTTGGTGACGAGGTCGGCGGGTCCGGCACGGGTGACGTCGAGGTGGTAGCGGAAGTCGGTGAGCCGGTCGGCCTCGGGGATGCCCTTGCGGAAGAATGCCTCGTATCCGGGGTCGTGGGTCCACAGGGAGAGGGTGACGTCTCCGGAGGTGCGGGCGGTGGTGCTGCCGCCCCCGCAGGCGGTGAGGGCGGCCGCGGTGCCGAGGCCGAGGGCCCCGCGCAGCAGGGTGCGACGGGATGGGGGTGCGGTGAACACACGTGACTCCTCACGTGGTGCGGCTACTGGTCGGCGCGTCGCGCCGCCGTCCCGGGCGGTGCACGCGGGCAGGGTGGTGCGCGGGTCAGGCGACGGGGGCCTGGTCGCGCACCGGTCCGCTGGAGGCTCGTACGGTCAACTCGACGGCGAGGCCGGTGGGTCGGTCCGGGCGAGGGCTGCCCTCGATCATCGCGATCAGCACGTCGACGGCATGGTCCGCGAGGGCGGCCGTGTCGTGGTGGACGGTGGTCAGGGGCGGTGAGGTGTAGGCGGCGGCGGGGATGTCGTCGTATCCGACGACGCTGACGTCGTCGGGGACGGTCAGTCCGGCCTCGGCGAACGCGCGCAGGGCGCCGAGGGCCATGTCGTCATTGGCGGCGAACACGGCGGTGACGTCGGCGAGGCGGGCGAGCTGCCGGCCGGCGGCGTACCCGGACGCCGGGCTCCAGTCGCCCGCGGTGGGCAGGGGTGGTTCGGGGATGCCGGCGGCCGCCAGTGCCTCGCGCCAGCCGCGCAGGCGGTCGCGGGCGGCCCACCAGTTCTGCGGTCCCGGAATGTGCCAGACGGTGCGGTGGCCCAGGGAGAGCAGGTGCTCGGTCGCGAGGCGGGCGGCCGCGACGCCGTCGGCGCCGACCACCGCGCCCGCTCCCTCGGTGAGTTCGACGCCCTCGGCGAGGCTGACCACGGGCACGTCCGCGCCGATCCTGAGCGGTGTGCCGTCGTCGATCGGCTCGGACAGCACGATGCCGTCCACGCCTTGTTCCAGAAGTGCCTCGACGGCGACGGAGATCTGCTGCCCCTCCAGGGTGCCGGCCAGGGCGAAGGAGTAGCCGGCCCGCTGCATCGCCCGTTCCAGCGCGATGAGCAGGGTCGACGGGCCGTACAGGGCGGTACCCAGGGAGACGACGCCGATCCGCCGGTAGCGGCCCAGGAGCAGGGCGCGCGCCGCGTTGTTCGGACGGTAGTCCAGTTCGCGGATGACCCGCAGGACGCGGTCGCGCACCTGCGGGCTGACGTGCGGTTCGCCGTTGACGACCCGTGACACCGTCTTCTGCGAGACCCCGGCGGCCCGCGCGACCTCGGTCATACCGGGACCGCGCCGCCGGCGGCCGGGGGTGGGGCCGGATGCCGTCATGAGGTCTCCCTGTCGTCGGACTACGTAGTCAACGCGCCTCGCACAAGTGCCGACGGAAGCCGTTGACTACGTAGTCAGGACAGTGACAGGCGACACCGGGCCGCGTCAATGGTTCGTACGACGCGACCCGGTGGACCATGAGGAGCACGCTGTGAACGTCAGAGCCCGTAGCGGCTCTTCAGGTGGCGCCAGAAGTCGCGGAGCATCCACTTGTCGAACTCCGTGATCTGCGCCGCGCTGCCCGCCTTCATCAGGAAGCAGCACTGGCCGGTGGGAGTCCAGTCGTAGAAGTCGTCGAGGCCGAAGGTGTGGCCGACTTCGTGCAGATAGATGTGGATGTTCTCCTGGTCCAGCGCCCCGGTGAAGTACTCCTGGCCGACCCGCTGGCCCCAGTCGCCGCCCGCGCCGCCCTGGAAGCCCTTGGTCAGCCACAGCGACTGGTCGTAGTGGCGGGCGGCGCCGCCCGGGCACTTGGAGTAGTTGCCGTCCTGGTGGAAGAAGCGCCCGCAGTCGGGGGCGCACTGCGGGGCTCCGCCGCCGTCGAGGTTCCCGGCGTAGATGTCGACGGAGTTGTCGGTCCACTGGAGGGTCGAGCGGTTCTTCACCGCCCAGCCGACGATGTTGACGGGGACGGTGGAGTAGGGCCAGGCGTTGTGGCCGGTGCCGTTGTCCACCATGGCCGCCATCCACTTGCCGAACTGCTTCTTCAGGCCGGTGTGGACGCGGTCGCGCAGGGCGGCGGAGACGGGTGCGTCGGATTCCCAGCGGACGCAGTAGTTGACGCTTCCCCGGTTGGCGACCAGCTGGTCCCAGCCGTAGTTGCGGAAGCCGTAGAGGTTCGGGTAGGTCGACTCGACGTGGTTCCAGACCTCGTTCAGGGGCTGGACCAGGTTCGCGGGCGGGTTCCAGTCGGCGGCTGCCTGCCGTGGGGCCGACACCTCCGCCGCGGCCGTGCCGGGCGCGGCGAGGAGCGCGGCCACGGCGGCGAGGACGGCGACCAGACGTGCGAGATGGGTGCGCACAGGTGAACTCCCTCGGTGGGGGACGGGATTTCACCTTCAGGTCGCCGCCGACGCCCGGCGGGTTGCCGCTTTCTGACGGTGGGTCAGCCGGCTGGGGCGCCCGCGGCCGGGAGGTCCGCCGGCAGGTCCGCGGGCAGCTCGGCCGGGAGCTTGGGCAGTCCGCCGCCGAGCAGCCCCGTGACCAGGCCGAGAACCGGCGTCAGCAGGCCGGTGACGGCGCCCAGGACCCCGCCCAGGTCGAGCTTGGTGAGCGAGCCGAGCAGCCCCTCGACCGCCTTCTGGAGCGACGCGAGCAGGTCCGACACGGGGTCCGCGGCCGCCCTGGACTCCGGGGCCGTCTCGGGGAGGCCGGCGGCGATCAGCCGCTGCTGCACGGTGGCGTGCGCGGCCCGTACGGACTCGGCGTACCGCGTGGCCTCGGCCGGGTCGAGGCGGCCGTCCTCCGTCAGGGCGATGGAGTTCACCGCGTCGACCAGCGGGGCGAACACGTCCTCGTGGTCCGCCCTCTCCAGTACGTCGAGCCGCCCCGCGATCGCTTCCGCGGCCGGGGCGGACCACGCCACGGTGGTCCGGTCCGCGGTCTCCGCGTGGATGTCGCTCACTGCCGCGGCGGTGCCGACCGGCACGAACAGCAGGGCCGAGCACAACAGGGGCGGCAGGAGGAGACCGCGGGATACCAGGGGGCGCATGCGCGTTCCTTTCGATTGCGTTGTCCTGGGCCCACCGTGAGAAGGCCCACACCCCGCCGCAACCGGTCCCAGCGCCCGCGCGCCGCCGGGACGGCCCGCGAGGCGGCCCTGACCAGCGCCTTTCCTCCGTCTGGCGCCCTCTGTCGGCTGCTGGTCGGCATTCGCCCGTCAGGGTATGACCGGCCTCTCACCGCCGCAGGGGTTTGGGACCGCCCGGAAACGGTCAGGCGCGGCGGATGTCGTCGTTCTCCCCCTCCCCGGTCTCGACCTCCGTCCCCCGCGCATCCGAGGGGCCGGTGCGTCCGACGGCCAGAACGGCACGGCGCGACGCGTTCTTCGACAACGCCAAGTACCTGGCGATCGTTCTGGTGGCGATGGGGCACGCCTGGGAGCCGCTGCGCTCCGACAGCCGTACCGTCACCGCGCTCTACACGGTCGTCTACGCCTTCCACATGCCGGCGTTCATCATCATCTCCGGCTACTTCTCGCGGAGCTTCGACGCGAGTCCGCGGAAGATCAAGCGCCTGGTCACCGGGGTCGTCGTCCCCTACGTCGTGTTCGAGACGGCGTACACCTACTTCACCCGGTGGTCCGACGGCGTCCCGGACCGGCCGGTCAGCCTGCTGGACCCGCTGTATCTGACGTGGTTCCTGGCGGCGCTGTTCATCTGGCGGCTGACCACGCCCATCTGGAACAAGCTGCGCCACCCGCTGCCGGTCGCGCTCACCGTAGCGGCACTGGCGTCGCTGTCACCGACCATCGGCGCGGACCTCGACCTCCAGCGCACCTTGCAGTTCCTGCCCTACTTCGTGCTGGGCCTGTGCCTGCGCCCGGAGCACTTCCAGCTCGTGCGCACCTGGCGGACGCGGCTGCTGGCGGTGCCGGTCCTCCTGTCCGCGCTGGCCTTCGCCTACTGGGCGGTGCCGCGGATGGACTACGCCTGGTTCTTCCACCGCGCCAGCGCCCAGGAGTTCGGTGTGCCCGCGTGGTACGGGCCCCTGATGGCACTCGCCCTGTTCGGCTGCTCCCTGACCCTGGTCGCCTGCTTCCTCTCCTGGGTGCCGGGACGGCGGATGTGGTTCACCACCCTGGGCGCCGGCACCCTCTACGGCTATCTCCTGCACGGCTTCTTCATCCAGGCCGGCAACCACTGGGAGTGGTTCCGTCACGACTGGCCCCACTCCCCGCTGGGCACGATCGCCGTCACCCTGGTCGCCGGCGTGGTCGTGACCGTCCTGTGCACCTCTCCCGTGCGGCGGGTCTTCCGGTGCGTGATGGAGCCGGGGATGGACTGGGCGTTCCGCCGCGACAGGAAGTCGGCTCCGGCTCACGCATGACCTCCTGACACCGGGGCGAGGGCCCGCAGCAGCCGGGGCAGCGCGTGGCGCAACTCCCGCTCCCCGTAAGCCGGATGGTGGGAGCCGGTGTGGAAGTGGCCGGTCACCGGTGCGCCGAGCTGTCGTAGCCGGGTGTGCAGGGACCGGGTCAGGTCGTGGATGACGGCTTCGGCCGGGTCGTACGCGCTGCCCGGTGGGTCCAGCGGTCCGGGCGTGCCGTCTCCCGTGGACAGGTACACCGGCGTACGGCGCAGGCGTTCGGCCAGGTGGTGCGGGTCGTGTGCCTGCCAGACGGCGCGCTGGGCGTCCGGGTCGCCCCAGAGTGCGTCCAGGTCGTCGCCGTAGGCCTCCTCCATCTGTGGCCAGACCTCGCGCATGCGGGGGTGGAGGAGGTGGACGGGCCCGCTGAAGCTCGCGGCCGCGCGGAACAGGTCCGGGCGGCGGGCCGCGTAGGACACCGCGCCGAAGCCGCCCATCGACAGTCCGGCCACGGCACGGCGTGTTCCGGCGCCGTAGTGATGTTCGAGCAGCGGGCGCAGTTCGTCCAGATGGAAGGTCTGCCAGGCGGGCGGGCCGCCCCGGCCGTGGTTCCACCAGTCGCTGTAGAACCCGACCTGCCCGCCCTCCGGCATCACCACGAGGACGTCCCGCAGCGCGGGCAGTTCCTCGATGTCGGACTCGCGGATCCAGGTCTTGTACGTCTCCGGCTCGAACCCGCCGTGCAGGAGGTAGAGCACGGGCCAGGTGTCGCCGGGCCGCCGCCGCTCCCAGCCGTCCGGGGTCAGCAACCGCACCTTGGCGGTCCCGCCGAGGGCGGGGGAGTCGACGGTGAGGTCGACCTGACGGTGCCCCACGCGCTCCTGCGCTCGCACCTCCGGCTCGCGCAGCGCATCCAGGAGGAGGGGCAGCGAGCGGTGGAACTCGCGGGCCCAGTACGGCGGGGAGTGCGTGCCCGCGTAGAAGTGTGTCGTCACCGGGGTGCCGAGGGCCCTCAGACGGGTGGCCACCGCCTGCGACTCGCGGTGCATGAGGGTCTCCGTCGGGGAGATGGCGTCCTCGGGGAACGGGTCGGCCGGGTCCTCCAGTCCCGGGATCTCCGGGTCGGGTTCGGTGCCCGGTGGGTCGAGGACGCCGGCCCGGCCGTCGCCGCTGGAGAGGTACACCGGTGTGGTGCGCAACCGGTGGGCCAGGTGGTAGGGGTCGTGGGCCCGCCAGACGGCGCGCTGGTCGACCGGGTCACCCCACAGGGCCTGCCAGTCCAGGCCCAGATAGGTCATCGCGGCCTTGACCGCGTGCGGGTGCCGGCTGGGATGCACGAAGCCGCTGTAGCTCGCCGCCGCGCGGAACAGGCCCGGGTGACGTGCCGCATAGGAGAGGGCCCCGAACCCGCCCTGCGACTCCCCCGCGGCCGCACGACGCGTGCCCGCCCCGTACTGGTGCTCCAGGAGGGGGCGCACTTCGCGCAGGTGGAAGGTCTCCACGGCGGGCGGGCCGCCCCGGCCGCGGTTGAACCAGTCGCTGTAGAAACCGAACAGCGGCATCTCCGGCATCACCACGAGGACGTCCCGCAGCTGGCGCAGGCCCTTGAGGCGGGCGTCGTAGTCCTCGGTCCAGGCCTTGTGGTTGCCGTCGCCGCCGACCAGCAGGTACAGCGTCGGCCAGGTGTCGCCCGGTTCGCGGTCCTCCCAGCCGTCCGGTGTCAGCAGCCGGACCTTCGCGGTGCGGCCCAGGGCGGGCGAGTCGACGGTGAGGTCGACCAGGCGCTCGCCCACCTCGTCCTCGGCCGTGATCCGCGCTCCGTGGGACGCGGGCCGGGTCTCCCCGGCGTGAGCGCGGGAGACTCCGGCCGACAGCAGGAGGTCGGCGACGACCAGGACGAGCAGCAGCCGCAGGCGGGCGGGGGTCCACGGCATGGTGAAACTCCGTTCACGGAAAGGCTCTTGGTCCATGCCCACGACCGTAGGAAGACCGCACGATCCGGACATCCGCCGCCGGGAGTCGGTGGCTACTCCCAAGGGAGCAGGGGCCCGGGCCGGGCTCGCGGCGAGGGTCAGCGCTCGCCCGGCCTGACCAGCCCCGTCTCGTACGCCAGCACCACCAGCTGGGCCCGGTCCCGTGCGCCGAGCTTGGTCATCGCCCGGCTCACATGGGTCTTCGCGGTCAGCGGGCTCATCAGGAGGGCCGCGCCGATCTCCTCGTTGCCGAGCCCGCCCGCGACCAGGGCCATCACCTCGCGCTCCCGCGCGGTCAGCACCGCCAGCCGCTCCCGGCCCGCCGCCTCGGGCGCCTTCAGCCGGGCGAACTCCTCCACCACCGCGCGCGTGACGGCCGGCGCGAGCAGGCTCCCTCCGTCCGCGACCGCGCGGATCGCCGCCCGCAGTTCGTCCGGCTCGACGTCCTTCAGCAGAAAGCCGGCCGCGCCGTGCCGCAGCGCCTCGAAGACATACGCGTCGACCTGGTACGTCGTGAGCACCAGCACCCGTACGGCGTCCAGGTCGGGGTCGGCGGCGATGCGACGGGTGGCCTCGATGCCGTCGACGCCGGGCATGCGGATGTCCATCAGGACGACGTCGGGCCGGGTCAGGCGTACCGCCTCCACGGCCTGCTTCCCGTCGGCGGCCTCCGCGACCACCACGAGGTCGTCGGTCAGGTCCAGCAGGGCGCGGAACCCGGCGCGGACGACGGTCTGGTCGTCCGCGAGCACGATCCGCACGGTCATCGTCCACCTCCGGTCACGATCAACCCTCCCTTGCCGCCGTCCGCGACCTCCGCCGTCACCATCGCCGTCCTCCGTCCCCCGTCACCATCGCCGTCCTCCGTCACCCTCACCGTCGGCCCGGAACACCGCCCGTACCCGGAAACCGCCCTCGGGACGCGGCCCGTGGTCGATCGTGCCGCCGGCGGCGAGCGCGCGCTCCCGCATTCCGATCAGCCCGAAGCCGCCCTCCGCCGTCCCGGAGGGCCCGCCGTCGTCCACGACCTCCACCGTCAGCCGGTCGTTCTCCCGGACGACCGTGACCGTCGCGTGCCGGGCTCCCGCGTGCTTGACGACGTTCGTCAGTGCCTCCTGGACGATCCGGTAGGCGGCGAGCCCCACCACCGGCGCCGCTCGCTCCGGCTCCCCCTGCCGGCGGAGTGTGATCTCCACGTCCCCGCCCGCGAACCGCTCGACCAGCTCCGGGATCCGGTCCACCCCGGGGGCGGGTTCCGCCGGGTCGCCGCCCGGGTCCCGCAGCACGGTGACCGTCGCCCGCAGTTCGCGCACCGCATCCTTGCCGGAGTTCCGCACCTGCCGCAGGGCCCGCCGCGCCACCTCCGGCCGTACGTCGAACGCGTCGAGCGCGACGCCCGCCTGGACGGTCATCGCCGTGACCGTGTGCGCGACGACGTCGTGCAGCTCACGGGCGATCCGTACCCGCTCCTCGTTCACCCGGCGGGCCGTCTCGCGTTCCCGGTCCTGCTCGGCGCGGGCTGCGCGGGCGGTGTACTCGTCGAGCAATTGCCGCCGGGTGCGTACGACTTCACCGAGCAGCAGCGGCACGAGCGGCCACAGCATCTCCAGTACCGGCAGCCCCTGCGGGTTGACCACGTCGTGGCCCACGGCCAGCGCGACCGCCCCGGAGGCGAGTGAAGCGGCGAGACCCGTCCACAGGGTGCGGGTGCGGTCGCCCCGCACGGCGACCGTGTACAGCGCCACGATCGTCGGCAGGTTCAGCAGTTCGCCGATGTGCCCGTGCAGCGCCCAGCCCGCGCAGGCCGCCCCGGTCACCAGCGCCACCGGCACCGGCCACCGCCGCCGCCATGCAAGGACCGCCAGCGAGACCGCCAGCAGCAGCCAGGTGAACGAGTCGGCCTGCTGGTACTGCGGGTCGTTCGCCGCCGCGTCCAGTCCGGTGAACCAGGCGACCACGGCCACCACCAGCAGGTCCACGGCGCGCGGCGGCAGTGCCCTGAAGCGGGCGGCCGGACGGTCGAAGGTCGTCACCTTTCCACCGTAGGAGGGGGGATGCGGGGGCGTATACGACGGCGGGAGTATCCGCGGTCGGCGACCGTGGGGCCCGGAGGCGAATCCGAGCCGAGCCTCGCACTGACCCTGAGCCGACCCTGAGATGTCCCCCATCCGTCCCCCATCTTCCCCGAGAGGTGTCAGAAAACTTTGACAGGTACTCCCCGCGCCTGTCAGCCTTTTCTGACAGGTACGACGGAAAGGGGCCGCAATGCCCGAGGTCCCGCCTCCGGCACCGACGGGCGACACCTTGCTGAAGGTGCTCTCCGCGCTCGGCAATCCGCACCGTCTGCGGATCGTCGCGGCACTCGTGGAGCGCCGGAACTACGTCAGCGCGCTGGCCCGCGAGATCGGCATGGGCCGCCCGCTGCTGCACATGCACCTACAGCGCCTGGAGGCGGCCGGACTGGTCGTCGGCACGCTCGAACTCGCCGAGGACGGCAAGGCGATGAAGTACTTCGAAGTCGCGCCCTTCTTCTACGAGTTGACGCCCCAGGTCATCGCCCGGGCGGCCGCGACGATCACCGAGTCCGCCGATCGGACCGAGAAAGAGGAAGCGAAGTGAAGGAGCAACTGGTGACCCTCGCCGCCACTGAGGACGAGTGGGGGGTGCTGGTCGGCGCCGTCGGCGCGGCCGGGCTCTTCGCCCTGCTCATCGTGATCGTCTGGCAGGTCGCCGCCACCTGGCGGGCCCGCATGCTGGCGGCACGTGAGGAGCAGTACAAGGAACTCGCCGCCAAGTACGCCCGACTCCTGGAGGACACGGTGGAGTTGCAGCGCCGGACGGTCGAGGAGCAGCGGCAGACCCTGGACGAGCTGACGCAGACCCGGCTGGCGGTCGGCTCGATGGAGAAGATGATGCGCGAGATCGAGTAGCACCGGGGCAGAGGTACGGCCGGGAGCGGCAACTCCCGGCCGTACCGAGGAAGAACACCTATCGGTCACACCCATCCCGTACGCCACGGCAGGTCGTCACACCCTGTGCGCCGTGGTGCGGGTCCCGTGCGCCCCGATGCCGGTCACCGACCGGCGGCGCGCTTCCCACACAAGGAGATTACTCATGCGTGCGCTGTTGCAGCGCGTCGCCCGTGCGCCCGGCGGGCGGGGCGGCAAGTGGCTGGTGCTGGCGGCCTGGCTGATCGTGGTCGTCGCCCTCGGCCCGCTGGCCGGAAAGCTCGGTGACGTCGAGGACACGAGTGCCAACACCTTCCTGCCGCGCGGGGCCGAGTCCGCGCGTGTCAACACCGAGCTGGAGAAGTTCCGTACGGACACGGTCGTGCCGGCCGTGGTCGTCTACACCGGCACGGACCCGGGCGCCAAGGCGGCCGCCGACCGGACCGCGTTCGCGAAGTTCACGCCCGCCGGCGAGGAGGTCGCGCGGCCGGTCCCGTCGGACGACGGCAAGGCCCTGATGACAGTGGTCCCGCTGGACAGCGAGGACGAGGTCACCACCAAGGTCGACGAACTGCGCGAGATCGCCCACGCCAACGCCCCGCCCGGCGTGCACGTCGAGGTCGGCGGTCCCGCCGGCTCCCTCACCGACTCCGTGGCCGTCTTCGACAGCCTCGACTCGACGCTGCTGCTCGCCACGGGCCTGGTGGTGGCCGTGCTTCTGCTGATCACCTACCGCAGTCCGGTGCTGTGGCTGCTGCCGCTGTTCTCGGTCGGCTTCGCGGCCGTCCTCACGCAGGTCTGCACCTACCTGCTGGCCAAGTACGCCGGCCTGCCGGTGAATCCGCAGAGCGCGGGCGTGCTGATGGTGCTCGTCTTCGGCGTCGGCACCGACTACGCGCTACTGCTGATCGCCCGCTACCGCGAGGAACTCCACCGCCACGAGGACCGACACACGGCCATGCGTATCGCGCTGCGCCGCTCTGGCCCGGCGATCCTGGCCTCGGCCGCCACCATCGCCGTGGGACTGGCGTGTCTGGCCTTCGCCGACATCAACTCCTCGCGGTCGCTGGGCCTGGTCGGCGCGGTCGGGGTCGTCTGCGCCCTCCTCGCGATGGTCACCGTGCTGCCGGCGCTGCTCGTCGTCGCGGGCCGCTGGGTGTTCTGGCCCCTGGTTCCGCGCCACGGCACGCCCGCCCGCAAGGCGCACACGGTGTGGTCCCGGATCGGTGCCGCCGTCGCTCTGCGGCCCCGCTGGTCGTGGCTGATGTCCATCGCCGTCACCGGGGTGCTCGCGCTGAGCGCGGCCGGCATGTCCATGGGTCTCACGCAGGCCGAGATGTTCCAGGACAAGCCCGAGTCGGTCGTCGCCCAAGAGCGGATCTCCGCGCACTACCCGTCGGGGGCCTCCGACCCCGCGAAGATCGTCACCGGCACGGACCGGGCGGCCGAGGTCCGTACGGCCGCCGCCGCGGTCGACGGGGTCGCGCGCGTGAACGACGCCGTCGACCGCACCCCGGACGGCGAACTCACCACGCTGTCCGTGGTGTTGGCCGACGCACCGGACAGCGCGGCGGCCAAGGACACCGTCGACGGGCTGCGGGCGGCCGTGGGGCCGATGGACGCGCTCGTCGGCGGCACCACCGCCGAGACGCTGGACACCCAGCGGGCCGCCGACCGCGACCTCACCACCGTGATCCCGATCGTGCTGCTGGTCGTCCTCGGTGTCCTGATCGGGCTGCTGCGGTCCCTCGTCGCCCCGCTGCTGCTCCTGGCCACGGTGGTGCTGTCGTACCTCGCCGCCCTGGGCGCCTCGAACCTCCTCTTCGAACAGGTCCTGGGCCACGCGGGCGTCGACTGGTCGATCCCGCTGCTGGGCTTCGTGTTCCTGGTCGCGCTCGGCATCGACTACAACATCTTCCTCATGCACCGGGTGAAGGAGGAGGCGGCGCGCCTCGGCCCGGCCCGGGGCGTCCTGGAGGGCCTGACGAGCACCGGCGGTGTGATCACCTCGGCCGGTGTCGTCCTCGCCGCGACCTTCGCCGTCTTCGCCGGGCTGCCGCTGGTCACCATGGCCCAGATGGGTGTGCTCGTCGGCGTCGGCGTCCTGCTGGACACCTTCCTGGTCCGCACGGTCCTCGTGCCCGCCCTCGCCATCGACCTGGGACGGTGGTTCTGGTGGCCGGGGAAGCTTTTCCGCCGATTCGGTCACGGTGCGGACGACGGAGCGGGAGCGGCCGTCCGGGCTCCGGCGGCCTCGGCGGTTCCGGTTCGGGCACGGGGTGTACGCCGGTGAGGCGACGGTGAGCTGCCGGTGAAGCGACGGTGGGCTGCCGGTTCGGGGACTGCCGGTCCTGGGGCCTTCTGTTCGGTGGGCTGTGTGTGAGGTCTCGGCCTCTTTCCCCGACCTGCCTGCCGAGCGTATGAGCGATGGCCCATGATGAGCGGGCCATGCACCAGCCGATCACGTCGCCGCGCGCACCGCTGCCCGTCCTCCGGGCGGCGGTGTTCGCCGCCGTCGGCACCATGCTGGGCGTGAGCGCCCACCACCTGCTCTCCCCCGGCCCGCCGCCCTGGGCGCAGGGTGCGGCCGCGGCCGCCGTGCTCTTCGGGCTGGGGCTCATCGGCACGCGCCGCCCCCGGCACGCGGCCACGGTCGTCGTCTGGGGCGTCGCCGGTCAGTCGGGGCTGCACCTGTGGCTGACGCTCACCGTGCACGCCCGGCCCGGGGCGGACGAGCCACATCACGGCCCCGGGTCCGCGCACGAAATCGGACACAGCCCCGGCTCGCCCTGGCAGGAGCGGCTCCATGACTCCGTGACCATGACGGTCGCGCACACGCTGGCCGCCGTACTCGTCGCGATCCTGCTGCACCGGGCGGACGCGGCCTGCTGGACGCCGGCCCGCGAGGTGACGGCGGTGTTCGGCAGGATCAGGGCCCACCTCACCGTCGTCCGCACCCTGGTCACGGGACGACAGGCCGCGGCCGCGTGCCCCGAGGTGCCGGTCCTGGTGCCGGCCGAGCGCGAGCGACGGCCCGCCATGAACCGGATCCTCGCGGACGCGGTGACACGGCGCGGCCCGCCCCCGGCAGCGGCAGCTCCCGTCAACTGACCCTGGCCGAGCGGCGGTTCGTACCCGCCGCCGTACGGCCGTCCGCCCCATCCCGTGCCTGGAGTCACCCATGTCCCGTATCACCCTGTCGCGTACGGCGGTTGCCGTGGCCGCCGCGGCAACCGCCATCCTGCTCACCGCCGTTCCGGCCGCCGCCCATGTGGAGGTCGAGTCCGACAACGCCCAGGCCCTCGCGCAGAACGTCGAGCTCACCTTCACGGCCGAGTCGGAGTCCGGCACGGCCGGGATCAGCGAGCTCCGGGTGATCCTGCCCAAGGGCATCACGCCCGCCGACGTGGCCTACGGCAAGGGCCCCAAGGGCTGGAAGTTCAGCACCACTCCCGACGGTTACGCCGTCAAGGGTCCGGCCGTGAAGGTCGGCGCCGATGTCGCGCACTCCGTCGTGGTCCGTCAACTGCCCGACGCCGAGGAGCTGGTGTTCAAGACGCTCCAGTCCTACAGCGACGGCAAGGTCGACCGCTGGATCGAACTGGGCGACTCCGGCGGCGGCCACGGGCACGGCAACGAGGCGCCGGTGCTCGACCTCAAGGCGGCCGCCCCGGGCGCGAAGCCCGTCAGCCCCTCCCCCACCGCACCGACCACCCCGTCGGCGTCCCCGACCCCGGCCGCCGAGCCGACGGTCTCACCGGACACCCAGGCCGCCGCCGACACCACGAACGACGACGACAGCGGCATGTCCGCCGTCGCCTGGAGCGGTATCGCCGTCGTGTTCCTCATCGCGCTCGCGGCGGTGGTCTTCGCCGTCCGACGCCGGAACAGCGCCCGGCCGTAGCCCACGGAACTACGTCTTTGGTGCCGGTCCCGTCTGGGCCCGCAGCCCGATCCGCCGTCCCGCCAGGGCGGTTAGCGTCGCACCATGCGTATAGGACTACTTGGCACCGGCAATGTCGCCCGAGCACTGGCCCGTGGCTGGAGCGCGGCAGGACACGACGTACTCCTCGGTTCACGCCGTCCCAAGGAGCGGACGGATCTCGGCTTCCCCGTGGAGGGTCTGACCGAGACGGCCGCCCACGCGGAGGTGCTGGTCAACGCCACCCCGGGGACCGTCTCCGTGGACCTGCTGCGCTCCATCGGGGCGCCGGCGCTGGCCGGCACCCTCCTGATCGACGTCGGGGTCGGTCTCTCCGACGACTTCACCGAGCTCTCGCACCCCAACGACAGTCTGGCCGAACGGATCCAGGAGGCCTTCCCCCGCACCCCCGTCGTCAAGACGCTGTGCACCATGGACTCCACCGTGATGATCGCCCCGGGCGACCTGGAGGGCCCGAGCACCGTCTTCCTCTCCGGCAACGACACCGAAGCCAAACGGACCACCGGCCGCCTGCTGACCGACCTCGGCTGGCCGCCCTCGTCCCAGCTGGACATCGGCGACCTCACCACCGCCCGCGGCCAGGAACACTTCGCCCTGCTCTTCATGGGCATCGCGAACGGTCTGGGGTCCCACACGTTCAACATCAACGTGGTGCCCCGCGCCTCCGCCTAGACGCCGGCTCCGCCTAGACTCCGCGCGCCAGTTCGGCCGCGCCGAAGGACACGTCGAACCGGTCGCACCAGATGCTGACGCTGGTGAAGTCGGCCGGGTCGACGTCCGCGGGCAGGGTGTAGTTCTGGCTGCCCTTGTTGCCCTTGAGCTTGCCGAGGCTGACGTACGCGCCGTCGTCGAAGACGTGCCAGCCCGCCCGCCCTTCCTTCACGGGCGCGTCGGTCAACCACACACGCAGGTCCGGGCCGTTGCTGGTGTCGAGGTTCTCCAGCCGTACGACGTGGGAGCCATCGGCGAGTCGTACGAGCTTCACCGTGCCCGAGGTGGCGTGCTCGTGGCTGATCAGCTCGCCGCCGGCCACCGTCTGGGGCCCGGGTTCGGAAGTCGGTGTCGGCGTCGGCGTCGGTGTCGGTGTCGGTGTTCGGGAGGGGGCGTCGGTCTCAGGAGGCGCGGACGCCTCGGGCTCCGGCGTCACCACCAGGCCGGGCAGGGCCTCGTCCACCCTCTCGTCCTGCCACAGCTTCCACGGCTGGAACCAGTAGAGCCCCGAGCCGACACCGACGACAGCCACCACCAACATCCCGATGACCCACGGTCTGCCCAGCAGCTTCCCCACGCGTCCCATTCCGGCCTCGCTTCGTAAGAACGTCCCGTCACCACCCATCCAACGGGACGCGCGGCCGACGCACAGCCGCCACGAGATGACGAAACCCTTACGTCGCGCTCCAGTGCGCCTCCAGGAGGGCGGCCACCTCCGCCGGCTTCTGGAGCACCGTCCAGTGGTTGCAGTCGAGTTCGGCGACCTTCCTCGCGCGCAGCGAGGCACCCAGTTCGCGGCCGAACTCGATCGGACAGGCCGGGTCGGACGCTCCCCAGAACACCAGGGACGGCGCGGACACCTGCGCCAGGGCCGGTTCCCACTCCGCGCCCATGGTCACGGCGGAGCGGTAGAGCCTGAGGATGCTGTCCTTCATCGGGCCGTCCACCCTGCCGGCCGTCTCCTCGGCCAGTCCCTCGGGCACATCGAAGCCCGCCACCATGCCTGCGGCGAACGGCTCCGCCTTCAACTCCGCCATGAATCGGTCGCCCTCGACCTGGTCCTGCCACACCTTGGCGGCCGGATGCCACACGTACTCGGCGCTGATCGGCCCGTTCCCGCCGGCCCACGTACGGACCAGGTCAGGTCGCAGGGATGCGATGCGGGCGGTGAGGATGCAGCCCCAGTCGTGGCCGACCAGGTCCACCGGCTCGCCGATCCGCTCCAGCCGTTCGATGAGCCGGTCGACGTACTCCTCCTTGGTGGAGCCGAAACCGGCCGGGCGCGGCGCGCCGAACCCGGGCAGATCCCAGGCCTCCACGTCGCTGCGGGTCAGGTGTCGGCGTACGCCGTCCCACACGCGATGAGTGTCGGGGACGCCGTGGACCAGAATCGCAGGCATGGAGAGAGCCCTTCATCATGGACGAATAACATCGTGTCACAGTCTCCTACCGCAGCCGAAGGGACGGCCATGCTCGCTGGGGATGACACCGGTGCTCTGGACCAGGCGACGAAGGAGTTCCTCGCGGCGCGTCCGCGGCTCTTCGGTATCGCGTACCGCGTGCTCGGCAGCGCGGTGGAGGCCGAGGACATCCTCCAGGAGACATGGCTGCGGTGGCAGAACACCGACCGTGTCACCGTCCGCGAGCCGGTGGCCTTCCTGACGACGATCACCACCCGGCTGGCCATCAACTTCGCCCAGTCCGCCCGGGTACGGCGCGAGTCGTACGTCGGCCCGTGGCTGCCGGAGCCGGTGGACACCAGCCCGGACCCGCAGGTGGGGGCGGAGCGGGCCGAGGCGCTCGAACTGGCGGTCCTCTTCCTCCTGGAGAAGCTGAACCCGGTGGAACGGGCGGCCTATGTCCTGAGGGAAGCCTTCGACTACCCCTACCACCAGGTCGCCGACATCCTGGAGACGAGCGAGGCCAACTCCCGCCAGCTGGTGAGCCGGGCGCGCAAGCACCTGTCCTCCGAGCGCAGGGAGCGCGTCGACCCGGCCGAGCACAAGCGGCTGCTGGAAGTGTTCCTCGCCGCCGCGCGGACGGGCGAACTGGCGGTGCTGGAGAACGTCCTCGCCGCGGACGTCGTGAGTTACACCGACGGCGGCGGGATGCGCGGCGCGTCGAGGATCCCGGTCGTCGGCCGTCCGCATGTCTCCAAGTACCTCGTGGCCTTCGCGCCCCGGTTCTGGCCCCCGATGGACACGCGCTGGGTGGAGGCCAACGGGCGACCGGCCGTTCTCGTCTCCGCCGACGGCAACGCCGTGGCCCTGTTGTCCGTCGACGCGTCCGCCGAGGGCATCGACCGGATCATGTGGGTGATGAATCCGGCCAAGCTGCTGCCGTACGTGGAGTCCCTGAACTCCTGAGGAGAGAAACACATGGTCTCTGCACCCCACACGGCACGCGACATCGAGAGCACCGCCGAGAGTCTTCAGGCGGACCTGGCTCGCCTGGAGATCCAGAAGCAGGCTCTGGAGAGGGAGCTGGCCGCGGTCGTCGCCCATCTCGGCTCGGTGCGGCGGGCCCTCGGCGCCCTGGAGACCGTGATGCTCCACCCGGCCGCCACCGGCATCGACACCGACGGTCACAAGAAGTACGGCAGGCTCACCGAACAGATCATGGAGTACTTCGCCGAGGTCGGAGACGTCGACGTGCGGGCCCGGGATGTCGCGGCGGCACTCGGCCGTGACACCGACAGCGGAAGCATCAACGCGGTGCGCAGCACGCTCGACCGCCTCGTCGGCACGTCCCGTGTCCAGCGCGCGGGCCGAGGTCTGTACCGCGCCAAGCGCTGATAGGCCCGCCACACCGTTGGTTTCCCGACACTGTGCCGATGACAGTGTTCAGCGCGGGCGCACCGGCTCAGTCGCGGTCTTCGTCGAGTCCGGCGACCAGGTCGCGCAGGAGGGGGCCGTACTCGGGGTGGGACAGGGCGAAGGCCATCTGGGCGACCAGGTAGTCGGCCGGGTTTCCGGTGTCGTACCAGCGGCCCTTGATGACCTGCCCGTACACCGCGCGGGTGGCGGCGTAGGCGTTGACGGCGTCGGTCAGGTAGACCTCGCCGGTCCGGTGCTCGTACCAGCGGCGGGTCTGCTCGCGCAGCTCGTCGATGATGCCGGGGGTGACGACGTAGCCGCCGATGGCCGCGTACGACGACGGGGCCGCGTTCGGCTCGGGTTTTTCGACCAGGCCGGTGATCCGCAGCTGGCCGTCCCCGAGGTCTTCCTTGACGATGGGCACGCCGTAGCGCTGGGACTCGGTGGGGTCCATCGGCATGAGGGCCAGCACCGGGCAGCCGGTCTGCTCGTAGGCGCGGATCAGCTGCTGGGCGCGGGGGACCTCGGCCACGAAGACGTCGTCGGGCCACAGCACCAGCACCGGTTCGTCGCCGAAGGAGCGGGCGGCGTTCAGGACCGGGGTGCCGTTGCCGTACGGGCCGTACTGGTCGAGGTAGGTGATGTGGCCCTGGCGGGCCAGGTCCGCGATCTCCTGTACGGCGTCCGCGTAGGCCGTCTTGCCGTCCTCGCGGAGTTGGTCGACGAGGGCGGGGTTGGGGCGGAAGTGGTCCTGGATGAGGCTCTTGCCGCCGGAGACGACGATGGTGATGTCGGTGATACCGGAGTCCACCAGCTCCCGCACGGTGTGTTCGATGACCGGCTTGTCGCCGACGGGGAGCATCTCCTTCGGTGTCGCCTTCGTCAGGGGCAGCAGACGGGAGCCGAGTCCGGCGGCGGGGATCACGGCCCTGCGAATCGTCGGGGACATCACGTCACTCCTGGTCGAGCGGGACACCGCACCGGTCGGCACAGCACACGCCGACGCTACAACGTCCACCGCCCGACCGGCACGGGCGCCTCTGGAGTGCGCGAGCCTCGACGCGAGTGTCTACCGGGCGACCAGTAGACGTCCGAACGCAGCACCGTGCCGTCCGCTCTGCCTCTCTACTTCGCCAGCTCGGGGTACAGGCCGGCGAGGTCCCCGGCCAGGCCCGCCTTGACCTGCCGGGAGATGTCGTCGGCGAGCACCTCGTGGGCCCCCGCCTCGATGCCGTCGAGGGCGAGTGCGGCGACGTCACGCGGGTCGGCCTTGGGGGCGTCGACGCTCGCCGCCAGGTCCGTGTCGACGTACCCCACGTGCAGTCCGGTGACGGCGATGCCGCGCGGCAGCAACTCCAGACGCAGGGAGTTGGTCTGCGACCACAGGGCGGCCTTGGAGGCGCTGTAGGAGCCGCCGAGGGCCAGCCAGGACAGCACGGAGTGCACGTTGAGGATGTGGCCGCCGCCGTTGCGCTCGATGACCGGCACGAAGGCGCGGGCGACAAGCAGCGGGCCGTAGAAGTTGGTCTCGAACTCCCGGCGCACGTCGTCGACCGGGGAATCCAGGAAGGACGCGCCGACGACCGCCCCGGCGTTGTTGATCAGTACGGTGACGTCCTCCGCCTGGGCGGCGGCGGCCGCCACGGACGCCGGGTCGGTGACCTCCAGCGCCACCGGGACGGCGTCGGGGTGCGTCACGGCACGCGGGTCGCGGGCCGTGGCGTAGACCTTGCCGGCGCCGCGCGCGTAGAGCTCCTCCACCAGGGCCTTGCCTATACCGCGGCTGCCACCGGTGACGAGGACGTGGGCACCCTTCAGTGCGGTCATGACTGCCTCCACAAACGAGAAACCGAACAGTTTCCACAACCGTAAACCGATCGGTTTTCAAAATGCAAGTGCGGCTGCTTCACCGGGGCGTCTCGTGGGATGCTCCGCGGGGCGTGCCGTACCCGTGGATCCCCGGCACGATGAGTTCCCCACCGGTCTGTCCCGCCTGGTCGATCTCGGCGTCGTTCAGGCCGAGCCGCAGGGTGGCACCGAGCTTGCCGACCGTGTCGTAGAGCCACTCCGGCACGGTGTCGGGCGTGAGGTGCAGCCGGAGGACGGGCGGCGTGGGCAGGTTCTCGACGCTGGCGAGGGTGCCCGTCAGACTTTCGACATACATGGTGATCTCGTCGCCTCGCAGCGTGGACGTGGAGCCCGGCGCTCCGTCGATGTGCTGGATCTGCGGACCGACGGGCACCGACATCCTCAGGTCGCGGATCGAGACGGCGGTGGCGGAGAACTTGAGCACCCGCTTGGGGCCGGCGGCCGTGTCCACGGTCACCACGCCGTGGAAGACGAGGCCGTGCAGGTCGAGGCGGCTCCCCCGCATCGTCCACGGCTCGGCGGAGAAGCGGCCGGCCCGCCGGTCCTCGGGGGCCTTGAGATCGCTGATGTCGCAGGTGCGGGCGTTGCGGGCGTCTCCTCGGGGGGAGTCCGTCCTGAGCGACGGATCGGGCGACGGTGACGGCTTGGGCGACCGCTCGGCGGTGCGGTGGGTGGGTGAAGGTGGCGGGTGGGGCGCGGGCAGCCGCGGGACGGACGGCGATGTGGGCTGTGCCGTGGGAGGGGGCGAGACCGGCGAGGGGTTCGCGTCGGGGGCCGGGGTGTTCCGCTCGGTGTCGTCCTGGAAGAGAGGGCCGAGGAGATCCGCGAGGCCGGTGGTGGCGGAGCTCGGGCTCGGCGAGGGAGTCGGGGTGGCGGTCGTAGCCGGGGCGGGGCCCGTTTCCTCGTCGCCCAGGCGCTCCGACGGATCGGCGGGGGCTCCGCTCAGGGAGGCGCCGGACTTGGCGGGGTCGGCGGACGGAGTGGGACTTGGGGACGTCGCGGCGGCCGAGGGTGGTGCGTCGTCGGGACGAGCGCAGTCGACGGCGTCGGCTCCGGGTCCACCGCCCGGTGCCTTTTCGCGTGCCGAGTGGGCCACGGTGGCGCTCGTGTCGGCGACGGGCAGGCGTTGGCTTCCCAGGATGAGAGCGGTCGGCAACGTGGTCAGCGCGAGAGCCTTGCCGACGGGCAGGCGCAGGCGCGTCAGCGCGGACGCACGAGGGATGGCGTGGCGACCTCTCGGCGGCCGGACGAGGCGGGGTGGCGCGGTCTGACCGCCGGTGTCGGGCGACTGGTCACTCACTCCCCCGCCCTCCCTCCCGGTCGTCGGTGGCCGACGCCGTCACCGTGTCGTCGGGTATGTCCTGCGCGGGCCCGTCCACCGTCCCCCACGCCAGGGCCAGGAGCCCGCCCGTGGCGGCGAGCAGCGTGCCGGCGAAGAACCCGCCGAAGTTGGAGATGGGAAGCGACAGCACTCCGAGGAAGACGGCGACGCAGCCTGCGAAGAACCTGATGACCGGCTGGAACCACAGGAGCCCGCCGAGGACGATCAGCGTGAGGCCGATGACCAGGGACCCGGCTCCCGCCGTGGTGGACATCGCCACGGACAGGGCGCCGAGGGAGAGGTTGAAGTACGGGAAGTAGATGATGGGCGCGGCGGCGAGGAGCACCAGCAGACCCGCCCAGAAGGGCCGGGTGTGCCGCCAGGCCCGGAAGTTCCGGCGGATGCGGGTGAAGCCGCTGTCACTGTGGGGGTGCGCGGGCGCGGCGGCACTCGTCATGGGGCAGCTCTCAAGTCGTGAGGGGGCGATGGCGTCCGTGGGGGGGGCGGAGCGTGGTCAGAAGCAGTCGTGACGGCCGGCCGCGATGTTCATGTGCAGTCCCGACAGTTCGAACGTGCCGGCGGTCGTGGCCCAGACCCGCTGGTGGGCGTCGATGATCTCGACCGACTCCGCCTCCTGCGCGTAGCCGTTGGGGTCGACGTGGTCCTTCGGGTTGAGCTGCCCCTTGGTCATGGAGCCGGCGGCGACGCCGATGTCGATGTTCCTGAAGGTGCCGGACTTGGCCTGGAGGTCGGTCATGTCGATGAACAGGTTCTTGGCCTTGACCGGGGTGCCCGACCCGCCGGCCTTGAGCGTCATCGTGTAGATCCCGAGCATGGGAATGTCCACCGGCACGGACTGGCACATGTCGGTGACCCTCGCGTCCTTGATGGACGAGACGGAGACGGGCACGCGCTTGCCGTTCTTGGCGACGTCCACGGTGGCGTAGTTGCCGAATCCGGTGCCGCTCAACTTGCCGGCCGAGACCTGGAAGTCGGAACCGGAGATGCTGAACGAAGCGGCCAGCGCGCCCTGGGCCATGGAAACGGCGACCGCCGCCGTGGCGGCCGCGGTCGGCACCACACCGACCGCGAAACGCTTCCAGTGGGTCTTGCCGATGCGCTGGGACATGGGGTGGTCCTCCGTTGTTCGAGGCGTACGAGGTATACGAGGCGTACGCGGTGACCGGGCCCAGGGCTGACCGGCCCGGGACGGGGTGAGGGAACGGCGACTGGATGGGGGTGGGGGGGGGAACGGCGGCTGGGTGCGCCGCGGTGACGCCGATGTCCTCCGCGGCGCGGGAGCGTGTGGTCCGCGCGTACGGAAGAGCGGGCATACCGATGAGCGGGCATACCGGAGAGGCACTCGATAGTGTCACTACCGAGTGCCTGATAGTGGCACTATCGAGAGGGGTGGGGCAACCCCCGGTAACGCGATACTGATGGGACAGTTGAGCGTGAGGGAGCGCATGAGGATTTCAGAGCTCAGCCGGCGGTCCGGGGTGCCGGTGGCGACCATCAAGTACTACCGGCGGGAGGGACTGCTCCCCGAGGGCCGCGCGCTGAACCCGACAGCGGTCGAGTACGGCGAGGAGCACATCCAGCGACTTCGCCTGATCCGTTCCCTCATCCAGCTCGGCGGACTGTCCGTCGCCCGGACCCGTGAAGTGCTCGACGCCGTCGACCGTCCGCTGGACGCGTTCGAGACCCTGGGCGTCGTCCACCACGCCCTGCCGGTGCCCTCCGCGGACAAGAGCGGACCGGGCGACCGGGGCGACCGCGGCGATACCGACCCCGACAGCGCCGCAGACGAGGCAACGTCGGGCGATGAGCCCGCCGCACGGGTCGAGACGCTCATCGCGAGCATGGGCTGGCAGATCTCCGACGCGTCGCCGCACCGCCCGGCGCTGGCCGAAAGTCTCGCGGCACTGGGGCGCCTCGGCGCCGACTACACGGCCGACGACCTCCTCCCCTACGCGCGGCTCGCCACCTCCACCGCGGACCTGGATTTCGCCCAACTCGACGGTATCGAGGACCGGATCGCCCTGGCCGAGCGAGCGGTGCTCCTGTCCGCCCTCTTCGAGCCGGTCGTCAGGCTCCTGCGACGGCTGGCCCAGGAGGACGCGAACCACCGTCGCCACCATCGCCGCGCCTGCCGACAGGGCGAGTCCTCGGCGTAGACGCGGGGCCGCGTCCGCCCCAGGGCCATCACACTGTCGACCCAAGGCCATCACACTGTCGCCCCGGGAACGGCCCACGGCTTGGCATCCTCAGACTTGCCCGCGAAAAACGATCGGTTTACGGTGGTGAAAACCGATCGGTTTCTTGCCGTGCGGGCGAGTCCTGCACCAGAGCCACCAGGAGCACCGGATGACTGCCGCGCGCGACCCCGAGGGGCACCCGTCGGGTCCCAGGCTTCCCGCCAAGTTGGCCGCCCACCCGTCCGTGCGGGCCGTGCTCGCCCGGCGCGCGGCGGGTGATGTCGCGAGCCCGCCGCCGGTGATCGACGCGGCCTGGCTGCGCGAACTGTGCCTGTCCGCCGGTGCGGACGACGCCGCCGCGGTGAGCCTGGACCACCCCGACCTGGCCGGCGAGCGCGAGCACGTGCGGTCCGCGCTGCCCGGCACCCGCACCCTGATCGCGATGGCCTTCCGGATGAACCGCGACAACTGCCGCTCTCCCGCCCGCAGCGTGGCCAACCAGGAGTTCCATCAGACCGACGAGCAGGCCAACCACGCCGCCCGCAGCGTCACTCAGGCGCTCCAGGACGCCGGCCACCGCGCGCTCAACCCGTCGGTCGGCTTCCCCCAGGAGATGGACCGCTTCCCCAGCGAACGGATCTGGGTGGTGGCGCACAAGACGGTCGCCGTGGCCGCCGGGCTCGGCGTGATGGGCCTGCACCGCAACGTCATCCACCCCAAATTCGGCAACTTCATCCTGCTGGCGACCGTCCTGGTGGACGCCGAGGTCAGCGCGTACGGACAGGCGCTCGACTACAACCCCTGCATCGACTGCAAACTGTGCGTCGCCGCCTGCCCGGTCGGGGCCATCGCCAAGGACGGCGCCTTCGACGCACTGGCCTGCACCACACACAACTACCGCGAGTTCATGAGCGGGTTCACCGACTGGGCGCAGACCGTGGCCGACAGCGAGGACGCCGCCGACTACCGCTCCCGGGTCACCGACTCCGAGAGCGCCTCCATGTGGCAGAGCCTGACCTCTCCCCCCGGCTACAAGTCCGGCTACTGCCTGGCCGTCTGCCCCGGCGGCGAGGATGTCCTCGGCCCCTACCTGGACGACCGCAAGACCTTCATGGACACCGTGCTGCGGCCGCTCCAGGACAAGAAGGAGACCCTCTACGTCCTGCCGGACTCCCACGCGCAGGAGTACGCCCGACGCCGCTTCCCCCACAAGCCCGTCAAGGAAGTCACCGGCGGCTGGCAGCCCCCGGCCAAACCTTCCGCGTCCCCCGAGCGAGAGACCCGTACGTCATGAGTGGCATTCACCCCTTCCGCGTCCTGCGCGCCAAACCGCTGTGGATCGCCAACGGCGTCATCACGGGCGTACTCGCGCTGCTGTTCACCGTGTTCTACGTCGGCGCCAACATCGATCCGGTCGGCCACCTGAAGAACCTGCCCGTCGGGCTGGTCAACGCCGACAAGGGGGCCGCTGTCGGCGGCGAGCGGGTCAACTTGGGGGCACAGATCACCGGGTCGATCAAGAAGTCCACCGCGAGCGGTGACAAGATCGACTGGAAGGTGATGGACGAGAAGGAGATGAAGGAACAACTCGGCAAGGGCAAGCTGTACGGCGCGCTCGTCATCCCCGCCGATTTCACTTCCGCCACCACCGCGCTGACCGGCACCGCGACCACCGGGGCGCCGACCCGCCCGACCTTGACGGTGCTGACCAACCAGTCCGCCGGCAGCATGGGTTCAAGCCTGGCCCGGACGGCGACGACACAGGCGGCCGAGCGTGCCTCGCTCCAGGTGGGCAAGGAGCTCACATCCCAGGGCGGGACGACGCAGGCGCAACTGCCCGCCGCGGCACGCCTCCTGCTCACCGACCCGGCCGCCGTCACCGTCGAGGACGGCCATCCCCTCGACTCGCACAGCGGCCTGGGCCTGACCGCGTTCTACTACGCGCTCGTCCTGGTGGTCTGCGGCATGCTCTCCGCCAACGTCATCAGCGGCCAGGTGGACCACGCCCTCGGCTACACCCACAACGACATGGGCCCCCTGCGCCTGCACCGCCCGCTGATCCGGGCCACCCGCGTGCAGACCCTCGCCCTCGGCAGCACCCTCATGGCCGCCCTGTCCCTGCTGATGGGAACCCTGGTCCTGGCGGGCGCGGTCGGCCTCATGGGCATGGACGCCTCGCACCTGCCCCTGCTGTGGCTGTACTCGGTGTGCGCCATCGCGGTCTCCGGAATCGGTGCGCTCACCCTCCTCGCCGTCTTCGGCACCCCCGGCATGCTGGTGGTCACACTCGTCTTCATCGCGATGGCGGTACCGACAGCCGGCGCCACCACACCGGTCGAGGCGCTGCCCGGCTTCTACCGCTTCCTCGCGGAGTTCGAGCCCCTGCGCCAGCTCACCGGCGGCCTCCGCTCGATCCTCTACTACGACGCCCAGGGCGACGCCGGCCTGACCCGGGGCTGGGTCATGATGGCCGTCGGCCTCGCGGCGGCCGCGCTGTTCGGCTTCGGCGTGACGAACTGGTACGACCGCAAAGGGCTGCACCGCATCCCCGCTGAGGCGGAGCCCGAGAAGGCTGCGGAGCGGCGAGCCCCCAAAACACGAGTCTGAAACTCGCATTTGATAGCGTCCTTGCGTGCGACTGACGAAGTTCACCGACCTGGCGCTCCGTGCCGTGATGCGCCTGGCGGTCTCCGAGCAGGACGAGCCTCTGACCACCCGAGAGGTGGCGGAGACCATGGGCGTGCCCGCCACCCACATGGCGAAGGCGATCACCCGCCTGCAACACCTCGGCGTCCTGGAGGCCCGACGGGGGCGCGGTGGCGGGTTGGAGCTGACCGAGCTGGGTCGGCATGCTTCGGTCGGCTGGCTGGTGCGGGAGTTGGAGGGCGAGGGTGAGGTCGTGGCCTGCGACGACGATCCACCGTGCCCACTGCGGGCGGCGTGCCGACTGCGCCGGGCCCTGCGCGAGGCCCAGGAAGCCTTCTACGCCACTCTCGACCCGTTGACGGTGACCGATCTGGTGACGTCGCCCACCGGCCCCGTCCTCGTGGGACTGGTCGGCCGCCGCGCCACCTGAGCGGGAGTAGGTCCCAGCGTCGACCTCCACCCTCTCCTTTAATACGAAGATCATCTACCTATTAATGAGCAACACTGTGCTGTCCGAGCAGTCCGTTCCGGTCGTCCGCGCCACGCTGCCCGTCGTCGGCGCTGCCATCGGCGAGATCACCGAGGGGTTCTACGCCAGACTCTTCGAGGACCGACCCGAGTTGCTGCGGGACCTGTTCAACCGGGGCAACCAGGCCACCGGGGAACAGCAGAAGGCCTTGGCGGGCTCCATCGCGGCCTTCGCGGGCATGCTGATCGAACACCCCGGGTCCCGGCCGGACACGATGCTCTCCCGGATCGCCCACAAGCACGCCTCGCTCGGCATCGCCTCCGGCCAGTACAAGCTCGTCCACCAGCATCTCTTCGCGGCGATCGGCGACGTCCTCGGTGACGCGGTCACGCCCGAGGTGGCCACCGCCTGGGACGAGGTGTACTGGCTGATGGCCAACGCCCTGATCGCCCTGGAGGCCCGGCTGTACCAGGAGGCCGGCACCGTGGAAGGCGGGGCATGGCGGCAGTTGGACATCGTCGAGCGGCACGAGGAGACCCGCGACGCGGTCTCCCTCCTGCTGCGCCCCACCGACGGCACCCCTGCGGGAGCCTTCCGCCCGGGCCAGTACGTCAGCGTCCGGGGCGAACTCCCCGACGGCGCCCGCCAGATACGGCAGTACAGCCTCTCCGGCGCGCCGGAGGACCCGCGTTGGCGCATCACCGTCAAGCGGGTGCGGGCCGGAGCGGGACCGGAGGGCGAGGTGTCGTCCTGGCTGCACGAGCACGCCCGCCCCGGTGACGCGCTCGGCGTCTCCGCCCCCTTCGGGGACCTTGTCCTGCCGGACGGCGACGGGCCCCTGCTGCTGGCGTCCGCGGGGATCGGCATCACCCCGATGCTGCCCATGCTTCACCACCTGGCCGCCACGGGCACCACCCGCCGGGTCATCGTGATGCACGCCGACCGCACCCCGGCCGACCACGCCCACCGCGACGAACAGCGCCGACTCGTCGAGTCGCTTCCGAACGCCCGGCTGCACCTCTGGTACGAGGAGCCGGGTGCCGCCGCACCGGAGGCGTCGCCGGGCCAGGCCGACGTGTCCACGCTCGACCTGCCCGCCGAGGCGACCGCGTACCTGTGCGGCCCGCTGCCCTTCATGCGCGCGGTGCGCGGCGACCTGCTCCGCCGGGGCCTGCCCGCGCACGCCGTGCACTACGAGGTCTTCGGCCCCGATCTGTGGCTGGGCGGTGAGTAGACCCGGCCGGGCGGAGTGTGGCAGCAGGGTGGGGGCTGCCGGCAACGCGCCGACGACCGACGGGCCGGTCGGGCCGGTGATCGGTGGCGGGTCCGGATGCACGCGGATACGCTGACGCATCGTCGCTCCTGCATCGTGCTCCTGGAGGACCGGATGAGCCTCGCGATGCATGCCGTCGCACGGTATTTGCGGGTCACCGCCAAACCCCGCTCGTCGACCGCGGCGCGCGCCCGGGACAGGATGCGCAAGCCGAAGGGGTCCGCACAACCACCGGCTAAGACTTCGGCGTCGAGCAGCGTGATTCCCAGCACGGGCCACGCCTCCCGCCTGCGACGGTGCAGCCGCGTGGTGTCCATCTCGCTGCGTAAACCGTTGGCTCGTATGCCCGTCTGTGATGGCTGCGCGCACCCTGACGGTTTCCCGTTCGCCCCGAAGGACTGAGCCGTGCCCGACCGACCTGAGATTGTCTGCATCTGCGGCTCTACCCGGTTCGCGGACGAGATGAGCGCGGCGAACCGTGATCTGACCTTCGCAGGTGTCATCGTCGTCGCGCCAAGCGTCTTCCTGCGCGCCGAGGATCACGAAGCAGACGAGTCGATCACCAACGAGCAGAAGACCGCGCTGGCCTCACTCCACCTGCGCAAGATCGACCTGGCTGACCGGGTTCTGGTCGTCAACCCGGGCGGGTATATCGGCGAGTCCACGAGCAGGGAGATCGCATACGCCCACGCCACCGGCAAGCCGATCTCGTTCACCGATCCCTTCTAACCAGTAGACGCTTCGTGGTGCGCACGGCCACGAGTCCCGGTCAGCCTTGGACCGTGCTGCTGGAGGGTCGTCGAATTCGTCGGACGCGCCTTGTGCTTGTGTCGCGTGACGTGATCTCGGATGAGACGTGGACTCCACGATCGTGCGCGTCCATCAGCACGGCGCGACCCAGGATGCTGGAGGGGATGCGCTGCCTAGATCCATCCCTCGTCGAGGTAGATCGTCCAGGTGTCTCCCACTGCCCGGCGCAGTTCGACCAAGGCCGCGACGTCTGCGATGACTGCCGGCGCGTCGGACAGCCGCAACGGGGAGTCCGGGACATCGTGCCGGGTGTAGGTCGGCAACTCGCCGTTACAACTGAAGACGTGGAGCGGTAGGGGACCGTCGTCGAACCACGCAGGGAGGTTCTCCTCCGCCCACGCAGCCGCGGCGTCGACACGATCCACATGCGCCAGCAGCTGCACGGGAGCGGGCCCGCCGCTGAACTGCACGAGGAAGCCCTGAGCGTCGACCGCCCACCAATTCCACTCGAACCCAGGCCGAGGATGCCACAGGTTCGTCGCCATGCCGCCACCGTATCCAGGCGGCACAGGTTCGTGAAGATGATCCGCTGGGAGCGCCCGACACGACGCGCTCCCAACTCGGTGGGCCACCCGAGTACCGCAGTCCGGCATCAAAGAGACGACAAGACTGCCGGAACACGGCAATGCGGCAAGGAACAGCGCCCCTTCACAATGGCCTTGGCGCACATGCCGGGCGTGACCCGATGCCAGGCTCCGGCAACGGCCGAGAGTGTCTGGACGCCACAGTGAGGTCTTGGGGGGGGTGGGGAACGTTGGACGTCATCGGCGCTGTCGGGCGGTTCCCCACCGTCATCTTCACCTCTGCTCTCGTGGTCGTGCTCGGGTTCTGGTTGCTGGTCCTGCTGGGCCGGGCCGGCGTGCGCGACTTCGATGCCGATGCCCCGGCGCTGGCCAGGGTGTTCAAAGGAGTGCCGGTTGCCGTCGCCGCCTCCGTCGTCACGGTGAGCGGCTGGCTCGTGAGTCTGTCCGGGAACGTCGTGGTGGACCGGGTCGGTCTGACGGGACTCGGCGCCGCCCTGGCCCGCGTCACCTTGCTCGCGCTGTCCGCGCTCATCGCCGGGGCCGTGGCGCACGGCCTCGCGGCTTCGGCCACCAAGCTGTTCCGGGGCGAACACCGGTCGCGACAGCGGGACTTGGCGAGCGGTACTCCGTTCGACCCCGGTAGTCGCCTCGACTCCGCTGGTCGCCGCGCTCGCGGTAATCGCCTCGCTCCCGACAATCGCCGCGCTCGCGGCTGAGTCGCCCGCCCCCTCCACCGGCTCGGCCACTCCTGACGCACGTTCCCGCGGCCGGCGGGCCGCTTCGCCTCGTCGTCGAGGCGTCATCTCTTCGCCGACTTCAAGGATTCCGTATGGATGCCACCGCCATGGGCATCGGCGCGACAGTCGCCGCCGTCCTGCTTGTCACCGTCGTCGTGTTGTTCGTCGTAGCCCGGTTGTTCCGCAAGGTGGAGCAGGGCAAGGCGCTCATCGTCTCCAAGATGCGCAAGGTGGATGTGACCTTCACCGGGCAGGTCGTGCTTCCGGTGCTGCACAAGGCCGAGGTGATGGACATCTCGGTGAAGACCATCGAGATCACCCGGGTCGGCAAGGAAGGGCTGATCTGCCGGGACAACATCCGCGCCGACATCCGGATCTCGTTCTTCGTCAAGGTCAACAAGACCGTCGAGGACGTCATCAAGGTCGCCCAGGCCGTCGGCACCGCTCGGGCGAGTGACCGGAACACGTTGCAGGAGCTGTTCCACGCGAAGTTCTCCGAGGCCCTGAAGACGGTCGGCAAGCAGCTGGACTTCACCGACCTGTACACCAAGCGCGAGGAACTGCGGTACCGGATCATCGAGGTCATCGGCGTCGACCTCAACGGCTACCACCTGGAGGACGCGGCGATCGACTACCTGGAGCAGACGCCGCTCACCCAGCTCGACCCCGCCAACGTCCTCGACGCCCAGGGCATCCGTAAGATCACCGAGCTGACGGCCATCGAGCATGTGCGCACCAACGAGTTCCGGCGCACCGAGGAGAAGGAGATCACCCGCCAGAACGTGGACGCCCGCGAGGCCATTCTGGAACTGGAGCGGCGCCAGGCGGATGCCGAGATCAAGCAGCGCCGGGAGATCGACACCGTGCGGGCCCGCGAGGAGGCCGAGACGGCGCGGGTGGTCGAGGAGGAGCGGCTGCGCTCGCAGGGCGCGTTCCTGAGGACCGAGGAGCAGCTCGGCATCCAGCGCGAGAACCAGGCCCGCGAGGTGGCCGTCGCGGCCAAGAACCGCGAGCGGGTCATCGCCATCGAGAGCGAGCGCATCGAGAAGGACCGCCTCCTCGAAGTCATCGCGCGGGAGCGGGAAACCGAGCTGACCCGGATCGCCGCGTCGAAGGAGGTGGAGGCGGAGAAGCGGGACATCGCCGAGGTCATCCGCGAGCGGGTGGCCGTGGACCGTACGGTCGCCGAGCAGGAGGAGGCCATCAAGAGGCTGCGTGCCGTGGAGGAGGCGGAGCGCGGCCGGCAGACCGTGATCATCGCGGCCGAGGCCCAGGCGCAGGAGAGGCTGGTCAAGGACATCAAGGCCGCCGAGGCGGCCGAGCAGGCCGCCGTGCATCGGGCGGCCGAGGAACTCACCCTCGCGGACGCCAGGTTGAAGAGCGCCGATCTCGATGCCCGGGCCAAGTTGCGGCTCGCCGAAGGCATCCAGGCCGAGTCCGCCGCCGAGGGGCTCGCCGCCGTCCAGGTCCGCGACAAGGAGGCGGAGGTCATCGAGAAGGCCGGCCGGGCCGAGGCCGAGGCGGCCGGGGCGCGGATGCGGGCCGACGCCGAGGGGGCCCGGGCCAAGGCGCTCGCCGAGGCGGAAGGCATCGGCGAGAAGCTGAAGGCCGAGGCGGCCGGACTGACCGAGAAGGCGGCGGCCATGGCCGCGCTGGATGAGGCGTCTCGCGGCCACGAGGAGTACCGACTGCGTCTGGAGGCCGAGAAGGAGGTGCGGCTCGCCGGTCTGGACGTGCAGCGGCAGGTTGCCGAGGCGCAGGCCACGGTGTTGGCCACCGGGCTGGAGAACGCCGACATCAACATCGTCGGCGGAGACTCGGTCTTCTTCGACAGGCTGGTGTCCTCCATCGCGCTCGGCAAGGGTGTCGACGGCTTCATGCAGCACTCCGAGACGGCACAGGCGCTCGCGAAGCCCTGGCTGGACGGCACGGCGAGCTTCACCGACGACCTCGGCCGTGTCCTCGGCTCGGTCTCCACGGCCGACGTGCAGAACCTGACCGTCTCCGCCCTGCTGATGAAGCTGATGAGGTCCGGCGGCACGAACGCCGGGAAGCTCCAGCAACTACTGGACAGGGCTGGTGAGTTGGGGCTCGCCGATACGTCCCTCACTGCCCTGAACGGCAGCGCCGGGCGCTGACCGTCCCAGGGTCCGGAGCTGCCGCACGAGGGGACGGCAGCTCCGGACCAGGCGTTCTCCGACTTCCTGAGAGGCAATCCATGACCACCGGGACCACCGGCCTGGACACCGGCACGTACGAGATCCTGCGTGACCGCCTCAGCGCGCAGGCCGCCGAGCTCGCCCGCCGCGCCGAGACGGTCAACGCCCGCCGAATCGAGGAGTTCGGCTCCACCAGGCTGGAGCTGACGGGCACCGAGCGGCTGCGCACCGAGCACACCTGCGTGCCCCGCGACCTCGTCCCGGTCGGTGACACGCTGTTCTTCGGCCACAACGTGTTCCTCGGCCTGAAACCGGAGACGACCGTCGCCGACGTCTTCGCGCTGTACGACCGCGATCTGAACCGGCTGCCCGACGACGCCGTGCCCGGCCTGCTCGACGACCCCGCCTTCCTACGGGAGTTCGCCGCCCTCTACCGCTACTACCGCCAGGCCCATCTGCTGCAACTCCGCCGTGTCGACGGCAGGTTGCTCGCGGTCTTCCAGACCGGCGAGAAGGCCGGGGACATCCGCGTTCTACGCTGGGCGGTGACCGACGACGGACAGGCCGCCTTCCTGGACGCGCGCGGCGAGCGCGACCATGTCTTCCCGCCCTCCCACGACTTCACCTGGACGCACACGACTCGCGAGGACCACGTCCTGGGCCGTCACCCGCACGTCTCGGTCGACGGTGAGGTCTTCGTCGGGACGTCCGGAGGGACGCTGACCGTCAAGGTCGAGGACACCGCCGAGACGGGCGAGGGCATCTACTCGGAGCCGGTCGACGAGCCCTTGCAGTCCCTCGCCGATGCCGACATCGCGTACGCGCGCGTGGGTGCCCTGATCCTGCTGGACATCCTCCCCTACAAGGAGGTTGTCCACCGCTACCTGGTCTTCAACACCCTCACCAGGACGGTCGTCCGCCTAGACGGCATCGGCCGGGCCTGCCGTCGCCTGCCCGAGGACCAGGGCATCGTCTTCCCCGGCGGCTACTGCCTGGCCACCGGCGCGCACAAGACGTACGACCTCGACACCGAGGGCCTGGAGTTCGAGCACGAGGTGCGCTCGCCGAACGGCGAGGACGTCCTCTTCGCCTTCCACACGCGCGTGGCGGGACGCAGCCTGCTGCTCTCCTACAACATGATCCGCAGGGAGGTCGCGGCCCCGCTCTCCTGCCACGGCTGGGCCCTGTTCGACGACGGCACGCTGATCGCGCTGCGCGCCGACAGTGACGAACCGCAGCGCGTGCACCCCGTGCAGCTGTGGCACTCCCCGTACGTCTCCGACACCCACGCCGCCGCCCGGAGCGTCGGCACCGGCCCGCTCGCCCGCGTCGGCAACGCCGACCTCGTCCGCGGCATCGCCGACTGCCTGTCCATCACGCGCGCCGTGGCCGAGACGACCCCGACGATCGAGGTGTACGAGGCGCTGGCCGCCGCGTGTGTCCGGGCCGCCGACTCCCACCACTGGCTGGGCGAGCCCGAACTCGGCGATCTGCGTGAGCCGTTGGAGCATCTCAGAGCCACCGCCGAGCAGGTGCTCGCCGAGTTCGAGACCGTCCAGGCCCTCACCCGCCGAGCCGCCGACGCACTCACGGAGGCAGCGGCCCGGGTCGCCGCGGTCGTTCGACGCCTGCGTGGCGAGGCCCCGCGCAGTGCCGCCGCCTGGGTGACCGGTCTGACCGAACTCCGGCACGCCCAGGGCCATCTGCTCACCCTCAAGGACCTGCGGTACGCGGACACCGCCCGCATCGACGAGCTCGCCGCCGACGCCGGAGCCGACCTCGCCGCCTTCGGTCACAGGGCCGTCGCCCACCTCGCCGGCGAGGACGCCTTCGCCGAGCAGCGGGCCGACATCGAGCGGCTGGTCGCGGACGCCGAGGCGATCGCCACCGTCGCCGAGGCCGGGCCCGTCGCCGCCCGTCTGGACGGGCTCGCGGACCAACTGCGCACGGTGACCGAGGTGGTGGCCGGACTGGACATCGGCGACGCGACCGTCCGTACCTCCGTCCTGGAGCGGACCGCCGAGGTGCTCGGCGGCGTCAACCGCGCCCGCGCCACCCTCGACGCCCGCCGCCGCACCCTCCTCGACCGCGAGGGGCGCGCGGAGTTCGCCGCCGAGTTCGCCCTCCTCGGCCAGGCCGTCACCGGCGCACTCGCGGCCGCCCACAGTCCCGAGGCATGCGAGGAGCAACTCACCCACCTGCTGGTGCAGTTGGAGAACCTGGAGTCCCGGTTCGCCGAGTACGACGACTTCCTCGGCGAGCTCTCGGACAAGCGCGACGAGGTCCACGAGGCGTTCTCCGCCCGCAAGCAGACCCTCGCCGACGCCCGGGCCCGTCGTGCCGAGCGCCTGGCGGACTCCGCCGCCCGCGTCCTGCGGACGGTCACCCGCCGCGCCTCCACGCTCCCCGACGCGGACGCCGTCGCCACGTACTTCACCTCCGACCCGATGCCCGCCAAGGTACGCCGCGCCGCCGGCGAACTGCGTGAACTCGGCGACCAGGTCAGGGCGGAGGAACTGGACGGCCGCCTGAAGTCCGCGCGGCAGGAGGCGCTGCGCGCCCTGCGCGACCGCACCGACCTGTACACGGACGGCGGCCGCACCCTGCGGCTGGGCTCCCACCGTTTCGCCGTCAACGCCCAGCCCCTGGACCTCACGCTGGTCCCCCACGGCGACACCCTCGCGTTCGCGCTCACCGGCACCGACTACCGCGCGCCGATCACGGATCCCGGGTTCGCGGCCACCCGCGCGTACTGGGACCGTCCCCTGCCCTCGGAGTCACCGGAGGTCTACCGCGCCGAACACCTCGCCGTCCGGCTGCTCGACGAGCACGGTCCGGCGGTCCTCGCGGCGGCCGACGACCTGCCCGGCCTGGTCACGCGGGCGGCGGAGACGGCGTACGACGAGGGATACGAGCGCGGGGTCCACGACCACGACGCGGCCCTGGTCCTCGCCGCGCTCCTGCGCCTGTACGAGGGCGCCGGCCCGCTCCGCCACGAACCGGCCGCCCGCGCCGCCGCCCAGATGTTCTGGGCTCACGCGACGACACCCGAGGCACGCGAGAGCTGGACCCGGCGCGCGGTGTCCATGGCCCGGGCCCGGGACACCTTCGGACTGGCGCCCGCAATCACCGACCTGCGGGCCGAGCTGGCGCAGGCCATCGGCACAGTCACCTCGGACGCCTCGGCCGCCTACCTCTTCGAGGAGCTGACCAGCGGCCCCGAGGGCTTCGTCATCAGCGGCGGCACCCGGACCCTGCTCGACAAGTTCCGCCGCACGGTGGGCACTTCGTCCTACGACGACGATGTCGCCGCACTCGGCGACCTGGACGCCCGCAAGCAACTGGTCGACGTGTGGCTGACGTCGTACACCACCGCGACCGGCACGGATGTCACCCCCGGCGACCTGGCCGAGGCGGTGGCCGCCGAGCTGTGCCCCGACCTGGTGCGCCACGAGTCCGACGCGCCGCTGACCGAGACCGTCGAGGGCCTGCTCGGTAGCCACCCGCGCATCGACGGTCGCACGCTGACGGTCCGCGTCGATGAACTCCTGGCCCGCACAAGGCGGTTCCGCGCCCACGAGGTCCCCGCCCACCGCGCCTATCAGCGGCACCGTTCGGCGCTGGTGGCCGCCGAGCGCACGCGGCTGCGCCTGGACGAGTACCGGCCGCGGGTGATGTCGGCGTTCGTGCGCAGCAGACTCATCGACGAGGTGTACCTGCCGCTTGTCGGCGACAGTCTGGCCAAGCAGCTCGGCACGACCGGTGAGTCGAAGCGCACCGACACCGGCGGCCTGCTCCTGCTCATCTCCCCGCCCGGCTACGGCAAGACGACCCTCGTGGAGTACGTCGCCGACCGCCTCGGCCAGCTCCTGGTGAAAATCAGCGGCCCGGCTCTGGGCCACTCCGTCACCTCACTCGACCCGGCCGAGGCCCCGAACGCCACCGCCCGCCAGGAGATCGAGAAGATCAACTTCGCGCTGGAGGCGGGCAACAACACCCTCCTCCATCTGGACGACATCCAGCACACCTCGCCCGAGCTGCTACAGAGGTTCATCCCGCTGTGTGACGCCACCCGCCGCGTCGAGGGCGTGTGGAACGGCGAGCCGCGCACCTACGACCTGCGCGGCAAGCGCTTCGCGGTCTGCATGACCGGCAACCCCTACACCGAGTCCGGCAGCCGCTTCCGCGTCCCCGACATGCTCGCCAACCGCGCCGACGTGTGGAACCTCGGCGACGTCCTGACCGGCAAGGAGCACGTCTTCGGGCTCAGTTTCATCGAGAACGCGCTGACAGCGAACCCGGTTCTGGCTGCACTCGCCGGCCGCGAGCGCGCCGACCTGGAGCTGCTGATCGGCCTGGCCCAGGGCGACTCCACGGCCCGCGCCGACCGGCTCACCCATCCGTACGCGACCGCCGAGGTGGAGCGCATCCTCGCCGTGCTGCGCCACCTGCTGACGGCCCGGGAGACAGTCCTGGCGGTGAACGCCGCCTACATCGCCTCCGCCGCCCGGTCCGACGCCACCCGCACCGAGCCGCCGTTCCAGCTCCAGGGCTCCTACCGCACCATGAACAAGATCGCCCAGCGCATCCAGCCGGTCATGAACGACGCCGAGCTGGCCGCGCTGATCGACGACCACTACACCGCCGAGGCCCAGACCCTCACCACCGGCACCGGCACCGGCACCGGCACCGGCACCGAGGCCAACCTGCTGAAACTGGCGGAGCTGCGCGGCACTCTCACCGCCGAACAGCGGGCGCGCTGGGCCGAGTTGAAAGCGGCGTACGTGCGCACGCAGGCGCTCGGAGACCCGGAAGGCGACCAGATCGCCCGGGCAGTCGCCGCGCTCGGCCTGCTCGGCGACCGGATCGCCGCCGTAGAGACGGCGATCAACCGCGCCATCGCCCCGAGCCACCTCATCGCGAACCCGACAGCACGGCACGCGGTCCGCCCGGCGCGGGGTGACGGGCAGGGGTGAGGTGCCGCGCGCCCGGCTGGTGGTGGCGCTGAGACCGAGACCGGTCCTCTCGCGATGAGTCTGTGCGAGGACGCGGGCGGACCAACCGCGACCCGACCCGAGCCCTGAGCGGGTGGCCGACCAGGTCATCCCGCTGTCAGAAGCCTGCGCGGCGGGGCAGAAGCAAATAGTTGGCTAGCCACGTAATTGCTGCTACGTTAAATATGTGTCCAGCCACCTAACTGGGTGGCGACACGAGAGGAGCAGTCATGAAGGCCATCCAATTCGACCGTTTCGGCGGCACGGAAGTACTCCACGAGGCGGACATCGAGGTCCCGCGGCCCGGTCCCGGGCAGGTCCGCGTCCGTGTCGAGGCGGCCGGGTTGAACGCGCTGGACGGCAAGATCCGTTCCGGGGCGATGGAGGCCGCGTTCCCCACGCCGCTCCCCTCCGTGCCCGGTCACGAGCTCGCCGGCGTGGTGGACGCCGTGGGTGAAGGCGTGCGGGACATACAGGTCGGTGACGAGGTGCTGGGCTGGTCGGACACCGGCTCGTACGCCGAGTACGCGCTGGCCACCACCGTGGCACCGAAGCCCGCCGGCCTCGACTGGCAGCACGCGGTCGCGCTGCCGGTGGCGAGCGAGACGGCCGAGCGGGTCCTGGATCTGCTCGGCGTCGCCGCCGGGGAGACCGTGCTGATGCACGGCGCGGCCGGAGCGGTCGGCACCCTGGCGGTCCAGCTCGCCACGGCCCGCGGAGCGCGGGTCATCGCCACCGCCGGCCCCGCCAACCAGGACTACCTCACCTCGCTCGGCGCCACCGCGACCGTGTACGGCGAGGGTCTGGTCGAGCGGGTCCGGGAGCTGGCCCCCGACGGCGTGAACGCGGTGTTCGACGTGGCCGGGAAGGGAGCCCTGGAGGACTCCATCACCCTGCGGGGCGGCACCGAGCGCATCGTCACCATCGCCGACTTCCGCGCGCACCAGCTCGGCGTCACCTTCGCCAGCGGCGGCCAGGAACGCTCGGTCGCCCGTCTGGCCGCGCTGGCCCAGGACGCCGCGACCGGCAAGATCGTCACCACCGTCACCGCCTACCCGCTCGACCAGGCCGCCAAGGCCCAGCAGGTCAGCGACGCCGGTCATGTCCGGGGCAAGCTCGTCCTCACCCTCGGCTGATCCCGCCCGGCTTCCCCCCTATTTTCGCTCATCACCTGACCATCCCCCTGCCCATCGCCGTACCGAAGGACCCATCATGTTGAACTCCCTGTGGACGCCGACCACCGTCGGTGACATCTCCCTCCCGCACCGCCTGGTCATGGCCCCCATGACCCGTGACCGCTCCACACCTGAGGGCGTCCCGACCGAGCTGAACGCCGAGTACTACGCCCAGCGGGCCTCGCACGCGCTCATCATCACCGAGGGCACCCAGCCCAACGCCGACGGCCAGGGCTACCTCCTCACCCCCGGTATCCACAATGACGAGCAGATCGCCGGGTGGCGCAAGGTCACCGACGCCGTGCACGCGGCCGACGGCCGGATCGTCGTCCAGCTGATGCACACCGGGCGCATCGCCCACCCCGACAACACCCCCCACGGGCGCCCGCCGGTCGCCCCTTCGGCGATCCAGCCGCAGGGCGTGATGTTCACCGCGTCCGGGCCCCAGGAGATGCCGATACCCCGCGCCCTGTCGACGCAGGAGGTCGCGGCGACCGTCGACGACTTCCGCCGCGCCGCAGCGGCCGCCGTCGCGGCAGGCGCCGACGGCGTGGAGATCCACGGCGCCAACGGCTACCTTGTGCACCAGTTCCTGTCCGACAGCACCAACCAGCGCACCGACCTCTACGGCGGCTCGATCGACAACCGCATCCGCTTCGCCGTCGAGGTCGCCGCTGCCGTGGCCGAGGAGATCGGCGCCGACCGCACAGGCCTGCGCATCTCCCCCGGCAACCCCTACAACGACATCGCCGAGTCCGACACCGCCGAGCTGTATCCGGCGCTCCTGCGTGCCCTCGGCCCGCTCGGTCTCGCCTACCTCCACGTGATGCACCTGGGCGACGACGAGCTGCTGGGCACCCTGCGCGCGCTGTGGCCGACCACGCTCATCCTCAACCGGGCCGGCACCGACCTGCCCACCCGCGCCAAGGACATCGACCAGGGCACGGCCGACCTCGTCTCCGTCGGCGCGCTCGCGCTCGCCAACCCGGACCTGGTCGAGCGGCTACGCTCTGAGGCGCCGCTGAACACCCCCGACCCGGCGACCTTCTACGGCGGCGGAGTGGCCGGATACACCGACTACCCCACCCATACCGTCTGAGGAACCCCCACCATGCCCGCGCCCACACCCCGCACCCCCACTACGGCCAGCGAGGGGCCGATGAGCTACGCGATCTTCCAGCTCGCCCGCGCCCACCGCGCCCGCGCTGCCGCCATGCTCCGCGAGATGGACCTGCATCCCGGACAGGAGCTGCTGCTGATGCACCTCCTCGACCGGGAAGGCCAGACCCAGTCCGAGTTGCTCGACAGTGTCGGCCTGGACCACTCCACCGTCTCCAAGTCCCTCCGCCGTATGCAGGACGCGGGCCTGCTCGTGCGCGAGTCGGCCGTACACGACCGGCGCGTCATGGTCGTCCACCTCACCGACAAGGGCCGTGCCCTGCGCGAACCCCTGGCAGCCATGTGGCGGGCCCTGGAGGAGACCTCCGCGCGGAACCTGTCGGCACAGGAGGCGGAGTCCTTCGTCCGTATCGCCCATGCCATGGCAGACGCGATCAACAGCCGCGCCCTGCCGCGGGAAGAGTCCGAGTAACTCCGCTCGGCTTGCACCCCGGTTCCGGCTCGGAGTGCGAATCGTTTCCGGCGTTCCTGCGAAGTGGACAGTGCTGGAACGCAGTCGGCTCACGAAGGCCCGTGCTGCACGAAGCCAGGCTCCCCGGCTGTTGGAAGAAGCCCGGTGAGCCAAGCCGACGAATAAGCCCGCGAATGTGGCGGAACCCGCCCGCTCACCCCCGTACGTCTGCGTCACGGAGAACGGGGTGAGCGGGGCCTCGGCTCAGGGGTGAGCGCGAGCTGTCCCGGTCGAAGCAGGACGGAACTCATTCGGGGGGGCAGGGCATCACCCTCGCGGGGCCAGCGAGTCCTTTCATGTCGCGGGCCTGCCGCACATCGAGGATGGCCGCATCACCGCGTTCAGGGCGCCTCGACCCCCGCAAGCTCCTGCAGGCCGGCGGTGACCCGCGCCGCGGATCCGCCCACCCAAGGCCCGCCCCTGAGCGCGTCGGGTCGACAGCAGCCACGTCCGCGGCCACCACTGCCCCGCCCACCTAATCCCCCCACTCCTGACCTGATGGAAAGTGAGACCCCCCCCATGCCCACCACCCTCCCCGTCCTCGTCGTCGGCGCAACCGGCTCCCTCGGCGGCAAAGTCGTCGACGAACTGCTGAAGCGCGGCAAGCACGTCCGCGCCCTGGTCCGGCCGACCACCGACGCCGGCAAGCTCGAAAAGCGGGGCGTCGAGATCGCCCGTGGCGACATGCTCGACCTCGACTCGCTCGTCGCCGCCATGACCGGCGCCGACGCCGTCATCACCACCGCAGCCGGCTACACCCGCGGCGGCAAGAACGCACACGACATAGACACCCTCGGCAACGCCAACCTCGCCGAGGCCGCCCACCGCACCGGCATCCGACGGTTCGTCCTGACCAGCATCCTCACCAGCGACCAGACACCCCACGTCCCGCACTTCTGGCACAAGAAGGTCGCCGAGGACAAGCTCGAACAACTCGGCGTCCCGTTCGTCGCACTGCGCCCCGGTGCCTTCCTCGACCAGATCGCGACCATGGCGGGCAACCCGCTCGACAAGGGCCGCCTGATCTGGATGGCCAAGGCCACCGTCCCGCTGACCTTCGTCCACACCTCAGACCTCGCGGCCTACCTGGCGGCCGCCGTCGACGCCGACGCCGCCGACGGTGAGCGCATCGACATCGGCTGGGACCGTCCGGTCAGCATGCGCGAGATGGCCACCCTGATGGGTGACCGGGCCGGAAAGAAGATCAAGGTGTGGGCCGTCCCCTCCGTCGCCGTCCGCGCCGCAGGAGCCGTCCTCGGCCGTTTCATGCCCCTGGTCAAGGACATGGCCGCGATGTTCGGCTGGTTCGACACCGGCCGCTACGTCGCCGACCCCCGCCGCCAGGAACAGCTGTTCGGCCCCGCCCCCACGGCCGAAGACGCCCTCAATCGGTACACCGACGAGTTGGGCACGGCGCGGCACAGGTGACGGGCCCGCATGTCGGTCCCACCGCCCCAGTGCGTCACCCTGGCGAGCTTCACCGAAAAGGCCGGCTCCCGTAGGGAAGCCGGCCTTATCGAGGCTGCGGGATCAGGAGGGGCGGATGTTCTCCGCCTGCGGGCCCTTCTGGCCCTGGGTGACGTCGAACGTCACCTTCTGGCCCTCCTGAAGCTCGCGGAAACCCTGGGCGGCGATGTTCGAGTAGTGGGCGAACACGTCGGGGCCGCCGCCGTCCTGCTCGATGAAACCGAAGCCCTTTTCGCTGTTGAACCACTTCACAGTGCCCGTGGCCATGACCGTCTCCTTCGAGAAAAAACCGGGCCCGCGACCTGCGCACCCGGGAGGTGATCGCCCTGGTCCGGAGAGAAGCTGAACAGCAAGAACGCCCGTGATGGCGATCACGGGCGAACGGAACTTCGGAACCACGACTGCTGGATCCCAACGCTATACCGACGTGGCGGCTGCCGCCAGCGATAACACGTCAGCATCGCCACGTGCCTTGTCGGCGCCCGCCTGCCGTCGTCCCGCCCCGAGCCCGCGTGGCGCGCTGCCGCTGACGCCGGAAACGGCGGCCATGGCCGAACTCCCGGCACGAGTTCGCCGCCCTTACGCGCTGACGCTCCGGCTGGGGCGGAGGCCGAACCGGCCGGTGCTCACCAGGCCACCGTGCCGTGACGGTCACGGAAGGCCCCGGTCGGTCCGTCCGGCCCGATGGTGGCGAGTTCGACGATCGTGTCGGTTCCCTCGGTCACCGTCTGCGGTCCGCTGTGTCCGTTGAAGTCGGTCGCGGTGTAGCCCGGGTCGACCGCGTTCACCTTCACGTCCGGCCAGGCCTTCGCGTACTGCGTGGTCAGCATGGTCACGGCGGCCTTCGACGATGTGTACAGCGGCGCGACGGGCTTCGACTCGACGCGCTCGGCGTCGTGGGTCGCCGCGAACGACCCCATGCCGCTCGACACGTTGACGATCACCGGGCTCGCGGCCTTGCGCAGCAGGGGCAGGAATGCCTGCGTCACCCGGACGAGCCCGATGACGTTGACGTCGTACACCGCGCTGGCGTGAGCGGCCGTGATCTGGTCGGCGGAGACGTGAGGTTGGTTGACCCCCGCGTTGTTGATGAGGACGTCGATGCCTCCCTCGTGAGCGCCGACATCGGCGACGGCCGCGGCCACCGACGCGTCGTCCGTCACGTCGATCTGGACGAAACGGGCACCGAGGGCGTCGGCGGCCGCCTGGCCGCGCTCTGGATCGCGAGCGCCGACGAGGACGGTGTGGCCGGCCTCGATCAATCGGCGGGCGGTCTCGTACCCGAGGGACTTGTTGGCTCCGGTGATGAATGTTGTCGTCATGCGTTCACCCTCGGCCCGTGGCGTGAGGACAACCAGTGCCCTCCACGACGGTAGGACAGCCAGTACCAGGCACATCGGCTGCCCGACGGACACAATGGCCGAGTGGACGAGACCCTTGGAACGGCACTGCGCCGCTGGCGCGACCGGCTCTCTCCCCTCGATGTCGGCCGGCCCGCACGACCCGGACGCCGTGCGGCGGGGCTGCGACGCGAGGAACTGGCCGACCTCGCGGGCCTGTCGGTCGACTACGTGGTACGGCTGGAACAGGGACGCGCCACGAGCCCTTCGGCACAGGTCATCGCGAGCCTGGCCAGGGCACTTCAGCTCCAGCCCTTGGAGCGCGATCACGCCTATCGGCTGGCCGGCCTCCTCCCGCCGCAGGAGGGGACGATCTCCACGCACGTCCCAGCGGGGGTCCAGCGGATGCTGGCCCGCCTCGGCGAGTTCCCCGTGGGCGTCTTCAGCGCGGACTGGACGTTGCTGTCCTGGACTCCCGCATGGGCGGCGCTGCTGGGCGACCCCAGCGCGCGGACACCCACCGAACGCAACCTGGTGCGGGCGGTCTTCGCCACAGGACCCGGAGGGCTCGCGGCCTGGCCCGTGCTCCCGGAGGGCGACGCCCTGAACCCCGCCCTCGTCGCCGATCTGCGCACAGCTCTCGTCTCCTATCCCCACGACCGTGGACTGATCAGCCTTGTCGAGGAACTGCGCTCCACCAATGCCGAGTTCACCCGGCTGTGGGACGAAGGCGCGGTCGGTCCGCACGTCTCGGCCCGCAAAACCGTCGTACACCCCCAGGTCGGCGAGGTGATGTGCGACTGCGACGTACTCACCGTCCCGGGCTGCGACGTCCGCCTCGTCGTCTACACGGTGGCCGCGGGTTCCGCCGACGCGGAGAAGCTGGAGTTCCTGCGGGTCGCGAGCGGCGTCCGCGCCGACGGCCCCTCGCCTCCGGGGCCCAGCCTGTTCTCGGCGCCGTGACCTCCTGGCCGGCCGGACCCTTCCGTCGGCAGAGCTCATATCGAGGTGTACGAGCAACTGTTGGAGCGGTTGCCCGCCGCGGCCGTGTACCGCGCCCGGGGCGCAGGCCACGTGCCCACGCCCGGCTCTAGCGGCGAACCCATCAGCCCCAGGTGGCGTCAGCCGCCGTCGAGATCCCTGCGTAGGTCCGGGCAGCGTTCCTGTCCGGGCGACCGACGAGATGCCGCCCTTCTCTCACGGCAGCGTCACTGATCAGCGGTTCTGACACAGGCACTGCTACGGCCGCCCGGGCCCGCGGTCCGAAGACGGACTCTCACAGAACGTCACAGATCACTGGTTCTCTCGCCAGAATCAACGCACCGGCGGGATCGGAATGCGGGCACGCCGGATGGGCTGGCCACGCGGGCCGGCCGGCATGCGGCATGCGTGCGGGCGAACTGGGCCTGACCCGCGGGTGAGCGGACCGTCGGCCCGGCCGCAGCGGGTCGGGCGTCGAAGTTCGGTCAGCCTCGCCAGGTCGGCCACTGGTCGGGGTTCGGGCAGCGAGCCTCGACCCGGCTGACGCCCGAAGTGCCTGGATAGGGCGACGCCCGGGCACCGACTCCAACGCCGGTGAACCGCCGTCACCGGCCCCTTAATTCGGTGGCGGTATTCGGCCGGCCTTGGACAATGCATCCATGCAGATCCGAGCCGTGCACCTGGACGAACTGACCGCCCTCCAGGACATCGAGAGGGCCGCCGGCCAGTGCTTCCGAGAGATCGGCATGCCGGAGATTGCCGACGACGAGCCACTCACGCTCGGCGAGCTCACCCGCTACCACCACGCCGGGCTGGCGTGGGTCGCGGCCAACGACACCGACATCCCGGTCGCCTATCTGATCGCCGACCGCGTCGACTGGAACCTCCACGTCGAGCAGGTATCGGTGCACCCGGACAGCGCGCGCCGTGGCATCGGCCGGTTGCTGCTGGACCATCTGGCGGCCCGGGCCACGAGCCAGAAAGTGCCCGCACTGACCCTCACCACGTTCACCGAGGTCCCGTGGAACGCCCCCTACTACGCGCGCCTGGGATTCCGGATCCTGGACGACAGCAGGCACACCCCTGCTCTGCGGGAGATCCGTCGGCGCGAGGCGGCACACGGCCTGGACCGGTGGCCGCGGGTCTACATGCGCCGGGACCTGTGACACATCGGTGCCGCCACGGTCGACGGCGAAGCCCCGAGTCTCCGTGGTGCGCTGCCGCTGACTCCGACGACAGTGGCCACGGCGAACTCCCGGCCCTCCTCGAGCCATCGGCTCAACTCTTTGACGATGTCAAGCACTTGATCCCTCCGCGGACAGACCTCGGTCGGCCGGATGGGCAGGTGGTGTCGGCGTACGCCGACCGCTTGCCGGCGCCTTGTCGGGGCGCGAAGGCTGGTGGCCGGTCACGGGCCACCGCACGGACATCCCGGTGCTGGAGCGAGCAAGCGGGGCACGGAACAACGCGGATTCCGGCTACGTCATGACGTTCTACGTCACCACCCCTTCCTGCGCGACGGGCATGGCTCTGCCAGGCATCCGGATGCCCGAGCGGCTCCGGGTGTCTGACGAAACACGCGCGGCCCGTCCCCTCGGCAGGAAGGGGACGGGCCGCGGCGCATGTCAGGTTCTCGGGTCAGCTCACTCGCAGTGCCACCAGAGGAAGTCGGCGTACTGCGCGAACCGGGCCTTCGTCTCCGGTCCGGCGATCCCGTCGACGTCAAGGTCCCAGAGGGAGTTCAGCATGCGCTGGAGCGCCTTGATCGTGTTGGGTCCGACGATTCCGTCGATGGAATCGTTGTAGTGGCCGCGGTCCTTGAAAAGCCTCTGTGCCGCCTTCCAGCTGTTGGTACCCAGGTGCCCGTCGATCGTGCCGGGCCTGTAACCCTCATCGCGCAGGTAGCACTGCCAGTACTTCGCCTGCTGGTTACTCAGCCCCAGGTTGACCACCGCGAGCGTGCCGACCTCACCGGTCACCGTCTGCTGCTGGGCCGGCGCGGGACTCGCATACGGTTCCCTCCGTTGACGTGCGATGAACGGAGGGAACCGCACCGGCCGGCTCCACAGCGAGAATGCGGCTTCGGCGCGCAGGCAACTCCGCTTTCTCTGGCCTCGCCGATGGACCTTTACGTTAGGAGCATCGTGGGCGCCGGAATTTGTCATCCGTGCATGACAAAAAAGGCTTCTGGACCTGCGGAAATGACGGGGTGCCAGTCCTCGTTGATGCTGGCCGAAGGGGGTGCGAGCCAGTCGAGACGGGGAAGACCGCTGCCAGGCCGTGGGAGATCGACGACGAGTTGCGGGCCGCAGATGCTGGCCTTCTCCCGCGCAGCGGTCGACTCCAGCCACATCCGCGCGATGAAGGGCGGGCCAGCCACCGGTCCGTCCCCGGCGGACCGGGGCAAGGCCGGCAGCAAGCACCACCTGATCGTCGATGGCCTGCTCAATGCGTCAGAACGCATACGTGGCAGTCGGGCCCGCGCAGCCTCACATCCGGGATCTCAGCACGTCGACCTCACAGCCCGGCGCGAACGGGTCGAAGCCGTGCTCGCTCAGCCAGCGAACCACCAGCAGGCTTCGCAACGACCACCACGCGCGGATCACGTCGAGGTCGGCGTCGGTGCCATAGCCGGCGACGAGGTCACCGAGATGCTCCTCGTGTCCGAGCGTGAAGGTGGCGAGGTCGTACAGGGCATCACCCTGGCCCGCCTCGGACCAGTCGATGATGCCCGTGACCTCATCGCCGTCGACGAAGACGTGCGCGATCTGCAGGTCGCCGTGCGTGAACACTGGAGTCCACGGTCGGAGCGCGGCCTCGGCGACCTGGCGGTTGCGGGTGACCAGGTCGGCGGGCAGGAGGCCGTTCCTCACGAGCAACTCGCACTCGTCGTCGAGTTCCGCCGCCAGCGCGACGATGTTCCGGCCGGCCCCGCCGGGCCGGGGCGGCAGCGGCGCGTCGTGCAGCTTCCGGATGGCGGCGCCCGCCGCGGCCCACGCCGCCGGTGACCCGGTCGACGGCCCGCCGAGGCGCCCGATCGTCGCCCCCGGGAGTGCGGCGATCGCGAGCACGTGCGGCTTGTGCCACAGGACCTCCGGGGTCGGGACCGGCGCCAGGGCCATCGCCTCGACCTCGACATCGATGCGCGCCTGATCGGCGTCCACCTTCAGGAACACGTCACCGACGCGCAGAGTCGCGCGCTCGGAATGGGCGACAACGACTTTGACCTCATCCATGGGCGACCAGTATCCCGGGGATGATCGCCGACGTCGCCGGGTTTATCACGTGCGATGACGCGGCTGACCGCGTCCCGCTATCTGGCGGCCTCGTGCACGACACCGACGGCTGACCAGGCCAGGCCCACCACTTTTCGCGATCTGCGGCTCGCCGTGTGGGGACGCCGGCCGTGTGCCGTCCGGGACGGTGTGTCAGAGCATGGCGAGCCGGTCCACCAGCAGTTCCGTCCTGCGCTCGGTGTCCTCCGGCGGTAGCCGTCCGGCTCGGGTCAGGGTGGCCAGTCCGTGCAGGGACGCCCAGAACGTCTCGGTGAACAGCTCCGGGCGCACGCCGTCCCCGGCGACCTCGCTGAGGCACTCCAGCAGCGCGGCGAAGGCGTCCTTCAACGGTTCGGGGGTGTCCTCCTGCGCGTATGCCAGGCCGCCGTCGAGCTGGAACAGGGCGTCGTAGACCGCCGGGTGGCGTTCGGCGAAGGCGAGGTAGGCGCGGGCCAGCGCGGTGACCCGGGCGCGGGGGCCGTCGGCGGCGGCGGTCGCGGCCCGCATCGCCACGGCCATCTCGGAAGCGCCCTGCAGAGCGACGGCGCCGATGATCTCGCGCTTGCCGCGGAAGTGGCTGTAGAGGACGGGCTGGCTGTATTCGATGCGTTCGGCGAGCCGCCGGGTGGTGACCGCGTCCCAGCCCTGCTGCTCGGCGAGTTCGCGGGCCGTGGCCACGATGAGGCGCTCGCGCTCCGCCCGTTCGCGCTGCTTGCGTTCCTGTACCGACATGATTCAGATCCTAGCACCGCTAGACAATCGAGCGGCAGCAGTACTAGCGTTGCCTCATTCACTAGCGATGCTAGATATCAAAAGGGGTCATCATGCTCAACGCACTCGAGGTCGCCACCATCGTGATCGTCGGCGTGCTGGTGGGGGTGGAGTTCTCCGTCCCCTTCTTCAGCAACCCGATCCTCAACGCACTCCCCGGCGACAACGGCCTGCGCGGCCGCGTCCACGGGGCCCGACTGGGCGGCGCCGTGATGCCGTTCTGGTACATCGGCTCGCTCGTCCTCGTCGGGGCCTGGGCCCTCGCCGGATGGGACGACGATGGCACCGGCCTCGTCGTGACCGCCGCCGCGCTGCTGATCGTCAGCGTGCTCATGTCGATCCTGGTGCTCGTCCCGATCAACAACCGGGTCAAGACGTGGACCGCCGGCAGCCGGCCGGCCGACTGGAAGGAGCAGATGAAGCGCTGGGACCGCTGGCACTACGTCCGCGTCGCCGTCATCATCGCCGCCTTCGCCTGCCTGGCGGCCGCCCTCACCTGAGCCCGCGGGCCGGCGCGGCGCCGGTGGCGCACCATCCCACTCCCCGGGCGGCAGTGAGCCACCGACATCCCGACGTCCGGGCATGCGGCTGCCGCTGAGAGTCCACACCTGCGATCCCGACAAGCTACGCTCCTCGATCACCACCGAGGCACGCAGATGAAGGCCCGCGAGGTAGCTTTCCGGGATCTTGTCGTAGCGCGCGACGCCGACGTCTTCGAGGCCCTGCTGGAGGGCCTGATCGCCGAGGAGGAGAAGGCCCAGCAAGAAGGGGCCCTCGGAAGGGCGGAAGGGGCAGCACACCGAGGACGCCCCCGCGCGAGGCCGATCGGCAGGTACGGCTCGATGAACTCCCATTCTCCGTCGGCCAGTTGCGCACGTTGTCGTGCAAGACGATCTACCGGATCGAAGATCAGCGTGAGGGAAAAGCCTGCTCATTGATCAAGACCCGATACGCGCCCTGAGGGCAGGCCCTGCGTGTCCCCCGTCGAAGCCGTTGCACAGCGGGAGAGTCCTGCCAAGCTGATGTCGGGAACTGCCCATATGGAGGGGGGACTTGTGGGGGAACAGGTTGCGGTCATGCCAGTCCGGCTCTGTCACCGACGCGGACGAGGGCCTGCCTCATGAGCCCGGTCCTGGACACGGCGTTCATACCGCCGCGGGACCGGGAGGAAGTAGTCCGGAACGCGGTGTGGAAATCCATGGTGGCGGTCGACATCGACCACCGTCCTGCGGCAGAGGACATCTCCGTTCGCATAGGGCTCGGCTCCGTGGGGCCCATCAGGATCTGTTCGGCGTGGGCGACCGCGGTCACCCTCCGTCGGACGGAGCGGCTCGCCCGGGAGGACGAGGAGCCGGCCGTCACCCTCGGCGTGCAGATGACGGGCAGCAGCATGGTGGTGCAGAACGGTCGCGAGTGTCTGCTGAGAGCGGGCGAATTCGCCGTCTACGAATCGGTCGCTCCCTACACCCATGTCTTCGAGGAGGAAGTCGACTACCGCTTCATTCGTTTCCCCCGCGCGGCGCTCGCGCTCCCCGACCGGTTGCTGCGCGACATCACCGCGGTCCGTCTGGGACCCGACAACCCTGTTGCGCGCCTCGCCTTCACCTACTTCTCCCAACTGGCCGTCAGCGACGAATTGCACCAGGGGGTGCACGCCGACGCCGTCGTGGGACCCAGCGTCGAACTCCTCCGGGCCGTCCTGACGTCCCAGCACGGCAGCGCCGACCTGGCCAAGGAGCCACTGGAAGCGACGCTCACCCTGCGGATCACTCAGTACGTCCGCAGGCACCTCGCTGATCCCGATCTGTCTGCGGCACGGATAGCCGCCGCCCACGGCATCTCCGTACGTCACCTCTACGCGGTGCTGTCCCGGTCGGGCATCAGCCTCGGGGCCTGGATCCGCGCACGCCGCCTGGCCGAATGCAGACGAGTGTTGGCCGGCCCGAACGGCCGGCTGCGGACCATCGCAGCCATAGGACGGAGTTGGGGCTTCGTGGACGCGACCCATTTCAGCAAGGTGTTCAAACAGGCGTACGGAATCTCGCCTCGGACCTGGCGCGACCAGCACCACGCCCGCCCCTCCACGTAATGGCCTCCGCGCGGCCGCGCCGGCCGGACGCCGCTGCCAATGACTTCATCGATCGACTGGTTCATGAGACTAAGTCACGTATCATGCAGCCATGGCTCACGTTCCCGCGGCCGAGCGCCGCCCTCAGCTGATCAAAGCGGCCATCGACTACATGACCAGGGAGGGAGTCGCTGCGGGAAGTACACGTGCCATCGCCGCCGAGCTGGGAGTGGCCCAGGCCACGGTCCACTACACCTTCGGTACGAAGGAAGGGCTGTACCGCGCCGTCATGGAGCAGCTCACCCAGGATCTGATCGCGCAGGTCGAGGGGGCGGCCCCGGCCGGCGCCGGGTTCGAGGAGACGGTCGCCACGCTGGCCGCCGCCCTGTGGCAGACGGTCCGCGAGCAGCCCGCCAGCCACCAGCTCCTCACGGAACTGTCCATGTTCGCGCTCCGCTCCCCCGCCCTGAGTGAGGCTCTGGAAAGTCACAACCGGGGCGTGACCGAGGTGACGGCGCGTCTGGTGGCCGAGGCGGCCGAGCGCACCGGTCTGTCCCTCGCCCAGCCTGCCGAAACGATCGCGCGGTTCTTCCTCGCCGGCTTCGACGGGCTGACGATGCAGCGCCTCTCACACCCCGACGAGGAGGCCGAGTACGCCTGCCTCCAGGCGTTCGTGTCCGCCGTGGTGGCCATGGCCGGCGGCCGCCTGGAGCTGGTGTCCGCACCTTCGAGCTGACGGCGGCGGGCGCACTCGTACGGTCCTGGTGCGCCCCGGCCACGGCACCGCCGACGACACAGTGCGCCCTGAGTGAGGGCGACGAGGTGGCGGAGACAGTCCCCACGTACCGTGGCGGCGGCGGGCACGTCCTGTGACGGATGAGCCTCTGGCCGAAGGGACACCATGGCGCGCATCACCGGCCGGACGATTCTGGTCGTCGGGGCCTCGTCGGGCATCGGTGCCGAGGTGACACGCCTACTCGCCGCAAAGGAGGTGCGAGCCGCGGGCAGCGCGTGCCTCGACATTCCCGGCGATGCCCTCGATCCTCGATCGGCCGCCGACGTGGCGACCGCCGCCGTCGACACGTACGGCTCCATCGACGTGGCACTGCTCAACGCCGGCCAGGGCCCGGACATGTCCATGGACGAGGTCTCCGTGGCGGAGATCTCACAGATCATGGCGTTGAACTACGGCGTCGTCGTCAACTACCTGGTCCCATTGGTCCAGCAGTTGGGAAGCCAGCCAGGCGGAGGTCTGATCGCCCACACCAACTCGCCGGCCGGGCTCATCGGTGTCCCCCGCCAGGGGCCCTACGGTGCCGCGAAAGCGGCAGCGCGCACGCTCCTCGACGCGGCGCGTGTGGAACTGGCGCCCCGAGGCATCCGGTTCACCTCTCTCCATCCGGGTTTCGTGGCGACGGACCGGGTGAGCACCGACGGCCTGCCCAAGCCCTTCCAGATCAGCCAGGAGCGTGCGGCGCGGTACGCCGTACGCGCCCTGGAGAAGGAACCGGCACAGGCGTACTTCCCCTGGACCACAGCGGCCCTGGTCCGCGCCCTGCGCGTCCTGCCCACGCCGGTGTCCTCCCTGATCCTCCGGAGGCCGGCCTCCCGGTAGGGCCGACCCGCGCCACGGGAATCATGGGTTCGGTCCCGTGAACTCGGGCTCCTTCTCCAGGGCGGCCGAGGCCCCGGTCCCTTCCCCGGGTTCGGAACCGCTCTCCGCTCCCGCCTTCGCAGTACGGCCCTTGCCGGGAAGCAGGAAGGCCACGGACACCGTTCCCACTCCCAGGATCGCCGCGCCCACCAGGCTGGTGTGAGCCACCGCGTCCGCGAAGGACGAGCCGACCGCGTCGGCCATCCGGTGAGCGCCGTCGGCGAGTTGGCCGGACTGCTCCTTGAGCTGTGCGGCCTGCTGCGGGTCACTCACCCGCGCCGCCTGTTCGGCGTGCCGGCGGGCCTGGTCGCCGATGCCCTGGGCGACCCCGTACCCGGCGGCGACCGAGTCCTGCGCCTGGCTCAGTGCGTCGGCGGGGAGTCGGCTGCCCGCGGTCGCGTCCGACAGGCCCGACGAGTACGAGGTCGACAGCACCGAACCGAGGATGGCGATGCCGATCGCCCCGCCCAGCTCCTGCGAGGTGTCGTTGACCGCACTGCCCACGCCCAGCTCCTCCTCCGGGAACGTGCCCATGATCGCGTCCGTGCAGGGCGCGAGCGCCAGGCCCATCGCGAACCCGAGCGTGATGAGGGGCGCCACGAAATCGCCGTACGACGACGTCTTGTCGATCTGGGTGAGCAGCGCGAGTGCCGCCGTGCCGCCGACCATGCCCGCGACGATGGTCACCTTCTGGCCGAAGTGCGGGGTGAGGTAGCCGGTCAGCACGGAGCCGGCGAAGACCGCGCCGGCCAGCGGCAGCATGCGCAGGCCGGTCTCCAACGCGTCGTATGCCAGGACGAACTGGAGGTGCTGGGTGACGTAGTAGAAGGCGCCGAAGATCGCGAGGAGGAACAGTACGACGGCGATGTTGGCACCCGTGAACGTGCGGCTCGCGAAGTGGCGCAGGTCGAGGAGGGGGTACGGGTGGTGCAGCTCCCACAGGACGAACGCCACGAGTCCCACGACCGTGACGACCGTAGCCGTGACCGTCTTGGCGTCCCAGCCGTGCGGGGCCTCGATGAGCGTGAAGACCAGTGCGGCGATCCACGCCACCGACAGCAGGCCACCGACGTAGTCGATCCGCGGGCTCTGCGTGGCCTTGGACGGCGGTACCAGGACGAAGGCGCCGACGACGGCGAGGGCGGTCACGGGAACGTTGATCAGGAAGGTGGACTGCCAGCTGTGGCTCTCCAGCAGCATGCCCGCGATCAGCGGGCCGGCTGCGATGGCGATACCGGCGGTGCCCGCCCACAAGGTGATCGCCTTGGTCCGCTCGGCGCGCGGGAAGGTCGCGGCGACGAGGGAGAGCGTGGCGGGCATGATGAGCGCCGCGCCCACACCCATGACGGCACGGGCCGCGATGACCCCCACCGCGCTGTCGACGAGTGAACCCGCTATCGCTCCCCCACCGAACAGGACGAGCCCGAGGACGAGCGCACCGCGCCGGCTGTACTTGTCGCCGATCGCAGCGAACAGCAGCATCAGCGCGGCGTACGGAATGGTGTAGCCGTCGATGACCCACTGCAGGTCCGTGCTGGTCAGGTCGAGGTCCTGGGTCATGGAGGGGGCCGCGACCGTGAGAGCGGTGTTGGCCATCACGATCATCAGCAGGCTCAGACAGAGCACGAGCAGAGCCCACCAGCGCCGGGCGTAGGGCCCGTCCATCCTCTCGACCGGTTCGTTCATGAATACACGCATGGCCAGGTCAGTCCTTCCGCCGAGGGGTCCGCGCGGTGCCTTCACGGGCAGGCGTGGGCGCACGGGTCGAAAGGCATGCGGCGCCTTCCGTTCGACAGACTTTATCACCTGACCAAGTCGAAAGAACGAGTCCGGGAAGGCGACTTTGTCATGTGATTGACTTTGTCGCTCGGCATAGTCTGGAGTGAAGACGTCACCGGCCTACCGCGACGAGACCACCGCTCAGCAGATGCCGGCCGAGTTGCACATCCTCAGGACCGAACGCTCCCCGCACCTCGCCGACGCGGTCCTCGTCACCCGCGACGAGGGCGGCAAGGTGAAGATTCACTCCTCGGAGAACCCGGGGGTCGACGGAGCGGTCTCCGGCGCGATCTGGGGCGGCCTCATCGGGCTGCTGCTGCTCCAGCCGCTGCTGGGAGCCGCGACAGGCGCCGCCACCGGCGGTGTCACCGCGGCCGTATCGGCGGACGAGGACGACAACACGGACTTCATCAACCAGCTCGGCCACCGCCTTCAGCCCGGCGGTGCCGCCGTGATCGCCCTGGTCATCGATGCCACCGAGGAGAAGGTGCTGCCCCGGATCGCCCCGTACGGCGGCGACCTCCTGCACACCTCACTGACCCTGGCCGAGGAGCAGCGGCTCCGCGCCGCGATCAACCCCCACCCCGCCTGGACCGGCGGACCGACTGCCTGATCCCTGCTCCGGGCGGCGTCACACCACTGCCGGCGATGTACTTACCGGACGTGCCGCGCCGAGCGAGCGCACTGCGCCGGACAGCCGCCGCTCACCACCCGGCGAACCAGCTCCGCAGCGCGGCATCATCGAGGGCGGGTGCGTGGGCGTGCACGTACGGTCCGCGGGTCAGGCCGCCCACGCCGAGCACCGTCATCCCGGCGGCGTGGGCCGCACGGGCGCCGACCGGGGAGTCCTCGACAGCCAGCGCGCTCGCGGGCTCGACGCCCAGTGCCGTGCAGGCGGCGAGGTAACAGGCGGGGTGCGGCTTGGGCGAGGCGACATCGTCACCCGAGACCGTGACCGGCAGCCATCGGGACAGCCCGCCGTGGGCCAGCGACTTGTCCAGGAGGACACGAGGCCCGTTGCTGGCCACCGCGATCGGTAGTCGGGGACGTCGAGACCGAGGATGAGGTCGCGTGCGATGTCCGGCCCGGCCGACGTGGACGGCCCCGGTCAGCCCGGCCACCTGTGCCAGGTAGGCCCGAGCTGGAGCGGTAGGACAGTTTCTGACTCCGGTGCCTCAGCGCAGGGTGAAGAAGATCATGGGGTTGTCCTTGCTGTCCCGGAGGGGGTGGCCCAGGGCCAGGGTCCTCTTGACGTCGTTCAGGCGGTGGTGTGTCTCGGGGGCGTGCGCCCGGGAGACGGTGAAGTAGGGGTTCTCCTGTTCGGCGAGCCAGCGCAGGACCACCGCGCCCTCGGTGAACGGCAGCGGCCTGCGGCCGTGGAAGACGTCGTGGACGCACACCGGTATGCCGGGCCGCATGCGCGGCAGCAGGTGCTGGATGTACCAGCGGGCGAAACTCGCCGAGTGGGCCGCGTCGATGAAGAGGAAGTCCGCGGTGTCCGGGATCTTCTCCAGGTTCTCCTTCGCGTCCCCCTGCGTGAACGTCCAGCGGCCGGTGCGGAGCCGCTCGGGGACGTTGCGCGCGACATGGTCCACGATGTCGTACGAGTAGAGGTGGCCGGTGCCGTTGTCCTTCAGTGCCTGGAGGAGCCAGGTGGTGGACCAGCCGTGGAAGGTGCCGATCTCCACCACCGTCTCCGGGCGGGCCTCGCGCAGCAGGAGGTAGGTGATCTCCGCCTCCAGGTCGTCGAGTTGGGCCTTCAGCGAGGTCGGCGGCGCGAGCAGTTTCCGCTGCTGCTCGCGGACCCGGTCGAGATCATGGGCGTAGGTGCGGTAGAGCCCGATGATGTGGTCGATGTCGATGTCGATGTGCTGGTGCATGCGTGCTCCGTGCGAAACCGGTCTGTTGGTCAGGGCGCGGTGACGCTAAGGCGCGGAGCGGTGCGCACACGTCACACCGGGGTGCCAACTCCGGTGTCCCACCTGGGTGCTACGTGCCCGGGGCCGGGTGCGGCCTGCCCGGGGCGACGAGCCCCGACTCGTAGGCCATGACCACGAGTTGCGCACGGTCGCGGGCGCCGAGCTTGGCGAGCAGCCGGGTCATGTGGGTCTTGACGGTCTGCTCGGCCACCACCAGCCTCGCGGCGATCTCCGCGTTCGACAGGCCCTGCGCGACCAGCATCAGCACCTCCGTCTCACGGGGTGTGAGGCCGTTCAGCCGCACCCGCGGGTTCCGGCGCGGGGCGGGGCGGCGCCGGGCCACGTCCTCGATGAGGCGTCGGGTGACGGACGGGGCGAGTAGCGCCTCACCTGCGGCGATCACCCGTACCGCCTGGACGAGTTCGGCGACCGGGGCGTCCTTGAGGAGGAAGCCGCTGGCCCCGGCGTGCAGGGCCTCGTAGACGTAGTCGTCGATGTCGAAGGTGGTCAGCATGAGGACCTTGGGGCGGTGCACCACGCCGGGCGGCGGATCGAGCAGCTGCCGCGCCGCCTCCAGCCCGTCCATCTCCGGCATCCGTACGTCCATCAGCACCACGTCGGCGTGTGTGCCGCGGCTGACCTCGACGCCGAGGCGACCGTTGGGAGCCTCCCCCACGACGTCGATGTCGCTCTGCGCCGACAGCAACGCCGCGAACCCCGAACGCACCATGTCCTGGTCGTCCACGACGACCACCCGGATCACCATGTTCATCTCTCCTGTTCCGGTCACCTGAAAAGTCCACGCGACCGGGCCGCATGACGGCGCGGGCATGCGTGCGGTGCCGTCGCGTACTCATGCGGTCGGGGCGTGGACCGGGCTCCACTCTTCCCTCGTGGCAGGACCGCCACCTCGGCCGAACGGCCACGAGCGATCACCGCGAGGGGAGGGGCCTCGGCCGAACGGCGGAGGACGGATGACGGAACGTCACGGGTCCGGGCGTACCTAGGCGCTCACGACGACGTCTTCTCCGTCGGCAGGATCGCCATGACTTCCCAGCCCCGGCGGTCGGCTCGGGGTCCCGTACGGAGCTCGCCGCCGAGCGCGGTGGGCGGCAGCCGAGTGCCGCCACGGCCGTCGTCGCGCACCGCCACCTCCAGCGCATGGCCGCCATCTGCGACTGCACCAGGATCCCGGTGACGTGATGGGCCACGAAGTCGTGCAGGTCGGCCGCCATGGCGAGGCGTTCGGCCCGCTGGGTCTCGGTGACCGCCACGCCGCGGCGTTGGTCCAGCACGCGCAGGTACCCGTCAACTCCGGCGGCCGCACCGTCCAGAACACCGCACAACGCCGCCCACCGCACGGGGAGTCACGCACCGCGACCAGGAGCAGGCACAGCAGGATCGCGAGTTCGCCCGGTCCGGACAGCGCCTCCTGTCCGGACCAGAACACGGCCGCCGTCACGGCCCCGGAGAAGACCGCGGGCACGGCGGTGTGCACCGTCACGGTGAGCCATGCCGGCCGCCGCGCGACGGGCCACAGGAGCGCGGCCAGGCCGATCGGCAACACCACCGGCTGCGGCCACCACGAACCGCCGTCGACAGCGGCCAACAACACGTCCGCGCCTGCCGCCAGCAGAAGGACGATGCCGGACACCTTCAGAGGGTCCCGGCGACGGCCATCCGGTCCGGAAGGCGTGCCGAGGGCGCGCACGCTGCTGAGGAGATCCACGGCGCGACCTTGATCCCCCACCGGCACAGCGGGATCGGCCGAACGGCCGAGACCTGTCAGGAACAGGAGCCGGGCCCGATTTTTCAGCGCCCGTGAGGGGCTACTGACCAATGCCCCCGCGGGCCAAGACTCGATCACGGCTGACGGCACTCCCCCGCCGACGGCTCAAGCGGCCCCGGCTCACGCGCCCCCCTTGCGTGGGCCCGGGGCCGCCCGTGCGGACGGGCTTCGTCCGGACCCATCCACCGACCTATGGGGAAGCGAGAGAGCACAGTGCGGAACAAGCACAGCCGCATCGGCAAGAGACTGACGGCGCGGAGTGCCGCATACGGGATACCGGCCCTGCTGGCGGTTGTCGGGCTCACCGTCACCGCCGTCACCCCAGTGGCAGCGGACCCGTCGGCGGACCGCTCGGCGGACCTGACGGCCGGAGCGGCGAGCGGGTCAGCCGGGGCCGGTACCCGGGTGACGCTGGTGACCGGTGACACCGTGAGCATGGACGGCACGGGCCGGGTGACCGGTATGCGGCGCGGCGAGGGCCGGGGGCACATCGGCTTCTCGATACGGCGGTTCGCCGGGCACACCTACGTCGTCCCGCAGGACGCGACCCAACTGCTGGGCAGCGGGCGGCTGGACCGCCGCCTGTTCGACATCACGCAGCTCGTCAAGGACGGCTACGACGACGCCCACCGTAAGCAGGTGCCGCTGATCGTCTCCTATCGGGGCGGTACCGGCGCCCAGGCTGGTGCCCGGCATGCCCTGGCCGCAGCCGACGCAGAGGTCGAGCGGGTGCTGCCCGCCGTCCGCGGCGAGGCGCTGACCGCCGAGAAGGCGGACGCCGGCGACGTGTGGCGGGCGCTGACGGACACGGTCACCGGTGGCAGTGCCGTGGCCGCCGCGCCCGGCATCGACCGGGTGTGGCTCGACGGGCGGGTCGAGGCTGCCGTAGAGGACAGCGGCACTCCCGATCCCCAGGGCGGGGTAGCGCAGATCGGTGCCCCCGCGGCCTGGAAACAGGGCTACGACGGCAAGGGTGTGAAGGTCGCCGTCCTGGACACCGGTGTCGACGCCACCCACCCGGACCTCAAGGGCAGCATCCTCAAGGCCAAGAACTTCTCCGACTCCGACACCGGCACGAGCTCCACCGACGACAGGCAGGGACACGGCACCCACGTCGCCTCCACCATCGTCGGCTCCGGTGCGAAGAGCCACGGCACGTACAAGGGCGTGGCGCCCGGCGCGAAGCTGCTGGTCGGCAAGGTCATGGACGACACCGGCGTCGGATCCGACTCCGCGATCATCGCCGGTATGCAGTGGGCCGTGACGCAGGGCGCCAAGGTCGTCAACATGAGCCTGGGCGACGTGGACACCCCGGCGGTGGACCCGCTGGAGAAGGCCGTGAACGACCTGTCGGCCTCCTCCCACGCCCTGTTCGTGATCGCCGCGGGCAACGAGGGCCCCTCCGGGGGCACGGTCGGCACTCCGGGCTCGGCCGCGTCGGCCCTGACCGTCGCCGCGGTGGACCGGCACGACAAGGTCGCCGACTTCTCCAGCCGCGGCCCGACCGCGGACAGCGCCCTGAAGCCGGACATCGCCGCGCCCGGTGTCGACATCGTCGCCGCGAGGGCCGCCCACGGCAGCGAGGGCGAGGAGGTGGCGCCCGGATACGTGACGATGTCGGGCACCTCGATGGCCACCCCGCACACCGCGGGCGCCGCCGCGATCCTCGCCCAGGAGCACCCCGACTGGACCGGCGAGCGGATCAAAGCCGCGCTGACCGCCTCGGCGAAGCCGCTGACCGGCACCACCGCGTACGAGGTCGGGGCGGGCCGGGTCGACCTGACCCGGGCAACCGGCACCGACGTCACCACCGAGCCGGCCTCCGTCGGCTTCGGCACCGCCTCCTGGCCGCACGACGACGACCGGCCGAGGGCCCGGACGCTGACGTACCGCAACTCGGGCCCCGAGCCCGTCACCCTGGACCTGACCTCCGATGTCACCGGCCCCGACAGCGGCAGCGCACCAGGCGGCATGTTCACGGTCTCCCCGGCCCGGCTGACCGTCCCGGCCGGCGGCACCGCGCAGGCCACGGTCACCGCCGACACCCGGCTCGGCGGCGTGGACGGCGCCTACTCCGGCGCGGTGACCGCGAGCGGCGACGGGCAGAGCGTGCGCACCGCCCTGGGCGTCATCCGTGAAGTGGAGTCGTACAAGCTGAAGCTGACCGTCACCCGCCGCGACGGCAAGCGGGACGACGCACCCAGTGTCACCGTGGCGAACCTGGACACCGGCAAGCAGTACACGCCGTTCGACGACGACAGGAACCACCCCGACGGCACCGCGAGCGTGCGGCTGCCCAAGGGCCACTATGTGATCGACGCCCAGACCATCGACCCCCGGGGCAAGACTGCCCTGTTGGTGGCCCCCCGCCTACTGCTCGACCACGACACCGATCTCGCCCTCGACGGGCGCAGGGCCAAGCCGGTGAAGGTCACCGCCCCCGACCGCCGGGCCACCTCGCGCGACGCACAGGTCCTCTTCGCGGCCCACGGTGCCAAGCCGGCCTACGACTACGTCGGCGGGAACTCCGTCGACGCCGGTGACACCGCCCTCGGCCAGATCGGCTCCGGCACCGCGGCAGGCTCCTTCGTCGCCCAGTTCGGCGGGATCTGGCAGCGCACCGCCACCTCACCGACGTACAACCTGGTCGCCACCCGTGCCGGCTCCTTCTTCACCGGCCTGAACCGCGCCTTCTCCACCACCCGGGACATGGCCCGGGTGAACACCTCGGTCGCGACCACCCTGACCCGGGCCGCCGCCGCTCCCCAGGTGAGCTGGTCCACTCCGGCCTGGGCGGAGCTCGACCGGGCGTCCATCTTCTCGGAAGGCCTCCAGCGCCCGGCGCCGACCGCCTCGCTCGTGCAGTACCTGAGCACCGACCGCGGCCTGCGCTGGAACCTGGGCGCCCGGATCGCCAACGGCTCGCACAACGAGGACACGGCCTCCTTCCTCACCGCCCGCCGCTTCGAGCCGGGCCGCACGTACCGGGTCGCCTTCAACGGCGGCGTGCACGGCCCGGCCGTCGCACCGGCGTCCGGAACCGGGGCCAAACGGCTCGGCGGGTACTCCTACGTATGCGTGCCGATGTTCTCCGACGGCCCGGGCAACTTCGCCTACGTCCCCCAGGCCACGATCACCACACGGCTCAGCTCCGGCTCCCGGGTCTTCCTTTCCACCACCGACGACACCTGCCTGAGCGTCTACGGCGGCCTGCCCGCCGCCTCGACGCGCTACCGGCTGTCCATCAGCACCGACCGCACCAAGGACTACCGGACCAGCGGCCACGTGGACGCGGTGTGGACCTTCACCTCCCGCGACAACGGTGAGACCAAGGGCGTCCCCTTCCCGCTCTCCGTCGTCCGCTTCCACCCGAAGCTGAGCCTGACCGACACCGCCAAGGCGGGCGCCCGCGTCACGGTGCCGCTGTCGCTCCAGGGCCCCGCCGCGGCCAAGGGCCACCTGAAGGCACTGACCGTGCGTGTGTCGTACGACGGCGGCCGCACCTGGAAGACGGTCGGCATCCACATGGACCGCGCCGGCAAGCGGTACCTGACCCTCACCCACCCGAGGAAGCCCGGCACCGTCTCCTTCCGGGCGTCCCTGACCGACACCGACGGCAACACCGCCGCGGAGACCATCCGCACGGCGTACCGCACGGTGCGCTAGCCCCACGGCCAGTGTCGGTGCCCGCGTCCGTGGAATGGGCCGGAATTGGCTCGGCTCCGTGGCCGAACGTAGGTTGGGCGCCGATCACTGGTGTGTTTGCAGGGCGAAAGGTACGGCCCGGTGGGACGACGAGAAAAGCCGGTGGACCCCGGTGCCGGGCCCGTGCAGCGGCTCGCGCACGAACTGCGTCTGCTGCGCGAGAAGGCGGGAAAGCCGCCATACCGGGAGATGGCCCAGCGGGCGGGCTACTCGACGACCGCGCTGTCGCAGGCGGCGGCCGGCGACCAGTTGCCCTCGCTCGCTTTGGTGCGGGCGTACGTCCAGGCGCTGGACGCCGACCCCGACGAGTGGGAGCGGCGCTGGCGGGAGGCGGACGCGGAGCTCCGGGCGGCCTCGGACGAGGAGCGGGCCCCCTACCGGGGCCTGGCCCGCTTCGAACCGGATGACAGTGCCCTCTTCTTCGGCCGGGACAAGCAGGTCGGGGAGCTGCTGACCCTGGTGCGCGCACACCGGTTCGCGGTCGTGTCGGGCCCCTCCGGCAGCGGCAAGTCGTCCCTGTTGCGGGCCGGGCTGATCCCCGCTCTGCGGCAGGCGGAGGGCACCGACCGCCCGGCGGTGATCCGGGTGCTCACCCCTGGTGAACAGCCCGCGCGCACGCACGAGCGGGCCTTCGTGCCAAAAGACGGTGGGGACAGCGGCCCGGACACCTGGGTGATCGTCGACCAGTTCGAGGAGCTGTTCACCCTCTGCCACGACCGCGCGGAGCGCGACCGCTTCCTGGATCTGCTGCTGTCCACCCGCGGTCCCGCGAGCCGACTGCGCGTGGCCATCGCCGTGCGCGGCGACTTCTACGGCCACTGCGGCACCCATCCGCGGCTGGCGGAGTCGGTCGGCCGGGCGACCCTGCTGATCGGGCCGATGGGTCGCGAGGAACTGCGGGACGTGATCACGCAGCCCGCGATCGCCGAGGGCCTGAACGTGGAGCGCGCGCTGACCGCCCGCGTCATCGACGAGGTCACCGACCGGCCCGGCGCCCTGCCGATGCTCTCGCACGCCCTGCTGGAGACCTGGCGCCGCCGCCGCGGCCGTACTCTCACTCTGGCCGCGTACGAGGAGGCCGGCGGTGTGCGCGGGTCGGTCGCCACCACCGCCGAGCAGGTCTACGGCGACCTCTCGCCGGAGCAGGCCCGCACCGCCCGCCGTATCCTGCTGCGGCTCATCGCCCCCGGCGACGGCGCCGCCGACACGCGCCGCCCGGCGTCGCGGGAGGAGCTGGGGCCCGACGCGCAGGACGTGCTGGAACGCCTCGCCGGCGCCCGGCTGGTCACCCTGGACGGTGACACGGTCGAGCTGGCCCACGAGGTGCTGATCACCGGCTGGCCCCGGCTGGCCGGCTGGATCGAGGAGAGCCGGGGGCGGCTGCGGGCGCAGCGGTTCCTCGGAGAGTCGGCCCGTGCCTGGCAGCAGCTGGATCGGGACCCCGGAGCGCTGTACCGGGGCACGCGGCTGGCCCAGGCCGAGGAGCTGTTCGCCGGGCAGCCCGAGGACGACCTCGCCGAGCTGGAGCGGGCCTTCCTCGACGCCTCCCGCGCCGCGCGCGATGCCGAGCGGGAGGCCGGGACGCGAGCGGCCCGCCGTACCCGCCTGCTCACCGTGGGACTCTCCGCGTTCCTCGTGCTGGCGCTGGCCGCGGGTCTGCTGGCCTGGCAACGCGACCGGGCGAGTGACGAGGAGGCGGCGAAGGCGGCCGCCCGCCGCCTGGCCACCGTCGCCGACAGTCTGCGTTCCGCCGACCCCCGCACCGCCGCCCTGCTCTCCGTCGCGGCCTGGCGGCTCGCCCCGCTGACCGAGTCCCGCTCGGCCCTGCTCGACGCCCAGGCCCGGCCGGAGCGGGACGCGTTCACCGACCCGCAGACGGGCGAGAACTCCCGGCGGTTCCTCACCGATCAGGGCCGCGCCCTCATCACCGTCACCGGCTCCGAAGCCACCGTCCGCGACGTGGCCGACCACCGTGTCACCGCCACCTACCGGCTGCCCGCGGGCGCGGAGGTCTCCGGCGCCGACCTCGACGCTCGCTCTCTCGTCCTGACCGACCAGTACGGCGCCGCGCTGTGGAACCTCGCCGCTCACAGACCCGTCGCCGACCTGGGCGACGCGGCCTACTGGGCGGCGTCCGACGGCAGCGCCTTCGGCACCGGGCCGGTGGACGATCCTGGTCCGGTCAAGGTGCACCGGGCCAAGGACGGCAAGGTTCTGTTCGGCACGCAGACCCCGCGCGCCCTCACCGCCGCCGCGGTCGGCCCGGGCGGCCGCGTCCTCGCCCTGTGTCCCGCCGACGGCGCACCCCAGGTGTGGGACACCGTCCACGGCAAGAAGCTGCGGGGGTCCTGGGAGAAGGCGGGCGGCACCGTGTGCGGTACCGGCTCGGGGGCGGACCACGGCTTCCGGCTGCTGCGGTTCAGCGGGGACGGCCGACGGCTGGCCGTGGTCTCCGGGAACACGGCCACGGTCTGGAATGTCTCCGATGGACGGGAGGTCGCCGGCTTCCAGAGCGGCGGCACCAGCGGCTTCACCCAGGCCGTCCTGTCCCCGGACGGACGATTCCTGGCCACGGCCGACGACCAGGAGATCGCCGCGTGGTCGCTGGGCCTGGGCGGCGGTGAGGTCTTCCACACTCCGCTGGCCGGCGCCGAGGTGGACGGCCTGACCTGGGCGCCGGGCAGGAACCGGACGCTGCGCTACCTCGATGGCGCCACGGTGCGCACGTACGACCTGAGCGACCGCCTGGACGCCCACTGGCAGAGCACGCCGGCCGACGCGAGCGCTCTCAGCCCGGACGGCACCGTCCTGGCCACGGCCACCAGGTCCGGCTCCGGCTCCGGCTCCGGCTCCGGCTCCGGCTACCGCTTCGAACTGCGCTCCACGTCCACGGGCACCGTCCTTGCCCGCACGACGCTCGGTGCCCTGCCCAGCGACGGCGCCGAAGGGGCCCCACCGCTGGCCTTCAGTCCGGACGGCAGGGCCCTGGCCGTCGCCGACACCGTGTCCTCGCACGGCTCCCTCAGGCAGCGCTTCAGCATCTGGGACGTCCCCGCTCACCGGGTCCGTACGTCGTTCCGGACGTCCGGTGCGGCGGACCGCATGGTCTCCGCTCTCGCCCTGGGCACCGGCGGCCGGACGCTGCTGGCCGCGCGTTCCCCCAGTGGCGACGGCACGACCGAGGTCTGGGACACCGCCGCCCACCGCCGTACGGCCACCCTGAGCGCCCTCAATGCGGACCGGCTCGCCCTGCGGCCCGACGGCCGGCTGCTGGCCGGTTCCGCCGACCGGTACGCCGAGGTGCCGTCCGGTACCGTGCGCGGACGCGCCCTGGCCGACGGCCGACAGGTCACCGCCCTGGCCTTCAGCCCTGACGGCACCCGGCTCGCCGTCGGCGACACCACCGGGCACGTCACCCTGTGGGACGGCGACCTGCGCCACCGCATGGGCATCCTGACCGGCACCTCCGACACCACCCCCGGAGGCGAGCCCGAGGCCGTGGGCGCCCTCGCCTTCTCCCCCGACGGCGGCACCCTCGCCGTGGGCGGCCGCCACGGCACCCTGCGTCTGTGGGACACGGCCGGGCAACGGCTTCTCGGCAGCGACCTGCCCACATCCGGTGACGAGATCAGCGCCCTTGCCTTCACCCGCGACGGCGCCACCCTGTACTCCGGCGGGCCGGACGTACTGGTGCAGCGCCACCCGGTCGGCCCGGACGGCATCGCCCGCATCCTGTGCGAGCGGGCCGGCGGAGGACTCACCGAGGCCCAGTGGCGGACGTACCTGCCCGACGTGCCGTACCGGCAGGTGTGCGCCACGACGCACTGAGCGGGATTCTTTTGTTCACAGTGACTTCGACGGTCGCTGAAAAACGCCCCTGACCTGGACTATCGGACTCCGGAAAGTCCTCTACCCCAGGTTCTGGTCTCATGCGTACACACCTCCTTTTTCCCTCCCTCCTGCTGCTCGGATCGCTCTCCCTGACGGCTGCCTGTTCGTCCGGATCCTCCGGGACGTCGGACGCGTCGACCGCCGGGGTGCGGCCCGAACCGTCTCCCGGCACCGGGCCGGTGCAGCCGGTGGATCCCTCGAAGATCAAGGGTCTGCGGATCGTCAACGCCGGCAGCGAGGACAGCTCCTGCCCCTTCGCGGCCGGCTACCCGGACGTGCCCGGCGCCCAGGCGATGACAGCGGCGATGAAGAAGGACGTGGACGGGCGCCTGGCCACCTTCCGCTCGGCGTGCGACGACGGCGGCGGGGCCGGCAACGTCGGCGAACTCAACATCAGCCACCAGTTCCTGGTCGCCTCCGGGGACGTCCTCGGCGTCCGGCTCACCACCCAGGACGGCTCCGCGGCAGGCAGTGGACTGAGTGTGCGCACCTACTGGTACGACGGGAAAGCGGGCGCGTACCGCACCGCGCTCGGACTCATCGGTGGCGGCTCCCGGGACGCCTTCGTCTCCGCCCTGAAGAAGCAGCTCAAGGGACGCGACGGCACGGACGCGGACACCATGGACGCGGCGTTCACCGACCCGTCGAGCCTGGCCGCCGTCCTGGACGACATGGCCTTCACCGCCGACGGCGGACTGCGGGTGACCTTCGACCGGGGCGACATCGGCGCCCCCGCCGCCGGCTCCTACGTCGTGACCCTCTCCCGGGCGACGGTCACCCCCTGGCTGTCCGCCTTCGGCAAGCGCGCCCAGCAGCAGACCGTACGGCCGTCCGGCTCGCTCGATCTCGGGGCGGCCGCCACCCCCACTCCCGCCGTGCCCACCCACACGGCCTCCGGTGACGACGACACCGACTGCAAGAGGGTCAGGTGCGTCGCTCTGACCTTCGACGACGGGCCCGCCGCCCAGGAGACGGCGACCCTGCTGACGTACCTGGCGCAGTACCGGGCCCGGGCCACCTTCTTCACCGTCGGCCAGAACGTCGCCGCCCACCCGGATCTGGTCCGCGCCGAGGCACGTGCCGGCAACGAGGTGGGCAACCACTCCTGGAGCCATCCCGACCTCACCAAGCTCACCGCGGAGCAGGTCACCTACCAGCTGAACCGCACGAGCGCCGCCATCAAGGCCGCGACCGGCAAGGCCCCCACCCTCTTCCGCCCGCCCTACGGCGCCGTCAACGACACCGTCCGCCACGCCACCAAGCTCTCCCCCGTGCTGTGGACCCTGGACACCGAGGACTGGAAGTACCCCGACGCCGCGAAGGTCGCGCAGAGCGTCGTCGGCAAGGTGAAGCCCAATGACGTCGTCCTCATGCACGACATCCACGCGACGTCCGTGGCCGCGATCCCCGAGATCCTGCGCACTCTCAGCGCCCGCGGCTACCACTTCGTCACGGTCAGCCACCTGCGCGCCACTATGTGATCCCGGTGGACGTACATCGCCTCTGGACTACATCACTTCTGGCTAAATCGTTTCACTTTCGCGATGGAACCATTGTCGACACAGGCATTGACCGCCGGATGACCGGACCTTAATGTCCGGGCAATCGCGTTGAAACCTTTCACGAGCCGAAGGTGCACCATGTCCTGGGACCTGTCGCGTCGAAGACTTCTCCACCTCGGTGGCGCCACGGCCGCCTCGGTCGTGCTGACCGGGCCCCGGGCCCTCGCCGCCGCGGGCGCGGGCGTCCCCACGCCTCTCGGCAAACCGCCCGCGCCGACCGGGATGCTCGCCGATCTGCTGCCGCAGGCGCTCGTGACGAGCGCCGGGCAGCGCCCCCGGTTCAGCTGGCAGGTGCCCGACTTCGGCGCCGGCACCCTCCAGCGCGCGTACCAGCTCCAACTGGCCACCGCTCCGGGCGGTTTCGAGGACGAGCGGCTCGTCTGGGACTCGGGGAAGCGCACGTCCGCCGACTCCACCGCCGTACCGTACGAAGGGCCGGCCCTGAAGCCCCGTACCGCCTACTGGTGGCGGGTCGCCAGCTGGGGCGAGAAGCGATCGGCCTGGTCGGAGCCCGCCTTGCTCGCCACCTCGGTCGAGGACAAGTGGGAGGCCGAACCGATCTGGGCGCCGGCCGGGCCGGTCATGACCGACGGCACCTTCGCCGCCCGGCTGAGGATCACCACGGTGGCCGCCGGGGTGTGGTTCCGCGCCGCGAACACCGCCAACAACTACATGTGGCAGCTGCGCGCCGGCAGTCCCGGCATCCTGCGCAAGCACGTCTGCGTGAACGGCACGTACAGCGTCCTCGGCGAGGTCCGCCTGCCGACCGCGGTCACCACCGGGGAGTGGCTGGACCTCGCCGTCACCATGACCGGCTCCACCTTCACCACCAGCGTCAACGGCACCGTCGTCGACACCACCACCGACACCCGCCACGCCGCCGGCAACATCGGCCTGCGCAACGGCGTCACCGAGTCCCAGGTCTACGACCGCGTCACCTTCACCGCCGCCGACGGCGCCGTCCTCCTCGACGACGACTTCGCCTCCGACAAGGGCACCTTCTCGACCGGCACGGTCTCCGGCGGCACGCTCACCTTCCCCACCGGCGCCTCCTCGCTCTCCTCCTACGGCGCCGACGACACCTGGGCGCTGCTCCGCCACGAGTACGACACGGCCGCGGGCAAGGAGATAGCCGCCGCCGTCCTCTACGCAGCCGCCACCTCGCCCGACCCGGCCCGGCAGTACGTGGCCAAGGTGTGGAGCAACGGCACGGTGGTCGGGCACGCGTCCGTGCGCTCCGGCACCGGGACCGCGTACCAGGCGTTCGACGTCACTTCGACCCTGCGGGCCGACGGCGGGCCGAACGCGCTCGCCGCGCTGTGCTGGACCACCTCGCAGCAGAAGTTCCTGGCCCAGCTGGAGATCACGTACACCGACGGCAGCCGGACCACCGTCGCCTCGGGAGACCACTGGAAGGCGCGCCGCCAGGCCGGGTTGCTGCCTTCGAAGGGCAGCGCGGGCAGCAGCTACTTCACCGTCCCGCAGGAGTACTGGGATCTGCGGCAGGAACCCGTCGGCTGGACCCGGCCCGGCTTCGACGACAGCGACTGGCACACTCCGGTGGTACGTACGGCGATCACCCCGCTCGTCCCGGCCCCGATCGAGGCGCCGCGGCTGCACGACGTCACCCCCGCCTCCGTCACGAAGGTCGCCGACGGCCGCTGGCTGGTGGACCTCGGCCGGGAGATCGTCGGCGGGCTGTCCCTTGAGGTCACCGGGAGCGCGGGCGACACCGTCGAGGTGCGCCTCGGCGAGGAGCTGAACTCCGACGGCACCGTCAGGTACCAACTGCGCGCCACCAACACCTACCGCGAGGTGTGGACCCTGCGCGACGGCAAGCAGTCCTTCGAGCACTGGGGCTACCGCGGCTTCCGCTGGGCCGAACTGCGCACCACGCTCGACCTGTCCGGCGCCGTCGTCACCGGGCGGGCCTGGAAGCTCGACTGGAACGACACCGACGCCTCCTTCCGCAGCTCCGACCCCGCTCTGGACCGGGTCTGGGAACTGTGCCGGTACTCCATCGAGGCCACCCGCGGCGACCTCTACACCGACACCCCCACCCGGGAACGCGGCCCCTACGAGGGCGACGCGCTGATCAACCAGCTCTCCGAGTACGGCGTCCAGCGCTCCTACGCCCTGGCCCGCTGGTCCGACGACTACCTGGTCCGCAAGGGCACCTGGCCCACCGAGTACCGGCTGATGTGCGCACTGTCCGCCTGGGAGGACTACCTCGCCACCGGCGACGACCGGCAACTCGCCAAGGACTACGCCCTGCTCGCCGCTAAGAACCTCACCGCCCATCTGGACTCCCGGGGCCTGGTCCGCAAGGCCCCCGGCAGCACCAGCCAGGACCTGGGCGACCTCGTCGACTGGCCCACCGCCAGCCGCGACGGCTACGTCTTCACGAACGTCAACACCGTGGTGAACGCCTTCCAGTACGCGGCGTTCGACGCCCTGGCCAGGTGCGCGGCGGTCCTGGGCAAGGACGGCGACGCGAAGTCCCTGCGCTCACGCGCCGACACCCTCGCCACCGCCATGCGCGCCACCCTGCTCGACAGCACCGCCGGCCGGTTCCTCGACGGCGAGGGCACCACGCACAGCGCCCAGCACGCCAGCGCCTTCCCCGTCGCGCTCGGCGTCGCGGACGCCCTCGGCGACGAGGTGCGCGCCCGGCTCGGGAACACCCTCGCCACGGGCGGCATGCGGATGAGCGTGTACGGGGCGCAGTTCCTCCTCGACGCCCTCTTCCGCCTCGGCCGCTCCGATGCCGCGCTCGCGCTGCTGACCTCCACAGCCACCAACTCCTGGCTGCACATGCTCGACGCGCTGAAGGCCACCATCGTCACCGAGGCCTGGGACCCCGCGCTGAAGTCCAACATGACGCTCTCCCACGCCTGGGCGTCCGCTCCGGCCAACGCGATCCCCCGGCACGTGCTCGGTGTCCGCGTCACCGCCCCGGGAGCCGCCGAGTTCCTGATCCGCCCCAGGACCGGCCCGCTGACCGACGCCGAGGGAAGGGTGCCGTCCATGCGCGGCCCGGTGGAGGTCGCCGTACACCGGTCGGCCGACGCCCATACGACGCGGGTGACGGTGCCGCCCAACTCCCGCGCGGTGCTGGAGGTGGAGATCGGGGACGCCCGCCCGGCGGACTACCGGATCACGGCGAAGGCACCCGGCGGACGAGGACGAGTGGAGGTCCGGCCACTCACCGACCTCACCGGCACCGTGCTGCGGATCGGGCCGGTCGGCTCCGGCACGACGAAGGTCGAGCGTGTCCGCTCCTGACCTCATGGGGTGTGCATGGCCTCACCCTGAAACGTTATAGGTACGCCGGGCGGCGGACGTCCGAGAGACTGGGGCTGCGCATGCAAGGCGAGCACAGGGGCGCGTTCGTTTCAGAACCGCCCCTGTACCGTCCTCGCCTTCGGGGCCACTGCCCCGACTCTCGCCCCCCACTCAAGGAAGATCATGCACCTCATCAAAGCTCGCACGTCCGCCGGTTTCGCCCTGGCTGCCGCTCTTGGGCTGGCGTGCTCCGTGCTGGCTCTGGCGGAGGCTCCCGCTGCCAACGCCGCCTGCAAGCCGAAGTACAAGACCATTACCGACACCGGCGTGAAGGCCGAGTTCAGGTACGGGTGCGGCGACGCCAAGGGTTACGTGGAAGACACCAAGAAGGACGGGAGGGACGCGCGGGTCTCGTTCCTCACCTATGGCGGCACGGAGTCGAAGGTGGCCGTCGCCAGTGGCAAGGGTGACAAGACAGATTTCGACCGCAACGGCTCCTGGGCCGAAGTCTGCGTGTGGCGCTACGGCTTTGGCGTTGGTTCCACCCCGAACTGCGACAAGCTCTAGCACCCACCCGGCGCCAGGCAAGCAACGAGCCCCAGCGCGTCCTCAGGGAGGATGGGGCCATGGATCCAGTACTGCACCAACTACCGGCTCCTTTCTGGACCGTTCCGTACGTGGGCTCCCGGTTTCCGGGGTCGTCGGAGGTGGCTGCCCTTCCCAGCCTGGAGGAAGGTGCAAACTGCCAGCTGTTCGCCTACGAGGTGCTTCGGCACTTCGGCTTGGCTGCGCCTGATCTGCGTTCGAGTGAACTATGGGCCGATACACGGGCCACAGCCCGTGTATCGGCTGCTCAGCCTCTTGACCTGGTGTTGTTCAACGCCACTGACGACGCCTATGGCGCCCACGTAGGAGTCTGGGTGAACGAGGGTCGAGTGCTGCATCTGTGTGCAGAGATAGGGCGCCCGGTGGTCTGGGAGATGACGGAGTTCGTGAAGCGGCAGCGCTATCGGGTCTTGATCGGCATCAAGCGTGTTCTCGACAGGACCCAGGACACTGTCGGCTGAACTCGACGGGACCGGGGACCTGCATGGCGCTTCCCGTCAGGCTCACCTCGCCCCCATGACCGGGCCCGCCAACTGCTCCCCCTCGTGTACCTCCGGCCGGGACCGACCGGTACCCGCGCCGGACCTTTCCCCCGCACCTCAACTCTCCTCCCGGTCACTCACGACCCCCCAGAGGCACCAACTTCCTTACCGGCGACCCGAGTCGGCGGGAGCTGTCATCTCCAGAGGGAGACGTGAACAGACACATGAAGAGGGCATACGCCGCCGCAGTCGCCGCGGTGGCGCTGATGGTGGGCACGGCCGGGCCGGTGTCGGCGAGGGACCTCCACCGAACAGGGCAAGGAGACGGGCACGGGAACGGGAACGGCCGCCTCCCGGGCCGCGAGCACATCGCGATGCGTACGGTCAGGGAGGGCGGTCACACGCGCGTCGTCCCCGCCGACGCGCAGCGTCTGATCGCGGCCGGCAGGCTCGACCGGCGGCTCTTCGACGTCACGGAGCTGAGCGGGAGGGCGGTCCGCGACTCCCACGGGCAGGGTCTGAAGGTGATCGTCGGCTACCAGGGTGCGGCCGGGGCCGCGAAGGCCGACGGGCGCGAGACGGACGGCACCGAGGTCCGCCGGACGCTGACGTCCCTGAACGCCAAGCGGTCAGCACCCGGGACCCCGCCGACCTGTGGGCCGCGCTGACCGACACGCCCGGCGGCACCGCGAGGACCGCCTCCGGGATCGCCCACGTATGGCTCGACGGTGTCCGCAGGACGAGCCTCGACACATCCGTTGCGCAGATCGGCGCGGACAGGGCATGGGCGTCCGGCTACGACGGCAGGGGCGTCAGGATCGCCGTACTGGACTCGGGTATCGACGCGACCCATCCGGACCGGCGCCGCGGCTAACGGCAACCTCGGATCCCTCGCCGTGTACGTCTCCTACGACCGGGGTGCCACCTGGCAGCGAACCCCTGTGCACGACGGCCGCATCACGATCAGGAACCCTGCCGTGAACAGGTCCGTCTCCTTCCGCGCCGACCTCACCGACAAGCAGGGCAACAGGTGAGCTCAAGCATCGTGGCCCCGCTCCGTCAGCGGCCGCACTCCGCGCCGACGAGGACGAAGGCCATCGTGACGGGTTGGTCGCCGTGGTTGCGCCAGGCGTGGCGGGTGCCGTTCTGGATCACGATGTCGCCTGCCGAGAGCAGGGTGCGGTGGCCGTCGTCGAGTTCGAGGGCGATCTCGCCCTGGAGCACGATGCCGTAGTCGACGGTCGGTGTGGTGTGCATGCCGTCGGGTTCGATGAGTTCGGCGAGGCCGGGTGAGTCGGCCCGTTGTTCGCGGTCGAAGGCGACGGGGTCGAAAGCCGGGTCGGCCATCGCGGTGTGCGGCGGGAAGGTCAGCACGATGAAGCGTGTGCCGCCGGGCGCCGGGAGCAGGCTGGTGACCTTCGGCGTGGGGTCCTCCCCGGTCCGGCTGACCCGCTCGCCGGGTTCGGTGGCCCAGGGCAGGCGGGACACCCAGCCCGGCAGGCTGGTGAACTCCCGGCTGCGCGGCACGGGGCCGTCGCTGACGACGACCGACTTCCCGTTCTCGTCATGGCCGGTGACGACTCTGCGCATGTGTGTCTCCTCGGTTCTCCTCGGGCGGTTCCGGCGGAACCGCCCGATCCGTCGAGTCGGCTGGGTCAGTCGCGTATACGGCTGTCGGGTTCGGTCTGCGACTTGAGCGCGGTCGCCCAGGCGTCCAGGACGTCCGCCATGGTGAGTGCAGGTGCCCGGAGCAGGGACGACGCCACTGTCCGTACGAACTGCCGGTGCGGGTCGTCCGTGAGGTACTCGACCGGGGACTTGCCGTCCACGCGCGCCAGCAGCAGCGCCGGCAGCAGTGATGCGGCCCGCGCCTCAAGGACGGGCACGGGTTCCCAGTCGACGCAACGGACGTACTCCTCGGCCAACACCCGGGCGGAGTCGAGGAGATCGGCTCGGTGGCCGGGTACGACGAGGCTCTTGAGGAGCAGGTGGTTGACGCAGAAGGCCAGATCGAAGGCCGGGTCTCCGTACCAGGCGCACTCGGCGTCCAGCAGCACGGGCCCCGAGGTGCCGACAAGGATGTTCTTGGGGCTGACGTCGCCGTGCACCAGGGCCAGGTGTGTGCCGGCCGTGCGGGCGGCGAGGCCCTGGAGGATGTCGCCGAGGTCGGGATGTGCGGCGGCGGTGGCCAGCAGGTACGGCTCGATGCGCAGCGCGTGGAAGTTGTCGTCGGTGGCGAACTCCTCGGCGAGGGTGACATCGCCCGCGCTCGCCGCGTGCAGGGTGCCGAGCAGCTGTCCGACGGCCCCGGCGGTCGCCGCCTCCACCTGTCCGGCGAACAGCTGTGCCTTCCACACCGGGTACTGCTCGGGGGGCAGGAAGGCCATCGCGAAGAGACCGGCTTCGGCGTCGTGGGCCAGCGGCTCGGGCACGCTGTCCGGCTCGTGCCAGGCTGCGAACCGCATCCACGCCCACTCGTAGGCGTTGCGCGACACCGGCGCCTGCCAGTCGGCGGCGACGCGGAGCCGGGCCAGGGCGCGCTTGACGCACAGCGACCGTCCCGGCAGGTCCACCCGCCACAGGTCGGACGAGACGCCACCGGCCAGCGGTGTCCAGTGCGCGGCTTCGCCGGGCTCGGCCAGCTTGTGGGCGAGCAGGAAGTCGGCCAGTGCGGGATCCGGGCCGACCTGCGCGGCGGCCGTGCTCATCACCGGTCACCCGCACCGGCGCTCGGGCCACGGGGGGTGTTGCAGGCGTGGGCCGGCGCCTCGCCCGCGAGGATCCGTACGACCTCCTCGGCGGCGCGGCGGCGCAGTTCGGTGACCGACGCGTCGGAGGAGAAGGCCACGTGCGGGGTGAGGAGCGCGCCCGGCTGGTCCAGCAGTTCGTCGGGGACGTGCGGCTCGGTTTCCAGCACGTCGAGGGCGGCCCCGTCCAGGTGCCCGCTGTCGAGCGCCTTGGTCACCGCGTCGGTGTCCACCAGGCCGCCCCGGCTGACGTTGACCAGCAGGCCGCCGGGCTTCATCAGCGCCAGTTGCTCGGCTCCGACGATGTGGTGCGTGCCGGGTGTGAGCGGCACGTGCAGGATCACCACGTCACTGCGGCGGAGCAGTTCCTCCAGGCCCACCATCTCCACGCCGGGGGCATCCTTCGGCGGGTGCGGGTCATGTGCCAGGATCCGGCAGCCGAACCCGCCGAGCTTGCGTACTGTGGCGCGCCCGATCCGTCCGTACCCGACGACGCCGCAGGTCAGCGCCGACAGCCGGCGCAGCCGGGCGCTCGCGGGGTCCCAGTGGCCCGCACGGACCTCCCGGTCGAACACCGCCAGGCCGCGCGTCCAGGCCAGCACCATGCCGACGGCGTGGTCCGAGACCTCCTCGACGCAGTAGTCCGGAACGTTGGTGACCCACGCGCCCCGCTCGGTGGCGGCGTCCACGGCGATGTTGTCGAGGCCGACGCCGAGCCTGGCCACGATCCGCAGGTCCGGCGAGGCGCCGATCGCGGTGGCGGAGACGGGCGCCCAGCAGGTCAGGATCCCGGCCGGCCGGTGTTCGGCCACCAGTTCCTCGATGGCCTCGGCGGAGGCGGGTTCGGCGGGGCCGGTCACGAGGGTGTGGCCCGCGCCTTCGATGACCGCTCGCTCGACGGAGTCGTCGGGCCAGGCGTAGTCGGTGAGCAGCACAGTTGCCGGGCGGCTCGATGGGTTCATAGCAGGTCGTCCTCGCATGATCGTGCGGCCGCGGCGGACGGCCGGGCGTCGGGCTCGGTCGTGTCCGGTGAGCGGGTTCTGGTTGCCACCCTGAAAGGCGGTGGACGGCCTGTCCGATGGGCCGCCCCGCCACGAGTGGAAGGGAGGGGGTCGCTGGGCTCGGTCGGGTGTAGCCGACGCTCGCCGACTTGTGGTCGGGGCGGGCGCGGCGGTACGCCCCTGGAACGGGTCACGAGGTGCCGGGGCATGTCGAGTCACTCTGTCACAGCCACGCGGTGCTAACGATAGCATTCACGTCCTTCGACACGTCAAGAGTGCGGCGCTCTCCTGATCCTCGACATCGGGCGGCAGCACCCATTGACACCGGGCGGCAGCACCTGTTTCGGAAGCGGAGAAGCCCGTCACCGCAGGAAATCGAGGACCGCCGAAGAAATCCGCTGCTCACATCTTGACGGGCCGAGAACTTCCCTTCATGGTTTCTGCCAGCGCCGACCGTGTGACCAATGAGTGTCCGCACGAGGTCCGGCTGTCGAAGACGCCATAGCCACGGACGTCCCGACGGGCGGTATACGGCTGAATTCGCATGCGGTGTCCGACCGCGCGGCAGCCCACCTCCCGCATTCCGCCGAACGGCGAAAACCTCGCCGTCGCCGAATCGAGTCCGTGTTCAGCTCACCGCTTCTCGTCATCGCCCGTACAGCCCCGTGCCGGCGATGGATCCGCCGCGGCCTGCCGCGGCCCATTCCTCTTCAGGAGCCGCTATGACTCACGCAGCGCAAGTCGACACCACGGCGGTGCCCGCCGGTGAAACACAGGAACGCAACCGGCCTCGCATTTCCCGCCCCATGATCACGGTGGGCTTCCTGCTGATCGTCCTCTCCTACATGGTCAACGCCATGGACCGCCAGGTCTTCCCTCCCCTGCTGCCCAACATCCGTGCGGATTACGGGTTCTCGCTGGAGCAGGGCGGACTGCTGGCCACCAACTTCACCCTCGGCATGGCCCTGGCCGGCCTTCCCGCGGGCTACCTCCTGGACCGCTTCCGCCGCAAGACCGTGCTGCTGGTCAGCATCGTGATCTACTCCCTGGGCACGATGGCCACGCCGCTGGCGACCGGCTTCGCCGACATGAGTGCGTACCGGGTCGTCTCGGGCTTCGGGGAGGGCATGCAGTCCGCCGCCATCTTCGCGGCGATGGGCGCCTTCTTCGCCCACCGGCGCGGCCTCGCCTTCGGTGTCATCGGTGCGGGCTACTCCATCGGCGTCTTCATCGCCCCGCTGATCGGCGTCCGGCTCATGAGCACGCACGGCACCTGGCACTCGCCCTTCTACGTGTTCGGCGCGGCCGGGCTGCTGATCGCGGCCGCCTCCCTGTTCCTCGTGAAGACCGGCCTGACCGAGACGTCCGTGGCAAAGGTCGTCGCGACGAAGACCTACGAGCACATGCCGGCCTCCGCCTACAACCGCAACACCATCGCCCTGGCCGTCCACTCCGTCGTCAGCGGTGTGGCCATCTACGGGTTCCTCGGTCTCTATCCGACGTACCTCATCACCTCGCTGCACTACAGCACCGACCAGGCCGCGCTGGCCATGAGCCTGCTCGGGTTCGGCGGGATGACGGCCATCTTCGGCGGCTGGCTCGGAGACCGCGTCAACCAGCGCACCCTGCTGGCAGTGAGCCTGCTGGCCGTGTCCGCCATCAGCTTGTGCATCTACACAACGCAGGCCGGCGTCGGCGTCCAGTGCGTGTACGCCTTCCTCATGGGCGCCTTCGGGCTGGGCTTCATCTACCCGAACACCAACAGCGCGATCCAGCGGGCCGTCCGCCCCGAACAGATCGGCCGAGCCTCCGGACTCTTCGTCTCCAGCTACTACGGGCCGGCGGCGTTCTCGGGCCTGCTCTTCGCCGCCCTGGTGGACTCCTTCGGCTGGGGCCGGGCCGGGCTGCTCCAGGTCACGGTGCTGCCGCTGGTGGCCGTCGCCGCTCTCGTCTTCGTCCGCACATCGCAGTTCAGCGACGCGGTCCGCTAGCGGGCCCGTCCGGCGCGCATCTGTCGCCGTGCCGCATCCGGCCATGCCGGTGCGACACGGCGACACTCCATGGGCAGGACACGGTGGCGCACCGCCGACATGCCGAGGGGCCCGCCCACCGCCGAGCGGTGGGCGGGCCCCGTGGGCGTCCCGGGTCAGAGGTTCTCGGCCACGACCGGGTTCCGCAGGACACCGATGCCCTCGATCTCGACCTCGACCTCGTCGCCCGGACGGATCGGCCCGACTCCGGAAGGCGTACCGGTCATGATCACGTCGCCGGGCAGCAGCGTCAGACGGCGGCTGAGGTAGCTGACGATGTCGGGGACGGCGAGCAGCAGGTCGGCCGTGCTCGCCGACTGCACGACGGTGCCGTTCACCCGCGTCGTCAGCGACAGTCCCGAGGGGTCGAGTTCGGTGGCGATGACGGGCCCGAGGGGCGCGAAGGTATCCTGCCCCTTTCCGATCAGAAGCGTGCCGTATTTGCTTTCCTTGCGCTGGACGATGCGATCGCTGACATCATTGCCGCACGTATAGCCGAGGATGTACTCATGGGCCTCGGCAGGCTTCACATGGCGGGCTTCCTTTCCAATGACGACGACCAACTCGCCCTCGAAATGAACCAGTTCGCCGTCCGCCGGATAGACGATGGCGTCACCCGGCCCCACCACCGCGGTGCTCGGTTTCATGAAACACACGGGAACTTCCGGAATCTCACGGTCGGTCTCGTCGACGTGTGAGGCGTAGTTGTAGGCGAAGCCGAAGATCCGGGGCCGCTCCAGCGGCGATAGGACGACCACGTCGCCGGCTTTGTCGATGCGCCCCGTAGGGGACAGCCCGGTGAAGGGATCACCCTCGAATCTGGCGATTCGGGCGTCACCGGCTTCCAGTTCACCGTAGTGACGCACACCGTCGACGGCGTACCTGACGATCCGCACGGAATACCTCCGCAACTAGGCAGCCAGGGACGGCTGCACGGCCCATCCAGCAATGCTAACGTTAGCACAGCAATAAAGGTCATCCCGGAGTCACTCCGCTCCGACCACCGAGCGCGACGCGAACGCTATCGTTGGCACACGGAAAGTAAGCGGCACGGGACCAGTCACCCCAGGGGGCCCAGTACGTGATCACCACCAAGGACATCGCCGAACGCCTCGGACTGTCCGTCTCGACGGTCGGCCGGGCGCTCTCCGACGACTCCCGCATCAGCGAGGAGACCAAGTTCCGGGTCCGCCAGGCCGCTTCCGAGATGGGCTACGTCGGCAACCGCGCGGCGCGGATGATGCGCGGCGCGTCCAGCAACGTGGTCGCGCTGGTGATCCCGGACATCCGCAACAGCTTCTACTCGACCATCGCGCACGAGCTGTCCAAGAACATGGAGGCCGAGGGCTACCAGCTGATGCTCTCGGAGACCGACGACGACCGGATGGTGGAGCTTCGCCATCTGCGGGAGCTGTCCGCGACCCGCGTGGCGGGCGTCATCATCGTCCCCACCGCGCGCCCGCACAGCGACTCCGTCAAGCTCCTGCGCGCGATGCCGCACCTTCAGCTGCTGCGCCGCCACCCGTCGCTCGGCGCCCAGTGGTTCGGCGTGGACGACCGTGAGGCACTGCGCCGGGCCACCGCCCATCTCGTGGAGCTGGGGCACACCCGCATCGCCTACCTGGGCGGCCCGGTCGAACTGCCCACGGGTGCGGAGCGCCTGGAGGGCTTCCGCAGCGCCCTTCAGGAAGGCGGCCTCCCCGACGACGCCGGACGCGCGGAACTGGGGCCGCCGTCGTCCGTGGACCACGGCCGCCAGGCGGTACGGCGGCTGCTCAAGGAGCCGGATGCGCCCACCGCGCTCGTACTGGGATCGATCCAGCTCACCCTCGGCGTCCTGGAGGAGCTGTCCCAGCAGGGCGTGAAGGTGCCCGGGGAACTGTCCGTGGTCGGGTTCGGCGACGAGCCGGGGTTCTCCTGGTGGGGCCCGGGGCTGACCACGGTCGGCCTGCCGATCCAGGAGATGGCCACCGGCTGCGCCCTGTGGATGATGCGCCGCCTCAAGACCAAGCCGACCAACGACGGCCCGTACACCTCGGTCTCCCCCGGATCACTGGTTCTGCGCGGCAGCACGGCAGCTCCCGGTGGCCCGGCTCCGTCCAGGCCCCGCTGAACCGCGGGCGCCGACCCGCCGTACATGCGAAGGCGCCCGGAGCCGCGTGCTCCGGGCGCCTTCGCACATCCAGGGGCTTTCAGTACGTTCCGCTGCGCAGCCGGCGCATGACGCGGGCGGTGCGCACCAGCTCGTCGAGCACCTGCTCGGCAGCGGCCTCGTGAATCTTGCCGGGCCGGAAGGCCCCTTCCTCGACGCACTCGTTGACGAACGGGATGCTCACGGTCGGACCGATCGGCAGCATCCTCAGGTTCGCGACGACCTGCTTGCCCATCTGAACCGCCCGGGTGCCCGCCGAGACACCTCCGTAGCTCACGAAGCCGGCCGGCTTGTGCCGCCACTCCACGACGAGGTAGTCCCACGCGTTCTTCAACGGGGCGGGGAAACCGCCGTTGTACTCCGGGGTGACGAACACGAACGCGTCCGACGCGTCGACGATCCGGCTCCACTCACGGGTGTGGCTCTTCGTGTACTGACGCAGGGCGGGCGGATGCGGCTCGTCGAAGAAGGGCAGGGCGAGTTCCCGCAGGTCGACGGTGTGCGACTCGAACTCGTCGCACTCGGCCGCCCGGGCAGAGAACCAGTCCGCGACGGACCTGCCCACCCGTCCGGGACGCGTACTGGCCACCACGGTGGTGAGGGTCATCGGCGCCGCAGAAGGCTCGGGTGCCATATCGGGCTCACTTTCTCTTCGGCCGCGGCCCGGCCCGGCGGACCCGCCTCTTCCTGTGCTGTCCGTCCGTCCAGGAAGAGCGCGGGTCCGTCGGAGTCATCGCCGGAACGGAATTGTGCGAACGATAGCACCGGCCCGGCGGTGAGCCAACAAGGGGGCGCAAACTGCCCGCCCACAGGCACATAGCGCTACCTGCCCCCTTGACATCCACGCCGGCGCTTCGCACGATTGCGCTATCGTTAGCATTCCTGCCGCGATGAATGAGCAACCCTCGTCATCGCCCTTTGCCCCCGGTGCCCGTCCGGAAGCCGCACCGCTGATGCGACCCCACCCCGTCCTCGCCGCAGTGACCGGCCCGGGTACGGGCCCCGTCCTCCCCCGATCGTCCGAACTCCGAAAGGTTGCACCGCCATGACAGACGCGCGGATCGCCAAACTCCACGGCCGCAGGGTGTGGGATTCACGTGGTCGGCCGACCGTCGAGGTCGAAGCCCACCTGGCGGACGGCGCGATCGGGCGGGCCATCGCACCGGCGGGGGCCTCGACGGGCCTGGGCGAGGCGCTCGACCTGCGCGACGGCGGCGACCGCTTCGGCGGGTACGACGTCCACCGCGCGGTGGGCTCGGTGAACCAGGAGATCGCGCCCGCCCTCCTGGACCTCGACGCGACCGACCAGGAGACCGTCGACCGGCTCCTGGTGGACCTCGACGGAACCCCCGACCGCAGCCGTCTCGGCGGAAACGCGATCGTGGCCACGTCCATGGCCGTCCTGCACGCCACCGCCGCGTCGGCTCGCGTACCGCTGTGGCAGCACCTGGCGGGCGGCCGGCCGGTCCGCATCCCGCTGCCGGAGATCCAGATCTTCGGCGGCGGCGCCCACGCGGACCGCCGGGTCGACGTGCAGGACTTCATGGTGATGTGCCCCGCGGCAGCGAGCTTCTCGGAAGCCCTGGACTGGACCGCGGAGATCTACCGGGCGGCCGGAAGCCTCATGCGACGGGCGGGCAAGGCGCAGGGCGTGGCCGACGAGGGTGGATTCTGGCCCGCGTTCGACTCCAACGAGGAAGCGCTGGAGACGCTCACGCGCGCCATCGAGACCGCGGGCTTCGCTCCCTCGACCCAGGTGGGAATCTCACTGGACGTCGCCGCCTCGCAGTTCGGCAGTGGCGGGCGGTACACGCTGGCCCTGGACGACCGCACACTCGGCACCGAAGCGCTGATCGACATGCTGGGCGGCTGGATCGAGCAGTATCCGATCCTGTCCGTCGAGGACCCGGTGGGCGAGGACGACCATGACGGCATGCTGGAGTTCACCCGGCGCTACGGCCACCGCTGCCAGGTGATCGGCGACGACTACCTGGTCACGAACGCCAAGCGGGTGGAGGCGGCGGCCACCTCCGGAACGGTGAACGCCGTTCTCATCAAGCCGAACCAGGCCGGAACGGTCACCGAGGCGTTCCAGGCGCTGCGGGCCGGAAAGGACGCCGGCTTCGGCACGATCGTCTCGGCGCGTTCCGGGGAGACCGAGGACATCACCATCGCCCACCTGAGCGTCGGATGGGACGCGGGCCAGCTGAAGGTGGGCTCGTTCACGCGCTCCGAGCGCATGGCGAAATGGAACGAGGTTCTGCGCATCGAGGAGTCCCTCGGTGAATCCGCGGAATTCAGCGGGTGGTCCGCCCTCGCATTCGCCGGATCAGGGTCCATTACGACCAAGCCGTAAAACGGCATCGAAGTATTACAGTCATCGCATTCCAGAGCCGATCGGAGCACGGAGGCCCGCATGCTGCCACCCGTCAATCTGCGCCCGAGTTTCAACATCACCCGCTCCAGCCACGTCCGTCTCACGGTCGCCGACCTGGCCGAGAGCCGGAACTTCTATGTGAAAGCGCTGGGGCTCGTCGTCAGCGACGAGGACGAGCGCACCTGCTATCTGCGCGGCCTGGCCGAAGCCTGTCACCACAGTCTCGTGCTGGAGCTGGACGAGGAGGGCGCGGGCTCGTGCCGGAGGATCGGTTTCCGGGTCTTCTTCGACGAGGACCTGGATCTCGCGTACGCCTGGTTCCGTGAGCGGGGGCTGCCCGCCGAGTGGGTCGACGTCCCGTACCAGGGCCGCACCCTGCACGTCAGCGACCCCATCGGCACACCACTGGAACTGTGCGCGCACATGGAGACCCGGCCGCGGCTGCACATCGACTTCGAGCGGTACAAGGGTGCCCACGCGCAGCGGCTGGACCACTACCAGATCTTCGCGCCCGACACCTTCGAGCTGTGCGCGTTCTACAGCGAGCTCGGCTTCCGCAACTCGGAGTACCTGGAGCACGGCGACAAGCTGCTGGGTGCGTTCATGTACCGCAAGGGCACCTGTCTGGACCTGGCGATCGTGGAGAACACCGGGCCGGCCCTGCACCACTTCGCCTACACCGTCTCCGAGAGCCATGACATCTTCACCGCCTGCGACTGGGCGGGCATCCTCGGCTACGGCGACGGCGTGGAGCGCGGCCCCGGACGGCACGGTCCGGGCGGGATGCTCTTCGTCTACCTCCGCGATCCCGACGGTCACCGGGTGGAGGTCTTCAACAGCCACTACCAGACGATCGACACGGAAATCGAGCCCGTCCGCTGGGACGCGGCATCGCTGAGCACCAACGCCCGCTGGGGCCTGCCGGCCCTGGAGAAGTGGTACTTCGAGGCATCCCCCTTCGTCGGCACGCCCCAGATCCCGCCGGCCGAACTGCCGAAGCCCATGTCACTGGAGCGGTTCCTGCTCGAACAGCCCCTCCCCTGACCGTTCGTATGTCCGTCCCCAAGGAGACGCCATGACACGAGTTCCCTATCTGCGCCGCGAGGACGCGAAAGAGTCGCACAAGCCCCTGTACGACCGGCTGGAAGCCGAGCGCAAGGTGCCGACGGCGAACATCTTCCTCGCGCTGGCCAACGCACCGGCCCAGCTGGACGCCTTCCTGACCTATGCCAACTCGCTGCGGGCCGCCGACCTCAGTCCCAAGCTGCGCGAGCTGGCGATCCTGACGGTGGGGCACGCGACCCGGTCCTCGTACGAGGTCGCGCACCACCAGTCGCACGGACTCAAGGCCGGGCTGACCGAGGAACAGCTCGCGGCGGTGGCCGACTTCGAGTCGTCCCACCTGTTCGACTCGACGGAGAAGGCGATCATGCGCCTCGCCAAGGAGTCGACACTCCAGGTCGAGGTCTCGCAGGAGACCTGGCGTGCTGCCGCCGCCTATCTGACGGACCGGCAGATGGTCGAACTGTCGTTGTCCATCGCCTGGTACAACTCCGGCGTTCGCATCATGGGCCTGCTGGACATCGACCTTGAGGACAATTACCCGAACCCGTTCCCGAATTCTTAGTTCTCGGCACCGTACCGCCCATCAATACCGGAGTATTTCAATGGCGAAAATGCTCGCTGCACGACTGCACGCCCTCGGTGAGCCGATGTCCGTGGACACGATCGACGTTCCCACCCCACGGCCGACCGACGTACTGGTGCGGGTCAAGGCGTGCGGGATCGTGCCGAACATGGCCAACGTGATCAACAACTGGCCCACCTGGTACCCGCACCAGCCGCTGCCCAAGCTCCCCGCGATCTTCGGTCTGGACCCCGCGGGTGTGGTCGAGGCGGTCGGCGAGGCGGTGCTCAGCACCAAGCCCGGCGACCGGGTCTACGTGAGCCCTCTGCGCTCCTGCGGCAGCTGCCAGGTCTGCCGCGGCGGCGAGCTGAGCCGGTGCCGCTACTTCACCCTGAACGGCTACTTCAGCACCTCCCGTGACGGGCAGCGGATCTTCGATCTCTACCCCTACGGCGGGTTCTGCGAGTACATGACCGCCCCGCAGCACTCGATCGTCAACATCCCCGACACCATGACGTTCGAGCAGGCCGGCAAGCTCGGCTACATCGGCACCTCCTACGGAGCCCTCAAGCACGCCGCCGCCGGCCCCGGCCAGGTCGCGCTGATCGACGGCATCACCGGCACCCTCGGCGTCGCCTCCACCCTCCTCGCACTGGCCTCGGGTGTCTCCAAGGTCCTCGGAACCGGCCGCAACGAGGAGTTGCTCAAGCGCGTCAAGGAACTCGCCCCGGACCGCATCGAGGTCATGCGACTGGGCGAGGGCTCCACCGGCGCATGGGCCAAGTCCCGCACCGGCGGCGAGGGAGCGGACTTCGTCATCAGCGCCCTGGGGGCCAAGGCGCCGGTCGAGACGATGCTCGACTCGATGCAGGGCGTCCGCCGGGGCGGCAAGGTGGTCAACGTCGGTGGCGTGTCCGACCGGTTGCCCGTGGACGTGAAGTGGCTCATGGACGAGCAGGTCCAGCTGATCGGCTCCAACTGGTTCACCACCGCGCAGGGCCAGGAAGTCGCCGACATGGTGGCCACCGGAGCCCTGGACCTGTCCTACCTGATCACCAAGCCCTTCCCCCTGTCGAACGTCAACGAGGCGATCTCGGGACGCGCCACGGACAGCGACGGCGGATTCAGCAACTACGTCGTGACGCCCTGAACGGCGGATCGTCCATACTCACCCCGCGGCGGCCCTGTCCTGCCCTGACGCCGCCGCGGGGTGCCCCAGCAGGACGGAGGAGCCGATGGAACTGCGCTGGCTGGAATCGTTCGTCGTCGTCGCGGAGGAACTGCACTTCGCGCGGGCCTCGGACCGTCTGCATCTCGCCCCGTCGGCCCTCAGCGCCCAGATCAGAGCGCTGGAGTCACACCTCGGCGTCCGCCTCATCGACCGCGGACGACGCACCCGCCCGGCACTGACCAGTGCCGGGCAGCTGTTTCTCGACGAGGCACGGCTGACGCTCGCCCAGGTCGCCCGGGCCGAGGCGGTGGGCCGCCGTGCCGGTCGCGGGGAGCTGGGGCACGCCCAGATCGCGTACGTCGCCTCGGCCGCGTTCTCCGGAGTACTGACCGACGTCCTCACCCGCTGCGCGGCCCCCGGCACTCACCTCACCGTGCAGGTACGCGAGTTGGAGACACCGGCGCAGCTGGAAGCACTGGCCTGCGGGGACATCGACGTCGGTTTCCTGCGCTGGCGGCCCGAGTACCCGCCCGACGTCACGGCCACCTGTCTGCTCACCGAGAAGGTCGTCCTGGCGCTTCCGGCCGACGCGCCGCTCGCGGCGTACGAGGCGATACCGGCGGCGAAGCTGCGCGACGAGCAGTTCGTGGCCCCGCACTTCGACGAGGAGTACGGCTGCCGCGACCAGATCCTGGAGGTGGCGGAGCAGGGGGGCTTCAGCCCGCGCTGCGCTCCCCCGGTGCGGGACTTCATCGCCGCCCTGACACTCGTGGGCGGTGGTCTCGCGGTCGCCCTGGTCCCCGATTCACTGCGCCGCGTGCAGATCCCGGGTGTGGCCTACCGTTCGCTGGCGGACGTACCGCTGACCACCCGGCTGGTGGGCGCCTACCGCAGGGGCGAGACCTCGCCCGCGGTCCGTGCTGTGATCCGCCGGCTGCGCGAGGCGGCCGCCGCCACGGTCACTGCCGGCTGAAGCGGCGACGCCCCACCGACAGGTCGCCTCCCCACGCCCATCGCGGCCGCTGTCCGGTCAACGCCGAACCGACGCATGTTTGTACGCCGAATACGCACCATCTGAGCAGGTCAGAGGGGGTGTACGAAGCCTACGCTCGACACTGCACCAGACGGAGAGGGCAGGCGGAGGAACACATGACATCGATCAAGCGCGTGGGCGTCGTCGGCGCCGGACAGATGGGCCGGGGCATCACCGAGGTCTGCGCCCGGGCCGGGCTGCGCGTCATCTTGTGCGACGTGACCGAGGACAGGGCCCGTACCGGTCTGGCCGGCGTGGCGGACTCCCTGCTCAAGGCGGAGAAGCGCGGCGCCATCACCCCGGACGACCGCGCTCGTGCCCTGGCCGGGATCTCGGTCACCGCGGATCTCACCGGCCTGTCCGGGGCGGACCTGGTCATCGAGGCCGCAGTAGAGGACGAGCAGGCCAAGACGGCGCTGTTCCGGCAGTTGGACAAGGTCACCGGCCCTGCTGCCGTGCTGGCCAGCAACACCTCCTCGATCCCCATCGCCCGGCTCGCCGCGGCCACCGGGCGGCCGGAGGCGGTGGTCGGCCTGCACTTCTTCAACCCGGTCCCGGTCCTGCCGCTGGTCGAGGTGATCCCGTCACTGCACACCTCGAAGGCCACGGAACTGCGCGTGCGTGCCTTCGCCGGCGAGATCCTGGGCAAGAAGACCATCGTCGCCGAGGACCGCGCGGGCTTCGTCGTGAACTCCCTGCTGGTTCCCTACCTGTTGGCGGCAGTCCGGATGGTCAGCTCGGGCACGGCGACGGCGGAGGACATCGACACCGGGATGACCGCCGGCTGCGCCCACCCCATGGGCCCGCTGCACCTCGCCGACCTCATCGGCCTGGACACCGTGGCGGCGATAGGCGAGGCGCTGTACGAGGAGTACCGGGAACCTCTGTACGCCCCTCCCCCGTTGCTGCGCCGGATGGTCGAATCGGGTCTGCTGGGCCGGAAGTCGGGACAGGGGTTCTTCACCTACCGGGCAGCCTGAGGGCCGGCGCTCCAGCGGGGCGTACGGCCGCCGCCGAGCAGACGGCTGCCGTACGCCTACCGCCGACCGGCCCCGGCACGGCCTTCGCCCGCCGGCCGACGTCATACACGCGCCGCGCGCGCCTCCCCCTTGGTGTCGGTCTGCGCCCAGGGCACCTCGTCGACCTGGCCGATGCTGAGGCCGAACCCGTGATGGGCCGTTGGCTGCCCCGTGGGAAGCGCTCGACCCCCGACGCGCATGCAGCGGGGGTCGACAGTCGCGTGCCGGTGCGGTCCGGGCCTGCGAACCGCTCAGGCCGCGAAGCGCGTCAGGGGGCTGCGCGGCGGGCGGTCACTTCCTCCGTGAGCTGGGGGGCCACCGCGAACAGGTCGCCCACCACGCCGTAGTCGGCGAGGCCGAAGACGGGTGCCTCCGCGTCCTTGTTGACCGCGACGATCGTCCTGGAGGTCTGCATTCCGGCGAGGTGCTGGATGGCCCCGGAGATGCCCAGCGCGATGTACAGCTGGGGGGAGACGGTCTTGCCGGTCTGCCCGACCTGGAACCGGTGCGGGTAGTAGCCGGCATCGACCGCGGCGCGCGAGGCACCCACCGCACCTCCCAGGGCGTCCGCCAGCTCTTCCACCACCGTGAAGCCCTCCGCTCCTCCGACACCGCGCCCTCCGGAGACGACGACGGCCGCCTCGGTGAGCGCGGGACGGTCGCCCGCGGGTGAGGCGCGCCGATCGGTGATACGGGCGGAGGTCGCCGGGTCGACCGACGGCACCACGAGTTCCCGTACCATCGCCGCGACCGGGTGCTCCTCCGGCTCGACGGCACCCGGACGCAGGGCGATCACCGGCGTGCCGTGGGTGACTTCGGAGCGCACGGTGTACGCCCCGCCGAAGACGATCTGGGTGACCACCCCGGAGGAGTCCAGGTCGACCGCGTCGATCAGCAGCCCGGCGTCCAGCCGCACGGCGAGGCGCCCCGCCACCTCCCTGCCGTCCGTCGTCGCCGAGACCAGAACGGCGGCGGGACAGGCGTCCCGAACCGCGAGTTCCAGGACGTCGACGGCGGGCGTGGCGAGGAACTCGCCGGCTTCGTCCGACTCGGCCACGTAGACGCTGGTGGCACCGTGGCGGGCGAGGGATTCCTTGAGTCGCGCCGCGGTACCGGGAGTTCCCACGACGACGGCGGCCGGGTCCCCCAGTCGCCGGGCGGCAGCCAGGAGTTCGTAGGTGGACTTGTGGACACGTTCCCCGTCGTGGTCGACGAGGACGAGGACATCGGGCATGGGTGCCTGCTTCTTGGTCGCGCTTCTTAGTCGTGTCGTGCTTCTTGGCCGCGCTGTTCGATCGCGTTGTTCGGTCGAGACAGGGGGCGGGGCGGTTCAGACCAGGTTCTGGGCGATGAGATGTTCGACGAGCTGTCGGCCTGCCGAGCCGTCGTCCGTGATGCGGATTCCGGCGGACCGCGGCGGACGCAGGACGGCCTCCACGACGCGGGTGCGGGTCACGAGGAACCCGGCGCCGTCCGCGCCGGGGAACAGGTCGTCGAGGTCGACCGTGTCCACCGGCTTCTTCTTGGCGGCCATGATGCCCTTGAAGGAGGGGTAGCGCGGCTCGTTGATCTTCTCCGTGACGCTGACCAGCGCGGGCAGTGGCGCCTTCAGCGTCGCCTCGCCGTTCTCGGTCTCGCGCTCGGCGCTCACCTGTCCCGCCTCCACGGTCAGCTGCCGGACCTGCGTGAGCTGCGGCAGGCCGAGCAGTTCGGCGATGACGGCCGGGACCGCGCCGGCCTGTCCGTCGGTGGTCGCGTTGCCCGCCAGGACCAGGTCGACGTCCTGCACCGTCCGCACGGCGGCCGCCAGGACTGTGGCGGTGGTCAGCAGGTCCGCGCCGCGCAGCCGGTCGTCGCAGATGTGGATGGCGCGGTCGGCGCCCATCGCCAGGACCTTGCGGATGGCATCCAGTGCGGAGTCGGGTCCCATGGAGACGACGGTGATGTGGGCGTCCGCGGTCTCCTTCAGCGTCAGGGCCTCTTCGGCGGCGCGTTCGTTGATCTCGTCCAGGACGAGATCGGCGTCCTCGCGGTCGAGAAGGTGGTCGGCCCGGGACAGGGTGCGTTCGGCGCTGGTGTCGGGGACCTGCTTGACGAGTACGACGATGTTCACGGGCGTATTCCTTCGGCCGGTGGTCAGCGGAACGCCGGATATCCGGTGATCGTCTGACCGACGACCAGCGTGTGCATCTCGCTGGTGCCTTCGTAGGTGAGCACGGACTCCAGGTTGTTGGCGTGGCGCAGCGGCGAGTACTCCAGGGAGATGCCGTTGGCCCCGAGGACGGTGCGGCACTCGCGGGCGATGGCGATCGCCTCCCGGACGTTGTTGAGCTTGCCGACGCTGATCTGCTCGGGCCGGATGCGGTGCTGGTCCTTGAGCCGGCCCAGGTGGAGGGCGAGCAGCGCGGCGTTGCCGAGGGACACGCTCATGTCGGCGAGCTTCTTCTGGGTGAGCTGGAACGCGCTGATCGGCTTGTCGAACTGCACGCGGGAGTCGGCGTACTCGATGGCCGTCTGGATGCAGTCGCGGGCCGCGCCGACCGCGCCGAACAGGATGCCGAAGCGTGCCTCGTTGAGGCAGGACAGCGGTCCGCGCAGGCCCTCCGCGAGCGGCAGGCGCGCCGCGTCGGGCAGCCGTACGTTGTCGAAGTACAGCTCCGAGGTGATCGAGGCGCGCAGCGACATCTTCTGCTTGATGTCCTGCGTGGTGAAGCCCGGCGTGCCGCGCGGTACGAGGAAGCCGCGGATGCCGTCCTCGGTCTGCGCCCAGACGGTGGCCACATCCGCGATGCCGCCGTTGGTGATCCACATCTTGGAGCCGTTCAGGATCCAGTCGTCGCCGTCGCGGACGGCCCTGGTGCGCATCCCGGAGGGGTTGCTGCCGAAGTCGGTTTCGGTCAGGCCGAAGCAGCCGATCGCCTCACCGGCGGCGAGCCGGGGCAGCCACTCCTGCTTCTGCTCCTCCGAACCCCACTTCCAGATGGAGAACATGGACAGCGAACCCTGTACGGAGACGAAGCTGCGGAAGCCGGAGTCGGCCGCTTCCAGTTCCAGGCAGGCCAGGCCGTAGCTGACCGCGTTCGTGCCGGCACAGCCGTAGCCTTCGAGGTGCATTCCGAGAACTCCCAACTTCCCCAGTTCCGGCGCGAGTTCGCGGGCGAAGTGGGCGTTCTCGAACCACTCGCCGATATGCGGGCGCACCCGGTCGGCGAGGAACTTGGCGACGGTGGCCTGGATCTCGCGCTCCTCGTCGGTGAGGACGGAGGCGATGTCGAGCAGTTCGAGGGGGTCCTTCATCGGCTTGCTGTTCATGCTGGGCTCCTTGTCGTCAGGGGTGGGACATCAGGTGAGTTGAGGGCCGTGGAGGATCTCCGCCGTGTGCTGGCCCAGGCGGGGCGGTGGCAGGCGGTACCGCGCGGGTGTCCCGCTCAGCGCGATGGGGTGCGCGACCTGGCGGGAGGGCCTGCCCGCTTCTCCGTCGGCCGGGGCGGCGGGGATGTCGACGATGCCGGGAAGGCCGAGCTTTCGCGCGAAGGCGAAGGCGTCGTCGAGGGTGTTGACCGGTCCGGCGGGCACCCCGGCGGCCAGCAGGACGGCCGACCAGTGGTCGGCGCCTGCGGCGCTGAGCCGCTCGACCAGGAGGTCCCGGAGTTCGGGACGGTGGGCCACCCGGTCGGCGTTGGTGCGGAAGCGATCGTCGAGAGCGAGACCGGGATCCCCGACGGCCTCGGCGAGCGCCGCGAACTGCCGGTCGGTGCCCACCGCGAGGGCGAGCGGACGGTCGGCGGTGGGGAAGGTCTCGTACGGGGCGATGCTCGGGTGGGCGTTGCCCATGCGCCCCGGGACGACACCGGCGACAGCGAAGGCCGATGCCTGGTTGACCATGGCCGACAGCAGCGAGCCGAGCAGGTTCACCTCCACGAGCTGCCCCTCTCCGGTGGCGTCCCGGTGCCGTAGGGCAGCCAGGATGCCCAGCGAGGCGTGCAGTCCGGTGATCACGTCGACCAGGGCCACGCCCGCCTTCACCGGCTCCCCGTGCACGTCTCCGGTCACGCTCATCAGGCCGCCGACGGCCTGCACGAGCAGGTCGTATCCGGGGATCGCGGCCCCCGCTCCGCCGCCGAAACCGCTGATCGAGCAGTAGACCAGCTCAGGGTGCCGGGCACGGAGCTCCTGATGTCCGAGCCCCAGCCGTTCCATCGTGCCGGGCCGGAAGTTCTCCACCAGCACGTCGGACTCGGCGGCCAGGGCACGTGCCTGTTCCCGGTCCGCCTCGGTCGTCAGGTCCAGGACGACGGACCTCTTGTTCCGGTTGACGCTCAGGAAGTACGTCGACGTTCCGTCGTGGTCCGCGGGCGGGTGCCAGGCCCGGGTGTCGTCCCCGGTCCCCGGCCGCTCCACCTTCACCACGTCGGCGCCGAGGTCGGCGAGGAGCATCGTGGCGTAGGGGCCCGCGAGAACCCGGGAGAAGTCGGCGATACGCACACCCTCCAGCGCGCCCCGTCCCGCTCCGTCCACGACACCGGCCCATCCGTCCGGCGCGTTGTACTGGGTGCCCACGCACCCTCCCCTCTGATCGTGCCGCCTACGCGAACGTGACATGGCCGGAGCCGCTTCCCGTCATCACCAGCGTTCCAACGCCGTTGCACGGTAGGTGAGTTCGACGAGGGGAAGCCCCTGGTCGAGAGGCGCGACGGCCCGCACGACACGCACCCTCGCCCCGACCGCGACCACGACCGGCGCCGTCCTGGTGATCTGACACAGCAGGGTGAACCCCTCGTCCATCGCCACGAACCAGGTGTTGAGCGGGGCCTGTCCGATACGGCGCACGAGGACCCCGGCACCCGCGCTGCGCTCCCGTTGGAAGGCGGTGGCCCCACAGGCACGGCAGAACGAACGGCGGTAGGCCGGAGTGCCGCACCAGCGGCAGCGCTGGAAGAGCAGCGCGCCGCGATCCTCCGGGGTGTTCGGTGTGACGGGTGCTGTCGTGGCCATGGCAGCCGCCTCGCGGTCTTCCCCCGGCACGGCGGTTTCACGGGTGTCTGTCCGGAGCATCACGGCCTCCTGCACGCAGTTCGGTGACCGGAAAACGGGAGATCGGAATCCGATCCGGCTCCACCACCCTGGCCCTGTCGCAGAGCGCCGGTCAACGACGAGCTGACGCATCTTTGTGCGCGGAAGGCGTTCTATTCGCTGAGGTCAGAGCCGGTTTCCTGGCGCTACTCTCATGGCGCGGCCCGCGACGGGATGGGGTGGCTCAGGCGTCGACGACCGGAGAGGCCGCCGAGGCACCTCCGGCGAATCGCGGCAGGGCGGCGGCGCCGACCGCGAGCAGGGCCACGATGCCCATCTGCACGTACTCGACGTCGGCGAAGCCGTGCGCGACGTCGTGCGGAGCCAGGGTCAGGTAGAGGGTGCCGAGCGTGGCCACGCCGAGGGCGAGTCCGCTCTGCTGAAGGGTGATCAGGACTCCGCTGCCGATCCCGCCGAGGTGGGCGGGGACATCGGCGAGCACGCTGCGGAACAGACCGGCGAACAGCATCGACTGCCCGGCGCCCACCAGGGCGAGAGGCCCGGCCATGACCCAGAGACCGACATGCGGCCAGTTCGCGACCAGGACCGTCACCAGCAGGGCCAGGCCGACGAGTTGGACGACGGCCCCGGCGGACAGCGCGGCCCTGCCGTATCGCCCGATGACGCGAGGCGCGAGAAGGGAGCCGGCGAAGAACAGCAGGGCCATGGGCAGAATGGCCAGGCCGCCGTGCAGGGCGTCGGCGTGCAGGCCGTTCTGGACGGTGAGGGCGAAGACGAACATGAACGCGCCGAAGCCGACGCTGAAGGCGAACACCATGACGAGGCCACGCGACATCGACGGCAGGCGCAGCACGGACGGCGGCAGCAGCGGCACCTCGCCACGCTGCTCGGCGCGCTTCTCCACGACGTAGGTGACGGCGCCGAGGACGACCGCGGCGGCGAGCGACAGCCAGGTCCACCACGGCCAGCCCAGCGAGTGGCCCTCGGTCAGGGGAACCAGCAGGGCGGTCAGCGTGGCGGCGAACAGTACGGTGCCGGGCAGGTCGATGCCGACCGGATGGTGCGAACGGGTGTCGGGCACGACGCGGGCCGCGACGACCAGCACCAGCACACCTATGGGCACGTTGACCAGGAAGATCGGCCGCCAGGAGGTGCCGGCGATGTCGGCGCTGACCAGTAGCCCGCCCACCAACTGCCCGACCACGGCGGCGATTCCGGAGGTGGCGCCGTACAACGCCACGGCGCGCGCCCTGCGTTCCCCTTCCAGGACGTGATGGAAGGTCGCCAGTACCTGCGGAACGAGCAGGGCTGCGGTGGCGCCCTGGACTATGCGGGCCCCGATCAGCACGCCCACGTCGGAAGCGGCTCCGCAGGCCAGTGAGGCCAGTACGAAGCCCACCAACGCGCCGAGAAAGACGCGACGGCGGCCGTAGCGGTCGCCCAGCCGGCCGCCGAGAACCAGCAACGTCGCGTACGCGACGCCGTACCCGGCGATCACCAGCTCCAGCGACGAGGCCGAGGCATGCAGCGAGGCGTCGATGCTGGGCAGGGCCACGTTGGTGATGAAGAAGTCCATGATCGGCAGGAACGCGCCGGCCAGCAGGATGAACACCCCGGCCGGGTGCAGCCCGCCGGCGCGGGCCGCGGCATGGGGCGAGAGCCTGCTCGCCCTGGCATGCCGGGAGGAAGTGATCGTTGACATGGCAGTCTCCAGAAGACAGAGAGATTATGAGGTCATAACTACATGCTTCATGATGAGTATGAGGTCATAACCACTTTCGGGCAACCCCGTACCCTGGAGTCGTGACGGAGGAGCAGACACACCCAACGGGCCCGATGACCGCGCCGGACGATGAGCAGCGGTGGGCCGAGCTGGCCGACCTCGTCCTGATCATCAGCCGGGAGATCCAGTTCCGCGGCTACACCGACGAGCGGGCCATCCCCCTCTCCCCGTCCGAGGGCATGGTGATGCGCTACCTCCAGCACGAGCCCCCCGCCCCACCCAGCCACATCGCCGCGGCGACCGGACTGCAACGCACCAACCTCTCCACCGTCCTGCGCGGACTGGAGCAGAAGGGCCTCATCGAGCGACGCGCCGACCCGGGCGACCGCCGCGGCGTCACCGTCCACGTCACCGACCACGGACGCGCCAACTACGCCCTCGTCCGCCGGGAATGGGCCGCCGCCGTCTCAGCAGCGGCCAACCACGACGCCACCCGCCTCGACGCCGCCCTCACCCTGCTCGGCGCCATGGAAACCGGCCTGGCCACGTCACGGCCACGGACTCGCGCCACGCATCCGACGACGGAGTCGTGAACTCTGGCGGGGCATCACACTTCGCGGCCGTACTGGCACCCCGCTCTGCTCACGCCCTGCCGAGGAACCCGCCCGGGCACAGGAACTGCCGGACGCGCGCGAAGGGGCAGCGGTTCTGCGATTGGCCCGGCCGAAGGCCGGGTCCACGCAACGATGGCCGGCGCAGAGTCCAGCCGCTCCCAAGCCCCGAGGACAGCCTTGTGGGCGTCCCGGCCGCAGGTGCGCGTAGCTCTCGGTGGTCTGGAGGCCTTCGTGGCCGAGGAGATGCTGGGCCACGTACAGCGGCGCTGGTGGGTGCGGTGGCGATGAAGGCCGGAGAGCTCGCCATCGCAACCCGGCGCAGAAGCCGAGCTGGCTCAAGGAGATCCGGACCGGCCGCCCCTGACTCGACGCCGCCGCACGCCCCATGCCCGCGACTTCGCCAGCATGATGTGCGATCACCACAGCGGCCTCCTGCCCGCCCAGCTGGACCGGGCCCTCGCGCGGACGTTCCCAACGCCGCACCTCTCTGGCCGCTTTGGCCTGCTGTCGGCCAGGGAGCCGATCCCGCCTCGCCTGCCGGCTGACACGGCAGGCGATCACAAGCGCACGTACCGGCACAGTTTCACCTGAGCCGACTACCGCGACCTGCTGTCCGCCGCCCACCGACAACCCGCCGCCCCGATGGTCTTGGTGTGGGACAACCGTGAGACTCATGGGGCACCGACCGGGGTCAGGGTCTGACCCGTGGACAACCGGCCCAACCGTGTCCGGGCCTGGTCCACGAGTTCGTCGGAGCGCTGCGCACCATCCGTTACGCAGGCGGCCCGGGCGCCCTTGACGGAGGTCTGGACTTGCCGGACCTGTCAGCCCGCCGTCGGCACGTCCGGAGCGGCGGCGCCGAAGCTGTAGGCCCCCGACCCGACCTCGAACACGGCGGCCCCGTCCTCCATGCGCAGGAACCGGACACCCTTGGCAGTGTCGGCGCGCCGACCGTTCTCGGTGACCGCCCAGCGGGTCTTCGCCGGCACGTGAACCTCCGCGACGGTGTTGACCGGCACCGTCACCTTCAGGTCGAAAGCGCCGTCGCGGCTGCTCCACTTCGATGACAGGAGGCCGTAGACGGTCTTGAGGCTCCCGGAGCCCTCCGTCAGGTTCCCGCCGGGCACCGGAGCGATCCGGGAGCGCTTGTAGCCGGGCTCGATCGCGGAGAGGCCGCCGAGGTTCTGGAACATCCAGTCGCCCACGGCGCCGTAGGCGTAGTGGTTGAAGGAGTTCATGTCGCCCGGGCCGAAGTCGCCGTTGGGCATGATCGAGTTCCAGCGTTCCCACATGGTGGTGGCACCGTTGGCGACCTCGTAGCCCCAGGACGGGTAGTCCTTGTGCAGCAGCGTCTTGTAGGCCAGGTCGTCCCGGCCGATCCTGCTCAGAGCGGGCAGCAGCAGCGGCGTGCCGATGAAGCCGGTCCGCAGGTGGTGGTCGGTGAGCGCCAGTTTGGCCACGAACTTCTCGCCGGCCTTCTCGACCAGTGCCGGTTCCGTGACCAGGTCCATGCCGAGGGCCATGGCGTACCCGGTCTGCGAGTTCCCCGTGACGGTGCCGTCGGCCGCGACGTAGGCCTTGGTGAAGGCGGTGCGGATATCGGCGGAGAGCTTGCCGTAGTCGGAGGCCGCCGTGTCGTCGCCCAGGGCCTTGGCCACCTCGGCCATCATGCGGGCGTTCTCGGCGTAGTAGGCCGTGCCCAGGATGCCCTGCTCGGTCGGGTCGTCCAGGTGCAGCCAGTCGTTCGTGAAGAAGGTGGTGCGGCCGGGTTCGAGCAGGTCCGGGCCGGCGCTGTCGTGCACGAACTGGAAGAACTTCTGCATGGCGGGGTAGTTCTCCCGTAGGATGCGGGTGTCGTCGTAGGCGCGCCACACCGAGTACGGCACGGTGATCATCACATGGTGACTCCGAATTGAATCGTTTCAATCAGTCAGGTTGCCTGGACGTTACTGACATCTCACGGCCACGTCAAGAGGTGGTGAACGGGCAGACCAGGCCGAGCCGTAGCTGACACCGACCGCTTCCGGCACCGCAGCGTGCTGCGGGCTTCGCGCTCTACAGCTGCGGGAGCACCTCGCCGGCGATGAGTTCCAGGTGGTCGAGGTCATTGAAGTCGATCAGCCGCAGATGGATACGGCCGGCGCCGATCGCGGCGAACTCGCCGATCCGCTCCACGAGTTGGGCCGGGGATCCGACCACCGCATCCTCCGGCGGCAGCGCGCTCTTGACGTGCAGCGGGGCGGCCCGCAGTTGCGCCTCCGTGTCCGTACGGCCGATGGCCGCCACGACACCGGCCGAGAGCACCAGGGGTGGCCGGCCGGCGTCGGTCCGCCCGGTCCGGTCGCACGCCTCGGCAACGCGTCGGTACGCCCGAGCGGTCTCCGCCACCGACTTGAAGGGCATGTTGAACTCGTCGGCGTACCGGGCTGCCAGCTCCGGGGTGCGCTTGGGGCCACGGCCCCCGACGATGATCGGCGGCCCCGGCACCTGCACGGGCTTCGGGAGAGCGGGCGCGTCGACGAGCTGGTAGTGGTCGCCGCGGTAGGTGAAGCTCTCGCCGACCGGTGTCCGCCACAGGCCGGTGATCACCGCCAGCTGCTCCTCCAGCCGATCGAAGCGCTCCGGGGCGGGCGGGAACGGGATGCCGTACGAGGTGTGTTCGCGTTCGTACCAACCCGCGCCGAGGCCCAGCTCGACCCGCCCCCCGCTCATCCGGTCGACCTGCGCCACCATCACGGCGAGCGGTCCCGGCAGCCGGAAGGTGGCCGACGTGACCAGGGTGCCCAGTCGGATCGTGGAGGTCTCCCGGGCGAGCGCGGCGAGCGTCAACCAGGCGTCGGTGGGGCCGGGCAGGCCGGGATCGGCACCCATCGCCTGAAAGTGGTCGGCCCGGAAGAAGCCCTCGAAGCCGCCGGCCTCGACGAGTTGCGCGAAGCGCCGCTGGTCCTCGTAGTCGGCGCCGCGGTGCGGCTCGGTGAAGACGCAGATCCGCAGGCTCATCGCCCCTCCGTTTCGACCGCCCTGGACATGTCCCGTTCCATCAGCAGCTCGTGCAGATCGGCGCTGCACCGGGCCACTTCGCCCAGGTGCTCGGTTCGGCCCAGTGTCCTCGGCCGGGGTATGGCGATGTCGACGATCTTGCGGATCCGGCCCGGGCGCGGGGTGAGCACCACCACCCGGTCGGCGAGCAGCACGGCCTCGTCTATCGAGTGCGTGACAAAGACGACGGTGGACGAGTTCTCTAGGTGGATGCGCTGGAGCTCCACCGCGAGGTCCGCGCGGGTCAGCGCGTCGAGCGCGGAGAACGGCTCGTCCATGAGCAGCACCCGCGGCTCGCCCATCAGTGACCGGCACAGCGCGACACGCTGCTGCATACCGCCGGAGAGTTCGTGCGGCCGGTGTTTCTCGAAGCCGTTCAGTCCGGCCGTCTCCAGCAGCCGGTACGCCCGATCGCGGTGCTTCGCCTTGTTCCAGCCGAAGATCTCCACGGGCAGCAGGACGTTGTCGAGGACGGACCGCCAGGGCAGCAGTGCCGACCGCTGGAACAGCATGGCGACATCCCGCCGGGCTCCGGTGACCCGCTCGCCGCCGATGGTGATCTCGCCCTCGGTGACCGGCAGGAGACCGGCGATCAGCCGGAGCAGCGTGGACTTTCCGCACCCGGACCGGCCCACCACCGCCACGAACTCGCCCTCGGTGATGTGAAGGCCGATGTCCTGGAGCGCCACCGTCGAACCGGACCGGCTGGTGAAGCTCCGGGACACACCGGTGAGTCCGATCATCCGGCGGTCTCCCCATCCCCTGGCAATCGTCATGCCGACCGGGTCGTAACGCCCGATCAGGCTACCCGCAGCAGGCCGATCGGCGGTACCCGTCGTCCTGTCGGCTCATGCCCCCATGCCCCACACCTGGCCCACAACTACCCGTCCCTCGTACGCTGTTGTCCGCACCAAGTGTCATGCCCTCGGCAGCTCCGTGCCGCCGTTCCGTTCCGTCGCGTTCCGTTCCGTCGCGTTCCGTTCCGTTCCGCCTCGTCTGTCTCGACGCCCCTCCGCCGGCGCGTTCGGCGGTCGGAAAGGACACCACTGTGCGCATGATCAGCTTCGCCCGTACGGTCGCCGCGGCGGCCCTGACCACAGCGCTGGCGCTGGTGGCGGGGTGCGGCGGCTCGGATTCCGACACGGATGCCGGTGAGGACGGCAAGGCGCTGAAGAAGGTGACCTACCTGACCTCCTTCGGCAGCTTCGGCCGGGACGCGTACGCCTGGGTCGCGAAGGACAAGGGGTTCTTCGAAGAGGCCGGCTTCGACGTGCGGATCAGGCCGGGCCAGGGCACCGGCGGTGTGATTCCGGCCGTCGTGAGTGGTCAGGCGCAGTTCGGCCCCATCGACCTGACGGGTGGTCTGCTCCACATGGGCAACGGTCAGTCGAAGGACTTCGTCGCGGTGGCCGCCATCCAGCAGCGCACCATGGCCGCGATCGCCACCACCGAGGGCAACGGCATCGCCACGCCGAAGGACCTTGAGGGCAAACGGCTCGCCGACACCCCCGGCTCTGTCGTGCGCAACCTCTTCCCTACGTACGCCCGGCTGGCCGGTGTGGACGCCGACAAGGTGACCTGGGTCAACGGCGAGGCACAGACCCTGATGGGCACGCTGGCCGGCGGCTCGGTGGACGGCATCGGCCAGTTCGTGGTGGGCAAGCCGACCGTCGAGGCGGTGACGAAGAAGAAGGCCGTGCTGCTGCCGTACAGCGACGTGATCCCCGACCTGTACGGAAACGTGCTGATCACGTCGACGAAGATCGCCGAGCAGGATCCGGAGATGGTGCGGCGGTTCACCGCCGCGCTGCTCAAGGGCCTGGAGTACAGCCTCGCCCACTCGAAGGAAGCCTCCGAGATCCTGAAGCGGAACGTGGACACCACGAACCCGACCGCTGCGGCAGCCGAGTTGGAGTCGATGGCCGCGTACGTCGCACCGAAGGACGGTTCCGGTACGGCGATCGGAACGCTGGACTCCGGGCGGGTGGCGAAGAGCATCAAGATTCTGGAGGAGGCGGGCACGCTGCCGAAAGGGATGACCCCTGAGCAGATCATCGACTTCGACCTGGTGCCGAAGGCCTGACCGCGCCACGCTGGAGAGGAGCCACCCTGGACAAGGATGGGATGACCGAACTGCCGAGGCCGCACCAGTCCCCCACGACGGGCCCGGAGCCGGTGCCCGTGCCCGTGCCACGAGTCGGTCCACGTCGCGGGACGGGCGTCGGCGTCGTGCTGCTGCCCATGGCCGGGCTGCTGGTCGCGCTCGGCGTGTGGTGGCTTCTCACGTCAGTGCTGGAGGTGATCCACCCGGCAGTACTGCCTCCCCCGGGTGCTGTGCTCTCGGCGTTCACCGCGGCCCCGGCCCGGTTCCTGGAACACACCGGTGACACCACGGTGGAGACGGTTGTCGGGTTCGTTCTCTCCAGCGTCTGCGGAGTTCTGATCGGACTGTCCCTGGCCGCCTCGCGCGTATTGGAGCGCATGTTCACACCGCTGCTGGTCGCCGTCAACGCGGTTCCGAAGATCGCGCTGGGGCCACTGCTGGTCGGGGCGCTCGGTTGGGGGCAGAAGCCGGTCCTGACCATGGTCTTCCTGCTCTGCTTCTTCCCGATCGTGCTGTCCACCGCGACCGGCCTCACCTCGACTCCGGCGGACCTGGCCGAGTTGGTGCGCTCGCTGGATGCCTCTCGCTGGCAGGCATTCCGGAAGGTACGGCTACCCGCCGCGCTTCCGCAGATCTTCGTCGGGTTGAAGGTGGCCATGCCTCTCGCCGCGATCGGTGCGGTCATCGGCGAGTTCCAGGCCGGTGAGGCCGGGTTGGGTTATCTGATCGTGCAAGCCGGCGGGGTGGGCGACACCGCCACCGCCTGGGCCGCGATCATCCTGATCGGATTGATGAGCATCCTTCTCTACTTTGCTCTGGTGGTGCTGGAACGGTTCGCGCTGCCCTGGGTCAGGGACACCACCTGGCGCGGATAACGTAGGGGCTCCCCCGCCTGCGGGGGCGAGCACCGAACGGTGCCCGCCCCTGGGCCTGTCGCCGCGGGTCAGACCGTGGTGGTTTGCCGTTCGGGGACAGGAGCCCGCAGACGGCCGGTGCTGTGCAAGCCGTACAGCGCGGCGGCGCAGGCCAGACCGAGCGCGGTCAGGGAGATCCACGGCAGTGCCGGCATCCCCGCGGTGCGGGCCGCGTCAAGTGCGGCGCCGGTGAGTAGGTTTCCGAGCGTGATGCCGATGCCGCAGATGGTGTTGTACAGACCGTAGTGGGTGGCGACGAGCCGGTCACCGGCCAGGCGGACGATCGTGTCCATCTCGAAGGGATAGGCGATCATCGTGCCCACGGCCAACAGCAGCGCGGCGAGCGTCGGTGGCAGCGCCGCGAGCAGCCAGAGTCCCACGCCCGGCTCGGGTACGGGCATCGCCGTCGCGAGCAGCAGCGGCACGAACGCCAGGCCCATGACCGCCAGGCCCCGGACGATTGCCTGACCTGGCTCGTAGCGGGCCTTGCACCAGGCGGTCACCCTGGTCTGGCCCAGGATCGTGCTCAGTCCGGAGACCGCGAACAGCATCGCCACCGCGGCCGTACCGAACTCGCCGTCGCCGCCGAGCCGGCGCACCTCCAGAGGCAGCGACAGATAGACCTGGAAGGTCAGGACGTACGAGCCGATCATGGCCGCGGAGAAGAGCAGGAACGGCCGGTTGGCCAGGATGCCGCGCCACTGCGCCAGCACCGACTCCCGGCCCTCGCCGCGCTGCCCCTCGCCGTCCTCCTTCCGCCTGGCGGGCAGCGCACGGATCTGTACGACGGACAGCAGCGCGAAGATTCCGGCGGCCCCCAGGCAGGTGATGCGGAAGTCCACCCCGGTCAGCACCATCCCGGCCAGGGGGCCGAGCAGGATCCCCGCCTGGTAGAAGACGTTGAACAGCGCGAACGCTTCGACCCTGCGCTCCCCCGCGTCCGCGGCGAGATAGGCCCGGACCGCCGGGTTGAACAGCGCCCCGGCCAGCCCGGTCGCCGCAGAGGCGGCGATCAGCGCGGCCAGTGAGTCGACCAGGCCGAGCGTCGCGAAGCCGACCGTACGCAACACGCATCCAGCCACGATCATCGGCTTGTAGCCGAGCCGGTCGGCGAGCGTGCCGCCGACCAGGAACATGCCCTGCTGGCTGAAGTTGCGTACGCCCAGCACGAGCCCGACGACCCAGCCGGCCAGACCGAGGGTGCCCGAAAGATGGGCGGCCAGGTACGGCATCAGCATGTAGAAGCCGAGATTGATGGTGAACTGATTCACCATCAACAGCTGGACGCTTCGGTCGTAGGAGCGGACCTGCGTGAGTGTCGCCTTCACAGCGCCCCGCCTTCGGCACCGGCCGTCTCGGCCGGCGCGGAGAGCGGGTCGCCGACCGTCGCGCAGCGGGTCCAGCGGGTGACCTCCTTTTCGTCGGGGCGTCCGATGACCTCCGGTTCGGGCGCCGGGGGCGCCTCCAACAGCCCGTGCTCCGCGCAGTACTGGTCGTCGTAGACGGTCTCCAGATATCGCTGGGGTCCGTCCGGGAAGATCGCCGCGATGCGGGTGCTCGGCGGTTCCGTACGGGCGAGCCAGCCGGCCACGAGCGCGACCGCTCCGACACTCCAGCCGCCGGTGGCGTAGTGCGAGGTGGCCAGCTGTCGGCAGGCCCAGACGGATTCGGCGGGCGCCACCCAGTGCACCTCACTGAAGTTGTCGTACGCGACGTTGCGCGGGTAGATGCTGGAGCCGAGGCCGCGCATGAGGCGGGGCCGGGCGGGCTGGCCGAAGATGGTCGAGCCGATGGTGTCCACGCCTACCAGCCGCATCCCGGGGTAGAGCTGGCGCAGGACGCGCGAGATGCCCGCGGAGTGCCCGCCGGTGCCGACGCTGCACACCAGCATGTCGATGTGCCCCATCTGCGAGGCGAGTTCGAGGGCGAGCGGGGTGTAGGCGGTGACGTTGTCGGGGTTGTTGTACTGGTCCGGGCACCAGGCTCCGGGCTGCTGTGCCAGCAGTTCGGCGACGCGGTCGCGACGGGCCTGCTGCCAGCCACCGGTGGGATGCGGTGCGCGGACCATGTCGACGGTGGCGCCGTAGGCGGTGAGCAGGCGGGTCATGGACCCTTCCAGGCCCGGGTCGGTGACGAGGGTGACGGGATGTCCGTAGACCATCCCGGCCAGGGCGAGGCCGAGGCCGAGGGTGCCGCTGGTCGACTCGATGATCGGGCGTCCCGGTCGCAAGTCCCCCCGGCTCCGCGCCCGTTCGACCATGTGCAGTCCGGGGCGGTCCTTGATTCCGCCGGGGTTGAATCCCTCCAGCTTGGCCCAGAAGCCTCGGTCGGCCGGGGTGAAGGGCTGGGCGACCTGCAGTACGGGGGTGTTGCCGACCAGCCCTTGGAGGGTGGAGCCGGCGGGTATGGAATCACTCGTGGTCAGAGAGTGCATCTCTGTTCGCTCTCATTCGGTGTGGACGCGTGCGGATGTTCATCTCGCGCACCGTCAAAGGGCGCGGTGCGCGGCAGGTCGACGGAGCCGACCGCCGGGGCGGCGTCTATATGCGCCACCGGCAGATGGCGATGAGAGCGGGCCGGCCGCCGCTCGGCGGCACTTGTGACGCCCTGGAGGGGACGGACGCGGGGTTGTCCGTCGGGTCCACCGCCGACCCGGTGGTGAGGGCGAGCGGCAGGATGCGGGCAGCAGATGGGGTGGCTGTGGCAGGTCCGGAACCGGACGTATGGCAGTGGTGCGGGAATTCAGTGCCGTCGAGGATGTCCTCCTCGAAGCTCGCCGCCGATGACGGGACGTCGCTCGCGGTGGCGGCTGAGCGACCGTGTGACCCGTGCGACCCGTGCGACCGCTCCGAGGCGTGGAGCAGATCGCCGGTGCACGCCAGCACCAAGAACAGCAGGACGTAGAGCGTGGTGCGGACGAATCCGCACTGTGGGAGCGAACCCGCCTTCGTGGCAGGAGCATGAGAGGTGGCAGGGCAAAGCGGCACAAGTCCTCCGCGCGGCAGCCGCCCCCGCCGGAAGACTCACGGCACGGGACAGCGATCAGTGGGGGGGGTGGAGATCCGTCGACCACCCCGCGCCGCACTGTGGGCTGTACGCAGGAGGTCAGACGCCGATGAACCGACTGACCGGAGAGTGGGCACGACTGCGACTTCGGGCCGAGTCGGTGCGATTCCCGGGCCGTATCGACCGGTTCGTGAGAGCGCTGACCTAGATGCGAAGAACCGCGGTTTCCGCCGCATGGTGCGCCAGCGGCACCGCGAAGTCCCGTGCGGCGGAGGGACGGGCGTGCACGGGGACGGCCATGCTGTCGTCGGTGGCCGTACTCAGCAGCCAAAGGCTGGGCATTCCCACGCCAGGACCCTGCGAAGGCTGCCCCAGTGCGCATTCCCCTGAGGTGAGGTGCTCCCCGTGGCCAGGGTGATGGCCTTCCGAAGAGTCGCTCGCCGACAGGGCTTGCGTGACGCTTGCAACCCTCTCGGGTTCGGCAGTTGGCTCGATCAGCACGTCCGACACCGGGACGGCTTTCCCCGAAGTGACGTGACTCACCGTCGCATCGGGGCTGACCGCATGCGCATACAGCAGGCCGAAGAGGAGCAGGGCCATTCCCAGCACGCGCCACAGAGCCGCTGATGAGCGGCTCCGCTGCACGCGAGAGGGAGACCAGGCCGTAATCACGGCGTGATCCTAACCTGATCCAGAAGGCCCCGGCTCTTCGACCGACGGGAACACTGCGTGAACAAGCCACGGGCGCGCAGACCCGCCGCCGACCGGACCAACTGCCGGGAATCGCTGGGTCACTTCACTGATTGCAAACAGCTCACCCGACCCGTGAACAGCGGGCGATCCGCGAGGCGGGCGGGCCGCGAACGCACGGGACAGGTCCGGCATCTCCCCTCCGCCCCGAAAGCCTGACCGACATGGCCGCCTACTATGACCTTGCGTATTCGGCGGCGAAAAGGAGTCGGGGGCATGCGGCGGCTGGGGGATCTCGAGGCGGAGATCATGGATCGTCTGTGGACGTGGAACCGTCCGGCGACGGTGCGTGAGGTCGTCGACGACATAAACGAGACCCGACCTGTCGCCTACACCACGGTGATGACCGTCACCAACATCCTGTACACGAAGGGATGGCTGCTGCGCGGAAAGCAGGGCCGCGCCTGGCTCTACACCCCCGTCCGCAGCCGCGAGGCGTACGCCGCCGCCCTCATGGAGGACGGCCTCGGGGAAAGTAAGGACCGTTCGTCCGCGCTCGTCCACTTCGTGGAGAACATGTCCGAGGAAGAGGTCGCCGCCCTGCGCAAGGCCCTGCGGAGCGTGGGACGACAGGCCAAGTCGTGAACGCGGCCCCCGTCCTCATCGGCTACACGGCAGCGGTGGGATTCGTCGCGCCTCACGTCATGCTGCGCAGCCGCTGGCCGCACCGGGCTCCCGCCCTTGCGGCGGCGGTGTGGCACACCCTGGCGGTGTCGTTCTCGATCGGAGCCGCGCTCGCCGCGTACAACCTGGCCATGCCGGCCGAGCACCTGCACGCGGGCCTCGTGGGTCTGCTGCACTCCTGCGGCCTGGGCACGGGCGCGGGTCACCCCGACCCGCACACGGCGGACAGGCTCGCTCTCGGCGTGCCCGCCGTCATCGCGGTCGCCCTGCTCGCCGGCTTCTCCTTCCACGTCGTACGAGCCCGGCGGGCCCGGGAGCGGCACCGGAAGGCCGTGGACCTCGTGGGCCGCCACTCGGCCCGGCTGTGCGCCACTGTCATGCCGTACGCCGTACCCGCGGTGTACTGCCTGCCCGGCCGCCGCCCCCGGATCGTGATCAGTGACGGCGCCGTGGACCACCTGACACCGGAACAGCTGGACGCTGTACTGGAACACGAGCAGGCACACATCGCGGGGCGTCACCACTTGGTTCTGGCTGCCGTGGAGGCGTTCCACTCGGTGTTCCGGTGGCTGCCGCTGGCCCGGCATGCCCGGGAGCAGACGGCACTGCTGCTGGAGATGGTCGCGGACGATCGCGCACTGCGCAGCCAGTCCCGCGAGGTGCTGGCCACGGCCATGTACGAGATGGCGGCGGCCCGGGCACCCAGGGGCGCGCTCGCGGCGGGCGGGCACACGGTCCTGATCCGGATGAAGCGGGTTCTCGGCCCGTGCACGGCGCCGCATCCCGCCCTCCGGGGCAGTGTCGCCGCCGTGGCCGCGGCCGTACCGCTGCTGCCGCTGCTGTTCGCCTGCCCGCCCGCTCTCGGCTGACCCGATCACCTGTGAGACCGGGGTGCCGCTACTTGCGAGACCGGTGTGCTGCGGACTTGCTTGCGATACGAACTACTAATCTACTAAGTTCAAAAGTGTTTGGATCGCTGACGCCTGGTCACACCGGGGCGTCGACTCGACGGCCGGAGCCCGTCGCTCGGTCCACAGACGCGCAGAGGAGCCACTCCACGATGGGAACGCACCGACGGCCGAAGCCGCCCAGCCGTGCCCTGACAGCCACCCTCGGCATGGCCGCCGGCGCCGTCAGCCTCCTGCCGACGCAGAGCCAGGCCGCCCCCAAGCCCACGGTGGACGAGGTGCGCAAGCAGGTGGAGAAGCTCTACGAGGAGGCCGAGGCTCCCACCGAGGAGTACAACGAGGTCCGCGAGGAGGAGAAGAAGCTCCAGGGCGAGGTGGACAGCGCACAGGACCGGCTGGCCGGCAAGCAGCAGGAGATCAACGAACTGCGCGGCAAGACAGGCCCGTTGGCGGCGGCGCAGTACCGCAGCGGCGCCATCGACCCGAGCGTGCAGCTCTTCCTGTCCGGCGACCCGGACGACTACCTCGACAAGGCCGAGATGCTCGGCCGTACGAGCGACCGGCAGGCCGACGCCCTGCGGGCGCTGGAGCGCAAGCAGCGCGAGCTCACGCAGGAGCGTGCGACCGCCACCCAGCGGCTGAAGGCCCTCGCGGAGGCGCGCACCAAGGCCGGCGAGAAGAAGGACGAGGTCCAGGGCAAGCTCAGACAGGCCCGCACGCTCCTCAACAGCCTCACCGCCGAACAGCGCGCCAGGATGGAGGCCGCCCAGGAGCGCGCGGACGCCGCCTCGGGCAGCAGCGACGCACCGGCCGACTACAACGGCCCGGCCGGCGGCCGCAGCAGGACCGCCGTCGAGTTCGCGTACGCCCAGCTCGGCAAGCCCTACGAGTGGGGTTCGACCGGCCCCAACTCCTACGACTGCTCAGGACTTGTGGGCGCGGCCTGGCGATCGGCGGGCGTCTCGCTCCCCCGCACCGTCAAGCAGATGTACGACGCCGGCCGCACGGTGGCCAGGTCGGACCTGCAACCCGGCGACATCATCTACTGGTACAACGACAACCAGCACAACGGCATGTACGTCGGAAACGGCAAGGCCATCCACGCGCCGCGCACCGGAAAGAACATCGAGATCGTCCCCCTCGACAGCATGCCGTTCTTCGCCGCGAGCAGGCCCTGAGCGCCAACGCCCGTACCACTCAGGGGAATTGTCGTGGCTCCACACCCGGCCGGCCGCACCGTGTTCGCCGCGCAGGGGACCGCACTCGCGGCTCTCGCCCCCGCCCTCGCCGCCTGCGGAAGCGGGGCCCCCGATACGGGAGCCGCCGCCTCGGAGTCGTCGACGGCGCTGTCCCGTGTACACGGCCTGGGCGTCGATCCGGCCGACGTTGGAAGCCTTCGACCTCGCGGTGAGTCCTCACGGCGACGGACTCGCGCCGCTCGCGTCGTGACACGGCCGACGGTCGAGGGACCAACGGACGCTGCCCGAAGGGCAGTTGCCGGACAACCGGACAGCCGGACATTCAGGCGAAGACTCAGCCCCTGATGGGGCGGCACCAACTTCGCGGTATCGCTGCGCAGACCTTGGCGGTGCGGGGGTGCGGGGGTGCAGGGGGAACTGCCTGCTCAGGCCGGGATACGGGATTCGAGGAAGGCCCTGAGGGCCGGAGCGAGTGCGTGCCCGAGTTCCTCAGCAGTCTCCACCGTGTCGAACGGGGCCGCGGGCGCGAGTTCGCCCTGGGGCAGGGCCTGGACGGCGAGCGCGGCGAGTTCGCCGGGATGGCGCGCGTCGGCGCCCGGCACTATCAAGGTCGGGACGGTGATGGCCTTCAGGTCGTCAACGGTGCGGAACGCCCGGTCACGACCGATGGCGCAGGCGGCCACGATGCTCGCGGGATCGGCGCGGGGAATGGCCTCGCGTACGAGGTTCCCGATGACGGGGGCCAGGGAGGGCAGTAGATCACTCCACGCGGCGCCGAGCCCACTGGATCGCACGCGGGCGGCGAACCGCTCCAGCATCTCGGCCTCGGCCTGCTTGCCCGCGTCGTCCTCGATGTCCTCCAGGCTGATCACCAGTGCCGCCTGCACCCGCTCGGAGTGGGCCGCGGCGGCGCGCAGTGCGATGGTGCCGCCCATCCCGGTACCGCCGACCGCGGCGCCTGCCAGTCCGAGATGATCCATCAGCGCAACGACATCGTCTGCGTATCGGGACCACGTGTGGAGGGCCGGATCAGCACAGACCGACCGGCCGTATCCCCGTACGTCCGGCAGCACGACCCGATAACGGTCGGCCAGCAGACCCGCCAGGGACACGAGGCTGCGGTGATCCGGACCGCCGCCGTGCAGCAGGAACACCGTTGGGCCCGCTCCGATACTCACCGCATACAGGGGGCATCCATCGCTGCCCCGATGGGTGATGTCCGTCATGTCGTCTCCCCGCAGCCCAGGACGGTGTCGTCCGAACAGGCCACCGACCATACCCGGTGGGGGTACTTCACGGGGGCGGACTCGGGAACAGCCCGACGCAACAGGGCCCGTATCCGGGTCAGTTGACAGCAAGCCCGGCGGCCTGATCTCCCGGCTCGGGGTCCGCTGTCGCGGTCGTCGTCATCGCGGCTTCGTTGCCGCTGTCGTTCGGCATCGGCGTGCTCAGCGCGCGCCATCGGGGGCGAGCACATGCCGGAGGGCTGAAGGGACGCCTCGCCCTCCGGCATGAGTACGGTCAGGCCTGGTACGCCACGTTAGCCATCATCCCGGCCTCACCGTGGTACGCGTTGTGACAGTCCTTGCGTGGCCCGGGGCGCCGAGTTGGTACGTGTGGCCATGCAGGTGCATCGGGGTGCCACATGTCGGTATCGTTGAAGAAGTCGAGCCGTACGCGCTGGCCTTCCTCGATGAGGATCGGGCCCGCCTCGGGGTCCTTCATGTCGAACGGCGTGCCTGATGGCCCAGTTGTAGGCCGCCTGCGTTCTTGCCCTCCGCAAGGGCAACGCGCGGGAAGACTCCGTCGCCATGGGTGACGAGGACGTCATAACGCTCGCCCATGCCCACCAACAGGGCGTCCACCTCCTGCTGCTGTACCGGGAAGCCGTCGGTGTGGGTGATGGTCAGCTTGTGGCCGCCGAGGGCGACGCGGTAGGCGGTGCCCCCGCTGGCGTTGATGATCCGGAGCCGTACCTTCTTGCCGGGCTCGGGGTACTTCACGTCGCCGGCGTCACCGCCGAGCAGGTCGCTCTCGGCGCCCATGAGCATGCTCGGCGAAGACCTCGTCGGGGGTGCCGGTGACGCCGTCGATCCAGTCGTCGAGGAGGACGACCCACTCGTCGTCGTACGCGACGGTCTCCTCGGGGTCCTCGACGATCAGCGGGGCGTACAGGCCGCGGTCGAGCTGGACGCCGACGTGCGGGTGGAAGAAGTACGTGCCCGGGGCGTCGGCGATGAAGCGGTAGGTGAAGGTGGAGCCGACCCGGACGGCGGTCCGGGTGGCAGGCGGCACACCGTCCATGTCGTTGCGCAGCGCGATGCCATGCCAGTGGATCGACGTGGTGGTCTTGTTCGGCAACTGGTTCGACAGCTCGGCGACCAGGGTGTCACCGACCGAGAACCGGACCTCCCTGCCGGGGGTGCGGCCGTCGAAGGCCCAGGTCTTGGGCATGATGCCGCCGCCCAGGTCGATCACGGCGGGAGCGGCGGTTGACGCTGCTCATCGTCTGGGTGTCCTCTGTGTCGCAACTGCCGATGTGGTCACGGAGGGACGGCACATCGCGCGCCGTCCGGCGCTGCCTGTATGCGCAGTTGAGACAGGACGGACAGGTCGGGCGGGGAGCGGCCGACCGTAGCGCCGGGCGCGCGGCCGGCCACGGCCTGCCGCAGGTCCGCCGACGGGTCGAACGCGCTCCGGCCGGGCGCGACGAGCTGTACGGAGTCGATGCTCGCCGTGGTGCAGTGCTGCATGCCCGGCATGGCGCAGCCACCGGCGTCGGCGCTGTGGACGAGTACGGCCAGCGCGACTCACAGGGTGAGGAACACCCCGTACGCCCAGCGGACGGCTGTGCCGCCGCTGCGAGCTGTCCGATTCTCATGAGCTCCACTCGTCCTCTCGTTCGAGGGATGCCGCCCCCTGGGCCGCGACGGCCCACCGCATGAGACCTTCCGGGCCGACGGCGACAATCCGCTCGGCCAGTACGCGCCGCTCACCTGAACGCTCCCCAACCCCACGACGTACTAAGGGCACTAGCAGTTGAAGCGAACGCCGCGCCTCCCCAGGCACCCCGCACGGGGAGGCGGAGTCGGCAGCGCAGGCCCGCCCAGTTCGGACGATCGGGATGGTGAACATGGCAGTTACGGCGCTCAGTTGGGCCATCGCGCTGGTCGCCGCCCTGGTGGCCGCCGTCAGTGCGGTCCGGGTGGTGACCACACGCGGTGAGGCCCGATTCGCGGCGGGCGGCGACCTGTTGATGGGCCTGTCCATGGCCGCCATGGCGCTGCCCGCGACGGTCGGCTGGTACGCGGGCCTCGGCATGTGGTGGGCGGTGGCGTTCGGCGTCCTGGGGCTCGGGGGCGTGGCGGTGGCGGTCAGGCACACGTGCGAGGGCGGGTGGAAACGCGGCCGCCACTGGGTCCACCTCATCGTCGGCAGCGCGGGCATGGTGATCATGACGCTGGCCATGACGAGCACGTCGTCCGGACCGGTCCTCGCGCTGGGCGGCGGACATTCCATGGCACACATGCCGGGGATGGAGAGCACGGCGAGTACGGCGGACTCTCACCACATGGGCGGCGTGGACATGCACGGCGCGGGTGGCACGCACGGGATGGACATGCAGGGCACGGCGCACAGCGCGGCCGGTACCACTGCCTCTGCGGGGTCCGGCTCCGTGTGGCGGTTCGTGATCGTGGCGCTCGCCGTCTACTTCCTGCTGTCCATCGGGGCATCCGCGTGGGCGAGGGCACGGGGAGTCGGCAGGGGCGGCCGCAGCGCCGGCTCCGGATTCGGCCTGGGGCGCTGGCTGCTCGCCATGCCGGACACGGTGTTCGTCTTCCTGGCGTCCTTGACGGTCTCGGTGTGGGACAGGAGCAGGACGACGGAGCGGCGCGGGCACGGCCGACGCCGCAAGCTCGGGGCGGCGCCGGATGCGGCCCTCGCGGCGCACATCGGCATGGGCGGGACCATGTCCGCGATGCTGCTGATGATGGCCGCGTGACCGTCGGGTCCGACTGAGCAGCATGGCGGCCGCGCACCGGGCGGGGAGCAGGTGCTTCGCATGCGGCATCCGGAACGGAGCCCCTGGGCGCAGGTGACCCACGTGCCCGGACGGGCTCGGAGTGCTCTCGGTCGCACCCGTGGCCCGCACGGGCGCTCAGCAGCAGGCGGACCCCTCGTAGACAGACCCATGTGAGCGGCACCACAGGCCCACCACCAAATACCCCTAGGGGGTATAGTGTTGGCATCTGGCGAGAGGCCTGAGGCACCACCTCTCCCGGATGACGACCCATGCACCCACGTTCGGAGGAAGAAGCGATGACCACCGAGACGAACTCCTGCTGCGGCTCCGGCTCCTGCGGCACCGACACCACGGTCGACGTCCAGGGCGTCGGCGTCACCGCCGTCTACAAGGTGTCCGGCATGACCTGCGGTCACTGCGAGGGCGCGGTCTCGCAGGAGATATCCGCGCTGGACGGCGTCACCGCGGTCACGGCCGTCGCCAAGACCGGCGAGGTGACCGTCACGTCCGCCGCCCCGCTCGACGAGGAGGCCGTCCGCGCCGCCGTCGACGAGGCCGGCTACGAGCTCGCCGGCCGGGCCTGACCACCTCGCCGAGGATCCCGGCCCAGCAACGCGCATCCCTCCCCGCGCCGGGACGTATCGCTCCGCTGATACGGACGCCGTACATCCCGGCCTCCCGCGCCCGCCCAGGAGGTCGAGCTCTCCGTCGGTGGCATGACCTGGCGGGACCCTGCTGGTTTCCACCGCTCAGGCGGCCGCGAGCTGTGCGACGGCCTCGGCGACGGCGGTGTCGCCGGAGGTGAGTTCCACGATCACGCGGCTCAGGCGGGGCTCGTGGAGGGCGGCGTCGATGAAGGCGGCGACGTCGTCGCGGTGCACGTCGCCGTATTCGACGGCGAGCCCGGCGGTGACACGGCCGGAGCCGGGGGTGTCCAGGAGGGTCCCGGGGCGGACGATCAGCCAGTCGAGGTCTGTCCGCGTCAGGTAGACGTCGGCGGTCTTCTTGACCTTGATGTAGTGCTCGAAGCCCTCACCGGCCGCGCCGCCGCGCAGCGCGTCGGGGAACACCGAGACGAGCACGAAACGCGCCGCTCCGGCCAGGACGGCCGCGTCGGCGGCCTTCTGGAGGCCCTTGCCGTCGATCAGGGTGGTCTTGTCCATGCCGGTGCCGTGCGCCCCGGCCGAGAAGACCACGGCGTCATGGCCGCGCATCCTCTGCGCGAGGTCGTCGACCGAGTCGGCGATGAGATCACCGGTCACCGGAGTGCCCCCGGCCTCCCGCACGGTCTCGCCCTGAGCGGGCCCTCGGTGCATGCCGGTCACCGAGTCCCCGCGGTCGGTGAGAAGCCGGGTGAGGCGGTGGCCGACCCCTCCGGCAGCGCCGATCTGGAACACCTTCATGATCTCGTCCTGTCTTTCGTGTGAGGGGTGAGGTGTGAGGGGAGGGTGCTGTCCGCCTCTCAGGCGGCGAACACCTGGGAGTCATCGGCGAACGCCTTGAACTCCAGTGCGTTCCCGGCCGGGTCGAGGAGGAACATCGTCCACTGCTCGCCCTGTTCGCCCGCGAAACGCACGTAGGGCTCGATGACGAAGTCGGTGCCCGCCGCGCGCAGCCGCTCAGCGAGCTTGTGGAACTCGGGGATCGTCAGGATCAGCCCGAAGTGCGGCACCGGGACGTCATGGCCGTCGACCGGGTTGTGTATGCGCTGTGCGCGCTCCGGCGCCAGATGGGTGACCACCTGGTGGCCGTGCAGATTCCAGTCCACCCAGGTGTCCGCGCTGCGGCCCTGCTCCAGGCCCAGTACGCCGCCGTAGAAGCGGCGCGCGGCGGGCAGGTCGTCGACGGGCATGGCCAGGTGGAACCGCGGGATCGGGGAGTCGAGGACGGTCATGGCATTGCCTTCCTGCCGGGGAACGGTGTGGCGGAGTCGGCCTCCACCCGTTGTCCTAATGTTGACATTGCGACAACAAACCAAATGTTAACATGAGGACATTGACGGAAGAGGGAGAGCCAACCGGGCATGAGCGAGCAGAGCAAGGTGTCCCCGGCTCGGCGTCGGGGCCTCGCGGACGAGGTCGCGGACCGCATCCGCGAAGCCATCTTCAGCGGGGCCTATGCCCCGGGCGAGCAGCTGCGCGAGGTGGAACTGTCCGGCGAGATGGACGTCAGCCGCGGGCCGGTGCGCGAGGCGCTGCGGGTGCTGGAGCGCGAGGGTCTGGTCCGCTGTGCGTGGCATCGGGGTACGACGGTGACGACGCTGTCCACCGAGGACGTGGCCGAGCTCGACAGCCTGCGCGGCGCGCTGGAGGACCTCGCCGTCCGTGAGGTGATCGCGCGTGCTTCGGACGAGGACCTCGCGTCCGTGGCGAAGACGGCCGACATGATGGAACGGGCTGTGGACGCGCACGAGATGGTGCGGTGGGACATCGCCTTCCACGACGCGGTGTTCGCGGCCGCGGGACATCGGCGTCTCGCCGACGCGTGGGACGGCATCCGGTGCCAGGTCCACCTGTTCCTGCTGACCCGGATCGGCCGCAGCACCGAGGGCTATCTCGACTGCGTCCCGCGCGAACACCGCGAGCTCGTCGCCGCGCTGCGCGCCCGGGACACCGACACGGCTCTCGGCCTCTTCGCCACGCATCGCCGCCACGCCGTCGACGTGGTCACCGGCGCCGCCGACGCGAGCTGAGCCATGGGCCCGGCTCTCCCACCGGCTCAACCCGGGCTGGGCCGGGCGAGCCCCAGGTCGTAGGCGAAGATCACGGCCTGGATGCGGTCGCGGGCGCCGATCTTGGCGAGGACCCGGCCGACGTGGGTCTTGACGGTGGACTCGGACAGCACGAAGCGGTCGGCGATCTCCCCGTTGGTCCAGCCCTTGCCGATGGCGACGAGGATCTCGCGCTCGCGGTCGGTCAACGAGGCGAGCTGCGGATCCTCGGCGGCATCGGCCGTGCGGTGCCGCAGCTGGTGGGTGAACTCGTCCAGGAGACGGCGGGTGAGGGCGGGGGCGATGACGGCATCGCCGTGGGCGACCGCGCGGATACCCGCGAGGAGTTCGTCGGGGCGTGCGTCCTTGAGGAGGAAGCCGCTCGCACCGGCGCGCAGCGCGTCGTGGACGTATTCGTCGACGTCGAAGGTGGTCAGGACGAGGACGCGGGAGCGTCCCCCGGAGGCGATGATGCGCCGGGTGGCCTCGATGCCGTCCATGCCCGGCATGCGTACGTCCATGAGGACGACGTCGGGGCGCAGGTCGGCCGTCATGCGCACCGCCTCGGCTCCGTGGGCGGCTTCGCCGACCACGTCGGTCTCGGGGATGGATTCCAACAGCAGGCGGAAGCCGTAGCGTTGGAGCTGCTGGTCGTCCACGATGAGCACGGTGGTCATCCGGCGCTCCCTCGCGGAGTGAGGTCGAGCGTGGCCTCGACGCTCCATCCGCCGCCCGGCACGGGTCCCGCGCTCACGGTTCCTCGGTAGAGAGCTGCTCGCTCGCGCATACCCACCAGCCCATGTCCTTCCTCGTTCGGCGGCCCGGTCGGGCCGGACGAGCCGGTGTCCCGAACTCGTAGGGTCAACTGCGTGTCCTGCGCGGCGATCTCAAGGTCGACCCGGGTGGCGGCACCGGCATGCTTGAGGGTGTTGGTGAGAGCTTCCTGCACGATGCGGTAGACCGTCAGCTGTACTCCGCTGTCCAGTACGTCCATGTCCCCGCTGGTGCGGTAGACGACCTCCGGTCCGGCGGTGCGTATGCCGGCGCACAGGGCGTCGATGTCCGCGATGCCGGGCTGCGGGCTGAGTTCGGGCTCGTTCTTGAGACCGTCGCTCTCCTCGCGCAGGACGCCGAGCACGCGCCGCAGCTCGCTCAGTGCCTGACGGCCGGTGTCTCCGATCATCAGCAGGGTCTCCTTGCCCCGTGCGGGGGCGATGTCGGCGGCGTACGCGCCGGCGTCGGCGAGGGTGATGATGACGGCCAGGTTGTGGCCGACGATGTCGTGCATCTCGCGGGCCACCCTTGTGCGCTCGGTGGCGGTCGCCAGCCTGCTGCGCTGGTCGCGCTCGATCTCCAGACGGGCCGCCCGGTCCCGCAGCCCGGCGAGCTGGGCCCGGCGGATCCGCACCATCAGCCCGAGCGCGACGGCGGCGGTCGTGGTGGCCAGGAGGAAGAACAAGGCGTCCCAGACCGGCATCGCCGCCGAGACCCGCACCGCGACCAGCCCCATCGCACCTGCCGCGACCCCGCAGGCCCACGGCAGGTGCCGTAGCCGCCCATGCAGAGCCAGGCTGTACAGGGTGATGAACAGGGCGACATCCGCGCGCAGCGCGACCTGGAGCGACCACTGGAGGACGAACACGCCCGCGACGGCACCGAACGCCATCAGCGGCTTTCGACGCCGCCACAGCAACGGCAGCACCAGCCCGGCCTGAAGGGCGAGGATCTCCGCCACGGGCAGCCCGGTGAACAGGACGCGGAACTCGCGCGGGGCGTCACCGTCCACCGCGCCCCCGTCCACCACGTCCGGCAGGCAGAAGATCAGGAAGACCAGCCCTACGACGGTGGCATCCAGCGCCCACGGGTGCGCCCGGTCCGCCTGCCGCAGCCGCCGGCCGATCCGGCCCAGGCGGGCGAGCAGCAGGCCCGTCCCGCTCAGGTCGTCGGTGGTCATGGAGGTCACCTGTCCATAGTGCGGGTCGTCAGACGTCAGTGCGGGTCGTCAGACGTCCCGGCGCACAAGCCGGTACGCCGCCCCCGCCAGCGCGAGCGCCGTCCAGCCGACGAAGACCAGCAACCCGCCCGTCGGGGACAACGTGGAGGCATCGTGCGTCAGGGCGAAGATCGACTCCCCCGCGGCGTCGGGCAGGTACTTGCCGACGTTGTCCTGCCAGGAGCTGGGCACCAGTGAGAGCAGCAGCGACACCATCATCAACGCGCCGACCAGGACCGAGATCCCGCCCGCGACCGACCGCAGCAAGGCGCCCAAGGCCGCGCCGAGCACTCCGACCAAACCGAGGTAGAGCCCCGCTCCCAGCAGGCTGCGTACGACACCCGCGTCCGAGATGCCGACGGCCGCGGGCGTGCCGGACACGATCGCGCCGGTGAAGAGGAAGGCGACGAACACGCCGACCGTGCCCACCACCAGGGAGACCAGCCCGAACATCGCCGCCTTGGACCACAGCACGGGCAGCCGGCGCGGCACCGCCGCCAGCGTCGAGCGGATCATGCCGGTCGAGTACTCACCGGCCGTGACCAGCACGCCGAGCACGCCCAGGGCGATCTTGGCGAAGTTCACACCGAACAGGGCCAGACTCACGGAGGTCGCGCCGACGAAGTCCTCGCCCGGCTGTTGACCGCCGCTGACCTGGGACTCGTACTGCACGGCGGCGATCGCCCCGACCGCCACCAGGAAGACCAGGGCCAGACCCAGCGTGATCCACGTCGAGCGCAGGGACCACAGCTTGGCCCACTCAGCGCGCAGTACGCGCCGTCCGGTCACCCGGTAGGCAGGCCGAACGGGGGCCGTCTCGGGCGTCTCCGGTATCGCGGTCAGCGTGCTCATGCCGCCCTCTCAGGGGTCTCGATGCCGGTCGTGGAACCGTGGTACTCCACGGCATCCCTCGTCAGGTCCATGAACGCCTCCTCCAGCGACACCGTCCGCGCGCTCAACTCGAACAGGGCGATCCCGTGTTCCGCCGCCTTCAGCCCGATCTCGCGGGCGGTCAGGCCGGTCACGTGCAGGTCCTCGGAGCCGGCCCGACCGGTGATCTCGACGCCATGCCCCACCAGGACCTCGCGCAGCCGGGCCGGATCCTGTGCGGCCACCGTCACGGTGTTGCCGCCCGCCTCACGGACCAGGTCCTGCACGGTGGTGTCCGCCAGCAGCCGGCCGCGCCCCACGATGATCAGGTGGTCCGCGACCAGCGCCATCTCGCTCATCAGATGCGACGACACGAACACCGTCCGGCCCTCGGCCGCGAGCCCCGTCAGAAGATTCCGGATCCACAACACCCCCTCGGGATCCAGCCCGTTGACCGGCTCGTCCAGCATCACCGTCTGCGGATCACCCAGCAGCGCCGCCGCGATGCCGAGCCGCTGGCCCATGCCGAGCGAGAAGGCACCGGCCCGCTTCTTCGCCACGCTGCCCAGCCCGGCGAGGTCGATGACCTCCTCCACCCGCCGGCGCGGAATCCCGTGCGTCAGCGCGAGCGCATTGAGATGCTGGTACGCCGAACGGCCCGGGTGGATCGACTTCGCCTCCAGCAGCGCGCCCACCTCCTGGAGCGGCGCGCGATGCCGGGCGTAGTGGCGCCCGTTGACCTTCACGGACCCGCTCGTCGGGGCGTCCAGCCCGACGATCATGCGCATGGTCGTGGACTTCCCCGCGCCGTTGGGCCCGAGGAAGCCGGTCACAGAGCCCGGCCGTACGACGAAGTCCAGCTGGTCGACGGCCGTCTTCTCCCCGTACCTCTTCGTCAGTTGATGTGCCTCGATCATGTGTGTTCCCTCTCCCGGCTTACGACCACAGAAGGGCCTGGTGGCCTCGCCGAAAACGCTAGGCGCGGAGCAAGGCCGATCCGGTGGTACCGGGGTTCGAACCCGGACGAAGAGCGTGGTACCGCGGTACCACGGGAGGTTCCCGTGAGGGGTACACGAGAGACGGAGGGCGCCGCTCCCCCGCGTCGGAACTCTCCTCTGCCCGCCCGCGGAGAACCCTTCGCCCCGCGGAGCCGCACCTATGAACTCCCGTCCGGCCGGCCCGGGGACGACCGGATACAGTGCGTGAGACGGCAGCCTGGTCAGAGAGGGCGAGCGTGACCGACACCAGCGACACCCGACCCGCCGACAGCGAAGCGCCGGCTCCGCGGCAGAGCCGACTGCACCGCGTGATGCGCTACCTCCCCCTGATCGCCCCCGTCCTGCTGTGGGCCGTGCCCTGCTGGGTGCTCCTGCACGCCGGCCAGCACTGGCCACTGCCCGTCACACTGGTCGGCACCGCCCTGTTCGTCCTCGGCCTCGTCGGGATGCCGCTCGCGATGATGCGCGGCCACGGCCGACGCCAGCAGGACCGGGCGGCGATCGTCGGTGACACCCTGCTGGGCACCACCTGGGTTCTGTTCACCTGGTCCGTTCTGCTCGGCGTCTTCCTGCGGCTCGCCCTGACCGTGGCCGGCGTCGGCGAGAGTCAGGACCGGGCCCGGATCGTCACGTGGGCCGTCCTCGGCATATCCGCCGTACTGCTCACCTGGGGGTACGCCGAAGCTCGCCGCGTACCGCGCGTGCGCCGCCTCGACGTACAACTCCCCCGGCTGGGTGCCGGGTTGGACGGCCTCCGCGTCGCCCTCATCACCGACACCCACTACGGCCCGCTCGACCGCGCCCGCTGGTCGGCGCGGGTGTGCGAGACGGTGAACACCCTGGAAGCCGACGTGGTCTGCCACACCGGCGACATCGCGGACGGCACCGCCGAACGCCGCCGCGCCCAGGCCGCCCCACTCGGCACCGTGCAAGCCACCCGGGCCCGGGTCTACGTCACCGGCAACCACGAGTACTACAGCGAGGCCCAGGGCTGGGTCGACCTGATGGACGAGCTGGGCTGGGAGCCGCTGCGCAACCGCCATCTGCTGCTCGAACGCGGAGGCGACACCCTCGTGGTCGCCGGCGTGGACGACGTCACCGCCGAGTCCTCGGGCCTGGCAGGCCACCGCGCCCACCTCGCCGGAGCGTTGAACGGCGCCGACCCCGACCTCCCCGTCCTGCTCCTGGCCCATCAGCCCAAGTTCGTCGACCGTGCGGCGGCCGCCGGCATCGACCTCCAACTCTCCGGCCACACCCACGGCGGCCAGATCTGGCCCTTCCACCACCTGGTCCGCCTCGACCAGCCCTCCGTCGCCGGTCTCAGCCACCACGGCACCCGCACCCTCCTCTACACCAGCCGCGGCACCGGCTTCTGGGGCCCGCCGTTCCGCGTCTTCGCCCCCAGCGAGATCACCCTGCTCGTACTCCGCTCCCCGCATCCGGCCACCTCGCCGTAGCACCGGGCGGGCCACCGCATCCGCTGGGCCCTGTCCTTCCACTGGTCAGGCGACCGTGCGGCCAAGGTCCGGAATGGCGGTGCGGTTGGACTCCAGGAGGTCGAAGACGTCGAGTTCGGTGGTGTCGATCTCGGCGATGTGCCAGGCCAGATGCTCGCCGGCAGCAAGAAGTGCGGGGACTTGGAGGTCGCCGGTGCCGATGGGGGTCTGCTGCTCGCCGTGGCCCCCTGGCCCGTCCTTGAGGTGTACGGCGACGGCGCGTCGGCCGAGCTGCGTCAGTACCGCTGCGGGTGCGGCGAAGGTCACTCTGGCGCAGGCCGAGTTGTCGCCCAACGTGACATGTCACCGGCGTACGGAAGCATGATCGTCTTCGCGGAATACGCGCCAGGACCCAAAACGATGTCGGCGAACCGCTGGCGCCGGGCCTTGGCCTCGGGCGGCCCGCCAGGCACTGGTCTCCAAGGGGCCCGGTAGCGCCCGCTGCAAGCTCGATTCCCCACTACGCACGCTGACGGCGGTGTTGGAGGCCGACCCGGCCGGGTGCGGCTGGAGTGACCAGTGCTGGACGCTGGCGCCACCGTCCTGGGCGGCCTGCTGCCCGTCGACCGTCGTGAACTTCAGGCCGTGGGCGTGGCGATGACAGCCAGTGAACTGGTCACCACCATTACTGGAAGCGTCTCAGCCCGGATTGGGCGCTCATGCGCTGTTTGCGGATGGAGGAAGGTACGAACCTGGGGATTCGCTGAATATTCGACGCTCACATACGTATCTGAGGGCGCACTTCACCCACGCCGGAAGTCCTACCGGCTACGGAGATGTCCTTGAGAGGCCTGATGAGACGCAACACGCGAAAAAGATCGAAGACTGCCCGCCGGGCGGTAGGCGCGGCGGCCGCACTGGCCGTGGGGGCCGGCGGGCTGGTGGCGGTCAACATCTACGCCTCGGCCGACGAAACCAGCGCGAAGGGCTCGGCCCAGAACCAGGTATTCGCGGCTGGAGCCTCCACCCTCGACTGCCCCGACGTCGGCCAGCAGTTGACATCAGTGCCCGCTCAGGCGAAGGCCCAGGTCGACAAGGAACTGGCACTCCTCGACAAGCAGATATCCGAGGCATACCAGCGCCTTTCCACCTCCCAGAAGGCGATTCAGCAGGACCCCAACTTCGCCCAGAACGCGATCGTGGGTCCGCTGAAGGACAAGCGGAAGGCGACGATCGACCGGATCGCCACCGCCATAGGCCGGGTGGCGGCCAAACCGCAGGGCCTTGACGCGCTGGCGGCCTGCACGCTGCGCGCCACCGGCAACCAGGCCAACCCCGGTCAGGGCGGCAACAACAACCAGGGGGGCAACAACACCAATGCCGGTGCGACCGGCAACGGCCCCGTCGCCGCCGACTTCGTGGACATCACCAAGGTGAAGCCCAATGTGCGCACGCCGGCCAGGTCGGCCAAGGCTTCGAAGGGTGTCTTCGTCACCAAGTGCGGGGTGAACGCCAACAAGCTGTACAACAGCGACAACGTCATCGTCGCGCCCGGCGTCACCAACGGCGCACACCACGTGCACGATTACGTCGGCAACCAGGACAACGACGCCTTCTCGAGCGACCAGGACTTCGCCAAGGCCGGGACCAGCTGCCAGAACAAGGGCGACAAGTCGACCTACTACTGGCCGGTGGTGCGCCTGCAGGACGGCACCAAGGAGTTCGACGCCGACAAGCAGGGCGGCGGCGCCGAGGGCAACACGGGCCGGATTCTGACGGCCAAGCAGGCCACCTTGAACTTCGTGGGCAGCCCCCGCGGCAAGGTGGTGGCGATGCCCCGGTTCCTGCGCATCATCACCGGTGACGCCAAGGCGTTCGTCAACGGCACGGCCAACGCCAACGCCTCCTGGAGCTGCACCGGCTTCGAGAACAAGGTGCAGTTGAAGGACAAGTACCCCCTCTGCCCGTCCGGCAGGGACGTGGTGCGCACCTTCAAGTTCCAGAGCTGCTGGGACGGCAGGAACATCGACAGCGCCAACCACCGTACGCACGTGGCCTTCGCCGACGCGGCCGGCAACTGCCCGACCGGCTTCAAGGCCGTTCCGCAGTTGGTGCAGCGTGTGGTGTACGACGTGGACGCGCCCAGCATCAAGGACAACGGCAAGACTCGTCCGTTCTTCTCGTTGGACAGCTTCCCCGAACAGCAGCACAAGCCGGTCACCGACCACGGTGACTTCATCAACGTCTTCGACGCGAAGCTGATGAACAAGGCTGTCCAGTGCATCAACACCGGACGTAAGTGCAGCTGAGTCCGGTACCGAGCGGTGGGCGTCGTACTGACGACGCCCACCGCCACGTACGGAATGCTGGTGCGGCTTCCCTCGTGCCCTTGCCCTTGGTGCGGCGGTGCGGGATGACGAGTCCGATGCCCTGACAGCCGGCTCCGCCGCCGTGATCATGCCGGCCTTCCGGAGATCATTTCAGTTGCCGACATCCTTCCCGACGACGACGTGGCGAGCCCGGACACCTCCTGGTCCTACACCGGCTTCAGCATGTTCAGGAAGTGGTTGGCCCAGGCCGAGGGGGTCACCCTCACCGACATGGACGGCTTCGGCGGAGAGCGCCAGTGGTGCAGCCTCTCCACCACGCTGGCACCCCTGCTCGACCATCCGGACGACGATGGCCCCGACCTCGCATCCGCTCAATGCGCGGCCATGTTGCCCCGACTGGAAGCGATTCTCGACCCTGCGGTTCTGCGTGGACAAGGACGTTGCGCTCATCTTCGGCTGACCCCCGGGAGCGCGGAGCGAGCCGTCGTTGAGGGGATGGCCCGTGGTTGCGGGACAGGCTTCAGCCACCCTCGAACCTTTCAGGTTCCTCACGCCTCGTTCACGTATGAGGATCTCTCCCACAACTGCCGCCGCCACCAGGCGACGTGACACGACGGGACGAGACTTCATGGAGATCAACCGCGCCTTCCGCACCAGAGCGACGGCTCTCGCCGTAGGCGTGACCCTGCTGTCCGGCGCCGCCGTGGTCGGCACCGCCGGGCCGGCCGCGGCCGCGAGCGGCTGCAACGCGGCCTACACCAGCGCCAAGAGCTTCGTCGAGTGGCGCGGGGAGGCACGCATCCCGGCCTGGAGCGACGGCACCTACCTGAGTCTCAGCTGCTCGATGCAGGAGGGGTCCTCCGGCGCTGGTGTCAGGGCGCTGCAACTGACTCTCAACGAGTGCTACGGCGAATCGCTGGACGTGGACGGGGACTTCGGGCCGCGGACACGTGACGCGCTCAAGCGAGCCCAGGCCAGGGAACGCATCTCGGTGGACGGCGGCTACGGCCCGCAGACGCGCAACGCGCTCACGTGGTACTACAAGCCGGTCACCGCCATGGGCTCCGACGAGTGCAGCCGGCTCTGACGAGTCGGGACTCCGAGCGGAGCGAGAGTGAGCCTCTTCAGCGCGGCCATGGAACGCGAGCCCCATCGATTCCCGCTCCCGCCCGCCGGCCACCCTGCGACTCCCCCGCTCCGCCCGGCGCGCAGCGCGTCACGCGCTGCGCAGACGACCTGAACCGTGGAGGATGTGCATGTCGAAGGACCCGAATATCCTGGCTGCTCAGCAGTGGCTCAACGCGACCTACGCGAACGCGCCCGGGTACGAACCGTGCCCGCCGAACGGCAGTACGGGCTGGGCGACGGTGGACTGCCTCACCCAGGCACTCCAGCACGAACTGGGGATTTCCCCGACCGTCAAGAACTTCGGGCCGGGAACCGTCGAAGCGGTGAAGAAGCGCTTCCGGCTCCCCGACCGGGAGACCAACGCGAACATCATCCGCATCTACAACGCCGCGCTGTGGTGCAAGGGCTACTACGGCTCGGAGCATCCCGCCGTATGGGACTCGACGGCCCAGGACTCCCTCGCTGAGCTCTACTTCGACATCGGTCTCCTCCCCCGCGCGCCCATCGACGCCGACATGTGGGCCCGCATCACCCGTTCGCTGCTGCGCATGGACCAGTTCCGTACCGTGCCCGGCGGCGACGGCACCACCAAGCGCATCCAGCAGCACCTCAACCAGCGCTACGTCCAGCTTGTCCGCATCCCCGCCATGAACCTGGTGCCGACCGACGGCGTCTACTCGCGCGACGTGCAGCAGGGGCTGATGCTGGCCGTCCAGTACGAACTCGGTCTGGACAAGGCCACCATCAACGGCTATTTCGGCGACGGTACGCAGCAGGCCCTGAAGACCAAGGGCACCGGCAACACCCTGACCGCCGAACTGGAGCTGCTGTTCCGTGCCGCCTGCTGGTTCAACTCCCCCACCTGGGACAGCAACGGCAGCGCCGTCCACTTCCACCCCGAGAATGTGCTCGACGAGGACCTCTGGGCCGTCACCGAGCCCTGGGTGCGCACCTTTCAGGCGTTCTCCCAGCTCCCCACCGGCGGCGAGAACTACAACTTCCAGACCTGGGCCCAGTTGCTCGTCTCCTGCGGTGACACCAGCCGCGCCGCCGAAGGCTGTGACACCGCCGCGTACACGAGCAAAGAACGCGCCCAGGCCCTCAAGAACAACCCGAGCAATCCCTACAGGCTCATCGGCCGGTACTTGGACGAGCACCTCGACCCCGAAGACGAGCACTACCTCGGCAAGGCGCTCAAGCCCGGCGAGGCGCGGGACATCATCGACGGCGGTCTCGGGCTCTTCCCGCTGTTCCAGTACAACGGCACCCAGCTGTTCAACTTCACCTACGAGAAGGGGTACGACCAGGGCCTCAAGGCCGACGCCAAGGCCAGGGAGCACGGCATCCCGCACGGATCCTGCATCTACTTCGCCGTGGACTACGACGCCCAGGACCACCACATCACCTCGAACGTCGTGCCCTACTTCCACGGTGTCCGCACCGCACTCGAGAAGAGCGGCGCCCGCTACATCTTCGGCGTGTACGGCACGCGCAACGTATGCGAACGGGTCTCCCGCGAGGCCGGCGCCCGCTGGTCGTTCGTCTCGGGCATGTCCTGGGGCTACTCCGGGAACCTCGGCTACCCGATGCCGCACAACTGGTCGTTCAACCAGATCCGCGAGTACCAGTTCCAGGCCGGCTACGGCCTGGACCACAACATCCATCGGAAGAACAGCGACGACGGCGTGTGGCGCCTCGACGCCACGGACAATGGCGACCTGAGCCTGCGGAATTACATCGACTTCGTGAAGCGCGTCGAGGGTGTCATCTCCACCATGGGCGACGGACCTCCCCGGCAGTCAGTGATCGACAACACTCTCGCCTTCCTGCGCTGGGCCGAACCCAATTACCACGACTGGAAATGGTCGGCCATCCTCGGCGCCATCTGGCAGGAGGTCCTGGATGCCTGCGCGGCCGCGGGCATCGAGCCCGGCGACAGGCTCAAATACGATGATCCGCGGGCGAACCACCGCATCACCCTCGCGCACTTCGGCGCCGCCGCCGAGGGCCACTTCGCCTACCCCGGAAGCGGCACCGACGTGACTGTGGGAGAGGCCTGCGGATGGGCGGGGGACATCCTCAACGCCTACACGCAGTGGCGTGAGAACCACCGCTCGATGTCCGGCGAGGACTTCTGCGTCCAGGTCGTCGGATCCGCCACGGTGGAATCCCGGTTCAGCAGTGACAACCTCATCGCCGACGTCGACGCCTACAACATCTCCCACTATCTGCACGGCCTGGACGGCGAGTCCGGCGGCGGGGACGACAGGCTGCTGTCCGACGCGCTGTTCACGTACCACTTCTGGGACGGAGCGAACCGCTCGGCGAAGCGGTTCACCCACTTCTACGAGAACCGGTTCGGCGGCAGCCCCAGCACGTTCCGGGAGACCGTGCGGAACGTCCTGCTGGATTTCGACCTCTTCTCCGCGTTCGACTGGGGCAAGAAGTTCTTCCTGCCCGACGACGAGGACCAGCGGCCGGACAGGATTCCCTCGGAGCAGCTCGCCTCGTTCGTCGATGGACTGCACACCGTCATCACCCGACGTATGGAAGGGGAATAGCGTGAGCCGCACCATCACGCGCCGGGGCGTCCTCGCCGCCGGGGCCGCCACCGCCGTGGCCGCCTGGATCACCCACGCCGGCCCGGCTGCCGCCGCCCCGGGCGCCGTATCGAACGGGAAGAGCGCCGAGTGGACCCGGGACAGATCCGTGAACGGCTGGCCCATCACCCCCGACGCCGTCAGCACCCACCTGGTGGAGGGCTCGAGAGCCTCCGTGGACTTGCGTGACGGCCCGGTGGCAACCGTGCTCCTGCACATCGCGCGACGCTGGCACTACGAGATCGCACCACTCGACACCGGCCAGGGCGGTGGCATCAGCGGCCACACCACCAGCCGGACGGTCGCCGCGGAGTTCGAGTCGACCTACCTCTCCGGCACCGCACTGTGCCTGCACCCCACCGCCTACCCCCTCGGCGGCTCCGAGGGGCTCTGGCCCCACCACGAACGGATCGTGCGGGACATCCTCCTGGACTGCGAAGGCACGGTCGTATGGGGTGGCGACCTCGATCCGGTCAAGCGGTCGCACTTCCACATCGCCCCCGGACCGGACAGCGATACCCTCGCCGGCGTCGCCGAGCGGCTCTCCCCTCTGCCCGGCGTCGGGCGGACCCGCGGAGCGGGGGCGGTCCGAGACCCGGCCCACCCCTCCAGACGCGTCAAGGCACGCCGCCTTGAGCGCGCCCAGAACAGCTGAAGGAGTGTCTGCGAGGCCGAGGTCGCCACGGCCTGCGCGTGCCTTGAAGCCGTGCCCGTTCGGCAGCCATGTGCCCGTGCTCGTGGAACGCAGGGCGCCCCTTCTCCCTGTTGGACGGGGGAGGCTTCCATGCGCTGCCGGGTGTCCGGGGCACCGGTGTTGAGCACCGGTGCCCCGGAACTTCGGGATCGCCCGCCTCGTGTCTCAGGAGGAGCTGCGGCCGGCCACGGCCACGTCCCCGCCGAGTGTCGGCAGGCCGTCGAGGAGAGCGGGAAGCGTGCCGCCAAGCCCCAGCAGACCGCCGCCGGGCAGGGCCGGCAGGCCCGGGATCCAGCCGGTGTCGATCACCGTGAGGCCGGTGCGGAGCGGCTGGGGCCGGGCTTCGTCGAGGTCCCAGCTTGCGCCCGGGGTGCTGTCGTACAAGGGATGGGAGGGCGGGGTCGCTCCCTGGGACAGTGGCCAGACGACGCCCCGGAATGCGTCCTTCTCCAGGTAGCCGACGAAGCCGTGGGTGGCCGAGCGGCCCTTGACCGCCACCTTGCCTTCGGGGGTGATCACCAGCCAGTCGAGTGCGGTGGAGAGCAGCGCCTTCTTCCCGTCCTCGGTGGGTACGGCGAGAGCGACCGTTCCGGCCGGGACCGTGGAGCCAGTGGTCAGGTACTTAGCGGTGACGCTGTACCCGGCGCCGTCGGCCAGGGTGCCGCTGCCGGAGACCAGACCGGCCCTCGGGTCGTAGACGACGATCATGCGCTCGCCGCTGTCCTCGCCGGCGTCGTCGTCGGTGACCTGGACGGAGACGGTGTCCATGCCGGCGTGTTCGTAGACGTGTGCGGCCTCGCAGCGTCCGCTTGTCGCGGGGAAGCGGGAGGTGCTGCCGTCGTCCCAGGTCACCGTGCAGGTGTGGGTGTCGTTGCTGCCGGGGTCAGTGAAGGAGGCCGCGATGGCGACCTCGTTCTCGACACGGTGGACGTCCCAGTCGTCAGGGCTCTCCAGGGTGAGGGTGGGCGCCACGTTCCTCACCGTCACCGTGGCGCTGTCGGAGACCGGGTGGTGGACGCCGTCGTCCGCGGTCAGTTTGACGGTGTAGGTGCCGTCGTCGGTGCAGGTGAAACCGGTACGTGGACGGCCGGCATCGGTGAACGTGCAGGCGGCGCCCTCGTCGACGTCGTCACCGCGGGTGTAGGTCCAGGTGGAGGTGGGGGTACCGCGGTCGTCGGCGGCCGTGCCCCTGAGGGTGACCTCGCCGCCTTCGTCCGTGGTGACGTCGGGCCCGGCGTCGACGACCGGGGCCAGGTCCGCCGGATCTGAGCCGTCCGTGGGCGGGCGGTAGTAACTGCCCTCGTCGGAACCCCAGTTGCAGCGGTGATCCTTCAGGTCTCCCAGGCCCTTCACCTCCTCCCAGGAGATGTTCGGCCTCTCTGCTTCGAGGTCCCATGTCGGCCCACCGGTCCAGCCTTCGACGGCGAAGGCGAGATGGCACCACAGCTGTTTCTTCAGCGACTCCACCTGATCGCCGCTGAGGTCATCGGGGACCGGGGTTTCCTTCTGGATCTCGTCCCACATTTCGTTCATGTCGTCATCGGCGGCGACCGGTCCGCCGCTGTACGCCTCATCGGTCGGCACTACCGTGACGGTGATCGTGCTGCCTACGCGGCCGTACGGCTCCCGGTAGACGCTCGATTCGGTGTAGAACTCTCTGTCCCAGACATTGGCGTACGACCCCATCTGATCGCTGATGGAGTCGCTGCGGTGCGCGTAGCTGCCGTCCTGCGCCTTGAGGTAGAAATGCCATGTCATGGACGGCATTTCCTTGCCGCCGAAGTGGGTCTCCAGGGCGGAGATCCGGAACGGGATGGGCAGGAGTACGGAGGTCTCGCAGTCTCCATCCAACTCCTTGCGGTACGAGGTCCCCGCCTCAGCCCCCTCGGTGATGAGCCACTCGACGCCAGGAGTCAGACCGTCGTCACACCGGTCGTAGATCTGAAAGAAATTCGGGCCCGGGCCGGGCTTTCCGGTCGAGTGGAAATAGTGCAGACCGGGGTTGAAGGCCGCTTTGCCGATCACCCCGTCGCCGTCGGAGAACGTACTGAACGACGTCGCGGCCTGCGCCTCGCCGGTGGCACCCGGCCCTTGCGGAAGCAGCATCAGCGCTAACGCCGTGGCCAGCACAGTCGCACAGCGGAACAATGATCTACGCACCAGGTGTCCCCCCACCTCGCGTCGTCCGGCCGGCCAGATGGCACGCCGGTCACTGCGGCACCACGCGGAGCTCCTGGCGCCGAACGGGATCCTACGAGTCATGAACACGCAAAGAGGTCGTAAAGTGTAGTGATTCTGCGGAGAGACACGCGCGAAGCCTCAGCGTGATTGCCGGTCGCCGGTGCGCAGGCGGGACAGCCCGTGGCAGAGCACCGCCCCCCTCGGCTGCGTCCTCGTCTTGGACGAGCGGCGTGCAGCCTGGACTGGCGGGCCCTCGAACAAGGGAGTTGACGGTGTGGCTCTTCGTGGTTCTTTGCCTTCGGTGCCGGTGAGTGCCCAAGGAGAACGACAACTCCAGCGTGGCACCGCGCGGTTGACGGAGATTGCGCTGCCGACCTTGCCCCGAGGACTCCGCCGCTCTTTGGCGAACAGCCGCCTCTGGCGGGTCCCTTGCGTCTCCGCAACAGTCCCAGCGTTGGAGGGTGGCGGCGGTCAGTCCGGCGTTGCCGCGCGCCGATGACCACCGCCTCGAAGTCCGTCGTCGTGGTTACTGTTCGGCGGCCTCTCGGGCGATCTGCTCGAACTGGGCGCCCATGGCCTCGGCGAGCGCCTGGGCGGCGGAGAGCGGGCGCACCATCACCGTGAACTCGTCGATCTTCCCGTCGTCGTCGAAGTGCAGGAAGTCGCATCCCTGGAGTTGCTTGCCGCCGACGGTGGCGGTGAAGACGAAGGCGTGATCGCGGCCGTCGGGGTTGGCGATCTCACGGATGTAGGTGAAGTCCTCGAAGACCCGGAGCACGCCGCGCAGGATCGCCGCGGTGATGGCCTTGCCCGGGTACGGCTTGAAGGTGACAGGGCTGGTGAAGACGACGTCGTCGGCCAGCAGTGCGGCCACAGCGTCCAGGTCGCCGCTCTCGACCGCCTTGCGGAAGGGATGCATGAGCCCACCTCTGATACTCACATATTTGAATAGGTGCATTAGAGAGTAGAGGGCTGACTAGGGCTTGTCTATAGGGAAAGGGTGACTGTTAGTCACCTTGTTGATTAATCTGCTAGCGTGCATCCATGGCTTTGCGGAACGCGGTGATGGCCGCACTGTTGGGGGGCGAGGCGTCCGGGTACGACCTCGCGAAGGCGTTCGACGCGACGGTCGCCAACTTCTGGATGTCGACGCCTCAGCAGCTCTACCGGGAGCTGGATCACATGGAGGCCGAAGGACTCGTCACGGCCCGGGTCGTCGAGCAGAAGCGCCGCCCCAACAAGCGACTGTTCTCCTTGACGGAGGCCGGGCGGAAGGCCGTCCACGCCTACACCGCCGAGCCCTTGGGTAAACCGGCGGTGATCCGGGACGAGTTGCTTGTCAAGGTGCAGTGCCTGGACGCGGGCGACATGGAAGCGGTCCGGACCGCCATCACCGAGCGCATGGAGTGGGCCACCGCCAAGCTGGCCCGCTACGAGCGACTCCGGCAGCGCCTGCTCGACGGGCGCTCCGAGGAGGCGTACTTCGCCGAGGCCGAGCGCATCGGCCCGTATCTCACCCTGCTGCGCGGGATGTCGTTCGAGCGGGAGAACCTCCAGTGGGGGGACATGGCGCTGCGCAGGATCGAACAGCGCACGGCCGCGCTCCGGGCCGACGGCTGACCTGCGGCGGTCCCGGCCACACAGTTGGTCAACAAAGTGAGGGATGGAGCGGTCGTGCCCAGCTCCACCCCTCACCGGTCGTCGGTCTATGCCCGAGCGAGGACCGGCTGCGGTTCCTCGTCGGCGGGAATGCGATCCAGCCCCTTGCGGTCGTAGAACCGGGTCACGCCGAAGCCGAAGAGGCCGGCGACCGCGATTCCCACGCCCAGCATCACCCAGCCCCGGGTCAGACCCGCGTCGGCCTGGGCGTCGTAGTAGAGGATGGAGCGGACGGCGCCCGTGATCTGGCGCAGGGGCTCGAACTCGCCGAGGACGCGGTAGAAACCGGGAAGGGCTTGGAGAGGGACCGTGGCGCCGGACGTCGGTACCGCCATGGCGATGTAGAAGATCGTGATGAACAGCATCCCCGGCGTGCCGAACACAGCGAGCAGTCCGAGCCCGCCGATGCCGACAACCGCGATCGTGCACACGGAGAAGAGCCACAACAGGGGCAGGTGAGAGGCGTCCATACCCATGATGCCCACCGCACCGGCCAGAGCCAGGCTGCCCATGAGCAGGGACAGACCGACCATGAGCGTGCTGCTGATGGCCAGGGTCTGGACGCGAGTCGCGCGCAGCAGCGGGTTGTGGACCCGCAGCGGGCCCATGTCGTTGTGGGTGTAGCCGAGGGCGTGGTCGACCTGGCCGCTGATGACGTTGGCGGCGAGCATGCCGCAGACGACGAGGACGAGGGAGTAGTAGAAGGCGCTCAGGCCGAGGCCGCTGTGTGAGTCGAGCGGATGTCCGTCCTCGATCTGCACCACGGCCGGGTCGGCCAGCAGCAGGCGCGCGGCAGCGGGCAGCTGGGCCTGCGCGGCCTCGGCCTGAGCGGTCAGCTGTTCACCCACCTGCGCGGAGGCCGACTGCGCGGCCGTCGTCGTGGCCTGCCGCGCCATGCTCGATCCCACGCTGCCGGCGGACTGGTTGGTCAGCACGGTGAGCGTCGGGCGGACGGTCTTGCCGGCCACCCCGGGGCCGGTGAGTGCGGCGACCGTGGAGGTGAAGTCGCGGGGCACGACGAGCGCGCCGAACAGCTTGCCCTTGCCCAGTTCCTCCTTCATCTCCTTCTCGTCCATCACCTTCCAGTCGATGCTGTCTCCGCCCTGGGACGACTTCTTGATCGACTGGGTGATCTGTGCACCGAGGTCGGTCTGCTTGCCACCGGCCTTCGCCCCCTCATCGGCGCTGACCAGGCCGACGGGCAGCTTGTGCAGGTGACCGGCAGGGTCGATGTTGGCGCCGACGTAGAACACCGTGAACAGCAGTGCCACGAAGCCCACGATCACGCCGTTGACGGTCCACAGACGCTTCGCGCGCAGAACGCGGAAGGGGTGGGCGTTACTCATTTCCAGCTCCGGTACGAGGAAGAGAGAAGTGCAGCAGGAGGAGCCGCCGGCGTCGTCGCGGGCGGAGCCTCATACGGCTGAGGAGGTGTCCCCGGTGGACGCGGCCACCGGAAGCAGCGCCGGCCGCTTGGCCTGGCGGCCGTCGCCGGAGGAGCGGCCACGCAGGCGGCGGCCGATCCAGGGGCCGAGGAAGGTGCCGGCCCAGCGCAGTTCGGCCCCTACGGTCCTCCAGACAGGGAGGCCTGTCCCCTCGGCCGGAAGGGGAAGGGTCCACTTGTCGTCGCTGCCCGGCAGACCGAGCGCCTGGGCCACGGCGGCCGCGATGCGCGTGTGTCCCAGCGGGCCGGCGTGCAGCCGGTCGGCACTCCACAACCGCGGATCGGTCGCCGCCGCGTGCGCGGCCGTCTCCGCCACCACCACGCCGTGGCGGTCGGCGGCCTCCCGGATGCGCGCGTTGAGTGCGAGAACACGGTGACCGATCGGGCGGGCCAACGGCGTGATACGCCCGACATCGGGAAACATGAGGGTCGCGACGGTGGCGCCCTGCGCCGTGAGGGCGGCGAACATCGCCTCGACATGGCCGGCCACCTCGTCGAGGTCGCAGCCCGGGCGCAACACGTCGTTGACCCCAGCCACCACGGTGGCGAGGTCGGGCTGCATCGCGAGAGCCGGAGCCAGCTGCTCGGCGCGCACCTGACCGGCCTTACGGCCGCGCACCGCGAGGTTGGCGTAGAGCAGGTCTGGGCTGTGGCGGGCGACCTGCTCGGCGAGCCGGTCCGCCCAGCCCCGAAGACCACGGACGTCGTCGCCGTCCCCAAGACCCTCGGTATGACTGTCGCCCAGGGCGACATAGCGCAGATACCCACTGCTCGACACGGGGCCGACCGCCTCTCGTCAACGCTGCTGATGGAAGTGGCCCACGGCCATCGTTAAACAACTAGGCACCTAGTCGCATTGTTGAGTATGAGAATAGCTACGGGCTCACCTTCCTGCAAAGTGACCCCGATCAGGCAGGTGACAACGCCTACCGCCAGGCCGTCATGCCTCCGACTCACCTCCGGCTCTTAAGAGCCGGGGACGGAGTTCACCCGGCCGATCCGGCCGGGAGGGCCCGCCGGCGGCGACCGGGCGCTCGGAGCAGGCCCTGTCGAGCCCGATGGGCGCGCGCCAAGTCGGAAGTCTGCAGACCGGCGGCGAGTCCGTACGGCGTGCTGTTCGCCGGCGCGATCGCCTCTTCCTCGGTGTCAAAGGGCTGAACCGTCAGCACCGGGCCGAAGATCCCTTCCTGGACGGTGCAGGCTTCACGAAGCGCTCGACGTTCTCCACGTGCCGCTCGCCGGCCATCGGCCCGACGACGATGGCCGGGTCGAAGGGGTCGCCGACGGGGACCGCCGGATCCTGGCCCAAGGAGTTCTCGCTGCCCAACGGCTGGGGGCCGGAAAGAGTCGCGATCGGTTCCGCGCCGTACGCGTACTTCGGATCGATCGCCACCGGCGGCGTGTACCGGGTGGATCTCACGCGTGGCAAGGGCAAGGTGGTCCACCGCGGCCTGGGACGCATGACGGTCGGGCTGAAGGCCGACTCCTGGGGGCGGCTGTTCCCGGCGGGCGGCAGCAGTGGTGAACTGCGGGTCGTCGACGCCCACAGTGGTGCGCTGCTCGCCAACCACGTCGTCGCAGGAGAGAACAGTTTCGTCAACGACGTCCTGCTCACCCGCGACGCCGCCTGGTTCACCGAGTCGTTCAGCGCACAGCTCTTCAAGCTGCCGCTGGGCAGGAAGGGCCGCATCGGCGCCCCGGAGAGCCTCACGCTGAGCGGTGACTGGGCGCAGTCCGGTTTCACGTCCAACGGCATCTCGCTCACCCCCGAGGGCAGCGCCCTGCTCGTCACCAACGCGGCCGCGGACGGCGGCTCACTGATGCACGTCAACCCCCGCACCGGTGTGGCCCGCAAGGTCGACCTGGGTGACACCACGCTGCCCAGCGGCGACGGGCTGGTGCTCATCGGCCGCCGCCTACAAGGATCGGCGTACCTCCCCAACTCCCGCTTCACCACCCCGGACCGGGAGGAGAACGCCCCTTACAACGCGGTGTCCGTGCCGTTGGTGTGACGTCCAGCCGTGCTCGCAGCTTCTATCCGTGCCTCGTGATGGTGTGCGCTTCGGTGAAGGAGAGCAGGCCCTCGGAGCCCATCTCGCGTCCTATACCGCTGTGCCGGAAGCCGCCGAACGGAGCCCGGTCGTCGCATGCGACGGCGTTGGCGTGGTTGATCCAGGTGGTGCCGGTACGCAGTCGTTCCGCGAGGGCGGCCGCGCGAGCGGCATCGGCGCTCCAGACCGAGGAGCACAGTCCCGACCAGTCGTTGTTGACCTGGTGCAGTACGGAGTCGACGTCGTCGAACGGCAGGATGGGCAGGGCGGGGCCGAACTGTTCCTCGGTGACGATCCGCAGACCGGTGTCCGGGTCGAGGACGAGAGTCGGGCGCAGGTAGTGGCCCTTGGAGGTGGCCGCGCCGGGGGCCAGGGTGCCCAGTTCGCGCACCTCGGCTCCGGCTCCGGCGGCCTGGGTGAGCATGGCCGCCACCTTGTCACGCTGGGCAGCGCTGTTGAGGGGGCCCATGGTCGTGGCGGGGTCGCCTCCGGGCCCCACACGCTGGGTGTCGAGGGCGGAGGAGAGCGCGTCGACGAGTTCGTCGTAGCGGGAGCGGTGGACGTACACCCGCTTGACGGCCATGCAGACCTGGCCGCTCGTCAGGAAGGCTCCCTGGACGAGCCGTCCGATGTGCTCCTGATCGAGTACGGCGTCATCGAGGACGATCGCGGGGTCGTTGCCGCCGAGTTCGAGGGTCACCGAAGCCAGGTTCTGCGCGGCGGCGGCCATGATGTGCTTGCCGGCGGCCGTGCTTCCAGTGAAGACGATCTTCCGTACGCGGGGGTCGGTGAGCAGTGGGGCGACCGCTTCGTTGCTGCCCGTCACGACGTTCAGCACCCCGGCCGGGAGCCCCGCGGCGAACAGCTCCAGCGTGCGCACCATGGCCAGCGGCACGGTGGGCGGGGGCTTGACCACGGCCGTGTTCCCGGCGAGCAGCGCGTACGGCAGGCTCGCTCCGAGGATCGCGATCGGCCAGTTGAACGGCACGATGACGGTGACCACGCCCATGGGGAGGCGGTGGATGTCCGAGGTCAGCGGCGGGCCGTCGAGACGCCGTACCTGGTCCAGGGAGTCGGCGAGGTCGATCGCCGCACGGGTGCGTGCGACGAAGACGCCCATCTCTATCTGGCTCTCGAAGGAGATCTTGCCGTTCTCGCGGGTCATCAAGGCCGCCCGCTCGGCCTCACTGCCGTCGAGCAGGGTGAGCGCCTCACTGATGATCTCCGCTCGCCGACGGGCGGGCATCGCGGCCCAGCCGGGGAACGCGGCATCCGCGGCCGCGACTGCCGCGCGAGCCTGCTCGGGGGTCGCCGCGGCTGCGTGGCCGACGACCAGGTCGGGGGCGGCGGGGTTGCGGACGACCGTCCACTCCTCGGTCTCGACGGTCTTGCCGTCGATGAGCAGTCCGGTCCGGACGGGTGCCGCCCCGGTCTCCTGCGGTGCTGTAGGGATTCTTTCGGACATGCGGCTCTCCAGGAAAGATCAACAAGCGCGGGAAGGAAGGCCTTGCGACGTCTGGCGGACAGTCATCCGCATGGCGGACACGGTGGGGTCAGGGTCACTTTGGACAATTGCACGGAACAGGACCGGATTTCATCGAGGCAAGGGTTCGCGCTGACCCCCAGGGTGCTCGAACTCGGGGTCGCCTACGGTACTGCTGGCGGCGCTGCCGGCCGATGAGCTGGAAAAGGTGCTCGCCGAACCCTCACGCTCGGGGCTGACGCCGTGCTGGCATCCCGACCCCGGCGAACACGACGCGGTCCTGCGCGAGGTGCGGGCTCGTGGGTGGGCGCTGACGGACGAGCAGCTGGCGCCCGGCATTCGGTCGGTCGCGGCCCCGTTGCGTGACGGCTCCGACCAGGTCATCGCGGCACTCAACGTCAACTGCCACGCGGCCGGAACATCGGTTGAGCCCGTAAGAGGGGCCGCGTGCGCATCACGCCTCGTCGACGGCATCCAGATCGAGGGGTGTGGGCCTGAAGTCCTGGAGTCGGTCCGCATAGGCGCCTGAGAAGAGTTCCGCGACCGATCCGGCGGTCCAGCCGCCCTGCCCGAACCGCTCCTCGACCTCACCGGGGTGCGTCCACAGGGCGATCCGGTCGCCTCCCGCCGCGATGGCCTGTCCGGTGACATGGGCCGACTCCTTGGACGCGAGATACACGATCACCGGTGCCACGTCTTCCGGCGATCCCAGCCCCTGCCGCCGGATCGCGTCGGGAACGGGCTCCCCCGCGTCCACCTGCGCCACAAGGTCACCGACCCGGGGCATGGTCGCCACCATGCGGGTCAGCGCGGTCGGCACGATGGCGTTGACGGTGACATCGATCTTCGCGAGTTCGAGCGCCCAGGTGCGCGTCATCGCGACGATCGCGCCCTTGGACGCCGAGTACGCGGTCTGGCCGAAGCTGGCGCGCTGCCCGGCCGGTGATCCCACCAGGATGAGCCGACCGCCCTCGCCCTGTTCGCGGAAGCGGGCAGCCGCCGCGCGACCGCAGGTGAACGTACCGCGCAGATGACTGTGGACGACGAGGTCGAAGTCGTCGTCGGTGACGTTGCGCAGGGTTCGGTCGCGCAGCGCACCGGCGTTGGTGACCATCACGTCCAGTCGGCCGAACTCGTCGACCGCGCGCCGCACCAGCGCGTCGGCGAACTCGGAACCTCCGACCGCGCCGACATGGGCGACGGCCGTTCCACCCGCGTCCGTGATCAGGTCGACCGTCTCCGTGGCCACATCGGCGTCCAGGTCGTTCACGACGACGGCGGCACCCGCAGCGGCCATCGCGCGGGCATAGGCACGTCCCAGGCCTCGGCCCGAACCTGTGACGATGGCGACTTTGCCGTCAAGCATGCTGTCCTCCTGAACGAGGGGGCGATAGGGCGACTCCCCTGAGCGTAGGAACGCCCGGGCCCGTGAGGATCCCGCCGATGACGGCACCTGCGGCCGACCTGTGTCCCGGCCGGTCCGGGACATCCGTCGCGGTCGGCAGGGCGGTCAGCCCTTCGGGGGCACCAGTCCTTGCCGCACCGCGAGCAACGCGGCCTGGGTGCGGGAGGTGAGCCGGAGCTTGCGCAGAACGTTGCTCACGTGGGTGCGGGCGGTGCGCTCACTGATCACCAACTCATCGGCGATCTGCTGGTTCGACCGGCCCTCGGCGACCAGGACGAGGACGTCGCGTTCCCGGCTGGTGAGCGAGGCGAGCCCGGTCGGCGGCGAAACGATCTCCTGAGTGAGTCCCCTGGCCACGGCGGGGTCGAGGAAGACCTCGCCCCGGGCGGCCGCGCGGATCGCGGCGACCACCTCACTCGCGTCGGCGTCCTTGAGCAGGTAGCCGGCGGCCCCCTGCGCGAGCGCCGCGTGAACGCGTTCCATCTCGCCGAAGCTGGTGAGCACCACGAGTCGGAGACCGGGGTGGCGCTGCTTGATCGCTCCGATCGCCGTCGCCCCGTCCATCTTGGGCATGAGCAGGTCGATCAGGACTACGTCCGGCAGTTCCTGGTGGGCGGCCATCACGTCGAGCCTGGTGAGTGCCTCCTGGCCGTCGGCCGCCTCCGCGGCCACTTCCATGTCGTCCAGGACTTCGAGGTAGGCGCGGATTCCGCGGCGTACGACGGCGTGGTCGTCGACGATCAGGACCCGGACCGGGCGGGGTTCTCCGTTTCCCGGAGCGGAACCGCCGATGGGATGCTCCCCGATCCCTCCGAGCCCGGGGGCGACTCCGGCACTCGTACGGGAAGAGGTATGACGACCCGTACGGTCGTGCCGCTCCTCGCGCCGGATCTGATCCTCATGGTGCCGCCCCATCGCTCTGTCCTTTCCCGCATGGTCCTCAGTCCGTAGCCGTGGTGTCCGGTGGCGGTGGCCGCCTCGCCGTCCTCGTTCTCCTGTGCGGCCCGTCGCCCGCCGGATTCCGTGATCCCGCGGCCGTCGTCGCGGATGGCGGCGGCCAGGGTGTGGTCGTGTACGGCGAGGCGGATGGAGACGGTGGTGGCCTCCGCGTGCTTGACCACGTTGTGGATGGCCTCCCCGACGATCCGGTACATGTCCTCGGCCAGTTCCGGTTCGACCGTGTCCACTTCTTGTCCGCACTCCAGCCGGATGCTGAGGCCCGTCCGGTTCTCGGTGCTTTTGACGAGCGTGGTCACCGCGTCCTCAAGGCCGAGCCGGAGGGAGGAGGCGGGACGTAGTTCGTGCACCATGGCCCTCAGGTCGGCGAGGACGGTTCGCGAGAGGGTCCCGACCTCGTCCGCGAAGGCCCGGACCGCTTCCGCCGACACCGCTTCGTCCCTCGCGCCCAGCACTCCCACGGCGTTGGCCTGCATGCCGATGGAGAACACCTGCTGCACGATCGAGTCGTGCAGGTCGCGGGCGAGGCGCTGACGCTCGTTGCGGCGGGCGCCCTCGCGCTCACGCTGAAGCAGCATGGCGTAGTCGACGGCGAGGGCGGCCTGTTCCGCCATGGCGGCGAGGAACTCCAGGGTCCGGCTCCCGATCTCCTGCCCGGGGGCGAAGTAGGCGTTCAGCACCCCCTCGGGACGACCGCGCGCCATCAACGGCACACTGACGAAGGAGTCCCAGTTCAGCTCCCCGAGGTAGGCGTGCAACGGTTCCCAGGCCGGGTCCTTGAGGATCTGGGCCCACCGGTGCGGGACGACGATCGGCCTGCGCTCCTTCAGGGCGTCCAGCATGGACAGCCGGGCGCCCCGGTCACGGCACTCCAGCAGACGGTCGAGGAACCCGTCCCAGTGGCGCAGCCCCGCGGCGCCCATCAGCCGCAGTTCCCGGCCGGTGCTGTCGAGGGTGAGGATCTGCACGCCGGCCAGGCCGTCCGCCTGGACGATCTGCTCGGCCACAGCGTCCAGTACGGAGCCGAGCGAGCCCTCCGAGGCCAGTGCGATCGACGTCCGGGCGATCGCCGCGATCCTGCGCTGCCGGTGCCATTCGTCGGTGACGTCGCGGAACGACACCACCGTGAACTTCGGGTCGGCCGGCAGACCGCGGGTGCGGTAGGCGAACTCACGTCGAGGTCCGCGGGCGGGCTCCCAGTGGGCCACCTGCTCGTCCGACCGGACCTCCAGCAACTCCGTACGGCACTCGGCGGCTCCCTCCACCAGGGTGAACGGGGACGGCGCACCGATGAGGTCGCCCTCTGCGTCCGCCCGGAGCAGCGTGGCCGCCGCCGGGTTCAGCCGTACAAAGCGGCCCACGCAGTCCAGAACGGCGAGTCCGTCCGGCGCGACGGCGGCGATGTCGTCCCACCCCACGAGCGGCGACGCGGACATGACCGATCTCCCTCACCATCGACGAAGAACCCGCCCCGCAGACCTGCTGTGCGACAGGGACGCGTTCGAAAACCGCGGGCCTGCGTCGTACGTCGGCCGGTTCGGGGACGAAGGCGACTTGCGCCCGGCCACAGCATCGTAGCCCGGTGTATTCGAGGTGGTCCTACGTCATTCGACCTGTTCGTGGGCAGGTCGAAGCGCCGAGCCGCTTCAGTCATTGCTCGCGTTCCCCGCGGGGAGGGCGCCTGCCTAGGTTGAGAGGACGCCCCGCGGATCGTTACTCCCCCGACAGGATCCGCGGGGCCCTACGAGCGGCCTGCTCGGCCGTGCGCACCGCGTAAGCCATCGAGGACGAGGAGGTCCGAGACGTGAACGTGTCCATCGGCACGATCTGGGAGGCGGTCTGCCGCGCGCTGCCCGACGCCACCGCCATCACGGAACCCGGCCGTGAGACCACGTACCGCGACTTCGACGAGCGCGCGTCACGGCTGGCCGCCGCACTGGAAGCCGCCGGGGTGGGCGAGGGCGACACCGTGGCCTGCTATCTGTACAACGGCGCCGCCTACCTGGAGACGGTCTTCGCCGCCTTCAAGCTCGGTGCCGTACCGGTGAACGCCAACTACCGCTACACCGGCGAGGAACTTTCCGAACTGCTGACCGACGCCGACGCCGCCGCGCTCGTTTTCAGCGGCGCCCTGGCCGACCGCGTCACGCATGCCACGAAGCATGTACGCACACTGAAGCTGATGGTGAGGGTGGGCGAGCCGCCCGCCGACGGTCCGGGCGGGCCCGCGGTGCCCGAACTGGAGGAGCTGCTGACCGCGCACGCGCCGCGCGAGCCTCAGCGACGGCCCGGAACGGACCAGCTGTTCATGTACACCGGAGGCACCACGGGCAAGCCGAAGGGCGTCATCTGGCAGCTGAGCGACCTGCTGCGCGCCCACGTGGTGCCGTTCTACCACCCGCTCGGAGTCGCCGAACTCCCCGCGAGCCTCGACGAGGCCGTGGCCGTCGCCGTCAAGGCTCGCCACGAGGGCCGCGCGCCGACCACGATGCCCGTCGTACCCCTGATGCACGCCACCGGGCTGTTCAACACCATGGGCGCCCTGCTGACAGGAGGCCGGGCGGTCACCGCACGAGCGGGCGGCCACGACCCGGAACACGTCTGGCACATGATCGCCGAGCAGCGGGTCGATACGGCCATCATCGCGGGCAACGCCGTGTGCCGCCCGCTCGTCGACGAACTCCTGCGGGCCGAGAAAGCCGGGACGCCGCACGACCTGCGCTCGTTGCGCAGGATGATCAGCTCCGGCACCGCGCTCAGCGATCCGCTCAAGAGGGCACTGCACGAACGTGCCGACGTCACCATCACCGAAGCCATCGCATCGAGCGAAGGGGGCCCTTTCGCCTTCGCGATCACCTCCTCGGCAGAGGATCTGCCCTCGCGTTTCCGCCCCGTTCCGGCGACGCGGGTGATCGGCTCCGATGACCGCTTTCTCGAACCGGGCAGCGACGAGACGGGCGTCCTCGCCTATTGCGGACCCATGCCGCTCGGCTACTACAAGGACACCGAGAAGAGCGCGAAGGCGTACCGCACCATCGAGGGGGTCCGGTACGCGATCCCCGGCGACCTGGCTCGACTTGAGGCCGACGGCTCGATCCGGTTCCTCGGACGTGGTTCGGGCGTGATCAACACGGGCGGGGAGAAGGTGCACCCGCAGGAGGTGGAGAACGTACTGCTGGGGCATCCCGAGGTGACGGACTGTGCCGTCGTCGGCGTCCCCGACGAGACCTGGGGCGAGCGTGTGGCGGCCGTCGTGGCGGTCCGGCCGGGCAGTACCGTCACCGGTGACGAACTGCGCGACCTGGTCCGGCAGAGTCTCGCCGGGTACAAGGTGCCGCGTTCCCTCGTCCTGACGGACAGACTGCCGCGGACCCCGACCGGCAAGCTCGAGATCGCCTGGGCCAGGAAGACGGCCCAGGAAGCCGGCTCGGGCGACGGAACGTGACCGTGGCGTCTGCCTCAGCTCGCGCGGTGCCGACCTGCTTCGAGCATCCGGAGGGTCTCCACCACGCCGGCGACATGGTCCCGCATGGCCGCTTCGGCCGTCTCGTGGCCGGCGATGTCGCGCACACAGCGGTGCAGACGGGCGTCGAGGTCGCTGGTCGCTGTACGTCATCGGTTCGCCGTCGGCGACCGCCCTGGCCATGCTCGCGCCGATGCCACGCAGTTGTCCGGCCTGCGCCCGGTCGGCCCGCTCGATCCCAAGGAGTCCCGATGACCTCCCACACCTCCACCCCGTCCGAAGGCGCGCTGCCGGTGATCAGCGCGCACGCGGGCGACTTCGTCTGGCGGGACGGTCTCGCCCTGGACGAGATCGAGGTCCTCCTCTACACCGACCTCGCCAAGCGGCGCGGCGTCCAGCTGAAGCACAACGCCGGCCCCAACCTCGGCCTCTCGCACGGGACCATGGGAGAGGCGTCCGTGCGGCTCTACCCGCAGACGACGGGTGTTCTGGCGTGACGGCGCAGGGCGGGACGGGTGTCCGTGGGGCCACGCACATCTGGGTGCCCTTCCGGGACACGTCCCTCTACGTGCAGTTCGCGGACGAACCCGACGGAGCGAACGGAACGGCCTCGACGTACGACCGCCGGAGCCTGTTGGCCGATGCCGTCGCCGAGGACGCGCTGACACGCGACGACCGCTACGGCGTACCGATGTGGCGCACCGACGTCAGACGGCTGCACGCCGTCGTGGAAGCCCTCTGGAACGAGGACGACCGCCAGGTGCGGATCCATCTCGACCAGGCTCCGCGGCCCGACGGGCGTGCCGGGACACCCGGCCCGCGCGACGGATGACGTAGTCGGGGCCACGACCATGCGCCGCCCCGGTCCGGTCATTCGAGCGATGACCTGGGCGTTGTCCGGTGGCTAGCGTCGATCGTGGCGCCGCCGACCGCGGCCGGAGCGATCCCTGCCGACCGTACCGAGGAGATGACGCACGTGACGAGCCCCCCTGCCGCCGCACCGGACACGCACACCCTCGGCTCCGCCGAGGCCGGAGCACCGTCCGCCGCCCGGCGCGGCACCGAGTTCGAAGGCACCGCCACCGTAGTGGCCCGCCGGACGGTGGCGGACGGTGTCGTGTCGCTGGAGCTCGCGGCGAGCTCCGGCGAACCGCTGCCGCCCTGGCGGCCGGGAGCACACATCGACGTCGTCCTGCCCACGGGCGTCACCCGGCAGTACTCGCTCTGCGGTCCGGTGAAGGACACGGCCCGCTGGCGCGTCGCGGTGCTCCGGGAGCCCGACGGACGCGGCGGATCGCAGTGGATCCACGACCACCTCGTGGAGGGCGGCGAACTCCGGGTGCGCGGCCCGCGCAACAACTTCCCGTTGCGGCCGGCGGCCCGGTATCTGTTCGTCGGCGGCGGCATCGGCATCACCCCCCTGCTCCCGATGATCGCCGAGGCCGAGGCGGCGGGGGCCGAGTGGTCCCTGCTCTACGGGGGCCGCACGCGCGCGTCCATGGCGTTCCTGCCCGAACTGGAGGGCTACGGCGAGCGCGTGACCGTACGTCCGCAGGACCGGTACGGTCTGCTCGACCTCGCCGGTTTTCTCGGCGATCCCGACCCGTCCGCCCTGGTGTACTGCTGCGGCCCCGCAGGGCTCATCGACGCGGTCGAGGCACACTGCGCCGACTGGCCGACCGGTGCGCTGAACGTCGAGCGATTCGCCGCAGTGGCCGTGCGGCAGCCCGCCGGTGATGAGGCCGAGCAGCCGATCGAGGTGGAACTGCGGGCGTCCGGGACGACGCTGACCGTGCCGCCCGGGCTGTCGGTCCTCAAGGCCGTGGAGCAGGCGGGCGTCCCTGTCCTGTCGTCCTGCGAGGAAGGCATCTGCGGCTCGTGCGAGACCCCCGTCCTGGAGGGCGAGGTCGACCACCGCGACTCACTGCTCACCGACGACGAGCGGGCAGCGAACGACACGATGCTGATCTGCGTCTCCCGCGCGCGAGGCCGACGCCTCGTTCTGGATCTCTGACACTTCGTCAATTCGACAGGCGGACTGCCCCGTTGGGCCGACGTCAAAGGAAGGACTGACATGACACCGGCACAGCACGTGCGCAACGGCTGGTACCTGGGAGCCTGGTCCGACGAGATCGGCCGAACCCTCAAGCAGCGCTGGATCACGGACCTCCCGGTCTGCTTCTACCGGCTGCCCGACCAGACCGTCACGGCCGTCGAGGACCGCTGCCCCCACCGCAAGTACCCGCTGTCGCTGGGCCACCTCGACGACGACGGAACCCTCCAGTGCGACTACCACGGCTACCGCTTCGACGGCCGGGGCGTGTGCGTCGGGGTGGCCGAACAGGCCGACAAGCCCAAGGCTGCACTGCGCCGCTTCCCCCTGGTCGAGCGGGACGGCGCCGTATGGATCTGGCCCGGAGACCCCGAACTGGCCGACGAGAGCCTCCTGCCCGACACCTCGTGGCTGAACGACCCGAACTGGACCCATGTGCACGGCGTCGTCCCGCTGAAGGCCCGCCACCTGCTGCTCCTGGAGAACCTGCTCGACCTCACCCACGAGACGTTCCTGCACCCGAGCAGCATCGGCAACGCCGCCGTCGCCGCGACCCCGATCGACGTGACGGTGGACGGCGACCGGGTCGGCTTCAGCCGCCGCATGACCGGCATCGAGGCGCCGCCGTTCTACGAGAAGTCCTGCGGACTGACCTCTCCGGTGGACCGCTGGCAGGACGGCGACTTCCACCCGCCGGGCATCTTCGTCCTCAACATCCGCGTCGCGGCCACCGGCACCGAGGAGCCGGACGGCTTCCACATGAAGGTGCTGTACGGGATGACGCCGGGGCGCGGCAACGAGACGCACGACTTCTACGCGCTGGGCCGCGACTACCTCATCGACGATCAGGAGCTCACGAAGTTCCAGCACGAGCAGCAACTGGCCGTGATGCAGGAGGACGTCGACGCCCTGGAGGCGCAGGAGATCATGTACGCCACCGACCCGGGCGGCACCGCCGAGTCCAGCATCAAGTCCGACCTCGCCGCTCTGCGCGGACGCCGGGCGGTGGCGAAGATGCTCACCCGCGAACAGCAGGCCGGCGGCTCGCGTCCCCGGGCGTCCGCGTGAGCGGCCGCCACGTCTTCGTGCTGCTCCACGGAGCCTGGCACGGCGGCTGGGTGTGGCAGCGTGTCGCCCCGCTGCTGCGCGCGGCCGGACACGAGGTGCACACCCCCACGTTGAGCGGGGTGAGCGATCGCGCCCATCTGCTGAGTCCGCAGATCGGTCTCGGCACGCACGTCGAGGACGTGGTGGCGCTGATCGAGGCCCACGACGCCCGGGATGTCGTGCTCGTCGGCCACAGTTACGCCGGTCAGGTCGTCACCGGCGTCGCGGACCGGATCCCGGACCGGCTCGCGAAGCGGATCCACCTCGACGCCTTCGTCGGCGACGACGGTGACGCGGCGATCGATCTGCTGCCCGACCGCATCGCCGGGCACTACCGGGAGTCCGTGGCCGGGCCCGGGTTCGGCTGGCTCATCCCGGTGCGCTCGCTGAGCGTGCTCGGGGTCGAGGACCGGGCGGACCTCGACTGGCTCGGCCCGCGACTGACCCCGCACCCGTGGCTGACCTACACCGAGCCACTGCGGCTGACCGGCAAGGCCGACCAGGTCCCCGGCGCCTTCGTCGAGTGCACCGACTGGATGCGGGTGTTCACCCCGCACGCCGAGCGCGCCGCCGCCCGCGGCTGGCCGGTCCACGAGATCGCCACCGGCCACGAAGCGATGGTCACCGCCCCCGGCCGACTCGCCGAACTGCTGCTGGAGATCGCGGCAGCCTGACCCCGTGAAGGGACATCCCCGTGGAATTCCTCGTCCGCACCGAGAACACCTTGCCCCCGGACACCCCCGACGACGTACGCGAGGAGCTGCGCAAGGGCGAGCGCGAACGGGCCATGCGGCTCAGGGAGGCCGGCATCCTCAAGCGGCTGTGGCGGGTGCCTGGCCGGAACGCGACCATCGGCCTGTACGAGGCGGCCGACCCGGCACAGCTGCACGACGCGCTGGTCTCCCTGCCGATGTGGAAGTGGATGGACATCACCGTCGAGGCACTCGCCACCCATCCGCAGGAGAAGGCACCATGACCGGCCCGGCGAACCGCGGCCCCCGGGTGGCCGTGGTCACGGGCGCCGCCGGAGGCCTGGGGCTCGCCATCGCCCGCAGACTGGCCGGGGACGGTTTCACGGTCGCCGCCCTCGACGTCGACGAACCCGATGACACCAGCTCGATCCCGGGCGGCCGGGCCTGGCGTTGCGATGTCGGGGACCCGGCCGCGACCCGCCAGGCCGTATCCGAGATCGTCGAGGCGTACGGCGGGGTCGACGTCCTCGTCAACAACGCCGGTCTGCTCTCCGGCCGGGCGCCGCTGCTGGAGACGCCCCCGGAGGAGATGCACCGCTTCTTCGCCGTCAACGCCGTCGGCCCGCTGCTCATGGTGCAGGCGTGCGCGCCCTGGCTGCGCGGCAGCCCGCACCGCGGGCGGGTGGTCAATGTCGCGTCCCGCACCTTCTTCACGGGGTCCCCGGGCCAGATCGCCTACGTCGCGAGCAAGGGCGCTCTCATCGGGATGACCCGGGTGATGGCACGCGAACTGGGCGAGCACCGGATCACGGTCAACGCGGTGGCGCCCGCGCAGGTGGCCACGCCGGGCACCCGGGCGCACTCCGGCGACGAGGTGTTCGCCGCGACCATGGGCCGGCAGGCGATCAAGGAGTTCATCACCCCGGAGCAGTTCGCGGGGCTGGTCTCCTATCTCGCCTCACCGGACGCGGTCATGGTCACCGGCCAGACGCTCGTCTGCGACGGCGGCGGGCTCATGCACTGATCGGCACCCACACCGGAGAGGAGAAGAACAGCATGTCCAGCACCACACCCCGGCTCCCGGGCACCTATGTCTTCGACGCCGCGGAGAACCGCCGCGGCCGAGCGCTGAACCGGCTCTGCGGGTCCCTCAAGGACGCCGGGAACCGGGAGAGGTTCACAGCCGACGAAGCAGCGTACTGCGAGACGTACGGGCTCACGGCCGAGCAGCGGGACGCCGTTCTGCGGCGGGACTGGAACCGGATGATGGAGCTGGGCGGTTCCATCTTCTACGTCTTCAAGCTCGCGATGGTCGACCAGAAGTCCATGCAGTACCTCGGCGGGGTGTTCACCGGCATGACCACCGAGGAGTTCGCGCAGGCGCTGAAAGCGGGAGGGCGGAACTTTGGCTGAGGTGACATGGGGTCTGGCGACCTCGCACGTGCCGTCGATCGGTGCGGCCATGGACCACGGGAAGACGCAAGACCCGTACTGGAAGCCGCTGTTCGACGGATACGCACCGGCGCGGGAGTGGATGGCCCGGCACACCCCCGACATCGCGGTCGTCGTCTACAACGACCACGCCAACGCCGTCGACATGAGCGTCACCCCGGCCTTCGCGCTCGGGACGGCCGAGTCGTACCGGGTGGCCGACGAGGGATGGGGCAGCCGCCCGGTGCCCGCTGTCACGGGCGCTCCCGAGTTCTCCGACCACCTCGTCAAGAGCCTGATCGACGCCTCTTTCGACCTCACCGTCTACCAGGAACTCGACGTCGACCACGGCCTGACCGTTCCGCTGTCGGTGTACTGCCCCGACCCCGGCGAACGCTGGCCCTGCGCGGTGGTCCCCCTCCTGGTCAACGTCATCCAGTACCCGCAGCCGACCGCCGCGCGGTGCCTGGCCCTCGGCCGCGCGCTCGGCGAGGCCGTCCGCTCCTTCCCCGAGGACCTCAAGGTCGCCGTCTTCGGCACCGGGGGCATGTCCCACCAGCTGGCCGGCGCCCGCGCGGGACTGATCAACCAGGACTTCGACCGGATGTTCCTCGACGCGATCGAGCACGACCCCGAGAAACTGGCCGCGCTGACGCGCGAGGAGTACATCCGCGAGGCCGGCTCCGAGGGCATCGAGCTGATCATGTGGCTGATCATGCGCGGCGCGCTGGGACCCCGGATCCGCCGTGTGCACGAGGCCTACCACGTACCGGCGTCCAACACGGCCGCCGGGATGGTGCTGTTCGAGAACCTGAGCCGGTGATACGCCGTCAGCCCAGCCGGGCCGGCGCCACGTGTCAGCCGGAGCGGTAGCGGAGGCCATCGAGCAGGAGGTCGAGCATGCGGCCCGCGCGGTCGCGCAGCCCCTTGTCGCTCGTGATCAGCAGGACACCCCCGAGACTGAACCCGACATCGAGCGGGTCCACGTCCGAGCGCAGAACTCCCACTTCGGCCCCGGCGTGCAGCAGTGTGCTGATGGCCGTGCTGATCCGGTCGAGACTCTCGGCGAACGGATCCTCGTCGCCGGAGGCGATGACGGCCTTCAGTGCGTCCGCCATGCCCTGCTTGGTGGCCAGGTAGTCGATGAACAGGTCCATCCACCTCCGCATGGCCTGGTCGGGCGGGAGCTGTGCGAGCAGTTCCGTGACGCTGTCGCAGACCCGGGCGAGTTCGTTGCGGTAGGCGGCCTCAAGCAGTGCCTCGCGGGTGGGGAAGTGCCGGTAGAGCGTGCCGATGCCCACGCCGGCGTCCTTGGCGATGGACTCGAGGGACGCGTCGGTGCCGGTCTCGGAGAACGCGCGGGCCGCGACTTCGAGCAGGCGTTCCCGGTTGCGTCGCGCGTCAGCACGCAGTCCGCGTGTGGTGGCGGTCACAGCTTTCCTTCCTTCTGGACAACCGGAGGAACCTCCGCTTAAGGTCTGGAGGTAATCGGAGGATCCTCCGGTTTCGAGAGTAGCAAACAGGGAGCATTGGCGAGAATGGCCACGAGGACAGGCATCACCAGTCCGTTCACCAGCCGGTCCACGGCTGCCGACGTCATCGCGGGCATCGACCTCACGGGCCGCCGCGCTGTCGTCACCGGGGCGGCGTCCGGCATCGGAGTGGAGACCGCCCGAGCGCTGGCCGGCGCCGGAGCGGAGGTCACGCTGGCCGTACGCGACACCGCTGCCGGCGATCGCACCGCGAAGGACATCCGGGCCACCACCGGCTCCGAAGGCGTACGGGTCGCCGCCCTGGACCTGGCCGATCCTGCGTCCGTCCGCGCGTTCACCGCCGCCTGGCACGGCCCGCTGCACATCCTCGTCAACAACGCCGGGGTCATGGCGGCCCCGGAGAGCCGCACGCCCCAAGGCTGGGAGTTGCAGTTCGCCACCAACCACCTGGGGCACTTCGCCCTGACCATCGGGCTGCACGAGGCACTCGCGGCGGCCGGCGGTGCCCGGGTGGTGTCGGTGAGTTCCAGCGGGCACCTGTTCTCACCCGTCGTCTTCGACGACCTCCACTTCACCGAGCGGCCCTACGACCCGTGGCTGGCGTACGGCCAGTCCAAGACCGCGAACGTACTGTTCGCGGTCGAGGCCGGCCGGCGATGGGCCACCGACGGGATCACGGCCAACGCACTGATGCCCGGAGGGATCCAGACCAACCTGGGGCGCTACATGGACGACGCCTCGATGCGCCTGTTCATGACCCACCTGCAAGCCGTCCTCGGCGAAGGAACGCCCCTGCCCGAGATGTCCTTCAAATCGGTCGAACAGGGCGCCGCGACCTCCGTCCTGCTGGCCGCCTCACCCTTGCTCGACGGCATCAGTGGCCGGTACTTCGAGGACTGCAACGAGGCGCCACCGCACCAGCCGGGCACCAACACCGGGGTCGCGCCGCACGCCCTGGATCCGGAGGCGGCCGAGCGACTCTGGCAGGTCTCCGAGCGACTCCTGGACTGACCCCATCCCGCTCGCCGCCCACGGCTGAGCCCGCGCACGCCCGTAGCGACCCCTCACGTCCCAGGGCGACCCGCGACCAAATACTTGAAACTTCAGTTGAATGACGAAAACATATAGGAGACACCATGGCAGGCAGCATCCGCAGGCACTGGAAGCGCTGGCTCATCGCCGGGGTGGCCACCGTCGCCGTGCTGTGCACGGCGGGCCCCTACGTCTACATCAACTACGTCCAGGACAAGCCACCGGCCGCCCTCTCGCTCGACGACCCGTCGGGCTCGATCTCCTCCGGTAGTTCCTCGGGTTCCGGGGAGGATGTCGAGGGTGCCTGGCGGGTGGGCAGCGGTTCGCAGGCCGGTTACCGGGTCGACGAAGTCCTCTTCGGCCAGAACGTCACGGCAGTGGGCCGTACCGAAAAGGTCACCGGAGAGCTGGAGATCGAAGGCGACCGGGCGGTCAGCGGATCCTTCACCGTCGACCTTGCTTCGGTGAAGAGCGACTCCGACCAGCGCGACGGCCAGTTCCGCGGCCGGGTCATGAACACCGAGCGGTACCCGGAGGCCACCTTCGAGCTCACCGAGCCCGTCGACTTCGGCTCTGCTCCGGCGGTGGGCGAGCAGGTCAGCGCCAAGGCCTCAGGCGAGCTGACCGTCCACGGTGAGACCAACCCGGTCTCCTTCGAGCTCGACGCCCAGCGCACCGCCGACGGCTTCCGGGTCAACGGCTCCATCCCGGTCACCTTCGCCGACTACGGCGTCGACGCACCCGACTTCGGCGGGATCACGGTGGAGGACGAGGGAAACATCGAGTTCCTCCTCGCCTTCGACCGCGCCTGAGCCCACACGGCGCCCTCGCCTTTACTCCCGATCCCCCACCAGACACCCGCCGACGCGTTCACCGCCGTCCGCACATCATTGGAGAACCCCCCATGTCGAACAGCACCAGCCGACTGCCCCGCAAAGCCATAGCCACCCTCCTGGCTGCGGCGACCGTAGGAGCTGTGGCCGGCTTCGCGCCCGCCGCCACGGCCACTGCCTCCGTCTCCGTCTCCGCGCCGTCCTACAGCGGCCTCGGCCTCGACGCCCCGTACACAAGCCCCGCCACGCAGGAGCGCAACAAGCGCGTCGCCGTCCACGTCCTCAGCCAGCTCTTCGAGGAGGGCAACCTCAAGGTCGCCGACCGGTACATCAGCGAGGACTACATCCAGCACAACCCCGCCGCCCCCAACGGCCGGGAAGCGATCAAGAACTTCATCCGCGACTGGACCGCGCGCTTCCCGGACCACCAGTACAACGTGAAGCGGGTCCTCGCCCAGGGCAACCTGGTCCTGGTGCACTCCAACCCCGTCTACGAGCCCGGCACCCGTGGCACGGCCGTGGTCGACATCTTCCGCTTCGACCCCAGGAGCGGCATGATCGCCGAGCACTGGGACACGGTCCAGGACGTGCCGGCGACCACCGTCAACGGCAACGACATGTTCGGCACGGTCAGCAACCCGCACACGAACCAGCCCAGCGGCCCGCGCTGGAGCACGTCTCTCAGCGAGAAGATCGCCACCAGTTACTTCGACACCCTCCTCGTCGACAAGAACCCCGACGCCGTCAGGTACCTCGCGCCGGAGTACTACCAGCACAACCCGACCATCCCCAGCGGCTCGGCCGGCCTGCGTGAGCAGTTCACCAACTTCTTCCGCCAGTTCCCGAACCTGATCGTGGAACGCAAGCGTGTCATCGCCGACAGGGACTACGTCGCCGTCCACGCCCACTACCGCCTCAGCCCCGAGGACCGCGGTCAGTCCGTCGTGGACATCTTCCGGGTCAAGAAGCAGAAGAACGGCGAGCTCAAAATCATCGAGCACTGGGACGCCGTACAGGACGTCCCGGCCACCTCCGCCAACGACAACACGATGTTCTGACCTGACAAGCCCTGCTCGGTCTCGACCAGGATGCCGCGCTCGGCCAGTCGCTTGAGTTTCAGGCGGGTGTTGTCGACGTTGTTGGGCGCGATCTCCAGGTCCATCGCCTCGCACACCTGCCGTGCCCGCAGCGGGGGTCGTGGCGGCGCGGGCGGGGCCGGCTCGGGCTGTTCGTAGTCGCGCGCCGGCGGCTCGCTGCCCGCGGCCACCCGGTGGCCTACAGCAGCCGGGCCCGGTCCAGGGCTCAGCCCGGATGCTGTGGCTCCTCGCTGTGGCCGCCGGGTTCGGCCGCCGTGCGGGGGTGGTCCGGGGTGGGCGTGGTGTCGGGGTGGGGGACGGTCGCGGGGGTGTCGGGAGGTGCGGGCCGCCGGAGCTTCTTGCGGAGGCTGAGGAGGGGTACGGCGACCGTGAAGACGACGACGAAGGCGAGCAGCGTGGCGGAGACGGGGCGGCCCAGGAAGCCGGTCACGTCGCCGTCGAACATCCGCATCGAGCGCCGGAAGTCCGTCTCCAGCAGGTTGCCGAGCACGAAGGCGAGGACGAGCGGGCCGGGCGGCAGACCGACCTTCTTCATCAGGTAGCCGACGACGCCGAGCACGACCACGGCGAGCATGTCGAACATGCTGGAGCGGATCGTGTAGACGCCGATCATGGTGATGAGCACGGTCACCGGCGCCAGGATGCTGGCCCTCACGCGCAGCACGCGGACGAACAGCCCGATCAGCGGCATGCTGAGGATGATCAGGAACAGGTTCCCGATGTACATGGAGTCGATGACGCCCCAGAACACCTCGGGATGTTCGTCGATCATCTGCGGGCCCGGGGTCACGCCCGCCAGCAGCAGGGCGCCGAACATGACGGCCATGGTCGCGTTGGCCGGGATGCCGAGGGTGAGCAGCGGGATGAACGAGGAGGTGGCGGCGGTGTTGTTGGCCGCTTCCGGGCCCGCGACCCCCTCGATCGCGCCCTTGCCGAACCGCTCGGGCGTCCTGGAGGAGCGTTTCTCGACCGTGTACGCGACCATTGAGGCCATCGTGGCGCCGCCGCCGGGAAGGATGCCGAGGAAGAAGCCCACCACCGTCCCCCGGGCGATCGCCCACCTGGACTGCAGGAACTCCGCCCGGCTGGGCCGGGCCCGGCCGACGCGGGGCTTCGGCGGGGCGCCCTGGCGAAGGCGTTCGAGGCTGTGCAGGATCTCGCCGATGCCGAACAGGCCCATGGCGAGGATGACGAAGTCGAGCCCGTCGGCGAGTTGGTCGCTGCCGAAGGTGTAGCGGGCGCTGCCCAGGAGCGGGTCGCGGCCCACGGTGGCGAGCAGCAGCCCGATGCTGCCCGCAAGGAGGCTGCGGCGCAGGGATCCGGTGCTCAGGGTGGAGATCATCAGGATGCCGAGCAGCGCGAGCGCGGCGTACTCCGGCGGGCCGAAGGCCAGAGCCCAGCCCGCCACCAACGGGGCCGCCACGGTCAGTGCGACGATGCCCACGGTGCCGCCGATGAAGGAGGCGATCGCGGCGATGCCGAGCGCGGATCCGGCGCGGCCCGTACGGGCCATCTCGTGGCCGTCGATGGCGGTCACCACCGTCGAGGCCTCTCCGGGCAGGCGGAGCAGCACCGAGGTGACCGTGCCGCCGTACTGGGCGCCGTAGAAGATGCCGGCGAGCAGGATGATCGCCGAGGCCGGTTCGAGGGTGTAGGTGACCGGCAGCAGGATGGCGATGGTGGCGGCCGGGCCGAGGCCGGGCAGCACGCCGACCAGCATGCCGAGGGTCACCCCGATCAGGCAGTACAGCAGGTTCTGCGGCTCGAAGACCACGCCGAAGCCGTCCAGGGCGGGAGTGAGGAAGTCCATCGGGTTCTCACAGGTGTCGAGGGATCAGAACGCGACGAGATGAGGCAGCGAGACGCCCAGCGCGACGATGAAGAGCAGATAGGACGCCGCACACGCGGCCAGCGCCACGGTCAGGCTGAGCCGCCAGCTGTCCCGGCCGAAGCCGCGCATCCACAGCACCAGCAGGAGCACCGTCATGACTTCGAAGCCCACCTGCTCGATGAGCAGGGTGTACGCGACCAGCGACAGAGCTCCCAGGGCCACCACGACGGATTGCCTGCTGAACGGTTCCTGCTCGGTGTCCGCGCCGGGATTGAGGAGCAGCGAGGCGGACAGCGTCACCATGGCTAGGCTCACGACCAGGGGCCACAGCCCGGGGCCGGGGTCAGCGGGCGAACCCAGTCCCATCGATACGGCCGCCAGGGCGGCGAGGGCGCCGATGCCGAGCGGCACCAGCGCCCCCAGTCGTGCCTGGGTCCTCATGCCTCAGCCCTCGCTCTTCAGGTCGAGACCGAACTTGTCGATGAGCTCGCCGTAGCGCACCTTGGCGGTCTCGACCTGCTTGACGACGGCGTCCGGCGAGGCCTCCCAGCGGCCGATGTAGTTGTTCTCCAGGAACTTGCCGTACTCCGGGTCCTTGAAGGCCTTCTTCAGCGCCGCTCGCAGCTCGGAGACGACGTTGTCCGGCAGTCCTGCCGGGCCGGCGACCCAGCGGCGCTGGTCCACGACGACGTCGTGGCCGGACTCGACAGCGGTGGGCACGTCGGGCAGGAAGTCGATGCGCTCCTTGGCGAAGACCGCCAGTGGACGCAGCTTTTCGGACGTGAGATGGGGAGCGGCCTCGGCCACATGGACGGCGCCGACGTCCACCTGGCTGCCCAGCAGCGCGGTCACCGTGGGCGCGCCGCCGTCGAACGGGATACCGCCGGCCTTGACGCCGGCGTCGCCGAAGAGGAGGGCCTGGGCCAGCTCACTGCCGGTGCCGGCGCCTGTGGTGCCGTACTTGACCGACTTCTTCGCGAGCAGGTCGTCCAGGGTCTCGATGTCCGACTGCGCCGGGACGACGAGGACGTAGTCCTCCACGGTCAGCCCGGAGATGACGTCCATGTCGGACATCTTGATCGGGTCATCGTCGACGACGGTGTGCGGGCCGATCGACATGAGCGACTGGAAGAGCATGACCAGGCTGTAGCCGTCGGGCTCGCGGCCCAGGATCTCCTTGCCACCCACGGCGCCGTTGGCGCCGGCCTTGTTCTCCACCACAACGGACTGTCCCAGGGGGTCCTCCAACGCCTTGGCCGCGGCACGCGATATCAGGTCGGTGCTGCCGCCCGGGTCGGAAGGAGCGGTCCACTCCACGGTCTTGGTGGGATATTTCTCGGCGTCTTCGCCGCTGCCCCCGCCGCCCTGGACCCCTCCGCACGAGGTGAGGGTGAACAGCGCGGCGACGCAGACAGCCGCGCCGGCGAGGTGCCGGCCCTGACGCGGTCGGGCCGGGCGCAGTCGAGCCTGGAACATCATTGTTCTCCTTCACGCGTGGGGTTCTGGCCCGCCGGGGTCACCACCGCGGGAGCGGTGGCTGCGTCCGGTCGGGATGCTGGCGCCAGGGCGTGGACGGCCGCGATCTCCTCGTCGGGGTGGTCGCGGCTGCCGTAGGTCTCACCGATGCCGATGCCGCCGTCGGAGGTCTCTGTCTCGACGATGCCGCCGGGTGTGTACGGCTGATACGCACCAAGGAAGTTGAGCCGCGGCGGGTCACTGATGAGGACGGGGGTGACAGTCACCTTGACGATGCGAGGCGCGCTGCTGAGCACGACGTTCCCTCACTTCCTCACCTGCCCGTCGCGAGCGCCAGGCCGGTGTGCAGGAGGGCCTCGAGCTGCCCCAGGTGGTCAGGGGCCGGTTCCATCAGGGGCGCGCGCACCGGGCCGACCGGGGCTCCGCGGAGCCGGGCCGCCGCCTTGACCAGGGACACCGCATAGCCCGTGCCCTGGTCGCGCAGTTCGACGAGGGGCAGGTAGAACTCCCTCAGCAGGTGTTCCATTCTTGGGTGGTCTCCGGCCCGGTGCGCCGCGTAGAAGGCTCCCGCGATCTCGGGTGCGAAGGCGTGGACCGCCGAGGAGTAGGCGGGGATGCCGATGCTCGCGTACGCCCGCACCTGCATCTCGGCGGTGGCCACGCCGTTGAAGAACAGCCAGTCGCCGGGCGCCACCAGCCGCAGCCGCTGCATCTGGTCGAGGTCGCCGTGCCCGTCCTTGAGACCGACGACGCCGTCGACCGTGGCCAGTTCCCTGACCGCGGCGGTGCTCAGCTTGACCTGCCCGCGCTGGTAGACGATCAGGGGAAGGGACGAGCCGCCCGCAACCGCGCGGACATGGTCCACATATCCGCGCTGCGGAGCGGAGATGAGGTAATGCGGCATGAGCAGCCCTGCGTCCGCGCCGGCCCCCTCCGCGAGCCGGGCGAACTGCAGCCCGAGCGACCAGCCGTACCCGACGCCGGCCACCACCGGGACCTGTCCCGCCGCGACCTCGACGGCGGTGCGTACGACGGCGTGGTACTCCTCGGCGGACAGCGAGAAGAACTCACCGGTTCCGCAGGCGACGAAGACGGCACCCGGACCGGCGGCGAGCTGCGCGGCCAGGTGGGTGCGGAAGCCGTCGAGGTCGAGGCCGCCTTCGGCGTCGAAGGATGTCAGCGGGAAGGACAGGACACCCTGCGCCATCCCTTCGCGCAGCCGATCCGCCGTCTCGCGGTCGCGCTTGATATCCCGAGTCGTCTCCATGCGCGTCACCTGTCTCCGTATGTAGACAGTTGTCTCGTGATGGAGAGCATGGCTACATGGCTGATAACCCGTCAAGCATCGGTGCAAGAATTCTTCGAGTGCGTTCGGAAGGGGTGGCGATGAGTGAGCCTGAGGCGGTCGGTGGCGTACGGGGCGTGAAGTCGGCAGCCCGTACGGTGGAGTTGCTCGAGCTCCTGGCCGCGCGGCAGAACCGGCCCGCCCGGCTGCGAGAACTCAGCGAGGCCCTCGGCGCTCCACGCAGCAGCGTCTACGCTCTGCTGCGGACCCTGACGGAGCACGGCTGGGTCCGCACCGATCCCTCCGGCACGCTCTACAGCGTCGGCATCCGCGCCCTCCTCGCGGGGACGACCTACCTGGACGCGGACCCTTATCTGCGCATCGTCCAGCCGCTGATCAACGATCTGAGCGCCAGGCTCGACGAGACCATCCATTACGGGCGGCTGGACCGCACGGACATCGTCTATCTGGCGACGCACGAATCCAGCCAGTACCTCCGCCCCTTCAGCCGGGTCGGCCGCCGGCTCCCGGCCTTCAGCACGGCACTGGGCAAGGCGCTGCTCGCCGAGCGGCTGGACACCGACCTGGCCGACCATGTCCCCGACACGCTGAAGCCCCTCACACCGAACACCCACGCCGACCACGACGCTCTGGTCAAGGACCTGCGGGCCACCGCCGAGCGCGGATACGCCATCGACAACGAGGAGAACTTCGTCGGCGTGGTCTGCTACGGATTCTCACTCCGGTTCACCACACCCCCGATCGACGCGATCAGCTGCTCGATCCCCATCGACCGGCTCAACCCCGCGAGGACCGAGGAACTCATCGAGGCCATGCGGCTCACCCGGCTGTCGATCGAGCGGATGGCGCCGATCGACCACACGATGCCGTAGGGCGTCCGCCCGACGGGACACCACGAGTCGCCCCGGTCGACATCGCCGTCACCCCAGCTCGAAAAGGCGCCGCTTCAATCCATCCGGACCGCCCGTGACCAGCAGGAACGGCGTCATCGAGACCTTCCGCAACCGCCGGCAGCTGCAGAAGCACCCGACCTGGGACTGCCCACCCCGCTGGAGATCCGGCAGTGCCACGACCAAGACCTACAGCGCTCTCGGGGCGGTCACGCCACCGCGTTGAGCAGGTCGGCCAGCAGGTCGGGCCGTTCCAGGGCGATGAAGTGGCCCGCTCCCGGCACCTGCGTGAAACCGGCGGCCGGCAGCAGCTCCTTGTTGGCTTCCCGGTCCGAGGGCCGGGACCAGTCCTTCTCCCCGTAGACGAGGTGGACGGGGGCCTTGACCTCGGGGTAGCGCGAGCGGGCGGCGATGAGGCTGGGCATGCTCTGGTACACGCCCCGGGCGACGGTCGAGTAGCCGGGGCGGCCGCCCACCTGGAGGAGTTCGTCGAGGTAGTCCTCCCGCAGCGCGGTCTTGTCGACCACCCCGCCCTGCAGGATCCTGCGGACGACGGGCTTGGGCTCCACCCCGGCGACCACCGGGCCCACTCCCGGAGTGAGGACACCGCTGACCACCACGCGGGCGAGAAGACTGGACCGGGTGATCCCGCCGGGGAAGTCGTACGTGTTCACCGCGACGACGCGCCGTACCCGCTCCGGGAGATCGGCCGCGGTGGTCAGGGCGAGCACCGCCCCCATGGACTCCCCGACCAGGGTCACGTCGTGGAGGTCGAGTTCGGTCAGGAGCCGCTTGACGCCCGCGCGCATGGCCGGCTCGTCGTACGACGCACCGGGCACGATCTCGGAGTAGCCCATCCCCGGCAGGTCGAGGGCATACACGGTGTACCGGTCCGCGATCAGCGGGATGAGGGAGCGGAAGTGCTCGGCCTGGGTGCGCACGGTGTGCAGCAGGACCAGGGGAGCGCCGGTGCCCGCTCTGAGGTAGCGCAGGGTCCCCTCGCCGCTGCGGTGTCCTGCGCGCGGGGCGATGGTGTGGCTGGTGGTTCCCGGGATGTGAATCGTGGGACGTGTCTCTGAGCTGGACATCTCGCTGGCTCCCCTTTGTGTGAACTGATGCGGACGGGTGATTCGGCTAGGGCCCGCCCGCAGGGGACGTGACCACGGACCAGCCCTTGGATTCATCGAGAAACCGACCGGTTTCCACCATCGTAAACCGATCGGTTTCCCAGTGCAAGGCCGAGGTCGCCATCAGCTGCGGGGCATCACGGCCTCCGAAGGTCGCCTCCTGGTCGAGCACCTTGGCCCGCTCCGGCAGGGGATCGTCCGTCCCGTTGGCCGCCCCCGTCCTCCCGGGAAATCCCCAGCTCAGACCCAGGCCCCCACCGGCACAAACGAACTGTCCTGCCGGAACAGATCCGTTCCGTTCGTGCGTTCCACGCGGAGTTCGTAGTTGTAGTGGCGCAGGTAGTACCCGGGGAAGTTGTACGACTCGAAGCGGAGCGAGCCGGAGGCCGCGCCCGTGCGGGCGATGAACGTGGCGTCCCTGGCGAAGGTGGACGTGCCGTCGTTGGGGTCGAAGCGGGCGCGGAAGTCCCAGTGGCGGAGGTAGTTGCCGGAGGCGTCGCGGAAGGAGTAGCCGCCCGCGTCGGCGAGGCCGGGGACGACGGTGAAGGTGGCGGCCTGCTTCGTGGCGGTGGTGCTGGAGCTGCTGACCACCGGCAGGTTGAGGAGGGAGGACTGGACCTGCCAGTAGCGGGTGGTGAAGTTGGCCGAGCGGAAGGAACGAGTGACGTTCTTCGCCAGGGCCGGGCCTCCCGACACCGTCTCCTTGATCACCGTGAAGTGGCGGGCCGTACCGGAGACGGCGGGCAGCGCGGCCGGGGCGGACCACGTCGAGAAGCTGTTGTAGCTGTCGCTGTAGTAGTAGGTGCCGTCGCCGTAGCCGTCGAAGAAGATCCGCCAGCCGCCGTTGTCGAGCTGCACCAGCGCCGGGCCCTCGCGGTAGCTGCCCCAGCCGGCCCAGTCGCCGGTCCGGGAGATCGTGTAGGGGCCGGTGAGGTTCGAGGCGGTCGCGTACTCGATGTACTTCGTCGTCTCGTTCTTGGTGAAGGCGTGGTAGGTCGAGCCTATCTTCACGATGAACGTGTCGATGTGGTTCGCCCCGATGCCGGACAGCGCCACCGGCGAACTCCAGGACGTCAGCGCGGTGTTCGTCGCCTTCAGCAGGTACGGGGTGAAGTTCCACTCGTTGTTGGTGGTCGAGCAGGACACGATGACGTTCACGCTGCCGTCGCTGTCGACGAACCACTCCGGCGCCCAGGCGCGGGACAGGTTGGCGATGGGGACCGTGTAGTCGTACAGGAACGTCCAGTTGACGCGGTCGGTGCTGCGGGCGAAGCCGATGGTGGTGCTGACGTCCTGCCAGGTGTGGGTCGTGTAGGTGATGTAGTAGGAGCCGTTGGTGTGCTTGAAGATGCTCGCGTCGCGGATTCTGTTGCTGGGCGGTGTGTAGGCGGAGGCCTTGGCGAGCCGGAAGTCCGTGGCGTCGTCGGACTGGTAGACGTTCACGGTGCCGTCGTTGCTGTTGAGGAACGGCACGATGGTGTAGCGGGTGGCGGAGCCGCTCGGCGGCGCGGCGGCGAGGGCCGTACCGGCCAGACCCGGCAGTTCGCCCAGCAGGACCGCCGAGGCGGGCAGGACCGCCATGGCACGCAGCAGGGTACGGCGGGACGGCGTGGGGGGTTGTGTGGTCACGGGCGGCTCTCCCTCGGACAGGACGCGGCTCTGCGTCCGAAATACCGAACCAAGTTCGGGAAGTCGATCAGAAGGTAGAGCTGGGGTCCGGGCCCGTCAATGCTTTGCGCATGACCTGGCGAGCCCGGTGAGACCGCTGTGGCCTGCGCCGAACCATCGCTGCGGGCGGGGGCGTTCCGCCGCGGCCCCTTCGGACGTTACCGTTCGGTAGGCAACGTCCTTCCGGAGGTGTCCCGCAATGACGCTCGACCGTTCCGCAGGTCTGGTGGAGACCGCCCGTGCACTGGCCGACGGTGCCGTCACCTCCCGGGCGCTCGTCGAGAAGGCGCTGTCCAGGATCGATGACACCCAGTCAACTCTCAATGCTTTCAGGGTTGTTCGGGCCGAGGCCGCCCTCGCCGAGGCCGACGCGGCGGACAAGGAGCTGGCCGCCGGAATCCGCAGGCCCCTGCTCGGCGTGCCCCTGGCCGTCAAAGACGACACGGACGTGGCGGGCGAGCCGACGGCCTTCGGCTGCCGGGGCGAGTTCCCGGCGGTCGCCGAGGACGGGGAGGCGGTGCGCCGGCTGCGGGCGGCCGGGGCCGTGATCGTCGGCAAGACCAACACCTGCGAGTTCGGGCAGTGGCCGTTCACCGAGGGGCCCGCCTTCGGCGCGACCCGCAATCCGTGGAGCCCGGAGCACACGCCCGGCGGGTCGTCCGGGGGCTCGGCCGCCGCCGTCGCCGCCGGCCTGGTACCCGCCGCCCTCGGTTCGGACGGCGCCGGATCGGTACGCATCCCGGCCTCCTGGACCCATCTGATCGGCATCAAGCCGCAGCGCGGCCGCATCTCCACCTGGCCGCGCGGCGAGTCCTTCCAGGGCATCACGGTCAACGGCACCCTCGCCCGTACGGTCGCCGACGCGGCCCTCCTCCTCGACGCGGCGAGCGGCAACCACGAACGGGACCCGCACCGGCCGCCGGCCATCGACGCCCTGACGGCGGCCGGTCGCGAGCCCGGCCGGCTGCGGATCGCCCTGGCCCTGAAGCCCCCCTTCACCGCCCTGCCCGCCCGGCTCCGGCCCGAGGTGCGGGACAGGATCGTCCAACTCGGCGAGACGCTCGCCGAGTTGGGGCACACCGTCGTAGCGGCCGATCCGCCCTACGGCCAGATCGGGCTCACCTTCATCCCCCGCGCCACCGTCGGCCTCGCCGAACGGGTCCGCGAGGCCCCCTTCCCGGCCCTCTTGGACCGCCGCACCCGGGACGCCGCCCGACTGGGCGGACTGCTCGGCGGTCCACCGCTGCGGGCGGCGCGGCGCGCCGAAGCGGTCCTGCACCGTCGTATCGGAGGGTTCTTCACGTCGTACGACGTCGTCCTGGCGCCGACGACCGCCGCTCCCCCGCCGCGCATCGGCTCGATGCTGGGCCTGGGCGGACTGGCCACCGACCGGGCGATGATCGCCGCGTGTCCGTACGCCTGGCCGTGGAACGTGCTGGGCTGGCCCGGGGTCAACGTCCCCGCGGGTTTCGCCCCGGGCGGTCTGCCGGTCGGCGCGCAGTTGCTGGGACCCGCGAACAGCGAGCCGCTGCTGCTCTCCCTGGCCGCGCAGTTGGAGGCGAAGCTGCGCTGGCACGAGGCGTGGCCGCCGGAAGAGGTGATCACTGAATCCCCGGCCGCGTGACGGGGTTCGCCCCGTACCCTGAGGCCATGGACGACGCGTCGATGGTCGGGCTCATGGGGCGGGTCACCGGGACGGTCGGGCCCGGGCTGGTCGGCGAGGTGATCGTCCGGGTGCGGGGCGGCGCCGAGCACTTCCTCGCCTACCCCGCCTCCGGCAAGGACCGGATCGAGTCCGGGACGGTGGTGATGGTGGTGGAGTACCTGCCGCCCAGAACGGTCTATGTCACAGCCGCGTACGACAGTTGAGCTCGCTCCGCCGCAGGTGAGAGCGGTATGTGTCAAGGTTTCCACAAGGATGGGCCAGTCTCTGTTCCCCGGCGCCGTACAGGCGCACACTCCCTTTCGTTCGGTGCCGTCAGGGCACCATGCAAAGGGGGCGAATGCCGATGGTTGTCGGCGTCGTTGCGGGGGCGGCGGTTCTCGCCGTGCTCGTCGTGATCGGTCTGTTCAAGATGATGTGGCGGGTCGCCGAACCCAACGAGGCTCTGATCATCTCCGGTTCGAAGCACCGGACCGAGGGCCTTGAGGAAGGGATGGGTTTCCGTATCGTCACCGGGCGCGGCACGATGGTGCTGCCCGGGGTGCAGGCGGTGCGCAAGCTGTCGCTCGACCTGAACGAGACCGAGTTGCACGTGGACTGCGTGACCCACCAGGGCATTCCGCTCAAGGTGCGGGGCGTGGTCATCTTCAAGGTGGGCGACGACTTCGTGTCGATCGCCAACGCGGGGCGTCGTTTCCTCGACCAGCAGAAGCTGATGTCCGAGCGGGTGCACAACGTCTTCGCCGGTCATCTGCGGTCCATCGTGGGCGGGTTGACGGTCGAGGACATGATCCGCGACCGGGAGAAACTCACCGGGCAGACCCGGGCGGCCTGCGGGACGGAGATGGAGAAGCTTGGGCTGATCGTGGACTCGTTGCAGATCCACGAGATCGAGGACCCGACCGGCTACATCCAGAACCTGGCGATGCCGCACGCGGCGGCCGTGCAGCGGGACGCGCGGATCGCACAGGCGGAGGCGAACCGGCTGGCCACCGAGGCCGAGCAGCAGGCGTTCGCGCGGATGGCGGAGGCCACCCGGGACAGCGAGATTCTCCAGGCCGGTTACCAGGCCGAGCGGGACAAGGCGGGTGCGAAGGCACAGCAGGCCGGACCCCTCGCCGACGCGGCGGCCCGTCAGGAGGTCGTGGTCCAGGAGACCCGGGTCGCCGAACTGGAGGCGCACCGGCGGGAGCAGCAGCTCCAGGCGGACGTCCGCAAGCCGGCGGACGCGCAGGCCTACGAGAAGCGCACCCTGGCCGAGGCCGAGCGTGACGCGCGGATCTCGGCTGCCGAGGCCAAGGCCAAGGAGACCGAGCTCGCGGCGGCGGCCGAGGCGACCCGGGTCAAGGCGGCCGCGGGCGCCGAGGCCGAGGCGACCAAGGCGCGCGGTACGGCCATGGCGGCGGCGACCCGGGCCACCGGCGAGGCCGAGGCGGCCGCGGCTCAGGCCAGGGGGCTCGCCGAGGCCCAGGCGGCCAAGGCGAAAGGGCTCGCGGAGGCGGACGCCATCAAGGCCCGCGCCGCCGCGCTCGCCGAGAACCAGGAGGCGGTCGTCGCCCAGCAACTCGCCGAGAACTGGCCGGAGATCGTCAAGGCGGGCGCGTCCGCGTTCGGCAACGTCGACAACATGGTGGTCCTCAACGGCGCCGACGGCATGGCGGACATGCTCGCCAAGGCGCTGACGATGGGCGGGACGGGACTGGGGCTGGCCCGCCAGCTGCTCCAGTCGATGAACCAGAACGGGCAGGCCGCAGGCGGGGCTTCGCCGCTGAACGGTGCGGTGCCGCCGCCCGCCCAGAAGGTACCGATCAAGGAGGACTGACGCGTGGCGGTCACGGGGGCACCCCTTAAGGTGCCCCCGTGACTGCGTTTACCCCTGACACGGACGAGAACGTCCCCGGCCGCTTCGGCCGCACCGCCACCACCGAGGCCGACCCCCGCCAGGTCGGCACGGTGCGCACCGAGTACTCCCCCGCGCACGACGGCGACCCCGACCCCGGGGAGATCGTCTGGACCTGGGTGCCCTTCGAGGAGAACGACGGGCGCGGCAAGGACCGGCCCGTGCTCGTGGTGGCCCGGGAGGCGGCCGGGACCCTCCTCGCGGTGCAGTTGTCGAGCAAGCGGCACGACGGGGACCGGGAGTGGGTGCCGATCGGCAGCGGTCCCTGGGACCGGTCCGGGCGGGACTCCTGGGTGGACGTCGACCGCATCCTGCGGCTGCACGAGAAGGGCATGCGCCGCGAGGCGTGCGCCCTGGACCGGGGCCGGTTCAACCTGGTCAGGCACCGGCTCCACGAGCGCTACGACTGGAGCTGACCCGCCCCACGCTCACGCCCCACGCCCAACTTCCCACGCTCACCGCTGGAGCTGACGCTCCGACGACGCGAACGCCCGGACGAACGCCTCCCGCACCACCGCGCCCCGCGTCCGGTCCAGCACCCCGAACACCACGTGCTCGAAGGCCCCGGCGAAGCGCCCGCCGGGCCCGAGCAGGGCGCGGAAGGCTTCCGCCACCTGCGCGGGGTCGTTCTGGAACACCCCGCAGCCCCAGGCGCCCAGCACCAGCCGCCGGTAGCCGTGCGCGGCGGCGACCTCCAGGACCCGCTCGGCCCGCGCCGCGAGGGCCTGGGGCAGCTCGGCCTCCCGCTCCGGTGCCGTGCGCCGCACCACCCCGGCGTTCGGCGCGGCGGCGGTCAGGAAGCCTGCAAGGTACGGCTCGTCGAGGAGGCGGCCGCGGTCGTCGCGGAAGACGGGCACGGCAGGTGAGTGGATGACGCGGTCGGTGTAGAACGGGTCGCGGTGGGCGCGGTGGTGGTCGTAGAACTCCCGGACTCCGACCAGGCAGGCGTACAGCGCGGAGGCCCGGCACAGGGCCTCTTCCTGGGCCTGGGCGCCGTTGAGGTAACCGCCGCCGGGATTGCGGGCGGAGGAGAAGTTCAGGACGGCGACCGGTCCGGCCAGACGCCGGGCGGCTTCCAGGCTGCTCTCCCCGGTGACCTCGATCCGCGTGGGCGCGCAGGAGAACGGCGCCACCTCCACCGGATCCGGCCCGTACATCCGGGTGCCCTCCCGGGCCGCCTCCAGCGCCTGGGCGACGGACACCTCGCGGCCGTCCGGGGCGCGGTAGGTTCCCGCGGCCACGATCCGCTCCGTCTCGTGCGCGATGCCGCGCAGGCGCGCGCTCATGGCGCGACCCCCGTACGCGCCACGACCGCGCACCCCGCGGTCTCCCCCGGTGGGCACTCCCCCGTACCGCTCTCCCTCGTCGTGCTCACCCAGGCATCGTGAGCGATTCTGGTCGTGCGGTGCAACAGAATTTCGCGGCCCGCCACAGCTGGAAAACGCCTCGAAAACACACGGGAAACGGAGATCATCGGCCCTGATTGCGACGATGTGCCCCCTTGTGCGGATCGAGACGAACGTCTTGGGTGGGACGAGCGATGTCGGCCCGGCACACCGGAAGCCGGACCGACGGCATGGTGGAATCTCAGGAGGATCCCTACATGTCCGATACACCGAGCGACTGTACGGCGCGCCGTACCGCTCTGACCGAAGCCGAGGTGGAGGCCCTGGTCCGGGGCATCTGCTTCAAGACGGGACCACCTCGAACGGTAGGCGTCGAGGTGGAATGGATCATCCACGAGCTGCGGGCACCGCGGCTCCCCGTGACACCCGAACGACTCGCGGCGCTCTACGCCGCACTGCGGACCGTGCATCTGGACTCGGCGCTCACCGTCGAACCCGGAGGCCAGCTGGAGCTGAGCTCCCCGCCCGCCGCCTCCCTGATGGAGTGCATCGGTACCGTATCCGCCGATCTGGACACCGTCCGCGCGGTCCTCGCCCAGGACGGTCTCGGTCTCGTCGGCGTCGGAAACGACCCCTGGCACCCGCCCCGCCGGTTCCTGCGCGAGCCGCGGTACGACGCCATGGAGGCCTGTCTCGACCGCACCGGCCCGGCCGGCCGCGCCATGATGTGCACCTCCGCCTCCGTCCAGGTCTGCCTGGACGCCGGCCACGAGGAGCCCGGCCCGCTCGGCCTCGGGCGGCGCTGGTGGCTGGCGCACCAGCTGGGCGCGGTCCTGGTGGCCGCGTTCGCCAACTCGCCCCTGGCCGGCTCCGAGCCCACCGGCTGGCTGTCCACCCGGCAGCTGCTGTGGACGGAGATCGGCCCGGGCCGGGCGGGCGGCCCCTCGCTGGACACCGACGCCCGCACCGCCTGGGCCCGGCACGTCCTGGACGCGCCGGTGATGTGCATACGACGGGACAGCGGGCCCTGGGACGTCCCCGACGGGCTGGTCTTCCGCGAGTGGGCCAGGACCGGGCTGCCGAGGCCGCCGACCCGGGAGGATCTCGACTACCACGTCTCGACGCTGTTCCCGCCGGTCAGGCCGCGCGGCCATCTCGAACTGCGCATGATCGACGCGCAGCCCGGCGCCGACGGGTGGATCGTGCCGCTCGCCGTGGCGACGGCGCTGTTCGACGACCCGGAGGCCGCCGAGACCGCCTACCGGGCCGTCAAGCCGCTGGCCGAGCGGGCGCTGTCGCTGCCCGCGCCGCACAATCCGCTGTGGCGGGAGGCGGCCCGGCACGGCCTGGCCGATCCGGAGCTGCACGAGGCGGCCATGACGTGCTTCACGGCCGCGCTGGAGGCCCTGCCCCGGCTCGGCGCCACCGCCGAGGTCACCGGCGCCGTGGCCGCGTACCTGGACCGCTATGTGATGCGGGGCCGCTGCCCCGCCGACGATCTGCTGGACCGGACGGTCGGTCCGCGTGGGAAGGAAGTCCGTACATGACCGACCCCGAGACCTTCCGCGAGCGCGCGCTGAGCACCCTGGTGACCGCCCGGGACCGTACGACGCTGCTGACCAGCTGTGTCGAGGAGCCCGACCTCACCGCCCAGCACTCGCCGCTGATGTCACCGCTGGTGTGGGACCTCGCGCACATCGGCAACCAGGAGGAGCAGTGGCTGCTGCGGACCGTCGCCGGGCAGGAGGCGATACGGCCCGAGATCGACAGCATCTACGACGCCTTCGAGCACCCGCGCGCGGAGCGGCCGAAGCTGCCCCTGCTGAAGCCCGCGGAGGCCCGCGAGTACGCCGCCGACGTGCGCGGCCGGGTGCTGGACGTGCTGGAGCGCGCGGCGTTCCACGGGACGCGGCTGACGGAGGCGGGTTTCGCCTTCGGGATGATCGCCCAGCACGAACAGCAGCACGACGAGACGATGCTGATCACCCATCAGCTCCGCAAGGGCCCGCAGGCCCTGACCGCCCCGGACCCGGATCCGGCCCCGCTGTTCACCGGGCCGGCCGAAGTCCTCGTCCCCGGCGGCCCGTTCACGATGGGCACCTCCACCGAGCCGTGGGCGCTGGACAACGAACGCCCCGCGCACCGGCGGGAGGTGGCGCCGTTCTGGATCGACACCACCCCGGTGACGAACGGCGCGTACCAGCGGTTCATCGACGACGGCGGCTACCAGGACGAGCGGTGGTGGGCCCCGGCGGGCTGGGACCACATCCGCCGGCACTCCATCCAGGCCCCGCTGTTCTGGAGCCGGGACGGCAGGCAGTGGCTGCGCCGCCGCTTCGGCGTCACCGAGGTGGTCCCGTCCGACGAGCCGGTGGTGCACGTGAGCTGGTACGAGGCCGACGCCTACGCCCGCTGGGCCGGGCGGCGGCTGCCCACCGAGGCCGAGTGGGAGAAGGCCGCCCGCCACGACCCCGCCGGCGACCGTTCCACGCGCTACCCGTGGGGCGACGCCGACCCGGCGCCCCAGCACGCCAACCTGGGCCAGCGGCACCTGCGCCCGGCGCCCGCGGGCAGCTACCCGGAGGGTGAATCGCCGCTCGGGGTAAGGCAGTTGATCGGTGACGTGTGGGAGTGGACGGCCAGCGACTTCGAGCCCTATCCCGGGTTCCAGCCCTTCCCGTACAAGGAGTACTCGGAGGTGTTCTTCGGCCCCGACCACAAGGTGCTGCGCGGCGGTTCGTTCGCCGTGGACGCGGTGGCCTGCCGGGGCACGTTCCGCAACTGGGACTACCCGATCCGGCGGCAGATCTTCTCCGGGTTCCGCACGGCCCGCTCGGAGACCGTCTGATGTGCCGTCACCTTGCCTACCTGGGCCCACCGGAACCGCTCGGCCGGATCCTGACCGAGCCGCCGCACAGCCTGTACCGCCAGTCCTGGGCACCCCGGCGGCAGCGGTACGGCACGGTCAACGCCGATGGTTTCGGCGTCGGTTGGTACGCCGACGGGGACCCGGCCCCGGCCCGGTACCGGCGCGCCGGGCCCATCTGGGCGGACCTGTCCTTCACGGACCTGGCCCGGGTCGTCAGGAGTTCGGCGGTCCTGGCCGCCGTACGCGACGCGACCCTCGCGGGCGCCGACGCGGAGGCCGCGGCGGCGCCGTACTCCTCGGACCGCTGGCTGTTCAGTCACAACGGCGCGGTGGCGGGCTGGCCCCGCTCCCTGGCCGGCCTCGCCCCGACGCTGCCCGCGGCGGACCTGCTGTCGATGGAGGCCCGCAACGACTCGGCGTTCGTGTGGGCGCTGGTGCTGGGCCGGCTGCGCGGCGGTGACGACGAGGGGCAGGCCCTGGCCGACACGGTCCTGGAGGTCGCCGAGGCGGCCCCCGCGTCCCGGCTCAACCTGCTGCTGACCAACGGCGAGACCATCACCGCGACCGCCTGGGGCGACACCCTGTGGTACCTGTCGCACCCGGGCCGCGGCACCGTGGTGGCCTCCGAGCCCTACGACGACGACCCGCACTGGCAGGAGGTGCCCGACCGCACCCTGCTCGCGGCGAGCCGCACCGACGTGCTGCTCACCCCGCTCAAGGAGCCGAGCGACCCCCTGGCATCCGCCCCTTCGAAGGAGCCCCGTACGTGAGTTCGTTCCTTCTCACCCGCACCCTGCCCGAGGACGCCACGGAGGCCGCCCTGCGCGCCGACGTCCTCAAGGGCCTGACCCACACCCCGAAGACCCTGCCGCCGAAGTGGTTCTACGACGCGCACGGCAGCGAACTCTTCGAGCAGATCACCGAGTTGCCCGAGTACTACCCGACCCGTGCCGAGCGGGAGATCCTGCTCGCCCGGTCCGCCGAGATCGCCGCGGCGACCGGTGCCCGCACCCTGGTCGAACTGGGCTCCGGCTCCTCGGAGAAGACCCGGCACATCATCGACGCCCTCACCGGCCTGGACACCTACGTCCCGGTCGACGTCAGCGAGAGCGCGCTCACCCAGGCGGGGCAGGCGCTCGTGGCCGAGCGGCCCGGGCTGCGGGTGCACGCCCTCATCGCCGACTTCACCGCCCGGCTGACGCTGCCGGACACCCCCGGGCCGCGGCTGGTGGCGTTCCTCGGCGGCACGATCGGCAACCTGGTCCCGGTGGAACGCGCCGCGTTCCTGTCCTCCGTGCGCGCCCTGCTCTCCCCCGGCGACGCCCTGCTGCTCGGCACGGACCTGGTCAAGGACGAGCGGGTCCTGGTCCGGGCGTACGACGACGCGGCCGGGGTGACGGCCGCGTTCAACAAGAACGTCCTGACCGTCGTCGACCGTGAACTGGGCGCCGACTTCGATCCCGACACCTTCGACCACGTGGCCCTCTGGGACGCCGACCACGAGTGGATCGAGATGCGCCTGCGCTCCCGTACCGCCCAGACCGTCAAGATCCCGGCGCTCGACCTCGCCGTCGACTTCGCGGCCGGCGAGGAACTGCACACCGAGGTCTCGGCGAAGTTCCGGAAGGAGGGAGTACGTGCCGAACTGTCCGCGGCGGGGCTGGAACTGGCCCACTGGTGGACGGACGACGAAGGCCGCTTCGCGCTGTCACTGAGCGTGGCGCGTTGACGGACGGCTCGCGCCGCGCCGCGGCCTGAGGCACGGTGGAACCATGACGAATCACACGTACCGGGTGACCGAGATCGTCGGCACCTCGCCCGAGGGCGTCGACCAGGCGATCCGCAACGGCATCACCCGGGCTTCGCAGACCCTGCGGAATCTGGACTGGTTCGAGGTGACCCAGGTGCGCGGCCAGATCGAGGACGGTCAGGTCGCGCACTGGCAGGTGGGTCTGAAGGTCGGCTTCCGCCTGGACGAGTCCGACTGACGGCCCACCGCGGGCCTCGGCCCCTCAGGTCCGCCCCTCCCGCTCCTGCGCGGTCTTCAGCGCGGCGGAAGGGGCGGTCCAGCGCGCCCGTACGACGGTGAAACCGGCCCGTTCGGCGTCCTCGCAGACCAGCTCGTCGTCGTCCACCAGCACCCGGACCTCCCGGGTGCGGGCAAGACGGTTCAGGACCTCCAGCTTGGTGCGCCGGGCGGGCCGCCGGTCGCCGTTGCGCCGCATGTGGACCCGCCCCTCCGGCAGCCCCTGCGCGGCCAGCCAGTCGAGCGTGTCGCGCCGGCAGCGCTCGGGCCGCCCGGTGAGATAGACGACCTCGCACTCCTCGGCGCTCTCCAGCACCAGCGCGATGCCCTCCGGGATCGGCGGATCCTGCGGCGCGGCGGCGAAGAAGGCGTCCCAGTCCCGCGGGCTGCGCTCCAGGAACCGCTGCCGGTGGGCCGTGTCGGCGAGGGTGTTGTCCAGGTCGAACACGGCGAGGGGTGGCTTGCTGTCCGTCATGACGCCGAGCCTAGGCCGTGCCGGACGGCCCCGGTGCACCGCCGAGGGCGCCGCGCCGCGCCGAGCCCCACTCCCACATGCCGCGCATCACCGGCTCCAGCTCCCTGCCCTGGACGGTGAGGGCGTAGTGGACCCGGGGCGGCCAGCCGGGGATGCGGTGACGTTCGAGGACCCCCGCACCGGTCAGTTGCGCCAGCCGGTCGGAGAGCACCTTGTCCGAGAGGGCGGGCAGGGCCGCGGACAGCTCGGAGTAGGTGGCCTCACCGCGGCGCAGGAACTCGCGCAGGACCAGCGGTGTCCAGCGGCCGCCCAGCACGGCGAGCGTGATGTCGACGGGGCAGCGCGGTTCGTGGCCGGGTGGGACGAGCGCGCTGTCCGGGCAGTCCGCCAGCGGCCCGTCCCGGTCACCCGCCGGTGCGTATCCAACCGTTTGGTGAGTCACGAAGGTCCCTCCTACCGTCGGTCGCGAACAGCCCACCCGACGACCGCCAGGGGGCCCTTGTGCGCGTCCATCACCTCAACTGCGGTTCTCTGCGGAGGATTCCACCACTCGGAGAACCGCTCACCGCGGCTTCCGCAAGCGGCGAACCCGTCGCCGCCGTCTGCCACTGCCTGCTCGTCGAGACGGACACCGACGGGCTGGTCCTGGTGGACACCGGCCTCGGCACCGCCGACCTACGACATCCCGAACGGTCGCTGGGCGCGGACTGGGTGGCCTACGCCCGGCCCGCGCTGGACCTGGAGGAGAGCGCGCTGCGGCAGGTCGTCCGTCTCGGGTACACGCCCGCGGACGTGCGGCACATCGTGGTCACCCACCTGCACCGCGACCACACGGGAGGGCTTGCGGACTTCCCGCACGCACGGGTGCATGTGCACCCCGACGAGTACCGGGCCGTCACCGACCCCACGGCACCGCACCACCGGCACAGCCTCGACCGCTTCATGCCGGCGCACCGGGCGCACGGCCCGCTGCTGACGCCGGCTCGTGTGGACGGGCACACGGAGTGGTCCGGCATCCCGGGCGTGGCGCGCCCGCAGGGGCTGGGGTGCGATCTGTTGCTGGTGCCGCTGCCGGGCCACTCGGCGGGACACGCGGGTGTCGCCGTGCGCGACGGGGACGGACGGTGGCTGCTGCACGCGGGCGACGCATACATGTACCACGGAGAGATCGAGCACACCCCGCCCCTTTCCCACCCTGCCCTCGACCCCGTCCAGCACGGCGCACAGACCGACGGCGCGGCCCGCCTCGCGACCCTCGAGCTACTGCGCGGCCTCCATCACGCCCCGACGGAACAGGTCACCGTCTTCAGCGCCCACGACCCGTGGGAGTACGCCCGTCTCGCCGCCCGTCCAAACCGGGGCTGACGAGTCGGAACAGGCCCCGCCCACCCGGCAACCTCCCCGCCCCCGGCGGCCACTGCCGTGCGACACGGTAGGCAGGCGGAGGCGGGAGGCCCCATGCGCAACACGGCGATCTGGACGGCGGCGGCGATCGGTGCCGTGCTGGTGACGGCGTTACCGGTGACCGAGGCGTCCGCGGCGGCCACGACCCTGGTCGTCGCCACCAACGGCAGCGACTCCGCGCCGGGGACGCTCACGCAGCCCCTGCGGAGCGTCCAGCGGGCCGTGGACCTGGCGAAGCCCGGTGACACCATCGCCGTACGCGGCGGCACCTACGCGCTCACCGACAACGTCACCATCACCACCTCGGGCACCGCCTCCCAGCCCATCACCCTCGGCGCGTACCAGGGCGAGCGGGTCGTGATCGACGGCGAGCGGCTGCCCGCGAGCCACACACCGGTCGGCGGCACCATTCCGCGGGCCGAGCGCGGGGCGGTCCACATCGAGGCGTCGTACTGGCGGATCTCGGACCTGGAGATCGTGAACGGCCCGTACGGGGTGTACTGCGACGGCTGCAACACCAACGTCTTCGCCCGCCTGCGGACCCACGACAACTACGAGTCCGGCTTCCAGCTCCAGGGCGCCTCCAGCGGCAACCAGATCCTGAACCTGGACAGTTACGCCAACCGCGACCCGCGCAAGAACGGCGAGAGCGCGGACGGACTCGCCATCAAGGAGGGCAGCGGCACCGGCAATGTCGTGCGGGGCGCCCGGCTGTGGAACAACGTCGACGACGGTTTCGACAACTGGAAGTTCGCCTCGCCGATCGTCATCGAGAACACGGTCGCGTACGGCAACGGCTTCAACCGCTGGAACTTCCCCGACTTCGCGGGCGACGGCAACGGCTTCAAGCTCGGCGGCGGCAGCCCGGCCCCGGCGGTCGCCCACACCCTCCGCGGCAGCGCCTCCTTCAAGAACGCCGCGCACGGCGTCACGGACAACGGCAATCCCGGTGCCCTCGCCCTGACCCGCAACTCCACCTGGGCCAACGCCCGGACGGGCTTCGACGTCGACACCTCGGGCGGCAGGGCCGTCCTCACCGCCAACCTCTCCGTCGCCGACGCCACCGCCGCGGCGCTCGGCTCCGCGACCGTCTCCAGCGGCAACTCCTGGGACCTGGGCGGCACATGGAACGCCTCGTCGGTCCTGAGCACCGACCCGGCCCCCCTCACAGGCGTACGGAAGGCGGACGGCTCCCTGCCCGCGGCACCGTCGTTCCTGGTGCCGCGCAACGGGGCGGACATCGGGGCGCGCTTCTGACCCCTCCCCGATGTCCGCCCCGGCCTACTGGTGGACGCGGGTGAGGAAGAGGGTCTGGTTCGGTGCCGTCCTCCGGCTCTGCACGGAGTCCTCCCGGGCCCCAAGGCTCTGCCAGATCCGCCGTAGGTGCCGGACGGCGTCCTCATGGCCCTGGCCCGCTTCGCCCAGTGCCGTGATGGCGATGAGGATCGCCACGCGGGCGCACGCCGGCGCCTGGGAGCCGGCGGGTGTCCTCCTCTCGCGGATGAAAGTCAGCAACTCGCCCGTGTGGTTCACCAGGGTGCGGACCTGTTCTGGCAGAGACGCGGGGGGCGCGGAGGACGGAACCCGCAGAAGATCCCAGACCTGACGCAGCGCTGTGGTGGCGTCCTCCGGCAGCGGCTGCTCCGGAGCCGGGATGGCGTCGACGGTCCTGCCGAGCAGATCGTCGAGATCCGCCAGCACCCCTGGGAGGCCCACGCCGGCCGGCGGCCTCCAGAAGGCGAACAGCGTACGGACGGCGGTGAGGGTCACCCTCGACACGAGGGGGTCGTTGACGTGGCCGCCGGCGAGGTCGATGGCCAGGGCGAGGCTCTCCGTCTGGGAGGGCACGACCACCGGGCCCATGCGCACGTCACTGACGTCGATGACGTCCCGCGTGTCGAGCAGATCGTCGCCCAGGTCGAGCGTGGGGACGAGAAGCCCGGCGAGGTCGACTCCCACGTCGGGGCCCGGTGCGCCGCCCAGCAGGCCACGGGTCTGGCGGGCCCGGCGGATGTCGGCGGCGGAGTCGGCAATGCCATTGAGGGCGAAGACGAAGGCCCGCAGACGGTCGGTCACTTCGGCGCGGAGGAAATGGAGGGCGTGATGCCGGGAGTGGGCCAACGCGTGATCGAAGGCGCACACCAAGGCGTCGTTGAGGGCCCGTGGCCGGTCGCCGATCCGGTCCAGGCCGATCCCGCGGGCGCGGACCCGGTCCAGCGCGGGATCCATCGCGAGCGCGCGGTCGATGCGGTCGAGGGCTGTGATGTCGGAGCGGAAGTGGTACCGGTCGTGGTTCAGCGCGTCGGCGAGAGCGCGGGCGCGATCGAGCGCCGGCCCGGGATCGCCTCGTCGGGTGGCACCGGAGGACAGGGCGTCGGCCAGGACCAGCTGGAGGGAGAGCGCGAGTGCGAAGTCCAGACCGAGATCCAGGACGAAGTTGCGCCGCCCCAGTCCGGGATCGTCACGCGCCTCGGGTGTCCGGGTGAGTCCACCGACCAGCACCCTCACCCAATCGGCGACGCGCGTGCGCTGGTGGGCGGGGGCCGCCAACAGCCGGAGGAAGGAGGTGAGTTGCCGGCCGTCGTCGACCGCGAGGGAACGGGCCCGGGTCCGGGTCGGCGCGGGGTAGGGCCAGTGGGAGCCCGGCGGCTGGTGAAGGAGGACGCGGTCACGCTCCTGTGCCCACACGGTGTGCCGGTTGAGATGGGCGGCGATCGCGGAGCCGTGGTCCGCGAGTTCTCCGGGCCCCGGAAGACGGTAGGACTGCTCGCTGACGAGGGTGTTCACCCAGCTGACGAAGCGCTCGGCGTCACCCGCCTCCATCCCGACGGCCGGAGCGCCGGTGTCCTCCGCGTCGGTGCCGGAAACGGCCCGGGGATGACGGCGGCCGGCGGCCTCTTCGTCCTGCACGAACAGGGCGTACAGAGAGCGGGGGACGGGATGCGCGCACAGGGCACTGGTGTCGTCGAGCAGGATCGTCTCGCGCAGGGTGCGCGTCGCCAGGATGCCGGCGAGCAGCCGCTGGACGACCGGGTCGGCGACCGGGCTGGACGCGGTGGAGGTCAGGAGGTCCTCCAGCCGGCCGCGCACCGCGGGCTCGACGGTGCGTGCCTGGTCGGCACAGTCGAAAGCGAGGGCCAGCGCGTGGACCGTACCGGAGTCCAGGCAGGCGGTGATGACCGCGGTCGCGTCGTTCCCGGCGGCCCACAGCTGAATGGTCTCCCGCCACCACCCGTCGTCCACGTTGTCGGTCAGCGCGGCGAGATCGGCGCCCGGGGTGCCGAGTTGGGCGGCGGCCAGATACTCCTGGAGGGTGAGGTGGGCGAATCCGTACACGCCGTGCTCGCGTTCCACCAGCAGACCGCTCTTGCGGACCTCCTCCAGGAAGACCTCCGCGGCGACGTCGCCGGGGACCCGCCGCAGCGGCAGGTCGATCGCGTCCGCGGCCTCGTGGGCGGGCCAGTGGCGGATCTTGGCCTTCATCATGGCGAGAGCCAGGTGCTGCATGACGTACTGCTTGTGCGGACCGCTGAGACCGGTGGCGTCCCTCAGGCCGCGGGCCTCGTAGCGCCGGTGCAACAGCACGTCGCACATCTCCGCGTACAACTCGGCGCGGCTGCCGGGCAGTTGGCCGCGGTAGCGGTGCACGTTCGCGATCATGGTGAGCAGCAGCGGGTTCGCGGCCAGGTCGTACAGTGCCGGCCGGGCGCGCAGCCGGGACCGCAGGTCCTCCGCGTTGCGGTCCGCGGCGGCCTGCACCTCACGGCCCGTGCCCATCCGGGCCCGTGACTCGATCGCGTACGACCACTGGTGCAGGAAGCGCTCGATCTGTTCCCCGGTGAACCGGCGCACCTGAAGCACCTCGGCGCCGGACAGGGGGTTGGACTGGTAGCCGTGCGGGCGCGAGGTCACCACGTACACGTTGCGCGGGTACTGCTGCGTCTGCCGCCCCACCCACGCCACCACGCGGCCGCGTTCCGCCGGGTCGGCGACCTCGTCCAGCCCGTCCAGGAGCACGACGCATCCGCCGCGGTCGAGCCGGCGTTCCAGCCAGCGCGCCGTCACCTTGCCGTCGAGCCAGCTCGCGGCGACGGCCACCGCGCCGAGCCCCGGGGCGCTCGGGGCCAGCAGGGCCTCGGCGTGGTCGCGCAGGTACAGCAGGACCGGCAACCGGCGCTTCGAGGGCCGCCAGCGGTGCTCACAGAGTCCCAGCGCCGTGTTCCGGGCCAGTGTCGTCTTGCCGGACCCCGGTCCGCCGATCACCGCGAGGACGCGGGCGCCGTCGCCCCGCTCGGCGTCCCTCAGCACCGACTCCAGGCTGCGGCGCCGCCCCAGCCCCGTCGGCTCGCCGCCGGGCAGGGCGCCCAGATACGGCTCTCCGGCGACGGCGTGCAGCACCTGGGAGGTCAGGCTGACGTCGACATACACCTGGCGCATCCGCAGCACGAACTCGCCCTGGGTGGCGATGCCCACGGTCTCCATGTCGCGGACGTTCTCGCGCAGTTGGCGCAGATAGATACCCCGCTGGCCGCGTCCGGCAGCGGGCGCGCCGTCCGCGGCGCCGGCCGGGGAGGGCGCGGCCCACACCTCCGTGTACAGCAGCACCAGGACACCGAGTCCGAACGAGGCGTACAGCCATGTCCAGCTGAGGCCCTTGTCGGAGTACACCTGATTCGTCGCCACTCCGACGGCGACGGTCAGCGCCGCGCCCCCGAGCAGGCGGAGCACGCTCCGCACCCTTGCCATCCCCACCGTTCGCCCTTCGTACGCACCCGGCCGCCCGGCAGCCGTGTCACGTGCCGTGCACCCAGAGGCACAGCCAACCCTGGGCAGGGCCTGTTCGCAGGTCAGTTGACAAATTCGAGATCCACCCTCCTGCCCGCCGGCGCCCCCTCGCGCCCACCCCCTCCCTCACGCTTTGCACATGGGATCCATTTTCATATAGCGTCGGGTTCCGACCACCGAGGAGGAGCCCATGGCCGTCCCCAAGCGGAAGATGTCCCGCAGCAACACCCGCCACCGCCGAGCGCAGTGGAAGGCCGCCACGCCCACGCTGGTGCCCGTCACCGTCGACGGCGTGCGCCATCTCGTACCGCAGAACCTCGTCAAGGCGTACGAGCGCGGGCTGCTGCGCCCCGAGGGCTGAGGACCGGATGCCGTACGACAGCCGTCTGCCCGTCACCGTGCTCTCCGGTTTCCTCGGGGCGGGCAAGACGACCCTGCTCAACCACGTCCTCGCCAACCGCGAGGGCCTGCGCGTCGCCGTGATCGTCAACGACATGAGCGAGGTCAACATCGACGCCGCGCTGGTACGCGGCGGCGAGGCGGCCCTGTCCAGGACCGAGGAGCGGCTGGTCGAGATGACCAACGGGTGCATCTGCTGCACCCTGCGCGACGACCTGCTGGAGGAGGTCGACCGGCTGGCCCGCGAGGGCCGCTTCGACCATCTGCTCATCGAGTCCTCCGGGATCTCCGAGCCGATGCCGGTGGCCGCGACCTTCGCCTTCGCCCGCGACGACGGCGCCACCCTCGACGACCTCGCCCTCCTGGACACCATGGTCACGGTCGTGGACGCCGCCAACTTCCTGCCCGAGCTGGAGACCGGCGACGAACTCGCCGAGCGCGACCTCGCCCCGTACGAGGACGACGAGCGCACCGTCAGCGATCTGCTCGTCGACCAGGTCGAGTTCGCGGACGTCATCGTGCTCAACAAGCTGGACCTGGTCGACACCGCGGAGGCGGACCGGCTGCGGGCTGCCCTCACCCGGCTCAACCCCGCCGCCCGGATCGTCGGGGCCGAACACGGGCGGGTCGACCTCCACCAGGTGCTGGGCACCCGGCTGTTCGACCTCGAACGCGCCCAGCAGGCACCCGGCTGGGTGCGCGAGCTCAACGGCGACCACGTTCCGGAGACCGAGGAGTACGGCGTCTCCTCGACCGTCTTCCGGTCCGAACTCCCCCTGCACCCGGACCGGTTGTGGACGTTCGTGACCGAGGAGCTGGACAGCGGCGCATACGGGCGGATCCTGCGGTCGAAGGGGTTCTTCACCCTGGCCACCCGCCCGCACGTGACCGGGCTGTGGTCCCAGGCCGGCGCGGTGGCCCGCTTCGAGCCGTCCGCCGCACGCGACTCGGACAGCCCCTACGCGCAGGAACTCGTCTTCATCGGCACGCAGTTGGACGCCGAGCGACTGCGGACGGCCCTCGCCGGCTGCCTCCTGCGCCCCGACGAGGCCGTGCCCGCCGACGACCCGTTCCCCGCCTGGGACACCTACGGCATCGACGAGGCCTGCGAGCACGAGCACGAGGTGGCCGCGGCGGTGTAGAAGTGGGCCCGCACCCTGCGCAGCCACGCCTCGACCGGCGCCTCGTCGGGCCGGTCGGGCAGCACGGTGCGGGCCTCGTCGAAGGCCTTCTCGTAGTGCCTGAGCACAGGCAGCGCGGCAGCCGGGTCGGCGGCGACGCGCTCACCGAAGGCGTGGTACTCCTCCGGGTTCTCCACCCGGATCTCCAGCCGCCCGGTGGCGTACAGCTCCAGCCCCTGACGGCACAGCCGCTTCAGGTGCCGGGCGTGCTTGGCGGTGCGCTTGCGGGTGTCCGCGGAGAACGAGCCGTCGCCGCGTGTTTCCAGCCTCCTGAACTGCTGGGTGGCGTACCCGAGGTAGGCGTCCCGGACGCGCGGGGCGCTCAGGAACGACGCGCGGATGCCGATCAGCTCCTCGCCCAGCGGTGTGCGCACCTCGTACAGGTCGTCCGGGAGCCACGCCAGCTCCATCGCGGTCGGGTTGCCGCCGAGCGCGAGCCGGCACCACTTCGCCGCCTCGTGCAGGGTGCGGTCCGGTGCCGTGGTGACGTGCGACTCCCTCGGCGGGTGGAGCCCGTGCAGGGCCTCGGTGGGTGCGGCGAACATGCCGAGCCGGTCCACGTCGGAGCCCGCGTGGGCGAGGCCGTACGCGGTCGAACCGACGATGCCGGACAGCAGGACGTGGCGGGTGGTCACCCGGCCCATTGTGCTGACCTGCACGTATTCCCGTCATCCGGTTTTCCGGCCGGGGCCGCGGGAATGCCGCCGCCCGTCACACGTTGAACCCTGTGTGAGTTCCCTGATCGCCGCCACCCGCTTCTCCGTCCTCGACCGCTCCCGCACCCGCGAGGGCGGCACCAACGCGGAGGCCCTGCGCGACACCGTGCGGCTGGCGCGGGAGCTGGAGGGGCTCGGCTACCACCGGTTCTGGGTGTCGGAGCACCACGGCGTGCCCGGCGTCGCCGGTTCCGCGCCGACGGTGCTGGCCGCCGCCGTCGCGTCCGCGACCCGTACGATCCGGGTCGGCACCGGCGGCGTGATGCTGCCCAACCACCAACCCCTCGTTGTGGCAGAGCAGTTCGGGGTGCTGGAGTCGCTCTTCCCCGGCCGGATCGACATGGGTCTGGGCCGCTCGGTCGGCTTCACGGACGGCGTCCGCAAGGCGCTGGGCCGGGACAAGGACGTGGCCGAGGACTTCGCCGGCCAGCTGGACGAACTCCTCGCCTGGTTCCGCGGCACCTCCCCCGCCGGCGTGCACGCGCGCCCCGCGGAAGGACTCACCGTGCCGCCGTTCGTCCTGGCCATGGGCGAGGGCGCCGCGATCGCCGCCCGCGCGGGCCTGCCGATGGTCATCGGCGACCTCCGCGGCCGGGAGAAGATGCGGCGCGGCATCGACCACTACCGCGCCCACTTCCGCCCCTCCCCCTGGGCCTCGGAGCCCTACGTCGTCATCTCCGGCACGATCGCCGTCGCCCCCACCTCCGCCGAGGCCCGCCGCCTGCTGATCCCGGAGGCCTGGTCGATGGCCCACTCCCGCACTCACGGCACCTTCCCGCCCCTCCCACCCGCCGACCGCGTCGCGTCCCTCCCCATGACCGCCAAGGAGCGCACCTTCTACGACGCCGGCCTCACCGGCCACATCGCCGGCCCCGAGGACCAGGTCGCCCACGAGCTGGAAACGCTCCTGAAGGAGACGGGAGCACAGGAGGTCCTGGTCACCACCAGCACCTACGACCGCGAGGCCCTGCTGGACTCCTACCGGAGGCTGGCCTCGATCACCTCCGGCTAGAGTCCTTCCCATGTACGACCCGCACAGCCCCCACGACCCCTACGTCCGCGTCCGCGGCGCCCGTGAGCACAATCTCAAGGGGGTGGACGTGGACATCCCCCGGGATGTGCTGGCCGTGTTCACGGGGGTGTCGGGGTCGGGGAAGTCGTCGCTGGCGTTCGGGACGGTCTACGCGGAGGCGCAGCGGCGGTACTTCGAGTCGGTGGCGCCGTACGCGCGGCGGCTGATCCATCAGGTCGGCGCGCCGAAGGTCGGGGAGATCACCGGGCTGCCGCCCGCGGTGTCGCTCCAGCAGCGGCGGTCGGCACCGACGTCGCGCTCGTCGGTCGGCACCGTCACGAACCTGTCGAACTCGCTGAGGATGCTGTTCTCCCGGGCGGGCGACTACCCGCCGGGCGCCCGGCGGCTCGACTCGGACGCCTTCTCCGCGAACACGGCGGCCGGGGCCTGCCCGGAGTGTCACGGGCTCGGGCGGGTCCACCGCACGACCGAGGAGTCGCTGGTTCCCGACGCCTCGCTGTCGATCCGCGAGGGCGCGGTCGCGGCCTGGCCGGGGGCCTGGCAGGGCAAGAACCTGCGGGACATCCTCGACGCGCTCGGGTACGACGTGGACCGGCCCTGGCGCGAGCTGCCCGCCGAGCAGCGCGCGTGGATCCTGTTCACCGACGAGCAGCCGGTCGTCACCGTGCATCCGGTCCGGGACGCGGAGCGGATCCAACGGCCGTACCAGGGCACGTACATGAGCGCCCGTCGGTATGTGATGAAGACGTTCTCCGACTCCCGGAGCGCCACCCTGCGGGCCAGGGCCGAGCGGTTCCTGACCAGCGCGCCCTGTCCGGCCTGCGGGGGCAGCCGGCTGCGGCCCGAGGCGCTCGCCGTGGCCTTCGCGGGCCGTACGATCGCCGAGCTGGCGGCACTGCCGCTGACCGAGCTGGCCGAGTCCCTGGTCGCGCACGAAGAGCACGACGCGCACGACGAGACCGCCCGCGTCCTCACCGAGGACCTCAAGGCCCGTATCGACCCGGTCGTGGAACTCGGTCTGGGCTATCTCAGCCTGGACCGCGCCACCCCCACCCTCTCGGCGGGCGAACTCCAGCGGCTGCGGCTCGCGACCCAGCTGCGGTCCGGGCTGTTCGGTGTGGTGTACGTCCTGGACGAACCGTCCGCCGGACTGCACCCCGCGGACACGGAGGCGCTGCTGACCGTGCTGGCGCGGCTGAAGGCGGCGGGGAACTCGGTGTTCGTGGTGGAGCACCACCTCGATGTCGTACGCGGCGCCGACTGGGTCGTGGACGTCGGGCCGCGGGCCGGTGACCACGGCGGCCGGGTGCTGCACAGCGGGCCGGTGGCCGAGCTGGAGGGCGTGGCCGAGTCGGCGACGGCCCGCTTCCTCTTCGACCGCTCCCCCGCCCCCGAACGCCAAGTGCGCGCGGCACGCGGTCAGTTGAAGGTGGGGCCGATCACCCGTCACAACCTCCGGGGCGTGACCGCCGAGTTCCCGCTCGGAGTGCTCACCGCGGTCACCGGCGTGTCCGGGTCCGGGAAGTCCACGCTCATCGGCGAGATCACCGAGGACCTGCCGGGCGTGCGACGGCTCGTCTCGGTCGACCAGAAGCCGATCGGCCGGACCCCGCGCTCCAACCTGGCCACCTACACGGGCCTGTTCGACGTCGTACGCAAGGTGTTCGCGGCCACCGACGAGGCGCGTGAGCGGGGTTTCGGCGTCGGCCGGTTCTCCTTCAACGTCCCGGGTGGACGCTGCGAGACCTGCCAGGGCGAGGGGTACGTCACGGTCGAACTGCTCTTCCTGCCGAGCACCTACTCACCGTGCCCGGACTGCGGCGGCGCCCGCTACAACCCGGAGACGCTCCAAGTGACCTACCAGGGGCGGAACATCGCGCAGGTGCTGGACCTGACCGTCGAGGCGGCGGCGGACTTCTTCGCCGACACCCCGGCCGTGGCCCGGAGTCTCGCCGCCCTGCTCGACGTCGGCCTCGGCTATCTGCGGCTGGGCCAGCCGGCGACCGAGCTGTCGGGCGGGGAGGCCCAACGCATCAAGCTGGCGAGCGAGTTGCAGCGCGGCCGCCGCGGCCACACCCTCTACCTGCTCGACGAGCCGACCACCGGTCTCCACCCGGCGGACGTCGAGGTCCTGATGCGGCAACTGCACGGGCTCGTCGACGCCGGGCACACCGTGGTCGTGGTCGAGCACGACATGGCGGTCGTCGCGGGCGCGGACCGGGTGATCGACCTGGGGCCGGGCGGCGGCGACCAGGGCGGGCGGATCGTGGCGGCGGGGACACCGAGGGAGGTGGCCCGGGCCGAGGGCAGTGCCACGGCGGCCTATCTGGCCCGCGCCCTGCGGTGAGAGCCGATCTCGCGCGCAGGACGCGCAAAACCCGTTGCCCACAGGGGACTTGGCCGTCGTAGCATCGCCGTGTGCGTTGATCCTCCGCGCGGCGGCGCGTACCGCCGCGGACGAAGCGGGCGCCCGGACCTTCCCGTGGCCGCCCCGGCAGGCATACCCACCGCCGTCCTTCCGGAGATCACGCATGCCCACGCAGCAGTCCCTCACCTATGACGCGTTCGTCCTGCTCGCCACCGCCGATCCGGCCGTCGTCGGCCTGGTCCTCACGGGCTCCCGCGCCCATGACGGCATGGCCGGCGAGCACTCCGACCACGACCTGTACGTCGTCCTCGCGGACGGCGCGGCGACCGGTCTGCGCCACCTCACCGGTCACCGCACCCCGCGCCTGGACCTCGTGGTCGTCACGCTCGCCGAGTTCCGAGCCGCCGGCATGCCCGGCTTCGAGCGCTACGCCCTCGCCCGGGCGCGGATCGTGCTCGACCGCCTCGACGGAGGGATCGCCGACATTCTGGCGGCGAAGGCCCTCCTCGGCGCCGAGGAGGCGTTCCGGACCGCCGACGAGCGGCTGGACGCCTACGCCAACTGCCTCTACCGCTCCGTCAAGAACGACCGTGACGGCGAGGCGCTCGCCGCCCGGCTCGACGCGACCGACAGCCTGGGCCCCCTGCTGGAGGTGCTCTTCGCCCTCGATCACCGCCCCCGGCCGTACAACAGGTACCTACGCTGGGAGCTGGTCCGGTACCCGCTGCCCGGCTGGGACACCGGCGCCCTGCTGCGGGCCGTGGACCGTATCGCGGCGAGCGGCGAGGTGCCGGTCCAGCGGCGCCTCTTCGCCCGCGTGGAGGCAGCGGCCCGCCGCCAGGGCCATGGGGCGGTGCTGGACGCCTGGGGTGAGGATCTGCGGCTGATGCGTCCCCTCTAGAGCGGAGCGTTCGGCGGCGCGGGCGAGGGACCGGCGGTCCAGGTGGCCGCCGGGCGCGAGGGCGTCACGGACCTCGACCTCGGCGACCAGCCCGCGGGTCGTCGCCACCCGCCACAGCGAGGCGAGCAGGGAGTCCTCGCCGACGAAGGCGGGCACCGTGCTCTCCTCGCCCCGGGCGGTGCGGTAGCGGATGCGGACGGGCTGGACCGGGACGCCCGCGTCCAGCGCGGCCTGGAACACGGCCCGCCGGAAGTGCCCCTGGGCGCGGCCGCACCAGGTGCTGCCCTCGGGAAAGACCGCGACGGCCTGCCCGGCGCGCAGGGCGCCGGCGATCCGGGCCACCGTGGCCGGGAGCGCCCGCAGCCCGTCCCGGTCGATGAACAGGGTGCCGCCGCGTGCGGCCAGCGGCCCCACCACCGGCCACCGGCCGATCTCCTTCTTGGCGAGCATCCGCGCCGGGCGGACCGCGGCGAGCAGGGGGATGTCCAGCCAGGAGATGTGGTTGGCGACCAGCAGCAGGCCCCCGGTGGCAGCGGCGGTGCCGGTGACACGGACCTGGACCCCTGCGGCCCGTACGATCCACCGGCACCACCGCCGCACCGCCCCGGCGGGGATCCTCCCGCCGAGGGGCGACAGCACGGCCCCGGCCAGCACCAGGGCCGTGACCGCCAGGAGCCGCAGGACGGCCCGTGGTGCGGCCGTGACGGATCCCGCCGGCTCCACGCACGCCCTCGGGGTGCAGGGCGCGCCGGGCAGCCAGACGCTCATCAGGCCGGGACGAGGGAGAGGAAGTGCCGCAGATAGCGGGCGTTGACCCGGCGCATCGACAGCAGGACGTACAGGTCGGCGACCCCGAAGTCCGGGTCGTGGGCGGGCTCGGCGCAGACCCAGGCGCCCAGGCGGAGGTAGCCGCGCAGCAGCGCGGGCAGCTCGGTGCGTCCGGCGGCGGGCACGTCCTTCGGCACCCAGGGCAGCAGCGGCCGTACCCGGAACTCCTCCGGTGACAGGTGCTTGTCCCGTACCCGGTCCCAGGTGCCGGCGGCCAGGGCGCCGCCGTCGGACAGCGGGATCGAGCAGCAGCCGGCCAGCCACTCATGGCCGCCGTCCACCATGTAGCGGGCGATTCCGGCCCAGATCAAGCTGATGACCGCGCCGTCCCGGTGGTCGGGGTGCACGCAGGAGCGGCCGACCTCGACGAGTTCCGGCCGGATCGGGTCGAGCGGGGAGAGGTCGAACTCGCCCTCGGAGTACAGCCGTCCGGCGACTGCGGCGCGCCCCGGCGGCAGCAGCCGGTAGGTCCCGACGGCCTGCCCGGTCTCCGCGTCCCGCACGAGGAGGTGGTCGCAGTACGCGTCGAAGGGGTCGACGTCGAGGCCGGGCTGCGCGGTGGCCAGCAGGGCACCCATCTCCCCGGCGAACACCTCGTGGCGCAGCCGCTGCGCGGCCCGCACGTCGGCCTCGTCCCGGGCCAGGCCGACGGTGTAACGGACGGGGGCGGTCGGCTGCGGGGGACGGTCGAGCGTGGAAACGCCGGTCATGGCACTCTCCTGGTCACGGGCCGAAGGCGGCGAGCGGTGCCGCCACCCCTGTTCTTCCGACGGCGGTTGGCGTGTACGTGACGGGTTCCAGGAGTGGGGATGTGCGGCTGCTGAACGGCTCGGGCCAGGTGTCCGGGACCTCCGACTCCGCCGACGGGCCGATGTCGGGGCGGTGGCCGGGGAGAGGCAACCCGTCGGCCGGGGCAACCGTCTGACTTCGGGAGCCGATCACAGGGGATGGGGGCATGCGCGTGGTGGAGCTGTCGGCCGAGGCGCTGGACACGGTGCCGTGGGAGCGGCTGGAGTCGGCGGATCCGAACGTTCCGGCCAAGGAGGTCCGCCGGGTGATGCGGCGGCTGGTGCGCAAGGGACCGGAGTCGACCGACCGGGACTGCTGGCCGCTGTTCTCCGCCCTCGCGGGCACGTCGGACGCCCCCTCCGCTCTCACCACGGCCGTAGTGCCGTTCGTCGTCGCGCTCGCCGCCGATCCCCGGACAGGCGCCCGCTCGACCCTCGTCGAGCTGATGGTCTTCCTGTTCGAGCAGAGCCCGGCAGGCGCCGCACAGCCGGAGGTCTGGCGGCACGCGCATCACACCGCCCAGGACCTGCTCGCCGACCCCGAGCCGGTCGTACGACGAGCCGCGCTGTCGCTGGCGGACGGCCCGGGCCGGCTCCTGGACCGCTGGCGGGACGAACGGGACCCGGCGGTCCGGATCCCGCTGCTGCTCGCGCTGGGCGAGTTCGCCGCCGAGACGGAGGTCCGCACGCTGCTCACCGGACTGCTGCGGGATGCCGACCCGGTCCTGAGGGTCACGGCCGTCCACGCCCTCGCGGGGCGCGAGCCCGAGATCGCCGTGCGGGAGCTGGACGCGCTGGTGGAGATCCTCGCCGATCCCGCTCTACGGCCGCGCTGGGAGGGGGTCTGGTACATCCCGGACGCCGACGGAGCCCTCAGCCGCGAGAACATCGCCGACTGGACGGCCGCCCTGTTCGAGACGGTCCCCGTCGCGGCGACGCGATTCGTGACCCGGCTGGCCGGGGCCGCCGACCCCGTCGAGGACGCCGATCTGCTGCGTGCGGTCGTGGAGCACGCCTGGCGGCTGCTGGTCTCCCACCGGTCCGCCGAAGGGGCGCTGCTGCCGGTCGTGGGCAGGCTGCTGGACCACTCGGACGCCACCGTGCGCCTGACGTCGGCCCACTTCCTCGGCGCGGCCGGTCCCCGGGCCCGCGCGTACGCGGACCGGCTCGCCGGACTGCTCGACGATCCCGGCGAGGGCGAGCTGCTGGACGGCACCGTCGGTGAGCACGCCCGGTGGGCGCTGGCCCGGATGGACGATCCCCGGGCGCTGCCCGGTCTGGTGGAGAGCCTCTGCACGCCCCACCACCAGGAGTTGGGGCGCTCCTGGGCCGGCGGCGGCCCTCGGCGGCCCGAGGTCGTGGACGTCCTGGGCCCGTTGCGGGCCCACGCGGACCTGCTGCTGCCGGCGGTCCGGGAGGAACTCCGGCGCGACGGACCGTACTCGTTGCGATCCGATCTCCTGGATGTCGTCCGCGCCTGGGGGCCGGACGCGCTGCCCGCCCTGCCGGAGGTCACGGCCTGCCTGGCCGACATGTACTCCGGGCACTCCGCCGGGCGGGCGCTGGCGGCACTGGGGCCGGCCGCCGCCTCCGCCGCGACCGCGGTGCGCGAGCGCATCGGCCTCGACCCCCCGGGCAACCATCCGTGGTGGCACTGGATCCTCGGGCGCATCGGCGGTGGCGACCCCGCGCAGAACCTGCGGGTCGTCGGCGAGACCCTGCCCCGCGAGGGCGAACCCGCGTCCGGCGGCGGTATGGCCGGACACCTCGCCGACTTCGGCGCCGAGGCGGCACCGTACGCCGACCGGCTGCGGTACCTCCTGACGAACGGCGAGGGCTGGGTCAGGACGCAGGCCGCGGTCGCCCTGTGGCCTGTCACGGGCGAGCGGGATCCCGCGCGTTCGGTGCTGGAGGAGGAGATCCTGGCCTTCACCGCCGACCGCGAGTACTACGGCATGTTCGACACGGCACTGCGCGCCCTGATCCGCATGGGCCCGCTCGGCCCGACGGTGCGCACCGCCCTGCACACCCTGCGCGAGCAGGACCGCCGCCTGTCCGCGCACGGCGACTACCGCGCGATCCTCGACGACGAGACGCGCCTCGCGCTGATCGACGAGGCGCTGTCCCTGAAGGGGTAGCCCGACGAGGCTTGGCGGGACCGGAGTCGAGCACCACACCGGTCCCGCCCGTCCGCACCTCGTCGGCGAACGTCTTCCAAGAGGGTCGCGCGAAGCCCATGCGGTTCGGCAACGCCCTGAAGGGGCGCGGGGCTGTGACATCAGCGGCTCCGCCGCGGGGCGCGACCAGCCACGACGGCGCCGCAGCCGGCAGACGGCACAGCGCGGCACTTCCAGCGGAGCGCTTACCGCTTGGCGACCTTCCTCGTCGCCCGCAGCCACTCCTTGTTCATGCCGGTGATGGACACCAGCGGGATGCCCTTGGGGCAGGCGGTGGCGCACTCCCCGGTGAGGGTGCAGCCGCCGAAGCCCTCCTCGTCCATCTGGGCCACCATGTCGAGGACCCGGGTCTCGCGCTCAGGCGCGCCCTGGGGCAGCACGTTGAGATGGTTGACCTTGGCCGAGGTGAACAGCATCGCCGCTCCGTTGGGACAGGCGGCCACGCAGGCACCGCATCCGATGCACTCGGCGTGCTCGAAGGCGAAGTCCGCGTCCGGCTTGGGCACCGGGGCGGCGTGGGCCTCGGGGGCGGCTCCGGTGGGTGCGGTGATGTAGCCACCCGCCTGGATGATCCGGTCGAACGCCGACCGGTCCACCACCAGGTCCTTGACCACCGGGAAGGCGGACGCCCGCCACGGCTCGATGTCGATCGTGTCGCCGTCCTGGAAGGACCGCATGTGCAGCTGGCAGGTGGTGGTGCGTTCGGGTCCGTGCGCGTCGCCGTTGATGACGAGCGAGCACGCGCCGCAGATGCCTTCGCGGCAGTCGTGGTCGAAGGCCACGGGGTCCTCACCGCGCAGGATGAGTTCCTCGTTGAGGGTGTCCAGCATCTCCAGGAAGGACATGTCGGAGGAGATCCCGTCCACCTCGTACGTGGACATGGCGCCGTCGGCGTCGGCGTTCTTCTGCCGCCAGACGCGCAGGGTGAGCTTCATGCGTAGCTCCGCTGAGTGGGGTGGACGTACTCGAAGACCAGGTCTTCCTTGTGCAGGACGGGGGCCTCGCCGGTGCCGGTGAACTCCCAGGCGGCCGCGTAGGCGAACTCCTCGTCCCTGCGGGCCGCTTCACCGTCGGGCGTCTGGGACTCCTCGCGGAAGTGGCCGCCGCAGGACTCCTCGCGGTGCAGCGCGTCGAGGCACATCAGCTCGGCGAGTTCGAGGTAGTCGACGATGCGGTTGGCCTTCTCCAGCGACTGGTTGAACTCCTCGCCGGTGCCCGGGACCTTGATGCGCCGCCAGAACTCCTCGCGGATCTGCGGGATGCGCTCCAGTGCCTTGCGCAGCCCGGTGTCGCTGCGGGCCATGCCGCAGAACTCCCACATCAGCTCCCCGAGTTCACGGTGGAAGGAGTCGGGGGTGCGGTCGCCGTCGACGGTGAGCAGCAGGTTCAGCCGGTCCTCGGTCTCGGCCAGCACCTCCTGGACGACGGGGTGTTCGGCGGTGACCGCCTCGTGGTGCGGATGGCGGGCCAGGTAGTCGTTGATGGTGGCCGGCAGGACGAAGTAGCCGTCGGCCAGGCCCTGCATCAGCGCGGAGGCGCCGAGCCGGTTCGCGCCGTGGTCGGAGAAGTTGGCCTCGCCGATCGCGAACAGGCCGGGGACGGTGGTCTGGAGGTCGTAGTCGACCCACAGGCCGCCCATCGTGTAGTGCACGGCGGGATAGATCCGCATCGGCACCTCGTACGGATCCTCGTCGGTGATCCGCTGGTACATGTCGAAGAGGTTGCCGTACTTGGCCTCGACGGCCCCCCGGCCCATCCGTGCGATGGCGTCGGCGAAGTCGAGGTACACACCCTGCCCGCCGGGGCCGACACCGCGGCCCTCGTCGCAGACGTTCTTCGCGGCGCGGGAGGCGATGTCGCGGGGGACGAGGTTGCCGAAGGAGGGGTAGATGCGCTCCAGGTAGTAGTCGCGCTCGTCCTCGGGGATCCGGTGCGCGGGCCGGGTGTCGCCCTTGGCCTTCGGCACCCAGATCCGGCCGTCGTTGCGCAGCGACTCGCTCATCAGCGTCAGCTTGGACTGGTGGTCGCCGGTGCGCGGGATGCAGGTGGGGTGGATCTGGGTGAAGCAGGGGTTGGCGAAGTGGGCGCCACGCCGGTGGGCCCGCCAGATCGCGGTGGCGTTGGAGTTCATGGCGTTCGTCGACAGGTAGAAGACGTTGCCGTAGCCGCCGGAGGCCAGGACGACGGCGTCCGCGAAGTAGGTGTCGATCCTGCCGGTGACGAGGTCCCGCGCGACGATCCCGCGGGCCCGTCCGTCGACGACGATCAGGTCGAGCATCTCGGTGCGCGGGTGCATCTCGATGTTCCCGGCGGCGATCTGCCGGCTGAGGGCCTGGTAGGCACCGAGCAGCAGCTGCTGGCCCGTCTGGCCGCGGGCGTAGAAGGTCCGCGAGACCTGGACGCCACCGAAGGAGCGGGTGTCGAGCAGGCCGCCGTACTCCCGGGCGAAGGGGACGCCCTGGGCCACGCACTGGTCGATGATCTCCACCGAGATCTGCGCGAGGCGGTGGACGTTGGACTCGCGGGCCCGGAAGTCGCCGCCCTTGACGGTGTCGTAGAACAGCCGGTGGACGGAGTCGCCGTCGTTGCGGTAGTTCTTCGCGGCGTTGATGCCGCCCTGGGCGGCGATGGAGTGGGCGCGGCGTGGGGAGTCCTGGTAGCAGAACTGGACGACGTGGTAGCCCTGTTCGGCGAGGGTGGCGCCGGCCGAGCCGCCCGCGAGGCCGGTGCCGACGACGATGACCGTGTGTTTGCGCCGGTTGGCGGGGTTGACGAGTCTGGCCTCGAAGCGGCGGGTGTCCCAGCGCTCGTTGACGGGGCCCGCCGGGGCCTTGGTGTCGGCGACCGGCTCGCCGGTCGTGTAGTCGGCGTAGGTACTCATGTCAGCTCACCAATCCGGTCATGACGCCCACGGGTACGGCGATGAATCCGGCCGTGAGCAGCAGCGCGAGGGCGTTGGCGACGGTCTTCAGGGCGCGGTCGCGGGCCCGGCTGCCGACGCCGAGGGTCTGGGCGGCGCTCCAGAAGCCGTGCCGGACGTGCAGGCCGAGGGCGAGCATCGCGACGATGTAGACGACGTTGCCGTACCAGGTGGAGAAGGTGTCCACGACGTTCTGGTAGGGGTGGCCGGCCTGGAATCCGGGGTGCACGGTGCCGGTGGTCAGGTCCAGGATGTGCCAGACGATGAACAGGCCGAGGATGATGCCGCCCCAGCGCATGGTGCGCGTGGCGTAACTGGCCCGGGGCTTCTTGTGGACGTACTTGCTGGGCCGTGCCCTGATGTCGCGGCGGCTGAGCTGGTACGCCGAGGTGGCGTGCGCGACGACGGCGACGACCAGCACGATCCGTACCAGCCACAGCGTCCACTCGTAGTGCATGAAGGGCTCGCCGACGGTGCGCAGCCAGTGCGCGTAGTGGTTGAACTCGCCCGCCCCGAAGAAGATCTTCAGGTTTCCGATCATGTGGACGACCAGGTACAGCAGCATGATCAGACCGCTGACCGCCATCACGGTCTTCTTGCCGACGGTGGAGTCCCACACCGTGCGTGCCATCGACGGCCGTCGGTCCGTCCGCGTTGCCAGAGCCATGTCACAGCACGCTACGGGCCGACTCCCCGATCGGTCCAAGACATGGTCCGGCTCGTTTCCATAGCCTGCGACTATCGTAGGGGAATGCAGTTCCAGCAGCTCCAGTACTTCGTGGCGGTCGCCGAGACCCGGCACTTCACCCGCGCCGCCGAGCTCGTGCACGTGGCTCAGCCGTCCCTGTCGCAGCAGATCAAGGCCCTGGAGCGGGAGTTGGGGGCCGATCTGTTCCTGCGGGCGCGGGGCAACATCACGCTCACCGACGCGGGCGAGGCGTTGCTGCCACTGGCCCGGCGCATCCTGGCCGACGCGGACACCGCGCGGCACGAGGTGCTGGAGCTGGTGCAGTTGCGCAGCGGCCGGATCCGGCTGGGCGCGACCCCGAGTCTGTGCACGGGCCTGCTGCCGGACGTGCTGCGCGCCTTCCACCACCGCTATCCCGGCATCCGGCTGCTGATCGAGGAGGGCGGCTCCCACGACCTGGTCCGGGAACTGGCCCGCGGCGCCCTCGACCTGGCCCTGGTCGTCCTCCCGCTGCCCACGCCCTCCCCCGCCCTGACCACGGTGGAGCTGCTGCGCGAGGACCTCGTCGTCGTCTCGTCCCCGGAGGCCTCCGCCCCGGGCGGTCCCGGCCGTCGTACCGTGCGCATCGCCGACCTGGAGGGCGAGCGCCTGGTGATGTTCCGGCACGGCTACGACCTGCGCGACCTGACCGTCGCCGCGTGTCGCTCCGCTGGGTTCGAGCCGGATTTCGCGGTGGAGGGTGGGGAGATGGACGCGGTGTTGGGGTTCGTCCGGGCGGGGCTGGGTGTAGCCGTCGTCCCGCGCATGGTGGCCGCTCGGTCGGAGCGAGGGCTACGGGTCACTCCTCTGGCCCGACCGGGGCTGCACCGCACGATCGCCCTCGCCCACCGCAGCGATGTGGCTCCGCCGCGGGCCGCGCGGGAGCTGCAGCGGATGCTGTTGGAGCGGTGAGCCGGGCCCGTAGTGGCGGGGGGCTTTCCGTCCGTCGGGGGGCGCGGGTCTGCTGTGGTCGCTCACGCAGTTCCCCGCGCCCCTGGAGGGGCGCTGCACCTCAGCCCGTCGCGTCCACCAGCGCCAGCTCGTGCAGTCGCTCCGGCGGGCCCGGGCGGGCGTAGTACCAGCCCTGGGCCGTGTCGCAGCCCAGTATCCGCAACTGCTCGGCCTGGGCTCCGGTTTCGACACCCTCGACCGTCACCGCGAGGTCCAGGCTGTGGGCGAGCGAAACGATCCCCTCGACGATCTTGAGGTCGACCGGGTCGGCCGGGAACTGCTGCATGCTCTGGGTGAAGGAGCGGTCCAGCTTGAGGATGCTCACCGGCAGGCGGCGCAGGTTGGCGAGGTTGGAGTAGCCGGTGCCGAAGTCGTCCAGGGCGATGTCGACGCCCATCTCGGCCAGCCGCCGCAGCGGCTTGAGCAGGTCGTCGTCCGCGCCGATCAGCGCCGACTCGGTGACCTCCAGGCAGAGCGCGTCGGGATCGACGCCCGCGCGCTCCAGGATGTCGACGGTGTCCTGAACCAGACCGGGATGAGTGAGCTGGCAGGGCGAGAGATTGACGTTGATGCGGAGCGGGCCGGCCGCCGTGCCGTCGCCGTATCGTTCCCGCCACTCGCGGGCCTGGCGCACCGACTGCTCCAGGACCCAGCGGCCCAACGGGACGATCAGCCCGGTGTGTTCGGCGAGCGGGATGAACCGGTCGGGCCCGAGCACACCGTGCTGCGGGTGCAGCCAGCGCACCAGGGCCTCGGCGCCGCGCACACTGCCGTCGCCGAGGTGGACCAGCGGCTGGTACTCGATGAAGAACTCGCCCCGGTCCAGGGCCGTCGGCAGCGCGGTGGTCAGTCCGTGCCGGGTGATGGCGCGGGCGTCGGCCTCCGGGTCGGCGAGCTCGAAGCGGTTGCCGCCCGCCGACTTGGCCCGGTACATGGTGATGTCGGCGCTGCGCAGCACCTCCGCCGGGCTGCGCTCGCCCGCCGGTCCCTCGACGATGCCGATGCTGCCGCGCACGGTCAGCTCACGGCCGTCGACGCTGATGGGGGCGACCATCGCGTTCATGATGCGGGCGGCGAGCTCGTCGACCTCCCGTTCGGTGTCGGTCCCGGTGGTCAGCGCCACGAACTCGTCACCGCCGAGCCGGGCGACCATCTCGCCGGGCGCGGTCGTGCAGGACTGGAGCCGGTCGGCGACCTCGACGAGCAACCGGTCGCCGGCCGCGTGGCCCAGGCTGTCGTTGATGGTCTTGAAGCCGTCCAGGTCGAGGTAGCACAGACCGAAGCGCTGGCCCTGGCCGGCACCGAGCGCCTTCTCCAGACGTTCGAAGAAGAAGGTGCGGTTGGGCAGACCGGTGAGCGCGTCGTGCGTCGCCTCGTAGCGCAGCCGGAGGTTGAGCAGACGCCGCTCGGTGGTGTCCTCCATGAGGGCGAGCTGGTACTGCGGGTTGCCGTCGGGGTCGCGCAGCAGGGAGACCGTCAGGTTGGTCCACAGGGCCGTTCCGTCGGGCCGGTTGAACGCCTTCTCCACGTGGTAGTGCTCCCGCTCGCCGCGGATCAGCTCGTCGTAGAGCCGCCACGTCTGGGGCGCGTCCTCGGGGTGCGTCCAGTCCTGGACGTTGCGGGCCTGCATGGTCTGCTCGGAGAGGCCGAACATGCGCAGCAGCGCGCCGTTGACCTGCAGTATGTTGCCTTCGAGGTCGGCGATGCCAATGCCTATGGCGGCGCCCTCGAAGACCGCGCGGAAGCGGGCCTCGGTGGCGTGCAGCGCCTGGGCGACCACGCCCTGCGCCCGGAGGGCGGCCTGGGCGATGGCCTCCTGTTCGGCCAGCGTCCGCTCGCGCAGGGCCCGCGCGAACCCGGCGGCCATGGCGTGCTGGATCCGCGCGGCGCGTGCCCGCAGGTCCTCGGCGGGGCCGTCCTCACCGCAGTAGAGCACCAGGTAGGCGTCGACGCAGTCCAGGGTGCGGGTCAGCGCGTCCGGGTCGGTGCAGTGCGCGTCGACCAGAGCGGCGCCCACCGCCTTCGCCTCGTCCGCGTCGAACGTCCTGGTCAGCAGCGCCTGGCTCAACCGCCGGGCGAGCGGCAGCAGTTGTTCCTCGAACTCGGGCCGGGTCGCGGACGTCGAGGTCACCGGGAACACGGCCCGGCTCCAGATCGTCGCGAACCGCCGCAGTCTGTCCTCCGGCCCGTCCGGTTCCGCGCTCACGCCGCACGCCCCACGCCGGCGAATCCGGAGAAGGCATAGGGATCCTCGTCCTCGGGCGGGGTCTCCGGCCGCCAGTGCGGCATCGGCACCAGTCCGGGTTCCACCATGTCGTACCCCTCGAAGAACCGCGCGATCTCCTCGCGCGAGCGCATGATCAGCGGATTGCGAATGTCCTTGTATACGGCGACCGTGCCCTCGGCCCGCTCCGCCGGCAGCGGGATTCCCTCGTACGAGGCATGCGTGAGGATGAGCCGGCTGCCGGGCGCGAGCGCCTCGCGCAGTTCGGCCACCGCCTTGTACGGGTCGTCCGCGTCTTCCACGAAGTGCAGTATGGCAACGAGAAGCAGGGCCACCGGCCGCTTCAGATCGATCAGGGTCTGTACGGCCGGGCTCGCGAGGATCTCCTGCGGCTTGCGGAGATCCGCGGCGACCACCCCGGTGTCCGGGTTGCCCGCGAGGACCGCCTCGCTGTGGGCGACCGCGACGGGGTCGTGATCGACGTAGACGACGCGGGCGCCGGGACGGATCCGCTGGGCCACCTCGTGGACGGTGCCGAAGGTCGGGATGCCGGAGCCGATGTCGAGGAATTGATCAATGCCCTCGTCCGCGGCGTGGCGTACCGCGCGGCGCATGAACGCCCGGTTCGCCTGCATGATCTTGGGAAGTCCCGGCATGAAGTCCATGGCCTTGCGGGCCGCTTGCCGGTCGACCTCGAAATTGTGCGAACCGCCCAGGTAGTAGTCGTAGATACGCGCGACGCTCGGCACCGAGATGTCGATGCTCCGTGGGGCCCAGGCGGGACGCTCCATCTATCTCTCCAGGCGTAGGCGATCCGGTGTTCGAGCTGAGGCTACTGATCGCCCGCCAAAGGAGCGAGCGGAAACGGAAATTGACCATCCGTTCCCGGTCACTGCCTGCGGCACGTGCCGTGTTGATGCCCCGCAACATCTTCCATGAAGCCTCTGTCTTTTCTCTACGAGAAATCCGCAGGGAATTTCGGGGTGTTCCGAATGTTCCGGACAGAAGCCAGGAGTCGGAGAGTTGTGGTGAACGACGGCAAACCGGTCCGCCCCCTCCGTGCGGCGCAGAGGGGGCGGACCGGTGGTCCGGATGAGCGGGTTCCTACTCCGACGCTCCGACCGGCTTTCCGTCGGGCGTCACGGCGTACCAGGTGCCGCCGACACCCTGACCGTTGGTGTCGCCGGGCTTCTTGTCACCGGCGAAGGTGTAGATCGGCACACAGTCGATGGTCTGCTGCTTGATGCCGTCGGGGCGGTCGAAGACCACGTAGCCCTGCCCCCTGGGACCGGATCCCTTCAGATTGATGCCCTTGGTGTCCTCGGCGTCGACCGGGGCGATGACCGGCCACTTCTCCAGGCACTCGCCGGTGCACGCCGTCTTCATCGGCCAGGGCGAGTCCTTCATGAAGCGGTAGACCGTGTGGCCGTTCTTGTCGACGACGATCTCGCCGAGCTTGGGGTCGTTGCGGGTGGACAGGCCGGGCAGGTCGGTGTCGGAGCCCGAGCCCGAGGCGCCCGAAGCCTTGGCCTTCTTGCCGTCGGGGGCCAGCGCGTACCACTTGCCGCCCACGCCCTGGCCGGCCACGTCCCCGGCTTTGGTGTCCTTGGCGTAGCGGTAGGCGGGCCAGCCGCCGATGGTCAGCTGCTTGGTGCCGTCGGCGCGGGTGACCTCGCCGAGCTTCCCCTTGTCGATACCCGCACCGGCCGTGGCGTCGTCCGCGGGGACGGGCGGCCAGGCGGTCGCGCAGTCGCCGTCGCAGTTCGACTTCGGCGGCTCGGCGGTGTCCTGGTCGAAGCGGTAGAGGGTCAGGCCCTTGCTGTCCGTCAGGACACTGCCGAGCTCCTCGTTGGCCGACACGTTCAGCTGGCCCGCGCCGGACGTCTGGGGCCCGGTGGTGCTGCTGGACTGCGCCTCGCCACCTGCACCCGCACCGGCGCCGGCACTGGTGCCGATTCCGGTGCCGCCGATGCCATAGTCACCCGCGGCGGCCGTGGCTCCCACGTTCTGACTGCCCGTCGACGGTGCGCTTTCCTGGCCGCACGCTGTCGTCAGCGCCATCATCATCGCGGCGCCGGCCACGAGTGAGGCGCTCCGCCAGGAGGTCTTCATCGTCAACTCCCCATACTTCCAAGGCTGTTGCAGCGCCCTTCTGTGCCGCCGCACGACCATGAGTACGCAGGGAAGGCCGGTTCGTGTTCAACCGCCCCGCATATTTCTTTCCGAACCCTGTGGCCCGCCCGCTTCTTCTCGCACACGCGTACGCCCAGCTGAGCCCGATCAGCCGTAGGTCAAACCTCCGGTGCCACCTTTCCCCCTTTCGGACCAATCCCGCCCCGCTCGGGCGTACGACGGCGCGCCAGGCCCCAGGATCTTCGTCGTGCACAGACCCGAACCGACCCAATCCGCCCCTGCCATACGGGTGTTGGCCCTGGTGGCGCTGGCATGGCTCCTGGTGGGGCCGTCGGCCGGAGTGGCCGCCGCCGACGCCTACACGTGCGTCCGCGTCTCGGCGGGTCCGGAAGGAGCGGAGGTGGTGGCGGTCGCCGGCACCCTCACCTGGCCGACTCCGACGACGTGCCCGCCACCGCCGCCTCCCCCGCCCTGTCCGACCCCGACGCCCTCACCGACGCCGACTCCTCCGCCCACGCCCACCCCCACCCCGACACCCACCCCACCACCGAAACCCACGCCCACGCCCCCGGAGCCGCGCCCGACACCCACACCCGAACCACCGCCACCACCACCGGCGCCCCGGCCGGAACCACCCCGCCCGACGCCCACGCCGACCCCGCCGCCCGCCCCGGCTCCCGCCCGGCCCGCCGCTCCCCCACCACCGCCGACACCAACCCCGACACCGTCGGCCGAGCCCACTCCACGGCCCACCCCCAGCCCGGTCAGCTATCCGCGCTACCGGGCGACGAAGTCCCACGAGCGGCCGTCCAACGGGGCCACGTCACCCGTCACCTACGTCCTGCTCATCACCGCGCCCGCGGTGATCGCCGTCGCCGCGCTGCGGCCCCGCTAGCGCCGATCCTGGAGGCACTCTTGCCGGAATGGCTTGTTCTCACCCTCGCGATGGCGGCCGCGTGCGCCGTGGTGGTGATCATCACCATCGTGCGGCACCGCACGGCGCCCGAGGACGAGGATCCGAACGAGACGCCGGACGTCATCGAGTACATGACGATGTGGATCGGCGTGGTGTACGCCATCGTCCTGGGCCTGGCCATCGCCGGTGTCTGGGAGGCCCGCAGCACCGCCCAGGACCATGTCCAGACGGAGGCCCAGGCCCTGCACGAGATCTCGGAGCGGGTCAGGGTCTATCCGCCCGATGTCCGTGACCGTATTCGCGACGATGTCAACGCCTATGTCGGACACGTCGTCACCACCGAGTGGAAGGCGATGGCCGACCGCAAGGAGGTCACCGAGCGCGGCGGCGAGCTCCTGGAGAAGATCCGCATCGACGTCACCGACTACGAGCCGAGGACGGACTTCCAGGCCCAGGCCTACCAGCCCCTGCTGGACCAGGTGGCCGCCGCCGACGAGGCGCGCAACGCCCGGGCCGACTCGACCGGGGCGACCATGCCGGGCGTGGTGTGGTTCGGACTGCTCGGCGGCGGCGCGGTGACCATCGGCATGGTCTTCGCCCTCCAGATCCGCCGCACCGTGCGCGAACTGGTCCTCGCGGGACTCTTCTCCGCGCTGATCGCCTTCCTGCTCTTCCTCATCTGGGCCTTCGACACCCCCTATAGCCACAGCATCGCCGCGTCCGCCGAGCCGTTCCTGAACCTCTTCCCGGACGCCAAGCGCTGACGGCGACTCACCCCGCCCGGACCCGGCCGGCCCCACCACACCGGACAGCCGGGGGACGGCCGACACTCCGCCGCCGTCCCCCGGCTGCCGGAACGCGGGTCCCCTGAGCGGCGCACACGCTTGCCCCATTCGCGCGACAGCGATCGCGCAGACGCACACCTGTTCCTAGCGTTTCGGTCATCGAGGTGCATTTCAGGCGCGAGCGGAAGAGGTCCGCAGCTGCTCCTCGGGGACCGGAGGAACCACCATGCGCGCGATACGCGTCGCTTCGGCCGCACTGCTGGGCGCCTGCGCCCTGACCTTCACCGCCCCCGCCGCCCACGCGAGCGGCGAGAGCTCGGGTTTCCGGGTCAGTGTCCTGCCCCAGACCATCGCGGCCGGCGGGCAGGTCACGCTGCGCGCCACGGGATGCAAACAGGACGTCCTCGTCTCCTCCGGTGTCTTCGACGACCTGACCATCCGCAAGGGCCAGTCGTCGGCGACGGCGATGGTCGACTGGGACGCCAAACCGGGCGCGATGTACGAGGTGACGTTCCACTGCGGGACGTTCTGGCAGAACGCCAACCTCACCATCGCCGGCGGCCGTCCTGCCCCCACCCCGATGCCGGTTCCCCCCTACGACAAGGGCGTGCACGCCGGCGAGGGCGGCAGCTTCGCCGGCTTCGACCTCCAGGAGATCGGCCTCGGGGCCGCGCTCATCGCGGGCTCGGTCGGGGCGGCCTACCACTTCTCCCGCCGCCGCACCGGGGAGGACGACGCCTGACCGCACAGGCCTTCGCCCCGGATCCCTGAGGAGATCCGGGGCGAAGGCCTGTCTCATGTGCGGTCAGATGCGCTTCTCGGAGCGGCGGCGCATCCAGAACACCCCGCCACCGACGACGGCCGCGGCCACGAGCCCGCCACCGATGGCCATGTCCGTGGGGGTCGCTCCGGTGGAGCTGCTGCCGCCGATGCCGCCGCGGACGCCGCCGATGACGGTGAAGGCGTTGGTGAACGTCTTGGACCGGCCCTCGCAGGTGGTGGTGATGCTGTACGGACCCGGGCTGGCGTTCGAGTTGACCGTGACCTTCGCCGTCGAGGTGTTGCCGACGCCGCCCTGCGACATGAGCGGAGTGCTCGGGAAGGCGGTCGAGCTGACCGTGCTGCCCGCCAAGGTGCAGGCGGAACCGGTGACGGTGATCTGGAGTTGGCCCCCGCGGGCGATCACGCTCGGGAGAGCACTGACACTGGTCGGCTGATCCCAGGCGGCAGCCGTCGGCGCCGCGAATCCGAGGACGGCGACCGCGACGCCTGTGGCCGCCAGGGCACGAGTAGTACGCATGTTGTTCCTCCGCGGAAGACGCCCCGGGAACTGTCCCCGGTGGATCGGCGAGAAAGCGCCTCCCGCAAAAACCCTCAGTTGCCCTGCACGGCCCCGCATTTCGGGAATGGTCCGTCCTGGTGAGAGGACACGCCGAACGACAAGCGCACAATCGGATATCACCGCAGGTCACGGACCGTCAGAAAATTCCTGCCGACGGCAACTCGGATGGCGCACCGAGGGCGGCACGGGCCACCCGTTCGCGCCCGCCCCGTCGCCGGTTGCGCGTGCGGGACTTAGCGTTCTCATATGCGCGAGTGACGTGGCGACGGCCGCGTCGAGAGGGGAAGTCGAATGTCTGCGTCCGAACTGGCCGACCTGGCCGAAGAGGAGGAGCCGCGGAAGAAGCGTGCTCCCTGGGGCGTGATAGCGCTTGTTCTGCTGACCGGCCTCGCGCTCATTCGGAACGGCTCGGGCGAGTTCGACGTCGGGCCTCCGCAGCCCGCGTCGGCCGCCGCCGAGGCCCGTGCGACGCCCGGTACCTTCCTGAACAGCCCCGATCCCCTGCCGTACGCCGTTCCCGACCGGGTCAGGATCCCGTCGATCCGGGTCGACGCGCCGGTCATGGCGGTCGGCCTGGACGCGGACGGCTGGGTCGGCGCACCGCCGCCGGAGGACCCGAACCTGGCGGGCTGGTTCACCGGCGCGGTCTCGCCGGGCGAGAAGGGCACCGCCGTGGTGGTCGGCCATGTCGACAACAGTCGGGGCCCCGCCGTGTTCTACGCACTCGGGGCCCTGAAGAAGGGAAATCGCGTCGAGGTCGCCCGTAAGGACGGAAAGACGGCCGTATTCGAGATCTACGGCATCGAGGTCTTCGAGAAGAACAACTTCCCGGGCGACCGCGTCTACGGTTCGAAGGGCACCCCCGAATTGCGGGTCATCACCTGCGGGGGCGGTTTCTCCAAGCAGAACGGCTACGACGGTAATGTCGTCGCTTTCGCCCGTCTGGTCGAGGTCCGCTGAGCGTGCCCCGACCGGACCGGCTTCGTGATTTCCGGTTATGCGTGCAGCCGTCGCGGGACGGTGATGTGATAGCCGGAATCCAGCAGATGCGGCAGATAGTCGCGCAGCGCCCGGACGCTCTGGGTGCGGTCGCCCCCGGCGTCGTGCGAGAGGACCACGACACCGGGGGCGGCGCCGTGCTCGACCCGGCCGACGATGGTGCGGGTGCCGGGGGCGGTCCAGTCGAGGGTGTCGACCGTCCAGCCCAGGGGTTCCATCCCGAGCTCGGCGCCGAGTTGGAAGGCGGCCCGGTTCCAGGCACCGTAGGGCGCGCGGAACCACTGGGGGCGATCGCCGTACGCCTCCTCGATGACATCGCAGGTGCGTTCCATCTCGGAACGGATCCGGCCCCGGCTCAGCCGGGTCAGCAGCGGGTGGGACCAGGTGTGGTTGCCCACCGCGTGCCCCTCGTCGGCCATGCGGGAAAGCAGATCCTGGTGGTCGGCGGCCATCTCCCCGCAGACGAAGAACATCGCGCGGACGTCGTACTCCGCGAGGGTGTCCAGGATGTCCGGGGTGTAGCGGGGGTCGGGTCCGTCGTCGAAGGTCAGCACCATGGAGCGGCCCCGGCCGGACATGCGCAGGAAGGGCTCGTGCCGGACGACGGTCCTGGCCGGGGCGGTCCGGGGCGGTCCGTATCCGGTCAGGGGCTGGAGGCGGTAGGCGGAGGGCTTGACCGCTCGGCGCGCCGGGGGGCCGGCCGCGGGGGCGGGGGCGGCCGGTTCGGCGCCGGGGCCCAGCGACAGCACACCTGCCGTACCGGCCGCGCCGACGGCGGCGGCACCGCCGGCGAGCAGGACCCGGCGGCGTGTGAACACCGCCGCCGACGGCAGCCGTGAGAGCAACTGATCCTTCTTCATGACTCATCAGTCGCCCATCACGGCCCCGACGCACCACAGCGACACCGGGGCGGCGGCACGATTCCACCCGTCCGGCCGATGACCAGGGCCTGTCCGGCGGATCATGTCGCGGTCGCGGGGGTCTGGCACGCACTCCCCCACCGCCTTAAAGGCGTGGGGGACCCCCAGCCGCGTTGTCGTCGGTTGCCGACTCCCCCATCGCGTCGACGCCCTCCTCCGCCTTGCGGCTGCACGCACCAGACCCCCGCTCACCCGAGCCGATCAGGCACCGTTACTTACAGGCGACCTGATCCGCCGGACGGGCCCTGGGCGTCAGCGGCGCCGCACGAGGGGGAACGGCAGGGTGTCCCGGATCGTCAGGCCGGTGAGGAACATGACCAGGCGGTCGACGCCGATGCCGAGGCCTCCGGTGGGCGGCATGGCGTATTCGAGGGCGTCGAGGAAGTCCTCGTCCAGCTCCATCGCCTCCGGGTCGCCCCCGGCGGCGAGCAGGGACTGCGCGGTGAGGCGGCGGCGCTGTTCGACGGGGTCGGTGAGCTCGGAGTAGGCGGTGCCGAGTTCGGTGCCGAAGGCGACCAGGTCCCAGCGCTCGGCGAGCCGCGGGTCGATGCGGTGCTGACGGGTGAGCGGGGAGACCTCGGTCGGGAAGTCCTTGTAGAAGGTGGGCAGTTGGGTGCGCTCCTCGACGAGCCGCTCGTACATTTCGAGGACGACGTCGCCGCGGCCGTCGTCGACCGTGTACGGCACGCCGGCGCGGTCGCACAGCCGGTGCAGTGTCTCCAGGGCGGTGTCCGCGTCGATCTCCTCCCCCAGTGCCTCGGAGATCGCGCCGTACACCGTCTTGACCGGCCAGGGGCCCGAGATGTCGTACTCGGTGCCGTCCTTGCGGGCGACCGGCGTACCGAAGGCGGCGGTCGCGGCGCCCTGGATCAGTTCGCGGGTGAGGTCGAGCATCACGTCGTAGTCGGCGTACGCCTGGTAGGCCTCCAGCATCGTGAACTCGGGGTTGTGCTTGTAGGAGACGCCCTCGTTGCGGAAGGTGCGGCCCATCTCGAAGACCTTCTCCAGGCCGCCGACGCAGAGCCGTTTGAGGTACAGCTCGGGGGCGATGCGCAGGTAGAGGTCGAGGTCGTAGGCGTTGATGTGGGTGGTGAAGGGGCGGGCGTTGGCGCCGCCGTGGATCTGCTGGAGCATCGGGGTCTCGACCTCCAGGTAGCCGCGCTCCAGCAGGCCCTGGCGCAGGGCCTGTACGGCGGTGGAGCGGGCGCGGACCACCTCGCGGGCGTCGGGGCTCGCGACCAGGTCGAGGTAGCGCATGCGGACCTTGGCCTCGGGGTCGGTCAGGCCCCGGCGTTTGTCGGGCAGCGGGCGCAGGCACTTGCCGGTGAGCTGCCAGGAGGTGACGAAGACGGTGGGCTCGCCCTTGTCGCTGTCGCCCGCGAGGCCGGTGGCCGTGATGTGGTCGCCGATGTCGGTGTCGGCGGTGAAGCGGTCGAGGGCGGGGCCCGACCGGTCGCGGGTGAGGGCGAGTTGGTGGTCCCCGGACCAGTCGCGCAGGGTGACGAAGACGATGCCGCCGAAGTCGCGCACCCGCATGACCCGGCCCGCGACGGTGACCTGTTCGCCCGCGCGGACGTCGTCGAGGGCGTGGGTGCGGTGCGGGACGACGACGGGGTAGGGGTCGGTGCCGTCGGCGCGCAGGCGGTCCAGGGTGTGGTGCCGGATGCGGACCTGTTCGGGCAGGTCCGCATCCGGCCGTGCGGCCCCGGCCTCGTCCCCTCCGTCGAGGCCGAGCGCCGAGAGCGACGGCAGGCCTTCGGTGGTGGCCGGCCGGTGCCCGCCCTTCGGGTGCCCCTTTCCCCAGAGTTTGCGCAACGACGGTACGGAGACGAAGCCTTCGGCGATCGCGGAGGCGAGGCCGATGCGGGCGAGGGCACCGGCGTCGCCGTAGCAGAGGAAGCGCGGGTACCACTCGGGGCGGTACTTGGCGTTGGAGCGGTACAGGGCCTCCAGCTGCCACCACCGGGAGAAGAACAGCAGCAGGCGCCGCCAGAGCCGCAGGACCGGTCCGGCGCCGATGCGGGCGCCCTCCTCGAAGACGGAGCGGAACACGGCGAAGTTGAGGGAGATCCGGCGGATGCCCGCCTTGGGTGCCGCCGCGCACAGTTCGGCGACCATGAACTCCATGACGCCGTTGGGGGCGGCTCGGTCACGGCGCATCAGGTCCAGGGAGACGCCGTCGCGGCCCCAGGGGACGAAGGAGAGCAGGGCGAGGAGATGGCCGTCCTCGCCCACCGCCTCCACCAGGAGGCAGTCGCCGTCGGCCGGGTCGCCGAGGCGGTCCAGGGCCATGGAGAAGCCGCGTTCGGTCTCCGTGTCGCGCCAGGTGTCGGCCTTGTCGATCGCCTCCTCCATCTCGGCGTCGGTGAGGGTGGAGTGACGGCGGATCCGGCAGGTGGCCCCGGTGCGGCTCACCCGGCGGACGGCCTGCCGGGTGACCCGCATGTCGCGGCCGTCGAGGTCGAAGCCGGCCACGTGCAGGATGGCTTCGTCGCCGAGTTGCAGGGCCCCGAGTCCGGCGCGGGCGAAGGCCTTGGCGCCGTCCTCGGAGGCGCCCATCGCGGCGGGCGCCCAGCCGTGCCGGCGGGCCATCTCCAGCCAGGCGGCGATGGCGTGCGGCCAGGCCTCCCGGTCGCCCACGGGGTCGCCGCCGGCCAGGCACACCCCGGCCTCGACGCGGTAGGCGACGGCCGCCTTGCCGCTGGGTGAGAACACGACGGCCTTGTCGCGGCGGGTGGCGAAGTAGCCGAGGGAGTCCTGGTCGCCGTAGCGCCGCAGGAGAGCGCGGACGCGGTCCTCCTCGTCGCCGTGCAGGGCGGCTTCCAGGCGCTGGGAGCGGAACAGGGTCGCGGCGGCGTTCAGCAGGGCGAGCGCGCCGAACAGGCCGAGGAGGAAGAACAGGGCGCGGGGCGGGCGGCCGTCGAAGGCGCCGCCCGAGATCAGGCCGCCGCACACCCGGTCGGCGGCCCAGGCCAGTCGCTGGCCGCGCGGCAGGGTGCCCGGGAAGAGCTCCACGAGCCCCCAGCCGGCCAGGATCCCGGCCACCAGCCCGGCGAACAGGACGGCCAGGGCCCGGCGTACGGCGGCTCGGCGCGAGGCGGCGTAGAACTCTCGGCGGGCCACGACCAGCAGGGCCAGGGCGAGGGCGCACACCACGAGCGAGGGGATCGAGTCGGCGTACAGGCCCACGGCGACGCCGAGGGCGTCGGCCAGCACGAGCAGGCCCAGGTAGACCACGACCAGCCACCAGGCGATCTTCTTGCGGGCGGCGGTCGCGCCGGCGAGCAGGAACAGGAAGACGGCGTAGGCGAGGTTGGCGCTGACGGGTACCAGGATCTGGTCGAGGAGGCGGACGGCCGGGCGGAGCAGGGTGCGCAGAGGCGGGACGAGGGCGAGCAGTACGCACAGCAGGCCGAGGGCGCCGAAGAAGGCCGCGAAGCCCTCCGGCACCCTGCTGAGGAAGCCGTGTCCGGGCGGCCTCGGCGGGCCCGTGTCCTTCGCCGGCGCGGCCTCCACGGTGGCACTCATGTTCCGACTGTAGGAACACCCCGGCCGCCTCGCCCGTCGAGAGATCCCGGACGGCGGCGGGACCTGCGGGTTCCGATAGCCTCGCAGCCGTGACGGAACAGCACTCGCACCAGTTCGAGCGGGGCACCGACGGTCCCAAGGTCATCGTCGTCGGCGTGGACGGCTCCGACTCCTCGATCCGCGCCGCGGCCTATGCCGGCGGCCTCGCCCGACGCCAGCACGCGCTCCTCGCGGTCGTCTACGTGCAGCCGGTCCTCGCGGCCGGCGCGGCGGCCGGGGCGCCGGTCGCCGAGACCACGGACGCGATCGCCGAGGACCTCGTGGCCCAGCTCCGGGAGGCGACCGAGCAGACCAAGGGGATATTCGACATCCGCTGGGAGTTCCACACCTTCCGCGGCGACCCCTACAGCGGCCTGGTCAAGGCCGCCGACGACCTCAAGGCCGACGCGGTGGTCGTCGGCGCCTCCGAACAGGCGGGCCACCGCATCGTCGGTTCGGTGGCGGTGCGGCTGGTGAAGGCGGGACGGTGGCCGGTGACGGTGGTGCCGTAAGGGACCGGGGCGCGCTCCGGTGGTAGCTGCGCGACGTCTTCCGTGACGGGCTTCCCTGCGCCATCATGATCCGCCGTCAGGCGTTTGCCGTTCGCGAAGAGGTGAGGCTGATGGCCGGGATCCGAACGGGCGAGGGGATTCTCCGTCGCAAACCCATTGAGCGGATCGACGAGACCGAGATCGTCGAGGGCCCGCGTCTGGAACGGTCGCTGGGGCTCTGGCAGCTCACGGCCATCGGCGTGGGCGGCATCATCGGTGCGGGCATCTTCACCCTCGCCGGCACGGTGGCCAACGGTACGGCGGGACCGGCCGTCCTGGTCTCCTTCCTCGTCGCCGGGATCGCGAGCGCGGCGGCCGCGTTGTCGTACGCCGAGTTCGCGGGGCTCATCCCGAAGGCCGGGTCCGCCTACACCTACGGCTACGCGGTGCTCGGGGAGCTGGCCGGCTGGTTCATCGGCTGGGACCTGCTGCTGGAGTACACGGCGATCGTGGCGGTGGTCGCCATCGGTATCTCCGGCTACTTCGGCTTCCTGGTCGGGGAGATGGGCGCGGACCTGCCGAACTGGATGCTGGGCGCGCCCGGCACCGGCGACGGCCACAAGGTGGACCTGTTCGCGGTGGTGCTGTGCCTGCTGATCGCCTATCTGCTCACCCTCGGCATGCGCAACGCGGCTCGCTTCGAGACGGTCGTGGTCGTGCTGAAGGTGCTGGTCGTGCTGCTGGTGATCGCCGTCGGCGTGTTCCACATCGACACGGCGAACTACAACCCGTTCTTCCCGTACGGCGTCGGCGGCGCGTTCACGGGCGCTGCGACGGTGTTCTTCGCGGTCTTCGGCTACGACGCGATGTCCACGGCGGCCGAGGAGTCGAAGGACGCGCAGCGGCACATGCCGAGGGCGATCCTGTACTCGCTGGCCATCTCGATGGTGCTGTACGTGGCCGCCTGTCTGGTCCTGACGGGCATGCAGAACCACCGGGACATCGACAAGGAGAGCGGCTTCTCGACGGCGTTCAAGTCGGTGGGGCTCGGCGGGCTCGCGGACGTGATCGCGGTCGGCGCGATCATCGGCATCCTGACGGTGATGTTCACGTTCATGCTGGGGGTGACCCGGGTGTGGTTCTCCATGTCCCGTGACGGGCTGCTGCCCGCCTGGTTCGCCAAGACGCATCCGACCCGGCACGTGCCGACACGGGTGACCTGGATCGTGGGGGTCGCCTCGGCCGCCATCGCCGGGTTCCTGCCGATCGGCGAGGCGGCCGAACTCACCAACATCGGCATCCTGTTGGCGTTCGTGGTGGTGTGCGTGGCGGTGATCGTGCTGCGCTACCGGCAGCCCGACCTGCCGCGGACCTTCCGCACTCCGTGGATGCCGGTGGTGCCCGCGCTGGGCGTGGTGTTCTCGATCTGGCTGATCACGTTCCTCCAGTGGCAGACCTGGGCGCGGTTCGCCGTGTGGTTCGCGCTCGGGCTGGTGGTCTACTTCGGCTACTCCTACCGGCGTTCGGCACTGGCCGGCCGTTAGCGGGCACGGAGGCGGTCACAGGGCGCGGAGGAAGTCCAGGAGGATCGTGTTGAACTCCCCGGGCTTCTCCAGGTTCGGGAAGTGCGAGGTGCCCTCGACGATGACCGAGCGGCCGTCGGGGACGGTGCGGGCGAACCGCTCCGCGTCGGGGATCAGGGTGGGTGAGTCCAGGGCGCCGTTGACGGTGAGCACGGGGACGTCGATCTTCGGGACGCGGGGCCAGGTGTCGGTCATGGGAACGTGCAGGTTCGGCTCCCCCGGCGTGTGCTTGGCGATGGTGTGCAGGGACATCTCGCGCAGCCGCTCCAACAGGGCCGGGTCGAGGTCGTCGACCGTGCGGTACGGGCCGGCGGCGCCCCGCAGGAACACGGTCATCCAGCCCTCGATGTCGCCGGAGTGCAGGGTGCGGGCGGACTCGGCGACGATCTCCCGGGTCCACTCGTCCGTGTACTGGAAGTCGCTGGTCGTGGCCCCGCTCAGGACGATCCCGCGGACCAGTTCCGGGTACTCGATCGCGGTGTCGCTCGCGACGGCCCCGCCCATCGACACCCCGACCAGGACCGCGGGACCGGCGTCGAGATGCCGGAGCAGGCCGGCGAGGTCGTCGGCCCACCGGAAGGGCTCGCTCGCGTTGGCGGACCAGCCGTGGCCCCGGATGTCCGCCGCGATCACGCGGTGTCCGGCGGCGAGGGCCGGTATCTGGTCCTCGAAGAGGCGGTGGTCGACGTATCCGGCGTGGAGCAGGACCACGAGGTCGCCCGCGCCGGTGTCGCGGTAGGCGAGATCGCCGTCGGTGGATGTGAAGAAGCTCAGTTCCGAAGCAACTGTCATGACAACCAAGGTGTCATCTTCGAAGGATTTTGGCAACCGAGGTGTCATGATGGCCGGGTGGACGACATGCACGACATCGACGAACCACTGCCGCCCGACGAACTGGGCCACCGGGTCAGCGAGGTGTTCGACCTGGTCGGCGCCCTCTACCGGCGCGGCCTGCGCAAGCTCGAACAGGGCGAGGCCGTGGAGGGGGTGTCCGTCGGCGTGCGCTCGGTCCTGACCCTGCTGCACAGATACGGGCCCATGACGGTGCCTCAGATGGGCCGGGTCACGACGCTGACCCGCCAGTTCGTGCAGCGCATGGTGAACGACGCGCTGGCCCGGGGCTGGGTGGAGGCCACGCCCAACCCCGCGCACCAGCGGTCCTCGCTGATCCGGATCACGGACGAGGGCGAGACCGTCATCACCACGATCCTCGGGCGCGAGCACGAGCTGAACCGGCAGGTCGGCGGCGATCTGACGGACGCCGAGCTGCGGGCGTGCAAGCGCGTGCTGAAGGAGATGCTGCGGACCTTCGACCACGTGGAGGCCGACTGACCCGGGCCACCACGCGGCGGCCGGCCGGCTCCGGCTACCTCCCCATGGTGAGCCCGTCCTTCGCGGCGCCCCGGCTGAGCACCACCTGCCGGATGCGGTCGCGCACGGCGCGCACGTCGGCGCCCGCGGCGAGCGCCTGGTTGAGGTTCACCAACCGGCCGGCGTCGACGTCGAACCACTGCGGGACGAACTCGGCCCTGGTGACCTTCCAGCGCTCCCCCGGCCTCTGCGGCTTGGCGAAGGTGAAGCGGCCGAGGGTGGACTGGTTGCCGCGCGGGTCCCGGGCGCCCTGGTGGTTGAACATCTCACCGGCGATCTGGTCGCCCATGCCGTAGACCACCCAGGTGCCGTTGACCTTCTCGTACGCCTGCGGGACGTGGGCGTGGGTGCCGAGGATCAGGTCGATGTCGGGGCGCTCGCCGGTACGGGCGGCGGTGAGGGTCCGCGCCAGGGCCGTCTGCTGGTCGTCGGGCGCGTCCTGCCACTCGGTGCCCCAGTGCAGGGACACCACGACCACGTCGGCGCCCGCCTGCCGGGCCGCCCGGGCGTCGGCCAGGATCCGGTTCTGGTCGATCAGGTTGACGGCCCAGGGCCGGCCCTGCGGGAGCGGGAAGCCGTTGGTGCCGTAGGTGTAGGAGAGGTGGGCGACCTTCGCGGACCCCGCGGGCAGCACCGTGACCGTGCGGGCCTCCTGCTCGGTGCGCGCCGAACCGGCATGCCGTACGCCGGCCCGGTCCATGGCGTCCAGGGTGCGACGGATGCCCTCGGCGCCGTCGTCGAGGCTGTGGTTGGAGGCGGTGGAGCAGCCGTCGTAGCCGGTGGCGGCGAGGCCCTGGGCGACCTCGGGCGGAGACTTGAAGGTGGGATAGCCGGAGTACCGGCCGTTCGCGCCGTAGACGGTCTCCATGTGGCACAGCGCCAGATCGGCGCGGGAGACGACCGGTTCGATCCCGGCCAGCATCGGGCGGAAGTCGTGGCCGCGACCGCCGCCGTCGAAGCGGGCCCGGTCGATGATCGAGCTGTGCGGGAGGACGTCACCGGAGGCGACGAGCGTGAAGCCGGGCGGACCGGCGGCGGAGGGGGCCGGACGTCCCGGCTCGACGGACGGGTCGTGATCCTTGCTCTGGCAGGCGGCGCCCGCCGCGAGAAGGACCGTGAGAGCCAGGGCCACTTGCTGCCTGCGTGCAATCATCAGCTCACCCCACTGTGATCATATTTACTCACAAATAGGTACGAAGCTGAAGACGCCCCCAAACGGGCTTGCCACCCTCATTAGCCCGTCCGGCCCGCGCGGGCCAGGCGGAGGGAACCGTTCATCGAACCGTTCGCCGACGCGATCGACCGTCCGCCGCAGACATGCGCCCCCGCCCTGTCCAGAAACGGCCCCCTGTTATGGCATACGGCCATGACGGCCGGAACCACTCTCACGAACGGGACGACCGCCGAGCACGAGCTCGCCGCACTGCAGCGCGAGCACGGCCGGCCTCTCTTCGCGCTGCTGCTCCGGCTCTGTGACGGTGACCGACAGCGCGCCGAGGACCTGGTGCAGGAGACACTCGTACGCGCCTGGCAGCACCCCGAGGCGCTGCGCGCCGACGACTTCGAGTCCGTACGGCCCTGGCTGCTGACCGTGGGCAGGCGGCTCGCGATCGACGCGCGGCGGGCGCGGCAGGCGCGTCCGGCGGAGGTCGGAGACGCGGTCCTGGAGAACGCGCGGGTGTGCGCGGATCACGCGGAGCGGGCCGCCGCGACCCTCGATGTGCGCGAGGCTGTGAAGACACTCACTCCGGAGCACCGTGAAGTCCTGGTGCTGGTGTACTTCCAGGGGGCGAGTGTGGCGGAAGCCGCGGAGATCCTCCGGATACCGCCCGGTACCGTGAAGTCCCGCGCGTACTACGCGCTGCGCGCCCTGCGCCGGGTGCTTCCGGGATACGCGGCCGACCTGCGGTGAAACCCATGAATGAGTCAAACCTCCGTAAAGCGAGTTGCTGAGTACCCCGGTTGAGTAATCGGCTGTCCCCATCCGTGTTCCGGACTGGGGGCCCGGCGACGGGCGACGCGCACGCACCGGAGGAAGGCAGGAAGGGATGCTGCACAGAGGTCGAGAGAGCACGGACGGCGCCGACGGCGAACTGACCGTTCCCATGGCCTGGTTGTATGCCGAGTACATCGCCGACGAGCTTCTGCGATCGGGGGATCTGATGCCCCCGACGTCGTTCGAGTTCCGGGCCGGCCGTGACGCGCTGGCGTTGACCGTCTTCCTGTCCGACACCGAGGGCGAGTTGTCCGGCATCCAGGTCGTCTCCCAGTTGGAGAACTGGCTGTCGCTGACGGCGTACGACCAGCCGTGGCAGGACTGGGTGTGCGAGCGGATGGCCGCGCTGGCGGCCGAGGCGATCGCCGCCGAAGGGCCTTCAGCGGACCTGGAGTTGGCGGAGGCGGCCTGGCGCTGGCTGCAGGAGACGGAGCTGCTCGCGCCCGATCTGAACGCGGTGCCGGGCGGTGGTCCGGTGATCGGTGAGGACGAGGGACCGAAGGTCTGGACGCCGGCCTGGCAGCTGGGGCTGCCGCTGGGACATCTCGCGATTCATCTTTTTTAGATTCGCCCGGACTCGGACCAATCCTCGGGTCCGGCCGCTCCGAATCCCTTGGTCACGATTCGGTCAGGGGCTTGAGTGATTCGGCTGACTGGTCCGTACCGGTGGGTGCAAGGAGTCACCCCACCCGCACCCAACGGCACGAGGATTCGGCATGAGGTCCCTGGAGAGGCATCGCGACGTCGGCGCGTACGCGCTCGGCGTGCTGGACGAGGCGGACGCCTTCCGCTTCGAGGACCACCTCATGGAGTGCCCCCGGTGCTCGGCCGAGGTGACCGAGTTCGGCCCCATCACCCGTCAGATGATGCTCTACCGGCGGGCCACGCCCCGGGTGGTGCACCCCATGGCCCAGCCCGGGCCCCGGCTGCTGGAGCGGCTGCTCGGCGAGGTCGCTGCGCGGCATCGGGCGGGGCGCCGGCGCGTGCTGTACGCGGTGGCCGCGGCCGTGGTGATGGCCGTGGCCGGGCCCGCCACGGTGCTCTTCGCCAGCGATGCCAACAGTGCCGCGCAGATCACCGCCACCGATGAACGCTCCGGGGTCTGGGCCCAGGTCACCACCAAGGACGAGCCCTGGGGCAGCGAGGTCGAACTCAAGGTCAAGGACGCCGCCGGCCCCCGCGCCTGCCACCTCGTCGTCATCGGCGAGGACGGCTCCGAACACACCGTCACCGGCTGGAACGCCCCCGGCCACGACGCCGACGCCAACACCCTCCACAGCGGCTCCGCCCTCCACCCCGACCAGATCGCCCGCTACGAGGTCCGCACGGCGACCGGGGAACACCTGGTGACGCTGAGCCCTCGGTAGGGATGCGGGCGGCAACGGCCGGGGGGCGCGCCCGCGGGGCAGCTGCCGGGTGGGTCTCCACCGCTACGGCCGAAGCGCCGGCCGGGGACGATCGCCGGGTTCGGATGCCTCGGGATCGTGCTTGTTCTCGGCATCCTCATCGCGATAGGCCTCGTCGTGGACGACGGCGAGGGCGGCCGCTCGAAGGACAGCGGCACCGTCGCGGAGGATCCGGTCCGGGAGCAGGACCGCTATCCGCCCACGCCGACGCGCGGTGGAGCCGTCGGGGACGTGAAGATCACCAAGTGCGCGGTCGATCCGGTGACCGAGGGGACCGCGGCCGGGCTGCTCGTCACGAATCGTTCGTCGAAGACCTCGGACTACACGGTCGACGTGGAGTTCCTCGACCGCTCGGGCAAGCGCCTGGGTGACGGGATCGGGGCGACGCGCAAGCTCGCGCCGGGGCAGCAGGCCGACGTGACCGCGCAGGGGCTCGTTCGGATCACGGAGGCCGTCACCTGTCGGGTCACCGACGTCACGCGGTACGCCTCCGTCACCTGAGCAGGCGGGACATTCGGCGGTCCGCCAGGGGTTTTCCTCCTGTTTGGCAGGTGGGGCAGTACTGGAGGGAGGAGTCGGCGAAGGAGACGTCGCGGATGGTGTCGCCGCAGACGGGGCAGGGGGCGCCGGTGCGGCCGTGGACGCGGAGGCCGGACTTCTTCTCGGACTTGAGGCGGGCGGCGGCCAGGCCCCGGGTGCGGGAGAGGGCGTCGGTGAGGGTGGAGCGCAGGGCCTGGAAGAGGGTGGTGATGTCCTCGGGGGTGAGGGAGGACGTCGGTTTGAAGGGGGACATCTTCGCGGCGTGGAGGATCTCGTCGCTGTAGGCGTTGCCGACGCCCGCGATGAGCGACTGGTCGCGCAGGGCGCCCTTCAGCCGGCGGCGCTCGCCCTTCAGGAGGCCGGCCAGGCGGGCCTCGTCGAAGTCGTCGGCGAGCGGGTCGGGGCCGAGGCGGGCGATGCCCGGGACCTGCTGGGGGTCCTGGACGACGTACACCGCGAGCCGTTTCTGTGTGCCCGCCTCCGTGAGGTCGAAGCCCTCGCCGGTCTCCAGGGCGACGCGGAGGGCGAGGGGGCCCTTGCCGGGGCGGGGCATGCCGCTCGGGAGCCGGTCCTTCCAGTGGAGCCAGCCCGCGCGGGCGAGGTGGGTCACCAGACGGGGGCCGCCCGCCGTCTCCAGGTCGAGGAACTTGCCGTGCCGGTGCACGGCCGTGACCTCGTGGCCCTCCAGGGCGGTGAGCGGAGGGTCGTACGTCTTCAGGACACTGATCGCGACGGGCAGCACCCGCACGATCTCGTGGCCGACGAGGTGCTCGGTGAGGAAGTCCCTGAGCGCCTCGACCTCGGGCAGTTCCGGCATACGTCCAGAGTGCCACCACAGAGCGGAGTGCTCAGCTCCGCTTGCCCACCACGAACTCGCACCACACGCACTTGCCGCCGCCCCGCGCCTCCACGCCCCACACGTCGGCGAGCAGGTCGACGAGGAGCAGGCCCCGCCCGGAGACCCCCGACTCCCCCGCCTCGCGGCGCCGTGGCAGGGCGCTGGAGGCGTCCTCTACCTCGACGCGCAGTCGGCGGTCGCCGCCGGTGAGGACTCTGAGGGTGACGATCGCGGAGCCCTCGGTGTGCATGAGGGCGTTGGTGATCAGCTCGTCGGCGACCAGTTCGACCTCGTCGCAGCGCTCGCGCGCACCCCAGGCGCCGACCGCCGCGCGGATCATGTGCCGGGCCTCGATCAGGGCCTCGGGGTCGCCGGGGGCCACGTGCTGCTGGAGACGCCCGCCCGACCGCGGGGCGTCCAGGCCGCGGCGGCGCAGCAGGAGCAGGGCGACGTCGTCGTCACCGCCGCGTTCGGCGGCTACATCGATGAGACGGTCGGCGAGGTCCCGGACGTCGTGAGGGCCGGTCTCGATCAGCGCCACGAGGGTCCGCATACCGTCGTCGAGGTCGGCGCCGGGCTGTTCGACCAGACCGTCGGTGCACAGCAGGAGCGTGTGGCCCGGGTCCAGTTCGAGGGTGGCGACGGGATAGTCGAGGGCGCCGAACTCGGCGGACAGGCCGAGCGGCAGGCCGCCCGCGACCGGAATCCGGCGGCAGCTGCCGTCGGGCCGGCGGATCAGCGGATCGATATGGCCGGCCCGGACGACCTGCACCACCCCGGTGGCCAGGTCGGCCTCCGCGTACAGGCAGGTCGCGAAGCGGTCGGTGTCCAGTTCGTGGAGGAAGACGGACGCCCGGGCCATCACCGCGGCCGGGGTGTGCCCTTCGGCGGCGTAGGCGCGCAGGACGATCCGCAGCTGGCCCATGACGGCGGCGGCGTGCGTGTCGTGGCCCTGGACGTCGCCGATGACCGCGCCGACCCGCCCTCCTCCGGAGGGGGTACCCCCGGGCAGCGGGATCAGGTCGTACCAGTCTCCGCCGATGTCCCGGCCGAGGGAGCCCGAGCGGTAGCGGACGGCGACGTCGGCGCCGGGGACGCTGGGGATGGAGCGCGGCAGCATGGCCTGCTGGAGTCCGGTGGCGAGGTCCTTCTCCTGCTCGTAGAACATGGCGCGCTGGAGGCTCTGCGCGATGCTGCTGCCGAGCGCGATGAGGACGTTGCGGTCCTCGGACGAGAAGCCGTGCCGGTCGTTGTAGAGCAGGCCCATGGCGCCGATCGGGCGGGCCTCGGCGATGAGCGGCAGATAGGCGGCCGCCGTGATGTCCAGGTCGGTGATGTGCGGCCACAGCACGGGATAGCGCTCGGCGAACTCCTCCGGGGTCTCGATGAAGCGGGGACTGAGCGTGCGGACGACCTCGCTCATCGGGTACGGCTCGTCGATCCGGGTGACCCGGGTGCCGGGCACGAAGCTGCCCTCGGGTCCCTCGGCGATCAGCCGGATGCGCCCCGCCTCGACCAGGCCGAAGACCAGGCTGGCGGCACCGAGGTGGGTGAGGCCGTGGGTGTCCTTGAGGACGTCGATGACGTCGTCCACGGTGCGGGCGTGGGCCAGGGCGGCCGTGGTGAGCTGCACGACGTTGGTCTGCCGGCGGCGGGCCTCGTCCTGGGCCGCCTGCTCCCGGCGGGACTCCAGTTCGCCGAGTTCCTGGGTGGCGTCGCGGACGATGCCGACGATCCGGCGCGGACGGCCCGTCTCGTCGCGCCGGATGTAGCCCTGGGTGTGGGTCCAGCGCAGCGCGCCGTCCCGGCAGCGGAGCCGGAAGTAGGTGCCGTAGTTCTCGCTGCCGTCCTTGATCGCCTGGGAGACGAGTGCGTCGAGCCGGTGGCCCTCGGCGGTCGGGACCCGGATCGCCAGGGACGTGGGGTATCCGTCGTACTCGTCGGGGCGCAGGTCGAAGACCTCGTGGGCCTGGGCGTCCATGTGGAACAGACCGGTGTCCAGGTCCCAGTCGAAGCTGCCCATGCGGTTGAGCGCCAGGATCGGATCCGGGTGGGCGGGCCAGTCGTCCGGGAGTGACAGGGCGCTCGCTCCCCGATCAACCATGGGGCCCACCTTGCCAGGGTTTGTCGGATTCTTCGAGTGGGGAGACAGGGTCTGTTTCGGCTGCCGTCAGCTGTCCAGGGCGATGTCCGTGTCGGCCGGGGCGTCCGGGATCAGCCCGCCGCCGTCGGGCGGATCGGGGGTCTCCGGCACGGCCTCGGGGCCGATGTCGTCGGCCTCGAAGGAGTCCGGGGAGGTGTCGGGCTCGAAGGAGTCCGGGGACTCGGTGTCGGGCTCCTCGTAGGCGGGCTCGTCCGGGCGTGCGGTCCCCGTGTCGGGTTCGGCCGGTACGTCCGGTGGCGGGAGCGGGCTCTCCGGCTCGGCGGGCTCGATCGGCTGGGGCGGCTCGGTCGGCTCGGGCGCGTCGGTCGTCAGGGGCGTGGCCGGGACGGTGTCCGTGGGGCGGTGGTCCCCGTCGTAGGAGGGAGTCGGCGTCGGCGTCCGCGTCGGCCCGGCCGGCTGCGGATCGGGCACCATGCGGTCGTGGCGGACGTCGTGGCCGATGCGTCGCTCGATCCAGTTGTGGTCGACGCTGTCGATGATCGTGATGTCCGTGACGGCCCGGGCGGTCGGGGCTACGACGATCACCTGGGCGGGCCGGTAGCCGGCCCAGGGGCGGCCGCTGGTTCCGTGGCCGTCCCGCATGGGCGCCGCCGGCGTCAGCGGGTTGCCGCAGGCGCAGCGGACGCGTGGCACGCCCCGGTGGTCGACCAGGACGGCGGTGCCCGCCTGGAGGACGGCGTGGTGGGCGCTCGTCCGGCCCGCGCGGTAGCCGTGGCCGGTGACCCGGGTGTCGGCGCGCAGCACGACGGGGGCCAGGCCGCGCAGGTGGTCGGGGACCGACGCCTGGGAGATGCCCTGGACCCGGGCGAAGGCGCGGGCCCTGTCCCGGTCCCGGGTGAGGCGGTCGATCTGCCGTTCGACGTCACAGCTGCCGACCCGTGCGATGCCGCCGTAGAGGCCGGGTGTCCCGCCGGACAGGGAGCGCGTCGTCGTCTCCCCCGGCTGTGCCGGTTGCTGCGTTCGGGTGACCGGCGCCGGGGCGGCCGTGGAGGTCGCGGTGGACTCGGTGAAGGGGTTCGGCCCCGGAGCGGCGACCGGCTGGAGGAGGAGGTCGCCGCTGGGCTCGCCGCGTGACTCGCTGTGCCGGCCCTCGTCGGCGCCGCAGCCGGCGACGAGGAGTGCCGCCGAGAGCGTGCAGGCCGTGACGAGGGTTCCGGTGGGGCTCCGCACCACGTTCTCCCGTCGATCCCGGACATTTCGTCCCCATTGTCTGCTTCACTCACTTGGGTTACGCAAGCGCGGGGGAGGTACACGGCGAGTCACACCGGGTTCGGGGGTGGGACCGCAGGAGGAAGGAGTGCACGGCCGTGGACTGGTTCACCGCACCCGACTACTGGACGAGCCGGCTGGTCTTCCAGCGGGCATTGGCCGGTGTGTACCTGATGGCGTTCCTGACGGCCGCCCTTCAGTTCCGCGCGCTGCTCGGGGAGCGCGGGATGCTGCCCATCCCCCGTTTCGTGGCGCGGACGCCCTTCAGACGGGCCCCGAGTCTCTTCCAACTCCACTACTCCGACCGCTTCTTCGCCGGCTGCGCGTGGGCCGGCTGCGCGGTGTCGGCGGCGCTGCTCGCGGGTCTGGACTCCCGGCTGCCCCTGGGGGCCGCGATGGCGCTGTGGCTGGTGCCCTGGGTGCTGTACCTGTCGATCGTGAACGTCGGCCAGACCTGGTACGGCTTCGGCTGGGAGTCCTTGCTGCTGGAGGTGGGTTTCCTCGCGGTCTTCCTCGGCAACGACGAGGTGGCGCCGCCGTTCCTCGCCCTGTTCCTGCTGCGCTGGATCCTCTTCCGGGTCGAGTTCGGCGCGGGCCTGATCAAGATGCGGGGCGACGAGTGCTGGCGGAAGCTGACCTGCCTCGACCACCACCACGAGACACAGCCGATGCCGGGCCCGCTGAGCTGGTTCTTCCACCATCTCCCGCGCCCGCTGCACCGGGTGGAGGTGGCCGCCAGCCACGTCACCCAACTCGTCGTCCCGTTCCTGCTGTTCGCGCCGCAGCCGATCGCCGCGGCGGCCGCGTCACTGATGATCGTCACCCAGCTGTGGCTGGTCCTGTCGGGCAACTTCTCCTGGCTGAACTGGATCACGATCGTGCTGGCCCTGTCGGCCCTGCCGTTCCCCACCGATACGCGGCCGACGCCCGACGCACCGCTCTGGTACGAGGTCGTGGTCCTCGCGGTCGCCGCGCTGCTCGTGACCCTCAGCTACCACCCGGTGCGCAACATGGTCTCCCGCCGCCAGATCATGAACCGCTCCTTCGACCCGCTCCATCTGGTCAACACCTACGGCGCGTTCGGCAGCGTCAGCCGGATCCGCTACGAGGTGGTCGTCGAGGGCACGGCCGACGACGTACCGCGCGAGGACTCCGACTGGCGGGAGTACGAGTTCAAGGGCAAGCCCGGCGATCCACGGCACTGGCCGCGCCAGTTCGCGCCCTACCATCTGCGGCTCGACTGGATGATGTGGTTCGCCGCGCTGTCGCCCGCGTACGCCGGATCGTGGTTCGGCGCGCTGGTCGAACGGCTCCTGGAGAACGACCGCGCCACCCTGAAGCTGCTGCGCCGCTCCCCGTTCCCGCCCGACGCGCCGCCCCGCTACGTGCGCGCCCGCCTCTTCCGCTACCGGTACACGAGCTGGCGGGAGTTGCGGGAGACGGGCGCCTGCTGGGAGCGGACGTATGTGCGCGAGTACCTGCCGCCGACGCGGCTGACGGGGGAGGTTCAGAGGTCGTAGACGCGGGTGGCGGTGGCCTCGAAGACCTGCGCGTGGTCCCGCGCCGGGACCAACTGCCGTGCCGCGTCCAGAACTTCGCCGTAATCGGCCGCGAGCGTGCACACCGGCCAGTCCGAGCCGAACATCAGGCGGTCCGGGCCGAAGGCGTCCAGCACCACGTCGGCGTACGGGCGCAGGTCGTCGACGGTCCAGGAGTCGGGGTCGGCCTCGGTGACCATGCCGGAGAATTTGCACACGGTGTTGGGCAGGGCGGCGAGGGCGCGGACGGACGTCGCCCAGGGTTCGAGCCCGCCGGAGGCGATGGGGGGCTTGCCCACGTGGTCGAGGACGAAGGTGAGCCGGGGCAGGGCCTCGGCCGCCTCGACGCCGGCCGGCAGCTGGTGGGGCAGGACCAGGAGGTCGTAGACCAGGCCCGCGTCCGCGACGGCGGCAAGGCCGCGTCGCACGTCCGGTCGGAGCAGCCACCGCGGGTCGGGCTCGCCCTGGACCTGGTGGCGGATGCCCTTGAGGTACCGCCCGCCGGGCAGTTCCCGCAGCCGGGCCAGTTCGTCGGCGATGTCGGGGCGGGTGAGGTCGGTCCAGCCCACGACGCCCGCGATCAGGTCGTGGGCCGCCGCGAGGGCCAGGAACTCCGGGGTCTCCTCGGCCACCGTGACCGTCTGGACCAGGACCGTGCGGTCGACGCCGGCCGCGCGGGCCTCGGGGGCGAGGTCCGCCACGGTGAAGTCGCGGCGGATCGGGCTGCCCGGCCCGATCCAGTCCTGGTCCCGGACGGACAGGTCCCACACGTGGTGGTGGGCGTCCACGGTCACGGCAGCTCCCACACGACGGGCAGACCGGCGCTCGCGCCCTCGTCGGAGTAGTCGTGCGCCACGTCGAGGAGCTCGGCCATCCGGGCCTGCCAGGCCACGTTGACCGGGAGTTTCTCCAGCTCGGCGAGGAGCCGGGCGTAGTCCTCGCACTCCAGGAGGTGGAACAGGTCGGTGCCGCTGCGCCAGATCGTCCAGGACGTGGCACCGGCGGCACGGATCGCGTCGGTGAGTTCGACGGGCACCTCGCGGTGCGCGGCCTCGTACTCGGCGACGCGGTCGGCGCGGACCGTGGTGTGCAGGGCGACTCTCATGACGGCTCCTCGGTGGCCAGAAGACCGGTGTCCCGCAGCTCCTGCCAGAAGGCGGTGGGCACCGGTGTCGCGAACTGGTCGGCACAGTCGTGGACTTCGGCCGCCGAGCGGGCGCCCACCAGGACGCTCGCGACGGCGGGATGGGCGGCGCAGAAGGCCAGGGCCGCGGCTCGGAGAGTGATGCCGTGCCGCTCGGCGACCTCCTTCATGCGCAGCGCCCGGTCCAGCACCTCCCCCGGTGCCTGGGCGTAGTTGTACGTCGCTCCGGGTCTCGGGTCCGCCAGGAGACCGGAGTTGAAGGCGCCGCCGATGACCACCGAGACGCCGCGTTCGACGGCGGCCGGCAGCAGGCCGGTGAGGGCACTCTGGTCGAGCAGCGTGTAGCGCCCGGCGCACAGCACCACGTCGACGTCGGTGTCGCGGACGAAGCGGGTGAGCATCTCCGCCTGGTTCATGCCCGCGCCGATCGCGCCGACCACGCCCTCCGCGCGCAGCTTCTCCAGGGCCGGATAGCCCTCCCGGAAGGCCTGTTCGGCGTGGTCGTCGGGGTCGTGCAGGTAGACGACGTCCACCCGGTCGAGGCCGAGCCGCTCCAGGCTCGCCTCCAGGGTGCGCCGTACGCCGTCGGCGGTGAAGTCCCAGACGCGGCGGTGGGTGGCGGGGACGGCGAAACCGTTCCCGAGGTCGTCGCCGCCCGCGTCCGACGGGTGCAGACGGCGGCCCACCTTCGTCGAGAGCGTGTACGCGGCGCGGGGGTGCTCGCGCAGGGCGGCGCCCAGACGCCGTTCGGACAGGCCGAGGCCGTAGTGCGGGGCGGTGTCGAAGTAGCGGATGCCGCGCTGCCAGGCGGCGGTGACGGCCTCGTGCGCCTGCTCTTCGCCGACCTCGGTGTAGAGGTTGCCGATCACGGCGGCGCCGAAGGCCAGGTCGCTGACCTCGACGCCGCTGCCGCCGAGGGTGCTCACCGGCCCGCCGGGCGCAGGCGCAGGCCCTGCATGCCGCCGTCCACGGCGAGGGAGGTGCCGGTGGTGGCGCCGGACAGGGGGCTCGCGAGGTAGGCGATGGCGCCCGCGACCTCGTCGGCGCTGACCATGCGGCCGGTGGGCTGGCGGGCCTCCAGGGCGGCGCGTTCGGCGGCCGGGTCGGGGGTCTGGGCCAGCAGGCGGCCGATCCAGGGGGTGTCGGCGGTGCCGGGGTTCACGCAGTTCACCCGGATGCCCTCGCGGACGTGGTCGGCGGCCATCGCGAGGGTCAGCGAGTACACGGCGCCCTTGGTCGCGCTGTACAGGGCCCGCTGCGGCAGGCCCGCGGTGGCGGCGATGGAGGAGGTGTTCACGATCGCCGCGTGCGCGGACTCCCGCAGGTGGGGCAGGGCGGCGCGGGCCACGCGCACCATGCCGACGACGTTGACGTCCAGGACGCGGTGCCATTCCTCGTCGTCGTTGTCCGCCACGGTGCCCTGGGCGCCGATGCCGGCGTTGTTGACCACGATGTCGAGTCCGCCCAGGTCGGCGACGGCCGCGGCGACGGCCGCGCGCACCGAGGCGTCGTCGGTGACGTCGGCGCGGTGGGCGAGCAGCGGCTTCTCGACCGACGACGGATCCAGGTCGAGTACGGCGACCTGGGCGCCGCGCGCGGCCAGCAGCTCCGCGGTGGCCCTGCCGATACCGGAGGCGCCGCCGGTCACCAGGGCCTTGAGGCCCTCGAAGTCACTCATGCCGCCTGCTCCTTCTTGTTCGCGTTCTTGCCCGCGTTCTTGTTCGCGTTGTCGTCGGTGGTGCTGCCGATGCCGCCGTTGCCGCCGTTGTTCTCGGCGAGATCTTCTGCCCAGAAGGCGCCGTCGGGGAACGTGAACCGGGCGATGGACTCCGGCCGCATGGCGGCCGAGAAGCCCGGCGCGGTGGGTGCCGTGTAGTGGCCCTCGCGGATCACCACGGGGGCGAGGAAGTGGTCGTGGAGATGGTCGACGTACTCGATGACCCGGTCCTCGGTGGTGCCGGTGACCGCGACGTAGTCGAACATCGACAGGTGCTGGACGAGTTCACACAGGCCGACGCCGCCCGCGTGCGGGCAGACGGGCACGCCGAACTTGGCGGCGAGCAGCAGGATCGCGAGGTTCTCGTTGACGCCGCCGACGCGGGCCGCGTCGATCTGGACGATGTCGAGGGCGCCGGCCTGGAGGAGCTGCTTGAAGACGACCCGGTTCTGCACATGCTCGCCGGTGGCGACCTTCACCGGGGCGACCGCCCGGCGGATCGCCGCGTGGCCGAGGATGTCGTCGGGGCTGGTGGGTTCCTCGATCCAGTACGGATCGAACTCGGCGAGCGCCTTGGTCCAGCGGATCGCCTCGTCGACGTCCCAGCGCTGGTTGGCGTCGATGGCCATGCGGATGTCGGGGCCGACGACCCGGCGGGCGACGCGGCAGCGCCGGATGTCGTCGTCGAGGTCGGCGCCGACCTTGAGCTTGATCTGGCGGAAGCCGTCGGCGACGGCCCCGGCGGCGAGCCGGGTGAGCTTGTCGTCGTCGTAGCCGAGCCAGCCGGCGGAGGTGGTGTAGGCGGGGTAGCCGCGCTCCAGCAGCCTCGCCGTGCGCCCGGCCGCGCCCTCGCGCCCCCGGCGCAGGATGTCCAGCGCCTCGTCCGGGGTGAGCGCGTCCGTCAGGTACCGGAAGTCGATCTGGCTCACCAGCCACTCGGGCTCGGCGTCGGCCAGGAGCCGCCACAGCGGCTTGTCGGCGCGCTTGGCGGCCAGATCCCACACGGCGTTCATGACCGCGCCGATCGCCATGTGCATCACGCCCTTCTCGGGGCCGAGCCAGCGCAGCTGGCTGTCGCCGATCAGGTCGCGGTTCAGGGCCCCCGGGTCGGCGCACAGCTCTTCGACGGACCGTCCGACCACGTGTCCGCGCAGCGCGTCGATCGCGGCGACCTGGACCTCGTTGCCCCGCCCGATGGTGAAACTGAATCCGTGCCCCTCGTGCCCGTCGGCCGCGTCGGTGCGCAGCACGACGTACGCCGCCGAGTAGTCGGGGTCCGGGTTCATCGCGTCGGAGCCGTCCAGCTCGCGCGAGGTGGGGAAGCGGATGTCGTAGGTGTCCAGCGCGGTGACGCGACTGGCGGGGCCGGAGATCGGGGACACGGAGTGCCTTTCGGTCGGGTGCGGGGGTTCAGTCCTGGGCGCGGCCCGTGGTCACACGGGCGATCATGAGGGCGACCAGGATGATCCCGCCGTAGATGGCCTGGATCCAGAACGACGGGACCTGGGCGAGGGTGAGCAGGTTCTGCACGACACCGAGCAGCAGGACGCCGGTCAGGGCGCCGAACATGGTGCCCTTGCCGCCGTCGAGGCTGATGCCGCCGATGACCGCGGCGGCGAACACGGTGAAGATCATGTTCTGGCCCTGGTTGGCGCTGATCGCGCCGACGTAGCCGGTCTGGAGCAGGCCGCCGACGGAAGCGAGGACGCCGGCGACGATGAACACGCCGAGCATCACGCGGTCGACCCGGATGCCGGCGGCGCGGGCCGCGTCGGCGTTGCCGCCGATGGCGTACAGGGCGCGTCCCACGCGGTGGTACTTCAGCACCAGCCCGGTGACCGCGAAGGCGATGGCGGCGAGCCACACCGACATCGGGATGTTCAGGAAGGTCGTGGTGGCGAGCGAGTAGAAGCTGTCGGGCATGCCGAACAGCGTCTTGCCCTTGGTGGCGCCGACGAGCAGACCGCGCAGGACGATCAGCATCGCGAGCGTCACGATGAACGCGTTCAGCTTGAACTTCACGACCAGCACGCCGTTGAAGGCGCCGATCGCCGCACCGACGACGAGCATCGCCAGCAGGGCGAACGCGGCCGGGAACTCGGTGCCCCAGCCGGACTGCGCCGCGGGCAGCACGAGCAGCGCGGCCACGGCGGGCGCGATACCGACGACGGATTCCAGGGACAGGTCGAACTTGCCGGTGATCAGCACCAGCGACTCGGCCAGCACCACCATCGCCAGGGCGGCGGAGGCGCCGAGGATGGAGATCAGGTTGCGTTCGGTGAGGAACGAGTCGTTGACCACCGCGCCGAGCACCAGGAGCAGCAACAGGGCGGGGACCAGGGCGAGTTCGCGGGCCCGCCGTAGCAGCACGGTCCTGGCCGAGCTCGGGCTCCCGACGCGTGCCGGCGTGACCGGCGGAGCCTTCGTGTCAGCCATGGTCCACTCCTTCTATGGAGGCGATCAGGTCGTGGTCGCGCCAGCCCGCCGGATGCTCGGCGACCACGCGGCCGTGGAAGAGGACGAGGACGCGGTCGCAGCGCCGGAGGTCGTCGAGTTCGTCGGAGACAACGAGTACGGCGGTGCCGTCCTCGCGGGCGCTGTCCATGCGGGCGAGCAGGGACTCCTTGGACTTCACGTCGACGCCCGCGGTGGGGTTGATCAGGACCAGCAGGCTCGGGTCGGAGGCGAGCGCGCGAGCCATGACGACCTTCTGGGCGTTGCCGCCGGACAGGTCGGAGACGGGCTGGTCGGGTCCCTCGGTATGGATGTCGAGGCGCTCGATCAGCTCGGTGGCGAAGTGGCGCCTGCGCTCGCTGCCGACGAAGCCCGCGCGGCCGAGGCGGTCGAGGACGCTGAGGGTGGCGTTGTCGCCGACGGTCATGCCGACGACGAGGCCCTGGACGTGCCGGTCGCGCGGGACGCAGCCGACGCCGGCCTTGAGCGCGGCCGACACGTTCCCGAACGGCAGCTTCCGGCCGTCCAGTTGCGCCGTGCCGCCGCTCGGTGCGTGCAGTCCCGTGAAGGACTCGGCGAGTTCGATCTTGCCGCTGCCGCTGGATCCGGCGAGGCCGACGACCTCGCCGCGGCGGACGGTGAGGTCGACGTTCTCGTAGGCGTCCGAGGTGAGGCCGCGCACGTCGAGCAGGACGGGGGCCCTGTCGTCGACCTGCCGCTCCTGGACGGCCTGTTCGGCGATGGTCTCGATGCTCTCCCCCGCCATGGCCTCGATGAGGGCGGTGCGCGGCAGGTCGGCGACGGGTGCCGTGATGATCCAGCGGGCGTCGCGCAGGACCGTGACGGTCTGGCAGACCTCGTAGACCTCCTGGAGGTGGTGCGAGATGAACAGGAAGGTGACCCCGGACTTCTGGAGGGCACGCATGCGGGTGAAGAGGCGTTCGATCTCGCGGTTGTCGAGCTGGGCGGTGGGCTCGTCGAGGACGATGAAGCGGGCACCGAAGCTCAACGCCCGGGCGATCTCCACCATTTGGCGGTCCTCGACCTTGAGCTCGGCGGTGCGCGCCTCCGGGTCGACGTGCACGTCCCAGGCGTCGAGGAGTTCGGTGGCCTCGGCCTTGAGGCGGCGCCAGCTGATGAATCCGCGCCGGAGGGGCTGCCGGTTGATGAACAGGTTCTCGGCGACGGTCAGTTCGGGGACGACGGTGGGCTTCTGGTAGACGCAGGCCACCTTGCGGCGCCAGGCGTCCCGGTCGGCGAGCGCGGGCGCGGGCTCGCCGTCGAAGCGGACGGTGCCCTCGTCGGGTGCCTGGAGGCCGGTGAGCAGGGTGACGAGGGTGGACTTGCCGGCGCCGTTGCGGCCGACGAGGGCGTGGGACTCGCCGGGCAGGACGGTGAGCCTGCCGTCGGCGAGGGCGGTGGTGGGGCCGTAGCGCTTGACGATGCCCTGGGCCTCGGCGAGCGGTGCGGCCGGGGATTTCAGCTGGGTGCTCACTGGACCGTGTTGCCCCACAGCTCGGGGTCGTCGACGTTCTCCTTGGTGACCAGGGGGGCCGCCAGTTGGTCCTCCAGGATGCCGCTGGGCAGCTTGACGATGGTCGAGTCGTGGTCGGTCGGCCCGGGCTTGAACGTCTTCCCCTGCATCGCCGCCTTGATGTAGTACATGCCGTACTTGGCGTACAGGTCGGCGGGCTGGGAGACGGTGGCGTCGATCTCGCCCTTGCGGATGGCGTCGTACTCCTGCGGGATGCCGTCGTTGGAGACGATGGCGATGTGGCCGGACTGGCCCGCCTTCTTCAGCAGGCCCTTCGACTTCAGGGTCTGGAGGGTGGGCGCGAGGTAGACGCCGCCGGCCTGCATGTAGATGCCCTTGAGGTCCGGGTTGGCGTTGAGCAGGGTGTCGAGCTTGGCGGCCGCGGTGTCGGACTCCCACTTGGCGGGGATCTCCAGCACCTTCAGCTTCGGGAAGTTGGTCTTCACGCAGGAGCGGAAGGCCTCGGAGCGTTCGCGGCCGTTGACCGAGGCGAGGTCGCCCATGATCTGCACGACCTTGCCGGACGGTATCTGCTTGCCCAGGTACTGGCAGGCCTTCTCGCCGTAGGCCTTGTTGTTGGCGCGGACGACCATCGCGACCTTGCCCTTGTCCGGCGCCACGTCGACCGCGACGACCGGCACGCCCTTGCGCTCGGCCTGGTCGAGGCCGGCTTCGATGGCGGCGCTGTCCAGGGGGGCGACGACCAGGCCCTTGACGCCCTGGTTGAGCTGGTTGTTGATGTCGGTGATCTGCTGCGACGGGTCACTGTTGGAGTTGACCGTCTTGAGTGTGTTCACGCTCTCGGACTTGGCCATCTTCGGCACGTAGTCGTTGTACGACTGCCAGAACGGCGAGGTGAGCAGGGGCAGGATCACCCCGACCTTGCCGTCGCCGTCGCCTCCCGCGGTGGAGGCGCCACCCGTGTCCTTGGTGCTGCCGCACGCGGCGAGCGCGAGCGCGGCACCGACGGCGACGGTCACCGTGCCGATCGTGTGCTTCCTGTTCCGCTTCCCCACTGTCCTGCCAGGCATCCGGTAGCTCCTCATTGAGCGTGTTCGAGCAGATGACCGCATACTTATCAGACCACTTCCCCGGAAGAACACCCTACGGCGGCATATTTTCGCTATCTGGACCTGCGGTGGTCCGACCACATGATGGTGGTCGGACCACTTCGGCGGATAGACTGCGGCGCACCCGGTGAGTGGAGGAACGGCGTGGACGAGACAGCCCCGCAGAAGGGCACCGTGACGCAGCGCGCCATCGAGCGGATCAAGGCGATGATCGGCGAGGGCCGCCTGGAGCCGGGCCAGCGGCTGCCCACCGAGCGTGATCTGGCCGCGCAGATCGGCATCTCCCGCAGTTCGATGCGGGAGGCGATCCGCGCGCTCACGGTGATGGGGGTGCTGGAGGCCCGGCACGGCTCCGGTATCTACGTCACGCAGCTGGACGCCGGCGACCTGCTGGAGACCTTCGGGGTGGTCGCCGACCTCTCACGCGGACCGCAGCTGGTGGAGCTCCTGGAAGTGCGGCGCATCCTGGAGTCGACGGCGACGGGACTGGCGGCCGCCCGGATCACCCCGGACCAGCTGGCCGAGGTCGAGAAGCACCTCACGGCGATGAACGCCACCGAGGATCCGGAGGAGATCCTCGCCCACGACATCGCCTTCCACCGCGAGATCGTCTCCGCCGCCGGCAACGAGACCATGACGGCGATCCTGGACGGCCTGTCCTCCCGCACCTTCCGCGCCCGCGTCTGGCGCGGCTACCAGGAGGAGGGCGCCTTCGCCCGCACCCGCCGCGAACACGCCGCGATCCACCGCGCGCTGATCGCCCGCGACCCGGACACGGCGAGAGCGGCGGCGGCGGCGCATGTGGGGGAAGTGGAGCAGTGGTTGCGGGCGCAGCTCGGGGGGTAGCACGGCGGCCCGCCTCACCGGCGGGTCAGGGGCGGTCGGACGGCCGGTGGGACTCGCACCGGAACGGGATCGGTCCGGAAGGACTGGATCATCAGCGCCGCGAAACGGCGCTCAGGCAGGCAGGACGCGCACCTGGCCCGCGGGCAGCTTCGCCCACCAGTGGGCGTACCGGCTGTAGACCCGCGGGTCGCGATCGGCCAGCAGCGTGGTCAGGGAGCGGGCCTCTTCGGCGAGGCCGTCCCATGTGTCGGACGGGAGGTCGTGAAAGGCCGTCGCCTCGATTCCGCCGCCCTCGGCCGGGCGCCACACGCCGGCGACCTGCCCGTCGACCAGGAGCGTGGGCAGTACGTCGCCGTTGACGCGGATCACCAGGCGGCGGTAGTCCGGCGGAATCACCCGGCCGCGATCGGCGTGGGCCAGCAGGACGCTGTCCCACATCGCCATCAGGCGGGGCGGGGCCGGAGTGTCCGCGGGCGGGCGCGGGGCACCGGGGACGTCGAAGAGCACGGTGCCGTCGGGGCCGTTCAGCTGCTCCACGGCGTCACCGAGTGCCTTCAGCGCCGTACGGACGCGGATCCGCTGCACGAGGGCGAACTGTGCGGCGTCCGCCACCGTCGCCGGCCCGAACGCCTTCAGGTACCGCAGGACCAGGTCCCGCAACGCCTGCTCGGGCCCACGCTCGGCCTCACTCGTGAACCGTCCTCGCGGGGCGGCGACGTACGACGGTGACGTGCCGAACGACCAGGGCCCGCCGGTCGGCATGTGCGTCAGCGGCGCGTAGGAGCGCAGCCCCCACCAGGCGCCGTCCTGCCGCTCGGGGCCCACCCGTTCCCCGAGCCAGGACTTCATCTCGGTGTTGGACCGTGGCTGCCCGGCGAACTCCAGCAGTCCCGGCTCCAGTCGGGCGGCGTCCGCCGGGGTGAGTCCGGCGGCGGCGAACCGCGCGCCGAGCCGGGAGGCGTGCAGTGTCGGCTGCATCGCGTCCCGGACCATGCCGTGGTCGTTGCGGTGGACCGCGTGCAGGGTGATCCGCAGCAGCGTGGCCTTGACGAGCGTGCCGTTGGTGAACGCACTGTCCAGGTCGGCCGGGTCGAAGCCGGTGAGCCGGTTCCACAGCGCGAGGTAGGGCGACGCGGGCTGCTGCGCCTGGAGCGCGACGATCCGTCGCACCGCGTCGGCCACCGCCAACGGCTCGCGTCGCAGCAGCAGTTGGCGGCTGAGGGTGGCCCTGTTGAGTTCCCGCGCGGTGATCTTCACGAGGGGGATTCTGCCGCCGGAGGTTCCCCGGCCGCCAGGACCCGGGGAACCGCACGCGCGTCAGTGCCTCGCGAACCGCAGGGTCACCAGCTCGAACGGCCGCAGCCGCAAGAGGAGCCGGTTTCCGTCCCGCTCCGGTGCCGGGGCCTCCGTCAGCGGGCGTTCCAGCAGGTCGGTCGCGGTGATGCCGGCGACGTCGAAGCCCGCCGTCAGCGTGGCCCGGGCCCGGCCGCCGTGGGCCTCGTGGAAGCGCACCACCACGTCCCCGCTGCCGTCGTCGGCCAGCTTCACGGCGGTGACGACGACGGCGTCCGCGTCGACCGAGACCAGCGGCGCGACCTCCCGGGCGCCGGTGACCCGCCGCTCGGGGACGTTGATCCGCCAGCCCTCCCGCACCGCGTCCCCGACGGACGCGCCGGGCACCAGGGCGTGCTGGAAGCGGTGGACGCCCTGGTCGGTCTCGGGGTCGGGGAAGCGGGGGGCGCGCAGCAGGGAGACCCGGACGGTGGTGGTGGTGGTGGTTCCGCGGTCGCTGTCCATGCGGACGGTACGGGTCACGTCGTGGCCGTACGTGGAGTCGTCGAGTGGCGCGCGGCGCTTGAAAGCCCGAGCCCGGTGCTTGAAAACTCGAGCCCGGTGCTTGAAAACTCGACGGAAAGTCGACCCCGATCACACCGGCCCGGGTGACAATGGCCGTATGCGGTCACGTCCAGCAACGGCCTGCGCCACAGCCGCACTCCTGCTCGCGGTCACCGTCGGCTGCACGGACGGCGGTGACGGCGACGAGGCGGCACGCGACAGCCCGTCCCCGTCGACGAGCGCCCCGGCCCGCACCCCCTCCGCGACGCCCTCCCCCACCCGCACCCCGGTGAACCCCGTGTCGATCCCGGGCCTGATCGCGCGCGAGCACACCGGGTCCGGCCTGAAACTCGGCACCGTGATCACCCGTACCTCCGACTACACCAGCTACGAGGTGACGTACAAGGCGAACGGGCTGACGATCTCCGGGCTGGTGAACATCCCCGAGGGCAAAGGACCGTTCCCGGCGCTGGTCCTCGCGCACGGCTACATCGACCCCGCGATCTACACCACCGGCCGGGGCCTGAACCGCGAGCAGGACCTCCTCGCCCGCAACGGCTACATCGTCCTGCACACCGACTACCGCAACCACGCCCGCTCGTCCAAGGACCCGGGCAACGACGTCGACCTCCGGCTCGGCTACACCGAGGACGTCATCGGCGCGGCGAAGGCGCTGAAGTCGTCCGGCCGCCCGGAGATCGACGCCGACCGTGTCGGACTGCTGGGCCGGTCGATGGGCGGCGGGGTCGTCTACAACTCGCTGGTGGTGGCCCCGGGCCTGTTCGACGCCGCCGTCGCCTTCGCGCCGGTCAGCTCGCGCCCCGAGGAGAACATCGACCACTTCCAGCGCGCCGAGGGCGATCCCCTCGTCGCCCGGATCGACGCCAAGCACGGCACGCCCGAGGAGAACCCGAAGTTCTGGCGGGAGGCCTCCCCGGTCACCTACGTCGACCGGGTCACCGAGCCCCTGCTGATCCACCACGGCACCGCCGACGACACCTGCCCCATCGTCTGGTCCCGGCAGACGGCGGCCGCGTTCGAGAAAGCCGGCAAGGACGTCCGACTGCGCACCTACCAGGGCGAGGGCCACACCTTCTATCCGCAGTGGCGGCGCTCGATGGACACCACGATGGACTTCTTCGCACGGCATCTGCGCTAGGGCCCTGAGGATGGTCACCGGGTCGCCGACGCCCCGGTGACCACCCGTACCTCAGACCTGCGAGCGGTACAGGCCGAACTCCTTGATCCGTACGGCACTTCGGGCCCGCGTCACCCGGAGCCGCCAGCGCCGGGCGCGTACGGCGGACGGCAGCAGCAGGATCCGGCTCGCCCCGATCGTGCCCGCCGTCGTGACCGGCGTCCAGGTGCCCTCGCGCCACGCCTCGACGACGAAGGTCTCCACCTGCTGGCCGTGCCGGATGTCCTCGGCGAGGCGGATGCGGTCCACCTCCAGCTCGTCGCCGAGGTCCACGGTGACGCGTCCCGGTTCCCTGGTGGTGCGGGCGCCGCGGGCCAGGTCGTGGGGCAGTTCGCGTGCGATGCGTTCACGGAACTCGCGCAGCCGGACGACGTCGGTGTCGTGCAGCAGACCGTCCGTGTCCGGCGGGACGTTGAGCAGCAGGACGGAGTTGCGCCCCACCGAGCCGAAGTAGATCTCCGTCAACCAGTCGACGGACTTGGGCTGTTGGTCGGCGTGGTAGAACCAGCCGTCACGGATGGAGACATCGCACTCGGCGGGCCACCACTGGAGGTAATCCGTCGTCGGCAGCGCCTTCACCAGCGCCGTGCGGCTGCCCTCGTCGGGGGTGTCGTAGGACAGGGCCCAGTCCGTGCGGCCGTACTGGTTCTCCTTGACCGGGATGACGCTCCACTCGTCCTCGCGCGCGATGCCGCTCTCGTTGCCGACCCAGCGCAGGTCGGGGCCGGTGACGGCGATGGCCGCGTCCGGGGCGAGGGCGCGGATCAGGGTGTACCAGCTGTCCCAGTCGTAGCTCTCCACTTTGTCGGGCGGGATGTGCCCCTGGGCGCCGTCGAACCACACCTCGTCCACGGGCCCGTACTCGGTGAGCACCTCGTACAGCGTGTTGAGCATGTGGGCACCGTAGTCGGTGGCGTCGAGGGTGTGGAAGCGGTCCGGCGAGCGGTCGTCGCCCGGCACGAGGGTCGGGACGGTGCGCGGTGCGCGGGCGCTGCCGTTGGCGTACACCCCGTGCAGGTACTGGTTCTCGTCGGCGGGCGAGAGGTACACACCGACCTTGAGGCCGTGGCGGCGCATGGAGTCGGCGAAGGAACGCAGCACGTCTCCTTGTCCGTCGCGCCAACTGCTCGACGCCACCGTGTGCCCGGTGTAGCGGGAGGGGTACAGGACAAAGCCGTCGTGGTGCTTGACGGTGAGGATGGCGAGCTTGAACCCGCCGTCCCGCAGGGCGCGCGCCCACTGGTCGGTGTCGAGGCGGGCCGGCTGGAAGACGTCCGGGTCCTCGTCGCCGGTGCCCCACTCCAGTCCGGTGAAGGTGTTCACGCCGAAGTGCAGGAACGCGGTGCGCTCCAGGCCCTGCCAGGCGATCTGCCGTGCGGTGGGCCGGACTTGGGAGGCTTTGCGCACGAGGTCGGCCTCGGTGTCGTCCGGGGAGACGGGGATGCGGTAGCGGGGGTCTTCCGGTACCGCGGACGGTGCGGCGCCCGGCATGGAGTCCGGTGCGGTCCCCGGCACGGCGTCCGGTGCGGCGGACGCCCGCGGTGCCATACCGGCGGTCACGGCGAGGGAGGTGGCGGCGGTGACGAAGAGGCGTCTGGAGACGGTCATGGCGGGACTCTCCTCAGGTCAAGGGCCAGACGGCGGGCGGGCGTTGGTCCGGCGGGTACTGCACGATCCGGCCGTCGTCCGTGACGGTGAGCGCCATCCGCGTGATCGCGTTCACGAGCCGGAAGCCACCCGTGGCAGGCTCCAACTCCCAGCGCTGCAAGGTGTTCGTGGCGTCGCAGGTGTCCCAGGTCGCCTCGACACCGGGCTGGAGCGGCACGTTGAGCGTGAGCCTGCCGCCGCTGATCGCGAGACAGCCGGCCGCCGACCGCAGGGTCACGTAGCCGTCCGCCGTGCGCTGCACCGAGGCCGTGAAGGACCGCCCGAAGGTGTACGTCCCGTCCGCCACGGGCACCCGGGTCAGGTCCCGCCAACCGGGCGCGTGCCCGACCGCCGTACCGCGCGCCACGAACTCCGCGTACGTGGCGTCGGGATGCGGAACGCCCCAGGTGGCCTGGGCGATGTGCCGCAGGGCGGGCCAGAGGCGGACGGCGACCTCGTTCTCGGTCTCGCCGCGCCCGTTGTCCGGCCACAGGCTGACCTTCGCGCCGGTGACGCCCCGGGCGGAGGTGAGCTTCTCGCCCTCGAAAGCGCGCGGGTCCCAGCTCTGGTCGTACAGCGACCCGGTGTCGCTGTGGAAACCGCCGCGGATCAGGTAGAGGGAGTAGGCGGCGTTCATCACCGAGTAGCCCTGGGCGATGAGTTGGCTGGGCTTGACCGCCACGTTCAGCCAGTGCTCGACGGTGGTGTCGGTCCGCACGGGCACGGTGTTGGCGCCGGTCAGTCCGTCGTTCCAGATGCGCAGGTCGACGCCCTTGCCCGCCGCGTGGTCGTGGACGCGGTTGACGAAGTCCACGAAGGCGTCCTGCGGGGTGGCGCCCGGACCGTAGCGGTCCTGGGCGTACTTGAGGACCTGCGGGTACTTGGCGAAGTCGGAACCGAGCATGTACTCGTCGGCGCCCATGTGCCAGGACTTCGCGGTGAAGACCTGGGCGTACTCGTCCATCAGGCTCGTGTAGTAGTCGAAGGCGGCCGGCCGGGTGATGTCGAGCCGCGAGGGCTGCCTGGTGCCGTCGGAGTCGGTCAGCTGGAGGTCCGGACGGTTCTCGATCCACGGGTCCATGTGCCCCGGGGAGTTGATCTCGGGGATGATCTCGACGTGGTACTTCTCGCCGAGGGCCACGAGCCGCCGCATCTCGTCCTTGGTGTAGTAGCCCCAGGTGTTGGCCTCGGGGTGGGCGCCGCTCTTCACCTTCAGCTCCAGCAGGAGCTGGTTGAGCTTGTGGTACGCCATCTCCCGGACGAGGTTCTCCAGCCAGGGCAGGGAGACGTGGATGTAGCAGGCGCACACGCCCACGCCCCGCTCCTTGTAGCGCGGTACGTCGACGGTGCGTCCGGCGGGGATCCGGTCGCCCCGCGCCAGCAGTTGGAGGAGGGTGCGGGTGCCGTAGAAGGCGCCGGCCCCGGTCGCCCCGGTCACCGAGAGGCGCTTGCCCGCGTGGAGTTCGTAGCCCTCGGTGCCGAGGGCGGACTCGGCGGGCCGGACGTCGATGACGATGTCACCGGCGCGTGCCCCGCCGCGCACCACCGGCACCGTGCCGTGGCCTGCCGCGCGGAGGTCGTCGGCGAGGGTGCCGGCGACCCGGCGTTCCGCACCCGTGTCGGCGACGATGCGGGTCCGGGGCCCGTAGACGTAGCTCCCGGATTCCGGAGCCCAGTCGGTCAGGGCGGGCACCGTGACCGGCGGCTTCTGTTCCTCCTGCGCGACGGCCGGTGTCGGCGCCACGACCATGGTCAGCAGCGCCGCGATCCCGATCGACCGCAGCCATCCTCTTCTGCCCGTGTTCAAGAGTGGGCCCCCAATCATCGGATGGCTGATGATTGAGCGGGCTCCAGACACTGTCAATGGGATGCGAAGGGGCGAGAGTTGGGCCATTGATCGGATGACCTGCGGTTCAGTGGGCGCGCACCCAGGGGTGCCGGGGGAAAAGTCCAAGAAGTGCGGTCCGAATATCCAAGGCTCTCGACGTACGGCCCGCGCAGCGGCACAGTTCTCCCTGACGGATTACTCGCCAGTAAGGAGCGCCCGTGACCAGTTGGGCCGGCCGAACCGCCGCCGAGATCGCCGCAGCCGTACGGGAGAAGCGGGTCACGCCCCGGGAGGTGGTGGCCGAGCACCTCGCGCGGATCGAGCGGCTCGACGGCCGGGTGGGCGCCTTCCGGACGGTGCGGGCCGAGGCGGCGCTCGCCGAGGCCGACGCGGTGGCGTCCAGGGGTGATCTGGGCGACCTGCCCCTGGCCGGGGTGCCGGTCGCCGTGAAGGACAACCTCGCGGTGCGCGGCGAGTCGATGCGCGTGGGGTCGGCCGCCACACCGGAGGAACCGGCGGCCGAGGACCATCCCACAGTGGCCCGACTGCGGGCGGCGGGCGCGGTGGTCGTGGGCCTGACCAACGTGCCGGAGCTGTGCGTCTGGGGCACCTCGGAGGGCGTCCACGGCACCGCCCGCAACCCCTGGGACACCTCCCGCACGGCGGGCGGCTCGTCCGGCGGCAGCGCGGCCGCGGTCGCCGCGGGCCTGGTGCCGGTGGCCCTCGGCAACGACGGCATGGGCTCCCTGCGCATCCCGGCCGCCAACTGCGGCCTGGTCACCCTCAAGCCGGGGCCCGGCGTGGTCCCGGCCGGCACCAGCACCTGGTTCGGCATGTCGGAGAACGGGCCCCTCGCGACGACGGTCGAGGACGCCCGCCTGGTGCTGTCGGTCATCGCGGACGCCTCGTTCGCCCCGCGGGACACGGACACCACGCACCGGATCGCCGTCTCCCTGCGCAGCCCCATCGCGGGCGTGGCGATCACCAAGCCCTACACGGCCGCGGCCCGGGAGGCGGGCGGTGTGCTGATGAAGGCGGGGCACCGGGTGCGCCGGGCCGATCCGCCGTACCCGATGTCGCTGAGCTTCACCTCGTTCGCCCACTGGACGGCCGGCACCGCCGTGGACGCGGACGCCCTCGACCGGCGGCGGCTGGCCCGGCGCACCCGGGTGCACGCGGCCGTCGGGCGCCGCTTCGTGAACAGCGTGCGCACCGGCACCGGACGGGAGGCGCTGCGCCGGCGCCTGGAGCCGTTCTTCGAGGAGTACGACATCCTGCTCACCCCGGCGCTGGCCCGCCGCTCCCCGCAGGCCGCGCCCTGGCACGAGCGGGGCTGGCTGCGCAATCTCCTGGCCAACACGAACTACTCGCCCCTGACTCCGCCGTGGAACCTGACGGGCTGGCCCGCGATGGCGGTCCCGTTCGGCACCCTGCCCTCCGGCGCGCCCTGCGCCGTCCAGTTGGTGGGGCGGCCGGGGTCGGAGGCGGATCTGCTGGAGGTGGCGGCGGAGCTGGAGGAGCGGCACCCGTGGCGGCGGACGGCACCGCTCGACTGAGGCCGAGGGCAGCGGGAGCGCGGGTTACAGGGCCTTGTACATGATGTGCAGGCCCACCCGGCCGTGCCGGGGATGGTCGTAGGCCTCCGGGACCGTGCCGAGGATCGTGAAGCCGAAGGAGGTCCACAGCTTCACGGCCGGGTTGGTCTCGACGACGGCGTTGAACACCATCCCCCGGTAGCCCGCGGCCTCGGCGGCGGCCAGGACGTGCTCGGCGAGGGCTCGGCCGTATCCCCGGCCACCCCGGTCGGGGTCGACCATGAAGCCGGCGTTGGCGATACCGGCGGCGGGGCCGCCGTAGTTGGGGGTGAGGTAGGCGGAGGCGACGACGGCCTGATCGTCGTCCTCCACGACGTAGACGCGTTTGGCCGGGGCCATCCACAGGGCCCGGGCCGCCTCCTCGGAGGTGTCCGGGCCCCAGGTGTAGGTCTCGCCGGCGGCGACGATCCGGTGCCAGAAAGGCCAGATCCGCGGCCAGTCGTCGGCCACGGCTTCTCTGATCAGCATGGGCGTGAGTTTCGCACGCCCATGCGGTCGGCGATCGCGACAGGTCCCCTCGGGGCGCCCCGGGGGTCCGGGTGGGTCAGTCCACGCTGGGCAGGATGTGGGGCTCGACGAGGTCGTCCTCGTAGCCCGCCAGGCGGATCGGGGCGGAGCGGGCCCACACGTCGAGGCTGCCGATCTCCCCGGGCCTGCGGCCGGCACGCTCCGTGCGTTCCTTGGGGCGTTGTTCGCGATTCGTCTTCTCCGGTGTCACCGCGCACTCCTTATGTGTCGGGTCACCCTCGGGGCGTACCTGCCCATACTCCGGCCTGGTTTTCGACGCCCGCTCGGGTCTTGCTTGAGACAGCTCGGACGCGGTGGCGCCGGTTACTCGTACGAGAGCAGGCCGTGGTGAACGGGCGAGTCCCATGACGGACCGTGGGTGTTGGGTAGGACCCCGTGCTGCTGTCCGTCCGCTACAGATTAACCAAATGAGCGCGAGTGCGCTCTATCGGGCTGAAAACAAAGGGTAACTATCCGGAGTCGTCCGTGTTCAGTGGGGTGAAATCACCCTCATTTGCCCCATAATGCCGCCTTTATGATTCCCCCGCTCGGCCTACACCAGCGAACAGACGACGCAGTTCAGGTCCCGTTGGCCGAATGGCAAGCCGGCCATGATCTCCTTCCGGACGGCAGGGCTTGTCCGGCGGGAGGACTGGCGCATGGAGCTGCGCAGTGTCGAAGAGCTGATGGATCTGCTGTACGTCTGCCGGGGCCGATACGGGGTGCCCGGCCCCCGGGGCGGCCGGGTCGACCTGCACCAGCACGCGCTGCGGACCGCCGCGCTGCTGCGCCGGACCCGCCCCGCCGACAAGGAACTCCAGGTGGCGGGCCTCGTGCACGCGATCGGCCCGCTGCTGGGGCCCGGCGACCAGGCCCGGCACGCCGACCGCGCGGCCGACGCCGTCCGCCCCCTGCTCGGCGGCCGCGTCGCCGGTCTGGTCCGCGGCCACACCCCCTTCTCCTCGGACGCCGACCCCGCCGACGACGACCTGCCGCGCCTGCGCCAGGCCGTCGAGGAGGCCCGTGTCTCCGCCTTCGACGCCGGTGTCCTGGAGGACTGGCGCACCGTCCTGGAACTGGTGGCGAAACGCAACTCCCGTCTGGAGTCTGTCGACTGACGGCCCGTCATGAGACCGTACGCCGATGACGTCGTCGTACGACCTCCGCGGCAGGGCCGCCATCGTCACCGGCGCCACCCGCGGCATCGGGTACGCCGTCGCCCGGGAGCTGGTCGCGGCGGGGGCACGGGTGTGCGTCACCGCGCGGGACCCCGACGACGTACGCCGGACCGCCGCGCGCCTGGACGGCGTCGGACTGCCCGGCAGCGTCGCCGACCCGGACCATCCGCGCCGGCTCACCGAGCTGGCCCTGCGCGCCTTCGGCCGGGTCGACATCGTGGTCAACAACGCGGCGACCAACCAGCCGTACGGCCCGCTGATGGACATCGACCCGCGGGAGTGGAGCGAGGCGTTCGCCGTCAACGTGGAGGCACCGCTGCGGCTGGTGCAGTGCGCCTGGCACGGCTGGATGGCCGAGCACGGCGGCTCGGTGGTCAACATCTGCACGGAGGGCGCCCGGCACGTCGGCCCCCGCATCGGCGCCTACAACACCAGCAAGGCGGCCCTGCTGCACCTCACCGGGCAACTGGCGGGTGAACTCGCGCCCCGGGTACGGGTCAACTCCGTCTCGCCCGGCCTCGTACGGACCGAGATGGCACGGTTCGTGTGGGAGCCGGGAGAGACGGAGATCGCGTCCGGCCTGCCCCTCGGCCGGATCGGCGAGCCGGAGGACGTGGCGCGGGCCGTGCTGTGGCTGTGCTCCGACGCGGCGGAGTGGATCACCGGGGCGGATCTGCTGGTGGACGGCGGGACGAACGTCAGCAGGGCACGGATCGCCCCGTAGGACCCGAACCCGCTACCACTTGCCCGGCACGTAGTCCTTGAGGAAGACCCCGTACACGTCCTCGCCCTCCTCACCGCGTACGACCGGGTCGTAGACGCGGGCCGCGCCGTCGACGAGGTCGAGGGGGGCGTGGAAGCCCTCCTCGGCCAGGCGCAGCTTGTCGTAGTGCGGACGCTCGTCCGTGATCCAGCCGGTGTCGACGGAGGTCATGAGGATGCCGTCGGACTGGAACATCTCCTGGGCGCTGGTGCGGGTGACCATGTTCATGGCGGCCTTGGCGGCGTTGGTGTTGGGGTGGCCCGCGCCCTTGTAGCCGCGGCCGAAGACGCCTTCCATGGCGGAGACGTTGACGACGTAGGCGCGTCCGCTCGGCGCCTTCCTGGCGGCGTCGGCCATGGCCGGGCGGAGCTTGCTGATGAGGATGAACGGCGCGGTGTAGTTGCACAGCTGGGTTTCGAGGAGCTCCACCGGGGAGATCTGCTCGATGGTCTGCACCCAGGTGTTGGTGTCGACGACGTCGGGGACGAGCCCGCCCGCGTCGATGGCGGTGCCGTCGAGGTGCCGCTCCACGCTGGCGTTGCCCGCGACCAGGGCGAGGTCGGCGACCTGCTGGGCGTCGAGGCCGCTGATCCCGGCGGGCAGCGCGGCCAGGCCGTCGACCGCGCCGGAGTTGAAGGCGCCGATGACGTGGTGGGCGGGCAGCTCCCCGGCGGGCAGCGGCGCGCTCTCGCCGTCGACCAGGGCGGCGTAGGCGGAGGGCAGCCGGCGCACGGTCTGGGTCGCGTTGTTGACGAGGATGTCGAGGGGACCGGCCTCGGCGACCTGGTCGGCGAGGGCGACGGCCTGCGCCGGGTCGCGCAGGTCGATGCCGACGACCTCCAGGCGGTGCATCCAGTCCCCGGAGTCGTCCATGGCCTTGAAGCGGCGGATGGCGTCCTTGGGGAAGCGCGTGGTGATCGTGGTGTGCGCGCCGTCGCGCAGCAGCCGGAGCGCGATGTACATGCCGATCTTGGCGCGGCCGCCGGTGAGCAGGGCGCGCTTGCCGGTGAGGTCGGCGCGGGCGTCGCGCCTGGCGCGGTTCAGACGGGCGCAGTCGGGACAGAGCTGGTGGTAGAAGTAGTCGACCTCGACGTACCGGGCCTTGCAGGTGTAGCAGGAGCGCGGCCGCTGGAGGATCCCGGCGAGGCGGCCCTCCTCGGTGACCGACGACGGCAGGATGCCCTCGGTCTCGTCGTCGATGCGCTGGGCGGAGCCGGTCGCCGTGGCCTCCGTGACCGCCTTGTCGTGGGCGGTCTTGGCGGCCCGGCGCTCCTGGCGGCGGCGCTGCTTGACCGTGCGGTAGACGCCCGCGGTGGCCCGGCGCACGGCGATCGCGTCCGGGTGGTCGACCTCCAGCTTGTCGAGCTCCTCCAGTACGCCGAGGCAGACCGCGAGCCGCTCCGGGTCGATGCCGGGCCCGTACACGACCTCGTCCATGGCCGCCGAGCCGTCCTCTGTCACCGTCATCGCGCTGCCGTTTCCCTGATCACCCGAGCGGCGCTCCGACCGCGCCCGCTTTCGAACGGGGAATTCTACGGAGCGCCGGGCCGGTCCTCCAAAACCCGTGACCGTCAAGGCTCACAGGCGGTGATCAGCGTCTCCACCTCCTCGGACAGCGCCTGGGCGAACCGGTCCAGGTCCGGTACGGCCTCGGCGTCGGCCACCAGGCCGTAGTGGACCTGTCCGCGGTAGGTCGAGATGGCGACGGCGAGGGACTGGCCGCGGGCCAGCGGGGCGTAGGGGTAGATCTCGGTGACCGGGTTGCCGCCGAGCTTCAGGCCGAGGCTCGGCAGGGGCACGCTGGTGACCAGGATGTCGAACCAGAGGCGGGCGGCCTGGCCGACCAGCGGGCCGCCGAGCCGGTGGCCGAGGGCGGGGACGTGGTCGGCGAGCAGGGCGACGGCACCGGCGCCCCGGCCCGGTCCCGCGTCCTTGTTTCGGTTCATGGCGGTGCGGACGGCGGCGAGGCGGCCGAGCGGGTCCGGATCGGCGACCGGGAGCCGCATCAGATAGCCGGAGAGCCGGTTGCCCTGCGGGTGGGCGGTGCGCGGGCGGCGCTTGGAGACGGGGATCAGGGCGCGGGGCGCGACGCCGTCGCTGCCGTCGCCGCGCTCGTCGAGCCAGCGGCGCAGGGCGCCCGCGACGACCGCGATCAGTACGTCGTTGACGGTGCCGCCGACGGCCTTGCGGACGCGGTGCACGTCGTCGAGGTCGAGGGCGACTCCGGCGGTGCGGCGGGTGCCGGTGGACTCGGCCGTCAGGGCGGCCGAGGAGCGGACGTCCAGGGTGGAGCGGGCGACGGAGGCGCCGATGTCCAGGGCCCGTCCGACGTCGGAGAGAGCACCGCGGACGAGTCCCGGCAGCCGGCGCACGTCCGGCAGGAGACCGCGGGGCGGTTCGGCGGGCCGGGGCCGGGGCGCGGGCAGGTCCATGGGGTCCAGGACGGCGGCGGCGAGGGTCAGCGCGCGCAGGCCGTCGGCCAGGGCGTGGTGGAACTTGAACAGCACGGCGAAGGAGACGCCGTCCTCCCCCGGCAGCACGTGAACCTCCCAGGGCGGCCGTGCGCGGTCCAGGGGCCGCTGCATGAGGCGGCCGGCCTCGGTCTGGAAGTCCGCGGTCGGGGCGTGCAGGGTGACGTGGTCGAGGGGGTCGAAGTCGGGGACGGGCTCGCGGGCGGCTCCCCCGAAGGCGGTCGGGTGGCCGAGCGGCCACACGTCCCGGATGCGCATCCGCAGTCCGGGGACCGCGGCGGCGCGGGCGGCGAGCAGATCGGCCGCGTGGGCGCCGGCGGTGGGCGAGCGGGCCTCGAAAACACCGAGCGCTCCCAGGTGCATCGGGTGCTCGGCGGATTCCATGTTCCAGAACGCCAGGTCGAGTGGTGCGAGCAGGTCGGACGTCAATGGCTTGCCTCGCGTCGACGACGGGTGGGCAAGCAGTCAATCGTCCGGAGGCGATTACGGTCAAGTACGATCAAGCTACGCACAGTTAACAGCAGATTAAGTCCCGCCCCTCTGGGAGGGGCGGGACTCATGGGGCGTCAGAGGTCACATCAGCGCAGGTCCGCCGGGCATCCCGACGGTGCGGCGCGCGACGCGTCCCGGATCAGCGCCTCGTGCGCGGCCCTCACCCGGCCCACGTCCGGCTTGAGGATCTTCCGGTCGTAGGTGAGCAGTCCGTTGAGCTCGCCCTCCACGTCCGCGATCTGTGTGTAGACGGCACCGTTGCTGCCCCGGCAGACCAGGGTGCGCACCTCGTCGAGCTTGGCCAGGTAGTCGTCGGTGTAGGTCGCCGGGTCGACGTCGACGTAGGACTGCTGCACCGACCAGGCGTGGCCGGGCACGGCGAGGCCCAGGCCGCCGTACTCGCCGCTGACCAGGGCGCGTCTGCCGTCCGGGCGGGGCGGCAGGGCGGGGCTGGGGTAGCCGTGCTCGTCCATGAGGTCGCCGGTACCTCCGTCGGCGCCCAGGTTGAGGCCCGACTGGTTGTTGACCAGGCGGGTGGGGTCCCAGGCCTTGGCCTGCTCGGCGACCCGTCCCACGTCGTACTGGCCCCAGCCCTCGTTGAAGGTCACCCACATGACGACGGACGGGCTGCTGATGTGCTCGTCGATCATCTCCTTCATCTCGCGCTCGTACTCGGCGCGCGCCCCGGCGTTCGGGTTCACCCCCGCGGTCATCGAGGGCATGTCCTGCCACACCAGCAGGCCCAGCCGGTCGGCCCAGTAGAACCAGCGGTCGGGTTCGACCTTGATGTGCTTGCGCACCGAGTTGAAGCCCAGCCGCTTGTGCACCTTCAGGTCGTAGGCGAGGGCCTCGTCGGTCGGCGCGGTGTGCAGGCCGTCGGGCCAGAAGCCCTGGTCGAGCGTGGCCATCATGAAGACCGGCTCGCCGTTGAGGACCGTGCGCGGAACGCCGTTCACCTGCTCGACCGCGATGGACCGCATGCCGAAGTAGCTGCCGACGCGGTCGGCGCCGACGCTCACCTTCAGGCCGTAGAGGAAGGGGTCGTCGGGCGACCACAGGTGCGGGTCGTCGATGGTCAGGGTGAGCGGCTCTCCGGTGCGGCCGCGCGCCGTGGCCACCGGGCGCTTCCCGTCGTACGCCGTCGCCGTGATCGGTACGCCGTCACGGACTCCCCCGGCCTCCACGGTCAGCCGATCGCGGGTGAGGTCCGGGACGAGTTTCAGCGAGTCGATGTGGTCGCGGGCCACCGGTTCCATCCACACCGTCTGCCAGATGCCGGAGGAGGGCGTGTACCAGATGCCGCTCGGGTCCAGGCGCTGCTTGCCGAGGGGCGGGTTCTCGCCGTTCGCCGCGTCGGTCGGGTCGTAGACGCCGACGATCAGTTCCTGGGTGCGGCCGGGCTTGAGGGCGTCCGTGATGTCGGCACTGAACTTGTCGTAGCCGCCCTGGTGTTCGGTGACCTTGGTGCCGTTGACGTAGACCTCGGTCCGCCAGTCGACCGCGCCGAAGTTCAGCCGCAGTCGCTGTCCGGAGCCGATGCGCCAGTCGGCCGGGACCGTGAAGGTGCGCCGGTACCACATCCGGCCCTCGTGCCGTTCGACACCCGAGAGCTGGGACTCCACGGGGTACGGGACGAGGATGCGCTCGGGCAGGGTCCGGCCGACGGGCGGCCGCTCGCCCGCCTCGGCCGCGGCGAACTGCCAGCGGCCGTTGAGGCTGCGCCAGTCGGTGCGGGTCAACTGCGGGCGCGGATACTCCGGATGGGCGTTGTCCGGGCCCACCTCGTCGGCCCACGGTGTGCGCAGCTGGTACGTCGAGCGGTTGGGGCCGCTGCTCCAGAACGCCCCGACGGCGTCACCGTCTACGCCCGTCAGCCCGCCGGCGCCGTCGTAGCGGAGATCGGCCGCGCCCCGAGCGGTGCCGGTCTTGTTGCCCACGACGGGTTCGCCCAGGGTGACGAGGAGGGACCGGGGGTCGGCGGGGTCCTGCCCGACGCCGGTCAGGGGCCACTTGGCGCCGCCGATCACCGCTTCGAGGTGGCCGGTCAGGCCGGCCGGGGGTGCCGCGAGGGGCTGGGCGAAGTCGAGCCTGACCGTACGGCCGGTGCCGAGGACGGTGGTGGCGATCGGTCCGTCGTAGGCGTAGCCGTCGGGAAGCCGGAACGCCGACTGCGGGACGGCTTCCTTGGCGCCGCCCGGCGGGGTCCAGCGCAGGTGGAGGTTGGAGCCGCCGTAGTGCTCGAAGTACTCGACCTTGATGTCGTAGGCGGTGCCCGCGGTCAGCTCGACCGGTGCCGCCGTCTGTTCGCGGTCCCAGTCGTCCACCCAGTGGTCGATGAGGAGCTGTCCGCCGATCCACAGGCGGAAGCCGTTGTCACCGATGACCGAGAAGGTGTGGGGGCCGGTCCGCTCCGGCACGATCCGGCCGGTCCAGCGGACGCTGACGTCGTCCGCGCGTCCGGTCGCGGCGGCGAGCCGGGGCTCCAGGGTGTCGAAGTCGAGGGTCGGGTCGAAGGTGGTGGCCTTCAGCTCATGGAAGTCGAAGGCGCCGGGTGCGGACTGGGTGTAGTACTCGCCCTTGAGGCCGCGGGCCTCGACGGGGTCGTCGGCCAGGGCGGGTGCGGGTGCCGCGGTGAGGCCGGTGAGACCCACCAGCGCGGCGAACAGTAAGGCCAGTCGGCCTCTGAGACGTCTGGTGCGCACGGAAACCTCCATAACAACGTTGTCATGGACACGAAGTGGTATGCCACCACGGATTCCGTCACGCGTCCAGGGGCCCGGAGGCCCCTGGTACAGACCAGGCTGATTACGTCACCAACTGCCCCTTCCCCAGCGCGATCACCCCGCCCTTGGAGACCGTGTACAGCTCGGCGTCCCGTTCCGGGTTGACGCCGATCGTTGCGCCCGGGGGCACCTCGACGTTCTTGTCCAGGACGGCGCCGCGCACCACCGCGCCGCGGCCTATCTTGACGTTGTCGTGCAGGACCGAGCCCTGGACCACGGCTCCCGGGTCGACCACGACGCCGGGCGACAGCACGGACCGGGTGACCTGGCCCCGGATGAGGCAGCCCGCGCTGATGATGGACTCGCTGGCGATGCCGCCGGCGTTGAAGCGGGCCGGGGAGAGCTGGCCGGAGTGGGTGTAGACGGGCCACTGCCGGTTGTAGAGGTTGAAGGCGGGCCTCTCGGCGATCAGGTCCATGTGGGCGTCGTAGTAGGCGTCCATCGTTCCCACGTCCCGCCAGTAGCCGCGGTCGCGGCTGGTCTCACCGGGGACGTGGTTGGCGCTGAAGTCGTACAGCTGGGCCTCGCCCCGGTCGGTGAGCTGCGGGAGGATCGAACCGCCCATGTCGTGCACGGAGTTCTGGTCCTCGGAGTCCCGCTGGAGCGCCTCGATCAGGGCCTTGGTGGTGAAGATGTAGTTGCCCATCGACGCGAACACGCACTCCGGGTCGTCCGCCAGGCCCGGCGGATCGGCCGGCTTCTCCAGAAAGCCCTCCACCGTCAGGCCGTCCGAGCCCGGGGTGATCACGCCGAAGGACGGGGACTCGGCGCGCGGCACGCGGATGCCGGCCACCGTGACACCCGCGCCGGACTCGATGTGCTGGGCGAGCATCTGCCGCGGGTCCATGCGGTACACGTGGTCCGCTCCGAACACCGCGACGTACTCGGGGCGTTCGTCGTAGATCAGGTTCAGGGACTGGAGGATCGCGTCCGCGCTGCCCAGGTACCAGCGCGGGCCGAGGCGCTGCTGGGCCGGGACCGGCGTGACGTAGTTGCCGAGCAGGCTCGACATGCGCCAGGTGGTGGTGATGTGCCGGTCCAGCGAGTGCGACTTGTACTGCGTGAGCACGCAGATGCGCAGGATGTCGCCGTTGACGAGATTGGAGAGGACGAAGTCGACCAGGCGATACGTTCCTCCGAAGGTGACCGCCGGTTTGGCGCGGTCGGTGGTCAAGGGCATCAGGCGTTTGCCTTCTCCGCCCGCGAGTACGATTCCGAGCACCGAAGGACCACCACGACGCATGGCCGCTCCCCTCACCCTGGTTGACCCATGCCTGCCCTTGTGCGGGACGCCCTACGCCTGTTTGACGATCTCCTCGTAGAGCCGCACCGTGCGCCGGGCGACGGCGTCCCAGCCGAACTCGCCCACCGCTCGTTCCCTTCCCGCCTCGCCCATCCGCCGTGCCGTACCCGGATCGCCGATCACCGAATCCAGGGCCCGCGCGAGGCCCGTCTCGAAGTCGTCGTCCACCGGGACGAGTACCCCGGTCCTGCCGTCGTCCACGACCTCGGGGATACCGCCGACCCGGGAGGCCACGACGGGGGTTCCGCAGGCCATCGCCTCCAGGTTGACGATGCCGAGCGGCTCGTACACCGAGGGACAGACGAAGACCGTGGCATGGGTGAGGAGTTGGATCACCTCGGGGCGCGGCAGCATCTGCGGGATCCAGTGCACGTCCTCGCGGACCCGGCTGAGCTCCTGGAAGAGCTCGCGGAACTCCTGGTCGATCTCGGGGGTGTCGGGGGCGCCCGCGCACAGCACGACCTGTGCCGCCGGGTCGATGTCCCGCACCGCGCGCAGCAGATGGGGCACGCCCTTCTGGCGGGTGATACGGCCGACGAACAGCACGATCGGCCGGTCGCGGTCGAGACCGATCCGGTCCAGCACGTCGGTGCCGTGGTCGGGCCGGTACAGGGCGGTGTCGATGCCGTTGTGCACGATGTGGACCTTGGCCGGATCCAGCGCCGGGTAGCAGCCGAGGATGTCCTCGCGCATGGCCCCGGAGACGGCGATCACGGCGTCGGCGCTCTCGATCGCGGTGCGCTCGGCCCAGCTCGACAGGGCGTAGCCGCCGCCGAGTTGCTCGGCCTTCCAGGGGCGCAGGGGCTCCAGCGAGTGCGCGGTCATCACATGCGGAATGCCGTACAGGAGCTTGCCCAGGTGGCCGGCGAGGTTGGCGTACCAGGTGTGGGAGTGCACCAGTTCGCGGCCTTCGAGGCCGGCGGCCATGGCGAGGTCCACGGAGAAGGTGCGCAGCGCGTCGTTGGCGGTGTCCAGCGCGGACCAGGGCCGGTGGCGGATCACGCCGGCCGCCTTCTCCGCCAGGGAGACCTCCCCCCAGCAGTGCACGTCGAGATCGACGAGGGACCTCAACTCCCGGGCGAGGAACTCGACATGGACACCCGCGCCGCCGTACACGTCCGGCGGGTACTCCCGGGTCAACAGGCCCACTCGCACCCGGAACCCCCTGTTCTCAGCAGCTGTTCGGCCTTCATGGTCACCCAGATGCGGCGCGCGGGGAAGACCGCGGGGGTCGTGTGAAGCAACAGTCGCCACAGACGCCCCCGCCGGGCAGGCGGTAGTAGAGGCAGCAGCTGCGACGCCGGAAGGCGGTTCCGGTGAGGGTGCCGGTGCCGGCCAGGAGGGGGTGGGCCAGGAGGTCCGCGGTGAGGGCGAGGGCGCGGGCGGCGACCTCCTCCCGGCCGTGTCCGTGCGCCCATCCGGCCAGCTGACGGGCGGCGCCGGCGAGCGCGGAGGCCGCGTTTCCCCACAGCAGCCCCGGGGCGACGCGGTGGCGGGTGTGCAGGGCTCGCGCGAGGGGTTCGAGGTGGGCGTGCAGGACGAGGTCCGCGAGGGTCGCGGAGTCCGCGGGCAGCGGTCGTACGGCGGGCAGCCACAGATCGTCGGGCGCGCTGCCGTCCGGGTCCCAGTGCAGCAGCCCGGGATCCAGGTCGGGCACCCGGCCGTACAGGGCGGCGCAGCCGAGCGTCACCGACCACAGCCGGGCCGCCAGGCCCTGCTGGGCGATCGAGGCCGCGATGCGCTCCTCGGGGGCGCGCAGGGCGGCCGCGACCTTGCGGACGCGAAAAGTCAGGGCATTTCCGCCTTCACCCGATACCCCGTCCTCGTACGCCCGCGCGAGGGTCGTCAGGGGCGGTCTCGGGGTTCCGGTCGTACGTAGGACGAAGAAGCCACCGAGGGGCCACAGGGCTGCGAGCTGGGGGTCGAGGTCCACGAAGAGCAGTAGTACCAAGGAAAAGGAGGTGCGCCCCCAAGGGGTGTCACCCATCCTGGGGAGGACACGGGGCCCGTCGTACTCCATCGGCAGTAGGACTCATTGCCTGCTCAGGTACGACGACGGGAAGGAATTTTCCGGGCATCGTGTTGGCTATGGAAGCCGACCGTTCGTCGCGATGGGGTCACCGCCCCCGCCTCACGCAGAGGAGCAGCTCATGAGTGCCCTCGCGTTGTCCGTGCTGCTGTCGCTGGTCTCCGCGGTCGCCTACGCGGCCGGGGCCATCGTGCAGGAGCAGGTCGCGGTGTCCGACCCCGACGAACAGTACGCGCCGCTGCGCCGGCCGGCCTGGTGGGCCGCCGTCGCGCTGAACGGCCTGGGCGGACTGCTGCACGTGGTGGCACTCGCCTACGGCCCGCTGAGCCTGGTGCAGCCGCTGGGCGCCCTGACGATCGTGTTCGCGCTGCCGATGGCGGCCGTGTTCGTGGGCCGCAGGGCCGGAGCGACCGCCTGGCGGGGCGCGATCATGGCGACGGTGGGTCTGGCCGGTCTGCTCTCCCTGGTCGGTGCCTCCGACGCGCAGTCGCTGGACACCGCCCAGCGGATCCTGGTGGCCGTGGTCACCGCGGGCGCCGTGATCACGCTGATGATCGCGGGCCGGGCCGCGCACCGGCACCCGGCGGTGCGCAGCATCCTGCTCGCGACGGCCTCCGGCATAGCGTTCGGCATGTCCTCGGTGTTCACGAAGACGGTCGCCGTCGACTGGACGGGCGGGGTCACCGCGGGCGACATCCCGTCCCTGGCGGTGATCGGCGTCCTGGCCACGGCGGGCATGCTGCTGTCCCAGGCCGCCTACCGCGGCGCGGGCCTGGCGGCCCCGCTGGCGACCCTCACGGTCGTGAACCCGGTGGTCGCGGCCGCGGTCGGCATCACGATGTTCGGCGAAACCTTCCGCTACGGCACCACGGGCACCGCGCTGGCGCTCGCCTGTGGCGTGGTCGCTGCGGGTGGCCTGATCCTTCTGACGACTGAGCGGATCTCGCGCACCCACGCCGAGGCCGAGACGGTCCCGGCGCAGGCCGAGCCGGTCTCCGCCGAGCACCTGGCCGAGGAGCTCCTCGCGCGGCTGCCCGAGCAGCAGACGGCGGCGCTGCGGGCGAGCGTGATCATCCCCTCGCCGGCTCCCGACCCGGTGCTGGTGCTCTCGTCGGGACCCGACTCCGTCCTCGTGCCCTCGCCGGCACCCGACACGGCGCTCGTGCCCGTACCGGCGAGCGCCCCGGAGGGGGTGGTCATCCCGGCTCCGGCCGCGGACAACGCCCCCGAGGACCGGGAGCCGTCGACGCCCGACGACTCCCTGCACCTCTACGGCCCGTTCTACGGCGGCCCGTACATCCCTGCGCCGGTCATCGACCGGCACCGGACCCGCGTCAAATCCTGACCCCGCCGGCCCGCAGATAGGCCAGCGGGTCGACATCCGAACCGAAGCCGGGCCCCGTCCGCACCTCGAAGTGCAGATGCGGGCCCGTGCTGTTGCCCGTGGACCCCGAGCGGCCTATGCGCTGGCCGCCGCCCACGGTCTGCCCGCTCTTCACGGAGATCGCCGACAGATGGGCGTACTGGGTGTAGCGGCCGTCGCTGTGCCGGATCACCACCTGGTAGCCGAAGGAGCCGCCCCATCCGGCGGTGACGACCTTGCCCGACCCGACGGCCTTCACGGACGTCCCGGTGGGCACCGCGAAGTCGACACCGGTGTGGTAGCCCTTCGACCAGGAGGAGCCGGTCTTGCGGTACTGCGTCCCCGGGGAGGCGTTCACCGGAGCGACCATGGAGTCGCTCTTCGTCGCCTTCTCCTCGGTGGCCCGGGTGTTCTGGGTGTCCTGGGTGTTCGAGGGTGCCTTGTCCGTCGTGGACCGGGTGCTGGTGGAGGCCGTGGAGGCCGGTGAGGAGCCGCCGCCCTGACCGCCGACCTTCAGCCGCTGTCCGGGCAGGATCAGGTCGGGGTCCGTGCCGATGGTCTTCCGGTTGCTCTCGTAGAGCCCGCGCCAGCCGCCCCGGACCCGCTGGGCGTCGGCGATGGCGGAAAGCGAGTCGCCGCGGACCACCGTGTACATCTCGGCGGTCCCGGCCCGGGACTGGGGCGTGGTCTGCGGCTGCACGTCCGGGGTGGCGGACTTCTTGGGGGTGACGCCGGTGCCGGGCGTCGCGCCGGTACCACCGCCACCACCGTTGGCTCCGGTGCCTCCGGGGTCGATGTCCGGGGTCTTTCCGTCGCGGGTCAGCCCGGCGCGTTGCGAGCACACCGGCCAGGCGTTGGGGCCCTGCCCGTCCAGCACCTTCTCCGCGACCGCGATCTGCTGGTCCTTGGTGGCCAGATCGGCCCGGGGCGCGTAGCGCGTGCCGCCGTACGCCTCCCAGGTGGACTGGGTGAACTGGAGCCCGCCGTAGTAGCCGTTGCCGGTGTTGATGTTCCAGTCGTTGGTCGACTCGCACGCGGCGACCTTGTTCCAGGTCTCCACGTCCGCGGCCTCGGCGGTACCGGCGCCGATGAACGGGATCGCCATACCGGCGCCGCCCGCCGTGACGGTCAGTGAGGCCCGGTTGATCCTGTTCGGCTGATACCGGCGGTGCCGGCCGCGTACGGGCATGAAGTCCCCCTCGACATGCGTCAGGAGGGGCAAAAGTAAGCGCTGCGAACAGGCCACCACAAGGCGGCAATCGGCCGCACTCCCGCCGGGCGACCGGGAATCAACTCCGGTTGTGCGAACGCTGAGGCAGGTGGGGCTCTCCGTGCGTATCTGCCTGCGGAACGGCCGTACACCCCCAAAGGTGCGGTCGGCGAACCGGCACGTCAGGATGGTCACAGGGGCAATACTGGCGAGCACGAACGGCACCACCGACAACCGGATCCCCCCGGATCCTTGAGGAGCCACACCGTATGAGCACTTCAGCCCAGATCGGCGTCACGGGACTCGCGGTCATGGGCCGCAATCTCGCCCGCAACTTCGCCCGCAACGGCTATACGGTCGCGTTGCACAACCGGACGGCGTCACGGACGCACTCCCTGGTGGAGGAGTTCGGGAGCGAGGGGACCTTCATCGCGGCCGAGACCGCCAAGGACTTCGTCGCGGCGCTGGAGCGGCCCCGCCGGCTGGTCGTCATGGTGAAGGCCGGTGAGCCGACCGACGCGGTGATCGAGGAGTTCGCCCCACTCCTGGAGCCCGGCGACATGATCATCGACGGCGGCAACGCCCACTTCGCGGACACCCGTCGCCGTGAGCGCGAACTGCGCGAAAAGGGCATCCACTTCGTCGGTATGGGCGTCTCCGGCGGCGAGGAGGGCGCGCTGAACGGGCCGAGCATCATGCCCGGTGGCCCCAAGGAGTCCTACGACTCGCTCGGCCCGATGCTGGAGAAGATCTCCGCGAAGGCGGCGGACGGGGCGCCCTGTGTGACCCACGTCGGTCCTGACGGTGCCGGGCATTTCGTGAAGATGGTGCACAACGGCATCGAGTACGCCGACATGCAGTTGATCGGCGAGGCGTACCAACTGCTGCGTGATGTCGCCGGGTACGAGCCCGCGCAGATCGCGGAGATCTTCCGCACCTGGAACACCGGCCGGCTGGACTCGTACCTGATCGAGATCACGGCAGACGTGCTGTCGCACGTGGACGCGGCGACCGGGAAGCCCTTCGTGGACGTGGTCGTGGACCAGGCGGAGCAGAAGGGCACGGGGCGGTGGACCGTGCAGATCGCCCTGGACCTCGGGGTCCCGGTGTCCGGCATCGCCGAGGCCGTCTTCGCCCGCTCGCTCTCCGGGCACGCGGAGCTGCGCGAGGCCTCCCGCGAGCTCGCCGGGCCCAAGGCGACCGCGCTGAGCGAGGCCGAGGCGGGTGCCTTCGCCGACCGGGTGGAGCAGGCGCTGTACGCCTCGAAGATCGTGTCGTACACCCAGGGCTTCCACGAGATCGCGGCGGCGCGCGAGGAGTACGACTGGGACATCGACCTCGGTGCCGTCTCCTCGATCTGGCGGGGCGGCTGCATCATCCGCGCGGCCTTCCTCGACCGCATCCGCGCCGCGTACGACACCCGCGCGGACCTGCCGAGCCTGCTCTCCGACAACACCTTCGCCCAGGAGATCGCCGACGCCCAGGACGACTGGCGCGAGGTGATCATCGCGGCGACCCGACAGGGCGTGCCGGTGCCCGGCTTCTCCGCGGCGCTCGCCTACTACGACGCGTTGCGCGCGGAGCGGTTGCCCGCGGCGCTGACGCAGGGACAGCGGGACTTCTTCGGGGCGCACACGTATCGGCGGACCGACCGCGAGGGCTCGTTCCACACGCTGTGGGGCGGGGACCGGTCCGAGGTTTCCGGCTGACGGCCCGTTCACGGTTGATATCCTCGCGCTTCACCCCGGCCCCGCCGCCGGGGTGAAGCGCGAGGGGGCCAGGGGAAGTTGCCGGGGGGAACGATGAGACCGCGTCTGGTCTTCGTGCACGGGGTGGGCGGGCCGCGTGACACCGATGCCGAGAAGGCGCAGTGGCTGCGCGCCCTGGCCGACGGTGCGCGGAACGCCGGTCACTCGCGGCGGGCGGCCGAGCTGCTCGACGGGTCCGTGGACGTACGGTTCGCCTACTACGGCGACCTGTTCGCCGCCAACGCGTCGGAAGACGCCGACGTCGCGGAGCTGCTCCTCGACGCCGTCGACGAACGTCTCGCGGACCCACGGGACGACCGCGAGGAACAGGTGCTGCGCCGGGCCCGCGCGCAGATCGCCCCGGAGGGGCAGCAGCAGGGTGCCGGCAACGTGCTGCGGCAGGTGATCGTCGGCGCGAACACGCTCGTGGCGCTGCGCGGGCTGCGCACGCTGGGCGGCTGGGCGAGCGGCCGGGTGATGGTGCGTCACCTCGGGCAGGTCACCGACTACCTCCGGCGCGGACACGTCGACGACGCCGGGCTGAGCATCGACCGCCGGATCCGGGACCGGGTCACCGCACAGCTCGACCCCGCCGGTCCCACTGTCGTCGTGGCGCATTCCCTGGGCAGCGTGGTGGCGTTCGAGACCCTGCACGAGCATGCCGGTCCGGTGCCACTGCTGGTCACGGTGGGCTCGCCCATCGGGATGCGGGCGGTGGTCCGGGCCCGGATGCGTCCGCGGCCGCTCCAGGTCCCCGCCGGGGTCGGCCGCTGGCTCACCTTCTGGGACCGCGACGACTTCATCGTCGGCCGGCCCGAACTGGAACGGTGCATCGCGGCGAACGCCGCCGCGGTGGCCCCGGTGAGCAGGCGGGTGGACTCCGACGGCGCCTGGGTGCACCCCGCCGCCACGTATCTGGCCCAGCCGGGCGTGGCCGGGCCGATCGTCGAGGCGCTCGAAGCCGTCACGGTCGTATGACGCCGTCGTCCACACCCCGCCATCTGCTGGTGATCGCACCGCAGTGCCAGGACCTCGGCCCGCTCGACGGTCTGGAGGACGTGGCGGACTCCCTCCATGCCGCCCTGCTGGAGCGCTGGGTGGGCGACTGCGAGGAGCCCCCGCCCGGGATCTGCTCTCTGCTGTCCGGCCCGGACGTCATGCAGACCCAGGTGGAGAAGGCGGTCCGGGACGCGGCGGAGCGCGCGGGCGAGGCCGGAGCCGTCCTGGTCCTCGCCTTCCTCGGCCACGGCACCACGCTCGGCGACGTGCCCCGGCTGTCCTTCATGGCGAGCGACTCCCGGCAGGACACCCCGACCACGGTCGTCAACCTGGGCGACCTCCTCACCCAGGCCCTGGACACCCCGGGAGTGGAGGGCGTGGTCGCGGTGGTCGACGTCTGCCGGGCGGGCGGTGCCACCCCGGATCTCGCCCAGCACGACGCCGGTGTCCGTCAGGGCATGACCCGGCTGTCGCTCCTGATGTCCGTCGGGGTCACCGAGGACGCCCACGGACTGGCCTTCTCCCGCGGGCTCGTCCGGGTCCTGCGCGAAGGAGTGCCCGGCGCGGGCGAGTTCCTCTCGGCCGACGTCGTGTGTGTCGCCGTCAACGCGGCGGTCCACACGGCCGCCCGCTTCGTGGTCGCGGACGGCGCGCCGGTCGGCCCCCGCCCCTGGCTGGCGCGCAACACCCGCCACCGGACGGGCGGCGGATCGCTCCTGGGGCCGCTCGGTGAGGAAGAACTGCGATGGGCCCTGGAACCGCTCGGCGAGACGGCCCCGCCGGGCCCCTGGGTCACCGTCGCGGACCTGGAACGGATACGGCAGACCCTGCGCGGCCCGGCCGCACACCCCCACGCTCTCGCGTACGCGACGCGGGTGCTCGACCGGCTGTCGGACACCGTGCGGACCACCGACCTGCTCCGCACCTGGCCCGGCGCTCCCCTGACCTCGGACCGTCTCAGAGGCGCCTTCCGGGCTGCCGCGGGCCGTGCCGCCCCTCGGACCAGCGGCGGCGAACTGCTGCGTGACTGCGTGGAGTTCCTCCGGCTGCGTGCTCCCCGGACGGGCACCGGCTCCATGGCGCCGCTGGCCGCGTTCGTCGCCGCGCTCGCCACCGAGGACGGTCTCGACTGCACGACACCCCGGCTGTCGGGCTGGGCCACGGCGCTCGACGCCGGTGTGGAGCTCAACGACGCGTTCGCCGCACAGGCCCTGCGCAACGCCGAGGGCCGGCTGCGCCTGGTGATCAGCCTGCACGCCGCCGTCGCCGACGACTGGCCGGAGACCCTCCAGGTCTGGCTGCTCGACCGCGACACGTCCCTGGCGCGTGAGGAGTTCGACTGCTCCCCCACGCAGTCCGGCGTCGAGGAACGCTTCGCGGACGTCCTGCGGTGGGCCACCCGTCAGGCGCGGTGCGCCGGTGCGCAGCTCAAGCGCGTGGACATCGCCGCACCGGCACCGTTGTTGGCCCGCTGGCGTCCCGAGGAGACCCGGCTCGGCACCCGCCTGGGAGTGCGGTACGACATCGTCCTGCGGTGGAGCGAGCGGCTGTACCCGCAGGCCCATCTCGGGTGGATCAACGACCTCGCCCGGGAACGGCTGGCCGCGATGAAGTCGGACGCCGGCGCGCCGCTGGACTGGCTCGACGAGGAGGAGACCGGCCGCGCGGAGGAGCTGACCGCGAAGCTGGAGGACGGCTGGTACGAACGCGCCCTGGCACTGAGCCACCGCCCGGACCGGCTGGAGGAGGTCCTGGAGCCGCTGCTCGCCTTCGCGCCGATCGTGCTGTGGCCGCACGCGCCCGGCAGTCTCCCGCCGGCCTCGCGCGCCGGTGTGGAACGCCACTGGGACCGGCTGCCGGGCGAGTTCAGCGCCGCCTACCGCACCGCGTGGCGGCACGGCGCGGAGCGGGACGGGGCAGCGGACGGCCACTGCGATCTCGCACTGCTGCGGTCGGTGTGGCTCGACGAGGAATGGCTGGACTTCTGCGACTGGTTCGACAACGACTTGGCCGATGGAGAGAGCACGGTATGACCTGGACCCCCTTTTACGTCGGCGACGGCAAGCCCCGGGACGTGGACCTCGGTGACCCGCCGCCCTGGCGCAGCTTTCCCCGTCGGCCCCGGCACGAGCGGTTCCAGCCGCCGCCCGGCCTGGTCGAAGCGGTCAACGCCGCACTCGCCCTGCGCCGGCCGCTGCTCCTGACGGGCGCTCCGGGGTCGGGCAAGTCGACGGTGATCGAGCAGGTGGCGGCCGAGCTGAAACTCGGTGAGCCGCTGCGCTGGCACATCACCTCCCGCAGCACGCTGCTGGACTCCCTGTACCGCTACGACGCGCTGGGCCGGATCCACGCGCAGCGGCTGGCGGGCACGGCCGGCGCCGACGACATCGGGCCCTTCCTCCGGCTGGGGCCGCTGGGCACGGCGCTGCTGCCGACGCCGCATCCGCGTGCCCTGCTGATCGACGAGATCGACAAGAGCGACCTCGACCTGCCCAGCGACCTCCTCGACGTGCTGGAGCGCGGCGAGTTCGAGATCCCGGAGCTGGCCCGCCACCAGGAGGACGTCGTGGAGGTCCGGGAATGGGGCGGCGACGACCGGCACGCCATCGTCAAGGGCCGGGTCCAGTGCGACAACTTCCCGTTCATCGTGCTGACGAGCAACGGCGAACGCGACTTCCCGGCCGCCTTCCTGCGTCGCTGTATCCGCTTCACCATGCCGGCACCGACGACCGAGTCCCTGCGCCGGGTGGTGGCCGCCCACCTGGAGGTCACGGAGGAGCACTCCGCTCCTGTGGACGCGCTCGTCGCCGAATTCGTCGAGCGGCTCCGGGCGGGCGAGAGCCTCGCCGTCGACCAGCTGCTGAACGCCGTCCACGTACTGACCGGCGCGCACGCCCCCGAAGAGGCCACCGCGCAGGACGTCAGGGAACTCATCCTGCGTGAGCTCTCCCGTGCCTGAGGAGCGGCCGCTCCCGGCACTGGGCGAGGCCGTCTCGATGCTCCGCGCGGTGGCCCCGCACCTGGACGCGACGGCCCTCGCCGAAGCCCTCTGGCTGGCTTCGAGAGCGGCCCCCGCGCCGGCCGAAGCGTCCGAGCCCGATGCCACCCCGCCCGCTCCCCCGGCACCCGCCGGAACAGCTGACCCTCGTACCGACCCCGACCCGCGCACGGCGCGACCGCCGACGCCCTCGGGGCAGGCCGAGGGCGGGCCCGCCCGTACGCTCCACGAACGGCTCCCCGGCTCCGGCACGCGGGTCACCGGCCATGCGGTGGCTCTCCCGCGCGCGTCGGCGCTGCCGCACACCCTGGAACTGACAAGGGCGTTGCGTCCCTGGAAGCGGTCCTGGCGGACCGGCCGGGACCAGGCCCTCGACGTGTCCGCGACCGTCGACGCCTATGCCCGCAGCGGCGAGCTCATCCCGGTCTTCGCTCCGGCGCCCGAGCGCTGGTTCGACCTCGTGCTCGTCGTCGACGACTCGCCCTCGATGCAGGTGTGGCGCGAGACCGTCCACGCCTTCACCGGCGTACTCGACCGGCTCGGAGCCTTCCGCACCCTCCAGGTCCGCCACTTCCACCCGGACTCGGGCAACGAACTGACCGACCCGGAGGGCCGGTCGGCGTCGGCCGGTCAGCTCGGGGCGCCCGACGGACGACGTCTGGTGGTCGTCGTCTCGGACTGCGCCGCTCCGGCCTGGCGGGCACCGGAGATCTGGCAGCAGGTGCGCAGTTGGGCGCACGGCACGCCGGTCGCCCTGCTCAACCCGCTGCCGCCCAAGCTGTGGCGCCGCACGGGCCTGGACCTGCCGACCGTACGCGTGACCCAGCAGGTCCCGGGCACCGGCAACGCCGGGCTCGACTTCCGGCCGCCACCCCTGCTGCCCCGGGACTCCTGGCTGCCCGTACCCGTGCTCTCCCTCTCCCCGCACTCCCTCGGCCGCTGGTCCCGGGCCGTGATGCTCGCCGCACCCGACGGCTGCTCCGCGGCGCTGATCCCGGCCGCGGGACGGCCCGAGGTACCCGGCCGTCCCGAGCCGACGGCGCCCAGGCGGGTCGAGGCGGGTACGTCCGAGGCCGGTACGGAACGTTTCCTGCGGACGGCCTCCCCGGCCGCCGCGCGGCTCGCGGTGCTGTGCTCCCCCTTCGACCGGCTGAGCCTGGACATGCTGCATGTGCTGCGCGCGGAGCATGTCGCGGAGGCGACGACCGCCGATGTCGCCGAGGTGGTGAGTTCCGGGGTCTTCACGTTGGAGGCGGAGCCGGGCGGCCAGGTGGTACTGCGGGCGTCACCACAGGTGCGGGCCCGTCTGGAACAGGAGCTGCCCGAGCACGAGGCCCTGCGACTGAGCCGGACGCTGAACCATCACCTCGCGTCGGGCCACGACGGCCTGCGCCGACTGCTGACGGTGGCCGAGGACGCGGACGGCGGGGAAGCGGTCGCTGCGGAGGCGACGCCGTTGGGGGTGGCGCTGTCGCGGACGTTGGAGTTGCTGGGCTTGGTGGTGGAGCGCCCGGTGGCGGGACCCGACGCCCCCGCACCCGTCGTCCTGGACGACCCCACCGGGCATGAACCGTGGCTGCACGAGGACGGCCGCCGGCGGCAGTGGGCGTTCTGGGAGCGGTTTCTCCGACACCTCGCTGTCGGGAACTGGCCACCGGACGCGGTCGATCGCCTCAACTCGGCAACGGACGCCGTGCTGTCGCGTCTTGAGGACCCCCGGCGTCCCGGTCACTGGCAACGCTCCGGCCTGGTCGTCACAGGGGTGGGTACGGGGCGGACCTCCCATGCCGTCGGCCTGGCCGCCAAAGCCGTCGACGCCGGCTATGGGGCGATCGTCGTTCTCACCGGCCCGACCAACGCCGAACGGCGCCAGACGCAGAGCCGGGTGGATGAGTGGCTGTTGAGCAACGGGAGCCCGGTCCGGCCCCTCGACATCCTCTCCCTGACCACGCAGAACGACGAGTTCTCCTCTTTCCGGACTTCGCTTCCCCCTCCGGCGGAGTCTGTCCCGCTCGTGTTCGTGATCAAGAAGAACCGGCGGGTCGTCGACCGTGTACGGGACTGGCTCGCCCGTGTGAGCCCGCCCACCGACCGTCCGCTGCTCGTCATCGATCTGGCGAACACGTCTTCGACCGCCGGAAAGAGCAATCCGTCCGTCACGGCCCGCAGCGTCCTACGGCTGGTGGGCGGCTTCAGGAGGACCGCCTACGTACGGTATGAATCCTTCCTGCCCGCCCTGGACGCCTCCGGTCCACCGGAGCTGTTCCCGGACCACTTCATCTACCACCTGCCGGCACCGTCGGATCACCTCGACCCCCGGCCACCGCTCGGTGCCTCGGTCCGCGAAGTGACCGACCACGAGACGTGGATGCCCGATCGCCATCGCTCCGGCCACGTCCCGCCCGAGGGCCTGCCCGCTTCCCTGCGTGAGGCGATCAACACCTTCGTGCTGGCCTGCGCCGCCCGGCGGGCTCGGGGCAGGGCTCCGGCACCCGACAGCATGCTCGTGTACGTCAGCAACTTCGTCGCTGTCCAGGACCGAGTGCGCCATCAGGTGGCGAAGCACATCCAGGTCCTCGCCGACACTCTGCGGAAGCCGGACAGCACGCCTGCCCTACGGCTGCGGGACCAGCTCGCGTCCCTGTGGTTCGCGGACCCGAGGGCCGCGTCCTGGGACGAGGTGTCCGCGCACATCACGCCTGCCGTGCAAGGGCTCGCGATCGTACGGGTGAGCGACGACCGGCCGGGGGCAGCAGTGAGCCCCGGTGTCGTGGCCATCTGTGGCCCTCGGGTGCCACCGGACTTGAGGAATGGGCTCGCCGTCAGCTACCAGCTGCGCTCATCGAACGACTACGCGATGTTCGTGCACTCGAACCACTGGTCCGACGGCGTCGGTGACGAGGATCGCCGCCTCTACGCGCCGCCCGCCGTCCTCAGTGTCTACGAACACCTCATCACCTTCGCCGACGAGCAGCTCCGGGGCCTCCGGGACATGGCCGGCCTCGGCGTCACTCCGCGGCAGTCCGCTCTGTGGTTGCGTCCGGCGGGGCCGCGCAGAGCCGCTGAGGATTTCTCCGGCACCTCCGTGGAGACCCTGAGCTTCGACCTGTCACCCGCCATGCTGCACCACAACTTCCAAGCCCTGGAGAACTTTGTCCACGTCCTCGACCACCCGGGCTCCGACCCCCTCTCCCACACAGGCCGGAACCTGCTGTGGATGGACGTACCCCCGCAGACGGTTCTTCAGGAGTTCCTCGACGTCTACCGCCCGCACACCCGTCCCGACCGCAAGCAGCTCGACCTGGTGTGCGCGTACGTACGCCGCTGCGTGGCACGCGGGGAGCTGACCCGCTGGGCGGTCCAACTGGTGAGGAAGGCGGGGGCATCCGAGAGCGTCTCGGTGGCCGGTCATTTCGTGGGGCCGGTCGTCCGTCGCGCCGTCGTTCCGGACCGTCCGGGCACCTACACCGTGCGGCGGCTGCTCAGTCCCGTCGATCAGTTCGGGGACCTCGACATGGAGCAGTACGCCGCCGCGCTGGACCTGACCCGCTCCGCGTCCGCTCCCGACCGGAGGCCCACACGGCCCTCGACCCAAGCGATGCGCGCGGTACGGCGCCCGGATCAGCCGTTGCTGACCATCTATCCCGTGGCCCCGCCGGTCGAAGGCGCCGAAGACCCTGTGCCGCCCGTCGTCGGTTTCGTGCTCACCTTCCCCTACACACGCGGCTCGGGTGGGCCCCACCCCGAGGACGACATCACCTGAGCGGCGGCCCCGGCTCGGGATTCGGCACCGGCTCGGGCCCCGGCGGGATCGGGGACGGGTCAGGATCCGGCACCGGGCGCGGGCCGGGAGGCGGGCTCGGCGGGGCGGGCGGTGTCGGTTCCGGGCCCGGAGGCGGCTCCGGTGTCGGGACCGGGGGCGGCTCGGGGTCCGGTCCGGGCGTAGGGCCCGGGTGGACGGGGTCCGGGTACGGGTTGGTCATGGTGTCCTCCAGCCAGTGGTGAACGTCGGCTCTCTGGACTCCTCCCCCGCGTACCCGGCACCCGCGCCGGCAGTCACCCGTCGGGACCAAACACGGAGCGCGCCCGCATGGGCCGGGCGGCCACGCGCGTGTCCGCTGTTCAGAACCGTTCGGGGTGCTCCCTCAGCCACTGCTTGGCCGCGTCCAGCAGCTCGGCCCCGGCGGCCGGAGCCTCGTCGGGATGGCGTTCGGCCCACTTGACGACGTACGGGCAGAGAGGGGCGACGGCCACGCCCTCGCGCGCGGCGATGGCGTACAGCTCGCGGGCCAGAGAGCCGGCGATGCCGTGTCCCTCGTGGGCGGGTTCGACGATCGTGTGGACGGGGACGAGCGCGGTGGCGGGGGCGTCGAGGACGAAGTACTCGATGCGGCCGACGACTTCGCCGCCGCCGACCGCCTCCAGGCGGCCCGCCGCCCGGTCGTCGCGGATATCGATGTCGCTCATGGGCACGCTCCTGGTCCGGCGGCCGTCGACGGCCGTCGAGGGTCGATGGGTCAGGCCGGGACGGCCTGCGGGCTGCGCTCCTGGTCCGAGCCCGGCACCGGCTCGGACGGGTCGGCGCCCAGGGCCACGATGCGGTTGTCGCGGTCCACGTGCACGACCCGGGGCTCGAACTCCCGCGCCTCGGCGTCGGTCATCTGAGCGTAACTGATGATGATCACCAGGTCGCCGGGGTGGACGAGGTGCGCCGCCGCTCCGTTGATGCCGATGACGCCCGAGCCGCGTGCGCCCTCGATGACGTACGTCTCCAGGCGGGCGCCGTTGGTGATGTCGACGATGTGGACGAGCTCGCCGGGCAGCAGGTCGGCGGCGTCGAGGAGGTCCGCGTCGATGGTCACCGATCCCACGTAGTGCAGGTCGGCCTGGGTGACGGTGGCGCGGTGGATCTTGGACTTGAACATGGTGCGCAGCATGGATGCACTCCCGGATTCTCGGCTCCCTGCCCGCTCGCGCGGGTCAAGGGCTGTGGTGTCGACCAGCGTAGGGACCGGCGGCCCGAAGCCGCATCGAGATCCCGGTCACGTCATTACGGACGACGGACGCCCGTCGACTCATGTACGAAACGGTTTCGTTTTCGTAGTTTTCGGAGTATGGTCGGGGGCGTATGGACCGTCCGTACGAAACCGTTTCGTTCACGCGGGAGGTGAGTGGGGATGACGGAGGTCGCAGCGCCCCGTCGCGGCCGGATCACGCCGGAGCGCGAGGCCGAGCTGTACGGGGCCGTGCTCGACCTGCTCCGAGAGGTCGGCTACGACTCGCTGACCATGGACACCGTGGCCGCGCGCACCCGGTCCAGCAAGGCGACGCTGTACCGGCAGTGGGGCGGCAAGGCCGAGCTGGTCGCCCGCGCGATGCGCCACCACAAGCCCGGCAGCATCGCCGACGTCGACACCGGATCGCTGCGGGGCGACTTCGACGCCCTGCTGTCCCAGGAGAACGACGCCGCCCTGGAGGAGATGTCCGCGTTGATGCGCGCGCTGGCCATGGCCATGCACCACAACCCGGACCTCAGACGTGCCTTCCGCGAACTGCTCATAGAACCGGAGCTGGACGAGTTCAACCGGGTGCTCCGGCGCGCCGTCGACCGCGGCGAAGTCCGAGCGGACAACTCCGCGTTGGACTACGTGCCCCACATGATGCTCGGCGCCATGATCACCTGCGCCGTGATCGAGGACCGGCCGCCGACGCAGGCGTTCTTCCGGACCTACCTCGACGCCGTGGTCCTCCCCGCCCTCGGCGTGTGACCCCCTCGGTCCCCGGCAACACCCCCATTCCAGCCGTACCTGACACGACACCGCTCACGTCGTCGGGCCGGTCACCCCGCCCCGCACACCCCCACGACTGACCGGGAGTACGTCCCGTGGCCACCTTCCTGTACGAACTCGGCCGATTCGCCTTCCGGCGACGCCACTTCATCGCCCTGTTCCGGGCGGCGCTGCCGGCCGTCGCGGGCGTCGCGGCGTTCAACGCCCCCTCCGCGGGCGCCTCGTCCTTCTCCATCCCCGGCACCGAGGCCCAGAAAGCCTGCGACCTGCTGGACCAGCGCTCCCCCGCGACCGCGCGGGTCGTCAAGACGGTCGTCGAGCAGAGCCGCAGGCGGCCACCGTGGTGGTGGGCGAGGAACCGGTGACGTACGACGTACGGTTCTCCGGCACCAGCGGGCTGGCCGGCACCGTGCGGGACGGGGACGGCGGCTGGCCGGTCGAGGGCGCGCTGATCGTCGTCACCGATGTGCGCGGCGAGGTGCCGGCGACGGTCAAGTCCGACCACGAGGGCGCCTTCTCCGTCCCCGAACTGCCCGCCGGTGATCTCACGGTCGCCGTCGACGCGAGCGGCCGCAGGCCCACCGCGCTGCCCGTCCAGATCTCCGGCCCCGGGGTGACCCGGGTCGAGGTCCGGCTGCTGTCCGGTGCCCAGGTGCAGGGCGTGGCCCACCGAACTGCGGCGCGAGGACTTCGCGATGAACTACAACCAGGTCGTCCAGGCCGGCATCGCGGCCATCGGCGCCACCCTGCGCGTGGAGCTCGACATCCAGGCCGTCCAGGGCGACCAACTGCCGCCCGTCGCCTGACGGTTCGGTAGAGCGTCTCGTGGGTGCTCCCGCGCTGGCGAGCACCAGCGCGGTGAGGTCCGAGGTCTGCTCGATCTCGTGGACGAGCGTGCCCGGGCCGAAGCTGTGCAGGGTGCCCGCGGGGACGTACAGCGTCTGCCCCGCCCGGACGAGCAGTCGGCGCTTCTCACGTGGTGCTCCCTTCGCTGTCGGCAGGGGCCGGCGATCGGGGCCGGGGGCGTGTAGCCCGTAGGGCACGCCGCGCACGTATCGCCCCGGTGGAGCCTGCGTGCGGGGGCCGGGGGCGGGTACCCGGCCCGCGAGCGGAAGGGAGGGTGACATCGTGGCGGACTGTGCCGCAGCGTCGCTGATACGGCTGATGCAGGCCAGCCACACGGTCACCCTCGAGCAGCTTCCGGACCTCATCGCCCGGCACGCCGCCGCGGCCGGTATGCACGACACGGTCGTGCTGGTGGTGGACATCCGGGAGACGGTGCTGCGGCAGCTGACCGGCGCGGGGCCCAACGCCGGGGGTGGCGGGCAGGAGTTCACCGTGCAGGGCAGCCTGCCCGGCCAGGCCTACCAGCGGGTGGACCTGATCACCGAACAGGAGCGGACAGGCGGCCCCCGGGGCCGTCGACGCTGGTGGGTGGCCATCAACGACGGCGTGGAGCGGCTGGGCGTGCTGCGCGCGGACACCGACGGTGACGACGAACCCACGCGTCGGGCCCTGCGCGAACTGGCTTCGATGACAGCCCTGTTGCTGCTGAGCAAGCGGTCCTTCAGTGACTCCTTCGCCCGTCTGGTGCGCACCGAGCCGATGAACGTGGCCGCGGAGATGCAGTGGAACCTCACTCCGCCGAACGCCTTCGCCGGGCGCGAGGCCACCGTGGGGGCCGTGATGGAGCCCGCCTATCAGTTCGGCGGCGACGCCTTCGACTACGCCGTGGCCGACCGCACCCTCCACCTCGCGGTCTTCGACGCCATGGGGCACGACACCACGGCCGGGATCACCGCCAACGTCGCCGTGGCCGCCTGCCGCAACGCCCGCCGCCAAGGGGCCTCGCTCGTCGGCACCGGCCGGCAGGTGGAGGAGACCCTGGTCGAGCAGTTCGGCACGAGCCGCTACGTCACGGGCATCCTGGCCGATCTGGATCTCGCGACCGGCCGGCTGACCTGGACCAACCGCGGACATCCCCTGCCGATCCTGCTGCGCGACAACCGGTGGACCAGCGAACTGGCCTGTCCCCCGGCCGGCCCGATGGGAGCGGGTCTGGGACTCCCCGTACAGCAGCGCACGGAGCAACTCCAGCCCGGTGACCGCCTGTTGCTGTACACCGACGGCGTCGTCGAGGCCCGCGACGCCCGCGGCGGGCGGTTCGGCCGGGACCGTTTCATCGACTTCGTCCGCCGCCACCACTCCGGCCGGCACACCCTGCACGAGACCCTGCGCCGCCTCATGGCGGCCGTACTGGAGCACCACGACGGAACTCTGGAGGACGACGCCACCGTCCTGCTCACCGAGTGGCGCGGCGGCCACCCGGAAAACCTCGTCCCCTGAAACGGGGCGGGCCGTACAGCCACAGCACGAGGTACACCGCGCCGCCGGCCGGCAGGAACGCCCGGGCGCCGGAGGCGGTGCGGGCCATGGCCAGGCCCGCGATCCCGAACAGCAGGTGGACGAGGTTGTGCAGCCCATGCCATGCCCTACGCCGGACGGTAGCCGTCCGGCGCCGGGCAGTGATGCCCTCTCGGGCCCCTCATAGTCCCCCGTAGTCCCTATGTGGGGATGGTGACCCGGTGCTTCCCGTTCGTCGCCGCGGCCGTGTCCGCTGCCTCCGGGGTCCGGCCGAACTGGGTGCGGTGGAGCTCGGCGTAGCGGCCGCCGGCCGCGAGGAGTTCCTCGTGGGTGCCGCGTTCCACGATGTGGCCGGCCTCCACGACCAGGATCAGGTCGGCGCCGCGGATCGTGGAGAGGCGGTGGGCGATGACGACGGCCGTCCTGCCCTGGAGTGCCTCCGCGAGGGCTTCCTGGACGGCGGCCTCCGAGGTGTTGTCGAGGTGGGCGGTGGCCTCGTCGAGGATGACGACGCGCTGGCGGGCCAGGAGGAGGCGGGCGATGGTCATGCGCTGGCGTTCGCCGCCGGAGAGCCGGTAGCCGCGTTCCCCGACGACGGTGTCGAGGCCGTCGGGCAGGGAGCGGACGAGGCCGTCGAGGCGGGAGCGGCGCAGGGCGTCCCACACCTCCTCCTCCGTGGCGGCGGGCCGGGCGAGGAGGAGGTTGGCGCGGACGGTGTCGTGGAAGAGGTGGCCGTCCTGGGTGACCATGCCGAGGGTGCCGCGCAGTGAGCCGGCGCTCAGGTCACGGACGTCGACGCCGCCGACGCGTACGGCGCCCTCGTCGACGTCGTACAGGCGGGGCAGCAGCTGGGCCACCGTCGACTTGCCGGCGCCGGAGGAGCCGACGAGGGCGACGGTCTGGCCGGGTTCGGCGCGGAAGGAGATGCCGTGCAGGACCTCGGTGCCGCCGCGGGTGTCGAGGGCGGCGACCTCCTCCAGGGAGGCGAGGGAGACCTTGTCGGCGGACGGGTAGCCGAAGCGGACGGTGTCGAACTCGACGGAGACCGGGCCGTCGGGGACCTCGCGGGCGTCCGGCTTGTCCTCGATCAACGGCTTGAGATCGAGCACCTCGAACACACGCTCGAAGCTGACGAGGGCGCTCATCACCTCGACGCGGGCGCCGGCGAGTGCGGTGAGCGGGGCGTACAGGCGGGTCAGCAGCAGGGCGAGGGCCACGACGGCGCCCGGGTCGAGAGTGCCGCGCAGGGCGAAGAAGCCGCCGAGGCCGTAGACCAGCGCCAGGGCCAGGGCGGAGACCAGGGTGAGGGCGGTGATGAACACGGACTGGGCCATGGCGGTCTTCACACCGATGTCCCGGACGCGGCCGGCGCGGGCCGCGAACTCCTCGGACTCCTCCTCGGGGCGGCCGAAGAGCTTGACCAGGGTGGCACCCGGGGCGGAGAAGCGCTCGGTCATCCGGGTGCCCATGGCCGCGTTCAGCGCCGCCGCCTCCCGCTGCATCGCGGCCATCCGGCGGCCCATGCGCCGGGCCGGGATCACGAACACCGGCAGCAGCACCAGGGCGAGCAGGGTGATCTGCCAGGACAGGGTGAGCATCACGGCGAGCGTGAGCAGCAGCGTGACCAGGTTGCTGACCACTCCGGACAGGGTGTTGCTGAAGGCGCGCTGGGCGCCGATGACGTCGTTGTTGAGTCGGGAGACCAGCGCTCCCGTACGAGTGCGTGTGAAGAACGCGACCGGCATGCGCTGCACATGATCGAACACAGCCGTCCGCAGATCGAGGATGAGGCCCTCCCCGAGCGTCGCCGACAGGCGGCGGGCGAGGATGCCGAGCGCCGCCTCCGCGACCGCGATCAGGGCGATGAGCAGGGCAAGCCGGACGACCGCGCCCTCGTCACCGCCCGACACGATCGTGTTGACGACGCGTCCGGCGAGGACGGGGGTGGCGACGGCGAGCAGTGCGGTCAGCACCCCGAGCGCCACGAAGCGGGCGATACGGCGGCGGTGCGGGCGGGCGAACGTGCCGATGCGGCGCAGCGTGGCGCGGGCGAGGGGGCGGCGCTCCTGCTGGGCGTTCATGACGGTCTGGAGCTGCGTCCAGGCTGTGGTCTCCATGCTCATGACGGAGACGTTAGAACCTCAAGCATTCTTGAGGTCAAGGAGCGAAGGGTGGCCACTCGCACAGTGACCCCTCACACAGCACCTCCCCCATATACAGCAATTCCCCGCACAATGGCATCCGGCACGTCCGTTCCCCGCATGCCGCCTCCCCGCCCGAAGGACTCGATGACCGCACGTAAGCCTCTGTCTCCAATGACGCAACCCGCAGTTGGCGGGGCATGGGGACCCTCTCCCGATGTGACTGCGGTACAACTCCCCGAAAGCACCCATGTCTCCCCGGGACGACTCCCCCGACGCGTCCCGGCCCGTCGCCTACGGCAGATCCTGTGTCTGCTTCCGCTCCTGCTGGTCTCCGTCGTGGCCGTGCAGCACCGCTCCGTGCTCGCCGAGGGCTTCCGTCATCTGCGTACGGCGGAGTGGCCCTGGCTGCTCGCCGCCGTCGGCGCCACCTGTCTGACCTGGGTGGCCGCCTCCTTCACACGGCAGGGCGCCGTGGTCGAGGCGCTGCCCAAACGCCGTCTGCTGGCCACGCAGTTCGCCGCCGGCGCGGCCAACCACCTGCTGCCGACCGGCCTCGGCGCGGGCGCGGTCAATCTGCGCTTCATGACGGTGTGCGGGCTGCCGCTGGCCCGCTCCTCCGCCGCGCTCGCGCTGTATCTGCTGGCCGAGACGGTGGGCAGGGTGGGTCTGCTGGCCGTGCTGCTCGTCGCCTTCCCGGACGCGCTGCGGCTCTCCGTCCTGCTCCCCGAGCAGGCCGCGGGCCCGCTCCTGCTCGCCATCGGCGCGGCGCTGGCCGTGGCGGCGATCGTGCTGGTGTCGGTGCGGCGGCTACGGACGGGCGCGTGCTCCTTCCTGCGCACCGCGCTCGGCGAGGCGCGCGAGGTGCACACCCGCCCGGCCCGTGCGTTCGCCCTGTGGGGCGGCTCGCTCGCCTTCCCCGCGCTCCAGGCGTCCGTACTGGTCGCCGTGGGGCAGTCGTTGGGCCTGCCGGTGCCGCCGATGCACATGGCGGTCGCGTATCTGGCGGCGACGGTGGCGGTCGCGCTGATCCCCACTCCGGGCGGCATCGGGTCCGTCGAGGCGGCGCTCGTCGTGGCGCTGGTGGCGGCGGGCGGCCCTGCGGCCGTGGCGACGGCCGTGGTGCTGGCCTTCCGGATCATCACCGTCTGGCTGCCGCTGCTGCCGGGGGCGTTGACCCTGGGCGCGCTGGTACGCATGAAAGTGATCTGAACCCGGTCCCGACCGGCGAGTAACCTGGCTGCCCCGACGCGCCGAAAGGGGCTCCGCCATGCCGGTCCGCACCGAACGCGAGGGGCACGTCACCACGGTCGTCCTCTCCCGCCCCGCCGTCCGCAACGCGGTGGACGGCCCGACCGCCGCCGAACTCACCGCCGCCTTCCGCCGGTTCGAGGCCGACGAGGAGGCCCGGGTGGCGGTGCTGTGGGGCGAGGGCGGCACGTTCTGCGCGGGCGCGGACCTCAAGGCACTCGGCACCGAGCGCGGCAACCGGGTCGCGGAGGACGGCGACGGTCCGATGGGGCCGACCCGGCTGCGGCTGTCCAAGCCGGTGATCGCCGCGGTCGCGGGCCACGCCGTGGCCGGCGGCCTGGAGCTGGCGCTCTGGTGCGATCTGCGGGTCGCCGAGGAGGACGCGGTCTTCGGGGTGTTCTGCCGCCGCTGGGGCGTCCCCCTGATCGACGGCGGTACGGTACGACTGCCCCGGCTGATCGGTACGAGCCGCGCGCTGGACATGATCCTCACGGGACGGCCGGTACCGGCCCCGGAGGCCTACGGGATGGGCCTCGCCAACCGGGTCGTGGCCCCCGGTACCGCCCGCGCCGAGGCGGAGCGGCTCGCCGCGGAGATCGCCCGCTTCCCGCAGTCCTGTCTGCGCGGCGACCGGGCCTCCGTACTGGACCAGGAGGGCCTGGAGGAGACACCCGCGATGCGGAGCGAACTCCGGCACGGCATGGACGTGTTGACGGAGAGTCTGGAGGGCGCCGCGCGGTTCGCCTCGGGCGCGGGACGGCACGGGTCCTTCACCGACCTGTGAGCCCCACCCGCACCGGCCCGCCCCCGGGGTCGACGCGGGAGGTCCAGCGTGCCGTCAGCCCGAGTGTGCGGTTGGGGACCGCCGCCCCGAGCCGTTCGCGGTGCAGGGGCCGGCCGTCCTGGGTGACCTCCGCGACGGCACGGGACAGGAAGGCCGTGGTGCGCAGGACGTACGGCAGGCCGTCGGCCGGGGTGACACGGTTCGGGGCGATCCAGCGCAGGGGCGGGTCGACGACCAGGGGCACGCCGGCGGGCCGCTCGGCTCCGGCGAGCGTGTCCAGGACGGTACGCGCCACGTGGGCGCCCTCCCGGGCCGCCGTGGCCGCACTCTCCACGGCGTGCAGGACACTGCCGACGGCGTACACGCCCGGCCGCGAGGTGTGCAGCGAGCCGTCGACGGCCGGACCACGGGTTCCGGCGTCGAGGGTCAGCCCACCGCGCCGGGCCAGTTCGTGGTCGGGCACGAAGTCGCCGGTGAACACGACGGTGTCGCACGGCAGTACGGCCGTCCTGCCGTCGCGGTGCCGCACGCGCACACCGGACAGCCGCCCGTGGCCCAGGAGGTCGGCCACGGTGGTGCCGGTCAGCAGCACAGCGCCGTGTCGCAGGCGGGAGTCGAGGGCGCGGGCGGGTGCGGTCTGGGCCCGGGGCAGGTCCGTGACCATCGCGACGACCCTGGCCCCGGCGGCCCGTACGGTGTCGGCGGCGGCATAGGAGACGTCCTCCGCGCCGACGACCACCGCCCGCGCGCCGACGCGCTGTCCGTACAGGTGCACCGCCTGCTGGAGTTCCCCCGTGGTGTACACCCCGGCGGGCCGGGTGCCGGGCACCAGCCGTGCGGTGCGTGGCCGTTCGCGGGCGCCGGTGGCCAGGACGACGGCCCGGGCGGCGATCGTTTCGGGACCGTGCGGGCCGACGGTGTGCAGGGCCAGGGGTCCCGCCCAGTCGAGGGCGGTCACGCCCGTGCGGACGACGGCCCCGGCTCGTTCGGCGGCGGCGACGAGGCGGCGGGCGTACGCGGGACCGGTCAGCGGGCGCGACCAGGTGCCGAAGCCGCCGTGCGCGCAGTGCCGTGGCACTCCCCCGGCCTGCCTCTCCCGGTCCAGCACCTCGACGCGGCCCACGCCCGCGGCGGCGAGACGGGCGGCGGCCGCGAGCCCGGCGGGCCCGGCGCCGACGACGAGGACATCGACCTCGCGTACGTCCGTCATGGCCGGGCCTCCTCGAACGGCTCCCCCACCGCGCTCGCCCGGCGGGTCTCCTCGAACAGCGCCCGCACCGCCGCCCCGCAGTAGAACCCCTGGCAGCGGCCCGCCCGGGCCCGGGTGCGGCGGCGCAGGCCGTCGAGGCCGGCCGGGGGGATCGTGGCGGCGAGGGCGTCGCGGATCTCGCCGCGGGAGACGCGCTCGCAGTGGCAGACGAGGGTGCCGTACTCCGGGTCGGCGGCGATGAGTTCGGGCCGTTGGTAGGGGCGGGGAAAGGCCTCGCCGAGATTGGGCATGCGGACCGGTTCCAGTTCCCGGGTGGGTCCGAGACCGGGGAGCAGGTCGGTGACGTACGAGGCGATGGCGAGTGAGGCCGTCAGTCCGGTGGAGCGGATGCCGCCCACCGTGACGTACCCCTCCTCGGGGTGGGCGGTGATGCGGTAGTCGTCCTGCTCGGTGGCGGCGCGCAGGCCCGCGTAGACGGCGGTGACCTCCTCGTCGAGCAGGGCGGGCAGGACACGGCCGCCCTTCTCCCGCAGCAGGGCGAGCCCTTCGGCGGTGGAACCGGTGTCCCGCTTGTCGTCCAGGTCCTCGGCGGTGGGGCCGAGCAGGACGGTGCCGTACACGGTCGGGGCGACCAGGACGCCCTTGCCGAGGGCCGTGGGGACGGGGAGCAGGATGTGGCGGACCAGGGAGCGGGCGAGCTTGTCGAAGACGAGGAGCTGTCCTCGGCGGGGGGTGACGGTGAAGTCGTCGTGGCCGAGGGCGCGGTCGAGGGTGTCGGCGTGCAGTCCGGCCGCGTTGACCAGCAGGCGGGTACGCAGGGTGCCCCGGGTGGTGCGCAGCACATGGGCCCCGTCCTGCCGACTCGCCCGCTCTACCCGGCAGTTGAGGTGCAGGTCGGCGCCGGCCCGCACCGCCTGGGTGGCGTACGCCAGGGTCGTCGTCCAGGGGCAGATGATGCTCTCGCCGGGCACGTGCAGGGCTCCGAGAGCGCCAGGACCGAGGTCCGGTTCGCGCGCGTACAGCTCGGCGGGGCCCACCAGCCGGGCGTCCCGGTAGTGGTTGCGCTCGGCCTTCTCCAACAGGCCGGGGAGGGCTGCGTGTTGCTCCTCGTCCCAGGCCACGAGCAGGGCGCCGACGGGCTCGACGGGGATGCCGGACTCGGCGGCGTACGCGGCCAGCAGCCGGGCGCCCTCGCGGACCAGCCGCGCCTCCAGGGAGCCGGGGACCGCGTCGAAACCGGTGTGCAGGATCGCGGTGTTGGCCTTCGAGGTGCCCTGTCCGACGTCGTCCTGCGCCTCCACGAGGGCCACGCGGAGTTCGGGGTGGCGGGCGAGTTCGCGGGCGACGGCCGAGCCGACGACTCCGGCGCCGACGACCGTCACGTCGTACGGCGTGGCGGGCAGGGGGCCGTGCGCGGTGACCGTCATCCGGGCGGCCCGTCGAGCAGGGCCGTCACGGCGGCGCGGAAGCGGGCCAGGCGCGCGGCGGCCGCGTCGGCCGAAACGCGCGGCTCGTACACGGCGGCGGGCTTCCAGTCCGGCAGCGCCTCGGCCACCTCCAGGCCGGGTTCGGCGCCGAGGCGGGCCAGGGCGCCCACGCCGAGGGCGGTGGCGTCGGGCAGGGCGGACACCTCGACGGGGCGTTGCAGCAGGTCGGCCTGGGTCTGCATGAGCAGCGCCGAGCGGGTCAGGCCGCCGTCGACGCGCAGCACCTCCAGGGGTGCGCCGAGGTCGGTCGCGGCGGCCTCGGTGAGCTCCACGACCTGGGCCGCGAGTCCTTCGCACAGGGCGCGCACCACATGGCCGGGACCCGTGTCGAGGCCGAGCCCGGTGAGCGAGCCGCGCAGGTCGCCGCGCCACCAGGGGGCGGCGAGCCCGGCGAGGGCCGGCACGAACACGACCCCGCCGCTGTCCGGTACGGCGCCGCCCACCGTGTCGAGGTCCGCGGCGCCCCGGATGACGCCGAGGTCGGTGAGCCAGCGGACGGCGGAGGCGGCCGTGTAGACCTGGCCGTCGAGGCAGTAGGCGGTGCGGCCGGCGAGCCGCCAGGCGACACAGCTGACCAGCCCGGAGGTGCCGCGACGGGGTGTGCCGCCGGTGTGGGCGAGGAGGAACGCCCCTGTTCCGTAGGTGCACTTGGCGCCGCCGGGCGTGGTGATCCGCTGGGCGAGCAGGGCGGCCTGCTGGTCGACGGCGAGCCCGGTGAGCGGGATCTCGGGTCCGAAGGCGGTGGTCGTCCCGACGAACCCGGCGTTGTCTACGACCTCCGGCAGGCGCTCGGCGGACAGCCCGTACAGCTCCCGTGCGCGGGGCGACCAGGCCGCCTCGTCCAGGTCGAGGAGCTGGGTGCGGCCGGCGGTCGCCACGTCCGTGACGTAGGCGCCGGTGAGGCGGTGGACCAGCCAGGAATCACTGGTGGTGACCACGCCCTCGCCGGTCAGGTGACGTCGTATCCAGGCCATTTTGGGCGCGGCGAAGTACGGGTCGAGCGGCAGGCCGGTGAGGTGGCGCAACTCGTCGGCGTGGTCGGCGAGTTCGGCGCACACGGTCTCGGCGCGGCGGTCCTGCCAGACGAGGGCGTCGGTGAGCGGGCGGCCGGAGGCGGGATCCCAGGCCAGTACGGTCTCGCCCTGGTTGGCGAGGCCCAGCGCGACGACGGGTTCCCCCGCCTCGGCAAGCGCCCGGCTCCCGGCGTCGCCCACCGAGTCGTACAGCTCGCGGGGGTCGGCCTCCACCAGGCCGCCGGGCAGATGGCGGGGCCGTACGGCGGCGAACCCGCTGCCGATGACGCCGCGTTCGGGACAGATCACCAGGGCCTTGGTGCCGGACGTGCCCTGGTCGACGGCGAGCACCGGACCCGTCATCACGCCCTCCCTGAGTGATCGCCGGTCCGACAGCCTGCCGTCGTCGCTCGCGTCGCGTCAAGGGCCCCTCACCTGCGACGACCTGGCCCCGTTCACTGGTTGGTGGCCAGTCAACTGGACGTGGGTGCAAAAGAGTTCGCAAGGATGGGGGAACGGTGGGTGCCACACATGGCGCACCCCTATAGTGACCGCCGTCCACGTGATCTCCTCAACTCCCACCCAAAGGAGGGGTGTTGTTACTCCATCCCGCTGTCCTGCCCGACCCTGAGTCCGGGGCGGGCGGCTGATGGCCAGAGACGGAGCACGACCCGCCTACGACCCCGCGGGTCCCGACACCGAATTGCGCGCCGCGCTCCAGGAGGTGCGCACCGGGCGCTGGATGTCGATGCGCACCCTGCTGGAGGACACCGCGACCTGGTGGCAGTGGACGCAGCGCACCCAGGTCCTGGCCGCGGCGGCGGCGGGCACCGACGTGGTGCGGGCCTGGCTCGCCGAGGATCCGCACAGCGTCCCGGCCGCGGTGATGCAGGCCCGGGTGGCCGTGGAGCGGGCACTGCGGGCACGGCGCGAGGAACACCGCCGTACGCATGAACTGTGGATCGAGGCCTGGGACGTCAGTGACGCCGCCACCCGGGCCGCACCCCACGACCCGGTGCCCTGGGTGTGTCTGCTTGCGCTCGCCCAGCTGGACCGCAGACAGCTGTGGGAGGAGCACCGGGTCCCGCCGCCCGAGCCGATGCTGCCGGCCGGCCCGTGGGGTCTGCTCGCCGAGGCCGACAAGCGCGATCCGCACAACCGCGAGGCCCACCACCGGGTGCTCCAGTTCCTGTACGCGCAGGCGGGCAGCGAGCGGCTCGCCGAGGCGTCCGGCTTCGCGCACTGGGTCGCCGACACCGCCCCGCCGGGCTCCGCGCTGCACGTCCTGCCGCTCTACGTCCGGGTCGAGCGCTACCGGCGCGGCGGCGGGCAGCTGGCCGCCCTCGATCTGCACTGGGTCGCCGAGGACGCCGTCCGCGAGGCCGAGCAGGCGTGTGTGAACTGGTTCGAGCGTTCCACGCCCGTCGAACGCACCCCGCTCGACCTCAACCACCTGGCCCACGCCCTGTGGGGAGCGCTCCGGTTCGAGGACGCGGCCCGGGTGTTCGACGCGCTCGGCCCCTACTACACGCCCCTGCCCTGGGCCCACCGCACCGCGGACCCGGGCGACCGGTCCCAGGCCGTGGAGGTCTTCCTCCAGGCCCGTGCGCGCAGCCGGTCGGCGGCCCACGACCCGGACTCCTGACACCCACCCCCGTACTCCCCCCGTTGGAGGTCGCCGCATGTCACCCACCCCCGACTCGTCGAAAACACCGATACCACCGACAACTCCGGGAGCACCGCACCACGACGAGGAACGACGCCTGCGCGAACTCGGCTACCGGCCGGTGCTGGCCCGCCGCATGGGCGGGTTCGGGAACTTCGCGATCAGCTTCTCGGTGATCTCCATCCTGTCCGGCTGCATGACCCTGTACGGCTTCGGCATGGGCGCCGGCGGACCCGCCGTGATGCTGTGGGGCTGGGCGGGCGTCGGTCTGTTCGTGCTGTGCGTGGGACTCGCGCTGGCGGAGGTCACCAGCGCGTATCCGACGTCCGGCGCCCTGTACTACATGGCCGACCGGCTCGGCGGCCGCCGCTGGGGCTGGTACACGGGCTGGCTGAACCTGCTCGGTCTGCTCGGCGCGATCGCCGGTATCGACTACGGCGCCGCCCTGTTCACCGGCGCCTTCCTGAACCTCCAGTGGGGCTTCGAGCCGACGCCGGAGAAGACGATGCTGATCTTCATGGTGATCCTGCTGCTGCACGCCGTACTGAACCTGTTCGGTGTGCGGCTGGTCTCCGTGCTCAACTCGATCTCCGTGTGGTGGCACCTGGCGGGCGTCGCCCTCATCGTGGGCACGCTGGCGATCGTCCCCGACCACCACCAGTCCCCGTCCTTCGTGTTCACCGAGTTCGTCAACGACACCGGCTGGTCGAATCCCATCTACGTCGCCGCGATCGGCCTGCTGCTCGCGCAGTACACGTTCTCCGGCTACGACGCCTCGGCCCATCTGTCCGAGGAGACCTCCAACGCCTCGGTGGCGGCCGCGCAGGGCATCGTGCGCTCCATCTGGGTGTCGTGGATCGCCGGCTTCGTGCTGCTGGCCGGACTCACCTTCGCCATCCAGGACTACGACGCCACGCGGGCCAGCGAGACCGGGGTGCCGCCCGCGCAGATCCTGCTCGACGGGCTGGGCACGGACGGTGCGAGCGCGCTGCTGCTCGTCGTGATCGTGGCCCAGCTGTTCTGCGGCAACGCCGAGGTCGCGGCGGCCAGCCGGATGGTGTTCGCGTTCAGCCGGGACAAGGCCCTGCCGGGCTCCGCGCTGTGGCGCAAGGTCAGCGACCGGACCCGGACCCCGGTGCCCGCCGTCTGGCTGTCGGTCGCGGTGGCCTGCCTCCTCGCGGTGCCCTCGCTGTACTCGCCCACGGCGTACGGCGCGGTGACGGCCATCAATGTCATCGGCATCACACCGGCGTACGCCATTCCCATCCTGCTGCGGCTGCGCGCGGGCGACCGTTTCCAGCCAGGTCCCTGGAGCCTGGGGCGGTGGAGCAAGCCGATCGGATGGACGGCTGTGACGTGGGTGGCCTGTGTGACGGTTCTGTTCTGTCTGCCGCAGTCCTCGCCGGTGACCGTGGACACCATGAACTACGCGTCCGTCGCCCTCGCCGTCGTGCTGGTCCTGGCGACCGTGTGGTGGTTCGTCGCCCGCCGTTCGTACGGGACGCCCACCGCGGCCGCCTACTCCGACCGGGAACAGGCCGAACTGGCCGAGGGCATCGTCTGAAACCCGGCGATCCGGCGCCGGGCGCGGTACGAACTCCTGTACCGGATACGGCAGGATGAGCGCTCGCGCGGCCACGAAACCTTCACGGCTCGCGCGATCGCACATCCAGCAATTCGAACAGGTGGCAACGTGGCGGCAATTGAACGGGATCTCACCATGGACGACCTGGTCGTCGGCGGAATCGCGGTGGTCGCGGGGCTGGTGGCGGCGTTCCTGCTGCGCATGCTCCTCAAGTGGCTGGGCAAGCACGCCGGCCGCACCTCGTGGAACGGCGACGACGTCATCGTGGCCGCGCTCAGAACCGTGGTGCCCTCGGCGGCGATCGCGGGCGGTGTGGCCGTGGCGGCCGCGGCGCTGCCGCTGACCTCGGCGGTCCAGCGCACCGTCAACCAGGTCCTGACCGTGCTGCTGATCTTCGTCGTCACGGTGGCGGCGGCCCGGCTGGTGGCCGGACTGGTGCGGACGGTCACCGCGTCCCGCTCGGGTGTCGCCGGATCGGCCACGATCTTCGTCAACATCACCCGGGTGCTGGTCCTGGCCATCGGCTTCCTGGTGGTGCTCCAGACCCTGGGCATCTCCATAGCGCCGATGCTCACCGCCCTCGGTGTCGGCGGCCTCGCGGTCGCGCTGGCCCTCCAGGACACCCTGGCCAACCTCTTCGCGGGCATCCACATCCTCGCTTCCAAGACCGTCCAGCCGGGCGACTACATCCAGCTGAGCAGCGGTGAGGAGGGCTATGTCGAGGACATCAACTGGCGCCAGACGACGGTCCGCAACCTGTCCAACAACCTGGTCGTGATCCCCAACGGGGAGCTCGCCAGGACGAACATGACCAACTTCATGCGTCCCGAGCAGGAGCTGACGATCCTGCTCCAGGCCGGAGTGGCCTACGACAGCGACCTGGACCACGTCGAGCGGGTGACGAACGAGATCATCGGCGAGGTGATGACCGAGGTCGAGGGCGCCCTGCCGAACCACGAGCCGATCATCCGCTTCCACACCTTCGGCGACTCGCGCATCGGCTTCACGGTGATCCTGGGCGTCGGCGAGTTCAGCGACCAGTACCGGATCAAGCACGAGTTCATCAAGCGCCTGCACAAGCGCTACCGCGCCGAGGGCATCCGGATCCCGGCCCCCGCCCGCACGGTGGCCCTCCAGCAGGGCTCGGTGTCGATCCCGCAGCAGCGCGGCGCGGAGCCCCTGATCGAGCCGGGCGAGGTGCCCGCCGCCCGGATCGACTGATCCCGGGGGTCCCCGACCCGTCCCGAATCGGGTCCGGCGTGCTCTGCACCGGGCCCGACAGGTCCCGAACCGGACACGGTGTGTCCTGAACCGGACGCGGACCCCTGTCGAGCCCGGGACGGTCACGAGATATCTTGATGTCGAGCAATGTTGCAGACGTGGAGCGGAGCACCCGGTGACTGACTCGACCATCATCTATACGCACACTGACGAGGCCCCGGCCCTGGCGACGTATTCCTTCCTGCCGGTGGTCCAGGCGTACGCCTCGCAGGCGGGTGTCGCCGTGCAGACGCGGGACATCTCGCTGGCCGGGCGCATCATCGCCGTGTTCCCGGAGTACCTCACCGAGGACCAGCGGATCCCGGACGCGCTGGCGGAGCTGGGCGAGCTGGCCAAGACGCCCGAGGCCAACATCATCAAGCTGCCGAACATCTCGGCGTCCATCCCGCAGCTCAAGGCCGCCGTCGCCGAGCTTCAGGCGCAGGGCTACGCGCTGCCCGACTACCCGGACGACCCGAAGACCGACGAGGAGCGGGAGATCCAGTCCCGCTACGACAAGATCAAGGGCTCCGCGGTCAACCCGGTCCTGCGTGAGGGCAACTCCGACCGGCGCGCCCCCGCCTCGGTCAAGAACTACGCCAAGAACCACCCGCACCGCATGGGCGCCTGGACCTCCGAGTCCAAGACCAACGTGGCGACCATGGGCGTGGACGACTTCCGCTCCACCGAGAAGTCCGTCGTGATCTCCGAGGCGGGCTCGCTGAGGATCGAGCTGGTCGGCGACGACGGCTCCACCACCGTCCTGCGCGAGTCGGTACCGGTCCGCGCGGGCGAGGTCGTCGACGCCTCCGTCATGCACGTCGCGCCGCTGCGCGAGTTCCTGACCGCGCAGATCGCCCGGGCCAAGGCCGAGGGTGTGCTGTTCTCCGTGCACCTCAAGGCCACGATGATGAAGGTCTCCGACCCGATCGTCTTCGGTCACGTGGTGCGCGCCTTCTTCCCGAAGACCTTCGCGAAGTACGGCGAGGCGCTGGCCGCGGCCGGCCTGTCCCCGAACGACGGCCTGGGCGGGATCTACAAGGGCCTTGAGGGCCTGCCGGAGGGTGCCGAGATCAAGGCGTCCTTCGACGCCGAGCTCGCCGAGGGCCCGGAGCTGGCCATGGTCGACTCCGACAAGGGCATCACCAACCTGCACGTGCCGTCCGACGTGATCGTCGACGCCTCGATGCCGGCCATGATCCGCACCTCCGGCCACATGTGGGGCCCGGACGGCCAGGAGGCCGACACCCTCGCGGTGCTGCCGGACTCCTCCTACGCCGGTGTCTACCAGGCCGTGATCGACGACTGCCGTGCCAACGGCGCCTACGACCCGTCGACCATGGGTTCCGTCCCGAACGTCGGCCTCATGGCGCAGAAGGCCGAGGAGTACGGCAGCCACGACAAGACCTTCGAGGTCCCGGTCACGGGCACGGTCCGCCTGGTCGACCAGAACGGCGACGCCGTCATCGAGCAGCCGGTCTCCGCCGGTGACATCTTCCGCGCCTGCCAGACCAAGGACGCCCCGATCCGGGACTGGGTGAAGCTGGCCGTCACCCGCGCCCGCGCCACCGGCGACCCGGCGGTGTTCTGGCTGGACGAGACCCGCGCGCACGACGCCAACCTGATCGCCAAGGTCGACGAGTACCTGGCGGAGCACGACACCGAGGGCCTGGACATCCGTGTCCTCGCCCCCGTCGAGGCCACCAAGCTGTCGGTGGAGCGCATCCGCCGCGGCGAGAACACCATCTCGGTGACCGGCAACGTCCTGCGTGACTACCTGACCGACCTGTTCCCGATCCTGGAGCTGGGCACCAGCGCCAAGATGCTGTCGGTCGTCCCGCTGATGGCGGGCGGCGGCCTGTTCGAGACGGGCGCCGGCGGTTCCGCGCCCAAGCACGTCCAGCAGCTGGTCAAGGAGAACTACCTGCGCTGGGACTCCCTCGGTGAGTTCTTCGCGCTGGTCCCGTCCCTGGAGCAGTTCGCCACGGCCACCGGCAACACCCGGGCCAAGGTCCTCGCCGACACCCTCGACCGCGCCACGGCGACCTTCCTCAACGAGGACAAGTCCCCGACCCGTCGCGTCGGCGGCATCGACAACCGCGGCAGCCACTTCTACCTCTCCTTCTACTGGGCGCAGGAGCTGGCCCAGCAGACCGAGGACGCCGACCTGGCCAAGGCCTTCGCCCCGCTCGCCGAGACGCTCGCCACCAACGAGCAGAAGATCGTCGACGAGCTGAACGCCGTCCAGGGCAGCCACGCCGAGATCGGCGGCTACTACCAGCCCGACCCGGCCAAGGCCGCCGCGATCATGCGCCCGTCGACGACGTGGAACGAGGCCCTCGCCTCCCTCTGACCCGACCCACGGGCCCCTGAGGCACCGCACCATCCCTGACTCCGCCCCGGCCGGCGACCAACCGACCGGGGCGGAGCCGTGCGCGGCGCCTCACCAGTCCCGCGTGGCTATCAGCTCCTCGTGGTCGACGTCCGCGAAGCCGTAGGCCCGTGCCACGAACCAGAAGTCCTCGGCGATCGCCTCACGCGCCACGGTCTCGATCTCGCTGTCGGCCTCCTCGAAGGCGGTCTGGAGATCGTTGAACTCCTCGGTGGCCGTGTGGGTCAGCGCGTACAGCGCCGCCAGGTCGGCGGGCCGGTCGGTCTCGATGCGCGCGCACAGCCGCAGCAGGACGTCCCTGCCCCGGTCCACCACATGGTCGGGGTAGTAGGCGTCCCGGTAGAGCGCCTTGAGGAAGGGATACGCGGACACCTGCTGGTTGCTGAGAGACATGCTGCGATCATGCATGACGCCACTGACAACGCCCCGGGAGCAGCCGCGCATGACCTCCGCCGCACCGTCCTTCGACCTCCTGCCCGGCGCCGACGACTCCCCCGTGATCCTGCATGTGCCGCACTCCTCGCGGGAGGTGCCGCCCGAGGTGCGGGCGGGGATCGTGCTGGACGACGGGGCGCTGGAGTGGGAGCTCGATCACATCGTGGACGCGCACACCGCGGAGATCGCCGGGGGCGCGGCCACGTCGGCCGGGACGGCACCCTGGCGGTTCGTGAACCGGCTGTCGCGGCTGGTCGTGGATCCGGAGCGGTTTCCGGACGAGCGGGAGGAGATGCTCGCCGTCGGGATGGGGGCCGTGTACACGCGGACCACGCACCGGGAGGCGCTGCGGCCGGCCGGCTTCGAGGCGGGGCCGCTGATCGAGCGGTACTTCCGGCCGTACGCACAGGCCATGACGGAGGCCGTGGCGGAGCGGCTGGCGGCCACGGGGCGTGCCGTGATCATCGACGTGCACTCGTATCCGACCCGGGCGCTGCCGTACGAACTGCACGGTGACGGGCCCCGGCCCCCGGTCTGCCTCGGCACCGACGCGTTCCACACCCCGCCCCGGCTGCTCGCCGCGGCCCGGGAGGCGTTCGGGGAGGCCGGTGTCGACAGCCCGTTCAGCGGGACGTACGTACCCCTGGAGTTCTACGGCCGTGATCCCCGGGTGAGCGCGCTGATGGTGGAGATCCGCCGGGACACCTACATGGCGGAGCCGGGCGGGCCGGCCGGGCCGGGGCTCGGCCGGCTCGCGCGGGCGCTGGCCGCGCTCGTGGACGCGGTGGGCTGACCTCCGGCTGGAGCACTTCCGCGCGACAGGCGTCCGGGCCGCGGTGAGGGTGGGGGCATGACCGAGGAGACCACCACGCTGACCCCGCAGGCGCCGCCGCCCGTGCGGCACTGGCCCGCGCTCGATCTGAAGGGGACGGAGTTCGACCCCCTGCTCGCCGAGTTCATGCGGGAGGGGCCGCTGACCCGCATCCAGCTGCCGCACGGCGAGGGCTGGGCGTGGCTGGCCACCCGCTACGACGACGTGAAGACGATCACCAACGATCCGCGGTTCAGCCGGGCGGAGGTCACCGGCCGCCAGGTCACCCGGCTGGCCCCGCACTTCAAGCCGAGGCCCGGTTCGCTCGCGTTCGCCGACCAGCCGGACCACAACCGGCTGCGCAGGGCGGTCGCGGGAGCGTTCACCGTGGGGGCGGCGAAGCGGCTGCGGCCCCGGGCGCAGGAGATGCTCGACGGGCTGGTCGACGGGATGGTGCGGGCCGGGCCCCCGGCCGATCTCGTGGAGCGGGTCCTCGAACCCTTTCCCGTCGCGCTCGTCAGCGAGGTCATGGGGGTACCCGCCGCCGACCGGGAGCGGGTGCACGCCTGGACGCGGACGATCATCTCCACGTCCGGCGGCGCCGAGGCGGCCGAGCGGGCGAAGTGCGGTCTGTACGGGTGGATCACTGACACCGTCCGGGCCCGCGCGCACAGCACCGGCGACGACGTGTACTCCCTGCTCGGCGCGGCCGTGGCCCGCGGTGACATCGGTGCGGACGAGGCGGTCGGTCTCGCCGGTCCGCTCCAGATCGGCGGTGAGGCCGTCACCCACAACTGCGGCCAGCTGCTGTACCTGGTGCTGACCCGCCCCGAGCTGATGGCCCGGATGCGGGAGGAGCCCGGGGCGCGGGCCGCCGCCGTCGACGAGCTCCTGCGCCACATCCCGCACCGCACCTCGGTGGGTCTCGCCCGGATCGCTCTGGAGGACGTCGAACTGCACGGGCACCGGATCGCCGCGGGGGACGCGGTGTACGTCTCCTACCTGGCCGCCAACCGGGACCCGGCGGTGTTCCCGGACCCGGAACGCATCGACGTGGACCGCGATCCCAACCCGCACCTGGCGTTCGGCAACGGCCCGCACCACTGCACCGGTGCCGTCCTCGCCCGGATGCAGACCGAACTGCTCGTCGGCACCCTGCTGGACCGGTTGCCGGGGCTGCGGCTCGCGGTCCCCGCCGACCAGGTGCTCTGGCGCCGGAAGACGATGATCCGCGGGCCGCAGACCCTGCCCGTCACCTGGTGAGGGCCGGCCGCCCCGAGGTCAGGCGCGCAGCCACTCGGTGACCACCACCTCCTGGCCGGTCCGCAGCCGCAGCGCGAAGGGGCCGGCGGGTGTCACGTCGGAGGTGAAACGCCCCATGGCGTCGGTCACCAGCGTCGTGCCCGGCTGCGGTCCGCCGAGCATCTCGATGCCCGCCGGCTGCGGGGGCAGCACCTGCCCGATCAGCCCCTGCGACGTCACCTCCACGTCGACCGTGACGTCCCCGGTGTGGAAGGTCAGCATGCGGGAGACGTCCGTCGCTCCCCGCACCGGGATCGCGTCGACCAGCGAGTCGAAGGTCAGCTCGGCGAGCCGGGCGTCGAGGTCGTGCAACGTGTAGGCCTCCACGGCGAGTTGCCGCAGCGCCGGCGGGACCGGGTCCAGGATGCCCGCGGCCCGGCGCAGTTCCTCCTCCAGCAGGTCGGCCGCGAACTCGTCGTCCGTGCCGTTCATACCATTGGTGCCGTTCGTGCCGTTCGTGCCGTCCATGTCGTTCATGTCGCTCACAACGCTCCCCGTGCGTCGAGTCGGGCCCGCAGGCGGCGCAGACAGCGCTGGCGCAGCGGCCCGATGCTGCCCACCGCGATACCGAGCGCGGCGGACACCTCCTGATAGCTGGGCGGCGGCGACGCCATCAGCACCCGGAGCAGCTGCCGGCAGCGATCGCCGAGTTCCTCGAACTCCTGCCACACGCGCCGGATCCGCTCCGACTCCGCGGCGGCCTCCTCGGAGTCGAGGAACGACTGCTCGGGCGTACGGTCGTCACTGATCCGGTCAAGGACCTTCGGATCGTCCGTGGGCGTCAGTCGCCTCAAGCTCTTGAGCACCTTCAGGCACTCGTGACGTGCGGTGCTCGCCAGCCAGGAGCCCGCCTTCTGCGGTTCGCGGATCCGGCCCAGATGCTGGGCGAAGCGGAACCACACCGTCTGGTACACCTCGTGTGCGTCGGCGTCGGAGAGCCGGTGCGCGCGCACGACGGACCACACCAGAGGACTCAGTCCTTCCACGAGCGCCTTCCAGGCCGCCGCGTCACCGTCGACGGCGGACTGGACGAGCCCGCCGACATCTGCTCGGTCCACGTCCCCACCCCTCGTGTACGGCAAGTCATCGTACGCCGTGGAAGGGGCGGTTCCGGACCTCATGCGCGGGCCGAGCGCTGCACGACCGGTACCGCGCGCTGGACGACCGGGACCGGACGCCAGGTGGCCGGGCGCAGCGCCGGCACATGGGTCCCGCGCACCTCCGCGAACTCGCTGTTCGCTTCGAGCAGTTGCTTGCGGGCGGCACGCGGGTCGGTCTCCTTGTGCGCGGTCATGTGCGCGGCGACCATGCCGGCGACGACCGGGGTGGCGAAGGAGGTGCCGCTCCAGTGCGCGAACCCCTCGAACATCACCTGGTCGGGCTTGGCGCTCGTGCCGTTCTCGCTCAACACGCCGGTGTGGCGGGGCGCCTGGCAGGTGCAGACGTAGGAGAAGCCGTAGCGGCAGGCGTCGTACGTGGAGTGCTGGTACTCGTACGGGACGGGTGCGTCGAAGCCGGTGAGGGCGCTGGTGAGGCGCTCGCCGGGGGCGTAGGCGTTCACCCAGGGGCCGTGGTTGCTGAAGCAGGCGCCGAACTCGCCGTCGCCGCGCAGCGCTCCGACCGACAGCACGACGTCCTGGTACTCGGGCAGCGACGCATAGGCGGCGGGCCAGAAGGGGGTGGCGCTGGCGTTGTTGCCGGCCGCGGCGACCAGCAGGGTGCGCTGCTGGCGGAGTTCCTCCATAAAGGCGGCGACGCCGAGGAGGCCGTCGGTGCGGCCGTTGGAGGTGCCGGCGGAGAGGCTGATGACGTCGGGCCAGCCGTCCCGGTCGACGGCGTCGAAGAGCCGCTCGCCGAACTCGGACTCCAGGATGGCGCCGGCGTCGTTGAGGGTGCTGCGGACGGTGACGTCCGTGTTGGGTGCGACGGCGGCGACCAGTCCCGCGATGAACGTGCCGTGGCCGATGTACTGGAGGAGGTTGCCCCGGCCGTCGGTCTCGGTTTCGTGCACGTCGCCGCGGACGTGGGCGAGCAGGGGGACGGCCGCGTGGTCGTGCGTGAGGCCGTTGTCGATGACGAGGACGCCAACGGCGCTGTCCGCGGTGTGGCCGCCCTCGGCGGGTGCCGGGTTGGTGCCCTGGGTGAGCGGGGCGGGCACGGGCTCGTCGCCGGGACAGGAGTTCACCGCGATCGACACCACGTGGTTGCGGCTGATCATCCGGTGTCCGGCGCGTCCCTCGGGTTCACGCAGGGCGCGCAGGGCGTGCGCGACAGCCCGGTCGGCGTTCATGTCGCCGTGGGAGGGGTCGCCCACCTGGATGCGGGTGATGCCGGAGCGGTTGGTCTCCGGACCGGCCCGCCGTATCTGGTCGGCGCTCAGACCGGTGGCCGCCGTGAAGTGCGTGCGCACGTTGTCCTCGACGAGCCCGGCGTCCTCGTCCCGGGCGAGGACGACACCCTTCTCGTAGATGAACTCCGCGGCGTCGTCGGGGCCGAGGGCCAGGGGGACGTCGGGCATGGATCGCTGGATCTGATCGAACTGCTCATGGAATCGCTGAGGTGCCATGGCGTGTCCCTCCCACTGAGGCGGTGGTCGTCAGTCAGAGCGGCGGAGCCGTCGATTGATACAGCCGATGCGGCGCAAGCCTGTGTCGGGTGTGTCCGCGGCCACTACCATCCATGAGGTGACAGCGGGAAGCGACTCGGTTCTCGAACTGCTGCCGTTGGTGTTCGCCGCGCCCAACGAGGCGCTGGCGAGGGCGGAAGAGGTACTCGGCTCGGATCCCCCGCCCCTGCATGCCTCCGTCGCCCACCAGGTGATCGGCATCTGGCAGCGGGACTGGGGCGACCTCAGGATCGCGCTGCACCATCTGCGACGCGCCCGGGAACTGGCGGCGCGCGCGGAGTCCGCCGACCGGGAGGCGGATGTGCTGGCCGCGCTCGGTGTGGCGCTGGTGCACGCGGGCCGTACCCGGGAGGGCCTGAAGGCGCTGGAGCGGGGTGTCGAGGTGAGCAGCGGGCACACCAGGGCCCGGGTGCTGTTCCGCCGGGCGTACGCCTCGTGGGTGCTGGGGCGGCACCGGGAAGCGCTGGAGGACGTACGCCGGTCGATCCCCGTGCTGCGGCAGGCGGACGACGTCATCTGGACGGCGCGCGCGCTGACCCTGCGCGCCACCGTGCATCTCGCGCTCGGCGCGGTGGAGCGCGCGGCCGCCGACTTCACCGCGGCCGAGTCCCTGTGGGACACCACGGGCCAGGAGCACGACAAGGCGGACGCGGTGGAGAGCCGCGGTCTGGCCGCGTTCCGGTCGGGCGACATTCCGGCGGCGCTCCGGCTGCTGGACGAGGCGGAGGAGCGCTACGCCAAGCTCGGCACGCCGACGTTCATGCTGAACATCCGGCGCTGCGAGGTGCTGATGGCCGCCGGCCTCGCCCCGGAGGCGCTGGCCGAGGCGGACGCGGCGATCGGGGTGCTCGACGGCATCGGCGGGCAGTCGACGCGCAAGGCGGAGCTGTTGCTGGCCGCCGCGCGGGCCGCCCGGCTCGGGGGCGATCCGCACACGGCGATCGCGCGCGCGGCCCTCGCCGTACGGCTGTTCGCCGGGCAGCGGCGTCCCTGGTGGGAGGCGCATGCCCGGCTGGTGCTGATCGAGGCGCGGGTCGCGGCGGGGCGTGCCTCGGGGCGGCTGGTCGCGGACGCCGCCGGGGTGGCCGAGCGGCTGGCCGCGTTCGGCGCGCCGGCCGCGCCGGAGGCGTCCTTGCTGGCGGGCCGGATCGCGCTCGACCTGGGCTGGACGGCGGACGCCGAACTGCATCTGAAGGTCGCCGCGCGCAGCAGGCACGGCGGCCCGCCGCTGGCCCGGATGACGGGCTGGGCGGCGCAGGCGCTGCGAGCCCGGGCGGCCGGTTCCGGCCGGGGCGTCCTGGAGGCCTGCCGGCACGGCCTCGACGTGCTGGACGCGCACCGCACGACGCTCGGCGCGTCGGAGCTGCGGGCCCGCGCCACCGCGCAGGGTGCGGAGCTCGCCGCGCTGGCCCAGCGGGCGAGTCTCGATTCCGGCGGCCCGCGACGGCTGCTGACGTGGAGCGAGCGCTGGCGGGCCACCGTGCTGTCCGCGCCGCCGACCCGGCCGCCCGCCGACCCGGCCCTGCTCAGCGGTCTGACCGCCTTCCGGGAGATCGCGGCCCGCGCCGAGGCCGCCCGCATGGACGGCCGTCCCGTCCCGGCGCTGGAGCGTGACCAGCGGCGCCTGGAGCGGGAGATCCGCTCCCGGACGCTGCACATCAGCGGTGCGGCGCCCGGCGGCGGGCACCGGTTCGATCCGGCGCTGATGCTGGAACGTCTGGGCGAGGACGTACGGCTGGTGGAGCTGGCCGTGCTCGACGGGCGGGTGCAGGTGCTGCTGTGCGGGCAGGGGAGGGTGCGGCGGTTCGAGGCCGGGCTGCTGGCCGAGGCGGAGACCGAGGCCGAGCATGTGCAGGCGGGTCTGCGGCGGCTGGCCCACCCGGGCGCCGAGGCCAGGCTCCCGGTGGTGGAGGCGGCCGGACGGCGCCTGGAGGAGCTGCTGTTCGGGCCGGCGGCGGAGCACTTGGGCACCGGACCGGTGGTGGTGGTGCCGCCGGGGCGGCTGCACCGGGTGCCCTGGGCGCTGCTGCCGTCGCTGCGGGAGCGGGTGTTCAGCGTGTCGCCGTCGGCGAGCAGCTGGCTGCGGTCCCGGGACACCGTGCCGCCGCCCGGCGGCCGGCGGGTGCTGGTGCGCGGGCCGGGGCTGGCGACGGAGGGTGCGGAGGTGCCCGAACTGGCCGACCGGTACGGGGGGTCGACGGTGCTGGAGTACGAAGAGGCCCGGGTGCCCCGGGTGTTGGAGGAGCTGGACGGCTCCGAGCTGGCGCACATCGCCGCGCACGGCACGTTCCGCGCGGACAGCCCGCTGTTCTCGGCGTTGCGGATGGCCGACGGCCCGCTGATCGTGCACGACTTCGAGCGTCTGGACCGCAGCCCGTACCGGATCATCCTGTCCTGCTGCGACACCGCCCGGTTCGCCTCGGTGGGCGCCGACGAGCTGCTCGGCCTGGTCACCGCGCTGCTGCCGCTGGGCACGGCCGGGGTGGTGGCGTGCAGCGCGCCGGTCAACGACGCCGCGGTGGTGCCGTTGATGCTCGCGCTGCACAAGGGGCTCAGTGCCGGGCTGTCCCTGGCGGAGGCGCTGCGCGACGCCCGGGCCGCGCTTCCGGGCGACGCCACCCACCAGGCGACCGGCTGGGCGTTCTCGGCGTTCGGGGCGGCCTGAGGCCGGGTCGGGGCTCGGGTCGGCGGCCTGACCCCTCCCCCGAAACCTGGGGGTCAGACCGCCGGTCCTGGGGCGGTCGGCTCAGGCCGACCGGGTTTCCGGCTGCTCCACCAGCCACGACAGGGCGTCGCGGTCGCCGGCGCCGAGCCGGGCGTAGGCGCCGTAGAGGTGGTTGCCCACGGTCCGGACGGACAGGGTGAGCTGCTGGGCGATCTGCCGGTTGCTGAGCCCCGCGGCGGCGAGCGTGACGATCTGCCGTTGCCGGGCGGTGAGTTCACCGAGGGCGGGCCCGGACAGCGCCGGTGTGCGGGCGCCCGGGCAGCGCCGGGCCAGGGCGACGGCGCGGGTGCGCGAGACGCGCACGGCACGCGGGTCGCGGTGCGTGTGGACGGCCTGGGCGCGGGCCTCGGCGGCGAACAGCAGGAAGCCGCGCTCCTCCAGTTGCTCGGCCACCCGGTCCAGGGCGGCGCCGTCACCCCGGGCGAGCGCGTCGGCGTGGGCGGCGAACACGCCGGTGAGGCGGCCGAGGGCCCGTTCGGGCGCGCCGAGGCGGACGGCGTCGTAGGGATCGTCGGTGACCGCCTCCAGTGCCGCGTCGAGGTCGCCGCGGGCGGCCGCCCGCCACACACTCGCGGCCGCGTCCGGCGCGGCGGAGACCTGGCCCGACTGCGCGGCGGCCAGGGCGAGTTCGGTACGGCAGGACGGGTCATCGGCAGCGTCCCGCAGTCCCTCCCTCGCCCAGGCCGCCGCCTCCCGCAGTTCCCCCCGCAGGCGTGCGAACCGCGCGCGCAGCGCGGCGTGTCCGGCCGGGACCGTGGCGCCCTCCGCCACCAGCCACTCCCCCACCGGCGTCGGACATGCCCGGACGTCGGCGTCGTCGATGCCCCGGGCCAGAGCGGCCGACTCCGCCGCCAGGGCGGTGGCGCAGCTGTCCGGGGTGCGGGCCAGCCGCTTGGCCCGCAGGCGGCCCGCCGCGGCGCGCAGCACCGGCCCGTGCAGCGGGTGGGCGAGACGGACGGCGCCCCGGTCGTCGACGTGGACCAGGCCGTCGGCCTCCAGGCGTTCGAGGACGCACAGGTCGAGAGCGTCGGCGTCGAGCGGCAGGGGCTCGCCGAAGGCCACCCGCTCCAGCGTCTCGCGCTCCTCGGGGCCGACCCGGTCCAGGACGCGCCCGGCGCGTTCGCGGACGGTCGCGGTGACCGGCACCGGGCCGCGCCAGGCCCAGGTGTCCGTCCCCGGGACGCGCACGAGCAGCTCGCGCACCGCGCCCACCAGGTCCCGCAGCAGCCGCAGATCGCCCCGGCACAGGCGGTGCAGCCGGCCGACGGTGAGCGGTTCCAGCGCCTCCCCGGCGCCCGCCGTCAGCAGCAGGGCCGTCTCGTCGCGGGGCAGCGGTTCCAGGGCGAGACGCGGCAGCAGCTCCCCGGTCCACAGACGGGAGATCGCGCCGGGCACCGGAACCTCGTCGGTGGCGACGACCAGCAGCCGGGTGCGTCCGTGCACGGCCAGCTGGTGGACCAGAGCGGCGGAGGCGTCGTCGAGCAGATGGGCGTCGTCGACCAGCAGCAGCCGGGTGCCGGACAGGAGGTGGAGCGCGCGGTGCAGGGTCACCGACTCGGGCAGCACGGGCGCGAACGCGGCGAAGGGGATCTGCCGGCTCTCGGGCGTCCCGGCCACCTTGACGCAGTCGGTGCCGCGCACGGCCTCCGTGGCGAGGCGGGTCTTGCCCGTGCCCGCCGGACCGGTCACCGCGATGCCGTGGCGGGTGGCGGCCAGGGCCCTGCGGACCAGTTCCAGTTCGTCCCCCCGGCCGGTGAAGGGCCAGGGCAACTCCAGCGTCTTGGCGTCCCGTGCGGAAGTCGTCACGGTAGATGGAGCACGCCTACTCATCCCTGATACAGGGTGACTTGAGTAGCCCCCGACTCAAGTCACCCGCAGTGCGGCGACGGCAGGCTGGTCGCCATGACCGCACGCTACTGCGCCCTAGCTCAGGCGCCGGACCGCGCCTTCGCGCCGGGTCTGGCCGCCGAGCGGCTCAGTGCGCTCATCGGCGGCAGCCGCATGTGGGTCAACAACACCGTGCTGCACTACTCCTTCTTCGACGACGACGCCGACGGGTCCGTCATCCCCGTTCCGGGCACCGGGGTGACCCGGCGGGTGACGTGGGCCGGTGCCAAGGAGCAGCAGGACGTCGTGCGCGAGTGCTTCCGCCAGTGGCAGGACCTCGGCATCGGCGTGACGTTCGCCGAGGTCACCGACCGCTCGGAGGCCGAGCTGCGGATCGGCTTCCAGGTCGGGGACGGCTCCTGGTCGACCGTGGGCAAGGACGCGCTCCAGGTCGGGCTGAACGAGCGCACGATGAACTTCGGCTGGGACCTGACCGCGCCCGGGGAGCGCGGGACGGCCCTGCACGAGATCGGACACGCGCTCGGCATGCTGCACGAGCACCAGAGCCCGTTCGCCGGCATCCACTGGGACGACGAGGCCGTCTACGCCGATCTGGCGGGCCCGCCGAACTTCTGGAACCGGGAGCGGACCTTCTTCAACATCCTGCGCAAGCTCGACCCTGACGAGGTCAACGGCTCCGTCTGGGACCCGCAGTCGATCATGCAGTACCCCTTCGAGGCCGGGCTGATCCTGGAACCGGAGCAGTACCGCACGGGCATCGAACCGCCCGGCGTGCTCTCCCCCGCCGACAAGGAGTACGTCCTGCGCTGGTACCCGGCCCTCCGGCCGCCACGGCCGCCGGCGCTGGTGCCCTTCCGTTCGGCGCCGCTCGCCCTCGGGCCGGGCGAGCAGGCCGACTTCGTCGTCGAGCCGCCGGAGACCCGCGAGTACACCGTGGGCACCTTCGGCCAGAGCGACGCCCTCGTCGTGGTCTTCGAGGAGCGGGACGGCGAGCCCCGCTACCTCACCGGCCAGGACGACGGCGGCACCGACCGCAACGCCACGATCAAGGCCCATCTCGTCAAGGGCCGCCGCTACTTCGTCCGTGTGCGCCTGTACTCCGGCTGGGGTTCGGGGGAAACGGCCGTGATGTGCTGGTGAGAGCACGTACGGGTCGCACACGGACGAGGATCGGACCGACAGTCCGGCGCCGGGGAAGCGGTCACGGAGGTCTCCTTCGGGGGAGGGAGACCTCCGTGACCCACACCGCGCCGGGCGACTCAGGACGCCGCCCGCCGCTCGCCTCCCACGTCGTCCGGATGGGCCAGACCGAGATGGTGGCGCAGGGTCGGTCCCTCGTACTCGGTGCGGAACACACCTCGTTCCTGGAGCAACGGGACGACCTTGTCGGCGAAGGCGTCGAGACCGGTCGGGGTGATGTGCGGGACCAGGATGAAGCCGTCACTGGCGTCGGCCTGTACGTATTCATCGATCGTGCGGGCGATGGTCTCGGGTGAGCCGACGAAGTTCTGCCGGTTGCCGGTCTCGATGACCAGGTCGCGGATGGACCAGTGGTGGGCGGCCGCCAGCTCGCGCCACTCGCGGGCGGTGGCCAGCGGGTCCCGGTACATGCGGACCTGGGCGCGCCCCTCGGAGATGTGGTGGTCGCCGACCGCCGGGTCGATGTCGGGAAGCGGGCCGTCCGGGTCGTAGGAGGACAGGTCCCGGTTCCAGACGAACTCCAGGTGCTTGAGTGCGGTGGCCCCGCTGACCTGCTGCCGGCGTACCTCGCGCGCCAGCTCCTGCGCCTCGGCGTCGGTGTCGGCGAGCGCGAAGGTGGCGGCGGGCAGGATGAGCAACTGGTCGTGGCGGCGGCCGTACTTGGCGAGGCGGTTCTTGACGTCGGTGTAGAAGGCCCGGCCCTCCTCCAGGGTGGCGTACCGGCTGAAGATCGCGTCGGCGTCCGAGGCGGCGAACTCGCGGCCCTCGTCGGAGTCGCCGGCCTGGAAGATCACCGGGCGGCCCTGGGGGGAGCGCGGGACGTTGAACCGGCCGTGGATGTCGAAGTGGTGGCCGGTGTGCACGAAGGAGCCGGCCTTGGCGTCCCGCAGGAACTCTCCTGCCGCCTGGTCGGCGAGGAGCTCGTCGCCGTGCCAGGAGTCGAAGAGCTCGTGCGCGGTGGCCAGGAACTCCTTGGCGCGGGAGTAGCGCTCCTGCTGCGGCAGGAAGCCGCCGCGGCGGAAGTTCTCGCCGGTGAAGGCGTCCCAGGAGGTGACGACGTTCCAGGCGGAGCGGCCGCCGGAGAGGTGGTCGAGGGTGGCGAACTGGCGGGCCACCTCGTAGGGCTCGTTGAAGGTGGAGTTGATGGTGCCGGTCAGGCCGAGGTGCTCGGTGACGGCGGCGAGCGCGGCCAGGACGGTGAAGGTGTCGGGGCGGCCCACGACGTCCAGGTCGTAGATCTCGCCGCCCTGTTCACGGAGCCGGAGCCCCTCGGCGAGGAACAGGAAGTCGAACCTGGCGCGTTCGGCGGTGCGCGCGAAGTGCGCGAAGGAGTCGAACTCGATGTGGCTGCCGGCCTCGGGGTCGCTCCACACGGTGGTGTTGTTGACGCCCGGGAAGTGCGCGGCCAGATGGATCTGCTTCAGTGGCTTGCTCATGATCTGCGGTCCTTCCGGCTCAGAGGCTCAGACGGCGGCGTAGCGGTTGGCGGGGCGGGCCAGGCCCAGCAGGCCGCGCAGGGTGCCGGCCTCGTAGGCGCTGCGGAAGGCACCCCGGCGCCGGAGTTCGGGGACCAGTCCCCGGGTGATCGCCGGAAGGTCGTGGCCGAGGACGGCGGGGCGCAGCCGGAAGCCGGTCAGCCCGGCCGAACGCAACTCCAGGAGCAGGTCGGCGAGTTGGGCGGGAGTTCCGGTGAAGATCCGCGCGTCACTGGTGTACGGCTCTCCCGCGAGCGTGTCGAGCCGGTCCCGGCGGGCGGCCGCCTCGGCCGGATCGTCGTCCAGGAAGACCACCAGATCCCCGAAGACGTGCACGGGTTCGGCCGCCCGGCCGGCGTTCTCCTGTTCGGCGCGGATCTCGGCGACGATCGCGCGGGCCTGGTCGGTGTCGTGCGGGGTGACGAAGCCGATGTCGGCCCCGCGGGCCACCAGCCGGTAGGGGACGGTCCCGTGGGCGAGGGCGGTGACGAGCGGCTGGCCCTGGGGTGGGCGCGGGGTGATCGAGGGGCCCTTGACATTGAAGTGCCTGCCCTCGAAGTCGACGTAGTGCAGTTTGTCCCGGTCCACGAACCGGCCGGTGGCAACGTCCCGGATCTCGGCGTCGTCCTCCCAGCTGTCCCAGAGCCTGCGCACGACCTCGACATGGTCGGCGGCCTCGTCGAGGAGGTCGGTCAGCACCGGGCTGTCGTGGTCCTCGACGGGTGGGACGGTACGGCGGCCGAAGTGGTCGGCCTCGTGCGGGCGGGCGGAGATCTGCACGCGCAAACCCGCGCGGCCGGTGCTGACGTAGTCCAGGGTGGCGATCGCCTTGGAGATGTGGAACGGCTCCGTGTGGGTGGCGACCACGGTCGGCACCAGCCCTATGCGGCGGGACAGGGGCGCGACGCGGGACGCGATCAGTACGGCGTCCAGGCGACCGCGGACCTGGTCGGTGCGGTCGTCCAACTCGGCGTGGTGCGAGGACTGAAGGCCCAGGCCGTCCTCGAAGGTGACGAAGTCGAGCAGACCGTGTTCGGCCTCGGCGACCAGGCCGGCCCAGTATCCGGCGGTGAACAGCTCACGGGGCCGGGCCACCGGCTCGCGCCAGGAGGCGGGGTGCCAGCCGGTGCCGTCCAGGGCGACGGCGAGATGCAGCGGAGAAGAGGGAGAAGCAGGAGAAGAAGGGGACACGAGGGGGTGCCTTCCTGAGGGTCCGTACGAGAGCGCCGGCCCGCGCACGGGCGGGGCAGGGCGGCTTGGGCAGCAGACGGGTCAGGAGCAACAGAGCGCGGCGGACACGCGCTGGAGATCGATGTGCGGCCGGGAGTGGAGACGGACGGAGCGGAGTGTGGGAGTCACGCCCGTCACCTCCTCCTGCTGGGCGCACGAACCTGCTCGGCGCACGGACTGCTGAGCGCACGAAGCCGCCGACGCATCTCGTCGTGAGTCACAACGCCGGGCCCTCGTGGGATGTTCCCGGCCTGCCGGTCCGGCGGACGGCACCCCTGTGGCTACGGCCGGACGGCCGCGTGGGACTCCCAGTCCAGGATCTGCACGGCCGCCCCGGCTGCCTCCAGCCCACGGCAGCGGGCGTGGTGGCGGCGGGCGATGCCGTCGAGGTCGAGGTGGGCGCCGAAGGCCGGGTGGGCGGCCAGGCGGCGGGCATAGGCCCACAGAGCGGGGTGGCCGGCGACGCGGTGCACGGCGGCGGCGTCCAGGTGGTGGCGGTGCACGGTGTCGAGCTGCACGAGCGTCACCCACAACTCCACGTCGGCGGCGGTGATCTGATCCCGGATCAGGTACTCCTCCACCTCTAGCCGACGCTCCAGCACGTCCAGGGTCTGCAGCAGCTTCCCGAGCGCCGCGTCCCGTTCCGTCGGCTCCGACCCCGCGGTGCCGGCCCGCTGGGCGGCCTCCTCGATGCCCTGCGCGCACATCCGCTCCACGGCCTCGATCTCCGACTCCGCCCCGCACGGGTACAGCGCCGGCCGGCCACCGCCGAAGTGCCGGGCCAGGTCACGGGTGATGTCGGGCGCGTGGGTGCTGACGATCCGCCCCGACCAGTCGTCGCTCAGCACCGGCCCGACGGCCGCACCCCGGTACCGGTGCACGCTCGCCTCGTACAGCGGACGCAGCGCGGAATGCCCCCCGTCGGGACAGTCCGGGACCGCCCCCAACGGTGTCACCGGACAGACGTCGTCGAGCCCGAGCAGGCCGTGCGTCACGGCGATCCGGAGACCGTCGGAGCAGGTCGCGGACAGATGGAGCCGGTAGCGGCGCGGCACGGCGTAGTGCCCACTGCGCGCGTCCCGGCCGATCCGCCCCCGGAACGCGGGAGCGGGGTGGACAGGGGCGAGGGCGAGCGGCGTGACGGACATGGATCTCCCCGGGGTAGGAACGGACGTGCACGCGACGGAAGCGACGTCGGGTACGGAGGGGCTCAGCCCAGGGGCCCGATCGCGCTGCACACCCGCAGCAGATCGATGTGACGGCGGGACGTCAGCAGGAGCGCCGGCCGAGACGTACGGCCCACCCGCACACTGACCGGCTCAAGGCGCCCCATGCTTCCCTACCTGTTCACTAGGATTCCCACGAGGAGTGTCGATCGACGCCCGGTCCTCGTCAAGGGGGCGTCCACGGGGTGGGCACGGTCGTGGGAGCGGTGCGATCGCTTGCGAAAGCAACGGTGGAGGCCCGCAAGAGCGCCCGTAAGGTACCGGCCATGAGAGTCTTGGGTTGGATCTTCCTCGTGCTCGGCCTGTACTTCCTCGTCCAGGGGTTCGCCATGCCGATGATCGCGGAGCGCAGCGATGTCGAGAGCGTCGAGTTCACGCAGATCCGGGAGGCGAGTTCGCATCTCGGCATCGGGCTGATGATCGGCGCCGTCGCGTGTCTGCTCGCCCGCCCACAAGGTGGTTCCGCCGTACGGCCCCCGCAGCCCTCGGCGCCGCCGCAGTACGCGCCGCAGCAGGGTTACCAGCCGCCGATGCAGCAGCACCAGGGCGGCTGGCAGGCGTCGCCGCAGCAGTGAGGCCGACGTCGCCTCCGGGCCCGGGTCAGCGGGCGAGCGGACCGTCCAGCACGTCCAGGACGACACCGCCCAGCACGCCGAGGACGACGGAACCGGCGGCGGCCGCGTAGGCGACCACGGCGGCCGGCCTCGATGTGGCATGCGGTTCGCGTGCGGCCCCGGGCGTGCGGAACGCCGGGCCGATCCAGCGCAGGTAGTAGAAGAGCGAGGCCACCGTGTTGACGGCCGCGACCACCGCGAGCCAGGCGTAGCCGCCGTCGAAGGCGGCGCTGAAGACCTCCAGTTTGCCGAGGAAGACGGCGGTCGGGGGCGTGCCCACCAGGCCCAGCAGACAGACGGCGAGCGAGGCGAGGAGCGCCGGGTGCGCCCGCGCCAGGCCGCGGTAGTCGTCGAGGGTGTGGGCACCGGGCAGGGCGCAGACGACGGCGAAGGCGCCGAGGTTGGTGAGCGCGTACCCGGCCAGGTAGTACAGCAGCGCCCGCTGGTCGAGGTCGGTGCGTCCGGCGACGGCCACCGGGAGCAACAGGTAGCCGACCTGGCTGATCGTGGAATAGGCGAGCAGCCGTTTGACGTCCTGCTGGAAGAAGGCCGCCAGGTTGCCCAAGGTCATCGACGCGACCGCGAGGACGGCCACCAGGCCGGCCCACGGCAGGTCCGCGTCCGCGAGCGGCACGGCGGCGAGCCGGTAGAAGGCCACCAGCGCGCCGATCTTGGGGATGGTGGCGAGGAAGGCGGCCACCGGCGCCGAGCTGCCCTGGACGGCGTCCGGCACCCAGAAGTGGCCGGGCACGCCCCCGGCCTTGAACAGCAGACCGGCGAGCAGAGCCAGCGTGCCGACCGCCACCAACCCGCCCGGTGCCTCGGCGAGTTCGGTCCGCAGCATGGGGTACGACGTGGTCCGCCCGGCGGCGAGGAGGACGGTGACGCCGCCGAGCATGACCACGCCGAGGAGCGCGCCGACGACGTAGAACTTCAGGGCCGCCTCGGTGCCGGGGCCGTCCTTGCGGAACCCGGCGAGCGCGTAGGCGGGCACGCTCGCGAGCAGGTAGGCGGCGGCGAGGAGGAGCAGGTCCTGGGCTCCGGCCAGCATCAGGGCGCCGGCGGAGGCGAGTTGGAGCAGGACGTAGAACTCCGTCTCGCGCGGGTCGGCGTGCATCCGCGGCAGGGCGAGGGCGAGGACCAGCAGGGTCGCGCCGAGGATGACGATCCTGCCGGTGGCGGTGAGCGTGTCGAGGGCGAAGGAGTCGCCGAAGACCGTCCGGACGGGGTCGGCCGCGGCGATCGCGGCGGCGACGATCCCCGCGGCGCAGGCGACGGCCGCCAGCGCTCCGGTCAGCCACTGGCGGCGGCGCGGCAGCCACGCGCCGAGCAGCAGGCCGAGCACGGCCGAGGCGGCGAGCAGCACCTCGGGCAGGAGGTGGACGGGGTTCTCGTTCATCGGGGGCATCTCGTTCATCGCGCGAGCAGCTCCAGCACGGTGCGCGAGGCGGGTTCGATGACGTCGAGCACGAACCGGGGAGCGATACCGAGGACGACGCCCAGGACCAGCAGCGGGACGATCGCGAGCCCTTCGTGGCGGCGGATGTCCGGGAAGGGCCGGTCGGTTCCGGGGGCGGCGAGCGGCAGCCGCAGTGGTCCGAGGAAGACCTGTTGCAGGGCGCGCAGGAACAGGCCCGCGGTGAGCAGGATCCCGAGCACGGCCAGCCCGGTGGCCACCGGCTGCGGTCCCAGGCTCCCGGTGAGGATCTGGAACTCGGCGATGAACCCGGAGAAGCCCGGCAGCCCGAGCGAGGCGAAGGCGGCGACGCCGGTCAGCGCGGCGAAGACGGGCGCCCGCCCGGCGACCCCCGAGTACGCGGGCATCTCGTAGGTGCGCCCCCGCTCGTACAGCACGCCGGCGAGCAGGAACAGGGCCCCGGTCAGCAGCCCGTGACTGACCATCTGGAAGAGCGATCCGGTGACCGCGAGCCGCCGGGCCTCCTCCTGGTCCGAGCCGACGGCCCCGGCCGCTCCGATCGCCAGGACGATGTAGCCCATGTGGTTGACGGAGGTGTAGGCGACCATCCGTTTGAAGTCGGTCTGGGCGAGGGCGACCAGCGCGCCGTACAGCACGGAGACCACGCCGACGACGACGAAGACGAGCGCGTGGTCGCGCCAGGCGCCGGGCAGGACGGGCAGGGCGATGCGCAGAAAGCCGTAGGCGCCCATTTTCAGCAGCACCCCGGCGAGGATCGCAGAGCCGGCGGCCGGGGCGTCGGTGTGCGCGGGCGGCAACCAGGTGTGGAAGGGCACGGTCGGCGTCTTGACCGCCAGCCCGACGCCGATGGCGAGCAGGACGAGCGCGCCGTAAGTGGTGCGCCCCGCAAGGGGGTTGGCATCGGTCAGCTCGACGATGTCGAAGGTGTGCGGGTCGGCGGCGAGGTAGAGGCCGATGAAGCCCAGCAGCAGGGCGAGGGAGCCGATGAAGGTGTAGAGGAAGAACTTCAGCGCGGAGCGGGCCGCGTTCTTGTGTCCCCATCCGGCGATGACGAAGTACATCGCGACGATGGACAGGTCGAAGAAGACGAAGAACAGGATCAGGTCGAGGGCGACGAACAGGCCGAGGCAGGTGGTCTGGAGGAAGAGGAACAGGGCCGCGAACTCCCTGACCCGCCGGGTGTCGCGCCAGGCGTACAGGGCGCAGGCCAGGAACAGGACGCAGGTGAGGGCGACGAGCGGGAGCGACAGGCCGTCGACGCCGATGTGGTAGCTGATGCCGGCACTCGGGATCCAGCGGGCCCGCGTCTCGTACTGCATGCCGCCGTCGGCCCGGTATCCCGCCCAGACGATCACGGTCAGGACCAGTTCGACGGCGGTGGTCGACGCCCAGGCCGTCAGGAACAGGTGGCGGGGCGCGCCGCGCGGCACGCACAGCAGGAGGGCCGCCATGGCGGTCGGGAGCAGGACGATGGCCGTGAGCACGGCGGTCACCTCACGAGGACGAGGACGACGGCGAGGACGGTGAAGGCGGCGACCGCCTGAGCGAGGTACTGGTGCAGCTGCCCGGTCTGCGGCCGGCGCGCCAGGCGGCCGAGCGCCCGCGCACCGCCCGCAACCCCCTCCACGGCGCCGTCGACAAGTCGCTCCACCTGGGTGTCGGTCCACCGCGCCAGCCGGACCGAGCCACGGGCGGTGCCGTCGACGGCACGGTCCAGCACCCGGTCGTCGAAGGCGGCGAGGGCGTCGGCGAGGCGCATGACCGGACGGACGAGGAGCGCATGCGCGGCCGTCTCCAGATGGAGCCACTGTGTCTGGACGGCCAAGGCGCGCAGGTGCGGGCCGCGGATCCACACGACGGCCGAGACGACGACCGCGAGCACACCGGACAGGGCGAACTCCCATGTCCGCGGCCCTGGTTGGGCCTCACCGCCGAGCACCCGCCCGACCGCTTCCCGCACAGGCGGGAAGGACGTGGCCGTCAGCGCGACGCAGGCGACCGCCAGGATCACCAGCGGCAGCCGGGTCGCCAACGGCAGCGGCTCCTCGCGGTGGCGGTCCGCCGCGGGAGCCGGCTGCCAGACGAACCAGAGGGCCTTGGCGCTGTACACCGCGGAGATCACCGCCCCGGCCAGCCCGACGACGTACAGCGCCGTGCTGTCCTCCAGGGCCTCGGCGAGCAGGACGTCCTTCGCCGCCCACAACGACAGGGGCGGGATCCCGGCCAGCGCCAGGGCCGCGACGGTGAAGGCGATCCCGGCCGTGCGGTGCCGTCGGGCCGCGCCGTGCAGGGCGGGCAGCGCCTTGGTGCCGAGGGATGTCAGCCAGGCGCCGGCGACGAGGAAGGCCAGGCTCTTCGCGGCGGCGTGGGCGATGAGTTGGAGGGTTCCGCCGGTGACCGCGCCGGTCCCGGCGGCGAGCACCATGAAGCCGATCTGGGCACAGGTGGAGGCGGCGAGCAGCTGTTTGAGGTCGGTCTGCGCCACGGCGACCAGGCCGAGGAGCACGGCTGTCACCGCGCCCGTCCACGCCACCAGGGGCCCGCCCCAGCCGGACCGCGCGAGCAGCGGCTCCAGCCGCAGCAGCAGATACGCGCCGGCCACGACCATGGTCGCCGAGTGCAGCAGGGCGGAGACCGGGCTCGGGCCCCGCATGGCCCTGGACAGCCAGAAACTGAAGGGCAGTTGGGCCGACTTGCCGAGCGCGGCCACGATGACACCGGCGGTGATGAGGGCCTGCCACGGATCCGCCGCGCCCGGGAGTTCGGCGAGGGACCCGGACTGTCCGCTCGCCACTGCCGCCCCGGCGGCGAGGTAGAGGCCGAGGTCGGCGGCGCGGGTCGTCAGGAAGGCGGTGTTGGCGGCATCCCCGCGCTCCGGGTCGCGCCACCAGTGGCCGATCAGCGCCCAGGAGGTGGCGCCCATCACCTCCCACGCCATCAGCAGGACCGGCAGCGTGGTCGCGGTGACCGTCGTCAGCATCGCGCCGGCGAAGAGCAGCATCAGCCCGAAGAAGCGGGCGCGTGCCTCGCCCGGTCCGATGTCCGCGACGCCGAACAGGAGGACGGCCGCCGTCACCGCCGTGACGGTCACCACCATGAGGCCCGACAGCCCGTCGACCGCCAGCCCGGCGGGCAGCCCTTCGAGCAGGGGCGCCTCGACCCGCGGGTGCCCGAACGCCACCGCCACGGCCAGGCCGAGGGCGCCTACGGCCGTACCGACCGCGACACCGGGGGCGTACCGGTCCGCCGGGCGGCCGACGACCGCCAGCAGCGTGCCCACGGTCAGCGGCAGCGCGACGAGCGCCCACAGCAGGGCGCTCACTCCTTCAACTCCGCGGCCATGTCGGTCATGTCCACCTCACGCGCCCGGAACAGCGCGGTGACCACGGCGAATCCGACGGCCATCTCCACCGCCATCACCGTGACCGCCAGGACCACCAGCACCTGGCCGTCGGCGGCGTCCGGGGCGATGTAGTGCCAGACGGCGGCCGCGCCGACGATGACACCGCCCAGCATCAGTTCCAGCCCCATCATCAGCATCACGACCGACTGCTGGGTGAGCGCGCCGAACAGGCCGATGCTGAACAGGGCGGCGGCGAGCAGCAGGAACAGTTCCAGACTCACCGGCCCACCCCTCCCCGTACGGGATCGTCGGCGGTGTGTGCCGACAGGTCGTCGCCGAACCGGTCGTAGCGGCCCCGGCGGGTGGCCAGGACGACGGTCACGACGATCGTGGCGAACAGGGTGAGGCCCAGGGTCATCATCGTGAGCATCTGCGGCCCCATCAGCGACATGCCGAGGTCCATGGTCGGGTCGTCCGACGCCCGGCCGCGCCGCGCGGGCCAGGGGGCGAGGAGGATCCCGGCGGCCAGGACGCCGAAGACGGCCGCGCAGATGACGGCCGCGCCCTTCTTGTTGTGGACCATGGTCATCGGCAGGAGCCCGGCCGGGTTCATCATGTACATCACCATGAAGACGGCCATGACGGCCATCTCGATGGTCATCATCAGCACGATCACGACCCCGAGGTAATCGAGGCCGAGCAGCAGCACCTGACCGCCGACGCACAGCAGCGAGACCAGCAGGGCGTACGTCGCCCGGGCCATGGAGTCGAAGCGGAACACCATGACTCCGGCGGCCACCGCCGACAGGGCCAGCGCCCAGAAGATCACGTCGTCGAGCACGGCCATCACCTCCTCATCGGTTCAGGACGACGACGGCCACGACCAGCGCCTGAACCAGCGTCAGCGGCACCAGGACCATCCACGCCGTCTCCATGTACCGCTCCATCCGCACCACGGGCAGGGCCCGGCGCGCGGCGACCAGCAGCATCAGGACGGCGGCGGTCTTGACCACCGTCCACGCCCAGCCCGGCAGCAGCGGCCCGTGCCCGCCGCCGAGGAACAGCGGCACGCTGAAGCCGGCGGTCACCACCAGCAGCAGCCACCGTCCGCCGAGGAACACCAGCCGGTCCACGCCCGCCAGTTCGACGGCGGCGCCCCCGGCCGCGTCCCGCGCGAGCGGATGGGCGAACGGCCCCCAGAAGGCCATCGCGAGGGCGCTCAGCAGATAGACGACGAACGCGACCGGCATCCACACCACGAACCACACGCCGTCCTGGGCCGCCACGACGTCCCCGACCCGCAGGGACTCGGCGCCGAGAGCGGCGGTGGTGAGCGCGAACATGTGCGGAAGCTCGTACGCCAGCCCCTGCGCGAGGAACCGGTACCCACCGATCAGCGACAGCGCCGAGTTCGGCCCCCAGCCCGCCAGCCACACCGCGGCCCAGGCCAGCGCCTCCATCGCGTTGAACCACACGATGCCGACGGACGGATCGCTCACGGCGCGGAAGCCCCAGGGCAGGACGGCACCGGCGAGCACCGCGGCCACCGGGATCAGCACCACCCCCAGCCTGCCGAGCAGCCGGTCCGCGGCCGTCGTACGGCGCGGCTGCTGGACGAGCAGCCGAAGCGCCTCGCGCAAGGGAGCCGCCGCCCGTCGCCCCGTCTCGCGGACGCTTCCGGCGGGGCCGCGCTCGGCCGCCCCGGACAGTACGGCGTCGAACCCGGCCGCGACCAGGGCCGCCACCGCCAGGGCGACGGGCAGAACGACGGTCGCCCACAGGGGCGCGGCCTCAGGCATGGGCCGATCCCGTCGCGGGCGCGAGCGCGAGTTCGTCGAGGTCGGGGTCGAGGCTGGCCACGATGATCCGCGCACCGGCGAACTCCGCGCCGGTCAGCAGAGCGGGGAGGACGTCGAGCAGCGCCTGCGAGGGCGACCGCGGTCCGTCGAGCCGACCGCGCGGACCGCTCCGGTCGTCGGGCGCCAACGGCCGTACGTCGTCGAGGTCTTCGAGGCCGCGCTCGATCTCCCGCAGCCACATCAGCAGCCGGTCGTACGCGTCCCCGTCCGCGGCCAGCGCCGGCCCGGTCACTCCTGCCGCCCGTGCCCTGTCCGCCGGCAACCGCCCCAGCCCGGCGATCGACCAGCGCAGGATCCGGGACCGGCCGACCCGGCGGACCGTCCTGCGCAGCTCGCCGACGACCTCCGTACGCGTCGCTCCCGCCAGCAGTTCGTCCCGCAGCCGCCGGCAGCGCGCCGCGACATCGTCCCAGCCGGCGACGGCGAGCAGCCGTCCCGCGCTGTCCAGATGCGCGGCACAGCGTCGGCGGGCCGCGTCGCCCCTGGTGACCTCCTCGCCGTGCGCGGCCCGCAGCCACGGTTCGTCCCAGAAGGGCGGGCGCTGAACGGCGGGTACGGGGAGGTGGTCCACCTCGACGCCCTGGACGACGTCTCCTTGCAGAGCGAACCGGAGGATGAGCCCCGCCGGCCAGTCGCTCAGGCCGGGACCGAACGGCACGTGCAGCCGATCAAGCCGCAACCCGTCCCGGTCGTCGGCCCGTTCGGCCATGGGCAGGCCGGCGATGTCACCCATGGCGTGCGTGCCGTGGTCCATGTGGTCCATGTGACTATCGTGGTCGTGGCCTTGGTGATCCATGTGGTGCACATGCTCCATGGGCTCCACGTGCTCCTGGTGCTCCATGTGCTCCATGTGCTCCGCATGCTCGGCCGGTTGAGGAGCCACCGCCCTCTCGATCAGTTCCCGGCGCGCCGCGTCGAGCGCGAGTGCGATCTGCCGGGCCTCTCCCTCCCCCACCCCCACCACGACACGCACCGCAGGCGCAGGCATCGACCGCTCGATGTCGTCCAGCCAGTCCGCGCCCTCCGCCGCCGGGACGCCGCACACGACCAGCAGATCCGCGGCGGCCGGAGCATCCACCACCGGCCACTGCCGCCGGCGGAGCTCCGCCTCCACCGCCGGCCGGAGTTCCGTCGCCCCGGGCAGGGCGAGCGCCAGGACCGCCGGGCGGTTCATCGCCGTACGCCGCAGAAGGGCCCTCAGGTCCACCTCAGCGCTCCCTCGCGCCAGGCGTAGGCCACCGCGGCGAAGAGGATGCCGAGGAAGAGGAACATCTCCACGACGGCCGTGGTGCCCACCTCCGAGACGACCTTGACCCACGGGTACATGAAGAGCATCTCCATGTCGAAGGCCAGAAAGATCATGGTGACGGGGTACCAGCGCACATGGAACCGGGACACGGCGTGCTCCCCCGGCTTCAGACCCCCGGCGAAGGGCCCCGCTTCCAGGGGAGTGCGTACGACCGCCAGCCACAGCCCCAGCCCGTACAGCGCGGCCAGACCCGCGCCGACCACGCCGAGCAGGACCAGCATCGGCTGCCACGCGTCCATACCGTCCGACCTCCCCGCACACCAGACCCGTACCAGCTACCCCCTGGGGGTATATCACACGTGGTCTCCGCCGGAAAAGAGCAACACGTGAGGGTGCGGCGAGCGGTCACGGTCGTTCTCGCGCCGACGGCCGGTTCCGGTTCGTGCGCGTGTCAGTGCGCGTGTCAGTGGGCGTGCGGGCCGCCGGTCCACTGCGGCTTGCCCCGCGGTACGAGACCGAGAGCGACGACGGCTCCGGCCGCGGCCGCCACCGCGCACACCGTGAAGGCGTCGGCGAAGCCGTCCGCCGAGCCGCGTTCGAAGCCGGAGGCCGCGACGGTCGAGGCGACGGCGACGCCGATCGAACCACCCACCTCGTGGAAGGTGTTGACGACTCCCGAGGCGACCCCCGCCTCCCGGTGTTCCACCATGGCCAGGGCGGTCGTCGTGGCGGTGACGAAGACCGCGCCGATACCGAGGGAGGCGACCACGACGCCCGGCAGGAGCCCGGCGTACACGCTGCCGCTCTCCGTGAGCCGGGTCAGCGGGACGGTCCCGGCGGCCGTGACGGCCAGGCCGGCGACCGCCGTGGGACGGCTGCCGATTCGGCCGACGAGCCGGGACGCGAGGTGGGCGCCGATCCCCGTGGCCACCGCGACGGGGAGGAACACCAACCCGGTCCTGAGCGGGCTGAATCCACGGATGTGCTGGAGATAGACGGATCCGAGGAAGAAGAACGCGACCAGCAGGGCCGTGGCGACCAGCATCAGGAACGCGCCCGCGAGCACCGGCCGCCGGGTGAACATCCGCAGGTCCATCAGCGGGGCCGAAGTGGCCCGTTCGACCGCCGCGAAGACCATGTAGGCGACCGCCGCGCCGGCCAGCGGCAGCAGGGTCGAGGCGTCCGCCCAGCCGACGTCGCCCGCCTCGACCAGTCCGTAGATCAGGGCGGCGGTGCCCGCGGTGACGAGCAGCGCGCCGGGGACGTCGAGCCGTGCGGGCCGCGGAGGCCGGGCGGGCACCAGGGCGGGCAGGGCGCCGAGCAGGAGCAGTCCGACCGGCACGTTGATGTAGAACACCCACTGCCAGCCGGGCCCGTCGGTCAGGACACCGCCGAGCAGCACACCGGCGGCGGAGCCGGTGCCGCCGATCGCCGCCCAGACGCCGAGCGCCTTGTTGCGTTCGGCGCCGTGGAAGGTCGTCGTGACGAGGGACAGTGCCGCCGGGGACAACAGGGCCGCGCCGACGCCCTGACCGATCCGGCCGCCGAGCAGGGTGGTGCCGTTCCCGGCGAGTCCCGTGACCAGCGAGGCGGCGGTGAAGAGCGCCAGCCCGGCGAGCATGGTGCGGCGGGCGCCGAGGGCGTCGGCGAGTCGGCCGCCGAGCAGCATCAGTCCGCCGAAGCAGAGGGTGTAGGCGGTGACCACCCAGGTCAGTGCCTCCCGGCCGAGGTCGAGGTCGGCCGCCATGTCGGGCAACGCGACGTTCACGACGGTGACGTCGAGGATCAGCATGAACTGGGCGAGACAGATCAGCGCGAGGGCCGCCCAACGGCGGGGGTCGGTGGGCGGGTGACGGTCGTGTTCGGCTGCGTGCGGCGCACCGGCCGCGGAGTGGGTCATGACGAGGACTCCTTCACCTGTGGGGCATCACCTGAATCTTCATCTGAACCATACTGTTCAGTTCACATGAACTCAACTGTACAGTTCAGGTAGATGCTAAGGTCGAGGTCATGAGCGTGGACAACGTCAAGCGCCCCCCGAGCGGCCCCCGCGCGGAACTCAAGCGGCGGGCCATCGTGCGGGCCGCCCGCGAGCTGTTCCTGCGGGAGGGTTTCGGCGTGGGGATGGACACCATCGCCGCCGAGGCGGGCGTGTCGAAGGTGACTGTCTACAACCACTTCGGCAGCAAGGAAGCCCTGTTCACGGCGGTCATCACCAGCGCGCTCGACGAGCCGCTCGCCGGCGAGTCGGCGGCCGCGCTGGAGGGCCTGGCCGAGGCCGAGGACCTGCGGGCCGCCCTCGTGGAGGCGGCCCGCGTCTGGGTCCACGCCGTCCGCACCAACGACGAGGTCACCGCCCTGCGCAACCTCGTCGCCGCCGAACTCCACCGCTTCCCCGAACTCGGCGAGGCCTGGCGACACCGCGGAGCGGAGAGCCATCACCCCGCGGTCGCCGGCGCCCTGCGCGCCCTCGTCGACCAGGGCCGGCTGCGGGTCCCGGACCTACAGGTGGCGATCATCCAGTTCTACGGCCTGCTCGTCTTCCCCCACATGGTCTTCGGCTCCTACGGAACACACATCGACGAGGACCTGACGGACCGTCTGATCACGGGCGGCGTCGACATGTTCCTGCATCACTACGGCCCCCGGGACACGTAGTCACCGGGTCATGAGGGGGCTCACCCCTGGCGACGCGCGTCCGATCCGGCGCCGGCGGCGTGGTGGGCGACCAGAAGCTGATGCGTGAGTACGGCGTCCAGCACGAGTCCTGGGGCCCGCTCGCCGAAGGCGGACAGGGCTTCTTCGACGACCCCGTGCTCGCCGGGCATCGCCCGCGCCCACGACAGGTCCGTCGCCCAGATCGCCCTTCGCCGGCTCATCCAGCGCGAGATCGTCGTGATCCCGAAGTCGGTGCGGCCCGCACGCATGGCAGAAAACCTCGACGTGTTCGACTTCCGGCTCACCGACGACGAGATGACACGCATCGCCGGCCTGGACACCGGCCGCAGCCACATCTTCGACCACCACGACCCCGAGAAGGTCACGTGGCTCGGCGGAGTGCGGTTCGACACCTGATGCCGCGCCGGGGCCGGTCGGGGACGCCGACCGGCCCCACAACGTGTGGCCCCCCTCCGTTTCCCATCAGTCGCTTTCACAGGAAGCACCACCATGCGCATGCGCTTCACTCACGCCGCGGCGATCCCCGCTCTCGCGGCCGCTCTCGTCTCGACCCCGTCCCCGTCCGCCGCCATCGGAGGAGACCGCACGCAGCCGGTCATCACCCAGGTGAGGACCGCGGCCGCGTTCGACTTCGCCTCCGGCGACTCACCCGAAAACGTCACCGTCAACCCGGACGGCTCCCTCGCCGTGTCCATGCTGGGCGTCCCCGCGAACAAGCCGCCGAAGCTCGTGCGCATCGCACCTTCCGGGCAGCGCACCACCCTTGTCGTCGGGCACCAGGGCGACCAGATCACCGGCAACACCCACGGCGGCGACGGCACCGTCTACTACAACGTGGACTCCGACGACGGCTCCCGGGCCGGCGTATGGAAACTGCCCCCGCACGGCCGCCCCCAGCGCCTGGCCGCCCTGCCCGCCGACGGCCTGCCCAACGGCCTGGCCATCGACCCGGCCGGCCGTACCCTCTACGCCGCCGACAGCCTGAACGGCACGGTGTGGGCCGTTCCCGTCTCCGGCGGTGCGGCGACGGCCTGGCTGACCGGCCCGGAGCTCGCACCCGACCCCAGGGCATCCCTGAAGCTGGGCGTGAACGGCGTCCGCTTCCACCAGGACACCGTACGGGTGAGCAACTTCAACCAAGGCACCCTGCTGAGGATCCCGGTCACCGCCCACAAGGCCCCCGGCCCCCTCCAGACCGTCGCCGACAAGCTCCCCGACATCGACGACTTCTCCTTCCTCAACGACCGCTCCGACACCGGATTCACCGCACCCCACGACGCGAAACTCCAGCGCGGAACCATCAACCTCGGCGCCGCGCATCCCCGGCACCACTGACCCCACCACGGCGTGAGTCGCACAACGACAAGGAAGGCAACCTGGTCAACACCTCCACCGTCCACGGCGGTGAAAGCAGCGAAGAGATCATCGGCCGCTGGTTCTCCCGCCGCCCCAGCGACGTCACCGACCGCGTCGTACTGGCCACCAAGGACCGCTACGACACCGGCACCGACGTCAACAGCCTCGGCACCGCACAGCGCTCCCATGACTTCCACGGCAGCACAGCCCAGGCGAACCTCATAGACGGCGGAAGCGACGCGCCCCTCGGTCACGCGTAGTCGCACCGGTCATGCGGGTGCGGCGACGGGCATGCTCAACCTCGAAGAGACGGGCATGCTCAACCTCGAAGATCCGAAACGACCCATACGAAAAGGGCCCCCGCAGGTGCTTACCCGCGAAGACCCTTCGCACTGTCGGGACGACAGGATTTGAACCTGCGACCCCTTGACCCCCAGTCAAGTGCGCTACCAAGCTGCGCCACGTCCCGGTGCGCTCGCACGGTCGCCCGTGTGAGCGCGCGGATCAACCCTACCGCATGCGCGTGTGTCAGCCGCGCGCGCCGGGAGCCACGGCCTGCTGTTCCGCACCGGCCGCCCCACTCATCACACGAGCGTGGTCGCCGGTGCGCCGGACCGGGACCAGCAGCGCGGCCAGGGCCGCGGCGAGGCACAGGACGGCGAGCAGGGTGAAGCCGTGGGTGTAGCCGGAGGCGTACGGCAGGCCCGAGGGCTGGAGCCGGCCGGTGACCAGGACGCTGGTGACGGCCGCGCCGATGGAGCCGCCGATGGTGCGGATGTTGGCGTTCATCCCGGTGGCGGCGCCGGTCTGGTCGGCGGGGACGCTGCCCACGATCAGGTTGGCCATGGAGGAGAAGGCGAGGCCGATACCGAGGCCGAACAGGCCCGCGACGAGGGCGATCTGCCACTGCTCGTCGTGCCAGAGCGCGAGGAAGCCGCAGGCCAGCGCGCCGAGCGCGGCACCGGCCGTCAGGAGGGTCTTGGCACCGAGGAGCGGCTCCAGACGGCCGCTGAGCACGCCGGAGAGGAACATCGCGACCAGCATCGGCAGCATGAGCAGCCCGGCGGCGGTGACGCTCGCGCCGAAGCCGTAGCCGGCCGACGAGGGTGTCTGGACGAAGCCCGGCAGGAAGGACCAGATCGCGTACATGCCGGCGCCGAACAGGAACGCGGCGGTGTTGGTGGTCCACACGGCGGGCAGCCGCATGACCCGCAGGTCGATCAACGGGGTGCGGGAGCGCGCCTCGGCGTACAGCCACAGCGCGAACAGCACCACGGCCGCGGCGAACAGGCCGAGCACCCGGGCCGATCCCCAGCCCCACACGCCCGCCTGGCTGAGCGGCAGCAGCAGCGCGACCAGCCAGGCCGACAGCAGGACCGCGCCGAGCCAACTGACCTGCCCCTGCGCCCGGTTGGGCGACTCGGGCACGTAGCGTACGGCGATCAGCGTGGCGACGAGGACGACGGCGACCGGAATCCAGAACAGCCAGCGGAAGTCGAGCGCGGTGACGATGGGCCCGGCGGCGACGATGCCGACGCCACCGCCGGCCGCGATCACGGCGGACAGGTTGCTGATGCTGCCGCTCACCTCGGAGGCGGCGAACTCGTCCCGGATGATGCCGAAGGAGAGCGGGAACAGGGCTCCGCCGACACCCTGGACGACCCGGGCGACGATGAGGACGCCGATGGACGGCGCGAGCGCGGCGAGCAGACAGCCGACGGCCACCGTGACGAGGACGGCGACCAGGGTGCGCTTCTTGCCGATCAGGTCGCCGACGCGGCCGAGGATCGGGGTGAAGATCGAGGCGGACAGGAGGTACGCCGTCATCACCCAGGTCGCGGTCGACTGCGAGGTGTGCAGCGCGTGCTGGACGGTCGGCAGGGCCGGCGCGATCAGCGACTGGAGCATGGCGAACACGCCGGCACCGGTCGCCAGGACCGCGAAGGTGAGACGGGTGGTGGACTTGCGGGGCATGAAAGGCCTCTCCGAACACAGAGATCACAGAGATCACTGAAGACACAGGGAACGCAGGGAACGCAGGGAACGCGGAGCGCGGCCGGGGCTCGAACACGGTCGCGGAGAGAAGTCGGGGCGGGCGGTGCCCGTCGGGCAGGGCCCGCGTAAGCAAGGGGACCGTCGATGCGCGCGGCCGCACGCGTCGACGGCGAACGCACCTCGCACTGATAAAGTGGAGGTACGCCTCCACTCTAGCGGAGGCAACCCTCCGTTTCAACCGAGTCCGCCCTCGGGAGGCAGTCGTGACCGACCGGTCGTTCCCCGTCACCGAGATCGTGGCGTCCCGGCGACCCCACCGGAAGGACGCGGCCCGCAACTACGACGCCCTGCTCGCGGCCGCCCGCGAGGCGTTCGCCCAGCACGGCGCGGAGGCCTCCCTGGAGGACATCGCGCGCCGCGCGGGCGTCGGCATCGGCACGCTGTACCGGAACTTCCCCTCCCGGCGCGAACTCTTCGAGAGCGTGTACGCGGACGAGGTGAACGCCCTGGTGCAGGTCGCCCAGGAGGTCGCCGACCAGGAGCCCTGGGACGCGCTGACCGCCTGGCTCGACCGGTTCGCGGGCTACATGGTCACCAAGCGGGCCGTCCGCGAGGCCCTCAACGACGAGTCGGAGATCTTCGCGGCCTGCCGGGACTCGATGTACGCGGCGGGGGGCCCGCTGTTCGAGCGTGCCCAGGCGGCGGGTGAGGCACGGACGGACATGAACTTCGTCGAACTGCTGCGGATGGTCGCGGGGATCACGGCGACGACCTTCGACGACGACGCGCAGCGGGACCGGGTGCTGGGCATCGCGCTGGACGGGGTCCGCGTCTGACAGCCTGACGCATCGGTACGGCGGAACGAGGCGTTCGACCGTTCCGTCCCAGGCAGACCCCTCGCAGTCCAACGGACTGTCCGGGAGGCCTGATGAGCACCGACCGTGTGGTGGCGGCCATCGACTTCGGTACCTACGGCACCGGTTACGCGTGGGCCGTGGTCGATCCGCGGATCGGACACAGGTCGGACCGGGCGATCCACGACAGGGAGGACTGGCCCGACGCCAGGGGGTGCGCAGGTCGCGGAAGCGGTTCCTGCGCTTCGTCGCGGTCGACGAGAAGGTCCCGGTCGGCCGGGCGGTCTGTCAGCGCCTGTATCCGACGACGGCGGAGCAGACCGCCATCACGTTCAACGGCGAGCCGGCACAGACCGACGACCAGGAAGGCCGGCCTGCTGCCGCGAGCGGTCGGGGAGAGACAGGAGGACGTCGCCGGTTACCTCTCGTGCGTGGTGCGCCCGCTCAGGCGACCGGCGGTGTCCCGTGCGTGTGGAACGACTCGATCGTCTTCAGGCCCCAGGCCTGGCCCTTCTTCCGCTCCTCCTCGGTCCAGGTGATCAGCGGCCAGTCGGGCGCCAGCACCAGTCGGGTGAGAGGGTTGCACAGCTCGACGCGGTTGCCACCCGGCTCGTAGACGTACAGGAAGAACGTCTGCTGGATGGCGTGCTTGTGCGGGCCCGTCTCGATGAACACCCCGGTGTCGATGGCGAGATCGGCCGCGCGCAGGACGTCCTCGCGGGTGTCGGTCGCGAAGGCGATGTGGTGCAGCCGCCCCGCGCTGCCGGTCCGGTCGGAGGTGTAGACGACGTCGTACGACTTGTTCGTGTACGTCAGCCAGCGCGCCGCGATCTTCCCGCTGTCCAGCTGGATCTGCTCGGTCGGCCGGGCTCCCAGGACGTTCTGCTGGAACTCGGCGTTGGCGGCCACGTCGGCGGCGAGGAAGTTGATGTGGTCCAACCGCCGTACGCCCACGCCCCGGTTGGGCTTGGCCTGCGGCTGGTTCTTCAGCGCCGGCCTGAGCTCCTCGGGGGCCCGGTAGTGCTCGCTCTCCCAGTAGAGGGCGTGCTCGTGGCCGTCCGGGTCGGTGGTGACGTACAGCTTGCCGAGGCCCGGCTCGTCCTCGACCCACCTGCCGCCGCCTCCCGCCTGTTCGACGGCGGTGATACGGCGGTGCAGGGCCTCCTCGCTGGAGGTGCGCAGGGCGAGCCGGCCGAGGCCGGGCTGGTCGCGGGCGGTGAGGACCAGGCTGTGGTGCTCGTAGTCGTCGAAGGTCCGCAGGTGGACGGTGTCGCCGTCCTGGCCGTTGACGGTGAGGCCGAGGTAGTCGGTGAAGAAGGCGACGCTGGCGTCCAGGTCCGGGGTGAACAGCTGGGCGTGGCCGATGTGGGCGATGTCGCCGAGCGGTGGAGTCATCGGTGACCTCCTCGGGGTCGGGCGGCGGCCCGGGGGAAGACGGTGCCGTCGAAGATCGTGCGGGCCGTGCGGATCACGGCGGTGCGGCCGGGTGCCGGCCGGCCGTCGGGGCCGGTGGTGAGGCTGCTGTCGATGTCCAGGAATCCGGTGGGGTGTTCTATGCGCACCCGGTCGCTGCCCGCGTCGAGCACCGCGAGGTCCGCGCCCACGGCGCCCTCGATCCGCAGCCCGGCGGCCACACCGGCGGCGCCCAGCACGCCGATGGAGGTGTGGCAGCGCACGGGGATGAAGGTGCGGGTGGTGATCGCGCCGCCGTCGCGGGGCGGGGCGAGGAGCGTGAGCTTGGGAACGGTGGTGTCCGAGACGTCGCCGAGGCCCATCAGCCGGCCGGCCTCCAGCCGGATCGCGCGCAGCCGTGCCGCGAGGGCACCGTCCGCCTCCAGGTCCTCGGGCGGTTCGTAACCGGCGGCCTTGAGGGAGGCGGCCTCGACGAGGACGGTCGGCATGCCGTTGTCGACGCAGGTCACCTGGATGCCGTCGATCTCGTCCCGGACCCTGCCGGTGGGGAGCAACGGCCCGGCGCCGGGCGGGAACTCGATCACGACGGGTGCGGCCGTGCCCGGCACTCCCGCGATCTCCGCGTCCCCGGTGCGGGCCACCCGGCCGCCGGGGGTCGGGAAGGTCGCCCTCGCGTGGTCACCGGTGTTGACCATGCGGATACGGACGGAGGTCTCCTCCTCCCCCGCCGGGACCAGGCCCCGCTCGACGGCGAACGGGCCGACGCCGGCGAGGATGTTCCCGCAGTTCTGACGGTCGCTCACCTCGGGTCTGTCGACGGCGACTTGGAGGAAGAGGTAGTCGACGTCGGCCTCCGGGTCGGCGGACGGCGAGACGACGGCCACCTTGCTGGTGAGCGGGTGGGCGCCGCCCAGGCCGTCGATCTGCCGTTCGTCCGGGCTGCCCATGATCCGCAGCAACAGGTCGTCGCGCGCGGCGGGTTCGGCGGGGAGGTCGTCGGCCAGGAAGTAGGCGCCCTTGGAGGTCCCGCCCCGCATCAGCAGACAGGGCACCCCGTCGGTCACGACCCCTGCCCCTCGTGGGCCGTGTGCTCCTCGCGTTCCCGGTGTTCCTCGTATGTCCGGTACTCGACACCGAGGTCCTTGAGCTTCTCGCGCAACCCGTACCGGTCCAGGCCGAGTTGGCCGTCGAGGAAGGCGGCGCGGGTGGCGGCCTCCTTCGCCTCGCGGGCCTCGGACCTCCGCACCGTGTCGCGGACGCGTTCGCGCGGGACGATCACGACGCCGTCGTCGTCGGCGAGGATCGCGTCGCCGGGGCGGATCACCTGCCCGTCGATGGCGATCGGCACGTTGACCGAGCCGCCGGTGGCCTTGACGGTGCCCTGCGAGGAGACCGCCCGGGACCAGGCGGCGAAGCCCATCTCCCGCAGCTCCTGGGTGTCCCGGATGCCGGTGTTGAGGACGACGCCCCGCACCCCGCGCCGCTTCAGAGCGGTCGCGAACAGCTCGCCGAACAGGCCGTCCGTGCACGGCGAGGTGGTGGTGACGACCAGGATGTCGCCCTCGCCGCACTGCTCGACGGCCGCGTGGATCATGAGGTTGTCGCCGGGCCAGCTCAGCACGGTGACGGCGGTACCGGCGACCCGTACGCCCTGCTGGACGGGACGGATCCGGGGGCCCAGCAGACCCGTGCGGCCCATCGCCTCGCTCACGGTGGCGACGCCGTACCCGGCCAGGGCGTCGACGTCCTTCGGCTCGGCCTTGGGCGGGTTGGTGACGATGACCCCGCTCATGCCAGCTCCTTCGCGATCTGCGGGTAGGGGCGCATGTACGCCTCGGCCATGGTCTTGTGCGCCAGGCCGAGGTTGGGGCCCGCGTTGCGCTTGAGCTGGACGCCACGGCGGACGGCGAGGTCGGTGTAGTAGTCCCACAGGTGCTGCTGGGCGCCCAGGCACTCCATGGCCTTGCGCTTGGTCTCCCAGACCTCGGTGATGTCGAGGAGGACCTCGGGCCTGAAGCCGCTCATCTCCGGCTGGTGCGGCTCGAAGTAGAAGACCGGCGGGGCGCCGATGATCTCCCCCTCCCCCGGGTAGCCGATGGCCTGGGCGAGCACCCTGGCCTCCAGGGCCATGCGGTGCGCGGCCGGGTGGTCGCCGTTGTAGGGGTCCTCGGCGGGATGGGTGAGCACGACGTCGGGCTGCGTGGCGCGGTAGACCTCGACGAGTGTGTCCGTGAGTTCGGGGGTGACGAGCAGCGGGTAGTCGCCAGCGTCGAAGAAGCGGATCTCCGCGCCCAGGGTGTCGGCGGCGCGTTCCGCCTCGTCCCGGCGGATCGCCTTGATCTCGTCCAGCGTCCTGCCCTCGCGCCAGGCCTTGGCGGACTCACCGCGTTCGCCGAAGGTCAGACAGGCGATGGTGACGTTCTCCCCGCGGGAGGCGGCCAGGGCGATGGCCCCGCCCGCGCGCCACACGAAGTCCCCGGCGTGCGCGGTGATGACAAGTGTCGAACGTGGACCGGCGGGCGGTATCGACTGGGGCATGCTGAATCAGTCTCCTTGCTGACAGGTGGGCGCCCGCCCCGACGCGTGCGATCAGTCGCTCAGTGCCTCGATCACGCTGGTGAGGTGGGCGCGGACGGCCGACTCGGCCGCCTGCGGGTCCCTGGTCCTGATCGCCTCGATCATCGCCAGGTGCTCGTTCAGGGACTGCTGCGGACGCCCCGGCCTCAGCGCCAACTGGAACCGGTGGCGCACCAGTTGGGCGTTGAGCCGCTCCAGCAGTTCCAGTGCGGTCCGCTGGCCGGAGAACTCCCGGATCCTGGTGTGCAGTTCGTGGTTGAGGTCGGAGTAGGTCAGCGGCTCACCGTCGGCCACGGCCTTGGTCATAGCCGTGCCCAGGTCGGTCAGTTCGGCGAGTTGCCCGTCGCTGGCGGCGACGGCGGCCTTCGCCGCGCACAGACCTTCGAGGACCATCCGGCACTCGGTGATGGCGACCGCCTCCTGCACGGTCACCACCCGCACCCGTGAGCCCCGGTTGCGGATCCGCTCGACGAGGCCCTGGGCCTCCAGATCGATGAGTGCCGCGCGGATGCTGGCCCGTGTCACACCGAACTGCTCGGCGAGTTCGTTCTCCACCAGCCGCTGTGCCGGTGCCATGTCGCCTTGCAGGATCGCCCGCCTCAGCTGCGCGAGCGCATGCTGTTTGGCCTTCTCTCCGGTGCCCGGACGGGCTTCTTTCGGCATCGCTGCTCTCCCTGAGTGAGTGCCTGTCGAACCTAAATCTAGCCAGACACGATTGTCAACAATTTCGTCAGCCGTATTGGCGGGTGGCTACGGCGGGTGAGATACAACTTGCTTGACTTAAGTAACCTGCACATGCTTGCCTAAGTCAATCAACACCGCCCGGATCATCCGCATCCACGGAAGAGAGCCCTCATGCGCACCATGAAGTCCGTCCTGACCGGCGCCGAGAACAAGATCGACGTGGTGGAGGTCGAACGCCCCACCCCCGGCCCCCAGGACGCCCTCGTCCGCATCCGCGCCTGCGGCATCTGCGGCACCGACACGTTCTTCCTCCACCTGGGCGGCATGCCGACCGGCGCCGACGGGTCCACCCGCGCCATTCCGCTGGGCCACGAACCCGCGGGCGAGGTCGTCGAGGTGGGGGCGCGGGTCACCGGTCTGGCGGTGGGCGACCGCGTGGTCGTCAACCCGCAGGGCGCTCCCTCCGGCATCATCGGCTGCGGCGGCGATCTCGGCGGCATGGACGAGTACCTGCTCATCCAGGACGCCGAGATCGGCAGAAACGTCGCGGTCTTCCCGGACGACGTGCCCTTCGACGTGGCGGCGCTCAACGAACCCATGGCGGTGGCCCGGCACTGCGTCAACCGCTCCGAGGCGAAGCCCTCCGACAAGGTCGTCGTCTTCGGCGCCGGACCCATCGGCCTGGGCGCCGCGATCTGGCTGAAGCTGCGCGGCGTCGAGCACGTGGTGGTGGCGGACGTCATCCCCGAACGCCTGGAGACCGCACTGTCGGTCGGCGCCGACGCGGTGATCAACTCCGCCACGGAGGACGTCACCGAGCGGCTGACCGAACTGCACGGACAGGCCGCCAACGCGCTCGGCCAGCCCCGCGCCGGCACCGACATCTACATCGACGCCGCCGGCGCGCCCGCCGTCTTCCAGGCCGCCGTCGACTCCGCGAAGTGGAAGGCGAAGCTGGTCATGGTCGCCGTACAGAAGAAGTCGGACGCCATCGACCTCGGGGGCATGCTGCGCAGCGAGCTCACCCTGATCGCCTCGCAGGGCTATCCGACCGAGATCTTCGAGGTCACCCCGGAACTCGCCGCGCACAAGGACCGGTTCGCCCGGCTGATCAGCCACCGGGTGCCGTTCTCCGAGGTCGACCGGGCCTTCGAGTTGGCCCTGACGCCGGGTGCGGCGGAGAAGGTCGTCGTCACCTTCGACGAGTGACACCGGGGCCCGCCACCCGGCACCGCGCGAAATCCCCCAGCAGTCCCCGAGGTCGACAACGGCCCCATTCCTTGACGGAGGTTCCCCCCATGTCCGACGCCCTTGCCCGATCCGCCGACGCGGGGGCAGCGACCCCGCCGAGGCCGAACTCCGTGGTGGCGGTGCTGGCCCTGGCCGGGATCGTCGTCTCGCTGATGCAGACCCTGGTCATCCCGATCGTGCCCGAGCTGCCGCGGCTGCTGGACGCCTCGGCGTCCAACGCCGCCTGGGCGGTCACCGCCACCCTGCTCGCGGCCGCCGTGGCCACCCCGGTGGTGGGCAGGCTCGGGGACATGTTCGGCAAGCGGCGGATGCTGCTGGTCAGCATCGCGCTGCTGGTGTCCGGTTCGGTGGTCGCCGCGCTGTCCGACTCCCTCGTCCCGATGATCGTCGGGCGGACGCTCCAGGGGCTCGCGGCCGCGGTCGTCCCGCTCGGCATCAGCATCATGCGGGACGCCCTGCCCGCCGACCGGCTGGCAGGGTCCACCGCCCTGATGAGCGCCTCACTCGGCGTCGGCGGCGCCCTGGGGCTGCCCGCCGCCGCGTTCATCGCCGACCGGTGGGACTGGCACCTCCTCTTCTGGGTCTCCGCCGCGCTGGGTGCCGTCGCCCTCCTGCTGGTCCTGCTGATCGTGCCGGAGTCGAAGGTGCGCACCGGGGGCCGCTTCGACGGGGTCGGCGCGCTGGGCCTGTCGGCCGGTCTGGTCACCCTGCTGCTGGCCGTGTCCAAGGGCGGCGACTGGGGCTGGACCAGTGGCACCACCCTGGGCCTGGGCGCCGCCGCCGTGCTGATCCTGCTGGGCTGGGGCCGGTGGGAGCTGCGCAGCCGGCAGCCGCTGGTCGACCTGCGCACCACCGCGAAGCCGCAGGTGCTGTTCACCAACCTCGCCTCGGTCGCGCTCGGCTTCTCGATGTTCGCGATGTCCCTCGTGCTGCCGCAACTGCTCCAGCTGCCCGGGCAGACCGGCTACGGCCTGGGCAGGTCCATGCTGACCGTCGGTCTGGTGCTGGCCCCGCAGGGCCTGGTGATGATGGCCATGTCCGCCGTCTCCGCGAAGGTCACCAAGGCCAAGGGCCCCAAGGTCACCCTGATGATCGGCGCGCTGATCGTGGCCGCCGGCTACGGGCTCAACATCCTGCTGATGTCCGAGGTCTGGCACCTCGTCCTGGTCTCCTGTGTCATCGGCGCCGGGATCGGCTTCACCTACGGCGCGCTGCCCGCCCTGATCATGGGCGCCGTGGACCCCTCCCAGACCGGTGCCGCCAACAGCCTCAACACGCTGATGCGGTCCCTGGGCACGTCGTTCGCCAGTGCCCTCGCCGGCGTCATCCTGGCCCAGATGACCACGGACTTCGGCGGCCACGCCCTGCCCTCCGAGAACGGGTTCAAGGTCGTGATGGCCATCGGCGCCGGTGCCGCCCTCCTCGCCTTGGCCGTCGCCGCCTTCATCCCCAGGCACCGCCCCGCCGGCGCCGCACCGGCCGCGGACGGACCGGCGCGGGCCGCGGAGGTCGCCGCGGCCAAGGCGTGACACGGTCCCGCCCGGATCACTTGATGACGGCGTTCGCCACGACGACCACCACCCCGAGGAGGGCATCCACCACGCCGATCAGCAGCGCGACCGCCCAGGAACGCCGCGACTGGCGGGCCGTCACCAGGCCCAGGGTGAACAGCAGGACGATGTTCATCGTGAACGCCGGGTACTCCACGCCGTTCGCCGGCCACCAGCCCCAGCCCGCGCCGGCCAGCACGACGACCGTGGGCAGGACCGCCGCGACGAGGGGCCACTCGTCGACGAGGGTGCGCAGGGCGTCTCCGCGCCGGTGCGGCCCGCGTTCGGCGATGTAGTGGGCGTAGCCGTGCGCCAGGGCGGAGGCGAGGGCGGTGACCAGCAGCCAGGCGGCGTCGTAGCGGCGGCTGTCCTGGGAGGTGTGGCCCTGCTGGGTGAGCGCGGCGACCATGGAGCACGCGAGGACCGCGCCGTAGACGCCGCCGAACAGGACGGCCTCACGCGTGTCGTGCCGGTGCGGCGCGGGGACGGCAACGGGGATGTCCGCCATGCCCTCCACGATCACCCGGGCGCGGGCGGGCCGCCAGTCGCGCGATCAGTCCGTGGGCGGCGGGGCCGTGGTCCCGCGCAGTTCCAGGGTGGGGGCGGCCAGGTGGAGCCGCCCCGCTCCCCCGGGCCCGTCGAGGCGGTCGAGGAGGCAGCGGGCGGCGCGGCGGCCGACCTCGTGGCCGGCGTTGTCGACGGTGGTGAGCCACAGGTGGCGCAGGCGGGAAATGCTCGTGTTGTCGTAGCCGGTGACGGACAGGTCGTGCGGGACGCGCAGGCCGAGTTCCTCGGCGGCAGAGAGCACGCCGACGGCCGTGATGTCGTTGACCGCGACGACGGCGGTCGGCCTGTCTGGGCGGCTCAGCAGCCGGACGGCCGCGCGGAAGCCGCCCTCCTCGGTCAGGTCGCCGGCCTCGATGGGCATCCGCTCGCCGAGGCCGTGGGCGCGCATGACCGCCTCGAAGCTGCGGCGGCGCAGCTCGCCGACGGCGCCGTAGCCCGCGAGGTGCGCGACGCGGCGGTGGCCGAGGCCGATGAGGTGTTCGGTGACCAGCCGGGCCCCCTTCTCGTCGTCGCCCGCGACGACGTCCACGCCGGGTGGCACGGTCTCGCGGGCACCGGCGACCACGACGGGGATCCGTGCGGCGACCTCGCCGAGCGCGGCCGGGTCGGGCAGGGTGCCGACCACGACCAGGCCGTCGACCTGGACGTCCAGGAAGGGCCGGGCGAGGTCCTGGCCGGTGCGGCGGTTGAGGCGGGCGTCGCCCAGGAGCATGTGCAGACCGTGGTCGTGGAGCGGCGAGTTGAGGCCGTCGAGCAGGTCCACGAACCACGGGTTGCGCAGGTCGTTCAGGAGCACACCGACCGTCCGGGTGCGCTGTTCGCTCAGGCTGCGGGCGGCGGCGTTCGGCCGGTAGCCGAGCTCCCGTACGGCCCGCAGCACGGCCTCGCGCTTCTCCGACCGGACCTGTTCGGAACCCCGCAGGACCAGCGAGACGAGCGACTTGGAGACACCGGCCCGCTCGGCCACGTCCCGGATCGTCGGTTGTCTCATGCTCTGGACCGTTCCATGTCCGCAGTGCCCCTGTCAAAGGGTTGACACCAGCCGAAACCAGCACTCAGGGTGGCATGGACAGGTTGTGGACCGGTCCAAAAGGTTTGCAAAGCGGAAGAAAGCACAGCAGAAGGCACAGCAGAAGGGCTGTCATGGTGGATACGCTCGGGGTCGCCGTCGTCGGGTTCGGCTGGATGGGCCGGGTGCACACCCAGGCGTACGCCCGTGTCCTGCACCACTACCCCCGGCTGGGGCTGCGTCCCGAACTGGTGGCCGTCGCCGAGGAGGTGCCGGGCCGGGCCGAGGAGGCCGCGGCGCAGTACGGCTTCGCCTCGGCGGCCCGTGACTGGCGCGCGGTGGCCGCCGATCCCCGGGTGCGGGCGGTCAGCATCACCGCCCCGAACTTCCTGCACCGCGAGATCGGCGTGGCGATGGCCGAGGCGGGCAAGCACATCTGGATCGAGAAGCCGGTGGGCCTGACCGTGGCGGACGCCCGGGCGGTCGCCGACGCGGTCGCCGAGGCGGGCGTGCAGGGCACCGTCGGCTTCAACTACCGCAACGCGCCCGCCGTCGAGACGGCCCGCGGGCTGATCACCTCCGGCGAGCTCGGCAGGATCACCCACGCCCGCATCCGTCTGTTCAGCGACTACGCGGCCCACCCCGAGGGCGCGCTGACCTGGCGGTACGAACGGGAGCGCGGCGGCAGCGGAGTCCTCGGTGACCTGGCCTCGCACGGCGCCGACCTGGCCCGGTATCTGCTCGGCGACCTCGCCTCCCTGACCGCCGACACCGCGGTCTTCGTACCGGAGCGGGCCCGCCCGACCGGTGCCACGGCCGGTCACAGCCGCGCCGCGGGCGGTGAGCTCGGCCCGGTCGAGAACGAGGACTACGTCAACTGCCTGCTCCGCTTCGCCTCCGGTGCCCGGGGTGTCCTGGAGGCCTGCCGGGTCTCGGTCGGCGAGCAGAACAACTACGGATTCGAGGTGCACGGCACCAAGGGCGCGGTCTTCTGGGACTTCCGCCGGATGAACGAGCTGGGCGTCAGCCGCGGCGACCGCTACCAGGACCAGCCGGTCAGCACGGTCTACGTCGGTCCGGGCGACGGCGAGTTCGGGGCGTTCCAGCCGGGTGCGGCGAACGCCATGGGCTACGACGATCTGAAGGTCGTGGAGGCCCACCGCTTCCTGCGGTCGATCGCCGAGGGCACCCCGCACGGGGCGACCCTGGCGGACGCCGTGCACAGTGCCGTCGTACTGGACGCGATGGCGCGGTCGGCGGAGAGCGGGACCTGGGTCGACGTCACGGCCGTGTAGCGGCCGGCGTCACGGTGGGGCGGGCATGTTGTACGGCGTGACCACCTGGATCGGCGACGGCAGGGTGGGGCCCGCGGGCGGCAGCGCGCCGTGGGCGCGCATCACGAGGTGGCAGGCCTCGCGCAGGTCCTGACGCAGGTCGTGGTGGAGCACGGCGGACAGCCGCTGCTCGCGCAGCAGCCGGGTGTTGTCGCCGTCGAGGTCGTGCGCGACGAACACCGCGCACTCCCGGCCCTGGTCCTCGAAGGCCCGCAGGGTGGCGATGTTGCCGCCGCCGATCGAGTAGACGGCGCGGATGTCCGGGTCGCGTTCCAGCGCGGCCCGGACGAGGTCGTACTGAGTGGCGTCCAGACCCTGGCCCTCGGCGATCTCGACCAGCGTGCGGTCGGGATGGCGGGCGCGCATGGCGCTGCGGAAGCCCATCTCGCGCTCCTCCTCGTTGCGGAAGAAGCCGCTGCTGAGGCTGGTGAGCACATTGCCGGGGCGATCGCCCAGCCACTGGCCCATGAGGTAGGCGGCCGTGGCGCCCGCCGCCCGGTTGTCGATGCCGACGTAGCCGAGACGCGCGGTGGAGGGCAGGTCGGTGACCAGGGTGACGACGGGGATGCCGGCCTCCGCGAGGCGGCCGACGGCGGCCGAGACCTCGGGGACGTCCGGGGCCTTGAGGACGACCCCCTGCGAGCCGCGCCGGGCGATCCGGTCCAGCGTCCGGATCAGCTCCTCCTGCGGGCCGGTCTCGCGGAAGTGGAAACGGGAGCGCACGACGGCGGGGTGCAGGGCTGGCAGTTCGGCCTCCAGGGCGGCCCGCACGGCGGTGGTGAAGCGCTCCGGCGCCTGCATCACGATGTCGATCATGAAGGTACGGCCGACCAGCCGGACCTGGGTGCGCTGCCGGTCCAGGTCGGCGATGGCCTGCCGGACCTCCCGGGCGGTGCTCTCCCGCACACCGCCCCGGACGTTGAGGACCCGGTCGACGGTCGCCTCGCTCAGGCCTGCCTGACGTGCGATCTCCCGGATCGGGTAGGGGTGACCCACGTAAGGCTCCTTGAGGGGTTTTTGATGGCCGACTGCTGGTTGTTCGAGGGGTTTGTACTGACAAGAATGACAGAGCCGCGTCGCTCCCCGGCGGCCGGCCGCGTGTCGCTTCCCGTGACCCGAAAGAAGGACGACGATGTCCGTCACCGCCGCTCAGCACCATGCCTGGCTGACCGAGCAGGACTGTGATCTCGATGTCTTCCGCTCGCTGGTCGAGCGCACGACGGACATCGCCGACTTCCCGCACGCCGCGTCAGTGGAGGACAACGTCCTCGTCTACGACAGCGAGCGGCTGCGCACGGCCGGCGCGGACCGCGAGGTGCGGGCCGAGCTGATCCGGGCCTTCAGCGACGGCCCCGGCGTCGTCGTCTTCCGGCGGGCCTTCCCGGATCCCGCGGTGGTCGACCGCCTCACCGGCGTGTTCGACGCCCTGATCGCCGAGCAGCGTGCCTCGGGCGCGGACTCCGGCGACCACTTCGCCAAGCCGGGCGCCAACGACCGGGTGTGGAACGCGCTGGAGAAGGCCGCCCTGTACGACCCGGAGGCGTTCGCCGACTACTACGCCAACGACATCCTGGCGCTGGCCTCGGCCGCCTGGCTGGGCCCCGGTTACCAGGTGACCTCGCAGGTCAACGTGGTCAACGCGGGCGGCGCGGCGCAGACCGCCCACCGCGACTACCACCTGGGGTTCCTCTCCAACGAGGTGGCGGCCGGCTACCCCTCGCACGTGCACCGCCTCTCCCCTGTGCTCACCCTCCAGGGCGCGGTCGCGCACGGCGAGATGCCCGTGGAGTCCGGCCCGACCATGTACCTGCCGTACTCGCAGACCTACGAGCCCGGCTATCTGGCCTGGCGGCTGCCGGAGTTCCAGGCGTACTTCAAGGCTCGCCACGTCCAGCTGCCGATGGCGAAGGGCGACGCCGTCTTCTTCAACCCGGCCGTGTTCCACGCGGCCGGCACCAACCGCACGCTGGACGTGCGGCGCATGGCCAACCTGCTCCAGGTGTCCTCGGCCTTCGGGCGGGCCATGGAGACGGTGGACCGGGAGGCGGTGGCCAACGCGGTCTACCCGGTGCTGCGCAGGCGCCGGTCCGAGGGGGTGGGCGAGGCGTGGCTGGAGCAGGTGATCGCCGCGAGCGCCGAGGGCTATCCGTTCCCCACCAACCTCGACAGCGATCCGCCGGTCGACGGCATGGCCCCGCCCGCGCAGGCGGACGTCGTACGCCGGGCACTGCGTGAGGGATGGACCCCGCGGACGCTGCGGGACGAGCTGCGAGCAGGCGCCGTACGGCGCGAGAGCTGAAAGGGCCGACAGAACCCATGGGACTTCTCGACGACAAGAGCGTCCTCGTCAACGGTGGCAGCCAGGGGGTGGGTGCCGCCATCGCGCGGGCCGCGGCCCGCCAGGGGGCGGCCGTCGCCGTCACCGGCCGGCGCCCGGAGCCCGGTGAAGCGCTGGTCGCGGAGCTGGAGGCGGCCGGGGGCAAGGCACTCTTCGTCCGGGCCGACCTGGCGGACGCCGAGCAGGCCAAGGCGTCCGTCACCCGGGTCGTCGAGGCGTACGGCCGGATCGACTGCCTGGTGAACTCGGCGGGGCTCACCTCGCGGGGCACGCTCCTCGACACCACGCCCGAACTGTTCGACCAGCACATCGCGATCAACCTGAAGGCGCCGTTCTTCGCCATGCAGGCCGCCGTCGCGGACATGGTCGCGCGCAAGGCGCCCGGCACGATCGTCAACATCATCACCTCCTCGGCGCACGGCGGGCAGCCCTTCCTGGCGCCGTACGTCTCCGCCAAGGCCGGGCTGATCGGCCTGACCCGCAACGCGGCGCACGCGCACCGCTGGGACCGGATCCGGATCAACGGCCTGAACATCGGCTGGACGGCGACCGAGGGCGAGGACGCCACGCAGAGGGCGTTCCACGGTGCCGGCGACGACTGGCTGGAGCAGGCCGCCGCGAAGCTGCCGATGGGCAAGCTGGGCCAGCCGGACGAGATCGCCGACTTCGTCGTCCTCCTGCTGTCGGACCGGTCGGGCGTGGTGACCGGTTCGGTGATCGACTGGGACCAGAACGTCCTCGGCGGACTCGACTGACCCCCCCCTCCCCTCCCCGCCAGTACTCCGCTCGTAAGAAACACCTCCAAGGAGCTGCACCCCCATGCGTATCGGAATCCTCGGCCTCGGCCGCATCGGCGCCTTCCACGCCGAGACCCTCTCCGGACTCGACGCGGTCGAGTCGCTCGTCCTGACCGACCCGTTCACGGACGCCGCCAAGTCGGCCGCGGAGCGGTTCGGCGGCGAGGTCGTGGACTCTCCCCAGGCCCTGCTGGCCGCCGGCGTGGACGGCATCGTGGTCGCGGCCGCGACGGACGCCCACCCCGGGCTGATCCTGGCCGGGGTGGAGGCGGGCATCCCCGTCTTCTGCGAGAAGCCCGTCGCGAAGACCATGAGCGAGGGCGTCGAGGTCCTCAAGGCCGTCCGGGGCAGCGACGTGCCGATCCAGATCGGCTACAACCGCCGCTTCGACACCGGGTTCGTCAACGCACGGGCCGCCGTGCAGAGCGGTGAGCTGGGCAAGCTGCACACCGTACGGTCGACCACGCTGGACCCGGCGCCGCCGCCGGCCGCGTACATCGCCGCCTCCGGGGGCATCTTCCGGGACTGTTCCGTGCACGACTTCGACATCATCCGCTGGGTGACCGGCCGCGAGGTGACCGAGGTGTACGCCGTCGGCGGCAACCGGGGCGCCGACTACATCAAGGAGGCGGGCGACGCCGACACCACCGGCGCGATCCTCACCCTGGACGACGGCACGATCGCGGTGGTCTCCAACTCCCGCCACAACGCCCGGGGTTACGACGTCCGCATGGAGATCCACGGCTTCACGGACTCCATCGCCGTGGGCCTGGAGGACAAGCTGCCGCTGCGCTCGGTCGAGCCCGGGGTGACCTTCCCGGCGGGCACCCCGCACGACTTCTTCATGGACCGCTTCACCGCGGCCTACCGTGCCGAGCTCACCGCGTTCACCGAGGTCGTGGCGGGCACCCGGCCCTCCCCCTGCACGATCGAGGACGCCCTGGAGGCCGGCTGGATCGCCGACGCGTGCACCCTGTCGCTGCACGAGCACCGGCCGGTGACGATCGCCGAGGTCCGCACCGCCTGACGGGTGAACGCCACGCTCCTGGATTCCGTTTACGGCCGTGTGATCTCTCCATACGACCATGAGACGCATCCACGCCCGACGGATCCAGGAGCGACGACGATGGACGCCACCGACGCACCCGTCCCCTGCCGAAGCGTCGTCGTCATCGGCGCCGGGCCCGGCGGCCTGTGCGCCGCCCGTGAACTGGAGCGGGCCGGCCACCGTGTCACCGTGCTGGAGGAACAGGACGCGGTGGCCGGGAAATGCCAGAGCGTGACCGTCGACGGCCGTGTCTTCGACCTCGGCGGCCACATCTGCACCAACCGGTACGAGCGGACGGCGGAGTTGGTGACGGAACTGGGCATGGAGACGGAACGCACCACCCGTTACCGCGTCCTCGACGTCGCCGCCCGCACCGCGGCCCGGCAGTCCATGGCGTTCCTGCGCGACGGCACACTCCAGCGCTACCGGGCGCTGCGCGAGCGGGAGTTCCCGCGTATCGGCGAACCCGGGCTCGCCCACTCCGCGCGGGCGCTCGCCGCCCCCGTCGCCGAGTGGCTCGCCGAGCACGGTCTGGAGTCCATGGCCGAGTCCTTCGGCACCGGGTACACGGCGGCCGGGTACGGCCATCTCGACGAGGACCTGCCCGCCCTGTACTTCGTGAAGTACGCCGAGATGACCGGGCTGTTATCCGGTGACGGCCGTGAACTGCTCGGCCACAAGGGCGACTTCACCCTCGTGGGCGGCTTCGCCACGCTGTGGCGTCGGATCGCCGAGGAACTGAAGGACGTGCGGTGCGGGGTGCGGGTGACGTCGGTCGAACGGCATGCGGGCGGGAGCGCGGACGGACGCCCGGGCGGAGTGCGGGTGCACACCGACTCCGGGCCGGTGGAGGCGGACGACCTGGTGCTCGCCGTGCCGCTCGACCGGATCCTGCCGGTCCTGGACGCCACCGCCCAGGAACGCGACCTGGCCGCACGGATCCGCTCGAACGCCTACCACACCGTCCTCGCCACCGCGTCCGGCCTGCCGGAGAACGCCTTCTACTTCCTCGACCGCCCCACCGCGACCCGTACGGCGCGCGGCCACTGTGTGTCGTACCACCACCGCTACCCGGACAGCGACGTGCGGACCTTCTACTCCTACGGCCGCCCCGAGGACGTCACCGCGTTACTGCGGGAGGACGTCGAGGGCCTCGGCGGGCGACTGGAGGAGGTGCATCTCCGGCGTGCGTGGGCGTTCATGCCGCACTTCGGCGGCGACGACCTCGCGGACGGTGTCCTCGACCGGTTGGACGCCTCGCAGGGGCGGTCCCACACCTACTACGTCGGCGGCCTGCCCGCCTTCGAACTGGTCGAGTGCGCCGTCGCCCACGCGCAGGACCTCGCCCGCCGCCACTTCCCGCCCGTGGACGGCACACCGACAGTGCGGGAAGATCGGCCTGTCACGACCCAGGAGGAACAGCAGACATGAGCGAACCCGGCCGGGAGCCCCTGCGCATCGGCGTACTGGGCGCGGCGAACATCACCGAACGTTCCCTGATCGACCCGGCCCGGGCGACCGGCCACCGCGTGGTCGCGGTGGCCGCCCGTGACAGGGCCCGCGCCGAGGCCTACGCGGCGGCGCACGGCGTGGAGCGGGTGTGCGACTCCTACGCCGACGTGCTGGCCGATCCCGAGGTGGACGTCGTCTACAACCCCCTCGCCAACGGTCTGCACGCGCCGTGGAACCTCGCCGCCCTGGCGGCGGGCAAGCACGTCCTGTCGGAGAAGCCGTCGGCGAGCAACGCCGAGGAGGCGGCCGAGGTGCGGGAGGCGGCGGCCAAGTCCGGGACCGTCTTCATGGAGGCCTTCCACTACCTCTTCCACCCGCTCACCCGCCGCCTGCACGCACTCCTGGACAGCGGCGAACTCGGCGAGCTCCAGCGGGTGGAGGCGCTCGTCGCCATTCCCGCGCCGGGCGCCGCCGACCCCCGCTGGTCGCTGCCGCTGGCCGGCGGTGCCGTGATGGACCTCGGCTGCTACAGCCTGCACGCGGTACGGATGCTCGCCCCCTGGGCGGGCGGCGCGCCCCGCCTGGTCTCCGCCCGGGGCGGGGAGCGGGCCGGCGCTCCCGGTGTCGACGAGTGGCTCGACGCCGAGCTGGAGTTCCCCGGCGGCGCCACCGCCTCCGCCCGCTGTCACATGGACTACCGCGAGCTGGAGATGAGCTGCCGGATCGTCGGCTCCCGGGGCGAGGCGTTCGCGCCGAACTTCGTCCTGCCGCAGCTCGACGACCGGATCGTGGTGCGTACGGCCGAGGGCGAGCGCACGGAGCATCTGGGGACGCGCTCGTCGTACACCTACCAGCTGGAGGCCTTCGCGGCCCGCGTGCGGGCGGGCACGCCCGTCCCGTTGGACGCCGACGACGCCCTGGAGACGATGACCCTGATCGACGCGAGCTATCGGGCGGCAGGGTTCGAGCCCCGGCCGCGGACGACACTCGCGGGCTGAGACCCGCGCGGGGCTGTGGGCGGGGTGGTCCCCCCGTCCACAGCCCGGCACGTCAGTTCCCGTACATCGCAGGCCGCTCCAGGAGTTCCACCTCGACCCGGCCCCCTTCCTCCAGCGCCCGCACGCCCGCCTCGCACACCGCCGCCGCGGCGTAGCCGTCCCAGACGCTCGGGCCGGTGACCTCGTCGTGGCGGGTGGCGTCGACCCAGGCCTGGATCTCACGGTCGTAGGCGTCGGCGAAGCGTTCGGTGTAGTCCTGGGCGATGGTGCCGCCCCAGCGGCCGGCCATGTTGGTGACCAGGGCGTGGCCGTCGCCGAGGCGGGCGGTTCCGCGTTCGCAGACGATCTCGGCCTGGACCTGGTAGCCGAAACCGCAGTTGACGAAGATCTCGACGTCGACGACCGCGCCGCCGTCGGTCTCGAACACGACGAACTGCGGGTCCTGGAGGTCGTCCGGCGCGTTCGCGGACGGGGTCGGACGCAGCACGGTGACGGCGGTGATCTCGTGGCCGAGCAGCCAGCGCGCCACGTCCGTCTCATGGGCCACGGAGTCGCTGATGAGCATGGAACTGGTCCAGCCGGGCGGGCTGGCGACGTTGCGGTGCCGGTTGTGCAGCATCAGCGGCCGGCCCAACTGCCCGGTGTTCAGAAGGGCCTTGAGCTTGACGTACTCGGCGTCGTAGCGCCGCATGAAGCCGACCTGGACCCGGCGCCGACCCAGCTTCCGCTCGGCCTCCAGCACCCGCAGCGCGGCGGCCGCGTCCGGGGTGAGGGGCTTCTCGCACAGGACCGGCAGGCCGCGCTCGAAGGCCGCCAGCAGGGTGGCCTCGTGGGCGGGGCCCGGCGAGGCGATCAGGACGGCGTCGACGTCGGATGGCGCCATGGCGGCCACCGGATCGGTGTGGACCGGGGCGCCGTCGGCGCGGGCGGCCACGGCCTTGGCGCGCTCCGCGTCGACGTCCACCACGGCGGCCACCCGAGCCCCGCTGGTGACCTCGTGAATCCGTCGGACGTGGTCGGCACCCATCCGGCCGGCGCCGATGACGGCGACGCCCAGGGTTCCTCTCCCGGTCATGGTCGTCCTTTCAGGCGCCGCAGGACCTCAGGAAGGCGCGGGTCCGGACCGCGATGGGCAGCGGCTTGTCCGGCTCGCACGGATACATGTCCTGCTCGACGATGGCGAACAGCTCCACGCCGAGCTTCTGCGCCGCCACCAGCACCGGCTCCAACTCCGGTATGCCGGACGGCGGTTCGCACATCACGCCGCGCTGCACGGCGGGCCCGAACGGCACCTCGCCGGCGACGACGTCGGCCAGGATCTCCGGGTCGACCTGCTTGAGGTGCAGATAGCCGATGCGTTCGCCGTACGTCTCGATCAGCTTGACGCTGTCGCCGCCGCAGTAGGCGTAGTGCCCGGTGTCCAGACAGAGGTTGACCAGGTCGGAGTCCGTCGAGTCGAGGAACCGCTCGACGTGCTCCTCGGTATCGATATGGGTGTCGGCGTGCGGGTGGACGACGATGTCGAGGCCGTAGGTCTCCTTGACCTCGCGGCCCAGCCGCTCCATGCCCTTGCTGAGATGGCCCCACTGCTCACCGGTCAGCTCCGGCGGCTCCAGGATCTCGGCGGTCTTGTCGTCCCGCCAGAACGACGGGATGACGACGAGGTGCTTCGCCCCCATGGCCTGAGTGAGCGCGGCTACCTGACCGACGTGCTCCCAGGTGGCCTCCCAGACCGCGGGGCCGCGGTGCAGGCCGGTGAAGACGGTGCCCGCGGACACCGTGAGGTTCCGCTTGGCCACCTCGTCGGTGAGCCGAGCCGGGTCGGTCGGCAGATAGCCGTACGGACCCAGCTCGATCCACGCGTAGCCGGCCTCGGCGACCTCGTCCAGGAAGCGTTCCCAGGGAACCTGCCGCGGATCGTCCGGGAACCACACGCCCCAGGAGTCCGGGGCGGAGCCGACCCGGATGCGGTCGAGCGAGGCCGCCATGTCAGGCCTTCCCCTCGGGGGCGGACGCCACCGGTGCGGTGAGGTCCTTCTCCTCGGGAAGCTCCTCGACGTCGACGCCACTGACCTGGCTCAACTCGTGCTTGAGCGCGGCGAGTTCGGCACCGCCTGCCATGTGGTTGGTCAGCTCCTCCAGGCTCACCTCGGCACGGGAGGCGGACAGCTCCATGGTGCCCAGGCGCAGCACACTGAAGTGGTCGCCGACCATGTAGGCGTGGTGGGGGTTGTGGGTGATGAAGATGACGCCCAGGCCCTTCTCGCGGGCGGCGGCGATGTACTTCAGCACCACACCCGACTGCTTGACGCCGAGAGCGGCGGTCGGCTCGTCCAGGATGAGCACCCGGGCGCCGAAGTAGACCGCGCGGGCGATCGCCACGCACTGGCGCTGGCCGCCGGAGAGCGTGCCGATGGGCTGCTCCAGGTCGTCCAGGACGATGCCCATGTTGCGCAGTTCGGTGTCCGCGGTCTTCTTCATCGCCTCGATGTCGAGACGGCGCACGGGCCAGGGGCCCTTGGTCATCTCGGAGCCGAGGAAGAAGTTGCGCCACACCGGCATCAGCGGGACCACGGCCAGGTCCTGGTAGACGGTGGCGATGCCCTTGTCCAGCGCCTCGCGCGGGGTGGAGAAGCGCACCGGGTCGCCGTCGACGAGGAAGTCGCCCTCGGTGTGCTGGTGCAGCCCGGAGATGATCTTGATGAGGGTGGACTTGCCGGCGCCGTTGTCACCCAGCACGCAGCTCACCCGGCCCGGGTGGACCTTGAGGTCGACGCCGTGCAGGGCGCGGATGTTGCCGTAGGACTTGCCGGCGCCGCGCAGTTCGACGATCGCGCCGCCGGTGGACTCGGGGGCGTCGTCCGTGACGATGGCCCCGTGCGTGCCGGTCTCGTTGGTGGAAGTCATGGGTGTCACCTCCGGGTCGCCGACTGGCGGACCCACAGATTGATCAGAACGGCGCCCAGCAGCATCACGCCCAGGAATGCCTTGAACCAGTCGGGGTTCCAGCCGGCGAACACGATGCCCTGGTTCACCATGCCGAACATGAAGGCACCGAAGACCGGACCGATCGCCGAGCCGTAACCACCGGTCAGCAGACAGCCGCCGATGACCGCACCCGCGATGTAGATGAGCTCCTGGCCGACGCCCTCACCGGACTGCACGGTGTTGAAGGTGAACAGCTGGTGCATGCCGACGAACCAGGCACCCAGGCCGACCAGCATGAACAGCGAGATCTTGGTGAAGGTGACCGGGACACCGACGGCCCGCGCGGAGTCCTTGTTGCCGCCGACGGCGAAGATCCAGTTGCCGTACTTGGTGCGCAGCAGCACCCAGGTGGCGAGCGCGGCGAAGGCCAGCCAGTAGAAGACCGTGATCTTCACCTGGACGCCGCCGATGTCGAAGGACGAGGCGAAGATCTTCTTGGCCTGGTCGAAGCCGTCCATGTTGCTGATGTCGTCGGTGGCCACGTTGGTGGTCACCAGCTTGGTCACCGCGAGGTTGGCACCCTGGAGGATCAGGAAGGTGCCGAGGGTGACCAGGAAGCTGGGCAGGCCGGTCCTGACGACCATCCAGCCGTTGAAGAACCCGACCGCCAGCGACACGATCAGGGCGACGACCACGCCCATCCACACGTTCAGGGTGAGCTGGTAGGTCGTCATGGAGGCGGTCAGCGCCGAGGTCAGCACCGCGACACCGGAGGAGAGGTCGAACTCGCCGCCGATCATCAGCAGGGCGACCGGCAGCGTCATGATGCCCAGCGTGGAGGCCTGGTAGAGGACGGTGGCCATGGAGCTGCCGTCGCGCACCGGCGGGGCGGCGATCAGGAAGAACACGTACACTGCGGCCGCGCCGAGGAAGACGCCGATCTCGGGGCGGGCCAACAGGCGCAGTGCGAGGGGGCGTTGAGCGGTCCGGCCGTCGGTGTCCTTGCGGCCGGGGGCCGGCGGTGTGGTCACCGCCGGCTCGGCATGCTGGGTCATACTCATCACCGAGTGCCCTTCGCGGCGAACTTGGCGATCGTCTCCACGTTCGACTTGTCCACGAACGCGGGTCCGGTCAGCACGGGCTGCTCGCCGCCACCGCTGTAGTTGCCGTTGTTCTTGTAGAGCCACAGGGAGTCGACGGCCAAGTAGCCCTGGAGGTAGGGCTGCTGGTCGACCGCGAACTCGATCGTCCCCGCGGAGATGGCTCCGGTCAGCTCCTTGTTGAGGTCGAAGGTCGCGATCTTGGCCTTGCTGCCCGCCTCGGACACCGACTGCACCGCGGTCATCGCGAAGGGGGCGCCGAGCGTGACGACGTGGTCGATGGACTTGTCCTGGGTGAGCTTGGCGGTGATCGTCGACTTCACGGACGGCATGTCGGTGCCGTTGACGAACAGCGTCTGGAGCTTGCCGCTGAAGGTCTTCTTCACACCGTCGCAGCGCTGGGTGAGGCCGATGTTGCCCTGCTCCTGGATGACACAGACGGCGCTCTTCGCGCCGTCCTCGTTCAGCCGCTTGCCGAGCGCCTCGCCCGCCACCGTCTCGTCCTGGCCGAAGAACTCCATCAGGCCGAGCTTCTGCCAGTCGCTCACTCCGGAGTTGAGGCCGACGACCGGTATGTTCGCGGCCTTCGCCTTGCTGACGACGTCCTTCATCGCGTCGGGCTTGGCGAGCGTGATCGCGATGCCGTCGACCTTCTGGTCGATCGCGTTCTGGACCAGGTTGGCCTGGTTGCCCGCGTTCGGGTCGTTGGAGTAGATGAGCTTGATGTTGTCCTTGGCCGCGGCGGCTTCGGCGCCCTTGCGGACGATGTCCCAGAAGGTGTCGCCGGCGGCCTGGTGAGTGACCAGCGCGACCGTCATCCGGGGGGTGTTGGCCTTGCCGGCGGAGGCGCCGTCCGCGCTCTCCTCGGCTTTCTTGCCGCCTGAGCCGCTGGAGCAGCCGGCCAGGGTCAGGGCCGCCGCCGCGGCCAGGGCCACCGCCGGGGCGAATCGGCGGGAGCGGGGGTGAGAAGAGCGGTCCATCTTACCGGCACCTCACTGTGCGAACGAGGGAGAACGACGGGATAAAGGGAGTGGGATCACAAGGATCCGGGCCCGGGCTCCGAAAGGTCCGGGTCATGCACCGCATGCACGGTTCGCTTGGCACGGGATCCAATCCCTTGCCGCGCCCACTGTCAATACTTTGTTAAGACATCATTTCACAAGCAGGTCCGAATGTAAGTACAAACTATTGACAGGGTTGCCCTTCGAGTCCTACACCTTGGGAAGTGGCAGGCCCGAAGGGCCTGCACCCCGAGGTCGGAACGAGGAGCGTCGCGCATGGCCGAGTCAGTCCAGCACTACGACGTGATCAGTATGGGCCGTATCGGAATTGATCTCTACCCGCCCCGGACCGGCACCCCGTCGGCGCAGGCGGCGGGCCTCGGCGGCTCGGCCGCCAACGTGGCGGTGGCCGCCGCACGGCTCGGCCGCTCCACCGCCGTGATCACCCGGACGGGCGCAGACCCGTTCGGCAGCCATCTCCACCAGACCCTCACCGAGTCCGGCGTCGACAGCCGGTGGGTGACCCCCTCGGAGTCGGAGACCGACGCCCTGGACTTCTTCGCGCTCCGCGCGGCCCGGATCCTGTGGATCACCGGCACCGGGCTCAGCGGGGAACCGACCCGCTCCACCACGCTCGCCGCCCTCAAGGCCCGCGGCAGGACGGGCACGACGGTGCTCGACCTCCACTGGCGCCCCGCCTGCTGGAGCGACCCGCAGGAGGCGCCGCCCCACTACGCGGAGGCCGTGCGGCACGCGACCGTCGCGATGGGCGACCTGGACGCGTGCGAGATCGCCACCGGAGTCCGTGAACCCCGCGCGTGCGCGGAGGCGTTGCTCGCCGCGGGGGTGGAGCTCGCCCTGGTGAAGCAGCCCGGGGGCGTGCTCGCCATGCACCGCGACGGAACGGAGGCCGAGATCCCGCCGGTGGCCGCCGCGGGCGCCGACGCCCCGGACGCGGGGGACGCGTTCGGCGGCGCGCTGTGCCACGGGCTGCTCTCCGGCTGGGAGGTGGAGCGCCTGGTGCGCTACGCCCACGCGGCCGGCGCTCTGGTGGCCTCCCGGCCCACCGAGTCCCCGGCGATGCCCACCGCGACGGAGATCGAGGACCTCCTCGCCCGGACCCCGCAGCCGAACCCGACCGGCACGACCGCCTGACCGCGGTGCCGGCACGGCCCACCACGACGTCCCGCCCCCCGCATCCCCTGCGCACACCCCTTTCCCAGTGAGGTCCCCGATGAGCCACCCCCCGAGCGTCCGCCTGACCGTCGCCCAGGCGCTGGTGCGGTTCCTGTCCGTGCAGTACACCGAGCGGGACGGCGTCCGGCGGCGGCTGATCGCCGGCACCTGGGGCATCTTCGGCCACGGCAACGTGGCGGGCATCGGGCAGGCGCTCGTGGAGGTGGGCGAGGACGCGATGCCGTTCCACCAGGGCCGCAACGAACAGGCCATGGTGCACGCGGCGGTGGGCTACGCCCGGCAGCTCGACCGGCTGTCCGCGCAGGCCGTGACGACGTCGATCGGACCCGGCGCCACCAACCTGGTCACCGGCGCCGCCCTCGCCACGATCAACCGGCTTCCGGTCCTGCTGCTGCCCGGCGACTCCTTCGCCACCCGCCCCGCCGACCCGCTGCTCCAGCAGCTGGAGCACCCCACCGAGGCCGACGTGTCCGTCAACGACACCCTGCGCCCGGTCTCGCGGTACTTCGACCGGATCACCCGGCCCGAGGCGCTGATCCCGTCGGCGCTCCAGGCCATGCGGGTCCTGTCCGACCCGGCCGAGACCGGCGCCGTCACCCTCGCCCTGCCGCAGGACGTCCAGGCGGAGGCGCACGACTGGCCTCAGGAGTTCTTCGCCGAGCGCGTGTGGCACGTACGGCGTCCCGCGCCCGATCCGGTCGAGCTGGCCGAGGCCGTGCGCGCCGTCCGGGCCGCCGCGCGTCCGCTGATCGTCGCGGGCGGCGGGGTCCACCACAGCGAGGCCGAGGAGGCGCTGAAGGCGCTGGTGGACGCCACCGGCATCCCGGTCGCCTCCACCCAGGCAGGCAAGGGCTCCCTGCGCCACGACCATCCCGCCGACCTCGGCGGCATCGGCCACACCGGCACCGCGGTCTGCGACGACCTGGCCCGCACCGCGGACCTGGTCATCGGCGTGGGCACGCGCTACACGGACTTCACGACCGCCTCCGGCACGCTCTTCCAGAACCCGGACGTCCGCTTCCTGAACCTCAACATCGCCGCCTTCGACGCCCACAAGCTGACCGCCCGCACCCTGGTCTGCGACGCGCGGACGGGCCTTGAGGCGCTCACCGCGGCCCTGGCCGGCCACCGCGTTGATCCCGCGTACGTGACCGAGTACGGCGAGGGCAAGGCCCGCTGGGAGGAGGTCGTCGAGACCGCCTTCCGGGCCGCCGACGACAACGCTGTCCCGACCCAGACGCAGGTGCTCGGCGCGCTGGACGCGGTCGTGGGCGACGAGGACGTGGTGATCAACGCGGCGGGCTCGCTCCCGGGCGACCTGCACAAGCTGTGGCGGGCCCGCAGTCGGCGCCAGTACCACCTGGAGTACGGCTACTCCTGCATGGGGTACGAGATCCCGGCCGCGATCGGCGTCCAGCAGGCCACCCCGGACACACCCGTGTGGGCACTGGTCGGCGACGGCACGTACCTGATGATGCCGACGGAGATCGTCACCGCCGTGCAGGAGGGCCTCCAGATCAATCTGCTCCTGATCCAGAACCACGGCTACGCCTCCATCGGCGGCCTCTCGGAGACGGTCGGCGCCGAGCGCTTCGGCACCGCCTACCGCTACCGGGCCGCCGACGGCACCTTCACCGGCGCCCCGCTCCCGGTCGACCTGGCCGCCAACGCGGCCAGCCTCGGCATGGACGTCCTGCGCGCCAAGACGGTGCGCGAACTGCGCGAGGCGCTGGCCACGGCCCGCGCCGCCGACCGCCCGACCTGCGTCTACGTCGAGACCGACACCGCCACCGCCACCGCTCCCCCGGCCGAGGCCTGGTGGGATGTGCCGGTGGCCGAGGTCGCGTCCCGGGAGGCGGCCGTCCAGGCGCGTGAGCGGTACGACCGGGACGTCGCCGCCCGCCGTCACCATCTCTGACCCCCGCCCCCACTCTTCGAGGGAGGTACGTCCATGGCGAAGACCGGCGACTCCTCACGTGCCGTGACCGCCCCCGCGCTCAGCTCCCTGGACTTCGCCCTGGACCGCGCCAGCCCGGTGCCGCTGTACTACCAGCTGGCCCAGCAGCTGGAGGCGGCGATCGAGCACGGCGTCCTCGCCCCGGGCAATCTGCTGGGCAACGAGATCGACCTGTCCGTACGCCTCGGCCTGTCCCGGCCGACCGTCCGCCAGGCCATCCAGTCCCTGGTCGACAAGGGGCTCCTCGTCCGACGGCGCGGGGTGGGCACGCAGGTGGTGCACAGCCAGGTCAAGCGCCCCCTCGAACTCAGCAGCCTCTACGACGACCTGGAGGAGGCCGGGCAGGGACCGGCCACCCGGGTGGTGCGCAACGAGGGCGTCGCGGCGTCCGCCGACGTGGCGGCCGCCCTCGGGGTCGCTGAGGGCAGCGAGGTCACCCGTCTGGAGCGGCTGCGCTCCACGCACGGCCAGCCGGTCGCCTTCCTCTGCAACTACCTCCCCTCGGGCCTGCTCGACCTCGGCACGAACCGGCTGGAGTCGACCGGCCTGTACCGGATGATGCGCTCGGCCGGCATCACCCTGCACAGCGCCCGCCAGACCATCGGCGCCCGCAGCGCCACCGCCGAGGAGGCCCGGCTCCTCGACGAGCGCGCGGGGTCCGCGCTGCTGACCATGCAGCGCACGGCGTACGACGACACCGGCCGGCCGGTCGAGTACGGGACGCACATCTACCGCGCGTCCCGGTACGCCTTCGACTTCCAGCTGCTGGTCAGGCCCTGAGGCGGGTCACCGTACGGCCAGCCGCCACAGGGAGGTGACCTCGGCCGCGCGGGCCGCGTGGAGCGGGTCGTCGGTGTCCCGGCTCCGCGGGTGCCGCGGGCGGGTGTCGAGCCGGCCCGCGACCCGCAGACCGGCCGTCCCGATCAGGGCGAGCAGGTCGTCACGGGTCCTGAGTGCGAGCCGTTCGGCCAGGTCGGACAGGACGAGCCAGCCCTCGCCGCCGGGGGCGAGGTGGGCGGCGAGGCCGTCGAGGAAGCCGCGGAGCATGGCGCTGTCCGGGTCGTATACGCCGTACTCCAGCTCGGAGTGGGGCCGGGCGGGCAGCCACGGCGGGTTGCAGACGACGAGGTCGGCCCGGCCCTCGGGGTACAGGGCCGGGCCGACCACCTCGACGCGGCCGGCGAGGGAGAGCCGGTCCAGGTTCTCGCGCGCGCAGAGCAGGGCGCGCGGGCCGATGTCGGTGGCGACCACGCGCTCCAGGCCGCGCCGGGCGAGCACGGCGGCCAGGACGCCGGTCCCGGTGCCCAGGTCGAACGCGGTACGGCCGGGCAGCGGCGCCCGGTCGACGAGGTCGACGTACTCGCCCCGGACCGGGGCGAAGACACCGTAGTGCGGGTGGACGCGGGCGCCGAGGGCCGGCACCTCCACGCCCTTGACCCGCCACTGCCAGGCGCCGAGCACGCCGAGCAGTTCGCGCAGCGGCACGGCCGTCGGGCCGGTCGAGGGACCGTAGGCCGCGGTGCACGCCTCGCGCACGTCGGGCGCCCGGCGCAGGTTCAGCGTGTGGCCGTCGTCCAGCAGGACGAGCAGCCTGCCCAGGACCCGGGCGCGGTGCGCGCGGGCCCGGCGGTACAGGTGGAAGGACGTGGCCGGGCCGCCGTCCGGCCGCGGGCGTTCGCGGTCGGCACGGCGGCCCATGGCGGTGAGCAGTTGGCGGGCGCCCTGGTAGTCGCCCCGCCACAGCAGGGCCGTGCCCGCGCGGGCCAGGCGGTGGGCGGTGGCGGCGCGCACACGGTCGTCGGCGACGACGGTGTGCCGGGGCGACGGAAGCTGGCTCTCGGAGTGCCAGCGGGCGGTGCGGGTGGTGTGGTCCTCGGTCCAGCTGATGGTGGACACGGGCGTACTCCTCGTGAAGGGACGTGCAAGGGCACGAAGAGCGCTTCGACGAGGAGCGGGAGCGTGGAAAAGGAGAGTCGGGTCTACCGCTCCCGCGTCGAAGCGCGGGAGCGGACGTCGCCGAGAACCATGCCGAGCAACATGCCGGGTGTCATCGGGCGGCCCTGCCTTTCACGAAAGCTGCCGTGTCAGATTATCAGCGGCCGCACCGTCAGTGGGCCGCGTCCAGGCGGGCCCGCTGCTCCGGTGTCAGCTCCAGGTCCACCGCGGCCAGGCTCTCGTCCAGTTGGGCCACCGAGGACGCCCCGACCAGCGGGACGATCGGATGCTCGCCGCCCAACTGCCAGGCCAGGACGACCTGGTTGAGGGTGGCACCGGTGTCGCGGGCGACCTCGTTCAGGGCTGCGAGACGCGGCGGGGTGCCCGGATGGTCGTAGCCGGACAGCAGCGGTCGGTCGGGGTTGGTGTAGGCGCCCTTGAGGAGCGGCGAGTACGCGACGAGGGTCAGGGCGGGCTCGGCCCGCAGGTAGCCGAGCATGTCCGCGCCCACGGCGGCCAGGGTGCCGTCGGGGAAGATCTCGGCGGGGATGTCGGTCCGGGGCCGGAGGTAGCTGTGCTCGTACTGGAGCACCTCATAGCCGGGCAGACCCGCGGCGGCCGCGAGGGCGCGGGCCCGTTCCACCCGCCAGACGGCGTGGTTGCTCACGCCGAGCAGCCCGACCGTGCCTTCGGCGACCAGTTCGGCGAACCCCTCGACGGTCTCCCGCAGCGGGACCGTGTTGTCCTCGATGTGCGCGTAGAGCAGGTCGAGTTTGTCCACCCCGAGCCGTTCCCGGCTGCGTTCGGCGGACTCGCGGATCACCTTCGCCGACAGGCCCTCGGCGTTGTCCGTGTAGCTGGTGCCGGGGGCCAGGGGGCGGGCGCCGAGCTTCGTGGCGAAGACGATCTCGTCGCCGACACCCCGGCTCTTGCGCCAGCGTCCGAGGAGTTCCTCGCTCTGGCCGCCCTGGCCGCCGTCCTCCCAGAAGGCGTAGTTGTCGGACGTGTCGATGAAGGTGCCGCCGGCCTCGACATAGCGGTCGAGCACGGCGAAGGACGTCTTCTCGTCCGTCCGGGAGCCGAACAGCATCGCGCCGAGGGCGAGGACGCTGACCTCACGGCGGGTCTCCGGAGTGGTGCCGATGGTGCGGTACTTCATGGTCGTCCCTCCCGTTCGTGCCCGCACTCGGGGCACGAACGGGAGTCTTCTCGTTGAAGTGCTCTCCAAGTCAAGGCATGTCACGCGCCCGGCGAGAACGGGCCTTCCAGAGCCGCCCATTGGAGCAGCATGATGGTCTTGGCGTCGTTGATCTCCCCGGTGCGGATCATCTCCAGGGCGCGGCGGAAGGGCAGTTCGAGGATCTCGATGTCCTCGCCCTCCTCGTCCAGGCCGCCCCCTTCGTGGGTGTGGGTGGCGGACCCATAGGCGGCGGCGTAGAAGCTGACCCGCTCGGTGACCGAGCCCGGGCTCATGTAGACGTCGAAGACGTGCCGGACCTCGCCGATGGTGTGCCCGGTCTCCTCGACGACCTCACGGCGTACGGCGATCTCGGGATGCTCGTCCTCGTCGTCGAGGAGTCCTCCCGGGGTCTCGATCAGCATGCCGTCGGGGTGTCCGTTGACGTACACCGGGAAGCGGAACTGGCGGGTGAGCAGCACGGTTTCGCGTTCGGCGTCGTACAGCAGCATGGTGGCGCCGTTGCCGCGGTCGTGGGTCTCGCGCTGCTGGGTGCGCCAGGTGCCGTCGGCGTGCTGGAAGTCGAAGGTGGTGGCGCGCTCGACGTACCAGTGGCTGGAGAGCAGGTGTACGTCCCGCACCTTGACGCGCGGATTGCCGGTCAGGTCCAGGCCCGTCCGGTCGAGTCCGGTGCGGCCGCGGCGGTCGGGGGTGTCGACACCGGCGGTCATCGCGGGTCTGCCGGCGGGGAGACGGAGTACGAGTTGGTCATGTCTGAGCTTCTACCATTCCCGACCGGTTCGTCGTGGCCGCACGCCACGGCCGGTCGCTGAAACGTTCGATCTTCCGGGGGTCCTGCCCGTAGGCTCGGCCTCGTTGTTCTGCACGCGGATCGGTGTCGGGGTGTGCCGCGGCACGTCCCGAGAGGGGCGGATACATGACGGACGAGGCGCTGATCCGGCCGCTTCACGAGTTACTGCGGGCCCATGCCACGGCGGCACCCTCGCGGGTGGCCTTCGCCGACGACGTACGGCGGGTCACCTACGCCGAGTTGGAGCGGCGCACCGGACGGCTGGCCGCGTATCTGGCACGGACCGGTGTCCGGCGCGGCGACCGGGTGGCGATCTGTCTGGGCAACCGCGTGGAGACGGTGGAGAGCGTCCTCGCCGTCGTCCGGGCGGGAGCGGTCGGCGTCCCCCTCAACCCCCGGTCCTCCGAGGCCGAACTCGGCCACTTCCTCGATGACAGCGGCGCCACGGTCGTCGTCACCGACTCCGCGCACCTCCCCCTCCTGGGCGACCGCCCGGTGCGCGTCCTGCTCACCGGCGCCGGGCCGGTCCCCGCGGACGCACCCGACGCGACGGTCCTGTTCCGTGACGTGGCCGAGAGCGAGGCCACCGAGGCACCCCGGGACGACCTCGGTCTCGACGAGCCGGCCTGGATGCTCTACACCTCCGGCACCACCCACCGCCCCAAGGGGGTGCTGTCCACCCAGCGCGCCGCCCTGTGGTCGGTGGCCGCCTGCTACGCCCCGATCTTCGGGCTCTCGGCCGAGGACCGGCTGCTCTGGCCGCTCCCGCTCTTCCACAGTTTCGGGCACTCGCTGGCGATCCTGGGCGTCACCGCCGTGGGCGCGAGTGCCCGTATCACCGGCGAACTCCTGCCGCCCGAGGGCCTGTTGCGGGAGCTGTCCGCCGTGCACGACGAGGGCCCCTACACCGTGCTGGCCGGGGTGCCCGCCGTCTACCACCAGGTGCTGGCCTCGGCCGGGGACGGCCCGGTCCCCCCGGCCCTGCGGATCTGTCTGGTGGCAGGTGCGCCGAGCACGCCGGCCCTGCGCCGCGCGGTGGAGGAGGTGCTCGGGGCGCCGCTGCTGGACGCGTACGGCAGCACCGAGACCTGCGGAATGATCGCGGTGAACCGGCCGGACGGGCCGCGGGTCGAGGGTTCCTGCGGAACGCCGGTGCCGGGGATGGACGTACGGCTCGTCGATCCCGGTTCCAGCCAGGACGCGGCCGACGGGGAGGAGGGCGAGGTCTGGGTGCGGGGCCCGGGCCTCATGAGCGGGTACCACCAACAACCCGAGGCGAATCGGGCCGCGCTGCGGGACGGCTGGTACCGGACCGGGGACCTGGGCCGGCGCGTGGAGCACGGCCATCTCGTGCTCACCGGCCGGGTCGGCGAACTGATCATCCGCGGCGGGGAGAACATCCACCCCACGGAGGTGGAGGAGGCCCTGCTGCGCGCTCCCGGAGTGCGGGACGCGGTGGTGGTCGGCAGGCCGCACGACGTGCTCGGCGAGGTCCCCGTGGCCTACGTCGTCCCGGGACCGGACGGGATCGATCCGGAGCGGGTCCTGGCCGCGTGCCGGACCCGGCTGGCCGCGTACAAGCTGCCGGCGGAGATCCACGAGATCGCGGCCGTTCCGCGGACGGCGTCCGGCAAGATCGCCCGGCACGCGGTCGTCCCGGGACTCGCCCGGCCCGTGTCCGGTGCCCCTCCGGCGCCACCGGCCCCCACGGCGGCCGACGGGGCGCTGCGTCGGCGGCTGCTGTCCCTGCCGCCCGAGGGACGGGACCGCGCGCTGCGCGAGGCGGTGCTCGCCGAGACGGCCGCGGTCTGCGGCGCGGCGGGCCGACGGCTCGACGCCGACAGCCCGTTCACCGATCTCGGGCTGACCTCGGCGGGTGCCGTCACCCTGATCGAGCGGCTGGGCGGGGCGACCGGGCTGCGGCTGCCGTCGACGCTGGTGTTCGACCACCCGACCCCGGCCGCACTGGCCCGGTCCGTGCACTCCATGCTCTTCCCCACGGCGTCCGACGCTCCTTCCCGGTCCACCGCGGCGGCGGAGCCGGACGATCCGATCGTGATCGTCGCCATGGGCTGCCGCTATCCCGGTGACGTCGGCTCCCCCGAAGACCTGTGGCAGGTGGTGACCGAGGGCCGCGACACGATCTCGGACTTCCCCGCAGACCGGGGCTGGGATCTGGCCGGCCTGTACCACCCCGACCCGGACCGGCCCGGCACGTCGTACACCCGGCACGGCGGATTCCTGCACCGGGCCGGGGAGTTCGACGCCGGCCTGTTCGGGATCTCGCCGCGGGAGGCGCTGGCCACGGACCCGCAGCACCGGCTGCTCCTGGAGACCTCGTGGGAGGTCTGGGAGCGGGCGGGCATCGGCCGGGACAGCCTGCGGGACAGCGACACCGGCGTGTTCGTCGGCGTGATGCACAGCGACTACTCCGCCCTCTTCAACCGGCCCGACCTGGAGGCCCACCTCGGCCTGGGCAACGCGCGCAGCGTGGCCTCCGGCCGGATCTCGTACGTCTACGGCCTGCGCGGGCCCTCGATCACACTCGACACCGCGTGTTCCTCCTCGCTGGTGGCGCTGCACTGGGCGGTGCGGGCGCTGCGCTCGGGCGAGTGTTCCCTCGCGCTGGCCGGCGGGGTCACGGTGATGTCGACGCCGAAGCCGTTCACCGTGTTCAGCCGGCAGCGCGGTCTCGCGCCCGACGGCCGCTGCAAGTCGTTCTCGGCGTCGGCGGACGGCACCGCCTGGAGTGAGGGGGTGGGCCTGGTGCTGCTGGAGCGGCTCTCCGACGCCCGGCGCCACGGCCACCCGGTCCTGGCCGTGCTGCGTGGCTCCGCCGTCAACTCCGACGGCGCCTCCAACGGCCTGTCGGCACCCAACGGCCAGGCCCAACAGCGGCTGATCGCACAGGCGTTGGCCGACGCCGGACTGCGCGCCGACGACGTGGACGCGGTCGAGGCGCACGGCACGGGCACCCGGCTCGGCGATCCCGTCGAGGCCGGCGCCCTGCTCGCCGCGTACGGGCGGGACCGCGGCGCGAACCGGCCGCCGCTGTGGCTGGGCTCGGTCAAGTCCAACCTCGGGCACACCCAGGCGGCCGCCGGGGTCGCCGGCGTGATCAAGATGGTGCAGGCCCTCCGGCACGAGCACCTCCCCCGGTCCCTGCACGCGCAGAGCCCCACCCCGCACGTCGACTGGTCCACCGGTCGCGTGGAACTGCTGGCGCGGGCCCGCCCGTGGCCCGCGACGCGGGACAGGCGGCGCCGGGCCGGTGTGTCGGCCTTCGGTATCAGCGGGACGAACGCGCACGTGATCCTGGAGGAGGCACCGCCGCTCCACGACGGTCCGGCAGAGGTCCCGCAAACGGCTCGGCCGCGCACCGGGACGACCGCACCGAGTGCCCTCGCGGGCGCCCCCTGGCTGCTCTCCGGCGCCGACGAAGGCGCCCTGCGTGCCCAGGCCCGGCGGCTCGCCGCCCATCTGGCGGCCCGGCCCGGTCTGTCGGCGGCCGACGTGGGGCTCTCGCTGGCGGTGTCGCGGTCGGCGCTCGCCCACCGCGCGATGGTGCCGGTCGGCGACCCGGCGCGGATCCCGGAGGCACTGGAGGCACTGGCCGAGGGGCGGGAGGGTGTCGGTGTGGTGCGGGCGGTCGCGGAACCCGGTCTCCGCACCGCCTTCCTCTTCGCCGGCCAGGGCGCCCAACGCGCCCGTATGGGCGCCGGGTTGAGCACCGCGTTCCCCGCCTTCGCCGCCGCCTTCGACGAGGTCTGCCGGGAGCTGGACGGCCACCTGGAGCAGCCGCTCGGCCAGGTGCTGTCCGCCGCCGAGGGTTCCCCTCGGGCCGCCCTGCTCGACCGTACGGACTTCACCCAGGCCGGTCTGTTCGCCTTCGAGGTGGCCCTGTTCCGGCTGCTGGAGTCCTGGGGGGTGCGGCCCGACTTCCTGGCCGGCCACTCGGTGGGCGAACTGGCGGCGGCCCATGTCGCCGGAGTGCTGGATCTGGCCGACGCGGCGCAACTCGTCGCGGCCCGCGGCCGGTTGATGCACGCCCTTCCCGAGGGCGGGGCGATGGTGGCCCTGCACGCCACGGAGGAGGAGGCCGCCGCCGAACTCGCCGGAGCCGGCGACCGGGTGGCGATCGCCTCGGTCAACGGCCCCCGCTCCACGGTGATCTCGGGCGCCCGGGACGCGGTGCTGGCCGTGGCCGCACGGTTCGAGGCGCGGGGCCGCAGGACCGTCCGCCTGCGGGTCTCGCACGCCTTCCACTCACCGCTGGTGGAGCCCGCGCTCGACGACTTCCGCCGGGTGGCCGAAGGACTCGCGTTCCGGCCGCCGCGGATCCCTGTGGTGTCGACCGTGACGGGCCGCCCGGCCGACCCCGACGACCTGTGTTCCGCGGAGTACTGGGTACGGCACGCCCGCCGCCCGGTGCGGTTCGCCGACGCGGTGGGGTGGCTCGGCGAGCAGCGGGTGTCGGCGTTCCTGGAGATCGGCCCCGGCCCCGTGCTCACGGCGGCGGCCGAGGACTGCCTGACCCGCCCGGACGGCGGCGGGCCGGTGCTCGTCGCGGCCACGCGCGGCGGCGAGGAGGAGCCGCGGTCCCTCCTGTCCGCCGTGGCCCGGCTCCATGTGCACGGGGTCCACGTCGACTGGCCCGCCGTGTTCGCGGGCTCCGGGGCACGCCGGATCGACCTGCCGACGTACGCCTTCCAGCGCCGGCGCTACTGGCTGGACGCCCCGCCCCTGCCGACCACGGCGGCGGCGGACACCCCGCTGCTGGGTCCGGCCTTCGCCGTACCGGGCACCGACCGGACCGTGTTCACCGGTCTGCTCTCCCCCTCGGCCCATCCCTGGCTCGCCGATCACGTGGTCGGCGGGTCGGTCCTCGTCCCCGCGACGGCCCTCGTCGAGCTGGCCCTGCGGGCGGGCGAGGAGCTGGGCTGCGGCGCGCTCGACGAACTCGTGGTCCTCGCCCCGCTCACCGCGGCCTCGGCGGCGCGCGTCCAGGTCGTCGTGGGCGCCCCGGACGGGACCGGCCGACGTCCGGTCGACGTCCACGCCCGCTCCGACGACCCGGGCACCGGCCCGGATCCGGCCTGGACCCGGCACGCCACCGGCATGCTCGCCCCGGCCCCGGCCGAGCCTCCGCCCACGGAGCAGGACCTGACGGTGTGGCCACCGCAGGGCGCCACCGAGATCGACCTCTCCGACGCCTACGACACTCTCGCGGACGGCGGCCTCGCCTACGGGCCGGCCTTCCGGGGCGTACGGGCGGTTTGGCGGCGCGGTGACGACCTGTTCGCCGAAGTCCGCCTGCCGGAGGCGGAGTCGGCGGTCGGCGACCGGTTCGGCATCCATCCGGCCCTGCTGGACGCGGCACTGCACGCCCCGCTGCTGGCGGGCTCCGGGCACGAACTCGGCGCGGTCCGGGTGCCGTTCGCGTGGAGCGGGGTGCGGTTGTACGCGACGGGCGCGTCCCACGTGCGGGTGCGGGTCGCGCCGAGCGGGCCGGACACCGTGTCGGTGACGCTCGCCGACGGGGCGGGTCGTGCGGTGGCGCGTGTGGAGTCGCTGACGCTCCGTGAACTCCCCGACGGCGCGGGCGGATCGGCCGCGGACGTGGTGCGGCGGGCGCTGTTCCGCGAGGACTGGGTGGCGGTCGAGCTGTCCCGGGCGGACGCGGGTCCGTGGACGCTCGTCGGTCCGGACGAGCTGGATCTCCGCTCGATCCTTCCCGACGTGGTGGGCGCGGCCGGCTCGTCGCCGAAGGTCGTGGTCATCACCGCCGTCGCCCCGGTCCAGGAGCACGGTCCTCCGGCGGCCGTCCATCAGGTGACCGCCCGGGTGCTCCGCGCACTTCAGGACTGGCAGGACGATCCACGCACAGCCGGCGCACGTCTGCTGGTGGTCACCCGGGACGCCACAGCGGACACCCCCGACCTGGCGGGGGCCGCGGTGTGGGGGCTGGTGCGGGCGGCCCAGGCGGAGACGCCAGGGCGGATCCTGCTGGCCGACACGGACGGGCGGCCGGAGTCCCTGCGGGCCCTCCCGGCCGCGGTGGCGACCGGTGAGCCACAACTATCCGTACGAGCCGGGACGTTGACGGCTCCACGTCTGACCGGGGCGGCCGCGGCGCCGTCCGGGGACGTTCCCGCCTTCGACCCGGACGGCACGGTACTGATCACGGGCGGTACCGGTGCGCTGGGCTCGGCGACCGCGCGCCATCTCGTCACGTCGTACGGCGTACGCCATCTACTGCTCGCCGGGCGCCAGGGGCCGTCGGCGCCGGACGCCGCGGAACTGCGGGGCGCGCTGGAGGAGTTGGGCGCCGAGGTGCGGGTCGTGGCCTGTGACGTGACGGACCGGGCCGCGCTGACGGAGCTGGTCAAGGGCTGTGCGCCCGATCTGACCGCCGTGGTGCACTGCGCCGGGGTACTCGACGACGGCGTGCTCGCCGCGCTCACTCCCGAGCGTCTGGCCGCGGTGCTGCGCCCCAAGGCGGACGCGGCCTGGTGGCTGCACGAGCTGACCCGGGACCTGGACCTGTCGGCGTTCGTGCTGTTCTCCTCGGTGTCCGGGCTGCTGGGCCGCGCCGGGCAGGGCAACTACGCGGCGGCCAACGCCTTCCTGGACGCCCTGGCCCGCCACCGCGCCGGGCTGGGGCTGCCCGCCCTCTCGCTGGCCTGGGGACCGTGGGAGACCGAGCGCGGGATGACCGCCGGGGCGTTGCAAGGGCGCGGCGAGGTGCTGCGCGCGCTGTCCGTGGAGCAGGGCCTGGCGTTGTTCGACGCGGCGCTGGGCGCGGGCGAGCCCGTGCTGGCGCCGGTCCTGGTGGACCGGGCCGGACTCCGCTCCGCCGAGGGCTCGCGGGAGGCCGTGCCGCCGCTCCTGCGAGGACTCGTCGGGTCGCGTGGCCCCGTCGCTCCGGCCTCGCGTCCCGAGGAGAGCTCCGAGGCCGAGCAGCCGTGGCAGCCCGGGGCCTGGCGGACCGTGCTGGCCGGGCTGCCGGAGTCCGAACGGGAGGAGGCGCTGGCCGAGTTGATGCGCGGCGACGTGGCCGCCGTGCTGGGGCACCCGGACGCCGACGCGCTGCCGGAGGGCAGGTCCTTCGCCGAGCTGGGTTTCGACTCGCTGATGGCGGTCCAGGTCCGCAACCGGCTGAGCATGGCCCTGCGGCTCCGGCTGCCGGCCGCCGTGATCTTCGAGCATGCGACGGCCGGAGATCTGGCCCGCCATGTCCTCGGGCTCCTCGACGACCTGCCCGCCGGACCACCGGCCGAGGAGATCGGGCCGTCGACCGAGGAGACCGGCAGCCCAGGGGACGACATCCGGCCCGCACAGTCGCTGGCCGCCCTCTACCGGCGCGTCTGCGAGGCCGGTCAGGTCGTCGCGGCGATGCACATGCTGGTCACGGCGTCCTGGGCGGTGCCGACCTTCGGCCCCGGGGAGACCCGGCGGCACGCGCTCGCGCCGCTGCGGCGCGCCGAGGGTTCCGGCAAGGGGCCGGTGTTCGTGTTCTTCACCGGGTACCACCCGCCGTTCGGTGCGCCGGGTGGTGAGTACGCCGATTTCCACCGCTGTTTCGACGGCGAGTGGGACGTCCTCGAACTCCCGCACCCCGGGATCGGTGCGGGCCCCGCCGTCCCGGCCGACCCCGGGACGCTCGCCCGGGTCCACGCCGAGACGGTCCTCCGGCATGTCGGCGACCGCCCCTTCGTGGTCATGGGCGCCTCCACCGGCGGCGCCGTCGCCCACGCCGTGACCCGCCGGCTGGAGACCGAGGGGCGGGCTCCCGTCGGGCAGGTGCTCCTCGACACGTATCTCATCGACGACCGCACCAACGACAAGGACTGGCTGCTGTCCCTGCCCGCGGTCATCGCGCCGCGTCTGGGCGGCGGCCGGTTCACCGGGGACGAGGACTCCGGCGTGGCGGCGCTCGGCGCCTACACCCGGATGTTCCTCGACTGGGATCCGGAACCGGTCGCCACCCCCACCCTGCTGGTGCGGGCCACCCGGCCCACTCCCGAGATGGCGGCGGGCGCGGGCCCGGACGAGTGGCGGACCTCCTGGCCGCTGGCGCACGAGAGCGTCGACGTCCCCGGCGACCACTTCTCGTTCCTGCGGGAGCACGCCCGGGACACGGCGGCGGCCGTCCGCACCTGGATCAGCGCGCTGCCGACGATCGACATTCCGGCGACAGTGGAGGGAAAGCGATGACGTCCCCGAACCGACCGGCGCAGACGACGGAGGAGTTCGACGTCGTGGTCGTGGGCGGCGGCCCGGCCGGCTCGACCGTCGCGTCGGCCGTCGCCCTGAAGGGCCACCGGGTGCTCCTGCTGGAACAGCAGACGTTCCCCCGCTACCAGATAGGCGAGTCGCTGCTGCCCTCGACCGTGCACGGTGTGTGCCGCATCCTGGGTGTCGAGGAGGAGGTCGCCCGGGCGGGCTTCAAGCCGAAGCGCGGCGGCACCTTCCGGTGGGGCCGGAACCGGGATCCGTGGCAGTTCTCCTTCGCGCTCTCCCCCCGGCTGGCCGATCCGACCTCGTACGCCTACCAGGTCGAGCGGTCCCGGTTCGACCAGATCCTGCTGGACAACGCCCGCCGGCTCGGCGTGGACGTCCGGGAGGGCTGCCGCGTCAAGGACGTCCTGGCCGACGAGGAACGGGTCCGGGGTGTCGAGTGGACCGGCGCCGACGGCGCGTCGCGTCAGGCGCGGGCGCGTTACGTCGTGGACGCCTCCGGCAACGGCAGCAGGATCCATGGCGAGGTCGGCGGGAAGCGGACGTACTCCGACTTCTTCCGCAACATCGCGGTGTTCGGCTACTTCGCCGGTGGCGCACGGCTCCCCGCACCGAACGACGGCAACATCTTCTGTGCCGCCTTCGAGGAGGGCTGGCTCTGGTACATCCCGCTCCGCGACGACCTCACCAGCGTGGGCGCGGTGGTCAGCCGGGAGAACGCCGCCGACATCCAACGTGATCCGGAGGCGGCCTGGCGGCGCCTGATCGACGCCTGCCCCGAGGTCCGGGACCTCCTGACCGGGGTGCCCCGGGCCACCGAGACGCCGTACGACCAGGTCAGGGTGCGCAAGGACTGGTCGTACTGGAAGTCCCGGCTGTGGCGGCCCGGCATGGTCCTGGTCGGCGACGCCGCCTGCTTCGTCGACCCGGTCCTGTCCTCCGGCGTCCACCTCGCCACGTACGGCGCCCTGCTCGCGGCCCGCTCCCTCAACAGCGGTCTCGCCGGAGCGGTGGACGAGGCGCGCCTGTTCGAGGAGTTCGAGACCCGCTACCGGCACGAGTACGGCCTGTTCCACGAGTTCCTGGTCTCCTTCTACGACATGCACCAGGACGAGCGGTCGTACTTCTGGAAGGCGCGCAAGGTCACCCGGCTGGGCACCACGGAACTGGAGTCGTTCGTCGAGCTGGTCGGCGGTCTGGCCTCCGGCGACTCGTCCCTCGGTGGCGACGGACAGGCGGGGGCACGCGTGGCGGAGGCCGCCTCCGACTTCGACCGGGCCGTGGGCCGGCTCCCGGACTCCGACGGCCTGCGCAATCCGCTCTACGAGTCCACCACCTTCCGCGAGGTGTTCCGGGAGGGCACGGTCCTCCAGGAACGGGGGCTCCTCGGCGGTCCGTTGGAGGACGAGACCCCCGTGCGTCCCGGGGGTCTCGTGGCCTCGGAGGACGGCCTCACCTGGGTGGCCGGGTGACCCGGGACCCCGCCGCTCCCGATCGGAGAGACTGACCGCATGCATCTCGTCTTCGCCGGACCGGTGATCGAATGGCGCGGTCCCGCGCCGTACTACTTCGTCGTCGTGCCGGACGAGGAGTCGTCCGACATCCGCGAGGTGGCCGCGATGGCCACCTACGGCTGGGGTGTCGTCCCGGTCACCGCCCGGATCGGCAAAACCTCCTTCGAGACCTCGCTCTTCCCCAGGAACGGCGCCTATCTGCTACCGCTCAAGAACGCCGTACGCACCCCCCACGGCCTCGCGGCGGGCGACGACGTGACCGTGGAGATGACCGTCCTCCTCGGTACGTAGCCGTCCGCCGCGGTCCCGCCGGGCACTACTTCACTACTTCACACCAGGTCGGCCTGCTCGGAGGTGTCGTCGAGGAAGCCGCCGGACTGGTGCTGCCACAGCTTGGCGTAGGCGCCGTCCGAGGCGAGCAGTTCCTGGTGCGTGCCCTGCTCGACGATCCGGCCGCGGTCGAGGACGACGAGCCGGTCCATGCCCGCGACCGTGCTCAGCCGGTGCGCCACCACGAGCGCGGTCCGCCGCTCCATGAGCCGCCACAGCGCCTCCTGGACGAGGAGCTCGCTCTCGGAGTCCAGTGCGCTGGTCGCCTCGTCGAGCAGCAGGATCGGCGCGTCCCGCAGGATCGCCCGGGCGAGCGCGACCCGCTGGCGCTGGCCGCCGGACAGCTTGATGCCCCGCTCGCCCACCATGGTGTCGAAGCCGTCGGGCAACGCGTCGGCGAACTCCGTGACATGGGCGGCCTCGGCGGCACGGCGGATCTCGGCCTCGGTGGCGTCCGGCCGGGCGAAGGCGATGTTCTCGCGCAGGGTGCGGTGGAACATCGCCGGGTCCTGCGGCACGTACGCGATCAGACTGCGCAGGTCCGCCTGGCGCAGCCTGCTGATGTCCTGGCCCCCGATCAGGATCCGGCCGCCGTCGATGTCCGTCATCCGCAGCAGCAGCCGGGAGAGCGTGGTCTTGCCTCCCCCGGACCGGCCGACGAGACCCACCTTCGCCCCGCTGGGCACGGTCAGGTCGAGGTCGTCGAAGAGCCGGTCCGCGCCCGCGTGCGCGAACGTCACCCCGTCGAAGCGGACGTCGGCGGCCCGCGGCGCCAGCGGCTCCGGCGTCACCGGGTCGAGCACGGTGGGCGGGGTCAGCAGCAGTTCGGTGAACTGCGCGGACTCCGTCATCGCGCTCTCCAGCCGACGGTAGATCTGGTTGAACTCGAACATGATCCGCGTCGCGTTGGTGTAGTACGTGAAGGCGACCACCACCGCCTCCACGCCCTGCCCGCCCCCGCCGAGCGTGACCGCGAGCAGCAGGCCCAGCACGTTGGTCAGCACGGACAGCGGCGCGACCAGGGTGTCGATGCGCAGATTGCCGTAGTCCCACGACCTGAGCGAGAGGCGTCGGGACTCCGCGACCCGGCTGCGGTGCTCGGCGGCCTCGCGGTCCTCGGCGGCGAAGGCCCGGACCGTGTCCATGTTCATCAGGCTGTCGGCGACATGACCCGACACCCGGGCGATCGCCTCCTCGCGCCGGCGGACGAGCCGCTGGCGGCGACGGATGAGAGGCGCCACGCACAGCGCCGTCACGGCGATCATCACCAGAAGCCCGACCACGAGCAGCGGCTCGTAGCGCCACAGGACCACCGCGCCGAACAGCAGCGGCACGAAGTTGGCCACGACGTTGAAGGTCATCGTGTCGACGAACTGCTCGAAGCGGGAGGCGAAGCTCAGGACCCGCTTGGTCAGCGAGCCGGCGAAGTTGTCGTGGAAGAACGCGGCGTCCTTGGCGAACAGTTCGTCCATGCCGATGACGTACAGGTTCTCGATTCCTCGGGCGTCGAGGCGGTTCAGACAGTGCAGGCCGACCCGCCACAGTGCCTCCGCGAGCAGCATCACGCCGGCGAAGGCGACGAGGTAGGGCAGGGCCGCGCCGACGGTGGTGTCGGTGTCGCCCGCGATGTGGCCGACGAGCTTCGCGACGACCAGGGGTGCGATGTAGTAGAGACCGATGTTTCCCAGCGCGGGCAGCAGCATCCCGGGCAGCGTCAGCCACCGGAGCCGGGCGAGTTCCCGTCCGTAATAGCGAAGCGCGAGGATCACGGGGCCTTTGCCCGGCGGAACCTCGCGCGCGATAGGCGCGTCCATCCCCATCCTGTGGTCTCGTACGGCACTCACACACGCAGAGTGTCGATTCCGTCACTCTGCGGGTACGAGCGGATCAGGAACGGAGTGTCCCGCGACGGCGTGGGCGGCGTCCATGCATTTTTCTCAGCCATGCGCAAGGGGTCGGACCCGAGATGTCGACAGAGGGCGAGCCGACGAGCACTGTCACAAGGAGAGCCGCTGCCCTGTCTCTTCCGGTACAGGCACCAGGAGAACCCGAAAGGAATTCCGACATGAAGATCGTAGTGATCGGTGGCACCGGGCTCATCGGCTCGAAGGTGGTCGCCAGGCTCGGCGAGCACGGCCACGAGGCGGTCGCGGCCGCGCCCGGCACCGGCGTCGACACGCTGACGGGCGAGGGGCTGGCCGACGTCCTCAAGGGCGCGTCGGTCGTGGTCGACGTGTCCAACTCCCCCTCGTTCGAGGACGAGGCCGTCATGGAGTTCTTCCGCACCTCCACGGCCAACCTGCTGGAGGCGGAGGCGGAAGCCGGCGTACGGCATCACGTGGCGCTGTCCGTGGTCGGCACCGCTCGTCTCCAGGGCAGCGGCTACTTCCGCGCCAAGCTGGCCCAGGAAGAGCTGATCAAGGCGTCCGGCATGCCCTGGACCATCGTGCACGCGACCCAGTTCTTCGAGTTCGCGAAGGGCCTCGCCGACGGGGTCACCGAGGGCGACACCGTCCGCCTTCCCGCCGGCAGGATCCAGCCCATCGTCTCCGACGACGTGGCCGCGGCGGTCGGCCGCGCCTCGGTCGGTTCGCCGGTGGGCGGCGTGGTGGAGGTCGCGGGTCCCGAGGCGTTCGAGCTGGAGGAGTTCATCCGCATGGGGCTCGCCGCCAAGAACGACCCCCGCAAGATCGTCACGGACCCGAACGCGACCTACTGGGGCGCCGAGTTGCAGGAGACCACGCTCCTGCCGGGGCCGGGCGCGCAGATCGCCGGGACCAGGTTCGGCGACTGGCTCGCGCAGCAGAAGTAGCGCCCGTTTGTCGGGTGGCCCTCGCCTCCACGGGAGGGCCACCCCCGCGCTTCGGGCGGACGATCCGCTTCGGTCCGGTGACCATGCGAAAAGGGCCCCCACAGGCTCTCGCCCGCGAAGACCCTTCGCACCGTCGGGACGACAGGATTTGAACCTGCGACCCCTTGACCCCCAGTCAAGTGCGCTACCAAGCTGCGCCACGTCCCGGTGCGTTTCCCACGGTGAACCGCGGGACCGCGCGAACAGCACTTTACCCCACGTCGGAGGCCCTGCCGAAGACGGGCCCGGGGCACCTGCGCCCGAGGGACCGGGACGCGGGACAATCGACTCATGGCCAGGACCAGGACATCGTCAGGACGGCAGGTGGACGCACGGGACCGCGACGAGGAGGGCCGGGCACGCAATGCCCGGCCCCGGGACGGACTCGGGCGGCCGCTCCCCTACGGCACGGAGGGCGTCGCCCGGCAGCCCGAGGGCGTGGTGCGCGCCCCGCGCGAGAGCGTGGCCGAGGCACAGGAGCTGCTGGACGCGGGGAAACCGTTCCACGCCCACGAGGTCTTCGAGGACGCCTGGAAGTCCGGCCCCGAGGAGGAACGCGAGCTGTGGCGCGGCCTCGCCCAGCTCGCCGTCGGCCTCACCCACGCCGCCCGGGGCAACGTCACCGGCGGCGCCCGGCTGCTGCGGCGCGGCGCCGGGGCGGTGACGCAGTGGGCGGCGGCGACCGGGCAGCGGCGGCCGCACGAGCTGGACCTCGCGGCAGTGGCCGCGTGGGCCCGGGAGCTGGCCGAGGACGTGGAGCGGGCCGGGGGCGGCATCGACGCGGGGGCGCGGGCGCCGCGGTTGCGGGGACCGGGGGCGGGGTGAGCCTGCGGGGACCCGGGGCGGGGTGAGCCGCGGGCCGGGTGAGCCGGAGGCCGGGTGAGCCGGAGGCCGGGTGAGCCGGGGACGGCGTCCGGCCTCGGTGTTCGGGTTGTCAGTGGCGTGGGGCAGACTCGGGGCGTGCGAACAATTCATGTCATCGGTATCGGTGCGGGCGACCCCGAGCAGCTGACCCTCCAGGCGGTCGGGGCGCTGCGCGGCACGGACGTGTTCTTCGTCCTCGACAAGGGCGAGGTGAAGAGCGACCTGACGCGGCTTCGCCGGGACATGCTGGAGACGCACATACCGGAGGGTTCGTACCGGGTCGTCGAGGCGCGTGACCCGGAGCGCGACCGCAAGGCGGGCGGCACCGCCTACTCCCCCGCCGTCGGCGACTGGCGCAGCGCCCGCGCCGACATCTACGCGCGGCTGATCACCGAGGAGCTGGGCGAGGACGAGACCGGCGCGTTCCTGGTCTGGGGGGATCCCGCGCTGTACGACAGCACGATCGGGATCCTGGAGGAGATCCTGGAGCGGGGCACGGTGGCCTTCGAGTACACCGTCGTGCCGGGCATCAGCAGTGTCTCGGCGCTCGTCGCCCGGCACCGCACCGGACTGAACCGGGTGGCGCGGCCCGTGCAGATCACCACGGGCCGGCGGCTCGCCGAGGGCCTGCCCGAGGGGGTGGACGACGTGGTGGTGATGCTGGACGCCCATCAGACCTTCCGGCAGTACGCCGACCAGGACATCGACATCTACTGGGGCGCCTACATAGGCACGCCCGACGAGATCCTCGCCTCCGGCCCGATCGCCGAGACCGCTCCCCGCATCGAGCGGCTGCGTGCCGAGGCGCGGGATCGCAAGGGCTGGATCATGGACACGTATCTGCTGCGCCGGAACCCGGGACAGCGGTAGGGACACGCCACCCGAGCGGACCGTTCCCACATGCGGGTGCGGCCCACCGGCGTGATCGTGACCTCGTGACCGTCGCCGAGGAAACCGCGTCTTCCGCCGCCGCACAGCCTCCCGTACTGGACAGGCGTCGCCGCAACGTCGTCTTCGTGACGATCATGCTGGGAGTGCTGCTCGCGGCCCTCGACCAGACGATCGTGGGCACGGCACTGCCGACGATCGTGTCGGATCTCGGCGGTGCCGAGCACATGTCGTGGGTGGTGACGTCGTATCTCCTCGCGGAGACGGTGTCGACCGTCCTGGTCGGCAGGTTCGGCGACATGTTCGGCCGCAAGGTGGTCTTCCAGGTCTCGGCGATCGTGTTCATCACAGGGTCGTTCCTGTGCGGTCTCGCCGGCAACATGACCCTGCTGATCGTCTGGCGAGCGATGCAGGGTGTCGGTGCCGGCGGTCTGATGGTGACGGCGATGGCGCTGATCGCCGACGTCGTCCCGCTCAGGGAGCGCGGCAAGTACCAGGGCGCGATCGGCGCCGTGTTCGGGGTGGCGACGGTCATCGGGCCGCTGCTCGGCGGTCTGTTCACCGACCATCTGTCGTGGCGCTGGGCGTTCTACGTCAACGTCCCGATCGCGATCCTCGTCGTGGTCGCGGCGGCCCGGACGATCCCGGTGGTCAAGTCGGCGGCCCGGCCGGTCGTCGACTACCTGGGCATCGCGTTCGTCGCGGTCGGCGCCAGTGCGCTGATCCTGGCGACGAGTTGGGGCGGGAACGAGTACGCGTGGAGGTCGGGCGTCATCATCGGCCTGTTCGTGGGCGGTGCGCTCGCGCTCGGTCTGTTCTGCTGGACGGAGACCCGGGCGGCCGAACCGATGCTGCCCATGCGGCTGTTCGCCAACCCGGTGTTCACGGTCTGCTCGATCCTCAGCTTCATCGTCGGGTTCGCGATGCTCGGCGCGATGACGTATCTGCCGAGCTATCTCCAGTACGTCGACGGCGACTCGGCCACGGTCTCCGGCGTGCGCACGCTGCCGCTGGTGATCGGGCTGCTCATCGCGTCGGTGTTCAGCGGCAACGTGGTCAGCAAGACCGGGCAGTACCGGTTCTTCCCGATCGTCGGCGCGCTGGTGATGGGCGTCGGGCTGTATCTGATGTCGCTGATGGGGCCGTCGACGGGCGCGTGGCTGGAGTCGCTGTACATGTTCGTGCTCGGCACCGGTATCGGGCTGTGCATGCAGGTGCTGACGATCGCCGTGCAGAACACCGTCGAGTACACCGACCTCGGCACCGCGACCTCCGGTGTCACCTTCTTCCGTACGCTGGGCAGTTCCTTCGGCACCGCCGTCTTCGGCACGATCTACACCAACTCCCTGACGCCCAACCTCAGGGACGGGATCGCCTCCGCCGCCCAGGTGGGGTCCGCGGACCCGGCCACCGTCACCAGGGCGGCGACCAGTCCGGAGGGGCTACACAAGCTGCCGCCCGATGTCTCCGCCCCGATCATCGGGGCCTACGCCGACACCATCCAGACGGTGTTCCTGTGGACCGTGCCGGTGGCGGCCGTCGGGTTCGTGGTCGCCCTGTTCCTCAAGCAGGTCCAGCTGCGCGACAGTGCGCGGGCGGGCTCGACCGACATGGGCGAAGGGTTCGCGTCACCGTCCGGCGCGGACTCGCAGCGGGTGCTGGAAGCGACCGTGGGGAAGATCATCGGCGGCACGGACCTGGACACCGCGCGCCGGATCATGAGCGACTCCGAGACCCGGCTCGACGTCGCCGGCGCCTGGGCCGTGATGCAGGTCGAACTGTTCACCCGGCTCGTCGGCCACGCCAGCCTCGGCCTCATCGCCGCCCGCCGTCACATGCCCCCGGAGGTCCTCCTCCCCGTCTTCGACCGCATGGTCGACGAGGGCTACCTCACCCGCGACGGCTCCCTCCTCTCCCACACCGCCGCCGGGACCCGCGAGGCCCGCGTCATCACCGAGGCCTGGAGCACCTGGCTCGAAAGCCGCGTCCAGCAGGACATCGGCCGCCCGACGGGAACGGACCTGCGCGCCGCGGTGGACACCATCGCCAAGCGACTGCTGGTGGAGGACCTGAGCCACGGCCTGCCCCGGCGAACGACGGAACTCGCGACGAGCAGCAGTCCGCGCTGAGGCCGGGGGCAGCGCGGCGGGGCGGTGGGGCGGCGGGCGCCGCACTCCGGACCGGCCCCGGGTCTCCGTCACAGCGGATCCAGCGCGAGCCACTCCCGGACGGACGCCACGTCGGGGACGGCGGTGACGCCCGGGGGCAGCGCGGGGCGTCGTACGACCACGACCGGGAGCGCGAGGTGGCGGGCGGCTGTGAGTTTGGCCGCTGTGGCGGTTCCGCCGCTGTCCTTGGTGACGAGGACGTCGATGCAGTGGGCGCCCAGGAGGGCCGCTTCGTCGGCGACGGTGAACGGGCCGCGGGCCAGGAGCACTTCGGTGTGCGGGGGCATCGGAGGGTCGGGCAACTCCACGGACCGGACCACGAAGTGAAGGTCCGTCAGGTGGGCGAAGGCGGCGAGTCCGAGGCGGCCGGTGGTCAGCAGGACCCGGCGGCCGAGTGTCGGGAGCAGGGCCGCCGCCTCGGCCAGGGAGGCGACCGGGTGCCAGCGGTCGCCCGGCTCGGGGCGCCAGCCGGGGCGGCGCAGCACGACCGACGGCACCCCGGTCGCCGCCGCGGCCCGTGCCGCGTTGGCGGTGATCGACTCGGCGAAGGGATGCGTGGCGTCGACGAGGGCGTCCACGCGCTGGTCGCGCAGCCAGTCGGCCAGCCCGTCCGCCCCGCCGAATCCGCCGATGCGTACGTCTCCGGTGACCGTCCCCGGCCGGGACACGCGGCCCGCGAGGGAGGTGGTGACGCGGAGGCCGGAGCGTGCCGTGAGCAGGGCGGCGAGTTCGCGTGCCTCGGCGGTGCCGCCGAGGATCAGCACGTGGGGGGTCGAGCGGGGCATGGGGTGAGCGTACGAGCCGCGGGCGCCGGACGGCACGCCGGGTTCGGTCCGCGGACGGCGCCTGCGGGGTGCCCGGCCGCTATCGTCCGGGCATGGAGTCCGTGCGTGCTGTCCTGATCGACATCGACGGGGTGCTCACCGTCTCGTGGGAGCCGTTGCCCGGGGCGGTCGAGGCGCTGCGGGAGATCCGTGCGGCCGGGCTGGCGGTGGTGCTGGTCACCAACACGACGTCCCGGACGCGGGCGTCGATCGCGGCGACGCTGGAGGACGCCGGGTTCCCCGTGACGGCTCAAGACATCCTGACCGCGCCCGCCGCCACCGCCGCGTATCTCGCCGAGCACTGGCCGGGCGCCCGGTGTGCCGTGCTGAACAGCGGGGACGTCCGGGAGGATCTCGGCGAGGTCCGGCTGCTGGATCCGCGGGACACGCGGACGGCCGCGGACGTCGTGGTCGTCGGCGGGGCCGGACCCGAGTTCGACTACGCGGCGCTGGACGGGGCCTTCGGCCATCTCCAGCGCGGGGCCCGGCTGGTGGCGATGCACCGCAACCTGTATTGGCGTACCGCCGAGGGGCTGCGGCTCGACTCCGGTGCCTTCCTGGCCGGCCTGGAGCAGGCCGCGCGGGTGGAGGCCGAGGTCACCGGCAAGCCGTCGCCGGCGTTCTTCGAGGCGGCGCTGGCACGGGTGGGGGCCGGCGCGGACGAGGCGGTGATGGTGGGGGACGACATCGAGTCCGACGTCCTCGCGGCACAGCGGGCCGGGGTCACCGGGGTGCTGGTGAGGACGGGCAAGTACCTGCCCGAGACCCATCACGCGGCGAGCGGCACGCCCGACCACGTGATCGATTCCTTCGCGGATCTTCCGGCGCTGCTGGGCCTGTCCCGATAAACCGCCCGGGCCGGGACCGCGCCTACCGCAGGAGCAGTTGCAGGCCGCCGATGATCGTCGCCGCGATCACCAGTTGCTCGAAGAGTTTCTGGTTGATCCGGTTCACGGCCCATTTGCCGAGGAGCGCGCCGGGCACGACGAACGCCACGAGGGCGGCGTCGAGGAGCAGGGAGCGGCCGTCGATCAGGCCGAGGCCGACGCTGAAGGGCACCTTGGAGACGTTGACGATCAGGAAGAAGAAGGCGGAGGTGCCCAGGAAGCCGAGTTTGCGGAAGCCCGCGGAGAGGAGATACATCGACATCACCGGGCCGCCCGCGTTGGCGACCATGGTGGTGAAGCCGCCGAGGACGCCGTAGGAGCGGGCCTTGACGCGGCCCGCCCGGGTGACGACCGAGTCCGGCTCCTCCTCCGCCTCGGCCGTGCGACGGCGCCACACCGTCACTCCGGCCATCAGCAGCAGGATGGCCCCGATGGACGTCCGTACGATCTCGTCGTCCGCCCACACCAGGAACAGCGTCCCGGCGAGCACGCCCACCGCGACCGCCGGGAACAGCCGCCACAACGTGGGCCAGTGCGCGTGCCGCCGGTAGGTGAGCACGGCGAGCACGTCCCCGGCGATCAGCACCGGCAGTAGGACGCCGGTGGAGGCGCGGGCGGGCAGGACGGCGGCGAAGATCGCCAGGCTCACCGTGTTGGCCCCGCTCACGGCGGTCTTCGAGAAGCCGACGAGCAGGGCGGCGAGGGCGAGGGCGGCGAACTCCCAGCCGGTGATGTGCCACAGGGTCATCGTGTTCATGCGAACACCGATGCTATGTGCAAGTAACCTGTGGGGTAAGTGCCGTCTCGCCTCTTGGGCCTGTACCGCCTGCTCAAACCTCTTCGGACGAGGCTCCATAGAGGCCGGCCATCGCGGCGGCACGGTCGCGCAGGCGGCTGCGCAACGACTCCGGGGTCAGGGCCTCCGCGTCCGTGCCGAGCTGCCACATGGCCCATTCCGCGTGGCGCAGATCCTGGAACGTCGCCTCCAGCCGCAGCCAGCCGTCCGCGTCGGGTTCCGCCGCGCGGACGGCCACCGCGGAGTTCAACAGGTCCTCCCGCCGCTCCGGTCTCACCCGTACCTGTACGGCGATATGGCCGCCGGCCAGGAACCGCGCGCAGCGTTCTCGCCAGGCCCGGTCCAGATCGACCCGGTCCGGTCGCTGTGCCGGTTCGGGGAGTTCCTCGGCGGCCTGCACCCGCGACAGCCGGTAGGTGCGGTCCGCACCGGATCTCGTGGCCAGCAGGTAGCCCCGGTCGCGCACCGTGACCAGGCCGATCGGGTCCACCGTGCGCCACTGCGGTGTCTGGCCCGTGGCCTCGTAGTGGAGGCGCAGCCGGTGTCCGGCGAGCACCGCGCGCCGGATCACGATCATCGTCGTGTCGGGCACCTCCTCGGTGACCGGCCGGCGGGAGAGCAGATCGGTCTCCGGCTCGACGAGGAGTCGCCGGGCCGCGTCGCTCGCCGTGTCCCGATGGCCCTCGGGCAGCGCGTCGACCACCTTGCGCATGGCCGAGGCAAGCGCCGAGCCGAGGCCGAACGCCTGCTCGCCGCGCCCCGATCCGGCGGTCAGCAGGGCGAGGGCCTCCTCGTGGTTCAGCCCGGTGAGCTCGGTGCGGAAGCCGGGCAGCAACGCGAACCCGCCGTGCCGGCCGCGTTCGGCGTAGACCGGAACGCCCGCCGCGGACAGCGCCTCGATGTCGCGCAGCACGGTACGGGTGGACACCTCCAGCTCACGGGCCAGCGTGTCCGCGGTCAGCCGACCCCGCTGACGCAGCAGCAGCACGAGCGAGACCAGCCGATCGGCGCGCATGCGAAAACCCTATGCGAATACATGACGAAGGGTGTCGTGATTTGTTGGCAGGCTCCCGCTCACTGACAGCGAGATGTGAACGGAGCTGATGTGGCAGTGGAACGAACGGCGGTCAACCCGGTGGCGTGGTCGACGGAGTTGGGGTTCAACCAGGGGGAGGTCGTCTCCGGGCACACCCGCACCCTGTACTGCTCCGGGCAGACCGCGACGGACGGCGACGGCAAGCCCCGGCACGACGGTGACATGGCCGCTCAGTTGGCGCTGAGCCTCGACAATCTGGAGGCCGTGCTCGGCGGGGCCGGCATGTCCCTCGCGAACCTCGTCCGGCTCAACGTCTACACCACCGACGTCGATCTGCTGTTCCCGCACTACGGCGTGCTGGCGTCGCGGTTGGGAGCCGCCGGGGTGGCACCGGCCACCACGATGCTCGGGGTGACACGACTGGCGATCCCCGGCCAGTTGGTCGAGCTGGAGGGGACCGCCGTCGCGTGAGCGACCCCGCGGGGCCGTCGGGCGCAGTGACCCCGTAGCCCAGTGACCTAGTGGCGCTCCACCAGCAGCGCGCTCCCCTGCCCCACGCCCACGCACATCGTCGCCAGCCCTCGTTGCGCCCCCGTCCGTCGCATGCGGTGGAGGAGGGTCGTCAGGATGCGGGCGCCCGAGCAGCCGAGAGGGTGCCCGAGGGCGATGGCGCCGCCGGTGGGGTTGACCAGGCCGGGGTCGATGCCCAACTGGTCCACGCAGGCCAGGGCCTGGGCGGCGAAGGCCTCGTTGAACTCGGCCTCCTGGAGGTCGGCGACGGCCCAGTCGACGCGGGCCAGGGCCTTGCGGGTGGCCGGGACCGGCCCGATGCCCATCACGTCGGGGTGGACACCGGCCGAGGCTCCGGCGACATAGCGCCCCAGTGATTCGAGGCCGAGGTCGTTCAGGGCGTCCTCGGAGACGAGGAGCAGTCCGGCGGCACCGTCGTTCATGGGTGAGGCATTGCCCGCGGTGACGGTGCCGCCCTCGCGGAAGACCGGCTTGAGACGGGCCAGTTTCTCGGCGGAAGTGTCCTCGCGGATGCACTCGTCGGCGTCGACGACGATCCCGTCGGGCCGCTCCACCGGCAGGATCTCGTCGTCGAAGTGGCCGTCCTTGCGGGCCCGGGCGGCGAGTTGGTGGCTGCGCAGCGCGAACGCGTCCTGGCGTTCGCGGGTCACGCCGTACCGTGCGGCGACCTCCTCCGCGGTCTCGCCCATGGCGAGCAGGCCGTGGAGTTCCTTCATCGCCGGGTTGACCAGGCGCCAGCCGAGCCGGGTGTCGTAGGTCTCCATCCGGTGCGGGAGTGTCTCGTCGGGGCGGGGCAGGACGAAGGGGGCGCGGCTCATCGACTCGGAGCCGCCGGCGAGCACGATGTCGGCCTCGCCCGCGGCGACGGTCCGGGCCGCGAGGGTGACGGCCTCCAGTCCCGAGGCGCACAGGCGGTTGACGGTGGCGCCGGGCACCGACTCGGGCAGGCCCGCGAGCAGCGCGGCCATCCGGGCCACGTTGCGGTTGTCCTCGCCGGCCTGGTTGGCGGCGCCCCAGTAGACGTCGTCGATGCGAGCGGGGTCGAGCGTGGGCACGTCGGCGACGAGGCCGCGGATCACGGTCGCCGCGAGGTCGTCGGGGCGTACGGCGGACAGCGCGCCGCGCAGTCTGCCGATGGGGGTGCGGCGGGCGGCCGCGAAGTGGACGGGACGCACGGCGGAACTCCTCGCTTCGGCATCACTTTAATTAGCACCGCTAGTTTCCGACTGTAGCGCAGTCCGGGAGGGGCCGAGGGCTCGGCCGAGCCCTCATGAGCACCGTGTTTGCACCGATTCGCCCGGGGCACCCGCGCCCCGTGCACGATGACGCCGGCAGAAGGAGCACCGCATGACTGTCGTGAAGAGCACGATTCCCGAATCTGCCCGTCAGGTCACAGGGGACGCACTGCAGAGCACTCTGGTCGATCTTCTCGGGCTGTCGCTGATCGGGAAGCAGGCCCACTGGAACCTGGTGGGGCCGCGCTTCCGGTCGATCCATCTCCAACTCGACGAGGTCGTGACGGCCGCGCGCGAGTTCTCCGACACGGTCGCGGAGCGGTCCGCCGCGCTCGGCCTGCCGCCCGACGGCCGGCCGGAGACCATCGCGTCGGCGTTCACCCTGCCCGGCCCGAAGGAGGGCTGGGTCCGCGACACCGAGGTCGTCGGGGTGATGGTCGAGTCGCTGGAGGCCGCCATCGGACGGCTGCGCGAGCGCATCACGGCGACCGACGAGGCCGATCCGGTCACCCAGGACCTCCTGATCACCATCACCGCGGAGCTGGAGAAGCAGCGCTGGATGTTCGACGCGGAGAACTGGCCCAAGGACAGCTGACACAGGGCTCCGCACACGCAAACACGTACGTACGGAAGGGGCACCGATGACCGACGCCCTCGAACTCGACGCGCTGTGGCAGGACTTCCACCGCGTGGTGAACATGACCTCGCAGGAGCTGGCCGCCTGGCTGCGGGTGAGCGACGCCGAGGAGTCCACGGAACCGCTGCCGGAACACGCGGGTGAGCCGACGGGACAGCACGTCCTGGCGATCCTCCAGAAGCGGCGCACGGACCTGACCGACGACGACATCGAAGTGATGTACGAGGTCGTGGACACCGTCACCGCCGACGCCGACGTGGAGAACGAGCCCACGGCCGAGGAAACCCACCGCCGCCACCGGCTGATGACCATCGGACACGATCCGCTGAAGCCGTGAGGAAGCCGCGAGGAAGCCATGAGCGACCAGCGGCGCGTCGTGCGCGCACTCGTCGGCGCCCACGGGCGGACGTACGCCGAGGAGGCGGGCATCCGACTCAAGGACACCCCACAGCCCCTGTACCGGCTGCTCGTGCTGTCCCTCCTGCTCAGCGCCCGGATCCGCGGTTCGATCGCCGTCGGGACCGCCCGCGAGCTGCACAGGTCGGGCCTGCGCGATCCGCGCCGGATGGCCGATGCCGACCGGCAGGAGCGCGTGGACGCGCTGGGCCGGGGCGGCTACCGACGCTACGACGAGCGCACGGCCACCCAACTCGGCGACGGAGCGAAGCTGTTGACCGAGCGGTGGGGCGGGGACCTGCGGCGGCTGCGCGCGGAGGCGGACGGCGGGATACCCGAACTCCGGCGCCTGCTCCAGGAGTTCCCGGGCATCGGGCCCTCCGGCGCCGACATCTTCCTGCGTGAGGTCCAGAGCGTGTGGCCGGAAGTGGCGCCCTACCTGGACCGCAGGACGCTGTCGGGCGCGGAGCGGCTCGGCCTGCCGAAGGACCCCGACCGGCTGCTCTCCCTCGCCGGGGAAGCCGGGGACGCCGAGGACGTTCAACCGGCGTCCCTGGCCGCCGCGTTGGTCCGCGCGGCGATCGACGAGGAGGTGGCCGAAGACAGTCTCCGTCGCGCCGGGTGACCGTGGCAGACTGCTCGCACATTCTGTCGAGTGAACAGAGTCGAGCGAGCAGAGGAGCCTCGTGTGACCGGAACCGAGCCGGCCGACCGACGGATCGACACGAGCAGGCCGCATCCGGCGCGGGTCTACGACTGGTTCCTCGGCGGCAAGGACAACTACCCCGTCGACGAGGAACTCGGCCGGCGGATCCTGTCCCAGGGGGACGCGCGGGGACAGGCGCGCGCCAACCGCCGGTTCATGGAGCGCGCCACCCGGGTCGTCCTGCGGGAGACGGGCATCCGCCAGTTCCTCGACATCGGCTCCGGCATCCCCACCGAGCCCAACCTGCACCAGATCGCCCAGTCCGTCGCCCCCGAGTCGCGGGTCGTCTACGTCGACAACGACCCGATCGTCCTGGCGCACGCCGAGGCCCTGCTCTACGGCACCCCGGAGGGGGCGACCCACTACCTCCAGGCCGACGCCCGCGAGCCCGGGCGGATCCTCGAAGGGGCCGCGGACGTCCTCGACCTCGACCGGCCCGTCGCCCTGTCGTTGATCGCGCTGCTGCACTTCATCGCCGACGAGGACGGCGCCCACGCCCTGGTGGACACCCTGGTCGGCGCGCTGGCCCCGGGCAGTTGCCTGGTGCTGTCGGCGATGACGGCGGACTTCGAACCGGAGCGGGTGCACGCGGGCATCGCGGCGTACCGGGCGAGCGGGGTGACGCTGGTGGCCCGCTCGCACGACGAGGTGGCCCGCCTCTTCAAGGGACTCGACCTGCTGGACCCCGGGATCGCGTCCCTGTCGCGGTGGCGTCCCGAGCAGGAGGAGGGCGACCTCGTGTCGCTGTACGGCGGGGTCGGCGTCAAACGCTGACCTCCCCCTCCTCTCCCTCCTCCCCTTCCTTCAGCCCAGCAGCCACCCGCCGTCGACGCTCAGCCCCACCGCGTTGACCGCGCCGTTGCGCAGCAGGAAGTCCACGGCGTTCGCCACCTCGGCCATCGTGGCGAGCCGCCCCGTGGGTGTCTTCGCGCGCAGGCCGGCCAGCACCTCCTGTGGCCTGTCCTGCCAGTGAGGGCTGTCGCCCACGACGCCGGGATGGACGGCGTTGACCCGGACGGGGGCGAGTTCCACGGCGAGGGTGTGGACCAGCCCGGTGATGCCCGCGTTGACGGTCGCCACCGTCGTGGCGCCCGGATAGGGGCGTTCCTTGGCCTGCCCGCCGAAGAGCACGATCGCGCTGTCGTCGTGCAGCCGGTCCCGCAGCGCGTGCACGACCGCGGTGTAACCGACGAGTTTGAGCGTGACCAGGTGGACGGCCGCGTCGATGTCGTACCGGCTGACCCGGTTGTCGTCCCGTGCGACACCCGCGATCACCAGGTGGTCGACGCGCCCCACACCGGCCAGTGCCGCGGCGATCTCCCGGGGCCGGGCCAGGTCGAGGGCGAGGCCGGTCGTGCCGGTCTCCTTGGCGACGGTGTCGGTGCGGTGTGCGTCGCGCCCGGTGATCACCACCGAGTCGCCGCGCTCCGCCCGCCTGCGGGCGAACTCCCGGCCGATGCCCGAGGTCCCGCCGATCACCACCACGCTGCTCATCGTGTCTCCCTCAATGCCTCACGCAGGTACTCCCAGTCCCGGGTGAACCGGTAGGAGTGGCGCACCGGCGGCTGCGGTGCCTGGGTCTCCAGCCAACGCAGCGGCCCCGCACCGGCGTTGGCGAATCCGTGCACACATCCGGCGCCCGCCCAGGCGCAGTCGCCCGGACCGAGCCGGTGGCGCACACCGTCGAACACGGCGTCCGCCTCCCCTTCGAGGAACAGATAGGTCTCCTCGAAGGGATGGTCGTGGCTGCCCGCGACGCCGTCGGGCGCGTACTGGACCATGAACATCGTCGAGGCGACCGCGCCCAGGTCCTGGTCGACCATCGTCTTCACCGTGATGCCGCTGTAGACCAGCAGCGCGGTCCGCATGCTCGCCGACACCGCGAGCAGGTCCTGGGACTGCTTGCCCGGGTCCATCTGGGCGGGCTCGAAGTGGCCGAAGGACCGGGTGCGCGGGTCGCGGACGTCGAGCCGGACCGGGTCGCGCGCGGGCAGCTCGGGCACCGCCTGGGTGTCGTACCCGTAGCGTGCCCGCGGGACCGGGGCGAGCATGTCGGCCCAGCGCGCGACGGTGTCCCCGGCGCCCCGCCAGGCGTGCGGAACTCCGGTCGGCAGGAGTCCGTAGTCGCCCTCTTCGAGGAGGTACGACCCGTCGGGCACGTCGAGGATCACGGACCCGTCGAGGAGGTGGAAACTCTCCTCGTAGGAGTGCACATGGGCCGGCACCGTGCCGTCGGGCCGCAGTTCGCACAGGCCGAAGCCGGTGTGCACACTGCCGTCGTCCTCGCCGACCAGCGCGCGCCGCCGGTGGCCGTGGATGTCGTACGGCGGCTCGGGGGTGTCGGCGGCGCGGCGCACCAGGTGTCGGGTCATTCGGCGCCCTTCGCCTCCTTCGCGGCCTTGGCCTCCAGGAGCCGGTCACGGGACTCGGCGACGAGCCGGAGCGCCCGGTCGACGTCGGCCACGAGCTTTCCGCCGCGCTTGCGGACCACGCCGTCGACGATGACCGTCTCGACGTTGGAGACGTCGGCCGACAGCGTCACCGCGGCCGCCGCGTCGTGCACCGGGGCGACGTTGAGCGCGGTGGCGTCGATCGCGACGACGTCGGCGCGCTTGCCGGGGGTCAGGGAGCCGGTGCGGTCCTCCAGGCCCGCGACGTGCGCGCCGTTGAGCGTGGCGATCTCCAGCATCTGACGCGCCGTCAACATCGTGGCGGGGACGGGCAGGTTGGCCTTCCAGCAGTCGGCGTTGACGCGGCCGCGTTCGGCGCCGAAGGCGGCGCGGATCTGGGTGAACATGTCGCCGGGCACGGTGGTGACGACGTCGATGCTGAGCGAGGGGCGCAGTCCGTACTCGATGGCCTTCATCACGGGCGGCCAGCCGTGCCCCATCTGCTCCTCGACCTGCGGCGCGACCGACACCGTGCCGCCGCTGTCGGCGACCATCTGCCACTCGTCCTCGTGGAGGTAGCAGCAGTGGATGTAGGTGGTGTCCGGCCCGAGGAGACCGAGGCCGTTGAGCTGCCTGACCATGCCGAAGCGCCCGGCCAGCCGGCCCATCGCCACGTGCACGGTGATCGGGATGTCCAGCTCGCGGGCCAGGGCCCATTCGGCGGTGACGACCTCGTCGGTGCAGAATCCGGGGCCGCGGGTGGCGAGGGCCATGGTCAGCAGGTTGTCGTCGGAGGCGAAATAGGTGTCGCGGACGCGCCGTACGTCCTCGCCCGGGATCACGATCTTGCTCTCGAACCAGTAGTCGGCCAGGGAGGTGTTGGCGCTGCCGTACGCGTACCGGGCGCGGATGCCGGTCTCCGTGAGCGCCTGGATCGCGGCGTCCGGATGCGCGGGCGTGTTGTTGATGTGCGACCAGTCGACGAGGGTCGTGATGCCGGCGTTCAGGCACTCCAGCGAGCCCGCGAGGTTGCCCGCGTACACGTCCTCGGGGGTGTACAGCGGGGCGAAGGTGTCCAGGATGTCCACGAAGTAGTCGTCCAGGGTGGCGTCGGGGGCGACATTGCGCAGGGGCGCCTCCCAGGTGTGCCGGTGGGTGTCGACGAAGCCGGGTATGACGATCCGCCCGGTCATGTCGAGCACTTCGGCGTCGGCGCTGATCTCCCGGTCCACCGCCGCGATCGTTCCGTCCTCGATGAGGACGTCCCCTTGGGGGAGGTCCCCGACGGCGGGGTCCATCGACAGCACATGACCGGCACGCAGGAGAATCCGACGGGTCATCGTTCTACCTCCCTGGGGTGTTCAGTACGCGGCGAGGCTCCGGACGGCCGCCACGACCTTGTCGACGGTGGGAATGACCTCCTCCTCCAGCGCGTCGGCGAACGGCAGCGGAACGCACTCCCCCGCCACCCGCCGTACCGGCGCGTCCAGCAGTGCGAAGCCCTCGTCGGCGACGACCGACACGACGGTGGCGCCCCAGCCGCCCTGGTAGGGGTTCTCCTCGACGGTCACCAGGCGCGAGGTCCGGCCGAGCGAGGCCAGCACGGTGCTCATGTCCAGCGGCACCAGACAGCGCAGGTCGACGACCTCCGCCTCGACGCCCTCCTGCGCGAGGCGGGCGGCGGCCCGCAGCGCCACCGGCACCATCGAGGCGAGGGCCACCAGCGTCACGTCGGCGCCCTCGCGCACGACGGCCGCGCGCCCCAGCTCGACCACGTGCTCCGGCGGCGCGGGAGTCCCCTTCGAGGCCAGCAGTCCTTTGTGCTCGAAGAACACCACCGGGTCGTCGCTGCGGATCGCCGCGGCCATCATGCCGATCACGTCGGCGGGGGTCGCCGGTGCCGCGATCTTCAGGCCGGGGACGGTCAGGGCCCAGTTCTCGGTGGCCTGCGAGTGCTGGGCGCCGAAACCGAGCCCGCCGCCGTTGGCGGTGCGAACGACGAGGGGCACGGTGACCTGACCGCCCGTCATGTAACGCACCTTGGGTATCTCGTTGGCGATGTAGTCCCAACAACAGGCCAGAAAGTCCGAGAACATGATCTCGGCGACCGGCCGCATCCCGGTCATCGCGGCGCCCATCGCCGCACCCACGATGGCCTGTTCGGAGATCGGCGTGTCCCACACCCGCTCCGGTCCGAACTCCGCCCACAGTCCGGCGGTCGTCTTGAACACCCCGCCGGCCTCCCCGATGTCCTCCCCCAGGCACACCACGGACGCGTCCCGGCGCATCTCCCGCGCGATGCCCTCGGCGACCGCCTCCCGGTAGGTGATCATGTCCGCCACGCCGCACCCCCGTCGGCCCACACGTCGGTCAGCGCCTCGCGCGGATCGGGCGGCGGCGCGCTCTTCGCCGCCTCGACGGCCCGGTGTACGACGTCCCGCGCCCGCTCGTCGGCCTCGGTGACCGTCTCCGCGGGCACCCCCAGCTCGGTCAGCCGCCCGCGGGCGAGATCCAACGGGTCGTGCTTGAGCCAGCGTTCGACCTCCTCGGCCGGCCGGTAGGTGGCCGGGTCGGTCCGGCTGTGCCCGAAGTGCCGGTAGGTGGCGGCCTCCAGCACGGCGGGCCCGTCTCCGGCCCGGGCCCGCCGTGCGAGAGCGGCCACCGCCTCCTGTACGGCGACGACGTCGTTGCCGTCGACGACCTCGCCGGGGATGCCGTACGCGGGCGCCCGGTCGGCCGCGGGCCGGTCCACCGCGGTGACGTCCGCGATCGGCGTGTACTCCATGTACAGGTTGTTCTCGCACACGAACAGCACGGGCAGCTTCCACACGGCGGCCAGGTTGAGCGCCTCGTGGAAGGCCCCGATGTTGGTCGCGCCGTCACCGAAGAAGGCGACCGCGATCTGCCCGCTGCCGCGCATCCGGGCCGACCAGGCGGCGCCGACGGCCATCGGCAGGTGGGCGCCGACGATGGCGTAGGAGCCGAGCATGCCGGTGGACGCCTTGGTCAGGTGCATCGAGCCGCCCTTGGCCCCGCACAGCCCGGTGGCCCGGCTCATGAGTTCGGCCAGGCACTCCTCGGGGGTGGCGCCCCGGGCCAGCGCGTGGTGATGGCCCCGGTAGGTGGCGAAGACGTAGTCGTCGTCGCGCAGGGCGCCGCTCGCACCGACGGCGATCGCCTCGTGTCCGGCGGCGAGATGGGTGGTGCCCTTGACCAGGCCCTGGAGGAACAGGTCGTGGGCGGCCTTCTCGGTACGGCGGATGACAACCATCTGCTCGTACCGGGCGAGGAGTTCGGCGCTATCCATCATGGGAGTCACCCCGGTTGAGATGGGACTGCGACTCCCGCCGCGTGTTGAGTTCGCCGCCCACCGTCCAGTACTTGCGGCCCGCCACCAGCAGTTCCTCGGCCGGGAACTTGGTGATGACCTCGCAGCCGTCGGCGGTGACGACGAGCTCCTCCTCGATACGGGCCGCGGACCAGCCGTCGGCGGCGGGCCAGTAGGTCTCCAGGGCGAACACCATGCCCTCTTCGAGGACTTCGGGGTGGTCGAGCGAGACGAGCCGGCTGAAGATGGGCTTCTCCCAGATCGACAGGCCGACGCCGTGGCCGTACTGGAGGGCGAAGGCGGCGGTCTCGTCGGCGAAGCCGAACTCCTCGGCGCGCGGCCACACCCGGACGATGTCGGCGGTGGTGGCGCCGGGCCGTACCAGGGCGATCGCCTCGTCCATGTACTCCCGGCAGCGCACATAGGCGTCGCGCTGGGCGCGGGAGGCACTGCCGACGGCGAAGGTGCGGTAGTAGCAGGTGCGGTAGCCCAGGTGGCTGTGCAGGATGTCGAAGAAGGCGGGGTCGCCGGGGCGGATCAGACGGTCGCTGTAGACGTGCGGGTGGGGTGAACAGCGTTCGCCGGAGATGGCGTTGACGCCCTCGACGTACTCGCTGCCCAGGTCGTACAGCACCTTGCTGACGAGTCCGACGCACTCGTTCTCGCGCACGCCGGGACGCAGGTAGCCGTACAGCTCCTCGTAGGCCGCGTCGACCATCGCGCAGGCCTGGGAGAGCAGGGAGATCTCGTCGCCGGTCTTGACGCGGCGGGCCTCCAGGAAGACCTGCTGGCCGTCGACGACGTCGATGCCCTCGGCGCGGAGCGCCGCGAGGACCGGCAGTTCGGCGACGTCGATGCCCAACGGCTCGCCCGCCAGGCCGTGTTCGCGGAGTTCGGTGGCGATCTTGCGGGCCACGTCCTCGGCGATGCCGGCGTCCGGGTGGAAGGCGCCGCGGAGTGTGGAGATGCCGGCGCGGGCGCCGGTGGGCGCACCGTCCTTGCCGTCGCGGTCGAGCCAGGGGTTGTAGAGCTGGTGGTGGCGGGCCGCGGAGCCGAAGTCCCAGACGACCGGCTCGCCGCCGCGCACCAGCAGGGCGAAGCGGATCAGCTTGTCCATGGCCCAGGTGCCGATGTGCGTGGCCGTCATGTAGCGGATGTTGGCGAAGTCGAAGCTCAGGACCGCGCCGAGCTCGGACCGGTTCAGCGTGTCGTGCAGCCGGGCCAGGCGCTGTCGGCGCAGCCGGTCCAGGTCGACGCGCTCTTCCCAGTCGACGGCGTTGGGGCCGTATGTGCGGATCGTCATGACGACCACCCCCACCATCGAGTCAACGACCGGGTGGAGAAGGTGTCAAGTGCTACTGAACACTTTGGCCTGCCACGTACCAGACCCCGACGGCCGGTTCGGTGCCGTCGTTGCGGTAGCGGTGCGGGGTCGTCGACTCGAAGCAGACCGCGTCGCCGGGGCGCAGCGTGTGCTCCTCGAAGCCGAGGGTCAGGACGAGTTCGCCCGAGGTCAGATAGCCGTACTCGGTGCCCGCGTGCCGCATCAGACCGCCTGAGGTGGAGGAGGAGCCACCGGGCCGGTAGGTCACCAGCAGGAAGCCGACGTCGGTGCCCGGGACGTGGCCGAGACGCTCCCACACCACGCCCGAGTCCAGCTCCAGCGTCTCCCGCTCGGCCCGGCCGACCAGCGGGCCGATACGGCGCCCGGGGTCGGCGGCGAACGCGGCGAGGGCGTGCGGGACGGTGCCCGCCGCCGCGACGGGGGCGGCGGCCTCGCTCTCCCCGGCGTCGAAGAGCGCCTCGACGGAGATGCCGAGCACGGTCGTGATGGCGTACAGGGTGCTCACCGACGGCTGGCTCTTGCCGGTCTCTATCTGCGAGACGAGGCTCGCGGAGACTCCGACCTCGCGGGCGAGCGCGCGCAGCCCGAGTCCTCGCGCGAGCCGAGCCCGGCGGATGCGGGCGCCGACCGGCGGCACGGCGGGAGGGGACACGGGGCGGCTCCTTTCTCGGGCCGGGGCGGGCACTCCCCCGGTCCGGCTTGTGCAGCCCCATTGAACAGCGGCCCCGGTCGGCGTGTCACGCGGCCCGTGCCACCGCCCCGGGGATCGGTCGAACGGTCGAGGGGCGCCGCCGAACCCTGGCCGGATGGCCGAGGCACCCGCCCGGGTCCGCGGGCGAGGGTGGAGCCACTTCCTCCGCCCCGGCCCCCGGGGCACCGAGTCCTCAGGAGTACGTGATGCAGCGCAAGTTCCTCATCGGCGCCGTCGGAGGTGCGGTGGCCGTCACGGCGGTCTTCGGCGTCGGCACGCACGCGCTGGCCGGCACCCAGTCGACCAGCAGGCTCGACGAGTACAGCACGGCGTCCGTCGGCGGCCACAAGGCGCTGGCCGCGAACATCGTCGAGGGCCGCACCCGGAGCAAGTACCACCCGCTGCCCTGGGTCGGGACGAAGGTCGACGACATCGCCTGCCCCACCGGCCTCAAGGCGGTCGCCGGAGCCTCCGTCACCTGCACCGGCAGGAGAAGCGACGGCGAGCACGTCAGCATCCCGGTCTCCGTGGTCAAGGCCACGAGCGACTCCGTCACCTGGAAGTTCCAGCGCTAGAAGAGGGCGACCGCACATCATGCACACCGTTCTGGCCGGTCACGGCCTTGTGAAGAAGTACGGCTCCACCACCGCGCTGGCCGGGGTGGACGTCCAGGTCGGCGAGCGGGACTCGCTGGCCATCATGGGCCCGTCCGGGTCCGGAAAGTCCACGCTGCTGCACACCCTCGCCGGGATCGTCCGGCCCGACGGAGGGCAGGTTCTGCTGCGGGGCGAGCGCATCGACAAGCTGGGCGAGAACAAGCTGAGCGCGCTGCGCCGCAAGCGCTTCGGGTTCGTGTTCCAGTCCGGGCAGCTGCTGCCGGAGCTGCCCGCCGAGGAGAACGTGGCGCTGCCGCTGATGCTGGAGGGCATCGCGCGGGGGCAGGCCGTCGAGCGGGCCCGCCGGTGGTTCGCGCCGCTCGGCCTGAGCGGCCTGGAGCAGCGCCGCCCCGGTCAGCTGTCCGGCGGCCAGGCCCAGCGGGTGGCGATCGCCCGCGCCCTGGCCGTCGAGCCGGACGTGGTCTTCGCCGACGAGCCGACCGGCGCCCTCGACCAGGCCACCAGCACGGAGGTCGTCCGGCTGCTGACCTCCGTCACCCGCGAGCAGGGCGCCGCCCTGGTCATGGTCACCCACGACGCCGACGTCGCCGCCCACTGCGACCGGATCCTCCAGGTCCGCGACGGCCGGATCAGCAGCCACAGCCAGTACACGGTCGCCTGACCGCGCGCCCCTACGGAGCCCCTTCATGCGTTCCCCCGTCCTGCCCCTGACCTGGCATCTGGCCCGGTCCTCCGGCCGCCGCGGCCTCCAGAGCCACCTGCTGGCGGCCGGCGCCGCCGCCGTCGGCGCCTTCGTCCTGCTGGTGATGGTCGCCGCCACGCTGGGCTCGGGCGAACGCGCCGACCACACCGCCTGGCGCACCCCCGAGCCCGCCGAGCACGGCACCGCCGTCCAGGCGCTCGCCACGACCTACGTCCGTCACCAGCCCCTCGCCGTGGTCTCCCTGGCCCAGCTGCCCGGCCGTGCCGCGACCGAGGCACCGCCCGGTCTGACCGCCTTCCCGAAGCGGGGCGAGGTCTACCTCTCCCCCGCCCTGGCGAAGCTGCTGCGCGAGCTGCCCGCGAACCGGCTGGCCGACCGTTTCCCGAAGCGGGCGCACTACGGCACCATCGGCGCGGCCGGTCTCGCCTCGCCGGACGAGCTGGTCGCCGTGGTGGGCCGGGCGCCGGGTGACCCCGCGATGTCGCGGTCCGCCGCGCAGGACGCGAGCTGGTTCGACGAGGGACAGGCCGCGCGGGCCGTGGTGTCCGGCTTCTCCGGCGGCAAGCCGACCATGTTCACCGCCTTCGACCAGGGGGCGGCGCTGCTGGGCGTGGTGCTGCTGGCGATGCCGGTGGTGGTCCTGGCCTCGGCGGCCGGACGGCTGGGCGCGGCCCGGCGCGAGCAGCGGCTCGCCGCGCTCCGGCTGGCGGGGGCGACCCCGCGGCAGATCATCGCGATGACCGCCGTGGAGGCCACGGCCGTCGGTGCCGCCGGAGCCGTCACCGGCGCCCTCGCCTACGGGGCACTGCTGCCGGTCCTGGCCGAGGTGCCGTACGGCGTCGGCGGCTGGTACACCGGCCAGTTGTGGGTGGGAGCGGCCTGGCTGGCGGGGATCGTCCTCGCGGTCACCGCGCTCATCACCATCAGCGCGGTGTCGATGCTGCGGCAGGTGGCGACCGCGCCGCTCGGGGTGGCCCAGCAGGCGAACCCGCGCCGCACCCGCATGATCCGGCTGGTGCTGTTCGTGGCGGCGCTGGGCTACATCTGGGTGTCGACGGGCGGCGGGCAGCTGAAGCCCAGGGACCTGCTGGTGCTGCTGCTGATCTTCTACGGCGCGTTCTGGCTGTTCGGCCCCTGGGTGGTGGACCGGCTGGGCCGGATCGCGGGCCGCTTCGCCCGGCGCCCGGCGACCCTGTTGGCCGCACGCCGGCTCAGCGACGATCCGCGCGGCGCCTGGCGCACCGTCAGCGGCCTGGTGCTGGCCGGGTTCGCGGCCGGGTTCTTCTCCGTCAGCATGCTCGGCTCCGACGGCGCGCAGTACCGCGACCAGGTCGCCGTGATCACCGAGAGTCCCGTGGCGGCCCGGCACGCGGCCGCCGAGTCCCGCACACTGCTGGACCGGGCGGGCGTCACCGCGACCGTCACCGTGGGCCGCGAGGACGACTACGACAATCTGCTGGGCGGCTCTCCGGGCGTGGTGGCCCGCGTCTCCGGCGGCACCGGACAGATCGAGAAGGCCGTCACCGCCCTCGCCTCCGTCGGTTCGGGCCATGTGCCCTACACCCAGGACTACGCGTCGGCGTCCGACCGCACGGTCACCGACCGCATCGCCCAGGTCAGCACCGCGACCCTGGCCCTGAGCTTCGTCGTGGCGACCGCCTCCGCCGGCCTCACCGCGGCGGCCAACGTCCTGGACCGGCGGCGGATCTACGGCCTGCTGCGCCTGGCCGGCACCCCGCTGAAGGTGCTGGACCGGGCCCGGGTCCGCGAGACGGTCCTCCCGCTGGTGGTCCTGGCCGGAGGCACCGCGGCCATGGGCGTGTACGGCTCCTACCAGCTCAACAAGCTGGCCGGTGCCACGATCAACACCACGAGTGCCGTGCGGCTGGCCGTGTGTGTGGCCGTCGGGGCACTGGCGATGCTCGCCGCCATCGGCGCCAGCCGGCCACTGCTGCGGAAGGTGACGGCGGATCCGGCCCGGGCCGCCGACTGAGCACCGCCGGCCCTCGGCCCGCCGGGTACTCCGGCGGGCCGTCCGCCCGTATCTGTTCCGGGAGCCTGAGGCATGATCGAGCCATGACGAGCCCCACCCCGGCGACCTCGCCCGGCGCCCCCATCCGCGTGCTGATCGCCGACGACCAGGACATGGTCCGCACCGGCTTCCGCTTCTTCCTGGACGCGCAGCCCGACATCACGGTCGTCGCCGAGGCCGCCGACGGCGAGGAGGCGGTGGCGCTGGCCCGCCGGGTACGGCCGGACGTGTGCCTGCTGGACATCCGGATGCCGAAGCTGGACGGCCTGGAGGCCACCCGCCTGCTGGCGGGCCCCGAGGTCGCCGACCCGATGCGGGTGGTGGTGGTCACCACCTTCGACCTCGACGAGTACGTGTACGGGGCGCTGCGCGGCGGGGCCTGCGGGTTCCTGCTGAAGGACTCCGGGCCGACGCTGCTGGCGGAGGCGGTCCGGGCGGCCGCGGCCGGTGACTCGCTGGTCTCCCCCTCGGTCACCGTCCGGCTGCTCAAGCACCTCACGGAGACGGACACACCGTCGCCGGCCGTCCCGGCGCGGCCCTCGCCGGTCACCGAGCCGCTGACGGACCGTGAGCTCGACGTGGTCCGGCTGGTCGCCCAGGGCCGCACCAACGCCGAGATCGCCGCCGAACTGTATGTCTCGCTCTCCACCGTCAAGACGCACCTGTCCAGCGTCCAGCTCAAGCTGGCGGCCCGGAACCGCGTGGAGATCGCGGCCTGGGCCTGGCAGAACGGACAGGTGCGGCCCGGACCGTGACCGGTCGTCAGCCGCCGGAGCGGATGAGTCCCGTCAGATACCGCCACAGCGACGACCGCCGCTTCTCGGCCTGGTCGGGCACCCCCGTGGCGGCCGCCACGGCCTCCTCGGGCACCGGCAGGGGCGGCACGGTCGCCGAGGCCAGCTCGTAGCGCACCGGCAGCGACCGCAGGCCGCGCATGAACGGCGAGGAACGCCAGGGCAGTTGGTCGACGGGAAGGGCGAGTTCCAGATGCCCGAACCGTTCGAAGAGGCGGCCCACGCCGGCCGCCGCGATCGTCACGGACGCCAGCTCGCGGGCGGGACACTGACGCGGCCCGGCACCCCACGACAGGTGCGCCCTGCTGCTGAGGGTGGAGCCCGGGGCCATCTGCCCGGCGAAGAGCGGATCGGCGTGCGCGGCCGCGGAGGAGACCCACACCGGGTCGCCGGCGCGGATGGTGTAGTTGCCCAGCCGGGTGTCGCGGGCCGCGAACCTCGGCACGAAGTTCACCAGCGGCGGCTTGCGCATGACCACCCGGTTCATGGTCTCCCGGACCATTCCGGCGGACAGCGCGGCGCGTACCCCGCCCTCGCTCTCCCCGGAGATCACCTCGACCACGGTGTTGGAGATGAGGATGCCGACGTGGTCGGAGGTCATGCCGAGCAGCATGAACAGCTCCCGGGCCAGCGCGTCGACCGACAGGTCGGGGTGGGCGGCCAGCAGGTGGGAGGGGAAGTCGTCGCCGGGCCGCTCCATCTTGGCGGCGGCCAGCCGCATGAGCGTCTCCAGGAGCCGCTCCAGGGCGGGTTCCGCGTCGGGGCCCGCGTCCAGCACCCGCCACATGTCCATCAGGGCGTCGTCGCCCTGCGAGCCGGGGAAGCCCAGCAGATGGCTCGCCGCCATCAGCGGCAGCGGGCGGGAGAACTGCGCCGACAGGTCGGCCATGCCCGTGCGGCCGCCCTGCGCGAGCAGGGTGATCAGGTCGTCGGCGTAGACCGTGACGGCCGCCTTCAGCCGCTTGGCCTGCGGGTGGCGCGGGTCCTGGAACGGCCGCAGCGCGGTGTCCCAGGCGCTGCGCAGCGCGGGATAGCCGGGACCGCCCTGGATCAGGACGTGGTTGACCTCAAGTGAAGGGCCGAGCGGCCAGTCCGCGGGCACCCGGCCCTCCGTGCGGGCCCGCCAGTTCTCCAGGCCCTTGGGCCAGGCGGCGTCCTCCTGGAGCACCTGGAGCGACTCCTTGTAGCCCAGCACGAGCCACGCGGGCACGCCGAGCAGGTCGACCGGCGCGACCGGACCGTGGCGCTGGCGGAGCCGCTCGTAGACGAGCGCGGGCCGCGTCTCGTAGTCCCGGGTCAGCAGGGGTTCCGGAGCCAGCGCCTCCAGTGGCGCGTCGTCGCCCGGCGCCGACTCCCCTTCGTCGACCAGGTGAAATTCCATGCTGTGTTGCCGCCCCCTTCGACACCGCCCGTAGCGGCCCAGAGCCTGTGAGTGGTTGCGGATCGGTGGAGACCGTACCTCAGAGTTCACCTGGGCCACACCGCGGGGTACTCACCGGTAATGAACAGCGGGCCCGCGTCGGCCCGGTCCGGGCGGGGCGTTCGAGTGGCTGTGCGCGCCGGGCACCTGTCGCTGTCGGCGTTTCCGGGACAAGCTGATCATCGGACGGCACAATGGCGGCGAACGGCCGTACGTGAGAAGGAGCGAAGACGTGAGCGACAGCGACACCCCGGCGGGCACATCGGCGAGGCTGAACACGGGAGTGGCGCACAACGCGCGCGTCTGGAACTACTGGATCGGCGGCAAGGACAACTACGAGGTCGACCAGCAGGTCGGCGAACACGTGGCCGGCATGTTCCCGATCATCCGCGAGATCGCCCGCGCCGACCGCTGGTTCCTGGGCCGGGCGGTCCGGTACCTCGCCGAGGAGCAGGGCATCCGGCAGTTCCTGGACATCGGCACCGGCCTGCCGACGGTGGACAACACCCACGAGATCGCCCAGCGGATCGCCCCCGAGTCGCGGATCGTCTACGTCGACAACGACCCGATCGTCCTGGTGCACGCCCGCACCCTGCTCACCAGCACGCCCGCCGGCGTCACCGACTACATCGACGCCGACGTCCACGACCCCGACGCCATCCTCGAACGCGCCGCGGGGACCCTGGACTTCGACCAGCCGGTCGCCGTGATGATGCTCGGCATCCTCAACTTCGTCCTCGACGTGGACAAGGCCCGCGACATCGCCCGCCGGGTGATGGCCGCGATGCCCTCCGGCAGCCATCTCGCCCTGACCCACCCCACGTTCGACTCCGACCTCGGCGGCGAGGGCCAGATCCCGGCGATGAAGTTCTGGAACGAGAACGCCACTCCGCCGATCACCGCCCGCAGCCGCGAGGACATCGCCTCCTTCTTCGACGGGCTGACGCTGCTGGAGCCGGGCCTGGTGTCGTGCTCGCAGTGGCGTGCCGAGTCCGGCTCGCCCCTCGCGGTGCCGCAGTTCGGCGCGGTGGCCGTGAAACCCTGACGCGGGCGAAAGGCCCGGCGCGCGCCCGTCGAGGAGGACGTATGACCACGCTTGCCGACCCCGTCCCCGGCGGGCGTCCGGGTGATGTCGAACGGGCCGCCGCACTCGCCGGTGAGCTGACCGGGCGGGGCGTGCACGGCGTCGTCCTCGCCTACGTCGACACCGCGGGCGTCGCCCGCGTGAAGACGGTCCCGACGGCTCGGCTCGCCTCGGCGGCGGCCTGGGGCGTCGGCATGTCCCCGGTGTTCGACACCTTCCTCGCCGACGACTCGATCGTGTCGACGGACGTGCTCGGCTCGCCCGACGGCGATCTGCGGCTCTACCCCGACCTCGACCGGCTGGTGGCCCTGGTGGGGCAGCCCGGCTGGGCGTGGGCGCCGGTCGACCGGATCACGCAGGAGGGCGAGCCGCATCCGGGCTGCGGCCGTACCGTGCTGCGCCGGATCGTCGCCGAGGCGTCCCGGCGGCACGGCCTCGCCTTCAGAGCGGGCATCGAGATCGAGTGGTCCATGGGACAGGGCCCGCCCGGCGGCGACTTCGTGCCCGCGACGACCGGCCCCGCGTACAGCGCCGCCCGGCAGGTCGAAATGAGCGACTGCACGGCCGATCTGCTGGCCGCGCTCGCCGCACAGGACGTGGAGGTCGAGCAGCTGCATCCGGAGTATGCGGCCGGACAGTTCGAGATCTCGGTGAGTGCCCTCGACCCGGTGGCCGCGGCCGACCGGAGCGTGCTGGTGCGGCAGACCGTCCGCGCGGTGGCCGCCCGCCACGGCCTCGCCGTCTCCTTCGCCCCGGCCGTCGTCGGCGAGGGCGTCGGCAACGGCGGCCACATCCACCTGTCCGCCTGGCGCGACGGCATCAACCTGCACTCCGGCAGCACGGGCCGCTACGGCATGACGGCCGAGGCCGAGTCGTTCGCGGCCGGCATCCTGGCCCGCCTCCCGGCGCTCACGGCCGTCACGGCCCCCAGCCCGGCGAGCTATCTGCGGCTCAGGCCGTCCCGGTGGGCCGGGGTGTTCACCGTCTGGGGCCGGGAGACCCGCGAGGCCGCGGTGCGGGTGGTCACCGGTACCGCGGGCGTCCGTGACCAGGCCGCGAACCTGGAGGTCAAGCCGGTCGACCTGGCCGCCAACCCCTATCTCGCGCTGGCCTGTCTGATCGCCGCCGGGCTGGACGGCCTGACCTCCCTGGTCCCCCTCCCCGAGGAGATCACCGGCGACCCGGCCCGGCTGGACGCCGAGGAGGCCGCGGCGCGGGGCGTGCGGCGGCTGCCGGCCTCGCTGGGCGCGGCGGTCGAGGAGTTCCGCGAGGACACGGTGCTGCGGGCCGCGCTCGGCCCGGTCCTCGCCGACGCGGTGACCGCCGTACGGCTCGGGGAGATCGCGGTCGTGGCCGGGCTGGACGACGAGCGGGTGGCGGCGGCGTACCGCTGGAAGTACTGAGATGGGCGCGGGTCCCGTCCACGACACGCTCGCCGCCCTGCGGCTGGTGGACCATCACTGCCACGGGGTCGTGACGACCGGACTGGACGGCCCGGCCTTCCGCTCGCTGCTCACCGAGGGCGCGGACTGGCCGGGGATCTCCCCCTTCGACAGCCCGGTCGGCGTCGCCGTCCGCCGCCACTGCGCCCCGCTGCTGGACCTGCCCCGGCACGCGCCCGCCGAGGAGTACCTGGCCCGCCGGGCCGACCTCGGGGCGCACGAGGCCAACCGCCGGTTCCTGGCGGCCGCGGGCACCGGCCTCTTCTGCGTGGACACCGGATTTACCCCGCAGCGCCTCACCACGCCGGGGGAACTGGCCGCGATGGCCGACGCCGGCGCCTTCGAGGTCGTACGGCTGGAGAACGTGGCGGAGGCGGTGGCGGCCGAGGGTGTCGAACCGGGCGAGTACGGCGAGCGGTTCCGGGCGGCCGCGGAGCGGGCCGTGCGACGGCCGGGGGTGGTGGCGGTGAAGTCGGTGGCCGCCTACCGCACCGGTTTCGCCCTGGACCCGGCACGTCCCTCGGACGCCGAGGTCACCGCGGCGGCCGGGCCCTGGCTCGCGTCCGGCGGCCGGCTGGCCGACCCGGTTCTCGTACGGCACCTGCTGTGGACCGCCGTGGACCTGGGACTGCCCCTCCAGCTGCACACGGGGTTCGGGGACGCCGACATCCGGATGCACCGCGTCGACCCCACGCTCCTGACGGACTGGCTGCATCTGACCGCCGGGACGATCCCGGTGCTGCTGCTGCACTGCTGGCCGTATCAGCGGCAGGCGGCCTACCTGGCGGCCGTCTTCGAACGGGTGTACGTCGACGTGGGGCTCACCCTGCACTACGTCGGCCCCGCCCGGGCCAGGGCGGTCCTCGCGGAGGTGTTGGAGATCACGCCGTTCCGCAAACTGCTGTACAGCTCCGACGCCTACGGTGTGGCGGAGTTCTACCACCTGGGCGCGCTGGCCTTCCGGGAGGGGCTCAGCGGGCTGCTCCAGGAGCGGGTGGACGCCGACGAGCTGAGCCTGTCCGACGCGCTGCGCATCGCCACGTGGGCCGGAGCGGACAACGCCCGCCAGGTCTACCGTTTTTCCGCCACCACCTGAAAGTATGATCAAGCAATGTCTGACATGACCGAAACCACGCCCGGTTGGCTCAGCTCCGACGAGCTCGAGATGGCGCGCGCCCGCATGCCGATCCTGTACGTCGAGGCCGTGCCCGTGCGCGTCGACGACAGCGGCGAAGTCACCAGCATCGGACTGCTGCTCCGCATCGGTCCGGACGGCACGGTCAGCCGGAGCCTGGTGTCCGGCCGGGTGCTGCACCACGAGCGCGTCCGCGACGCCCTCCTGCGCCACCTGGAGAAGGACCTCGGCCCGGTCGCCCTGCCCCGTGTGCCGGCCTCCCTCCAGCCCTTCACCGTGGCCGAGTACTTCCCGACGCATGGCGTCACGCCGTTCCACGACCCGCGTCAGCACGCGGTGTCCCTCGCCTACGTCGTACCGGTCGCCGGCGACTGCCGCCCCCGGCAGGACGCCCTGGACCTGGTCTGGTTCAGCCCGCAGGACGCCCTCTCCCCCGCGGTGCAGAGCGAGATGCCGGGTGGCCACGGCGTTCTCCTCAAGCAGGCGCTGGCCCACGTGGGCTGCTCGGTCTGAGTCGTCCTCCGGGGACGCCGGAGCCCGGTCAGCCCGCCTCGGCCAGCCCGGTGGCCCGGCCGTCCTCGTCCCACCGGACCTCCATGACCCGGACGACGGCGTCCCGGTCGAGGGGCCCGAACACGTGGGGGAAGAGGGTGCCCCGCGCGACCCCGGGCGGCGGCACGGGCACCGGGGCCTCCCACTCGGTCCGCGCACCGAGCCGGCTCTCGTCGACGAGCAGCGCGAGCAGCGGCCTCGGCGCGTCGCGGTAGAAGGCGTTGACCACGGCCAGGGTCGTCGCCTCGTCGGGGGAACAGTGCACGAAGCCCTCCTCGGCGAGCGAGGCGGGGGCGTAGGGGCGGTCCGGGTCGGCGGTCCAGTCGGCGAGCGGCACGGCGTGGTAGATCATGGTCCGGTTATACAGGCGGGCATGGCCGTCCGGCCTTCCAGCGCCGGCAGGTGACTCAGGCCTCGGCGAGCCCGCCGTCGGTGGAGGCGCCGGAGGCGCGCCCGTACGACGGATCCGGCACCGATTCCGGCGCGAGCAGGGTCGAGCGGCGGCCGTCCACCCCGACCGGGACGTCGCCGTCGACGGTGACGCGGCGCAGGACGCGCCGGTGGTCGTCGGAGTCGTCCACGCCGTAGTGCTGTGTGGCCCGGTTGTCCCACAGGGCGACATCGCCCGCGCGCCACTGCCAGCGGACGGTGTTCTCCGGCCGCTCGATGTGCGACTGGAGGACGCCGACGAGGGCGCGGGAGTCGCCGCTGCGCAGCCCGCTGAGCCGCTGGAGGAAGCTGCCGAGCAGCAGGGCCCGTTCACCGGTCTCGGGGTGCACGCGCACCACCGGGTGCTCGGTCTCGAACCTGGTGGAGGTGAAGATCTGCCGGTGCTGCCGCAGTTCCTCGGAGGGCGCCTCCGGGCGCGAGGCCGCGTAGTCGTAGTCGTTGGTGTGCACTCCGCGCAGACTCTCGGCCAGGACCTTCAGCGGTGCGGGCAGCCCGGCGTAGGCGGCGGCCGTGTTGGCCCACAGGGTGTTCCCGCCGTACGGCGGCACGACCTCGGCGCGCAGGACGGAGAAGGCCGGGAAGGCGGGCACGAACGTGACGTCGCTGTGCCACTGGTTGGCCCGGCCGCCGTGGTCGTTGTCGACGGCGAAGGCGTACTTGCCGTCGACGGACGGCACGGTCGGATGGGCGACCGGTTCGCCGAGCAGCCGGCCGAACGCCTCGTGGCCGTCGGTGTCGAGGTGGTGCTGGTCGCGGAAGAAGACGACCTTGTGTTCCAGGGCCGCGGCGCGGATCGCGGCCACGGTGGCCCCGTCCAGGTCGCCGCCGAGGCGGACTCCGGACATCACGGCGCCGATACGGCCGCCGATCCGCTCCACGGTGAGGGCGGCGGTGGGGGCGGGTGCGGTGGTGGTCATGGCTGGATCCCTCCACGGATCTGGGGACGTCACGAGCTTGGGCACCCGTCCGAGGGCCGGTCAAGGCTCCCCGGCACCGCTTCACGACCCTGCAATACGCCCGCCATTGAGTCGTCGTGACGCCCCCGTGCCGTCGTCGGCCCGACATGTCGCCGTCTCATCAACCTCGTGCGATCTGGCCGAGGATGGACTCGTCGGTGATCTTCGTGTCGTCGGCGAGGAGGAACGCCTTGCTGAGGATCAGCGACAGCCGTTCGTCCTCGAACGGCAGGAAGACCGTGCCGTCGCTCTTCCCGCGCGCCGCGACGATGCACAGATAGGAGTCGTCGGGTTCCATCAGGATGTTCGCCGAGCCCAGGTGGATCCTGTAGGTGCGCAGTGCGCCCCGCACGACCAGGAAACGGCCGTCCAGCGTGCACCGGTCGGCGATCTTCAGACGCGGCAGGATCCGTTCCAGGACGTCCCGGCGCGCCTCGGCGCTCTCGGGCAGTTCGGCGAAGCCCGCCCGCTCCCAGTAGGCGCGTGTGGGGCCCCCGTCGGTCCAGTCGGGGTCGGCGGCGATCGAGGTGACGCCGACGAAGAGGTCCACATCGCGCATCGCCTCGCTGAAGACCAGCGGCGGCACCTCGGTGAGCGGCACCTCCCGCCAGTCGCCGTCCACCCGGCGGGCGAAGCGCACCTGGTCGGTCGCGGCCAACGAAGCCTCGCCCTCCCAGTCCGCCAGCGCGTGGAAGAAGCGGATCCGCCACTGTCCCGCCCCGAGCGTCCGTTCCGCCGCGTCCTGTTCGCCGCCGTCCCAGGGACCGAGCAGGTCGCTCGCCCAGCCCCGGGCCCTGAACAGGGCGAACATCCGGCGGTAGTGCACGAGGTGCGCGGCGAAGCGGTTGGAGTAGACACGGGTCTCCTCCTCCGCCGGTGTGAGCAGGTAGATCTCCCGGAACGCCTGCTTGAACGGCTGCCGGATCCGCCCCTCCACGAGCAGGTCCCGCCAGGCCCGTACGTCGTCCGGCCGCGAGCGGATCGGGTGCCACAGCCGCACGGCGGCCTCGTCGGGCGCGGCGGGCAGCTCGTCGGTCTCCGGCAGCACGGCCCGCCAGGTGCCGGGTGCGATCTCGACCTCCCAGATCAGCCGACCCACGAGGGTGCGGGCGAGCGGGTGCCCGGCGAGCCCGGTGCGCCACCAGCCGTAGGGGTGGACGGCGTCGACGGTGAGCCCGCCCTCCAACGCCCTTACGAGGGTGAGGAGTTGGGCGTTCACCCGCTTCACCAGGTCACGCAGCTCCTTGACCAGGCCGGCGTGGTCGCGGCGGACGGGCGCGGGCACGCTGCGCAGGGGCCGACCGTCCTTCTCCCAGACCAGCGTGGCGGTCTCGGCGACGGTGACGACGGCCGCGTAGCCGCCGTCCACCTCCCTGCGCAGGACACCGTCGGTGTCGAAGCCCCAGGTCGGCAGCCGCAGCGCCACGTCGGTCCGCTCGGCGAGGGCCGCGTCGAGCTTCTTGAGCATCTTGTCGAGCTGCTTGGGCACGCCGGCGTGCCGGACGGTCCCGCGCACGGCGCGTATCGCGGTCACCGCCTCGGGGGTGGGGAAGTCCTGTGCGGCGCGGACCAGTTCGTACAGCAGTCCCTGCGAGGGCAGGGTCCTGGCCGTCGTCGGGGCGAGGGAGATACCGGGCAGCAGCCGGTCGAACAGGTCCGGCAGCCAGGGTTCGTCCCGGTGCAGGGCGACCCGCGCGGCCTGTCCGAGCGTGGTGATCTCCCGGTCCGTGAACGCCTTGTCCGCCCGGTAGGGGATCTCCCCCGCCCGGATCGCCGCCGCCCGGTCGGCCGCCGCCTCCAGCGCACGGCGGGCGAAGGCGGCGTAGGCCGGGTTCTCGGCGGACCGGTGCCACGCGTCCGCGTCGGAGGGCGCCGACAGGTGCCTGTGCTCGCGGAACGCCTCGGACAGCCGCGTCTGTTCGGCCGTGGGAAGGCCGGCGACGACGGCGATCTCGTCCGCGACGATGGGGCCCATGTCCCGGGACAGACGCTCGACCACCTCGCGCAGCAGCCCCTCGTCCACGAGTCCGGCGATCGCGATCAGCGCGTACAGCTGGTGTACGGAGTCCTTCGCCAGGAGGGCCTGGACCAGGGTGCGGAGCGGGCCGGTCACGTCGGGCAGCGGACCGGTGCAGTGCTCCAGCGCCTGGAGGCCCGGCGTCAGGTTCACCCAGCCCTCGTCCTCGCTCCGTGCGGCGAGCGCCTCGATCATCCGGCGACACGCGTCGGGCGTGTAGCGCGGCCGACGGTCCCTGCTCGCGCCCCGGATGTCGAGGGCGAGCCTCCTCGTCTCCAGCGGGGCCGAGGAGGGCACGGCGTGGGCCTCGGCCAGCAGGATGCCGAGCTCCTCGTCGGACAGCCGCGGCAGCTCGTCGTACGGGACCTCGATCCGGACGTCCGGATCGGTCAGCGCACGCAGCAGCCTGTCGGCGAGTGGGGCCGTAGCGGTGCGTGGATCGGCCAAGTCGTCGTGAAGCATGGCGGCATGATGGCAGGCGGCACTGACAACGCGACCGGCCGCGAGAGCCGGGCCCCGGCGCCCGTCGTCGTCGGAAACGGCCCACGCGAAAAGGGCCCCCACAGGCTCTCGCCTGCGAAGACCCTTCGCACCGTCGGGACGACAGGATTTGAACCTGCGACCCCTTGACCCCCAGTCAAGTGCGCTACCAAGCTGCGCCACGTCCCGATGCCGCCTGACCTGGGGTTTCCCCTGGCCGAACGCGCATGGAAACAATACCGCACTCGGCTCGGTGGTCGCGCATCCGTTTCTCCGGGCGGGCCCGGTCTCAGTCCGCGGCCGGCGCGCCCAGCCCGGGGTGCGCGTCGAGGAGTCGCGGTGGGGCCGCCTGGCGCCAGGAGTCGGCGAGGATGTCCCGCAGCTCGTCCTCGTCCTCCAGCGCGGACAGCCGGGCCCGGACCCACGCGAACTGCGCCTCGTGGTCGGCGATCCAGAACTTGCGCGGCTCGGCCAGCACCAGTTCGTCGCGCTCCTCCTTGGGGCAGCGCACGGCGATGGACGTCTCGTCCTCGGGCAGCGTGGCGAACATCTTCCCCGCGACCCGGAACGTGGGCATGTTCCAGGCGATCTTCTCCGTCGTGTCCGGCAGGGACAGGGCGACACGGCGTACGTCTTCGGCGTCCGGCATGACAGGCACCGTAGCCAATGCCACTGACAATCACCTGGTGAGAGCGTTTTCCACCGGTTCTTCCGCGGTCGCCCCGACCCGCTTGTAGTAGAGCGTCGTGGGCCGCAGCACCCCGGCCGGGTCCGCCGCGTAGTCGGGGATCAGTCCGGCCCGGGTCCAGCCGGCCGAGCGGTAGAGGCGTTCGGCGGGGCTGTCGGTCTCGGTGTCCAGGTGGAGGAGGGTGATTCCGGCCTCGGCGGCCGCCCGCTCGGCAGCGGTCAGGAGGGCGCGCCCGAGCCCCTGGCCCCGCGCGTCCCGGTGCACCATCAGCTTGACCAGTTCGGCGCGATGGCGGCTGTTGGGTTTGTCGGGGAAGGAGACGCTGACGGTACCGACGGTCCGGCCCTCGATACGCCCCGTCCACACGGCGAGCCGGCCGGCGGCCACCGCGGCGGCGCGTTCTCTCCACCAGGCGACGGCCTGCGCGCGGTCGAGCGGCGCGAGGAATCCGATCGAGGCGCCCGAGGCGACCGTGTCGATCAGCAGGTCGGCCAACTCGTCCACGCTCGCCGTCAGTCGAGCCCCGTCCATCGGTATCGCGATCACGGCCGCACCACCGCCAGCACGTAGCGCGTCGCTCCCTCGCCCGCGCACCGGAAGCGCGTCGGGCCCCACACCCGCATCCGCAGACAGTCCCCGGTGCCGAGATGGTGCTCGACACCCTGTGCCGTCACGTCGAGGGCCCCGGCCAGCACCCAGAGGTGCTGCTCAAGACCGGGCACGGGCGGCCGGTCGTAGGCGATGTCGGCGCCTGCGGCGAGCCTGCCCTCGACCAGTTCACCGCGCAGCCCCGGATGCGGCGGCGACACGGACCGCCGTACGAATCCGGAGGCCCGGTCCTCCCACACCTGCTGATCGGCAGCCGGCACCAGCGGCGCCGGTTCGTCCTCGACCTCGCTGAGCAGCTGGGACATCGTCCGGCCGTGGACATGGCACAGCCGGTTCAGGAGTGAGGCGGTGAGGCTGATCTCGGCCCGCTCGGCCCGGGACAGCGTGGACTTGCTGATCCCGCTGCGTTCCGCCAACTCGCCCAGGGACCAGCCGTGTTCGGCCCGGAGTTCGGCGAGTCGGGCACCCAGGCGGGTGTCGACGGGGTCCGGAGCGGCCGCCGCACCGCCCTCCGCAAGGTCTTGTTTCACATACGGGACGCTATCCCAGAAATGAAACGGGCGAGTTACGAAGCCCTCCGCCCTCTTCCGATCACATCCGGGCCACGTCCTCCAGCGCGTCCAACACCGGGCGGATCAGCGGATGCTGCTCCGCTCCCCGGCGCACCGCCGCGAAGACCCGGCGAGTGGGCGCTACGCCGTCGACGGGACGGACGACCACCCCCGTGAGGTCCATGCCGCGCAGCGCCGTGCGGGGCACGAGGGCCACCCCCACGTCGGCGGAGGCCAGCGCCACCACCGCGCGGAAGTCGTCCGAGGAATGCTCCAGACGGGGCTGGAAGCCCGCGCTCTCGCAGGCCAGGACCACCACGTCATGGCAGGGGTTGCCGGGGTAGGGGCCGATCCACGGGTCCTTGGCCAGCTCACCCAGGGGCACCACGTCCGCGCCGGCCAGCCGGTGGCTCACGGGTACGACCGCGTCGAAGGGCTCGGCGTACAGCGGGACGTGCGCCAGGCGCGGGTCGTCGGCGGGCGGGGCCCCGCGGTACTCGACGGCGACCGCGACATCCACCAGCCGGTCCAGCACCATCGGCAGGCTGGCGTCGCCCTCGGCGTCCTGGACGCGGATGCGGATGCCGGGTGCCGACCGGGCGAGGCTCGCCACGGCGGGGGCGACGACCAGGGCGATGCCGGTGGCGAAGGAGGCGACGGTGACCGTGCCGGCGGCCCCGGAGCCGTAGGCGGCGAGTTCCGCCTCGGCCCGCTCCAGCTGGGCCAGGACCGCGTTGGTGTGACTGAGCAGGATCTCGCCGGCCGGAGTCAGCCGTACGCCCTTCGCACCGCGTTCGACCAGGCGGTGGCCGGTCTCCTGCTCCAGGGCCGTCAGCTGCTGGGAGACCGCGGACGGGGTGAGGTACAGCGCGGCGGCAGCCGCCGTCACCGTGCGGTGGTCGGCCACCGCACGGAGGATGTGGAGCCGGCGCGCTTCGATCATGGGATCGATTATCGCAATATGTCCGGGACGGCCGGGTCAGGCCTCCAGTTCCGCCCGCGCCGCCACGAAGGCGTCCACGGCGCGATGGACATCGTCGGTGGAGTGCGCGGCGGACAGCTGGACGCGGATCCGGGCCTGTCCCTGCGGCACGACCGGGTACGAGAAGCCGATCACGTACACGCCCCGCTCCAGCAGCAGTTCCGCCAGCCGGCCCGCCTTCGCCGCGTCGCCGATCATCACCGGCGCGATGGCGTGGTCGCCGGGCAGGATCTCGAAGCCCTCCTCCGTCATACGGCGGCGGAACAGCGCGGCGTTCTCGGCGAGCCGCACCCGCAGGTCGTCCGCCGACTCCAGCAGGTCCAGCACCTTCAGCGAGGCCGCGGCGATCACCGGGGCGAGGGTGTTGGAGAAGAGGTACGGCCGGGAGCGCTGGCGCAGCAGGGCGACGATCTCGGCACGCGCGGCGACGTACCCGCCGGAGGCACCGCCGAGCGCCTTGCCGAGGGTGCCGGTGATGATGTCGACGCGGTCCATCACACCGTGCAGTTCGGGGGTGCCGCGGCCGCCGGGGCCGACGAAACCGACGGCGTGGGAGTCGTCGACCATGACCATGGCGTCGTAGCGGTCGGCGAGGTCGCAGATCTCGTCGAGGGGGGCCAGGTAACCGTCCATGGAGAAGACGCCGTCGGTGACGATCAGCCGGCGGCGGGCGCCCGAGGCGTCCTTCAACTGGCGTTCCAGGTCGGCCATGTCGCGGTTGGCGTACCGGAAACGGCGGGCCTTGGACAGCCGGATGCCGTCGATGATCGACGCGTGGTTCAGCGCGTCGGAGATCACCGCGTCCTCGGGGCCGAGGAGAGTCTCGAACACTCCGCCGTTGGCGTCGAAGCAGGAGGAGTAGAGGATCGTGTCCTCCTGGCCGAGGAACGCCGAGAGGCGGGCCTCCAGTTCCTTGTGCACCGCCTGCGTGCCGCAGATGAAGCGGACGGAGGCCATGCCGTAGCCCCAGCGGTCCAGGGCCGCGTGGGCGGCGGCGATCACCTCGGGGTGGTCGGCGAGGCCGAGGTAGTTGTTGGCGCAGAAGTTGAGCACCTCGCCGGGCCGGCCGCCCGCGGCGACGCGGACGGTCGCGGACTGCGGGGTGTCGATCACCCGCTCGGGCTTGTGCAGACCGGCGGCGCGGATCTCGTCGAGGGTGGTGCGGAGGTCGTCGCGCACGGAGTCGAACATCGTCAATCCCTAAGTCGGTTGGTCCGGTAATCCCTGAGTCAGCTGGTCCAGTCGAGGATGACCTTGCCGCCGCGGCCGCTCGCCGCGTCGGCGAACGCCGCCTCGTGGTCGCGGTAGCCGTAGCGGCCGGTGATCACGGGGGCGAGGTCGAGGCCACCCTCCAGGAGCACCGACATCGCGTACCAGGTCTCGAACATCTCGCGGCCGTAGATGCCCTTGATGGTGATCATCGAGGTGACGATCCGGGACCAGTCGACCGGGAACTCCTCGGCGGGCAGGCCGAGCATGGCGATCCGGCCGCCGTGGGTCATGTTGGCGATCATGTCGCGCATCGCGACGGGGTTGCCGGACATCTCCAGGCCGACGTCGAAGCCCTCGCGCAGACCGAGCGAGCGCTGGCCCTCGGCGACGGTGGACTCCGCGACGTTCAGGGCGAGGCTGACGCCGATCTTGCGGGCCAGGTCCAGGCGCTCCTCGCTGACATCGGTGATCACGACATGGCGGGCGCCCGCGTGCCGGGCCACCGCGGCCGCCATCAGGCCGATCGGCCCGGCCCCGGTGATCAGTACGTCCTCGCCGACCAGCGGGAAGGACAGGGCGGTGTGCACGGCGTTGCCGAACGGGTCGAAGATGGCGGCGACGTCGAGGTCGACGGGGACCCGGTGCACCCAGACGTTGGCGGCGGGCAGCGCCACGTACTCGGCGAACGCCCCGTCCCGGCCGACACCGAGCCCGACCGTGGCCCGGCACAGGTGGCGGCGCCCGGCGAGGCAGTTGCGGCACTTGCCGCACACCAGATGGCCCTCCCCGCTGACCCGGTCGCCGACGGCGATGTCCCCCACGTCCCGGCCGGTCTCCACGACCTCGCCGACGAACTCGTGCCCGAGCACCAGCGGCGTACGGATGGCCTGCCGCGCCCAGCCGTCCCAGGACCGGATGTGCAGATCGGTGCCGCAGATGCCGGTACGCAGCACCTTGATCAGTACGTCGCCGGGTCCGACGGCCGGCTCCGGGACGTCCGCGAGCCACAGCCCGGGCTCCGCCTTCTCCTTGACCAACGCCTTCAACGCTACGGCTCCTGTGCGTGTGGTCCCGGGCGCGGGCACGCCGAAGGAGCCCGCAGCCGGGAAGAGGGGTGGAATCGGGTAGCAATCTGCCGTACGGGACCGCCCGCGGTCCATCGAGGTTTTCTTAAGCGGCGCCGCAGATCTGCTACACACCCTCGGCCTCCGGCACCGGCATGCGGACCGGCCCCCCGCACCACATGGTCGTAAAGGGCGTACGCGAGATCCGATGCGCGGCGAGAATCGAGCAGGAACACGTCCATTCGGCCGACTGACCTGGAGCCGCTCATGACCACCGCACGGGACCTCGCGATCGTCGCCCTGGACGCGGCAGCCGGCCGTTCCGTGGAGCAGGGCGATCTGTCGCTCGCGCTCGCCGGGGCCGAGGTGTTCGACCTCATGGAGGCCGGGGCCCTCGTCCTGGACGGCGACCGCATCCGCCCCGGCGCCCCGGCGCCCACGGGCGACCGCCTGCTGGACGAGGCCGCCGCGGCACTCGTACGACAGGAACCGTACGAGTCGGTCGAGGACTGGCTGTGGCGCCGGGGCCGCGGGCTCTCGACGGCCTACGCGGACGACCTGGAGCGGGTGGGGCTGACGGCCCGGCCGCGCGGCCGCCGGATTCCGCTGCGGGCCGGGCGGACGGTGCCGGTCGACTCGGAGGCCCGGCGCCGGGCCGAGGACCGCTGGGCCTCGGACGAACCCGTCCTGGCCGCCCTGGCCGCCGCCGTCGGCCTCCGCGAGGAACCGGCCGAGGAGCCCGCCGAGGAACCGGACGCCCTCACCGCCGACCCGGCCACGACGGTCCTGGCCACGGTCGGCGACGCGGTGCTCGAACTGGAGGCCGTACGGCAGCGACGGACGATCGAGAACGCCGCGTTCGACAACATCTGGCGCGGCTACTGAGGGCGCGGGGCGCCGGTGTACGGCTCGGTGTAGGACCCGGTCTACGGCTCGGCGAACCGCCCCACCCGCCGTTACAGCTCACAGCACCGGGAGCCCGTCGGCCTCCCGTCGCTCAAGCCGGGCCACCAGTTCCGCCGCGGACGCCTTGATGGTCTCCAGGCCCGGTTTCCCCCACATCCGCGGCTCGGCGTCGGCGACGCACACCGTGCCGAGGACCATGCCCGTGGAGTCGATCAGCGGGGCGCCCAGGTAGGACCGGATGCCGAACTCGTCCACGATCGGGTTGCCCGCGAACCGCGGATAGTCCCGGACGTCCTCCAGCACCAACGCCTTGCGCCGCGCGACGACATGGGGGCAGAACCCGTGGTCGCGTGCCAGCTCGCGGCCCAGCCGCGGTGCGCGCTTCCCGGAGTCCGTCGGCGGGCCGGCCTCCGGGACGCGCAGCCCCGCGAAGAACTGCCGGTGCTCGCCGATGAAGGTCACCATGGCGTACGGCGCCCCGGCGGACTCGGCGAGTCGGGCCGCGAAGGCGTCGAGGGCGGGCTCCGGGTGCTCTCCGAGGCCGAGCAGGCTGAGCCGCCGGGTTCGGGCGGGGGCCTCCTTGTCCTCGGGGGTGAGCAGCAGACGACCGGCCGGGCGGGGCAGGTCGTAGCTCATGGGCGGGCTCCGTCGCTGTGGACGAAGGACATATGCGGCTCCGTGGCGGGGTGTGCGGGGGTCACATGTGGGCGCCATGGCTCGGCGCGGGCTCCGGGCTGTGGGCGATGAGGTGCCGTACGAGGGTCAGCAGGGTCTGGACGCCGGAGCTGGAGATCCGGGCGTCGCAGCGGACGATGGGGATCTCCGGGGCGAGGTCGATGGCGCCGCGGACCTCCTCCGGGTCGTAGCGGTACGAGCCGTCGAACTCGTTGATCGCGACGATGAAGCCGAGACCGCGCTGTTCGAAGAAGTCGACGGCGGCGAAGCAGTCCTCCAGACGTCGGGTGTCGGCGAGGATGACCGCTCCGAGGGCACCCTCGGAGAGCTCGTCCCACATGAACCAGAACCGTTCCTGTCCGGGGGTGCCGAACAGGTACAGCACGTGTTCCTGGTCGAGGGTGATGCGACCGAAGTCCATGGCCACGGTCGTCTCGATCTTGTTCTCGATCCCGTCGAGACTGTCGGTCGCGGCGCTGACGGTGGTGAGCAGCTCCTCCGTGCTGAGGGGCTGGATCTCGCTGACCGCGCCCACGAAGGTCGTCTTGCCTACCCCGAACCCTCCCGCCACCAGGATCTTCAGTGCGGTGGGGAAGGGGTCAGAGCTGTCGTCGTAGTCCATCGAGCACTGCCTCCAGAAGGGCCCGGTCTGTCGGGTTGTGGGTGAACTCCGGGGGCTTGGTGGTGAGCGCCCCGCAGTCGACGAGGTCCGACAGCAGCACCTTGGTGACCACCGCCGGCAGCTTCAGTTGGGCGGCCACCTCGGCGACCGAGACGGGTGCGCGGCACAGGTCGAGTGCCTGCGCGTGCTCGGGGCCGAGGTAGCCGAGGGGGGTGGCGCCGGTGGCCATCACGTGCGACAGGAGGTCGAGTGCCACGGACGGCCGGGTGCGCCCGTTGCTGACCGTGAAGGGCCGCACCAGTCGTCCGGCCGCGTCGTCGAGCCAGGGCCCGTCGCCGGCCGCCGCCACCCTCAAGGCCTCATCGCCGTGGGTTCCGCGGCGTGCTGCCGGGGGGCGGTCACCAGATAGGGACGGACGCTCTTGACCAGCATCGCCATCTCGTATCCGAGCACCGCCGCGTCGGCCTCCCGGCCGGCCAGGACGGCGAGACAGGTGCCGGAGCCGGCCGTGGTCACGAACAGCAGGGTCGAGTCGAGTTCCACGACGACCTGGCGGACGTCCCCGCCGTCGCCGAAGCGGACGCCCGCGCTGCGACCCAGGGAGTAGAGGCCGGAGGCCAGGGCGGCCATGTGGTCGGCGCTGTCGGGGTCGAGGCCGTGGACCGACTTCACGAGCCCGTCGCAGGAGAGGAGGACCGCACTGGTCGTGTGCGGTACGCGCTGCACGAGGCCGCTCATCAGCCAGTCGAGATCGGATACATGGCCGGTCGGCGCTTCGCTCGCCATGGTGGATCGACTCCTTGAGGTACGAAGGTCTGCGGGAGCGCTGGGGGGTGGGGTGAACGCGGGGGTGGTCATCCGGCGGGTGCGCTCCCGTCGTGCCGGGTGGTGTGGTCGAGGTCGAGACGGGGCACGGCGCCGCTGTCCCGTACGCCGCGCGCTTCGGGGGAGGCCGGCGGGTGCGGGAGGTGAGTGTCCGGTATGCGCGTCCGGTCGATCGGGCGTACGTCCGAGGGGAGGCCGAGGGGAAGATCGACATGGCGTACGTCCATGAGGCGGGGCGGATCGCTGTGCGTGGCCCCTGTGTGCACGGAACCCGTGTGCACGACTCCTGGGTGTCCGGAGCTCTCCACAGGACGGGACTCCATGTGGCGGGACTCCATGTGACCGGGCTCCATGTGACCGGGCTCCAGGTAGCCGGACGCCACGTGGGTTGGCTCACTGTCGGCGGTCCCCCTGTGTCCTGACTCCGTGTGGGCCGGTCCCAGGTGGTCCGCTCCCGTGGAGGGCGACGACTCGCCGGAGGTCGCCTCCAGGTGCTGCTGGGTCTCGGCGAGGCCGATGCCGCGCTGGAAGGCCGCCATCAGGCCCGGGTCGTGCCCGGCGAGGTGCTCGCTCTCCGGCCGCGGCGCGGGGGCGTCCCGCAGCTGCGGCACGATGTGCTCCTGGGCCCGCCGCCGGGGCAGTTGGGGCTTGCCCATGGTGCCGCGCACCGTCCCGGCGCGCGGGGTGGGCGGCGCGGCCGTGTGCTCGGTGACGCGGTGCCGGTCGTCGGGCCGGATGCCGGGCGGGGCGGCCGCCGGGGTGGGCCGCTCCTCGCGGGCACCGCGCACGGGCAGCGGGGCGGGGCCACCGCCGCCGCCCGAACCGCTCCTGCCGTTCGCCGCCCCGCCCCCGCCCACGGGTCCGCCACCCACGGGTCCGCCGTTCACCGACGCCGTGCCGCCCGGCGAGGTCACGCCGGGCGGTGACGTGCGCGGCGATGACGGCCGCGACGATGCCGTGGGCGGCGGGGACGGCGGTGCGGGCGGCGCGGCCCGGTGCCCCGCTTCGGCCCCGGGCCGCGCCTGCTGCTGTCCCGGTGCGCCACCGGGACCTGCCGTACGGGGCACCGGGGACGGCGGCTGCGGTACGGCTCCGGGGGCGCCCGGCACCGATCCCAGCAGCGCCTGGGGCACCACCAGGACGGCCTGGACACCGCCGTAGATGTTGGTCTGGAGCCGGACGTGGATGCCGTGCCGCTTGGCGAGCTGCGAGACCACGAACAGGCCGATGCGGCCGTCGGCGAGCAGGCTGGCGACGTTGACCTGGTCGGGGTCGGCGAGCAGGGCGTTCATCCGGGCCTGTTCGCCGACGGGCATGCCGAGCCCGCGGTCCTCGACCTCGACGGCGAGGCCCGAGGTGACGAGGTTGGCGCGCAGCAGCACCTGGGTGTGCGGGGCGGAGAACACCGTGGCGTTCTCGACCAGTTCGGCCAGCAGGTGGATGACGTCGGCGACGGCGTGACCGCGCAGTTCGCCGTCGACCGGCGGCACCAGCTTGACCCGGGAGTACTGCTCGACCTCGGCGATGGCCGAGCGCAGCACCTCGGTCATGGAGACCGGGTTGCTCCACTGCCGCCGGGAGACGGCGCCGCCGAGGACGGCGAGGTTCTCGGCGTGGCGGCGGATGCGGGTGGCGAGGTGGTCGACGTGGAACAGGCCCTTGAGGAGGTCGGGGTCCTCGATCTCGTTCTCGAGCTCGTCGAGGATGGAGATCTCCCGGTGCACCAGGGACTGGAGGCGTCGGGCGAGGTTGAGGAAGACCTCCAGCTTCTGTTCGCTGCCCGCCTGGCTGGAGAGCTGCGCGGCCTGGACGACGGCGGTGACGGCCCCGTCGTGGGCGCGGGTCAGGTCCGCGGCGAGCAGTTCGAAGTCGTCGGCGTCCTCGGGCGGGCCGCCGCGCGGTGTGCGCGGGGGCGCGGCCTCGCCCCGGCGCAACGCCTCGACGAGGGCGCGCAGATCGGCCTCGCCGCGTGCGCTGGCGCGGCGCAGGGCCCCGATCCGGTCGCTGACCGACCGGGCGGCGCGGTCGGCGGCCACGGCGGCGATCAGGATGCCCGTGCAGGTCACTCCGACCGCTCCGGCGAGCACGCACCACAGGGTGAGGCTGGGCCGGGCCTCGGTGGAGCGCACGGTGAACAGCACGGCGGCGCAGGCGCTGAGGGCGACGGCGACGGGTGGCAGCACGGCGAGCCGCAGCAGCTGAGGCCGTATGTGGGTCTCGGGCAGCGCGGGAACGGCGCGGGCGGCCGGTCGCCCGTGCCGGCCGCCCTCACGGCGGTCTGCGCGGGCGGCCGGTGCGCGGAGGTGAGACATCGGTGTCCTCGTCGTACGGGTCCGTCGGGCCTGTGTGTGCGTGCTGCGGGCACACGCATGCGGGTGTCGGTCGGGAGAACCGAACTTCTCGGCCCTGCATCGCTCGACGGACACTGACAGTAGTCGGCAACGCATCCTGCGCGATGGGCAGTTGACAAACTCGCACGGGCACCGTCCCGCTCTGGTATGAGGCTTCGTACGACAGACCGATAAGCGCGCACCGACGGGATCACGGAATGAGCAGAGGACGATCACGCCTGGTCAGAAGCGGTCATGAAGGAGCAGTGAGGGTCGAGGAGCATGCCGCTCCCCGACCCTCGCCCTTCGTGCACTCTTCACCCTCGGCCAATCGGGCGTCACTCTTTCGGGGCTTTCGACTCCCCCCGCACCCGACCGAACTGTCACTCTCCGTATGGGCTTTGGCCTCTCCTGCCCTTGCCCCTCCAGTCCCTCACGAGCCGCCCGGCCCGCTGGTGTGACCGAGGATCGCGTCGGCGAGCGGCGCATGCACCGCGGGCGGCAGAGCGTGGCCCATTCCGGGGATCTCGACGAGGCGCGAGCCCGGGATCACCTGGGCGAGGTGATCCGGATGCGGGGGCGGGAAGACCGGTTCGGCGGGGGCGGAGATGACGAGGGTGGGCACCGAGGCCGTGGCGAGTAGCGCCGTGCGATCCAGGCCGGAGGCGTCGGCGCGGCCATGCGCGGTGCCGGCGTCGTAGTGCCCGGTGTGCTCGATGATCTTCCGCTCCAGAGCACGGAAGTACTCGGCGTCGAAGGGGAGTTGATCACCTCCCAGGACGCGCCAGTGCTCGACCCGTCGTTCCACCTCCGCCTCCGGACCGAGGTCCGCCACGGGGCGGGACCACATCTCCAGCACGCGGGGTGCGATACCGGGCAGTCGCCCGGGCGGAATCCGCGTCCCGTCCGGACGGACGTACGGGGCTTCACTGAGGGCGCTCGTACCGATCAGGGTCGCGCTGAGCAACCGCTCCGGGTGATCGGCCACGAGGAGCTGCGTGAGCAACCCGCCCATCGACAAGCCCACCACGTGGGCGCGTTCGACACCGAGTCCGTCCAGCACGGCGAGGGCGTCGTCCGCGAGCTCACGTATGGGATACGGCCGCTGGTCGAACGCCCAGGTGGAGCGACCGGTGTCACGGTGGTCGTAACGGATCACGCGGTGCCGGGCGGCGAGCAGGTCCACCAGCGCGTCCGGCCAGCCCATCCCGGACGCCTGCGCCCCCATGATCAGCAGCAACGGAGAGGCATCGGCGGCACCGCGGTCCTCCGTCCAGAGGCGTACACCAGGCGCTGCGTCGACAAAGCGTTCCACGGCTCTCCTTCGGGGCGAGACGAAGAGATACAACAAGACGAGACGTATCGTATCGCAAAGTGGACGACAGAGAACAGGAATGACCAGCGGACAGCACGTCCGCTGGTCACCCTCCTCGTCTCACTGGCCCGACCGGCGCCGGATCGACTCGTCCGAAGCAGTCGCGTCCCTCGTCCGAATCAGTCGCCTCCGGTGTCACACCCCGCCGGCGAGGTCGAGTTCGTCCCGGGGCTGGGCCGACGCGGGCGCCGTCGCGGGTGCGGGCGTCTCGGGGCGGTGCCACGGGCGGGCGATCGGGCCGGAGACCCCTCGCCACCACCGGTCGGTCGGGACCTTGCCCGCCGGTTCGAAGGGCTCGCCGGGACGCGGGGAGGCGACGGCCTGCCTCTTCTCCTCGGCGGCGTCCTTCGTCCACTCCCCCGGCTCGGCCCAGGCGTGCGTCGCCAGATTGAAGGTGCCCCAGTGGATCGGCAGCAGCACGCCGTGCGGCCGGCCGCCCTGGAGGTCGAGGTGGGCGCGGACGCCCTCCTCGGGAGTCATGTGGATGTCCGGCCAGAATTCGCTGTACGCGCCGATCTGGATCATCGTCGCGTCGAAGGGGCCGTGCTCGGCACCGATGTCCTTGAAGCCCTCGAAGTAACCGGTGTCACCGCTGTGGTAGATCCGGTGCTCGTCGCCGGCGACGACCCAGGAGGCCCACAGGGTGTGCTGGGTGTTGCGCAGGCCGCGGCCGCAGAAGTGGCGGGCCGGGGTGGCGGTGAGGGTGAGTCCGCCGACCTTGGTGTCCTCGTTCCAGTCCAGTTCACGCAACCGGTCGGGGGAGACTCCCCAGTGCTCCAGATGGGCACCGACGCCCAGCGGTACCGCGAAGAGGGTGTCCGTGCCGGCCAGCGCCTTGATCGTGGGCAGGTCCAGGTGGTCGTAGTGGTCGTGCGAGATGACGACGACGTCCACGGGGCCGAGCGCGGCCAGCGGCAGGGGCACCGGGTGCAGCCGCTTGGGCCCGGCGAAGGCGAAGGGGGAGCACCGCTCGCCCCAGACGGGGTCGAAGAGCACCCGGTGACCGTCGATCTCCGCGAGCACGCTGGAGTGACCCAGCCAGGTCACCCGCAGCCCGCTCGCGGGCGGCTCGGCGATGTCGGCGAGCGTGGTCGCGTGCACCGGGACGGTGCCCTGCGGGGCACGGCGCCTGCGCTGCTCACGGTCGAAGAACTGCTTCGCGAGTTCCACGGTCGAACCGGAGGGACCGACCCGGGCCTCGCCGCCCGGGTTCAGGAAGACACCATCCTTGAAGTGGGGCGATCTACGGATCCGCGCCATGCGCTCACCGCTCGGGTCCACGCCGAAGGCCGCGGGCCGCAGCGCACGGAGCCCGGGGCTCGGGTTACGGAAACCGGACACGGTACCTCCAGGGTGGAGTCGGTGAGGCGTTCCATTATGGGCGCTCCCTCCGACACAAGTGTTACCGGCGGTGATCTATTCCGGACGCCGGTTTCCGCATGCCTGTCCGTCCGTACGTCTGTCCGTTCGCATGTCCGTCCGTTCATCCCTCCGTACGTCGAGACGCCCGCGTTGACAGGACACGGCCATCTTCCCGATACTGACTCACCGTTCAGTTGAGGAGACCCATGACCGCGCCCCTGATGTCGCTCACCTGGACCGACCACGTCACCGGCCGCCGGGGCTATCTGGTGATCGACCGGCTGGTACGGGGTGTCTCCAGCGGCGGGCTGCGGATGCGGGCGGGCTGCACGCTGGACGAGGTCACCGGGCTGGCCCGCGGGATGACCATGAAAGAGGCCCTGCACTACAACCCCGAGGGCCGCTACATCCCGCTGGGCGGCGCCAAGGGCGGCATCGACTGCGACCCGCGCGACCCGGGGGCGTACGAGCTCCTGGTGCGGTACCTGCGGGCGATGCGGCCGTACGTCGAGGGCTGCTGGACGACGGGTGAGGACCTCGGCCTCAGCCAGGACGTGGTGGACCGGGCCGCGGCCGAGGCGGGGCTGGTCTCCTCCGTCCAGGCGGTGTATCCGCTGCTCGACGACGAGGCCGCGGCCCGTCGGCGGCTGGCGGAGGCGTTCACGGTGGAGGTGGACGGGATCGGCCTCGACGAACTGGTCGGCGGCTGCGGGGTCGCCGAGTCGGTGCTCACGGCCCTGGACCGGGCCGGTGTGCCGCACTCGGGCACGCGGGTCGCCGTACAGGGGCTGGGCACCATGGGCGGGGCCACGGCCCGCTTCCTCACGCGCGCGGGACTCGCGGTGGTGGCCGTCGCCGACATCAAGGGCACGATCGCCAACCCGGCGGGCCTCGACGTGGAGGCCCTGCTCCCCGCCCGGGACGCCCACGGCACCGTCGACCGCGCGGCGCTGCGCCCCGGCGACCGGGAATTGCCCGGCGACGCCTGGCTGTCCGCCGAGGCCGAGGTGCTGGTGCCGGCGGCGGTCTCGTACGCCGTGGACACCGAGAACCAGGGGCGGATCACCGCGCGCTGGATCGTCGAGGCGGCCAACATGCCCGTGCTGCCGGAGGCGGAGGCCCTGCTGTCCGCGCGCGGGGTGACCGTGCTGCCGGACGTGGTCGTCAACTCCGGGACGAACGCCTGGTGGTGGTGGACGCTGTTCGGCGACATAGGGCCCGACGCGGAGGAGGCGTTCGCGCACACGCGGCGCTCGATGCGCGCCCTCGTCGAGCGGATGCTGGTCCGCGCCGAGGCCGACGGCACGTCCCCGAGGGCCGCGGCCCACGCCATCGCCGCGGACCGGCTGCCGGTGATCGCCGAACGGTACGGCTGGTACCGGTGACGGCCGGGCAGTACGGCCGGTAACCGTGACCGCCGGGCGGTACGCGCGGTGACCTCCGCGGGCGGCCTCCCGCCGCCGCCTCACCCCACGACGGATTAAGGTGACCGCGTGGCGAGGGTGCGGTTGAGCGTGGCGGAGCGGCGCGAGGAGTTGTTGCGGGCCGCCATCGGGCAGATCGAGGCGCGGGGCGTGGCGGCCGTCAGAATCGCCGACGTGGCCTCGGCGCTCGGCGTGAGCAACGCGCTGGTGCTCTATCACTTCTCCACCAAGGAGAAGCTGGTCGCCGCCGCCTTCTCCTACGCGGCCGAGGACGACCTCGCCCACCTGCGCAAGCTGCTCGCGCGCAGGACGACCGCGTTGCGCCGGCTGCGGTCGGCCGTGCGCTGGTACGCCCCGACCGGCCAGGCCAAGGGCTGGCGGCTGTGGATAGAGGGCTGGGCGGCGGCACTGCGGGAACCCGCGTTGCAGGAGGTCACGCGGGATCTCGACAAGGAGTGGAAGGCGGCGCTCGCCGAGGTGATCACCGAGGGCGTGGCCGCGGGCGAGTTCCACTGCCCGGACCCCGGTGGTACGGCCCTGCGCCTGACGGCCCTGCTGGACGGGCTGGCCGTACAGCTGACCTCCTACCCCGGAGCGCTGTCCCGGACCCGGGCGCAGGAGTGGGTGGACGAGGCGCTGGCCCGGGAACTGGGGCTGGCACGCGAGGCGTTGACGACGTAGGACGGCGGGACCGGTCGCGACAAGAACGGCGAGCTCCGGCGTCGGACGGCAGATACCCGGATGCCCGGCCGACGATCGGCCCGGCACCCGGTATCCACCTCAAGCCCTCAAGCCACCGCGGCGATCCGTGACTTGATGTCGTCGGGCGACAGCCTCCCCTTGGCCGTCACATGGTCCCCGGACGACTCCCCGCGCAGCCGTCGGCCGATCCACGGCACCAGGTACTCGCGCGCCCAGTGCACGTTGTCGCGCCGCACCTCCAGCGTGCCGCGCGGCGGCAGCGGGGGCCACGGCTGTTCCGGGTCGGCCGGGATCTCCAGGCCAAGGGCCTGGCCGGCGCGCAGCGCCACGCGGGTGTGCCCGTCGGGTGACAGGTGGAGCCGGTCGCCGTCCCAGGCCCGCCGGTCCTGGACGCTCCTGAGGGACCACAGGTCGAGCACCGGACAGCCGTAGCGGTCGGCGACGGCCCGTACGTGCCCGTTGTAGGTGGCGATCTTCCCGCGCAGATGCTTGAGCACGGGGATGCCACGGGTGTCGAAGCCGGTGGTCACCATGACGGTGCCCGCGACGGCGGTGAGCCGTACGATCGCCCGCTCGAACCGTTCGGCGACCTCGTCGGGATCGGTGCCGGGCCGCAGGATGTCGTTGCCGCCGGCGCAGAACGACACCAGGTCCGGCGCGAGTTCGACGGCCTGCGGAAGCTGGTCCTCCACGATCTGGTCGAGGAGCTTGCCGCGCACCGCGAGGTTCGCGTACCTGAAGTCGCCCTCGGGCCGCCGGTCCGCGAGGAGTACCGCGAACCGGTCGGCCCAGCCGACGAACGCCCCGTCGGGGCCGGGGTCACCGACGCCCTCGGTGAAGCTGTCCCCCAGCGCCACGTACGACCCGATGACTACTCTCTTCTCACTCTTCTCACTCTTCGAATCGTCTGCCACGTCGGCCCATGATTCACCTTCGGGTGTGAGCTACGCGACCGTAGGAAAGGGTTGACGGACGGTGAGATAAGCCACTCTTCAAGGATTGGTCAAGGCAGGAATAGCCCTTGGGTCAGCGCTGTTGGGGCGTCCGTCGCCATACCCGGAATTCGCTGATCCGGAAGTGGCTCCAGGTGGTCCGGAAGGCGAAGTGGCCGCCCGTGTACGGCTCGGGATCGCGGAGGTCGAAGACGAGCCGCCCGTTGTTCCACCACTGCACCGTCGACCCGTCGGAGACGATCCGGACCCGGTTGGGTTCGTTCGCCACGAGCAGCGGCTCGGTGTAGTCGTAGATCAGCGGTCGGACGCCGGCCTCGCCGACGTAACGGCGCAGCCGGGTGGTGGTGTTGTAGTTGGCGCCGTATCCGGAGTAGTACGTCTTGAGGTAGTCGTATTCGGCCAGCGCCCCGCCCCTGTGTGTGGCGAAGAGGTCGTCGGGGGACCGGACGTCGACCGCGTTCCAGAAGTTGTTCAGGTCGGAGACACGGTCGTTGGCCCCGCCCTCCGAGACGGGCGTGGCGGTGTATTCGAGGACGTAGGGCCCTTCGAGTCGCTTCCTGAACCAGATCGTCGCCCCGGCGGGCACGTCGACGTCCAGGACGCCGCGGGCGGCGGTCACGGTGCCGCCCTTCTCCAGCTCCACGGCCCAGTGGCGCAGGCCGTGGCAGAAGTCGTCGTGGGCGATGAGGCGGCGATGCCTGGGCGCGGCACTCGCGGTGGCCGCCGGTGCGAGGGCCGCCAGGGCGGCGCCGGCGGCCAGGGCTCCGAAGGCTCTGCGGGTGGTCGTCATGGGGGCGACTCCTTCGAGAAGGCGCATAGAAAGCGCTTGCACAACTGCGGAGTTCACTCTGACCCCTCCCGCACCTCACTGTCGACACCCCAGGCACCACGGGCACCCCACGGACATACCGAAGGCCGGACCCGGGGATCGGGGTCCGGCCTTCGGCAGCGTGTCAGGCAGGTGGTCCAGGAGGTGTCTACGGGGCGTCAGCCGACGGAGACACCCTTCGAGCGGAGGTAGGCGACCGGGTCCACGTCCGAGCCGTAGTCCGGCGTGGTGCGGATCTCGAAGTGCAGGTGCGGGCCGGTCACGTTGCCGGTCGCACCGGAGAGGCCGACCTGCTGGCCCTCGGTCACGCTCTGACCGGCCGAGACGGAGAGGGAGGAGAGGTGGGCGTACTGGGCGTAGTGGCCGTCGGCGAGCCGGATGACGACCTGGTTGCCGTACGCGCCGCCCCAGCCCGCGGAGACGACGGTGCCCGCGCCCACGGCCTTCAGGGAGGTGCCGGTCGGGACGACGAAGTCGACGCCCGTGTGGTAGCCGCTGGACCACATCGAGCCCGACATGCGGTACGGAGTGCCGACGGCGGCACCGGCGACCGGGACGGTGAAGCCACTGGCGCTGCTCGTGGAGGCGGCGTTCTGCGTGGTCGCCGTCGAGCCCTGCGAGGAGGACGCCTTCGACTTCGCCGAAGAAGCGGAGGAATCCGACTTCTTGGACGAAGAGGAAGAAGACGAGGTGGACGGGGAGGTGGAGGCGGACGACTCGGTCGTGCCGTTGCCCGTCGCGGCCTTCTTGCCGATCGAGAGCTTCAGGCCGGGGTGGATCAGTGCCGGGTCGTCACCGACGGCCGCGCGGTTGTCGGCGTAGAGCCTCTGCCAGCCACCGCTGACGTTCTGCTCGTCGGCGATCTTCGCGAGATAGTCGCCGGCGCGCACCGCATAGGTCTTCGCACCGGACTGCTTCTTCGCGGTCGCCGTCTTTTCGGCCACCTTCTTCTCGGCGGTCGGAACAGAGGACTGAACGGCCTTTTCCGAAACGGACTGAGCGGGTGCGGCATGGGCGCCGGTCGCCCCCAGAAGCGGCAGGGCGAGTGCGGCGCCGCCGGTTCCGGCGACGGCGATGGAACGGGTGAAGCGCTGGGACTTCGGGCGGCGGTGCTTACCCCTCGCGGGCATGACGAATTCCTCTCCGGCGCCTACGAGGTGAGCTGTCGGGTTCGGACTGGAGATGCCCGGTCGTACCGAAGTACGGCTTAACCCCTAGCCTGTTCCGGAGACCGGAACAGGCGGTACTGCCTGTGGGTCCCCCGCTCCTGCCGTGTACGGGTGAGTGTGTGCGGAATCCGGGCGGCGGCAGGATTGGGCGTCCGTCCGGATCGGTGGCGAACGTAAGCGACTAGGACGCACAGGGACAAGCGGTGGTTGTGGTGCGTATGCGTTTCTGTAGATCCGCTATGAGAATTCCCGGTCACCCTCCGTGGACCGAAGGGTGATCACACACTCCAAAACCCCTTGAAAAACATGTTGATTACGTGAACATGACGCACAACGCACGGTCACGAATATGACGCTCCTCACGCGGCACTTTCACAGCTCCCCCTATTACAGAAGGAGTTGGTAGAGATGCGCCAATTCGGACACAAGCATCAGATGCGACGCAGCCGGAGAACCGTCGCATCGAGGTCTCCCCGCAGCCCGGTCCGCAGTCCGTGATGCAGCAGTACGGCACCTCGGTGCACTTCACCCGTTTCGCGGCATTCGTACGACGCCGTCGCATCGAGGCCGCGCAGTCGCAGCGCCGGGGCGGACTCGCCGTAGTGCTGGGCCTGGAGCCAGGCGAGGACGACCGTCTCGTCACCGAGGACGTACTGCACCGCACTGAGCCCGCCGGCCGGGGGCCGCAACCGGTAGAGGTCCCCGCGCTGCACGAGGGGCCGGATCTCCTTGTAGAGGCTCACCCAGCCACGAGCCTCGGCGAGTTCCTCCTCGGTCCACTCGGAGAGGTCTCCGCCGACGCCGAGCACGCCGGCCATGGCGCTGACGAAGCGGAAACCCAGTGAGCTGACCCGTCCGTTGAGCTGGGCGTTGGGGCTGTCGGTGACCCAGGCGGCCATGACCCGAGCCGGGTGGATCTGGCTGAAGCCGTGCTGGATGGCGAGCCGGTCGAGCGGGTCGGTGTTGTCGGAGGTCCACACCTGGTCGGTGCGGCTCATGATCCCGAGGTCGATCCGGCCGCCGCCGCCCGAGCAGGACTCGAAGGCGACGTTCGGGTGGGCGGCCCGGAGGCGGTCCAGGAGGGCGTACAGGGCGTCCACGTGGTCGACCCACAGGCGCTGCGGGTAGGCGTCGCCGGGCCAGCCGGCGTCGGTGAAGCAGCGGTTGAAGTCCCACTTCACATAGTCGATCGGGGCGCTGCACAGGAGCGCGTTCAACTGCTCCCAGAGGTACTCCTGGACGTCCTCGCGCGCGAGGTTCAGTACGAGCTGGTTGCGCAGTTCCGTCCGCTTTCGTCCCGACTGGTACTGCACCCAGTCGGGGTGGGCGCGGTACAGGTCGCTGTCCGGATTGACCATTTCCGGCTCGACCCAGATGCCGAACTGCATCCCGAGCGCGTGCACCTGGTCGGCGAGCGGCTTGAGGCCGCCGGGGAAGCGGTCGGGGTTGGGCGTCCAGTCGCCGAGGCCGGCCCGGTCGCTGGTGCGCGCCCCGAACCAGCCGTCGTCGACCACGAACAGTTCGACGCCCATCTCCGCGGCCCGGCGTGCCAGCACCTCCTGCTGCTCCTCGGAGATGTCGAAGAGCGTGGCCTCCCAGGAGTTGAACAGCACCGGCCGGTCCACGTCCGCGTCCGGGACGACGTGGGCGCGCTGGTAGGCGTGCCAGGCGCGGCTCGCCCCGCCGAAGCCGGCATCGCTCCACAGACCCGCGAAGACGGGCGTGGTGAAGGACTCCCCCGCCGCCAGGCGCAGCAGGCCGGAGTCGTCGTAGCCGGCCCCGCCGGTGACCTGCACGCGCGCGTCCGCGAGTTGGGCCACGGCGATCCGCCAGGACCCGGACCAGCCGAGGGCGCAGCCGTAGACCTCGCCGCGCTCCTCCGTGGCGTCCGTGTCGAGCGCGACCCAGGGCAGGTGCTGGTGCCCGGTGTGGCCGCGGCGGCTGCCGATGACCTTCTCGCCGTAGGTGAGGGGCGTGCGCACCAGCCGGGACTCGGCCGCCCAGCGGCCGTGCAGCTGGGACAGCCGCCAGTCCTCGCGCTCGGGCAGCGTCCAGGTGGCGGAGTCGGCGCGCAGGACCTCCAGGACGGGCCCCTCGTTGCGCAGGGTCACCCAGCGCTCGACGACGTCGGCCCGCATCCGGTAGTGCAGGGTGATCGTGAGGCCGCCGTCCCGGAACCGCAGCCGCAGCTCGCCGCCCTCGGGCTCGTCCGAGGTCTCGTACGCCTCGAAGGCCCACTCGGTGCCGCGCCGCTCGTCGGTACGGACGGACAGGGCCGGCCGGACGAAACGGGGGCCGCCCTCGACGGGGTACTCCTCGCGCCCGTCGAGCGGCGCCTCGAAGGAGGAGGCGGTGGGCAGCGGGGGTACGGCCAGGGCCTCGGCGTCGGCGAGCGCGATCCTGGGGCCCCAGTGCAGATGCAGCAGCTCGTCGCCCTCGGTGAGATGGACGGCGTAACTGCTGGTCGGCCCGGACAGAATCCACGTACGGGCGTTGTCGGCGATCTCCAGCATGCTGTCCCTCACAGATACGAACACACGCGAACAGGTCCGCTCACGCATCAACATCATCGAGTGCCACGATCCCTCACCACAACGCCTGTGGACAACTCAATGCCGTACGAACGCATGTCGTATCGTCGACTGCGTGCCCGCCGTCGAGCCGCGTCGGCGGAACCGACCGCGAGGAGACCCCGTGACGCAGCAGGTCCCGTCGACCGAACCCGAGCTGGCCGGAGTCCGCAACTTCCGTGATGTGGGCGGGCTGCCGACCGTGGACGGACGGCGGGTGCGCCACGGCGTGCTGTTCCGCAGCGGCCACCTCGCGCACGCGACCGGCGAGGACGCCGCCTTCCTCGGCTCCCTGGGCCTGCACACGATCTTCGACTTCCGCAACGCGGCGGACCAGAAGCTGGAGGGGCCCGACGTCGAGCTGCCGGGCGTGCGCAATGTGAACCTCCCGCTGACCGACCCGGCCGACGGCGGCGAGTTCTGGAAGATGGTCCGCGAGGGCGAGATCGACCAGCTCCGTGAGATCCTCGGCGACGGCAAGGCCGCCGCCCGGATGATCGCCTCCTACCGCACGATCATGAAGGAGCGGACGGCCGAGCACTCCCAGGTGCTGCACTCCCTGGCCGAGGACAGTGTCCCCGCCCTGATGCACTGCGCGGCCGGCAAGGACCGCGCGGGCCTGTCCATCGCGGTGACACTGCTCGCCGTGGGGGTCGAGCGGGAGGCGATCATCGCCGACTACCTGGAGTCGAACGCCAAGCACCGCCGCTACAAGGTGCACCGCAGCGGCTCCTCGGCATCCGGCTACTCCCCCGAGGTGATGGAGCTGCTCTCCCCGCTGTTCGACGCGCGGGCCGAGTACCTCCAAGCCGCCTTCGACACGATCGAGGAGATCTGGGGCGGTGTCGACACCTACCTGGAGAAGGGGCTCGGGGTCACCCCGCAGACCCGCGAGCGGTTGCGGGAGCGCCTGCTCGACTGACGCTCGGCACTCGACACTCGGCGGAGTCGTACGGCCGGCGCCCGCCGTCCCGGCGGCTACTGCTGGGCGCCGGCCTCGAACAGGAAGTAGATGAACGCGGCGAAGAGGTGCCCCACCGCGATGTAGATGATCAGGCGCACCCACAGGGCGCGCGGGAACCGCTCTTCCAGGTTCTTCATGATCTGTCTCCGATGGTGGGGCCCAGGCACAGCGTGGCCGTGGGACTCTGCAACAGGGTGTGGACGAACAGCAGCTCGACCCCGTCCGGGTCCTGGGCGGCGATGCGGTGCGGGGTCAGCGAGTCGAAGTGCGCGCTGTCACCCGGTGCGAGCAGGTGCGTGGTGTCGCCGAGGCGCAGCCGCAGCCGCCCGGTGAGGACGTACAGCCACTCCTCGCCCGGGTGCACGCGCACGATGTCGCCCTGCGAGCCGTGCGGGACGTGGACGCGCAGCGCCTGCATCCCGCGGCCGGGTGCCCCGGCCTGCCAGTAGGTCCAGCCGCCGGCCGCGGTGGCCTCCATGTCGGCCGCGCGCACCACCGCGTCCCGTTCGGCGACCGTCTCGCCGAGCAGCTCGGAGACCGTCGTACCGTAGATGCGGGCGAGGGCCAGCAGCATCGGCAGCGAGGGCTGGCGCTGCCCGGTCTCCAGACGGGAGAGATGGGCGGGCGAGAGCCCCGCGGCACCGGCGGCGGCCTCCAGGGTGAGGGAGGCGCGCCGGCGCAGGGAGCGGAGCCGGGGAGCGACGGTGGTCGGCAGGTCGTCGCGCGGTTCCGGCTCCGGACGGGGAGAGCTCATGCCCCCATTCAGCCGCGATTTTGCCTCTACGGCAAATCTCTTGCCTCAGAGGCAAAGTCGACGGACGGGCCGGCGGGCCGGGTCAGCGGTTGGCCACCGCCTGCTTGATCAGCGTCCTGCCGAAGTCCCACACCAGTCCGCCACCGCTGTGGGCGTCGTCCATGACGTCCGTGAAGGCGTCCACGAACCGGTCCACGTCCCGCTCGTCGACGACCAGCGGCGGGATCAGCTTGATCACCTCCAGGTGGTCGCCGGAGACCTGGGTGAGGATGCGGTGCTTCTGGAGCAGCGGGACGACCACCATCTGCGCGAACAGCCCCTTGCGCGCGGCCTGGAGCATGGCCCAGCGGCTGCGGAGCTTCAGCGACCTGGGCCTGCCGAACTCGATGCCGATCATCAGGCCCCGGCCGCGGACGTCGGCGAGCAGCTCGTACTTGTCGGTCAGTGCCGAGAGCCGGGACCGCAGCAGGTCGCCCGTGGCGCGGGCGTTCGCGACGATCTGCTCGGTCTCCATCACGGACAGGACGGCCAGGCCGGCCGCCATCGCCTGGGCGTTGGACCCGAAGCTCGCCGAGTGGACGAGCACCCGGTCCATCGACGAGTAGACCTTCTTGAAGATCCAGTCCTTGCCGAGGGTGGCGCCGACCGGCACATAGCCGCCGGAGAGCGCCTTGGCCACGCACACCAGGTCGGGTTCGACGCCGTCCTCGTGCTGGTAGGCGTAGAAGTCCCCGGTCCGGCCGAGGCCGGTCTGCACCTCGTCGGCGATCAGCAGCGCCTTGTGCCGGTGCAGCAGCTCCTGGGCGGCCCGGAGGTAGCCGGGCGGCGCCTCGTGCACGCCCTTGCCCTGGATCGGCTCGACGATCAGGGCGGCGACGTCGCCCTTCCTCACCTCGGCCGCCAGGGCGTCGAGATCGCCGAGCGGCACCGCCGTGTCGGGCAGCAGCGGCGCGAACCCGTCGCGGAACCCGGACTCGCCGTTGACCGACAGCGAGCCCGTGGTCAGTCCGTGGAAGGCGTGGTCGCAGTAGAGGATCCGCGGCTTGCCGGTGACGAACCGGGCGAACTTCAGTGCGGTCTCCACCGCCTCCGTGCCGCTGTTGCCGAAGAAGACGCGGTCCAGGTGCGGGCTGTGCGCGAGCAGCTTCTCGGCCAGCAGCCCGGGCAGCGGCTGGCAGTCGAAGCGGGTGAGGTCGGCGAGCGAGGCGTCCAGGACGTCGTGCAGCGCCTTGCGGACGACGGGGTGGTGGCGGCCCAGGCCCATCACCCCGAACCCGGCGAGCATGTCCAGGTAGTCATTGCCGTCGGCGTCCCAGAAGTGGGCGCCCTCGGCGCGCTCGTAGACCTTGTCGAAGCCGATGGTGTGCAGCATGCGCGGGAGCTGGTGGTTGAGGTATCTCGTGTGCAGCTCGTAGCGCTCGGCTCCGCGCTCGGCCAGCAGCGCGCCGAGGTCGAACTCCCCGGCCCGCGAGGAGGGCGACGCGGATTCCGCTGTTGTCATTCCTGTTGCTCCTTGGACAGCTCTTCCTTGACGGCCAGGCTCGCGCCGATCCGGCCGGCGACCTCCACGGGAGTGAGGCCGATGTCGGCGAGCACCTCACCGCGCTTGGCGTGCGCGAGGAACTGCTCCGGGATGCCGAAGCGCCGTACCGGTACGTCGACTTCGGCGTCGCCGAGGGCCAGCGCCACCGCCGCTCCGACGCCGGCCGCACGGCTGTTGTCCTCGACGACGGCCACCAGACGATGCCGGCGGGCGAGGCCGGGGAGTTCCGGGTCGACGGGCTTGACCCAACGGGGGTCCACGACGGTGCAGTCGATGCCCCGCGCCTCCAGCAGCTCGGCGGCCTGGAGGCAGACGGGGGCCATCACACCGACGGCGACGAGCAGGACGTCCGGCTCACTGGAGGAGCGGTGCAGGACGTCCATGCCACCGACCCGGTCGATCGCGGGCACCTCGGGCCCCACCGACTCCTTCGGGAAGCGGACGAGCGTGGGCGCGTCGTCCACCGCGACCGCCTCCCTCAGCTGTGCCCGCAGCTGTTCGGCGTCGCGCGGCGCGGCGATCCGCAGGCCGGGGACGACCTGGAGGACCGACAGGTCCCACATGCCGTTGTGGGAGGGCCCGTCGGCGCCGGTCACACCGGCCCGGTCCAGGACGAAGGTGACCCCGCAGCGGTGCAGGGCGACATCCATCAGGAGCTGGTCGAAGGCCCGGTTGAGGAAGGTGGCGTAGACGGCGACGACCGGGTGCAGTCCGCCCGTCGCGAGCCCGGCGGCGGAGACGGCGGCGTGCTGCTCGGCGATGCCGACGTCCCACACCCGGTCCGGGAACCGTGCCGCGAACTTGCCCAGTCCCACCGGGTGCAGCATGGCCGCCGTGATCGCCACGACGTCCTCGCGCTCCTCCCCGATCCGCACGATCTCGTCGCCGAACACCGAGGTCCAGGACGGCCCGTTGGACGGCGCGAGCGGCTCGCAGGTCAGCGGGTCCATCACCCCGACGGTGTGGAAGTGGTCCTCCTCGTGCGCGAGAGCGGGCTCGTAGCCGCGGCCCTTCTCGGTGAGGCAGTGCACCAGCACGGGCCCGTGGAAGCGCTTGGCGCGCCGGAGCGCGGACTCGACGGCCTTGATGTCGTGCCCGTCGATCGGACCGACGTACTTCAGCCCGAGGTCCTCGAACATGCCCTGCGGCGCGAAGGCGTCCTTGAAGCCCTTCTTCGCCCCGTGCAGCGACTCGTACACGGTGTGCCCGACCACCGGGGTCCGCAGCAGTACGTCCTTCCCCCAGGCCAGGACCTTCTCGTAGCCGTCGGTCGTGCGCAGCGTGGCGAGGTGGTTGGCGAGTCCGCCGATGGTAGGCGAGTACGAGCGTTCGTTGTCGTTGACGACGATGATCAGCGGCCGGTCCTTGGCGGCGGCGATGTTGTTGAGCGCCTCCCAGGCCATGCCTCCGGTGAGCGCGCCGTCGCCGATGACCGCGACCACATGCCCCTTCTCGCCCTGCACCTGGTGGGCCTTGGCCAGCCCGTCGGCCCAGCCGAGCACGGTGGAGGCGTGGCTGTTCTCGATGACGTCGTGCTCGGACTCCTCGCGCGAGGGGTAGCCGGAGAGGCCGCCCTTGCCGCGCAGCTTGGAGAAGTCCTGACGCCCTGTCAGCAGTTTGTGTACGTAGCTCTGGTGGCCGGTGTCCCACAGGATGCGGTCGACCGGCGACTCGAAGACCCGGTGCAGGGCGACGGTGAGTTCCACCACCCCCAGGTTGGGCCCGAGATGACCCCCGGTCCTGGCGACCGCGTGCACCAGGAACTCCCTGATCTCCTCGGACAGTTCACCGAGTTCCGCCTCGGCCAGCGCCTTCAGATCGCGTGGTCCCCGGATGTTCTCCAGAATCGTCACGTCGGGCCCCCTTCGGTCCGTGCTGTTCAACTCACGGTGACGGCCGGCTCCCCCGACGCGACGCCGTCCTGCTCCATCTGTTCGGCGATCTTCATCGCCTCCTCGATGAGGGTCTCCACGATCTTCGACTCGGGCACGGTCTTGATGACCTCGCCCTTGACGAAGATCTGCCCCTTGCCGTTGCCGGAGGCGACCCCCAGGTCCGCCTCCCGCGCCTCACCGGGTCCGTTCACGACACACCCCATCACCGCGACCCGCAAGGGCACCTCCATGCCCTCCAGGCCCGCGGTGACCTCGTCGGCCAGCTTGTAGACGTCGACCTGGGCGCGCCCGCAGGACGGGCACGACACGATCTCCAGCCGGCGCTGCCTGAGGTTCAGCGACTCCAGGATCTGGATGCCGACCTTGACCTCCTCGGCGGGCGGGGCGGACAGCGAGACCCGGATGGTGTCGCCGATGCCCCTGCTGAGCAGCGCGCCGAAGGCCACCGCCGACTTGATGGTCCCCTGGAAGGCGGGTCCGGCCTCGGTCACGCCCAGGTGCAGCGGGTAGTCGCACTGCTCGGCGAGCAGTGTGTAGGCGTTGACCATGACCACGGGGTCGTTGTGCTTCACCGAGATCTTGACGTCCCTGAAGCCGTGCTCCTCGAAGAGCGAGGCCTCCCACAGCGCGCTCTCCACGAGCGCCTCCGGGGTGGCCTTGCCGTACTTCTGGAGCAGCCGCCGGTCCAGCGACCCGGCGTTGACCCCGATCCGGATGGGGGTGCCGTGGTCCTTGGCGGCCCGCGCGATCTCCTTGACCTTGTCGTCGAACTGCTTGATGTTGCCGGGGTTGACGCGGACGGCCGCGCAGCCGGCCTCGATCGCGGCGAACACGTACTTGGGCTGGAAGTGGATGTCCGCGATCACCGGGATCTGTGACTTGCGGGCGATGGTGGCCAGCGCGTCCGCGTCGTCCTGCGTGGGGCAGGCGACGCGGACGATCTGGCAGCCGGACGCGGTGAGTTCCGCGATCTGCTGGAGGGTGGCGCCGATGTCCGACGTACGGGTCGTCGTCATCGACTGCACCGACACCGGGGCCCCGCCCCCGACCGCCACCGGCCCGACCTGGATCTGCCGCGACACACGCCGCTCGGCGATCGGCCGGACCGGTACCTCGGGGACGCCCAGGGAGATGGCGGTCATGGCGCTACTCGCGGTTTCCGGAGACGGTCTCACGCATGGCGCGCAGCGACTCCTTCAGGGATCCCATGGTGGCCAGGACGGCGGTGGGCTCGTAGCCGCAGTGCGCCATGCAGTTGGCGCAGCGCGGGTCCTTGCCGCGGCCGTACTTGTCCCAGTCGGTCTCCTCGATCAGCTCCCGGTACGTCGGCACATAGCCGTCGCTCATCAGATAGCAGGGGCGCTGCCAGCCGAAGAGGGAGTAGTTCGGGATCGCCCACGCGGTGCACGGGAAGTCGACCTTGCCCTCCAGGAAGTCCAGGAAGAGCGGGGAGTGGTTGAGCCGCCACTTGCGCCTGTTGCCGCCCGCGAAGGCCTTCTTGAACAGCTCGCGGGTCTGCTCCACGCCCAGGAAGTGCTCCTGGTCGGGCGCCTTCTCGTAGGCGTAGGCGGGCGAGATCATCATCTCGTCGACCTTCAGGTCGTCGTTGAGGAAGTTGAGCACCTCGATGATGGTCTGCGGGGTGTCGGTGTTGAAGAAGGTCGAGTTGGTGGTGACCCGGAAGCCCCGCTTCTTGGCTTCCTTGATCGCCTCCACCGCTTCGTCGAACACGCCCTCCTTCGCGACGGACTCGTCGTGCCGCTCGCGCAGCCCGTCGATGTGCACGGCGAAGGCGAAGTACGGGGAGGGTGTGAACTTGTCCATCTTCTTGCGCAGCAGCATGGCGTTGGTGCAGAGGAAGACGTACTTCTTCTTCGCCACCAGCTGGCGCACGATCTCGTCGATCTGAGGGTGCATCAGCGGCTCACCGCCGGCGATGGACACCATCGGCGCACCGGACTCCAGCACCGCACCGACGGCCTGGGCCACCGGCATGCGCTGCTTCAGCACCCCGGCCGGATGCTGGATCTTGCCGCAGCCCTCGCACTTCAGGTTGCAGGCGAAAAGGGGTTCGAGCTCCACGATCAACGGGAACTTGTCCCGCTTGCGGAGCTTCTGTTCGGCCAAATATGTAGCGACCTTGATGGACTGACGCAGTGGCATGGCCATCTGGCTCACCTCCTGGGGAGCAGCAAGGAACGGTGCCATTCGTAGAAAGCCGGAAGGACTGAACGAAGGACGCGGAAAGCCGATATTCCACCGCGTACCGTGCCGATCCGGACGAGTTCATGCTCTGGAGCGTCCACGACCACCCGGACGGCCGCAACGGGGCGCTCGCCCTCGCGTACAGCGCTCAGGAGCGTGGCCGCGGACTCCATGTCGACCGCGATCGCGCCGGTCGCGAACAGATCCGACCGTTCGTGACCACGCACGACGTGATCGGAACCGGTGAGCGGCCCGGTGTGGACGGTGCTCCCGGGCACCGCCCGCACCAGTTCCTCGACGAGCAGGCCGGTCCCGACGCACCGGACGGTTCCCCGCGGGTGCCGGGTCTCCTCGGCGACCACCAGATCGCCGGGGTGCATGCCGGGGGCGAGCCCCGCGCAGAAACCGGTGGCCAGTACGGCGGCCCCGGCGAGTTCCGGGTGGGCCAGGACCCGGGCGACGGAGACCTCGGCCGCCTCGGGGCCCATGCCCGTGCGCAGGACGGTCACCGGTCCGCCCGCCTGACCGCGGTCGCCGCCGCGCAGGGCGAGGCGTTCGATGCCGAGCGCGCAGGCGATCAGCAGCGGGGCCGGGGCGGGCTGGGTGCTCATCAGCCCTCCTTCGCTCCGGAGAACGGCTCTCCGTGGACGTACCGGCCGAGTGCGGTGAGCGGGAACACCTGCCGGTAGAGGTGGTAGTTGATGGAGAAGTCCCACGGGAACCCTGTGCCGGTGAAGTAGGGCTCGTCCCAGGAGCCGTCCTCGCGCTGGGTGCTCGCGAGCCACTCGACGCCCCGCTCCACGGCCTTGGAGTCCCGCTCCCCCGCCGCCAGCAGGGCCATCAGCGCCCAGGCCGTCTGCGAGGCGGTGGAGGCGCCGCGGCCGCTCCACTCCTTGACGTACTTGTAGGAGCGCAGGTCCTCGCCCCAGCCGCCGTCGTCGTTCTGCACCTTCTCCAGCCAGGCCACCGCCCGCCGGATCGCCGGGTGCGAGCCGGGGAATCCGGCGGCGACCAGGGCGGGCACCACCGACCCGGTGCCGTAGACGTAGTTGACGCCCCAGCGCCCGAACCACGAGCCGTCCGGCTCCTGTTCGGCGAGCAGCCACTGGATGCCGCGCCGGGTGCGCGGGTCGTGGGCGAGTCCCTCGACGGCCAGCATCTCCACCACGTGCGCGGTGACGTCCGCGGACGGCGGGTCGATGACCTCGCCGAAGTCGCAGAACGGCAGCCGGTTGGGGAACGGGCTGGTGTTGTCGACGTCGAAGGCGCCCCACGCCCCGTTCCTCGACTGCATCCCGAGGTTCCAGCGCACCCCGCGCCCGATCGCGTTCTCCACCCGCTCCGGGTCGTGATGCCGGACGCGGCGCAGTGCGAGTACGACCTCGGCGGTGTCGTCGATGTCCGGGTAGTTGTCGTTGTGGAACTCGAACGCCCAGCCGCCCGGGGGGAGTTGGGGCCGCTTGACCGACCAGTCGCCGGGGCGGACGATCTCCTCGCCCAGCATCCAGTCGGCGGCCTTGACGAGCTGCGGATGGTCGGCGGGAACGCCCGCGTCGGCGAGCGCGATGGTGGCGAGACAGGTGTCCCACACCGGCGACTGGCAGGCCTCGATCATCCGGGCCCCGTCCTCGCGCCACACCGCGAACCGGTCGAGGGACTCCAACCCGGCCCGCATCACCGGGTGTTCGAGGTCGTAGCCGAGCAGGTGCAGAGCGATCACCGAGTACACGGCCGGCGGCTGGATACCGCCCCAGCAGCCGTCGTTCTCCTGCCGCTCGATGATCCAGCGGGCGGCGCTGTTCATCGCCGCCCGGCGCAGCCTGCGCGGGGCGACCTTGCGCAGCTGGTGCAGCGTCCGGTCCAGACGCTGGAAGGCACCGTCCCAACTCGCCGCCGGAGCAAGAGGCCTGGCCGGGTTGGGGTCGGCGGGATCGGTGTGCAGCTCGTCCAGCGCGAAGGGCGCGGGCCGTACCGGGCGCTTGGCGGAGACGATCGTCAGCGGGACGATGGTCTGCCGGGCCCAGCACCCGAAGTCATAGATGTTGAGCGGCATCCACTTCGGGAAGTAGATGAGTTCCGGCGGCAGTTCGGGCAGGTCCTCCCACTTCCACCAGCCGAACAGGGCGAGCCAGATCCGGGTGAAGACCCGGGCGGCGGCGATCCCGCCCCGCTCGCGGATCCACGCCGACGCCTTCGCCATGTGCGGAGCGTCCGGTGCGTCGCCGGCCAGCCGCAGCGCGACGTACGCCTCGATGGTGGCGGAGAGTTCGCCCGGTCCGCCGTAGAAGGTGCCCCAGGTGCCGTCGTCGTGCTGCTCGCCGCGGATGAAGAGCGCGGCGGCGCGGGTGGTGGCCTCGTCGCGGATGCCCAGGAACTGACGCAGCAGCAGGTCCTCGGCGTCCATCGTCACATTGGTCTCGAGGTCGCCCTTCCACCAGCCCTGGGCGTCCTGCCGGGACAGCAGGTACTCGGTGGCGCGTTGCGTGGCACGTACGGCGGCTTCGTGTACCCCGGCCGCCACGGAGATACGGATGTCGGTTTCGCTGGCCGCGGCAGCGCGGGGCGGCAGGGCCCCGGTGCTTCCGTCGGTCGTCGCTGTCATGGCTTCCCCTTCGTGCAGTCGTGCTGAGTCGTTGCTGCGGTGGGTCCGCCGTCGGCCGGTGCGCATCGGTGCGGGCACCGGCCGGCGACTACGCGAGGGCTATTCGACCGATAGTGATCATCTCTTTCGTACGACGACGAAGTCGGCGAGCGCGGTGAAGCGGTCCCGCACCCGGTCGGGCATGTCGACGGCGTTCAGGGCCTCGATGGCGACGGTGTGCTGGCGCCGCGCCTCCTCGGCGGTCCACTCGCGGCCGCCCGCCTTCTCGATGAGGTCGGCACGGGCCGCGAACTCCTCCTCGGAGAAGTTCTCGAAGTCGTTGCTCTTGGCGTCGGCGGCGAGCATCTCGCCGAGCCGCTCGGAGGCGGCGCCGCCCGCCGCGAGCGCGGCCACGACCGGCAGGGACTTCTTGCGCTGACGCAGGTCGCTCCAGGTCTGCTTGCCGGTGGAGACGGGGTCGCCCCAGATGCCGAGCAGGTCGTCGACGGCCTGGAAGGCGAGACCGAGGTGGTAGCCGTACGTCTCCAGGGTGTCGGCGGTGCGGTCGTCGGCACCGCCGAGGACGGCGCCGATGGAGCTGGCGCAGGCGAGCAGGGCGCCGGTCTTGTTGCCCTCCATCTCCAGGCACTCCTCGACGCTGACGCGGTCGCGGTGCTCGTAGGAGATGTCCTGTGCCTGGCCGTCGATCAGGGCGCGGGTGGCGGTGGTCAGGCGACGGGTGGCGCGGCCGGCCTCGACAGTGCCGAGTTCCAGCAGGACCTCGTTGGCCAGGGCGAACAGGGCGTCGCCGACCAGGATGGCCTGGGCGGGGCCGTGCACCTTCCACACCGTGTCGCGGTGGCGGCGCTGTTCGTCGCCGTCCATCAGGTCGTCGTGCAGCAACGAGAAGTTGTGGACCAGCTCGACGGCGACCGCGCCGGGGACGCCGACCTCGGGCGCCGCGCCGGTGACCTCGGCGGAGAGCACCGCGAGCGCGGGCCGCACGGCCTTGCCGCCGTCACCGTCCGCGGGGTTGCCCTGGGCGTCGATCCAGCCGAAGTGGTAGGCGGAAACGGTGTCCATGGGAGCCGCCAGGCGGTTGACGGCCGCCCGCAGCACCGGTGTGGCCAGGGTCCGGCCGCGCTCCAGGAGCGCGGCCACGTCCACCGCGGTCTCTCGAGCGGCCGTCGAGGCCGGGGGCACAGTGGGCACTGTTTCTCCTCTTGTTGCGGTGACGGAGGGGGTGCGGGAATGTGCCGAGCCGTGCTGATCGAGCATCAGGCCGCCTCCTCGAACGCGAAGAGGTGGCGGGGGCGGGGCCGGCCCAGGGCGTCGAGAGCGGCCTGTGCCGCGCTCACACCGCTGCGGACCGCACTCTCCATGGTCGCGGGCCACCCGGTGGCGGTCCACGCTCCGGCCAGGTACAGGCCGGACGCCTTGGTGCGGGCGCCGGGCCTGAGGCGCCCGACGCCGGGGGTGGGGGCGAACGTCGCCGTCCGTTCCCGGGTGACGAAGAAGTCCTTCACCCGGGCGCCCCGCGCGCGCGGCAGCAGCCGCTCCAGCTCGGGCAGGTAGCGCTCGCGCAGCGTCGCGACCGGCTCGTCGATCTCGTCCCACGCCGCCGACTGCGACAGGGCGAGGTACTGCCCCTGCGGGAGCCCGGAGGCCTCGGTGCGGTCGAACACCCACTGCACCGGGGTGCCGAGGGCCGCGAAGAAGGGCCTGGCGAGGACCGTCCGGTCGTAGACGACGTGGACGTTGAGGATCGGCGCGGTGCCGATCTCCAGCAGCCGTTCGGGAGCGTCGAGCGCCCCCGCGGGCAGCAGATCGTGCGCCTCGCGCTGCGGTACGGCGAGCACGACCGCGTCCGCGGTGAGCGTCTCGCCGGGAACCTGGACGCTCCAACGGCCGTTGTCGTCGGTAGAGATGGAGGTGACGCGTGTACGGACTTCGGTACGCACGCCCGCGGAGTCGAGCGCCTTGCGGGCGAGCCGGTCATGCAGGTCGCCCAGCGGGACGCGCGCCCATCCGATGTCGGCCGCGCCCGGGTCGGACAGCAGACCGGTCTTGAACACCATCGCGGCGAGCCCCAGTGAGGCGTCCTTCGCGACCGCGTTGAGAGTGGCGACACCGACCAGGTCCCACAGGGCCTCGACGGCACGCGCCGACTGACCGTGCGCGGTCAGCCAGCTGCCGAAGTCGGTTGCGTCCAGGCTCGGATCGGCGAGATCGAGCCCCTTGAGCGCGAGCGCGGCACGGCCGACTCTGGCGCGTTCGGCGAGCGAGAGATGCGGGTAGGTCGCGAGGCTGCGCCCCAGATGCAGGGGTACCGGCAGCGCGTCGCGCCGCAGTCTGCCCAGCCGCCGTCCCTCGGGTTTGTCGACGTCGAGCACCGGCACGTCGAGACGGTTCTGCAAGGGTGCCAGCGCCGTGCCCTCGATGCGGTCGAGGAACCAGCGGTAGGCGGTGCAGCAGCGCAGGTACACATGCTGTCCGTTGTCGACGGTCAGGCCGTCGCGCTGGAAGGAGAAGGCGAGCCCGCCGAGGCGTGGCCGGCCTTCGAGCAGCGTGACGCCGATACCGGCGTCGGCGAGGGCGAGCGCGGCGGTGACACCGGCGAGCCCGCCGCCGATCACGACGGCGTCACGCCCGGAACCGGATCGTCCCGTCGCGGCCGTGCGTGGCCCTTCCGACTGCGTACCGTCGGTCATCGTGCACCCTCCCCCGAGCACCCGCCGTGCGTGGTGAACCGGCCACGGCAGGCCGTCGCAGTCAGGGACGCGGTCCCCCACCGGAGGGTTGCGTGCCGCTTTTCGCCGGTGGCATCACCTTGGACCGGATTGTCCATCAGGCGCGCCTCCTGACGGTCCGCCGGGTCACATGCCGGGCGTCCAGGCCGGACAGGCCGCGCACGGCGACGTACGCCTTCTCCCGGCCGGGCAGCGAGACCCGGCCACGCAGCACGGCCTCCGGGTCGCGCTCGATGCGGTCGAGGAGGCGGCGGTAGATGCCGGCCATGGCGGCGACACAGGCGCCGCTGCGCCGGTCGAGCATGGGGAGCAGCCGGTAGCCCTCGGCGAAAAGAGCGCGGGCCCGTCGCACTTCGAAGTGCACGAGGCCCGCGAAATCGGCGCCCTCCGGTGGTTTCGGCCCCTTGAAGCCGGCCGAGCAGCCGAACTTCGCGAGGTCGTCGGCGGGCAGATAGGTCCGCCCGCCCTCGGCGTCCTCCCGGACGTCCCGCAGGATGTTGGTGAGCTGGAGCGCCAGCCCCAGCGTGTCGGCGTACTCCGAGGCGCGTTCGGCACCGCGCGCGCCCGGTTCGGTTCCGAACACGCCGAGGGAGAGCCGGCCGATGGCGCCCGCCACGCAGCGGCAGTACACCTTCAGGTCGTCCCAGGTCTCGTAGGTCTCGCCGCGGACGTCCATCAGCACGCCGTCGATGAGCTCGTCGAGGCCGTCGAGCGGAATCGGGAAGGTCTCCGCGGCGTGCGCCAGGGCGACGCCGACCGGGTCGATGTCGTCCTCGTCGACCACGCCCGCGCGGATCCGGGTGAGCAGCTTCCGGGTGTCCTCGAGTCTCTCCGTCTTGATGCCGTCGGCCAGCGCGCCGTCGCCGATGTCGTCGACGCGCCGGGAGAAGGCGTACAGCGCCGACATCGCGCGACGCTTGGGCGTCGGCAGCAGTCTGATGCCGTACGCGAAGTTACGGGCCTGCTGTCCGGTCACTGCCTCGCAGTAGCTGTAGGCGGCGAGTACCGGTGCGGACACGTGCGGTTCCCACTCCACGGTCCGGATCACCCCTCTCCTCGCAGAGTGACGCCCACCTCACGCAGCAGCCGGAGCTTGCCGGGCTTGGGCGGGCCGGGAAGTACGTCGTAATCGGCGGCGGCGATCGCGTGGATCGCCGCCCTTCCTCCCGCCACGAACCCTGCGAGCAGCAGTTTCAGCCTGCCGTGGACGCTACCCACGAGGGGGGCGCCTTCATTCAGGAGGTCGCGGGCGCGTTGCGCCTCGTATGCAACCAGGGCGCGCACCGATGCGCCCCCGGTTTTCGTGGCGAGATCCGCTTCCTGGACATGAAAGCGCTTCATGTCCTCGGCGGGGAGGTAGACGCGGTCGCGGCCGAGGTCCTCGGCGACGTCCTGAAGGTGTTCGACGATCTGAAGGGCCGTACAGATCGCGTCGGACAGCCGGACCCGTTCGGGGGTCGAGGTGCCGGTGACGGCGAGCACGAGACGGCCGACGGGGTTGGCCGACAGCTCGCAGTAGGCGAGCAGGTCGTCGTAGGTCTCGTAGCGGGTGACGAGCTGGTCCTGGCGGTTGGCGGCGATCAGGCCGAGGAACGGCTCGGGGGTCAGCGCGCGCCGGCGGACGGTCGGCTGGAGGCGGCGCAGCAACGGGTGGTGGGGGGTCGAGTCGAAGACGCGGCGGAGGTCGGTCTCGAAGGCGTCCAGCAGCACCAGGCGGTCGTCGGCCTCGGCGGGCGGGACCCCGAGCAGCCGGGCGTCGGCGCCGCCGGGGGCCAGGTCGCCGTCGCCGATGTCGTCGACGAGGCGGGCGAAGCCGTAGACGGCCATCAGGTCGGTGCGCCAGGCCCTGGGCAGGAAGAAGGGGGCCACGGGGAAGTTCTCCGCGGCCGCCTTGTCGAGGGTGCCGCGCTCCGTCTCACCGGGGCGGGCCCTGCCGGTTCCCGTCACCGCCGGCCGCCCGGTGCGGGGACGGCACATGCTGCGTGGAGCTGGGGAGTTTCCGTAGCCATTGCCGTCACATCTCCCGTTCTACACCGCAGACCCAGGGCACACTATTTCGGACACGCCGCCCGGCCGTTCGTGCGGCTGTCCGGGCACAGGGGGTGGCGCGTTATCGCCCTACTTGCCGCGATTCGGGACCGGTACAGCTTACGTTGTACAACGCTCTGCGGTTCGTCGGGGTGTCCTGGACATCACAACAACACACCGATTGGTGTCAAGATTCCCAAGCGGGGCGGAAGTTGACGTTTCCTTTGCAGACGCGGAGCCCCGCCGGAGCAGTTCCGGCAGGGCCCGGGGAAGCGGGGCGGTCCTTTTCGTCCGGGGCGGGTGGACTACCTGCCCGTGAACTTCTCGTACTCCTTGAGGACCTCGTCGGTCGGGCCGTCCATGCGCAGCTCGCCGCGCTCCAGCCACAGGACGCGGTTGCAGGTGTCACGGATCGACTTGTTGTTGTGGCTGACGAGGAACACCGTGCCGGCCTCCTTGCGCAGTTCCCGGATGCGTTCCTCGGAGCGCTTCTGGAACTTGCGGTCGCCGGTGGCCAGGGCCTCGTCGATCATGAGGACGTCGTGGTCCTTGGCCGCGGCGATGGAGAACCGCAGGCGGGCCGCCATACCGGAGGAGTAGGTGCGCATCGGCAGGGTGATGAAGTCGCCCTTCTCGTTGATCCCGGAGAAGTCGACGATCTCCTGGTAGCGCTCCCTGATCTGCTCGCGGGACATCCCCATGGCGAGCCCGCCCAATATGACGTTCCGCTCGCCGGTGAGGTCGTTCATGAGGGCCGCGTTGACGCCGAGGAGGGAGGGCTGGCCGTCGGTGTAGACCTTGCCGCTCTCGGCCGGGAGCAGGCCGGCGATGGCCCGCAGCAGGGTGGACTTGCCGGAGCCGTTGGAACCGATCAGGCCGACGGCCTCGCCGCGGTAGGCGACGAAGGAGACGCCGCGAACCGCGTGCACCTTGCGCACACCGCGTTCCTCGCCGCGCTTGAGGATGCGGCTGAGGGCCGCGGTGGCGCTGCCCTTGCCGGTCTTGGCACCGTTGACGCGGTAGACGATGTGCAGGTCGTCCGCGATGACGGTGGGAACGAGCTCGTCGTTGACGTGATCAGCCACGGCCGTACCTCTCCTCCGCCTTCCAGAAGTACACGAAGCCGCCGAGCGCGAAGAGAACGGCCCATCCGCCGGCGGCCGCCCAGACGTGGTCGGGGAGGTACTCGGAGCCGTAGCTGTCGATGAGCGCGAAGCGCATCAGGTCCATGTAGATCGCTGCCGGGTTCCACTGGAGGATGTTCGCGATCCACTCCGGCTTGTCCCGCAGGAAGATCGGGATGGAGAACATCACCCCGGACGCGTACATCCACGTACGCATCACGAACGGCATCAGCTGTGCGAGGTCCGGGGTCTTGGAGCCCGCCCGGGCCATGATCAGGGCGAGGCCTGTGTTGAAGCAGAACTGGAGGACGAGCACCGGCACGATCAGCACCCAGGACAGGTCCGGGTAATGGCCGAATCCGATCGCGATGGCGAACAGCACGAGCATCGAGAACAGCAGCTGCTGGAGCTGCTGGAGCGCGAAGGACACGGGCAGCGAGGCGCGCGGGAAGTGCAGGGCGCGGACCAGTCCGAGGTTGCCGGAGATCGCGCGCACGCCCGCCATCACCGAGCTCTGGGTGAAGGTGAACACGAACACGCCGGTGACCAGGAAGGGGATGTACACCTCGCGGGACATACCCCGGTCGGCCTCCAGGAGCAGGCCGAAGATGAAGAAGTACACGGCCGCGTTCAGCAGCGGGGTGGCCACCTGCCACAGCTGGCCGAGCTTGGCCTGGCTGTACTGGGCGGTCAGCTTCGCCCGGGAGAAGGCGAGGATGAAGTGGCGCCGGTCCCAGAGCTGGCGGACGTACTCGACGAGGGAGGGCCGGGCGCCGCTCACGGTCAGCCCGTGCTTGGCGGCGAGCTGTGCCGCCGTGAGGCTCTCGTCGGGCGGCGCGGGCGCGCTCACCGCGACCGGGCCGTCATGCGTTGTCTCACTCACTGGTGGAAACTTTCGTCTTCGGGATGCGCGGCCTGTGCGGCCTGGCATGAGTCCCCGGGACCTCGGTCCGGCCCCGGTGCTCTTCTGGACGAGCTTGTCAGATGACGGGGGGCCGGCCCAGTCGGGTCAGCCGCCACACCGTACGCCACTTCATGGGCCGGCGCGGTCCGCAGGGAGTCGTCCAGCCTTCCCGGAATCCGCCGAACCATGCCTTCAGGGCGGGCCGCGACGGGCGCCGCACCAGGGTGAGCAGCAGCCAGACGCCGAGGTAGACGGGGATCAGGAGCGCGGGCAGGTTGCGGCGGGCGAGCCAGACGCGGTTGCGGGCGACCATGCGGTGGTAGACCGCGTGCCGCGAGGGGGCGGTCGTGGGGTGGTAGAGCACCATGTCGGACCGGTAGTCGATCATCCAGCCGGCGTCCAGGGCCCGCCAGGCCAGGTCGGTCTCCTCATGGGCGTAGAAGAAGGCGTCCGGCAGTCCGCCGACCTCGGCGAGGACCTGGGTGCGGACGGCGTTGGCGCCGCCGAGGAAGGTGGTCACGCGGGAGGAGCGCATCGGGTCGGAGGCGCGCAGGCGGGGCACGTGGCGGCGCTGGGTGATGCCGGTGTCCGGGTCGGCGATGCGGAAGCTGACGATGCCGAGCTTCGGGTCGTGCTCGAAGGCCTGGCGGCACAGCTCGGCGGTGTCGTGGCTCGCGAGGAGACCGTCGTCGTCGAGGAAGAGCAATATGTCGACATCGCGACCGCTGGGGCCGAAGGCCTCGATGCCGACGTTGCGGCCGCCGGGGATGCCGAGGTTCTCCGGCAGCTCGATGGTGCGTACGCCGTCGGGGACGTCCGGTACCGGCGAGCCGTTGCCGACCACGACCACCTGGACCGGGTCGCCGTCCTGCTTGGCGACCGAGTCGAGCAGGGCGCGCAGCTCGTCGGGCCGGTTGCCCATGGTGATGATGACGGCGCCGACCTTCATGCCCGTGCTCACTTCAGCCTGCTGGAGGCGAGGATGGACACCAGGTGCAGGACGGTCTGGAGGAGGGCGATCCCGGCCAGCACCGCGACGCCGAGGCGGGTGAAGAACAGGTCACCGCGCGCCTGGTCGGCGATCGCCAGCACCAGGATCAGCAGGGACGCCTCGATGCCGAGGATCAGCCGGTGGAACTGGAACGCGGCGGCGGCCCGGCGGGCCAGCGCCATGCCGGAGGAGCGCATCTCGGCGGCCGCCTCCTTGACCGGGGGCAGCCCGCCCTGGTGGCGGGCCACACCGACCAGGTCCGTCTCGGCCTTGATCAGGATCGCGCCGAGCGCGGCCAGGGTGCCGAGGAAGGCCCACAGCCAGTCGATACGGCCGGAACCGAACAGATCGGCGGCGCGCAGGCCGAAGCCGACCAGCACGGCCGCGTCGGTCAGATAGGCGCCGACCCGGTCGAGGTAGACGCCGTTGAGCGAGTACTGCTTCTTCCAGCGCGCGATCTCACCGTCGACGCAGTCCAGCAGCAGGTACAGCTGGACCGCGACCACGCCGAGCACGGCGCCCGGGATCCCCGGCACCAGAAGTGCCGGGGCCGCGAGTACACCGCATACGGTCATCAGGTACGTGAGCTGGTTGGGAGTGACCCTGGTGGTCACCAGGTAGCGGTCGACCCGCAGGGACACCTCACGCATGTAGAGGCGCCCCATCCAGTGCTCACCGCTGCGCCGGTCCTTCACCCCTGCGGGGTGGACGACCGGACGGAGTTCAGCTACCGATGGCCTTGACATAGTCGGCGTAGATGTCCTTGATCTGTTCGGTCTTGAGGTCGAGGTGTTCGAGGATCGTGTAGCGGCCGGGCCGGGTCTCCGGTGCGTACTCCACGGCGCGGACGAACTCGTCCACCGTGAAGCCGATCTCCTCCGGCAGTACCGGCAGCCCGTGCCGGCGCAGTACCTCGGCCATGTAGGCCGATTCCTCGTGGGCTCCGCGCAGGTACATCGCGAAGGCCGCGCCCAGTCCGCACTGCTCGCCGTGGGCGGCGGCCCGCTTGGGGAACAGCAGGTCGAAGGCGTGGTTGATCTCGTGGCAGGCGCCGGAGGACGGGCGGGAGTCGCCCGACACCGACATGGCGATCCCGGTGAGGACCAGCGCCTCGGCCAGGACCTGGAGGAAGGCGTCGTCGCCGACGCCGCCCGGGTGCCTGAGCACCGCCTCGCCGGCCTGGCGGGCCATCGCCGCGGCGAGACCGTCGACCTTCTCGCCCTTGACGCGGTTGGCCAGTTCCCAGTCCGCCACCGCGGAGATGTTGGAGATGACGTCGCCGATGCCGGAGCGGACGAAGCGGACGGGTGCCTCACGGATGACGTTGAGGTCGATGACGACCGCGATCGGGTTCGGCACACCGTAGGAGCCGCGGCCCGCGTCGTTGTCGAGGGTGGCGACCGGTGAACACAGGCCGTCGTGCGCGAGGTTGGTGGCGACGGCGACCAGCGGGAGGCCGACGCGGGCCGCCGCGAACTTGGCGCAGTCGATGATCTTCCCGCCGCCGAGGCCGACGACCGCGTCGTAGTGGCCGGCCTTTATGTCGCTCGCCAGCCGGACCGCGTCGTCGATGGTGCCGCCGCCGACCTCGTACCAGGTGGCGCCGGGCAGCGTCGGGGCGATCCGCTCGCGCAGCCGGGCGCCCGAGCCGCCGCTGACCGCGATGGCCAGCTTGCCCGAGTGCGAGATGCGCTCGTCGGCGAGGACGCAGCCCAGGTCGTCGAGGGCACCCGGGCGGATGTCGACGACGAGCGGCGAGGGGATGAGTCGGGTCAGTACTGGCACGCGATCTCCCGTCCGCGGGCGAGATCGTCGTGGTTGTCGATCTCCACCCACTTGACGTCGCCGATCGGCGCCACGTCGATCCGGAAGCCGCGGTTCACGAGCTCCTGGTAGCCGTGCTCGTAGAACTGCTGCGGGTCGGTCTCCCAGACCGTCTTCAGCGCGTCGGCCAGCTCCGGGGCGGCGTCGCCCTCGATGAGGGTCACGCCGATGTACTCGCCGGTCGCCTCGGCGGGGTCCATCAGCTTGGTGATCTTCGTCATGCCCTTGGCGGGGTCGACGACGACCTTCATCTCCTCGTCGGCCAGGCTCTTCACCGTGTCGAGGGCGAGGATGATCTTCTTGCCCTCACCGCGGGCGGCGAGCAGCGTCTTCTCGACGGAGACCGGGTGGACGGTGTCGCCGTTGGCGAGGATCACGCCGTCCTTGAGGGCGTCACGTCCGCACCACAGGGAGTAGGCGTTGTTCCACTCCTCGGCCTTGTCGTTGTCGATGAGGGTGAGCCTGAGGCCGTACTTCGCCTCCAGCGCCGCCTTGCGCGCGTACACGGCTTCCTTGCGGTAGCCGACGATGACCGCGACCTCGGTCAGACCGATCTCGGCGAAGTTGCCGAGGGTCAGATCCAGAACCGTGGGTTCGCCCTCTATGCCCGCCGGCCCCACCGGCACCAGCGCCTTGGGCAGGCTGTCGGTGTAGGGGCGCAGACGCCGTCCGGCGCCGGCCGCCAGCACGAGGCCGATCATGCGGGTTCTCCTTCATCGTGTACGGCGGGGGCCCCGGAGGACACCCAGAAGCGGATGCTCTCCAGGAGCACCACCACAGCCACGGCCACGGCGAGGGCCGTGAGCGCGACCTTGAACTGCGAGGCGGAGAGCGCGGCGGCCAGAACGGTGACGAGCAGCGTCCGCCCCTCGTGCCCCCCGATGGCGCGCACCAGCCAGGCCGGGGGCGCTCCGGCGTTGCCGCGGATGCGGTACACCGTGTCGTAATGATGGTAGGCGACGGCCGCCACCAGCCCGAAAGCCGCGGGAAGGGCTCCGTTCACGTCCGCCTGGGCCGCGAGGACCAGGACGGTGCCGTACTCGGCGGCGCGGAAGAGCGGCGGGAGAAGCCAGTCGAGGGCGCCCTTGAGGGGGCGGTACAGCGCCTGACCGGCGGTGACCGCGTAGACGGCGGCGCCCACGACGGGCGCCCAGGTCACCCCGGAGAAGAGGGACACCACGAGGACGGCCGTGCCGGCCGCGGCGACCAGCAGCGGGGCGCCGAGACGGGTGCGTGTGACACGCGCAACGAGCGAGGCGAGCGGCCCGTTGTCCGCCAGGTCCGTCAGCGCCTGGGCCGCCCGGTCGGTCCGCTGTGCCTTCCGGGTCAGCGAGCGCAGCACCCGCCCCGCCGTCGTGTACGTCGCCGCGAAGGCGCAGCCGACGAGAAGGACGTAGAAGGTGATCCGCGGGGTCGTGACCGCCGTGAGGACCGCGATCATCGCCCAGCGCTCGCCGATCGGCAGGACGATCATGCGCCGCACCCACACCGTCCAGCCGACGCTGTCGAGCTTGTCCGAAAGGGCGGCCGTGGGGCTGGTGTTGGCGGTGGCGTCGTGGTTGGCCTCGTTGAAGGAGAAGTCGACGACGTGCCGGCAGGTCTGGAGGACCATCGCTCCGAGGGCGAGCGCCCACACGTCGTCGCCGCCGCGGGCGGCTCCGAGGGCGAGGCCCGCGTAGTAGGCGTACTCCTTGGCCCGGTCGAAGGTGGCGTCCAGCCAGGCGCCGAGCGTGGAGTACTGGAGGGAGTAACGGGCGAGCTGCCCGTCGGTGCAGTCCAGGACGAAGGAGGCGATCAGCAGGACACCGGCGGCGACGAAGCCGCCGCGGGTACCGGTGGCCGCGCAGCCCGCCGCGATCAGCGCGGTGATCAGGGAGGCGGTGGTGACCTGGTTCGGGGTCAGGCCCCGGCGGGCGCACCAGCGGGCGATGTAGCGGGAGTAGGGGCTGATGCAGAAGGTGGTGAAGAAGCCGTCGCGGGACTTCACGGCCGACTTCAGGCGTACGGCCTCGTCGTCGACGTTCGCGACGGCCTGCCGGGCCTCGTTGCGGGCCTGCGGGTCGGCGGGGACCTCGGCGACCAGGCTGCCGAGCTCGGGGCGGTGCACCTCGGCGCCGTCGGTGTCCAGGGCGGTGACGAGGCGGTCGGGGAGGCTGTCGACGGCCAGGGCGGTGCCGCCGCCGGCCGAGTTCTCGCGGGCCAGCGCACGGGTGAGGGGTGTACGCCCCTCGGGGTCGGCGGTGATGGCGCCCGGGATCGCCGCGAGCGGGAAGCGGGGATCGGTCAGGCCGAGGCGCAGGGCGTGCACATGGCCGACGAACCGGGCGTCGACCAGGGCGACCCGCTGCCGGCAGGGCGCCTCGGCGACGAGCCGCTCGGCGTCGGCCGCGTCGACGGCGACCCGCACCTCGAAGCCGAGGGACCGCAGATCGCCCTCGATCGAGGATCCGGGGACCGGCTGGCCGGTGAGGATGGCGGTCGACAACCGAACTCACTCCCTGAGTGCCGACGCGCGGGCGCCGGTCGTGTCGCATGGTGGGGGCGCCCTTTGGCGTGGCACGGCAGCCAGCCGGGCGGCATGTCGGCAGAGGCTATCGGATAGCCGGAAGGCCGCGTTCACCGCCCGTTAACGGGCCGATCAACACCGTCTCCCCCGGCCTTTGCCGCGATCATCATCGGTGATGCGGGGCCCCGCTCACAAACTTGCGTTCCCAGACCGGGCATCCGGGACATTGCGCCGGGCTCCGGGGTCTCGGCATAGGGTGGGCGACCATGACATGGCTGATCACCGGCGGTGCCGGGTACATCGGGGCACACGTGGCGCGGGCCATGAGCGACGCCGGGGAGCGCGTCCTCGCGCTGGACGACCTCTCGGCCGGGGTGCCCGCGCGGCTGCCGGCCCACATCCCGCTCTTCGAGGGCTCCGCCCACGACACCGGCCTGCTCAAGCAGGTGTTCGCCGAGCACGCGGTGACGGGTGTGGTGCATCTCGCCGCGCGCAAGCAGGTCGGTGAGTCGGTGGCCCGGCCGGCGCACTACTACGAGGAGAACGTCGGCGGTCTCGCCGCGCTCCTGGCGGCGGTCGCCGAGGCCGGGATCGAGCGCTTCCTCTTCTCCTCGTCGGCGGCCGTCTACGGCAACCCCGACGTGGACCTGATCACGGAGGACACTCCGTGCGCGCCGGTGAACCCCTACGGCGAGACCAAGCTCGCCGGGGAGTGGCTGGTGCGGGCGGCGGGCCGGGCGCACGGCATCTCGACGGTGTGCCTGCGCTACTTCAACGTCGCCGGTGCCGCCGCTCCGGACCTGGCGGACCTGGGCGTCTTCAACATCGTCCCGATGGTCTTCGACCGGCTCACCCGTGCCGAGGCCCCGCGGATCTTCGGCGACGACTATCCGACGCCGGACGGCACCTGCGTCCGTGACTACATCCACGTGGCCGACCTGGCGGAGGCGCATCTCGCGGCGGCCCGACGGCTGGGCCGCACCGACCTGGTCCAGGCCGGCGATCTGACGGTCAACATCGGTCGCGGGGAGGGCGTTTCCGTACGTGAGCTGATCACGATGATCGGCGAGGTGACCGGGGACCGGCGTCCCCCGGTCGTCGAGGCCCGCCGCCCTGGGGACGCGCCGCGTGCGGTCGCGTCGTCGGCACGGGCCGCCGAGGAGCTCGGCTGGACCGCCCGGCGCGGGGTGCGGGACATGGTCGAGTCGGCGTGGCGGGGCTGGCAGCTGCATCACGGGGAGTAACTGAGGCTGCCCTGACCTGCGCATCGTTTCCGCAGGTCAGGGCACATGACAACGGTGTTCAGTGCCGCGTTGCCAGATACCCCCCACCCGTAGTTGACTGTGATCCCGGACAGATCACAGGAGGCGGCTTTCATGGGGGCTGGGCACGATCACGGGCATGCGCACTCACACGCGCCCACCGGCGGTACGGCCACGGCCGCGTACCGCGGGCGGCTGCGGGTCGCGCTGTCGATCACGCTCACCGTCATGGTGGTCGAGATCGTCGGCGGTATGGTCGCCGACTCGCTCGCACTGGTCGCGGACGCGGCCCACATGGCGACGGACGCGCTCGGACTCGGCATGGCGCTGCTGGCCATCCATTTCGCCGGCCTGCCGCCGAGCGACCGGCGCACCTTCGGGTACGCCCGCGCGGAGATCCTCGCCGCCCTCGCCAATTGCCTGCTGCTGCTCGGGGTCGGCGGCTACGTCCTGTACGAGGCGATCCACCGGTTCGTCACGCCCACCGCCACCGAGGGCGGGCTGACCATCGTGTTCGGCGCGATCGGCCTGGTGGCGAACATGATCTCGCTGACCCTGCTGATGCGGGGCCAGAAGGAGAGCCTGAACGTGCGCGGCGCGTTCCTGGAGGTGGCCGCGGACGCGCTGGGCTCGGTGGCGGTGCTGATCTCGGCGGTGGTGATCCTCACCACGGGCTGGCAGGCCGCCGACCCGATCGCCTCGCTGGTCATCGGCCTGATGATCGTGCCGCGCACCTTCAAGCTGCTGCGCGAGACCCTCAACGTCCTGCTGGAGGCGGCCCCCAAGGGCGTCGACATCGCGGAGGTGCGGGCCCACATACTGGCTCTGGACGGGGTCGAGGACGTCCACGACCTGCACGCCTGGACCATCACCTCCGGCATGCCGGTCCTGTCCGCCCATGTGGTCGTGCGCTCCGACGTCCTCAACGCGATCGGCCACGAGAAGATGCTCCACGAGCTCCAGGGCTGCCTCGGCGACCACTTCGACGTCGAGCACTGCACCTTCCAGCTGGAGCCGAGCGGGCACGCCGAGCACGAGGCGAAGCTCTGCCACTGAGGCATCACAAGCTCTGCCGCCCAGACATCACAAGCTCTGTCTCAGACATCAGTTCGAGCCCTGAAACTCCGGTTCGAGCGGAATGCAGCGATCCGGTGCATCGCTGCGTCCTCATGCTCACAGCCCCGCCGCGGACGGTTCCGCGCCCGCCGCGCCGGGCACGATCACCTGCTGGGAGTGCCGGATCCGTACGGCACACTGGGGCGCGAAGACCGATGCGAAGGATGGGTATGCCGATCACACCTGCCACCGCGACGCACCGTTCGTCGAACGGCACCGCGGAGCCGATTCTGCTGGAACTGGTCGACGAGAACGGTGCGACGATCGGCACCGCGGAGAAGCTCGCCGCCCACCAGCCGCCGGGGCAGTTGCACCGCGCCTTCTCGGTGTTCCTCTTCGACGAGCAGGGCCGGCTGCTGCTCCAGCAGCGGGCGCTCGGCAAGTACCACTCCCCCGGTGTGTGGTCCAACACCTGCTGCGGCCACCCCTACCCCGGCGAGGCGCCCTTCGCGGCGGCCGCCCGGCGGACGTACGAGGAACTGGGCGTCTCGCCCTCGCTGCTCGCCGAGGCGGGCACGGTGCGCTACAACCACCCGGACCCGGAGTCGGGTCTGGTGGAGCAGGAGTACAACCACCTCTTCGTGGGGCTGGTGCAGGCACCGCTGCGGCCCGACCCGGAGGAGGTCGGCGCGACGGCGTTCGTGACGCCCGACGAGCTGGCGGAGCGGCACGCCAAGGACACCTTCTCCTCGTGGTTCATGACGGTGCTGGACGCGGCCCGGCCCGCGGTCAAGGAACTGACGGGCCCGTCCGCCGACTGGTGACGCGCCCTCTACGGCCCTCTACGACTCTCTAGGGGATCCGCGCCGGCACGAACGGCAGGGCGGCCCAGATCACCTTGCCGCCGCTCGCCGTGTGCTCGACGTCGCACACACCGCCCGCCTCGCGCGTGATCTCACGCACCAGCAGCAGCCCGCGGCCTCCGGTCCGGCCGTGGTCGGCCTCCAGGGCGGTGGGGCGGTAGGGATGGTTGTCCTCCACGGACAGCCGCACCCACTCCGCGCCGACGGCGACCTCCACCGCGAGCATCGGCGACAGCAGTGCCGCGTGCCGGACGGCGTTGGTGACCAGCTCCGAGACGATCAGCAGCACGCCCTGGAGCAGATCGCCCGGGATCGGCACGCCCTGGCGGTACAACAGGTCCCGTACGGCGTGCCGCGCCTGCGGGACCGAGGCGTCGGCGGCCGGGGCCGTGAAACGCCACACTCCCTCGTACGGCAGCGGCTCCGGCGGTTTTGGGTCGAGGGGCTCGTCCGTATCGCCTGCTGGGCGTGGGCCGGACCCGCGCCCATGGTCATCCATCGTCCGGTCGCCACCCTCGCGCTCGATTGTCGCCACGTCATGAGTGTTGGTAACCGGCCCGGGCGCCCCGCTGGACTGACCAGAAGTCAGCAGATATCGAGCGCTTCCGATCATCTGTGCAAGTCCTGGGCGAACAAGAGACCGCTGTTGTTCGGTCGGTGCCGACTTCGCGAACTATTCGGACGGTACGGGTTTCGTGGCGGCCTCGTCCGGTTCGTCCCGCCGGCCGTCCTGCCCGGTCAGCTGCTCGGAGACGATGCCGACGATACGGCGACCGCCGAAGCCGGTGGCGATCAGGCCGAGGCCGTCGAAGAGCAGGGCGAGGGAGAAGAAGCTGCCGATGACGTACTTGCTGCTGCTCGGCCAGGAGGCCAGGACCAGGATGCCCAGCAGGAGACCGAAGGCGCCCTGGACGAGGGTCCAGCCGAACTGCGGTCCGCGCACCACCACGCTGCCCACCAGCCGGAACACCCCGCCGGTGAGGAAGAGCAGGGCGGCGAACATGGTCAGCGCCTCGGCCGCGGCCTCCGGCCTGCGGAGGATCACCGCGCCGGCCGCGATGTTCAGGGCCGCGACCACCACGCCGAGCCAGAAGAAGTTGGTGCCGCGCGCCTGGATCGCGTGCAGCAGGCCGACCGCGCCGCCGATCAGCAGCAGCCAGCCGAAGAGGAACATCGAGGTCAGGGTGGCCACGCCGGTGTAGATCAGCCCGACGAGTCCGGCGAGGACGAGCAGCACGCCGAGTGCGGCGAGCCAGCCGAAACCGCGGCTCAGCTTCTGCGTCTCGCTCTTCGGCTGGGTGGACCTGGCCATCGCGCCTCCTTGATCCCCCTTGGATCCCCCTTGATCACTTCTCTTACCTTTAGTCCCCTTTACCCTCGGTGTCGTAACTCTCACCCGGGACCTTCTTGATCGATCCGGCGCGCGGGCGGATAGCATCCGGCGCATGGAGCCGCAGCTGTTGCACGACGTCGTCGACTCGGTCGCCACCGTCGTCGTCCACCACCCGGCCAAGCGCAACGCCATGACGGCGGCGATGTGGCGGGCGCTGCCGCCGTTGCTCGACACCCTGGCCGCCGATCCGGGCGTACGGGCTCTGGTGCTGACCGGTGCGGGCGGGACGTTCTGCGCGGGGGCCGACATCTCCACGCTGCGTCAGTCGCCCGAGGAGGCGCAGGGGCTCGCGGTGCTGGCCGAGGAGGCTCTCGCGGCCTTCCCCAAGCCGACGCTGGCGGCGATCCGCGGTCACTGCGTGGGCGGCGGGTCGCAGCTCGCGGCGGCCTGCGATCTGCGGTTCGCCGAGGAGGGGGCGCTGTTCGGGGTGACGCCGGCGAAGCTCGGGATCGTGTATCCGGCGTCCTCCACCCGGCGGTTGGTGGCGCTGGTGGGTCCGGCGACGACCAAGTACCTGTTGTACTCCGGGGAGTTGATCGACGCGCAGCGGGCGCTGCGTACGGGCCTGGTGGACGAGGTGGCGGCGGTGGGCGAACTGGGCAAGCGGGTCGCGGAGTTCACCCGGATTCTGGCGTCCCGGTCGCAGCTGACGCAGGCCGCGGCGAAGGAGTTCGCCGACGGGCGCGCCGACCGGGACGCCTACTGGGCCGAGCAGGCACGCGGCAGCGGCGACACCGCGGAGGGGGTCGCCGCGTTCCTGGAGCGCAGGCCTCCGCGCTTCACATGGACTACGTCAGGATGAAGCGGCTCCTGGACCGGAACTCCTGGACCAGGTGGGCCGGGGCCTTGTGCGGGGAACCGGCGTCGTAGGGCGGCTGCGGGTCGTACTCGGTCAACAGCTGGACGGCCTGGGCGTGTTCGTCGCCCGCGATCCGGCCGAGCAGGGTGAGGCCCATGTCGATGCCGGCGGAGACACCGGCCGCGGTGACGTACTTGCCGTCCGTCACCACCCTCTCCTCGGTCACCTCTGCGCCGAACCGCTTCAGGAAGTCCAGCGCGAGCCAGTGCGAGGTCGCGCGGCGGCCCTCCAGGAGCCCCGCGGCCGCCAGCAGCAGGGAGCCGGTGCACACCGACGTGGTCCAGGCGCTCGTGGCGTCCGCGGTGCGCAGCCAGTCCAGCAGCGCCGCGTTCTCCATCTGCGGGGTCTGGCCGGGGCCGCCCGGCACGACCAGGATGTCCGGGTCCGGCACCTCGGCGAGCGTCCTGTCCGCGGTGATGGCGAGGTTCCCGGTCTCCGTACGCACCGGACCGGTCCGCTCGGCGACAAAGACGGTCTCCGCGCCCGGAAGCCGTCCCAGGGTCTCGTAGGGGCCTACCGCGTCCAGGGCGGTGAAGCGGTCGAAGAGCACGATGGCGATCTGCATCGGGGGCCTTTCGGTGGGAGGGGTTGGGGGTGGGTGGGCGTTGAGGGTCGCGCTTGCAGGTGTTGGGGCTCGGCAGGTGGGTGCCGGGGCCGTGCCCGGCTGGGGGCGGGTGACTCCGGGGTCAGGAGCAGTGGGTGACCACTGGAACGCCGGTCGGTGAGTGCGTGGCGCCGGTGCGTGCGCGACATCGGTCGGCAAGCGCCGGACTGGGCGGACGGGAACCGTCGGGGTCAGCGGGCGGGGCGGTGTGTCAACGGGCGGGTCCCGGGGGTCGGGGGCGACTTCGGACGTCTCGGGCACACGGCAGGGCGGGGATCGGTGTACGGCTCACGGGTCTCAGCGAGTGGGGGGCGAGCATCAGCAGGCAGCGCAGGTTGTCGGCGAGCGGGACGGGATGTCAGCGAGCGGCCCTGGGAGCCGAGGCGACGTCGGACGTCGCGGGCAGGCGGCAGGCATCAGCGGGCGAGGGTCGGTGGACGGCTTCCGAGGCTCAGCGAGTCGGGGCCGGATGTCAGCAGGCGAGCTTCAGCTACCCGGCAGGCGGGTGTCAGGGGGCGACGGCGGGGTGTCCGTGGGTGGCCCCTGGTGATCAGTGGGCCGGAGTCGGGTGGAAGCGGCGGCGGTATTCCGTGGGGGCCGAGCCGAGGGTTTTGACGAAGGCTCGGCGCATGGCCTCGGGGGTGCCGTAGCCGCTGGTGCGGGAGATCTCCTCGATGCCGTGGGTGGTGTCCTCCAGGAGGCGGCGGGCGTGTTCGAGGCGGACGCGGTCGACGTAGCGGCCCGGGGGCATGCCGGTCTCGGCGTGGAAGGCGCGGGCGAAGTGGCGCGGGGAGAGGCGGGCGCGCTCGGCGAGGGCGTCGACGGTCAGGTCGGCGCCGGGGTGCTCGGTGATCCACCGCTGGACCTCGCGCAGCGGTTCCCGCTGGGCCGTCTGGGCGGCGAGCTGGGCGCTGAACTGGGCCTGGTTGCCCGGCCGGCGCAGGAAGACGACCAGGTGACGGGCGATGGCGAGCGCCACGTCCCGGCCCAGGTCCTCCTCGACCAGGGCGAGGGCGAGATCGATGCCGGAGGTGACACCCGCGGAGGTGAAGACCTGTCCGTCGCGGATGTAGATCGGATCGGGTTCGACCCGGATCGCCGGGTGGTCGCGGGCGAGTTTCTCGCAGTACGCCCAGTGGGTGGTGACCCGGCGGCCGTCCAGCAGGCCCGCCTGGGCGAGCCGGATCGCGCCGGTGCACACGGACACCAGCCGCTCGGCGCGCGGACCGTGCTCACGCAGCCAGTCGGTCAGGCGCGGATCGGGAACACGGGTGCCCTGGCCGCCCGGGACAAGAAGGGTGTGCGGCGCGGGCACGTCCCCGAGGGACTCGTCCGGTACGAGGGTCAGGCCGCTGGAGGTGCGCACCGGAGCCCCGTCCAGCGAGGCCGTACGGATGCGGTAGCTGCCCGGGGTGTGGGTCTCGGCCCCGGCGAAGACCTCGACAGGGCCGGTGATGTCGAGACTCTGAACGCCGTCGAAGAGGACGACGAGAAGGGTTCGCTGCGCCATGCCTCCGATTGTTGGCGCGCGAGCGGATGGCCGCAATGACGAGTTCCCCACCTTTTCCGCCATGCCTCGCACCCCGCCTCGGCAAGGTACCGACCGGTCGGTAACGTGCGGGTCATGACTACCGTCGCCCTGGAGCCGCGCGCGGCCCGCCGCTGTCACACCATGCTCAACTCCCTGCACTCGACGCACTACTTCTCGCCCGACCTGGGCCGGGAGCTGGGCGCGCTGGGCGTCACGCATCCCCGGGCCGTGAACTTCGCGGTGCGGGCGGCCGCGCTGGGCCCGGTCGGGGCCGGCACGGTGACGGCGACCTTCTACAACTACAAGCACGAGCTGGTGGCCGAGCACGTGCCCGCGGTGTGGACGACGGCCACGCCCGAGCAGGTCCTGGCGGCCCGCGCCCGTGCGGTCGACGTGACGCTGCGGCGTCTGCTGGGCGAGGAGACGGTGGCCTGCGCGGACATGGCCGAGGCCGCCCGACTCGCCCTGCGCGCCGCCGAGGCCTGTTCGCGCAGTGCCCGGCCGCTGTACTCCGCGCACGCCGACCTGCCCGTGCCCGAGGAGCCGCACCTGGCGTACTGGCACGCGGCCACGCTGCTGCGCGAGCACCGCGGCGACGGGCACCTCGCCGTCCTGATGGCCGTGGGGCTCGACGGCCTGGAGGCGATGGTGACCCACACGGCGACCGGCAAGGGCATGACCCCGAAGTGGGTCTCCGGCACCCGCGGCTGGACCCGGGAGGACTGGGACGCGGCAGTGGGGCGGCTGCGCGAGCGCGGTGTGCTGGACGAGAGCGGTGAGCTGACGGAGCAGGGCCGCGTACTCCGCGAGGAGATCGAGCAGGAGACGGACCGCCTGGACCGGGCCCCCTACGAGCACCTCGGCGCGGACGGCGTCACGCGCCTGACCGAGCTCGGCGCGGGATTCGCACGCACCGCGCTCGCCGCCGGCGCCTTCCCGGCGGACCTGATCGGGAAGAACTGATCGGGAAGAACTGATCGGGAAGAACTGAACGGGTCTGAGCGATCAAGCATGTCCGGCCGTCCGCGAGGTACCCGTCCTTTCCCGGTCATCGTGGCCGGGTGAGGAAAGGGGAAACACGTGTTCCGAGCGATCGCAGACGTACTGCGCCAGATCGGTGGGGCCATCGCCACTGTCGTGACCCTGCCGTTCCGCGCGCTGGCCCGCCTCTTCGGCGGGGCCTCGGGCTCGACCCGCAGCCGCCGGGCCTGACCTTCGGGACGTTCGCCCGGCCGCGGCCTCGCGCCGCGGGCGGGGCGCCCGTTCCGGCCCGCCGGGAGCCGCCCTGATCCCCGACTGTCGGTGCCACCTGCCACAATTGCCGCGCAACCCCAGTGGAGAAGGCGGTACGGGATCGTGACGACACCCGGATCCATCGAAGTAGGGTCCATCGAAGGCAGGATCGCCGAGGAACTCGGCGTACGGGAGCGGCAGGTCAAGGCCGCCGTGGAGTTGCTGGACGGCGGTTCCACGGTTCCCTTCATCGCCCGCTACCGCAAGGAAGCGACCGAGATGCTCGACGACGCGCAGCTGCGCACGCTCGAGGAACGGCTGCGCTATCTGCGGGAGCTGGAGGAGCGGCGGGCGGCGATCCTCGACTCGGTGCGCGAGCAGGGCAAGCTCACCGAGGAGCTTGAGGCGCGGATCCGGGCCGCGGAGACCAAGGCGCGCCTGGAGGACATCTACCTGCCGTTCAAGCCCAAGCGGCGCACCAAGGCGCAGATCGCCCGTGAGGCCGGTCTGGAGCCGCTGGCCGAGGGCCTGCTCACCGACCCGACGGTGGAGCCGCTCGCCGCGGCGGCCGCCTTCGTGGACGCCGACAAGGGGGTCGCCGACCTCCAGGCCGCCCTCGACGGCGCCCGGGCGATCCTCACCGAACGCTTCTCGGAGGACGCCGACCTGATCGGCGAGCTGCGCGAGCGCATGTGGGTCCGCGGGCGGCTGGCCGCCAAGGTGCGGGACGGCAAGGAGGAGGCGGGCGCCAAGTTCGCCGACTACTTCGACTTCGCCGAGCCCTTCACCGCACTCCCCTCGCACCGTGTTCTGGCGATGCTGCGCGGCGAGAAGGAGGAGGTCCTCGACCTCGTCCTGGAGCCGGAGGAGGCGACCGAGGGCCCTTCGTCCTACGAGGGGATGGTGGCCCACCGGTTCGGGATCACCGACCGCGGCCGCCCGGCCGACAAGTGGCTCCAGGACACGGTCCGCTGGGCCTGGCGCACCCGCATCCTGGTGCACCTCGGCATCGACCTGAGGATGCGGCTGCGCACGGCCGCCGAGGACGACGCCGTCCAGGTGTTCGCGGCCAACCTCCGCGACCTGCTGCTCGCCGCCCCGGCCGGCACGCGCACGACGCTGGGCCTGGACCCCGGGTTCCGCACCGGCGTGAAGGTCGCCGTGGTCGACGCCACCGGCAAGGTCGTCGCGACGGACGTCATCCACCCGCACGTCCCGGCCAACCGGTGGGACGAGGCGATCGCCAAGCTGGCGCGGCTGGCCCAGGAGCACGCGGTCGAGCTGATCGCGATCGGCAACGGCACCGCCTCCCGCGAGACGGACAAGCTGGCCGGTGACCTCATCACCAGGCATCCCGAGTTGAAGCTCACCAAGGTGATGGTGTCCGAGGCGGGCGCCTCCGTGTACTCCGCGTCCGCGTTCGCCTCGCAGGAGCTGCCCGACATGGACGTGTCGCTGCGCGGCGCCGTCTCGATCGCGCGCCGGCTCCAGGACCCGCTGGCCGAACTGGTCAAGATCGACCCGAAGTCGATCGGTGTCGGCCAGTACCAGCACGATCTGTCCGAGGTGAAGCTGTCGCGTTCACTGGACGCGGTGGTGGAGGACTGTGTGAACGGCGTGGGCGTCGACGTGAACACGGCGTCCGCCCCGCTGCTCTCCCGGGTCTCCGGCATCACCTCCGGGCTCGCGGAGAACATCGTGGCGCACCGCGACGCCAACGGCCCGTTCAAGTCCCGCACCCAGCTCAAGGCCGTGCCGCGGCTGGGCCCGAAGGCGTACGAGCAGTGCGCGGGCTTCCTCAGGATCCGCGGCGGCGACGATCCGCTGGACTCCTCCAGCGTCCACCCCGAGGCCTACCCGGTCGTCCGGCGCATGGTGAAGACCGCCGGCCAGGAGGTGGCCTCGCTGATCGGCAACACCGGGGTGCTGCGCTCGCTGACGCCGCAGCAGTTCGTGGACGAGACCTTCGGTCTGCCGACCGTGACGGACATCCTCAGGGAGCTGGAGAAGCCCGGGCGCGACCCGCGTCCCGCCTTCAAGACGGCCACCTTCAAGGAGGGCGTCGAGAAGATCTCCGACCTGTCGTCCGGGATGGTCCTGGAGGGGGTCGTGACGAACGTGGCGGCCTTCGGGGCGTTCATCGACGTCGGCGTCCACCAGGACGGGCTGGCGCATGTGTCCGCGCTGTCGAAGACGTTCGTGAAGGACCCGCGCGATGTGGTCAAGCCCGGTGACATCGTCAAGGTGAAGGTGCTGGACGTCGACATTCCGCGCAAGCGGATCTCGTTGACGCTGCGGCTCGACGACGAGGCGGCGCCGAAGGAGCAGGGTCAGCAGGGCGCGGGGGGCGAGCGTCGGCAGCGTGGCGGGCGTCCGCCTCAGCAGCGCCAGCAACGGCAGCAGCGCCAGGGCGGTCAGGGCAGTCAGGGCGGTGGGTCGCGGCAGGCTCCGCCGCCGGCCAACAGTGCGATGGCCGATGCCCTGCGCAAGGCCGGGCTGCTCGATCCCAAGAAGCGGTAGGGGCTTCGGATCGTGGGGAACCGCGGGCCGGTCATGGCTTGCCGCGCGGCTCCCCACGCCCCGCAGGGGGCACGTCCGCGACCGTTCGGATCTACAGTGACGGCATGGCCGCGTCACATGTCATCAGCTGGGAAGTGTCGGCGAGCAAAGGGTTCGAGACCGCCTGGGTCGATCTCGGCGAGAAGACCCTGAGGGGGCACGGACGGGCGGTCGGGACGACGCCGGAGCCGTACTGGATCTCGTACGCGCTCGACACCGCCGACGGTTTCGTGACGCGTCGGCTGCTCGTGGAGGCCGCCACCGAGCGCGGCACCCGGGTGCTCGACCTGCGCCATGACGGCGCGGGGCGCTGGACGGCGAACGGCGAGCGGATCGCCGGGGTCGACGGCGCTCTCGACTGCGACCTGGGGCTGTGTCCGCTCACCAACACCATGCCCATGCTGCGGCACGGGCTGCACCGGGCGTCCGGTGAGCGGGAGTTCCTCATGGCCTGGGTGCGGGTGCCCGAGCTGACCGTGGAGGTGTCGCGGCAGACCTACACCTGTCTCGGCGACGGGCTGGTGCGCTTCACGTCCGGCGACTTCCGGGCCGATCTCGTCGTCGACGGGGACGGCTTCGTCGTGGACTATCCGGGACTGGCGACCCGGCTGACGTCCGTCTAGCGTTCGGTCACCTTGCCGTTCGCGACCTTCAGGCGGCGGGTCACGTGGACCGCGTCGAGCATGCGGCGGTCGTGGGTGACCAGGAGCAGGGTGCCCTCGTAGGCGTCGAGGGCCGACTCCAGCTGTTCGATGGCCGGCAGGTCGAGGTGGTTGGTGGGCTCGTCGAGGACCAGGAGGTTGACGCCCCGGCCCTGGAGCAGGGAGAGCGCGGCCCTGGTGCGTTCGCCCGGGGAGAGGGTCGCCGCCGGGCGCAGGACGTGGGCCGCCTTGAGGCCGAACTTGGCCAGGAGGGTGCGGACCTCGGCCGGTTCCGTGTCGGGGACCGCCGCGCAGAAGGCGTCGAGCAGGGGTTCGGGCCCGTGGAAGAGCTTGCGGGCCTGGTCGACCTCGCCGATCAGCACACCCGAGCCGAGCGAGGCGCTGCCCGCGTCGAGCGGGACACGGCCCAGCAGGGCGCCGAGCAGGGTCGACTTGCCCGCGCCGTTCGCGCCGGTGACCGCGATCCGGTCCGCCCAGTCGATCTGGAGGCTCACCGGCCCGAGCACGAAGTCGCCGCGCCGCACCTCCGCGTCCCTGAGGGTCGCGACGACCGCGCCGGAGCGCGGGGCCGAGGCGATCTCCATGCGCAGGTCCCACTCCTTGCGCGGTTCCTCGACGACATCGAGGCGCTCGATCATGCGCTGGGTCTGGCGGGCCTTCGCGGCCTGCTTCTCGCTGGCCTCGCTGCGGAACTTGCGGCCGATCTTGTCGTTGTCGTTGCCCGCCTTGCGGCGCGCGTTCTTCACGCCCTTGTCCATCCAGGAACGCTGGACCTGGGCCCGCTCCTGGAGGGCGGACTTCTTGTCGGCGTACTCCTCGAAGTCGTCGCGGGCGTGCCGGCGCGCGACCTCGCGCTCCTCCAGATAGGCCTCGTAGCCGCCGCCGTAGAGGTTGATCCGCTGTTGGGCGAGGTCGAGTTCGAGGACCTTGGTGACGGTGCGGGTGAGGAACTCGCGGTCGTGGCTGACGACGACGGTGCCGGCGCGCAGGCCGGAGACGAACCGCTCCAGGCGCTCCAGGCCGTCCAGGTCGAGGTCGTTGGTCGGCTCGTCGAGGAGGAAGACGTCGTAGCGGGAGAGCAGGAGGGAGGCGAGGCCCGCGCGGGCCGCCTGGCCGCCGGACAGGGAGGTCATCGGCTGGTCCAGGTCCACCGCCAGGCCGAGCGAGTCGGCGACCTCCTCGGCCCGTTCGTCGAGGTCGGCGCCGCCGAGGTCGAGCCAGCGCTCCAGGCTGGTGGCGTAGGCGTCGTCGGCGCCGGGCGCGCCGTCGACCAGTGCCTGGGTGGCCTCGTCCATCACCCGCTGGGCCTCGGCCACGCCGGTGCGGCGGGCCAGGAAGTCCCGCACGCTCTCGCCGGGGCGGCGCTCGGGCTCCTGCGGGAGGTGGCCGACGGTCGCGGTCGGCGGGGACAGCCTGAGCTCGCCCTCCTCCGGTGTGCTCAGTCCGGCGAGCATGCGCAGCAGGGTGGACTTGCCCGCGCCGTTGGCTCCGACCAGCCCGATCACGTCACCGGGCGCGACGACGAGGTCGAGCCCGGCGAACAGGGAGCGGTCGCCGTGCCCGGCGGCGAGGTTCTTGGCGACGAGAGTGGCAGTCATCAGGGTGCCGATCCTAATGGCCGGGCGGGGATGGACGCGTCCGGGTTTCTCACCGGGCCATCGCCTCGACCAGCACGCTCCCCGAGGTCCGTGCCACCACGAACGCCTCCCCCTTCACCGCCTTCCCGTCCAGTGCGATGCGGTGGCGGCCCGGTTCCAGGACGCCGTCGAAGAGCTCGTGGGTGTGGGTGCGGTAGAGGCGGTCGAGGCGGTAGGCGGTGAGCTGGACCCGGCACGGGGAGGTGATCTCGACGCCCGCCTCGCCATCGGCGGCCACCAGACGGGTCAGGCGGCGCTGTTCGACGGGGCTGCGGTCGAGGGCGTGCTCGATCTGGGCGACGAGGAGCGGCACGATCGGGGCGAGGCCCTCGACGTAGGCCACCTCGACTCCCGCGCGGTCGAAGGAACGGCGTACGGCGGCCCGCTGCTCCTCGCCGGCCGAGCGGCCGAAGGCGACGGCGCCGTAGGCACGGAGTTCGTCGGGGGGAACGTCCTGGGCACCGTCGGTGATGTCGGCGCCGATGCCGATGGTGCGCAGGGCCGCGGCGAGTTTGCCCAGCAGGGCGACCCGGGAGCCGATCAGCAGGACCCGGCGACGGGTGCCGACGGCGTCACCGAGCAGGCCGGCCAGCGCCTGCCGGTACTCGGGGCCGCGGAAGCGGAAGGGCCCGATGCCGTGGTAGCCGTTGAGCTCCAGGTCGGCGTGCTGGTCGGTCTGCCAGGCGAAGTCCCGCCAGATGAAGTCCTCGCCGTCCCGTTCGATGACGGCGGTGACGGCTCCGCACATCAGGTCCTCGCATTCGGGACAGCCGTAGACGACGAAGCGGCCGTCCGGAAGCGGGGCGTCCGTCTCCAGCAGGAGGCTGCGGACCTGGGCGGTGAAGATCGCGGGTGGGACGTCGGAGGCGAGGGGGGAGACGGCGTCGAGGTCGGAGAGTTGGAAGAGCAGCGGGCGTCCGTCGACGATGAAGTCCACGAAGTCCCGGTGCACCTGGTAGTCACCGTTGGCGAGGACTCCACCGGCACGCATCGCCGGTGCCAGGCCGAAGGTCGCATACTCGGCAGACATGCTGTGAGTATTCCCGCAGTGCGGGCGGTCTGAGCACGGCATGGCTCATTCCGCTAACGTCCCCTCATGAACAGCGGGCTGGGCGACGAGATCGTGGTGGTCGGGGGCGGGGTCGTCGGGCTGACGACGGCCGTGGTCCTGGCCGAGCGGGGCCGACGGGTGCGGGTGTGGTCGCGGGACCCGGTCGAGGGGACCACCTCGGCCGTTGCCGGGGCGCTGTGGTGGCCGTACCACATCGAGCCGGTCGCGCTCGCGCGGGCGTGGGCGCTGCGCTCGCTCGACGTGTACGAGGAGTTGGCGGCGCGGCCCGAGGAGACCGGCGTACGCATGGTCGAAGGGGTACTGGGCGAGGCCGATCCGGACGCGGCCGACGCCTGGGTGACGGACCGGCTGCCGGGGCTGCGGGCGACGACGGCCGAGGAGTACGCCGGCACGGGGACCTGGGTCCGGCTGCCGCTGATCGACATGCCGGCTCATCTGCCGTGGCTGCGGGACCGGTTCGTGGCGGCGGGCGGGACGATCGAGGCGCGCACGGTGGCGGATCTCGCCGAGGTGGACGCGCCGGTGGTGGTCAACTGCACCGGGCTGGCCGCCCGCGAGCTCGTGCCGGATCCCTCCGTACGGCCGGTGCGCGGGCAGCTGGTCGTCGTGGAGAACCCCGGGATCCACACCTTCGTGGTCTCCACGGACGCGGACGGGGAGATGGCGTACTTCTTCCCGCAGCCCGGCCGGCTCCTGCTGGGCGGCACGGCGGTCGAGGACGAGTGGTCGACCGAGCCGGATCCGGTCACGGCGGCGGCGATCGTACGGCGGTGCGCGGCGCTGCGGCCGGAGATCGCCGGGGCGCGGGTGCTGGAGCACCGGGTGGGGCTCCGGCCCGCCCGGGACGCGGTCCGGCTGGAGCGCGAACCGCTGTCCGGCGGGCGGGTGCTGGTGCACAACTACGGTCACGGCGGTGCGGGCGTGACCGTGGCGTGGGGCTGTGCGGAGGAGGCGGCGGGACTCGCCGCCTCCCCCTGAACCGCCCCTGTCCTCAGGTGTGGTCGTGGCCCAGTGGGTCGCCCTCGGTCTCCGTGCCGGCGCCGGGGCCGACCCTGATCTCGAAGTCGCCGTCGTACCTCTTGTGTCCTTCGATCACGGCGAGTTCGACGGCCTCGGAGCCCATCTCGCCCCGCACGATGACCGGATCCTGGCGCAGGTCGCGCATGAGGGCGACGCACATGCCGATCATCACCAGGACGAAGGGCGCGGCGGCCAGGATCGTGAGGTTCTGAAGGCCCGTGAGCGCGTCGCCCTGGCCGCTGCCGACGAGCAGCATGATCGCGGCGACGGCTCCGGTCACCACACCCCAGAACACCACGACGAAGCGGCCGGGTTCGAGCGCGCCCTTCTGGGAGAGCGTGCCCATCACGATGGACGCGGCGTCGGCTCCCGAGACGAAGAAGATACCGACCAGGATCATCACCAGCAGGCTGGTGACGGTCGCGATGGGGAACTCCTGGAGGAGACCGAAGAGTTGGCCCTCGGGGGTGCTCTCGCCGCGGAGCGCGCCGCCCTCCCTCAGCCTCATCGCCGAACCGCCGAAGACCGCGAACCAGACGAGGCTGACGGTGCTGGGCACCAGGATGACGCCGCCGACGAACTGGCGGATGGTGCGGCCGCGGCTGATGCGGGCGATGAACATGCCGACGAAGGGCGTCCAGGAGATCCACCACGCCCAGTAGAAGACCGTCCAGCTGCCGAGCCAGTCCGCGACGCCGGCGCCGCCGCTGGCCTCGGTACGGCCGGCGAGCTGCGGCAGATCGCCGAGGTAGGCGAAGACCGAGGTGGGCAGCAGGTCCAGGACGATGATCGTGGGTCCGGCGACGAACACGAACAGGGCGAGCACCAGGGCGAGCACCATGTTGGTGTTGGACAGCCACTGGATGCCCCGCTCGATGCCGGAGACCGCCGAGGCCACGAAGGCCAGGGTCAGCACGGCGATGATGGCCACGAGCAGGCCGGTGCTCACGTCGTCCATCCAGTCCAGCTCCTGGAAGCCGGAGCCGATCTGGAGCGCGCCCAGGCCCAGGGAGGCGGCGGAGCCGAAGACGGTGGCGATGATCGCGAGGATGTCGATCACCCGGCCACCGGCGCCGTTGGCGTGCTTCTCCCCGATGAGCGGGGTGAACACCGCGCTGATGGTCTGGCGGCGGCGCTTGCGGTAGGTGCTGTAGGCGATGGCGAGGCCGACCACCGCGTAGATCGCCCAGGGATGCAGCGTCCAGTGGAAGAGGGTGGTGGCCATCGCCGTCTCCATGCGTTCACCGGAGTTGGCGGGGGTCGTGCCCGGGGGCGGGGTCGTGTAGTGCGAGAGCGGCTCACTCACGCCGTAGAACATCAGGCCGATGCCCATGCCGGCGCTGAACATCATCGCGACCCAGGACACGGTCTTGAACTCGGGCTCCTCGCCCTCGGCGCCCAGGTGGATGCGGCCGTAGCGGCTGGCGGCGATCCACAGGGCGAAGACCACGAAACACGAGGCGGCCAGCATGAAGGCCCAGCCGCCGTTGTGGATCAGTCCGTTGAGCATCTTCGTGGAGACGCTCTCCAGGGAGTCCGTGCCCGCCGCGCCCCAGATCACGAAGGCGACGGTGATGGCGGCGGTGACGCCGAACACCACTCGGTCCGTGGAGCGGCCGGGAGGGCTCGAAGCGCCTTCCCGGCCTCCTCTCTTCTTCAGGTCTTCCGTCATCAGCGGCACCTTCCCGTGGAGACCGTGCGTACGCCTGTTCCGTGTCGTGCCCTAGGACCTACCACAGGTGGTGCAGATCTCCTTCACTTCAGCAAGCGGTGTCGGGCTCCGCGGCCGTCAGGTGGTACGGCGCGCGTTCGTCGAGGAGCAGCGGGACGAGGGCGCGCAGCGGCTGGCGGAGCGGGACATGGGTGCCGTGCGTGCGCACTCCGTGCAGGGCGAGTTCGTCCTTGATCTCCGCGTACTGGCCGGCGGTGAGGCGGTAGCCGCAGGGCGGGTCCTGGATCACCTCGGCGGGTTCGGGCGGGTCGTTGTCGGCGCCGCCGACGTAGACGGGTCCGGTGTCGGTCCAGCCGGCGCGGCGGGCGGCGTCCGTCGCGCGCTCGACCTGGGTGCGACGCTCGTCGGTGTAGGCGAACAGGCCCTTGAGCGCCGCCAGTTGGGAGTCCACCCGGCGTCGGTTGTTGGCCGGTTCGTCGGTGCCGGTCAGCGGTTCGACACGGCTCTCGATGAGCAGGCCGATCGCGTGTTTGATGCCGGACATGTTCCGCAGGATGCGTTCCTGGCCGTCGCCGGCGACCTGCCGGATCGGCTCGCCGGTGACGGGGTCGGTCCAGATGCCGTAGGTGCCGGTCGTGTACCCGGCACCGCGGGCGGCGGGGCGCACGTATGCCTGGGAGAGGGTCTCGGCCTCGTCGTGGACGGCCGGGGCGGTGTTGAGGTTGCGGGGCCAGAGGTCGAAGAGGTCCTTGTCGTAGTACGGGGGCGTGGAGCCGTATTCGTGCAGGTCGTAGATGAGGTCGGGGCGCCGGTCGCGGATCACCGCGGCCAGGGCGCGGCCCTCCAGGGTCTGGAGGGCGAGGTGGTCGCGGTTGATGTCGACGCCGTCGCTGTTGCCGCGGGTGTCGGCGGCGCGGCCGTCGGGGTTGGCGGTGGGGACGACGAGCACGGTGGTGCGCTCCAGGAGACGGCGGGTGGGCCGGTCCTTCGCGTACGCCAGGTCGCGGATCGTGGTCAGGCACGCCTCGCGGCCGGAGGGTTCGTCACCGTGCTGACCGCACACCAGGAGCACCGTGTTCGGGGCGTGCCGGGCGCCGACGCGGACGAGCTGGAGGGGACGGCCCTGTTTCGTCGTGCCGAGGGAGCCGACGGAGACGCGGGTGCTCGCCCGGTCGACGGCCGCGAGGAAGTCCTGCTCCTCGGGCTGGGTCGTCCAGCGGGCACCGTTCGTCTGTTCGAAGCCGGTGCGGGGCGGGGCCTCCGTGGCGGCGGCCGGTACCGCGACCAGCGAGGCGGCCAGGGCTGCCGTGGTGAGGGTCAGGGCGCGGATCATCGGGCCTCCCCCGGTATGCGCTGGGTGGTGCGCGGGGTGGTCACGCCGTCGAGGCGGGTGGCCTCGGGGGCGACGGCCGGGGACCCGGCGGTGGCGCGGGCGAAGGCCGCGATGCCGCCGACGAACGGGACTCGGGCCGAGGTGCGGGTGAGGTCGACGGTCAGGGTCGGGGTGGTCGACGGCGGGTCGATGAGGTCCTTGTCGGTGCCCGCGACGATCAGCGCGAGGCGGTGGCCGGCCGGGACGACGTGGTCGGTGGCGCCGAGGTCCAGGGTGATGGTGTACGCCTTGCCCGGGGTGAGCGGGGCGCCCTTGCCGGGGTCGGCGTGGTTGCCCAGGTCGGCCCAGCCGCGGCTGACGACCGTGAAGTCGACGTCGGTGGTCTTCGCCGCGGTCTCCTTGAAGCAGGCGCTGTCGCCGGTGGTGCTCGCGCCCCAGCAGGTGCGGTCGGTGAGCGTGGTGATGCCCTCGCCGCTCGCGCCGTAGTCCCGGATGGTGTCGGGGCCGAGGTCCACGAGGACGGCGGACAGATGGGCCGTCGAGGTGGTGGGCGTGGCGGTCACCGTGACCTTGGAGGAGCCGGACAGGCGCAGGTCCTTGGTGAGCGGGCCGGTGGTGAAGCCCGCCTTGTCGGGCGTGGCCGTGTCGATGCGCGCCGCCCAGTCGGTCTCGCTCAGCTTCGGGTCGTCGGTGAAGGTCTCGGTGCCGGTGCCCGGACGCAGGCCGAGCCTGCCGACGCCTTCCCGGGTGCCCTCGGCGGGGCGCAGCGTGGTGGCGGCGGTGCCGGCCGGCGGCCACATCTTCGAGGTGGTCCACTGGTCGGGGTGGCGCTCGACGTCGGCCATCGGCTCGCGGTCGATGCCGTTGTCGTAGCCGAGGAGTTCGTGGTCGAACCAGCGGTGCAGGGTGTCGACCCAGGCCGTGCGGCGGAAGTCGAAGGGGTCGACGTGGCCGGTCTGGGAGAGCCAGATCTTGCGCTCGACGCCGTTCTTCGCGAGGGCGTCCCACCACGGGCCGACGTGCTGCATACGGACGTTGAGGTCCTGCATGCCGTGGATCAGGAAGACGCTCGCCCGCACCTTCGAGGCGGCCTTGACGTAGTCGCGCTCGCTCCAGAAGGGCGTCAGGTCGCCGGTGCGCGGGGCGCCGTCGACGATCCGCTGCTGGACGGCGCCGCACTTGGCGCGGGCGTCGGGGCTGTCGACGTAGTCCGACAGCCAGTCGGGGCCGGAGTCGTAGAGCGGGGCACCCTCGGAGAAGTAGTAGTCGTACCAGGTGGAGATGGCGCTGATCGGGACGATCGTCTTCAATCCCTTGACGCCCGTGGCGGCGACGCCGTTGGCGATGGTGCCGTCCCAGCTCTTGCCGATCATGCCGGTTCTGCCGTTGGTCCAGGTCGCCTTGGTCTGCTTGCCGCCGGTGCGGGTGGTGTAGCCCTTGGCGCGGCCGTTCAGCCAGTCGACGACGGCCTTCGCGGACTGGATGTCGGAGCGTCCGCCGACATCCACGCAGCCGTCGGAGCGGTTGGTGCCGGCGAGGTCGACGCCGACGAAGGCGTAGCCGCGGGGCACGAAGTAGTTGTCGTAGAAGAGCGGCATCTGGACGACGTCGCCGTCGGCGTCGTACGTCTTCAGCTGGCTCTCGTTGCCGCGCCCGCAGCAGGAGTAGTACGGGCTGGCATCCATGATCACGGGGATCTTGCGGCCCTGCTGGGCGGGTTCGCGGGGCCTGACGATGTCGGCGGCGACCCGGTCGGTCCTGCCGTCTCCGTCGCCGTCGAGGCCGGTGTCCACCCAGACGGCTTCGCGGACGGCATTGTCGTACGAGTACACCGGCCTGCTCTCGCGGGGTGTGCCGTGGGCCGCGGCCGGGGTGAGGAGGGCGGCCGTCAGGGCTGCGACGGCTACCACGGCGAGCTGTCTCCAGGTCGTGAAGCGCATGCGTGTGGGCATGCGCGGACGGTACATCGGTCAACTCCCGTGCAGAAGAGGGCGATCGGGCACGCGTGGGGCGGGTGGGATGCGGAACGACGGGCTCATGTCGGCCGAATGGCATTCGTGTGACAGGGGTGGCCATGGACAGGCGCGGGTTCACAGGGACTCAATAGGCTCTGAACAGACTTCGTGCCCCTACGACTTGGAGCTTTCGTGCATCGCAGAATCCTCGCGCCGGGCGCACTCGCCGCGGCCTCCCTGTTGCTGGCGATCCCGGCATCGGCCGCGAGCTCCGCCCCTGGCGCTCCGGGCATCGGCGATCCCTATTACCCGGCCTACGGCAACGGCGGATACGACGTCTCCCACTACGACCTCCGGCTGAGGTACCAGCCGGCCACGGACCGTCTGGAGGGCACGACGACCCTCCTGGCCCGCACCACCGAGGACCTGTCGCGGTTCAACCTGGACTTCCTGCTGGACGTCAGCGAGGTGCGGGTCAACGGCGCGAAGGCGTCCTTCACGACCTCCGGCGAGCACGAGCTGGAGATCACGCCGAAGACACCGCTGGCGAAGGGCACGGCCGTCACCGTCGTGGTGCGCTACAGCGGGGTGCCGTCGACGAAGGAGGCGTACGGGTTCAACGCCTGGCTGCGCACCCCGGACGGCGGTGTCGCGGCGGGCGAGCCCGAGGGGGCCTGGTGGTGGTTCCCCAGCAACGACCACCCGCTGGACAAGGCCACCTTCGACGTGTCGGTGCAGGTGCCGGACGGGCATCAGGCCATCTCCAACGGCACGCTCCAGTCGACGAGTTCACGGGCCGGCTGGACCCGCTACAACTGGCGCTCCAACAAGCCGCAGACCACCTATCTCGCGACCCTGGCCGTCGGGAGGTTCGACGTCACGACCGGGACGAGCGAGAGTGGAATTCCGGTCATCAACGCCTACAGCAAGGATCTGGGCGACAGTGACGGTGCGGCGCGGGCGAGCGTCGAGCGGACCGGGGAGGTCGCCGACTGGCTGACCGAGTACTTCGGGCCGTATCCCTACAACGCGCTCGGCGGGTACGTGCCGAACACCCCGCAGGTGGGGTACGCGCTGGAGACGCAGACCCGGCCGTTCTACAGCCCGCGGCAGTTCGCGAACGGGTCGAACGTGTCCGTCGTCGTCCATGAGCTGGCCCACCAGTGGTACGGCGACGAGGTGTCGGTCGAGCACTGGAAGGACATCTGGATCAACGAGGGCTTCGCGCGGTACGCCCAGTGGCTGTGGTCCGAGCACGAGGGCGAGGGGACGACGCAGGAGATCGCCGACTACGTCTACGCCTCGCGGCCTGCCGACGATCCGTTCTGGACCGTGAAGCCCGGTGATCCGGGGCCGGAGAACCAGTTCCACATTTCCGTGTACGACCGGGGGGCGCTGGCGGTCCAGGCGTTGCGGAACGAGGTCGGGGACGCGGCCTTCTTCGCGATTCTGAAGGGGTGGCCCACGGAGTACGCGCACGGCAACGCGTCGGTGGGTGACTTCCAGAGGTACGCGGAGGAGGTGTCGGGGCAGCCGCTGGCGGGGCTGTTCGACACATGGCTGTTCCAGCCGGTCAAGCCCGCGGCGCCGGCCGCGCGGAGTGCGTCCATCGCCGCGGTGCCGGGGGTTCCTGAGCAGCCGAAGTCGTGGAAGAAGATCGCTGCGACGAATGACGTGCACGAGCATTGAGGGCGCCTCTGGATGTGCCAGGTCATCTCGCTCGGCGGCTGCGGGTGCGTCGTGGCTGGTCGCGCCCACGCGGCGGAGCCGCACATCGACACAGCCCCGCGCCCCTTCAGGGCGCTTCAGTGCGGGCCAGAAGTTCTGTGCGGGTCATCGCTGCTGTCTCCGTTGAGGGGATCGTGCAGGCATGGGCTCCTGCCAAGGTGCCGTATGCGGCGCAGCGATACGGGGGTTCGCCGTTGAGGTGGCCGTAGAGATAGGCCGCCGCGAAAGCGTCTCCCGCTCCGTTGGTGTCGATCACCGGGGCGGGGGGCGTGGCGGGTGGGATGTGGGTGAGGGTGTCGTCGGTCAGGAGGTACGCGCCCTCGGCGCCGGCCGTCGCGACGACCGTCTGTGCGCGGCCGTGTTCGACGATGCGGCGCATGGTCCGTTCGGGGTCGGGCAGGGCGGTGGCGGAGAGGAAGACGAGGTCGGCCGTGTGGGCGAAGGGCTCGTGGTAGTCGTTCTCGCCGTCCCAGTTGTGGAGGTCGGTGGAAATGGTCACGCCTGTCTCGCGCAGGACGGGCAGGGTGTGGGCGCACGGCTGGGTGATCGAGACGTGGGCGTGGCGGCTGGTGGCGGCCAGGGCCCGGACGGTCGCCTCCGGCAGACGGTCGTCGGGGTGCGCGCGGCTGGTGTCGTACAGGGAGAGCCGGCGGCCGTCGGGGCCCACGAGGTTGACGGCGCGCTTGGTGCCGGCGGGCTGGGAGACCGCGGTCAGCTCGATACCGCGGTCCCGGTGCAGCGCGCGGACCAGGTCGCCCTCGGGGTCGTCGCCGAGCAGGTCGAGGTGGTGGGTGCGCAGGCCGAGGGCGCTCAGACCGACGGCGACGAAGTCACCGGTCTGTCCGGCCCGGGTGCGGATCCCCGAGTCGATCAGGTAGCTGTCGGCGTAGGGCAGCGGCAGCTCCGGCACGTACACGATGGTGTCCACACCCGCGCCACCCAGCACGAGCACGTCGGTGTCCCGGCTCAACTCCGGCCCCCTTCATGGTCGCGGGCGGCCATCGTAGGCGTCTGCTTCTCGCCGTGGGCCAACCGGACAGTGCAGACCTGCGGGTCGTGAGTGGCTGGTCGCGCAGTTCCCCGCGCCCCCAAGGGGCGCGTCGATCGCCTCGTAGCGCACGGGACGCCCTTGTTGCCCGTACGGATCCCACGTTGCCCGACCATGTTGGCCACCCACACACCGCCACCGTAGAGCCCACCACTGACAGTCGCCCCTGATCAGTCGGTGAACCCGGTGAGTTCCTGGTCCGTCGTGCGGGTGACGCGGTGGCGGACGGCGAACCAGCCGGTGATGAGCATCAGGGCGATGAGGGGGATGAGGAGGAGGGTCTTGCGGCCTACGTCCGGGTCGTTCGCCATGAGGGCTAGGACGGCCAGGAGGAAGGTGATCGTGGTGATCTCGGTGACGGGGCTGCCGGGGAGGCGGAAGGAAGGGCGGGTGAGCAGGCCCGCCTTGGCGCGGCGGACGAAGACGAGGTGGCAGATCATGATGATCACCCAGGTGGAGATGACGCCGAGGGAGGCCACGTTCAGGACGATCTCGAAGGCCTGGCTGGGCATGAGGTAGTTCAGGCCGACGCCGAGGACGCACACCGCGCAGGTGAGCAGGATGCCGCCGTAGGGGACCTGGCTGCGGTTCATGCGGGCCGTGAACCTCGGGGCGGAGCCGGCCATCGCCATGGAGCGGAGGATGCGGCCCGTGGAGTACAGGCCCGAGTTCAACGAGGACATCGCGGCCGTGAGCACCACCAGGTTCATCACGTCGCCCGCCGCCGGGACGCCGATCCTCGACAGGACGGTGACGAAGGGGCTCTCGCCGGCCGAGTAGACCGAGCCGGGGAGCAGGAGGGCGAGGAGGACGACCGAGCCGACGTAGAAGAGGCCGACGCGCCACATGATCGAGTTCACCGCGCGCGGGACGACCTTCTCGGGTTCGGCCGTCTCCCCCGCGGCGACACCGACCAGCTCCAGGGCGGCGTACGCGAAGATCACGCCCTGCATGACGATGACGACCGGCATCAGGCCGTGCGGGAAGGTCCCGCCGTTGTCGGTGATCACGCTCAGGCCCGGGGTCCGGCCGTCCACCTCGTGCCGGGTCGCGAGGAGGAAGATGCCGATCAGCATGAAGCCGACGAGGGTGGCGACCTTGATGATCGCGAACCAGAACTCCATCTCGCCGAAGATCTTGACCGAGATCAGGTTCACGGCCAGGACGACGGCCAGCGCGATCAGGGCCAGCGTCCACTGGGGGATGTCGGTGAACAGGCTCCAGTAGTGGGTGTAGAGCGCGATCGCGGTGATGTCGGCGATGCCGGTCGTGGACCAGTTCAGGAAGTACATCCAGCCGGCGACGTAGGCACCCTTCTCGCCCAGGAACTCACGGGCGTAGGACACGAAGGAGCCGGAGGACGGGCGGTACAGGACCAGCTCGCCGAGGGCGCGGACCACGAAGAAGGCGAAGACACCGCAGACGAGGTAGGCGAGCGCGAGCGCCGGTCCCGCGGTGTCCAGGCGTCCTCCGGCGCCCAGGAAGAGGCCGGTGCCGATGGCGCCGCCGATGGCGATCATGTTGACGTGGCGGGCCTTGAGGTCCTTGCTGTAGCCGGCGTCGCCCGCGTCCGCGGGCACCTGGGCCGTTGCGGTGCGTGCGGCGGTCTGTGCCGATCCGACGGCGTCCTTGCTCACGGTGGTTCCACTCTCTGGTGCGTCCCAGCGGGTCTCGCTCGGGTGTCTCGGGTGTCCGGACGTGACAGGGCCCGTGCCCTCGGTGGAAGGCACAGGCCAGGGGCTCGCCTTCCCCGGGGAAAACCGCGTATGCGGTGGCGGAGGTCACAGAGCCGGGCCATCGCAAGGGAGCGGCCCCGTGATCGGCAGCGGTGCGCGAGAGGTTTCACACCATTGGTGAGACAGCGATACTGCTGCACATGACGACCGAAGCCACCGACGCCTCCGAGGCCGGGGGTCCGACCCTCACGATCGACGAGCTGGCCGCGCGGGCCGGTGTCACGGTCCGCACGGTCCGCTTCTACGGCACCAAGGGCCTGCTGCCACCACCGGTGATCGGCCCGCGCCGCGTGGGGCACTACGGCGGGGAGCACCTGGCCCGGCTGGCCCTGATCGAGGAGCTTCAGCAGCAGGGCATGACGCTGGCGGCCATCGAGCGCTACCTCCAGCAGCTGCCGGCGGATCTCAGCCCCCACGACCTCGCCATCCATCGGGCCGTGGTCGCCTCCTGGGCGCCGGACGTGATGGAGACGGTGACGCGCGAGGAGCTCCAGCGGCGGGCGGGGCGGGCGCTGAGCGACGACGACGTGGAGCGGCTCGCCGCGATGGACGTCGTCCGGCGGGAGGAGGCGGTCTTCCGCGTGGATCTCGGGCTGCTCCGGCTCGGCGTCCGGCTGCTCGACGTACCGCTGTCGCAGGAGGCGATCCTCGCCTCGCGCAAGGTCCTCATCGAGCACTCGCGGGCCGCCGCCCACGAGTTGGCGCGGCTCTTCCGCGGCGAGGTGTCCGAACGGGACGCGCGGGACGTGAAGTCGCTCTCCGCCGACATGGAACCCCTCGTCGTGCAGGCCCTGTTGACGACCTTTCAGCGGTCCCTCAAGGAAGAACTGCGGGAGTGGTCGTCACAGGCAGGCGGATCCGCCTGACACGGTGAGCGTCTGTCCCGTGAGGAATCCGCTGCCCTCGTCGACCACGTACAGCAGGGTCGAGACCAGGTCGGACGGCTCCAGGGTCGGCTCCAGGGTCCGTGCCACGGCCTGGCGGGCGCGGAGGTGCTCGGCGGTCGCGGTGCGCACCGGGCCGGGTGCGATCGCGTTGACGGTGATGCCGTAGGGGCCGAGGGCCGTGGCCAGGGCGCGGGTGAAGCCGATCAGTCCCGTCTTCGAGGCGACATAGGGGACCATCGTGGGCGGAGCGGTGAACACGGCCGTCGAGACGATGTTGACGACCCGGCCCCAGCCGGCGGCCTTGAGGTACGGCAGCGCGGCCCGCGTCACGAGGAAGGGCGCGTCCAGGTTGACGCGCATGACCCGGCGCCAGTCCTCGACGGTCGTCTCCTCGAAGGGTTTCGCGGGGTGGACGCCCGCGTTGTTCACGACGACGTGCAGGGTGCCGAACCGGTCGATGACGCGTTCCAGCCCCTCCCCTATCTGCGTCTCGTCGCCGACGTCGCCGACGAGTTCGACGTAGTCCAGGATCCTTGCGGCGGTCTCCGGCTGCGGGACGAGGTCGAGGCCGGCGACCCGGTAGCCGCGCGCGGCGAGCGCGATCGCGAACTGCCGTCCGAGGCCCTGTGCCGCTCCGGTCACCAGGGCGGTACGCGTCTCCATGGGCCGAGTGTGATGACCCGTCAGCCGGCGGGCAAGGGGGCGTTTCCAGGCGCCGGAACGCCCTGCGTCGGAACGCCCTGGGGTGATGCGTCCGCTAGGAGCGGATCGGTACGTCGATCAGGAGCGGACCGGTCAACTCGCCCGCCCCGGCGACCAGTTCCCGTAGCTGGTCCGCGCTCTCCGCCCGCACCGCGTCGACGCCGAAGAAGCGGGCCGCCTGGGTGAAGTCCAGGGGGCCGAGGTCGGTCCCGGGGCAGACGCCCTCGCCGCCCCTGGCCGCGTAGGTGTCCTGGAGGGTGCGGTAGACGCCGTTGTTCATCACCACGAACAGCACGGGGGCGGACTGCCGGGCGGCACTCCACAGACCCTGGAGGCCGAACAGCGTGCAGCCGTCGCCGAGTACGGCCACCACGGGCCGTCCGGGCTCGGCGAGGGCGCGGCCGACGGCGGCGCCGATCCCCCAGCCGAGGCCCCCGCCGACGGTGTGGGTGTAGCTGCCGGGGGCGTCGAGACGTACCAGGCGGCGCAGCAGCAGCCCCATGGTGATGGCCTCCTCCACGACCACGGCGTCCGGCGGCAGGCCGCGGGCCACCGCGTGGGCGGCGGCCCAGGGGGCGAGCGGGGCCGGGGAGTAGGCGGCCCGGGCCGCGGACTCGGCGCGGTCGCGTTCGGCGGTGTGCCGTTGCCCGGTCCGGAGCGTGCGGCTCCTGGCGGTGTGGGCGGGGACCTGGTCGCCCAGCAGGTCGGCGAGGCGGTGCAGCGAGGGGGCGAGCGCGCCGACGAGTCCGGCGGTGGCGGGGAAGTTGCGGCCGATCTCGTCCGGGTCCGAGTCGAGTTGGACGACGGTGAGGCCCGGCGGCAGGGCGGGGCCGGGGGTGTAGTGGTGCGGGGTGAAGGCGTGCGCGCCGACGATCAGGACGGTGTCGTACGCGGTGAGCGCTTCCCTGATGGCGTCGTGGCGGGGCGGCAGCATCCCGGCGTACAAGGGGTGCGTGGTCGGGAAGTTCAGGCAGTCGCTCATCGGCTGGTGGTGGACGGTCGCGCCGCACGCCTCCGCGGTGCGGACGAGCGCGCCGAGCGCGTCCTCGCGGCCCACGCCGTCGCCGGCGACGATCGCGGGGCGGGTGGCGGCGCCGAGGAGTACCGCCGCCCGTTCGATGCCGGCTGCCGGGCCCTGCGGGGGCGGTGGGGTGCGCGCCGGGACCTCGACCTCGGTGTCCTCGTCGAGCAGGTCCATGGGGACGGAGAGGAACACCGGGCCCGCGGGCGGGCGTACGGCCAGGGCGAAGGCGCGGCGCAGGGCGAGCGGGAGGTCGCGGGCGTGCTGGATGTCGTACGCCGCCTTCACCGCCGGGGTCGCGAGGCCGATGAGGTCGCCGGAGAGCATGGGGTCCTGCTGGAGGTGGCGGCGGTCCTGCTGGCCGGCCGTCACGACGAGGGGGGTGCGGGAGCGGCGGGCGTTGAGCAGGCCGATGAGGCCGTTGGCGAGGCCGGCGGCGATGTGGAGGCTGACGAATGCGGGGCGGTGGGTGGCGCGGGCGTAGCCGTCGGCCATGGCTACGACGGAGCCCTCGTGGATGCCGAGGATGTACTCCGGGGTGTTGTGGGCGTCCGCGAGGGCTGCCAGGAAGGGGAGTTCTGTGGTGCCGGGGTTGCCGAAGACCTTGTCCACTCCCTCGTCGCGGAGGATGTCCAGGACGGCGGCTGCGGGGCGGTGTCCCATGGCGTTACGGTACGGGCGTCTGTGGCGGGGTGGGTGGGCTACGGCGTTTTTCTCGCCCCCGCCGCCCCTACCCGTCCCATCCTCCAGGGGCTGCCGCCCCTTCGACCCCGCTCCCAGGGGGCTCCGCCCCCTGGGACCCCCGTATCGGCCCTTAAGGGGCCTCGTCCTCAAACGCCGGACGGGCTGAAAGTGGTCGGGGTGGGTGGGGGATCGGGATGGCGAGAGCCCCGGCCTCAGACGCCGGACGGGCTGAAAAGGACGGGTGGGTGGGGGATCGGGACGGCAAGAACACCGGCCTCAAACGCCGGACGGGCTGAAATGACCTGGGCCGGCGTTTGAGGAGTCGGCGTCACGCGTCCTTGAAGGTCTCCCCCTTTTCCGCCTTCTCCACCAGCAGTGCGGGCGGGGTGAAGCGGTCGCCGTAGAGGGTGGCCAGTTCGTGGGCGCGGGTTACGAAGCCGGGGAGGCCGCCGTCGTAGCCGTTGATGTACTGGAGGACGCCGCCGGTCCAGCCGGGGAAGCCGATGCCGAAGATGGAGCCGATGTTGGCGTCGGCGACGGAGGTGAGGACGCCTTCTTCCAGGAGCTTGACGGTGTCGAGGGCTTCGGCGAAGAGCATGCGTTCCTGCATGTCGCGGAAGGGGATCTCGGTGCCGGGGCGGGTGAAGTGGTCGCGCAGGCCGGGCCAGAGGGTGGTGCGGCGGCCGGACTCGTCGTAGTCGTAGAAGCCGGCGCCGCCGCTGCGGCCGGGGCGGTCGAACTCGTCGACCATGCGGTCGATGACGGTCTCGGCGGGGTGGGCGGTCCAGGTGCCGCCCGCCTCCTCGACGGCCCGCCTGGTCTCGCGGCGGATCTTGCGCGGGAGGGTGAGGGTCAGTTCGTCCATCAGGGAGAGGACCTTGGCGGGGTAACCCGCCTGGGCGGCGGCCTGTTCGACGGAGGCCGGCTCGACGCCCTCGCCGACCATCGCGACGCCCTCGTTGAGGAAGTGGCCGATGACACGGGAGGTGAAGAAGCCCCGGGAGTCGTTCACCACGATCGGGGTCTTCCTGATCTGGCGCACCAGGTCGAAGGCCCGGGCGAGGGCCTCGTCGCCGGTGCGCTCCCCCTTGATGATCTCCACCAGCGGCATCTTGTCGACCGGCGAGAAGAAGTGCAGGCCGACGAAGTCGCCCTGGCGTTCCACTCCTTCGGCGAGCGCGGTGATCGGGAGCGTGGAGGTGTTGGAGCACAGCAGGGCGTCCGGGGCGACGACGTGCTGGATCTCCTGGAAGACCTTGTGCTTGAGCGCGGTGTCCTCGAAGACGGCCTCGATGACCGCGTCGCAGCCGGCGAGATCGGCGGGGTCCGCCGTCGGTGTGATGCGGGCGAGCAGGGCGTCCGCCTTCTCCTGGGTGGTACGGCCCCGGGAGACCGCCTTGGCGCAGAGCTTCTCGGAGTAGCCGCGTCCCTTGACGGCCGCTTCCAGGGAGACGTCCTTCAGTACGACGTCGATGCCCGCGCGGGCGCATGAGTAGGCGATGCCGGCGCCCATCATCCCGGCGCCGAGGACGGCGACCCTGCGGACCGGGCGGGGCTCGATGCCCTTGGGGCGGTTGGCTCCGGAGTTGACGGCCTGGAGGTCGAAGAAGAACGCCTGGATCATGTTCTTGGAGGTCTGGCCGGCCGCCAGTTCCACGAAATAGCGCGCCTCGATGACCTGCGCGGTCTCGAAGTCGACCTGGGCGCCCTCCACCGCCGCCGCGAGGATGCTGCGCGGGGCCGGGTAGGGGGCGCCGTTGGTCTGCTTGCGCAGGGTGGCGGGGAAGGCGGGCAGGTTCGCGGCGAACTTGGGGTGGGCGGGCGTACCCCCGGGGATGCGGTAGCCGGGCTTGTCCCAGGGCTGCTGGGACTCGGGGTTGGCCTCGATGAAGGCGCGGGCCTTGGCGAGCAGTTCCTCCTGAGTGGCGGCCACGTCGTGGACGAGGCCGTTCTCGAGGGCGCGCTGCGGGCTGTACTGGGTGCCCTGGAGCAGCACCTTCAGCAGCGCGTCGGCGATGCCGAGCAGCCGGACGGTGCGGACGACACCGCCGCCTCCGGGGAGCAGGCCGAGCGTGACCTCGGGGCAGCCGATCTTCGAGCCGGGCGCGTCGAGGGCGATCCGGTGGTGGCAGGCCAGGGCGATCTCGTAACCGCCGCCGAGAGCCGCGCCGTTGAGCGCCGCGACGACCGGCTTGCCGAGGGTCTCGATGCGGCGCAGGTTCCGCTTGATGGCGAGGCCGCCGTCGAAGAGGTCCTGGGCGGTGTCGGGCGTGACGCGGATCAGGTCGCGCAGGTCGCCGCCGGCGAAGAAGGTCTTCTTGGCGGAGGTGATGATGACACCGCGGATGGTGTCCCGCTCGGCCTCCAGACGGTCGGTGATCACCGCGAGGGAGTCGCGGAACGCCTGGTTCATGGTGTTCGCGGACTGGTCGGGGTCGTCGAGGACGAGGGTGACGACGCCGGAGCGGTCCTGTTCCCAGCGGATGGTGGTGCTCTGTGTCATGACGGGGGTCTCCGTAGAAGTCTCGTGAAAGCCGCGGGGGTTCAGACGCGCTCGACGATCGTGGCGATGCCCATGCCGCCGCCCACGCAGAGCGTCGCGAGGCCGTACCGCTTGTCCTGGCGCTCCAGTTCGTCGACGAGCGAGCCGAGGATCATGGCGCCGGTCGCGCCGAGCGGGTGGCCGAGCGCGATGGCGCCGCCGTTGACGTTGACCTTGTCCAGGGACAGGCCCATGTCCTTGACGAAGCGCAGGACGACCGCCGCGAACGCCTCGTTGATCTCGACCAGGTCGATGTCGTCGATGGTCAGTCCGGCCTTGGCGAGCGCCTTGCGGGTGGCGGGCGCGGGTCCGGTGAGCATGATGGTGGGCTCGGAGCCGGAGACGGCGGCGGAGACGATCCGCGCGCGGGGGGTGAGGCCGTAGCGCTCGCCGATCTCCTTCGAGCCGATGGCGACCAGCGAGGCGCCGTCCACGATGCCGGAGGAGTTGCCCGCGTGGTGGACGTGGTCGATCTTCTCGACCCAGTGGTACGTCTGGAGCGCCACGGCGTCGAAGCCGCCCAGGTCGCCGATGTCCGCGAAGGACGGCTTCAGTTTGGCGAGGGAGTCGGCGGTCGTGCCCGGGCGCATGTGCTCGTCGTGGTCGAGGACGACCAGCCCCGCGCGGTCCTTGACCGGGACGACGGACCGCTCGAAGCGGCCCTCCTTCCAGGCGGTGGCGGCCCGTTCCTGGCTCAGCGCCGCGTACTCGTCGACGTCCCGCCGGGAGAATCCCTCGATCGTGGCGATGAGGTCGGCGCCGATGCCCTGGGGCACGAAGTTGACGTTCAGGTTGGTCATCGGGTCGTTGAACCAGGCGCCGCCGTCCGAGGCCATCGGTACCCGGGACATCGATTCGACGCCGCCCGCGAGGACGAGGTCCTCCCAGCCCGAACGCACCTTGGCGGCGGCCATGTTGACCGCCTCCAGGCCCGAGGCACAGAAGCGGTTCTCCTGCACGCCGGCGACCGTGTCCGGCAGTCCCGCGGCGACGGCGGCGATCCGGGCGATGTCGGAACCCTGGTCGCCGACCGGGCCGACGACACCGAGCACGATGTCGTCGACGGCCGCCGGGTCCAGGCCCGGGAAGCGGTCGCGGATCTCGTGGATGAGTCCTACGACCAGGTCGATGGGCTTGGTGCCGTGCAGGGCGCCGTTCGCCTTGCCGCGGCCGCGCGGGGTGCGGATCGCGTCGTACACATACGCTTCGGTGCTCACAGGTAAGCCTTTCGGGGTGAGGGTCAGCCCAGCAGGGAACGGCCGATGATCTCCTTCATGATCTCGGTGGTCCCGCCGTAGATGGTCTGGATACGGCCATCGGTGAAGGCCCGGGCGACGGGGTACTCCGTCATGTAGCCGTAGCCGCCGTGCAGTTGGAGGCAGCGGTCGGCGACCCGCTTCTGGAGCTCGGTCGCCCACCACTTGGCCATGGAGGCGTGCACGGCGTCGAGCGTGCCGTCGGAGTGGTCCGCTATGCAGCGGTCGAGGAAGGTGCGGGTGATGGCGCACTCGGTGGCCATCTCGGCCACCTCGAAGCGGATGTGCTGCTTGGTGGCCAGCGGCCGCCCGAAGGCCTCGCGCTCCTTGACGTACCGCGTGGTGATCTCCAGCAGGTGTTCGGCGGCGGCGATCGCGGAGACGGCGATGCTCAGGCGCTCCTGGGCGAGGTTCGTCATCAGGTGGACGAAGGCGCCGTTGAACTCGCCGAGCAGGTTCTCCCTGGGGACGCGGACGTCGTGGAAGAACAGCTCGGCCGTGTCCTGCGCCTTCTGGCCGATCTTGTCGAGGTTGCGGCCGCGTTCGAAGCCCTCCGTGCCACGCTCGACGACGAACAGGGACAGACCGTGCGCACCGCCCTCGGGGGTCGTCCGGGCGACCACGATCACCAGGTCGGCGAGGATCCCGTTGGAGATGAACGTCTTGGAGCCGTTCAGCAGCCAGTGGTCGCCCCGGTCCTCGGCGTGGGTCCGGATGCCCTGGAGGTCGGAGCCCGCGCCGGGTTCGGTCATGGCGATGGCCGTGATCAGCGAGCCGTCGCAGAAGCCCGGCAGCCAGCGGCGCTTCTGCTCGTCGGTGGCGAGGCCGGTCAGATAGGGGCCGATGATGTCGTTGTGCAGGCCGAGGGCGAGTCCGGGGGCACCGGCGCGGGTGAACTCCTCGGCGAGGACGGCGCTGAAGCGGAAGTCGCGGGTGCCGCCCCCGCCGTACTCCTCGGGCACGGCGAGCCCGAGGAGGCCCTGCTTGCCCGCCGCCCGCCAGGCCTCGCGGGAGACGATGCCGTCCTTCTCCCACTGCTCGTAGTACGGCAGCACCTCCCTGGCCAGGAAGCCGCGCACGGTCTCCCGGAACGCGTCGTGCTCGGGGGCGAAGATCTGCCGCTTCATTCGGGGCCCTTCGTCAGGTCGGGTACGTCCCACTCGCGGGCCACCTCGGCGGTGTCGGCGCCGGGCAGGGCGGGGCCGCCGCTCACCGTGGTGGGCGTGGCGGAGAAGCGGGGCGCGGGGGCGGGCTGGGTGATGCCGCCGTGGTCGGTGAAGGTGCCGCGCGCGGCGAGGTGCGGGTGGTGCGGGGCCTCCCGCAGCGACAGGACGGGGGCCACGCAGGCGTCGGTGCCCTCGAAGACGGCTGTCCACTCCTGCCTCGTACGGGACCTGAAGCGGGCGGCGACGGCTTCGCGCAGCTCGCCCCAGCGGGTCCAGTCCTTGCGGGCGTCCGCGAAGCCCGTCAGGCCGAGCAGGGTGACGAACTCGTCGTAGAACCGCGGTTCCAGGGCGCCGACCGCCATGTACCGGCCGTCCGCGGTCTCGTAGGTCCCGTAGTAGGGGCAGCCGCCGTCGAGGAGGTTGGCGGCGCGCCGGTCCTGCCAGCCGCCGGCGGCCATCATGCCGTGGAGCATCGCGGAGAGGTGGGCGGTGCCGTCGACGATGGCGGCGTCGACGACCTGGCCGGTGCCGGTCGCGCGCGCGTGGTGGAGGGCGGCGAGGACGCCGACGACCAGGTAGAGGGAGCCGCCCGCGAAGTCGCCGAGCAGGTTGGCCGGGGCGGCGGGAGGCCGGTCCGGTTCGCCGACCATGCCGAGGGTGCCGGTGAGGGCGATGTAGGCGATGTCGTGGCCGGCGCGCTCGGCGAGCGGGCCCTGCTGGCCCCAGCCGGTCATCCGGCCGTAGACCAGCCCCGGGTTGCGGGCGTGGCAGGCCTCGGGGCCGACACCGAGGCGCTCGGCGACACCGGGGCGGTAGCCCTCGACCAGGATGTCGGCACGGGCGGCGAGGTCGAGGACGCGGGCCGGTCCCTCGGGCGCCTTCAGGTCGACGAGCACCGAGCGTTTGTTGCGGTTGGTGACGTCGAAGCGCGGGTCGATGGCCAGTCCGGGTCCGCCGGGCCGGTCCACCCGGACCACGTCGGCGCCCAGGTCGGCGAGGAGCATCGCGGCGAACGGGCCGGGCCCGATGCCGGCCAGCTCGACCACGCGCACACCGCTGAGCGGGCCCTGTCCCGGCGTCGTTGCCATCCAGCCCCCACGGTCGTGACACAAGTGCTGTAACACCGATGATGCTAAGAACGTGTTCCACCGGGCACAAGCCCCGGGAAAGCAAACGCTTAGCCCATTGTCCCCGGTGTCGGCCGGATCAGCGCGCGTCGAGCTCGGCCACGAACCGCTTCGTGGCGATGGCGCGGTAGCTCTCCTCCACCCAGTCGCACAGCAACTCGGCGGCGGGGGCGCCCTTCTGCTCCAGCGGGATGCTCACCCAGCCGGACTTCCCCAGGCCGTACCCGGCGGGTTCGGCGCCGGGGCAGGTGAGCGCGTGGGCGTGCGCGGCCTCGTCCTTGAGCTTCACCGTCACACCCAGCGGGTAGCTGCCGTCGTCGACCCCGAGGAAGACGAACACCTTCCTGTTGACCTTGGCGACCGTCTCGCCCCAGGGGAACTCCTCCGTGGCGCCCGGCATCCCCAGGGCGAACTCGCGCACCTTCTCCCATTTCCGCAGGGCGTTCCTCGGTACGGCCACCACGTCACCTCCGGGGTCGTCGTCGGGCTCCGCACCCCCTCACGCTAGCCTCGGCCACCGACAACGGCGCGTGCGACGAGATGCAGAGGTGTCATGAACAGGCCGAGCAGGACGGACCGTCCCTACGACATCGTGCTCTTCGGGGCCACCGGCTTCGTCGGGACACTCACCGCTGAGTACCTCGCCGCCCACGCGCCCGAGGGACTGCGCTGGGCGATCGCCGGCCGCAGCGAGGAGAAGCTGGAGCGGCTGCGGGAGCGGCTGCCCGGCGGCGCGGAGATCGGCGTGCTGAGGGCCGACGTATCCGACCCGGCCTCGCTGCGCGCGCTCGCCGAGCACGCGCGCGTGGTGGCCACGACCGTGGGGCCCTATGTGGCCTACGGGGACGACCTGGTCGCCGCCTGCGCGGACACCGGCGCGGACTATCTCGACCTCACGGGCGAGCCGGAGTTCGTGGACCTGACCTACGTCCGCCATGACACCCGCGCGCGGGAGACGGGCGCCCGGCTGGTGCACGCGTGCGGCTTCGACTCGGTGCCGCACGACCTCGGGGCGTACTTCACCGTCCGGCAGCTTCCGGAGGGTGTGCCGCTCAGGATCGACGGGTTCGTGACGGCCGACGCGACGTTCTCCGGCGGTACGTTCGCCTCGGCGCTCGGCCAGTTCGCGCGCGGGCGGCAGATGCTGGCCGCCGCGCGGGACCGCGGGCACCACGAACCGCGTCTGGTGGGGCGCCGGGCCACCGCTCCGACCGGAGCGCCGCGCTTCGCCCCGGAGGTCGGCGCCTGGGCGCTACCCCTGCCGACGATCGACGCGCAGATCGTGCGCCGGTCCGCGCGGGCCCTGGAGCGCTACGGCCCGGACTTCCGCTACCGCCACTACGCGGCCGTACGGCATCTGCCGGTCGCCGTGGGCTCGGTCGCGGCCGTCGGCGCGCTCGTCGCCGCCGCCCAGGTGCCGCCCGCCCGGCGCTGGTTGTCCGGCCGGCTGCGGCCGGGCGAGGGGCCGGGGCCCGAGAAGCGGGCGAAGAGCTGGTTCCGGGTGCGTTTCGTCGGCGAGGGCGGCGGGCGGCGCGTGTGCACCGAGGTGGCGGGCGGCGATCCCGGCTACGACGAGACGGCGAAGATGTTCGCCGAGTCGGCGCTGTCCCTCGCCCTCGACGACCTCCCGCCGACCGCCGGACAGGTCACGACGGCCGCCGCGATGGGCGACGCGCTGACCGAACGGCTGCGCCGGGCGGGGATCACCTTCCGGGTGGCGTCGGAGCGGTGACCCGGTCCCCCGCGTGACCCGGTGCTACAGCGGCCACTGCACGAGCGTGTAGATCATTCCCACGATCCAGCCGAGCCCCGCCAGGGTGGCGAGGATCAGTCCCGCGTTCACGGCACGCTCGACAGGGCGGTTCGGGTCGGCGAGGGGCCTGGGGGCACGGTGCGAAGTCATGGGCACAGCCTGCCGATCGGGCCACGGCCGCCACATCCGTACAGATACTCAGACGACGTACTCAGTCGGCCGGGGATCGTGACACCTGTGCCGCCTCCCGCAGTGCCCGCCGGCACAGCGCGTCCGCCCTGCGGGTCGTCTCCGGGAGCCGGTAGTCGGGGCTGAGCGCCAGGGTGTGGGCGCAGGCGTTGTCGAGGCTCACGCGGTGGCCGACCGAGACGAAGACGGGCTTGACGCCGTCCCGGGTGCGCAGGGCGCGGCCGACCTCCTCGGTGCCGGCGAGCAGCGGGGAGGTGCTGCCGCGCGGCGCGTCCGGGTCCTCGTGAGCGAAGGTGAAGGGGTTCTTGGCGACGCCGATCGTGGGCAGGCCGGTGAGGACGCCGAGGTGACTGGCGAGGCCGAAGCGGCGCGGGTGGGCGAGGCCGTAGCCGTCGCACACGACCAGGCCGGGCGGGCCGGGCAGGGCTTCAAGGGCCGCGAGGACCGTGGGGATCTCCCGGAAGGCGAGCAGGCCGGGGACGTACGGGAAGGAGATCCGGCCGACGGCCGTGGCCTCGGCGACGACGGTGAGGCTCGCCGCGTCCAGCACGACGGCCGCGGCGGCGACCAGGTCCCGTTCGTCGTCGTAGGCCACGTCGACACCCGTCACCCGGCCCGTCCCCGGCGGCGGTCCCGGCTCGTCGAGCACCACCCGGCCGCGCAGTTCGTCCTGCACGGCGCGGGCCCGCTCCTCGGTCGCGGGCCAGCCCGCGGGAATGCGTACGGTCGTCATGATGGGGACGAGCGTACGACCCGCGGGCAGGCGCTCGCGATCATGTTCCTACGGGAGCCGGCCGGCCCGCGCTGCTCGGACGGGGCCGCCACCCCCCTCGTCAGCTCTTGCCGCCCAGGGCGCGCTGGAGCTGGCTCTTGTTCATGTCCGAACGGCCCTTCACGCCCCGGCGCTTGGCCTCTTCGTAGAGCTGGTCGTACGTCGGGCCCTGAGAGCCCTTGCCGGAGCGCTGGCCGCCCCGCTTGCCGGACGACATGTCCTGCGTCGAGGTGCGGCTGGCGGACTTGGACTCGCCGGACCGGGCGCGCTCCTTGTTGACCGTGCGCGCCGCGATCTCCTTGGCGCGCCCGGTGCTCTCGCCCCGGTCCTGGGCGCTCTCCTTGATGTGCTCGTACTGGCGCTCCCGCTTGGAGCTCGAACCTGCGGGCATGGTCGCTCACTCTCCTTTCGCAGACGGCGACCGGGTACCCGCATTCCGGTGTGTCACCGCTCCAGGCGTGCCACCCGCCCCTGTTCGCCCGCCGCCCAGCAGCCCAGGTCGGGGGTGCAGTCCACGGTGTCGTAAGAACCCTGGTCCACGGTCCGCCAGGAGCGGCCGGCGTCCGTGGTCAGGTCCGTGCCGGTCGGGCCGACCGCGAGGGCCGTGGTGCGGCTGTGCGGGAGCCAGGCGACGCCGGAGCGGTAGGCGGGCACGGGCCTCGTGGCGGATCGCCAGCCGGCGCCCCCGTCGCCGGTGCGCGCGGCCGCCTGCGGTGAGGGCCGGTCCGGGCGGTAGTCGCCGCCGACCGCGAGGCCGTGGGCGCGGTCGCGGAAGGCGAGGGCGAAGACGCCGCGGGCCGGATCGCCCGCCGGGACCGGGGTGTCGGAGGCCGTCCAGGTCAGTCCGCGGTCGGCGGAGTGCAGCACACGCGCGCGTGCGGCGCCGCCGGTGGCCAGCCAGACGTCCCTGGGTCCCGAGGAGACCAGGCACTGGCCGCTCGCCGCGAAGCCCGCCTCTCCCTCCAGCGCGGCGGGCATGCCGGTGTTCGGCAGGACCTTCCAGGTGCGTCCGCCGTCACCGGTGGACAGGATGCGGAACTTTCCGTCGACAGGGTCGCTCATCGCGAGGCCGTGGCGGCGGTCGAAGAAGGTGAGGCAGTCGTAGAAGGCCTTGGCGTCGGTGTTGCGGAAGGACTCGGTCCAGGTCTGTCCTCCGTCGTCGGTGCGGTAGACGCGGGACGCCTCGCCCTCGCCGATGGCCAGGACCACGGCCCGGCGCGCGTCGAACGCCTCGATGTCCCGGAACTGGAGCTCGGCCGCGCCGGGAGGCGAGACGTTCCGCCAGCTCGCCCCGCCGTCCGTGGTGCGCAGCACGGTGCCCCCGGTGCCAGAGACCCACGCGGTCCTGCGGTCGACGGCCGCGAGTCCGCGGAACCGGACGTCGGGGCTGGCGGTGTCCTTCAGCTCCCAGTGCGGGGACCGGTCCGGCGGCGTCTGCGCCTGTGCCGGTACGGCGGTCAGGGCGGCCAGTGCCGCCGCGCAGGCCGCCGCGGCGGCGACCGTCCGGGTGGTGCGTCTCGTACGTCTCGTGCCTCGCGTGTTCCCCAAGCGCCTCATGGCGGGCGAAGCTAGCCCACGGCCCGGGTGCCGTCCAGAGGACCCCGTCGCCGTACCGCGGTCGCCGTACGGCCGTCGCCCCACCCGTCTTTCACATCCCAGAAGGAGAGCTGGGCCACTTCCGTGAATGAAGACGGTGACAGAGGTCACTCGATTTGCGGGTGCACGGATTGACTCGTTCCGGCGTCTCTTCCAGTGCCTGGCCTCGTGCCCGGAAGTCCATCCCGCCGTCACAAGGGAGCAAGGCGTTGTCCATCGTCATCGAGCAGCCAGTCGAGGCCCGTCTCGTCGCCGCCGCGCCGCGGATGCCGAGCATCCCCGCCACGCTGCACTACGACCGAAGCGACCCGTTCGCCGTCCGCATGACCTTCCCCGCCCCGGCCACGCTGGAGGGTGTCGAAGTCTGCTGGACCTTCAGCCGCGAGCTCCTCGCGGCCGGCCTGGAGAGCCCGGAGGGTCACGGCGACGTACGGGTGCGGCCCTACGGCTACGAGCGCACCGTCCTGGAGTTCCACGCCCCGGAGGGGACGGCCGTCGTGCACGTGCGCACGGGCGAGCTCCAGCAGTTCCTCGACGCGACCGGTGAGCTGGTCCCCGTCGGTCTGGAGCACCTCCAGCTCGACCTGGACCACGATCTCGCCGAGCTGATGCGGGACGCCTGCTGAACCCCTGCCGGCGGCTCGCCCGGCCCCCCGCGCCCAGCGGTTCTCCCGTGCCCCGCAGCTCCCGCGCGGCACGGCGGACCAGGGTGCGCGGCGCGGCGGTGCGCCGGAACCGGCCCTGACGTTCACGTTCAACCACCGTCGCCACCGTCGACGGGCGTCTTCACCCCGGGCTGACGGCCCCGGGGACAGTCAGCCGCCCGCCGGAGCCGGTTCCGACGCCTGCGCCGCGGCCAGCGCCGCCCGCACCTCCCGGACGACCTTCCCGAGCGCGTCAGTGGCCGCCCCGGCCCGGTCCGTCAGTGCCGCCGGCGCGTCCAACCGCTGCCCGTACCCGGAGGCACGGTCCGTGCCGGGCGCCAGGGTGCACAGGTGGACGGTGCCCGCGAGCGCGGCGACGGCGGCGTCCCGCTCGGAGACCTCCCCGACCGGCAGCGCCCCCTGGAGCACCTGCCGGGTCTCCTCACGGAGGGCCTCGACGGCGGACTCCCGGTCGAGGACGTACTCCACCGTCGGGAAGATCCCCAGCACCCGGTGCTTCTCGGCCCGCAGATAGCCGTCCGCGGTCAGCTGCTCCCGTACGGCCTCCAGGGTGACCCGCGCCCGCAGCGTCACCCAGGTCCGCCATCCGTGCGGCCGGGACTCCCGGACCAGCTCCAGCAGTCCGTCCAGGACCGCGTCACCGGCACTGGCGTCGAGGTCGACCGGCGTGGCGATGCCGTCGTCGTCGGTGAGCAGACCGCGCTGGGCCAGTTCGACGAGGGCGCCGGCCCGGACGAGGTGGTGCGGCTGGGCGGCGCCGGTGGCCTCCGGCCGCGTGATGTCCCAGGCCAGCAGGTACAGCCGGGCCGGCAGCGAGAGCGAGCCGTTGGGCACGGGGCCTCCTTCGGGCGGTGCGAGCTCACGTTAATCCGTTGACAGCCCCGAAGGGCTGCTCCTACGGTGTACAGCGGTCCTGTTGCCGTCGATTGGAGAAGGACGTTGCTCGTCTGAGGTCCTGAGACACCGCGTCACACCACAGCTGTGTGTACGTAGCGTGCGACCTCGGCGTTCGAGCCGTCCCGACGAGCAGGGCTTTTCTCATGCCCCGGTTTTTCCGGGCCTCCCTCTCAGGCCGCCGCCCCGGTGTCTCGACACACGTGTGCCCCTGATCGTCCCGAGCAACCGTGGAGGCCCTTATGTCCCTGTCCATCACCTGCACCTCCCTCACCTACGCGTGGCCCGACGGCACCGCTGTCTTCGAGGACCTCGACGTCGCCTTCGGCCCCGGCAGGACCGGGCTCGTCGGCATCAACGGCTCGGGGAAATCAACCCTGCTGAAGCTGATCGCCGGCGAACTCGCCCCGGCCGACGGCACCGTCAAGGTCGCCGGCCCGGTCGGCTACCTCCCGCAGAACGTCACGCTGGACACCGGTCTGCGGGTCGACGAGGCGCTCGACATCGCCGCGAAACGGGCCGCGCTGCACGCCATCGAGGCCGGTGACGTGTCCGATGAGCACTTCGAGACGGTCGGGGACGACTGGGACGTGGAGGAGCGCGCCCTCGCCACCCTCGGCGAACTCGGGCTCGGGCACATCGAGTTGGACCGCACGATCGGTGAGGTGTCGGGCGGCGAGTCGGTACTGCTGCGGCTCGCGGCCCTGCTGCTGCGCCGACCGGACATCCTGCTGCTCGACGAGCCGACCAACAACCTCGACCTGTACGCGCGTCGGCGGCTGTACGCGGCCGTGGAGTCCTGGTCCGGGGTCCTGGTCGTGGTCAGTCACGACCGCGAACTCCTGGACCTGGTCGACCAGATCGCCGACCTGCGCTCGGGTGAGGTCACCTGGTACGGCGGCAACTTCTCGGCCTACGAGGAGGCGCTGGCCACCGAGCAGGAGGCGGCCGAGCGGATGGTGCGGGTCGCCGAGGCCGACCTGAAGAAGCAGAAGCGCGAACTGACCGACGCCCACGTCAAGTTGGCCCGGCGCAGAAGGTACGCGCAGAAGATGTACGACACCAAGCGCGAACCCCGGGCGGTGATGAAACTGAGGAAGCGCTCGGCCGAGGTGTCGGCGGGCAAGCACCGGATCATGCACGAGGAGAAGCTCACCGAGGCCAAGGAACGGCTCGACGAGGCGGTGGAGGCCGTGCGGGACGACGACGAGATCCGCGTCGATCTGCCGTACACGGCCGTACCGCCGGGCCGGGAGGTCCTGATGCTCCTGGATCTGGAACTGGCGTACGGCGCGCGGGTGGCCGGCGGCCTCGACCTGCGCGGCCCGGAACGGATCGCGCTGATCGGGCGCAACGGCGCGGGCAAGACCACGCTGCTGCGGACGATCGCCGGGGAGCTGGAGCCGGTCTCCGGCGAGGCACGGGTCCATGTGCCCCTGCGGTTCCTGCCGCAGCGGCTGGACGTGCTGGACGGCGAGCTGAGCGTGGCCGAGAACGTGGCCCGGTTCGCGCCGGGCGCCACCAACAACCGGGTCCGGGCGCGGCTGGCCCGTTTCCTGTTCCGGGGCGCCCGGGCCGACCAGCAGGCGGCGACGCTCTCCGGCGGGGAACGCTTCCGGGCGACGCTGGCCGCGCTGATGCTGGCGGAACCGGCTCCGCAGCTGCTGATGCTGGACGAGCCGACGAACAACCTGGACATGGCCAGCGTGCGGCAGCTGACCACGGCCCTGGAGTCGTACGAGGGGGCGCTGATCGTGGCCAGTCACGACCTGCCGTTCCTGGAGTCGATCGGCATCACCCGCTGGCTGCTCATGGAGGAGGGAGAACTCAGGGAAATCACGCCAGAGGCTGTCGGGTATCCCGCCTAGCGTCGAATGCATGCCCGCATTCATCACGCTCGTCGGTGCCCGTGAGAACAACCTCAAGGACGTCACGCTCCGCATCCCGAAAGGCCGGCTGACCGTGTTCACCGGCGTTTCGGGGTCGGGGAAGTCGTCCGTCGTCTTCGACACGATCGCCGTGGAGTCGCAGCGTCAGCTCAACGAGACGTTCACCTGGTTCGTACGCAACCGGCTGCCCAAGTACGAGCGGCCGCACGCCGACGCGCTGGAGGACCTCTCCCCCGCGATCGTCGTCGACCAGCGGCCGATCGGGGGCCACTCGCGGTCCACGGTCGGCACGATGACCGACGTCTACTCGGTGATCCGGGTGCTGTTCTCCCGGCACGGCACCCCGAGCGCCGGGCCGGCGACGGCGTACTCGTTCAACGACCCGGCGGGCATGTGCCCGCGCTGCGACGGCCTCGGCCGGACCGTGGGGCCGGACTGGGACCGCATCCTGGACCCGGAGCGGTCGCTGGCGGACGGGGCGGTGCGGTTCCCGCCGTTCGCGGCGGGCACCTGGCAGGGGCAGACGTACACCAACAGCGACGAGCTCGACCCGGACCGGCCCGTCGGCCGGTTCACCGCCGCCGAGCGGGAGTTCCTGATGCACGGCCGCCCCGGCAGCAAGGTCGCCGTCAACGGCTCCGGCGGCACCTGGATCACCGACTACGAGGGGCTCGCCGACCGGTTCGAGCGGCTGTACCTCAAGCGCGACCTGTCCGCCATGAGCCAGAAGACCCGTGATCTGGTCCGGGAGTTCCTGACCGACGGCACCTGCCCGGACTGCCGGGGCGCCCGGCTCGGCGCGGCCGCGCTCGCCACCCGGATCAACGGCCGGACCATCGCCGACTGCGCCCGGATGCAGGTCGGCGACCTGATCGGCGTACTGAAGGAGATCGACGACCCGGTCGCGGGGCCGATCGCCGCCGCCGCGGTGGCCGCTCTCGAACGGATCGACGCGATCGGGCTCGGCTATCTCAGTCTCGACCGCGAGACGTCCACCCTGTCCGGGGGCGAGGGGCAGCGGCTGAAGACCGTGCGCCATCTGGTCTCCAGCCTGACCGGGATGACGTACATCTTCGACGAGCCCAGCGTCGGCCTGCACCCGCGGGACGTCGGCCGGCTGGGCGACCTGCTGCTGCGGCTGCGCGACAAGGGGAACACCGTGCTGGTGGTGGAGCACGACCCGGATGTCATCGCCCTCGCCGACCACGTCGTCGACATGGGCCCGGGGGCCGGTGCCGCGGGCGGACAGGTGGTGTTCGAGGGGACGCCGGACGAACTGGCCGGGACGGACACGCCGACCGGGCGGTGCCTGGGACGCCGTACGGCCGTCAAGGAGCGGGTGCGGCGGCCCACCGGCGGGCTGTGGGTCAAGGGCGCCGACCGGCACAACCTGCGGGAGGTGACCGTGGAGTTCCCGACCGGGGTGCTGACCGCGGTGACCGGTGTCGCGGGGTCCGGAAAGAGCACGCTGGTGCGGGAGTTCACCGCCGCCCACCCGGACGCGGTGGTCGTCGACCAGTCCTCGATCGGGATCTCCGCGCGGTCCACCCCGGCGACATACGTCGGGATCATGGACACGGTGCGGAGGATCTTCGCGCGCGAGACGGGGGCCCGGCCGGGGTTCTTCAGCTTCAACTCCACCGGCGCGTGCGCCACCCGCGAGGGGCGCGGGATCATCTACACCGACCTCGCGTTCATGGACCCGGTGACGACGACCTGCCACGACTGCGAGGGGCGGCGCTTCAAGGACGAGGTGCTGCGGCTGACCGTCGGCGGCAACTCCGTCGCCGACGTCCTGGGGATGACGGCCGAGCAGGCCCTGGAGTTCTTCGAGGACTCCGGCGTACGGCGCCGGCTGCGCGCCCTGCGTGACGTCGGCCTCACCTACCTGACCCTGGGGCAGCCGCTGTCCACGCTGTCCGGCGGCGAGCGGCAGCGGATCAAACTGGCGACCCGGCTGCACCGGACGGGCGCCGTGTACGTGCTGGACGAGCCGACGACGGGGCTGCACATGTCGGACGTCGACGGGCTGCTCGCGTTGCTGGACCGGCTGGTGGACGCGGGGAACACGGTCCTGGTGGTCGAGCACAACCTGGACGTGGTGGCGCACGCCGACCACGTCGTCGACCTGGGTCCGGACGGGGGCCGGGACGGCGGCCGGGTGATCTTCGAGGGGACCCCTCGGGAGCTTCTCGCGGCCCGGGACTCCTTCACCGCGGAGCATCTCAGGAGGGCCACAGCCTGACAACGAGGGTTTTGCCCTCGCCCACCGGCGCTGCATGATGGCTGACCGGTGCCCCCTCGCGGGCACCGGTCCTCGTCCCGCCGATCCGGAGTTCCTCGTGCCCAGCAAGAAGGCCCTCGTCCGCCGTCCCAGCCCGCGCCTCGCCGACGGTCTGGTGACCCACATCGAGCGGGAGAAGGTCGACCTCGGCCTCGCCCTCGAACAGTGGGACGCGTACGTCGAGGCCCTGCAGGCGCACGGCTGGGAGACCGTCGAGGTCACCCCGGAGGACGACTGCCCGGACTCGGTGTTCGTCGAGGACACGGTCGTCATGTACAAGAACGTCGCGCTGATCACCCGGCCCGGCGCGGAGTCCCGGCGGGACGAGACCGTCGGGGTCGAGGAGGCCGTGGCCCGGCTGGGGTGCTCGGTCAACTGGATCTGGGAGCCGGGCACGCTGGACGGCGGCGACGTGCTGAAGATCGACGACACGATCTACGTCGGGCGCGGCGGGCGCACCAACGCGGCCGGCGTCCAGCAGCTGCGCGCCGCCTTCGAGCCGCTCGGGGCGCGGGTCGTCGCCGTACCGGTGAGCAAGGTGCTGCATCTGAAGTCCTCGGTCACCGCGCTGCCCGACGGGACCGTGCTCGGGCACATCCCGAAGGTGGACAAGCCCTCGCTGTTCCCGCGCTTCCTGTCGGTGCCGGAGGAGGCCGGTTCGCACGTGGTGCTCCTCGGCGGCCCCGAGCTGCTGATGTCGGCGAGCGCGCCGAAGACGGCGGATCTGCTCGCCGATCTCGGCCACGAACCCGTCCTGGTCGACATCAGCGAGTTCGAGAAGCTCGAAGGATGTGTGACGTGCCTCTCGGTGCGGATGCGGGAGCTCTACGCCTGACCGGGTGATCGTCTCACCCTTTCGGCCCCGGACCTGCGGTTCCCGGGGCCGTTTGTCATGCCCGGGGAACACTGCTGATCAGGGATCTTTACCGCGTCCTTAACCTACGGTCTCGTAACCTACGGAGACGTAGCCTACGATGCCGTAGGTAGGCCCCGGCGCCGCTCGACGTCACGCGCCGGACGACTTCCGCTGTTGTTCCACGTCCCCCTGGAGTACCCGTGACGATCACTTCCCCTCATCTCGGCAGCCCGTCCTCCGCATGGACCGACGCCCGGCTGCTGTATGCGCTGGAGGAAGTCGTCGAGCAGGAGCTCAACCGCCACCTGAACGTCGCCAAGGACTGGATGCCGCACGAGTACGTGCCGTTCAGCGACGCCCGCAACTTCCCCGGCCTCTTCGAGGACGGCGAGGCGTGGCAGAAGGAACAGTCCAAGGTCACCGAGATCGGCCGGATCGCGCTGGTCGTGAACCTGCTCACCGAGGACAACCTGCCCAGCTACCACCACGAGATCGCCTCCCTCTTCGGCCGCGACGGCGCCTGGGGCACCTGGGTGCACCGCTGGACCGCCGAGGAGGGCCGCCACGGCATCGTGATGCGGGACTACCTGCTCGCCTCCCGCGCGGTCGACCCGGACCAGCTGGAGCAGTTCCGGATGGCCCACATGAGCGAGGGCTTCGAGTCGGACAACCGCCACTCGATGCTGCACTCGGTGGCCTACGTCGCCTTCCAGGAGCTGGCGACCCGGGTCTCGCACCGCAACACCGGCCACCAGTCGGGCGACCCGGTCTGCGACCGCATGCTGGCCCGCATCGCGACCGACGAGAACCTGCACATGGTCTTCTACCGGAACCTGCTCAAGGCGGCCTTCGACCTCGCGCCCGACCTGACGATGCAGGCGGTGCGCGACGTGATCGTGAACTTCCGGATGCCCGGCCACGGCATGCCCGGCTTCGAGCGGGCCGCGGCGCAGATGGCGATCGGCGAGATCTACAACATGCGCATCCACCACGACGACGTCATCCAGCCCGTTCTGCGCTTCCTGAAGGTCCTGGAGATCGACGGCCTCGGCCCGGAGGGCCTCAAGGCGCAGGAGGAACTCGGTCTGTACATGGGCGCCCTGGACTCGGAGGCGTCCAAGTTCGACGAGAAGCTGGCCGCGCGCAAGGCGCGGATGGCGGCGCGCGCCGCGGGCTGACCCGTTCCCGACGAAGTGGCCGGCCCGCGTGTGCGGGCCGGCCACTTCGTCGTCTCCGGGTGCGCGAGGTCGTGTCGCGCACCGCGGTCGGTGCGCGGGTCAGTGCGTGGTCCGTCTGAGATGCAGCCGTTCCTTCTCGGACAGGCCGCCCCACACGCCGAAGCGCTCGTCGTTGGACAGCGCGTACTCCAGGCAGGCGGGGCGCATCTCGCACATACCGCAGATGCGCTTCGCCTCCCGGACCGAGCTGCCCGGCTCGGGAAAGAAGAAGTCCGCCCCGGTCTGCGCACACAGCGCCTGCGCCTGCCAGGCGAGGTCGGCCGGGGTGATGGTGTCGATGTGCATGCCCTGGATCGTGCCGGGCGGCGAAAAACATTCCATCAACGCGCGATCAACGAGGCCTCCGCGGCCTCCGGCCCACCGATGATGACCCGTACACACGCTCGAATGCACGGCGGCGCGCGGAATGCCGCGCGATTGTCGGTGGGCGGTGCGAGACTCGGCAGTGCAGGCAACGGGACCCCTCGAAGGAGGGCACAACATGCTCACCACCCGTTATGTCACCGGCGCTCCGAACTGGGTCGATCTCGGGACCCCCGACATCGACGGCGCCGCCTCCTTCTACGGCGCGCTGTTCGGCTGGCAGTTCCAGCCGGGCGGCCCCGAGACCGGCGGCTACGGCTTGTTCCAGCTCGACGGCAGGACCGTGGCGGGCGGCATGCAGACCACCGCGGACCAGGGCCCGCCCTCCTGGACCGTCTACTTCCAGGCCCCGGACGCGGACGCCACCGCGAAGACGGCCGAGCACAAGCACGGCTCGGTGCTCGTGCAGCCCATGGACGTCCTGGACCGGGGCCGCATGGCGATCCTCGCCGACCAGGCCGGCGTGCATTTCGGCATCTGGCAGCCCGCCGCCACCAAGGGGCTCGACGTCGTGCAGGAGCAGGGCTCGCTGTGCTGGCTGGAGCTGTACGTCCCGGACCTGCCCGCCGCCGCCGGGTTCTACAACGCCCTGTTCGGCTGGGAGACCTCCGCCCTCACCTTCGCCGGGGGCAGCTACACCACCGTCCACCCGCAGGGCACCGAGCCGGACGCCATGTTCGGCGGGATCGTCCCGCTGGAGGACGACCCGACCAAGGCATCCGCCGGGGCCTGGCTGCCGTACTTCGAGGTCCCGGACACGGACGCCGTCGTGGCCGCGGCCCAGGAGCGGGGCGGCACGGTGCGCCTGCCGGCGACCGACCTGGAGGACGTGGGCAGGATCGCCGAGCTGGCGGACCCCTACGGCGCCCGCTTCGCGGTGATCAAGAGCGCGCCTCCGCAGGCGTAGCCGACCGCGAGGGGGTGGGCCGGGGGTCAGGCCGAGGCGCGGTGGACCATCGTCGTCGGCAGGACGACCCCGGCGGGTGTGCCCCGCGGCAGTTCGTCGTCGCCGTGCAGCAGCAGGCGGGCCATCAACCGGCCCATCTCCTCGATGTCCTGGCGGACCGTCGTCAGGGGCGGGTCGGTCTGTTCGGCGACGGGCTGCATGTCGTCGAAGCCGATCACGGCGACGTCCTCGGGCACCCGTCGGCCCCGTTCCCGCAGCACGCGCAACGCACCGGCGGCGGTGAGGTCGTTGGCGGCGAACACGGCGTCGACGTCCGGGCACCGGTCGAGGAGTTCGCGCATCGCCCGCTCGCCCCCGGCCGGCGTGAAGTCCCCGTGCACCACCAGCCGGGAGCCGGCGTCGCCCATGACGTCCTTGAAGCCCTCCAGCCGGTCCACCGCCGAGGTCTGGTCCAGGGCGCCGGTGATGTGCGCGACCCGGGTACGGCCGAGGCCGACGAGATGGCGCACGGCGTCGCGGGCACCGCCGCGGTTGTCGCTGTCGACGTACACCACGTCCCGCAGGCCGTCGCTCCACCCGGGCCGCCCGCCGAACACGGTGGGCACACCGGCCCGTTGGATCAGTCCGGGCAGCGGGTCGTCGAGGTGCAGCGAGAACACCAGCGCCCCGTCGACGTGCCCTCCGGCCAGATAGCGGCCGACCCGGGCGTGGTCGTCCCGTCCTTCGGTGAGCAGCAGCACGAGTTGGTTGTCGTGGGCCGTCAACTCCTTGCTGATCCCGCGCAGTTGGAGGGCGAAGAAGGGGTCGGCGAAGACCCGGGTCTCCGGTTCGGCGACCACGACGGCGATGGCGTCGTGGCGCCGGGTGACCAGACTCCGGGCGGCCTGGTTGGGCACGTATCCGAGTTCCTCGACCGCCCTGCGCACCCGCTCGACGAGCGGTTCGCGCACCCCGTCCCCGCCGTTGACCACCCGGGACGCGGTGGCCCGCGACACCCCGGCCCGCGCGGCCACGGCCTCCAGGGTGGGGCGCGGCGCTGTGTCGGTCACGTCGGGGCTCCTCGTCGGCGGGGTGCGGATCAGGATAACGCCGGTCCGGGCAGCGCGGTGAGAGCGCTCTCGCGGGCGGTGAAAAGAGCTTGCGTGCCCCGCATCGCCTCGTCGAGGATCACCGCATGACATCCAGAAAGGCCCATGCCGAGTAGGCGCCCCGAGACGCGGCTCGCGCCCTTCGCCCGGTTGCCGCGCAGGTATCACGACAGACACATCGCACACAGCACGGTCGATGCGTACGGCCGGGCGCACTGGCTGCTCACCGAGCGGGATCCAGGCGGTCGGCGCCCCGATCCGTACGACGCGGTGGTGGTCACCGTCGGGGACGACTCCGTCGGCGAGACACACCTGCACGCCGTACTGGCAGGCTTCCCGGCCCTGGAGCCCCTGCCGGACGGCGGTTTCGTGGTCGCGGACCAGCGCTCACGGGCGAACGAGGACCACGTCCAGCTCTTCGACGCCTTCGGGCGATGCGGCGCCCGCTTCCGGGTGGGGGACGCCATCGGACATCTCCAGGCGGACGAGGCGGGCGACCTGTGGGTGGGGTACTTCGACGAGGGCATCTACGGCGATGACCCCCTCAGCCGGCCCGGTCTGCGCTGCTGGAGCACCACGGGCGAGGCCCTGTGGACGTTCCGGCCGGTGTCCGGGGCAGGGGAGATCTCCCACTGCTACGCCCTGAACGTCCACGGCCGGACCGCCTGGGCGTACCCCTACACCGACTTCCCGTTGCTGGAGATCGACCGCGAACGGGGCGTACGCGTACGGCGGACGGGCGTCCACGGGGCGAGGGGACTCGCCGTGCACGGCGACCGCCTGGTCCTCTTCGGGGGATACGAGGACGAGCACGACCGGCTCGTGGACTGCCGCCTCACCGACGAGACCGCCGAACCCGTCACGGAGGGCCGGCTGGTCCTGCCGGACGGGAGCACGATCGGCCGCCGCCGGGTCGTCTCCCGAGGTCCGCGCCTCTACGTCCAGGGAGAAGCGGCCCTGGAGTGGTCGGTGCTGGACATCTCCTGAGCGTCAGTGGTCATGACCGGCCGCCGAGTGCGAGCCGTGCTCGTGCGGGTCGTACCCGGGGATCGTCCCGTCCGTCTTCTTCACCAGGAACAGGCCCACCATGCCCATGTCGGAGTGGCTCTGGACGTGGCAGTGGTACATCCAGGCGCCCGCTCCGACCCCCTCACCCGCGATCACCTGGAAGCCGAAGGAGTCCGCGGGGCCGACGATCTTGTTGTCGATGACCTGGCTGGGGTCGTCGGGGCCGGTGAGCATGCCCGTGCGGTTGTCGGCCCAGCGGTGACCGTGCATGTGGAAGGTGTGGTAGAACTCGCCGTGCGTGATCATCACGAACTCGACGCGATCGCCCACCGTGGCCTCGAAGTTCGGGCCCGAGTGCGCCGGCTTGTTGTTGATGAGCATGTCGTTGAAGACGATCGTGTGGGTCGCGTCCGGCAGGACATCGCCCTTGCGGCGCACGATCACCGGACCGTACAGGCCCTTCTGGAGGCCGATCGTGCCGTGCGGGGTGCCGACGACGTGGTCGTGGTAGTGCCAGTAGCCCGCGCTGCCCGCCCGCCAGGTGCCGTCCGCCCGGCGGCCGGGGAGGTGGGTGCGCCAGGTGTAGGTGCGGGTGCCGCCCGGCTCGACGTCGCTCTTGTTCTGCTTCGTGCCGTCGCTGGAGATCTCGTAGTCCAGGCCGTGCACATGCAGGCTCACCGCCACGTCCATGGTGTTCTCGAACTCGATGTGGAGGGTGTCGCCCTCGTTGAGTTCGATCAGCGGCCCCGGAACGGTCGCCTTGCCCTTCTCCAGGCCGTAGCCCATCTGCCCGCCGGCGAGCTTCTCGGCGTACAGCTTGATGCGCCTGACCTCACCCCCGCCGGGGGCGATCCTCGGGGCGGCCGCGCTCATGGCCTCCGGCCCGAGCGACATCGATGTCGCGACGACCGCGCCGCCCAGCAGCACCCGCCGGTTGAACCCGCGTCTGTCCATGCGGAACTCCCCACCCTGATACGGAACTTGCGGAGACGCACCTGTGATGAACCTGTGAGACCGTAGCGGCATCGGACCCGTTTATCCACACCCTGGACAAAGTTCGTGCCAACGCGGTCATAGGTATTGGCGAGTTGGGCAAAGAGGTCTAGCTTCCATGGCGCTGTTGCTGTGACCGAGGAGGTGCCCATGCACTTACGAGGGTTGAGCGCGAGAAGCGGAAGAAGACGGGTCTGGACGGCGACCGTGACGGCCGGTGTGGTGGCCGCGGGGATGCTGTCGGGGACCACCGCCACGGCGGGTCCGGATCCCGGCCCGTTGCCGACAACGATGTCCGTGAAGTCGCCACCGGGCGGCTCGGACGTACAGGTGCTGATCTTCCACGGGTCGGCCGCGTCCGGGGAGGAGTCGCCGGTCGTCAACGCCGGCATCGAGGCGATCGAGCGGATCGGGCTGTCCGGGCCCGCGAACCAGCGGTTCGCGGTCGAGGCCACGGGCGACGCCCGGGTGTTCACCGACGAGGCCCGGCTCGGCACGTACAACGCGGTCGTGTTCCTGACCGGCGGGGGCGATGTCCTCGACCCGGACCAGGAGGCGGGCCTGGAGGCCTACATGGAGGCGGGCGGCGGATTCGTCGGCATCCATGACGCGGCCCGCGCGGAGCCGTACTCGGACTGGTTCACCGGTCTCGTCGGGGCCCGTCCCGCGGCGTCGAGCCCGGCGGCCGTGCAGCGGGCGACCGTCGAGGTGGGCGACCGCCGGCATCCGGCCACCAAGGACCTTCCGGTGCAGTGGAAGCGGCCCGACCAGTGGTTCAACTGGACGAAGAACCCCTCCGGCGAGGTGCACACCGTCGCCCGGGTGCGGGAGTCGACCTACAAGCCCGGCGCGAGCGCCAACGGCTGGGACCATCCGGTGAGTTGGTGCCGGGACTACGACGGCGGCCGCTCCTTCTACACCGGTATGGGCGGCACGGTGTCGTCGTACGACGAGACGGAGTTCCGTACGCATCTGCGCGGCGCCCTGCTGTGGACCACCCGGATGGCGCGGGCCGACTGCAAGGCGACGATCAACGGCAACTACACGGCCGAGCGCCTCACCCAGCCCAACCAGGCCGGGCAGAACGACCAGATCGGCGAACCGCACGGCCTGGTCACCGCGCCCGACGGACGCGTGTTCTACATCGGCCGGGGTGGCGCCGACTCCTCCCAGCCGGTGATCACGGACTGGAACAACCCGGACATCGGCAAGGGCAAGGGCGAGATCCACGTCTACGACCCGGCGACCAAGAAGGTCACCCTGGCGGGGGCGTTGACGGTCTTCGGCAACAAGGGCGGCGGCGACGAGCTGGTCAAGGTCGAGGAGGGCCTGCTCGGCATCGAACTCGACCCGCGCTTCGAGCAGAACGGCTGGGTGTACCTGCATTACACCCCGCACTCCCGGCTCAACCGCGACACCCGCATGGCCGAGCGGTACGTCTCCCGCTTCACGCTCGACCTCGCCACCAACAAGCTGGACCTGAACAGCGAGAAGGTGCTGCTCAAGTGGCCGGTGCAGGTGCACAGTTGCTGCCACTCGGGCGGCGGGATGGCCTGGGACTCCCAGGGCAACCTGTACATCGCGACGGGTGACAACAACTCCAGCGGCTTCAGCGCCGGCTACTCCGGCAACAACCCGCAGCCCAACTACAAGGGCGTCTCCTTCGCGGACGCGCGCCGCACCGCCGGCAACACCAACAACCTCAACGGCAAGATCCTGCGCATCCACCCGGAGGCCGACGGGACGTACACACTCCCCGACGGCAATCTCTTCACCGGCAGGGAGACCGACGAGGGCGGCGGCAAGACGCGCGGCGAGATCTATGTGATGGGGGTCAGGAACCCGGCCCGCATCTTCGTCGACCAGGCGACCGACATCCTCTACGCCGGCTGGGTCGGCCCGGACGCGAGCGCGCCGTCGACGACCTGGGGCCCCGCCAAGTACGACACGTTCGCCGTGATCACCAAGGCGAGCAACCGGGGCTGGCCGTACTGCATGGGCAACAAGCAGCCCTACCGGGACCGCAATCTGCCGGACCCCTCGCAGCCGCTGGGCTGGTACGACTGCGACCGCCCGAAGAACGAGTCGCCGAACAACGACGGCCTGGTGAACCTGCCGCCCGTCACCGGCAACAACATCTGGTACTCCCCGCAGGGCGGCGCACCGGACTACCCGCGGGACGCGAACGGCATCCCCTCGTACAAGCCGGAGCAGGCCACCTATCTGCTGCCCTGGCTCAAGGGCGGCGGCCAGGCCGCGATGAACGGGCCGGTCTACCGCTACGACACCGCCTCGGCCACCAGCACCGTCAAGTGGCCGGCGTACTGGGACGGCAAGTGGTTCGTCGGTGACTTCTACGACGCCGACCAGCCGCGCAACGCGGTCATCACCGATCCGAGGAACCACGGCGAGGGCGGACTGCCCGTGCACTCCGAGTCGTTGAAGAAGATCGTGCCGATCGGCAACGACGGCATCAAGAACCTCATGGACTGGAAGTTCGGTCCGGACGGCGCGCTGTACGTCCTCGACTACGGCCGTGGCTTCTTCACCTCGGACGCCAAGTCGGCGCTGTGGCGGGTCACCTACAAGGGCGGCGGGCCGACGCCGGCCGCGGACCAGCTGGTGAGGGGGGCTCAGTGACCACGCGGGTGACACGGCGGCGAAGACTCTGGACGGCCGTACTGGCCGCCGTACTCATGATGCTCGGCCTCCAGGCCGTGCCCGCCACCGGGCAGCCGGAGAGCCGGGCGGCGGCGGCCGCCGCACAGGTCCTCACCTGGACCGCCGGAAACGACATCGACAAGTACACGTCCGCACCGGTGACCGCCGAGGCGGGCACGGCGACGATCGTCTTCGAGAACAGTGTGGCCACCGGCAACACCATCGGGATGCCGCACACGCTGACGTTCGTGACCTCGGACCCCGAGTTCAACAACGACGTCCAGCTCAACATCCTCGCCAACCCGAACGACTCGATGGGCGGCCGCCACACCGCGGAGGTCACGCTCACCCCGGGCCGCTACTTCTACCACTGCACGATTCCCGGCCACGGGATGATGCAGGGCATCCTGGTGGTGACCGAGGGCACCGGCGAGGACACCACCGCTCCCGAGGCGGCCGCGCAGGTGACCGGCACGCAGAACACGCAGGGCCAGTACGTCGGTTCGGCGAGCGTGGCGATCAGCGCGACCGACGAGGAGGGCGGCTCCGGCGTCGACCGCGTCGAGTACGCGATCGGTGACACCGGCGCCTGGCAGCCGTACACCACGCCGGTCGTCGTCGACCAGGTCGGCGACCACAAGGTGCGCTACCGGGCGGTCGACAAGGCGGGCAACGTCTCGGCGGAGAAGAGCGCCGCGTTCACGGTCGTGGCCCCGTCCTCGGAGGACACCACCCCGCCGGAGACCTCGGCGACGGTGAGCGGGGAGCGCAACCCCGACGGCACGTACATCGACATGGCGACGGTGACCGTGTCGGCCTCCGACACCGGCACCGGCGTCAACACCGTCGAGTACGCCGTCGGCACGGGCGCCTGGCAGCCGTACACCACGCCCGTGATGGTGCATCAGGTCGGCACGCACACCGTGCGCTACCGGGCCAGTGACAAGGCGGGGAACGTCGCCCCCGAGAAGAGCGTCGTGTTCACCGTCGTGGCGGCGCCCCCGGAGGACACCACTCCCCCGGTGACCGGGGTGACCCTGGACGGCACCCGCAACTCCGACGGGGCGTACGTGGGCAACGCCAAGGTGACCGTGAGCGCGACCGACGCGGGCGGTTCGGGTGTCGAGCGGATCGAGTACTCGCTCGACGGCGGACCGTACCTGGCCTACACCGCGCCGGTGGTGGTCGACCGGGCGGGTGTGCACACCATGGCGTACCGGGCGAGCGACAAGGCGGGCAACACCGCCGCGGCCCGCACGGTGACCTTCACGGTGGTGTCGAGCCAGGTCCCGGCACCCACCTGCCCCGAGTTCGACGAGCGGCTGACGGTGATCGTCGGCACGGTCGACTCGGGCGTCCCGAACCGGATCACGCGCGGCCGGTGCCTGATCAACGAGTTGATCGAGGACGAGAAGCAGTGGTCCTCGCACGCGCTGTTCCTCAAGCACGTGACCACCGTCCTGGACAAGCTCTTCAAGGACGGCGTGATCGACGAGCGCGAGTACGACGCCATCGACGCGGCGGCCCGTGAGTCCGGGATCGGCAAGCCCGGCCAGACCGAGGGCTACACCACGATCCTCGACGGCAGCGCGGCCTCCTTCGCCAAGTGGCAGCACGTGGGCGGCGGTTCCTTCGCGCCGTCCGGCGACGGGTCGATCACCAGCGGCACCACGAAGGCCGGCCTCGGCATGCTGTGGTTCCCGCAGCGCAAGTACGGCGACTTCTCGCTGAAGCTCCAGTGGCGCGACGACGCCCCGGGCACCGGCAACGCCAACGCCGGTGTGTTCGTGCGCTTCCCGTGGGTCCACGACCATCCCGAGGAGACGCGTCCGGAGTGGGTCGCCATCAAGTACGGCCATGAGGTGCAGGTGCTCGACCGGCCCGACGGCGACATGTACAAGACCGGTTCGGTCTACGGCTTCGACCGGGTGGGACTCGCGGGCGCGGGCGTCACCCAGAAGGGCACCTGGAACGACTACGAGATCCGGGTGGTCGACCAGCACTACTCGGTCTACCGCAACGGCGTCCTCATCAACGAGTTCGACAACATCGGCGGCCAGGACTTCACCCCGCCCCGCTCGGACGACCCGGGCACGGACGGGCGGCGGTTCTCCTCCGGCTACATCGGACTCCAGGTCCACGGCACGACGGATGTGATCTCGTACCGGGACATCAGGATCAAGGAGCTGTAGGCGGCACCCCGGGCGCCTTCTTGGCCCGGCTCGGCTGTACCCGCGTGGGTTCCCCCGGCATCTTCGGATACTCGGGCGGGTACGGCAGGTCGCCCAGGCCGTGGTCGTGTTCGTCACGGCGGGCGAGGTCCAGGAGGGCGTCCAGCGAGAAGGCGTGATCGTCCATGTCCGCGTGCACGTCGCCGAGTTCGGCGAAGCGCGCGGGCATGGTCGCGAGGTCGAAGTCCTGGGGGTGCGCCTCGCCCACCTCCTCCCAGCGCAGCGGCGCGGAGACCGGGGCGTGCGGGCGGGGCCGTACCGAGTAGGCGGAGGCGATCGTGCGGTCCCTGGCCGTCTGGTTGTAGTCGACGAAGATGCGCTCGCCCCGCTCCTCCTTCCACCACTTGATGGTCACGTGGTCCGGCATCCGGCGTTCCATCTCGCGTCCGACGGCGATCGCGGCGCGCCGGACCTGGGTGAAGGTCCAGCGGGGTTCGATCGGCACGAAGACGTGCAGCCCACGCCCGCCGGAGGTCTTGGGCCAGCCCCGCAGACCGCCGAACTCCTCCAGCACCGCCCGCAGTTCATGCGCCGCGCGCACGGCGTCGTCGTAGTCCGTGCCGGGCTGCGGGTCGAGGTCGATGCGGAGTTCGTCGGGACGGTCCACGTCGTCGCGGCGCACCGGCCAGGGGTGGAAGGTGAGGGTGCCGAACTGGGCGGCCCACAGGACGGCGGCCTCCTCGGTGGGGCACATCTCGTCGGCACTGCGGCCGCTGGGGAAGGTGATGTGGGCGGTGGGAATCCAGTCGGGCATGTTCTTGGGCGCCCGCTTCTGGAAGAACGACTCGCCGGTCACTCCTTCGGGGTAGCGCTCGAGGGTGGTGGGGCGGTTGCGCAGGGCGCGCAGGATGCCGGGGGCGACGGCCTGGTAGTAGCGGGCGAGATCCAGCTTGGTGAAGCCGCGCTCCGGAAAGAAGACCTTGCCCGGACTGGACAGCCGCACGGTCCGGCCGCCCGCCTGAAGTTCCACCGCTTCGCCCATGCGAGCCACGGTAGGCGTACCTCGCACATCGGGCATTTCGGGTGACGTCGGCGCAGAATCGGAGCATGGATCTGCCGGTGATGCCCCCCGTGAAGCCCATGCTCGCCAAGTCCGTGGCGAGCATCCCCCCGGGCATGCACTACGAGGCGAAATGGGACGGGTTCCGGGCCATCGTGTTCCGCGACGGGGCCGAGGTCGAGGTCGGCAGCCGTACCGGTAAGCCGCTGACCAGGTACTTTCCCGAGCTGGTCGTGGCGTTGGAGCAGCGGGTGCCGGAGCGGTGTGTGCTGGACGGGGAGATCGTCATCGCGCGGGACGGGCGGCTGGACTTCGACGCGCTGACCGAGCGCATCCATCCGGCCCAGTCCCGGGTGCGGACGCTGGCGGAGCGGACGCCCTCGTCGTTCGTCGCGTTCGATCTGCTGGCCCTGGCGGACGAGTCGCTGTTGGACGTGCCCCTGACCGATCGGCGGGCGCTGCTCAGCAGGGCCCTGGAGGGGGTGACGGCACCGGTGCACGTGGCGCCGGCGACCACCGACATCGACCTCGCGACCCGCTGGTTCGAGCAGTACGAGGGGGCCGGCCTGGACGGGGTCGTCGCCAAGCCGCTCACCGGGCGCTACCTCCAGGACGAGCGCGCCATGTTCAAGATCAAGCACGAGCGCACGGCGGACGTCGTCGTGGCCGGTTACCGCCTCCACAAGAGCGGCCCGGTCGTCGGCTCGCTGTTGCTGGGGCTCTACGACGACAAGGGCGCCCTTCAGCACGTCGGCGTGTCCGCGGCCTTCCCCATGAAGCGGCGGGCCGAGCTGATCGAGGAGCTGGAGCCGCTGCGCATGGCGGATGCCGCGGGGCATCCCTGGGCGGCCTGGGCCGAGGAGGCGGCGCACGAGACGGCCCGGCTGCCGGGTGCCCCCAGCCGCTGGTCGGGCAAGAAGGACCTGTCGTGGGTGCCGCTCAGGCCGGAGCGGGTGGCCGAGGTGGCCTACGACCACATGGAGAACGGCGCACGGTTCAGGCACACCGCCCGCTTCCGCCGCTGGCGGCCGGACCGGACACCGGACAGCTGCACCTACGCGCAGCTGGAGGAGCCGGTCCGCTACGACCTCCAGGAGATCCTGTCGGGCCCCTGAGTCAGGGCGTCATCAGCACCTTGACCGCGCCCTCCCGCTTGCGCTGGAACATCTCGTACGCGTGCGGGGCCTCGCTCAGCAGCAGCCGGTGGGTGGCGAAGTCGTCGACGCCGAGCGGGTCCTCGTCGGTGAGGTAGGGGATGATCTCGTCGCTCCAGCGGCGCACGTTGGCCTGGCCCATCCGGAGCTGGATCTGCTTGTCGAACATCGTGAGCATCGGCAGCGGGTCGGCCATGCCGCCGTACACACCGGACAGCGAGATCGTGCCGCCCCTGCGCACCAGATCGATGGCCGTGTAGAGGGCGGCGAGCCTATCGACGCTGAAGCGTTCCGCGAACGGTCCGCTGATCTTCCGGGGCAGCAGCGCCGAGGCCGTCTGGGCGAGCTTGGCGGCGGCGCTGCCGTGGGCCTCGGTGCCCACGGCGTCGATCACGGCGTCCGGGCCGCGCCCGTCCGTCTCGTCGCGGATCGCCTGGACCAGCTCCTTCTCGTTGCCGAAGCCCCTGAGGTCGTACGTCTCGACTCCACGGGACCGGGCCCGGCGCAGCCGCTCGCTCACCAGGTCCACGCCGAACACCCGGCCGGCTCCCTTGACCTGTGCGATACGGCAGGCCATGTCGCCGATGGGGCCGAGCCCGAGGACGGCGACGCTGCCGCCCTCGGGCACGTCGGCGTAGGCGACCGCCTGCCAGGCGGTGGGCAGCACGTCGGAGAGGTAGACGAACCGGTCGTCGGGCGGGCCCTCGGGGACCTTGATCGGGCCGTACTGCGCCTGCGGGACGCGCAGGTACTCGGCCTGGGCGCCCGGGACGGCGCCGTAGAGGCGGGTGTAGCCGAACAGGGCGGCGCCCATGCCCTCGCTGGTGACCTGGGTGGTCTCGCACTGCGTGGGCAGGCCGGTCAGGCACATCCAGCAGGTGCCGCACGCGATCTGGAACGGCACCACGACCCGGTCACCCACCGCGAGGTCGGGCACTCCCGCGCCGACCTCCTCGACGATGCCCATGGGCTCGTGGCCGAGGATGTCGCCCGGTGTCATGAACGGGGTGAGCACCTCGTAGAGGTGCAGGTCGGAGCCGCACAGCCCGGTGGAGGTGACGCGGATGACGGCGTCCGTCGGCTCCTGGATCTCCGGATCGGGCACGCTCTCCACCCGTACGTCCCGCTTGCCCTGCCAGGTCACTGCCTTCATCGCCCACTCCCTCGGTCGTGTCGGCGGGTCGGGTCCGCGGTGGCGCCCGGGTACCCGGGCGCCACCTGGCGAACCGCCCTCCCTGGGCCGATCGGCCTATGCGTCGCGCTCAATCAGATCCGAACGGGTATGGCCATCAATGAACTGATAAGCGCACAATCAATGACACGAGACAGGTGGCCGACGGTGGGCATGGGACAGACGGCGCGCACGCGACGCGCCACGACTACGGCGGTGCTCGTGGCCGCCGCGATGACGGCGGCGCTGGCGGCGGGCTGCACGGGAACGGGCACCCCCGCCGACGACGGGCGCGGGCAGCCGGGCACCCCGGACGCGAGCCGGAGTGCCGACGGCACGGCCGCCCCGGCCGCCGAGTCCGTGCTCGCCGTGAAGATCGACAATGTGCGCGCGGCCCGGCCGCAGACGGGCCTCGACGCGGCGGACGTGGTGTACGCCGAGCAGGTCGAGGGCGGGCTCAGCCGACTGATGGCGGTGTACGCGACCAAGCTCCCGAAGGTCGTCGGGCCGGTGCGCAGCGCCCGCGAATCGGATCTGGAGCTGCTGCGCCAGTTCGAGCGGCCCGTCCTCGCCTTCTCCGGCGCCCAGGGCAAGCTGATGCCGCTGATCAACAAGGCGCCGCTGGACGTGCAGACACCCGAGAAGGTGGCCGACGCCTACTTCCGGGGCACCGACAAGCCCTCCCCGCACAATCTCTACCTGCGCCCGAACAAGCTGCTGGCCACCGCACCGGGCGCCGACGCGCTGACGAACGGCTTCCACCACGGCGCGGCGCCCGCGGGAGGGGAGCCGACGGCCTCGCGGACCGTGCGCTACCCGGCGGCCCGCTTCACCTTCACCTGGTCCGCGGACCGGAACCGCTGGCTGGTCTCGCAGGACGGGACGCCGACCGTGACGACCGACGGCGAACGGGTGGCGCCCGCGACGGTCGTGGTGCAGTACGTGAAGATCCGCAAGTCCGCCTTCCACGACTTCCTCGGCAACAACACGCCGTACACCGAGACCGTCGGCTCGGGCCGGGCCGAGGTGCTGCGCGGCGGCCGGTCCTACGACGCGGGCTGGGAGCGCGCGCGGGCCGAGGACGGCACCCGGTTCACGACGGCGGACGGCGCTCCGCTGAACTTCGCGCGGGGGCAGGTGTGGGTGGTGTTCGCGAAGGCGTGAGCGTCGGTCAGGAGCGGGCGGCGAGGGGCTCCGCGGGACGTCCCGCGGGATTACGGAGTCCCTCGGCCGCGTCCGAGACCCGGCGCAGCAGATCGAAGAAGACGGCCTGCTCCTCGGCGGAGAGCGGACCCAGGAAGACCTGGTTCATCCGCGCGGTGCGCACGGTCAGCTTGCGGTGGGTGCGCAGTCCCTCGTCGGTGAGGCGCAGCAGGAAGCGGCGGCCGTCCTGCGGGTCGCGCACCTTGTCCAGCAGCCCGCGCCGGCCGAGGCGGCTGATCACCTCGGCGATGGTGGACCGGTCGAGCCCCACCCGCTCCCCCACCGTGCGCTGGTCGAGACCGGGCTCGGCGACGAGCGTGTTCAGGACCGCGAACTGCGGAGAGGTGATCTCCTCTGAGACCATCGTGTTCCACAGCAGATAGTGGGCCTGCTGGAGCCGCCGGGCGAGGTGCCCGGGATGGGTGGTGAGGTCCACCGCGGCCATATGCACTCCCGAGGTCGAATTCGTTGGTGTACTGAACAATACTCGGCGATGCCATGGCTGTCTGCGGTGTCTCCGAGGCTTACATCCGATCTGACCTCGCTTTTCTCCCGGGTCTTGACGCCCCGCCGTAGCGGTGGCAGCGTGAGGAATACCTCGTGAAATTAATCAGTGCCCTGAGTAATTACTCGCACTGGGTGCGCGGACGGGATGAGGCTTCACGGATGGACAAGGTGGTCGCCACGGCCCTGGAGGCGGTGGCCGATGTGCCGGAGGGCGCATCGCTGGCGGTGGGCGGTTTCGGGCTGAGCGGTGTGCCGAACGTGCTGATCCAGGCGCTGTTCGAGCGGGGGGTCTCCGGGCTGAGGGTGGTCTCCAACAACTGCGGGGCGATGGACTCCGGGCTCGCCGTGCTGCTGGCGGCGGGGCGGATCGCCCGGGTGACCGGCTCCTACATCGGGGCGAACAAGGAGTTCGCGCGGCAGTACCTGGCCGGGGAGCTGGAGGTGGAGATGATCCCGCAGGGCACGCTGGCGGAGCGGCTGCGGGCCGGCGGGGCCGGGATTCCCGCCTTCTACACGCCCGCGGGTGTGGGCACACAGGTCGCGGACGGCGGGCTGCCGTGGCGTTACGACGGTTCCGGCGGGGTGGCGGTGGCCTCGCCGCCGAAGGAGGTGCGGGAGTTCGACGGCACCGAGTACGTGCTGGAGCGCGGGATCCGCACCGACTTCGCACTGGTGCGGGCCTGGAAGGGCGACCGGCACGGGAACCTGGTGTTCAACAAGTCCTCCCGGAACTTCAACCCCCTTGCCGCGATGGCCGGTCGGGTCACCGTCGCCGAGGTGGAGGAACTGGTGGAGCCCGGGGAGATCGAGCCGGACGCGGTGCATCTGCCGGGGATCTTCGTCCAGCGGGTGATCGCGCTGACGGCGGAGCAGGCGGCGGACAAGCGGATCGAGCAGCGGACGGTGAGCAGCTGATGGCCTGGACGCGGGAAGAGATGGCCGCGCGCGCCGCGCGGGAGCTTCGGGACGGGCAGTACGTCAATCTCGGCATCGGTCTGCCGACGCTGATCCCGAACTATCTGCCGAAGGGCGTGGAGGTGGTCCTGGAGTCGGAGAACGGCATCCTGGGCACCGGACCGTATCCGACGGAGGACGCCGTCGACCCGGATCTGATCAACGCGGGCAAGGAGACCGTGACCGTGCTGCCGGGCGCCTCCTTCTTCGACTCGGCGCTGTCCTTCGGCATGATCCGCGGCGGCCACATCGACGTCGCCGTGCTGGGCGCGATGCAGGTCTCGCAGCGGGGTGATCTGGCGAACTGGGCGATCCCGGGGAAGCTGATCACCGGGATCGGCGGGGCGATGGACCTGGTGCACGGGGCCCGCACGGTCATCGTGGTGATGACCCACACCGCCAAGGACGGCTCGCCGAAGATCCTCTCCGAGTGCGCGCTGCCGCTCACCGGCAAGGCGTGCGTGAACCGGGTCATCACCGATCTCGGCGTGCTGGACGTGACCGACGACGGGCTGGTGCTGACCGAGGTCGCGCCCGGTGTGAGCGTCGACGACGTCATCGCCAGGACGGACGCGAAACTGACCGTGGCGGAGGATCTGCTGTGAAACCGGTGTACATCGTGGACGCGGTACGGACCCCGATCGGCCGCTACAACGGCGGCCTCGCATCGGTGCGTCCGGACGATCTGGCCGCCCACGCCATCCGTGAACTCCTCGGCCGCACACCTGCGTTGGATCCGGCGCGGATCGAGGACGTGTACTTCGGCAACGCCAACGGCGCCGGTGAGGAGAACCGCAACGTCGGCCGGATGGCGGCGCTGCTGGCCGGCCTGCCGACGAGTGTGCCGGGGGTGACGGTCAACCGGCTGTGCGCGTCCGGTCTGGAGGCGGTGATCCAGGCGGCCCGCGCGATCGCCGTCGGGGACGCCTCCATCGCCGTGGCCGGCGGGGTGGAGTCGATGACCCGGGCGCCGTACGTGCTGCCCAAGTCCGAGCAGCCGTTCCCGGCCGGACATGCCGAGCTGTACTCCACCACGCTGGGCTGGCGCATGGTCAACCCGAGGATGGAGCCGCAGTGGACCGTCCCGCTGGGCGAGAGCGCGGAGTTGATCGCCGAGCTGCACAAGATCAGCCGGGAGCAGCAGGACGAGTTCGCGCTCGCCTCCCACCGCAAGGCGGCGGCCGCCGGGCAACAGGGCCTGTTCGACGTCGAGTTGGCACCGGTGTCCGTCCCGCGGCGCAAAGGTGGGCCGGTCCTCGTCGACACCGACGAATCCGTACGGCCGGACGCGTCGCTGGAGGCGATGGCCAAACTCAAGCCGTCCTTCCGCGCCGACGGGGGCACGGTCACCGCCGCCAACGCGTCCCCGCTCAACGACGGGGCGGCGGCGCTGCTGCTGGTCGACGAGGAGGGCCTGGCGGCGACCGGGCGCGAGCCGCTGGCCCGGATCTCCGCGACCGGCGTGAACGCCGTGGACCCGCACTACTTCGGGCTGGCGCCCGTCGAAGCGGTGTCGCGTGCGCTGGCCAAGGCGGGGAGGGGGTTTGGTGATCTGTCGGTGCTGGAGTTGAACGAGGCGTTCGCGGCGCAGGTGCTCGGTTGTGTCGCCGAGTGGCCCGAGTTCGATCCGGCGATTCTGAATCCCCAGGGTGGGGCGATTGCGCTTGGGCATCCGCTCGGGGCGTCCGGTGCGCGGCTTGCGGGGACTGTGGCTCATCAGCTCGCTCGCCGGGGTGGTGGGGTCGGGGTCGCCACGTTGTGTATTGGCGTGGGGCAAGGGCTGGCCCTTGTTTTGGAGCGGTAGGTCCTGCCACGGATTGCCGGACGGCGGCTGTAGGCCGCATGTGGCTGGTCGCGCAGTTCCCCGCGCCCCTAAAAGGGGCGCTACATCTCCCCTTACTTCGACTGGAACGTTAGGAACCCCAAGGACCCCCAATGACTCTCACCCAGCACGACATCGACCAGGAGATCGCGGCCGAGCACGCCGCCTATGAGAAGCGGATCGCCGACGGGGCGCCCGTGGAGCATCAGCCGCGTCGGGACTACGCGCCGTACCGTTCGTCGGTGTTGCGGCATCCGAAGCAGCCACCGGTCACGATCGACGTGGCCAAGGACCCGGAGCTGGTGGAGCTGCACTCGCCGGCCTTCGGGGAGCGGGACATCACCGAGATCGACAACGACCTCACCCGGCAGCACGACGGTGAGCCCATCGGTGAGCGCATCACCGTGTCCGGGCGCCTGCTGGACCGCGACGGGCGGCCGATCCGCGGCCAGCTGATCGAGATCTGGCAGGCCAACGCGGCCGGGCGGTACGCGCACCAGCGCGAGCAGCACGACGCGCCGCTGGACCCGAACTTCACCGGGGTGGGCCGCACGCTCACGGACGGCAGCGGGTTCTACGAGTTCACCACCGTCCAGCCCGGCCCGTACCCGTGGCGTCAGCACCTCAACGCCTGGCGGCCGGCCCATATCCACTTCTCGCTCTTCGGCACGGCGTTCACCCAGCGGCTCGTGACGCAGATGTACTTCCCGAGCGACCCGCTGTTCCCGTACGACCCGATCATCCAGTCGGTGACCGACGACGCGGCCCGGCAGCGGCTGGTCGCCACCTACGACCACAGCCTGTCGGTGCCGGAGTTCTCCATGGGCTACCACTGGGACATCGTGCTCGACGGGCCGCACGCCACCTGGATCGAAGAAGGACGCTGACCTGCCATGACGAAGATCGACACGAGCCGTCCGGAGACCGTGCTCCCGACCCCGTCGCACACGGTCGGCCCCTTCTACGGCCACGCCCTGCCGTTCCCCGGCGGCGGCGACATCGCCCCGATCGGCCATCCCGACACGATCACGCTGCACGGGTACGTCCTCGACGGCGAGGGCAAGCCGCTGCCGGACGCGTTCGTGGAGCTGTGGGGCCCCGACCCGGACGGCAATGTGCCGCGCGTGGACGGCTCGATGCGACGGGACACCGCCAGTGGGGGCTTCCTGGGCCGCAACGGCGTGGAGTTCACCGGCTGGGGGCGCAGCCAGACGGACATGAGCGGCCACTGGAGCGCGCGGACACTGCGGCCCGGGGCGCGGGGGCAGAGCGCGCCGTACATCAGCGTGTGCGTGTTCGCCCGCGGTCTGCTGGTGCACCTGTACACGCGGATCTACCTGCCGGGCGACGAGGCGGTGCTCGCCGCGGACCCGCTGCTCTCCCGGCTGGACCCGGCGCGGCGCGACACGCTGGTCGCCGCGGAGCAGGGAAACAGCACCTACCGTTTCGACATCCGCCTTCAGGGCGAAGGCGAGACGGTCTTCCTGGAGTTCCAGTGACATCTGCCGATCCTGGCCATTCCATCGGTTCCACCGGATCCACCGATTCCACCGAGTCCACCGAGTCCGACGCCGGTCTGCTCGCCCCCGGGTGGGCCCACTCCCCCGCCGCCTCCACGACCAGCGACGGCGCCTACCTCCAGGCGCTGCTGGACACGGAGGCCGCGCTGACCCGGGTGCAGGCCCGGCTGGGTCTCGCCCCGGACGGTGCGGCCGACGCGGTGACCGAGGCGGCCCGCGCGGACCGCTTCGACGTACGCTCCCTCGCCGAGCGGGCCCGCGGCGGCGGCAACCCCGTCATCCCCCTGGTCGCCGACCTGACCGAGGCGGTCGGCGCGGAGTACGGCCCGTACGTGCACCGGGGCGCGACCAGCCAGGACATCCTGGACACGGCGACGATGCTGGTCGCGACCCGCACGCTCGGCCTCGTGCTGGCGGACCTGCACCACGTCCAGCTGGCCCTGGCCCGGCTGGCCGGCGAGCACCGGGACACCGTGATGCCGGGGCGGACGCTGACCCAGCACGCCGTGCCGACGACGTTCGGGCTGAAGGCGGCCGGGTGGCGCTCGCTGGTGCTGGACGCGCGGGACCGGATCGTCGAGGTACGCGACGGCCTCCCCGCCCAACTCGGCGGTGCCGCCGGGACGCTGGCGGCCTTCACGGCGTACGGCGCCCGGAACACCGTGGCCCTCACGGCGGCCTTCGCCCGGGAGCTCGGCTTGGACGCGCCGCTCCTGCCCTGGCACACCCTGCGCACCCCGATCGCCGACCTCGCCGGCTGCCTCGCCTTCACGGCCGGGGCACTCGGCAAGATCGCCACCGACGTCCTGACCCTCGCCCGCACCGAGATCGCCGAGCTGGCGGAGGGCAGCGGGGGCGGTTCGTCGGCCATGCCGCACAAGGCGAACCCCGTACGGTCCACGCTGATCGTGGCCGCCGCCCGGCGCGCGCCGCAGCTCGCGGCCACGCTGTACGGCTCGATGGCCGCCGAGGACGAGCGGCCTGCCGGGGCCTGGCACGCCGAGTGGGAACCGCTCAGGGACCTGCTGCGGCTGGTCGGCGGCGCGGCGCACGACGCCGTCGAACTGGTCGACGGGCTCAGGGTGAACGCGGAGACCATGCGGGAACACCTCGACCTCACCCACGGGTTGGTGGTCTCCGAGCGGCTGTCCGTCGAGCTGGCGCCGGTCCTGGGCCGGGCCCGGGCCAAGGCGCTGCTCACGGAGCTGGCGCGGCGGACGTACTCCGAGGGGCGTTCCCTGGCCGAACTCCTCGCCGAGGTGCCCGAGGTGAAGGACGTCGCAGTCGACGAACTCACCGACCCCGCCCGTTACACCGGCTCCGCCGGAACCCTCACCGACCGTGCTCTGGAGCGACGTTGACCGGGACACTCCTCAACCACCACGCCGAAGGGCCCGCCTCCGGCGCCCCGCTGCTGCTCGGGCCGTCGCTCGGGACCTCGTACGCCCTGTGGGACAAGGTGGCGCCCGACCTGTCCGCCACCCACCGGGTGATCCGCTGGGACCTGCCGGGGCACGGGGGCAGCGCGGCCGACCTGATCGGTCCCGGCGCCGGCGTCGGTGATCTCGCCGCTCTGGTGCTGGCGCTGGCCGACTCGCTCGGCGTCGAGCGGTTCGCCTACGCGGGGGTGTCGCTGGGCGGTGCGGTCGGGCTGCACCTCGCCGTGCACCACCCGGAGCGGATCGAGTCGCTGGCGGTGATCTGTTCCTCCGCCCACTTCAACGGCTCGAAGCCGTGGCAGGAGCGGGCCGCACAGGTCCGCGCGGAGGGCCTGGAGCGGCTCGCCAAGAGCGCCGACGCCCGCTGGTTCACCGCCGGATTCACCGTGCCGGAGCTCGTCCGGGACCACCGGGACGCCGACCCCGGGGCGTACGCCGCCTGCTGCGACGCGCTGGCCGCGTTCGATCTGCGGGACCGGCTGGCGGAGATCTCCGTGCCCACGCTGCTGGTCGCCGGCCGGGAGGATCCGGCGACTCCCCCGGCCCATCTGCGGGAGATCGCGGACGCGGTGCCGTCGGCCGCGCTCGTGGAGATCCCCGGCGCCTCCCACCTGGCGCCCGCACAGTGCCCCGACGCCGTCCTGACCGCGTTGCGGGCCCATCTGAACGGCACCGCCGGGCGGGGCATGGAGGTGCGGCGCGCGGTGCTGGGCGACGCGCACGTGGACCGGGCGCAGGCCCGCCAGACGCCCTTCACCGCCCGCTTCCAGGACTTCATCTCGCGCTACGCGTGGGGCGAGATCTGGACCGACCCGACGCTCAGCCGCCGCGAGCGCAGCATGATCACGCTGACCGCGCTGGTGGCGCACGGCCACTACGACGAGCTGGCCATGCACGTCCGGGCGGCCCGGCGCAACGGGCTGACGCCGGAGGAGATCGGCGCGGTGCTCCTCCAGACGGCCGTGTACTGCGGGGTGCCGGCGGCGAACTCGGCGTTCGCCACCGCCCAGCGGGTGCTGGCCGAGGAAGAAGGGTGACCCTGCCGATCGTACGTCCAGGAGCACCTCGCCCCCGCCCCCACCGCGTGCCTACGGTGGGGGCATGTCCACGATTCTGATCACCGGTGCCACCTCCGGTCTCGGCCGGTATCTCGCCTTCGAGCTGGTCCGCGCCGGCCACCTCGTCCTGGCCCACGGCCGCGATACGGCCCGTACGGAGCGGCTCGTCGAGGAACTGCGCACCGAGGGCACGGCCGAGGGCTTCGTCGCCGACCTGGCCTCCCTGGCGCGGGTACGGGAGCTGGGCGCACGGGTCGCCGAGGCGCACCCCGACCTCGACGTACTGATCAACAACGCGGGTGTCGGCAGCGGCACCCCCGGTTCCGGGCGGGAGGTGAGCGCCGACGGGCACGAACTGCGGCTGGCGGTCAATTATCTCGCGCCGGTCGTCCTCTCCCGCGCCCTGTTGCCCACCCTGCGCGCCCGTCCGTCGGCGCGCATCGTCAACGTCGGCTCGGCCGGCCAGGAGCCCCTCGACTTCGACGATCCCGAGCTGACCCGTGGCTACGCCGGTGTGTCGGCCTACCGCCGCGCCAAGTTCGCCCTCGCCGCCCACACCTTCACCCTCGCCGAGGAACTCCGGGACACCGGCGTCTCGGTGAACGTCCTGCACCCGGCGACCTACATGGACACCGCCATGGTCCGCGAGGGCGGCGTCAGCCCCTGGAGCACGGTCGCCGACGGCGCCCCGGGCGTCCTGGCCCTGGCCACGCGGGAGACGGGCAGCGGCGGCTACTTCGACGGCACGCGTCGGGCGCGGGCACACGAGGGCACGTACGACCCGGAGGTGCGCAAGCGCCTGTCGACGGTCACCGATCAGCTCCTCGCACTGTAGCGGCGTCCGGGGCGCGGGGCCGTGGCGCTTCAGCGCAGCCCGTGCCCCGTCTCCAACGCCGCCCGGGCCTGCGCCACCAACCCGTCCGCGCCGCATGAACGGGCCAGCGCCAGCCCGCGATTGAGCTCGGAGACCGAGCGGGACAGGACCCCGTACTCCACCCGCGCCGCCGCATGCTCGTACTGGCAGGGCGACGACTCCAGATAGGCGACCGCCTGCTCGGCCAGCCGCACCGCCCGCTGTCCGGTCTCCAGCGCGGCGGCGCACCGCAGGGCCTCACCAATGGCCGTGTCGGTCCCGAGCCGCTCGGCGTGCCGGCGCACGTCGGTGGCGAGCTGGGCGGCCCGCACCGGGTCCTCGCCGGCGAGGGCGCGGGTGAGGTCGACGGCCCAGGGAACCACCACCGGGTTGTGATGCCCCCGCACGGCCGCCGCCTTCTCCGCGGCCTCCAGTTCGTTCACCGCGTCCTTCGTGCGCCCGACGGCGAGCAGCAGCCGCCCGCGCACGGAGCGCGGATCGGGCAGGACGATCGTCGAGGGATACGGCGGGGCGAACCCGTACTGTTCGGCGATCGACCAGGCCTCCTCGACATGGCCGCGGGCGAGCAGCGTGTCGACGAGGTTGCAGGTCGCCGACCAGTACAGGGGCAGTCCGCGGCCGACGCGCTCGGCGATGCGCAGCGAATCGTGCAGGGAGGTCTCGGCCTCCCGGAGCCGGCCGCGCCTGCGGTGCGCGAGACCGACGTAGGCGTGCGCCAGGGCGAGGTGGCCGCCGCTCCAGCCGGCCGTCTCGTAGGCGCGCAGGGCCTCGCTGAACAGGCTCTCCGCGCGGTCGAGCCGGTCGGTGTAGGCGTACGACGAGGCCAGCATCAGGGGGAGTTCGACGCCCCACTCGTTGTCGGTCCAGCCGAGCCCGGGTGCGAGGCGGCCGTTGACCAGGGCGCGGTCGCACACCTCGACGATCTCCTCGGCGTTCTCGCCGTGGGTCATGGCGTCGAAGCCGCGCAGGATGAGCAGGGCGCGCTCGGCGTTGTCGCGGCCGGTGCAGGGGCGGGCGAGGGCGGCCAGGCGCTCGGAGCGGCCCGGGGAGGACGCCTCGCCCGCGTGGATGCCCTCCCACATGTACTGCACGGCTTGCAGGCGCATCCGGGCGGGACCGGCATCGTGCCGGGCGGCCTCCGTCTCGACGGTGCGGACGGCCTCCTCCAGCTGGTTGTTGTGCAGCAGGGCCTGGGAGAGGCGGATGACCGCGTCGACACGCTGGTCGCCCTCGAGACCGGGCATGGCGAGCGCGCTCTGGAGATGGTCGATGGTCTTGGCGGGCGCGGTGAGCAGGGTGGCGCAGCCGAGTTCGTAGAGGACGTGCGGGTGGACCTCCGGCGGCGGGGGCTCCAGGAGAGCGCGGTCGAGGCAGCGCCGGGCCGCGTCGGGAGCGCCGACGGCGAGGTGGTCGCGGGCCGCCTCGCGCAGCTGCTCGACGAGTTCCTCGTCGTCGTCCGGGTGCACCTGGAGCAGGTGGCGGGAGGCCGCGGCGGCGCCGAGCCCGGATTCGGTGACGACCTGGGCGGCGATGCCGTGCATGGCGGTGCACAGGGCGGGCGGGATGGAGTCGTAGACGGCGGTGGCGATCAGCGGGTGGACGAACTCCAGGTCGCCGCCGCCGGCCTGGGGGTTCACCGGGTCGGGGGCGGTCAGGATGCGGGCTGAGCGCAGCAGTTCGGCGCAGCGCGTCGCGGAGTCCCGTCCCAGGGTGGCGAGTTGGGCCACCAGGTCTACGGAGATGCCGGTGCCGAGAATGGCGGCCGCCCAGGCGAACCGGGTGGCGTCGATGCCGAGTTCCTCCAGGCGGGCGACGAGGCCGCCGCCGCGGGCCGCGCGGTTGAGGTCCCGCAGTTCGACGGCCGAGCCCTCGCTGGGCTCCAGCGCGCTGTCGCGGACCTTGGCGAGGAGTTCGACCGTCTCGTAGGGGTTGCCGCCGGTGACGGCCCAGACCTCGCGGCAGAACGGGGCGTCGGCGTGGTCGCCCAGGGTGGCGCGGGTCAGGCCGGCGGTGGCGTCCGGGGTCAGGGCGCTCAGGGTGGTGTCGGGGTGTCCCGCAGTGGCAGCGATCGCGTCGAGGAGACGGGCGCTCTCGCCGGTCACCTCGCCGGGGCGGCGGGCCACCACGACGAGCACGGACAGGTCGTCGAGGCGTTCGGCGAACGCGGCGAGCCAGCGCAGGGTCTCCTGGTCGGCCCAGTGGGCGTCGTCGATCATCAGCACCAGCGGCCAGTCCCGGCGGGCCAGCCGGCGCACCGCGGCGACCAGTCCGTCGGTGACGCCCTGCGGGTCGGCCCGCCGGTCGGCGGGGTCGGTGAGGCCGAGGGCGGGGCCGGCGATGTCGTACCAGTCGCCGAGGTACTCGCGGGTCTCCTCCGGCATCAGCGAGACCAGGGCGGGCTGGAGCAGGTGCCGTACCACGTTGAAGGGGACGGACCTGAGGGTCTCGCCGCCGCGGGCCGACCACACCGTGCAGCCGGCCGCCTCGGCGAGGCGGCGGATCTCGGCCAGCAGGGCCGTCTTGCCGAAGCCCGCCTCGCCCCGGATCACCAACAGGCTGCCCGAGGAGGACTGGTCCGCCCGCAGGGCCTCCACCGCCCTTGCCACGGCGTCGACTTCCCGCTCGCGCTCCCACAGGGGAGGCCGCACCTCGGTCATCCCGCTACCTCCCCATAGTCGCCCGAACGACGTACAGAACTTGAGCGTAGCCGTCCGGGTGCCGAAGCGGAGGCCGGTCCGGGTACCTGTTGCCGTGACGGGTGACATCGGGTACGGGCGGTCGACGCCCGGTGCCCACGACCTGCGCTGGGGGACGCCCGAGCCGTACTACGCGCTGCCCGCGCCCAAGACGACCGGCAAGGAGCTGTTCCATCTCGGCCACCTGCGCGACGCGCCGGCCGGGGCGGGCACGCTGCCCGCCGAGGACGTGGTAGCGACCCTGACGGCACTGACGGCCCGGACGGTCGCCGACGCGGTGCGAGCGGTGGGCGCCACGGAGGTGATCGCCTCGGGCGGCGGGGTCCGCAATCCCGTCCTGATGGGCGCATTGGGCCGCGAGCTGCCGGGAGTGGCGCTGCGGACCTCCGACGAACCGGGGCTGCCGTCGGCGGCGAAGGAGGCGTACGCGTTCGCCGTGCTGGGGTTCCTGACGGCGCACGGGCTGCCGGGCACCGAGCCCGCGAGCACCGGGGCCCGGCACGCGAGCGTGCTCGGTTCCCTCACCCCAGGCCGGGACGGGCTGCGGCTGCCGCCGCCCGCGCGGGAGCGCCCGGTACGGCTCGTCCTCAAGTGAACGCGGCGTCCCCGCGGCTCGTACTGGAAGGTGCCGGCGCGTTCCCGGGCCGGCGCGCCCCGGAACGGCTCGATCCGGTGTGCTCGCTCTCATGCCTCTTTCACGGAGGACTCATACGGTGGGGACATGACGCAGGCGACTCCTCCCGGCTGGTACCCCGATCCGGGGCAGACAAGTGACGCTCCCGCCACCGAACGGTGGTGGGACGGCGAGGCATGGACGGACCGGACCCGGCCGGCGGGTTCGGCCGCCGCATGGGGTCCCCCGGCGCAGCCGGCCGACGGGGCGCAGCAGGCGGGGACCGAGACACAACCGGGCCAGGGGTATCCCGGCCAGGGCCATCCCGGCGGGGCGTATCCCGGGGCCCCCGGGTATCCGGACTATCCGGCGTATCCCGCGCAGCCTCCGGCGAGCCCGCGGCGCGGGCTGCGTACGGGCATCGCCGTGGGCGCGGCCGTCGTCGTCCTGGCCTGCATAGGCGTGGGCGTGTACGCCCTGGCCGGCGGCGACGACAACAGCAGCGACACCTCCAACGCGCAGCCGGGACCGGACGGTCGGGGCGGCACCGGAGGCCAGGGCGGACCCGGCGGCAACTCGGGCGGCCAGGGCGACGACGGCGGGCAGGGCGGCCCCGGCGGCGGTACGGGCGGTCAGTCGCCCGCGCCCGAGGGCTCACCGGCGCCGAAGATCGAGAGCGGTTCGGTGACCGACGCGGTCGACGGGATCAGCCTGCCCATCCCGAAGGACTGGTACGGCCAGGAGATCTCGGTCGGCGCCTCGGTCACCTCGAACGCCTCCTACAAGTGCCCGGCCGACACCTCCCAGACCTGCACCAAGGGCGGCGCCTACTCGGCGCCCGCGCTGGCGCTCGGCGCCAAGGGGGCCACGCCCGAGGCGGTCGCGAAGGCGGACATCTCCGCCGCCGCCGAGGAGTCCTACGGAGTCGAGGGCTACGGCGGGATCACCTCGCACGACGTACTGGCCTCCAAGGCGGTCACCGTCGCCGGGCAGAAGGGCTACCTGGTCCGCTGGAAGGCGGTCACCAAGCAGGGCTCCGACGGCTACGTCCAGTCGCTCGCCTTCCCCTCCCCCGCGAACCCCCAGCAGATCGTCGTCGTCCGCTTCGGGGTCGACGTCGGGGAGTCGCAGACGGTCATCGACGACATCACCAAGGGCATCAAGGCGGCACAGGGCGGCGGCAGCGGCCAGGACGTGTGACCTCGCGCCCCCGGGACGCGAGTCGGCCGGGTGGGGTTCCTCTCCGCTCAAGAGGAGCCCCACCCGGCCGGGGGGGTGCGCGCCGCCCCCGTCCCCACGGTGCGGCGCGGGCAGGTCGCCGTCCGGTCGGGCCGGAAGCGGCGGCCTGGTCTCAGGTGAGGCCGAGCGCGGGCAGCACGACCGCGTCCACGAAGCGGACCAGGTACTCCTGGTCGGCGTAGGCCCCGTCCACGACGGGCCGGGCCCGCACGACACCGAACATCTGCGCGGGGATGTACTCCAGCGCCGGATGTCCGGCGGCGATCTCCCCCCGCTCGACCCCGCGCCGCAGGATCTCCCGCAGCGCGGCGATCTCCGGGTTCACGAGCGCCTCGCGCAGCGCCTGCGCGAGTTCCGCGTCCTGGGTCACGGCATGGCCGAGCGCCTGGAGGAGCTTGGTGTCCGTCGTCGACCACCGGGCCGTGGCCCGGGCCGCCTCCCGCAGGTCCTCGGCGAGTGATCCGGTGTCGATCCCGGCCAGACGCGACTGCCGGCGGGAGCGCAGGGCGGCCACCACGAACTGCGGTTTGGTCTTCCACTGCCGGTAGAGGGTGGACTTGCTGCACCGCGTACTGGCGGCGACGCCCTCCATGGTGACGGACTCGTATCCGCACTCCTTGATCTGTTCGAGGACGGCGTCGAAGAACTCCTGCTCACGCTCGCGCGAGATCTTGGAGCGGCGCGAGGCGGCGACCGTGACCGGTCCGTCCGCGGCCTGCGACGTCATCGGCTCTCTCTCCTCGCTGCCCCTGCGGCCAGGGGCTCGCATTCCAGTGTGGCGTATGTCTATCGATACGGAAGTGTACCGGTACCCGACCGTATCGGTACACTGGCGTATCGGAACGCATTCGTATCGATGAGTTTCGCGTACCCGGAGAGTCACAAGCTCAGTCCGAACCACCGCACGCACCACCGTCAGCGAAAGGGCCGGGGGATGAATGCCCGCACCGAGCCTTCAGAAGAGAAGCCGGCCGCTGTAGCGCGACCGCCGATCGTCCGTGAGCTCCTGCTTGTCGCAGGGCTCTTCCTCGTCTACAAATTCGGCCGACAGCTCGCCACGGGCCACACCGCCGAGGCGTTCCGCAACGCGCACCGCGTGTGGGACTGGGAACGGACGCTCCATCTGCCCGGCGAGGGGTCGGTGCAGTCCGTGCTGCTGCACGGCGACACCCTGGTGCACATCGCGAACACCTACTACGCCACCGTGCACTTCCCGGCCACGGTGGCCTTCCTGGTCTGGCTGTACCTGCGGCGCCCGGCGCACTACGTGTGGGCCCGCCGGGTGCTGGCCGTGGTCACCGCCACCGCGCTGGTGGTGCACCTGGTGTTCCCGCTCGCCCCGCCCCGGATGCTGGCCGCCGTCGGACTCGTCGACACCGCCCGCGTCTACGGCCCCTCCGTGTACGGCCCGCCGCAGACCGACCACCTCTCCAACCAGTTCGCGGCGATGCCCTCGCTGCACTTCGGGTGGGCGCTGATGGTGGCGATCGGCCTGATCGTGGCGACCCGCACCCGCCTGCGCTGGCTGTGGCTGCTGCACCCGCTGCTGACCCTGCTGGTGATCGTCGGGACCGCCAACCACTACTGGCTGGACGCGATCGTGGCGGCGGCCGTCTTGGGCCTCGCGCTCGCGGTCATCCGTCCCCGGACCTCGTCCGGGAGGGCCCTCCTCTCGCTTCGCTCGCCCCACCGCACGGCCACCACGGCCGGACGCACCCCGGACGAGCTCGCGCCCACCGGCGAGCAGGCCGACGACCAGGCCCTCGTGGGAGCGGGCCGATGAACGCCACCCTGCTCGCCGTCGCCCTGTCCCTCTTCTCCGCCGTCGCCTACGCGGCCGCGGCCGTCGCCCAGGAACGGCTGGCCTCCCGCAACCCCGGCGGGGGCCTGCTGCGGATGCTCGGCTCCGGCGCCTGGTGGAGCTCGGTCCTGCTCAACGCGGCGGCAGCGCTGCTGCACGTCGTCGCCCTCAAGTACGGACCGCTCACCGTGGTCCAGCCGCTCGGCGCGCTCACCCTCGTCGCCGCGGTGCCCCTGGGCGCGCGGATCGCGGGGCGACGCGTCAGGGCGACGGAGTGGCGGGGCACCGCCTACACCCTGATCGGCCTGTCCGCGATCCTCGTCGTCGCGTCCGGCTCGGCACCCGAGAACGTCCTGAGCACGTCCGAGGCGGTGACCGTGGCGGCGGTGACGGCGGCCCTGATCGGCGTCCTGGCCCGCCCCGGCACCCGGCCGGGCCTGCGCCACGCGTCGGCCTCCGGCTTCGCCTCGGGCGTGGCCTCGGCGCTCACCCAGACGGTGACGGTCGCCGCGACGGATCGTTCCGCCTCGCTCCTGAGCGTCCAGGTCATCGGCGTCGCCGTTCTGGTCGCGGCCTTCGCCGCCGGCGGCCTGCTCCTGTCCCAGACCGCCTACCGCGGCGGCCTGGGCGCCCCTCTCGCGGTGGTCACCCTGGCCAATCCGGTCGCCGCGGCGGTCATCGGCCTGTCCCTCCTCGGCGAGGGGCTGCGCGGCGGCCCGGCGGGCGTCCTCCTGGCCCTGGCGGGAGCGGCGCTCGCGGGGTGGGGCGTGGTCCTGCTGAGCCGGGTGCCAGCACCCGCACCCACACCCACGCCCGCACCCGCGCCTCAGGTCGACGACGAGCACCCGGTGGCAGCGGTCCTGGCCCTGGAACCCTCGCTACGGGACGTGAAAGTGCCCCGGCCGACAGAACCGGGGCACCTCACAGCTCCCCTCTGAGGGGCCGACCCGTCATCCGAATCCGCGCGCGTCCTGCTTCAGCGCGGTGTCAACGGTCAACGCGGTCGCCACGACCAGGCTCAACAGCGGCTCGGGCAGCTGGTAGTGGATCTGGAGCACGTAGTTGTCCGCGGTCGTGAACATCGTCTTGGCCAGCCCCTCCCACGTCTTCGTGATCCGGGCGACCTCGTTCTCCGCGTGATCGACGATCGCGAAGTTCCAGGCCCGCCAGTTCTCCGCCTTGATCGCCCCGACCTGCTGTCCGTTGACGTTCAGCGCGAAGTTGATCTTGCCGAAGACGTTCTGCTGGACGATCTCACCCACGGGCGAGCCGTCCGGGCGCTCCACGATCACCCGTGACTTGAAGATCTTCCCCGGCCGGGTCAGCAGCATGACCGGCTGACCGTACGCGTCCCGGATCTCCAGCCTGATCTTCATGAACTGATCGATGCTGTACAGGAACCGCACGATCTTCCGGAAGGTGCTCTGCCCGACCTGGACGACCGACCCCAGCTGGTTGCCGTTCTGATCCATGACCTTGTACTCGTTGGTCAGCTCGATCAGCTTGGCCTTCTGGTTCACCACCAGCACCGGCTCGGAGAACAGGCTGCCGCCGCCGGCGCCGCTCGGCGCGACCCCGGCCTGCTGGTTCACCTGACGCTGGACGCGCGGGTCGGGACCGGCCGCCTGCTGCGGCATCTGCGCGGCCGCCTGCTGCACCGGCTGGGCCTGCGGGGTCGCCTGCTGCTGGTTGTTGGTGTGCTGGGTCCACTGCGCGCCGTCCCAGTAACGGAGCGTCTGGGGCGCCCCGTGCGGATCGGGGTACCAGCCTGCAGGTGTGTTCGAATGCGTGGTCACCGGGGCACACTACCCCGGGACCGTCGCAATCCGGCCACCTCGATGGCGGCCCCCACAGGGGCTTTACCCGGTGATTACGCGGGGGTCGCTCACGCCGGGGCGCCCGTTCTCGACATGTCCGGCGAATCGCCGCAGGAAGGCCGGGTCGGACTCGGAGACCACGGTCAGGTCGTACCAGCGCCCGCTCGCCGCGAGGTCGACGACATGCCGGACGACAGCCCCCGGCCGCACGGTGAAGGTCCTGGCCCGGCGGCCGTACCCGTCGGTGACCTTCAACCGCACCGCGCCGGAGCCCTTGTTGGTGAGGGTGAGCTCGACGTCGTCGCCGCGGTGGCGGGCGGTGACCTCGGGACCGGCCGCCTTGTTCGCGCCCCCGAAGGTGCGCAGGAACCCGTTGGGGCCGTGCACGGTCAGATCGTAGGAGCCCTTCGAGTACGCCGAGTTCCAGGTGTCCGAGATCGTCTTGCCGGCCTCGGTGGTGTAGCTCCAGGGGCCGTCGGTGCGGTTGCCGGAGGTCACCAGGAACGCGGCGCCCGCCTTGGGGCCCGAGGCGAAGGTGAGCGTGAGCTTCCCGGCCGCCGTGTCCACCGCGGCGTCCACGTGCGGGGTGTACCCGAGTGGGCGGGTCCGGCGCAGGCCGGGCTCCTGCTTGGGCAGGGCCGCGTGGGCGGGCGGGGTGGGCACGTAGTCGGGGTGGCGCTCGCGGTCCGGCGGCTCGTAGCCATCGGTGTCCGGCAGGGCGACGGGCCCGGTGTCCTTGCGGGAGAAGTCGAAGGCCGCCGTCAGGTCGCCGCAGATCGCGCGCCGCCAGGGCGAGATGTTGGGCTCGTGGACACCGAAGCGGCGCTCCATGAAGCGGAGGATCGAGGTGTGGTCGAGCGTCTCGGAGCAGACGTAACCGCCCTTGCTCCACGGGGAGACGACAAGCATCGGTACGCGCTGCCCGAGCCCGTAGGGACCGGCCACGCTCTTGCCGTCGCCCTTGAAGAGGTCCGGGCCGACGTCGACCGTGGACCTGCCCTGGTCCGCGGAGGCCGGCGGGAACGGCGGGACGACGTGGTCGAAGAAGCCGTCGTTCTCGTCGTAGGTGATGAACAGGGCCGTCTTCGCCCACACCGCCGGGTCGGAGGTGAGCGCGTCCAGGACCTGGGCGATGTACCAGGCGCCGTAGTTGGCGGGCCAGTTGGGGTGCTCGGTGAAGGCCTCGGGGGCGACGACCCAGGAGATCTGCGGCAGCTTGCCGCCCTTGACGTCGGCCTTCAGCTGGTCGAAGTAGCCCTCGCCCTTGGTGAAGTCCGTGCCGGTGCGAGCCTTGTCGTACAGCGGGTCGCCGGGCCGGGCGTCGCGGTACTGGTTGAAGTAGAGCAGCGAGTTGTCGCCGTAGTTGCCGCGGTAGGCGTCCTCGATCCAGCCCCAGGACCCCTTGGCGTCCAGGCCGTCGCCGATGTCCTGGTAGATCTTCCAGGAGATCCCGGCCTTCTCCAGACGCTCGGGGTAGGTCGTCCAGCCGTACCCCTTCTCGTCGTTGCCGAGGACCGGCCCGCCGCCCGTGCCGTCGTTGCCCGTGTAGCCCGACCACATGTAGTAGCGGTTCGGGTCGGTGGAGCCGATGAACGAGCAGTGGTACGCGTCGCAGATGGTGAAGGAGTCGGCGAGCGCGTAGTGGAAGGGGATGTCCTCGCGATTGAGGTACGCCATGGTCGTGGAGCCCTTGGAGGGGACCCATTTGTCGTACTTGCCCCCGTTGAAGGCGGCGTGGCCGTCGTTCCAGCCGTGCGGGAGGTCCTGGATGAACTGCATGCCCAGGTCGTCGGCGTCCGGACGGAAGGGCAGGACGTCCTTCGTGCCGTCGGACTGGTACCAGACCGGCTTGGTTCCCGACGCCGTGACCGGGCTCGGGTCCCCGAAGCCGCGGACACCGCGCAGGGAGCCGAAGTAGTGATCGAAGGAACGGTTCTCCTGCATCAGGACGACGATGTGCTCGACATCCTCGATCGTCCCCGTGCGGTGGTGGGCCGGGAGGGCGGCGGCCCGCTGGATGCTGTTCGACAGCGCGGTGAACGCGGTCGTGGCGCCCGCGAGTTGGAGGAATCTGCGCCGGTTTACTTCGGGCATGACGGAGGGTGCCTCTCATCCTGGGGGTACGGATGGCCGGAACATGATGAATTGTGTGCGAAGCGAGTGTTCCAAGAGCACCAAACGTCACGGAAGGGTCTGGTGGCGTTGATGTGAAGGTCGGAGGTACGGCAGGTGTGCCGGGTCCGTGGTCAGGGGAGGGTCGCGTTCGTGACAGAGACGACCCGGGCGGACTCCTCGCCTCCCCCACCGACGAAACGACCCGTGCGCCAGCTCCTCGCCGCCTCCGTGGGCAACGCCGTGGAGTGGTACGACTGGTACGCGTACACGTTCCTGGCCACCTACATCGCGGCCCAGGTCTTCCCCAAGGGCGCGGACAACTCGCTGGTGCCGTTGCTGTCGACGTTCGCGGTGTTCGCGGTCGGGTTCTTCATGCGGCCGGTCGGCGGGCTGGTGATGGGGGCCATCGCGGACCGGCACGGGCGGCGGAACGCGCTGACGGTCACCATCCTGCTGATGGGCAGCAGCAGTCTGCTGGTCGGGCTGACACCGACGTACGCGGCGGCCGGTGTGCTCGCACCCGTGGTGCTGGTCGTGGCTCGGTTGCTCCAGGGGCTGTCCGTGGGCGGCGAGTTCGCGGCGTCGACCACGTTCCTGGTGGAGTCGGCCGGTCCGGGCCGGCGCGGGCTGTTCTCCAGCTTCCAGTACGTGTCGACGACCGCCGGGCAGCTCCTTGCGTCCGGCATCGCCACCCTGCTCGTGGACACACTGAGCGACGGGCAGATGAACGGCTGGGGCTGGCGGATCCCCTTCGTCCTCGGGGCGGTGCTCAGCCTGGTCGGCTTCTGGATCCGGCAGGGTGCGCAGGAGACCCGGAGCGAGGAACAGCGCCGGGGCCCGCGCCCCGGGCTGCTGGAGGCCGTGCGCCGGCACCCCCGTGAGTCGCTGCTGATCTGCGGGATCACCGCGGGCGGCACGATCGCCTACTACACCTGGACGTCGTATCTGCCGACGTACGCCGAGCTCAACGCGGGCGTGGACAAGTCGGACGCGCTGCTCGCGGGCACGATCTCGCTCGCGTTCTTCGGGCTGCTCCAGCCGGTCGGCGGGTTGCTGTCGGACCGGTTCGGGCGGCGGCCGCTGCTGCTGTTCTTCGGGTTGGGGTTCGCGGTGCTGTGCGTGCCGCTGCTCGGCCTGCTGAACGGCTCGTTCGTGGTGCTGCTGCTGGTGCAGTGCGCGGGCATGGTGTTGCTCACCGGCTTCACGTCCATCAGCGCGGCCGTCAACGCGGAGGTGTTTCCGCCGCGGGTGCGGGCGGCGGGGATCGGGTTTCCGTATTCGCTGACGGTGGCGCTGTTCGGGGGGACGGCGCCGTATGTGGGGACGCTGCTCAAGGACATGGGCCATGCCGGGTTGTTCCCCTGGTATGTGGCCGCGCTGTGTCTGGGGTCGTCGGTGGTCTATCTGCGGTTGCCGGAGACTTCGCGGGTGGAGCTGCGCCGCTGACGGTGCCGGAACCCCTCAGGGGGCGCCGCTCAGCGCCTTCTTCGCCAGTGCCGTCCCCGCGCGCAGTGCGGCGACCGGATCGGGGGCCTCGTCCAGCTCTATGAGGACCGTGTCCGCGCCCGGCGTGCGGGACATCGCGTCGGCCCAGGCCTGCCAGTCGACGATGCCGGTGCCCAGTTCGGTCATGTAGGGCTGCTGTCGGGCGTAGATCGTGGCGTCGACGGTGAGGTGGGTGTCGATCGGGGCGGTGGCGTCCTTCCAGTGGGACAGGGCGATACGGGGGGTGTGGCGGCGGGCGACGGCGGCCGGGTCGCCGCCGGCGAGGGTGATGTGGCAGGAGTCGGGGCAGAGCCAGACGTAGCGGGGGTCGGTGAGGGTCATGAAGAGGTCGATGTCCCGCTCGTACCAGAGGGTGCTGTGGGACTCGGTGTGGAAGGCGAGCTTCACACCGTGCCGGGAGACGGCCTCGCCGACCGTGTGGGCGATGTCGGCCATGCGGCTCATGTAGGCGGCGTCGACGAAGAAGGGCGGGCGCGTGCCGAAGGTCGTCCGCATGGGGAGCCCGGTGACGAGGAGTTCGGCGCCCGCCTCGGCGAGGAACGCGGCGCGCCGCTCGGCGTCGGCGACGATCGCCGGCAGATTGTCGCCCTGCCGCCAGTCGGGGGCGTCGTCGCCCGCGACGAAGGCGCTGACGACGGACAGGCCCCGGGCGTCGAGCGCGCGGCGGAAGGCGGCGGGACTGCCGTGGGCGCGCAGGGCCGAGGCGACGTCCCCGGGAGCGAAGGTCAGCTCGATGCCGGTGACCTCGGTGGCCGCCAGGGTGTCCATGATCCGTTCCCAGAAGCCCCTCGCGTCCCGGACCGCCAGCTCGCGCACCGCTTCGGTGGAGTCCAGGCCCCAGAAGCCCGGGTGGTAGAAGGTGATGACGTCGGTCGCGAAGCGCGGGCTCACGCGGAGCCTCCCCGGGCGTTGTAGACGACGACCCCGTCCTCGGTGTCGACCGCCTTGCGGTAGGCGCGGAACACGGCGAGTGCCTCGTCGCGCAGCACGTCGTGGACGACGTCGATACCGCGTGCCTCGAACTGTTCGGCCCAGTCCGCGCCGAGCGGGCCCTCGTCGAAGGTGGTGATCTCCTCCAGTTCCGGTCCCTCGCCGGCGACCACCAGGCCGCGTACCCCGGACCACATCGTGGCGCCGTAACACTGCACGCACGGACGCCAGTTGACGACCAGCTCGTGGTCCGGCAGGCCCTCGCCGCCGAGATCCCAGCCGCCCAGCGCGGTCTGTGCCAGGCCGAGGGCGACGACCTCGGCGTGCGCGCTGGAGACGCCGGAGGTGAGGACGACGTTCACGCCGACGGAGACGATACGGCCGCTTTCGCGCTCGGCGACGAGGGCCGCGAACGGACCGCCGTCACCCTCGCGCCAGTTGCGGTCGGCGAGGCGGTGCACCAGGCGCATCCGGTCGTCGCGGTCGGGCAGGACACCGGGTGTGCCGGCGAGTTCGTCGTCGATCCACGCGGGCAGCGCCACGTGGTACTCCCTGGCGATGTCGATCACGGTCGGACCTCTCCCTGCGCGACGAGCGCGCTGTCGGGTGCGGGGCGGGCGGGGCGTACGGCGCCCTCGGTGACGGCACGGGCGGCCCGTACCGCGGTGACGGCGCCGGTCAGGGTGACGTTGGCGGCCATCGCGGTGGGAACGACTCCGTTGCCCGCGAGATACAGGTTGTCGAAGCCCCAGACCCGGCCGTCCGGGTCGCACACAGCGGTGCCGTCGTCCGTGGGGCCGCAGCGGACGGTACCCGTCAGGTGGAGGGACGAACCCGGCGGCAGCAGCGCGCACTCGGTCGCGGGGTCGAACGGGCCGAACTCCTCGGCCAGGGACCGCACTTCGTCGAGCGCCCGGCGGATCAGCGCGCGGTCGGTGTCGGAGCGGGCGAACTCGACGCGGATCCTGGGCATCCCGGCGAGGTCGGTCTCGGTGGGCGAGAACACCAGCCGGTTCTCGGGACGGGACTCGACGGGCACGTACAGCGAGAGGCCCACGGAGTGCGCGAGGGGGCGGCCGGCGGCGTCGACGTAGGTGCGGTTCATGATCTGGCCGTGGAAGGGCTGCACCGGGCCGTTGTGCGGCAGCCAGAGCGAGTCGGTGCAGAACTCGCCGGGGCGCGGCAGGGGCAGGTCGTCCGGGCCGAAGCCGAACCGGTCGAGGTCGAGCAGGACGCGGGCGCTGACGAAGGCGTGTTCGTTGAGCCCGCGGCCCAGGGCCTCGGGGCGGATACCGGAGGCGAACAGCAGCTGCGGGGTGCGCAGCGCGTCGGCGCAGACCACGACGGTGTCCGCGTGGACGTCCCACTCGGCGCCGTCGCGGACGCGGCGCAGCCGGGCGCCGGTGACCCGGCCGCCGCCGTGGACGAGGGAGGTGACGAGGGTGCCGGTCAGCAGGGTGAAGGCCGGGTCGCCGCCCGTCGCGAGCGCGGGGAAGATCGTCCCGGGGGCGGTGCGGGGCAGAGGGCCGGAGGCGGTCGTGGTGACCGCCATGGGCATGGGGCGCGGGCGTCGGTCCTCCGGTCCGAGGCCGTCGTAGCGGCGGCGCAGGACGTCGAGTACGGTCCGGCCGACCTCGGTCGGGCCGATGGCGCGGGGTGCGACCGCGAGCAGCCGGGAGGCGATGTCCAGGTCGGCGGCCCAGCGGTCCGGGTCATCGTGGTCGAACACCTCGTCCCCGGCGGGCCAAGGGGTGGCGGCGGTCCAGTGCACGCCCATGCCGCCCGCGTTCCACGCGAGGGCCGCCGCGGGCATCGCCTCGGCGTCCTCGCCGAAGGCGAGCGCGTGGAACATGCCCGGGGTCAGGGCGGTGAGGTCGTCGCCGGCCTCGCGCACGACCTCGGCTCCGGTGTACAGGCCCTGGATGCCGGTGCCGACCCGCTCGTTGTAGCGCGACCACAGGGCCGGATCGTCCACGTCGTGCAGGTGCACGCCGGGGGCCGGTCCGATGGCGGTGCCGCCGTCGGCCACGGTGATACGCAGCGCCGGATCGGTGTCGCGCAGCAGTCGGGCCACGAGGGACCCCATGATGCCGCTGCCCACGACCAGGACGTCGGTGCGGAGGGCGGTGCGGGGGGTGTGCGTCAAGTAAGGCTCCGTGAGCGTGAGGTGTGGGGGGTCACCAGCGGGCCGAACAGCTCGGTGTCCATCCGGTCGAGGGCGAGTCTGACGCCGCCGACGAGCGGGGCGTCGTGGCCCAGGGCCGTGGCCCGCAGTTCGACCGCCGGGGTGCGGGCGGCGCGCAGCGCGGCGCGTACCCGGGGCAGCAGGACGTCGGCCGCGTCCTCCAGGCCGCCGCCGAGCACGATGAGCGACGGGGCGACCGTCCAGGACAGGGTGGTGAGGATGGAGGCGATGTTCGCCACGAACTCCGCCACCTCGGCGAGCGCGTCCGCGTCGCCGGTGCGGGCGGCCTCGTACCGGGCGAGGGCGACGGCACGCCGGTCCGGCAGGGGCGAGGTGAGCCAGGCGACCGGCCGGTCCTCGACCGACCCGGCGGGGATCGAGCGCGCCTCGACGATCTCGCCCGCGGCCCCGTCGAGCCCGCGGTGCACGTCTCCCCGGATGAGGATGCCGAGGCCGGTGCGGTTGCCGAGCACGGCCCAGACGACGTTGTCGTGGTCGGCGGCCACTCCGCGCCAACGCTCCGCCAGCGCACCGAGGTTGGTGTCGTTGTCGGCGAACCAGGGCACCGGCAGGCGCCGGGCGAGTTCGTCGGGCAGGTGGACGCCCTCCCAGCGGGTGGTGTGCACCAGGCGCCGTACGACTCCCTCGTCGTCGATGGCGCCGCCGGCCGCGATCGAGCCGGCCCGCAGCCGGTCCGGTGCTCCGCCGGCGTCGTCGAGGGCGGCCAGGACCAGTTCGGCCGCGTCGTCGAGCGTGGCCGCCGGGTCCTGGTAGGCGCGCAAGGGGCGCTGTGCCCGGCCCAGGACGCGGCCGCGCACGTCGGCGACGACCGCCGACACGTCCACGGTGGTGATCCGGACCGAGGCCAACAGGGCGTGCTCGGCGCGCAGTTCGTAGCGGCGGGCGGGGCGTCCGGCCGAGCCGCCGAGGGGGACGCGGTCCAGCTCGGCCACCCATCCGGCCTCGACCAGCGAGTCCAGGATCAGCTCGATCGTACGGCGGGACAGGCCCGTCTGCTCGGCGAGTCCGGTCAGCTTCCGCGGCCCGGCCGACACCGCCAGGGCCCGCAGGACGACGGAGGTGTTGACCCGTCGTACGGCACTCTGGTTCATCCCCGCCGTCAGCATGGCCGCGCCGTGGCCCGGGTCAGGACGGTGAGCGTCGTGCTCATCGCATCCCCGTCCCCGCGATGCCCTGCACGAAGTACCGCTGAAGGCACAGGAAGAGCACGAGCACCGGCAGCATGACGACGATCGCGCCGGCGAGCAGCAGGCCGTAGTCGGTGACGTGGGCCGCCGCCTGGCTGGTGGCGGCGAGGCCGACCGGGAGGGTGTAGGTGGACATGCTCTGGGCGACGATCAGCGGCCAGACGAAGTTGTTCCACGAGGTGAGGAACGACATGATCGTGATGGTGGCGACGGCGGGACCGGCCAGCGGCAGGAAGATCCCGAAGAAGATCCGGAACTCTCCCGCGCCGTCGATGCGGGCCGCTTCGAGGAGTTCGTCGGGGACCGACAGGGCGTACTGGCGCATGATGAACACCGACATCGGCAGGGCCGCGCCGGGCAGGGCGATCCCCGCGAGGGTGTCGGCGAGCCCCAGGTCGACGGTGATGACGAACTGCGTGACGAACACGGCGGTGAACGGCACCATCAGGGCCGCCATGACCGTGCCGAACGCGAGCCGTCGGCCCGCGAAGTCGAGCTTGGCGAGGGCGTAGCCGGCGGCCGACGCGGCCGCGATGTTCCCGGCGACCACCATCGCCGCGACCACGAGGCTGTTGAGCGCGAAGCGGCCGAAGCCCTGGGTCTCGAACAGCCGGGTGAAGTTGCCGAGGGTGGGGTGGTGCGGGAGCAGGGCGCCGGGGTCGGAGCGGATCTCGTCGAGACCGCGCAGCGAACCGCTCACGCCCCAGGCGAAGGGGAGCACGGTGAGCAGGGCGCAGAGGATCAACGCGCCGTACAGGGCGGGGCGTTTCAGCGTGGTCGGCGTGAGCGCGGTCATGTGCGGGACCTCAGCAGCCTGAACTGGACGACGCTCACGACGGCCACCAGCACCAGCATCACGAAGGACGCGGCGGAGGACATCCCGAACTGGCCTGCCCCGAACTGGTGGTAGGTGTACAGCGCGACCGACTCCGTGGAGCCGAGCGGGCCGCCGTCCGTGAGGAGATACGGCTCGTCGAACACCTGGAGGTAGAAGACGGTCAGCAGGACCGAGACCATGAGGGTGGTCGGGAGCAGCAACGGCAAGGTGATGTACCGCAGTTGGCGCCACCGGCCGGCCCCGTCGAGGGCGGCGGCCTCGTACACGTCCCGCGGGATCGCCTGGAGGCCGGCGAGGAACAGCACCATCGCGGTGCCGAAGTTGCGCCAGACGCCGAGCAGGACGACGACCGGCATGGCGAGGTCCGGGTCGTCCAGCCAGTTCGGTCCGGCGAGGCCGACGGCTGCGAGCGCCTGGTTGACGGTGCCGTCCGGATGGAAGGCGTACTGCCAGATCAGCGCGGCCGCCACCACATTGGTGACGACGGGTGCGAAGAAGACCGTGCGCAGGGCGCCGCGCAGCCGCTGGATGCCGGAGTCGAGCGCGAGGGCCAGGGTGAACCCGACGCCCATGGTCAGCGGCACACCGGCGGCGACGAAGAGGGCCGTGTTGCCGATGTCCCGCAGGAAGCTGTCGTCCTGGAAGAGCCGCAGGTAGTTGTCGAGACCGGTGAAGTTCACCGCGAGCGGGGTGCGCAGATCCGCGCCGCGCAGGTCGGTGAGGCTGAAGCCGAGGGCGGCGACGGCGGGGATCGCCGTGTAGAGCAGGAAGAGGAGGGTGAACGGGGCGAGGAACAGCCAGGCGACGGCGGTGCGACGGGTGCGGGCGGCCGTGCGCGGGGCCGCTTTCGTCGTCGCGGTGGTCTCCCGGGTGGCCGGGGCGAGGGTGGTGGTCATCGGCCGCTCACTTCGTGCCGGTGCCGACGCTCTCGGCGTACGCCTGGATGTTCGCGGCCGCCTTCGCCGCGCTCTGCCGTCCCTTGGCCACGGCCTCCATCTCCTTGCCCAGCCGGGTCGCGACCTGCTGCCAGGTGCCGACCCGCGGGAAGGCACGGGTGCTCTTCAGCTGGGTGAAGTAGGCGTCGAGGAGCGGCTGCCCCTTGATCGCGGGGTCGTTCCAGGCGGAGGCTACGGCGGGCAGCGAGCTGTAGGCCCGGTACTGGGCGACCTGGCTGCTCGGCCGGGTGAGATACCGGACGAGTTTCCAGGCGGCGTCCGCGTTGCCGCTGTCGGCGGGCACGCCCCAGCTGCCGCCGGCGGCGAAGGAGACGCGGCCGGAGGCTCCGGCGGGCAGCGGGGCGGTGGCGACGTGGGAGGCCGTCCAGCCGCTCTTCCCGGCGGCGGTGTCGAGCTGGCCGATCACCCACGGGCCGGTGATCATGGCGGCCGTCTTCCCGGAGACGAAGTACGGCTGGGCGTCGAGGAAGGCGGGTCCGCCGGTGTCGGCGGCCTTCGAGGTGAAGAAGGACGCGTTGTACTCCAGGGCGTCGACCATCGCGGGCGTGTTCAGGGTCCAGCGTCCGGCGGAGGAGACCAGCGAACCGCCGGCCTGCCAGGCGTACATGGCGACGTCCTGGCCGTTGAAGACGTCCCAGCCGATGTCGGCCCCGAGGCCGCGCGTGGCGCCCGCGCCCTGGAGCGCCTTGAGGAAGGGCACCGTGGCGCCCCAGGTGGTGGGCGCCTCGACGCCCGCCTTCCTGGCGAGATCCGACCGGTAGACGAGCGCGTACGTGTACGCGTACCAGGGCACCGTGTAGGCCACGCCGCCGACGACCCCGGCGTCCCACAGGCTCGTGAAGAAGTCGTCCGGGGCCACGAGCCCCTCGGGCACGGGCCGCAGCGTCGACGGGTCGAGGAACTGGGCCTGGGACTCGGGGAAGAACTGGGCGAGGTCGGGTCCCTTGCCGGCCGCGATGGCTGACTGGAGCTTGGTGTAGTACTCGGCGTTCGGGATCAGCGTGAAGGTCACGGTGGCGTCGGGGTTCGCGGCCCTGAACGGTTTGATCACCTTGTCGAGCACGTTGGCGTCGCCCTGGGCGGCCCACACGCTGACGGTGCCGGTGGCCGGGGAGTCGTCGACGGGCCGGGCGGAGGCCTTCGCGGCCGTGGTGGCGTTCTCGCGCCCGCAGCCGGTGAGGCCGAGAGTGCCGAGGACCGCCATGCCGGCGGTCATTCTCAGAGCGTCGCGTCGGGAGAGTTCGGGCACTCGGGGCTCCTGTCCCATGCCGGGCCTGATGGACGTCAGCGACGCTAGGAAGGGTGTGTTTCGGCCACGTGGCGGGTGCCGCGCTCAATAATTTCGGAACTTGTAGCGAAATCCATTCCGGGCCGGGGAGACGGGTGTCTCCCGCCTGGTGTGGCTGACCGTCGTTCGGCGTGGGCGACTTCCTGTGCAAGGCGGTCCGCGGCCCCGAGTGGATCCGGTCCGACGCCGTCACCTCGGACTGACACCGAGCCACGGCTCCTCCGCGTCACGCCTGCCCGGGCGCTCCCGTGCGCAGCCCGTCCATGACGAGGTCCAGGAGCCGGGCGCTCTGGGCCTGCCAGTCCCCGCGGGCGTCGAGCTGCCAGATCCCGGCGATGGCCAGGATGAAGTCGTCGACGGTCACCTCCGGCCGGATGACACCGACCTCGTGACTGGCCGCCAGCAGGGTCCCGATCGCCTCGACCACCGGCGCGTACCCCGGCTGCGCCGGACCGTCCGACAACCCCACGATCTGCCGCATCACCTCCGACAGACCGATCTTGGCGACCGCGAAGCGCGCCAGCCGATCCAGCCACGCCCGCAGCGCCTCATCCGGCGCCCGGGTCTTCAGCAACTCCGCCGCACCGTCGGTGAGTTGCCGCACCTCATGCCGGTACACCTCCAGCACCAGCGCCTCACGATTAGGGAAGTTCCGGTAGAACGTGCCCTGCCCGAAGAATCCGCTCCCGGTTGCGCTGCGCGTCGACCGCTGAGGACCACCGTCCCTGGACTCCACTCCCCCTCCTCCGGGCTCACGCCCCACACCGCCGGCCGACCGGGGGCCGTCCGCCGCGTTCCTGTAGTGGACATCAGTCCGCTCACGTCCACCATGGCGCCGGTCGAGCACGGTCACCGGATCACCGCAGCCATCGCCTACCACGTGGCCGTAGCGGCGGCACCGCCGACCAGCCATGGCGATGCCCAGCTCAGAGCCTTGTGCGACACGCTTCAGCTAGGTCTTGGCGGTGAGGCGGCGAATACGAGCAGCGCCACAAGTGTCGCGATGCCCGTCAGCACGAGGGCCACCAACTTCGGCATCCACGTCATGACCCACTCCACGACCTGGTAGATCGTAGTGATGAAGAGCAGCACGACCGTGCCGTACAGCGGCACCCCCATGCTCACTCCCACGACCGCGCCGGCGATCCAGAAACGGCCCCAGAGCAGCGCCAGCGCCAGCGGGATCACGACCGCGCCCGACAGCCCACCGACGAGCTCGTAGTGCCACGGCCGGTCGCCCATCCAGGGCAAATTCGGGATCTCGTAGCGCGGCCGGTCCCCCATCCAGGGCAGATTCGGAATGCGGATCGCGACGTCGATGAGGTCGAAGAACGCCCAGAAGCCCAGGGCTGCGACCACCCCGAGAGTTAGGACCACGGGCGGGCGGTAACACCACTTCCATTTCGCCGATCCCCCGCGGTCGAGCATCGTCGACATCGTCACCGCCGACCAGATCAGCCACCGCCGGATCAGCTTGGTGCCGGCGTCCGCCATCGCGTCGCGCAATACGCGGTCGGCCTCCACACGGGACACGGTGTGGTTCTTGGTTGACGTGTACTCCTTATTGCCCGGCGGGTGGATCAGTCCGTCGTGCAGCAACGTGGCCGGAAGGTGCTCCCCGGTCTTCGGCACGAGCCAGGTGAAGAGCGTCGGCACCGAGGTCAGGTCGCTTTTCCAGATGCGGGTCTGCCGGGGGACCAGGAGCTCGCCGAGGTGCCGGTCCCTGTAGGCGATGCGGCGCACCATCCTGAAACGCTCGCGGCCCTCCTCGGTACACCGGACCAGCTCGATCAGGGCCGGGGAACCAAAGCGAGCCTCCTCTCCCCCTTTCCCCTCGACAGCATCGACGCCACCGTCGTAGAACCGGAGCGGCTGCGGGGTGAACGGGAAATCGGGTTCGATCCCAGAGAAGTCGTCGTCCGCGGACATGTATACCTCCCTCCCACCACACGGGTTCGTAACCCTTCTTTTCCGGCGAACGGCTGCCGGTATCGGCCTCCTGGCAATCTGTCATCCAAGCGCCCTCACGGGCGTCCTCCTCCCGTGGTTCGGCGAGCCCGCGACCCCGGACCGAGTTCGGGAGTTTCTTCACCGGCACTCCCGGCTCACCAACACGGGTGACGCCCTCGTAAGATCACCGCGGTTTGCGGCCGGTGATCGGTCCTCGGGCCTGGCAGGGCGGCTCCGGCGTGCTGGTCGCCTCGGCGAGTGCGAGTTGACCGCCCTTCAGCCCGGCCCTTCATTCGGAGGGACAGGATCGATGTCCTCTCCGTTCCACTTCAGGACGATCGTCGACAGATGTGCGGTGGCAACGTCCACGAGTTCCCTGGGGGTCACGCGGATCTCCACGTCGTCCACGCCGACGTCCACGATCGCGCACTTCACCTCGATCGTGACCTCGGGCAGTGTCATACGAGGCACCCGCGCCTCACGCAGGAGCGGTTCGGCCGCGTACTTACGGGCGACTTCCACAGAGGCGAGATCGCTGTGGGCCCTTCCACGCACCAGGCCGACTCCGAGCCCTCCGACGAATTCCGACAGGCGGGTCATTCCGTGATCTTCTCCTGGATCATCGACTCCAGGATGCCGAGCACTTTCGCCATGCCGCCGGGCAGTTCCTCCTGAACGGCGCGGGCCTTGACCCCCATGGAATACGAACGAGTGTCCTTGCTTCCTTCCTTGGTGTCGCGCTGATAGGCGAAGCTCGCCTTGATACGAGCCGACCCCCATCCCCAGGACGCCTCGGCGTCGGCGTCGATGCCCACCTTGATCTGCTCGTCCACCTGCCGGAACTGCACCGAGTCGATCTTCGCGAGGAAGTCGATGTTCACCTCGTCGATCCGCAGATACGGAATGGGCAGGATGGACAGCAGCGGCACGGTCAGCGAGGCGGGTTTCTCCTCCACACCGTTGCCGTTCGCCGTGGCCACCTGCTTCTTGTAGCTGAAGGTCACGGTCGCGGGTTCGCCGGTCGTCGTGTCGCCCGGGGTCCCGCCGCCCGCTGGCGGTTGGCGGAATCCCACCTGCTTGACGAAGTTCACCGTCGCCAGAGCGGACTGCACCTGTGCGTGTACGGCGGCCACCATCGGGCCCCCGATGAGACTTTCGAAATTCAGCGACGACAGCTCGCTACCCGGATCAGGCATCATTCCTCCTTGTTGTCGTTGAGAGGCCGTGGCGCCCCGTGCGCTGCCGCGCGGAGTACAGGCCGCCGCGCCCCTGAGGCTGCTCTGTCAAGACAGCTGCTTCAGGAAGGCCTTCCGTGGGGTGGCCGGCCCACGCCTGTGGAATGGCCCGAGTGCCTCATCCCGCAGGCGTGGCTTGTTTGTTCAGACGGAGGTGGGCACGAAGACGCCCGGAGCGAACCAGCTCATGCTGATGTAGATGCCCTGACCTCGGTCAAGGGCGCGCAGCGCCTCGTGCGTACCAGCGACGAACAGGCCGATCAGCAGAATCCACGGCTGTACGGGGCTGGGAATGCTGCCGCCGACGGTGACCACCAGGTCGTTGACCGTGTCCGCTGCGTCGAGGATCTGCCGCAGCGTGTCGTGGTCGATCTGTAGGTGGAAGCCCCACCAGAATTCCCGCACCGTCACACCGGGCGCACCGGCGCCGACCAGTGCCATGTCGATGCTGTTCGCCCCGGCGAAGAGGGGTGTCGGGGTAGTGAGGAGGGGGCCGTCTACCGCGCCGGCGTTCAGTGGGACCCGCTTGGCGAGTTCGAGGGACACCACGGGCCAGTTGTCGTGCTCCGTTGTAGTGGCCATGCTCATGTGCTCCTTTCTTGCTGGTCGGATGGTCGGTCAGGCCACCACTTCGTAGACGAGGGTGTAGCTGGCCCCGTCGGCGTTGAATTCCGCCGACTTCTGCCCGGTGCCGGCCTGGGTGGAGTTGACGAAGTGCACTCCCAACAGGTCGTCGGGGTCCAGCCACCAGCCGAGGTCCTTGTCCCAGACCTCGATACGCATCCGCGAGTCGGTGCCAAAAGGGGCGTCGAGGTTGATGTCCCAGGTCTGATGGTTGTTCATGGGACGGTGGGCCTCGCCGTAGCGGGTGCCGAAGATCTTGACGAGCACCTCATCGCCCCCCATCCAGTCCTCGGTGGCGTTGCAGGTGAGAGTCAGCAGTCGTGCGGTGGGCATAGTGGTGTCCTTCGTGTGGTGGCCGGCCGGTGCTTCACCGGTTGGCTGGTGGGTGGGCTTTTTTCGATCCCGCTCGTCGGGGCAGAGCCTTGGTCTGGGAGGTGCGTGTCCTGCGGCGAGTCCTGGATCATCAGTTGCGGGAAGGTTTTGCGTCCGAACCGCTGCACGACCCTTCCGAAGCGGGGCGCTCAGCGGACGATCGTGCTACGTCCGGCCGCGAGCCCGGCGAACGCGATCAGCAGCCACACCGGCCCGACCACGCCCTGGAAGCCGGGCAGCCCGGTCGCCCCCGCGAAGACCGTCACCGCCAGCACCGGCAGCAGGCTCAGCACACCGATCCAGCGCGATACCGTGCGTTCGCGCAGAGCCATCCACGCGATCGCCCCGGCCGCCACGACCACACCCAGCCAGCCGATGTAACCCCCGAAGTCATTGAGCATGAAGTACACGAATAGGCCGTCGTCGCCGAAGGACTTTTCATTCATCCCCGCCGGCAGATAGATGGCCAGCGCTCCCTTCCAGCCGTAGCCGTACGTCAGGCCGGCCGCCGAGGCCGTCAGCGCGCCGCTCACCACATGCGCCGCCGTACTGCCCGGCACCCGCGGTTCCACCTGCCGCCGCCAGGCCGCTGCCAGTACAAGCAGGAGGGCGACGGTGGCGAACCCCGCCACCAGCCCCAGGTGGGCGGTACCGCGAGAGAGCTCGCCCAGGATGGACGCGTCGACGCGTTCTGTCTCCACGACGCCGCTCCGCGGATCGGCGACGAACGTAGCAACGACACCGAGCAGGCCTGCCGCAACCCCGTAGAGCGGCCACTTGGCCCGCCCATTGCCGCCACCGGACCGGACCGCGCCGGCCATTGCTCCCGGATCCACTGCTGCCATGACCCTCAACTCCCTTGGGTGTGACCGGTTGAGCAGCACTGTCCACGCGGCGGCGTCCCGGGCAACAGGGACACCAGTCCCTTTCGCCCGGGATATCCGTACGCCACCATGTCCCCATGGGCCGGGGGGACCGAGGAAGCCGACGGGACCGCGCGCTGCGCCGTGCCGCGTACGCCGTCGCGGGAGTCGGCGCCGCGAGCTGCGTTGCCACCGCGCCGGCGCACGCGGCGCTGTCCCGGCAGGTCGAGCTCAGCGAGCTGATCTGGAGCGATCTGGTACTGGGCACGGTGTGGCCACTGCTCGGCGCGGCGGTGGCCCGCGTCCAGCCGCGCAATCGGCTGGTCTGGCTGATGATGGCGCCCGCGCTGATCGGCCCGTACCACCTGCTCACCTACTACGCCGGCTATTCGCAGCTGGTCGCTGAACACCCCCTGCCCGGCTGGCAGTTCGGGGCCTGGCTGGGCTGCTGGGGGTTCGTGGTCTACTTCTTCGCGACCCCTCTGGTGCCGCTGTTCTTCCCGTACGGACGGCTCGGCACCCGCCCGCGCCGGGTGCTCGCGTGGACCGTCATCGCCGTCGCCACGACCGGCACCCTCGCCGCGATGCTGCGTCCGAGCGGCACCGATCCGGTGCCCGCCCTGGCCAACCCGCTGGCTGTACGGGGGGCGGAGTGGCTGCACACTGTCATGTACGCGTCCTCCGCTATATGCATGGCCGCCGGCACCGCCGCGGCATGCTTCTTCATGGTGCTACGCACCCGTGCGGCACGCGGCGTGGAGCGCTCCCAGCTGCAGTGGCTGATGCTCGGCGGTCTCCTGATGACCATCACGTTCACCGGCGCGGGCTTCACCACCGGGCAACTTCCTCAGTTGCTGACCGACCTGCTGATGGTGGCCGGGCTGCTCGGCCCACCGGCGGGTATCGCCGTGGCGATGCTGCGCCACCGCCTCTACGACGTCGAGGTGGTACTCAGCCGGGCCATCGTCTTCACCCTGCTGAGCGGACTGGTCCTTGGCGTCTATCTGGCTGTCGTCGCGGGCGTGGGAACCCTCGCGCCCGGTTCGCTTGGCGGCACGGCCGCGATCGCCGCGGCCGCGCTTCTTGCGGCAGCCGGGCGCGGGGCGGTCCAATCGGCCGTGGACCGGCTGCTGTTCGGACACCGCCACGATCCGTACGCAGTGATGGCCCGCGTCGGCCGCCACCTCGCCCCCGCCTCGGAACCAGCCGAGGCCATGCGACTCCTGGTCGACGAACTCCGCCGCGCACTGCGCCTGCCGTACGCGGCATTCACCGGACCGGCCGTGACGGCGACCTCCGGCATACCCGTTCCCGGTGCGGGCTGGCGGACCGTGCCCTGCCTGGCGCTCGGCCGCCGGGTCGGCGAACTTCACCTGGGGCGGCGGCGTACTGCTGAGCCCTGGACCGCGCAGCAGCGGGCCGCGGCCGAGGAGGTCGCGGCGCGGGCAGCGACCCTCGCGTACGCGGCGGGGCTCGTCGAGGACGTGGCCCGCAGCCGGTCCCACATCGTCGCCGTCCGGGAGGAGGAACGCCGCCGGCTCCGCGCCGACCTCCACGACGGCGTCGGCCCCTCCCTGGCCGGTACCGCCCACCAGCTGGACTCCCTGGCCCGCAGGGCCACTGACCCCGGGCTCGCGGACGCCATCAGGGTGGTGCGGGACCGGCTGCGCACGACAGTCGGTGATCTGCGCACCGTCGTGAACGGCCTGCGCCCCGCCGTGCTCGACCAACTCGGCCTCTGCGGCGCGCTACGGGAACTGCTTGCCGGCTACGACGTTCCCGCCTGCCGCTGCTCGGTCACCTCTGCCTGCGCCGAACTCCCCGCCTCCGTCGAGGTGGCGGCGTACGCGATAGCGGCCGAAGCGGTGGGCAACGCCCTCAAGCACAGCGCATCGGGCCGTCTCACCCTCACCGCCCACGTCACCGCCGGGTTTCTCGTTCTGACCGTCGAGGACAACGGCTGCGGCATCCCGCCCCGGCACCGTGCGGGTGTGGGCCTGCGCAGCATGAGCGAACGCGCGGCGGAGGTCGGTGGCCGGCTGGCGATCACCCCGACCCCGGGCGGCGGCACCTCGGTGCAGGCCAGGGTGCCGCTCCCTCAAGAGGCGACACGTGCCACTGCCTGACCGACCCGCGAGCGCCCCGTGGGGGACGCCGAAACAGGAGGGGGCGAGATGAGCCAGCCGCAGCCTGTGACCGTCCTCGTCGTCGACGACCATCCCATCTTCCGGGCGGGGATGGCGACGGTACTCGGCGACCTGCCCGGCGTCACCGTCGTCGGGGAGGCCTCCGACGGGGCCGAAGCCGTTGCCGCCGCCGCACGGCTGCTGCCGCACATCGTGCTCATGGATCTGCGCATGCCCGGGGTCGGCGGTCTCGAGGCGACCGCCCGGATCACCACCGTCCATCCCGAGGTCGCGGTCGTCGTCCTCACCATGGACGAGGACGACGACTCGGTCTTCGCGGCGCTGCGCGCAGGGGCCTGCGGGTATCTGCTGAAGGAGGCCGACGGCGCGGACGTCCACCGGGCCCTGCTGGGCGCCGCACGCGGCGAAGCCGTCTTCGGCCCCCGCATCGCCCAGCGGGTACTCGCCCACTTCGCCTCGCCGCACGCGGCCCGGGACACGCTGCCCTTCCCCCAACTCACCGACCGGGAGCGACAGATCCTCGACCTGCTCTCCCGCGGCCTGGACAACACATCGATCGCCCGTCACCTGTCCCTCTCCGAAAAGACGGTACGTAACCGGGTCAGCGACGTCCTGGCCAAACTCCGCGCGCGTACCCGCGCGGAAGCCGTAGCCCTGGCCCGGGACGCAGGCCTCGGCCTGCCGTGAGGCCACAGAACGCCGACGGGATGCGGTGACGATGTGCATCACCAGCCCGAACGACCATCAGGAAAATACCGAGGACTGCGGCTGCCCAGCCGCTGCGGGACGAGGGCTTAGGAGTCGCCGAGGCGCCCGAACACCCTCCGTACGGCAGACCCGGTCAGCCGACCACGCGGATTTTCGCCGGCGGGCGGAGCCCCTCCTGATCCGACGGCACGCTGTCTCGTTGCTGCGCGAGGTTGGGCCCGCCCGTCGGGCGTGGTACCCGGGCGATCAGTGCGGCCGAGGGTGTCACGACCACAGCCGCTCAGTACCTCTTCAACGGCTCATCGGTCCGACTGCTCGCCGCGCTGCCTCCATCAGCGAGGCCGAAAAGGGTGCGGATTCGCCCCGGATTCGCCCCGAGGGCCCCGAACTCCAAAACGATCAGTAATTGACCTGCAGTAATGCTGATTCCTGCCGCTGTACCGAGCCGCTATCGACAGAGGAGACTCACATTTCAAACCAAGTGGACATGTTTGGGCGATTAACGCCAGTCAGTGCACTGCCCGGCCCTCCGCTCCGGCGACTAGGATCTGACAGAGCAGGGATCTGACCAGCACCTTTACAAAAGTCCTTCCGCCTGACAGAAGCCGTCTTGCCGAGCCGATGTAAGTTTCACGAGCCTGATTCCAACCACGGCACCCGGGGCGACGAAGCCTCGCCGACAGGGACGGGAACCCCATGCCTCACATGACCGCCTTCGCCAGGAACCAGTGGTACGTCGCCGCCTACAGCCACGAGGTCGGGCGGGAGTTGCTCGGTCGGACGATCCTCGGTGAGCCCATCGTCTTCTACCGGACGCAGGACGAGGGCACGCCGGTCGCGCTGCACGACCGTTGTGTGCACCGTCGCTACCCGCTCTCGGAGAGCGGCCTGGACGGTGACCGGATCGTGTGCGGCTACCACGGCTTCACCTACGACACGACGGGTACCTGCGTGTACGTGCCCGGGCAGAAACGCGTCCCCCGCACCGCCCGGGTCGCCTCCTACCCAGTGGTCGAGCAGGACTCCCTGATCTGGGTGTGGATCGGCGACGCGGCCCTCGCGGACCCCGGCACCATTCCGCGCGCCAAGCACCTGGACGCCCCCGGCTGGACCACCGTGCGCGGCATGGAACCCATCGACGCCGACTACGGTCTCCTCGTCGACAACCTCCTGGACCTCTCCCACGAGACGTATCTGCACGGCGGTTACATCGGCACCCCCGAGGTCGCCGAGACACCGATCACCACCGAGGTGGACGAGGGCGCGGGCATCGTGCGGGTGAGCCGGCACATGGACGACGCCGAGTGCCCGCCGTTCTACGCCAAGTCGACCGGTATCGAGGGCCGGATCACCCGCTGGCAGGACATCGAGTACCACGCGCCCTGTCTGTACCTGCTGCACAGCCGGATCGCCCCGGTCGGTGTGGTGCCCGAGGCGGACGGCAGCGACCCGAACGGCTTCCACACCGAGATCACGTACGCCATCACCCCGTCCGCCGACGGCAAGGTGTACGACTTCTGGATGGTCTCGCGGGACTGGGCGACCGAGAGCGACGAGGTCACCGAGTTCCTGCGGGGCAACAACCACACCGTGGTCATGCAGGACGTCGACGCGCTCAACCTGCTCCAGAAGACGCTCGGCACCGAACGCACCGGCTACCAGGAGCTGAGCATCAACATCGACACCGGCGGCCTCGCCGCCCGCCGTATCCTCGCCCGGCTGGTCGAGGAGGGCGACAAGCCCGTGGAGAAGGTCCTGTGAGTGCCGGTCCCACCGGGGAGATCTACCGCATCGACTGGCTGCCGGGCACGGACATCCTGCACGGCACCTGTCACTGCGGCCGCGAGCACACCTCCCAGGACCCGATCGAGATGTGGGAGTGGATGCTCGCCCACCCGCAAGGCCACCAACCGCCAGGACACGAGCCGCAAGGACACGAGCCGCGAGGACACGACTCATGAGCCTGTACGAAGCCGAACTCGTCGTCGACCGCCGGGAGTCCGCGGCCGACGGCGTCCTCGCCCTGACCCTGCGTCACCCGCTGGGCGAGGAGCTCCCGGCGTGGGAGCCGGGCGCCCACATCGACGTCGTGCTCGGACCCGGTCTGGAGCGGCAGTACTCGCTGTGCGGCGATCCGGCCGACCGCACCGCCTGGCGGATCGCCGTGTTGCGCGAGCCGGCCGGGCGCGGTGGATCCGCCCATGTGCACCAGGAGTTGGGGCAGGGCGACAAGGTCGGGGTGCGCGGGCCGCGCAACCACTTCGCCCTGGAGCCGGCCCCGCGTTACCGCTTCGTCGCCGGCGGCATCGGCATCACTCCGATCCTGCCGATGCTGGCGCAGGCGGAGTCCCGGGGCGCCGAGTGGAGCCTGCTCTACGGCGGTCGCAGCCGCAACTCCATGGCGTTCACCGAGGAGTTGAGCCGTTACGGCGACCGCGTCACCGTCGCCCCGCAGGACGAGACCGGGCTGCTGGACCTGGCGTCGGTGCTCGACGACGTGCCCGAGGGCACCCTCGTCTACTGCTGCGGGCCGGGGCCGCTGCTGGACGCGGTGGAGGAGCGCTGCCCGGCCGGACTGCTGCACGTGGAGCGGTTCGCGCCGAAGGAGCAGGAGACCGGCGAGAACACCGGGTTCGAGGTCGAACTGGCGCAGAGCGGCAGGACGGTGACGGTCGCCCCGGACGTCTCCGTACTGGACGCCGTGCGCGCCGCCGGGGTGGAGGTGCTGTTCTCCTGCACCGAGGGCACGTGCGGGACCTGCGAGACCGATGTCCTCGAAGGCGCCCCGGACCACCGGGACTCCGTCCTCACGGACGAGGAGCGGGAGGCCGGGGAGACGATGATGATCTGTGTGTCCCGGTGCCGGGGGAAGCGACTGGTGCTGGATCTGTGATCTTCAGGTCCGCCTCGATCCGGGCCACCGCCGCCAGCAGGGGCGGCAGCAGGTCGCGGCGGACCGCTGCCACGGAGGTCCGGCCGGCGTGCACGGCGATGTTCACGGCGGCCACCACCGCGCCGCCCCGGTCCCGCACGGGGGCCGCCACCGACCGCAGCCCCTCCTCCAGTTCCTGGTCGACCAGGGCGTACCCCTGACGGCGTACGCGCCCCAGTTCGGCCCGTAGCGCCACGGGCGCGACGATGGTCCGCCCGGTCAGGGGGCGCAGTTCCAAACGCCCCAGCCGGGCGTCGAGTTGGCCGTCCGGCAGATCGGCGAGCATGATCCTGCCGACGGAGGTGGCGTAGGCGGGGAAGCGGGTGCCCACGGTGATCGACGCCGACATGATGCGGCGGGTGGGCACGCGGGCCACGTACACGATGTCGTCGCCGTCGAGGACGCACAGGGACGACGACTCCTTGACCTGGGCGACGAGTTGCTCCAGGTGCGGCTCGGCGATCTGCGGCAGCGTCAGGCCCGCGAGATAGGCGTAGCCGAGTTCCAGGACGCGCGGGGTGAGCCGGAACAGCCGGCCGTCGCAGTGGACGTAGCCCAGGTCGGCGAGGGTGAGCAGCAGTCGGCGGGCGGCGGCGCGGGTCAGGTCGCAGGCGCGGGCCACCTCGCTGAGCGTGCGGGCGGGATGGTCGGCGTCGAAGGAGCGGATGACGGCGAGGCCGCGCTCGAAGGACCTCACGAAATGCGGTGCGCGGGCTGCCGGGTGCATCACGATCTCCTGACTGTCAACAATTCTGTCAGCCATGCCTGTTGAACGAGTCGGACGGCCGGTTCTCCGTTCCCTGAACACCAACTGAGCACTACTGTGCGGTGTGCGCACAACCTGTCGGAACACCGTAGTCTGCACAGGAGGAGCCTTGCGTCGTCTGCTCGCCGGTCTTGTGGCCGGTTCCTTTCTTCTCACCACGGCGGCCTGTGGCTCGTCCGACGGCTCGGGTTCGTCGGGCAAGGCGGCCTCGTCGGGTGGCATCACCACGGTCAAACTGGGGCTCATCCCCATCGTCGACGTGGCCCCGGTCTACCTCGGCCAGAAGCAGGGCATCTACGAGAAGCACGGCCTGAAACTCACCATCTCCACCGCCCAGGGCGGAGCGGCGATCGTGCCGGGTGTCGTCAGCGGGCAGTTCCAGTTCGGTTTCAGCAACGTGACCTCGCTGATGGTCGCCCAGTCGAACGACGTGCCCGTGAAGGCGGTCGTCAACGGCATCGCCTCAACAGGCGTGAAGGACAAGGACTTCTCCGCTCTCCTGGTGAAGAAGGGCAGCCCGATCAAGTCGCCCGACCAGCTGGAGGGCAAGCGGGTCGCCGTCAACACCCTGAAGAACATCAACGAGACCGCGGTGCGCGAGTCGGTGCGCAAGGCGGGCGGCGACCCCGACAAGGTCAAGCTCGTCGAGCTCGCCTTCGACCAGATGCCCGCGGCCCTCGACCAGGGGCAGATCGACGCCGCGTGCGTGGTCGAACCGGCGGCGGCCTCGATCCGCAGCCAGGGCGGCGTGGAGATCGCCTCGCCCCTGGTCGACATCGCCCCGGACCTCACCGTCGCGATGTACTTCGCCTCCCAGCAGTACACGCAGCAGAACCCGGACGTGGTCAAGAGGTTCCGGGAGGCCACCGCGGAGTCCCTCGCCTACGCCGAGGCCCACCCGGACGAGGCCCGCGCGATCGTCACCACGTACACCAAGATCCCGGCCTCGGTGCTGGAACAGGTGGTGCTGCCGAAGTGGCCGGCCGAGGCGAACCGCTCCTCCATCGAGGCGCTGATGAAGCTCGGCGAGCAGGACGGCCTCTTCAAGAAGACGCCGGACCTGGACAAGCTGCTGCCGTGAAGGGTCTGAACCTCGCACTCGGTGCCGCCGGGCTCGCGGCCTTCCTCCTCCTGGGCGAGGCGGTGCCGCGGCTCGGCCTGGTCAAGGAGGCCTACTTCCCGCCCACCAGCCGGATCGCCGGGGCGCTCGGTGACGAGCTCGCCGACTCCGCCTTCTGGACGGCGCTCGGCGACACGCTCACCGGCTGGGCGGTGGGGCTGGCGGTCGCGGCCTGCGCGGGCGTCGTCGCCGGGGTCGTCATCTCGGTCGTGCCGTATCTGCGGGAGGCGACCGCCTCGACGATCGAGTTCCTGCGCCCGATCCCCTCGGTCGCGCTGATCCCGCTGGCGGTCCTCCTGTACGGCACCGAACTGCGCTCGGTGCTCCTGCTCGTGGTGTACGCCTCCTTCTGGCAGATCCTGATCCAGACCCTGTACGGCGTCCAGGACGTCGACCCGGTCGCCGAGGAGACCGCGCGCTCCTACGGCCTGGGCACCTGGGCGCGGATCCGGTACGTGCTGTGGCCGACCGCGCTCCCCTACGTCATGACGGGTCTCAGGCTGGCCGCGGCCGTCGCCCTGATCCTCACCATCACCGCCGAACTCGTCATCGGCGCACCGGGGCTGGGCGCCCGGATCGCGGTGGCACAGACCTCTCAGGCGGTGCCGGACATGTACGCGTTGGTCGTGGTGACCGGAGTGCTGGGCCTGTTGATCAACGTGGGGGCGCGATCGGTGGAGCGCCGGGCGCTGGCCTGGCACCAGTCGGTGCGCGGGGAGGTGGCGGTGTGAGGCGCTTCCTGCTCCGGCTGGTGTTCGTGCTCACGCTGCCGGTGGTCCTGCTCGCCGTCTGGTGGGCGGCGTCCGACAGCAGCACGGACGTGTACTGGCCCCCCTTGCGGACCATCCTGAAGACCTTCCCGGACGTCTGGACCGCCGACCGGCTGCGCACGGACGCCCTGCCCAGCATCCTCAGGCTGTCGGCCGGCTACGCGACGGCGGCCGTGGCGGGCGTCGCCCTCGGCACGGTCATCGGCTCCTACCGGCGGGTGCGGGCGGTGTGCGAGCCGGTCCTGGAGTTCCTGCGGGCCGTGCCGCCGCCGGTGCTGGTCCCGGTCATCATGCTGTTCGCGGGCATCGGCCACACCATGAAGATCCTCGTGATCGCGATCGGCTGTGTCTGGCCGATCCTGCTCAACACCGTCGAGGGCGTCCGCGCCGTGGACTCCGTGATGGCGGAGACGGCCCGCTCCTACGGCGTCAAGGGCTTCGCCCGGCTGCGGCACGTGGTGCTGCCCTCGGCGAGCCCGCAGATCTTCGCGGGGCTGCGCCAGGCCCTGTCCATCGGCATCATCCTCATGGTCATCAGCGAGATGTTCGCGGCCAGCAACGGACTGGGCTTCACCGTCGTGCAGTTCCAGCGCGGGTTCGCGATCCCCGACATGTGGACCGGCATCCTGGTCCTGGGCCTGCTGGGCTTCCTCCTCTCCGTCGTGTTCCAGCTGGTCGAGCGGCGGGTGCTCGGCTGGTACCACGGTCTGCGCGCAACCACCCGGCGGTCCCGGTGACCTTCGCGAAAGGGCAGGGCATGCTCGACGTACGCGGCCTGAAGAAGGTCTACGAGGGGTCCGGGCGGCGGGTGGAGGCGGTGCGCGACCTCACCTTCACCGTCGACGCGGGCGAACTCGTCTGTCTGGTCGGCCCGTCGGGCTGCGGCAAGACGACCCTGCTGAAGTGCATGGGCGGCCTGCTCGCGCCGACGGCGGGCGAAGTGCTCCTCCAGGGCACCCGGGTGACCGGGCCACCGCCCGGGATGGCCTTCGTCTTCCAGGAGTACGGCCGCAGCCTGTTCCCCTGGATGCGGGTCGGCGAGAACGTCGAACTCCCCCTCAAGCAGAAGGGACTGAGCAGGTCCCGGCGCCGGGAGCTGGTCGCGGACGCGCTGCGCTCGGTCGGGCTCGCGGATGCCTCCGGGGCGTATCCCTGGCAGCTGTCCGGCGGCATGCAGCAACGGGTCGCCATCGCCCGCGCGCTGGCCTACGAGCCACAGGTCCTGCTGATGGACGAGCCGTTCGCGGCGGTCGACGCGCAGACCCGCGCCGATCTGGAGGACCTGGTGCGCGGGCTGTGGCGGGAGCGCGGGATCACGATCCTGTTCGTCACCCACGACATCGACGAGGCCGTCTACCTCGGTGAGCGGGTGGTCGTCCTGTCCGCCTCCCCCACGGTCGTCCAGGAACAGCTCAAGGTCGATCTGCCGGACGACCGCGACCAGTTGCACACCCGCGTGGCCCCCCGCTTCGCCGAACTGCGCACCCATGTGTACGAGCAGATCCAGGCGGCGAAGCGCGGAACGCCCCGAGGCGCGCCCGAGGACGCGGTCAAGACGGACGCGCCGCCATCTGCCTGAACTCCGGGTCGGCTCGGCCTACTTGGCGGCCCAGAGACCGCGGACATGGCCCAGGTGCCGGGTCATGACCGCGTGGACGGCCTGTTCGTCGCGGGCCAGCAGGGCGTCGAGGAGTTCGAGGTGCTCCTCGGCGGAGGACAGCAGGCGGCCCGCCTCCAGCAGCGCCGTGAGGCCGTAGAGGCGGGACCGCTTGCGCAGGTCGCCCACCACCTCGACGAGGTGGGTGTTGCCGGCCAGCGCGAGCAGGCCGAGGTGGAAGCGGGTGTCGGCCTCGACGTACGCGATGAGGTCGCCCGCCACCGCCGCCTGGACGATCTCCCGGGCGGCCGGGCGCAGCGCCTCCAGCGAGACCGGGTCGGCGGTCCCGGCCAGCCGTACCACCGTGGGGATCTCGACGAGCGCCCGGATGTGGGTGTACTCGTCCAGTTGCTTCTCGGAGACCGCGGTGACCCGGAAGCCCTTGTTGGGGACGGTGTCGACCAGGCCCTCCTTGGCCAGGTCCAGCATGGCCTCGCGCACCGGGGTCGCCGAGACGCCGAAGCGGGCGGCGAGCGTCGGCGCGGAGTACACCTCGCCCGGCAGCAGCTCACCGGCGATCAGCGCGGCCCGCAGGGCGTCGGCCACCCGCTCCCGGTAGCTGCGCTTCTGGCCGCCCAGCGTGGGCAGGGCCGGAGCAGCGGCGGCAGGCGGGGCGCTGGTGCGCTGGGCGGCCATGGAGGTCTCCTAGAGGTGCAATGTCACGCGGTACCGCTCATTATCCTCGCCGTCTACAGCACGAACCCGGCCGGGAACGGGTCGGAGGGGTCCAGCAGGTACTGGGCGGTGCCGGTGATCCAGGCCCGGCCGGTGAAGCTGGGCAGGACGGCGGGGCGGCCCGCGACCTCGGTGGTGCCGAGGAGCCGGCCGGTGAACCGCGTGCCGATGAAGGACTCGTTGACGAACTCGGTGTGCAGGGGGAGTTCGCCGCGCGCGTGCAGCTGTGCCATGCGGGCGCTGGTGCCGGTGCCGCAGGGCGAGCGGTCGAACCAGCCGGGGTGGATCGCCATCGCGTGCCGGGAGTGGCGGGCGGTGGCATCGGGGGCGAGCAGATGGACGTGGTGGCAGCCGCGGATGGAGGGGTCCTCCGGGTGGACGGGCTCGTCGTCGGCGTTGATCGCCGCCATGAGCGACAGTCCCGCCCGGAGGATGTCGTCCTTGCGGGAGCGGTCGAAGGGCAGCCCGAACTGCTCCAGCGGCAGGATGGCGTAGAAGTTGCCGCCGTACGCCAGGTCGTAGGTCACCGTGCGGCCGTCGGCGAGGGTGGCCTTGCGGTCGAGGCCCACGCTGAAGGACGGGACGTTCTGGAGGGTGACCGCCTTCGCCGCGCCGTCCTCCACCGCCACCTCCGCGACGACCGGGCCGGCCGGGGTGTCGAGCCGGATGGTGGTGACCGGTTCGACGACCTCGACCATGCCGGTCTCGACCAGCACCGTGGCCACGCCGATCGTGCCGTGCCCGCACATCGGGAGGTAGCCGGAGACCTCGATGTAGACGACGCCCCAGTCGCAGTCGGGCCGGGTCGGCGGCTGGAGGATCGCGCCGCTCATCGCGGAGTGCCCGCGCGGCTCGTTCATCAGGAGCTGCTTGATGTCGTCGCGGTGCTCACGGAAGTACAGGCGCCGCTCGTTCATGGTGGCGCCGGGGATGGTGCCGACTCCGCCGGTGATCACGCGGGTGGGCATGCCCTCGGTGTGCGAGTCGACGGCGTGCAGGACGAGTTTGCTGCGCATGGTCCTGTGCTCCTCCTTGTGCCGGTCCTCTTCATGCCGGCCCGGTTCATGCCAGTCCGTTTTATGTCCGTCCGTTTTATGCCAGTCCGGCCGCGACGGCCCGCTCGGTGGCGGAGCGGACCGCCGCCTCCTGCTCCGGGAGCAGCGGTACCCGCGGCGGGCGGCAGCCTCCCCCATGGCGGCCGACGATGTCCATGGAGAGCTTGATGGCCTGGACGAACTCGACCTTGGAGTCCCAGCGCAGCAGCGGGTGCAGCTGCTCGTACAGCTTCTTCGCCGTGTCCAGGTCGCCGGCGACGGCCGCCCGGTACAGCTCGACGGAGGACTTCGGCAGCGCGTTGGGGTAGCCGGCCACCCAGCCCTTCGCGCCCGCGATGGCCAGCTCCAGCAGGACGTCGTCCGCGCCGATCAGCAGATCCAGTTCCGGGGCGAGTTCGGCGAGCCGGTAGGCGCGGCGGACGTCACCGGAGAACTCCTTCACCCCCTGGATGTATCCCTCGCCGTGCAGCCGGGCGAGGAGTTCGGGGACCAGGTCGACCTTGGTGTCGATGGGGTTGTTGTACGCCACGACCGGCAGGCCCGCCCCGGCGACCTCGGCGTAGTGGGCGAGGACCGAACGCTCGTCGGCGCGGTAGGCGTTGGGCGGCAGCAGCATCACGGAGCCGCAGCCGGCGTCCCGGGCCTGCTCGGCCCAGCGGCGGGCCTCCGCGGAACCGTAGGCGGCGACGCCGGGCATCACCCGGTCACCGCCGATGGCGGCCACGGCCGTCTCGACCACCTTGGCGCGCTCCTCGGGGGTGAGCACCTGGTACTCGCCGAGCGAGCCGTTCGGCACCACGCCGTCGCAGCCGTTCTCGACGAGCCAGGCGCAGTGCTCGGCGTACTTGTCGAAGTCGACGCTCAGGTCGTCGTCGAGCGGGAGCGCGGTGGCGACGAGGACGCCGCGCCAGGGGCGGTTCTCAAGGGCGGTCATGTGAGCTCGCATCCCATCTGTGACGTGTGACATTTCATGGGTTCCACTCAAGGTCTTCGGTCTCTCCCGCCCGGGCCAGCACACCGAGGGGTACGGGCCGGGCGAACGGCCGCCGGGACGCGGTGGACCCGCACCCGGTGAGCCCCGCGACCGCGGGCCCGCACACCCGGCCCTGGCACCAGCCCATCCCGGCCCTGGTCAGCAGCTTGACGGTACGCAGGTCAGCGGCGCCCAGGTCCTTCACGGCGGCACGGATCTCGCCTCCCGTGACCTCCTCGCAGCGGCAGACGACGGTGTCGTCGGTGACCTGCTCGGTCCAGTGCGCGGGCGGCGCGTGGACGGCGTCGAGCGCGGCGAAGAACGCCCGCAGCCGGGTACGGGTCCTCGTGGCCGCCGCCCACTCGTCCGGGTCGGGCTCGGTGCCGTGCAGCCGCGCCGCGGCCGAGCGGCCCGCGATGTGCCCCTCGGCCAGGGCGAGGGCGGCGCCTCCGATGCCGGTGGTCTCGCCGGCGGCCCACACGCCGGGCACGTCGGTGCGCTGCTCGTCGTCGGCGTGGACGTCCGGTCCGTCGAGGCGGCAGCCGAGGGTTTCGGCGAGGTCGGTGTGCGGGAGCATGCCGTGGCCGACGGCCAGGGTGTCGCACGGGATGCGGCGCCCGGTGCCGGGCCTGACCCGCCCGTCGGGGTCGAGCGCGGCGACGGTCACCGCCTCCAGCCGTTCGGCCCCGTGGGCCTCGACCACGGTGTGCCCGGCCAGGAGCCGCACGCGGTGGCCCAGCAACTCGGCCGCGTACCGGGCGCCTTCGGCGACCTTGCCGGGCTCGGCCGCCAGCGCGCGGGCTCGTCGTACGAACGCCTTCGGGGCGGCGGACTCCACGAGGGCCGCCACGTCCACTCCGGCGGCGGCCAGGCCGGTCGCCACGGGGAGCAGCAGGGGTCCGGTCCCGGCGACGACGGCGGTGCGTCCGCCGACCGTGAGGGTGCCCTTGAGCATGGCCTGGGCGCCGCCGGCGGTGACGACGCCGGGGAGGGTCCAGCCGGGGAAGGGCAGCACCTTCTCGTAGCCGCCGGTGGCGAGGAGCACGGCGTCGGCGCGGACTTCGGCCGGGTCCTGCTGCTCGGGGCCGAGCAGGGCGTGCACGGTGAAGCCGGGGCCGGCGCCGGCTGCGGTCCGCCGCCTCTCCACGCACCACACGTGATGGTCGCTCAGGTGCCGTACGAGCCCTGCCCGGACGTGAGTGCGCAGCTCGTCCCTCAGCAGCTCCCAGGTCCGCCACCCGTGGTGCAGGGCCTGCGGGCGGCGGGCGCGCAACTCGGCCGCGGGCTGCCGGTAGAACTGTCCGCCGGCCTCCGCGGACGCGTCGACGAGCGTGACGCGGACGCCGTGGGAGGCGGCGGCGACGGTCGCGGCGAGGCCCGCGGGGCCCGCGCCGATCACCGCGAGATGCGGTCGTTCACTCGTCATGGCCCGTCCCCTCCTGCGTGCGGATCGCGTCGCCCGGGTTCAGGGGCACCAGGCAGGCGCGTTGGTTCGGGCGGTCGTTGACGGTGACCAGGCAGTCGAAGCAGACGCCGATGCCGCAGAAGACGCCGCGTGGCCGGCCCGCGCCCCGGGTGGTGCGCCAGGAGGTGATCCCGGCGGTCCAGAGCGCGGCGGCGACGGTCTGGCCGGGCAGGGCCTCGATCTCCCGGCCGTCGAGGGTGACCGTGAAGGCCGGTCCCGGCCGGGCGTCGGCCAGGTCCCGTGGGGATCTCATGCGGCCTCCTCGGTGCGGGGGAAGCGGTCGGGGCGGAAGGGCGTCAGGTCCAGGTCGGGTGTCTTCGCGGTGAGCGTCTGGGCGATCAGGTGGCCGGTGCCGGTGGCGAGTCCGATGCCCGCGCCCTCGTGACCGCAGGCGTGGTAGAGCCCGGGGACCCTGGGGTCCGGGCCGAGGGCGGGCAGGTGGTCGGGCATGTACGGGCGGAAGCCGAGGTAGGCGCGCATCGCGTGGACGTCCGACAGGAAGGGGAACAGCCGGGTCGCGCCCGCCGCCAGCGCCCTTACGGCCGGCAGCGAGAACGTCCGGTCGAAGCCGACGCGTTCGCGGCTCGCGCCGATCAGCACGGGCCCCGCCGCCGTCCCCTCCACGACCGGGGAGGTCTGGAGCGCGGCCGAGTCGCTGGCCACGTCGGCCACGTAGTCGGCGGCGTACACCTTGTGGCGGACCATGCGCGGGAGGGGTTCGGTGACCAGGACGAAGCCGCGGCGCGGAAGGACCGGCAGGTGCGTGCCGGCGAGGGCGGCGAGCTCGCCGCCCCAGGTACCGGCCGCGTTGACGACGGCCGGGGCGTGGATGTCGCCGCTGTCGGTGCGGACCCCGAGCACGGAGCCGTCCGGTCCCGTCGGTACGTCCGTCACGGTGCGGCCGGTGAGCAGGCGGGCGCCCGAGGCGCGCAGGAGGTGGGCGGCGGCCAGGGCGGGCATCACCTGGCTGTCCTGGGGGTAGTGGACGCCGCCGGGCAGGCCGTGGGCGAGGTGGGGTTCGAGGCCGTACAGGTCGTCGCCTGCGACCGGTTCGGCGACGACTCCCGCCGCGCGCTGTCCGTCGGCGAAGCGTTCCAGTGCGGTGAGCCCGCCCGGGGAGGAGGCGACGACCACGCCGCCCTTCGCCTCGTACTCGATCGCCCGGCCGAACTCCTCGGCCAGTTCCGCCCAGAGGCGGCCCGACAGGAGGGCGAGGTCCAGCTCGGGGCCGGGTTCCTTGTCGGAGACCAGGAGGTTGCCCTCCCCCGCGCCGGTCGTCCCGCCGGCGACCGGGCCACGGTCCACGAGGACGACGTCGAGCCCCGCCCGAGCCGCGTACAGGGCGCAGGCCGCACCCACCATTCCGGCCCCGACGACCACGACATCGCAGGTCAGTCGCTTGCTCACGCCAGTACTATGTCACATGTCGCACTGTAGGGAAACGGGGCGCGACCTGCGGGAACGAGGACCTCTCGGGGGACGGGCGGACATGCTGACGAGGCGCCGTCGGCGACCTGAACGCCGACGGTGCCTGTCAGGCCTCGGGGGCGGCCACCACGCTGAGGTGGCCCGCCGCGCGGCGGGGACGCTGCGCACGGCGTACCGCGGGCGCCGGGCGGCGCGCGGGACGCAGCACCAGCGTCAGCCGGGTGTAGCCCATCTCCCGCAGGGTCCGGGGCGTCTCGTCGACGACCCGGCAGTCGGTGGCGCCCCAGCGCGGGTCGGGGTGCAGCAGCGGGCGGACCGCGCCGTCGTGCTCCACGGCCCGCTCGCCGACCGCCCGGATCCAGTGCGGAAGGCCCTGCCGGTAGGCGGCCTCCATGATCGGGTCCTGGGCGATGTCGCGGCGGATGGACTGGAGCCCGTGGTCGTGGCCGTGGCGCTCCACGGCGGCCGCGAAGTGCGCCAGCATCGGCAGGCACCAACGGGACTCGTGCTCGCCGAGGACCGTGTTCGCGTCGGGGTGGAAGAGGACGAATCTGAGGAAGTTGTCACCCGGCATGGCCGTCGGGTGGGGGCCCACACCGCGGAAAAGTGTCTCGAAAGCGGTGTTGGTCAGAACGACGTCCCAGCCGTGGTCGAGGACGACGGACGGGAAGGAGACGGCCTCCAGAAGAGTGGCGTAGTCCTGGAGATACGCCTGGGCCTCAAGACTCTCGGGGACGGGCCGCGGTACGGACCACTGCCCACCTGCCTGAAATGCCATCGGGAGGTCACCCCTCTTGCCTATGCGGCCTTCTCGCGGCGCTCTTGATCCTGCTGCCCGCGAATGAGCGGTGTCAACTATCGTGGCATTTCATGCCGGTCGACGGCTGGAATTGGCCACAGTTGTGGCGAGACCTGGATGTGAGTTCGAACAACCCGCTACTCTCCGGGAAGTTCACGGCAACCGCTTGTGAGAAGCCAGTGAGAAACGTAGGAGATCTGTCGGTGTCGGTTGGCGGCTTCGAGGGACCCGGCGACGCGGCGTCGGCTGTGCTGTCTGCCGTCGCCGCCCGTGTCACCGCGCTGGCCGACCGGCTCGGTGTGGCGCACGCGGAGGTCTTCGACACCGCCGGCCTGTCCGTCGCCTCCGGTGTGCCCGAGCCCGTGGTGAAGGCGCTGCTCAGCGGGCGTCCCGCGGGCGAACCGGACGTACAGACCCGCTTCCTCCAGCGTCTGGACCTGCTGCGGCGCACCCGGCTCAAGCCCAACGGCCGCAAGTACACCCAGCAGGAGATCGCCGACGGCGCGGGCATGTCCCGGCAGCAGGCCGGGGCGCTCATCAACGGCGACCGGCGCCCCACGATGGAGCACTGCGACGCCATCCAGCGCTTCTTCCGGGTGCACGCCGGATTCCTCACGGCCGAGGACCCCGAGGCGCTCGCGAGCGCGCTCCAGTCCACCGAGCAGGAGCTGCTCCAGCGGCTCGCCGACCGTGAGCGCCGGGCGGCCGCGGTCGCCGATGACCCGCTGGAGCGGCTGTTGCAGGACCACGGTGTCCGCCAGATCGCCTGGCGGGCCGCCCAACTCCCCACCGACCAGCACCGCGACAAGGTCGCCGAGTGGCTGGACATGCTCCTGGAGAGCGTCAGGCGACCCGAGTCCTGAGCCGGCCCGTACGCCTCGTACGTCGTCAGGTCGCGCTGCGCTCGCTGGCTTCCCTCAGGTCGCGCTCGACCGCGCGGGTGCGCGCGGTGTCCGGCCGGCCCGCCGTGGTGCCGGGGCGTCCCTCGCGCAACAGTGCGCGCCAGTGGTCGCGGCTCCAGTCGGCCGCCACCGTCGTGGCGGTGAAGTCCTCGACCAGGGAGACGAACCGGTCCGGGTCGGTGTGGAAGGGGAAGTGGCCCGCGCCCTCGAAGATCTCCAGCCGGCTGCCCGGCATCGCCTCGTGCGCCCCGTAGGCGTGCCGGACCGGCACCACGCTGTCCCGGTCGCCCCACAGCAGCATGGTGGGCATGCCCTCGGTGAGGTAGCAGCGGTCGAGCATGGTCACGACCTGGCCGCGCCAGTCGACCACGGCCCGCAGGGTGCGGATGAAGGCGTTGCGCGAGGTCTCGTCGGGCAGCGCGTCCACCAGGGTCAGCAACTCCGGGGCGTCCTGGCCGAGATCGGTGTCCAGGAGCTTCATCAGATGGGCGGCGAGGCCGACCTGGAGCCGCATGCCGGGCAGCCGCAGGCAGGACAGCATCAGATGGGCGCCGGGCAGCGAGACCAGCCGCAGCACCGGGTTGACCTCGCGGCCGACGCCGCCCGCGCCGACCAGGATGAGCCGCTCGGTGCGCTCGGGGAACTGGTAGGCGAACTGCATGGCCACGCCCCCGCCCAGCGAGTGGCCGACCAGGGTCGCGGACTCGATGCCGAGGGTGGTGAGCAGATCGCGCACGCCGTTGGCGTAGGCGGCCACCGAGTAGTCGGCGCGCGGCTTGTCGGAGGCGCCGTGGCCGAGGAGGTCGGGCGCGATCACGGTATGGCTGCGGGCGAGGTCGGGAATGAGCTCCGCCCAGGTCTGCGAGGAGTCCCCGATGCCGTGGATGAGCACCAGGGCGGGGCCCTCGCCCGCCATGCGGAAGGCGCGGCGGTACCCGTGCACGACGCGGTACCGCAGTTCGAGTTCTGCGTCGCCCACCGGGCGCAGCCATGCGGTGCGCGCCGGGCGCCGACGCGGGGCGTCCACCACGCGCTCGCCTCCCGTTCCCGCGGCCGCGACGAGGCGGCCCGAAGTCCTTCACACCAGCCTAGACGCGCATTCCCACCGGGGATTTCGAGGAGGTTTCGCCTCCGCTAAGCGGGCGAACGGGAGCCTGGCGAAGCCGCATTGTCAGTGGTGGACGGCAAGCTGGACGTGGGCCCCCTGTGCGGGGCCGAAGACCGACGACATCGACCTGGGGGAGAGCAGCCCGATGCAGACCGCCGTGCTGACCGACCGTGAACGAGCCGCCGTCCAGGCCTATCTGCGGCTGCTGCACACCGTGCGGGCGGCCTTCGACGTGGAACCGGGCCCGCCGGGCGGCGGCCGACCACCCGTGGTCCCGCCCGCCGTGCTCGCCGAGGCGGAGCGCGCCTTGGCGGACGCGGGCCTCGCGGGCAACGAGGAGGCGTTCTTCCGGCTGCTGCACGCCTGGTGCCCGCCGGAGGCGTGACACCCCCTCAGGGATGCGGCACGGTCACGGCGGAGGCCACCAGACCCCGGCCCGTGATCCAGCGGCCCTCGAAGTGACCGAGCCGGTGGCCGTCCACCACCGGCCCGGGGACGAGGAGTTCGGCGCGGAAGCCGCCCCGCGGCCGCCCACCGGGGTCGACGGACAGATCGATGTCGGCCTCGGAGAAGTCCAGCCACTGGCCGGTGAGGGGGAACCACGCCTTGTAGACGGACTCCTTGGCGCTGAACAGGAGCCGGTCCCAGTGCACCCCGGGATGGGTCTCGGCGAGCCGGAGCAGCCGCTCCTGTTCGCCGGGCAGCGCCACGGCGGACAGCACGCCCTCGGGGAGCGGTCCGTCGGGTTCGGCGTCGATACCGAGGGAGGCGAGGTCGGTGGCGCGGACCAGGGCCGCGGCGCAGTAGCCGTCGCAGTGGGTCATGCTGCCGGTGAGGCCGGACGGCCAGCGCGGGGCGCCGCGCTCCCCCGGCAGGACGGCCTGCGGCGGGACGCCGAGCTTCTCCATGGCTTTGCGGGCGCAGGAGCGCACGGCGGCGAACTCCCGGCGCCGCTTGTGGACCGCCTGCGCCACGACGGCCTCCTCCTCGGGGAAGAGCCCGGAGTTTTCGGGCTCGTCGTGGCCGTACGCCTCCACGACCACCACCGGGCCCGGCAGGAGTTCCTCGATCATCGCGCCCCGGCCTCGGTCTCGGCCCCGCTCGGTGCGATGCGCCGCAGTCTGCCGGGCGGCCCGGCACGCCCGCGCCATTCCCGGGGGTAGCCCACCGACACCTCCTCGAAGCGGACGCCCTCGTGCCAGGTGGTGCGGGGGATGTGGAGATGGCCGTAGACCATGGTCTCGACGCGGAATCTGCGGTGCCAGTCGGCGGTGAGCTCGGTGCCGCACCACATGGCGAACTCGGGGTGCCACAGGACGTCCGTCGGATGCCGGTCCAGGGGGTAGTGGTTGACCAGGACGGTCGGCAGGTCCTCGGGGAGTTCGGCGAGCCGGCGTGCGGTCTCGGCGACGCGGGCGCGGCACCAGTCCTCGCGGGTCTCGAAGGGGTCGGGGTGCAGCAGGACCTCGTCGGTGCACACGATCCCGGTGCCGTGCGCGTACTCCAGGCCCTGCGCCTTGGTCACGCAGCCGGAGGGCAGGAAGGAGTAGTCGTAGAGCAGGAACAGGGGGGCGACGGCGAGCGGGCCGCCGGGGCCGTCCCAGACCGGGTAGGGGTCCTCGGGGGTGGTCACGCCGAGTTCCCGGCACATCTCCACCAGGTGGTGGTAGCGCTCGACCCCGCGCAGGGTGACGGTGTCCTTCGGGTGGGTCCACAGTTCGTGGTTGCCGGGGGCCCAGACGACCTTGCGGAAGCGGCCCGCCAGCGTCTTCAGGGCCCAGCGGATGTCGGCCACGGTCTCGGCGACGTCACCGGCCACGAGCAGCCAGTCCTCGTCCGACTCCGGCCGCATCGCCTCGACCAGGGCACGGTTCTCCTCGTAGCCGATGTGCAGGTCACTGATGGCCAGCAGCTGTCCGGCACCGCCGACCCTCGCTGTCACCCCATGCCTCCTCCGAGCAGCCGAATGGCACCACGAGAACACATCGGCGGGCCCGACGACAAGGCCGGATCGAGCCGGTGGATCTTCACCGCCGGTCCGCGCCTCCCTTCGGGTGATCTTCGCCCGGGCGGACGGTCCCGGGCGCCCGCCGGGACGCCTCGTGCGTCCCCCGCGACCCACGAGAGCATGATCGGAAAATCCGTAACACGGGCGTTGCACGCGGCACCCTTCACAGGCCGTATGATCGGCCCAACACCACCGCCTTCCATGCCTCTTCGCACGGGGCGGTTTGGTGACCCTCCAACCAAGACTGGCCGGGCACGGCCTGCTTCGCCGTGCCCGCGAACCCCGAAAGGACGGCCCTGCATGGTCTCTCGCGTACGCGTCTGGCTCAACCGCACGTACGCGGAGAACGTGTTCTTCATGGATCAGCTGCGGCGCAATCCCAGCGACCGGGCCGTCGAGATCCATGCGACACACGGCGACGCCGATTCTCCCGTACTGGCCGCCGCCGACACCGCCGACCTGGAGCCCGAGGGCCTGTCCCCGGCCGCGTACGTGGAGTACGCGCTCGACCAGTGTGTGCGGCGCGGCATCGACGTGTTCGTGCCCCGGCTGCACCAGGCGGCGATCGTGGCGCACCGCGCGGACTTCGCGGCGGCCGGTACCGCGCTGCTGGCGCCGCCGCCCGAGGCCGTGGCCGTCTTCCACGACAAGGTGATCGCCTACGAGGCCGTCCAGGCGATCGGCGCGCCGGTGCCGCCGTGGTGGCGGGTCCGGTCGGCGGACGAACTCCTCGCCGCCGTCGAGGAGTTGGAGGCCGCCGGGCACAAGGCCTGCTTCAAGCCGGCGTCCGGCGCGGGCGGGGTGGGCTTCCGTGTCATCACGCGCGCCCCCTTCTCGCTCGTCCACCTCAACGGCTTCCCCAGCCCGTACGTGCCGCTCGACCTGGTCCTCCAGGCGCTCAAGGACGCCGAGGAGCCGGTGGACTGGCTGGTCATGCCGCGTCTTGAGCAGCCCGAGGTGTCGGTGGACTGCCTGACCGGGCCCGACAACCGGATCCGGATGGCCATCGGCCGCACCAAGAACGGCCGTCGGCGCGGGTTCACGCTCTCCGAGCAGTGGCTGGAGCCGGCGCGGCGGATCGCCGAGGGCTTCGGGCTGCACTACCTCTCCAACATCCAGTTCCGGATGTTCGGGGACACTCCGGTGCTCATGGACGTCAACACGCGTCCGGCCGGCGGGCTGCACCAGCTGTCCCTGTGCGGGGTCAACGCGCCTTGGGCTGCTGTGCAGTTGGCGCTCGGCGAGGACCCGGGGACGATCGAGCCGCCGTTCCTCGGGCAGGACTACACGGTGGTGTCGGGGCCGCGTCCGCTGCGGGCGGTGTCGCTGCCGCAGCAGCGCGTGGAGCAGACCGAGCCGTTGGTGTCTGCGGCACCGGTGCCTGAGCAGGCGCCGGGTGACTCCATCGGGGCCGGGGACTCCGTCGGGGTCGCGGCTCAGGTGCTGCCGCTTTAGGTTGTCTGCCGGGTGCGGGTTGTCTGTGGCTTGTCGCGCAGTTCCCCGCGCCCCTCAGGGGGCTACACCCTCCGCGTGTCAGGCATGTCCCCCGAGCTCCTCGTTCCACACCGGGCTGTCCACGTAGTGGTTGTCGAATCGGTCCGAGGAGTTCTTGATCTCCTGGGGGTCCGCCTCGCCGCGCAGGACGCGGCCGAGGAGGCGTAGGTAGTCGAAGCGGCCCGCTCCCGGCGTGAAGGTGAACAGGACGTCGGCCGTGGCGCCGGGGGCCGCGGCGAAGGCGTGCGGGGTGCCGGGCGGGATCACGAGGAAGTCGCCAGCGTTCAGGACGGTGATCTCCTCGCCCACCAGCACCCGCAGCGCCCCGTCGATCACGAAGAACGACTCGGCCGCCGCGGTGTGCAGGTGGGCGGGTGCGCCGACGGCTCCCTCGGCGAACGTCGACCGGTAGGCGGTCAGGCGTCCGCCGGTGTCGCCGGAGTCCGCGAGGAGGGTCATGACGCTGCTGGGGTCCCGCGTCGTCTCGGCCTCCGCGCCACGGGTGAGCACCGGGGCGAAGTCCGTGACGTGCGCGGTCCCGTTCTGCTTCTGGTCGTTCTTCTCTGTCGTCATGTCTACGACTCTAGGCAGCGGATAGACCGGCCACAGGGTGCATTTCCGTGCCCGAATCGTGGGTCAATTCAGGGTGCCGTCAGAACCGCCCCGCCCCCCGGTACAGCTCCAGTTCGCCGTCCAGTTCGAGGGCGAGCACCGTGGCGTGCGGGTCGAGGTCCGCCGGGGCCGGCGGGTCGATCCACAGCACGCCGACCGCCTCGTGGAGGCCGCCGACGACCTGGTGGGCCAGTTCGGTCCCGGTGCCGAGGACGGTGACCCTGCGGACCTTCGTGGCCAGGCCCCGGACGCCGATCTCGGCGCGCGGGATGTCGTAGACCGTGAGGTAGAGGGTGCGGCGGTCGGCGGAGAGGGTGCTGGGGCCGTAGTGGTGTCCGGCCGGGAGTCCGCGCCCGGTGCCGTACACCGCGTCCGCGTGTCTGCGGATCCACTCCCCCAGTCCTTCGAGGCGCTCGACCTGCGGCTCGGGGATGGTGCCGTCCTCCATGGGACCGACGTCCAGGAGCAGGTTGCCGCCCCCGCCGATGGTCTCGGTGAAGTAGCGGATCAGCTGGGAGAGCGACTTGTGGTGGTGGTCGTGGTGCTGGTACCCCCACGAGTCGTTGATCGTCAGGCACAGCTCCCAGGGGCCGTCCGGCGGCACGATGGGGGCGCCCTGTTCGGGGGTGGCGTAGTCGCCCTCACTGAGCATGCGTGCGTTGAAGACGACGTCGGGCGAGTAGGAGCGGATGAGCGCGGCGAGTTCGGGGATGCGCCACTGTTCCTCGCTGCGGTCCCACTCGCCGTCGAACCACATCAGGTCGGGCCGGTAGCGGGAGGCCAGTTCGCGGATCTGGCCGTCGCGGTAGGCGATGAACCGCTCCCAGGCGTCGAGGTCCTCGAACTCGGCGGCGACCTCGGAGTAGCGGTTGTCCTCCTGCTCCGGCGGGCGGCCCGGCTTGCGCGTGGAGGCGTAGTCGGGGTGGTTCCAGTCGGAGTGCGAGTAGTACAGGCCGACCTTGAGGTCCTTCTCGCGCAGGGCCTCGGCGTACGGGCCGAGGTAGTCCTTGCCGAGGTTCAGGTCGCCGTACGCCGTGTCCCACAGGGCCACACCGTCGTGGTGACGGCTCGTCAGCACGGCGTACTTCGCTCCCGCCCGGGCGAACAGGTCCGCCCAGGCCCTCGGGTCGTACCGGGCGCCCGTGAAGCGCTCCAGCTGGGACATGTACCGCTCGTGCGGGACGATGTCGTCGTAGAACGACCAGGACTCCTGGACGCCGTCGACGGCGTAGATGCCCCAGTGGACGAAGATCCCCAACTTGGCGTCGGTGAACCAGGGTTGCATGGGCACGGCTCAGCCCCTCCGCAGCCGGAGCGTGAGGACCTGGAAGGGCCGCAACGCGACCGCGACCCCGGCCTCGGAGACCTCCGCGTCCTCCAGGGGCCGCTCCAGCAGGTCGGTCACCTGCGCGCCGGCCAGCGGGAACCCGGTGCGCAGCACGCCCTGGGCACGACCGCCGTTGCACTCGTAGAGCCGCACGACCACGTCACCGGACGCGTCGTCGGCGAGCTTGACCGCCTCGACGGTGACGCCGTCGCCGTCGACCGAGACCACGGGTTCGGTGGCGCCGGCCGCGTCCGCCACCCGCAGGGGCAGGTTGAGGGCGTAGCCCTCGGCGACGGTGTCCTCGATGCTCGCGCCGGGGAGCAGGGAGTAGGTGAAGCGGTGCCTGCCCTGGTCGGCCTCGGGGTCCGGGATGCGCGGGGCGCGCACCAGGCTGAGGCTGACCCTGGTCGTCGTACCGCCGTCCTCGCGGACCGTGCGGGAGACGTCGTGGCCGTAGGTCGAGTCGTTGAGGACGGCGACGCCGTAGCCGGGCTCGGCCAGGTGCACCCAGCGGTGGCCGGGGACCTCGAAACGAGCCGCCTCCCAGCTGGTGTTGGTGTGGGTGGGCCGCTGGACGTGGCCGAACTGGATCTCGGCGGAGGAGTGGGCGGCGCGGATGTCGACCGGGAAGCCGGCCTTGAGGATCTTCTCCGCCTCGTGCCAGTCGATGTCGGTCTCGAAGTCGATCCGGGCGCTGCCGGCCCGGACGGTGACGGTCTGGGTGATCGTCGAGCCCTTGCCGAAGGACCGGGTCACTTGGATCGCACCCAGCAGCGGGGCGTCCGAGACGACCTCGACGGACGAGGCGTCCAGGAGGTCGGTGTACCGGTTCCTGTAGTGCTTGTCGATGTCCCAGGCGTCCCAGTAGTTCGGGAGGTCGGTGTGCAGACGCAGCAGGTTGCCCTGGTCGGCGAGGACCTCACGGCCGCCGGCACGCAGGTCGCGGACCGAGGCCAGGGTGCCGTCCTCGGCCACCTCGACGCGGATCAGGCCGTTGTCGAGGACCCGTCCCTCGGTGCGCACCGGCTGTGCGGGCTCGGCGCCGGTCAGCGGCGCGCTGCCGCTCGCGGGCACCTCGACGTACGCCGGTGCGCCGCCTGCCGTACGGACCACCTCGGCGCGGTCGAAGGGGCTGGTGTTGAACACCCGGGTGCCGCCGGCGCCCAGCGCGGCCACCGCCTCGGCGGTCAGCGCCTCCAGTTCCTCGGCGACCCGGGCGTACTCGGCCTCGGCCTCGCGGTGCACCCAGGCGATGGAGGAGCCGGGCAGGATGTCGTGGAACTGGTGGAGCAGGACCGTCTTCCACAGACGGTCGAGCTTCTCGTACGGGTAGGCGTAGCCCGGTGCGTGCAGCGCGGCCGTGGTGGCCCACAACTCGGCCTCGCGGAGCTTGTGTTCGCTGCGCCGGTTGCCCTGCTTGGTGCGGGCCTGGGAGGTGTAGGTGGCGCGGTGCAGTTCCAGGTAGAGCTCGCCGTTCCAGACGGGGGCGTCCGGGTACTCCTCGCGGGCCTTGGCGAAGAACTCGTCCGGGTGCTCGACGACGACCTTGGGCGAGCCCTCCAGGTCGGCGAGCCGGCGCGCGCGTTCCATGATCTCGCGGGTGGGGCCGCCACCGCCGTCGCCCCAGCCGAAGGGGGCCAGCGAGCGTGAACCGCCGCCCTTCTCGGAGTAGTTGCGGACCGCGCGGTGCATCTCCTCGCCGCTGAAGCGGGCGTTGTAGGTGTCGACGGGCGGGAAGTGGGTGAAGATGCGGGTGCCGTCGATGCCCTCCCACCAGAAGGTGTGGTGGGGGAACTTGTTGGTCTGGTTCCAGGAGATCTTCTGGGTGAGGAACCAGTCGTTGCCGGCGAGCTTGGCGAGCTGCGGGTAGGCGGCCGTGTAGCCGAAGGAGTCCGGCAGCCAGACGCCCTTGGTCTCGACGCCGAAGTGCTCGATGAAGAAGCGCTTGCCGTGGATGAGCTGGCGGGCCATCGCCTCGCCGCCGGGCAGGTTGCCGTCGGCCTCCACCCACATGCCGCCGACCGGGACCCACTGGCCCTTCTTCACCGAGTCCTGGATGCGGGCCCACACGTGCGGGTAGTTGTCGCGCACCCACTCGTACTGCTGGGCCTGGGAGCAGGCGAAGATGAAGTCGTCGTACTCGTCGGCGAGCGAGGTGACGTTGGAGAAGGTGCGGGACGTCTTGCGCTTGGTCTCGCGGATGGGCCACAGCCAGGCGGAGTCGATGTGGGCGTGGCCGACGCCGGAGACGGTGTGCGCGCTGGCGTGGGCGGGCTTGGCGAGGATGGGCGCCAGCACCTCGCGGGCGGCCGCGGCGCTGCCGGGCACGTCGTCCAGGTCGAGGGCGTCCATGGCGCGGTCCAGGGCGTGCATGATCTCGTGGCGGCGCGGCTCGTGCTCGCCGAGGTGGACCATCAGCTCGCGCAGTACCTGGAGGTCGAGGTCGAGGTGCCAGACCTCCTCGTCGAGGACGGCGATGTCGGCGCGCTGGAAGGTGTAGAGCGGCGCGGAGCCGGCCGTGAGCTTGTCGCCCATCGGCGTGACCTTGGAGAAGTTGTCCTTGAGGATGTCCGGGTTGGAGGCCGCCTCGACCAGGTAGTCGATCTGCTCGCCGCCGGTCGCCGGGTGGGCGATGGGCACGTACTGGTTGAGCGGGTTGACGGCCTTCAGGGGGCGGCCGTCGGGCAGGTGCACCAGGGCCTCGGCCTGGTTGCCGGGCCAGTCGCCCACGAAGCCGAGGTCGATGACGGCCTCGACGCGCCGGCCGGCCCACTCGGCGGGCACCCGGCCGCGCATCCGGAACCAGGTGGTGCCCCAGGGCGGGCCCCAGGGGGTGTTCATGGCGAAGGGCTCGTACCGCGCGGACGCCGCCTCCTCGAAGGAGACCGGCTCTCCCGGCGCCTGCCAGGCCTCCACCTCGAAGGGGACGGTGGCCGCGTAGGTCGCGGGCTTGATGCGCTGGTCGTGGACGCGCTGGACGCGCTCTTCGATCCGTCGGCGTTCGTCGTGCATGAGAGGTCTCCAGGAGGGAGCGAAGCTTCAGAGAGAGGGAGCCAGACAGCACAGAAAGCGCTTTCTGACGAGAGTGCTACTTAAGGTACGCCAGGCCCGGGTGCACCGAGGTGTACCCCTCGACCAGCTTGCGGGCCACGCCCACCGAGTCCACCAGCGGGTGCAGTGCGAACGCCTTCACGGCCGTCGTCCGGGCCCCGGACTCGGCCGCGGCCAGCACCTCCCGCTCGACCGCCTTGACCGAGCAGACCAGGCCGGTGGCGTGGTCGGGCAGCGGAGCGACGGAGACCGGGTGAGCGCCGTTGGCGTCGACCAGGCAGGGGACCTCGATGACGGCGTCCGTGTCGAGCACCGAGAGGGTGCCCTGGTTGCGGACGTTGAGGATCAGGGTGGTGCGCTCGTCGCGGGCGATGGCCCGCATCAGGGCGAGGGCGACCTTCTCGTAGCCGCCGGAGAGGTCGTCGGCGTCGCGTTCGCCCGCGCCGGCGGTCTCCCGGTTCTCCGACATGTAGGTGGCCTCGCGCTCGGCGCGGGTGCGGTCCCAGGCCGTCAGGGCGGCGGCGTCGGGGCGGCGCATCTCCTCGTAGAACCGGGCCTGCTGGTCGGCGAGGAAGGCGCCGCGGGTCTTCTCGACCTGCTGGTAGGCGCGGACCGCCTCACGGTTGAAGTAGTAGTAGTGCAGGTACTCGTTGGGGATCGCGCCCAGGGACTGGAGCCAGTCGACGCCGAAGAGCTTGCCCTCCTCGAAGGAGCCGAGCAGATCGGCGTCGGCCAGCAGCCGCGGCAGCTCGTCCCGGCCCGCGATCTTCAGGCCGCGCACCCAGCCGAGGTGGTTGAGGCCGACGTAGTCGATCCAGGCCTCGTCGGGGTTGGCGCCGAGCACGCGGGCGATCCGGCGGCCGAGGCCCACGGGTGAGTCGCAGATGCCGATGACGCGGTCGCCGAGGTGGCGGGACATGGCCTCGGTGACCAGGCCCGCCGGGTTGGTGAAGTTGATGACCCAGGCGTCGGGGGCGAGCCGGGCCACCCGGCGGGCGATGTCGACGGCGACCGGGACGGTCCTCAGGCCGTAGGCGATGCCGCCCGCGCCGACCGTCTCCTGACCGAGCACACCCTCGTCGAGCGCGACCTTCTCGTCGTTGGCGCGGCCCTGGAGACCGCCCACGCGGATCGCCGAGAAGATGAAGTCGGCGCCGCGCAGGGCCTCGTCGAGGTCGGTCGTGGTCGTCACCGTGGGGGCATCGGCGACGGCGGCCGCCTGTTCGGCCAGGACGCGGCCGACCGCGGAGAGCCGTCCGGCGTCGAGGTCGTGCAGGACGACCTGGGTCACCCGGCCCTCGCCGCGGTCCGTCAGCAGCGCCCCGTACACGAGCGGGACCCGGAAGCCGCCGCCGCCAAGAATCGTCAGTTTCACGCTTGAGCCTTTCCTGCCAGGACCACCTCGACGCCCGCCTCCTCCAGGGAGGAGCGGGTCGCCGCGTCGACCGGCGCGTTCGTCACCACCACGTCCAGGTCCTCCGGACCGCAGACCTTCGCCATGCCCGTGCCCGGGAACTTCGCCTGGTCGGCGAGGAGGACGACCTTGTCGCTCGCCTTGATCATGGCGCGCTTGACCGGCACCTCGACGACCGTCGTGTCCATCACCTGCCCACCGGGGCGCACTCCACTGGTGCCGAGGAAGAGCCAGTCGGTGTGCAGCTGGCGCAGGTTGTCCTCGGTGAGGAAACCGACCAGGGAGCGGTACTCGCGGCGGACCATGCCGCCGAGCAGCACCAGCTCGATGCCCTCGTCGTCGGCGAGTTCCTCGTAGACCACCAGGTTGCTGGTGATCACGGTAAGGCGGCGGCCGTGCAGCTGCCGGGCCAGTCGGTAGGCGGTGGTGCCGATGTCGAGCAGCACCGACTGTCCGTCGGCGACCAGTGCGGCGGCCCGGGCGGCTATGGCGTCCTTCTCGGCCACCCTGACCTCGGCGACCTCGGCGAACGGCTGGTCGCCGTCCTCCATGACCGCGCCGCCGTGGACCCGGGTGAGCATCCCGTCCTCCTCCAGCTTGACGAGGTCACGCCGAATGGTGGCGGGGCTCACACCGAGCTGCTCGGAGAGGTCGGTCACGGCCGCGGGACCGCCCGAGCGCAGGGCCCGCAGGATGAGTTGGTGTCGTCGTTCAGCCAGCACGCCGTGAACACTACTCGTCATCTTCAATCATTTCCATGCTCACTTCTGCTTAGGTATTGACCAATGTCGCCAAGCGGCGCACGATTCCGGTCATCGAAATTGACGCGTTTTGACGAGAGGTGCTCACGTGGATGACGACCGGCCCGAGGTGCTGCTGACCGGGCTGCTCTTCTACGACCTCGTCCTGACGGGTCTGGGCAGGCCGCCGACACCGGGTGAGGAGATCTGGACGGACGGCATGGGCTGCGGCCCGGGCGGCATCGCCAACCTCGCGGTCGCCGCCTCCCGCTTCGGCCTGCGCACCTCCCTGTCCACGGTCTTCGGCGACGACTTCTACGGCGCCTACTGCCAGGAGATCCTGGCCGGCCAGGAAGGCGTCGACCTCTCGCTCTCCCGCGTCGCGGACGGCTGGCACACCCCCGTCACCGTCTCCGTCGCGTACGGCTCCGACCGGGCCCTGATCACCCACGGCCAGGAACCGCCGTACTCCCAGGACACGCTGATGGGCGACCCGCCCGAGGCGCGCACCGCCCTGGTGCATCTGGAGGCCGAACCGCGCGCCTGGATCTCCAAAGCCGCCGCGAACGGCACGCAGATCTACGCCGACGTCGGCTGGGACCCCACCCAGCGGTGGTCCACGGACCTCCTGGACCAGCTCTCCCTGTGCCACGCCTTCCTCCCCAACGAGACCGAGGCGATGGCCTACACCCGCACCGACAGCGCGGTCGCGGCGCTCGGCACGCTCTCCGAACTGGTGCCGGTCGCCGTGGTCACGCGGGGCGGGGACGGCGCGGTCGCCGTCGACCAGACGACCGGCGAGTACGCGGACGTCCCGGCCCTGGCCGTCGACGTCCTGGACGCGACGGGTGCCGGTGACGTCTTCGGCGCGAGCTTCGTCGCGGCCTCGCTCGGCGGCTGGCCACTGGAGGAGCGGCTCAGGTTCGCCGTTCTGTGCGCCGGACTGTCCGTGCGGCACCACGGGGGCGCCCTGGCGGCCCCCGGCTGGTACGGCGTCGACCGCTGGTGGCGCTCGCTGACGGACCCCGACCTGAAGCGGACCTACGGCTTCCTGGCCGACCGTCTCCCGGCGGACGTGGGAACGCCTCTCCAGCACGCGCCGGTCACCCCACCGGCCCGGCCCCCTCTCGCGCCGCCCACCCCCTCGGCCGAGCACGCACCCGTCGCCCCACCGACGCCGCACCTCCCCGTCGCCCCAGCCGACACCGCACGGCAGCACTGATCGCAAGCCCCCCCACAAACCCCTCGTACGCACGTCCCGAAAAGATCCGAAAGGCGGTGGGAGCTGTGCGGCTCTCACGAAGAGGCCTGCTCCGCGCGGGCCTGGCCGGTACGGCCGCCACGGCCCTGGGCGGCCTGGCATCCGGCTGTGCCGTTCCGACCGGTTCGACCGGCCGGAACATGGTCCTGTGGTACTGGAGCGGTGGTCTGAGCGACACCGTCGTCAAGAACGCCAAGGCCCGCTACGACCGCTCGGTCGACCTGGAGGCCATCCAGATCGGCGGTCAGTACCGCTCCAAGCTCATCACCACCATCACCGGCCAGGCCCACATCCCCGACATCGCGGGGCTCAAGGGCGAGGACATGGCCGCCTACCTGCCGAACGCGGACCAGTTCATCGATCTGCGGACGCTGGGCGCGGAGAAGTACCGCGGCCAGTACCTGTCCTGGAAGTGGGACCAGGGCATCGCCGACGACGGCACGATGGTCGGCTTCCCGATCGACTGCGGTCCGGTCGCGCACTACTACCAGTTCGAGGTCTTCCGCAGGGCGGGGCTGCCGTACGAGCCCGACGACGTGTCGAGCGGACTGAACACCTGGGAGAAGTTCTTCGACGCGGGCGTGCAACTCGGCAAGCGCGTCCCGGGCGCCAAGCTGCTCACCGACATCAACTCCGTCTTCGAGAACGTCGTGCAGCAGGGCGCGAAGCGGTACGTCGACAAGGACCGCCACTTCATCGGCGACCAGGAGCACGTCCGCCGGGCCTGGGCGCTCGCCGTGGAGGCCAAGCAGCGCAGGATCGTCTCGGACCTGGTCAGCGGTACTCCGGACCAGCTGTCGGCCATTCAGGACGGCAAGCTGCCGAGCCAGCTGAACGCCTCCTGGGCCAGCTTCGACATCAAGAACGGCGTGCCGAAGACCAAGGGCCGGTGGCGGGTGGCGCAGATGCCCGTGCGGCCCGCCAACAGCGGCGGCTCGTTCCTGTCGATCACCAAGGCATGCCGGGAGCCCGAGCGCGCCTTCGAGATCATCACCTGGATGCTCAACGCCTCCAACCAGGCGCAGGGTTACGTCGACGCGGGCCTCTTCCCCTCCACGCCCGCCTCCTACGGCCTGAAGCCGATGCAGGAGCAGGACGACTTCTTCGGCGGCCAGGTCACGACCGACGTCTTCGGGCCGGCCGCGCAGAAGATCGTGGTCGCCTACAACAGCCCGTTCGACATCGCGCTCGGGCAGCCCCTCAAGGACGAGATCAAGAACGTCGGTGTCCTCGGCAAGGACCCCAAGAAGGCCTGGAGTGACGCCATGAGCAAGTGCCGGCGCATCGCGAAGCACCTGGGGGTGAGCTACTGATGGCCGTCCTCGAACACACCCCGCCCGCGGTGGCGCAGCCCTCCCCGACGCAGCCCAAGAAGGGCTGGCGCAAGTACTGGCACCTCTACGCCGCGATCTCCCCCTTCTACCTGATCTTCCTCGGCTTCGGCCTGTTCCCGGTCGGCTTCTCGTTCTATCTGTCCTTCCACCGCTGGGACGGCCTCGGCTCGATGGAGTGGGCCGGGCTCTCGCAGTACCAGTACCTGCTGAGCGACAGCGACTTCTGGAACTCGATCGGCAACACGCTCATCATCTGGGCACTGGCCACCTTCCCCATGATCCTCCTGGCGATGGTCACGGCCGTGATGCTCAACTCCGCGGTCCGGCTCAAGGGCCTGTACCGGGTCGCGTACTTCCTGCCGAACGTCACCTCGGTCGTCGCGATCGCGATCGTCTTCGGCTCGATCTTCTCCACCAACGCCGGCATGGTGAACGCCGTCCTGAACGCGGTGGGGATCGACCAGGTGGCCTGGCTGAACACCCCGTGGGGCATCAAGATCACCATCGCGGCCCTGATGACCTGGCAGTGGACCGGCTACAACGCCATCATCTTCCTCGCCGGACTCCAGACCATCCCGAGCGAGCTGTACGAGGCGGCGCGCGTGGACGGCGCCGGCCCGATCCAGACCTTCTTCCGGATCACGCTGCCGCTGCTGCGGCCCACGCTGCTGTTCGTGCTCGTCGTCTCGACGGTCACGGGCCTCCAGAGCTTCTCCGAACCACAGGTCCTGCTCCAGACCTCGTCCAACGACTCGACGTTCGCGGGCGGTCCGGGCCACTCGGGCCAGACGATGGTCCTCTACTTCTTCCAGCAGACCTTCGACAACAACGACTTCGGGTACGGAGCCGCGGTGGCCTGGGGCATCTTCCTCGTCGTCGTGCTCTTCTCGATCATCAACTGGCGCCTCGTGCAGCGCCGTGGCGAATAGGAAGGGCCCACCATGTCTTCCATCAAGGGGTCCCGCCGCAGAGGGATCGCGCTGCACCTCCCGCTGATCATCGGCACTCTGATCTCGGCCTTCCCGTTCTACTGGGCCGTGATCATGTCGACGCACAGCTCGTCGGAGATCTTCTCCTACCCGCCGAAGCTGCTGCCGGGCACGCACTTCCTGGAGAACGTCCGCAACCTCTTCGACGCCATCGACTTCTTCGGGTCGATGTGGAACTCGCTGCTGGTCGCCACGTCGGTGACCTTCCTGGTCCTGCTCTTCGACTCGCTCGCCGCCTTCGTCTTCGCCAAGTTCGAGTTCCCCGGCAAGAACGTGCTGTTCGGGCTGCTCATGGTCATCTTCATGGTGCCGGCGCAGCTGTCGGTCATCCCGCAGTTCGTCGTCATGGCGAAGATCGGCTGGATCGGCTCGATGACCGCGCTGATCGTGCCGGCGGCCGCCAACGCCTTCGGCATCTTCTGGATGCGCCAGTACATGAAGACCGCCATCCACGACGAACTGCTGGACGCCTCCAGGCTGGACGGCGCGAACTTCCTGCGCCAGTACTGGCACGTGGCGCTGCCGGTGGTCCGCCCCGGCCTCGCCTTCCTCGGCATCTTCACCTTCATGGGCCAGTGGAACGACTTCGCCTGGCCCCTGATCGCCCTCACCAACCCGAACAACGTGACCCTCCAGGTCGCGCTGTCCCAGCTCAACGGCACCCACGGCACCACCGACTACGGCATCGTGATGACCGGCGCCCTGCTCGCCCTCATCCCGCTGCTCATCGTGTTCGCGATCGGCGCCAAGCAGATCATCGGCGACCTCGCGAAGGGAGCCGTCCGCGGATGACCGGCGATCCGCTGTCGGCCCTGCGCCCCTGGGAGGCACCCGAGGTGACCTCCTGGGGGCGGCTGCCCATGAACGCCGTCGACCGGCGCTCCGGAGCACTCCCCCTGGACGGCGACTGGCGTTTCCAGCTGCTGTCCACTCCGGACGCGCCGGTCGGCGGCTCCTGGTCCTCGGCGTACGTCCCCGGTGCCTGGACGACCCAGGGCACCGACGACCTGCCGCAGTACACCAATGTGCGGATGCCGTTCCCCGAGTTCCCGCCCCACTCCCCCGCTGCGAACCCCACGGGCGTCTACGAGCGTGAGGTGGACGTCCCCGCAGAGTGGGCCGGGCGCCGGATCGTGCTCCAGGTCGGGGCCGCCGAGAGCGTGCTGCTGGTGCACGTGGACGGGCGGCCCGTCGGTGTCTCCAAGGACTCCCATCTGGCGGCCGAGTTCGATCTGACGCACCTTCTCGCTCCCGGCTCGCCGAGCACGCTGCGCCTCACGGTCGTCAAGTGGTCGGACGCCTCGCACATCGAGGACCAGGACCAGTGGTGGCACGGGGGCCTCACGCGCTCGGTGCTGCTGTACGCGACCGAGGCGCTGCATCTCGCGGACGTGACCGTGCGGGCCGGGCGGTACGGGGAACTGCGGGTCGACTGCCGGGTGCGCGACACGGGCGGTGCGCTGCCCGAGGGGTGGTACGTCAGCGGCGAGCTGGAGGGCCGGCTGCTGACCCAGGACACCGGGTTCGACCGGGCCAACGCCGAGGACGAGCGGGTCTCCGACTTCCTCGGCGAGGCGCGGCTCACGGCCACCGTCCCCGACGTGCGCACCTGGAACGCCGAGACACCCGAGCTGTACGGCCTGAGCGTCCGGCTGCACCGCGCCGACGGCACCGTCGCCGACACCTCCCGCCACCGCGTCGGCTTCCGGGACGTCGAGATCGTCGGGCGGGACCTGCTGGTCAACGGCGAGCGGATCTTCGTGCGGGGCGTGAACCGGCACGACTTCCATCCGCTGACCGGGCGGACGGTGACGTACGAGGACATGCGCGCCGACCTGGTGCTGCTCAAGCGTTTCGGATTCAACGCGATCCGCACCTCCCACTACCCGAACGACCCGTCCGTGTACGACCTCGCCGACGAGCTCGGGTTCTACGTGGTCGACGAGGCGACCGTCGAGTCCCACGACCACGCCCACGAGATCGCCGACGACCCGCGCTATCTGAACGCCTTCGTGGACCGGGTCTCACGGATGGCGCTGCGGGACAAGAACCACCCCTGCGTGATCATCTGGTCGCTGGGCAACGAGTCCGACTACGGCGCGAACCACGACGCGGCGGCCGGCTGGCTGCGCCGCCACGACCCGACGCGGCCGGTCCAGTACGAGGGGGCCGCCAAGCTGGACTGGGCAGCGACCGACGACGCCTCCGACCTCGCCTGCCCCATGTACGCCTCGCTGGAGGAGTGCGTGGAGCACGCGCTGTCCGGACGGCAGACCAGGCCGCTGATCTGGTGCGAGTACTCGCACGCCATGGGCAACAGCAACGGCACACTGGCCGACCACTGGGCTGCCATCGAGTCCACCCCTGGACTTCAGGGCGGGTTCATCTGGGAGTTCTGGGACCACGGAATCCTCCAACGCGTGAGCGACGCAAGACCGGTCGGACGTGGGGGCGTCGGACTCCATGACAACGGTGTCGCCGCCCCCGGCCATCGCTGGGCCTACGGCGGCGACTTCGGCGAGCCGATCCACGACGGGGCGTTCATCGCGGACGGCGTGGTCTTCCCGGACCGCACGCCCAAGCCGGTGATGTACGAGCACCGGGAGCTCGCGGCGCCGGTGCGCATCGAATGCTTCCGGCACGAGGGCATCGTCCTCGGCAACCACCAGCACTTCCGCGGCCTGGACTGGCTGTCCGGCGAGTGGGAGCTGTCCCTGGCCGACGGTGGCCGGCTGACCGCTCCGGCCGAGCTGCCCGACCTGTGTCCGGGGCAGACGGCGGCGGTGCCGCTGCCGTTCGAGCTGCCCGAGGGCGGCGGGGAGGCCTGGCTGACCCTGCGGGTGACGACCGCCCGCGACGAGCCGTGGGCGCCGCGCGGCACGGTGGTGTGTCTGCCGCAGGTGCGGCTGCGGGCCGCGGCTCCCGCACGGCCGCCCCTGCCGGTGCCCCGCGGGCGCGTCGAGGTCGACACGGACGGGCTGCTGGTCCACCCCCTGCTCACCGCCGCCCCCGCCCTCTCGCTGTGGCGGGCGCCCACCGACAACGACGAGCTCGGAGGCATGGGGCCACGTTGGCGGGCCTGGGGGCTCGACGCGCTGGTGCGCAAGGTCACGGACGTGCGCCACCGGGCGGACGGCCGGGTGACCGTGCACGCCGAGCACGCCGCCGAGGCGGGTGTCGTCCGGCATGTGCAGGTCTTCACCCCGGTCGAGGGCGGCATCCACATCGAGGAGTCGGCCGAACTGCCCGACGCGTTCACCGATGTGGCCCGGGTCGGCTCGGTGTTCGAGACGATCGCCGGTCTCGACCTGATGGAGTGGTACGGGCAGGGCCCCTGGGAGTCGTACCCGGACCGCGCCTTCGGTGCCCCCGTCGGCCATCACTCCGTGCCCGTGGACGAGTTGTTCACCCCCTATCTGCGTCCGCAGGAGAGCGGCGGGCGACACGGCGTACGTCACTTCACACTGTCGGCGCCGGACGCCACCGGTCTGACGGTCGTCCTGGACGAACCCCGCCAGGTCGGTGTGACCCGGTACCGGGCGGGTGACCTGACGGCGGTGGCCCACCACGACGAACTCGTGCCGCGGGCCGGCTGCGTGGTGCACATCGACGCGGCCCACCGTGGTCTGGGCACGGCGTCCTGCGGCCCCGACACCTCACCGTCGTATCTGGTCTCGCCGGGCGTCCACCGCTGGAGCTGGACTCTCCGCGCCCTCTGATCCCTCCCTCTCTTTCTCTCCTCCTCTCTTTCTCCCCTTCTCTTCTTCCTGTTCTTCGTTACGGAGCACCCGTGTGTACTTCGCATGACCACGACGACCTGACCGAGGCCGCGCAGGCCGGCGCCGGGCGGCGCAGTTTCCTCAGAGCCACCGCGCTGCTGGGCGCCGCCGCCACCGCGGGGATCGCGCTGCCGGCGACCGCCGAAGCCGTGTCGGGCGGCCGGCGGCCGAACCCGGACAGCCGGCGCTTCACGCTCGCCGTCATGCCCGACACCCAGTACCTCTTCGACGGGCCGAGCATCGACAAGGCGCCCGTCGAGGCGTCGCTGCGCTATCTGCTGGAGCATGGCAGGGAAGAGAACCTCGTCTTCCTCTCGCACCTCGGCGACCTCACGCAGAACGGCGCCGAGGCCGAATTCGCCGCGATCGGCGAGGCGTTCCGGCTGCTGGACCGGCGCGGTGTCGGCTACAGCGTGCTGGCGGGCAACCACGACGTGAAGTCCTCGACCACCGACCAGCGCGGCTCCACGCCCTACCTGGACACCTTCGGCCCCGACCGGTTCAAGGGGCGCAAGACCTTCGGCGGGGCCTCCCCGGACGGCTACAACACCTTCCACCTCTTCAAGGCCGGCGGCCGGGAGTGGATGGTGCTCGCGCTGGACTGGCGGCTGTCGGACAAGGGCTACGCCTGGGCGAAGGAGGTCCTGGCCGCGCACCCGAGGACGCCGGTGATCCTCACCACGCACGAGCTGGTCGTCGAGGACGACACCCTGTCGGCGTACGGGCAGCAGCTGTGGGACCAGCTGATCAAGGACCACGACCAGATCTTCCTCACCCTCAACGGGCACTACTGGCCCGCCGGGCGGGCGACACGCAAGAACACGGCGGGCAACGACGTCCACCTGCATCTGACGAACTATCAGAACCGGTACTTCGGCGGGGCGGCCATGATCCGCCTGTACCGCTTCGAGCTCGACCGTGGCGTGATCGACGTGGAGACGGTCTCGCCGTGGATCCTGGGCCGGGCCGCGAAGGGGCTCAACGAGCTGGAGCGGCAGGAGATCGAGCTGAGCGGGGATGCCGACCGGTTCTCGGTGGAGATCGACTTCGCCGCGCGCTTCTCCGGCTTCGCCCCGGTGCCCGCGCGCCCCGCGCGCCCTGCCTCGAAGATGCTGATCCCGGGGACGGTCGCCTACTGGCGCTTCGACTCGGCCGTGAGCGGCACCGTGCGCGACCTGTCCGGGCGCGGCAACGACCTGACCCAGGTGTCGGTCGGCGGCGGTTCACTCGGCTGGTCCGCCGACCACCACCCCGACCAGCCCGGCCACGGCAGCCTGGAGTTCCAGGGGTTCAAATCGCCGCTGAAGGGCGCCTATCTGCGCACGGTCGACAAGGCACCCCTGAACTCGGCGACGTTCAGGAACGGTTACACCATCGAGGCGTTCTACCGCCTGCCCGCCGACTGGGATCCCGACCACAACGCCTGGTCCGGACTGGTCGGCCGCTCCGGCACGGGCGGGGCCGCGGGCAAGACCGGCGACGACCCCGACGAGCCGCTGGCCACCCTCTCGCTGTCGAACGACCGCGAGCCGCAGTGGGCCATGCGCCCGCTCAACCAGCAGGGCATCGCCACCAACTGGGGCCAGGAGACGCCGCTGGAGACCTGGTGGCACCTCGCGGTGGTCAACGACGGCCGGCACACCACGCTGTACGTCCAGGGCTGCCCGGTGGTCCGCAATCCGAAGGCCACGGCCGTCGGGATCACCTCGGTCGGGCTGCCGTGGCTGCTGGGCGGCTACACCTACGCCGACAAGATCGACCAGATCTTCCACGGCCGGCTCGGCGACGTCCGAATCGTCGAACGGGCGCTTCCCGTCACGTCCTTCATGACCCACTGACCTCTTCGAGGATGCCCACCATGACCCAGCAGCAACTGCCCGCCTGGGCCGATCCGTCCGTCTCCCCCGCCGACCTCGACGCCCAGGGCATGTCCAGACGCGGACTCCTGCGCCGCGCGGGCCTGTTCGGCGCCGCCTTCGCCCTGGGGTCGGCGGCCACGCCCGCGCTCGCCGCCTCCGGGCGCGGGTTCGGCGGCAGCGATCCGCGCCTCGCCTATCTCGTCGGCGACCACCACGTCCACTCCGTGTACAGCCACGACGCCAAGTACACGTTCGCCCAGCAGGCCAGGGCCGCCGCCCGGTACGGCCTGGACTGGATGGTGTTCAACGAGCACTCCAACTTCGGCCACGCCCGCTACGGTGCCGCGCTGGAGCACCAGGAGATCCTCAAGGCCCGGGCCGCCAACCCCCGTCAGCTGATCTTCCAGGGCCTGGAGTGGTACATCCCGGCCGCCGAGCACTGCACGGTCTTCGCCGCCCCCGGCCCCCACGAGGTCGACCTGCTCACCCGGTTCGAGCTGGCCTACGACGGCAAGCTGCTCGGCTACGACAAGGGCGGCGCCGCCGACGCGGACACCGCCCGCAACGAGGCGCACGCCGTCAAGGCCATCAAGTGGCTGGCCGAGCAGCGCCGTTCGGGTTACGTCGACGACGTCCTCGTCCTGGCCAACCACCCGCTGCGCCTCGGCATCGACTCCCCGCACGAGATGCGCAACTGGCGGGACGCCGCCCCCGAGATCATGATCGGCATGGAGGGCGCGCCCGGCGCCCAGGGCGCGGCGATCCCCGGCTGGCGCGGTGCCACCTCGATCCGGGGTGAGTACGAGAACAAGCCGTCCGCGCAGTCGTGGGCGGGCTATCCGGCGGACGCCTACCTCACGTACGGCGGTTTCGACTGGGCGACCGCGACGGTCGGCGGACTGTGGGACTCGATGCTGGCCGAAGGCAGCCTGTTCTCGATCACCACCAACTCCGACAACCACCGCACCGTCTTCGACACCTGGAAGAACGGCGACTGGCCGGCCGGGCAGAACTTCGACAGCACCGGCAAGCTGCCCGACCCGGTGAACACCGACACCGCGCAGCCCGGCAGCGACTTCTGGCCCGGCGAGTTCAGCCGCACCCACGTCGGCGTGACCCGCTACGGCTACCGCGCCGTCATGCAGGGCATGCGGGCGGGCCGGGTCTGGCTGGACCACGGGCACCTGCTGGACGGCCTCGACGTACGGCTGAAGCGGGACTGCGACGCCGGCCGCGGGGTCACGCTGGGCGGGCGGCTGCGGGTCCGCAAGGGCGAACGGATCACGCTGTACGTGACGGTGACGACCGCCTCCCGGGCCAACCCCCAGGGAATCCTGCCCGAGTTGGCGCACGTGGACGTGATCCGGGGCGCGGTGCGCGGGCGGGCCGCCGACCGGGATGCCTGGAAGGCGCCCGACACCAAGGTCGTCCGGACCAAGGACGTGTCCGGCCGCACCGGCACGTACACGCTGCGCGTCCCGCTGACCGCCGGGGACGAGTCCTTCTACGTCCGGCTGCGCGGCAGCGACGGCAACCGGCACGGGGCCGGGTATCTCGGCGCCTCGGTCGACCCGCACGGGCCGGTTCCCCACGAGCCCGGAAACGGTGACCCGTGGGCCGACACGTGGTTCTATTCCAACCCCGTCTTCGTCGACGTGGCAGGTGCCTGATGAAGCGTCACCTTGGTGCTCCGGCCTGCTGAGCGGGCGCCCTCGCGCTGGGCGCGGGGGCACCGCGTCCGCCGCGGGTGATCCCCGCTGGGCCGAGACCGGCACGGCGTACACGCACACCCTCGGCGGCGGGCAGGGACTGGCGAGCCGCGCGGACGGCACACTGCTGTACCGCGGGCTCGCCTCCGGCAGCCGTCCATTCGTACCGGCGAGGGTGGCGCCCCCAAAGGGGCGCGGGGAACTGCGCGACAAGCCACGACGGCGCGGCAGACGTCCAACGACATATCGCCGCACCCCCAGCGGAGCGCTTACGCGTAGAAGCGCGACAGGCTCTGGAGCACCGCCGCCGGCTTGGCGCCGCCCTCGATCTCGATCGTGCCGTCGACGGCGACCTGCACGCCGCCCGGCACGTCCTCGACCTCGGCCAGCTTCGCGACCAGGCGGATCCGCGAGCCGACCTTGACCGGGGCGGGGAAACGCACCTTGTTCAGGCCGTAGTTGACCTTCGTGGTGACGCCCTGGACGTCGAGGAGTTCGGTGAACAGCGGGATGAACAGGGAGAGGGTGAGGTAGCCGTGGGCGATCGGCGCGCCGAACGGCCCCTCGGCCGCCTTCTCCGGGTCGACGTGGATCCACTGGTGGTCGCCGGTGGCGTCGGCGAAGGTGTTGATCCGCTCCTGGGTCACCTCGATCCACTCGCTGGTGCCGAGGTCGCCGCCGGCGAGCTTCTTCAGTTCGTCGAGGCCGTTCACGGTGAGGCTCATGGGGTTCCTTAACTGTTGCCGTAGCGCTTGCGCACCCGGGACTTGAGGAGCTTTCCGGAGGCGGTGCGCGGGAGTTCGTCCGCGATCACCACCGACTTGGGGATCTTGTACTTGGCGAGCCGTCCGGACAGGTGGGCCAGCACCGCGTCCGGATCGGGGGCGGCACCCTCGCGGGGCACGACGACCGCGCGCGGCACCTCGCCCCACTTGTCGTCCGGGACGCCGATGACCGCGCACTCGACGATGTCCGGGTGGGCGAGGAGCAGGTCCTCGATCTCGGCGGGGTAGATGTTCTCCCCACCCGAGATGATCATGTCCTTGATGCGGTCGACGATGAAGACGTAGCCGTCCTCGTCGGTCCGCGCCGCGTCCCCGCTGCGGAACCAGCCGTCCGCGAAGGACGCCGCCGTCTCCTCGGGCAGCCCCCAGTAGCCGGGCATGACGTGCGGCCCGCGCACGATCACCTCGCCGGTCTCGCCGGTGTCCGCGGCCGTGAGGTCGGGCCGCACCACCCGGACGTCGCTGAAGAAGTGCGGCACCCCGGCCGAGCCCGCCTTGCTGACGGCGTGCTCGGCGTCCAGGTACAGCGTGCCGGGCGCCGCCTCGGTCATGCCGTACCCCTGGATGAAGGTCAGGTCCCGCCGCTGGTACACGGCGATCATCGAGGTCGGCACGGGCGAGCCACCGCAGGTCAGGATCCGCAGGCTGGACAGGTCGGCGTCCGGCCAGCGCGGATGCCGGGCGATCTGGTCGAACATCGTGGGCACCCCGAACATGAAGGTGATCCGGTGGCGTTCGATCAGGTCGAAGGTGGCGTCCGGGTCGAAGGCCTCGACCAGGACGCAGGCGCCGCCCTTGAGGAGCACCGGGAGCGTGAGCATGTTCAGCCCGGCGGTGTGGAACAACGGGGCGGAGACCAGGGCGCGTTCGTCGGCGATCAGGTCGGTGTCGACCAGGACGTTGATCGCGTTCCAGGTGATGTTGCCGTGGGTGAGCATGGCGCCCTTGGGGCGGCCGGTCGTGCCCGAGGTGTACATGATGAGGCAGGTGTCGTCGGCGGTGACCGGCTCGTCGATCGGCTCCTCCTTGGCGGCGGCGAGCACCTGCTCGTACTCGGCGCCGACCTCGACGTAGGCCCGTACGTCCGTGTCGCCCGGCAGCCCGGCCACCAGCCCCTGGAACGCGCGGCCGTAGATCAGCGCCTTGGCGCCCGAGTCGGCCAGCTGGTAGGCGATCTCGGGGCCGGCCAGGCGGGTGTTGAGGGGGACGAAGACCGCGCCGAGCGTGCCCGCCGCGAACAGGGTCTCCAGGTAGGACGGGTGGTTGGGGCCGAGGTAGGCGATCCGGTCGCCGCGCCGCACGCCCCGGGCGCGCAGGGCGTGGGCGAGGCGGGTGGTGCGGGCGTACAGGGCGCGGTAGTCCGTCGCCGCGTCACCGTGGATCAGGGCGGTGCGGTGCGGGGTCTTGCGGGCCCGCCGAGCGGGCCACGACCCCAGTCCCTCGTTGCGCATCGTCGACGCCCCTTACGTTTTGGTCAGCCCGAGCAGACGGGCGGCGTTCTCCTTGAGGATCTTCGGCCGGACCTCGTCCTTGATCGACAGCTTCGCGAAGTCCGCGAGCCAGCGGTCCGGGGTGAGGACGGGGAAGTCCGAGCCGAAGAGGACCTTGTCCTTCAGCAGCGTGTTGGCGTACTGCACCAGCTGCGGCGGGAAGTACTTCGGCGACCAGCCGGACAGGTCGATGTGCACGCCCGGCTTGTGCGTGGCTACCGCGAGGGCCTCGTCCTGCCAGGGGAAGGACGGATGCGCCAGGATGATCTTCAGATGCGGGAAGTCGGCGGCGACGTCGTCGACGTGCAGCGGGTTGGAGTACTTCAGCCGGATCCCGCCCCCGCCGGGCACGCCGGCGCCGATGCCGGTCTGCCCGGTGTGGAACAGGGCGATGGTGCCGGTCTCCTCGATCACCTCGTACAGGTCGTACGCCACCGAGCGGTCGTTGGGGAAGAAGCCCTGGATGCTGGGGTGGAACTTGAAGCCCTTCACCCCGTACTCCTCGACCAGGCGGCGGGCCTGCTTCACCCCCGCCTTGCCCCGGAAGGGGTCGATGGAGGCGAAGGGGATGAGGACGTCGGCGTTGGCGGCGGCGGCCTCGGCGACCTCCTCGTTGGGGACGGGGGCGGTACCCGTCGCGGACTCGGCGTCGACCGTGAAGATCACGGCGGCCATGTTCCGCTCGCGGTAGTAGGCGGCCGTCTCCTCAAGGGTGGGCTTCCGCTTGCCCTCGACCTTGAAGTAGGCGGAGGAGGCGTCGTGCAGGTCGTCGTCCAGCGAGGAGTGGCCCTTGGAGGACACCTCCGCGTGGGTGTGGACGTCAATGGCGACCAGTGATTCCAGGTCCATCACGCCTCCGGGAGCTTGGGCGCCGGGATGCCGACCGTCTGGAGTTCGGCGCCGACCGACGTGGGGAAGGCGTCGGCCAGGGATTCGGGGGTCCAGCCGCCGTCGGCGTAGGCCGCGCGGATCTCCTGCGGATGCGACCAGAGTGCCACCTTGTCGCCGCCGATGCCGATCGCCTGGCCCGTGATGCCCCGGGCGGCCTCGGAGGCGAGGAAGGGCACGAGGGCGGCGCAGTCCTCGGGGGTGCCGAAGCCCTCGCCCTTGCGGAGGAAGTCCGGGAGCGGCTCGCCGTTCCTCATGGCCTCGATGTAGGGGGCGAAGGCGGGGATGGTCTCGGTCATCGCGGTGGCGGCGACCGGCACGATCGCGTTGACGGTGATGCCGGCCCTGCCCAGCTCCATGGACCAGGTGCGGGCGAAGGCGGCGATGCCGGCCTTGGCGGCGGCGTAGTTCGTCTGCCCGAAGTTGCCGCGCTGTCCGGCCGGGGAGCCGACCAGGATCAGGCTGCCGCCCTCGCCCTGCTCGCGCATCCGGACGGCGGCGGCGCGGGCGCAGGTGAAGGTGCCCTTGAGGTGGGTGGTGATCACCGCGTCGAAGTCCTCGTCGGTCATCTTCCACAGGACCTTGTCGCGCAGGATGCCCGCGTTGGTGACGAGGATGTCGAGCCGGCCGAACTCCTCGACGGCGCGGCCCACGAGCCGGTCGGCGGCTTCGGTGGTGCCGACCGGGACGACCTCGGCGACGGCTGTGCCGCCCGCCTCGGTGAGGGACTTCACGGCCTGCTCGGCCACGGCCTCGTCGACGTCGTTGACGACCACGGAGGCGCCGTGGGCGGCCAGGGCGTGCGCGTAGGCGAGGCCGAGGCCCCGGCCGCTGCCGGTGACGACGGCGACCTTGCCGGAGAGATCGATGCTGGGCACGACGGTGTCCCTTCACATGGGGTACGGCTGGGGCTACGGGATCGAAGCTAAGAGCAATAATTGTTGACGTCAATAGTTGTTGATGACCTACGGGTGCGTCATGCTGGAATCTCCATGTCCCACCGACGCCGGGGACCGAACGCAGGGAGCCCGCCATCACACGCCAGCACGTCACGAACCCGAACCCGATCGACGCGGACGAGCCGTGGATGCGCGGGCTGCACGCGGACACCGGCTATCTGCTGTACCGCCTCGGCCTGCGCTCGGGTCAGCTGTTCAACACGTTCCTCCAGGAATCGGGGCTGCGGCTGCGCCACTACGCGGTGCTGCGCTTCCTCGCCGGCGCCGACGGCGCGCTCCAGCGCGAGCTGAGCACCCGGCTCGGCTACGACCCGAGCGCCATCGTCGGCCTGGTCGACGACCTGGAGAAGCTGGGGTTCGCCGAGCGCCGCCCCTCCCCCGACGACCGGCGCAGCCGTATCGTCGTGCTCACCGCCGACGGCCGCGCCTTCCTGCGCGACACCGACGAGGCCGGGCTGCGCGTCACGAACGACCTGCTCCTGCCCCTCGACCCCGCCGAACGCGATGTGCTCCACTCACTGCTCCAGAAGATCGCCGAGACCGGACTCGGGTGAGGCCATGCCGATGACCACCGACGCCGACCGGCCGCGGGCCGTGCGGAGCACGAGTGCCGGGCCGCCGCGCGGCGCGCGTTCCGGCGGCGCCCGGTCCGCGCCCGACCGGCTGCTGTCGGTGCTCGGGGCGTTCGACCACGACCACCCCGCGCTGTGCCTGACCGACATCAGCCGCCGGGCCGGTCTGTCCCTGACCACCACCCACCGCCTGGTCGGCGCGCTCACCGACTGGGGCGCCCTGGAGCGGGACGAGTCCGGCGTCTACCACGTGGGGCTGCGCCTGTGGGAGGTCGCGGCTCTCGCCCCGCGCGGACTGGCGCTGCGGCAGGCCGCGCTGCCGTATCTGGAGGACCTGTACGAGGCCACGCACGAGAACGTGCAGCTGGCGGTGCGCGACGGCTCCGAGGTGGTCTACATCGAGTGGATCGCCGGACGCTCGTCGGTCGGCGTGCACATCCGCGTCGGCGCCCGCTGGCCCCTGCACGTCACCGGCGTCGGACTGGCCCTGCTGGCCTACGGCGACCCCGCGCTCCAGGAGCAGTACTGCGCCGGCCCTCTCGCCGCCTTCACGCCGTACACCATCACCGAACCGGGCCGGCTGCGCCGGGTCCTGGCAGAGGTGCGGCGCTCCGGTGTGGCGGTGAGCGACCGTCAGGTCACAGACGACGCCCTGTCGGTGGCGGCGCCCGTCCGCGGCCCGGACGGTCAACTGGTCGCCGCCGTCTCGGTCGTCGTCCCCCAGGAGAGCGCCCAGGTACCGGCACTGATCCCGGCCGTGCGGCTCGCGGCGCGCGGGATCTCACGAGCGCTGGGGTGGCAGCCGGAGACGAGTGGCGGCTAGGCCTCAGGCTCTGTCCGCCGGTGGATATCCCTCGTACCGGTGAGGACCGGGCGGCCGGGTCCTCGTGATACTGGGACGGTCCCCCGCTGAGGAGCCGCCCATGTCCGCTCTCCCCCGGACCTCGTGGATCGCGCCCGTCGTCACCCGCCTGAGGACGACCAACCCGTACGTCGTCGACACCGCGCTCGCCGCTCTCGTGCTGTTCGCCGCCTCCCTCCAGTGGCTGTTCCCCGACGAGGGCGACGACCGCCTCACCTGGCAGGGCTGGCTGCTCGGCGCCGCCACCGCGGTGCCCCTGATCTGGCGGCGCCGCTTCCCGTACACCTCCGCCTGGGCGGTGTCGCTGGCCACCCCCGCGATGGCCGTCTACCACGCACCCCCGCCGGACGTGCTCTACGGCGGACTGGTCGTCCTCTACACCATGGCCGCCCGGGGCCTGGTCCGGCAGCGGCGCACCATGCTCGTCGGCTGGCTGCTCGGGTCGGTACTGACCATGCTCTACAAGGAACACTCCGAGCCCTTCGAGTACGCCTTCCATGTGACCGGCACGATCTGCGCCTACGGGCTCGGGATGCTCGCCCGGGTCCAGCGCGCCTACACCGGCGAGGTCGAGAACCGGGCCCGGCGCCTGGAGCGGGAGCGGGCCGCGGAGACCGCGCGGGCCATCGCCCAGGAACGCGCCCGGATCGCCCGGGACATGCACGACATCCTGGCGCACGCCGTCAGCCTGATGGTCGTCCAGGCCGAGGCCGGTCCGGTCGTGGTGCGCAGCGATCCGGCGCGCGCCGAGGCCGCCTTCGACGCCATCGCGGCGAGCGGACGGGACGCGATGGCCCAACTCCGCCGGATCCTCGGGGTATTGAAGGAGGAGGAACGCAGAAACGGCACGGCCCGGCTGCCGCAGCCCGACCTCGCCGGACTGCCCGCGCTGATCCGGCAGGTCGCCGCCTCGGCCGACCTGCGCGTCGACCTGAGCGTCACCGGCGAACCGCGCCGGCTCTCCCCGGACATCGAGGTCGCCGCCTACCGGGCTGTGCAGGAAGCCCTGACCAACACCGTGAAGCACGCGTACGCTTCCTGCGCACAGGTCGAACTCCACTGGGGCGGGGACGAGTTGACACTCACGGTGACGGACGACGGCCGGGGCCCGGCGCACTCACCCGGCGGGCACGGGCTCATCGGTCTGCGGGAACGGGCCGCCGCCTGCGGGGGCACCGCCGAGACCGGCCCCGGCCCGGACGGCGGCTTCCGGGTGGTCGTACGCCTGCCGGCCGGCGCCGACCGGGAGGCGGCCGTCGGGTGAGCATCCGGGTGGTCGTCGCCGACGACCAGGAACTGGTCCGCAGCGGCTTCAGCATGATCCTGGAGGCGCAGCCGGACATCGAGGTGGTCGCCGAGGCCGGCGACGGCGCCGAGGCGGTCGCGGCCGTCCAGCGGCACACACCCGACGTGCTGCTCCTCGACATCCGCATGCCCGTCATGGACGGCCTGGACGCGGCCCGGCGGGTGTGCGCGCAGTCCACCTGCAAGGTGGTCATGCTGACCACGTTCGACCTGGACGAGTACGTGTACGAGGCCCTGTACGCGGGCGCCAGCGGCTTCCTGCTCAAGGACGTCCGCCGGGACGACCTGGTGCACGCGGTCCGCGTGGTCGCCGCCGGCGACTCCCTCCTCGCCCCGGCCGTCACCCGCCGGCTGGTCGCCGACATCGTGCGCCGCCGCCACGAGGAGGCCGCCTCCGACGTCACCCCGGACCGGCTCGACGTCCTCACCGCCCGCGAGGTGGAGACCCTGCGGATGCTCGCCCGCGGGCTGTCCAACGCCGAGATCGCCACGACCCACTTCGTGAGCGAGCACACCGTGAAGACCCACGTCAGCAATGTGCTCGGCAAGCTGGGGCTGCGGGACCGGGTCCAGGCGGTGATCTGCGCGTACGAGACGGGGCTGGTGACGCCGGGGGCTCCCTAGCCCGTCTGCCTCAGTCGCCGTCCAGCTCCGTGAACAAGGTCAGCTGGAGCGAACCGGGCGCCTCCAGCCGGGAGTTGAGGGAGTTCCACGGTGTGCGGGTCGGCTCGGCGACCACCTCCGCCCCGGCCTGCGCGAGCCTGTGGGTCGTGGCCTCGGAGTCGTCCACCTCGAACGCCACCCGGATGGGCCCGGCCACCCGCCGCCCCACCTCCACCTCGTCGATGAAGGCGGCGTGGTTCGGGTCGGTCAGCTCCAGCGTGGCGCGGCCGGCCTCCAGGATGGTGACCCGTCCGCCGGGCGAGGAGAACGCGGCCCGTTCGGGCAGGCCGAGGACGTCGCGGTAGAAGCGCAGCGCCTCGTCGTAGTCGTCCGCCGTGACGACGAGACGGAGTTCACGGACGGCGGGTGCGTCGGACATGCGTGCTCCATGGGGATCGCGGGTGTCGAGCAGCTCAACCTCCCGACCGGTGCCGGTCATTCCTCCCTCCCGCGAGCGAGTCGCCCCCGCGTCTCCCCCGTACGACGGAGGCCCCGAAACCGCTCCCCCCGGCGATCCGCCGACCACGCCCGCGGCAGGACGCTGAGGGCCGATGTCCACCGTCAACTCCCGGGAGGGACCGTGCTCTCCACACTCGCCGGGGCCGCGACCCGCCGCCCGCTGACCGTCATCTGCCTCTGGGTGGTCTTCCTGCTGCTCGGTTTCGGGCTCGGGACGGGCGTCTTCGGCAAGCTCTCCGACGACGTGCCCGACGTGCCCGGCACCGAGTCCGACATGGCCGACGACTACCTCTCCGGCATCTCCTCGACCGGCGAGAGCGTCACCGCCGTCGTCGCCGGCGAGTCCGTCTCCGACGCCGTCCTGCGCGCCGAGGTCGAACGGACCGTCGCCGAGGTCCGCGAGATCGCCGGCGTCGCCGCCGTACCGAACCCCTATGGCACGCCCGGCCTCGTCGCCCGCGACGGACAGGCCCTCGTCATCCCCGTCACCTTCGAGGGCGGCCTGAGCGACGACGCCGAGGAGGAGGCGACGGACGCGGCCGCGGCGCGCATCCAGCGGATCGACGCGCCCGACGTCCATGTCAGCGGCGGCGAGCTGCTCGGCAGGCAGCTCGGCGAACGCGCCCAGGAGGACGTGAAGAACGCCGAGTTGATCTCCCTGCCAGTCGTTCTCGCCCTGCTGCTCGTGGTGTTCGGCGGACTGCGCGCGGCCGCGCTGCCCCTGGTGATCGCGGTCAGCGGGATCGCGGGCGCGTTCCTGGCGCTGTTCGCCTTCAGCCAGGTCACCGACATCTCGGTGTACGCGATCCAGGTCACCACCATGCTGGGTCTCGGACTCGCCGTGGACTACGCCCTGTTGATGCTGGTCCGCTTCCGCGAGGAACGACGGCACGCCGAGTCCGCCGAAGAGCTCGTCGAGGCCGTGCACCGCACCGTGGCGGCGGCCGGGCGGACCGTGCTGTTCTCCGGGCTCACCGTCGCGGTCAGCCTGACCGGGCTGCTGGTCTTCCCCAGCGTGTTCCTGCGCAGCATGGGCCTGGCGGTGGCCGCGGTCGTCGTCATCGACATGCTGGCCGCGGTGACCCTGCTCCCCGCGCTGCTCACGAGGTTCGGCGGGAAGATCACCCCTTCACGCGCGAAGGACCAAGGCTCGAAGGACCAAGGCGAGGAGGGCCGGGGCGAGGAGGGCCGCCTCTTCGCCCGTCTCGCCCGCTTCGCCACCCGCCGCCGCATCGCCGTCCTGGTCACCGTCGTACCGGCCCTGCTGGTGCTGGCCCTGCCCGTCACCGGGATGCGGATCGCCATCGGCGACGCCCGGCAGCTGCCGTCCTCCACCGAGGCACGGCAGTTGTACGACACCGTGGGCGCGCACTTCCCGCCGGGCACCGGGGTGTCTCCGGTGACCGTCGTCCTCAAGCCGGGCACCGACCCGGCCACGGCCGACCGGATCCGCGCGCTGTCCCCGACCGCCGAGTCCCGCGCACTGCCGGGCGGCCACACCGTCCTGGAGCTCCAGCCGCCCGGCAGCGTCGACGGGAAGGCGGCCACCGGCCTGGTCGAGCGGATCCGGGAGGTGCGCGGCGACGACCCGGTCGAGGTGACCGGTGTGGCGGCCCGGCTGGTCGACTTCCGCGCGATGCTGGGCGAACGGGCGCCCTGGGCGGCGCTGACCGTCCTGGCGGGCATCTTCGTCCTGCTGTTCGCCTTCACCGGCTCGGTGCTGATCCCGCTGCGCACGATCGCGACCACGCTGCTCAGTCTGGGCGCCTCGCTCGGTGTCGTGGTGTGGGTCTTCCAGGACGGCCATCTGGCCGGACTGCTCGGCGCCGAGGGCCTGGGCGCGCTGAGCCTGACGGCTCCGCCCCTGATCGTCGCGATCGCCTTCGGCCTGGCCATGGACTACGAACTGTTCATCCTGGCCCGGATGCGGGAGGCCCGGCAGCGGTCGGGGGACGACCAGGAGGCCGTGGTGACCGGGCTGCGCCGCTCCGGCCGGGTCGTCACCTGCGCCGCCCTGCTCCTCGCCGTCGTCTTCGGCGCCTTCATGACCGGCGGCTTCTCCCCGATCCTCCAGATCGGCCTCGGCCTGACCCTGGCCGTGCTGATCGACGCGACCGTCGTACGGATGCTGCTCGTCCCGGCGACGATGGCGCTGCTCGGCCGCCGGGCCTGGTGGGCGCCGAGGCCGCTGCGGCGGGCACACGAGCGGTTCGGGCTCCGCGACGCGCTTTAGCACGTATGCGCCGTTCATGGCGTGAACTTCCCGGCCCCCCAAGGACTTTACCTGCTTCAAGTATTGACGGCCTTCGGAACGGAGAGCACATTGGGCCCACTTTGAGAGCGCTCTCAGAGTGCTCTCAAAGTCTAGAAGGACCCGCGCACCTTTCCGTACCCGAAAGGCACCCCCATGCGTGAAACCTCCGGAAAACCCAGACGGCGGCGGGGTCTCGCCGCGATGCTGGCCACGTTCGGCCTCGCCGCCGCGGTGGCCGGCGCCGCCGCCCTCCCCGCGAACGCGACCGCTCCCCCGCCCCCGTCCGGCTGGACGCAGGTGTTCCTGGACGACTTCAACGGCTCCGCGGGCACCGGCGTCAACACCACCAACTGGCAGTACGCGACCGGCACCTCGTATCCGGGCGGCCCCGCCAACTGGGGCACCGGCGAGGTCGAGACGATGACCAACAGCACCGGCAACGTCTCACTCGACGGCAACGGCAATCTGCGCATCACCCCGCTGCGGGACTCCGCCGGCCGCTGGACCTCGGGCCGCATCGAGACCAACCGCACCGACTTCCAGCCCCCGGCCGGCGGCAAACTGCGCGTGGAGGCCCGGCTCCAGATGCCGAACGTCACCGGCGTCCCCGCCGAGGGCTACTGGCCCGCGTTCTGGATGCTGGGCGCACCCTACCGGGGCAACTACCACAACTGGCCCGCCGTCGGCGAGCTGGACATCATGGAGAACGTCCACGGCCGCAACCAGGTGTGGGCCACGATGCACTGCGGCGTCAACCCGGGCGGCCCGTGCAACGAGACGACGGGCATCGGCAACTCCACCACCTGCCCGGGCAGCACCTGTCAGTCCGCGTTCCACACCTACACGATGGAGTGGGACCGCTCGGTGTCCCCGGAGACGATCCGCTTCCTCGTGGACGGCACCCAGTTCCACTCGGTCAACGCGAGCCAGGTGGACGCGACGACCTGGTCCAACGCCACCAACCACGGCTTCTTCATCATCCTGAACGTGGCGATGGGCGGTGCCTTCCCCGACGCCTTCGGCGGTGGCCTGGACGCCGACACCCGCTCCGGCGTCCCCATGGTCGTCGACTACGTCCAGGTGCTCTCGGCCACCGGGGGCGGCGGTACCACGCCCCCGCCCTCCGGCACCCGTGACGCCTACAGCCCCATCCAGGCCGAGTCCTACGACGGCCAGTCCGGCACCAGCACCGAGGCCAGCTCCGACACCGGCGGCGGCCAGAACATCGGCTCCCTCGCCAACGGCGACTGGGCGCACTTCCGCGGTGTGAACTTCGGTTCCACGGGCGCCACCCAGTTCACCGCCCGCGTGGCCAGCGGCGCCCCGGCCGGCGTCAGCGGCCTGGTCGAGGTCCGCCTCGACAGCCGTACCGCCACCCCCGTCGGCAGCTTCTCCCTCGCCAACACCGGCGGCTGGCAGTCCTGGAGAACCGTCCCCGCCAACATCAGCCGGATCACCGGCACCCACGACGTCTACCTCACCTTCACCAGCGGTCAGCCGGCCGACTTCGTGAACGTGAACTGGTTCGCCTTCGGGCGCTGACACGGCGGTCGACCCGGCGCCCCGCGGACTCGCGGGGCGCCTTCGTCACGTGCGCCGGCGCAGCACCCGGGCGGCTTTCGGGAACAGGGTGCCGACGGCCTTCGGGAGCAGGGCGCCGACGGCGAGGGCCGCGAGCGGGACCATCACGTCCACCCACGGGTCCCGGATCGGCCGGTACGCGGTGAAGCCGTCCCGGATCTCGATGTAGCCGACGGGCCTGGCGTCGGCCCCTCCGCCACCGGTGCCGGTGGCCCCGTCCCCGTCCGGGTGTCCGACCCCGCCGCCGAACCCGACGGAGACCCTGGCGACCGGAATGACCGTGGCGCCGTGGGCGGTGACGGGCTCGCCGTAGACGACGGCCGCCGAGGCCTGGCCGCCGAGCTTCTCGGCGAGGCGTTCCAGCAGGGTGGCGGAGGCCCGGGCCGCCGTCGCGTCCACGGCGGCCCGGGATTCGGGCGCGGTGTCGTGCTCGGGGTCGCTCATGGCGGGTGACTGTCCTTCGTGGGAGCGGTGCGTGGAGGTACGGCCTTGCGCGAGCCGCTTCACGATAGGCGGGAGGCCGTCCCTCCACCAGGGTCGTCGAGGTGCCCTCTACCGCAGCTCCGCCCGGAAGGCCGCCGGGGTCAGTTCCGTGTGCTGCTGGAAGAACTTGGAGAAGTTCGCCGCGTCGGGGAAGCCGACGGCGGCTCCCACGCGTCCGATGGGCATGTCCGTGTGGGCCAGGAGCCGTTTGGCCTCCAGGATCACGCGCTTGTCGATGAAGCCCTTGGGGGTCTGACCGGTCGCGGCGCGGACCGCGCGGACCAGGGTGCGGCGGGAGTAACCGAGGGCGTCGGCGTAGGCGCTGACGCTGTGGTTGGTGGCGAAGCCCTTCTCCACGGCGTCGCGGAAGAGGGTGAAGGTGGTGTCGGACTGCTGCCGGACCGCCTCCGCGGAGCTGGCCGCCAGATGGGCCAGGCGCAGCAGGAACGCGGTGAGGGAGTGGCGCAGGACCGCGGTGTGCAGGCTGAGCGGGAGGGTCGTCGTGTCCTCGTACTCCCGGCGCAGCTGGGTCAGGGACGCGGTGAGGCCCTCCAGCTGGGCGTCGGAGGGGCGCAACCGCGGCGGCAGGTCGTAGCGGTAGAGGCCGGTGGCCTCCACGGTGGCGCGGGGCAGGAAGCCGGGCTGCATGGCCAGGACGGTTCCGCGGTACCCGCTCGTGGGCGCGAAGCGGTGCACCTGGCCGGGGCGGATCCACAACAGGTCGCCGGCCGTCGCCTCGTACTCGGCGAAGTCGACCATGTGGCGGACGGGCCCGCCGCTGAACAGCATCACGATGTGGAAGTCGATGCGGTGCACGCGATGCAGGGGCACGTCGGCCGGCCAGGCGGTCTCGCCGCCCATGGGGCCGACCTGCATGCCCACCCCCCACACGCTCCGCTCGACCGGGAAGGGGAACGTTCTGATGCCGTCCACTCCGCCGTCACCGTCTCCGCTTTGGATGGAGTCTTGGATGGTTCTGTCCGCCATGTCCTTCTCGTGCCGCCTAGCCGGAGCGTTCCGTGTCCCACTTTCACCACAGGCTGGCACATCGCGACCTTCCCCAGGAAAAGTCAGACTTTTAGATTTGAACGCGTCAGGCCAGCTACTTCGCTCCGATCGAGGACTTCTTGAAGATGAGCACGCAGACCACGGACAGCTTCGAATGGACCGAACTCGACCGGCGTGCCGTCGACACCGCGCGCCTGCTCGCCGCCGACGCCGTGCAGAAGGTCGGTAACGGCCACCCCGGCACCGCGATGAGCCTCGCCCCGGCGGCGTACACGATCTTTCAGAAGGTGATGCGTCACGATCCGGCCGACCCCGAGTGGACGGGCCGCGACCGCTTCGTGCTCTCCCCCGGGCACACCTCGCTCACCCTCTACACCCAGCTCTTCCTCTCCGGGTACGAGCTGGAGCTCGACGACCTGAAGGCCTTCCGCACCCACGGCTCGAAGACGCCCGGCCACCCGGAGTACGGCCACACGGCCGGCGTGGAGACGACGACCGGACCGCTCGGCCAGGGCGTCGCCAACGCCGTCGGCATGGCCATGGCCGCCCGCTACGAGCGCGGCCTGTTCGACCCGGACGCCCCCGAGGGCGAGTCCCCCTTCGACCACACCATCTGGGGGATCGTCTCCGACGGCGACCTGGAGGAGGGCATCTCCGCCGAGGCCTCCTCCCTGGCCGGCCACCAGAAGCTCGGCAACCTGGTCTTCCTCTACGACGACAACCACATCTCCATCGAGGGCGACACCGCGACGGCGTTCTCCGAGGACGTGCTCCAGAGGTACGAGGCGTACGGCTGGCACGTGCAGCGGATCGAGCCCGGCGCCGACGGCGACATCGACGTCCACGCCCTGTACGCGGCCCTGAGGTCCGCGCAGGCCGAGACCGCGCGGCCCTCGATCATCGCGATGCGCACGATCATCGCCTGGCCGGCGCCGAACGCCCGGAACACCGAGGCCTCGCACGGCTCCGCGCTCGGCGCGGACGAGGTCGCCGCCACCAAGCGCCTCCTCGGCTTCGACCCCGAGCGGTCCTTCGATGTCGCCGACGAGGTCCTCGCCCACACCCGCCGGGCCCTCGACCGGGGCGCCGAGACGCACGCCGCCTGGGACAAGCGGATCGACAAGTGGCGCGGGGAGCAGCCCGAGCGGTCCCGCCTCTTCGACCGGATCGTCGCCGGCCAGCTGCCCGAGGGCTGGGAGTCCTCGATCCCGGTCTTCGAGGAGGGCAAGGCGGTCGCCACCCGTGCCGCCTCCGGCAAGGTGCTCCAGGCGCTCGGCGCGGTCGTCCCCGAGCTGTGGGGCGGCTCCGCCGACCTGGCCGGCTCGAACAACACGACGATCGACAAGACCAGCTCCTTCCTCCCCGCGGGCAACCCGCTGCCGGAGGCCGACCCGTACGGCCGCACGATCCACTTCGGCATCCGCGAGCACTCCATGGCCGCGGAGATGAACGGCATCGCCCTGCACGGCAACACCCGTATCTACGGCGGCACCTTCCTGGTGTTCTCCGACTACATGCGCAACGCGGTGCGCCTGTCCGCGCTGATGCAGCTGCCCGTGACGTACGTCTGGACGCACGACTCGATCGGACTCGGCGAGGACGGCCCCACCCACCAGCCGGTCGAGCACCTCGCCTCGCTGCGCGCCATCCCCGGCCTGAACATCGTCCGCCCGGCCGACGCCAACGAGACCGCGATCGCCTGGGCCGAGATCCTCAAGCGGCACGCCACCGACCCGGCCCCGCACGGCCTCGCGCTCACCCGCCAGGGTGTGCCGACCTACGCGCCCAACCCCGAGGCGGCGAAGGGCGGTTACGTCCTTCGGGAGGCGTCGAAGCAGACCCCCGACGTCGTCCTGATCGCCACCGGATCCGAGGTCCAGCTCGCCGTCGCCGCGCGGGAGCGGCTGGAGGCCGAGGGGGTCGGCACCCGGGTGGTGTCGATGCCGTCCGTGGAGTGGTTCGAGCAGCAGCCGCGGGAGTACCGCGAGAGCGTCCTTCCGCCGTCCGTGCGAGCCCGTGTCGCGATCGAGGCCGGGATCGGCCTGACGTGGTACCGCTTCGTAGGTGACGCAGGACGCATCGTCTCCCTCGAACACTTCGGCGCCTCCGCCGACGCGAAGACCCTGTTCGCCGAGTACGGCTTCACCCCCGAGAACGTCGTCGCAGCGGCCAGGGAATCCCTCGCCGCCGCGCGTGGTTGATCCGACCGCCAGAAAGAAGATGATCACTGTGACCGAAGCGACCGCGACCGCGGGAGCACTCAAGCGCCTGTCCGACGAGGGCGTCTCCATCTGGCTGGACGACCTCTCACGCAAGCGGATCGAGTCCGGCAACCTCGCCGAACTCGTCGAGACCAGGCACGTGGTGGGTGTCACCACCAACCCGTCCATCTTCCAGGCCGCCATCGGCTCCGGAGAGGGCTACGCCGAGCAGCTGACCGACCTCGCCGTGCGGGGCGTCACGGTCGACGAGGCCGTACGGATGATGACGACCGCCGACGTGCGCGCCGCCGCCGACGTCCTGCGGCCCGTCCACGACGCCACCCTCGGCCGGGACGGCCGGGTCTCCATCGAGGTCGACCCGCGTCTGGCGCACGACACGGCGGCGACGATCGCCGAGGCCAAGCAGCTCGCCTGGCTGGTGGACCGCCCCAACGTCATGATCAAGATTCCGGCGACGAAGGCCGGCCTCCCGGCGATCACCGAGGTCATCGGCCTCGGCATCAGCGTCAACGTGACGCTGATCTTCTCCCTGGAGCGCTACCGCGAGGTCATGGACGCCTACCTCGCCGGGCTGGAGAAGGCGCAGAAGAAGGGCCTGGACCTCTCCTCGATCCACTCCGTGGCCTCCTTCTTCGTCTCCCGCGTCGACTCCGAGATCGACAAGCGCCTCACGGTCCTCGGCACGGACCAGGCGCTCGCGCTGAAGGGCCGGGCCGCCCTCGCCAACGCGCGGCTCGCCTACGAGGCGTACGAGAGTGTCTTCGCCGGTGAGCGCTGGACCGCCCTGGGCGGCGCCCGCGCCAACAAGCAGCGCCCGCTGTGGGCCTCGACCGGCGTGAAGGACCCGGCGTACAAGGACACCCTGTACGTCGACGACCTGGTCGCGCCCGGCACCGTCAACACGATGCCCGAGGCCACGCTGAACGCCACCGCCGACCACGGCCGGATCACCGGCGACACGGTCACCAACGGCTACGCGCAGGCCCGCGCGGACCTGGCCGCCGTGGAGGCGCTCGGGATCTCCTACGACGAGGTCGTGCGGCAGCTGGAGGACGAGGGCGTCGCCAAGTTCGAGGCGGCCTGGCAGGACCTGCTGGACGCCGTGACGAAGTCGCTGAACAGCAAGGGGGTGGACGGGGAATGAGCAAGAAGGCTCCCGAGAAGGCGGCCGAGGAGACCGCGTCGGAGGTGACCGTGCCGGTCCTCCCGGCGGCCGAGTGGTCCAACCCGCTGCGCCACCCCCAGGACCGCCGGCTCCCCCGGATCGCCGGGCCGTCCGGTCTGGTCATCTTCGGTGTCACCGGCGACCTGTCCCGCAAGAAGCTGATGCCGGCCGTGTACGACCTGGCCAACCGCGGCATGCTGCCGCCGGGCTTCTCGCTGGTGGGCTTCGCCCGCCGGGACTGGGAGGACGAGGACTTCGCGCAGATCGTCCACGACTCCGTCCGCGAGCACGCCCGGACCGAGTTCCGCGAGGAGGTCTGGCAGCAGCTCGCCGAGGGCATGCGGTTCATCCCCGGCGACTTCGACGACGACACGGCGTTCAAGCAGCTGCGCCAGACCGTCGACGACCTCGACAAGGCGCGCGGCACCAGCGGCAACTACGCCTTCTACCTCTCCGTACCGCCGAAGTTCTTCCCCAAGGTCGTCCAGCAGCTCAAGAAGCACGGGCTGGCGAAGGCGCCGGAGGGGTCCTGGCGGCGCGCGGTGATCGAGAAGCCGTTCGGACGGGACCTGGCGAGCGCGCGGGAGCTGAACGCGCTCGTGCACGACGTGTTCGAGCCGGACCAGGTCTTCCGGATCGACCACTACCTCGGTAAGGAGACCGTCCAGAACATCCTGGCGCTCCGCTTCGCCAACCAGATGTACGAGCCCCTGTGGAACCGGTCGTACGTCGACCACGTCCAGATCACGATGGCCGAGGACATCGGCATCGGCGGCCGGGCCGGCTACTACGACGGCATCGGCGCCGCCCGTGACGTCATCCAGAACCACCTGCTCCAGCTGATGGCGCTGACCGCGATGGAGGAGCCCATCGCCTTCGACGCCGAGTCGCTGCTCACCGAGAAGCTCAAGGTGCTGAAGTCGGTGCGGCTGCCGGAGAACATCGGCGAGCACACCGTGCTGGCGCAGTACGCCGAGGGCTGGCAGGGCGGTGCGAAGGTGGCCGGTTACCTCCAGGAGGAGGGCATCGACCCGCAGTCGAAGACCGACACCTACGCGGCCATCAAGCTGGAGGTGGACAACCGCCGCTGGGCGGGCATCCCCTTCTACCTGCGCACCGGCAAGCGGCTCGGCCGCCGGGTCACCGAGATCGCGGTGGTCTTCAAGCGGGCGCCGCACTCCCCCTTCGACTCCACGGCCACCGAGGAGCTCGGCCAGAACGCCATCGTCATCCGGGTCCAGCCGGACGAGGGCATGACGGTCCGTTTCGGCTCGAAGGTGCCGGGCACCTCGATGGAGATCCGGGACGTGTCGATGGACTTCGCCTACGGCGAGTCGTTCACCGAGTCCAGCCCGGAGGCGTACGAACGCCTCATCCTGGACGTTCTCCTCGGGGACGCCAACCTGTTCCCCCGCCACCAGGAAGTGGAAGAGTCCTGGAAGATCCTCGACCCGATCGAGGAGTACTGGGCGGACCAGGGCAGGCCCGCGCAGTACGCCTCCGGCAGCTGGGGACCCGAGGAAGCCGACGAGATGCTCGCACGAGACGGACGGAGCTGGCGCAGGCCATGAAGATCGACCTGACCGACACCACGGCAAGCAAGATCAACAAGGCGCTGGTGCAGGGTCGCCGCGCCATCGGCACACCGGCCGTGGGCATGGTCCTGACGATGGTGATCGTCACGGACGAGGAGAACGCCTACGACGCGATCAAGGCTGCTGAGGAGGCCTCGCACGAGCACCCCTCGCGCACCCTGGTCGTCATCAAGCGGCACGCCCGCACCCCGCGCGACCGCCAGTCCTCCCGGCTGGACGCCGAGGTACGGGTGGGCGCCGACGCGGGCACCGGCGAGACGGTGATCCTGCGGACGTACGGCGAGGTGTCCGACCACGCCGACTCGGTCGTCCTGCCGCTGCTGCTGCCGGACGCCCCGGTGGTCGTGTGGTGGCCGGTGGACGCGCCGGAGAACCCGGCGAAGGACCCGCTGGGCGCACTGGCCCAGCGCCGGATCACCGACCTGTACGCGGTGGCGAACCCGCTCCAGGTCCTCCAGACCCGGGTCCGCTCCTACGCGCCCGGCGACACCGACCTGGCCTGGACCCGGCTGACCCCGTGGCGCTCGATGCTGGCCGCGGCCCTGGACCAGGCCCGGGTGAAGGTGATCTCGGCCGCGGTCGAGGCCGAGGAGGAGAACCCGGCCGCCGAGCTGCTGGCCCGCTGGCTGGAGGCCCGCCTCGGCGTCACGGTCGACCGGGTCGTCACCGCCGGGCCGGTCGTCACGGCCGTGCGCCTGGGCACCGAGAACGGCGAGATCGTCATCGACCGCCCCGAGGGCCCGCTGGCCACGCTGTCCCTGCCGGGCCAGCCCTCCCGCACCCTCGCGCTGAAGGTCCGCACCACCTCCGAACTCATCGCCGAGGAGCTCAGGCGCCTCGACGCGGACGAGATGTACGCCATCGCCCTGCGCGGCGAGGCACCCAAGGAGATCTCCGCACATGTCTGACTCTGTTTCGGGCTCCGTTTCCGGTTCTGTTTCCGGCTCTGTTCCGGACTCTGTTTCGGGCTCCGCCAAGCTCACGCGCCGGCCCGAGTGGGCCGCCCTGGAGGACCACCGCGCCGAGTGGCACGCCCATCTGCGGGAGCTGTTCGCCTCCGACGCCGGGCGCGCGGAGCGCTATGTCGTGCGCGTCGGCGACCTGCGGATCGACTACTCCAAGAACCTGGTCACCGACGAGACGCTGGCCCTGCTCCAGGAACTGGCCGCCGCCACCGACGTGTTCGGGCTGCGGGACGCCATGTTCGGCGGCGAGAAGATCAACATCACCGAGGACCGGGCCGTGCTGCACACCGCGCTGCGGGCCCCGGCCAACGCGGTGATCGAGATCGACGGCGAGAACGTCGTGCCCGAGGTGCACACCGTCCTGGACCGGATGGGCGCCTTCGCCGACCGGGTGCGTTCCGGTGAGTGGACCGGCCACACCGGCAGGCGGATCAGGAACGTCGTCAACATCGGCATCGGCGGCTCCGACCTGGGCCCGGCGATGGCGTACGAGGCACTGCGGGCGTACACCGCGCGGGAGTTGACGTTCCGGTTCGTGTCCAACGTGGACGGCGCCGACCTGCACGAGGCGATCCGGGACCTGGACCCGGCGGAGACCCTGTTCATCGTCGCGTCCAAGACCTTCACCACCATCGAGACGATCACCAACGCGACCTCGGCGCGCTCCTGGCTGCTGGAGGGGCTCGGCGGTGACGAGAAGGCGGTGGCCCGGCACTTCGTGGCGCTGTCCACCAACGCCGAGAAGGTCACCGGGTTCGGTATCGACGCGGACAACATGTTCGGGTTCTGGGACTGGGTCGGCGGCCGCTACTCCTTCGACTCGGCGATCGGTCTCTCCCTGATGATCGCCATCGGCCCGGACCGCTTCCTGGAGATGCTCGACGGTTTCCGCATCGTCGACGAGCACTTCCTGAACGCGCCCGCCGAGGACAACGCCCCGCTGCTGCTGGGCCTGCTGGGCATCTGGTACGGCAACTTCTTCGGCGCCCAGTCGCACGCGGTGCTGCCCTACAGCCACTACCTGTCCAAGTTCACCGCCTACCTGCAACAGCTGGACATGGAGTCCAACGGCAAGTCGGTGGACCGCGACGGCAAGCCCGTCGACTGGCAGACCGGACCGGTGGTGTGGGGCACGCCCGGCACCAACGGACAGCACGCCTACTACCAGTTGATCCACCAGGGCACCAAGCTCATCCCGGCCGACTTCATCGGCTTCGCCCGGCCCGTCGCCGAGCTGGGCGACGAACTCAAGGCACAGCACGACCTGTTGATGGCCAACCTGTTCGCGCAGGGCCAGGCGCTCGCCTTCGGCAAGACGGCCGAGGAGGTCCGCGCGGAGGGTGTGGCCGAGGAGCAGGTCGCGCACCGCACCTTCCAGGGCAACCACCCCACGACGACGATCCTGGCGAAGGAACTCACCCCGTCCGTCCTGGGGCAGCTCATCGCCCTCTACGAGCACAAGGTGTTCGTCCAGGGGGCCGTCTGGAACATCGACTCCTTCGACCAGTGGGGCGTCGAACTCGGCAAGGTCCTCGCCAAGCGTGTCGAACCCGCCCTCACCCAGGGCGCGGACGTCCCCGGCCTCGACGCCTCCACCGCCGCCCTCGTGGCCGCCTACCGTGAACTGAAGGAAGTGCGCTGACATGACAGCGATGCAGTTGGGTCTCATCGGCCTCGGCAAGATGGGCGGCAACATGCGCGAGCGGATCCGCCGCGCCGGCCACACCGTCATCGGCTACGACCGCAATCCCGAGCTCTCGGACGTGGCGAGCCTGGCCGAACTGGTCGACAAGCTCGAAGGCCCCCGCACGGTGTGGGTGATGGTCCCGGCCGGGGCGGCCACCCAGTCCGTCGTGGACGAGCTCGGCGATCTCCTCTCCCCCGGTGACACGGTCGTCGACGGCGGCAACTCCCGCTGGACGGACGACGAGAAGCACGCCGAGGAGCTGGGCGCCAAGGGCATCGGCTTCGTCGACGCGGGCGTCTCCGGCGGTGTCTGGGGCCTGAAGAACGGCTACGCCCTGATGGTCGGCGGCGACAAGGAGCACGTCGACCGGCTCAAGCCGATCTTCGAGGCACTCAAGCCGGAAGGCCCGTACGGCTATGTCCACGCGGGCAAGGTCGGCGCCGGGCACTTCTCCAAGATGGTCCACAACGGCATCGAGTACGCCATGATGCAGGCCTACGCCGAGGGCTGGGAGCTGCTGGAGTCGGTGGACTCGGTGACCGACGTGCGCGAGGTCTTCCGCTCCTGGCAGGAGGGCACGGTCATCCGTTCCTGGCTGCTCGACCTGGCGGTCAACGCCCTGGACGAGGACGAGCACCTGGACAAGCTGCGCGGCTGGGCCGAGGACTCCGGCGAGGGCCGCTGGACCGTCGAGGCGGCCATCGACAACGCGGTGCCGCTGCCCGCGATCACGGCGTCGCTGTTCGCCCGGTTCGCATCCCGCCAGGACGACTCCCCGCAGATGAAGATGGTCGCGGCGCTGCGCAACCAGTTCGGCGGCCACGCCGTCGAAGCGAAGAAGGCGTAGCGCGCCGTGGGGGATCTCCTTCTGGTCCGCCACGGCGAGACGGAGTGGAGCGCGTCGGGACAGCACACCAGCTGGACCGACCTGCCCCTCACCCAGCGGGGCGAGGAACAGGCCAAGTCGCTCGCCCCGCTCCTTACGGCCCGGACCTTCGCCCTCGCGCTGTCCAGCCCGCTGGGCCGCGCGCTGCGCACCGCCGAACTGGCGGGCGTCACCGGGGTCGTCACCGACCCCGACCTGCACGAGTGGGACTACGGCGCCTACGAGGGCGTCACCACCGTCGACATCCACCGCACCCGTCCCGACTGGTACCTGTGGACCGACGGGGTGCCGCCCGGCCCGGACGGGCATCCGGGCGAGTCGCCCGCCGAGGTCGGGGCGCGCGCCGACCGGGTCCTGGCCCGCGTGGACACCGCCCTTGCCGGGGGCGACGTGCTGCTGGTGGCCCACGGCCACTTCCTGCGCGTGCTCACGGCCCGCCGGCTGGGTCTGGCCCCGGCGGACGGACGGCTCTTCCAGCTGGCGACCGGGACGATCGGCCGGCTGTCCACGGAACACGGCCGGCCGGTGATCGCGGAGTGGAACACCAGGCCGTAGCGCCCTGGAAGCGGTACCGGCCCCGGCCGGCCGAGCGGTGACAACCGACGGCCGGCCGGGGCCGGTTGACAGCGCGGGGGGACCACGTCAGAGTCGCCGCTGATGGAGATCGACAACCTGACCCCTGCCGAGCTGCGGGTATGGCGCGCCTTCCCCCGCGGCGAGTCCGTGAACTTCCGCACGGCGGACGACGAGGACACCGCCGAGGGGGCCGACTGGGGCCCCGAACGGACCGTCCGGGCCGCCGTGTTGCGGGCGCTGCTGCTGAGCGGCCCGCAGGAGGAGGGGGAGATACCCGCCCTGAAACTGGCGGGCGCCCGGATCAGCGGCACCCTCGACCTCAGGTACGGCACCTGCGACCACGCCGTGCGGCTGAGCCACTGTCACTTCGCGGGTGTCCCCCAGTTGTACGGGGCCCGGCTGCGGCAGCTGAACCTGAGCAACTCCGTCCTGCCGGGGCTGACCGCGGGCGCGACGCGGGTGGAGGGCGTGCTGCGGCTGTCGGACTGCGTGGTGCGCGGGCCGGTGCGGCTCGGCGGCGCGCAGATCGCGAACGCGCTGTTCATGGAGCGCGCGCGTCTCATCGCCCAGGACCCCTCCGAACCGGTCCTCCAGCTCAACCAGATGACCACCGGCGACGACCTGTGGGCACCCGGACTGGAGATCGACGGCGAGATGCGGCTCAACGGAGCCAACATCGCCGGATCGATCAACATGAACGAGGCCCGGCTCACCTGCCCGGGCCGGCACGCCCTCGACGCCGAGACCCTCACCGTGGAGGGCGACTTCCTCATGCGGCACGCGCAGGTGCGGGGCTGGATCGGCCTGCGGGGCGCGCGGGTCACCGGCCGCCTCGACCTCAGCTACGCGTCCCTGGTGAACCCCGGCGACACGGCGCTGCGGGCGAGCAGCTGCACCATCGGGGAACTCTGGCTGCGCCGGGGGTCGCCCATGCAGGGCGCCCTGAACCTGCGCCGCGCCCAGACGGAGGTCCTCTTCCTGGAACCGGAGGCGGTGCCGGACGAGGTGCTCCTGAACAACCTCGTCTACACCACCCTCACCCCGCACGAGCCCGCCGAGCGCCGGCTGGCGATGCTGGAGCGCGACCGGGACGGCTATGTCCCGCACGCCTACGAGCAGTTGACCGCCTCCTATCTGCGCATCGGCGACGACCGCGCCGCCCGCCTCGTCCAGCTGGCCAAGCAGCGCCGCCACCGCCGTACCCTGCCCTGGTACGGCCGGCTGTGGGGCCACGTCCAGGACGCCACCGTCGGCTACGGCTTCCGTCCGCTGCGCGCCTGCGTCTGGCTGCTGTCGCTGCTGGCGATCGGCTCGGTCGCCTACGGCCTGCACCATCCGCGCCCGCTCAAGCCGTCCGAGGCCCCGGACTTCAACCCGGTGTTCTACACCCTCGACCTGCTGCTGCCGGTGATCTCCTTCGGCCAGGAGAGCGCCTTCGCGCCGGACGACGGGTACCAGACGCTGTCGTACGCCCTGGTCATCTCCGGCTGGATCCTGGCCACGACGGTCTTCGCCGGCGTGACCCGGACCGTCAGCCGCCAGTGAGCCGCTTCAGCGCGTGCTGGGCGGAGAGGCGGACGGGGGCGTTCTGGGCGCCGTAGCCCCGGTAGTCGCCGTCGCGCTGGGCCAGTTCGAAGAAGACCCGGCCGACGGTGCGGGTGTAGCAGTGCCGGAACGCGCCGTGCGCGTCACGGTCGTAGAGGATGCCGAGGTCGCGGTAGGTCTCCAGCTCGCCGTCGGCGAACTCGAAGCGGGCGGCGAGGTCGTCGTAGTAGTTCGCGGGGATCGGCAGCAGGCGGCCGCCTGCCTCGGTGAAGCGGCGGGCGGCTGCGACCACGTCGTCGGTGGCGAGCGCGATGTGCTGGGCGTGGACGGTGTCGTCGGTGGGGGCCGCGCCGACGGAGAGGGCGATGCGCACACCGCCGTCGGGGGTGGTGACGGCCCGGCTGCGCAGCAGGCCGTAGGGGTCGGCGACGTCGACGCTCTCCTGGGCGTGCAGGCCGAGGACGCTGCTGTGGAAGAGGGCCGCCTCGTCGAAGTGGTGCCAGGGCTGGGTGAGGGCGAGGTGGTCGATGCGGGACACCTCCGCCGCGGCGGGCGGGTGCCCGGCGTCCTCGAAGTCCGCGCGCCAGTTGGGGTGTCCGGGGCGGTCGGTGGCGCAGAAGAAGAGCTCGGTGCCGTCCGGTGCGGCCACGGCGTCGAGCGGGGCGTCCTCGGGGGCGCGGCGGCGGGGCAGGACCGGGGCGAGGAGCGCCTCGGCGCGGCGGGCGGCGGCCGTCGGGTCCGGTGACTCCAGGCCGATCGCGGCGAGTTGGGTGCCGTCCCGCCGTACGGCCGTCCCGGTGTTGACCAGGAGCCGGGCCTCGCCCTGCTGCCACAGGTCGACGGGCTTGCTGCGGTGCCGGGCCGTGCGGGCGAAGCCCAGGGCGCCGAGGACGGCCGTGAGGAGTTCGGCGTCCGGCGTGACCAGTTCGGCGAAGGCGACCCCGGTGGGCACGACCGGCGCGGGCGGTGCGGCCACGCCCACCGTCTCCTGGAGGACCAGCAGCGAGCGGCGGGCGTCCACGGCGGTGGGACCGGCCTCGGCCTGGCGGAAGACGTCGTTGAAGACCTCCAGGGACAGCGGGCCGTCGTAGCCGGTGCGCAGCACATGGGCGAGCAGCCCGGCGATGTCGAAGCCACCCTGGCCGGGGAAGCAGCGGTAGTGGCGGCTCCACTGGAGGACGTCCATCGCGAGCAGCGGGGCGTCCGCGAGCTGGAGGAAGAAGATCTTCTCGCCGGGGATGTCCTCGATCCCCTTCGGATCGGAGCCCCGGGAGAGGATGTGGAAGCTGTCCAGGCAGGTGCCGAGCGCCGGGTGGCCGGCCGTCTCGACGATGTGCCAGGCGTGGTCGTAGGTGCTGACGTGGCGGCCCCAGGCGAGCGCCTCGTAGGCGACCCGGATGCCGAAGTCCTGGGCGAGGGCGGCCAGTCGGGCCAGTTGCCCGGCGGCGAGGGCGTCGTCGTCGACGGCGAGCGGGGAGACGCTGGAACACACCAGGACGGTGTCGGCGCCCAGCCTGCCCATCAGCTCGAACTTGTGCCGGGCGCGGCGCAGGTTCCGGGCGAACTCCGCCTCCGGTACGGCCTCGATGTCCCGCATCGGCTGGTAGAGGTCGACGGTCAGGCCGAGGTCGGCGCAGCGGGCGCGGATCTCCTCGGGGGTGAGGGGGCTCGCGAGCAGGTCGTTCTCGAAGATCTCGACGCCGTCGAAGCCGGCCCGGGAGGCGGCCGTGAGCTTCTCGGTGAGGGATCCGCTGAGGGAGACGGTGGCGATGGACGTACGCACGTCGGTACCTCTGTTTCTCTGAAGGTCCCTTGCTGACGAGGGGTCCCCTACGGGTGGGCCGCCACCGCGCCGGCCACCAGGTCGGTGAAGTCCGCGAGCATCCGCGCGCCGTCGGGTTCCCGGCCGGTGAACAGGCGGAAGGCGTCCACGGCCTGGAAGACGGCCATGCCGCCGCCGTCGAGCGTGGCGCAGCCGAGCGCCCGGGCGGCGCGCAGCAGTTCGGTCTCCAGGGGGCGGTAGACCACCTCGGCGACCCACAGCCCGGGGTGCAGAAGTTCCGCGGGGAGGGGCAGGCCGGGGTGGGCGGCCATGCCGGTGGGGGTGGCGTGCACGAGGCCGTCGGCCCGGGTGAGCAGCGCCGGCAGCCGGTCGGGGCCGGCGGCGGCCGCCCGGCCCGGGCCGAAGTGACGGTTGAGGGAGTCGGCGAGGCCGGCGGCACGCTCGGGCAGCGGGTCCACCACGGTGATCCGCCCGGCGCCCAGGGTGAGCATGGCGTGCGCGACGGCCGCGCCCGCGCCGCCCGCGCCCAGCTGCACGACCCGCTCCAGCGGTACGTCGGGCAGGCCGCGGGCGAAGGAGGCGGCGAAGCCGGTGACGTCGGTGTTGTGGCCGACGGCCCGGCCGTCCTCCTCGAAGACGATCGTGTTGACCGCGCCGAGGGCCTCGGCCTGCGGGGACAGCGCGTCCAGGTGCTCGATCACGGCCTGTTTGCACGGATGGGTGATGTTGAGCCCGTCGAAGCCCAGGTCGCGGGCCGATCGCACGAGGTCGCCCACCGCCTCGGCACCGACGCCGAGCCGGTCGAGGTCGATGATCCGGTACAGATGGCGCAGACCCTGCCGGTCGGCCTCCCGCTCGTGCATCGCCGGTGTGAGAGAGGGGCCGATGCCCGATCCGATCAGACCGACGAGATACGAGTCCTTGGCCATCACGGACCTCCTGAGCGGCTCACTAATGTACGAACTAGTACGTTAGCTATACCAGCAACACGGGACCACGGGAAGTCCCGGCGGGAATCCGTCAGCCCCGCCCCGCAGCCTGCTTCTACAATCTGCGGACTGGCCCTCCCGCCCGAAGGAACCCGATGACCAGCGTCGAAGAACCGGCACGACAAGGCGGGCGCATCCGTGACGCCGCCCGCACCCAGGCCGAGATCCTCGACGTGGCGACCCAGGAGTTCGCCCGGGTCGGCTTCGCCGGCGCCCGGGTGGACGAGATCGCCGCCCGGACCCGCACCACGAAGCGGATGATCTACTACTACTTCGGCGGCAAGGAGCAGTTGTTCACCGCCGTGCTGGAGCGGGCGTACGGCGTGATCCGCGAAGCCGAGCAGTCACTCGACGTGGAGCACCTGGACCCGGTCGCGGCCATCCGGCGGCTGGCCGAGCTCACCTTCGACCACCACGAGCAGCACCCCGACTTCATCCGCCTGGTGAGCATCGAGAACATCCACGGGGCGGAGCACATCGCGGCCTCCGAGAAGCTCGGCAAGATCGGTTCCCCGGCCCTCGACGTGATCGGCCGGATCCTGGAACAGGGGCAGAAGTCCGGCCTGTTCACGGCCGACGTGGACGCCGTCGACCTGCACGCGATGATCAGCTCCTTCTGCTTCTTCCGGGTCGCCAACCGGCACACCTTCGGCGCCCTGTTCGGCCGTGACCTGGTCGATCCGGGACAGCGGGAGCACTACCGGAACATGCTCGGCGACATGGTGATCGCCTATCTGACGGCGGACCGCGCGACGGACTGAGACGCGGCGGGAGCCGGACCGGGACGGGGTGCGGGCCGGTCCGCCGGGCGACGCGCGACCGGCCCGCGGCTCCCGGAGATCCTTCCGACCGGACCCCTTGACACGCGGGAAACGTGAGCGCAACATCCCTAGCCAACTGCTACTAACTATCCAGTGCGTTAATTAACCGGGCCGCAGGGACGCGACGCCGTCCCCGCCCTGCCCGGACGGCCGCCCCACCACCCCAGGGATCGGCTCCCCCTCCCCTCCGCTCACTCCACGTACGTTGGAGTTCCCTCGAAGGAGCACGCCGTGTCCGTCGCCCCAGCACCTGCCGGCCAGCCGAAGAAGGCGGCGACCGCCGCCTGGATCGGCAGCGCACTGGAGTACTACGACTTCTTCATCTACGGCAGCGCCGCCGCGCTGATCTTCCCGGACGTCTTCTTCGACGAGTCGGACCCGGCCACCGCGACCCTGCTGTCGCTGGCCACGTTCGGTGTGGCCTACGCGGCCCGGCCGGTCGGCGCGCTCTTCCTCGGGCACTACGGCGACAAGCTCGGCCGCAAGAAGATCATGGTGTTCACGCTGATCCTGATGGGCCTGTCGACGTTCCTCATCGGCTGCCTGCCCACCCGCGACCAGGTCGGCACCCTGGCTCCGGTCCTGCTGGTGCTGTGCCGGGTGCTCCAGGGCATCTCGGCCGCCGGTGAGCAGGCCAGCGCCAACTCCATGACCCTGGAGCACGCACCCCCCAACCGGCGCGGCTTCTTCACCAGCTTCACGCTCAGCGGCACCCAGGGCGGCCAGCTGCTCGCCACGCTGGTCTTCATCCCCGTCGCCGCGCTGCCCGAGGACCAGCTGCTGTCCTGGGGCTGGCGGGTGCCGTTCTGGATGAGCATCGCGGTCGCCGTCGTCGGTTACGTCATCCGCCGCAAGTTGGAGGAGACCCCGGTCTTCGAGCAGCAGACCGCCTCCGAGGGTGTCGTCCGGCTGCCGTTGGCGATCCTGCTGCGTGAGCACTGGGCGGACGTCCTGCGGGTGATCGGCGGCGCGTTGATCGCCTCGGTCAGCACGATCTTCACGGTGTGGGCCCTGTCGTACGCGACCAGTGACGCGGTGGGGATGTCCCGCTCGTCGATGCTGTGGGTGGGGGCGCTCGCCAACCTCGTCGCACTCGCCGCGATCCCGCTGTGGGCCACGCTGTCGGACCGCATCGGCCGCCGCCCGGTGTTCCTCGTCGGCTCCGTCGGCAGCGCCGTGATGATGTTCCTCTACCTGTGGTCCATCTCGACGGGCTCCTACGCGCTGACCCTGTTCCTCGGCATCGTCACCTTCGGTGTCGTCTACAGCGCCGCGAACGGCGTGTGGCCCTCCTTCTACGGCGAGATGTTCACCACCAAGGTCCGGCTGTCCGGCATGGCCATCGGCACGCAGATCGGCTTCGCCGTGGCCGGGTTCGCGGTCACCTTCGCCGCGCAGATCGCGGGTCCGGACGGCGACGACTGGTCGGCGGTGGCCCTGTTCACCGCGGCCCTGTGCGTCCCGCCGGTGATCGCCGCCATCACGGCACGCGAGACCCACAAGGTGCCGACGGAGCTCCTGGGCGAGCGCGCCTCCGGTGAGGCGGCGCGGCGGGAGGCGGTGTCGGCCTGATCCGCTCCGCTCTCCCTCTTCGGGCCCTCTCAGAGCCCCCGGACGCCGTGACGGCCGGGGGCTCGGGCGTATCCGTGGGCTCCGGCCCGAGGGGTGGCTTCGCTCGTCAGGCGGCGGTCGCGGCCACGCAGAACTCGTTGCCCTCGGGGTCGGCCATCACGATGTGGTGTCCGTCGAACTCCTCCAGAACGGATCCGCCCGCCTTCACCAGCCGCTCGGACTCCGCCCCGATCCGCGCCCAGCGCTCGGCCGGGCTGCCGTGGCCCGGCACCCTGACATCCATGTGCAGCCGGTTCTTCGCCGTCTTCGGCTCGGGGACCTTGAGGAGGGACAGGCGGGGGCCGACGCCCTCGGGATCACAGAGCCAGGCGGCGTCGTCCGCCGAGTCGTCCTCCGGCAGGTCGAACTGGGCGCGCCACTCCTCGCGCGTGGCGAAGGGAGGGGGTGGCGGCTCGTCGACATAGCCGAGAGCCGTCTTCCAGAACGCGGCGAGGAGTCGCGCGTCCGTGCAGTCGAGGGTCAGAGAGATCTCGGTCGGCATGTCAGGACCGTACTGCGCGGCGCTGACACTCGGGCCGTCCGCACCTCGCTAGGCGTTCGACCAGCCGCGCGTGCACAGCACCAGCCGGTACCCGTCCGGGTCCTCGACGGTGACGCCCCACTCGTTCCAGTAGGGGTTGGGCGACGGGACCCGCTTGCCGCCGTGGCGTTCCAGCCGGGTCACCAGGTCGTCCGGGACCGGTCCGTCGACGTAGACGACGAGGAGGTCCTCCTCGGTTGGGCGGGGCTCCACCGGGCGGGCGGGTTCGTGGACGAGTTCCAGGTGCCAGTCGGCGTCCGGCCAGCCGAGCATCAGCAGGTCGTGCCCGCCGGGTTCGGCGCCGCCCTCGGCCCTCCAGACGACGCCCAGGCCGAGCCCCTCGGCCCAGAAGCGTTCGGCGGCGGCCAGATCACGGGACGGGCGGGCGATACGGATGTGACTGCGGCCGTCGACGGGCATGGTCTCCTCTTCCCTCGGTGTGCCGGCCAGCGTAGGCAGCCACCGGCCGTCGGCACATCGGCCATCCGCCCTGCTCCCCGGGTCGTAGGACCGCTCCACGCGACCGCACCCCGTTGACAGATGACGTTTCCGGCAAGAACATCGGCGCGAACGAGCAGAAAAGAACAACGCGGAAGAGAACGAACAGCACCGCGAACCGCCCCGTCGCGCGATTTCGCGTCGCGCCGACTCCTCGCACGGACCACCGCGCACCCCGGCCGAATTCAGGGGCGGCCGGGGCGCGCGGCCCGCGCGGTCACGCGTGCCGCTCGGGGATGCCGTAGGCCCGCTCGACGTTCAGCCGCAGCACCAGCCGGCGGTCACGGACCATCGCGGTCCGGTAGTCGTCCCAGTCCGGGTGTTCTCCCTGGGCGTCCCGGTAGAGACGGATGAGCTCCTCCACCGTCTCGTCGTGCGGGTCCTTCGCGACCGGGGTGAGGTCGGCCGTGCCCTCGGCGACCGTGTACGCCCACCGGTCGGCGCTGGTGACGTGGTACGAGGCCCGGGGGTCGCGGCGCAGGTTGCGGGTCTTGGCGCGGTCGTCGGTGATCGAGACCCGGAGGATCCGCTCGTCGGGGTAGTAGACGTGGGTGACGTTCGACAGCTGGGGCCGGCCGTCGCGCTTGAGGGTGACCAGCACCCCGCTGTGGCCCGCGGAGAGCAGCCGGAGCAGTGCGTCCTCGTTCGCGTCCTGAGTCATGCCTCGGTCAACAGGCTCGCGCGCCTCGCGCATTCCCGTCGTGGACAGTGCCGGCCATGGCCGGGGCGGTGGTGGCCCGTACGCTGCCGGGGCGCTCGGGCCTCGCACGTGACGATCATCATGATGCGGGGGACCGAACCACCGTTCCTGCGCGACGATGATGTCCGAGGCGGTCCCGGCGAGTTGGCCGGACGCCTGGTGGAACATGACGGAGGAGAGCGATGGCACAGCTGCGGCAAGAGGTGGACCCGAGTGAGGTCGGGCTGGATCCGAAGGCGCTGGACCGCCTCGACCAGCACGCCGCCCACTTCGTGGACGAGGGGCGGCTGCCCGGCTTCCTGGTGTCCGTCGCACGCCACGGACGCGTCGCCCACCTCACCACACACGGTCGCCGCGACATCGCCGCCGGACTGCCCGTCGAGCCCGACACCCTGTGGCGTATCTACTCCATGACCAAGCCGGTCACCGCCGTCGCAGCCCTCCTCCTGGTCGAGGAGGGCCGCCTGTCGCTGGACGACCCGGTCGAGCGTCATCTGCCGGCCTTCGCCGAACCGCGGGTGTACGTCGAGGGATCCGGCGCCGACATGGTGACCCGCCCCGCCGACGGCCCGATACGGGTACGGCATCTGATGACCCACACCTCGGGCCTGACCTTCGCCTTCTACCACTCCCACCCGGTGGACGCCCTGTACCGCGCGGCGAACCTGGACTCGTCGGTCGTCCCGGGCTCCACCCTCGCGGAGACGGTCGACGTGTACGCGAGCCTGCCGCTCCAGTTCGAACCGGGCACCCAGTGGAACTACTCGGTCGCCTCCAACGTGCTCGGCCGGATCATCGAGGTGGTGTCCGGACAACCGCTCGACACGTTCTTCGCCGAGCGGATCTTCGGGCCGCTCAAGATGACCGACGCGGGATTCCGCCTCACCGACGACCAGGCGCCCCGGCTCGCCGAGCTGTACGGCGACGCCGACGCCGGCGGCATCGAGCCGATCCCGGGGCTGCCACTGCGCGGACGGCCGCGGTTCCTGTCCGGCAGCGGCGGGATGGTGGCCTCCGCCCACGACGTGCACCGCTTCATGGAGCTGCTCCGCCGCCGCGGCGAACTCGACGGCGTCCGTCTCCTCGCGCCCGAGACGGTCGACCTGATGACCTCCAACCACCTTCCCGGCGGCGCCGACCTGCGCACGGTCGGCAGCAAACCCGCGCACGACGAACCCGGCAACGACGGCTTGGGCTTCGGCCTCAGCGTCTCCGTGGTGATCGACCCGACCCGCACGAACGCCCCCGCGGGGCTCGGCACGTACGGCTGGAGCGGCGTGGCGACCACGACGTTCTGGGTGGATCCCAGCCGCGACCTGACCGTGCAGTTCATGACCCAACTGCGGCCGAAGAGCTCCCTGGCGCTGTATCCGGAGCTCAAGCGGTTGCTGCACGAGGCGGTTGTCGACTAGGGGTGGTTTCGGGCGGGGCCGGTTCGGTCCAGGCCGGTCCGGTCCGGTCGAGGTCGCTCCGGTCGAGGGCCCTCCGGTCGGCAGCAGATCAGCGCTCGGCTCCGGATCAGGGCTCGGCTCCGGGTCGTCTCAGGGTCATCCCCGATCATTGCCGGTCCCTGTCCTGCCAGCCTGGAGGGGCGACTTGGGAAGGCCGCCGCTCGGCAGGGGAGCGGTGGCCGTCGGGGGACGGGGGACGCGATGCGGGGCAGGCGTGGATTGGTCGGGGCGACCGGGGCGACCGCGCATCTGCGGTTGTTCGCGTTGTCCGGCATAGCGACCGTGCTGGTCACCCGCGCCTTCCTGGCCCTGGCGGGGTATCCCCGGCTGGGCGGGGGCGGCCGGCTGCACATCGCCCACATGCTGTGGGGCGGGCTGCTGATGATGGCGGCGACCCTGGTCGCGCTGGGCTTCCTCGGGCGGACCGCGCGTCTGTCCTGCGCCGTCGTGGGAGGGATCGGGTTCGGGCTGTTCATCGACGAGGTGGGCAAGCAGATCACCGACGAGCCGGGCTACTTCTACCGCCCGGCCGCCGGCATCATCTACCTGACCTTCGCACTGCTCCTGCTCCTCCCTCGGCTCCTGCGCGGCCGCACCGACCTCACCCCGGAGCAACGCACCGCGCGGGCCGCCGACCTCGCTCTGACGGGCGTGGCGTCCGGGCTCACCGCAGCCCAGCGGCAGGCGGCGACAGGCCTGGTCGAGGGCGGGCGGAGCGAGACCGACGAGGCGCTGCTACGGCTGCTGGCGGCGCTGCCCGAGCGTGAACCGAGCCGCTGGGAGCGCCTCCGTCCGGGGGCGGCGCGGGTCCGGGGCGCGCTGCGGCGGGCGGCGGGCCACCGGCTGGCGCTCACACTCGCCGTGGTCTGCGTGCTCACCGAGGCGCTGCTGTTCGCCGTCTGGCTGACCGTCGCGGGCCTCGGCGGCGACCTGGCGTACGAGCCGCAGCGCGGTGCGCTGATGGGCATCCTGGTGAGCGCGGTGGCCTCGGCCGTTCTCGGGGCCGCCGGACTGATACGCCTGCGCGCGGACCGGCCGACCGGGTTGCGGCTGCTGCGCGCCGCGCTCCTCGTCGACATCCTCGTCGGTCAGATATTCAAGTTCACGGCCAACCAGTTCGCGTCGGTCACGGAGCTGGTCTTCGACCTGTGCCTCCTGTGGGTGATCTCCGCACATCTGACTCCGGTCGGACCCCGGGCGGTTCCCGTCCACTGACGGCTCCCGCCGACCGGCGGCTGCTTTCTACTGGTCGATGCGGAGCGTGAAGTGGACGCCCTCGCGGGAGAGTTCGCCGAGCCACTCCTCGGAGCGGGCCGCCGTCTCCGCGGCCCGGTTCAGGCCGGGCGGGAGGGAGCCGTCGAGGACGTGGCGGACGCCGAGGGCGAGGGTGCGCGAGACACAGCGTGCCATCGCGCTCTCGTCCGGGTCGCCCACCAGGTCCAGCAGGTAGGCGCCCGACCAGGTCCGGTCGGGCCCGGCGTGCACGTCCAGGGAGACGGCGAGGACGACACGGTCGCGGTCGGCGTCCGTCGTCGGGTATGCGGCGGCCAGTTCCCGGGCCAGGGCGGCGATCCGGGTGTCGTCGCCCACCCTCAGCTCGGCGAAGACGTCGTCCCAGGCCCGTAGCCAGCCGTCCAGACGCAGGGTGCCGCGCACGAAGGTCCGCGGCTTCCAGCCGGCCGGCAGGCCGTACTGCTCGACGAAGGGCACGCTGTCGCGGTTGGGGTACACCTCGAAGGCCTCCCCGTCGACGACGTGTCGCCGGGTCGCCTCCCAGGGCCGCTCGGCGGTGGTCTCGGAGCCGTCGTCGATGTAACGGGCGGGCGAGCGCAGGGCGTTGAGCACTCCGAAGGGGGCCCAGCTGAAGCGGTAGCGGAAGTCGTTCGGTTCGGCGGGGACGCCGCCGCAGTAGGAGGTGAGGCTGTACGAGGCCGCCGTGTCGTCGCCGATCGCGGTGCGGGCCCGGGCGACCAGGCTGTGCGCGAAGAGATGGTCGATGCCCGGATCGAGACCGGCCTCGGTGAGCACGACGACGCCGGCCGCCCGGGCCTCGGGCACCTGCTCCAGGACGGCGTCGGACACATAGCTGGAGCAGGCGAAGTGCGCCCGCTCTTGTACGCAGAGGGCCAGCAGTGCGGGGTGTTCGGTGGCCGGCAGCATCGACACCACCACGTCTCCGGGGGCCAGTTCGGCCGTCAGGGCGTCCGGATCGTACGCGCGCGGCTCGGCGCGGCCGGTGAGGCCGAGCGCGTCGAGGGCCTCGGCGGCGCGGGGCCCGGTGCGGTGCCACAGCCGTACCCGGTCGGCCGCCTCGCACAGGGCGGCCAGACCGCTGCCGGTGGACAGGCCCGCGCCGATCCAGTGGACGGTACCGCTCGCGGGAACCGGGTCAGACATGGCGGGACTCACCTTCCTCGATGCCGAGTTCACGGCGGGCCTGGTGGAACCGGTCGCGGCAGCGTCCCCAGGCGCCGCCGGTCGAGAAGTCCAGCAGTGGGGGAAGCAGGGAGGCCGAGAAGTCGACGCTGGACTCCCGCGGGAGCAGGGACGGCAGGTTGTCGATGGCGATGAGGTCGAGCGGGGGTTCCTTGTGCAGCCGGCGGACGGGGTCGGTCCACTCGGTGGTGCGGTCGTAGACCGGCAGGACGTTCAGGGGCGAGCCGACGTCGCAGGTGACGTCGGAGAGGGTGCGCAGGCGGCGGGCGGGCTCGTCCAGATCCGCCTCGCGGACGAAGGGCGGGACGGGGGTGGTGGCGAGGACGCAGTTCACCAGCAGGTCGTGGGCGAGCAGGGCCGGACGGTCCAGGTTCCTGGTCTCGTCGAGGTCCCAGCAGGTCGGCTCGACCCCGGCGGTGTGGAGCGCGACGCGCGCGCCCCGGCCGCTGCGGCCCAGGGCCCCGATGACCAGGGCCGTGAACGCCTCGTCCCCGGCGACGGGCCTGAGGCGTTCCTCCAGCTCCTCGTGCGCGGTGGGCGTGAGGGGCGCGTCCAGTCTGCCCCGGTGCTGGAGCACGGCCAGGGCCGCGCCCAGGTATCCGGCCCAGTATCCGAACGCGGCGAGTCTGCGGCCGCCGTCGTCCACGAGGTATTCGAGGTCGAGGAGCGTGCCGCCCCCGGCGGCGAACCGCCGCAGCAGTCCGGCGGCTCCCGGCTGCCGTTTGTAGGCGTGCCCGAAGAAGATGTGCCGGTGCCGCAACTCGGCGGGTTCGTCGGGGAGTTCCTTCAGGCCGAGGACGACGGCGTCCGCGGGTGCCGTCACCCAGGAGCCGGCCGGTGCGGTCCGGCAGCCGGCCGCCTCGTACTCCTCGGCGGGGAAGATCCGCTGCGGGGACTGCTCGACGGTGAGGGTCACTCCGGCGTCGACGAGCCGCCGGGCGTCGGACGGCACGAGCGGCGTGCGCCGCTCGGTGGTACGGGCTTCGTGGCGCAGCCACAGATGAAGCTCGGTCATACCAGGTTGGCCTCCGGGCGCGGGGCGTCGGCCGCGAACCGGCCGGCGCTCAAGGGGCTGACATCCACGAAGGGTACGCGGCCGAGGTACAGGTCGCGGACGACTTCGCCGACGGCGGGTCCCTGGAGGAAACCGTGGCCGGAAAAGCCCGTCGCGTACAGGAAGCGGGAGACCGAAGTCGCCTCGCCGATCAGGGCGTTGTGGTCGGGGGTGTTCTCGTACAGGCCCGCCCAGCCGCCCGTGCGGCGCAGGTTCAGCAGGGCGGGGGCGCGGTGTTCCATCGCCGCGCCCAGCCGGGGTATCCAGCGGTCGTGGGTGTCGGTGGCGAAGCCGGGCCGCTCGTCGGGGTCGGACATCCCGACGAGGAGTCCGGGACCCTCGGAGTGGAAGTAGAGGCTGCTGGTGAAGTCGATGGTCATGGGCAGGCGGGGCGGCAGCCCCTCGACGGGTTCGGTGACCGCGATCTGCCGGCGCAGCGGCCGCACCGGCAGGTCCACGCCGGCCATCGCGCCGACCGCCCGCGACCAGGCGCCGGCCGCGCAGATCACCGTGTCGGTGGCGATCCGGCCCAGGGTCGTCGCCACGGCCGTGATGGTGTCGCCGTGCCGTTCGATGCCGGTGACCTCGGTGTGCCGCAGGATCCGCGCACCGTGCCGGCGGGCGTCGGCCGCGTAGCCGTGGACGACGGACTCGGGGGTGCAGTGGCCGTCGTCGGGCGAGAACGCGGCCGCGAGGAGCCCGTCGGTGCTGATCAGCGGGGAGAGCCGGCGGGCCTCGGCGGGGTCGATCATGCGGCTGGGCACGCCGAGGGAGTTCTGGAGGCGCACGCCCGCCTCGAAGGAGGCGACCTCCTCCGGTGTGGACAGCAGGAACAGATAGCCGACCCGGTGCAGCCCGATGTGCTGGCCGGTCTCCTCCTCGAACCGCCCGAACGCCTCCAGACTGCGCGCGCCGAGCTGGATGTTGAGCTCGTCGGAGAACTGCGCCCGTACCCCGCCGGCCGCTTTGGAGGTGGAACCGGCGGCGAGTTCGTCGCGTTCGATCAGGACCACGTCCCGCACCCCGGCGCGGGCCAGGTGGCAGGCGATGCTGGTGCCCATCACCCCACCGCCGATGACGACGACACCGGCGCGGGCGATCACCGGGCCGCTCCCCTGGCCGCCTCGACCACGGCCCAGGCGACGGCAGCGTCCTGGACGCCGAGGCCGACGCTGTTGTAGTGGACGACGTCCTCGGGCCCGGTGCGGGCCCGGCGCCGTCCGGTGAGCACGGCACCCAGTGGAACCAGGTCTTCCATGGTCAGCACTCCTTCCCGCAGGGCGTCCACGACGGGCCCCGCGTGGTGCGCGGCGGTCTCGGGGTCGTCGACCACGACGGCTCCGCGGGCTACGGCCCGCCGGAGGACCTCGGCGTCCACCTCGCTGCGGCCGGGCTCGAACGAGCCCACGCTGACGACGGTGCAGCCGTCGGCCAGCCACCGCCCGCGCACCACGGGTGTGGTGCTGAGCGTGCAGGCCGCGACGACGGAGGCCCCGGTCACGGCGGCCTCGGCGGTCGTGGTCGGTTCGACGGGCAGGTCCAGTTCGGCGGCCAGGGTCTCGGCGGCGCGGGCGCGGTGTGCGGGGGTGGGGCTCCACAGCCGTACGGACTTCACCTCCCGTACCCGGGCGATGGCCCGCGCGTGGGCGAGGGCCTGGGTGCCGGAGCCGAGGATCGCCAGGTCCACGGCGTCGGGGCGGGCCAGTGCGTCGACGGCGACGGCGCTGGCGGCGGCCGTGCGCAGGGTGGTCACCGCCGTGCCGTCCAGGACGGCGGCGAGTCGGCCGGTCAGCGGGTCGAGCACGGTGATCACGGCGTGGACGGTCGGCAGTCCGGCCGCCGCGTTGCCGGGGTTGACGCTGCCGATCTTCGCGACGGCTCCGCTGTCCGCGGACAGCCGGGAGAGGTAGGCGAAGACGACGCTGTCGTCGAAGCGGCTGGGGTGCATGATCTTCGCCGGCAGGTCCGCCTCCTGCCGGCCGAGCGCGGTGAAGGCGGCGCGCTGGGACCTGATCGCGGTGTCGCGGTCGAGGAGCTGCTCGACCCGGTCGGCGGCGAGGAAGAGGATGTCGTCGGTCACCCCGTGTTCCCTTCCCACGCGGGGGCCACCTGTATGCCCGTCGGCGGCGCTCCGCCCGCGGCGGCCGGTGCCGGTGTGTGGCACCGGGGTGGCCGCCGCGGGCCGGGGAGTTCAGGAGGAGCTGACGACCGCGTCCAGGTGGGGCAGATGGTGGTCCAGCCGTTCCCGCTTGGTCCGCAGGTAGGTGATGTTGTTCTCGCACGGCGGTATCAGCAGCGGGACCGTCTCGGCGACCCGGATGCCGTGCCGCACCAGCGCCTCGCGCTTGCGCGGGTTGTTGGACATGAGCCGGACCGAGTTCACACCCAGGTCGTGCAGGATCCCGGCGGCGACGCCGTAGTCGCGGGCGTCCACGGGCAGACCGAGCGCGAGGTTCGCCTCGACGGTGTCCAGACCCTCCGCCTGGAGGGCCATCGCACGCAGCTTGGCGAGCAGCCCGATGCCGCGGCCCTCGTGACCGCGGAGGTAGACGACGACGCCGGCGCCCTCGGCGGCCACGGCGCGCAGCGCGGAGGCCAGCTGGTCGCCGCACTCGCAGTGCTGGGAGCCGAACGCGTCACCGGTCAGGCACTCGGAATGCAGCCGGGTGAGCACCTCGTCCGTGCCGATCTCGCCGTAGACCAGGGCCACTTGTTCGTCGCCGCGGTCGTGATCGAGATACCCGACCGCCTGGAATTTCCCGTACACGGTGGGCAGCGGGGCATTCACGACGCGTTCCACACCCGTGCGCTGTGATGACTTCTTGCCGAGCACGCCAATTTTTTCTGTCATGATCTGTTTCCTAAGCAGAGACGAAAGGCCGTGAAAAGATGAGTGGTTCGGGAATACGGTCGGCGGCGTACGGTCTGGTGCCGGCGGACACTACCGAAGACGTACGGACACGAGGCGCGGGCGTCTCATCCCAGGTGGCCGTTCTTCCGGTCGGCAGCTTCGAACAGCACGGTCGGTACCTGCCGTTGGCGACCGACACGCTGGTCGCCTGCGCCATCGCCCGGGAGATCGCCGGCGCGTACCCGGTGCATCTCCTTCCGCCGGTGACCATCGCCTGCTCGCACGAGCACGCGGCCTGGCCGGGAACCGTCAGCATCTCCTCCGTGACCCTTCACGCGGTGGTACGGGACATAGCGGCGTCACTGCGCCGCTCGGGCGTCGAGGCCCTGGTGCTGGTCAACGGACACGGCGGGAACTACGTCCTGGGCAACGCCGTTCAGGAGTCGTCCGCGCGCGGTGAGCGGATGGCTCTGTTCCCGGCCCCGGAGGACTGGGAGGCGGCGCGGGAGCGGGCCGGGGTGGCGACCTCGCTGCTCACCGACATGCACGCGGGGGAAATCGAGACCTCCATCCTTCTGCACGCCCATCCCGAAATGGTCCGGCCCGGTTACGAGTCGGCCGATTTCATCGCGGACGACCGCCGTCATCTGTTGTCCGTCGGGATGTCCGCCTATACCGATTCGGGCGTCATCGGCCGTCCTTCCCTGGGGTCCGCGGAAAAAGGGAAGGAACTGCTGGCGAGCCTCGCCGATTCCTTCGCGACGTATTTCTCGATCCTCACTTCGGCGGCGCCGGAGAGCGCCGGGGAAGCCGAGCGCGGGTAGTCGTCGTCCGCCGGTGCCCGGCCGGGCTCCGGATCCGTCACGGCGGTCCGGGCCCCGGCCTTCGCCCCGCGCAGGCCTGTGTACCAGCGGGCGACCAGCACGGCGGCCCCCGGCAGGGCGGCCACGAAGCTGAGCACGCCGTACACCACCGCGACCGCGAGGCCGTTGCTCGCGCCGAGGCCCGCGGCGCCGAACGCCCAGGCGGTGACGCCCTCGCGTGGGCCCCAGCCGCCGACGTTGAGCGGCAGGCTCATGGCGAGCAGGGCGAGCACCGCGAGGGGCAGCAGGACGGCGACGGAGGCGGCGGAGCCGGTGACCCGGGCGGCGACGACGAACATGCCGAGGTGGCCGGCGAGGACGACCGTCGAGGACACGGCGACGCCGGTCCGGTTACGGCGGGACAGCAGCCCCTCGCGGGCCTCGGCGAGTGTGGCGCGCAGCGCCCGTCCGCGGCGCGAGGGCGGCCGGTTCATGCGGAGGGCCACGACGACCGCGAGCGCGCCCAGGGCCGAGAGGGCGACGAGCGGGGCGAGGCTGCGCGCGTCGGCCCGTACGGGCGACGGCAGCGTCAGCAGGACCGTCACGCCGACGCCGGCCAGCACGAGCTGTCCCGCGGCCCGTTCCAGGACGACGGAGCGGACACCGCGTCCGAGGTCGCCGGTGCTCTGCCCGTGCCGGACCGCGCGGTGGACGTCGCCGAGGACGCCGCCGGGCAGCGCCGCGTTGAGGAACAGCGCGCGGTAGTAGTCGGCGACGGCGGGTGCGAGCGGCAGCCGGATGCCCAGGCCGCGGGCCACCAGCGCCCAGCGCCAGGCGCTGAACACGGTGGTGACAAGGCCGATCCCGAGGGCCACAAGGAGCGTCGCCCCGTCGATCCGCCGCAGTCCGTCCACGAACACGCCGGTGCCGAGGCGCCACAGCAGTACGGCGAGGATGACGGCACCCGCGACGGTGCCGAAGTGGGTGCGGACGGCACGGGAGTTCACCACGGCGAGCAGTCCGCGCAGCGCGGTGCGCCACGGGGACGCGGCGGACGTCTTCGGACCGGCGTCGGCCCGTGTCCCCGTCACGATCACACCGATCCGCTCCGGGGAGACGGCCGCACCGCCGCGCGGCCCACCGGTGTGGGTGTGCGAGGCGCTCCGTGCGGCGAGCAGTTCCGCCCGCGCGGCGATCGCCTCGGCCCGATCCGCGAACGGCCCGGCCGCAGGCACGAGTTCCGCCACGGGAACCGCGAACACGACCGGTTCCACACGCCCTCGCGCCGACGCGTTCCGCCGTGCGTCCACCTCGGCCGACGGCTCACCCGCCTCGGCGTCCGGCTCGCACGCTGAGGCGATCACCGCGTCGGCGTCGATCTGCCGACCGCGCGGCCCGTCCGCCTCGGCGGTCTTCTCGCGCGACGCCGCGAGCAGGCGGCCGGCGTCACGCGACTCACCCGGCCGACCGGCCCGGCCGACCGCCGGAGCGGCCGCCGCGCCCCCGTCGCCCTGTCCGAGCGCCCCGGTGCTCGGCTCGTCCGGTTGGGCGGTCCTGACGGCCGGGAGGGCGATCGCCCTGGCCGCTCGATGCCGCTCGGCACGTCGTGCGGCCGCCCGGACGGTCGTGTCCCGCCACGGGGCGGTCGCCCCGGCCCCGTCGGCGCTTCGCGCGCGGGGCTGGCTCTTCCTGGCGCGGGACGTGGTCGTCCCGATCCGCTGTCGCGCCGCGGTACCGGCGCCGGGCCGGGCCGCCCGTACCCGGACCGTCTCCACGCTCATGACCCTCCGCCCGTCGGACGGGACAGGGCGAGGAGGTCGGTGTGGTGGACCAGGACGCGCAACTCCCCCGCCGCGCAGGCTTCGAGGCGCTCGCGCAGATACGGTTCCGCACGCTCCTTCAGCTCGGGCCGCTCCTCGACGGCCGCGCCGACCCAGCCGCGCAGCCACTGGGCCGTCAGCTCGGACTCGGCGGGGCCGAGCCGCCAGGGGCTCGGGTGCAGCCGTACCGTCGCGCCGCGTTCGGAGAACGCCTCGCACGCCGCGGTGACCGCGTCGGGGCCGAGCAGTCCGTCGCGCCGCTGGTGGGCGTTGAAGGCCTCGGCGATCTCCTCGTCCATCGGGTGGGACGGGGTGAGTTCGACGCGGCCGGCGACGGAGAGCGTCAGCAGCGCCGGGCAGCCGGCCCCGGTGCAGGCCGCGGCGAGGGTGTCGATCTCCTCGCGGGTGAGCACGTCGAGCAGCGCGGAGGCCGTCACCAGCGAGGCGCCGGCGAGGGCGTCCGGGGTGAGCCGGCCGACGTCGCCGCGCCGGGTCTCGACCGTGACGCGGCTGCCGTCGGCCGCGGAGCGCGGGGAGGCCACCGCGGCGAAGTGCAGCAGGTAGGGGTCGCGGTCGTGCAGGATCCAGTGCTGGGCGCCGTCGATCCGGGAGGCCAGCCAGCGGCCCATCGAGCCCGTGCCGCAGCCCAGGTCGTGGATGACGAACCCGGCCTTGCCCGGCAGGTTGGCGAGCCGGATGCGCAGCGGGTCGAGCAGGTCGTGCGCCCGTGCCGCGGCGTCGGGGCCCTCGCGCAGCTCCAGCCACTCGGGGGCGTAGCGCGGCGGGTCGTCGGGGCCCGCGTCCCGCAGCTTCACCGTGGGCCGCTCACCGAGGCGGACGACGGGCCCGGCCCCGGCGATGACGGCGTCGGCCGTCCCGACGGCCTGGTTGAGGAAGGACCCTCCGGCCTGCCCCGGGACCGCCTCGGCACCCCCGCCCGACCCCGCATTCGTGAGCACCGGCTCCACCGCCTCCCTGGGCCCGGGCTGTGCCGGGATCCGTCCCGTCCGCTGAGTCATCGCCGTCTCCCTCATGCCACCCTCCGGGGTTCGCTCGGCAGTCGGCCGAGTACTCCGGCCAGACTGCGAGCCGTGGCCGCCCAGCCGCCCAGGGCGGCCCGCCGCCCTCGGGCCGCGGCCTTCAGACGCCGTCTGACGTCCGCCTCGCCGAACCAGCCTCGCAGTTCGGCGGCGAGGGCGGCGGGGTCCTCCGGCGGGACGAGGATGCCGGGCACCCCGCCGTCGGGGGCGCGGCCGACCGCCTCGGGCAGCCCGCCGACATCGGTGGCCAGCACCGGGATGCCGCGGGCGAGGGCTTCGGTCACCGCCATGCCGTAGGTCTCGGCATAGGAGGTGAGGACCATGAGGTCGGCTGCGTGGTAGCTGGCGTCGAGTTCGGCGCCGGCCTGGGGGCCCGCGAGGTGCAGGCGGTCCTGGAGGCCGTACTTCTTGATCAGGACCCGCAGGCTCGCGACGTACTGCGGGTCGTGGGTGAGTCCGCCGACGCAGACGCAGCTCCACGGCAGTTCGGTCACCGTGGCCAGCGCCTCGATCAGCCGGTGCTGGCCCTTGCGCGGGGTCACCGCGGCGACGCACAGCAGCCGGGAGACGCCGTCGGTGCCGGGGGCGAGGGGGGCGATGTCGGCGCCGGGGGCGGCGACATGGACCCGGTCGGGGGCGAGCCCGTGGTGGGAGACGAGGCGGCGGACCGCCCAGTCGCTGGTGGCGACGACGGCGGGCACGGCCCGCAGGACGGCGCGTTCCTTGGCGTCCAGTTCGGCCGCGGCCGCCGGGTCCAGTCCCGTCTCGTCGCCGAGCGGGAGGTGGACGAGGACGGCGAGGCTCAGCCGCTCCGTCTCGGGCACCACGATCTCGGGGACCCCGCAGGCGACGAGGCCGTCCAGGAGGACGATCGTGCCGTCGGGCAGGTCCCGCAGCGTGCGGGCGAGTTCGGCGCGGGCCGCCGCCGACGGGCGGGGCCATTCACCGGGCACCGCGTGCTGGTGCACCTGCCAGCCGAAGCCGGCCAGGTCCAGGCTCACGCGCCGGTCGTAGGCGTTGCCGCCGCTCGGCACGGTCGGGTCGTCGACGCCGCCCGGCATGACGAAGTGCACGGAGCGCAGGGACATCGGGATGATCTCGGCGTTCTTGAGGGCGGAGTGCTGTACGGGCAGGTAGTCGAGCCGCGACTCGACGCCGCCCGGTACGCCCGGCATCGGCTTCTCGACCCGCTCGATCTTCTCCAGCGTCACGTCGGTCACAGGGCACGCTCGTAGCTCGCCCAGGCGACGTGCGACTCGTGCAGCGTGACCGTGAGGCCCGCCAGTCCCTTGGCGCCCTCACCCAGGGCGCCCTTCTCGATGCGCTGGGCGAGCCGGTCCGCGATGACCTTGGCCAGGAACTCCGTGGAGGTGTTGACTCCGGCGAAGTCGGGCTCGTTGTCGAGGTTGCGGTAGTTCAGTTCGCTGACGACGGCACCGAGTTCCTGAGTGGCCAGGCCGATGTCGACGACGATGTTGTCGTCGTCCAGCTGCTCGCGCCGGAAGGTGGCGTCCACCAGGAACGTCGCTCCGTGCAGACGCTGCGCGGGGCCGAAGACCTCGCCGCGGAAGCTGTGGGCGATCATGATGTGATCGCGGACGGTGATGCTGAACAACGGACGACCCTCCAGGTGCGGCGCGTCTGGTCCCCCTGCTGATCCCTTCCGGGGGATGCCGTGTAGTACGGCTCTTCGCTTCCCCGTGTTCAGCCGCCTCTCACTCTTTTCTCAGGTCAGGCGCTCTTGTCGTACCTCACGAGATGACACAGGGCCGGAATCTCCCCAGAGGTCAGTTTCGGCATCACCTCCGGCAGTTCCTCGAACGTGCTTTCCCCTGTGATGAGCGCGTCGAGTGACGGATCGGCGAGGAGGTCGAGCGCGAGGGCGAGCCGGTCGGCGTAGGAGCGGTTGGAGCGGCGGGCCGGGGAGACGGTGCCGACCTGGCTGCTGCGGATGACGAGCCGTCGGGAGTGGAAGGCCTCGCCGAGCGGGAGGCTCACCTTCCGGTCGCCGTACCAGCTCAGTTCGAGGACCGTGCCCTCGGCCGTGAGGAGTTCGAGGGAGCGGGCGAGTCCCTGCTCGGTGGCGCTCGCGTGGACGACGAGGTCGCAGTCGCCGCGGGCGTCGGCGGGGGAGGCGAAGTCGACCCCGAGGGCCGCGGCGGTCTCGGCGCGGGCGGGGTCGGCGTCGACCAACTGGACGCGGACGCCGGGGAAGCGGGCCAGCAGCGCGGCCACCGAACTGCCGACCATGCCGCCGCCCACCACCGCGATCCGGTCCCCCACCAGGGGCGCCGCGTCCCACAGGGCGTTCACGGCGGTCTCGACGGTGCCGGCGAGGATCGCCCGCTCGGCGGGCACGTCCGGCGGCAGGACGGTCACCGCGCTCGCCGGGACGACGTAGCGCGTCTGATGCGGATAGAGGCAGAAGACCGTACGGCCGACGAGCGCCGCGGGCCCCTCCTCCACCTCACCGACGCTGAGGTAGCCGTACTTCACCGGGCCCGGGAAATCACCCTCCTGGAAGGGCGCCCGCATGGCCGCGTACTGGCTCTCGGGGACCCCGCCGCGGAACACGAGTGTCTCCGTGCCCCGGCTGACCCCCGAGCAGAGCGAACGGACCACCACCTCGTCCTCGGCGGGGTCGGGCAGGGCCACGTGGCGTATCTCGCCCTGGCCCGGAGAGCTGAGCCAGAACGCGCGTCCGGTGCGCTTCATCGGCATCCTCCTGAACGATCGGGAAGCTGTTCACGTACCGAGGTGTGCACAGGTCGCGCACAGTACGCGGCCTTGATCGACTCTGTCACCTGGCCGGAGGAATGTGCGGTGGCCCTGAACAACACGTACGAGGCAAGGCTGGTCCAGCAGGAGACCGCGGTGGGAGCGGGCCTCCAGATCCTGTTGCTGGCCCTGCTCGGAACGGCGATCGGCATGGGGCCGGCGGGCTGGCTGACCGGCCTCGCCTTCGCCATCGCCACCTGGGCGGTGCTCTCCCGGGCGCTGCACCGCACCCGGCCGCGGTCCTTCGGGCCCGCCAACCGGGTGACGCTCGGCCGGGCGACCCTGGTCGGCGCGGTGACCGCGCTGGTCGCCGACTCCTTCGAGAGCTCGCCGCCGGTGACGCTGTTCGTCGGTCTGACGGCGGTGGCGCTGATCCTGGACGGCGTGGACGGCAAGGTCGCCCGCGCCACGGGCACCTCGACCCCGCTGGGCGCGCGTTTCGACATGGAGGTCGACGCGTTCCTGATCCTGGTGCTCAGCGTGTACATGTCGATGTCGCTGGGTCCGTGGGTCCTGCTGATCGGCGCCATGCGCTACGGCTTCGTCGCCGCGGCCCGGGCGTGGACGTGGCTGAACGCTCCACTGCCGCCGAGCACGGCCCGCAAGACGGTCGCCGCGCTCCAGGGGGTGCTGCTGCTCCTGGCCGCGTCGGGTCTGCTGCCGTACGCGGCGACCTTCGCCGTCGTCGCCGTCGCCCTGGCCACGCTGGTCTGGTCGTTCGGCCGGGACGTGCTGTGGCTGTGGCGGACGCACCGGGCCGAGCGGGCCGTCGTGACGGAGATGCTGGAGCTGGTGGCGGAGCCGGTCCCGGCGTCCTGAGAGCCGGTGGGCTTCAGCCCTTGAGCGGCACCCGGTACACGGTCGACTCCCTCTGCCGGAAGCCCAGCCGCTCGTACACCCGGTTCGCCGCCGCCCGGTCCGGGCGGGAGGTGAGGTCGACGGTGCGGGCCCCGGCCTCCCGGGCCAGCCGCAGGGCCTCGTGGGTGAGCAGCCCGGCGACTCCGTGACCGCGGGCCGCGTGATCGACGACCACGTCCTCGATACGGGCCCGCAGCCCGGACGGGACGGGGAACATCACGAGGGTCAGGGTGCCGACGATCCGGTCGTCCGCGCGGGCGACGAGCACGGTGTTCGCGTCGCACGACAGGATCCGCTCGACCGCGGCGAGGTCGAGCCGCGCGGCGGTCGACGACAGCTGCGGCAGCATCCGGGCGAAGGCGTCGACCAGTTCCTGGTCCGCCGACCCGGCAGGCTCCACACGGACGTCCTGGGTCTCCATGCCGTGGACTTTACCGACGCGGCAGCAGCGCGACGGCGGCGGCCGGTACGGCGGCCAGCACCAGCCACGGCACCGCGGCCGGCAACCCGCTGTCCAGCAGGATGCCGCTGGCCGAACTGCCCACCAGGACGATCAGTCCGGACACCGAGGACAGCGCCCCCGTATAGAGGCCGAGACGGCCCTCCTCGGCGAGGTCGGGCACCCAGGCGCGGGCCACGGGGGCCACCAGCATCTGGCCGAGGGTCAGCAGGACGACGAAGCCGGCCGCGGGCAGCAGTCCCCGCGTGCCGGTCCAGCCGGCGGGCCGGGCCACGGCCACGACGGCGAACCCGGCCGCGATGAGCAGCAGTCCTGTCACCATCGACCGGCGCAGGTCGAGCCGGTCCCCCACCCAGCGGGTGAGGGGCAGCTGGGCAGTCACCACCAGCAGCGACGACAGCGCGAACAGCCAGGCCAGCGGGGCTTGCGAGCCCGCCGCGCGCTCCACCTCGGCGGGCAGCGCGAGATAGAGCTGGTTGTAGGCGAGCAGATAGGCACCGTAGGCGCAGCACAGCGCCAGGAACCGCCGGTTGCGCAGCAGCGGCCCCATCCCGCCGCGCAGGTGGACGCGCTCCCGGCCGGGTATGTGCTGCGGCAGCAGCCAGGCGTGCCCGGCGAGGACGAGCACGAAGATCCCGGCCCCGGCCAGGCACACCGTGCGGAAGTCCACCGACAGCAGCAGCGCGCCGATGAGCGGTCCGACGAAGGCTCCGGCCTGTCCGGCGACGGTGAACAGCGCGAGCACGCGGGTGCGGGAGCCGCCGTGTTCTTCGTGGACGATCGCCTGGCGGGCGACCTCGGACTCCACGGCGGGCGAGAACAGCGCGGCCGCGAACCCGATCAGCAGGACGGCGCAGATCACCGACCAGGTCTGCGCGGCGTACCCGAGCCAGGCGAAGCCGCCGATCCGCAGCACGCATCCGGCGAGGACGACCGGCCGGATGCCGTACCGGTCGGCGAGCGCCCCGCCGACCACGAACAGCCCCTGCTGGCTGAAGGTCCGCAGCCCGAGCACGAACCCGACCAGCCAGCCCGCCATCCCCACGGCCTGCCCCAGATGTGCGGACAGGAACGGCAGCACGGCGAAGAAGCCGATGTTGAAGGCGAGTTGGGTCAGGATCAGCAGTCGCAGCAGGGGCGACAGACGGTGGCGCCCGGACACCTGGCGCGGGCCTGCCGTCAGGGCGTTCGTCGGGGCGGTCGTCGGGGCGGTCATCGGGCTCCCACCAATTCCGGTGTTCGGGACGGCGGTTCCGCCGCGGTCAAGGGGATACGAGGTCGAGTCCGCCGCCCGCGCCACCGCACCCCGCCCGCCGCGCTCACCGCGAACGCCCCGAGCAGGGCGAGGACGGCGGCGGGGGCGAGGACGGCCCAGGGGGCGCGTTCGGCGTAGGGCTGGTTCTCGGCGAGGAGGAGGCCCCACTCCGGGGAGGGCGGCTGGGCGCCGAGGCCGAGGAAGGCCAGCGAGGCGAGAGCGAGCGCGATGCCGGGCAGGCGCAGCAGGGCGTGTCGGGTCACGGGCGGCAGCACGGCGGGCAGGAGTTCGTGCCGCAGGAGGTAGGGGCGGCTCGCGCCGAGTCCGCGGGTGGCGGTGAGGTGGAGTGCGGCGCGTTCCTGGCGCAGGAGCGCGGCGGTGTGCGCCGCGAGGGGCGCCCAGGCGACGGCTCCCACGGCGAACGCGGGGGTGGCGGTTCCGCTGCCCGCGACGGCGGTGACCAGCAGGGCGAGGAGGACGGGCGGTACGGCGTTGACGGTGTCGACGAGCGGCCCGGAGACCTGGGGCAGCAGCCCTAGCAGGAGGCCGGTGAGCAGGGCGGCGGCACTGATCGCGGCAGCGAGCAGCAGGGTGTCGAGGGCGCCGTGGGAGACCCGGGCGAGGACGTCCCGGCCGAGCGCGTCGGTGCCGAACGGGTGGGCACCGGAGGGGGCTTGGAGGCGTGCGGTGGTGTCCAGGGCGAGCGGGTCGCGGGGCAGGCCGAGCGCGACGACGGCGACGAGCAGCGCGCCGTACACGAGCGGCAGGGTCCGGCGGGCCGGGGGTGTCGGGCGGTGCAGGGAGGACAGTGCTCCGTCGCGCAGGGCGGGGCCGGTGAGGCGGTGGGTGGCGAGGGCGGCCAGTCCGGCGGCCGTGGCGGCGAGCAGCAGGAGGGCGAGGGTGCCGGCCTGGAGGACGGGCAGGTCCTGGGCGAGGGCGGCCTGGAGGGTGGTGCGGCCGAGGCCGGGGATGTCGAAGATCTGCTCCACGGCGACGGATCCGCCGGTCAGGCCGACGACGAACAGGCCGAGGTTGGGCAGCAGTCCGGGCAGGCAGCGGCGGACCGCCTGGCGGGCGACGCGCCGGCCGGGCAGTCCGCGGGCGTCGGCGGCCAGCGCCCACGGCTCGGCGAACGCGCCGGGCAGCAGGTCGTCCAGGAGCCGGCCCAGGACGGCACCGGCGGGCAGGCCGAGGGCGAGCGCGGGCAGGACCGTCCACTGGGGCCCGTACCAGCCGAGGGCGGGCAGCCAGCCCAGCTGCACGCCGACGACGGTGGCAAGGACGGAGGCGGTGAGGAACTCGGGCAGTGCGGCCAGGACCGCCGAGCCGCCGCCCCCCGCGCGGCGTCCGTGCAGGCGCCGGTGCGCGCCGAGCCAGAGGGTGCGGGCGCAGACCAGGATGGCGGTGAGGGCGGCGACCATCAGGGCCACCGCCATCAGCAGCAGGGACACCCCGAGGGCCTGGAGCACCGCGGGGGTGACCTCGGTGCCGGAGAGCCAGGACCGCCCGGCGTCCCCGTGCCACAGTCCGCCGAGCCACTGTCCGAGGAGTTTCACCGGCCCCTGATCCAGACCGAGTTGGCCGCGGATGTCGGCCAGCACCTCGGGCGTGGGGTCGCGGTCGGCCGACCGCGCCTTCAGGACGGTGAGGGCGGGGTCGGTGCGGGTCAGCCAGGGCAGCAGACCGATGCCGCACACGAGGGCGACCGCGAGCGCGGCACGCCACAGCAGTGCGGCCCCTTGCCGTCGCACGGTCAGCGCCGCGTTCCGGTGCCGACGAGGGTGCGCTCGTAGGGGTCGAGGAGCACCCCGCTGACCGAGGCACCGACGCCGGTGATGATCCGCTGGTGGACCAGCGGGACGACGGCGTCGGTGCCGAGGACGGCGGCCTCGGCCGTCATGGCCGCGTCCTGCCGCTCGGCGGTGTCGGCGATGCCCTCGGCCCTGGCCACGGCCTTGTCGACGCCCTTGTCGCACAGCTGGGCGATGTTGAAGCCGCCGTCGCAGGTGTAGTCACTGGCGAGGACGGCCACCGGGTCGCCGGTGTCGAGGAGGGTGTTGCGGGCGAGGACGACCGCGTCGAACTTCCCCCGAAGCGCGTCGCTCTCCAGGCGCGAGTACTCGCGGACCTCCAGCGCGACCTTGAACCCGGCCTTCTCCAGCTGCTGCTTGAGCACCTGGGCGACCTCGGGTAGTTCGGGCCGGTTGTCGTAGGTGGCGAGGGTGATCCGCGTGCCGTTCGGGGCGCCGGCCTTCGCGCGCCCGGCCGGCTGCTGCCGCTTGCCCTCGGCCCAGGTGACGGCGGGTCCGTAGATGCCGGCGCCGGGATCGGCGTACCCCTCGTACACGCCCTTGGCTAGCACGGAGGTGTCGACGGCGGCGCGGGCGGCGGCCCGGAGCCTCGCGTCCTTGAAGGGACCCGACCGCGCGTTGAGGAGCAGGCTCGTGCTGCGGGTGGTGGCCGTCTCCTTGCGGGTGTTCTTGTCGAGGGTCGCGGCCTGGGCGACCGGGACCGCCTCGGCGATGTCGAGTTCGCCGGTGCGCAGGGCGCTCGCGCGGGCGGTGCCGTCGGCGATGAAGCGGACGTCGACGCCGGAGGCCTGGGCGCGGCCGCCCCAGTAGTCGTCGTAGCGGTCGAGGGTGGCGGAGGTGGATCCGTCGACCTTGGTCAGCTCGAAGGGGCCGGTGGCGGTGCCGACCGGGTCGGCGGCGCCCCGGGCGTCGTACGCCTTCGAGGAGAGCACGGCGAGGCTGGGGCTGGACAGCCGCAGCGGGAGCACCGGGTCGGGGGCGCCGGTGGTGATCCTCACGGCGGTGCCGGCGGCCTTGGCGGTGAGGGTGACGCCGGACAGGGCGGCGGGCGTGGGCTTGGCCTCGGTGGCGTGGGTGAGGGACGCGGCGACGGCCCGCGGGGTGACCGCGGAGCCGTCCTGGAAGGTGGCCTCGCGCAAGGTGAACAGCCAGGTGCGGTCGTTCTCGCGGCGCCAGGACGCGGCGAGCGCGGGGGCCGCGGCACCGTTGGCGTCCAGGGCGGTCAGTCCCTCGGTGACGCCGAGGCGGCTGAGGAGGGTCGCGTCGGCCCCGTACGGCGAGAGGTTCTCGGCGGGCGGGAAGGCGAGGGCGACCCGCAGGCGGGCGCCGTCCTTCGCGTCGCCGTCGCCCGCGGAGCCGCCGCCCGAGGCGAAGCAGGCGGTCAGGAGCGGGGCGAGCAGCAGGGAGCCCAGGATGTGTCGGCGTCGCACGGTGGTCATCGCCCCATCGGTATCTCGAAGTGGACGACGTGGTTCCCGCCGCCGAGGTCCTCGCGCTCGTCGTGCACGACCTTGCCGAGCGAGCGCCAGAAGGGCTCGGCTCCCGGGACCGCCGGGTCGGTGTGCAGGTAGACGGAGCGGTAGCCGCCGTCCGCGGCCGCGAAGGCGAGCAGCTCCTCGACCAGGCGGCGGGCGAGCCCGCGCCGGCGGTGCTCGGGGCGGACGTAGACCCGGCGCAGCTGGGCGGTCTCGCCGGAGGGGAAGCGGTCGGCGAGACGGCGCGGGTTCGGCGGGTGGGCCGGGCCCCGGGAGTCGAGCGCGGCGGTGGCCACGACGGCTCCGTCGGCCGGGTCGACGGCGACGAGCAGGGTGTGGCGGGCGGGGGCGAGATAAGCGGTGGCCGGGTCGATGATGTCCGCGTGCCATCGGGGCACGTAGCCGGTTCCGAAGTCGCGGTAGACGGTGTCGAGCATCAAGGCTCGCGCACTGTCGATGTCGTCGGGGCTCGCCACCCTGATGCTGTAGTCACGCACTTGCACATCATATGCATTAAGCGGAAGAGGTTGATCGCGGTGCGATTTGACAGTGATCGACAACACGCCTAGAACCTACCGACATGACATCCATTTTCAAAACGATGGAGCGGTAGTGCGGATCGCGTTCGTCGGCAAGGGTGGCAGCGGCAAGACCACTTTGTCGGCGCTCTTCTCCCGGCATCTGGCGCGCTCGGGCGCGCCGGTTCTCGCCATCGACGGAGACATCAACCAACACCTGGCCGAAGCGCTGGGCCACGACGGGGACGACCTGGGCGCGCCCCCGCTCGGCGCCCACCTCCCCGAGATCAAGGAGTACCTGCGCGGCACCAACCCGCGGATCGCCTCCACCGAGGCGATGATCAAGACCACTCCGCCCGGCCGCGGTTCGCGTCTGCTGAGCCTGCTCGGCGACGACGAACTGCACGCCCGCCACGTCCGGCGCGCGGGTGACGTGCCCCTGATGGTCACGGGCGAGTTCGACGAGAGCGACCTCGGGGTGGCCTGCTACCACTCCAAGCTCGGCGGTGTGGAGCTCTACCTCAACCACCTGGTCGACGGCCCCGGCGAGTACGTCGTCGTCGACATGACGGCGGGCGCCGACGCCTTCGCCTCGGGACTGTTCTCCCGCTTCGACCTGACCTTCCTGGTCGCGGAGCCGACCCGCAAGGGCGTCTCGGTCTACCGCCAGTACCGCGACCACGCCGAGGAGTTCGGCATCCGGATCGCCGTCGTCGGCAACAAGGTGACCGGCGAGGACGACCTGCTCTTCCTCAAGGAACAGGTGGGCGACGACCTGTTGACCCACCTCGTCCACTCGTCCTGGGTCCGCGCGGCGGAACAGGGCCGCGGCGAGGACGACCTGGACACCCTGGAGCCCCACAACCGGCACGCCCTGAACGTCCTGCGCGAGGCCGTCGACTCCCGCCCCCGCGACTGGGACCTCCTCCACCGCCACTCCGTCGAGTTCCACCTGCGCAACGCCCGCTCCTGGGCGAACGCGTCGACCGGCCTGGACCTGACCACCCAGGTGGACCCGGACTTCGTCCCGGGCCCGCCGGCGCTCACCTGATCGACTCCCCCCTCACCGCAAGAGAACAGGACCCCCTCGCATGTCTCTCGACGTCTCCCCCGCCCTCCTCGCCGAAGCCGAGCAGGGCGACATCCGCGAAGCGGACTTCGTGGCCACCGTCCGCACCTCCCTGCCCTACGCCTACGACCTCATCGCCTCCCTCGCCGCCGACCTCAAGGGCGGCACCGCGGAGTTCACCGACAACCAGACCCCTCCCCCCTCCGAGAAGGAGCGCGGCCAGCTCCTGCGCGCCCTCGCCAGCGACGCCATCCGCGGCAGCCTCGAACGCCACTTCGGCATCGCCCTCGCCTTCCAGAACTGCCACCGCGTCGCGGCCTTCCGCCCGGACTCCCTCGACGGCGAGAGCTACTCGAAGTTCACGTCGGTGCGCTCCCAGGTGCTGAACCAGTCGCCGGAGTTCCGGGACTGCTGACCCGTCGACGGGCGCACCGGCCGTAGGCCCGTCTACTCGATGCCTGTCGCCTCGAGTAGACGGATCAGGTCCTGGCGCCCATAGCCGAGCAGTGCGGCACGCTGCGCGGCCATCAGCAGCAGTTGGGCAGCGATCTCGGCCCCGTATCCGTCCTTCCTGGCGTCGAACCACTCGTCGGCCTTCTCGATGCCGAGGCTGTTCATCACCACCCCGTGCTCGCACCGGACCTCGGAAACGGTGTCCGCAATCGCGTCCCACAACGTCGCTCCGGGACGTTCGCATTTCAGGGCGAGGCGGCCCCAGTCGACGGGCACGCACCCGACGGGCGGGTCCTCACGCAGGCTTGCATATCGCGCCCCGCCGAAGCCCACGCCGTCGAACGCGTCGTCCACCAGGGCGAACCGGTGAAAGCCGGCGGGCACGGGAGGGGGTGGAGGCGTGTACTCCCATCCCGCATCCTCGTACAGGCGTCGCTTGACCTCCTCCTCGTCAGTGTCGGTGACGGTGAAGTTCGTATCCTGATTGCGGCCGGTGGTCGAGCCGTCGGGATTGCGGTGGAAGGACAGACCCATGTGTGTTCCCCCGTGGTCCGTGACAAGTGGGGATTCCTCATCGCCGAGTCAAACGAGTGCCGACCCCACTCTGTGCCCGACGACCAGAACGTCACTCTCTCGGGTGACCGCATCCTCCGGACGCCGCCCAGCCTGCCGTGTTCGCTGACCCGGACCATCGCCGACGTGCGGTGGGAGGTCATCCGAGCCGGCCGTGACGGCCCATGGCGTACGGCCCTGTTGGGTCGCTAACAGGGCAGGCCCTCGAAGAAGGCCGCCACCACCCTCACGAACCGTCCCGCGTCGTCCAGCCAGGGAAAGTGCGCCGCGCCCGGCTGGACGGCCGGCTCGGCGTTCGGGAACAGGGTCGCGTACTCCGTCATCACGCGCTGGGGTCCCGCCACGTCGACCTCGCCCGACAGGAGCAGGACCGGGCCCGCGAACCGGGCCAGGGCCGCCCTCGTGGCCGGTGGGTGGAAGGCGCCGTCGGAGGCGTAGACGCCGGCGGCCTCGTCGTTGCGTTGCTCGTCCTCGGCCGCGCGGAACGCCTTGGTCTCCTCGTCCCAGCGGGCGTACCAGAAGGGGGCGACGGCCTGCCAGGAGTCCGGTGTGCCCCTGCCCTCGGTGACCGCCTCCAGGGCGGCGTAGGCCGGAGCGAACCACAGCTCGTCCCGGCGCAGGCGGGCGGTGCGCAGGCGGTCGTCCGCGGTGATCTCGATGCCGACCGCGTAGACGCTGGGGGTGATCAGGGCGAGCCGGGCGACGCGGTCGGGGTGGCGGGCCGTGTACAGGGCGGCGAGGTTGGCGCCCGCGCTGTGGGCCAGCAGGTCCAGGCGTTCCAGGCCGAGTTCCTTGCGCAGCGCCTCGACGTCGTCGACCTGGCGGTCGCAGCGGTAGGACGCCGGGTCCTCGGGCCGGTGCGACCGGCCCGTTCCCCTCAGGTCCAGCCGGATCAGGGTGCGGTGGGCGGTCAGACCGCCGAGGTCGCCCAGGTACACCGAGTCCTGCATCGGCCCCCCGGGCAGACAGACGAGGGGCGGGCCCTCACCGGCCACGTGGTAGCCGAGGAGGGTGCCGTCGGGGGCTGAGAAGGTGGGCATGGGCGTGAGGTTGTCAGCGGGGCGGCCGTGGGGCAAGCGGATTGATCGTGCGCTGCTGGGCCGCGTAGTCGACGTGGACGAGGCCGAAGCGTCTGTCGTAGCCGTGTACGCCGCCGTACTCGTCGGTGAGGCGCACTTCCCGAAGGCGCGTGGCCCGGCGCCGACACCCGGGGAGCGGCCCCTCCCGGGTGTCGGGAGGGGACGCTCGGTGCGGCTAACGCGCCGGTGCCGGGGCGTAGCCCGTGGGGCGGGCCGTGAAGGTGCCGCGGCCCTGGGTGCGGCTGCGCAACCGCGTCGCGTAGCCGAAGAGTTCGGCCAGCGGCACGGTGGCGGTGACCACGGTCGCGCCGGAACGCGTGGCCGAGCCGGTGACCCGTCCGCGCCGTGCGGCCAGGTCGCCGAGGACACCGCCGACGGCGTCCTCGGGCACGGTGACCGTGACCTCGACGACCGGTTCGAGCAGGGTCATCGCCGAGGCGCGCAGCGCCTCCCGCAGCGCGAACCGGCCGGCCGTGCGGAACGCCGTGTCGGAGGAGTCCTTCACATGGGTCGCCCCGTCGGTGAGCGTGACGCGCAGTCCGGTCACCGGGTGCCCGCCGAGCGGCCCTTCGGCGAGGGCGTCCCGGCAGCCGGCCTCGACGGCGCGCACGTACTCCTGCGGGACGCGACCGCCGACGACGGTGGACCGGAACGCGAAACCGGCGGTCCCGGCATCAGCGGTCCCGGCACCCGTGGTCGCGCCCTCGGGTTCCGGCTCCAGCGGTTCCACATCCAGGACGACATGGGCGAACTGCCCCGCCCCGCCGTCCTGTTTGACATGGCGGTACACCAGGTCGGTCACGCCCCGGGCGACCGTCTCCCGGTACGACACCCTCGGCCGGCCGACGGACATCTCCAGCGCGTGATCGCTCCGGACCTTCTCCACCGCGACCTCCAGGTGCAGTTCGCCCATGCCGGACAGCACCGTCTGACCGGTCTCGGGGTCGGTGCGGACCACCAGCGAGGGGTCCTCCTCGACCAGCCGGGCCAGTGCCGAGGCCAGCCGGTCCGTGTCGGTGGACCGGCGTGCCTCGACCGCGACGGAGACGACCGGGTCGGCCACGCCGGGCGGTTCCAGCACGACGGGAGCCTGCGGCGCGCACAGGGTGGCGCCGGGACGGGCGGCCTTCAGCCCGACGACGGCGACGATGTCCCCGGCGAGCGCCCGGTCCACCGGCGTCCGCCGGTCGGCCCGCACCCGCAGGATGCGTCCGACGCGCTCGGTGCGCCGCGCGCCCGCGTCCAGCACGGTGTCCCCCTTTCCGATCGTTCCCGAGTACACCCGCAGATACGTCAGCCGTCCCGTCGGGGTGGCGCTCACCTTGAACGCCAGCGCCGCGAACGGGGCGTGCGGATCGGCCGCCCGCTCCTGCTCCGCCCCGTCGTACGTGCCGCGCACGGCGGGCACGTCGAGGGGCGAGGGCAGATACGCCACCACCGCGTCCAGCAGCGGTTCGACACCGCGGTTGCGGTAGGCCGAGCCGCACAGGACGACCACGCCGTCGCCGCTGCGCGTCAGGTCGCGCAGGGCCGAGGCGAGGGTCTCGGCGGAGAGCGTCTCCCGGTCGCAGAACTCCTCAAGGGCGGCCGGATGCCGTTCGGCCACGGCCTCCTCCAGGAGCCGGCGCCGTCGTCCCGCCTCCTCGCGCAGGGCGTCCGGCACCGGCCCCTCCTCTGCCGTGTCGCCGCCGTCGGCCCAGGTCAGCGCGCGCAGGCGCAGCAGGTCGACGACACCGGTGAAGCCGTCCTCGCGGCCGATGGGCAGCTGCACGACCAGCGGGGCCGGGTGCAGCCGCTGCCGGATCGACTCGACGGCCGCGTCGAGGTCGGCGCCCGCCCGGTCCAGCTTGTTGACGAACGCGATCCTCGGCACGCCGTGCCGGTCCGCCTGCCGCCACACCGACTCGCTCTGCGGCTCCACGCCCGCCACGGCGTCGAAGACCGCCACCGCGCCGTCGAGCACCCGCAGGGAACGCTCCACCTCGTCGGCGAAGTCGACGTGGCCCGGGGTGTCGATCAGGTTGATCCGGTGCCCGTCCCAGGAGCAGCTCACCGCGGCGGCGAAGATGGTGATGCCCCGGTCACGCTCCTGCGGGTCGAAGTCGGTGACGGTGGTGCCGTCGTGGACCTCGCCGCGCTTGTGCGTGGTGCCGGTGGCGTACAGGATCCGCTCGGTGACGGTGGTCTTGCCGGCGTCCACGTGGGCGAGGATGCCGAGGTTGCGGACGGCGGTGAGGGCATTGATGTCGGTGCGCACGGCCCGGGGCCTTTCGAAACGATGTGGGACAGGGCGGCGCGATTCCCGGACGGCTCAACGGACTTGACGGCACGTCAACCGGCATGTCGTGGCCGGGCGTTGACGTGGGGCAGGTCGGTCAGAGGGACGTCGCGGGCATCCGGTACCGGCCGCGCAGCGGGTACCGGACGGACGGGGACACGAGGATCACCTCGTGCAGCGACCGGGGAACGACGACAGCGGTGCGGTAGCGCACGGCTCGTCTCCCCTCGCTGGTCTGCCTGTTCGGGACACGCGCGGCCGTTGTGCTCGCGGGCGGCGCGTGGTCAGTGGCGAGTGTAGGCAGCCGGGGCGGGCACGGTCACTTGGTTTTCCCGCTCCCCGGCCCGGCCCGCCCTGGCCCGGCCCACCGGATTCACACGCGCAGCCCCTGGAGGCCGTCGTAGGCGGACATCACGACCTCCAGGCCGCGGGTGTCCTCCTCCGGTTCGCGCATCTGGTTCGTCACGTACACCACCACCGAGCGGGCCTCGGGTTCGATCATGACGAGCGAGCCGCCCCAGCCGCCCCAGCCATACGTGGTGCCGAAGAGGCCGTAGCCCAGGCCGTAGCGCACCGGCATGCCCAGGATCCGGTCCTGGCCCGCGAACTGCTCCTGCCACGCGCGCTCGCAGCCCGCCGCGGACAGCAGCCGCGTCCCGCGCACAGCTCCCCCGCACACCATCACCGACTGCGCGAGGGCGATCGAGCGCGCGGTGCCGAATCCGCTCGCGGCGGGGATCTCCGCACGGCGCCAGGCGACGCTGTTGCCGTCCCGGACCCGTACGCCGTTGCCGCCCGCCGGGGCGGTGCTGCCGGGGGCACGCGCCGCGTAGTCCTCGTCGCGGTGGGGCGGCGGGACGGTGAGGGCGACACGGTGATCGTGCTCGGCGGGCAGGCCGATGTGGAAGTCCGCGCCCAGCGGCCCGGTGACCTGCTCGGCCAGGAACTCCCCCACACCGCGCCCGGTGACCCGGCGGATCACCTCGCCGACCAGGAACCCCTGGGTGAGCGAGTGGTATCCGGCCTCCGTGCCCGGCTCCCACCAAGGCGCCTGGGCGGCGAGGCGCGCCGTGACGGACTCCCGGTCGTACAGGTCCTCGGGGGTCACCGTGCCGTCCCAGTCGGGCAGGCCCGCGGTGTGCGAGAGCAGGTGCCGCACCAGCACCTGCTCCTTGCCCGCCGCGGCGAACTCCGGCCAGTACCGGGCCACCGGCACGTCCACGTCGAGGTCGCCGCGGTCGGCCAGGATCAGGGCGCACAGGGCCGTCATCGTCTTGGTGACCGACCAGACGCCCACGAGCGTGTCGCGCTGCCAGGGGATCGTGCGCCCGGCGTCCGCGTGTCCGCCCCAGACGTCGACCACCGGTTCACCGTCCACGTACACGGCGACCGAACCGCCCGCGTCCCCGGCGTCCAGGAGGTCACAGAGCGCTTCGGGCACCGCGGTGAACAGATCGTCGTACGAGCCCTGGATGTCAGCCATGTCCGGCATTCAGCCCGCCGGACGCCGCGCGGTCAACCGAATTTCAGACGACGGTCTCGCAGTAACCGTTGGGCCGGCCGCTGACGTGCATGCAGACGGTGTCGCCGGTGCGCAGGAGGGTGTGCGGCCTGAACTCGCCCGAGAGGCTCGTCGGAGTCGACATGGTGGAGATCGACCCGGACGCCTGCTGGCCGTTGACCGTGAACATGAGTCCCGGGCTCGACGGGGGCGGCGTGAAGCGGAACCAGTAGCTGTAGCCCGTGGTGGCGCTGCCCCGGATGCCGTAACAGACGGGCGCCTCGGGGATACACACGGCCGTGGTGCCGGCCGGTGAGGCCGGTGCCGCCTGGGCGGTGCCCGCCGTCGCGAGCGGAAGGGCGAGGGTGGCGGCGGCCATGGACAGCCCCACCAGCAGACGTCTCGATCTCATGAAGAGCATCCCTTTCGACATGTCCCGAACAATCACTTCATGGTCTCCCGCGGCACCTTCCGGCGAGGCGAACGCATCAGGATTGTCCGAAACAGCCGTCCGATGGCCGGTCCTTGACGGCTCCCCGGGGGCAGACAGCCCTCGGACGGGCCGCCTACCCGCATGGACGGCCCGGGTACTCGTCGCTCTCGGGTACGCCCGCCGCACGCATCCGGCGCAGGATCTCGGGCAGGGCCGCCGGGTCCTCGATCTCCGCCGGGCAGTTCGTCTCCGTGTCGAAGACCATGGTCTCCGCGGCCCTGTTCCAGATGACCCAGCGGCACCGGCCCTCGCCGTCCTGCCAGAAGTGCCCGTAGTCCTCGGTGACGTGCGCCCGTCCGCTCACGGTCAGACCTCCGTGGACTCCACGAGGGACAGAGGACGCAGATCGGTCCAGTGGGCCTCGATGTACTCCAGGCACGCCGCCCGGGTGTTCTCGTGGAAGACGGTCGTCCAGCCCCCGGGCACCTCGGCGAAGGACGGCCACAGCGAGTGCTGGCCCTCGTCGTTCACCAGGACCAGGAAACGGCCTTCGGCATCGTCGAACGGGTTGGTGCTCATGTTCAGCGTCTCCTCGGGTCCGGACGGTGGAGGGCGGCCGCGTCGCCTTCGGCAGCCTCGGAAGGCGAACCGGGGGAAGGCGAACCGGGGATGGAAGGAAATACCAAGCTCAGGTTAGGCTTGCCTAATTCGCGAGCTTAGTCTTCCGTCCCCCCTCTCACAAGGAGACGTCCGCACATGGAGAGCGTCTTCGACAGGTACGGGCTGTCCGGCACACCCGGCACCGACGAGTTCTGGGAGGCGGCCCGAGCACCTGTCTCCAGGCCTGCCGACGACGGCGGTTGGGTGACGTTGTTCCTGTGGCGCGGGACCGGGGCACGCATCGGCTTCGAGAGCTGGTCGGATCCGGTGCCCCTGCGCCGCTGGGACGACACGGACTGCTGGTACGCCGAGGTGCGCATGCCCCCGCGGCTGCGGGTGACCTACCAGTTCCTCACGGACGACGCCGCGTACGCCGACCCGTTGAACGCGGCCGGCGCGGGCGCCGACCGGTCCCTCGCGGCGACTCCGGACGCCCCCGACCAGCCCCACTGGCCGCTCATCGGTGCCGATGACGTCCTGCCTCTCCCCCGCACCCGGCTCCGCTGGGCCAGTGAACGGCTCGGTGGGCGGCGTACCGTACGGGTCCATCCTGCGGGCGGGGGCGGGCCGGTGGTCCTGCTGCTCGACGGGGACGACTGGCTCTACCTGCACCCGGCCATGACCGCGTTCGACTCGGCCGTCGCCGTCGGCGCGCTGCCCCCCGTCACGCTCGTCTTCCTGCCGGCGAGGGACCGGGAGGCCGAGTTCGCGTGCCGGCCCCGGTTGTGGGAGGCGATCCGGGAGGAGCTGCCGCCGCTGCTCGCGGAGTCCGGCGTACCCGCCGACCGGGACCGGCTGGTGGTCGCGGGGCAGAGCCTCGCCGGGCTGAGCGCGATGTACGCGGCCCTTCGGTTCCCGGACCTGGTGTCCCGCGTCGCCTGCCAGTCGGGGTCGTTCTGGTGGACGCCCGACACCATGCACGGGCCCGACCCCCTGGGCGGCCCGGTCGGCGGAACCCTCGCCGCGCTCCTGCGGGAGGGCCCCGACCTGTCCGGCCTGCGGGTCGCGTTCGACGTGGGGGAACACGAGACGCGGATGCTGCCCCACTGCGCCGCGGTCGAGACCCTGACCGAACAGGCCGGCGCGACCGTACGGACCTCACGGTCGGCGTCGGGCCACGACCGGGCGGGCTGGCGGCACGCCCTGCTCAGGGATGTCGCCTGGGCCCTCGGGTAAGAGCCCGGGTCACAGGCTCTCCAGGGCCGTCCGGACGGTCAGCGGGCCACCGCCAGGCAGTACTCCTCGTCGCCGGCCAGCAGGTTCCGGTGGGTGTCCTCGGCGGTGACGACGCCGTCGTCGAGGACGAGGACCCGGTCGGCGGCGTCCAGGAGAGCCGGGCTGCTGGTGATCACCACGGTGGTGCGGCCCCGCCGGAGCTTCGCGACGTTGCGGGCGATGAGCTGTTCCGTGACGGCGTCGACGGCCGTCGTCGGATCGTGCAGGACGAGGACGTCGGTGTCGGCGGCCAACGCGCGGGCCAGGGACAGCCGTTGGCGCTGTCCCCCGGACAGGTTCGCGCCGCGGTCGCGGACGCCGTAGTCGAGTCCCTCGCGGTGCAGGGCGACGACGTCGGTCAGCATGGACGCCTCCACGGCCTCGGAGACCGTCCGGCTGGTGCCCGGCGGGTCGATGTTCGAGCGGAGGGTGCCCGCGAAGATCTCCGCGTCGTATGGATTGACCAGCAGGTGCTCACGGACCGCCTCGACCGACAGATCCGCCAGGTCCCGTCCGCTGATCCGCACCGCCCCCTCGTACGCGTCGGGCGGGACGCGCACGGCCAGCACCGCCGCGAGGTCGGCCGCCACACGTGGCTGATAGGCGGCGATCGCCACGAACTCCCCGGCGGACACCTGGAACTTCAGCCGGCGCAGCGTGCCGTACCGAACGCCGTCGACCTCCAGGTCCCCGCCCGGTTCCGGGCGTTCCGTGCCCGGGGTGGTCACCGGGGGCGCGGCCAGTACCAGCGCCATCCGCTCGGCCGACGCGCGGGCGATCATCACGTACTTCGGCATCTCCGAGAACAGCTTGAGCGGTTCGATGATGAACTGGGCCAGGCCCACGGCCATCACGAGTTCCCCGATGGTGATCCGGCCGGCGAACGCCAGCCACCCGGCCATCAGCGTCACGGCGGCGGCGAGGATCGCGTTGAGCGCCAGCGCGGTGCCCGCGTACACGCCGTTGACCCTGGCGACGGTGACCGCCTGGTGCTTCGCCTCGGTGCTGACGCTCCGGTAGGACAGGAACGCCTGGTGGTTGCCGCCGAAGCCGTGCAGCGGGCGCAGTCCGGTGATCAGGTCGGCGACCTTGGCGCCCGCCCGGGCCACCCGGGCCTGCTGTTCCCGCGTACTGGTGCCGATCCGCTTGGACATCACGCTCAGGATCGACAGGATCGCGACGGTGCCGACGATCACCAGCAGGCCGAGCCGGAGGTCGGCCAGGCCCAGCGCGACCGCCGCGACCAGCACCGCGACCAGCGAGCTGATCAGCAGCGGCACCACCTCGATGATGTCGGCGGTCTGGTCGGCGTCCTCGGTGGCGATGGTCAGCACCTCGCCGGACTTGAGGTCGACGTCCCTGGCCACCGGCTTCAGTCCGCAGGCCGCGACGCGCACCCGCCAGCGGTGCGCCTCGGTCGTGTTGGCCTTCTGGAGGATGCGCATGCCGAACCTCCACGACAGCGACACCGTCGTGATGATCACGGCCAGCGCGCCGATCGACAGGGCGAGCGCACCGGGGCTCCGGTCCCGCAACGCGTGTTCGACGATCAGGCCGAGCGCGATGGGGAAGGCGGTCTCACCGGCCTGGTAGAGGCCCATGAGGGCGGTGCCCCCGGCCATCGCGCCGATGTTGCGGCGCAGTGCGGTGCGCAGGATGTCGGCCCCCGTGCGGGGCCGCTGCGTGTCAGGAGTGCTCATCGATGTGGTGGGCCATCGCTTCCGGGGTGCGCAGGGTGAACAGGTCTCGGATCGTGATCACGGGGCCGAACTCCCGGCGGAGCAGCCCGATCAGCCGTACCGCCAGCATGGAGTGCCCTCCCAGGGACACGAAGTCGCTCACCGCGCTCACCTCGTCGTCGTCCAGGTCCAGTGCCTCGGCGAAGTACTCGCACACCAGGGTCTCGGTCTCCGTCTCCGGGCCCCGTTCGCCCGCCGTGGTCAGCGCGCCCAGCGGCTTGGCCTCGGGCAGCGCCTTCGTGTCAGCCTTCCCGTTCACCGTCAGCGGGATGCTCTCGACCTGGGCGTAGTGCGTCGGGCGCAGGAAGTCCGGCAGTCCGGCGCCCACTTCGGCGGCGACCGTCGCCAACTCCGCCCCGGCCAGGACCAGATAGGCGGCCAGCCGGTACGCCCCGTCGACCTGCGGGTCGGGCTGGGCGACCGCGGCGACGAACCGCACCGCGGGGTGTGCCGCGAACACGGCCTCGACCTCGCCCAGTTCGACCCGGTGCCCCCGGATCTTGACCTGCTGGTCGGTGCGGCCCAGGTACATCAGGTTCCCGTCGGGCCGCCGGACCACCAGGTCCCCGGTGCGGTACATGCGCTCGCCGGGCGCGCCGAACGGGCAGGCGACGAAGCGGTGCGCGGTCTGGGCGCTCTGCCCGAGATAGCCGCGCGCGATGCCGATGCCCGACACGTACAGCTCACCGGGAACACCGTCCGGCAGGGGCCGCAGCCACGGGTCCAGGACGTACACGTCGGTGTTGTCGATGGCCACGCCCACCACCGGGTCCTGGCACTCGAAGGTGCCGACGCCGAGGGTGTTGATGGTGTACTCGGTGGGCCCGTACAGGTTGTAGCCGACCGTGCCCTCGGTCTCCGCGAGCCGTCGCCACAGCGTCGGGGTGACGGCCTCACCGCCCAGCAGCACCAGCGCCGGACGCCGCTGCGGATTGTCCAGCAGCCCTTCGGCGACCAGCTGTTGGGCGTAGGTCGGGGTCACGTTGATGACGTCGATCCCGTGTTCCAGGCAGTACTGGACCAGCCGGGGCGCGTCACGCCGCAACTCCTCGTCGCAGATGTGCACTTCGTGGCCGTCGGCGAGCCACAGCAGTTCCTCCCACGACATGTCGAACGCGAACGACACGGTGTGCGCGATCCGGAAGGTGCGGTGGCCGTGCTCGGCCAGCACGGGTTCGAAGATGCGGCGCTGATGGTTGATCAGCATATTGGTGAGCCCGGCGTACTCGGTCACCACGCCCTTGGGCTTCCCGGTCGAGCCGGAGGTGTAGATGGTGTACGCGGGGTGCCGCAGGCGGTTCGGGTCGTCCGGCGCGAACGTCACGAAGGGCTCGGCCTCCGGGAGGGGGCGGTCCAGTTCGATCAGGTCGCCGGTCAGCCGGGGCGACACCGCGCTCACCGTGAGGGTCACGTCCGGGCGGGCGTCCGCGACGATCGCGGCGATCCGCTCGTCCGGGTGGTCCAGTTCCAGCGGCACGTACGCGGCACCGACCCGCAGGACGGCGAACAGCGCCACGATCGAGTCCAGGGAGCGCGGTATCGCGAGGCCCACGTTGGTCTCGGGGCCGATGCCGCGCCGGGCGAGCACGCCCGCCACCGCGCGGCTGCGGTCCCGCAGTTGGGCGAAGGTCATGGTCCGCCCGTGGGCGACGAGCGCGACCCGCTGCGGATCGCGGTCCGCCGCCCGGTCGAACCGGTCGACGACGGTGTCCGTGCCGACATCGGTACGCGTCTCCGCCGAGGGGTCCGGCCCCAGCCCGCGCAGCGCGCCGACCGGTCCGGTCGCCCGGGCCACGTCGTCGAGCACGCGCAGATAGTCGTCGAGCAGCCGGCGGGCGTTGTCGGTGTCCTCGTCGCGGTATTCCAGCTTGACCGTGAGCCGGTCGCCGGGCGTGACGACCCACGTGAACGGATAGTGGGTGGAGTCGTCCGCCTTCACCGAGGTGATGCCGTGCCGGGCGTTCATCGCGGCGAAGGCGTCCATGTCCAGGAAGTTCTGGAGCACGAACAGGTTGTCGAACAGGGTGTCGTGCCCAATGGCCCGCTGGATCTCGCCGAGCCCGAGGTGCTCGTGCTCCATCGCCTCGACCCTGGCCGTCTGCACGGCCGTCAGGTACGCGCCGACCGTGTCGTCCGGCCGTGCCCGCGTCCACTGGGGCACGGTGTTGAGGAGCACGCCGACGATCTCGTCCAGGCCCTCGCCCTCCCGGCCGGAGACGGTCACACCGAACACGGCGTCGCTTCGGCCGGTGCGGGCGCCGAGAAGCAGGCCGAAGGCGCCGGTGAGCACCGAGTTCAGCGTGACGCCGTGCGCCTTGGCCGCTTCCCTCAGCAGGTCCGATTGCTCCGGCGACAGCGTGTGCAGGAGGGTGCGCGGCAGGTCGTCCGTGAGGGCCGGCGCCGGTCCGGCGAGCAGTGTCGGGCCGGGGAGGGCGGCCAGGTGCTCCGCCCAGAAGCGTTCCGCCGCGGCGGAGTCCTTGGCGTCGAGCGCCCGGGCGTGGTCCTCGAAGCCCGGGGTGGCCGGGACGGGGTCCGGGGAGTCACCGGCGAGGATGGACTCGTAGGCGTCGAACAGGTCCCGCAGCACGATCTCGCGGGACCAGCCGTCCCACAGCAGCAGGTGGTAGCTCAGCAGCAGGCCGTCGCGGTCGTCGGGCAGGCGCACCACGGTCAGCCGGACCAGCGGCGGCCGCCCCGGGTCGAACCCCGTGTCCCGGTCCCGGGCGCGCAGGGCGTCGACCTCCGCGTCCGTCGACAGCCGGACCGTGCGGACATCAGCCCGCTGCCCCGCCTTAAGGACCTGCACCGGGTTTCCGTCGTCGTCGGTGGTGAAGCCGGCGCCCACGACCGGGTGCCGCGCCATCACGTACGTCATCGCCTCGGCCAGTGCCTCGGTGTCCAGGCTCCGGTCGAAGGTGAACCAGCTCTGTGCGACGTAGTGTCCGGCCGAGCCGGCCATCTGTGCCTGGAAGAACAGGCCCCGCTGGAGCGGGGTGACCGGTGCGGTGCGCTCGGCTGTCGTGGCGGCGTCCGCGATGCGCTGGAGGGCGCGGTGCCAGTGCTCGGTGATCTCGTCGGGGACGCCCTCGGCGAGGGTGAAGGCGGCGTGCAGGCTTCCGGTGGCCTCGTCGAGCCAGGCGTTGACCTCGACGGCGTAGGGGCTGCCCTGCTCGCCGCCGGTGATGTGCAGTGCCTGGGCCTCGCTGCCCCGGCCGAGGTAGTTGAACAGCACCTGCGGGCGGGCGGTCAGCAGGGGGGCCGTCTGCGGGTTGAGGTACCTGAGCCGGCCGTAGGCGACGTGGGCGCGCTCGTCGGGCTGGCGTTCGGTGACCTCACGCGCCGCCGCGACGGGATCGGTGTGGGCCGTGAGCCGTACGGGCGCGATGGAGGTGAACCAGCCGACCGTGCGGGTGTAGTCGTGGTGTTCGAGGACCGGCACCCGGCCGTGCCGCTCCAGATCGATCGCGAGATCGGTGGGCGAGGGCTGGATGCGGGTCAGCGCGGTGCGCAGCGCCCCGCACAGCAGTTCGGTGAGCCCGACGCCGAGGGCGGCGGGCGCGGTGCGTGTCAGGCGTTCGCTGACCTCGGGCGCGAGCACCACCGTGGTCTCTCGCGGTTCCTCGGCCGTGGGCAGCAGCGGGGGCGCCTGGAGCGTGGCGATCCAGTGCGGGAGGTCGTCGACGGCATCGGCCGACCGGGCCGCCAGTGCCTCGGCGTACTCGGCGTACGACGTGGTCGGCGCCGCCAGGCTCTCGCCGCGCAGGGCGGTGGCCAGGTCGTCCAGCAGGACCAGCCAGGACACCGCGTCGACGGCGAGGTGGTGCACGGTGACCACGAGGGTCCGGCTCGCCTCCAGCCACGAGAACGCGATGACGTCCCCGGATTCGGGATCGAGCCGCCCGGCGGCCTCGTTCGCCGCCGTCGTCGCGTCGGTCGTGTCGGGGCGTACGACGGTGGCGTCGCCGGCGGGTTCGGTGCGGAGGGTCCACACTCCGTGTGCTGTGTGGAGCCGCAGCCTCAAGGCCGGGTGTGCGGCGACTACGGCATTGGCCGCGCGCTGGGCGTCCGTGAAGCCGGTGCCTTCTGGGGCCTGGAGGGTCCTGGCCTGGGCGAACCCGGTGAGCGACCCGCCCAGTTCACGCTGCCGCAGGATGATCGGCGTCGGGGGCAGCGGGCCGTCCTCGCGGCGGGCGGGGACCGTCACCGCGACAGGGGGCGTGCTCGTCGCCAGGTGTGCGGCGAGGGCGCGCGGTGTCTTGTGCAGGAACACGTCCCGCGGCGCGATCGCCAGGCCCAGCGCCCGGGCCCGGTTGATCACGGTGATGGCGAGAATGCTGTCGCCTCCGGCACGGAAGAAGTCGGTGTCGGCTTCGACGGGGGTGCCGCGCAGTGTGTCGGCGAAGATGCCGGTCAGGGCGGCGAGTGTGTCGTCCGCGGCCCGGTGGGGGCCGGTCGCGCCCGCAGGGGGTGCGTCGGCCGCGCGCTGGACGAGCGCCCTCCTGTCCAGCTTGCCGTTCACGGTCAGCGGCAGCGCGTCGATCGTCAGCACGCGGCCCGGCACCATGTGCGCGGGCAGTTTCGCCGACAGCAGCTCGGTGAAGCCGTCCGGCACCCCGCCCACCACATGCGCCACCAGATGATCATCGCTGTCCGCCACGGTGACGGCCACGTCGACCACGCCGTCGAGCTCCCGGACCGCGGTCTCCACCTCGCCCAACTCGATGCGGAATCCCTTGAGTTGGACCTGGTCGTCGGCGCGGCCGACGAACTCCAGCTCGCCGCCGAGCGTACGGCGGGCGAGGTCACCGGTGTGGTACATGCGGGAGCCGTCGCCCGCGAAGGGGTTCGCCACGAACCGGCCGGCGGTGAGCCCGGGCCTGCCCAGGTAGCCGAGCGACACCTGGTCGCCGGCGACGTAGATGGCACCCACCCGCCCCGGCGGCACCGGCCGGAGCCGGTCGTCGAGCACATGGGTGACCAGGCCGGGAATCGGACCGCCGATCGGGCTGACGTCGTCGCCGGAGCCGAAGTCCCCGTCGGTCAGCACCCGGTGGGTGACGTGGACGGTGGTCTCGGTGATGCCGTACATGTTGACCAGCTCGGGCGAGGCGGTGCCGTGTCGTTCGACCCAGCCGCGCAGCCGCCCGAGATCCAGCGCCTCGCCGCCGAAGATGATCCGGCGCAGGGCGGGCAGCGGTTCACCGGCGTGCCGGTCGGCCTCGATGAACTGGTAGAACGCCGACGGAGTCTGGTTGAGGACGGTCACCCCGCGCTCGCGGACCAGCCGGTGGAAGTCGAGCGGGGAGCGGGTCAGCCCGTGCTCCGGAACCAGCAGCTCGGCGCCGTGCGTCAGCGCGCCCCACAGCTCCCAGACCGCGAAGTCGAAGGAGAAGGAGTGGAACTGGACCCACACGTCGTGCGGCCCGAAGCCCATGTCGGGCCGGGTGTTGGCGAGCAGCGTCACCACACTGGAGTGCGGGACGACGACCCCCTTGGGCCTGCCGGTCGAGCCGGACGTGTAGATCACGTACGCGGGATCGTGCGGACCGGCCTCGCGCCCGGGCCCGGTGCTCCGCGCGGACAGCCCGTCCGGCAGCGGGTCTCCCTGGACCAGCACGTGGGCCGACACGCCCGCGCGGGACAGCAGGTCCGTGAAGCGGTCCCGCTGCGCACGGTCCACGAGGACGACCTGCGGCGCGGAGTCGGCGAGGACGTACTCCAGGCGTTCGTCCGGGTAGGCCGGGTCCAGGGGCACGTAGGCCCCGCCCGCGCCGACGATCGCGACCAGGGCGACGACCTGCTCCACGGAGCGCGGTACGGCCACGGCGACCCGCTTGCCGGGCGCGACCCCAGCGGCGCGCAGCACCGAGGCCAACTCGTTCTTCGCGTCCGCCAGTTCGCCGTACGTCAGGGAGCGTCCGGCGCCGTCGAGAGCGCACTGGGTGACGGCGGTGGCGTCCGGGGCGCGGCGCGCGGCGGTGTCGAACAGCTCGCCCAGCGTCGTCGGGGTGACGGTCGCGGGGTGCCCGCTGCCCTCGGACACCAGGTCGTCGACCAGGGTGTCGGGCCGGGTGAGCAGGCCGGTGAGGGTGTGCGTGAAGGTGCGCAGGATGTCCTGGGCGCCCCTCTCCCCCAGCAGTTCACCGTCGTAGATCAGATTGAGGCGCGGGCGACCGTCGGAGGTGCGCTCCACGACGAGCGTCAACGGGTAGTGCGGGGCGCCCTCGTTGACGATGTCGGTGATGACGAGGGTGTCGTCGGGCCGCCGCAGCGCGTCGACGTCGGTGGCGACGTCGAACACCACCAGGGTGTCGAAGAGGGCTCCGGCGCCTGCCCGGCGGCCGATCCTGGCGAGCGAGACATGCTGGTGCGGCAGGACCGCGCTCTGGTGCTTGCGGACCGCGGCGAGCAGGTCGCGTGCGGTGGTGGTGTCGGCCCAACGGGCGCGCACGGGCACGGTGTTGATGAACAGCCCGACCATGTCCTCGATGCCGGGCACGTCGGCGTCGCGCCCGGACACCGTGGAGCCGAACACCACGTCCCTGCCGTGCAGGATGCCGCCGAGCGTCACCGCCCAGGCGCTGTGCACGGCCACGCTCAGCGGGACGCCGGCCGACCGGGCCGCCGTGTCGATGTCGGTTTCGGGTTCCACGGCGGTGTCGGCGAACCGGTCCGACGGGGTGTGCTCCGGGGCCACCAGCGAGGGGGCGGGCAGTTCGGCGAGCTGGTCGCCCCACACGCGGTCGCTCTCGTCGTCGTCGCGTCCGGCGAGCCACCGTACGTAGTCGGGGAAGCCGCCGATCGGATGCACGGTGCCCGGCGCGTGGTACTCGGCCAGAAGGGCGCGGAGCATCGGCGGGACCGACCAACCGTCGGCGATGATGTGGTGCACGGTCTGCACCAGGACGTTCCGGCCGGAGCCCGCGCGGATGAGGGTGTACCTCATCAGGGGGCCGGTGGCCAGGTCGAATCCGGCGCGGCGGTCCCGCTCGGCGTGCTCGCGGATCTCGGCGTCGGTGGCGCCGGGGCGGTCGAGTGTGGTGAAGGGCGCCTCCACCCCGCTCTCCAGCACGGACACCACACGGCCGTCGGCGAGGGCCACGAACCGCGCGGACAGGTTGGGGTACAGCGTGAGCAGCCGGGTGGCCGCCGCCGCGAGCCGGGCGGCGTCCACCTCGCCGTCGAGCGTGAGCAGTTGCTGCTCGACGTAGCTGCCTGCCGAGTCGTCGTCGAAGACCGAGTGGAAGTACAGGCCCTCCTGCAAGGGGGTCAGCGGCAGGACGTCCCGCAGCGCGGGCCCGTCCAGGGCGTCGACGTCGGCCTGCGTGAGCGGCACCAGGGGGAAGTCGCTGGGCGAGTGTCCGCCCCCGTCGAGAGCGGCCAGTGCGGTCAGGGAGGCCCGGAAGTACTCGCCGAGCGTGGCGATGTCCTCGTCGGTGAACAGTCCGTCGGGCCAGGAGATGGTGGTGACCAGCTCGTAGTCGCCGCCGGTCGCGGTGGATTCGGCGATGGCGTTGAACTCCAGGGCGCGCGGCAGGCGCATGTCCGGGTCGCGCTTCTCGCCCAACTGGCCCGTGGTGCCCGCGTGCTGCCAGTCGCCGGACACGCCCGCGTCGAAGCGGCCCAGGTAGTTGAACAGCACCTGCGGGGCTGGCGCGTCGAACTCGGTGTGGGCGAGGTAGCGCAGGGCGCCGTAGGAGACGCCGTTGTCCGGGACCCGGGCGAGATCCTCCTTGACCGCCTTGAGCGCGGCGGCCAGGTACTCGGGGGCGGTGAGGTCGGGTGCCGTGCCGGGGTCGACCGTCACCGGGAACAGGGTGGTGAACCAGCCCACGGTCCGCGACAGTTCGGGTTCGAATCCGGCGGTCGCCGCCACGAACCGGCCTTCACGGCCGTGCCCCTCCAGTTCGATGTGCGCGAACGTCTGGTCCTGCCCGAGGCGGCGGCGCCAGCGGGCGAGGGTGACGGCGAGGGCTGTCAGCAGTACGTCGTTGACGCCGGCGTGGAAGCGCGCGGGGACCGTGCCCAGGAGCGCGGCCGTGACGTCGGGGCCGACCGAGACGGTCCGCAGCCGCTCCCGGGCCACGGTGTCCGCCCCGGACAGGGCACGCCTGCCCACCGGTTGGTCCGTTCCCGGCAGGGGGCGCCGGTAGTAGGCGCTGTCCGCGTCGAACGCCGCGCGTTCCAGCAGCTGGGTCCAGCGCCGGAACGACGTGCCCACCGGGGGCAGTTCGACCGGTGCGCCCGAGGCGAACTGCCGCCAGGCGGTGGCCAGGTCGTCCCGCAGGATCCGCCAGGACACGCCGTCGATCACCACGTGGTGGGCGACCAGGACCAGTTGGCGTGCCGCGCGGCGCCACACGGCCCGCAGCATCACGCCGCCCGCCGGATCCAGTCCGTCGGTGGCAAGGGCGAGGCAGTCGTCGAGTGGGCGGTCGCTCTCCTGCCATGCCACGGCGGCATGGTCCGCCTCCGGGATGTCGAAGCTCCAGCGGTCGCCGCGCACGAGCCTGGCGCGCAGCATGGGGTGCCGTGCGGCCAGGGCGGTGAGGATTGCGTCGAGGGCGTCGGCGGTCAGGTCCGCGGGGGTGTTGAGCACCGCCGACTGCACGAACCCGTCGATCGCGTCGGTGGTCTCGCCAAGCCACCGCACGATGGGTGATCCCACGACGGGACCGGTCGGGACGTCCCGGTGGTCCACGGTGGTGAGGTCCTCACGGCTCGCCACCGCCGCCAGCGCGCCCACGGTGGTGTGGGTGAAGATCTGCCCGGCGGTGACGTGCAGGCCCTTCTCCCGCAGCGCGCTCAGCAGGGAGATGGCCAGAATGCTGTCTCCGCCGAGCTGGAAGAAGTCCTGGTCGACGCCGACCTCGTCCAGCCTCAGCACCGCGGCGACGGCCGCGCACACCGCGCGCTCGTCGTCGGTGGCGGGCGGGACGAGCGCGCCGGTGCCGATCGCGGGCTCCGGCAGCGCGCGCCGGTCGATCTTGCCGTTCGCGGTGAGCGGGAACGCGTCCAGGACGACGAGGTGGGCGGGCACCATGTACTCCACGAGGTGCTCGGCGGCCCACGCCTTGACCTCGTCCGCCCGCAGGTCCTCGCTCCCGGTGGCCGGGATCACGTACCCGACCAGGTAGGTGCCGCCCGCCGTGTTCTTCCTGGCGACGACGCAGGTGTGCCGTACCCGGGGGTGCTCGGCGAGGCCGGACTCGACGTCCTCGATCTCCAGCCGCATGCCGCGGATCTTGATCTGGTTGTCGGCGCGGCCGAGGAAGTCCAGCGAGCCGTCCGGCGTGAACCGGGCGAGGTCACCGGTCCGGTAGAGCCGGGAGCCGTCGTCGGCGAAGGGGTTGGCGACGAACCGGGACGCCGTCAGACCGGGGGCGCCGACGTAGCCGCGCCCCAGGAGGAATCCGCCGACGTACAGCTCGCCGCCGACCCCGACGGGTACCGGGCGCAGTTCGTCGTCCAGCACGTACAGCTGGGTGTTGGGGTTGGCCTTGCCGATCGATGTCGACAGGCGTTCGGCCGCGCCCCGGTAGATGACGTGGGAGACGCCGATCGTCGTCTCGGCGGGGCCGTAGCCGTGGTACATGGGGATGTCGAGCTTGGTGCGGAACCGCTCGTACAGTTCCGGGGTCAGCACTTCGCCGCCGCACCACACGTGCCGCAGGCTGTCCAGGCGGTCGGAGTCGCCGGCGATCTCCAGCAGGACGTCCAGCATGGACGACACGAGGTACGTGAAGGTGACGCGCTGCTCGGCGATGACGCTCAGCAGGTGGTGCGGGTCGCGTTCGCCGCCGGGCCGCAGGACCACCAGCCGGCCGCCGGACACCAGCGGCAGGAAGATCTCGTTGATGGAGATGTCGAAGGACAGCGGGGCCTTGAACAGCGAGGCGTCGTCGTGGCCGAAGCCGAGGATCTCCTCCACCTGCCACAGCAGGCGCTCGCTGATCGCCTCGTGCCGGATCATCGCGCCCTTGGGCCGCCCGGTCGAACCGGAGGTGAAGATGACGTACGCCAGGGCGGCCCCGGGGACGGTGACGCCGGTCCCGCCGGTGGGCAGGGAGCCGAACCGCCAGTCGTCGAGGTCGACGGCCACGGCTGCCGGTTCACCCGGGTCGTGCTCGCCCGAGGCGTTGAGCTGCGTGACGACCCCGGCGTCCTCGATGACGACGGCCCGGCGCGCGGCGGGCCACTGCGGGTCCAGCGGGACGAACGCGCAGCCCGCCTGGAGCACGCCGAGCAGCCCGATCACCATGTCGGCGCCGCGGCCCAGGGAGATGCCGACGACCTGTTCGGCGGCCAGTCCGCGGTCGAGCAGATGGTGGGCCAACTGGCTGGACAGCTCGGCCACCTGACGGTAGGTCAGCGACCGGTGCCCGTCCACCACGGCGATGGCGTCCGGCCTGGTCCGCGCCTGCTCGCGGAACATCTCCACGATGGTGGGGCGGATCCGGTCGGTTCGGGTGTCGTTCCACTCGGCCAGGGCCTGGAGACGGGCAGCCGTGTCGGCCGGGGCGAGGGTGCCGAGGGGCCGGTCGGGGAAGTCGGCCAGGTCGTCCAGGGCCAGTTGCGCTTCGGCCTGCCCGACGCCTTCGGGAACGGCGATGCTCCAGCCGTCCGTGCCCGCCTCCCGGCTGCCGGGTCCGGTCCCCCCGCCGTCGGCCCATGCCAGGACGTCGGCGAACGGTGTGGCGGGGGTGAGGTCGATGCCGTCGGGGCTCCGGCCCGTCGCCCAGTAGTGCAGCGCCATGGCGCAGGCTTCGGCGATGGTCCGGTCGGAGCGGTCGCCGGTGCGCCGACGCACGTCGGCCAGGCGGGTCGCGGAGAGCAGGACGAGACGAGCGCTCGGTTCCATCATCGAAGACTCAGCACCCTTTCCACACCATGGAAGTGAGGCACGGCCGGTCGGGCGTGCCACCACGTGAGACGAATCAACTCGTGAGGTGAATCAACTGCCTTCTCGCCAGGCCCGCCACAGCCGGGCGTAGCGGCCGCCCAGGGCCACCAGCTCCTCGTGGGTCCCCTGCTCCACGACGCGTCCCGCGTCCAGCACCGCGATCCGCTCCGCCGCCATCGCCTGGGTCAGCCGGTGCGCCACGAACAACGTGGTCCGGCCGGCGCACGCGGCGAGCACGGCGCGCTCCAGTTCGGCGGCGCCCTCGCTGCCCGCCTCCGCGGTCGACTCGTCGAGCACCACGACCGGTGACCGGCTCAACACCAGCCGGGCCAGGGCGATCTGGGCGACCTTGGTGGCGTCCAGCCGCTCGCCTCCCTCGCCGACCGGGGTGTCGAGCTTCTCGGGCAGCGCGTCGACCCAGGTGTCGGCGCCGACCGTGCGCAACGCGGTCATCAACTCGGCGTCGGTCGCCTCCGGTGCGGCCAGGCGCAGATCGTCGGCGAGCGGGCCGGAGAAGACGTGCGTCTCCTGCGTCAGGATGCTCACCAGGGCCCGCGCCCCGGCCTCGTCCACCGTGGCGAGGTCGGTGGGCCCGACGCGCACCGATCCGGTCTGCGGGGTCCCGATGCCCGCGATCAGCGCGGCCAGGGTCGTCTTGCCCGCGCCCGTCGCCCCCACCAGGGCGAGCGAACCGCCCGCCGGGATCGTCAGATCGACGTCCCGAAGGACCGGCTCCTCGGTGCCGGGATAGCTGAACGTCACCCCCTCCACCGTCACCGGCCAGGGCGCGATGTCCGCGGGCACCACGTCCGGGTCGCCCACCAGCCGGTCCTCGGCGGGCTCCTTCAGCACCCCGACCAGGCGGGTCAGGCTGGCGCCCGACTTCTGTGCCTCGTCGAAGGTGAACATGATCATGCCCAGCGGGGTGAACAGCCGGTGGAACAGCAGGGGGGCCGCCGACACCTCGCCGAGGCTTGCGGCATCGGCCTCCAGAAGGGCGTATCCCACCACGATGATGAGGACCAGTCCGATGAACTCGGCCCGGTTCTCCCGGCCCACGAACCGGCCGAAGAACCGGAAGACCTCGATGCCGAGCTCGCGCACCCGCCACGACTCGCGGGTGACCTTCTCCCGGAAGGCGTCCTCCAGGCGGTACGCCCGGACCGTGTCGATCCCGTTCAGACCGCTGATCAACGCCTGCGCGCGGTCGGCCTGGGCCACCCGCTGCTTGCGGTAGAGCGGGGCGGACCGGGGCAGATACCAGCGCAGGGCCAGCGCGTACGCGGGCAGCGCGCCGACGCCCGCCAGACCGAGCCGCCAGTCCAGTCCGAACATGCCGACGGTGGCGATGGCGACCAGCACGCCCGCCGAGAACACCGTGGGGACCGCCATGCGGATGCCCTTGGACAGCACGGCCACGTCGTCGCCGACACGGGACAGCACGTCTCCCCGGCCGACGTGTTCGATGCGCGCGCTCGGCATCCCCAGCACCGCCCGGACGGCGCCTTCCCGCAGCCGGGCGAGCAGGTCCGCGCCCAGTCGCCCGATCAGATAGGTCGACACCGCGGTGGCCGCCGCGCCGAGCAGCGCGGCAGCCCCCATCAACACCCCGATCCTGACGAGGATCGAGCGCGAATCGCCCTCGACCACCCCGTCGACGACCCGGCCGAGCAGCAGCACCGGGAGCACCTGGAGCGCCGCTCCGGCCACCGTGGTGAGCACGGTGGCGACCGTCAGCCACGGCATCTCGCGGCAGTGCGCCGCGACCCATCGAGTCGCCTCGCGTCCGGTCGCCGTGTGCAGGGCCGCCGGGGCGGGGCGCGTGTCGGTGGTGCTCACACCTACTCGGCCGACTTGACGAGTTCGTCGATCGCGTACGGCATGGACAGCAGGGTGCCCTGGGAGATCGCCGCGCCGACGGCCGGACCCTCGCTGTCCAACAGGTACGACACCTTGTCGTTCTTGACGGCGTCCAGGTTGGTGAAGAGCTTGAACTTCTTCAGCGCCGCGGTGTCCGCCTTGTCGTTGATGACGAAGATGCGGTCGACGTCGACCAGGTCGACGCGCTCGGGCGAGAGCGTGGTGTAGAAGTCGCCGCCCGCGACCTTGTCGATCTCGGTCTGGTACTTGAAGCCGATGCCCGTCACCAGGCGTCCGCGGACGTCGGTGGAGGTGAACGGGGCCACCGAGCCCTTGTACCAGGACAGCACGACAGCCGTCTGGCCGGCGAACGCGGGGTGCGCCTTCTTGGCCGAGTCCAGCCGGCCCTGGATGTCCGACACCATCTTCTCGCCCTCGTCGGCCTTGCCGAGCGCCTTGGCGATGTGGAGGGCATTGTCCTGCCACGGCGCGCTGAACGGCTCCTTCTCGGCCTTGGTACGGCCCACCGTCGGCGCGATCCGGGACAGCTTGTCGTAGGCGGCCTGGTCGATCTCGGAGTACACCGCGATGATCAGGTCCGGCCGCAGGGCGGCGATCTTCTCGTAGTTGGGGCCGGAGTCACCGTTCTTCATGATGACCTCGGGCTTGGTGTCGCCCCACTTGTCCTTCACCCAGGGCCACTGCGTGTTGATGTCCGGGCTCTGGCCCGCCGGGTTCGGGTACTGGTCGACCATGCCGACCGGCTTGATGCCGAACGCCAGGATGGTCTGGTCGTCCGTGTAGCCGACGGAGACGACCCGCTTGGGGGCCTTGTCGACCTTGGTGGATCCGAACGCGTGCTCCACGGTGACCGGGAAGGCTCCGGCCGCGGCGGCGGCCGTGGTGTCGTCGCTCGACGCGTTCCCCGAATCGGAACCGCATCCGGCGAGGAGGCCGACGCCGAGGGTGGCGGCGGACAACATCGCCGCCATCCGCCGCCAGGGCTTCACGAGCGTCGTTCTATGGAGGAACATCCGCAATCCCTTGCTTTCACACTGTCCGCTGCGCCTCGTTCTAAGGGCAGGCAAACCTTATCCACAGAAATCAGGTTAGCCTAGCCTAAGTGCTGAAACACCTTGGTTCGCTGAGGACTTGAGCTAGGGAACCTGGACGTGGGTGCGGCCGATCGGCACGATGAGCGGACGGTCGCCCACCGGGTCGTCGATCACCTTGGCGCGCAGCCCGAACGCCTCGTGCAGCAGGTCGGCGGTGATGACGTCCCGCGGATGCCCCTGGGCGAGGATCGCCCCGTCCCTCATCACGACGAGGTTGTCGCTGTAGCGCGTGGCCAGATTGAGGTCGTGCAGCACCATCACGACGGTGCAGCCCGACTCGTGCAGGTCGTCGACCAGGTCGAGCACGTCGATCGCGTGGGCCAGGTCCAGGTAGGTGGTCGGCTCGTCCAGCAGCAGCAGATCGGTGCCCTGGGCCAGGGTCATCGAGATCCACACGCGCTGCCGCTGTCCACCGGAGAGCGAGTCGACCGGGCGGTCCGCCAGATCGGACACCCCGGTCATGGCCAACGCCCGCTCCACCACGGCGGCGTCGTCCGACGACCACTGCCGCAGCCAGCTCTGGTGCGGGTGGCGGCCCCTGGCCACCAGGTCGGACACCGTCAGCCCCTCCGGCGCGACCGGCGCCTGCGGCAGCAGGCCGAGCTTCTTGGCCACGTCCCTGGTCCGGAGCCTGCCGATGTCGTCGCCGTCCAGTACGACCGTCCCCCTGGCCGGCTTGAGCAGCCGCGACAGCGTCCGCAACAGGGTCGATTTCCCACAGCCGTTGGGGCCGATGATCGTGGTGATCACCCCGGGCGGAATCGCCACGTCCAGGTCGTCGATGACGGTCCGGGCGCCGTACCCGACCGTGACACTCCGGGCCGCCAGCCGTGAGACGGCGTCGACTCCGGACTCGATCTCGGTGATGGACTGACCGACCACCAGGCCCCCTCGTGTTTAGCCTTGCCTAAGTTTCGCATCATCCGACCGGGGTTCGTCTACTTGAGGTTCGCCCGCACCAGCAGATAGACGAGGAAGGGGCCGCCGATCGCGGCGGTGACCACACCGACCGGGAGCGAGACCGGCAGCGCCGCCCGCGCGAGCAGGTCCGAGCCGATCAGCAGCAGCGCGCCCACCAGCCCGGAGGCCACCATGGGCGGGGTCGGGAACCTCGCCAACCGCATCGCCACCTGCGGCGCCACCAGGGCGACGAACGGGACCGGGCCGGCGGCGCCCACCGCCGCGGCGGCCAGCAGCACCGCGCACAGCAGCAGGACCGCCCGCACTCTCGAGTACCGCACGCCCAGGCCCGCGGCGACCTCGTCACCGAGGTGCATCGGCTTGAACTGGAACGCGACACACGCCACGACGACCAGGAGGCCGAGGGTGCACCACAGAGCCACCCGGATCCCGTCCCACGACCGGTCGTCGAGCGAACCGACCAGCCACACCTGGGCCCGGGCCACATCCCTGATGTCGGCCTTGACCAGCAGCCAGTTCGTGATGGCCTCCATCACGGCGCTCACCGAGATGCCGATCAGGATGAGCCGGAACCCGTCGATCCCGCGCCGCCACGCCAGGAAGTACACCAGCAGCCCGGTGCCGAGACCGCCCGCGAGCGCCGCCGCCGAGAGGCCCACGGAACTGACGATCGCCGCCGCGGTGCCGCCCGACACCGTCACCAGGAACACCGCGACCGCGCTCGCACCCCAGGTGATCCCCAGAATGTCCGGACTGGCCAGCGGATTGCGGGCGATGGACTGCGTGATCGCCCCGGACACCCCGAGCGCGACCCCCACCAGGAGCCCGGCCATGGCCCGCGGCATCCGCAGATCCATGATCACGAACTCGTCGACCTGCTCGCCCCGGCCGAAGATAGTGGCGATCACCTGGGGCAGGCCGATGGGGAAGTCCCCGACGCCGATGGACACACAGAAGACCAGGAAGGTCGCCGCCGCCAGCAGCAGCGTGACGCCGACGAGCCAGGGCCGCCATACGAACGACACGTGGCCGAGCCGCACGCCGGGCGCCACCGACGGCTTCACATCTGTTCCGTTCGGCTTCAAGCCCGCCTCGTTCGGCTCCACGCCCGCCTTGTTCGGCTCCACGCCTGCCCCGTCCGGCTCCACGTCTGTCCTGTTCACGCGCTCTTGAACTTTCCGCGCCACACCAGACCCGCGAAGAACGGGGCCCCGAGCAGGGCGACGACGACACCCGCGTCCAACTCGCCCGGCCGTACCACCAGGCGGCCCACGATGTCGCAGACCAGCAGGACGATGGCGCCGAGCAGACCGGCGTAGGGCACCAGCCAGCGGTAGTCGGGGCCGGTCAGATACCGCGCCACATGGGCCACCATGAGCCCGAGGAACGCGATGGGCCCGCACGCCGCCGTGGCCGCGCCCGCGAGCAGGGTGATGGCGACGATGCCGACGATCCGGCTCAGCGCGATGTTCACTCCCAGTCCTCGCGCCACGTCGTCGCCGAGGTTGAGCAGGTTGATGGCGGGCAAGGTGGTCAGCGCCGCCACCAGCCCGGCGGCGATGAACGCGGTCACCGGCCAGATGACGTCGAATCCGACCCCGGCCACGGAGCCCGCCCTCCAGAACCGCAGCGCGTTCAGCGACGCCTGGTCCGACAGCGCGACCGCGGTGGTCATCGCCGCGAGGAACACCGTGATCCCCTGCCCGGCCAGCGCGAGCGTCAAGGGGTTGCCGGCGCCCCGGCCGATGCTCGCCAGCCCGAAGACGACGACGCCGGCGACGGCCGCTCCCAGGAAGGCGAACCAGACGTACTGGAACGGGTTGGAGAACCCGAACACGGCGATCACCGTCACCACGGCGAACGAGGCGCCGGTGTTCACCCCCAGCAGACCCGTGTCGGCGATCGGGTTGCGCGTGTATCCCTGGATCAGCGCTCCGCCGACCCCCAGGGCGATGCCCGACACGATCGCGAGGACCGTCCGGGGCACCCGCACGGTCTCCACGATGAGTCTGATCTCGGTGAGCCGACGGTCGGGGTCCGGCTCCGCGAACAGCCCGTGCCAGACCTCGGCGGGACTCAACGCGCGCGCACCGACGGCCAGGGACACCGCCCCCGTGACCACGAGGATCACGACCAGCGTGGCCAAGCCCACAACCCGCCGCCGACGGGCCCCTTTTGTCCCCCCGGGCGCGGGGCGTTCCACAGTAGTCGTGCCCATGGCGACGTACGTTATCCCTTTGATCGACCGGAGTGGCCGCCGACCGTGCTCCGGTCGGCGGCTCCCCGGGTGTGCAGTGCCGCGGGTGCGGCGGCGTGCTCAGCGTGCCGTGCTGCCGATCTCGTCGGCGACCGGCCGCGCTTCGTCGGAGGCGGGTTTGCGGTCCCGGTCGAGGATCGAGTCGAGGATCTCACCGACCCTGATCGCGGTGTTGGACAGCAGGGACGAGGTGATGCCGTGCGTGTGCTCGGTGCCGCCCTGGAGGTAGATGCCGCAGCGCAGTTCGGGCTCCGTCGCGACGCGGTAGTCGCGTTCGACGCGTACGCGGCCCTCGTCGTCGCGGCGGCAGCGGTCCGCGACCTCGCCGAGGAGCCCGAGCGGATCGGCCGGGCTGTAGCCGGTGGCGAACACCACGACATCGGCGTCCAGCGGGGTCTCCTCCCCGGTGACGAGGGATTTCACGGTGGCGCGTACCTTGTCCGGCCGCTCCTCGACGCCGGTGAGCCGGGACACGTTGAGGAAGCGCAGCCGCTCGGTGCCGAGGACCTTCTCCTGGTACATCTGCCGGTACAGGTCGTCGATCAGGTCGATGTCCACCACGGAGTAGTTGGTGTTGCCGTGGTAGTCCATCAGACGGCGTTTGACCTCGTCGGGCGCGGTGAAGTACTCGTCCACCGCCGAGGGGTCGAAGATCCGGTTGGCGAAGCTGCTGTCGTCGGCGGGGCTGTAGCCGTAGCGGGAGAAGACGGCACAGATCTCGGCCTCGGGGAAGCGCCGGTGCAGGTAGGCGACGTTCTCGGCCGCGCTCTGCCCCGCGCCCACGACGACGAACCGGGAGGGCGAGCCGCCCGCCAACTCCTCGACCTTCGCCAGCAGTTCGGAGTTGTGCCAGATGCGCTCGCCGCGTTCCACCCCGTCGGGCATGAGGGGACGCAGTCCCGTGCCGATCACGAGGTTGCGGGCCCGGTGGACCACGAGCCCCTCCCCCGAGCGGACGGTCAGCTCAAGGTGGTCCACGACTCCTTCGCGGACGACGGGTGTGACGCCGACGACCTCGTGGCCGTAGGAGACCATGTCGTCGACCTTGGCCGCGGCCCACTCGAAGTAGTCGTGGAACTCCACCCGCAGCGGGAAGAGCGTCTTGTGGTTCAGGAAGTCGATCAGCCGCCCCTTGCTCTTGAGGTAGCACAGGAAGCTGAACTCGCTGGTGGGGTCCCGGAGCGTGACCAGGTCCTTGAGGAAGGAGACCTGCATGGTGGCGTCGTCGATGAGCATGCCGCGGTGCCAGCCGAAGCGCGGCTGCTGCTCGAAGAAGTGAGCGGTGACCGACTCCTGCCTTCCGACACGTGCGTTGTGCTCGCTGAGTGCGATCGCCATGGCGACATTGGACGGCCCGAAGCCGATACCGATGACGTCGTGGACCGGTGATGCGCCACCAGGAAGAACCTGTGCCATGTGACTCCCATCGTGCAGGTGCAACCGCCCGGTGGGGCGGCCGTTGTCAAGCATCGGGAAGCTGCGGAAATGGGCACACCGACGAAGCAGCGGCCCAAAACTTAGGTAAGGCTAAGCTGAACCTGTGAAAGTGTCGATAGGGTAAAACGGACACTCGGGATCGCACCGCCCCGCCAACAGCCGCCCCAGTAGGGCCCATTGCACCCTTAGGTAAGCCTTGCTTTACTTTCATCGTTCTGCCCCCTGCCTGAGGAGGAACCCCGATGCGGGTCGCCATGTTCGGTTACCAGACCTGGGGGCACCGCACCCTCCAAGCTCTTCTCGACTCCGACCACGAGGTGGTGCTGGTGGTGACGCACCCCAAGAGCGAGCACGCCTACGAGAAGATCTGGAGCGACTCCGTCGCCGACCTCGCCGAGGAACACGGCGTCCCGGTGCTGATCCGCAACCGCCCTGACGACGAAGAGCTGTTCGCGCGCCTCAAGGAGGCCGACCCGGACATCATCGTGGCCAACAACTGGCGGACCTGGATCCCCCCGCGCATCTTCGACCTCCCGCGGCACGGCACGCTGAACGTGCACGACTCGCTGCTGCCGAAGTACGCCGGCTTCTCCCCGCTGATCTGGGCCCTGATCAACGGGGAGCCCGAAGTCGGCGTGACCGCGCACATGATGAACGACGAACTCGACGCCGGCGACATCGTGCGGCAGGAGGCGGTGCCGGTCGGACCGAGGGACACCACCACCGACCTCTTCCACAAGACCGTCGACCTGATCGCCCCGGTCACCATCGGCGCGCTGGACCTCATCGCCTCCGGACACACGGACTTCATCCGGCAGGACCGGTCCCAGGCGAGCTTCTTCCACAAGCGCGCCACGGAGGACATCCGCATCGACTGGACGTGGCCCGCGGAGGACCTGGACCGCCTGGTCCGCGCCCAGTCCGAGCCGTACCCGAGCGCCTTCACCTTCCACAAGGGCAGGCGTCTTGAGGTCCTCGCCGCGGTGGTCTCCCAGGGCCGGTACGGCGGCACGCCCGGCCGCATCTTCTACCGCGAGGGCGACGGCGTGGTGATCGTCGCCGGCGCCGACGCCCGCACCGGCCGCAACCACGGCCTGGCCATCACCCGGGTACGGACCGAGGACGGCCGCGAGATGCCCGCCACCGAGTACTTCACGTCCATGGGCGGCTATCTCACCAACCGGCCGTAAACAGGAAAGGTGCTGGCCGTATGGCCAGCACCTACCGTGTGTGCTTTGCGAGTGTCCGAGGGGGGACTTGAACCCCCACGCCCGATAAAGGGCACTAGCACCTCAAGCTAGCGCGTCTGCCATTCCGCCACCCGGACGAGGTGTCCGCCGCCTTGCCAGGAAGGTTCCCGGCGGCGACGTGGACAACAATACCAAGCTTTCGGGGTGCCTTTCACCTGCGTTTCCGTCGGGCGGACGGCTGTCCGGCAGTGGCTGTGCGGGTGACGTCGCGGCTTCACCGGGAGCGATCGGACGGTTACCTCCAGCCGTGTCCCACCGGCCGGCGCCCCCGGAAAAGGGGCGCCGGCCGGATCGGGTCACGGCATGAGGTGGTAGTCCGGGAAGTTCCCGGGCAGCCGCTCCCCCGCCGGGCCCCGGGTCGCCGCGCGCACGAGCAGTTCGCCGCCGACGAAGGCACCCCGCCAGGACGCGCCGAACCCGCCGAACAGCTCGTCGCGATCGCCCCGCGAGCGCGGTGTGCCGTGGCCCACCTTGAAGGCGCGGATCTGCGGGGCCAGCCGGTCGAAGGTGGCCCGGTCGTCCGTGGACAGGGTGGCCACCAGAGCCCCGTTGGACGCGTTCATCGCGGCCAGCAGTTCCGCTTCCGTGTCGACCAGGACGATGGTGTCCACCGGGCCGAACGGCTCCGCGTGGTGCAGCGGCGAGGACGGCGGCGGGCCCAGGAGCGTGACCGGAAGGACGTACGCCGAGGTGTCCTGGCCGGGCAGGAACCTCGCGTCGGCCGGGTCGCCGCGGTGCAGCGGGACGGCGCCGCGGTCGACGGCCTCGGCGACCTGGTCGCGCAGCTCCTTGGCCTTGGCCGCGTTGATCAACGGACCGAAGTCCAGCGCGGGCAGCGGATCGTCGGGCCGCTCCACGGCGAGCGGGTGTCCGACCCTGAGCGTGCGCACCGCCGGGAGGTACGCCGCCAGGAACTCGTCGAACAGGTGGCGCTGGACGACGAAGCGCGGATACGCCGTGCAGCGCTGCTTGCCGTAGTCGAAGAGCTTGGGGATGACCGCGGTGAGCGCGTCCCAGTCGGTGTGGTTCCAGATGCCCCAGGTGTTGAGTCCCTCCTGTTCCAGTACATGTCGTTTGCCGAGGTCGGCGACGGCCGTGGCCACCGCGGCGCCGGTGTCGCGGCCGCCGACGAAGGAGACGCAGCCGATCTCCGGCGCCCGCACCAGCGCCTCGGACAGCTCGCCCCCGCTGCCGCTGACGAGGGTGACGGGAATTCCCTCGCGGGCGGCGAGCGCCGAGGCCAGGGTCAGACAGGCGACACCGCCGTCGGTCGGGGTCTTGGCGATGACCGCGTTGCCTGCCAGTGCCTGTACCAACACTGCGTGAACGAGCACACTCATCGGGTAGTTCCAGCTCGCGATGTTGGACACCGGGCCGTCGAGCGGGACGCGGCCCGCGATCATGGGTTCGATGCCGTCGACGTACCAGCGCACTCCGTCGATGGCGCGGTCGACGTCCGCCTGGGCGAGCCGCCAGGGCTTGCCGATCTCCCAGACGAGCAGCAGCGCGAGCAGTTCGCGGTGCTGGGTGAGGGCGTCGAGGGTGGCCGCGACGCGGGCGCGCCGCTCGTCGAGGGGGACGTGCCGCCAGGCTCGGTGCTGGTCGAGGGAGGCGCGTACCGCCCGGTGGGCGGTGGCGGCGTCCAGGCGCGGCGGGCCGGCGATCGGGCTGCCGTCGACGGGACTGGCGGCGGGCAGGGCCCGGCCGTCGGCCTGCCAGGCCGAGCCCCAGAGGTTCAGGACGCGGTCGTCGCGGAAGGCCTCGGGGGCCACGGCGAGGCAGCGCTGCCAGGCGTCGGTCCAGGAGGTGCCGGGTTTGAGGGTGAGGGTCCGGGTGGTCGGGGTGAGGGTGGTTGTTGCCATCGGGTTGCTCCGCTCTCGGTGCACAGTCGGGGGCGGGGTGCGTGGCTCACCTCGACTATGGGGTGGCCTGCCGCTGGTCATCGAGACGCGCGAGCACGAGTTTCGCCGTCTCGGTCGGGGTGCTGCCCACGCTCACCCCGGCCGCCTCCAGCGCCTCACGCTTCGCCCGCGCGGTTCCCGATGAGCCGGACACGATGGCGCCGGCGTGTCCCATGGTCTTGCCCTCGGGCGCGGTGAATCCGGCGATGTAGCCGACGACCGGCTTGGTGACGTGTTCCTTGATGTAGGCGGCCGCGCGTTCCTCCGCGTCGCCGCCGATCTCCCCGATGAGGACGACGAGTTCGGTGTCGGGGTCGTCCTGGAAGGCGGCCAGGCAGTCGATGTGGCTGGTGCCGACGACCGGGTCGCCGCCGATTCCGACGCAGGTCGAGAAGCCGATGTCCCGGAGTTCGTACATGAGTTGGTAGGTGAGCGTGCCCGACTTGGACACCAGGCCGATGCGGCCGGGCCGGGTGATGTCGTCGGGGATGATGCCCGCGTTGGACTGGCCGGGGGTGATCAGGCCCGGGCAGTTGGGGCCGACGACGCGGGTGCCCTTGGCCCGCGCGTGGGTGGTGAAGGCGACGGAGTCGTGGACGGGGATGCCCTCGGTGATGACGACGGCGAGGCCGATTCCGGCGTCGGTGGCCTCCAGGACGGCGGCCTTGGCGAAGGCCGGCGGCACGAACACGACGGTGACGTCGGCGCCGGTCGCCTCGATGCCCTCGCGCACCGATCCGAAGACGGGGACGGTCATGGGGGTACCTCCCAGGCCCTCAAGGCCCTGGGGGACGTCGAAGTCGACCGTCTGTCCCGCCTTGCGCGGGTTGACGCCGCCGACGACGTTCGTGCCGGCCGCGAGCATGCGCCGGGTGTGCTTCATGCCCTCGCCGCCGGTCATGCCCTGGACGAGGACCTTGCTCTCCTTGGTGAGATAGATCGCCATGTCCCGTCTCCTCAGGCTGTGGTGGCGAGTTGGGCGGCGCGGCGGGCGGCGCCGTCCATGGTGGTGACCTGCTGGACCAGTGGGTGGGCGTGCTCGTCGAGGACGGCCCGGCCGCGGGCGGCGTTGTTGCCGTCGAGGCGTACGACGAGCGGCTTGGTCAACCGGACGGTGTCCAGGGCCCGCACGATGCCGTCGGCGACCGCGTCGCAGGCGGTGATCCCTCCGAAGACGTTGACGAAGACGGACTTCACGGCGGGGTCGGAGAGGATGACCGACAGTCCGTCGGCCATGATCTGGGCCGAGGCGCCACCGCCGATGTCGAGGAAGTTGGCGGGGCGGGCACCGCAGCCGGCGACGACGTCCAGGGTCGACATGACCAGCCCCGCGCCGTTGCCGATGATGCCGACCTCGCCGTCGAGCTTGACGTAGTTGAGGCCCTTCGCGACGGCCGCAGCCTCCAGCGGGTCGTCGTGGGCCACGCCCTGCGTTCCCCAGCGGGCCTGCCGGAAACGGGCGTTGTCGTCGAGGGTGACCTTGCCGTCGAGGGCCAGGATCCGGCCTTGTTCGGTGCGGACGAGCGGATTCACCTCGACCAGGACGGCGTCCTCGCGGACGAGGACCTCCCACAGCCGGACGAGGACGTCGACGGTCTGCGGCGGCAGGCCCGCGGTCTCGGCGATCTCGGCCGCCTTCGCCGAGGTGACGCCTTCGGCCGGGTCGATGTGGACGCGGGCGACGGCTTCCGGGCGCTTGGCGGCGACCTCCTCGATCTCCATGCCGCCCTCCGCCGAGGCGATCGCCAGGAAGCGCCCGGCCGCCCGGTCGAGGACGTAGGAGACGTAGAACTCGCTCTCGATGTCCACCGGTTGGGCCAGCATCACCGTGCCGACCGTGTGCCCCTTGATGTCCATGCCGAGGATCTGGCGGGCCGTGATCTCGGCGGCGGCCGGGTCGGCGGCGAGCTTGACCCCGCCCGCCTTGCCCCGTCCGCCGGTCTTCACCTGGGCTTTCACCACGACACGACCGCCCAGCCTGCGGGCGATCTCGCGTGCCTGCTTGGGCGAGTCGGTGACCTCGGCCCGCGGCACCAAGATGCCGTGTTCCTCGAAGAGTTCCCTTGCCTGGTGTTCGTACAGGTCCATTCCGGCTCCTGACTCAAAAGTGCCGCACGCCCCCTGGACACCACCCACCGGATGCGGGATAACAAGGTTCATACAGTATTCGTCGACTGTATGCAATGTACTCGAGAGCGTTCCAACCCCCTACGAAGGGACAGGACTTCGCCATGCCCGACGACACCCAGGACGTCATTTCCGGTGGTCATCTCGTTGCCAAGGCGCTCAAGGCAGAGGGGGTCGATCGCATCTACACCCTGTGCGGCGGCCACATCATCGACATCTACGACGGCTGCGTCGATGAGGGCATAGAAGTCGTCGACGTCCGGCACGAGCAGGTAGCCGCGCACGCCGCCGACGGCTACGCACGCATCACCGGCAAGCCGGGCTGCGCGGTGGTCACCGCGGGCCCCGGTACGACCGACGCCGTCACCGGTGTCGCCAACGCCTTCCGCGCGGAGTCCCCGATGCTCCTCATCGGCGGCCAGGGCGCCCTCACCCAGCACAAGATGGGCTCCCTCCAGGACCTGCCGCACGTCGACATGATGACGCCGATCACCAAGTTCGCGGCGGCCGTGCCGGACACGGCGCGAGCGGCGGACATGGTGTCGATGGCGTTCCGCGAGTGCTACCACGGAGCGCCCGGGCCCTCCTTCCTGGAGATCCCGCGGGACGTGCTCGACGCCAAGGTCCCGGTGGCCAAGGCGCGCGTGCCCGAGCCCGGTGCCTACCGCGCCTCCACCCGCTCGGCCGGCGACCCCGAGGCCATCGAGAAGCTCGCCGACCTGCTGGTGCACGCCGAGAAGCCGGCCATCCTGCTCGGCAGCCAGGTCTGGACGACCCGCGGCACCGAGTCGGCCATCGACCTCGTACGCACCCTCAACATCCCCGCCTACATGAACGGCGCCGGCCGCGGCACACTCCCGCCCGGCGACCCCCACCACTTCCAGCTGTCGCGCCGGTACGCCTTCTCCAACGCCGACGTCATCGTCATCGTCGGCACGCCCTTCGACTTCCGCATGGGCTACGGCAAGCGGCTCTCCCCGGACGCGACCGTCGTGCAGATCGACCTCGACTACCGGACCGTCGGCAAGAACCGCGACATCGACCTCGGGATCGTCGGCGACGCCGGGCTGGTCCTGAAGTCGGTGACGGAGGCGGCCTCGGGACGCGTCAACGGCGGGGCGTCCCGGCGCAAGGAGTGGCTCGACGAGCTGCGCGCGGCCGAGCAGACCGCCATCGAGAAGCGGCTGCCCAGCCTGAAGTCGGACGCCTCACCGATCCACCCCTACCGCCTCGTCAGCGAGATCAACGAGTTCCTCACCGAGGACTCCATCTACATCGGCGACGGCGGCGACATCGTCACCTTCTCCGGTCAGGTCGTGCAGCCCAAGTCGCCCGGCCACTGGATGGACCCGGGACCGCTCGGCACGCTCGGCGTCGGCGTTCCCTTCGTCCTCGCGGCCAAGCAGGCACGGCCCGACAAGGAGGTGGTGGCCCTCTTCGGCGACGGCGCCTTCTCCCTCACCGGCTGGGACTTCGAGACCCTCGTCCGCTACGACCTCCCCTTCGTCGGCATCGTCGGCAACAACTCCTCCATGAACCAGATCCGTTACGGCCAGAAGGCCAAGTACGGCGAGGAGCGCGAGCGCGTCGGCAACACCCTCGGCGACGTCCACTACGACAAGTTCGCCCAGATGCTGGGCGGTTACGGCGAGGAGGTCCGCGACCCCGCCGACATCGGCCCCGCGCTCCGGCGTGCCCGTGAGTCCGGCAAGCCGTCACTGATCAACGTCTGGGTCGACCCGGACGCGTACGCCCCCGGAACCATGAACCAGACCATGTACAAGTGAGGTGCCCCGATGACCGCTACGTCCACCAAGGCACTCCAAGGCATCCGCGTCCTGGACATGACCCATGTGCAGTCCGGGCCCTCCGCGACCCAGCTGCTGGCCTGGCTCGGCGCCGACGTCGTCAAGCTGGAGGCGCCGACCGGTGACATCACGCGCAAGCAGCTGCGCGACCTCCCGGACGTCGACTCGCTCTACTTCACGATGCTCAACTGCAACAAGCGGAGCATCACCCTCAACACCAAGACCGAGCGCGGCAAGGAGATCCTCACCGAGCTGATCCGGCGCTCCGACGTCATGGTCGAGAACTTCGGACCGGGCGCGGTCGACCGCATGGGCTTCACCTGGGACCGCATCCAGGAGATCAATCCGCGGATCGTCTATGCCTCCATCAAGGGGTTCGGCGACGGCCCGTACACCAACTTCAAGGCGTACGAGGTCGTCGCGCAGGCCATGGGCGGGTCGATGTCGACCACCGGTTTCGAGGACGGGCCGCCGCTGGCGACGGGGGCCCAGATCGGGGACTCGGGCACGGGTGTCCACGCCGTGGCCGGCATTCTCGCGGCGCTGTACCAGCGCGAGCAGACCGGGCGCGGCCAGCGGGTCAACGTGGCCATGCAGCACGCTGTGCTCAACCTCTGCCGGGTGAAGTTGCGCGACCAGCAGCGCCTGGCCCATGGCCCTCTCCGTGAATATCCCAACGAGGACTTCGGCACGGAGGTTCCCCGGTCCGGGAACGCCTCCGGCGGCGGGCAGCCGGGCTGGGCGGTCAGGTGCGCGCCGGGCGGCCCGAACGACTACGTCTACGTGATCGTGCAGCCGGTCGGCTGGAAGCCGATGAGCGAGCTCATCGGCCGGCCCGAGCTGGCCGAGGACCCCGAGTGGGCCACCCCCGAGGCCCGGCTGCCCAAGCTCAACAAGATGTTCCAGCTGATCGAGGAGTGGTCCTCGACGCTTCCCAAGTGGGAGGTGCTGGAGAGGCTCAACGCCCACAACATCCCGTGCGGGCCGATCCTGTCCACCCGGGAGATCATCGAGGACGACTCCCTGGTCGCCAACGAGATGGTCGTCACCGTCCCGCATCCCGAGCGCGGCGAGTTCACCACCGTGGGCAGTCCGCTCAAGCTCTCCGACTCCCCCGTCGAGGTGACCAGTTCACCGCTGCTCGGCGAGCACAACGAAGAGGTCTACGTCGGCGAGCTCGGCCTCGGCGACGAGGAGCTGCGCCTGCTCAAGTCGAACGGAGTGATCTGACGTGATGGCCGAAGACCGTGCGCTGACGGTGCGAGCCCTGCTCGATGCCGTACGCGCCGAGGGGCGCAGCACACTCACCGCGCCGGAGGGCAAGGTGATCGCCGATGCGTACGGCATCGCTGTACCCGGCGAGGAGCTGGCCCGTGATGTTGACGAGGCGGTCGCCGCGGCGGCGCGCTTCGACGGACCGGTGGTCCTGAAGATCGTCTCCCCCGACATCCTGCACAAGACCGACGCCGGCGGTGTGATCGTGGGCGTCGAGGGGGCCGCAGAAGTGCGGGCCGCGTTCCACAAGATCATCGAGAGCGCCAAGGCGTACAACTCCGAGGCGAAGATCGACGGCATCCAGGTGCAGCAGATGCTGCCGCCCGGCCAGGAGGTCATCGTCGGTGCCGTCACCGATCCGACCTTCGGCAAGGTCGTGGCCTTCGGGCTCGGCGGTGTCCTGGTGGAGGTCCTCAAGGACGTCACCTTCCGGCTCGCGCCGGTCAGCGCCGACGAGGCGCAGTCGATGCTCGACTCCATCAAGGCGGCGGAGATCCTGCGCGGCGTCCGCGGCGCCCAGCCGGTGGACCGCTGGGCGGTGGCCGAGCAGATCCGCCGGGTCTCCGAACTGGTCACGGACTTCCCTGACATCGCGGAGGTCGACCTCAACCCGGTGATCGCCACGCCCGAGGGCGCGATGGCCGCGGACATCCGTGTGATCCTCACGGACGAGGTACCCAAGGAGCGCCGCAAGTACAGCCGCGAGGAGATCCTGCGCTCGATGAAGCGGCTGATGCAGCCGAGCTCGGTCGCGGTGATCGGTGCCTCCAACGAGCAGGGCAAGATCGGCAATTCGGTCATGCGCAACCTCATCGACGGCGGCTTCGGCGGAGAGATCCATCCGGTGAACCCCAAGGCCGATGACATCTTGGGCCGCAAGGCCTACAAGAGTGTCACGGACGTTCCGGGTGAGGTGGATGTGGCGGTCTTCGCGATCCCCGCCAAGTTCGTGGCTTCGGCTCTCGAGGAGGTGGGTCGCAAGGGGATACCGAACGCCGTCCTCATCCCCTCCGGCTTCGCCGAGACCGGCGAGCACGCCCTCCAGGACGAGATCGTGGAGATCGCCGAGCGTCATGGCGTACGACTCCTCGGACCCAACATCTACGGCTACTACTCGACGTGGCACGACTTGTGCGCCACGTTCTGCACGCCGTACGACGTCAAGGGCGGCGTGGCCCTGACCAGCCAGTCCGGCGGTATCGGGATGGCGATCCTGGGCTTCGCGCGGACGACCAAGACGGGTGTCTCGGCGATCGTCGGCCTCGGCAACAAGTCGGACCTCGACGAGGACGACCTGCTCACCTGGTTCGGCGAGGACCCCAACACCGACTGCATCGCGATGCACTTGGAGGACCTCAAGGACGGCCGGGCCTTCGTGGAGGCCGCGCGGGCGACCGTGCCGAAGAAGCCGGTCGTGGTCCTCAAGGCGGGCCGCACGGCGGCCGGCGCCAAGGCGGCCGGTTCGCACACCGGCGCCCTCGCCGGCGACGACGCGGTGTACGACGACATCCTCAAGCAGGCCGGTGTGATCCGGGCTCCGGGTCTCAACGACATGCTCGAGTACGCGCGTGCGCTGCCGATCCTGCCCACACCCAAGGGCCACAACATCGTGATCATCACCGGCGCCGGCGGCAGCGGTGTGCTCCTGTCCGACGCGGTGATGGACAACGGCCTCCAGCTGATGGAGATTCCGGAGGATCTGGACGCGGCCTTCCGGAAGTTCATCCCGCCGTTCGGCGCCGCGGGCAACCCCGTGGACATCACCGGCGGCGAACCCCCTTCGACGTACGAGGCGACCATCCGTCTCGGACTCGAGGACCCGCGGATCCACTCCCTGGTGCTCGGCTACTGGCACACGATCGTCACTCCCCCGATGGTCTTCGCCGAGCTCACCGCGAGGGTGGTGGCCGAGTTCAAGGAACGCGGCATCGAGAAGCCGGTGGTCGCGTCGCTCGCGGGCGATGTCGAGGTCGAAGAGGCCTGCCAGTACCTCTTCGAGCACGGCGTCGTCGCCTACCCCTACACCACGGAGAAGCCGGTCGCGGTGCTCGGCGCGAAGTACCGCTGGGCGCGCGCGGCGGGGCTGTTGGGGGGCGGTCGATGAGCTGACCGAGCTCACCACGGGGCCTGCGGCAACCGCTCGCCGCAGGCCCCGGCACCGGAAGGAAGTTGGACAGGGGGCGCTGGCCAGGCTTCTTCGACGCTAGGGGTGCTGAAGCTCAATGACTACAACTGATCTGCCTACGTCGGCTCCATATCAGGAGCTGACCGACAAGAACGGCCGTGTGTATCGGGTCGGCGAGACCGACATCGACATCATGGGGCGTAAGCGCAAGTGGATGGTCATCCTGCCGTGGATCGGCATGATGGGGATTTCGTCGGCCGAGTACGCGTTCGCGTCCGCCGAGGACACACTGCACGAGGCGCACGCATGGTCCAGCACCAGCATCTATTGGATGCTGACCGTCTGGGTCTTCTTCCAGGCCGCGGTCGCCTTCCCGGCGGGAAAGCTCCGTGAGTCCGGAAAGCTGCCTGCTCGCTGGGCGATGATGCTCGGCGCCGCCGGTACCTTCATCGGCTACCTGTCGCTGGCCTTCGCACCGCACGTCATGCTGGCCGTCATCGGCTTCGGCATGTTCAGCGGTATGGGCGCGGGCATGGTGTACGCGACCTGCGTCAACATGGTCGGCAAGTGGTATCCGGAGCGCAAGGGTGGCAAGACCGGATTCGTGAACGGCGGGTTCGCCTACGGTTCGGTGCCGTTCGTCTTCCTCTTCCACGGCTACATGGACGTGACCAACTACCAGTGGGTGCTGGTCACGGCGGGGCTCTTCCTCGCCGGAGCCGTGGCGTACGCCGGCTTCTTCTTCAAGGACCCGCCGAAGAACTGGTGGCCGGCGGAGATCGACCCACTCAACCCGCCGCAGGACCCGCGTGCGGCCCGCTCCCTGCAGAAGAACCCGCCGGCGATCAAGCAGATGTCGCCCAAGGAGGCATGGAAGACCGGCCGTGTCGCGGTGATGTGGGTCTGTCTCGCCTTCACCTCGGGCGTCAACATCTTCGGTATCTCGTTCCAGATCGACATCGGCAAGGCCGCCGGATTCGCGGCTGGGATCGTGGCCACAGCCATGTCCCTCAAGGCCATCGTCAACGGCACTGGACGCGGTGTCATCGGCTGGCTTTCGGACCGATACGGCCGTAAGGAATGCCTGCTCTTCGTCTGTATCGTCCTGGGCGCCTCGCAGTTCGGCATCATCTGGTCCGCAGACATCAAGAGCCTGCCACTGTTCCTGCTCTTCTCCGCCATCTCCGGATTCGGTGGCGGCGCCATCTTCCCCATGTTCGCGGCCATGACCGCGGACTATTTCGGCGAGAACAACAACGCCTCGAACTACGGCATGGTGTACAGCTCCAAGCTCGTTTCCGGCCTGGGCGCCGGAATGGGCTCCGTCGCAGTGACGGCCTGGGGGCTCAATGGCGCCTTCACGCTGGCCGGCGCCCTTTCCTTCGCAGCGTTCTTCATTGCGCTGTTCCTCAAGGCGCCCGGACGCGACTACAGGGGGCGTCACATCAGGCCCAACCCCCAGCCGATCAGCCGGGAGGCCGAGTAGATCCGATCCCTCTCCCCCGCTTGTCAGGGCCCGCCCGCTTCTTCGGGGGCGGGCCCTGTCCGTCGCCATCCTGGATGTGCATCGAAAATGCAATCTCAATTGATGCTCAGAGACAGCAGAAACCGTTGCGCCGATTGATACTCCCCCATAGCGTGAGTCGCACGGAACTCCCCGTCATCTGGAGGCACTTCTTGAGAGCACGAAGACAAGCGGTTATTGCACTGGGGGTCGCGATCATCACCTTCGCGGGCGTCAATTCCGCCTATGCGGATGACTACTCGGTAGCGCTGCGCAATTCGAGCGGAAGTAATCTCGCGATCCTGAACTTCATCGACGATGGAGACGACTTCCACGTCTGGGACATGCGCGCGGACGGCCACGGCGTGCGCGCTTACGTGGAACGGTTCTACGCCGAGCGCTGGCACTTCTTCGCCACCAAGTACAACGGTGGCGGCGCGAACTCCTACACCGTGATCAACGACGTCGATGTGCTGAGCGCCTTCGCGCACCGGATGAGGATCTGCACAGTGGACGGCTCCGGCGACGAGAATCCGAATCAGTGCTCGAACTGGAAGAGCTTCACTGAGGTCGGTTGAGTCCTGAACTGAGATCGGCTGAGTTCTGAGCGCGCTCGCCCGGCCCGCATCAAGGTGAAGCCCCTGGCCACAAGGCCAGGGGCTTCACCCGTCGTACGCGGTCAGTCGCCGCAACGCTCCCGCAGCGAATGCAGGTGCTCGCTCGACTTGCGGGCGAACGCGAAGGATTCGGCCGGGTTGTCGTGCTCCGCCTGCCAGTGGTGGTAGCGGCGGCCGTTGTGGGAGCGACGGGTCACCTCGGAGAGGAACCGCTTGTAGTCGATGTCGCCGTCGCCGACGTCCGTCATGCGGTAGCCGTACGTGGACGTTGGGTCCTTGGTGCCGTCCTTGACGTGGAACAGCGGGTAGCGGTGCGGCTGCTTGAGGACGTAGCGCAGCGGGTCGAAGGGGCGCGGGGTGCCGTCGACCTGCTGGGAGAAGCGGAACTGGCCCGCGTACGCCCAGAAGATGTCCATCTCCAGGAAGACCAGGTCAGGGTCGGTTTCGGCGAGGAGCACGTCGTAGAGGCGGACGCTGGGCTTGTCCGAGGCGAACATGAACTCTTCCGAGTGGTTGTGCTGGTAGAACTTCATGCCGCGCTTCCTCGCCGCAGCCCCGTACGTGTTGAACTCCTCGGCTGCGCGCTTCCACGCGTCGACCGTGTCGCCGTAGCGGAACGGCCCCGAGGCCGTGCCGATGTGCTTGAGCCCGAGGGCCTCGGCGTCGTCCAGGACCTTGGTGAGGTTCGTCGCGAAGGTGTAGGCGTTCGGGTCGTTGGAGTAGTACCCGACGTGGCTGCCGATCGCGTTCAGGCCGTGGTCACGCGTGAGCTGCTTGAGCTGGGCGAGTGTGATGGCGCCCGCCGACCCCTGGGTGTACCCGGCGTACTCGACCTCGTCGTAGCCGTACTTCTCCAGCTCGGCGAAGACGGGTCCGAAGCCCAGGGTGGAGACCTTGTCGCGCAGGCTGTAGAGCTGGATGCCGAGCCGCCCGGGCGGCAGGACGGGACGGCCACGGCCGCCGGCCGCGGTCGCGGAGCCGGTGGTGGTGCCCGAGGTGGCGGCGGTAGCGGGGGCCGCCGCGCCGAGCAGGGCGGCGGCGGAGGCACCGGCGGCCACGCCCAGCATGCCGCGTCTGGTGAGTCGGTGGGTGAGCTCGGGGTCGGGCTGGGAGGTGCGGCTCATTGCTGGAACTCCTCGGTGTCGGAGGGCGTTGTCAGTGGTGAGTGCTTCACTGGGGACCAGTCGGACAGGACCGGTCCGGTGGTGCCGGTCAGGTGAGACCGGCGAGTTGGAGCAGGAGTGCTTTCACATCGGTGGCCGCGACGCGGTCTCCGACAGCGCGGGGGGTGGAGCAGATGAGGAGCGGACCGTCGTCGTCGCTCGCCGGGAGGCGGCCGTGGCTGCCTCGAATAGGTGAGGGGTCCAGGGGCACGACCGCCATGCGGTAGCGCATCCCGAGTTTCTTGCGTGCCAGGGCCTTGGCCGCCTTGACCTTCACATAGGGGTCGAGGGGGTCCATGAAGAGTTCGACCGGGTCGTAGCCGGGTTTGCGGTGGATCTCGACCAGTTGCGCGAAGTCGGGAGCGCGGTCGTCGTCGAGCCAGTAGTAGTACGTGAACCAGGCGTCCGGTTCCGCGACGGCGACGAGTTCGCCCGCGCGCGGATGGTCGAGGTGGTGTGCCTTCTTGCCTTCGTCGTCGAGGAGTTGCTCGATGCCGGGCAGTCCGTCGAGGGCGGCCCGGGTCGCGTCGAGGTCCTCCGGCCGGCGGACGTAGACGTGGGCGATCTGGTGGTCGGCGACGGCGAAGGCGCGCGAGGCCATCGGGTCGAGGTACTCCATGCCGTCCTGGGTGTGCACCTCCAGCAGGCCGGCGCGGCGCAGGGCGCGGTTGATGTCGACGGGCCGGTCCACGCGGGTGATGCCGTACTCGGACAGCGCGACGACGGTACGGCCCTCGGCGCGCGCGTCGTCCAGGAGCGGGGCCAGGGCGGTGTCCAGGTCGGCGGCCGCCTTCAGGGAGCGCGGGTCGTCGGGGCCGAAGCGCTGCAAGTCGTAGTCGAGATGCGGGAGGTAACAGAGCGTCAGGTCAGGCTGGCGGGTGCGGACGATGTGCCGGGTCGCGTCGATGATCCATTGGCTGGAGACGAGGTCGGCGCCGGGTCCCCAGAAGTGGAAGAGCGGGAAGGTGCCGAGTTCCTCGGTGAGTTCGTCGTGCAGGGCCGGGGGCCGGGTGTAGCAGTCGGGTTCCTTGCGGCCGTCGGAGTAGTAGATCGGACGGGGGGTGACGGTGATGTCGGTGTCGGCGCCCATGGCGTACCACCAGCAGATATTGGCGACGGTGTAGCCGGGGTGCGCGCGGCGGGCGGCGTCCCAGAGTCTGTCGCCGGCGACCAGCCCGTTGTGCTGGCGCCACAGGAGGACGTCGCCGAGCTCGCGGAAGTACCAGCCGTTGCCGACGATGCCGTGCTCCGACGGGTGGGTGCCGGTGAGGAAGGTGGACTGGGCGGCGCAGGTGACGGCGGGCAGGACGGTGCCGAGGGGCGCCTGGGAGCCCGACCGGGCGAGGGACTTCAGGTGGGGCATGTGGTGGAGAAGACGGGGGGTGAGGCCGACGACGTCGAGGACGAGCAGGGGCGTCGGCCGGGGAGTGGTCCGTTCGGTGCTCATGGGAGCTCCTTCAGGCCGAGGTCGGTCAACAGGTCGCGGGCCAGGGACAGTTCGGCGGCGATGCCGTCGGCGAGCTGGGACCGGCCGCGGGGCCGCAGCTCGGGCGGAAGGGCCTGCCAGGTGTAGGTCTCGACCTCCAGATGGCGGGTGAGCGGGCGCGGGCCCCCGACGAGCCGGGCGAGGGCGGCCTTGAGGACGGGGAGCGTGGAGGTGAGGGGCGCGGCGGGGGCCGCGTGCAGCGGGACGTGGAAGTGGGCGCGCCAGGGGCTCGCGTCGGGGAGCGAGTCCCCCCGGAGGGCTTCGCCGAGGTCGTCGGTGCCGCGCAGACCGGCGGCGGTGGCCGTGCGGGTCTGGTGCAGGAAGCGGGGTTCGTCGAAGGCGGCCAGGGCCGCACGGACCTCGGGGAGATGGGGGTGTTCGGCGTGCAGGGCGGCCGAGAGCTGGGACTTGACGACGGGGATGCCGGCCGAGGTGAGCGCGTCCAGGGCGGTGTGCGGGTCTTCGAAGGAGGTGGCGAGGTGGCAGGTGTCGACGCAGATGCCGATCCGGTCGTGGGCGATCGCGGTCAGGGGGGCGATGGCGTCGCGGGTGGTCTCGACGACACAGCCGGGTTCGGGTTCCAGGCCGACGCGGATGGAGCGGCCGGTCAGTTCCGCGAGCGCGTCGAGGCGTTCGGCGAGGGTGACCAGGGCCTTGCGGCCGCTCTCCACGCGGTCCGCGGGGAGGGGGCCTGCCGGGCTCGGTCCGGTGGGGCTCGGGTGTGGCGGCAGGTCGGTGCGCCAGGCCAGGGGCAGGGTGGAGACGCTGCCCTCGGTGACGTCGTCGGGGAGAAGACCGGCCAGGACGCGGGCCAGGGCGGTGGTGTGGTCGAGGCGCTCGGGATCGGCCCAGTCCGGCCGGTAGACGCGGTACTTGACCTCCTCGGCGCCGAAGCCCTGATAGGGGAAGCCGTTGAGGGTGACGACCTCCAGGCCGCGCCGGTCGAGTTCGGTGCGCAGGGCGCGCAGCGCGGACGGGTCGGTGACGAGGGCGTGTGCGGCGTCCTTGGCGAGCCACAGTCCGATGCCCAGTCGGTCGCGGCCGAGGCGGCGGCGGACGGGCTCGCAGTGGTCGCGCAGTTGGGCGAGGACGCCGTCCAGGGTCTCGGCCGGGTGGACATTGGTGCAGTAGGCGAGGTGGACGGTGGTGCCGTCGGGGTGGCGGAAACGCATGCCCTACTCGCCCCCACGCAGAATCGAGTTGCCCTCGTGGGTGCCGGCCGGGTCGGCGACGGTCAGGTCGAGGCGGCCGCTCAGCGAATAGAAGGCGACCGGGTTGCGCCAGAGCACCAGGTCCACGGTGTCCTCGTCGAAGCCTGCCGCCAGCATGGCGTCCGCGACCCGGCGGGTCTTGAGCGGATCGCTTCTGCCCCAGTCCGCGGCCGAGTTGACCAGCACCTTGTCCGGGCCGTGGATCTCCAGGATGGCGACCATCCGCGCCTCGTCCATCTTGGTGTCCGGGTAGACGGAGAAGCCCAGCCAGCAGCCGCTGTCCTTGGCCTCCTTGACGGTGGTCTCGTTGAGGTGGTCGACCAGGACGCGGTCCGCGGGCAGCGCGGATTCCCGGACCACGTCGAGGGTGCGGCGCAGGCCGGCGAGTTTGTCGCGGTGGGGGGTGTGGACCAGGGCGGGCAGCCCGTGGTCGGCGGCGAGCTGGAGTTGCGCGGCCAGGGCGGTGTCCTCGGCGGGGGTCATCGAGTCGTAGCCGATCTCGCCGACGGCCACGACCTGGTCCTTGACGAGATACCGGGGCAACTCGTCGAGGACGGGGACGCACCGCGGGTCGTTCGCCTCCTTGGGGTTCAGGGCGAGCGTGCAGTGGTGGGCGATGCCGTACTGGGCGGCGCGGAAGGGCTCCCAGCCCAGGAGGGAGTCGAAGTAGTCGAGGAAGGAGGCGACGGAGGTGCGGGGCTGGCCGAGCCAGAAGGACGGCTCGACGACGGCCCGGACGCCGGCGGCGTACATGGCCTCGTAGTCGTCGGTGGTGCGCGACGTCATGTGGATGTGGGGGTCGAAGAGGCGCATCAGGACTCCTTGCCGTCGATACCGTCAGAGCCGTCGAAGGAGCGGGTGCCGTGCCCGGCGGACGCCGGGTCCGTGGTGCCGGTCAGGGTGAGGACCCGGTGCAGGTCCTCGGGGACGGGGCGGCCCGCGGCGGAGCGCTCGGCGGCGTAGTCGCCGAGCATGCGGGCGAGTTCCTCGTCGGCGTGGGCGCGCCGGTCCAGGTCGGTGACCTCGTCCACGGGCACGCCGGTGAACAGGCACTTCAGGACGGCGTGGCGCCAGAGGTGGGGGGCCAGGTGCCGGGCGGTGTACGGGCCGACGGCGGCGGCCAGGAGCCGGGTGTCGTTGGTGCGCAGGGCGTCCTCGACGAGTGGGAGCGCGTCCGGTCCGGGCACCAGGTGGGGCAGGGCGTGCAGGACGGCGCGGCGTTCGGCGGCGGTGCCCTGGGCGTAGACGCGGCTGAGGGCGTCGGTGTCGGCGCGGGCCGCGTGCAGGATCAGGACGCGGACGGCGTCGGCGTGTTCGGGGCCGCAGCGGCGTCCGGCCTCGGCGAGGCGCAGCTCCCACACGGAGATCGGGCCGTGGGCGCCGGGGTTCGCGGCGGCCTCGTCGAGGGCCTGGTCGAGCCAGGCACGGGCGGTGTCGCCCAGGTGGGAGCGGAGGTGGCGGTGCAGGTCGGCCGGCGGGGTGCGGGCGGGGGTGGTGCCCTGGGTGACGGGGGTGGCGCCGGGGTGGGTCATGGGGTGCTCCCTTCTGGGGTGGCGGAGGGCTCGCCTGGAGGTGGCGCGTCGGGCGGAGGGGGAAGCGGCGGGTTCGGGGTCGTGCCGTTGGACACGGACGCGGCGTGGTGGAGAAACGGGAGGGAGAGGGCGGCGAAGTGGGGTCCCGCGTGGGAGTGGCGGGGCAGTTCGACGACGGTCAGGCCCTGGTAGCCGACGGCGGACAGGGCGGCGAGGACGGGCGGGAAGTCGATCTCGCCGTCGCCGAGCGGGAGGTGTTCGTGGACGCCCCGGCGCATGTCCTCGATCTGGACGTGGCACAGCCAGGGGGCGGCGGCGCGTACGCAGTCGGCGGGCGGCAGGGGTTCGAGGCACTGGCAGTGGCCGAGGTCGAGGGTCAGCCCGAGCTGCTCGGGGTCTCCGAGGGCGCGGCGCAGGCGGTGGAAGTCGGCGAGGGTGGCGAGGAGGTGACCGGGTTCGGGTTCGACGGCCAGGGGGACGCCGGCGGTGGCGGCGGCTTCCAGCACGGGGGCGAGGGCCTCGGCGAGTCGCTTCCACGCGGTGTCCTCGTCGGTGCCCGCCGGGGTGATCCCGCTGAAACAGTGCACGGCGTGGGCGCCGAGGTCGGCGGCGACCCGCACGGCACGGACCAGCAGGTCGACGCGTCGGTCGCGGTCGTCCGGGTCGGGATCCAGCAGGGAGGGGCCGTGTTTGCGGCGCGGGTCGAGCACATAGCGGGCACCGGTCTCCACGGTGACCTCCAGACCGAGCGCGCTCAGCCGGTGCGCGAGGCGGGCGGTGCGGGCGGGCAGGTCCGGGGCCATCGGGTCGAGATGCATGTGGTCGAGGGTCAGACCGACGCCGTCGTAGCCGAGGTCGGCGAGGAGAGCGAGGGCGTCGTCGAGACGGAGGTCGGCGAGACCGTTGGTGCCGTAGCCGAAGCGGAGGGGGGTGGCGGCGGGGCTTGCGGCGCTCATGTGACGCTCACCTTCCTCGCGAACCGCGCCGCGAGCGGGGACAGGGCGGCTGTGAACAGGGCGGCCACAGGGGCCCCGGAGCGGGCGGTGAGGGCGCACTGGAGGGGGATCATGGCGCGGATTCCGGCGCCGACCGCGCGTTGGGTGAGCGGGGGTGAGGCATTGAGGGTGGCGTGGAAATAGGGGCGGGCGACGGTGGTGGCGTAGGCCGCGGTGAGGGCGGTGCGCAGGGCGTCGGTGACCGGGAAGGCGGGGGTGGGTGTGGGCGTGTCCGGTGTGGTGGCGGGCATGGACGGTGTTCCGGTGCCGGGCTCGGCCCGCGGTCCGATGTCCGGCCCCGTCGGGCTTCCCCGTTTCCCCGGCGGGCGGGTGAGCAGGCGGGACAGGACAGCCGTCGTCGTCAGCGCGGCCAGGGCGGCCAGGGGTGCGCCGCCCTGGGTCTCCCGGCGCGAGACGGTGGTGACCGCGAGGGTGTGTGCGCCGAGGACGGCGGCGGAGGGAAGGGCGGCACGGACGCCGCCGCTCATGGCGCCGGTGCCGGTGGTGGCCGCGGCGCCGAGGAGGAGGTCCAGTCCGCGGGCGGCCGCCATGGCCGTCGGGCCTGCCGCGGTGTGCTTCAGGGACAGGTCGTACGCCCAGACGGTCGTCGCCAGCGGGACCGCGACGGTGAGGGCGGGGCGGCCGGCGAGGGCCGCGAGGGACAGTCCGGCGCCGGTGAAGGCGCAGGCCGCCGCGAGGGCCGCGGTGGGGTGGACGCGGCCGGAGGGGAGCGGGCGGTGCGGGCGTTCGACGGCGTCCTCGGCGCGGTCGGCCCAGTCGTTGAGGGCCATTCCTGCCTCGTACAGGCACAGGGAGGAGCCGATGGCGAGCAGCGTGCGGGGGTTCGCCCGCCCGCCGGTGGCGGCCGCGCCGGCGAGGGCGTCGCCGGGAACGGTGAACAGGGCCGGGAGACGCAGGAGTTCGGCCCAGGCCCGCGCTCGCCCGGCACGGCCGGTGGGACCGGTCTCGGGGCGCCCCTCCCCCGCGTGTCCGGGGCGGCTCATCGACCCGCCTCCGGGCTCGCGTCGCCTCCAGGAGCCGAGCGCTCACCGCCTTCGCCGCCCCCCGCGTCCGGCCGTCGGCCCACCTCACCTCGCAGCCGCTCCGCGAACCCCACCAGGGCCGCGTACTGCTCGCCCAACGCCGCGGGTCCGTCCCCCACCGGGTCCTTGAAGTAGAAGCCCAGCTCGGGCAGGGGTCCGGAGAGGCCCTGTTCGTGGGCGCGGGCGACGAGGCGGGCCAGGTCGAGGACGAGAGGGGCGGCGAGGGCGGAGTCGCAGCCCTGCCAGGTGGTCTGGAGGATCATGCGGGCGCCGAGGAAGCCGTCGAAGGCGATGTGGTCCCAGGCGGTCTTCCAGTCGCCGAGGGCGGGGACGTCGTCGATGTGGACCTCGCCCTCGGGGACGGTGCCGAGGGTGTCGGCGAGGACGCGTTCCTTGCCGGCGTTCTTGGCGGCCGCGGCGGCCGGGTCGGCCAGGGCCGCGCCGTCGCCGCCGCCCAGCAGGTTGGTGCCGGACCAGGCCCGGACGGCGAGCGCCCGCTGGGCGAACATCGGGCCGAGGACCGCGCGCAGCAGGGTCTGGCCGGTCTTGCCGTCGCGCCCCGCGTACGGCAGGCCGCTCGTCGCCGCCGGGGCCGCAAGCGCGGGATGGTGCAGTCCGGTGGAGGGGGTGAAATTGACGTAGGGGCAGCCCGCGCGGAGTGCCGCCGCCGCGTACAGGGAACTGGGCGGCAGCGCCGTGCCGTCGGGGGCGGGCTCGGTGGAAGCCACGTTCACGACCACCGCTCGTGCCAGTCCGTGCCGTCTCACGAAGTCGCGTATGTCCGCGGCGAAGCCGGTGATCAGCTCCTCCTCGTCGCGGGTGTCGCCGCGGAGCGGGCCGCCCGGCCTGATCTCGCGGTCGGCGGCGGCCAGTTCGGCCGCGATCGCCGGCGGGAGGCCGACGGGCAGGACGCCGCCGGCGGCGAGTGCCTCGGCGCGTTTGGGCAGCGGGCAGTCCACCGTGTCGTGGCCGCCGAAGACGAGTGACGCCAGGGCGGGCAGGCCGCTGTCGGCGAACGCGGGGGTCTCGGTGACCAGTCCGGTCGGCGGATGCAGACCGGCGGTGACGGCGGCGCAGCCCGCGACGACCGTGGTGGCGACGGAACCGCGGGCCCCGATCAGCCAGACACCGACGCGCGCTGCGGAAACGGACGCGGACATGGGCAGCCTCCTTCACGAACACGGTCGAGCGCCGTCGAGTGCGATCGAGCGTGGTGGACGCGGCGTACGAACCCCGCGGGCCCCTTGGTGCACGGGGCCAGCGGGAAGAAGACGGCGGGCGGGGGTCCGGCGTCCCCCGCCCGCCGCCGCTCAGCCGCCCTGCGAAGGCACAGCGGTGCCGGCCTTCGCGGGCAGTTCCTTGATCCGGATGTCACGGAAGGACACCCGGTCGTCGGCTCCGTGGTTCTGGATGCCGACATGGCCGTCCCGCAGCGAGCGGGCCGGATCGGTGTTGGTGAAATCGTTGATCTTCACGCCGTTGAGGTAGACGCGGAGTCGTTCGCCCTCCACGCGGATCTCGTACGTGTTCCACTCCCCCGGCGGGTTCAGCGCACGGTCGCGCTTCTTCAGGTCGGCGGAGCGGAAGCCGTAGACGGACCCGGTGGTCTTCTCCGGGACGTCGGTGGCATCGATCTGGATCTCGTAGCCGTTGTTCACGGCCGACCACGGGTCGTCCGAGGGCGGGAAGCCCACGAACACACCGGAGTTGTCGTCACCCGAGGCGCCGGCCATCCTCCAGTCGAGCTTCAGGGAGTACGACGAGAAGCCCGAGTCGGCATACCAGAGCATCCCCATCCCGCCGGACGACGTGATCGTGCCGTCGCCGTCGAGATCGAACGTTCCCGGACCCGACTGCCGCCAGCCGTCCAGAGAGCCGCCGTCGAACAGGGCCCGGTAGCCGTTCTCCGGGCGGCAGTCGGCCTGTGCCTCGCCGACGGCCCAGCGGATGCCGCCCAGCAGGTGCTGCCGGAACGCCGGCTCCGCGAAGGACTCCTTGGTGTGGCCGCCCCCGGTGTAGAAGGAACGGCCGCCCTGGTAGTTCTGGCACCAGGCGATCGGATGGTCGCCGTCCATGGTGCCGCCGGTGTACGACGACTCGTCGAGCGAGGCGAGGACATGGGCGCGTTCCCGGGGATTGCTGCGGTAGTTGTACCACTCGTCGGTGCGCTCCCAGGCCTCGGGGAGCGCCGAGGTCGCCGGGTGGGCGTGGTCCTCGACCTCCACCGTCGCCGGCTGGATCGCCGGGTGCGACTGGAAGTAGGCGCCGGCGAGGCCGCCGTAGAACTCCCAGTCGTACTCGGTGTCGGCGGCGGCGTGGATGCCGACGTAGGCGCCGCCGCGGTGGATGTAGCCCTCGAAGGCCCGCTGCTGGGCCGCGTTGAGGACGTCTCCCGTGGTGGAGAGGAAGACGACCGCGTCGTACCGCCGCAGGTTGCGGTCGGTGAACGCGCCCGCGTCCTCGGTGGCGTCGACGGTGTAGCCCTCGGTCTCACCGAGTTGCTTGACCGTGGCCACGCCCTCGGGGATCGAGTCGTGCCGGAAGCCGGCCGTCTTGGAGAAGACCAGCACCCGTGCGGAGTCGCTCGGTTGCGAGGCGGCGGGTCCCGAGACGCAGCCGAGGAGCAGGGCCGCGCCCACGACTGCCGTGCTCAGTCGTCCGGTTGAGCGCATGACGCGTACCTCCTCTCAGCTCGTGGTGAAGGTGAAGTCGTCCACGTCGTACAGGGCGCCGGTGCCGCTGCCCTTGAAGACGAGGTACAGGGTGGTGGTGCCCTTGGGGGCGCGGGACAGGTTGGCGCTGACGTCCTGGAAGGTCTCCCAGCCGCCGGTCACGGGCACGGTGGCCTTGCCGAGCAGGGTGCCCTTGGCGGATCCGGCGCGGACCTCCAGGGTGCCGCCGGCACCGCCCGAGGAGACGCGCGCGGTGATCGACTTGGCGTTGCTCAGGACGTACGGCGTGAAGGAGATCCAGTCGCCGTTGTTGATGTCGCCGACCGTGTTGCCGCCGTGCGCGGTGTCCTTGGCGATGACGGTGACGCCGGAGGAGGCGCCGAAGTGCTCGGCCTGGCGGTGCCTGGGCTGGAGGACGTTCTGGTCGTGGGTGGTCAGCGGGGCCTGGCCACCGCCTCCGTTGTCGGTGTACTCGGCGTCGAACACGCCGAAGATGTCGGCGTCGTCGTCGTGGCCGCCGTCGGCGCTGGTCTGGATGGTGCCGGTGCAGCCGTTGGCGGAGGTGACCGGGTGGCCGTGGCTGTCGTGGCCGAGGATGAAGGTGACCTTGACCTTGGAGCAGTCGATGGTCCGGCCGTCCTCGGGGTCGGTGACCCTCACCTTGAACGGGACGGCGTCGCCGAAGCTGAACAGCTGGCCGTCACGCGGGAGTTCGAGGGTCACCTTGGGTGCGGTGTTGCCCACCACGATCTGCACGCTCGCGCTGCCCGTACGGCCGGAGGCGTCCTTGGCGGTCAGTGTCGCCGTGTAGGTGCCGTTCTTGCGGTACGTGTGGGTCGGGTTGGCCGCGGTCGACGTGCGGCCGTCGCCGAAGTCCCAGCTGTAGGTGAGGGCGTCGCCGTCCTGGTCGCTGGTGCCCGCGGAGGAGAAGCCCACCCTCAGCGGGGCCTGGCCGGAGGTGCGGTTCGCGGCGGCCTGGGCGACCGGGGAGTGGCCGTCGGTGGCGTTCTCGATGCGGTAGAGGGCCGAGTTCTCGTCGCCGCCGAACCAGGCGAGACCGTAGTCGAGGACGTACAGCGCGCCGTCCGGGCCGAAGGCCATGTCCATGATCTGGGTGCCGGTCCACGGGACGTCGTTGATCGACTCCACGGTGCCGCCCGCGTCGCTGGAGATCCGCTTGATCCAGCGGCGGCCGAACTCACCGGCGAAGAAGTCGCCGTCGTAGACCTCGGGGAACTTCACGGGCGAGTCGAGCGCGGGGTCGTAGTGGTAGACCGGGCCGCCCATCGGGGACTCGGAGCCGCTGCCGAACTCGGGCACGGAGCCGCCGTCGTAGGGGATCCAGGCCGTCTGGGCCGGGGGCAGGTCGGTGAGGCCGGTGTTGTTCGGCGAGGTGTTCTTCGGGGCGGCGCAGTCGAAGGCGGCGCCCGAGGTGCCGGTGGCGAAGTCGTAGTCGACGTAGGCGTCGTTGTCGCCGGTGCAGTACGGCCAGCCGAAGTTGCCGGGGCCGGTCACCCGGGCGAACTCGACCTGGCCCGCCGGTCCGCGCGCCGGGTCGGCGGCGCCGGCGTCGGGGCCGTAGTCACCGACGTAGAGGATGCCGGTGGCCTTGTCGACGCTGAAGCGGAACGGGTTGCGGAAGCCCATGGCGTAGATCTCGGGCCGTGTCTTGTCCGTGCCGGGTGCGAAGAGGTTGCCGGCCGGGACGGAGTACGAGCCGTCGGCGCCGACCTTGATGCGCAGGATCTTGCCGCGCAGGTCGTTGGTGTTGCCCGAGGTGCGCTGGGCGTCGAAGGCGGGGTTGCGGTCGGCCCGCTCGTCGATGGGCGTGAACCCGTCCGACTGGAAGGGGTTGGAGTCGTCGCCCGTCGACAGGTACAGGTTGCCCGCCGCGTCGAAGTCGATGTCGCCGCCGACGTGGCAGCAGATGCCGCGCGAGGCCGGGACGTCGAGGATCTTCGTCTCGCTGGCGTTGTCGAGGGTGCCGTCGGCCTTCAGGACGAACCGGGAGAGCCGGTTGACGCCGTCGAAGGGCGCGAAGTCGGCGGCGGCGCCGGTCTCGGGGGCGTCGCCCGCGGGGGTGTTGAGCGGGGGCGCGTAGTAGAGGTAGATGAAACGGTTCTCGGTGAAGCCCGGGTCGACGCCGATGCCCTGGAGGCCCTCTTCGTCGTGGCTGTAGACGTCCAGCTTGCCCGCCAGTTTGGTGGTGCCGGCCGCGTCGGTGAGACGGAGTTCGCCGTCGCGGGAGGTGTGCAGGACCGAGCGGTCCGGGAGGACGGCGAGCGACATGGGCTCGCCGACCTCCGGTTCGCCCTTGGCGAGGGTGACCTGCTGGAAGTCCTCGGCGGCCGCCGCGGCGGCCCCCTCGCCGGCGACGGCTGCGCCGGCCTGGGGAGCGGTGAGACCGAGGGACGCTCCCGCCAGCAGCAGCCCGCTGATCAGGGCCGCCGCTCTGCGCCACGGGGCGCGTCGTCTGTGGGTCTCGATTCTGTCGGTGCCGGTGGTGCTGTCTTTCCCGTGCACGGGTGCCTCCAGAAAGGGGCTGGTTGTACGGGCGGGTGCGAACGCCGGGATGCGCCGTCATCCCGGAGCGGTCGAGAAGGCTCTGTGGGCCAGAACACTCAGTGGCCGCCGAGGCCGAGCAGGTTCAGTTGCCGAGCAGGCTCAGTTGCCGAAGGCCGCGTCGAAGGAGGCCGTCGGTGGCTCGAAGTCGTATGCCTTGAGGCTCTTGAGCGCCTCGGGAGCGCCCTGGAGCCGGTCCATGCCGGCGTCCTCCCACTCCACGGAGATCGGGCCCTGGTAGTCGATGGAACGCAGCATCCTGAAGACGTCCTCCCAGGGGACGTCGCCGTGGCCGGCGGAGACGAAGTCCCAGCCGCGGCGCGGGTCGCCCCACGGCAGGTGGGAGCCGAGGCGGCCGTTGCGGCCGTCGAGCCGCTTGCGGGCCTCCTTGCAGTCGACGTGGTAGATCCGGTCGCGGAAGTCCCACAGGAAGCCGACGGGGTCCAGGTCCTGCCACACGAAGTGCGAGGGGTCGAAGTTCAGCCCGAACGCGGGCCGGTGACCGACGGCCTCCAGGGCGCGCTGGGTGGTCCAGTAGTCGTAGGCGATCTCGCTCGGGTGGACCTCGTGGGCGAACCGCACGCCCTCGGCGTCGAAGACGTCGAGGATGGGGTTCCAGCGCGCGGCGAAGTCCTCGTAGCCGCGGTCGATCATCGACTCGGGGGCGGGCGGGAACATCGCGACCAGATGCCAGATGGCGGAGCCGGTGAACCCGATGACGGTGTCCACGCCGAGGGCGGCCGCGGCGCGCGCGGTGTCCGCGATCTCGGTGGCGGCCCGTCGCCGTACGCCCTCCGCCTCGCCGTCGCCCCAGATGCGGGCCGGCAGGATCGCCTGGTGGCGTTCGTCGATGATGGCGTCGCAGACCGCCTGGCCCACCAGGTGGTTGGAGATCGCCCAGCACTTGAGGCCGTACTTGTCGAGGAGTTGCTTCCTGGAGTCGATGTAGGTGGAGTCGGCCAGGGCTTTGTCGACCTCGAAGTGGTCGCCCCAGCAGGCGAGTTCGAGGCCGTCGTAGCCGAAGTCGCGGGCGAGTCGGCAGACCTCTTCGAGCGGGAGATCGGCCCACTGGCCGGTGAAGAGCGTGAACTGGCGGGGCATGGCTACGAGACCCTCCTCAGACGGCTATGGGTGTGTAGACGGAGTTCTTCTCGGCGCTCTCCTCCACCGCGGCGAGCACCCGCTGCACCTGGAGCCCGTCGGCGAAGGAGGGGCGGGGCGGGCGGCCCTCGGCGATGGCGTGCACCAGGTCGCGGGCCTGGTGGATGAAGGTGTGCTCGTAGCCGAGGCCGTGGCCCGGCGGCCACCAGGCGTCGACGTAGGGGTGGTCCGGCTCGGTGACCAGGATGCGACGGAAGCCGCCCCGAGTCGCGGGTTCGGTGCCGTCGTAATAGGCGAGTTCGTTGAGGCGCTCCAGGTCGAAGGCCAACGAGCCGAGCTCGCCGTTGAGTTCGATGCGCAGCGCGTTCTTGCGGCCGGTGGCGAAGCGGGTGGCCTCGAAGGAGGCGAGGGCGCCGGAGGCGAAGCGGCCGGTGAACACGGCGGCGTCGTCGACGGTGACCTGGCCGGTGCCGGCGGACTCGACGGTGGACAGGCCGCTGCTGGCGCCGACGGGCAGCGGGCGCTGACGTACGAAGGTCTCGGTGAGCGCGGAGACCCCGGCGAGCTGCTCGCCCGCCAGGTACTGGGCGAGGTCGACGACATGGGCGCCGAGGTCGCCGAGCGCGCCCGACCCGGCCAGCTCCTTGCGCAGCCGCCAGGTCAGCGGGAACTGCGGGTCCACCAGCCAGTCCTGAAGGTACGTCACCCTGACGTGCCGCAGGGTGCCGAGCCGGCCCTCGGCGACCATGGAACGGGCCAGCGCGGTGGCGGGCACCCGGCGGTAGTTGAAGCCGACCATCGCCAACTGGCCGCGTCCGTAGGCCGCTTCGGCCGCCGCCGTCATCGCCTCGGCCTCTTCGACGGTGTTGGCGAGGGGCTTCTCGCACAGGACGTGCTTGCCCGCGGCCAGAGCCGCGAGGGCGATCTCGGCGTGGCTGTCGCCCGGGGTGCAGATGTCGACGAGGTCGACGTCGTCCCGTGCGATCAGGGCCCGCCAGTCGGTCTCGGCGGCCGCCCAGCCGTGCCGGTCGGCCGCCGCGCGCACGGCCGCCGCGTCCCGCCCGCAGATCGCGGAGAGCACCGGGCGGCGCGGCAGGTCGAAGACACGGCCCGCGGTGCGCCAGCCCTGGGAGTGGGCGGCGCCCATGAAGGCGTAGCCGACCATCCCGACGCGCAGCGGTGGCTTGCCGGCCTCCGGTGCTGCTGACTGCTGCGGCTGTTCCATGCAGATGTCCTCCTCGTCATTCGTGGCGCGGTGGGGGGTGGGGCCCGGCCCGAGGAACTGGTGAGGTCCGTCGGGCGGGGCGCGCCTCACTTGAAGCCGGTGGACATGTACTGGTCGACGTTGGTCTTGTCGACGACGGCCGAGTAGAGCGTGATGGACGCCGGGATCTCGTACTCGGCCATGCCCCCGATGCCCTTGGCCTGGCCGAGGGCGCGGGCGAGGTCGATCGCGGAGGCGGCCATGGTCGGCGGGTAGAGCACGGTGGCCTTCAGGACGCCGTTGTCCTGCTTGATGGCCTGGAACGCGGAGAGCGCGCCCGCGCCACCGACCATCAGGAAGTCGTCGCGCCCCGCCTGCTCGATGGCGCGCATCGCGCCCACGCCCTGGTCGTCGTCGTGGTTCCACAGCGCGTCGAAGTTCGACTGCGCCTGGAGGAGCTGGGCCATCTTGGCCTGTCCCGACTCGACCGTGAACTCGGCGGCCTGGCGGGCCACCTTGCGGATGTTGGGGTAGTTCTTCAGGGCGTCGTCGAAGCCCTGGGTGCGCTGCCTGGTGAGTTCCAGGTTGTCGATGCCGGCGAGTTCGATGACGCGGGCGCCCGACTTCCCCTTGAGCTTCTCGCCGATGTAGTGGCCGGCGTTGAGGCCCATCCCGTAGTTGTCGCCGCCGATCCAGCAGCGGTAGGCCTGCGGGGTGTTGAAGACCCGGTCGAGGTTGATCACCGGGATGCCGGCGCGCATCGCCTTCAGTCCGACCTGGGTGAGGGCCTTGCCGTCGGCGGGCAGGACCACCAGGACGTCGACCTTCTTGTTGATGAGGGTCTCGATCTGGCCGATCTGCGCGGCGGTGTCGTTGGAGCCCTCGGTGATCTCCAGGGTGACGTCGGAGTACTTCTTGGCGCGGTTGGTGGCGTTGTCGTTGATGGCGTTGAGCCAGCCGTGGTCGGCCTGCGGGCCGGCGAAGCCGATGGTGACCTCCTTGCCCGGCTTGTCGTCGGCGGCCGGCTCGTTGCTCGCGGCCTGTTCGCTCTCCTTGGGGTCGTTGCTGGTGCACCCGGTGATGAGGGCCCCGGCCGACACGGCGGCGGTCCCGAAGAGCAGCCCTCTGCGACTGGTGAAGCGGCTCGTGAAATCGGTCGGCTCTGGCATGACGGTGAACCCTTTCCTCAGGTCGTGCTCGCGGTACGGCGCTGGACCAGCACGGCGGCGACGATGATCGCGCCCTTGGCGATCTGCTGGACGTCGCTCTGCAGGTTGTTCAGGGCGAAGATGTTGGTGATCGTGGTGAAGATCAGGACGCCCAGCACGGAGCCGGTGATGGTGCCCCGGCCCCCGCTGAGCAGGGTGCCGCCGATGATCGCGGCGGCGATGGCGTCGAGTTCGTAGAGGTTGCCGTTGGTGTTCTGGCCGGAGCCGGACAGGATGATCAGCAGGAAGGCGGCGATGCCGCAGCACAGTCCGGACAGCAGGTAGAGGTAGAGCCGCTGGCGGCGGACGTCGATTCCGGCGAGCCGGGCCGCCTCCGCGTTGCCGCCGACGGCGACCGTGCGGCGCCCGAAGGTGGTGCGGTTCAGCACCAGCCAGCCGATGATCGTCACGACCGCGAACACCATGACCAGCGGCGGGACGCCGAGCACGTAGGCGTCGCGTTCGCCCAGGTCGAGGATCGAGGAGACGCTGACGATCTGCGTCTGGCCGTCGGTGATCTGGAGGGCGAGTCCGCGCGCCGAGGCCAGCATGGCGAGGGTGGCGATGAACGGGACCATTCCGCCGTACGCGATGAGCAGTCCGTTGACCAGGCCGCAGCCGACGCCGACGAGCACCGCGGTGAAGAGGATGCCCGCGAAGCCGTACTCCTGGGTGGCGACGGTGGTGGCCCAGACCGAGGCGAGGGCGACGATCGCGCCGACGGAGAGGTCGATGCCGCCGGAGGTGATGACGAAGGTCATCCCGACGGTGACGACGCCGATCACCGAGGCCTGGGTGAGGACGAGTTGGAGGTTGCGGGTGTCGAGGAACTCGTCGGGCTTGGTGACGCCGCCGATGAGGATCAGCACGGCGAGGACGCCGACGAGGGAGAGGGTGCGCACGTCGGCGCGGAAGACGAGGGCACGCCAGGCCGGGGGCTCATGCGGCGCCGGCATCTTGTCGGCGCTGTCCCGGGGCGGGGAGACGGGCTGCGTCATGACGCGGGGCTTCCTTCCATGACGAGGTCGAGTACACGGTGTTCGTCCAGCTCGTGGGCGGGCGCCGTGTGGACGACACGGCCCTCGCGCAGCACCAGGACGCGGTCGGCGAGGCCGAGCACCTCGGGGACCTCGCTGGAGACCAGGAGCACGCCGAGGCCCTCGTTGGCGAGGCGGCGGACGACCGCGTACAGCTCGGCGCGGGCGCCGACGTCGACGCCCCGGGTCGGTTCGTCGAGCAGCAGGACCCGGCAACCGCGCAGCAGCCAGCGGGCCAGGACGGCCTTTTGCTGGTTGCCGCCGGACAGGGTGCGCACCGGCACGTCCGGGTTGTCGGGCCGCAGGGACAACTCACGGGTGGCGGCCCGGGCCGCGCCGTGTTCGGCGCCGCGGTCGATCCAGCCGGCGCGCGAGAAGCGGGACATGGAGGAGACCGAGACGTTGCGAGTGACGGACTCCAGCATCAGCAGCGCCTGGGCCTTGCGTTCCTCGGGGGCGAGTCCGACTCCGGCGCGGACCGCGGCGCGCACGCTGCCTGGCTTCAACGCCTTGCCGTCCACGACGACCTGACCGGCCGTCGGTTTGCGGGCGCCGTAGATCGTCTCCAGGATCTCGGACCGTCCCGAGCCGACGAGTCCGGCCAGGCCGACGATCTCCCCGGGGCGCACGGTCAGGTCGAAGGACTCGAACTCCCCCTCCCGCGCCAGCCCCCGGACCTCCAGCAGCGGTGTGCCGTCGGCCGCGTCGGCCGGTGCCCGCTCGGGGAAGACGTACTCGACGTTGCGTCCCGTCATCAGGGCCACGACCTCGCGCGTCGGTGTCGACTTCGCCGGCAGCCCGACGGCGACGGCCCGGCCGTCCTTCAGGACGGTGACCCGGTCGCCGATGCGCCGGATCTCCTCCAGCCGGTGGGAGATGTAGACGACGGCGACACCGTCGGCGGTCAGGTCGCCGACGATCCGGAAGAGGTTGTCGACCGCGTCCGGGTCGAGCGCGGCGGAGGGCTCGTCCATCACGATGAGCCGCACGTCGTGCGAGAGCGCCCGTGCCATCGACACGATCTGCTGCTGCGCGGCCGACAACTCCCCGACCAGGCGGGCGGGATCGATCTCCGGATGCCCGAGTCGCTTGAGGAGAGCCGCGGTCGACGCCTTCGCGACCTTGGTGCGTACGACGAAACCGGCCGCCGTGGGTTCGTGGCCCAGGTGGACGTTCTCGGCGACGGACAGGTGCTCCACCAGGTCGAGTTCCTGGTAGATGGTGGCGATGCCCAGGCGCATCGCGGCGATCGGTGAGCGCAGCGTGACGTTCTCGCCGCGCCAGCGGATGGTGCCGGTGTCGGGCTGGTGGGCGCCGGCCAGGACCTTGATGAGCGTGGACTTGCCGGCCCCGTTCTGGCCGAGCAGGCAGTGCACCTCGCCGGCCTGGACGTCGAGGTCGACGCCGTCGAGGGCCCGGACACCGGGGAAGGACTTGGTGATGCCGGACATGCTGAGCAGCGGTGATTCTGGTGCCATGTGCGGGTCCCCCTGGCTGGCGTACGGGCCGGAATCAGGGCAGGGCGAAGCAGCGGGAGGTGCTGGCGTGCCGTGTCGAGGGCGGTACTTCGAGGAAACGTGCCTGCGCGGATGAGGACCACGCGGGGCAGACCTGTGCGGATCAGAACTGTGCGAGAACTACGCGGAGCAGAACTGTGCGGGTCACAACTGTGCGGGTCGGAACTACGCGGGTGAGAACAGGTGGTCGCTGATGAGGCGGGCCGCGCCGATGACTCCGGCGGTGGGGCCCAACTCCCCCAGGACGATGGGCAGGTTGCCCGTCGCCAGGGGCAGCGACTGACGGTAGACCTGGGTGCGGATCGCGGCGAGCAGGGTGTGGCCGAGGCCGGTCACCCCGCCGCCGATCACCACCAGGCCCGGGTTGAAGAAGGAGACCAGGCCGGCGATGACCTGGCCGGTGCGGTTGCCGCCCTCCCTGATGAGGTCGAGCGAGGTGGCGTCACCCGCGGCGGCCGCGGCGGCGACGTCGACGGCACTGAGGGTGCCGTTCGTCTCCAGCCTGGTCGCGAGTTCGGCCGACAGTCCCTGGTGCGCGGCGTCCGTGGCGTCCCGGGCCAGGGCCGCGCCGCTGAAGTGGGCTTCCAGGCAGCCCCGGTTGCCGCAGGCACACGGTCGTCCGTCGGGCACGGCCTGGATGTGCCCGATGTCGCCCGCGCTGCCCGTCGTCCCGCGGTGGACCTCACCGCCGGCGACGATCCCGCAGCCGATACCGGTGCCGATCTTGACGCAGAGGAAGTCGCCCACGGAGCGTGCGACGCCCGCGTGCATCTCCCCCATCGCCATCAGGTTCACGTCGTTGTCGACCATGACCGGGCAGCCGAGCTCCTGGCTGAGCGCCTCCCGCACGGGGAAGCCGTCCCAGCCCGGCATGATCGGCGGAGCCACCGGTACACCCTCGGGGAAGCGGACGGGGCCCGGGACGCCGATGCCGGCGCCGTCGAATCCCTCCGCGAGTCCCGAGGCCCTCAACTTCGCGGCCATGGACAGGACTTGCTCGAAGACCGCGACCGGGCCCTCGCGGACGTCCATGGGCTGGTTGAGGTGGCCGAGGATCTCCAGTTCGGCGTTGGTGACGGCGACGTCGACCGAGGTCGCGCCGATGTCGACGCCGAGGAACCGCAGCGCCGGGGCGAGCCGGATGTTGTGGGAGCGGCGGCCACCGCGCGAGGCGGCGAGTCCGTCGGCCACGATCAGGCCCGTCTCCAGCAGCCGGTCCACCTCCACGGCCAGTTTGGACCGCGAGAGGTCGACCTGATCGCCCAGCTGTGCACGGGAGTTGGGGCCCGAGTCACGCAACAGCTTCAGCAGCCGGGCCTGATGGGCGTTCGCGGGTCGTGCCGTCATACGTCTCACGAGCCCCTCCCCGCCTGAATCGGCCGCCTGCTGTCCGGCTTTCGAGGGGGAACGTAGCAGCGGCTGCCGAGGCTGGGAAGAAGCTGTGCAGAGATTGCTGCCAACTTTCTCCACTCACAGGACAAAGACGCTTCTTGCCCTGGTGTCCCCCGCGTTCACGCCGCAGGATGGGCAGCACACCCGGGCGGGCGGCCGCCGGGGGGCGGGGAGAGGGGGACCGGGTGTTTCTGGTGACGGGCGCCACGGGCAACGTGGGCGCCGAACTCGTGCGCGGGCTGGCGGAGATCGGCAAGCCGGTGCGGGCGCTGAGCAGGTCGGGCCGGACCGACGGGCTGCCGCCGGGGGTTCAGGCGGTCGCGGGCGACCTGAACGATCCCGGAACGGTACGGCCCGCCCTGGACGGAGTGGAGGCCCTGTTCCTGATGCCCGGGTACGGCGGCCAGCGGCAGGTCCTGGCCGACGCCAGGACCGCGGGCGTACGGCGGGTGGTGCTGCTGTCCGGGCTGTCGGCGCGGACCGGCGACACGGGCAACGCCGTGGCCGGCTACCTCATCGACGCGGAGACCGCGGTGCGCGAGTCGGGGCTGGCGTGGACGGCCGTACGCCCGACGAGCTTCATGTCGAACGCGCTGCGGCTGGCGGACCAGATCCGCAAGGGCGACGCGGTACGGGTGCCGTTCCCGGACGCCTCCACGGCCGACATCGACCCCTACGACATCGCACGCGTCGCCCGGGCCGCCATGCTGTCGGACCAGTACCGGGGGCAGACCCTCGAAGTGTCCGGGCCCCAGGCGCTGTTGCCCGCCGACCGGGTGCGGATCCTCGGCGAGGCACTGGGCCGGGACCTCGTCGCGGTCGGACTCTCGCACGAGGAGACGCGCACCGAACTGGAGGCGTTCACGCCCAAGCCGTACGTCGACGCGTTCTTCGCCTTCTTCGTCGACGGCACCCTGGACGAGTCCGTGGTGCTGCCGACGGTCGAGGAGGTCACGGGCCGCGCGCCACGGACGTTCGCCGACTGGGCGCGGGCACACACGACGGAGTTCTGAGCCGAACCCCCGGCCCGATCAGCCCTGTTGACGCGCGTGGTAGGAGCGGCGCGTGTGTTCGGTGTGTTCCCGCATGAGCTGGGTCGCGCGCTGCTCGTCACGCTCGGCGATGGCGGCGATCAGGGCCCGGTGCTCGATCCAGGACTGGTGGCCGCGCTGCCGGGCGATGGGCGTGTAGTACCAGCGCACCCGGCGGTCGACCTGCGCGGCCAGCTCGGCGAGCACGGCGTTGCCCGCGAGCTCCATGATCAGGGCGTGGAAGCGGGCGTTCATCGCGACCGTGCCGTCCACGTCGGCGGCGGCCACGGCCTTCTCGCCCTCGGCGCACAGCTCCTCCAGCGCCTTGATCCCGGCGCTGGTGGCGTTCGCGGCGGCGAGCCGGGCCGCCTCGGCCTCCAACAGTGTGCGCACGGTGAGGAGTTGGTCGGCCTCCGCCTCCGTCGGCTCGTGCACGAACGCGCCCTGGGCGGGCCGCAGGTCGACCCAGCCCTCGGTGTTGAGCCGCTGGAGCGCCTCGCGCACCGGCTGCCGGGAGACCCCGAGATGCCCGGCGAGTTCGCTCTCGACGAGGTGCTGTCCGGGCTGAAGGGCACGCGTGGTGATGAGTTCGAGCAGCGCCTCGTAGACACGGTCGCGCAACGGACCGGGTCGTTCCAGCTTGGGAACAGCCCCCTGCGGCAGTCCTGTCGACAACATCGCGGTCCCCCTCCTCGGCGGGCCGTGCACAGCGACCGTGAGCCGGTGCCAGCGGACACCAGTATCGATTGTCTTTCGTCTACAGTCTACGGCGCACAGATGCCAGACAAACGCCGGGTCGGCCTCGTCACACCCCTCCCCTCGTCACACCCCTCCCCCGTCGCTGCCGCGCTCAGGGGCAGCGGACCACCTGCCCGGCGTACGACAGGTTCCCCCCGAAGCCGAACAGCAGCACCGGGTCCCCGCTGGAGATCTCGCCGCGCTCGACCAGCTTGGAGAAGGCCATCGGGATGCTCGCCGCCGAGGTGTTCCCGGACTCGACGACATCGCGGGCGACCACGGCGTTCACGGCGCCGATCTTCTCGGCGAGGGGCTCGATGATCCGCAGGTTCGCCTGGTGCAGGACGACCGCGGCGAGGTCGGCGGGGGTGAGCCCGGCCCGCTCGCAGGCCTTGCGGGCGAAGGCCGGGAGCTGCGTGGTGGCCCAGCGGTAGACGCTCTGCCCCTCCTGCGCGAACCGTGCGGGCTGCCCCTCGATCCGCACCGCGTTCCCCATCTCGGGCACCGATCCCCACAGCACGGGTCCGATGCCGGGCTCCTCGCCCGGCCCGCATGCCTCCACGACGGCGGCCCCCGCCCCGTCACCGACGAGGACGCAGGTGGTCCGGTCGGTCCAGTCCGCCACCTCGGACATCTTGTCGGCGCCGATGACCAGGGCGCGGGTGGCCGCGCCCGCGCGGACCGTGTGGTCGGCGGTGGCCAGCGCGTGCGTGAACCCGGCGCACACCACGTTGAGGTCCATCACGGCGGGCGAGGGGATGCCGAGCCGGGCGGCGACCCGGGCGGCCATGTTCGGGGAGCGGTCGACGGCGGTGGAGGTGGCGACCAGCACCAGGTCGATGTCCCCGGGCGTGAGACCCGCCGCCGCCAGCGCCTTGGCGGCGGCGTGCCCGGCGAGCTCGTCCACCGGCTCGTCGGGGCCGGCGATACGGCGGGTGCGAATGCCCACCCTGCTGGTGATCCACTCGTCACTGGTGTCGACCATGCCCGCCAGGTCCTTGTTGGTGAGTACCCTGGCGGGCTGGTAGTGGCCGATGGCGGCGATGCGCGAGCCGGTCATGGGTGGATCCCCCTCGTTGGACTTCAGGTAGCGGGATCCACCAGTCTGATCAGTGACTCGCGGGTACGACGGCAAGTGATGCCACAGGAATCGGGCGCCCCGGTTGTCAGCTTCCGTCAGACCCTCGGGCGCCCGAACACTTCCCGAACACTCACCGAACGGTCACCCGGTGAACAGCTGGGTGGCCTTCTGTACGAGTTCGTACACCCCGTAGGCGAGCGGCACGCCCACCCACACCCAGGCGAAGGCGATGAGCCCTCGCCGGTCAGGCGGACTCTGGCTGCTGTCGCTGGACATCGGCGGTCTCCTTCTCACTCAGGGCATCGCTCGACGCATCACTCGACGCATCGGTCGTCGACGCAGGGCTCGACGCGTCGCCGGGCGCGGGAATGTGGTGGCGGGGATCGACGGGCCGGACGAGTTCGTTGGCGACGAAGCCGACGACGAGCAGCCCGATCATGATGACGAAGGACAGACCGTACAGGGCGGCGCCGGACCGGCCCGCCTCCTCCTGCCGGTCGGCGATCCAGTTCACGATCAGGGGTCCGAGGACGCCGGCCGTGGACCAGGCGGTGAGCAGCCGCCCGTGGATCGCGCCGACCTGGTAGGTGCCGAAGAGGTCCTTGAGATAGGCGGGGATGGTGGCGAAGCCACCGCCGTAGAAGGACAGGATCACCAGCGCGCACAGGATGAACAACGGCTTGGAGGAGTCGCCGAACAGGGCGATCAGCGCGTACATCGCGGCGCCCACGCCCAGGTAGACGCGGTAGATGTTCTTGCGGCCGATCAGGTCGGAGGTGGACGACCAGCCGATCCGGCCCGCCATGTTGGCGGCGGACAGCAGGGCGACGAACCCGGCTGCGGCGGTGACCGACACCGGCGTCGAGGTCTCCTTGAAGAAGTCCGTGATCATCGGCGCGGCCTTCTCCAGGATGCCGATGCCCGCGGTCACGTTCATGCAGAGCACGACCCACAGACACCAGAACTGCGGGGTGCGCACGGCCTGGCGGGCCGAGACCTGCGGGCCGGCGAGGATGCTGGGCGCCCCCTCGACCGGCTTCTCGGTGCGCGGCACCCGTACCAGCAGCACGCCCAGTGTCATGAAGACGGCGTACGTCAGTCCGTGGACGAGGAACGCGAGCGCGATGCCCTCGTTGTCGCTGCCGAACGACTCCAGCATCTGCGCGGACCAGGGCGAGGCGATCAGCGCGCCGCCGCCGAAGCCCATGATGGCGATGCCGGTGGCCATGCCGGGCCGGTCCGGGAACCACTTGATCAGTGTGGAGACGGGCGAGATGTAGCCGATGCCGAGGCCTATGCCGCCGACGAAGCCGTAGCCGAGGACGATCAGCCAGTACTGCTCGGTGGCCGCGCCCAGCGCGGAGAGCAGGAAGCCGGAGGAGAAGCAGATCAGGGCCACGGTCATCGCCCAGCGCGGACCGTTGCGCTCGACGAGCGTGCCGCCGAACGCGGCGGACAGACCGAGCATGACGATGCCGAGCTGGAACGGCAGCGCGCTCTGGGTGCCGCTGAGGTCGAGGGCCGATTCGAGCGGCGGCTTGAACACGGACCACGCGTATGCCTGGCCGATGGAGAGGTGGACCGAGAGAGCGGCCGGGGGGACAAGCCAGCGGCTCCATCCCGGCGGTGCGACTGGGGGACTCATGATCCCGAACGATAGGAATCGGCCACGCGGTTGGGAACCCGCCCACCCCGAATCGTCGACCGTATGCGGTGAGCGGTATCCCTCGCGCGACGAACGGTCGCCGGAACCGGGCGAGCGGTCCCGGCGCACGGCTCGGCCCCGGTCGTCGGTGACCGGGGCCGAGCCGTGCGGCACGCGTCAGACCAGTTCCGCCGGACGTGCGCCCGGAGTCTTCCCTTCGCTCGGCGCGTCGGCGGGCAGCAGCGCGTCGGCGTCGTCCATGTCCGGGTGGATGTCCGGCAGGATCCGGTCCAGCGGGCCGGGCAGCCACCAGGCGTGCCGTCCGAGCAGACTCATCGCGGACGGGACGAGCACCATCCGCACCAGCGTGACGTCCAGGAGGACGGCCACGGACAGTCCGACGCCGAACACCTTGGTCTGGACGTTCGGGTCCAGCACGAACGCGCCGAACACACCGATCATGATCAGTGCCGCGCTCGTGATGACGCGGGCCGTGGAGCCGACGCCCTCGATGATCGCGGCATGCGGGTCGCCGTGGCGGCGGTACTGCTCACGCACCCGGCTGAGCAGGAACACCTCGTAGTCCATGGACAGTCCGAAGAGGACCGCGAACATGAGCATGGGCGCCAGGGAGAAGATCGGCATGGTCTCGTGCACGCCGAGCAGGCTCGCGCCCCAGCCCCACTGGAAGACGGCCACGACGACCCCGTACGACGCGCCGATGCTCAGCAGGTTGAGGGCGGCCGCCTTGAGGGGCACCAGCACCGACCGGAACACGATCATCAGGACGATGAAGGAGAGTCCGATGACGGCGCCCAGGAACCACAGCATGCGCGCCTGGAGTTGCGCGGACAGGTCCTTCACCATGGCGGTCTCGCCGGTGAGCATGGGTGCCGCGTCGGTGCCGCGCAGGGCCGTGGGCAGTACGTCGTCGCGGAGGCGGTCGACGAGCCGGTCGGTGGCGGCGTTCTGCGGTGCGGTGGCCGGGGTGACGGAGAACGCGGCCAGGTCGTTCTTCGGGCTGAGTGCGATCGCGCCCACGGAGGCGACACCCGGATCGGCGCGCACCGCCGTGTCCACCCCGTCGAGCGCGGACCGGTCGGCGCCGTTCAGCTCGATCACCACTTGGAGCGGACCGTTGACGCCGGGGCCGAAGCCCTCGGCGAGCAGGTCGTACGACGTGCGCGTGGTGGTGCCGGGCGGGTCGTTGCCCGCGTCCGGGATGCCGAGCCGCATGGAGAAGACGGGCACGGCCAGGGCACCGAGCAGGACGGCGGCGGCGATGCCGTAGCGCAGGGGCTTGCGTACCACCAGGGCGGACCAACGGCTCGACTTGGACCTCGGGTTGTAGGTGGGCCGCCGCTTCACGAGGGGAATCCGCAGGCTGTCGACCCGGGTGCCGACCAGCCCGAGCATGGCGGGCAGCAGGGTGAGCGCGGCGAGCAGGGTCACGGCCACCATGAGCGCGGAGATCCAGCCCATCACGGTGAGCATCGGAATGCCCGCCACCTGGAGCCCGACGATCGCGACGATGACGGTGATCCCGGCGAACAGCACGGACAGGCCGGCCGTGGCGTTGGCGCGACCCGCCGCCTCGGGGACGGGCATGCCGCCGGCCAGGTTCTGGCGGTACCGGGTGAGGACGAACAGCGCGTAGTCGATGCCGACTCCGAGCCCCAGCATCATGGCGACGACGGTGGCGATCTTCGGGACGTCGACGACACCGGACAGGATGCCGATCACGCTGATGCCGAAGAGGAGGGCGGCCAGCGCCACCACCACGGGCAGGCTCATGGCGACCAGGGAACCGAACGCGATCGCGAGGATGACCACGGCGAGCCCGATGCCCAGCATCTCGCTGTTGCCCCCGTCGTCGCCCTTCGCCTCGGCCAGGCCGCCGCCGTACTCGACCTGGAGGCCGGCGGCGCGGGCGGGCTCGATGGCCTGCTGCGCGGCGTCGAACTGGGCCGCGGTGATCTTCTCGTTGGAGTCGAAGGCCACGGTGGTGAAGGCGATCCGCCCGTCGCGGCTCACCGTCGGGCTGCGCGCGTCGTAGGGGTCCGACACGGCGATCACGTGCGGTATCGCGGCGAGGTCGGTGCGGGCCCTGGCCAGGGCGGCCTTCGCGGCGGGGCCGGTCAGGCCCTCGTCGGAGTGGAAGACGATGTCCGACGTGGCCACGGTCTCCTGCGGGAACCTGTCCCTGAGCGCGTCGGCGGCCTTCTGGGACTCCGCGCCCGGCAGCCGGAAGCTCTCGTCGTTGGCGCCGCCGACGGACTGGTTGAGCAGGAACGCGGCGGCCACGATCGCCAGCCAGGTGACGAGTACGCGCCAGGGGTGCCGGCCGGAGAAGTGTCCGATCCGGTAGAGCAGTCGGGACATGGTGAGCCTTTCCGAACGGTCGGAGGTGCGGGGGCTGTCGGAGGTGCGAGGGCTGTCGTAGCGAGGCCGCAGGGGCTCTTCGGGTTCGTCCTGGATGACCCGGGTCTTCATCTGGGCTCCTCGGCGGTGCGTGAGGTGTGCCCTCGACGCTGACAGCAGGCGGTGGTGGCGGTAAGGCGGGCCACTGGCGATTGAGGGGGGCGGTTTTCTGGTGGCCGCGAGATCGTCGGAGTAGCGTGCGGGACACGTCTCCCGCCCTGTCCGGCCGCCGCTTCGGCACCGGGCCCGTGGACGGTGGGCCTCCGGTCAGGCCTTCCCGGCCGCGGCCGGGAAAGGGGGACGCATGGGCAGGAACCCGCCCGGGTTCGCGCGGCGGCGCGACCGGTCCGAGAAGCCCGGCCGGCCGGCCGTCGTCGCCCTGGCCGCCGCCACGGTCCTGATGGTCGGCGCCCTGGTCTTCCTGGCGGCGGACGGCGACACGGACGCGGTGCACGCCGCGCTGCTCCTGTGGCTGGGACTGTCCTACGCCTGCGCCGGCCTGGTCGCGTGGTGGCACCGGCCGGCGCTGCGCATCGGCCCGCTGATGATCCTCACCGGCTTCAGCGTGTTCGCGGCCGCGCTGGGGTGGGCGGAGAACACCGTCCTGCACACCGTGGGCCAGACGTTCGACCTGGTCCCGCCGGTGCTGGTGCTGCACGTGTTCCTGGCCTACCCGGACGGGCGGCTGGTGGGACGGCCGGAGCGGCTGCTCGTCGCCGTCGGCTACACCGCCGCGATCGGCGCGCAGGTGGCCGTGATGGTGCTCGGCGGTCTGGGCCCGGGGCTCCGGCTCGCCCATGAGCCGGATGCCGCCATGGTCCTGCACGACGTCGAACTGGTGGTCATCGCGGGGGTGTCGCTCATCGGCGTGGCGCGGCTCGTCGTCAGGCGACGGGCCGGCGGGCGGCCGCTGCGCCGGTCCCTGGCCCTGCTGATCGACTCCTTCGCGCTGGGACTGGTGATGATCGGCGTCCTGCTGCTGGTCGGGGTGTTCGAGGGGCGGGCGTTCCCGACGGTGCAGCAGGTGAGCATCGCGGTGATCAGTCTGGCTCCCACTGCCTTCCTCGCCGGTCTGCTCAGCGCCCGGCTGGCCCGGAGCGCCGTCGCGGAACTCATGGTCGAGCTCCGGGCCGAGCCGGTGGATCTGCGTGCCCCGCTGGCCAGGGCGTTACGTGATCCGACGCTGTCGCTGGTGTACTGGCTGCCACAGTTCGGGTGCTGGGCCGACCAGGAGGGCAAGCCGGTCGAACTGCCCACCGACGGCAGGCGGGTGGCCACGCTGACCCGGAGCGCCGGAGAGCCCGTGGCGGCCCTCGTCCACGACCCGGCCCTGCACGACGAGCCCGAACTGCTCGACGCGGTCAGCGCCGCGGCGGCCATCGCGCTGGAGAACGGCCGCCTCCAGGCGCAGTTGCGGGCCAACGTCGACGAACTGCGCGGATCTCGCGCCCGGGTCATCGAGGCGGGACAGAAAGAGCGTCAGCGGCTGGAGCGCGATCTGCACGACGGAGCCCAGCAGCGCCTCGTCGCCCTCTCCCTGGAGCTGGGGATCCTGGAGGCACGGCTGGACGGCGACGCCGCGTCCCGGGCCCTGCTGACCCGGGCCAAGAAGGAGATCGCGGCCTCTCTGGGCGAGTTGCGCGATGTGGCACGCGGCCTGCACCCCGCGGTGCTCAGCGCGCACGGCCTCGCGGTCGCCCTCGAATCCCTCGCGGCGCGGGCCGCCGTGCCCGTACGCCTGACCGTCACCCTGGAGGGCCGAGTGACCGAGGCCGTGGAGGTCGCCGCGTACTACGTGGTCTGCGAGAGCCTGGCCAACATCGGCAAGCACGCGCGGGCCACCACCGCGACGGTGAGTGTCGTGCGCGACAGCGGTCAGGTCGTCATCGAGGTGGTCGACGACGGTCTGGGGGGCGCGGACACCGAGGGCGGCAGTGGGCTGCGCGGGCTGGCGGACCGCGTGGAGGCCCTCGACGGCCGGCTCCGGGTGTGGACGCCACGCGGCGGCGGCACCCGGGTGAGGGCGGAACTGCCGTGCGCGTAGCCATCGCGGAGGACAGCGTTCTGCTCCGGGAGGGACTGGCCCGGCTGCTCACGGACGCGGGTTTCGAGGTGCTGGGCCGTTGCGGCGACGCGGACGAGCTGCGTCTGCTGCTGCGGGGCCGGCTGCCCGACGTGGTGATCGTCGACATCCGGCTGCCTCCCACGCACAGCGACGAAGGCCTGCGCGCCGCCGTGGAGATCCGTGCCGCCCATCCCGGCGTGGGGGTCCTGGTGCTGTCGCAGTACATCGAGATCGGCCTAGCCATGAAGCTGCTGGCGGACTCCGCCGAGGGCGTGGGCTATCTGCTCAAGGACCGCATCAGCGACGTGCCCGACTTCCTCGCCGCCGTGCGCAGGGTGGCCACGGGCGGTTCGGCCATCGACCCGACCATCGTGTCCACCCTCCTGTCCCGCCGGCGCAGCGACGACCCGCTCGGCCAACTGACGCCCAGGGAACACGAGGTGCTGGAGCTGATGGCCGCCGGCAACTCCAACCAGGGCATCGCGGACCACATGACGATCACGCTGCGGGCCGTGGAGAAGTACGTGTCGAGCGTCTTCGCCAAGCTCGGCCTGCCGGCCACCGGCAGCGAATCCCGCCGGGTTCTGGCCGTGCTGCTGTTCCTGCGCGCCTGACGCCGCCGACGGCCCGCGGGGCCGGGCTCGGCGCGCCGAACGGTCAGACCGACCGGTTTCCCCCTCGGGTCAGGTCCTGCGCGAACCCTTGCTGCACCAACTCCCATACTGTAGACAATATTCCGTCGACAGATTTCGACTGTGTGCCATCTCCGCGGTATCCCTCGACCGAACGGAGCTCCCTCGGATGAAAGTCGCAGTACTCGGCGCCGGAGCCATCGGTGCCTATGTCGGAGCCGCGCTGCACCGCGCCGGCGCCGACGTGTATCTCGTCGCCCGTGGACCGCATCTGGCGGCCATGAGGCAGCACGGCGTCCAGGTGCTCAGCCCGCGCGGCGACTTCACCGCCCGGGCCCACGCCACCGACGACCCGGCCGAGATCGGCCCGGTCGACTACGTCTTCCTCGGCCTGAAGGCCAACTCGTACGCGGCGTGCGGGCCGCTGATCGAGCCACTGCTGCACGACACCACGGCGGTCATAGCCGCCCAGAACGGCATTCCCTGGTGGTACTTCCACCGGCACGGCGGCCCCTACGACGGCCATCGCGTCGAGAGCGTGGACCCCGGCGGCGCGGTCAGTGCGGTGCTCGCGCCCGAACGGGCCATCGGCTGTGTCGTCTACGCGGCCACCGAACTCGAAGGACCGGGCGTCGTACGACACCTGGAAGGCACCCGGTTCTCCCTCGGCGAGCCGGACCGCTCCCGCTCGCCCCGCTGTCTCGCCTTCGGCGAGGCCATGCGGGCCGGCGGCCTCAAGTGCCCGGTCGAGCCGGATCTGCGCAACGACATCTGGCTCAAGCTGCTCGGCAACATCTCCTTCAACCCGATCAGCGCGCTGGCCCGCGCCACCATGCGGCAGATGTGCCTGCACGGCGGCACCCGCAAGGTCATCGAGATCATGATGACCGAGACCCTGGCGGTCGCCGAGGCCCTCGGCTGCGAGGTCGGCGTCTCCATCGAACGCCGGCTCGCGGGCGCCGAACGGGTCGGCGACCACCGCACCTCCACGCTCCAGGACCTGGAGCGCGGCAAACCGCTGGAGCTCGACGTGCTGCTCGCGGCCGTCGTCGAACTGGCGGAGATCACCGGCGTGGACGTGCCCACCCTGCGCACCGTGCACGCCATCTCGGACCTGCTCGCGCTGAGGAGCGCCGCATGAGGAAACGCGACCGGACCCCGAAGACCTACACACGGCTCACCCATCCGCTCGTCCGCGACTCCCGTGACGAACCCTTCCGGCAGGCCGGTTGGGACGAGGCCCTGGACCGGGCGGCCCGGGGCCTGGAACGCAACCGCGGCGCCTTCGGCATGTTCTCCTGCGCCCGCGCCACCAACGAGATGAACTTCGTGGCGCAGAAGTTCGCCCGGGTCGTCATGGGCACCAACAACGTCGACTCCTGCAACCGGACCTGCCACGCCCCGAGCGTGGCCGGCCTCTCCGCCGCCTTCGGCTCGGGCGGCGGGACCTCCTCGTACGAGGAGATCGAGCACACGGACGTCATCGTGATGTGGGGCTCCAACGCCCGCTTCGCGCACCCGATCTTCTTCCAGCACGTGCTGAGGGGGATCAGGAACGGCGCCCGCATGTACGCCGTCGACCCGCGCCGTACGTCCACCGCCGAGTGGGCCGAGAGCTGGCTCGGTCTGAACGTCGGCACCGACATCCCGATGGCGCACGCGATCGGCCGCGAGATCATCCACGCGGGGCTGGCGAACGAGACCTTCATCGAGCGGGCGACCAGCGGCTTCGAGGAGTACCGGAAGCTCGTCGAGCCGTGGACGCTCTCGCTGGCGGAAAAGGTGACGGGCGTACCGGCCGCCGCCATACGGGAGTTGGCGCACGCCTACGCCCGCGCCGAGCGCGCCCAGCTGTGCTGGACCCTCGGCATCACCGAGCACCACAACGGCACCGACAACGTCCGGGCGCTCATCAACCTGTCGCTGCTGACCGGCCATGTCGGCCGCTACGGCGCCGGGTTGCAGCCCCTGCGCGGCCAGAACAACGTGCAGGGCGGCGGCGACATGGGGGCGATCCCCAACCGTCTGCCGGGGTTCCAGGACATCCTGGACCCGGACACCCGACTGAAGTTCGAGTCGGCCTGGGACACCGTCATCCAGCCGCACTACGGACTGAACCTGACGGAGATGTTCGAGGCGATGGAGGAGGGCTCGCTCACCGCGGTCTACTGCATCGGCGAGAACCCGGCGCAGTCGGAGGCCGACAGCGAACAGGCCGTACGCCGGATGCGGCAACTCGACTTCCTCGTCGTGCAGGACATCTTCCTGACGAAGACGGCCGAGCTGGCGGACGTCGTGCTGCCGGCGACCGCGGGGTGGGCCGAGACCGACGGCACCACCACCAACAGCGAGCGCCGGGTCCAGCGGGTCCGCCGGGCGGTCACCCCGCCCGGCGAGGCCCGCGAGGACATCGACATCATCTGCGACCTGGCGGCCCGGCTCGGTCACGAGTGGAAGTACGCCGACTCCGAGGCGGTCTGGAACGAGCTGCGCTCGGTCTCGCCGGACCACTACGGAATGACGTACGAACGCCTGGCGGAGCACCAGGGCATCCAGTGGCCCTGCCCGGACCCCGCGCGGCTCGAACCCACCTATCTGCACGGCCGGTTGTGGGAACCGGACCCCGCCGACCGCGGGCGCCCCGCTCCCTTCGGGCTGGTGCAGCACGATCCGCCGGTCGACCTCACGGATGAGCGGTATCCGATCCGGCTGACCACCGGCAGGCGCCTGGACTCGTACAACACCGGTGTGCAGAGCGGGAGTTACGCCTCCCCGCTGCGGCGCGGCGAGTTCATCGAGCTGTGCCCGGAGGACGCCGAGAAGTACGGGGTCGTGGTCGGCGAGGAGGTCCAGATCTCCTCGCGGCGCGGGGCGGTCGTCGCGCCGGTGTGGATCGACACCGCTCTCAGGCCCGGGCTGGCCTTCATGACCATGCACTTTCCCGACGAGGTGGACACCAACCAGCTGACGATCGAGGCCAACTGCCCGATCGCGGGGACGGCGGAGTTCAAGGCGTCGGCGATCCGGATCGAGAAGCTCCCGGTTGCGACCATCGTGAGGTGACGTAAGTGGACCTGCACTTCGGCGACAGCAAGCCGACGGACGACGAACGGGCCGCCGTGGACGCCCTGTTGGGCCCCCCGGAGTCCTCGTGGGAAGGAGCGGACCGCTCCGACGCGGACCTGAGGTGGGCACGTGGCGGGCGCGCGGCCCGGGACCGCCGCGACCTGCTGTTGCCGGGGCTGCACGCCATCAACGACCGGATCGGCTGGATCAGCGAGGGCGCCCTCGACTACCTGTGCCGGCGGCTGACCGTACCGCCCGCCGAGGCGTACGGCGTCGCCACCTTCTACGCCATGTTCTCCGTCAAGCCCCGCCCCGCGACCGTGCTGCACGTGTGCACGGACCTCGCGTGCGCGGCGGCCGGGGCGGCCGAGCTGTGCGCGGGGATCGAGTCCCGCCTCGGCCTCGGCAGCGGAGTCCACGTCGAGCGCAGTCCGTGCCTGGGCCTGTGCGAACGGGCTCCGGCCGCGCTCGCGATCAAGGCGGGCGATCCCGTGCGGACGGCGGTCTCGGCGCCGGCGACCGTGCACGAGGCCGTGCTCGCCGCGAGCGCGCCGGACTCCGCGCCCGGGGAACCACCGGCGGCGATGGCGGTGCCCCAGGCGGGTCAGGGCGATCTCGTGCTTCTGCAAAGGGTCGGTGTCGTGGACCCGGCCGGTCTCGACGACTACCGCGCCCACGGCGGCTACACCGCCCTGCGCCGGGCCTTCGAGCTCGGTCCGGCCGGGGTCATCCGCGAGGTCACCGACTCCGGCCTGGTCGGGCGTGGCGGCGCCGCCTTCCCCACCGGCCGCAAATGGCAGGCCACGGCGTCCCAGCCCGACCACCCGCACTACCTGGTGTGCAACGCCGACGAGTCCGAGCCGGGCACCTTCAAGGACCGCGTGCTCATGGAGGGCGACCCGTACGCGCTGGTCGAGGCGATGACCATCGCGGCGTACGCCACCGGCGCGCACCGCGGCTACCTCTACCTGCGCGGCGAGTACCCACGGGCGATCCACCGGGTCCAGCACGCCATCGACCAGGCGCGCGCCCGCGGTCTGCTCGGCGACGACGTCCTCGGCCAGGGCTACGCCTTCGACATCGAGATCCGGCGGGGCGCGGGCGCCTACATCTGCGGCGAGGAGACCGCCCTGTTCAACTCCATCGAGGGCTACCGGGGCGAGCCGCGCTCCAAGCCGCCCTTCCCCGTGGAGAAGGGCCTGTTCGGCAAGCCGACCGTGGAGAACAACGTCGAGACGCTGGTCAACGTACTGCCGATCCTGACCATGGGCGCACCGGCGTACGCGGCGATCGGCACCGGCCGCTCCACCGGGCCGAAGCTGTTCTGCGTGTCGGGGAGCGTGGACCGCCCCGGGATCTACGAGCTGCCGTTCGGCGCGACGCTCGGTGAGGTCCTTCAGCTCGCCGGAGTGCGTCCCGGTCTGCGCGCGGTGCTGCTGGGCGGCGCGGCGGGCGGTTTCGTACGGCCCGACGAGACGGACATCCCGCTCACCTTCGAGGGCACGCGGGAGGCGGGCACGACGCTCGGCTCCGGAGTCGTCATGGCCTTCGACGACACGGTCCCGCTGCCCCGGCTGCTGCTGCGCATCGCCGAGTTCTTCCGGGACGAGTCGTGCGGGCAGTGCGTGCCCTGCCGGGTCGGGACCGTCCGGCAGGAGGAGGCGCTGCACCGGATCGCGGAGCGCACCGGCGCCGCCGCGGCCGACGACATCGCCCTGCTCAGGGAGGTCGGCCGCGCGATGCGGGACGCCTCGATCTGCGGTCTGGGGCAGACCGCGTGGAACGCCGTGGAATCCGCCATCGACCGTCTGGGGGCGTACGAATGACCGTGACACCGCTGGGGATCCCGCGCCGGCTGCTGGAGTTCACCCTCGACGGGCAGGAGGCCCGGGTCCCGGAGGGCTCGACGATCCTCGACGCCTGCCGTGCGGCGGGCAAGGACATCCCGACCCTCTGCGAGGGCGACACCCTCACCCCCAAGAACGCCTGCCGGGTCTGTGTCGTCGAGGTCGAGGGGGCGCGCACCCTCGTCCCGGCCTGCTCCCGCAAGGCCGAGCCGGGCATGGAGGTGCGCACGGACACCGAGCGCGCCCGGCACAGCCGCAAGATCGTCCTCGAACTCCTCGCCTCCTCGGTCGACCTGTCGACCACCCCGAAGGTCGCCGCGTGGATCAAGGAGTACGAGGCGAAACCGGACCGCTTCGGCCCCGACGCGGCCCGCCTGAACGAGGAGCCCAGGGTCGACAACGACCTGTATGTGCGCGACTACGACAAGTGCATCCTCTGCTACAAGTGCGTGGACGCCTGCGGCGACCAGTGGCAGAACACCTTCGCGATCTCGGTCGTGGGCCGCGGCTTCGACGCCCGGATCGCGGTGGAGCACGACGGGCCGCTCACGGACTCGGCGTGCGTGTACTGCGGCAACTGCATCGAGGTGTGCCCCACGGGGGCCCTGTCCTTCAAGTCGGAGTTCGACATGCGGGCGGCGGGCACCTGGGACGAGTCGGCGCAGACCGAGACGACCACGGTGTGCGCGTACTGCGGAGTGGGCTGCAACCTGACCCTGCACGTGCAGGACAATGAGATCGTGAAGGTCACCTCGCCGCACGACAACCCGGTGACCCACGGCAACCTCTGCATCAAGGGCCGTTTCGGCTACCAGCACGTACAGAACCGGGGCTGATCAGGACATGGGACGAGTCACGGAACGACGCAAGGTGATCCGCATCCGCGACGGGGTGGTCTCCAGCCGCCCGGACACGCTCGTCGCCGAGGAGCCACTGGAGATCAGGCTCAACGGCAAACCCCTCGCCATCACCATGCGCACACCGGGCGACGACTTCGCGCTGGCCGCAGGCTTCCTGGTGAGCGAGGGTGTGCTGGCCTCCGCGAGCGACCTCCAGAACATCGTCTACTGCGCGGGCGCGACCGCGGACGGCTCGAACACGTACAACGTGGTGGACGTGCGCACGACACCCGGCGTGGTGATCCCCGACATCACCCTCGAACGGAACGTGTACACCACCTCCTCGTGCGGCCTGTGCGGCAAGGCGAGTCTCGACGCCGTGCGCACCACGACCCGCTGGCCCATCTCCGACACTCCCCCGGTCCGCGTCGAACCCGAGCTCCTCGCGAGCCTCCCCGACCGGCTGCGCGAGGGCCAGCGGGTCTTCGACCGGACCGGGGGCCTGCACGCGGCGGCCCTGTTCAGCGAGGCCGGCGAGCTGCTGGACATTCGGGAGGACGTGGGCCGGCACAACGCGGTCGACAAACTGGTCGGCCGCGCCCTCCAGAACGGCGACCTGCCACTGTCCCGCACGATCCTGCTGGTCTCCGGCCGGGCCTCCTTCGAGCTGGCGCAGAAGGCCGTCATGGCGGGCATCCCCGTCCTCGCGGCGGTCTCGGCGCCCTCCTCCCTCGCGGTGGACCTGGCCGCGGAGACCGGCCTGACACTGGTCGGCTTCCTGCGCGGCGCCTCCATGAACGTGTACGCGGGCGAGAACCGCATCGCCCTGCGGGCCGCGGCCACCCAGGGCTGAGCGGTTTGCCCGCGACACGGCGGCGGGGCCCTGAGGCGGGGAGCGCCCCCTGCGCCGAAGGGGCCCCGCCTCAGCCCCGGGCCACCCGCACGAAGTCGCTGATCAGGGGTGTCCTGCGGCTCGCCTCCCAGGCGAGGAGCACCTCGTCGGGCTCCGCGTCCGGTACGGGGACGTAGGTGATGTCGGGGCGCGAGTACTGCTCGGCCACCGACCGCGGGACGAGGGTGATGCCGTGGCCGCTCGCGACCCGTTCGAACTTCTCCTCGATCGTGCGGATCGGCACGTCGTCCGGGCCGGCGTCGAGGTAGCGCAGCCTCGGTTCGCCGTCGAGGTCGGCCACAGCGAGCTCCTGCTTGCCGGCGAGCCGGTGGCCGGCGGGAAGCATCGCCACCCGCGGCTCCGCGAACAGGGGCAGCAGTCTCAGGCCCCGCTCCTGGACCGGGCGGCGCACGTAGGCGAGGTCGACCGTCCCGTCGAGGATGGACCGCTCCTGGTCGTCCCACTCCACCCGGCGGGCCTGCACCTCGACCTCGGGGTGGGCGGCGGCGAACGCCCGTACGGCATGGGTGACGACGACTCCGGCGCGGAATCCGACCACGAGCCGGTTCGGGCCACGCGCGGCCCGCTGTACACGGCGTCGGGTGGCGTCGGCGGCGGCGAGCAGGTTCCGGGCGTCGTCCAGGAGTTGACGCCCTGCCGCCGTCAACGTCACACCGTGGCTGTCCCGTTCGAAGAGGGTGGCCCCCAAGTCCTTCTCCAGGGCCCGGATCTGACGGCTCAGCACGGGCTGGGCGATGTGCAGCAGCTCGGCGGCCCGCCCGAAGTGGAGCAGCTCGGCCGTCGCGACGAAGTAGCGCACTTTCCGCAGGTCGAGGTCCATGGCCGTCCCTTCCTCGGCGATGCCTTCAGGGTATCGCCGACGCCGGAAGAGGTCTTGGACGGCGGGGCGGGAGCGGCCGCAGGCTGAGAACCGGACACACCACGGACCGGACACCACGGACCGGGCACACCAGAACCGGACAGCAAGCAGGGAGTCGGGCATGAGCCTGCAAGGACAACGGATCGTCGTCGTCGGCGGCACGGCGGGTATCGGACGGGCGGTGGCGGAGGCCGCCGCGCGGGAGGGCGCGGGCGTCGTGGTCGCCTCGCGGCGGCGGGAGAGCGTGGACGCCGCGCTGAAGCGGCTGCCCGAGGGGACCGAGGGGCACGTCCTGGACGCGACCGACGAGGAGGCGGTGCGCGGCTTCTTCGAGCGGATCGGCGGCTTCGACCACCTCGTCTACACGGCCGGTGAGCCGCTCCTGCTGGAGAGCCTCGCCGACTCGGACCTCGGGCGGGCCCGGCGCTTTCTGGACACGCGGCTGTGGGGCGCGTACACGGCTGTCAAGTACGGCGCCCCGGCGATCCGGCCGGGCGGCTCGGTGGTGCTGACGACCGGCACGGCGGGCCGCCGCCCGATGCCGGGGACGACCGTCGCGGCGAGCCTGTGCGGGGCGATGGAGTCGCTCACCCGTGCGCTGGCCCTGGAGATCGCCCCGGTCCGCGTCAACGTCGTCTCCCCGGGTGTGGTGCGCACGGAGCTGTGGCGTGAGCTGCCGCGGGCGGACCGTGACGGCCTGTTCGCGGCGTCCGCCGCGGCCCTGCCCGTGGGCCGGGTGGGCGAGGCCGAGGACGTGGCCGAGGCGTATCTGTACCTGATGCGCAACGGCTACAGCACCGGCGCGACCGTCGTGGTGGACGGCGGCGGCCTACTGGTCTGAGCCCGGCTCCGCCGTGAACCGCACCTGCCCCACCGACACCACGGTGCCCAGCCGGGGAAAGTCCAGCCGCACCGACGCCTCGTGCTCGGCGGCCGTGAACGCGGCCATGGCGTCCTCGACGAAGACGAGGTCGTAGCCGAGGTCGCCGGCCGCGCGGGCGGTGGACTCGACGCCGAGGTTGGTGGCGATGCCGCCGAAGACGAGGGTGGTGACGCCGTGTTCACGCAGCCGCTCGTCGAGTTCGGTGCCCTGGAAGGCGCCGATGGTCCGCTTCACGATCTCCAGGTCGCCCTCGTGCCGGAGCCCGGCGGCCAGCGCGCTGCCCGGCGGCTGCTCGGCGACCCCGGGCCGTTCGACCCGGACGAGGACGACGAGGGCACCGACCGAACGGAACGCGGCCGCCAACTCCTGCCCGGCGGCGAGGACTTCGGTCCCCTTGTGGGGTTCCAGGGGCAGGGCGAGGATGCGGTCCATCAGGTCGACGAGCACGAGGGCGGTGCGCGCGGGATCGAGTGCGAGGGGTGCGGTCATGACGGAACGTTATCCGCCGTCAGCCCTCCGTACCGGAGATACCGATCAACAGGCCCGTGAACAGCTCGGGGAAAGGTGATCCCGCGCCCCCGTGGCTGCCATGGGTGACGAACCGTCAGCCCTAGCATGGCCGGATGATCGGACCAAAGAGGCCATGTCGCCTCTTGTCACCATGTCCGCGCGTACGTCCGAGATCGCCGCATGTCCGTCCGAGATCCCCACTGACCGTGACGGCCGCCCTGTCCACCCTGTCTGCCCTGTCCACCCTGTCCGTCTTGCCCGTCCTGGCCACCCTCCCGGGCCCCGCGCACGCCGGTCCGGCCGTCGCGGCACCCGTGTTCGAGCAGCAGGTGCTGTTCCGGGCCTCCCAGGACCCCGGCTACGCCTGCTTCCGTATCCCGGCGATCGTCAGGACGGGCGCCGGGACGCTGCTGGCGTTCGCCGAGGGACGGGTCCTCAACTGCGGTGACGCGGCCGACATCGACATCGTCCTCAAGCGCTCCACGGACGGCGGCCGCACCTGGGGCCCGCTCCAGGTCGTGGACGAGGGCGACGGGGACACGCACGGCAACCCGGTACCCGTCGTGGACCGGGCGACCGGGCGCGTCCTGCTCGCCGCGACCCACAACACCGGCCGCACGGACGGCGAGAACTGCTCCGTGCCCTGCGACCGCGCCCCGCACCTCCTGCACAGCGACGACGACGGCCGGACCTGGTCGGCGCCGCGCGACCTGAGCACCGGAATCCGGCCCGCGCACTGGAACTCCTGGTACGCCACCGGCCCCGCGCACGGCATCCAGCTCACCCACGGCCCGCACGCGGGGCGCCTGGTCCTCGGCGTCAACACCGAGACCTGGGACGGCACCCGGGTCACCGCCCACCACGCCGCACTCGTGGTCAGCGACGACGGCGGCGAGCACTGGAAGGCCGGCGCCACCGACACCTGGCCGGTCGCCGCCGACGGCACCTTCCGGCAGAAGCCGTCCGAACTCACCCTCGCCGAACGCGCCGACGGCTCGGTCCTGGTCAGCGGCCGCGAACAGGACGGCACCGACCTCGGCCACCGCACCCAGACCGTCAGCACCGACGCCGGCGACAGCTTCACCACCCCGTTCACCACGCTCCCGGACCTGTACGCGCCCCAGGTCCAGTGCGCCGCCCTCCCCTTCGGCGCACGCCTGCTGCTGTCCTGCCCCGGCGACCCCGACCGCCGCAGGACCCTGCTGATCCGCTCCTCCCACGACGGCGGCGCCACCTGGGACAGCGCGGACCGCGGCGCGGTCGTGACCGGCGACTGGTCCGGCTACTCGGACCTGGCGCCGATCGACGACACCACGGTGGGCCTGCTGTACGAGAGCGGCGCCGTCGACGCCCGCGACGAGATCCGCTTCGCCCGCTTCACCGCGGACCGCCTGCCCCCGCGCCCCGCACCGGACCCGACCACCGCCGACCTCGCGCCAGGCGCCGAGGAAGCGGCCGTGCTGGGCGGCGCCGCGCCGACGGCCGGCGTCTCGGGCGGGGCCCTGTCCTTCGACGGCGCCGACGACGCCGTACGCCTGCCGCACCGGGAGGGACTGCCCCTCGGGACGAAGGACTTCACGGTGTCGCTGTGGTTCCGGCGGACCGCCGCGGCCGGGGAGCAGCCGCTGCTGTGGATGGGCGGGGTCGGAGGCCAGCCGCAGGTGTCGCTGCGCGCGGAGGGCGGCGGTGTGCAGGGGCGGATCGTCGTACGGGACGGTGCGGCGGCCGTGCGCACGGCAGCCGTGAGTGCCACCGGCGGCCATGACGACGGCCGGTGGCACCGGGTGGTCCTGCGCCGGGGCGGGGGCCGGCTGACGCTGTTCGTGGACGGGACGGCGACCGGTACGGCGGACGTGCCCGGTTCGGTCAGCCGCAACGCGCCGTTCGGTGTGCACGTCGGGCAGCGGATGGACGGGCGGGCGTTCTTCACCGGGGCGATCGACGAGGTCCGCGCCTGGGACCGGGCGCTCACCGACGCGGAGATCGTGTCCGGGATCCCGCTCGCGGGGAACACGGTGATGTGGTTGCCCATGGACCGGGTGGACCGCAGCCACTAACGTCCCGTGCGTGCCCGAGGACTCACGAGCACGACAGCGGACGGGAACCGGGGTCGGCCTGCTGCTGACCCTGGTTCTCGCGGCCGTGCTGCTCACCGCCCTCCCGGACGACGACGGCCGGCCGGAGGGCTGCGCGCCGCGCGCGGTCGGCTCGTGGGCGGCCGACGGCGGCCTCACCGCCGAGTTCGCCCGCTACGGCGACGACGCGTCCCGTACCGACGACTGGACCGGCGGCGACGGCACCCACTCCGTGCGGCTGCCCGACGGCCGCTTGCTGTGGCTGTTCTCGGACACCTATCTGGGCCAGGTGTACGGCCCTCCGAACCCGGCCGGCGAGTCCTTCGCCTGGCGGGACACCACCGCCCCGCTGGTGCGCAATTCGGCGGTGGTGATGCGCGAGGGCCGTCTGGAGTCCACGCTCCCGGCCCCGCTCTTCCCCAACCCGAGCTCCGACCAGTGGCGCTGGCCGGTCGCGGCCCGGGTCGAGCCCCGCTCCCCCGGCTCCTCGGAGCAGGTCCTGCGGGTGCTGCTGTGGGTGCGGACCGCGGGCGCCGCGCCCTGGGTGTTCGGCGTGCCCACGGCCACCGAGGTCGCCACGCTCTCCCTGCCCGACCTGCGGGTCGAGTCGGTCGTGAAGGTGCTCGACCAGCAGGCGGTTCCGGACCCCTCCCGGCGCGTGCTGTTCGGGACCACGCTGGTGACGGAGGGCGGCTGGACGTACGTCTTCGGCGGCGACGACGGCCAGGCCGCCTCCCGGCCCGCGTCGCGGGCGTACGCGGCGCGGGTGCCGGAGGGTGGGCTGGGGGATCCGGCCGCCTGGGAGTACTGGGACGGCTCCGAGTGGACCTCCCGGGCCCGTCCGGCCGCGGTGCTCGGGGACGGGCGGCGCACCGGGGTGGGCAGCGCGTTCTCGGTGGTGCGGCGGGACGGGACGTACGTGCTGTTCACGATGGCCGCGGGCACCCGCGGGCTGACGACCGTGACCTCCTACTGGGCGTGCTCCCCCACGGGGCCCTGGCACGGCCCGGCGCGGGACCTGACACCCGCGCTGCCCGAGGGCCAGGTCGCCGCCTACAACCCGCAGATCCATCCGGAACTGGGAGACGGCGGACGGCTGGTGCTGAGCTACGACGTCAACTGGCTGGAGCCGACCGCCGCGGCGGCGCAGCTCAACCGGAACGTGTCCCTGTACCGACCGCGGTTCGTGACGCTTCGGCTGGAGCCGACGGACTGACCTCCGGGAGCGGGTCGCGGGCGCGGCGCTTGGCGATCACCGCGCACACCATCAGCTGCATCTGGTGGAAGAGCATCAGCGGCAGCACCGCCAGCGAGGCGTGCGCGCCGAACAGCACGCTCGCCATGGGCAGTCCGGCGGCGAGGGACTTCTTCGAACCGGCGAACTGGATGGCGATCCGGTCCTCCCGGCCGAAGCGCAGCGCCTTGGCGCCGTACCAGGTCACCAGCAGCATCACGGCGAGCAGCACGGCCTCGACGACCAGCAGACCGGCCAGCCGGGCCGGGCTGACCTGGTGCCAGATGCCCTGCACCATGCCCTCGCTGAAGGCGGTGTAGACGACGAGCAGGATCGAGCCGCGGTCGACCAGGCCGAGCACCTTCTTGTGCCGGGTGACGAATCCGCCGATCCAGCGGCGCAGCAGCTGTCCGGCGACGAACGGCACCAGCAGCTGGAGCACGATCTGAAGGAGCGAGTCCGCCGAGAAGCCCCCGGCACCGCTGCCGAGCACGGCGGCGGCCAGCAGCGGGGTGAGGACGATGCCGACCAGCGAGGAGAAGGAGCCCGCGCAGATCGCGGCGGGTACGTTGCCCCGGGCCATCGAGGTGAAGGCGATCGAGGACTGGATGGTCGAGGGGACCAGTGTGAGGAACAGCAGGCCCTGGTAGAGCGGGTGGGTCAGGAAGACCGGGACGAGGCCGCGGGCCGCCAGTCCCAGCAGCGGGAAGAGGACGAACGTGCAGGCCAGGACCGTGACATGGAGCCGCCAGTGCTTGACCCCGGCCATCGCCTCCCGGGTGGAGAGCCGGGCGCCGTAGAGGAAGAACAGGAAGGCGATCGCCGCCGTGGAGGCGCCCGAGGCCACCTCCGCGCCCGTCCCGCGCGCCGGTACGAGGGTCGCGAGACCCACCGTCCCGAGCAGCAGCAGGATGTACGGGTCGATCGGCATCCAACTCGGCCATCGCAGGCGTTTCACGGTGCTCCACTTGCTGGTTGACAGGTACGTGTGCGGTCGGGCGACGGGTACCCCGGGCCGGGCGCCCCTGACGCTCCGCGCCGGGCCCGGAAGGCCCCCCTCCATCGTGCTCCTGATCCCCGCGATCGGGAATCCGGCATACCACTCTGACTGTCATCACGTTTCGCGATAACCTGGCGGGCGTGTACGACCCTTCCCAGTTGCGTACGTTCCTGGCGGTGGCCCAGACGCTGAGCTTCACGCAGGCCGCCCGGCGGCTGGGGCTGCGCCAGTCGACCGTCAGCCAGCATGTGCGGCGCCTGGAGGAGGCCGCCGGGCGGCAGCTGTTCAGCCGGGACACCCACTCCGTGGAGCTGACCGAGGACGGCGAGGCGATGCTCGGCTTCGCGCGCCGGATCCTGGAGGTGCACGAGCAGGCGACCGCGTTCTTCACCGGGACGCGGGTGCGCGGCCGGCTGCGCTTCGGCGCCTCCGAGGACTTCGTGCTGACCCGGCTGCCCGAGATCCTGGAGGGCTTCCGCTACGACCATCCCGAGGTCGACCTGGAGCTGACGGTCGAGCTGTCGGGCACCCTGCACGAGCGGCTCGCGGCCGGGAAGCTCGACCTGGTCCTGGCCAAGCGGCGTCCCGAGGATCCGCACGGCCGGCTGGTCTGGCGCGACGAACTGGCCTGGATCGGCGCGGAGCGGCTCCGGCTGGACCCGGAGCGTCCGGTGCCGCTGATCGTCTATCCGCCGCCGGGCATCACCCGGGCGCTGGCCCTGGAGGCGCTGGAGCGGCAGGGCCGCGAGTGGCGTGTGGTGTGCACCAGCGGCAGCCTCAACGGCCTGGTCGCCGCGGCCCGCGCCGGGCTCGGCGTGATGGCCCACTCACGGGGGCTCGTCCCGCCCGGCCTGGTCCGCGTCCCCGACCGCTTCGGCCTCCCCGAACTGGGCCGCGTCGACTTCGTCCTCGTCCACGGCCACCGCCGCACCGCGGCCCACGGCGCCGCGGACGCGCTGGCGGCGGCGATCCTGGCGGGCGGGGACCGGCTGCACCGTCGCTGAGCGCCACCGAGCGCCGGCCCGTGCATACAGCCCGGCGGTCCGGGGTAGGTGCGGGAGACAGCGCGTCCGGTCACCGCACAGCACCGGTAACGGAGTGACGAAATCCGGTTCTTGGACGCTGAAGGGGAGGACGGCGCGACCGCCCGGCCGGACCCGGGCCCGGCGTGTCGGGCGTGACCGGGTCGTAGCGATTCGGTGGAGATTGCGGGAGCGAAACTTACCCAACCGTAAGGATTCTGTCCGACCCTTCCCCTTGTGAGCGTATTTCGCGTCACTGACCAGCGGAAACCTGAACACTGCTCGTGTTCGTCCCCCCTCCCGCCCGATGCGCGGGTGGGGTAGCTTTCACGGCGCTGTGCGGAGCGCCACAAGGAGCGGGGAGCGGGGTTTGCGCGAGTTCACCAACCCTCCGTTGGCGTTGGCACCGCCGGTGGGCGGACTGGCCGACGTCGTCTACGAGCATGCCCAGAACGACCCCCTCTACATCGCGCTCGGCCGCAAGGACGACACGGGCCAGTGGCGCGACGTGACCTCCGCGGAGTTCCGCGACGAGGTCCTCGCCCTCGCCAAGGGCCTGCTCGCCGAGGGCATCCGGTTCGGCGACCGGGTCGCCATCGTCTCCCGCACCCGCTACGAGTGGACGCTCTTCGACTACGCGCTGTGGACCATCGGCGCCCAGGTCGTCCCGGTCTATCCGACCTCCTCGGCCGAGCAGTGCTTCTGGATGCTCTACGACTCCGAGTGCACGGCCGCGATCGTGGAGCACGAGGACCACGCGATGACGATCGCCACCGTCATCGACCGGCTGCCCCAGCTGCGCCGGCTGTGGCAGCTGGACTCGGGCTGCGTGCAGGAGCTGTACGACGCGGGCGCCCACCTCGACGACGAGATCGTGCACCGGCACCGGCAGGCGGTCACCCCCGACTCGACCGCCACCGTCATCTACACCTCGGGCACCACCGGCCGCCCCAAGGGCTGTGTCATCTCGCACGGCAACTTCATGTACGAGTCGGACACGGTCATCCGGCGCTGGGAGCCGGTGTTCCACTCCAAGCGGGGAGACGAGGCGGCGACGCTGCTGTTCCTGCCGCTCGCGCACGTCTTCGGGCGGATGGTGCAGGTGGCCGCGATCCGCGGCCGGGTGCGCTTCGGCCACCAGCCGCAGATGAACGCGGCCGCGCTGCTGCCGGACCTCGCCGCGTTCAAGCCGACGTTCTTCCTCGGCGTGCCGTACATCTTCGAGAAGGTCTTCAACGCCTCCCGCCGCAAGGCCGAGAAGGACGGCAAGTCCGGCGCCTTCGAGAAGGCCGTCGACGTGGCCGTGAAGTACGCGGACGCGATGGAGGCCAAGGCCTGGGGCATCGGTCCCGGTCCGTCGGCCGGGCTGCGGATGCAGCACCAGCTCTTCGACAAGCTCGTCTACTCCAAGATGCGGGCGGCGATGGGCGGCCGCATCAAGCAGGCCATGACCGGCGGTTCCGCGATGGACCGCAAGCTCGGGCTGTTCTTCGCCGGGGCGGGTGTGCACATCTACGAGGGATACGGCCTCACCGAGTCCACCGCGGCCGCCACCGCCAACCCGCCCGAACGCACCCGCTACGGCACGGTCGGCCAGCCCATCCCGGGCATGACCGTGCACATCGCGGACGACGGGGAGATCTGGCTGCGCGGGCAGAACATCTTCCAGGGCTACCTCAACAACCCCAAGGCCACCGACGAGTCCCTGCACGACGGCTGGCTGGCCACCGGTGACCTCGGCTCCCTCGACGAGGACGGCTATCTCACCATCACCGGCCGCAAGAAGGAGATCCTGGTCACCTCCGGCGGCAAGAGCGTCTCCCCCGGCGTGCTGGAGGAGCGGGTGCGCGACCATCCGCTGGTCGCGCAGTGCATCGTCGTCGGCAACGACCGCCCGTACATCGCCGCCCTGGTCACCCTCGACCAGGAGTCCGTGGAGCACTGGCTGACGATGCGGGACAAGCCGCAGATGCCGGCGGCCCAGCTGGTGCGCGACGCCGACCTGGAGGCGGAGGTGCGCCGGGCCGTGGTCGCCGCCAACACCCTGGTCTCGCAGGCCGAGTCGATCCGCACGTTCCGCATCCTGGCCCAGCCCTTCACCGAGGAGCACGGCCTGCTGACGCCGTCGCTGAAGCTGAAGCGCAAGGCCATCGAGAACGCCTACGCCAACGAGGTCGAGGCCCTCTACCGGGCCTGACGTCCCGTCACACCAGCTGGTAGCCCCGGAGGTTGGTGAGCAGCAGGTAGGTGTCCTGGAGCGACCCCGAGGTGTCGCCCAGCGAACGGTAGATGCCCCACTTCGGGCGCACCCGGTCGGCCAGGAAGGTGTCGACCCCGCTCTTCGAGGCGTCGACGACGGTCGAGCCTCCGGACCTGAGGATCCAGCGGACCGAGCCCGCCGAGCCGTTGCCGACCTTGATCTGGAAGTCGACGTCGGTCCACCGGTCGTGCAGCGGAGCGAGATCGGTGCGACCCACGAGGATGTCGCTGTCGAACAGCTTCAGCTCGATGGTCTGCCTGCCTCCCCCACGCTCGGCTTCGCTCGCGCGGGAGGTACCCCCATCCCGGCGCAGCGACTGCACGACGATCGGCGAGGTGCCGGAGCCGGGCTGCTTCATCTGCATGATGTGGGTGAAGCCGGTGGTCGCCTTCAGCGAGCTCGGGATGTACATCGCGTAGGTGACCCGCCAGGTCTGGCCCTCGGTCCACCGCAGAAAACCGCCGCCGGTGCGCAGGCCGGTGACCTCCTGGCGCTGACGGTCGGTCGAGGTGTCCCGGTCGGCCATGTGCATGTTGAAGCGCCAGTTGTTCCCGGTCGCGAAGATGTGCGGCTGCCCACCGGTGTGCGAGTCGGCGCGGTCGTCCTCGATCGTCTCGAAGGCGCGCAGGCCGTCGCCGCTCGCGGAGGGGGCCCACTTCTGCTGCCAGGAGGCGGCGTGGGCCGGGCTCGCGGCCGGCAGACCGACCGCGGCCGCCGTGGCGCCGCCGAGTGCGGCGCCCAGCAGCTTGCGTCTTGTTGCGCTCATGACATTCATCACCTCGCGAATGGAGAAGGTGCGTTCACATCCATGGAAGGGGTTCAGCGACTCGTTCGTCGGCGGGATCCAGAGTCGCCGCACGAGGTTCCGCGGTCAATGGTCCGGACCGAAGAAGCCGGATACGTTTCCGGTCAACTTCGGTGGTCCTGTGATGATTCGCCGGGCAGCGCGAACGGATTCCCGGATCAGGAATGCATCACGGCTCGTGATCGTTGACGATGGGCGTACCACCTGTCGGCAACCGTAAGGATCAAGAGCTCGTGAGCAAGGTCCCCCCGATCATCCTCAACAACGGCGTCGAGATGCCCCAGCTGGGCTTCGGAGTCTGGCAGGTGCCGGACGACGAGGCGGAGCAGGCGGTCACCACCGCGCTGGAGGCCGGGTACCGCAGCATCGACACAGCGGCGATCTACGGCAACGAAGAGGGCACCGGCAAGGCGATCGCCGCCTCCGGCCTGGCCCGCGAGGACATTTTCGTCACCACCAAGCTCTGGAACGGCGACCAGGGCTACGACTCCACGCTGCGCGCCTTCGACACCTCGCTGGAGAAGCTCGGCCTGGACTACGTGGATCTGTACCTCATCCACTGGCCGACGCCGGAGCGCGACCTGTACGTGGACTCGTACAAGGCGTTCGAGAAGCTGCACGCCGACGGCCGGATCCGGGCGATCGGGGTCTCCAACTTCGAGCCCGAGCACCTTCGGCGGCTGATCGCCGAGACGTCGGTCGTCCCGGCCGTCGACCAGATCGAGCTGCACCCGCACCTCCAGCAGTCCGCGGCCCGCGAGTACCACGCCGAGCAGGGCATCGCCACCGAGGCGTGGTCGCCGCTCGGCCAGGGCAAGGGCCTCCTGGAGGTCCCGGCGATCGTGGCCATCGCGCAGAAGCACGGGCGCACCCCGGCCCAGGTCGTCCTGCGCTGGCACCTCCAGCTGGGCAATGTCGTGATCCCCAAGTCCGTGACGCCGTCCCGGATCAAGGAGAACATCGAGGTCTTCGACTTCACCCTGGACACCGAGGACCTGGCGGCGATCAGCGCCCTGAACGAAGACCGTCGACTGGGCCCGGACCCGTTGACGTTCAACCAGGCCTGAGGGCCTTCTCACCGGTGGAGCGTCCCGGTCTCCCGCTTACGGGCGGGGGCCGGGACGCTTCGTCTGTCACCCCTCTGACGTCACCGGCTTGACGCGGGCATGCAAAGGGAGCACGTTGGATCGCGAAAGTAAGGAAACCTTCCTGACAGAAGAAGCAGAAGAAACAGAAGGACCCTTCCCATGCGTATCCCCCACACGCGTATCCCCTCTCTGCCCCTCGCCTCCGCCTGCGCGGCCGTCCTGCTGACCGTCGCGGCACTCTCCGCGGGCGCCGCCTCCGCCTCGCCGCCGTCCCTCCGGGAGGGCACGGTCGGCGCGGCCGAGCTGCTCGCGAAGGTGACGTCCTGCACCCGGATCTCCCAGGGTGAGTACCGCACCGACGAGGAGACCCCGGCCACGGTGCCCGTCTGTGGCGCGGACGGCGCGGTGTTCTGGAAGGCCGACATGGACATCGACTGCGACGGACAGCGCACCGCGCGGTGCAACGAGAACACCGACCCCTGGTTCCAGCCCGACACCGCCTTCCACCAGTCCGACGGCAGGCCGCTGCGCTCCGACACCCTGCCGTACGTCGTGGTGCCGAGCATCAGTGAGACCTGGAACTACCCGGGCGCGGGCATCGGGGGCGGTGGCGTGGTCGCGGTGATCCACGGCGGCAGGGTCCAGTACGCGGTGGTCGGCGACACCGGCCCGAAGAGGATCATCGGCGAGGCCTCGTACGCCACCGCCGAGGCTCTCGGCATCGATCCCGATCCGGCGACCGGCGGCACCGACGCCGAGGTGACCTACATCCTGTTCCCGCACTCCCGGGTCTCCCCCATCGAGGACCACGACGCGGCGATCGCCCTGGGCGACCGGCTCGCGCGGGAGTTCGTCCGGGGCGACTGACGCCGGCCGTACGTCAGTTGGGCTGCCCGACGGGCCGTACGACGACCGTGTTCACGTCGACGCCCTCGGGCTGCTCCATGGCCCACACCACCGACGCGGCGATCTGGTCGGCGGTGAGCAGGTGACCGGGCGGCAGGCTGCCGTAGGAGTCCCAGAAGGGGGTCTCCACACGGCCGGGCGCGATCAGGGTGACGCCGACGCCGAACTCGGTCACCTCACGGCGGGTGTTCTCGGCCAGACCGGTCACCGCCCACTTCGTCGCCCCGTAGATGTTGCCGGGCGTGGGCACGAACCCGGCGACGCTGCCGACCAGCACGATGCGCCCCCGGCTCTCCTTCAGGGCGTCGATGGACGCGCGGATCAGCAGCGCGGGGCCGAGCACGTTGGTCAGCACCATCTCGGTCCAGCCGGCCGGGTCGCCCGTCGCGACCGAGTCGTGGGTGGCGAATCCCGCGTTGGCGACGACCGCGTCCAGACGGCCGAACTCCTTGAGCGTCCGGTCGACGGCCGACCGCACGTCCTCGTAGTCGGCCGCGTTCCCGGGAATCGTCAACAGGCCGTCGGGGCGGCCGAGTTGCTCGGCGAAACCGTCCAGCCGCTCCTCCCCGCGGCCGGTGACGGCCACCCGCTGACCCGCGTCGAGCAGCCGCCCGGCCACCGCGGCGCCGATCCCGCTGCCGCCGCCGGTGATGAGCGTGACCGGTGAGTCGGTCATGAGTACCCCCTGTGGTTCTTCCTCGTCCTGGGTGGACGAGGGGAGTCCATCAGTTGGAGCACTCTCGAAGTCAAGGGGATCCGAGTCGAGGGGCTCCGGGTCAAGGGGATCCGAGCGGGGAGCCGGGGGCCGGGCTCAGCCGGTCTTCACCGCGGTGTACACCGTGTGCGCCGCCAGCAGGAAGACGTCCGGCCGGCGGTGCACGCTCGCCGCGTCGGCGGGGTCGAGGAGCCGGTCCAGGGTGGCGCGGTCGGTGGCGTCGAGGCGGTCACCGAAGCCGTCCCGCATCCGGCCGAGGACGGCGGCCGCGTAGGCGCGGGCCCGGTCCGTGGTGGGTGCGGGCAGGTCGAGCAGGAAGCTGCGGGTACCGGTGTGCCTCAGACCCGCGGCGGCCATCAGCGCGGGCCAGTCCTCCGTCTCGGCGACCGAGCCGGGCAGGTCGGCCCGCATGGCCGCGAACCACTCCTCCTCCAGCGCGTCCAGCCGCGCCTGGAGCCCGGGCCGCCCGATGCCGATCTCCCGGGGCAGGAACCGGGCGGGCAGACCGCCCTCCAGCAGGGCGAGCGTGCCGCCGGTCGCGAGCCGCTCGGCGAAGGCCGCGAGCGCGGCGCGCTGGTCGCCCAGATGGTGCAGGCTCCGGCTGGCCCACATCAGGTCGGCCGGATAGTCCAGCTCGTCCAGGACCCCGGGCAGCTCCCCGGCGAGGGTGCCGAACCGGTCGGCGACTTCCCGCTGTTCGGCCCGGTCCCTGGCCCGCTCCAACAGCGGCTCGGTCCCGTCCACGGCGACGACCCGGGCGCCGGGGAAGGCGTCGGCGAACAGACAGGAGACCACGCCGGGGCCGCTGCCCACGTCGACGATCAGCCCCGGTTCCGTCTGCTTGTGCCCGAGCCACGCCAGGGCGCGCTCGTACAGGGGGGTGAACAGCTCCGCCTGGGACTCCAGCAGCGGAGCCATCTCGTTCCAGTCGATGTCGGTGTGGTCGTGTCCGTGTCCGTGTCCGTGTTCGTGTTCGTGTTCGTGTTCGTGCGCCATGGTGGTCAGCCTCTCGTCCGCGTGCGGACAGAGTGCTCCGACGCACCGCGCACTGGCCACCACAGTTGCCGCGTCAGCAAAAAAACAGACGGAACCCCCGCGCCCTGAAGGGACGCGGGGAACTGCGGTCCGGCCCCAACCGGCCCGCAGCTGTTCCGCCGTACAAGTTCCGCCGTACAAGTTCCGCCCTGCAAGCTACAAGCGGAGCGTCACAGCGCCGGATACGCGTTCTTCATGAGCTCCTGGAACTGCGCCGAGAACCAGTGCCCGGAGATCGGCGCGTTGGGCAGCGCGCCGGACAGGTTGAACCCGTTGCGCGCGTTGCCCGTGTAGGTCGGGTCGCACATCCGGTCGAAGCCCTTGCCCTCGGGGTTCTCGATGAACTGGCTCGACCCGTCGGACTCGCCCGGAGGCTTCATCCAGACGTACGCGTCGATCCCGGTGGCCGGGTTGGCCTGCGGGCGCTCACCGAGGCCGGCCCCGGACTGGTTGCACCAGTTGCCGATGTGGATCCGGCGGTCGTAACGTCCGCCGTTGACATAGGTGTTGACGTCCGTCAGCGCTCCCGGTCCGGCGGGCCGGGCGGTGCCGCCCCAGCCGTTGCGGGAGGTGTCGATCAGCATGCCGATGCCGGAGTTGAAGCCGGTCGTCACCAGCTGGTTGCGGAACGCCTGGGCGAACGACAGCTCGTCGACGTACCGGTTCCAGTCCACCCACGACGACTCACGGACCGACTTGCCGCCCACGGAGTCGTTGATGGTGAAGTTGTTCTCCTTCAGGGCGCTGTAGTTGGCCGTGTTGGTGATGAAGCCGTGGACGTCGTTGACGGTGGCACCCTCGGTGGTCGCCGCCTCCTTGAACAGGGCGGCGCTGGGGGCGAAGTTGTCGTCCCAGCCGATCCAGCCGTGGTGGCCGGCGTCGATGTAGTTGTAGACGTTGGGTGCGTCACCCAGCTTGTTCAGGGCGTAGCCGACGCCCTTCTGGTAGTTGCCGTTGGCCTTCATCACGTCGCACTGCGGGGTGGCCGTGGGGCGGCTGCCGGTGTTGGTGACGAGGTTGGGCAGCGAGTCGATCTCGATGGTGTTGACGATCCGCAGCCCGGCGTACTTGGGGTCGGCGAGGATCGAGGCGATCGGGTCGATGTACTGCGTCTTGTACTTGTCGATCTCCGTCGGGCCGAGCTCGCCGTTGGAGGCGAGGGCCGCGCAGTCACGTCCGGGCAGGTTGTAGATGACCAGCTGGACGACGAGTTCGCCGGAGCCCTTCTGCTCCAGGGCCTTGTCGAGGTGGGCGCGAAGTCCCATACCGCCGTTGACACCGTTGATGGCGGCGATCCGGTCCAGCCAGACACCGGTGGGCTGGTTGGAGATGCGGCTGCCGCCCGGTTCGGCGGCGGCCTTCGCGGACCACTCCGGGTTCACGTACACCTTGGCGCCGCTGTACGGGTTGTCGACCTTCGGTCCGGTCGGGTCCGGCGGGTCGGTGGGTCCGCCGCCGCCGTCGACGTTGCAGGTCACGCCGTCGAGGGTGAAGGTGGCCGGGATCGCGTTGGTGCCGGTGTAACTGCCCTGGAAGCCGAAACTGGCCGAACCGCCGGTGGCGAGCGTGCCGTTGTAGGTCTCGTTGCCGACGGTGACGGCGGTGCCGCTCTGGCTGACCTTGGCGTTCCAGGCGCTGGTGACCTTCTGGTTTCCGGCGTAGGACCACTTCAGCGACCAACTCGTCTTGGCCGCACTGTTGTTGGTGACGGTGACGGCGGCGGTGAAGCCGGTGCCCCACTGGTTCTGCACCTTGTAGTCGACGGTGCACGGGACGGCGGCGACGCCGACGTCGCCGGGTACGACGGCGAACGCCGTCCCGGAAGCCCCGGCGACCAGCGCCAGGGCGGCGAGCATCGCGGTTCTGGTACGACTCATGAGTGCGGGTTCCTTCTCGGTTGCGGGTAGCTGACCGTTTCGGGCGTGCCGTCATGACCGCTGATCGGGGACGGACAAGGAGCCGAGGAAGGTGCTCGCCGCCGAGGCCCGGGAGAGGGGGTGGCGCATGCCGGGCGTCGGGAGCTGGTGCCGGACACCCCGAGGACCGTCGCCACCGAAAACCCGAAGAGGGCAGGCCGCGCCGGCGACGGCTAAAAGTACTGAACGCGGGGGTGTCGCATGAGCGACTCCTTGCAGATCAGCGCGTCGTGACGGACGCGTCGACTGATGGAATCGCTCCCACTGGTGTCAACGAAGCTAGCGCCAAGTGACGGCAAAGAACAGAGGAGTCACTTGACTTTCGCGGGCCCCGACAATCGAATCTTTTCGACTCTTCAAGCATCTTGACCCCTTCCACCCCCGTCCCCACTATGGGAGCGCTCCCACTGGTTCAAGCCTTGACTTCTCCGAGCCGCAAGGAGGAACCAGCACATGCCCCCCAGAACGAGACGCCGGTCTGTCCGGCGCTTGTGGACCGCTGTCGCGGCGGCCCTCGCACTTCCGTTCACGATGCTCAGTACGGGTTCAACTCCCGCACAGGCAGCCGCAGTTCAGTGCAGCGTCGACTACAAGACCAACGACTGGGGCTCCGGCTTCACGGTGGATGTGACGATCACCAACCGCGGCACGGACACCATCGCCGGCTGGAACCTCGCATACGGCTACACCGGCAACCAGAAGCTCTCCGGCACCGGCTGGAACGGCACCTGGTCCCAGTCGGGTCAGGCGATCTCGGTGCGCAACGCCGCGCACAACGCCACCATCGCGGCCGGCGCCGCCGTCTCCACCGGCGCACAGTTCAGCTACAGCGGCACCAACACCGCGCCCACCGCCTTCTCGGTCAACGGCACCGCGTGCAACGGCGCCCACCAACCCCCCATCGCCGTGCTGACCAGCCCGGCGGCGGGCGCCGTCTACACCCAGGGCAGCGCGGTCCCGCTCGCGGCAACGGCCGCGGCGGCCGACGGCGCGACGATCAGCAAGGTGGAGTTCTACGACGACACCACGCTGCTCGGCACGGACACGAGCTCGCCCTACTCACTCTCCGCCTCTGGATTGACCGTGGGCAGCCATTCACTGGTCGCCAAGGCGTACGACAGCCTCGGCGCCTCCGCGTCGTCCACACCGGTCGGCATCACCGTCGCCTCGGGTCCCGCCGTGGTGGCCTCGACCAACCAGCTGGCCGTGCAGCAGGGCAAGACAGGCACCTTCGACGTGAAGCTGTCGACCCAGCCGTCCGCCAACGTGACCGTGACGACCGCCCGCAGCGGCGGCAACACGGGCCTGTCGGTGACCGGCGGGGCCTCGCTGACCTTCACGCCGTCGAACTGGAACACCGCGCAGAGGGTGACCATCACCGCCAACGCCTCCGGCAGCGGCGCGGCCACCTTCGACTCGACGGCCACCGGACACGCCAAGTCGACGGTGACGGTCACCCAGATCGCCGCGGCGGGCGAGTACGACGCCCGGTTCCTGGAGATGTACGGCAAGATCACCAACCCGGCGAACGGCTACTTCTCACCCGAGGGCATCCCCTACCACTCGGTCGAGACGCTGATCGTCGAGGCTCCGGACCACGGCCACGAGACCACGTCGGAGGCCTACAGCTACCTCCTGTGGTTGCAGGCCATGTACGGCAAGGTCACGGGCGACTGGACCCGGTTCAACGGCGCCTGGGAGATCATGGAGAAGTACATGATCCCCACCCGCGCCGACCAGCCGACCAACTCCTTCTACAACGCCTCGAAGCCGGCGACCTACGCGCCCGAGCTGGACACCCCGAACCAGTACCCGGCGCCGCTCGACACGTCGGTCCCGGTCGGCAGGGACCCCATCGCCGGTGAGCTGAAGAGCGCCTACGGCACGGACGACATCTACGGCATGCACTGGCTCCAGGATGTCGACAACATCTACGGCTACGGCAACTCGCCGGGCAAGTGCGAGGCGGGCCCGACGGACACCGGCCCGTCGTACATCAACACCTTCCAGCGCGGCGCGCAGGAGTCGGTGTGGGAGACGGTGCCGCAGCCGACCTGCGACGCCTTCAAGTACGGCGGCAAGAACGGCTATCTGGACCTGTTCACCGGTGACGCCTCCTACGCCAAGCAGTGGAAGTTCACCAACGCCCCGGACGCCGACGCCCGTGCGGTGCAGGCCGCGTACTGGGCCGACAAGTGGGCCGACGCACAGGGCAAGGGCGGCGAGATCTCCGCGACCGTGGGCAAGGCCGCGAAGATGGGCGACTACCTGCGCTACTCGATGTACGACAAGTACTTCAAGAAGATCGGCAACTGCGTCGGTCCGTCCGCCTGCCCGGCGGGCACCGGCAAGGACGCCTCGATGTACCTGATGTCCTGGTACTACGCCTGGGGCGGCGCCACCGACACCTCGGCGGGCTGGTCCTGGCGCATCGGTTCCAGCCACGCGCACGGCGGCTACCAGAACCCGCTGGCCGCGTACGCCCTCAGCTCCTACGCCGACCTGAAGCCCAAGTCGGCGACAGGGCAGGCGGACTGGGCCAAGTCGCTCGACCGGCAGCTGGAGTTCTACCGCTGGCTCCAGTCGAACGAGGGTGGCATCGCGGGCGGCGCGACCAACAGCTGGGCGGGCCGGTACGCGACCCCGCCGGCCGGGAAGTCGACGTTCTACGGCATGTACTACGACCAGCAGCCCGTCTACCACGACCCGCCGTCCAACCAGTGGTTCGGCTTCCAGGCCTGGTCGATGGAGCGGGTGGCCGAGTACTACCAGCAGACGGGTGACGCCGACGCCAAGGTCGTCCTCGACAAGTGGGTCGACTGGGCCCTGGCCCACACCACGATCAACCCGGACGGCACCTTCCGCATCCCGTCGACCCTCCAGTGGTCGGGCCAGCCCGACACCTGGAACGCGTCAAGTCCCGGCTCCAACAGCGGACTTCACGTCACCGTCGCCGACTACACCAACGACGTCGGTGTGGCCGCCGCGTACGCCAAGACCCTGACGTACTACGCGGACCGGTCCGGAGACACCCAGGCGGCCTCCACCGCCAAGGCTCTTCTCGACGGTATGTGGGACAACCACCAGGACGCTCTGGGTGTCGCGGTGCCGGAGAACCGGGCGGACTACAACCGGTTCGACGACCCGGTGTCCGTGCCGAGCGGCTGGACCGGGACGATGCCGAACGGTGACGCGATCAACTCGTCGTCGACCTTCGACTCCATCCGGTCGTTCTACGAGGACGACCCGGCCTGGTCGAAGATCGAGGCGTATCTCGCGGGCGGTGCGGTGCCGTCGTTCACTTATCACCGGTTCTGGGCTCAGGCGGACATCGCCTTGGCCATGGGTTCGTACGCGGAGCTTCTCGAATAGCCCCCGCGAAGCGCTCCGCGAGAAGGCGGTGTTCTTGACTGCGGGTCCGTTTGGGCTGGTAGCGCAGTTCCCCGCGCCCCTGACGGGGCCCTCCGGGCACCGTCTCTCTCGCGGAACCGCTTGAAGGCTCCGCGTACGTGGTCCCGCCACCTGACGGCGGGGCCGACCGGCCGGGCGGCCCCCTCCCGCACTGGGGGTCGCCCGGCGCCTTTCGCGTCATGTGGAAAGCGCTTACCCCCCTCTCCCCACATCCGGAAAGGACCCTCCCGTGCGAAGAACCCGCATCCTCACGACCGTGCTCGCCCTCGCGGCCGGTCTGCTCGCGGGCACCCCGCCCGTGCTGGCCGCGCCGAGCGCGCCGGCGCCCCTCGCCGCCGACACCTACACCTGGAAGAACGCGCGTATCGACGGCGGGGGCTTCGTCCCCGGCATCGTCTTCAACCGTAGTGAGAAGAACCTCGCCTACGCCCGCACCGACATCGGCGGCGCCTACCGCTGGCAGGAGTCGACGAAAACCTGGACACCGCTGCTGGACTCGGTCGGCTGGGACGACTGGGGGCACACGGGCGTGGTGGGCCTGGCCTCCGACGCGGTGGATCCGAACAAGGTGTACGTGGCGGCCGGTACCTACACCAACAGCTGGGACCCCGGCAACGGGGCGATCCTGAGGTCCTCGAACCGGGGCGCGACCTGGCAGAAGACCGACCTGCCGTTCAAGCTGGGCGGCAACATGCCCGGCCGGGGCATGGGCGAGCGGCTCGCCGTCGACCCGAACCGCAACAGCGTGCTGTATCTGGGCGCGCCCAGCGGCAAGGGGCTGTGGCGGTCCACGGACTCCGGGGCCACCTGGTCGCAGGTGACGAACTTCCCCAACGTCGGCAACTACGTGGCGGACCCCTCCGACACCAGCGGGTACTCCAGCGACAACCAGGGCATCTCCTGGGTCACCTTCGACGAGTCCACCGGCACCGCGGGCAGCGCGACCCGGACGGTCTACGTCGGGGTCGCCGACCTCCAGAACGCGGTGTACCGCTCGACGGACGGGGGCGCGACCTGGAGCAGGCTCGCCGGACAGCCGACCGGGTACCTGGCCCACAAGGGGGTCCTGGACGCCGAGAACGGCTATCTGTACCTCGCCTACAGCGACAAGGGCGGGCCGTACGACGGCGGCAAGGGCCGGCTGTGGCGGTACGCGACCGCGACCGGGACCTGGACCGACATCAGTCCGGTCGCCGAGGCGGACACCTACTACGGCTTCAGCGGGCTGACCGTGGACCGGCAGAACCCGGGGACCGTCATGGCCACCGCCTACAGCTCCTGGTGGCCGGACACCCAGATCTTCCGCTCCAAGGACAGCGGTGCGACCTGGACGAAGGCATGGGACTACACGTCGTACCCCACCCGTGCGAACCGCTACACCATGGACGTGTCGTCCTCGCCCTGGCTGACCTGGGGCGCGAACCCGTCGCCGCCGGAACAGAGCCCGAAACTGGGCTGGATGACGGAGGCACTGGAGATCGACCCGTTCAATTCCAACCGGATGATGTACGGCACGGGCGCGACGATCTACGGCACGGAGAACCTGGGGAACTGGGACGGCGGAAGCCAGTTCACCATCAAGCCGATGGTGCAGGGCCTGGAGGAGACCGCGGTCCTCGATCTCGCCTCTCCCCCGTCCGGGGCCCCGCTGCTCAGCGCCCTCGGTGACATCGGCGGGTTCCGGCACACCGATCTCACCAAGGTGCCGTCGATGATGTTCACCCAGCCGAACTTCACCACGACCACCAGCCTGGACTTCGCCGAGTCCAACCCCGGCACGGTCGTCCGGGTCGGCAACCTCGACTCGGGCCCGCACATCGCCTTCTCGACCGACAACGGCGCCAACTGGTTCGCCGGGACGGACCCGTCGGGCGTCAGCGGCGGCGGCACGGTCGCGGCGGCGGCCGACGGCAGCCGCTTCGTGTGGAGTCCCACCGGCGCGGGCGTGCACCACACGACGGGCTTCGGTTCGTCCTGGACCGCCTCCAGCGGCATCCCGGCGGGCGCGCTCGTCGAGTCCGACCGGGTCGACCCGAAGACCTTCTACGGCTTCAAGTCCGGGAAGTTCTACGTCAGTACGGACGGCGGCGCGACGTTCAAGGAGTCACCGGCGACGGGGCTGCCCAGCGGTGACAGCGTCCGCTTCAAGGCGCTGCCCGGCGGGAAGGGCGACGTCTGGCTGGCGGGCGGCGCGAGCGACGGGGCGTACGGCCTGTGGCACTCGACGGACGGCGGCACCAGCTTCACGAAGCTGTCGAACGTCGAGCAGGCCGACACCGTCGGCTTCGGCAAGGCGGCACCCGGCGCCTCCTACCAGACGCTCTACACCAGCGCGAAGATCGCCGGAGTGCGTGGCATCTTCCGCTCCACCGACAAGGGCGCGACCTGGACGCGCATCAACGACGACGCCCACCAGTGGGGTTGGACCGGCGATGCCATCACCGGCGACCCGCGGGTGTACGGCCGGGTGTACGTGTCGACCAACGGCCGCGGGGTGATCTACGGCGACAGCTCCGACGGCGGCACCACGGGTCCCGGGCCCGACCCGGCCGGTGCCTGCAAGGTGACGTACAAGGTCGCCAGCCAGTGGTCGGGCGGCTTCCAGGCGGACGTGCAGGTCACCAACACCGGCACCAGCCCGTGGAACGGCTGGTCCCTGGCCTGGTCCTTCACCGACGGCCAGAAGCTGACCCAGGCGTGGAACGCCGAGGCAGCGCAGTCGGGTTCGACGGTGACGGCGAAGAACGTCGGCTGGAACGGGAACGTGGCCGCGGGCTCGTCCGTGAGCTTCGGCTTCACGGGGAACTCGTCGGGGACGAACGCGAAACCGACCGCGTTCAAGCTGGGTGACCAGAGCTGCACGGTGGCCTGACCCCGCTTCCGAGGGCGTATGCCGGAGACGGCATACGCCCTCGGCTTCCTCAAGGGGTGAAGACGGTGGGGCGGGGAGCCGTCGGCATGTTGTTGCCGATGAAGAAGCTCGGGTGCGGCGGCTGGTTGTAGGCGGTGTTCTGCCAGGCCAGGGCCGTGCGGTACATGGTGTCGTGCAGCAGGGTCGTGATCTTGGTGCCGGTCTCGACCGGCGTCGAGTAGAGGCGCAGGGCCGTGTTGTTCGACGTCGGCCAGACGACCTCCTCGCGCCAGTCGCCGAGGATGTCGCCGGACAGGGACGGTGTGGCCTTGGTGCCGTTGTTGGAGTGGACACCGGAGCCGGTCAGCAGGCGGGTGTCGCCCGAGGTGCCGTACTTGTCGATACGGGTGCCGTCGAGGAGTTCGCGGACCGTGTCGCCGTCCCACCAGGACAGGAAGTTCATGCTGGACGGCTCCCGGCCGAGGGAGCCCCCGGTCGCGGAGCGCAGGGTGGTGTCGGAGGCGGACCAGGCCTCGGCGCCCGCGCTGCCGGCGTGGATGTCGGCGGCGACACCGCGGCCGTTGTCGGCGCCGGAGGCGGTCTGCCAGAGGATCTGGCCGGTGCGCGCGTCCGCCATCCAGGAGCCGGGCTTGCTGGAGTCCTCCGAGACCTTGAAGTACTCCAGGCCCGCCCGGGAGGGGTTGAGGTCGCCGACGTGGCCCGCGTCGCCGTGGCCGAGCTTCGTCGTCCACAGCCCGGAGCCGTTGTCGTCCACGGTCATGGCGCCGTAGACGATCTCGTCCCTGCCGTCGGCGTCGACGTCGGCGATCGACAGGCTGTGGTTGCCCTGGCCGTCGTAGCCCTTGCCGGTGTTGGTGGAGGAGGAGGTGTCGAAGGTCCAGCGGCGGGTGAAGGCGCCTCCTCGCCAGTCCCAGGCGGCGATGACCGAGCGTGTGTAGTAGCCGCGGGCCATGATCACCGACGGGCGGGAGCCGTCCAGGTAGGCGGTGCCCGCGAGGAAGCGGTCGACGCGGTTGCCGTAGTTGTCGCCCCAGGAGGAGACGGTGCCGCGGGCCGGGACGTAGTCGACGCTCTGCATGGCCTTGCCGGTCTGGCCGTTGAACATGGTCAGGAACTCGGGGCCGGACAGGATGTAGCCGGAGGAGTTGCGATGGTCGGCGGAGGAACTGCCGATGACCGCGCCGGTGCCGTCCCGGGTGCCGTCGGCGGTCTTCACGGCGACCTCGGCCTTGCCGTCGCCGTCGTAGTCGTACGCCTGGAACTGCGTGTAGTGCGCGCCGGAGCGGATGTTGCGGCCCAGGTCGATGCGCCACAGGCGGGTGCCGTCGAGCTTGACGCCGTCGAGATATGTGTTGCCGGTGTAGCCGGACTGGGAGTTGTCCTTGGCGTTGGTGGGCTGCCACTTGAGGACGAAGTCGAGGGCGCCGTCGCCGTCGAGGTCGGCCACGGAGGCGTCGTTGGCCTCGTAGGTGTAGGCGACGCCGTCGGGCGTGGTGCCGCCGGCGGGCGGGCTGATGGGCACGTCCTTGTAGCCGGTGCGCAGTTGGACGGCGTGGACGGAGTCGGCCTGCTCGACGCCGCCGACGATCGCGCGGACCGTGTAGTCGGCCTGGGCGGGGCCGCCGGAGTGGAAGTAGTTGGTGGAGCCGGTGACCGGCGTGGAGTTGACCTTGGTGCCGGCCCGGTAGACGTTGAAGGAGACGTCGTTCGGGTCGGTGCCGAGCCAGCGCCAGCTGACCAGGTTGCCGGCGTCGGTGTGCACGCTGACGACACCGCGGTCGAGCTTCTCGACCTGGCGGGCGGTGGCCGCCTCGGCGGTGTCACCGGTGGCGAGGGTGGTGAGGCCGGCGCCGACCAGGGCCGCGGTGGCGGTCAGCGCGGTGAGGAGCACACGGCGTCTGCGGTGTCCGCGCGGGCGCGGGTCCGGGTGGGGGTGCGGGTGCTGCACGGGAGGGACCTCCTGGGGGACGGATGGCTTCCGTTCCCTGTCAGTCGCCGCCGGGCGCGTGCGGGTTGCCGTATCTTTCGGCCAGTTCGGCGACCGTGCGGGCGATGCGTTCGCGCAGTTCGGGCGGGTGCAGGACCTCGATGTCCGTGCCGAGGCGCAGGAACTCGCCCTGGGCGTGCTCGACGGACTCGACGGGGACCCTGGCGACGGTCCAGCCGTGTTCGTCCCGGCCCTCCTCTACCGCTCGCGGCAGCCCGGTCCCCGGGGCCAGCCGGACGAGCGCCTCGCCGCGGTGGAGCCGGTCGTGGAAGTCGCGCTGGTACGCCGTCCAGTGGGCCGCCAGGTCGAAGTCGTCGGGGCGGGTGAACTCCTCGTCGGAGGCGGTGAGTTCGAGGATCTGGTCGACGCGGAAGGTGCGGGGGCCGGGGCCCGCGACGACATACCAGCGGCCCGCCTTCAGGACGAGTCCGTACGGCTCCAGGCGGCGCTCCACGTCGGTGGGTTCGCGCCAGCGGCGGTACCGCACGTGCAGGACTCGGCTGTTCCAGACGGCGTCGGCGACCGCGGGCAGGTGGGGGACGTCGTCGGCGTCCGCATACCAGCCGGGGGCGTCGAGATGGAAGCGGCCGCTGATCCGGTCGGCATGGGCGCGCAGTTCCCGCGGCAGCGCGGCGCGGACCTTGAGCTGCGCGGCGGCCAGGACGGACCCGAGGCCCAGTTCGGCGGCGGGGCCGGGGGCGCCGGCGAGGAAGAGCGCCTCGGCCTCGCCCGCGGTGAGACCGGTCAGGCGGGTGCGGTAGCCGTCCAGGAGGCGGTAGCCGCCGGCGTGGCCCGAGTCGCCGTAGAGCGGGACGCCGGCCGCGCTCAGGGCCTCGACGTCCCGGTAGACCGTGCGGACGGAGACCTCCAGCTCCGCGGCGAGGTCGGCGGCGGTCATCCGGCCCCGGGTCTGGAGCAGGAGCAGGATCGAGACGAGTCGGCCGGCTTTCACTGCCACAGGATGTCAGTGAAGCGGGCCTAGCGTCGCGTCATGGCCTTCACCGAGAAGCTGCTGACCGTGCCGCCGCCCCTGACGGTGGCCGGCCGGCACATCAAGCGTTACCACGTCACCGCCGCCCCGGCCGGCATCGCTCCCGAGGTGGAGAAGGCGGCGTACGCGATCCTGCCGGAGCTGCTGCCGGAGCCGGACGGCACCCCGCCCGCGACCTTCGTCGTCCTGCACCGGGGCGGCGACGACGGCGCCTATCTCAACGCCTACAGCTGGGTGTGGGACAACGTCCTGCACTTCCGTGGCGCCGCGGCGGGCCAGCCGGCCCTCGGCTGCCCCGACGACGACCCCACCCACTTCATCACTCCGGACCTGCCCTGGATCGGCTGTGTGTGGGAGCTCCCGCCGATCCTGCACGAACGGGATGCCTGGGTACGGCACCTGCTCGCACCCGACGTACCGGACCTCGACGCCTATGTGACCGATTCCCTGCCCGCGGGGACCACTGGAGACCGTTCATGAGCAGCTCGCACGACTTCGACTTCCTCCACGGCGAGTGGAACGTGGCGCACCGCCGCCGCACCGACTTCCTCGACCCGGACAGCGGCTGGGAGGAGTTCGCCGCCACGAGCCGCTGCTGGAGCCTGTTCGACGGCGCCGCGAACATCGACGAACTGGACGTGCCCGGCCAGGGATGGAAGGGGCTGACGCTGCGGCTCTTCGACCGGGAGAGCGAGCAGTGGTCGCTCAACTGGTCCTCCAGCCGCACCGGAAGGCTGTTCCCGCCGGTGGTCGGCCGTTTCGAGGACGGACGCGGCGTGTTCCACGGCGACGACACCCACGGCGGAAAGGACGTACGGGTGCGGTTCGTGTGGTCGGGGATCTCCCGGACCACGGCACGCTGGGAGCAGGCGTTCTCGTCGGACGGCGGGGAGACCTGGCTGACCAACTGGTTCATGGACTTCAGCCGGGCTTCCTGAACGCCAGGAGGGTGAACACCGGGTCGGGTCGGCGGCGGTCCTGGTCCGGGAGGGCTTCGAGGCGGGCGGCGAACCGTTCGGCGAGCGGCGAGCCGGGCGGGACGCGGGTGAACCAGCCGCGTCCGAGGTCCGCGACGGTGCCCCGGGGGCTGCGGCCCTGGCCGTGGCCGGGGAAGCGGGCCCGCCCCGCCGGGACCAGGCCGAGCGCCTCGGCGTACGCCGTGACGGCCCCGGCGGCGTCCTGCGCGGGCCGGCGCGGGCGCGGGGCGAGCACCCTGTCGACATCGCTGCCGACGTCGTGCGCGGCGGCCTTGTCGACGGTGGTGACGTAGCTGCCGCCGGGGCGCAGCACCCGGGCGCACTCGGCGACCGCGGCCCGGACGTCCTCCCCCGTGTCGAGCAGATGCAGCAGCCACACGCTGCTCACGGCGTCGAAGGCCCCGTCGGGGAACGGCAGCCGACGGCTGTCCGCCAGCACGATGGCCCCGGGCAGGCGTACGGCGGCCATCCGGGCCATGCCGTAGGTGAGGTCCGCGCCGGTCACCCGCAGGCCGGGGCGGGCCGTCGCGAGGCGCCTGGTCACGATCCCGGTGCCGCAGGCCACGTCGAGGAGCCGGCCGGTGCCCGGCGGGACCAGACCGAGGACGGCTTCGGCGGCCGCGGCGGCTCTGGGTTCGCCGCCGCGGGTGTCGTCGTAGGCGTCGGCCTCCTTGTCGTAGTCCAGCACCGGCGCTCCTTGTCGTGGTCCGGCTCCGGCCTCAGCGGGCTCCGTGGCCGGGGGCCAGTGCCTCCACCTTCTGTGCGAGCTCGAAGTCCCGCTCCGTCACGGCGCCGCCGACGCTGTGCGTGTTCACACTCAGGGAGACGGTGTTGTAGCCGAGCGTGAGGTCGGAGTGGTGGTCGAGCTCCTCCTGGACCTGGGCGATGTGGACGACCAGCGCCGCCGCGGCGAAGTGCGTGCCGAGCCGGTAGGACCGGGAGAGCCGGTCGCCGTCGACGGACCAGCCCGGCAGCTCCGCCAGCCGGTCCTCGATCTCCTTCTGCGACAGCGGTTCGAGGGGCATGGCCGCGCTCCTTCCTGAAACCGGGGTGCTGGGTGCGGTGCTTCTTCAGCGTGCCACAGCAGGTGTGCCGCGGCCCTGGTCAGAAGGGTTCCCCCGGGTCAGCCGCGGACACTTTCCGCCGCGAGGTCGTCGGCGAGCGCGGCGATCACGGCCCGGCCCTCGATCTGCCGGACCCACTCGTGCGGCAGACCCACGTCGCCGTGCAGCGCGCCGAGCAGGTTGCCGCAGAGGGAGCCGGTGGAGTCGCTGTCGCCGGAGTGGTTGACGGACAGCAGCAGGGCCCGCTCGACGCCGGGCTCGGCGAGCGCGCAGTACACGGCGAGGGCGAGGGCCTCCTCGGCGACCCATCCCGCGCCGAGGGTTTCGAGCTTCTCCGCCGTCGGCATCCCCTCGGAGGCCAGGTCGAGGGCCTGTTCCAGGGCGGTCGTCGTCTCCTGGTGGCCGGGGTGGCGGGCCAGCAGCCGGAGCGTGCGCAGGACCGCGCCCTCCAGGGACTCGCCGGCGACGAGATGCGCCACGATCGCGGCCAGTGCGCCCGCCGCGTAGTAGCCGGTGGGGTGGCCGTGGGTGATCTGGGCGCCGCGGGCGGCCATCGGAAAGGCCGCGTCTGCGGGGTTGACCAGTCCGAAGGGGGCCGAGCGCATGACCGTGCCGCAGCCCTTGGAGTCGGGGTTGACCTGTCCTGGCTTGCCGTCCAGTTCGAGCCACGGGTCGGGAGCGTACATCTGGGCGATCCCTGAGAGGCAGGCGTTGCCCGGAGCGCGTCGGGCGTACAACCAGAGCTCGCCGAGCAGCCCGCCCGTGGGGGCGCCACCCTGCTCCGGACCCGGCTTGGACTGGGTCTCCAGCCAGCGCTCGTACGCCTGGCGCAGCAGCACCGGCCAAGCGCCGCCGATCCCCTTCTCCCGCTCCCGGGCGCGAGCCTGGATCAGGGCCTCCACGGTGAAGAGGCTCATCTGCGTGTCGTCGCTGACCAGACCCGTCGCGCCATGCGCCCCGGGCACGAGCCCGGTGACGCCGTGCCGTCCGTGGGTGGACCGGATGCGGTCCAGGGAGGAGAACTCCACCGGATAGCCGAGGGCGTCTCCGACCGCCCCGCCGAGCAGACAGCCCCGCACCCTGGCGCGGTGCACCGCCGCGCTCGCTGTCGTCCACGGCCCGTTCATGCGCCCACTCCTCGATTACCGTCGTACGTATGACCATTGTCCCGACCGACAAGGCCGTACGAACCACCACCCCCTCCGACCGGGGCGTCGGCCCGCTGCTGCGGGCCTGGCGGGAGCAACGGCGGGTCAGCCAGCTGGAGTTGGCGCTGCGGGCCGACTCCTCGGCCCGGCACATCAGCTTCATCGAGACGGGCCGTTCCCGGCCGAGCGAGGAGATGGTGCTGCGGCTGGCCGAGCACCTGGACGTGCCGGTCCGGGAGCGCAACGCGCTGCTGCTGGCGGCCGGATACGCGCCCCACTACCCCGAGACCCCGCTGGACGACCCCGCGCTGGACACCGTGCGCGAGGGGATCGAGCAGCTGATCCAGGGCTACGAGCCCTACCCGGCCTTCGTGGTGAACGCGGTCTACGACGTCGTCGCCGCCAACCGGGGCATCCTGATGCTGCTCGACGGCCTCCCGGAGTCCGTGCTCGCCCCGCCGCTGAACGCGATGCGGCTGAGCCTGCACCCGCAGGGACTGGCCCCGCGCATCCGCAACCGGCGGGCGTGGCGCGGGCATCTGCTCGACCAGATGGAGCGGCAGATCGCCCTGCACCGCTCGGAGCCGCTGCGGGCGCTGTACGAGGAGGTGGCGGCCTACCCGGTGCCCGAGAAGGACGACGAGCCGCAACCCGGCCTGCCCGTCGCGCACTTCGCGCTGCCGATGGTGATCGAGCACGAGGGCCGGACGCTGTCGTTCGTGTCGTCCATCTCCACCTTCAACACGCCCATGGACGTGACCGTCGCCGAGCTGGCCATCGAGACACTGCTCCCGGCCGACCCGGCGACGGTCAAGTACCTTCACTCACTGCTTCCCTGACGGGCCCTCAGCGCCATGTGCTGGAGCAGCGCGAACCCCGCCACGACGGCCGCCTGGAGGACCGTCCACACCGCGCCCGCCGTGCTCGGGGTCAGCCACAGCGCGAGCGCCAGGCAACTGAGCGCCGCCCAGGTGAGGTTGGCCTCGATCACGGCCCGGACGGCGAGCGCCGGCGGCCGTCCGCGCGAGGCCAGGACGCCCACACCGGCCGCGTACGCCAGGAGGAAGGCCCCGAGGCCGAGCAGCAGCGCGGAGTCGACGCCGAGGAAGTCGCCGAGCGGCCCGGACACGGCCAGGTAGGCGAGGCCGTTCGCCCCGGTGACCAGCGCGTCCAGCGTCAGGAAGCGGCGCAGCACGACCTGCGGGTCGGCGGTCCGGGCGAGGGCGGCGAGCTGGGATGCGGACATGGCGGATCAGCCTCCGTCGAGGTCGGTGGGCGGTGGGGAACCCGGATCCCGGGCCGGAGTGCGCCGGCCCGGAACCCGGTGACCCCACGATCTCGTCCGCCCGGGGTGCGGGTCGATTACCCGTGAGGTAATGGAGGGGTGACGAAGAAGCCGCCGTGACCGCTGAGACTGACAGGTGAACATGACACACTGCTCGCAAGCTTCGACGCGTAGGGGAGGCGTGGCGTGAGTGAGCGGCGTCCCGCGCCCACCGTAGGTCAGGTGGTGCTCGGCAGACGCCTGCAGGAACTGCGGGAGGCGGCCGGACTCAAGCGTGAGGAGGCCGCCCAGGTGCTGCGGGTGGCACCCGCGACGGTCCGGCGCATGGAGATGGCCGATGTCGCACTGAAGATCCCGTACGTGCAGGTGCTGCTGGAGACCTACGGCGTCTCCGAGGAGGAGACCGAGGCCTTCGTCGCGCTGGCCGAGGAGGCGAACCGGCCCGGCTGGTGGCAGCGGTTCCACGACGTGCTGCCCGAATGGTTCAGCCTGTACGTGAGCCTGGAGGGCGCCGCCCGCATCATCCGCTCCTACGAGCCGCACTTCGTGCCCGGTCTGCTCCAGACCGAGGAGTACGCGCGTGCCGTCCTGGAGGCCGGCACGATCGGCCAGGCCGGTGCGGAAACGATCGAGCGGCACGTGTCGCTGCGGATGGCCCGGCAGCGGCTCCTGGAGCGCGAGAACCCGCCCCACCTGTGGGTGATCATGGACGAGACGGTGCTGCGGCGGCCGGTCAGCATCCGCGGCGAGGTCATGGCCGGGCAGCTGGACAAGCTGCTGGAGTTCGCCGAGCGGGACCGGGTCACCCTCCAGATCGCGGAGTTCGCGGAGGGCCCCCACCCGGGCACGTACGCGCCGTTCTCGCTCTTCCGCTTCGCCGAGCCGGAGCTGCCCGACATGGTCTTCACCGAGTACCTCACCGGCGCCCTCTACCTCGACTCCCGCAAGGAGGTCGGCACGCACCTGGAGGTCCTGGACCACATGTCGGCGCGCTCGGCCTCGGCGGAGCGCACGAAGAAGCTCCTGCGGGACCGCCGCGCGGACTTCTGAGCGGCCCGACAGGACCGACACCACCGGTCGGCCCGCCGCATCCTGGCCTCGGACAGCAGCGTGGTGCGCGGGGCGCGCGCGAGACCTGCCGCACGGGCACCCGAGGGCGCCACGGCCCGCCCGGGCGGAAGGCGTCGTGCCCGTCCCCCGCGGGCCCTGACCCGGACGGGTGCCGTCAGCGGGTGCGCTCCCCCGTGCCGCCCTAGGTTCGAGACAGCCACGGGCGAGCGCGGCGAGGATCCCGAAGGGGCGGACCACCGACGGCGGACCGCCGACGAAGCCAAGGAGGCCGGATGCCCTCGGACGCTGTGCTGTACCAGGCGGCGGCGCTCTGCCTGACCTACCCCGACGACGACTTCCGCGCCCGCCTCGCGCTGCTGCGTGAAGCGGCCCCGCAGCTCAGGGAGTTCGTGGACCACGCGACGGTGACGGCACCCCGGGAGCTGGCCGAGCACTACGTCCAGGTCTTCGGCCCGGAGCACCGGCACAGCCTGTACCTGAGCCGGTGGCGGGGCACGCCGCCGGTGCGCTTCCAGGACGCCTACCGGGCCGCGGGCCTCGAACTCACCGGCGAGGAGCTGCCCGACTTCCTGCCCGCGGTGCTGGAGCTCGCGGCCCGCACCGGCGACACCGGCCTGCTCACCGAGCACCGCGACGGCCTGGAGCGGCTGCGCTCCAGGCTCACCGGCGCCGGCACACCGTACGCGTCGGTCCTGGACGCCGTGTGCGCCACCCTGCCGCCCACCCGGGCCGGGGCGGGCGGCTGACGGCCTGCCCCCGTCGTCAGGCGGCGCCGCCCTTCTGGTCCCGTTCGTCGTCGACGATCTCCGCGTCGACCACGCCCTCGTCCTCGGGGGAGCTCTTGTCGTCGCCCGGCGGTGTGCTCTCCTGGTCGGCCGATCCGGCGGCCGACGCGTACATGGCCTGGCCCATCTTCTGGCTGACGGTGGCGAGTTTCTCGACGCCGGTGCGCAGGGCGTTCGTCTCGGCGTTCTCCTGGAGGAGCCGTTTGAGTTCGGCCACCGCCGACTCCACCTCCCCCTTGGTGTCGGCGGGCACCCGCTCCTCGTTCTCGCGGATGAACTTCTCGGTCTGGTAGACGAGTTGCTCGGCCTGGTTGCGGGTCTCGGCGGCCTCGCGGCGTTGCCGGTCCTCCTCGGCGTACTGCTCGGCCTCGCGCATCATGCGGTCGATGTCGTCCTTGGGCAGGGCCGAGCCGCCGGTGACGGTCATCTTCTGCTCGCGGCCGGTGGCCAGGTCCTTGGCGGAGACGTGCATGATGCCGTTGGCGTCGATGTCGAAGGCGACCTCGATCTGCGGCACCCCGCGCGGCGCGGGCGGCAGTCCGGTGAGGTCGAAGACGCCGAGCTTCTTGTTGTACGCGGCGATCTCGCGTTCGCCCTGGTAGACCTGGATGCCCACCGAGGGCTGGTTGTCGGTGGCGGTGGTGAAGATCTCCGAACGGCGGGTGGGGATCGTGGTGTTGCGTTCGATGAGCTTGGTCATGATGCCGCCCTTGGTCTCGATGCCCAGGGACAGCGGGGTGACGTCGAGCAGCAGCACGTCCTTGACGTCGCCGCGGATGACACCGGCCTGGAGCGCCGCGCCGACGGCGACGACCTCGTCCGGGTTGACGCCCTTGTGCGGGTCCTTGCCGGTGAGTTCCTTGACCAGGTCGGTGACGGCGGGCATGCGGGTCGAGCCGCCGACGAGGATGACGTGGTCGACGGCCGAGAGCTTCACGCCGGCGTCCTTGACCGCCTGGTGGAAGGGCGTCTTGCAGCGGTCGAGCAGATCGGCGGTCAGCTCCTGGAACTGGGCGCGGGTCAGCTTCTCGTCGAGGTGCAGGGGCCCTTCGGCGGAGGCGGTGATGTAGGGCAGGTTGATCGTCGTCTCGGAGGAGCTGGACAGCTCGATCTTGGCCTTCTCGGCACCCTCGCGCAGACGCTGGAGGGCCATCTTGTCCCTGCCGAGGTCGACCCCCGACTGCCCCTTGAAGCGCTTGACGAGGTACTCGACGACCCGCTGGTCCCAGTCGTCGCCGCCGAGGTGCGTGTCGCCGTTGGTGGCCTTGACCTCGATGACGCCTTCGCCGATCTCCAGCAGGGACACGTCGAAGGTGCCGCCGCCCAGGTCGAAGACGAGGACCGTCTGCTCCTCGCCCCGGTCCAGGCCGTAGGCGAGGGCGGCGGCGGTCGGCTCGTTGATGATCCTGAGGACCTTCAGGCCGGCGATCTCCCCGGCCTCCTTGGTCGCCTGCCGCTGGGTGTCGTCGAAGTACGCCGGCACGGTGATCACGGCGTCCGTGACGTCCTCGCCGAGGTAGGACTCGGCGTCCCGCTTGAGTTTCTGGAGCACCCGCGCGGACAGTTCCTGGGCCCGGTAGCGGGTGCCGTCGATGTCCCCCTCGTCCGGGAAGCGCCAGTGTGCGTCATCCATGTGGCGCTTGACCGAGCGGGCGGTGCGCTCGACGTTCGTCACGGCCTGCCGTTTGGCGACCTCGCCGACGAGCACCTCGCCGTTCTTGGCGAAGGCCACCACCGACGGCGTGGTCCTGGCCCCCTCCGCGTTGGCCACGACCGTGGGTTCGCCGCCCTCCAGGACGGCCACCACGGAGTTCGTGGTCCCGAGATCGATTCCGACCGCACGTCCCATCACTGACCCCTTCCGCCAGGGAGATCCCGCACTCCAGCACAAAACTTGAGTGCGCCGCTGTCAAGGGGACGGGTACCCCAGCGGGCGCTCGTCGTGCAGCGCGCCTCTGAGGGCGACGGCGCGGCGGGGGCGGTCGGTGACCAGGACGTCGACGCGCGGGTGGTCGAGAAAGGCCCGCATCAGGGTGTCGTCGTTGACCGTCCACACCATGGTGAACAGATCGTGGCGGACCGCCTCGCGCAGCACACTGGTGCGGGCCAGCCGCTGGTGCACGGCCACCCCGCCCGCGCCGCAGGCCCGCACCCGGCGCATCGGCAGCAGTTCGCCGAGCCGGGTGCCCAGCAGCCGGCCCCGGGCGATCTCCCGGCGGTCCCGGCCGAGGGACAGAGCCGTGCGCACGCGCGGGAAGTCCCGGGTGATGGCGGCGACGGAACGGTCCTCCAGGGTGGTGGCGACGAAGCCGTCCTCCCCGAGCAGGGCGACGGCCCGGCCGATCAGCTCGCGCTCGTAGCCGGTCTCCTTCAGGTCCAGGTGCCCCTTGAGCTTCCCGGCGATCAGGGACATGACCTCGTCCACGGCCGGCACGGCATATCCGGCGCGCTCGCTGAGCTCGGCGTGGGTGATCCCGCTCAGCGGCGGCCCGGTGCGCCCCACCCGGGGGTCGTGGTAGACGACGAGGACGCCGTCCTTGGTGCGCCGGATGTCGAACTCGACGTACTCGGCGCCGGTGCTCAGCGCGTCCTCGTAGGCCTCCCGGGTGGCGGCACCGGCGCGCTCGGATCCGCCGCGGTGGGCGGAGACGGCGGGTCGTCCTGTCATACGGCGGTCAGCTTCCGGACGGCGGTCGGGGTGCGGGGACCGGGGCGGGCCCGGTGGCGGGCGGGGCCAGCAGGGAGCCGGAGCGTCTGCTGACCCGGCGGAGCAGGAGGTAGCCGACGACGGCGAGGGCGACGAAGGGCAGCCAGGCCAGGACGTACGCCCAGCCGTAGGCGTGCAGGTCGAAGATCGACCGCCGGTTGTTCACGTTGGAGGCGTTGACCCCGAAGTACGCGAGCAGCAGCGTCGGCGGCAGGGCTATCCCGGTGGCCACCGCGACCAGCGCCGACACCGTACGGTCCCTGCGGTCGTCCCGCTCCGCGAGCTCGGCCTGCAGGGCGGCCGAGCGGGCGCTGATCACCGAGGTGAGGCGCTCGACCATGCGGGCGGAGTTCTCCAGGCTGTCGGGGATGCCGAGGGCGTCCCGCAGCGAGGACTGGAACACCTCCATGACCATCTCCGGGATCAGCAGGCTGTCGACGTACGCCTCGACGCCGAAGGCCAGGTCCAGCTGGAGTTCGTTGACCCCGTCGGAGAGCCGGGAGATCAGCGAGCGGATCTGGTACGGCGACTCGGCCACGGCCCGTTCGTTGGCGCGCATGGTCTCGAAGGCGGTCAGCCGGGTGCGCTGGAGGACGGCCAGCGCGGAGACCATACCGAGGGCGACCAGGGTCAGGCCGTTCTCCACGTGCTCGGCCCAGCCGGCGTGGACGGAGACGCCCCGGCCGTGCGCGGACAGCGTGGCGCCGTGGTTCCTGAGGTTGGGCGGTACGGCGGGCACGGAGGCCAGGGGTGCGCCCATGCGGCCGCGATAGAGGATCTGGTGCAGCACGGCGGGCGCCTCGACCGGGTCGGCGTCCAGCAGGTCCCGGCGCAACTCGCCGCCGGGGAAGACGAGTTGGTGCACGTTCTGCCCGAAGGCGAGCGGCTCCAGGGGCGTCAGGCGCCGGTTCAGGGCGGCCGGCAGCAGCTGGTCGCCGAGCCCGATCCGGTCCCGGTCGAAGCAGGTGGTCGCGAGCCAGGCGGCCAGCGCGTCGGGCGGGGTCCGTCCGGCGAATCCGCAGTCCAGGGCCAGGGTCATGTCACCGCGCGGGGTGGCGAGGACGGCGATCTGGACGGACTCCAGGTCGAGGCCGTGGTCGCCGTGCGGCAGCCGCAGGTCCGCCGGTGCCACCCGCTCGACCAGCACCGGCATGGGAAGCACCGCCTCGCTGGACTTCAGGTGGAGGGCGAAGCGGCCGAAGTCGAGCCGGTCGACGAGGCTGCCCAGCGAGGGCCGCCGCTCGCCCAGGCGGCCGGTGAGGCTCAACAGCACCAGGACACGGGTGAGTTCACGGGTGCCGGAGTCGAGTGCCGCGGCGCTGCTGGACGTCTCCGGAATCATCGCGTTCCCTCCCACACCGCCGAATGCATACCCCCGTCCCCGCACGTGAACCGACGGTGCGCGGGCCCCTTCGTGAGCGGCCCGCGCACCGTCCGGCCGCGACGTCAGGCGAGCTTGGCGTCCAGGGTGATCGGGACGGCCTTCAGGGCCTGGCTGACCGGGCAGTTGACCTTGGCCTGCTCGGCGGCGGCGACGAAGCCCTCCTCGTCGAGGCCCGGCACCGTGCCCTCGACGGTGAGGTGGATGCCGGTGATGCCCTCACCCGGCTGGAAGGTGACGTCGGCGGAGGTGACGAGCTTGCTGGGAGGGGTGCCGGCCCCGGCCAGGGCGTGCGAGAACGCCATGGAGAAGCAGCTGGAGTGGGCGGCTGCGATCAGCTCCTCGGGGCTGGTCTTGCCGTTCGCCTCCTGGGTGCGGGCGGCCCACGTCACCGGCTGCTCGCCGATGGCGCCGGAGGAGTCGAAGGTGACGACGCCGTCGCCCTCAAGCAGGCTGCCTTCCCAGACGGTGTGTGCGGAGCGCGTGGTGGCCACGGTCATTCCTTTCGTAGGTCCCGATCCGAGGGGTCCTTCTCGGTCCCGATGCCGGGTTTGCGGACTCCATCCGATCACACTCCGGGTCAACTCACGTAAAAGACCGACCCACGTGCGGTGAACGGCAGTCGTGCCCCGCGCGGGATGAGATAGGCGTGCTCGCGGCGCACCCTGAGCACGTCGCACCAGCCGTCGGTGATCACCAGGACCGGGGCGCCGGGCGGGAAGTCGTCCGCGCGGTGCAGCAGGTCGATCCCGGGCTGGAGCACGGTCCCGCCGCGGCCGTGCACCCGCACCCGGCCGGCGATCTCGGTGACCGGGAGATAGCCGGCGTCGTGCGGGGCCGCGTCGCAGAACACGACCCGCGCGGCCGGCACGTCCCGGGCCTCGGCGTACGAGGCGATGGCGCCGAGAGCCTTGCCGAGCAGCACCCGGTCCATCGAGCCGGAGGTGTCCAGGACGACGCCGAAGGTGCAGCGGGCGATCTCCTCGGGCGGGAAGTACCGTCCCGCCCGAGGGATGTCGGGGGTGGCGGCCTGGCGGCGCGCGGGGCGGGCGTAGGTCCGCACCGGCTCGGGGCGCGGCACGAACTCGTCGAACCAGCGGGCCAGTCGCGCGTCCCAGGGCAGCGGCGGGTGGCTGAGCGCGCGGATCTCCTCGACCAGGCCGCCGGGCAGGAAGCCGCGCTCCTGCCGCTGGTGCAGGTCCAGGCCCTGGCGCAGGCCCCGTCGGTAGAACTCGTCGAGGTCGACGTGGTCACGGGGCGGGCCGAGCGGAGCGCCCAGGATGTCGCCGGCGCCCTTGCCGCGGAGGGTGGCCAGCCGGCGCATGCGGCGCAGGTCGCCGGCGATACGGTCGTAGACCTCCTCGGAGGACAGGCCGGCGAGGCTCTGGTCGTGCAGCAGCCCCTCGGGCATGGTGCCGACCTGCATCTCGTCCAGCCAGCCGTTGATGACGTAGTCGCAGGCGATGTTGAAGAGGTAGGGGTCGCGGGCGCCGCAGCGGTCGCCGTGGCGCAGGGCGGCGTGGAGCATCTCGTGGGCGAGGATGAACCGCCATTCCTCGTCGTCGAACCGGCGCAGCGGATTGATGTAGATCTCCGCGGCCTCGGCGTTGACGGCGGCGATCGCGATGCCGTGGGCATGGGCGACCTCGGCGTCGGCGACCAGCTTGATGCCCGCCGCGACGCCGCCGAGCAGGGGGTAGGAGGAGACGAACCAGCTCAGCGCCTTCTCCCAGGGGCGTTGCGGGGCCAGTTGCCCGCTGAGGGAGTCACGGCGGCCGCCCGCCATGTCCATCGCGGCGGACACCGTCCGGGTCAGAGCGGTGGCGAACGCCAGCTGCCAGTCGGGAGGCTGGGACCAGCCCGCCCACGGCAGCAACAGCTGGTCGGGCTCGGGGCCCGCCGTACCGCAGTGTTCGTAGACGGCCGGGATGCCGTCGCGCCGCCAGCGGGCGGCGAGTTGCTCCTCGTCGCCGTCGGGGTAGGCGGCGGGCAGGTGCTCGGGTGTCTCGCCGACCGGGAAGCCGAGCAGGAAGCGGTTGACGACCACGCAGCGGGCCGCGAGGTCGTACCGGTCGGGCTGGGTGCGCTCGCCCTTCACCGCCGGGACGTGTCCGAAGCCCAGGTGGAGGACGGCGTGGGCGAGCGCCCACGCCCACGCGGCGGGCTCGGCCAGCCGGGCGGGGTGGGCGTGCAGGTCGCCGTCGGAGTCGACGACCACGAGACCGTCCCGGGGCGCGAGGCGGCACTCCTCGTGACGGCAGACGTCGAACTCGACGGCCGCGAGGGCGGGATTCGCCTTCATCAGCCGCATGCCCTCGGCGAAGGCCTCGCCGGCGAGATCCCGCTTCTTGCGCGCGGCCGTCCTGCGGCTCACCGGCGCGCCTCCACGAGCCGCGGCATGTCCCGCGCCGCCTCGACGAGGAACCACGAGGGCAGTACGGGGTTGCCGTCGAGGTCGGAGGCGATGACGGTCTGGGCCACCTCGACGGAGATCTCCGCGAGCTGCACGAGCAGCGACTTGGCGCGGTAGGCGGTCTGGCGGCCGTTCGCCGACATGTGGTCCTTGCTGACCGGCAGTTCCTGGATCAGACGGCCGCGGAAGGAGTCGGCGAGGTAGTAGAGCAGGTCGCGGTCCTCCAGCCGGTTCGGCCAGCGGGCGTCGCCCTTGATGATCGCCTCGATGCCGTACTGGCTGCGCACGATCTTGACGTAGCCGCAGAACGCGGTCGCGTGGGCCGGCGTCAGGGTGCCGTGCGCGAGGACCTTCAGGGTCTCCTCGTCCAGGCCCTGGCCGAAGGAGTGCAGCGCGTCGGAGAGCATGTGCCAGGAGCGGGGCGTGGAGAACGGCTCCTCCGTCTTCGGCGGCTTGGACCACAGGTGGTCGGGTCGGTCGGTGACGTGGTCCAGGATCCAGGGGTGGATGCCGTGCTCCGCGGCCCAGACCAGCCAGTCCTTGGGGGAGGCGTCCAGGTGGACGTGGGTGAGGCGGTTGACGAGCGCGGAGGCGATCGGGCGGGCCAGGGCGTTGTCGGTGGCCCGGTTGCCGGCGCCGATGACGATCGACCCCCTGGGGAGTTCGTAAGTGCCGATACGGCGGTCCAGGATCAGCGAGTAGAACGCCTTCTGCACGTCCGGGGTGGCCGCGTTCAGCTCGTCCAGGAACAGGCAGTACGGCTCGTCGCGGGCGATGGACTCCGGCGGGCAGAACACCGAGCGCCCGTCACGGATCTGCGGCACGCCGATCAGGTCCTCGGGGGCGAGCTGGGTGCCCAGCAGGCTCACACACTCCAGGCCCAGGGACTCGGCGAACTCCCGTACCAGGGAGGACTTCCCGATTCCGGGGGCGCCCCAGACGAAGACCGGCCGCACGGTGGCGAGGCCGAGCAGCAGTTCGGGGAGACGGGAGGGCGTGACGGTGACGGCTGCCTGCAAGAAGTGGCTCCTGGGAGTGTTCGATCGAGGCGCGCAGGTGCGCGATGTGCGATGCGAACAGTCTGCGCGCGGCGGTCATCCGGCGCAGCCGATTTTCCGGCGGGCGGCGGCGCGGCCCGTACCACCGGAGCCGCCGACGGGTGGGGCGGGGCGAGACCCCCGGGGTGACCGGAATGTGCCCTGGGCAAAGCCGCCCGGGGGTGGCACGGTGAGCGACGGTCCTCCGTGGGACACCGCTTCTTTCGTTCATGGGGGTACGAAAGGAGCGGGCGGAGGGCGTGGGTTCAGGCGGCCGCTTCTTTCGTTCATGGGGGTACGAAAGGAGCGGGCGGAGGGCGTGGGTTCAGGCGGCGCGTCTGTCCTGGCGCGCCGCCAGGGGGATCTGCGGTCCGTCGGCCTCGCGCAGCCAGCGGCGCAGGACGCGGTGGATGTGCTCGGCGCCGGCGAGTTCCTGCCCGTCCTCGACGGGTGCGGACAGGCCGAGCGGCGACAGCAGGAACGGCCTGCCCTGGGCGCCGCCGAGTCCGCCGTGCGAGCCGATCTGCTCCTCGAAGGCGAGCACCTCGCCGTCGGCCGGGTCGTACCAGGAGTTGACCATGATGTCGGCCGTGTGCGGGAAGGAGTGGGTGCGCCGGACGGCGTCGACGGCACCGGGACCGAAGTCCGCCAACGGACCGGGGTTGTCGTCGAGTTCGTCCAGGGGGATCTCGGTGCCGAAGGGGCCGAGGATCACCCCGTCGTGCTCCTCGCTGCGCACCAGCAGGAAGCCGATGCCGGGGTGGTTGGCGAGGGTGGTCAGCAGGGCGGGATGACGGGCGTCGATCTCCTCCTTGCTCATGCGGTGCGGCACGTCGGGGAAGGACACCAGGCCGAGGTTGCCGGAGGCCAGCACGATCGGCTCGGAGCGGCGGCTGGAGGGGCGGAACTGCTCGCCGCCCTCCTCGACCGGCCGGCGCAGTGCGGCGCGGACCGCGGCGCGGGCCTCGGCGCCGCTGTGGGTGCGCTCGGCGCGGCGCGGCACGGGCAGTCCGCAGCCGGCCCGGACCAGGTCGCCGAGGGTGAGGCCGTAGCGGGTGCGGAAGGTCTCGCCGGGGCTCTGGCCGTGGTCGGACAGGACGACGATGCGGTACCGGCGCGGGGCGTGCTCGGCGACGTTCTCGATCAACGCCAGGGAGCGGTCGAGGCGTTCGAGGACCTTGGCGGCGTCGCGACTGGCCGGCCCCGAGTGGTGGGCCACCTCGTCGTAGGCGACCAGGTCGGCGTAGACGGCGGTGCGGCCGGCGAGCATGTCGCCCGTCACCGCGGCGACGACGACATCGCGTTCGACGACGGTCGCGAAGGCGCGGATCAACGGGTAGAGGCCGCCGCGTCCCACGCGCGGGCGGACCTGGTGGACGCGGGTCCGGGTGGACTGGCCGATCTCGCGGCCCACCTCGGCGACGAAGGACATCGCGGTGCGTACCGCGTTGGCCGGGTCGGAGAAGTAGGCGAAGTAGCCCGCCCGGGAACGCGTTTCGCGGCTGCGGCGGCGGGCGGCGATGGAGAGCACGAGGGCCTGCTCGTCGGCGCCGCCGCTGAAGAGGTTGCCGCGGCTCGCGCCGTCGACGGTGAGCAGTCCGCCGTCGCCGGTGGCCTCGACGGCGCGGCGCTGGAGCTCGGCGGCGCTGGTCGGGCGGTTGCAGACCATCACCTCCCGGCGGTCCTTCTCGTACCAGCGGAAGGCGGGCACGTCGTGGTTGCTGCCGTGCAGGATGCCGAGCTGGCTGGCGCCGGTCTGGCTGGACCAGTCGGTGCGCCAGTGGGTGAGCCGGTGGGTGGGCTCGCGGCGCCCCGTGTCGGTGCCGCTCTTGGCCAGCCAGCGGGCCACGGTGGGCATCAGGCCCCGGCCGACCGCGTCGAGCAGCACGTCATGGCCGACACCGTCGAGCTGGATGAAGACCATGCCCGGACTGGCGGGCGAGGCCGGGCCGGATCTGCGGCGGCGGTCGGCGAGCCGGTACAGCCGGCGCCGGTAGGCGTCGTCGTCGCGTACGGCCAGGGCGGCGCCGGTGGCCGAGGCGACGGCGGACATCACGGCGGCGACCACGACCGCGGTCTCCGGGGCGGCGTCGCCCTGCTCGGCCGGGTTCAGGCGCAGCGCGAGGAGCAGCAGGGCGCCGTTGAGGAAGAAGACCAGCAGGCCGAGGACGAGTGCCGGCACGAGCAGCAGCAGCCTGACCAGGAGCGGCCACACCAGCGCCGACAGCAGACCGAAGGCGCCGGCGCCGAACGCGGCGGTGACGGCGATCCGGGTGGCGCTGTCGCCGTCGGCGGACTGGAGCCGGAAGTCCGGCAGGATCCCGGCCAGCAGCAGCATCGTGAGGGTGGAGACGACCCACACCGCGACGCTCCGCCCGATCTGACTGGCGACCCGGCGCCAACGCCCTCCACCCACGCCCAGCACACCTCACGTCCCGGCCCGTCGTCGGTGCGGGCTCGGCCCAAGCCTGTCATACGGGCTGCCGGGCGATCGCGGGATCCGGCGCGGACCGGCGGCCGTGGGCCGGGGGCCGGGGGCGGGTCAGCGGCCGTCGTATCCGGCGGTCGGCATCGACAGCCGGCGGTGGACGCGGGCCTTCATCTGGGCGTCGTACGAGGGTTCCGCGGAACCGACCGTCTCGACCCCCACCCCGCGGCGGCGGCACTCGTCGAGGAACTCCTCCACGGAGGACAGGGCACTTTCCAGGACCCGGCGGCTGGGCGCCACGAAGAGGTCGGTGCCCGGCCGCACGCCGTCCCACAGCACGCAGTGGTCGGGGCGCAGTCCGCGGACCAGCAGCTCCCGTCGGACGGTGTAGCCCCGCTCGGCGGCCCAGCGGGCGCACATCGCGTGCTGGCTGCGGGAGTCCACCAGGAAGGGATCCGCGTCCAGCTCCTCGAGCGGCGTCAGGCTCGCGATCGCCGTGACCCGAACCGGTCCCATGGTGTCCCCCTCACCTCCGGGTTTCGCCGCCGACCCTACTCCAGCCCGTAGGCTTCGGGGAGTCGCGCGAAGGAGGCAAAGAGGTGCCGGTGGAGATCACCTGGTGGGGTCACGCCACCTGCACGCTCACGGATTCGAACGTGCGCGTGCTCACCGACCCTCTGTTCGCCCGCAGGCTGGCGCATCTGCGGCGCCGCCGCGGCGCGCTGCCGCCGCCGACCGCCTGGCGCGCGGACGTGGCCCTGGTCTCCCATCTGCACGCCGACCATCTGCACGTCCCCTCGCTGGCGCGGCTCGCACCGGGCACGCGCCTGCTCGTGCCCCGGGGCGCACCACGGCAGGTACCGGGGCTGCGCCGGCTCGCCCATCTCCAGCTCCACGAGGTGGCACCCGGGGACGAGACACGCGTCGGCGACCTGCTGATACGCGTGGTACCCGCCCTGCACGACGGGCGCCGGCTGCCGCTGGGACCGCACCGCTCCCCCGCGCTCGGCTACGTCGTGGAGGGCGAGGCCCGCACCTACTTCGCCGGGGACACCGGTCTGTTCGACGACATGGCCAAGGAGGTCGGGCCGGTCGACGTGGCGCTGCTGCCGGTGGGTGGCTGGGGGCCGTACCTCGGCGAGGGCCACCTGGACGCGGGGCGCGCCGTGGAGGCACTGGCGCGACTGGGTCCGCGCAGCGCTGTGCCGGTGCACTACGGCACGTACTGGCCGATCGGGATGGACGCGGTGCGCCCGCACGAGTTCCACACTCCGGGCGAGGAGTTCGTGCGCCTGGCGGCCGAGCGCGCGCCGGAGACCGAGGTGCACCGGCTCGGACACGGGGAGAGCGTGCGGCTGGAGGTCGCACGGTGATCTGGCTGGCCGCCACCTCGACGGGGGTGACGCCGGAGTCCACGCAGCAGGCGATCGGGTATCCGACGTTGTTCCTGCTCGTGTTCCTGGGTGCGTTGGTGCCGGTCGTGCCGACGGGGGCGTTGGTGAGTTCGGCGGCGGTGGTGGCCTTTCACCAGTCCTTGCCGTTCGCCCTGCTGTTCGTGTTCGTCACCGCTTCGCTGGCCGCGTTTCTCGGTGACATCGCCCTGTACTGGCTGGGGCGGCGCGGGATGGGGTCGAAGAACGGGTCGCGGTGGCTGGAGGCGATCCGGTCCCGGGCACCGGAGGAGCGGCTCGCCCAGGCCCAGGGGAAGCTGGCCGAGCACGGGGTGTCCGTGCTGGTGCTGTCCCGGCTGGTGCCTGCTGGTCGTATCCCGGTGATGTTGGCCTGCCTGATGGCGAAGTGGCCGCTGCGGCGATTCGTGCGGGGGAACGCGCCGGCATGCCTGGCCTGGGCGGTGACGTATCAGGTGATCGGGATTCTCGGGGGGTCTTTGTTCAAGGAGCCGTGGGAGGGCGTTGTTGCGGCGGTCGCGCTGACTGTGGTGATCAGTGCGGCGCCCAGCCTGTGGAAACGGGTTCGGTCTGCTGGGTGAGGGTTCGTTGCGGGGTGCGGGTGCTTCGTGGCTTGTCGCGCAGTTCCCCGCGCCCCTGGGTCAGTCCAGTACGCGTGAGCCTCCAACTGGCAGGTCCCATAGGTCGTCGCGTTCCAGTCCCGCCTTCTCCCATGCCGCCCGCACCCGTGTCAGCGGTTCCAGGACCGGCTCCGCCGACAGGACGAACGTCGCCCAGTGCATGGGGGCCATGCGGCGGGCGCCGAGGTCCTGGGCGGCTCGCACCGCCTCCTCCGGGTCGCAGTGGACGTCGCTGAGCCACCAGCGGGGGTCGTAGGCGCCGATGGGGAGGAGGGCGAGGTCGATGCCGGGGTGGCGGCGGCCGATGTGGGTGAACCAGTGGCCGTAGCCGGTGTCGCCGGCGAAGTAGAGGCGGTGGCCGTCAGGGGCGGTGAGGACCCAGCCTCCCCACAGGGAGCGGCAGGTGTCGGTGAGGGTGCGCTTGGACCAGTGGTGGGAGGGGACGAAGTCGAAGCGGACGCCGTCGAGTTCGGCCGCCTCCCACCAGTCGAGCTCGGTGACCCGGGTGAAGCGGCGGCGGCGGAACCAGCGGGCGAGACCGGCCGGCACGAACACCGGGGTGTCGCGCGGGAGCCGGCGCAGGGTGGGGGCGTCCAGATGGTCGTAGTGGTTGTGGCTGATGACGACCGCGTCGACGGGCGGCAGGGCGCTCCAGGGGATGCCGACCGGGGTGACGCGGGCCGGGGTGCCGAGGATGCGGCGGGACCAGACCGGGTCGGTGAGGACGGTGAGCCCGCCGATCCGGACGACCCAACTGGCGTGCCCCGCCCAGGAGACGGCGACCGTGCGGGCGTCCACGCGGGGCAGCGGGCCCGGCGCGTAGGGCAGCCGGGGGATGTCGGCGAGGCCCTCGCGGCCCGGGCGGATGGACCCTTCGCGGGCGAAGCGGGCCATGGACTTCAGGTCCGGCAGCGGGGCGGTCAGACGGTCGTGGAAGCTCCGCGGCCAGGTCCGGTGTTCACCGAGCGGTCTGGGGGCCGTGTCGGGGGCGAGGGGGGACAGGGCCGCCGGGACGTCGCCTTCCTGGGCGGGCGGGCTCGTGGTCGACTCTGACTGCTGCGTCATCGAGGAGGCTCCCATCGCTGAGCGTCGTCGCGGAGATCGTCGAAGACCGATTCCAGGAGGATCAACGCCTGTCGCACATGCGGCAGTTCCAACGGCGCGGGTGAATCGAGGCATCGCGCGCGCTCCTCGTCCGTGCCCGCCAGCAGCGCGCCGGTGGACAGGCGCACGCGCAGCGCCCCGAGGTCGTCGCCGAAGCGGTGCCCGCCCGGAGCGGGCATGCCGAGCCGGACGGCGAGGAAGTCCTCCAGTTCCTGGGCGTCGCCGACCCCGTGCGCGGCGAGCGCGGAGCGCAGGGGGCCGAGATCGGCGTACAGATGGCGGCCGGCCTGCGGGGGCCGGGCCACGGCGCCCGCGGTGACGGCGACGGTGTGCGCGGCGGCGGCCACGCGCGCGTGCAGACGTACGGCGGCGGCGACACGGGCGGTCACCGGCTCGGGCTCGGTCAGGGCGTGGGCGGCGGCGACGGCGACCGGTGCGGCGACACGGGCGCCGAGGGCGGTGAGGACGTCCAGCACGCGCGCGTGCAGGCCGTCGCCGTTCGCCTCGGACACCGGGACGCGGGCCACCGCGGCCGGCCAGCCGGGCGGCAGCAGGGCGCCGGCCAGGTCGGTGACGACGGTGACCTTCTCGGGCAGCATCTCGGCCGGGCTGACCAGCACGGTGTCGTGGGGCGCGTGCACGGTGTCGCGCCAGGTCTCGTCACTGACCAGGTGCAGTCCCTCGCCCGCGGCGGCCTCGACGGCCTCGTGCACCAGCTCGGGCGGCGCCACCGTGGCGGTGGGGTCGTCGGCGACGGACAGCACCAGCAGCCGCGGGTCACCACCCTCGGCGCGGACCCGGCGCACGGTCTCCATCAGGGCGTACGGATCCGGCACGCCCCCGCACTCGGCCGGTGTCGCGACGTGGAAGACGCGTCTGCCGAGCAGCCGCGCGTACGGCGCCCACCAGGCGGCACAGGGCCGCGGAACCAGGACGTCGCCGCCGAGCGCGGCGGTCAGCGCCAGGAGCAGGGCGGGCGCGCCGGGACCGGCCATCACGCGGTCGGGCCCGGTGGGCAGCCCGCGCCGGTCCCAGTAGCCGCAGGCGGACTCCAGCAGCGCAGTGCCGCCGCCGACCGGCTCGCTCGCCCCGCGCGCCGCCGCGGCGGCCAGGACGGCGGCCAGTTCGGGCAGGACGGGCAGCCCGTCGTCGGGGAGCGGCGGCCCGAAGCGGACGGGGCCGTGGCTCTCCAGGTCCGTCCGCGGCATCCGTACCTCCGTGGGGGGCTCTGCTGCTCCGCTGCCGGTCGCCGCCCGGCGGGTCCTGCTGCTCGCGTGTCCGGTGGCTCGTGCGGTGCGGGTCGGGTCCTCGGGCTCTGAGTACCCAGCGGGACGCCCCGCCATGGGCGTCCGGACGGGTTGCGCCGGTCACACGGAAGCGCGGACCGGCCTCGGCTCAGCCGTCCGCGCGGCCCGGCTCCCTGCGGCGCAGCCGGTGGACGGCCGCCCCCAGCGCACCCGCGATCAGCAGCCCTCCGGCGACCAGTGCGGGCACGGAGTCGGTGAAGGCACCGCCCTCCCCGGCCCGGACACCCCGCTGGACGGCCGCGCCGGAACAGGAGGCGTCGTGCGGGGCGGTGTGCGCGTCGGTGCACGGGCGGGTGGTGGGGCAGGAACTCCCCCGCTCCTGCGTGCAGTGCCCGCCGCTGCCCCGGTGCACGGTGAACGTGGCGCTCCACTGCTTGCTCTGCCCGCCCGGTGCCGCCGGGCAGGTGCCGTCCACGGTCCACGCCGAGTCCCGGGCGGCGGCGTCCGCCTCGTCCGCCGCGTCTTCGAGGGGCTGGGCGGCCGCGGCGATCCGGGCGGTACCGCTGTAGGCCGGACCGGACACGTCGTCGTCGTTGCCGGGCACCAGCTGAAGCTTGGCGCCGCCGGTGTCGAAGGCCTGCGAGGTGGCGTCCAGGGTGGCCGGCGGGGTGCCGCCGGTCGGATCGCAGGACACCGACACGGTGACGCTGCCCCCGGGCGACACACTGCCCGGACTCACCTCGGCGGCCGGCTCCGCGAAGGCGACCGGCCCGGTGAGGCCCAGGGCGGCACCGGCCAGGACGGCGACGGACAGGGCACGTGCGCTGCGGCGCATGGGGTGAGCTCCTTAGGCCGACGGCTGTGGGGACACGACAGTCGTGCCCCCACAGCCATCACAGCCCGCTCACCTCTCACCCGCGCGCGGCGGAACACCATTAGCGGGACGGGGTCGGCCAAGTGGGTGACGGGGGCCGTCCCGCCCCCACGGCGCTACGCGGCGACGTCCCGCATAACCTGCTCCCGCACGCGCCCGCAGCACCGGCTGATCAGCCGGGACACATGCATCTGCGAGATCCCCAGCTGCTCGGCGATCCGGCTCTGCGTCATGTCCCCGAAGAACCGCATGTACAGGATCGCGCGCTCACGCTCGGGCAGCGCCGCCAGCCGGGACCTCACGGCCTCGCGGTCCACGACCGTGTCGAGCGCGGGATCGGGCGATCCCAGCGCGTCACTCAGCGAGTAGCCGTCCTCGCTGCCGGGCAGCTCCGCGTCCAGGGACAGCGCGGTGAAGCTCTCCAGGGCCTCCAGGCCCACCACGACGTCCTCCTCGCTCATGCCCGCGCGCTCGGCGATCTCCGCGACGGTGGGCCTGCGGCCCGAGATGGTCTGGGACAGGTCCTGGGAGGCGAAGCGGACGCGGTTGCGCAGGTCCTGGACGCGGCGCGGCACGTGCAGGGTCCACATGTGGTCGCGGAAGTGCCGCTTGATCTCGCCGGTGATGGTGGGTACGGCGTAGCTCTCGAAGGCGTTGCCGCGCTCGGGGTCGTACCGGTCGACGGCCTTGACCAGGCCGAGGGCCGCGACCTGGCGCAGGTCCTCGTAGCTCTCGCCGCGGCTGCGGAAGCGTCCGGCGAGCCGTTCGGCCATCGGCAGCCAGGCCTCGACGACCCGCTCGCGGAGCGTGTCGCGCTGTGGGCCGGGGGGAAGCTCTGCGAGTCTGCGGAACGCCTCCGCCGTGTCGGGTGCGTCATCGTGGGGATGGTGCTTCGCGCTCACTTTGGTCGGCATGGTGCGTCGCAACTCCCTAGGAGGTGCTTTGGGTTGGACTGTCGCCGTGGGAGTGCGGACGTGGGCCGGACGGATGGATACGCCGTCGCGGCGGACAGCCGCTCCCACGGACGTGCCTCCGGTCCGAAGCACTGACAGTGCGCCTGCCCCCGGCCCTCCGGCGCAAACACGGGGCAGGTTTTCGCCCGACGCGCGGGGTGACTCGTAGGACTGCTGCCCGTGTCACCCATGTCCGGGAGGTCCGCCCATGAGCACCAAGGTCTCCGACCACGTCCTGGCGCGGCTGCGCGAGTGGGGTGTGGAGCATGTCTTCGGCTATCCCGGCGACGGCATCAACGGACTGCTGGCCGCATGGGGGCGAGCGGACAACCAGCCCCGTTTCATCCAGTCCCGGCACGAGGAGATGTCGGCGTTCCAGGCGGTCGGCTACGCCAAGTTCAGCGGCCGTGTCGGAGTGTGCGCGGCCACCTCCGGACCGGGTGCGATCCATCTGCTCAACGGGCTCTACGACGCCAAGCTCGACCATGTGCCGGTGCTGGCGATCGTGGGGCAGACGCACCGCACCGCGATGGGCGGCTCCTACCAGCAGGAGGTGGACCTGCACACCCTCTTCAAGGACGTCGCCTCCGACTTCGTGGAGACGGTGACGGTCCCCGAGCAGCTGCCGAACGTCCTGGATCGGGCGATCCGCACGGCGTACGCGCGCCGCGGCCCCACGGCGATCATCATCCCCGGGGACGTGCAGGAGCTGGACTACTCGCCTCCCACGCACGAGTTCAAGATGGTCCCCTCCAGCCTGGACCACGGTTCCTGGACGGCCGTTCCCTCGCAGGAGTCGCTGGAGCGGGCGGCGGAGATCCTCAACTCCGGTGACAAGGTGGCCGTTCTGGTCGGTCAGGGCGCGGCCGGCGCGCGGACCGAGGTGGAGCGCATCGCCGAGCTGCTCGGCGCGGGCGTGGCCAAGGCCCTGCTCGGCAAGGACGTCCTGAGCGACGACCTGCCGTATGTCACGGGCTCCATCGGCCTGTTGGGGACTCGGCCGTCGTACGAGCTGATGCGGGACTGCGACACCCTGCTGACCATCGGGTCGTCGTTCCCGTACACGCAGTTCCTGCCGGACTTCGGCAAGGCGCGCGGGGTGCAGATCGACATCGATCCGCACATGATCGGGATGCGCTATCCGTACGAGGTCAATCTCGTCGGCGACGCGAAGGCCACGCTCCAGCGGCTGATCCCGATGCTGGACGCGGAGCGCGGCGAACGCGACTGGTACGGGGCGGTGTGCGACAACGTACGGCGCTGGCGTGAGGTCATGGAGCGGCGGGCGCGGTTGTCGGCCGACCCGATCAACCCCGAGTACGTGGCGCACGTCCTGGATCCGCTGCTGCCGTCCGACGCCGTCGTCACCTCCGACTCCGGCTCCACGGCGAACTGGTACGCGCGGCACCTGACGATGCGGCCCGGGATGCGCGGCTCGCTGTCGGGGACGCTGGCGACGATGGGCTGCGGGGTGCCGTACGCCATCGGCGCGAAGTTCGCGCACCCGGACCGGCCGGCGATCGCGCTGGTCGGGGACGGCGCGATGCAGATGAACGGGATGGCGGAGCTGATCACGGCGGCGAAGTACCGGGATCTGTGGGAGGACCCGCGCCTCGTCGTCGCCGTCTGGAACAACCACGACCTCAACCAGGTCACCTGGGAGATGCGCGCGATGGAGGGCGCCCCGTCCTTCCTGCCCTCGCAGCAGCTGCCGGACGTGCAGTACGCGGCGTTCGCCCGCTCGCTCGGCCTGACCGGCATCCGGGTGGAGAAGCCGGAGGACGTCGAGGCAGGCTGGCGGGCCGCGCTGGAGGCCGACGGTCCCGCGGTCGTCGAGTTCCTCACCGACCCGGCCGTACCGCCGATCCCGCCGCACGCCACCTGGGAGCAGATGGAGGCCACGGCCGAGTCGATCCTCAAGGGCGACGCCGACCGGGCGTCCATGGTGAAGCAGGGCTTCAAGGCGAAGGTGCAGGAGTTCCTGCCGGGCCGAGAGAAGAAGTGACCGGCTCTCGCACACGGCTCCGGTATGGCCGGCTACGGCACGGCAGGGCTAGGGCTACGGCTTCCACCAGGCGGCGGAGGCGTCGCGCAGGGTGTTGGTGCCGCAGTGGATCTCGCCCATGCCGAGGTGGTACGTGTACCAGTCGTCGACGTACGAGACCTTCATTCCGGCGCGGGTGTACGCGGCCGTGACGGCCTCGGTGAAGATGTCCCTGCCCCCGATGACGGGACCCCACTGGCGCGGGGCGAGGTAGCGGTCGCGGGAGAGCAGGATGCCGTTGACGGCACCCGGGACGTAGGCGCTGGTCGAGACGGTGGGAGCCGGGGCGGCGGAGGCAGTCGGTGCGGCGGTGGGAGCGTCCTCGGCCATCTGCTGCTGGCCGTGCTTGCGGGCGACCTCCGGTTCGGCCCTGCCGCCGAGGCGGCTGAGCAGCGGCACGCGCGTGTCGGCACTGTCCTGCACGATGCCCCGGGTGTAGAGGGCGGGTACCGGGACGATCTCCTCGTCGGTGACGCCCGTCTCGCGCTTGAGGATCTCCAGGTTGGCGGTGATCTTCCGGGCCGCCATCTGGTTGTCGGACACGAGGTACCGGGAGGCGAGGGCCTGGTCGATGGTCTCCGCGGGGGCGTGGGTGCCGTCGAAGCCGGGGACGGAGAACATCTTCTTCGCCCCGTGACCGTCGCGCTGCGCGTCGCGCAGGAGGCGCAGTCCGGCCTCCGGGTCGGCGATGCCGATCCGCCAGCCGCGCGGGGTGTCGGCCGGCAGGAACTGCACGAACTCGTCGACGTGCCCCACGTGCAGCCATGAGGTGTCCAGCAGGAGCGGGTCCTGAAGCCCCTGGGACTTCAGCAGGGTGCGTATCTCCTGCGAGGGGCGGACGCCGCTGCCGTCCTTGCGCTCGCCCATGATGATCCGTCCGGCCGGGAACGAGCGGCCGCCTTGTGCGTAGGGCGGGATGGTCTCCAGGTTGCCGTAGGAGTTCAGGGTCTCCCAGCCCTGCATGTCCCGGCCCTTGGCCTGCACGACGCCGATGTCCGGGCCGCGCAGCTTCTCGTAGAGTTCGCGGCCCGCCTCGCGGTCCTGGGCGGAGCGCAGCATCACACGCATCGTCCGCTGCCGTCCGTCCGGGCCGGTCATGTTGAGGTAGGCCGGCTCGACGAAGTCCTGGGCCCAGATGTCTCCGTACTTCTCGAAGGTCACCAGCGGCTTGGTGATGCCGGCCTGCCGGCCCTCCTTCTCCAACGCCCCGACGAACTCGCGCTGGCGCTTGGCCCAGGCGTCGTTGCCGCGGGCCTTGGTGACCATCAGCTGCTGGGTGTCCTGGCGGGCGTGGTGGGTGAGCAGCGGGGCGGCGCGCAGGGTGACCGTGTCGGAGGCGTCTCCGGAGGAGGACGTGACCTTCAGCCGGATCGCCACGCGGCCGTCCCACTTCGCGCTGTCGCGGATCACGTCCTTGCCCTCGACGCCGAACTCGACGCCGGCGCGCAGTTCGGCCCACGTCAGCCGGGTCTGCGCAGTGACCGGCTTCCAGGCGCCGATCCGGTTGACGAAGACGCGGGTCTGCGCGGCCCCCGTGGTGACCTGGACGCCGGCCCGGGCGTCGGAGGGCAGGTTCGTCATCGGCAGCGAGCGCACCCGGGCCAGGTCGGCGGCGTCGGCCCGGCCGTTGACCTTCGTGTCGGACGCGTCGTTGCAGGCAGCCAGCTTGGCGTCGGACAGCGGACGGCCGCCGGGCGCGGTGGTCGGGCAGCGCTTGCCGTCGTCGTCGATGTTGGGCAGGAAGACCGCTCCCCGCCCGACGGACCAGGTGTCCTCACCGGCGGTGTCGGTGTCACCGGTGAGATCGACCCGCCCGTCGCGGTCGACGTCCGCCCTCAGGTCGACGCGCAGCGGTTGCTCCGCGTACGCCAGGCTTGGGGGTGTGAGCGCCGCCCCCGTCGCGGAGAGGGCGAGTACCACCCGTACAGCGTTTCTCCTACGCACATCGCGTCCTTTCGTTCCGAGCGGTTCTCCGCCGCTGAGGAGAATGAGTCGGAACGGGCGCTGTGCGTTGCCTGTGAGGTGAGAAGTCCTCCTTGGTGATGAGGAATTGAGAAGGAGGACTACCACTTCCGGCGGGGAGGCCCCGCCGACGGCGGGGCGACGATGTGCCTGGGTGGGGTCGTCAACTCGCGGGCGCGTGCCCGCGGTCGTGGTTCTCGTCCGCGTTCACATACCCGGGCCGTGGGTGCCCTGGTGCGGGACGACGGCGACGGGGGCGGTGGAGTGGTGCAGCACCGCGTGAGTGACGGGCCCGATGTGGCCGCCGAGCGGGATACGGCGGACGCGGCGGCCCACGACGACCAGGGAGGCCGCGCGGGAGGCGTCGACGAGGTGCTGCGCGGGGCTGCCGGAAAGCGACTCCTCGGTGATCTCGACGGCCGGGAACCTCTCGCGCCACGGGCGCATGACCTCGGCGAGGGCGGCGCGCTCGCGCAGGGACTGCGACCCGTGGAGTTCGAGGTCCGCGGACAGGCCGTAGGCGCGGTGGGCGGGCGGGTTCCAGCCGTGGACGACCCGTAGGGACGTGGCCCGGCGGGCGGCCGCCGCGAACGCGAAGGCGATCGGTTCGTCGTCGGGGTGGACGAGGTCGAGGCCGAGGACGACGGGCCGGAACGGGGTCGCAGCGGACGGGATGCCGACGGGGTCGGGTGTGTGCTCGTCGGCGGCCTGCTCGCCGGCCCGGACCAGGACGACCGGCCGCTCGGCGTGCGCCACGACGGACAGCCCGACCGAGCCGACCAGGAACCCGGCGATCTGGCCCAGCCCCCGGGAGCCGAGGACGAGCAGTTCGGCGTCCCGGGCCACGCTCACCAGTGCGTCGGCGGCCCGGCCGTCCCGCTGCTCGGTGCTCACGTCGAGGCCGGGGTGGCGCAGCCGGACGCCCTCGGTGGCCTCGCGGGGCACCCTCTCGCTCCAGTCCCGCTCGGTCTCGGCGCCGGGGAGCGGTGTGTGGGCCATGGGTTCCGGTACCGGCTCCCAGACGTGGACCAGCTTCAGCGGCAGCTCCAGCAGCTGTGCCTCACGGGCCGCCCATTCGGCCGCCGCGCGGCTCTCGGGAGAGCCGTCCAGACCGGCGACGACGGTACGGGTCACGATGTCCACCTCCTGGACCGCCCGCCGGGATCAGAGCGTGGGCGTACGCAGCGTTTCCGGCCCTCCGGCAGCCGTCACCGGTGGGGCGACGGCCGGTTCAAGGGCGTCCGCCTCATCGCGCGGGAGCAGCAGTTCCTCGTATCGGCCCAGTGCCAGCACCACGCCGAGCATGAGGAACGGGATGATCACAGCGAGCACCGCCATGTCCTGTCCTTCCCCAGGAGTGTGCGCGGGGGGTGCGGGCCGGGTCTCCCTCCTTCGGGACCGCAAACCCTGTGTCGGCCTCCGGTCTACGGGTACGCGGTGCGGACCCCGAAGATCTGGAGGGAGACATGCAGCGAGGCAGTGACCGGCTGAGCCGTCACCGTGACGACGAGATGAAGCACGAACTCCAGGGTCTGCTGCGCTCCGGGCACCCCACCCGCAGCGAGGAGTGGCACGATCCGGAACCGACCGCCGACGATGACCCGGAGGTCTGGGGCGGACCCGTCGCACCGGGCCGGGCGGGATCCTCGCTGGAGACCGTCCGGCTGGAGCTGGGCCGGATCCTGGGCCGCGGCCCGTTCCCGGCAACCGCCCCGGAGCTGGTGCGGGTCCTGCGCCAGAAGAACGCGCCCGACGCCCTCGTCGACGCGCTGGAGACGCTCCCCCGCAAGGAGCGCTACACCAATGTCCAGGAGCTCGCGCGGGCGCTGACCCGGAGGGAGGGCTCACCGTGACGGGCGGCCCCGGGAGCACGACGAGCGAGTTCGTCCGGGACGTGATGACACCCGGTGTGGTCGCCGTCCGCCCGGACGCCTCGCTCGTCGAGGCGGCGCAGCTGATGCGCGCGCAGGACATCGGCGATGTCGTGGTGGCCGACGGGCAGGACGTCGTCGGGGTGCTCACCGACCGGGACATCGCGGTACGGGCCGTCGCCGAGGGCCTCGACCCGCTGACGGTGAGCGCCGGAGCGGTCTGCACACCGGATCCGGTGATGGTCGTCCCGGACGACCCGGTGTCCGCGGCGATCGCCCTGATGCGCGCGCGTGCCGTACGCCGGCTGCCGGTCGTCGAGAACGGGCTGCCGGTCGGCATGGTGAGCCTCGGGGACCTCGCCGAGGCGCGGGATCCCGACTCGGCGCTCGCCGACATCAGCCGGGCCGCCCCCGACGGCGCCCGGGACTCCGGCGGACGGGACACGCTGTGATCGGCGGGCGCGACCGGGCCGCCGAGATCGCCGCCACCGGCACCACCGTGGACGTCGGTGACGCGACCACCCGCTATCTGCTGTACGGGCTGCTGCCCAGCTGGTTCGTGCCCGGTCTCGCCGACTGGGCGATGCACCGGCGCACCCGTATCGAGGACACCGCGGGGACGAAGGAGTCCCTCATCCACTCATTGATGATGGCCGAGGTCGGCATCCCCATCGCGTTCACCCTGCGCTACGAGGTCAACCCGCTGCTGCTGATCGTGCAGCTGGGCGGGGCGGCCGTGCACGAGGCGACCGCGCTGTGGGACGTGAAGACGGCCGTCGACAGCGACCGCGAGGTCCGGCCGGTCGAGCAGCACATCCACAGCTTCCTGGAGTCACTGCCGTTCGGCGCGCTGGCCTCGCTGATGTGTCTGCACGCCGACCAGGTCGGGTCCCTGCTGCGGGGCGGCCGCGGCGATCCGGACGCCTGGCGGCTGGTGCCCCGCCGACGGCCACTGTCCCGCGGCTATCTCGCGGGCATCGGCCTCGCGATCGGCACCTGTGTGCTGCTGCCGTACGGCGAGGAACTGCTGCGCTGCGCGCGTACGGCCCGCCGGAACAGGAAGCACACCCGCGACGAAGCCAAGTGGCAAGCCAAGAAAGCCGAGAAAGGACGCTGAACCATCATGCGCATCGCGTTTCTGACCGCTCCCGAGGGTGTCGAGCAGATCGAGCTGACCGATCCCTGGCAGGCGGCGGTGGACGCGGGTCACGAGCCCGTGCTCGTGTCGACGAAGCCGGGGACCATCCAGGCGTTCCACCACCTCGACAAGGCGGACACCTTCCCCGTGCAGGAGGTCGTGGGAGAGACGTCGGCGGACTCCTTCGGCGGGCTGGTCCTGCCGGGCGGGGTGGCCAACCCGGACTTCCTGCGGATGGACGACAAGGCCGTGTCGTTCGTACGGGACTTCTTCACCCAGGGCCGTCCGGTGGCCGCGATCTGCCACGCCCCCTGGACCCTCGTCGAGGCGGACGTCGTCCGCGGCCGGGTGCTGACCTCCTGGCCGAGCCTGGAGACGGACATCCGCAACGCGGGCGGCACCTGGGTCGACGAGCAGGTGAAGGTCTGCGACCACGGGAACAACAAGCTGGTCACCAGCCGTAAGCCGGACGATCTGAAGGCGTTCCGCGAGGCCTTCCTGGACGTGTTCTCCCAGGAGGCCGCCTGATGGACCCCGCCGACCGCAAGCAGATCCAGCGGACCCAGTACCACGCGGACGACCCGGCGCAGGGACCGCTCACCACCGACCAGGGCGTCGAGGTCGACCACACCGACGACTCGCTGACCGTGGGCGAGCGCGGCCCGACCCTGATGGAGGACTTCCACTTCCGGGAGAAGCTGACCCGCTTCGACCACGAGCGGATCCCGGAGCGGGTGGTGCACGCGCGGGGTGCGGGCGCCTACGGCTATTTCGAACCGTACGAGTCCTGCGCGGAGTTCACCCGCGCGGCCTTCCTCCAGGACCCGGCCGTACGGACCCCGGTGTTCGTGCGGTTCTCGACCGTGCAGGGCCCCAAGGGCTCGGCGGACACCGTGCGGGACGTGCGCGGCTTCGCCACCAAGTTCTATACCTCCGAGGGCAATTACGACCTGGTGGGGAACAACTTCCCGGTCTTCTTCATCCAGGACGGCATCAAGTTCCCCGACTTCGTGCACGCGGTGAAACCGGAGCCGCACAACGACATCCCCACGGGCGCGTCCGCGCACGACACCCTGTGGGACTTCGTGTCGCTCCAGCCCGAGACCCTGCACGCGGTCATGTGGCTGATGTCGGACCGGGCGATCCCGCGCAGCTACCGCATGATGCAGGGCTTCGGCGTGCACACCTTCCGGTTCGTGAACGCCGAGGGGCGCGGCACGTTCGTGAAGTTCCACTGGAAGCCGCGCCTCGGTGTGCACTCGCTGGTGTGGGACGAGGCGCAGGAGTGCCAGGGCCGCAACCCGGACTTCAACCGGGGTGACCTCTGGGACGCCATCGAGGCCGGCGAGTACCCGGAGTGGGAGCTGGGCGTCCAACTGGTGCCGGAGGAGGACGAGTTCGCCTTCGACTTCGATCTGCTGGACGCCACGAAGCTCATCCCGGAGGAGCAGGTGCCCATCCGGCCGATCGGCCGGATGGTGCTGAACCGCAACCCGGAGAACTTCTTCGCCGAGACCGAGCAGGTCGCCTTCCACACCGCCAACGTCGTCCCGGGCATCGACTTCACCAACGACCCGCTGCTCCAGGCCCGCAACTTCTCCTACCTGGACACGCAGTTGATCCGCCTGGGCGGTCCCAACTTCACGCAGATCCCGGTGAACCGGCCGGTGGCGCCGGTGCGCACCAACCAGCGCGACGGCTACCACCAGAGCGCCATCCACCGGGGCACGAACTACTCCCCGAACTCCCTCGGCGGCGGCTGCCCGGCCCACGCGGGCGCCGACGGGCACGCCTTCACGCACTACACCGAGCGCGTGGACGGGCACACGATCCGGCGGCGCAGCCCCAGTTTCCAGGACCACTGGAGCCAGGCCGCGCTGTTCTGGAACAGCATGGCCGACTGGGAGAAGCAGCACATCGTCGCGGCCTTCCGGTTCGAGCTGGGCAAGGTCGACGCGCTGGCCGTCCGGGCCCGCACGGTCGAGCAACTCGCCAAGGTGAACGGCGAGTTGGCCACCCAGGTGGCGCGTGGCGTCGGCGTGCCGGAGCCGGCCGCCCAGGAGACCGCGCACAAGCTGTCCTCCCCCGCGCTCAGCCTGGAGTCGCTGCGCGGCGACGGCTCCATCCGCACCCGGCAGATCGCGGTCCTGGTCACCGACGGTGTGGACGCCGAGCAGGTGACGTCCGTCCGGGAGCCGCTGGCCGCCGAGGGCGCGATCGTGGAGGCGCTGGCGGCCGTGGACGGTACGGTGGCGGGCGCCGACGGCGAGCGGTACACCGTGGACCGTGCCCTGCCGACCGTCGCCTCCGTGCTCTACGACGCGGTACTGCTGCCCGGCGGCCCGGTGGGCACCCCGCCGACGACGGCCGACCCCGACGCGATGCGCTTCGTGCGGGACGCCTACCGGCACGGCAAGCCGGTGGGCGCGCTCGGCTCGGGCGTGGGCATCCTCTCCGCGCTCCAGCCCGAGGGGCTGCGGCTGTCCACCGAGTTCCACCGCGTGGTGAGCGACCAGGGCGTGGTGACGGACACCTCGCCGGGAACCGCGAGCGAGGAGTTCACCCGGGCGTTCGTGGCCGCGATCGCGGCGCACCGGCACTGGGACCGGCCGCCGGCGCGCTGCTGAGCGCTCCGCCGGCCCGACGCGGGCCGGACGGGGCCGGACCGGATCAGGTGCGGGGAGTCGTCGACTCCCCGCACGCGCGGTCCCGGGCTCCCTCGCGGGTGCGGCCCGTGGAGACCGGGCGCCGCGGGTGGCGGCGCAGGTACTCGCCCTCCAGTCGGGCCATGCGGTCGTTGTGGGTGCGCAGCGCGTCGTTCGAGCCGTGCAGCAGGGTGTCGTGCCGTGTGCGGTGGATGGTCTCCAGCTCCTTCATGAGCTGTTGGTCGTCCAGCCGGCTGGGGTCGACTCCGGTCATCGTGGTGCCCCGCTCGTCGTGTTCGTTCATGAGGTTCGGGTACCCGCCCGGCACGCAACTGCGCACTGCCCCCGAGCGGTATCCGGGAGGGAACCATGGATCTCGCTTTTCTGCATCCACTCTACGAACATCCGGGGCCCTGGGCCTCCGTGTACGTCGGCACGTCCCGGCATACGGAGGACACGCCCCACGAGCGGCATCTGGCGGCCGTGGCGCTGTCGCGGGAGCTGTCCCGGCAGGGCGCCGACGAGGACACGTGCCGGGCCGTGCGGGAGGCCCTGGAGGAGCTGCGGCACTCGTCCGAGCCGCACGGGCGGGCCCTGTTCGCGCGGGCCGGGCAGGTCGTCCTCGACCCGCCGCTGACCCGGGCCCCGGACGGCGACAGCGCGCACTGGGCGCCGCTGCCGCACACCGCGCCCCTGCTGGAGCTGGCCGGTGAGGACCCGGTGTGCGTGGTGGCGTACGTCGACCGCAAGGGTGCCGACTTCGAGCTGCGCGGTGCGCTGGGGCGGCAGGACGCCGGGTCGGTGACCGGGCGGCAGTGGCCCGTGCACCGGACGAGCTCGGCGGACTGGTCGGAGCGGCACTTCCAGCTGCGGGTGGAGAACACCTGGGAGCACAACGCGGCCGAGATCGCCGACGCGCTCGCGGTCTGCCAGGAGGAGACCCGGGCCGACCTGCTGATTCTCGTCGGCGAGGACCGGGAGAAGCGGTCCGTGCACGATCGGCTGCCCAAGCGGCTGCACGACCTGGTGGTCGAGGCCCCGCACGGTGCCGGGAGCCGGCTGCTCGACCACGACGTGGAGCGGGCGCGGGCCGACCATGTGCGGCAGCGGGCCGAGCGGGAGCTGGAGCGGTTCCTCGCCGCGCGTGAGCCCGGGGACGACGGGCGTGCCGGTGCGGTGGAGAGTGTCCCCGCGCTGGTCGAGGCGGCCCGTGAGCACCGTATCGACGAGCTGCTGATCCGCCCCGGCGGGCCCGACGCCCACCGCGAGGTCTGGATCGGCGAGGAGCCCGACCAGCTGGCCGTCCGCCGCACCGATCTGAAGATCCTCGGCGAGCAGAACTCCTGGTCGGCCCGCGCGGACGACGCGCTGATCCGCTCGGCGGTGACCACGGGGGCGCCTGCGCTCGCTGTCACGGAGCAGGAGGTTCCGGTGGGGGGCCTGGGAGCACTGCTGCGCTGGAAGTAGGCGGCTGCCGGCGGGGGCGGGCATCGGCTTTTTCGCCCCCGCCGCCCCTACCCGTCCCATCCCCAGGGGCTCCGCCCCTTCGACCCCGGCGGGGGCTGCGCCCCCTGCACCCCGCTTCGGGGGCCAGCCCCCGGGCCCCGCTCCTTAAACGCCGGAGTGGCTGAGTTTCCCCAAACGTCGGAGAGGCTGGATTTCCCCGCACCTCTCAGCGCCGGTCCAGGCAATCTCAGCCCGTCCGGCGATTGAGGACGAGGCCCCTTCAGGGCCGACAGCGGGGGCCTGGGGGCGGCAGCCCCCGGCTACCGCGCTCGCTCCACGCGTCGCTCGTCCCACACCGGCTCCGGTGTCTCGCGGACGCGGCCGTCCGTGCCGAAGACGAGGTAGCGGTCGAAGGAGCGGGCGAACCAGCGGTCGTGGGTGACCGCGAGGACCGTGCCGTCGAAGGCCTCCAGGCCCTCCTGGAGGGCCTCGGCGGACTCCAGGTCCAGGTTGTCCGTCGGCTCGTCCAGGAGGAGCGCGGTGACGCCCTGGAGCTCCAGCAGGAGGATCTGGAAGCGGGCCTGCTGGCCGCCGGAGAGACGGTCGAAGGCCTGCTCGGCCTGGCCGGTGAGTTCGTAGCGGCGCAGGCGGGACATCGCGGCGCCCCGGTCCTGGGCGTGCTCCTTCCACAGGATGTCGAGGAGGGTGCGGCCCGTCAGCTCGGGGTGGGCGTGGGTCTGCGCGAAATGGCCCGGCACGACCCGCGCGCCGAGCTTCCACTGCCCCGTGTGCGCCACGTCCTCCCCCGCCAGCAGGCGCAGGAAGTGCGACTTGCCGGAGCCGTTGGAGCCGAGGACCGCGACGCGCTCGCCGTAGAAGACCTCCAGGTCGAACGGTTTCATCAGGCCGGTGAGTTCGAGCCCCTCGCAGGTGACGGCCCGCACGCCGGTGCGGCCGCCCTTCAGCCGCATCCTGATGTCCTGCTCGCGCGGCGGCTCCGGCGGCGGCCCGGCCTCCTCGAACTTGCGCAGCCGGGTCTGGGCGGCCTGGTAGCGGGAGGCGAGCTCATGGCTGATCGACGCCGCCTGGCGGAGGTTCAGGACCAGCTTCTTCAGCTGGGCGTGTTTCTCGTCCCAGCGGCGGCGCAACTCCTCGAAGCGGGCGAAGCGTTCACGCCGCGCCTCGTGGTACGTGGCGAAGCCACCGCCGTGCACCCACGCGTCGGCGCCCGTCGGCGAGGGCTCCACGGAGACGATCTTCTCGGCGGCGCGGGAGAGGAGTTCCCGGTCGTGGGAGACGAAGAGGACGGTCTTGCGGGTCTCCTTCAGCCGCTCCTCCAGCCAGCGCTTGCCGGGCACGTCGAGGTAGTTGTCCGGCTCATCGAGGAGCAGGACCTCGTCGGTGCCGCGCAGCAGCGCCTCCAGGACGAGCCGCTTCTGCTCACCGCCGGAGAGGGTGCGCACCTCGCGGAACTGCGCCCTGTCGTAGGGCATGCCGAGCGCGGCCGTGGTGCACATGTCCCACAGCGTCTCCGCCTCGTAGCCGTGCGCCTCGGCCCAGTCGGCCAGGGCCTGCGCGTACTGCATCTGGGCGGCCTCGTCGTCGACCGTCATGATCGCGTGCTCGGCCCTGTCGACGGCCTTCGCGACCTGCTGGATGCGGGGCGGGGACACCGACACGAGCAGGTCGCGTACGGTCGTCTCGTCCCGTACGGAGCCCACGAACTGGCGCATCACGCCCAGGCCGCCGCTGACGGTGACCGTGCCGCCGTGCGGTTTCAGCTCGCCGGAGATCAGCCGCAGCAGGGTGGTCTTGCCCGCGCCGTTGGGGCCGACGAGGGCCACGACGGCGCCTTCACCCACCCGGAACGACACATCGCCGAGCAGCGCCCTCCCGTCGGGGAGGTAGTACTCGAGGTGTGCGGCTTCCAGATGTCCCATGAGGCCGCATTGTGCGGGTCGCCGGCGGGGGCGGGCAAACTCTTATCCGGAGGCGATCCGGCCGTAACGGAACACGAACCGACCTCGGCAGGGTACTCGTGGCATATGAGCCCAGACGTCGACCTCACCGTCCCCAAGCCCGGCCACCACGTCCTGCGGGAGAAGTTGCTGGCCCTGGACAGCCGGCTGTTCGAGTTCGCCGCCGAGCAGCACTGGCCGGCCGCCGAGCCCGTCCTGCCGCGGCTGAGCCGGAGCGCGAACCACGGAGTGCTGTGGTTCGCGACGGCGGCCGCGATGGCCGCGAGCCGTACCCCCCGGGCCCGGCGGGCCGCCGCCCGGGGCCTCGCCTCGCTCGGGCTGGCCTCCCTGACCATCAACACCATCGGCAAGCGATCGGTGCGCCGCACCCGCCCCGTCCTGGACCCGGTGCCGCTGGTGCGCCAGCTCAAGCGGCAGCCGATCACCACCTCGTTCCCGTCGGGGCACTCCGCGTCCGCGGCCGCGTTCGCGACCGGAGTCGCCCTGGAGTCGCCGTCCTGGGGCGCGGTGGTGGCCCCGGTCGCCTTCTCGGTGGCCATGTCCCGCGTCTACACGGGCGTGCACTTCCCCAGCGACGTGCTGGCGGGCGCGGCCCTGGGCGCGGGCGCCGCGTTCGTCGTACGGCGTCTGGTGCCGACGCGGGCCCAGGTGGTGCCGCCGGCCCGGCCCCGGGCCGAGGTGCCCGCGCTGGCCGACGGCGAGGGCCTGGTGATGGTCTCGAACACCGCCTCGGGCACCGCCGACCGGGTCCGCGCGCTGCGGGACATCCTGCCCGCGGCCGAGGTCGTCGAGTGCGAACCGGCGGATGTGCGCGCCGAGTTGGAGAAGGCGGCGGCGCGGGCCCGGGTGCTCGGGGTGTGCGGTGGGGACGGCACGGTCAACGCCGCCGCCGAGATCGCCCTGCGCCACGGCCTGCCCCTGGCGGTGCTGCCCGGCGGCACGCTGAACCACTTCGCCTACGACCTGGGCGTCGAGGGTGTCCGCGATCTGGGACGGGCCGTCCAGCAGGGCGAGGGCGTGCACGTCGACGTGGGCCGCTTCGCCTGCGGCGAGACCCAGGGTGTCTTCCTCAACACGCTGAGCCTGGGCGTGTATCCGGAGCTGGTGCGCGAGCGGGAGCGCTGGACGCGCCGGATCGGCGGCTGGCCGGCCGGGGTGATCGCGGCGCTGCGCGTGGTGCGCGCCGACCGGCATCCGCTGGAGGCCGAGTTCCGCGGTCGGGCCCGGCCCTTGTGGCTGCTGTTCGTCGGCAACGGCACGTACCACCGGATGGGCCTCGGGCCGGGCCGCCGCAGCGACCTGGCGGACGGTCAGCTCGACGTCCGCGTCGTGCACGGCGGCCGGCGGCCCGCCGCGCGGCTGCTCGCGGCCGCGCTCGCCGGTCCGCTGACCCGCTCCCCCGTGCACGCGGCGGTCCAGGTCGGCCGGCTGAACGTGGCGAGTGTCGCCCCGGGCACGCTGCTGGCCTACGACGGCGAGGTGATCGAGGTGGAGGGCTCGGTGACGCTGGAGAAGCTGCCGCAGGCGCTCACCGTCTACCGGCCGTCGACAGGAAGCTGACCGACCGGAACTGATGACCAGTCAGTCCGTATAGCAAGACGAGGGGTCTCACCATTCGACATGCGGGCGTACGGTGATCCGTGTCGCCGGAAGGACCGCGAGGTCCTCGTCCAGCCGGCATGTCGAAAGGGGAACAGCCATGTCCGCAGCACAGGAGACCGCCGTCTACACGCACGGGCACCACGAGTCCGTGCTGCGGTCCCACACCTGGCGGACCGCCGCCAACTCGGCGGCCTACCTGCTCGGTTCACTCGAACCCCACATGAAGATCCTGGACATCGGCTGCGGGCCGGGCACGATCACCGCCGACCTGGCGGAGCTGGTCCCCGACGGACACGTCACGGGCGCCGACCACGCACCGGGGATCCTGGACACCGCCCGGGCCACGGCCGCCGGGCGCGGTCTGGCCAACGTCGACTTCACGGTGGCGGACGTCCACGCCCTGGACTTCCCCGACGCCACGTTCTGCGTGGTTCACGCCCACCAGGTGCTGCAACACGTCGGCGACCCGGTGCAGGCGCTGCGCGAGATGAAGCGCGTCACCAGGCCGGGCGGCCTCATCGCCGTACGGGACTCGGACTACGAAGCCATGACCTGGTACCCGGCGTCCCGGGGGATGGACGACTGGCTGGACCTGTACCGCAGGGTGGCCCGCGCCAACGGCGGGGAGCCGGACGCGGGGCGCCGGCTGAAGGCCTGGGCGCTGAGGGCGGGGCTGACGGACATCACGGCGACCTCCGGCACCTGGACCTTCGCCACCGCCGAGGAGCGGGCCTGGTGGAGCGGTCTGTGGGCGGACCGCACCCTGGCCTCCGCCTACGCGGAACGGGCCACCGGGGGCGGCCACGCCACCGAGGAACACCTGCGGGCCGTCTCGGACGCCTGGCGCGCGTGGGGCACGCACGAGGACGGGTGGTTCTGTGTACTGCACGGAGAGATTCTGTGCCGAAAGGAAGCCTGAACCGCCGTTTTCGGGAAACCCGGAAAGCAGGAGGTTCACATTATGGTTCCCATTCTGCTGGTACTGCTTCTGGTGCTGATTCTTTTCGGTGCCGGATTCGCGGTGAAAATACTCTGGTGGATCGCACTGGCCGTTCTGGTGCTATGGCTTCTGGGCTTCCTGATGCGGAGTACGACCGCGGGCGGAAGCAGGGGTCGTTGGTACAGGTGGTGAGGTAAGGGCTCTCCCCGGGGAAGCAGCGGAAGCAGCTCAGTCCCGGGGAAGCAGAGGTCCGAGCGGCCCGAGGTCCAGATTCAGGTCCTCGGGCCGCAGTCCGTAGCGCTCGCGCAGTTCGGTCATCCGGTCGTCGAGGAGCATCAGCGTCAGCCCGATCCGCTCCTCCTGCTCCTCGCTGAGGTCACCGGTGTCGAACCGGCGCAGCGCCTGGCGCTCCATGAGCTGGCGCAGCAGTTCCACCACGGTGAGCACGAGTTTGACCAGGTCCCGCTCGACGGTGTCGGGTTCGAGGTCCAGCCGGTTGCGTCGTTCGGTCACGTCAGTCTCCCCACGGCGACGGCACCTGCGCGTTCACCGAGCTGATCAGCGCGTTCAGGTCGATGCGGACGAGGTCGACGTCCGCGATGCGCAGGGTGATGTCGCCGGTGATGACGACCCCGCCGGCCAGCAGCCGGTCCAGGAGGTCCACCAGAGCGACCTCACGACGCTCGATCACGGTCACCGATTCACTCCTCCCCCGCGAAGGAATAGGCGGCCCAGGGGCCGGTGAGTTCCACCCGCATTCCCGGGACGTCGTCCTTCGTCCGGTCCACCAGTTCCACGAATTCCTCGGATTCCTCGCGCGGCACGAGATAGGCGGCATTGAGCAGGTTGCGTCCGGAGGCCCCGGAAAGCGTGGCGTTCTGCGGGGCGTGCAGCCGGGAATCCTCGGCGAACGCGGACAGCGTTTCGTGCAGCCGGCCCGCGAAGGCCTCCGCCTGCTGCCACATGTTCTCGTTCGTGCGCATCCGCATGCGCCGCTGCCGCAGATAGTCACGTCCCGACACGGCCTTCTCGGCCGGGAGCCCGTCGCCCGGTCCGGCCCCGCTCCGGTCGCCGTCGGCGGGTTCCGACTCGGCGTACACCTTGACGCCCCACTCCACCCGGCCGTGCAGCCGCTCCAGGGTGCGCCTGAACACCTCCTCGCGTTCCTCGATCATCACGCGGACGCCGCTGTCGTCCCAGAAGACGGTGCCCAGGCGCAGCGGCAGCGGAGTGGTGACGACGGTGAGCGCGTCGATCACGCCCTGGTGGGCGCGGGCGGTGGCGGTCAGCCAGTCCAGGTCCTCCAGACGGCTGCGGAGCGGGCCTTCGGCGAAGTCCCGCTCCGGTACATGGCTGACCACGGCCACCAGGCCGTGGTGGTGCAGCAGTCTGGGCGGATCGCCGGCCACCCCCGTCAGCTGGGCCTGAAGAGGCGTGCCGAAGGGGTGGCAGATGGCGTAGACGTACCGCAGCCCGGTCATGAGCTCTCCCTCTCCTCCTCGGTGCGGGCGGGTTCGAGCCGTTCGATGCGGGCGAGCCGCTCGCGCAACTCGGCGTTCTCCCGGGCGAGTTCGCTGCGCCGGGCCCGCGTGGACAAGGCCGGGTCGTCCTCCCACCAGTCGATGCCCATCTCCTTCGCCTTGTCGACCGAGGCGACGATCAGCCGCAGCTTGATCGTGAGCAGTTCGATGTCGAGCAGGTTGATGCGGATGTCACCGGCGATCACGATGCCCTTGTCGAGCACCCGCTCCAGGATGTCGGCGAGGTTGGCGCCACTCCCGTGGCCGTAGGGCTCGGGCACCCGGCTGGGCATGGTCATCGTCGGCTCCCGCGTTCGGCGTACTCGTACTCCTCTTCCTCTTCCTCCGGTGCCTCCGCCTCCGGCTCGGCGTCCTCGTCGCCGTACTCCTCGTACTCGTCCTCCGCGTCCTTGCCTTCCTGGCTCTCCTCCAGCTCCCCGTACGGGCCTTCCTCCTGTTCCTCGTCCTCCTCTTCGTCCTGGTACGCCTCCTCGTCCTCCGCCGCGGGCTCCTCCTCGGCCTCCTGCTCCTCGGCCACGGCCTCGTCGTGGCTCTGGACGACCTCGCCGTCCTGGATCTCGCCGCGCCAGCCGTCCTCGGCCTCGCCCTTGAGCGTGATGAAGCGGGCGTAGTGCTTGAGGTCGAGCCGGGCCCGGCGGCCCTGGGCGCGCCAGATGTTGCCGGTCTTCTCGAACAGGCCCTTGGGGTAGTACTCGATCACCAGCAGGACGCGGGTGAGGTTGTCGGCGAGGCGGTGGAAGGAGACGACGCCCTTGGTGGTGCCCTTGGCGCCCTCCGAGGTCCAGGAGATGCGGTCGTCGGGGATCTGCTCGGTGGTGGTCGCCTTCCAGCTGCGGTTGGACCAGAAGATCTTCATCTGCCAGTCGGAGTGGGTGTCGTCGGCGCGGTTCGCACTCTTGACGCCCTTGGCGAAGGTGGAGAAGTCCTGGTACTGGGTCCACTGGTCGTAGGCCGTGCGCAGCGGCACGCCGACGTCGATGAACTCGATGATGACGGTCGGCTTCTGGCCGGCGCCGCCCTTGCGTTTGCCCTTGCCGCCGGCGAGGTTCTTGACAGCGCCCACGACGTTGTCCTTGGCGCGGGAGGCGCCGAGTTCCACCGCGCTGCGCAGCGGCCCCTTGCCCTCGGCGAGCTTGCGGCCGCCGTCGAGGGCGAGCTTGGCGAAGCCGGGGCTGTTGCCCTCGGCGATGTCGTTCAGCTTGCCGGTGGTCTCGCCGAGCTTGCGGCCGACACCCACCAGGACGCGCTGGAGCTGTGCGGCGAGGTACTCCTGCACCTCGGCCTTGAGCCGGTCGGCGGCCTCGCTGCGGGCGACGTCGGTCACGGGATTGCTTCTGGCCTTGTCGGTGACGTTCCGGGCGGCACCGAGGGTCTCGGTCATCGCTCGCCGCCTCCCTTCGGCAGCCGGGCCCGCGCGGAGCGGGCCGAGTCGCCGGCCGCGGAGGTCTTCTTCGCGGCCGTCTTCTTGGCGGTCTTCCTCGCCGGGCCCGCGGTCTTCTTGGCCGCTTTCTTGGCGGGTGCCTTCTCCGCGGTCTTGGCCGCCTTCTTCGCGGGCGCCTTCCCGGCCGCCTTCTTCGCCGAGCCGGTGCTCTTCTTCGCGGGTGCCCTGCGGCGCGGCGCGGGGGACTCGGCGGGCTCGTCGTCGTCAGTGTCGTCGCTGTCGTCGTAGTCCGCGTCGGAGTCCTCAGACTCCTCGGAGCGCGGGTCGCGCCGGTTGTCCCGCTCATCGGCCTCGTCATCCTCGTCGTCCTCGAAGCCGAGGTCGGAGGTGTCCGGCACGACGCCCGAGAGCTGGTCGCGGACCTGGGCGGTGCGGCCGTGCAGCCGGTCGGCGAGCGCGTCGATCCGCCGCTCGACCATGGCGCCCGTGGCCGCTTTGCCGACACCCCGCAGGTCCTCGCGCAGCTGGTCCCCGATCTCCTTGAACTGCGGGTTGTCCCGCAGCTGTCCGGCCACCAGGTCCGCGAGCGCCCGCGGGCTCAGATGCATCCGCTTGCCGGCCACCAGGGTGCCGACGGCGAACGCCAGTTTCATTTTCCTGGTGCGTCCCAGGAAGTATCCGGCCCCTACCGCGAGGCCCATTCCCACTCGATTCATCGTGCCGTCCCGTCAGCCGTCCCCGCGCCTCCGCGCAGGCCGATCTCCAGCCGGTCGAGCAGTTCGTCCTCCTGCCGGTCGAACTCCTCCTCGTCGATCTCCCCCGCCTCCAACCGTTCCTCCAGCCGGGCGAGTTCGGCCCGGACCGTGGCCGGGTCGTAGTAGAGGCGCTCCGCCTCGTGCAGCACCTGGCCGATCACCCACGCGCTGCCGCGTACCGGTGCGAACGGCAGCAGCAGCACTTCCGAGATCAGTCCCACGGGGCGGCCCTCACTCCTCCGCGCTCTCGGCACCGGCCGTGGTGCCGGCCGGCTCGGCGGGACCGGGGTCGACGAAGCTGTACGGCGGCAGCGGGCCGTTGACCCTGAGCTCAAGGTGCGGATGGCCCTTGCGGACCTGCTCCACCTCGTTCAGGAAGGCCGCGGCGGAGTCCCGGTGCACCAGGAACGAGATGTTGACGAGCCAGCCGGTGGACTCGGGGCCCACGCTGATGGCCTCGGCGACCGGTTCCAGGGCCCGCTGCACCTCGGTGGCGTCCTCGGCCTCGCGGGTCTTGACGGCCGCGACGACCATCTCGCCGAGTTGCAGCCGCTGCTCGTAACTGCCGCCGCCCGCCTGCCGGTTGGCCTCGGTCAGGCCGCGGATCTCCGGGTTCTCGGACATCACGCGGTGCAGCACGGCCTCCTCGTCGTGGGTGGCCTTGACGTTGTACTCGACCCTGCCGTCGAGGGTGCGCAGCCGCTCCTTGTAGTGGTCGGCGCGTTCGGCGAGCACCCCGGTGACGGTGCCGTCGTCGGGGGCGACGCTGCCGAACCGCATGGGCAGCACGCAGGCGGCCGCGCCGGCCTCGCTCAGCACCGTCTGGTGGGCGAGCAGGTCCCGGCGCTTGGGGCGCAGGCCCTCAGGCGCGTCGCTGACGACCGCCGCGAGCTCGCCCTCCTTCAGGATGCGCACGGGGCGCGGCGGGTCGCCGACACCTCCCATGCCCTCCGGCAACGAAGGGTGGGACGCGGCGGTGATGCCGTACACATACGTGCTCACTGCTCTTCCTCCTTCCTGCGCGAGGCGGTGGACTTGCGGGCACGCGGCCTGGACTCGGTCTGACCCTCCTCACGTGCCTCCTTGAAGGCGCCGGAGATGGTCTCGGCGGCGCCGGACAGCGCTCCCTTGGACTTGCCGCGGGCGCCGGACTCGGTGATCGAGCCGACGACGTCGGGCAGGCCCGGGCTCTTGTTCGGGCCGGATTCCAGGTCGAGCCGGTTGCACGCTTCGGCGAAGCGCAGATAGGTGTCGACGCTTGCCACGACGACACGTACGTCGATCTTCAGGATCTCGATACCTACCAGGGAGACCCGTATGAACGCGTCGATGACGAGACCCCTGTCGAGGACGAGTTCCAGAACGTCGTAGAGGCCGCTGCTGCCGCCTCCGCCGCCGCTCTGCTGGGCCGGGACAACGGTCATGTCGACCGCGCCTCCTTGTCTGTGGGTTGGTGTGCGGCTGTGGTCGCGGGTGGACGGCCTAGCGGCCGCCGCTCCGTCCGTGGGGATCGGCCCGCCCGCGTTCGTATCGACGAACGCGCCGGTAGCCGGTGAGCTGTCCCCGGGAGTCGACATCGACCCGGTAGCTCGCCAGGAGGCTCATCGTGTCGGGCACCCTCGCGAGTTCCAGGACCTCGACCTCCAGGGACCAGCCGTCCTCGGTCTGCTCGAAGGCGGACGCGCTCTCGACGGACATGCCGGTCAGCTCCCCGAGCTGGGCGCACGCGTCGCGCAGCACCTCCATGGGGCTCGGCCGGTTCTCCGCCACGTTACGCTCCGTGTCCCTTTCTTCACCTTTACGGGGATTCCGTGAATTCTGTGACTCCGATGAGCCTTTTGTGTTCGTCATGGCCACCTCTCACTTCGGGTGGCCGCTCGTCCGTTGGCCAAACCTTCGAGTGGTCATGCGTTCAAGGCATCAGCGGGTTGAGGCGCCGCCGCGCCGGACCCAGGGCGCGGCCCTTCGCCATCACCCCGGCCCACGGGTTGGTGCGGGCCTGCTCGACGGCGTCGGCGATGGTCCAGCGGCGGGCGTCGAGGTCCGGATCGTCGAGCTGGCTCCAGTCGATCGGGGTGGCCACGGGGGCGCCCGGCTTGGCGCGGACGGTGAAGGGCGCGACGGCGGTCTGGGCGTAGGCGTTGCGCTGTATGTCGAGGTAGAGCCGGTCGCCGCGCTCCTTCTTGCGGGCGGCGGTGGTGAGCGTGTCGGGGTGGCCGGCGACGAGGGTGTCGGCCACGTCCCGGGCGAAGGAGCGGACCTCGTCGAAGTCGTGGTGCCCGGTGACCGGGACGATCACGTGCAGGCCGCGCGAGCCGGTGGTCATCAGGGCCGAGGGCAGCTTCAGCTCGTCGAGCAGTTCCCCCAGCAGCCGGGCCGCCTCGCGCACCGCGCCGAAGTCGTCCCCGGAGGGATCGAGGTCGAAGACCATGCGGTCGGGACACTCGATCCGGCCGGTCCGGGACAGCCAGCGGTGCAGGGTGAGGGCGGCCTGGTCGGCGAGGTACACCAGGGTGGCGGTGTCGTCGCACACGGTGTGGCAGACGGTGCCGCCCTCCTTGGCGACCTCGACCCGGTGGATCCACTCCGGGTAGGAGTCCGGGGTGTTCTTCTGCATGAACCGGGGGCCGTCGAGGCCGTCGGGGTGCCGCTCCAGCATCAGCGGGCGGCCGCGCAGGTGCGGCAGCATGAAGGGGGCGACGGACCGGTGGTAGTCGACCAGGTCGCCCTTGGTGTACTCCTTCGCGCCGCCGCCACCGGGAAAGAGGACCTTGTCCTGGCGGTGGATCCGCACGGTGTGCCGGCCCGCCCGGACGGTCCGTGCGGCGCCCTGGGTGTCGTCCGCGCTCACCGCACGACCGCCTCCTCCACGAGCAGCTTCCCGGCCGCCGTGATCGACTCGGCGTCGATGCCGGCGGCGTGCAGTTGCTCCTCGGGGGACGCCGAACCCGGCATCGTCCGGACGGCCAGGCGGACCAGGCGGGGCGTCGGCCGCCCGTCGAGGAACGCGTCCAGGACGGCGTCGCCGAGACCGCCCTCCTCGCGGTGGTCCTCCACCGTCATCAGACAGCCGGTGTCCTCGGCGGCCTGCCGCAGGGTGAACCGGTCGACGGGCTTGACCGAGTACAGGTCGATCACCCGGACCCGGATGCCGTCCCGCTCCAGCGCGTCGGCGGCGGCCAGCGCCTCGAAGACGGTGACGCCCGCCGCGACGATCGTCAGACGGTCCTGGTCGGAGGAGCGCAGCACCTTGCTGCCCCCGATCGGGAACTCCTCGTCGGGCCCGTAGATCACCGGGCCCTCACCGCGGTTGGTGCGCAGATAGCGGATGCCCTCCAGCCCGGCCATCTCGGCGACGAGGTGCGCGGTCTGGTTGGCGTCGCACGGGTACAGCACGGTGGAGCCGTGCACCGCCCGCATCATCGCCAGGTCCTCCAGGCCCATCTGGCTGGGCCCGTCCTGCCCGATGGCGACGCCGGCGTGGGAGCCGACGAGGTTGATGCCGGAGCCGCTGATCGACGCCATGCGCACGAAGTCGTGGGCCCGGGTCAGGAAGGCCGCGAAGGTCGAGGCGTACGGCACCCAGCCGCGGGCGGCGAGGCCGACGGCGGCGGCGACCATCTGCTGCTCGGCGATGTAGCACTCGATGTAGCGGTCGGGGTGTTCCTTGGCGAAGAACTCCGCCCGGGTGGAGTCGCCGACCTCGCCGTCCAGGGCGACGACGTCCCCGCGGGCGGTGCCGAGCGCCGTGAGGGCCTGCCCGAAGGCGTTGCGGGTGGCGATCTCGTCGCCCTTCTCGAAGCGCGGCAGTTCCAGGTGCCCGGCGCGGACGGCGTGCAGCATGCGGGCGGCGGGCGGCTCGTGGACCTCGACGCGGAGATCGCGGACGCCGCCGAGTTCCTCGATCGCCTCGTCGGCGTTCTTCAGCGGCTTGCCGTGCAGTCCCTCGCGGTCCTGTACGTCGGCGACGCCCTTGCCCTTCAGGGTGCGGGCGAGGATCGCGGTCGGCTGGCCCTTGGTGGACTCGGCCTCGCCGTAGGCCCGGCCGATCGCGTCGACGTCGTGGCCGTCCACCTCGACGGTGTGCCATCCGAAGGCCTGGAAGCGGCGGGCGTAGGCGTCGAGGTCGTGGCCGTGCCGGGTGGGTCCGCGCTGGCCGAGCCGGTTGACGTCGACGATCGCGGTGAGGTTGTCGAGGTGCTCGTGCCCGGCGTGCTCGGCGGCCTCCCAGACCGAGCCCTCCGCCATCTCGCTGTCGCCGCACAGCACCCACACCCGGTATCCGGTGCGCTCCAGCCGCTTGCCCGCCAGGGCGATCCCGACGCCCACCGGCAGCCCCTGCCCGAGCGAGCCGGTGGCCGTCTCGACCCAGTCCAGCCGGCGCGGTGTGGGGTGCCCTTCGAGGCGGCTGCCCTGCTTGCGGAAGGTGAGCAGCTCCTCGTCGTCGATGACACCGGCCGCCTTGTAGGCGGAGTACAGCAGGGGCGAGGCGTGTCCCTTGGACAGCACGAACCGGTCGTTGCCCGGGTGGGCGGGGCGCTCGAAGTCGTAGCGGAAGTGGTTCGCCAGCAGTACGGCCATCAGATCGGCGGCGGACATCGAGGACGTGGGGTGCCCGGAGCCCGCCGCGGCGGCCGCGCGCACACTGTCGACGCGCAACTGCTGGGCGAGTTCGACGAGTTCACCGGTGTTCATGAGTCTCCTTCCGCGGGGGTGTCGGCAGGCGCGTCATCGGCACGCCGCACGGGGCCGGGCGCCTTGCCGGGCTCCCCACCGGGCTGGTTCTTGGCAGGTTCGCCGCCGGGTTGGTTCTTGGCGGGCTCGGGGGCCGGTTGGTTCTTGGCGGGTTCACCGCCGGGCTGGTTCTTGGCGGGCTCGGGAGCCGGCTGATTGCGGGCGGGCTCACCACCCGGCCGGTTCATGGCCGGCTCGCCGCCCGGGCGCCTCGTGGCGGACTCGCCAACCGGCTGGTTCATGGCAGGCGTGGAACCCGGCCGGTTCTCGTGTGACCCGAGGCCGGGGCCGTTCTCGGTCGGGTCGGTGGGGTGGGTGTCCTGGGCTGTGGCCGCGCCCGGGCCCGACATGGCCTTGGTGTCCTGGCGGCCGGGTGGGCGGCCCGGGACCCGGGCCAGTTCCGGGGACGCCGTGTCCAGGGGGACCGACCAGGACCGGACGAGGCCCAACTGGACGGCCTGGCGCGGCAGGACGGAGTCCAGCAGCCAGTCCGCGGCGACCCGGACGCGATTGCCGGGCATCGCCGCGAGGTGGTAGCCGCGGGTGACCGCGCCGGCCGCCACGCCGGACAGCGGGACGCCCAGCGGGTTGGCGGCGGCCTTCGCGCCGCCCAGGTCCACGACGAAGCCCAGGTCCCGGTGTTCGTAGGGGCGGCGCATGCCTACGCCCAGGGACGCGGCGACGTTGCGCGCGGCCGTCCGTCCCTGCCGCCAGGCGTGCTGCGCGGTCGTCGGGGTGAACTGCCCCGGGTTGCGCAGGTCGGGCACCGCGGCCGCGTCACCGCACGCGAACACCTCGGGCCGGCCGGGCACCTGGAGGTGCGGGTCGACGAGCAGCCGGCCGCGTTCCATCGGCAGCCCGAGCGCTTCGGCGAGCGGATCGGGCCGCACCCCCACGCACCAGACCAGCGTGCGCGACTCGACGAACTCCCCGTCGGTCAGCAGCACCCCGTCCGGCGTGGCCTCCTTCACGGAGGTCCCCATGCGCACCTCCACGCCGCGTTCCTTCAGCGTGCGGTCGGCGGTCCGGGACAGCCGTTCGTCCAGCTCGGGCAGGACCCGGTCGGCCACGTCCAGGAGCAGCCAGCGCGGCCGCATGCCCTCCCGGAGCGGGTGTTTGCGCACCTGCGCGTCGGTGAAGAGCTTGCCGTGCGCCGCGACCTCGGTGCCGGTGTACCCCGCGCCGACCACGACGAAGGTGCACCGGGCGGCGCAGCTCGCGGGATCGTCGCTCGCCGCCGCGAGTTCCACCTGCCGGGTCACGTGGTCGCGCAGGTACAGCGCCTCGGGCAGACCGCGGAAGCCGTGGGCGTTCTCGGCGACGCCCGGGATGGGCAGCAGCTTGTTGACGCTTCCGGCGGCCAGCACCAGCCGGTCGTAGGTCAGCGTGCCGTCGTCACCCTCCGGGTCGGTGTAGTGCACGGTCCGGGCGTCCAGGTCGATGCCGTCGGCCTCGCCGAGCACCAGGCGGACGTGCGGCAGGGTGTCGGACAGGGAGACGGTGACCCGGCGCGGCTCCAGGATCCCGGCCGCGACCTGGGGCAGCAGGGGCAGGTACAGGAAGTAGTCGGTCGGGTTCAGCAGGGTGATGTCGGCCTTGCCGCGGGACATCCGGGACAGTTCCTTCGCTGTCCGGTACCCGGCGAAGCCGGCTCCGACGATCACGATGCGGGGTCGACTCACGGTTCGCCTCCGGGGCTGGTCGCGTACCTCGGGAGCCTTCCGCGTCCCCCTGGTCCAGGCCGCCAAACGTCCGCCCGCGCTCCGTTACGGCCGCCGGTTTCCCCGCCGGGCGCCGGGTACTCGGTCGGCGAACCGCCCGCCCACCCCTCGTGGAGGCACATTCCCCATGCCCGAGTACGGCTACTTCCTCTCGTGCGAGCAGTACGGTCCCGCGGAGCTCATCGAGCAGGCGCGGATGGCCGAGCAGGCCGGGTTCCAGTCGCTGTGGATCTCCGACCACTACCACCCGTGGAACGACGCGCAGGGGCAGAGCCCGTTCGTGTGGTCGGTGATCGGCGCGCTGTCCGAGGCCGTGTCGCTGCCCGTCGAGACGGCGGTGACCTGCCCGACCGTGCGGATCCATCCCGCGGTGGTGGCCCAGGCGGCCGCGACGAGCGCGGTGATGACCGACGGCCGCTTCCGGCTCGGCGTCGGCACCGGCGAGGCGCTGAACGAGCACGTCCTCGGCCATGTCTGGCCGCCCGCGCACATCCGCCTGGAGATGCTGGAGGAGTCCATCCAGGTCATGCGGCGGCTGTTCACCGGCGAGGAGGTCAACCACCACGGCACGCACTACACGGTGGAGAACGCCCGCCTGTACACGGTCCCCGACGAGCCCGTCCCGATCGACATCTCCGGCTTCGGGCCCGCGGCGACCAAGCTGGCGGCCCGGGTCGGCGACGGCTTCATCACGATGGCGCCCGAGGCGTCGATGGTGGAGCAGTACCGCAAGGGCGGGGGCGGCGGAAAGCCGGTCAGCGGCGGCACCAAGGTCTGCTACGACACCGACAAGGACGAGGCCGTACGCACGGTGCACCGGCTCTGGGCGAACGAGCAGCTGCCGGGCGAGCTGAGCCAGGTGCTGCCCTCCCCCCGGCACTTCGAGCAGGCGCAGACCCTGGTCACCGAGGACATGGTCCGCGACAGCCGGGTGTGCGGAGACGACGTGGACGAGCACGTCGCGGAGCTGAAGAAGTTCGCCGACGCGGGCTTCGACCTCGTCTACGTCAACCAGATCGGCCCCGACATCCGCGGCTTCTTCGACTTCTACCGTACGAAGGTCCTGCCGCAGCTCCAGCAGAGCCACTGAGCGGAAGCGAGGCCGTGATGAAGCTCCGTCCGCCCGTGGTGTCGGTGTACACCGTGCCGACCGACGCCCCCGAGGCGGACGGCACGCTGTCCTGGGACACGACGACCGTCGTGATCGCCGAGGTGAGCGCGGCCGACGCGACCGGCACCGGCTGGACGTACGGTCCGGCGGCGGTCGGGGACTTCCTGCACGAGCACCTCGGCCCCCTCGTGGAGGGCCGCGACGCGCTGGACATCCCCGCGCTGCACGACGCGATGTGCCGCTCGGTGCGCAACGCGGGCCGCCCCGGCATCGCCGCCTGCGCGATCTCCGCCCTGGACATCGCCCTGTGGGACCTCAAGGCCCGGCTGCTGGAACTCCCGCTGGCCCGGCTCCTCGGGGTGGCCCGGGAGACCGTGCCGGTGTACGGCAGCGGCGGCTTCACGACGTACCACGACACGCATCTGGCCGCGCAGCTGAACGGCTGGGTGCACGGGCAGCACATCCCCCGCGTCAAGATCAGGATCGGTGAGGCGTGGGGCCGCGCGGTCACCCGCGACCTGGCCCGCGTCCGCGCCGCCCGCCACGTCATCGGGCCCGAGGCGGAGTTGTACGTCGACGCGAGCGGCGCCTACACCCGCAAGCAGGCGGTGCGCGTCGGCCACACCCTCGCCGAGCACGGCGTCGGCTGGTTCGAGGAACCGGTGTCCTCGGACGACCTGAAGGGCCTGCGCCTGGTGCGCGACGCCGTGGTGTCCGACGTGGCGGCGGGCGAGTACGGCTACGACCTGCCGTACTTCGCCCGCATGATCTCGGCCGGCGCCGTCGACTGCCTCCAGATCGACGCGACGCGCTGCGGCGGCCTCACCGAGTTCCTCCGCGCCGCCGCCCTCGCCCACGCCCACGGCCTGGAGGTCTCCACCCACTGCGCCCCGCACGTCCACGCCGCCGCGGCGGCCTCGCTGCCCAACCTGCGCCACCTGGAGTGGTTCCACGACCACGTCCGTATCGAGGACATGTTCTTCGACGGCGCCCTCGACCCGACCGGCGGCGAGGTACACCCCGTCTGCGGCATCGGCCACGGCCTGACCCTGCGGACGGAGGAGGTGGAGGAGTACCGGGTGGCGTGATCACCGGACTCCTCGCCGTATCGCCGTAGCACCGGTCTTCTCGCCGTCATCGCCCCCGCGACGGCCCACGGCGGCCACGGCGGCGCAGACCCGCGGTCACCGCGGCGCCCAGCCCGCCGACGCCGGCCGCCACCAGCCCCGCCCCCATGCGCCCGCGGTTGCGCGAGACCCAGTCCTGGGGGCTGCCGGACACGGCCTCGTCGTCGAAGCGCCCGTGGGCGCCGTGGTCCCGCCCGTGCGGTCCGTCGGCCGGGGCCCACAGGTTGCCGGGACCGCCGTGCGGCCCGTCGTCCTGCTGCGAGCCGAAGCCGGTCCGGGCCAGGTACCGGTCCAGGAACCCGGGGGCGACCGCGTTGGCGATCAGCGTGGCCGCCGTCGAGCCGCCGACCCAGTACTCGCGTCGCCGCCCGTGCGAGGCCGCGTGCACGATGGCACGGGCGGCCACCTCCGGCTGGTAGACGGGCGCGACCGGCCGTGCCCGGCCCGGCATCCGGTTCAGCACCCAGTCGAACTGCGGGGTGTTGAGCCCGGGCAGCTGCACCATCGTCGTACGGACACCGCTGCCCGTGTGCAGCAGTTCGCACCGCAGCGACTCGTTGAAGCCCTGGATGGCGTGCTTGGCGCCGCAGTAGGCCGACTGGAGCGGAATCCCGCGGTAGGCGAGCGCGGAGCCCACCTGGACGATCGTGCCGCGGTCGCGGGGCAGCATGTGGTGCAGGGCGGCCCGGGTGCCGAACACGTACCCGAGGTAGGTCACCTCGGTCACCCGCCGGAACTCGTCCGGGGTGACCTCGGGGAACGGGGCGAAGACCCCGGCGAAGGCGTTGTTGACCCAGACGTCGATGGGCCCGAAGGCGTCCACGACCTGCTGGGCGGCGTCGTCGACGGCCTTGGCGTCGGCCACGTCTACGCCGACGACGAGCGCCTCGCCGCCCGCGCGCCGCACCTCGTCCGCCGCCGCGGCGAGCCCCTCACGGCCTCGGGCCAGCAGGGCGACCCGGGCGCCACGGGCGGCGAAGGCCACGGCCGTGGCCCGGCCCACACCACCGCTCGCCCCGGTCACCACGACGACCTCGCCGTGCCCCGCCGATGCTCCCTTGTGGACGTCGCGCACCGCGCATCACGCCCGGTGGTGCGGCTGCTCGGGGTCGTCGCCGGGGCGCGGGCCGGCGGCCGGCGCGCCCGCCTGGGGCGCGACGGGCGGCATCGGCGGGACCTGCATGGCCGCCCCACCGGGCCCGGGCGGGGCGAGGGGCATGGTGCCGGTGGCTTCCGGCTGCTGGCCCGCCGCCGCGAGCTCGGCCTCGCGCGCGTCCGTCGGACGGTGCGAGGAGGGCCGGGCGGCGCCGCGCAGCACATAGGCCAGGACGCCGAGGATCGCCGCCGTGATGAGGGCGGCGGCCCAGTCGGGCAGACCGATGGCGAGCGCCAGCCCCACGGCGAGCGCGACGGCCGCGCCCGCGTACAGGGCGACGGCGCCGGAAGCGGCGTAGAGCACGGCCTTGCGGCGTTGCTTGCGGGTCTGCTCGCGCAGTTCCTCGCGGACGGTCTCCCGTGCGACCTGCGCCAGCTCGTCGACCAGATGCCTGTCCAGATGCTCCAGATGCTCCAAGCGGTCCATGCCCGCCGGGTACCCGCACACCCGTGCGCATAACGCGGGCCGGCACCGCGTCGGCGCACGCCCGGGGCAGCTCTCTCGGCCGGAGCGGGGGGATCACGTGAAACGATCTCCGCGTCCCGGCCACCCCAACTAGGCTCGTCCGCATGGACATTCTGGGAGCCACGCTGCGCATCTGCGTCGACGACCTGGAGACCGCGGTCCCCTTCTACGAGCGGCTGGCGGGCGGCAGAGCCCTCCGCTTCGAACGGGGCGGCGTCCAGGTCGCCGCGGTCGGCTGTTTCCTGCTGATGAGCGGGTCGGAGGCCGAGCTGGAGGTGCTGCGCAAGGTCGCCGCGACGATCGCCGTCAAGGACGTCGACGAAGCCCACCGGGTACTCACCGAGCTGGGTGCCCACATCGTCGCGGGCCCGCTCGCGTCACCGGCGGGCCGCAACCTGATCGCGATGCATCCCGACGGGGTGGTGTACGAGTACGTGGACCGCGGCGGCGCGTGATCCTCAGTCCCCGACGAGGGCGGCCACCACCACGTCCGCGAGCAGTGCTCCCGCCGTGCCCTCCGGGTCCAGATCGGGGTCGTAGACGGTGACGTTGAGGCCCACGCAGTGCGCGGAGGCGAGCAACGGCCGCAGCAGGGCGACGAGTTCGTCGGGCAGGAGGCCGTCCGGGTCGGGGCTGTCGACGGCGGGCATCACGCTCGGGTCGAGGACGTCCGCGTCCAGGTGCACCCAGAATCCGTCCACGTCGGGGATCTCGAAGGCCTGGGCGGTGGCCGTGGCGAGGGCGTCCGCGCCCCACTCCCGGATGTCGCCGACGGTCACGACGGGGATCTTCAGCGCGGCGAGTTCGGCCCGGTCCTCCTCGAACACGTCGCGGATGCCGAAGAGCCGTACGTCCTCGTCCCGCAGATAGGGCCGGAGCCCTTCGAGGTCGGTCAGGTCGTCCTGCCCGCGTCCGGTGGCGAGGGCGACCTCCTCGCCGCCCGCCGCGCCGATCCGGTCGGAGTTGCCGGGGTGCCGGAAGTCGGGCGAGGCATCCACGGCGGCCAGGCCGTACCGCCCGATGCGGCGCAGCGCGAGCGAGGCGCCGAGCTGGATGGAGCAGTCGCCGCCGAGGACGACGGGGAAGTCACCGGCGCGCACATGCCGTTCGATACGGTCGGCCAGTTTCCGGGTGTACGCGGCGAGCGCGCCCGCGTTGAAGACGCCGTCGCCCTCCCGCCAGTCCCCGCGGTCGTAGCGTGGCGGCACGACGACCCCGCCCTCCAGCGCCCGCAGCCTCTGCACGATCCGCTGCTCGCGCAGGGCCCCGGCGAGCTTGTAGCAGCCGGGCACGGTGCCGGGGGCGGGCGGACGCAGGCCGAGGTTGGAGGGGGCGTCGAGCACGACGATATTCCGCATGCCAGGCATCCTCGCCGACGTACAGTCGGCCGTCCACGGAGATACGCGAAGGAGCGACAGTGAGCGAGCAGCACACCTACCGGGTGATCGTGCGCGGCACCTGGGACGGGCTCACCGACGAGGCCCGCACCCGGCTGCTCGCCGAGGCCGCGGACCACGGGATGGGCAGCATGCGGTTCACGGAGGAGGGATCGCTGTCCTACGAGTCCTCGCCGCTGAAGCACTTCTCGATGCGGTACGTCGTGGTGTCGGACGCGGCGGACGGCGAGGAGATGGCTGCGGCGATCGCGGAGGACCGGGCGGAGGCGGCCCTGAAGGGCCTCGGGTACGGCCACGGCGGCCTGAAGTCCACCGTCACGGACCTCGACACCATGAAGATCAACTTCAAGCCCGCATCTCGGCGGTGATCGCCCACCGCTCGTGGTCGCGCCACGCACCGTCGATGTAGATCATGTTCGGTGAGAAGCCCTCCAGCCGGAAGCCGCAGCTGCGGGCGAGGGCGATGGAGGCGGCGTTGCCGGGCTGCACGTTGATCTCCAGCCGGTGCAGCCGCATCGGTCCGAACGCGTGGCCGATCACCAGATCCAGCCCTTCGCGCATCAGCCCCCGCCCGGCGGCGTGCGCGAAGGCGCCGTAGCCGAGCGCGCCGCACCGGAAGCCGCCCTCGACGATGTTGTTGATGTTGATGAACCCGGCGACGGCCCCGGCCTCACCCCGCTCGGGCGCCTTCTCGCACACCAGGAAGCCCGCCTTGGCCGGGTCCTCGATCAGCCGTCCCGCGTAGGCGGTGTAGGCGCTCGCACCGGCCGGCGGGAAGAGCCACGGCTGGTGCAGTTCCTTGCTCTCCCGGGCCCGGGCGGTGAACTCGGCGCCGTCCTCGTAGGTGAAGTGGCGTATGCCCACGCGAGGGCCTTCGGCGAGGTAGTGGGAAGCGCTGTGCGGCATGCCGCCAGCCTACGACTTGGTCGGTTCCGCCGATTCCTGACGTACGCCCCGCCAGGGGTGGGGGCCACTTCGGGTGACCCGGCCGTCGCCCGTCAGCGCAGCGCCGGCTCGTCCAGCGTCAACGTCCCCGCGTCCGCGTCCAGTTCGGCCGCCACCCCGAACGGGATCGTCAGCGCGCCCTCGCAGTGCCCGAACCCGAACTCCTCCGCCGCCGGGACGCCGAGTCCGCCGAGCCGGTCGACGATCAGCGCCCGGACGCCGTCGTAGGCCTCGCACGTCTCCCACGAGCCGAGGAGCACGCCGCGCACGCCGTCGAGCCAGCCGGCGCGCAGCAGCTGGGTGAGGTAGCGGTCGAGCCGGTAGGTCTCCTCCCCCACGTCCTCCAGGCACAGCAGTCCGCCGCGCGCGCCGGCGCGGGCGTGCGGGGTGCCCAGGTCGGCGGCGAGGAGGGACAGGCAGCCGCCGAGGGTGACGCCCCGTGCCCGGCCGGGCACGAGCGCCGTGCCGCCGGAGGCGATCGTGCGGACGGTGTCCGGGGCGAACAGGGTGGCCTTGAGGTGCTCCTGGGCGCGCGCGTTCTTGATGAAGTCGACACCGGCCGCCATCGGGCCGTGCAGGGTGACCAGGCCGAGCCGGGTGGCGAACGCCTCGTGCAGCGCGGTGATGTCGCTGAACCCGAGGAACACCTTCGGCCCGGCCGCCCGCATCGCCTCCCAGTCGAGCAGGTCGACCATGCGCTGCACGCCGTATCCGCCGCGGGCGCACAGCACCGCCGCCACGGACGGGTCGCACCAGGCGTGCTGGAGGTCGGCCGCCCGGTCGGCGTCCGTGCCCGCCAGGTAGCGCAACTCCCGGTGCCGGTCCAGCACATGGGGGGCCACCACCGGGTCGAGGTCCCAGCCCCGCAGGATGTCCAGGCCCGTCTGGAGCCGTTCCTCCGGTACCGGTCCGCTGGGCGCGACGACGGCCACGCGGGCGCCGGGCGCGAGTCTGGACGGTCTGAGGAGTTCCTTCACTTGGTGAGCTCCAGGGTCGGGACGCCGGGCGGGTTCAGGCCGAAGACCTGGGCGTACAGGGAGAGTTCGGACTCCAGGACGCGGACCATGGTCTCCGCCTTCCGGAATCCGTGCCCCTCCCCCTCGAAGGCGATGTAGGCGTGCGGCACCCGCCGGCCCTGAAGACGGGACAGGAACCGTTCGCACTGGGCGGGCGGGCAGATCACGTCGTCCAGGCCCTGGAGGAGCAGGAAGGGCGCGGTGATCCGGTCGGCGTGCTCGGTGGGCGAGCGTTGCGCGTACCGGGCGGGCACCTCGGCGTACGGCCCGACGAGGGTCTCCAGGTACCGCGACTCGAAGTCGTGGGTCTCCCCCGCGCCCCAGCCGGCGAGGTCGAGGATGGGGTAGATGATCGTGCCGCAGGCGTAGACGTCCGTCGTGGCGAGCGAGGCGGCCGCGGTCCAGCCGCCCGCGCTGCCGCCGCGGATCGCGAGCCGGTCGCGGTCGGCGGTGCCCTCGTCGGCGAGGGCGCGCGCGACCGCCGCGCAGTCCTCGACGTCGACCACGCCCCACTGCTCGCGCAGCAGGTCGCGGTACTCCCGGCCGTAGCCGCTGGAGCCGCCGTAGTTGACCTCGGCGACCCCGATGCCCCGCGAGGTGAAGTAGGCGATCTCCAGGTCGAGGACGAGCGGCGCGCGCTGGGTGGGGCCGCCGTGCGCCCAGATGACGTACGGCGGCAGCTGGTCGCCGGGGGCCGTGCAGGCGGGGTGGTGGGGCGGGTAGACGTGGGCGTGGATCTCGCGGCCGGCCGGGCCGGTGAAGGTGCGGATCTGCGGCTCCGGGTAGTGGGCGGCGTCCACCGGATCGTCGTGCGGGGCACCGACCACCCGGGCGCGGCCTGTGCGGGTGTCCAGTTCCACCACCTCGTGGGCGCTGCGCGGGCTGGCCCCGACGGCGACGACCCTTTCGCCGTGCACGGCGAGGGTGGGCGCGAACTCGGTCCACGGGCCGGCCGCGTCGACGACCTCGCCGGTCTCCGGGTCCAGGATCCCGAGGGTGGTGGCGCCGCGGCCGTGCACGACCGCGATCAACCCGCCCGCCAGCGGGGCGAACCAGCGGTGTCCGAGCTTCCACAGGGGCCCGCCGAACTCCTCCTCGCGCGGGCAGAGCGGTTCGCCGTCGCGGTAGAGGTTCCACCAGCCCGTCCGGTCGCTCGCGTACAGCAGGCGGCCGTCCGCCGACCAGTCGGCCTGGGCGATCGACTCCCGCGGGCCGCCCGCGGCCGTCCGGGGCTCCCCGAACGTCCCGTCGTCGGTGACCTCGGCGACGAGCAGCTCGGTGCCGTCCCACGGCATGCGCGGATGGTCCCAGGCCAGCCAGGCGGCCCGCCGCCCGTCCGGCGACAGCCGGGGCCCGGAGACGAACCGGTGCCGGTCGTCGGTGAGTTCACGCACCCGGTCACGGTCCTGGGCGGCCGATCCGTCCAGGGGTACGGCGGCCAGGACGCGCCGCACGTCGACGGGCCCGTCCCCGGTGAACTCCTCCAGCACGCACCACACCTCGCCGCGTTCCGGCAGCAACTGCGGCTCCGCCCAGCGCAGTCCGCCGCCCACCGGGGACACCGGGGTGAGCGGTCTCGGCTCACCTGCCCCCGGCCGGTGGGCGTACAGCCGCTGGTCGGCGAAGTGCGCGAAGACGACGAGCGGTTGGCCGTCGGCCACCGTCCCGGTCCAGGGCCGGCCGCCGTACTCGATGACCCGGCTGCGCACGTTCCACGGGGCCGGCAGCACCGGCTCCTCGGTGCCGTCGGCACGCCGTCGCACCAGGGTGCGGCGGCCGCCCTCGGCGGGGCGGGGTTCGGTCCACCATGCCTCGTCGCCGACGAAGCCGACGTACTCGGGGTGTCCGTCGTGGGCGGCGGCGAGCGCCGCGTCGATGGGCGAGGGCCAGGAACCGTAGGCCAGTGTCCGCACGTCGTCCCCCAGACGCCTAGGCGGTACGCAGGAAGCGGTCGAGTACCCGGACTCCGAAGTGCAGCGCCTCGACCGGTACGCGTTCGTCGACCCCGTGGAAGAGGGCCTGGTAGTCGAAGCCCTCGGGCAGCTTCAGCGGCGCGAAGCCGTAGCCCGTGATGCCCAGCCGCGAGAACTGCTTGGCGTCCGTGCCGCCGGACATGCAGTACGGCACCACATGCCCATGCGGTGCGAACTCCTCGACGGCCGCCCGCATCCTCGCGTACGTCGGTGAGTCCACCGGTGACTGGAGGGCGACCTCGCGGTGGTGGAACTCCCACTCCACGTCGGGCCCGGTGAGCCGGTCGAGGGTGGTGCGGAACTCGTCCTCGGCGCCCGGGAGATACCGGCCGTCGACGAAGGCCACCGCCTCCCCCGGGATCACGTTGACCTTGTAACCGGCGTCCAGCATGGTCGGGTTGGCGCTGTTACGGACGGTGGCCTCGACGAGGGCGGCCGCCGGGCCGAGCTTGTCCAGGAGGGCGTCGACGTCCCTCAGGTCGGTCTCGATGCCGTTCAGCGCGGCGAGTTCGGTGAGGGCGGCGCGCACGGTGGGGGTGAGCCGGAGCGGCCACTCGTGGGCGCCGATCCGGGTGACGGCGGCGGCGAGACGGGTGACCGCGTTCTCCTGGTTCACCTTGGAGCCGTGCCCGGCGCGTCCGCGGGCGGTGAGTTTCAGCCAGGCGGTGCCGCGCTCACCGGCGGCGATCGGGTACAGCTCGCGTCCGCCGCCGTCGTGGAAGGTGAACGCCCCCGACTCGCTGATGCCCTCCGTGCAGCCCTCGAACAGCCCGGGGTGCTCGTCGGCGAGGAATCCGGAGCCGTCCTCGGCGCTGGCCTCCTCGTCGGCGGTGAAGGCGATGACGAGATCGCGCCGGGGCCGCACGCCCCGCCGCGCCCAGTCCCGTACGACGGCGAGGATCATCGCGTCCATGTTCTTCATGTCGACGGCGCCCCGCCCCCATACGACCCCGTCGCGGACCTCCCCGGAGAACGGGTGCACGCTCCAGTCCGCCGCCTCGGCGGGCACGACGTCCAGATGACCGTGGACGAGCAGCGCGTCGGCCGACGGGTCGGTGCCCTCGATCCGAGCGACCACGTTCGTACGGCCCTCGGTGCGTTCCAGGAGGACGGGCTCCAGGCCGGTGTCGGCGAGGAGCGCGGCGGCGTACTCGGCGGCGGGCCGCTCCCGGCAGTCGCCGCCGCCGCGGTTGGTGGTGTCGATACGGATGAGGTCCGAGGTGAACTCGACGACCTCGTCCAGCGCTTGCCGGTCAGCCATACTGCTCCTCCACGGCGGCCGAGACGACGGTGGTGACCGCCTTGAAGGTACGGATTCCGTCGTACATGCGATCACTGGTGTACGTCACTTTCCGCTCCCCGACCCGCGCCACACCCGGCACCACGGTGGCGGCCATCGCCAGGTGCTCGGCGTCGAACTCCAACGCGATCGTGAACGGCCCGGCGTCCACCGGTTCCTGACGGGCCGCCAGGGACGCCGCCTCCTTCGCGGCGGCCCGGATGTCGGCGGCGGTCCTGGCCGGCGTGCGGCACACCGCCGCGTACCGCGACACGTGGTCCTTGACCGCCACCTTCAGCGCTTCGGGGGCATAGCCGAGCGCGTCCTCACAGGCCACGTCGTCGCCGGTCACCAGGACGACGGGCACGCCGTACTCCGCCACCACACGGGCGTTGAGCAGCCCTTCACTGGCCCGTACGTCGTTCAGCCACACCCCGGTGATCGAGTTGGCGAGGTAGGTGTGGGCGAGGACGCCCTCCATACCGGCGCCCGCGTGGTACCCGACGAACGCGATGCCGTCGACGTCACCGTGCTGCACCCCCTCCACCATGGACAGCGACTTGTGCCGCCCGGTCAGCATCTCCACCCGCTCGTCGAGCTGTTCGAGCAGGAGGTTGCGCATCGTCCAGTGGGCCTCGTTCACGAGCACCTCGTCGGCACCGCCGTCGAAGAACCCGAGCACGGCGGCATTGACGTCCGACGTGAACATGGACCGACACCGCTCCCACTGCGGCGTCCCCGGCAACACGTCGGCCGGCCAGGTCACACCCGTCGCGCCCTCCATGTCGGCGCTGATGAGGATCTTCATGCCTGGTCACGTTACGCGCCGGGGCAGGAACCGGCTACGACCCCGCCACCGCCGCGCCGGACCATTTCCGATGGCAATTCAATTCGGGAATTTAATGTTTGACCTTTGCTCCGGCTTGAGTGTTGCTAATGCCTTGTTTGGGAATCCCTTTCCGGATCTTTTGCTTCCCGGTTTCCATGAGGCTCCCAAGAGCAGGTTAAAGCTCTGTTGCCCCTCCGTGAAAGGAAATATGTCCCTTGAAATATCTCCTCCCACCATGCCAGCATGGGGTCGCTCAGTCCATCGTTTTGATCATCTGCGGGGGAAGATCATGGGACACGGCTCACCACTGATGCCAACGGGATCCATACGCGGAATCGACCCCGTCGAAACCTGGACGATTCTCGTCGTGGAAAGTCAGGACGAGTACAGGGAGGCCCTCACGGAAGACTTGGTTCGATGCGGGCAGAAGGTACAGGCCATGACCGGCGGACGGGCGGCTCTCGACTGCCGGCCGGTTGCCGATCTCATTCTGCTCGGGCTGGAATTAGCTGATCTGGACGGGCTGGAGGTGTGCCGCGCGCTGCGCGCCGGATGCGACACCCCGGTCATCGCCATCGGTTCCCAGGTGTCCGAGCTGGACACCGTCCTGGCGCTGCGGGCCGGCGCCGACGACTATGTGGCCCGACCCTACGGATTCCGTGAACTCATGGCCCGTATGGAAGCGGTCATGCGACGGGCACATGCCCACGAACACGCCCCGGAGATCCTGGAACGCGGACCGTTGCGTATCGATGTCCGCAAACGTGAGGTGGTTTTCAAGGACCGTGTCATCAGGATGACGCGGAAAGAGTTCGAGCTTCTTCTGCTCCTCGCCCTGAATCGCGGAACCGTGGTGTCGCGCGACAGGATTCTGGATCAGATCTGGGGTGGCTCCTGGTCCCGAAGGACTCTGGACACCCATGTCAGCAGTATTCGCTCGAAGCTGGGCGACCGGGACTGGATCGTATCGATCCGCGGTGTGGGATTCATGATGGACCACATCTGACGGTAAGTGGATCACGTCTGACGGTAAAAGAAACAAAAGGAGAACGAGCCGACTTTCGGCGGCCCGGGTCCGGACCATTCCGCCCCCGGGCCGCCCCGCAAGGGTGCCGATTCGCTGGAGGAACGTGCCCACGACGACGTACTCCCTTCCCGCCAGGACCCCGGGTGCCTCGGACGGCGGCCGCCGGGGCTCGGGGGTGGACCCCGGCGGCCTGTCCGGTTGCGCCGCTAGGCAGCGCGGCCGACGGGTCCCGTCGCGGGGACCCGGGGCAGGAGGAGGGCCAGCGCGACCGGGAACACCGTGAAGCCGAGGGTCCACCAGAACGTCGAGGCGAAGGCCCCCGCCAGACCGGCGGTGCCGTGCGGGGCGTCGGCCGTGGCCCGGGCGAGCAGCACGGCGACGGTGGTGGTGCCGAAGGGGGCGCCGATGCGCTGGACGATGTTGAAGGCGGTGGTGCCGCGCGGGATCTCGTCCTTGGGCAGGCCGGCCACCGCCGAGGCGTTGATGGCCGAGGTGCTCGCCCCGACCCCCAGCCCGCGCACGGTCAGGGCGGCGACCAGCAGCCAGGTCTCGCCCCGGGTGCCGGGGAAGGCGAACGGCAGCGTGCCCAGCGCCATGAGCGCGAAGCCGCAGACGATCCTGGTCCGGGCGGTGACACGCTGGAGCAGCCTCTTGCCGAAGATGATGAGCACCGCCGCACCCACCCCCTGCGGGACCATGAACAGCCCGGTGCCGACGACCGAGGCGCCGCGCACCTGCTGGAAGTAGAGCGGGAAGAGCAGCATGCCGCCGAACATGGTGAAGCCCGCCAGCACCGACAGGCCGCTGGTGACACCGAACCCGCGGTCGGTGAAGAGCCGCACGTCGATCAGGGCCGAGGCACCGTCCCGCAGCGACCAGCCGACGAACCCGGCGAGCAGGGCGAGGCCGCAGACGAGCGGCGCCCACACCTTCACGGTGCCGAGGTCACCGAGGTCGGAGATGTTGCTGAGGGCGTAGATCACGCCGACGAGGGCGGGAGTGAGCAGGGCGAGTCCGACGCCGTCCAGGGGGCGCTTGTGCGCGGTGGGCGGTTTCGGTGGCAGGACCATGCGGGCCAGGACCAGTCCGGCGACGCAGAACGGGATGTTCACCAGGAACAGCCAGCGCCAGTTCGCGCCCTGGAGCAGGGCGCCGCCGACCAGGGGGCCGAGGATCGGGCCGACCTGGACCAGCAGGGAGAAGCTGCCCATGGCGGTCATCAGGCGCTGCTGTCCGGCGGCCTGGGTGAGCAGGGTCATCAGCGCCGGGATGATCAGGCCGGCACCCAGCCCCTGGAGGACCCGGAAGCCGATCAGGGCCGGCAGGTCCCAGGCCAGACCGCACAGGACCGAGCCGCCGAGGAACACCCCGAGCGCGCACATCCAGGTGGCGCGGCCTCCGATGCGGTCGATCAGCCATCCCGACAGCGGCACGATCGCGGTCATCGCCAGCAGGAATCCGGTGATCACCCACTGGGTGGCGGTCAGGCTCGCGTCGAAGACCCGGGAAAGGTGGTCGACCCCGACGTTGACGATCGTGGAGTCGAGGATGCTGGCGATGGCTCCGATGCCGAGGGCGGCGATCGTGAGGTTCAGCCGCCGGTCGCTCACCTCCGGCACGGTGCCCGGCCGGGCGAACGACTGCGTGGGACTGGCCATGACGTCCTCTCCTGCGTTGGTCGGCGACCCGGCCGGGCGCCGGGCCGCTGTGCACGCGGGATTCCGTCATACGACTGCGGCCCGAGGCCGCTGCCCACCCCTCCACAGAAACACAGCGGATCGAAAAGTGCAACCGCTCCGATGATGGGTCCGCACCGATAAGTGATCAGCTCGCCGAATCCGCAGTACAGTGGGGTCCGTGACCGAGAACATGGGCCGTCGTGAGCGCAAGAAGGCCGCCACCCGCCAGGCCCTGGCCGACGCCGCGCTGCGGCTGTTCACCGAGCGGGGCTTCGACAAGGTGGGCGTGCGGGAGGTGGCGGAGGCCGCCGATGTCTCCCTGAGCACGCTGTTCAAGCACTTCCCCGGCAAGGAGGCCCTGGTCTTCGACGAGGACCAGGACGTCGAGGACGCGCTGGTCCGCGCCGTCCGCGACCGCCCCCCGGGCCAGTCCGTCCTGCACGCCCTGCGCGACCATCTCGTGCGCACCCGCACCGGACTGCGCACCGACGATCCGCACTTCACCCTGGTCGAGTCGACCCCGGCCCTGCGCGAGTACGCCCGGCGCATGTGGCTGCGCCACGAACACGCCCTGGCCGCCGTCATCGCCGAGGAGACCGGCCGGCCCCACGACGACCTCGCCGTCACCGGCCTGGCCCACATCGCGCTGGAAGCGCCCCATCTCGTGCGCGCGAGCGACGACCCGGCCGCAGCGATGCGCGAACTGTTCGCGCTCGTGGAACACGGCTGGGGCACAATTCTTTGAAAAGCAGTGTCAGAAGAACTTCAATTGACATTCTCCTGACCTTGCTCCGGCGGCGCCGCGACTACAGTCCCTCGGGTCTGCGGGGACAATCCACCACGCCTTGAGGAGCATCATGCTCAATCTGGATCCCGAGGAAGTCGCCAAGCTGCCGCATTACCCGGTGACCCGCCGCTGCCCCTATGAAATACCGGAGGTCTACACCCGCCTGCGCACCGAGGAACCGGTCAGCAAGGTGGTGATGAGCGACGGTCAGCCCGTGTGGTTCCTGAGCCGCTACGAGGATGTGCGCGCCGTGCTCTCCGATCCTCGGTTCGGTGCCGACCGCCTGGCCGAGGGCTTTCCCAATCTCGCGCTGGGCCAGCGCGAGGGGCTGAGCAAACAGCCGAAGTTCATGATCAGCATGGACGGCGCCGAGCACTCCGCGGTCCGCCGCCGGGTCATCAGCGACTTCTCGGTGCGCCGGGTCGCCGAGCTGAGGCCGACGATCCAGAAACTGGTCGACGACTGCGTCGACCGGATCCTGGACCTGCCCCAGCCGGTCGACCTGGTGGCCGAACTGGCCCTCCCGGTACCGACGTTGCTGCTCGCCGAGCTGGTCGGCGCCAACCACGCCGACCACGCCTACTTCATCGACCTCGTGCACCGCATGCTGTGGCGCAAGACCTCCGGCGAAGAGCGGGTGCAGATCTCGATCGGGCTGCGGAAGTACTTCGACGACCTGATCGCGGAGAAGGAGGCCCACCCGGGCGACGACCTGATCAGCCGTCAGATCGCCCTCCAGCGGGAGGAGACCGGCGAGATCGACCGCGAGGGGCTCAACAGCCTCGCCCAGCTCCTGCTGATCGCCGGCTACGAGTCCAGCGCGAGCATGATCGCCCTCGGTGTCCACACCTTCCTCACCCGCCCCGACTGGCTCGCGGCGATCCGGACGGACCCGGCCAGGACCTCGGTGGCGGTGGAGGAGTTGCTGCGCTTCTACTCCATCCTCGACGTGGCCGCGGGGCGGGTGGCCCTGGAGGACGTCGAGATCGGCGGCGAGACGATCCGCGCCGGGGACGGTGTGATGGCCTCGGTGTTCGCCGCCAACCGCGACCCCTCGGCGTTCCCGGATCCCGACCGGCTGGACCTGGAGCGCGGCGCCCGGCACCATGTCGCGTTCGGCTACGGGCCGCACCAGTGCCTCGGCCAGAACCTCTCGCGCCTGGAACTCCAGATCGTCTTCGACACCCTCTTCGCCCGCGTCCCCACGCTCCGCCTCGCCGTCGACGAGGCCGATCTCCCCTTCAAGTACGACGCGTTGGCGTTCGGACTGTACGAACTCCCGGTGACGTGGTGAGCGGGGCGGCCGTCCGGATCACCGGTGATCCGGAGGTGTGCACCGGGGCCGGCCAGTGCGTGCTCACCGATCCGGCGATGTTCGCGCAGGACGACCGGGGCGTGGTCGAGCTGCGCACCCACCGGGCGGAGGGCGCACGGGTGCCGCGGGCCCGGGAGGCGGTGTTCCTCTGCCCGTCGGGCGCGTTGTCGATCGTGGAGGACTGACCACGGTGCACGGAAGAAGGCCGATGCGGCACCGCATCGGCCTTCTTCGTACCTGCGGTTCCTGAACTACCCCTGACATTCCCCGCACAGAACCCTGAAGAAGGCGGAATTTCCCTGCCGAGATATGTCCTGAGCGTGAATCGGAAAACCTTGTACGGCCCCTTTCCGCGGCAGAGTATGGAGACGCCAGAAACACTGCGGACGAAAACACTGCGGACGAAAGGGAACGACGTGCAGACTGCTGTCGCGCTGGGCAGATCAGAACCTGACGGGATCGCGCACATTCGCGATTCCTACGCCGCATTCGACGCCACCCGTGGAGCCCGCTCGGCAGGTCTGCTCCGCCGTCAGCTCTTCGGCTACCACGACCTGCTGGTCCACATCCGGGACTTCGACGGCGAGGCGCCCGGACCGGACCTGGAATCCCCCCTCGACGCGGAGGCGACCCTCTTCTACCAGTGGGACGGCAGGCCCGCCGCGGCCGGCGAGGTCCTGCACAGCACGGTCATCGTGAACCGGATGGACCCGGCGGTGATCCCGGAGGTCTCCGCGCTGTTCGCCGAACTCGACGCCACCGACTTCCCGCACCGCATGGGAACGCGCCGGCGCCGGCTGTTCAGTCTCGACGGCGTGTACTTCCACCTCCAGGACTTCGCGGAGACGGACGGCTACCGCCTCATCGACCGGGCGTGGAAGGAGGCGGACCCCCGGTTCATCAAGATCTGCCGGGAACTGGAGCCCCTGGTCTCGGTGTACGACCCGGCGACCTGGCGCTCCACCGCCGACCAGGTCGCCACCCGCCTCTACCGCTGGGAGACCCCGGCATGAGCGGGCGGCGCGTGGTCATCACCGGCATGGAGGTCCTCGCCCCGGGCGGTGTGGGCACCGGCGCCTTCTGGGACCTGCTGACCGACGGGCGTACGGCCACCAGGACCATCAGCTTCTTCGACCCGGCTCCCTTCCGTTCCCGCGTCGCCGCGGAGATCGACTTCGTGCCGGAGGACCACGGTCTGACCCCGCACGACGTCCGGCGGATGGACCGGGCGGCCCAGTTCGCGGTGGTCGCGGCGCGCGCCGCCGTCACCGACAGCGGGCTGGCCCCGGGCGCCCTCGACCCGTACCGGACGGGCGTCACCATCGGCAGCGCGGTGGGCGCCACCATGAGCCTGGACCAGGACTACCGCGTCGTCAGCGACGGCGGCCGGCTCGACCTGGTCGACCACACCTACGCCGACCCGTTCTTCTACCACCACTTCGTGCCCAGTTCCTTCGCCGCCGAGGTGGCCCGGGCCGTCGGGGCCCAGGGTCCGAGCGGTGTGGTGTCGGCGGGATGCACCTCGGGGCTCGACGCGGTCGGCTACGCGGCGGAGCTGATCCGGGAGGGCACCACCGACGTGATGGTGGCCGGGGCCACGGACGCCCCGATCTCGCCCATCACCATGGCCTGCTTCGACGCCATCAAGGCGACCACGCCCCGGCACGACGACCCGGAGCGCGCCTCCCGCCCGTTCGACCGCAGCCGCAACGGCTTCGTGCTCGGGGAAGGCGCGGCCGTGTTCGTCCTGGAGGAGCTGGAGGCCGCGCGCCACCGTGGCGCCCGTATCCACGCGGAGATCGCGGGATACGCGACGCGCAGCAACGCGTACCACATGACGGGGCTGCGTCCGGACGGCGCGGAGATGGCGCAGGCCATCACGGTCGCCCTGGACGAGGCCCGGATGGACCCCACCGAGATCGACTACATCAACGCGCACGGCTCGGGAACCAAGCAGAACGACCGGCACGAGACCGCCGCCTTCAAACGGAGCCTCGGCGGCCACGCGTACGTCACCCCGGTCAGCTCGATCAAGTCGATGGTGGGGCACTCGCTGGGCGCGATCGGTTCCATCGAGATCGCGGCCTCCGTCCTGGCGATCCGGCACGACGTGGTGCCGCCGACGGCGAACCTGGAGACCCCCGACCCGGAATGCGACCTGGACTACGTCCCGGTGACGGCACGCGACCAGATCGTCGACGCCGTCCTCACGGTGGGCAGCGGCTTCGGCGGGTTCCAGAGCGCGATGGTGCTCGCCCGCCCGGAAAGGAGCATGGCATGACCGACTCCGTGGTGGTGACCGGTCTGGGCGTGGCCGCCCCCAACGGGCTCGGCGCGCGGGACTACTGGAACGCGGCCCTCGCCGGCAAGAGCGGCATCGGTCCCCTCACCCGCTTCGACGCCTCCGGCTATCCGGCGAAACTCGCCGGCGAGATCGCCGGGTTCACGGCCGAGGAGCATCTGCCGAGCCGGCTGCTGCCGCAGACGGACCGGGTCACCCGGCTCTCGCTGGTCGCCGCGGACTGGGCCCTGGCGGACGCGGGGGTGGTCCCCGCCCAGCTGCCGGAGTACGGCATGGGCGTGATCACCGCCAGTTCGGCGGGCGGATTCGAGTTCAGCCAGGGCGAGTTGAAGAGCCTGTGGAGCCGGGGCGGCCAGTACGTCAGCGCGTACCAGTCGTTCGCCTGGTTCTACGCCGTCAACACCGGCCAGATCTCCATCCGCAACGGGATGAAGGGCCCGAGCGGCGTCGTCGTCTCCGACCAGGCCGGCGGTCTGGACGCGGTGGCCCACGCCCGCCGGCAGATCCGCAAGGGCACCGCCCTCGTCGTCGCCGGAGCGGTGGACGCGCTGCTGTGTTCCTGGGGCTGGGTCGGGCTGCACACCGGCGGCCGCCTGAGCACCGTGGATGAACCCACCCACGCCTACCTGCCGTTCGACGACCGGGCGTGCGGTCATGTGCCGGGCGAGGGCGGGGCCCTGCTCATCCTGGAGTCCGCCGACTCCGCCCGCGCCCGGGGCGCCGCGGTGTACGGCGAGATCGCCGGGTACGCGGCCACCTTCGACGGCCCCGAGCCAGGTCTACGCCGGGCCGTGGAGCTCGCTCTCGCCGACGCGGACCTGGCCCCGGCCGACGTGGACGTGGTGTTCGCGGACGCCGCCGGCGAACCCGAGCTCGACAGCGTCGAGGCCTATGCGCTCACCACGGTCTTCGGTGCGTACGGCGTCCCGGTCACCGCGCCCAAGACGATGACGGGCCGCCTGTACGCGGGCGCCGCGTCCCTCGACCTGGCCACGGCCTTCCTCGCCCTGAAGGACGGCCTGATCCCCCCGACGGTCCATGTCGAACCCGCCGACCGCCACGGCCTCGACCTGGTCGTCTCCCAGCCGCGCGCCGCCCGTCTGCGCACGGCGCTGATCCTGGCCCGCGGCCACGGCGGCTTCAACTCGGCGATGGTCGTGCGCTCCTGACCGTCCCGGTCCCCGATCCACCGTCCTGTTCCCCGCACCGCTGTCTCGTTCCCCGCACCACCCTCTCGCTCCCGATCACCATCCGTTCCCAGAAGGGCTGCTCCCTCATGTCCCGAACCACCTTCACGCTCGACGACCTCAAGCGGATCCTCCTCGAAGGCTCCGGTGTCCCCGAGGGCGCCGACCTCCGGGCGGACATCCTCGACACGGACTTCACCGACATCGGCTACGACTCGCTCGCCCTGCTGGAGACGGCGAGCCGGGTGGAGCGCGAGTACGGCATCGAGCTGGACGAGACCGTCCTCGGTGACGCCACCACCCCTCGCGCGTTCGTCGACGCCGTCGGCGCGCATCTGTCCGCCCAGCCCGTCTGACCGTCGTACACACCACGCTCAGGACCCACGCACCACGCTCAGGAAAGAGGAGAGATGACTCAGCGGGAACGTCGCGTCGCCCTGGTGACAGGTGCCACCAGCGGCATAGGCCTGGCCGTGACCCGGCTGCTGGCCGGGCAGGGACACCAGGTGTTCATCGGGTCGCGGACCGAGGACAAGGTGCTGGTGACGGTCAAGGAACTGCGGGAGGACGGCCTCGACGTGGACGGTGTCGTGCTCGACGTACGGTCGCGGGACTCGGTCCGCGGGTACGTGCGGGCGGCCGTCGAGCGGTACGGACCGGTGGACGTCCTGGTCAACAACGCGGGGATCAGCGGTGGCGGAGTCACCGCCGACCTCACCGACGACCTGTGGGACGACATCGTCGACACCAACCTCAACAGCGTGTTCCGGCTGACCCGGGAGGCGCTGACCACGGGCGGACTACGGAACCGGGACTGGGGCCGCATCGTCAACATCGCCTCCACCGCGGGCAAGCAGGGCGTGGTGCTCGGCGCCCCCTACTCCGCCTCCAAGCACGGCGTCGTCGGCTTCACCAAGGCGCTGGGCAACGAACTGGCGCCCACCGGCATCACCGTCAACGCGGTCTGCCCCGGCTACGTCGAGACACCGATGGCCCACCGGGTGCGGGAGAACTACGCGCGCGTGTACGGCACTTCGCAGGACGCGATCCTGGAGAAGTTCCGGGCGAAGATCCCGCTGGGCCGCTACTCGACGCCCGAGGAGGTGGCCGGCCTGGTCGGCTACCTGGTCTCCGACACCGCCGCGTCCATCACCTCCCAGGCGCTGAACGTCTGCGGCGGTCTCGGCAACTTCTGACTCCGCGCGGCGCCTTCCCTCCCCCCAGCCCCAAGGAGTGACCCCATGCCCTCCGAGCTGCACGAGTCCGGACACGAGATCAAGATCTCCGCACCGGCCGAGACCGTCTACGGCCTGCTGGCCCGGGCCGAGGACTGGCCCCGGCTCTTCCCCCCGAACATCCATGTCGAACAGGTCGAGTGCGGTGAGCACGAGGAACGCATCCGCATCTGGGCGACCGCGGGCGACACCGTCAAGAACTGGACCTCGCACCGCCGCCTGGACCCGGAGCACCTGCGCATCCGCTTCCGCCAGGAGATCACCGCGCCCCCGGTGGCCGCGATGGGCGGCGAGTGGCACGTCGAGGCCCTGCCCTCCGGGGAGTCGGTGGTGCGCCTGGCACACGACTACCGGGCGGCCGACAGCGCGAGCCTCGCCTGGCTCCACGACGTGGTCGACCGCAACTCCCGCTCGGAGCTGGACTCCCTCAAGTCCCTCGCCGAGTCCCCCGCCGACGACGGCCTGACCTGCTCCTTCGAGGACACGGTCCGGATCCGGGGCGAGGTCGGGGACGTCTACGACTTCATCGACCGGGCGGACCTGTGGACCGAGCGCCTGCCGCATGTCCTCGCGGTACGGCTTCAGGAGCCGGCGCCGGGACTCCAAACGCTGGAGATGGACACCCTGGCCAAGGACGGCAGTTCCCACACCACCAAGTCGTACCGCGTCGGGCTGCCGCCGCACCGGATCGTGTACAAGCAGGTCACCCTGCCCGCCCTGCTGACCCTGCACACCGGCCGCTGGACGATCGTCCCGGCCGACGGCGGGGGTGTCACGGCCTCCTCCCAGCACACCTTCACCATCGACCCCGACGCCGTCGAGAAGGTCCTCGGGGCCGGTGCGACCGTGCCGGACGCGGTCGCGTACGCCCGTACCGCGCTCAGCACCAACAGCCTCGCCACGCTCTCCCTGGCCAGGGAGCACGCGGAGCGGCGGGCCGAGGGCGCGCGACCGTGACGGCGGCCGGATCCGCCGTCGCCGCGAGGCCGCCGGCGACGGTACGCCGCATCACCCTGGACGCGGACGGCACCCCGCTCTCCGCGCTGCTCGCCCTCCCGGAACACACCCCGCCCAGGGCCACGGTCGTCGCCCTGCACGGCGCGGGGATGAGCGCGGCGTACTTCCACGGGACGGCCCGGCCGGACACCTCGTTCCTGGCCCTCGCCGCGGACCTCGGCTTCGCGGCGGTGGCCCTGGACCGTCCCGGCTACGGCCTCTCGGCGCGCCGACTGCCCGAGGGGCAGGGCGTGATGGAGCAGGCGACCACGATCGCGGCGGCGGTGCGAGACCTGACAGCCCGCCATCTGCCGGGCGCCGGCGTCTTCCTGCTCGCACATTCCTTCGGCGGCAAGCCCGCGCTGGGGATCGCGGCGGACGGACTGGTACCGGGGCTGCTGGGCCTCGCGGTGTCCGGCTGCGGCGACGAGTACCTGGTGCCGCCCACCGCCACGACCGGCCGGGCCGCGCAGTGGCGGCTCAACTGGGGCCCGCTGCGCCTGTATCCGCCGGGCACCTTCCGGGCGAGCGGGGCCGTCGTCGCCCCCGCACCACCGCGCGAACTGGCGGACGCGGGCCGCTGGCCCGAGACGTTCCGCCGGATCGGGGGGCGGATCCGGGTGCCGGTCCGCTTCACGTTCGCCGAGCACGAGCACTGGTGGCGCCACGACCGGCGGGCCGTCGCCCAGCTGCGGTCACGGCTGCACGCGGCACCCCGCGTCCTGGTCGACCACCAGCCCGACGCCGGCCACAACATCAGTCTGGGGTGGACGGCACGCGCCTACCACCTGGGGGTTCTCGGGTTCGTGGCGGACTGCCTGCGCCCGGACGGAGACGGGAAGGAGCACCCGGCATGAGCGCGGAACTCGTCGGTGTATGGCGTCTGGAGGCGTTCCACGACGTGGACGAGGCAGGACTCCCGATAGGCGACGGGCCGCTCGGCCCCGCACCCGAGGGCATGCTCGTCTACACCCGCGACGGCCATGTCTCGGTCAGCATGATGCCCACGGCACCGGGCCCCGGTCCGACGTACATGGGCTACGCGGGCGACTGGCGCGTGGCCGGCGGCCAGGTGGTGCACCACATCCGGATCTCCTCGCGTCCCGACTGGATCGGTGTCGAGCAGACCCGGGACGCCGAACTCGACGGCGACGTGCTCACCGTCCGTGCGACCAGGGAGGTGGACGCGGCACCCCGGCGGCGTGTGCTCGTCTGGCGCCGGGCCGGCTCCCACGGGAGGGAGCGATGAGCGTCCTGACGGTGCCCGCGCCCGTACCGCCCCGCGAGAGCGACGACCACCCCTTGGTCCTGGCCCTGAGCATCTTCGCGCCCGGCGCCCTGCGCGCCCCTGCGGCCCCGGACCACCAGGAGCCGCGGCCCGGGGCCGACCCGGCTCCCCACCTCACCCCTCCGGGTCCGCACCGGACCTGACACCCGGCCCGGACCTGCCATCCCGAGAGGACGGATCGTCCCGTGGACCAGCACGTGCTGCCGTACGGCGCGAACACGACCGACGGCATCCCCGAAGCCGACGCACCCACACCCACACCCCTTCCCGCGGACCAACGCGTCGGCGCGGACCACGACGAGGAACCCGCCGAACCGCACATCTGGCGCAGCGTCAACTGAGTGCGACAACACCCGCGTTGCGCTCAGCCCCGATGGATCCGGTCCACCAGGATGTCGATCACCAGCGGCGTGCGCGGGCCGAAGCTCAGCAGTACCCCGTCCTCCAGGGTGACGACGCGCCGGTTCATGCCGGCCGGGGTCTCGCGGATGCCGGGGATGCCGACGAGGCCGTCGACTCCGCCGACGGATTCCAGGCCCTTGTCCATCATCAGGATCACGTCGGGCCGGGCGGAGACGAGGGCCTCGCTGGTGAGGGGGGTGAACGGCTTGTCCAGGCCCGCCTCGACGCCCGCGTCCACCGCTCCGGCCGCCGCGATCAGGGAGTCCGCGCCGGATCCCCTGCCGCCCATGAGGTAGACGGCCGCGCTGCCGCGCATGTACAGGAAGGCCACCTTGGGCTCGCTGCCCCGGGGTACGGCCGCGCGGGCGGCGGCGAGTTCCCTGTCGATGCGGGCGTTGAGCGCCTTGCCCGCGGAGGGGACGCCGAGGGCCTCGGCGATGCGGGTGGTGCGGGTGGAGACGTCGGCCGGTTCGGTGGCCGGGTCGAGGACGACGACGGGGACACCGGCCTCCCGGATCTGGTCGATGGCCTCCTTGGGCCCGGTGTCGGTGTCGGCGAGGACCACCGTCGGCTTCAGCGACAGCACGCTCTCCGCGCTCACGTCGTGCGCCCTGGTCACCTGGGGGAGCTTCTTCGCCTCCTCGAAGGTGGCGGTGATGTCCCGGCCGACGACCCGGTTCCCGAGCCCCAGCGTGAACACGATCTCCGCCACGCCGCCGTTGAGCGGCAGGATGCGCGAGGTGTCCTTCACGGTCACCCGGCGGCCGTCGGAGGAGTCGACGGTGACCGGCAACCGCGGTGCGGGCGCCTCGCCTTCGAGGGGGACGAGGGTGTTCGTCGCGAGCCGCTCCTCGGCCACCGCCGCCCGCTCGCCCGCCGAAGCCGCGGACGCCCCGGCCCCCGACTCCGATCCCGACGAGGACGAGGAAGGCGAGTTGCCGCCGCAGGCGGCCGTCAGCAGCGCGAGGGCCAGCACGACGGGCGCCAGGCCCCTGCGCCGCACAGGGAGCTTCTGGCATCTACCGGACATTCGCATCGCTTGACCTTCCGAGTCTCCCGTGTGACATTCCGTCGACCATCAGGTTAGGTTAGGTTTACCTTAATAACCAATGGTGGGGGTGTTGACGTGAATGGGGCAAGTGGCCTGCGCGGCAGACGAGTTGGAGGAGCCGCCGCCCTCGCGGCGATCGCCCTGACCCTCTCGACGGCGTCTCCCGCGACCGCCGCGGGCGGCTCGGCGACGGGTCCCGAGGGCCAGAAACTCACCGTCTCCAAGTCCTCCGGCCTCGACCCGTCCGGCGAGACGGTGACGGTGTCCGGCACCGGCTACAACACCGAGAAGGGCATCTACGTCGCCTTCTGCGTGGACAACGGCGCCGGGAAGACGCCGACCCCGTGCATCGGCGGCGTCGACATGGCCGGCGAGTCCGGGGCGTCGGTGTGGATCTCCTCCAACCCGCCGTCGTACGGCGAGGGGCTGGCCGAGCCGTACGGCGGCAGCGGGCACAAGGGCACGTTCAGCGTGCGGCTCAAGGTGCGCTCCAAGGACGCCAACACCGACTGCGCCAAAGCAGGCGTGACCTGCTCGGTGATCAGCCGCAACGACCACACCCGCGGCAGCGACCAGAGCCAGACGGTCCGGATCCCGGTGACGTTCGGCGGCAGCGGGAGCGGGAGCGGCACGGCGGACGACGACGGCGGCGCCGCGACGCCGAGCACGACGGCGACCGCGGGCACCACCGGCGGCACGACGGGCGGTTCCGGTGACAGCGGCACGGAGTCGTCGAGCGGTCCGCTGGCCAGTACCGGTTCCGCCGCGCTGACGGTCGGGCTCACCGCCGCCGGGCTGGTCGCGGCCGGTACCGGCACCTGGTTCTGGGCACGGCGCCGCCGTACCGGCCACGCGGGTGGCCCGAGTGCCGGCTGACGGCGACCGCGCACCCCACGACGCGAAGACCTGACGCCGAGACCTCATATCGCAGAGGGAGAACCGAAGATGACGAGAAGACCCGGCGCCGCCGTTCTGGCGGGCGGCGCGCTGCTCACGCTGCTGGGCCCGGGGGTGGCGGCCGCGCAGGGCGGGGAGGCGTTCCCCCGCGAGGTGTCCGGCGGATACGCGAGCTGGAGCACCGCCGGGACGGAACTGGCCGACCGGGGCGTGTCGGTCGACGTGACCGCCCCCGCGACCCGGGGCGCGGCGGACCGTGCCTGGTTCCCGGCCACGGGCGGCGGCACGGACCCCGAAAGCGGCGACGCGGACGTGGAGTTGGCGGGGTCGGCCCGGCTCTCCGGTGCCGCCGGGCCGTTGACGCTCGGCGCCCTGCGTCTGGAGCTGCGCGAGGGCACGGGCACGCTCCGCGCCCGGACGGCCGTCGGCACCGAGGCCCGGGAACTGCCCCTGGCCGACGTGACCCCGGGCGCCGGCGCACCCACCGTCCGCACCGGTGGTGTGACCTGGACCGGACTGAAAGCGGCCCTCACGGACGAGGGGGCGCGACTGCTGTCCGAGTGGAGCGGAAGCCGGTTCACGGAAGGGGACAGCCTCGGTCTTCTCGACGTGACCGTGGGCACCGGAAGCGCCGACGCCGCACCGGCGCCTCCCACGCAGCCGGACGCGACATCAGGACCGTCCGCCCCTCCCCCGGCCCCTGTCCCGGCACCGGAGAACCAACAGGCGGTGCGGGCCGAACCCGCGGCCTCGGTGGCGCACCCCGCACTGACGGCCGGCGCCGAACAGACCGTCACCGGCACGGGTTTCGAGCCCGGTGACCTGGTGCTGGTCGCCGTCGACGACGACACCCGCCACCAGACCGTGGCCGACGAGGAGGGCCGGATCTCCCAGACCTTCCCGGTGTACGCGACGGCCGACCAGGGCGCGCACACCGTCGAACTCTCCACCGTGACCGGCGAACGCGGCGCCGTCACCCGGTTCGAGGTCCAGCCCGCCGCGGAGTGATCCGGCGTGTTACCGACAGTCCCTGGCATCGAGGAGCGGGCCCCACGGTCCGCTCCTCGGCATGCCCAACTCCCCGAGAGAACAAGGGTGTTGGGAACTCTTTGCCCACTGTTGACAATTCCTTCGCATCCATATTTAGGTTTGCCTTACCTAACTCCAGTCGGAGTGGGGACACCCCCTGAAAGGTGAGACGCTCGCCATGAGAGCCGTTCCTTCCGCCCGTACCGCCGCTCGGGCCACCCTCGCCGTCGCCGCCTGTGCCGCCCTCACCCTGGGCCTCGCGACCTCCGCCTCCGCCGCCACCTCGACCCGCACGATCGTCGACGGCAGCACCACCTACAACCTGTCGGTGACCGCCCCGAACACGGCCTCCGCGGCCGGCCAGGTCATCAACGTCACCGGCTCCGGCTTCAACACCGGCCAGGGCGTCTACGTCGGCCTGTGCGTGGTCGACGGAGCGCCCGGCGCGGCCAAGCCCACCCCGTGCCTGGGCGGCCAGGACGAGACCGGCTCCACCGGTGCCTCGCACTGGGTCAACAACACCTTCGGCGGCATGTTCGCCAACAGCTCCAAGTTCGGCACCGGCGGCACCTTCAACGTGAACATCTTCGTCAAGGCCACCCTCGAAGACGGCCGCGTCTGCGGCGACGACGTCACCTGCGCGATCGTCACGCGCGCCGACCACTTCGACACCAACGACCGCAAGTACGACGTCCACGTGCCCATCAGCTTCCAGTAGACGCCCGCCGGACCGGGCCCTCACGCGGGGGCCCGGCTCTCGCACGACCGGAGTGCCGGGCGCACCCGACACGTGAGGAACCCTTCATGACAGACGACACGCCCGGCCGGGAGCGGCCGGGCCGCAGCGGCGGGCTCCGCCTCAGACGTCCCGCGGCGCTGCTGGGCGCCGCGGCCCTGCTGGCCGCCGCCGTCACGGCCGTCAGCGTCGGATCGGCCGCCCAGGCCGCCGACACCCCGAAGACGGCACTCGGCAAGAACGGCCAGAAGCTCTCCGTCTCCGCCTCCGCGAACCTGGACCCGGACGGCGAGACCCTCAAGGTCACCGGCGACGGCTACGACGACACCAAGGGCATCTACGTCGCCGTCTGCAAGGACAACGGCGACAACCGCATCCCCACGCCCTGTCTGGGCGGCGCCGACCAGAGCGGCGGCAGCGGCGCGTCGGTGTGGATCATTCCCCGGGACGCCTCGGACGAGGGCGCGGGCACGGTCGCCGTCCGGTGGGGCGAGGGCGGCACCTTCGACGTCCAGCTCAAGGTGCAGGCCAAGGACGGCGGCCTCGACTGCCTCCAGGTCGCCTGCTCCGTCGTCACCCGCGTCGACCACAACGCCGCCGGAGACCGCTCCCAGGACGTCCGTATCCCGCTCACCTTCGAGGGCCAGGACCCCGGGGGCGGCGGTGGCGACGGGGTGGACGTGCCCGCCGGCACCGTCAGCTATGTGAAGGCGGCCGAGTCCACCGACGTCGGCAAACCGCTCGGCGTCCTGCTCCACCCCGACTCCGGCAAGCTGTACGTCGGTTCGGACAACATCCCGGACACCGGCGACGTCAACGAGGCCGGGCTGTACGTCCTGGACCCCAAGGACGGCAAGGTGCTCAGCCGCGTCGCCCAGGCCCCCGGCTCCACCGGCACGATGCTGCCCCGTCCCGTCCACCGGCTCATCACCCCGCTCGCCGGCGACGGGGTGGTCTTCCAGTACCCGGTGCGCGGCATCGGCACCGCCAAGGACGGCGACACGGCCGCCAAGGGCGTCTGGCCGCCCGGCTCCGCCGTCACCGGGGCCGTGCCCGGCACCGACGCGTCCACCGTTCTGCTCTCCCAGGGCCCCGTCCTGTCCGAGGTCGAGATCGCCACGGGCGCCGTGCAGCGCACCACCACCCTCGAAGCGGGCGGTGACCTCGCCTCGGACGTCCGGCGCGGAGTCCTGTGGTCCGCCGAGGGCACGGGCGGGAAGCTGCGCCGCGTCGACGCCGGCTCGCTCGCCGTCACCGCCCAGGTGGACCTGCCCGCCGAGATCCTCTCCTTCGTCCGGGTGGATCCCGAGACCGGCAACGTCTGGGTGGGCACCGGCTATTCGGTGCTCGTCCTCGACAAGGACGCCAAACTGCTGACCACCCTCAAGGGCAAGGACCGGCCCACGGCGGTGGCCTTCGACGAGGGCACGGGCGAGGCGTTCGTCCTGCGCGAGGACTACGGCAGCGCGGACGACGGCGCGGACAACGTCGGCGCCCTGGAGGTCTACGACAGCACCACCTTCCAGCCGGCGGCCGAGCCGCTCGCCCTGCCCGGCAGCCGCTCCGCCACCTTCGCGGGCATCGCCGTGCCCCCGAGCGCCGGCTCGGTCTTCGTCACGAACCAGGCCGAGAACAAGGTCGTCAGGTACGACCGCCGGGTCTCCCCCGAGGTCACCCGGTCCCCCACCGACCAGTCCGTCGTCCCGGGCGACACGGTGACGTTCGTCGCCGCCGCCCAGGGCACCCCCGAGCCCACCGTGCGCTGGCAGGTGAGCCCGGACGGCGGCCAGACCTGGAACGCGGTCGAGGGCGCCACGAAGAACGCGTACTCCTTCACCGCGAGGGCTGCGCAGAACGGCTACGCGTACCGCGCCGAGTTCACCAACTCGGTGGGCACCACCCGGACTTCGCCGATCACCCTCACGGTCACCGCGGCCGGCGGCGACGGCGGCACCGACGGGGGCGGGGGCGGCGGCGAGGACGACGAGCCGTCCGGCACCAGGACCGTCACCGGCCCGGAGGGCCAGAAGCTCACCGTCACCCCGGTCAACAACCTCGCCACCGAGAACCAGACCCTGAAGATCACCGGCTCCGGCTACGACGAGGACAAGGGCATCTACGTCGCCCTGTGCGTCGACAACGGCGCGGGCGAACTGCCCACCCCGTGCATCGGCGGCGTCGACATGAGCGGCGGGTCCCACTCCTCGGCGTGGATCTCCTCCAACCCGCCCGACTACGGCGAGGAGCTGGCGATCCCGTACACGGCGGGCGGTTCCTTCGAGGTCGAGCTCACGGTGGACGCCAAGGACGAGTTCACCGACTGCTTCAAGGCCACGTGCGTGCTCGCCACCCGTGCCGACCACACCCTCTCCGGCGACCGCTCCCAGGACGTGAAGGTCCCGGTCGCCTTCGTCGGCCAGGACCCGGTGGACACCGACCCCGGCACCGGTGACACCGGCGGTACGGGCGGCTCCGCTTCCGGGGGCACGACGGGCGGCGGTGCGGGCACCACGGGTGGCGGCGCCTCCGGCTCCACCACCGGCGGCTCGGGCACCTCGACGGCGGGTGGCGGCAGTCTCGCCTCCACCGGCGTCACCGTGCTCTCCGTCGCCGCGCTCGCGGCGGCCCTGCTGGGCGCCGGCTGGCTGGCCCACCGCCGCGGCCGCACGGCCGGCTGACGGGCACCGGGCCCTCCCTCACGGAGGGCCCGGCACGGCGGTCGGCTCAGATCGACACCGCGACGGCGTTGTACGTCGTCTCCGGTGTCGGCGGGGTCGTGAAGCGCGCGTTGACCAGGTACAGGCGGTCACCGAAGCGGGCGGCCGTGGTCGGCACGTCGAAGCGCGGGTCGGTGACGATCCGGCGCAGGGTGGCGGTGGTGGCCGCCTTGTCGAGGTCCCAGACGCTGATCAGGTTCAGCCGGTTCTGTACGACGTACAGCGTGCGGCCGATGCGCCACAGGCCGTCGCCGTTGACGACGGTGTCCTGGCCGACCAGCGTGATCCTGGTGGCGTGGCCCGTCCTCGGGTCCACCCGGTACAGCTCGCCCGGTGTGCTCTTGACGACGATCAGGCCGCGGCCGTCCGGGGTGTCGACGATGCCGTTGCCGTTGTTGACGTCGGGCAGCTGCACCCAGTCCCCGGTCAGCGGCAGCGTGCGGATGCCGCCCGTCCGGCCGCCGCGCGGAACGCCGTAGAGGAACGCGGCACGCGAGTCGGTGAACCAGGCGCGGTCGCCGAGGAGCGTCACGTCGTTGATGAAGTGGCCGGTCGGCTCGGAGAGTTGATGGGTGACGAGGAGCTCGCCGGTGCGCGCGTCGTGCACGCGGGCGACGCCGGTGTTCCCGGCGACGTAGAGCAGCCCGTCGTGGTCGGTCTTCAGCCCGACGGAGATCAGGCCGGCGGCCCCGGCGAAGAGGGTCTTCCCCTCGCCGGTGCGCAGGTCGGTGCGGTGGATCGCGCCGTTGGCGCGGGAGCCCATGTAGGCGTACGGCTTGTGGCCGATGGCTATGCCCTCGGGAAGGAAGCCGTCGGGCAGCGGGAACTCCGTCGGCCAGGTGGCGTTCGGAGTCGCGACCGCCGTGCCGGTGCCTGCCGTCACCGTGAGGGCGGCGAGAGCGGCGGCACCGCCCAGCACGGCGCGTCTGGTGGGTCGGGGGTGGGTCGAGCTCATGGGTGGGGCCTCCATGACGTCGGCTCGTTGACGACAGCGATGGCAGAAGTGGAGAAGTGCAGAAGTGATGACAACTGCGCTGCCTGTGACGTGAGTTGACAACGATTTCGCGCCTTGGGGAGTTCCCCGTGACCCGCCCGCCCCGGCTGTCACGTCACACGGCCCGCCACCACCCAGGTCGAGGGGAGTTCGATCCTCGTGCCGTCGGGCCGGTACTCCGTCGTCGTCAGCGGCAGGTCACCACTGGCCAGGATGCTCAGCCCGGCCACGTTCAGATACACGGGGATCGCGTCGTCGGCGACCTCGCCGGGCGCGATGCCGTGCCGGAAGACCGGCGCCAGCTTGGGCGGCGGGCCCTCGGCGCTCCCGGCCAGTCCCAGCAGGATCGCCTTGGCGTCCTCGGACAGCTCCACGAGGAAGGCCCGGCCGCGTTCCCCGACGAGTGCGGCGATCCCGTCCACCAGCGCCTGCCGGTCGTCGGGGTCGGCCTGGTGCAGGACGCCCCGCATGTAGACGTTGGCGTCCCCGACTTCCGCGTGCAGGGTGTGCGTCTCATCCTTGTCGGCGGCGTCCAGTGGCCGGTAGGACGCCTGTCCCGCCGGATCGGACCGCCGGGCGTGGTCGAGGGCGGCGGTGGACAGATCGGTGCCGACGACCCGGGGGAAACGGTCGGCGAGGAACCGGGTCTGGGTGCCGTTCCCGCAGCCGAGGTCGATCATCGGCAGCGTGTGGTCGACGAGATGGGGCTCGAAGAGCGCCACATGGACACCGGCCGTCAACACCGGCTCGGCGTCCCAGAACACGGACCCCCGCTCCCCCGGCGCCTCCCGCCAGAACCCCTCCCACGCCTCCCGATACCGACTCGTCACGCTCATGTCCAACTCCCCAGGATGCGACGCCGACCCGTCCCGAGTGACAGGCCAGTACGGTGTATCGCGCGCTGTTCACGCCCACAAGGACCCGGCGCACACCTTCACCAAGCGTTCGACAACCGACCCAAGGGGCGCGGGGCTGTATCCATGTGCGGCTCCGCCGCGTGGGCGCGACAAGCCACAACGCACCCGCAGACTCCCGACACCCCGACGCGGCACTCTCGTCCGAGAACTCACCGCCGGGGCAAGGTCAGTTCGAACCAGACCGTCTTCCCCGCCCCCGTACGGCTCGCGCCCCACTCCCGGGCCAGCATGCTGACCACCCGCAGCCCTCGCCCCACCGCGTCCTCGGGCCCCGCGCTCAGCAGGTTGGGCAGCTCGTGGTCATCGTCGTCCACCTCGCACAGCAGCGTGTCCCCGCGCACCAGACGCAGCGCGACCGGCCGGCCGTGGGAGTGCCGCACGGCATTCGTGACCAGCTCACTGACCATCAGCTCGGCGGAGTCGGCCAGCCTGGCCGCCCCCCACTCGTGCACCTGCTCCCGCACCACCGCACGCGCCCGCCCCACCTCGGCCGGGTCGGGGCGAAGCCGCCACTCGGCCACGTCGTCCGGTTCGATCCCGTTGAGCCGGGCCATCAGCAGGGCCACGTCGTCCTTGCGCCCGCCGCGCGTGTTGAGCGCCCGGATGATCGTGTCGCAGGCGTCGTCCATGGAGGCCGCCGGATGCGCCGCGGACTCGCACAGGGTCGCGAGGCCCACCCCGATGTCCTCGCCACGCACCTCCACCAGCCCGTCGGTGCACATCACGAGCCGGTCCCCGGGCTCCACCCGCACGCGCACCGACTCGAAGGGCACCCCGCCGACGCCGATGGGCGCACCGGTGGGCAGGTCGAGCAGCTCGCTGCGGCCGCCGTCCGCCCGGACCAGCACGGGCGGGATGTGGCCCGCGTTGGCGAGGTGGAGCTCACCGGCGATCGGGTCGTAGACGGCGTAGAGGCAGGTGGCGAGGTAGGTGTCGCCGAGACGCTGGGCGAGGTCGTCGAGCTTGCGCAGCAGCTGGGCCGGCGGCAGATCGAGCGCGGCCATGGTCTGTACGGCCGTACGCAACTGGCCCATCATGGCGGCCGAGTTGAGGCCGTGGCCCATGACGTCGCCGACGACCAGCGCGGTGCGGGCGCCGGGCAGCTTGACCGAGTCGAACCAGTCGCCGCCGACCCGTCCCAGCAGCGTGCCCGGCAGATAGCGGGTGGCGATGTCGCAGCCCGCCATGCGCGGCGGGATGTGCGGCAACATGCTGTCCTGGAGGGTCTCGGCGACGCTCTCCTGGTAGGTGTACATGCGCGCGTTGTCGAGCACGAGACCGGCGCGGGCGGCGAGTTCGGCGCCGGTGACGCGGTCCATGTCGTTGAACTCGACGCGCTCCGGGTGGCGCAGCAGGATCATGAAGCCGAGCACGACGTTGCGTGCCTTCAGGGGCACGATGAGCATGCTGCGGCCGGTGATGAGGGGCCGGATGTCCCGCTTCTCGAACTGCGAGGCGATGGCGTGGCCCATCTGCTCGCTGATGCGCGGGACGAGGACGGGCTCGCCGCTGGTCATGCACTGGAAGAACGGGGTGTGCGCGGGGAACGGCATGGCCTCGCCGACCGGCACCACGTCGTCCCAGCGGCCGGGTTCGTCGGTGTGCTCCAGGGCGACCCGGTGCCACATGGTCGTCGTGTCCGGCACGCCGTCCGGGAACCCCTCACCGGCGACGACCTGTTCGCGCAGATAGGTGCCGGCGACGTCGGTGAAGCGGGGGACGACGGCCTTGCTGACCTCGATGATGGTCCGGGACAGGTCGAGCGAGGTGCCGATGCGTCCGCTGACGTCGTTGAGGAACTCCAGGCGTTCGCGTACGGCGGCGTACTCCAGGTCCTCGACCTCGTCGACGAGGTCCGCCGGGGCGGACCGGCCCTCGGCGAGGGCGCGGGCGACGTGCTCGCGGCGGGCCTTGCGCTCGGCGCGCCGGGCCACGCCCCAGTCGGGGGTGACGGGCACCCGGTCGTTCTGGCTGAACTCCAGGACGGGATAGCCCAGTTCGAGGACCTGCGCGACGATCCGGGCGCTCTCCCCGACGCTCATGCTGGGCAGGATCTCGGGGAGCCGGCCGGCCAGTTCCTCGGCGCCGGGGAAGTCGGTGTGCAGGGCGAAGCCGGGCGCGATCCGCTCGACCGCCGCGTCCTCGTTGGAGCTGTCGGGATCGTCGGGGCCGAACCCCGCCGCGTCCGCCGCGAGGACGAGCAGCCGCTCCCGCCCGGGGCCGACCAACGGGTAGGCCCACCACAGGACGTCGACCCTGCGCCGTCCTTGGAGCGGAATGGCCTCCCGCTCGCCGCCGGGCACGGTGAGCCGGGCCCGGCCCGCGGCCGGGTAGGACAGCCGGCCGTCGAGGGAGGTCTCCAGGTCGGGTCCGAGGCCGTCGTAGGACGCGAGCCGGCCGTAGGACGTGGTCTCGTCCTCCTCGGGGAGGGCGCCGGAGACGGGCAGCAGATCGACGGCCGCCCGGCCTATCGCCTCTTCCTTGGCGGCGCCGAACAGGCGTCGCGCGCCGGTGCTCCAGTGGGACACCAGGCCGTCGCGGTCCACCACGACCACCGCCAGCGGGATGCGGCCCGCGGCGTGTTCCGCCGCGCCGTTCCCAGCTCCGCGGCTGGGAGGTGCGTCCCACTCGGTGCCACGGTCCATGGCCCAGGCCCTCTCTCCCCACGGCTCCGCAAGATCTGTGGCCGCCCTCACCACGGTACGGGGCCGGGCCGTCACGATGTGCGGCATTGCGGGAATTCACCGTGTCCGACCGCTCCGGCGCGCGCCCCCGTGCCCCCGCGTTGAGCAGGGGCGATCGGGCGGCGGCCGGGATTACTGAGGGGTTTTCAGTCCTCGTGCCCCAGCTGGAGGTCACGTTCCGTCCGCTCCCCGCCCGCGACCTTCAGGACGGTGGCGACGGGCGGGTATCCGGCGGCGATGACGGTGTACTCACCGGTCGACAGGTCGACGAACCCGAAGGTGCCGTCCGGGCCGGTGGTGAGCGTGTCCACGACGTTGCCCGCCGCGTCGAGCAGCGTCACCCGCGCGTCCTCCACGGCCCGCCCCAGGGTGCCGGCCCGCACGGTGCCGCGGAGCACGGCGCCCCCGGCGAGTTCGACGTCCTGCCAGGTCTCCCGTGCGGCCCGGACGGTGACGGGGAGGGCGGCGGGCCGGAAGGCGGGCGCGCCGACGGCGAGGGTGTATTCGCCCGCCACCAGCTCGGTGATGGCGTAGTCCCCCTCGGGCCCGGTGCGGGTGCCGGCGACGACCTCGCCGTGCACGTCGGTGAGCGTGACGGTGGCCTCCCGCACGGGGGTGCCGTCCGCGGTGAGCACCGTGCCCGCGAGACGTCCGGCGGCGCCGAGGACGATGTCCAGCTCGACCGGGCGCTCCCCGACGGTCACGGAGACGGCCTGCGGCTGGTGTCCGCCGGCCGCGGCGATCAGGACGTACGCCCCCGGCCCCGGGGTGGCCAGCGTGTACCGCCCGTCCTCGCCGCTGGCGCCCCGCCCGAGCTGCGCGCCGGCGATGTCGATCAGGGTGAGCGCCGCGCGGGGCACCACGGTGGCGTCGGGGTGCCGCACGGTGCCGCACACGGGAGTTCCGGAGAGGTAGGGCGAGCGGGCGTGCGGGATCGGGGCAGGCGCGGGCACGGGCGGGTGCTCCGGCTCGACAACGTCGTCGACGACGTTGTCCAGGTCGCCGTCGGCGGTGGGGTGGGACGCCGCGTCGGTCTCCAGAGGGGTCTCCTTGAGGAAGCAGGCGATCAGCAGGCCGAGGACGAGCACCGGCACGAGGTAGAGGAAGAGCCGCGGCATGGCGTCGGCGTACGCCCTGATGTAGCCGTCGCGCAGGTCGGGCGGCAGCGCGTGGACGAGCTGCGGGGTGAGGGACTCGGGGTCGGGCAGTCCGGCGCCCGCGGGCAGCCGCCACTTCAGCGCGTCGGCGAGCCGGTCGGCGAGGAGGGTGCCGAAGACCGCGGCGCCGACGCTTCCGCCGATCTGCCGGAAGTAGTTGTTGGCGCTGGTGGCCGTGCCCAGGTCGGTGGGCCGGACGGAGTTCTGCACGGCCAGGACGAGCACCGGCATCACCATGCCGATCCCGGCGCCGAGGACGGCCGTCCAGATGCCGTAGTGCAGCCGGGGCGTGTCGACCTCCAGCCGGGACAGCAGCCACATGCCGACGACGGCGAGGGCGCAGCCGATGACCGGATGGCTCCGGTAGTGGCCGGTGCGGCTGATGAGCCGGCCCGAGACGATGGAGGCGCCGACGATGCCGGCCATCATGGGCAGCATCAGCAGCCCCGACTCGGTGGCGGACACCCCGTCGACCATCTGGAGGTAGGTCGGCAGGTAACCGGCCGCGCCGAACAGGGCGACGCCGATCACCAGGCCCACCAGACCGGTGATGTTGAAGACGGAGTCCCTGAACAGCCGTAGCGGGATGAGGGGTTCGGCCGCGAAGCGCTCGGCGACCAGGAAGAGGACGGCGGCCGTCACGGCCCCTGCGCCGAGTCCGAGAACGACCCGTGAGTCCCACGCGTACTCGGTGCCGCCCCAACTGGTCAGCAGGACCAGGCAGGTCGAGGCGGCGGCGAGCAGCAGGGCGCCGAGGATGTCGAGGCGTGCCTTCGCGGCCGGTTTCGGCAGCTTCAGGGCGACGGCGACGACGGCGAGCGTGACGAGGCCGAAGGGCACGTTGACGTAGAAGCACCAGCGCCAGGAGAGCTGGTCGGTGAAGTAGCCGCCCAGCAGCGGTCCGCCGACGGAGGCCAGGCCGAACACGGCACCGATGAGGCCCATGAACCGGCCACGTTCCCGGGGCGGCACGATGTCCGCGATGATCGCCTGGACGCCGATCATGAGTCCGCCCGCGCCGACGCCCTGGATCGCGCGGAAGGCGATCAGCTGGTCCATGGTCGCGGCCCGGCCCGCGAGGGCGGAGCCGATCACGAAGACCACGATCGCGAACTGGAAGACGCCCTTGCGACCGAGCAGGTCGCCGAGCTTGCCGTAGACCGGCAGTCCGACGGTGGCGGTGAGGAGGTAGGCGGTGATCGCCCAGGACATCCGGTCCAGGCCGTGCAGTTCACCGACGATCTTCGGCAGCGCGGTGGCGACGATCATCTGCTCCAGCGCGGCCAGCAGCAGCGCGAGCATCAGCGCGAAGAAGACCAACCGCACACGGCGGGGGCTCAGTCGAGGTCCGGCGGCCGATGCCGGGGGCGGATCCTCGGGAGGAACGGTGGCCGGTTCATCCTGTACCAGAGTCGTTCCGCCCACGAACCGCTCCCCTCGTCGCGCCTGCGCACATTTCCCGCAATAGGCGACAACCACGAGCAAGCGCGACGAGTTACGGCGTCAGACCGGACGGCGTGAAGATCCACTCGATCCGGTGAGGACCCAAGGGGCCCGGGAGAGCGGGGACTTAACCCTCGACCTCGGTGGCGAGCTTGTCCAGCACGACGTCGTAGATCCGGCCGAGCCCCTTGGGCGCGAAGGTCTTCTCGAAGAAGCCGCCGATGCCGCCGGCGCCGTCCCAGGTGGTGGTGACGACGACCCGGGACTTGCCCTCGCCGGCCGGGGTGACCCGCCAGGTGGTGACCATGGAGGAGTTGCGGTCCTTCTCGACCAGCTCGCCGTCGGTGGGCTCGCTGACCTCAAGGAGGCAGTCCCGCACGCGCTTGCTGGTGGCCTGGAGCTTCCAGTGGACGAGGGTGCCCTCGCCGTCGCCGCCCTCGCGCACCTCGTACTCGCTGAAGTGCTCGGACAGCAGCTTCGGACGCGTACCGCTGTAGTCGGCGACCGCGTCGAACACCTTCTCCGCGTCCGCCGCGACGATCCGCTCCGTAGTGGCTTCGACCTGCGCCATCGACTTCCTCCAGGACTTCAAGTTCTCGGGGTTGGGGCAAGCCAACCACCCCGGTCCCCGGCCACCCAAATCGGGGTGCCCGAGACCGATCGGGCGTCGATCAGAAATGCGAGTCGCACGATCAAGGGAACGCGTGTTCTATTATGGGTTCAGTGCTACCGAGGAGGCCTCATGCGCTGGGAGAACCTCACGGACTCCGGTGAACACAGCCGGGCCGACGCCGCCCTGTTCGGCGCCGACGCGGTCACCACCCGTACCTTCGACACACCCGAGTTCCGCGGGATCACCTTCCACGAGATCCGGGCCCGCTCGATCATCAACCGGGTACCGGGCGCCTCCCGCATGCCCTTCGAGTGGACGGTGAACCCCTACCGGGGCTGCTCGCACGCGTGCGTGTACTGCTTCGCCCGCAAGACGCACAGCTATCTGGACCTCGACACCGGCCTCGGCTTCGACTCGCAGATCGTGGTGAAGACGAACGCGCCGGAGCTGCTGCGCCGCCAGCTCGGTTCACGCCGCTGGCAGGGCGAGCACATAGCGATGGGCACCAACGTCGACTGCTACCAGCGCGCCGAGGGCCGCTACCGGCTGATGCCGGGCATCCTCGCCGCCCTGCGCGACCACGCCAACCCCTTCTCGATCCTGACCAAGGGCACGCTGATCCTGCGCGACCTGGATCTGCTGACCCAGGCGGCCGAGGTGACCGATGTCGGCATCTCGGTCTCGGTCGGCTTCACCGACACCGAGCTGTGGCGCACCGTCGAACCGGGCACGCCGGCGCCGGAGCGGCGGCTGGAGGTCGTCCGGGCGCTCGGGGAACGCGGCATCGGGTGCGGGGTGCTGATGGCGCCGGTGATCCCGTTCCTGAGCGACCAGCCGGACCGGCTGCGGGCCACCGTGCGGGCGATCGCCGCCTCCGGGGCCACCTCCGTCACCCCGCTGGTGCTGCATCTGCGACCCGGGGCCCGCGAGTGGTTCATGGCCTGGCTGAACCACCATCACCCGTATCTGGTCCGCCGTTACGAGCGGCTGTACGCGGACGGCTCCTACGCCCCGAAGTGGTACCAGCGCCGGATCACCCGTCAGGTCCACGAGCTGGCCCAGGAGTACGGCATCGGCCCCTCGCGCGCGCAGATGCCGCGCCGGATCCCGCAGCCCGAGCAGACGGGACCGGATCTGTCCGAACCGACGCAGCTGTCGCTGATCTGAGAGCATCCGAGCGCATCCCTCGACCCAATTGGGTCAAGTATTGGCTGAACGCGTTCCTCCAGGCCCGCTTTCCGGGACGATGCGGCGAGGACCGTGAGACTCGCGGTCCGACCACCTCCGTCCTGGGAGGACCCATATGAGAAAACGCGCAGCAGTACTGTGCGGTGCCGCCGTGGTCGTGGCCGGATCGTTCACGGCCGTCCCCGCCGGCGCGAGCACCCCGCAGGCCGCGGCGACCGCTCAGGCCGCGAAGCTCAGCTGGAAGAAGTGCGGCACCACCGACTATCCGACGCTCCAGTGCGCCTCCCTCAAGGTGCCGCTCGATCACGCGAACCCGCACGGGAAGCAGATCACGCTCGCACTGTCCCGCGTCCCGCACACCGCGAAGACGTACCAGGGCCCGCTGCTGGTCAACCCCGGCGGCCCCGGCGGCAGCGGTCTGACCCTCGCCGGGTTCGTCGCCTCCTCGCTGCCCAAGGCGGTCGCGGCGCAGTACGACGTCATCGGCTTCGACCCGCGCGGGGTGGGCCGGAGCACGCCCGCGCTGAACTGCAAGCCGGGCCACTTCGACCCGGTGCGGCCGAACTCCCTGCCGAGCACCCCGGCGATCGAGAAGGCCAACATCCAGCGCGCCAAGTCCTTCGCCCGCGCCTGCGGCACGAAGCACGCGAGCGTGCTGCCGTACATCAACACCGTCCAGGCCGTACGGGACATGGACGCCATCCGCGCGGCACTCGGCGCGAAGAGGATCAACTACTTCGGCTACTCCTACGGCACCTACCTCGGCGCGGTCTACGCCAAGCTCTACCCGGAGCGCGTGCGGCGCCTGGTCCTGGACTCGATCGTCGACCCCACGGGTGTCTGGTACGAGGACAACCTCGCCCAGGACTACGCCTTCAACGACCGCCACCGCGCCCTGATGGCCTGGATCGCGAAGTACGACGCCACGTACAAGCTCGGCACCGATCCGGAGAAGATCGAGGCCAAGTGGTACGCGATGCGGGCGGCCCTGGCCAAGAAGCCGGCCGGCGGCAAGGTCGGCGCCTCCGAGCTGGAGGACACCTTCATCCCCGGCGGCTACTACAACGGCTACTGGCCCTACCTCGCCGAGGCGTTCTCGGCGTACGTGAACGACAAGAACGCCGACCCGCTGGTCGAGGCGTACGAGAACTTCGCCGCCGTCGACGCGGCCGGGGACAACGGCTACAGCATCTACACCTCGGTGCAGTGTCGTGACGCCTCCTGGCCCCGCGACTGGGACCAGTGGCGGAAGGACAACTGGGCGGTGTACGAGAAGGCGCCGTTCATGACCTGGAACAACGCCTGGTACAACGCGCCGTGCGCGTTCTGGCCGACGGACTCGCTGAGGCCGGTGAACGTGGCCAACGGCAAGCTGCCGCCGGTGCTGCTCTTCCAGGCGACCGGCGACGCGGCCACCCCGTACCAGGGCGGCGCGACGGTCCACCGGCTGCTCGCCCGCTCCAGCCTCGTCGTCGAGCAGGACGGCGGCAACCACGGGATCACGCTGAGCGGCAACGCCTGCCTGGACAAGTACCTGGCCGAGTACCTCACGGACGGCACGGTTCCGCGCGGACACGGTGAGGCCGACGCGGTGTGCGCCGCGCTGCCCGACCCGAAGCCGCTCACCTCGAAGGCGGCCTCGCCGTCGTCCCGCGGCTCGACGCTCCACGGCATGCTCGGCTTCCGCGGCTGAGCGTGTGACGGTCCGTCGGGGACGGGCGTTGTCGGTGCCATGGTCCACCATGGACGCATGAGTGAGCTGACCAGGATTCCCGCCCCCGACGGGGTCTTCCCCGGTGCCCAGTACACCCACGTGGTGCTGGGCACCGGCCGTTTCGTCGCGATCTCCGGCCAGCTCGCGCTGGACGAGGACGGCCGTCCCGTCGGCGAGGGCGACCCGGCCGCCCAGGCCCGCCGGGTCTTCGAGAACCTCCGCCGCTGTCTGGCCGCCGCCGGGGCGACCTTCGACGACGTCGTCAAACTCACCTACTTCGTCACGGACATGGCCCACCTGCCCGCCGTCCGCGAGGCCCGCGCCGCCCACATACCCGACGACCGCCTCCCGGCCTCCTCGGCCGTCCAGGTGGCCGCGCTGGTCCGGCCCGAGTTCCTGATGGAGATCGAGGCGTTCGCGGTGGTGGGCGAGTGACCGACGTGGTGGTGCGGGACATGAGGATCACCGAGTGCGAGCGGGTCTCCGAGATCCGCGTCCGGGGCTGGCAGAGCGCCTACCGGGGTCTCATGCCCCAGTCGTTCCTCGACGCGCTCAGCGTGCCCGCGGACGCCGCACACCGGCGCGACCGTTTCGCCCGGGGTGACGGCAGCGTGGTGGACCTCGTCGCCGAGCGGGACGGCCATCTCCTCGGCTGGGCCTGCCACGGCCCGTACCGCAGCGATGAACCACCCACCGAGGACGCCGAGTTGTACGCGCTGTACGTGGACCCGAAGCGGTTCGGCGGCGGCGTCGGGCACGCCCTGCTCCAGGAGTCCCTACGGCTGTGCACGGCCGCGCGGCACCGGCGGATGTACCTATGGGTCCTCAAGGGCAACGCCCGCGCCCGCGCCTTCTACGAACGGGCCGGCTTCCGCGCCGACGGCGCCGAGGAGCCCTTCGAGGTGGACGGCGTGCCGGTGCCCGAGGTGCGGTATGTGCGGGAGCTGACCGGCTGACACCTCACCGCTGCCTTCACCGCGGCCCTCCCCGCTGCTTCGGGATGCGGGCCAGTGCCCGCACCGCCGCCTCGGCGAGTGGCGGATGGGCGAGCGCGTCGTTCAGTACGGGTCTGGCGCGGGCGTCGGCCAGGGTGCCCAGTCCTTCCACGCACGCCAGCGCCACCCGCCGGTACGGATCGTGCGGACGCAGCCGGCGTCGCAGCGTGGTGATCAGCGCGGGGACGGACTCGGGGGCGCGCAGCTCGGCCAGGAGCCGGACCGGGTGCAGGGCGTAGGCGACACGGAGTTCGTTGGTGGCGAGGGCGGCGGCCGCGCGGGCGGTGCGCGGGTCGCCGAGCCGGGCCAGGGCGTGGGCGGCGGAGGCACAGCGCGGTGGATCACGGTGGTTCAGGAGCAGGACGAGCGCCTCGAAGGCCCGGCGGTCCCCGGCGACCCCGAGCCGGAACGCGGCCAGTTCCCTGGCCCACAGCGGCTGTCCGGGCTCGATGAGCACACCGGCCAGCTCGTCGAGGTCCTCGGTCGTGGCGAGCCGGTCATACCCGGAGGATGTGCCCGTTCCCGCCTCCCGCCGTAAACGCTCCGTGAGTGATCGCAACTCTTCGTCCATGGCACGCAGCCTAGAGGGGTCGTCGCGCTGGAGGGACGTACATCACAAACAACGAGGGCTGGCGCGCTCGTTACCCACCGGTTAAGCTCGGATGAGCGAGTTACCCACTCGTGGAACTCCTTACGGTGGCCTGGTGACGCAGCCACTGTGAGAGCAGTCGGTTCGGTACCTCAAGTACCGCATGTACGACCCGGCTTGGGACAGGGCCGGTCGGTTTCCGCCGTACTCCGGGCGTGTGCACGCCCGCCACGACGGCACCGGGCGTGTGCGCTCGCAGCCCGGCATCACCCGCATCTCTCACGCGCCCGGTGCGCCCTCGGCGTACCGGGTCGCGTTCCCAGTCGTCACCTCATTCCTGGAGTTCCGCGATGGCCACTCCCCTGTCCGACACCTCCTCCTCCCCGTCCTCCTCGACGGCCTCCCCGATCAAGACGGTCGCCGTCATCGGTCTGGGCACCATGGGCACCGGTATCGCCGAGGTCCTCGCCAAGGCCGGCCGCACGGTCGTCGGCGTCGACATCAGCGAGGCCGCGACCGCCCGGTCCGTCGCCGCCCTGGAGACCGCGACCGCCCGTGCCGTGGAGCGCGGCCGGCTGACCGGGCAGGAGCGGGCCGAGGTGCTCGCCCGGATCAGCACGTCCACCGATCTGCGGACCGCGGCCGAGGCCGACCTGGTCATCGAGGTGGCGCCGGAGTCGTACGAGATCAAGCAGCAGATCTTCCGCGAGCTCGACGGGATCGTGCGCCCCACGACGATCCTGGCGACCGGTACCAACGCCCTGTCCGTCACGCGGCTGGCCGCCGACTCGGCCCACCCGGAGCGCGTGCTCGGACTGCACTTCTTCAACCCGGCCCCGGCGATGCGGCTGGTCGAGGTCGTCTCCTCGGTGCTGACCGCGCCGCAGGCGGTCACCGCGGTCACCGACCTCGCCGTCGAGCTCGGCAAGGAGCCCGTGGCGGTCGGCGACCGGCCCGGGTTCGTCGCCGACGGGCTGCTGTTCGGCTACCTCAACCAGGCGGCCGCGATGTACGAGGCGAAGTACGCCTCCCGCGAGGACATCGACGCCGCGATGCGGCTGGGCTGCGGGCTGCCGATGGGCCCGCTCGCGCTGCTCGACCTGATCGGCGTGGACACCGCGCGCACGGTCCTGGAGGCCATGTACGCCGAGTCCCACGACCGGCTGCACGCTCCCGCCCCCATCCTCAAGCAGCTCAGCGAGGCGGGCCTGACCGGCCGCAAGTCGGGCCGCGGCTTCTACACCTACGAGGCGCCGGGCAGCGCGACGGTCGTGCCGGACGCCCTCACCCCCGTCGCGGACGGCACCGGCGTCGCCGGCCGGCCGGTCGGCTCGGTCGGTGTCGCGGGCTCGGGCACCATGGCCTCCGGCATCGCCGAGGTCTTCGCCAAGGCCGGGTACGAGGTGGTGCTCGCCGCCCGCAGCGAGGAGAAGGCGCAGACGGCCAAGGCCCGGATCGGCAAGTCCCTCGCCCGCTCCGTCGACAAGGGGCGGCTGACCGCGGAGGCCGCCGCCCAGACCCTGGACCGGATCACCCCGGCGGGCTCCTACGACGCGTTCGCCGACGTCGACCTGGCCGTGGAGGCCGTCGCCGAGGACCTGGAGGTCAAGCGGCAACTGTTCGCGGCGCTGGACAAGGTCTGCAAGCCGGGCGCGGTGCTGGCCACCACGACCTCGTCGCTGCCGGTCATCGCCCTCGCCCGGGCCACCTCGCGGCCGCGGGACGTGATCGGGATGCACTTCTTCAACCCGGCCCCCGCGATGAAGCTGGTCGAGGTCGTCCGTACGGTGCTGACCGCCGACGACGTCCACGCGACGGTCCGCGAGGTGTGCGCCAAGGTCAGGAAGCACGCGGTCGACTGCGGTGACCGGGCCGGCTTCATCGTGAACGCGCTGCTGTTCCCCTACCTCAACAACGCGATCAAGATGGTCCAGGAGCACTACGCGTCCCTCGACGACATCGACGCGGCGATGAAGCTGGGCGGCGGCTACCCCATGGGTCCCTTCGAGCTGCTGGACGTCGTCGGGCTCGATGTCTCCCTGGCCATCGAGAAGGTCCTGCACCGCGAGTTCCGCGACCCGGGCCTGGCACCGGCCCCGCTCCTGGAGCACCTGGTGGCCGCGGGCTGCCTCGGCCGCAAGACGGGCCGCGGCTTCCGCGAATATGCCCGGCGCTGAGCGGCCGGGCGACTGGTTCACGGACGGCGGGAGCTGGGGCGGGCTGCTGGATCCGGGCGGGTTCTCGCCACCCGCCCGGGCCGGCGCTCCCCCGGCCGCCCGGCACGGCACTCCCCCGCCCGCCGAGGGCCCGGAGAACCGGGGACATGCGCAGCAAGCTGCGCACATGCAGTACGTTCAGGGCATGTCCCAGCCCGCCAAGTCCTCACGTACACCAGCTACGCCCGACGCCCCGGAAAGCGCCGCGGGCGGTCGCGCGGCCGCGCAGCGGCTCAAGATGCGCCGGGAACTCGCGGCCGCCGCGATGGAGCTGTTCGCGACCAAGGGGTACGAGGCGACCACCGTCGACGAGATCGCCGCCGCGGCCGGGGTGGCCCGGCGCACCTTCTTCCGGCACTTCCGGTCCAAGGAAGAGGCGATCTTCCCCGACCACGACGACACGCTGATCCGTGCCGAGGCGGTCCTCAACGCGGCCCCCGCGCACGAGCACCCGCTGGACACGGTGTGCCGGGGCATCAAGGAAGTCATGCGGATGTACGCGGCCCGGCCGGAGATCTCGGTCGCCCGCTACACGCTCACGCGTGAGGTACCCACCCTGCGCGAGGCGGAGATCGCGTCGGTGGCCCGCTACGAGCGCCTGTTCACCCGCTATCTGCTGGGCCACTTCGACGAGCACGCGCACGACGACGACGCCAACGACGACCCGCTGCTGGCCGAGGTCGCCGCGTCCGCCGTGGTCACCGCCCACAACCACGTCCTCAGGCGCTGGCTGCGGGCCGGCGGGCAGGGCGATGTCGAGGCGCAGCTGGACCACGCGTTCGCGATCGTCCGCAAGGCGTTCGGGACGGGCCGTTCGAACACGTCCAGGCCGGCCGCGGCCACGGCCTCGACCCAGGGCGAGGTCCTGGTGACGGTGGCACGCGTGGACACTCCGCTGGACGAGGTCATGCGGACCATCGAGCGGGCGCTGCACGAGCGTTCCTGATCCACCGATTCTCCAAGCCTCTGGCACTCCGTGCCATCCGGTCGTGGCCGGTCTCCGGCCTGCGTGAGGGCGCAGAACGATCGATCATCGCTCACCTGTTACGTAAAGATTTCACCTGAGCGAACTTTCTGGCACCGAGTGCCTTGCACGGTGACACGCGGTGCCATACGTTGAAAGAGTCCGGGCGGCCGGCGTGCAGCGACCTTTCGTACGCCGGCTGTCCCCGCAAGCTCATGGCCTGCGCGCCCGGACGCCTGCGTCACAGGCAACCTCCCGCGCCACAAAGCGCTGCCGAACAGCACCACCCGCCGAACCGACGGCACTTTCCACCCACCCTCAGCAGCACCGACGTAACCATCGGCGCCCCTCCCTCAGGGCGCTCACCGCCGGAGGCAACACCGTGACCGTGAAGGACATCCTGGACGCGATCCAGTCGCCCGAATCGACTTCGGCCGACTTCGCCGCTCTGCCGCTCCCCGAGTCGTACCGTGCCATCACCGTGCACAAGGACGAGACGGAGATGTTCGCGGGGCTCAGCACCCGCGACAAGGACCCCCGCAAGTCGATCCACCTCGACGACGTGCCGGTGCCGGAACTCGGCCCCGGCGAGGCCCTGGTGGCCGTCATGGCCTCCTCGGTCAACTACAACTCGGTGTGGACCTCGATCTTCGAGCCGCTGTCGACCTTCGGGTTCCTGGAGCGCTACGGCCGCACCAACGACCTGGCCAAGCGCCACGACCTGCCGTACCACATCATCGGCTCCGACCTCGCGGGTGTCGTCCTGCGCACCGGTCCCGGCGTCAACGCCTGGCAGCCCGGTGACGAGGTCGTCGCGCACTGCCTGTCCGTGGAGCTGGAGTCCTCGGACGGCCACAACGACACGATGCTCGACCCCGAGCAGCGCATCTGGGGCTTCGAGACCAACTTCGGCGGGCTCGCCGAGATCGCGCTCGTCAAGTCCAACCAGCTGATGCCGAAGCCCGATCACCTCTCGTGGGAGGAGGCGGCCGCGCCCGGGCTGGTCAACTCCACCGCCTACCGGCAGCTGGTCTCCCGCAACGGCGCCGGCATGAAGCAGGGCGACAACGTCCTGATCTGGGGCGCGAGCGGCGGACTCGGGTCGTACGCCACGCAGTTCGCGCTGGCCGGTGGCGCCAACCCGATCTGTGTCGTCAGCAGTCCCCAGAAGGCGGAGATCTGCCGGGCGATGGGCGCCGAGGCGATCATCGACCGCACCGCCGAGGACTACAAGTTCTGGAAGGACGAACACCACCAGGACCCGCGCGAGTGGAAGCGCTTCGGCAAGCGCATCCGCGAACTCACCGGCGGCGAGGACGTCGACATCGTCTTCGAGCACCCGGGTCGCGAGACCTTCGGCGCCTCGGTCTATGTCACCCGCAAGGGCGGCACCATCGTCACCTGCGCCTCGACCTCGGGCTACAACCACGAGTACGACAACCGCTACCTGTGGATGTCCCTGAAGCGGATCATCGGCTCGCACTTCGCCAACTACCGCGAGGCCTGGGAGGCCAACCGGCTCATCGCGAAGGGCAAGATCCACCCGACGCTGTCCAAGGTGTACTCCATGGAGGAGACCGGGCAGGCCGCCTACGACGTGCACCGCAACCTCCACCAGGGCAAGGTCGGCGTGCTGTGCCTGGCACCCGAGGAGGGCCTCGGTGTGCGCGACGCGGAGAAGCGCGCCCAGCACATCGACGCCATCAACCGCTTCCGCAACATCTGAGGGGCGTCCATGACTGAGCGTCAGAAGGACCGGCCGTGGCTCATGCGGACCTACGCCGGTCACTCCACGGCCGAGGCGTCCAACGAGCTGTACCGGCGCAACCTCGCCAAGGGCCAGACCGGCCTGTCGGTGGCGTTCGACCTGCCGACGCAGACCGGCTACGACTCCGACCACGTCCTCGCCCGCGGCGAGGTCGGCCGGGTCGGCGTGCCGATCGCGCACCTCGGTGACATGCGCCGGCTGTTCCAGGACATCCCCCTGGAGCAGATGAACACCTCGATGACCATCAACGCCACCGCCATGTGGCTGCTGGCGCTCTACCAGGTCGTCGCCGAGGAGCAGGGCGCCGACATCACCCAGCTCCAGGGCACGACCCAGAACGACATCGTCAAGGAGTACCTGTCCCGGGGGACGCACGTCTTCCCGCCGGGGCCCTCGCTCCGGCTGACGACGGACATGATCGCGTACACGGTCTCCCACCTCCCGAAGTGGAACCCGATCAACATCTGCAGCTACCACCTCCAGGAGGCGGGAGCCACACCGGTCCAGGAGATCGCGTACGCGATGTCCACCGCGATCGCCGTCCTCGACGCCGTGCGCGACTCCGGCCAGGTGCCGCAGGAGCGCATGGGCGATGTCGTGGCGCGCCTGTCGTTCTTCGTGAACGCGGGTGTCCGCTTCGTCGAGGAGATGTGCAAGATGCGGGCGTTCGGCCGCATCTGGGACAGCATCACGCGTGAGCGGTACGGCATCGAGAACCCCAAGCAGCGCCGCTTCCGCTACGGCGTCCAGGTCAACTCCCTGGGCCTGACGGAGGCGCAGCCGGAGAACAACGTCCAGCGGATCGTGCTGGAGATGCTGGCCGTGACCCTCTCCAAGGACGCACGCGCGCGTGCCGTGCAGCTGCCCGCCTGGAACGAGGCGCTGGGCCTGCCCCGCCCCTGGGACCAGCAGTGGTCGCTGCGCATCCAGCAGGTGCTGGCGTACGAGAGTGATCTGCTGGAGTACGAGGACATCTTCGAGGGCTCGAAGGTGATCGAGGCGAAGGTGGCGGGCCTGGTCGAGGAGTCGCTCGCCGAGATCGACCGCATCCAGGAGATGGGCGGCGCGATGGCGGCCGTCGAGTCCGGCTACCTCAAGTCGCAGCTGGTCGCCTCGCACGCCGTGCGCCGGGGCCGGATCGAGTCCGGCCAGGAGAAGATCGTCGGTGTCAACATCTTCGAGGGCACCGAGCCGAACCCGCTGACCGCCGACCTGGACACCGCGATCCAGACGGTGGACCCGGCGGTCGAGGCCCGTGTCATCGCCTCGCTCCAGCAGTGGCGGGACAGCCGCTACCAGCCTCCCTTCAACCACCCGCGGCCGTGCAAGGCGCTGGAGAAGCTGAAGGAGGCCGCCCGCGGCACCGGCAACCTCATGGAGGCCACCCTGGAGTGCGCCCGCGCCGGGGCGACGACCGGCGAGTGGGCCGGCGCCCTGCGCGAGGTGTTCGGCGAGTTCCGCGCGCCGACCGGTGTGTCGTCGGCGCCGGTCGCGGTCCCGGCGGAGGAGGGCTCGGCCATGGCCGACGTCCGCCGCAGGGTCGACCTGACGGCGAAGGACCTGGGCGTCGGCAAGCTGCGCTTCCTGGTCGGCAAGCCGGGCCTGGACGGGCACTCCAACGGCGCCGAGCAGATCGCCGTACGCGCGCGTGACGCCGGGTTCGAGGTGGTCTACCAGGGGATCCGGCTCACCCCGGAGCAGATCGTGGACGCGGCCCTCGCCGAGGACGTGCATGCGGTCGGCCTGTCGATCCTGTCCGGTTCGCACGCCCAGCTGGTGCCGGACGTGCTGGAACGGCTCCGTGTGGCCGGTGCCACAGATATACCCGTGATCGCCGGTGGCATCATCCCGAATGGAGATGCCGAGCAGCTCAGGGCCGCCGGAGTGGCCGCGGTGTTCACCCCGAAGGACTTCGACATCACCGGGATCATCGGCCGCATCGTCGACGAGATCCGGAAAGCGAACAAGCTCGACCCCCTGGAGGTCCCCGCATGACCGTCAACCGTCTGCGTCCCCGTCGCTCGTGTCTCGCGGTCCCGGGAAGCAACCCCCGCTTCCTGGAGAAGGCGCAGGGCCTCCCGGCGGACCAGGTCTTCCTCGACCTGGAGGACGCGTGTGCGCCGCTCGCCAAGCCCGAGGCGCGGCACACCATCGTCAAGTTCCTCAACGAGGGCGACTGGACGGGCAAGACGAGGGTCGTACGCGTCAACGACTGGACGACCGAGTGGACGTACCGCGATGTCGTCACGGTCGTCGAGGGCGCCGGCCAGAACCTCGACTGCATCATGCTGCCGAAGGTGCAGACGGCCGAGCAGATCGTCGCCCTCGACCTCCTGCTGACCCAGATCGAGAAGACGATGGGCTTCGAGGTCGGCAAGATCGGCATCGAGGCGCAGATCGAGAACGCGCAGGGACTGAACAACGTCAACGAGATCGCGACGGCGTCCCAGCGCGTGGAGACGATCATCTTCGGCCCCGCCGACTTCATGGCGTCGATCAACATGAAGTCGCTGGTCGTGGGCGAGCAGCCGCCCGGCTACCCGGCGGACGCCTACCACTACATCCTGATGAAGATCCTGATGGCCGCCCGCGCCAACGACCTCCAGGCGATCGACGGCCCCTACCTCCAGATCCGCAACCTCGACGGCTACCGCGAGGTCGCTCAGCGCGCCGCCGCGCTCGGCTTCGACGGCAAGTGGGTGCTGCACCCGGGCCAGGTAGAGGCGTCCAACGAGATCTTCTCGCCGTCCCAGGAGGACTACGACCACGCCGAGCTGATCCTGGACGCGTACGACTACTACACGTCCGAGGCGGGCGGCAAAAAGGGCTCGGCGATGCTCGGCGACGAGATGATCGACGAGGCCAGCCGCAAGATGGCGCTCGTCATCTCCGGCAAGGGACGCGCGGCCGGCATGCGGCGCACCACCAAGTTCGAGATCCCGGAGGCGTGACGGCCATGCAGTTCGGACGCACCTACGAGGAGTTCGAGGTCGGGGCCGTCTACAAGCACTGGCCCGGCAAGACGGTCACGGAGTACGACGACCACCTCTTCTGCCTCCTTACCATGAACCACCACCCGCTCCACATGGACAGCAACTACGCGGAGAAGACGACGGACTTCGGCAAGAACGTCGTCGTCGGGAACTACATCTACTCGCTCCTGCTGGGCATGAGCGTGCCGGACGTCTCCGGCAAGGCGATCGCCAACCTGGAGATCGAGTCGCTCAAGCACGTGGCGCCGACCTTCCACGGCGACACGATCTACGGCGAGACGACCGTGCTCGACAAGTGGCCCTCGAAGTCGAAGAACGACCGCGGGATCGTCCACGTCGAGACCAAGGGCTACAAGCAGGACGGCACGCTGGTCTGCGTGTTCCGCCGCAAGGTGATGGTGCCGACCGAGACGTACATCAAGGAGCGCGGCGGCGAGCAGCCCGGCCGGCCCCAGCTGAGGGAGCAGGAGAAGTAGCCATGGCGCGACTCGCCCAGACCGCCGGTCTGACCGACATCCAGCAGGAGATCCTCTCCACCGTCCGGGACTTCGTGGACAAGGAGATCATCCCGGTCGCGACCGGCCTGGAGCACCGCGACGAGTACCCGCAGCAGATCGTGGACGGGCTCAAGGAGTTGGGCCTGTTCGGCCTGATGATCCCCGAGGAGTACGGCGGTCTGGGCGAGTCGCTCCTGACGTACGCGCTGTGCGTGGAGGAGATCGCCCGCGGCTGGATGTCGGTGTCCGGCATCATCAACACCCACTTCATCGTGGCGTACATGCTCAAGCAGCACGGCACGCAGGAGCAGAAGGACCACTTCCTGCCGAGGATGGCGGCCGGCGAGGTGCGCGGCGCGTTCTCGATGTCGGAGCCGGGCCTCGGTTCGGACGTGTCTGCCATCAGTTCCAAGGCGGTCAGGGACGGCGACGAGTACGTCCTCAACGGCCAGAAGATGTGGCTGACGAACGGCGGAACGTCAACTCTGGTCGCCGTACTCGTCCGAAGTGACGAAGGACACTCCCCCGAAGAGGCGGCGGCCAAGCCTCACAAGTCGATGACGACCTTCCTGATCGAGAAGGAGCCCGGCTTCGGGGAGGTCCGCCCCGGCCTCACCATCCCCGGGAAGATCGACAAGATGGGCTACAAGGGTGTCGACACCACTGAGCTGATCATGGATGACCTGCGGATTCCGGCCAACCGTGTGCTGGGCGGCACCACGGGCCGGGGGTTCTACCAGATGATGGACGGCGTGGAGGTCGGCCGCGTCAACGTGGCTGCGCGTGGCTGTGGCGTCGCTCAGCGCGCCTTCGAACTCGGCGTCCAGTACGCCCAGCAGCGGCACACCTTCGGCAAGCCGATCGCCCAGCACCAGGCCATCCAGTTCAAGCTGGCCGAGATGGCTACCAAGGTCGAGGCCGCCCATGCGATGATGGTGAACGCGGCTCGCAAAAAGGACTCCGGGGAACGAAACGACCTTGAAGCAGGGATGGCGAAGTACCTCGCCTCCGAATACTGCAAGGAGGTCGTGGAGGACGCTTTCCGGATCCACGGCGGCTACGGCTTCTCCAAGGAGTACGAGATCGAGCGCCTCTACCGGGAGGCACCGATGCTGCTGATCGGTGAAGGTACCGCCGAGATCCAGAAAATGATCATCGGTCGCAGGCTGCTCGAAGAGTATCGACTCCAGGGCTAGATGTCTGGAATGGGGTGTTTTCCTCGAGAAGAAGATCACACCCCGTCAACGCTCTTCAGCCGCCGACTCGGCTTCCTGGCTTGCCCAGTTGTGGCCCGCGACCGGTACCATCCCGGGAAAGCCGCCGTCCCCCTCACGCAGCGCGGCATCATCCGCTACGAAGGTCATCCATGCCCCACAGCCAAACCTCTGCACCTCGCGACAGCCTGGCAGGCGTACGCCTCGCGCGCGGAGCATCGCCGTGGCTCCTCCCGACGGTCGCCACCGCAGCCCTCAGCCTGGTACGCGCGCGCAAGTCCGGCGCCGCCAAGGCCGTCGCCGTGCCCGCCACCGCGCTCGCGGCGGGCATGCTGTGGTTCTTCCGCGACCCCGAGCGCGAGATCGCCCCGGGCCGGGTCATCTCGCCCGCCGACGGAGTGGTGCAGAGCATCATGCCGTGGAAGGACGGCCGCACCCGCGTCGCGATCTTCATGAGCCCGCTCAATGTCCACGTCAACCGCGCGCCTCTCTCCGGCACGGTCACGTCCGTCGAGCACATCCCCGGCGGGTTCGTTCCGGCGTTCAACAAGGAGAGCGAGAACAACGAGCGCGTAGTCTGGCACTTCGACACCGAACTCGGCGACATCGAGATGATCCAGATCGCCGGTGCAGTGGCCCGCCGCATCGTGCCCTACATCCCGCAGGGCACGAAGGTGGAGCAGGGCGACCGCATCGGGCTGATCCGTTTCGGCTCGCGCGTCGACATCTACCTGCCCGAGGGCGTGGAGGTCGCGGTCGAGGTCGGCCAGAAGACCGTGGCTGGGGTGACTCGCATTGACCGTGATTGATCCTGAGACCCAAGCGGGCTGGGTGCCCGAGGCCGAGGAGGCCGACGACGAGGAGGAGATGCCCCTTTCTCTCCGCCTCTCAATAGCGGACACCCTCACCCTCGGCAACGCCACGTGCGGCTTCATGGCGGTGTACTTCACCACCACCGGCATCCTGATCCCGCACCTCACGGACAGCCAGGAGTCCGGCATGGCCCGCAACAGCGCGGCCACCGCCGTCATCCTGATGCTCTGTGCGGCGGTCTTCGACCTGTTCGACGGCCTGGTGGCGCGCAAGCTGCGCTCCTCGCCGATGGGCGCGGAGCTGGACAACCTCTCCGACCTGGTCAGCTTCGGCCTGGCACCGGCGTACTTCGTCCTCGTCTACGGCATGGTCGCCGCCGACGCCTCCCAGCGGGTGGCGGCGGTGGGGGCGATCGTGGTGCTCCTGGCGGTGGTACTCAGACTCGCGCGGTTCTCCTGTGTGACGGTGAAGGACGGCACCTTCCAGGGCATGCCGTCACCGTTCGGGGCACTGACCGTGGTCTCGATCGTGCTCCTTGAGCTGCCCTTCGAGGCGACGCTGATGGCCATCCTGGGGACGGCGTGGCTGATGGTGAGCCGGGTGGAGTACCCGAAGCCGCGCGGCATTCTCGCGGTGGCGATGCTCGGCTGGATCGTGTCGGCCATGGGCCTGCTGGCGGCCTGGGCGTTCGACGCACCGGGCGGACAGTTGCTTCTTCAGACGGGCTGTGCCCTCCAGCTGGTCATGGGCGCGGTGATCCCGCTGTTCGCCACGGCCCGCCGGGTGCACAACTTCCGTGACAACCGGCGTGAGGCACGGGCGGCCCAGCTGCCGTAGCCGTCGCACTGTCGTAAGGGCCCGAACCGCTCCGGTTCGGGCCCTCTTGTTGTGGCGCCCGGACCGCCACAATGGCGGGCGTGGGGCTGGAGAGATCGGGGCGGCCTGGTTCCCGGCGGTGCCGGGGCTGGTGGAGCGGCTGGAGCGCGGGGCTGGGGTGGCCGACGTGGGGTGCGGCCACGGGGTGGCCGATCTGCTGATCGGGCGGCGCCGGCCGGCGTCCACGGTCACCGGCTTCGACGCGCACGAGGCGTCGATCGCCAAGGCCATCGAGGCGGGCAGCCCGGACAACGTCTCGTTCCGGGTGGCCGACGCCGCCGGGATCGGGACCGGCCCGTACGACGTGGTCGTCTTCTTCGACTCCCTGCACGACCTCGGCGACCCGCCCGCGGCCCTGCGCCGGGCCCACGAGGTGCTGGCCGACGGTGGGCTGCTGATCGCCGTGGAGCCCTGGTCGACGGACCGGCTGGAGGACGGCATCGGCAATCCGACGGTCCGGATCGAGTACGCCTCCTCGACCGCGCTGTGCACGCCGGGTTCGCCGGCCCAGCCGGGACGGTACGGCCTCGGCAACCAGGGCGGGCCCGCCCGCCGGATCCGACTGCTCGCCGAGGCGGGCTTCCGGGAGGCGGGTCTCGCCGCCGACACGGGGTTCAACCTGGTGCTCGCCGCGGTGAAGTGACGTACGGCAGCGGGTGGACGGGGGTGTCCCGTCCACCCGCCTTCTCATGCCCCCGGCGTGTACGCCTGCGCCACCTCGGAGGCTCCGGCGTCCCGGACGACCTTCATGCCGCCCGTCACGCTCTTGTCCGGCTGGAGGATCACGCTCTGCCGGGACGACGGGGCCGCCGGGTCGGTGAAGTCCTGGGCGATGCCGAAGCCGACGTCGAAGGAGTCGATCGACAGCAGGGCCTTGTCGACGCCCGCCCTGGTGAGGTCCTTGCTCGCGCAGGCCTTCTTCAGGGCCTCGCCGAAGGCCGACGCGGCGGTCCAGCCGGCGACGACGCCGTTGTCGAGGGAGTCCTTCGGGTAGGCCGCCCGGTAGTCGGCGACGAGCTTCTTCGCCTCCGGGGTGTCCGCGCCGATGGGCAGCGAGGGCGAGGAGACGTAGTAGTTCTTCGCCAGGGCCGGGCCCGCCTGGGTGGCGAGGAGCTGGGGCGCGAAGGCGGAGTTGTTGCCGATGATCGGCACGTCGAAACCGCCCGCCGCGGCGACACCGACGAGCGAGGCCGCCTGGCGCGGGCCCGCGCTGATGACGATCGCCTTGACGCCGGCCTGCTTCAGGGCCGCGACCTGGGCGGTCATGTCGTTGTCGGTCGGTTTGATCTTCTGCTCCACGACGGTCAGGCCGGCCTCCCCCGCGATGTGCCGGGAGCCGGCCAGGGCGCTCTCGCCGTAGTCGCCCTCGAAGTACACGTGACCGATCCTGTCCCCCTTCTTGATCCCCTTCTCCTTCATCAGGAAGTCGACGGCGTTCATCGTCTCGATGTCGTACGTGGAGCCGATGACCCGGATGTACGGGCTGCCGAGGAGCGCCGCCGACCACGCCTGCGGCAGCACCAGGACCTTGTCCTGGCCGTCGACGCGCTGCTTGACCGCGGCGACGAACGGCGAGCCGATGAACTGTGCGAAGCCCAGCACCTCGGGCTCCAGCTCGGTGTAGCCGGAGACGGCCTTCTGCGGGTCGTAGCCGTGGTCGCGGACGGACAGCCGGACCTTGTAGCCGCAGACGCCACCGGCGGCGTTCAGCTGCTTCACGTACAGCTGCTGGGCCTGGGTGACGCTCTTGCCGAGGGTCGCGTAGACGCCGGTCATGTCGGTGAGCGCGCCGAGCGTGATCGTCTTGCCGGAGACGCCCTCGCCGGTCTTCACGCCGCCCGCGGCCGCCTTGCCGTCGTCCCCGCTGTCGGAGTCCTTGGCCTTCGAGCTGCATCCGGCCAGCACGAGCAGTGCCGCGAGGGCACCCGCGGCGGCCCTGGCACCGTACGTCCTGATCATCGTTCCTCCCCTGGATGGGTTGTGACGCGACGCCGGGCGGCCACCCTGACCAGGCCGCCGGGCAGGAACAGCACCACCAGCACGACGGCGGCGCCGTAGAGGTACCGGGATGCCTCGCCCGGTGCGATCCCGCCCGTGCCGGGGGCGGAGACCAGGGGCAGCGCATCGCTGTAGCGGGTCAGCAGCTGCGGCAGCAGGGAGACGAACACGGCCCCGGCCACCGCGCCGGAGACCGAGCCGAGCCCGCCGATGACGATCATGGCCAGGTACTCCAGGGACAGGGTGATGCCGAAGTAGTCCGGCACCGTCCGCTGGAACACCAGGGCCAGGAGGACGCCCGCGAGGCCCGCGTACATCGACGACAGCACGAAGACGGCCGCGCGGTGGCGGGCGACCGGTACGCCGAGCACGCCCGCGGCGATGCGGTGGTCGCGGATGGCGTTCATGGCCCGGCCCGGACGGCCGCGCAGCACTCCGCGGGCGAACAGCGCGCCGGCGAGGAGCAGGACGAGACCGGCGTACCAGAGTTTCTCCGCCGACCCGAACGGCACGGCGGCGACGAGGAGTTCACGGTCGTCGAAGGTGAGGCCGAAGAGGCTCAGCGGCGGTACGTCACGGCCGTTGGCGCCGCCGGTCAGGTCGTGCGCGTTGAACATCACGTGCTGGCCGATGAAGACCAGCGCGAGGGTGGCGATGCCCAGGTAGGCGCCGCTGAGCCGGCCCGAGATGGGGCTGAACAGGCCGCCGGCGACGCCCGCGACCAGGACGGCGAGCACGGCCGCCAGCCAGGTCGGCAGGCCGAGGCCGGTGAGGCCGTCGCCGCCGTCCGCAGCGAAGACGCAGTAGCCGTAGGCGCCGACGGCCAGGAAGAAGGCGTGCCCCATGGAGAGCTGGCCGGTGGCACCGGTGAGGAGGTTGATGCCGATCGCACCGATCGCGGCGGCCATCGCGAACAGGCCCGCCTGGAGCCAGAAACGGTCCAGGTAGAAGGGCAGCGCGAGGAGGAGGACGGTACCGGCGGCCCAGACGTACAGGCGGGTGGGTACGGCTCGCAGGGGTCGCACCAGGGCTTCAGACACGGGCCGGCTCCTTCGTGCCGAACAGCCCGGCGGGCCGGACGAGCAGGATCGCGACCATGACCAGGTAGGGCGCCAGGTCGCCGAGACCGCGCCCGAGGAACGTCAGTTCGCTCTGGTAGCCGGTGGCCAGGGATTCCGTGACACCGACCAGCAGTCCGCCCACGAGCGCGCCGGTCGTGGAGTCGAGGCCGCCGAGGATGGCCGCCGGGAACGCCTTCAGGGCGGCCAGTGATGTCGCCCGTTCCAGCCCCGGCGTGGGGAAGACGGTGAGGAACAGGGCCGCCACGGCGGCGAGCCCGCCCGCCACCGCCCACGCGCCCAGCGAGACCCGCCCCAGCCGTACGCCCATCAGCGCGGCCGTCTCCGCGCTCTCCGCCGCCGCGCGCATCGCCACGCCCCACGAGGTGTACCGGAAGGCCAGCAGGAACGCGGTGATGAGCAGCGCCGCCGCCACGAACGCGGCGATCCGGGTGTGCGCGAGGGAGATCGGCCCGAGTGTGAGGACGGCGTCCCCCCAGGGGTCGCCGAGCGTGAGGACGTCCGTGCCGATACGGCGGGTCAGTTCGGTGGTGAGCAGGATGTCGACGCCGATGGTGACGATGGCCAGGACGCTGTGGTCGGTGCCCCGGTAACGCCGCATCACCAGGAACTCCACGGCCGCTCCCACGAGCGCGGCGCCCGCGATGCCGACGAGCAGCGCGGGCCAGAAGCCGAGGTCGTCGTGGAGGGTCGCGGTGACATAGCCGCCCGCGAGCAGCAGCGAGGCGTGGGCGAAGTTGACGACCTCGGTGGCCCGGAAGATCACCACGAAGCCGAGCGCGATGAGGGCGTACACCGACCCCAGCGAGACGCCGTTGAGCAGGATCTCGGCGAAGGTGCTCATGACCCGGCCCCCAGGTACGCCCGTACGACGGCCGGATCGTTCTGTACGTCGGCGGGGGCGCCGTCGGCGATCCGGCGCCCGAAGTCCAGTACGGTCACCGCGTCCGCGAGCCGCATCACCACCCCCATGTCGTGTTCGACCAGCACGATCGAGATGCCGAGGCCGTCCCGGACGCCCGCGATGACGGCGGCGGTCCGGCGCCGTTCGTCGGCGGTCATGCCGGCGACCGGCTCGTCGAGGAGCAGCAGGCGCGGCTCCATGCACAGCGCGCGGGCGAGTTCGGCGAGCTTCTGCTGCCCGTACGGCAGGGAGCCGGCCGGGCGGTGCAGGCAGTCGGCGATGCCGACGAACTCGGCGATCTCGCGGACGCGTGCGCGGTGCAGCCGTTCCTCGCGGGCCGCCGAGGGCAGCCGCAGTCCGGCGGCGAGGAAGCCGGTCCGGGTCAGCCGGTGGCGTCCGAGGAGCAGGCTGTCCTCGACCGTGGCGAGGGGCGGCAGGGCGAGGTTCTGGAAGATGCGGGCCACGCCGAGGTCGGCGATGCGGTGCGCCGGCATGCCGGTCAGCTCGTGGTCGCCGAAGCGGACACTGCCCTCGGTGGCCCGGTAGACCCCGGACAGCACGTTGAAGCAGGTGGACTTGCCGGCGCCGTTGGGTCCGATGAGGGCGTGCACGGTGCCGGGGCGGACGGTGAAGCTGACGTCGTCGAGGGCGGTGAGGCCGGCGAATCTGACGGTGAGGTTGCGTATGTCCAGGGCGTCCACGGGCCTCACCCCTTCCACCGGGTGAGCGTCCGCCGGGTGGCGGCGGTCTGTTCGGCGTCCGCCGCCGCGTCCTCGTCGACCACACCCAGGTAGCGGCGGCGCACCTCGTCGGAGGCGGCCAGTTCGGCGGCCGGGCCCGACAGGGTCACTTCGCCCACTTCCAGGACGTACGCGCGCGTGGCGAGCCGTAGGGCGAGGGCGGCGTTCTGTTCGACGAGGAGGACGGAGGTGCCCTGGGTGTTGATCTCGCGGACGGTGTCGGCGATCCGCTCGGCCATGAGCGGGGCCAGGCCGAGCGAGGGTTCGTCCAGGAGCAGGACCTTCGGGGCGGCCATCAGGGCGCGGGCGACGGCGAGCATCTGCTGTTCGCCGCCGGAGAGCAGGCCGGCGCGCTGCCCGGCGCGTTCGGCGAGCACGGGGAAGAGCTCGTGGACACGGCCCAGGGCGGCGGCGCGGCCCGAGCGGTCCCCTCCGAGGGCGCCCGCGCGCAGGTTGTCGGCGACCGTCATCCGGGCGAACACCCGCCGGCCCTCCGGTACCTGGGACACTCCGGCGGCCACCACCCGGTCCGGCGGGAGCCGGTCGAGCCGTCGGCCGCCCAGGGTCACTCCGCCCTCGGTGACCGCGCCGCCGTGGAAGGACAGCGTCCGGCTGATCGCCCGCAGCAGCGTGGACTTGCCGGCGCCGTTGCCGCCGAGCACCGTCACCACGGCTCGCTCGGGCACCTCCAGAGACACGCGGCGCAGTGCCCGCACGGGTCCGTATCCGACCGACAGGTCGCGTACGACCAGTCCGGATCCGCCCATGGACTTCCCCCCTGTCGTCACTCGGTGTGGCGCTCACCCCAGCACCGGCGGGGGCGTCCGTCCACGGCCCGAGGCCGAAACGCTGCGGGTGCCCAGCGGGCCGGGCCGGGGGTTGTGCGCGCGCACAACGTCGCGTGTCAGGGGCCTGTGCGCGGGCGCCCACCGGTGGCATCCTCCGGCCATGGGAGCGCGACGGCCGCGGACCGGTCATGACTGGAAGCTGCTCGCCGAGTCCTGCGGGGCTCTGCTGGAACGAGTGCCGGAGCTGGTGGACGAGCATCTGCGGCAACTCACCGAGTACTCCCCCGTCTACGGGCAGGTGCTGCCGTACGACCAGCAGTGGCGGGAGGCCGAGGAGGCGATGCGGGTCGGCATCGAGACGATCTCCGCGCCCCGGGACTCGCCGCGCCGCGATCTGGAGTACGCCGAGGACGCGGGCCGGCGGCGGGCCCGGCAGGGGCTGCCGCTGGACCTGCTGGTGCACGCCTACCGCAACGCCGGCTATCTGGTCTGGGACGCGCTGGTGGAGGGGGCGTCGGGGCGGGAGCCGGAGCGGCTGGGGGCGCTGATGCGCTCGACGACGATGGTGTGGTCGGCGGTGGACGCGCAGGCGCAGGCCGCGTCGGAGGCGTACCGGGCCACGGAGGCGGAGCTGCGGCGGCGGACGGACGAGCAGTTGCAGGCGCTGCTCGACGCGCTGCTGGAGGGGCAGGAGACGCCGGGGCTGGCCGCTCGGGCGGCCGCGGGCCTGGATCTGCCGGAGCACGGGCCGTACGTCGTGGTGGTGCTGCGGGCCGAGCGGCGGGAGGCGTGCGAGCGGCCGGTGGGGGGTGCGGGGTTCCGGTTCATCTGGCGGATGCGGGCGGACTGCGAGGTGGGGGTCGTGGCGCTCACCCCCGGTCAGGGCCTGGACGGGGTGGCCCGGGCGCTCGACGGGCGGTGCGCGGGGCCCGGCGGTATCAGTCCTGTGGTGCCGGGCCTGGCCGAGCTGGGGCGGGCCCGGCGGCTGGCCGAACTGGCGCTGCGCACCTGCCCGCCGGACGCCACCGCCGTCGTCCGCCTCGACCAGCGGATGCCGACCGCCCTCGTGGTCAGCCAGCCCGAACTCGCCGACCGGCTGGTCTCGGACGTGTTCGGGGAACTCCTCACCCTGGAGCCGGGCGACCGTGCCGTCCTGCTGGAGACCCTCGACGTCTGGCTGACCTGCGAGGGCTCGGCGGGCCGCGCCGCCGGACGCCTCTACTGCCACCGCAACACGGTCTTCAACCGTCTCCGGCGGCTGGAACAACTGACGGCACGCTCCCTGGCCCGACCGCGGGATCTGATCGAGATGACGTTGGCCTTGGACGCGTATCGGTTGTCGGGGGTGCGGAGGTGAGGGGGCGGGTGACTGCTGGCGGCGGCGCCCCGGCGGGGCGGGGTGACTGGGGGGCTCTGCCCGACCGGGGGCGGTACCGGAGCTGAGGATGGCTGACCGGGGACGGGGCCGGGACGCCTGGGGGCGATGGACGCGGGGAGTGCAGGGCACCCGAAGGGGCCGGGCCCTGGGAGCCCAGACGGCCTGGGGCGTCCGGAGGCGACAAGGGCCGGAGATCCAGGGCACCCGAAGGCGACGACGGCCGGGGCCCGGGACCACCCGAAAGAGCCCGGGCCGGGAACGCCCAGGAACCCCAAAGGCTCGGGACGCCCGAAAGCAACAAAGGCCACAGGCCCAGGGCACCCGAAGGCGACGGCCGGGGCCCGGGACCACCCGAAAGAGCCCGGGCCGGGAACGCCCAGGAACCCCAAAGGCTCGGGACGCCCGAAAGCAACAAAGGCCACAGGCCCAGGACACCCGAAGACAACGACGACCGGGGCCCGGGACCACCCGAAAGAGCCCGGGCCGGGAACGCCCAGGAACCCCAAAGGCTCGGGACGCCCGAAAGCAACAAAGGCCACAGGCCCAGGGCACCCGAAGACGACGGCGGCCGGGGCTCGGGACCGTCCGAAGGATCCGCGAGCCAGGAAGCGCCCGGGGACGCCAGAGGCTCGGGACGTCCGGAGGCTACGGCCGCGGAGCCGCCCGGCGCCGGCGTCCGAGGCCCGGGGCGCCCGGCGCTGGTCCCACCGGAGGCCCGCCCGGTCGGCGTCAGGTCAGGAAGTCGCGGGCGATCTGTTCGGCGACGCGTTCCAGGATGGGGCCCGCGTCGGCGATGCACTTCGCCACGTCGGGCTCGGCGTCGGTGAGGGGGTAGACGCGGCGGATGCCGGCGCGGCCGAGGGCCTCCGGGGGGAGGGCGAGGCGGCCGCAGACGGCGACGACCTCCTTGCCGGCGGCGCGGGCCGCCGCGGCGACGCCCGCCGGGGCCTTGCCGTGCAGGGTCTGCTCGTCCAGGGAGCCCTCGCCGGTGATCACCAGCGTGGTCTTCTCCAGCGCGGCCGCGAAGCCCAGGACGTCGAGCATGACCTCGATACCGGGCCGGAACCGGGCGCCGACGAGCAGGGCGCCGTAGCCGATGCCGCCGGCGGCCCCCGCGCCCGGGGCGGCGGCGTGTTCCGCGGCCTTCGCGCCGATCGTCTTCTCCAGCACCTCGGCGTAGTGGGCCAGGGCGGAGTCCAGCGTCTCCACGTCGTCCGGGGAGGCGCCCTTCTGCGGGCCGTAGACCGCCGGGGCGCCCTTCGGTCCGGTCAGCGGGTTGTCGACGTCACTGGCGAGGACGAACGCGACGGACGCCAGCCGCGGGTCGAGGCCGGACAGGTCGGCCGAGGCCAGGTCGGCGAGGCCCCCGCCGCCCGGGGCCACCGGCTCGCCCTCCGCGTCCAGGAACCGCGCGCCCAGCGCGGACAGCATGCCGGCGCCGCCGTCGGTGGTGGCACTGCCGCCGACGCCGAACACGAGGGTCCGCGCGCCCGCGTCCAGGGCGGCGCGCAGCAGTTCGCCGGAGCCGTACGTGGAGGCCGCAAGGGGTGCGAAGACGCCGGCGGGCAGCCGCTGGAGGCCGCTCGCCTCCGCCATCTCCACGACCGCGGTGTCGCCGCGCAGCGCGAACGCGGCCGTCACCTCGTGGCCGAGGGGCCCTGCGACCCGCACCTCGTGGCGCTCGAAGCCCGCGGCCACCGCCGCGGCCACCGTCCCGTCGCCGCCGTCGGCCACCGGCAGCGCCTCGACCTCCAGGCCCGGTACGACCCGGCGCAGCCCCGCCGTCACCCGCTCGGCGACCTCCACGGCCGTCAGCGAGCCCTTGAACTTGTCCGCGGCGATGAGCACCCGCTGTGTCACCAGTTGTCCCCTTGCTCTCCGGGCCCCACGAACATGGGGCCAGTCGCGCCGCTGCGACCTTAACCGCAGGACACCCCCGCCGTCATGCCCCGCCCGGACCGTGGGACGGCCCCGCAAGCCCCCGGTGCGCGGCGGCCCGAACCCCGGGCGGACGGCTCCGGAATCGGGTAGACCGGAAGCATGACCCCTGTGGGCACCGAGCCAGAGCTCGCCGACCGCGTCCTCGGGGGCTGGCTGGGCCGGATCGCGGGCAACATGCTCGGCAAGCCGGTCGAGCAGGGCGACCTGTGGACGCGGGACCGGATCGACCGCTATCTGCGGCGGGCCGCCGCCCTGCCGCTGACCGACTACCTGCCCGAGCCCGTCGGCGAGAGCGACGGCGTCGAGCTGCGCCCCGAGTGGCGCCAGTGCGTGCGCGGCCGCATCCACGGCAGCTGCCGCGACGACGACGTCGACTACGCCATCCTCGGCCTCGACCTCCTGGAGACCCACGGCTTCGGCTTCAGCACCGAGCAGGTCGGCGACCTGTGGCTGCTGAGGCTGCCGTACCTCCAGACCTTCACCGCCGAGCGGGCCGCGTACCGCAACCTGGCCAACGGGCTGAAACCGCCCCTGACCGCCACCTACGACAACCCGTACCAGGAGTGGATCGGCGCCCTGATCCGTGCCGACATCTACGGCTGGACCTGCCCCGGCGCCCCGCGCCGCGCCGCCTCGCTCGCCCGCCGGGACGCGGTGCTGTCGCACACCGGCAACGGCGTCTACGGCGCGATGTGGGCGGCGGCACTGGTCTCGGCCGCGTTCACGGCCGGCACGGTCCGGCAGGCCATGGACCAGGCCCTGGCCGTCGTCCCCGGGAGCAGCCGCCTCGCGCGGACCGTGCGGCGGGTCGTGTCCCTCCACGACGCCCGGATGACCTGGGAGGACACGCTGACCACGGTGGCTCAGGAGACCGCCGGGCTCGGCTGGATCCACGCCGTCCCCAACGCCGCCGTGCTCACCGCCGGGCTCCTGTACGGCGACGGCGACTTCACCCGCACCATCACGCTCACCATCCGCGGCGGCCTGGACACCGACTCCAACGGCGCCACCGCGGGCTCGGTGGCCGGCGTGCTCACCGGCGCGGACGCCATCCCGGCGCAGTGGAAGGACCCGCTGGAGGACACCGTGCACAGCGCGGTGTTCGGCTTCGACGGGGTGCGGATCAGCGAACTGGCGGAGCGGACGGTGCGGTTGGTGGGGACGGAGGGGTAGGGACGCGCCGGCGCACTCGATGGAGGACCGGCGCACATGGTGGAGAACCGGCGCACACGGTCGAGGGCCGGGCGCTGGATACCCTTCCAGGATGACCACCACCCAGGACTTCGCCACGTACATCGCCGGTCTCCCCCGCGTCCTCGCCGGCGCCGCCGCCCTCTTCCGCGACGCGTCGGGCCGGGTGCTGCTCGTCGAGCCCAACTACCGTGAGGGCTGGGCGCTCCCGGGCGGCACGATCGAGTCCGACGACGGCGAGACCCCACGTCAGGGCGCCCGCCGTGAGACCGCGGAGGAGATCGGCCTCGACCGTGAACTCGGCCGCCTCCTCGCGGTGGACTGGGTGCACGGAGCCGGCCGCCCGCCGGTGGTGGCCTACCTCTACGACGGTGGCGTCCTGCCCGAGGACGCCCTCAAGGCGATCCGCCTCCAGGAGGAGGAGCTGCTCTCCTGGCGCCTGGTCCCCCGCGAGGAGCTCCCCGAGTACCTGCCGGGCTCGCTGGGCCGCCGCGTCCTCGCCGCCCTGGACGTCCTGACCGAGGGCTCGGGCACGGCGGAGCTGGAGAACGGCCACCGGGTGGCCTGAGGCAGGGCCGGCGCTGACAGGCGACGCCCGACTCCGACAGGCGGTCGCCGCTCCCCCGTATCCCGATATGCGGTCGCCCCGCCCCGTCCGGGCGACCTACCCTCGCCCCATGACCAAGCCCCTCGTCGCCCTCCTCAGCGGGGCCGGTATCTCCACCGACTCCGGGATCCCCGACTACCGCGGTCCGAACGGGCTGTGGCGGAAGGATCCCGAGGCCGAGAAGCTCGTGACGTACGAGTACTACATGGGCGATCCGGAGATCAGGCGGCGCTCGTGGCAGATGCGGCGGAAGAACCGGACGCTGAAGGCCGAGCCGAACGCGGCGCACCTCGCCGTGGCGGAGCTGGAGCGGGCCGGGGTGCCGGTGCGGGTGATCACGCAGAACGTGGACGGGCTGCACCAGCTGGCCGGTATGCCCGCCCGCAAGGTGCTCGAACTGCACGGCACCGCACGGCAGTTCGTGTGCACCAGGTGTCACGTCCGCGGGCCGATGGCGGACGCACTGGCCCGGGTCGAGGCCGGGGAGGAGGATCCGGCGTGTCTGGAGTGCGGCGGGATCCTCAAGTCGGCGACGGTGATGTTCGGTGAGCGCCTCGACCCGGTGGTGCTGGGCGACGCGCTCGCGATCAGCAAGGCGTGCCAGGTGTTCGTCGCCGTCGGCAGCAGCCTCCAGGTCCAGCCCGCCGCCGGGCTCGCGGGCGTCGCCGCCGACCACGGAGCCCGGCTGATCATCGTCAACGCCGAGCCGACGCCGTACGACGAACGGGCCGACGAAGTGATCCGGGAACCGATCGGCACGGCCCTGCCCGAGCTGCTGCGGCGGCTCGGGGAGACGGGCATCCAGTAGAGCGGGCGCCTAGAACAGCGCCGTCCCCCGTTCGAAGTCCAGCAGGCGGCGCTTGCGGTCCAGGCCGCCGCCGTACCCCGTGAGGCTGCCGTCGGCGCCGACGACGCGGTGGCAGGGGACGATGATGCCGACCGGGTTCTTGCCGTTGGCGAGGCCGACGGCTCGGGAGGCGGCGGGATTGCCGAGGGAGCCGGCGAGTTGGCCGTAGGAGTGGGTCTCGCCGTAGGGGATGCTGCGCAGCCGGTCCCAGACGGTGCGCTGGAACGGGGTGCCGTGCAGGCGGAGTTCGAGGGTGAAGTCCTTCAACTCGCCCGCGAAGTAGGCCTTCAGCTGGTCGGTCGCCTCCGCGAAGGCCGGGAGGTCGTCGCGGGGGCCGAAGGTCTCATCGGCCGGGCGGTGCCGCTGCTCGGTCATGTAGAGGCCGCACAGGACACCGTCGTCGGCGACGAGGGTGAGGGGGCCGTACGGGCTGTCGATCACGGTGTGGTGCTTCATGGCATGCATCGCGTACGTCCTTACACGGGAAGAAAGTTGATGGGGTGGCTGTCCGTCGCCCACAGGTACTGGACCGCGTACGCCCGCCAGGGCCGCCAGGCCGCCGCGCGGGCCGTGAGGGCCGCCGGGGTGGCGGGCAGGCCCAGTTCCTGGGCGGCGCGGCGGATGCCGAGGTCGGTGGGGAGGAAGGCGTCGGGGTCGCCGAGGGCGCGCATGGCGATGACGTCGACGGTCCAGGGGCCGAAGCCGGGGAGGGCCAGGAGCCGGGCGCGGGTCTCGGACCAGTCGCTCTCCACGCCCAACTGGAGTGATCCGTCTGCGAGTTGGGTGACCAGGGTGGTGAAGGTGGTGCGGCGGGTGCGGGGCATCGCCAGCGACTCGGGGTCCAGGTCGGCGAGGCGCTCGGGGGTCGGGAAGAGGTGGGTGAGGCCGCCTTCGGGGTCCTCGACCGGATCGCCGTACGCCGTGACCAGGCGGGCGGCGTGGGTGCGGGCCGCGGCGGTGGAGACCTGCTGGCCGAGGACCGCGCGGACGGCGAACTCCGCCTCGTCGACCGTGCGGGGGACGCGTCGGCCGGGGGCCTTGTCGACCAGGGGGGCGAGCAGCGGATCCGTGCGCAGCTGGTCGTCCACGGCGACCGGGTCGGCGTCCAGGTCGAGCATGCGCCGGCAGCGGCTACTGGCGACCGTGAGGTCGCGCAGGTCGCTGAGGGTGAGGCGGCAGGCGATGTGGTCGGGCTTCGGGGTGAGGGCCACGATGCCGTGGCCGTACGGCAGGCGCAGGGTCCGGCGGTAGGCGCCGTCCCGCCATTCCTCGACCCCGGGGACGGCGGTCGCCGCGAGGTGGCCGAAGAGGTTGTCGGGGTTGAGGGGGGCGCGGAACGGCAGGCGCAGGGTGAGGGCGCCGGAGGTGGCCGGTGCCTGGGCGTCCCGCTTCGGCAGCCGGGCCCGCAGCTCGCTCGGGGACAGCGCGAAGACCTCGCGCACGGTGTCGTTGAAGGTACGGATGGAGGAGAACCCGGCGGCGAAGGCGATCTCCGCCATCGGCAGCGGGGTGGTCTCGATGAGGAGGCGCGCGGTCTGGGCGCGCTGGGCGCGGGCGAGGGCGAGCGGGCCCGCGCCCAGCTCGGCGAGCAGCTGGCGTTCGATCTGCCGGGTGCTGTAGCCGAGCCGGGCGGCGAGGCCGGGGACGCCCTCGCGGTCCACGACACCGTCGGTGACGAGCCGCATGGCGCGGGCGACGAGGTCGGCGCGCTGGTTCCACTCCGGGGAGCCGGGGCTGGTGTCGGGGCGGCAGCGCTTGCAGGCCCGGAAGCCGGCCTGCTGACAGGCCGCCGCGCTCGGCAGGAAGGTCATGTTCTCGGGTTTGGGCGGCACCACCGGGCAGCTGGGCCGGCAGTAGATGCGGGTGGTCAGGACGGCCGTGAAGAACCAGCCGTCGAACCGCGCGTCCTTGGACCGGACGGCGCGCACGCAGCGCTCGGTGTCGGTGTGCATTCCCCTCTGCATGCCTCAAGGATCGGCCACGGCCGGGCCGGAGGCTGGCGAGAATCCGACATCGACCTCACGTGTCCTGGGCCGTGCCGGATCGCCATGCCGACTCCCTCAGCAGCCGCAGTCCGTTCAGGCCGACCAGGACCGTCGAGCCCTCGTGCCCGGCGACGCCGAGCGGCAGCGGCAGGTGTCCGATCAGGTCCCACAGGACGAGCCCGGTGATGAAGGTGCCCGCGATCACCAGATTCTGCACGACCAGGCGACGGGCGGCGCGGGAGAGCCGCACGACGGCCGGGACGGTGACGAGTTCGTCGCGTACGACGACGGCGTCCGCGGTCTCCAGCGCGAGGTCGGAGCCCGCCCGGCCCATGGCGATGCCGGAGTGGGCGGCGGCCAGGGCGGGCGCGTCGTTGACGCCGTCGCCGACGAAGAGCACCTTGCGGCCGGCGGCGTGGAGGTCGCGTACGGCGGCGACCTTGTCCTCGGGCAGCAGTTCGGCGCGGACGTCGGTGAGGCCTGTGGCGTCGGCGACGCGGGCGGCGGCCCGGGGGTTGTCGCCGGTGAGCAGGACGGGGGCGGTGCCGGTCAGCGCGGTGAGGGCGGCGGTGGTCGCGGCGGCGTCGGGGCGCAGGCGGTCGGTGAGGGTGAGGGTGCCGACGGGGGCGTTGTCGCGGGTGACGAGGACGACGGTGGCGTCGCTGTCGGCGTCGTCCGCGCGGCCGACGGTGATGGTCCGGCCCTCGACGACCGCGGTGACCCCGCGGCCGGGTGCCGCGGTGAAGTCCTCGGCGGGCGCGATCCGCAGTCCGCGGGCCCGGGCGGCGGTCACGACGGCGCGGGCCAGGGGGTGCTCGCTGGGGTGTTCGGCCGCGGCGGCCAGGGCCAGCAGGGCGTTCTCGTCGAGGCCGGAGCCGGGCCGCGGGGTCACGGCCGTCACCTCGGGGGCGCCCTCGGTGAGGGTGCCGGTCTTGTCGAGGGCGGTGGCGTCGATCTCGCCGAGGCGTTCCATCGCGACGGCCGACTTGACCAGGACGCCGTGCCGGCCGGCGTTGGCGATGGCGGACAGCAGTGGCGGCATGGTGGCGAGGACGACCGCGCACGGCGAGGCGACGATCATGAAGGTCATCGCGCGCAGCAGCGCGGCCGTGAGGTCGGCGCCGAAGGCGAGCGGGATCGCGAAGACGGCGACGGTGGCGGCGACCATGCCGACCGCGTACCGCTGTTCGATCTTCTCGATGAACAGCTGGGTGGGCGCCTTGGTGCGGGAGGCCTCCTCGACCAGGGTCACGATCCGGGCGATCACCGAGTCCGCCGGGTCGCGCTCGACGCGGACGCGCAGGGCGCCGGTGCCGTTGAGGGTGCCCGCGAAGACCTCGTCGCCGGGGCCCTTGGCGACCGGGAGGGGTTCGCCGGTGATGGTGGCCTGGTCGGCCTCGCTCATCCCGTCCAGGACCTGTCCGTCGGCGCCGATGCGCTCGCCGGGGCGGACCAGGACGAGGTCGCCGACGGCGAGGTCGGCGGTGGCGACCGTCTCCTCCCGGCCGTCGTCGGTGAGCCGGGTCGCGGTGGTCGGCGCGAGGTCGAGCAGTCCGCGCACCGAGTCGGCGGTGCGGGCGGTGGCCAGGGCCTCCAGGGCGCCGGAGGTGGCGAAGATGACGATCAGCAGGGCGCCGTCGCGGACCTGGCCGATCGAGGCGGCGCCGAGGGCCGCGACGATCATCAGCAGGTCGACGTCCAGGGTCTTCTCGCGCAGCGCGCGCAGTCCTTCGAGGGCCGGTTCCCAGCCGCCGGTGGCATAGGCGACCGCGTACAGGGGCCCGTACAGCCAGGCGGGCGTGCCGCCCAGGTCGAAGGCCAGGCCCAGCAGGAAGGCGACGGTCGCCGCCAGGGCCCAGCGGGCCTCGGGCAGGGCGAGGACACGGGTGCGGCGGCGGGGCGCGGGTCGGGCGGACGTGGGCACGGCGGTGGAGGTGAGAGTCGTGGACACCCGCACCACCATACAGGAACGCATGAAGACTCATTCATCTGTTCATGTGTGATGAGTAAGATACCCGCCATGGGTCATGGAGCCGCCGCAGCGCAGACAGCCACGGAGCGCGTACGTCTGGACGCGGACAATGTCGCCAAGGTCGCGACGACCCTCCAGGCCCTGTCCACCCCCTCCCGGCTGCTGATCCTGGCGCGGCTGCGTGAAGGACCGCTGCCCGCCACGGAGTTGGCCGCGGAGGTGGGCATGGAGCAGTCGGCGTGCTCGCACCAGCTGCGGCTGCTGCGCAACCTGGGCCTCGTGGTGGGCGAGCGACGCGGCCGGTCGGTCGTGTACACGCTGCACGACGACCATGTCGCCGAACTCCTCGACCAGGCCGTCTACCACGTGGAGCACCTGCGCCTCGGCCTCAACGACCCCGCCGGGTGACGTCTCCCGACGTCATTTGTGGCCGCTGTACGCGGCCGGGTTCACCACCGCTTTCGGGGCGCACGGCATCGCCGCGAACCTCGGCGGGGACACCGAGGACGCGGTCACCTCGCTGCTCGTCCTCGGCGGACTGCTGGCCCTCTACGACGGCGCCGAGGTGCTGCTGAAGCCGGTGTTCGGCACCCTCGCCGACCGGATCGGGGCGCGGCCCGTACTGCTGGGCGGCCTGATCGCCTTCGCCGTGGCCTCCGCGCTGTACGCCGTCGCGGACTCGACCCGTTGGCTCTGGGCCGCGCGGCTCGGACAGAGGGCGAGCGCCTCGGCCTTCTCCCCCGCCGCGTCCGCGCTGGTGGCCCGGCTCAACCCGGCGGCCGAGCAGGGCCGCGCCTTCGGGAGTTACGGCTTCCACAAGTCGGTCGGCTACACGCTGGGGCCATTGCTCGGCGGGGTGCTGGTCTGGGCGGGCGGGCTGCGGCTGCTGTTCGTCGTCCTGGCCGGGCTGGGCGCGCTCGTGGCCGTGTGGGCGCTGGTCGCCGTCCCCGTCGTACCCCCGCTCCCGCGTTCCCGGCAGACCGTCGTGGATCTCGTACGACGGCTCGCGGACCCGGTGTTCCTGGTGCCGACGGCCGCGCTCGCGGGGGCCACCGCGGCACTGTCGGTGGGCGTGGGCTTCCTGCCCGTCTCCGGTACGGCGGCCGGGCTCGGTCCGGTGGCGACCGGCGCCGCGGTGCCGGTGCTGGCGGCCTGCGCGGCGGTGGTACAGCCGCGGGCCGGACGGGCGCTGGACGAGGGGCGGATCGGCCCCCGGGGCGGGCTCGGCATCGGTCTGGCGCTGGCCGGGGCGGGACTGGCCTGCGCGACGCTGCCCGGCCTCACGGGAGTCCTGCTCGCCGCGGCACTGATCGGCGTCGGGACGGGACTGATCACGCCGTTGGGCTTCGCCGCACTCGCCTCCTCGACCCCGAGGGAACGGCTCGGGCAGACCATGGGCGCGGCCGAGCTGGGGCGCGAACTGGGCGACGCGGGTGGGCCGTTGCTGGTGGCGGGGGTGGCTGCGGCGGCAACGTTGTCGTACGGGTACGGGGTGTTGGCGGTGGTGTTGGTGTGCGGGGCGGTGGGATGGCGGGTCGGCGACGAGGCAGTGGCGGGGTGCGGTGAAACGGCCTCCGGGCGACCGGAGGTGGTTCGGCTCGGCGGGCGCGGCGTGCGTGGTGGGGCGCGTGGCGGCTGCGCGCGGTCGTCGTGACCGTGCCGGGTCCGGTGAGGGCACCGAGTCCCTTGAAGGCGCCGGGTCCGGTGAGGACGCCGTGTTCGGTGAGGGCGCCGGCTCACCCACCGCGCCGGGACGGTGACCCGGTCTCGGCGTCCGTTCTGGTCTCGATCTCCATGCGCACGCCGACGACTGGGCCGTGCCCGTGAACGCGCGGACCTCACGCCGACCGCACCCGGATCACGGCCTCGACCAACCTCGCCGCAGCGTCTACGCCCCGGCGAACCCCCAGCCTCGGCGACCGCTCCCGCCCGCCGACCAGCCCCCGGACCCAGCTCATGCCCCGGCGACAACCCCGTCAGCCCCGAGGAACCCCCCGCCCCCTCAGGCCGCCGCAGCCGGTTCGCCGCTCGTCGTCGCACGGAGCGCGAGGCTTCGGTTGTAGCGGCGCAGCAGCAGCACCGCGGTGGCGGCGAGGCCGGTGAGGAGGCCGAGCCAGACTCCGACGGTGTCCAGGCCGGCGGGGCGGCCCAGCAGCCAGGCGGCGGGCAGGCCGATGAGCCAGTAGCCGACGAGGGTGAGGCGGAAGCCGCTCCTGGTGTCGTCGAGGCCGCGCAGGAGACCGACGCCGATGTTCTGGGCACAGTCGAAGAACTGGAGGGCGGCCGCGACCAGCAGCAGGCTCGTGGCGATGTCGATCGCGGCGGCCTCGGCGGGTGACGAGGGGTCGAGGAAGGGGCGCAGGACCAGCTTCGGGACGGCGAGGTAGAGGACGCCGACCACCGTCATCACGGCCGCCGCGCAGGCCAGCGCGGTGTTCTTGATGCGCCGCGCGGCGGCGACGCGGTCGAGGGCGAGTTCGCGGCTGACGTTGATGGACGCGGCGTGGGAGAGGCCGACGGCGATCTGGAAGACGATGTAGACGAGCTGGTTGACGGCGGTGTGGGCGGCCAGGGCGGCACTGCCGAACGTGCCGATCAGGAGGGCGACGACGGAGAAGAACCCGGCCTCGGAGCCGTAGGTGGCGGCGATCGGCAGGCCCAGGCCGGTGAGCCGGCGCAGGGTGCTCCGGCGGGCCTTCCAGACACGGATGTCCATCAGGGGAGCCAGGAGCGGGTCCCGGCGCGCGGACACGTACAGGGCGACGCAGGTCAGGCCGTACACGAGGGACGTGGCGACGCCGATACCCGTGAGGCCCAGTTCGGGCAGGCCCCAACTGCCGTGGATGAGCCCCCAGTTGAGGGCAGCGTTGACGGCGACCGAGGCGATGGTGATCTGGAGGAGCGCCTGGGGGCGACGCATGCCGACGGTGAACTGGCGGATCGTCTGGAACCACAGACAGGGGATCAGACCGGGGGCGAGGGCGAGGAGGAGCGGCCAGGCGGTGTCGACGACCTCGGGGTCCTGGCCGAGGAAGGCCACGGCCCGTCCGACGAGCAGGATGACGAGCGCGCCGACGAGGCCGGAGAGCGTGGCCAGCGCGAGGGCGGCGCGGACGATGTCCCGCACCTCTTCCCGGGCGGCCTCGGTGAGTTCGGCGTCCTCGGCGTGGGCGGATGCCGTGGACACCTGGTTGCCCACCGCGGTGACCATGCCGACGCCCATGGTGCGCAGCTGGTTGAAGATCACCATGGCCAGTCCGCCGCCGGCCAGGGCCTCGGCGCCCATGAGCCCCATCATCACCGTGTCCGTGGTGGTGAGGGCGACCTGGGCGAGCTGGGTCAGGACGAGCGGTACGGCGAGGGTGGCCAGGGCGCGGCTGTCACGGAGCAGGGTAGTGAGCGGTGTCGGCATCGGTGTCAGTTCTCGCGGGGTTCGGTCGGTTGACCAGCGCGACCATAGCCGGGCCCGGGGGCGGGGCGGACACGCGGGTCGGCGTCTCACACCACGGACGTCCGACGATAATCCCCCTTGTGTACAGCAAGATCTTAGGGTAGGCACACCTAAGCAATTTGCCCCACTCGTGGAACGAGGACGAATGAACGTGAACAGGCGCCAAGTGCTCTGGGCCGGCGGCGGAATAGGCGCGGCCGCTCTCCTGGCGGCATGCGGCGGCGGTGACGAGTCCTCGTCCAAGTCCCCGTCGGAGAAGAACGAGAAGCCTCGCAAGGGCGGCACGCTCAGAGTCGGCGCCCTGGGCCGCGCCTCGGCCGTGACGCGCGATCCGCACGGCACGCAGACCAACGAGAGCGACTACCTGATCATCTCGCTGGTCCACGACACCTTGACGGTTCCCGGCGCCAGGCCCAACACCGCGCCCCGGCTCGCGGCGAGCTGGACACCCTCCGACGACCTGAAGACCTGGCGGTTCACCCTCGCCGAGGGAGCGACGTTCCACGACGGCACACCGGTCACCGCCGAGGACGTCGTCTGGTCGCTCAAGCGGCTGCGCAACACGCCCTCGGGCGCTTCCCGGCTGCCCGGCATCAAGCCCGGGAACATCAAGGCCGAGGGCACCGGCACCGTCGTACTCGTCTCCGACTACCCGAACGCCGAACTGCCCCAGCTGACCCGGCTGACCACCTTCGTCCTGAAGAAGGACACGGCCGACAAGGACCTCGGCAAGGCGCCGGGCACCGGCCCGTTCAAGCTGGACTGGTTCCGCTCGGGCAACGCCCGGCTGGTGCGCAACGAGGACTGGTACGGCGGTGACGTCCTCCTCGACGCGATCGAGGTGAAGATCTTCGAGAGCCCGCAGGCGATGGCGAACGCCCTGCTCGCCGGGCAGATCGACGTGGCCTCCAACGTCGGTGCGGTCGCGGCCCGTACGGCCGAGCGGCGCGAGGACGTCCAGGTCGTGCGCCGGCCCAACGACATGGCGATGCCGATCGTGATGCGCACCGCCGACGGGCCGTTCGCCGACCCGAAGGTGCGCGAGGCGCTCCGGCTCGCGGTGGACCGCGAGGCCATGGTCAAGCAGGTGCTGTCGGGCTACGGCACGGTCGGCAACGACATCCTCGGCACCGGCGACCCCGCCTACGCCAAGGACATCGCCCAGCGCACCCGTGATCTGGCCAGGGCCAAGTCGCTGCTGGACGAGGCCGGTTTCGACCTGTCCAGGACGTACGAGCTGCTCACCACGGAGGACATCTCCGGCCTCGCGGAGTCCGCGACGCTCTTCGCCTCCCAGGTCCGCGAGGCCGGCATCAAGGTGAAGGTGGTCAAGCAGGAGTCCGCGACGTTCTGGGACAGGACCTGGCTCAAGGGCGATCTGTACACCACCTACTGGGGCACCAACGACTCCGTGGTCTTCTTCGCCAGCAAGACCATGGTCTCCGACTCCGGCCAGAACGAGGCCGGCTGGAAGAACACCGCGTTCGACGCGGCGTACCGCAAGGCGATGGGCACCAAGGACACGGCCGAGCGCGCGAAGGTGCTGCGCGAGCTCCAGCGGATCGAGCACGACGAGTCCGGCTACCTGCTGTGGGGCATGGCGGACGGCATCGACCTCGCCGCGGCGGCGGTGCGCGGGCTGCCCACCCTGCCGGGCTACGGGCGTGTCCAGCTCCAGTCGGCATGGCTGGCCCGCTGACACGGACGGCGCGGTACGACAGGGGCGGGCCGGCCGGGGGCACCGGTCCCCGGCCGGTCCCGGCCCTGTCGCGCGCCGTCCGGTACGTGTCGGGCGTACTGGCACGCCGGGCCCTGCTGCTGGCCGTCCTGCTGGCGTTCGTGTTCGCCGCCGTCGAGCTGCTCCCCGGCGACGCGGCGACCGCCACCTCCGAACGCGGGGAGAGCGCCGCCGACCTGGCCGCGCGCCGCCATCTGCTCGGCCTGGACCGGCCCGTCCTGGAGCGGTTCGGGCAGTGGATGACCGGTCTGCCCACCGGCGACCTCGGCACCTCCGCGCGCGGGGAGCCGGTCGCCGACCTGCTCTCCCGCCCGTTCCCCAACACCCTGCTGCTCGGTGGCCTGGCCCTGCTGGTCACCCTGGTGGTGTCCCTGGCGCTGGGCTGCTGGGCGTCGGCCAGGCCGGGCGGGGCGGTGGACCGGGCCGTGTCGGGCGGCGCGACCGCCGTCCTGGCGCTGCCGGAGTTCGTCGTCGCGGTGGCCCTGGTGCTGGTCTTCGCCCTGTGGACGGACTGGCTGCCCGCCGTCACGCTCACCGACGCCGACGGCTCACCCGCCTCCTGGGAGATGCTCGTGCTGCCCACCCTCGCCCTGGCCGTCCCGCAGATCGGCTGGAACACCCGGATCGTGCGGGCCGCGCTCGCCGACGAGTCCAAGGCCCCCCACATCGAGACAGCGGTCCTCGACGGGCTCCCCCGGCACCGGATCTTCACCCACCACCTGCTGCCCGGCGCGCTGCCCACCATCGCGGCGGGCCTCGCCACGTCGACCGGCATGCTCCTGGGCGGGGCCGTCGTCGTGGAGACCGTCTTCAACTACCCCGGCATCGGCTCCGTGCTGGCCGGCGCCGTCACCGACCGGGACAGCCCGGTGATCGCCGGGGTGGTCGCCGTGACGGGAGTCGTCATCACCGGTGTGCTCCTGCTCGCCGACCTGGTACGCACCTGGGCCTCGGGAGGCCGCACATGAGCACCCTGGTGAAACCCCGGCCCGCCGTACGGCCCGCGCTGCGCGGCACCGTCCTGCGCGTGCTCCCCGCGCTGCTGCTCGTCACGCTCGCGCTGATCGGGCCCTGGCTCGCCCCGCACGCCATCGACGCGCCGGTCGCCGCGCCCTACGCGGAGCCCGGCGGTCAAGCACCCTTGGGCGGCGACCAGTTGGGCCGGGACGTGCTCAGCCGGATGCTCGCCGGGGGACGCGAACTCGTCGTCACCTCCCTGCTCGTGGCCGTCCTGGTCACGGTCCTCGCGGCCGTGCTGGGCACGGTCGGCGCGCTGCGCCCGGCCGTCGGCCGGCTCGTGGAACGCGCCGCCGACGTACTGATGCTGCTGCCCGCCGTCCTGGGCATCCTCCTGGTCACCCTGTCCTGGCCCGACGGCGGACGGCTCGCCGTCGTCACCGTGTCGGTCGTGCTGGGGGTGCCGTACGCGGTCCGGCTGGTCGCGGGAGCGGCCGCGCCGGTGGCCGCGACCGGGTACGTGGAGGCGGCGGCCGTCGGCGGGGAGCGGCTGTGGTACCTGGTCGTGCGGGAGGTGCTGCCGAACCTGCGGGCCACCCTGCTGGCGTTGTTCGGGCTGCGTTTCGTCGCCGCCGTGTACCTGGTCGCCACCGCCGGATTCCTCCAGGTGGGCCCCCAACCTCCCACCGCCGACTGGGCGTTGATGATCCGCGAGAACTCCGGCGGCATCCTCCTCAACCCCTGGGCGGTGCTCGCGCCCGGCATCGGCATCGGGCTGCTCGCCATGAGCGTCAATCTGGCGGCCGCCGCCCTCGTCCCCGCGACCGGCCGGAAGGCGGTGCCCGCGCTGTGAACCACATGCCCACCCGGCGTCCCGAGGGACAGGAGTCCGAAGGGGACGTGGCGGTCGAGGTCGCGGACCTGACCGTGGCCGCCCCGGACGGCCGCCTGCTGCTGGACGGCGCCCGCCTGGAGCTGCGCCCCGGCCGTATCACCGCCGTCACCGGCCCCTCCGGCTGCGGCAAGACGACCCTGCTGCGGGCCGTCGCGGGCGCGCTGCCACCCGGCGCCCGCCGCACCGCCGGAACGCTCGCCGTCCTGGGCGGGGATCCGCTCACCCTGCCCCCGGCGGACCTGCGCGCCCTGCGCCGGCACCGGCTCGCCTACGTCGGCCAGGACCCGGGATCCGGTCTCAACCCGCGCATGAAGGTCCGCCGGCTGCTCGCCGAAGTCGCCGTCGACCGTGGCAGGGAGGCGATCGAGGCGCTGCTGACCGAGGTACGGCTGCCGGTCGGCACGGGCCTCGCGGACCGCCGTATCGGCGGGCTGTCGGGCGGACAGCAGCGCCGGGTGGCGCTCGCCCGGGCGCTCGCCCGCCGTCCCGCGGTACTGCTCCTGGACGAACCCACCGCCGGGCTGGATCCCGCACTGCGCGACGAGATCGCCGACCTGCTGCGGCACCTGGCCCGGACCCACCGGATCGCCGTGGCCCTGGCCTGCCACGATCCCGATCTGGTGGCCCGGCTCGCCGACGAGGTGGTGGACCTGGGCGGCGCGCGCCCGGTGCCCGCACCCCGTACCGCCGCGGTCCCCGCTCCCTCGGAGGGTCCGACCGTCCTAGCCGCCTCCGGCCTGCACGCCGCCCACACCCACCGCGGTCACCGCACCCCGGTCCTGCACGGCGTCGGCCTCGATGTCGCCGCCGGAGGCAGTGTGGGCGTGGTCGGCGTCTCCGGCTCGGGCAAGACCACGCTGCTGCGGACCCTCGTCGGACTGCACCGGCCGACGGCGGGCACGGTGACCCTGGACGGCACCCGCCTCTCCCCCGCCGCGCAAGGCCGCTCCCGGGACCAGCGCCGACGCCTCCAACTGGTCCCGCAGGACCCGCTCGGCACCCTCAACCCGAGCCGCACGATCGGGGCCACGCTGCGCCGCCCCCTGCTCCTGCACGGCCGTACGGACCGGGCGCGGGCGTCGGAAGGGGTCCTGGAGCTCCTCCAGAGCGTGGGCCTGCCGGCGGCCTTCGCGGACCGCCGGCCGCACGAGCTCTCCGGCGGACAGCGGCAACGCGCCGCGATCGCCCGCGCGTTGGCGGCCGATCCGGACGTGCTGATCTGCGACGAGATCACCTCCGCGCTTGACGCGGACACCGCCGTCGCCGTGATGGACCTGCTGGCCCGGCTGCGCGAGCAGCGGGGTCTGGCGCTCGTCCTGGTCAGCCACGACCTGCGTATGGTCGCCGACCGCACGGACACCCTCGTCGTCCTCTCCGAGGGCCGGGTCGTCGAATCGGGGCCCACGGCACGGCTGTTCGCCTCGCCGTCGCATCCGGTGACGGCGGCCCTGGCGACAGGGGTCCCGCTCGGCGGCTGAGTTTCCCGGAGCCGCAGCCGGAGCCGGGGCCGAGGCCGGGACGCCGTGTCGACGGCGCCCCGGCCCGGCGGGTCACTGCGTCGCGGTCGGCCGGCGTGCGGCCGTCATCGCCGCGTCGACGTCCGTCAGCGGACGCAGCCGGTAGGTGTACGCGTAGTCGCGGTTGGCGAGGAGCTTGTACTCGTCGTGGGTGTGCGCGCCCCAGCTGTTGTCGCCGCCGACGCCCATCTGCCGGTGGTTGAGGCGCAGGACGATCTCGTCCCGGGGGGTGAGCTGGTAGTCGTGGCGGGCCCCGACCGAGAGGTCCTCCGGGGTGAGGTGCGAGGCGTTGACCTCCAGGAGGGGCTCCCCGCTGACCAGCAGTCCGACGCCGTCACGGCCGGTGAGCGCGGCCCAGCGGACATCGGTCTTGTTGCCGTTCTCCTGCGGTCGCAGATAGGAGGTCCACTGCCCGGAGACGGTGCCGGAGTACAGGCCCACGTCGGTGCCGTTGTTGCGGTCCCACATGTTCTCGTCGGGACCACGGCCGTAGTAGTGCAGGCGGTCGAGGCGGCCGGGCAGCAGCAGCACCGTGCCCACCTCGGGGATGTACGGCAGTGAAGCCGCCCCCGGGTGCAGGGTGTTGTCGACCTTGATCTCGCCGTTGCCGAAGACCGTGTAGGTGGTGGTGTACGTCGACTCGACGGTGGTGGGCAGGGTGCCGGCGACCTTGATCTCGACGGCCTTGTCCCCCAGGGCCCGCACGCTCACGCCGGTGACCTCGCGCCGGTCTCCGGCGTCGCGCCAGGTCTGGTTGCGGGTGTGGTGGCCGTTGCCCCGGTCGTTGTCGGTGGGCGCCCGCCAGAAGTTCGGCACGGGGCCCGAGGTGATCAGGCGGACGCCCTTGGCCTCGTACGACGTGATGGTGCCGGTGCCCTTGTCGACGGTGACGGAGAAACCGCGGCCGCGGACGGTGACGGTCTTCTCGCCGTCGTCGTGACGCAGCGTCGGCACCCGGTCCAGGGGGACGGGGGTGACGGCCGGGACGGCCGCGGCGACGGGGAGTTGCTGCTTGGCCACCTCGAAGCCGGCCCCGGCCCACTTCGTGGCGTCCTTGGTGGTGAAGGACAGGTGCAGGAAGTACTCGGTGCCGGGCGCCGGGTTCGCCGGGACCTTCACCGGGACCGTGATGTCCTTGCTGGTCAGTGGCGGTACGTCCAGCTGGTCCCGGGTGAGTCGGCCGCGCTGGACGACCTTGCCGTCGGCGACGAGGGACCAACGGCCGTCGAACTCGCGGACGTTGGTGAACAGGTACTCGTTGGTGAGGGTGACCCGGCCCGAGGTGACGGTGGCCCCGGAGGTGGGCGCGGTGTTGATCGCCTGGTAGATCTGCTTGACCTCGACGGACTTGCCGGTGCCGCCGCGGTCGGCGGTGATGATGCCGTCCCCGGCGAACGCCCCGTCGTTGGGGTTGTCGCCCCAGTCACCGCCGTACGCGTAGAACGTCTTGTCGCGGGACCGCTTCTCGTCGAGGCGGGCGGTGGCGGCGTCGAACCAGAAGCGCACGCCCTCGTCGCCGGGTCCCCGGCCCTCGGAGGCCAGTTCGGCGGCGCCGAGGGCACGGGCGTACACGCGGGCCCGTCGGACGGTGCCGCTGAACTCGCGGGTGGGGTTGTCGACGTCGGTGGCCAGGGACAGGGAGGCGGTGTTGTTCGCGGGCCGCCGGGTGGTGGTGCGGGTGGCCCGCGCGACGCCGTCGACGTAGAGCGTCAGCGTGCCGGCCTCGGCGTCGAAGACGCCCGCGATGTGGTGCTCGCGGCCGGTCCAGTCGTCCGGCAGCGCCCAGGTGGCGGTGATCCACTGGCCGCCGCCGTGGATGAAGAACTCCAGGTTCCGGTCCGACTGCTTCAGCGCGTACTGGGTGTCGCCCTTGGCGAGGATGGGCTGGTGGTACCCGAAGTAGTGCGGGGTGACCCAGGCCTCCAGCGTGAGGGAGCCGGTGAGGTCCAGGCTCGTGTCACGGGCGAAGACCGTGCCGCCGGAGACCCCCTCGTCCCGGGTGAAGGTGCCGGCGGGAGCCATGATCTCGCCGCGCAGCGCGGCGGGCCCGGACTCGGTGAGCAGTTTGCGCGTCGGCGTGGGCCACTTCAGCGCCTGGTCGACGAAGTCCCAGATCCAGCCGCCCTGGAGCACGGGGTAGCGGCGGACGAGGTCCCAGTACTTCTTGAAGTTGCCGTTGGAGTTCCCCATGCCGTGGGAGTACTCGATCATCACGTACGGCCGGGTGTCGCCGGTGTCCTTGGCTCTCGCCTCGACCCGCTGCGGGCTGTCGTACATCTCGGAGCGGATGTCGCTGATCCCCGGCCGGTCGTCGCCCTCGTACTGGATGACGCGGGTGGGGTCGTAGGAGCGGATCCAGTCGTACATGGCGTTGAAGGTGCTGCCGCCGCCCGCCTCGTTGCCGAGCGACCAGATGACCACCGAGGCGTGGTTCTTGTCGCGGTGCACCATGTTCCGGGCGCGGTCCACGCAGGCCACGGTCCAGTCGGCGTGGTTGCCGGGGTACTCGCCGCGGATGCCGTGGGTCTCCAGGTTGGTCTCGTCGACCAGATACAGGCCGTACTCGTCGGCGAGTTCGAGCCACAGCGGGTTGTTGGGGTAGTGCGAGGTGCGGACGGTGTTGATGTTCAGCCGCTTGATGATCCCGATGTCCTCGACCATGTCCGCCCGGGTGAGGGCCGAGCCGCGGACCGGGTGCATCTCGTGCCGGTTGGTGCCCCGGAAGGAGACCGGCCTGCCGTTGATGCGCATCAGGCCGTCCTTGAGCGCGAACTCGCGCAGACCGACCCGGTGGGAGAGCGTCTCGACCACCTTGCCGGACGGATCGCGCAGCCGGAGCACGGCGGTGTAGAGATACGGGTGCTCGGCCGACCACAGCCGCGGCGCGGGCACCGCCTTCGCCGCCTGTACGGTCGTCTCCTCGCCGGCGTCGAGCGCGACGGCCTGCTGGAGCGGCCGGGGCCACACCGGGTGCCCGCCGGCGTCGTAGAGCTGGGTCTCGACGGAGTAGCGTCCGGCGCCCCCGCCGCCGTAGTCGCGGACGCTCGCGGTGACCGACAGAGAGGCGGACCTGTAGTCGTCGCTCAGCGGGGTGTCCAGCTTGAAGTCGCGCAGGTGCACGGCCGGGGTGGAGTAGAGGTACACCGAGCGGAAGATGCCGCTCAGCCGGATCATGTCCTGGTCCTCCAGCCAGTCGCCGTCGGAGTAGCGGTAGACCTCGACGGCGATCTGGTTGGTGCCCGGCTTCAGGTGGCGGGTGATGTCGTACTCGGCGGGGTCGTAGGAGTCCTCGTGGTAGCCGACCAGCTCACCGTTGATCCACACGTAGTGGGCGGACTTGACCCCCTCGAAGTGCAGGAACGTCCGGCGTCCGTCCCAGTCGCGCGGGAGCGTGAAGGTGCGCCGGTACTGGCCGACGGGGTTGTGGCGGGTGGGGGCGGCCGGCGGCTGCGCCTCCTCGCCCCTGCCGTTGGGGCCCCACCAGGGGTAGGTGATGTTGATGTAGATCGGGGCGTCGTAGCCGTGCAGCTGCCACGCGGAGGGGACGGGGATGGTCTCCCAGCCGGAGTCGTCCAGATCGGTGCGGTGGAAGTCGACGTCCCGGTCGTCGGGGCGGTCGGCGTAGGCGAACTTCCATCTGCCGTCCAGGCTCTGCCGGTACGGCGAGCGGGTGCGGTCGGCGGCGAGGGCCTGGCCGAGGGTCGCGTACGGCATCAGGGTGGAGTGCGGTGGCTCGGAACCCAGCCGGAAGACGGTGATGTGACCGTTCCACTCCGGGGTTCCCTCGGCCTCCGCGGCCCGTCCGGCCGCGTACGCCCCGACGGGCGACGCGGACAGGGCGAGCGCGCCGAACACGGCGGCTCCGCCCTCCAGAAGACGGCGGCGGCTGACTGCCGGACGGCCGGCGGGGGTCGGGTGGGGGTGCGGCATGACGGTGGCCTTCCTCGGTACGACGGTGACGTGCGCGAACTGAGGGTGCGTCAGAGCCAGAGGAACACTAGAACCCGAACAGAACCGAAGCAATGATCTCGTCTGAATTTGTGCGGTCCTGTTGGTCTACAGGGACGCCTATCGGCCAGCTGTGACGCAGACCACTAAGAAAACGACGCCGTTTCGATAGATACCGGGGGTAGCCTCAACTCAACGAGGTGAACGAAACCGTTTCGTTTAGAAGCGGTACAGAGCGTCGCCCTCAGAGAGAAGGCAGGAGGAAGGACATGACCACCGTTCTCGTGGTGCACGGACAGTCCTTGCAGCGGCTCGGTCTGCGTCTGCTCCTGGCGGCCCAGCCCGCTCTCACCGTGATCGGGGAGGCGGCCGGCGCGGCCGAGGCGATCCGGACGAGCGAGCGGCTCCACCCGGACGTCGTCGTGATGGACGGCGGCGGTCTCGGCCCGAGCGGCGTGGAGACGGTGCGCCGCGTCGCCCGGTTCTCCCGCGTCCTCCTGCTGAGCCCCTCCGGGGACGACGCGCCCATGTACGCCGCGCTGCGCGCCGGGGCCGGCGGATTCGTGCTCCCGGACGTCACACCCGAGCAACTGGCCGCCGCCGTGCACGCCGTCGCCGTCGGCGACGCCGTCGTCTCACCCGGTCTGACCCGCGAACTCATCGACGCCGTCCGCAGGGAACGCCCGGTGGAGGTCGCCGCTCCCGACCGGGCACACCGGCTCGACAGCCTCACCGGACGCGAACGCGCCGTGCTCACCGCGGTCGCCCGCGGCTGCTCCAACGCGGAGATCGCCGAGCGGCTGTCGATCGCCCCGACGACCGTCAAGTCCCACGTCAGCCACATCCTCACCAAGATCGGCGCCCGAGCCCGGGTGCAGGCGGTGACCTTCGCCTACGAGACGGGCCTGGTGCGCCCCGCCCAGCCCCTGCCGACCCCGGAACCGCAGCGGTGGGCCGGGGCGCTGGCGGCCGCCGCCTGACGGGCGGCGGCCCGGCTCCGGCCGCTGTTCACGTCGTGTCGTCGCCGGGGTCCCGGTACAGGTAGTGGGCCGTGCCCGAGAGGGTGGCGCGGGTCCAGGCGGCCCTCCCGGCGGGCCCCGTCGTCTGCCAGTCGGGGGTCTCCTCGACCTGGGCACGGCCGATACGGCGGCCCAGTGCGGTGAGCCTGTTGGCCTCCTCGCGCCGTTCGGCGTCGTAGCGGGACAGCGCCTCCCGCGGTGAGGGCGTGGCCCGCAGGGCGCGCTCCAGGCAGCGGGCGTCCTCGATCGCCTTCACGGCACCGCTCGCGGTGTGCGGCCGGGTCGGCGCACCGGCGTCACCGGCGAGGACGACGCCCGAGGCGGCACAGCGGGGCAACGGCGGGTCCAGCATCGGCTGCACGGCGATCGCCGAGTCGGCGCAGGACTCCACGACCTGGGCCCGCCGGGCCGGGAAGTGCCGGCGCGCGACGTCCTTGACGCGGGCCGCCAACTCCGGGGCGGCGCCCGGCGGATGGGCGGCCGACGGGTCGTACGGCGTGCCCGCGGGCGGGAACATGTACACGCCGCAGTTCAGGAGGCGGCCGCCGTCGGTCGCCGGCATCAGGTAGAAGATCCCGTGTCCGCCGGGGAAGACCACGGTGACGAGGCGCGCTCCGCTTCCCGCACGACGGCCCGGCTCAACGCCGACTCCGGCAGACATCCGCGCCACAGCGCGTATCCCGCGTACTCGGGCACCGCCTCCGGCGCCACCAGGCCGCGGACCACCGACCGGTGCCCGTCGGCGCCCACCACGAGGTCGTAGCGGTGCTCCTCGCCGTTGACCAGGACCGTGGCGCCGCCCGCGTCGCCGTCCCGGTGCATGCCGTCCACGCGGGAGCCGGGCCGGTAGTCCGCCCGCTCCACCCGGGCGCGCAACGACCGCCACAGCAGGTACCAGTTGCAGACGGCCCCCTCCATCGGCTGCCGCCACAGCTCGCGTTCGGCACCCCGGTCGGTGATGTGCAGCCACGCCCGCTCCGTGACCGGGAGGAACGGCATCGCGGGATCCGGGTAGCCGGTCTTCACCCACTCGTCCAGCAGCCCCGGCGGCACGGCGATCCCGAACCCGCGGTCCGCGAAGCCCCGTTCGGTGCGCTCGTGCACCACCACCTCGTGGCCCGCGCCCGTCCCCGCCGCCGCGCACCCGGCGATACTGCCGCCCACCACCGCCATCCGCGCCACGCCACTCCCCCGTCCCGGCCTGCGTGTCCGCCGCCTGTGACCCGCACCGCTTTCCACGGTGCGGGGGTGCCATCCCGTTGGCGAGGGGCGTGCGCGCGGGTGCGGCGGACGGAAACGAGCGGTCAGTCGGCCTGTCCGGCGGGGGCCTGGTCGGCGTCGGCCCGCAGACCGGTGGACTCGGTGAAGGCGCGCCGGTAGGCGGCCGGTGACACGCCGACGACGCGGTTGAAGTTGCGGCGCAAGGTCGTCGCCGTCCCCATGCCGACCTGGGCGGCGATGTGCTCGATGCTCTCGTCGGTGGTCTCCAGCAGTTCCTGTGCGCGACGGATGCGCTGGGCGAGCAGCCACTGAAGGGGGCTGGTGCCGGTGAGCGCGATGAACTGGCGGCTGAAGTGGCGCGGGCTCATGTTCGCCCGGCGGGCGAGCTCGGCGACCGTGACCGGTTCGTCGAGCCGCTCCCTCGTCCGGTCGAGCAGGGCGGACAGTCCGTACCGGTCGCCGACGGAGCCCTGGCCGTCGCTCCCGGGCAGCGGGGTGGCGATGAACTGCGCCTGTCCGCCCGCCCGGTGCGGAGCCGCCACGAGCCGTCGGGCCAGGGTGTTGGCCATGACCACGCCGTGGTCGCTGCGGACCATGTGCAGGCAGAGGTCGATCCCGGCGGCCTGGCCCGCGGAGGTGAGCACGTCGCCGTCGTCGATGTACAGCACACCGGGGTCCACCTCGACCTCCGGATACCGCTCGGCCAGCCGTCCGGTGTACATCCAGTGGGTGGTCGCGCGCCGCCCGTCGAGCAGTCCGGCGGCGGCCAGCACGAAGGCCCCGGTGCAGATGGAGGCGACCCGCGCGCCCCGGTCGTGCGCCGCTCGTACGGCGGCCACCAGGTCGGCGGGCGGCCGCTCCATGGCCTCGTCACAGGCCGGGACGATCACCGTGTCCGCCTTCATCAGGTCGTCCAGCGTGTGCGCCGCCTCGGAGCGCAGCCAGCCCCCGACATTGGCCCCGGGGGAGGCACAGACGGCCAGCTCGTAGCCGGCCCCGGCCGCCTCCGGATTTCCGGGTCCGAAGATCGTGCAGGGGATGGACAGCTCGAACAGAGGCATCCCGTCGGTCACGGCCAGCGCCACAGAGGTCATGGCACGAATTGTACGCTCGATGTCCTTTCGGCCGGTTGAGGAGACCGCCGGCCCGCGTCAGGGTCGTAGACATGAGCAATCCGACAGCACACACGTACCGGGGGACCCGCGGCGAGGACACACGGCTCTCCGGGGCCGCCGGCCGTGCCTGGCTGGCGATCGCCCTGGGTGTCGCGGCCGTCGGCTGGGGCGCGAACCAGTTCGCCCCGCTGCTGTTGATGTACCGCTCGGAACTGGGCGTCGCGACGACCACGGTGGAGGCGACCTACGCCCTCTACGCGGTCGGACTGATCCCCGGGCTGCTCCTCGGCGGCCCCTTCTCCGACCGGTACGGCCGCCGTCGGGTGCTCGTACCGGCGCTGATCATCTCGGCGCTCGCCAGCGGACTGCTGATGCTGGCCGGATCGGGGCTGAGCTGGCTGTTCGTCGGACGGCTGGTCGCCGGCGCCGCCAGTGGGGCGGCCTTCAGCTCGGGCACCGCGTGGATCAAGGAACTCACCGTCAGCGGTTCCGGTCAGGACGAGCACACCGGCGCCCGCCGCGCGACGATCGGGATGACCACCGGCTTCGCCGTGGGTCCGCTGATCGCGGGACTGCTGGCGCAGCTGGCACCGAACCCGGTGGTCAGCTCCTACCTGCCGCATGTGGCACTCACCCTCGCGGCCGTTCCCTTCGTGCTGCGGACCCCCGAGGTGCACCGGCCGAACGAGGAGGCCAGGCTCTGGTCCCCGCTGCGGCTGCCCGAGGCGAGCAGCCGCCGGTTCTGGAGCGTCATCGCGCCGCTGGCGCCCTGGGTGTTCGGCGCGTCCTCGATCGCCCTGGCCTACCTTCCCGGTCTGGTGCTGGACCGGCTCGGCGACAACGCGCTGATGTTCAGCGCGGTCGTGACCATGCTGACCATGGTCGCGGGCATCGCCGTACAGCCCCTGGCGCGTCGGGTCAACCACCCGGACAAGCCCCGTCTGATCGCCACCTCGCTCAGCATCGTGGTGGCCGGACTGCTGCTCGGCGCGCTGGCCGCGACGACCGTGCACTGGTGGCTCGTCGGCATCGCCGCGCTGGTGCTAGGCGCCGGCTACGGCTGCTGCCTGGTGTGCGGCCTGATGGAGGTGCAGCGCATGGCGAGCGCCGAGAACCTGGGCCGGCTGACCGCGATCTTCCAGGCGTTCGCCTATCTCGGCTTCGGGGCGCCGTATCTGCTGGCCGTGATCGAGCACGTGGTGCCGGCCTCGGAGCTGCTGTTGCTGACCGCCGTGCCGGCGGTGCTCACCCTCGCCTGGACCACCTACCGGGCCGCGCACGGGCCGGACCCGGCGAAACGGCGCAAAACGACCGCATCCGGCTCCGCGGTGCGGGGGTAGTGGCACCGGATGGCCGTCTTTCCGCGAACCGATCACAGCAGTGAGGTGACCGACTTGAGCACGAGTCCGATATGCAGGTGCCGGCCCGGTGGAACGGTGTGGCTCACGGGGCTGCCGAGTTCGGGCAAGACGACGATCGCGATGTCGGTCGCGGACCGGCTGCGGGAGGAGCATCGCAGGGTGGAGACGCTGGACGGGGACGAGATCCGCGGCTCGCTCTCGGAGGGGCTGGGTTTCTCCCGGCAGGACCGGGACAGCAACGTGCGGCGCACCGGACTGGTGGCGGAGATCCTCGCCCGAAACGACGTTCTGGTCCTGGTGCCGGTGATCGCCCCCTACGCGGACAGCCGCGAGGCGGTGCGCGAGCGCCACGAGCGCAGTGGGACGCCCTATCTGGAGGTGTACGTCGCCACCCCCTCCCGGGTGTGTGCCGACCGCGACGTGAAGGGCCTGTACGCGCGGCAGGCGGCCGGTGAGTTATCCGGCCTGACCGGTGTCGACGACCCCTACGAGGAACCGGCGAGCCCCGATCTGGTGCTGGAGACACACCGTCAGGACATCCAGGAGTGCACCGCCGCGCTAACGGAGCTGCTCGTCGAGAGGGGGCTCGCCCGATGACCACCACGACGACACGGACGGCCGAGGACCGGACGGCGGACGGCGCCGGCCTCCACACGCTGACGCACCTGGACATCCTGGAGGCGGAGGCGGTGCACATCTTCCGGGAGGTGGCCGGGGAGCTGGAGCGCCCGGTGATCCTCTTCTCGGGCGGCAAGGACTCCGCCGTGATGCTGCACCTGGCGCTCAAGGCGTTCGCGCCCGCGCCGCTGCCCTTCGGGCTGCTCCATGTGGACACCGGACACAACTTCCCCGAGGTGCTGGAGTACCGGGACCGCACCGTGGAGGAACACGGACTGCGGCTGCGGGTGGCCCACGTGCAGGACTTCATCGACTCCGGTGAGCTGCGTGAGCGCCCGGACGGGACCCGCAACCCCCTCCAGACCGTGCCGCTGCTGCACGCCATCGGCGAGGGCCGCCACGACGCGGTGTTCGGCGGCGGACGCCGGGACGAGGAGAAGGCGCGCGCCAAGGAGCGGGTGTTCTCGCTGCGCGACGAGTTCGGCGGCTGGGATCCGCGCCGGCAGCGGCCGGAGCTGTGGCAGCTGTACAACGGCCGGTGCTCCCCCGGCGAACACACGCGGGTCTTCCCGCTGTCGAACTGGACCGAGCTCGACGTGTGGCAGTACATCGCGCGCGAGAGGATCGAACTGCCGGCGATCTACTACGCGCATGAACGATTCCTCTTCTTCCGCGACGGCATGTGGCTCGCCCCCGGTGAGTGGGGCGGCCCCAAGGAGGGCGAACGGACCGCGACCCGCCGGGTGCGCTACCGCACCGTGGGCGACATGTCCTGCACCGGAGCGGTCGACTCGGACGCCGACACCGTCGAGCGGGTCATCGAGGAGATCGCCGTGGCCCGGCTGACCGAGCGCGGCGCCACCCGGGCCGACGACAAGATGTCCGAGGCCGCCATGGAGGACCGCAAGCGCGAGGGGTACTTCTAGCCATGACCGTCGACACACTTCGGTTCGCCACCGCGGGCTCCGTCGACGACGGCAAGTCCACCCTGGTCGGACGACTGATGCACGACTCCAAGTCGGTCCTCGCCGACCAGCTGGAAGCCGTCGAACACGCCTCCCGCACCCGCGGCAAGGACACTCCGGACCTCGCGCTGCTCACCGACGGCCTGCGCGCCGAGCGGGAGCAGGGCATCACCATCGACGTCGCCCACCGTTATTTCGCCACCCCGCGCCGCCGGTTCATCCTGGCCGACACACCGGGGCATGTGCAGTACACCCGCAACATGGTCACCGGCGCCTCGACCGCCGAGCTGGCCGTCGTCCTGGTGGACGCGCGGGCCGGCGTGGTCGAGCAGACGCGCCGGCACGCCGCGGTGGCCGCGCTGCTGCGGGTCCCGCACGTGGTGCTGGCCGTCAACAAGATGGACCTGGTCGACCACGACGAGACGGTCTTCGGCCGCGTCGCCGAGGAGTTCGGTGCCTACGCCGCCTCTCTCGGGGTCCCCGAGATCACCGCCGTTCCCATCTCCGCGCTGCACGGCGACAACGTGGTGACCGCCTCGCCGAACATGCCCTGGTACGGCGGCCCGACGGTGCTCGGGCACCTGGAGAGCGTGGACGTCGACCACGACCCGAGGCGCGAGGTGGCCCGGTTCCCGGTCCAGTACGTCATCCCCGCGGCCCCCGAGGAGCCCTCCGGCCGCGGCTGCGCGGGCCAGGTGGCCTCCGGTGTGCTGCGGGTGGGCCAGCCCGTGACGGTCCTGCCGAGTGGGCGCCGCAGCACCATCGCCGGCCTCGACGTACTCGGCCGGTCCGTCGACCTGGTCCGGGCTCCCCAGTCGGTCACCGTCCGGCTGACCGACGATCCGGACGTCTCCCGCGGTGACATGATCGTGCCCGAGGACGCCTCGGTGACGCCGACGCGGAATCTGACCGCGACCGTCTGCCATCTGCACGACACCCCGCTCGAACCCGGCTCCCGGGTGCTGCTCAAGCACACGACCCGGACCGTCAGGGCCGTCGTCGAGGAGATCCCGTCCCGCCTCGCGCTGGACGACCTCTCCCAGCACCCGGCTCCCGGACACCTGGCGGCCAACGACATCGGCCGGGTGGTGCTGCGGCTGTCCGAACCGCTGCCCGTCGACCTCTACGCCGACTCACGGCGCACCGGTTCCTTCCTGCTCATCGCCCCCGACGACGGCACGACCGTCACGGCCGGGATGGTGTGCTGACCCGTCGCCACCTCCCACTTCGCCAGCCACGTTTCGCCATCTCACGCATGGGGTGATGAGCATGTCCCACTTGGTGATCTTCGACTGCGACGGCGTCCTGGTGGACAGCGAGACCCTGTCCGCCCAGGTCATGCGGACCATGGCACGGGAATACGGCGCGTCCTTCACCGGTGACTCCGCGCTCGCGTTCATCCAGGGCCGCAAGGTGGCCGAATGGACGGCCGAACTGAGCGAGATGGTCGGCCGGGAACTCCCCGAGGGCTTCGTCCCGGAATTCCGGAAACGCTGCACGGACGCGTTCGACCGGGACCTCGTCGCCATAGACGGGATCGAGGACGTGCTCACCGCGATGGATCCCCCCTTCTGCTGCGCCTCCAGCGCACCGATGCAGAAGATCCGGCACGTCCTCGGCCACACCGGGCTGCTGCGCTTCTTCCCGGAGGACCGCCTCTACAGCGCCTACGAAGTGAAGGTCTGGAAGCCGGACCCCGGTCTGTTCCTGCACGCCGCCGCGCGGCACGGCGTCGCACCGGAACGGTGCGCGGTCGTGGAGGACAGCGCACCGGGCGTACGGGCGGGGATACGCGCGGGGATGACGGTCTTCGCCTACGCGCCGGACGGAGCCCCGGCCGTCGACGAGGCGACCGTCGACGCAGTGGCCGTCGACGAGGCGGCCGGGACCCCCGGCAGGGCCGAAGAACCCCGGAATCCCGTCACTTCGTTCACCTCCATGCGAGAGCTGCCGGCATTGCTGCGCAGATGGCGCTCGACGCTCCCCGACCACACCAGTCCCCCATTAGCACCCCTGGAAGGGATGCCCTGATGTCCGTACTGCACCGACCCCCCGACCGTGCGCCCGCCGCAGGGCCGGCCCGGGACCTCGACGGCTCCACCGGCCTGAGCGTTCTGGAAAGGCTCCAGCGGACCAACCGCTCCGCCGAGATCTGGTGGGACTCCCCGCCCCTGGACTTTCCGGCCTGGCGGGACGAGGTGCTCAGCCGTGCTCCCGGTCCGGCGGTTCGCAGGCGATGGGCCGCCCAGTTCGAGCGGTTCATGACACCGAACGACCCCGAGGGGTCCTTAGTGCGCGGGGTGACGACGAATCCGTCACTCATCGCCAAGAGCGTCCTCAACGCGCCCCAGAAGTGGTCCCGCGAGGTCCGGCGGCAGGCCACACAGCAGAAGACGTTCGACCCGGAGTCGGTGTTCCGCCTGATCTACCGCGAGGTCGTCGCGCAGTCGGCGATCGCCATGGTGCCGATGTGGCAGCAGACCGACGGCCGGTACGGCTGGGTGTCGGCCCAGCTCGACCCGCGCAGCATGTTCGACCCGGACAAGATGCTCGACGAGGCGCTCACCCTGGCCCAGCAGAGCCCCAACGTAATGGTCAAGGTGCCGGGCACGCCCGCGGGGTACGAGGTGATCAGGGAACTGGTCGCCAGGGCCGTCTCGATCAACAACACGCTCACCTACACGGTGCCGCAGTTCCTGGCCTGCGTTCGCGCGGTGGAGGACGGACTCGCGGCGGCGCAGCGGGCCGGCATCGGCACCGACCGCTGGCGTGCGGTGATCACACACATGATCGGCCGCTACGGCTCGAACGGCGACCTGCTCAAGGACGCCGAGGAGGTCGGTGTCGAGCTCGGTCCGCTGGACGTGCGCTGGGCGGAGGTCGCGGTGCTGAAGCGGATCCAGCAGATCCTCGGGACCCGTCACCACCCGGTGAAGATGCTGCTGTCCAGCCTGGAGGTCGAGGACCCGCGCGTCGGCACGGACGTGGTGAGCATGCATCTGGAGCAGACGGCCGGGGCGGACATCGCCTACACCTGCAAGCCGGCCTTCGTCGAGGCGACCATGCGACGCGAGGAGGACCTGGTCGGCTTCGCCCCGGACGCGATCGACCAGCCGGTGCCCCCGGACGTCCTGGCCCGGCTCAACCGGCTGCCGTACTTCCGGCGGGCCGTCGAACCGGACGGTATGCGGCCCGAGCAGTTCGCCGATCACGGCGCCTTCGTCACCACCCGATCCGAGGTGAACCAGAACACGCGCCGGCTGATCGACTTCATAGAGCACCACATCGACGAACTGCCCGTGTCCGTGCGGAACGCCGGGTACGCGGGCGGACGCCGCTCCTGACCAGCCCACCGACAGGAAGGAAGGACGGACAGATGTCCCTGGACCATCCGGACCGCGAGAAGCCGCTCATCATGGTGGTGGGCTGCGGCGACCTGGCCGCGCGGCTGCTCAGCATGCTGCTGCACACACCGGACACCAACCGGGTCGTGCTGACCGGCCGGGACGTGGAGAAGATGACCAGGACGGTGAACCTCGCGCGGTTCACCGCGACGAACCTCGGTCTGATCCCGGAGGTGAGCGTCGAACGGATCGACCTCGACGACATCGCCGCGACCGCCGGGACTCTGGCGCGGGTGCGGCCGGACATCGTCTTCATGGCGGCGTCCCTGCAGTCGTGGCGGATCATCACGAAGCTGCCCAAGGAGCACTTCGAGGCGCTGGACGAGGCCCAGTTCGGCCCCTGGCTGCCCATGCACCTGACGCTGAACCACCGCCTCGCGGCGGCGGTCCGCGAATCCGGCACCTCACCGAAGGTGCTCAACGCGGCCTTCCCGGACGCGGTCGGCCCGATCCTGGACAAGGTCGGGCTGGCCCCCACGGCGGGCATCGGCAACGTCGCCAACATCATCCCGGCGCTGACCTTCGGCTACGCCATTGAGGCGGGCGTCGATCCGTCGTCGGTGGAACTGCGCCTGGTCGCCCAGCACTACTTCAGCCACTACGTCCCCCGGTTCGGCAACGAGGGCAACGGGCGCTACCACATGTCGGCGACCGCGCACGGCAAGCCTCTCGACGACATTCCGCACGGGGAGGTCTTCGCGCACCTCAGCGGCCGGCTGCGCAGGCTCGGCGGAGACGCCGGCCAATTGCTCACCGCCTCCTCGGCGATGCGCATCCTGCACGCGATGGCGACCGACAGCGGTGTGCGGGCCCACGCCCCCGCCCCGAACGGGCTGCCCGGCGGCTACCCGGTGCGGGTCGGCCGGGACGGCCCGGCCCTGGATCTGCCGGACGGGATGCCGGTGGACACCGCCGTCGCGATCAACGAGGAGTGCCAGCGGGCGGACGGCATCGACCGTATCGACGACGACGGGACGGTGACCTTCGCCGAACGCGAGATGTCGATCATGAAGAGGCTCCTCGGCTACGAGTGCCGGACCATGCCGCTGGCGGAGTCCGCGGACTGGGCCGAGGAGCTCGACGCCAAGTACCGCGCGTACGCGGCGCGCGTCACCGGCTGAGCCGGCTACCGATGCGCGGCCCGTCCCCGAACGACCGCACCCCTGACCTGTTCCACCTCACCCCCATCGGAGACGAGATGACCACCCAGCAGCTCGGCAGTGAGATAGAGATCCCCTACGAGGACTCGTACAACGAGAACCTCACCCCCGGCGAGGACTTCGCGCGCTGCGTCGCGTCGAGGACCGACGAGGACGAGGTCGTCGTCCCGTTCCACGCCTACCTCCCCGCGTCCTTCCCCCTGTTGAAGACCCGGCCCCGCTACATGGTCCGGCACCTGCTCAAGGTGGGCCGGGTCCGCGAGGGACACGGCGACTACCTGGAGGAGTTCACCCGGGTGGATGTGGCACCGAGCGGCATCGCGTACAAGGCGACGCCGGAGTCCACCTTCGGCTCGGCCCTGCGGACGGCCGGCTTCACCGACGTGGAGATGGCGCTGAACGTGCCCGTGGAGTTCGTCCGCAAGCCCGGATTACTGGCCAGCTTCATCGACTACCGCATGTTCGTCCGCATGTGGACCCAGGAGAACGAGATCCTGCTGTACGGCAGCAAGGACGGCGCCGTCGAGGGCCTGCTCAACATGAAGGGCCTGCGCACCCAGTCCGGCCGTGGGGACGTCTTCCGGGCACTGTCCCTCGCCGCGTGCGAGGTCGAGGAGACCGGCGGCTCCTGCGACGGCATCGTCATCCACCCGGAGCTGTACTGGCTCGCCGCGGAGAACGGGTTCCTGGAGAGGTTCAAGAGTGCGGGCGTCACCGTGTCGCGCACCCGCATGATGCCCCGGGGCAGCGCGCTGCTCGGCGACTTCCGCGCGGGCGCGACCCTGCTCAATCCCAACGTCTCCACGCTCACGCTCAGCAAGGACCCGCAGGCGGCGGACCGGCGGATCATCACCGCGCGCACCAGGATGGGACTCGCGGTGCACGTTCCCCAGCACTTCGTCCTCCACCACCACGAGGAGGACTGAGCGGTGCCCGCCGGCAAGCCGCAGATCCTGTACATCACGGGCATGATGCGCTGTGGCAGCACCTTCGTCGGCAACGTCCTCAACGAACTGCCGGGCGCGGTGCACATCGGTGAGCGGTACTTCCTGTGGAAGAACGCACTCCTGCGGGACGGTACGAACTCCTTGTGCGGCTGCGGACTGGACCTGCTGAAGTGCGAGGTGTGGTCCGGTCATCTCGGCGAGGTGGACGACCGAAAGGCCCGACGGCTGTGGGGACTTCAGGAACGTCACCTGCGGACGCGTCACACCGCCGCGCGCCTGGCGGAGTCGCGCGGACGCAGGGACGCCCCGGCCGAGGTGGGTGAACTCAGTGACGCGATCGCCGCGGTCCATCACGGCATCACGGCCGCGAACGGCCCGGGGCTGATCATCGACAGTTCGAAGAACGCGGCGGACGCGGCGGTGCTCGCCCGGCGTCAGGACCTCGACGTCCGGCTGCTGCACATCGTGCGCGACCCGCGGGCCACCGTGTCGTCGTACCTGTCGCCGAAGCAGTACCTGGAGCGGATGAGTGCGGCGAGGACCCTGTCCTACTGGGCGGGATTCAACCTGGCGTCGGAGGCCGTGGGCCGGTCACTGGGCGGCGGACGGTATCTGCGGATCCGCTACGAGGACTTCGTCCGGCGGCCACGCGCGGTCACCGGGAAGATCGCCCGGTTCACGGGACACGAGGATATCTCGGCGATCGGGTTCGACGAGGACTCCTCCGTCCTGCTCGGCACCAACCACACCATCACCGGCAACCCCGACCGCCTGCAACAGGGCCGCGTGGAGATCAAGCGCCACGAGCCCTGGCGCGACAGCATGTCGCGGCCCGGGAAGCTGGCGGCCTTCGCCGGGGTGGCGCCCCTGATGCTCAGGTACGGCTATCACGGCTAGTCGTGCGAAGCCGCGCGGCGAACGCCTCGTGGGACCGCTCGTCGAAGAGGACGAACCTGACCTCTTCGACGGCGGTCCGCGTGCTCCGTACCGTCTCCACCGCGATCCTCGCCGCATCGTCCATCGGCCAGCCGTAGATCCCGGCGGACACGGCGGGGAACGCGACCGTACGGGCGCCCAGCTCGTCGGCGACACGCAGGGACGCGCGATAGCAGGACGCCAACAGCTCGGAGCGATCCTCCTGTTGGCTGTACCGCGGACCGACCGTGTGGATCACCCAGCGGGCGTCCAGCTCACCCGCGGTCGTCGCGACGGCCTGGCCGGTGGGGAGGCCCTTGCCGTAGTGACCGGCCCGGAGTCTGCGGCAGTCCGCGAGGATCGCCGGACCGCCCCGCCGGTGGATGGCCCCGTCGACCCCGCCGCCGCCCAGCAGCGAGGAGTTGGCCGCGTTGACGATCGCGTCGGCGCTGACGCGGGTGATGTCGCCCTGGGTGAGGGTGAGGGCGGTCATGTCTGACGGAGCCTCCTCCAGACCGCCTTCGCCGCGTTGTGGCCCGACATGCCGTGCACGCCGGGGCCGGGCGGGGTGGCCGAGGAGCAGATGAAGACGGCCGGGTGCGGAGTGCCGTAGGGGAACAGCGAGAGCTTGGGCCGCAGCAGGATCTGGAGGCCGGCGACCGCGCCGGAGCCGATGTCGCCGCCGACGTAGTTGGCGTTGCGGGTGGCGAGTTCGGGCGGGCCGGCGGTCGCGCGGGCGAGGACGCGGTCGCGGAAGCCCGGGGCGAAACGCTCCAGTTGGCGTTCGATGGCGTCGGTGAGGTCTCCGGTCCAGCCGTTGGGGACATGGCCGTACGCCCAGAAGACCTGCTTGCCCTCCGGAGCCCGGCCGGGATCGACGACACCGGGCTGGACCGTGATCATGAACGGCTTGTCGGGTGCCCGGCCCTCGCGGGACACGGCCCGCAGGGCGGTGCCGATCTCGGCGGTGCTCGCTCCGATCTGCACGGTGGTCGTGCGGTGGGCCTCCGGGGCGGTCCAGGGCACGGGGCCGTCCAGGGCGTAGTCGACCTTGAAGACGCCGGGGCCGTACCGGTAGCCCGCGTAGTGGCTGCCGAAGCCGGCGATGCGGGCCAGGGCGGTGGGCGAGGTGTCGAAGACGTAGGCGCGGGCGGGCGGCAGGTCGTCGAGGCGCTTGACCTCGTAGTCGGTGTGGATCGTGCCGCCGAGGTCCTTGAGGTAGTCGGCGAGCGCGTCCGAGATGGACTGCGAGCCGCCGCGGGCCACGGGCCAGCCGCGGGCGTGCGCGGCGAGCGCGAAGACGAGGCCGATGGCGCCGGTGGCGAAGCCGCCGAGCGGGGCCATGACATGCGCGACGAGCCCGGCGAACAGGGTCCTGGCCCGCTCGTCGCGGAAGCGGCGCATCAGCCAGGTCGACGGGGGCAGCCCGACAAGGCCGAAGCGGGCGAGGGTGACCGGGTCGCGGGGCAGCGCGGTCAGCGGCAGGGACATGAAGTCCCTGACCAGGGTGTCCCACTTGGGCAGGAAGGGCGCCACCAGCCTGCGGTACGTGCCCGCGTCGCGCGGCCCGAAGGAGGCGGCCGTCTCGCCGACCGAGCGGGCCAGGACGGCGGCGGTGCCGTCGGGGAAGGGGTGCGCCATGGGCAGGTCCGCGTGCAGCCACTGGAGGCCGTAGCGCTCCAGGGGCAGCGCGCGGAAGGCGGGCGAGTTGATGCCCAGCGGGTGGGCGGCGGAGCAGGGGTCGTGCCGGAAGCCGGGGAGGGTGAGCTCCTCGGTGCGGGCTCCCCCGCCGACGGTGTCGCGGGCCTCGAAGACGGCCACGGAGAAGCCGCGGCGGGCCAGCTCCACGGCAGCCGTCAGCCCGTTCGGCCCCGCTCCCACCACGACCACATCGAGCATCGACGGCACCTCGGACCCCTTCGTCAGCCGGTGGCCAGTTGAGATCAGGATATGACGGAGTACCGACAGCCCCGCCCCGGGAGCCGTCTCTTTCCGGGGCGGGGCCCTCACCAGGGCCCGCCGCGGCCTACTGTGCCCGCAGCAGCTCCGTCACCCGGCGGGCCGTCGCCTCGTCCCGGGCGGCGGTGAACGGCAGGGCGTTGTGGCCGGTGATGCGGAAGGGCTCGCCCGCCCGGGTCAGGTGGGTGCCGCCCGCCTCCTCGACCAGGAGGATGCCCGCCGCGTGGTCCCAGGCCGCCTCCCAGGAGAAGGCGGTCGCGTCCGACTCGCCGCGGGCGACGGCGAGATACTCCAGGCCCGCCGAGCCGCACGGGCGCGGTGCGACACCCTCGGTGCGCAGGCCGAGCAGGGCGCGCTTCTCGTCGTCGGTCGTGTAGTCCGGGTGGGAGGTGGCCACGCGCAGGTCACGCCCCGGTTCCGGGGAGCCGGAGCGCAGCCGCTCGCCGTCGAGGAACGCGCCCTGGCCGCGCACCGCCGTGGCCATCCGGTCGGGTACGGCGGCGTAGGTCCACGAGGCCCGCAGGACGCCGCCCTGGGCGAGCGCGACCAGGGTGCAGAAGCCGGGGTCGCCGTGCACGAACTGCCGGGTGCCGTCCACGGGGTCGACTATCCAGACCGGGGCGTCCCCCTGTATCGCCTCGTAGGACACCGGGTTGGCGTGCACCGCCTCCTCGCCGACCACGACCGAGCCGGGCAGCAGGGCGGCGAGCACCTCGGTCAGGTACAGCTCGGCCTTGCGGTCGGCGTCGGTCACCAGGTCGTGCGGCGCGGTCTTCTGCTCGACCTCGTGCGCGGCGAGCCGGCGGAAGCGCGGCATGATCTCCGCCGCGGCCGCCTTGCGCACGGCTTCCTCCACGTCCGTGGCGTGCCGGGCGAGAAACTCGTCGATGGTTTCCTTGTTCTCGATCATGACTCCATGAGAGCACGCGTCACTGACAATCCCCACCCGTCCGGTGCACAGCCGATGGAATCGCCGTGAATCGTGGATTCGGGGACCGTCGGCCGGGGCGGCCGCGTCAGCGTCCTACCGCGTACCCCTGCATGCCCCGGGGATTCGCCGCCGCCGACAGGATCCCGGTCCGCGGGTCCCGTGCGACCGCGCACAGCCGCCCTTCCGACCAGGGCGGGCCCACGGTCACCTCGTGCCCGCGCCGGCGCAGCTCCGCCGCGATGCCCGGGTCCATGCGGGCCTCGACGGTGACGCTGCCCGGCCGCATGCCGCGCGGGTAGAAGGAGCCGGGGAAGCTGTCGTTGTGCCAGTTCGGGGCGTCGATGGCGCCCTGGAGGTCGAGACCGCCGCGGACCCGGGCGCGCAGCGCGACGGCGAGGAAGAAGTGCAGCTGCCACTGGTCCTGCTGGTCCCCGCCGGGCGTACCGAACGCCATGACCGGGATCCCGTCGCGCAGCGCGATCGAGGGTGTGAGGGTGGTGCGGGGGCGGCGCCCCGGGGTGAGCGAGTTCGGCAGGCCCTCCTCCAGCCAGGTCATCTGGAGCCGGGTGCCGAGCGGAAAGCCCAGCTCGGGCACGACGGGGTTGGACTGGAGCCAGCCGCCGCTGGGGGTGGCGGCGACCATGTTGCCCCAGCGGTCGACGACGTCGAGGTGGCAGGTGTCGCCCCGGGTGGAGCCGTCGGCGGCGACGTCCGGCTCACCGGGCACGGGTGAGGCCGGCAGCTTGGCGACCGTCGGCTCCCCCGCCCCCATCGCGGCCGTCGGCTCCCCGGCGCCCAGGGGGTCGAACCCGGGCTCGCCCGTCGCCACCAGGTCCGCGTGGGCGCTCAGCCGCGCGGTGCGGCCGCCGGGGCTGCCGGGCCGCAGCTCGTGGGAGGCCTTGTCCCCGACGAGCTCGCGCCGCCCCGCGTTGTACTCCGCGGACAGCAGCTCGTCGAGCGGCACCTCGGCCGCGTCGCCGTACCAGGCCTCGCGGTCGGCCATGGCCAGCTTGCAGCCCTCGACCAGCAGGTGGACGTAGTCGGCCGACCCGTACTCGGGCAGTTCGGGCGGGAGCAGGGCCAGCTGCTGGAGGAGGACCGGGCCCTGGCTCCAGGGGCCGGCCTTGCACACGGTCCAGCCGTTCCAGTCGTACGTCGCCGGCGCCTCGTAGGTGGCGGACCAGCCGGCCAGGTCGGCGGCCGTGAGCGTGCCGGTGTGGCGCTCGCCGCTGGTGTCCATGGTGGGCCGCCGGGCCTGCCGCACCAGCGCCTCGGCGATGAAGCCGGTGCGCCACACCTCCCGGGCGGCCTCGATCTGCGCCTCCCGGTCGCCCGCCCCGGCGACCTCGGCGAGCAGCCGCTTCCAGGTGGCGGCGAGGGTGGGATTGCGCAGCAGCTCGCCGGGGCGGGGCGCCTTCCCTCCGGGCAGGTACACGTCCGCCGACGTGGTCCACTCCGTCTCGAACAGCTCCCGTACCGTCTCGACGGTCACGCCGACGTTCTCCACGGGCGCGTGCCCGTGCTCGGCGTACCCGACGGCGTACTTCAGGACGTCGGCGAGCGGCTTGGTGCCGTGGTCCCTCAGGAGCAGCATCCAGGCGTCGAAGGCACCGGGGACGGCGGCGGCGAGGGGTCCGGTGCCGGGGACGAGGTCCAGCCCCAGCCCCTTGTAGTGCGCGACGGTCGCCCCGGCGGGCGCCACACCCTGCCCGCACAGCACCCGCACCTCACCACCCGCCGGAGCGAGCAGGATGGGCACCTCGCCCGCCGGCCCGTTGAGGTGCGGCTCGACGACGTGCAGCACGAAGGCACCCGCCACCGCCGCGTCATAGGCGTTGCCCCCGTCCTCCAGCACCGCCATCGCCGACTGCGAGGCCAGCCAGTGCGTGGAGGACACCATGCCGAAGGTGCCCTGGAGAGTGGGTCGGGTGGTGAACACGGCAGGCTCCTCACAGCACGGCGACGATCGGATGATCGTACGCAGCCGTACCCAGCGGTTCGCGCCCGTACGCGGCGCCGCAGGCAGCGGTACGCGGCTACCGCCGACGCCCGCCCACCGTGAGCAGATGCCCGCTCACGCCCAGCAGCGACGGCTCGGACTCGACGTGCCGGCTCGCCGCCAGCACGGCTTCCCGGCGCTCCGGGTCGTCCAGCCAGTCCTCGACACCGCCCATCAGCCAGGCGGCGCCCTCGACACCGTACTGGCCGTCGACGGCGAGGCCGGCCTCGCCGAACTCGGTGACGACCTCGTCCGGCCGGGCGAAGTACGCGCGGGTGAACAGGCCGCCCTCGTAGAAGCGGTGCCGGCCGTCCCTCAGGGTGGCGTCGGTCCGCTCGCGATGGACCGCTTCGAAGTACCGCTCCTTACGCAGCAGGTCGTGCAGTTGCGCGAACCGGTTGATGGTGGCCGCGACCACCGGTCCGCCCGGCCCGGCCACCCGGCGCGCCTCGGCCAACGCCCGTACCCTGTCGGCCCGTTCGTGCAGGTGGTACAGCGGTCCGAGCAGCAGGACCACGTCGTACGCGGCGTCGGCGGCGGCCAGGTCGCGCGCGTCCCCGAGGCGCGCGGTCACTCCCGGCAGACGGGACGCCTGTTCGACGTGGAGCGGTACGGGATCGACGAGGTCGACCTCGTATCCGTCCTCCGCGAGCCACGCGGCGTGGATGCCGCTGCCGCCGCCGACGTCCAGCACCCGGGCGGGCGTCGGCGGCAGTAAGCGCCGCAGTACGTCCTGCGTACGCCAGAACTCCAGTCGCCCGGCGGAGGCGCCGCCCTCTCTGAGGCGGGCGTCCTCCTCGCCCCGGGAGTAGTAGGCGAGGATCTCCTCATGCACCTGTGGTGTCGTCTCTGTCATCACTCCAGACTGCTGATCGCCGGCCGCGGCGGGCAACGGTTTATCCACCGCCCCGTGCCGTCACCAACCCCGACTCATAGGCGAACACCACCAGTTGGGCCCGGTCGCGGGCGCCGAGTTTCGTCATCGCGCGGCTGATGTGTGTCTTGGCCGTGAACGGGCTGATGACCATGTGCGCGGCGATCTCCTCGTTGGTCAGCCCCCGTGCCGCCAGCGCGGTCACCTCGCGTTCGCGGCGGGTGAGGCATTCCAGGCCGGGGGCGGTGGTCCGGTCCGGGGGGCGGGAGACGAACTCGCCGATCAGGGTGCGGGTGACCGACGGGGACAGCAGCGCCTCGCCGCGGGCGACGACCTCGATGGCCTGGAGGAGGTCGGCCGGCTCGGTGTCCTTCAGCAGGAAGCCGCTCGCGCCGGCCCGCAGTGCCTCGAAGACGTACTCGTCGAGGCCGTAGTTGGTGAGGATCACGACCCGGACGGCGGCCAGGGCGGGGTCCGCGGCGATCCGGCGGGTCGCCTCGATGCCCGTCATGACCGGCATCTGGACGTCGATCAGCGCGATGTCGGGCACCCGGGCGCGCACCAGCTCCACGCCCCGTTCCCCGTCCGGCGCCTCCCCGACGACCTCGATGCCGTCCTCGGCGTCGAGCAGGGCCCGGAACCCGGCGCGCATCAGCGCCTGGTCGTCCACGAGTGCCACGGTGATCATCCGGCCTCCCCCCGCGGCAGTTCGGCCCGTACCGAGAAGCCGCCCTCGGGGCGGGGGCCCGTGTGCAGGGTGCCGCCGAGGGCCGTGACGCGTTCGCGCATGCCGGTGAGGCCGATGCCGGGCTCCGGCGGGCGGTCCGGGTCGGCGGTGCCGTCGTCGTCCACCCGTATCGTCACGTCGTCGCCGTAGGCGAGTTCGACCCGCACCTTCGCCCCGCCCGCGTGCCGTGCCGCGTTCGTCAGCGCCTCCTGGACGATCCGGTACACGGCCCGGTCGAGGGTGGCGGGCAGGGACTTTTCCTCGCCAGTCACCATCAGGTCGACCGTGAGGCCCGCCGCCCGCGCCCGCTCCACGAGCAGCGCGGGGGTGCCGGTCGGTTCGTCGGTACGCAGGATCTCCAGCGTGGCGCGCAGTTCGCGCATCGCCTCGCCGCCGGCCTCCTGGATGGCGAGCAGCGCGGGCGGCACCTCCTCGCCGCGCTTGCGGGCCAGGTGCACCGCGACGCCCGCCTGGAGTTTGACGATGGAGATGCTGTGGGTGAGCGAGTCGTGCAACTCCCGGGCTATGCGCAGACGTTCCTCCCCGGCGCGGCGCAGGGCGGCCTCCTCGCGGGTGCGTTCGGCCTCCAGGGCGCGTTGTTCGGTCTGGCGCAGGTAGGCCTGCCAGTTGCGGTCGGCCAGCCCCGTCACCACCGCGCACAGGAACCAGCCCGCGAGCAGGGCCGCCCTCTCGGCCACCTCCCCGTTCGTCGGGTCCGTCGCCACGAACGCCGCCAGGTACACCCCGCCCGCCCCGGCCGCCCATCCCCGGTGTCCCACGCGGGAGGCGGTGTGCATGGCGGCGAGGACGGGCAGCGCGGCGACCGGTCCCGGGTGCGCGTGCAGGACGTACGCGGCGCCGGTCGCCGTGGCCACGGCCAGCACCGCCCGAGGGGCCGCGCGGTAGAAGGCCAGGGCGGCCGCGCCCAGCACGATCAGCGCGTGGTCGACGGCGGTCGTGTCGCCGTCGAACGCGGCCGTGGTCACGACGAGGGCGCCGACCACGACCGCGAGGGCCGCGTCGGCGAACCGCCCGCGTGCGACCTGGTCGACGACGTGTCCGCTCATGCACGCACGGTAGCTCCCCGCACCGACCCCCGCGTCAGCCCTGTGGACAACTCCCGCGCTACTCCCCACGCAGTAGTGCGCGACCGGTCCCGGCCCGCCGGCGCAGCCTCAACTGCCTTCGGCGGTACGACGACCCCACCCGGCCCGGAAGCGCACGCTGCTGTGCATGTCCACATCCTTCCGCTTCACCGAACCCCTGCCGCCCAAGTCGGCCACCGGTCGCGTCGCCGAGGTGTACGAGCAGATCGCCCGCGACTTCGGCATCGCCGAACCGGCCACCTTCGTCGTCCTGTCCTCGGCCCCCGAACTCCTCGCCCCGACCTGGGCGTTGATGCGCGAGTCGCTGATCGCGGGCCCGGGCGGCCGTACCGGCAAGGAGCTCGCGGCGCTCGGGGTGTCGCGTGCCAACCAGTGCCCGTTCTGCGTGGACGCGCACACCGTGCTGCTGCACGCCACCGGCGACCACGCCCTCGCCGAGCGCATCGCCCGCGGGGAGCGCCCGGAGAACGAGGAGCACGCGCGTGTGCTCGACTGGGGAGAGCACACGCGCGTGCCGGGCGCCGACCTGGAGCCGTATCCGTTCCCGCGTGAGCACGCGCCCGGCTATCTGGGGACCGCGCTCGCCTTCCACTTCATCAACCGGATCGTGTCGGCCCTGCTCACCGAGCAGCTGCTGCCGGCGGGCGCCCAGCGGTTCAGGACGGTACGCAGCCTGACGGGCCGCACCCTCGCCCGGGCCGTACGGCGTCCCGCCCGGCCCGGTGAGGCGCTCGCGCTGCTGGACCTCCCCGACGCCGGCGAGGCCCCCGCGTGGGCGTGCGGCACGGCCGTGGGCCCGGCGTACGCGGCGCTGCTCAGGGCGGCCATGGCGGGCGCCGGCCTGCTCGACGGCGACGAGCCGGACCTCGTGGAGGACACCCTCCAGAGCTGGGACGGCGCCCATCCGCCGCTCACCCTCGACGGGTTCCCGGACCGCCGGGAGCGTCCCGGCGCCCGCCTCGCGCTGCTGGCGGCGCTCGCGCCGTACCGGATCACGGCCGAGGACGTGGCGGCCTGGCGGCGGCCGGAGCACACCGACCACTGTCTGGTGCACCTGGTGGCGTACGGGGCGTTCCTCGCCGTGGACCGTATCGAGTCCGCCCTCCCCCGCCCCCTCACGCGGACATACACGGACACACGGCGCATCAATCAGTGGGCACAGTGACGGGCCAGGTACGGAGCGAGTTGACACTTTCGCCCCACAGGGAGTCGTGTGACACTGGCGTCCCGTCCGCAGTGCGGACCATCTCCGCACCGTCCCCCACGAAAAGTGCGCCGTGCGTCCTCTCTCCTTGCCGCTCGCCCTCACCGCGCGTCTGTCCCCGGTCGTCGTGCTCGCCGTGTCGGGATGGGCGCTGACCTCCGGACCGGCCGACACCTCGGCCGCCGGCCCCAAGGACGAGCAACGCACCGGGACGCAGTCCGCCTCCGCCCCGGCGACGTCGGCCGCCTCGAAGACGTACGCGGCCGCACCCGCACCCTGCGACGCCGTCGCCGAGAAGTCGGTCAAGTCGCTGGTGCCGGGCGCCAAGACGGCCGGCAAGGAGATCCCGTCGACGGACTCGAAGCTGCGCCGCACCTGCTCCTGGAACGCGCTCAAGGGCTACGACTACCGCTGGCTCGACGTCTCCTACGAGATCATGGAGTCGGACGAGGCGGCACAGAAGTCCTACAAGGAGACCGTCACCGAGAAGAGCGGCGGCGGTGCCGTCCCCGGTCTCGGCGACTCGGCGTACTCGGTCGTGAACCTCACCACCGAGGACAAGCAACAGACCCGTGAGGGCGTGGTGGTGACCCTGGCGTCCAACGCGCTGGTGACGATCACGTACAACGGCAGCGACTTCGAGTCGAAGAAGGCGCCCAGCACGGACGAGATCAACAAGGGCGCCATCAAGGCCGCCAAGGAGGCGGTGGCGGCGCTGGAGGACGGCCCGAAGAGCTGACCGTCCCCCACCGCACGGCTTCTCAGGCCGCGATGCCCTCCTGGTCCCTGCCCTTCGGCAGCATCAGCGCGACGTACAGCAGCAGGGAGGTGGCCAGGCCCACCGCCCAGCCGTAGTCGGCCAGCGGCTTGAGGAACGGAATGAGTCCGTCGGCCGGGAACGGCCCGGTCTTCGTGCCGTCGGCGCCCACGCCCGAGTAGGACCCACCGACCGCGAGGAGACCGCCGACCACGAAGGCGGCGATGGCCCGCCAGTTCCAGCCGTTGGCGTACCAGTAGCGCCCGCCGGGCGTGTACAGGTCCGCGACGTGCAGGACCGTGCGGCGGATGATCCAGTAGTCGGCGATGAGGATGCCCGCGACCGTGCCGAGCAGACCGCCGACCACGCCGAGCCAGGTGAAGATGTAGAACTCGGGCGTGGAGATCAGTTCCCACGGGAAGATCAGGATGCCGAGGACACCCGTGATCAGCGCGCCCGTACGGAAGTTGATGAGCTTCGGGGCCAGGTTGGCCAGGTCGTATGCCGGGGAGACCACATTCGCCGCGATGTTCACGGAGACGGTGGCGACGAGCACGACGACGAGCGCGAAGAGCAGCCCGAAGGCGTTGTCCGTCTTGGCCGCCAGCTCGACCGGGTCCCAGATCGCCGTGCCGTAGACGACCTCGGAGCCGGAGGTGACCAGCACGGCGAGGACCGCGAAGAGCGTCATGGTCGTGGGGAGACCGAGGGACTGCCCCCAGGTCTGCGCCTTCTGGCTGGCGCCGAAGCGTGTGAAGTCGGGGATGTTGAGGGACAAAGTGGCCCAGAAGCCGATCATTCCCATGAGGGACGGGAAGAAGACCGGCCAGAAGTCGGGTCCCCAGCCGAGCTTCGAGGGCTGGTCGAGGAGCGCGCCGAAGCCGTCGGCCTTGACGGCGATCCAGATCAGCAGGACCAGGGCGCCGACGATCACGAAGGGCGCGGCCCAGTTCTCGAAGTGCCTCAGGAAGTCCATGCCGCGGTAGATGATCGCGATCTGCACGGCCCAGAAGAGCAGGAAGCACAGCCACAGCGGCCACGGGTTGCCGGCGATCTTCCCGGCGTTCTCCCAGTGGCCGCCGGTGAGCTTGGAGCCCAGCGCGAAGATGCCGCTGCCGCCGATCCAGGTCTGGATGCCGAACCAGCCGCAGGCCACGGCCGCCCGGATCAGCGCCGGGATGTTGGCGCCGCGCAGCCCGAAGGAGGCCCGGGCCAGGACCGGGAAGGGAATGCCGTACTTGGGTCCCGCGTGCCCGGTGGCCAGCATCGGCAGCAGCACGATGATGTTGGCCAGGGCGATGGTGAACACGGCCTGCTTCCAGTCCATCCCGAGCGCGACCAGGCCGGAGGCCAGGGTCCAGCTGGGGATGCAGTGGGCCATGGAGATCCACAGGGCCGCGAAGTTGTACGTCGTCCACTTGCGCTCGGAGACCGGTACGGGACGCAGGTCCTCGTTGGCGAAGGGGCTGTCGGCGGGGAAGGCCTCGGGGCTGAGGTCGATCCGGCCGGCGGCGTCGGCGGACTGCGGTATCGGCGACCCCGTGGGGACTGTTTCGGTCATGAGCAGGCCAATCGATCAGGACGGGACGGGACAGGCCGTGCGGGGCCTCGGTTCCTCCCTCCCCGGAACGGCGGGGAGGGAGGCGACAAGGTGTGGGGGGTCGCGGGGGTGGTCAGGCGTTGAGGGCGGGGATGACCTTCGAGCCGTAGGCGTCGATCACGGCTTCCTGAGCGTCGTGCATGTCGTACACGGCGAACTGGTCCACGCCCAGTTCGCGCAACGCGTTCAGCTTCTCGATGTGCCTCTCGACCGGCCCGATGAGGCAGAACCGGTCCACGATCTCGTCGGGCACGAACTGGGTGTCGGGGTTGCCGCTGCGCCCGTGGTGGGAGTAGTCGTACCCCTCACGGGCCTTGATGTAGTCGGTGAGTTCGTCGGGGACCTGAGCCGAGTGCTCGCCGTACTTCGACACCAGGTCGGCCACGTGGTTGCCGACCATGCCGCCGAACCAGCGGCACTGCTCGCGCGCGTGGGCGAGCGCCTCGGGCGAGTCGTCCTCGGTGACATAGGCGGGGGCCGCCACGCAGATCGTCACCTCCGACGGATCGCGCCCGGCGGCGACGGCCGCGTCCTTGACCGCCTTCACCATGTACTCGGTGAGGTACAGGTCGGCGAGCTGGAGGATGAACCCGTCGGCCTCCTCGCCGGTCATCTTCAGCGCCTTGGGGCCGTACGCGGCCATCCAGACGGGGAGTTCGGCGTCCTCCTTGGTCCAGGGGAACTTCACGACCGTGCCGCCGAGGTCGGCCTCCTGCCCCGAGCCGAGGGCGCGGATGACCTTCATGGCCTCGCTGATGCGGGCGAGGGTGTTCGGTGTGCGGCCCGCGACGCGCATCGCGGAGTCGCCGCGGCCGATGCCGCACACCGTGCGGTTGCCGAACATGTCGTTGAGGGTGGCGAAGGTGGAGGCGGTGACCTCCCAGGTACGGGTACCCGGGTTGGTGACCATCGGGCCGACCTTCAGCTTCGCGGTGTTGGCCAGGATCTGGCTGTAGATCACGAACGGTTCCTGCCAGAGCACGGCGGAGTCGAAGGTCCAGCCGTAGGTGAAACCGTTGCGCTCGGCCCGCTTCATCAGGCTGACGACCTTGGAGGCCGGCGGGTCGGTCTGGAGCACGAGTCCGAAGTCCATGGGCGCCACTCCTAGATGAGGTACTGACAGGTGGAGCGGGACACGTACGCGCCTTGACCGGCGTGTCCGGTGTACTCCCGCTCGGTGATGACGAGTTCGCCGCGCGAGAGGACGGTCTCGACACGGCCGGTGACGCGTTTGCCCTCGTACGCCGAGTAGTCGACGTTCATGTGGTGGGTCTCGACGGACAGCACCTGCTCGGCGTTCGGGTCGTAGATGACGATGTCGGCGTCCGCGCCCGGGGCGATGGTCCCCTTCTTCGGGTACATGCCGAACATCCGGGCCGGGGCGGCGCAGGCGATCTCGATCCAGCGGCGGCGGGTGAGGTGCCCGTCGACGACGGCCTGGTGGAGCAGGTCCATACGGTTCTCCACGCCCGGCAGGCCGTTGGGGATCTTGGAGAAGTCGCCGCGGCCGAGGTCCTTCTGGCCCACGAAGCAGAAGGGGCAGTGGTCGGTGGAGACGACCTGGAGGTCGTTGGTCCTCAGGCCCCGCCACAGTTTGGCCTGGTGCTCCTTCGGGCGCAGGGGCGTACTGCACACGTACTTGGAGCCCTCGAAGTCGGGCTCGGCCATGTTGTCCGTCGACAGGAACAGATACTGCGGGCAGGTCTCCCCGAAGACGTTCAGCCCCTCGTCGCGGGCCCGCGCCAGCTCGGCCACTGCCTCCATGGCCGAGACGTGCACGACGTACAGGGGGGCGCCCGCGACCTGCGCGAGCTTGATCGCACGGTGGGTGGCCTCGGCCTCCAGGAGCGACTTGCGGACCTCGCCGTGGTAGCGCGGATCGGTCTCGCCGCGGGCCAGGGCCTGTTCGACCAGGACGTCGATGGCGATGCCGTTCTCCGCGTGCATCATGGCCAGCGCGCCGTTCTCGGCGGAGCGCTGCATGGCGCGCAGGATCTGGCCGTCGTCGCTGTAGAAGACGCCGGGGTAGGCCATGAACTGCTTGAAGGAGGTGACGCCCTCCTCGACCAGCAGGTCCATCTCCTTGAGCGTGTCGTCGTTCACGTCGGCGACGATCATGTGGAAGGCGTAGTCGATCGCGCAGTTGCCCTCGGCCTTGGCGTGCCAGGCGTCGAGGCCCTCGCGCAGGGTGCGGCCGACGCTCTGCACCGCGAAGTCGACGATCGTCGTGGTGCCGCCCCAGGCCGCGGCCCGGGTGCCGGTCTCGAAGGTGTCGGAGGCGAAGGTGCCGCCGAACGGCAGCTCCATGTGGGTGTGGGCGTCGACGCCGCCCGGGATCACGTACTTCCCGGTGGCGTCGATGACGCGCTCCGCCGTCCAGGCCTCGGCGGTCGGGGTGCCGGAGGCCGCGAGCGCGACGACCCGGCCGTCTTCGATCAGGACGTCGGCGTGGATCTCGTCGGACGCGGTGATGACGAGGCCACCGCGGATGACGGTACGGCTACTCATGTTCCCTCTCCTGGTGTCGTACGAGTCGATCGATGCCGCCGGTCCGGCCCCTGTGCAGGGGGTGTCTGGGGGAGTCGGCAACCGACGGCAACGCGGCTGGGGGTGCCCCCTCTGGGGGAGTGCGTGCCAGACCCCGCGCCCCCGGCCGGATCCACAAGACCCCCTGAGAACCGACGGCGGTCCAGGACGCTTACGGGGCGGTCAGCGGGGTGTACGCGTCGGGACGGCGGTCGCGGTAGAACTGCCAGCGGTCGCGTACTTCGCGGAGCTTGTTGAGGTCGAGGTCGCGGACGACCAGTTCGGTCTCCTTGTCGCTGGCCACCTCGCCGACGAACTGGGCCTCCGGGTCGACGAAGTACGTCGTGCCGTAGAAGTCGTTGTCGCCGTACTCCTCGACCCCGACCCGGTTGATCGCGCCGACGAAGTACTCGTTGGCGACGGCCGCCGCCGGCTGTTCCAGCTGCCAGAGGTAGCCGGACAGGCCGCGCGAGGTGGCCGAGGGGTTGAAGACGATCTCGGCGCCCGCGAGCCCCAGCGCCCGCCAGCCCTCCGGGAAGTGGCGGTCGTAGCAGATGTAGACACCGATCCTGCCGACCTTGGTGTCGAAGACCGGCCAGCCGCTGTTGCCGGGGCGGAAGTAGAACTTCTCCCAGAAGCCCGGGACCTGGGGGATGTGGTGCTTGCGGTACTTGCCGAGGTAGGTGCCGTCGGCGTCGATCACGGCCGCCGTGTTGTAGAGGACGCCGGGCTGCTCCTCCTCGTACATGGGCAGGATCAGGACGATGCCCAGTTCCCGGGCCAGCGCCTGGAAGCGCTGGACGATCGGGCCGTCGGGGATCCGCTCGGCGTACTCGTAGAACGCCTTGTCCTGGACCTGGCAGAAGTACGGTCCGTAGAACAGCTCCTGGAAGCACAGGACTTGGGCACCCTGCGCGGCCGCGTCGCGGGCGGCCTGCTCGTGCACCTGGATCATCGATTCCTTGTCGCCGGTCCAGGCGGTCTGGAAGAGGGCGGCACGGATCACTGTGCTCATCGGGACCTCCGGTCGCTCGGTGTGCTGGGGCGGGCGTCGCGGCGAGAGTGCGTGCCGGGCGCCGCGGGGCAGAGGGCACTTCCGACGCCCGCCCCAGAAGGCTAGGAAGTCCGAAAGCCGGCTTTGAGTTGCACGGTGTCACGTCTGCGGGCGTCGGGCGTGCCACGGTGTCACCCTGTCGTGAGCCCATGTTTCACCGCCGTTTTCCCAGGTCGTCGCAGGTTTCAGCCCTGTTGCGCGTCGTGTGCGAGGAGCGCGATGTGCACGGATGCGGCCTGTTCGAAATCGTCGAGGTCGACACCGAGCCGCGTCTGTATCGCCTCCAGCCGGCGGTAGAGCGCCGGTCGCGAGACGTGGTGGAGCTGGGCGGTACGGGACTTGTTGCGTCCGGTGGCCAGATAGGTCCGCAGGACGGTGAGCAGGTCCTCCCCCGCCCCGCACAGCAGCCCGTCCAGCTCGCGCTCCGCGAAGGACTGCACATGCGGGTCGTCGCGCAGCAGCCGGATCAGCCCGCGCAGATGGACGTCCCTCAGCCGCACGACGGCGGGGAGGTCCAGCACGCCCGAGGAGTCCGCGACGGCGTCGGCCACGTGCTGGGCCTCGCGCAGACCGGCGGGGACGTCCTCCCAGACGATCCGCGGGTCGGCCGCGGCCACGACGGTCCGCGCGGCCCCGGAGCGCACCCGGGCCGCGAAGTTCGCCGTGAGCACCGCGGCGTCCTGGTCCCGGGCCAGGCTCAGCAGGACGGCGGTGGCGCCGTCGGCGAGTTCGGCGACGAGCCCGGGCAGGCCCACCAGCCGCAGGACCCGGTCGAGTTCGGCCGGATCGGCGTCCCGCACGACCAGCGGGACGAAGGTGCGCCGGTTGACCGGCAGTCCCGCCGCCCGCGCGCGGGGCAGCAGCTGCCGTGCCGGTACGACCCCGCTGACCAGGTCGGTCAGCAGGCTCTGCGCGGACTGTTCCTCCCAGGTGTGGGCGGAGTTCCCGCCGAGCATGCGGTGCAGCACGAGCGCCTCGGCGGCGCGGTCGGCGAGCAGCCGGCCGGTGGCGGTGTCGCCGCGGTAGCCGCACAGCACGATCCGGCCCCACCGCTCCCCGCGTCCGCCGAGCTCGGCGCGGATCCAGCCGTCGCCCTCGCTGCCGCCGGCCTGGCGGGCGATGCGCTCCCAGTCGCGCAGTACGTCGTCGACGGCGGACCGCTCCCCCGCCGTGGCCAGGACGCGGTGGGCGAGGTTGGTGACGACGACGGGACAGGCGCTGTGCTGGGCGATCTCGTCGAGCAGGCGTTGCAGCGGGGCGCCCGCGGTGATGAGTCCGGTGAGGGCGGTGCGTACCGCCTCGGACATGCTCACGGCGGCGAACTTGCGCCGCACCAGCCGGGCCTGCACCTCCTCGGTCAGTTCGGCGAAGGGGAACGGCCGGTGCAGGACGACCATGGGCAGCCCGCACCGCTCGGCCGCCCGGCGCATCACGTCCGGCGGGGCCGGGAAGGCCCGGCCGAGCCCGAGGACGACGGCGGCCGCCTCAGAGCGGTGCAGGGACTGGATGTACTCGGCCTGCTTGCCCGGGTCGCCGGCGAGGAGCACGCCGGTGGTGAGCACCATCTCGCCGCCGCTGAGCATCACGCCGACGTCCGGGGCCTCGGCGACATGCACCCAGCGCACCGGCCGGTCGAGCTGGCCGGCCCCGGCCACCACCTCGGGTTCCCCCGCGAGGACCCGCTCCAGGGTGAGGACCCGACGGACCGACAGGACCGGTTCGACAGGCTCCCAGATCTCCGAGATGGCGGCCATGGTGGTGTTTCCCTTGTTCGGGTCGGTGCTAGTGGATGCTCCTCAGAGCGCTCTCGAGGATCGCGGCGCCTTCCTCGGCCTCCGCGACGGTGAGGGACAGGGGCGGTGCGAGGCGCAGGGCGCTGGTGTTGTGGCCGCCGCCCTTGCCGATGAGCAGCCCGCCCGCGCGGGCCGCTTCGAGTACGGCGCTCGCGGCCTGCGGGTCGGCCTCGTCCGTGCCGGGTTTGACCAGCTCGATGCCGATCATGAGCCCCCGGCCGCGCACCTCCCGTACACCCGGGGTCTGCGCGGCGACGGCCCGCAGCCGCTCGATGAGCAGTCCGCCGACGCGCCGGGCGTTGCCCTGGAGGTCGTGCTCCAGCAGGTGAGCGAGGTTGGCGAGTCCGGCCGCCATGGTGATCTGGGTGCCGCCGAAGGTCGAGATGCTGTTGGCGTCCAGGCAGTTCATGATCTCGCCGCGCGCCACGACCCCGCCGATGGACATGCCGTTGCCGATGCCCTTGGCGAAGGTGACGATGTCCGGCGGGCCGCTGCGCGCATGGGCCTGCCAGCCCCAGAAGTGTTCGCCGGTGCGGCCCCAGCCGGTCTGCACCTCGTCGGCGATCCACAGGATGCCGTGCTCGGCCAGCACCTCGCGGAAGGCCGCGTACAGGCCGTCCGGCGGTGAGGTGAACCCGCCGACGCCCTGGATCGGTTCGGCGATCAGGGCCGCGGGTGGGCGGGTGTGGCCGAGCAGGTCCTTCAGGTCCTCGACGCAGGCCGCGATGAAGTCGTCGTCACTGAGGGAGGCGTACGGGCCGCGCGTGCGCACGCCGCCGTGGACGTAGAGCGTCTGGAGCGGGGACAGCGAGGTGGGCGACCAGCCGCGGTTGCCGGTGATGCCGACCGCGCTGAAGGAGCGGCCGTGGTAGCTGTTGCGCATCGCCAGGATCGTGTTGCTGCGGCGGTAGGTCGTCGCCAGCATCAGGGCCGTGTCGTTGGCCTCCGTGCCCGAGGTGGTGAAGAAGACCCGGGCGTCCGGGATGCCGCTCAACTGGGCGATCCGCTCGGCGAGTTCGACCATCGGGCGGTTCAGGTACAGGGTCGAGGAGTGCAGGATCCGCCCGGCCTGCTCGCTCACCGCCTTGGTCACCTCGGGCAGGGCGTGCGCGGTCATCGTGGTGAGGATGCCGCCGAAGAAGTCGAGGTACCTGGTGCCCTCGGCGTCCCAGACGTACCGGCCCTCGCCATGCGTGATCTCCAGGGGGTCCTCGTAGTAGAGGGCGAGCCAGTCGGGCAGGACGGCCCGGTGGCGGCCCAGCAGGTCCTTGGTCACGGCTGTACCAGCCCTTCGTAGGCGTCGGGACGGCGGTCGCGGTAGAAGGCCCACTGCTGCCGGACCTCTTCGATCAGGTCGAAGTCGAGGTCGCGGACGACGAGTTCCTCCGCCTTGTCGCTGGCGGTCTCGCCGACGAAGCGGCCGCGCGGGTCGACGAAGTACGAGGTCCCGTAGAAGTCGTTGTCCCCGTACTCCTCGACGCCGACCCGGTTGATCGCGGCGACGAAGTACTCGTTGGCGACGGCGGCGGCGGGCTGCTCCAGTTGCCAGAGGTGGGAAGAGAGACCGCGGTGGGTGGCGGATGGATTGTAGACCAACTGGGCGCCGTTGAGGCCGAGTTGGCGCCAGCCCTCCGGGAAGTGGCGGTCGTAGCAGATGTAGACGCCGACCTTGCCCACGGCGGTGTCGAAGACGGGCCAGCCGATGTTGCCCGGCTTGAAGTAGTACTTCTCCCAGAAGCCCTTGACCTGGGGGATGTGGTGCTTGCGGTACTTGCCGAGGACGGTGCCGTCGGCGTCGATCACGGCCGCGGTGTTGTAGTAGAAGCCGGACTGCTCGACCTCGAAGACCGGGACGACGATCACCATGCCGGTCTCGCGCGCGAGCTCCTGCATACGACGAGTGGTCGGCCCGTCGGGCACCGGCTCGGCCCAGCGGTAGTGCTCGGGCTCCTGGACCTGACAGAAGTAGGGGGCGTTGAAGACCTCCTGGAACCCGATGATCTTCGCGCCCTGCCGGGCCGCCTCGCGGGCGTGCTCCTCGTGTTTCGCCACCATGGACTCGGTGTCGCCGGTCCAGGTGGCCTGGACCAGAGCGGCGCGTACGACGTTGGCCATGAGCTGCTCCTTCGACGGGACGCCAGAGCCTCTACGCCCGTAGACACAGGTCGTAGAGGCACGAACGTAAGCCTCCCCGGCGGCCTTGCCAAGACCATCGTCGTTAACCCGCTGAGTCGATCACGTTTCACACCCCTGTGGGTGAGCGGCCGGGCCCGGACCGAGCCGGGACCGAGTCGATGACCAGCTTTGTTGGGAACCTGCCAGGCGGAATGTCAGGCGGGATGTCCGGCGACGCGGAGGGCGTGGACCAGGTCCCAGTGGCGCTCGTCCGAGACGCCTCGCGCGGCCGCCACGAGCAGCGGTACGAGCGTGCGCGGGTCGGGCTCGGCGCTGCGCGCGGCCTCCTCCGGGGTGCGGACCCGGACGTAGGCGTCGAGCAGGGCGTGGGCCTCGCGGTGGCGGCCGTCGCCGGTCATCGCGAGGACGGCCTGTCCGATCTCCACGGCGGGCCGCGCCACTCCCTGCCTGAGGATCTGCTCCCCGTCGGTGCCGCGCCCCGCCTCGGTCAGCGCGTCGGCGGCGGCGACGAGCCGGTCCGCGGGCAGCGAACCCGCCTCCCACAACAGCGTCGCCCAGTCGGCGCCGAGCCCGGCCCGCTGGAGTTCCACGGCGAGCAGCGGGTAGCGGGCGGCCGGCCAGTGCGCGATCTCGGCCAGCAACGCGTGCGCCTCACCGCTGCGCCCCTCCCCGCGCAGCCGCACCAACCGCTCGACGGTCCGGACCGTCTCCTCCCGGGCCCCCGCGTCCAGCGGCTCGGCCACCGGCCCGGCCGCCGCCCGCCGCGCCTGCGCGGCCCCGGCGAACCGCGCCCCCCGCGGACGCCGCCCACTGACCACGGGCGCCACCGGCAGCTCGGGCAGCTCCGGCGCGGCAGTCGGTGGTACGACGACGGGCGCGACCTCCTCCTCCACCATCCCGGCGAACCGCGCCCCACCTCGGCGCCGCTTGCGCTGCTTGGCCGGCTCCGCGGGGGCCTCCGGCGGTTGGGCGGCGGGGGGTGGGGAGTGCGGGGACTGGGGGTCGAGAGAGCGGGGTGCGTACTCGACCTCGGGGGTGGGAGCTTGCGGGGTCGATCCGGCCGAGGTCGGGGGGAGCTGGTCGCGGGATCGGGGGGCGAATTCGCCATAGGCGGGGGCTTCCGGCGCCTGCTCAGCAGGCCTCGGAGCCGGGTGGTGCCGGTCGAGGGCCTGAGGGGCGTACTCGGGCGCGAGTCCCGGCCGGGTGTCGCGCTGCTGGGGCATGGTGGGGAATCCGCCGGCGTGCGTGTCCCCGTACGGGCCGCTGCTCTCGTGGGAGGCGTCGGCGTCCCAGCGGGTCCGGTCCGGACGCTGCTCGAACGCCCCGCGCCCTTGCGTCCCCGCCCCGAAGGACTCGTCCGAGTGGGAGCGGGCCCCGCGAAACCCCTCCGTGTCCGGACGCGCTCCGAACACGCCGTCCTGCTCCGAGTCGTCGCGTGTCGCGGGAAAGCTCTCGGCGGCCGGTCCGTAGCGGCTGTCGATGCGGAACGGCGGACCGGCGCGGCCCTCGGTTCGGGTGCGGGGGATCTCCGGGGTCGGGGCGCCGGTGGTGCGGCGGTCCAGGTCGGCCATCCGGGAGCTCAGTTCCGCGCAGCGGCGGGTCGCGCGGGCGTGGTCGTCGCGGGCCCAGGCGAGGTCGAGGCGGAGGGCGTCGGCCTCCTCGCGGGTGGCGGCGGAGGCGAGCAACCGTCCGAGTTCGGCCTGCCGTTCGGCGGCGTAGCGCTGCTCGCGGAGCATGACGTCGAACCGGTCGCCGAGGGCGTCCCGGCCGCCGGGCCTGGCGTCGTGGGCCACGAGTGCCTCGGCGTGCAGGAGGCGGGCGCGTTCCGCCTCGGTGGCGGCGACGGTCTGGCCGTACTCCGCCGCGAGGTCCTGGAGGAGCGCCTCCACCACGTCCCAGGGTGGTATCTCCGCGCCGTCGAGACAGGCCTGCATGCCGTCGGGGTCGCGCTGCCAGAACACCCCGCACCAGCCGCCGCCCTGGTCCAGGCGTGCCAGCAGTGCGTTCAGGTGGTTCGCGAACTCCCTCACCCGATCGGGGAGTTGATCCACAGCCATCCCCAACTCCCGCCCGACCGGAACACTCCGGTTCCGTAGGCAACACCAGCCGTGTTACGGGACTGCTACGGGGAGTTTTCCGGCGCAGTGCGGGCACCTCATCACGCGGTCCCGGCCGGTGCGCGTCGGCCGCCCCGCGCGGCCCTCACACGGGCACCGGCGCACACAGTACGGCCAGTTCGTCCATGGACAGGCCGAGGGCCCGCGCCAACGCGGCGACCGTGAAGAAGGCCGGCGTCGGAGCCCGGCCGGTCTCGATCTTCCGCAGCGTCTCGGGAGAGATACCGGCGACGGCCGCGATCTCCGTCATGCTGCGGCCGCCGCGGGCCTCACGCAGCAGCAGCCCGAGCCGCTCGCCGCGTTCGCGTTCTTCAGGAGTGAGAGGGGTGCGCACCATGTCACCATTCTAATACCGGTATAGTAATTGGCATGGTGGAGCTGAAGACAGACACATCGATCGACGCCATGTACGAGGCGGGCCAGGTCGTCGGGCGTGCCCTGACGGCCGTACACAAGGCCGCCGACGTGGGCGTTTCCCTGCTGGAACTGGACGAGGTGGCGCACGACGTGCTGCGTGGGGCGGACGCGACGTCGCCGTTCCTCGGCTACCGGCCGTCCTTCGCGCCCACGCCCTTCCCGGCGGTGATCTGCGCCTCCGTGAACGACGCGATCGTGCACGGCATCCCGACCGGCTACCGGCTGCGGGACGGCGACCTGGTCTCGATCGACTGCGGTGCCCAACTGGGCGGCTGGGCGGGCGACTCGGCGATCAGCTTCGTCGTCGGCAAGCCCCGCCCCGCCGACGTACGGCTGATCGAGACCGCCGAGCGGGCCCTGGCCGCGGGCATCGAGGCGGCCGTCGTGGGCAACCGCATCGGGGACATCGCGCACGCGATCGGCACGGTCTGCCGCACCGGCGGCTACGGCATCCCGGACGGCTTCGGCGGCCACGGCATCGGCCGCCGTATGCACGAGGACCCCCCGGTGCCGAACGAGGGCCGCCCCCGGCGCGGGATGCCGCTGCGGCGCGGCATGGTCCTCGCGATCGAGCCCATGCTCATCGCCGGCGGAACGGACGGCTATCACGAGGCACCGGACGGATGGACCCTCAAGACGAACGACCGCTCCCGCGCGGCCCATGTCGAGCACACGGTGGCCATCACCGACTCGGGGCCACGGATCCTGACGGCCCGCTGAGACACGACGAGGGGGGCGGCACCGTCGGTGGTCCGGCCGGCGTCGTCCCGGAGATCTCTGAAGGTGCCCGCGCCCCCCGTTCGTGCGAAGGTGTTCTACGAACGCGCGCCCCAGGTGTAACCGGCTCCCACCCGGGTTACCCGACCCCGGCACGTCGATCAGCGAGGGCGTCCCAGGCCCCGCAGGGACGCCGGATGGGAACGCCATGACCAGCGGCTTCACCGGACCGGAGGGCTACGACGCCTTCGGAGAATTCCTCGCCCGCTTCTTCGGCGGACCACGCCCCGGCCCCCGCCAGATCGACATCGGCAGGCTGCTCAGCCAGCCCGCGAGGGAGCTGGTGCGGGGTGCCGCCCAGTACGCCGCCGAGCACGGCAGCCGGGACCTGGACACCCAGCATCTGCTGCGGGCCGCGCTGGCCGCCGAGCCGACCCGCACCCTGCTCAGCCGCGCCGGCGCGGATCCCGACTCGCTGGCCACCGAGATCGACGAGCGCTCCGGGCCGGTCCAGCACCCGCCGGGCGAGGTGCCGCCGCCGACCTCGCTCTCCCTGACCCCGGCCGCCAAGCGTGCCCTGCTGGACGCGCACGACCTGGCGCGTTCGCGCGGCGCCGGCCACATCGGCCCGGAACACGTGCTCAGCGCGCTGGCCTCGAACCCCGACTCGGCGGCCGGGCACATCCTCAACTCGGCCCGGTTCGCGCCCTCGGACCTGCCCCCTCAGACGGCATCGGACGCCCCGCAGTCCCGCCCCGAGCGCCCGCGCGACACGGGCACGCCCACCCTCGACAAGTACGGCCGCGACCTCACCGACCTGGCCCGCCAGGGCCGTATCGACCCGGTGATCGGCCGGGACGACGTCATCGAGCAGACCATCGAGGTGCTCTCGCGGCGCGGCAAGAACAACCCGGTGCTCATCGGGGACGCGGGCGTGGGCAAGACCGCCGTCGTGGAGGGTCTGGCACAGCGCATCTCCGAGAACGACATCCCGGACGTCCTCGTCGGGCGACGGGTGGTAGCCCTGGACCTGACGGGTGTGGTGGCGGGCACCCGCTACCGGGGCGACTTCGAGGAGCGGCTGAACACCATCGTCGGTGAGATCCGTTCCCACTCCGCCGAGTTGATCGTCTTCATCGACGAGCTGCACACCGTCGTCGGCGCCGGAGGCGGCGGCGAGGGCGGCTCCCTGGACGCCGGCAACATCCTCAAGCCGGCGCTGGCCCGCGGTGAGTTGCACATCGTGGGCGCGACCACGCTGGAGGAGTTCCGCCGGATCGAGAAGGACGCGGCGCTGGCCCGCCGTTTCCAGCCGATCCTGGTCCCGGAGCCCACCACCGCGGACGCCCTGGAGATCCTGCGCGGCCTGCGCGACCGCTACGAGGCCCACCACCAGGTCCGCTACACCGACGAGGCGCTGGTGGCCGCCGTCGAGCTGTCCGACCGCTACCTCACCGACCGCCGCCTGCCGGACAAGGCGATCGACCTCATCGACCAGGCCGGCGCCCGGGTACGGCTGCGCGCCCGCACCAAGGGCACGGACGTCCGGGCGATGGAGCGCGAGGTCGAGCAGCTCGTCCGGGACAAGGACCAGGCCGTCGCCGACGAGCAGTACGAGCAGGCCATGCAACTGCGCGACCGCATCGGCGACTTGAAGACGCGTATCGCCGAGGTGGCGGGCGACGGCGCGGCCGACGAGGGCCAGCACCTGGAGGTCACCGCCGAGGCCGTCGCGGAGGTCGTCTCCCGGCAGACCGGCATCCCGGTGAGCAGCCTCACCGAGGAGGAGAAGGACCGCCTGCTCGGCCTGGAGCGGCACCTGCACGAGCGGGTCGTCGGCCAGGACGAGGCCGTACGGGTCGTCGCGGACGCCGTCATGCGCTCCCGCGCCGGGCTCGCCAGCCCGGCCCGCCCGATCGGCAGCTTCCTGTTCCTCGGCCCGACCGGTGTCGGCAAGACCGAGCTGGCCCGGGCGCTTGCCGAGTCCCTGTTCGGCAGCGAGGAGCGCATGGTCCGCCTGGACATGAGCGAGTACCAGGAACGCCACACCGTCAGCCGCCTCATCGGCGCCCCGCCCGGCTACGTCGGCCACGAGGAGGCGGGCCAGCTCACCGAGGTCGTCCGCAGGCACCCGTACTCACTGCTTCTGCTGGACGAGGTGGAGAAGGCCCACCCGGACGTCTTCAACATCCTCCTCCAGGTCCTCGACGACGGGCGCCTGACCGACTCCCAGGGCCGCACGGTCGACTTCACCAACACGGTCATCGTCATGACCAGCAACCTCGGCTCCGAGGCCATCACCCGACGCGGCGCCGGCATCGGCTTCGGCGCGGGCGGCGCCGAAGCCGACGAGGAGGCCCGCCGCGAGCAGATCCTGCGTCCCCTGCGCGAGCACTTCCGACCCGAGTTCCTCAACCGCATCGACGAGATCGTGGTCTTCCGGCAGCTGACGGGCGATCAACTCCGGGAGATCACCAGCCTGTTGCTGGAACAGACCCGCCGCCTGGTCCATGCCCAGGGCATCACCCTCGACTTCACCGGCACCGCCGTCGACTGGCTGGCCGAACGCGGCTACCAGCCCGAGTACGGCGCCCGCCCCCTGCGCCGCACCATCCAGCGGGAGGTCGACAACGAACTCTCCCGGCTGCTCCTGAACGGCACGATCGAAGAGGGCAGCAGGGTGACGGTGGACGTGGAGGAGGGCCACTTGTCGTTCCGCCAGTGAGCGCGGTGGGCCGTCCGGCTGTCACAGGGAGATGGGACCGAAGTCGGCGGCGGTCTGGGCCAGTGCACGCAGGGCGGGGCCGTCGTCGGTGGATCGCCATGTGAGGGCCCAGTGCATGGTGGGAGCGTCGTGAACGGGGAGGAAGACGATGCCCGGGGGACTGTTGTAGCGGGCGGCTATCTCGCCCAGCGGGTGGACACACTGTCCGGAGGCGACCAGGGACAGAATCTCGTGGAAGGTCCGCGCGGCGGGCCCGCGCGGGATACGGCGGCCGAGCGGCGTACGCGTGGGGACCATGGCCGAGACCCAGTACTCCGGGGCGTCGGGGCCGAAGTCGACGACATGGTTGTCGCCGAGGTCCTCCAGCGACGCGGTGCCGCGCTCGGCCAGCGGATGGTCCGCCGCCACGGCGAGCACCCGGCCTCCGGTCAGCAAGGTCGGGCCGACCGTGAGGTCCGGTTCGGCCACCGGAAGCCACAGCACGTGCGCGTCGTGCTCTCCGGAGCGCAGCGCTGTGAACGGGTCGCTGCCGTTGATCTCGCCGAACGTGACATCGCTGCCGGGGTGGCGGGAGCGGAAGGCCTCGATGAGGGGGCGCAGTTCGTGGCCGGCGTGGCCGAACACCCCCAGGCGCAGGGTCTGCCGCGTCCGTGCGCCGGCCGCTTCGGCGCGGGCGAGCCCCTCCCGTAGGAGGTCGACGGCTTGCTGGAGGTCCTCGCGAAGGCGTCGGCCGACCGGGGTCAGGGTCACGCGTCGGCTGGTGCGGTCGAACAGCACGACGCCGAGGTGCCGTTCCTGTTTGGCGATGGCCTGACTGACGCGGGCCTGGGACACATGAAGCCGCTCCGCGGTGCGGCCGAAGTGCAGTTCCTCGGCCAGGGTCAGGAAGATCTCGATGTCACGCAGCTCCATGCACAACCCCCATCCATGCATAACCACCACGTTATGAATAGCCCAAGGAACCTTACCTTGTTCCGCTGTTCGCCCGCGCCGATGCTGGATCCATCACCACCGGACAGGCGGCACCCGCCTGACACACACATCGATGGGGGAAAAACCGATGGGCGACACGCGGGCCCTCGCCGATCGCGTCGAGATCGAGGCGCTGCGAGCCGAACTCACGGACGCGGTGATGATGCGTGACTTCGACCGCGCCGTCTCGCTGTTCACACCCGAGGGCGTGATGCGCTGGCCGCACATCGACAAGGAGTTCGTCGGCCGCGAGGAGATCCGCGCGGGGATCGAGTGGGGCCAGTCGCTCTGGGAGTTCTTCGTGCAGAACGTCCACCCGGGCGTCATCCGGCTGGACGGCGACACCGCGGTCGGCCGGGCGTACATCCAGGAGTTCGGACGGATGCGCGACGGCAGCTCGCACCTCAACTACGCCTTGTACCACGACCGTTACGAGCGAACCGCCGACGGCTGGAAGTTCGGCGAACGCGTCTACGAGGTCCGGTACCTGGACGCCACCCCGCTCCACGGCTCGGCGCCGGAGCGCCTCGCCTGACCGTCCCGCACGCCGTCACGGCGTGCCAAGTCGACATCCTGCGCGCCAAGTCGACGTCTTGCGTGCGCGAATTCCTGACAGCGGACCTGATTGCGGAGGAGAGAAACCATGGCTGAGAACACCGAAGTCGTCGTGATCGGCGGCGGTTACGCCGGGGTCATGGCGGCCAACCGGCTGACACAGCGCGACGACGTGAGCGTGACGCTGATCAACGCCCGCCCGGACTTCGTCGAGCGGATCCGACTGCACCAGCTGGCGGGCGGGACGCACGCGGCCGTCAACGACTACCGGAAGGTCCTGGGCGAGCGCGTCCGGCTGGTGGTCGACACCGTGACCCGGATCGACGCGACGGGACGCGGGGTGGAGCTGGCGAGCGGCGGCACGGTCGGTTACGACTACCTGATCTACGCGGTGGGCAGCGGCAGCGCCGACCCGGGCGTGCCCGGAGCCGCCGAGTTCGCCCACCCGATCGCCACGTTCGAGGAGGCGCGGCGGCTGCGGTCGGTCCTCGACGCCGCTCCCGCCACGGCCCCGGTGACGGTGGTCGGAGCCGGTCCGACCGGCATCGAGACCGCCGCCGAACTGGCGGAGGCGGGCCGCACCGTGACCCTGGTCTGCGGCGGGCCGCTCGGCCCCTATCTGCACCCGAAGGGCCGCCGCTCGCTCGCCAAGCGGCTGGCCGGCCTCGGTGTGAGCGTGTTGCAGGGCCCCGGCACGAAGGTCACGGAGGTGAGCGGCGACGCCGTGCGGCTCGGCGACGGCCGTGAACTGCCGAGCGGGGTCACCATCTGGACCGCCGGGTTCGGCGTGCCGGACCTGGCCGCCCGCAGCGGGCTCAGCACCGACACCCTGGGCCGCCTGCTCACCGACGAGACCCTGACGAGCGTCGACGACGAGCGGATCGTCGCCGCCGGGGACTCGGCGGCACCGTCGGACATGCCGTTCCGGATGAGCTGCCAGGCCGCGGGCCCGCTGGGCGCACACGCCGCCGACACGGTGCTCAGCCGCATCGCGAGCAAGCGGCCCACACCGATCGACCTGGGGTTCGCCGGCCAGTGCATCAGCCTGGGGCGCCGCACGGGCATGTTCCAGTTCGCCCACAAGGACGACACCGCCAAGCGGCTCCACGTCGGCGGCCGAACAGGCGCGAAGGTGAAGGAACTCGTGTGCCGGCTCACCGTCAAGCAGCTGGTGGACGAGGCACGCAAGCCCGGCTCCCACACCTGGGCCAAGGGCGAGCAGGGCCGCCGACTGCTCCGGGCCCAGCGCCGGGAGACGGCGGCCACCGCCGAGCAGTCCGTCTGAACCACGATCACCCACCGCGCAAGACCCACTATCGACACACGCACTGGACAGGGGTTCAGCCATGATTCTGATCACCGGGGCCACCGGCGTCGTCGGCCGGGAAACCGTCCGCCTCCTGGTCGAGGGGGGAGCGAAAGTCGCCGCCGTCACCCGCGACCCGCACGCCGAACTCCCCGCGGGTACCCAGCTCGTCCACCCCGCGAAGGTTTCCGCCCTCGACAGCGTGGAGGCCGTCCTGCTCAGCCCGCGGGCCGCCGGATCCACCGCTGTCGACCTGTTGGCCCACGCCCGCGAGACGGGCGCGGCAAGAGTGGTCGTGCTGTCCGCCGTGACCGTGCAGTACCCGGCCGGGCACGCGCGCTTCCGGCAGCAGTTCCACGCGGTCGAGGACATCGCCAAAGGAAGCGGCCTGGACTGGACGCTCCTGCGCTGCGCCGACTTCGCCGCCAACACCCTGGCCTGGGCCGGGCAGATCCGGGCCACCGGGACCGTGCGGGGGGCGTACCCGCACGCGAGGACCTCGACCGTCGACGAGCGTGACATCGCCGCCGTGGCCGCCCTCGCCCTGACCCACCCGCAGCACCGCGGTCAGACGTACCTGCTCACCGGAGAGGAGTCGCTGAGCCAGCCGGAGAAGGTCGCCGCGCTCGGCGCCGCGCTCGACCGGACACTGTCGTTCGTCGAGGCCGCGCCGGACGAGATCCGCCGCGGCATGCTCGCCGCCGGCCTGCCCGACGAGGTACCCGACCGGCTGCTCGGCTCGCTGGCCGACTACGCCCGCGAAGCCGGGCCCACCACCGACACCGTACGGCGGCTGCTGGGCCGCCCGGCGCGCTCGTATGCCACCTGGGCGCAGGACCACCATGCCGCCTTCACCGCGGGAGGAACCCGATGAGACTCACGATCGTGGCCGCCACCGGCGGTGTCGGACGGCACCTGGTCGAGCAGGCGGTGGCCGGCGGGCATGACGTCACCGCCGTGGCCCGCCGCCCGCGTGAGCTGCCGGGCGGCGTCCGGACGGTCGCCGCCGACCTCACCGAACCCGATGTGGGGGCGGCGCTCGCCGAGGCGGTACGCGGCGCCGACGCCGTCCTGTCCGCGCTCGGCCCGCGCAACCCGCGCGCGGACGCGGGCATCACCTCGCGCGGCACCCGCGCGATCGTCGCGGCGATGCACGCCGAGCACGTCCGGCGGATCGTCGTCGTCAGCGCCGCACCCGTCGGACCGGTGCCGGTGCCGGGCCGGCCGACGCCACCCAGACACGATCCCGGCGACGGCTTCTTCATGCGCCACCTGGGAGTCCCGTTCACCCGGGCGATGTTCGGCCGGCACTACGCCGACCTCGCCGTGACCGAGCAGATCCTGCGCGACAGCGGACTGGAGTGGACGGTGTCGCGCCCGCCCAAGCTCACCGACAAGCCCCTGACCGGCACGTACCGGACCGCGTGGAACCGCAACATCAGGGGAGGGTTCTCCGTGTCACGCGCCGATGTCGCCCACCACATGCTCGCCATGGTGAACCAGGCGGACACCATCGAGCAGGTCGTGGGCATCGCGAACTGACGAAAAAGACCGACGACCCGGCTCCCACACGCCTACCGGCACCTACAGGCAACTACGGCGCGGGGTGCACCACTTGCGCAGACCCCCCACCCCGTCGCACGGTCTCGGCCGCCGCAAGCCACTTACCGCCGGGCAGCCGCTGCACACCGGTCGCCGCCCCGATCTCGGGATTCAGCCGGAACGCATGGCCGATGGCCTCCAGCTGCCCCCTCAACCCGCTGTTGTACAGCCCCGGTTCCAGCTCGGTCTGCGCCGCGTTCCGCTGGCTGGCCCGCGGAGCGGCGATCGCGTCCACCAGCGGCAGCCCGCGATCGAGGAACCCGGTCAGCACCTGCAACACCGTGGTGATGATGGTCGCCCCACCGGGTGAACCCACAGCCACCACAGGCTTGTTGTGCTGGTCCAGAACGATCGTCGGCGCGATCGACGACCGCGGCCGCTTCCCCGGCCCCGGCAGGTTCGGGTCGTGCACGGCCGGGTTGGCGGGGGCGAAGGAGAAGTCCGTCAGCTCGTTGTTGAGGATGAACCCACGCCCCGGGACGGTGATCCCACTGCCGCCCGTCTGCTCGATGGTCAGCGTGTAGGAGACGACGTTCCCCCACTTGTCGGCCGCCGTCAGATGCGTGGTGTTCTCCCCCTCGTACGTCGTGGGAGCCGCCGTCCCGCCCGCGGAGCAGTCCGCGGGATCACGCGGGTCCCCCGGCGCCACCGGGCTGGTGAGCACCGCGTCGTCCTTGATGAGGCAGGCCCGGGAGTCGGCGAACCGCTGCGACAGCAGTCCCTTCGTCGGCACGCCCTCGAAGGCGGGGTCGCCGACCCAGCGTCCCCGGTCCGCGAACGCGACCCGGCTGGCCTCGATGAAGCGGTGCAGGTACCGGACCTCGCTCGCCTTGCCCAGGTCGGTGTTCTCCAGGATGTTGAGGGCCTCGCCGACCGTCGTGCCGCCGGAGGAGGAGGGCGCGATGGAGTAGACACCGAGCCCGCGGTAGGTGGTCCTCGTCGGCTTCTGGAACTTGGCGCTGTAGGCCGCGAGGTCCTTCTCGGACAGGTCGCCCGGGCGGGCGTTCCATCCCGAAGCCGGGTCCACCGGCGGGTGGTTCACGGTGTCGAGGATGTCGTCGCCGAGGTCGCCGTGGTAGATCGCGCCGACGCCCTTCCTGGCCAACTCGGCGTAGGTGCGGGCGAGATCGGGGTTCTTGAAGGTGGATCCGACGACCGGCAGCCGCCCGCCGGGCAGGAACAGCTTCGTGGTGTCCGGGAAGTACCGGAACCGGGTCTCGTTCGACGCGGTCTGCGAGCGGAACGTGTCGTCGACGACGAATCCGTCACGGGCGATCCGCTCGGCGGGCTTGAGGACGCTGCCGAGCGATCTGCTGCCCCACTTGTCGAGCGCCCTGGCCCAGGTGGCGGGCGTGCCCGGCGTCCCGACGCTCAGACCGCTGCTCACGGCGTCGGCGAAGGCGAGCGGCTTGCCGTTCTCCAGGAACAGGTCGGAGCCGGCCGTCAGCGGTGCCGTCTCCCGGCCGTCGATGGTGTGCACCGTACGGGACTTGGCGTCGTAGTAGACGAAGTAGCCGCCTCCGCCGATACCGGAGGAGTACGGCTCGGTGACGCCGAGCGCGGCGGCGGTGGCGACGGCCGCGTCGACGGCGTTGCCGCCCTTCTTCAGGACCTCGATGCCGGCGGCGGAGGCGTCCGCGTCGACACTGGCGACGGCACCGCCGTAGCCGACGGCCACGGGTGTTTTCGCGGGTGTGCTCCGCTCGGCGGGTGGCGCCGCCGCCCCCACCGACACCACGGCGGCCGAGACCGCCAGTACCGTGAGTTTCCGCGCGACAGGGCGACGCATGCGTACCTCCAGTCCAGGACCGTCCGCGCAGCGTAACCACATCGCCGTGGCCCTGACAGCCCCCATCGGGCCAGGTGTCATACGAACGCCACACATCGAACACCGGTACGTACCAGTGGCGTGGGCCCGCTAGCATGCGCGCCCATGAATGACGACGTGCGCAACATCGTTCTGGGTGTCGTGGCCGCCGGTGTCAGCGCGGCGCTCGGCTGGATCGCCCGGACCTACCTGTGGAAGCGGAAGCTCCGCCGCAAGCAGGCCTTCTTCGGGCTGCCCGACAACTCCGAGTCGCTGCTGGTGGTGAACCGCGGAGCCGCCGGCCCCGACCTGGCGGTGATGCGCTACGACGTGTTCGCGCTGCTCGAACTGGCCGCCCTGATCAAGGACTGCAACGCGCACGCGCAGGTGGTCCCGCACGACATGGCCCGTCAGGGCTTCGGCGAGCGCACCGAGTTCTGCGTCGGCGGCCCGGCCTCGAACCGCCGTATGGCGGCCCATCTGTCCTCGCTGCTGCCCGGGGTGCGGGTGAACGTGGACGCCGAGCCGACCCCGGACCGCGGCGCCTTCCAGATCGGCCCGGAGCGCTATCGGGTGGAGGTCGGCAGGGTCGAGTACGCGCTCCTGGCCCGGCTCACCGTCGACCAGAGCCACGGGACCCGGCCGGTCTTCCTCTTCTGCGGCCAGACCGCGATCACCAACCAGGCCCTGACCCGCTATCTGGCCCGCAACCACGAACGGCTGAGCCGCAAGTACGGCAACGCGGGCTTCGTCCTGCTGCTGAAGGTCGTCAACTCCCAGGCCTACGGCCCCGATGTCGTCGAACTCGTCGCGGACGTCACCCGCGAGGCACAGGCACCGCTGCCGGCACCCGCCGCTCCACGCAACTCCCACCGCTCCACCTGAGTTTCAGCACATTCCAGCAATCGTTACTCCCACGTAACTTACCGACGGGTTACCTGCGGTAAGAGAGCGAGGTTACCGTCTGGTCACTTTGCATTGACACGAGTAGGGAGTGACCCGTGGGACACCCTCGCAAGGCCCTGCGTACGACCGCCGTGGGCGCCGTCTCGGCGACGCTGATCGCCGGTGGCGTCCTGACGGGCACCTCCACCGCGACGGCGGCGACCGGCATCCGCTTCGTCGACATCACCGGCGACGGCGGCACCGTCCTGAAGGCGAACGTCCTCACACCGGCCGGCGCCGACGGCACCCGCCGCTACCCGCTGCTCGTGCTCCCCACGAGCTGGGGCCTGCCCCAGGTCGAGTACCTCGCCCAGGCCCAGAAGCTCGCCAACTCCGGCTATGTCGTGGTCAGTTACAACGTGCGCGGCTTCTGGCAGTCGGGCGGCGAGATAGAAGTCGCGGGCCCGCCCGACACGGCCGACGCCTCCAAGGTCATCGACTGGGCGCTCGCGAACACCCCGTCCGACGCACACCGGGTCGGCATGTCGGGCGTCTCGTACGGCGCCGGCATCAGTCTGCTCACCGCGGCGAAGGACAGCCGCGTGAAGGCGGTCGCCGCCCTCAGCGGCTGGGCGGACCTGATCGACTCGATCTACTCGGGCCGCACCCAGCACGTCCAGGCCGCCGGCCTGCTGGACGGCGCGAGCCTGGTCACCGGCCGGCAGAGCGCCGAACTCCGGGGGATCTTCGACGACTTCTACGCGTCGAACCTGTCGAGGGAACAAGTCATGATCGACTGGGGGAAGAAACGTTCGGCCGCCACATATGTGGACCAGCTGAACAAGCATGACACCGCGGTCATGATGGCCAACGCCTGGGGCGACACGATCTTCCCGCCCAACCAGTACGCGGACTTCTACGAGAAGCTGACCGGCCCGAAGCGGCTGGAGTTCCGCCCGGGCGACCACGCGACCGCCGAGCTCACCGGCCTGTTCGGCCTGCCCAACGACGTGTGGACCGACACCGAGCGCTGGTTCGACCACTACCTCAGGGGCGAGGACAACGGGATCGACCGCGAGCTGCCGGTCCGGCTCAAGTCCCGTTCCACGGGCGGTTACGAGGGCTATCCCAGCTGGAAGTCGGTCGGCGAGACCCGCAGGAAGATCGCCCTCGCGGGCACCACCACGATCCGCGCCAACGTCGACTCCGGCGCGAACGGCGGGGTCGTCTTCCTCTCCAGCATCCTCGACCAGGTCGCCCAGCTGCCCCCGGTCGCCTCGATCCCGCTGCTCCCCCGACGCTGGGCCGCCGTATGGCAGTCGGAGAAGTACCCGAGCGCCCAACGGGTGCGCGGCACCGCGAAGTTGCACACCACCCTCACCCCGACCAAGGAGAGCGGCACCCTCGTCGCCTACCTCTACGACGTGGGGCCGCTCGGCCTCGGCAAGCTGGTCTCCAACGCGCCGTACACCTTCCACGGGCGGACACCCGGGAAGCCGTTCGACGTCGATCTGGAGCTGTTCTCCACGGCCTACGACGTCCCGGCAGGGCACCGACTGGCCCTGGTGGTCGACACGGTCGACCCGCTCTATGTCGAGCACAACCCGTCCGGCGCGCAGCTGACCTTCTCCTCGCCGGTGAACGACCCGTCGTACGTGTCGGTCCCGCTGCGCGAGCAGTGATCTCCGGCCGGCGCCGGTCGGGTATGAGCTCGGTGAGCTGCCACCCCCCTTACGGTCCCGGGGCCGTGGGGGGACCCCCACCCGGCAGCAACGCCCCTGGTCGGTCCATGGGGACGAACGCCACATCGTAGTCGAGGCCATGGAACACGGTGCGCACTCCCCCGCTCAACGGATCGACGGCCATGCCCAGCCCTACCCACTCTCAGCTGTGTCGTAGGTGCCGCAAACTATCCGGGCAAGATCGGAGTTAAGGGACGACACGCACCTATCGGGCATTAGCCGTATTTACGTCGGACTGTGGGCCACGGTTTCACTCCTCGGCGACCTCGGCGTACAGCTGCGAGAGCTCGGGCGCCCCGCTCGCGGCCCACTCGTGGCCGGTGGCCACGACATCGAACTCGCGCCCGGAGGCGAGCCGGATCACGGGCTGGCCGTCCGGCCTCAGATCCCAGGCAGCACCGGGGACGGTCCGCACGATGACCGTGCCGAGGTAGAGCCCGGCGTCGTTGCCGAGCCAGTGCAGCACCTCCTCGTCGTCCCGCCAGCGCGGCACCAACTGGTCCAGGGCCTCCAACGAGGCGGCCGTGTCGTCGAGTTGGACGCCCTCCTGGGACGCCTGGGAGCGCAGCAGCTCGCACTCGGAGAGGAGTTCGGCGATGCCCTCGGGGTCGGGGGTGCCGGGTTTCTCGCTCCGGTTGCCCAGAAAAGGGATCTTCATATGCCCAGCGTGTCACTCACCCCGCCGCGCGCACCACAGGCGCGCGGGCCGTCGATTCCGGTCAACTTCAGGCCGAGTTCACGCATGGCGCGTTGACGGGTCACCGCTGTCTCTCTAGCGTCGCGATGCGTCTTTTGTCACGCGGTGAGCGGGAGGAGCCGACCATGCGCGGAAGACTCCGGGGGTGGGCCGGTTTCCGGTGGTTCGCCGGTTTCCGGGGCCGCCTCGGCTTCCAGGGGTACGGCGCTCTCGTCGCCGTCGTCGTCCTCGCCGCCCTGTGCGCGGCCCTGGCACCGGCACCCACCACACGGGCCACCGCCGTCCCGCGGGCCGTCGGGCCCGTCCCGCTGGAGCGGCTCTTCGACAACACGGCGGTCAGCGACGACGCCCGGCCGGACGCGGCGGACTTCGACGGCTCGGGAGCCTCCCTGTCGGCCCAGGACCTCGCGGCCGCGGGCTGGACGCCCGGCCGCACACTCACCGTGCGGGGCGCGCATCTGACGTGGCCGCGTCGGCAGCCCGGCGAGCCGGACAACGTGCGGGCCGACGGGCAGGACATCGGCGTGGCGGGCCGCGGCGACGCGCTGGTCTTCCTGGTGGCGGGCACCGGCTCGGACACCGTGGGCGGACCGGGCACGGTCTCGTACGCCGACGGCTCCCGCTCCGCGTACCTCCTGACCGCCCCCGACTGGCGCACGGGCCCGCTCGGCACCAAGGCGGTCGCCCTGCCGCACGTCAACACACCGGACGGGCAACTCGCCGGGAAGGCGCGGCTGTACGTCGTGACAGTGCCGCTGGCGCAGGGCCGCGAGGTCGTCTCGGTACGGCTGCCGCGCGCGGATGATCTGCATGTGTTCGCGGTGTCGGTGCGGGCCACCACGCCGGGCTGGAGCGGGAGTTGGGCCGCGGCCACCTCCGGGCTTTTGGCCGTGGGGCCTTGGGCGGACCGGACCGTGCGGCTGGTGGTGCACACCTCGGTGGGCGGGCCCCGGGTGCGGCTGCGGTTCGACAACACCTTCGCGGCGACGCTGGTACGGATCGGACGCGCGACGGTGGCCGTGCGGTCGTCCGGCGCTCAGGCACGCGGGACGCCGGTGCGGCTGTCCTTCCGGGGTGCGGCCGGGGCCGACATCCCGGCCGGTGCACAGGCGTTCAGCGATCCGCTGTCCTTCGCGGTGCCGGCGGACGCCGATCTGCTGGTGAGCTTCCATCTGCCCCAGGCGGTGTCCGCCGCGCCCGTGCACCGGCTCGCGGTGCAGCGGTCGTACGTGAGCGAAGCGGGCGATCACACGGCGGACCGGGGCTCAACGGCGTACACCACCGTCCTGACGAGTTGGCCGCTGCTGACGGGGGTGGACGTGGGCGGAGGGCCGGGGTCGGTGGTGCTCCTCGGCGACTCGATCACCGACGGGGACCAGTCCACGATGGACACGAACCGGCGCTGGCCCAATGTGCTGGCCACCCGTCTCCTGGCGCAGGCCGTGGTCCCGCGCTACGGCGTCCTCAACCAGGGGATCTCCGCGAACCGTGTGGTCAGCGACCGCTATCCCGGCGACGGCATCTCCACGGACTCGGGCGGGGTGAGCGCCCTGAACCGCTTCGACCGCGATGTCCTCGCCCAGACGTCCGTCCGTACGGCGGTGGTGTTCCAGGGCGTCAACGACGTGCGGTGGGGTGCCACGGCGGACCAGGTGATCGCCGGCCTGCGGGAACTGGCCGGACGGGGCCGGGCGCACGGGCTGCGGATGCTGGCGGCGACGATCCTGCCGTGCCGGGGCGAGGCGCGGTGCACGGCCGCCGTGGACGTCGAGCGGGTCGCCGTCAACTCCTGGATCCGTGAGGCCGGGGTCTTCGACGGGGTGCTCGACTTCGACGAGGCGGTGCGCGACCCTGCGCAACCGGCGCGGATGCTGCCCGCCTACGACAGCGGGGACCATCTGCACCCGGGGGACGCGGGGTTGGCGGCACTGGCCGAGTCGGTGGACCTGAGCCTGCTGTAGTGCACCCGAGCCTGCGGCAGGGGGCTGTCGCTACACGTCCAGGTCGACCACGACCGGCGCGTGGTCGGAGGCACCCTTGCCCTTGCGCTCCTCGCGGTCGACGTAGGCGTCGGTGACGGACTTGGCGAAGGGCTCGTTGCCGTAGACCAGGTCGATGCGCATGCCGCGGTTCTTGGGGAAGCCGAGCTGACGGTAGTCCCAGTAGGTGAAGGGGTGCTCGTACTTCAGGGGCCGGGGCACCACATCGGACAGGCCGGTCTCGCGCAGCGAGGCGAGGGCGGCACGCTCGGCCGGGGTGACATGGGTGAGGCCCTCGAAGGCGGCCACGTCGTAGACGTCGTCGTCCGTCGGAGCCACGTTGTAGTCGCCCAGGACGGCGAAGGGGCGGCTGCCGCCCGCGTCGCCCGCGACGGCCGCCTTCAGGGCCTCGAACCACTGGAGCTTGTAGGCGTAGTGGGGGTGGTCGACCTCGCGGCCGTTCGGCACGTACACCGACCAGACGCGGACCGGGCCGCAGGTCGCGGCGATGGCCCGGGGTTCGGGAGCGCCGTCGTAGCCGGGGTCGCCGGGCAGGCCCTTGACGACGTCCTCGACGCCGAGGCGGGAGATCACCGCCACGCCGTTCCACCGGCCGGTCGCGTGGACCGCCGCCTCGTAGCCCGCCTCGCGCAGCTGGTCGAACGGGAACTGCTCCTCGGCCAGCTTGGCCTCCTGGAGGCACAGCACGTCGGTGCCGCTGCTCTCCAGCCAGGCCAGGAGCCTCGGCAGGCGGGCGGTGATCGAGTTCACGTTCCAGGTCGCGATGCGCATGCCTCACAACCTACCGGGAGGGTCCGACAGTCAGAGGAGGGCCGTCTCACCCGGTGCGAGGCGCAGGTGCTCCGCGCCGCCGAGGGCGCCGATCTGGTTGTCGTAGATGGGGCGCGCGAGGTCGGTGAGGAGGGCGTCGTGCACGTCGTAGGCGCGCTGCGGCTTGACCTCGCGGACGTAGTCGATCACCTCGGAGATCTTGCTCCAGGGGGCCATGACCGGGAGCATCAGCGTCTCCACGGCGTGGTCGGGGACGGTCAGGGCGTCGCCGGGGTGGAAGAGGCGGCCGCCGTCGACGAGGTAGCCGACGTTGGTGATGCGCGGGATGTCCGGGTGGATGACGGCGTGCAGTTCGCCGTGGACCTGGACGTCGAAACCGGCCGCGGTGAAGGTGTCACCGTGGCCGACGGTGTGCACGCGGCCCGGGAAGGCGGCGGAGATCTTCTCGGCGACCGACCTCAGCGTCCAGATCTCGGCGGCCGGATTGGCCTCCAGGGCCGCGCGCAGCCGCTCCTCGTTGAAGTGGTCGGGGTGCTCGTGTGTGACGAGGACCGCGTCCGCGCCGACCGCGGAGTCCTCCTCGCTGAAACCCCCGGGATCGAGGACGAGAGTGCGTCCGTCCTTCTCCAGGCGGACGCAGGAGTGCGACTTCTTCGTGAGTTTCATGGACCTATCCTGCCTCCGGGGCCGGACGAGGGTTCAGTCGGTGGGGGTCGTCTCCTCGCGGATGACCTGCTGGGCCACCTTGAAGGCGCTGTTCGCGGCGGGCACGCCGCAGTAGACGGCCGCCTGGAGCAGCACCTCCTTGATCTCGGTCGGGGTGAGGCCGTTGCGCAGGGCGGCTCGGGTGTGGAAGGCGAGTTCGTCCAGGTGGCCGCCGGCGACCAGGGCGGTGAGGGTGACGCAGCTGCGCGAACGCCGGTCGAGGCCGGGCCGGTCCCAGATCTCGCCCCAGGCGTAGCGGGTGATGAACTCCTGGAAGTCCCCCGAGAACTCGTCGGCCTGCGCCAGCGCCCGGTCCACGTGCGCGTCCCCGAGCACCTCGCGGCGCACCTTGAGACCGGCGTCGTACGGGTCCGGGCGCCCCGCGGCGTGCGGCTGCACGACGGCGGCGGCGATCTCGGCGATGGCCACGGGCTGCGGGGGCGCGGCGGCCAGGACCGGCTTGACCGGGGATGCCTGGATCGCCGTCATGCCGGTGGTGGAGTCGAAGCCGGGCTGCCAGGCGGTGGAGAAATGTCTGACCAGCAGATCGGTGACGGCGGCCGGCTGCTCGACCGGCACCAGGTGGGAGGCGCCGGGAACGACCGCGAGGCGGGCGTCGGGGATGCCCGCGACCAGGGTGCGGGCCTCGGCGGGCCCGGTGACCTGGTCGTCCGAGCCGACGAGGACGAGCGTGGGCACGCCGACCCGGCCGAGCTCCGGGCGCACGTCGAAGGAGGCCAGCGCCTCGCAGGAGGCGATGTAGCAGCCGGGATCGGTGGTGCGCACCATCTGCACCGCCCACTCGGTGATCGCGGGCTGCGCGGCCGCGAACCCGCTGGTGAACCAGCGCTCGGGGGACGTGCGGGCGATCGGGTCGAGCCCGTTGGTGCGCACGATCACCCCGCGCTGGCGGAACTCGTCGGCCGTGCCGAAGCGGGGCGAGGCGGCGATCAGCGCGAGTGAGGCGAGGCGTTCCGGGTGGCGCAGGGCCAGCTCGATGCCGACCGCGCCGCCCAGGGCGCAGCCCGCGTAGCCGAAGCGCTGGACGCCGAGTCCGTCGAGCGTGGCGAGCAGCCGCGCGGTGAGGTCGCCGACCGACCCGGCCGGGTACGCGGGCGCACCCCCGTGCCCCGGCATGTCGAACCGGAAGACACGCCACTGCTTGGCCAGCTCGGGCACCTGCCGGTCCCACATGTGCCACGTGGTACCGAGCGAGGGGCCGAGGATGAGCACCGGGGCGTCTTCGGGGCCGTCGAAACGGTACTGAAGGGCAGGAGTCTTCGTCTCACTCACCGCTCCACGCTAACCGCCTTTTCTCACCCCGCGGCCTCGGGGCCCCCACTCCCCACACCTCGCCCCCGAACATCCGTGGAGATTTCTCACACGGCCTTCACCGGATGCCGCATTTCCGCACCGAACAGACAGCTTGGGCGCCGCACGGTCCGGCCGGACACGGCTCTCAGAGGTCGGCCGGTGTGCCGAGGCCCGTGAGGGCGCCGACCGGGTCCAGGTCGGGGGTGCCCCGGGGCCACCAGTCGTCCCGGCCGGGTTCCGACTCGTAGACGTACCAGAGGCCGTCGCGGCCGAGACGGAGCTGGACATGGCCGCGCGGGTGGGTGAGGCGGTTGTGCGAGGGCCGGAAGGCGGGGAGGTCGGCGGCGAGGAGCAGGGGGCGGGCGCGGTCGAAGCGGCCGGCCGGCGGGTCCCAGGGGTCTTCGAGTACGGCCAGCCCCTCCAGGCCGCCCTGCCGCCAGGCGGCGACCGCGCGTGCCAGGTCGGCCGGGGTGCGGCCGGTGGCGGTGGCGAGCGAGGAGTAGAGGCCGCGGGTGCCGGCCGTGAGGCCGGAACCGGGGCGGGCCGCGGCGAGCCGGACCGCGTCCTGCCACAGGGTCAGCTCGCCGACCGGGTCGCGGCCGGTGGCGAGCAGGGCGTGGGCACGGGCCGCCGCGTCGGTCGCCAGCTGGTCCAGCGCGAAGGGGTCCGGGCCGCCCGCGGTCGCGGGGTACACCGGGGGCTGCTCCGGGTGCGGGGGGACCGGCAACGGTGCCGGCAGGGGCGGGAGTCGGCGGTCCGCCAGGGCCTCCGTGGCCCGTACGCCCGGCAGGGGCGCCGGTCCCTGTTCCTGGGCCGCGCGGGCCGCACGGGCGGCGCTGAGCCGGGACAGGGCCTCCAGCAGTTCGCGTTCGCCGCGGCCGCGCAGCAGGAGCAGGACGAACGGGTCGGCATCCAGCAACCGGGCGGTCTGGTAGCAGAGGGCGGCCGCGTGCTTGCAGGGGTGACCGGAGTCGGGGCAACTGCACCGCGGGTCCAGCTCCCTCGGGCCCGGCAGCAGCGGCACCCCGGTCTCGGCGAGCGACGGGGGCAGTTCCCTGTCGAGCAGCGCGGCGATGTCCCCGGTCCGCTCGGCCGCGCCGTGCAGCAGGCGGTCCCAGTCCTCGTCGTCGAGCGTGCGCAGCCTCACCTGCACGCGGTACGGCCTGGGCCGGCTGCCCTGCACATAGGCCAGCACCAGTCCCGGCGTCACCGTGATCGCGTCCACGTGCCCCTTCTCGGCGTAACCACGGCCCCGCGCCAGCCGCTTGGCGTCCAGCGCGCCCTCCTCCAACGCCTCGACCCAGGCATTGCCCCACCAGGTCGCGGCGAAGCCGTCGTCGTCGGACTCCCTGGGCCGGGGCGCGAAGGCCGGGAAGGTACGGCGCAGGTCGCCGTCGCGGGAGGGGGCGGCCATGGAGGGCGGGGTGCGGGGCAGTGTGGGCTGGGCCGGGGACTCGACGGACCCGGCGTGGTCGAGGGGCGCCGAGCCGTCGGTGGGGTCCGGTGGGATGGTCGCGGCAGGACTCGCGACGGGGTGGTGGGTGTCCTCGGGCCGCCGGTCCGACGTCGTGGTGTCTTCGGGCGAACCGGCCCGGTGAGTAAGGCTGTTGCCTTCGTGGGCCTCCTCCGGAGGAGTCTCGTCGGTCGGCATCTTGAACGCGTCCGCCAGCAACCCCCGCACGTCACGCGCCCGGGGCCCGACCGCCCGATGAGCTGTACCGCCGGTGATCGGCCCTGCGGCCGGGGCCCGCCGCGGCCGAGGAGCCGCCCCGCGGGCCGGGGACACGGCCTCGGCCGAGACCTGCCGGGCCGCGCTGCGCGCCGCGCGCAGCGCCTCACGCGCGACATCCCCGGGCCGGGTGTCCGGGTGTCCGGGCTCGGCTTCCTGCTCCGCCGGGCCGGGTGGTGGCGTTCCTTCGGCGGCATCCGGCACTCTGTCGACACCGACACCGCCGACCCCCGTGGAGCCGCTCTCGGCATCACCACCGAGTGCACCGGGTGCCTCCTGCGTCCCCGTCGTGTCGTCGGCGGTCGGCTCTGCGCCGCGCCGGGCCGCCACGGCCTTCCGCAGCGCCTCACGCGCCACGTCACCCGGCCGCGACGGGCACTCGGGCGTCGCGGCTTCACCGGGCGCCGCGCCTCCGCCGGACGGCCCCTCCGCACCGGCTGTCCCGCCTCCCCCGGACACCACGTCCCCACCGGACACCGCACCGCCCTCCGGCGCCGCGTCCTCACCGCTCGGCTCGGGGCACGGTCCCGAGGTGTCGGTGGTCGTGGAGGCCGACCGGGAGGCTCGTTCGCGGGCCGCTCGCAGCGCGCGGCGGGCCTCGTCGGCGGGGTGGGGTGTCATGAGGTCCTCCGGAGGCGGACCAGGTCGGACAGATCGCGGTCGGTCAGTTCGGTGAGGGCCGACTCGCCGGAGCCGAGGATCGCGTCGGCCAGGGCCCGCTTGGCCTCCAGCATCTCGGCGATGCGGTCCTCGACCGTGCCCTCGGTGATGAGGCGGTGGACCTGCACGGGCTGGGTCTGGCCGATGCGGTAGGCGCGGTCGGTGGCCTGTTCCTCGACGGCCGGGTTCCACCAGCGGTCGAAGTGGACGACATGGCCCGCGCGGGTGAGGTTCAGGCCGGTGCCCGCGGCCTTCAGGGACAACACCAGTACCGGGGTCGCGCCGCTCTGGAAGCGGTCCACCATCCGTTCGCGTTCGGGCACCGGCGTGCCGCCGTGCAGCAGGTCCACCGGGACCGCGCGGGCGGCGAGGTGGGAGGTGATCAGGCGGGCCATCCCGACGTACTGCGTGAAGACGATCGCCGAGCCGTCCTCGGCGAGGAGCGTGTCGAGCAGTTCGTCGAGGAGGGCGAGCTTGCCGGAGCGGGCGGCTAGGCGGTCGACGGCCGCCGGCGGGACGTCCTCCTTCAGGTACAGCGCCGGGTGGTCGCAGATCTGCTTGAGCGCGCCCAGCAGCTTCAGCACCAGGCCCCGGCGCCCGATGCCTTCGGCCGTCTCGATGGCGAGCATCGACTCGCGTACCACCGCTTCGTAGAGCGCGGCCTGTTCGCGGGTGAGCGGGACGGGGTGGTCCGTCTCGGTCTTGGGCGGCAGTTCGGGGACGATGCCGGGGTCGGACTTCTTGCGGCGCAGCAGGAAGGGGCGGACGAGACGGGCGAGCCTGGCCACCGCCTCCTCGTCCTCGCCGTTCTCCACGGCTCGCGCGTGCCGGGCGCGGAAGGACTTCAGAGGGCCCAGGAGGCCGGGTGTCGTCCAGTCCAGCAGCGCCCAGAGCTCGGAGAGGTTGTTCTCGACCGGGGTGCCGGTCAGGGCCACGCGCGCCGGGGAGGGGATCGTGCGCAGGGCCTTGGCCGTCGCCGAGTAGGGGTTCTTGACGTGCTGCGCCTCGTCGGCGACGACCATGCCCCACGGCTGCTGGGCGAGGACGGGGGCCGCCGAGCGCATGGTGCCGTACGTGGTGAGGACGAAGCCGCCGTCGAGGTCCTCCAGGGTGCGGTCCGGGCCGTGGAAGCGGCGGACGGGGACGCCGGGGGCGAACCGGGTGATCTCGCGCTGCCAGTTGCCGAGCAGGGAGGCCGGGCAGACCACCAGGGTCGGCTCGCCGCGGTCCCGGCGCAGGTGCAGGGCGATGAGGGTGATCGTCTTGCCGAGGCCCATGTCGTCGGCGAGGCAGCCGCCGAGACCGAGTGAGGTCATCAGGTCCAGCCAGGCGAGGCCGTGGAGTTGGTAGTCCCTCAGCCGTGCGTTCAGCCCGGCCGGCGGCTCGGCGGGCCGGACCCCGGCCGTCAGACGCTCGCGCAGGGTGGCCAGGGCACCGACGGGGACCGCCTCGACGGTCTCGCCGTCGACCTCCGCGCTGCCGGTGAGGGCGACGGAGAGCGCGTCGACCGGGTCGAGCAGCCCCAGTTCGCGCTTGCGGGCCTTGCGGACCAGGGCGGGGTCGACCAGCACCCACTGGTCCCTGAGGCGGACGACCGGGCGGTGGGCCTCGGCCAGCGCGTCCATCTCACCCTCGCTGAGCGGGTCGCCGCCGAGCGCCAACTGCCAGCGGAACTGGAGGAGTTCCTCGCTCTCGAAGAACCCGGTGCCGTCGGTCGCCGAGCCCGGAGCGGGCCGGACCACGGCGGCTGCGGTGAGGTCCTGAGCCAGGTCGCGGGGCCAGTGCACGGCGACCCCGGCCGCCGCGAGCCGGGTCGCGGCGATGCCGAGCAGGTCGCCCAACTCCTCGTCGGACAGGGCCAGTACGTCGGGCACGTCCTGCTCGGTGAGCCGGTCCAGCGGCGCCCAGACGCGGGCGGCGCGGCGCACGGCGAGTGCCGCGTCCACACGGGCGCGTGGCCCGAACGCCGCGTCCGTCTCGCCCGCCCACAGGGCCGCCGCGTCGGCCACCAGGGTGGGGTCGGCGAGGCTGTGCACCTGGACGATCGCCGCGCCCGCGCTGCGGGCGCCGTCGCCGCCGTCCTCGTCGAACAGGTCGTAGGCCGAGAGGTCCAGGCGGAGCGAGACCCGCACGCCCGCGTCCATGCCCGCGGCGACTTCCGCCGCCCAGTCCTGGGCGTCGGGCAGGCGCTGCGCCGCCCGCGCCGCGAAGGGCAGGCCGGAGGCGTAGGGCGCGGCGGGGGTGCGGGGCAGGGTGTCCGCGACCGCGTCCAGGAAGGCGCGCATCAGCGCTTCCGGTTCGGGCAGGCGGATCGGGCCCGGGCCGGACAGCGGGACCGCGTGTCCTTCGGACGGCAGGGCGGCGGCGATCGCCCTCAGGTGGGCGATGTCGTCCGGGTCGAGGGGTCCGGCCCGCCAGGCGTCGTGGCCGGTGGCGGTCAGGCCGGGGAGCAGCCGGCCGCGGGCGGTCAGCCGCAGCGCGTGCAGCGCGGCCGCGCCCCAGCACGCCGTGGCGGGGTGGGCGGCGGGGTCCCGCCGGGCGTGCACGAGCAGGGGCAGGGCCCGCGCGAGGGGCAGCGACAGCGCGGGGGCGGTCCGGCGGCGCACGCCGGCCCCATGGCGTCGTACGACGGTGATCTCGCCGTCGGAGGCGGGCAGCGGGCCGTCCTCGGGGTCCCAGAAGGCGACGCGTCCGTGCCGGGGCAGGGGGTCGGGCAGGAACACGGCGGCGAGCCGGACGGGAATGTCGCCCACGCCCGCGGCCTCTGGTTCGGCCACCGCGGCCACGTCGCGCATACGTCCTGTCACCTCCCGCCCGTGTGTCGGATCAGTCGTCTCCGACTTTACGGGCGGGGTCTGACAATCGGCTCCGGCGACCCGGCCGGGCCCGCTACGGGACCGTGCGGGAGACGAGGAACACCATCGGGGCGGCCGGGTCGGCCCGGTTCACCACGACGTCGTGCGTGGGGGCGGGGTTCTTCTGCTTGTGGATGAGGCCCGCCCAGGTGCCCGGTCCCGCGAACGACCATCCGGTGACCGACTGGTCGCGGGAGCTGATGGTGATCTTCCCCGGTTTCAGGTCGGCCGGGTTGACGCCCATGCCGGTGAGGAAGGCGTCCAGGCCCGCGTCCGTGGTGCGGAACTGGACGTACAGGCGACTGGTCTTCCAGTTGTTGGTCTCGTAGTAGGCGATCCGGTCCGCCGGGTGCGGGACCGGCACCTCGTAGATACGGCGCTGGAGCTTGGACGGCCAGCCCTCGGTGAGGCCGGTCGCCGAGTACTTCGCCTCCTTGTCCTTGCCGCTGTTGCGGCTCTGGTTGGCGGAGATCACCAGATAGCCGGCCGGTACGCCGATGAGCAGCACGATGATGGTCAGCGTGAGCGCCCGGCGGCGGATCATGTGGCGACGGTCCTCCGTCGGCCGGTCCGGCTCCTGCGACGATCCGACGTGGCCCGGGAGGGAAGCGGTCACGCGGACCCCTGTGACGTGCGACGGGCCTCCGTGTACCGCTCGTACCGCTCGTACCGCTCCACCCGGCGACGGTTGGCGCGGCGGAAGCGGCGGGCGACGAGACGGGCGAGGTCGGCGGCGCCGACCATGCCGGCCTCGGGACCGAGCTGGGCGCGGGCGATACGGGCTTCGGGACGGTAGCCGCGGCCGGTGAGCTGGCGCTTGAAGGCGTCCCGGGCGGGGCCGATCAGCAGGTCGTCGGCCGCGCTGACACCGCCGCCGATCACGAAGCAGGACGGGTCGAGCGCCGCCGCGAGGTTGGCGATGCCGACGCCGAGCCACTGGCCGATGTCCTGGAGCAACTCGATGCACATCGCGTCGCCCTCGCGGGCCAGCTCGGTGATCATCGGGCCGGTGATGTCGCCGATGTTGCCCTTGACGTGCTCGATGATCCCGTACGCCACCGGGGAGTCGGCGGCGGCCAGCTCGCGGGCCTCCCTGACCAGCGCGTTGCCGGAGCTGTACTGCTCCCAGCAGCCGCGGTTGCCGCACGGGCAGCGGTGGCCGCCGGGCACGACCTGCATATGGCCGAACTCGCCGGCGACGCCGTACTTGCCGCGCTTGACCTGCCCGTCCTCCAGGATGGCGCCGCCGATGCCGGTGCCGAGGGTGATCATGACGAGGTGGTCCTCGCCGCGGCCGGCGCCGAAGCGCCACTCGGCCCAGGCGGCCGTGTTGGCGTCGTTGTCGACCAGCACGGGCACGGCGAGGCGGCCCGCGATGCGGTCGCGCAGCGGCTCGTTGCGCCAGGACAGGTGGGGCGCGAACAGGACGCGGTTGCGGTCGGCGTCGACCCAGCCGGCCGCGCCGATGCCCACCGCGTGCACGTCGTGGCGGTCGGACAGGTCCAGGACCAGTTCGACGATGGTGTCCTCGACGACCTTGGGGCTCTTGGACTTGTCCGGGGTCTCGGTGCGGACCTTCTCCAGGATGTTGCCGTCGGCGTCGACGACGCCCGCCATGACCTTGGTGCCGCCGATGTCGATGCCGACCGTGGGCACGCGGGGCGCGGTCAGGTGCGAGCGGCGCTCCCTTGTGCCGACCGTGCGGAGCGCTGGCGCGCGGCGGGAGCCGATGGGGGCGCTGAAGTTGCCGTAGGTGCTCATCAAGGCCCGATTCTGCCTCACCGCGGGTATGGGTGCTGTGCAGGGGAGCAAAGCGGAGTGCCCGACCATCGCCGCTGCTCTCTTGTCCTTACATTGCGACCAGCCGGAACCGTGCCCTCAGGGACGTACCAGGAGCTGGAACTCGAACGAGTAGCGGGTCGGGCGGTAGGTGTGGGTGCCGTACTCGACCGCGCGGCCGGTGTCGTCGTAGGTGGTGCGCTGCATGGTGAGGAGCGGGGCGCCCTCCTGTTCGGCGAGGCGTTCGGCCTCGGCGGCGGTGGCGGCGCGGGCGCCGATGGACTGGCGGGCGCTGTGGAGGGTGATGCCCGCGGCGCGCATCATGCGGTAGAGGCCGGTCGACTGGAGCTGCTCGGTGTCGAGGTCGAGCAGACCGGGCGGCAGGTAGTTGCACAGGTGCGCCATGGGCTCGCCGTGCGCGAGACGCAGCCGTTCCACCCGGTGCACGTCGCTGTCCTCGGCCACGCCGAGCGCGGCCGCGATCTCGGCGGGCGCCGGGACGACCGTGTTGACGAGGACCTTCGTCGCGGGGCGCTGGCCCGCCGCCTCCAGGTCGTCGTAGAGGCTGCTGAGCTCCAGGGGGCGCTTGACCTGGCTGTGCACGACCTGGGTGCCGACACCGCGGCGGCGCACGAGCAGGCCCTTGTCGACGAGCGACTGGATGGCCTGGCGGACGGTGGGCCGCGACAGGCCGAGCCGGGCGGCCAGCTCGATCTCGTTGCCCAGGAGGCTGCCGGGGGTGAGCGCCCCGTGCTCGATGGCGGCCTCCAGCTGCTGGGACAGCTGGAAGTACAGCGGCACGGGGCTGCTGCGGTCCACACGGAGATCGAGGGTCACAGTCGGATCCACTTCTGGTTTCGGCACGGCCCGAGCGTAGCTCCGTGCGTTGTTGACGGGAAGTTGTGTAGTTCGATTGTCCGGACATACGCATTGACAGCGCGGGGTCTCCGCCCACATTTTGTTCACATGCGCATCGGCGTCATCGGTACGGGCCGCATCGGCACCATTCACGCGAACACACTCAGCCGGCACCGGGAGGTCGGCTCCTTGATCCTCACGGACGCGGACCCGGCACGGGCCCAGGATCTCGCGTACCGGCTGGGCGAGACGGCGGCGCCCGGAGTGGACGAGATCTTCAGGTGGGGCGTGGACGCCGTGGTGATCACCACGTCGACGTCGGCCCACGCCGAACTGATCGGTCGGGCAGCACGCTCGGGGCTGCCCGTGTTCTGCGAGAAGCCCATCGCGATCGATCTGGCGGGCACCTTACAGGCGATCGGCGAGGTCGAGACGGCGGGCACGGTCCTCCAGATGGGCTTCCAGCGCCGCTTCGACGCGGGTTACACGGGGGCACGCGAGGCGGTCCGCTCGGGGCGGCTCGGGCGGCTGCACACCGTGCGGGCACTGACCTCCGACCAGGCGCCGCCGCCGGCCGCGTATCTGCCGGTCTCCGGCGGGCTGTACCGGGACACGGCGATCCACGACTTCGACGTGCTGCGCTGGGTGACCGGGCGCGAGATCCTCGACGTGTACGCGGCCGGGTCCGACGCCGGCGGGGCGATGTTCCGTGAGGCGGGCGACGTGGACACCGGGGCGGCGCTGCTCACCCTGGACGACGGCACGCTCGCCACGGTGACCGCGACGCGGCTGAACGGGGCGGGCTACGACGTGCGGATGGAGTTGGCCGGGGAGCTGGACCAGGTCGTGGTCGGGCTGGACGACCGTACGCCCATCGCGTCCACCGAGCCGACGGGGCCGCCGGCCGCGGACAAGCCGTGGACGGGGTTCCTGGAGCGGTTCGGGCCCGCCTACGAGGCCGAGCTGTGCGCGTTCGTCGACGTGGTGCGGGGGGAGCTGGCCAACCCGTGCGACGGGCGCGAGGCCTTGCAGGCGCTGCGGGTGGCCGAGGCGTGCGAGGTGTCCCGTCGGGAGCGCAGGGTCGTGTGGCTGGCGGAGATTCCGGGCGGGGACGCGTCGGCGGTCCTGTGAGGGCGTACGGTCGCCGCGGACCGGCGCCACCGGTGGCGCTGTGAGCGGGCCCGGCCTCCCGCGCCGCCGCCGAGGGCCTACCACCGCACCGGCAGGCTGCGCAGCCCCCGTATGAGCATGCCCGGCAGCCACTCCCCCGGCGGGCCGTCCAGGGTGAGGGCCGGGGCGCGCTCCAGGAGGGAGCGCAGCGCGGTGCGGGCCTCCAGACGGGCCAGGGGGGCGCCCACGCAGAAGTGGATGCCGTGGCCGAAGGCGACGTGACCGCGGGTGTCGCGGTGGATGTCGAAACGGTGCGGGTCGGGGTAGCGGGCCTCGTCGCGGTCGGCGGCGGTGAGGCCGATCATCACGGGGTCGCCCTGGGCGATGGGGGTGCCGGCGATCTCCAGGGGCTCGGCGGCGTACCGGAACGTGGCGTTCGCCACGGGGCCCTCGTGGCGCAGGGTCTCCTCGACCGCGCTGTCCACGAGGCTCATGTCGGCGCGCAGGGCGGCGAGTTGGTCGGGGTGGGTGAGCAGGGCGTGGACGGCGTTGGTGATGAGGTTGACCGTCGTCTCGTGGCCGGCGATCAGCAGCAGGAAGGCCATGCCGCGCAGTTCCGCCGGGGAGAGCCGGTCGCCGTCCTCCGCGGTGGTGCGGATCAGATCGCCGAGGAGGTCGTCGCCGGGTCCGGAGCGCCGCTTGTCCTCGATCAGCTCGGTGAGGTATTCGCCGAGCCTCAGGACGGCGTCGTAGGAGTTCTCGGGGCTGGTGGGTGCGACGACCTCCGTCGACTGCTTGCGGAACTCCGCGCGGTCCATCTCGGGGACGCCGAGGAGTTCACAGATCACCGTGATCGGCAGCGGGTAGGCGAGCGATTCCACCAGGTCGGCCCGGCCGAGCGGAAGCATCGCGTCGAGGAGGCCGTCGGTGATCTCCTGGACCCGGGGCCGCAGCCGCTCCACCCGCCGCATGGTGAAGGCGCGGGAGACGAGTCCGCGCAGCCGGGTGTGCTCGGGCGGGTCGGTGCCCAGCAGGTGGCGGCCGATCAGCTGCTCGTCGTTGAACACCATGCCGATGCGCCGGCCGTCCTTGGACAGCCGGGGGTCGGCGAGCGCGGCCCGCACCTCCTCGTGGCCGACGACGAGCCAGGACCAGTAGTCGGGCGTGGACCCGGGGGGTCGGATCCGGTGCACCGGGCCGCGCTCGCGCAGGCCGGCGTACACCGGGTGCGGGTCCGTGCGGAACGCGTCGCCGTACTCCCCGAGATCGATCACGTCGTCCATGCCGTCCCCCTCCTACCCCTCTGCCCCTCACCCGCCCAACGTCCGGCGGCGCCGCCTAGTGCCCGTCCTCCCCCACGTCCTCCAGAAGCCCCGCGTCGTAGGCCAACAGGGCGATCTGGACACGGTTGTTGAGGTCGAGCTTGGCCAGGATGCGGGAGACGTGGGTCTTGACCGTGGCGACGCTCATGAAGAGGGCGGTGCCGATCTCGGCGTTGGACAGGCCCCGGCCGACCGCGACGGCGACCTCGCTCTCCCGGTCGTTGAGGGCGGCGATCCGGGCACGCGCGCGCGTGCGGCGCGTGTCGGCGGAGGCGCCGGCCGCGTGGGTCATCAACTGGCGGGTCACCGTGGGCGACAGGACGGGGTCGCCGGCCGCGACCCGGCGTACCGCGGCGAGGATCTCGGCGGGCGGGGTGTCCTTGAGGACGAATCCGGCGGCTCCCGCGCGCAGCGCCCGCAGCACCTGCTCGTCGGCGTGGAAGGTGGTCAGGACCACCACCTGCGGGGCCTCGGTCCGGGCCCGCAGGCGCTCGGTGGCGGTCAGGCCGTCCGTCACGGGCATCCGGATGTCCATGAGGACGACGTCCGGCCGGGTGCGGTCGACGAGTTCCTCGACCTCGCCGCCGTCGGCCGCCTCACCGACGATCTCGATGTCCTCGGCGCCGCCCATCATCAGGGACAGGCCGGCCCTGACGAGCGGGTCGTCGTCGACGAGGAGCAGTCTGATCGCAGTCATGGGCCCTACGTAATCACGGTTACCGAGCACGGGTGAGCAGGTCGGGTGAGCCTGGCCGGGGGACGGCCCCGGGACGGGACGGTATGTCGCGTCGCGTCAACGTGCGTGTGGGGGCGCGGTGTTGGCACGACGGCGCGCTCGCGGCCGGCCGGGTCGGGCACCCGCAGGTCGCCGGGGAAGGCCGGATCGCGCGCCCGGGCCCCGCCTGGGACGCCCGGTCGGCCCCGCGCCCCCGTCTCACCCCCACGGCAGCCACGCCCGCACCCGGAAGCCCCCGTCGTCGTGCGGCCCGTGGTGCAGGTGGCCGCCGGCGAGGGTGGCTCGCTCCGTCAGGCCGATGAGGCCCTGGCCGGAACCGGGGACGTGGGGGACCTCGCCCTCGGAGGGCGGGTTGCTGACGGACACCTCCAGGCCCTCGCCCGGGGCGCCGGTGACGGTCACCGTGACCTCGGTGCCGGGGGCGTGCTTGCGGGCGTTGGTGAGGCCCTCCTGGGCGATGCGGTAGGCGGTGCGGCCGATGGAGGCGGGAACCCCGGCGGCGTCGGTGACGCGGCTGTCGAGGGTGACCTTCATGCCGGCCTCGCGGGACTCGGCGACGAGGACGTCCAGCGCGGCCAGCGTCGGCTGGGGGCGGCCCGTGTCGTCGGGCTCGGCCGCCCTGAGCACGCCGATGATCTCCCGCAGGTCCTGGAGCGCCTCGTGCGCGCTCTCCCGGATGACGCCGGCCGCCCGCGCGACCTCCTCACGGGGCGCGTCCGGACGGAACTCCAGGGCGCCCGCGTGCACGCTCAGCAGGGTCAGACGGTGGGCGAGGACGTCGTGCATCTCGCGGGCGATGGCCTCCCTGGCGAGCCGCTGCGCCTGCTCCGCACGCAGGCTCGCCTCGTTCTCGGCCTGGCGCGCACGGTCGCGGAAACTCAGCCAGAGCTGCCGCTTGGCGCGCACGACCAGGCCCCAGCCGACCAGCGCGGCGGTCATCAGGACGAAGATGACGACCGCGACCAGGTACGACAGTTCGGGGTCGGGGCGCAGCCAGAAGTACACCGGGATCAGCGCGATGTTGATGCCGCCCACCCAGGCGACGTACCGGAAGGGGCGGTGCACGGCGAGCGTGAACAGGGCGATCATGCAGGCGCCGCCCGCGGTGTCGGAGATGATCCCGACGGGGACGGTCGCGAGGGCCAGCCCGACCGGCCAGCGGCGACGCAGCCACACCGCGGCGCACGCGAGCGCGCCGATCCACTGGTCGAGGACGGCGATCCCCTCGGGCACATGAGGGTTGTTGGTGACCGCGTCGGCGCCGACCAGGCCGACGAGGACGGCGACGAAGAAGCAGGTGAAGTCGACGATCCAGTCACGCGCGGTGCGCCGGTGTCGCGGCCCGCGCGGACCGGCGTCGGCGTTGGCGTCGAACTCGTGGGCCACGGCGGACGGCAGCAGCCACCGCCGCCCCGGGAAGGCCGGCGGGTCGGACACCGTCTCGTCGCCACTCACATTCGACAAATCTACGCAGCGCGGCGCCGCTCCACCTCCCCGTGTGGGAGATCGTCGACCAAAGTCGCACGGCCGGAGACTTTCGGCGCCGCCGGAGCAGCGGAGGCGAGGCTTCCGTCGGACGGGTCTCGCCCCGCGGCCGATGTCCGTGGGGGGACCGCGGGGCGAGAGTCTGTGGCATGAAGCAGTTGCTGGAGCTACTCGGTTTCATCGCCCTGGCGCAGGGCGTGATGGGCCTGCTGCACGAGTTCACCGACTGGCGTCTGGGGCTCGTCCAGCGGATCGACTTTTTCGACGGCTACGAGATCTACGCGAACGTCACCCTGATCGTGCTGGCGTTCGCGCTGTTCGCCGTCGCCGGGAGCCGGAGGTCCGGCTGAGCTCGGACCGGACCTCCGCCCCGGCGGCCGCGGTCAGCAGCCGTAGTTCACCAGGTCGAACGTGGCGTAGTGGTCGGCCGTGTAGTAGTCCTCCCGGGTCTCCTCACCGGTGACGATGCGGCGGGCACCGCGCGTGGAGGAGCCGGGCGTGATGACCGTGTACTCGTGGTAGTAGCCGCTCGACTGACTGGGCAGGACGCCTTCCCGGTTCTGGAAGACGGTCCCGTCCTGGGAGTACGGGTAGGGGCCACCCTGCTCGATCAGGTCGAGGGTGTCGTGGGCCTGCGAGGGCAGGGCGCTGTAGCAGATGTTGCCGACCGCGGTGGCGGCGGCGTTCGCCGAGGTGGCGGTGACGGTGCCGCCGAGGAGGACGGCGGACAGGAGCGCGGCTGCGGCGCCGATGCGTGTTGCGCGTGGGGGGAAGTTCATGGAGTCATGATGACGCGCGTAGACAGTGGCATGTCAATGTCAAGTCTGGAGAATTTCCCGTCAAGTCCGATCCGTTTTCGCGAAGTTAACCTGCCGCCCGGCGTCTTCACGAGCAGCCGGGCGGTTACGCGTTGTCCGGGAGGGTGTAGTCGCCGTACTCCGGGCGTCCCGCCAGGTCGTACGTCTGGATGGAGACCCCCTTCGAGGTGACGCTTCCGCCCGAGTGCCGGAAGGCCGTCGGTACGGCGCCCTCGACGAACAGGCGGCGGCCCGCGCCCAGCACGACGGGGAACGTGAGCAGGTGGACCGTGTCGACGAGGTCGAGGTTCAGCAGGGACCGGAGGAGGGCGCCGCTGCCGTGCAGTTGGAGTTCGCCGGCGGTGCGCTCCTTGAGGGCGGTGATCTCCTTGGCGAGATCGCCGCCGATCACGGTGGTGCCGGCCCAGTCGGCGTCGGTGAGGCTCCCCGAAGCGACGTACTTCGGCAGGGAGTTGAGCCGGGACGCGACCGGGTCCGCCGGGTCGGTCACCCTCGGCCAGTACCCGGAGAAGATGTCGTACGTGCGGCGGCCGAGGAGGAACGCGTCGGCGCGGTCGAATACCTCGCCGATGAACCGGCCGAAGTCCTCGTCGTTGAACGGGAACGTCCAGCCACCCTGCTCGAAGCCGCCGCGGGTGTCTTCCTGGGGGCCGCCGGGGGCCTGGTAGACGCCGTCGAGGCTGACGAAGATCGTGGAGACGAGCTTGCCCATGTGGGTGCCTTCTTCCTGCTTCCCGGTATTCGGGGTCGGTCTTCTCGATGTGGTTCCGCTGTCATCAGCTCAGACCGTGTCGGCCGCGGCAACTCATCGGTCGGAGGTCCGGGGGGCGGACGTCGACGTCCGTTCGCCGCCAGCGGGGGGTGCTCACAGGCGGTGGGATGGAGGCATGACACAGGGAACGCATTTCGAACAGACGAATCCGGAACTGACGAATCTGGACGGCAAGGTGGCTCTGGTGACCGGTGGGAGCCGGGGCATCGGGGCGGCCACGGTGCTGCGACTGGCGCAGCAGGGGGCGGATGTCGCCTTCACCTATCTGAACGGCAAGGACGCGGCGGAGGACGTCGTGCGCGGTGTGGAGGCGCTCGGGCGTCGTGCGGTGGCTCTGCGTGCCGACTCCGCGGATCCGGAGGAGGCCGCGGGGGCCGTGGGCCGGACGGCTGACGTGTTCGGGCGGCTGGACGTCCTCGTGAACAACGCGGGCGTGGGGGTGCTCGGGCCTGTGGAGAGTCTGTCGCTCGCCGAGGTGGACCGGGTTCTCGCGGTGAATGTGCGGGGCGTGTTCCTGGCCTCGCAGGCGGCTGCGGGGGTCATGGGCTCGGGTGGGCGGATCATCACCGTCGGGAGTTGTATGACGCAGCGGGTGCCGGGGGGCGGAGGGACGCTCTACGCGATGAGCAAGTCCGCGTTGATCGGGCTGACTAAGGCGCTGGCGCGGGAGTTGGGAGCGCGGGGGATCACGGCGAACATCGTGCATCCCGGGCCGGTCGACACGGACATGAATCCGGCGGACGGGCCGTTTGCGGCGGGGCAGGCCGCGTTGACCGCGGTGGGGCGGTTCGGGACGGTGGAGGAGGTGGCCGGGGCCGTGGTGTATCTGGCGGGGGCGGATTATGTGACGGGGGCGGAGTTCGCTGTGGATGGGGGGCACGCGGCGTGAGGTGGGCGGGGGCCTTTTTCGCCCCCGCCGCCCCTACCCGTCCCATCCTCCAGGGGCTGCCGCCCCTTCGACCCCGCTCCCAGGGGGCTCCGCCCCCTGGACCCCCGATCGGCCCTTAAGGGGCCTCGTCCTCAAACGCCGGACGGGCTGAAAATACGCCCCCGTCAGCCGCCCAGCTCCTGATGGCGGGCCGCCAGAGCCGATGCCCCCGTGTCGGTCAGGGAGCCGAACAGGCGGAGGCGGGAGATTCCGCCGTCGGGGTAGATGTCGACGCGGGCGTGGGTGGCGAGGGTGGGGGTGGGGAGGACGAAGCGGTGGTTGGTGTCGGGCTGGAGGCGGGTGCGGGGGAGGATCTCCGTCCAGGTGCCGGCCTCGGGGTTCGCGGCGTCCCCGGCGTTGTCGACATCGCGGACCGACACCGATGCCCAGCCCGCGCTGTTGCCCTTCAGGTACGCCGTGTCGATCTCCAGGGCGCGGATCTGGGACTGGGCGACGAGGCGGTAGCGGATCCAGTCGTTGCCCTGGTCGCGGCGGCGGCGGGTTTCCCAGCCGTCGTCCATCTTGCGGGAGCGGCCCGGCTGGATGGTGTTGGACGCCGGGGAGTAGAAGAGGTTGGAGGCGTCCTCGGCGCGGCCGCCGTTCTCCAGGGCGACCACGTCGAAGGTGCCCAGCGCCGAGAGCCAGGCGGGGTCGGGGACGACCTCGCCGTAGACGCGGAGGCGGGCGATTCCGCCGTCGGGGTGCTGGTTGACGCGGAGGTGGGTGAAGCGCTGCTCCAGGGAGACCGCGAAGCCGTTCGCCGCGTGGCCGCCCACCGGGGTGCGCGGGACCAGGGTGGTCCACTTCACGTCGCCGCTCAGCAGTTCCTGCGGGGACGGGGCGCCCGGCACCGACGTGCCCTCGACCGACACCGCCTGCGGGTAGTTGCCGCGGAAGTGGGCCGTGTCGACGACGATCCCGCGGATGACGCCCGGGGCACCGAGGCGGACCAGGGCCCAGTCGTGGTCCTCGGCCGTGGGCCACGGGTGCTCGGCCGAGGCACCGCGGCGGCGCCTCGTCTCCCAGCCGTCCATGATCTTTCCCTTGTGCCCGAAGTGCTCCGGATCGAACTCGGCGGGCCCGGGCACCAGCAGGTTCTCCCGCTGGGCGAAGAACTCGTCGTTCGCGGCGATGACTCCGGCGCCGAGCTGCCGGTCGGCGAGATTGGCGTACCGGGCGAAGGGGAAGTCGGCGGTGCGGTAGTCCGCGTAGGGGTCGCCGCCTCCGTACGGGTTCGCGTCGCCGGTGAAACGAGCCAGGGGGAATGCGGGCTGCGCCGTCACGAGATGTGCCTTTCGGGGGTCGGCCGCTGCGGGTGCGGGGTGACGTGAATCAGGGGGTGCGTGTGAGGAGTCGGCCCTTCGGGTTCGTGAACTCGCCGTCCGCGACGATGCGTTCGCCGCGCAGCCAGGTCGACCTGACCACGCCGTACAGGGTTCGGCCCGCGTACGCCGTGACGCGGTTGCGGTGCTGGAGGGCCGCCGGGTCGACGGTGAAGGTCTCGTCGGGGGCGAGGACCGCGAAGTCGGCGTCGCGACCCGCTTCGATGGCGCCCTTGCGGGTCAGCCCCACCAGCTCGGCCGTCCGGGCGGACATCCAGCGGACCACGTCCTCCAGGGAGTGGCCCCGCCCGCGCGCCTCGGTCCACACGGCCGCGAGGCTCAGCTGGAGGCCGGAGATGCCGCCCCACGCCGTGGCGAAGTCGTCGGTCTTCAGGTCGGCCGTGGAGGGCGAGTGGTCGGTGACCACGCAGTCGATCGTGCCGTCCGCGAGCGCCTGCCACAGCAGGTCCTGGTTGGCGGCCTCGCGGATGGGCGGGCAGCACTTGAACTCGCTGGCGCCGTCCGGGACTTCCTCGGCGGTCAGTGTCAGATAGTGCGGGCAGGTCTCGACGGTGAGGCGGACGCCCTCCGCCTTGGCCTCGGCGATCAGGGGCAGCGCGTCGCTGGAGGACAGGTGCAGCACGTGCACGCGCGCGTCGAGGCGTCTGGCCTGCGCGATGAGCTGGGCGATGGCGGTGTCCTCGGCGTCCCGGGGGCGGGAGGCCAGGAAGTCGGTGTACCGGGGGCCGCCCTGCTGGGGGGCGGCGTCGAGGTGGTGCGGGTCCTCCGCGTGCACGATGAGCAGGCCGTCGAAGGAGGCGATCTCGGCCAGCGCCCGGGCGAGCCGGTCCTGGTCCAGGTGCGGGAACTCGTCCACGCCGGAGGGCGAGAGGAAGGCCTTGAAGCCGAAGACACCGGCCTCGTGCAGCGGGCGCAGGTCCTTGACGTTGTCGGGCAGGGCGCCGCCCCAGAAGCCGACGTCGATGTGCGCCTTGTCGACGGCGACGTCCTTCTTGGTACGGAGGTGGTCGACCGTGGTGGTCGGCGGGAGGGAGTTGAGCGGCATGTCGACGAGGGTGGTGATGCCGCCGGCGGCCGCGGCGCGGGTGGCGGTCCAGAAGCCCTCCCACTCGGTACGGCCGGGGTCGTTGACGTGCACATGGGTGTCGACCAGGCCGGGCAGCAGGACGTCGTCGCCGAGGTCCTCCAGCCGGGCGCCCTCCGGGAGGGGAGCGTCGTACGGCAGGACGGCCGTGATGGTCCCGGCGGAGACGGCGACCGAGGCGGCGCGTGTCCCTTCCGGGGTGATGACGCGCGTCGAGCGCAGCACCAGTTCTACGTCGGACACCCGGACCCCTCTCGCTCTGCCTCTGTCGCCGTTGTACTTCCGGTTACTTCCGGGAAACGGGATTTACTTCCACGTAACGGAATTCAACGTTCTGTTGAAGGAGTCTTCACTCCCGCCCTCACGCCGTCAAGAGCACCCTTCCCCGGTGAACCCAAAGGCTCACTCTCTGGACGTTTCCACAAGACGGAATTAGCATTCCGGTAAGCAGAACGTAGCTACGCACAAGCGGGGAGTCAACCGACTGACGGGTAGGCTTCTGCCCTTGCCGCCAGCCGTGAAAGGAACGCGCCGTGCCGACGTCCAGCGCCAGCACCACCGACTCCGCCAAGTCCTCGTCCGGCGGTGGGGTCCAGTCTCTTGAGCGCGCCTTCGACCTGCTCGAACGGATGGCGGACGCGGGCGGGGAGGTCGGCCTGAGCGAGCTGTCCGCGAGCAGCGGGCTGCCGCTGCCCACCATCCACCGTCTGATGCGGACGCTGGTGGTCTGCGGTTATGTGCGTCAGCAGCCCAACCGGCGCTACGCCCTCGGTCCGCGGCTGATCCGGCTCGGCGAGTCCGCCTCCCGGCTGCTCGGCACCTGGGCGCGGCCGTATCTCGCCCGCCTGGTCGAGGAGACCGGCGAGACGGCGAACATGGCCCTGCTGGACGGCGACGAGATCGTCTATGTGGCACAGGTGCCGTCCAAGCACTCGATGCGCATGTTCACCGAGGTCGGCCGGCGCGTGCTGCCGCACTCCACGGGTGTCGGCAAGGCCCTGCTGGCGAACACCCCGGACGGCGAGGTGCGCGCGCTGCTCGCCCGCACCGGCATGCCCGCCGCGACGGACAAGACGATCACCACGCCCGACGGCTTCCTCGCGGCGCTGGAGGATGTACGGCTCCAGGGCTACGCGGTCGACGACAACGAACAGGAGATCGGCGTCCGCTGCCTCGCGGTGTCCGTCCCCGACTCCCCCACCGCGGCGGCCATCTCGATCTCGGGCCCGGCGGGCCGGGTCACGGAGGCGGCGACGGAGCGGATCGTCCCGGTGCTCCAGCAGGTGGCGGCGGAACTGTCCCAGGCGCTGGCGACCCAGAACCCGGCGTGACGGCCTTACAGCGCCGGCCCGGCCGGTACACCGACCGGCACGGATCGCAGGAGGTCGTCTTCGAGACGGACGGCCGGGATGCGATCCGTACGACGATCAGGGGCGTCCGCTTCGAAGGCGACTCCATGGACGATCTCGGCGCGCTGGGCGGTGAGCCGCCCGAGGAGATGTTCGCCTTCTCCGACGGGGCGCTGTGGTCGTGTCTGCTGGAGTGGACGGCCCCGATGCCGGTCGAGGTCGAAGGGACCGGCGTACGGGCGGGGGTGCTGCACTGCTCCCTGCGGCTCGGCGATCCGGCGGGCGAGGGGCACGGCCCGGACACCCAGAGCCTGACCACCACGCTGCGGTTCGACGGGCGGGAGTACGGCGACGCGGCGGGTCACGACAGCTTCGAGGACGCGTTGCACCACCTCCAGCGCAGCCTGCCGCGGGATGCCCGGCTCCGGGCCTGCATCGCGTGCGCCTGGTCCGACTACAACCCCGTCGGCACCGGTTTCATGGCGGGACTGGCCTGCTTCCGCGACGTCAAGGACCTCTACCGCCGGGTCGACGGCAAGCACGGCCCCACGGGCATTTTCGAGGTGTGGCCGGCGCAGACCGAACTCGTCCAGGAGACCTGGCTCTGCGACCAGTTCGAGTACCGCACCTCGCACCACGGCTACCGGGGGCCGTTCCCGTTCCGCCCTTGGTGGTGAGTGAGCAGGCCCTGCGGGGGGGGTGAGTGAACTAGCCCTGTCCGCGTCGCGGTTCGCCGAACAGGTCCACCGCGGCTCTGACGTCCGACAGACCCCGGGACAGGGCGCTGACGGAGCCGATCGCGCCGGCGATGAGGAGCAACGAGCGGCGCAGGCGCGGGATTTCGGGGTGGCCGCCGTTCGTCATCGCGGCCAGCACGGCGAGTTCGTCCTCGGCGATGCCGCGGTCGGTGAACTCGGCCGGGTGCGCGGCGAGTTCGCGGCGCAGCCGGGACACCGCCGTCCGCAGTTCCGCCACTCTGGGATCCTCGTCGCTGCCGGTCACCGATCTCTGTCCCAAGCTCCGCAACACAGCTCTCCCCCACCGCGCTCCGTCGGACACCGCACGTTCCCGCCTCGCCGCGCCGGTCGGGCGCCGGGGGGCGCGCGGGTCAGTAAACGCCACCGTATGCCGTAAGCGCCACCGCCGGGACCGAAATTCAGCCCCGCGCAACCCGGCGCACGCCGGAGCGTCAGGTATGCAGGACGCATGACGGACAACGAACGGCCGGCGGTGGCCGGACTGCTCCTCGCGGCGGGCGGGGGGCGGCGGCTCGGCGGTCGCCCCAAGGCGCTGCTCCCCCACCGCGGCCGCCCCCTGGCCGAGTACGCGGTCGGCGTCCTGCGCGCCGCCGGCTGCACCCGCGTCCACGTGGTCCTGGGGGCCGCCGCCACGGCCGTACGGGAGCGGGCGGAGTTCGGTGACTGCGTCCTGGTGGAGAACCCGGACTGGGCCGAGGGCATGGGCTCCTCCCTGCGGGCCGGGCTCGGCTCGCTCGCCGGCACCGGGGCGCGGGGCGCGCTGGTCTCGCTGGTCGACCAGCCCGGCATCGGGCCGGAGGCCGTACGACGGGTGCTCGCCGGGTACGAGGACGAGAGCTCGCTCGTCTCCGCCGCCTACACCGGCGTGCGCGGGCATCCCGTGCTGCTCGGCCGCGCCCACTGGGCGGGCATCGAAGCGACTGCGACCGGCGACCGGGGGGCACGCGCCTATCTGAAGGCGCACGAGGAGGCGATCACCCTGGTCGAGTGCGGGGACGTGGCACGGCCCTACGACATCGACACGGCCGCTGATCTCGTGCACCTCGAGTGAGCGGCGCGGCACTGAGCGCCACCTTGGCTCGATCCGGAGAATCTCGACATCAACAAACCATTGAAGTTCCACGATGAGGAAACTAGTATCCACTGATCAGAAGCGCCCTGCCTCTCCCCCGGGCGCCCCTCGCCGTACCCGGTTCGACTGGCACCCGGTGCCACCGTTGAAGGAAGTGACCGCTCATGTCCGCACCAGCGCCGTCCCCGCTGGCCATCGTCGACGCCGAGCCCCTGCCCCGGCAGGAGGAGGTCCTCACCGAGGCGGCCCTCGCCTTCGTGGCCGAGCTGCACCGCCGGTTCACGCCCCGGCGTGACGAGCTCCTCGCCCGCCGCGCCGAGCGCCGCGCCGAGATCGCCCGCACCTCCACGCTCGACTTCCTCCCGGAGACCGCCGCGATCCGCGCGGACGACTCCTGGCGGGTGGCCCCGTGTCCGCCCGCGCTCCAGGACCGCCGGGTCGAGATCACCGGTCCCACCGACCGCAAGATGACCATCAACGCGCTCAACTCGGGCGCGAAGGTGTGGCTCGCGGACTTCGAGGACGCCTCGGCGCCGACCTGGGAGAACGTCGTCCTCGGCCAGGTGAACATGGCCGCCGCGTACACCCGGAGCATCGACTTCACCGACGAGCGCACCGGCAAGTCGTACGCCCTGAAGGACGATGCCGACCTCGCCACCGTCGTCATGCGGCCGCGCGGCTGGCATCTGAACGAGCGCCACCTCGTCGACGCGGACGGCACTCCCGTCCCGGGCGCGCTGGTCGACTTCGGCCTGTACTTCTTCCACAACGCCCAGCGCCTGCTGGACCTCGGCAAGGGCCCGTACTTCTACCTCCCGAAGACGGAGTCGCACCTGGAGGCCCGCCTCTGGAACGACGTGTTCGTCTTCGCGCAGGACTATGTCGGCGTCCCGCAGGGCACCGTCCGCGCCACCGTCCTGATCGAGACGATCACGGCGGCGTACGAGATGGAGGAGATCCTCTACGAACTCCGCGACCACGCCTCGGGGTTGAATGCGGGCCGCTGGGACTACCTGTTCTCCATCGTGAAGAACTTCCGTGACGGCGGCGCCAAGTTCGTCCTCCCGGACCGCAACGCGGTGACGATGACCGCCCCGTTCATGCGCGCGTACACCGAACTCCTCGTCCGCACCTGCCACAAGCGCGGCGCGCACGCGATCGGCGGCATGGCGGCGTTCATCCCGTCCCGCCGGGACGCCGAGGTCAACAAGGTGGCCTTCGAGAAGGTCCGCGCCGACAAGGACCGTGAGGCGGGCGACGGGTTCGACGGCTCCTGGGTCGCCCACCCCGACCTGGTGCCGATCGCCATGGAGTCCTTCGACAAGGTCCTCGGCGACCGGCCGCACCAGAAGGACCGTCTGCGCGAGGACGTCCACGTCGAGGCCGCCGACCTGATCGCCGTCGACTCCCTGGACGCCAGGCCGACGTACAACGGCCTGGTCAACGCCGTCCAGGTGGGCATCCGTTACATCGAGGCATGGCTGCGCGGTCTGGGCGCGGTCGCCATCTTCAACCTCATGGAGGACGCGGCCACCGCCGAGATCTCCCGCTCGCAGATCTGGCAGTGGATCAACGCGGGCGTGGAGTTCGAGCACGCGGGAAGCACGGTGAAGGCCACCCCGGAGCTGGCCCGCGAGGTCGCCGCCCAGGAGCTCGCGAGCATCCGCGCCGAACTCGGCGAGGAGGCCTTCGCGGCCGGTCACTGGCAGCAGGCCCACGACCTCCTCCTGAAGGTCGCCCTCGACGAGGACTACGCGGACTTCCTCACGCTGCCGGCGTACGAGCAGCTCAAGGGCTGACGTCCTCCTGCTCCTCCTGCACGGCCTTGTCCGAGTGGCCCAGGGACTTCCCCGGGGCCACTCGGTCGCGTACGGCCTGCTTCACGGCGGTGGGCTCGGGGAAGCCCTGTTCCCGGCGGTCCCAGACCACCTCGTCGTTGACGCGGACGACGAAGACGCCGCCCTTGCCGGGCTTGAGCGCCAGTTCCGTCAGCTCGGCCTCGAAGGTCGTGAGCAGTTCCTGGGCCAGCCAGGCGGCACGCGGCAGCCAGCGGCACTGCGTGCAGTACTCGATCTCGACGCGCTGGGCGTCCGAGAGCTCGATCTCGACCCACTGGTCGTCCGTCATTCGAAGTGCACCGACCCATCCTGTTCCACGGCCGGCCGGCCGTGCAGGTCGGGGACCCGCTTCAGCCACTTCGGCCGTCCTTGCTGTGTCTTCGCCGCCCGCAGGACCTCCTCGGCGGCGAGTTCCTCCCGGGTGGGGAAGTCGGTGGGCAGCCAGGCCTCGGAAGCCCGCACGCGCGCGTGGAGGTGGCTGACGTAGGCCTCGCGCGCCTCGTCGGGGGTCGCGAAGCCGGTGAGCCAGGCGTCCGGCACCTCGGCCGCGATCTCCCGCAACAGCCGCTCGGTGACCAGCGGTGCCAACTCGGCGTCGGCGGCCCGGACATCGGGGCCGTAGTGACCGAGGGCGTGATGGCGGAAGTCGTAGGGCTTCGCCGGATCGCTGCCGTCCCAGCGGTGGTGGAAGACCAGGGCCGCGCCGTGGTCGATCAGCCACAGGCGGGCGGGTGCGGTGCCGAACGTGGGCCAGACCATCAGGTTGGAGCTGTGGACCGTACGGTCCACGTTCACGGTCAGCGCGTCCAGCCAGACGATCCGGCCGGCCTCCAGCGGGTCCACGGGGAAGACCTTGGCGACGTCGGGCGTGAAGTCCTTCGCGCCCGGCAGATAGTCCATGCCCAGGTTGACGCCCGCACTGGCCGTGTGCAGGTCGCGCACCTCCTGGTGGGGCTCGTGCGCGGCGATCGCCGGGTCGAAGTGCACGAGGACCAGCTCGGGGAATCGCAGCCCGAGGGCCCGGGCCAGCTCACCCACGATCACTTCGGCGGCCAGCGCCTTGAGTCCCTGCGCGGAGCCGGTGAACTTCACGACGTACGTGCCCAGGTCGTCGGCCTCGACGATGCCGGGGACGGAGCCGCCCTCCCGCAGGGGCGCGACGTAGCGGGTTGCAGCGACCTCTCTCAACATTTCCTCAGGGCACCCCATCGACTTCCGGCATGAAGTGAGCATAGTAACCGCCGGGTGATCGTCGGCGCGAGAGGAAAACTTTGCAGGGATTTTCAGAGCGGTTCGAGGTCGACCGGTAGGCTCGGACCGAACCGTTCCGCTCCGGCGGTGCTACCTGTCCAGTATGCCCTGACGCGGGAGCAGACCATTAGCATGGATGACGTTGAGCGAATATCCCGCTGCATTTCGGCCGTCAATTCTGCAGTAGATCACGCACATGGCGAACTCATGAGGAGCCAGGAGTACTACTGGTTCTTCTATTATGCGGCCCCGGAATGCAATGGAATTCTCATTTCGGACGTCTTCCCCATTCCCGACGGGGCTACTGTGCAGACGGTGGGCGCAGCCGTCGACCACCTTGTGCGTCAGCACGAGGCGCTGCGAACGAAATACCCTCTCGGCCCTCACGGCCGTCCCGTGCAGCAGGTCCTCGATCCTTACCGGGCGTCAATCCTGACCTGGGAGGACCGGACAGGAGAGGGGGTGAACGAGGTGACAGCACTCCTCACCCGCCGGCCCATCGACCCCGCAGTCGACTGTCCGATTCGATTTGGACTCGTGATCGCCGACGGGGTGCCGAAGTGGCTGGTGCTGGCCTTCAGCCATTTGACACTCGACGCCGGCAGTTGTCACATCCTGCGGGAGGAATTCAGGACCAGGATTTCCCGTCCGGAAAGTCCGGAGCAATCCACCAGGCGGCAACCGCTCGCCCAGGCGGCCGCCGAGAAGACGGACAAGCAGGAGCGACACCACGCCGCCGTCATGAAGTACTGGAACAAATGCTTTACCGACATGCCGAACATGACTTTCCCGGCATACCGGAAGGAGCGGACCGCCATCGGCCGCGAGGAGGGTTCCACGGCGTTCACCGCTGCCACGCTGAGGTATCCGGGAATCTCAGCGGCGGCCGAATCGGTGGCAAAGGAATATCGGGTATCCGGCTCGGCGGTGTTCCTGGCTGCCTACGCCATCGTGCTCTCGATGGTTTCCGGACAGCGTTCGTTCGCTTCCTACATCACGTCGTCCAACAGGTTCGACCCCGCAGTGAGTGACTCCATAGGCTGCTTCTTCCAGTCCAGCATGGTCATCATGGACCTGCCCCCCGAAGAAACTGTCGGAGAATCCCTCCGGAAGAGCTATCGCGCCATTCTCATGAGCATGCGAAACGGGCGCTACTCATTCTGGCGAGCAAGAGAGGAAATGGCGCGGAAAGCAGACGAGCGAGGGGTGATGCTGCGCGTCGGGGCGCACTACAATTACGTGGTACTGCCGGAGTCGGAGACGGATGACCAGGCGGCGGACTCACCGGTCGAGGAGACGAACGGATCCGCGCTCACCTGGGAGGACGACGTGGACTGGGAAGACTACGACACCGATGTCTACTTCCGGGTTCACCCCACCGACGATGACATCTTCCTGCTGGCACACGATCTGGTGCTCAAGCGCCATGAAATCGAAAGCATCCTGCGAAGCATCGTCGAAGTCATTACACTGCTGGCCGATTCGCCGACGTCGGCGGATACGGATCTGGCAACGCTGAAGGCGCGGCTGGACATTTCGTCGCACAGTCTGCCTGCGGGCTGGCAATTCATTGACAATTCTTGGATAAACGTGTCGGAGTTGGCCGATGCGCTTCGCTCCATACCTCACGTCGATGCGGCTTCGGTGTCCCTGGTGACGAACGAGAGCGGAGAGCTGGAAGCCCATCTCGCGGCTACCGATCCGACGATCGATCCACGTTATCTACGTCTCCACCTGCTCGGCTTGTTGCCCAGCCGCCCGAACATCATGGTTCCCCATAGGTTCCTGGTGTACGACGCCATGTCGAGCGCCGAGGCCGCGAGAAGTGGAAACGGTCGCGACATCGCCGACCATATGCCGGAAAGTCCCGAAGAGCAGCTCCTGTGCGCCACCATCGAGCTCTTCAACCCGGAAATCGTGCGGAGCGTTTCGAGATCCTATGTTCTCTGCGGGGGAAGCGCCGGTGTCACGCCGGCCATCGTTGGCGAGCTCGGCCGGAAAGGCTATGCCGGAATCGTCCCCGATGATCTGCTGAGCCCTTCGCCGATTTCGGCAGTCGCCGCCAAGCTGCGAAGAATTGCAGGCGCTTGACGATTGGGGCCTGGTGAACATCACGGCGGCTGCGCTAAGTTGAGATCATGTCACTTCCGCCACCTTCTCCGCAGACCACCGCGGTAATCACTGGAGCGTCGTCCGGCATTGGCGCGGCCTTGGCGCACGCCCTTGCGGCTCGCGGTTACAACACCACTTTGGTGGCGCGAGACAAGGAACAACTACTGCACATCGCGGAAGGGCTGAAAGGGTACGGTGCCCGCGTCGACATCATCGAAGCCGATCTGACCGAGCGAGCCGACCGCCGAAACATCGAGGCACAGGTCAAGCGGACCGGGTTGGCCGTCGACGTACTGATCAACAGTGCCGGCGCGGCTACGCGCACCAGTATTCCGGAATGCGACCTCGACACGGAGTTCGCACACATGGAGTTGAACGTCGTCAGCGTCGTGGACCTGTGCCGTCGCTTCGTCAATGACATGATTTCCCGGAACTCCGGCGCGATTCTCAATGTCGCGTCGACAGCGGCCTTCCGACCGATGCCCGGACAGGGCACCTACGCGGCATCGAAGGCGTTCGTGTTGGCATTCACCAGCACGCTGCGGCTCGAACTCCAGGATTCGGCGGTGACCGTGACCGCGCTCTGCCCCGGTCCGGTCGCCACTGATTTCGCTCGACGTGCGGGAGTCGGCGACGAAGAGATCATGAAGATCCCGTCGATCATGTGGGAATCCGCCGATGACGTCGCGGCCATGGCGGTGGACGCGATGGACCGAGCAGCGGAACTCTGCATACCGGGCCGGGCCAACGTGGCCGACGCCACGTTGGCCCTCGCCAGGACGAGGCAGCAGGCTTCGCAAGCGGTGAGCTCTCTGACCTGAGGCCAAGAAACCCAGGGCCGGTTGGATGGGATCAGACGAAGTACCGGGCCTGAAGGCGGAACAACTCGGCGTAGAGTCCGTCGGCCTGGCTCAGCGTGTCGTGGGTGCCGACCTCGACGACCCGGCCGCCGTCCAGAACGACGATGAGATCGGCGGCCCGGGCGGTGGTGAAGCGGTGCGTGACGAGGACGGTCACACCGCCCTCCAGGCGGCTCAAGCCGGCGTACTGCTGGAACAGCCACTCCTCGGCCCGTGCGTCGAGACTGGAGGTGGGCTCGTCCAGGATCCGCAGCAACGGCTCCTGACGCATCGCCGCCCGGGCGTTGGCGACCGTCTGCCACTGGCCGCCCGACAGTCCCTTGCCGTCCCACGACTTTCGCCCGAGCCGCGTCTCCAGGCCCTCGGGCAGCGAAGCGAGGAGCTTGTCGCCGCCGGCCGTCCGCAGCGCCTCCAGGATCCGCTCCGGATCGTCGCGACGCTGGAGCCGGCCCAGTCCGATCGTGTCCCTCAGGGACATCTCGATGTGTACGGGGTCCTGGAAGGCGACCGTGATCCGGGAGCGCCAGTCCTCCGGCGCGAACTGCGCGAGATCGGTGCCGTCCACCAGGACGCGCCCCGCGCTCGGCTGGTAGAGACCGCTGAGCATCTTGACGAACGTCGACTTGCCCGCACCGTTCTCGCCGACCAGGGCCACCACGGCGCCGGCCGGGAACTCGATGTCGATGCCGTTCAGTGAGGGCTGATCGCGGTTCCAGTACTGGAAGTCGAGGCCCTCCACCTTGATGCCGTGGTCCAGCCGGGCCGGTACGGCCACCGGCGTGGCCGGCACGACGGCCGCCCGCTCCACGGCGGCGTCCTCCACCACGTCGAGGAACGCCCGGGTGGCCCGAAGCGACTCCAGCGTCCAGAAGGTCATGCTCAGCACGCCCTGCACCTGGCCGGTGATCTGGCTGCTGACGGCGATGGCGGTGACGACGAGGCCCAGCGAGGCATCGCCGGACAGACCGGCCCGCACCATCAGGACGATGGCGATCGCGTACGCCAGTACGAAGAACAGCCAGGCCAGCGCGATCGGGATCCGGGCCCGTCGGTCGGCCCGGGCGATGTCCCGGCCCGCGGAGTCCCACGCCTCGCGGTGCCTGCGCCGCAGCTCGCCCGCCAGACCGAAGAGGCGGGTCTCACGACCGGGTGCGGCCGTGGTGGCGAGCGTGAACAGGTGACCGGCCAGCCGGGTCCGGGGCGTGGCGCGTTCCATGGCCTGACCGCGCTTGTCGTCCGCCGCCCGGGTGGCCAGCACCGTGGGGACGGCGAAGAGCGGCAGTACGGCGAGGACGGGAACGACCGAGGCCATCAGGGCGGCCGAGGCGATCAGGACCAGCGCGGCTCCGGCCAGCAACAGCAGCCGGTCGAAACCCGGCCCGATCTCGCCCCGCGCATCGCGGTACAGCGCCGCCTTGTCGGAACGGCTCGACCGCTCGTGGACCTCCAGCGTCGGCGTCGTGCCGACCACGTCGAGGAACTGGCGCTCGACGTCGTTCTGGATCTCCTCCTGGAGGCGCAGGCGGGTGAAGTAGCCGGCGATGAAGGTGCCCTGAGTGAGCATCACGAAGACCGCCGCACACAGCGCGAGTGTCAGCACGTCGCCGGTCGAATGCCGGTTCGCCGCCTCGCTGAACAGTCCGAGCAACACCGCGAGGCCGATCCCGGTGGCCTGTTCGAGAATCACCACCGCCACCACGATCAGGGACCGGACCCGGTCGGTGCGGGGTCCGATCGTGAGGACGAAGCGCAGTGCGCTGGTCAAGACCGTGCCTCCTCGAAGCGCTTTGCCTGTAGGCGGAACAGCTCGGCGTACCGGCCGTCCGCGGTGATCAGATCCTCGTGCGTGCCGTCTTCGATGATCCGGCCGTGATCGAGCACGACCACCCGCTCCGCCTTGCGGACGGTCGCGAACCGGTGCGAGATCGCGATGGTGGTGGCACCCGCGGTGAGTTCGTGGAACGTGTCGTAGAGCTGGGCCTCGGCGCGGGCGTCGAGGCTCGCGGCCGGCTCGTCCATGATCAGGAGCTGTGCTCCGTGCCGCAGGCCGAACAGTGCCCGGGCGATGGCGATGCGCTGCCACTCGCCGCCCGACGCGTCGACCCCGCCCGAGTAGCCGCTGGACATCACCGTGTCCCAGCCGCTCGGAAGTCCCTCGATGAACTTCAGCAGCCCGGCCTGGCGCGCCACGGCGCGCAGGCCCTCCTCGTCGTCCGCGTGGGGCAGGGAACCGAAGGCGATGTTGTCCCGCACCGTCAGCTCATAGCGGCCGAAGTCCTGGAAGACGGCGACCACTTGACGCTGCCAGCTCCGGCGGTTGGCGTCCTCGATCGGGGTGTCCCCGACCCGGACGGACCCCTCGCTCGGAGCGTCCAGGCCGGCGAGAAGCCGGGCCAGCGTCGTCTTGCCGGCGCCGTTGAGACCGACGACGGCGAGTGACTGCCCCGCGGGAACGGCGAGGTCGATGCCGTGCAGCACCTCGCCCGCGGCGCCGCCGTAGCGGAAGCGCAGGTCCTCGCAGGAGAGGGTCGTGGCAGGCGCCGGCCAGGGGTTCTTGTCCGGCCCGACGGGTGATGCCACGACCGGAAAGGTGAACGCCTCGGCGGCTGCCTTCGAGCCGAAGCCCATGCGGAGGTCGTCGTCGTCCGCCCGGAGCATCTGAAGCAGGGCCCGGACGGCCAGGCCGCCGACCGCCAGATCGCCCAACGTCGCCTCTCCGGTGGCGGCCTGGTAGGCCAGGTAGTAGAAGGCCGAGGCGACCGTGACGCCGGTGACCACGACCACCACCACGACGAACAGGTCGTGCTCGCGCCGCCGCCGCCAGACCTCCGTCATGTTCGCGCGCCACTCCGTCTGGTAGGCATCGCGGAAGAAGGAGGCGAGGCCGAAGACACGCACTTCCCTGGCCGCGCCCGGTGTGGTCGGCACGTCCCGCAGGTACGACGTACGGCGGAGCTTCTTCGACTGGTTCATGGTCTCGACGACGGCCGTCCGGTAGTTCCGGACCAGCCGGGAGTGGATCACGGCGAAGACGGCGAAGACGATCAGCCCCAGTCCCCAGGTGGCCCGGGTGAGCAGTGCCGCGGAGCCGATGCTGGTCACCCAGATCGAGGCCCTGGTGGAGAAGCCGAAGACCGCTTCTCCGGGGGGCATGTCGATGGTGCCGTCGCCCCGGGCCCGCCTGAGCCGATCGAGATAGGCGGGATCCTCCAGGTGACCGATGGTCGCCGGCTCGGAGGCGGCCATCATCACGCGCTCGTTGAGCCGGCCGGTGACCCGGCGGCCGAGGGCCTCACCCAGAGCCATCCGCGCCGACTCGGCGAGCTGGGCGAGGAGGAAGAGCACGACGACGAGGGCGATCCAGCGGTAGCACTCCCGGGCCACCGGAGTGTCCAGGCCCTGGCCGATCGCCGAGGTGAGCCCGTTCACCAGTTCGCCGATCGCGACGGTGATACCGACCGGGGCCGCGCCGGCGATGACGGCCGTGACCGCGGTCAGGGTGGTCACGACCGGCGCTTCCGAGAAGGAGTACGCGATGAGGGCGGGTATCACCCAGCGCTTCGCCGGGGGCGGCGGGCCCGTGTCCGCGGTCATGCCTTCTCCTCGTCGTTCGGATTCCGGGCGCTCGTGCCCCGGTCCCGGATGCTTGACATCTGTCCTCCCGCTGTCCGCCCCGCCGCCATGCGATCAGCGGCCCTGTTCCGCCGGAACGGAGACCGTGTGTCCGGCCGCCGGGGCGGCTGTGCCGGCGTACGTCTGGCGGAGTCTGCGTTTGAGTACCTTGCCGGTGACACCGACCGGGACCGCTGCCACGTCCGTCGCCCGCACATCGGCGAGCGGCGTGTGCCCCAGGCCGTCCAGGACCTTGTTGATCCGGGCCAGCATTCCGTCGGTGCCGTGGCCGTCGCGGAGGTGGACCAGGGCGATGGCGCGGACCTCACCGGACCGCTCGGCCGCCACCACCACGCAGTCGTTGATCTCCGGCAGGTGGGCCAGCAGGATCTCCTCGGTGAGGACCGAGTAGACCATCCCGCCGGCGGTGTGAATCGCGTCGACCACCCGGTCGACGTGGTGGAAGCGGTTCGCCTCGTCGCGGAAGACGAGGTCACCGGAGAGCCAGTAGCCGTTCAGCAGGCTGCGATAGGTCTTGTCCGAGTCGTTCCAATAGCCCGGCGTCACCGTCGCGCCCTTCACGCCGAGCAACCCGACCTCGCCCGCCTCGGCCGGTGAGCCGTCCGGCCGTAGGACGGCGACCTCGGCGAAGGGCTGCGGAACGCCGAGACACCGGTGGGGCGCCGTGACTCCGGGAACCGTGATCAGGCCCAGCACGCCACCCCAGCCGAGCTCCGAGGAGCCGAAGCCGTCCACGAACATCGAGCCGGGCACCGGGTCGCCACCGGCCCAGTGCCGGCCCCGCTCGACCAGCCGGGCGATGTGCGCGTGGTGCGAGGCGTCACCGACGCTCACCCAGCGCTCGACCAGGTCGAGACCGGCCGCGTCGGTCTCCTGGAGCGCCAGCTGGGCCAGCGTCGACGCGAAGCCGACCACGATGGTCGCGCCGTAGCGGCCCGCCGCGGCGGCCACCGCGCTGCCGCTCCGGTCGGACATGAGCGCCAGGGGCACGCCGGAGAGCATCGCGAGCAGGTCGTAGCCGATCGCCGACCCGTGTGACTGGGGCAGGGCGGACAGGATCAGCGACTGCGGATGGTCCCGGAACCGGGTCAGGTGGGCCCGGATGCCCTCCATCATCTGGGCGTGGGCCCAGATGACCGGCTTCGGTGTGCCGGTGGTGCCCGAGGTGTGGCAGATGAGGACGGGATCGCCCGCCGCATGCCGGAACGGTGGCGGCACCGGCACGTCCCCGGACAGCACGGCGGTGTCGATCGAGGACACCCAGAACAGGTCGTCCTCCGGCTGGAGAACGCCGGCCATCCGCGCCTGTCTGACATCGTCCACCTGGAGGCCGACCGGCGTGGTCTGCCGGAGATAGGCGAGGACTATGGCGGGATCCATCTCGCCGTTGATGAGGACCGCGATCGCCCCCAGCCGGCTGAGCGCGAGGTAGTGGATCAGGTCGTCGGCGCTGTCCCGGAAGTAGATCCCGACCCGGTCGCGGGGGCCGACACCGCGTCCGGCGTACCAGGCGCTCCACGCGCCGACGAGGTCCGCCAGTTCGGCCAGGCTCAGCTGATCGCGCAGGGTCCCGTGTGCGTCGCGGACCGGCTGCTCGGCGAGGAGAAACGGCGCATGGACGTCCGGGCTGACCCGCATCGCCGCCTCGAATGCGTTGCCTCCGCCCACCGTCGGGTCGGCGGCCAGGGCGTGGCGTACGGAGGACGGGACGAAGGTGTTGGCCACGTGGCTTCTCCTATGTGTCATCGGGCACCAGCTCGAGAAGTTGATAGTCGACGCCGCGCACGAGGTCTCCGGAGGTACGCAGGACGGAGATCCGGTAGCCCGCGTCGGCGGCCAGTCGGCGCAGCGTGTCGTGGTCGCCGAGACTGCTGAAGCCGAGCAGCAGCCGGCCGCCCGCGGTCAGCCTGGCGCCGGCCTCGGTGAAATAGCGCCGGTGCGCCCGGTAGCCGGGATCGAAGACGGCCTGCCGCAGCTGCTCCCGCATGTCGTCGCGGACCGGTCTCGCGGACGGCCCGTCATCGGTCCCGGGATCGATGAAGGGGGAGTTCCAGAAGATCAGGTCGAACCGGTCCCCGGGCCCGAGGCCGTCGAACATGTCGCCGCGGTACAGCTCGATCCGCTCGGACAGCCCGTGCCGGGCCGCGTTGAGCCGGGTGTTCTCCACGGCCGCCTCGCTGATGTCCGTGGCGACGACCCTTGCGCAGCGCTTCGCCGCGGCGCTCACCGCGGTCACGCCGGCCCCGCAGCCCACCTCCAGGAACGATCCGCCGACCGGGAAGGGAAGGAACTCGGTGAAGAACCCGGTCGACACGCAGTACGTCGGAGCGAACACCCCCGGCAACAGATCCCACTCCCGGTCGTGCAGCCGGAAGGTGGTCGGTTCGGTGACTCCGTCGGCGGTGCTGCTCACGAGCCAGGTGCCCCGCACCACGGCGCCCTTGGACGCCCCGGATCCCTTCGACGTCCTGGATCCCTTCGACGCCCCGGATCCCTGGGAGGCCATTACGACGCCTTCCGTTCGGCCGGCCCGGGCGAAGACCGCACCAGGTCGGCGCTGGCGAAAGCCTTCGCGGGGTCGGCGTCCATCTCGACCGTGAGGCTCAGGACCCATTCCGCGCCGTCATCGGCCAGGAGCACACGGGCCAGTTCCAGAGCCTCAGCCCGAGCGTCACCGGTCACGGCCACGCAGCTCACCGGGCCGGTCAGTCGGTAGTCGCGGGCGATCTGGCCGAGGACGGCGGTCGGCACCGCCTGGTAGAAGAGGATGGGGCTGACCTGCCCGCGGTTCACCTGCTCGACGGAGAGCTCCAGAGTGACCGTGTCGAAACGCCGCGAGCCGAGGACGATCCCGACCCGGTCGCCGATGCCCTCCAGCAGGTGTCCCGACCGCGCGTCGCCGACGCATGCGCGGACGGCGGCGTACACCAGGGGGGCGAAGTCCGACGCCATGAATCCGGGCAGCCGCGGAATCTCCGGGCCCGCCTGAACCTCCGCACTGGCGACGAGTTCGAGTGCCGGCAGCGTGCTCATGTCGCCGCCAGCAGAATCGCCGCGTTGACGCCGCCCACCGAGGAGTTGAGGCTCAGCGCATAGGGCACCTCGACCGGTTCCGGTGCGCTGACATGTCGCAGCGGGTGGTGGGTGTCCGGCCGGCTCAGCGCCGCGGTCGGCGGCAGCACCGAGGAGCGGATCGCCAGCAGCGTGATGACGGACTCCAGGGCGCCGCTGGCCTCCAGCGCGTGGCCCGTCGTGCTCTTCGTCCCGCTGACGTACACCTTCTCCGTGTGCGGGCCGAGTGCGGCGTGCAGTCCAGCGGCCTCGGAGGCGTCGTTGAGGGGGGTGCCGGTGCCGTGGGCGTTGACATAGGTGAGTTGGCCGGGGCCGATACCGGAACGGTGCAGGGCCTGGGTGACGGCCGCGGCGACTCCGGCGCCCTGTGCGTGGGGTTTCGCCACGTGGAAGGCGTCGTCGGTCATGGCCCAGCCGGCGAGCCGGGCCAGGGGCTGGGCCCCGCGCGCGCGAATACTGTCCCCCGACTCCAGCAGCAGCATCGCACCGCCGTCACCGAGCAGCACACCTTGACGGTCCTGGTCGAACGGGCGCACCTGCCCGTCGGCGGCCAGTGCCTGCGCGGCGTCGAAGAGGCTGAACGCCTGCCGGTCGACCAGAAACGCTCCGCCCGCCAGCACCGCCGAGGTGACACCGGCCCGGACCAGCTGCGCTCCGTGGATGATCGCGTTCGTCGCGGCGCAGCAGGCGTTGACGAAGGTGCGCCTCGGCTTCCCCAGACCGAGCCGGTCGGCCACCCGCTCGGTGGTCTCGGCCGGTGGCTCCGGTTCCACGGAGGGCGCTCGCAGCTTGGTCGCCAGGATGAGGGGAAGCTGTGCCGGGTCGCGCCAGCCGGCCATGTCGAGCGCCTGCCGTCCGCACGCGCTCGCCACATCGACGGTCCCCACGCCGGGCCCGGCGTCCGGGAAGTCCACCTCTGACTCCTGGTACGTGGCCGCCCGGTCGGTGCGGCAGCGGGAGACGTCGAAGCGGGTGACCGGGCGGAACGCCGGCGAACCGGAGAAGGCACCGTCGAAGAGGGCCGTCGGTCCCAGGCCGAAGGCGCTGAACACGCCGAAGCCGCTGACGTAGACCTCCGTGGTCATGGGGCCCCCACGCCCAGCTTGCGGTTGACGAGGGCGTGCAGGCTGCTCACGGAGTCGACATCGGCTGTCTCGCCGCTGAGCGTCACCACGATGCCGTGACGTTCCTCCAGCAGGTGCTGGAGCCAGACCGTGGCGAAGGAATCGATGACCAGCAGGGTGTCGTCGTCGATCGTCTCCGGCAGGCCGGCGTCCTCCAGAGAGGCCAGGATGTCGAGGATCTCCTCCCTACTGATCGCCTTGGTCTGCGTCGACGGCTGCTGTTCTGCGGTCGTGGAATGCGGAGAGGAGCTGGGCTCGGTCACGGACAACCTTTCCGGTCGGTGTCTCGATGAGTTTTTCTTGCAGGTAGTACCGCTTCGGGGCCTTCAGGGGGTTCAGCCGTTCCCGGCTCCACGCCGCGAGCGCCCGGTCCGTGAGCCCGTTGCGGGCCGCCACATGAGCCTCGATCACGCTTCCGAAGGTCACGACCGCGTGGGCGACGTCGGGGTGCTCCTGAAGCGCTTGCTCGATCTCCATCAGATCGATCTTGATGCCGCCGATCGCGACGACGGAGTCCGCACGGCCGAGGATGGTGACCGCGCCGCTCGCCTCGTCGATCGCCGCGCGGTCGAAGGTCCGCAGCCAGCCATCGGAGAACCGGGCCACGCCGTCGTCGACGAGGTAGGGGGTCTCGTCGAGCCGGACGTACAACTCACCGCCGGTCGCTCGGACGGTGATGCCGGGGGCGGGCCGGCCGACGGACGGCGCGGGGAACCGGCCGGCGAGATCGGCGGTCACCACGCCGGCCTCGGTCGAGCCGTACACCTGGCCCAGCCGGCACCCGCTCGCCGCCCGGAACCGCTCGGCGACGGCCGGGCTGGTGATCATCCCCGCGCTGGTGGCGACGCGCAGCCGCGGCAACCGGGGAAGATCCGCCGTCTTCCCGAGCAGGTCGAAGTGCGTCGTCACCCCGAAGATCGCCGTCGGTTCGAGCGCCGCCGCCGCACGGGCGAGCGCGCCACCGTGCTGCGCGGAAGGAAGGAGGACGGGCATCCCCACCGCCAGCCCGTACAGGATCCCGCCGACCAGGCCCCAGGTGTGGATCGGCGAGCACAGCAGGAGAAGCCGGTCGTCCGTGCCCGGCATGGCGTCGATGGCGGCATACCGGTCGATCTCCGCGTCCAGCGACGCCGCCGACCGTCCCACCACCTTGGACTGCCCGGTCGATCCGGAGGTGAACTGCACGAGGCACACCTGTTCCGGAAGGGGGAGCGCCCCGGTCCCCGGTTCGACCAGCAGCTCGGACCAGCCGGTGAAGTGGGTCGTCCCGGCCGGGGCACGCACGTGGAACGCCGGTGGGCACAGCCGTGTCAGCGAGCCGGTCTCGGCCTCGGTCAGCCGGTGGTCCAACAGCATCGCGCGAGCGTCCAACCTCCAGATCGCCAGGAGCAGCGCGAACAAGGTGGCGCCGGGCAGGAGTTGCACCGCGACACAGTCGCCGGGCCGCACACCGCGCGCCACGAGCAGGTCGTGGCATCGGCCGACCTCCTCGTGCAGTGCCCGCCGGTCGACGGTGTCCGTCTCGTCGACCCACACCGGACTCTCGTCGCCCCACAGCGGACCGCCCGAACCCGCCCCGCACAAGCGGTCGCTCAGATCCCGTGCCGACATCACGATGTCCGGCTCCGTTCTCCGCACGCCGCGCATCCAGCCGCGCGGAACGGCGCAGCGCCGATGAGACCGACGACGATGCCGGCGCCGGATCCGTCCTCCGCCACGACGGCCGATTCGGTGATCATGAAAGAGTCATCCCTTCCCTGGGCAGTGGGGCCGCCGGTCGTTCGAGTGCGGTCCGGACGAGGTCTGTCACGGCTCGGCGGTCGACCTTGCCGTTGCTGTTGCAGGGAAGCCGGCCGACGGTGAGCACTCGCCTGGGCACCATGTAGCCCGGAAGGGCGCGGACGAGTTCGGCGCGCACATGGACCGGGTCGCTGTCCGGGGCCAGGCAGACGGCATACAGTCCCAGCACGTCAGCGGTGTCGGGTACGGCCACGACGACGGCGTCGGTGACGCCGGTCAGGGAGCGCAGCGCCGCCTCGATCTCGCCGAGCTCCACTCGGTAGCCGTTGATCTTCACCTGCTGGTCGGTCCGTCCGAGGAAGGTCAGGGTGCCGTCGCGTGTGGTCACCCGGTCCCCGGTGCGGTACCAGTGGTCCCGCGGGACTGCCGTTTCGCCCACCACGGTGGGCGCGGGGTGGAACCGTCCGTGGTTCGCCTCCGGGTCCAGATATCCGTCGAAGCGCTGCGGCCCCCGGACACACAGCTCGCCGTCCGCGGCCGGGAGCCCCGATTCGTCGAGTACGGCGTGTTCGAGCCCCGGATAGGGCAGGCCGATCGGCAGGACGCCGTTGGGCGTGACCGGCCAGTCCCCGGGATCCTGGGGCAGGGTGAAGTCGCTACAGCTGATGGTGAGTTCGGTGGGCCCGTAGAGATTGGTCAGCGTGCTCTCGGGCGCGCCCGCTTTCCAGGCCCGGGCCTGCTGCGAGGTGAGTGGTTCACCGCAGAACAGGCTGTGTCGCAGTGAGGGCATGCTGTCCGGCAGCAGCCTTCCGCCGGCCTGCGCCCTGCTGATCGCCGACGGCACCGAGAACCAGTGGGTGAGGGCGTTGTCGGCGATGAAGCGGACCGGCCGCAGCAGGTCGTTCCGGCTCGGCACGACCAGGGTGGCTCCCGCGGACCAGACCGCGAAAAGGTCGAACACGGACAGGTCGAAGGTCAGGTCGAAGCACTGTGAGCACCGGGCACCGGGGGCGAGACCGTACCTGTCCCGGACCGTCTCCAGGAACGCGGAGACGTTGCCCTGACGGATCGGAACCCCCTTGGGCGTGCCCGTCGAGCCGGAGGTGAACAGCAGGTACGCCTCTGCCTCGGGTACGTCCGGCAGTGGCGGCACCGGAGCCGGTGGCTCTCCCTGAAGCAGCGTCGGGTCCACGGCCAGCACACGGATCCCGTCGACTTGCGGAGCAGCCAGTCGCGGGTCGGCCAGCACCAGACCGGTTCCGGACGCCGCCAGCATGTACCGCGTCCGCGCCTGTGGGAAACCCGGGTTGAGCGGGACGACGGACCTGCCCAGGCGCTGGATGGCGAGGTAACCCGCGTAGGCCATCACGCTGCGCTCGGCCAGGAGACCGATCCGCCGGGGAACCGTCTCCGACTCCTGGCGGATACGTGCCGCGAGGGACTCCGCCATGTCGGCGAGGTGCCGGTAGCTGAAACGCACGCCGTCGATCTCGACGGCTGTCCGGGGGCCGTACCGGGCGACCGAAGCGTCGAACCAGTGGTAGAGCATCATGGCGTCCCCCAGGGCAGGAAGGGGCGACGAAGCGTCGGTCGGCGAACTCCTGAACCACGCCCCACGTGACGGTTGTCGGCGCCGAGACGGAGCCTGCCGTCGCCACGAGCGGAACGAGCGGGACGGACGGAACGAGCGGGCTCAGCCATCGCTCGTCGCCTTCGCCGTGTCGCGTTCCGGGAAACCCACGCCGAGCAGGGAGAGCAGAGGAGTGGCCTTGACAGCCGTCTCCTCGAACTCCGCGACCGGGTCGGACATGGCCACGATCGCGCCACCGACCCCGTAACCGACGCGACCGGGCTGCGCCACGAGCGTGCGGATGGCGATGCTCAGGTCGACGCTTCCGGACAGCGAGAAGTAGCCGATCGCACCGGAGTAGATACCGCGGGGCCCGTTCTCCAACTGGTCGATGATCTCCATGGTGCGCAGCTTCGGCGCTCCGGTCATCGAGCCGCCGGGGAAGGCCGCACGGACGCAGTCGACCGCGCTGCGATCGGGGCGCAGCCGGGCCGTCACGGTGCTGATCAACTGGTGGACGGTCGCATAGGTCTCGACGGCGAACAGCTCCGGGACGGCCACCGAACCGGTCGTCGCGACCTGGGCGAGGTCATTGCGCAGCAGGTCGACGATCATGAGGTTCTCGGCCTGGTCCTTCTCGCAGCGGGCCAGATCCTGCCGGAGTTCCCGGTCCTCCTCGGGCGAACGGCCACGGGGGCGCGTGCCCTTGATCGGCCTGGCCTCCACGCGCCGCCGGCCGTCGACACGCAGGAAGCGCTCGGGGGAGGTGCTCAGGACGGACAGGTCGCCCAGGCGGAGCAGTGCCGCGAACGGAGCCGGATTGTCCCGGCGCAGCGAGGTGTAGGCGGACCACACGTCCAGCGTGCACTCCGCGTCGAGCATGTTGGTCAGACAGATCTCGTAGCTCTCGCCTGCGGCGATGGCGCGCTGGCAGGACTCGATGAGCTCCAGGTAGGTGCCGCGGTCGTGGCGCAGCTCCACGGGGGCCGCGACCCGCTCCTGTTCCGCCGTCGAGGAGCGAGGAGCACCGGCCGCGGCCCGGATACGAGCGCGGGTGGCCGCGAGCCAGCTCCGCGCCGGCGCCTCGTCCCCGGTGTGCAGGGCAAGGAGGTAGGTCGTGGCGGTGCTGTGGTCGAAGACCACACACCGGTCCGCGAACAGCAACGACGCGTCCGGGTGCTCGGAGCGGTGGCGCAGGCGGCCGCCGCACTGGGCCTTGAGTTCGTAGCCCAGATAGCCGACCCAGCCGCCGCGGAAGTCGAAGGGCAGCTCGCCGCCACCGACGACCTCGGCGGTGCGCAGACGATCGTCCAACCAGTCCAGGAGCGGCCGGACTTCCGTGTGGGTGCGCTGTCCCGAGCGGACGGTGACCGTGCCGTCGAAGACGTCGGCCGTGACCACCTCCGAGAGGGGGCCCTCGGCCGCTCCCATCACCGAGAAGCGGCCCAGACGTGGATCGGGACGGCTGCTGTCCAGCCAGAACGCGAAGGAGTGGCCGAGGAAGAGGGTCTCGTAGACCTGCTCCGCGTCGCACGTCGTGGGAAACTCCTCGACCAACAGGCGGTACTTCACTCGCCTCTTGACGTCCGAGCCGCCCGGTACGGCCGACCGCGGGCGCCGCGAGCGGGCGCGCCTGCCGTGCCGCAGATTCCATTCACCGCTCAGTTCCCCGAAGTTGGCCAGCAGCCGGTGCCCGTGCTCCGTCGCGATGGACTCGGGATGGAACTGCACCCCCCACTGGGGGCGCTCGCGATGCCGCAGCGCCATCAGTATCCCGTCGGGCGTCCAGGCCAGTGCCTCGAGTTCGTCCGAGAGGTGGTCGACCGCCCACGAGTGGTAGCGCACGACCTCCTGCGGCGACGGTATGCCGGCGAACAACCCCGTGCCGTCGTGGAGAACGGGGGACTTGCGGCCGTGCCGGGGTTCCGGGGCGAGCGCTATCGACCCGCCGCCGAGCGTCGCGATGCCCTGGTGTCCGAGACAGACACCGAGCAGCGGGATCCGGCCCGTCGCGATGACGTCGCGACACACACCGAAGTCGGCCGGAACATGCGGTGTTCCCGGGCCGGGAGAGACAACAACGTTGTCGAACCCGTCGAGGTGTTCCGTACGCCACCCGGGCTCGTCGTTGCGGATGACCGTCGGCTCGGTTCCGTTGATCTCGCCGAGATAGTGGGCGAGGTTGTAGGAGAAGGAGTCGTAATTGTCGATGAGCAGAGTTCTCACACGCGCTCCCTGAAACGATTCCGCGCAATGTCCAGGGCGACGGCGGTGTGCTCCAGATCCCGCTCCTCCGCCGGAGTGTCCAGAATGAAGGTCGTGTAGCCGAGTTCGACGTAGCGTCCGATCTCGTGCCCGACGGTGGCGTAGTCACCGACGAAGTACGGGCAGAAAGTCTTGTAGTTCTTGAAAGGCCGCATCCAGTACGTGCCGTGCTGCTCGGTCGCCTGCGAGAGCTGCTGATGCCATTGGGAATCGGAGTGCGCCATGGCGAGCCGATGGTTGATCCGTCCGGCCCGGTTCTCCGGGAAGCGCGCGAGGGCCACGTCCCACGCCTCGGCCGACGTCGGGCGGGTGATCACCCCGATGCGCAGGCCCTGGGCGATCGAGGGATCGGCGGGGGCCTGCTTCTCCGGTTGCTCCGGGTAGACGATGGCGGTCGCCGAGAGGGCCCGGGCGGCGGCCATCCCGGCCGGGGAGGAGCCGGACACCAGGAACCGGGAGCCCAGTTCCCGGGAGGGCACGGTCGGCAGGCGCAGTCCGGCCACGGAGTAGTAGGCGCCGTCGAAGGTCACCGGTTCCCGGGAGCCGAGCAGTTGCTTCATGATCGACGCGTACTCGACGGCACGGTCGTAGCGGGCGTCGTGGGGCAGGGCCTCGCCCATCGCCTCCAGATCTCCCGTGAACCCGCCGGCGACGATGTTCAGATGAACCCGGCGTCGGTGCAGATGGGCCAGACCGGCGACCAGCTTCGCGGCGGTGAACGGATGCATGTACGCCGCCTGGACGGCGACCAGCGGAGCCAGGTGCGTGGTCGCCTGGATGATGGTCTGGGCCACCAGCCAGGGGTCCACCGACCGGTTGTCGGTGTAGACCAGAAGCCCTTCGTAACCGGCGCGATCGCTCCAGCGCGCCACGTCCCGTACCCGTTCCAGATAGTCCGGGCCGTGCTCCTGCACGGAGGGCGGGCAGGTCCCGAAGACGGTGATGTCGCTCCCGGGCTCCTTCATGAGGCCGTCCCGTCGGCGGGGCCGGGAGCGCTCACGGCACCGTCGTCCAGCGGCCGGCGGCGGGTGAGCAGGGACACCGGCGCGGGACGCCCGGCGTCCTCGACGAGTTCGATCCAGTCCTCGGCGATGCGGAAGACAGCCGAGTTGAGGACCTGGGTGGCCGAGACCTCGGAGGGCTTCAGCACCTCCCACCGCTCAAGACTGAGGATCATGTACGGATCGAAGGCGGTCCAGACACCGTCGAGTCGGACCTCGGGCCAGAAGTGATGCAGTGAGTACGGACTGGACAGCAGCAGCCCGAAGCTGCGTCGGGCCTCGTATCCGTCTTCGTTCGCCCGCTGCACCAGATAGCGGCTGGCCAGTTCGCAGTTGGCGAGCGAAGTCGCCGCGAGGAAGGACAGATCGCCGTAGAGGGCCACCGGCAGGATGTGGAACCGGAACCGGGACACCTCGGCGAAGAGCTGCGGCAGCCCCTGGGGGACCTCCCCGGTGCGCCCGGAGGCGCCGACCTCGCGGTGCAGCGTGAACCGCCGGGCCGCGAGGTCCGGATCCGCCCCGAGGGCGAGCACTTCCTCGGGCAGGCGGAAGTCGCACTGATGGCCGGGCACGTCGGAACCGCATGCCGCGGAGACGGCGACCTCGTAGCGGACCGGGCGGTCGTCCACCACCGAACGGAAGATCTCGGGCCACCGCCGCATGGCGAGGTAGCGGGGCGAGGGCAGACGCAGGGCGAGAGAGGCGTTCGCCAGGTCCAGCTCGTCGAAGTACCGCTCGCCACCCGACGATCGGTGGGGCAACCCGAGATCGAGCAGATCGGACAGGGCCGGGTCGCCGAGCCTGAAGATCCTCAGGGCGGTCGAGGTGTCCTGGTCGAAGACCCGGTACCGGTCGGGAACCCGCCGTATCCTCTCCACGATGTCCCGGAGCGGTTCAGCGTTCATCCGGTTCCTCCATGAGGCCGGAGAGGACGTTCCAGAGAACGCCGGGCGAGGAGAAGATCTCGAAGGTGATGACCTCGTCGGGGATCGTCACCCCGAAGGTCTCCTCAAGGGCCACCAGGAGCCGGACGACCGTGAGCGAGTCGATGCCGAACGCCGTCAGGTCGGTGCTCTCCTGGAGCGGCTCGTCCGGACCGACCAAGCCGGCCAGGCACTCTCGCAGCACAGCCTCGAACTCGGGGTTAAGTGTGGTGGCCGTGGGTTGCTCAGACACCGGTGACCTCCCTCAGCACACCATCGCCAGCCATGACCCCGTCATGGCTGGCGCCGTCTGAGACGGCTCTCCCGTGCGGCACGTCGGTCTCCCCTGGAAGTACGGAAGGCGGTTGTCTGCGGTGACGACTGGGCGGCGGCAATCCTCGGTCCGCCGTCAGTCCGCTGCGACGAAGCGGTCCGGGCTGACGTCGGCGAGGTACCGGTGCACGGATCGCGCCGAGTTCAGCGTCTGCATGACATCGATGTCAGGAGGCTGCAAGTCATAACCGAAACGCTCGCCGAGCACGTGCTGGAGCCAGACGAAGCTGAAGGAGTCGATGGCTATCTGCGTGTCGTACTCGACGGAAGTGTCGACCATCTGAAGGGCCATGCATTCGGCGATGATCGCCGTTATTTCTTCACGCGTTATCACTGCTTCTTCACGTCCTTGCGCCTTCGTCGAGGTGGCTACGGGGGGAATGCGTCGGGAACGTGGAAAAGTGCCCCACCGGATGGCCGGAGGGGGCTTTCTTAACGATCACCGTACGGCCAAGTCGGCCTCCCTCCCCGGGCATTGCCCAACCATTGGACGAGCATGGTCAAACGTTGAACTAGTCCCGGCGATCGCGGGAGTTGGTGTTCCGGAGCTGGTTTCCCGGCGCCCGGCGCGCGAGGATGCACTCTCCGGCTGATGTCGAGGGGGCCTCGGGATGGGTTCGCACGCGGCACGGAACCGTCGCCACGGCAGGCGGGCCCTGGCGATGTCGGTGACGGTCGCGAGCGCGGCCGTGCTGCTGGGACTCCCCCGGGCCGACGGGGCCCCCGGCCAGGCCTCCGCCTCCGCCGACGCCTGTCGCACCGTGGGCGCCGGCCTGCCCCGCGGTGACTGCGGGCCCTTCTGGCAGGTGCTCGCGGAGGACTTCAACGGTGACCGGGTGCCGCTCGGCGCGTTCAGCGACTGCGACCACCGCGTCGACACCTCCGGCGCCCACTGCGGGGGCCTGACCGGCACGTACCGCGACAACTGGTGGGCCTATCCGACCGGTTGGCCCGACACCGCCACCAGCCGGAACCGGGACGTGACGGGTGTCTACCACCCCGAGGACACCGTGAGCGTCGGTCCGGCGGCGAACGGCGACGGACGGATGTCCATCCGCATGTGGCGGCCCGAGGACGGGGGCCCGGTGCACGCGGCGGCGGTGGTTCCGCGGGCGGTGATGGAGATGAAGTACGGCAAGTACAGCGCGCGGATCAAGGTGGTGAAGTCGGCCCCGGGCTACAAGTCCGCCTGGCTGCACTACGGCGGGGGCTGCGAGATGGACCACCCCGAGGGAGAGTGGACCGGCGCCCTGACCGCCTTCCACCATCCCTGCGGCGGCGGAGCGCAGGGGTACTTCCCGGGAGCCGACGACTGGACCGAGTGGCACACCGTGTCCACGGAGTGGACGCCGGGACACGTGCGTTTCTTCGTCGACGGGCGGCAGATCGGACACGACACCCGCGCGGTGCCGGACCGTCCGCTGTCCTGGGTGCTCCAGAACGAGAGCGCTCTTCAGGGCCCCGGAGCGGCACCGGGCAGCAGCGCGCAACTCGACATCACCTGGGTCGCGGCGTACGCCTACGACTGGAAGTGACCGCCCGTGCGACGAAAGTGACCGAATTCCTGAAGTCGCGCACGGGCTGGGTTAGCCTCGTCTTCCATTTGGGTGGCGAACTGGCGTGCGCCGAACGTGACTTCGAGGGACTTCTTGTCGGGACAGCAGCCGATGCCGGCGGACGATGTTACTGCCGCGCTGCGGCGGACCGGTGCCTCACCCCTGCGGCTCGGCGACCCGCGGCGGGTCGGCCCCTATGCGCCGGTGGCCCTGCTCGGCAGCGGCGGCATGGGGCGGGTCTATCTGGCGCGCACCGCGGACGACGGCCCCGGGCTGGTCGCGGTGAAGGTGATCAGGCCGGAGTACGCGGAGGATCCCAGGTTCCGGCGCCGGTTCGAGCGGGAGGCCTCCGTGCACGCCCGGCTGCGCACACGGCACACACCGCGGTTGTGCGGCACGGGCTTCGAGGACGAACTGCTGTGGATGGCCACGGAGTACCTTCCCGGCTACGACCTGGCGGAAGCCGTCCGGGAGGACGGCACCCTCGGGACGGCCGCGGTCTGGCGGCTGGTGGCCGAGCTGGGGCAGGCGCTCGTGAGTCTCGGCGCCGAGGAGATCGTGCACCGGGACCTGAAGCCGTCCAACGTGCTGCTGTCCGTCCGGGGCGCCCATGTGATCGACTTCGGCATCTCGAAGGCCGTGGACGCGAGTGCGATCACCGGTACGGGCAACCGGGTGGGGACTCCGGCCTACATGTCGCCCGAACACCTGCGGGAGGGCCGGTCCGACACCGCGTCGGACGTGTTCTCGCTGGCCGGGACACTGGTCTACGCGGCGACGGGGCGTGCCCCGTTCGGCGACGGCACCGGCGTCGACGTGATGCACCGGGTGGCGTTCGAGGAGCCGAATCCCGAGGTGGTCCGTGAGGTCTCGGCGGCGGACGCGGAGCTCGGCGCGCTGCTGACCGCCTGCCTGGCCAAGGAGCCCGAACAGCGGCCCACCCCGCGGGAACTGGTCGACGCGGCCGGAGCGCGGTCCGTGCCGGCCACCTGGCCCGAGCCGCTGGGCGGCAAGGTGCTGGCCCGGCAGCAGGCGTACGAGGCACTGCACCGGCTGCCCGTCGCGGACATGGCCCGTCTGCGGTCCCCGGGTGACCTGCCGCCCGCTCTCTCCGCCCTGTCCGCCTCGCCCGCGCGGGTGTCCCCTCCTGCCGCGCCCGTCCCGGAACCTCCCGCGAAGGCCGGCCCGGCGACGGCTCCGGCCCGGTCCCGGCGGAAGCCGTTGCTGATCGCCGTCGCGGGTGTCTCGGTCTGTGCCGTGGCCGTGGTGGCCCTGCTGCTCCTCCGTCAGGATCCCCCCGCCGCCGCCTCTCCGGAGACAGGCGTCACCGGGACCGTCGACACCGCACCCGGTGCCGGCGCGGCCACGGGGGTGTCTCCGGGCACGGGCGGACAGTCCCGCCCGGAGCTCGACGGCGCCTTGGACGAGAACGTCGAGGACAGGACCGGGACCACCGTCCCCCGGCCCGGGGCCTCGGGCTCCGCCGGCGACGAAGGCGAAGGCGACGAGGGACTCGACGACGGCACCACCGCGGGGACCACTCCGGACGCCTCCCCCACCCCCACGCCGTCCGCCGCCGACCCCTCCGCCGGCACCGGCACCGCTCCCTGGCTCTCCGACTGCACCCACTACTCGGGCAACGGCCGCACCCGCCTCGGCGACAGCGGCAAACGCGTACAGCAGGTCCAGTGCATGCTGACCAAGCGCGGGTACGGCGTCGGGAGCAGCGGCGTCGACGGCGAGTTCGGGAGCGGCACGGAGACCGCGGTGCGGGCGTTCCAGAGCGACCGCGGACTGGCGGCGGACGGTGTCGTGGCCCGTGACACGTGGGGCGCGCTGCGCAGCGCCGAGTGACACGCGCCGACGACGCTATGACCCGTTGAGGGCCAGGGGGTTGGGCAACGGCAGATAGCGCGCGTCCGCCCCGTCCGCGCCGGTCCAGCGCAGCAGCAGGTTGGTCTTGCCGGGGAGGGTCGGTGAGGCGAGCAGGGCGGCGGTCTCGGGCAGGTCGTGCCGGGACAGTTCACGGCGGGCGGCAGGCCAGGGGTCGAGGCCGGGGTGCCGCTCGGCGAGGGTGGCGGCGACCTCCAGCAGATGGTTCACGACCAGGCAGTACACCAGCCGCTCCCACCCGGCCGCCCGGGACACCTCGGGCAGCAGCTTCACGCCCTCGGCGTCCCGGAACAGCGCCTGCACGGGCGTCCCGGCCGCGTCCACCGCGACCAGCGTGTTCTGAAGGTGTGCTTCGAGTACGACGCCGTGGTCGGCGAAGGCCGCGAGAGCGGGCGGGATCACCGCGCCCAAGTAGGCCTCCCACCAGCCCGCCGGGTCCTCCGTGCTGTCGAGGGGGCTGCCGTCGAAGCCCTCCACCAGCCCGGCGGCCAGCAGCGGGGTCGTGCCGGGCGCCACGTGCTCGCGCAGTCCGTCGCGGACGAGGACGGCGAGTTCCTCGAAGGCGAAGTCCGCGGTGCGGTAGCCGCGGTCGCTCAGCCAGGCCCCCGGACCCGCGGCGAGGGCCCTGGTGGCGGCCGCGTCGGTGCGGCGCAGCTTGAGCAGGTCGTGGCGCCACAGGCGGCGGACGTCGTTGGTGATGCGCACGTCGAGGCTGAACTTCAGGAACAGGTCGGGCTCGGGGGCGTACATCGTGCGGATCGCGGCCGTGGGCCAGGTGTCGAAGCCGGTCGTGCCGAGCCGGATCAGGCGGCCGTCGGCGAAGGCGGGCGCGAGGTCGACCAGGTCGAGCTGCCAGGGGTGGGCGGGCAGCAGCCGGTAGCCGGGCGGGGCCTGGCCGAGCGCGTCCAGGGCCGAGGTGTCGCCGTCCTCGACGACCGCGTCCTCGCGCAGCCCGAGCAGCGTCAGCGGGAAGCGGGCGTGGGCCTCGGGGGCGTAGGGCAGCCAGCCGGCCACGGGGCCGCCGCCGCGGGCCTTGGGGGCGGGGTGGTGGGGGTGGCCGGTGACGAGGCACTGCTCGGAGCGCAGGTAGGGGTCCTCGGGGGGCGTGGCCCGGGCGCGCGCGGTGAGCAGGGCGGCCACCGCGTCCCGGCTGTCGGTCATCTCGGCCGGCAGTTCGGGGTTGGACAGCCCGGTGTGCCGGACCAAGGTCTCGGCGACGAGCTTGACGAGCTCGGGATGGCGCACGGGCCGCCAGCCGTCCGCGACGGCCACCTCGGGGTGGCCGGGCCTGCGGTCCCCGCGCACCCGCAGCAGTCTGCCTCCCGGCAGCCGGTGGACGCGCGGGCCGCCGGGTTCGCCGGTGTGCGGGAGGGGTTCGGCGACCTCCCGCAGCAGGCAGTTCAGGAGGGGCGCCGCCGCGTAGGCGTCGGCGCGGGCCGCGACGTCGTCGCTCGGGGCGGCGTCGGCGGGGCCGGGCGGGGGGAAGGGATCCACGCGTTCCACTCGTTCTCTGGCGGTCCGTTCGGGCGGAGACGATCAGTATGGAGGTCGTCACCGCCTGTCGTGACGCCCCCTGGCCACCTGTCGTGTCATCGCCTTCGTACCCGAGGAGCCCGACCGTGCACCGTCCCCCCACCGCCGAGGCCGAGGTCGCCGCCGAGCTGGCCGTCGTACGCCCCGGTCTCGTGCCCCGGTACTCGGCCGGGCTGCCCGGCGCCCGCGCGGCCGTGCTGACCCGTCTCTGGCGTGCGCTGAGTCACGAACCGCTGCCCTGGGTCGCCGGCCGGGATCCCGGCCCGGAGGGACTCACCCTGCGTCTGGGGGACGGCCGCCGTCTGCACGGCCCGGCTCCGGACCCGTACGCCACGGCCGCGTACGTCACCGCCGTACGCCTGGACGAGGTGACGTACGACGATCCGGCGCGGCTGATGACCGATCTGGCCGTAGCGCACGGTACGGCCTTCGCCACCGAACTGGACCACAGTGTCGCCTCGTTGGCGCTGTCCCGGGCCGGGCAGGAGCCCCTCGCGGCGGCGTGGCCGGTGACGGACTGGGAGTGGGAGCAGCGGGTGGTCGACGGGCATCCATACCATCCCAACTGCCGTTCCCGGCCCGGTTTCTCGGTGGCCGAGCAGCTCGCCTACGGGCCCGAGCACGGGCCGCTGGTGCGGCTGGGACTGCTGCCGGTGCCGGCGGGCGAGTGTCTGGTGACGGGCGTGTGGCCGTCCGAACTGCGGGACGGGGAGCGGATGTTGGTGCCGGTGCACCCGTGGCAGGAGGAGCATGTGCTCAAGCGGTCCTGCGAGCGCGGGGTCGCGGCGCATCCGCTGATGTCGCTGCGGACCCTCGCCCTGCCCGACGGACCGCACGTCAAGACCGCGCTGAGCGCCCGTCTGACGTCCTCGGTGCGGGACATCTCCGTCTACTCGATCTCCCTGTCGGCGACTCTCTCGGCGTTCGCGGAGACGCTCGCGGCCCGCCTGGACGGCCTGCTGCACTTCACCCGCACCGAGGGCGCGATCACGGCCGACTCCCCCGATCTGGCGGCCGTGCTGCGCGAGTCGCCGCAGATGTACGCGGTGGCGGAGCGCGGGGAGCGGGTCGTGCCGGTGGCCGCCCTCCCCACCACCGACCTCCCCGGCTCCCCCGGCTGGCTCGCCGATTTCGCACGGCTCGCCCTGACGGCCGGTCTGCGGCTGCTGGACCTGGGGGTGGCCCTGGAGGCGCACGGCCAGAACCTCCTCGTCGTGCTGTCCGCGTCGGGCGCCCCGCTGCGCCTGGTCTACCGCGACCTGGCCGACATCCGGGTGAGCCCGGCCCGGCTGGCCCGGCACGGCATCCCGGCGCCCGCACTCACCGGACGGATCGTCACCGACGACGTGACGACCCTGCGGCGCAAGCTGTTCGGGTCCCTGGTGGCCGGAGCGCTCGCCGGTACGGCGGGTTCGCAGGCGGTGCTGCGGGAGGCGCTGGGGACGGCCGTACGGGATCTGCCGCGCACGCCCGATCTCGCGGCGCTGCTCGAACAGCCGCTGCCGGCGAAGGCGTTGACGTTGATGCGGTTGTCGCCGGGGACGCCCGGGGACCAGTGGACCGGGCTGCCCAATCCACTGCGGTGACGGTCCGGCGGCGTGCCTGAGCGGCCGTTTTGGAGCGGGGCACCACTGATCAATAAGATCCGCCGATGATCACAAGTAAACGGCTGGCGGCGGGCGTGTGCGCCCTGGTCGCCGCCCTGACGGCCGGGCTCGCCCTCCCGGCCGCGGCCCACGCCGGTGAACCCAGCGGTGAGGCCACCCCTCAGGTCGACCTGGTCCTCGACGTGAGCGGCTCGATGCGGGAGCGGGACATCGACGGCGGCACCCGGATGGCGGCGGCGAAGCAGGCCTTCAACGAGGTGCTGGACGCGACCCCGCAGGAGGTCCGGCTCGGCATCCGGACCCTGGGCGCCAACTACCCGGGGGACAACCAGAAGACGGGGTGCAAGGACACCGCGCAGCTGTACCCGGTCAGCACGCTGGACCGCACCGAGGCCAAGACGGCGGTGGCGACCCTCTCCCCCACCGGCTGGACCCCGATCGGCCCGGCGCTGCTCGCGGCCGCCGGCGACTTCACCGACGGCGCGAGTTCCAAGCGGATCGTGCTGATCAGCGACGGCGAGGACACCTGCGCGCCGCTCGACCCGTGCGAGGTGGCCCGCGAGATCGCCGCCAAGGGCATCGGACTGACCATCGACACCCTCGGCCTGGTCCCCAACACCAAGATGCGGCAGCAGCTCAGCTGCATCGCGGAGGCGACCGGCGGTACCTACACGTCGGTCGAGCACACCGACGAACTCACCGACAAGGTCAACCAGTTGGTGGACCGCGCGGCCGACCCGGTGGTGACGCCGGTGGCGACCGAGGGCGCGACGACCTGCGCGCAGGCGCCGACACTGAAGTCCGGCCTGTACACCGACCGCGAGGAGTTCGGGCAGCAGCGCTGGTACCGGGTGGACGTCGGGCCCGGCCAGGAGCTGCGGGCCTCGGTGAGCGTGGCGGCCGACCGGGCGGTGAACCCGGGTTACGGGGTGCTGCTCAGGGCGGTCACCGTGCACGGCCGGGAGATCGTGCGCGGCGAGGCGGCGGGCGACGGCCGTACGGATGTGATCTCCACGGGCCTGCGCTACCCGAAGGCGGAGAGCGACTCCGACGACGAGGCGCCGGCGGAGTCCGTGTGCCTCCAGCTCACCCACGCCTTCTCGGCGGCCGCCGGGGTGAAGACCACGCCCGGTCTGCCGCTGGAGCTGACCGTCGACGTGGTGGACGGGCCGTCACAGGCGGGCGACGTGGCCTCCTTCGGCCTCGGACGCGGCTGGTGGCTACTCGGCGCGCTCGTCCTGACCGGCTTCCTCGCCGGTCTGCTGTGGGGCTGGCTGTCGCGCTGGCGGCTCGCGGTCTGGAGGACCAACTGATGCGGATCACACGCGTGTTGAGCGCCGCGGCGCTGATGCTGGGCCTCGCCGCCGCCCCGGCGGCGGCCGACTCCTCACCGTCCCCCTCGGCCTCGCCGGACGGTGACGCGCCCACCCGGGCCGGCACCTCCTTCCGTACGGCGACCGAGATCGAGCAGGGACAGACGGCCACGGCGGACGGCTCGGCGGGCGACTACCTGTACTGGTCGTTCCCGGCGGACGCCGGCCAGCGCCCCACCGTGAAGGCGACGGTGAAGCTGCCCGAGACGCATGCCGCCGAGACCTGGCAGGTCGACGTGTACGACGGTCTGCGGCGCCGCCAGGCCTGCCAGTACGGCGCGCAGACGCGCACCGCGGCGGCGGACGCGGCCTCCGTGGAGCTGACCTGCGTGCTGCGCACGGTCCGCGCCTGGTCGGAGCCGTGGGCGAACGACCCGCTGCCGGGGACGTACTACGTCCGGCTGACGGTCACCGACCTGGCCACGGCCGACCTGGGCCTGCCGGTCGGGGCCGAGGTACGGGCCGACTCCAAGGACATCGGCGGCTCGGCCGCCGTGGACGGGTCACTGACCGAGCCGCTGGTGCCGGGGATCGCGGTGACGTCCCGGGCGCAGGGCGGCGGTTCGGAGTCGGAGTCGGATTCCGGGTCCGCCGTCCTGTCGGCCATCGAGCCCGAGGACGGCTGGTCGTCGGGCTGGTGGTCCGACCGGTGGGTGTGGACCGCGCTCGGCGGTGTGCTGGCCGCGCTCGCGGGGATCGGCGGATACGCGCTGACGCGGGGGTCGGGGCGGCCTTCGCGGGTGCCGCCAGGAGCCTGACACTCCGTCAAGAGTGCGCAGGAGTGCCCAGACGCTCACCGAGAAGGCCCGCTCCGGCGGGCCTTCTTCATGGGCGGGCCGTTCACGCCTCGCGCAGCGCTTTGGCGAGCGTCCCGTCGCCGGTCACCTCGACCCGGCCGGCCCGCACCGCGTCCGCCAGGCTCACGTCCCCGCGGCTGATGGCCGTACAGATGCCGTTGTCCATCACCAGCCGCGCGTCGGGGTCCTCGGGCGCGGGTCCCTCGCCGTAGGCCGGGCCGTCCGTGGCGCCGACGTACAGGTGGAAGTCCCCCTCCTCCAGCCGGACTTCCACCAGGCCCGTACCCTCCAGCGCCCGCAGCAGGGGCAGGGCGAACCAGTGGGCGCGTACGGCGTCGGTGGGCCGGCGCTCACCCAGCTCGGGCTGCCCCCAAGCCCCCAGGGCCTGGAGCACAGGCTGCAACTCCCGCCCCCGGCCGGTGAGTTCGTAGACGTAGGCCGCTCCGGGAGGCGGCAGCCGGCGGCGGGTCGTCAGTCCGTCGCGTTCCATGTCCTTCAGCCGGGAGGCGAGTACGTCCGTGCTGACGCCGGGGAGGTCGGCGTGCAGGTCGGTGTAGCGGCGCGGGCCGGCCAGCAGCTCCCGGACGATCAGAAGAGTCCAGCGGTCGCCGACGACGTCGAGCGCCCGGGCGGCGGAACAGTACTGGTCGTAGCTTCGGCGAGGTGACATGCGACGCAGTCTAGACATGTCGTTGGACTTTCCAAGCTCGAACTTGGTAAAACCAAGCAACACCACAACCGGAGGGGCGTCAGCGCATGGAGTTCCGGCAGTCGAACAAGCTCAGCGAGGTCTGCTACGAGATCCGCGGCCCGGTGATCGAGCACGCCGACGCACTGGAGAAGGCGGGGCACAGCGTGCTCCGACTCAACACCGGCAACCCCGCGCTGTTCGGCTTCGAGGCGCCGGAGGAGATCCTCCAGGACATGATCCGGATGCTCCCGCAGGCGCACGGCTACACCGACTCGCGCGGTGTCCTCTCCGCCCGGCGGGCCGTGGCGGGGCGCTACCAGACGCTCGGCCTGGACGTCGGCGTCGACGACGTGTTCCTCGGCAACGGCATCTCCGAGCTGATCTCGATGGCCGTACAGGCGCTGGTCGAGGACGGCGACGAGATCCTCATCCCGGCTCCGGACTTCCCGCTGTGGACGGCGGTGACAACGCTCTCCGGGGGCAAGGCGGTTCACTACCTCTGCGACGAACAGGCCGACTGGTACCCGGACCTGGACGACATGGCGTCGAAGATCACGGACCGCACCAAGGCCGTGGTCATCATCAACCCCAACAACCCGACCGGCGCGGTCTATCCGAAGGAGATCATCGAGGGCATCCTCGATCTCGCCCGCCGGCACGGCCTGATGGTCTTCGCCGACGAGATCTACGACCAGATCCTCTACGACGACGCCGTGCACCACTCGGTCGCCGCGCTCGCCCCCGACCTGGTCGTCCTGACCTTCTGCGGGCTGTCCAAGACGTACCGGGTGGCGGGCTTCCGCTCGGGCTGGCTGGTCGTCACCGGCCCGAAGCAGCACGCCAGGAACTACCTGGAGGGGCTGACCATGCTGGCCTCCATGCGCCTGTGCGCCAACGCGCCCGCCCAGTACGCCATCCAGGCCGCGCTCGGCGGCCGCCAGTCCATCCACGAGCTCACCGCGCCGGGCGGACGCCTGCACGAACAGCGCGACGTGGCCTGGGAGAAGCTCAACGAGATCCCCGGCGTGTCCTGCGTGAAGCCGAAGGGCTCCCTCTACGCCTTCCCCCGCCTCGACCCCAAGGTCCACAAGATCCACGACGACGAGAAGTTCGTCCTGGACCTCCTCCTGCGCGAAAAGATCCAGGTCGTCCAGGGCACGGGCTTCAACTGGCCGACCCCTGATCACTTCCGCATCCTGACCCTGCCCCACGCGGACGACCTGGAGGCGGCGATCGGGCGGATCGGGCGGTTCCTGAGCGGGTACCGGCAGTAGCGCGGGGACCGGCCGTCGACCACGCGCCGGGGCCGGTGGTCCTTGATCGTCGGGTGGGATGTCAGTCCCGGGTCGTAGTCTTCGAACGGGTCGATCGCGCTGCCGCGACACCCTTCGACCAGGCTGTTCATCAGGGAGGTGCCCCTCGTGACCCGACCGCCGACCGCCGCCCAGCGGCGAGTCATCGACGCCGCCGATCCCGTCACCGGACGCCTGAAGGGGACCGGGGCCCAGCTCGAAGCGCTGGTCAAGCGGGGGCTCGCCTTCCGGCACTCCCGGCCGCCGCACGACCACTTCCTGACACCGGCCGGGCACCGGATACGCGAGGCCGTCGAGGTGGCCCCCGAAGCTCCCGCGGCGGCCGGCGGGGTGTTCGCCGCCCGGGTCGGGGGCGAGCCGGAGCCGCCGGACGCCGGGCCCGCCCGGGTCCGTGAGGTGCACAGCGCCTGGCAGGGACTGCTCGAACTGCGCCGGATGACCAATCCGAACGGGGAGACGGACCGGCCGTGCGGCTGGGAGCGCGCCCATCTGGTGCAGGCCGCAGCCCTCGCCCTGGAGGCGGCCGGACACCCGCCGGAAACGGGGGGCTCGCCCGGCTACCGGGTGCGCGCCACTCCCCAGCCGGAAGCCGTCGCCGTGTACGCGCAGGGTGCCGGAGAGCTGTCTGCCTGCGCCGCCACGCTGGAGAAGGGCGGCTGGCAGGCCGGCGAGTACACCGAGCCGCGGACGCGGGTCCGCTATCTGCTGGCGTCACCGCGCCGGACGTGATGAGCATGCCAAGATCGGTTGATCAGCATGTCCACGAACGACAAGGGGAAGCCGTGTCCGAAGCGTTTGCCGTCCCGGTGACCGTCCGTGGCTACGAGACGGACGTCCAGGGCCACCTCAACCAGAGCGTGTACATCAACTACGCCGAGCACGCTCGCTGGTCACTGCTCCAGGCCGCCGGGATCAGCCAGTCCGGCCTCATCGGCAGCGGTGTCGGCCCGGTCGCCCTGGAGACCACCATCCGTTACCGGCGGGAGCTGATCGCGGGCGACGAGGTCCAGGTGACCTGCCACTTCACCTGGAGTGAGGGGAAGACCTTCACGATCGAGCAGACGATACGCAAGACCGACGGCACGGTGGCGGCCGAGATCACGGCCGTCGGCGGCCTGCTGGACCTCAAGGAGCGGCGGCTGGTGGCCGACCCGCGCGAGCACTTCAAGGAACTGGCGTCGGACCCGGGCCTGTTCGGCCTCTGAGCCGCGCACCACACGCCACAGCCGCATCCCGCGCCCTGACCGCGCCGTGAGCCGCGGCCCTACGCGTCCGCCGGCTCCGGTTCGCGCTCGCCGTCGTAGGCCGCGCGCGCCTCGGCGATGTAGACCCTGTTCCGCTCGGCCCAGTCGGTCAGGCGTTGCAGGGTCTCGTGCAACTCCCGGGCCACCGGGGTCAGTTCGTACTCCACCCGGGGCGGGACCGTGGGATGCACGGTGCGTGTGACGAGGCCGTCGCGCTCCAGGTTGCGCAGGGTCAGGGTGAGCATGCGGCGGCTGATGCCCTCGATGCCGCGCTCCAACTCGGTGAAGCGGATGGGTCCGTGGGCGGCGGCGACGAGGATCTGGACGCTCCATTTGCCGGAGACCCTGTCAAGAACCTCACGGACCGGGCACGCGTGCGCGTTCACGACCTGCGGGGTAACACCGGTGTTCCTCTGGGACATCGAACTGCCTCCTTCTGCCTGCCCTCATGGTCACTCACGATGTACCCCGTTACAAGTCGTGCACCTAGGCACCGATGAAGAACGCGGAGGCACCACCGCCATGACGGCCATCGTCGAGTCCCCGACCCGAACCTCGCACCGAACGTACTCCCGCTGGGCATCCCTGGTCGTCCTGTGCGCGGGAACCCTGATGACGATCCTCGACGGCAACATCGTCACGGTCGCCATGCCGGCGATCCAGAGCGACCTCGGTTTCTCGGGGCCGGGGCTCGCCTGGGTGGTCAACGCCTATCTGATCCCGTTCGGCGGGCTGCTGTTGCTGGTGGGCCGGCTCGGCGATCTGGTGGGCCGCAAGCGGATGTTCACGGCCGGGCTCGCAGTGTTCACCGCGGCCTCGGTGCTGTGCGGGGTGGCGACCGGCCCGGGCATGCTGATCGCGGCGCGTGCCCTCCAGGGCGTCGGCGGGGCGATGACGGCGGCCGTCGTGCTCGGCATGCTCGTCGCGTTGTTCCCGGAGCCTCGGGAACAGGCCCGCGCCATCGCGGTGTTCAGCGCGGTCGGCGCGGCGGGCGGGGCGCTCGGGACGTTCCTCGGCGGGGCGCTCACCCAGGCCCTGAACTGGCACTGGATCTTCCTGATCAACCTGCCGATCGGCGTCGTCGCCTGGCTGGCGGCGGTCCGGATCCTGACCCCGGACCGCGGCGAGGGCCTCCGCAGGGGCGCCGACTACCCGGGGTCGGCCCTGGTCACCGGCGCCCTGATGCTCACGGTGTACGCCATCGTCGGCGCCGGCGACCGCGGCCTCGCCGCGACCCTGCTGCTGGGCGCGCTCGCGCTCACCTTGTTCGTCGCGTTCACCGTCCGCCAGGCCCGCGCCGCCCGTCCGCTGCTGCGGCTGAGGATGTTCGGTTCCCGTCTGCTGACCGGCGCGAACGCCGTCCAGGTCCTGATGATCGCGACGATGTACGGCTTCCAGTTCATCGGCACGCTCTACCTCCAACGCGTCCTCGGCTACGGCGAGTTGCTCACCGGTACGGCGTTCCTCCCGGCCCCGATCGCGATCGGCGTGCTCATGCTCGGCCTGTCCGCGCGGACCATCGGCCGGTTCGGCGCCCACCGGGTGCTGCTGGCGGGGCTCGCACTGATCACCGTGGGCATGGCCCTGCTGGGCCGGGCCCCCGCCGACGGTTCGTACCTCACCGACGTCCTCCCGCCGTTGCTCCTGCTCTCCGTCGGCTTCGCCGCCGCGATGCCCGCCCTGACCGGGCTCGCCATGTCGGGCGCCCGCGAGGAGGACGCGGGACTCGCCTCGGGCCTGTTCAACACCACCCAGGTGGTGGGCGGTTCCCTGGGCCTGGCAGTCCTCTCCGTCCTGGCCGCCGCCCGGACCGAGGGACTCCTCGCCGGAGGCACGGACCTCGTCCCGGCCACAGCCGAGGGCTACCAGCTCGCCTTCCGCGTGGCGACGGCGATCGCGGCGGCAGCGCTGGCACTGGCCGCGGCGGTCCTGCGGCCGGGCTCCGGCGGGACGGGCCGCGGCTGACGCGGGGTGGTGAGCCCTGCGGGCCGGACTCACACGGGGGGCTGCGGGAGCCGCGGGGGTGTTTCCCTCCGCGGCTCCCCTGCGGCGGCGACTCCCCTCATGCCTCCCCGAACATCCCCTTGTGGTCCCGCGCCCACTCCCGATACGTCCGCGCCGGGCGGCCGAGGATGTCCGGCACGGCGGGGGTGACGACGGCGTTGCCGCCCCGGCGGACGAAGGCGGTGGCCACGAGGAGACCGTCGGCCGCCTCATCGCCCATGCCCCACCCGAGCGCGTACTCCCGGATCTCCTCCGCCGAGAGGTCACGCGCCGTGAGAGGGCGGCCGAGGATCTCGGAGAGCACGGCGGCCTGGCCGGGGACGCTGATCGTCTCCGGTCCGGTCAGCGTGTACGTCTCCCCAGCGTGCCGCTCCTCGACGAGGGCGCGCACCGCCACCTCGGACACATCACGCGGATCGACCACGCCCTGGGGCCCGTCGCCGGTCAGGTTCGGCACAGGTTCACCCGCGCGGATCGCGTCCGCCCAGCTGAGGGTGTTCGAGGCGAACGACGAGGGCCGCAGGATCGTCCACTCCGCCCCGCTGTCCCGAACGGCACGTTCCCCCTCGACGTGCCAGGAGGCGGTCGGCCCCAGATCCGGGTCCCCGGTGCCGATCGCGGAGAGCTTCACCAGACGGGGTACGCCCGCCGCCCGCACCGCCGCCACCAGGTCCGCGTCGTGGCGGGTACCGGGGCCGGGAACACCCACCAGAAACGCGGCCGTCACTCCGGACAGCGCCGCTTCCAGCGAGCCCGGGTCGAGGTAGTCCCCGCGCACCACCTCCACGCCGTGCGGTACCCGGGCCCCGGCCGGGTCGCGGGTCAGGGCGCGCACCTTGTCGCCGCGCGCCGCGAGCTGTCGTACGACTTCACTGCCAATGGTGCCCGTGGCACCCGTCACCAGGATCATGGCGACCACGGTGCCGGGCGGCCGCCCTCGGTCTCTAGGAGATTCCGGCACGGTCGGAGCCGCCGTACGGGCGGGCGGCGCGCTTACCGTGGGAGAGTGACCGACGCCCTCGACGAGCGCACCCTGCCGGTGCCCGACACTCTGCGCCCCTGGATCACCGACATCGCATCGGTGTCCGCCGAGGGCGAGTTGCCGAACGCCTTCACCCATGTCCCGGACACCGCGACGAAGTTGGTCGTACGGGTGGAGGACGACGGCCGTCGCGACACCCTGGTCGTCGGCCCGCGCACCCGCGCCTCGTATCACGCGGAAGGGGAGAAGCGGGTGGTGTCCTGCGTCCAGATGCGTCTGGGGCCGGGCTCGGTCCGTCCGCTGCTCGGCGCCCGGGCGGCGGACCTCGCCGGACAGGTCGTCCCCCTCCGCGAGTTGCCGGCCGGCACGGCCCGCCGCCTCGCTGCCGAACTGGTGGACGTGGCACCGGAGGAGATGCCGGCTCGTCTCGCGGAGCTACTGCCACCCCATCCGGCCGCCGACCGCTCCCGCATCCAACTGCTGCGGTCCGCCACTGCCGCCCTGTCCACCCGTCCGGGGCGCGCACCGGCCCAGGTGACACATGTCGCCCGCGAACTGGCCGTCAGTGAGCGGCAGTTGCGCAACCTCTTCAGCGAGGGCGTCGGCCTCTCCCCCAAGCACTACGCCCGCATCGACCGCGTACGCCATGTCCTCCACCACGCGGCCGAGGCCCCCTGGGCGGAACTGGCCGCGGCCATCGGCTACTACGACCAGTCCCACATGACGTACGACTTCCGCACCCTGATGGGCGTCCCGCCCCGCTCCTTCTTCACCGGCCGCCTGCCGGAGGCCCGGCCCTGCCAGGCGTTCCGGCGGCGCTGACGTCAGTGCGCCGCGGCCGCCCCCGACCCGCCCAAGCCCGCCACCTCCGGATCCATGGGTGAGGTCACCTCGTCGGCGTCGCGGCCCGTGCCGAGGTGGTTGAAGACGAGGTTGAGCAGGACCGCCGCCACGCAGCCCGTGGAGATTCCGGAGTCGAGGACGATCTTCGCGGTCTCCGGGAAGGCGTGGTAGAACTCCGGCGCGGTGATGGGGATGATGCCGACGGCGAGGGAGACGGCGACGATGAGGACGTTGTTGTCCTTGTCGAGGCCGGCGCGGACGAGGGTCTGGATGCCGCTGGCGGCGACCGAGCCGAAGAGGACGATGCCGGCGCCGCCGAGGACGGGGCGTGGGACGACCGCGATGAGGGAGGCGGCGACGGGGCACAGGCCCATCAGGACCAGGAAGGCGCCGCCGGTGGCGACGACGTAGCGGCTGCGGATCCTCGTCATCGCCACCAGGCCGATGTTCTGGGCGAAGGCGCTGCACATGAAGCCGTTGAACAGGGGGCTGAGCGCGGAGCCGAGGGTGTCGGCGCGCAGACCCGCCGCGATGGTCCTCTCGTCGGCCGGACGCTCGACTATCTCGCCCAGGGCCAGCATGTCGGCCGTCGATTCGGTCATGGAGACCACCATCACCACGCAGAGCGAGACGATCGCCGCGAGCTGGAACTGCGGCGCGCCGAAGTGGAACGGGGTCGGGAAGCCGAGGACGGCCGCGTCGGTGACCGGGCCGAAGTCCGTCGCCCCGAAGGGGATCGCGAGGAGTGTGCCGGCCACCAGGCCCAGCAGGACCGCGACCTGTTTGACGAAGCCCCGGGTGAAGCGGCGCAGGAGCAGCACGATCAGGAGGGTCGCCGCCGCCAGGCCCAGGTTGGTCGTCGAGCCGTAGTCCCGCGCCGCCGGGTCGGGCCCCTGCGCCCAGCCGAAGGCGACCGGCAGGAGCGAGACACCGATCAGGGTGATGACGGTGCCGGTGACCACCGGCGGGAAGAAGCGGATCGCCTTGCTGAAGAAGGGGGCGGCGAGAAAGCCCAGGAGTCCGGCCACGATCACCGCGCCGAAGATGACCGGCAGGGCGTCGGACTTGTCGTCGGCGGAGGCCACGATCGCGGTCATGGGGGCGACACCGGCGAACGTGACGCCGTTGACGAAGGGCAGCCGGGCGCCGATGTTCCAGATCCCGAGCGTCTGGAGGAAGGTGGCGAGGCCGGCGGTGAACAGACAGGCGCCGGTGAGGAAGGTGAGGTCGGTGCCGGACAGGCCGATGGCCGCGCCGACGATCAGGGGCGGGGCGACGACTCCCGCGTACATGGCGGCCACGTGCTGGAGGCCGGTGGTGGCCATCTTGAGTGCGGGGAGTTTCTCGTCGACTGGGTGTACGGGCACTGCGGCTCTCCTCCGGTCGGTTACACGGCAGCTCTGGCGTGGGTTTCAGGGAGGTGGTGCGCGGTCGTGCGGGACCGAGGACGGGGACCGTTCCGGGGCGCGCGCGTCCAACGCGCGCCCCGGTCACGGCCGCCGTGCACCCTTGTGGGGTCCACGGCCACCGGCGGGGAGCCGTCCCTCTCCGCCGGAGTTCAAGTGCCGTACAGCGGTACGGAGTTCGGTGAGCGTCCGGGCTTCAGTGACCGGCGATCCGGGCCAGCCGCCGCGCCTCCTCGCGCGTGGCGCGGGCGATCGCGTCCTCGTCGGCGGTGAGCAGCCGGTTGTCCTCGACGATCTGGCGGCCGTTGACGAAGGAGGCGGTGACCGGGGCCGCCGCGCCGAAGACCAGCGCGGTCACGGGGTCGGCGATCGAGGCGTGGGCCAGCGTGTCGAGCTTCCACAGGACGAGGTCGGCGAGCTTGCCCGGCTCCAGGGAGCCGATCTCGGCGCTGCGGCCGAGGACCTGAGCGCCGCCGTAGGTGCCGAGGCGCAGTGCCTGGCGGGCGTTCAGGGCGGCTTCGCGGTGCGCGCCGAGGCGGTTGATGAGGAGGGCGTTGCGCAGTTCGGTGTGGAGTTCGCCGGACTCGTTGGACGCCGTGCCGTCGACGCCGAGGCCGACCGGGACACCGGCGGCGAGCATGTCCGGGACGCGGGCGATGCCGGCCGCCAGTCGGGCGTTGGACGAGGGGCAGTGGGCCACGCCGGTCTTCGTACGGGCGAAGGCGGCGATGTCGGAGTCGTTCATGTGGACGCAGTGGGCCATCCACACGTCCTCGCCGAGCCAGCCGGTGGACTCGAAGTAGTCGGTGGGGCCCATGCCGAACAGCTCCTTGCAGAACTGCTCCTCCTCCACGGTCTCCGAGCCGTGGGTGTGCAGCCGCACCCCGAGCCGGCGGGCCAACGCGGCGCCGTCCCGCAGCAGTTCGGTGGAGACGGAGAACGGCGAGCAGGGCGCCACGGCCACCTGGGTCATGGCGTCGAAGGAGGTGTCGTGGTGCTGTCGGACGGTCTCCTCGGTGGCGGCGAGGGCGCCTTCGAGGGTCTCGACGGCGAAGTCCGGCGGCAGTCCGCCGTCCTTCTCGCTGCGGTCCATGGAGCCGCGGGCGAGGGTGAAGCGGACGCCCATGTCGCGGGCGGCGCCGATGATCGCGCCGGACAGGTCGCCGGAGCCCCGCGGGAAGACGTAGTGGTGGTCCATGGCGGTGGTGACGCCGCCTCGGGCCATCATGGCGAGCGAGCCCCGGGCCGCCGCGCGGACCATCTCCTCGTCGATGCGCGCCCAGGTCGGGTACAGCGCGACCAGCCAGTCGAAGAGGTTGTGGTCGGTGGCCAGGCCCCGGGTGATCCACTGGTAGTAGTGGTGGTGGGTGTTGACCAGGCCGGGGGTCACCAGATGGCCGGTGGCGTCGATACGGCGTGCGACGTCCTGAAGGCCCTCGGGAGCCCGGCCGGCCCCGACCGACTCGATGCGGTTGCCGGCGATGACGACGTGACCCGAGGCGTGTTCCGTGTCGTGGGCGTCCACGGTCGCGATCGAACAGTTCTCGATGACGATGCGCCGGTCTGCTGCCATGGTTCGTCCTTTGCGCTGGAGGTGAGGGCACGGCAGGACCCCGGGAGTTTGAGTGCCGCGGCCGGCAGGCCTCGCTGCCGGCCGCGGGTGCCGAGATGGGGTTGCTACAGGTTGGTGAGGTCCACCGGGATCCGCGGCTCGACGCCGTCCCGGAGGACGGTGGCCTCGATCAGGCCGTAGGGCCGGTCGGCCGCGAAGTAGACGGCACCGTCCTCGGTGGCGTTCTTCAGGCCGAACGGCTCCAGGTCCACCAGGAAGTGGTGCTTGTTCGGCAGCGAGAAGCGGACCTCGTCGATCTCGTCGCGGTGGTCGATGATCCGCGCGCCCATCTGGTACAGGGTCTGCTGGAGCGAGAGGGAGTACGTCTCGGCGAAGGCCTGGAGCAGGTGCTTCCTCACCTGCTCGTAGGACTCCTCCCAGTCGGGCGTCTCCCGCTCGTCGTCGGTCCAGTTGAAGCGCCAGCGGGCGGAGACCTCGGTGGCCAGGATGCGGTCGTAGGCCTCGGGCAGGGTCGTGTACTTGTCCTTGACGTAGCCCCAGAACTCGGAGTCGGTCGAGTTCATGACGGTCAGGTCCTTGAGCCCGGAGACGACCTCCCACGCCGAGCCGTCGTACGTGATCTGCGTGAGCCGCGTCTCCTGGCCCTTGCGGACGAAGGAGTGCGCGCCCTGACGGGTGTGCTCGATCCGCTCCCAGCCGTACTCCTCGATGCGGATCCGCGCGGTCCTGATCGGCTCCTGCGAGGTGACGAAGTGGCGGGCGAGGTGGATGCCGAACTGCTCGGCGGACTCGATGCCGTGCTCCTTGGCGAACGCGTACACCGTGTTCTTGGTGGTGTCGGTCGGCAGGACATGGGCGTTGGAGCCGGAGTAGTGGACCTCGTCCATGTCGCCGCTCAGCGACACGGAGACGTTCAGGTCCTTGATGTGGTGGGTGGCGCCGTCCCGCGTGATCTTGACGACTCGGTTCTCGGCCTTGCCGTACTGGTTCTGGCCCAGGATGGGCATGCTAACTCCCTCGGTATACGGAGTAGCCGAACGGGTTGAGCAGCAGCGGTACGTGGTAGTGCTCGCCCGGCGCGACGGCGAACGTGATCGCCACCTCCGGGAAGAACGCACCGGCACCGCTGTCCCGATTCGCGGGGGCGTCCTGCTGCGCATCGGCCTTCTTGTTGTCGAACTTGTTCTCGAAATACGGCTCCACCGCGAAGTCGAGCCGTACGTGTGTGGTGCCCTCCGGCAGGGCCGGCAGGTCCTTGCACCGCCCGTCCGCGTCGGTCGCGCTGCCGCCGAGCGCCCGCCAGTCCGCGTCCCGGCCACAGCGGGCCGCGAGCCGGACGGCGACGCCCTCGGCGGGGCGGCCGATGCTGGTGTCCAGGATGTGCGTGGACACCGAACTGATCGGCGAGGCGGCGGTGCTCGTGCTCATGGCGCTCAGTCCTCTTCGACGATACGGGCGAGCCGGATACGGTTGATCTTGCCCAGCTCGGTGCGGACGATCTCGCGTTCCCGCTCGGGCGGGTTGCCGATCCGCTCCTTGACCGCGTCCCGCATCTGCTCGCCGGTGCGGCCGGTCGCGCAGATCAGGAAGACATGGCCGAACCTCTCCTGGTACGCCAGGTTCAGTTCGAGCAGTTCCGCCCTGAGTTCCTCGGAGGCACCGGCCATGCCGCGCTGCTCGCGGGCGGAGGTCGGGTCGCCGGGCTTGGGTCGGCCGATCGGCGGGTGTCCGGCCATCGCCTCGGCGAGGTCGCCGGCGGTCAGGTCGGCCATGGCGGCGTCGCCGGCGGCGTAGAGGTCCTCAGCCGTCGCGTAGGGGCGGGCGGCGAGCAGGCGCCGGGCCCACGTCGTGGAGGCGCACACCTCCTGGAGGACCGCGCGGGCCGCGTGCTCCTCCAGGGCGTTGAACCGGGCCAGGCCAGGGGACGTGGATGTCGGGGTCACGGGAGTCAGCTAACGCCCCCACGCGACATCACGTCAACACTTTGTTGAAAATTCCGGGTTACGGGAACCCGGGAACCCGCCCCACCCCGCCACCCCGGGAGACGCTCAGGCCTCTTTCTCGCGGTTGAGGTAGTTGTAGACCGTGAAGCGGCTGACCCCGAGGGCTCCCGCCACGGTCTCCACGCCGTGCCGTACGGAGAAGGCGCCACGCGCCTCAAGTATCCGTACGACCTCCTGCTTGGCCTTGCGGTCCAGGTCGGCGAGGGGTTTGCCCTTCCTGCGCTCCATGGCGGCCAGGATGTGATCGAGGGAGTCCGCGAGCTGCGGCAGCCGTACGGCGACGACGTCGACCCCCTCCCAGGCGAGCACGACATCGTCGGGGCCGGCCTCGTCCGGCGGGAGCATCTCGCCGCCCATGGCGTCGACCAGCGGCTTCACGGCCGCGATGAAGGGCTCGTCCCCGGTACCGGTCACGCGCCGCCCTCCCCGATCACGTTGACCTGGAGCGTGATCCGGGTGGCGCCGGACTCCAGGGTCCTGCGCAGCAGGGCGTCCACGGCGTCGAGCACCGCGTCGGCGCCCCCTTCCGCCGTGTTGCCGAAGGGGCCGACGTCCACCGCGTCGAGCTCGGCCGCCGCGATGACCTCGCGGGCCACCAGCGCGTGCGCGGGGGCCTCGTCGAGATCGAAGGGCTCGGTCGTGAACTCCACTCTCAATCGCACGGGCACAACCTAACCCGCTGTGTCGTTTTCCGCCGGGCCCTCTTGACAAGCTCCGGCACCCGACGGCAATCTTCCAATAAGCAGAAACTAATTTCCACCATACGGAAATGCTCGACATGGAAGGGAGCGCCCGCGACATGCCGGCTTCTGGAACGGGCTCAGCCGCAGAGCAGCGCTTCAACGTCAACCTGTCGATCCTCTTCACGGAACTCCCGCTCCTGGAGCGCCCCGCGGCCGCCGCCGCGGCGGGCTTCACCGCGGTCGAGCTGTGGTGGCCCTGGGTCGACACCCCCACCCCCGAGCGGTCCGAGCTCGACGCCCTGAAGAAGGCGATCGAGGACGCCGGCGTCCGGCTCACGGGCCTGAACTTCTACGCCGGGCGGCTGCCGGGCCCCGACCGGGGCGCGCTGTCGATCCCGGGCGAGGAGTCGGAGCGGTTCCGCGCCAACATCGACGTGGCCGCCGGCTTCGCCGAGTCGCTCGGCACCACGGCCCTCAACGCCCTGTACGGCAATCGCGTCGAGGGCGTGGACCCGGCCGAGCAGGACGCGCTCGCGCTGGAGAACCTGGTGCTGGCGGCCCGCGCGGCCGACCGGATCGGCGCGATCCTGCTGATCGAGGCCCTCAACAAGCCCGAGTCGCCGCTGTACCCGCTGGTGAGCGCGCCCGCCGCGGTGGGTGTCGTCGACAAGGTCAACGCCGCGACGGGCCTCGGCAACGCGCGCTTCCTGATGGACCTCTACCACCTGTCCATGAACGGCGAGGACCTGCCGGCGGTGATCGAGGAGTACGCCCCGAAGACCGGCCATGTGCAGATCGCCGACAACCCCGGACGCGGCGCGCCCGGCACCGGCTCACTGCCGCTCGACGACCTCCTCGACCAGCTCGGGAAGACCGGTTACGACGGCTGGGTGGGCCTGGAGTACAAGCCGGGCGACCGCCCGAGTTCCGAGGCCTTCGACTGGCTGTCCCGCTGACTCCCCCGCTACTTGAGAGGCACCCCATGAGCAACACACTCCCCAGGATCGCCTGGATAGGCCTCGGCATCATGGGCTCCCCCATGTCCGAGAACCTGATCAAGGCGGGCTACGACATCACCGGCTATACCCTCGAACAGGACAAGCTGGACCGCCTCGCCGCCGCCGGCGGCACCGTGGCCGGTTCGATCGCCGAGGCGGTGCGGGACGCCGACGTCGTCATCACCATGGTCCCCGCCTCCCCGCAGGTCGAGGCCATCGCCTACGGCCCCGACGGCATCCTCGCCAACGCCCGTTCCGGCGCCCTGCTGATCGACATGTCCTCGATCACCCCGCAGACCTCGGTCGACCTGGCGAAGGCAGCGCAGGACCGGGGCATCCGGGTGCTCGACGCCCCCGTCTCCGGCGGTGAGGCCGGCGCGATCGAGGCGGTGCTGTCCATCATGGTCGGCGGTGAGCAGGCCGACTTCGACGAGGCGGAGCCAATCTTCGAGGCGCTGGGCCGGACCGTCGTGCGGTGCGGTCCGCACGGCTCGGGCCAGACCGTGAAGGCCGCGAACCAGCTGATCGTCGCCGTGAACATCCAGGCGTGCGCGGAGGCCGTGGCCTTCCTGGAGAAGTCGGGCGTGGACCTGAAGGCCGCGCTGGACGTCCTGGGCGGCGGACTGGCCGGCTCGACCGTGCTGACGCGCAAGAAGGACAACTTCCTGCGGCGCGACTTCAAGCCGGGCTTCCGTATCGACCTGCACCACAAGGACATGGGCATCGTCACGGACGCCGCCCGCACCGTCGGGGCGGCCCTGCCGGTGGGCGCCGTGGTCGCCCAACTGGTCGCGAGCCTGCGTGCGCAGGGCGACGGCGGCCTGGACCACTCGGCGCTGCTGCGTGCCGTGGAGCGACTGTCCGGCGCCCAGGTCTGACCGGAACCGACCAGAACTTCCGGTCCGCGGCGGTGCCGACACCTGTCATGTCGCGCCCAGGCCCGCCGCGGACCGGAAACCCACGGCCCGATCCAGGCCCTGGGGCTGAACTCCCTGCCCGCGCCCGGCCGCTGGGCGACCCGGATGAGGGGTGGTCCCTCGCGTGCCGGGCGCGGGCAGGGTGAGGACCGCGGCGGCGTGCGAGCCAGTGCGGTGGTGAAGGTCCGGGGCCTGCTTCTTCGACCTGAGGGAGGCGGACCCGCGGTTCCGTCGCCGCCGCCGCGGTCCCGACACCATCACCTCACCGGCCCGAGAGCGCCGGATACGGAGCCGTTCCGTATCCGGCGCTCTCGGGTGTGTGCGGGCCCGCGCTCCTCACCCTCACGTACTCCACCGTGCGTACGCCGCCTACGGAACCCTCAAATCAACCTCTGAACCAGCGTCGGGGGGCTTCAACCACCCCCTGCCGCGGGCACATTCTCGTCACGTGAGGCCCGTCGGCACGGGGGCGGCGGGCCTCACGCCGGGGGGTGTCAAGGACAGCGGTGCGACGGTCCGGCGTGAGCCGTACGCCGCCGCGCCGCTGCGGGGCGGTCCCCGCGCCGCCGTCACGGTCGCCGTGCCCGCCCCGCACCCGCGGGGCGACGCCGACGCCGGCCGACCGGGCACGGTACGGGTCTCGGGGGAGCCCGGGGGCGCGGGGCAGACCCTGCCCCGCACGGTGCGCGGGAACCCATGGGCGTACGTCAACCGGCGACCCTGCCGGACTGAACCCGGCCGGGGGCATGCCGAAGGGGCGACCCCTTGGCGGGCCGCCCCTCGGTGATGTGGCCGGTGGTGTCAGACCTTCAGCGTTCTGATCGAGGTCGGGGCGTGTCCCGGCTCGGTCGCGATCTCCTCGAACTCCACGACGTTGCCGATGTCGTTGGTGGTCGACATCGAGATGTTGGTGACGCGCTCCAGGATCGCCTCGACCACGACCGGCACCTGGAACTCGGCGGCGAGCTTCTTCGCCAGCTCGAAGGCCGCGCCCAGTTCGCTCGGGTCGGTCACCCGGATCGCCTTGCAGCCCAGGCCCTCGGCGACCTTGACGTGGTCGACGCCGTAGACGCCCAGTTCGGGCGAGTTGATGTTCTCGAACTCCAGGTTGACCTGGAAGTCGATGTCGAACGCCCGCTGCGCCTGGCGGATCAGGCCGAGGTAGGAGTTGTTCACCAGGACATGGACGTACGGGATCCTGTGCTGCGCGCCGACGGCCAGCTCCTCGATCATGAACTGGAAGTCGTAGTCGCCGGAGAGGGCGACGACCTGCGCGTCCGGGTCGGCCTTGGCGACGCCGAGCGCGGCCGGGATCGTCCAGCCGAGCGGGCCCGCCTGGCCGCAGTTGATCCAGTGGCGCGGCCGGTAGACGTGCAGCATCTGGGCACCGGCGATCTGCGAGAGGCCGATGGTGGAGACGTACCGGGTCTCGGGGCCGAAGGCCTTGTTCATCTCCTCGTAGACGCGCTGCGGCCTGATCGGGATGTCGTCGAAGTGCGTGCGGCGCTGGAGGGTGGCCTTCCTCTCCTGCGCGGCCGCGGCCCACGCCGAGCGGTCGGGCAGCCTGCCCGCCGCCTTCAACTCCCGTGCCACCTCGACGAAGAGCTCCAGGGCGGCCTTGGCGTCGGAGGCGATGCCGTAGTCCGGGGCGAAGATCCTGCCGATCTGAGTGGGCTCGATGTCGACGTGGACGAAGGTCCGCCCGGCCGTGTAGACGTCGAGCTTCCCGGTGTGGCGGTTGGCCCAGCGGTTGCCGATACCGAGGACGAAGTCGGACTCCAGGAAGGTGGCGTTGCCGTAGCGGTGCGAGGTCTGGAGGCCGACCATGCCGGCGTTCAGCTCGTGGTCGTCGGGCAGGACACCCCAGCCCATCAGAGTCGGCACGACCGGGGTGCCGGTCAACTCGGCGAACTCCACGAGGAGTTCGCAGGCGTCGGCGTTGACGACACCGCCGCCCGCGACGATCAGCGGCCGCTCGGACTCGTTGAGGAGCGTGATCGCCTTCTCGATCTGGGCGCGGGTCGCGGCGGGCCGGTAGGCCGACAGCGGCGCGTAGGTCTCCGGGTCGAACTCGATCTCCGTGAGCTGGACGTCGATCGGCAGGTCGATCAGGACCGGCCCGGGACGTCCCGAGCGCATCAGATGGAAGGCCTGCTGGAAGACCCCGGGGACCTGGGCGGCCTCAAGGACGGTCACCGCCATTTTCGTCACCGGTGCGGCGATGGACGCGATGTCGACGGCCTGGAAGTCCTCCTTGTGGATCACGGCGGTCGGGGCCTGGCCGGTGATGCACAGGATCGGGATGGAGTCGCCGGTCGCGGAGTACAGCCCGGTGATCATGTCGGTGCCGGCCGGGCCCGAAGTGCCGATGCAGACGCCGATGTTGCCCGGGCGGGTGCGGGTGTAGCCCTCGGCCATGTGGGAGGCGCCCTCGACGTGCCGGGCGAGGGTGTGGTGGATACCGCCGGAGGCCTTGAGTGCCGCGTAGAAGGGGTTGATCGCCGCGCCCGGGACGCCGAACGCGTCCGTGACGCCCTCGCGCTTGAGGATCTCAACTGCCGCGCGGGCAGCGGTCATTCGAGCCATCGAGTACTCCTGCTTCGGCTGTCGGAGTGCCACTCCCGTCGCGCCCAGCGGTGAGCTTCTTCCGTATTGCGGAAAGTAAATTCTACTATCTGGAAGCAATGTAAGCCGCGGCCCGGGGGTCGTCAAGGGAGCCGTCAAGGGAGCGGTTACCGACCACCGACACCTGGCGTGGCGTTGGCCCGACTTCCTGTCGCCGACGCCCGCGGGAGAGCACTATGGAGCCGCTGCCGCTGTCCGACGTGACGTTCTGGAGTGGTCCATGGCCGAGAGCATGCCGGTGCGGTGTCCGGCCTGCCGTCGCGAGCATCTCTACGCCGCGCCGTCCTACCCCTGTGTGTGCGGGGCGCCGGTCTCGCCGCCGCTGGACCGCCACGGCGCCCCGACGACCGTCACGCACCGGGCCTGGGACGACGGCTGGATCACCCTGCGGTGCGGTTCCTGCGCCCGGGAGAACCAGTGGCCGTATCCGGAGCTGGGGTGCGTGTGCGGGGCGGTGCTGCGGGTCGCCGTGGCGGGCGCGTCCGCCGTGACCGGGGCGGTGTCGGAGCGCGGCGCGTCCACCGAGGCCGGCGGTGCCGGCGGTGCCGGCCGCCGCCGCGCCTTCCAGCCCATCGCGATCCGTACCGCCCGGGACGCGGTCACCGTCGCGGCCCTGTACCTGCGGTGGCTCGGCTACGAGGACATCCGCCGGGCCGACCAGCGCCCGCCGTCCGGCATCGGCCTCGCCGCCCGTGGACTGCTGGCCCAGGTGGACCCGACCGTACGCCCCGCCTCCGAGCGGGACGTGGAGTGCCTGTGGCTGACCGCCATGACCGAGTCCTCCCGCTGCGTCTACTTCTCCCTCGCCGGCTACGCCGACTCCGCCCGCCGCCGCGCCGAGTCCCTCGGCATCCCCCTCTTCGTCCTCGACCTCACGGGCACCCCGCAGCCGGTCAACGAGCACGCCGAGGCGCTGGACTCCCCCGCCGTCTGACGCCCGCGCACACGAGGGCGCCGGCTTCCGCGAGTGCGGGAGCCGGCGCCAGGGGACGGGGTGCCGTTACGGGGTGACGCAGCCGATCGAGCCGGCCGGAAGGTCGTTGCCCGTGGAGGTGGCCGTGAAGCCGAAGGTGGTGCTGCCGTCCGCCGTGATCGTCCGGTTGTGGCCGACGTTCCTGACCGTGACCGTGCCGTCGGACCCGGTACTGAGCGCGCCGTTCCAGACACTGTTCAGCCGCGTGCCGGCGCCCGGCTGCCAGCGCACGGCCCAGCCGTCGAGCGGTGCCGTGTTGTGGTTCATCACCTGCACGGAGCCCTGGAAGCCGCCGTTCCAGGAGCTCGTCACCGAATACACGGCCATGCAGCCGCTGTGCGGATCGGTCGGGGTCGGGGTGGGTGTCGGCGTGGGCGTCGGGGTGGGAGTGCCGCCCGAGCCGCGGATACCGGTCACCTCGCCGTTGCCGCCGTCGAAGACGATGTCGGAGCAGGAGAAGAAGTTCTCGTTGCTGTCCGAGCGCACCCACTGGATGAACATCATCGCGTTGCCCGAGCGGCCCGAGGGGAGCCTCAGATCCCAGTAGTAGTGGCCGCTCTCGGAGCCCACCGAGCCCGACTGGGGCGGATTGGTGACGGTCTGGATCAGCTCCAGGTCGCCCCAGCCCAGCGGAGAGGAGGGCGAGTAGCCGGGCTTGGACAGGTACACCCGGAAGGCCCCGGGATGCGCCGCCCAGTTGCTGTGCTTGATCCGGATCGACGCCCCGGAGGTCAGGTGCGTGCGGGGCCAGTCCGCGCGGGCGGCGTTGTATCCGGTGAAGTTGTACGGGGAACGGTCACCGGCGCTGCACAGCTTGCCGTCCGGCACGTAACCGGGCCCGCGGCCCGCCGCGTTGGAGTCGAGCACGGCGAACCAGTTGTACAGCGAGTTCCCGCCGCTCTCGTTGAGCGCGGCACGGCAGGCCGGGTTGGTCGGGTCGAGGGATCCGGTGCCGGTCTTGGCGTCGAGATAGCAGAGGTAGGTCCGCGATCCCGGCATCATCGTGACACCGTGCGCCTGCGCGTTGCCCTGTCCGAGCAGGGCCAGGCCGATCCCGCCGAGCAGGGTCGCCAGCACAGCCACTAAGGAAAGCAGTCTCTTTCTGGGTCGAGCCATCGTCTCTCCTGCACTGTTGGGGAGTCGCTGGAGCCCCCGCCCGTCCGGGCGAGGTGCCGCGGCCGGACGGGCGGGGGGTCTGTGGGGAGGGGGCTAGTCGGCGGATCAGGCGGGCGGCATACCCCAGGCCCGCACGGTGCCCAGGTAGGCCGGGATCGCCGGAGCCTCCGTGTACGAGGTGGCGGTGGTGCGGCTGTGGTCGTCGGTCTCGTCGAAGGCGGACCAGTCCGTCTTGGCCATCCGGAGCTGGATGTCACCGGTGTCCCGGCCCGCGGCCAGCGAGCCCGCCGAGAAGCCGACCTCCAGGTAGGCGTCGGCGCCCGCCACCGGCGTACTCAGCGGGACGACCCTGAGCTTGACGTTGGAGCAGCCGACCGCGGCGTAGTCGCACCAGGCGTTGACGGTGGGCGATCCGCCGTCCCGGGTGAAGTAGTAGCGGGCGACCACCCCGGTCAGGTCGAGGGCGGCGCTGCCGGTGTTGGTGATCCGCAGACCGGGACGGATGGCGTTGTCGGTGGCCGAGGCGTCGTGGTTCCTGTAGGCGACCTTGAGACCGCCCGTGGGGTCGGGGCCGCCGCCGCCCGTCTCGGTGGTGGCGCTCAGCGCGGCGGAGGCCGCGGAGACGTTCCCGGCGGCGTCCCGGGCGCGGACGGTGTAGCTGTAGGCCGTCGCGGCGCTCAGCCCGGTGTCCGTGAACGTGGTCCCGCCGACCGGCTGGGCGCTGACCTTGGTGCCGTCACGGTAGACGTCGTAACCGCTGACGCCCACGTCGTCGGTGGCCGCCGTCCAGGCGAGGGAGACGCTGCTCGCGGTCTTCGCCGTGGCCCGCAGCCCGGTCGGCGCGGTCGGGGCCGTGGTGTCGCCCGGGCCGGTACCGCCCGTCGGCACCGCCGGGTACGCGTTGCGCACCAGCATCGAGAACTGGTTGTGGAACCAGTGCCCGGCCAGCGGCGCGTCGGGCAGCGCCCCGGTCTTGTTGTTGCCGGCGTTGGGCGCGGTGTAGTCCGGGTCGCACATCGGGTCCGCGCGCTTGCCCTCCTCGTTGGGGATGTCCTTGCTGGCCCCGTCGGACTCCCCCGGCGGCTTGACCCACAGGAAGGCGTCCAGGTGCGAGTCGGGGTGCCCGGACGGCGCGGTCTGCGGCGGCTGTCCGAGCCCGGCTCCGCTCGCGTTGCACCACAGTCCGCGGTGGGTGCGGCGGTCGGCCTTGGACTCGGTCACGTAGGTCTCAAGGCTGGTGCTGGTGCTCTCGGCGGTGGGCCGCGCCGAGCCGCCCCAGCCGTTGCGGGAGGTGTCGACCACCATGCCGGTGGAGGCGGGCCAGCCCGCCGAGACCAGCGTCCGGTGGACGTTCTTCGTGAAGTCCGACTCGTCGAAGTTCGGGTTCCACTCGTAGTACTTGCTCGACTTGACCATGGTGCCACCGACGGTCTTGTTCGGGTCGGTGAGGAACGGCTCTTCCAACGGCGTGTAGTTGGCGACGTTGGTGATCAGCCCGTCGACGCTGCTGAGCCCTGCCGCGGTGCCCCTGGCCACGTCGGTGTACTGCTGCACGGTCTGGGTGAGGTTGTTGTCCCAGCCGAGCCAGCCGGAGTGCGCGTAGTCCAGGTACGTGTACACGTTCGGGACGGCGTGCAGCTTGTCCAGGGCGTACCGGATGCCCTCGACGTACACGCCGCTGCTCTTGGCCTGGGCGCATTCGGGGTCGGAGGTGTTGGTGACCAGGTTGGGCAGGCTGTCGGGCTCGACGACGGTGGTGATGCGGATGTCCTGGTACTTGGGGTTCTTGAAGACGTTCGCGATGACGTCGATGTACTCGCTCTTGTAGCGGGCCAGACCCGCCTGGGTGAGCGGGAGTTCACCGCTGGAGGCGAGGGCGGCGCAGTCCCGGCCGGGCAGGTCGTACACCACGAAGGTGGCGGTGATCGGCTGGCCGGGCTTCTTCTGCGCGAGCGCCAGGTCGAGGTGGTCGGCCAGGCTCTTGCGTCCCGCGTTGGCCGCGCCGCCGTGGATGGCCGCGATCCGGTCCAGCCAGACGGCGGTCGGATAACTCTTGACCTTCTCCATTTTCGCCTTGAGCGTGGCGTCGGACGTCTGCGCGATGGAGGTGTCGACGTGCTCCGCGTAGTCGGGGTTGAGGTAGAAACTCGCCCCCGCGAAGGGGTTGTCGACGTGTGCCTCCGCCGCTGCCGCGGGCTGTCCCGCGATCTGGCCCGCCGCCCCGAGCATCAGGGTGGCCAGGGCGGTGGCTAAAGCCGCCGACCGTCGTCGGCGCGTGCGCGGCAGCGAGGCGCCGTCGGCTCTGGTCGGGTTGGTCATCGTGCCCTCCTCGGTGGTACGTGCGGATGTGCCGGTCGTACGTCAGGAGCCGGTGCACTGCGGAGCGGGCGTGCCCGCGCCGCCGTTGGCGGTGAAGCCGAACGAGGTGGTGGCGCCGGGTGACAGGGCGCCGTTGTGGGCGGCGTTACGGACGGTCGCGCGGCCCTGGGCCACGGTCAGGGAGCCGTTCCACAGGCTGGTGACGGTGGAACCGCCCAGGTCCCAGGCGGCGGACCAGCCGGTGAGCGGGCCGGTGCCGGTGTTCTTGACGGTGATCTCCGCCTGGTAGCCGCCGGACCAGGACGAGGCGACCTTGAACTGGGCGGTGCAGGCCTTGGGCGCGGGCTCCGGGTCCGGGTCCGGGTCGGGACCGGTGCCGTACGTCAGCCCGTGCCCGTACGGGAAGAGCGGGCTCTTGCCGTCGCCGTCGTTGATGGGCTGCTGGGAGGCGCTGCGCATCCACGTCATCGGGAGCTTGCCGGTGGGGGCGTGGTCGCCGAAGAGCACGTCCGACACCCCGGCTCCCTCGGTGCCGGGCAGCCAGGCCGCCAACAGGGCCTTCCAGTCGGGCAGTTGGGCCGCGATGTCGAGCGGCCGCCCGGAGACCAGGACCACCACGACGGGCACCCCGCTCGCCTTCAGCCGGGCGAGGGTCTGGAGGTCCTCCGGGTCGAGCCCCATGCTCCCGGGCCGGTCGCCGTGCATCTCGGCGTACGGCGTCTCCCCGACGACCGCCACGGCGGCCGTGTAGCTGCCGTCGATGCCGTTGCCGTAGCGGTCGTACCTGATCCGGGACGGGTCGCCCGCGGCGGCGCGGATGCCCTGGAGGACGGTGGTGCCCTCGGTGACGGGACCGCTGCGCCCCTGCCAGCCCAGGGTCCAGCCGCCGCTCTGGTTGCCGATGTCGTCGGCGGACTTGCCGGCCACGAACAGCTTGGCGTTCTTGGCCAGCGGCAGCACGCCACCATCGTTCTTCAGCAGCACCTGCGAGGCCCGCACGGCCTGCCGGGCCAGTGCCCGGTGCTCGGCGGAGCCCACCGAGGAGGTGTACGAGCGATCGGTCAACGGCCTTTCGAACAGGCCCAGTTGGAACTTCTTGGTGAGGATGCGGCGGTTGGCGTCGTCGACGCGCGCCTGGCTGATCCGCCCGGCGTTCACCTCGCCGCGCAGCAGGGTGAGGAACTTCCGGTAGTCGTGCGGGACCATCACCATGTCGACCCCGGCGTTGACGGCCGTGGTGATCTCGGCGCCGGTGAAGCCGCTCTGCCCGTCGAGCTGGTCGACCGCGGCCCAGTCGGACACGACGAAGCCGCCGAAGCCCAGTTCGCTCTTGAGCACGTCGGTGACCAGGTACTTGTGGGCGTGCGACCGCACCCCGTTCCAGCTGCTGTACGACAGCATCACCGAGCCCACGCCCCGCCGTACCGCCTCCTGGAAGGGCGGCAGGTGGACGGCGCGCAGCTCGGCCTCGGACAGCTCGGTGTTGCCCTGGTCGACGCCGCCGGTGGTGCCGCCGTCGCCGAGATAGTGCTTGGCGGTGGCGAGGACCGAGGCCCCGTCGCCGCCGAGGGCCGTGCCCTGCATACCGGTGACGAACGTGGCCATGGACGTGGGCAGTTCGGGTTTCTCGCCGAACGACTCGTAGGTGCGGCCCCACCGGTCGTTGCGGGCCACGCACAGACAGGGTGCGAACGACCAGTCGATGCCGGTGCCGGCCACCTCCTCGGCCACCGCGCGTCCGACGCGCTGCACCAGCGCCGGATCACGGGTGGCGCCGAGGCCGATGTTGTGCGGGAAGAGGGTGGCGCCGCGGACCGCGTTGTGGCCGTGCACCGCGTCGATGCCGTAGATCATCGGGATGCCGAGCGGGGTGGTGAGCGCGGTGCGCTGGAGGGAATCGTAGGTGTCGGCCCAGGTCCGGGGGTTGTTGGGACTGACGGTGGAGTCGCCGCCGGAGAGCACCGAGCCGATGCGGTGGGCGGCGAGGTCGCTCTGCGGGACGAGCGCGTCCTTCTCCACCTGTGTCATCTGCCCGAGCTTGTCGTCGGTCGTCATCCGGGAGAGCAGGTCGTCGACCCGCTCGGGCACCGGCAGGGAGGGGTCCTGGTACGGGCGGGCGACGGCGGCCGTCGGGGCCCCGGCGGGTGGGACGGCGGCCAGCCCGGTCAGGGCGAGGGCGGCGGCGCACAGCGTGGCGACGATCGCGGGGCGGCGGGCGGACAGCGTGCGGCTCGGACTCATGACGGGCCTTTCCGGGTGCGGGCCGGAGGGGGCGGAGAAGGGGCCCGTCCCCGCCGGTGCGGGGGAAGAGGCGGGACGGGTCCCTTCGGGAGGCCGGTGCGGTGTGGCGCACGGGCTTCGGGTCATGCGCTGGTGCAGGCGGTTCCGTTCAGGCTGAACCCGGCCGGCCGCGCGAACGTGCCGCTGTGGGTGCCCTGGAGGCCGAAGGTCTGGCTGCCGCCGGGGGCGATCTGCGCGTTGTGTGCCACGGGGCTCGCCGTGACGGCGCCCGACGAGCCGGACAGGGTGGCGTTCCAGGAGCTGGTGACGCGCTGTCCGGAGGGCAGGGTGAAGCCGAGTTTCCAGTTGTCGACGGCACTGGAGCCGGTGTTCTTGACCGTGACGTCGGCGGTGAAGCCGCCCTGCCAGGCGTTGGTGGCGTAGGTCACCTGGCAGGCCGTCGCCGGGTTGCCGGGGCCGCCCGGGCCGCCGCCACCACCGAGGTTGACGGTGGAGGAGAAGGAGTTCACCGCGAGCCCGGCGCCGTTCTGCCACGGCTCGAACCCGGCCTGGACGCTCGTCAGGTACCAGGTGTTCTGTGCCATGCCCCGGGCGACGGTCTGGTCGACGAAGTCCATGACGTCGAAGCTCCAGCTGCCGATCGCCGAGGGAGCGACGAAGGAGATCACGTCGTTGGAGCCGTTGCTGCCGGTCCAGACCTCCCAGGAGCGGCCGCCCACCGAGGCCGTGCCGACCGGGGAGCCGATCGGCTGGATGGAGCCGACCCGGTTGAACCAGATCATGATCTCGGTCCGGTTCACGCCGTCGGTGCGGGGCGTCGGGTCCAGCCAGATGTCGTACGAGGCGTTGTACACGGCGTTCGAGACGTAGCCGTAGGAGATGCTGCTGGGCGCGCTGGAGATGGTGCTGAGCCGCGCCGGGAGGCTGGTGCCCGGCGAACAGTTCGTGTAGTGGCAGCCGTTGAAGACGGACGGATACGACTTGGGGGCGCCGTTGGTGGGCACCGAGCCGTCGGCCTGGGCGACCCGGAAGCCGGCGTCGGTGGCGGTGACGCACTGCGGGGCGCTGGTGCCCCAGCGGTTGTTCTGGACGACGTAGCGCCCCTGGATGACGGCCGAGCCGTACTGCTCGCAGATCGTGGTGTCGGCCTGGGCCGGTGGTGCGGCGACGAGGAGTGCCGCGACGGCGGCGAGAGCGGAGAGCAGCGCGGCGAGCAGGCCGTGCGGGGTGCGGGGGGTGCGGGGACGGTGCGGGGACGGTCGCATGCGGGTGCCTCTCTCGGAGGTGGTTCCGGATTCGACGGGCCAATGCGGGAGCGCTCCCAACTCCCCACTGATGGGAGCGCTCCCACTCCACTGGTTTCGGTCGGGACTGTAGAAGTCATCCCATGTCCCTGACAACCCTATGGACACCAATGCGTCGAACGAATTTCGAAGCCGCAGGTCACAGTGCGGCCTTCGATCGCGGAATCTCCAGGGATTTTGGGAGCGCTCCCGAAACGGGGCGCCCGCAGCACTCAGGCCGAGCCCCGGACCACCAGCCGGGTGCGCAGGATGACGTGCCGCCAGGCCACCTCGGGCTGCTCCATCTCCTCCAGCAGCAGCCGCACCATGGCCCGGCCGATCTCCTCCAGCGGCTGACGGACCGTCGTCAGCGCGGGCTCGGTGTGCTCGGCCAGCGGATAGTCGTCGAAGCCGAGCACCGCGACGTCGTCGGGCACCCGGCGCCCCGCGCTCCGCAGCACGTCCAGCGCTCCGGCGGCCATGGTGTCCGAGGCGGCGAAGACGGCGTCGACGTCCGGGTGGCACCGAAGGATCCCGGCCGTCGCCCGGCGCCCGCTGTCCTCGGTGAAGTCGCCCTCGGCGACCAGCGAGGGCACGGGTTCCAGACCGGCCGTGGCGAGGGCTTCGCGGTAGCCGCGCAGCCGGCACTGGGTGACGTACATGTCGAGCGGCCCGGTGACGGCGGCGATCCGCCTGCGCCCGTCGCGCAGCAGATGCTCGACCGCGCCGCGGGCGCCGCCGACATTGTCCGCGTCCACGTACGTGACGTGCTCGTCGCCCGAGCGGCGGCCGAGCATCACGGTGGGCAGTCCGGCCTCGGCGAGCATGTCCGGCAGCCGGTCCTCGGCGCGCACGGACATCAGCAGGACGCCGTCCACCCGTCCGCCGCGCGCGTACTCGACCAGGCGCCGCCGCTCGTCGTCCGTGCGGACCAGGGTGAGCAGCAGTTGCATCGAGGTGTCGGCGAGGGCGTCGCCGACGGCCCGGACGATCTCCGAGAAGAACGGCTCCCCGAACAGCCGCCAGTCCCGCTCGGTCATCGCCAGCGCCACGGCGTCCGCCCGCCGCCCGGCCAGGGAGCGGGCCGCCAGGTTGGGCACGTAGCCCAGTTCGGCGATGGCCCGCTCGACGGCACGGCGCGTCGAATCCTTCACGCCCGTCGCGTTGTTGATGACCCGTGAGACGGTCCCTCGTCCGACACCGGCGAGGGCCGCGACCTGCTCCAGCGTCGGCGAGCCGAGGCGCTGCCTGCCCATAACCACCCCCAGGGCACCCGATCTTACGGGCCGCCGCCCGCTGTGATCGAACGCCCGGGGCCAGGGTCAGACAGCGTACTTTTGGCGCAGCTCGACCTTGCGCACCTTTCCGGACACGGTCATCGGGAAGGCGTCGAGGACCTGCACCCGGCTCGGGATCTTGAAGTGCGCCAACTGACCCTCGCAGAAGGCCCGTACGTCGTCGAGCGTCGGCGGATCGGCCGGGTCGCGCGGGATGACGCAGGCGAGGACCTCCTCGCCGTAGCGCTCGTGGGGTACGCCGACGACCTGGACGTCCGCGATCTTCGGGTGGGAGTAGAGGAACTCCTCGATCTCGCGGGGGTAGATGTTCTCGCCACCCCGGATGATCATGTCCTTGATGCGGCCGACGATCTCGACGTAGCCGTCCTCCCGCATCGTCGCCAGGTCACCGGTGTGCATCCAGCGGCCGGAATCCACCGCCTCCCCGGTCTTCTGGGGCTCGTTCCAGTAGCCGAGCATCACGCTGTAGCCGCGGGTGCACAACTCGCCTGCGGTGCCGCGTGGTTGGGTGACTCCGGTCGCCGGGTCGACGACCTTGACCTCGATGTGCGGCAGGACGCGGCCCACGGTGGCGGTGCGGTGCTCCAGGTCGTCGTCCCGCCGGGTCTGCAACGACACCGGGGACGTCTCGGTCATGCCGTAGCAGATGGACACCTCCGCCATGTGCATCTCGGCGACCACCCGCTTCATCACCTCCACCGGACAGGGCGAGCCCGCCATGATGCCGGTGCGCAGGGAGGACAGGTCGTAGGCCGCGAAGTCGGGCAGGTTCAGCTCGGCGATGAACATGGTCGGGACGCCGTACAGGGAGGTGCAGCGTTCCTGCTGGACCGCCCGCAGCGTGGCCGCCGGGTCGAAGGACGGGGCCGGGATGACCATGCAGGCGCCGTGCGAGGTGGCGGCCAGGTTTCCCATCACCATGCCGAAGCAGTGGTAGAAGGGCACCGGGATGCAGATCCGGTCCTGCTCGTCGTAGGCGATCGACTCCCCCACGAAGTAACCGTTGTTGAGGATGTTGTGGTGGGAGAGCGTGGCCCCCTTGGGGAAGCCCGTCGTGCCCGAGGTGTACTGGATGTTGATGGGGTCGTCGCAGGACAGTTCCTCGTACGGCACCGGCGTGCCGCGCGCGATCAGCGCCTCCCAGCCGCTGTCCCCGATGAACACGGTCTCCCTCAACTGCGGGCACCTGCCCCGCACTTGCTCCACCATCGCGCGGTAGTCGCTGGTCTTGTGGCCGAGGGAGGCGAACAGCAGACCGACCCCGGCCTGGTTGAGGACGTACTCGACCTCGTGGGTGCGGTAGGCCGGGTTGATGTTCACCATGATCGCGCCGATGCGCGCGGTGGCGTACTGGACGAGCACCCACTCGGGGCAGTTGATCGCCCAGATGCCCACCCGGTCACCCTTGACGACCCCGCTCGCGAGCAGCGCGTACGCCAACTCGTCGACGTCGGCGGCGAATTGCGCGTAGGTCCAGCGCCGTCCGGAGGGCACGTCGACGAGCGCCTCGCGGTCCGGCCAGGCGGCCACCGCCCGGTCGAGGTTCGCGCCGATGGTGTCGCCGAGCAGGGGGGTCGTACCGGTGCCGTGCGTGTAGGAGTTCACCGGAAGTCCTCCTCGCGGTACTCGGCGTCCGAGCCGGCGGCCGTGGCCTCGCGCAGCTCGATGCGGCGGATCTTGCCGGAGACGGTCTTGGGCAGGCCGCCGAACTCCAGGCGGCGGATCCGCTTGTAGGGGGCGAGGACCTCGCGGGAGTGCTCGAACAGCACCTTCGCGGTGTCGGGGCCGGGTTCCCAGCCCTCGGCGAGCACGACGTAGGCCTTCGGGACGGCGAGCCGCAGTTCGTCGGGCGCGGGCACGACGGCCGCCTCGGCCACCGCCTCGTGCTCCAGCAGGGCGCTCTCCAGCTCGAAGGGGCTGATCTTGTAGTCGGAGGCCTTGAACACATCGTCGGCCCTGCCGACATACACGATGTATCCGTCTTCGTCGCGGCTTCCGATGTCGCCGGTGCGGTAGTAGCCGCCCGCCATCGCCTCCGTCGTACGGTCGGCGTCGCCGTGGTAGCCGGTCATCAGGCCGACGGGGCGGGCGGACAGGTCGAGCGCGATCTCGCCCTCGGTCGCGCCGGGCGCTCCCGAGACCGGGTCGAGGAGCTCCACCCGGTAGCCGGGGCTGGGCCGGCCCATGGAGCCGGTCTTCAGTTCCTGCCCGGGGCTGTTGGAGACCTGGACGGCGGTCTCGGTCTGGCCGAAGCCGTCCCGGATGGTGACGCCCCAGGACCGGCGGACCTGCTCGATGACCTCGGGGTTGAGCGGCTCACCGGCCGCGACCACCTCGCGGGGCGGAGTGCGCAGCTGGGTCAGGTCGGCCTGGATGAGCATGCGCCACACGGTCGGCGGGGCACAGAACGTGGTCACCCCCGCGCGGTCCATCTCGGCCATCAGCCGGGCCGGGTCGAAGCGGGTGTAGTTGTGGATGAAGACGGTCGCCTCGGCGTTCCAGGGTGCGAACAGGTTGGACCAGGCGTGCTTGGCCCAGCCGGGCGAGGAGATGTTCAGGTGCACGTCCCCGGGCTTCAGGCCGATCCAGTACATCGTCGCCAGGTGCCCGACCGGGTACGACACGTGGGTGTGCTCGACGAGCTTGGGGCGGGCCGTCGTACCGGAGGTGAAGTAGAGCATCAGGGTGTCGTCGGCCAGGGTCGGGCCGTCGGGCAGGAACTCGGCGGAGGCGACGCGGGCGTCCTCGTACGGCTGCCAGCCCTCCGGAACGCCGCCGACGGCGGTGCGCGTGTAGTCGCCGGGCACGTCGTCGAACTTGGCGGCGTCCTCGGCGCGGACCAGGACGTGCCGCACCTGTCCGCGCTCCACGCGGTCGCGCAGGTCGGCGGGGCCGAGCAGCGGGGTGGCCGGGATGACGACGGCCCGCAGCTTCATCGCGGCGAGGGCCGTCTCCCACAGCTCGACCTGGTTGCCCAGCATGACGAGGATCCGGTCCTCCGCCTCGACCCCGCGCTCGCGCAGCAGGTTGGCGACCCGGTTCGAGCGTTCGGACAGGTCGGCGAAGGAGAGCCGGACCTGCGAGCCGTCCTCCTCGACGATGTGCAGCGCGGTCCTGTCGTTGCCGTCCGCGATCACGTCGAACCAGTCGAGGGCCCAGTTGAAGTGCGCGGGCCGCGGCCAGGCGAAGCCCTCGTAGGCCGTGGTGTAGTCCTCGCGGTGTTCCAGCAGGAAGTCACGCGCGCTGCGGAAGAGCTCCGTCGCCGTCGTCATCCGTCCGTCCTCCTTGATGCCGGCACCATTGCCGGGCGGCTCTCTGCCATCGTGTAATCCGTGATGCAGGTCTCACTACCCCCGAACGGGGGTGTGTGCCGCAGCGAAAGGGCGAGTACGTGGCAGCACAGATGTCCCCGTCGGTGGAGATCCGGAACGCGCTGGTACGGCTGCGCCGCTCGACCGGGCTCCCGGTGGCCTTCGGCGGCCTGGTGGAGCCGGGGCGCCGGCACATGCGCATCAGCGAACTCGACGGCACGGCGACCACCTCGCTGAGCGCCCTCGCGGTGACCTCCGGCTACGGCCTCGGCGGCAAGGCCGTCGCCCTCGCCCGCCCGTGCGCGGTCGCGGACTACTCCGCCTCGCGGCACATCAGCCACGAGTACGACGCCGCCGTCGCCGCGGAGGGGCTGCGCTCGGTGCTGGCGGTCCCCGTCGTCGTACGGCGGCGGGTGCGCGGAGTGCTCTACGGCGCTCTGCGCGACGCCCGGCGGCTCGGTGACCGCACGCTGGACGCGGCGGTGGCGGCCGCGCGGGACGTGGAGCAGGCGCTGGTGGTGACGGACGAGGTCCGGGAGCTGCTGGCGGCCGCCCGGCCCGAGCCGGCCCCGGGCCCCCGGGAGGCGGCCGGGCGGGAGCAGGTGCGGGAGGCGCACACGGCGCTGCGGGCGCTGGCGCCGCGGATCACCGACGAGGCGCTGCGGGCCGAGCTGCTCGCCGCGTGCGGGCTGCTGGCCGCCCCGGCCGGACGGTCCGGACCGTCGACGGAGGTGGGTCTGACGCCCCGCGAGGTCGACGTGCTGGCCTGCGTGGCGGCCGGGGCCACGAACGCGGTGGCCGCCGAGCGCCTGGGCGTGCGGGCCGAGACGGTCAAGAGCTACCTGCGCTCGGCCATGCGCAAGCTCGGGTCCCGGACCCGTGGGGAGGCCGTGGTCGCCGCACGCCGGGCGGGGTGGTTGCCGTAACTTCCGTCGATGTTCCATTCATGGCGACCCCCGCTGAATTTCGTCACGCGACCAGGTTGTTATTTCCCTCACCACCGTGTCCGGCCGAATTCCGATGACCGTTGCCTAATATTGGCCAGGACACGACACTCGGAGGGGAGCGGTGACCGTGCCACGGGACTTCGAGGAGCCTGCCCGAAGCCGCCCCGACCTGGTGATCGGCCGGGAGGAGCTGTTCGGCGCGGCGCGCGAGCAGCTCGTCGGCGGCGGCAGCGTGCTGCTGCACGGCCCGGCCGGAATAGGAAAGTCGACGATCCTGCGGACATTGGCCGCCGATTACGCCGGCGCGGCCCGCACGGTCTTGCGCTGCTCGGCGACGGAGTCCGAATCCCACCTCCCCTTCCTGGCGCTCGCCGACCTCCTCGGCCTGGTCGTCGACGAGGTGTCCGGACGGCTGCCCGCGGCCCAGCGCACCGCCCTGGAGTCGGCGCTCACCGGCCGCGGCGAGTCCACCCTCCAGCGCGACGGGCTGGCCCTGCGCCTGGCCGTGCTCTCCGTGCTGCGCGCGCTGGCCGCCGAGGGCCCCGTCCTGATCGTCGCGGACGACCAGCAGTGGCTGGATCCGGCCAGCGCGGAACTGCTCGGATTCGCCGCCCGCCGCCTCGGTGACACGCCCGTCCAGCTGCTGTGCGCGGTGCGGACAGAGGGCCAGGAGTACGACCGGCATCTACGCGCGTTGCCCCCGGACTCCCTCGCGGTCCGGCTCAACCCGCTCTCCCGCACCCAGGTGTCCGAGCTGCTGACCCACCGCGGCTACACCGGCCTGCCCCGCTCCACCGTCCGGGACATCCACCGCACCAGCGGCGGCAACCCGCTGTTCGCGCTGGAGCTGGGCCGCGCGCTGGCCGAGAACCCGACCCCGCCCCGGCCGGGCGAGCCCCTGCACGTGCCCACCTCACTGCGGGCCCTGGTGCTCAAACGGCTGGACATGCTGTCGGACGAGGCGCGCCGCACCCTGCTGGTGGCGAGCGCCGGCGCGCGCCCCACGCTGGCCCTGCTGCACGAGGCCGGCCGGGGCAACGCCGAGGCGGAGACCGCCCAGGCGGCCGCGCTCGGGCTGCTGGCGACGGAACCGGAGGGGCCCGCCGTACGCTTCGCGCACCCGCTGATCTCGGCCGCGCTGTACGCGGAGGCCCCGGCCCAGGAACGGCGGGCCGCGCACGCCGCGCTGTCCACGGCGGCCTCGGACCCCATCGAGCGGGCCCGGCACCTGGCGCTGGCGACCACCGGCACCGATCCGGAGGTGGCGGCGCGGCTCGCCGAGGCGGCGGCGCTGGCCCGGGACCGCGGGGCGCCGTCGGTGGCCGCGCAGCTCGGCCTGCTGGCCGCCCGGCACACCCCGGCCGACAGCGTGCCGGGCCCGGACGAGCGCCGGTTGCAGGCCGCCACGGACGCGATCACCGCCGGTGAGATGGATCTCGCCCGGGACATCGCCCGCGAGGTGCTCACCCGGGCCACCGTGCCCGCCGAGCGGGTCCGGGCCTGGATCGTGGTGATCGAGTCGGCCGGACACGCGCTCGGCGACGTCGACTCCGTCTTCCCCCAGGCGCTGGCCGACGCCGGTGACGACCCGGGGCTGCTCGCCCTGGTCCACTACCAGCTGGCCTGGCGCGGTCTGGTCGTGGAGGGGGACTTCGCGGAGGGCCGGGAGAAGGCGGCGCACGCCGCCGATCTGGCCGCCCGGGCCGGCGACCGGCGCACCGAGCTGCTGGCGCTGGCCTTCCAGGCCCAGACCGAGACCCTGATGGGCCATCCCGACGCCCCCGAGACGATCGAACGGGCCCTTCAGGAACCCCAGGACCCGCAGGTGGCCTGCCATCACAACGGGCCGGGACTGGCCCGGTTCCGCTGGCTCCAGATGAGCGACCAGCTGGCCGAGGCCCGCACCACCATCACGGCGCTGCTGCGCGAGGTGCGCAGACGCGGCATGGTCGAGAGCGAGGTGCACTTCCTGCGCCTGCTCGCCGAGACCGAACTGCGCTCCGGACACTGCGGGCGGGCCCTGGACCTGGCCCGGGAGAGCCTCCGGCTGGCCCGGGACTCCGGGATCGGCGAGGTCGCCTCGGCGCTGCTGACCTCGTTCGCGGAGGCGGCCGGCGGCGATGTGAACCGGGCGCTGACGCTGGCCCAGGAGGCCGTGGAGCACGCCGAGGGCATCAGCGACCAGATGTACGTCTCGCGCGCCCTGGCCGCCCTCGGCCACGCCCAGCTGGTGGCCGGGGACGTGCAGGGCACCGTCCGGTCACTGCGCCGGGTGCGGGAGCTGGAACAGGGGCTCGGCATCACCGACCCGGCCCGCGGCCGCTGGCACGGCGACCTCGCCGAGGCCCTGGTCAGGACCGGTGAGATCACCGAGGCGCAGGACCTCATCGCGCAGACCCGTGAGCAGGCGTTGCGGCTGGGCCGCGACGGCATGCTCGCCGTACTGGACCGGGCCGAGGCCCTGGTGCGTGCCGCGCGCGGCGAACACCAGGCCGCCATGGGCCAGTTGACGTCGGTCCAGGACCGGCTCGGCAAGCTGGGCTACGGCCTGGAGGAGGCCCGCGCCGCCTTCGCGCTGGCCCAACTGCGCACCCGACGGCCCGGTCCGACGTCGTACGACGAGGCCGCGCGGCTGTTCCGGCGCTGCCGGGCGCTGCCCTGGCTGCGGCAGGTGGAGGCGGCCGCCGTGCCGACGGCGGCGGAGCCCGCCGTCGCCCCCTCCCCCGCGCTCGACGCTCTCGACGCTCTGGACGGGCTCGCCGCGATGGAGCGTCAGGTGGCCGCGCTGGTCATGGAGGGCGCGACCAACCGGGAGATAGCCGCGCGTCTGTTCATCAGCGTCAAGACGGTCGAGGCGACGCTCACGAGGGTCTACCGGAAACTGGGGATCCGATCGCGGGTCGACATCGTCAGACTGGCGGCGGGCCGTCGTACGCAGTGAGTCCCGGGCTCGGCCCCGGACTCAACAGCCCCGCGTGTTTCCGGCAGGTTACTCCTGCGCACGCGGGGTTTGACGGGGTCCGACCGAGGGTTTTCCCTGCCCAACTCCCTTAGGGGGTTCCCTCATTGGGAGGGGGAACTGCCGCGTTCTAGCTTATGAACGTGCCGCTCGCCCGGTAACACGGGGGTCGGTCCCGCGACCCCCGTGCACCACCCCCCACCCGCGCGTCCCCACCGGCTACCCCACCGAGGAGACCCATGTTCGGGCTCAACCGCGCCAAGAAGACCGCCGCCGTCCTGGCCGCCACCGCTGCCGCCGCCACGACCGCTCTGGTCGGCGCACCCTCCGCCGTCGCCGCTCCCCAGCCCATCGTCGGCGGTACCACCACCACGACGACCGCGTACCCGTTCATGATGCAGATCACGGACGCCTCGCAGAGCCAGTTCTGCGGCGGCACCCTGGTATCGCCCACCAAGGTCGTCACCGCGGCCCACTGCATGGTCGGCGAGACCACCAGCAGTGTCAGAGTGGTCGGCGGCCGCACCTACCTCAACGGCACGAACGGCACGGTCGCCCGGGTCAGCAAGATCTGGATCCACCCGAGCTACACGGACGTCACCAACGGCGACGACGTGGCCGTGCTGACCCTGTCCACGTCGATGCCGTACACCACGGCGTCGTACGTATCCTCCTCCCAGACGAGCGTGTACGCGGCCGGCACCACGGCCCGGATCCTCGGCTGGGGCACCACCTCCTCCAACGGCAGCTCCTCCAACCAGCTGCGCACGGCGACCGTTCCGACCGTGTCGAACACCAGCTGCGCGAGCTCCTACGGCTCCGACTTCATCGCAAGCGACATGGTCTGCGCCGGATACACCTCCGGCGGCACCGACACCTGCCAGGGCGACAGCGGCGGTCCCCTGCTCATCGGGGGCGTCCTGGCAGGGATCACTTCTTGGGGCGAAGGCTGCGCTGCGGCCGGTTACCCGGGCATCTACACCCGGCTGACCACCTTCTCCAGCCAGGTGACCGCACAGGTCAACTCCTAGCCCCAGAAGATCTCCTGAGTACCCCTCAGGTGAGTGACCAGGGGGCGTTGCGGGCCTCCACGAGCGGCCCGCAACGCCCCCTATCCATGCGCTACTTGTCCGCGGTGAGCCGTCCCGCGGCGCCCCAGCTGTCCGCGGGGACCTCGTGGATCCAGACCTGGACGGTCTCGGCCGGGATGCGGTACGCGTCGACGAAGGCGTCGGTGACGCGCTTGACGAGGTCGCGCTTGAGCTCTGCGTCGCGCGGGCCCTGCTGGATGGTGACGATCGGCATGGCTGAACTCCCTTGCTCGCCGCGCCCGCCGGTCGGGCGGTCGCGTTCGGTGACTCCAGTCCATCGCGCGGCGGGCCCGCGACCAAGAAGCAGTCCGCGACCGCAGCGATCAGTTCTCGTGATCGGCGCAGGCCAGCAGCAGGGTGTCCAGGTGCGGCGGGGTGGCCGCCGCAGTGGCCGAGGCTCGCACGGCGAGTCCCGTCGACAGCGCGAGGCCGGGCGCCCGGAACGGCACGAAGGCCACGCGGGGGCTGCGCAGCACGCGCGCGTGTGAGGCGTAGACGACCGTCCACAGGGGGCGGGTGCCGATGGTGGCGAGGGTGTCCTGGAGGGAGCTGTCGGCCGGTCCCGGCAGGGGTTCGAAACCCGCCTCCTGGCAGGCGCCGACGACCAGGTCCACCAGGGCGGGGTTGGCGCGCCGCTCCGTGAGGGCCAGCGGGAGCCCGGCCAGCTCCTCGACGCCGATCTCCGTCCGGGCGGCGAGCGGGTGCGTGGCCGGGAGGGCGACCACCAGGGGGTCGGCCCACAGGGGCAGCACCCGGACGCCCGGCACCGGCTCGACGGCCCGGACGAACGCGGCATCCAGCCGACCGCCCGCGACCCGGGCCAGCCGCTCGGCGACCGGCAGGGAGTGGAGTTCCACGGGCACGCCGGGCGCGCGCCGCGCGAACGCGGCCAGCACCCGGTCCAGGTGCTCCCCGAGCCCGGTGCTCGTACCGATCCTCAGCCCCGGCGGCGGGGCGACGGCGGCGCGGGCCCGGTCGGCCGCCGCCAGCACGGTCCGCGCCTCGGGCAGCAGCCGCTCGCCCGCCGCGGTGAGCCGCACATGACGCGAGGAGCGGTCGAAGAGTTCGGCGCCCAACTCCCGCTCCAGGCGCCGGATCTGCTGGCTGACCCCCGACTGCACGATGTGCAGCCGCTCCGCCGCCCGCCCGAAGTGCAGTTCCTCGGCGACCGTCACGAAGTAGGTGAGCTGCCGCAGTTCCATGACCGGACTGTAGAGCCCCGCGCCCCCGGCCACCTCACCGGCCGGGGACCCCAGGTGTCCGCGGGGCGCCCCGGACGCTTACCGTGTCCCTCTCAAGAACGAGGATCGTGGGGGGGCTCATGTCGTACGGGTATCCAGGACCGGAGAGACAGCCGGGCGCGAAGCCGGGCGGACCGGTGGACGGACCGGCTGACGGGCAGCCGGGTGGGCAGGCCGGGGATCAGCCGGGCGGACCGCCCGCGGACCGGGTGGCCGAGCCGCCGGTGGGTGGGTTCGGAGCGCCCGGGGGCGAGCCGGGAGGGCCGGGGGCCGGGGGGCCGCCGCCGGTTCCGCCGCAGCCGCAGTGGCAGCCGCCGGGGGCTCAGTGGCAGCAGCCGCCGCCTCCGCCGGGCTACGGATACCCCGGGCCGGGATGGGGCGGCCCGCCTCCCCCGCCGCCCCGGAAGAGCAACACGGGCCTGATCGTCGGCCTCAGCATCGCCGGTGTGGTCGTACTCCTGCTCATCGCGGCCGGCGTGGTCGGTGTCATGGCCGTCAACGACGCCACCAAGGACGGCGGCCCGCTGGCGGACGCCACGGCCTCGGCCCCGGCGCAGAGCGATGAGCCGTACGACGAGCCGAATCAGGACGCCGAGGGGACTCCGGCCGCGGAGGAGCCGACCGACGAGCCGTCCGACGCGTCCGGCCCCGAAGGCGATGTGAAGATCACCCAGTGCGAGGTGGACTCGCTGACGACGTGGGCGTCGGCCGAGGTCACGATCACGAACAGCACGGAGCAGACGGCGAGTTACGTCGTGAGCGTCGAGTTCGTCGACTCGTCGGGCAAGCGGGTCGGTGACGCGCTGGCGGCCACGGAGAACCTGGCGCCCGGGCAGGAGGCGGAGGAGACCGCCCAGGGCCTGGACACGATCAAGGGCAAGATCGACTGCAAGGTCACCGAGGTGACGCGGTACGAGCAGTAGGGGTACGAGCAGCAGAGGTACGAGCAGCAGGAGTGCGCGCCCGGGCGCGGGCAGGCTTCGGCACGGGCAGGCTTCGGCACGGCCCTATCGCAGGACGGTGCCGAAGCGGATGTCGTACGACGACCCGGGGTGCATGACCTTCAGCATGCGCTGCCCCTCCTCGGTCACCTCGGTCCGCTGCTCCTTGGTGAGGCCTGCGAAGGGCTCCACGACGAGGGCGTCGCTCTCCAGCGTCCACACGCCGGCGAGGAAACCGTCGACGAGGAGGGCACGGTGGGCCTGGTTGCCCTGCCAGGTGCGGCCCCAGTGCTCCGGCGGGACCACGCGGGTGCGGTCGGCGTGGGAGAGCAGGAGGTTGTCGAACTCGGGCAGGAAGCGGGGCGGGGCCGGGGTGTCCGGGTCCGGGCGGGGAGCGTCCGGGAGGTCGAAGAGCTCGACGCCCTTGTCGTCCCGGAAGGTGACCAGGCTCGGGCGCAGGCGTTCGAAGGCGTCGCGCAGACGGGTCAGACCGGCCCAGGTCTGCATGTCCTTGACGGAGGCCGGGCCGAAGGCGGCGAGGTAGCGCAGGACGGTGGCGTCGGGCGCGGGTGCCGGTTCGGCGGGGCGCCCGAGCCAGTGCTCGGCGGTGGTCAGCGCGACCTGGCCGCTGTGGCCCCACAGTCCGCGCGGGGTGACCTGCACGAGCGGCAGTGTGCAGCGGGCGGCGACCGCGAGGGACTGCGGGTCGGCGTCCGGCCACTCGACGGCCAGCGCCTCGCGCAGCTGCTTCATGGTGCGCGGCTCGGCCTCGACGAGATCACGGGCCAGCCGGGCGAGCCGGTCCAGGTCGACGCCCGCGAGTCCCTTGCGGAAGACGGTGAGTTCGCGGTCGCGGGCGGCCTGCACCAGCGGGCGCAGGGTGAGGCAGTCGTCGGCGGTGTGGGTGTGGATGGTCGAGCGCATGGTGACGATGCGTACGACCCGCCGCTCGGCCATCGACGCGGACAGCTCCTCGGGGTCGAAGCCGTCGAGGCGCGCGGCGAGGGCGTAGTACGGGGGCTTCACGTTCTGCGCCTGGAGGCCGACGAGGTGTTCGACGGCCCGCTCGGCGGTCAGGGCCGTCCGGCGCAGCAGCAGCTGGCGGTCGAGGGTCGCGCGGTTGAGGGCACGGACACCGAGCACGGGGGCCGTCGAGGTCGTCTTCGTCATGCCAGGCACGCTAACGGCGATCGCGGACACCTTCGGTCCTCAACTCTCACGGAATCCCGGATCGCCGTCCACTCCCCCGCCGTTTGCCCCGTATATCCTGCTCGGTGATCACCGAGAGCCCGCAGACGTCGGCTCGACCCGAGAGGCCGCCACGATGTCCGAGCGACGTGCCCGTCCCGACGCGAAGAACCCCCGCAAGTCCGGCTGGCGCCGCGCCCTGACCCCACCGACGGCGCCGCCCGACAAGCCGTCGGCGCCCGCCGGCTCCGCCGTCCCGGAGACGGAACCGGTGAGCATCGTCCAGGCGGCCCTGTACCGCGACGGCGTCCGCGTCTCGACCCCCGTCACCCTCGCCGAGACCTACCGCGAACTGCACGAGCAGCCCTCCGGCATGGCGTGGATCGGCCTGGCCCGCCCCACCGAGCACGAACTCCTCTCCCTGGCCTCGGAGTTCGACCTCCACCCGCTCGCGGTCGAGGACGCGATGGAGGCCCACCAGCGCCCCAAACTGGAGCGCTACGGCGAGACGCTCTTCGTGGTCCTGCGCGCCGCCCGCTATCTCGACGCCCCCGAGGAGGTCGACTTCGGCGAACTCCACGTCTTCGTCGGCCCCGACTTCGTCATCACCGTCCGGCACGGCGCGGCCCCGGACCTGTCGGCGGTCCGCCACCGCATGGAGGAGTCACCGGAGCTGCTGGGACTCGGCCCGGAGGCGGTCCTCTACGCCATCCTCGACGCCGTGGTCGACGGCTACGCCCCCGTCGTCGCCGGCGTCCAGAACGACATCGACGAGATCGAGACCGAGGTCTTCCGCGGCGACCCCGAGGTCTCCCGCCGCATCTACGAACTCTCCCGCGAAATGGTCGAGTTCCAGCGCGCCACCCGCCCCCTTGTCGGCATGCTCCACAGCCTCATGGCCGGCTTCGCCAAATACGGCACGGACGAGGAACTCCAACGCTATCTCCGCGACGTCGCCGACCACGTCACCCATACCAGCGAACGCGTAGACAGCTTCCGCCAGGCCCTCGCCGACATCCTCACCGTCAACGCCACCCTCGTCACCCAGCAGCAGAACGCGGAGATGCGGGCGCTGGCGGAGGCGGGGTTCGAGCAGAACGAGGAGATCAAGAAGATCTCTTCCTGGGCGGCGATTCTCTTTGCTCCGACGCTGGTTGGAACCATCTACGGCATGAACTTCGAGGACATGCCTGAGCTGGGCTGGAGCTTCGGATACCCCTTCGCGATCGGCCTGATGGGGGTGGTTTGCGTTACTTTGTACGTGATTTTCAAGCGGCGGGACTGGCTCTGAACTCGTCGCACCACGGTCAGCCGCTCTTCGCTCTTCGCCCTCGCATCATGGGGAGCCTGGCTGTGGCCTGGTGACGAATACCTGAGCTGGCCGAGCCAGGCTGGCACGCCCTCGCCGCCGCTCTCGCCGACGCTGAGAGCACCGGACACGACCCGGCGGCACTGCTGGCCGAGGCTGCCGGACGGCGGGCGCTGGACACCGCCGATTCGGCCGGCGACTGAGCTTGTTCCGCTTTGACGGACACCATCGGTGTGGCGTTCACGCCGCGAGAGCAGCCTCGTAGTCAGTGGGACTGAGGCAGCCGAGGCTGCGGCCACCGCAGCACAGCTCAGCAACCAACCCCGCGAAGCCAACGGCGCGGCCGACTACATCCGCTGATACCAGGACGTCCGCGACCGTCGTACGGCATGCTCTGTCCGGCCGGGGGACCGTCGCGCGGCCTTCGAGTAGGTTGCCAGGACATGGCTGAGGAGAATTCCCGTACGCCGCGCGAGGAGACGACGCTGGAGCGGGCGGACCGCAACTACGGTGAGCTGCTCCAGGAGTTGAGGATCATCCAGACCGGAGTCCAGATCCTGTTCGCGTTCCTGCTGACGCTGGCCTTCACCGCCCGCTTCTCCGCGCTCGACACGGCGCAGCGCACCGTGTACATCACGACCCTGCTGCTCGCGGTGCTCGCAGCGGCCCTGTTCACCACTCCGGCCGCGCTGCACCGCACGCTGTTCCAGCGCGGGGCCAAGCCTGAGATCGTCATGATCTCCTCACGGCTGGCGGGGGCGGGTATGAGCGTTTTGATGCTGACCCTCACCGGTTCCGTGCTGCTCGTCGTCGACGTGGTGTTCGGCCGGGTCGAGGGCGTGATCGCGGGCAGTGCGACGCTGCTGGTGTGCAGCGGTCTGTGGGTGGTGTTGCCGCAGTTCGTCAGGAGGCACGCCGCACGGTTGGAGGCCCGGGCCGTCTCGGAGCCGCCGGATGGATCGAGCTGAGTGCTTCAGCAGCACACAGCCGCCGCGGTCGGCCGGTGTGGTTCACCTACCGGTTTCCTGCGGCGGCTGTGCTTCCTGCTGGGAGGACGGTGTCACCGGTCGGCGGGCGCCGCCATGTGCAGCAGCCGTTCGGTGATCTCCCGGTACTGTCGCAGCGCGACCCGTAGTTCCTCGGTCTGTGCTTCGGTGTCCTGGCTCTGCCAGCCCGATCGCAGAACGCGCCGCTGCTCTGTGAGGGTGTTCGTGAAGTGGGTGGCGACTTCGTCGAAGACGCTGTCGGCTTCCTCCACGGCCTGGCGTGGGCTGTCGACGAAGGTGTTGAGGGCCTGTTGGAGGCGCAGGGTGAGCTTGTCCCGTTCGCCCTGCGGGAGCATCTCCGGCGTCGGCTTGCGATCGGGGCTGGAGCGGCCGCCGTTGGCGGCATTGGTGGCGGGTTCACGCGGGTCGTGAGCAGGATTGGTGACAGGTGCCTGCGGGGTCCGCTGGCTCTGCGGCGCCTGCGGGTTGCGCGGCGCCGAGGGATCCGGGCTTCCGGGCTGGGGTTGCCGGGCGTGTTCGGCGTTCTGCGACATCAGGTGTTGTTTCCCTTCGCGTGGGGTCGGTTCAGTGCCCAGGGTGCGTGGCCGTTGCCGTCGCGGGACTGAGGAGTCTGCGAGCCGCCCTGGTCCGGGTCGGCCGGTTGTTCGGCGACCAGTGCCTCGAAGAGGCTTCGGGCTTCGACCATGGCCTCCCGCATCTCCTCGGTGCCGCTCTGTCCGCGGGCGGCCGTGTGCATGCTGCGGTAGCCGTGGACATGGGCGGGGTGGTGGACGGAGAGGGCGGCGAACTGCTCCTCGAACTGCTCGCCGTCGGGGAAGCCGCGGTCCCTCGCCAGGCCGGCAAGGAGTGCGTCCGCCTCGGTGACGGCCTTCTGCGGTGATTCGACGAACTGCTCCTGGATGTCGGCCCACTGAGCCCTGTACTGAGCGCGGGCCTCGGGCGACAGCGGTTGCTCCTGGAGGGAGGCGTGCTGCGTGACGCGCTCGCCGAGTTCCTGCTCGGCCGCCTTGGTGTCGCCGTCGTGGTCGGCGACGGCACGGTCGTACTCGGGTCCGAAGCGGTGTTTGAGCCCGCGTCCTCCGCCGGCCCGGATGCGTCCACGTCCGACGCGGAAGAGGACGACGGCCGCGATGACGATCACGGCGATGATCACGATGGTGAGCATGGCGGCCTTCTCTGGCTCTCGGCTCGTGGATTGTTCGGCTGCATTGCCGTTCCCGTCATTTCCTGTGGGCTGGTTCCGCGTTGGCCTGCCGGGTGGCGGCCACACGACGTGGGCACCACCCGGGGCGTTCGTGGTCAGCGCTTGAAGGCGTCCTTGGCCTTGTCGCCGGACTGCTTGAGGTTTCCGGAGACCCGGTCGGTCCTGCCTTCGCGCCGCAGTCGCCTGTTGCCGGTGGTCCGGCCCATGCGTTCGGTGACCCGGCCCTTGAATGCCTGGGTCTTGTGCTTGATCGTCTGTCCGACGCTCATGGCTGTCCTCTGCTCGTTCGCTGGATGGGCTCCCTGGATGGGAGAGCGCTGTGTGGACTACCCGCGACTACGGCCGTACCGGCGGCCACCGCCACCGCGACGCCCGCGCATGGCGAAGCCGACGATCCAGACGACCAGCAGGACGGCGGCGACCCACCACAGGGCCTGCATGGTGAAGCCGAACCCGAACACCACCAGGATCAGCAGAAGGAGAAGAATCCAAAGGATCATTGCCGGGCCTCCAGATCGCGGGAAATTCGTGAGTTCCGCGGGGTCCGGGCGAAGCGGGAAGGTGGAATGCGCCGACCGAGTGATCCGGAGTGGCATAGCCCTACACCGTGCTGTCAGTCAACGCCCGGCAACCTCCCTTGTCAACGTGGTGTCGGCACGGGGGAGCTCTGCGAGCGGGGCAGGGGCCGCTGGGACAAACGGAGCCTCGGCGGGATGGCCCACCGGCTCGGCCGGCGGCGCCGGCAGGATGCGGTCCTCCCACCAGGACAGGCCCATGACGGTGGCGAGCAGGACGAAGGGGACAGAAGCCGGAACGATCAGTACGTACATGCGTACCGCCTGCGGTGGCTGCGTGCGACGCGACGGGCAGCGGAGGGGGATGCCCGCATGGGGCGCATCGGTGCGGCGCGCCGGGATCAAGTGGCGACGGCGGGGGCGGCCCGCTGGGGGCGGGGCGGTTCCGGCACTGATGCGCGAGGTGCGCCCTCGAAGGAGCGCGAGAGGTGATCGACGCTGCCGGGGGCTCGGGCCGTACCGCGCACGCTAGCCCTCGCCGCACTCCCTGGACAGACGGCAAGTGGCCATCTGTCCAGGGCGGAAGACCGTTACATGGGGAGCTGTCCGCAGCCTCTGGGCAGAGCTACGCTGTTCGAACAGGCCCCGGCCCCCGGCAGTGACGCTTTGTTCCGCTCCGGAGAGGCCCGCCGTGTTCATTCTGCTTCTCATTCTGATCTTGATTCTGTTCGGCACCGGCTTCCTCAACCCCCTCTGGTGGCTGGCCGCGGCGGTGCTGGTCTTCGGTGCCACGCGGCACGGCCGCGACCGTGGTGGAGGCTGGATCCGTGGTGGCGGTTCCGAAGTCGGGCACTACCGGGACTACGAGCACCGCCGGGACCGTCAGGACCGCTGGGACCGTCGGTACAACCGTCGGCACCGGGCGCGCTGGAGGCGAGAGGACCGCCGGGACTACGAACGCCGCGGGTGACCGATGAAGTTGCACCCGACCATCCAGAGGTTCCGGGACGGCTTCCGCCCAGCCGGACGCGACGAAATCGTCGAGAGGTACGTGCCATGCATCGCACAACCATGCTTCCGGAGCACTGGTGGGATCTGAGGGCCGAGGCCGTGGCGGGGAATGCGGCGGTTCAGGATGTCGTGGCGCTGCGCGCCGAGATCGATCAGCTGCGGCGGGCGCTGGCCGGCCGTCCGGTCATCGATCAAGCCTGCGGCATGGTGATGGTTCTGGCTCCCTGCCCCCGTGGGCCGGCCAGGAACCTGCTGGTGGACATGGAGCGGCAGTGCAACACCACGCTACCGGTGGTGTCGTCGGCCATGATCGCCGCCTGGGAGGGCGAGCCGCTCCCACCGTTGATGCAGCGGGCGCTGCGGCACGCGCTGCGGCGGCTCTACGCGGAAGACCGGGGGTACGACTCAGCACCGGCGGATGAGCCGTCCGGAAGGGGAGGGCCGTGATCCACGCAGCCGATGTCCGGGAATGGCGCGACCGCGACGTCGTCGACAGCGAAGGCCACGAGATCGGTGTGCTCGAAGCAGTCCATGCCCTGAGCGCTCATGAACATGATGACTGCCATGGTGATGGTCCTGGCGCCGTGCTCCAGTGAGCGAGCCTGGGACCTGCTCGTGGAGGTGTCGCAGCACAGCAACGTCGAACTCCGCGACGTGGCTGCGACCCTGGTCGCCACCACGAAGGGCCAGGAACTCCCCCAGGCGATACGGCGCGAGTGGCGTCGCGCGCTGCGGCACCTTCACACGCTGGAGCGGCGGTGACCGGATCATGCGTTCGCGGCTGTCGGTGAGGGCGCCCCATGTGATGGGCGACCTGGACACCGAAGGAGTCTTCCGGCGCCGGGTGTTGCGTGATTCGCCGACCGGGCGGGGATGGCGGCGGAGCCGAGAGATCGAACTGGGGCCGAGGTCGCTGGGTTTTGCGGCGCTCGGGTTCCTCACGCTGGTGCCCCTGCTGATCGTCGTCTCCGCAGCCGATCCGGAGCAAGGGCGGGGGTTCGCGCAGTGGCTGGGGGACGGGCTCGGTGTGTCGAGTGCCGCCAGGGAGGAGGTGGGGAAGCTGTTCGCGCGGCCCGGCCAGGCGCTGCAGACCACGACTGCTTTCGGCCTTGCGGCTCTCGCTGTCTTCGGTCTGAGCTTCGGGGCGGCGGTGCAGACCGGCTACGAGAAGGTCTGGGAGCTGCCTCCGGCCCGCTGGTACGCGAGATGGCGGCACGTGCTGTGGCTCGCCGTGCTCGTCGGGTCCCTCTACCTGACCGCCACCACCACGCTGTGGCGCCATTCGCCGGCCGGCACGCTGGCCGCGACACTGAGCGCCGTCCTGTTCTTCTGGTGGTCGCAGCGGATGCTGCTGGGCGGGCGGATCGCCTGGAGTGCCCTGCTTCCGGGCGCGGCGGCAACGGCGCTCGGGCTGCTCGGACTTCGGGTCTTCTCCCGGCTCGTCTTCTCCCCGCTGATCGCGTCCAGTGCCGTCGCCTACGGTCCCTTCGGAACCGTTCTGGTCGTCCAGTCCTGGCTGGTCGGTGTGGGTGTCGTCGTCTTCGGCGGTGCGCTGGCGGGCCGACTGCTGCACGAGGAACTCCTCCGCGTGGCACAGGCACTGAAACAGCGGGCTCGGCGGCGACGACCCTGAAGGCCAGGACAACTCCCCTTGCTTCTTCACGCACGACATGTCGGTTGGTACGTCGCAGAGTCGGAGCCGGTGCGGCACAGGGCTCGGCCCTCCAGGCCCACGCCGGAAGTGACCCGTGCTACGCCGGTGACGTCCTGGACGACGACCGGTGAATCATCCTGTCCCGTCCAGGCCGCGCTCGTCCGCTGCGCACATCAGATACCTGGCCCGGGGCACTCGGGGGGCAGTGGACGCGTATCGCGCGCCCGCACCATGGGGAGGACATCGTGACCTCGTCCAACACGCAAGGGCGCGGCCGGGCCGTGAAGTCCGCGGCCCGTACCACCCAGAACGAGACGCTGTCCGCCGCGGGGCGAGCCGGCTTTGTCGCACGGGGTGTGGTGTACGTCCTGATCGGCGCCCTTGCCCTGCAGATCGCCCTCAGCAGCAGCGACGGCGAGTCGGCCGACCGGCAGGGCGCGCTGGCCCAGGTCGCGGAGCAGCCCTTCGGGAAGGTGATGCTGTGGGCGATGGTGGTCGGCTTCGCCTCCATGGCGCTGTGGCGGGGTTCCCGCGCAGTCCTCACCAGGGGGCCTCAGCGGAAGGCGGGTTCGCGCCTGCTGGACGGCGGGCGGGCGGTCTTCTACGCCTTCGTCTGCTGGACCACGGCGGTGTACGCCGCCGGCGGCGGCCAGGGCTCCAGCGGCAACAAGCAGTCGCAGGACGGGACGGCATCGGCCCTCAAACTGTCCTACGGCCAGGTGCTGGTGGGAGCCGGGGGCTGCCTCCTGATCGGCATCGGCGGGGTACTCGCCGTCCGGGCGGCCATGCGGAGCTTCCTCAAGCAACTGGACACCGGCAGCATGAGCCACCGTACGAAGCAGGTCGTCACCGCTCTGGGCGTGGTCGGAGGCGTGGCACGGGGCGTGGTGTTCGCCGCGGCCGGGATCTTCATCCTGGTGGCAGCCGTCCGCTTCGACCCGGATGAGGCCAAGGGCGTGGACGCGACGCTCCGCAGCTTCACGCAGACACCGGTGGGGCCATGGCTCCTGGTCGCGGTCGCGGTCGGGCTGATCCTCTTCGGCGTCTTCTCCTTCGCCTCCGCTCGGTGGCGCCGCCTGTAACGGTGATCCACGCCGGATCTGCCGGCTCCTCGCCAGGCTCGCCTTTGGGCCGGACCGTCGCCACGCACTGGTCAGCACAACAGCAGCGAACCGTCCAGCCCCGTCTCCGAGGGCATGCGGAGCGGCGTTCCGCGCTCTCTCGCCACGCGTCAGTGGGCCGGGCGTCGGCGCGAGCGTGATATCGAGCGCACGAGCAGGTACAGCACGGCGGCGATGAGGAGCAGCACGCCGGTGGAGAGCAGATACAGCAGTCCGTCGACGACAGCGCCGATGACGATCAGCGCGATGCCGCAGATGAGCAGAACCAGGAAGAAGACCATGGCGCTACGCCTCCTGGGGTCGTGGCGGAAGGCCGGATCAGAGGCCGTCCACCCAGTAGTGCCGGTGTCCTCCGGTCTCGCTCCTACCTCAATTTCAGGGTAGACGCAACCCGTGGCGGTGGCCTGCCGGGCAGAACGGTTCTACCGTGGGAAGAGGAAGCAAATCCCAGGAGCGCGCCATGATCATCCTCGGACTCCTCATCCTCGTCGCCGCGGTGGTCATCGCTGTCGCCGGCGTTCTTTCCAACAGTGGCAGTGCCCACGAGTTCACCGGCGGATTCTCCGTCTTCGGAGTCGACGTCACCGGTTCCACCGGCACTCTCTTCCTCTACGGCATCGTCGTCGGAGCGGTGGCTCTGCTCGGGTTGAGCCTGCTCCTGACCGGTACCCGCCGCACCGCTCGCCGCGGCCGCACCGCACGTCGTGAGCTCAGGCAGAACCGACGCGAGAGTGCCGCGGCCGAACAGGAACGGGACGTTCTGATCGACGAACGCGACTCCGCCCGCGCTCGGACGGCGCAGACGGAGAGGGACGACGACGTCCCTGCCGGACCGGTCGACCGCCCCCGCCGCAAGAGCCACTGGTTCCACCACCGGGCCGCTCACTGATGATCCCCGTCGGCCGCCTGGCGATCTGTCGCGCGACCCACGGTGCGGGTGACCCGCCGGATGTCTCTCTTCTCGACTCTGCGTACGCAGGGAGCGGGTGGTCTGCATGGAATGGCTGAGAAGGCTGCCTGTGATCGGGAAGCTGATGCGTACGCACGCCTGGCGGGCGTACGAACGGCTGGATGCCGTCCACTGGGCCCGGCTCGCCGCGGCCGTCACCTTCACCAGTTTCGTCGCGCTCTTTCCACTGATCACCGTGGGCGCGGCGATCGGCGCCGTTGGAGAAGGTCCTCCTCCGACTCGCCGACCCGCGCGAGTACCTCGACGAACCAGAACAGCTCCCCGCGGTTGTCTCCGCGGTCAACGCCTTCCTCATCCACGAGGGCGTACGCCTGGAGAACCCAGGTGGCCGCCCCCGCCTCGTCGCCTGCGACCCCTCTCTCGCCCACCCGGGCAACCAGGGCCCGGTCGAACTCAGAGCCGCCATGACCGACCTCATCAACGACCAGCAGATGGCCGGCCTCCTCCAGCACCGCTTGGACGAGGCACGCACCTGCTACGCCAACGGCGCCCACGTGGCCGCCATCATCATGCTCGGCAGCCTCCTCGAAGGTGTCCTGGTCCATGTGGTCCAGGAGCGCGACGCGTCACTGCTCGGTAGGACGTCTCCGGATCGCGTGTACCTGGACGCCCTGATCAAGACCTGCCACGAGGCAGGGTGGATCGGCGCCGATGTCGAGCGCTTCTGCCACGAGCTGCGCAAGTACCGCAACTTCGTCCACCCACGCGCCGAAATCCGCGAGGCTCACGTACCGGACCGCGACACACTGAACATGTGCTGGCCCGTGGTCAACGCCGCCCTGAATGACCTCGCCGACTCCCAGCCCAAGGCAGCCTGACCCATGTGAACCGGCCCGCCCCGCGCACGGCTCGTCAGACGAGCCTCGGCACGGGGCGGTTGTCCGGCATCCCCAGCATTTCCCGAGCCCGCTCCGGCGTACAGGCCCGCCCCGCGCTGCCGGCTCGCGAATGGTCAGTCCCTTTTCCTGCTCGGCCCCAGCAGAACTCTTACGAGCCATCTGACACCAGGAGCGCGCCCTATGCGCACTTGCGTGCGCCCATCGTTCGACTCGTACTTTGCGGCGTTGTCCTATGGGCTCGCTGCGATCCACCAGGGAACAGGGGGAACAGATGTCGAAGTCGGCTGAAGAGGCGCTGGAAGATCTCGCACAATATGCGAATGTCGCTGTCCACTCCACCTCGGCACTCGCCGGGGAGGTTGGTGCAGCAGCGGCCGAAGACGACGAGATACGCAAAGAGAAGGACCTCGAAGTGCTCCGGCGCAAGCCGGGCCTACGTCCGTTACCTGCCGCAGATCTCGGCGGCTCGGTCCGCATGACGCCGTGGGACGTTCTGCACACCCTTGCACGAGCCATCTCCTTGGCACGCCGAGGAGCCGCCCGCGGCCTGGCCGAGCACTGGGGCAGTCTGAAGTACAGCTTGGCACTCAACGGCAGCCCCACTTCCTACATGGGGCTCTCGGCCGAGGGACGGGACACGGCCGACTACTACAAGGCTCTCCAGTCGGGAGAACTCGGCGTCGGATTCGCGCTGGCCCTCGGCGAGCGGATTCTCAGTCGGCGTTACCCAGACCACGCGGTATCGATCGTCCCGGCGGACACGGTCCTCCGCGCCGGTTGGGCCCTGAACAGCAGAGACAAGGGCACCACGGTGGGCTACCGGTACCGTCCGCAGTACTTCGCCGAAGTCTGGCAACCAGGAGAACCGTCGCGCGTCTTCCCTGTCGTCTCCCGCGGCAACCACGGCAAGGCGAGCGACTCCCACGGCCAGCTCGCGGACGCTTCGGTCTACATAGACGGTGTCCACATCGGCATCCACAACGAGACACCCGGCCTGATCTTCAGCACACGACTGCCCCTCGATGAGTCGCTCACTGTGCACGCACCAAATGCCGACGGCACAGACGGATGGCTGTCCGGCACGGACACCTTCCCTCTCGGGAACCTGGACGAACGGCTCCGGGACGAGGCACGGCCCCCAGGCATCCACCCACCAGCCGACGACGGCGAGGGGACCCCCGTGGAACCCGGTGTTCACGTCACCCCTGAACTCTCCGGATGGTTCCAGCAAGTCCTCGCGCGCACCTCCGCCGCAGGACTCACCGCCTTCGCCGGCGACGGAAACTCCACCGCTCCGTACCTCACCACGCGCCAGGGAAGCCGACGCTTCTCCGCCGACATGGCCCATGCAGCCACCGACAGCGTCCAGGACGCCGCGTGCACACTGCTCGGCATCCCGTTCGTTGGCACCGACCATGTCTTCCGACTCAACGGAACACGCGTGGAGGCATTCTCCGGAGTCCACGCCGGCCTCTTCACCCACCTGAGCCGCGGCCGTCTTCAGCAGTACCGCAACGATGTCCACGCTCTGCGCACCAAGTGGCCTGCGGACACCTGGGATGAGGAATGGAACGGCCCCGTGTCGATACACCAGGACGGCTCGGTCCTAGCCATGCATCTGTTGCCCTGACCGCTCTTCGTGACCGTAGAAGGTCGTCGAAGGAGCCTGCTCGCCATGCAATCTGAAAGATTTTGAAAGCTGGATCAGCCCAGCTCAGCGACATCATCGCAGGTCAACGCCACCCGATAGACAACTTCAAGAAGATCTCGTCGTGGGCGGCGATCCTGTTCGCCCCGACGCTGGTCGGGACGATCTACGGGATGAACTTCGACCACATGCCGGAGTTGCACTGGGTGCTCGGATACCCCTTCGCGATGCTCCTGATGGCGGTCGTGCGCACGAGCCTGTACGTCATCTTCAAGCGACGGGACCGGCTCTGAGCGACCGGCCGGAAAAGGGCATGCCAGCAGGGTCGGAGCAGCACGCGGACATCCTGCGGAGCATGGGCGCGCTCGATCGCGAGCAGTGAGCCGAGGCGCTGGATCATCCGGCGGACGGTGGCCGCGCTGTGGCCAATCGGCGAAAGCCGGGGCTTTGCATCAGCGGTAGTCGTCCGGGTGGCCCTGCATCCATGTGTTGATCTCGTCGCGAGTGGCGATCAATGCGGTCTGGTGCTTCTTGAGGTTGTCGAAGGTTTGATCGCTACCGATCCCCGTGTCGAGCTCCTTGATCAACCTGATCGGCTCGGCGAAGTGACCGGGCCCCTTCTCCGATGCCTTCATGGCGCCGTCAAGGCGATGGAGTTCGTCGAAGACACGGCGCAGGAAGTAGGCGCAGTCGGCGGGCGTGCAGGAATCATCCAAGGTCGCCTGCATTCCGGCGAAAGCGTCGCGGACCTTCTCGACCGGCGTTGCGGTCGGTATCGGTGGCGGTGAAGGCTCGGCGGCGGGTGCGCTGTCGGCCGGCCTGTCGGCGACGGCAGGGGCACCACCCGGCTTGCCGGAGTCAGAGCCTGCGCTGCAAGACGCACCGAATGTCGCCAGAGCCACGGCGACAACAACCGCGCCCCACGCTGTGGTTCTCGGCACGAACGCTCCTCCTCGCCGCCCCAGTCGGCTGCTCCATCCCCAGCGAACCGCTTCGCCCGCGCCATCGTCGGCTGCGCCTCCTGCGGCCCGCAAGGGTCCAGACCAGTCGTTGCCATCCCGTGATCACCTCTGTGTGGTCACCGTGAAGCGACCTGACATAACTTCTGCATGTCATGCACATGAAAGGAATGAGGGGGGTAGTTCATGCATGGACGGCAAGCGCTTGCTGGCGTCTTCGCAGGAGCGGCACTCGTCGCCGGTGTGGTCGTGAGCTCGGCCGGCGACGGTGGGGCAGCACCGGATGAGTCTTCACCGAAGACGGTGGCAGCAAACGCTGTCGACGAGAGCAAGTGGCCCAGTCGCATGCCCGAGCGTGGGCTTGCCAAGGGGCTGTCCCTGCCGGTGGAGAAGTATCTCGTCGGCTACACGGACGTCGTGGAATGGCAGCGCGCCCAGCGAGATCTCTGGGTCAGCTGTATGGCTCGGTTCGGCTTCGAGAAGTTCAACCCGCCGGTTCCGGGGGCCAACCCGCCCCTTGAGTTCAACGATGCCAACATGCCCAGGCGGTACGGGGCTTCCGACGCGACGCAAGCAGCGGAACACGGCTACCACCTGCCGCCTGAGCAGTTGGACGAGCCGCCGGCATGGGAGCCGGCTGCCGGGGCGGAGGGAACGGTGTTCCTCGGGGACGGGCCGGAGCTCTCGGGCGGCACATACAACGGAGTGAAGGTTCCCGAGGGAGGGTGCCGCGGGGAGACGGAACGTCAGCTCGGGCATCTCACGCAGGGCGAGGACGCATCGAGAGTCAACGCGTCGAGCATGACCGAGTCCTTGAAGCAACCTGCTGTCCAGGACGCCATAGCCGGCTGGGCGGCGTGCATGAACGACAGGGGCCACGCGTTCGACGACCCGTACAAGCCCGCTGCCAGTTTCGACCTGTCGACGTCAACGGCGTCGGCAGAGGAGATCGACGTGGCCACCGCCGACGTCGCCTGCAAGGGCGAGACCGGCCTCATCAAGGTCTGGTCCGCGGCGGAGACCGCCATTCAGAACCAGCAGATCGCTGCCAAGAAGTCCTCCCTCGACGCCGAACTCGCCCAAACGAACACCGTCAGGACGACCGCACAAAGAGTGATCTCGGAAGGCAGTGACAAGTGACCCGGACCATACGCAACCTGATCCGGTCGCTCCCCGCCGCCCTGCTCCTCGCCGCCGGCATCCTCTGCGCCCAACCCGCGCAGGCCGCCACCTCCTTCGAGTCGGACGGTTGCACCTCCAGCGGCAACAAGTACTGCTTCGTGCTCTACTACAACAGCGTCGGCTCGACCACCAACTCCGGTCAGGGTTCCTGCTACATCTCCAACAGGAGTGTCCCCGACCACTACGGCTACTCCCCGAACGGGGCGACCCTGGTCCGCCTGGTGTTCCACTACGGCATGCTTCCCGGCACCTGCACCACTGACAGCGGAGACGGGACACCCCTCAAGAACAACGCCGCTTCCATTGCGAACGCCGAATGCGGCGTCTACAACCGGGTCTACTGGGGCTCTGGTTACCAGAGCATCTCCCAGGCCATCTACGGATCCTGCGGCGGTTACGGCGGCTTGGCGGAAAACCTCGTGCCCGAGCTGAAGAACGACAACGCATCCCACAAGAGGTACTAGCCCCTCACCCATGTCCGCGCCTCACCGCACTCACCTGTGGGGTGACGCGCCGCGATACCCCCTTCTGTGGACATCCCGACGGTGCACAACCGACACCGATGAAGGAAAAGCGTGAGACACATAAGACGTATGAGAAAGCGGTTCCTGGCACCCGTGACCGTGGCGGTGACCACGGCGCTGGCGATACCGCTGACCATGCCCGCGCAGGCAGCCGAACCGACGCCGCCGAAGAACGCCGCTCAATGGCGGGCGCCGGACACCCAGGACGTCGACAAGCCTGACCAGGTCCCCTCCGCGGACCGCGCCGAACTCCTAGGCGAGGGCTACCAGAAGTCCACCGACACCGCGTTCACCACGTCCGGCGACGGTACCGGTTTCCATCTGCTGGTCGCGGACGAGAAGAACGGCTACGCCTGGAAGACCGCGGCGACCCTCTCCGAACCCGGCTTCGACACCGACACCTGGATCGGCAACGCGTGTCTGACCGCCTCCGGCAAGCGGGCGGCGGTCGCCTACGCGCCGCGTACCTTCACCAACAAGCCCGAACTCATGGCGCGGGGAGCCTTCGCGGCCGTCGTGGACCTGACCACCGGCGCGGTCACCAAACTGCCCTTCCAGGCGTCGCTGGCCTACTTCAGCCCGGGCTGCGGTGCCGGCGAGCAGGCCGTGTTCACCCAGCTCTCCTACGAGGGCGACACCGCGCAGCGGACCCGGTTGGTCACGGTCGACGCGGCCACGGGCCGGGCGGGCGCCCCGGTCACCTACCCGGGTCAGGTCACCTCCGCCGTGCCGACGAGGAACGGCGTCGTCGCCGCCCACGGCAACCGGCTGGTCGCCGCCGGGGGCAAGGGCGGGCTCAGGGAGATCACGCGCACCGAGTCGGTGCCGTTCCAGCTGACGGTCGACGCCACCGGCGGCGTCACCTACATCGACCGCACGAAGAGCGCGAGTGCGAAGAAGGCGGCTACCAGTCGCGCCGAGCACCTGACCGCGAGCCGGCTGCGCACCGGCAAGGCCCGTGCCACCACGCTCGCTTCGGGCCCGCTGGCCCAGTGGGACCTGACCTCCTCGGCCGACGGCACCGTCTTCATCACCGGCAAGGCCGCCACGAAGAACGTACTGCCGAAGACGGTGAAGAATCCTGGCGGTATCGCCAAGGGTGCGTTCGTCTCCAGTCACGGTGCCGCCGCCGTGACCACCGCCTGGGCCGACGGCAAGGACACGCGCATCCGGCCCGACGAAGCCCTGGCCGAGCGCACCGCCCGTGTCGGCCTGCGCCTGCTGGACACGGAGCGGACGGTCACGCTGGACGCCACGCCGGGCGAGCGCCGTATCGGCGGCGAGAAGGCGGAACGGCAGGGAGCGGCGGCCTCCCCGGCACTTCCTGGAGCATCCAAGTCATCGGCCAAGGACGGACGTTCGTCCGGCCCGTCCGCGCAGACGGCCGGGGTCCGGCTCGCCGCCGCCTCCGCTCCCGACGACCCGAGCGAGGACGCCACCGAGCGGACCTGTGCCGTGGCCCGCAACGACGTCAAGAAGCAGGCGTTCCAGCCGACTCCGCGTCAGGTGGAGTGGGCCGTCGACCAGGCCGTCGTCGGCAAACTCGACTTCTACCGCTCCCCGGACTGGAAGAACACCGGCATGGCCGGCTACCAGCCGCAGGGGCTGTTCCCACCGATCCTTCTCGAAGGCGACCCCAACGGGAAGCTGGACACCGAGGACGGCGACAACGACCGCTGGCACATCCCCGCCCAGATCCTCCTCGGTGTCACCGCCCAGGAGTCCAACATGTGGCAGGCCACCCGGTTTGCCGTGCCGGGCGTCAGTTCCAACAGCCTCATCGGCAACTACTACGGCGTCGACTACTCCGCGTCCGGTGAGCAGCAGGACCCGTGGGCCATCGACTGGTCCGACGCGGACTGCGGCTACGGCATCACGCAGGCCACCGACGGCATGCGGCTGGCCGGTAAGACCAAGCCCGGCGAGAGTGCGATGAGCACCCTCAAGCAGGAGGCCGTCGCTCTCGACTACACCGCCAACATCGCCTACGGCGCCCAGATCCTGTCGGACAAGTGGAACCAGACCCGCAAGGCCGGCATGAAGGTCAACGACGGCCACCCCAAGTGGATCGAGAACTGGTTCTTCGCCCTGTGGGCGTACAACTCCGGCTTCTACGACACCGCCGACTCCGCCGGGCACTGGGGCGTGGGCTGGACCAACAACCCCGCAAACCCGCTGTGGAAGGCCAACCGGCTGCCGTTCCTGGAGAACGCGGCCGGCGGCGACAACTACGCCGATGCCGCGCACCCGCAGGACTGGCCCTACGAGGAGAAGGTCATCGGCTGGGCCGCCCGCCCCATCGCCGCCCTGTTCGGGCCCGGCGATGTGCAGGCCGGATACCGTCCGGCGTGGTGGAACAGCAACGCCGACCGCACTTCGGCGAAGCCGCCGGTCGACCTGTTCTGCGACTCCTCCAACTCCTGCGTGCCCTCGAAGATCGGCGACAACGACTCCAACGACCCCGGCCAGGGCGCCTGCACCCTCGACTCCGGCAATGACGAGACCAACCCGCACTGGCTGCACTGCTGGTGGAACAAGTCGGTGACGTGGAAGAACTGCACGACCCTCGCGCAGTGCGGCAACCAGGTCCACCGGTTCAACACCACCTATCCCGAGCAACCGGACGCCAACTCCTACCCGCCGCGATGCAGCAGCGGCCTGCCGTCCGACGCGCTCATCGTCGATGACGTGCGCAACGGTGTCGTCCCGACCGGATCGGCCTCCCGCAGTTGCGGAGCCACGAAGTCCGACGGCACGTTCACCCTCAACTACAGCATGTGGAACGGCACGTATCCGGGGAAGATGGACACCCATCAGATCGGTGCCGGATACGGCAACCACTTCTGGTTCGCCCATACTCGGCAGCCGGAGTCCACGATGGGCACCGCCAACCGCATGCAGGCCATCGGTGTGTGGAAGCTCGACCGGACGATCTCCGGCCAGGCCAAGGTCTACGCCCACATCCCCGACCACGGGGCTCAGACAGCCCAGGCCACCTACAGGATCAAGACAGCGTTCGGCACGAGAAACAGGACGATCTCCCAGACCGCCAACGAGTCCAACAAGTGGGTGGACCTGGGTGCCTATCGCTTCAACGGCACCACCCCCGAGGTCAGCCTGTCCAACTTCACCAGTGACGGCACCGGCGACAAGGACATCGCCTGGGACGCGATCGCCTTCGTTCCCGGCGACTACGACGGACTCGGGGAGATCTCCTTCCCCGACCCCGACCCCAACGCGCCCGACCCGGAGATCCCGGACACGCCCCAGACCATCCCGGGCGACGTGTTCCCCGCCGGTGTCGCAAGCGCCGACCAGGCCGCCGGTCTGTCCCCGGCTGCCCGCGCCATGAAGGGCATGACCTGCCGTGAGACAGCCGGCAGTGACGACACCGAGGTGTGTATCGGCAACACGCCCAAGGCTGCGAAGACCGCCAGGGCGGCGGCCGCCGTCACGCCCGAGGAGAACGCCAGCTGCTCCATAGCCGCCAGGTCCAAGAGCTTCACCCGGTTCGAAGCCTGCATGACCTCCGAGGTGACGGTCGGCATCATCAAGAACGGCGTCCCGCAGGGCAACGCCTACCTCGCCTACCGGCACGAGATCGACCTCGCGGTCAACAGCAAGACCATCACCCAGCGGGTGTCGCTGAAGCCGACCAGGTACGACCCCACGGTCACGCAGTTCCTGTTCAGCCTCAACATCCAGGGCTTCTGCCTGCCGTCCTGCACCATCGCCGACCAGACCTGGTCCGGGTCCCCGCAGTGGACGACGTACACCGACTTCCACGAGGCCACGACCACCATCAAGTTCGACTGGGACGGCGACGCCGGACATGTCACCAACCACCTCAACTGGATCCTGTCGGGGAAGATCGACGGCAAGGACACGTCGGGCGTCGACTACGACGAACCCGAGCTGAAGGTGCGCTGCGACAACGAGTTCGCCGGCAAGCGGGCCGGCTGTGTCTTCTCGGAGTTCACCCCGTCGTATCCGGTGAACAGGAAGCAGTTCCCCGCCGCGGCGACGCTGTACTGGGTCCTTCAGCAGAAACTGGCCAACCACCCGGGCAGCAAGGAGCACAACAGCCCGCTGCACCGTCTGGCGGACACCAAGCTCCAGGAGGACAACCGGAACATCATGTGCAAGTCGGCTGCCGCCAAGTTCGACAAGCATCCCGACACCCCGGACGCCAGCTGTGATGAGTACGCCTTCGCCGCGTCCCGGGAGAGCGGCGGTCTGCAACCCGGCGTCGAGTCCGGCGCCGACTGCGCGCAGTTCTTCGCGACGAAGGAGAGCACCGGCTGGAAGCTCTACGTCGACGACCGCTACGACCTGCCCACGTACAACGAGGTATGCGGCCGTGGGAACATCCCGAACGACCAGAACACCGCCGCCGGGGGCGGTCTGGGCCGGTGGACGCCCAAGGCGCGAGTGCTCGACGGGGACGCGTACTACGTGTACCTGGAGGGATACGAGGACTGTGACCCGGAGACGTTCTGCCAGGTGCGGCCCTGACATCCTGGGCGCATGACACGGGGCCCGGCACCTTTGAGGTGCCGGGCCCCGCACGCCGCTGAAAAGCGCCGTGCCGGCTCTGCCTAGTCCGTGAGCCGGGCGGCCAGGAGCTGCCCTTCGAGTACCTCGGCACGGGGCAGATCCAGCCCGAACACCGCCTCGGCCAAGGCCAGGGCCCGCAGGTCGGGCCGGTCCACACCGTCCCCGTGCTGATGCGCCGCGCTGCCGTCCGGCAGCAACAGCCCCGCCTCCCGCATCGCCCCGGCCAGCCGGTCGGGATCGGCGCCGGTACGCTCGTGCTCGCGGCCGGGCTCGAACCGGCACACGATACGGCCGTCCTCCGCATAGCCGAGCGAACTGTCCGCATTCACCGTGCGCCAGAAGTCGACCGCCTCGGTTCCCATCGAGAGCCGTCGGACGCCGTCCGACGGGGCCGGACCCGCGGGACCGCCCTCGACGAAGGCATACGCCCACCCCGCGCTCGCCCCGGCACGCACCACCACGTCATCGGTCTCGTCAGCCAGGTCACCGGCCTCCAGTCGGGTCAGCATCCGACCGGACTCCGACTCCAGACCAAGCCGCGTCAGCAGGTCGGCCGGGCTCAGCCCTCGTGCGAACAGCACCCAATAGCCGAGATCCACTTCATCCGCCGTCGCCAGCCACCGAATCCCGTCCAACGCGTTCCTCTCGTTGCAGGGCACGCAGAGCCCATACGCCGTTGCGGACATCGACGATGCCACCGCCCGCTCAGCGTACGCAGAATCACCCGGGCCGCACCTCGTGCTTGCGGCGGGCGACGGCACGACGTTCGTGTCGGCGGACGACCTGGTACACCGATGGCCCGGCAACATTCCTGCGGCGGGTCGGGAACCTCCGGGCGCCCGGCGGCGTTCGTGTCACTGACGGCCGGATGATCCGAGTCGTCGGCTCGCAGTGTCCGACTGCTGGTTCCGCACGATGACTTGACCGGGGGGCAAGAGGCGTGCAGCAGCACCGCGCACATCCCACGCGCCCGGCCGCCGTCGTGCTCTCGGCGCTGCTCGCGGTCCTGACCTTCCTCCTGCCGGTGTCGGCCAAGTCGGTGCCGGCGTCCCGCCCGGCCTCGGCGGGGACGGCCGCGACGGTGACCGCGCAGGCGTCCGCGACCGCCGACGCTCAGCGAACCGTCGCCGTGACGCGTCCCGTTCTGGGCCACGCCGACGCCGTGCCGTACCCGTTCCACGACTTCCTGGGCGCTGGCGCCGGGGAGGCGGCCCCGCACCGCACTGTCGGCGGCCCCGCCGTGGCTGTGGCGGCCGCGGCCCCGGGAGCGAGCGGGGGCGGCCACGCGTATCGCCCGCGCGGCCCGCCGTCCCGATGGAGCACCGAAGTCCGTACCGACGCCTGACCGTTCGCCTCCGTGCCCGGCACAGACGTCGGCTCCGTCTGCCTGCCCATCGTGGAGAACTCATGTCTCGCGCGCCCATGTGGCGGGCGATCGTCGCCCTAGGTGTGATCGCCGCCTCGCTCTTCTTCGCCCTCACCCAGTCCCCCCGCCTCGGCCTCGATCTCCGCGGCGGCACCCAGATCGTCCTGGAGACCAAGGACTCACCCGTCGTCAAGGCCGATGCCGAATCCACCCAGCGGGCCCTGGAGGTGCTCCGCCAGCGGGTCGACGCGCTCGGCGTGTCCGAGCCGAGCCTGTACCGGTCGGGACAGCAGCGGATCTTCGTCGAGCTGCCCGGCGTTCAGGATCCGCGCGAGGCCGCCGAAGTCATCGGCCGCACCGCGCAGTTGACCGTCCACCCGGTGCAGGGCGCGACGGACAAGCAGGATGAGAACAAGGGGGCGCCGGCCAAGGACGGCTCGCGCACCCTGGCCGACCCCGACCAGCAGGGCGCGTTCCTCAGGCTGGGGCCCACCGCCCTCACCGGCGAGGGCGTCAAGGACGCCGAGGCGGTGCTCGACCAGCAGACGATGTCGGGCTGGACGGTCAACCTCTCCTTCCGCGGGCAGGCGGGCAAGGACTGGGCACGGATCACCGGGGCGGCGGCCTGTGCCCCGCAGGGCGCCCCCGAGCGGCGCGTCGCCATCGTCCTGGACGGCAAGGTCCTCTCGGCGCCCGGCGTCAACCCGGACGTGGCGTGCGAGGTCGGCATCTCCGGCGGCTCCACGCAGATCACCGGCGGCTTCGGCCGGGAAGAGGCCCGCGAGCTGGCCGCGCTCGTCAAGGGCGGCGCGCTGCCGGTGCCCGTGGAGGTCGTGGAGCAGCGCACCGTCGGCCCCACTCTCGGTGCCGACGCCATCGCCGCCAGCGCCCAGGCCGCGATCATCGGGCTCGCCCTGACGGGGCTGTTCATCCTCGTCGTCTACCGGCTGCTCGGCGCCCTGGCCACCATCGCGCTCGCGCTGTACGGGCTCATCTCCTACGCCGCGCTGGTCGCCCTGGGCGCGACCCTGACACTGCCCGGACTCGCCGGTTTCGTCCTGGCGATCGGCATGGCGGTGGACGCGAACGTGCTGGTCTTCGAGCGTGCCCGCGAGGAGTACCTGGCAGTCCGCGCCCTGAAGTCGGCCTCGGCGCACCTGGACAAGCCGCTGCGCACCGGCTTCGACAAGACCTGGAGCGCGGTCGTCGACTCGAATGTGACCACGCTGCTCGCGGCCGGCCTGCTCTTCTTCTTCGCGACCGGACCCGTCAAAGGCTTCGGCGTCACGCTCTCCATCGGTGTTCTGGTCTCGATGATCTCGGCCCTGGTGATCACCAGGGTCCTCGCCGACCTCGTGATCCGGCGCCGCTTCGTGCGCAACCGGCCCGGTCTGACCGGGATCGCCTCCACCGGCCGGGTTCGCACCTGGCTCGCGCACCGCAAACCCCGCCTGGTGCACCACCGGCGCCGCTGGTTCGGCGTCAGCGCGCTGCTGATCGTGGTCGCCGTCGCCGGAATCGGCCTGCGGGGTCTGGACTTCGGGGTGGAGTTCACCGGCGGGCGCCTGGTGGAGTACAGCACCAGCAAGCCCGTGGACGTTGACGCGGCGCGGTCGGCGGTCTCGGACGCCGGGTTCCCGCGCGCGTTGGTGCAGGAGTCGGGGGACGGTGACATCTCGGTACGCACCGGTGAGCTGAGCAACGACCAGCAGCACACGATCAAAACGGCGCTGGCGGCGGAGGGCGGCGAGGTCACCGTCGAGCGGGACGAGCTGATCGGCCCGAGCCTCGGCGACGAGCTGCGCCGGAACGCGCTCATCACGCTCGGCATCGCCGTCGCGGCCCAGCTGATCTACCTCAGCGTGCGATTCCGGTGGACGTTCGCCGCCGCGGCGGTATCGGCCATGGTGCACGACGTGCTGCTCGTGGTGGGCCTGTTCGCCTGGCTCGGCAAGCCCGTCGACAGCGTCTTCCTGGCAGCCCTGCTCACCGTCATCGGGTACTCCGTCAATGACACCGTCGTCGTCTTCGACCGGGTGCGCGAGGCGCGCCGCCGCGATCCGGCGGCGGACCTGGAAACCACCGCGAACAGGGCCGTCATCCAGACGCTGCCGCGCACGGTGAACACCGGTCTGGGCGCGCTGTTCATCCTGGCGGCCCTGGCCGTGCTCGGCGGTGACTCGCTCGCGGACTTCTCCGTGGCGCTGATCGCCGGCGTGGTGATCGGCATGGCGTCGACGGTCTTCACCGCCGTACCGATCGCCGTGCAGCTCGAAGGCAACCACCCGGCGCCGCCGGTGCGCCCCGAGCGCGGCGAGGACAGCGGATCGCGCCGTCCGCTGGAGCGACGCGGGCGGGCGCGGGGGTCGGGCGCTGTGGTGTGAAGGCGGGGAGACGCGGAGGCGTAGGCGGGATGCGGCAGGCCGTGGAGGGACTGCCCGCCTACTGCCCGCGCGACCTTCCCCTCACCCGTCCATGGGGCGCCGGCCGGCGGCGTCTTCGCGTCCTGAGCACCGGGGAGGATACGGTCGAAGCCTGTCCCCGGCACGCGAGTGAGAGGCGGGTGTGATCGTGAGTCGGATCCTGGTGACCGGTTCCGCGGACGGTCTCGGGCGGGCCGCGGCGGACTCGCTGCTGTCCGCCGGGCACGAGGTGGTGGTGCACGCGCGGAACCCGGAACGCGCGGCGGGTCTCGACGCGTTGTCCGACCGCGGGGCGCACGTCGTGGTGGGCGACTTCGCCGAGCGGGACGCCGTACGGCGCGTCGCCGCCGAACTGAACGACGGCAAGCCGCTCGACGCGGTCATCCACAACGCCGGGGTGTGGAGCGGTCCGGCCGTCATGCCGGTCAACGTGATCGCGCCGTATCTGGTCACGGCCCTGCTGCGCGGGCCGCGCCGGCTGGTGTACCTGAGCAGCAGCTCGCACTTCGACGGGCGTCCCTCGACGGACGGGGTCGACTGGCGGGGCGGGAAGGCGGGTTCCTACTCCGACAGCAAACTGTTCGTCACGGCGCTCGCGGCGGCGGTGGCCCGGCTGCGCCCCGGAGTGCTGAGCAACGCCGTCGATCCGGGCTGGGTGCCCACGAAGATGGGCGGCCCGAACGCACCGGACGACCTCGAACTCGGCCACCGCACGCAGGAGTGGCTCGCCTCCAGCGACGATCCGCAGGCCCTGACCACCGGCGGCTACTGGTACTACGGCGAACAGTTGGAACCCCACGGCTCCGTCCACGACGAGGACTTCCAGGACCGCCTCCTGCGGACACTGGCCGAGGAGACGGGCACCGTGCTCTGACCGACTCGGCGGATCCCGGGAGCGTCGGGCAGCTCGTCCTCCGGCGGCCCGGGCTCCACCGACCGGGGACGCGCGCGGCGCCCGGCCGGCCGGTGGTTCGGGACGCGGGCCCGCTCAGGCCGACTTCCCTCCCGTGCAGGCCGCGCCCGGTTCCGGAGTCTGGTCGCCCTGGACGTACTTGGTGAGGAAGGTGTCCACGCGGGGGTCCGAGGCGGAGTTCACGGCCAGTTGCCTGCCCCAGGCGGAGAGGGTGATCGGGGAGGACTGGTCGGCGTAGGGGCTCATGAGGGTGTACGGCGTCCCCTGGACCTTGTCCTTGAGGGCGCTGACGTCGGTGTCGGCGGCCTTGTCGTTGTAGGTGATCCAGACGGCGCCGTGTTCGAGGGAGTGGACGGCGTTCATCTCGGCTATCTCCCGGTCGTAGACGTCGCCGTTGCAGTTCATCCAGACCTGGTCGTGGTCCCCGCCGACCGCCGGGGACATCTTGTAGTCGACCGGCTTGGTGACGTGGTTCTGGCTGAGGTCCTTGAAGGTGCGCTCGCCCTTGATCGGGGCGGCGGCCGCGCGTTCCTCGGCCGCGTTCTGATCCTGGCTGCGGTCCACGAGGTACCAGCCGCCGCCGATCACACCGGCGACGATGACCCCGCTGGAGATCCAGGTGATCATGCGGTTGCGGCGGTCGCGTGCCTCCTGGGCGCGGCGCATTTCTTCCACCTTGGCGCGGCGTTCGGCGCGCTGGGCTTTGATTCGGGACGATCCCATGGCATGTCCTTGTCCCCACCGCACAGGTGAGAGCGCGGTGGTGCGGTTCGGGTGAGGGTGTCCGGCGCGCTCGCGTGTGCGGCGGCGGGACGGGGGCGGCGGGCACGGTGGTGCGTGCGGGCACGTGGCCGTGCGGTGCCGCTCCTAGATCCGCTGGACCTGGAGTTGGTGGATGCCGGGGGTGTGGGCGAGATCGGGCGGTGCGCCTCGGGCGGCCGACGTGCCGGGCGGGCCGGCGGCGGAGACGTCCACGGCTCGGGGGCAGGGCGCGGGCAGGGGCGAGGCGGTGTTCGCGGCGGCCCAGGTCGTGGAGCGGCCGTGCGCGTCGCCGGGTCCGTGCTGATTGCTCGGGCAGGTGCGGTCGGCCTCGACGGTCGCGACGGCGCCGATGAGGACGGGCGGTCCGGCGGTCGTCCCGCCGGCGGAGACCGAGGCGGCCACCGGCGGGGAGGGCTCGGCGGAGGTCTCGGCAGAGGTGTGGGTGCAGATCGGCAGCACCCACATCAGTGCGGCGAGCAGGGCGGCGCAGCGCAGCACGACGAAGGGGGCCGTGTTCCCCGCCCCGCCCCGCGGTCCCTGGCGCCGGTTGTTCATCGCGGCAGATCGTAACCAACGGCGTGGCGGGGAGGGGACCGGGTCCGGACAGTGGATGGTTCGGGATGGCGGAGAATGGTTCAGGGTTTCCTGAATTCAAGATTCTGTGTATCGTCGCGGTGTGCTGTCCATCGCCTCCGACATCGACGCCCTGGCCCGCTTCGGCCGCGCGCTCGCCGACCCGATCCGCTGCCGCATCCTGCTCGCGCTGCGGGATGCCCCGGCCCATCCGGCCGACCTCGCCGACAAGTTGGAGATCTCCCGCACCCGGCTCTCCAACCACCTCGCGTGTCTGCGGGACTGCGGGATCGTCGTCGCCGTTCCCGAGGGCCGCCGGGTGCGGTACGAACTGGCCGACGGCCGCCTCGGACACGCCCTGGACGACCTGCGCGGCGCCGTCCTCGCCGTCGAGGCCGACCGCACCTGCGCGGACGCGGACGAGAAGGGCTGCTGCTGATGACGGTGACATCCCTCGGTACCGCACCCGACCGCCAGTCCCAACTGGCCCGGCGCATACGTCTGTTGGTCGCCGCCACCATCGCCTACAACGTCATCGAGGCGATCGTCGCGATCACCGCGGGGACGATCGCCTCCTCCACCGCCCTGATCGGCTTCGGTCTGGACTCGGTCGTCGAGGTCTCCTCGGCGGCCGCGGTCGCCTGGCAGTTCTCGGCGCGCGAGCACGCCGTGCGGGAGGCACGGGAGAGGACCGCGCTGCGGATCATCGCGGTCTCCTTCTTCGCGCTGGCCGCCTACGTCACCGTCGACGCCGTCCGCGCCCTCGGCGGCGCCGGGGAGGCCCGGCACTCCACGGTCGGCATCGTGCTGGCCGCGCTCTCGCTGGCGGTCATGCCGTTCCTGTCCGCCGCCCAGCGCCGTGCCGGGCGCGAACTGGGTTCCGCCTCGGCCGTCGCCGACTCCAAGCAGACCCTGCTGTGCACCTACCTGTCGGCCGTCCTGCTCGTCGGCCTGCTGGCCAACTCCCTGTTCGGCTGGAGCTGGGCCGACCCGATCGCCGCCCTGGTGATCGCCGCCGTGGCGGTCAAGGAGGGCCGGGACGCGTGGCGGGGCGACGGCTGCTGTGCCGTGCCGGTTGCCGCGGTGACCACGGAGGCCGCAGGGGGCACGGAGGTCTCAGAGGCCACGGACCGGAAAGCGCACGACTGCTCCTGCTGCTGACCTGGGCAGCGACCGCCCGGCCCGCCTTCCAGGGTGTTCACGTCGAGGTCTTCTTCGGCGAACGGCGGTTCATCCACGCCGCGACCAGCGCACCGGAGACGTTGTGCCAGACCGAGAACACGGCGGCCGGGAGCGCGGTCAGCGGGGCGAAGTAGGTCGCGGCGAGAGAGGCGGCGAGCCCGGAGTTCTGCATGCCGACCTCGAAGGCCATGGCCCGGCTGGCGGCGGGTTCCAGCCGGGCGAGCCGGCCCGCTCCGTAACCGAGGGCGAGGCCGAGGCCGTTGTGCAGCACCACGGCGAGCAGGACGACGACGGCCGCGTCCTTGAGCGCGGAGGCACTCGCGGCCACCACGATCAGGACGATCACCCCGACGGTGGCGGCGGACAACCAGGGCAGCGCGGGCAGGCACCGTCGGACCAGGGCGCCCGCGACACGTCGTACCAGCAGGCCCGCGACGGCCGGGACCAGCACGGTCTTGAGGATGTCGACGACCATCGGTCCGGCCTCGACGTCGAGCAGATGCCCGGCCAGCAGCAGGACGAGATAGGGCGTCAGGAGCGGGGCGAGCAGGGTGGAGACCGTCGCCACGGACATCGACAGCGCGACGTCTCCCCTGGCCAGGAAGGTCACCACATTGGACGCCGTGCCGCTGGGGGCGCATCCGACGAGGATCACTCCCACGGCCAACTCGGGTGCCAGGTCCAGCCCGTGGGCGATCGCCCAGCCCAGGCCCGGCATGATCACGTAGTGGGCGACCAGGCCGAGCGCGACCACCCACGGCCGCCTGGCGACGGTGTGGAAGTCCTGCGAGGTCATCGTCAGTCCCATGCAGAACATGACCAGGCCGAGCAGATAGGGAATGGCGGGCTTGCCGCCCTCGAACCAGGACGGCAGGGCCAGGCCGAGACCACCGGCCGCCAGCACGAGCAGCGGGAAGACGGTGACGGCCCGCTTCGCCGTCCGGTCGGCCCGCGCGTCCTCTCCGGCGGACGGCCCGGCCCGTCGTCGGGACAGCCGGTGCCGCCGATGCCTCCGATGCCACGGGTGCCGCCGTGCTGCTGTGGTCCTGAGGGCGTTCCATCGCCGGTGTGCCTCCTGTCTCCGTGTCCGCATCCGGCCTTCCGGCCTTCCGGCCATGCGAGCAGACGAACGTGGTCGGGGCGTGGAGGGCCGACACCGATTCCGTGTACGGGCGGCGCCCGCCGCGGCCTTCAGGAGGAGGGGTCGAGCAGGCGCTTGGGGTGCATGCCCTCGACCATGCCGAGGAAGGGCGGATGGATGCTGTAGCCGAGCATCCGGCGGATGTCCTCGGACACCGCACGGACCGTGTCGCGGGTGGTGGACAGGCTGAACACCTCCTGCGTTCGGAGCCAGGGCTCGCAGTACTGGGCCGTGACGGCCAGACGGGGGTCGGCACAGGCGTTGGCGCCGCCCCATGCCCCAGGGTGCCGACGAAGAAGACGCAGGAGCCGGGCGGCGTGACGGCCCGCACCCGGGTGTCGTCGTCGGCCGACTGCCGCTCGTCGCCCCGGTGGTGACTGCCCGGCAGGACCACGGTGGCGCCGTTTCGGCCCACACCCCGATGGTCCACACCCCGATGATCCAAACCTCGGTGATGCCGAGGAGCCCGCGCCCTGTGATCGTCAGACGGGAAGCCACTGGTCGGCATAAGCACGCAGGCCGGCCAGGTGCGCGCCCCGGGCCACATGGCCGAGGTGGCCGTCCGGGCGTACGAGGCCCTGGGCGACGTCCGGCCAGGGGGACTCCGCGGCCAGGCGGTGGACGGTGACGAGGTCCTCCCGGCCGCGCAGGAGCGGGGCGAGGCGTTCGTCGGACCACAGGTGGGGCGGGCCGGTGAGGAGCAGGTGCCAGCCGGGGGCGGAGGTCCGTGCCTGGAGGCCGCGCGGCACGTCGGGCAGCCGGTCCCCGGCCCGCGGGCCGTGCGCCGGCGGGCGGGTTCCGGCCAGGGAGAGCGGGCTGCGCCGGTAGTGGATGCCGAGTTCCGAGACGGTACGGAAGATCCGCGTGCGCAGGACGGTCGACCGGAGCACCAACGGGGCCAGGTGCGGGGCGAGTCGGGTGCGGGCCAGCCGTAGGAGCGGGTGGTGGCCCGTGGCGACGGTGAAGGCCCGGTCGGTGAGGCCGCGGACGCTGCGGCCGACGGGGGCGCGCTCGCTCTCGTACGTCGCCAGCAGCCGTTCCGGCGCTCTGCCGTGGCAGACCTGGGCGAGTTTCCAGCCCAGGTTCAGGGCGTCCTGGATGCCGGTGTTCATGCCCTGGGCGCCGGCCGGGCTGTGGATGTGCGCCGCGTCGCCGGCCAGGAAGAAGGGGCCCGAGCGATAACGGGCGGCGCCTCGGTTGTGGAGGCGGAACGCGGTCGCCCACACCGGGTCGCGCAGCACCAGGCCGTCCGACGTCCAGTGGTCGACGATCCCCTGGAGGAGCTCCGTCGTCACCTCGGCGTCGACGGGCGTGCCGGGCGGGCGCATCGCGAGCATCCGCCAGGTGGCCGGTTCCCCGAGCGGGAAGAAGAACAGCATCCCGGCGCCGGTCAGATAGGTGTGCGCGGAGCCCGGTTCCAGCCCGTCGACCTCCAGGTCGGCCAGCAGGAAGGTCTGCGGATAGGCGTACCCCTCGAAGCCGATGCCCGCCTGGGTCCGTACGGTGCTGTGGGCGCCGTCGCAGCCGACGACGTACCGGGCGCGCATGGTCTCCTCCGCCCCGTCCCGCCGCAGCCGGCAGACGACGAGGCCGCCCTCCCGCTCCGCCCGCACCAGCTCCGTGCCCCGCTCGACCTCGACGTCCCGCGCGGCCAGCCAGGCGCCCAGGACGCGCTCGGTCTCGGCCTGCGAGAGGAACAGCAGGAAGGGGTACGGCGTGTCGTCGCAGCCGATGTCGAACAACGGCAGCCGCACCACCCTGCGCGGCAGATGCAGGCACAGCCGGGCCGTCGGGTTGCCCCGCGCGACCAGTTCCTCCGTGATCCCGAACCCGGCCAGCGCCTCCAGCGTGCGGGGCTGGACGGCCAGCGCCCTGGACTCCCGTACCCGGTCGAGACAGCGGTCCACGATCCGGAAGCGGGCCCCGTGCGCACCCAGCTGTGCGCCGAGCGCGAGTCCGGTCGGTCCCGCGCCCACCACGAGCACGTCCAGCGGAGCCGTCATGTCTCCACGGTAGTGCGGGGTGGGCGGCCGGAGCGGACAGGACCGTCACACCTCGGCCTCGGCCCTGCCGTCACGGGCCTCGGCCTCGGTCACGTCATCGAGGTCCCGTCGTCGCGTTCCCGTCGTCGAGGTCAGTGTCCGCGCGGGGCGTACATGATCACGGCCATGCCCGCGAGGCAGATCAGCGCGCCCGTCACGTCGAAGCGGTCGGGGCGGTAGCCGTCGGCGACCATGCCCCAGGCGATCGACCCGGCGACGAAGATCCCGCCGTACGCGGCGAGGATCCGGCCGAAGTCGGCGTCCGGCTGGAGGGTGGCGACGAAGCCGTACAGGCCCAGGGCGATGACACCGGCGCCGATCCAGACCCAGCCCCGGTGCTCACGGACGCCCTGCCAGACCAGCCAGGCGCCCCCGATCTCGAACAGCGCGGCGAGGACGAACAGGAGGACGGAACGGGCGACGAGCACGGGGGGAGTCCTTCGGGTGCGCGAGGTGTGCGGGTGCGGCGGGTGCGGACGGGGAGCGAATGCGCCCTCCCGCCCCGCACCCGTGACGGTAGCCGCTCGGCCTCACTCGTTCGGCCGAGGAAACGGGGGCGCGGCGAGGCCGAGGGCCGCGAACACCGGCCGTTCGGCCGAAGTGGCCGGGTGTGCCGGGGCGGGAGATTGAGGTCCGGCCCGCTTCCCTCGCCATCTGCCGCTTCCGCAGCTTTCGCCACTTCCGCCATCGGAGCTCCCCGTGTCAGAGCCGTCACCCGCCCTCAACCTTGTCTCCATCCCCACCGGCACGGCCGCCCGGCCGTCAGGAGCGCGCTTCTCCGGGACGCGCAGGGACGGCCCGTACTGGCTGGGATGCGTGGTGTTCGCGCTCGTGCTCGCCGCGGTCACCACGCTGTCCGCGCACCGGGTGTGGGGCCTGTGCGCGGCGGCCGGTTACGCCACGGCGGCGGTGCTGGCCGGGCGCTCGTCGGCCGCCTGGGGCAGGGGGGCCGCGCTCGCCGCGGCGGCCGGGTCCGTCGTGGTGCCGCTGGCGGTGCTGATGGTCCTGGGTACGGCCCAGCCGGAGGTCGGTGTCGTCGAGCACTCGGCGCGGCTGCTGCTGAACACCGGCAGCCCCTACGCACCGCATCCGGTCGACGTCGGCGACTTCAACCCCTACCTGCCCGGCATGGCGGTGTTCGGCCTTCCGCACGCGCTGCTGGGCGACACCCCGCTCGCGGACGCCCGGCTGTGGTTCGCCGCGGTGTTCCTCGGGTCCATGGCTCTCGCCGCCCGGTACGCCGGCGACGGCGGGCACGCCCCGGCCAGTCCCCCGGCCGCGCCACGCACCGCGGGCTCCCTGCCGCCGGCCCGGGCCGCGCTGCTGCTCGCCGGGTTCCCGGCGGTGGCGCTGCCGGTCGCGGTGGGCGGGGTGGACCTGCCGGTGATCGGGCTGATGTGCCTGGCGCTGGCGCTCGCGGGCCGGCGCGGGTCCGGTACGGCGGCCGGGGCGGCGTTGGGCGCCGCGGCGGCGCTGAAGTGGACCGCCTGGCCGCTGCTGCCGGTGGCGCTCGTGCTGCTCCTGGTGACGGCGGGCCGCCGTACCGCGCTGCGGGCCGCCGCCACGGCCCTGCTGGTGGCGGCGGTCGCGGTGGTGCCGAGCGCGCTGGCCGATCCGCACGCCTTCGTCGAGCACGTGGTGCTCTTCCCGCTCGGCGCGGCCGGGACCGGCTCCCCGGCGACCAGTCCCCTGCCCGGCTACCTGCTCGCCACCTACGTCCCCGGCGGACACGTCCTCGCCGTCGCGGCCCTGGCGGTGAGCGCCCTGGCGGTGGGTACCTGGCTGCTGGTGCGCCCGCCCCGTACGGTTCTCGCCGCGGCCGACCGGCTGGCCCTCGGGCTGGGACTCGCCATGTGCCTGATGCCGGCCACGCGTTTCGGCTACCTCGTGTACCCACTGGTGCTCGTGACGTGGTTCCGCCAGAGCCGTACGGCGGCCCCGACGGCCGCCCGGCCCGCGCTCACGGCGGCCGTCGCGCTGCCCGCCCGTCGCGCCCACACCACGGACGCGGAGACCGAACGGGCCGCGTGATCCGGGCGGCCGTCGCCCTCGCCCACGGGTCGGGCTCGTCGCCCCCGCTCACCCTCCCGAGCCGCCCGGCGTCAGTGCTTGCGCCCCACCCCGCAGTAGGCGTCGACCCCGGCGGGGGCGGCCGTCTCGGAGTCGGGCCGCCACTCGGGGACCCGGACGATGCCGGGCTCCAGCACGTCGAGGCCGTCGAAGAAGGCGGCGATCTCCGCGACGCTGCGCACGTGGTACGGGACGGCGCCGCTCTTGTTGTACGCCTCCGACGCGGCGATCATGCCCTCGCTGGTGGCGGTGCTGTCGCTGATCACCAGGTAGCTGCCCGAGGGCAGTCCGGCCATCAGCCGGGCGACGAGGTCACGGGCCCGGCCGTGGTCGGCCACGTGGCCGAGGGTGTTGAGGATCATCAGGGCGACCGGCCGGGACAGGTCCAGGGTGCCCGCGGCGGCCTCCAGGACGGCCTCGGGTTCGTAGAGGTCGGCGTCCAGGTAGGCGGTCCTGCCCTCGCGGGTGCTGGTGAGCAGGGCGTGCGCGTGGGCCAGTACGACGGGGTCGTTGTCGACGTAGACGATGCGGGCGTCCGGTGCCACGCGCTGGGCCACCTCGTGGGTGTTGTCCGCGGTGGGCAGTCCGGTGCCGACGTCCAGGAACTGCCGTATGCCCTGCTCGCCCGCGAGGTGGCGGACGGCGCGGCCCAGGAAGTGGCGGCTGGTGAGCGCCACGTCGACGAGGCCGGGGAAGATCTCCTTGATCTCGTCCCCGATCCGCTGGTCGACCTCGTAGTGGTCCTTGCCGCCCACGAAGTAGTTCCAGAAACGGGCCGAGTGCGGCTTGGAGGTGTCGATGCGGGCGTCCGCCCGGGCGGCGGCGGTGGGGTCCGACACGGCAGGTCCTCCTGCGGGTTGGCGTCGATGATCAGGCACCAACGTAGGTGAACCTCCGGTGCGCGCAGGCGCGTTCGCTCCACACACCCTTCACACACCGTGGAGTTCTGGCCAATCCTGCCGTCGTCTCTCCCACACCGCCCTTACCGCCCTCAGGTGCGGAAACGTGCCGTTCATCGGTGATGCCGCCCGGGGTAACAAGCGGTTTCTAACGTGTCCCCCCATGGATTCTGGGTTGTATACACAGTCGGACGCGGCCGAGGCGCAGCCCGGCGCGGTCCCTCCGCGGCAGACCGACCAGGCGGTGCGGGAGACGCTGGAGGACTACACCCTCCGCTTCGCTCCCCGCAGCTACCGGCGCTGGACACCCATGGTCGTGGCGACGACCGCGCTCGGCGGCATCGCCTACATGGCCGACTTCTCCATCGGCGCGGGCATCGGCCTGGCCCACGGCACCGGCAACGCGCTCGTGGCGATCGCCGTCGCCGCGGTGGTCATCTTCGTCACCGGCTTCCCGCTGGCGTACTACGGCGCCCGGTACAACATCGACCTGGATCTGATCACCCGCGGCTCCGGCTTCGGCTACTACGGCTCCATCCTCACCAGCGTCATCTTCGCCAGCTTCACCTTCATCTTCTTCGCCCTCGAAGGCTCGATCATGGCCCAGGGCCTCAAGCTGGGCCTCGGGCTGCCGCTGTGGCTGGGGTATCTGGTCTCCACGCTGATGGTGATCCCGCTGGTGATCTACGGCATGAAGGCGCTCAGCAAGCTCCAGGTGTGGACCACCCCGGTCTGGCTCGTCCTGATGGTCGCCCCGCTGGTCTACCTGATCGCCACCGACCCCGGCACGGTCGACCGCTTCCTGTCCTACGCGGGCACCGACGGCGAGGGCGGCGTCAACACCGCCTCCGTGCTGCTGGGTGCCGGTGTCTGCCTGTCCCTGATCGCCCAGATCGGCGAACAGATCGACTACCTGCGCTTCATGCCGCCCAAGACCGAGGCGAACAAGCGCGGTTGGTGGACCGCGGTGATCATGGCCGGTCCCGGGTGGGTGGTCCTGGGCGCGCTCAAGCAGGCCATCGGGGTCTTCCTCGCCGTCTACATCCTGGCCAAGGTCGGTCCGACGGCGGCGCCCGAGCCGATCCAGCAGTTCCGCGGCGCCTTCGACGCGATGATGCCGTCCTGGCTGGTGGTCCCGCTGGCCGTGGTGCTCGTCGTGATCAGCCAGATCAAGATCAACGTGACCAACGCGTACTCCGGTTCGCTGGCGTGGACCAACTCCTTCACCCGCGTCACCCGGCGCTACCCGGGCCGGATGGTCTTCGTCCTGGTCAACCTGGGCTTCGCGCTCATCCTGATGGAGGCAGACATGTTCAGCTTCCTCAACAGCATCCTGGGCTTCTACTCGAACTGCGCCATCGCCTGGGTCGTGACCGTCGCCACCGACATCGGCGTCAACAAGTACCTGCTGAAGATCTCCCCGCTCCAGCCGGAGTTCCGCCGGGGCATGCTGCACGCCGTCAACCCGGTCGGTGTCGTCGCCTTCGTCGCCGCCTCCGGGCTGTCCATCGCGATGTACTTCCACGCCCTCGGCGACACCCTCCAGCCGTACTCCCCCGTCGCCGCGGCCGTCATCGCCTTCGTCCTCACCCCGTTGATGGCGATCGTCACCAAGGGCAGGTACTACCTGCGCCGCACCGACGACGGCATCGACGAGCCGCTCCTGGACGCCGACGGCAACCCCAGCGCGACGACGTACGACTGCCATGTCTGCCGCCAGCCCTACGAGCGCCCCGACCTGGCCGCCTGCCGCACGCACGACGCGGTCATCTGCTCGCTGTGCCTGAGCACCGACAAGGTCGGCGACCACGTGCTGCCGGCGACGGCCGTTCAGCCGGTGCGGTAGAGGGCCGTGAGCAGTTCCACGACGGCCTGGGTGGCGGGGTGTGCCTCGTCGCGCCACCAGGCCAGGCGCACGGCGATCGGCTCGGCGTCGCGCACCGGACGGTAGACGATGCCGCGGCGCGGGTACTGGTCGGCGGTCGACTCCGCGGTCACGCCGACGCACCGGCCCGTGGAGATCAGGGTGAGCCAGTCGTCCACGTCATGTGTCTCCTCGGTCCGCGGGCGGGCGTCCGCCGGCCACAGCTCGGGGGTCGTGGTGCCGGTCCGGCGGTCGATCAGGAGGGTGCGGCCGGCTAGGTCGGCGAGCCGCACCGAACGGCGCCGGGCCAGGGGGTCGTCGGCGGCCAGGGCGCACAACCGCCGTTCCAGGCCGACGATGACGGAGTCGAACCGGCGGTCGTCCAACGGCCTGCGCACCACGGCGAGATCGCAGCCGCCCTCCGCGAGACCGGCGGTGGCGGAGTTGGTCCGGGCCAGGTGCAGATCGGTGCCGGGATGTGTCTGGGCCCAGCGGCGCTGGAACGCGGAGGTGTGCCGGCCGAGCGCGGACCAGGCGTAGCCGATCCGCAGCCGGGTGTGGCCCGAGGTGGCCTCCCGGACCAGGTCGTCCACCTCGCCGAGCACCCGCCGGGCCTGCGCCAGCACCCGCTGCCCGGTCGCGGTCGGCGTCACCTCCCGTGAGGTGCGGCGCAACAGCCGTACGCCGAGGGCCCGTTCGAGCGAGGCCAGGGTGCGGGACACGGCCGCCTGGGAGACGCCGAGCGCGATGGCCGCGTCGGTGAAGGTGCCCTCGTCGACGATCGCGACGAGGCAGCGCAGCTGTCTGAGCTCCACATCATGCATGCGTACAGCGTATGGATGGACCGGTGTACGCATTGTGCGTATGCGAGGGACGGGCCGCACGATCGGCGTATGTCCGCCTCGCCCTCCCCCGCAGCCGGCTCACCCTCCTCCACTCCCGCGTCGCCCTCCCCCGAAGCCGGCTCGCCCTCCGCGGCCGACGCCCTGGCCGCCGTCGACGCGACGGCACCCGTCCGTGGGCGTCTCGCCGGTGTCGTCACCATGGTCGCCAGCGGTCTGTCCAACCAGACGGGGGCCGCGATCGGATCTCTGGCCTTTCCCGTCCTCGGCCCGGTGGGAGTCGTGGCGGTCCGTCAATACGTGGCCGCACTCGCCCTGTTGGCGGTGGGACGGCCCCGACTGCGGTCCTTCACACGGCGGCAGTGGTGGCCGGTCCTGCTGCTCGGCCTGGTGTTCGGGGCGATGAACCTCTCCCTGTACAGCGCCGTCGACCGCGTGGGCCTCGGGCTCGCGGTGACCCTGGAGTTCCTAGGCCCGCTCACCGTCGCCCTCGCCGCGACGCGCCGCCGCGTGGACCTGTGCTGCGCGCTGATCGCCGCCGCGGGTGTCGTCACGCTGCTGCGGCCGCGCCCCTCGGCCGACTATCTCGGGATGGGCCTGGGTCTGCTCGCCGCCGCCTGCTGGGCGTCGTACATCCTGCTCAACCGCACGGTCGGCCGGCGGGTGCCCGGGGCCCAGGGCTCCGCCGCGGCCGCCGCGTTCTCCGCGGTGATGTTCCTGCCGGTCGGCGCGGTACTCGTGTTGCGCGAGCCGCCGAGCGCGGTGGCCGTCGTATACGCGGTGACGGCCGGGGTGCTGTCCTCCGCGGTGCCGTACCTGGCCGACCTGTTCACCCTGCGCCATGTACCGGCCCAGGCCTTCGGCCTGTTCATGAGCGTCAACCCGGTCCTCGCCGCCGTCGTGGGGCGGCTCGGCCTCGGCCAGGACCTCGGCTGGACGGAGTGGGCGGGCATCGGCGCGATCGTCACCGCGAACACGCTGAGCATCGCCCGTGTGAAGCGCGCGTGACGGAACCGTTGACGGGGGCATGCCCTCCGCTTATCTTCTGACCGAATTCACGAACCGCGTTCGATATCACGAACAGGACGGTCGCCCATGCGTCGGCTACTCGTCGGTCTCATCACCGTACTCATCGCCCTGGTGTCGGCGACGACCCAGCCCGCCGTCGCCGCCGACGGCCGTCCGTTCACCAACCCGGTGAAGTCGTTCAAGGGCGCCGATCCGTGGCTCCAGTACCACGACGGCAACTACTACCTGATCACCACGACGTTCACCGGGATCCTCGGCATCCGCAAGTCCCCGACCCTGGCGGGCCTCGCCACCGCGGCCGGCGTGCAGGTGTATGCGGACACCACCCCGACGCGCAACACCAACATCTGGGCGCCGGAGATGCACCTGTTCAACGGCCACTGGTACGTGTACTACTCGGCCGGGCAGAGCGGTGTGGCCTGCTGCGACTCGCAGCGCACGCATGTGCTGGAGAGCGCGGGCACCGACCCCATGGGACCGTACACCTACAAGGGTTCGCTGACCGGGTCCAACCTCACCCCGGGTGGCTGGCTGATCGACGCGAGCGTGCTCCAGGCGAACGGCAGGCTGTATCTGCTCGGCAGCGGGTTCGTCAACGGCAGCACCCAGAGCCTGGTCATCGCGCCGCTGAGCAATCCGTACACCCTGGCGAGCAGCACCTTCACGGTCATCTCCAGCCCGACCCTGGACTGGGAGCGGTCCGGCAGCCCCGTCACCGAAGGCCCCGAGCCGCTCTACCACGACGGCCGCACCTTCCTGACGTACTCCGCCAGCTCCTGCCAGACCGCCGACTACAAGCTCGGCCAGCTGGAGCTGACCGGCTCCGACCCGCTCAACCCCGCCTCCTGGACGAAGAAGCAGACCCCCGTCTTCCAGCGCAGCGACGCGAGCGGCGTCTACGGCCCCGGCCACAACGGCTTCTTCACCTCGCCGGACGGCACCGAGAACTGGATCGTCTACCACGCCAACTCCGCGGCGAACGGCGGCTGCGGCAACGGACGCACCACCCGCGCCCAGGAGTTCACCTGGAACGCCGACGGCACCCCGAACTTCGGCACCCCGGTCGCGCTCGGGACGACGCTCCCCGGCCCGTCCGGCGAGACGGCGGCCACGCCGACGGCGTACACCCTGGTCAACCGCAACAGCGGCAAGTGTCTGGACGTGGCGGGCGGCAACACCGCGAACGGCACGAACGTCTTCCAGTGGAGTTGCACCGGCGGCGCCAACCAGAAGTGGAAGGTCGAGGACCTCGGCGACGACACCAGCCGCCTGGTCAACGTGGCCACCGGCGGTGTGCTGGACGGGGCCGACTGCTCCAGCGCCGACGGGGCCGATCTGCGCCAGTGGTCCTGGCTGAACAACAAGTGCCAGCGCTATCGGCTGGTGCACACGGCCACCGGTGACCACGTCCGGATCGTGAACGAGAACAGCGGCAAGGTCGCGGACGTCGCCAACTGCGGTACGGCCGACGGGACCGACGTACGGCAGTGGACCTGGCTGAACAACACCTGCCAGCAGTGGCGGCTCGTCCCCACGACCTGATCATCCCCACTACCGACCGCCTGATCACTCCCCTCTACCGACCGCCCGGTCGCTCCCCCTCCGATGACTCCCCGTCCGATCTGGAGAACTCCCTTGAGACGCACCGCAGTTCGCCTGCTCCTGGCCGCGCTGGTCGCGCTCGCCGCCTGTCTGGTCGGCCCGGGGCCCGCCGCCCAGGCCGCCGTGCCCGCCTCCCCGGCGGTGACGTACACCAACCCGATCGCGGAGAAGCGGGCCGACCCGCACATCTTCAAACACACCGACGGCTACTACTACTTCACCGCGACCGTCCCCGAGTACGACCGGATCGTGCTGCGCCGGGCCACGACCATCCAGGGCCTGTCGACGGCCCCGGAGACGACGATCTGGACCAAGCACGCGAGCGGGGTGATGGGCGCGCACATCTGGGCGCCGGAGATCCACTTCATCGACGGCAAGTGGTACGTGTACTTCGCCGCCGGCGCCACCAACGACGTGTGGGCGATCCGGATGTACGTCCTGGAGGGCACCGGCGCCAACCCGCTGACCGCGGCCTGGACCGAGAAGGGCCAGATCAGGACGCAGTGGGAGAGCTTCTCCCTGGACGCGACGACCTTCGTGGTCAACGGGGTCCGCTATCTGTCCTGGGCGCAGCGCGACCCGTCGGTGAACAACAACACGGACATCTACCTCGCGAAGATGGCCAACCCCTGGACGATCACCGGGACTCCGGTGATGCTGTCACGGCCCACCTACTCCTGGGAGACCGTCGGGTACAAGGTCAACGAGGGCCCGGCGGTGATCCAGCGCGGCGGCAAGGTCTTCATGTCGTACTCGGCCAGCGCCACCGACAGCAACTACTGCCTCGGCCTGCTGTCCGCCTCCGCGAGCGCGGACCTGCTCAACACCGCCAACTGGACGAAGAGTTCGACTCCCGTCTTCACCAGCAACGCGGCCACCGGCCAGTACGGCCCGGGCCACAACTCCTTCACCGTCTCCGAGGACGGCAAGAGCGACGTCCTCGTCTACCACGACCGCAACTACAAGGACATCAGCGGCGACCCGCTCAACGACCCGAACCGCCGCACCCGCGTCCAGAAGCTGTATTGGAAGGCCGACGGCACCCCCGACTTCGGTATCCCGGTGGCCGACGGCGTCACCCCGCAGCGGCTGTCGTCGTACAACTTCCCCACCCGCTTCGTGCGGCACTGGGAGTACCGCGCCCGCATCGACGCGAACGTCTCCCCGCTCGCCGACTCGCAGTTCCGGACCGTCCCCGGCCTGTCCGGCAACGGCACGGTGTCCCTGGAGTCCGCCAACTTCCCCGGCTACTACCTGCGGCACGACAACTTCGAGGTGCGGGTGGTGAGGAACGACGGCACGGCGCGGTTCGCCGCCGACGCGAGCTTCTTCCGGCGCGCCGGACTGTCGGACTCCGCGGGTGTCTCCTACGAGGCGTCCAACTACCCCGGCCGGTACCTCCGGCACTGGGAGTACCTGCTGTACGTGCAGAGCCCGGGTACGGCCACGGACCGGGCGGACGCCACGTTCTACGCCGAGTGACGGCGGGCGCCGGTGCCGCCGGGGCCGGTGTCGTAGGCCGTCTCGATCGGCCGCTCGTCGGCCAGGACGTGTCCTCGCGGCGGCCCCTTCAGCACCGCGCGCACGGCGGTGAGGAGGTCCGGCGCCACATGGTCCGCGCGGGCCGTCTCCTCCGCCGGGGTCTCGGGTGTCGGTACGAGGATCCCGTGGGCGCCCGCCCGGTGCGCGGCCTCGACGTCCGCACCGAGGGGGCCGACGACCACGCAGTCCGACGGGGCCGTGCAGACGCGTCCGACCGCCCAGAGGATCAGGCCGGGTTCGGGCGGGCGGCAGTGGCAGCCGTCCTCGGGGCCGTGCGGACAGACGCCCCGCACGTCGAAGGGGCCGAGGAGTTCGTCGACCCGGCGGTCGACGTGCCGGACGTCGGCGTCCGTGAGCAGTCCGCGCGCGATGCCGGGCTGGCTGGTGACGAACCCGGTGCGGACCCCGTGCAGCCGCAGCATCCCGAGCGCCTCGCGGGCACCGGCGACGGGGCGGACCCGGTCGGGGTCGGCGTTGTCGGGGACGTTCTCGACGAGCGTCCCGTCACGGTCGAACAGCACCGTCTTCACCCGGCTCATACGGCCACCTCCCGCCAGGCGGGGGTGTGGCGGTGCCGCCATCGTCCGCTCAGCCAGTGCCAGGTCGCCGTGGGCGGGATGAGCACGCTGGTGGCGAGCATGGTGGTCACCTCGTACCGGGTGCGGGGGCCGGCGGTGATGCGCTCCCGGGCGAGTTCTGCGGTGGCGGCGGCCCAGCCGAGGGCGGCGGCCGTGGCGGCCCGCCGTGCTCCCGCGACCGCCAGGGCGCACGCGGCGGCACCCGCGGCCGTCGTCGTGAGGTGGGCGCGCAGCCGGCCGCGCGGCGCCACCGCCTTCTCCCACCAGCCGGGGCCGTGCAGATGGCGCATGAGGGCGTCGTCGGCGGTGCCGCGCTGGACGCGCAGCGACACCCAGCGGCCGGCGGGGCGCACGGCGTGACGGGTGGTGCGTCGTCCCTGCTGGATGCGCCAGCCGGCGTCGAGGACCCGCAGGGCGAGGTCGGTGTCCTCGCGCCAGGCCCGCCGGAAGCGTTCGTCGAAACCGCCGACCCGCTTCAGGACCTCCGTGCGGTAGGCCATGTCGGCGGTGGTCCACCGGGCCCGCGCCCGGCCCGCCGTCTCCCGCTCCCAGTCGGTGAGACGGCGCTCCCCGGGCAGCGGTACGGCGATGACGCCCTGGACGCCCGCGGTGTCCGGGCCCGCGTCGGCCAGGTCCCGCACCACCTGCTCGCACCAGTGCGGGCCGACCTGGACGTCGTCGTCGAGGAAGACCACCCAGGGCGAGGCGGCCGCGCGCAGGCCGGTGTTGCGGGCGGCGGCCGGCCCGTGTCCGCCGCCCGGGACCACCGTCGTGCGGTCGCGCAGCTCCCCGAGGACGCTCAGCGGGTGCTCCAGCGGGCCGAGGTCGGCATCGGGCCGGTCGTCGACGAGGACGATCTCCTGCGGGGCCGGTCCGGTGGCCGCCGCGAGCGCCGCGAGACAGTCGGCGAGGGTGTCGCGCACGAGGGTCGGGACGACGACGGCGTAGGGCACGGATCCGGTGCTGCCGGTGGCCGCCGCCCGACGCGGTGCGGATCCACTCACGGGGCTCTCCTCACTCTCGCCTGCACTGGTGTCCCGGATCGGGTAACCGTGCTGAGCGGTGGTACGCACACCCGCCCACACCCGCCTGGGCCAAGTGTGTGAGCCGTATACGAAGAAGCCGCTGAGCAGGCCGGATTCCCTACGATCGTTCTGTGGTCACCTTCCTGCTCGAACGCACGGCACCGCTCCCCCTCGACGAGGCGTGGCGCCGCCTCACGCAGTGGCCCCGCCACGGCACGGTGGTGCCCCTGACCAGCGTCACCGTGATCACCGCTCCGCCGACGGGCGAGGGCACGGTCTTCGTGGCCCGTTCGGGCATCGGCCCTCTCGCCTTCGACGACCGCATGGAGGTCACCGTGTGGCGTCCTCCCACGGACGACCTCCCGGGCCTGTGCCGTCTCGACAAACGCGGCCGGGTCGTCACGGGCTGGGCCGAGATCGAGGTACGGCCCGGTCCGGGAGGCAGGTCGCGCGTGCTCTGGCGCGAGGAACTCCGGGCCCGCCCGCTCCCCCGCTTCCTCGACCCCCTGCTCGGCCCCCCGGCCCGGTATGTGTTCGGGCGCGCGCTGAACGGCCTGCTGCGACAACCGTGAGCGGGCCGCGCGACGGCTCGGCAGACCTCGGACCGCGCCTGCGCGTCCGCTCAGGCCACCGACCCGATCCGCCTCGGCGGCAGCGACGTCCCGTCGTGGTGGATCGGGGTGTGGGCGCCGGTGAGGGAGACGCCGCTGCCGCCGCGCCGGGCGGCGACGATCTCCGCGGCGATGGACAGGGCGGTCTCCTCGGGCGTCCGGGCGCCCAGGTCCAGTCCGATCGGGGACCGCAGGCGGGCCAACTCCAGTTCGGTGACGCCGACTTCGCGCAGCCGCTCGGCGCGGTCGAGGTGGGTCCGGCGCGAGCCCATCGCGCCGACGTACGCCACCGGCAGGCGCAGCGCCAGCCGAAGCAGCGGTACGTCGAACTTGGCGTCGTGCGTCAGCACGCACAGGACGGTCCTGGCATCCACCTCCGTGCGCTCCAGGTACCGGTGCGGCCACTCGACGGCGATCTCGTCGGCCTCCGGGAAGCGGGCCCGCGTGGCGAACACCGGGCGGGCGTCGCACACGGTCACGTGATGGCCGAGGAACTTCCCGACCCGTACGAGAGCCGACGCGAAGTCGATCGCGCCGAAGACGATCATCCGGGGCGGAGGGACGGAGGACTCCACGAGGACCGTGAGCGGGGAACCGCAGCGCGATCCCCGCTCGCCGATCTCCAGCGTGCCGGTGCGGCCCGCGTCCAGGAAGGCGCGGGCCTCCGCGGCGAGGGTGCGGTCCAGCTCGGGATGGGCGCCGAAGCCGCCGCCGTACGAGCCGTCGGGGCGGACCAGCATCGCCCGGCCGACGAGGTCCGCCGGGCCGGAGACGATCCGCGCCAGCGCCGCCGCCGTCCCGCGCGCGGCGGCTTCGAGCGCGGCCGCGACCACCGTACGGACCCGGTCGCCGGCCCGGACCGGGGTGACCAGGATGTCGATGACGCCGCCGCAAGTCAGGCCCACGGCGAAGGCGTCGTCGTCGCTGTAGCCGAAGCGCTCCAGGACCGGCTCGCCGTCCGCCAGGGCCTGTCGGCACAGCTCGTAGACCGCGCCCTCCACACAGCCGCCGGAGACCGAGCCGATGGCCGTGCCGTCGGCGTCCACCGCGAGGGCGGCGCCGGGCCCGCGGGGCGCGCTGCCTCCGACGGCCACGACGGTGGCGACGGCGAAGTCGCGTCCCTGCTCGACCCACCGGTCGAGCTCTTCGGCGATGTCCAGCATGTCTCGGTCTCCTTGACGGCGGTGTACGGAACGGCTTTCCCGTGAGCGCTAGTGCACGCCCAGCCAGCTCTCGATGGGGTTGAGGGCGTAGTAGACGAAGAAGATCGCGGTCAGGCCCCACATGAACGCCCCGATCTCCCGGGCCTTGCCCTGGGCGACCTTGATGGCGGTGTAGCTGATGACTCCGGCGGCGACGCCCGCGGTGATGGAGTAGGTGAACGGCATGATCACGACGGTGAGGAAGACGGGGATGGCGGTGGCCCGGTCGGCCCAGTCCACGTGCCGCGCGTTCGTCATCATCATCCCGCCGATCACCACGAGGGCGGCGGCGGCGACCTCGCCCGGCACGATGGCCGTGAGCGGGGTGAAGAACAGACAGGCGGCGAAGAACAGGCCGGTGACGACGGAGGACAGGCCCGTGCGGGCGCCCTCGCCGACGCCGGTGGCCGACTCGACGAACACGGTCTGGCCGGAGGCGCCGGACACCCCGCCGATCGCTCCGCCCGCGCCGTCGATGAACAGCGCCTTGGACAGGCCCGGCATCCGGCCCTTGTCGTCGGCGAGCTTCGCCTCGGTGCCGACGCCGATGATGGTGGCCATCGCGTCGAAGAACCCGGCGAGGACCAGCGTGAACACGATCATGCCGACCGTCATCGCGCCGACCTCGCCCCAGCCGCCGAACTCGACGTGGCCGAAGAGCGAGAAGTCCGGCATGGACACCGCGCTGCCGTGCAGTTCGGGCGCCCCGCCGGCCCACTGCTTCGGGTCGATGACGTCCAGCGTGTTGAGGAGTACGGCGAGCACGGTGCCGCCGAGGATGCCGATGAGGATCGCGCCGGGGACGCCGCGCGCCTGGAGCATGAAGATGGCGAGCAGGGTCAGCGCGAACAACAGCACGGGCCAGCCCGCGAGTTCACCGGCCGGGCCGAGGCTGACCGGGGTCGCCTCGCCCCGGTGGACGAAGCCGGCCTTGTAGAAGCCGATCAGGGCGACGAACAGGCCGATGCCCATGGTGATCGCGTGCTTGAGGGCCAGCGGGATGGCGTTCATGATCATCTCGCGCAGGCCGGTGACGACCAGCAGCATGATGACGACGCCGTACATCACGCACATGCCCATGGCCTGCGGCCAGGTCATCACGGGCACGACCTGCGAGGCGAGGACCCCGGAGACGGACAGTCCGGCGGCGAGCGCGAGCGGCACCTTGCCGAAGAAGCCCATCAGCAGTGTGGTGAGGGCCGCCGCGAAAGCGGTCGCGGTGATCAGGGCCTGCTGACCCAGTGTGGCTCCCGCCACGTCCTTGCCGGACAGGATCAGCGGGTTGAGCAGGAGGATGTACGCCATCGCCATGAAGGTGGTGACGCCGCCGCGCACTTCACGCGCGAGCGTGGATCCTCGCCGGGACATGTGGAAGTACCGGTCGAGCCAGGACCTGCCGGCCGGGACGCGGGTGCCTTCGCCCGCGTCGTCGGCGACGGTGGTCGGCTCCAGGGACTGCTGGGTCATGGTGCCGTCTCCCAAGTTTCAGAGGGGGTTGGGATTACACGACCCGGGGGACGGCCCGAGACGAACAGGGGTGTTACGCGGTTCCCGTCAGGTGCTCCGGGCGTACCGGCGTGCGGTTCAGCTCCAGCCCCGTGGCGTTCCGGATCGCCGCGAGGACGGCCGGAGTGGACGACAGGGTGGGTGCCTCGCCGACACCGCGCAGCCCGTACGGCGCGTGGTCGTCGGCGAGTTCGAGCACGTCGACGGGGATGGTCGGCGTGTCGAGGATGGTGGGGATCAGGTAGTCCGTGAAAGAGGGGTTCCTGACCTTGGCCGTCTTGGGGTCGACGATGATCTCCTCCATGACGGCCACGCCCAGTCCCTGGGTCGTGCCGCCCTGGATCTGGCCGATGACGGACAGCGGGTTGAGCGCCTTGCCGACGTCCTGCGCGCAGGCCAGCTCGATGACCTTGACCAGCCCGAGCTCGGTGTCGACCTCGACGACCGCGCGGTGCGCGGCGAAGGAGTACTGCACATGGCCGTTGCCCTGGCCGGTGCGCAGGTCGAAGGCCTCGGTGGGCCGGTGCCGCCACTCGGCCTCGACCTCGACGGCCTCCCCTTCGAGTACGTCGACCAGGTCGGCGAGGACCTCGCCGCCGTCGGTGACGACCTTGCCGCCCTCCAGGAGCAGTTCGGCGGTGGCCCAGGCGGGGTGGTAGGAGCCGAACCTGCGGCGCCCGAGTTCCAGGACCTTCTCCCGGACCAGCTCGCAGGAGTTCTTGACGGCGCCGCCGGTGACGTACGTCTGCCGCGACGCGGACGTCGAACCGGCGCTGCCCACCTGGGTGTCGGCCGGGCTGATGGTCACCTGGGTGACGCCGAGCTCGGTGCGGGCGATCTGCGCGTGGACGGTGACACCGCCCTGCCCGACCTCCGCCATGGCCGTGTGGACGGTCGCCACCGGCTCACCGGCGATGACCTCCATGCGGACCTTGGCCGTCGAGTAGTCGTCGAAGCCCTCGGAGAAGCCGACGTTCTTGATGCCGACCGCGTAGCCGACACCGCGTACGACGCCTTCGCCGTGCGTGGTGTTGGACAGCCCGCCGGGCAGCTGCCGTACGTCCGCCTCCTCGCCGGCCGAGAGCCACTGCTGCTCCGGCGGCAGCGGCATCGCCTTGACGCGGCGCAGGAGTTCGGCGACCGGTGCCGGGGAGTCGACGGGCTGTCCCGTCGGCATGATCGTCCCCTGCTCCATGGCGTTCAGCTGCCGGAACTCCACCCGGTCCACCCCCACCGCGTCCGCCAGCCGGTCCATCTGCGCCTCGTAGGCGAAGCACGCCTGGACCGCGCCGAAGCCGCGCATGGCGCCGCAGGGCGGGTTGTTGGTGTAGAGGGCGACGGCCTCGATGTCGACGTCGTCGACGACGTACGGCCCGACGCCGAGCGAGGCGGCGTTGCCGACGACCGCGGGCGAGGCGGAGGCGTACGCGCCGCCGTCCAGCACGATCCGGCACTTCACGTGGGTGAGCTTGCCGTCCTTCGTGGCGCCGTGCTCGTAGTAGAGCTTGGCGGGGTGGCGGTGGACGTGCCCGAAGAAGGACTCGAACCGGTTGTAGACGATCTTGACGGGCTTGCCCGTCCGCAGCGCCAGCAGACAGGCGTGGATCTGCATCGACAGGTCCTCACGCCCGCCGAAGGCACCGCCGACGCCGGACAGCGTCATCCGCACCTTGCGCTCGGGCAGCCCGAGCACGGGCGCGATCTGCCGCAGGTCGCTGTGCAGCCACTGGGTGGCGATGTAGAGGTGGACGCCACCGTCCTCGTCCGGCACGGCCAGCCCCGACTCGGGGCCGAGGAACGCCTGGTCCTGCATGCCGAAGGTGTACTCGCCCTCGACGACGAAGTCGGCGCGCTCGCGGGCCGCCGCGACGTCACCGCGGATGATCGGCTGCCGGTGGACGATGTTCGGGTGCGGGACATGGCCGATGTGGTGGTCGTCGCGGCCCTCGTGGACGAGGATCGCGTCCGGCGCGGTCGCGGAGGCCTCGTCGGTGATGACGGGCAGCTCGCGATACTCGACCTTGATCTTGGCGGCGGCGCGGCGGGCCGTCTCCGGGTGGTCGGCGGCGACGATGGCGACCGGCTCGCCGTGGTGCCGGACCTTGCCGTGGGCGAGGACGGGCGTGTCCTGGATCTCCAGGCCGTAGTTCTTCACCTCGGTCGGCAGATCGTCGTAGGTCATGACGGCGTACACACCCGCCAGGGCCAGCGCCTCGCTCGTGTCGATGGACACGATCTCGGCGTGCGCGACGGTCGAGCGCAGGATCTGCCCCCAGAGCATGTCCTCGTGCCACATGTCGGACGAGTACGCGAACTCGCCGGTGACCTTGAGGGTGCCGTCGGGGCGGAGCGTGGACTCGCCGATGCCGCCCTTGGTCCGGGAACCCTGGGTGATCTTGGTAGGAGCGCCGTTGGCAGCCATGGTCAGACCCCCTGGGATTGCCGGGCGGCCGCGAGGCGGACCGCGTCCATGATTTTCTCGTAGCCGGTGCAGCGGCACAGGTTGCCCGACAGCGCCTCGCGGATGTCCGCGTCGGTCGGGTTCGGGTTGCGCTCCAGCATCTCGTCGGCGGCGACCAGCAGACCGGGCGTGCAGAAGCCGCACTGAACGGCACCGGCATCGATGAACGCCTGCTGGATCGGGGCGAGTTCGGCGCCCTCACCGGTATGGGAGTCCTGCCCCTGGGCGGACCAGCCCTGGGCGTCCTGAAGGGAGGTGCCGCAGGCACCGGTCCCGCAGGACCGCTGTTTGGCGTGGTCGGCGAGCCCTTCGACGGTCACCACCTCGCGCCCCTCGGCCTGCCCGGCGGCGACCAGACACGAACACACCGGAACACCGTCCAGGCGGACCGTGCAGGACCCGCACTCCCCCTGCTCGCAGGCGTTCTTCGAACCGGGAAGCCCGAGCCGCTCCCGCAGCACGTACAGCAGGGACTCGCCCTCCCACACGTCGTCGGCTTCCTGCGGACGTCCGTTGACAGTGAAATTGACACGCATCAGGCGACTCCCTCCGAGCGGGCGGCGGTGCCGCGGTACGACTCCCAGGTCCAGGTCAGGGTGCGGCGGGCCATGATGCCGACCGCGTGGCGGCGGTAGCTCGCGGTGCCGCGGACGTCGTCGATCGGGTTGCAGGCGCCGGAGCACAGATCCGCGAACTGCTTGGCGACCGACGGCGTGATGATCTTCCCGTTGTCCCAGAACCCGCCCTCCTCCAGAGCGGCGTTCAGGAACTCCTCGGCGGCCTTGGCCCGGACGGGTGTGGGGGCGGCCGAACCGATCCCCGTCCGCACGGTCCGCGTCCGGGGGTGCAGCGCGAGCCCGAAGGCGCACACGGCGATGACCATGGCGTTCCTGGTGCCCACCTTGGAGTACTGCTGCGGCCCGTCGGCCTTCTTGATGTGCACGGCGCGAATCAGCTCGTCGGCGGCGAGCGCGTTGCGCTTCACACCGGTGTAGAACGCGTCGATCGGGATGAGCCGCGACCCGCGCACGGACTCGACCTCGACCTCGGCGCCCGCGGCCAGCAGAGCCGGGTGGGCGTCGCCGGCCGGGGAGGCGGTACCGAGGTTGCCACCGACACCGCCGCGGTTGCGGATCTGCGGGGAGGCCACGGTGTGCGAGGCGAGAGCGAGCCCCGGAAGCTCGGCGCGCAGGTTCTCCATGATGCTCGTATAGGGAACCGAGGCCCCGAGCCGCACGCTCTCCTCACCGACCTCCCACTCCTCCAGATCGCCGATGCGGTTGAGGTCGAGGAGGTACTCGGGCCGGCGGTGGTCGAAGTTGATCTCGACCATCACATCGGTGCCACCCGCAATCGGCACAGCGGTGGGGTGCTCGGCCTTCGCGGCGAGCGCCTCCTCCCAGCTGGCGGGGCGAAGGAAGTCCATGACCGGCTCTCTTCTTCGTCTCGTGAGTCGTACGGATCGAGCCAATCCGTGTGCGGCGGGCCCGGCTCGTTCATGTGCTGTTTACGCGGAGTGAAGCCAGTACACAGCGGTGTGCGCCGACCGGGTCAGTCACGGAAACCATGAAGGAGTTGGCTGGTCGGGACCGTCATCTTGTAGATTCGTATGAACGGAGGTCCTCAGTAACCTCCACGTTTTCCAGGAGAAACGTGAGACACGGCCCACGTGACCTGGGACACAGCACCGGAGACGGCAGACGCCGCCCACCACTCACCGACCCCACTCCCTGATCGTAGATTTCGAGACAAAGAACGGCGGCGACGAGAATGCGGCTGCGCGCACTGCTGGACACCGACGCGCTGGGCCTGCGGCTGCTCGGTGGCGAGGACGAACTGGACCGCACCGTACGCGGTGTCATGACCACCGACCTGCGCGACCCGAGCCGCTATCTCTCGGGCGGCGAACTGGTCCTGACGGGCCTGGCCTGGCGGCGCGACGCCACCGACGCCGAGCCCTTCGTGCACATCCTGGTCCAGGCCGGTGTGGCGGCCCTGGCGGCCGGCGAGGCCGAGCTGGGGGACGTCCCGGACGACCTGGTCCTCGCCTGCGCCCGCCACCGCCTCCCGCTCTTCGCGGTGCACGAGTCGGTCGCCTTCGCCACGATCACCGAGCATGTCGTACGGCAGGTCTCGGGCGAGCGGGCGGGCGATCTGGCGGCCGTGGTGGACCGGCACCGCCGCATGATGACCTCGGGCCCGGCGGGCGGCGGCCCGGACGTCGTCCTGGACCTCCTGGGCTCGGACCTGGACCTGCGCGCCTGGGTGCTGTCCCCCACCGGTCGCATGATCGCGGGCTCGAAGACGGGCGCCCCGGGCCTGCCGTCCGACACCTGCGCCAAACTCGCGGCCGAACACCTCTCGGCCGCCCGCACCGGCAGGCGCGGCCCCCACCGCGTACCGCTCGGCAGCGCCACGTACTCGCTCTTCCCGGTCCGCAGCAGCGGCCGCTCCCCCCAGGCCTCCCGGGACGTACGCGAGAGCGTCCTGTCGGACTGGCTGCTGGCGGTCGAGGCGGACGCCGGGGACTGGCCCGAGGAACGGCTCGACCTCCTGTACGGCGTCACCCAGCTGATCGCGGTGGAACGCGACCGCCGGGACGCGGCCCGCACGGTCCGCCGCCGCCTGGCCCAGGAGGTCCTGGAACTGGTCCAGACGGGAGCCGCCCCGGCGGAGATCGCCGCCCGCCTGCGCGTGGCGGCCCCGGTCCTCCTGCCCGGACTGGGAGCGGCCCCGCACTGGCAGGTGGTCGTGGCCCGGGTCGAATGGGACGGCGGCGACCCGGAGTCGGGCCCGGTGGCCCAGTCCCTCCTGGAGGAGATCCTGGTCGACCCGCTCGCCACCGGCCCGGAGCCCTCCGACCGCATCGCGGTGGCCCACACGGGCGACGAGGCGATCGCGCTGGTCCCGCTCCCCGCGGTCTCCACCGAGCACGACGGCTCGGAGGCGGGCATCCTCGCCGACCTGCTCCTGGAGACGGTCCGGGACCCCCTGTCGGCGGGCCTGGACGACGACGGCCGGGTCACCCTGGGCGTCAGCGCGGCGGTCCACTCCGCGGAGGGCCTGCGAGGCGCCCTGGAGGAGGCCCGCCACGCCCGCCGGGTGGCGGCGGCGCGCCCCGGCCGGGTCTGCGCCGCGGGCCACCAGGAACTGGCCTCCCACGTCCTCCTGCTCCCCTTCGTCCCCGACGACGTCCGCCGGGCCTTCACCGCCCGCCTCCTGGACCCCCTGCGCGACTACGACCGCCGCCACCGCGCCGAGCTGATCCCCACCCTTGAGGCGTTCCTCGACTGCGACGGCTCCTGGACCCGCTGCGCGTCCCGTCTCCACCTGCACGTCAACACGCTGCGCTACCGCGTCGGCCGTATCGAGCAGTTGACGGGCCGTGATCTCTCCCGCCTGGAGGACAAGCTGGATTTCTTCCTGGCACTGCGCATGAGCTGAAACCTGGAAGACCCGGGACTCCCACGACTTTGTGAAATCCTTCACCCACCCCCTTGGCCCAGGCCACCGATCCGTGCTGAGATGCGGCCACCACTCATAGCTCGATGGCGCGCTCGGGGAGGGCAAGGTGGCGGATACCGCCATGTCTGGTTACGGAACGACCGCCGGTGACGATCCACTCCAGACCGCGGTATGGCGGCTGCGCTCACGCGCATGCTGGGCCGACGCGGCAGCGCTGCTCCAACCTGTCACCGCATCGGCGGCCCTTCAGAGAGCCGCCCTCCTGGTCGAACGCTGTCTCTACACCGAACAGGGCTGGGAGGAGGCCGAGGACGCCCTGCGCACCGCCGAGGCCCTGGCCCACAGCGACGACGAACGCGGCGCGGCCGCTTGTGAAAGAGGGCACCTTGCCTACGCCGCCACGCTGCACGGCGTCCGCGACCGGGCCGACGAGGCCCGGGCGGCCCTGGGCCGGGCGGCGGCCCTGATCGCCCCGGGAGCCCCCCGACGGGCTCTCCTGGACTTCCGCCGGGGCCTGTTGGCCGAGAACCTCACCCGCTCCCCCCAGGCCGCCCGAGCGGCCTACCGCCGCGCCCACGCGGGCGCCACCGCCCACTCCGACGCCCTCCTGCTCTCCTTCACCTGGCGCCACCTCGCCGGACTCGCCCTCCGCGACGGCGAGTTGGCCGAGGCCCGCCACGGTTTCGCCGAGTCCCTCCGCATCCGCGAGGAGCTCGGCTACCTCGTCGGCACGGCCCCCGCCCTGGCTTCCCTGGCCGACACCGAAACCGAACCCGAGGCCTCCCGCCTCCGCGAGGAAGCCGCCCGCCTCTTCCGCCTCCTCGGCGGCGTCCCCACCTGGCTCTCCCCCGAACTGGCCCCACCGGCTGCCACGGCTTAGCCCTGGCGCCGGTACCTGTGTCGTCCTGGGCACGCGTGACTGAGCGGTGCCGCCGCCTGGGGGTGCGGTGTGAGGTTGTGTGCCGGCTAGGGGTGGGTGGGGGCTGGTCGCGCAGTTCCCCGCGCCCCTGGGGTGGGTGGGGTTGCCCTGGGGCTGACGTGCGGGTTTCGCCGTCTGGGGGTGCCTTGCTCGGTCGTATGGCGGGTGCGGATTTGTTGTGGCTGGTCGCGCAGTTCCCCGCGCCCCTGGGGTGGATGCGGTTGCCGTGGGGCCGGCTGTGCGGGTTTCGCCGTTTGGGGTGTCTTGTTCGGTCGTATGGCGGGTGCGGGTTTGTTGCGGCTGGTCGCGCAGTTCCCCGCGCCCCTGAAAAGCGGAAGTCGCCGTCGAGCATGAGGCGCCCCCGGGCCGTAGGCGCTGTGGCCGCCCACGGCGGTAAGGGGACGGGGCGGGGGGTGTCCGCCCGCAGCGGCCGGCGTCCAACACGCAGTACCTCTTGGCCCGACAGCACCGCCGGACCGAGGACGGAGACCCCCCGCCCCGGCCCCGACCCACCACACGACAGTGGGCGCTACAGAAACCCCCACCGAACCCGCACAGCGCGCCGCAGGCATCACGCCCCGGCGAAGTGCTCCCCGACCAGCGCACGCACGACATCGAGATCACGGGCGATCAGCGCGTCGAGCAGCGCGAGGTGCTCCGCGGCGTCGGCCACCATCTCCGCGCGCCCGCGCGCCACCGCCGCCGCGCCCATCAACGGCCACTGCGCACGCCGGTGCAGATCCTCGGCGATCTGCACCAACTGCTCGTTCCCCGCCAGGGACAGCAGGGCCCGGTGAAACACCCGGTCGGACTCGGCGTAGGTGGCCCGGCACCCGGAGGCCGCCGCCCGCACCGTCGCCTCCGCGAGCGGCCGCAGTTCGGCCCACCGCTGCGCGGACACCGTACGAGCGAGCCGCACCATCACCGGCACCTCGATCAACGCCCGCACCTCGGCCAACTCGGCCAGCTCCCGGGCCCCCCGCTCGACGACCCGGAACCCCCGGTTGGGCACGACCTCGACGGCCCCGTCGAGCGCGAGCTGCTGCATGGCCTCCCGCACAGGAGTGGCGGAAACCCCGAACCGCTCCCCCAGAGCGGGCGCGGAGTACACCTCCCCGGGCCGCAGCTCCCCGGTCACCAGCGCGGTACGCAACGCATCGAGGATCTGCCCCCGCACAGAGGCCCGCTGAACAACAGCCCGAGCCCCCAGCTCTTCCCTCGGAGAGGGGCAGGGAATCGGCACCTCACTGTGCGTGTGCTCACCCCGGACAGCAACCTCCGGAACACCCCGCGCCGCATCCCGAGCGGCCCCCCGCCGCCCCACATCCACGGCCCGCACCTGAGCCGGCACCCGCACAGCCCCAAGCCCGGAAGAACCGGAAACCTCCGCACCCCCCGCCCCGGCGGAGCCCTGCGCACCCTGCTTCACGGCTCCTCCTCCGGACGTATCCGTACTTGCCGTCATTACGGCGTCTTGTTACTCACCCGTCAAGCACCTTAGGCCCAGAACCGTTCAGTTCAAATCCTGACCATATTGGGTAAGGTAAGGCTCACCTTCACCGCAACGCCGAATCGGTGGTCCCGCATGCCCGCACAGCTGCCCGCACCACGACCGGCCCCCCACGCACCCCACGCACCCCACTCACCCGTCACCTCACCCGTCACCGACGCCTACACCCAGGCCACCAAGGCCCTCCCAAGCCTGACGGTCACAGAACTCGGCAACACCGAGCAGCCCCCGCGAACCCCCGGCTGGATCACCACCGCCGCACTCGCGGAAGACCCGCAAGCCCTGGACACCTTCCTGGCCTGGGACGACGCCCAGATCCTCCGAGACCACGGCCGCCCGGCCCGCCCGGACGTGACCGCCAGCTTCGGCCTGCACCGCTACGCCTGGCCCGCCTGCCTCCTGATCACCGCCCCCTGGTTCCTGCACCGGCGGGTCCCCCGCTACCCCGTGACCAACGTCTCGTACGACCGCACGCACGGCCCGATGTCCTTCGCCGTACGCCCGGGCCCCTTCGCCTGCCTCCCGGACGACCCGGCGTCGACGCACCCGGACGCGAGGACAGTGCCCGACGAGGAGGCCCTGCGCGCCGAGGTCCGGGACGCGATCGCCGAGCACATGGAGCCGGTCCTCGCCGCGTTCGGCCCCCGCATGCGCCGCCGCGGCCGGGCCCTGTGGGGCATGGTGACCGACGAGATCGTGGAGAGCCTGTGGTACCTGGCCGAACTACTGGGCGAGGACGAGAAGCAACGGGCCGAACACGAACTCGACCGACTCCTGCCCGGCACGACCAAGCCGTACGTCGGCTCCGCGGCCTTCCGCGTCCTGACGGGACCGAACGGCGAACCGCTCCCCACCCGGGACCGGGCGAGCTGCTGCATGTTCTACACGCTGGACCCGGACGACACCTGCGTCACCTGCCCCCGCACGTCCGACGCGGACCGCATCGCCAAACTACTGGCCGGCTCACCGAGCTGACGGCGGAACCACCGGGCTGACGCACCAAGCCGACGCCTCCCACCACCAGTTGAGGCACCCTCAGGACGGGCCGAACCACCCGTCCCGTAAGATCACTCCGGATCGGACGACCCCACGGTTACAGGCGTTTCACATTTTCCTCACACGCCGCAGGAACTTTCCGAGGAACCACCCGTACGGGTAGTCTTATTCGAACTCAACTCCCGCCCCTCACGCGGCAGTTCGAGCAGAACGCCGCCCTGGGCAACCCCTTGCACTTCCTTGGCGGCCTCTTGCCCCGAAAACGCCTGAGGGCCGTTGGGATTGGGCCACTATGGCGGGCGTTACACGCCCTATCCCAATGCAAGGGACCCCAGATGAGATTGACCGACATATCGCTGAACTGGCTGCTTCCGGGCGCCGTACTGCTCCTGGGCATGCTGGCGGCGGTAGCGGTGCTCGCGCGCGGCAAGCGGTCCGGGGAGCACGCGAAGACCGAGGACTCGTGGGAGCGGAACGAGGAGCGCCGCAGGCGCAAGGAAGCCATATACGGCACGGCTTCCTATGTACTGCTCTTCTGCTGTGCCGCCGTCGCCGCCGCCCTCTCCTTCAAGGGCCTGGTCGGCTTCGGCGAGCAGAACCTGGGCCTGTCCAACGGCTGGCAGTACCTGGTGCCGTTCGGCCTGGATGGCGCGGCGATGTTCTGCTCCGTGCTCGCGGTGCGCGAGGCCAGCCACGGCGACGCGGCCCTCGGCTCCCGGATACTCGTATGGACGTTCGCGGGTGCCGCGGCCTGGTTCAACTGGGTGCACGCGCCCAGGGGTCTGGGCCACGACGGCGCCCCCCACTTCTTCGCGGGCATGTCCCTGTCGGCCGCGGTCCTCTTCGACCGCGCACTCAAGCAGACCCGTCGGGCCGCGCTGCGTGAGCAGGGCCTGGTCCCCCGCCCGCTGCCGCAGATCCGCATCGTGCGCTGGCTGAGGGCGCCGCGGGAGACGTACAAGGCCTGGTCGCTGATGCTGCTGGAGAACGTGCGCAGCCTGGACGAGGCGGTCGACGAGGTCCGCGAGGACAAGCGTCAGAAGGAAACGGCCCGCCTCCGGCGCCGCGAGCAGGAGCGGGTCGAGCGGGCGCAGCTCAAGGCGATCAGCCGGGGCCATCGCGGATTCGTGGGCCGCGGCCGACAGTTGGAGGCGCAGGCCACCCTGGAACGGGCGGACGACCGCGTCACCGCGGAGCCTGCCATATCGCCCAAGGAGCAACTGCCCGTCCGCGCGCGGCCCTCCCTCCAGCCCGTCCGCAACGGGTCTGAGTCGCACACGGTGGACCTCACCGCGGAGGACGACACAATGGCCCTGCCTCGCCTCGACTCGCTCGAGCGCAAGCTCAAGGATCTTGAGCAGCAGTTCGGCTAGACGAAGCACCACGGGAAGGGGGCGTGACCGAAGCGGTCACGCCCCCTTCCCGTTCCCTCAACGCCCGTTCACGCGAGGCCGCCGTCGAGTTCGAACCACACCGACTTGCCCACGCCATGCGCCCGTACGCCCCAGGCGTCCGCGAGGGACTGCACCAGCATCAGGCCCCGGCCGTGCGTGCCGTCGTCGGCGACCGGCACGCACATTCTGGGCCGGCGGGCGACGAAGTCCCGTACCTCCACCCGCAGTCCGCGGGGTCCGACGACGGCCGTGAACACCGCGTCGTGGTCGGTGTGGACGAGTGCGTTGGTGACGAGTTCGCTGGTGAGCAGTTCCGCGACCTCCGATCGTCCGGGCCGCCCCCACTGCCGTAGCAGCTCCCGCAGTGCCTTACGGGTCTCCGGTACCGCCCCCAGGTCCGCCCGTTCGAGTCGGCGCCTGAGCTGCGGCACCGGCACCTGTTCCACGGCGCTGTCGGTGTTGTCCTCCACTGTCTGAGACGAGAAGGCCCCTACTGCCGTGGGACCGCCTCCTCGTGCCTGCCTCTTCATGACCCCCGCCCGCGTGCCGATGTCGGTTCCCCTCCTGCTCGAACACGTTCACGGGGATCCATGCCCCGCAGTTCACGGGCCAGTCATGTCGAATCGTCAACGACCAGGTGTTCGGCCACGCCACGGGCCGCGCCACGAGCCGCCGAGAATCCGCTGTGACGACGGCCGAACTCTGGTGAAAGCACGCCTGGAACGCGCCCTCGGGAAGTCCGTGCGGCCCGCGCGGTACGGTCCGCACGTGCCGTTGACCCTGTCCGTGCGGCACGTGCCCGCACAGCCCCTGCCGGTGGACCAGGCACTACAGGCCGTCCACGAGTCGTTCGGCACCGGGACGGGATGCGGAAAGCCCTGGTCGACAAGTCGGTTCCGGCTCAAGGGGCGGGCGCCCGAGGAGTGGGCGGGTCACCGTGTCGAGGCCGTGATCGAGGGGCTGTCGTACGACGCCGCCGGGGTGCCGTCTGCCGGGGGAGGCGGGGGCGAACCCGACCGTCCCGCACGGGTTCACGCCTACGCGGCCGGGCGACGCCCTGACCGCCGGGGATCGGCCCGTCTGCCGATTCCGGGCTGCCGACCTCGCCGTACCCGACGAAGAGGTGTGACGGCTGCTCCTGGACGTGGCGGTGTTACTGAGGAGTTGGGCGTTCAGAGGGAGGAGATCCGGTTGCCGGACTCCCCCGGCCGCACCGCCGGCTTCCCCCGGCTCGTGAAACTGGCCGGAATCCGCTGGTCCCCCACCACTCCCGCCCGGTCGACCTGCTGGAACGGCCGCAGCGCGAATCCCCCCTGAGTTTCGCACTGCGGCCGTTCCAGGTCCTCACCCCGCGGCAGCGGCCGGCCCGGGCCCTCGATCGCCCCTTCACCGGGGCCGCCCGCCCGACCCCCGTGCGGGAGGGCGGCCCCGGTGCCGCTGCGGCCGTGCGGTCAGTGGAGCTTGTTCACGGCCGTGGTGGTCGTCTTCTTGAAGGCCTTCACCGGAGCGTCGTCGAAGTCGCCCATCTGCCCCCAGTCGACGACGGTGACGGTCCGGCCGTCGCGTCCGACGGAGACGAGACCGATGTCCATGGAGCCCCAGGAGGTGCTGGTCTGCACGCCGTGCACATGGGCGCCCTCCTCGACCGGCAGGGTGCCGTAGTCGCGGTACCTGGTGTCGATGTCCGGGTCGCCCTCACCGGCGTTCAGGGCACAGGCGCGGAAGTCCCGGTTCAGGCCCTTGGCGAGGGCGGCGGCCTTGGTGTCGTTGCCGACGACGACGGTGACCTGGCGGGCGCTGGTCTCCAGGTCGGTGCGGAACTCGCGGTAGCGGACGTCGTAGGCGAGGAGCGTGTTGTGCAGGCAGGACGTCAGCGACTCCGGGACGCCGTCCTTGACCTTGTCGGCGGTCCAGGCGGAGGTGGGGTGCGGCGGCAGTTCGGAAGCGGCGAGGAAGCGGGGGTACGCGGCGGTCTTCGCCGCCACGGTCTTGACCACCGCCGTCTTCTTCGCCCCGGTCGGCGCCGCCTCGGCGTGGGCCTGCACACCGAGTGTGGTGCCGAGCGTGGCGGCCGTGAGGGCGAGTACGGTGAGCGCGCTGGATCGCATGTGCTTGGGCATGGGTGTCCCCCGTGAACGAGTGCATGAGTAATGGGATGCCGCCTCGGCGCCGGTTGGTCGGTCCGGCCGCTGTCGGGGCGACACCAGAAGCATCAGCGGTCACAGGGGGCGGATGCAACACGGGACGGCCGATCCACCACGGTGGAACCATCCCAGCCCCTTTGACGTGCAGGTATAGGGAGTGCCTGGGATACGGGCCGGGGACGGACGGGGGACGGCGTGACGGCAGCACAGGACGAGGTCGGGGAGTTCGCGGCGCTGCTGCGGCGACTGAAGGACCGCACGGACCGCAGCTACGGCTCGCTGGCCCGCCGCCTGAACATGAACACCTCCACCCTGCACCGCTATTGCGCCGGTGAGGCCGTCCCCCTCGACTACGCCCCCGTCGAACGCTTCGCCGCACTGTGCGGAGCGACGCCGGAGGAACGCCTCGAACTCCACCGGCTGTGGCTGCGAGCGGTCTCGGCCCGCCAGCGCCCCCGAGCGGCCGGCGCGGCCGACCGGGGTCCGGAGGAGGCGGAGAGCCAGAGCCCGGAGCCCACGAGCACCGGCACCGAGCCGGTCCCGCCCGCCCGACCGGAAACCGAGGACGCCAAACCGGCCGAGGCGCCGGGGGCCGAGGAGCCGGGGGCCGACGGTCTGCCCGGAGAGGTCGATGGGCAGCGTGGCGCGGAGACCGAGACAGTCCTGGCCGGCCGGACGGAGTCCGCTCCCGCCCCGCGGCGCTGGTACCGCCGGCGTCGGATCGCGGTGGCGGCGGCTGTCGCGGGGGCGTTGCTCGTGACGTTGGGCAGTCTGTCGGCGCTGCCGTCGGACAGACCGTCGACGCGGGCTCAGGGGCAGGAGTCGGACGAGCCGTACCGCACGACACCGCCCGGCGTGTCCGTCACCCCCTCGGGCACACCGACCAGCCCCTCCCCCGGCACCGCTTCGCCCTCCGCTCCGAAGGGGACCGGGGGTGCCTCGGGGAAGCCGTCCGCGCCGCCGAGCGGAGGCCGCGGGTCGTCGCAGGAGCCGGGCGGGAAGCCCCCGGCCGGGACCGGTACTCCGCTCACCTGGAGCGTCAACTCCCACGTCTGGAACCAGGGCTGCGGCCACGACTACGTCATCACCAAGCCGCCGGCCCAGGTCGCGCCGCCCCCGGCCGCGCAGGACGCCCGCGTGTGGGCGGGGGCGGAGGGTGCCGTGCACGGCAGGGACACCCAGGTGCAGATCTCGGTGCAGGGGCGCGAGTCCACGGCCGTGGTCCTGGAGGCGCTGCGTGTCCGGGTCGTCGGCCGCGCGGCCCCGGTCCAGGGCTCCTCGTACGCCATGGACCAGGGGTGCGGCGGGGCGCTCTCCCCGCGCTACTTCTCCGTCGACCTGGACAAGGACCGCCCGGTCGCCCACTCGAAGGCCGGCGGCGACGCGGAGGGGCCGATCCCGGCCATCCAGATGCCGTACCGCGTCTCGGCCGAGGACCCGGAGGTGCTGCTGGTCACGGCCACCACCACGACCTGCGACTGCAACTGGTACCTCGAACTGGACTGGTCCTCCCAGGGCCGCACCGGCACGGTCCGCATCGACGACCACGGCCGCCCCTTCCGCACCAGCTCCATCAAGGGCCTGCCGCGCTACTGGTACGCCACCGACGAGGCCGGCACGCGCGCCTGGGTGCCGTACGACAGTTAGGGCCTCCGCAGTTCGTCACGCCTCCCAGACGGCGGCGGCCGTACGGTCGTCGGCATACCCCTTGACCCGTACCTGGGTGTCGGCGAGGAAGGCGGCGAGGCCGGGCGGGGTGGGTCCGGACCATCGGTCCGTGAGGTGCTCGCACAGCTCGGGTTCGCCGCGCAGCGGCTCGGCGAGGCCGCCGGTGCACATCAGGAGCGTGTCACCCGGACGGGCGATGGAGGCGCGGAAGCGGAAGGGTTCGCGGGACGGCTCGGGGGCGGGTTCGTAGGGGCTCGGGGGCGTGGGGATGCCCAGGTCCATGGTGAGGCGGTCGCCCTCGGGGGTCTCGGCGGGCAGGGAGCCGAAGCCGACGACGGGTTCGCCGGCGACGTCGGTGACGCGGGGCTCGATGTCGTGCCACTCGCCGTCGCGGAGCCGGAAGAGGCCGCCCGCGCCGACGCCGAAGAAGACCCGGGTGCGGCACTCGGGGTCGGCGGGCAGGAGGAGGCAGCGCAGGGTGGCGGCGTACTCCTCGGGGTCGATGCCCTGCTCGGCGGCGCTGGCGCGGAGTTTGCCGAGGCTGCGGTCGGTCAGGCGGTGCAGTCCCGACTTCAGGTCGCCGCGGCGGCCGGCCCTTATGTCCTCGCCCAGCCGGGCGTGACTGCGGCCGACGGCCCGGCCGATCCATTGGCAGGCCTCCGCCGCCGCCCGGTGCGCCCCCGGGGTGGCGCGGGCCCCGGTCGCCATCGCCACCAGGACGAGCGCCTGCTCCCCGGAGCCGAACCGGGCGGTGAGCAGCGAGTCGCGGCGCGGCTCCCCCCGGAACCTCGCGGAATCCCCGCGCACGGACACCGCCCGCAGCGTCCCGGAGCCGTAGCGGGCCCCGTCCAGCACGGTGTCCGCGACCAGGTCGTCCAGGTCGTCCGGGTCCGCCGGGGGCAGCGCGGTCGGTTCGGCCTCGTAGGTGGGCGGTCCGGAGCCCACGTGGTCGACGGGGTCGGCCGGCAGGGAGGGCACGTCGAGACGGGTGGGCGTCCGGCCGTCCTGCGGGGAGTCGGGCTCCGGGGCTCGGCCGGGACTGTCCTGCGGTGAGCCGGGGGCGGGGCCGGGCTCGGTGTCCTGCGGCCCGGAGTCGTCGGGGGTGGCGTCGGTGGGGCTGCGGTCCTGCCCGGTGGGGGGTTCCGTGGGCCGAGGGGGGCCGAAGGGGGGTGGCGGAGGCGGTGGAGTCGCAGGAGGCGGCGGAGTGTCCGGGGGCATCGGCGAGGCGGGGACGGTGGTCGCCGGTGGCTCCTCCACGGAACTGCCGGTGGCCGAGGGGGCGCGCTCCGGAGGCGTGTACTCGGCGAATCCCGGCGGTTTCGGGCCGAGCGGGAACGTCGCCGGGCCCTCGGGGGCATCGGGTGGAGGCTCCCAGGGAGCCCGCTGCCGTGCGTCCCGCGCCTGCGGCTCCGAGCCGTCCGCCCCCGGGCGTTGCGCGGGGACCGCGGCCGCGGTCCCGGGTGGCCGCCCCTCCACCGCGTCCGCCGCCGAGGCGAAGCGGTCGTCGAGGGAGTCGGGTGCGGCCGTGGGGCCGGTGTCCTCGGTGGAGTCGTCGTACAGCTGCCCCCACCAGTCGTCCTCATGACCGGTGGGCGTTCCCCCCTGCTGGCTCATGCCCCTAATTGTCCACCGCATGGGCCGGATGAAAACGGGGCATCCGGAAAATCCGACGCGGTACACCCCGTCGAACGGCGTGTCGAGTGATCGCCCGAACGCCGATACGAAGGAAGTCGCCGGACGGCTCCACCCCCCACGGGAGAACCGCCCGACGACGCCGGAAGTGTGACCCGTCCGCCTGTGGATCCACTGTGGCCGGCCGGTGTCACCCCGCTCCGGCACCCGAGTACCCGCGAACGCCCTGGTGAACCGTGCTGATCTGCGCCCGCACCGGTCCTCCTGCACTCTGGACAGATGGGAACGGTGGACCTCCTGCTGGTCGGGCTGGTCATCCTGTTCGGTCTGGGCGGGGTGCTGGTGCCCGGCGTGCCGGGGTCCTGGCTGGTGTGGGCCGCGGTGATGTGGTGGGCGCTGAAGGATCCGCAGCCGGTCGCCTGGGCGGTGCTGGTGGGGGCGACCGTCGCGCTGTTCCTCTCGCAGGTGGTGCGCTGGGCGCTGCCGCCCCGACGGCTGCGCGCGAGCGGTGCGACACCGCGCATGGGCGTGTACGCCGGGGTCGGGGCCTTCGCCGGCTTCTTCCTGGTCCCCGTGCTCGGCGCGATCCCCGGCTTCATGGGCGGGATCTACCTGTACGAACGGCTCCGCCTCGGCCGCCACGGCGAGGCCCGGGCGGCCCTGCGCACGGCGATGCGCTCGGGCGGCTCCAGCGTGCTCGCGGAGCTGTTCACCTGTCTGCTGATCACGGGGGCGTGGCTGGGGGCGGTGATCTGGGGCTGACGTAGGGCCGGAGGCCTAGGCCGAGAACCCGATGTGCGAGGCGGGGCACTCGTGTTCGGATGGGTGCCATGACCGCATTCAGTGAGGCCGAGCGCGCCTACCTCAAGTCGCAGCGACTGGGACGGCTGGCGACCGTCGACCGGCACGGGCAGCCGCAGGCGAACCCGGTGGGCTTCTTCCCGCAGGACGACGGCACGATCCTGATCGGCGGCCACGCACTGGGCGCCACCAAGAAGTGGCGCAACCTCCAGAAGAACCCGAAGGTCGCGCTGGTGGTCGACGACATCGTCAGCGAGCGCCCCTGGACGGTGCGCGGTATCGACATCCGCGGGGAGGCGGAGCTCCTCACCGGCCCGCACGAGCTGGGCCCGCACTTCAGTGAGGAGCTGATCCGCATCCATCCGCGCCGGGTGCACAGCTGGGGGCTGGCGGACGACGCCTAAAGTACGCCTACAGCACGCCTTCGAGGGTGAGCAGGTGGGTCTTGCGTTCCAGTCCGCCCGCGTACCCGGTGAGGGCACCGTTCGCGCCGATCACCCGGTGGCAGGGCCGCAGGATCAGCAGCGGGTTGGCGCCGATCGCGCCGCCGACGGCCCGGACGGCGGCGCGGGGAGCGCCGATCCGCGCGGCGATCTCGCCGTACGACGTGGTCGCGCCGTACGGGACGGTGTCCAGGGCGGTCCAGACCCGCTCCCGGAACTCACTGCCCGCACTGCTCAACTCCAGGTCGAAGTCCTTGAGTTCACCGGCGAAGTAGGCGGCGAGCTGCTCCTCGGCCGCCCGGAAGGGGCCGGGGTCGTGCCGCCAGCCCTCCTGGACGGTACGGCCGTTCTTCTGCTCCGGCACGGACAGCGAGGTCAGCGCGCCCTCGTCGTCGGCGGTGAGCAGCAACCGGCCGACGGGGCTGTCGAGGTGGGTCCAACGCATGGTCATCATCAGTACTCCAACTTCCCTGCTGCACGCAGGTGTTGTACGGCATAGGAGCGCCAGGGGCGCCAGCTGTCGGGAACGTCGAGGCCCGGTGGGGCGACGTCGGGATCGCCGAGGGCACGGGTGCGGATCGCGGCGACGACCCGGCCGTCCAGACCGGGCAGGGCGTACAACGCCTGCTGTGCGTCGTCCCGGTCGGCGCCCGGATCCAGGCGTACGGCGCCGTCGGCGAGGGCGGCGGTGAGCGCGCCCAGGGGGCCCTCCGGCTCGGCCTCCGCGAGGACGGCCGGTTCGGGGAACACATGGGTGAGGCTTCCGCAGGGGGCGTCGAGCGCCTTTCCGTACCGCCGGACCAGCCGTTCGGACTCCGCGCGTCCCACCAGGGCCCGCACCGCGAGTTCCTCCGGGTCGGCGGTTCCGGGCGAGCGCAGTCCGGGCCGGGCGGCGACGAGCGGGGCGAGCCGTTCGTCGGTACCGAGCCGCTCGTCGACGGCGTACGGGTCCGCGTCGAGGTCGAACAGCCGCCGCAGCCGCTGCACGGCGGTGGTGAGGTCGCGGGGGTCGGTGAGGTGCAGCCGGGCGTCCAGCCAGCCGCCCGGGTTCGCCCCGGACGCGGACCTGGCGGTGCCCGGACGCTCGTCGACGGCGACGATGCCGGTGCCGTGGGGCAGGCGCAGAGTACGGCGGTACATCCGCCGTCCGCGTGCCCCGCTCACCTCCTCCACCCCGGTCACCGCCTCGGCCTCCAGCAGGTCGAAGGCGGCGCCGGTCTGGTAGGGCCCCCGGTGGGCGAGCCGCAGCGGGATGCCCGCCGTGGGGGTGGCCGCGCGCCGCGTGGTCCGGGTGGCGGCCCTGAGTTCGCTCGGCGTCGAGGCGTACACCTCGCGCATGGTGTCGTTGAACTGCCGCACGCTGGCGAACCCCGACGCGAACGCGATCTGGGTGACCGGCAGGTCGGTGGTCTGGAGCAGGACCCGGGCGGTGTGGGCCCGCTGGGCGCGGGCCAGCGCGACGGGTCCGGCGCCGAGCTCGGTGGTGAGCTGCCGCTGCACCTGCCGCGCGCTGTACCCCAGCCGCGCGGCGAGCCCGGCGACGCCCTCACGATCGACGACACCGTCTCCGATCAGGCGCATGGCCCGCCCCACGACATCCGCCCGGACGTTCCAGTCCGCCGAGCCCGGCACGGCGTCCGGCCGGCACCGCCGGCAGGCCCGGAACCCCGAGCCCTGCGCGGCGGCGGCCGTCGCGAAGAACCGCACGTTGTGCCGCTTCGGCGTCACCGCCGGGCAGCTGGGACGGCAGTAGATCCCGGTCGTCTCGACAGCGAAGAAGAACTCCCCGTCGAACCGCCCGTCCCTGCTCCGTACCGCTTCGTACCTGGTGTCTTCGTCCATCACAGGATCCAGTGTGGCCCCTGCCGGGCGCTCGGGCTGGCGGAAATCGGACGGGGCAGTCCCAGCCCGTCCGGCGTTTGAGGACGAGGCCCCTTCAGGGCCGACAGCGGGGGTCTGGGGGCGGCAGCCCCCAGAGACGGCACCCCCACCAAGGGACGCGCCCTAACTCCAGCGCCCCCTCTTCGCCTCCATCGCCGCCTTCCCGATCGCCCCCTTCCGCTTCCAGTCCTTGCGGATCTCGGCCCTGAGCCGCGCATCGGTCTTGGCCACGATCCGCTGGTTCTCCCGCAGCAACTTGCGATAACTGTCCAACCGCCGCTCCCCCAGCTCGCCGGAGGCCACCGCGGCGAGCACCGCGCACCCCGGCTCGCTCTCGTGCGCGCAGTCGTGGAACCGGCACTGCTGGGCCAGCGACTCGATCTCGGAGAAGACCTGTCCGACCCCGCTCTCGGCGTCCCACAGGCCGACGCCCCGGAGCCCCGGCGTGTCGATGAGGACACCCCCGCCCGGCAGGACGAGGAGATTGCGGGTGGTGGTGGTGTGCCGCCCCTTCCCGTCCGCGTCGCGGGTGGCCCGGACGTCCATCACCTCCTCGCCGAGCAGGGCGTTCGCGAGCGTGGACTTGCCCGCGCCGGACTGCCCGAGCAGCACGGACGTACCGCCGCAGACGACGGCGAGGAGCACGTCGAGCCCGTCCCCGCCCATGGCGCTGACCGGCAGCACCGGCACACCGGGCGCGGCCGTCTCGACGTCCTGGACGAGGTGCGCGAGCGTCGCCGCGTCCGGCACCAGGTCGGCCTTGGTCAGCACGACCACGGGCTGCGCGCCCGACTCCCAGGCCAGCGCCAGGAACCGTTCGACCCGCCCGAGGTCGAGTTCGACGGCCAGCGACACGGCGACGATCGCGTGGTCGACGTTGGCCGCGAGGATCTGCCCCTCGGACCGTTTGGAGGAGGTGGAGCGCACGAAGGCCGTACGGCGGGGCAGATACGTCCGTACGTAGCGCGGGTTGCCCGCGGGTTCGACCGCGACCCAGTCACCGGTGCACACGACCCGCATCGGATCGTGCGGGGTGACGAACGCGGTGTCCGCCCGGAGGATCCCGTCGGCGGTGACCACGTCGCACTGGCCGCGGTCGACCCGGATCACACGTCCGGGCAGGAGCCCTTCGGGCTCGTGGGGAGCGAACTCGTCCGCCCACGCGTCGTCCCAGCCGTAGGGAGCGAGCGCGGTGGAGACGGAGGATGCAGAGCTGGAAGTCAAGGGTGACCCTTCACAGGGGCGGCCCCGGCACGCGTCGATCGGACGCGGGAAAAAGGAAGAGTGGGTTCAGCCGGTGGCCACGGAGGTGGACTGGATGGATTCCTGGATGCGGGCAGCGCCCCTCGCAAAGACAGCCATCGGTCGACACCTCCTCGTCCACTCTCGTTCGGTCGCGGTGGCCGTGGGCCTCCGCGTGGATCGCCGTAACTCTAGCCCGGCCCCTCGGTGACCCGTCAACGCATTTTCGCCGGCCGGGTTCTCACGCCTTCGCGCAGCGCTTCCCGTTCAGCGTGAAGTCGTGGGCCGGTGCGTTCTTTCCCTGCCACGAGGCGAGGAAGCCGAGGGAGAGGGAGCCGTCGGCGGGGATCTTCTTGTTGTAGGAGGCGGCGGTGGCGGTGATGCGGGAGCCCTTCTGGCTGAAGCTCGCGTCCCACATCTGGCCGACCCGCTGGCCGTCGCGGAAGGACCAGCCGACGCTCCAGGAGTCGAGGGGGCGTTCGGTGGTGATGGTGACGGTGGCCTGGAAGCCGTCGGGCCACTGGTTGACCAGGTCGTAGGTGAAGCTGCACGTCGGGGACGGGCTCGGGTCGTCGCCGGTGGCCTCGGAGGTGGCGGTGCCCTGGGGTGTGGTGCCGGGGTTCTTGGCGCCCTCGGACGCCTCGGAGGTGCCGGCCTGGCCCGAGGGCTTGGGCGAGCTGGTGGAGCTGGCGTCGGTGGGCGAGGCGGACGGGCCGGGGTCGGCGACGACCGGCTGGCGGTCGGCGGAGCCGCTCGGGGACGCGCCGCCCTCGGTGTCGGCGCCCGGCATCATCGAGACGGCGAGAGCCAGCAGGGAGACCAGGACGGCGGCGACGAGGAGGCCGTTGCGCACCGCCCGGGCCTTGTGCGCGCCGGGGTTCGGGGGTGCGTCGCCGTCGGCCGGGCCGGGGCGACCGGCGCCGAGCCGTACCTCGGCGGCGCGTCGGCGGCGCTCCAGGTAGGCGAGGCCGCCCCAGCCTATGACCCCGCCGGCCAGGGCCGCGGGCAGTCCGCCGCCGTGCAGGCGCAGACAGGCGGCGGCCTCGGCGCACTCGACACACCGGGCGAGGTGGCGGGAGAGGTCGCCGGGGGTGTCGGCGACGGGTGAGCGGGTGACCGCGTCGAGCAGCCGGGCGTAGCTGCGGCACTGCGCGTCCATCGGTGTGTCGAGATGGTTGCGGTGGCAGCGGTCCCGGAACAGGCCCCGGACCTGGGTGAGTTCGTCGGCGACGGTGGCCGGGTCCAGGCCGAGCCGGCGTGCCACCACGCTCAGCGGCAGCGCCTCCACCTCGGCCAGCCACAGCAACTCGGCGTCGGCCGCCTGGAGATCGCGCAGTCCGCGCAGCGCGAGCGGGCGGCGCAGCGGAGGGCCCGAGTAGCGGGCGGCCTTGTCGGAGTTGAGCCACAGGCGCAGTTCGGGGTCGAGCCGGTGGCCGTGCCCCTGGATCTCCCACTCCTCGGCCGTGGTCCGTACGGCCGTCAGCAGCAGCGGGATCCTGGGCAGGCGGGCCGGGCGGCGGCCGGCGCTGCGGGTCGGGGCGGCCTCGGCGTCGCGGGCCTCGCGCATGCCGAGGGAGAAGGCCTCCGTGGCCAGTTGGGTGGCCGAGGTGGAACCCGAGGTGCACAGGTCGGCGTAGGAGAGCACGGCGTCCCAGCACTCGGCGAACCGCGCGGCCTCCGCGGAATCCTGGGGAGTCGGCAGGTCGGGCATGGGTCTCCTGCGGTCACAAGCGAGGTCAACTCACCATAGTGGCAAAGGAGTTGGGGGGAACCTCGCGGCAGGACACGAGCTTTTCACGTCTCCCACACAACTGACAAGCGCCCTGTTCACATGTCAGGACCCACCGTCACATCCCGCCACCCGGCATCCCCGACTCCATCCGATGATACGGATCCGGCCACCCCATGACTCAACACGAACCCCAGGAGTTTCCTACGCGGTCGCCGATTCCTCCACCGTGTCGACGGCCGGAAGGCTGTCCATGAACGAGCTGACGGAGAAGACCGCACGCCCCGGGCCGGGCGGGCCGTAGCCGGGAGGCGAGGCCAGGCCGAACTCGTCCATCGTCCGGCGATAGGCCTGGAGCAGCCGGATGTGGTACTCCAGCGGCGCACCCTGCGGGTTGGCCCTGCCGAGCGGGGTCGTCGGCTCCGGGCACCAGGTGGTGAACCGGGGCGTGATGCCGTGCGACATGAAGAAGCGCAGGCCCTCGGTGGTGGAGGCGATGGCCTCGTCGACCGTGGTGAAGCCGAACGGCTCGGCCATCTCCACGCCGGCCACGAAGTTGGGGATCACGTTGCGCGCGCCGAAGACCTCCGCCGAGTCGAGGATGCGCTTGTGCCACACGTCGCGGCCGACGTAGCGCTCCTTGCCGGGGCAGTACATCTTGAACAGGTACTCGTCCCACACCTCGTAGTTGGGGTGGTAGATCTGCACGCCGTAGTCCTTGAAGCGCTGCACGTCGTCGCGCGGCAGCGCCTGGGCGACCACCTTGCCGATCCAGCGGCCGGGGAAGCGCTCCTCGATGGCCTTGGCGTAGTGGCCGTAGAAGTCGGCCTCGTCGCGTCCGGAGACGGTCTTGGTGATCGCGCCGCCGGTGAGGGTGTAGGCGGTGGAGGCCTTCGCCGTGTCGTAGCGGTCGATGATCTCCAGGGCCTCCAGGACCTCCTCCACGTCCTTGACGCCCGTGTACGGCCGTCCGGCGGCCTTGTGCTGGCGCCAGTTGTGGTTGATGTCGCAGTACTGGCACTCCTCCTTGGCGCCGAAGTACTGGCAGACCCGGAAGACGGTCAGGTAGATCAGGTAGCCCCACTGGATGGTCGGGGCGACCTCCATGACGGACTTCCCGCTGGCGAGGGTGTGCCGGTAGTACTCCGGCATGGGCGGCACACCGACGTCGGAGATCCGCTTCCCGTCGAGGTAGAGCCCGAGCACGCCGTGCTCGTCGGCGGCGACCCGGTAGGGCGAGGCCGGGTTCACCCGCACCGACACCACGGTCCGCCGCAGGTCGTAGGGCCCTCCGGTGAGGATGATCTCCTCCGGCGGGCGGCGCAGGGCGGCCTCGCCGAGCTCGGGGAGGGTGCCGTGGTCGAAGGAGAAGATGAAGTACGACTTCGGCTTCACCTCGCCGCCCTCGTTGTCGCTGAGCGCGGAGGGGTCGAAGGCCACACCGCCGCGCAGCAGGTCCTCCTTGAAGACGGCTTCCCTCGGCACCTGTGGAAAGCGCTCCATCAGATCCTCGACCAGCGCGGTTCGGCTGCCCATCCCGTGTCTCCTCCCGGCTCAGGCGTACGACTCCTCACGGTATGCCCTCGCCCGCACGTCACCGGTGGCGGGGCCCCCATATCGGGCATCGCCGCCCGGGCGGGCCCGACGGGTCAGGCCGCCCGTTCCAGCGCCGCGGGGTCGACGCCGTACGCCAACTCCGCCCCGGCGAGCAGCCGTTCGGCCTCCTCGGCGACCGCGGAGCCGAGCCGGGCCGCCTCGTTGCCCTGGGAGCCGGCGAGGTGCGGGGTGACGAAGGCGTTCGGGAGGCCGAGGAGGGGCGAGTCTGCGGGCAGCGGCTCGGGGTCGGTGACGTCGAGGATCGCGCTCAGCCGGCCGGTGCGCAGCTCGGCGGTCAGGGCGTCGTGGTCGACCAGCGCCCCGCGCGCGGTGTTGATCAGCACCGCCCCGTCGGGCATCAGGGCCAGCTCGCGGCGGCCGATCAGCCGCCGGGTCCGCGGGGTCTCAGGGGCGTGCAGGGTGACGATCTCGCTGGTGCGCAGCAGGTCGTCCAGGTCCAGCAGGGGCACGCCGAGGGCGGCGGCCTCCCGCTGGTCGACGTAGGGGTCGGTGAGCGCGGGCCGCAGGTCGAAGGGGCGCAGCAGCTCGATGAGGCGGCGGCCGATGCGGGAGGCGCCGACGATGCCGACGCGGCGGCCGTGGTTGCCGATGCCGGGCAGGAGCCCCCAGCCGGGGTAGGCGGCCGGCTCGGCGCGCAGGCGGTCCCGGTGGGCGAAGACGTCCTTGCCGGCCAGCAGGATCATGGCGAGGGTGTACTCGGCGACGGGCAGCGCGTTGGCCTCGGCGGCCGAGGAGACGACGATGCCGCGCCGCCACAGTTCGGGGGTGACCAGCCCCTTCACCGAGCCGGCCGAGTGCAGCACCGCGCGCAGGTGCGGGGCGGCGGCCAGGACGTCCGCGTCGAGGCGGGGGCAGCCCCAGCCGGTGAGGAGGATCTCGGTGCGGGCGAGCGTCTCGCGGATCCGGGAGTCCGGTGCGCTCAGGCTCGCGGCCACCAGGGTCTCGTCGACGGTCACCGACCCCCGAAGCCGTGCCAGCACCTCCGGCGGGAAGACCTGCGGTACGTACGCGGCGGTCATGGCGATCAGTGCCTGGGGGCGCTCGGGCAACGAAGGGCACCTTCCGGCTCGGTGAGGCGGGGAGGGAGGAGGACCGGCGCAACCGTAGGTCCCGCCCAATGAGAGGGTCAACGCATCCGCACTTATCGGGAGGGACCACGGTCATGACGGAAACCGTCACCAACTGGGCGGGCAACATCACCTACGCCGCCAAGGAGCTGCACCGCCCCCACTCGCTCGACGCGCTCAGGGATCTGGTGGCCGGCAGCGCGACGGTGCGGGTGCTGGGCAGTGGGCACTCCTTCAACGAGATCGCCGAGCCTGGCCCCGAGGGCGTCCTGCTGTCGCTGGCCGCGCTGCCTGTCGAGGTCGACGTCGACACCGGGGCCCGCACCGTGCGGGTCGGCGGCGGCGTGAGATACGCGGAGCTGGCCCGCCGGGTGCACGGGCACGGTCTCGCGCTGTCCAACATGGCCTCGCTGCCGCACATCTCGGTGGCCGGTTCGGTGGCCACCGGCACCCATGGTTCGGGCGTCGGCAACGGCTCGCTGGCCTCGGCCGTGCGCGAGGTGGAGATCGTCACGGCGGACGGTTCGACGCTGGTCCTCGGGCGGGGGGACGAGCGGTTCGGCGGCGCGGTGACCTCGCTGGGCGCCCTCGGGGTCGTCACCGCACTCACCCTGGACCTGCTGCCCGGCTACGAGGTCGAGCAGCACGTCTTCACCGGTCTCCCGCTGGACGGGCTGGACTTCCAGACCCTGGAGACGGTGCTGGCGAGCGCGTACAGCGTCAGTCTGTTCACCGACTGGCGGGCGCCGGGCTTCGGGCAGGTGTGGCTGAAGCGGCGCACCGACCAGCCGCTGCCCGACGTCCGGTGGGCCACGCCGGCCACCGAGAAGATGCACCCCGTGCCGGGGATGCCGGCGGTCAACTGCACCGAGCAGTTCGGCGTACCGGGGCCGTGGCACGAGCGGCTGCCGCACTTCCGGGCGGAGTTCACACCGAGCAGCGGCGCCGAGCTCCAGTCGGAGTACCTGCTGCCGAGGCCGCACGCCCTCGACGCGCTGCGGGCGCTGGACGCGATCCGGACGACGATCGCGCCCGTGCTCCAGACCTGCGAGGTGCGGACGGTGGCCCCCGACGAGCAGTGGCTGAGCCCGGCGTACGGGCGGGACACCGTGGCGCTGCACTTCACCTGGGTGGCGGACACCGCGGCGGTGCTGCCGGTGGTGGGCCGGCTGGAGGCGGCGCTGGACGCGTTCGACGCGCGGCCGCACTGGGGGAAGGTGTTCACCGTCCCGGCGGCGGTGCTGCGCGGGCGGTACCCGCGGCTGGACGACTTCGGGGCACTGATGCGCGCGCTCGATCCGGAGGGTAAATTCGCCAACGGCTTCGTACGGGATGCGCTGGGCGTCTGACTTCGTAAACCCCCTTTCCTAACCCCTTGTCGAAAGTCCTGGCTGCCCATAGCCTGACGCCCGCGCCGGTGCCGAGTCGTCCCGGCCCGAGCCGCGTAAGGATGGGGAGGGCGCCTCGTGAAGCGAACATCACGCGACATCCGTACCGCGAACCGCTACGAGGTGCTGCGCCAGATCATCGCCGAGTCGCCCACCTCGCGGCAGGAGCTGGCGGCCGCCACCGGGCTGAGCCTGGCCACGGTCGCCACGCTCGTCGGCGAGCTGCTCGACCTGCGGATGATCACGGAGGTCGGGTTCGAGGACTCGGCCGGGGGCCGGCCCCGGGGGCTGGTCGCCGTGAACGCCTCGGGCGGCGCGCTGATCGGCGTGGACATCGCGGAGACGTACGTCCATGTCGAGCTGTTCGACCTCGCGCTGAACGTGCTGGCCCGCGCTGACGAGCACATGCGGCCCGGGGAGAGCCTGCCGGAGCAGGTCGTCACCCATGTCGCGGCCGCTGTCGGCTCGGTGGTCGCGCAGGCCGGGATCGAGGGCGCCCGGGTGCTCGGCGTCGGGGTGAGCGTGCCGGGGCAGGTCGACCGGGCCACCGGCATCTCGGAGTACGCGCCGAACTGGGACTGGCACGACGTGCCGCTGCTCGACCTGCTCACCGAGCACATCGCCTACCCGCTGTACCTGGACAACCCGCTGCGCGCGGTCGCGGTGGCGGAGCTGTGGTTCGGGGCGGCGCGCGGGCGCGGGGACGCGGTGGTGGTCAACCTCGGGACCGGGGTGGGCGCCGGGCTCCTGCTGGGCGGCGGGCTGCACCGGGGGGTGAGCAACAGCGCCGGCGAGTGGGGCCACACCACGATCGTGCTGGACGGGAGGCTGTGCCACTGCGGCAACCACGGCTGCGTGGAGACGTACGTGGGCGCGCCCGGCATCATGCTGAACCTGCGGGAGCTCAGCCCCGACAGCGCGCTGCTGCACCCGGAGGACCAGACGGCCACCATCGACGCGCTGGCCCGGGGTGTGCGCGAGCACGATCCGGTGGCGCTGAAGGTGGTCCGGGACACCGCCCGCTATCTCGGGGCCGGCATCGCCGACCTGGTCAACCTGTTCAATCCGGAGGTGGTCGTGCTCAGCAGCTGGGTCGCGGCCGCCCTCGGTGAGCCCCTGGTCGCCGAGGTGCGCGAGGCCGTGGCCCGGCACGCGCTGCCCCGGCCGATGGCCGCCACCGAGATCGTCCTGTCCGCGATCCCCACGGACCCGGCCTGTCTGGGAGCGGCGACCTTCGCGCTCGAAGGCGCGCTCCAGTCGGTGGGCCAGCGGTCCGCGAAGCGCGCCACGCGGTCGAGGGTCCGCAGTGCGCGGCCGTCCTGACCCGGGCCTCCTACCACCATCCCGACCAGGCTTCGCGACCCCTTCGTGACCTGCGCGCCACCGGATCGCAACTGATCACGTCCGGTATACCGAACACTACGCAACGCTTCGAACAGGCTTCGTTCAACCCCTTGCCGAAGCCTTAGCCGAAGGTTAACGTCCCGCTCCGCACCGCTCTTTCAGCCATCTCCCGCTGAGCGTCTGAGCCGCAGCCTCACTCGAGACAAGGACGTCACCATGTCGGCATTGAGCAACAGCACCTGGGACCGCCGGAACGTTCTGCGCGCCGCCATGGGCCTGGCCGCCGCCGGCGGACTCGCCGCGTGCGGCGGCAACAACGGCCGGGGCGGCGGCGCTTCGGGCGTGAACCTCACCCAGTACTTCCACGCCTACGGCGAGCAGGGCACCGAGCAGGCCATCAAGCGCTACGCGAAGGCCTACGACAAGGCCGCCGTGACCACGCAGTGGATCACCAGCGCCGACTTCGAGAGCAAGCTCTTCGCCACGCTGCTCACCGACAAGGCGCCCGACCTCTTCGAGTTCCACCCGCAGATCCAGTTGGTCAGAAGCGGTCAGGTGGCGGACCTGACCGACATCGTCGCGCCGGTCAAGAGCGACTTCAACCCGGCCGACATCACGTCGCACACGGTCGACGGGAAGATATACGGCGTCCGGATGATCGACGACCCGCAGTTCTTCTTCTACCGCAAGTCGATGCTGGACAAGGCGGGCGTCGGGGTACCCACCACGCTCGACGAGCTGATGGAGGCCGCCGCCAAGCTCACCACCGGCAAGGTCAAGGGCCTGTACATGGGCAACGACCTGCACAGCGTCAACGACACGTTGATCTGGTCGGCCGGCGCCCAGCACCTCGACGCGAAGAACGAGATCGCCTACCACACGGACGGCGTCATCGAAGGCCTGAAGAAGATGCGCAAGCTGTTCACCAGCGGCGACCTTCTCCTCGGCGCTCCGACCGAGTCCTGGGACCCCTCCTCGTTCACCCAGGGCCTGTGCGCCATCCAGTTCTGCGGCATGTGGGCGATGCCGGCGATCCAGGAGGCGCTCGGCGACGACTGGGGGGTCTTCCCCTTCCCCAAGACCGTCGACTCCGGCAAGCAGTCGGTCTACAACGGCGGCTGGTCGATGTTCGTCAACGCCAAGGGCAAGAACGTCGACGCCGCCAAGGAATACGTCAAGTGGCTGTGGATCGACCAGAAGCAGTACCAGGAGGACTGGGCCACGTCCTACGGCTTCCACATCCCGCCGCGCACCTCGACCGCGCAGAAGGCGACCAAGCTCAAGACCGGCAACGCCGCCGAGGGCGTCCGGCTCTTCAACGAGTTCGGGCACTTCGACAACATCGGCTGGACCCAGGCCATGCGCACCGCCTTCGAGGACGTCTTCGCCAACTCCGTGCGCAAGAACATGGACCCGGAGGCCGCCCTCGACAAGTGCGACACGGTCGTCAACCGTGAGCTGAAGAAGCTGTTCGGATAGGCCGCGGGACGGACCACGACATGTCGGCGACCAAGACCCACGACCTCGCGCGCCCCGCCCCGGCCAAGGCCTCCCCGGCCCGGCCGCGGCGGGGTCTGCGGGGCAGCCCCACGCTCAACTTCTGGCTCTTCACCGGGCCCTTCCTCATCGGCCTGGCGATCTTCATCTACGCGCCGATCCTCTGGAGCATCTGGCTCAGCTTCTTCGACGCCCGCTTCACCGTCACGCCCGACAAGTTCATCGGCTTCGACAACTACACGTACATGCTGACGAACGACGACTTCGTCGGCTCGCTCGGCACGTTCACCGTCTTCGCCGCGTTCATCGTGCCCACCACCTGGGCGTTCTCACTGGGCCTGGCCCTGCTGGTGAACCGGCTGCGTTTCATGCGGGCGTTCTTCCGCTCGGTGTTCTTCCTGCCGACCGCGTGCAGCTATGTGGCCGCCTCGCTGATCTGGAAGATGTCCATCTTCAGCGGGGTCCGCTTCGGGCTGATGAACACGGTCCTCGGCTGGTTCGGGATCGAGAACATCGCCTGGCTGGCCGACCCCAACCCGCCCTGGTACTGGCTGGTCATCGTCTCGGCCCGGCTGTGGCTCCAGTCCGGCTTCTACATGATCCTGTTCCTGGCCGCGCTCCAGAACATCCCGGGCGAGCTGTACGAGGCCGCCGCCATCGACGGCGCCAAGCCGGGCTGGCAGACCTTCCGGCACATCACCCTGCCCCAGCTGCGGGCCACCTCCACGGCGGTGGTCCTGCTGCTGCTCATCGCCGCCTACCAGGCCTTCGACGAGTTCTTCAACCTCCTGTCGAAGACCACCTGGGGCCGCCCGCCCCTCGTCGAGCTCTACTACAAGGCGCTGGGCGAGAGCCAGGACTACGGCGCCGGCAGCGCGGGGGCCGTCATTCTGACCGTACTGATCTGTGTCGTGACCCTGTTCCAGGGCAAGATCATGGGCTTCGGAAGGGGGGACGAGTCCAAGTGACCGCCACCATGCCCGAGCCGGCCAGGACCGCGCCGGCCCAGCGGCCCCGTCGCGCGCGGCGCGGCCGGAACGTGATGAGCTCCACCGGCCTGTACATCGCCACGGCCGTCGCCGCGTTCCTCTTCCTCGTCCCGTTCTATCTGATCGTCCGCAACGCCCTGTCCACCGATGCCGCGATCACCGGCGAGAACTGGCAGTTCTTCCCCACCGACCTCCAGTGGGGCAACATCGGCGCCCTGTTCGACGACTCCTCGGTGCCCTTCGCCAGGTCGCTGTGGAACTCCACCGTCGTCGCGCTCCTGCACACCGTCGGCGTGCTGCTGATCTGCTCCCTCGCGGGCTACGGTCTGGCCCGCATCCCGTACAAGCACGCCAACAAGATCTTCTACGTCGTGCTGGGCACTCTGATGGTCCCGACCGCGGTGACCTTCGTGCCCAGTTTTGTGCTGGTGTCCTCGCTCGGCTGGGTGGACACCTACCGGGGTCTGATCATCCCGGGCCTGTTCAGTGGTTTCACCTGCTTCCTCTTCCGGCAGTACTTCCTGGGGTTCCCCAAGGAGCTGGAGGAGGCGGCGCGCGTGGACGGGCTGGGTTACTGGGGCGCGTACTGGCGCGTCGTGGTGCCCAACTCGCTGAACTTCTTCGCGGCGATCGCCACCATCACCTTCATCAACGGCTGGAACGCCTTCCTGTGGCCGCTGGTCATCGGCCAGGACCCGAGCGCGTGGACCGTCCAGGTCGCGCTCTCGTCGTACACCACCGGGCAGACCGTGGTGTTCCACCAGATCTTCATGGCGACCGCTATTTCTATCCTTCCCTTGTTGTTCGTGTTCCTCTTCCTCCAGCGCTGGCTGGTGCAGGGGATCGCGCAGACCGGCATCAAGGGCTGAGCAAGGAGACCGATGTCTTTCCGCACCACCCGCACCACCTCCGCCGTCGACTACGTCGAGGACGTCTCACCGGGCAGCGGGGCGCTCCCGCCCCGCGCCTGGTACGCGTCCTCGGACGCGACGTCGTACTCGCTCAACGGCAGCTGGCGCTTCAGGCTGTCGGCCACCGCCGACGCGCAGGACGACTCGTTCGCCGGGGAGGGATACGACTGCGCGTCCTGGGCCGAGGTGACGGTCCCCGGCCACTGGGTCCTCCAGGGCGACGGCGCCTTCGGGGCGCCGATCTACACCAACGTTCTCTATCCGTTCCCGGTGGACCCGCCGCACGTCCCGACCGAGAACCCGACCGGTGACCATCTGCGGGTCTTCGACCTGCCGTCCGACTGGCCGTCGGACGGCGGGGCGGTGCTGCGCTTCGACGGCGTGGAGTCCTGCGCCCGGGTGTGGCTGAACGGCACGGACATCGGCGAGTTCAAGGGCTCCCGGCTCGCGCACGAGTTCGCGGTCGGGCACCTGCTCAAGCCGTCCGGGAACGTTCTCGCGGTCCGGGTCCACCAGTGGTCGGCGGGCTCCTACCTGGAGGACCAGGACCAGTGGTGGCTGCCCGGCATCTTCCGTGACGTCACGCTGCTGCACCGCCCGGCGGGCGGCGCCGGCGACTTCTTCGTGCACGCCTCCTACGACCACACCGGCGGCGAGGGCACCCTGCGCGTCGACTCCGACGTCGACGGCCGGGTCCTCGTGCCCGCCCTCGACATCGATGTCGCGACCGGCGAGGCGGTGACGGTCGCGGTCGAGCCGTGGTCGGCGGAGAGCCCGAGGCTGTACGACGGCGAACTGGTCACCGAGGGTGAGCGGGTCCCGCTGCGCATCGGCTTCCGCACGGTCGCCCTGGAAGACGGCCTGATCAAGGTCAACGGAAAGGCGATCCTGTTCAAGGGCGTCAACCGTCACGAATGGCACCCGGAGCGGGGCCGCACCCTGGACCTGTCGACCATGCGCGAGGACGTGCTGCTGATGAAGCGGCACAACATCAACGCCGTACGCACCTCCCACTACCCGCCGCACCCGGCCTTCCTGGACCTGTGCGACGAGTACGGCCTGTGGGTCATCGACGAGTGCGACCTGGAGACCCACGGCTTCGGTGAGCAGCAGTGGCGGGACAACCCCGTCGACGACGACCGCTGGACCCCGGCCCTGCTGGACCGCGCGGCCCGCATGGTCGAGCGGGACAAGAACCACCCCTCGATCGTGTTCTGGTCGCTGGGCAACGAGGCCGGCACCGGCCGCGGCCTGACCGCGATGGCCGAGTGGATCCACGGCCGGGACTCCTCCCGCCTCGTGCACTACGAGGGCGACTGGAGCTGCCGGGACACGGACGTCTACTCGCGGATGTACGCCTCCCACGAGGAGGCCGAGCAGATCGGCAAGGACCTGGACGGGGGCCCGCACAAGCGGCGCGAGCTGCCCTTCATCCAGTGCGAGTACGCGCACGCCATGGGCAACGGCCCCGGCGGCCTCGCCGACTACCAGGAGCTCTTCGAGACGCACGACCGGCTCCAGGGCGGCTTCGTCTGGGAGTGGATCGACCACGGCGTGGCCCACCCCGAGCTGGGCTACGCCTACGGCGGCGACTTCGGTGAGGAACTGCACGACGGCAACTTCGTCTGCGACGGACTGGTCTTCCCGGACCGCACGCCCTCCCCCGGGCTGCTGGAGTTCAAGAAGGTGATCGAGCCGGTCCGCATCCAGGGCGACGGCGCCGACGGCACCGTACGGGTCACCAACGCGTACGACTTCGCGGACCTGTCGGCGCTGGCCTTCGAGTGGGCCTACCAGGTGGACGGCGAGACCGTCGAGGCGGGCGCGCTGTCGGTGCCTCCGCTGGCGCCGGGCGAGTCGGCCGAGGTGAAGCTGCCGCAGGCGCCGGCCCCGGCCCGCGGCGGCTCGGAGACGGCGTGGACGGTACGGGCGCTGCTGGCGGCCGACACCGCGTGGGCGCCGAAGGGACACATCGTGGCCTGGGGGCAGGTGCCGGTGACGGCACGCCCGGTGCCCTCGGTCTCCCCGACCGGCCGGCCCGCGCTCGACGGGGACCGGATCACGCTGGGCCCGGCCTCCTTCGACGCCCGCACCGGCGCGCTCAGGACCATCGGCGGGATCGCGGTCGAGAACCCGCGCCTCGATGTGTGGCGGGCGCCGACCGACAACGACGACGGCACGGAGTGGAAGTCGGGCATCAACTACAGCGCCCTGTGGCGTGCGTTGGGCCTGCACCGCATGCGGCACCGGCTGGACTCCGTGGAGGCGGGCGAGGACGCGCTGACGGTACGGACCCGGGTGGCCCCCGCCGCCCAGGAGGTCGGCCTCGGCACCGTCTACCGCTGGACCTCGGACGGCGAGCGGCTGCGGCTGACGGTGTCCGTGAGCCCCGAGGGCGAGTGGAAGGTGCCGCTGCCCCGGCTCGGCGTCCGGCTCGGGCTCACCGGGGCCGACCGGGTGACGTGGTTCGGCGGGGGCCCCGGCGAGGCCTACCCGGACACCCGGCTGGCCTCGATGGTGGGCCGCTGGGAGTCGACGGTCGACGGACTCCAGACGCCGTACGTGCGCCCGCAGGAGAACGGCGCCCGTGCCGACGTGCGCTGGGTGGAGCTCGGCGGCCTCAGGATCGAGGGCGACCCGGAGTTCTTCTTCGGGGCGCGCCGCTGGACGACCGAGCAGCTCGACGCGGCCACGCACCGCACCGACCTCACGGCCGGGGAGACGGTGTGGGTGCACCTCGACCACGGCGTGCACGGCGTCGGCACGCAGTCGTGCGGTCCGGGCCCGCTGCCGCGCTACCACCTGCTCGCCGAGCCGGCGGAGTTCTCGTTCGTCTTCTCCGTGTCGGACAGTCCAACTCAGTGATCGATTAATCCATTGACCGACTGATCGACATTCTGCGACGGTCATGAGGTGCCCGCGGCCGGTCGGCCCTGACTCCGACCGGCCGCTTCTCACGTGCGGAGCAAGGGAGTTCACAGCGTGAGCGGAAGCATCGAGGTCCACGGTCTGTCCCGTGTCTTTCACACCACCGTCCGCCGCCCGGGAGTGGCGGGCGCCATCCGCTCCCTGGTCAATCCCGAGCGGGTCGCCAAGCACGCCGTCTCGGACGTCACCTTCGAGGTGGCCCCCGGGGAACTCCTGGCCCTGCTCGGCCCGAACGGCGCCGGCAAGTCGACCACCATCAAGGTCCTCACCGGCATCCTCACGCCCACCTCCGGCGAGGCCCGGGTGGCGGGCGTGGTGCCGTACCAGGAGCGTGAGCGCAACGCCCGTAACATCGGCGCGGTGTTCGGGCAGCGCACCCAGTTGTGGTGGGATCTGCCCGCCCGGGAGTCCTTCGCGATCCTGAGGGACATCTACGAGGTGCCGAAGGCCGAACACGCGGCCCGGCTCAAGGAGTTCGACGAGCTGCTGGACCTGTCGTCCTTCTGGGACACCCGGGTGCGGCATCTCTCCCTCGGCCAGCGGGTGCGTTCCGACCTCGCGGCGGCCCTGCTGCACGACCCGCAGGTGGTGTTCCTGGACGAGCCGACGATCGGCATGGACGTCGTCGTCAAGGAGCAGGTGCGGGAGTTCCTGCGGCACCAGGTCGAGCAGCGCGGCCGCACGGTCCTGCTGACCACGCACGACATGACGGAGGTCGAGCGGCTGGCCGAGCGGGTCGTCCTGATCAACCACGGCCGGCTCGTCCTGGACGGCAGCCTCGACGAGATCCGCCGCAGGTTCGGATCCACCTGGCAGGTGCGGGCCACCCTCGCCGACGCGCACACCGACGTCGTGGCGCTGCCGGGCATCGCGCTGCTGCGGCAGGACGGGCCGCAGGTCGTGTTCGGCCCCGACGGGCCCGAAGCACCCACCGTGCACGAGGCGTTGAAGGCGGTCATCGAACGGTACGAGGTGACGGGCGTCGCCATCGACGAGGCCGACCTGGAGGACGTGATGCGGACCGCCTACGCCCAGGCCGGGGCCGCCGCGTGATGGCCGCCCTGTCCGCCTGGCGCGTCGCCCGCGTCACCCCGCTCGGCGAACTGAACGCCCCGCCCCGGATGACGGGCGTCGCGCTCCGCCTGCTCGTGCAGGTGGTGCTGGTGGCGTCCCTGTGGCACGGCCTGTACTCCCACACCGGCACCACCGCGGGACTCGACGAGAGCCAGGCGGTCACCTACGCCGTGCTGGCCGTCCTCGCCTCCCGGCTCAGGGAGTTGGACCAGTTCGCGGGCCGGGACACCGTGATCCAGCACATGCACTTCGGCACCATCGTCTACTGGTACCTGCGCCCGCTGCCGCCCCACCGCTACTACGCCCTGCGCGCGCTGGGCGAGCAGGTGTACGGGTTCGCGTGGGCGCTCGGCGGCTACCTGATCTGCCTCGCGGCCGGCGTGGTGGAACCGCCCCGATCCGCCGCCGTGGCGGGGGTGTTCCTGCTGAGCCTGCTGCTCGGCCAGTGGGTGCTGCACTACATCATGCTCGCCACGGACCAGTGGTGCTTCTGGGCACTGCGCAACAACTCGGCGATCCTGATCATCATCTTCGCGCAGAACCTGCTGTCCGGGGTCTACGCGCCGCTGTGGTTCTTCCCGGACTGGTTCGTGACCATGAGCGGCTTCCTGCCCTTCCAGGCGACGCTGAACGTGCCGTTGTCGATCTACATCGGACGGATCCCGCTGTCGGACGCGGCCGGGCAGCTGGCGGTCCAGGCCGGCTGGGTCGTGGTGCTCGCCCTGTTCACCCGGTTCCTGTGGCGGCGCGCCGCCCGTCGTGTCGTCTCCCAGGGAGGGTGAGGTCCGTGAACGCCGTCCGGATCGCGTGGCGCATCACGCGGCTCAACTTCCGTGCGCAGCTGGAGTATCGCGCCGAGTTCCTGCTGAATGTGGCGATCGGTGCGATCTGGCAGGTCTCGGTGATCGTGTTCGCGACCGTGCTGCTGGCCCGGTTCACCGGGATGGGCGGCTGGGACAGCTCCGAGGTCCTGCTGATCCCGGCGACGCGGATGCTCGCGCACGGCCTGTTCGTGCTGTTGCTGGGGCGGATGCACTTCATCGGCCGGCAGATCCAGGAGGGCCGCATCGACATCTACCTGATGCGTCCCATGCCGGTGCACCGCCAGGTCCAGCTGTCCTACTTCCCGACCAACGCGCTCGGTGACCTGACGGTCGCGGCGGGCCTGATGGTCGGCGCGCTCAGCCGCAGCGAGCTGGACTGGTCGGCGGGCCGGATCTCGTACCTGGTCGCGGCGGTCGTCGGCGGCATGCTGCTGGAGGCGGCCCTGTTCACGGCACTGGCCTGCGCCTCCCTGCGCTTCCCGGCCGCCGACTACTGGAGCCGCTGGCTGGAGGAACTCCTCGGCACCTTCGGCAGCTACCCGCTGAACGTCCTGCCCAAGGCCGTGGGCGGCTTCCTGACCTACGCCCTCCCCCTCGCCTTCGTGGCCTACCTCCCGGTCGCCGTCCTCACCGGCCACGGCCACGACACCGGCGTCCCGTACTGGCTGGCGGCGTCCGCGCCGCTGGTGGGCGTGCTGACCTACCTGGGGTCGCGGCTGCTGTGGCGGTGGAGCCTGCGGCACTACACCGGGGTGAACGGATGACCACCGCCGCCTCCGGATTACGTCCGCGCCTCGCGGTCGGCCTCGTCTTCGTCGTCCTGGGGGCCACACAGGGCGGCTGGATGGCCCGGATCCCCGCGATCCGGGACCAGGTCGGGCTGAGCACCACCGAGTGGGGGCTGCTGAGCAGTTCGTCGGCGGCCGGGGATCTGGTGGCGATCGTGCTGATCACGGTGCTGATCGGCCGGGTGAGCACCCGGCTGCTGGCCCTCGCCGGGGCGACGGTGGTGCTGCTCAACGCGCCGGTGCTGGCGGGGGCTTCCGCGGTGCCGGCGCTGGTGGTGGGCCTCACGGTGTGGGGCGTGGGGGCGACCTTCCTGGCCACGCCGGTGAACGCGCTCGCGGTCGCGGTGGAGCGCCAGCAGGGCAGGCCCCTGATGTCGGGCTTCCACGCCTCCTACAGCTGCGGGGTGCTCGGGGGCGGCGCCCTCGGCACGCTCGCGGCGGCCACCGGCATCTCCCCGGGCGTGCAGCTGGCGATGAGTAGCGCGGTACTCGGGGCGCTGCTGCTGGCGTGGGCGTTCTGGCTGCCGCAGGAGGAGAGCCCCGGCAAGCGGCGGCGGCCGGTCGGGGAGAGGTTCACTCCGCAGCTGGTGCTGCTCGCCGTCATCGCGTTCTTCGCCTCGTTCGTCGAGGGCGCGGCCTCCCAGTGGAGTTCGGTCTTCACGGCCGACCACCTGGGCGAGGGGGCGGCGCTCGGCGCGGCGACGTACACCGCCTTCTCGGTCGCGATCCTCCTCGCCCGGCTGCTGGGCGACCGTCTCGTGGCCCGCCTCGGCCGTGGTGCCTTTCTACGGCTGTCCCTGCTGACCGCGGTTCTGGGCGCCGTCCTGGTCCTCGCCCGGCCCTCGCTGCCGCTGGCCTTCGCCGGGTTCATCGTGCTGGGCCTCGGCATCGCCTGTGTGCTCCCGGCGCTGATCGCGCTGGCCGGTCGGCAGCCCGGGGTGCCGGCCGGTGAGGGCGTTTCCGTGATCACGATCGGCCAGTGGCCGGGCTTCCTGACGGCGGGCCCGGCGGTGGGCCTGCTGGCGGGCGTGGCGAGTCTGCGCATCGCGCTGGTGACGCTGATCGTGGCGGGCGCGGTCGCCGCGGTGCTGTCCAGGTGGGTGGTGGCGGAGCCCGACGAGGTCTCGGAGGCCGCGCCCGACTGAGCGCGGCCGGCGGGTCAGCCCCGACCCGACCGTCGTATCGGTGTGAACAGCCCGGCCACCGCGATGAGGACGCAGCAGCCTCCGGCGACCAGGCCGACCGGGGCGGTGCCCCGGTGGTCGGCGGCCCAGGTGAGGAGGGCGGCGCCGAGCGGGGCGGCGGCGTACTGGAGGGTCCAGAAGGCGGAGGTGACCCGGCCGAGCAGGGGTTCCGGGGTCACTTCCTGACGCAGGGACATGGAGCAGGTGCCCGCCACGGCGACGCAGGCGAGGAAGGCCGCGCCGAGGGCCGCGAGGACGGGCACGTCCCGGGCCCAGCCCAGGCCGGCGAACGCGAGCCCGGACACCGCGACGCTCCCGGTCCAGGTCCACCCGAAACCGAGCCGGCGGCGCAGCCGCGCCACCAGCAGCGCGCCGGTGATGGTGCCGAGGGCGCCGACGGCCATGACGGTGCCGACCGTGCCGTCGTCGTGGCCGAGGTCGTGCTTGAGGTGGTAGATGAGCAGGTCGTTGAGGCCGAGGGTGAGGAAGCTGAAGAAGAACAGCAGGACGGTCAGCGAGCGCAGCACCGGGTGGCCGCGCAGGAAGTCGACGCCGGTGCGCAGGTCCCGCCAGAGACCGGCGCGTTCGGGTGCCTCGGCGGGCCGGGCCCGGAACCGGACGTAGAGCATGCACAGCGCCGACACCCCGAAGCTGGCCGCGTCGACGCCCACGGCGGTCGCCGGTCCGGTCCAGGCCGCCACCAGCCCGGCGCACAGCGGGCCCAGGACGCCCGCCGCGGCGGCGGTCGCGTTCAACCTGCCGTTGGCCTCGGTGAGTTGGCGGGTGCCGACGAGTGAGCGCACGACAGTGACGTAGCCGACCGCGAACAGCATCCCGACGGCCTCGCAGAGCGGCAGGACCGCGTACAGCAGCCACACCTGCGGCCCGAACAGCCACACCACCGGGATCACCCCGTAGAGCATCATCCGTACGAGGTCGCAGCCGATCAGCAGCCTGCGCCGGTCGACGCGGTCCACCACCGCCCCCGCGAACACGGCCGCCACGACCGCGGCGGCCCCGCCCACCGCCGTCAGCAGGCCCATCCGCGCGAGCGAGCCGGTGGCCTCAAGGACCAGCAGGGGCAGGGCGATCAGCGCGAAGGAGTCACCGAGGACGGAGAGGGTCTGCGCGGCCCAGAAGACGGCGAAGCTCCGTTGCCGCCACAGCGGGCGCGCCTCGCCCGGCGGTGACGGTGCCCGTGACGTGCGGCCGCCGCTCGTGTCCTTGTCCCGCCGCGCCTCGTACGACATGCCCCTCCCCGGTGTCCCCCGGCCACCTTACGATCACCGGGGACGCCACCAGGAGGGGCCTCAGTGGTCCGCGCAGCACGGTGTCGGGGCGGGGACCTCGAAGGGGACGAGGGTGTCGCCGACGGCGGGCATGGCGGTGAGCAGGAGGGTGCCGTCGTACTGCCACTGGGGCCGGACGTGGTCCCAGGTCACCAGGCGGGTACCGGGGGCGGGATCGCCGGGACCGCCCAGGACGGCCACGCGGTCGATCGCCGAGCGGGTGAGCACGTCCGCGATCGTCACCGTGCCGGTGAGGGCGGACACGCCGGGGTAGACGACGGCGCGGCCCGCCGCGTCGGGGACGCCGGGTGTGCTGTCGTACCCCGCGGCCGCGAGCCGCTCCCGGACGGTGCTCAGGAGCGGCTCGGACGGCAGGGTGAACGACAGGGCGACCCGCGGACGGTCCCCGCGCACCAGGTGCGTGCAGCCGAACGCGCCCTCGGGGAGGGCGAGTTCGGCGGCCAGCGTGTGGAGCAGGTGGTCGGCGGCGCGCAGGTCCCGGATCCCGGCGTCCACCGTGAGGGCGTACCGCGTCACGAGGGCAGGACCCACACGGGGTTGGAGTAGAACCACAGGTCGCGCCAGGGGTCCGCGTCACCGACGACGTCGATGGCCGGTCCCGCCGGGTCGACGGCCGCGCCCATCGGGCCGACACCGGACCGGTTGCCGTCGGTACCGCGCAGACGGACGTACAACGGCCGGTCCACGCGCCCGAGTTGGTACGTCAGCCGGACCGTGCCGCTCGGCTTGTCGATCTCGTACGACTTCACGACCTTCGCCGTCGGCGCGGTGAACGTGTCCTTGTCCCCGACCGGGCCGGTGACGTCACCCTGGATGACGTCCACGCGGGCCAACTCGGGTGTGAACCCGGCCCAGTTGGGCCCACCCGCGAGGGCCACGTCGACGGTCAGCGTGACGTTCGTGCCCTTCCTGACGTGCAGGGCGCCGCCGAGCGTGGCCCAGCGGCCGCCGCCCAAGACGCGGACGTCGAGGCCGCTGACGAGCTGGCCGTGGTCGACCCAGACGCGGCCGGCGCGGATGCCGTCCATGACGGCGGCGTAGGAGAAGCCGTCGGCGCCGACGTGGGTGCGGCTGTACTGGCCGGGCCAGTAGTCGCCCTGGGTGATGTCGATCTTGCCGCCGTAGACCGGGTCCTCGTACCGGCCGTTGGCGTTGAAGTCGCCGCCCGGTCCGCGTACGGCGGTGTCGGCGTACACGTTGTGGCTGTCGCTGTTGGCGGTGATCCACCAGGGCTTGCCCTCGGCGAGGAGGCTGTCCCACAGGCCGCCGACGGTGGCGGTCATCCAGTCGAAGCCGCCCCAGGTGCGGTAGCTCTCCAGCGGGTAGCCGGCGAAGGAGTTGGCGCTGGGGTTGTTGTCGTAGATGCCGCGGGCGCGGGCCATGCCGAGGGGGGCGGGCAGGCCGGCGGCCTGGTGGCCGGGGGCTCCCTCGAAGCCGACGGCTATCTGGCGGCCCGAAGCGGCGGTCGCGTCGCGCCAGGCGCGGATCTCGTGCGGGGAGTCGACACCGCGCCGCGCGGGGTGGTTGGCGAGCATCAGCGCGTCCTTGACCTTGCGGCGCCGGACCTGGTCGCCGAGGAAGGCCAGGCCCGCGACGGCGAGGGCCTCGTTGGCGGGCGTGGAGTCGGAGGCGCCCTTGACGCTGCCGTCGTAGTCGGTCTCGAACTGCTTGAGGACGGAGACCTCGTTCCTGCCGGGGTGCACGAAGACGGTGCCGTGCTCGGCGCCCGGGATGTTCCACTCCAGGCCCTGGAAGACGAGAGTGTCCTCGTAGGCGGTCCGGGCCTCCTTGATGTCCGGGTTGACCTTCTCCACACCGATCTTGGCGTGGGTGGCGCTGCCGTGGTCGGTGATGACCAGCCAGTCCATGCCGTGCTTGGCGCCCTGGCGGACCTGGTCGACGACGCGGTACTTGCCGTCGCTGCTGTACTGCGTGTGGATGTGGTGGTCGCCGGCCAGCCACAGGAAGCCGTGGGTACGGCGGCCGCCGGTGGCCGCGGCGGGGGTCGCCTGGCCGAGGACGCCGCCGGCCGCGAGGCCCGCGCCCAGCAGGCCCGCCCGGCGCAGCAGCGAGCGGCGCGACCGCTGTTCGGGGGTCAGCGCCTCGTCGGGCACGGTGGTGTCGAAGGCGGCGGGCAGGGCCGTGGCCTCCTCGGGCCCGTGCGTGTGCCCGTGCCCGTGCTCATGTCTGTGGTGGTGATGTCCGTGCCCCATTGCTGCGCCGCCTCTCGATACCGCTGCCTTCCGCGGTGCTTTCGCGCCGCGTGTGGAGGATCGGGGCAGCACGTGAACGCCGCGCGACCAGGAGGTGAGCGGCGGCCGACCCGGGCGCGGCGGATCGCCTCGTCTCTCACTGTTTCCCCAACTGCCCTTGCCCGTCACACTGGTTGCCGGTGAACCTGAGCACCGTTCATCTTCCGCTCTCTCGTCCCTTCCCCTCCCACCGGAGAGACCCCACCATGAGACGACTCCTCGGCGCCCTCACCGCCGCCGCCCTGGCCGTCACCGGCCTCGCCGCCACCGGCGCGACGCCCGCAGCGGCCGCCACGACCGGCACCTTCAACGTGCTGACGTACAACGTCGCGGGCCTCCCGGAGGGCCTGAGTTCGGGCAGCCCGGCGAAGAACACGCCGCTGATCTCCCCCCGGCTCGGGGCGTACGACATCGTGAACGTCCAGGAGGACTTCAACTACCACGCGGCCCTGTACGCCGGGGACGACCACCCGTACCGCACCGCGACCAGCGGCGGGGTGCCCTTCGGTGACGGTCTCAACACCCTCTCGGACCTTCCCTTCGAGGACTTCGAGCGGGTGAAGTGGAACGCCTGCACCGGCACCAACTGCCTGACCCCGAAGGGCTTCTCACTGGCCCGGGTGCGGCTGGCCGAGGGGGTCTTCGTGGACCTCTACAACGTGCACACCAACGCCGACTCCACGGACGACGCGCTGGCCGCCCGCCGCGCCAACATCACCCAGCTGTCGGAGTTCATCCGCGCCAACTCCGCCGGCAACGCGGTGATCGTCATGGGCGACACCAACACGCGGTACACCCGCAGCGGCGACAACATCCGCACTCTCGCCGACGACAACCAACTCACGGACGCGTGGGTGCAGTTGGCCAAGGGCGGTGTCCGGCCGGCGCAGGGCGCGGACGCGCTGGTGTGCCCGACGACGGCACCCCCGAACGACTGCGAGGTCGTGGACAAGGTCCTCTACCGCGGCAGCAAGCTGCTGTCGCTGTCGGCCACCCGCTACAACAACGACTGGGCGTCCTTCCTCGACTCCGCCGGCGCCAACCTGTCCGACCACTTCCCGCACGCGGTCGACTTCTCCTACACCCTCAGCCCGTCCCTGAAGGCGAGCGACTTCTTCGGCGGCCCGCACGGCACGGCCTTCAACGACGCGGACGACCTCCCGGCCTCGCCCTCCCCGCGCACCCTCACCCTGCGCGGCAGCTCCCGCCTGGACGCGGTCTCCCTCACCCTCGACGGCGGCACCACCCTCTCCCACGGCGGCACGGGCGGCACCGCGTCCTCCCTCACCCTCGGCTCCGGCGAGCACCTCACCTCGGTCAAGCTGACCCAGGGCCAGAAGGACGGCCGCACCAGGATCTTCTCCGCCGCCTTCACCACCGACAAGGGCCGCACCCTCTCCTCCGGCACCCCCGCCACGGCCACGCAGACGTTCACCGCCCCTCCGGGCTGGCAGATCACCGGCTTCACGGGCCGCTCGGGCACCGAGATCGACAAGCTGGGGGTGGTGTACGCGCCGATCGGCTGAGGCGAAGGGACACCACCGCACCCCAGGCTCTAACCTAGAGGCCCTAGGAAAGAGTTCCTGGGACAGAGCGACCAGTCACCCCGAGGTGCCCCATGCCCAGAGCCGGTCTCAGCGCGGACCGTGTCGTGGCCGCCGCGGCCGACCTCGCCGACGAGGTGGGCTTCGACGGTGTCACACTGTCCGCGCTCGCCCGGCACTTCGGGGTGAAGGACGCGAGTCTGTACTCGCACGTCAGGAATCTCGGGGATCTGCGGACCCGGATGGCGTTGCTGGCCGGTGAGGAGATGATCGACCGGATCGCGGTGGCCGTGGCGGGACGGTCCGGGAAGGACGCGCTGGTGGCGTTCGCGGGGGCCTACCGGGAGTACGCGCTCGCCCACCCGGGGCGCTACGCCGCCACCCAGATCCGGGTCGACCAGTCCCTGGTCGCCGACTCCCCCGCGCTGCGCCGCACCGCCGAGATCACCTACGGCATGCTCCGCGCGTACGGCCTGGACGAGCCCGATCTCACCGACGCCGTACGCCTGTTGCGGGCCGCCTTCCACGGCTACTGCGCCCTGGAGGCCGGCGGCGGCTTCGGCGCCCCGCGGGACGTACAGGACTCGTGGGACAGGGCGGTCGACGCCCTGCACATCGCTCTGGAGAACTGGCCGCGCAAGGAGAAGAAGCAGTGACCGACACGCTCCACCACGACGTGCGGGGCAGCGGTCCCGTGCTGCTGGTCATGCCCGGCGGCGCCGGCCACCCCATGGGCTTCGCACCGATGACGGAGGTGCTCGCCGACCACTTCACCGTGGTCACGTACGACCCGCTCGGCCTCGCCCACGGCCGTCTCGGACTCCCGGTGGACGACCAGCGGGTGCGGGACTGGAGCGAGGGGGCCCGCCAGGTGCTCGCTCGGACACTGCCCGCGGGCGAGGCGGCGTACGTCCTCGGCACCAGCTCGGGCGGCATCGCCGCGCTCGACCTGCTGGCCCGCCACCCGGAGCGGCTGCGGCACGTCGTCGCGCACGAGCCGCCGTGCGTGGCGCCGCTGCCGGACGGGCCCCGGGAGCGGGCCGAAGCCCTGTTCCGGAAGGTGCACGAGCGCTACCGGACGGCGGGGCTCCCGGCAGCGGCAGCCCTGCTCGGCGCCGGACTCGCGGGGCGGGAGGTCGGGGACCAGGACGGGCCGGTGGGCCAACCCCTCACCCGGGAGGAGGAGTTGAACAATCCCATGGCCCTCTTCCTGGCCCACGTCCTGGTGCCCTTCACCGCCTACGCGCCGGACCTGTCGGCCCTCGCCCCGGGCCGCCTCACGCTCGCCGCCGGAACCGACTCCCGTGGCGGACTGCTGCACCGTACGGCCGAGTACCTCGCGGAGCGGACCGGCAGCCCGTTCGTGGAGTTCCCCGGCGGGCACGTCGGTGTGGCCGAGCATCCGGCCGACTTCGCGGAGCGGCTGGTGAAGACGCTGCCCGGCTGAGACCGGCCGCCACGGACTCTCCCGCCACCCGGACCGGCAACCTCCGGCGCGCGGGCGGCGACCTGGAGGCATGACACACGCACCACACCCCGCCCCGGCCGGCGCCGCGGCCCCTGCCGCCCGGCACCGCCGGGTCCGCGCGGCCCGCAGACCGCTCATCGCCGGGCTCGCCGCGACCGGCGCGCTCGTCGGCGCCTGGTACGCCACCGCGGGCGCCGCGACGACCGCCGCGCCGAACCTCACCGTCACGACCACCGCCGTGAGCCTGCCGGCCAAGTTCCCTTATCTGTCCGCCGGTTACAACAACACGCGCGAGTGGACCCGGACGGCCACCTCGGTGGCCCCGAACGGCACCCTGCGCGTGGCATGGCCCGCCTCGGACGGCGTCCATGTCACCCCGCTGACGGCCGCCGGGAAGCGCTCCGGCGCGGACACGGTCGTCAAGGGAACCAAGGAGGTCGGCGGCCTGGTCGCGCACAACAACGGCTTCGCGCTGCTCACCCGGGTCGCCGACACGAACAAGTGGAAGGAGACGGCGGCGGCCATCATCCGGTACACGGGCGCGAAGAAGACCTGGAGCACCAAGCTCACCGGCACCGCCTCCCACGACACGGCCCCGCTGCTGGACGGCCAGCTCACCTGGAACGGCACCAAGTACGGCGCGTACTTCGTCGTGCACGGCGCGGGCGGCTTCGCCGACGGCCACTTCGGCGACAAGCTGGCGTACGTCGGCGCCGACGGCGCCAAGCTCGGCGGCGGCTGGAGCTGGGGGTGCAGCCACAACGAGGGCATCGCCCTGCACGCGGAGAAGACCGGCGCCTTCACCTCCCTCTGCTTCGACGACTGGCGCTCGGGCCTGTTCGTCTCGACCGGCATCGGCGCCCCGGACAACGCACCGGTCGTACAGCGCGAGCAGTGCTGGGCCGGCTACTGCGGCGGCACCTTCGCGAGCCGTACCGGCGACCTCGTGAAGTCCTCCACCGGCCGCTACGCCACCGCCTTCGCGTCCCGGGGCGCCGCCTCCGCCGCCAAGAACCCGGACGACACGAGCGGACGCGGCTGGACGGTGAAGCCGAGGACCAGCACGCATCAGGTGGCGGTGGCCTTCCTGAAGAACCGCACCTCCGGCCCCGGCAAGGCGATCCACCTGACCAGCGCCAAGGGCACCGAACACGTCGACGTCCGCCTCGCCCCGTACGGCAAGGACCGTCTGCTGCTGTCCTGGGAGTCGCTGAAGAACGCCAAGTGCGCGAGCGGCACCTGCACGGGCACCTTCACCGGGACCCATCTGCGGCTCATCGACTGGAACGGGAAGTTCCAGAGTGCGGACAAGGTGGTCGCCGCGCGGATGAGCGGGGACATCGCCGTACAGAAGGACGGGACGCTGACCTGGGCGTACGTCCCGGTCACACCGTCCTACGCGACCGCGCTCACGGGTGCGTCACCGACGTCGACGACGCTGCGGATCGCCCGGCTGAAGCCGTAGTGCTAGACCGGCCGCTCGCTCCCCTCGGCCCTCTCGAACTCCTCGATCCTTTCGATCATCTCGCGCATCACGTCCACGGGCAGGACGGGATTGCGGGCGGCCTCCTCGGCCGTCTCGTTCTCCCGCAGCAGCCGGATCACCACGCGGGCCGGCAGTTCCGGGTGCCGGGCGGCCATGTGGCGGATGTGCTCGTGCGGGTCGTCGAGCAGCCGTACCGCGGAGGCGGCCGACAGTCTGGGGTCGGTCACCGCCCGGTAGCGCACCTCCGCGGCGGGATCCCGGCTGAGGCGGTCCACCAGCTCGGGTGTGGACTCCGGGTCGTCGGGGGCGAGCCTGCGCATGCGCGGATTCGGGTCGTCCGCGTACCGGAGGAGGCCCTGGCGGGGGAAGTTGGGGTGGCCGCGCGGGCGGTCGGGGCAGGTGAGGCTGCCGTCCCACCACTGCCACACCTCCAGCAGCATGTCGGCGGGCGCGTCGTCGCAGGACTCCGCGAGAAACAGCCGTACGACACGGTCCTCGTCCCGGGCGAGGCGCGCGACGGCGTCCGGCGGGAGGTGCCGGGCCCGGGCGACGCTGCGGCGCACCAAAGGGTGGGCGGAGGCGGCGAGGCGGCGCATGGCGTCGGTGTCCTCGTGCAGGTCGAGGACCCAGTCGAGTTCCCAGTGGCGCAGTCGCGGGTCGAAGTCGATGCGGATGGCCGCGCGTTGTTCCTCGGTGAGGTCGGGCCGCTTGGACACGGCGAACCGCACGTCGGCGTCCTCGTCCTCGCCGAGGAGGGCGACCAGGTCGGCGTCCAGGTGGGGGTTGGCGGCGAGGTCCAGACGGTCGCCCCGCTCCCCTTCCCGCGCCAGGTGCTCGGCGAGGTCCCGCTCCGGGCGCCGGCTCTTCAGCGCGTCGCTGCCGCCGAGGTTCCCCGTCTCGAACTCCCGCCGGGACAGGGGACGTTCCCGGTGGTGCAGGAGCAGGGCCGCCCTGCGGACCTTGTCGTCCGGGTCGGCGAGCAGCCGCTGCCGTACCTCGGCGTCCAGGTCCGGCCAGGCGGTCGTGCAGGCGGCGGCGCGGACGCGTGGTTCGGGGTCGGCGGTGAGGGCCGCCACCACGGAGCCGGGCTGCGAGAGCAGCCGGACGGCTTCCTCCCGTACCCGGGCGGACGGGTCGGCGGCCAGGCGTCGGCAGGTGTCCTCGTCGAGTTCCTCGCGCCGGTCGGCGGCGATCAGCGTGAGCGCCCACCGGCGGCGGGTGTCCTCCTCGCCGAGGATCAGCCGGGCCCACTGCCCGGGCGTGATGTACCGCTGGTGCTCCGCCACGCCCGAACGGATCTTCCAGTCAGGATGCGCGACGGCCGCGTCGACCATCGCCGGGGACAGCGCGCCATAGAGGATGTACCGCGATGTCCCCAGCAGCCGGGGGCGCAACTCGTCCTCCGGCAGGGCCCGGTTGAGCGCCAGCCCGTCCGCCCAGCTCTGGAGCACCCGCGCGACGGGTTTCGGCCCCCGCCACAGCGACTGCCAGGCGGCGGCCCGCTCCTGCGGTGTCTCCCGGACGGCTGCCTGTGCCTCCGACTCCTGCCGTTCCCCGATCCGGTCCTCGGCGACCAGCCACACGTCGTACTCCTCGGCCGTGGCCGCCACCAGGGCGTCCCCGTCGAGGGCGAGGGTCATGAACTCCACGCCGTTCAACGCGCCGGCGAGGTCCCAGTCGTCCCCGAGCCGGACCCGCGTCCAGCGCCGGGGCGCGCAGCCCGTCCAGTCGCCGGCGACCTCGACGAGGAACACCCCGTCCGCGCCGAGGATCCCCAGCTCGGTGGCGAGCCGATGCCACTCCCGGTTGACCGCCTCGGCCAGGTCGGGCCGGTCCGCGCGCACGGCCACGGCCGGCTCGGCCTCGTATCCGATCACCCGGCGCCACGCGGCCCGCGGAGGCAGCACCTCCTCGACCCCGCCGTCCCCCACGATCTCCAGCCCGGCCCGCTTCAGCAGCTCGGCGAGCTCGTCCCTGCCACCCCTCATGCGCCCCATCCTGCCCGAGGAACCTCAGGTGACCTCCACCCCGGAGCCGTCCAGCCGGACCCGGCGCACCGGCCCGTCCGTCCAGCGGACGACGAACTCGTCCGTACCCGTGACCTCGACGGTCGCCGCTTCCGCGAGCGGCTCCGGGTCCGTCTCGGCGGTGAGCCGGGCGAGTACCACGAAGAGACCCGGGTCGGTGGTGACGGCTCCGGCCGGCTCGGGGGCCGCGGGCTCGTCCACCGGTGCGGACAGCCCCGCGGCCGGGGCGAGTTCGGAGCGCGTGCCGGCGTCCGCCGACCAGCCGGTGACCCGGATCTCCGTTCCCTCGGGCACGCCCGTCACGCGGAACGCCCGCACCTCCACCGCGCCCCGCGCGAGGACGACGCTCGTCACCGCGCCGCCGGAGCCCGACCGGTGCCGCGAGGCCGCCCAGTCCTCCCCCACGCCCAGCGGTTCGATCTCCGTGCGGCTCGGGTCCCCGCCCACGATCACGCTGTTGTCGTACGACGACGAAGGCGCCGTCACCGTCGAGTAGGCGAGGCGGGTGTAGAACGGGTCGTAGCGGACGTCCTCACTGCCGTGGTTGTGGAGGCGGACCAGGCCGTCCGAACGGGTGGACTGGAGAAGCCAGTTGGGGGCGGCGAGGGGTGTCGACGCGTCCGCGCGCTCGGCCGGGCCGGGTTCCTCGGTCGCCGTCCACACCGGGTGGTCGGCGGGCAGGAGCAGGCCGAGGAAGCCCTTGCTCGCCCAGTACGGGGACGCCGGGCCCGAATAACCTTGCAGGACACGGAAGTCGGGGCCGTGCCAGCCGAGGGTGAGCAGGCCCCGGTGGTCGACGGCGCCCCGGTCGAGGAAGTACTTCAGGGCTCCGGAGGCCAGTCGGCGGGTCTCTCCCGGGGACAGCGGTGTGCGGCCGGTGAGGGCGCCGAGCCAGAGGGGGGCCGTGGTCGCGAAGCGGTACGTCAGGGAGCGGCCCTGGTGCATGGGGGCGCCGTCGGCGCCGAACAGGCGGGCGTAGTCGGCGAGGTGGCGCGAGAGGCGGCCGCCGTACATCTCCATCAGTCGTTCGTCCTGCGCCAGCCACGCGTGCAGCACCGGGTAGAGGTGCATCGCCCAGCCGTTGTAGTAGTCGAACTTGCGGCCGTCGCCGTCGGTGTACCAGCCGTCGCCGCGGTACCACCGCTCGATGCGTTCCAGGCCCCGGTCGATCGCCTTGGCGGACGCCTCGGGCTCGTGGCCGATCTCGGCGAGGAAGCCGCCGACGGTGACGGGGAACAACTCCCAGTTGCAGGGCCAGGCCTCGGCGTGCAGAGCGTCCCCGAGCCAGGCGGCCGCCCGCTGCCGTACGCCGTCGTCGAGGCGGTCCCACAGCAGCGGGCGGGTCAGCCGCAGGGCGAGGGCGATGGAGGCGGCCTCGACCAGGGGCTGGCTGCGGTGCTCGATGCGGGGCCAGACACCGGCGGCACCGGCGGCGAGTCCGTCGGCGTAGCGTTCGAGGGCTCTCTCGTCGCGGCGGAAGGCGGCGAGCAGCAGGGTGCGGGCGTAGCCCTCCAGCCCGTCGGAGAGCCGTCCCGACACGCTCTCGCGGCCCCCGGGGAAGTGGTAGAGGGCGCGGTCCTCGGTGGCGTACGGCTCCACGGCGGCGAGGAGGGTGTCGGCGGCCGTCTCCCAGTGGGCGCGGGTGTAGCCGGTGCGCGGGCTGCGGTGGAGGTCGTCGGGAGGGAGCTGCATGGGTCTCTTTCGTGCGGGGTTCGCTCGGAACGGCCGGAACAACGAGGACCTGGGGCGCCCCGGTTCCGGTCGGAGCGCCCCAGGCGTCTATCCCACCCGCACCCGGCCCTTGGGCACCAGATGCTGGGTGAGGAGTTCGTCGCGGACCAGGCCGGCGTAGACCGTGGCGCCGTGGACGGAGGTGTGGGTGTTGTCCCGCTTCTCGTTGTACAGGTACAGCGCCTTGGAGCCCTCCACACCGAGGGACTCCACGACGGCCTTCGTCTTCGCGGTGAGGTCGATCAGAGGCACGTCCTCGGCGGCGGCGACCTCGCGCACGATCTCAGGATGGTTCACGCCGAGGCCGTTGACCAGAAGCGCGGTGCCGTTGTTCAGTGTTCCGTCGGCGTTGAACCAGCGTCGCACGATCGGGGTGACGAGGACGGGCTGTCCGCCTTTCTCCCGTACGCCTGCCACCAGGGTCTCCAGGTTGGCGCGGTAGGTGGCCTCGTCGGTCGTCTTGTCGTTGTGGGCGAGCTGGACCAGGACCAGGTCGCCGCGGTGGATCTGCGGCTGGACGGTGGCCCACAGCTGCGGGTTCCCCAGGTAGGTCACCGTACTCTCGCCGGAATCGGCGTAGTTGGCGACGGAGACGCCCTTGCGCAGGTACTGCGGCAGCTGCTGTCCCCAGCCGGCGTAGGGGTCGCCGGGCTGGTCGCAGACCGTGGAGTCGCCGACCAGGAAGATCTGGCGGGCGATGGGGGTCCCCCCGCGCGAGGTTGTTCGAGCGTGGGGGAGGGCGGGGGTGACGCGGATGTCGGCGAGGGCCGGGGCGGTGCCGCCGAGCGTGAGGTCGAGGCCGGGGGTGCCGGCGGGGCCGGTGGGCTCGCCCTCGGGGGTGCGGACGTTCACGGTGAAGCTGCGGGCGACGCGCTCGCCGGCGGGCACCGCCGTCTCGGGCAGCAGGGCGCGGCGGGTCTCACCGCCGAGGCTCGTGCTGGACGCCGTGGCGCCGCCGAGGACCACCTGGACGTCGTAGGTGCCGGGTGCGACGTCGAAGTGGCAGGCGGTGGCGGTGCAGTTCTCAAGGCCCGGGGGGCGGTGGCCGCCGTACGCCTGGGCGGGTGCGGCGGTCAGTCCGGCCCCGAGGGTCAGCGCTGCCAGCACGGTGAGGTTGAAACGTCTCATACGGCTCCTCCGACGGTCCCGCGACGGGGTGACAAGGTCTGGGTGCTGGACCGTACCGCTCCTGGCAAGCGCTTTCTAGACCTCGCGCCAATTTCACAAGATTGCCAACTTCGAAGGCACGAAAGCCCTTTCGCGAAATCGATTCAACTGTCACTCTCCAATCACCCGCGTCACCCCCACACCCCCCTCGAAGGAGGCCACCCCCATGCCCGGATCCGCCTCGAACAGACCGGTCCGACGCCGCGCCTTCGTCCTCGGCACGGCGGCCGCCGCAGGTTCCGCCGCGCTCGCCGGGCCGCTCGCCCGGACCGCCTCCGCCGCCGCCTTCGGCTACAGCGACGACGGCACGAACTACGTCGTCGACACCGGCGCCGGCCTGGTCTTCAAGGTCAACAAGTCCAACGGCGACCTGACCTCGCTGGTCTACAAGGGCACCGAGTACCAGGGCTACGGCGGCATGAACTCGCACGTCGAGTCCGGCCTCGGCGCCTCCACCGTGACCATCAGGCAGTCCGGCACGACCATCCTGATCTCCGTCACGCACGGCACACTCAAGCACTACTACGCGGCCCGCAGCGGCGAGAACAACATCTACCTGTGGACCCACCGGGCCGACACCTCCGTCGCGTCGAGCCGGTACATCGTGCGCGTGAAGAAGGGCCTGTTCCTCAACGACGAGCCCGACTCCTACACGTACACGAACTCCACCGTCGAGGCCTCGGACGTGTTCGCGAAGTCCGACGGCCAGACCCGCTCCAAGCACTACTCGAAGCTGCGCGTCATGGACTACAGCCACATCGGCTGGAGCGCGAACGGCGTCGGCCTGTGGATGGTCCGCTCCAACCACGAGAAGGCCGCCGGCGGCCCCTTCTACCGCTCGCTGCTGCGCCACCAGAGCGCGGACGGCGGCGGCCTGTACGAGATCCTGCACTACGCCCAGAACCAGACCGAGAACGAGCGTTTCGGCCTCCAGGGCCCCTACGTCATCGCGTTCACGGACGGCGGCGCCCCCTCCTCGTCGCTGTTCCCGGGCACACTGACCACCTCCTGGGCCGACTCGCTCGGCATCTCCGGCTACGTCGGCGCGAGCGGCCGGGGCCGGGTCGCGGGCGTCGGCATCACCGGCCGGAACACCGCCCACCCCTACACCGTCGCGCTCGCCAACCCGGCCGCCCAGTACTGGGGTTCGGCCCGCTCCTCCGACGGCTACTTCTCCATCGGGGGTGTTCTGCCGGGGACGTACACGCTGACCGTCTTCAAGAACGAACTCGGCGTGTACACCACCTCGGTGACGGTCACCGCCGGTGGCACCACGACCCTGAACTCGATCGCGGTCCCGTCCACGAACGACCCGTCCAACGCGAGCGCCATCTGGCGGATCAACGACTGGACCGGCACCCCGGCCGGCTTCAAGAACGCCGACCTGATGACGTACGCCCACCCGTCGGACGTGCGGGCCGCCGCCTGGACGGGCAACGTGGTGATCGGCAGCGGCAGCGAGACCTCGGCCTTCCCCTGCTATCTCTGGAAGGACGTCAACAGCGGTCTGCTGGTGTACTTCAAGCTGACCGCCGCCCAGGCCGCCGCCGCGCACACCCTGCGCATCGGCGTGACGACGGCCTACGCCAACGGCCGGCCGCAGATCGCCGTCAACTCCTGGACCTCGGCGATCCCCTCCCCGCCCACCCAGCCGAGCACCCGGTCCCTGACCAACGGGTCCTACCGGGGCAACAACCACACGTTCACCTACAGCGTTCCGGCGACCGCCTGGCTCACGGACACCGGCCAGTACAACGTGCTGAAGATCGACGTGGTGAGCGGTTCGGGGGCCGCCGGCTACCTCAGCGCGGGCACCTCGATCGACGCGATCGACCTGCTCGCCTGAGGACGCCTCAGGTACCGCGCGTCCACTGCTGGTTCGTCGCCCCGTTGCACGTGTACGTGATGATCGCGGCGGCGTTGGCGGTGGACGCGCCGTTCACGTCCAGGCACTCACCACTCGCGCGGGACTTGACGGTCACGTAGGAGCCGGTGGCGGTCACCGACCACTGCTGGGCGGTCGAGGAGGCGTTGCAGTTCTCCTGGCTGACGGTGCTCGCGTTCTCCTGCACGCACAGCGAGCTGTTCCTGACCATCAGCTGGTGGTAGCCGCCGCCCACCGGCTTGAACCAGTACCTCTGGTTGCCGCCGCCGTTGCAGTCGTACTGCTTGAGCTGAGCGCCCTGCCACAGCGACTGGCTGGTGACGTCGGCGCACCTGGAGGAGTGCCGGGCGATGAGCGTGTTGTACGTGGCACTCGTGCCGCTGATGGTCCCGGCCGCCGTGTCGACGGTGACCTCCGGCGCCCATGCCATGGACATCGAGGTGGAGCTCGGGAAGGTCAACGGCAGCCACACGTACCGCGAGTCGTTGACGGTCCCGCCGAAGGAGTTGCCCCAGCGGTCGCCCAGGTAGAGGTAGGAGGTGCCCGAACTGCCCTGCACGGGAAGGACGAACGCGGTCTGCGAGCCGTACGTCGTCGAGTCGCCGACATTCTTCATCGCCGTCCAGGGACCGGCGAGGGAGGTGGCGGTGGCGTACTGCTGCTGGTTGGGGCTCCAGCCGGTGGCGCCCGAAGTGAGCATGAAGTAGACGCCGCCCCGCTTGAAGAGCGCGGGCGCCTCGCGGTGGCCGCCGTGCCAGGGGTCGGCGACCAGGCTCGCGATGCCGGTGTAGTCGGCGGTGAGCCGGTAGATCTGGAGGTCGTAGTTCTCGCGGGCGGCGGAGACCATGTAGCCGGCGCCGTCGGTGTCCACGAAGACGGTGATGTCGCGGGACATGTGCTGGCCGAGCGGGCGGAAGCTGCCCCGCCAGGTGTAGTCGCCGTCCACGGTGTCGGAGACGGCGACGGCGGCACGGGCCTCGCTGTAGTCGACGCCGTTCTCCTTGTGCATCCACATCACGAACTTGCCGGTGGAGGCGTTGTACATGACCTTGGGCCGCTCGATGTTGGCGGTCGCGAGCTCCGGGTCGGTGGCCTCGGTCAGGACGTGGTTCCTGAACTCCCAGTTCTTCAGGTCGGTGGAGCGGTAGGCGTCCACGTACCGGAAGGTGTTGTCGGCGTTGCGGTTCTCGCCGAACCAGTAGTAGTAGGTCCCGACCTTGATGACCCCGCCGCCGTGGGCGTGCACGGGATTGCCCGAGGTGTCGGTGAACTGGGTGCCGTTGACGATCGTCTGCGGGGCTGCCTGGGCGGGGCCGGCGGTCGCCAGGGCACCGAGCAGCGCCAGGCAGAGGGCGAGCAGAGCGGCGTAGGCACGTCTCATCACGCACTCTCCTTGACGGTGGCGGCGGTGGTGGCGGTGGCCGTGTCAGCCACGGGGATGCCGAAGTCCGGGGTGCCGTCCGCGTTCCAGCCGAGCTTCTGGATGCGGGTATGGCGGTTGGGGTCGTTCAGCGGGTCGCCGACGATCTCCTTGTACTGGCGGGCGTGGTAGACGAGGACGTCACTGCAGCCGTCCTCGGCGACGGTGAAGCAGTTGTGGCCCGGGCCGTACTGCTGGGTGGTGTCGTTGCTGGTGAACACCGGCGTCGGCGACTTGGACCAGCTGGCCGGGTTCATCAGGTCGGCGTCCGCGTCGACGGTCAGCAGACCCATGCAGTAGTTGAAGTCGGTGGCGCTGGCCGAGTAGGACATGAACAGCCGGCCGTTGCGGGCGATGACCGACGGCCCCTCGTTGACCTTGAAGCCGATGCGCTCCCAGTCGTACTCCGGGGTGGACAGGCGTATCTGAGAGCCCGTCAGGGTCCAGGGGTTCGCCATCCTCGACAGGAAGATGCCGGTGTTGTTGTCCATGCCGGGTTCGTGCTGGGCCCAGGCGAGGTAGCGGCTGCCGCGGTGGGTGAAGGTGGTGGCGTCCAGGGAGAAGGTCTCCCACGCCGTCTTCACCTGGCCGCGCTCGACCCAGGTGCCCTTGAAGGGATCGCGGCTCGCGTTCTCCAGGACCCAGATGCGGATGTCCCACACGCTCTCGGCGGGCGCCGCGGCGAAGTAGATGTACCACTTGCCGCCGATCCGGTGGATCTCCGGCGCCCAGATGTGCGCGCCCATGGCGCCGGTGGCGTGCTTGCGCCAGATCACGGACTCGGCGGCGGTCGCGAGACCGTTCAGGGTGCGGGAGCGGCGCAGGATGATCCGGTCGTACTCGGGGGAGGTCGCCGTGAAGTAGTAGGAGCCGTCGGAGTGACGGTGGATGTACGGGTCGGCCCGGTTGCGGACGAGCGGGTTCACGAAGGGGGCTGCCTTCCGGTCCGGGACGGCGTGGGCGACGCCCGGCGCGGCGGCCAGGGCGCCCGCGGCCAGGGCACCCTTCAGCATCAGTCTGCGGCTGGGAACGTCCGGGGCTTCGGGGTGGTCGTCGGTGCGGCTCATGCGGACTGCCTCTCGGGGGGTGGGGTGTCCTGAGAGCGATGTTCGATATTGAGAACATCTGTTGTCATTGCGAACAGCCGAAAGGTAAGGCTGGGGAACCAGGAGGTCAACGGGTTGGACGCGATGAGAGAAGGCGCTTTCTGTCGGGGCGCCGGGTGTCCGGAATCTCGGCCTCAGTTTTTGTTATCGGCGGGCGTCCCGGACCGTCTCCGCTCCGTGCGCAGCCATACCCACAGGACAGCAGCGGCCATCGCCCTGATGGTGACCGCCTCGATGGTCATCGCTCCCCGGGCGGTGGCCGCCGGCCCCCGTGACGTCACCGCCGACGTCCTCGCCGACCGGGACGTCACGCTCACCGGCGACACCGTGGTGACCGTCCCCTCGGGGACGACGACGTACGAGGGGGTCTTCCGCGGCGAGGGCACCCTCACCGTGCGCGGGACCGGAACCCTCGTCCTCGCCAAGGACAGTGACTTCACCCTCCCCCGGTCCCGGCAGCGGGTCTCCGTCCAGGGCGGCAACCACCCCTACGTCACCACCACCGCGCCCGATCCGCCCGCGGTGGTCGTCGAGCGCGGCGCCACCCTCCAGTACGGCACCGGCGGCACGACCGGCCTGATCGGCCACTTTCCGTACGGCACCCCGGCCTTCCGCCTCAACCAGGACAACATCCGGGTCGACGGCACCCTGCGGCTCTCCCTGACGAGCGCCTACAACCTCGGCCACATCAGCGGCTCCGGGCTGATCACCCAGCCCAGGTTCCTGTGGGGCACCTGGGATCTGTCGGGCACGAACTCCTTCACCGGCGTGATCGACAACGGCACGCAGGTGAACGCCGGACGCCCGGAGTACGCGACCTCACTGCCCCGGGTGCGCAAGATCCTCAACCAGGGCACCTTCACCGTGGACACCCCGCTGGGGCAGACCGTCACCATGGGCATGGACTTCTACCAGCGCGAGTACGGCAGCGACATCAACGTCCAGTCCAGGCCCGGCGGCAAGGTCGTCCTGACGGGCCAGTACAGCTGGTCGGACCGGGGCGGCGACAGCGACCCCGCCCTCAGCGACCCGGCCCTGAACTGGACGCCCGCGCACAAGAACGTCAACAAGCGCGGCACCAACATCAAGGGCGCCGATGTCCGGTGGGGGGACGGCACGACGAACAGGATCTTCATGCCGGGCACCGCCGAGACGGTCTACATCAACCTCCTCGCGGCCCGCTCCCGTTCCCTGCTCACCTTCGACTACAACGGCCCGGTGACGCTGGGCGCCCCCATCGGCGGCGGCCGCTTCCACGACACGCTGTCCGCGCCCGGCGCGGGGGATGTCGTCATCGCGGGGACCCGGGGCAATGACGTCACCTTCTCCGCCGTCCAGTACTACGACGGTTCGACGACCGTCGAGAAGGGGGCCGTGCTGCGGCTCGGCCTCGGCAGGCCGGGCGGCGACGGCGGGCTCTACACGCGGGGCGGCCTCTACAAGGTCGTCAACGACGGCACGCTGGTGTTGAACAACGTGGCCAAGCCGCTGTCGCTGTCCCGGATCAGCGGCAGCGGGTCACTCGTGCAGTCCGGTTCGGCGACCACGACCCTGACGGGCACGTCGGTGACGTACACCGGGACGACGACGGTCACCAAGGGCACGCTCGCCCTCTCCTCCGGAGCAACTCTCGCCCGCAGCAAGGCGATTCGGCTCACGACCGCCGGGGCGCGGCTCGACGCCGGGACGGCGGGACTGCGTGTGTCCACCGCGCTGTCCGGCAAGGGCACGGTGGTGGGGGCGGTGACGAACCAGGGTGTGGTCGCCGGTGGTCCCACGGTCTCCGGTGACTACACGCAGCGGGCCGAGGGGCAACTGGTCCTGACGGACGCTCCGTTGAAGGTGACGGGTGCGGTACGGCTGGCCGGCGCGCTCGATCTGTCGGCCGCGGGGACGGACCCCGCGCGGGAGATCACGGTGCTGGAGCACTCGGGGCACGGGAAGGTCGTCGGGGCGTTCAGCGGTCTCAAGGAGGGCACGCGGCTCAAGCTCGCCGACACGACCTACCGGATCAGTTACCGGGGCGGCGACGGCAACGACGTCGTGCTGAGCGCCGTCGCCGCGAGCCCGTCGCCCTCCGGGGGCGGTGAGACCCCGTCCGGGGGTGCCGTCGCGGAGACACGCGGTGCGGGCACCGCGAGCGGTGGGCTGGAGTGGTGGCCGTACGTGCTGGCCGTCGGGCTGCTGCTCGGACTGGTGCTGCCCACGACACTGCGGCGCAAGGGCGGGCGTCGCGTGGGCGGGCGCCACTCGGCGCGGGGGTGAGGTGCGCCCGGGGAGGCACCGTCCGCGGCTGTCGGCGCCTGCTCAGTCGAGGACCGCGGTGGCCTCGATCTCGACCAGATGCTCGGGGACGTCCAGCGCCGCGACACCGATCAGCGTGGCAGGCGGCACCGGAGTGACCCCCAGTTTCGCCGCCGCCCGGGAGATGCCCTCCAGGAGCGTGGGCATCTTGTCGGGCGTCCAGTCGACGACGTAGAAGGTCAGTCTCGCCACGTCGTCGAAGGAACCGCCGGCCTCGGCCAGCGCGGTCGCGACGTTGAGGTAGCCCTGCTCCACCTGGGCGGCGAGGTCGCCCTCGCCGATCGTGACGCCCTCCGCGTCCCAGGCGACCTGCCCGGCGATGAACACCAGCTTCGAACCGGAGGCGATCGCCACCTGCCGGTACACATCGATCTTCGGCAGTCCGTCGGCGTTCTTCAGAGTGATGGCCATGCTGTCCCTCTCCTTGTCCGGGCTCCGGTGACCCGTCGGCCCACCGGACCCGGGTGGTTCCCTGTGGTTACTCAGGAACCGTAGGAGAGCGTGCGCTGACATGGAAGAACGCACTTTTCCGTGACTGGGGAACCTGATGGTGACCCAGCAGGTCAGGCCGCGGCTACGCCGCCCCCGGGACCGCCGTGCGGTACGGCCCCTCGGCCGCCTTCAGGCGCTGCATGGATGTCAGCCGGACGGCGAAGTACACCGCGGCCGCCGCGGCGGCGATGTCCAGGACGTCGGTCACCATGTACTGCACGACGGCGTCCCGGACCTCGGCGAGCGATTCGGCGTCGTCGTAGCGCGACTCGGCGTAGCGGCCGAACAGGGTGCTGGCGACGAACAGGGCCCACCACAGGTTCACCGGCCAGACCGGCATCCGGTACGGCTCGCCGTCGGCGGGCAGTTGACTGCTCGCTCCCCACATGTCGACGGCGACGCGGTACGGCATCCAGAGGTTGCCCAGCGGGACGAACCAGGCGCCGATGGCCCAGCCGGGTCCGTTGCGCAGCCGGTCGGGGCCCAGCAGGCCGGCGTTGCGGCGCATCCGGAAGAACCAGACGACGAAGAGCACCGCGCAGGGCAGGAACGTCATGACCTGGAGGCTTCCGGCCCGTTCGTACAGCAGGTAGGCGGCGTCCAGCTCCCGCTGCGGTGCCGTGAGGAAGCCGTGGTCCTCGTCGATCAGCAGGTGGATCCTGACTCCGGCGACCAGGGCGAACAGATCGCTGAGGACGACGACCGCGAGCGACGCCGCGACAGCGGCCAGGAGCCCGCGCGCGGGGCGCGGCACCCCGCCGGGCAGCGAGGGACGCGGGCGCAGATCACTGGATGCGGACATGACGGTGGGCCCCCCACGGGCGAGGAAACGAAAGCTGCCCGCGGAACAGCGGTGCCGGGGAACGGTAATCCGAGCCCGGGCATCCCGTCCATGACCATTCCCGCCTGGGTGCCGTCCGGGATCAGACCTCGGACCCAGCCGTCCGCTGCCGGCCCCGCAGCCACACGTACACCGGGATCCCCGCGAACAGGAACAGCACGCCCTGGTAGACGGCCGCGTAACCGGCGCCCGCGATCAGCCAGAAGGAGAAGGCGAAGGAGAGGGCGGCGACGATCAGGTCGCGGGTCAGGCCCGCCGGGCGGATCCGTTCGCGGCTGCCCTGGGCCAGCCAGTACAGCTGGGCGGCCGCCGAGAGCAGGTAGGGCACGCAGCCGGTGAACGTGGTGATGAGGACGAGGACGCGGAACGTGGTGTCCGGGCCGGCCGTGTAGTTCAGGGCGATGAGGAGCGTGCCGAGGACGGCGACGGCCCAGACGCCGAAGCCGGGCACCCCGCCCTTGCCGACCTTGGCGAAGGGGGCCGGGAAGAGGCCGTCGCGGGCGGCGGCGTACGGCATCTGCGCGGCCATGAGGATCCAGCCGTTGAGGCAGCCGGTGATGGAGGCGACGGCGACCAGGGCGATGGCGGTGCCACCCCAGGTACCGCCGGTGATGGTGTTGACGGCGTCGGCGAAGGGGGCGCCGGAGTCGACCAGCTTGTCGTGCGGGACGAGGCCGAAGACGGCGACGATGCCGAGGATGTAGACGAGCGCGGAGGCCAGGGTGCCGAGGACGCTCGCGCGGCCGACGTTGCGCTCGGGGTCGCGGACCTCGCCGGCGCTGACGGCGGCGGACTCCACCCCGAGGAAGCTGTAGAGGAGCAGGGCCGCGGCGGCGGCGAGCGCGCCGGGGACGCTGTCGCCGGTGGCGTTGAACGGGCCGTAGTTGTCCGTGTCGATGAAGAACAGGCCGATGGTGGCGACCAGGAGCAGCGGCACGAACTTCAGGACCGTGGAGACGACCTGCACCGTCCCGACCCAGCGCGTCCCGGCGAAGTTCGCGGCGGCCGGCAGCCACAGCGCGACGAGCGCGACGACGGCTTCGAGGGTGTGGTCGCCGTGCAGCGGGATCAGGACGTCGACGTAACCGACGACCGCGACGGCGAGGGCGGCGATGCTGACCCAGCACATCGTCCAGTACGACCAGGCCGACAGGAAGCCCGCGAAGGGGCCGAAGGCGTCGCGCGGATAGACGTAGAGGCCGCCGGTGACGGGGCTGCGGCGGGCCAGTTTACCGAAGAGCAGCGCGAGCAGGACCGCGCCGACCGACAGGACGACGAAGGCGAGCAGGCTGACGCCGCCGTACGGGGCGACGGTGGCGGGCAGCGCGAAGATGCCGCCGCCGATGATGTTGCCCATGACGAGGGCGGTGGCGGCGGCCAGGCCGAACGTGCGGCGGCGGGGGGCCGGTTCCGTCCCGGGCTCGGGCTCGGTGGCGTCTGCGGTGCTGGGGACGGTCATGGCACTCTCGCGGGGCACAGGAGGGTCGGGGAGGTGCGTGATCGTATCCCGGCGGTCCACATGCTGGTCGACCTGTTCATGAAGTGGACACAATCGGCTGGGGGTCACCGCCCCGACTCGACTACCGTCGTTCCCATGACCAGCACCCTCCCCCTCGCCGAAGCCCTTGCCACCGGGACCGTCGTCCTCGACGGCGGGATGTCCAACCAACTGGAGTCGGCCGGGCACGACCTGAGCGACGAGCTGTGGTCGGCGCGGCTGCTCGCGGAGCGGCCCGAGGCGATCACCGAGGCACACCTCGCCTACTTCCTGGCGGGCGCGGACGTGGCGATCACCTCCAGCTACCAGGCCACCTTCGAGGGTTTCGCCAAGCGCGGCATCGGCCGCGAGAAGGCCACCGAACTCCTCGGCCGGAGCGTCGGGTTGGCCCAGGACGCGACCCGTCTGGCACGGACGAAGGGCGTCACGCGCCCGCTGTACGTGGCGGCCTCGGTCGGGCCCTACGGCGCGATGCTCGCGGACGGCTCCGAGTACCGCGGCCGGTACGGGCTGAGCGTGGCCGAGCTGGAGGCCTTCCACCGGCCACGCGTGGAGGTGCTGGCCGCCGCCGGCCCCGACGCGCTGGCCCTGGAGACGGTCCCGGACGCCGACGAGGCCGAGGCGCTGCTGCGGGCGGTGCGCGGGCTCGGGGTGCCGGCCTGGCTGTCGTACTCCGTCGCCGGGGACCGCACCCGGGCCGGGCAGCCGCTGGAGGAGGCGTTCGCGCTCGCCGCCGACGTGGACGAGGTCGTCGCGGTCGGGGTGAACTGCTGTGTCCCCGAGGACGTGGACGGCGCGATCGAGATCGCCGCCCGGGTCACCGGCAAGCCGGTCGTGGTCTACCCCAACAGCGGCGAGACCTGGGACGCCGAGGCCCGCGCCTGGGCGGGCCGCTCCAGTTTCGCCCCCGAGGAGGTCCGGGGCTGGCGGGCGTCCGGGGCCCGGCTGATCGGCGGGTGCTGCCGGGTGGGGCCGGGGGCGATCTCCTCGATCGCGGGGACGCTGGCGGCCGCATGACTCTGCCGGTCGCTCCCCCGCACTGCTAGCCTCCGCTCGGGAACCGGTTTCCATCCATGTTGCCGCAGTTCCCGAGGGGTGGGCGTACCAGGGCCCGGGGAGAGGGACGAGACAGGATGACGAGGAAGAGCGAGGACGCCGGCCGCAGCACGATCCGGGACGTGGCGGCCCGGGCCGGGGTGTCCGCGTCGACGGTGTCGCGGGTGCTCGGCGGGGTGTACCCGGTCAGCGGGGCGACCCGGACCCGGGTGATGCGGGCGGTGCGCGAGCTGGACTACGTGGCCGACGCGCGGGCCAAGGCGGTCGCGGGGGTCGCCACCCCCACCCTGGCGTTCGTGCTGGAGGACATCACGGGGCCCTCGTTCGCGCTGATGGCGCACGGCGTGGAGCGCGAGGCGACCCGGCTCGGCCATCTCTGCCTGGTGTGCAGCACGGAGGGCGACGTCCGGCACGAGCTGGAGTTCGTCGAGATGATGCGGGCCCAGCGGGCCGCCGCCGTGATCCTGGTGGGCGGCGCCGCCGACACCGCCGAGTACCGTGACCGGACCCGCCGGATGGCCGACTCGCTGGCCTCGGCGGGCTCCCGCCTGGTGCTGTGCGGCCGCCCGACGCTGGGCCCCGGGGCCCCGGTCACGGTCATCGAGTACGACAACGAGGGCGGCGCCTACGCCCTTGTCGCGCACGTCCTCGCCCAGGGCCACCGGCGGGTGCTCTTCCTCGGCGGCAAGCCGGACCACACCACGGCCCAGGGCCGCGAGCGCGGCTACCTCGCCGCCCACCGCGCCCGCGGCGTGGAACCCGACCCCGCGCTGCTGCTGCACGGCGACTTCACCCGCGACGCCGGCCACCGGCTGATGCGCGGCGCGCTCAAGGACGGGCTGGACTTCACGGCCGTGGTCGCCGCCACCGACATGGTCGCCGCCGGAGCCCTGACCGCCCTGCACGAGGCCGGCCTCGGTGTCCCGGACGACGTCTCCCTGGCCGGCTACGACGACATCCCCTTCGCCCGCGACCTGCACCCCGCCCTGACCACCGTCCACGTCCCCTACGAGGAACTGGGCCGCCTCGCCGTCCGCACCGCCCTGAACCGCACCCCGGAGACCCCCGACGAACACCTGCTCCTCGGCACGCACGTGGTGGTGCGGGACTCGGTGGCGACGGTGAACGAGGACGCGCGCTAGAGGGCGTCGACGCCACCCACCGCGACCGGCACACAGCCGACCGGAGTTCCGTGCCACGCGCAACCAGGGCTCCCCAAGGGCGCCCACCCAGCACCAGCGAGCCCGAAGGCCCGGCCCGCGCCCCGCCCGCCGGCGTCAGTGTCGTCGTACCGCGCCCGGCAGTCGCAGGCGTCGGACGACGGAGCGGAGTTCTGTCGTGCGTGCGGGGAGGGGGGCGGGGGCGGGGGTCATGGGTGGGGGTTCCGTGGGGGTGGGGTCGGCGGCCCAGAGGGCGAGTTCGGCGTTGCGGGAGCCGTGGGTGACGTGGGGTGGGCCGTCGCCGAAGACGCGCACCGGGCGGTCGTCGTTCCAGTGCTGCCAGCCGGGGTCGCCGTCGGTGGCGAAGCGCACCCAGGCGGAGTGCATCGCGTCGGCGAGGTCCTGGGGGGCGCCCGGGCCGGCGAGCCGGGCGGACTCCGGGACCTCGCCGGTGTCGAAGACGAAGCCCAGTTCCAGGGCGTGGCAGGAGCCGAGGTCGGGCAGCCGGGAGGGCCAGGCGAACTCGTAGACGTACGAGGTGTCGGGGCGGGCGTCGGCGAGGCGCTGGAGCGGGTTGCGCAGCAGGTGGTCGGTGACCAGCTGGCCGACGATCTCGGCGGTACTCGCTCCGGGGTGCAGGGCGCGGTAGCCGCGGACCACCTCGTGGCCGCAGTGGCAGCGGGCCATGGCACCGGCGAGGGCCACCGCGCCGAGCCGGTCGACGCGCTCCAGCAGCCCGCCCGGAACCAGCCACAGCCGGTACTCGTCGCGGGTCCAGCCCATCATCAGCGGCACGCCCTCGGCGCCCTCGCCGTCCACCAGGGCCTCAAGGGGATCGCGGGGCACGAGGTCGCCGTCGACGACGATCCCGAAGGCCGGACCGCCCAGCACCGGGCTGCTGAGCCGGCCCACCTCGGCCTGGGTGCGCAGCAGCAGGTCGCGGTCGACCTCGGCGAAGGCGGCCGCGGTGGCGGGGATCTTCAGCCGGGTGGCCATGCGGCGCACCATGCGCCGTACCTTGTCGCGGTCGCCCGCCTCGGGCGGCCCGCTCTGCAGGACGGCCCGCCGGAACAGCCCCTGGGCCTGCGGGGCGGCCAGCAGGGCGCCGGTGCTGATGGCCCCGGCGGACTGCCCGGCCAGGGTGACCCGGTCGGGGTCCCCGCCGAAGGCCCGGACGGACGCGCGTACCCAGTGCAGGGCGGCGAGCTGGTCGCGCAGTCCGGGGTTGGCGGGGGCGTCCGGGAAGAGCCCGTAACCCTCCACGCCCAGCCGGTAGTTGACTGAGACGAAGACGACGCCGTCACGGGCGAAGGCCCGCCCGTCGTACACGGGCACGGCCGACGAGCCCCGGGTCAGGGCGCCGCCGTGCAGCCACACGAGAACCGGGAGCCGGGCCCCAGGGCCCGGCTCCGGCGTCCACACGTTCAGATTGAGGCAGTCGTCACCGACCACCTCCGGGTCGGACAGGTACTGCGCGAAGGCGTCGGAGTACGGCGGCTTCGGCGCCGTCGGCCCGAAGGCACCGGCGTCGCGCACCCCGTCCCAGGGCTCGGGCGGCACGGGCGGCCGGAACCGGCGGGGCCCGAAGGGCGGGGCCGCGTAGGGAATGCCCCGGAACACCGCCACGCCCTGCTCGTACCGGCCGCGTACGGCCCCGTACGGGGTCCTGACCACCGGGTCCGTCTGGTCCGCTGCCGTCATGTGCCCACCGGCCTCCCGTGCCGCGCTCGTGCGCCGTGAACTTCAGAGCACCACAGGGTGCCCCGGTATTCCGGCGACGAGCGCGGTTTTACGACTGTTCGGGGGAAGCGGTCACGGGCCGCGCACGGCCGGTCACGGCTCTACTTGGCGAACATCAGGGTGCCGAAGCCGAGCTGGTCGAAGCCGCCGCTGGTGGTGCCGTAGTCCCCGCCTCCTCCTTCGGGGTCGATGGAGAAGCACATCTGGGAGATGTACCTGTCGTCCAGGCCGAGCCGCCGGTTGTAGTGGTAGTGGAGCATCGCCCACACCGGGCGGACCTGTCCGCGGGAGGCGGAGGAGATCACCGTCTGGGACGACTGGGCGCAGTTCTGGCCGGTGCCCCAGGTGTAGGTGGTGAAGGGCACGTCGCCGCCCAGGTTGTACTTCGCGACGTACTGGGCGGCCTTCATGAACCGCCTGCTGTCGTACGAGTACAGGTCGGTGCCCTGGTTCCAGGCCATCTCGCAGATCGCGCCCATCTGGCCCATGCCCATCATGGTGTGGCCCTGGTCGCGGCCGGACTCCTGCCACTGGCCCAGCGCGTAGCCGTCCGAGTCGGTGTAGAGGTACGGCACGGCGTGGGTGATGGAGCCGTTGCCCGCGCCGTTCTTGAAGTAGTCGACGGCCTGGTCGAACTTGGCGCCGTCCTGGTTGAGGATCCCGATGGCCAGGATGGAGGCCATGTTGCACAGGTCCCAGTTGGCCCAGTAGTTGGTGATGCAGGCGTCGTTGTGGCCGGTGAGGAACTGGTTGTTGAGCGGGTAGAAGACCTTGACCATCATCTGCTGGAAGGCGGCGAGGTCGAACGCGGGGTAGTCCCGCATGAGTTCGGCCGCGTTGGCGAACTCCCAGCCGTAGATGCCGGCGGCGAGGAAGCGGTCCGCGTTGCCGGTGATCGAGGTCAGGGTCTTGGCCCAGGCGTTGAGGATGTTGGCGGCGCACACGCCGTTCGCCTCGGTGCCGCCGACACGCCAGCGCAGCGCGTTCTGGTAGGCGGCGGCGATGTCGTTGAAGAGCAGGCCGTAGTTCTCTCCGGTGCCGCCGCGGATGATCGTGGCGGTGGCCCGGTTGGTCCAGGTGGACTGGGAGTGGGAGTTGGCGACCAGCTTGTTCCAGCCGGACAGCCAGGGGTCGTCTCCCGCGGCGACCCGTACCTTGGCGCGGTTGATGTCTCCGGCGTTGTGCAGCATGCCGGGGTGGATCCAGGTCGAGGGGGCCGCGTCCGCCGTGGTGGCGGCGAACGCGGACCCCAGTGCGACGGCGGCGCCGACACCGCCGGCGGCCCTGAACAGGCCGCGGCGGCTCAACTCGCCCTGGTGGAGGTGCCGGTGGGGGGATGTGCGGCTCATGCTGTGCATCTCCGTTCCGTGGGGGGAATCAGATGGGGGTGATGCTCACCTCTTCGAACTGCGCGGTGCCGAGGGCCAGCGGGCTGCGGGAGCAGACCACGAGGCCCACGTGGTAGGGGGCGTCGCCGAACCCGGGGATCTGACCGGAGGCCAGGTCGGTCCAGGTGGTGCCCTCGTCGGTGGAGATCGCTGCGGCGAACGCGGTCCCGGTGCGCTTCAGCCGCAGCAGCAGGGGCAGTTGAACGGTCGTGGTGCCGGAGAAGGCCGAGGCACCGGCCACGGTGGGCCGCAGCATCAGCTGCCCGGTGGTGCCGCCGGTGACGATCACGCCGGCCGCCTGGTCGAACGGTGAGAGCGACTTGGCCATCAACAGCCCCACCCGGTCGGCCGTGGCCCCGGTGCGGGAGACCAGCCGGGCGGTGACCTCGCAGTCACCGGTGACGGGCCGTCGTACGAACTGCCCTGTCATTCCTTGGTTGTTGACGCTCAGGTCGACCCCGGCGCCGCGCACGGTGAAGGTGCCGTCGGCACACGACGTGGAGCCGGGGGCGCGGATCGCGACCACGCCGAGGGTCCCGAAGGCGCGCTCGTCGAGGACCACGTCACCGAGGTCGCCGTAGGTCCAGGGGGCGGGCGGGGGTGTGCCGACGGTGAGGGTGAGCGTGCCGGTGCCGTCGCCCGCCGCGTTGCCCGCGCCGGTGCGGACGGTGAACTCGCCCGTCTCGGTGGGCGTTCCGGAGATCAGTCCGGTGCGCTTGTCGAGGCGCAGCCCGTCGGGCAGGCCGTCGGCGGCGAACCGTACGGGCTCGTGGGAGCCGCGCAGCAGGTGCTTGAAGGTGACGCCCTTGTTGGCGAACGCCGTTCTGGCGGACGTGAGTTGGGGCACGGCCGGAGTCGGCATGACGGCGGAGGCGGAGTCCGAGAGCGGTCCGCGTCCGGAGGTGTTGGTCTTGGCGACGGCGTAGTGGTACGTCGTCCCGGGCGTGCCGGTGGCGTCCGCGTACCGGATGCGGGTGCCGGAGCCGACCGGGCCGATGCCCGTCGCGACCGTCACGTAGGGGCCGTCGGCTTCGGTGGCGCGCAGCACCTTGTACCGGGCGGACGGGTCCGGGTCGGTCCAGGCCAGCTCGACGGCGTCGGCACCGCCGGCCGCCCCGAGGTCCCCGGCGGCACGGGCGGGCTTGGGCACGGCCCAGACCTCGCCGCCGTACGCCGAGGTCACGCTGACGTTGTCGAAGGCGCCGGTGCCGGTCTCGGCGTACGCCTCGTCGACGCCGAGGCAGGAGGTGAGGACCAGGCCCGCGTGGGCGGTGCGGCCCAACTCCACCTCGGTGGTGCCCACTTCGGCCCAGCGGATGCCGTCCGGGGAGATGGCGCCGGTGCAGCGGCGGCCCTTGCGGGTCACCCGCACCCAGTACGGCGTGCGCAGCCGGTAGCCGTCGCCCGCGCCCTCCACGTACGGCGCCTCCAGCGGGGTCGCCGATTCCGGCAGTGTGCCGAGGCTGGAGATCGGGAAGGACGCGTTGACGGTGATCGCGTCCTGCTGGGAGGGCGGCACCGGGGTGCTGCCGGTGCCGGAGACGGCGGCTCCGGCCCTTTCGCGGACGCTCCACACACCGCTCCAGGTGTGCAGTGGCAGTCCCTGGATCAGCATCGAGGCGTGCGCCGCGTCCGCGTCGAGGCCGGCCCGGACGGTGACGCCGATCTTGGAGTACTGCGAGCTGAGCGGCCACACGATCCGCGCGGTGACCGTGCCGTCGCCGGACAGGGGCAGGTGGACCAGGCGGTAGGTGTCGGCGGTGCCGGACGCCTCCAGCACGAACCGCTCCCCGTCGAAGACGGCCGCCCCGGGGATCCTCACCGCGCCGACGTCCCGGGTCGCCCACGGTTCGGGCAGCCCGGCGGAGGCGGACGCGGGCACCGAATCGCCGCTGCCGCCCCGGGAGTTGGCCGCGGTGACGGTGTAGTGGTACGTCCGTCCCGGGCGGATCCCGCGGTCGGTGTACGTCGGTGTGCCGAGGCCGGTGGCGATCTCCTCGTACGGGCCCTCGGGCGCGGTGGCCCGGCGGACGCTGTACGTGCTCGCCCCCGTGGACGGCAGCCAGCCGACGGTGATGTCCTCGCCGGTGCCGACGGCCGTGACGCCGGCGGGCGCGGTGGGCACGGTCGGCGCGGGTGCCTCGGTGCCGGCGTAGGTGAAGGTGCCCCAGCCGGGCAGGTCGTCGTTGCCGCCCTCGACCAGGCGGGTGCCGCCGGTGCCGCGGAAGACGGCGGCCTCGGTGTACGGGGTGTCGAGGCCGCGGACGCCGGCGTAGTGGGCGTAGGCCATCTCGTAGATCGGGGGCAGGGTGCCGCGGACCTTGTCGGAGACGGTCGTCTTGATGTACTTGCCGGTGCGGTCGAGGTCGGGGGTGAAGGGGACGTCGCCGCCGAGGTTGTAGCGGGCCGCGTACTCGAAGTTCGCGAGGATGCGGTGGTCGTCGTGGCCCCACAGGTCGACGCCCTGGTTCCAGGCGACCTGGGCGAGGTCGCCGGTCAGACCGGCGGCAAGCTGTTCGTGGCCCTGGTCGCGGCCGGACTCCTGGCCCTGGCCGGCGTCGGTGACGATGCGGTGGGCGATGCTGCCGTTGCCCGCGCCTGCCGCGGCGAAGCGCAGGGCGTCCTCGAAGAGGGTGGGCCGCTCGCAGAACACGCCGATGGCGGCGATGGTCTGAAGGGCCGTCAGGTCCCAGTTGCCGTTGGCGTAGAGCATGTAACCGGAGACGGCCGGATACCAGACGTCGAGAAAGGACCGCTCGCAGCGGGCGATGTCCGCCTCGGCCCAGCCGTCGTAGCCGGTGTGCCGCAGCAGCTCGGCCGCGTTGACGAACTTGAAGGCCTGGAGGCCCGCGCCGAGCGGGCCGTCGGCGCCGGTGATCGCGGTGAGGGAGGCCGACCACGCGTCGAGGATGTCGCGGGCCTTGTCGGCGTGGGCGCGGTTGCCCGTGACGGCCCACATCAGGGCGTTCTGGTAGGCGGCGGCCGCGTCGGCGGGAGCCTGGTTCTGGAAGTTCGCGGGACCGCGGCCCCAGGAGGTGATCTGGCCGGTGTTCTGGACGGTGTACGTGGCCTTGGAGCGGGCGTGCGCGGCGAACGCGAGGTAGCCGTCGTAGACCGGTGCCTGTTGGGCGGTGACCGCGGCCTTCATCCGGGCGAGGTCGGCGGCGCTGTGCAGGAGGCCGGGGTGTGCGAAGGCGCGGGCGCCGGTGGTGTTCGGCGCGGCGGCGCGGGCGGTGCCGGGGGCGAGCAGTCCGCTCGCGCCCGCCACCAGCAGCAGGGCCGCCGTGCCGCCGAGGAATCCCCGGCGGCTCGGGGCGGGAAGCGCGGAATCTCTCATGACGCGGCGGCCGCCTCGGCGGTGGTCAGGAACTTGAGGTTCGTGACGTGCTCGTTGGTGAACATGGGCACGCCGTCCGAGGCCAGGAACCAGCCGGGCTTGCCCCCGCTGTCGCGTATGACCCTGCCGTTGACGCTGAGGTTCTCGAAGGTGACGTCCTTGATGGCGTGGTCCGCGTCGAGGCCGGCGATGATCGAGAGGTCGGCGTTCTTGCCGTTGTAGCTGAGGTCCTTGATGTAGACGTTCTCGATGCCGCGGCCTGCCGAGGTGTTGTACTTCGGGTTGTACTCGACCCGCATGTGGACGAGCTGGCCCCAGCGAAAGTCCTCCACTCGGATGTTGTCGAACCTGACGTCCCGGACGAGGTTGCTGTCGCCGACCATGAAGGCGATGGCGCCCTGGTAGGTCACCTGCGGCTCGCGGTGGTCGAGGATGTCGATGTTCTCGTAGGTCAGGTTCTCCAGCATCTCCGGGTTCTCGGAGTTGCCGTGCACGCCGATGTTGATCGGGTGGGCGACGTCGGCCCAGAGCGAGCAGTTCTTGACCGTGATGTTGCGGGTGTCGCCGTAGAAGTCCCAGCGGTGGGTGTACAGGGCGACGCAGTCGTCGGACGTGCGCAGGAAGCAGCCGTCGATCGTGACGTTCTCGGAGCAGTAGAGCTGGATGCCGTCGCCCCAGCCCTGGTGACTGAAGGCGCGCAGGTTCTTGATGGTGAGGTTCCGCGACTCGGCGACCCGAACGTTCTCGTAGCGGGGGTTGAGGATCGTGATGCCGTCGATGGTGACGTTCTCGGTCTTGCGGATGAAGAGCGCCCCGTTGGGAGAGTTGTAGAGCACGCCGCGGCCGATGAGCCGGGAGTTCTCCACGTTCTCGAAGATCACCTGTGAGGTGAGGACGGCACCGGCGGCCAGATAGACGGTGGTGCCGCTGGGCACCTTCAGCAACCGGTCGGCGGTGGTGTGCAGCCCGGGCCCGAAGTACATGACCTTCTTGTCGCCCTCGGCGGGCACGTCCTGCTCGATCGGGTTCGCGAACAGGTGCAGGCAGTCGAAGATCTTGTCGTCGACCTGGACGACGACGTTGCGGGGCCGGTCCAGGGTGAAGCGCGCGGTGCTGCCGAGCACCTCGGGCTTGATGCCGTACGAGTCCGGGCGGATGCGGAACGTCTCGCCGCCGCCGGGGTTGTACGTGACCTCGACCTCGACGGTGCCGGAGAAGTCGAAGGCGGCCCAGGAGGAGTTCTGGGCTCTGTTGCTGCCGGTGGTCGCGTCGATCAGTGCGAGCTTGGCGAGGTGGACACCGAGCTTCTGCCAGGTGCCGCCGAGCGGCCGGACCTTGACGGTGAAGGAGTTGTTGACAGGCACCTGGGGAAGGGTCGGGTGGACGACCACGCTGTCGCCGGTGGTGCCGGTCTCGTCCGCCGCGGCGGCTTGTGCGGTGCCCGCGATGCTGCCGGCCAAACCGGCGGCAGCGACGACACCGGCGGCCTGGAGAGCGGTACGGCGGGACAGGGGCGTGTTCATACGGAGCTCCTTGCAACGGATGGGGAGGAGGGGCTACTTGAGGCCCGAGGTCGACATGCCGGCGACGAAGCCGCGCTGGGCGACGAGGAAGATCAGCAGGATCGGCACGACGTACATCACGGAGGCCGCGGCCTGGAGGTTGGTGATGGGCGTGCCGGCCGAGGAGACATAGGTCGTCATGACGGCGACGGCGAGGGTGGACCTGTCGGTGGAGAGCAGCAACTGCGGGGCGATGTAGTCGCCCCAGGTCCAGGTGAAGGCGATCACGAAGCTCGCGGACAGCACCGGCCAGGACTGCGGCAGGAAGATCCGCCAGAAGATCGTGCCGTAGCCGCAGCCGTCGACGATCGCGGCCTCCTCCAGCTCGCGGGGCAGCCCGGCGAAGAACTGGCGGAACAGGAAGACCAGATAGGGGGCGGAGGACAGGCCCCACAGCACCCACGGCCAGTACGTGTCGACCATGCCGAGCTTGGCGAAGATCAGGTAGGTGGGCAGCAGGGTGATCATCTGGGGCAGCATCATCGAGCCGATGAGGATGCCGAACAGCGTCTTCTTGCCGGGCGCGGACAGCCGGGCGAAGCCGTAGCCGACCCAGGCGGAGCTGAGGGTGACCAGACCGGCGTAGACAAAGGCGATGATCAGGGAGTTGCGGGCGTAGCCGAGGAAGTCGATGAGGTCGAAGGCGTCGGCGAAGTTGTGCCACTGGATGTGCGCGGGCACCCAGTGCACGGGGGCGGAGGCGAGTTCGGCCGGGGTCTTCAGACCGGTGAGCACCAGCCAGCCGAAGGGGCCGAGGAACAGTCCGGTGACGGCGACCAGGACCGTGTAGAGGATGAGGCGGTTGGCGCGTATCCGCACGCGGACCGGGGACTTGGGGGTCAGGCTGGTGGCGGTCACTTCTTCGCCTCCGGGTCGACGTTGTAGAACACCACACCGGACGTGAACCTGAAGATGAGACCGGTCGCGATGAGGATCAGGACGAAGAGCACCCACAGGAGTGCGGAGGCGTAGCCGTAGCGGCCGAGCGCGAAGTACTGCGAGAACACGTGGATCATGTACGTGTAGTTGGACTGCGGGACCGTGGTGAGGCCGCCGGTGGTGGCGAGGGGTGCCAGCAGCATCGGCATGATCGTCTGGACGGAGGCGATCACCCCGGTCACGGTCTGGAAGAGCAGGACCGGTGACAGCAGGGGCACGGTGATGCTGCGGAAGGTCCGCCAGGCGCTCGCGCCGTCGATGCGGGCCGCCTCGTGGAGTTCGCGGGGCACGTCCTGGAGCCCCGCCAGCGAGATGATCATGATGTTTCCGGCGCCCCAGAGCACCGTCATGATGAGCACGTAGCGGGCGTAGGGGTCGGCGAGCCAGCCGATGGCGTCGAAGCCGAAGAACGTCAGGACGCCGTTGGTGGCACCGGCGTTCTGGTCGAAGAGGTTCTTGAAGGCGATACCGGCGCCGACCGGCGGCACCACCGCCGGCAGATACAGCAGGGTGCGGAACAGCCCGCGGGCCCTGATCGGCCGGTTGACCAGGACGGCCAGGCCCAGGCCCGCGACGATCGACAGCGGCACCGAGACCACCGCGAACAGCCCCGCGCGACCCAGGGAGTCCCAGGTCACCGAGTCGTTCATCAGCTCGCGGTAGTTGCCGAGGCCGACGTAGTGCCAGTTCGGGGAGATACCGTCGAACGTGGTGAAGCTCAGCCACAGCGCGTACGCCATCGGCACGATGGTCAGCAGCAGGAACCCGACGATCCACGGCGCGACGAACATGTAGAACGCCCGGTGTCTGCGCGCGGTCATCGTGGCCCCGGCCCGGCCCGCGGACCGGGTCCGGCCGGCCGACGCGGTGGCACGGGGCCGGTCCGCGACCGTGGACATCTGATCGACCGTCATCCGACCTGCTCCTTGCCGCGCTTGAGCTGCTCGTTGAGCACCGAGTTGAGTCGTCCGGCGAGGGTGTCGACGGAGATCTCGCCCGTCATCGCGGCCGGGGCGACCTGGTTGAAGAGGGCCTCGAAGGAATCGCCCGTGGTGTACGGGGAGAAGGCCACCACCGAGAAGTGCTTCAGCTCGTTCTCCTGCACCTTCAGCACGCGCTTCTGGTGCTCCGCCTTCGCCGGCATCAGCGGGCGCAGGGACTTCAGGGTCGGGATGCCCCAGCCGCCGGAGGCGCGGGCCTTGGCCGGTGCCTCGCCGAAGTACCACTCGAAGATCCGCCAGGCGGCGTCCTTGTGGGGGGCCTTCTTCGGCATCCACAGTCCGGTGCCGGCCTGGCAGGCGCTGACCCGCGGACCGCCCTCGAAGACCGGGGTGGGGGCGAGCCGGGAGACCTCCGCCAGCTTCTCGTCGGTGGCGATCATGCCGCCCATCCAGTAGCCGGAGTTGCACATGGCCAGCCGTCCGGCCTGGTAGGTGGGCCCGTCCCAGCCGTTGGGGTCGGGCATGATCGGGCTCGCCCCGACCTTGAGCTTGCAGTACTCGATGTACCAGCCCAGGGCCTTGCGGGCCTCGGGGGTGGTGAAGTCGATCCGGGAGAAGTCGTCGCTGAAGAGGCTGCCGCCGGCCGACGCCGTCAGGGTCGACATGAGGGTGGCCTTGAGCAGACCGTTGTAGGTGCCGCCGAAGAGGCTCGTCTGCCCCTTGGACCGCTGGACCAGGCGCTGGGCGGTCTCCAGCCACTCCTCGTACGTGGTCGGTTCCAGCTCCGCCGGATAGGCGACCCCGTGCCTGTCGAAGGCCGAGGTGTTGTACCAGTACATGGAGTCCTGGGAGAAGTCCTTCGCCATGCCGTACCGCGGGCCCTTGCCCTGCGTCCTGCCATCGAAGCGCCACAGGTCGTTGACCGGGTCGAGGTCGTCCCGCTTGAGCACGGCGCTTTTGGCGAAGTACGGGTCGAGGTCCTCCATCACCTCCCGGGCCGCGAAGTACGCCGCGTCCACGGCTCCCACACCGCGCACCAGGTCCGGCGGGTTGCCGCTGGTGAGCATCGCGATCAGCTTGGTGATGTCGAAGTCGACCCGCTTGATCGCGATACCGGTGTCCTTCAGGGCCTGCTGGACCAGGTCCGGGGTGATGTCGTCCGCCTTGACCATCATCGTGATGGTCTCGCCCGAGCCGCCGCCGACCCCGCTGGACACCTGCATCGCACAGCCGCTCAGGGCCGCCGCGCCGCCCACCGCGCCGGCGGCGGAGAGGGAGAGAAATCGGCGGCGGCTCATGGGGGCACCGGCATGGGGGCGCATGATCGCACCACCTCCTGCTCTGTTGCTTCGACCCGGTCTAGCAACCGGTTGCTGAACGTTGGGGCAGAGCTTCGACCCTGTCCGGAAACGGCGTCAAGAGCCTTGACGAATTTTCGAAAAGACTGTGTAACCTCGACGTCACGGGCCGACCGGCCGAACAGGGCCGGTGGGACGCAGCCTGAACCGCATCAAGGACGAGGCCCGGGCCGGGCCGTTTGCCACGGCCTCACTTCGGGAACCGGTTGTTGTCACCGGAAACGCGCTTGGCGACGCCAGGGAGCGTCAGCCGGCAGAGCCCCCGTCGACCCCTCGCCCCAGCCGATCCCGTCGATTGACCACCCATCACCGGCAGATCTACGGTAGAAGACGTTTTCTGAAACTGTTTCCACCCAGTGTGTTGTCAGGAGAGACATGCCCACCCCGCCGCCCCCCAGAGCCGTGTTCGCGATGGATCCGGTGCACCTGCCCCTGCTCTTCCCGCCGCCGCTGATGACCCGGCTGACACGGGCGACCGACCTCGACCCCGCGCTCGTCGTACGGGACTTCACCGATCCGGCCGCGGCCGACGCCCTGGCCCACGCCGAGGTGCTGATCACCGGCTGGGGCTGCCCGCGCCTCGACGCCGGGGTCCTTACCGCGGTCCCCGGACTGCGCGCGGTCCTGCACGCCGCGGGCTCGGTCCGCTCCCTGGTCGGCGACGCCCTGTGGGAACGCGGGATCACCGTCTCCAGCGCGGTGACCGGCAACGCGCTGCCGGTCGCGGAGTACACCCTCGCGATGATCCTGCTCGCCGGGAAGGACACCTTCACCCACCGCGAGCGCTTCCGCACCACCCACGGCTACCCGACGACCCACGCCGAGACCGCGCACACCGGCAACCTCGGCCGTCGTGTCGGCGTCATCGGTGCCTCCCGCGTGGGCCGCCGACTCCTGGAACTGCTGCGGCCGTTCGACTTCTCGGTGCTGCTGCACGACCCGTACGTCAGCCCCGCCGAGGCCACCGCGCTGGGCGCCGAGCTGCTGCCGCTGGAGGACCTGCTCCGGCACAGCGACATCGTGACCCTGCACGCCCCCGACATCCCCGAGACCTACCGCATGCTCGACGGCGACCGGCTCGCCCTCGTCCCGGACGGCGGTGTGCTGATCAACACCTCCCGGGGTGCCCTGATCGACCCGGACGCGCTCACCGACGAGCTGGTCTCGGGCCGGCTGCACGCGATCCTCGACGTCACCGAGCCCGAGCCGCTGCCCGCGGGCTCCCCGCTGTACCGGCTGCCCAACGTCTTCCTCACGCCGCACATCGCCGGCTCGCTCGGCAACGAGCTGGAGCGGCTCGGCCGGATCGTCGTGGAGGAGGTGGAGCGCCTGGCCGCGGGGCTGCCGCCGGTCCACGAGGTGCTGCACTCGGACCTGGCCCGTGTCGCGTGAGCGGCCCGTGGACCGGCCGGGACTCCCCGGGGAAACACCGGGAAACCATGGGATACGGTTTCGCCACCGGCGCGGAACGGACGGCGCCCCACGGACCTCGCGAGGGTCCATGAGGCCGGCCCCGCTCCCCCGGTCCTGGGGCGAGTCGGTCGCGAGGGTGAAGGAGCCGCAACGGTGAGTCAGCGCAAGGCGACCGGGGACGCCGGACGGGCCACCATCCGCGATGTGGCCCAGCGGGCGGGCGTCTCCGTGGCCAGCGTGTCGCGCGTCCTGTCGGGCAACTACCCGGTCTCGGAGGAGCTGCGCCGCCGGGTGATGAAGGTCGTGCGGGACCTCGACTACGTCACCAACGCCCACGCCCGCTCCCTGGCCGGCGGCGGTACGCCGACGGTCGCCATCCTCATCAACAACATCACCGGTGCCGCCTTCGCCCACGTGGCCAAGGGGGTCGAGGGCGCCGCCACGCTGCGCGGCTGGCTGTCCCTGGTCGGCACCACCGGCGACGACCCCGAGCGAGAGCTCGCCCTGGTCAACCTGATGCGCCAGCAGGGCGTGGCCGCGGTGGTGCTGCTCGGCGGCGCGTACGACTACGACGAGTACCAGTTGCGCATGGCCCGCTTCGCCCGCTCCCTGGACGCGGCCGGCTCCCACCTCGTCCTGGTGGGCCGGCCGCCCCTGGAGGGGGACGTCCCGGCGACGACGGTCGACTACGACAACGAGGGCGGCGCCTACGCCATGGCCAGTCATCTGCTGTCGGCCGGCCACCGCAGGGTGCTGGTGCTGCCCGGTCATCAGGAACTCACCACAGCCCAGGGCCGGTTGAAAGGCGCCCGGCGCGCCTTCGAGGCCTACGGCGTGCCCTTCGACCCGGGCATGGTGCGCCACGGTCCGTACGACTACGAGCACGGCTACGACGCCGTCGAGGAGAGCCTGCGCGAGGGCCTGGACTTCACGGCGGTGCTCGCCGGCACCGACGTGGTCGCCGCGGGCGCGACGCAGGCGCTGCGCGCGGCCGGGCTGCGGGTTCCCGAGGACGTCTCGATCGTCGGCTACGACGACATCCCGCTCGCCTCGCAGCTCACGCCCCAACTCACCACCGTGCACGTGCCGTACGAGGAGATGGGGCGGGTTGCCCTGCGCGCGGTCGCCGACCGGCGCGAGGGCGGCTCGGGTCGCCGCAAGGGCGGCGACGGCGACCATCTGGTGCTGGGCACCCATGTCGTCGTACGGAACTCCGTGCTGCCGCCGGCCCGGCGTGAGGGTGCGGACCGCGGCGAGTAGATAGCGTTTCGTAAACGGTTTCCATACGTTTTTCAGGGCCGCCCGGCTCACCCCGGGCTGCCCGCCGAGTGCCGTACGGATCTCCGCGGCACGGCTGCGACCTGGGCTGATGTAAGCACCGCAGCGTTCGGCCGACCTGCGCCCGTCCCTAACCTCGCGGACAAACCGGCGTAACAAATTGACGCGCACCTCTTGCTTTGGGTGGGGTCGTCCGCCTAGCGTCCCTGCAACCGCTTACTACAGCTTCTGCTTGGCCGATCCCCCGCAACCGCGAGCCGCTGGTTTCCGGCCGCCGTTCCCGGCCGGCACCGCGCCGCCACCCCCCGCTCCCCCTTCGCTCACCTCCCCTCTCTCTGAGCCCTACTTTCCGAAGGAACACGGTCAGATGAACTTCACCAGCCCCCGGAGAAGGTTCGCCCGCGCCGCCGCCGCGGGACTCGCGCTGACAGGTCTGCTCACCGCGTGCGGCAGCGGATCGGACTCAGGGGACTCCGACGCCTCGGGTCCGGTCACCCTCCCCTTCTGGGGCTGGGCCAACGGCCAGGACAAGGTGGTCGCGGCCTTCAACGCCTCGCACAAGGACATCCGGCTCAAGTACACGAAGGTCACCGACCAGCTGACCATGCAGAAGCAGCTGACCAACGCGGTGAAGGCCGGCAACGCCCCCTGCCTGGTGCAGAACACCGCGGAGTACGTCACGAGCTGGGTCTCGCAGGACGCGCTCGCCGACATCACCCAGTACGTCGAGTCGAGCAGGAGCAAGTTCAACCAGGGCTCCTGGGCGAGCGCCGAGGTGCAGGGGAAGATGTACGGCGTTCCCACCAGCTCCGCGCCGAACTTCACGATCTACCGCGCCGACCTCTTCAAGAAGTACGGGCTCAGGGCCCCGGCGACCTGGGACGAGTTCATCGCCGCGGGCAAGGAGCTGAAGAAGCACGACGTCAAGATCACCAACTACGCCGGTGAGGACCCGAGCACCCTGGAGGTGCTCGCCATGCAGGCCGGCGCGCACTGGTACGCGATCGACGGCAACGCCTGGAAGGTCGACTTCCAGGACCCGGGCACCCTGAAGGCCGCCGAGGTGATCCAGGAGATCATCGACAACGACCTCAACTCCAAGCTGTCCTTCGCCGACTACGCGGCCGTCCAGCGCAACTACGACAACGGCGGCACCGCGACCCGGCAGATCTCCACCTGGCAGATGGCGGGCATGGTCGCGAACTTCACCAAGTCCTTCGGCGACTGGGCCGTGGCGCCCTGGCCGACGTTCACCGGCGAGGCCGCCAAGACGCCCGCCCCCACCAACCTGACCGGCAGCGTGAACCTGGTGACCAAGGGCTGCGCGCACAAGGAGCAGGCCGCCGAGGCCGCTCTGTGGATGTCGACGAACACCGGCGCGGTCAAGACGATGGCCAGCCCGGAGACCGGCAACGGCGTGATGCCGGCCCTGGCGAACAGCGACACCTACGTGCCCGAGGCGATCTCCGAGAAGCTGCTCGGCTCGAACTACCAGCCGGCCCAGCAGGTCGTGAAGGACAGCCTGGGCACCGTCACCACCGACTGGACCTTCGGCCCGAACTGGACGGCGATGTTCACGGAGATGCAGGCGGGCTGGGCCAAGGTCGTCAACAAGGAGCAGAAGGTCACCGACCTGCTCGCGCACATGCAGCAGTGGACGGTCAATGACCTGAAGTCCCGCGGCATCAGCGTCAAGGGCTAGAGGCCAGGACACCCACTGATGATTCGCTCACTGCGCTGGAAGGGTGCCGCGTTCACGGTGCCCTTCCAGCTCGGCTTCGTCTTCCTGTATCTGCTGCCGATCGGCTACGCCGTTTACCAGTCGCTGTTCCGTGTCCAGCAGTCCGGACTCGGCCTCGGCGGCTCGACGGAGGAGTTCGCCGGCCTGGACAACTACCAGCAGGGTCTGACCGACTCGGCGTTCATGGGCTCCGTCCTGCGCGTGGTGCTCTTCGCCTGTGTCCAGATCCCGGTGATGCTGCTGATCAGCCTGGTCCTGGCGCTGCTCCTGGACGCCGTCACCTCGCGGGTGGCGAGCCGGTTCCGGATCCTGCTGCTGGTGCCGTACATGATCCCCGGTGTGGTCGCCGCGATCGTGTGGCTGAATCTGTACAGCCCGGACGTCGGCCCGCTCACCCCGCTGGGCAAGATCTTCGGCTTCGACTGGAACTTCTTCGCACCCTCGATGGTGTGGCCGTCCATCGGCAACCTGCTGACCTGGCACGGCATCGGCTACAACATGGTGATCATCTACTCGGCGCTCCAGGGCGTGCCGCGTGAGCTGTTCGAGGCCGCGCGTCTCGACGGCGCCTCCGAGCGGCGGATCGCGCTGAGCGTCAAGATCCCGTTCGTGCGGGGCGCGCTGGTACTGACCGGGATGCTGTCGATCATCCAGATGCTCCAGATCTTCAACGAGCCGGCGCTGTTCCGGAACGTCACTCCGCAGACGGTCAGCGACAGCTTCACCCCGATCATGATCATCTACAACCAGGCGTTCAACGCCGGCAACTACCACTACGCCGCCGCCCTGTCGGTGCTGCTCGCCCTGATCCTCGGCGTCGCCTCCTTCCTGTTCTACCGGTTCACCTCGAAGGAGGCCGACTGATGACGCTCACCGAAGACCGTGCGAAATCCAGCCAGGTCCGCCGCCTCAGCGCGCCGGACCCGGTCTCCCGGACCCGCGGCAGCCAGCGCTTCCTGCTGGTCGGCCTCTCCCTGGCCAGCGTCTACAGCCTGTTCCCGGTGTGGTGGCTGATCGTCGCCGCCACCAAGGACCGCACGGGCCTGTACCAGTCCAACGGCCTGTGGTTCTCCGGCTGGCACCTCTGGGACAACCTGCGTCAGCTCTTCACCTACGAGGACGGCATCTTCCTGCGCTGGACGGCCAACTCGTTCCTGTACGCCGGTGTCGGCTCCCTCGGCGGCACGCTGCTGGCCCTGGCCACGGGCTACGGCCTGGCGCGCTTCGACTTCCCGGGCCGCAACGTGGTGTTCGCGGCGGTGGTCGGCTCGTTCCTGATCCCCATCGCCCTGCTCACCCTGCCGCTGTACCTGCTGTTCTCGGACATCGGCCTGGTCGACACGCCCTGGGCGATGCTGATCCCCTGCCTGATCAACCCCTTCAGCGTGTATCTCGCCAAGGTGTACACCGAGGCCACGATCCCCTTCGAACTCCTGGAAGCGGCCCGTATCGACGGCGCCGGCGAACTGCGGATCTTCTTCAGCATCGTGCTGCGGATGATGACGACGGGCGGCGCCACGGTCTTCCTGCTGGCCTTCGTCAACACCTGGAACGCCTTCTTCCTGCCCCTGACGGTGCTGCGCGGCGAGGAGAACTGGACGCTCAACCTGGGCCTGTACAACTGGTCCGGCAAGCGGCTGGAATCCGGCGTCGACCTGACCAGCCTGGTGCTGACCGGAGCGCTGCTGTCCATCGTCCCGATGGCGATCATGATGGTCGCGATGCGCCGCTACTGGCGGTCCGGGGTGACCATGGGAGCCCTGAAGTGACCCTGGCGCGCAATCCCGTCATCCGCGGCTTCGCCCCGGATCCGTCGCTGGTGCGGGTGGGCGACTGGTACTACGTGGCGACGAGTTCCTTCGAGTGGTTCCCCACCATCCCCCTGCACCGCTCCCGGGACCTCGTGCACTGGGAATACGCGGGCCATGTGCGGGGCGCGGTCCCGGGCGACTCGCTCGCCGGGGTGCCCGACTCCGGCGGCATCTGGGCGCCGTCGCTGAGCTGGGACGGCGAGCGCTTCTGGGTGGTCTACTCGGTCGTCCGCTCGGTGGGCACGCCGTACTTCGACACGGACACCTACGTCTCCACGGCCACGGAGATCGACGGCACGTGGTCGGCGCCGCGCCGGATCGCGAGCCACGGCTTCGACCCCGCGCTCTTCCACGAGGACGGCCGGCTCTGGCTGCTCAACCTCCAGAACGACCACCGTCCCGGCGGCCGGCGCTTCGCGGGGATCGTCCTGAGGGAACTGGACCGGCGGACGCTCGCCCCCGTCGGCGACACCCACCTGCTCCTCCAGCACGAACGGCTCGTCGAGGGGCCGAAGGTGGTGCGGCGGGACGGCTGGTACTACCTGGTGCTGGCCGAGGGCGGTACGGGGTTCGAGCACGGGGTGCTGGTGGCGCGCAGCCGGGCGCTCACGGGACCGTACGAGCTCGACGACCGGCCGCTGCTGACCTCCCGGGACGACCCGGCGCTGCCGTTGCAGAAGGCGGGACACGCCGAGCTGGTCCGGACCCCGGACGGGGACTGGGTGCTGAGCCATCTGGTGGCCCGTCCGCTCGCGACACCGGACGGGCCGCGCTGCCCGCTCGGCCGGGAGACGGCGGTCCAGGCGCTGGTGTGGGACGCGGAGGGCTGGCCCCGGATGCGGCACGGGGGTGTGCATCCGGCGGTCGAGGTCGACGTGCCCACGCGGCGGCAGGAGCTGGAACCGCGTGAGCCCGCCGACCCGTTGGGGTGGCCGTGGAGCACCCTGCGCGGATACCCGGACCCGTCCTGGGCGGACGCCACGACACGTCCGGGGTGGATCCGGCTGACCGGGCGGCACGGTCCCGAGTCGTGGTGGGCGCACAGCCTGCTCGCCCGGCGGATCACCGAGCACCGCGCGGAGGCCGAGGTCACCGTGGAGGCGGATCCCGGGACGTTCACGCAGGCCGCCGGGCTGGTGCTCCGGTACAACACCGAGGCGTATCTGAGCCTCGACCTGACCTGGGCGGAACCCGAGGGCGAGGGGCAGCGCGGGCAGCAGTGGCGGGGCGGGACGGGCCGCAGAGTGCTCGCTCTCGTCGAGCGTGAGGAGTTCGGCACCCGGCAGGCGGCCGTGGTCGACGTGGACACGGCCGGGCCGCTGACCCTCGGCGTCACCGTCGAGGACGGGGAGGCGCGGTTCTGGTACGTCCGAGGCGGGGTCCGGACGCCGGTCGGCCCGCCGCTGGACTTCACCCGGCTCTCCGACGACTACGGCAGCAAGCTGCGCTTCACCGGGGCGATGGCCGGTATCCACGCCATGGACCTCGTCGACGCGGCGTTCACGGCCGACTTCACGGGATTCCGGTTGACCTGCTGGTAGGTGACCTGCTGGTGGGTGACCTGCTGGTGGGGAAGTCCCCACGCCCGTCGCCCTGTTCGAAGTTTCGAAAGTCAAGGACCGACAAGACCTGCGAAGTTCGGCCTCTTCCCGACCACCTGCTGCGTACCTAGGGTAGGAAGCGCTTACTATTCAGCGCTGGTCGAAACTTTCCATGGCCCTCGGGCGGGCCGGAGAGGTGGTTCCCGATGGGCCGTACGGGAAGTGCGAGCGCGACGACCGGGCCGACCCTGGCGGTCGTCGCCCGGGAGGCCGGCGTGTCCGTGCCGACGGCCTCGAAGGTGGTCAACGGCCGGGAGGACGTGGCCCCGGAGACCCGCCGCCGGGTGACGGAGGCGCTGGACCGGCTCGGTTACGTCCGCAGGCCCCGCTTCGACGCGGCGAAGGCATCCGGTCTGGTCGACCTGGTGGTGCACTCGCTGGACACCTCCTGGTCGGGCGCGGTGCTGCACGGTGTGGAGGCCGCGGCGCACGACGCGGGTCTGGAGGTCGTGGTGTCGGCCGGCCTGAACCGGACGCGCAGCGGGCGCCCGGAGCGGGGCTGGCTCGACAAGCTCATCGCCCGCGGTTCGTCCGGGGTGCTGTTCAACCTCGCCGAACTCACCGACTCCCAGTACGCCTGGCTCGACCAGCACCGCATTCCGTACGTGCTGATCGACCCGGTGCTCGAACCGCCGCCCGGTGTGGTGTCGGTGGGCGCGGCGAACTGGCACGGCGGGGTGACCGCGACCGAGCACCTGCTGTCGCTCGGCCACGAGCGCATCTCCGTCATCGCCGGTCACCAGCGCAAGATGTGCAGCAGCGCCCGCGTCGCCGGCTACCGCTCGGCCCTGGCCGCCGCGGGGCTCAGACACATCCCCGAGTACGTCCGCCACGCCGGCTTCGACGAGAGCGTCGCCCGCCTGCGCATGCTCGAACTCCTCGACCTCCCCGAGCCCCCCACCGCCGTCTTCGTCTGCTCCGACCACATGGCCCTCGGCGTCTACGAGGCCCTCGCCGAACGCGGCCTGTCCGTCCCCGCCGACATCAGCGTCGTCGGCTTCGACGACCTCCCCGAGTCCCGCTGGCTCACCCCCTCCCTCACCACCGTCCGCCAGCCCCTCTCCGAAATGGCCGCCACCGCACTGCGACTCCTGGTCCGCATGATGGACGGGGAGCGCCCGGAGAGCACCCGGACGGAACTGTCGACGCGGTTGGTGGAGCGGGCGAGTACGGCGCGGGTGGGCTAGCTCGGCGATTTTTACTCGACTTGACCTTCTGTCCAACCGTCGCTTGTTGCCCGTCGGGACGGTCGGTGATGCGATCACCTGCATGAAGAAGATCTTGACACTCACCGCCGCCACGGCGTTCGCCGCTTCGCTGCTGTCGGGGACCGCGGTCGCCGCGCCGATGCCCGTTCAGCCGCACCCGTGGGACAAGCGGGTCAAGTGCCAGACCGACGACCCGGAGGACAGGCACATCGTCACCCGCTACGGGAACTCCGCGCTGGGCTGGCACCACTTCTCCGGCCGCCACAACATCAAGAAGTGCTCCACCCTGTACGCGGCCCTCCACGGTCGCGTGGACCGGAACGACCACCACGGCCACCTGGAATACGATGCCGTCGTGTTCGAAACGGGTGTGCCGAGGCCGCGGCAGGTGAAGATCACCGTCGTCGTGCAGTACACGCGCAAGACCACGGACGGCGACTACGACGCCGGTCGCGGCCAGAAGATCGGCGTCATCACGGCGTACTGCCACAACCAGCCGGGAAACAAGTGTCCGGCATGGGCGAAGCTGTGACCCCACCCGAACCGGACACCGAGCAGGCGGCCGCGGGCCGCCTGCTCGACCTCGTTCGCTCCCTCGTCACCACCCACGTGTCCTGGAAGCCCCTGCTCATCGGCGCGGTCATCACGGGCGACGACCACATGCGCCTCTACTTCCGCTCCCCCGAGCGGGACCGCACCTACGGCGTGGACGTCCTGATCAGCCAGACGGGCCCCGGCCTGCTCGGCGCCCTGACCTCCCCGGCGTACCTGGCGAACGAGTACCTGCACCGCCCTTCCGACGACCCCCACTGCGACGTCCTCGTGGACCTCACCGACTACTGAACCGGCCCGGCGTACGCGGGTCACCTGTCCGGCAGTTCGATCACCAGGGCGGGCCGGTCCTGGTAACGCGGCCAGGCCAGGGGATAGTCGAGGTGGCCGCCCTTGGCCGGTACGTCGAACAGGGCGATGCCGTCGACTGACTCGCCGACGAGGTAGTTCTTGTCCAGGGAGACGCATCGCGGCACCGACCTGTGGCACTCGGTGGGGTCCTCGACGCGCTCGCGTGAGGGTCCCACCCAGGCGAATCCCTTCCAACTGGCGGAGTAGGGGCCGCGGTTCTCGATCCTGAGGTCGAGCAGCAGGAAGTAGCGGGTCCGCGGGCGGTCCACCTCGCCGTACGCCTCGGTGGCCTCCGTGCGGTAGGTCGCGTCGCGCACGGTGATGCGGAAGGTGGCGTCCGGCTCGTGGGCGGGTGTGCTGAACTCGCCCGAGCCGCCCATCGTCAGCCGGAGGGTGGACGCAGCGGGCGATCCGCTCGGCTCCTCCTCCGCTCCGGTCCCGGTCGCGCTGTCGCAGGCGCCGATCGGGAGGGCGACGAGGAGGAGTGCGACGGCAAGTCGTGTGCCGAGTCGTGTGCCCCGTCCGCTCGCGCGCTCACGCATCGGGCAGCTCGATCGACAGCAGGGGCGTGTACGGCGTGGACTCCCGGTACGAAGGCCGGTACGGAGGGAAGAGGAGGCGTCCGCCCTTCTCCGGCAGGTCGTAGAGAGTCGGGCCCTGTGCCCACTGCCCGGGCGGGAAGCCCTCGTTGAGCGTGCGGTAGTCCTGGCCCGGGAGGCAGCAGGTGGCGGCGGTGACACGCCGGTCCCCGGAGTCGGACACCCAGGGGAAGGTGTGCGGTGACATCTCGCCGGGAGCGTCGCCGATGTTCTGGATCCGCAGACCGACCACGGCCAGAACGGCTTCCCGGGGTTTGATCACGACACCCAGAGGACCTGGCGGCGACTCCTTCATGTACGCCACACTCCGCACCGTGATCCGGAAGGTGGTGCCCTTCTCCCCGTCGACCGGCCGCGTGTCGACCTCGCGCGTCTCCCCCACACCCACCCGGACCGTCCGCACCTTCGGTTCGGCGTCCTCACCACCGCCGCCGCACCCGGTCACACCCCCGAGCAGCAAGCCGACCGACAGCCCCGCCGTGGCGGCGGCCTTCCCCCTCAGACACCGCATGTACCCATAGTCGGGATACGGCCGCGAGGCGCCAGAGGTACGACGTCACCGTCACCCCCTGCACGGCACCCGGTCGGCCCGGCGGGCCGCAGTGACCCCGTCGGCATCAGGCGCCGCGCCTTCACCCGAGCCGCCCCCCTTCGGCCCGCCGTGCACGACGGCGACCGCCGCGAGGGCGACCGCGAGACCCACGCCCGTCTGGACAGTGAATGGTTCGCCGAACATCAGGGCGCCCCAGACGGCGGTGACCGGAGCCATCAGGAACATGAGGGTGTTGACCCGGGTCACACCGGAGCGGCGCAGGACGAGCCAGTAGAGGCCGTATCCGCCGAAGGTGGAGAGGACCACCAGCCAGGCGGTCGCGATCCAGAACGAGGAGTCGGCGGGAGGCGCGGCGGCCCCGGTCAGGAGGGCGGCGGCCGTGAAGACGACGGCGCTGGTGGTGCAGTGCACGGTCATGGACACCAGCGGGGCGACGGATGTCCGGGAGCGCTGGTCGAGGAAGGTCGCGGCGACCAGGGAGAGCATCCCCGCGAAGGGCACGAGGTACGTCCACCAGGCGACACCGGTCATCGCGGAGGCGTCGGCGGTGGTGACGAGGGCGACGCCTCCGAGCCCGAGGCAGAGGCCGAGCCACTGCCGGGCGGACACGTACTGGCGCAGCAGCGGACCGGCCAGGGCACCGGCGACGAGGGGCTGGGTGCCGTCGATCAGCGCGGTCGTCCCGCTGGAGACGCCGAGCTGGATCGCGTAGTAGACGGTGAGCAGGTAGCCGCTCTGGGAGAGCAACCCGATCACGCCCTGACGGCCCACGTCACGCCGGGTCAGCCCCCGCCACGACCGCCTGCCGCGCCAGACGACGGCCACGGCGGCGAGCACGACGGCCAGGGGCAGGAACCGCCACATCAGGAGGGTCGGCGCGTCCGCGGTCTGCGTGCCCAGCTTGGCTCCGACGAACCCGGAGCTCCAGCACAGCACGAACGCGACGGAGAGCAGGAAACCCATGGGATACCACGCCCATCAGTGAGTCGGTACGGTACGACCCGTCGACTAGACAGATCGGTATACCTTGCATCCTCGCCCACTATACAGATCGGTATAGTCTTGAGCCATGGGCACCGAGCCGCGGCGGAACCCCCGCCCCACCCGCATCACGATGACCCCCGGCGCGCGCCGCGCCCTCGCCGCCGCCTCGCGGCTGTTCTACGAGCGCGGCATCCACGCGGTCGGCGTGGACCTGATCGCCGCCGAGGCCGGGGTCACGAAGAAGACGCTCTACGACCGGTTCGGCTCGAAGGAGCAGATCGTGGTCGAGTACCTCGCCGACCGCGACGAGCGCTGGCGGGCCTACGTCGCGGAGGAGCTCGCGCGCGTGGAGCCGGGCACCGTCGACCGCGTCCTCACGGTCTTCGACGCCTCCCGCACCTGGATGACCGACAGCAGCCCCAAGGGATGCAGCATGGTCAACGCCCACGCCGAGATCAGCGACCCCTCCCACCCGGCCTACGCCATCATCACCGGCCAGAAGCAGTGGATGCTGGCCCTGTTCACCGACCTGGTACGCGAGTCGGCCCCGGACCATCCGGCCGCCGACCTCGCCCGCACCCTCATGCTTCTCCACGAGGGCGCCCTCGTCGCCCACGGCCTGCGCATCTTCCCCGACCCGATCACCCACGCCAGGGACGAGGCACGCGGGCTCCTGACGTCGGTCACGCCGTGATCATGCCGGGGCCGGGGCCAGGCGCCGGGGGACGTCCTCACTGTCGGACCCGGCGGTTAGGGTCCCGGTCATGCGGATCACGAGTGACGGCTTCGAGTGGGTGGGCGAGGAGTTGGGCCGGGGGTTCGACGGCTTCTGCCTCACGATGGTCAAGGGCCTCAGCCATGTGGACCTGGCCGTCAGCCTGGGCGCGGAGCCGGGCGGCCTCATGAGTGCGGACACGACACGGGAGATGCTGGAGCTGCCTCCCGGGCCGTGGGACCTGCCGGAGCCGGCGATGCTGGGGCGGACCGTCGACGGCTGGGCCTTCGCGATCGAGTCACCGACGGGGAGCGACCAGGCCCACCGGCTCGGCCCCGGCAGGGACATGGGGGCGGCGCACACCGTCGTACGCGTGTGGGACAGCACCATGGACCCGCCGGTCATCACTGCCACCGTCGACGGCCGACCCGACTGGACGTTCTGGGAGTACAGCACCGACCACACGGACCACCCCCTCACCCGCCGCCTCACCCTCGGCACCGGCGACGTGCGGATGGCGGACGTGTACCGGGCCATGGGCGAGCACTACGGCCTCTCCCTCCCCCGCCGGGCCATCATCGACCGCCTCCTCCCCCACGCCTTCACCGAACCGAGGGTGCTCACACACGCCCTGGCGGCCTGCCCGGTCTGCGGCCGCGAGATGGTCCCGCACCGCGGCGACCCCCGGACGCCGGACGCGTTCCGCCTCGTCTGCGTCTTCTACAGGGTCCGTGACGCCGGCGGCCATCCACCCGAGGGCTGCCCGGGAGAGATCAGTGGCGCCGCGCTGGCGGGAGCGGTGCGCGAGGAGCCGAACCCCAAGTACGACAACGTCCGCATGCCGGACTAGGGCCGGGCCGTGTCCGACGGGAGCGGCATTGTCAGTGCCGGCTGGAACACTGCCGGGCATGACCGAACCCAACCCGAAAGCCGACCTCCTGCGCTACCTCCAGGACGGCCGCGACGCCCTGCTGTGGAAGCTCGACGGACTCTCGGAGTACGACGTGCGCCGCCCCCTGACCCCCACGGGCACGAACCTGCTGGGGCTGGTGAAACACGTCGCCGGTGTGGAGCTGGGGTACTTCGGCGACACCTTCGGGCGGCCGTTCTTCGACGGGAAGGTGCCGTCCTGGTGGTACACGGAGGACGCGGATCACAACGCGGACATGTGGGCCACGGCGGACGAGTCGCGCGAGGACATCGTCGGGCTGTACCGGCGGGCCTGGGAGCACTCGGACGCCACCATCGCCCAGCTGGACCTGGACTCCGTCGGGCACGTGCCGTGGTGGCCGGAGGAGCGGCGGGAGGTGACGCTGCACCACATCATGGTCCGCGTGCTCACCGACACCCAGCGGCACGCCGGCCACGCCGACATCGTGCGGGAGCTCATCGACGAAAGCGCCGGGCACCTGCCGACCAGCGACAGCCTGCCGCCCGGTGATCAGATCTCCTGGGAGGAGTACCGGCGGCGGCTGGAGCGGGCGGCGCGGGAAGCCGGTGACAGCTAACCCCCCGTTCGGCCCCAGATGCTCTCCACCTCGGCGAACTCGGCCTCGTAGGCGTCCGGTCGGAGAGCGGGGCGCAGATATCGGAGGTCGGAGGGAAGCAGGAGGCCGAAGGCCGGGGCGGGGAGCGCGGCGAGGAGTTCCGGGGCGCGGGTGGCGAGCCAGTCGGTCAGGTCCAGTTCGGCGGCGACGCGGAGGAGGGCGATGACGGCGGCGGGGTGACGGGTGGCGTAGGCGGAGAGATCGAGGTCGTCGAGGAGGTCGTCGAACTCGCCGTCGAGTCCGGCAACGCCTACCAGGGAGGCCCATCTCCACGTACTGCTGGAACGGCCGGTTTGGGCCAGGTGCAGCAGAGCGCGCAGCGGGCTGCTCTCCTCACCGTGGGCGTCGCGCCGTTCGACCTCTCTCTGGAGGTCCGCGAGCATGAGGGTCAGGTCCCGGTCGACCCGCCCCACCGCGGCGTACACGCAGTCCAGAAGCGCCTCTCGGAGCCCGCCCGTGAGACCGGTACCGAGTTCGGCGACGCACTCACTCAGCTCACGCAGGACGCCCAGCAGATCCTCGTCCGACAACAGGGGGATGTCCGCGGCCAGCCGACGGCAGACGGCCTCCAGATATGTGTCGGCCTCGCCGGACGGCAGCATCGCGACGGCGTTCACGCACTGGGCATAGAGATCGGGCAACGCCGTCGCCGTCAGGTCGCGGGCCTGTCCCATGAGCAGGGCGACGAGCGACTGGGCCGCCGACCGCGGACGCCCGGCGTGGTCGGTGCGGTACATCAGCAGCGTGTGGGGCATCCGGCGCAGCAGCGGATAGACCGCGTGCAGCAGAAGTTCGGCATGGCGGTCGCCGAGGAACGTGAGCTGGGTGAACACCTCCGCCGCCGCGTCGTTCGACGTGATGACCGCCGGTCCGATGTCGTGGGCGTCCGGATCGTCGACCGTGCCGAGCATCCAGCCGAGGTGGTGGTCGAGGGACAGTGTCGGGGTCGTGCTGAGCCTCATGTCCGGCCGGAGTTCGGCGTCGTCGTCCGGGCTCGGCCGCCAGCAGCGATCGGGGTCGAGTGTGGAGGAGAGGAGTTTCCACGACTCCTCGGACAGCTGGGACCGCCACATCATCGTGCGCCGCCGCCAGGCGTCGCCCAGCCCCTCGGCCCCGAGGAACTCCGAGGCGTGCACCTCCCCCGCCGCCACGACCGCGATCAGCAACAGGTTGACCTCGTACACGGCGTCCCGGTAGGCCCTGGTCACGCGGACCGGGGCGTGGTCGGGGCCGCCGCGCTGTCCGGAGTGCCACTCGGCCGCCCGGAACAGCGAGACCAGCAGATCCTGGAGCCGGTGCCGGGCCCGGTCCTCCGGCCAGGCGGCGAGCATGCTCCAGAGGTTCTCCACGAGCTGGGCCCGGTCGGTGAGCGGAGTGAAGGACAGCAGCGCGTACAGCTCGCCGTCGCCCAGGTCTGCCGTGCCGTCGCCTTCCCCACGATCGGCCAGCCGCCGCAGGGCCTGGTCGATCAGCCGTGCCGCCAGGTGCTCGCCGAACGTGGCGTGCATGAACTCGTAGCTGCGCAGCCGTTGTTCGGTGACCACGGCCTGGGCCTCGTGGACGAAGAAGAACCGTCCGAAGACCAGCCCCGAGCCGGCCTGCTCCCCGTGCGCCGCCGGATCCGCCAGGGCCCGCAGGTCCCGGTCCGCCTCCTCGCCGCTGATGGCCTGCGCGCCGCGATGGAACATGCCGAGGGCGATCACCGACAGGTGGTGGAACTCCCGGTCGATCGCGGCGGCCTGCTCGTGCGGGGGCAGCGAGCCGTCCTTGTCCACCTGGCGTCGGACGAACTCGGTGAGCAGCCGGTCGTAGAGCTGCGTACGGCTGATGCTCTCGTCGTCGCCGAGTCGCTGGAGCGCGTTGTCGACGGCGTCGTACAGGGCGAGCATCAGGAGCAGGAGAGGCTGGGAGGCCAGGTCCCGGTGGGGCCGCAGGTCGGCCGGGGACAGCGGACGCAGGCCGCGCTGTTCCAGGTAGGCGGCGTTCGTGGTGTTCCAGATGGTCAGCCAGCGGTCGATCTCGGATGCCCCGAACGGCTCCAGGCGCAGCACCTGACTGCCCTCGGGGACGTCCGTGCGATCGGCCACCACGGTCCGGCTCGTCACGATCACGACAAGGGGGCGGCCGAGTTCGGCCTCGCGCTGCTGGAACCGCTGGACGTCCCGCAGATAGCTCCACTGCCGTGCGGAGTCCAGCCGTTGCGCTCCCGCCTGGAGCAGTTCGTCGAATCCGTCCAACAGCACGACCGGGGTCACGCCGGGCTGTTCCTCCGACCAGTCCGGCCAGCTCACCTGCCGTCCGGTGGCCAGCCTCAGGGCGTGTTCCAGCTGGGTCTGGACGTCCGCCTCCGCGGGCGTGTGCCGCAGTTCCACGCGCAGGTGCCGGAACTCCCGCGCGGGCAGCCGGGCCGTCAGCAGCTTCGTGAACAGGGACTTGCCCGCGCCCGGATGCCCGAGCACCAGGAGCGGGGCCAGCAGGGCGGGGAGGCTGAGCAGGTGGGCGGCGAGGAACCGCTCGAATCCGTCGTACGACGGCCGCTGTTCCCACCACTTGTCCGAGGCGATGGCCTCGCCGAGCACCACGTCCGATCCGACCAGCCGGAAGCGGGGGCTGATGTACGCGTCCGCGAGCAGCGGCAGGCGGGGGCCGGGCGAGTCGAGCGAGGCGATCGGGGCACGGAGCAGGGCGCGACCGGCGGTGGCGCACGTGCCCTGGCCCGCGAACTCCGCCAGCAGGGCGCCGAGTCCGGCCAGCCCGGTCCTGGGCGGGTCGCCCAGGCGTTCGCTCAGCGCGGCGCAGGGCAGTCCGGCCGCCAACGCGAACTCGGGGCAGGACGCGGCCAGCGGTGCGGCGGCGTCCTGGTAGTAGCGGTTGAGCCTCCGTGCCGTCTCGCCGGTCACGGTGTACCGAAAACCGTACAGAGAGGGCGAGGCGTCGCCGCCGCCGTCGGAGGCCCACGCGTAGAGGTGGGCGTAGTGGGCGTCTTGGGTCAGGTCCTGGATGAGGTCGAGCGCTTCCTCGTGGGTGGCTCCGTGCCTCAACACCGCCTTCGCGATCAGCACCACGCGCGCGGCCTGGAGGAGGGCGGCACGGTCGGTCCCGTGCGTGGCCCGCACCCGTTGTGGAAAGTCCTGGAGCAGGTCGTCGAGGACCGGGAGGGAGTCCGACGCCGCGGTCGGCGACTCCAGCAGCGCCTCCATCCGAGGGGTCAACTCCGGTCTGCTTTCCGCCAACAGGCGCATGGCCTCGGGGAGGGCTACGGCCGCCCAGTCACCGGCGACCGGCCTCGCCGTCGGAGGAACGGGAACGGGCCGGGGCTCCCGCGACCGGTGGATCGCCGAGAACAGCGCCGTCTCGACCGTCCGTTCCAGCTCCGCGTGCCGCGCCTTCCACACCCACTCGTCCAGGTGCATGCCCGGCGGTGATCCGGGGCCGTGCGACCGGGCGCACAGGCTCACGATCCGCCGGACCACGTCCCAGTCCGGCGCCGTCCGCCGTTGCCCGCCCAGCAGGCCCGAGACCGTGCTCTCGCTCAGGCCGAGCGCGGCGGCGATGTCCGTCTGCGGTACCTGGCACACGCGTACGAGCCGTCGGAGTTCCGCGCAGAAGTCCGCGATGGGACCCGCCGGTGGTGCGGTCAACTCCCCACTCCTTCACCCTCGACTTCACCTTCGACGCGGTTCGGCGGAGTTCCTCGAAGCGTACGGGCTGACCTGCGTCTCCTGCCGGGAGTTCGGTGGGATTCGGAATCCGGCGGCATCCCGGTCCGGTGCGGTGAACCTCGTTGCGTCAGCGGTTCGCCGTCACCACCACCGAAGGAAGTCCCATGGCCTTCCCGCCGTTTCACCTCCCCGTCCTGCTCGCGGTCCTCGTCTTCACCGCGCTCTACGTGGGAGTCGTCCTGCCCGCCGTCTGGTCACGCAAGCCGGCCCGCCGGAGCGCCGCGCTCAAGGTGCTCTCCCAAATCCTCGGAGCTGTCCGTCGATGGAGGAGGCGCTAGGGAAGTGCGATCAGGCAAGCCCGGCCGGAGTGAGGTATCGGGGTTCCATAGCAGCCGGTTCAGTCGTAGCCGCACTCACATTTCCCACGCCTACCAGTCCACTTGTCGCGGCTGCCGCAGTGGGCGCAACGGGTCGTTCCGCGAGAGGCGTTGGAGGACTTGAGCCGTTCCGACGCCGACCGCACCCCCTGAGCTCCCGCGCTCATGACGGCACCGGCGATCGCGATCACAACGAGCAGGAGGAGCAGGAGCACCACGACCATGGGGCATGCTAAGTCCGTCGCTGCAGCCCACGCCACCGCTGCTGCGACCCGCGTGGGTTGATGTCGGCGCGCATCGCGTCGCGGCACCGCCCGAACTGCTCTTTGACCTTCTGGATGTGGTCGGCGTACGCGCGCTCCGCGTCGACGTCGGGCACACCGTCTCGCAGCCCGCCGCGGACGGCGTTGCGGAAGTCGCGAAGGTGGCGGAAGTAGATCAGCGCCGGCTCCTCCACGCTGCCGGGAGAGTAGAGCTCGAGTTGGTGCCGTATCTGGTAGCAGCGCGCGAAGATCTCATTGGCCCGCGCTCGGCGTGCCGCGTCGGACAGTTCGCTGTCGGCCGCGACGCCCGAGAGTTCCCATCGCGCCTGGGAAAGTACCGTGAGGTACTCGGCGTATATCTCGCGTCGGGTTCTGCGCCCCTCGGACTCGGTGTCGTGCCGCACCTTGCGGATCTCCACCATGAGTGAGGTGCTCATCGCGATCGCGGCGCCCAACAAGGTGGCAACGAGAGTTGTCCATTCCACAGCGCCACTCTAGGCACAGAGCCCACTTGGCATGTACGTATCGACAAAGCTTCTGGGAGAGCGATGAGCCATCCACAGCTGGATCACCTCGTCCTCGCGACGCCCGATCTCGCCGCGACGGTGGAGGACTTCGCCCGGCGTACCGGGGTGGTCCCGGCGCCGGGTGGAGTGCATGTGGGGCTGGGGACGCGGAACACGTTGGTGGCGCTGGGCGGGGCGAGTTATCTGGAGATCATCGGGCCGGATCCGGAGCAGGCGGCGTACAAGGGGCCGCGGCCGTTCGACGTGGACCTGCTGGCCGGGCCGCGGACGGTGACCTGGGCGATCAGCCCGCCCGATCTGGACGCGGCGGTCGAGGCGGCGCGGGAGCAGGGGTACGACCCCGGTGCCGTACGGGCGATGAGCCGCCGCAGGCCCGACGGCACGCTGCTGGAGTGGCGGCTGACGGACGGCGAGGGCGCGCACCCGTCGGGTCTGGTGCCGTTCCTGATCGACTGGGGGTCGACGGTCCATCCGTCGGCGTCGGGACTGCCCACCACTCCCCTGCTCGCGCTGTCGGCACGCGCCCCGGACCCGGACGGGATCCGGCCGCTGCTGGCCGCCGTGGGGGCCACGCTCGACCTCACCACCGGACCGGTCGGGTTCTCCTTCACCGTGGACTCGCCGCGCGGGCCGGTGACCTTCGGCTGAGCCGGGAGGCTCTCACCGCTTCGCCACCCGGCCGCTGAAGCACTCCTCCGTCCCGCCGGCCACGGGCCGGAAGCACGCCCGGACGGTGGTGCCGGGGCGGGTCTCGGTCATGTACGTGTAGATGTACTCCTTGGCGTCGGTGGCGTCCGCGATCCGGACGGAGCGGGCGGGGCCGTCCGCTCGCATGTCCAGCCGGTCGCCGATCCGCGTGTCCCACATCCGGGCCCAGCTCGTCCCGCACATCCTGCTGTGGCGCAGTTCCAGCGACGCCCCGGTGGCGGTGCGGTACGTGGCGAGGGTGTCCGGCCGTGCGCCGCAGTGCATGGCCATCGGGCTCTTGCCCTCGCAGGCGGCACCCTCGCACAGGGGTGCGACCGCAGACGGCGACACGGACGACCTCGACGAGCCGTCCCCGGGCGGCCACAGGAACAGCGCCGCGGCCAGGGCTCCGACCAGCACGACGCAGAGGATGGCGAGGAGCGTCACGGCGTGCGTCCGGGCGCCGGAGGGGACGGGCACATCGGTGACCGTCCCCTTCTCCAGCGACGGCACCAGCTCCGGTTCCGGTTCCGGTTCCGCGGGCGCGCGCGTCGCCTCCGCCGCGCGGCCGCTCGACGCCGCCTCCGCGATCTCCCAGAGCGCCAGACAGCGCCCCTCCGGTTCACCGGCCAGCCGGCACAGCGCCTGGACCGCCTGCCGGGGCGGGAGTGTCCGGCCGTTGAGATAGCGGTCCCAGGAGGACTTGCTGTAGGCGGTCCGGGCCTCCAGGGCGACGAAGCTGAGGCCGGTGCGCTCCTTGAGCTCGCGGAGCGCGGCGGCCAGGCGGGCGGACTCCGGGGCGGGGCTCGGGCGTGTCATCCCCGCAGCGCCTCCCAGGTGTGCGGGCCGATAATGCCGTCCACGACCAGTCCGACCTTCCGCTGCACCTGCTTGACCGCGCGTTCCGTCAGCGGCCCGTAGATCCCGTCGACGACTCCCGGCGCGTATCCGGCCCGCCGCAGCAGACACTGCGCCTCGGCCACGTCGGGGCCGACGAGCCCCTTGGCCAGGACCGCCTCCTTCGTACGGCTGTTGCCGCCGTACCAGAGACCGTCGATCCGTCGCGGACGGCAGGTGTACGACGGCTCCGACGGCGTCGGCGACAGCATGGACCAGGAGGGGGTGGCCGAGGGCGCCGCCTGCTTCTCGCCACCGTCACGGTCGAGTCGTACGGCCAGCAGGACCGTCGTGGAGACGGCCAGGACGAGCGCCACCGCGCCCACGACGACCGCGGTCCGGGTCCGGATCCAGGGCCGGGCCGATCGACGGGGCCGGGGCACGGACTCCACCACGTGGCCCGCCCTGCCCCCGGAGGCGCCCCCGCGCCGCTCCGTCCAGGCCTCGGCGGCGACCTCGTGCAGCGCGAGGAGGCGGGTCGGATCCTCGCCGGCGATGCGGGCCATCGCCTCGACGGCCTCCCGGGGCGGGAGTGACCGGCCGCCCAGATACCGCTCCCAGGACGAGGTGCTGTATCCCGTCTTGGCCGCCAATTGCCGCGCGCTCAGCCCACTGTGGTCCTTGAGCCGACGTAATCGCACCACCAGCTGCCGGACCCTGGGGTCCAGTTCCGCCGGCAGGCCCTTCCAACGCGACATGTTCCACCCCGTCCGCGTGCGTGGTCACGGTGCCCCGTTCCCCGTCGCATTTTGCATCAGCTTCCACGGCCGCCCCGGGGCCGCGGTTCCCGCGCCCGTACGGAATCGGCCACCGCCCGCCGCGGCCGTCCCGCGACACCGTCACGCGGGACGGTGTCCCCGCAGGTCAGAGGGTGGGACATCCCGTGTGGCCGTCACTTCCGCGGCAATTGTGGCCGCCATCACCGCCCACTCGGCATGCTCGTTGTCGGGGCGCCGCGGTCCGTCCCGAACGCGGGGGACAGGACGGACCGCGGCAGACCCACGCGGCAGACAGGTCCCGCGGCAGGTCCGGAGGCGGCTTCCATGGGGGCCTGTCCGATTCCTTCAAGACCCCGGTCGGGTGCCCTGCCTACGGTGGTCCCATGACTCCACGATTCGACGCGATCGGCGTGGTGGCTTCCGACCTGGCCGCCTCCATCGCCTTCTACCGCCGGCTCGGCCTCGACTTCCCCGAGGGGGCCGACAAGCAACCGCACGCCGAGGCCGCGCTCCCGGGCGGGCTGCGGCTGATGCTCGACAGCGAGGAGACCGTCCGCTCGATCGACCCGGAATGGCAGCCGCCGGCCGAGGGCGGCCGTATCTCGCTGGCCCTGCTGTGCGACAGCCCGGCCGAGGTCGACACCGTCTACGCGGACATGGTGGGCGCCGGACACCGGGGCGAGCGCAAGCCGTGGGACGCCGAGTGGGGCCAGCGGTACGCGTGCCTCGTCGACCCGGACGGCAACGGCGTCGACCTGTTCGCGCCGCTACCCGGTCCGGCCCAGTAGCTCCCCCAGCGGCAGTCCGGTGAACTCCCGTACGTCCCGCGCCAGATGCGCCTGATCCGCGAACCCGGCCCGAGCCGCGGTGTCCGCGAACGACACCCCGGCGCGGGCCAGCGCGAGCGCCCGCTGCAACCGCAGCACCCTCGCCAGCGTCTTCGGGCCGTACCCGAAGGCGTTCAGCGAACGGCGGTGCAACTGGCGCGCGCCGAGCCCGAGTTCGTCGGCGGTCGCGGCGACCGGGCGCCCGGTGCCGAGGGCCGCGACCAGTCGTCGTAGCAGGGGGTCCGGGGGTTGTGCCGCGGTGGCCCAGCGGGTCGCCACCTCGTCGAGCCCGGTCGCCGGGTCGACGGCCGCGTGCACCGCCGCGGTCAGCCGCCGTACCTCCGGCGCGGGCAGCAGCTCCGTCAACTCCACGCGCCGGTCGCGCAGTTCGTGCGCCGGCACACCCAGGAGCGCGGGCGCGGTACCGGGAGGGAAACGCACACCCGCCCACGCGCCGGGCCCGCCGGTGACGTACGCCCGCGTGTCGGGCCCCGCGACGAGCAACCGCCCGTCGTTCCAGAGCAGATCCATGCACCCGTCGGGCAGAACGCGTCCGGCCGGATCCCCGGCCGGTTCGTTGGTCCAGACGACGGCGCCCGCGAGCCGGGACGCCCTCTCCGCGTACATGAGATCCAGCGTACGCCCGGCGACGGCCTACGCCGCCCGCCCCCTGTGCTCCTGCGGACTCACCCCGTACACCCTCTTGAACGCGCTCGACAGGGCGAACGCGCTCCCGTACCCCACCTGCCGGGCGATGGCGTCCAAGGTCGCGTCGCTGTCCCGCAGCCGGTCCGCCGCCAGCGCCAGCCGCCACCCGGTCAGGTACGTCATCGGCGGCTCCCCCACCAACTCCGTGAACCGCCGGGCCAGCGCGGCCCGGGACACCCCCGCCTTGGAGGCCAGCGTGGCCACCGTCCACCCGTGTCCGGGATCGTCCTGGATCAACCGCAGCACCCGGCCGACGACGGGGTCGGACAGCGCGACGTACCACGCGGGCGGGCGCGCCTCGGGGCGGGAGAACCAGGCCCGCAGCGCGGCGATGACCAGCAGGTCGAGCAGGCGGTCGAGGACGACCTCCTGGCCGGGCTCGTCGCGGACGATCTCGTCCATGAGCATCGGTGTCAGCGGGCAGTCCCACACGTCGGAGGTGAGGGTGAGCAGCGGCGGCAACGCGTCCAGCAGGCGCCCGCTGACCTCGCCCTGCCACAGATACGTGCCGATCAGCATCACGGCCGCCCCGTCGAGGCGGTCGCCCCACGTCCGTACGCCCAGGTCCATCGTGCCGCTGAGGGACCTGCCGTCGGGATAGCGGCACTCGGCGCCCGGCAGGATCAGCGCCTGCGGTGCCGTGCCGGGGTCGTCGGCGCAGGTGTACGGGTCGGGGCCGCGGGCGATGGCGAGGTCGCCGGCGGTCAGCCGGACCCGCTCCCCCGCGTCGGGCATGATCCATGACTCGCCGCGGACCATGAGCATGACGGTGAGGGGGGCGCGGTCCTCGATGCGTACCGCCCACGGTGGATCGAAACACGCTCGGATCATGAAGGCGCCCCGGGCTCGGGGGCCTTCCAGAAGGCCTGCGAGAGCGTCCATGACGTCAGCGTAGACGCGCGCGCATGGGAATGAGCCGTTCAGCGATGGGCCGTTGGGGCGCGCCGCCGTTGACTGGAGGCATGACGGAAAACACGCAGAACACGACGGTTGTGGTGACCGGGGCCAGTGGGCGTACCGGGAGCCGGGTGGTGCAGTCCGCGCGGGCGGCCGGGCTGACGGTCCGGGCCGCGTCCCGGGCGCGGGGGTTCGACTGGGAGGACCCGACGACGTGGGCGGAGACCCTGCGGGACGCGGACGCGGCGTACCTCATGTACCCCACCGACATCGGCGCCCCCGCGGCGGCCGAGGGGATCGGGGCGCTGGCCCGCGAGGCGGTCGGGCTCGGGGTGCGGCGGCTGGTGCTGCTGTCGGCGCGTGGGGAGACGCAGGCGCTGCCGGCGGAGGAGGCGCTGAAGTCGTCGGGGGCCGACTGGACGATCGTGCGGGCCACGTGGTTCGCGCAGAACTTCAGCGAGGGGCCGCTGGTGGAGGGGATCCGGCACGGGGAGCTGGTGTTCCCGGCGGGTGAGGTGAAGGAGCCGTTCGTCGATGTGCGGGACATCTCCGATGTGGTGGCGGCGGTGTTGGTGTCCGGGGATCCGTATGTGGGGCGGACGTTGGAGTTGACGGGGCCGCGGCTGCTGTCGTGGCGGGAGGCGGTCGCGGAGATCTCCTCCGCCACGGGGATGTCGATCGTGTACACGCCGTTGCCTGCGGCGGCGTACGGGGAAGCGTTGGCGGGGTTCGGGGAGGCGCCGGAGACCGTGGAGCTGTTGGTGGAGGTGTTCGAGGGGTTGATGGACGGGCGTAACGCGCACACCACCGATGATGTGCGGCAGGTGTTGGGGCGTGGAGCGCGGGACTTCGGGGAGTTCGTGCGGGAAGCGGCTGCGGCGGGTGTTTGGAAGGCGTAGCGCCGTTGGGGTGCGGGGTTCGTTGCCTGGTGCCGGTTCGTTGTGGCTGGTCGCGCAGTTCCCCGCGCCCCTAAAGGCGTGTTCCGCGCTCCCTTGGTTTCAGGGAGCCCTCGGGTACCGCTACGACCCCTCCGGTTTGTGCGGTGGGTGTGTGCTCTTCACGTGGGTGCGCAGGCGGGACGTGACGTCCTCCGGAGGCAGGAAGCGGGACCAGCGTTCCGGGAACTCCGAGGGCATGTCGGGGTCGTCCGGGTCGTCCGGGCCGGATTCGCGGGCCGCGGCCCGGGCGACGTACTCGGCGACCTGGGCCTCGCGCAGGCGTTCGTTGGCGGCGCGGGCGGCGGCGGTGGCGGCGGCGGGCCAGACGCGGTCGATGGCGGCGTTGACGGCGGCGCCGACGAGGACGGCGAAGGCGGAGACGCCGATCCACAGCATGACCGCGACGGCGGCGGCGAGGGAGCCGTAGATCGAGGCGCCCTCGACGGTGGTCTGGAGGTAGATGCGCAGCAGGAAGCTGCCGAGGACCCACATGGCGAGGGCGACGAGGGCGCCGGGGACGTCCTCGATCCACGGGGAGCGCACGGGCACGGAGACGTGGTAGAGGGTCGTCAGGAAGGCGATCGAGAGCACGAGGACGACGGGCCAGTACAGGACCTGCACGACGGTCGCGGACCACGGGACGATGTCCACCACCGCGTCCGGACCGGCCACCATCAGGGGCAGCGCGACCGAGCCGATCAGCAGGGCCGCGAGGAAGAGCAGGAAGGCGACGAGGCGGGTCTTGACGATGCCGCGGACGCCGTCGAGGCCGTACATGACGGTGATGGTGTCGATGAAGACGTTCACCGCGCGCGAGCCGGACCACAGGGCGAAGAGGAAGCCGACGGAGATGACGTCGGGGCGGCCGCCCTTCATCACGTCGTCCAGGATCGGCTGGGCGATCTGCTCGACGCCCTTGTCGGACAGGACGGTGCGCGACGCCTCCAGGATGTTGCTCTCCAGGCTGCTGATGGTGTCGGTGCCGGTCCAGTCGTCGACGTAGCCGAGCAGGCCGATCATGCTCAGCAGCAGGGGCGGCACCGACAGCAGGGTGAAGAAGGCGGCCTCGGCCGCGAGGCCCAGGATGCGGTACTCGATGCACGAGTTGACGGTGTCCTTGATCAGCAGCCAGGTCGTCCTGCGCTTCGAGACGTCCCGGTAGAGGGCCCGCGCCCGGTGGAGACGGCCGGAGGGTGGTTGGGGGGATTCACTTGCTGGCTGCACGACCTAAAGGTATCCGCCGTACGGGCCCGCACTCATCCCGCGGTGCCGCGACCTCCGGAGCAGCATCCTCCCCTCCGGTAGCGCAATGCGGCAGAAATCGATCGGCAACCCAGCGGAAACCACCCTGGTGAATTCGAACCACTTTTCTGTCATGTTCGCGCTGGCCGGATTTAACACCCCGCCAAGCGGAATCCTCACGAGCTATTACACAGGCCATTCGGAGAGCGCCCCGATGGGACCCGCAGGTGGGATGATCCGAGAGCGTGATCGAGAATTCCCCGAGCGGCGGTAAAGCGCCAATGACCGAAACGCCCTTGAACCGTTCATGAAATTGCCGAAACAATTCGGACTGGATTCGTTGCGCACTCTGAGGACGGCTCAGACGCACACGACACGGGGGACATCAAGGGTCTCTGACCAGGACCCGATTCACGCGGACATCATCCATTTCCGCTCGCTCACACACACTCTTTCATTACTCCCGTTCCTGTGCGACGCACCAGAAACAGCAGCAAGGAGCGCCACCGTGGGGGGAATATCCGGCGCCGGCACCGAGAGCGTACTCGCTGAGGTGCTGGCCGGAGTCGTACGCAAGGAACACATACCGGTCGACAGTCACTTCTTCGAGGATCTGGGGGCCAACTCACTGGTAATGGCGCACTTCTGCGCCCGAGTCAGGAAACGGCCGGACCTGCCGGCGGTGTCGATGCGGGACGTCTACGGACACCCGACGATCCGCAGGCTGGCGGCGGCCCTCGCCGAGACCCCGGAGGAAGCCACCGCGCAGGTTCCCGCGCAGGTCACAGCAGTGCCCGAGCCGGGCAGCACGGCACGGTACATCCTGTGCGGGGCACTTCAGTTCGTGGTCTTCGCCCTGTACTGCGTGCTCACCGGGACGGTCGCGGCCCGGGGCTACGAGTGGATCTCCGCCGGCGACGGCGCGGCCGACGTCTACGGCCGCTCGGTGGTCTTCGGCGGCGCGCTGTTCGTCGGCATGTGCGTCTTCCCGGTGCTGGCGAAGTGGCTGCTCGTCGGCCGCTGGAAGGAGACCGACTTCCCGGTCTGGAGCCTGGCCTACGTCCGCTTCTGGACCCTGAAGACACTGCTGCGCGGCAACCCGATGGTCCTGTTCGTCGGCAACCCGGTCTATGTCCTGTACCTGCGGGCCCTCGGCGCGCGGATCGGGCCGGGCGTCACGATCCTGACCAAGGACGTGCCGGTCTGCGCCGACCTGCTGACCGTCGGAGCGGGCACGGTGATCCGCAAGGACTGCCACCTCCTGTGCTACGAGGCGCACGCCGGCCGTATCCGCACCGGGTCCGTCACCCTCGGCAGCGGGGTGTACGTCGGTGAGAACACCGTGCTCGGGATCGACAGCTCCATGGGCGACGGCTCCCAGCTGGGCCACGCCTCCGCCCTCTACGGCGGCCTGGCGGTCCCGGCGGGGGCGCGCTGGCACGGCTCCCCGGCCCGGCCGACGGACGTCGACTACGTACGGGTCCCTCCGGCACGGTGCGGCACCTCGCGCCGGTTCGGCTACGGCCTGGTCGCCCTGCTCCAGACGGTGCTGCTGTGGGTGCCCCTCGGGCTGGGCGGGACCTACCTGGTGCTGGACTCCGCACCCGCGCTGGACACCCTGCTCGACCCGGCCTCGCAGTCCCTGGGCTCCGCGCGCTTCTACGGCGAGGCGCTGCTGCTGTCGGTCGCGATGTTCGGGAGTTTCCTCCTGGTCGGCCTGGTCACGGTGGCCGTGCTGCCGCGTCTGCTGAAGCCGTTCCTGCGCGCGGACCGGGTCTATCCGCTCTACGGCTTCCACTACTCGCTGCACCGGGCGATCGCCCGCATGACCAACCTCAAGTTCTTCAAGTGGCTGTGCGGGGACAGTTCGTACATCGTCCCCTACCTGCGGTCCATCGGCTACGACCTGTCCGAGGTGGAGCAGACCGGCTCCAACTTCGGCACGGCGGTCCAGCACGAGACGCCGTACCTGGTCACCGTGGGCACCGGCACGATGGTCGCCGACGGGCTGTCCGTGGTGAACGCCGACTACTCCGGTACGTCGTTCCGCCTCGCGCACACCACGATCGGGGCGCACAACTTCCTCGGCAACCACATCGCCTACCCGGCCGGGGGCCGTACCGGCGAGAACTGCCTGCTGGCGACGAAGGTGCTGATCCCGCTGGACGGCGAGGTCCGCGAGGGCGTGGGGCTGCTCGGCTCGCCGCCCTTCGAGATCCCGCGGACGGTGGAGCGCGACACCCGCTTCGACCATCTGCGCGAGGGCGACGAGCTGGCCCGTCGGCTGCGCGCCAAGAACCGGTTCAACCTGCGCTCGATGGGGCTGTTCCTGTTCCTGCGCTGGCTGCACTGGTTCATGCTCACGGTGCTCGGCTTCGCCTCCTTCGACCTGTACGGCGCCGCCGACGGCGGCCTGGTCGGCGGGCTGCTGATCGGCGGATACCTGGTGGCGGCCCTGCTGTTCACCGCCGCCTACTGGATCCTCATCGAGCGGGCCATCTGCCGTTTCCGTCCGCTGAAGCCGCGGCTGTGCTCGATCTACGACCCGTACTTCTGGTGGCACGAGCGGCTGTGGAAGGTGTCCGACCAGCACCTCGTCGCGTTCAACGGCACGCCGTTCAAGAACGTCCTGTGGCGGCTGATGGGCGTCCGGATGGGCCGCCGGGTCTTCGACGACGGCACCGCCATCACCGAGCGCTCGCTCACCACGATCGGCGACGACGCCACGCTGGCCGCCCACACCAAGGTGCAGTCCCACTCGCAGGAGGACGGCACCTTCAAGTCCGACCACATCACCATCGGCGCCGGCTGCACGGTCGGGACCGGCGCGCTCGTCCACTACGGCGTCTCGATGGGGGACGGCGCCGTACTCGCCCCCGACTCCTTCCTGATGAAGGGCGAGGAGATGCCGGCGGGGGCGCACTGGGGCGGGAATCCGGCGGTCGCGCCGCGGCGCGCGTAACAGGCAACAGGGGGGAACAGATCATGGAGACAGTACCGAGCTGGACGCTGCACCCGGTCCCGGGTGCGGCCCAGTACGAAGTGCCGCTGCCCGAAGGGGTGGTGGCGGGCCCCGACGAACTGCGGGCCGCCCGGGTCCGGGTCCTGGCCGAGCTCACCGGCGAGGACGGGAGCACCGTCGACGACTCCGAGCTGGAGGTGAGCGCCGACGGGGACGTCCTGCGACTGCGGTACCGCACCGAGTTCTTCGACGCGGACGCCGCCGCCCGGATCGCCGGCTACCACCTGGCCGCGCTCGCCGATCCCGGGCGCAGGAGTCTGCTGTCCGAGGCCGAACTCCGGTTCCAGCTGGAGCAGTTGGCGGGACTGCACCGGGAGCTGCCCGACAAGCGGGTGCACGAGCTGTTCGAGGAGCGGGCGGCGGCCCACCCGGACCTCGTGGCCGCCGTCCAGGGCGAGCGGGAGTGGACGTACCGCGAACTCAACGCCCGCGCCAACCAGGTGGGGCGCGCGCTGCTGGCCCGCGGGCTGGAGCGCGAGGGTGTGGTCGCCGTCGTGACGGAACGGAACCTCGACTGGATGGCGGCCGTGCTGGGCGTGCTCAAGGCCGGGGGCGTGTATCTGCCCGTCGAGCCGCACTTCCCGGCCGAACGCGTGGCGCGGACGCTCTCCCGCGCGCAGTGCGACCTGGTCCTCACCGAACGCGGCAGCGACCGTTCCCTCGATCCGACGGCACGGACGCTGTACCTGGACGCCGTGTACGCCGAGGGGCGTCCCGACGACGACCTCGGGGTGCCCGTCTCCCCCGGTCAACTCGCCTACATCTACTTCACGTCCGGCTCCACCGGTGAACCCAAGGGCGCGATGTGCGAGCACGCCGGGTTCCTCAACCACGTCCTCGCCAAGCTCGACGACCTGGGCATCGGGGCCGGGGACGTGGTCGCGCAGACCGCTCCCCAGTGCTTCGACATCTCCCTGTGGCAGCTGCTGGCCGCGCCGCTGGTCGGCGGGCGGACCCTGCTGGTGGACCAGGAGACGATCCTGGACGTGCCCCGGTTCGTGGACACGGTCGAGCGGCACCGGGCCGACGTGCTTCAGCTGGTGCCGTCGTATCTGGAGACCGTGCTGGCCGAACTGGCCCGGCGGCCCCGCGAACTGCCCGACCTGCGCTGTGTGTCGGTGACCGGGGAGGCGGTGAAGAAGGAGCTGGTGGAGCGCTGGTTCGCGGCCCGGCCCGGGACGCCGCTGGTCAACGCCTACGGGCTGACGGAGACCTGCGACGACACCAACCACGAGGTCATGTACCGGGTGCCGGACCGGGAACGGGTGCCGCTCGGGCCGCCGGTCGCGAACGTGCGGGTCTACGTCGTCGACGAGGACCTGGTGCCCGTACCGCTGGGCGCGCCCGGCGAGATCGTGTTCTCCGGGATCTGTGTCGGGCGCGGGTACGTCAACGACCCCGAGCGGACGCGGGCGGCGTTCACCGAGGACCCGTACCGGCCGGGTGAGCGGCTGTACCGCAGCGGCGACCACGGGCGCTGGCTGCCCGACGGGAAGCTGGAGTTCCTCGGACGCCGGGACAGCCAGGTGAAGATCCGCGGTTTCCGCGTCGAGATCGGCGAGATGGAGAACGCGCTGCTGCGGGTGCCCGGCGTCCGGGACGGCGCGGTCGTCGTGGTCGGCGGTACCCGTCTTGTGGCGTTCTGTACGGGAACCGAACCGGTCGCCGCCGACGTCGTACGGGACAAGCTGGCGGCCTCGCTGCCGGCGTACATGGTTCCGGCACTGGTCCACTGGCGGGAGCGGCTGCCGCTGACCGCCAACGGCAAGACCGACCGCCGGACGCTCACCGCGCTCGCCGAGGAACTCGACGCGGGCGCCGGGGAGTTCGACACGGCCACGGACCGGCCCGGGACACCGGGTGAGCGACGACTGGCCGCCGCCTGGGCCGAGGTGCTCGGCCTTCCCGTGGACCGGATCGGGCGTCTCGACCACTTCTTCGACCGCGGGGGAACCTCGCTGGCCGCCGTGAAGCTGGCGATCGCCCTGGACCGGGAGATCTCCCTGAAGGACGTCACCCGACGACCGGTCCTCGCGGACCTCGCGGAGCTGCTGGACCACACGGCTCCGTGACAGACCACCGGCCCCGCAATCGGCGGGCGCCCATCCCCGAACCACCGCTCCACGCACCACCCGAAAGGAAACTCCGAGATGTCGCCCTCATCTCCGACCCTGCCCTCCGAGGTCGCCCTGGCCCCCGGCAACCCTCCGCTGCTGCGGGCCGACGCCGGCGACGATCCGGCGCGCTGGGCGTCCGAGCACCGTGACGGGCTGCGGGACGTCGTCGCCGGGCACGGCTCGGTCCTGGTCCGCGGGCTGGGCCTGAACGATCCCGCCACCGCGGAGGCCGTGTTCCGGCGGCTGACGGATGCCCTGATGGACGACCGTGAGCCCTTCGCGCCCCGGCGGCGGTACGCGGACGGCGTGTACTCCTCCACCAAGTGGCCCTCCACCCAGCCGATGTGCATGCACCACGAGCTGAGTTACGCGCTGGAGTTCCCCGGCCTGCTGCTCTACGCCTGCCTGGAGGCGCCCGCCTCGGGCGGTGCGACGGGGGTGGCCGACGCCTCGGCCGTGCTCGACGCGCTGCCCGCCGAGCTGACCGCCCGGTTCGAGCGGGAGGGCTGGCTGCTGACCCGGACGTACAACGACGAGATCGGGGCGTCGGTCGCCGAGGCCTTCGGCACCGACGACCGGGGCACCGTCGAGCGCTACTGCCGTACCCACGCCATCGACTTCGCCTGGGAGTCCGACGGCACCCTGCGCACCCGGCAGCGCCGCGGCGCGGTGGTCCGCCACCCCGTCAGCGGCCGCCGCTGCTGGTTCAACCAGATCGCCTTCCTCAACGAGTGGACGATGGACCCCGAGGTCCGCGAGTACCTGGTGGACGTCTACGGGCCCGACGGGCTGCCCTTCAACACCCGCTTCGGCGGCGGCGACCCGGTCGGCGAGGACGTCGTCCGCGTGATCAACGAGGTCTACGACGCCCACACCGTGCGCGAGCCCTGGCGCACCGGCGACCTGCTGCTCGTCGACAACATCCGTACCGCGCACAGCAGGGAGCCGTTCGACGGCCCCCGCGAGGTACTGGCCGCGCTGGGCGACCCGGTCCGGCCGACCGCCATCGAGCACACCGAGCATTCCGAAGTGAGGACCGCATGAGCACGATGACCGCCCCACCGTTCGCGGTGATCTCCGGCGAGCAGGTCCAGCGGGCCCTGCACGGGCGGGAGTCGGAGATCGCCGACCTCGTCGAGACCGTGTACCGGCTGCACGGCGCCGGCGAGTCGGTGAACCCGCCGTCGTACTTCCTGCGCTTCCCGGACCGTCCGTCCTCCCGGATCATCGCGCTGCCCGCCTCGCTGGGCGGAGAGCTGCGGGTGGACGGCCTGAAGTGGATCTCCAGCTTCCCCGAGAACACCGCGTCGGGGCTGCCCCGGGCGTCCGCGGTCCTGATCCTCAACGACCCCGACACCGGCTATCCGTACGCCTGTCTGGAGAGTTCGGTCATCAGCGCCACCCGTACGGCGTCCTCGGCGGCGCTGGCGGCGGCCCGGCTGAGCGAAGGGCGCGAACGGCCGGCCCGGGTGGGCTTCATCGGCACCGGACTGATCGCCCGCTACATCCACACCCATCTCACCGGCACCGGCTGGGAGTTCGAGGAGACGGGGGTGCACGACCTGTCCGCGGACAGCGCGGCCGGCTTCCGGGGCTACCTGGAGCGGTCGGACGCGAAGGGGCGGATCACCGTGCACTCCTCGGCCGAGTCGCTGATCCGCTCCAGTGACCTGGTGGTGTTCGCGACGGTCGCCTCGACGCCGCACGTCCACGATCCGTCGTGGTTCGCGCACCATCCGCTGGTTCTGCATGTGTCGCTCAGGGATCTGGCCCCCGAGATCCTGCTGGCGTCCGCGAACTTCGTCGACGACGTGGAGCACTGTCTGAAGGCGGAGACCTCCCCGCACCTGGCCGAACAGGCCACGGGCGGACGGGAGTTCATCGACGGCACGCTGAACGACGTGATGACGGGGCGGGCGACCGTCCCGACGGACCGCACGGTGGTGTTCTCGCCCTTCGGGCTGGGAGTGCTGGACCTCGCGGTCGGCAGGTACGTCCACGACGAAGTGGCCCGGCAGGGCGGACTCCACGTCGTCGACGGGTTCTTCCACGAGCTGCGCCGGTACGGGTGACCGACCGCGCACGTGGTGCATGAGGAGGGGGACAGCATGCCCGTGATATCCGATCCCGCACAGTTCAACGAGGAAGAGCTCTATGTCGACCTTCGGGCCGCACTGGGGCTGCCGGTGTACCTGAAGTGCGAGGGGTTCAACTTCGCCGGTTCCGTCAAGATGAAGGCCGCCCACGAGATGGTCACGGCCGCCGAACGCGAGGGCCGGCTGCGACCGGGCTCGGTCCTGGTCGAGTCCTCGTCCGGGAACCTGGGCGTGGCGCTCAGCGTGATCGCCGCGAGCCGGGGCCACCGGTTCCTGTGCGTGACCGACTCGCGCTGCAACCTGCCGACGATCCGGCTGATGGAGGCGCTGGGCGCGCACGTCCACGTCCTGCACGAGCCGGACGTCCACGGCGGGTTCCTGGGAGCGCGGCTGGCGTACGTGAACGCGCTGTGCGCCTCGGACGACCGGTACGTCTGGCTCAACCAGTACACCAACGAGGCCAACTGGCGGGCGCACTACCGCACCACCGCGCCCGCCATCGCCCGCCGCTTCCCGCGCCTGGACGTGCTGTTCGTCGGGGCCGGCACCACCGGGACCCTGATGGGCTGCGCCCGCTGGTTCTGGCAGTGGCGGCGCCCGGTACGGGTGGTCGCGGTGGACAGCGTCGGCTCGGTGAGCTTCGGCGGTCCGTCGGGCCGCCGGATGATCCCCGGGCTGGGCATGAGCGTGCCGCCACCGCTGCTCGACCGGTCCTACGTGGACGACGTGGTCCGCGTCGAGGAGTCGGACACCGTGCAGACGTGCCGCCGGCTGGCCGGACGGGGCTTCCTGTTCGGCGGCTCCACCGGCACGGTGGTCAGCGGCGCCGGCCAGTGGCTGGCCGAGTACGGCGGACGCCGGGAACTGACGGCGGTCGCGATCGCCCCGGACCTCGGCGAGCGCTACCTCGACACCGTCTACCGCAACGGCTGGACCGCGGACGCGGAGTCCCTGGACGAGCCGGAGGTGACGGCGGCACTGGCCCGGCTGGCCTGAGGGCCGCCCGAGGCAGCGGCGCCGGTTCCTCCCGCCCTGGAGCTGCCCGGCGTCGGCGCTGTCCACTCCCCGCGCCCGAGAACCGCCCGGCGGTGGCGGCGCCGGTACCTCTCGCCCGGGGCCGCCCGGCGGCGCCGGCCCGTCCGCCCGCCGCGCCCGAGAACCGCGGCACACCACTCGGCGCCCGTCCCCCAGGGGCGGGTGTCGCCGCGCGGGCGAAGGGTTCGCGGACAGGCTGTGAGGGCTGCCCCGTCATGGTGGTGTCCGTCGCCCCGACGGGTAGGTTCGCCTCATGGCAGGCAGCACCCACAGCGTGACCAACCAGCCCGAGCCGCTGGTCGGCTACGACGTCTTCAGCACCGACCGCGCCCTGGTCGGGGCGGTGGAACGGCACACCGCCCCGGACCTGCTCGACGAGGTGAGAGACGAGCTCACCGCCCTGGGCCGGACCTCCGGGTCCGCGCAGGTGCAGGAGTGGGGGGCGCAGGCGAACGGGAACCCGCCGAGACTGCGCACCCACGACCGCTACGGCCACCGGGTGGACGAGGTGGACTTCGACCCGGCCTGGCACCGGCTGCTCGGCAAGGGCGTGTCGGCCGGGCTGACCACCGCCTGGTCACGGCCCGCCGGGCATGTGCGGCGCGCGGCCGGGTTCCTGGTGTGGACCCAGGTCGACGCGGGCAACTGCTGCCCGCTGTCGATGACCCACGCGGCGGTCCCCGCCCTGCGCGCCGAGCCCGCGCTCGCCGCCGAGTGGGAACCCCGGCTGGCCTCGACGGTCTACGACCGGGGACTGCGGCCCGCCGGGCAGAAGGCCGGGGCGCTGTTCGGGATGGCGATGACCGAGAAGCAGGGCGGCAGCGACGTCCGTGCCAACACGACGGCCGCCCGGCCCCTGGCCGAGGACGGGACGTACGAGCTGACCGGCCACAAGTGGTTCTGCTCGGCGCCCATGTCGGACGGCTTCCTGGTCCTGGCCCAGGCCCCCGAGGGCCTCACCTGCTTCCTGGTGCCGCGGCTGCTGGCGGACGGCACCCGCAACGTCTTCATGATCCAGCGGCTCAAGGACAAGCTGGGCAACCGGTCGAACGCCTCCGCCGAGGTCGAGTTCGACGGGACCTGGGCCCGCCGGGTCGGCGAGGAGGGGCGCGGGGTGCCCACCATCATCGAGATGGTGGCGGCGACCCGGCTGGACTGCGTCCTCGGTTCGGCGGGACTGATGCGCCAGGCCGTCGCCCAGGCGGTCCACCACTGCACGTATCGCGAGGCGTTCGGCGGCAGGCTCGTCGACAAACCGCTGATGCGCAACGTCCTGGCCGACCTCGCCCTGGAGTCCGAGGCGGCGACCACCCTCGCCATGCGGCTCGCGGCGGCCTACGACGACGGCGGCGAGCAGGAACGGGCGCTGCTCAGGATCGCCGTACCGGCCGCCAAGTACTGGGTGACCAAACGGTGCGCGCCCCTCGCGGTCGAGGCCGCCGAGTGTCTGGGCGGCAACGGCTATGTCGAGGAGTCCGGGATGCCCCGGCTGGTGCGCGAGTCGCCGCTGAACTCGATCTGGGAGGGCGCGGGCAATGTGCAGGCGCTGGACGTGCTGCGCGCCCTGCAACGGGAGCCGCAGGCCCTGAACGCCTATCTCCTGGAGGTCGGCAGGACGCGCGGCGCCGACCACCGGCTCGACGCGGCGGTCAAGGACCTGCTCACCGAACTCGGGGACCTGGAAGGCGTCGAGGGGCGGGCCCGGCGGCTGGCGGAACGGCTCGCACTGGTGCTCCAGGGCTCCCTGCTGGTGCGGTACGCGCCGCCGGAGGTCGCCGACGCGTTCTGCGGCGCGCGGCTGGGCGGGGACGGCGGGGCCGCGTTCGGGACCCTGCCCGGCACCTTGGACCTGGAGTCGGTGGTGGAGCGCGCCCGTCCGGTGGCCTGATCGCGTCGCCGCGAGAAGCGGGGGTGGTGCTGCGCCGACACGGCACCACCCCCGCGAGCTGGCCCTTTTCAGGCCACGGACGCCGCCGGGGGCGGCGTCGCTCAAGTTTCAAACAGAGCGGGGCCGACCACCAGGGTTGCAAGGGGTTGCAACTTGTTGGTGACTGTGTGCGGAGTGTGTGCCTCCGGCTCGGGCAAACGGCACTATGAGACAGACAGTCAAGACAGTTGCAGGCGTGTCCGAACAGTCGTACGGGAACCGGTTGTGCCCGGCCTGGTTTCCGCGGCCGGTCGTCCGCGCCTCCTACCGGGAGGACCCTGTGGCGAACCCGCCCATGGACACGACGCGCGCGGCCGCCGCCCTCGCACGGCCCACGCGACTGCCCGGCGAGGTACGTGGCGCCATGTACGCACACCAGGCACGCAGCGCGCCGCGCCCACTGATCGAGGAGTCCTGGGAGCGGGTGAGCCGCACCGGGATCGATCCCGACCACGACTTCCGGGCCGGACTGCTCCCGCGCGGAGAGGTGGAGCTGCGGCGCGAGACCTCCCCGCTCCGGCACGTCCTGCCGGTGCTGCGGGAGGGGTTGGTGTCGGTGGCCGACGCCTCCCACCACATCGTGCTGATCGCCGACGACGACGGGCGGGCCCTGTGGCGCGAGGGCAGCGCGCCGGTGCTGCGCCGGGCCGACGAGTCCGGCATCGAGGTCGGCTCCGACTGGCGTGAGGACGTGGCCGGAACCAACGGCGTGGGCACCCCGGCGGTGGTCCGCCGGCCCGTGCAGGTCGTCGCCTGCGAACACCAGGTGCGGGCCCTGTCCGTGTGGACCTGCGCCGGGGCGCCGATCACCGATCCGCGCGACGGCCGGCTGATCGGTGTCGTGGACGTCAGCGGCCCGCTGGAGACCATGCACCCAGCCACGCTCGCCTGGGTCGACTCGGTGGCCAAGCTCGCCGAGGCACGGCTGCGCGAGATGCACCAGACCTCGCTGGAGCGGCTGCGCGCGGTGGCGGCCCCGGTGCTCGCCCGGCTCGGCGGCCGGGCCGCGGTGGTCGACCGGGACGGCTGGACGGCCGCGGTCAGCGGGATGCCGTACGTCAACCGGATCCCGCTGCCCAAGTCGCCGGCGCCGGGCCGCCGGTGGCTGCCGTCGATCGGGTTGTGCTCGCTGGAGCCTCTGACCGGCGGCTGGCTGGTCCGCCCCGACGAGGAGCCGGTGCCGCGCGGCGCCACCCGGATCGTGCTCGACCTGGCGCAGCCGCGCCGCTGGTCGGTGACGGTGTCGGGGTGCGCGGGCTCCTGGAGCCACGAACTGTCCCCCCGGCACGCCGAATTGCTCTATCTGCTGGCCCTGCACCGCACCGGCCGCAGTGCGGCGGGCCTGGCCGAGGACGTGTTCGGCGACCGGGCCCGCACCGTGACCGTGCGCGCCGAGATGTCCCGGGTACGGCGTTATCTCGGCGGTTTTCTGGAACACCGGCCGTACCGGTTCAGCGAGGACGCCGAGGTCGAGGCGCTGCTGCCGGACGATCCGCGCGATCTGCTGCCGTACTCGACGGCCCCGGCGGTGACGGCCGCACGCACGTCCGTACGGGCGGTCTGAGCTGCTTCGGGGTGCATCTTCCGCATAATTGCAGGGTCTTCGTCCCCCAGGCCGCCGGACTGCCGTAGCATCCCTCTACGGGTCTCCCCACCTGCTCCTTGGTCAACGTACGGATCACCAGGCGCAGTTGGCCCGCCTCGGGAGGATGCATGAAACATCGCGGCAGACACCGTCGGCGCAGGCGGGGCAGGGCGCTGCGGGCATTCCTTGCCGGAACCGCCCTCGCTCTGACCGGCGCGGCCACCATGATCAGCGCGTCGCAGGCCACGGTCACCGGCAGCCCCGGTGCACTGAAGCCGGTCTCCTCGGCCACCGAGTCCGCCACCCTGCGCCTGAAGGAGAACCTGGTGCCGCGGGGCACCCTCGACCGGCTCTCCTCGGAGATGGGCCGGCCCGTCGGCGTGGGCGCCGTCCTCGACGACGCCGACCACAGCCTGCGGGACGCGATCTCCTGCACCGGCGGCGAGCGGGGGGCGCTGCCCGTCGAGCCGACCGCGACCCGCGCCTTCTGCTGGGACGCCGACGACACCCGCTCCTGGCGGCCCGGCGCGGTCACCACCTCCGGTGACGCCGACGACGACGGCATCTGGGGCCAGAACCGCGTGATCCTCTCCGGCTGGAGCCGGAACGACAACGAGTCCACCGGCCTCAGCAACAGTCAGGCCGGCGTCACGGCGGGCCGGGGCCTGGCCAAGGTCGCCTTCGTCGACGCGAACGACCCGAGCCACCTCACCTACACCTGGGTCCTCCTGGTCGTGCCGGTGGACGGCGGCCGGGACTACCGGGCGCTGTCCTCCCAGCTGACCGGCATGGTCTGGTACCAGGACAAACTGCTGGTCACCGCCACCGGCGAGGGCCGCACCGCGCTGTACGCGTACGACATGAACCGCGTCCAGCGCACCACCGTCGACACCGGCGCGGTGGGCCGGGTACGCGGCGGCTGGGCGGCGAACGGCTCCCGGTACGTCCTGCCCGCCGTCGCCTCCTACCGGCTGACCGGCTCGGAGGCCGTCCGTCCCGGAACGATCTCCCTGGACCGCAGTACGGCACCCGACAGCCTGGTCGCGAGCGAGCGGCCGCCGTCGGACAGCGACAGGCCCGCCCTGCTGTCCCGCTACTCCCTCGGCGCGGACACGACGGGCACCCGGGCCGGGCTGCTGGCCACGGACTCCGCCGGACGCGCGAGCCCGTCGGACGTGTACGAGACCAAGGCGGACGACATCGGCGGCGTCCTGTCCTACCGCTCCGACTGGTATCTGGCCCGCACGGGCGACCCCGACGACGCCCACGGCACGCTCTGGCGCCAGACCGCCGACGGCGCCCAGGCCACCCGCTGCGGCCCCGAGAAACACCGCGACTGCTGGAGCCCGGACGCGGGAGCACTCTCGTACTGGGAGGAGACGGGCGAGGTGTGGTCCCAGTCGGGCCGCATGCTTTTCGCGCTGCCTCTGGCATCGATGGATCGAGCGCTGGGCTGAGCCGCGCCCCTTAAGGGGCGCGGGGAACTGCGCGACCAGCCCCCACCGGCCGGAAGCCGATCGACAGACCCCTTGCCCGGATGATTTTCTGACCACATGCCCAACACCCCCGTGACCACCTGGTCCCTGGAACAGACCGCACCCACCGACCTCCTCCCCGCCCAAGCCCCGCAGGGCGACGTGAGGGTCGTCCGCGCCGAGGTCCCCTCCCCCGAGTTCAGCCGCTTCCTGTACACCGCCGTCGGCGGCGACATCCGCTGGATCGACCTGCTGGGCTGGACGTACGCGCAGTGGCAGGAGCACCTGGAGCGTCCCGGCGTGGAGACGTGGGTCGCCTACGAGCGCGACACCCCGGCGGGATACGTGGAGCTGGTCCCGCAGGACGACGGCGTCGTGGAGATCGAGCACTTCGGCCTGCTCCCGGCCTTCCGCGGCCGGCGGATCGGCGGCCACCTGCTGTCGTACGGCGTCGCCCGCGCCTGGGACCTCGCGGACCGCTGGCCGGGGCTGACCGACACCAAGCGGGTGTGGCTGCACACGTGCAGCCTGGACGGCGAGCACGCGATGGACAACTACCTGCGGCGTGGCTTCAAGCTCTTCGACACGCAGGTGGCGGAACAGCCCCAGATGGCCGCTCCCGGCCCATGGCCCGGCGCCTACCCGGTCTGACCTGCGCCGACAAGCCCTCGCGCAGCCCATGTGATCGACGCCACCCTTGTCTCACCCTACGGGACAAGGGTGTCCGCATGACGGACAAAGCTGGACTGTGTCCAGATCTCCGTGACACGCTTCCGTCATGTCTGGAACTGGAATTGCCTTGGTGAGTCGGCGGCACGTCGACCTCGGCCGTATGTCCAGCGCCATCTGTCCGGTGCGCTGAACAGCCGCAGCGACGCCCGACATCTCCACTTCTGTCTCACTTCCTGCGCAATGACGCGCACGTACACCCATGCGCCCGTACGCGCAGGTCAGAGCCGCTTTCCCGCCTGTCCCGAAGGACGTATCAACCATGGCCGCCACCCCGCAGAACCCTGCCGCCGCGACTCCCCGCCGCAAGGTGAGCCGTCACCGCGGTGAGGGTCAGTGGGCCGCGGGGCACCACACCCCGCTCAACGGCAACGAGCAGTTCAAGAAGGACGACGACGGTCTCAATGTGCGGACACGCATTGAGACGATCTACTCGAAGCGCGGCTTCGACTCGATCGACCCCAACGACCTGCGCGGCCGTATGCGCTGGTGGGGGCTGTACACCCAGCGCAAGCCCGGGATCGACGGCGGCAAGACCGCGATCCTGGAGCCGGAGGAGCTGGACGACAAGTACTTCATGCTGCGGGTGCGGATCGACGGCGGACGCCTCACCACCCGGCAGCTGCGCGTGATCGGTGAGATCTCGCAGGAGTTCGCCCGCGGCAGCGCGGACGTCACCGACCGGCAGAACATCCAGCTGCACTGGATCCGCATCGAGGACGTCCCGGAGATCTGGAACCGGCTGGAGGCCGTCGGGCTGTCCACCACCGAGGCCTGCGGCGACTGCCCGCGTGTCGTCATCGGCTCGCCGGTCGCCGGTATCGCCGAGGACGAGATCATCGACGGCTCCTGGGCGATCGACGAGATCCACGAGCGGTACATCGGCAGCAAGGAGTTCTCCAACCTGCCGCGCAAGTTCAAGACGGCGATCTCCGGATCCCCGCTGCTCGACGTGGTCCACGAGATCAACGACATCGCCTTCGTCGGTGTCGAGCACCCCGACCACGGCCCCGGCTTCGACCTGTGGGTCGGCGGTGGCCTGTCCACCAACCCCAAGCTCGGCGTCCGGCTCGGCGCCTGGGTGCCGCTGGACGAGGTGCCCGAGGTGTGGGCCGGTGTGGTCGGCATCTTCCGCGACTGGGGCTACCGGCGGCTGCGGACCCGCGCCCGCCTGAAGTTCCTCGTCGCCGACTGGGGGCCGGAGAAGTTCCGCCAGGTGCTGGAGGACGACTACCTCAAGCGGAAGCTGGTCGACGGTCCCGCGCCCGCCGAGCCCTCGGGCCGCTGGCGCGACCACGTCGGCGTGCACCGGCAGAAGGACGGCCGTTTCTACGTCGGTTTCGCCCCGCGCGTCGGCCGCGTCGACGGCACCACGCTGACGAAGATCGCCGAGGTCGCGGAGGCCCACGGCTCGGGCCGGGTGCGGACCACCGTCGAGCAGAAGATGATCATCCTCGATGTCGAGGAGGCTCAGGTCGAGCCCCTGGTCGAGGCCCTCGACGCCCTCGACCTCACCGCCAAGCCCTCGCCCTTCCGGCGCGGCACCATGGCCTGCACCGGCATCGAGTACTGCAAGCTCGCCATCGTCGAGACCAAGGCGCGCGGCTCGCAGCTGATCGACGAACTGGAGCGCCGGATCCCGGAGTTCGACGAGCCGCTCACCATCAACCTCAACGGCTGCCCCAACGCCTGCGCCCGTATCCAGGTGGCGGACATCGGCCTCAAGGGCCAGCTGGTCCTCAACGACCAGGGCGAGCAGGTCGAGGGCTACCAGGTGCACCTCGGCGGCGCCCTCGGCCTGGAGGCCGGCTTCGGCCGCAAGGTGCGTGGCCTCAAGGTCACCGCCGAGGAACTGCCCGACTACGTCGAGCGGGTCCTGAAGCGGTTCCAGGCCGAGCGCGAGGACGGCGAGCGCTTCGCCGCCTGGGCCTCGCGAGCCGGCGAGGAGGCCCTGTCGTGAGCGAGCGGGCCGCCCCCTTCTACTGCCCCTACTGCGGCGACGAGGACCTGCGTCCGAGCGAGGCCGCGGACGGCGGTCACGGCGCGTGGGAATGCGCGGCGTGCAACCGCGCATTCCAGTTGAAGTTCCTCGGGCTGCTCGCCCGGGGCCTTCGACAGACAGACGCTGGGGGAGATCACATATGACGACGACTCAGGAAGAGCGCACGACAGCGGATCTCAAGGCGCTCGCCGAGCAGGCGGGCCGTGACCTGGAGGACGCCTCCGCGCTGGAGATCCTCCAGTGGGCGGTCGACACCTTCGGCACCCGCTTCTGCGTGACCTCCTCGATGGAGGACGCGGTGGTCGCCCACCTCGCCTCCCGCGCCCGGCCCGGAGTGGATGTCGTGTTCCTCGACACGGGCTACCACTTCGAGGAGACCATCGGCACCCGGGACGCGGTCGAGGCCGTGATGGACGTCAACGTCATCACGCTGACCCCGCGGCAGACGGTCGCCGAGCAGGACGCCGAGTACGGCCCCAAGCTGCACGACCGCGACCCCGACCTGTGCTGCAAGATGCGCAAGGTCGAGCCGCTGGAGCGCGGGCTGAAGAACTACGTGGCCTGGGCGACCGGTCTGCGCCGCGACGAGTCCCCCACCCGGGCGAACACCCCGGTCGTCGGCTGGGACGAGAAGCGCCAGAAGATCAAGATCTCCCCGATCGCCCGCTGGACCCAGGACGACGTGGACGCCTACGTCACCGAACACGGTGTCCTGACCAACCCGTTGCTGATGGACGGCTACGCGTCCGTCGGCTGCGCCCCCTGCACCCGCCGCGTCCTGGAAGGCGAGGACGCGCGCGCCGGCCGCTGGGCCGGACGCACCAAGACCGAGTGCGGGCTGCACGGATGACCGCGAGTGCCGTTCAGGCGAACCCCAAGGAGTTGCACGTGACGACCGGAGCCACCGTCTGGCTCACGGGTCTGCCGAGTGCCGGCAAGACCACCATCGCGTACGAGCTGGCCGGCCGGCTGCGCGAGGAGGGCCATCTCGTCGAGGTGCTCGACGGCGACGAGATCCGCGAGTTCATCTCGGCGGGCCTCGGCTTCAGCCGCGAGGACCGGCACACCAACGTGCAGCGCATCGGATTCGTCTCCGAGCTCCTCGCCCGCAACGGCGTCAAGGTGCTCGTCCCGGTGATCGCGCCCTACGCCGACAGCCGCGAGGCCGTCCGCAAGCGTCACCAGGAGGGCGGGACCGCCTATCTGGAGGTGCACGTGGCGACTCCGGTCGAGGTGTGCTCCGTACGCGATGTGAAGGGGCTCTACGCCAAGCAGGCCGCGGGCGAGCTGTCCGGGCTGACCGGTGTGGACGACCCGTACGAGGAGCCCGAGTCGCCCGACCTGCGCATCGAGTCGCAGAACCAGAGCGTGCAGGAGTCCGCGGCGTCGGTGTACGCCCTGCTCAGCGAAAGGGGACTGGCATGACGACGACCGTGGCCACGGCGCAGGAGGGCACGGACTCCCCGTACGCCCTGTCCCACCTGGACGCGCTGGAGTCCGAGGCGGTGCACATCTTCCGCGAGGTGGCGGGTGAGTTCGAGCGGCCGGTGATCCTCTTCTCCGGCGGCAAGGACTCCATCGTCATGCTGCACCTGGCGCTGAAGGCGTTCGCACCCGCCGCGATCCCCTTCTCGCTGCTGCACGTCGACACCGGGCACAACTTCCCCGAGGTGCTGGAGTACCGCGACCGTACGGTCGACCGGCACGGTCTGCGCCTCCATGTCGCCTCCGTCCAGGACTACATCGACCGCGGTGTGCTGAAGGAACGTCCCGACGGCACCCGCAACCCGCTCCAGACCCTCCCGCTCACCGAGAAGATCCAGGCGGAGAAGTTCGACGCCGTCTTCGGCGGCGGCCGCCGCGACGAGGAGAAGGCGCGGGCGAAGGAGCGGGTCTTCTCGCTGCGCGACGAGTTCTCCCAGTGGGACCCGCGCCGCCAGCGCCCGGAGCTGTGGAACCTCTACAACGGCCGCCACGCCCCCGGCGAGCACGTCCGCGTCTTCCCGCTGTCCAACTGGACCGAGCTGGACGTGTGGCAGTACATCGCCCGCGAGCACATCGAGCTGCCGGAGATCTACTTCGCGCACGAGCGTGAGGTGTTCGCGCGCAGCGGGATGTGGCTGACCGCCGGTGAGTGGGGCGGGCCCAAGAACGGTGAGACCGTCGAGAAGCGCCTGGTGCGCTACCGGACCGTCGGTGACATGTCCTGCACGGGTGCCGTGGACTCGGACGCCGTGACCTTGGAGCAGGTCATCACCGAGATCGCCGCCTCCCGGCTGACCGAGCGGGGCGCCACCCGCGCCGACGACAAGATGTCCGAGGCCGCGATGGAAGACCGCAAGCGCGAGGGGTACTTCTAGCCATGACCACGACCACGGAACTCACCGAGACGACCCTGCTGCGTTTCGCCACCGCCGGTTCGGTGGACGACGGCAAGTCCACCCTCGTCGGGCGGCTGCTGCACGACTCCAAGTCGATCCTCACGGACCAGCTGGAGGCCGTCGAGCGCGCCTCCGCCGGCCGCGGTGCCGAAGGCCCGGACCTCGCGCTGCTGACGGACGGGCTGCGGGCCGAGCGGGAGCAGGGCATCACCATCGACGTGGCCTACCGCTACTTCGCCACGCCCAAGCGGCGGTTCATCCTCGCCGACACGCCCGGTCACGTGCAGTACACCCGCAACATGGTCACGGGTGCCTCCACGGCAGAGCTGACGGTGATCCTCATCGACGCCCGCAACGGCGTCGTGGAGCAGACCCGCCGGCACGCCGCCCTGGCCGCGCTGCTGCGCGTTCCGCACGTCGTCCTCGCCGTCAACAAGATGGACCTGGTCGACTACCAGGAGTCCGTGTTCGCCGCGATCGCCGAGGAGTTCACGGCGTACGCGCTGGAGCTGGGCGTCCCGGAGGTCACCGCGATCCCGATCTCGGCGCTGGCCGGCGACAACGTCGTGGACGCCTCGGCGACCATGGACTGGTACGGCGGTCCGACCGTCCTGGAGCACCTGGAGACGGTCCCGGTCGCCCACGACCTGAGCCACTGCCACGCCCGCCTTCCCGTGCAGTACGTGATCCGGCCGCAGACCGCCGAGCACCCCGACTACCGGGGCTACGCGGGCCAGATCGCGGCCGGTTCATTCCGCGTCGGCGAGCAGATCACCGTGCTGCCCTCGGGCCGCTCCACGAAGATCGCCGGTATCGACCTGCTCGGCGAGCCGGTCGACGTCGCCTGGACCACCCAGTCGGTGACCCTCCTGCTGGAGGACGACATCGACATCTCGCGCGGCGACCTGATCGTGCCCAGCAAGGACGCGCCGCCGACCACGCAGGACATCGAGGCGACCGTGTGCCATGTCGCCGACGCGCCGCTGACCGTCGGCCACCGCGTGCTGCTCAAGCACGGCACCCGCACGGTCAAGGCGCTCGTCAAGGACATCCCGTCCCGTCTCACCCTCTCCGACCTGTCCCTGCACCCGCACCCGGGACAGCTCGTCGCCAACGACATCGGCCGGGTGAAGATCCGCACCGCCGAACCGCTGCCGGTCGACTCCTACGCCGACTCGCGCCGCACCGGTTCCTTCATCCTGATCGACCCGAACGACGGCACCACGCTCACCGCGGGCATGGTCGGCGAGTCGTTCGCCTCCCCCGAGCCCGTCAAGGACGAGTCCGATGACGACGGGTGGGACTTCTGACATGAACTCCACCGACTACTACTCCACGTTCGCGAAGGAGGGCGGCCGCGTCGGCAGCGGTGCTCTCGGCAGCGGGCAGGGCGGGGTGGCGCGATGTGCGTGCTGACGTACGCGCACCGCTCGCGCGCCCTCACCCCCCACCGCCGTAGACGCAGACCTGCCGACCTCCCGGCCACGACCTGAGAGACCGTGACCGCCGGGCCTCCGAGAGGAACACCTCCCGTGCCTGCTCATCCCGCTCTTCGCCGCAGCCTCGCGGTCATAGCCACGCTCCCGCTTCTCGCCCTCGCCGCCTGCGGTTACGGCTCCCAGGCGAAGGACAACGACACCGCCAAGGTCGCCGCCGGGGCGAAGAAGATCGACGGACTCGACTCCGTCCGGATCGGCTACTTCGGAAACCTGACACACGGGACCGCGCTGGTCGGCATGCAGAAGGGCTTCTTCCAGAAGGCGCTGGGAGCCACCGAGGTCAAGCCGGCGACCTTCAACGCCGGCCCGTCCGAGATCGAGGCGATCAACTCCGACTCCATCGACATCGGATGGATCGGCCCCTCCCCCGCGATCAACGGCTACACCGCGTCCCAGGGCAAGAACCTGAAGATCATCGGCGGTTCCGCCTCGGGTGGCGTGAAGCTCGTGGTCAACCCGGACAAGATCAAGTCCCTGAAGGACGTCAAGGGCAAGAAGATCGCCACCCCGCAGCTCGGCAACACGCAGGACGTGGCGTTCCTCAACTGGATCGCGGAGCAGGGCTGGAAGGTCGACGCGGACAGCGGCAAGGGCGACGTCTCGGTCGTCCGCACCGAGAACTCGGTCGTCCCGGACGCCTACAAGTCCGACTCCATCGACGGCGCCTGGGTGCCCGAGCCGACCGCGTCCAAGCTGGTCGCCGAAGGCGCCAAGGTGCTTCTGGACGAGGCCGACCTGTGGCCGGACAAGAAGTTCGTGATCACGAACATCATCGTGCGGCAGGACTTCCTCGAGAAGCACCCCAAGGCGGTCGAGGCGGTGCTGAAGGCCTCGGTCGAGGCCAACAAGTGGATCAACGCCAACCCTGACCAGGCGAAGGCCGCGGCCAACGCTCAGCTGGAGTTCGACTCGGGCAAGGCGCTGCCGGCCACGGTCCTGGACCCGGCCTGGAAGTCCATCCAGTTCACGAACGACCCGCTGGCCTCCACCCTCAGCACCGAGGCGGAGCACGCGGTGAAGGCGGGCCTGCTGAAGAAGCCCGACCTCAAGGGCATCTACGACCTCACCCTGCTCAACAAGGTCCTCAAGGCCGAGGGTGAGAGCACGGTCGACGACGCCGGTCTCGGCGCGAGCTGATTCGAAGACCCGATGACTTCCCAGGAGGTGACGACCATGGCCACGACTTTCGCCAAGGCCGCCGACGACACCGCCGCGGCCACCCACGCCGCCCGGATCGAGCATGTCTCGAAGTCGTTCGCGGGCCCCGCCGGACAACAGCTCGTGCTGGACGACATCACCATCGATGTCGCGCCCGGCGAGTTCGTCACTCTCCTGGGGGCCTCGGGCTGCGGCAAGTCCACACTGCTGAACCTGGTGGCAGGGCTCGACAAGCCCACCGCCGGTGCCATCACGACGGACGGCCGCCCCGCCCTGATGTTCCAGGAGCACGCCCTCTTCCCGTGGCTGACCGCGGGCAAGAACATCGAACTCGCCCTCAAGCTCAGGGGAGTTCCGAAGAACGAACGGCGCGACCAGGCCGACGCCCTGCTCGAACTCGTCCGGCTGAAGGGCGCGTACGGCAAGCGGGTGCACGAGCTGTCCGGCGGTATGCGCCAGCGGGTCGCGCTGGCGCGCGCGCTCGCGCAGGAGAGCAAGCTGCTGCTGATGGACGAGCCCTTCGCGGCGCTCGACGCCATCACCCGTGACGTGCTGCACGACGAGCTGACCCGGCTGTGGGAGGAGACGGGGCTGTCCGTCCTCTTCGTCACACACAACGTCCGCGAGGCGGTGCGGCTCGCGCAGCGCGTCATCCTGCTGTCCTCCCGGCCGGGCCGGATCGCGCGCGAGTGGACGGTCGACATCCCGCAGCCGCGCCGTATCGAGGACGCGCCCGTGGCCGAACTGTCCGTCGAGATCACCGAAGTACTGCGTGGGGAGATCCGCCGCCATGGCCAGCACTGAGACAAGGGCGGGAGAGGACTCCGGCAGCATCGAGGCGGGCCTCGACGCGCTGGAGAGCCGGGTCGCGGGCCGCCCGCCGTTCCGGCAGACCTTCCGCGAGAAGATCCTGCCGCCGATCATCGCGGTCGCCGTGGTCCTCGTGGTCTGGCAGGGCCTGATCTCCCTGAAGATCGTCGACGACCCGACGAAGCTGCCCTCCCCCGGCGCGGTGTGGGCCGAGGTCGAGGACGCGTGGCTGAAGGGCACGCTGCTCGACTACATCTGGACGAGCGTCTCGCGGGGTCTGTTCGGCTTCGCGCTCGCGCTGCTCATCGGCACGCCGCTCGGTCTGATCGTGGCCCGGGTGAAATTCGTGCGCGCGGCGATCGGACCGATCCTGTCCGGCCTCCAGTCGCTGCCGTCGGTCGCCTGGGTGCCGGCCGCCGTGATCTGGCTGGGGCTGAAGCCCGAGATGATGTACGCGGTCATCCTGCTCGGCGCGGTGCCGTCGATCGCCAACGGTCTGGTGTCCGGCGTCGACCAGGTGCCGCCGCTGTTCCTGCGCGCGGGGCGGACGCTGGGAGCCACGGGTTTCCAGGGCATCCGGCACATCGTGATGCCGGCCGCGCTGCCCGGCTATGTGGCGGGGCTCAAGCAGGGGTGGGCGTTCTCCTGGCGTTCGCTGATGGCCGCCGAGATCATCGCGAAGGCACCCGACCTGGGCGTGGGCCTCGGCCAGCTGCTTGAGGTGGGCCGCACCAACAGCAGCATGGCGACGGTCTTCCTCGCCATCGTGCTCATCCTGTTCGTCGGTATCGCCATCGACCTGCTGATCTTCAGTCCGCTGGAGCGGTGGGTACTGCGCAGCCGCGGTCTGCTGGTGAAGAACTGAGTCCCATGGTCGACAAGCCCGTTCTCCTGGTCATCGCCCATGGCAGCCGTGATCCACGGCATGCCGCGACGGTGCACGCCCTCGTACGGCGGGTGCGCTCCCTGCGCCCCGACGTACGAGTGGAGACAGGCTTCTTGGACTTCAACATCCCTTCGGCGCAAGGGGTGTTGGAGTCCCTGGCGGCCGAGGGCGTCCGTGACGTCGTGGCGCTCCCGCTGCTCCTGACCCGCGCGTTCCACGCGAAGGCGGACATCCCCGCGGTCCTGCGGGACGCGCCGCCGCAGTTGCGGATCCGGCAGGCCGAGGTGCTCGGCCCGTCGCCGCTGCTGCTCGCCGCCCTCGAACGGCGGTTGTACGAGGCGGGGTTGACGCCCGCCGACAAGTCCTCGACCGGGGTCGTGCTGGCCTCGGCGGGGTCCACCGACCCGGAGGCGATCGCAGTGATCGCTGATATCGCGCGGGAGTGGCGGCACACCGGTTGGTGCGCCGTGCGGCCTGCGTTCGCCTCCGCCGCCCTTCCCCGCACCGAGGACGCGGTACGGGAACTGCGCGCCCTGGGCTGCGCCAAGGTCGCCGTCGCACCGTACGTCCTCGCCCCCGGCTTCCTGCCGGACCGTATCGCGCGGGGTGCGGCACAGGCGGATGTCCTCGCGGACGTGCTGGGCCCGGCTCCGGAGGTGGCACGGGTGCTGGTGCGGCGGTACGAGGCAGCGTGCAGGCCCATGCTGGCCGCGGTGGGGGCCTGATACCGGCGGCCGTGGGCGGCTGATATCGGCTGCCGTGGGGCTAACGGCAGAGCTCGTCTCCGAGCCGGGTGCGTGCGTAGCGTACGACCCGCCCGCTCCGCGTGCGGCTGAGCAGTCCCGCGTCGTAGAGCACCGCGAGGTGTTGGCTGACCGCGCCCGGGGTGACCTCCAGGCGGTGGGCCAGTTCCGTGGTCGAGGCGGGTTCGGCCAGGAGCAGCAGGAGGCGGGCCCGGGGGCGGCCGAGGAGGCGAGTGAGGGCGTCGTCGGTGACCGGGGGCGGGGTCTCGGAGAGGGTGGCGCGGCCGCGGGCGGGATACATGAGCACCGGGGGCCGTGAGGGGTCGATCAGCGGCTGGGCGCCCCGGGCGAACAGTGTCGGCAGCAGGACCAGGCCCCGCCCGTCGATGCTCACGTCCGCCCACGGCGCCGGTCGCACGAAGTCCCGGGTGGCCAGCCGCAGTTCGCTGCCCGTCCAGGTCAGCCGTTCGTCGAGGCCGGGCAGCAGCGCGCCGGCGCCCCGCTCGGCCAGCACCCGTCCGCGATGGGCGATGTCGGCCTCCAGGATGCTCTGCACGCGCGGCCACCAGTCGGCGGCCAGGCAGGTGTGCCAGTAGGCGTCGACGGCGTCCGCGATCCGGGCGAGGAACGCGGCCGGATCGGTGAGGCCGTGCGCGACGACGGGCGGCAGCTCCGCCTCGGTCCGGTAGGTGGCGCGGAAGTCGGCGACGAGGACCTCCGGCGGGGTGCGGCGGAGCCGTTCCAGTTCGTCCGTGAAGGCGGGGCGGGCGTGCTCCGGGCGCGGGGTGAGGAAGTCCGGGACCCACAGCCAGGGCGCGGCGAGGGCGGTGAGCAGTTCGCGGTCGAGCGTGTCGAGGCGGGGGCGGATCCGGCGCAGCCACGGCCGGTGGTGCGGGTAGCGGGCCGGGTCGTGCAGGCTGCGCAGGGAGAACACCGCCTCCTGGAGCGGGGAGTACGCGAAGGAGGTGGTGGCCAGGTCACCGACGGCGAAGCGGAACTCGATCATTGAGTGCCAGGCTAAATCAATGCCGGTGGCGCCGGACTGCGGATTGGCTGTCCGCATGACCACGACACCCTCCATGTCACCCGAGTCGTCACCCGGCCCGACCCCCACGAGCTCACCCGCGTCGAAGGGGGCCACCCGCGCCGCCGGCCTCCTTCCCGTCGACCCCGGCCTGCGCCGCGCCACCCTGCTGACGGTCCTCAACTCCCTGGGAAACGGCCTCTACTTCCCGCTGGGTGCCCTGTACTTCACCCGCATCGTCGGTCTGGACGCGACCTCGGTCGGGCTCGGGATGACGGTCGCGGGGCTGGTCGGCGTGGCGGCGGGGGTGCCGGCCGGGCGGGCCGCGGACCGGTGGGGCGCCCGGCAGACGGGTGCGGTGCTGTGGGCGGGCACCGGCTTCGCGACCGCCGCGTACACGCTGGTGCACTCCTACGCCGGGTTCCTCGTCGCGGTGGTCTGCGCGACCGGGCTCCAGATGGCGAGCCGCGGAGTGCAGGGCGCGATCTACGCGGACGTGCTGCCCGCGGCGACCCGAGTGGAGGCGCGCGCGTATCTGCGGATGGTGACGAACGTCGGCATGGGCGTGGGCGGGGTGTTCGGTGCGATCGCGCTCCAACTCGACACGCGGGGCGCGTATGTGACGGTCATCGTGGTGAACTCGGTGTCGTTCCTGGCGCCCGCCCTGCTGGTACGACGGCTGCCGCTGGCCCCGCACGCCGTGGAGCGGGCGTCGGCCGCCGCCCCGGTCGAGGGCGGCCCGTGGCGTGCGGTGCGGGATCTGCCGTTCCTCTCGGTGACCGTGCTGAACGCCGTCCTGGTCGTGCAGTACACGATGGCCGAGGTAGGTCTGCCGCTGTGGATCGTGGAGCGGACCGAGGCGCCGCGCTGGACGGCGGCCCTGCTGATGATCGTGAACTGTGTGCTGGTGGCCGTGCTCCAGGTGCGGGTGGCCCGCCGTGCCTCCCAGGTGCCGTCCGCGGTACGGGCGATGGGCTGGTCCGGGTTGCTGCTCGCGGCGGCGTGCGCGGTGTACGCGGTGTCGGCGGGCCTCTCCCCCGTGTGGGCGGTGCTCGCGCTGACCGTCGGCGCGGTCGTGCAGGTCCTCGCGGAGGTGCTGTCCGCGGCCGGCGGCTGGACCCTCGGCTACGAGCTCGCCGACGCCCGCGCCCACGGGGTCTACCAGGGGGTGTTCGGTGCGGGCATGTCCGCGGGGATGATGGCGGGCCCGGCGCTCGTCACGGTGACGGCGATCCAGCACGGGGCGCTGGGCTGGGCGGTGCTCGGCGTCCTGTTCGCGACGGCCGGTCTCGCGGTCGCCCCGGCGGTGCGGTGGGCCCAGCGGGGCGGCCAGTGGCGGGGCGAACCGGTCTGACACCCGGGGTTGACCTTGCCCCCGGGGCAAGGCCGAGCCTCCTCGCCATGGACGACTACCTGAAGCAGACGCCGTACAGCGATCCGGGCGACCTCGATCACGGCGACCTCGGTCCCGGCGGTCTGCCGCGAGATCCCGGCGAACTCGCCCGCGTGGTCAGGGATCTGATCATCCATCGGGGCGAGGGACAGCTCTTCGGATACACCATCCCCGAGCAACGGCTGCACGAGGACGCGGAGTCGCGGTACGTGCGCGAGATCCTGCGGATCCTGCGGGAGCGCGGGGACGGGCCGCTCACGCGCAGGCGGGCGCCCGAGGAGCGGTTCGTGGGCACCTGCCGGGACTTCTCGCTGCTGCACTGCTCGCTGCTGCGGGCGACCGGGACTCCGGCGCGCCCGCGGTGCGGGTTCGCCGGGTACTTCGAGAAGGGCTTCCACGGCGACCACTGGGTGACCGAGTACCGCTTGCCGGACGGGAGTTGGCGGCTGGCCGACGCCCAGACGCACCACGAGTACGACCTGCCCTTCGATCCCATGGACGTGCCGCGCGACCAGTTCCTGGTGGCCGGGGACGCGTGGCGGATGTGCCGCGCGGAGGGGGCGGACCCGGATTCGTTCGGGCTGGGCGGCAGCGACCGGCTCAAGGGGCTGTGGTTCGTGCGCGGGAACGTCGTCCGCGATCTGGCCGCCCTCAACGGCGTCGAGCTCCTGCCCTGGGACGGCTGGGGTCCGGAGTTCCTCGGCCGGGCCCCGCTCACCGACGCGGACCTCGCGGCGGCCGACGCGGTCGCCGCTGCCCGCGGCGAGGACGACTGGCGGCGCCTCTACCGGGACCCCCGCCTGACCGTCCCCGCCCGCCTCACCTCGTACACGCCCTATCTCGGCGACCGGGAGGTCACTCTGGCGGAGGGCTGAACGGCGTCGCCTGGTGGAAGTACAGCCGCCACCCGGCCTCCGTCCGGCGCCACAGCGAACTGCGGTGCGCCCTCCGGCCGTCATGCTCCGTGTCGAAGGTGAGATGGACGAGGTCGGGGGCGAGCCGGACGCCCCGCATCCGGGACGCCACGATCGCGGAGGCGTCCGGTGCGGTGTCCGCGGCGAGCATGGTGATGATCGAGGCCCGGTCCCAGTGCCGTCCGGACGCGCCGAACTCGTGGAACTCGGGGTGCAGCAGCGCACCGACGAGCTCCGGCGAGCTGCGCACCCGGGGGTCGAGAAGGCGCAGCTCGCCCTCGGTGGCGGCCGCCACGGCGGGATCGCGGTCAGCCACCGGTCATCTCCACCAGCTTCAGGACGGTGTTCCAGTTGCGGCTGGTGGCGATCAGTCCCTTGTTCAGCCGGGGCCGCGACAGGACTTCGGCGAGCTTGGAGCGGCCGAGGCCGTTCGGGGCGTACAGGTACAGCGCGCGGTCGCCGAGGCGGAACTCCTCGGGGAGGTAGGCGGCCTGGTCGATCTCCGCGAGGCGTGCCGCTTCGACCGGTGCGGAGAAGTAGGTGACGTGCAGCTGCTTGGCCTCCAGTTCGGCGGCCGGGAAGGGACACGCGTCGGCGATCGCCTTCAGATACGCGTGGTCGCGCACGATCACGTCGACGGCGAAACCGAACCGCTTCTCGATGGCGCCGACCACCTCGGCGGCCAGTGACTCCTCGTCCCCGTGGCCGGCGGCGAAGGTGACCTGACCGCTCTGGAGATAGGTGCGCACGTCGGTATGGCCGAGGTCCTCCACCAGCCCGCGCAGATCCGCCATCGGGACTTTCCTGCTGCCGCCCACGTTGATCCCGCGCAGCAGCGCCGCATACGTCGTCATCCGCACACGATAGGACGGCCGTCGTGCCCCGTGGGGGTGGGCACGACGGCCGGGCCCGTGGGGGTGGGTTGCGCGAAACTCTGGCCGATGCGGAGGGGGCGGGGCAACCGCTGGGCGCACCTGTGACTTATTCAACAAGGTTGCGCAATGCCAAAGAGGCCCCAAGTAGATGTAAGGGGCCCCCTCCTCCCCAGTGGGGAGGGACCGGGGTCCAGGGGGATGATTCCGGCCCGTGCCGCTTCACCGGGCAGCAGGAGGAGATGGCTTTATCCGGCCCATACCTTCAAGGAGAAAGGTGGCGGCAGGGGGCTGCCACCGCTCACGAGGGGGCAAGCCCATCATGGGGAATGGAGATACACGGGTGCGGGGACTGGCCGCCCGGGCCGGCGGCTGGAGTGCCCAGCATCGATGGGCTGCCGTCGGCATCTGGGTGCTGTTCGTCGTCCTGGCGATGGGACTCGGCTCGGCCGCGGGCCGGGTCGACGTCGACCAGAGTGACGGACTGCCGGGCGAGACGCACACCGCCGCCCAGATCATCAAGGACGCCGGGATCGAGGAACCGGCCAGCGAGACCGTCCTCATCCAGGCCAAGGACGGCGGTCTCAAGGCCACCGACGCCGAGTTCCGCGCCGCGGTCACCGCGGTCATGGCCGCCGTGGACGCGACCGGCGAGGTCACGGACGTGACGTCGCCGTACGACACGGACACCATCTCCAAGGACGGCCGCAGCGCGCTGGTGCAGTTCGACATCCGCGGCAAGTCCGACACCGCGGGCGAGCGGGTCGAGCCGGTGCTGAACGCCGTCGAGGACGTCCAGAAGGACCACGGGTCGCTGCGGATCGAGGAGATCGGCGGCGCCAGCATGATGAAGACGTTCGACGACGCGTTCGGCGACGACTTCCAGAAGGCCGAGTACTCCGCCGTACCGGTGGCCCTCGGCATCCTGCTCATCGCCTTCGGCGCGCTGGTGGCGGCCCTGCTGCCGGTGCTCCTTGCGGTCACCGCGATCATGGCGACGATGGGCCTGATGGGCATCGTCAGCCATGTCATGCCGATGAGCGAGACCGCCAACTCCGTGATGCTGCTGGTCGGTCTGGCCGTCGGTGTCGACTACTGCCTGTTCTACCTGCGCCGTGAGCGCGAGGAGCGCGAGGCCGGCCGGGACGCCCGGACGGCGCTGCGGGTGGCCGCCGCCACCAGTGGCCGCGCGATCGTCGTCTCCGGTGTCACGGTGTGCGTGGCGATGGCGGGCATGCTGTTCACCGGGCTCGCCGAGTTCGAGGCGATGGGCCTGGCGTCCCTGATGGTCGTGGCGGTCGCGATGGTCGGGTCGGTGACGGTGCTGCCCGCGCTGCTCTCGCTGCTGGGCGAGCGGGTCGAGAAGGGCCGTCTCCCCTTCCTGCGCCGCCGCAAGCGCGACGGCAACGGCGAGAGCCGCTTCTGGACGGCCGTCCTCAAGGGCGTCCTCGCCCGGCCCGTCCTCTCGGCCGTGGTGGCGGGGGGCGCACTGCTGGCGATCGCGGCTCCCGCGGTCGGCATGAAGACCCAGAACCTGACGCTGGACCAGGAGTTCGGCGACTCGCTGCCGATCGTGCAGACGTACAACCGGGTCAACGACGCCTTCCCGGGCGGCTCCGAGCCGGCCGAGGTGGTCGTCAGGGCCGACAACATCAACGCTCCCGAGGTGCAGTCGGCGCTGGCCGACTTCCGTGACCGGGCGATCAGTTCGGGTGCCTCGCGCGGCCCGGTGGAGATCAAGCTGCACGACGAGCAGAACATCGCCTTCGTGTACGTCCCGCTGGTCGGCGGTTCCGACCTGGACAAGGCCGGCGCGAGCCTGGACAAGCTGCGCGACGACGTGCGGCCCGCCACGCTCGGCACGGTGGACGGCGTCGAGGCGCCGATCACCGGGCAGGTGGCCGGGTCGAAGGACTTCAACGACCAGCTGGCCGGAGCGGTGGTCCCGGTGTTCGCGTTCGTCGTGGTCTTCGCCTTCGGTCTGATGCTGCTGTCGTTCCGCTCGCTGACGATCGCGATCACCTCGATCGTGCTGAACCTGCTGTCCGTCGGAGCGGCCTACGGCATCCTCGTGGCCGTCTTCCAGCACGGCTGGGGCGCGTCGCTGGTGGGCGCGGAGGGCGTCGGCGCCATCATCACCTGGCTGCCGCTGTTCCTCTTCGTGATCCTGTTCGGCCTGTCGATGGACTACCACGTGTTCGTGGTCTCGCGGATCCGCGAGGCGCGGCTGCGCGGCCGCACGACCAAGGACGCGATCCAGCACGGGGTGGTCACCACCGCAGGTGTCGTCACCAGTGCCGCGGTCATCATGGTCGCTGTGTTCGCCATCTTCGGCACGCTGTCCATGCAGTCCATGAAGCAGATGGGCGTGGGCCTCGCGGCCGCGGTGCTCATCGACGCGACGATCATCCGGGGCGTGCTGCTCCCGGCGGTGATGGCACTGCTCGGCGAGCGCAACTGGTACCTGCCGAGGTGGCTGCGCCGGCTGCCGGACCTGACCCACGACGAGGCCGCGGACGCCGTGGTGGCACCCGCGGCCCGGGACGACGAGGGTGAGCGACTGAGGGTCTGAACCCGCTCCTGAGGATCAACCCTCCCTGAACGAGGGCCCGTTGGTTACCGGGGTACCAACGGGCCCTCACCGTTCAGCCGTCGGTCACGCGGTGCCGTCCTTCCAGACCGGGTTGTGGTGGCCGTCGGCGTCGGACTTGTAGATGTACATCCGGATGGGAGTGCCCTCGGCCAGGTCGAGGTACTTCCACGGCGTGCAGTAGGGCGCGTAGTTGCCTCTGGTGGTGGCCGAGGAGTCGAAGTCGCCGTCTCTGCCTATGTCGATGCGGACATAGATGGCGTAGCCGTCGGACTTGATGTCGCACGCCTGGAACGAGTCACCCTTGACGTCGTCGGACGGGTCCTGCTGCCACGCGCCGTAGCCTCCGCCCTCGTACGCTCCGTAGGTCCAGGCGCTCGCGGGGCTGGAGAGCGTGAAAGTGAGGCCCATTGCTGCGAGCATGACACCCGCGGCCTTGGTCTTGAGCAGACGCATGTGACAGTCCTCCCGTTGACGTGGCAACGCCCGGAGCCGGTACGGCGATCCGGCGCGCTGCCCTTGATCGTCGGGCAGCCTAATACGCCGGTCGCGACACCGCTGGATCACTCATGATGTGCATGACGGGGTTCCGCTTGCCCCCGCTCACTCATGCCTGGGGCAGTTCGGCCTCGATGAGGTCGGCCGCCCGCCGTGTGCCGCCCTCGTGGGCCATCCGGGCCTGGATCTCCTTCAGTTTCCGCGCGACCTCGGGATCGCCGACGAGCGCGAGGCCGGCTTCCCGCAGTGCCTCGGCGGTCGCCTCCTCGGTGTCGAGACGCCGGGCGACCCCGAGCCCCTGGAGCATGTCCGCGTTGCCGAACTGATCCACGGCCTGCGGTACGGCGATCATCGGGGTGGCCGTGGCCAGCCCCTCCTGACTGCCGCCCGCGCCGGCGTGCGTGACGAACAGGTCGGCCTGTCCCAGCACCGCCAACTGCGGTACCCAGGAACGCACTTCGACGCTGTCGGGTACGTCGCCCAGTTCGGCGGGGTCGACGTGCTTGCCGACCTGGAGCACCAGACGCCAGCCGGGCAGCTCACCGAAGGCCCTGACGCACTCCCGGTAGAAGGCCGGCTGCTTGGTGAAGGAGGACCCCAGCGACACGAGCACCACCTTCTCGGCGTCGGCGGGCCGCTGCCAGTCACCCTGTGCGCTGCGGTCGCCCTGGCAGGCGCCTACGAAGGTGTACCTGCTCTCGTCGACCCGGTCGGCGTTCGGCTGGAGCGCCTTGGGGATGAGGACGAGCGAGCGTTCGGGGCGGCCCACGAAGGGGTCGGGGTGCCGGGTGATGCCGTTCGCCTCCAGCCAGGCCCGGAAGCGGGCGTAGTAGGCCTGCCCGCGCTCGGTCCGCTTCGGCTCGGCCCACATCGGCTCGGCGACCTCCTCCTCGTAGCCCTCCCAGGCGACGAGGTTCGGGGAGAGGGAGATGGCGGGCACGCCCCAGCGGTGGGCGAGGACCATCGCCGGGTAGGCCGTGATGTCGTGCAGCACTAGGTCGGGTTCGTCGCCCCGGTAGGCCTCGATCAGCTGGGGCAGGGCCTGGATGGCGTCCGCGAGGAACGGCTCCACGTTGTCCAGGAGGGTGGTGCCCCACGCCGCCGGGTCGTCGTCGGGGCCGGGGAGCGTGGAGTTCCAGAGTTTCGGCTCGGCGCCGGTCTCGGCGACCTTGTCGGCGAACAGCGGCGGGATGGCGTAGGTGACCCGGTGTCCGCGCGCGACGAGCTCGCGGATCACTTCGAGGCTCGGGTTCACGTGGCCGTGGGCGGCGATGGAGAACATGGCGATGTGCGCGGGGCGACTGGTCATGAGGTGACCGTATGCGAGACGAGACGTCTCGTGCAACTGAAATCGCGGACTCGTCCAGTGCGCTCATCCGGTGTGTTCATCCGGCGTGTTCATCCGGCGTGTTCATCCGGCGTGTTCACCCCGGGCAGTCCGCACCGCTCCCCCGCACGCCTCGGCCGTCCGCGCCAGTGACAGTCACCGGCTTCGGTTCGGCGCCCGGTTCGGCGACGTGTTGCGCGGCGAGCGCGGTACAGATCAGCTGGTCCGCCGCCGGACCCGCCAACTCCCGTGCACGGATGGAGACTTCGACGGACAGGACGCCGCCCCGGGTGGTCACCGCGACGACGTCGGACGCGGGCGCCGCCTCCCCCGGCACCCCCGGCGGGCTCGTGGCCGGCGGGGTGACCAAGGCGGACGGGACGAGCATGGGCAGGGGCAGCCGTGTGGTCAGGCCCTTGGCTCGCTCCGCGTCGGTCGGGCCCTGGAGCAGGATCTCCAGGGCGGATTCGACCTCGATCGGCGCGGGCGTCCTGCGGGGTACGGAGACCAGGGCGCCATCGGCCACGAAGAAGACCCTGACCGTCGGAACCACTCCACTGGCGGGCCCGCCCGCCTCCACCACACCGGTCTCCGGGATACCGCAGGAGACGAGCGCGAACAGGGCGGGGACGACCAGCGACGCGGCCCGGCGTACGCCTCTCATCGCACACTCTCCGGGTCCGACTCGTCCCGTCGCAGAGGCAGTTCGACGGTGAAGACCGCGCCGCCCTCCGGCCGGTCGGCCGCCCGGACGGTGCCGCCGTGCATCCGGACGTTCTCGGCGGTGATGGCGAGGCCGAGGCCGCTGCCCTCGGTGCGGGTGCGGGCCGCGTCCGACTTGTAGAAGCGTTCGAAGACATGCGGCAGCACGTCGGCGGGGATACCGGGGCCGCTGTCCAGCACCTCGATGACCGCGCGGTCCTGCGTGCCGTCGCCGTACAGGCGCAGCAGGACCGGCCGGGCGCCGTGCCGCAGCGCGTTGCCGACCAGGTTGGCGACGACGACGTCGAGGCGGCGCGGGTCGACGCGCCCGCGCACGGTGTCGGGCGGGGGCAGGTCGGTGTCCACCCGGTCGGTCCAGGCGCGGGCGGCCAGGGTGCTTCGCAACGACTCGGCGAGGTCGATCTCGTCCAGGTGCAGCACGGCCGCGCCCGCGTCGAAGCGGGAGATCTCCATCAGGTCGTCCACCAGCCGGGCCAGCTTCACGGTCTCCTCGCTGATCAGCCGGACCGCGGTGGCGGTGTCCGGGTCGAGGCGGTCGGCGTCCTCGTCCAGGACGTCGGTGACCGCGGACATCGCGGCCAACGGGGTGCGCAGTTCATGCGAGACGTCCGCGGCGAACCGGCGGGCCCGCGCCTCCATGCCGCGCAGTTCGGCCACCGACTCCTCCAGGGCGGCGGCGGTCTCGTTGAACGTGTGCGACAGATCGGCGAGTTCGTCCGAGCCGTCGACCGCGAGCCGGGTGTCCAGCCGCCCTTCGGCGATGCTGCGGGTGGCGCGCCGCAGCGCGCGCACGGGGCGCAGCACCCCGCGGGCGGCGAGCAGTGCGAGCAGGACGGCGAGTCCGAGGGCGGGCACGGTGGCCCGTTCGACGGCGGTGACCAGTTCGTCGACGTAGGCGGCCTCCGTTCGCTGCGGCACCGACAGGAAGACCTGGATCCCGCTCGCGGCGGCGAACCCGGTGCCGGTCGCGGCGAAGGTGACCGACATGCCGACGACGAGGGAGGTGTGCTCGCCGGTGCTCACCCGCTGGAACACGGTCGCCCGGCTGGAGTCGACGGCCCGGCGCAGGGCCGGGGTCACCTCCTCGAACGGGTCGTCGGGGTCCGAGGTCGCCCGCAGGCCGCCGTAGACGACCAACACCCGCCAGGTCCCGGCCGGTTCGGCGGCGGCGACGTCGGTGGCGAGCTGCCGCAGGCCGGGCTCCCGGGGCGGGAAGGCGAGGTCGGGGGCGAGCCGGTCGACGTGGGTGCGGAGCAGCTTGATCACGGTGTCCTGGCTCTGCTGGAGCACGCCCGTGCGCGCCTCCCGGAAGGTCAGCGCGCCGGTGGTCGCGGCGGTGACCGCGGCGACGAGGGCGAACGCGATCACCAACCGCACGCGCAGGCCGCGCAGTTGCGGGGGCCCGAAGCGGGCCCGCGCTCTCCCCGGGGGCCGAACCGCCGGCCTCACCGGGAGACGAACCGGTAGCCGAAGCCGCGCACGGTCTGGATGTAGCGGGGCTCGCGCGGGGGTTCGCCCATCTTGGCGCGCAGCCGTTTGACGCAGGCGTCCACCAGACGCGCGTCACCGTGGTAGCTGTGCTCCCAGACCGCCTGAAGCAGTTGCTGCCGGCTGAACACCTGCCCCGGCGAGGCGGACAGGGTCAGCAGCAGCCGCAGTTCGGACGGGGCCAGTGCGACCGGTTCGCCCCGCCAGGCCACCGAGAGGCCGGCCCGGTCGACGGCCAGATCGCCGTAGGTGTCGATCTTCGGTATGCCGGCGTCGGCGGGCGAGCCCCCGGCCCGCCGCAGGACGGCCCGGATGCGCGCTTCCAGCACCCGTGCCTGCACCGGCTTGACCACGTAGTCGTCCGCCCCGGCCTCCAGTCCTACGACGATGTCCTCGTCGTCGCCCCTGGCGGTCGCCATGATGATCGGCAGCGTCTGGTCGAGGGCACGCATCCCCCGGCACACGTCCAGGCCGGGCATCCCGGGGAGCATCAGGTCCAGCACCACGACGTCCGGCCGGAAGCTCCGCAGCAGCTCCAGCCCCTCCTCGCCGGTCACGGCGGCGCAGACCTCGTGGCTCTGGCGACGCAGGGCGAGGGCGACCGCCTCCCGCACGGCTCGGTCGTCTTCGATCAGCAGAACGCGTGGCATGCGCTCAGTATCCGCAGATCCTTCACAGGCCCGGGAGGCTGTTACCGGATGATCACATGAAGGACCGTTATCCGTTCGTTACCGTCCGGGCCAGATCCGATCACATCGCGGTCACAGCCTCTACGACCATGACCGCGCACCGAGCAACTCCGTCCCGCACCCGGCGCCGCAGGAGCGGCGGCCCCGCGCACGCCCCCGCGCGCGGGCGGAAGAGGACGCGGACGCTGTGGGGCGGCCTGACCGCGGTGGTGCTGCTGGGGGCGACCGGGTTCGCGGCCGTGGGGTGGACGTCCGGGGCGGGGGCCGGTACCGGTTCCGTTTCCGGGCGGGAGGGGAGCGTCACCGATGCCGGTACTGATGCCGGTACCAGTGCCGCGCCGTCGGCCAGGCCGTCGACCGAACCGTCCGCGAGCGCGCCCCCGAAGCGGCCCGTCATCCCGGCCTCCGGCCCTGGCACGTTCACCACCGCGCCCGGGGGAAGCGCCAAGGTGGGGACCGGGACGGCGCTGCGCTACCGGGTCGAGGTCGAGGACGGTCTGAAACTGTCCGCCGCGGACGTCGCCGAGCAGGTGGAGCGCGTCCTGGCCGACCGGCGCGGCTGGACGGCGGACGGCCGGTCGGCGTTCCGGCGGGTCTCGGGCGGCGGCACCGACTTCGTCGTCCGCGTCGCGACCCCCGCGACCGTGGACAAGATCTGCGGGCAGTACGGGCTGGACACCGGCGGCGAGGTCAACTGCAACGTCGGCGACCACGTCATGGTCAACCTCAAACGCTGGGAACTGGCCACCCCCGTCTACGCCGACGACGTACCGGCCTACCGGGCGCTGATCATCAACCACGAGGTCGGCCACTTCCTCGGCCACGGCCATGTCACCTGTCCCGGCCCGGGGAAGCCGGCGCCCGCGATGATGCAGCAGATAAAGGGCATGAAGGGGTGCGAGCCCAATGTCTGGCCGTACGACGAGGACGGGACGTACCTCACCGGGCCCGCGGTGCCCTGAGCCGGTGTCGTCCCCCGGCCGGCTCAGCGCTGGTAGCGGGCGAGCACCAGGTTGCCGTCGTCCTCCAGCCGTTCACGCAGTTCGCGCAGTCCGATCGCCCCGCTGTAGTACTCCTGGAACGCGGGTGTGGCGACCTTGTCCTTCCACTCGGGATAGCCGCGCACGGACTGCGCGGGCGCCGACCGCAGGTGCGCGGCGAGGGCGGTGCCGGTCGCCCAGCCGTTCTCGGCGGTGCGCAGGGCGGGGTCCTTCAGCGCCCGGGTGCCGGTGGGCAGCATCCAGTCGCCCAGGGCCAGCCGGACCATGTTCTGCGGCCGGAGCAGGAAGTCGATGAACGCGACGGCCTCCTTCTGGTGCGGGCTGTCCTCCGCGACGGACAGGGTCTGCGGGCTGACGCCCTGGGCGAGCCCGTCGGCGCCGGCGGGGGCGGGCAGCACCTGCCACCGGAAGCCCTTGGGTGCCTGCTGCGCGATCTGCTGGCGGTAGGAGAAGCCGAGCGGCACCATGGCGTACTTGCCGCCGAAGAAGCCGGGCAGGGTGTCCGAGCCGCCGCTGCCGAGGGTGGTGGGCGAGGCGCTGTGATCGGTGTTCGCCTGATCGTGGATCGTCCGCGGCACCGTCTCGTCGGCGGCCTCGAAGCGGATCGTCACCTTGCCGTCCGCGCCCCGGTGGAAGAGCCGGCCGCCTGCCGACAGGGACAGGTTGAGCGTGGCGGAGACGGGTTCCTTCAGCGGCCAGGCGACGCCGTACTTGCCGTCGCCGGCGCTGAGCCGATCGGTGATGTCCCTGAACTCCGCCCAGCTCCACGGGTGTCGGGGCGTCGGGATGCGTACGCCGGACTCCTTCAGCCACGTGGCGTTGGCGATGAGAACGCGCGGTTCCTGGAGGAAGGGGACGCCGTAGACGCCCTCGCCGAAGGTGGTCGCCTCCCAACTGCGCTGCGGGATGTCGGACTTGAGGCGGGCGGGCAGCAGGTCGGTGAGGTCGGCCAGGTAGCCGCCGTAGGCGAAGTCCGCGAGGTCGTCCGAGGCGTCGTGGATGATGTCGGGCGCCTCGCCGCCCTCGAAGGAGGTGAGCAGCTGGTCGTGGACGCTGTCCCAACTGCCCTGGACGTACTCGACCTTGACGTCCGGGTGGGTGGCGTTCCACTCCTTCACCAGTTCCTGGTTGGCCTCGACGGACTCCTCCTGCCAGGCCAGGGACTGGAACCGGAGGGTGACCGGGCCGGTGCCGGAGCCGTCGCCGCCGCTCGTGCAGCCGGCCAGCAGCAGGACCAGGGCCAGAACGCCCGCGAGTCTGGTGCGCATCAGCTCTTCACCGCCCCGGTGAGCATGCCGCCCGTGATCCGTCGTTGGATGATCGCGAAGACGACCAGGGAGGGCAGGGTCGCCAGGAAGGCGGCCGCCGCCAGCGGTCCGAGGTCGGCCACGCCCTCCGCGCCGATGAAGTGGGTGAGAACGACCGGCAGGGTCTGCTTCTCGGGCGTCTTCAGCAGCACCAGTGCGAAGAAGAACTCGTTCCACGCCGTGATGAACGCGAACAGCGCCGTCGCCACGATCCCCGGCGCGAGCAGCGGCGCCGTCACCGACACCAGGGTCCGCAGACGCCCGGCCCCGTCGACCGCCGCCGCCTCCTCCAGCTCGGCGGGCACGGCACGGACGTATCCGACGAGCATCCACAGCGAGAACGGCAGCGCCCACACCACGTACACCAGCACCAGCCCCGGCAGGGAGTTGATCAGACCCAGGTTCTTCAGCACCAGGAACAGCGGGATGATCACCAGCACGAGCGGGAACGCCTGGCTGACCACCACCCACCCCGTCGCGGCCTTCGCGAGCCGGGTGCGGTGCCGGGCCATGACGTAGGCGAGCGGGGTCGCGATCAGTACGGCGATCAGGGCGGCGCCGAGCGCGGCGAGCAGGGAGTTGCCCGCGGCCCGCAGCAGCGGCTGTTCGTCGAAGGCCTGCCGGAAGTTGTCGAGCGTGGGCTCTTGGGGGAACCAGGTCGGGTGCAGACTGCCCAGTTCCCGCGGCGACTTGAAGGCGATGGAGACGAGCCAGAGGAAGGGAAGGGCGAGGAAGACGAGATACGCGAGCAGGGCCGCGTACTGGCCGATCCGGCCGCCGGTGCTGGTCCTCATGTGTCGTCGCCTCCCCTGAGCCGGCCCACCAGGAAGAGGGCGAGCAGGACCGAGATCAGCGCGACCATCACACAGCCCATCGCCGCCGCGTAGCCGAACTGGCCGTAGCGGAAGGCCTCTTCGTAGGCGAAGAGCATGGGCAGTCGGGTGCGGCCGCCGGGTCCGCCGCTGGTCAGGACGTACACCAGGGCGAAGGAGTTGAAGTTCCAGATGAAGTTGAGCGCGGTGATCGCGAAAGCGACCGGTCGCAGCGCCGGCCAGGTGACCGTGCGGAAGCGGCGCCAGGCGCCGGCGCCGTCCATCGCGGCCGCCTCGTGGAGTTCACGCGGGGTGTTCTGGAGGCCTGCGAGCAGGGCGACCGTCGTCTGGGGCATGCCCGCCCAGACGCCGACGACGATCACCGCGGGCAGGGCGGTGCCGAGGCCGCTCAGCCAGTCGCGGCCGTCGCCGAGCCCCAGGTCGCGCAGGGTCTCGTTGAGGACACCGGCGTCCGGGCTGTAGACCAGCCGCCACATCACTCCGACGACCACCTCGGGCATCGCCCACGGGATGATCGCCAGGGCGCGGGCCAGCCAGCGCAGCTTCAGGTCCTGGTTGAGCAGGAGGGCGAGGCCGAGCGCGAGCAGGAACTGCGGGACCGTCACCCCGACCGCCCAGACCAGGCCGATCCGGAACGACTCCCAGAACAGCGTGTCGTGCAGCAGGTCCTGGAAATTGAGGGTGCCGATCCACTGGGTGGAACGGGTGCGCCCCGACTGGGCGTCGGTGAAGGCCAGCAGGATCCCGTAGAGCAGGGGTCCCACACTCAGTACCAGGATCGGGATCAGCGCGGGCAGCACCAGGAACCAGGCCCCGTGGTCGACGGGCCGCCGGCCCCCGTCGGCCCCTGGCGCCCCCTGCGCCGACCGCTTCGTCGCGGTCACCAAAGTCACGTGAGCGGCTCCTTCGCACGACTCGTCACGTGCCGGACCCGTCGGGCCCACGTCATGGTCGTGAACGCGGTGGACGGCGTCAAGGCAGCGCGCACAGGGCCCGACCTGTGCGAATGCGACACTGTCGGTCGGTTGTCGGGTTCAGGACACGGTGGTGGCGGATTCACGCCACCGTTCGCGGACGCGTACGAAGACGGACGTATATGAGGGCTGGGAGGCCGGACGATGGACGAGGCACGGGCGCGGGACGTACTGGCCGCGGCGGGCGTACTGCCCGTCCCGGCGCGGGAGGCGCGGCTGCTCGCCCTCGGCGAGAACGCGGTGTTCGCCGCCGGTGACCTCGTCGTCAAGGTGGGCCGCGACGCCGAACTCCTCGACCGGGCGCGCCGGGAGCTGTCCGTCGCGGTGTGGCTCGCCGAGGCGGGCGTGCCGGCGGTCCGGGCCGCCGAGACCAAGCCGCTGCTGGTCGAGGGATGCCCGGTGACGGTGTGGCACCGGCTGCCGGAGGCCGTACGGCCGGCCGAACCACGGGATCTGGCCGAACTGCTGCGGCTGGTGCACGTCCTGCCCGCGCCGCCCTTCGCCCTGCCGCCCCGTGAGCTGCTGGGCGGGGTCGAGCGGTGGCTGCGGCTCGCCGGCGACGCGATCGACCCGGCCGACGCCGCGTATCTGCGCGCGCGGCGCGACGGATTCGCCACCGCCGCGGCCACCCTCACCCCCCACCTGCCGCCGGGGCCGATCCACGGGGACGCCCTCCCCCGCAACGTCCACGTCGGTCCGGACGGTCCGGTCCTGGTCGACCTGGAGACCTTCTCCGGGGATCTGCGCGAGCACGACTTGGTGGTGATGGCCCTGTCCCGGGACCGCTACGGGATGTCCGCGGCCGCCTACGACACGTTCACCTCGGTGTACGGGTGGGATGTGCGGGAGTGGTCGGGCTGTTCGGTGCTGCGGGGCGCCCGGGAGACGGCGAGCTGCGCGTGGGTGGCCCAGCACGCGCCGGCCAATCCGCAGGCACGGGCGGAGTTCGAGCGGCGGGTGGCCTCCCTGCGGGACGGGGACGAGACGGTGCGCTGGTATCCGTTCTGAGCTGATCCGAGGGCTCGCGCTGTAACGCTTTTCGCGTCCCGTTCCAAGAACAGGTGAAAGCGGGGGAGCCGCCGATCAGGAGGGGACATCCGTGGATGACGCGGAACGGTTACGGGGTGGACCGGCTGAGGCGGTGCGTGACCCACGGCTCTTCGAGGAGTTCTACCGGCGCCATGTCGACGCGGTGCTGCGTTTCGTGGCCCGGCGGGTGGACGACCCCCACACCGCGGCCGACCTGACGGCCGAGATCTTCCTCGCCGTCCTCGACTCGGCCCACACCTACCGGCCGCGCCTCGGCAGCGAGACGGCCTGGCTGTACGGCATAGCGCGCAACGTCGTCTCCTCGGAGCGCCGCCGGGTCGCGCGGGAGGCCGAACGCGATCTGCGCGTCTCCGGACGGCGGTTGCTGGAGCCCGACGACATCGCCCGGATCGAGGACAAGCTCGACGCGGAGAGCCCCGGGCGGCACGTCCTGGCCGCGCTCGCCCGGCTTCCCGAGGGCGAGCGGGCCGTCATGGAACTCATCGCGGTGGACCAGCTCACGGTCACCGAGGCCGCCGCCGCGCTCGGCATCCGCCAGGTCACGGCCCGGGTCCGGCTGCACCGGGCGCGCAAGGCGCTGCGGGAGGAGACGGATCCTCCAGGAACGGAAGCGCCGGACACATCGCTGTTGTACGTCGCGAGGGGGGAAGCATGAGCACGCGGACGACGTTCGAGGACCGGCTGCTGGACGAGCTGAAGAAGGAGATCGGGCGGCACGAGCGGAAGGCTTCCGTACGCCCCTTGTTCGCCCCCCGCCGGATCGCCGTCGTGGCGGCGGCTTGCGCGGCGGCCTGGCTCGGCACGGTGGCCGTGCCCGGCTCGCCGGCCGACTCCACGGCCTTCGCGGTGGAGCCCCGCGACGACGGCAGCATCATGCTCACCGTCAAGGCCCAGACCATCAGCGTCGGGGCCCAGCGCGAGCTCAGGACGAAAGTGAGTGCGTGGGGCATCCACGTCACCATCGACCTGCTCGCTCCCGGTTATGTCTGCGAGCGCAGCAAGGTCACCCCGCTCGTGGGGGTCGACCAGCAGGGCAACCGGGTTCCCATCATCCCCCTCAAGGCCGGCTGGGACGTCGCCCTGCGCCCGGGCAACGTCCTGGCCTTCGAGAACACCAGGGGCGCTTCCCGGCCGCGCGCGGTCGAGGTCTACAAGACCAGGGCCGAGGCCGAACCCTGTGTTCCGGTCAAGGTCACCCTGCCGGACGACTAGGCACATGGAGCACCGGATGCCGGCCGGTCCGTCGCGACTGGCATGGCTGGACGCCCTGCGCGGCCTCGCCGCACTCGTCGTGGTCTTCGACCACTCCTCGTACACCTTCATGGCGGACTTCCGGCGGGAGTTGATGCCGCAGTTCAACACCAGCCGCTACGGCATCATGGTGTTCTTCCTGGTGAGCGGCTACATCATCCCCGCGTCGCTGGAACGCCGGGGCTGCGTCCGGACGTTCTGGATCGGACGGATCTTCCGCATCTACCCCCTGTGGGCGGCCGTCGTCGCGCTGCTCCTCGCCGTCGGCTTCTCGGGGTTCGCGGAGATGCGCGATTTCGGCGGACAGAGCACGGTCATGGTGGTCGTCGCCCACGCCACCATGCTCCAGGAGTTGCTGGGCACGCCCAACCTCCTGCTGATCCTGTGGACCCTCTCCTACGAGATGGCCTTCTATCTGCTGGTCGTCGCTCTGTTCACGGTCCGGCTCCAGCAGCGGTCCGCGGTGATCGCCGCCGTCCTGGCCGTGCTCGCCGCCGTGAGCGTGGCGGCCGGGGTCGTGGTGCCGGTCTCCGCCCTGTCCGGCAGGGTCGGTACCGCTCCGCTGATCGCGTTCGCCTCGATCGCCATGGTGATCGCCGTCTGCTGCGCGAGCGCCGGGTCAGGAGTGGTCCGGATCTTCGGGGGCGTGCTGGGCGGGGTCCTCGGGCTCGGCCTGGTCGCGTTCAACGGCACGGTCCCGCTGTGGGAGGGCCTGGTGATCCTCGCCGTGATGTTCCTCGGCACCGCGGTCCACCGCGCCGAGAGCGGCCGGAGCACCTGGCGGTGGGCGGCGGGCACCGCCGTCGTGGTGGTCGCCTCGGCCGTGGGGAGCGCGTACCGGTACGGCGACGGCCACCACTTCACCCGGCGGGGCTGGATCGTGGCGTTCCTCCTGGCCGTGCTCACCTTCGGCGCCGGACTGGCCTCGCGCCACCGCCGCGTTCCGCGGCCACTGACCCGGCTGGGGACGATCAGCTACTCGCTCTATCTGGTGCATCCGGTCCTGCTGGCCGTGATCGACGGCACGGCCGGGCGACGGCGGCAGGACAGCCTCGCGCTCGAAGCGGCGTTCTTCGTGGTGCTGTTGCCGCTGTGCGTGCTGACCCATCGGTACGTCGAAGCGCCGGGCCGGAGGTGGGGGCGTCGGATGGCGGAGCGGGTGCGGCCACCCTGACGAGCGCGGGCCTCGCGCCCCGCTACGACGTCACCTGGTCCTGGATCGTCCGTGCCGCTCGGCGCAGCTCCGTCAGGACCGTGCGGACCGCCCTCCTGGCCGTGCGCTCAGGGCGGTACAGAGCGTCGATGTGGCGTCGGGCCTGTACACCGCTGAGGGGTCTCAGGACCAGGGCCGGGTGGCGGCGGGAGGTCCAGCGGGGCATCAGGGCCAGGCCGCCGCCCGCCGCCACCGCCTCCGCGGCCACCGCGAACTCGTTGATGCGGTGGGCGAGGTGGAGCCGACGGCCCGCCGCCGCGGCGATCGCCTCGATGGTGGCCATGACCGGGAAACCGTCGTGGACGGTGATCCACGGCTCGCCGGCCACGTCACGCGGGGTCACCCGGCGCCTGGTGGCGAGTGGGTGGTCCACGGGCATGGCCACGTCCAGCGGCTCACGCAGCAGCGTCGTCGCGGTCACCGTGTCCGGCCAGGCCGGGGCGTGGTCGAGGCGGTGGGCGAGGACCAGGTCGTACTCCCGGGTCAGCCGGGGGAAGTCGTCCTGGACGACGTCCTCGTCGGCCAGCGCGAGCACCGGGCGCCCTGGGCCCGCGAGCGCCCGCAGGAGCAGGGGGAAGAACGCCGCGCCCGCGCTGTGGAAGGCCGCCAGCGACACCTCGCCGTCCGGTCGGGCGACGAACTCCTCGACCGTGTGCCGGGCGCGTGCCAGCGCCGTCTCCACCTCGATCGCCGCGCCCGCCAAGGCCTGCCCGGCGTCGGTGAGCACCAGCCGCCGTCCGTCGCGCTCGGTCAGCGGCACCGGGATCGCGCGCTGGAGCAGGCGCAGCTGCTGCGAGATCGCCGACGGTGTCACCAGCAGCGCCTCGGCGACCGCGGTGACGCTGCCCAGTTCGCCCAGCTCCCGCAGGATCCGCAACTGCCGTTCGTCCACCTCCTCAGTGTAGGCAGACTGTGAAGCTCTGCTAAAAGATCGTTTTAGGAAGTGGTGCTGGGCTTCATGGACCCTCGCGGTGCACGGTGGGCGGGTGTCCGATGCCCGCCGTACCGACGCGGTACTCCTTGTGGTCGCGCTCGTCTGGGGTTCCAGCTATCTGTCCGCCCAGACCGCCGTCGCCGCCCTCCCCGTCCTGCTGGTCCTCCTCGTGCGGTACGCCCTCTCCGCACTCGCCTGTCTCGGTCTTCTCGCGGCCCGTGCCGGAGCACGGTCCGGTCCGCGCCGGTGGACCCGCGAGGAGCTGAAGGCGGGTGTGCCGCTCGGTGTCACCCAGGCCGCCGTCCTGGCCGTGGAGACGTACGGCGTCGCCCACACCACCGCCGCCAACGCGGGCCTGATCATCAGCCTGACCATCGTCCTCACCCCCTTCCTCGACCGCGCCGGCCACCCCGGCGGACTGCCTCCCGCCTTCTACGCCGCCGCCGGTGTCTGCGTCCTCGCCGTCGGGCTCCTCATGTCCGGCAACGGCTTCCACGCGCCCCGTCTCGGCGACCTGCTGATGCTCGGCGCGGCCGTCGTCCGGGCCGGCCATGTGGCGCTGGTCGGCCGGCTCACCACGGGCCGGGCGGTCCGGCCCCTGCACCTCACCACCGTGCAGACCCTCGTCGGCACGGCCCTGTTCCTGGTGCCGGCGGCACGCGATCTGCCGGACCTCGCCCGCACCGACGCGGCCACCTGGACCCAGCTGCTCTATCTCGCCCTGTTCTGCAGCGTGTTCGCCTTCCTCGCCCAGACCTGGGCGGTGCAGCGCACCTCGGCCAGCCGGGCCAGTCTGCTGCTGGGCACCGAGCCCGTCTGGGCCGCCGCGGTGGGCATCGCCCTGGCCGGCGAGCACTTCACCGCGGTGTCCGGTCTGGGCGCGGTACTGATGGTCGCCGGCACGTACTGGGGGCAGGCCGTGGAGCGCGCCCATCGCACGACCGCCCCGCGACGGGCCGAAGGCCACCCCACCGAAACCGACAAGGAACCCCGATGCCCGACCACGACACCCGCGCCTACGACACCTACGACCGTCTGATCGCCCTGCTCGACACGTCCTCCGTCGACTACAAGCTCATCGACCACGAACCCGAGGGCACCACCGAGGCCGTCAGTGCGCTGCGGGGCCACTCCACGTCCGAGGCCGCAAAGTGCATCGTGCTGCGGGTCAAGGTGGACCGGCGCACCACCCGGCATGTGCTCGCTGTCGTCCCCGGGGACCGGCGCGTGGACCTGGACGCCGTGCGCACGCTGTTCGCGGCCCGGTATGTCGGGTTCAGCGATGCCGGGACGGCCGAGCGGCTGGCCCGTGCGGTCCCCGGCACGGTGCTTCCGTTCAGCTTCGACACCGAGTTGGAGGTCGTCGCCGACCCGGCTGTCGTGACTCGGCCCCGGCTGTACTTCAACGCCGCCCGACTGGACCGGTCGCTGTGTCTGTCGGGCGCGGACTACGAGCGGACCGCGCGCCCCCGAGTGGAGGCCATCGCCGCCCCGGTGCCGGAGTGAATCCCGCTCACACCGTCTCGTCGGCGAGCTCGCGCAGCGGCCACACGCCGTCGACCACCGCCGCCGCGTCGCCCTTGCGGCGCAGGAAGCTCTGGAAGTCGGCCGCCCACTCGGCGTACCACTCGATCTGACGGAGGTGCAGTTCCGCCGGGCCGAGGGCCGCGACCTTGGGGTGGCGGGCGGCTATCGCGCAGGCCAGCCGGGCCGCGGCGAGGGCGTCGGCCGAGGCGTCGTGGGCGGAGCCGAGCACGATGCCGTACTCCTCGCAGACCGCTTCGAGGTTGCGCTTGCCGCGGCGGTAGCGGTCGACCCGGCGGTCGATGGTGTACGGGTCGATGACGGGGGCGGGGTCGAGGCCGCCGAGGCGGTCGCGCAGGGACGGCAGGCCGTGGCGGCGCAGTTCGGCGGAGAGCAGGGTCAGGTCGAAGGCCGCGTTGTAGGCGACGACCGGCACGCCCGTCTTCCAGTACGTCGTCAGGACGTCGGCGATGGCGTCCGCCACCTGGTCGGCGGGGCGGCCCTCGGCGCTCGCGCGCTCATTGCTGATGCCGTGCACCGCCACCGCGTCCGCCGGGATCTCCACGCCCGGATCGGCCAGCCACTCCCGGCGCCCCATGGGCTGTCCGGCTCTGACCTCGATCACGGCACCCGTGACGATGCGCGCCTCGCGCGGATCGGTCCCGGTCGTCTCCAGGTCGAAGCCGATCAGCAGCTCCCGGTGCCAGCCCATGGGCGGTCCCCCTTCTTGGTGGTGCTTTCCCCCAGTGGTCTCCACCTTCCCATGGGCCACTGACAATCAGAGGACCGCGTTCCGCTTGGCCGGACCGCACGGGGACGGTTCAGGACACCGGGCGCGAATCCGCCCAAGCCAGCTCGAACTCCTCGCGATACGTCGGGAAGAGACCGCTCTCGTCGACTTCGCCCGGCTTGACCAGCCTGCTCCCGCCGCGCAGCACCAGGACCGGTGCCTCCATCCCCCGTGAGCGCCGCAGATACGACTGCACCACGGCGATGCCGTCCGAGCCGTCGCCGTCGACGAGGTAGGCCGTGAAGCGGGGTGTCTCGTCGTAGACCTGGATCTCGAAGGCCCCGGGATCGCGCAGCTTCGAGCGCACCCGGCGCATGTGGAGGATGTTCATCTCGACGGATCGGCTCAACTCGCCCCGTTTCAGGCCGAGTTCGCGCTCACGCCGTTTGACCGCGCTGGAGGCCGGGTTCAGGAACAGCAGCCGGACCCGGCAGCCGGACTCGGCGAGGCGGACCAGGCGGCGGCCGGAGAAGTTCTGCACGAGCAGGTTGAGGCCGATACCGGCCGCGTCGAGGCGGCGGGCGCTGCCGAAGATGTCCTCGGCGGGGAACTGCCGCAGCAGCCGCACCCGGTCGGAGTGCACGGCGACGACGTCCGCGTACCGGTCGCCGACGAGTTCCTCGACCGCGTCGACGGGCAGCCGGCGCGCCGAGGGCACGTCGCCGCCCGTGCCGAGCGTCTCCAGCAGCCGCGCCGAGGCCCGCTCGGCCTGGCCCAGGACGGCCTCGGACAGGGCGCGGTTGCGGGAGACGACGTTGCGGGTCACCTCCAGCTCGTCCAGGGCGAGTTCGAGGTCCCGGCGGTCGTCGAAGTACGGCTCGAAGCAGGGCCAGTGCTGCACCATCAGCTCGCGCAGCTGCGGCAGGGTGAGGAAGCTGAGGACGTTGTCGTCGGCCGGGTCGAGCAAGTAGCCCTTGCGGCGGCTGACTTCGCGTACGGCGACGGCGCGCTGGACCCACTCCTGGCCGGCAGGTCCGGCGGCGGCGACCACCCAGTCGTCACCGTGGACGGGTTCGTAGATGGGGCGCAGCACCGCGGCCACGACGGACCGCAGCCGCTGTTCGACGAGGTTCAGCCAGATGTAGGCCCGGCCGGCCCGCTGGGCACGGGTGCGCACCTCGCGCCAGGCGTCGGCGTCCCAGTCCAGCTCCGGCCCGATGGCCCCCGCGTCCATCGGCCGGGCCAGGGACACCGCGCCGGGCGGGACGTCTGCGGAGTTCCCCTCGTGACCCTCGTCACCAGGGGGCAGCTCCAGCCCTCCCGAGCCCACCCGCGCACCGCCTTCCGCTCCCCCGAGCATCCCCGTCCCAACGATCAAGGAAGGGTACTCCGGGAGCGGTCGGCGGTGCAGCCGGATGGACAGGGTCAATTCTCAACCCCGGTCCTCCCAGTGCCCGTTCTGCCAGGCGAGGTCGGCGGGAGTGAGCGGATTCATAGCGGTGACGTCGCGCGGGACGACGGAGAAGCCCTGCCAGTGGACCGGCATGGGCTGCTGGTCCTCGTCCCTGGCGATGTGGTGGAACCCGATGTTCATCCAGGCCACCGGGTGCGTGAGGTCCTGTCCGTCGACCCATTTGTCGACGGACTTGCCCGCTCCGGCGCCGCAGGCACCGGGGTTGTGGGTGGCGAACAGCTCGCACCGGTTGTACTGGGTGAAGTAGAGGTCGTGCTTGGTGTAGCTGCGGCCCGGGTATTTGGTGGAGGCGCCGGGGACGATCTCGTAGGACCGCGCGTGCCCGTCCTTGTTCCTGCCGATCGCGCTGACCACCCGCCACCAGCGGTACGGCTCGGCGTCGCCGGCGAGTTCCTTGGTGACCTTGGTGCGGGTGGTCTTGGTGGTGGGTGCCTCCTGCCCGGGCGCGGGGGCGGTGACGGCCGAGTCGTACTGCTCGACGCGGTTCCTGGAGGAGCCGTCGAGGCCGAAGTCGAGCCGCCAGAAGGCATTGTGGCTGTGGCTGGTGGCGGCGGCCTTGCGGCCCTTGCCGATGGGCCAGCCACGTCCGTCGCCGGCGTCGTAGTCGTCCCAGGACAGGCTGCCGGTCGCCCCGACGTTCATGTGGAGGGTGCCGTCGTCCTGGAAGCGCCACTCGGTGATGTACTCGTACCAGCCGACCTGGTTGACGGTGTAGACGAGCAGGTCCTTGCCCTGGGCCTGGTGGACCTTGCTCTCGGGGTCGGTCTGCATGCGGTAGGCGTGGCCGCGGGAGCGGGTGGTGGAGCACAGGCCGGTGACGTCGGAACTCGTCTCGTTCCAGGCGTCCATGACCTTGACGCTCCTGATGGTGCCGCCGGGGCACTCGGCCGGCGCCAGGGGCATCAGGCCCTGGGCGAAGCCCTCGCCCGTCAGGTCGTCGTACTCGTGCTGTCCGTCGTCGTAGGGGACGTGGATCTGGCCGAGCCGGGCGCTGTTGAGGACCTTGATCGGCCGGGTCTCGCCCTTGGGCTGGTAGGAGATGTTCTCCAGGACGAGTCCGGCCTTGTTGTCGTAGCGCCAGCACATCCGCCAGGTGGTGCCGCCGGCGAGCTTCTGCTCGATGCGGTAGGCGGCGCTGCACTCGGCGGCGGCCGCCGCGGGGGCGGCCTTCGGTTCGGCGGCGGCCGGGGCGGTGCCGGTGGTCAGTCCGGCGGCGAGCCCGGCCACGGTGAGGCCCACGGCCGTCCGCCGGCGGGCAGGGCTGAGTCTGTTCACGCGCATGAAGAAGTGACTCCCTTGCAGGAGATGCGGGGTGGAAAAGTGGACGGAGGCGGGTTCAGCGGCCGAGGTCGACGACCTTGCGGGCGCTCAGGTCGACCACCAGGGACCGGGCGTCGATCCACGGCCCCTTGTCGACCTTCACGAAGAGCCGCACGCACCGGTGCTCGCCGCAGCTGTCGAGCGCGGCCGGCTGGGCGCCCGCACTGGCGCGGTAGATCCCGCCGCTGAGCCGGAGCTGGTCGGTGGAGGTGAGGTCCTTGCCGGTGGCGTCCTTGTAGTCCGCCTTGAGGCCCGCGCCGAGCGGGTCGGCGAGCAGGAGGTTCGCCGCCTCGATGTTCTCGGCCCGGCTCGGCGGCGGCTGGACGCCGCGCTGGGTGTCGGTCCGTACGACCTTGCCGCTGTCGAGGTCGACGGTCCTGGTGACGAGGGTGTCGTCCCGGTAGTCGTAGAACGTGACGTCGGCGCGCCGGGGCGCGTCCGCGGCGTCGACCTCGTCGGCCTCGGGCTCGGCGAGGTCCACGGTGAGGCGCTGGGGGCCGCGCTCGCCCTCGACGTCCTCACTGGTGGTGAACAGCTGCTGGTTCACGGCGAGTTTCTCGACCCGCGTGATCTCGTCGCCGGTCAGCGGGTCGCGGCCCTGGCCCTTCTCGCCCTCGGCCGGGGCCTGGGCGACGACACCGGGCTCGACGGCGGCGCCCGGCCCCTGCCCCTGTTCCTGGCCCTGTCCCGCCTGCTGTGCGGCCCGGGTGCCGCCGCCGGTGCCCCCCGTGTCGTCGGCCCCCGCCGTGCCCGGCAGGGTGATCCCGATCATCACGGCGGTCCCGGCCACCGCTATGGCCGCACCGGCCACCACCTTGCCCAGATGACGGTGCACTAGCTCGCGCACATCTTCCCCCTACTCCCCCTGCTTCCCCGGGAGTACGTTTTCGCCCCATTGGTTCGGCACACGTCACTCATGTGAGCGGCGTATGCACTGGTCGCTCGGTAAGAGGGACGTAAGTCATAGGTGGTTCCCTCACTTTCGGGGACACTCGGGGCCAAGGCGCCACCAGCGGCGCCGGACACCTGAAAGAGTCGTATCCATGCAGGTCTGGCCTGGAGAGGCGTATCCACTCGGTGCCACGTACGACGGCGCCGGCACCAACTTCGCGGTCTTCTCGGAGGCCGCGGACCGAGTAGAGCTGTGTCTGCTGCACGACGACGGCTCGGAGACGGCGGTGGAACTGCGGGAGAGCGACGCGTTCGTACGGCACGCGTACCTCCCCGGCGTGATGCCGGGCCAGCGCTACGGCTTCCGGGCGCACGGCCCGTACGCCCCCGAGCGCGGGCTGCGGTGCAACTCGGCGAAGCTGCTGCTCGACCCCTACGCGCGCGCGATCAGCGGATCCATCGGCTGGGGCGAGGAGGTGTACGGCTACCACTTCGACGCCCCCGACCGGCGCAACGACCTGGACTCGGCGCCGCACATGATGACGTCGGTCGTGGTCAACCCGTACTTCGACTGGGGCGACGACCGGCGGCCGCGCATCGGGTACCACGAGACGGTGATCTACGAGGCGCATGTCAAGGGCCTCACGATGAGCCACCCGGGGCTGCCGGAGGAACTGCGCGGGACCTACGCCGCCCTGGCGCATCCCGCGATCATCGAGCACCTGGTGGAACTGGGCGTCACCACCCTGGAGTTGATGCCGGTCCACCAGTTCGTGAACGACCACCGCCTGGTGGACATGGGTCTGAACAACTACTGGGGCTACAACACCATCGGCTTCTTCGCCCCGCACAACGCGTACGCCTCCTGGGGCGACCGCGGCCAGCAGGTCCTGGAGTTCAAGTCGGCGGTGCGGGCCCTGCACGAGGCGGGCATAGAGGTGATCCTCGACGTGGTCTACAACCACACCGCCGAGGGCAACCACCTGGGCCCGACGCTGTCCTTCAAGGGCCTCGACAACCCGCAGTACTACCGGCTGACGGACGATCCGCGCTACTACATGGACACCACGGGCACCGGGAACTCGCTGCTCATGCGCTCCCCGCACGTCCTTCAGCTGATCATGGACTCGCTGCGGTACTGGGTGACCGACATGCATGTCGACGGGTTCCGCTTCGATCTCGCGGCGACGCTGGCGCGGCAGTTCCACGAGGTGGACCGGCTGTCGTCGTTCTTCGACCTGGTGCAGCAGGATCCGGTGGTCTCCCAGGTGAAGCTGATCGCCGAGCCGTGGGACGTCGGCGAGGGCGGCTACCAGGTGGGCAACTTCCCGCCGCTGTGGACCGAGTGGAACGGCATGTACCGCGACACCGTGCGGGACCTGTGGCGGGGCGACACCCGCTCGCTCGCGGAGTTCGCGTCCCGGCTGACCGGGTCCTCCGACCTGTACCAGGACGACGGGCGGCGCCCTCTGGCCTCCATCAACTTCGTGACCTGCCACGACGGCTTCACGCTGCACGACCTCGTGTCGTACAACGACAAGCACAACGACGCCAACGGCGAGGACAACCGGGACGGCGAGAGCCACAACCGGTCCTGGAACTGCGGCGTGGAGGGTGACACCGACGACCCGGACGTACTGGAGCTGCGGGCCCGGCAGATGCGGAACTTCATCGCCACGCTGATGCTGTCCCAGGGCGTGCCGATGATCAGCCACGGCGACGAGGTCGCGCGCACCCAGCGCGGCAACAACAACGCGTACTGCCAGGACAGCGAGCTGGCCTGGGTCCGGTGGCCGGAGGAGGACGCCGGGATCGGCGCCGAACTGCTGGCGTTCACGCGCGCGATGGTGTGGCTGCGCAAGGACCATCCGGTGTTCCGGCGGCGGCGCTTCTTCCACGGGCGGCCGGTGGAGGGCACCCACGACGAGTTGTCCGACATCGCCTGGTTCACGCCCGAGGGCCCGGAGATGACCCAGCGGGACTGGGACTCGGCGCGGGCCTCCGCCCTCACCGTGTTCCTCAACGGCAACGCCATCTCCGAGCCCGGTCCCCGCGGCGAGCGGGTCGCCGACGACTCGTTCCTGCTGATGTTCAACGCCTCGCCCGGGACGCTGGACTTCGTGGTGCCGGTCAACCACGGCCGCCAGTGGCAGGTGGTCGTCGACACCTCCCGCCCGGACGGGCTGCCGGCGGACCCGGGGGCCAAGGTGCAGGCCGGGGACCGGCTGACGCTGGTGGACCGGAGCATGACGGTGTTGCAGCGGCCGGTGTGAGGCGGGGTCCCGCGACGTCGGGACGGTACGGGATCGTCGCGACGTGAGCGTCGGGACGGCATCGGTCCGTCCCGACGTCGCTGCGGCACATGGCCGCCGCGATGACACGAAAGGCGGCCGGGCGGGTACGTAGGTCTGCATGACACCTGAGCGACACGACCCGGCGGTGCCGACGGCCACCTACCGGCTTCAGTTGCAGCCCGAGTTCCCGTTCGGCGCCGCCGCGGCGGTCGTGCCGTACCTGGCCTCGCTCGGCGTCTCGCACGTGCACCTGTCCCCCGTCCTGGAGGCGGTGCCGGGCTCGACGCACGGCTACGACGTCGTGGACCACGCGCGCGTACGCGAGGAACTGGGCGGCGAGGACGGACTGCGGGCGCTGTCGCGCACCGCGCGGGAGCACGGGCTCGGCCTGGTGCTGGACATCGTGCCGAACCACATGGCCATGGCCCCGCGCCACAACCACGCCCTGTGGGAGGTCCTGCGCGAGGGCCCCACGTCGCCCTGCGCGCGCTGGTTCGACATCGACTGGGAGGCACAGGGCGGCCAGCTGCTCCTGCCGGTGCTCGGCGCACCGCTCGGCACTGAGATCGACCGGCTGGAGGTCGACGGGAACCTGCTGCGCTACTACGACCATGCCTTCCCGTTGCGCGAGGGCACCGAGAAGCTGCCGCTGCCCCAGCTGCTGGACGCGCAGTGGTACCGCCCGGTGTGGTGGCGGCTGGCCCGTACGGAACTCAACTACCGGCGTTTCTTCAGCATCTCGGAGCTCATCGGGCTGCGCGTCGAGGACCCGGAGGTGTTCGAGGCGACCCACGCCACGATCCTGCGGCTGCTGCACGAGGGCGTGGTCGACGGACTGCGCGTCGACCATCCCGACGGGCTCGCCGATCCGGACGCCTATCTGCGGCGGCTGCACGAGGCGACCGGGGGCCGCTGGACGGTCGTGGAGAAGATCCTCGCCGACGGGGAGCGGCTGCCGGCGTCCTGGCCGGTGGCCGGCACCACCGGCTACGACGCCCTGCGGCACGTGGACGGCCTCTTCACGGATCCGGCGGGCTTCGGCGAACTGCTCGGCCAGTACCGGCGGTTCGCGGCCCCGCAGACGGACCGGGGCGGCGACTGGGAGGCGACGGTACGGCGGGCGGCGTACAAGGTGATCACCCATGAGCTGGCCACTGAGGTGGAGCGGCTGACCCGGGTGACGAGCCGCCTGTGCGCCCTGGCGCCGGAGCCCGCGCTGCGCGACCGGGCGCCCTGGGCGCTGCGCACCGCGCTCCAGGAGCTTCTCGTGCGGCTGGAGGTGTACCGGCCGTACGCCTCCGGCGATCCGGCGCTGGTCGTCACCGAGGCGGCGGCGGCCGAGGCCCGGTCGGCGTTCGTCGTCCCGGAGGAGGCGGGGGCCGTCGACGTCGTCCGTGACCTGGTGCTCGGGCGGTACGGCGACGGACCGGACCACGTGGAGTTCCGGGCACGGTTCGCGCAGACGGCGTCGGCGCTGCGCGCCAAGTCGGTGGAGGACACGGCGTTCTACCGTCATGTGCCGCTGCTGTCGGCCACCGAGGTGGGCGGGAACCCGGGCGGTCCGGCGGTGTCCGTGGCGGACTTCCACGCCTACTGCGCGCGCGTGCAGCGCGACTGGCCGCTGTCCGGGACCGTCGTGTCGACGCACGACACCAAGCGCAGTGCCGACGTGCGGGCGGCCCTCGCGGTGCTCACCGAGTGCCCGGAGCAGTGGGCCGACGCGCTGGCCGAGGTGACGCGCACCGGCGACGGGGTGCCGGACGCGCAACTGGCGTGGGCGGCCTGGCAGACGGTGTTCGGGCTCGGCCCGGCGTCCGCGGACCGCGTCCGGGGGGCACTGCTGAAGCATGTGCGGGAGGCCGGGCTGTACACGAGCTGGACGGAGCAGGAGCCCGCCTACGAGGAGGCGGTGGCGGCATTCGTGGCGGCGGGTCCGTGCGGGGCGCCCGGCGAGCACGTGACCGCTCTGCGCAGCAGGCTGGAGCCGTCCGTCCGGGCCAACGTGCTCGGCACCGCCCTGGTCCACCTGACGATGCCGGGCGTGCCGGACGTCTACCAGGGCACGGAGGCCGAGTACCGGGCGCTGGTGGACCCGGACAACCGGCGGCCGGTGCGGTTCCCGCCGGAGGACCCCGGCACCAAGGGCGAGGTGACCCGGGCGGCGCTGCGGCTGCGCGCCCGGCGGCCCGAGGTCTTCGGCGACGCGGCGACGTACGCGCCGTTGACCGCCGAGGGTCCGGCGGCGGCCCACTGTGCCGCCTTCGCACGCTCGGGCGAGGTGGTCACGGCCGTGACGCGGCTGTCGCTGCGGCTGGCGCAGGCGGGCGGCTGGCGCGAGACCGTGCTGCCGCTGCCGCCCGGGCGGTGGGCCGATGTGCTGTCCGCGGGACGGGAGTTCACGGGGCACGCGCGCGTGGAGGAGCTTTTCGAGCGGCTGCCGGTCGCGTTGCTGGAGCGCGTGGACGGCGCGGAGCCGGAGTGACCCCGTCCGTCGTGACGGCTCACGCTCGCGCGCGTTCCGGCTGCTCGTACCCGCCAACACCAACGGTTCTACCTGCTGCCGGGAAATGCATCTTGGCGCCCCCTGGAGCCTCCCCCATGAGGTCCTTGACACGTAAACCAGGCCGTGGGGTACTGCGGATGCGAAGCCGGGCGGATGTGTCGGGGGTGAGTCTCCTGCCGGAGCTGCGCTACCCCACGGTGACCGAACTGACCGCGACCGCAGGAGCGTTGGCCGCGTATCGGCCTGGTGTGTGCAGCTTGCGCCAGGTGGGCGAGTCGCGGGCCGGACGGCCTCTGCATCTGCTGTCCATAGGCCGGGCCCGGCGGGCCGTCCTGGTGGTCGCGGGCGCCCACTCCAACGAGCCGACCGGCGGCCTCACGGCCCTCGCGGTGGCCCGACGCGTGCTGTGCGAGGGGCGGTTGCGGTCGGACACGTCCTGGCACTTCCTGCTGTGCGCCGATCCGGACGGGGCGAGTCTGCACGTCACCCCGGCGCCGCGCAGCCTGTTCGAGTACCACCTCGGCTTCTTCCGTCCCGCGGGTCCGGAGCAGCCGGAGTGGTCGCCGTCCCTGCTCCCGCCCGACCGGCTGCCGCCCGAGACTCTCACGCTGAAGCGGGTCATGGACGAGCTGCGGCCCTATCTCCAGGTGACGCTGCACGGCACCGATCTGGGCGGCACCTGGGTGCAGTTGACGAAGGACGTCCCGGGTCTCGCGGAGCCGTTCGCCAAGTCCGCGGCGGAGCTGAACATCCCGGTGGAGGCCGGCGCCTCGGACGCCGCGGGCTGGCCCGCCTCGGGGCCGGGCGTGCATGTGATGCCCGCGCCGGGCGCGGGCGCCGCCTACCCGAGCATGCCGGACGACGCCCGGCACAGTACCTGGCACCACATCCATCGGTACGGCGGGCTGACCGCGATCGTCGAGGTGCCGATGTGGGCCGGCGACCTGGTGGACGATCCGGCCCCGCACCCGGCGCCGGCCGCGGCGATGAGCCGGCTCGCGGGCCGGCTGCTGCGGGACACACGGGAGGTGCAGCGGGTGCTCGCGGAGGCGCTGCCGCGGCTCCAGGGCCTCGACGATCCGCTGCTGCGGGCCGCGACCTGGGGGATGGAGCTGGTGCCGGGGCTGGCCGCGGACTGGATCCACACCCCGCCCGCCGACAACTCCAAGGCCTACATCGGCAGTGTCGACGCCTTCGCCCGTCGGCTGCCGCTGCGGGCCGCGGCCATGCTGCTGCGGGTGCTGCGGGCGACCGACGACCGGGCGGCCCCAGGTCTCGAACGCCTCGTCGCGACCTGGAGCGACGCCTTCGCGGACCGCTTCAAGGCCCGTTGGGTGCCCTTGGAGCACCAGGTCGTGCACCAGGCCCGCACAGTGGTCGCGACGGCTCTGTACGCCCGGAACCGGGCGTAGAGAGCCGTGGCGGGCGAGAGGTCAGCCGTCGAGGGCGAAGACGGCGCCGGTCCGCGCACCCATGACACACGTGTTGGTGAAGGTCTCCGCGTAGTCGACGGACCGTCCGTTCCACTGTCCGCGCGCGCGGGCGGTCACCGGTGCGTGGACCATCGGGCACAGGACGTCCCGGGGCGCGATGGCGCGGATGTCGCCGCGGGCCGCCGTCAGCTGGGCACAGGCCTCGGCGGCGTGGCCGTGGCCCTGGGGCGGGTCGCACAGCAGCAGGGTGCCGCGTGTGTCGCTGGAGCGGGCGTCGCCCGTGGTGACGGTGACGAAGAGCCAGTCGCCGCGGGCGGTCTCCTGCGGGATCGCCCGCGCCGGGGCGGCGCCGGCGAGGAGGAGGACGGCGGCCGCGCCCAGGAGCCCGCCGCGGACGGCTTTCGCCGTGGTGGTGTACGTGGTGTGGGTCATTCCCGATGCATCGGCACGGCGGCTTCGGTACCCCAGCCCGACTCACCCGAACGGGAGGGAGCGGACGCGCGCCGTGCGGCGAGGTCGAACGCGGCGAGCACCACCCGGGACTGGTACTCCACCTGGCGGGCGACCGGGATCCAGCGCGCCCCGCAGCCGTCGCGGTAGTCGGCGCACCACTCGTCGATCAGCCGGTCCAGCTCGGGCAGCGCACCGGCCGGGTCGATGCCGGCGCGGGTCACGAGCTGGTGCAGGAGCCCCGCCGTGCGCAGGGCCAGCCTGCGTCCGGCGATGCGCAGGGCGGCGAGGTGGCCGGTGCTGAGCAGCGGCAGCGGGCGGGCGCCGTCGGGGACGTCGGGGTCCCAGGTGTCGGCGAGGCCGGGGCAGACCAGTAAATAGTCCTCGACCGGGGCGAGCAGCCGGGCCGCGTCCGGGACGGCCGAGACGTACGGCCGGATCCGCGCGAGGAGCACCTCCAGCAGGCGGGCGTCGCCGCGCAGCCCGTGGCTCACGGTCCGCAGGATCCCGGAGCCGTCCACGGGCGGGCTGTCGTCCTCCACCGCCGCCACGCCCCACATGGGCGCCTCGACGACGGCCGTCACGGTGCCGTACCGATGGGGGTGGTACCAGGTGGACTCCACGGCGGCCTCCGTTATGGCCGCGGCCAGGTCGCCCCGGCTCGGCGGCGGGATGCGGTAGACGGCCGGGCCCAGGTTGGGCCAGTACAGGGTGTCGTAGGGGCCGAGTTCGCGGGGGATGCCGAGGCCGGCCGCGATGCGCGCGACGCGCCGGGCGAGGCCGGGCAGGTCGCGGGTGAGTTCGACGAAGCCGCCGCCGACGTCGACGCCGTGCAGGGAGCACTGGAAGACGGGCCGCAGTTCGTCGTGGAGGTCGAGCAGGGCGCGGGTCTCCGGCAGGGCGGCCGCCGCCGCGCCGTCGGGCAGCCATTCGGGCTGTTCCAGGAAGCCGGGCCGGAAGAAGTTCCGGAAGTAGCGGTCGAGGGTATAGGGGCCGCGCAGCCAGCCCTCGTTGCGGCGCAGGCCGTCGGGGTCGAGGCAGAGCAGCAGGTTCCAGGTGACGTCGGCGCCCTCGGTGAGCCGGGGGTCGGCCAGGGCCCGCTCGGCCAGCCGCAGGGCGGTGGCGCCGCCCACGGGTTCGTTGGCGTGCGGGCCGGCGACGACGAGGGCCTGCCGGCTGCCGTGACCGACGCAGAGCAGCCACAGGGGCGTGCCCGCGCGGGACAGGCCAGCCCGGCGCAGTCGGGCGTTCCCGGGGTGGCGGGCGACCAGGGCGGCCGCCCTGGCGCCGAGTTCGTCGACGGTCGGGTAGCGGAGGAGGGGCGGCAGGGCACACCTCCACAATGTGGTGCCGTCGGTTCACCTGGTGTACATGGTGTACGCACAGTCAGTCACGACTTGTCGGGTACGTCAACACCACGAAGAGCAAAGGGATTTGACCCATCACAGCAGGTGAAGCCCAGGCCAGGGCTGTGCTCGACTCAGTCGGACGCGAGCCGGAACCACATCCGCCCGAACCCGACCTGATCACCCTCGCGGACCACGGCGGCACCGATGACCCGACGGCCGTTCACCGTCGTGCCGTTGGTGGAACCGAGGTCCCGCAGCACCCACATGCCGCCCTGGCGGCTGAGTTCGGCGTGCACCCGGGAGACCGTCTCGTGGGTCAGGCGCAGACCGTTGGCGGGGTCGCGGCCGATGCGCAGCGGGTGGCCGCCGCCGGGGTGGGGCAGCAGCAGCTTGGGCAGCCGCTCGGCCTGCCAGGCCCTGCGCAGCCGTACGGTGAAACCGGAGACCGCCTCGACGGTGCCGAACACCAGGCGCGACAGGCGGCTCTCGGTGGGCAGGTCGGCGGTGAGCGCGACGAGTTCGTCGGACCGCCGGGCGGACAGGGCCAGTTCCATCCGCCGGACGAACGTGTCGTGCGACAGTCGGCCCATGGCGACGCCGTCGCGGAGCACCTTCAGCGCCTTGTCGCGCTCCGCGTCGGACAGCCGCGCGGGGTACGTGTTGAACTCGAAGGACGACGTCACGTTCGTGATTGTCGGGCAGTGAACGCCGGGTGTCCAGAAAACACAGGAACGCCCGCCACGTGCGCGTGCCCGACGACACCTGACGCAAAGGGTCGGATTCGAGCGCGTATTGATCGCGTTTGAAGCACCATGGACGGGCTACATCACGGTGAGCAGACGAAGGGGAACCGTCCGTGCAGTTCGAGGTGTGGGCACCGCAGTCAGACCGTGTGACGCTCCAGTGCGACGGCGTCACGCGCGCGTTGGAGCGCGATCCGGAGCGCGCGGGATGGTGGAGGGGCGAGGCGGAGGCGCACGACGGCTCGCGGTACGGCTTCGCGCTGGACGACGGCCCCGTACTGCCCGATCCGCGCTCGCGCCGTCAGCCGGACGGCCCGGACGGACTGAGCGCGGTCGTCGAGCACGACCGGTACGCATGGCGTACGCCCTGGGCCGGCCGTCCGCTGCCCGGCGCGGTGCTGTACGAGCTGCACGTGGGCACGTACACGCGCGAGGGCACCCTGGACGCGGCCGCCGAACGGCTCGGGCACCTGGCCGAACTGGGCGTCACCCACGTCGAGTTGATGCCGCTGTGCCCCTTCCCCGGGAAGCACGGCTGGGGGTACGAGGGCGTCTCGCTGTGGGCGGTGCACGAGCCCTACGGCGGCCCTGAGGCACTGAAACGCTTCGTCGACCGCGCCCATGAGCTGGGGCTCGGTGTGGTCCTGGACGTGGTGCACAACCACCTGGGTCCCTCGGGGAACTACCTGCCGCGGTTCGGGCCGTACTTCACGGACACGCACCACACGCCGTGGGGCTCCGCGGTGAACCTGGACGCGCCGGGCTCGGACGAGGTGCGCGCGTTCCTGCTGGGCAGCGCGCTGGCCTGGCTGAGGGACTACCGGATCGACGGGCTGCGCCTGGACGCGGTGCACGCGCTGGCGGACACGCGCGCGTGCCACTTCCTGGAGGAGCTGTCCACGGCGGTGGACGCCCTCGCCGCCGACCAGGGCAGGCCGCTGTTCCTGGTCGCCGAGTCCGACCTGAACGACCCGCGGCTGATCACCTCGCGCGCGGAGGGCGGTCTCGGCCTGCACGCGCAGTGGAACGACGACTTCCACCACACCCTGCACACGGCCCTGACCGGGGAATCCCAGGGCTACTACGCCGACTTCGCGCGCGCCCCGTTCGCGGCGCTCGCCAAGACGCTCTCCGGCGGCTACTTCCACGACGGGACGTACTCCAGCTTCCGGGGGCGCTCCCACGGGCGGCCGCTGGACCGGTCGCGGGTGGCGGGGCACCGGCTCCTCGGCTACACGCAGACCCACGACCAGATCGGCAACCGCGCCCAGGGCGATCGTCTGTCGGCCACCCTCTCCCCCGGGCTGCTGGCCTGCGCGGCGACGCTGATGCTGACCGCGCCGTTCACCCCGATGCTGTTCATGGGCGAGGAGTGGGCGGCGGGCACGCCCTGGCAGTTCTTCACCGACCACACCGATCCCGAGCTCGCCGAGGCGGTACGACGCGGCAGGCGTCGGGAGTTCGCGGCGCACGGCTGGGCCGAGGAGGACATCCCCGACCCGCAGGACCCGGCGACCCGTGAGCGTTCCTGCCTCGACTGGTCCGAGCCCGAACGGGAACCGCACGCGCGCGTGCTGGCCTGGTACCGCCGGCTCCTCGCCCTGCGCCGCGAGCAGGCGGACCTCACCGACCCCGACCTCGCCGACACCAAGGTCGCCCACGACGAGCGCGAGCGCTGGCTCGCCTTCCGCCGCGGCGACGTCCGGGTCGCCGTGAACCTCGCCAAGGAGACGGCCACGATCCCGCTGGGACCGCGCGAGGCACTCGTCCTGGCCGCCTGGGAGCCCGTCGAGGCGCCGGGCGCCGCCGGCGTGCTGCACGTACCCGGGGAGTCGGCCGTGGTGCTGCTCCAGACGTGACCGGGCGGCGCCGCCACAGCCCCAGCCCTTCTACAGCACTCGCCCCTCTACAGCTCCGCGTCGTCCGTCTCCTCGTCCCGCAGTTCCGTGACGCGTTCCAGCAGGATCGCCTCCCAGGCGCGTCGGAGCCGGGTGCGCAGGAGGGGCAGGGGGCTGTCGTCGCGGCCTTCGAGGCGGGCGGCGAGGCGGATGACGGTGTCGCAGCGGGCGAGCCACAGGCCGCGCAGGCAGGGGCGGGCGCCGTAGCCGGCGAGGGTGGCGGCGCGGACGGCGGCCGGGGAGCCGACGGCGACGGCGAGGCCGGCGATGTCCTCGGCGGGATCACCGACGACCGCGTGGCTCCAGCCGAGGACGCCCCGCACCCGGCCGTCACCGCTGACGACGAGGCGCTCACCCGTGAGGTCGTGGTGGACGAGCACCGCTCCACCGGCCTGCGCGGCGAGCTGGACGGCGGCGGACTGCGCCAGCTGCTTCAGGCGCAGGGGGTCGAACTCGTCGGCGGGGGCGAGGCGTTCGGCGGCCCGCCCGGCCTCCCGGCGCAGCGCCTCCAGGGAGCGCGGAGCGGTCCGCGGCACCCCCAGCGCCTCGGCCTGCCGGACCGGCACCTCGCGCAGCCCCGTGAGCAGCCCGGCGAGGTCGGCCTCACCGACGGCGGACACGTCGTGCTCCTCCCCCGAGCCGCCGGGCACCCTGGTGTCCAGCGTGTAGGCCAGTCCGGGCGCCCATTCGCCGTGTGCGACGCCGGTCGGCACCGCGACCGGCAGATGCGGTCGCACCAGGTCGCGCAGACGCAGCTCACGGCGCTGCCGGACGGTGGCTTCGTGGTCGGGGGCGAGGCGCAGCACATGGCGGGTGCCGACCCACCAGGTGGCGTGCCCGCCGCCCTCGGTGACGGGCCGGACCTCGGGTCCGGTGGCGTAGGCCGCGCCGGCCGGGCCGTCCTTGAGCAGGGAACGGACCAGTCGGCGAACGGTGTCCGCGCTGGGTGTCGGTGCCTGGGTCATGGTCGCGCCGTAGTCGCTAGGGGGAGGGGGGCTCCTGGGCGGTCAGTCCACTATGACCATCTCGCGGGACGTGTCGTTGAGGCGGCGGCCGCCGTCCTCGGTGACGGTGACGATGTCCTCGATCCGTACCCCGAAACGGCCGGGCAGATAGATCCCCGGCTCCACGGAGAAGCACATGCCGGGCACGAGGGGCCGCTCCTCGCCCTCGACCATGTACGGCGGCTCGTGGGTGGTGACGCCGATGCCGTGCCCGGTGCGGTGGATGAAGTACTCGCCGTACCCGGCATCCGCGATGACCGCGCGGGCCGCCCGGTCGACCTCCTGGCAGGACACGCCGGGCCGGACGGCACGGAATCCGGCCTCCTGGGCCTCGCGTACGACGGCGTGGACCCGGCGCTCCTCCTCGGTGGGCTCGCCGACGTGGACCGTGCGGGAGGTGTCGGAGCCGTAGCCGTCCTTGAGGCCGCCGAAGTCCAGGACGACCATGTCGCCGGGCTGGATGACCCGGTCGCCGACCTCGTGGTGCGGGTTTGCGCCGTTCGGCCCTGAGGCGACGATGGTGAAGTCGACCGTCGTGTGGCCGTGCCGGCGCAGCAGCCGGGCGAGTTCCGCGGCGATCTCGGACTCCCTGCGGCCGGTGAAGGCGACGTTCCGGATCTCCTCGAACGTCGCGTCCGCGGCCGCTCCCGCGGCCGCCAGCAGCTCCAGCTCGGTGGCGTCCTTGACGGCGCGCAGCATCGGCAGGACCTCGGTGAGGGAGGCGTAGGAGGTGCCGGGCAGCGTCTTCTGGAGGCCCAGCAGGTGCATGGACCAGGTGTTGTCGCTGATGCCGAAGCGGCCCGCGCCGTCGAGGAGGGCGGCGGTGGCGGCGTAGGGGTCCTTGCCGTCGGTCCAGTCGCGCAGGGTGAGGGCGGGCGCGCCGGTGGCCTTCGCGGCGTCCGGGGCCTCCAGGGTGGGTACGACCAGGACGGGGTCGGGGTCCTGGCCGGCGGTGAGGACCAGCAGGGTGAGCCGTTCGGTGGTCGCGGTGGGCGTGTAGCCGGTGAGCCACACCAGGTCCGGTCCCGGTGCCACCAGGAGTCCGGCGAGTCCCGCGTCGGCGGCGGTCCGCGCCGCGCGCTCCATACGGGCCCGGTAGTCGTCGGCGGTGAAGGGCGCAGGCGTGCTGCCGGTCATCCGGGCCTCCCTGAGCGGGTGAAAGGACTACGGGCAGCATCCTGCCCGGACGGCGGGGGTGGCGCGAGCCGGTCGGCGGGTGTTTCGGGCGAGCGCTCGGCCACAGGTCAGCTCTCCAGTGCCATGCGGACGCCGAGGAGCAGCAGCACGCCCCCGGAGACCTGTTCCAGGCGCCGGCGTACTCCCGTGCGGGACAGCACGGCCTTCAGACGGCCGACGAACCACACGTACAGGCCGTAGTAGCCGACCTCGTAGACCGCCCAGAGCGCGGCGAGCCCCACCATGGCCGGCAGGTGCGGTGCGCCCCGCGGGACGAACTGCGGCAGGAAGGACAGGGCGAAGACGGCCGCCTTGGGGTTGGCGAGGTTGAGCAGCAGCCCGGCGCGGTAGGCGGACCAGCCGCTCTTCCCGGAGCTCTCCCAGCCGCCCTCTGCCGTCTCCGCCTCCCCCTTGGAGCGGCGCGCCTGGCGCAGTGCCTGGACGCCGAAGGCGACGAGCACGACGGCACCGACGACGCGCATCACGTCGTAGGCGATCTCGGAGGCCGTCAGCAGTGCGGTCAGGCCGAGCGCGGCGACGACGCCCCAGACGAAGACCCCGGTCTCGTTGCCGAGGACGGTCAGGAAGCCGGAGCGTCTGCTGTGCAGCGACTGCTTGATGATCAGCACGGTGCTCGGTCCGGGCGAGGCGGCGACGAGCGTGCAGGCCCCGAGGAAGGCGATGAGGGTACTCGGCATGGGCCCATCGTGGCGTGCCCGGCCGGAGCCGGACCAGTGGTTTTGCGGCGCTTCGACTCGGACTCGCACACGTGACCAGTCACTTCCGTGTCGTCATGTGACGACTCCGGGCACCGCCGCCAACTGCTGGTAACCGCCGCTCCGGTGACGCACCGTCAGGATGATCCGCTTGCCGGGCGGGGCGTCGGCCACGGCGCGCACGAGGTCGGCCGCCGAGTCGATACGGGTCCGGCCGAACGCCAGGAGTACGTCACCCCGGACCAGCCCCGCCGAGTAGCCCGGGCCGGGGACATGCACGCCGACGACCTGCGCGCCCGCCTTCTCGGCGTCCACGATCTCCAGGCCGAGGGTCGCACGCGCGCGTGCGGGCGAGGGACCGGCGGGCTGCGCCGAAGGGCGGGAGTCCGCCGCGGCCGACGGGCTCCCCTGCACGCCCCCTCCCCCCGGCGCTCCTTGCCCCGCCTGTCGCTGGAGTTCGGCGAGCCTGCTCATGCCGATCACCGTGGCGCCGACGGTGCCGAGGCCGATCCCGGACAGGACCAGGACCGTTCCGACGGACAGGGCGAACAGCACGGTCCGCAGGCGTCGGCCCCGGCGGCGGGCGGCGTGCGGGTGCCGGACGGGGGCGGGCCCGGTGCCGCCGCCGGGGTCCTGACCGGGCATCGGCTTGGGACGCAACGCGGTCTGTTCCATGGATCGCCTCCGGCTGGTGCGGATCGCTTCCGGCGGATGTGGATCGATCCCGGCTGATGCTCTACCCGGTGCGCCGGCGCACCACGAGCCACGAACGAGTGAGACTGACCGGTGGTCAAGGGCGGGAAGTCATAGGCGTCATGGCACGTGAGGGCCCCTCACACGCCCTCGACCAGCGCGCTCACGAGGGCCGCCGCCGCTCCCCCGGGCGCACCTGCGTACACCAGTTCGGTCCGGTGCACGACCCGCGGCTCGGTGACCGGCACCGCGACCGCGCCCGGCACGCCGGTGGCCGCCGACCGGGGCAGCAGGGTGAGGCCGTGGCCGGCGGCGGACAGGGCGGTCAGGGTGCGGACGTCGGTGCCCTCGTAGCGCAGGGCGGGGCGGAACCCGTGGCCGCCGTTGGCCGCGCGGAGCCGGGCCAGCGGCAGTCCGGCGTCCGGCGCGTCCAGCCAGCGCGCGTCGGCGAGGTCGCCCAGGCGCAGCCCGGCACGCCGGGCCAGGGGATGGCCGTCGGGCAGCAGGACGCACACGGGTTCCTCGGCCACGCCGTGTGCGGTGAGCGGGGCCACGTCGGGCAGGCGCAGCGGATCACTGGGCGCGACCAGCCCGTCCACCAGGCCCACCTGCACGGTGCCGGTGGCGACGGCCGCCGGGATCTCGTCCCGGGGCAGCACCCGTACCGTCGCCCCCACGGCCGGGAGGGCGGCCAGGGCACGCGGCCCGAGGGCCGTGGGCGCGGTGGCGAGCGTCAGCCCCGGCTCGGGCGCGGCGGCCATCCGTACGACGTCCGCGCGGGCCGCGTCCAGGCGCAGCAGCAGCGGACCCGCGTGTTCGAGGAGCCGCTCACCGGCCGCCGTGGGGGCGACGGGGCGGCGGGTGAGCAGCGGCGCGCCCAGGTCCTGTTCGAGTGCGGCGATGTGCTGGGAGACCGCCGACTGGGTGTAGCCGAGTGCGCGCGCGGCCTCGGAGAAGGAGGCGAGGCGGGTGACGGCGAGGTAGGTGCGCAGGAGGTGCGGGTCCATGCGCGCCAGGATCGCATCGGCGGTCGCATCAGTTCCGCTGATGGGACGTGCAGAAATCATCGTTGGACGCGATCCGGGGCCTCTGCCGAGGATGAGTCCATGACGAACTCCGCGGCACCGACCGCTCGTACGGCCCGGCTCGCCCTGGTGGGCGACCGCTCCCCCGAGGTCGCCTCCCACATCCGTGTCCCGCTCCTGCTCGACGCCCTCGCCGAACGGGACCGGCTCGTCCTCGACGCGTACTGGATCCCGTCCGAGGAGGCCGGGGACGAGGACGCGGTACGGGGATTCGACGCGGTGTGGGTGCTGCCGGGCAGCCCGTACCGCAGCGAGGCCGGGGTACTCGCCGCGATCCGCACCGCGCGCGTGGCGGGCATCCCGTTCCTGGGCACGTGCGGCGGGTTCCAGCACGCGCTGCTGGAGTACGCCCGCCATGTGTGCGGGCTCACGCGCGTGGCGCACGCCGAGAACGACCCCGGCGCCGAGGACCCGCTCATCGAACCGCTGGCCTGTTCACTGGTCGGCCACGAGAGCGTCGTCCTGATCGAACCGGGCTCGCTCGCCCAGTCCGTCATCGGCTCCGAGCGCACGGTCGAACGCTACTTCTGCGCCTACGGTCCCTCCCGCCACCTCGACACGCTGCGCGCCCACGGACTCCGCTTCTCCGGCCACGACGAGGACGGCCGGGTCCGCATCGCCGAACTCCCCGGCCATCCCTTCTTCCTGGCCTCCCTCTTCCAGCCGGAGCTGTCCGGCGATGGCTCACGCCCGCACCCGATCGTGCGGGCGCTGGCGCGAGCGGCGGTGGAGCACGCCGGTCAGGGCACGGCGGGCGCCCGGTCCGGCAGGAACCCATGGGTGCGCCCGGCCAGCCAGTCGGCCTTGTAGCGGTCGACCTCGCGGTGCCAGTTGAGGATGCCGGAGAGCCAGTTGCGCAGGTCGTCGACGTAGTCGCGCATGATGGCGCGGGCTTCCTCGGACAGGTCGAAGTCGTCGTACACGATGGGCAGTTCGTGTGCGACGACGTGCTCGAACTGCCGCATCCGCTGGGTCATCAGGTCGTGGACGACACCGAGGGCGGTCGGGTAGTCGATGCCGAAGAAGTTCTGTACGACGAGGATCGCGTTGTGGATCTCGCCCTCGTACTCGATCTCCTTCTGGTAGGAGAAGACGTCGTTGAGCAGGCACGCGTAGTCGACGGCGGCGTTCTCCAGGGAGCGCACGGGGCCGCTGCGGTAGACCTCCGGCGGGACGGCGGGGCCGTGGCCCATGCGGCACAGGCTCAGGGTGAGGTCGGAGCCGAAGGTGGCGCGGCGCATCTCCAGGTAGTCGACGGGGTCGGGGATGCGGTTCTGGAGCTGGTTGGACAGCTCCCACACCCAGCTCTCGGTCATCACGTTGACCGCGTCCTTCAGGGTCTGCCGCTGGTCGGGGGTCATCGCCGCCGTGGTGAGGGCCCACAGGTCGATGAGTCCGCGCTCCATGCCGTTGAGGGGGACGAGGGTCTCCTCGCCGTCCACGGGCATGCAGGCCGCGAGGCGGTCGGTGGTGAGGCGGGCGGCGGCCAGGTCGCGGCGGTGGCCGAAGACGAGGGGGTAGTAGTCGTCGCCGTACGTGCCCCAGGCGAGCCAGCGCGAACTGAGGTCCAGGGCCTCGGGGGTGGCGTCCGGGTCGAGGCCGGCCGAGCACAGCGGAAGGTCGTAGGCGGCGAGTTTGTCCTCGTCCCAGACGCCCTCCTGAAGCATGCCCACGCGGTGCGTCCACTCCAAGAGGCGGGTGCGGGCGCCGTCCAGGTGCGGGCTGAGCTCGACCTGGAAGGGCATGTAGAAGTCGGGCAGCAGGGAGGGGCCGACCTTCTGGTACGGCACGTGCGTGTAGGCGCGCAGCCGTTCGGCGCCGGCGGAGGCGAGCAGGGCGCCGACGTCGGCGGCGGAGGTGCCGGGGCCGGTGAGGCCCTGCCAGGGCCGGGTGGAGCGGGCGCGCGCGTTCATGTACCGGCTCGACTTCATGTGCCACTCGTGGCCGCCGGACTGCCAGTCCTGCAACCCTTGCGTGTACGCGGCGACGGCGGCGACCTCGGGCGGGGTGAGCCCCTTCTCCAGGGCCAGGGCGGGCACCTCGGTGAGGGCGGTGTGCTCGAACTGGTGCAGGCGTGAGGTGAGGACGTCGTTGACGCTGTCGGCGGCCTCCTGGGTGGTGCAGCCGAAGAAGGTCTCCAGGACGAGCACGCCGTTGCTGTTCTCGCCCTCGTCCTCGACCTCGCGCTGGTAGGAGAAGAGGTCGTTGCGCAGGTGGACGGCGTCGGAGAAGGTCTCCATCAGCACCCGCAACGGCCGGGTCCCGGCGACGGCGGTGGGGACCTCGGCGGTCGCGTACTCCACGAGTCCGGCGGACCAGGGGGCGCCGCCCACCTTGCGGCGCATCTCGATGTACTCGACGGGGTTGGCGATCCGTCCCTCGTTGATGTTGGAGAGCTCCCACAGGGACTCGTTGAGCAGGTGCTCGGTGGCGACGGCGAAGCGGCGGCGCCAGTCGGCGGACATGGCCGGCACGGTGCGCGACCACAGGTCGGCCAGGCCCGCCTCGACCGGGTTCTGCGGCTCGGGCATCGGCGTCGACAGGTCCATGGGCATGAACAGCGGCAGCCGGTCCAGATAGGCCTTGCCGCCTGCGCGGTCCTGGGTGCGCTTGAACATCTCCAGGAAGTGGTCGTCGAAGAAGAAGACCCACACGTACCAGTCGGTGATCAGGGAGAGGGCGGGGCCGTCGCAGTCGGGGTGGGTGTAGGCGCAGAGCAGGCCGTAGTCGTGCGCGTCGAGGTCGGACTGCTCCCAGACGCCGGATCCCTCCAGCATGCCCATCTCGCGCGCCCACGCGGTCGAATGGGCGCGCGCCTCGTCGACATGGGGGTTGAGCCGCGCGGGGTACGGCATGTAGAAGTGCGGGAGTTCGAAGGGCTGCTGCGTCATGGCCGGGGCCCTACCCAGGGCTCCGGAACGGCATCCGGAGGCGGAGACATGATCACACCATCGTGTGAATCGGACGTGAATCCGGGAGTTCTCGACGGGCCTTGTGGCGTTCATCTCTACGCGCGCAGACTACGGGAGTTCACGAGCCCTTTCCCGAGCGGGAGTTCCGATGAGCCACACCTCGCGTCCGACGGACCATCTCTCCAGACCGCTGTCGCGCCGTGCCACGCTCGCCGCGTTCGCCGGCGCGGCCCTGACCGGCGCCTCGGCGCTGCCCGCCGCCGCACTGTCCGCGTCGGCGACGGGCCGCCGCACGGTGCGTTTCGCCACGTTCAACGCCTCCTTGAACCGCGGCACCCAGGGGGCCCTCGTCAGCGACCTGTCCACCCCGGACAACGCGCAGGCGCGCAATGCCGCCGAGACCATCCAGCGCGTCGACCCGGACGTGCTGCTGGTCAACGAGTTCGACCACGACGACCGGGGCACCGCGGCGGCCCTGTTCCAGCGCAACTACCTGGCCGTCGGGCAGCGCGGCGCCCTGCCGATCCGTTTCCCGTACCGCTTCACCGCTCCGGTGAACACCGGCGTCGCCTCCGGGGTGGACCTCGACGGGCGCAACGGCGCGGTGACGACGCCGGGTTCGGACGCCTACGGCCAAGACGCCTTCGGGTACGGCTTCTTCCCGGGGCAGTACGGCATGCTCGTGCTCTCCAAGTACCCGATCGACATCCGCGCGGTGCGCACCTTCCAGCGTTTCCTGTGGAAGGACATGCCGGACAACGTGATGCCGGAGGGCTACTACAGCGCCGAGGCCCGGGCGATCCTGCGGCTGTCCTCCAAGAGCCACTGGGACGTGCCCGTGCGCGTCGGCCACACGGCCCGCGACACGGTCCACTTCCTCGTCTCGCACCCGACCCCGCCCACCTTCGACGGCCCCGAGGACCGCAACGGCCGGCGCAACCACGACGAGATCCGGCTGTGGGCGGACTACATCGGCGGGCGGCGGCGCGGCGCCTATCTGTACGACGACCGGGGCGTCCGCGGCGGTCTGCGGCCGGGCGCGCGGTTCGTGCTGGCGGGCGACCTGAACGCCGACCCGTTCGACGGTGACAGCTACGACCACGCCGTACGGCAGCTGCTGGACCACCCGGCGGTGCGGTTGCCGCGAACTCCGCCGTCCAGCGCGGGCGGTGTGGAGGCGGCGCGGGTGCAGGGCGGGGCGAACGCCGCGCACCGGGGAAACCCGGCCTACGACACGGCCGACTTCGGTGACAGCGCGCCCGGGAATCTGCGCGTCGACCACGTCATCCCCTCGCGGGGGCTGGTACCGGGCGCGAACGGCGTCTTCTGGCCCACGTCCGACGATCCGCTGTACCGCCTGGTGGGCAACGGCACGACGGTGCCGACCTCGGACCACCGCCTGGTGTGGCAGGACGTTCAGGTGGTCTGACCGCGTACCGCCCGGCCCACCCGCGCCCGCAGCGCCACGAACTCGGGCAGTCCTCTCGTGGCGATCTGGTCGCGGGTGCCGGGGAGGTCGACGGGCAGGTCGAGGACGATCCGGGCCGCGGGGGCCGAGGAGAGGGCCACGACGCGGTCGCCGACGTAGACGCTCTCGTCGATGTCGTGGGTGACGAAGACGATGGTCGTGTCGTCGGTGTGGTGGACCTCCAGGAGGAGGTCCTCCAGGTCCTCGCGGGTCTGGGCGTCGAGGGAGCCGAAGGGTTCGTCCATGAGGAGGAGGGTGGGGCGGCAGACCAGGGCGCGGGCGATGGCGACGCGTTGCTGCATGCCGCCGGAGAGCTGCCAGGGGTGGCGCCGTGCGGTGCCGGACAGGCCCACGCGCTCCAGGATGCGGTCCGCCTCGGCCCGGCGTTCGGCCCGGCCGAGGCCCTGGCGGCGCAGGGGGAGGGCGACGTTGTCGCGGACCGTCAGCCACGGCAGCAGCGAGCGGCCGTAGTCCTGGAAGACGACGGCGAGCCGGTCGGGGACGCCCGTGACCGGGGTGCCGGCGATCTCGATGGTGCCCTCCCGGGTGGGGAGCAGGCCGGCGATCGTGCGCAGGAGTGTGGACTTGCCGCAGCCCGACGGGCCGACCACGCACAGGAGTTGGCCGGCGGGCACGGTCAGGGTGAGGTCGTGCAGGACGTGGTGGTCGCCGTAGTGCTGGCCCACCGCGGAGAGTTGGAGCATGTGGTGCGTGGTCCGTCCCGCCGTGCTCATGGTGCTCATGGGGCCTTCCCCCTGCCGATCAGCCGTTTCTCGACGACCAGCAGGCCGGTGTTGAGGAGGTGTCCGAGGGCGCCGAGCAGGACCAGCGCCGCCCACACGGTCAGCAGGTCGGAGCGGGTCTGGGCGTCGGTGAGCGTGAAGCCGATGCCGTTCTCGGTGCCCGGCAGCAGTTCCGAGAACACCATGAGGATGAGGGAGAGCGAAAGACTCAGGCGCAGTCCCGCGAAGATCCGGGGCAGCGCGGAGGGCAGGACCACGAACCACAGGCGTTCGACGGTGTTCAGACGCAGCACGGCCGCGACGTCGAGCCGCAGCGGGTCGGTGTTGCGGACGCCGGCGGCGGTGTTGATCAGCACCGGCCAGACGGCGCTGAAGACGATCGACGCGATCTGCATGGGCGTACCGAAGGAGAAGATCACCACGAAGACGGGGACCAGGGCGGGTGGCGGGACGGCCCGGGCGAACTGGAGGACGGGGTTGCACAGCGCGTACGCCCGGCGCGAGCGGCCGACCGCCAGGCCGAGGGCGATCCCGGCGACGGCGGCGAGGGCGAAGCCGGCGGCCATCCGGCCGAGGCTGGGCAGGATGTCGTCCACGGCGGCCGGGGTGAGGAAGGCGTGCCGGACGGGCCCGGAGAACCACAGGTCGTGCGCGTGGCGCGCGATACGGCCGGGTGGCGGGAAGTAGACGCTGCCGTGGGCGCGGGTGACCGCCTCCCAGACACCGACGGCGAGGACGAGCACCGACCAGCGCAGGAGGGCATGGTGGACGGTGGTGCCGGGGCGGTCCCCGCGCGGACCCGGTGCGGCGCCCTTGGTGCGGTCGCTGCGGGGCGGGGCGGTTCCGGGACGGCCGGAGGGTGTGCCCGTCTCCCCGCTCACCCCCGCGCCCCCTGCTCGGCGGCGGCCCGCTGTTCCGGTGTCCAGGGGAAGAGCCGGCGTTCCGCGCCCACCAGCACGCCGTTGATGACCAGGCCGAGCGTGCCCGCCCAGACCACGCCGGCGAGGACGTCCCGGTTGCCGTCCGTGGCCAGGCCCGCCTGGGCGATGAAGATGCCGAGGCCCTCGCCGAAACCGGCGAGGATCTCGGTGGCCACGGCCAGGACGAGCGCGACGGCCGCCGAGATCCGGATGCCGGCGGCGATGAAGGGGGCCGTGCCGGGCAGTTCCACCCGCAGGAGCACCGCGAGGCGTCCGAAGCCGAAGGCGCGCAGGGTGTCCTTGGCCAGCGGATCGGTCTCGCCGAGGCCGTAGACGGTGTTGAAGAGGATCGGCCACACACAGGCGTAGGTGATCAGCGCGACCTTGGTCTCGGTGCCGGAGCCGAGCAGCAGGGACACCAGCGGGATCAGCGCGACGGAGGGCAGCGGCCGCAGGAACTCCACGATCGCGCGGGTGGCGGCGTCGACGACGGGCACACTGCCCAGTAGCAGTCCGAGCGGTACGGCGACGGCGCAGGCGAGTCCGAGGCCCAGGGCCCAGGCGCGCAGGGTGGCGAGGATCCCGTCGAGGAAGACCTGGTCGCCCGCCAACTCCACGGCACGGGTGAGCACTTCGGAGGCCGGCGGGAGGTAGCTGCGGCGGACGAGCCCGGCCCGGCTGACCGCCTCGCACACGCCGAAGGCGAGGAGGACGCCGAGAACCCCGAGCCACAGTTCCTGACGCCCCCTCACCCGCCGTAGCACCGAAGCCCTCTCACTTCACCAGCAGCGTCGCCGGATCGAGCGGCTTCTTCAACATCCTCCGCTTCTCCATGAGATCGGTGAGCCGGGTGATCTGCCCGCCGTCCATGGCCGGCGGGAACACCGGCAGATCGAGCGACTTGGCCTGGCCGGCGGTCACCTTCGTGTACGTCGGCAGGATGTCCCGCACGGCCGCCGGGTCGTCCGCGGCGATCTTCACGGCGGCCCTGATCGCCCGCTGGAAGGCCGTCAGGGTCTCGGCGTTGTCGGCGGCGAACTTCCGTGTCGTGATGTATCCGCTGAGGGGGATGGACTCGACGGGCGCCGACGAGCCGTCCACGAGCACGCGGGCGCCCAACTCGTCCTGGATGGCGCTGTCGTAGGGCTCGACGGCGTGCACGGCGTCGACCTGTCCCTTGTCCAGGGCGGCGCCCATCTGCGGGAAGGGGATCTGCCGGTAGACGGGCCTGCCCGCGCCCCGCTGCCGGAGGATCTCGTCGAAGGTCAGCGTCTGGACGTTGTTCAGGACGTTGACGGCGACTTCGCGGCCCGCGAGGTCGGCGACGCTCTTGATGTCCGAGTCCTTCGGCACCAGGACGTCCATCATGCGCGGCGCGGCCCTGATCGCCTCGGCGACGATACGGATGTCGAGGGTGCCCTGGTCGTGCGCCTGGAAGTAGGTCACGTAGTTGGCGCCGGCGACTATGTCGATCTGGCCCTTGGACAGGGCCGGCACCGCCTGGAGGCTCTGCTGGATCTGCTGGACCCGGACGTCCAGCCCTTCCTTCTCGAACAGCCCCCGGTCCTGGGCGATGTAGAGCATCGCGGAGTCGACCAGGGGCAGTGCGGCCACGGTGACCGTCTTCCGCCCGCCGCCCGGGGACGAGGAGTCACCGTCGTCGCCGCAGGACGCGAGTGCCAGTGTCAGGGCGACCGTGACGGCCACCGCCCGTGTCTTGCCGGAACACCATGGACGTAACGCCATGGGCGCATGATGACGGCTCGCTTGTCATGATCACCACACCAAGACAGGCCGAATCGTGGGATCCACGGGGCCCGTGGGGCCAGGTGCTCCGCTGGAGCCGGTCACCTCACCTGGATCAGCGCGTGCGTGCCGCTCGTGCGCCAGCGCTGTCCCTCCGCGGCGACCAGGGCGGCCTCGGTGTCCGCGCCGAGTCCGGTGATCACGTCGGACTTCAGGGTGCGCAGCGCTGCGACCGGGCCCGGGAAGTGGGCGGTCACCTCGGCGAACGCGGTGGTCGGGGGCCAGCGGCGGTCGCCCACCAGGCGGCGGTAGTTGAGGTCGCCCTTGACGAGGGTCAGGGTGGCCGCGGCGAGCTCCGCGCGGAAGTCGTCGGGAAGGTCGGCGTACGGCAGCGGGGCGCAGGAGAAGGGGTGGGCGCGGACCGTGAGACCGCCGTCGGCCATGGCGGACCACAGGCGGCGCCCGTACCCGGCGGCCTCGCCCGGCGCGTCCGTCAGCCTGCGCAGCGCGTCGACGACGTCGGCGGTGGTGGCGTCGGAGACGTAGTAGGGGTACGGCTTGACGTGCAGGACCGCCCGCCGGATGGTGCCGTGCGCGAGGAGATGGGCGATCAGGAGCAGGTCCGGGATCAGTTCGCGGCCCGCGTTGTCGGCGATCAGGCACAGCGTGTCCGCGTCCGTGAGCAGCCGCCGGAGGGCGTCGCCGTCGTCGGCGACCAGGCCGGGGACGGCCGCCCGGGCCTCGGCGTCGGCGTCGGAGAGCCGGAAGCCGAGGTCGGCCCGGTTGCCCCACAGCGAACCGTGCAGCAGGGCCTCGGTCCGTTCGGCCACCGGGCGGTCCGCGAGGTCGTCGAGCGCGGCGAGTTCCTCGTCCGTCTCCCGGGAGTGCAGTTCGGCGAGCTTGGAGGGGCGGAAGGGGTCGATGCCCTGCCAGGGGCCGGGGCCGAAGTAGCCGACGGCGTCGAGGAGTCGGCGGTAGAAGTGGCTCTCCGACCACAGCCACGGCACGTCGAACCAGGACCGTCCGACGTACTCGTCCATGCCCCAGGCCGCCCAGCGGTCCCCGTCGGACGCGTCGGCGGGCAGCGGCTCGATCACACCCTTGGCGCAGCTCTCGACCAGGGCGTCCAGGGCGCGATGCTGCTCGGGGCCATAGGGGAAGGCCTCGCGGACCTGGCGGACGATGGCGGGGTGCCGTTCGGCGAGCACGCTGTGCGGGAAGGAGCCGGGTTCGTTGCCGAGGATCACGGGTGCGGGCGGGGTGTCGGGCATGCGACTCACCGTATCGCGCGGGTCACCGCGTACCGCGTGGGTCACTTCGCATGGCGCGGGTCACTTCGCCCTCGTGCGCGTCACGGTGGCCTCACCTCACCGCCGTGTCCCTCGCGCCCGTCACATCATCCGGGTCTCCCGCTCCAACTGTGTGACCAGCGTGAGATAGCGGGCCCGGCGCGGCACCGGGACCAGCCCCCGGATCATGACCTGCCACATCTCGGCCAGCCGGCGCGGCTGTCGGGTGACGGGTTCGACGGAGCGGCCCACCACGCGGGTGCCGACGAAGAAACAGACCAGGGAGTGGGCGGCGGCCTCGACGTCCGTGTCCGGGTGGAGGTCGGCCTCCTTGAGCGCGCCCAGGAGCCGGCGGGAGGCGATGTCCAGCCACTCGGTGAAGGGGTCGCGCAGCGGCGGCCGCACCTCCACTCCCCCGGTGGCCAGGCGCAGCCCGGCCCGGGGGATCGGGTCCTCCACGGACAGGCGCGCCATGCCGAACGTGATGCGCACCAGCGCTTCGAGGGAGGAGTGGCCCCGGGCGTCCGCGTCACTCGCCAGGCGGCGCGAGGCGCGGGACTGCAACTCCATGATCGCGTGCGCCAGGTCCTCCTTGGCGGCGAAGTGGAAGTACAGGGCGCCCTTGGTCACTTGGGCGTGTTCGACGATGTCGCTCAGGCTGGTCGATTCGTAGCCGTGCCGGTCGAACAGATCGGCGGCGGCCGTGATGATGGTCGCGCGGGTCTGTTCGGCGCGTAACTGCCTCGGCATCGACGGAACACTCCTGCGGGAAAGAACGGGTCATGCCGTTTGTTTCTGGCTCTCAGTCCACGATAACTCACCATGCCTCGGTACCGACCATGCACGCGAAGACCGCCGAATCCCCTTGCGTTCCCACCACTTCGACCTCACCGCCCGAACCCCGAGAGGTCTGCAACCAGAGGGGTTCGTCCAGTTCGGCGTACCGATGGAAGGTGATGTGGAACGACACCGGTGAGCGGGTCCCCCCGGTCCCCGCCCGTACGGCCTGGCGGGTCGCCTCCAGTAACAGCATCCCGGGTATGTGGTCGAGAGGGTGGTCGAAGAAAACGGGATGCGCGGTATCTACTCGCAGCTGCCAGCGGTCCGGACGGTCGGTCCGAGCCAGTACGACGTCCGTGGGCAGGGCCCGGCCGACCAGCGCGGGCGGTAACGGGGGCGGCAGCGGCGGGGCGGACACGGTGGCGGCCGTACGGCCGCCCCGCAGGCGGCGGTAGACGGCCTCGCCGGTGCAGGTGAAGGTGACGCGCGACGCCCTCGCCACGCGTTCGCCGCCGCGCAGGACCTCCGCCGTGTAGCGGGCGCCCACCGGACGGCGGCCCCGGTACTGCACGTCGACGAAGGCGACGTCGACGCTCACCTCGGCGGGGACCGCTCCCACGGCCAAGTACTGCGGAAACGTGGTCACTTCGAACTCCTGGAGCACGAAGTGCTGGTCGAGCGGCACGTCGTACTCGGTGTGCGCTATCAGCGTCCCGCTCTGCCGCACGGTCTCCACGACCAGCAGCGGATCGTAGGCGGAACGGTCCGCCGACACGTGTAAACCGTGGGCACGAGGCCACTGTGCGGTGACGGAGAACCGGTCGGGCGCGGTCCGCGTCCATCCGGTGAGGAAGGTCTCCGCGACGGCCGCGCGGTGAACCAGCTGACGGGGAACGGTCGCCGTCATGGACGGCGTCTCGGCAAGTTGCCGCGGTTGAGGCATGTCTCTCCCTACGGTTCACCGAAAGGCCCTGTGGACGGTGAAACGCCCACTTCGGTGAGCGTTAGAGTACGAGCCGACCGGTTTGTTTTCAATGAGATCAGTCGGCGGCGCCCTATGATCGGGGTCACTGCGGCACACGATCGCCGACTGGTTCAACTCGGCGCAGTGGAGGGGCTCTTATGGCACGACAGGAGCGCGCCATCAGGACGCGCAGAGCGATCCTGGAAGCGGCGGGCGCGGTCTTCGACGAGCACGGATACACCTCCACCACCATCGCCATGGTGCTGGAGCGCGCCGAAGTGACCAAGGGCGCCCTGTACTTCCACTTCCCCTCCAAGGAGTCGCTGGCCCAGGCGGTGCTGGACGAGCAGGTGCCGTTCGGGGCGGTTCCCGAGCAGGCCTGCAAGCTCCAGGAGATCATCGACATGACGTTCGTGGTCGCGCAGCGGCTGCTGACCGACCCGCTGCTGCGGGGCAGTGTGCGGCTGACGGTGGACCAGGCGACGCCGCCCGGGGTCGACCACACCGGGCCGTTCGTGAAGTGGGCGGAGCGGCTGACGGTTCTCATGGACCAGGCCGACCGGCAGGGCGAGCTGCTGCCCACGGTGAACCACCGGGACACGGTGGAACTGCTGGTGGGGGGCTTCGCGGGCATCCAGCTGATGTCGCGGGCGCTGACCAACCGGGCGGATCTCGCGTACCGCATCTCCGTGCTGTGGTCGCACATCCTGCCCAGCATCGCGGTGCCGGGGCTGCTGCTCGGCCTGGACAGCAAGGCCGACCGCGGTCTCCGCGTCCTGTCCGCGGTCCCCGTCCCGTGATCCTGGTGACCGGCGCCACCGGCACCGTCGGCCGGCTGGTGACCGAACGGCTGTCCGGCACCGGGCCGGTGCGTCTGCTCACCCGCGATCCGCGCCGCGCGGCCCCGACGGGACCCGGCGTCGAGGTGGTGGGCGGGGACTTCGACGACCCCGGCAGTCTGCGCGCCGCGCTGGCCGGCGTCCGGTCCGCGCTGCTCGTCACCACCGACCCGTTGGCCCCCGCCCAGGACCGGAGCTTCCTGACGGCCGCCCGGGCGGCGGGAGTCGGTCATGTGGTGAAGCTGTCGGCCCAGGCGGTGACCGACCCCGGCGCCGTCGATCTGGTCACCCGGTGGCAGCGCGCCAACGAGGAGCTCCTGCGGGCGTCGGGCCTGGCCTGGACCCTTCTGCGCCCGCGCGCCTTCATGTCCAACACCCTGGGCTGGGCCCGCTCCGTCCGTGCGGAAGGGGTGGTCCGGGCGCCCGACGGCACCTCGCGCAACGCGAGCGTCGATCCGCGGGACATCGCCGACGTGGCGGTACGGGTCCTGACGGATCCGGTGGCGCACGCGGGGCGGGCGTATCCGCTCACCGGGCCCGCCGCTCTGAGTGCCGTACAACAGGCGGAGATTCTCGGGGAGTTGCTGGAGCGTCCGCTGACGTTCGTCGAGCTGACCCGGGAGCAGGCGTTGTCCGGTCTGCTCGGGCGCTATCCGGAGCCCCTGGCGCACGCTCTGATGGAGAGCGCCGACCGCGGACGGCAGGGGGCGAAGGCGGACGTGGATCCGACGGTCGCCGAGCTGCTCGGCCGACCGGCCGGCCCCTACCGCGACTGGGCGCGCGACCACCTCTCCGCGTTCCGTACCTGACGCGCCCGCCGTACCCGGCCCGTGGACGACGGACGGCGGGCTGCGCCTCAGAAGGTCAGCTTCCAGCTGTTGAGCGTGCCCGTGTCCTGCGCGGCGGTGTCCTGGACGCGCAGCTTCCAGGTGCCGTTGGCGGTCTCGGCGGAGGCGTCCACGGTGTAGGTGGTGGAGACGTTGTCCGCGGAGTCCGAGGTGCTCGCGGCCTTCAGGCGGTAGGCCGTGCCGTCCGGGGCGACCAGGTCGACGACCAGGTCACCGCGGAAGGTGTGGGTGATGTCGACGCCGACCTGGAGGGCGGCGGGGGCGTTGCCGGTGCGGCCGCTGACGGCGATCGAGGACTCGACGGCCGAGCCGGCGTCCGGGACGGCGACCGCGGTGCCGCTGGAGAAGGTCGTCCCCGTGGTCGTACCGCCCTTGACCGCGGCCACCGTCTTGGCGGCGTCCGCCAGACCCGCGCCGCAGCCGCCGGAGCAGGCGCCCGGCAGGGCACGGGCGTTGTTCTTGATGGCGGTCTCGATCTGGGCCGGGGTCAGCGCGGAGTTGGCCGACTTCACCAGCGCGACCAGGCCGGCGATGTGCGGGGTGGCCATGCTGGTGCCCTGGTAGTAGGCGTACGACTCAGAAGTCGGCGTCTTGGTGCCGGAGTTGAGCGTGGACAGGATGCCGTTGGCGGTGCCGGTGCTGGTCTGGCCGCCGGGCGCCGAGATGTCCACGAGGGAGCCGTAGTTGGAGTAGGAGGCCTTGGCACCGGTGCGGTTGGTGGCGGCGACCGAGATGATGTTGTTGCAGTTGCCGGGCGAGTGGGCCGACACGTTGTCGTTGTCGTTGCCCGCGGCCACGACGATCGTGGTGCCGCGGTTCACGGCCGCGTTGATCGCGCTCTGGGTGGCGGAGGTGCAGGCCCCGTCGCCGCCCAGGCTCATGTTGATGACCTTGGCGACGTTGGTGTTGGCGGGCACGCCGGAGACGGTGCCGCCGGACGACCAGGTGATGGCGTCGATGATGTCGGAGTCGTAGCCGCCGCACTTGCCGAGCACGCGCACCGGGGAGATCTTCGCGCCGTGGGCGATGCCCGCGATGCCCTTGCCGTTGTTGGTGACGGCGGCGATGGTGCCGGCCACGTGGGTGCCGTGCCAGGAGGAGGTGGAGGCCGGGACACCGGCGGCGCACTCGTTGGCGTTGTACCAGTCGCCCGGGTCGGCGGGGTTGCTGTCGCGGCCGTTGCCGTCGACGGAGACCGCGGTGTCGGCGATGAAGTCGTAGCCGCCGACGATGTTCGCGGCGAGGTCGCTGTGGGCGACGTAGCCGGTGTCGATGACGGCGACGGTGACGCCGGTGCCGGTGGTGGTGTTCCAGGCGCCGGGCACGTTCATGCCGGCGGTGGACTCGAAGAGGTCCCACTGCTTGGCGTACTCGGTGTCGTTCGGGTCGGCCTGCGGTGTGTTCAGGCGGTCCGGGACGACGTAGGAGACCTGCGGGTCGGCCTTGAACTCGGCGACGACGTCGGCGACGTCGGCGGTGCTGAGCCGCTCGCCCAGGTCGACGAGGGCGGCACCGGTGCCCAGGCGGCGCTGGAAGTCGACGTCCTCGCCGGCCTCCTTGCCCTTGGCGGCGGCGTCGGCCTCGGCGGCCTTGTTGGACTTCGCCTCGGCGGCGCCGGACTTGTAGCCGACGATGAGGCGCTCGGCCGGGGTGCCGGGTGCGGACTGGGCGAGGGCGGCCGGGACGGCGGCGGCCTCGGAGGCGGGCTCCTGGGCCACGGCGACCGTGGTGGTGGCGGCCGTGAGCAGAGCGGCGGAGACCGCGGCGACGGATATCAGCTTCCGTCTCGGGGAGTCAGGGGTGCGCAAGGGGGTGCCTTTCGTGGCCGCACTCCGGGCAGCGCGGAGTGGCGATCGATTCGCTTCGTCGATGAAGCGGCGGGGGGTGCATCGAGGAGCGCGCGATGGCCGGCCGAACGCGGTGCGACCCGTTCGGGGTTACCGGTGGGTCAGCTGTGCACGAACGATAGGCAAAGAGATGGTCATCGGGATACAGGGGAAACCCTCGATCCGACCGGAAACCCACCCTCTACGCAGCGCACTTGACCGGTATTGGTCAAGTTCGCTCCGGCTTGGGGCCCCGTGAACGCGCCGGGCCTGCTTCCCGTACTTCAGGGGAGCACACCGCCCAGCACGGGAAGCGGACCGTTCCCGTGCCACCCGAGGAGACGTCCCGGATGTCCCGGATGACCGCACACCGCACCGCCGCCCTGGTGACGGCCGCCGCGAGCCCCCTGCTGCTGGGCCTGTGGGCGGCGGCACCCGCCCAGGCGCACGGCGCGCCGACGGATCCGGTCAGCCGGGTCTTCGCCTGCTCACCCGACGGCGGCGACGCGTCCGGCTCCACCGCGTGCCGGGCGGCCGTCGCCGCGAACGGGGCGCCCTTCACGGCCTGGGACAACCTGCGCGTCGCGAACGTGAACGGCCGGGACCGGCAGAGGATCCCGGACGGCGAGCTGTGCAGCGGTGGGCTGCCCGCCTACAAGGGGCTCGACCTGCCCCGCTCCGACTGGCCGTCGACCACGCTGGACCCGGGCGGGACGCTGACCATGCGGTACGTCTCCACGATCCCGCACACCGGCACGTTCAAGCTCTTCCTCACCAGGCCGGGCTACGACCCGACGCGACCGCTGACCTGGTCCGACCTGCCGGAGAAGCCCTTCGCCGAGGTGACGGACCCGGCGCTCACCGACGGCGCGTACCGGATCAGGGCGACGCTGCCGTCCGACCGTACGGGACGGCAGGTGCTGTACACGATCTGGCAGAACAGCAGCACGCCGGACACCTATTACTCGTGCTCGGACGTGGTGTTCCCGGCGGCGAAGCGTGCGGGTGGCACCGGCGGCGAGGGCGGGAGCGGGCAGCGGGCGAGTACCAGCCCCTCCCCCACTCCGTCCGTCGAGAAGAGTCCCGCGCGGACCGGTCCGTCACCGACGGCCGACCGTTCGCCGGCCACCCGCGCAGAGGCCGGCACACACGCCGGGGCCGGCACGCACGCCGACGCGGGTGCCGCTCCGTCCGGCACACCGGTCGCCTCCGCGGGCGGCGCGGACTCCGGCTCGTCCGCGCCCATGCTGGCGGGCGGCGCCGCCACGGTGCTGTTGCTCACCGGGGGCGCCGCCCTGGCGCTTCGTCTGCGCCGACGCTGAACTACCGCGTCACATCGGTCAGTTCACGTAGACGGCCTCACCGGCGGAGGTGGTGACCGGGCCGTACTTCGCGGTCCAGAAACCGTTGGCGGGGCACAGCGCGGAACCGGAGGAGCGGGTGAAGGCCTGGTTGGCGAAGGCGATGCTGTTGTCGGCGTTGTCCGCCGTGCCGGTGAGGCTCGGCGCCTGGTAGACGCAGTTGACGCTGCCCAGCAGGGTGCGCAGCACGACGGTGGTCTGGATGGTGGAACCGCTCGGCGGGGTCACCGTGACGGTGCCGTCGGAGGCGACGGCGGTGGTGTACGGCAGGTTGTTGACCGTGATGCTGGTGACGCCGAGGACACCGACGTTGTTCGAGGTGCAGTTGCCGAAGGTCTGCCCGGTGAGCGATTCGGTGGCCGTGCCGGGCGCGGCCGGGTTGTCGGTGACGCCGGCGGTGAACTGCGAGGACGAGCAGGTGATGCCGCTGGTCCCGGTGGCGCTGGAGTAGAGCGTCGCGGTGGTGCCGGTGGCCAGGGACGCGGTGAGGGTCTCGCCGACCGCCACGGCCGTTCCGCCGAGGCTGCCGGTGGTCAGGACGTTGTTGTCGGCCGCCGACGCGGGAGAGACGGCGGTGAGCGAGAGGGCCGCGACGGTACCGGCGAGGGCGATGAGGGAACGCTTGCGCATGCGGGTGTGCCTCGTTTCTGGGGTGGGGTGCGGATGATCCGCGTGAGGGTGTGCCGCTGCCGGCCCGTGACGCCTTCTCCGTACGTGACGGACCGGCAACGGCAGCCGGCCGGTGACCGGCCGAAGACCCATGGGGGAGGGTCTCCGGCCGGGCCGGGCGGGAAGGGCTGCCCGGCACGGCCTCAGGGGGGAAGCGACCGTGCGGGTGCCTGGGGGGTCGGGCTCGGGCCGTGACGTACCCGTGGGTCGGGCAGTGACGTACCCGTACTGGACAGAGCGTCCGGGAGAACGGCTGGATCCGGCGCCACGGATCCGGGGAAGCCAGGGAGAGTTGTAAGCCTGAGTGTCTGTCAACGTCAAGGTGTCGCGCTGGAGTTGATGTGCTGGACGGGAGCTCCGTGGTCACCGGGGAAGCGTCCGCGGCACAGGCGGCACACAATCAACACTCTTTTCGCACAACTTGCTTGACCCTCGAATGTAACCACCGGTAACTTCCTCGGCGGCTACTGGTGCGTAATGAGAAAGCCCTTGCAGTCACCGGGAGTTGCGAGGGGACCTACGCCACAGTTCCGCTGTCCGCGCCAGGGCAACGTGCCGCAGAAGCAAGAGCAATGACTATGCCCACGGGAGCAGAACATGGCCGAGAACCGGGAAAGCGGTTCCACCTCCGAAGTGTCCGAGATGGCCGAGGAGCCCGCGAGACGCGGACGGGTCCGGGCCCGCCGGGCCGCGATCATGGCGGTGCCCGCCACCCTGGTCGCCGCGGGGCTCGCGGTACTGACCGCCGAAGGGGCGCTGGGTGTGCAGTTCGCCATCTCCGGCATGCCCTTCACGGTCACCGCGACCGAACTCAACGGCACCGGCTTCGAGCAGTTCGGCGGCCTCGACCACATGGCGGAGGGCAGCCCGAACGCGGGTGACACCGGCGGCCAGGTACTGGTCATCACGTCCGCGATCAAGAACGCCACCCTGACCAAGCTCTGCCAGAGCGTCGACCTCGGCGGCACCAACCTGCTGATCACCGCGGGCAGCGGGGCCGAGAAGGTGTCCGCGAGCGACCTGACCACGGACTCCACCGAGCTGTCCGGTGACGCGGCGTTCAACAACATCGAGATCGGCAACGACGCCAGCACGCTCACCAAGGCCGGCGTGAAGGGCCCGATCGGCGTCTTCAGCCAGCAGGCCGACACCGTGCGCATCGCCAACCTGCGGCAGACCAACTACGCGACGACGGCCGGGGTGTTCAAGCTCCCGGGTCTGAAGCTCGGCTTCAACAGCAAGGGCTGCTGATGTCGGGGCGGACAGGCTCTTCGGGCCAGGGGTCCGCCTTCCGGCGCTGGCGGGCCGCCCGGCCGTTCTGGGGCGGGCTGCTGCTCGTCCTGGGCGGGGCGGAGATCCTGCTCACCCAGAAGGCGTCGCTCAAGGTCGTCCTGCACATCGGCATGCAGGGTCTGGCCGGCTACCTCCTGCCGGTGCTGCTGGTGGTGCTCGGGCTGCTGATCCTGTTCAACCCGGCACAACGGCTGTTCTACTCGATCACCGCCGTCCTGCTGTCCCTGGGCACCTGGGTCACCTCGAACATGGGCGGCTTCTTCATCGGTCTGCTGCTGGGGGTGGTGGGCAGCTGCCTCACCTTCGGCTGGCTGCCCGACCAGGAGCCGCGGGTCAGCCGGCGCCGGCGCCGCAAGGCGGCGCGGGAGGCGAAGGCGGCGCAGCCGCAGCCGCTTCCACCGACCGCCGAGCCGGCCTGAGCATCCGGGTCGCCGCACCCCGCAACGCCACCCCTGCGCGTCACCGCGCCGCGGAGGGCGGCTGCGCCGGCTCCGGCACGGACGCCGACGGGCCGAGGTCACCCGTCGGCTTCAAGGGCGCGGGGTCCACGGACTCCGCGCCCTCCTCCTTCATCGCCTTCGCCTCGCTCTTGAGGATGCGCATCGACCTGCCGAGGGCCCGTGCCGTGTCCGGCAGCTTCTTCGAGCCGAACAGCACGATGACGACGATCGCCACGATCAGCAGGTGCCAGGGTTCCAGTCCGTTGCGGAGCATGACCGCCCCCTCACTCTCTCTTGGTCGACAGTTGCTACATTGCGCAACTGTACAACCCGGGGTGAGACGGCCAGAGGGCACCGATGACAGTGACCGGCAAGCGCAGGGCAGCACCGCCGAGGCACCGCGACGGCGGTGCCGGCGGCCGGCGACAGCAGCGCGGGAGGAGGCGCGGCGGCAGGGGACGGCTCGTGTCGGCGATCCTCGTGTCCCTGCTGGTGCTGGTGGCCGCCGGGGCCGGCCGGCTCTATCTGAAGCTGGACGGGAACATCACGACCTTCGACTCGGGCGGCCTGTCCGACCACCGTCCCGCGGACACCTCCAAGGGCGAGAACGTCCTGGTCATCGGCTCCGACGCGCGCACCGACGGCAACGCCGCGCTCGGCGGCGGCGACAAGGACGACATCGGCCGCTCGGACACGACGTTCCTGCTGCACATCTACGCCGACCAGCACCACGCCCTGGCCGTCTCGATCCCCCGCGACACCCTGGTCACCGTCCCGCCGTGCAAGCTGCCCGACGGCGGCTGGACGAAGACGCAGCCGAACACGATGTTCAACGCGGCCTTCTCGGTCGGCCAGACCGACAAGGGCAATCCGGCCTGCACCCAGAACACCGTCGAGCAGCTCACCGGGCTGCGTGTCGACCACACCGTGGTGGTCGACTTCAAGGGCTTCGCGGCGCTCACCGAGGTGGTGGGCGGGGTGCGGGTGTGCCTGCCCGAGGACGTGTACGAGAACGACCTGAACCCGCACCGCTCCACGCCCGGCAGACTGCTGTTCACGAAGGGCGAGCAGACCGTCTCCGGGCAGCGGGCCCTGGACTACGTCCGCATCCGGCACGGCATCGGCGACGGCTCCGACATCGGCCGTATCAAACGCCAACAGGCCTTTGTGGCAAGCCTGTTGAAGGAGGTGAAGAGCCGCGGGCTGACCCCGGCCAAGCTGCTGCCGCTCGCCGAGGCCGCCACCAGGTCCCTCACCGTGGACCCGGGTCTGGGCTCCGCCGACAAGCTCATCTCGTTCGCGATGTCCCTGAAGGACATCGACCTGCACAACACCGAGTTCGTCACGGTGCCCTGGCGGTACGACGGTTCCCGCGTCGCCGTCGTCCAGCCGGACGCCGACGCCCTGTGGGCGGCGCTCAAGGCGGACCGCACGATCGACGGCGCGAACGCGGGCGGGAAGAAGAGCGGCACCGGCCCCTCCCCCTCTCCCACTCCGGCGCCGGTCTCCGGCGCGGGCATCGACGTCACCGTCTACAACGGCACCACCGTCCCGGGCCTGGCCGCCCGCGGCGCCGCCGCACTCACCGCGGACGGCTTCAGGGTCACCGGTACGGCGACGGCGTCCACGCAGGACCACGCCACCACGGTCGTGGAGTACGGCCCCGGGCTCCGCTCCCGGGCCGAGACCGTCGCCCGGGCCCTCCCCGGCGCCGGCCTGGAGCCCGTCACCGGGTCCGGCGTCAATGTCGTACTGGGCGAGTCGTACGCCGCCACACCCGGCGCGGGCGCCTCACCGGCCCCGACGGCGGTGCCCTCGGAGGTCGCGTCCGGCGCGCGTTCCGCGGACGACAACCCCTGCTCGAACCTCACCTACGGTTGACGCCCGTCGTACCGGACGCGGAGCGCGGTCAGGGCGAGGGCGTAGAGGGCGAGGACGGCGGCGAGGAGCAGGTAGGAGGCGAGGGGCAGCGCGGTCATGCCGAGGGCGCCGCCGAGCGGGCTCGGCGGCAGCAGCAGTCCGGCCACCGCGAGGAGGGCGGCCGCCCGGACGACCGGGCCCGGCGCGCGGCCCTCGGCGAGGCCCCGTCCGGTGCGCAGGAGCACCATCACCAGGGCCTGGGTGAGCAGGTTCTCGGTGAACCAGGCGGAGTGGAAGACCGTACGGTCGTCCAGCGCGTCCGGGCCCCGCAGGGCGAGCGCGAGGACACCGAAGGTGGCGAGGTCGGCGACCGCGTTCAGGACGCCGAAGCCGGTGATGAACCGCAGGAAGGCCCGGGGCCGCAGCACGGCGGGGCGGCGCAGCGCGGCCGCGCCGGGACGGTCGTGGGCGAAGGCGAGCTGCGCCGTGTCGAAGCACAGGTTCTGGACCAGGACCTGGGCCGGGAACATCGGCAGGAAGGGCAGCAGGAGGCCGGCGGCGAGCATCGCGAGGACGTTGCCGAGGTTGGAGGAGAGCGTCACGCGCAGGTAGGAGGCGATGTTGCCGCTGCTGTGCCGGCCGGTCGTGATCGCGTGGCCGATCGCGGTGAGGTCGGTGTCGTCCCGGCCGGTGAGCACGACGTCGGCCGTCTCGCGGGCCACGTCGACGGCGCCCCGGGGCGCGATGCCGACGTCCGCCGCGCGCAGGGCGGGCACGTCGTTGACGCCGTCGCCGAGGAAGCCGACGGTGTGTCCGGCGGCGCGCAGTTCGGTGACGAGGCGGGCCTTGTCCTCGGGGGTGCAGCGGGCGTGGACCGCGGCGGGGTCCAGGCCGAGGTCGCGGCAGACGCGGGCGGCGGTGGCCGGGTGGTCGCCGGTGAGGATCTTGACCGTCACCCCGAGGGCGGCCAGCTCGCGCAGGGCCTCGGCGGCCGTGGGGGCCAGGGCGTCCCGGAAGGCGACGAAGCCGCGGAAGGTCAGGCCGCGTTCGTCGGCGGGCGTGTACGCGCGCGTGCGGGCGGGCCGTTCGGCCGTGGCCACGGCCAGCAGCCGCAGCCCGGAGTCCGCCTCGCGCGCCGCGAGCGCCCGCAGCCGCGCCCCCTCCGCCGGGTCCTGCGCACAGCGTTCGAGTACGTCCTCCACGGCGCCCTTGACGACCAGCGTGTGCGTGCCGGGCGTGCCGCGTACGACGGCCGTGGAGATCCGCCGTACCGGGTCGAAGGGCACCGCGTCGACGCCGTCCTCCTCCTCGCCGGCCGGGCCCGCCGCCTCCAGGAGGGCCTCGTCGAGGGCGTCCGGGGACGGCAGTTCGGCGAGCTGGAGGGTCCACCAGGCGTTGACGGCGGCCCGGCGCAGGACGTCCGGGTCGTCCCGGCCGGTCGCGTCGAAGGCCCGGACGACGACCGGGCGGTCCTGGGTGAGCGTGCCGGTCTTGTCGACGCACAGCACGTCGACCGCGCCCAGGTCGTGCAGCGCGGGCAGCCGCCTGACGATCACGGCGTGGGTGCGGGCCAGCAGCGCGGCCCCGCGTGCCAGGCAGGTGGTGACGATCACCGGGAGCATCTCGGGCGTCAGCCCCACGGCGACCGCGACGGCGAACGGCAGGGTCTCCAGACCGCGGCCGCGCAGCGCGGCGTTCGCGATCAGCACCAGTGGCGGTGTCAGCAGCATGAACCGGATCAGCACCCAGGAGATCCCGTGCACGGACCGGTCGAACGCGCTCGGCTCCCTGCGCCGGGTCGTGCCGTGCGCCGCGGCCAGCCGGGTCCGGGGGCCCGTGGCGAGCACCACGGCGGTGGCGCTGCCGGTGGCCACCCCGCTGCCCTGGAAGCAGAGGTGGAGGTCGGCGACGGGATCCCCGCCGTCGGCCGCCTCCTTGGCCACCGGTGCCGACTCCCCCGTGAGGGCCGCCTGGTGCACGGTCAGGCCGCGGGCGCGCAGGAGGCGTACGTCGGCGGGGACCAGGTCGCCCGGCCCGAGGCGGATCACGTCGCCGGGGACGAGTTCGGCGACCGGGATCTCCCGGACCGTCGCGTCGTCGTCGCCGCGTCGCCGCACGGTGGCGGTACCGGCGACGAGGTCGCGCAGGGCGGACAGGGACCGGTCCGCCCGGTGCTCGCCGCTCACCCGCAGCAGACAGCTGACCGCGACCAGCGCGAGGATCACGGCGGCGGTGCCCCAGGAGGCGACGGCGGCCGAGACCAGTCCGAGGCAGAGCAGGACGACGGTGAAGGGGTCGCGCAGCCCGCGCGCGAGCCGGAGCGGCCAGGGGGTGGTCCGCTGCCGCGGGAGCGTGTTCTCGCCGTACCGGACGAGCCGGGCCTGCGCCTCGGCCCCGGTCAGGCCGCGCGGGCCGCTGTCCAGGCGGCGCAGCACCTGGAGTGAGGTGCCCTCGCCGGTCTCAGAGTCCACGGAGGCGGCGTGCGGGCGCGGCACGGTCGGAGAGCCGGCCCACCATCAGCCGGACCACGTCCACGACGTCCGGGTCGTCCACGAAGTACACCTGCCGGCGGCCCTCACGGCGGGAGCGGACCAGACCGGCGAGCTTGAGCTTGGTGAGGTGCTGGCTGACCGCGGGCAGCGCGCCGCCGACCCGCTCCGCGAGCCCGCTGACGTCACTCTCCCCCTGGGACAGCGCCCACACGATGTGCAGCCGCGCGGACGAGGCGAGCAGTCCGAAGGCCGCGGCCGCCTGGCCGAGCACGTCGGCGGAGGGGTCCTCGAAGCCACTGCCGGTCACCGTCGCCGCCCTCCTGCTCCGCCGCCCGCGCGTTCCGCGGTCCCGTGGTGTGAACCGGTCCAGTCTAGGCGGCCACCGCGCCCCGGCCCGGCGCCCCGCCCCGCCGCCGCGGGAGCCGGGCGCGCGAGAAACTCCCCGGTCATCAACGTCACGCGGTTAGAAGCGAGTTGAGCATGGGAGGGAAGGTGCATGGACGAAGCCATCGACACCGGCAGCGCGCACTCGGCGCGGATCTACGACTACATCATCGGCGGCGAGGACCACTACCCGGCGGACCGGGAGGCGGGGGACGCCATGTGCCGGGAGTGGCCCGCGCTGCCGGTGCACATGCGGGCCAACCGGGACTTCATGAACCGGGCGGTGCGGTATCTGGCGGCTCAGGCGGGGATACGCCAGTTCCTCGACGTCGGCACCGGCATCCCGACCTCGCCGAACATCCATGAGATCGCCCAGTCGGTGTCCCCCGACGCCCGGGTGGTGTACATCGACAACGACCCGCTCGTCCTGCGCCTGTCCCAGGGGCTGCTCGACAGCGCGCCCGAGGGCCGCACGGCGTACATCGAGGCGGACATGCGCGACCCGGCGGGCATCATGGACGACCCCCGGCTGCGTGCGACGCTCGATCTGTCCCGGCCAGTAGCCCTGACCGTGATCGCGATCGTGCACTTCATGACGGACGAGGACGACGCGGTGGGCATCGTGCGCCGGCTGCTGGACCCGCTGCCGTCCGGCAGCCACCTCGCGATGTCCATCGGGACGGCCGAGTTCGCGCCGGACGAGGTGGGGCGGGTGGCCCGTGAGTACGCGGCGCGGGGCATGCCGATGCGGCTGCGGACCTTCGCCGAGGCCGAGGAGTTCTTCGCCGGTCTCGACCTCGTCGCGCCGGGCGTCGTCCAGGTCCACAAGTGGCGTCCGGACGGCACGGGCACCGAGGTGGTCCGGGACGAGGACATCGCGATGTTCGGGGTGGTGGCCCGCAAACCGTAGGGGCGGCGGGTGACGGGGGCGGGGCCGGGCGGCCCGTACCTCGCCACCCCGCTACCACCACCATCCGCCCCACTTCCGTGCGAAGATCATTACGATGCGGCACCGACAACTCAGTGCGAGCGGTCGATCACTTGACTACCGGCGGTCACACGCGGTTGGCTCCAGGCCAGTGAAAGTTGAACGGTCGGCGCAAGACCTCCGCATCGGCCTCACTTTCGCGTTCCTCTTGCTCGGCCGCACAGCGAGGTGCCGCACTCCATGAACACGTCATCCCCACCTCGGGCGTCCTCCGGATCCTTCCGCGTCGCGGTCCTGGCCGGAGCGCTCTGTCTGCTCCTCGCGGGCTGCTCCGGATCCGGCGACGCGCGGCTCGACTCCGACACCGACGCGGCGGCCGGCGCCGACGGCTCCCTGCGGGTCGCTCTGATCGCCCACGGCGGCAAGGGCGACGCCTTCTGGGACCTGGTGCACAAGGGCGCCGGCGCGGCGGCCGCCAAGGACGGCATCGACCTGACCTACGCGAGCGACTCCGACCCGACCCGGCAGGCCCAGCTGGTCCGGGACGCGGTCCGGGACAAGGTCGACGGCATCGCGGTGACCCTGGCCAAGCCGCAGGCGATGAAGGGGCCGGTGGCCGAGGCGAAGGCGGCGGGCATCCCCGTGGTGGGACTCAACTCCGGCATCGACGCCTGGAAGTCCGCCGGGCTCCTGGAGTACTTCGGCCAGGACGAGAGCCTGGCCGGCCGGGCCGTCGGCGACAAGCTCGACGAGATCCGGGCCAAGCACGCCCTGTGCGTCATCCACGAGCGGGGCAACGTCGCCCTGGAGGCGCGCTGCGCCGGCGTGAAGAAGACGTTCACCGGCAAGACCGAGAACCTCTACGTCGAGGGGACCGACCTGAACGCGGTGCAGGCCGCGGTCACCGCCCAGCTGCGGCAGGACCCCACCATCGACGAAGTCGTCACGCTGGGCGCCCAGTTCGCGCTCACCGCGGTCAAGTCGGTGCGGGCCGCGGGCAGCAGGGCCAAGGTCGCCACCTTCGACCTCGACAAGAACCTGGTTCAGGCCGTCCAGGGCGGGCAGGTGCAGTTCGCGGTGGACCAGCAGCCGTACCTCCAGGGCTACCTCGCCGTGGACGCGCTGTGGCTGTACCGGACCAACGGCAATGTCAGCGGAGGCGGCGTGGCCCCCGTCCTGACGGGCCCGGCGTTCGTCACCCGGTCGAACGTCGCCTCGGTCGCGAAGTTCGCCGCCGCCGGAACCCGGTGACCGGCATCCGGCCCGCCGCTGCCGCCGGGTCTCCGCTCCCGTCCCCCTTCCCGTGTCCGCTCCCGCTCTCCCCTCCCCACTCCCCGCTTCCTCGCTGATCGCCCAAGGACGACCATGTCTGCACGGACAGGTGCCCGGCGCCGCCTCGGCTCCATACGTCTCTCCCTCATCCTCCTGGCGCTGGTCCCGAGCGTCACCCTCGCCGCCCTGTGGGGTCTGACGACGGCGCAGATGTTCTCCGAGGGCCTTCACCTGCGCTCGCAGACGGAGCTGAGCCGGTCGACCGGCGCGATGGGCACGGAGGCCACCCTCGCGCTCCAGCTGGAGCGCGGCGCGTCGGCGTCCTGGCTGGCCAAGGAGCCCGGTTCCCGGGCGCGGCTGGACCAGGCGCGCAAGGCCACCGACACGGCGGTCGCCAAGCTCGTGGGCCGGTCCGACGAGATCAAGCGGGCTCCCGCCCGGATCGCCGACCGGCTGTACTCGGTGGTCGGCTCGGTGAGCAGCCTGGAGTACTACCGGGGCCAGGTGGACGACCCCACCGACATCACCGCCGCGCAGGCCCTCGACCAGTACACCTCGATCATCGACGACCAGATCCACGCCTTCCAGGAGCTCTCCCAGGTCGACGACGGCGACCTCACCTCGCAGGCCGGTCCGCTGGTCGCGCTGGAGCACGCGGCGGAGCTGGTCTCCCAGGAGAGCGCGCGTCTGACGCTGGCCTGGCCGTCCGGGCGGCTCGACGAGACGGACTGGACCGAGTTCGCCCAGCTGGTGAGCACCCGCCGCTGGATCGTCGAGGACCAGATCGTCCCCTCGCTGCGCGGCACCGCCAAGACGCAGACCGAGCGGATCCTCCAGGGCGCGGACTGGCAGGCCCTCCAGGCCGTCGAGGACCAGGTGCTGGCGGCACGGCCGGACGCGTCGGGCCAGGTGGTCCTGCCCGACGCGAAGAAGCGGTGGAACACCGCCCTGGACCGAGTCTCCGACCAGTACTCGGCGCTGATCCAGCGGCAGACCTCGGGACTGCTCACCCGCAGCGCCGACAAGGCCGACGAACTGCTGCTGACGGCCGGTTCGCTGAGCGTCGGCGGGCTGGTCGCCCTGCTGGTGTGCGTCGGCATGTCCTGGCGGATCACCCGCTCCCTGTCCCGCCGGCTGGGTGGTCTGAAGCGGGCCACGCTGAGCCTCGCCGAGGAACGGCTGCCGGACGTGGTCCGCCGTCTGGACCGGGGCGAGACGGTCGACGTGGATCTGGCGGCGCCGCCGCTGGACTACGGCTCGGACGAACTCGGCCAGGTGGCACAGGCGTTCAACACCGCGCAGCGCACCGCGGTGGTGACCACCGTGGAACTCGCCGACACCCGGCGCGGGTTCCAGAAGGTGATCCTCGGCATCGCCCGGCAGAGCCAGAACCTGGTCAACCGGCAGCTGAGCCTGCTGGACGCGCTGGAGCGCGAGCACCAGGACCCCGACGTCCTCAAGGGCCTGTTCGAACTGGACTCCACGGCCAGCCAGTTGCGCCGCTACGAGGAGAACCTGGTCATCATCAGCGGTGAGCAGCCGCGCCGCAGCTGGACCGAGCCGGTCGCGCTGATCGACATCCTGCGCAGCGCGGTCGGTGAGGTCGCCGAGTACCAGCGGGTGGAGGTGCACACCGACGAGGAGGTGTGCCTGGCCCCGCCGGCCGTCGCGGACGTGATCCATCTGCTGGCCGAGCTCATCGACAACGCGACCGCCTACTCCCCCGCGCCCAGCCCCGTCGGGGTACGGGCCGCGATGGTGGCCAAGGGCCTGGCCGTCGAGGTCGAGGACCGGGGCCTGGGCCTGTCCGAGGACGACTACGCCGCGTTCAACGAGCAGTTGGCCGAGCCGCCGAAGTTCGACGTGGTGGCACTCGCCGGCGATCTGCGGCTCGGCATGTTCGTGATCGCCCGGCTCGCCGCCCGGCACGGCATCACCGTCACGCTGCGCTCCTCGCCGTACGGCGGCACCACGGCGATCGTGCTGGTCCCGCACGACATCGTGGTGCCCGAGCCCCTCCCCACGGGCGCGGAGGACGAGAAGCCGGAGACGACGGACGAGAGGGTGCACCCGGAGCCGGTGTCCGCCGCCCGTACCGCCCGGCCCCTGCTCACCGCGCGGACGGCGGCCGTCGCGCCGCCCGCACCGGAGTCCAGACCGGCCCCCGCCGTCGTCCCCCGCACCGACGGGCTCATCCCGCTGCCCAGACGGGTGCCGCAGACCAGTCTGGCCGCCGAACTCCGCGAAGAGGCCACGACCGCCGAGCCGGACGCCGACGACGACTTCACCGCGGAGCACGCCGCGTCCTCACTCGCCGGGTTCCAGAGCGGCACGCTCCGGGCCCGGGACGAGGACGAGCCGGTGCGGGACGATCCGGAGGGACCGGCCCCGCCGGAGCCCGTCGGTTCCCGTGCCCCCGCGGCCGGCCCGGCCGCCCCCCAGCCCTCCCCGACCGACCGCTCATGAAGGACACCGCAATGACACGCCCCACCCCCGCCACGAACACCCAGCTGGACCAGTTGCTCACCGGTCTCGTGGACCGGGTCGCCGACGTGAACCACGCCGTGGTGCTCTCCGAGGACGGGCTGGTCGTCAGCCGGTCCACCGGGTTCGTGCGCGACGACGCCGAGCGGCTGGCGGCGACCGCGTCCGGGCTGATGAGCCTGAGCAAGGGCGTCAGCATGGACTTCCGCGGCGGTCCGGTCCGCCAGGCACTGATCGAGATGGCCAACAGCTTCCTGATCCTCACCTCCGCGGGCCCCGGCGCCCACCTGGTCGTCCTGACCGGTCCGAACGCGGACGTCGGTGTGGTGGCGTACCAGATGAACATGCTGGTGAAGAAGATCGGCGAGCACCTGAGCGCGGCTCCGCGGGCGCACGTCGGCCCATCGACCGCCGCCGGCGAGTGAGATGAGCGGAAGCGACGCGGCGGGCCGGCTGGTGCGGCCCTTCGCCCTGACCGGCGGACGGACCCGGCCCAGCCGCGCCGACTTCACCCTCATCACGACGGTGACCGCGGTGGACCCGCCGCCGGAGCGGGCCCCCCGGCCGCAGCCCGAGCAGGCCCGGATCCTGCGCCGGTGCGCGCGGCCGGTGGCCGTGGCGGAGGTCGCCGCCCTGCTGGACCTGCCGGTGAGCGTGATCGTCATCATGCTGTGCGATCTGCTGGAGGCCGGTCTGATCACGGCCCATCCACCGCATCCCGTCTCGCCCCGCACCCCGAACCTGGACCTGCTTCAGAAAGTGAGGGACGGCCTTGGCCGGCTCTGACACCGCCGTTCCGGCGGCACCCGACACCGTGAAGATACTGATCGCCGGGGGCTTCGGCGTGGGCAAGACCACCATGGTCGGCTCGGTCAGCGAGATCGCCCCGCTGCGCACGGAGGAGTCGCTGACCTCCGCGGGTCTGGGGATCGACGACCTCGACGGCATCGAGGACAAGAAGGCCACGACCGTGGCTCTGGACTTCGGCCGGATCACCATCAGCGACGAGCTGGTGCTGTATCTGTTCGGCACCCCGGGGCAGCAGCGGTTCTGGTTCATGTGGAACGACCTGGCCATCGGCGCGCTGGGTGCGGTGGTGCTGATCGACGTGCGCAGACCGGAGGCGAGCTTCGCCGCCGTCGACTTCTTCGAGCGCCGGGGCATCCCGTTCGTCGTCGGTGTCAACGGCTTCCACGGCAAACATCCGTATCCGCCGGAGGACATCCGGGAGGCCTTCGCGCTGCCCGCGCACGTCCCGGTGCTGCTGTGCGACGCGCGCGAGCGCGGCTCGTGCCGGGACGTGCTGATCGCCCTGATCGACCAGGTGATCGCGGCGGCGGCCTGAGAGCCTGTGTCACATCCCCAGCCGGATCAGCGCACGTCGTCTGGTGCGTGCGATCGCAAGGCGCCGAAGCGCCCTCGATGGGGTCCCCCCCCGCGCGAGGTTGTTCGAGCGTGGGGGAGGAGCCACGTGGGCGTTTCGGCAACGCAGCTGGGGGTCCCCCCTCTGGGGGAGTGCGTGCCAGGCGGCGGGCGCCCGGCTGGGGATGTGACACAGGCTCTGAGCGCCGGTGCCCGGCCCGGCGGCTACTCGTCGGGCCCGGTGAGCGGTGCGTCGCTGGGCGCGATGATCCGGGCCGTGAGGTCGGGGTCGGGCATCTGCGGGTCGAACGGGAACAGCGGCCTGCGGACCCGGCGGTGGCCGAGCCGGGTCAGGTCCTGGTCGACGCCGCCCGGGGTGAGCGCCATCTTCCAGTCGGCGGCCATGGCGAACAGTTCGGGCTCCAGGTAGCCGATCTTCACGACGACGACCTCGGCCGCCCGGGGGTCCAACTCCAGGTCGGTGAAGTCGTGTTCGTGGTGGTACGGCTTGCGCAGCCGCGTCAGGATCACCTGGACGCCGCCCACCGTGAGCACCACCTCGGTCTCCGCGTCCCGGTCGCCGTGCCGGACCGCGTGGACCACACCGGTCAGGGTGAGCGGTCCGGCGTGCCGGTCGTCGACCTCGGCGCCCGCGGTGACGGTGACTCTCGCGCCGACGCCCGCCCGCACGGCCGTGTCGACCGCTGCCGGGCCCGGGAGCGAGGCGTAGATGACGGTGGGACCGGTCGGGTCCTTGAACTCCGGTCGTTCCAGGATGCGTCGGAGTCCCCAGGTGACGTCGCCGGCGCCGCCCGCCGTCGGGTTGTCGCCGGTGTCGCTGACGAAGTACGGGCGCTTGGCGGAGGCCAGGGCCGCGTCCAGGCACTCGTCCAGGGTGCCGGTCGGGGCGACGAACTCGAAGGCGTGGCGGGCCTTCCAGAAGCCTCGGGCCAGCCGCTGTGCCCCGGAGGTGACCGCGGCCTCGTCGTGTCCCGTGACGACGACCGCGGCCCGGTTGCGGGGTTCGTCCGCCCACGCGTAGCCGACCCAGATCGCCGCGTCCGTCACGCCTTCGGCGGCCTCCACGTCCTCGACGGCCGCGTAGACGCTTCTGGCCGGTTCGATACGGGTGGAGGTCTGCTCGCCGGCCAGCAGCACGGGTACGGGGATCCAGGCCTTGAGGGGGCGGGGGGCGCCGCTCGTCAGGTGGTCGACGAGGTTGCGGGCGGCCCGCTCCTTGGTGTCCATGGCGTCCTCGTGCGGGGCCATGCGGTAGCAGGTGATCAGGTCGGTGCGGTGGACGAGGGCGCGGGAGACGTTGCCGTGCAGGTCCATGGAGGTCGAGACGACGGTGTCGGGGCCGATGACCTTTCTGACGCGGTGCAGGAGGTCGGCCTCGGCGTCGTCCAGGTTCTCGACGGTCATGGCGCCGTGGATGTCGAACCAGAGGCCGTCCAGGGGGCCCAGGTCCTTCAGCCGGGTGAGGAGTTCGTCGGTCAGGTCGGCGTAGGCGGTCGCCGTGACGGTGCCGCCGGGGAGCGCCTTGCCGACGAGGGCGCCCTGCCAGTCCGCGGCGGCCCGCAGGGGTTGGCCCGGGGCGAGGAAGGGGTAGCGGGTGAGGACGTCGGGGCCGCGGAGGGGGTGGAAGGCGGGGGCGGTGGTGCGGGCCGGGGAGAAAGTGGAGGATTCGATGCCGAGGCCTGCGATGGCGATTCTGGGGCGGGAAGGGGGCATGGCGTGCTCCTGGTCGTACGTCGTCTGCGGGGGCGTTGCGGCTGGTCGCGCAGTTCCTCGCGCCCCTAGGTGGGTGATCGCATCCCCGAACTACCTGTGACCGTTTGCATCGCCTCCGCCAGTGCTCGTTGCAGGGCGAACTGGCCCGCGCCCGCCAAGCCGGCATCCGCGCCCAGCAGTGCTCGTTCGATCACCAGGTGCTCGGTGACAAGCGGATGGCAGCCCTCGTACAGCTGGCTGCGTACCGCCGCGACGAAGGGCTCCAGGGTGGAGAGGATGCCGCCGAGGTACACGGCGTCGGGGTTGAAGAAGTTGATGTTGGCGGCGAGGACCTGGCCGAGGTAGCGGCCGGCCTGGCGGACCGCTCGGGTGGCCTCGGGGTCGGCGTCGGAGGCGAGTCGTACGACGTCCTCGGTGGAGGCCACGTCCAGGCCCCGCTCGCGCAGGGTCCGCACCAGCGCGGCGCCGGAGGCGACGGTCTCCAGGCAGCCGGTGTTGCCGCAGGAGCAGGGGATGTCGTGACCGGCCTCGACGCGGACGTGGGTGATCTCACCCGCGGCGCCGCTGCCGCCCCGGTAGAGCCGCCCGTCGGCGATGACGCCCGCGCCGATCCCGGAGCCCGCCTTCACCATGATCGCCTGGCGGTGCCCGGCGGGGCGGACGCTGTGCTCTCCCACGGCCATGCAGTTGGCGTCGTTCTCGATGGCGACCGGTACCCCGAACCGCTCCTGGAGCCAGTCCCGTACGGGAAACCTGTTCCAGCCGGGCATGCGGGCGGGCAGGGTGACCAGGCCGGGTTCGACGTCGACCGGGCCGGGGAGGCAGAGGCCGACTCCGCGGAGCAGGGCCCGGCCGTGCCGGTCGGCGAGGCCTTCGAGGGTCTCGACCAGTGCGGGCAGCGCGGCCTCGGGTCCGGCAGCCGTGGCGAACGGCACGGTGGAGACGTCGGTGAGTCCGCCGCCGGGGTGGACGACCCCCACATGGGCGTGCTTGCCGCCGAGTTCGGCCGCCACGGCGTATCCGTCGCTGCCGCCGAGACGCAGGACCTTGCGCGGGCGTCCGCCGGTGGAGTTCCGGGTGCCCTCCTCGGCGACCAGCCCGTAGTCCACCAGCTTGCCCACCGCGAACGAGACCGTCGACGGGGCGGCGCCGAGCACTTCGGCGAGCTCCGTTCGGGTCGCCGCCTGCCCGGAGGCGAGCAGTTCGAGGATGCGCGCGGTCAGCGCGGAACTTTTTTCAGGCATGGACGAAGTTACTTCCGTCGGCGGCGGTCGGGACAGCGAGCGTAGGCCGCGGAAGACCCCTCACTGCTTTTTCCAGACCAGCAGTAACAGGCTTTTTACAGCGGCACGCCTGTTTCTTCGAACTCTCGGGGCGTTCACTGGCTGCCACCCCGCTTCTGTTCCTCCCTAGGAGAACCATGTCCCCTGCTCGCACGAGACTTCTCACCGTCGCCGCCCTCGGCGCGGGCACGCTGCTGCTCGCTGCCTGCTCCGGGACGAGCGGCACGTCGTCGGCGTCGAAGGACACGATCAACTACGCGCTGCCCGCCAACTTCACGCCGAACTGGATCCTGCCGATCGGCACGGCAGCGCATCTGAACACCAACAACCGCTCCATCGCGGACAGTCTGTGGGAGCGGCTCGTCGCCTACGACGGCTCCACGGGCCGGATCGCGTGGAACAAGAAGGCGTCCATCGCCACCGCCGCCGACTTCGCCGCCGACAACAAGAGCGTGACGATCACTCTCGGCGACCGGCACTGGAGCGACGGAAAGCCCATCACCTCCGCGGACGTCCAGTTCTGGTTCGACCTCATCAAGGCGAACAAGACCGAGTGGGCGGGCTACACCCCCGGCCAGGCGCCGGACATCTGGACGTCCTTCAAGGCCGTCGACGACCGCCACTTCACGATCACGTTCGACAAGGCCTACAACCCCCAGTGGATGCTCGCCAACGAGCTGAGCGAGGTCACGCCGCTGCCGCGGCACGTCTGGGACAAGGGCGACGCCAAGAAGACCTGGACCTACCTCAACGACGCCGCGAAGAACATCTCCGGCTATGCCTCGAACCCGTTGTGGAAGGTCATCAGCGGCCCCTACGCGGTCAAGTCGTTCTCGACGGCCGGCAAGGTGGTCCTGACCGCCAACACGAAGTACGACGGCGGCGAGAAGCCGGGCATCCCGACGGTGAACCTGCTGCCCTTCACCACGGCCGACGCCGAGAAGAACGCGCTGCGTTCCGGCAGCGTCGACTACGGCTACATCGAGGCGACCGACCTCGACCAGAAGGAGAGCTTCACCGCGCAGGGCTACGAGGTGAAGCCGTGGTCGGGCTGGGCGATCACCTACATGCCGTACAACTTCAACAACCCTTCCATGGGTGCCGTGTTCAAGCAGCTGTACGCCCGGCAGGCCGTCCAGCACTCGATCGACCAGGCGAGCCTGGCGAAAGTCGTCCTCAACGGGACGGCGGTGCCGGGCTACGGGCCGATCCCGCAGGGGCAGGCCTCGGACTTCCTCTCGCCCGTGCAGAAGGACAACCCGTACCCGTTCTCGACGGACACCGCCAAGTCCCTGCTGACCAGCCATGGCTGGACCGAGCAGGGCGGGGTCATGACCTGCTCCGAACCCGCGAAGTGCGGCGCGGGCATCGCCAAGGGCACGAAGTTCGAGATGGGGGTGCTCTCGCAGTCCGGGTCGACGGTGACGGACAACATGATGAGCGCGATCCAGTCCTCGCTGGCGAAGACCGGCATCAGGTTCTCCATCAAGACCGCGCCGGTCAACTCCGTGCTCTCGCAGACCCCTCCGTGCACCTCCGGCCAGTCGATCTGCAAGTGGCAGCTGAGTTTCTTCGGTACGGCGGGCAGCTGGTACTTCAGCGCCTTCCCCACCGGTGACTCGCTGTTCCAGACCGGTGGCGGTTCGAACTTCGGCGGTTACTCCAACCCGGAGGTCGACAAGCTCATCTCCGCCTCCACGACGTCGACTTCGAACCAGGCCATCCAGGACTACAGCGCGGCCCTCGCCAAGGACCTGCCGGTGATCTGGCTGCCGGAACCCGTCTACCAGGTCTCGGTCGTCAGGAACGGCCTCGGCGGGTTCTCCCAGGACTCGCTCGCCAACTTCCACCCGGCGCAGTGGAAGTGGACCGACTAGTGGAGACCCTCCTCTACCTCGTCCGGCGGCTCCTCCAGGCCCTCGCCGTGATCCTCATCGTCACGATCGTGGTCTTCTGCCTGCTGCACGCGCTGCCCGGGGGTCCCGCCCGCGGGATCCTCGGCCCGCAGGCGACGGCCCAGCAGATCGCCGCGTTCAACCACGAGCAGGGGCTGGACCGTTCGCTGCCCGTCCAGTACGTCCTGTATCTGCGCGATCTGGTGCAAGGGGACCTGGGGACGTCGTACACGTTGAACGAGGCCGTGTCGCGGCTCATCGAGCAACGCCTGCCGAAGACCCTGGTGCTGACCGTGCTGTCCGCGCTCGTGGGGCTGCTGCTGGCGGTTCCGCTCGGTATGTGGCAGGCGGTGCGGCGCAACAAGCCGGCGGACTACGTCATCACGACGCTCAGCTTCGTCGCGTACTCGACGCCCGTGTACTTCCTGGGGCTGATCCTGGTGATGCTCTTCACCCAGGCCCTGCGGTGGTTCCCCTCGCAGGCACCCCAAGGGGACACGCTGGCCCAGGTGTTCGCGGATCCTGCGGGGCTGGTGCTGCCGGTCGTGACGGGGGCCGCGTCGATGGTGGCCGTGTTCAGTCGGTACATGCGGGCTTCGACGCTGGAGAACCTGTCCGAGGACTATGTGCGGACCGCGCGCGCGGGTGGGGCGGGGCGGTACGCGGTGCTGTTCCGGCACGTGTTCCGGAACTCGCTGACTCCTGTGGTGGCGATGCTCGGGTACTACGTGCCGGTGCTGTTCGGGGGTGCGTTGGTTGTTGAGCAGTTGTTCAACTACCCCGGTATGGGGCTGCTGTTCTGGTCTGCCGCTCAGTCGTCGGACTATCCGGTGTTGCTCGGGTGTGTGCTCGTGATTTCTGTCGCGACTGTTGTGGGGTCCTTGCTGGCGGATGTGGTGCAGCGGGTTGTTGATCCTCGGGTCAAGGAGGTGCGGGTGTGAGCGGTCGTGTTGAAGCCGCGGGTCGGTGGGGGCTGATCGCGCAGTTCCCCGCGCCCCTGGGGGCGCGCTTCGCGCGCAATCGGCTCGCTGTTGCCGGGCTGGTGGTCGTGTTGCTCTTCTTCCTGTTCTGCTTTGTCGGTCCCCTCGTCTACTCCACCGATCAGACCCATACCGATCTCACCCAGGTGAACCTGCCGCCCAGCGGGGCGCATTGGCTCGGTACCGACGCCGTCGGGCACGACCAGCTCGGGCGGCTGATGTACGGCGGGAAGGTGTCGCTGTTGGTGGGGCTCGCGGCCGGGGTGCTCGCCACCGTGATCGGGGCGGTGTGGGGTGCGGTCGCCGGGTATGCGGGCGGGTGGGTGGACGCGGTGATGATGCGGGTGGTGGACGCGGGGATCGCGATTCCGGCGCTGTTCATCCTGCTGGTCGTCTCGGCCATCACCAGTCCGGGGACGGTCGGTCTGATCGTGATCCTGGGTCTGGTGTCGTGGCTGGTGCCGTCCCGGCTGGTGCGGGCGGAGACGCTGACGCTGAAGAACCGGGACTACGTGCTGACGCTGCGGGCGACCGGCGGTACGCACGGGCGGGCGATCCGGCGGCACATCCTGCCCAACTCGGTGTCGACGATCGTCGTCGCGGCCACCTTCCAGGTCGCCGACGCGATCCTGCTCGTGGCGTACGTGTCGTATCTCGGCCTGGGTGTCCAGCCGCCGGCGACCGACTGGGGCGGCATGCTGTCGGCCGGTCTGACGGCCGCGTACTCCGGGCGCTGGTGGCTGATCGTGCCGCCGGGCCTCGCGATCATCCTCGTCGTGTGCGCGTACAACGCGATCGGCGACGGACTGCGCGACGCCTTCGACGTGAAAGGACGCTCATGAACGACATCCTGGAGATCGACGGCTTGGGCGTGACCTTCTCGACGGAGACCGGCGAGGTGCCGGCCGTGCGGGACGTGTCGTTGCGCGTCCGGCCCGGCGAGACGCTCGCCCTGGTCGGCGAGTCCGGGTCCGGCAAGTCCACGGTGGCGCTCGCCGCGATGGGGCTGCTGCCGGGCAGCGCGCGGACTTCGGGGCGCGTCGGGATCGACGGCACGGACGTCGTGGGCGCCCCGGAGGCCGCACTGGCCCGGCTGCGTGGCCGTACGGCGTCGATGGTGTTCCAGGAACCGGCCACCGCGCTGGATCCGCTGACCCGGGTCGGCGCGCAGATCGCCGAGGTCGTACGCAATCACCGTGACGTCTCCCGGTCCGAGGCCGCCCGTGAGGCGGTCGAACTCCTGCGCAGGGTCGGCATTCCGGAGCCGGAGCGGCGGGCCTCGGCGTTTCCCTTCCAGCTGTCCGGCGGGCAGCGGCAGCGGGTCGTCATCGCCATGGCGATCGCCAACTCCCCCGGTCTGCTGATCGCCGACGAGCCGACCACCGCGCTCGACGTCACCGTGCAGGCCGAGATCCTGGATCTGCTGCGGCGGCTGGCGGCCGACTCGGGGACCGGCGTGCTGCTGGTCACGCACAACATGGGCGTGGTCGCCGACTTCGCGGACCGGGTGGCGGTGATGCTGCGCGGCGAGGTCGTGGAGACCGGGCCGGTGGAGGAGGTGCTGCTGCGGCCGACGCACACCTACACACGCAAGCTGCTGGCGGCGGTGCCGCGCCTGCGCTTCGACGGCGAGGGCGTGCCCACGGCGACAGCGGACACCGATCCGGCCGACCCGGACACCCCGGTGGTGCGGCTCCGGGACGTCGGCGTGCGGTTCGGGCGCGGTCCCCGTGCCGTACAGGCCCTCGACGGGGTGTCCCTCGACGTCCGTCCGGGCGAGACCGTCGGGCTCGTGGGCGAGTCCGGGTCGGGCAAGTCCACGGCGGCCCGGGTCGCGCTGGGGCTCGTCGCGCCGGCCGCCGGGTCGGTGTCCTTGTTCGGCAGCGACCTGGGGCGGGCGCGGGGCCGGGCACGGCGGGCCCTGCTGTCCGGTGTGGGGGTGGTGCTCCAGGATCCGGTGGCCTCGCTGGACGCGCGGATGAGTGTGGCCGAGTGCGTGGCCGAGCCGCTGCGGATGCACCGGCGGGGCATGTCGGCGGCCGAGCGGCGGGAACGCGTCGGTGACGCCCTCGAACTGGTGCGGCTGCCACGGGAGTTGGCTGGGCGGGGGCCGCGTGAGCTGTCGGGCGGTCAGCGGCAGCGGGTGAGTCTGGCGCGGGCGCTGGTGCTGCGGCCTCGGCTGCTGGTCGCGGACGAGCCGACCAGCGCGCTCGACGTGAGCGTGCAGCGGACGGTCCTGGAGGTGATCGCCGAGTTGCAGCGCGAACTGGGGTTCGCCTGCCTGTTCGTGTCGCACGATCTGGCCGTGGTGCAGGAGTTCGCCCGGCGGGTCGTCGTCCTGCGGGCGGGCCGGGTCGAGGAACAGGGGCCGGTCATGTCCACCCTGCTGCGGCCTGAGACGGAGTACACGCGGCGGCTGATCGCCGCCGTACCGGTGCCGGATCCGGTGGCGCAACGGCGTCGGCGTGCGGCACGGCGGACGGAGGCCACCACGTGACGTGCGTGGTCGCGGGCGTCGACATCGGCGGCACCAAGACCCGGGTCGCCCTGTGCGCGCCGGACCTGACCGTCGTCGACCGCCTGGAGGTGCCTACCCCGGCGGCCGCGGGCGGGACGGCGATGGTCGGGGCCGCGCTGGACGCCGTAGGACAGCTGCTGGGCCGCGGGGACGCGCGGCTGCTGGGTGTCGGGGTCGGGGCGGCGGGGGTGGTGGACGCGCGGACCGGGCGGATCCTGGTGGCCAGCGACTCCTTCCGCGACTGGGCCGGGTTCGGGGTGACGGCGGCCGTCGAGGCGGCGCTCGGGGTGCCGGCCTTCCTGGACAACGACGTCAACGCGTTCCTGCGCGGCGAGGCGGCGGCCGGTGCGGTCGCGGGCGAGCGGCAGGTGCTCGCGATGACGCTCGGCACCGGGGTCGGCGGGGCGCTGTGGCTGGACGGCACGCTGTACGACGGTCCGCACGGGGCGGCGGGCGAGATCGGGCACATCCCGGGCTTCGGCGGGCTGCCGTGCACCTGCGGCGGCCGGGGCCATCTGGAGACCCTGGCCTCCGGACGGGCGATCGCCGCCCGGTACGGGGAGCGCACCGGGCGGGACCTGAGCGCACGGGAGGTGGCCGACGCGGCGGCGGCCGGTGATCCGCAGGCGCGCGCCGTGTACGAGGACGCGGGAGCGGCCGTGGCCCGGGCCATTCTGGTCACGGCGGGACTGCTGGACGTCACCACGGTCGTGATCGGCGGCGGCGTCAGCCGGTCCTGGGCGCTTCTCGGGCCGTCGGTGGAGCGGGCTCTGGCCGCCGAACCGCCGGTCAGCGGGCACCCGGTGCGGGTGCTGCCCGCCGGGCTCGGCGGGGACGCGGTGGCGGTGGGTGCGGCGGCGCGGGCGCGGGCGGAACTCACGGAAATCTGTGAAGCGTGACGGGAGCATTGACGCGTACGCGACGCACCTCTACCTTCTGGTCGATTCATCGAACTCTGTTCGATATCTCGACCTCTCGGCCGACAGGCCCGCGCCCCCTGGAGAGCCCATGCCCCGCCCCTCCCGCAGACAGTTCCTCGGCATGACGGCCACCGTGCCGCTGGCCGCCACCGGTGCTCTGACCCTGGGCGCCGGGACCGCCCACGCCGCCGACTCGGCGTACGTCATGGGGTACTTCACCGAGTCCCCGGACATGCTGGCCGCGAACTACGGCCTGCACCTGGCCGTCAGCACCGACGGGCTGAACTGGACCCCCCTCAACCAGAACAACCCCGTCGTCACCCCGACCGCCGGGGCCGGCGGGCTGCGCGACCCCTTCATCCTGCGCAAGCAGAACGGCACGTTCGTGGTGCTGGCCACCGACCTGAAGGGCACCGACTGGACCTACAACAGCCAGTACATCCATGTCTGGGACTCCACCGACCTGCGGTCCTTCACCGGCTACCGGCGGCTGAAGCTGCACGACATGGTCACCCACAGCTGGGCGCCGGAGGCCTACTGGGACGCGAGCCGCGGCCAGTACGGGGTGATCTACTCCTCCGTGAACAGCAGCGGCCACAACGTCATCATGGTCAACTACACCGGCGACTTCGTGACCGCGAGCGCCCCTCAGGTCTTCTTCGACCCCGGCTACGACGTCATCGACGGGGACCTGGCGATCGGCGTGAACGGCGTCAACTACCTCTACTACAAGCGGAACTCGACCCTGGTCGGCGCCCGCTCCACCTCGCTGAACCCCGGCAGCTTCACACCCTTCAGCACCCCGGTGTCACACGGCGGCACCGAGGCGCCGACGCTGGTGAAGTCCCTGACGTCCGGCAGCACCTGGTACCTGTGGGGAGACACCTGGAGCCCCAACGGCGTCTTCTACGCCTGGCAGTCCAACGACCTGGCCGCCGGCACCTGGACGGCCCTGGACCAGAAGACCTACACCCAGCCGCTGAACTCCAAGCACCTCACGATCCACCCGATCACCACGACCGAGTACACCAACCTGCTGACCAAGTGGGGCACTCCCACCTGGAACCGGCTCAAGTCCTACAACTTCCCGGCGCGTTACGTCCGGCACGCGGACTACGTCGGCCGGATCGACCCGTACGCCTTCGACCCGTACACCGACTCCCTGTGGAAGCTGGTCCCGGGCCTCGCGGACGGCGCGGGCGTCTCCTTCCAGTCGGTGAGCCACCCGACCCGCTATCTGCGGCACTACAGCTACGCCGTCCGGCTCGACGAGAACGACGGGACGCCTGCGTTCGCCGGGGACGCGACCTTCTACCGCACGGCCGGGCTTGCCGACTCCGCCTGGTCCTCGTTCCGGTCGTACAACAACCCGACCCGGTACCTGCGGCACACCAACTACGTCCTGCGGATCGACCCCGTATCCACGGCCACGGAACGGCAGGACGCGACCTTCCGGGTCGGTTACTGAGGCCACACGCACGGCGCGGGTGCTCCCGTGGGGGAAGGCACCCGCGCCGGTACGTCAGCGGTCCCGCGTCAGTCCAGGCCGTTCGTCTTCAGCCAGGCCTTGGCGACGTCGAGCGGGTCCTTGTTCTCCAGCTGGACCTGGAGGTCCATCTCCAGCAGCGTCTTGGTGTCCAGCTTGGCCGAGACCGCGTTGAGGGCGGCGACGCCGTCCTTGGAGAGGCCGGACTTGTAGACGAGCGGGGTCACGTTCGCGAAGCCGAAGAGGTTCTTCGGGTCCTTCAGGACGACGAAGTTCTCCCTGACGATGGTCGGGTCCGTGGTGAAGATGTCCGCGGCCTGCACGGTGTTCTTCGCCAGCGCCGCCTGGGTCAGCGGGCCGCCCGCGTCGAGGGCCTTGAACGACTTGAACTCCAGGCCGTACTCGGACTTCAGGCCCAGCAGGCCCTGGTGCCGGGTCTGGAACTCCGGCGAACCGCCGATGACCATCTCCGGGGCGATGTCCTTGAGATCGTCGAGCGTGGACTCGGCGGTCAGCTTGTACTTCTTGGCGGTCTCCGCGTTGATGCTCACGGAGTCCTTGTCCTCGGCCGGCGCCGACTCCAGCAGCGTCAGCTTCGAGTCCAGCTTGGCCTTCGCGGCGGCGTTGACCGCCGCCACCGACGCCTGCTCGGCCTTCGGGTCCAGGTAGGACAGCAGCGAGCCGTTGTACTCCGGCAGGACCGTCACGGAGCCGTTCTTCAGCAGGCCGTAGGTGGTCTCGCGGCTGCCGATGTTGAGCTTGTACTCGACCTTGACGCCCTTGGCCTTCAGAGCCTCGCCGTAGATGTCGGCGAGCAGGGTGGACTCGGGGAAGTTGTTGCCGCCGACGACGACGGTGCCGCCCTCGGCCTTCTCCCCGGCGAGGGGGTCGGAGGTGTCGTCGGAGGAACCACAACCCGCCAGCAGGGCCGCGGCCGCGGCGAGCGCGACGGCGGCCACGACGGGATGGTTCCTGAAGGACCTGCTGTGTACGGCGGTAGAAGTCACGATTTCCGTTCCGGACTTGAAGTGGTGCGCGGAAGCTCTTGTACTGATCCAATCCAGCCGGTTCTCGGTCAGTCAAGAGAGGCCTGATTACCAATTGGCTTCGACGTCCGACCCATTGTGAAGGCCGGGTAAACCGGCCCTCCACCGAACCCGCCGAAGGTGGGCGCGTCGTAATCGATTCTTGACGCAGGGCGCCGTAAGCGCTTGTCCGAAAAGGCTGTAGTCTCGCGGACGTTGGCGCCGGTCACAGCGGGGTGCGGGGGCCGCCGTCCCGTATCGATCAGAAACGGTCACGCGAGTTGCTCGCGCGCCGTGCGACTCCCCTGAAGGAGGCCCGGTGTCCACGACAGAGGTGGGCGCACCCGCCCGGCCGGCACCACGGTCGGTCCGGACCGGCATCCGGGGTTTCGCCGACCGATGGCCCTTCCGCCGCAAGCTCAACATCCTGGTCGGCGTGCCGCTCGCCGTGGTCGCCGCACTGCTCACCTACCTCATCGTCGACCAGGTCGACCAGGCCCGGGACGCGGCCGGCGCGGCCCGGCTGGTCCGGGACAGCGCACAGGTCGCTGAGCTGGTGGACCGGGTGGAGACCGAGCACCAGCAGGCCGTCCTGCTGTCCGTGCGCTACGAGTCCACCGGCCCCGGCTGGCGACCCTCCACCAAGGACTACCGCACGGCCCAGGCCGCCGTGGACGCCCAGGTCGAGAAGGTGCGCGAGACCTTCGGCGACCGGCTCCCGGCCACCGAGGCGCAGGCGCTCAAGGAGATCAACGGCCTCAGCAGTCTGCGCGAGACCGTCGAGAAGGCCTATCTGCCCGCCGACAACATCGACCCGGCCTACACCAACGCCTCCCAGGGCCTGATCGACGGCCTCGGCCTGGACCACAACGCCTCCCTCGCCGGTACCTTCACCGGCAACCTGCTGGACTCGCTGCTGCGCGCCGACGCCGCCCACAGCGCCTTCGAGACGGCCGTCTTCTCCGCGCGGACCGGGGACAGCAACGCCCTCATCGAGTTCATCGGCGCGGTCGGCTCCGAGAACGAGTACACCCACCAGGCCGACCGCTTCGCCCGGTTCGCGTCCGAGGAGCAGGTCAGCGAGCTGGGGGGCATCGAGCACAACACGGCCCAGGCGACCATCGACCGGGACTACGCCGAGCTCCAGATCGACCCCAGCAACCTCCAGGCCGACACCCCCCAGGAGATCCGCCGGGCCTTCACCGCGGCCCTCGACTCCTACCCCGACTACCGGGCCCAGTCCGACAACCGGCTGAAGATCACCGCCTCGCTCATCGACCAGATCGCCGACCGCGCGGACGACGCCTCCAGCGACGCCGCCTGGCGTGCCACGCTGCTGCTGGGACTCGCCCTGCTCGGCTTCGCCGTGTGGATCGCCTTCGCCGTGCTGGTACGCCGTTCGGTGGTCCAGCCGGTGCACGCCCTCACCGGGGCGGCCCGGCAGGTCGCCGAGGTCGCCGGGCGCGAGCTGGCCCGGGTGGCCGACGACGACGCCGAGGACGACGCGCCGCCCCGGCTGCACGAGGTGCCGGTCACCGCGAAGGACGAGATCGGGGATCTCGCCGCGGCCTTCAACCACGTCCAGACCACCGCGTCCGCGCTGCTGGAACGGCAGGTGCACAGCCGCCGCAACGTCGCCGAGATGTTCGGCAACGTCGGCCGCCGGGTCAGCAACCTCACCACGCGGCAGCTCGCGCTGATCGACGCGGTGGAGCGCGGCGAGACCGATCCCGCGCTGCTGGAGCGGCTCTACTCCATCGACCACATCGCGGTCCGGCTGCGCCGCAACGCCGACAGCCTGATGCTGCTCGCCGGCATCCGCGAGACGGTCCTCGACTCCGGTCCCACCGAGCTCACCAACGTCGTACGGGCCGCCCTCGGCCAGATCGAGGGGTTCCAGCGGGTGCAGCTGCGCGCCTGGACCGACGTCATGGTGCAGCCCGACATCATCGGCGACCTCACGCTGATGGTGGCCGAACTCGTCGAGAACGCCGTGCAGTTCTCCCCCGCGGGCAGCCCCGTCGAGGTGATGGTCAGGACGGGTGACGGCGGTGCGACGGTCGTGGTCGCCGACCACGGTCTCGGCATGAGCGCCGAGCGCCTCGCCGAGGAGAACGCCCGCCTCATCCGCCGCGAACGGCTCGACGTCGTGCCCACCAAGGTCCTCGGCCTCTTCGTCGTCGGCACCCTCGCCCGCCGCTGGGAGGTCGGCGTGACCCTCTCCCGCACTCCCGGAGGCGGCCTCACCGCCGAGGTGGCCATCCCCTCGTCCCTCCTGCTGACGATGAGCCCGGTGGCGGTCGCCTCCGGCGGTTCGACGCGGGGTCCGGCGGTGCGTACGTCCGACGGCGCGCTGTCAGGGGCGGGAGCCGGTCCGGTTTCCGGCCGAGCCGTCGAGGCGGCAGCCGCTCCGGCCGACACGACTCCGGCCGACGACGGGCCCGCTCCGCCGCTGCCGCGCAGGGTGCCCCAGCGCGACGCCGACACGACGGACACGGCCGACGCCCCCGCCGTCCCCCAGGCACGCGACGGCGGGACCGTGACCGCGCCGGACTCCGGTGACGGTGACGGTGACGGGACCCGGACCCTGCGCCGCCGCGTCCGCGGAGCCACCCTGCGGACCACCTTCGGCGCCGACCCCGACCAGCCCGCCGTACGCCGGGCGGCGCCGAGTCTCCTCGACGCGGAGGCCGTCCGGACCTCGCTCGACGAGTTCGAGGCGGCGGTGGAACGCGCCCACCGCGACACCGAGACCGGCAACCACCGACGACCCACGTTCCGCGCCGACGAAGCCGCGACCGGCCACCCGGCCACTTCCCGTGACCCCCAGACCGCATCCAACCCCCCGCACCAGCACAACCACTCCCCGGAAGGAGCGGAGCAGTGAGCACGTCGACGACAGGTGACACTCCGACGGGAGGCACCACGCCGGCCGAACTGCAGGCCGCCGCGGCCGACTTCACATGGCTGTTGAATCGCTTCGCGACCGAGACGGCGGGTGTCGTGGACGCCATCGCCGTCTCCTCCGACGGCCTCCTCATCGCCGTGTCCGAGCTGCGTGAGCCCGCCGACTCCGAGCGCCTCGCCGCGATCGTCTCGGGCATCACCAGCCTGGCGGCCGGAGCCTCCGGCAACTACGGGCTCGGCGGCCTCAACAAGGTCATCATCGACCTGGAGGGCGGCCACGTCCTGGTCTCCGCGATCGGCAGCGGCGCCGTACTCGGCGTGGTCACCGACAAGGAGGCCAAGCTCGGCAACATCGCCTACGAGATGACGCTGTTCGCCAACCGCGCGGGCAGCGCGCTCAGCCCCCAGCTGGTGCTGGAGCTGAAGAACAACGTCGGCGCCCCGAAGAAGCGCTGAGCGGGCACCGCCCGGCCGAGGAGGACGAACAAGCGATGGCGGACGGCCGCACTCCCCCCGGTGCGGGCGACCCGGGCCCCGACCCGGTCGGCCCCGCACCGGCCGTACGGCCGTTCCTGGTCACCGCCGGCCGGGTGGCACCCAGCGCCAGCGACCGGACGATGCCCGTCGAGACCCAGGTGGTGGCCACCGCCGAGGGTCTCGCCGAGCTCGACGGTCTCGCGTTCGAACAGCACGACATCGTCGCCGCCTGCCGTCGGCCGCAGTCCATCGCGGAGATCGCGGCCCGGCTGCGGCTGCACCTGAACGTGGTGCGGATCCTCGCCGAGGACCTGCGCGCGGCGGGGCAGTTGACGGTGCACGTGCCCGACACCGGCGCGACCCACGACGCATCCGTTCTGCGCAGACTCATCGAGGGTCTGCGCGCGATCCCCGACTCCCGAGGGGTACTCCGTGACACCGACTGAACCGGCCACCCGGCCCGGGGGCCCGCAGGCCGCCGCCGTACGACCGCCGCTGCCGGTCAAGATGGTGGTCGCGGGCGGCTTCGGGGTGGGCAAGACCACCGCCGTCGGCTCGATCTCCGAGATCGAGCCGCTGACCACCGAGGCGGCCATCACGGAGGTCGCGGCGGGTGTGGACGACCTCAGCCACACCCCGCGCAAGACCACGACCACCGTCGCGATGGACTTCGGCTGCATCACCATCGACCCGACCCTGAAGCTGTACCTGTTCGGCACGCCCGGCCAGGAGCGGTTCGGGTTCATGTGGGACGACATCGTGGAGGGGGCGGTCGGCGGACTCGTCATCGTGGACACCCGCCGCCTCGACGACTGCTACGCGGCCGTCGACTACTTCGAGCACCGCCGGATCCCGTTCGCCGTCGCCGTCAACGCCTTCGACGGCAAGGTGGAGCACTCCCTGGACGAGGTCCGCTGGGCCCTCGACGTCAACGACCGGGTCCCCCTGCTGGTGTTCGACGCCCGCGAGCGCGGCTCGGTCCGCGACGCCCTGCTCGTCGTCCTGGAACAGGCCCTGGCGCGCACGCAGGCGTGAAGCGACCCCAGGTCCCTAGTTGCTCCTGCGCACCCCCGGTGAGACCGCGACCCGGTTCGCGATCCAGAACAGGCCGAGGGTGGCGAGGGCCATGACGGCGACGAGGGTGGCGCCGCCGACGACCTTCTCGTAGTTGCGCTGGTAGAGGCCGTCGACGATGTAGCGGCCGAGGCCGCCGAGGGAGACGTACGCGGCGATGGTGGCCGTCGAGACGATCTGGATGGCCGCCGAGCGCAGGCCGCTGAGGATCAGCGGGAGGGCGACCGGGAGTTCCACCTGGAGCAGGACGCGGGACTCGTGCATGCCCATGCCGCGGGCCGCGTCCACCGGGGAGGGGTCGACCGAGCGGACCGCCTCGTAGGTGGTGACGAGGATCGGCGGGACGGCGAGGATCACCAGCGGGATCATCACCGGCAGCAGACCGAGGCCGAGGCCGATGAACATCAGTACGAGCAGGCCGAAGCTGGGCAGGGCCCGGGCGGCGGTGGCGATCATCGCGAGCGCGTTGCCGCCGCGGCCGGTGTGTCCGGTCACCAGGCCGATGGGGAGGCCGATCCCGGCCGCGATCGCGAGGGCCAGGAGGGAGTACCAGATGTGCTCCCACAGCCGGGTGGGGATGCCGTCGTAGCCCTTCCAGTGGGCGCTGTCGCTGAAGAAGGCGTTGATGAAGTTGAGCACGTTCACCGGGACACGTCCTCCAGGGCGACGGCGGCCGGGTCGGGACGGTCGGCCTTCGGTTTCGGGCGGGCCCCGCTCGGCATCCAGGGCGTGAGCAGGATCCGCAGACCCACCAGCAGTCCGTCGATGAGGATCGCGAGGACGGCCGTGGTGAGGACCGAGTTCACGGCGAGTTCGGTCCGGTGGTAGAAGAGCGCGTCGGTGAGCAGGTTGCCCAGCGCGCCCTGGTTGCCGATCAGGGCGCCGACGCTGACGAGGCTGATGCTGGAGACGACGGCGATGCGCAGGCCGGCGATGATGGCGGGCACGGCGATCGGCAACTGCACCTGGACGTACCGGCGGACGGGTCCGAAGCCCATGGCCTCGGCCGCAGCCAGCGTCTCCTGCGGCACGGACCGCACCCCGTCGACGATCGCCGGGACCAGCACCACCAGGCTGTAGACGCCCAGCGGGATCATCACGGTGAGTTCGCTCTGGCCGGTGTAGTCGATGAGGACGACGAAGAAGGCCAGCGAGGGGATCGCGTACAGCACGGTCGTCACCCACAGCACCGGCGGGTACAGCCAGCGGAACCGCACGCAGAGCTGGGCGAGCGGCAGCGCGAGGACCAGTCCGGCGAGGACCGGCAGCAGGGCTTCCCTCAGGTGCAGTCCGACGAGGCCGATCCAGCTGTGCTGGAGGTCGCTGGGGATGTCGAAGAAGCCGTTCATCCGGTGACCTTGGTGACCTCGGGGTCCGTGCCGCCCCCGGCCGGGACGGTCCTGGCGTTCTCGCGCCCCTCGGCGTGGGCGCCGCGGATCGCCTCCCCGATGGCCTGCTGGGAGACGACTCCGGTCGCCCGCCCCTCGGTGTCCACGGCGACGGCCCAGCCGGTCGGCGAGAGGACGGCGCAGTCGAGCGCGGCCCGCAGCGAGTCGGTCCCGGCCACGAACGGGCGGCCGTACGGCAGGAGGTCCGCGGGCCGGACGCCGTCGGCGGCCAGCTCCCGCGGCTCGCCCCAGCCGAGCGGCCTGCCGCCCTGGTCGGTGACGAGGAGGTAGGGGGCGTCGCCCGTGTCGCGGGCGGTGATCTGCTCGGCGGTGGCGTCGACGGCGACGATCGGCGCGGTGAGCAGGTCCAGTCCCGCCGAGGAGAAGAAGGACAGGCGCCGGATGCCGCGGTCCGCGCCGAGGAAGTCCTCGACGAACTCGTCCGCGGGGTGGGACAGCAGTTCGGCGGGCGGGGCGAACTGGGCGAGGTGTCCGCCGGTGCGCATCACGGCGACCATCGTGCCCAGCTTGACGGCCTCGTCGATGTCATGGGTGACGAAGACGATGGTCTTGCCCAACTCGTCCTGGATCCGCAGGAGTTCGTCCTGAAGTCCCTTGCGGACGACGGGGTCGACGGCCGAGAACGGCTCGTCCATGAGCAGCACCGGCGGGTCGGCGGCGAGCGCCCGCGCGACTCCGACGCGCTGCTGCTGGCCGCCGGAGAGCTGATAGGGGTACCGCTTGGCGAGCGCGGCGTCGAGGCCCACCCGCTCCATGAGCTCCCGGGCCCGGGCCCGGGCCTTGTCCTTGCCCCAGCCGAGCATGCGGGGCACGGTCGCGATGTTGTCGACGATCGTGCGGTGCTGGAAGAGCCCGGCGTTCTGGATGACGTACCCCATGGACCGGCGCAGCGTGTTCACGGGCTGCTGCTGGATGTCCTTGCCGTCGAGCAGGATGGTGCCCTCGCTCGGCTCGACCATCCGGTTGATCATCCGCAGTGTCGTCGTCTTTCCGCAGCCCGAGGGGCCGACGAGGACGGTGATCGAGCGGTCGGGTATCTCCAACGAAAGCCGGTCGACCGCCACCGTGCCGTCCGGGTACCGCTTGGTGACTGCATCTATCCGTATCAAAACGCCGAATACCCTTCGGGATTGGCCATATCCGACCATTCTGGACCACATCTGTCCGGGCCGCTGCGCGAAGAGTCTAGACGGCTCATGTTGCGGGCGTTTTGACGGCCGAGGCCCCGTTCACCGGGTCGGCACCCCTGCGCCGATCCCCCGGACGTGCTGTGGACAGCCTGTGAGTCCGCTGATTCTCAGCGTCCCGCAGGCGCGGCTCAGGGATCCCCCAGGCACAGCACCCATCGTCACTGCCGCCGGCCGGGCCGGCCGCCTACTCGGTCGCGGCGGCGGGCTCCACGCCCAACGGCACGAATCCGACGGCCGGGCCGAACACCGGCGGCGGTATGGGCGGCGGTCAGCGCCCGAGCGGCGCGCCGGGCGGGACGGGGCAGACCGGCTCCGGCGGGCAGGCCACGGGGCAGCCCCCGTCCGGCAGCGGCTCCTCCTCCGGGTCCGGCGGGCAGACCAGCGGAGGTACGGGCGGCGGAACCCAGGTCTCGTCCGCGATGATCACGTACCTGAAACGGAGATCTCCACCTGGGTCGAGAAGAACGGCACCGCCGTCTCCGGCTACAGCGGCCTGTGCCGCCTGGACGCGTCCGATGTCGGCTGAGGGGGCGCTGATACCGCGGTGAAACCGCGCGGAAGCCGGTCTGCCGCAGGCTCCACCGCATGAACCCGACGCATCCGGCCATCGAGGCCACCGGCCTGAGCAAGGCGTACGGCGAGAAGGTCGTCCTGGACGGCATCGGCCTCCGCGTCCCGCGCGGGACGATCTTCTCGCTGCTCGGTCCGAACGGGGCCGGCAAGACCACCACCGTCCAGATCCTCTCCACTCTCATCCGGGCCGACGGCGGCACCGCCCGGGTGGCCGGGCACGACCTGGCCGCCGCACCGCAGTCCGTACGCGCCGCGATCGGGGTCACCGGCCAGTTCTCCGCCGTCGACAACCTGATCACGGGCGAGGAGAACATGCTCCTCATGGCGGACCTGCACCATCTGGACCGCCGTGAGGGCAGGCGGGTCGCCGCCGCGCTCCTGGAGCGTTTCGACCTGACGGAGGCCGCGCGGAAGCCCGCCTCCACCTACTCGGGCGGTATGCGCCGACGCCTCGACATCGCGATGACGCTCGTGGGCTCCCCCGAGGTGATCTTCCTGGACGAGCCGACCACCGGTCTCGACCCGCGCGCCCGCCACAACATGTGGCAGATCATCCGCGAGCTGGTCGCCGACGGGGTCACGGTCTTCCTCACCACCCAGTACCTGGAGGAGGCCGATCAACTCGCCGACCGCATCGCGGTGCTGAACGGCGGCCGGATCGTCGCCGAGGGCACCGCGGACGAACTCAAGCGGCTGGTGCCCGGCGGTCATGTCCGGCTGCGGTTCCTGGACCCGGCCGAACTGGCCCGCGCCGCCGCCCTGCTGGACGTAGGGCTGCGCGACGACGAGGCGCTCACCCTCCAGGTCCCGGGCGACGGCAGTGTCCCCACCCTGCGCGCCCTGCTGGACGTCCTGGACAGCCATGCGGTCGACGTGGACTCCCTCACCGTCCACACCCCCGACCTCGACGACGTCTTCTTCGCGGTCACCGGCCGCCCCGAGCACGAGAAGGTGCGCAGCCGTTGACCACCGCCGTCCCGCCCACCGCCGCCCCGCCCGCCGTCCCGCACCTGCGCGACTCGCTCACCATGCTGCGGCGCAACCTGCTGCACGCCCGCCGCTACCCCTCGATGACGCTCCAGGTCGCGCTGATCCCCGTCTTCCTGTTGCTGCTGTTCGTGTTCGTCTTCGGTTCCGCGCTCGGCTCGGGGACCGGCCAGGGCGACCGCACCGCCTACCTCTCCTACCTGGTCCCCGGCATGCTGCTGATGACCGCGGGCGTGGGGGCCGTGCCGACGGCGGTCGCCGTGTGCACGGACATGACCGAGGGCATCGTGGCCCGATTCCGCACGATGGCGATCTCCCGGGCGTCGATCCTGGTCGGCCATGTGGTCGGCAGCGTCATCCAGACGATGATCACCCTGGTCCTGCTGGTCGCGGTCGCGTTCGCCATCGGCTTCCGTCCCGACGCGAGCCCGGTGGAGTGGCTGGCGGCCTGCGGACTGCTCGTGCTCTTCGTCCTCGCGCTGACCTGGCTCTCGGTCGCCCTGGGGCTGATCAGCAAGACGCCCGAGGGCGCCAGCAACGCTCCCCTGCCGATCTCGTTCCTGCTGCCCTTCGTCAGCAGCACCTTCGTCCCCGTCGACTCGATGCCGTCCTGGATCCGCTGGTTCGCCGAGTACCAGCCGTTCACCACGGTCGTCGAGACCGTGCGCGGACTGCTGACCGGCCCGGGCATCGGCCACAACGCCTGGATGGCCGTGGCGTGGTGCGTGGGGATCGCGGTCCTCGGCTTCGTGTGGTCGCTGCGCCTGTTCGACCGTGACACCCGCTGACACGGGCTCCGCACACCCCTACCGCAGAAGGACACTCGCCATGGCCGCCGTGCACCTCACTCCCGAACTCGTCGAGCATCCCGTCGGCGCCTATGCCGAACTCCGCTCCCGTCCCGGCCTCGGCCACGTCGTCCTGCCCGGCCTCGCCACGCCCGTACGCCTGGTCACCCGGCACGACGACGTGCGGGCCGCGCTGGGCGAACCGCGCCTGGTCCGGGACCGCTCGGCCATCGCCGACTGCGAACTGCCCGACCCGCAGGCCGAGTTGCTCGCGCAGGGCATCGAGGGCCTCCCGCCCGAGTACGCCACGTATCTCTCCGGCCATCTGGCCCTGTTCGACGGTGACGAGCACGCCCGTCGGCGCGGCCCGCTCACCCGCGCCTTCACCGCCCGCCGGGTGGCCGCGCTGCGCCCCTTCGTGGAGCGGACGGCACAGCAGTTGATCGAGCCGCTCGCCGAGCGCGGACGGGCCGATCTGCTGGGCGAGTTCGCGTATCCGCTGAGCACGGCCGTCATCTGCGCGCTCGTCGGCGTGGACGCGGCGGACCGGGACCGGGTGTGCGGGTGGATCCGGGACTTCGCGTACGGCGACGGCGGCCGGGCCCTGGAAGGGCTCGGCGGGATCGTGGAGTACACCAAGGACCTGGTGGCCCGGCGCCGTGTCGAGCCGACGGACGACCTGGTGTCGGCGCTCCTCGCGGACGGCGGCCTGACCGACGACGAGATCGTCGGCGTGTTCTTCCTGCTCATCGACACCGGCATCACCCCGCCCGCCCTTTTCCTCGCCCACGCCGTCCTCGCCCTGCTCGACCACCCCGACCAGCTGGAGCGGCTGCGAGCCGACCCGGAGCTGCTGTCCCGCGCGGTCCCCGAACTCCTGCGGTACGTCACGCTGGTGCGCGTCGGCGCCACGCTGTACGCCACCGAGGACTTCGTGTTCGCCGGTACCCGGCTGCGGCGGGGCGAGGCCGTGACGGTGGCGCTGTTCGCCGCCGACCACGATCCGGCCGCCTACGACGTCCCCGAACGCCTCGACGTGACAAGGGAGTTCGGGCGCGGCGACGGCCATCTGGCCTTCGGGCACGGCCCGCACTACTGCATCGGCGCCGCGCTCGGCCGCCTGGTGACCGGTGTGGTCTTGGAGGAGCTTGTCGTACGACGCTCCGCGGCACCGGAGTTGGCCGTGGACCGGGCCGACGTGCCGTTCGGGCACTGGCCCGGCGACGGCTTCCATCTGCTGCGCCTGCCGGTCAGGCTGTGACCCGCCCCCGCACCAGATCGAGCGCCGCCGCACGCATCCCCGCCACGTCCAGGGCGGCGTACGTGGACACCGCGTCCTCGTAGGCGGCCCGGTCGGCGTGCTCGGCGGACCGGCGGGCGCGGGCCGTGGACATCGTCGGCTGGAAGGTCCGCAGGCAGCGAAACCGCTCGGCGAGCGCGATCAGCCGTACGCCGCCCGGGTCCCCCTTCGCCAGATCGGCCGTACCGAGCGCGAGCAGCAGCGCGCCGCACAGCGGGAACTCCGTCGGCGGGACGGCCGAGGAGCGGTCCAGCAGGGTGGCGAGGCGGGCCGGGAAGGTGGCGAGGTGGCGGTCGACGACGTCCGTACGGCCGTGCCGGGCGTGCGCGATCACGGCGGCCGCCTGGAGTTCCGGCAGCCAGGTGGCCACCAGCTCCTCACCGCCGGGGGTCGTGCCCGAGGGGTGTTCCATGCGGTCCAGGGCCCGGCGCCACAGTCCGAGGCCCGTCTCCACGTCGCCGCGCGCGAGTGCCATCTCCGCACGGGCGCCCAGGTCGGGGGTGAGCGGGTCGGGCGCGGCGCCCTCGGGCTGGTGCCGCAGCGCCTGCTCCAGCCAGTGTTCCGCCGCGTCGAGGTCGCCGGCCTGGAGGTGGGCGAGCATGACACCCCAGCGCAGTCCGATCGAGTCGGTCCACTCGCCCGACTCCTCCAGGGCCGTGAGCGCGTCCCGCATCGGGGCGATGGCCTCCGCGCCGCGCTCCAGTTGGAGGCAGAGTTCGGCGAACCGGGCGCCCGGCCAGATCCGCAGCAGCGGGCCGTTGCGGTCGTCGGCGGTGTCGAGCATCCGGCGGGCGGCGGCGAGGGCGAGGTCCGGCCGCTGGTCGTACTCCCACACATAGCTGGCGACGCCGTTGGCGAGGCAGGCGACGAGCGGGACATCGCTGGCGCACAGCGCGTCGAGGACACCGCGGCCGCCGGGCGCGAGGGCCTCCGGCAGGGCGCTCAGCACGGTGGCCAGGGCCCGGAGCAGGGTGTCCGGCGGGGCGGGCGGCAGGCGGCGCAGCGCCACGAGGGGGCGCGCGGCGCCGGGGCCGATGCCGACGAGGGCGTTGGCGGTCAGCAGGGCGGTGGCGGTGCGGGTGGGTTCGACGTACTCGGGGGCCGGCCGGTAGTGCGAGAGCACGACCGCGGTGTCCTCGGCCAGCGCCGCCAGCCGGGCGTAGTGGGCGCCGGCCTCGGTGCTCCACAGTCCGGCCAGTACGGCGGTGACCGCGGCGGTGGTGTCCTGGTCCGCGCGGGCGAGCGCGAGCCGCAGGGCCTGGAGGAGGTTGTCCTGCTCGGCGCGGACCAGGTGCCAGGAGGCGAAGGCGTCGGCGCCGAAGGCCGCGTCGTGGTGGGCGGCGCCGAAGTCCCTGGCCCAGGTGAGGAACCGCCCGGTGACCGCCGCGTCCTCCCCGGCCCGCTCCCGGTGGGCGGCCGCGAACTCCCGTACCGTCTCCAGCATCCGGAAGCGGGTGCCGTACGGGGTGTCGGTCACCTTGAGCAGGGAGTGGTCGACCAGCTCCTCCAGGACCTCCAAGGTGTCGGGTCCGCCGACGAGCCGGTCCGCCGCCTCGGCGGTGAAACCGGCCGGGAGGACGGACAGGGCGCGCAGGGCGGACCTCCCTTCCTCGGCCAGGAGGTTCCAGCTCCAGTCGACGACGGCGTGCAGGGTCCGGTGCCGTTGCGGCGCGTCCCGGGGGCCGCCGCGCAGGAGCGCGAAGCGGTCCCCCAGGCGGCGGGAGATCTCCGCGACCGACATCACCCGCACACGGGCGGCGGCGAGTTCGGTGGCGAGCGGCAGACCGTCGAGGTGGCGGCACAGGCCGGCCACGGTGTCGGCGGGCAGGTCGACGTCGGGCCGGGCGGCGCGGGCACGCTGCTCGAACAGTTCGACGCTGGTGGCCAGGTCCAGTTCGGGCAGGGCGTGGACGGCCTCGGAGGACAGGCCGAGGGGGGCGCGGCTGGTGGTGAGGACGCGCAGGTCCCCCGTGCGGGAGACGAGCGCCTGGACGAGGTCGGCGACGCCCTGGACGACCTGCTCGCAGTTGTCGAGGACGAGCAGCGCGGGCCCGGCGCCGAGGGTGCCCAGGATGCCGGTGATCACGTCACCGCCCCCGGCGCCGTGCCGGGGCCCCTCGCCGACGCCCAGCGCCGAGGCGACCGAGGCTGCGACCTCGTCGTCCCGGCGGACTCCGGCGAGCGGCACCAGGTGCACGATCCGCTGCTCGGCGTCCCGGGCCACGGCACCGGCGAGACGGGTCTTGCCGAGGCCGCCGGGGCCGACGATCGAGGTGACCCGGGAGCTGTGCAGCAGCCGGGTGACGGCGGCGATGTCTGCGGTGCGGCCGAGCAGGGGGTTCGGTTCGTGCGGGACGCCGCGCCGGACGGCCGGGGCCTCGCCGCGCAGCAGTTCCTGGTGCAGTTCCTGGAGGGCGGGGCCGGGGTCGGTGCCGAGTTCGTCGCGCAGGCGGCGCCGGTAACGGTCGTAGGCGGCGAGGGCGGCGGGGGCGCCCGTGGTGGCCGTCCGGCAGCGCATCAGTTCCAGGAGCAGTTCCTCGTCACGCGGGTGTGCGTCGGCCAGGGCGGCGAGGGGGCCGGCGGCCTCGGCGCGGCGGCCGGTGCGGGCGAGGGCCAACGCGCGGTGGCGTACGAGTGCCTGGTGGGTGGCGGCCCGTTCGGCGCGCAGGGCGGCCAGGGGATCACCGGGACCGGCGTCCTCGTCGGTCCCGGCGCCGTCCCACAGGGCGAGCCCCTCCTCGGCCTCGGCGAGGGCGCCCGCGTGGTCCCCGGCCCGCGCCTTGACCGCGCTCTCGGCGGCGTGCAGCAGCAGGGCGCCGGTGTCGACCTGGTCCTCGCGCAGGGTGAGCCGGTAGCCGGTGGGGGTGCTCTCGATGACCTCGGCGCCGAGATGCCTGCGGGCCCGCGACACCAGGATCTGCAACGCCTTCGTCGGGTTCTCCGGCCGCTCCTCGGGCCACAGCCCCTCCACCAGGCGGCCGGCCGCCCGGCCGCTCCGCAGCTCCCCGGCGAGCAGCGCGAGCAGCCCCCTGATCCGCGGCGCGGTGATCTCCCGCCCCCGGTGGGAGACCGACGTCAACAACGTCAACTCGATGGTCACCGGGCCAGGTTAGTCAGGAAGGCCCGCGCAGGGCGTGCCGCCGGGGTGCCCGGCGGCCCCGCCACGGCAGCCAGGCGAGCACCGTCGCCGCCCACCCCAGGGACCACAGGGCCGCGAACAGCACCTCCGCGCCGGTGCTCACGCCACCGCCGTCCCCGCCCGGGCGGTGGGGAAGCCCGGGGTGCGCAGGACCTGGCGGTCGGCGTCGACGGCGAAGACCTCGCAGCCGTCCAGGGAGGCGGCCCAGTCGACGCCCTCGGCGCCCATCGCGAAGGCGGCCGTGGCGACCGCGTCGGCCTCCGTCAGGGTCGCCGCCACGACGGTGAGGCTGAGCAGGCCGGTCGCGGGGCGGCCGGTGCGGCCGTCGATGATGTGGTCGCCGCGTTCGTAGCGCGCCGAGGTGGCGACCGCGGCGTCGGTGAGTTCCAGGACGGTGCACAGCTTGTCGGCGTGCTCGGGGTGCCGTACGCCGACCCGCCAGGGCCCGCCGGCGGCGACCACGTCACCGCCGGCGTTCAGGCAGAAGCGCCTCGCCCCGGCGGCCGTGAGCAGCTCGGCCGCCCGCTGCACCGACCAGCCCTTGACGACCGCGCAGGGGTCGAGGCCGCGGCCGGGCAGCCGGGCGTCGAAGGCGCCGCCGGTGGCCAGACGGTAGTGCTCGCAGAGGTCGAGGACCTCCCGCAGGTCCGCGCCGAGGTCGGCGGGAGACAGTTCGCCCCGGCCCAGCCGGGAGACCTCGCTGTCCTCCTTGAACGGGCTGAAGCGGGCGTCGACCTCGTTCAGCCAGGCGAAGACCGCGTCGGCGGCCTCGGCGCCCCGTTCGGCGAAACCCTCGTCGTCGACCCGCAGCGAGACCGGGAAGCCCATGACGTGTTCGACGCGGTGCATGACGGGTCAGCCCTTCGCGTCGATCGCGGCCTGGAGGGACTCCTTGTAGGCCTCGCTGGTGATCGTGGCTCCGGACACGGTGTCGATGTCCGCGCTCTGCGCCTCCAACGTCTCCGCGACCAGCTTCGGCACCGCGGCCGTCGTCTGCGGATGGTTCGGCTGCTGGAGCATCCTCACGGCCGTGATGTCGTCGCCCTCGAAGGTCACCTGGACCTGCACGGTGCCCTTCTCCGTGTCGAGCGCGGGACCGTCCACGGTCCGGGAGGCGGTGGCCTCGGAGGGGGACGGCGAGGCGGAAGAGGCGGCGGCCGTCTTCGCGTTGTCGTCGATCGTGGCCTGGAGGGACTCCTTGTACGCCTCGCTGGTGATGGTCGCGCCGGACACGGTGTCGATGTCCGCGCTCTGCGCCTCCAAGGTCTCCGCGACCAGCTTCGGCACCGCGGCCGTCGTCTGCGGATGGTTCGGCTGCTGGAGCATCTTCACAGCCGTGATCTTCGTGCCGGAGAAGGTCGTCCGGACCTGCACCGGCCCCTTCTCCGTGTTCAGCGTCGGACCGGTGACCGTGCGGGAGGAGGAGTCCGACGACGAAGAGGAGTCCGACGAGGAGGACGGGGACGGTGCGGCGACCTGGACGGTGGACGTGTGGGCCGAGGGTTCGTAGAGCCAGACGGGCACCAGGCCCGCGATGCTCAGGACGACGACGGGTATGGCTCGTTTCACGGTGACTTCCTCATCCCGCCAGGCTGAAGCGTTCGAAGTGGATCTGCGGCTTGGGCACGTCCAGCTCGCGCAGGCTGCCCAGGACCGCGTTCATCATGGGCGGCGGTCCGCACAGGAAGACGTCCCGGTCCCCGATGTCCGGCACCATCCGCAGCAGTTCGGCCGGAGCCAGCTTGTCGGGGACGGCCGGCCCGGTCACCAGGTGCACCTCGTGGCCGCGGACGAGGGCGAGGTCGCGCAGTTCGTCGTAGAGGACCGCGTCCCGGTCGGTGGCGACGCGGTAGATGACGACTGCGTGGCCCTCGATCTCCTCCAGGAGCGCCCGGATGGGCGTGACGCCCACGCCGCCGGCGATGAGGACGGACTCCGGGCGGGTGCGGTGCAGTGCGGTGAAGGCGCCGTAGGGGCCCTCGGCGAAGACGCGGGTGCCGACCTTCACATGGCGCAGGGCGGCGCTGCCGGCGCCGGCCGCCTTGGCGGTCAGGCGCAGGGTGCGGCCGTCGGGCGCGGCCGACAGGGAGAACGGGTTGGCCTGCCACCAGCGGTCGGGGGTGAGGAAGCGCCACAGGAAGAACTGACCGGCCCGGGCGGGCATCCGGTCGAGGTCCTTGCCGGTCATGTGGATCGAGACCACGTTGTCGGACTCGTGGACGACCGCGGTGACGCGCAGCTGGTGGCGCCAGTTCCGCCACAGCGGGAGGGCCAGCCGGCCGAGGAACACCGAGCCGAGCGCGACGCCCCACACGCCGTACCAGTAGGCCGTGGCGACGGACGAGGAGGCGAAGGAGGTCCCGACGGCGACCTGGTGGGTGAAGGCCAGCACCACGGCGACGTAGGTGTACAGGTGGATGAAGTGCCAGGTCTCGTAGGCGAGGCGGCGGCGGGCGTAGCGGGCCGAGACGGCGCCCACGACGAGGATGATGCCGAACGCGACGATCGCGCGGAGTACGCCCTCGGTGGTCTCGGCGAGGTCGATGATCTGGCTGACCGGGCCGACGCCGGTGCCCTCGGCGTAGCCGAAGGCGATGAAGACGACGTGGGCGAGGAGCAGCCACAGGAGGCTGAAGCCGGTCCAGCGGTGCCAGGCGGTCAGCCGGTCCATGCCGATCCGGCGGTCGAGCCAGGGCAGCCGGGCCACCAGCACCAGCTGGAACGCCATCACGAGCGCGCCGTAGAGTCCGGCGAGGCGGCCCATCACGATGAGCGCGTTGGAGGCGAAACCGGCCTGCGCGAAGAAGTACGCGACCACGGCCATGTTCGCGGCGAGCACGGCGTACAGACCGGTGCGGGCCACCACCCTGGGGCGTTGTATCCCCGTGGGCGGCGCGGGGGGCGATTGGACGGCAGTCACGTACGAGCTCCTTGATCGGGTCCGGGGTATCGAGCATGTCCGGGGGGAGCTGTCGGTTTACTGTCGTACAACTTTCAAGTGGTTATCGATGTGGTCCCCCGGGGGCACCTGCCTGCCGGATCGGGGACGGCGTGCCGCACTATGTGCAGGTGGACAAAGTACGACTCCTCGTCGTGGACGACGACCCGCCGATCGCCGATCTCGTCGCGACGGTCGCCCGGTACGAGGGCTGGGACGCGGTCACCGCGAACACGGGCGAGGAGGCGCTGAGCCGCGCCGCGGAGTTCCATCCGGACATCGTGGTGCTCGACCTGATGCTGCCCGACCTCGACGGCTTCGGCGTGCTCGACCGGCTGCGCCGCTCCGGGACGATGGTGCCCGTGGTGTTCCTCACCGCCCGGGACGCGGTCGCCGACCGGGTGGCGGGGCTGACCCGGGGCGGGGACGACTACCTGGTCAAGCCGTTCGCGGTGGAGGAGCTGATGGCCCGGCTGCGGACCGTGCTGCGGCGCAGCGCCGGACCCGGCTTCCAGCGCTCGGTGCTCCAGGTCGCGGACCTGACGATGGACGAGGACACCCGTGAGGTGCGGCGCGGCGAGCGGCTGCTGACGCTCACCCCGACCGAGTACGAGGTGCTGCGCTACCTGATGCGCAAGTCGCCGACCGTGCTCACCAAGGCGCAGATCCTCGACCACGTCTGGGAGTACGGCTTCGGCGGCCGCTCCAACGTCGTGGAGCTCGTCGTCAGCCGGCTGCGCCGCAAGCTGGACGAGCCCGAGGACGGCCGGGAGCCGCTGATCCACACCGTGCGCGGCTTCGGCTACGTGCTCCGGCAGGCCTCCCAGTGATCACGCGATGCAGGCGGGCGTACAGCAGACTGCGCCTGGGCACCCGGCTGGCGCTGGGCGTCGGGGTGCTGTCCCTGGCCGTGTTCGCCATCGTCGGCACCGCGCTGACGACGTACATGCGGGACTATCTGTCGGCCCAGCTCGACACCCAGCTGGCGCAGGCCCAGATCGCCCAGTCCAAGAGCATCGCGGACTACGGCACGCTCTCGGGCAAGAAGTACTACAGCTGGTTCTACGCCGTGTACGACGTGCCGGGCGGCGGCGCCCCGCGACTGCGCCGGCCGGAGGACCCCGCCGACCTGCCCCAGGACGTCGACGACTTCACCGCCATGGCCCGGGCCCAGTCCACCGCGCACACGGAACTGCTGCGCACCGAGCATCTCGGGGACGTGGGCGACTACCGGCTGCGCGCCTGCGAGGTCGAGCCCGGGGTGATCCTGGTCAGTGCGGCGCCGATGGACGACATCGACGACACCGTACGGCGGCTGATCACGGTCCAGGTCGTCGCCTTCGGGCTCGCGCTGCTGGGGCTCGTGGTGGCCGGCCGCAAGATGCTGCGACGCGGCCTGAAGCCGCTGAGCGACATGGCCTCCACCGCGCACGGCATCGCCTCGCACAACCTCACCGAGACCGCGGCCCGGCTGCCGCTGCGCGCCGACAAGCGGGGCGGCGGCCCGGAGGTCGAGGAGCTGCGCACGGCGTTCAACACCATGCTGGAGCACATCGACGACTCCCTCGCGGTCCGCGCGGAGGCCGAGCAGCGGCTGCGCCGCTTCGTCGCCGACGCCTCGCACGAACTGCGCACCCCCCTGATGTCCGTACGGGGCTACGCGGACCTCTTCCAGTACGCGGCCGCCAACGCCCCCGAGGAACGCGACAAGCACCTGGCGAGGCTGCGCGCCGAGGCGGCCCGGATGGGCTTCCTCCTCGACGACCTGCTGCTGCTCGCCCGGCTCGACGCGGCCGAGGTGGAGACCCCGCTCCGGCAGACGGAGGCGGACCTGGTGGAGCTGGTCGAGAACGCGGCCGACGCCTTCCGCGCGAGCCGCCCGGACCGTCCGCTGACCCTCGCGCCGGGCCCCGAGGCGCTGAAGCTGCGCCTGGACCCGCAACGGATCCGCCAGGTCCTGGACAACCTGCTCACCAACGCGGCCGTCCACACTCCGGCCGGCACCGAGGTGACCGTGGCGGTGCGTGCCGGGTCCGGCCGGGCGCTGGTGCGCGTGACGGACGCGGGCCCCGGTATCCCGCCCGCCGACCGCGACCGGGTCTTCGACCGCTTCTACCGCGTCGACAAGGCCCGCAGCCGCGACCGCGGCGGCAGCGGCCTCGGCCTGTCGGTGGCCCGCTCCCTGGTCCGGGCGCACGGCGGCACGATCGAGCTGAGCAGCGAGCCGGGAGCGACGGTGTTCACGGTGGTCCTGCCCCTGTCCCCGAACATGTCCCCGGACAGTCTTACGAAGCCGTGACGTGACGGGCGCGGCCCGGTCGGCCGGACCGGTCACGGCCCTAGCGTGACGGTATGCGTGTACTGGTCACCGGCGGCGCCGGTTTCATCGGGACCCCTGTCGTCGAAGCCCTGCGGGCCCACGGGCACGAGCCGGTCGTCCACGACGTCCGCGCCGACCCGGCGGCGGACGTACGGGACCCCGAGGCGGTCCGCCGCGCCCTGCGGGGCGTGGACGCGGTGTGCCACCAGGCGGCGATGGTCGGCCTGGGGGTCGGCTTCTCCGACGCGGCGGAATACGTCTCCCACAACGACCTCGGTACGGCCGTGCTGCTCACCGGGATGGCCGACGCGGGCGTCCGGCGCCTGGTGCTGGCCGGGTCGATGGTCGTGTACGGCGAGGGCAGGTACACCTGCCCCCGGCACGGCGTGGTGCGGCCCGGCCCCCGGGCCGTCGCCGACCTGGACGCCGGACGCTTCGAGCCCCGCTGCCCCGAGTGCGGGGCCGAGCTGTCCCCGGGGCTGGTCGCCGAGGACGCCCCGGTGGATCCGCGCAACGTCTACGCCACGACCAAGCTCGCCCAGGAACACCTGGCGGCGGCGTGGGCACGGGCCACGGGCTCCTCGGCGGTGTCGCTGCGCTACCACAACGTGTACGGCCCGGGCATGCCCCGGAACACCCCGTACGCGGGCGTCGCCTCCTTCTTCCGCTCGGCGCTCGCCCGGGGCGAGGCCCCGCGGGTCTACGAGGACGGGCGCCAGCGGCGGGACTTCGTGCACGTACGGGACGTGGCCGCGGCCAATGTGGCGGCGCTGGAGACACCCGCGCGCGAAGGCGTGCTCACGGCGTACAACACCGGCAGCGGTGAGCCGCACACGGTCGGCGAGATGGCCCGGGCACTGGCCGGGGCGTACGGCGGCCCGGAGCCGGTCGTCACCGGGGAGTACCGTCTGGGCGACGTACGGCACATCACGGCGGACTCGGCCCGGCTGCGGGCGGACCTCGGCTGGAAGGCCGAGGTCGGGTTCGAGGCGGGGATGCGGGAGTTCGCGGGCGCCGAGATGCGGTAGCCCGCGCGGGACCGGTGGTGCCGCCCGTCGCGGGAAGCGGGCGGCACCACCTCGGGCTCAGGAGCCGGCCGCCGGCAGCACCACCTCGAAGCGGCAGCCGCCGGGCACGTTGCACACCGTGGCGATGCCCTGGTGGGCCTCCACGATGCCGCGCACGATGGCGAGGCCGAGACCCGCGCCGGCGGGCGGGGTACGGGCGTGTGTGCCGCGCCAGCCGGTGTCGAAGACGCGGGGCAGGTCCTCCTCGGGGATGCCGCCGCAGCCGTCCGTGACGGACAGGACCACGCCGTGCGGGCGGCGTTCGGCGGCGATCGCGACCGTGCCGTCGGCGGGCGTCCGGCGGATGGCGTTCACCAGCAGGTTGCCCAGCACCCGGCTCATCTCCTTGCCGTCCACCTCGACCGGCACCGGCTCGACCCGGTGGCCCACCAGCCGTACGCCGTGCTCGCGGGCCAGCGGGTCGGCGCCCGCGAGCGCGTCGCCGATGAGGTCGTACAGCGAGATCCGGCTCGGGCTCAGGGCCAGCGTGCCCGCGTGGATGCGGGAGAGCTCGAACAGGTCGCCGACCATGCCGTTGAGGCGTTCCACCTCGGTGCGGATCTGCCTGAGGTAGCGGGCGGGGTCGGTGGCGACGCCGTCCTCCAGGGCCTCGGACATCGCGCGCAGGCCGGCCAGCGGGGTGCGCAGGTCGTGCGAGATCCAGGCGACGAGTTCGCGCCGGGAGGTCTCCAGGGCGCGTTCGCGTTCCCGGGACTCGGCGAGCCGGGCGCTGGTGGTCTCCAACTCACGGCTCAGCGCGGCGAGTTCGGCGGTGGCCGGGCCGACCGGTGAGGTGAAGTCGCCGCCGTCGCCGAAGGAGCGGGCGGCGAGCGCGAGGGCGTGGCTGCGGGCGACGACCCAGCGACCCAGCAGCAGGGCGGTGACCATGGACACCACGGCGGCCATCGCGACGACCATGGTGACGACCTTGAGATCGTGCGCGGACAGGAACATCGCCTGCGCGACCGCGAGGGTGCCCGCGAGCATCGCGGTGACGGCGACGGCGGCCACCACGGCGAGATGCAGGGCCAGCGAGCGCCGCCGGATCAGCATCAGCACATACGCGCCGAGGAGTCCGGCCGCGGCGGCGCCGAGGAAGGCGAACAGGGCGATGAGGAGGGTGTCGCGCATGGTCACGCCTCTCCGTCGAAGCGGTAGCCCACGCCCCACACGGTCTGGATCAGCCGGGGGCGCGCCGGATCGTCCTCGACCTTGCCCCGCAGCCGCCGGACATGGACGGTGACGGTCGACAGGTCGCCGAAGTCCCAGCCCCACACCTCCCGCATCAGGTCCTCACGGCCGAACACCCGGCCCGGGTGGCGCAGCAGGAAGGCGAGCAGGTCGAACTCCCTGATGGTGAGCGCGAGTTCGGTGCCGTCCTTGGTGGCGCGGCGGGCTTCGGGGTCCAGCACGAGCCCGGCGGCGCGCAGGGCCGCCGAGGGCCGGGCGGGGCGGGTGCGGCGCAGCACCGACTCCACCCGCAGGACCAGTTCGCGGGGGCTGAAGGGCTTGGTGACGTAGTCGTCGGCGCCGACCTCCAGGCCGAGGATGCGGTCGTCCTCGTCACCGCGCGCGGTGAGCATGATGACCGGGACGGGGCCGCGCCCGCGCATCCGGCGGCACACTTCGAGGCCGTCCATGCCGGGCAGCATCAGGTCGAGGACGACGAGGTCCGGCCAGTGCGCGGCGGCCCGGGCGAGCGCGTCGGGCCCGTCCCCGGCGCGGTCCACGACGTATCCGGCCCGGTCCAGGTATCCGGAGACGACCTCGGCCACGGTGGGGTCGTCGTCCACGACGAGGACCCGGGCCCCGGCCTGCGCGTACGGCTGTTGCTGCTCCATGCCGCCAGCCTCGCACCCTGCGCGCGCGGGTGCGTCCTCCCGCCTCCGACGTCCTTGTTTCGTAAGGAGCTGGAGTCCGTTTTGCCCATTTTGCGCTCGTAGGGTGAAGGCGTGACCACCTCTTCCCATCCTCCTACGGCCTCCGGGTCCGTGGACGTCGTGCTCCCCTGTCTGGACGAGGCCGAGGCGCTGCCCTGGGTCCTGGAGCGGATCCCGCCCGGCTGGCGCGCTCTCGTCGTGGACAACGGCTCCACGGACGGCTCGGCCCGTGTCGCCCAGGCCCTCGGCGCGAGCGTCGTCCGCGAGGAGCGGCGCGGTTTCGGCGCCGCCTGCCACGCGGGACTGGCCGCCGCCACGGCCGACATCGTCTGCTTCTGCGACTGCGACGCCTCCCTCGACCCGGCCGACCTGGTGCCGTTCGTGAACTCGGTCCGCACCGGCGAGGCGGACCTGGTCCTCGGCCGGCGCCGTCCGCAGGCCCGGGGCGCCTGGCCGCCGCACGCCCGCGCGGGCAACCTCGCCGTCGCCCGGCTGCTGCGCCGCCGTACCGGGCTGAGGCTGCACGATCTCGGCCCGCTGCGGGCCGCCCGGCGCGAGCCGCTGCTCGCGCTCGGGCTGACGGACCGGCGCAGCGGCTATCCGTTGCAGATGGTCGTCCGGGCCGCCGACGCGGGCTGGCGGATCGCCGAGCACGACGTGCCGTACCGGCCCCGCACCGGCGCCTCCAAGGTCACGGGCACCTGGCGGGGCACCTGGCAGGCGGTGCGGGACATGAGCCGCGTGCTGGCCGAGAAGGGGGTCCAGGCATGATCACCCTCCTCGTCATCGCCAAGGAGCCCCGGCCGGGCCGGGTGAAGACCCGGCTGACGCCCCCGTTCACGCCCGAGGAGGCGGCCGCGCTCGCGGCGGCCTCCCTCGCGGACACTCTCGACGTGGTCGCCCGCACCCCCGCCGGCCGCCGGGTGCTCGTCCTGGAGGGCGAGCCCGGCCCCTGGCTGCCGCCCGGCTTCGAGGTCGTACGGCAGTGCGCGGGCGGCCTCGACGAACGGCTGGCCGCCGCCTTCGCGGGCTGCGACGGCCCGGCCCTCCTCATCGGCATGGACACACCCCAGGTGACCCCGGAGCTGCTGACCGTGGACTTCGCCGACTGCGACGCCTTCTTCGGCCCCGCCGAGGACGGCGGCTTCTGGGCCCTGGGCCTGGCCGAACCCGACCCCTCACGACTGCGCGGCGTACCGATGTCCACCCCCCATACGGGCGCCGCCCAACGCGCCCGCCTCGCGGACCTGCGGGTCCGGGACCTGCCGCGCCTGCGGGACGTCGACACGGCGTACGACGCCGACCTGGTCGCGAAGGAGGCCCGGGGCGGACGGTTCGCGACGGAACTGGCGCGGCTCACGGCGGCGCGCGGGGCGGGCCGGACGCCCCAGGGCACCCTTGCGGGCGAGACACGGCCGGCGGCGACGACCACGCCCGACGGACAGGACGCGGCAGGACCGGCACACGACACGGCGGGGCGCGAGGCGGGCGGAGCGGTCCCGGACACTCCTGCCCGCGACGCACGGACGGCCGCGCCCACGCACGACGGACGACACGCGGCAGGACCGGCGTCCGGTACGACGGTGCGGCGATGAGCGGGGCGAAGGGGATGGCGGTGCGCGTCGGACGGCAGGCGGAAGCCGCCGCCCCGGCGCACCGGCGGCCGGCCGCCGACGCCGCCGGGCCCGGCACCTCCGTCGACGACACCACCTGGTCCGCGGATCCCTACTCCCGGGCACTGCGTACCGGCCGGGGGCCGCTGTTCCTGCGCCGCGCCGACGGGTGGCTGCTCCTGCTGGAACTGGAGCGGTGGTGTGCCGACGCGGACGAGGCGGATCTGGAGGTGCTGCGGCGCTGCGAGGGCGCGGTGCTGGACGTGGGCTGCGGGCCGGGGCGGCTCGTCGCGGCGCTGAACGCGCGGGGGTGGCCGGTGCTCGGCATCGACGTGAGCGAGGCGGCGGTCGCGCGCACGGTGGCGCTCGGCGGGCAGGCCCTGCGCCGCTCCGTCTTCGAGTCCGTGCCCGGCGGGGGCCGCTGGGGAACCGCGCTCCTGGTCGACGGCAACATCGGCATCGGCGGCGACCCGCACGCCCTGCTGACCCGGATGGCCGAACTGCTGGCTCCCGGCGGCCTGTTGATCGCCGAGACGGTCGGCGACCCCGACCTCGACGAGCGGGTCCGGGTGCATGTCACCGACGCCCGCGGGTCCGCCGGCACCCCCTTCCCCTGGGCCCGGCTCGGCACGCCCGCCCTGCTGCGGCACGCGGACCGAGCGGGCTGGCGGGCCGTCGATCAGTGGGCGGCCGGGGGCCGTTGCTTCGTCGCCCTGCGCAGCCGGAGCACGAACAGCACGGCCGAGCCGCCGAACAGCGCGGCCGTCAGCAGCAGCCAGCGGGCCGCGAAGCCGTCCGGGGACAGGCCGGTCGCCAGGGCGTAGCGGTCCTGGACGCGCCCGCCGATCAGCGGGAACCACACCAGCAGGAGCAGCAGGGAGAGGGCGGCGGGGACCCGGACGTACATCACGTGCCGTCCCGCCGTCCTCACGAGCGCCCGGTCCGCCGCCGCGTACAGCGGCAGCAGCACCAGATCGTGGACGACGGCCGCCCCCACGAACCACAGCGCGACCCCGAACCAGTCCCCCGCCAGGAGCCGCACCCCCGCGTACCCCGCGAGGGCGAACGAGCAGCAGAGCAGCAGCAGGTGGAGAGGGCTGCCGAGAGGAGGCAGCGGAGGCTTCCGCATCACAGGTCTCCGAACGTCAGCCGGGCCACCCATTTGGTGGTGAGCACACCGGGCGCCGCGGGCACGATGATCCGGGCCGGGTGCCCGTGATCGGGGGTCAGGTCCTCGCCGTTGACGAACAGGGCGAGCAGGGAACGCGGGTCGGCGACCTGGTTGGCACGCAGGGCGGCCCGCCGGAACGCGCCACGCCGTTGCAGCGACTCCACGAAAACGTCCGGCGGATCGCCCTCGTACCCGACGAGCGCCGCGAGGTCCCGCAGCCGCACCCCGCGCCACCACTGGTCGGAGGTGGACCAGCCCTCCACGCAGGCGATGGGCAACGCGGCGCTGTGCAAAGGAAGTCGGAGCAGGTCGGCCCGGCTCAGCCGGACGGTCCCGCCACGCCCCGTCACCACCAGCCGCCACGCCTCCTCGCTCGTCTCGGCCGGGTCGATCCCGGCGTACGCGGCCGTCTTGTTGATCTGGAAGCCGCCCGGCCCCGAACCGGGCTCGGCGCCGCCGTGCGGGGCGAGCAGGGCGGTCCTGCGCAGCACACCGTCGAAGCTCTGCCCGGCCGTGGTGAGGAACAGCAACAGCGAACCGCCGCCGACGAACCACAGCGCCCCGCGCCGCGAGACCGTCGGCGCGGCGGGCTCCGGCGCCACCGGCTCGGTCCGTTCCTCGCGCAGTCGGCGGAGGTTGCGCAGCGCGAGGGGCGTCTTCAGCGCGGCGTGCGCGACGAAGGCGGTGAAGAACACCCAGGCCCCGTAGAAGTGCAGCGGATAGAAGGAGCCGGGGAAGAGGTAGTCCAGCTGGACGTTGAGCACGCCGGTCACGAACTCGAACAGGGCGCCCCCGACCAGCAGCAGCAGCGAGATCCGCTCCAGCGCGTGTGTGAGGGACCGCGCCGGCGGCAGCGTGAACAGCTTCGGCGCGACCGACCAGAGCTTGGCCAGGAGGACCGGGATCAGGGTGATGCCGAGGGTGACGTGGACGCCCTGGTTCAGCCGGTACAGCCAGTGCGGGTCGGTCGGCCAGGAGAACAGGTAGAAGCCGAGGATTCCCTTGTCCGGGGTCTTGTCGTTCACCGGCGACAGGTCGGGGTTGTAGGCGGCGTACGACAGCAGCCCCGTCACGAACAGCAGCGTGATCCCGCCGAGGAGGACGACCCCGAGGACCGAGGTGAACCAGGTCCCGCGCAGCGGACTGCGCCAGAAGCCTGGTGAGAAGGGTGAAAGGGGAGACCGTGCCATGCCCCGACCGTAGGCCCGCCCCCGCCCGGAAGCGGGTCCGCGAACCATGACGAAACTCTGACGTCCGCGCACGTCAGCCGTCCGGGGGAGGCTCTTCGGCCTAGCGTCTGCGGTGTGAACCGCCACCTCCTGCGTGATCTGTCCGCGGCCGCCGTCGCCGCGCTCCTGGTCCTGACCGCCGTCCTGGTGGGCCGGTCGATCGAGCACCGGGACGGCTCGCTCCGCGTCGGCTGGCCGCCCCTGCTGGCGACCTGGGACCCGCACCTCGGCCCGGGCACCCCGGCCGCGCTCGTCGTCGCGGTCGCCGTGGTGGTGTACGGCCCCGGCCTCGCCGCCCGTCTGCCCTGGCGCCCGCTGCTGCTCGCCGTCTGGGGCGCCGGCCTGGCCTGGACGTGGTCCCTGGCCCTCGTGGACGGCTGGCACCGGGGCATCGCCGAGCAGCTGACGACCAAGAGCGAGTACCTCCCGGTCGTCGGCCGCTTCCACGACATCCCGGCGGCCCTGCGGGACTTCTCCGCACACATCCTGATCGACACACCGGACAACTGGCCCGCCCATGTCGCCGGGCATCCCCCGGGCGCCACCCTCACCTTCGTCCTCCTCGACCGGGTCGGCCTGGGCGGCGGGGGCTGGGCGGGGGTCTTCTGCATCACGCTCGGCACGACCGCGGCGGTCGCGGTCCTGGTCGCCGTACGGACCCTGGCGGACGAGTCGTTCGCCCGCCGCGCCGCGCCCTTCCTCGTCCTGGCCCCGGCCGCCGTCTGGGTGGGCACCTCCGCCGACGGGTACTTCGCGGCCGTCGCCGCCTGGGCGGTCGCCCTGCTCGCCCTCGCGGTGCGCGGCCACCGCCCGGGCTGGACCGGCTTCGCGTCGGGCCTGCTGTTCGGCCTGACCGTCTACCTCTCCTACGGCCTCACGCTCATGGCGTCGATCGCCGCCGCCGTCCTGCTGCTGGGCTCCCGCCGCCCCCTGCCCTACGCGCTCGCCGGATTCGCGGTCCTCCCGGTCGTGTTCACCCTGTACGGCTTCGACTGGTGGGAGGCCTACCGGCTGCTGGTGACCCGCTACCACCAGGGGGCGGGCGGCGTCCGGCCGTACGGCTACTGGGTGTGGGCGAACCTGGCGTGCACGGTGCTCATCGTCGGCCCGGCCACGGTGGCGGGCCTGCGGCGGACGGGCGCGACACTCGTCCGCCGCTCCCCCCGGCCCGACGTCCGACTTGCCGTGCTCGTGCTCGCCGCCCTTCTCGCCGTGCTCGTCGCCGACCTGTCCGGAATGAGCAAGGCGGAGACGGAACGCATCTGGCTGCCGTTCGCACTGTGGCTGCTGCCGGCCTGCGCGTGGCTGACGGGGGTGCGGGGGTGGCTGGCGGCGCAGGCGGTTGTCGCGTTGCTGCTCAACCACCTGTTGCTCACCGGGTGGTGACGGAAGGTCAGGTCCTCAGCCGCTTCGACTTCTTCACCGCGGCCGCCAGTTGTTCGAGGACCGGCACATAGCCGGCGTAGCTGTAGCGCTCCTCCATCGACCAGGGCACCGTCTGCCCGGCCCGGACGGCGGGGAGTTGGCGCCAGGTGGACTTCTTGGCGAGCTGGTCGGGGGTCATGGCGTTGGCACGGTTGTCGACCAGGATCAGGTCGGCGTGGTACTTGTCGGCGTTCTCCCAGCTGAGGAACTCCCAGAAGCCCCACTCGTCGCTCTTCCTGCCCTCGACGAACTCCACGCCGAGGTCCTTGAAGTAGGCGAGGTCGCAGTAGGAGTCGGGGACGGCGACGTACATGTTCTCCTGGTCGCCGGTCATGGCCATCACCTTGAGGCCCTTGTTCGCGCGGGCGGCCGTGCGCAGGGTCTCGGCGGCCTCCTCGAAGCGGGCCTTCGCGTCGGTGGCCCGCTTCGTGTCCAGGTCCGCGCCGAGGGCCTCGGCGAGTTCGGCGGTGCGCCGGAGCGGGTCGAGCAGGGAGGTGCGGGCGACGCTGATGCCGACCGTGGGGGCGAGGGCCTCGACCTTCTTGACGCTCTCCGCGGGGACGTACCAGAGGTCGGGTGCCGGGAACATGTTGCTGATCAGCAGATCGGGCTTGAGGGCCGCGTACTTCTCGATGTTGAACTGGCCCCACTCGGTGCCGACGCTGGTCAGCTTCGACACGTCCATGGCACCGGCCTGCGGGTTGGGCCGGCCGCCGATCGGCTTGCTGGGGCCGAAGATGCCGGTGCACTCGATGCCGTAGTCGTACAGGGCGGCGGCGGTGCTGACGAACGCGACCAGCCGCTCGGGCCTGCGGTCGGCCGTCACCGTACGGCCCCGGTCGTCCTTGAAGGACCACGGGCCGCCGCCGGGGCTCGCCTCGGACGTCGCGGGGCCGCCGTCGTCGCCGCATGCAGCCAGCAGCGGGGCGAGCGCCAGGGCGCCGCCCGCCGCGAGCAGGTGACGGCGGGAGGGTCCGGACCGGCCGGAAACTTCGGTCGACATAAGGGGAGGCTAACCTAAGTACCCCCTGTGAGGAACTCCGGCTCCGGACCGGTTCCGTGCGCGCTCATGTCGTGGCGCGCGCCCGGTTTCCCGACTCCAGTTGGGCGGTCGTCTCCATGAGGGACACCGTGAAGGAGTGCCGGGGAGCCGTCAGGATCTGCTGCGCCGGGCCCTCTTCGACGAGTTCGCCCGCGTCCAGGACGGCGATGCGGTGGGCGAGCCGCGCGGTGTCCAGGTCATGGGTGATCAGGACGAGCGAGAGGTCCTCGCGCTCCCCCACCAGCTCGGCGAGCAGGTCCAGGATGCCGCGCCGGGTGACCGTGTCGAGGCCGGAGGTGATCTCGTCGCAGATCAGCACCCGGGGGCGGGCGAGCAGGGCGCGGGCCAGGGCGGCCCGCTGGAGTTCGCCGCCGGAGAGCGCGCCGGGCGGGCGGCGGACGAGGTCGTCCGTGAGGCCCAGCCGGGCCAGGGTGGCCGACGCCTCCTCCGTGGCGGCCCGTTCGCCGGTGCCGCGCAGCCGGACCGCGGTGCGGGCGACCTGGTCCAGGACGGGCCGGTGCTCGTCGAAGGCGGCCCGGGCGTCCTGGAACACGTACTGCACGGCGGCCAGTTGGACACGCGAGCGGTGCCGCAGACTGCGCGGCAGCGCGACACCGTCGAGCAGGACCTCGCCGTCGTGGTCGCGGTGCAGCCCCGCCAGACAGCGGGCGAGGGTCGTCTTGCCGCTGCCCGAACGGCCCACGACAGCCAGGCATTCACCGGCGCGCAGGGCGAGACGTGGGGTGCGCAGGACCGCGGTGCGGCCGTGCACGGCCGTCATCTCCCGTACCTCCAGGACGGGTTCACGCACCTCCGCGGGCTCCTGGGGTACCGACCGGTGCTCGTCCAGCAGGCGGCGGGTCCACTCGTGCCGGGGCGCGCTCCACAGCCGCGCCACCGGCCCCGACTCCACGACCCGGCCGGCACGCATCACCAGCACCTCGTCGGCGAGCGAGCGGACGACGTCGAGATCGTGGCTCAGCAGCACGACCGCGATCCCGCTCGCCGCGACCGCCGCCAGCTGGTCGACCAGCCCGCTCTTCGTCAACGCGTCCTGCCCGGTGGTGGGTTCGTCGGCGACGATGACACGGGCACCGAGGAGCAGCGCCTGCGCGAGCACGACACGCTGCTGCTGGCCGCCGGAGAGCTGGTGCGGATAGCGGCGCAACAGCGCCTGACCGTCCGGCAGTTGTGCCGCCGCCAGTGCCTCGACGACCCGCTCGCGGGCCGCCGTACGACGCCGGGCGCGGGGCAGATGGCGGACCTGCGGGCGAGCGATGTCGGCCAGCAGCGCGCCGACCCGGCGGGCCGGGTTGAGCACGGCCGCGGGATGCTGCGGCACATACCCGACCGGACCGCCCCCGCCCCGGTCCACCTCCCCCGTCACCCGCGCACCGACCGGATACTCCCCGAGCAACGCCAGCCCGGTCGTCGTCTTACCGCTCCCGGACGCCCCCACCAGAGCGACCACCTTGCCGGATCGCACCCGCAGGTTCACCCCGTCGACAAGGGCACGACCGTCGATCTCGACCCGCAACTTGCGAAGTTCGGCGACGACGGCATCCTCTTCTCGGCTCATGTATCCCGCCGCCCTTTCTCAAGAAACGGTTCCGCAGCGCCCCTATAGGGCGCGGGGAACTGCGCGACCAGCCACAACGAACCCGCAGACGCCCGACAACCCCACGCGGCACATCCCGCCGCGCCCCCAACACCGCGTCGAAAAGAAGATTCGTGCCGGTCGTCAACGCCACGATCAACAACGCCGGCACCACCACGGCCCACGGCTGCACCATCAACCCCGTGCGATTACGGTCGACCATCACAGCCCAGTCCGCCGCATCCGGAGCCACCCCCACACCCAGAAACGCAGCCGTCGACACCAGATACAGCACCCCGGTCAACCGCACACCCGCATCCGCCGCGAGCGTACGAACCGTGGCGCGCCCCACATAGCCGACGGCGACCCGCCACCACGTCTCGCCCTGCATCCGCAGCGCCTCCACCGCGGGCCGGGCCGCCGCCTCGCCCGCCGCGGCCCGGACGATGCGGGCGGCGTCGGGGACGTTCACCAGCGCCACGAGGAGCGCGAGCCCCACCGCGCCCGGCGTGAACACGGACGCCACCAGCAGGATCAGCAGCAGCGACGGTACGGCGAGCAGCACGTCCAGCGGCCGCATCAGCAGATCCTCCAGCCGCCGCGCATGGGTGACCGCGCTGACCAGTCCGACCGGCACCGCGACCAGATAGGCGAGGGCGGTCGCGGCCAGCGCGGTCAGCACGACCGTACGGCCGCCGTGCAGCACCTGCTGCCAGACGTCCCGCCCCACGAAGTCGGTGCCGAGCCAGTGGCCACCGCCGAGGGTGAAGGAGACGGCGCGGGGCCCGGGATCGCCGGCGAAGACCGGGCCCAGCAACGCGAGGGCGAGGGGAACGGCGACGATCACCGTCCCCAGCAGGAAGCGGGACCTGGCGGGACCTTGAGTCCTCACGCCGCCACCCCCGCCCTCGGCGTCAGCCGGTACGCCACCACGTCCGCCCCCAGATTCAGTACGACGGTCAGGACGCCGAACACCACCGCGAGCCCCTGCACCACGGGCACGTCCCGCTCGGCGACGGCGTTGAGCAGGACCGTGCCGAGTCCGGGGATCACGAAGAGCGCCTCCACGACGATGACCCCGCACAGCAACCAGTCGACGGTACGGGCGAGTTGCTGGGCGGCCGGGGCGAGGGCGTTGGGCAGGGCGTGGGCGTAGCGGACGCGGGCGCCGGGGACGCCGTAGCGGCGGGCGTGGGCGGTGTAGGGCGCGGCGAGGGCGTCGACCATGCCGGCCCGGACCAGGCGGGACAGGGAGCAGACCGGGCGGGCCAGCAGGACCAGTACGGGCAGGACGAGGGCGGCCGGATGGGCGAGCAGGTCCGTGCCGTAGCCCACCGCCGTCGGCGGGAACCAGGCCAGTTTCAGGGCGAAGACCGTCACCAGCAGCACCCCGAGGGCGAACTCGGGGACCGCGTAGACGGCGAGCGTCACGGAGCTGACCAGCCGGTCGACGAGCCGCCCCTCGTGGCGGGCGGCGAGCACGCCGAGCCCGAAGCCGAGCGGGACGAGCAGGGCCAGCGTCAGCGCGGCCAGCAGCAGGCTCGGCCCGAAGCCGTCGGCGATGTACCGCGCCACCGGGCGGCCGGAGGCCAGCGAGGCGCCGAAGTCGCCGTGCAGCAGCCCGAAGGCCCAGTCGGCCAGCCGTTCGTGCACCGGCCGGTCCAGGTCCATCGCCTCGCGGATCGCCGCGATCCGCGCCGGGTCGGGCTGGTCGCCCGCGAGGGCCACCGCGGCGTCGCCCGGCAGCGCCTCGGTGAGCGCGAAGACCAGCAGCACCACGGCCACCGTCTGCGCGACCCCGAGAAGCAGCCGCCGGGCGACGAAGGAGCGCAGGCCGCTCTCCCTCACGCCAGCCACACCTTGTCGAAGCGTGCCCAGTCCAGGGAGTTGGCGGGGGCCTTGGTCTCGACTCCCCTGACGTTGCGGGCCGTTCCGAGGATCCAGTCGGCGAAGCCCCACACGAGGAAGCCGCCCTCGGCGTACAGGCGCCGCTGCATCCGCTCGTAGACCGCGGCCCGTTCGGTCTTGTCGCGGGTGGACTGGGCCTGCTGGTAGAGGGCGTCGAAGTCCTTGTGCCGCCACTTGGTGGCGTTGGTGGTGGAGTCGGTGAGCAGGCGCTGGGAGATGTGGGCCTCGATGGGCATGGCGCCGGAGCGGTAGCAGCACAGGGTGCCGTTGTCGAGGATGTCGCTCCAGTAGGAGTCCTTGCTGCCCATCTTCACGTCGATCGTGACGCCGGCCTTGGCGGCCTGGTCGCGGAAGATGCCGGCGGCCTCGGTGAACCCGGCGGCGACGGCCGAGGTGTTGAGGCCGACCTTCAGCTTCTCGGCGCCGGCCTGCTTGAGCAGGGCGCGGGCCCGGTCGAGGTCCTGGGCGCGCTGCGGGAGGTCGGCGGCGTAGTACTCGTAGCCCTTGCCGAACAGGTCGTTGCCGACCACGCCCGCGCCGGACAGGGCGCCGTCGACGAGTTCCTGGCGGTCGGCGATGAGGAAGAACGCCTCACGCACCCGCTTGTCGTCGAAGGGGGCCCGGTCGGTCTTCATGCAGAACGCCTGCATGGCGCTGTTGCGCAGCCGCACGATCTCGATCTGGCCCTTGCCCTCGTGGGCGCGGGCGGTGGTCGGATTGAGCTCGTGGGCGTACTCGATCTGGCCGCCGAGGAGGGCGTTGACGCGGGCGGACTCCTCGTTGGCGACGACGAACTCCAGCTCGTCGAGGTGGGGGGCGCCGTCCCAGTAGGCGTCGTGGCGGCGGAAGACGGCGGAGCGGCCGGGTGCGAAGGAGACGAAGCGGAAGGGGCCGGAGCCGATGGGCTGCTTGTCGAAGTCCTTGGCGTCCGAGGGGACGATGTACGCCCCGAACGCGGCCAGCACGTTGGGGAATTCGGCGGTCGGCCGCTTGAGGACGAACTCGATGCTCCGCTCGCCCGTGGCGCGGCTGGCGTCGAGGTCGATGGGCTCCAGGGAGGCCTTGGCGCGGAAGGTCTGCTTCGGGTCGGCTATCCGGCGGTAGCTGTACAGGACGTCCTCGGCGGTGACCGGTCTGCCGTCGTGGAAGGTGGCCTCGCGCAGGGTGACCTGCCAGCGGGCGAGGGTCTTGTCGGCCTCCCACTTGGTGGCGAGGCGGGGCTCGGCGGACAGGTCGTCGCCGTAGTCGGCGAGCTTGTCGTAGAGGGCCTTGGCGCGGGCCACGTCGGCGAACAGGTTGGCCAGGTGCGGGTCGAGGGTCTCGCTGGCCCCGCCTCCGGCGAACGCGGCCCGCAGCCGGCCGCCGCGCTTCGGGGTGTCGCCGTCGCCGCTGTCCGCCTTGTCGTCCGTGCCGCCGCCGCAGCCGACGAGGGTGAGGGCGGCGGCACCGGTGGTGGCGGCGAGGAAGCCGCGGCGGCGCAGGCCGGGAAAGCGTTCGTGCATGACTGGTCCTTGGGGTGTGGTGGGGTCAGCGGGTGGTGTGCGGGCGCGCCAGGAGGTGCGGTCGGTCCCCGTCGGCCGTCGTGCGGGGCGACTCGCCCTGCTGCCGGGCGGGTTGGGTGCGCGGGCCTGGGCCGTCCTGAAGGTCCAGTACCTCGAATCCGTGCGCGGTGCGGACGTGCCGTTGTTCCCACGGGAACAGCGGCCGCCAGGCGGAGCGCCGGGCGACGGGCGGTGCTCCGTCGTCGGTCGTCCGGACGCGGGTGCGGCCCAGGAAGCAGGCGCCGTTGCGCATCGCGGCGACGAGCGGCCCGCCGGGGACGAGGATGCGCCGGCAGGAGGCGAGGTACCGATTTCGGGCGGGCGGGAGCGCTGCCTCGGACAGGTCGGCGCCGGTGACAGCACGGCCCAGGACGCGTGTTCCGGCGCCGTGGCGGCGCAGATGGTCCTCGGCCCGGCGGCCGGCCAGGCGTCCGGCGCCGGGGAAGCGCGCCTCGTGCAGCCGGGGGTTGTCGGTGAGGAGGTTGCCGCTCATCGGGTCCGGCCTCCGTCCGCGACGGGCGCCGGGGCAGGGGCCGGCTCCGGGCCGCCCGGCAGTGCCCCGCGCCGCTGGAGCAGGGCGACTCCGCCCGCCGAGGCCAGGCCGGCCAGGGCGCAGCACACCCAGGGCAGCCAGTCGGCGCCGGTCCGCTCCCCGGTGTCCATGGCCCAGCCGACGACGGTGCTGCCCACGGCCGCGGCGATGCCCGAGACGACGTAGAAGATGCCGAAGTAGGTGCCGGTCAGTTCGGGGCGGCCGAAGCCGGGGATGAGCTCCATCACGAACGGCGAGGCGATCATGATGCCGAGGTAGAGCAGGAGAGCGCCGAACAGCACCAGGGCGACGGCGGCCGGACCGCTGTGCCGGCTCACGAGTGCGGGCGGCAGGAAGGCCAGGCCCATCACGGCGAGCCCGACGGCGATCCAACGCCCCCTGGCCCCACGGGATTTGAGCGTGCGGGTGATGTGCAGCTGGAGGGCGAGATTGGCGAGGGTGCCGACCAGGAAGACGAGGCCGGCGGCGCCGTTCCAGCCGGTGGCCTGCCGGGCTCCTTCGGGGAGCAGCAGGTAGAGCTGGTTCTCCAGGGTGTACATGCCGACCATGGCGAGGGCGAACGCGACGAAGCCGCGGTTGCCGACGACCTCCCGCCAGTCCGCGAGGACCCCGGTCCTGCTCGGTGCGACCTTCCGCGCGGGCAGCACGAGGGCCTGCGCCACGGTGAGGACGGCGAAGATACCGGCGGCGGTGAGCGCGGAGGTGCGGAAGTCGACGAGGAGCAGCGCGCTGCCCAGCAGCGGCCCGATCAGCGCGCCGGTGGTGGCGAACACGTTGAACAGCGCGAACGCCTCCGCCTTGCGCTCTCCCGCCTCCTGGGCCAGGTAGGCGCGCACGGCCGGGTTGAACAGCGCCCCGGCGAGTCCGCTGAGCACGGACGCGGCGAGCAGCACGGGCATTCCGTCGCCCAGCGCGAACAGCCCGAACCCGACCGTGCGCAGGGCGCATCCGGCGATGATGACGCCGCGCGCGCCGAGCCGGTCGGCCGCGGAGCCGCCGATGATGAACAGGCCCTGCTGGCTGAGGTTGCGCACCCCGAGCACGATCCCGACGACGGCCGCGGACATGCCGAGGTTGTCGGTGAGGTGTGTGGCGAGGTAGGGGATCAGCAGGTAGAAGCCGGTGTTGACGCCGAGCTGGTTGACCAGCAGGAGCCGGACGGCGAGCGGAAAACCGCGCATCTCACGCCACGTCCGCATGCGCGGCGACCTCCTCGACTCCAGGAGCGGATTTCGCTCACGGACAAGCTAGCGATAATCGTTTTCATTTACCACTCCCTTACCGGAGGCCGCCCGTACCGGAGGCCGCCCGCGACGAGGGCATGCCGGAGCTGGAGACAGACCGGGGCATTCCCCCTACAGTTGCGGTAGCGAGCCCCCGAAGTCCGCAACGAGCCACGGTCCACACGGTGGTGATGGATGGTCAGGTCATCGTCCGGGTCCCACCGGGCCGCCTCGTCCGCGCGGGCCGCGGTCCCGGCACCGCCCCCGCACCACATCGAACGCACGGCGCTGCTCGACACGGTCCGCGGGCTGCTGCTGCCCGGGCGAAAGCCCTCGGGCACGGCCGTGGTCGGCCTGGTGGGAACGGCCGGCTCCTGCAAGTCGACGCTGGCCCGGGCCGTCGCGACGGACGCCGACGTCACGGCGCACTTCGAGCAGGTCCTGTGGATCGAGGCCGATCCCGGCGCGGACCCTGTGGACCACCAGCACCGGCTGTCCGCCGCCCTCGGGGACGCACGGCCCGTCCCAGATGCGGCGTCGGGCATGGAGCGCCTGAGTGAACTCCTCGCGGACGGACGGCGGTTGATCGTGCTGGACGGGGTGGAGCGCCGGGAGCAGTGGGACGCGGTCGATCTCTCCGGGCTCTGTTCGCTGCTGGTCACCAGCCGCGATCACGACATCCTGCACGGTCGCGGTGAGGTCTACGAGATCCGCCGGCTGGACGCCAGGTCGAGCGACCGCCTTTTCACGGCGTGGGCCGGCCCCCGGGACGAGAACCCTTCGTCCGGGGACACCTCGTTCGCCGTGATGAGCGCCGGCCTCCCCCTGTCGCCGGCCTGCGCGGGCGCCCTGGTCGCGCACGGCTGGAGCCCGCATCGCACGCACATGCGGCTCGGTTCGGCCGTCCTGTCACGGCTGCGCGCCGACACACCCCGTCCGCACCCGGACGACTCGCGGCCGTACCTGATGGCGGCGCTCGACGTGGCCGTCTCCGCACTCGACGGCAGCCTGCTCGAACGGTATCTGTCGCTGGCCGTCTTCGAGGGGCGCGGCCCCGTCCCCGTCGAGGTGGCCGCCCTGCTGTGGCGGTCGACGGGAGAGCGGGGGCCGGACTCGGCCCCGCGGGACATGCCGGCCGAGTCGGCCCGCCGCGCGACGGACCTGACGCTGCGGCTGCGCCCCGACACCCGGCCCGAGCGGATCGCCCGGGTGGTGGCCCTGGCCCACCTCACCCCGTACCTGCCGGAGGACGGACTGGTCGAACCGGTCGCGGGACAGCTGGTGACGGCTCACGTCGGCATCCTGCTCCCCGCGCTGCGGAAGATGGCGCCGCGGATGTCACCGGGCGTGCTCCACAGGACGATCGGGCGGGCCGAGGAGCACCACGACGACGAGGACATGATGCTGGTGATGGCCGTGCTCGCGCCCTGGATGACCGGCGAGGGCCGGGCCGTGCTGGAGTTCCTGCCAGGCGCCGCGCGCCTGCGCCCCGACGCCCGCTTCCGGTGCCGGCTGCTGACCCTGGTCGCCGAGAACCTCCCCGCGGCCGCGGCGGCGCCGCTGCTCGCCGAGGCCTGGAGCCAGGCGCGGCTCATCAGCGGGCCGGAGACACGCGCCGACGCGCTCACGGCCCTCGCCCGGCTGTTTCCGGAACCGCGCCGGACCGAGGTGTTCCACGATGCCTCGACGGCCGCCGCGGCGGTGGAGGGACTCGCCGACCGGGCCGCGACCGCGGCCCGGATCGCCCGGACCGTGGCGGAGACGCGGACGGTGGACACCGCCTGGCAGGACTTCGGACGGCCCGCCCTGCGGCTGGCGGCCCTGCTCGGCCGCGCGGCCGTGGCGGAGCAGCTCGCCCACCCCTCCTCCGGGGACGTCCTCGGCACGGCCGCACAGGACATCGCCCGGGCGCTGCACGACGTCACGCGGTGGTGGCCGTAACCCCCGGCTCCTTTCCACCTGTTGAATGAACCATTCAACAGCTCTAACATTCTCCGGTGGATGCATTCACCCGCCCGCGGGAGTCCCCAGCGTTCCCCTCCGGGGCGCCCCGGGCGCCTCGGAAGGAGGACCCGTGCTTCCCCCCACCCGTGTCAGATCCGCCCGTGCCAGATCCACGCGTGCCAGACCCGTCCGCGTCAGGCGTACAGCCACCGCCCTGCTCCTGGCCATCGGCCTGGCGGCCCCGACCGGCCACGCCTCGGCTGCCCCCCGGCAAGCCGCGCCCCAGGTCTGGCCCGCCCCCCAGAGCATGCACCTGGGCCGCGCCCAACTCCCCGTCCCCGACCACGTCGTAGAGGTCGTCGGCCCGGGCACCGACCCCTCGGCCCGCCGCGTCGTCGAGACCGCCCTGCGCGCCGCCGGCGCCGACCGCATCACCACCGTGGACGCCGACGACAGGCCGCCCACCGCCGGACTCACCGTCTACGTCGGCGGCCCCACCGAGAACAAGGCCACCGGGCCCGCGCTGAAGCGCCTCGGCGCCGCGCCCCCGACCGGTCTCGCCTCCGGCGGTTACGTGCTGGCCGCGCAGCGGAAGAACGGCCGCTCCCTCCTCGCCCTCTCCGGCGTCGACACCACGGGCACGTTCTACGCGGCCCAGACCCTGCGCCAACTGCTCGACGGAAAGCGGGCGTTGCCCGAGGTGACCGTCCGGGACTGGCCCACCGCCGCCCTGCGCGGAGTCATCGAGGGCTTCTACGGCACTCCCTGGACGCACACCGAGCGACTGCGCCAACTCGACTTCTACGGCCGTACGAAGCAGAACGTCTACGTCTACTCCCCCAAGGACGACGACTATCTGCGCGCCCGCTGGCGCGACCCGTACCCGGCCGCCGAACTGGCCTCGTTGAAGGAGCTGGTCGACCGGGCCGACACCAACCACGTCCGCTTCACCTACGCGCTCTCCCCCGGTCTGTCGGTCTGCTACTCCTCCGCCTCCGACATCAAGGCCCTCACCGCCAAGTTCGACACCCTGTACGCGATCGGGGTCCGCTCCTTCGCCGTTCCGCTGGACGACATCAGCTACACCAAGTGGAACTGCGCCGAGGACGAGAAGGAGTTCGGGACGGGCGGCGGTGCGGCCGGCACCGCGCAGGCGCACCTGCTCAACGCGGTGTGGAAGGAGTTCTCCGCCGAACACACCGACCTCGAGCCCCTGGAGATGGTGCCGACCGAGTACTCCGACCTCGCCGACTCCCCCTACAAGAAGGCGCTGCGGGAACGGCTGGACAAGGACGTGGTGGTGGAGTGGACCGGCGTCGGTGTGATCGCGCCGACCATCACCGCCGAACAGGTCGCCCAGGCCCGTGAGGTGTACGGCCATCCGATCCTGGTCTGGGACAACTACCCGGTCAACGACTACGTCACCAGCCGGCTGCTGCTCGGCCCCTACACGGGCCGTGAGCCCGGCGTGGCGAGCGCCGCGACCGGGGTGACCGCCAACCCGATGGTCCAGGCGGAGGCGAGCCGGATCGCCCTGTTCACCTCGGCCGCCCACCTCTGGAACCCGCGGGCCTACGATCCGCGGCAAGCGTTCCTCGCCTCGGTCCGCGATCTGGCCGGGCCGGACACCGGCGCCGCCAAGTGGCTGCGGATCTTCGCCGAGAACAACTACTCCTCCCAGCTGGACGCCACCGAGTCCCCGACGCTGACCGGCCTGATCGCCGCCTTCCGGACGGCCTACGAGCAGGACAGCGGTCTCGACCGGGCCGCCGCCGCGCTCAGGGGCTACTTCACCGACATGGCGGCCACCCCCGGGCAGTTGCGCGCCCGCCTCGACAACCCCGGCTTCCTCGACGAGACCTCCGCCTGGCTGGACAAGCTCGGCCGCTACGGCACGGCGGGGCGGACCGCCGTCGATCTGCTCCTCGCGCACAAGCGGGGCGACACGGACGCCGTCACGACGTACTGGAACCGACTGCGGGCCGATCGCAAGGAGTTGGACGCGATACCCGAGCAGGTCTCCCCGGGTGTCATGGACCAGTTCCTCTACACGACGATGCTGGAGAACGCGCCCGACCCCGGTGTCGACGCCTCTTTCTCCCCCGCCTCCCTCTCCCTGAAGCCCGGCGCCTCCGACACGGTGACCCTCGCCCTGTCCGACCGGCGGTCCACCGCCGCGAAGACGGTCTCCTGGAAGCTCGCCGTGCCCGAGGGAGTCACCGCCACGCCCGCCGAGGGCACGGTGTCGGTCCCGGCGGGCGGCAGCGCCTCGGCCACCGTCACGCTGACCGCGAAGACGGCAGGAGTTCACTCGGTCGTGGTGTCCGGCACCGGGATCCTCGACCGGGCGATCCCGGTCCGGGTCACGGACGGCGGCGGAACCACGGCGGCCCTGACCGCCAACTTCAGTGGTGCGTCAGTCAGTTCCATCGATCTGGGTGACGGCACGACCACGAACATCCCCGTCGGCGCCAACCCCGGCGAGGTCGTCGTCAGCGCCGACGGCCGTACCGCCTACGCGGCCAACCAGGGCTCGAACACCGTCAGCGTGATCGACACGGCGAGCGACAAGGTCACCGCCACGGTCGCCGTGGGCCGCGTCCCGGCCGGCCTCGCCCTCACCCCGGACGGCACCACCCTCTGGGTCGCCAACTACACCGACGGCATGGTCCAGCCCGTGGACACCGGCACCCTGAAGGCGGGCACCCCGGTCACGGTGGGCTCGGGCCCGGAGAACATGGCGATCACTCCCGACGGCACGACGCTGTACGTGGCGAACATCCACGACAACACCGTCAGCCCCGTCGACCTCGCCGCACGGAAGGCGGATGACCCGGTCCCGGTCGGGCCGCGGCCCTTCAACGTCGTGGCGGCGCCCGACGGCAAGACTGTCTACGTGTCCAACTCCGGCGGTTCGACGGTGACCCCGATCGACACCACCACCCACGACACCGAACCCACCCTCCTGGTCACCGGCCAGGCCTACGGCCTCGCCCTGTCCCCCGACGGCCGCACCCTGTGGGTCAGCCCCAGCAACGGCGACTCGGTCACCCCCCTCGACACCGTCACCGGCGCCCCGGGCCAACAGATCACCGTAGGCAAGTCCGCCTTCGACGTAGCCCTCAACTGGAACGGCACCACGGCCTACGTAACAACGGCCGACGGAAACGCCCTGGTACCGATCGACGTGGCATCAGGAAAGGCAGGGTCGCCCTACACAACGGGCCCATATCCACTGGCGGTCACCCTGTCCCCTTAGGGGTGCGGGGAACTGCGCGACAAACCCCCACCGGCGGACAGCCAACAACGAACCCCAAAAGCAACCCTCAACTGGCGGTACGCCGAATCCTCCCGGCGTACCGCTGCTCCAACTCCAGATTCCCCTCAAACCCACCCGGCACATTGGCAGACACATACACCGGCGGCTTCTCCCCCGCAGCAAGCAACCGAGCCGTCGCCTCGGCAACAGCCATCTGCACCAACATCACCCCGGTGAGCGTCGACAGCGCGGACACCGCACCCCCACCCGGAAGCTCCAGCAACGCGTCCCCGCGCGGAGCCGCGTTGTCCAGGACCACGTCGGCGAGGTCCGCGAGCTTGTGGCCGCTGGAGTGCCCGGCGGGGACGCCCCGGCTGTGGGTGAGGGAGGTGATGGCCAGGATCCGGTGACCCTGCTTCTTCGCGTGCAGGGCCATCTCCACGATGACGCTGTTGACGCCGGAGTTGGAGATGACGACGAAGAGGTCCTGGGGGTGCGGCGCGGCGAGTTCGTAGAGGCGCTCGGCCACGCCCGGCTGCCGTTCGAGGAGCGGGTCGTCCAGGACGCTCGGGTCGTCACCGCCGTAGAGGACGAGGTCGGCGATGCTCAGGCGGTTGGTGGGGACCAGGCCGCCGGCGCGGCCGGCGATCTCCAGGACGATGGCCTGAGAGTGACCGGTGCCGAAGGCCTGGATCACACCGTCCGCGCGGAGGCAGTCGGCGATCAGCTCGGCGGCGCGCGTCACGTCCGGGCGGGCCGACTCGGTGAGGTGCTTCAGGACGTCCAGGCTCTGCCGGGCGAAGCCCTCGGCGCTGACTGACTCGACGGACACGCGACACTCCCCTTGCTGATGGATTGAACCACCCTATACATCTCCATCGGTGAATCAATAAACCATGAGCGGTCCTGGTATTCAATCCGCCGCCTGAAGGGTGGCTGATACATTCTTCGCATGCCCACGACGGACGTCACCACACTGATCCGCACGGAGCTCCCACGGCTTGCGGGCTCCCTACGGAAGGTCGGCGAGCTGATCCTGGAGGATCCGGCCGCCGTCACCCACTGCTCGGCCGCCGAACTGGGCCGCCGCACCGGTACGTCGCAGGCGACGGTGACCCGTTTCTGCCGGGCGATCGGGCTCGACTCCTACCAGCACCTGCTGATCGAGCTGGCCCAGGAGCGCGGCCGTGGCGAGGTCTCCGACTGGGGCTCGGCGGAGATCGGTCCCGACATCTCCCCGGACGACAGTCTGGAACGGGTCGTCCAGGTCGTCGGCAGCGCGGATCTGCGCGCGATCCAGCAGACCATCGACCGGATCGACCTCGACGCGCTGGAGCGCGCGGCCCAGGCGCTCGCCAAGGCCCGGCGCATCGACGTGTACGGCGTCGGCGGCAGCGGCGCGGTGGCCCAGGAGACGGAGACCCGGCTGTTCCGGATCGGCTGCCAGGTCCGCGGCTGGAACGAGGTGCACGGGGCGGCCACCTCCGCGGCCCTGCTGACCCCGGCCGACGTGGCCATAGGGATCTCCCACTCGGGCTCCACCCGCGAGACCCTCGAACCGTTCGAGATGGCCAAGGAGCGCGGCGCCACCACGATCGCCATCACCACCGACCCGCGTTCCCCGCTGGCCAAGGCAGCCGATATCCGGCTCATCTCCGCCACCTCCGAGACCAGCTTCCGCACGGGCAGCATCGGCGGCCGGCACTCGGTCCTGATGATCGTCGACTGTCTCTACGTCCGGGTCGGCCAGGTCGGCTACCAGCGCGCGAGCGCCTCGCTGGCGCTGACCGACCACATCACCCCGCAGCACTCCGTGAAGAACCGGCGCGCCCGCTGATCCCGACCGGCGGCATGGCGAGATCTTGACCGGTCATGCATGGATGAACCACCGAGATCACTCAAAGATGGTTGTTTGAATCATCCTCTCGGTGTCAGGATGGGGCTCCCCCGAGTCATCGCGTAGGAGCCCCATGCGTGTGTCCCTGGTCGAGTCGACCGAGCTCTTCGTCGGAACCACCGAGCAACCGCGCCAGGTGGTGGCCGTCGAGCTGAGCCACAGCCCCGGCCGGGCGGTGCGCATCGCCGTCGAGGGCCCTGGTGTCACCGGGGAGGCCGTCGCGACCACGGCCGAGGACGGCACCGTTCGCGCCGAGATACCCGTGAGCACCGATCTCGCCGTCGGCGAGCGGCGCGCGATCACGGTGACGGCCGCGGACGGCGACGAGGTCGCCCGCCACACGGGCGAGTTCACGGCCGCCGAACCCGGCTGGACCATGTTCATGGTCAGCCACTTCCACTACGACCCCGTGTGGTGGAACACCCAGGCCGCCTACACCGAGACCTGGGACGTCGCCGACGACCCGGCCTCCACCGGTCTGCCGGCCCGCACCTTCGACTCGCGCGGCCAGTCCGGGATGAGCCTGGTGCGGGCCCACTGCGATCTGGCCCGGCGCGACCCGGCGTACACCTTCGTGCTCGCGGAGGTCGACTACCTCAAGCCGTACTGGGACTCCTTCCCGGAGGAGCGGGCCTTCCTGCGCCAGCTGATCCGCACCGGGCGTGTGGAGATCATGGGCGGCACCTACAACGAGCCGAACACGAACCTCACCGGCGCCGAGGCGACCGTACGCAACGCCCTGTACGGCGACGGATACCAGCGCGGGGTCATGGGCGCGTCCCCGGAGACCGCCTGGCAGCTGGACGCGTTCGGGCACGATCCGCAGTTCCCGGGGCTGATGGCGGACGCGGGGGTCACCTCCAGCTCGTGGGCGCGCGGACCGTTCCACCAGTGGGGGCCGACGCTGTCGGTGTTCGGCGAGGAGCCGCGGGATCCGAAGCGGATGCAGTTCCCGGCCGAGTTCGACTGGATCGCCCCCTCGGGGCGCGGGATCCTCACCGCGTACATGGTCAACCACTACGGCGCCGGCTGGGCGATCGACAACGCGCCGACCCTGCCCGAGGCGGAGGCCGCCGCGCTCAAGCTGTTCCGGGGGCTCAAGAAGGTCGCGCTCACCCGCAACGTGCTGCTGCCGGTCGGCGGCGACTACGCGCCGCCGTGCCGCTGGGTGATGGGCATCCACCGCGACTGGAACGAGCGGTACGTCTGGCCGCGGTTCGTCAGCGCCGTACCGAAGGACTTCTTCGCCGCCGTCCGCGCCGAACTGGACGCCGAGGGCCGTAAGGCATCGCCGCAGACCCGGGACATGAACCCGGTCTACACCGGCAAGGACGTCTCCTACATCGACACCAAGCAGGCCCAGCGCCACGGCGAGACCCTCCTCGCCGACGCCGAGGCCTGGGCGACGCTCGCCTCCCTCGTCACCGGGCACCCCTATCCCGACGCGGCCCTCGACAAGGCCTGGCGGCAGCTGATCTACGGCGCCCATCACGACGCCATCACCGGCTCGGAGTCCGACCAGGTCTACATCGACCTGATGACCGGCTGGCGGGAGCTGTACGACCTCGCCGGGACGGTGCACGCCGACGCCACCCAGGCCCTGGCCGACCGGGTCGCCCCGGGCACCGGAAGCGACCTCGTCGTCTTCAACTCCGCGACCTGGCAGCGGCGGGACGTGCTGACCGTCGACGACCCCGGCCTGGTGCCCGTGGGCGACGACTTCCAGCCACTGCCCGCCGTACGGGACGACGACGGACGCCTGCGGGTGGTCGTCCCGGAGGTGCCGGGCATGGGCCTCAAGGCGATCCCGCTGACGGCGGGCTCGATCCCCGAGTGGGTCCCCGCCGAGGGCACCACCATCCGCAACGAGTTCTACGAGGTGACGGTCGACCCCGCCCGCGGCGGCGGCGTGAGCTCCCTGCGCACCCTGGCCGAGGGCGGACGGGAGCTGCTGCGCGCCGGCGACATCGGCAACGAGCTCGTCGTGCAGGAGGAGTACCCGAGGCACCCCCGCTTCGGCGAGGGCCCCTGGCACCTCACCCCGACCGGGACGACCGCCGCCCGCGGCCGGGACGTCACCGCGGACGTCGAGGTCGAGCACTCCCCGGCCGGCTCCCGCGTCACCGTCCGCGCCGACCTCGGCCTCTTCCGGTACACCCAGCGGCTGACCCTGTGGAAGGGCGTCGACCGGCTCGACGTCTCCACGACCGTCGACGGCTACGACGGCGCCGACCGGCTGATCCGGGTGCGCTGGCCCTCCGACGTGCGCGGCGGGCTGCCGGTCCACGAGGTCGCCGACGCGGTGATCGGGCGCGGCTTCGGGTTCGTGGAGGTGGACAGCGAGCGGTTCCCGTGGACGCTGGACAACCCGGCCAACACCTGGTTCGGCCTGGGCTCCACGGCCCGGGTCCTGGTGCGCGACGACACGGGCGCTCCGCTCGGCCGGCGCTCCATCGGCGTCGCCGAGCTGGTGTACGCCGACTGGGACGTGGCCGGTGAGCTGGGCACCCCGCTGGCGGCGGCGCTGGTCCGGGCGGGCGTCACCGCGACCTCGACCATCGCGGGCGGCCCCCGCTACGGCGACCTGGAGGTCGACTCCAACCTGCCCGACATCCGGATCGCCGTCGGCGGTCCCGAGCGCAACTCCCTGGTCGCCGAGGCGCTCGGCTGGGACCCGGCCGCCGAACGCGAACTGCGCCGGCAGCTGGCCGAGCGGGGGCTCGCCTCCGTCTGGGTCGCACCGCGCGCCTCGCTGCGCGAGGAGTGGGTGCCCGGCGCGGACCTGCGCGACCTGGAGCGACTGCCCCTGCTGGTGGTCGCGGGCGACGACCAGCAGGGCGACGCCAAGGCCGTCGACGCGCTCATCGCCGATCTGGACGACTTCACCGTGACGGCCACCGCGGCGGGCGGCGGCGAGGCGCTGCCGCCGGGCGACGCCTGGGACGGGCGCGGCTTCGCCGTCCTCAACCGGGGCACACCCGGCTGCGTGGTCACGCCCTCGGGTGACCTCTACATGTCCCTGATGCGCTCGTGCACGGGCTGGCCGTCCGGTATCTGGGTCGACCCGCCGCGCCGCACGGCTCCCGACGGGTCCGCCTTCCAGCTCCAGCGCTGGTCGCACACCTTCGAGTACGCCGTCGTCGGGGGCGAGGGCGACTGGCGGGAGCAGCGGCTGCCCGCGCGCGGGCACGAGTTCAACCATCCGCTCACCGCCCGGCCGCGCACCGGCCCCGAGACCGCCCTGCTGCCCCGGAAGGCCTCCCTGCTCACGGTGGAGCCCGCCCGCGAGGTCCTGCTCGACGCCCTCAAGCCGCTCGGCTCGCCGCTCGCCCGGGGCGGCGTGGCACCCGCCGATCCGGGACGCGGGATCGTCGTGCGCGTGCACGAGGTGAACGGCCGGCCGGTGCGGGCGCGTCTGCGCGGGCCCGGCGCCTGGACCGAGGGTGCGCGGGCGGACGTGCTGGAGCGGCCCGGGGAGCCGCTCGTCGCGGACGACGAGGGAGCGCTCGACGTCGGTCTGACCGGCTTCGAGGTGGCGACCGTCCTGGCCACACCGGCCGGCCCCGACGGCGATCCGGGCCCCGGCGCCGCCGCCCACGAGCCCGCCCAGCCCGTCCACACCCGGTACTGGCTGCACAACTCGGGCCCCGCCCCGCGCGGCAACATGCCCGTCGCGGTGTACGTGTCGCCCACCGCGCTCACCGTCTCCGGGCCGGTCACGGCGACCGTCCGGGTCGGCTCGGAGCTGACCGACGCGCCGGTGTCGGGCACGGTGACCTTCGAGGTGCCGGACGGCTGGTCCGCCGAACCGGCCGAGCTGCCGTACGCCCTGGGCCCCGGCGGGTTCACGCTCGCCGAGGTGACGGTCACGCCGCCGCCCGCCCCGGAGCCGGGGCGCCACTGGCTGGCGGCCCGCCTGTCCTACGGCGGGCAGACCTTCGAGGACGTGGTGGCCCTGGACGTGCCCGACGGCCACACCGGGCCGACCCTCGTGGCCCGGCTGGACGCCGAGCGCGTCACCGTCCGCGCGGGCGAGCGGGCCCGCGTCCCCGTCACCCTGCGCAACACCACCCGCGGGCCGGTCTCCGGCCAGCTGTGGGCCGTGTCCTCCTGGGGCACCTGGGCCGGGGTCGCCCCGGGCCTCCAGGGCTTCACCGTGCCCGGCGGACAGGAGCTGGAACACGCGATCGAGGTGGACGGCTCGGCCATGGCACCCGGCTCCTACTGGCTCATGGCGAAGCTCGCCTGGCACGGAGCGGTCGCCTACACGGAGGCCGTGGAACTGGAGGTGACCCCGTGACGGACTACGCCGCCCTCGTCCACGGCGAACGGCTCCCCAAAGCACGCGTCGACGCCGTCCTGAACGCAGTCCCGGCTCGCGACACCGAAACCCGCTCAGCGGAGCGGCAGCGACGGCGCTGGGCGACCCAGGTGGCGGTGATCGACGAACTGGCCCAGCGGGCATGCGAGGAACGCGGGCTCACGGGCGCGCCCCAAAGGGGCGCGGGGAACTGCGCGACCAGCCACGACGGCCCCGCACCCGCCCAACGACATAGCGCGGCACCCTCTGAGGAGCGCACCGCACTCACCTCACAGCACGTCGCAGACCTGGGCAGCATCGTCGCGGTGGCCCTCGCCCACTCCCCCGCCGCCCGCACCCTCCTGTCCCACCTGGAACACGAGCAACCCATCCCCGAGACCGCCGTACACGACTACTACGCCCGCAACCCCGACCGCTTCCTCACCCCGGCCGCACTCAGACGCGGCGTGGACCCCTTCGGCGACGCACCCCCCGACGACTTCCTCCCGTACGAACAGGCCCGCGAGGGCATCGCAAGGGAACTGCGCCGCGCCGCAGGCCGACGCGCGTTCTTCGACTGGCTGGACCGGGCGCGAGCCGGGGTCGTGTACGCGCACGGGTACGAGCACCCCGGCGACCCCTCGCATCCGGACCACGAGCACCGGCACTGATCTCGGACGGAACCTAAACGCAACACGGCAAACCATTGACCTCCGATGAATTCTGGTCCACATTTTCATCAATCAGAGTCGAAGTTGGTTGATTGAACCAGCCAGCACATCCCTGACTCGCCCGGTCGCAGGAGGGCCCATCACATGCGCGCAAGAAGACTGACCCGCACCCTGACCTGTATCGCCGCACTGTCCCTGGCCGCAGCCGGCTGCGGGCTGTCCGGCGGCTCCGACGGCGGGGACTCCACCGCCGGCGGCTGCAAGGTCGACCAGGGCAACGTCGGGTCCGGGAAGCTCTCCGGCGATGTGAAGGGCACCATCACCTTCCAGACGACCAACCTGAAGAAGGACTTCGGGGACTACTTCAACGGCGTGATCTCCGCCTTCGAGAAGGCGCACTCCGGCACCAAGGTCAAGTGGATCGACGACCCGGGCGACGCCACCTTCACCCAGCGCCTGGTCGCCGACGCCCAGGGCTGCACGCTGCCGGACGTGGTGAACATCAACGTCAACACGGCGGTCGCGCTCACCAAGAACGGCTATCTGCTCGACCTGGACAAGAAGGCCCCGGACGCGGGCAAGCCGTTCGTGCCCAACCTGTGGAAGTCCAGCCTGTACGCGGACGCCTCCGGTACGAAGGTGCACAGCGTGCTGCCCTGGTACTCCGGCGGCATCGTGCAGACCTTCAACACCGAGCTGATGAAGGAGGCGGGCCTGGACCCGGCCGCGCCCGCGACGACCGTTCTCGGCCTGTTCGACGACGCCGAGAAGGTGGCCAAGGCCTCGGACGGCAAGTACTACGCCTTCCTCGCCAACCCGCAGCTGCGCATCCCGGCGGACTGGCAGCAGATGGGCATCAAGGTGCTGTCCGAGGACGGCAAGTCGTTCACCTTCGCCGACGACCCGAAGACCGCGCAGTGGGTCGAGGCCATGACGAAGCTCTACAAGGCCGGCGGCATGCCCCGCGACTCGCTCTCCGCCACCCAGGACCCGGCCAACGTCTACGGCCAGGGCAAGCTGGTCTACGGCCCGACCAACCCCAACTTCCTGCGCTTCATCCAGCAGAACAACCCGACCGTCTACAAGAAGACCGGCGTCGCGCCCTACATGCTGGACGCCCTCGGCCACACCGTCGGTGCCCCGCAGTACATCGGCGTCGCCTCCACCAGCAAGAACGCGGCGACCGCGCTGGCCTTCGCGCAGTTCCTGACCAACGCCGAGAACCAGCTGGCGTGGGCGAAGGACCCGAACGTCGTCATCTTCCCCTCCACGACCGCCTCGCTGGACGACCCGTTCTTCCAGTCGGTCAAGGGCGACGACCCCTTCGCCGAGGCCCGCAAGATCGTCGCCAGTGACCGCAAGACCGCGACGGCCGACGAGATCGCCCTCACGCCGGGCGAGCTGAACGCCATCTCGGCCCAGATCCAGCTGGCCATGCAGGGCAAGAAGAGCGCCGAGGACGCCCTGAAGGAAGCGCAGTCCAAGGCCAACGAGCTGATCAAGCAGGGCAGCTGAAGATGGCTCAGCACACCGTGGACCAGGCGCCCGTTCCCTCTCCCCTGGGGGCGGGCGCCTCCCGCCCCGGCACCGTACCCGAACCGCCGGGGCGCCTGCGCCGCGTCCTCCGCTCCGTGGTCCCTGGCCCGACCGCGGACGCGGGGGGCGCGGCGCTCTACCGGCGCTGGTGGCTGCCGTGGCTGTGGATGACCCCGGCGATCATCGGCGCGACGGTGTTCGGGGTGTTCCCCTTCCTCAACACGATCCTGGTGTCCTTCACCGACGCCAAGCCGCTCGGCGGCGTCTACAAGCTCGTGGGGCTGGACAACTACACCCGGATGCTGGGGGATTCGGACTTCTGGCTGGCGACCCGCAACAGCGTCCTGTACGCGCTGATCGTGGTCCCCCTGATGGTGCTGCTGCCGCTGCTGCTCGCGGTGCTGGTGGAGAAGAACCTGCCGGGCATCGGCTTCTTCCGCTCCGCCTTCTACACCCCCGTCCTCGCCTCCAGCGTGGTCGTCGGTCTGAGCTGGCAGTGGCTGCTGAGCGACCAGGGCCTGGTCAACACCTGGCTCCAGAAGGCGCACATCATCCGGGAGGCCATCCCGTTCCTGTCCGACTCGTGGCTGATCCTGCTGTCGGCGATGGGCCTGACGATCTGGAAGGGCCTCGGCTGGTACATGATCTTCTACCTGGCCGCGCTGGGGAACGTGCCGAAGGAACTCCACGAGGCCGCCGCCGTCGACGGCGCGGGCCCGGCCCGCCGCTTCTGGCACATCACCGTGCCCGGCGTCCGCCAGTCGATGATGCTGGTCGGCACGCTGACCGGTATCGGCTCGCTGCGCGTCTTCACCGAGATCTACATGCTCGGCGGCTCCACCGGCGGCCCCGGCGGCGCCGACCGCACGCTCCCCTTCTACATCCGGGACGTCGGTCTCGACCCGCTCACCGGCAACGCCGGCTACGGCGCCGCAGTCAGCGTCGCCCTGTTCGCCCTGACCCTGGGCCTGACGCTGCTCGCCCAGCGCCTGACGAAGGAGGACGAGGGATGACCACGGCCGTCGAGAGGAAGCGGCGTCTGACGCCCCGCTGGCGGGACTACGGCCGGCCGCGTGAACTGGTCCTCCGCTACCTGCTGTTGGTGTTCGTCCTGTTCATCACGGTGGGCCCGCTGGTCTGGCAGCTGCTGTCCTCGCTGAAGGGCCCCACCGAGGACGTCTTCGGCTCCGGCGCCTCCCTGTTCCCGCACCATCCGACGCTGCGGGCCTACAAGGAGGTCTTCGCGCAGGTCCCGGTGTGGACGTACATCAGGAACAGCCTGTTCGTGGCGGTCATCTCCATCACCAGCCAGCTGGTCTTCTCCACCATGGCCGGCTACATGCTCTCCAAGCCCGGCTGGAAGGGCCGCAAGCTGGTCTGGGTCGTGCTGATGGCGTCCATGATGTTCCCCTTCGAGTCGATCATGGTGTCGCTGTTCCTGAGCATCCGGGACATGGGCCTGGTCGACAACCTGGTCGGCGTCTGGCTGCCCGGCTTCGTCGCCGCGATCAACGTCCTCATCATGCGGGCCGCGTTCCTCGCCGTACCGCGCGAGATCGAGGACGCGGCGATGCTGGACGGCGCGGGCGAGTGGAAGCGGTTCCGGTACCTGTACCTGCCGTCCGCCTACGGCGCGATCCTCGTCGTCACCATCAACACCTTCATCAGCGCCTGGGACGACTTCCTGTGGCCGCTGATCGTGCTGCGCACCGAGGACCACTTCACGCTGACGCTGGGGCTGTCCCGCCTGTCGTCCTCGTCGTTCGGCTACGACCAGCGCATGGTGATGGCCGGTTCGGTGATCTCGGTGATCCCGGTGCTGGTGCTGTTCGTGATCACCCAGCGCTGGTTCTACCGGGGCGTGTCCTCCGGGGCCGTCAAGCTCTGACCCCGAACGCCCAGTGCCTCCCGGGCCGATGCCGCGACCCTGATCTCGACCGTCCTGGACGGGGCGAGTTGACCGGCATCGAGCGACAGGCGGACCGTACGGCGCTCACCCGGCGCAAGGTCGACACCCTCGAACGCACACAGTTCGAGGGTGCGCGGCCATGTGGGCGTGAGCAGCCTGCGCAGGTACACCTGCACGACCGAACGCCCGGACCGCTGCCCGGTGTTGGTGACGTCGACCTCGACATCGAGGCCCGCCAGGCGTGGCGTGCCGTACGCGAAGCTCGTGTACGACAGCCCGTGCCCGAAGGAGTACAGCGGCTCGGCGCTCTCGTCCACGTAGCCGCCGTACTCGGTGTCCTTGTGGTTGTAGTAGACGGGGAGTTGAGCCGCCGAGCGCGGCACGGAGACGGGCAGCCGGCCCGTGGGTTCCGCGAGCCCGAGCAGGACCTCGGCGATCGCCTCGCCGCCCCAGGGGCCGGGATACCAGGCGGTGAGCAGCGCGGCCGCCGTGTCGGGTACGACGTGCGGGCGGCCCTGGATCAGGACGACCGCCGTGGGCGTGCCGGTGGCGACGACGGCGTCCAGCAGCGCGTGCTGGGCCCTGCCGAGTTCCAGTCCGGCGAGGTCGGCGCCCTCGCCGCAGGTCATCTCGTCCGTGGCGGCCAGGGCCGCCCCGTTGGCGTCGAACTCGGTCTCGGGTGTCCGCGCGCTGCTGCCGCCCAGCACCAGCACGGCCAGGTCGGCGGAGACGGCCGCGGCGATGGCCTCGGGGATGCCGGAGACGTCGCCGCCGGTGAGGGCGCAGCCACGGGCGTGGCGGATGTCGGTGCCGGGTGGGGCGAGCCGTCGTAGGGCGTCGAGAACGCTGGTGCCCGTTCCGGGGCGCTGCGGTGCCGTGTAGTCGCCCAGCTGGTGGGCGACGGTGGCGGCTTGAGGGCCGATGACGGCGATGCGGGATGCCCGCGGTGCCAGGGGAAGGATGCCGTCGGGGTTGCGCAGGAGGGTGACCGACGCCCGGGCGAGGTCGGTGCTCAGGATCCGGCCCGCTTCCGGGGAAGGCAACTCGCTGGTCGTGTAAGGGCGTTCGAAGAGGCCGAGGCGGAACTTCAGGCGCAGGACGCGGGCCACAGCGGCGTCGAGGGACTCCTCGCTCACCAGCCCCCGCTCGACCGCCGTCTCCAGATGCGTGAACCCCTCGTCCCACAGGCTCAGGTCGACACCGGAGTTGAGGGCCAGCGCGCCCGCGGAGACCTTGTCGCCGGTGATGCGGGCCAGCCGGTCCACGGCGAGTCCGTCGGCCATGACGAGGCCGTCGAATCCCCAGTCGTCCCGGAGGAGTCCGGTCAGCAGGGCCCGGTTGCCGGAGCAGGGCATCCCGTCGACCTCGTTGTACGCGGCCATGACGGCGGCGGCCCCGGCCCGGACACCGGCGCGGGCGGCGGGGAGGTGGATCTCGTGGAGTTCGCGGAGCCCCAGCTCGGACTCGGCGGAGTTGCGGCCGCCGACGGTGGCGCCCTGCCCGGCGAAGTGCTTGAGGACGACGGGGGCCTTGTCGGGGGCGAAGTCCTCCCCCGCGCTTCCCCCCGCGCCCTGCATGCCCCGGACCAGCGCCTCGGTCAGCCGGGCCGCCAGGTGGGGGTCCTCGCCGAAGCACTCCTCGGTGCGGCCCCAGCGCGGGTCGCGGGCGATGTCGAGGGCCGAGACCAGGGCGACATGGCCACCGCGGGCCCGCAGTTCGGCCGCGGCACGGGCGGCGGCGGCCTCGTACAGCCGGGGGTCCCAGGTGGCGCCGACGGCCAGGTTGACGGGCAGGACCGTGCCGTCGAGCGCCATGTGGCCGTGCGGCACCTCCTCGACGAAGAGCGTGGGAATGCCCAGGCGGCCGGCGTCGACCACATGCCGCTGCACCAGCTCGGCGAGGGCGGCGCCGTCCTCGGCACCCGGCCCGTTGTCGTGGTCGACACCGGACCAGGCGTCCGCGCGCTGGAGCCCGTAGAGGGCGCCGAGCCCGGCGAAGCGCTCGGTCTCGGCGTACAGGGCGTCCGTGAGTTCGAAACCGCCCGGGGTGCGGCGGTAGGCGTCCCACCCGTACATCCGCTGGTTGAGCTGACCGGCCTTCTCGCGCAGGGTCATCCGGGAGAGCAGGTCGCGGACGCGGGCGTCGAGGGGGGCGGTGGGGTCGCGGTAGAGCTCCGTCCCGGTCACCGGCCACCGCCGTGGGCGAGCCGGGCCAGGGCGACGGCGCCCCGGGAACCGTCGGCGACCCAGTCGAGCGTCAGGCCGAGGGGCGCGAGACGGTCGGTCAGGAGCGCCGTCAAGGGGCCCTCGGGGCCGAGCAGACCGCCGGTCGCGACGAGCGGCTCGCCGGGCCGGGGCTCCAACGCGCGGACGGTCTCGGCCAGTCGGTCGGCGGCCCGGGCCAGGATCGTCCGGGCGACCGCGTCCTTGTGCCGCGCCGCCTCGGCCACCAGCGGGGCGAACCGGGCGAGCCGGATCGGGGGGTCGGCCATCACGGCCGGGAGCAGGTGCATGCGGTAGGCCTCACGGTGCGGGCGGGACCAGGAGCCGGGTGGGTCGGGGTGCGGGCGGGCCGGCTCGGCCGCCGCTTCACCGTCGCCGCGGCCCGGCGTCACGTCGGCGCCGGTACCGCCCGGCGGCACGTCGTACGGCAGTACACGCTCCGGCAGTACGTGGTCCGGCAGGCCCAGTGCCCGTCCGACCGACGCGGCCAGGGTCGTCGTGGGGCCCCGTCCGTCCGCCATCCGCAGGGCCGACCGCACGGCGGCGCGGCCCATCCAGAAGCCGCTGCCGTCGTCGCCGAGCAGCCAGCCGTCGCCGTCCACGGTGGTCGTGGAGCGACGGCCGGTGATGCGCATCGCGACCGCGCCGGTGCCCGCCACCAGGGCGAGTCCGTCGGCCGGGGTGCCGGGCGCGGCGGCGAAGGCCGCCTCGATGTCGCTGAAGACGACGACCCGTCCCGCCCGGATGCCCAGCCGGCGCAGGGCCGCGTCGAGGGCCGTGCGGGCCCGGACGGTCCCGGGGTCGTCCGCCGAGGCCGCGGTGGCACCGGCGAAACCGCCGGCCACGGCCACCACCCGACCGCGCGCCGCCTCCGGGACGGCACGGGCGAGCGCCTCGGCCAGGTGGTCGGCGAGCTGCGGTTCCGGGACGGTCAGGGCGTTGCCCGGCCCGCCGGCGCCCTCGCCGAGGGGGCGCCCGTCATCGGCGGCGGCGAGGACCGCACGGGTGCGGGTGCCGCCGGCGTCCAGACCGATGACCCATTCCTGGTTCATTTCTTCACTCATCGCAGACTATGGTGGTTGATACATTCGCCCACGACAAGAGCAGGCTGCGCCCGGACCTGTGCCCGGCCCGAGGAGGATCCCATCCCTACGCTCCGCTTCGGCGTCAACTACACGCCCCGCCACGGCTGGTTCCACTCCTGGCACGACTTCGACCCCGCGCACGCCCGCGAGGACCTGGCGCAGATCGCCGGGCTCGGTCTTGACCACGTGCGGGTCTTCCACCTCTGGCCGCTCCTCCAGCCCAACCGCACACTCATCCGCACCGCAGCCGTCGACCAGCTGGCCCAGCTCGTCGACCTGGCGGCCGAAGCGGGCCTCGACGTCCTGGTGGACGGCGTGCAGGGCCATCTGTCGAGCTTCGACTTCTACCCGGAGTGGACCCGCAGCTGGCACCACCGCAACGTGTTCACCGACCCGGAGGCCGTCGCCGCCCAGGCCGAGCTGATGCGGACCCTCGGCCGCGCCCTGGCCGGCCGCCCGAACCTCATCGGCCTCCAGCTCGGCAACGAGCTCAACAACCTGGTCGAGCACAACCCGGTGACCGCGGACGAGGTGGACCACTACCTCGACACGCTGCTGGCCGCCACCCGCGAGCACCTGCCCGCGGACCGGCTCGCCACCCACTCCGCCTACGACGCCGCCTGGTACGGCGACGACCACCCCTTCACCCCGGAGGCCTCCGCCCACAAGGGCGATCTGACCACCGTCCACCCCTGGGTGTTCTCCGGCGACTGCGCCCGCCGCTACGGCCCGCGCTCCCCGCAGGTGCAGCACCTCGCCGAGTACGGCACGGAGCTCGCCACGGCCTACGCCGTGGACCCGGCCCGCCCCGTCTGGGTCCAGGAGACCGGCGCGCCCGAGCCGCACATCCCGGCCGCGGACGCGCCGGAGTTCGCGCGGGCGACCGTGCGGAACGCGGCCGGCTGCGCGAACCTGTGGGGCGTGACCTGGTGGTGCTCCCACGACGTGGACCGCTCCCTGGCCGACTATCCGGAACTGGAGTACACGCTCGGCCTGTTCGACTCCGCGGGCCGCGCCAAGCCGATCGCCGAGGCCCTCGCCGCCACCGTCGCGGAGCTGCGGGCCCAGCCGCCCTCCCCCGCGCCGCGCGAGACCGCCCTGGTCCTCGACTGCACCCCGGGCACCCGGTCCGTCTCCGGCCCCGGAGGCGCCTACTTCGAGGAGTGGATGCGCATGCGCACCGAGGGCGCCCGCCCGGCGGTGGTGCTGGCCGCACGGGCGGACGACGGGGAGTACCTGGCGGCCCGGGGCATCAAGGACGTCGTACGGCTGCCGTAGGGCGGCCGGACAGACCGTGGGGCGGGCCGCGCGGCTTCGGCGCGGCCCGCCCCACGGTCTACGCTCTGCGGCCCTACGCGCCGGTCAGGGCCTCCGCCACGGCCCGCAGGTTCGCCCGGCCGCGCCCGTAGGAGCACAGGGCGCCGTCCTCCGGGAGGCCGGTGGCGACGCGGACCGCGTCCGGGCGCCGGGCCAGCAGGGCGTCGCGCAGTTCCCGCTGCCAGGGGTGCAGTCCGGCGTCGCAGGTGGCGACGACGAGGGGGGCACGCCGGGAGACCCGCACGATGCCCTCGGCGAGCGTGGCCGGGTCCGCGGGCTCCCCGGTGACGGCCGTACCGGAGGCCGGGCCGTCGACGGCGCGCATCTCGCTCAGCAGGTCCTCGCCTCCCCAGTTGAGCGCCGGGTGCGGCGGCGGGAACAGGTCGACGACATGGGCGCCGCGCACGGGCTCCGGCAGATCCTGGCTCCGTACGGCCCGCCGGGCCGCCGCCAGCCCCGCGTCCGCGTCCCACGGCGCGACCGTGCCCGCGGGGACCGCGTACCGCTCGGCGAGCCTCCGCACCCGCTCCGCCGCCTCCACCACGCGCTCGTCGTGCAGCACCCCGGCGTTCAGCGCGCCGAGCACCGCGTCCCGGCAGGACAGGGTGACCTCCAGATCCGGTACGGCGACGATGACCTGGTCCGCCCCCGCGGCGAGGGCGATCCGGGCCCCGGCGGCCTCGCCGTACCGGTCGGCTATCGCCTTCATCTCCAGCGCGTCGCTGACCAGGACGCCGTCGAAGCCGAGCTCGCGCCGGAGCAGGTCGCCCAGGATGCGGCGGCTGAGGGTGGCGGGGCGGTTGGCGTCCAGCGCCGGGAAGACGACATGGGCGCTCATCAGCATCGGCACACCCGCGGCGATGGCGGCCCGGAAGGGCGCGAGGTCGAGTTCGTCGTACGGTCGCGGGTCCACGGCGAGGTCGTGGTGGCTGTCGGTGACGGTGCCGCCGTGCCCGGGGAAGTGCTTGGCGCAGGAGGCGATGCCGCGTGCCTCGGTGGCCGCGATCCAGGCCCGCACATGGCGGGAGACCAGCTCGGGGTCGGTACCGAAGGCCCGGGTCCGCACGATCGGGTTGTCCGGGTGCACCTGGACGTCGGCGACCGGGGCGTAGGAGGCGGTGATGCCGAGGGTGGCCAGGTGCCCGGCGAGCGCGTCGGCGCAGGCGGCGGTGAGCGCGGGGTCGTCGACGACGCCGAGGGCGTAGGACCCGGGCACGTCCGGGGCACCCGCCCCCACCAGGTGCCCGATCCCGCCGCCCTCGTTGTCGATCGCCACCAGCAGGTCGGGGCGCAGCGCCCGCAGCGTCTCACTGAGCCGGCGCACCTGCTCCGCGTCGCGCACGTTGCGCGTGAACAGGATGACCCCGCCGAGCCCCCGGTCGATCAGCCTCTTCAGCGTGTCGGGGACGGTCGTGGTGCCGTCGAACCCGGCGACGAGACAGCGATGCGCCGCCTCGTCCAGGTCGACGGGGAGGGTGGTACCGGCGGGCAGACTTTCCAGAGGGCTCACCTCCGCAATCCTCTGGCTCACTGAGCCGAAAGTCAACACTTCAGTGGATGAATCATTCACCCGCAGTCAGGCAGACAGACCGCCGGATCCACCGCCCTACGGCACCCTCGCCGCTTGCCGATTTCCGGATCTCGGCGAAGGCCTTCTCGCAGGCCGCGCGGAGGTCCGTGGAGCCGTAGATCTCGATCCGGGCCGTCAGCAGGAAGGCCGAGGCGTCCGCCTCGTCCCGGCCCGCGGGGCTGTCGGGCAGCCGGCTCGTGCGCACCGCGTGCTGGCGGTCGCGCCCACGGCGGCACCGATGAGGGCGGCCCCGGCCGCCCCAGACGGAACGTTCATGAAGTTCCCCGCATGCCCCTCTCGTCCCACTCGCAGCCGCTAGCCTCGTAAGACGTCCAAGGTGAACGGGGGTTGGCCATGGTGCGCGGTGATCGCGGGAGAGCCCTGAACTGTCCCGGGGAGCACGACGGCATGCCGGAGACCGGTGCCGGGATCCATCTCCAGAACCAGCTCGAAATGCTCGCCCAGGACTTCCGTACGAGCGATCCGCCGATGCCCGTGTTCGTCGTGCACGCGCAGGACGCCGGGGACGACGAGCCGGTGGCCGCGCTGGTCCGGCAGTTGTACGCGGGTCAGGAGGCGCACGGCACCCGCTGCGCGTCGGCGCAGGACACGTACGAGGGCGACACGGAGGTCCGCAGGGCGGCGGCGATGGTGCGCGCGCTGAGCGACCCGAAGAAGTGGGGCGGGCGGAAGGCCCTCTACCGGCGGTACGCCTTCCCCCGGCTGCGCCTCGTGCACGCCATCGACGACGCGGTCGCCCACCTCGGCGCCTCCTGGCCCTCGCCCGCCCCCGGCTCCCCGGAGGCGGGGCAGGACCAGCGCCAGCGGTTGCTCAACCAGCTGGCCGAGCAGCGCTGGCGGCCCAAGGGCAGACCGCGCTGGCGTTCGGGCCTGCCGCTGTTCGACATGGCGCACATCCTGCCCGCGAGCCTGCTGACCGTGCTCGCCGCGCTGCTCGCCCGCGCCCCCTGGTATGCGGCGGGCGCCTCCGGCCTCGGTTTCCTCGTCCTGCTGACCGTCCTCAACTACGTCCTGCCGGGGCGGGCGCCGATCTTCCTGTGGCTGCGCCGGGAGAGCCGCTGGTTCATGACCACGACCTTCCTCAGGGGCGCCGACCAGGACAAGCCGACCGAGGTCTCGCTGCTGCGCCCGGTGCGGTCCTGGAAGGCGATCGCGGCCCGGGCGTCCGACGTGGCCGAGGCGCTCAGGGCGGGCGGCGACTTCCACCTCCAGCTGTGCGTGCTGGCGCTGCGGGAGGATCTGCGGGACAACCACCGCCGTGCCAGCTGGGACCTGCGCGGCTTCAAGCGGCCGCGCCCGCCGATGCTGTTCCTGCCGCACGCCGACGCGGCCAACGGCGGCCTCCAACTCATCCGTGCCGTCAGCGACGTACGCAGTCGACGCAGCGAACTCGACCCGCTGATCGTGGTCGCCGCGGTGCACGCGCAGGACGTGCCGCGGCTCGAACGCAGCGCGGTCCCGGCGCCGCCGGCCGCGGAGCCGTCGCGGCGCCCGTTCGGCGAGCGGCTGCGCGGCTGGCGCCGGGAGTGGACGCAGAACCTGCGCGCCGAGCAGTCGCCCAGCCGGGAACGCTCCGTCCTGCCCTGGGTGATGAAGATCCCGCTGCCGCACGACCAGCTGGAACCGGTCGAGGACCGCGACGCGCGTTTCCATCTGAGGGCGTCCACCCGGCCGACCCTGGCCCGTCTGGTGTGGGCCCTGCACACGCTCGCCCTGGTGGTCGTCGTCATGAGCGCTGGAACGATCATGCGCGCGGAGGCGCTGCACGACCGGTACTGCTCGTCGTCGGTCCTGACCGCCAACCGGGACACCCGGCGCGTGTCCGCCCCCGACGGCGGCACCGAGTGCATCGGCATCGCGACGGCCGGCGTGCGGTTCTCCGACTGGCTGCCCTCGGCGAAGGCCGGCCCCGACACCGAGCGCGTGTCCGCCGGCGGCGCACCGCCGTGGACCGTCGCCGACCTGGAGCAGCGCATCGCCGGCCAGAACGCGGAGGTGCTCGCCCGGCACGCCGACTCCTACGTCACCGTCGTCTACGCCGGCCCGCTCAGCGCCGACCCCGCCCAGGGGACCTCGCTGGTGAAGGGCGCCGAGGAGTTGGCCGGGGTCTACCTGGCGCAGGCCGTCATCAACGAGACGTACACCGTGAAGCTGCGCGTCCTGGTCGCGAACGGCGGCGTGGACCTGGGCCACCAGGTCGAGATGGCCGAGGCGATCGCCGCGTACGCCGGCCAGGACCCGACCGTGGTGGGGGTCGTCGGGACCGGCCGCGACCTCAGGTCGAGCAGGAGGACGACGGAGATCCTGATGAAGGCGGGCCTGCCGATCGTCTCCGGCACCAACTCGGCCACCTACCTGCCCGTCGAGTACGCCAACTGGTTCAGCCTGGCCGCCACGGACGAGTGGCAGACCCGCCAAATGGGCCTGATCGCCGCCCAGTTGCGCACCCCGAGCACCCGCCAGTACGCGCTGGTGCTGGCCCGGGACACGGCCAGGACCGACGATCTGTACACCGACGAACAGGCGCGCTACGGACAGGAGATGCTCGTCGACCGCGACTTCACCCCACTCCCGCAGCGCCGGTACGCGCTCAAGGGCGGCAAGCCCGAACTGCGCCGCCACGTCCAGGAGATCTGCCGCGGCGACCGCGTCCCGTCCGTGATCTACTTCGCCGGCCGGGCCGAGGACGTCGGCCCTCTGATGACCCAGCTCTCCGCCGAGACGGGCTGTTCGAAGAAGCCCCTCGCCGTCCTGACCGGCGACGACCTCTCCAAGGTCGACTTCAGCAGCACCAGGAACTCCGTGGCGCCCGGCCCCAATGTCACGCTGTACCACGCGGCCCTGGCCGAGCTGGAGAAGGCCTTCCGGCAGACGAGCTTCTACGTGGACGCCCGCAAGCACCTGCCGGGCCTGGCCGACCAGTCCCTGCGCCCCGACAGCCCCGCTCTGGCCAGCGGCCAGACCGCCCTCGCGCACGACGCCACCCAGGCCCTGTACGACGCGGCCACCTACCCGGAGAAGGCGCAGAGCCGCGCCGCGACCTGGGTGAATCTGCGCATGGTGCGCCTTGAGGCCATGGCCACCGGCACCATCGACTTCACCCACGCCCCGCTCTACGACGACCGCACCGGCCACAGCATCGTCATCAAGGCGGTCCGCCGCACCGAGCAGGGCACCGCCGACAGCGACGTCGTCTGCGGCCGCAAGGCGGGCGACACGCGTCCCCTCACCCAGGCGGAATGCTCGATCAACCGGCGGAACTGAGCCGCGAACAACCGGCCGGGCGGTGCATGGTGCCGGGCCTCAGCCCTCGTCCGGCTCCCAGGCCGCGACGAGGTCCAAGAGCCCGGGGAAACGGGCGTTGAGGTCCTCGACGCGGACGTGGCTGCGGCGTTCCAGGCCGTACTGGCGCTGCCTGGTGACGCCCGCCTCGCGCAGGGCCTTGAAGTGGTGGGTCAGGGAGGACTTGGGGCGGTCCAGACCGAACCAGCCGCAGGTGTGGTCGAAGTGCTCGGACTCCAGAAGGAGTTTGCGCACGATGCGCAGGCGCAGGGGGTCGCTCAGGGCGCCCAGGACCGTCTCCAGGCGCAGGTCGTCCACGGCCGGCTCCGGAAGCGGTCCGGGCAGGTCGACGGGCTCCGGCAGCACCTTGATCACCGGCATGGGCAACTCCTCCTGACCTCCCGACTGAACCCGCTGTACGAGTTCAATCGTACTGGATGCTAGGTTCGAGAAAACTCGTACTGAGTCGAAGGGATCCGACATGCCGGAGAGTCGAACGATGCCCGTGAGGACGGCGGGCGAGCGCCAGGAGGCCGGTTCCACACCCGCTCCCACCTGGTGGGTGTGGCTGGCCGCGTGGCCGGTGACCGCCGTCTTCGTCCTGTCCAACGCGGCGACCCCGCTGTACGTGCTGTGGCAGCGCGACATCGGGTTCTCCAAGGGCACCCTGACCGTCGTCTTCGCGTTCTACATCGTCGGACTGCTCGGGTCCCTGCTGGTCTGCGGCGTCGTGTCCGACCGGCTCGGCCGCAGGCCCGTGCTGCTGCCCGCCCTGGGGCTCGCCCTGGCGGCCTGTGTCATCTTCGCGACCGCCACCGGCGTGGCCGCGCTCATCGTGGCCCGGCTGTTCACCGGCATCGCCGTCGGTGCCGTCGTCTCAGCGGGCATGGCGGCCGTGACGGACGTGGCCGGACAGGAGCGCAAGCGGCTGGCCGCCCTGCTCGCCTCCTGCGCGATGGTCTTCGGGGCCGGGCTCGGACCGCTCCTCGCCGGCGTCCTGTCCGAGACGCTGCCCGCCCCCACCGTCACCGTCTTCCTGGTCGAGATGGCGCTGCTCGCCACGGCCGTCCTCGCCGTGCTGCGCATGCCGATCAAGCGCCCGGCCACCGCCCCGGCCAAGGGCGCGTGGATCCGCGTGCCCGGCGTACCGCGGGGCCACGGCCGGCAACTCACCCTCGGCATCGCCGTGTTCGCCCCCGGCATCACCGCGACGTCCTTCGTGCTCTCGCTCGGTCCGTCCCTACTGTCGGGTCTGCTCGGCACGACCAGCCGGATCGTCGCCGGGGCCATGGCGTTCGTGATGTTCCTGGCCGCCACCGGTGTGCAGTTCGTCGTCCAGGGGCTGCGCAGGCGCACCATCCTGATCACCGGCGCGATCAGCACCACCCTCAGCATGGTCACGCTGGTCGTCGCCGTGCACACCTCCTCCGTCGCGGTGCTCATCACCTCCGCGCTGCTGGCCGGCGCCGGACAGGGCATGGGGCAGCTCGGCGGGCTCTCCCTGCTCAACTCCGCCGTCCCACCGCAGCGGCTCGCCGAGGCCAACGCGGCACTCAACGTGGGCGGTTACGTACCGGCCGGGCTGCTGCCGGTCTCGGCCGGCTACCTCAGCGACGCCGTCGGACTGACCAACGGCACGACCGTCTTCGGCACCGTCCTGCTGAGCCTGGCGATCATCGGCGGCATCGTGGTCGTCGCCTCCCGCCGCCGGGTCACGGAACCCGCCTGACCGCTCGACGCGCGCCGGGCGGGCACCGGCGTCAGCCCTCGTCCGGCGTCAGCCGCAGCGAGATGCTGTTGATGCAGTACCGCTGGTCCGTCGGCGTCAGATACCCCTCACCCTCGAAGACATGGCCGAGGTGCGACCCGCAGCGGGCGCAGCGCACCTCGGTGCGGACCATGCCGTGGGAGCGGTCCTCGATCAGCTCGACGGCGTCGGTGTCCTTCGGGTCGTAGAAGGACGGCCAGCCGCAGTGGGACTCGAACTTCGTGGTGGAGGTGAACAGTTCGGCGCCGCAGGCGCGGCAGGAGTAGACGCCCGTGGTCTTGGTGTCGGTGTACTCACCGACGAAGGCGGGCTCCGTGCCGGCCTGCCGCAGGACGGCGTACTCGGCCGGGGTCAGCTCCGCGCGCCACTGCTCGTCCGGCTTGTCGACGTCGTACGACATGTTGGCCAACCCCTTACTTCTGTGCGAGACGGTGCAGGATCTTCGGGCCGAGGTCCGTCACGTCACCCGCGCCCATGGTGAGAACGAGATCACCGGGCTTCGCCATTCCCGCGACTGTCTCGGGCACCTCGTCCTTGTCGTGGACCGGCGTCACGTCCGCGCCCGCGGCCCGCGCTGCCTCGATGATCAGCTCGCTGGTCACGCCGGGGATCGGGTCCTCGCGGGCCGGGTAGATGTCGAGGACCACCGAGGCGTCCGCCAGGGTCAGGGACTGCCCCATCTCCTTGCCGAGCTCCTGCGTCCGGGAGAACAGGTGCGGCTGGAAGACGACCAGGATCCGGCCGCCGCCGTCGGCCGCCGCCCGCATCGCCTCCAGGTCCGCGGTCATCTCGGTCGGGTGGTGGGCGTAGGAGTCGATGACCTGGACGCCGGCCGCCTCGCCCTTGAGCTGGAGGCGCCGCTTGACGCCCGTGTACGCGGCCAGCGCCGGGGCGAGCTCCGCGGCCGGGATGCCCAGCGCCACGCCCGCGGCCAGCGCGGCCACGGCGTTGTGCGCGTAGTGGCGGCCGGGCACGGAGACGGTGAAGGTGAGCTCGACGCCGTCCAGCAGGACCACGACCTCGCTCTTCAGCCCCTGCGCGGTGACGGACAGGATCTTCACGTCCGCGTCCGCCGACTCCCCGTACGTCACGGTCCGCACCGACCCGGCCAGCCGCCGGGTCAGCTCGCGCGCGCCCTCGTGGTCCGCGGTGATCACCAGCGTGCCCCCGGGCACGATCCGGCCCGCGAACGTCTCGAAGGACTCGTAGATCTCGTCCATGGAGGCGTAGTTGGCGTGGTGGTCCAGCTCCACGTTGAGGACGATCGCGACCTCGGGGGCGTACTTGTGGAAGCTCCGGTCCGACTCGTCCGCCTCGGCGACGAAGATCTCGCCCGCGCCGTGCAGGGCGTTGGAGCCGGGCGCGTCGAGGTCCCCGCCGATGGCGTACGACGGCGTCAGCCCCAGCTCGCTCAGCGACACCGCCAGCATCGACGTCGTGGTCGTCTTGCCGTGCGTGCCGGCGACCGCGATGGGCCGCAGGCCGTCCATCAGCCGGGCGAGCGCGTCCGACCGGTGGACCACCGGGACGCCCAGCTCGGCCGCCCGCGCCAGCTCGGGGTTGTCGGCGCGGATCGCCGACGAGACGACCACGCACGTGGCGTCGTCCGCCAGGTGCTCCGCCGCGTGCCCGATGTGCACGGTCGCCCCGAGGGCACGCAGCGCCTCGGCCGTCGCGGACTCCTTGGCGTCGCTGCCCGCGACCTTCGCCCCCCGCTGCGCGAGGATCTTCGCGATCCCCGACATACCGGCCCCACCGATCCCGATGAAGTGCGGTCGGTCCATGGCGGTGGGAAGGCCGGGGGCCATACGGGTCTCCTGGGGTGGTACGGCGGATACTCGCCCCCAGCCTATTGCAGACGCCCTGCGCGCCCGGTTCGTCAGGCCTTGCTGTGCGAGAAGAGCTTCAGCACCGGTACCCCCACCTTGTGCCGGGCCCGGGAAGCCCAGTCACGGTGGAAGAACTCCTCCACGTAGTGGGGATCGGTCAGCACGATCACCTCGTCCGCGCCGATCTCCTCGACCAGCGACTTCAGCGCGTCCAGCGGATGATCCTCGATCAACCGTCCGTCCGCCTCGCTCCCGGCCGCACGCAGTGCCCGCAGGGACACGTCCAACGCCTGCTCCCCCACCCCCTTCGCCTCGTCCCCCTCCGGTGTCTCGCCCTCCCGCACCGCCTCGTCCAGCTCGCCGAGCGCGACGTCGTCGATGGCCCGCAGCAGGCGGTCCGCCTGGTCGCCGCGCGGCTGGAGCAGCACGTGGAACGCGACCCCCTCGTCCCCGTGCAAGGTGGTGACGAACTCCACGTCGGCGGACGTAAGGGCCTTCTCGATCATCAAAACGCTTGTGAACACCGGGCGCCTCTCTCCTCCGTGGGCCGTGCCAGGCCCTGCGGAAACCATCCTGCCCCGTGATCGCACGGGTACTGCCGGATTCAGTGTGCCCGCCCGACGGCAAACGGAACGGTAGATTCCACCGATGTCGTGACCAGCGGTAACGCTCGACCCCCCGGCGGGGGTCGCATCCGCGTTCACGTCCGCGCGTACCGGCTGAACAGAAAGCCCTCCTCCTCCAGCAACGACACCAGCCCGAACCGCTGCGGAACCGCCACCGACGGCCCCCCGGCGATCCGCTGCGCGTCCCCCGCGGTGAGCATCGGGGCGACGGTCAGGCACAGCTCGTCCAGTACCCCGGCGGCCACCAGTTGACCGAGCAGCCGCGGCCCGCCCTCCGTCAGCAGCCGGGTGTGACCGAGCTCCGCGAGGGCTTGTACGGCCCGGGCGGGCTCCACGCCGACGCCGTCCCCGGCGATGACCACCCGGGCGCCGGACTTCTCGGCCGCGGCGATCCGGTCGGGGGCCGCGGCGGCGCCGGTGAGGATCAGGGTGGGCACCAGGGGCGAGGTGAACAGCGGGAGCGAGAAGTCCAGGTCCAGGCTCGCGCTGACCACCGCGATCGCCGGGACGGGCCCCTGCCCGGCCGCCTCCCGCATCGCCGCGAACTCCGCACGCGCGCGTGCCGGGCGGTAACCCTCCTGGCGTACCGTTTCCGCACCGGCGACGACCACATCCGCCAGGGCCCTCAGGGTGCCGAAGATCCGCATGTCGGTCGCGGTGGAGATGGGCTGCGAACGGCCGTCGTGCTGGGCCGCGCCGTCGAGGGTGGACACCATGTTGGCCCGCAGCCACACCTCGGGCCCGCCGGCTCCGGCGGAGCCGCCGGGTCCCAGCTCCGGGTAGGCGTACGCGGCGGCCAGCTCGGCGAGGCTCCATTCACGGTCACCGGGGGATCCGTGACCCCGGGCGGCACCACGCTCCTCTTCTCCGGAGGCTCCGGAGGCTCCGGGGGTTCCGGCGGCGCGGGCGGCTGTCTCGTCGGTCACAGGGAACAGGCGTCGCATGTCGTGCAGTGTGGCACGACCCTTAGCATGGGTAATTGTGCCTACCACTCCCGCCGCGCCCGGATTCGGCTCTCTGGCCGACTCTCCGGCCGACACCGCCCCGCTGTCCCTGTGCGACCGTGAGCCGCACGTGCCCGCGGACCGGCTGGTCGCCGAGATGGTGCCGCCGCCGCGGTTCGACTCGGTGCGCTTCGGCACGTACATCCCGGACCCGAACCAGCCGAGCCAGACCGAGGCCGTGCGGGTCCTGGAGTCCTTCGCCGCCGGACTGGGCGGCGCGCACGCGTCCGGCGCCAAGAAGCCCCGGCGCGGCTTCCTCGGCTTCGGGAGGGCCAAGGACGCCAAGGCCCCGGCCGGCCCGCGCGGGGTCTACCTCGACGGCGGCTACGGCGTCGGCAAGACCCACCTGCTGGCCTCCCTGTGGCACGCCACCCCGGCCGAGCCCGAGCTGAAGGCGTTCGGCACCTTCGTCGAGCTGACCAACCTGGTCGGCGCCCTGGGCTTCCAGAAGACCGTGCAGACCCTCTCCGGTCACCGCCTGCTGTGCATAGACGAGTTCGAGCTCGACGACCCGGGTGACACCGTCCTCGTGTCGACGCTGCTCGGCAAGCTGGTCGACGCCGGTGTCGCGCTCGCCGCCACCTCCAACACCCTTCCCGGCAAGCTCGGCGAGGGCCGCTTCGCGGCGGCCGACTTCCTGCGGGAGATCCAGGGCCTGTCGGCGCGTTTCCGCCCGCTGCGCATCGACGGTGAGGACTACCGCCACCGCGGGCTGCCCGAGGCTCCGGCGCCGTTCACCGACGAACAGGTCACCAAGGCCGCGCACGCCACCCCCGGCGCCTCACTCGACGCGTTTCCGCGGCTCCTCGACCACCTCGCCCGCGTCCACCCCAGCCGTTACGGCGCCCTGACCGACGAGCTGCGGGCCGTCTGCCTCACCGATGTCCAGGCGGTGCCCGACCAGTCGACGGCGCTCAGGCTGGTCGTCCTCGCGGACCGGCTCTACGACCGTGAGATCCCTGTTCTGGCCTCGGGGCAGCCCTTCGACCGGCTGTTCAGCGAGGAGATGCTGAACGGCGGCTACCGCAAGAAGTACTTCCGGGCCATCTCGCGTCTGACCGCCCTCGCCCGGGACGCCAAGGGCCTCGTCGCGTCCGCCTGACGGCTCGCTCGTACGCCCGCCCATACACCCGGAATTCCTTCACCCGGCTCCGCCATACCCGGTCAACGAACCTTGATCAAGAGCCGGTTCGCGCCAAGCAACCCGCGCGCTTCAGCCTCTCTTCAGCTCGAAACGTTAAGTTAACCCAGCAAACAACTTTGCCGAGCTAAGGTGTTTCTTGACCAGTCGTTGACCAGACGTTGGTCTGTACAAAAGGTGTGAACTACTGAGAGGGGGGCGCATGTTCCGAGGTACGACGGCACGAACCGTGCTGGCGCTCCTCGCCGCCGCCCTGCTCGCCCTCCCGTTCTTCGCTCCTACCGAGTCCTTCGCAACCGCGCATACGGTCGGTCAAGTCGAGGCCAAAGGTCAGCCCGGAACCAAGCTCTCCGGGAAGGCCCTGCGCGACGAGACGGCCACCTCCCGCCACTGCGAGGCCTCCGGGGACCCGACCGGTCCCCTGCGCCCGTGCGACAGGCATCGCGCCGTCGACTTCGCCCCCCAGGGCCCCGAGGGCCCCGTGCTCCACCGGGACGAGACAGACGCCCCCGAACGCCTCACGCGCGGTTCGTTCGCGCTGTCGAGATCCTCGGCCGCGCACACTCCTGCCGCTCTGCAGGTCTTCCGCTGCTGACAGCAGCGCAGTTCCCCCCACCACTGTCATGTAAGTCCGACGCGCCGTTCGGCGCGCCAGGAGGAGTCACCACATCATGCAGCCCCTCATCGACAACGCCCGCACGTTCGGACAGCGCCCTGAGGAGTTCGCCAAACTGGCCGAAGGCCAGTCGCCGCAGGTCCTGTTCATCACCTGCTCCGATTCCAGGGTCGTCCCGGCCCTGATCACGGGCGCCCGGCCCGGCGAGCTCTTCGAGCTGCGCACCGCGGGCAACATCGTGCCCCCGTACGCCTCCGAGTACCCCACCAGCGAGGCGGCCACCATCGAGTACGCCGTGGAGGTGCTGGGCGTCCGCGACATCGTGGTCTGCGGCCACTCGCACTGCGGCGCCGTCGGCGCCCTGGTCCGCGGTGACGACCTGGACGCCGTGCCGGCCGTCCGCGACTGGCTCGTCAGCGCCACCCCGCGTCCCGCGGGGGCGGTCGAGGACCCGTGCGTCGCCGAGGGCGTGCAGAGCCACGTCCTGGCCCAGGTCCTGCGCCTGCGCTCCTACCCGTTCATCGACAAGAAACTGACGGAGGACCAACTGACCCTGCACGCCTGGTACTACGAAGTCCACACCGGCCGGGTCCACTCCCACCGCGCCGAGACCGACGCGTTCGAGGGTCTGTGACCGCCATGACGACCATGACCTCCAAGTTCCCTCATCTGAGGCAGGACTTCCTCGCCTCCATCGTCGTCTTCCTGGTCGCCGTGCCGCTGTGCGTCGGCGTGGCGGTCGCCTCCGGCGTCCCCGCCGAGCTGGGCCTCATCACCGGCATCGTCGGCGGCCTCGTCACCGGGCTCATGCGCGGCAGCAGCCTCCAGGTCTCCGGGCCGGCCGCCGGCCTCACCGTGCTGGTCTTCGAGGCCGTCAGTGAGTTCGGGGTGGGCACGCTCGGCGTGATCGTCCTGATGGCCGGTCTGCTCCAGCTGGCCATGGGCTTCTTCAAGATCGGCCGCTGGTTCCGGGCCATATCCGTCTCCGTCGTCGAGGGCATGCTCTTCGGCATCGGCCTGGTGATCATCGCCGGCCAGATCTACGCGGCGGCGGGCCTGAAGGCTCCGGAGTCCGGCATCGGCAAGATCACGGGCCTGCCCGGGGCGTTCACCGACGCGCTGGGCAACACCGAGGCCATGGCCTCCCTCGCGGTCGGGGCGGGCACCATCGCCGTCATCGTGCTGTGGAAGAAGATGCCGAAGGCCGTGCAGTCCGTGCCCGGCGCTCTCGCCGCGGTGGTCCTCGCCACGCTCGCCGGACTCGTCCTCAGTCTTCCGGTGGCCACCGTCGAGGTGGAGGGCCTGCTCGGCGTCATCCAGCCGCCCGGCACCGGGGCCCTCGGCGACCTGGCCACCCCGGCCATCTGGGGCACGATCATCGCGTTCGCGCTGATCGCCTCGGCGGAGAGCCTGTTCAGCGCCGCGGCCGTGGACCGGCTGCACGACGGTCCGCGCACCGACTACGACAAGGAAATGATCGCCCAGGGCGTGGGCAACACGGTCTGCGGTGCGCTCGGCGCGCTGCCCATGACCGCGGTCATCGTGCGCAGCTCCGCCAACGTCAACGCGGGCGCGAAGACCAAGGCGTCGCGTGTCCTGCACGGCGTGTGGCTGCTGCTGTTCGCCGCCGCGATGCCGTGGGCCCTGGCGCTGATCCCGATCCCCGCCCTGGCCGGCATCCTGGTCCACGCGGGCTGGAAGCTGATCCCGTTCCAGCAGATCGCGACGCTGTGGCGCGGACACCGCGGTGAGGCGCTGATCCTCGTGGTCACGGCCGTCTCGATCGTCGTGGTGAACATGTTCGAGGGCGTGCTGATCGGTCTGGCCCTGTCCGTCGTCAAGACGGCCTGGGAGGCCTCGCACCTCAAGATGGAGGTCGTCGACAAGGGCGCGGGCCCCATCCAGGCGTACCTGTCGGGCAACGCGACCTTCCTCAGGCTGCCGAAGATCCTCGACAGCCTGGAGGCCCTGCCCCAGGACCGCCCGGTCGAGCTGGACCTGTCCGGGCTGCACCACCTGGACCACGCCTGCCGTACGGCGCTGGAGAACTGGGCCGAGCGGCACAGCGCGGTCGGCACCGAACCGGTACGGGTCACCGAGCCCGAGCCCGTGACGGCCACCGCTCCGTAAGCGCACCGAACGCAAGCACACCGAACGCAAGCACCGGATGCCTGGTCCGGGGTCGATCGTGGCCCCGGACCGGGCATCCGGCATATCGTGGCAGAAGCGGTGACATCGGACCTCTGGGCAGGGAGGCCGGCATGCTCCAGGAACTGTTGACGGTGGCCGCGGCGACCGGTTCCGCCGGGCTCGTCTACGTGGCCTCGGCGGCGCGGGTCGTCAAGCAGTACGAGCGCGGGGTGGTGTTCCGGCTCGGGCGGCTCGCGGGTGAGGTGCGGCCGCCGGGTTTCACGATGGTGGTCCCGCTCGTGGACCGGCTGCACAAGGTGAACATGCAGATCGTCACGATGCCGGTGCCGGCCCAGGAGGGCATCACCCGGGACAACGTGACCGTGCGGGTGGACGCGGTCGTCTACTTCAAGGTGGTCGACGCGGCGAACGCGCTGGTCCAGGTCGAGGACTACAAGTTCGCGGTCTCCCAGATGGCCCAGACCTCGCTGCGGTCCATCATCGGCAAGAGCGACCTGGACGATCTGCTGTCCGACCGCGAGAAGCTCAACCAGGGCCTGGAGCTGATGATCGACAGCCCGGCCGTCGGCTGGGGCGTGCAGATCGACCGCGTCGAGATCAAGGACGTGTCGCTGCCGGACACGATGAAACGCTCGATGGCCCGGCAGGCCGAGGCGGACCGCGAGCGGCGGGCCCGGGTCATCAACGCCGACGCCGAGCTCCAGGCGTCGAAGAAGCTCGCCGAGGCCGCCAAGGAGATGTCCGAGCAGCCCGCCGCGCTCCAGCTGCGGCTGCTCCAGACGGTCGTGGCGGTCGCCGCCGAGAAGAACTCGACGCTCGTCCTGCCGTTCCCGGTGGAACTGCTGCGGTTCCTGGAGCGGGCGCAGGAACGCCCTTCGGGCACGTGACACGTTCTACGCGCGTGGTTCCCGAGGCCCCCTCCAGGTGATAGACACAGCGGCGTCACAAGTTCCTGTCCGCCAGCAGGAAGGGCGTTGCCATGTCCGAATCCACCGCCGCGACACGCCGTCAGGTCCTCGCGCGCACCGGGGCGCTGGGCGCCTCGATCGCCTTCGCCGGAAGTCTCCCCGAGCTCTTCGCGGGCACCTCCGCCGCGCAGACACTGGGCCACACCGACTACGGCCCGCTGATCCCCGACCCGAAGGGCCTGCTCGACCTGCCCAAGGGGTTCCGCTACCAGGTCCTCTCCCGCGAGGGCGACCCCTTGCGTTCCGGCGAGGGCAAGGTCCCCTCCAACCACGACGGCATGACGGCCCTGCCCGGCAGACACGGACGCGTCCACCTGGTCCGCAACCACGAGAACCGCGCCAACGGCAAGGTGCCCGTCCCGACGGTCGAGGGTCTGACCTACGACCCGGCGGGCAAGGGCGGCTGTACGGCCCTGACGCTGGACTCCCGCAACAGGGTGCTCTCGGAGCGGGTCGCGATCGCCGGTACGGCCGTCAACTGCGCGGGCGGACCCACCCCTTGGGGCACCTGGCTGACCTGCGAGGAGACCGAGGACAAGGCGGGCACCAACGGCTACACCAAGGACCACGGCTTCATCTTCGAGGTCGACCCGGTCGACCCGCACCGCTCCGGCGCCGTACCGCTGACCGCGATGGGCCGCTTCCAGCACGAGGCGATCGCCGTCGACCCGAAGCGGGGCATCGTCTACGAGACCGAGGACGCCTTCGAGCGGCCCTTCGGCCTGTTCTACCGCTTCCTGCCGAAGAAGGCGCCGGGCGGCCCGGGTTCGCTGCGCGCGGGCGGGCGGCTCCAGGCGATGCGGGTGCCCGGCGTGCCGGACCTGTCCTCGATCCAGGAGACGGGCGCCTGCTTCGACGGCGTCGAGTGGGTCGACGTACCGGATCCGCTGGCCGCCCAAACCCCCATCCGCTTCCAGGACTTCGGGCCGAAGGGCATCACGCACGCGCAGAAGCTGGAGGGCTGCTACTGGGGCGGCAGGAGCGTCTACTTCGTGTCGTCGTTCGCGCGCAGCGCGGAGGGTTCGGCGGCGGACCACTTCGGGCAGATCTGGCGCTACGACCCGTCGTCGCGCCGGCTGACCCTGGTGATCGTCTTCGGCCCCGACACGGACATCCAGCTCCCCGGCGAGTCCCCGGACAACATCTGCCTCGCCCCCAGCGGCGGCCTGATGGTCTGCGAGGACGGCAACGGCACCCAGCACGTCTACGGCGTCACCCGCCGGGGCCAGGTGTACGCGATGGCCCGCAACGCCCAGAACATCGGGACCGCCCAGGAGCCGGAGTACGGCGAGTTCGCCGGCGTCGCCTTCTCCCCGGACGGGGAGACGATGTACGTCAACTGCTACACACCGGGGACGACGTTCGCGGTGACGGGGCCGTGGCGTAGGTAGCCGGCGGACGAAAGCGCCCCCGGCGAGCCGGGGGCGCTTTCGTCCGCTCGCACTACGAAGACGTCCTCGTAGCCCGCGTCCGGGACCTTGCCCCGAGCGGAAGCCGGACGTCGACGTGGCCGCGTGCCGGAGGCGGCTGCTCGCGCAGTGGGCCCGATGAAGGTCCCGGGACGGGGTACCCGGCCCGCATGACCGAGAACTCGCACGTCAGCGGCTCGTACTGGCTTCAGACGGCACCCGGGCCCGACCGTCCGGCGCTGGCGGATGACCTGGACGTCGACGTGGCCGTGATCGGCGCCGGGGTCGCCGGGCTGAGCACGGCGTGGGAGCTGGCGCGGGCCGGGCGGAGCGTGGCGGTGCTGGAGGCCGACCGGGTCGCGGCCGGCGTCACCGGGCACACCACCGCGAAGCTCACCGCGCTGCACACCCTGATCTACGACAAGCTGCGGCGCACCCGCGGCCCGGAGGGCGCCCGGCTGTACGCCCGTTCGCAGAGCGAGGCGATCGAACGCGCCGCCCGGATCGCGGAGGAACTGGGCGTCGACTGCGACTGGGAGCGCCGCAGCGCGTACACGTACGCCTGTGACGCGGGCCGGATCGACGAACTGCGGGCCGAGGCCAGGGCCGCCCGCGAAGCGGGTCTGCCGGCGTCCTTCGTGACCGAGACCGGGCTGCCGTTCCCGGTGGCGGGCGCGGTGCGGGTCACCGGGCAGGCGCAGTTCCACCCGCGCAAGTACCTGCTCGCGCTCGCCGAGGACCTCCTCGCGCAGGGTGCGCACGTCCACGAGCACACCCCGGTCGTCGGCCTGGAGGAGGGCGAGCCGTGCCGTCTGACCACCGACACCGGGGCGCGGGTGACCGCCCGGGACGTCGTGGTCGCCACGCACTATCCGGTCTTCGACCGCGCCCTGCTGTTCACGCGGCTCTCGCCGCGCCGCGAGCTGGTCGTCGCCGGGACCATCGACGCCGAGCGGGATCCGGACGGCATGTTCATCACGCCGGACGAGGGCACCCGCTCGGTCCGCACGGCTCCGGCCGAGGGCGGACGGCGGCTGCTCGTCGTCACCGGGGAGCACTTCACGCCCGGCACCGGGGACACCCGGGCGCGCTTCCAGCACCTGGCCGACTGGGCCGCCGAGCACTTCCCCGACGTCACCCTCACGCACTCCTGGGCGACCCAGGACAACGACCCGACGGACACCGTCCCGCTGGTCGGCCCGATGCATCCGGGCGCCCGCCACACGTATGTCGCCACCGGCTTCGGCGGCTGGGGTCTGAGCGGCGGCATGATGGCGGGCCGGCTCCTCACCGCGCAGATCACCGGCGAGGAGTGCGCCTGGAGCGAGCTGTACGACCCGCGCCGACTGCGCTCCACCGTGCGCGAGGCCCCCGCCTTCCTCAAGCACCAGGCGCAGGTGGCCCGGCACTTCGTGGGCGACCGGCTGCGGCCCGGCGGGCCCGTCGAGGGCATCGAGCGCGGTGAGGGCGCGGTCGTCCGGGTGGACGGCGAACGGCTCGCGGTCCACCGCGACGAGGCCGGCCACCTCCACGCCCTCTCGCCCCGCTGCACCCACCTGGGCTGCCTCGTCGCCTTCAACGCCGCCGAACGCGCCTGGGAGTGCCCGTGCCACGGCTCCCGCTTCGACACCGACGGCAAGGTGGTCCAGGGCCCGGCGACCCGGCCGCTGGAGCAGCGGGACATCTGACCGGGTGACATCCCCGCCGCGCCTGCCTCCTCGGAGAGGTGATCATCCTACGTTCGTACGGTGATCACTCGTGTACGCCATGTCACCCTCGCCTGTGTCCTGAGCGCCGCCGTCCTCACCGGGTGCGGCACCGACCGGGAACCGTCGGCCGCCCGCCCGGCTCCTTCGGCGCCGGTGCCCTCCCGGCCCCCCACGCTCGCCCCCGGACCGGCCGCGCTGACCCCGGTGTTCAGGAACGGCCCCCGGACGCGGGGCAAGGTCGTCGCGCTCACCTTCGACGCGGACATGACCGCCGGCCAGGGGCCGCGTGCGGCGGCGGGTGAGCGGTTCGACAACCCGGAGCTGATCGCGACGCTGCGGGCGCTGGAGGTGCCGTCGACGGTGTTCATGACGGGGCGCTGGGCCGAGGAGTACCCGGTGCAGGCGCGCTCCATCGGGCGTGATCCGCTCTTCGAGGTCGCCAACCACTCCTACAGCCACTACGCCTTCACCGAGGACTGCTACGGGCTGCCGACCGTCTCCGCGGACCGGATGCGGTCGGACGTGGAACGGGCGTACGCCGCGTTCCGCAAGGCCGGGGTGCGGGATCCGATGCCGTACTTCCGTTTCCCGGGCGGGTGTCACGACCGGAAGGCCCTGAAGGCGCTGGCCCCGGCCGGTGTCACCGCCGTGCAGTGGGACGTGGTGGGCGGGGACGCCTTCGCGACGGACGCGGACGCGGTCGCCCGGCAGGTGCTTCAGGGGGTGCGGCCGGGGTCGGTGGTCGTGCTGCACTGCACGCGCAGCGCCGCCCCGGCGACCGAACGGGCCGTGCGGAGGGTCGTACCCGAGCTGCGCGAGCGGGGCTACCGGTTCGTGAAGGTGTCCGAGCTGATCGGCACCGCCGACGGCCGGCCGTGAGCGTCCTACGCTGGAGGAATGAGCGAGGACTACTGCACGATCCGCGACGCGGTGAAGCCGCCGACGGCGGAGGGGCCGCCGTACGCGGAGTGTGTGCTGTGCCGGGAGCCGACGGAGTATCCGGAGTCGTACAAGGGGATCACGCTGTGCCCCGTGTGCGAGTGGCAGGAAGCCCAGCGGACGGCCTGTTCAGGGTGACCTGCGGGCGGTGAGTGCGCAGGCCGCCGCGGTGGCGACCGCCGCGAGCAGGGCGGCGCCGGCGAGCGGGAGCACGGGCAGGTCGACCGTGCCCGACAGCGAGCCGGTGACCAGCCCGCTGACCGCCGCCTGCGCCGGGGAGCCCGAGACCACCAGCGAGAGCAGGGCGGCGAGCAGCAGCGCGGGAACCGCCCGGCCGGTCGTGCGCAGCACCGGCCAGGTGGTGAGGGCGCCGATCGCCGTGCCCAGCAGGGCGCAGGCCAGCGCGGCGAGCAGCCCGGCGGCCCCCGCCAGGAGCACCGGCACCCGGGTCTGGTGGTCGGAACTCACCGGATCGCTGATCCAGGTCACGACGACGGTCGCGACCGTGCCGAGGACGGCCGCGCCGCCCAGCGCCACCAGTAGCCGCGCGAGATGCGCCCGCCCGGGCCCCACCGCCGAGGCCACGCAGTGCTGTGCCGCGGGCGGCTCGCCCGAGACGCCGATCCGCACCAGCCAGGCGGCGACGGGCAGCAGGGCGGCGGCCGCGTAGCCGAGCGAGTCGAGCACGGGCTGCCCGCCCTGCACACCGACGCCCAGGAAGACGACGTACAGGATGAACGGCGGCAGCCAGCGCTGCGAGCGCAGGAGCAGGGCGGTCTGGTAGCGGAGCAGGGCGGTCACGCGCGGTCTTCCTGGTCGAGGGGCAGGTCGGCATGGGCCACGCTCACCACGTGCCAGGACGGCCGGGCCGTGAGCAGCGTGCGGAGCAGGACGTCGGAGTGGGACGCGGGGACCGTCAGCCGGTACGCGCCCGGGACGGTCTCCCGCGCCGAGGCGAGCGGCAGGTCGGGCAGCCGGCCGCCCGGCGGGCCCTGGACCTCGACGACGACGTGCGGACCGGCCGGTGCCGTCACCTGTTCCGTACGGCGGTCCAGGGCGCCGTCGCGCACGGCGTACGTCGCGTCGGGCACCCCGGCCAGCCGGCTCGGGTCGTGGTCGACGAACACCACGGCGCCTCCGGCGGCGGTGCGTTCGGCGACCGCACGCTCCAGTTCGGAGCGGGCGGCGGCGTCCAGGCCGGTCCACGCCTCGTCCAGGACGAGCAACTCGGGGTCGGCGAGCAGGGCCTGGGCCACGGCGACCTTCTGGCTGCTGCCCTTGGACAGCTGGGACATGGGCGTGCGGGCGTAGGGCGTGGCGCCGAAGCGGTGCAGCCAGTCGTCGGCCGCTCTGGCCGCCGCCGCCCGGGACAGGCCGTGGACGGCGCCGAGGTGGGTGAGGTAGCCGGCCGGGGTGAAGGGGAGGGCCGACGGGAAGCGCTCGGGGACGTAGGCGGTGCGGGGGCGGCCGGTGATGCGGCCCTCGGTGGGGGCGTCGATGCCGGCGAGGAGGCGGAGGAGCGTGGATTTGCCGGTGCCGTTGGTGCCTTCCACGCGGACGAGATCGCCGGGGCTGATCATGAGGTCGACGTTGCGTAGGACCCAGGGGCCGCGGAGGTTGTAGCGGCGGCCCACGTTGTCGAGCCGTAGAGCGCGATGCATGGGGATCATCATGTCCTGTCGCGTGCGCGGGTACGCAGGGGCTGGTCGCGCCCACGCGGCGGAGCCGCAGAATCGACACAGCCCCGCGCCCCTTAGGGTGGGCCGACGTGAGCGTTGATCCCCCGCCCCCCGGTGACAGTCCCTTCCGGTCCGAGCGCACCGCGCGTGACGAGACCCGGCAGTTCGTGCTGCCCCTGGTCGTCCGTATCGAGCGCGATGCTCCTCCCGCCCGCACCGACGCCCTGGAGACCGCCGCCCGAGCGGTTCTGGTCATGCTGAGCGACCATCGCTCCGTCGGCGACGGAGAGTGGGCCCAGGTCATGCGGGACTGGCAGGACGCCCGGATCCGGAAGGTCGTGCGGCGGGCCCGCGGGGCCGAGTGGCGGCGCGCCGAGGCGCTGGACGGCATCACGGTGAGCGGCAAGACGGCCCAGGTGCGGGTGTTCCCGCCGGTGCCGTTGGACGGATGGCCCAAGGATCTGGCACGACTTCAGGTGTCCGGCACCGATCTCGACGATCCGGAGCCCCCTGTGGACGCGGACACCTCGACGCCGGTGCTGTGGCTGAACCCCGAGCTGGACATGTCGGCCGGCAAGGCGATGGCACAGGCAGGCCACGGAGCCCAACTGGCCTGGTGGGACCTGTCGCAGGAGGAGCGGACGGCCTGGCGGGACGCGGGCTTCCCCCTCGCCGTACGCGGCGCGGACCCCGCCCGCTGGGACGAACTCACGGCCGGCGGGCTGCCGTTGGTCCGGGACGCCGGGTTCACGGAGATCGCGCCCGGGTCCGCGACGGTGGTCGCCGACCATCCGGCCCTGCGGTGACCCGACTCGACGCGCGCGTCTGAACATCCCGGTCCTGTCCCCCGTACTGAGAAGAACGGGTGTTCCGTGCAGCGCCACTCTTCGGGACCCGAACCTCAAATGTTGCTCTGAAGGCGGACGCCCAGGGGTTCGGGGCCCTGTGCCGGGGCCATACCCCCGTCACGCCCATGAGGGCGGCACCGCTCATCCGGAACAGGCCGAGGAGGGGGACGGACCATGGAGCGACTGGGAACGGGTATCGGGTGGCGGCCGGAGATCGCCGACGCCGTCGAGAGCATGCCGGGTGTCGACTGGGTCGAGGTCGTGGCCGAGAACGTGTGCCCCGGGCATCTCCCGGAGTCCCTGCGGCGGCTGCGTGAGCGGGGGGTCACCGTGGTGCCGCACGGGGTCTCGCTCGGGCTCGGAGGGGCGGACCGTCCCGACGAGGGGCAGCTGACCGCGCTCGCCGAGCGGGCCGAGGCGCTGGGCTCTCCGCTGGTCACCGAGCACATCGCGTTCGTCCGCGCGGGCGGCCCCCTGACGGCCTCCCCGCGTCTGGAGGCGGGCCATCTGCTGCCCGTGCCGCGGACGCGGGACGCCCTCGACGTCCTGTGCGCGAACATCCGTGCCGCCCAGGACGCGTTGCCGGTACCGCTGGCGGTGGAGAACATCGCCGCGCTCATCTCCTGGCCCGGCGAGGAGATGACCGAGGGGCAGTTCCTGTACGACCTGGCCGACCGCACCGGTGTGCGGCTGCTCATCGACGTGGCGAACCTGCACACCAACCACGTCAACCGCGGCGAGGATCCCGCCGAGGCGCTGGCCGACCTGCCCCTGGAGGCGATCGCCTACGTCCATGTCGCGGGCGGCTTCGAGCGCGACGGCGTCTGGCACGACAGCCACGCCCACCCGGTCCCGCGCCCCGTCCTGGACATCCTCACCGACCTCGCCTCCCGGGTCTCCCCGCCGGGGGTCCTCCTGGAGCGCGACGAGAACTTCCCCGAACCGGCCGAGCTGGAAGGGGAGTTGGGGGCGATACGGGAGGCGCTGGAGAAGGGCGGCGGCGCCAGGATCACGGCGGCGGCCGACACCGCGCGCGTCGCATCCGCGTCTGCCCCATCAGCCGCTCCCCCGTCGCCCACTTCCCCGTCGGCCGACGACCTCACCCGACAGCGCCTCGCCCTCACGCAGACCGCGCTGCTGTCCGCGCTGGTGGCCGGGACGCCCGTGCCCGAAGGGTTCGACCGGGTGCGGCTGGGGGTCCAGGCCCGGGCACTCGCCGGCAAGCGGGCGGACGTGGTCGCGAAGGTCGCCCCCGAGCTGCCGGTCATCCTCGGTGCCTCCTATCGTCCGGCCTTCCTCGCCTACGCCCACGGCCACCCGATGACCGACGGCTACCGCCACGACGCCCTCGCCTTCGCCGAACACGCCCTTCTCGCCCACCAGTTGGAAGAAGCTTCGGCACGGCGGCAACTCCGCGAGTGGTGGCTGGAGCGGTCCGGACCGGCCCCGAGGGCCCACAGGCCGGCGGCCGTCCGGCTGGCTCGCGCGACGCGGCGGGTCCTGCTGCGCCGCTGAACGGCCGCGCGTCCACCGTGACCGGGGGCAGGTGTGCCCGGATTAACACTCCATCCCGTACCCACACCTGACCCACACCTTTCGCCCCCGCTTGCCCCACAAGGCCCCCCATTCAGGCGCCCCCATTCGCCCGGACTCATCCCTGATGCAACGATTCGCCCCCGTACGGCAGTTGGCCCGGACCCCGCAGTAACATGCCAATCCCGCACCTGAAACCCACTAGCGTGCGGTGCCGCGACAGGAGGCACCATGCGACCGCGACCCCCCGTCAAAGGCCGGGGCATCTTCACCGGCACCGGGCTCATCATCACCGGGCTGATGGCGACCCTGTTCGCCCTGATCTTCCCGCTCTGGTCGTACGCCGACCGGTCCGGAACCGGCGTGGACGTGCTCAACGCCCAGACCGTGTCGACGCAGTACGGTCCGCTGTCCGCGCTCGACCGGGACTTCATCACGAAGGTGCGGCTGGCCGGCCTGTGGGAACTGCCCGCCGGCCAGCAGGCACAGTACAAGGGCACCACGCCGGCCGTCCGCACGGCGGGCCAACACCTCATCGAGGGCCACCTGTTCCTGGACGAACGGGTCCGTGACGTCGCCGTCAAGCTGGGCCTGGAGCTGCCCGACGAGCCGACCGACCAGCAGCGGCAGTGGCTCGGGATCATGGACGGGGCCCAGGGCGTCGACTACGACCGGCAGTTCGCGAACATCCTGCGGCTGGCGCACGGCAAGGTGTTCTCGGTCGTCGCCGAGGTCCGGGCGAGCACCCGTAACTCCCTCGTCCGCGCCCTGGCCGACGACGCCAACACCACCGTGCTGGACCACATCAAGGTCCTGGAGGCCACCGGCTACGTCGACTTCGACGCGCTCGCCCGGGACATGGCGATGGGCGACACGCCCCCGATCACCGCCTCACCGCCCCCGCCCGTCCCACTGGCCGACCCCAGGCCGGCGGTCCCGGTGGCCCCGGCCGACCCGGTGACCCCATCGCCGTCCGGGAGTTATCCGCTCCCGCCCGCCGCCGCCAGTCCGCCTCCCCAGGCACCCGAGACCTCCTGAGTCCCGGCACCCACCGGAACGTCACATACCGGCAACGCTCCGCCGCGGATTATGACCAGGGCATGGCGCCGCCCGACCGAGTCGCATAGAAAAATCCCATGTTATGGGTCCTTCTCCTGCTACTGGCCTGGGCGGCCGCTGGTACGGCGTGCACGCGCCTGTGCCTGGCCGCCGTGCGCGCGGCGGCCGTGGAGTCCGAGGCCGCGACCGCGGGCCGGGCACACGCTCTGACGCTGTACGAGGCCGCGTTCCTGTCCGGCGGCCCCGCGCGGGTCGCCGACCTGACCCTGGTCTCCATGGCCCGCCAGCGACGGCTGCTGCTCGCCCACACCGGCTGGGCGACCGTCGTCGACCCGCGCGGGCGGGACGACATGGAGCGCTCGGTGATCGGCGCCATCGGACCGGAGGGGCAGTCCCGCATCGCCCCCGTCCGCGAGGCCACCGCCGCCGCGGACGCGGTCAGCGGCCTCGCCGACCGGCTGGTCGACGCGGGGCTCGCCGTCCCCGACGACGCCCGGGCCGATGTCGCCGCCGGGGTCCGCCAGGTGCGGCTCGCCGCGGTGACCGTCGTCCTCCTCGGCGCGATCGCGCTGCTGACACCCGCCCCGTCGGACATGCCCCGCGGTCTGGTCGCGCTCTGGTTCGGGCTCCCCTTCGCGCTCACACTCAGCTGCCTGGCCATCGCGCGCATCGAGGTCCACCCGTACGCCCGCTGGGCCTCCCCCGCCGGACAGCGGCTCCTCGGCTCCCTGGCCCGGTACTCCGCGGCGGACGACCCGACGTATCTGACCTCGGTGGCCGTCCACGGCATCCGCGCGGTCGGCGAACCGGACCTGCGCGCGGCCCTCGCCCACCGCGAGCCGCAGCACCGGCGGCTGTGAGGCCCGACGGGGGCGCACGGAGGCATTGAGCCCACATCGGGCGAGGCGGTGCTTGCCTTCACCCGCGAGCGAACGAAACATCCCTTTTGTTGCTGCCGTGCACCGAAGGGATACGCGATGAGAGCCCCCGCCCTCTACTCGGCCGCCGGGTCCTTGCTCCTGACCACGCTGACCGCGGCCCCGGCGCACGGCGCCCCCGCCGTCCCGGGCGCGGCCGAACTGCGCGGCACCGCCGTGGCGGCCGCGCGCGCCCGCGTGGAGGGCCTGGACTTCGGCACCTGCCCCAAGGTGGAGGACCTGCCCGGCAGCGTCCAGTGCGGCACGGTGTCCGTCCCGCTCGACTACGCGCGCCCCGACGGCAAGCAGATCCGGCTGACCGTCAGCCGGATGCGGGCCACCCACCGGGACCCCGGCAACAGCAAGCGCCGGGTGCCCCGGCAGGGCGCCCTGGTCTTCAACCCGGGCGGGCCGGGCGCCTCGGGCATGTTCTTCCCGCTGATCGGCGTGGTCCCCGAGTGGAAGCGGCTCGCCGCGGCCTACGACCTCGTGGGCTACGCCCCGCGCGGGGTCGGCCGTTCCGCCCCGCTGTCCTGCAAGGACCCCAAGAAGTTCTTCACCGCGCCCTCGCAGGCACCGACGCACCCTTCCGAGTCGTACAAGCAGGAGCGCATCGCGCGGGCCAAGGCGTACGCGCGCGGCTGCGCCGAGCGGACGGGCGACTCACTGCGCCACTACACCTCCCTCAACAACGCCCGCGACCTCGACGTGCTGCGCGCCGCCCTGGGCGAGCAGAGGCTGACGTTCATGGGGGCGTCGTACGGCACCTACCTGGGGGCGCTGTACGCCACCCTCTTCCCCTCGCACGTACGGCGGATGGTGTTCGACTCGGCGGTGAACCCGGACCCCGAGCAGATCTGGTACCGCAACAACCTCGACCAGTCGGCCGCGTTCGAGGGCCGCTGGGCGGACTTCCGGGAGTGGGTCGCGCGGCACGACGACGTGTACGGGCTGGGCGGTACCGCCCAGGAGGTGCAGCGCAGCTACGACAGGGCGGCGGCACGGCTGGCGAAGAAACCGGCGGGCGGGAAGGTCGGGCCGGGGCAGTTGCAGGGCGCGTTCCTGTCGGCCGGGTACTACGACGACTACTGGCCGCATCGCGCGCACGCGCTGTCGGCGTACCTGAAGGGTGACCCCAAGCCGCTCATCGAGCAGGCCGGGCCGCATCCGGAGGCAGCGGCCGAGGCGGAGAACGCGAACGCGGTCTACACGGCCGTCGAGTGCAACGACGCGCCCTGGCCCACGCGGTGGGAGGTGTGGGACCGGGACAACACGCGGCTGGCGCGGGTGGCGCCGTTCGAGACGTGGGACAACGTGTGGATGAATCTGCCCTGTGCGTATTGGCCCGCGCCGCGTCAGCAGGTGGTTGATGTGCGGGCGGGCTTTGGGGAGTTGCCGCCTGTTTTGGTTCTGGCCGCCGAGCGGGATGCCGCTACGCCGTATCAGGGGGCGTTGGAGTTGCAGCGGCGGTTGGCGGGGGCGGTGTTGGTGACCGAGCGGGATGCCGGTACGCATGGGATCGCCGGGGGGCCGAATGCTTGTGTCAACGGGTACGTCGAGGCGTATCTGTTGGAGGGGCGGCTTCCGGTGCGGCGGGGGTCTTGTGCGCCGCACGCGGAGCCGAAACCAACTGTTGCGCGATGATGCCGGGTGCGGGTCCGTTGTGGCTGGTCGCGCCGTTCCCCGCGCCCCTACCGGCGTCAGGCCAGCCCGGCGATCAGATCTGCCACCGACTTCCTGCGGCCCGTGTAGAACGGGACCTCCTCGCGGACGTGCATGCGGGCCTCGGAGGCGCGGAGGTGGCGCATGAGGTCGACGATGCGGTGGAGGTCGTTCGCCTCGAAGGCGAGGAGCCACTCGTAGTCGCCGAGGGAGAAGGAGGCGACGGTGTTGGCGCGGACGTCGGGGTAGCCGCGGGCCATCTTGCCGTGGTCGGCGAGCATGCGGCGGCGGTCCTCGTCGGGCAGCAGGTACCAGTCGTAGGAGCGGACGAAGGGGTAGACGCTGATGTAGTCGCGGGGCGTCTCGTCGGCGAGGAAGGCCGGGATGTGCGAGCGGTTGAACTCGGCGGGGCGGTGCAGCGCCATGTTCGACCAGACCGGCTCCAGGGCGCGGCCCAGCTTCGTGCGGCGGAAGAGGTTGTACGCCTCCTGGAGCTGGTCGCTGGTCTCGGCGTGCCACCAGATCATGACGTCGGCGTCGGCGCGCAGACCGGACACGTCGTAGGTGCCGCGGATCGTCACGTCCTTCGCGGCGAGCTGGTCGAACAGCTCCTGGACCTCGTCGGCGTAGCCCGCGCGGTCCTCGGGGAGCACGTCCTTCAGCCTGAAGACGGACCAGAGGGTGTAGCGGATGACGTCGTTGAGGTCCTTGGCCAGCTTGCCCTTGTTCGGGACCCTGCCGGACTCGGTGGTGGGGGCGTTGTCACTCATGGTCCTTATTCTCCCGCTCCGCCGTGCAGGCTCTGCACCGGGTGGGCCGTGAGTTCCTGCACGGCACGCAGGTCGCCCTGGATCTGGTCCACCGCCGCGTACGCGCTCGCGATGCACGCGGGGATGCCGACGCCGTCGTAGACCGCGCCGCACACGGCCAGGCCGGGGAGCTTGCCGACGTGGTCGCGGACGCGGGCCACGCGCGCGTGGTGGCCGACGGGGTACTGGGGCAGGCCGTCGTCCCAGCGGGTGACGCGGGTCTCGACGGGGGCGGCGTCCAGACCGGTGGCCTCGCGCAGGTCGTGGCGGGAGACGTCGACGAGGCCGGTGTCCTCGCGCTCCAGGATCTTCGTCTCGCCGTGCCGGCCGACGGAGGTGCGCAGGACGAGCAGGCCGGGGTTGTCGTCGGCGATCCAGCCCCACTTCTGGGAGGCGAAGGTCGAGGCCTTGATGGTGTGTCCGTCGACGGGCGGGACGAGGAAGCCGCTGCCCTCGGGGAGGGTGACGTCGGCGCGGCGGTAGGCGAGGGTGATCAGGGCCATCGAGGCGTACTCGACGGCGGTCAGCTCGGCGGCGGCCTCGGGTGCCTCGGCGCGCAGCAGTGCCGCGGCAGCGGGGGCGGGAGCGGCGACGATCACGGCGTCGGCCGCCAGGACGCGGTCCCCGGCGACGACCCGCCACCCGGCGGACGCCTCGCGGCGCAGCTCCGTGACCGGCGCGCCGGTGACGATCTCGCCGCCGCCCGCGCGCACCGCGTCGGCGACCGCGAGCGGGAGGGTGCCCACTCCGCCCTCGATGCCCATGAAGACCGGTCCGGTCTGCTGGTTCGCGGCGGCCTTCGCCTGGATCTCGCGGACCGCCTCCAGGAGGGAGGTGTGGGTGCGGGCGGCCTGGTAGAGCTGCGGGACCGCCAGGCGCATCGAGATGCGGTAGGCGTCGCCCGCGTACACCCCGCCCAGCAGCGGTTCCACCAGGCGGTCGACGACCTCGCGGCCGAGCCGCGCCGCCACGAACTCCCCGACCGCCACGTCCTCGCCGACCTCGGTGCGGGGCAGGTCGGTGTCGCGTTCGATCCGCGCGAGGCCCTCGTCGGAGAGGACGCCGGCCAGCGCGGACGCGGCGCCGGGGACGCCCATCACATGGCCCTTGGGCATGGGGCGCAGGGTGCCGCGGGTCCACAGGGAGGCGGTCGCGGTGGCCGGCGGCTGGAGGCGGTCGGTGAGGCCGACCTCGCGGGCGAGGGCGACGGCCTCGGGGCGGCGGGCGAGCATCGACTCGGCGCCGAGGTCGACCCGCGCGCCGGCGATCTCGCCGGGCAGCAGCTTGCCGCCGACCCGGTCCGAGGCCTCCAGCACGGTCACCCGCGCCCCGCTCCGGACCAGCCGGTGCGCGGCGGCCAGCCCCGCGATGCCGGCTCCGACGACCACGACGTGACCTGCCCCTGGTGCGCTCATGCACCCACTTTCTCAGACCCCTCCGACACTCCCGCCCCGCCCCGGTGCCCTTCACGAGTCCTGACCGTGACCTCAATGGAACCGTCGGGCGCCAACGTCCGGGACCGTCCCGGCGTCGAAGGAACGTCAGTCGTCACGACGACCCTCGGGGGTATGCCCACATGCGCGCACGACGTTCCGTACGACCGGTCCAGGCCCTGGCCGGAGTCCTGCTGGCCGCGGCCCTGGCGCTCGCCGGCTGCAGCGGCGGTGGCGCCGCCGACACCATGTCCGACGGCGACGACGGCGGCGGAAACGCGGCCGTCCAGGAGGGCGGGAAAGAGGCCGGTGCGGCGGCGCCCGACAGCGGCGCGGGCGGTGCCAAGGCGTCCGCGCCGCCCCGGCTCACCGCCGGCCACATCATCCGCACCGCCTCCCTGACCGTGCGGGTCAAGGACGTGCCGAAGGCCCTCGACAAGGCCCGTGCCACCGTCGAGAACGCGGGCGGCTATGTCGGCAACGAGACCACCGCCCGGGGCGAGGAGGGTCAGGAGGAGACGGAGGTGGTGCTGCGGGTGCCCGTCGACAAGTACGACGAGGTCCTCGCCGATCTGGAGGGCACGGGCACGCTGCTGGAGCGCACGGCCAAGGCGCAGGACGTCACCGACCAGGTCGTCGACGTGGAGAGCCGGATCACCTCGCAGCGCGCCAGCGTGACCCGGATCCGGGAGCTGATGGACCGGGCCACCCGGCTCAGCGACGTGGTGACCCTGGAGGGCGAACTGAGCACCCGCCAGTCCGAGTTGGAGTCGCTGCTGGCCCGGCAGGAGGCCCTGAAGGACCGTACGACCCTGGCCACCATCACCCTCTCCCTGCACGAGCCGGCGCACGAGACGGTCGCGAAGGACGACGATCCCGGCGTCGTGGACGCGCTCGCGGGCGGCTGGGACGCCTTCGTGACGATGCTGCGCTGGATCGTGGTGGCGCTGGCCGCGGTGCTGCCGTTCGCCGCGATGCTCGCCCTGCTCCTGCTGGTGTGGCTGCGCCTGCTCAGGCCCCGGCTGCCGCGCCGCCCGGCCCCCGCGGGCGCGTCCACCGCGCTGGGCCCGCTGCCGGTGGCCCGCCCGGCGCCGGAGGCCCCCCGTTCCCAGGAGGGCGGCGAGGAGAACTGACCCGGCCGGACAGGACTGAAACGGCCTGCCCACGTAGCGTGTTCGCATGAGCATGAGCCGTACGGAGCGTGGGCCGGAGCGTCTGGTCGTGATCGGTGGCGACGCCGCGGGCATGTCCGCGGCGTCGCAGGCCCGCCGGATGAAGGGCCCCGACGAACTGGAGATCGTGGCGTTCGAGCGGGGCCACTTCGCGTCCTTCTCGGCGTGCGGCATCCCGTACTGGGTGGGCGGCGAGGTCACCGAGCGGGACCAGCTGATCGCCCGCACGCCCGAGGAGCACCGGGCCCGCGGGATCGATCTGCGCATGCGCACCGAGGTGACGGAGATCGACGTCGGGGGACAGCGGGTACGCGCGCGTGACGTCGAATCCGGCGGCGAGTCCTGGACGTCGTACGACAAACTGGTGATCGCGACCGGTGCCCGTCCGATCCGGCCGGACATGCCGGGTGCGGAGGCGCCCGGTGTGCACGGCGTGCAGACCCTCGACGACGGCCAGGCGCTCCTGGACACGCTGGCACGCACGCGTGGCCGGCGCGCGGTGGTGGTCGGCGCGGGCTACATCGGCGTGGAGATGGCCGAGGCGCTCATCAACCGCGACTACGAGGTGACGGTCGTCAACCGCGGCCGGGAGCCGATGTCGACCCTCGACCCGGACATGGGCCGTCTGGTGCACGAGGCCATGGAGGGCCTGGGCATCACCATGGTCAACGACGCCGAGGTGACCAAGATCCTCACGGGTGACGACGGGCGGGCGCGGGCCGTGCTGACCGAGGACGCCGAGTACCCGGCGGACGTCGTGGTGCTCGGCATCGGTGTCCGCCCCGAGACCGCCCTCGCCCGGGCCGCCGGTCTGCCGCTCGGCACTCACGGGGGCCTGCTGACCGATCTGGCGATGCGGGTGCGCGGGCACGAGAACATCTGGGCGGGCGGCGACTGCGTCGAGGTCCTCGACCTGGTCTCCGGCCAGGAGCGCCACGTCGCTCTGGGCACCCACGCCAACAAGCACGGCCAGGTCATCGGCACCAACGCCGGGGGCGGTTACGCCACCTTCCCCGGTGTCGTCGGCACCGCCGTCAGCAGGGTCTGCGACCTGGAGATCGCCCGCACCGGCCTCCGGGAGAAGGACGCCCGCCGCGTCGGCCTCCAGTTCGAGTCCGTCACCATCGAGGCCACCAGCCGCGCCGGCTACTACCCGGGCGCCTCCCCCATGACGGTGAAGATGCTCGCCGAGCGCCGCACGGGGCGGCTGCTCGGCGTGCAGATCGTCGGCAGGGAGGGCGCGGGCAAGAGGGTCGACATCGCCGCCGTGGCTCTCACGGCCGGCATGACGGTCGACCGGATGACAGCCCTGGACCTGGGCTACGCACCCCCGTTCTCCCCCGTGTGGGACCCGGTGCTGGTGGCGGCCAGGAAGGCGTCGAAGGCGGTGCGGCAGCGCACCTGAGCGGCGCCGCCAGGCCCTGTCGTCACATTCCCGTCGTCCGCCCGAACGGCGGGCCCCACGGCGTCGTGGGGGCACCTCCCACGCCCTTGAGGCAGTGGGGGAGCGTGCATGGCGCCGCGGGGCAGGCGGGAACGCGACGACAGGGCCTACGCCGAACCGTTGATCCGTTCGATCGCCTGCCGTGCCTGGTCCGCCGGCGGCCGGGAGGGCAGCGAGGACACCGACGCGCTGCTGGGCGGCGCCACCGCGGCGGGCTGTTCCCCCGCCGGTTTGGCGTGCGCCGCCGACCGGGCCGACCGCAGCCGATGGCTCACCGCCTCGTCCAGCGTCACCGGCCGCTGCATCTGCGTGGCGAGCCGCCCCGCTTCCTGGCCCAGCCGTGCCACGTCCTCCCACGGCAGTCGCAACACCAGCGAGATCTCGGCCTCGCCGTCCGGCAGGGCTTGCATCGCAGGAGTGTTCCGGTCGTTCATCGCCTGTTTCCTCACGTAGTCCCCGCGACCCGCCTTCCCCGTTGCCGCGGGCGGTTGAGGAGTCATACGCACACGCACGTGCCGGTGTTCACCGATTTGCCGCGCGCATCGGGGGCATTCATCCCTTGTGGTCATCCCCGTCCATGACGTGAACCCGGTCCGCCGCACCCCGTGGGTGACGTACGCGCTCATCGCCGCGAACGTCCTGGTCTTCCTGTCCATGCCCGGTCTCGCCGACTCCGTGACGGGCGGCGGCAGCCTTGCCCGGCTCTGCCGTCTCCAGGAGTTCCTGGACCACTACGCGGCGGTCCCGCAGGAGCTGATCCACCATCGGATGCCGCGCCTGGTGCCCACGGGCGACGTGGGCCTGAGCCCGCAGGGGAACGCCGGCTGCGTGGTGGCCCCGCCGGGCTACGACAAGTCCCCCGAGCTGTCGGTGTTCACGGCGATGTTCCTGCACGGCGGCTGGCTGCATCTGCTGGGCAACATGCTGTTCCTGCTGATCTTCGGCAACAACATCGAGGACCGCATGGGCCGTGTGCGGTTCCTGCTCTTCTACGTCGTCTGCGGCTACCTGGCCTCGTACGGCTTCGCGGTGCTGAACGCCGGCTCGTCGGATCCGCTGATCGGCGCCTCGGGAGCGATCGCCGGGGTCCTGGGCGCCTATCTGGTGCTGTATCCGAAGGCCAGGATCTGGGTGCTCGTCCCGTTCCTGATCTTCCTGCCGCTGCGGCTGCCCGCCTGGCTGGTGCTCGGCTTCTGGTTCGTGCTCCAGGCGGTGTACTCCTCCGGCGAGGGCGTCTCCGACGCGGGCACCGTGGCGTACGCGGCGCACATCGTCGGCTTCGTCGCCGGTATGGCGATCGCCTGGCCGCTCAAGCCGGGCACGCCCCCGCCGCCGGAGCCGCGCGGTCTGCTGTTCGGCAGGCGGGCCCGGCCGCGCTGGTAGGACGGCCGGGGGTCAGCCCACCCCGCCGTCGAGCAGCGCGTTGTAGCGCAGCCGCAGCGCCCGCTCGGTGCTGGCCGTCGCGGTACAGAGCCCGACCACGGTGTTGGCCCAGGCCGGCAGGTCGATGGGTGAGGTGAAGGTCCCGACGTACTGGGCGAGGCCCTCCGGCGCCCGGGTGACCTGTTCGGCGAGCTGAAGGACCAGGAGAACCAGACCGACGACCAGCGTGATCAGTGAGAGGAAGCCGATCCGGCGGCTCAGCGCGGGGTGCGATCGGTCGAGGCGCGCGCGGCGGCCCTCGGCGGAGGCGGGGTCCGGGACGAGCTGGAACTCGGCCCCCTCGGCGGTGACGTAGTGACAGCGCTTGAGCCCGAAGCCGCTCGCCCTCACTTCGACGGTGCCGCCCCGGACGGGGAAGACGGCGGGGACCTTGGACTCGGCGTGATGCCTGCCGTCGAGGTACAGGTGGGCCTTGACGTGGCCGGACGACTGGTTCTGATGCCTGACGTCGACGGTGTAGACCGTCCGCCGGCCGTCGTCGTTCACCAGCCGAAGATGGAACAGCGCGCGCGAGAACGACTGCCACCAGCGGAAGCGCTCCAGCGCTCGCCCGTCCCCCGGCTCGACCCGCTGCACGGCCCGGCTGTGCCGCCACTCCCTGAACATGCCACCGCCCCCCGTCACTTGCCTGGCTCCGCCGCGCAGGCCAGGTCCCGTGCGGGGCGCTCACCCGTGACCAGGAACGCCGTCACCGCGTCGTTCGCGCACGTGTTGCGGCCGAACGGATAGACACCGTGCCCGCCCTGGTCGGCCGTCACCATCGTGGCCCGCTTCCCGAACGCCCGCCGCAGCTCCTGGGCTCGGGCCAGCGGTGTTCCCGGGTCGCGCTCGTTCTGCACCATGAGCACGTTCGACGGGCCCCGGTCACCGATGCGCACCGGCGGCTCGGTCCGCTCGCCCGGCCAGAACGCGCACGGTCCGATGCTGGCCGCGGACCCGCCCAGCATCGGGTACCTCAGCCGGTCGACGGCGACATCGCGCTGATACTCCCGGACCGTCCCCGGCCAGCGCGAGTCGCCGCAGATCACATAGAAACGCGCGGCCATGGAGTTCTCCATGGCCTCCATCGACGGCGGGGTGTCGGGCGGCAGCGGCCGGTCCCTGTCGAGCGCCTGCCACATCTCGGCCACCGACGGCATGGACGCGTCGCTGTAGAGGCGGTCGAAGGTGAGCCCGCGGAACAACGTCCCGTCGACGCCCCGGACCGGCTTCGCCTCCAGGCGCTTCGCGAGGTCGAAGAACGTCGCCCTCACCTGGCGCGGTGTGGTGCCCAGACCGTACTCGGGGCGTGCCGCCGCGAACGCCGCGAAGTCCGGGAACCGGTCCTCCAGTCCACGGGCGATCGACCGCATGGCCGTCACGTCGTAACCGCCGGGGCCCAGGTTGCTGTCGAGCACGATCCGGTCGCCGCGCCCCGGGAACAGCGTCGTGTACACCGCGCCGAGGTAGGAGCCGTAGGACCCGCCGAGGTACGAGATCTTCGGCTCGCCCAGTGCCTCCCGGATGCGGTCCATGTCGCGCGCGGTGTTCGCGGTGGTGGTGTGCGGCACCATCGACGCCGTCTTCGATGTGACGCACTGCTCGGCGATGGTCCGCGCGCCGCCGGCCTGCCGCGCGACGTCGGCCGCGGTGTGCGCGTACGGCGGCAGGTTGCCGCGGTTGCGTTGTGCCGGTGTCAGATCGCAGGTCACCGGCGCGCTGCGGCCGGTGCCGCGCGGGTCGAAGCCGATCACGTCGTAGGAGTCCAGCACCTTCTGCGGCAGCTTCGAGGCGGCGAGAGCGACCGGGTAGCCGAGCCCGGAGATGCCGGGCCCGCCCGGATTGGTCAGCAGGACGCCGCGGCGCTGCGACGGCTTCTCGCTCGCCAGCCGGGAGAGCGCGATCTCGATCTGCCGGCCGTCGGGATCGCGGTGGTCCAGCGGGACTTCGAGGGTCGAGCACTCGAGACGGGGTGGGGCGGCCCTACCGGGTGAGGAGGCCTTCCCGGGTGAGGCGGCCTTCGGCGAACACGGGCCCCACCGCACGATGTCCGCGGTCGTCGCCGCCGCGTCCGGAATCACGGTCGCCGCCACCGCGGTGGCGGCGAGGGCGAGGGACAAGGTCCTTGTGCGCATCGGATGTCCTCCTGAGGAGCGCTCGGTACGTGAACGACTCTGTCCGTGCGGCGCGGCAGGCACATCGGCCCGGCGGCTCGCACCGTCATCGACCGAGGACGAGGCGGTGATGCGACTTGGGTAGAGGGTGCGTCGGCCCCGGGGCCGACGCACCGGCCGCGCGGGGTCGCGATAATGGCCAGGTGATCACGGACGCCGCGCCACGGCTCGGACGGTGGCAGCAGACATGGCGGCTGATGGCGGCCGCGGCGGTGGGCGTACCCCTGTGGCTCTCCATCGGTGCGATCCAGCGGGGGCAGGAGGGCGAGACGGGCTGGTGGTACGTCGTCGGTGATCCGCTGCTGGCTCTCGGCTGCCTGACGGCGCTCGTGTGGCGGCGGCGGTTCCCGCTCACCGTCGCCGTGACGGTCACGATCGCCTCGACCGCCTCGGCACTCGCCTCCGGCGCCGCGCTGGTGGCACTGGTCTCGATCTCCACGCGTCGCCGTCCGGTGGAGATCGGGATCGCCGCCCTGACCCTGGTGATCGCGTCACCGGTCATCGGCGGGCTCTATCCGGTCCGGACCGCGCCCGGCCTGGTGTGGTACCAGCTCGCGTTCCCGGCACTGATCGCGGGCATCGCGGTGGCCACGGGCATGGCCATCGGCGCCCGCCGCGTCGAAGTGCGGACCCTGCGGGACCGGGCGGAGAGCGCGGAACGGGAACAGAGCGCACGAGCGGCGCAGGCACGGGCCCTGGAACGCAACCGGATCGCCCGCGAGATGCACGACGTGCTCGCGCACCGGATCTCCCTGGTCGCCATGCAGGCCGGAGTGCTGGACCACCGCCGCGACCTCACGGCCGAGGAGAACCGCGTACTGGTCCGCGGCATCGCCGACGGCTCCCACCAGGCCCTGGAGGAACTGCGGGACGTCCTCGGCGTGCTCCGGGCCGACCCGGGCCGCCCGGAACCACCCCAACCCTCCCTCGACCGCGTACCCGAACTGGTGGACGACGCCCGCGCATCCGGACTGGACGTCACGCTCACCACCACCGTGCCGGGAACACCGCCCGACGTCGTCGGACGCACCTGCTACCGGATCGTCCAGGAAGGACTGACCAACGCCGCCAAGCACGCACCGGGCGCACACGTGCACATCACCCTCGCGGGAACAGCGGGCGACACCCTCGACGTCGGTGTCCGCAACGCCCCGGCCACCACGGCGATCGCACCACCGCCGGCATCGGGATTCGGCCTGCTCGGCCTCTGCGAACGCATCACCCTCGCCGGCGGGGAACTCCGCCACCACCCCACCCCGGACAACGGGTACGTCCTCACCGCGCGCCTACCCTGGCCGAACCCCACCCACGAAAAGAGAGCATGAGTGGATACCGAGCGGGAGCCGGTACGTGTCGTCGTCGTGGACGACGACCAACTGGTACGGATGGCACTGCGGCTCGTCATCGACGGTGAACCGGACCTGACCGTCGTCGCGGAGGCGGCCGACGGGGACGCGGCGATCGCCGTGGTGGAGGAGCAGCGGCCGGACGTCGTCCTGATGGACGTGCGCATGCCCGGCCGCGACGGTCTCAGCGCGACCCGGGAGCTCCTCACCCGGCCGGCGCCGCCCCGGGTGCTCATGCTGACCACGTTCGACTCCGACGATCTGGTGCTCGGCTCACTGCGCGCCGGAGCACACGGGTTCGTCCTCAAGGACACCCGGCCGGCGCAGATCCTCGACGCGGTGCGGACCGTCGCGGAGGGCAACCCCGTGCTGTCGCCGGCGGCCACGGCACGGGTGATCGCCGCGGCCACCGGCCCCCAGTCCTCGCACACTCGCGACGCGACCCGCCGGGCCGCACGGAAACAGCTGTCCGCGCTGACCGAACGGGAACTCGAAACCGCTCGGGCCATCGCGGACGGACTGGGCAACCCGGAGATCGCCGAGCGGCTGCACATCAGCGTCGCGACCGTCAAGGCGCACACCGGCAGCCTGTTCGCCAAGCTGGCGGTCGAGAACCGGGTACAGATCGCACTCCTGGTCCGCGACGCGGAGGACTGACCGGCCCGGCGGCTCAGGAGGGCAGTGACCGCATGCGTTCCATGCCGTGGACCATGCACTCCAGGCCGTCGTGGAAGCGCTGGCCCGTGCTGCTGGTGGCGCTGCGCTTGACGTAGGCGGACAGGGACTGCGCGTCGTCCTGAGCGGCGGTGAGCTCGACGTAGGGGCCGAGGCGTTGTGCCCAGTCCTCCTCGTTCTCGCCGCTGTGCTGGGCCATCGTCTGCCAGGACACCTCCGTGAGCGCGGCACCCACCGTGTAGTAGTAGATCGCCGAGAGCGCGGAGTCGAGCTGCGGTGGGACGAAACCGGCCTCCTCCAGGATCCGGATGACCGCGCCGGTGTGCGCCAGGGCCCGGGGTCCGACCGGCGGATGGCTGCCCATCAGCTCGATCATCCAGGCGTGTTCGAGCAGCACGTCGAACAGGCCTTCGGCACCGGCCTTGACGTCCTGGCTCCAGTCTCCCGGCGTGGACCGGGCCGGCGGGTCCGGGAAGACCTCGTCCACGGCCAGTTCCAGCAGATCGTCCTTGGTCGGCACGTGCCAGTACAACGACATGGGTGCCGAGTTGAGGGATTCGGCGAGCTGACGCATACGCAGATTGCGCACCCCGCCCTCGTCCAGGAGCTGCACCGCGGCGCGCACGATCTGCTCTCGGCTCAGCGGTTGCTTCACCGCTCGCTTCTTCGTACCGCGCAGCCAGATCGATCCCGGGCGGCCCTTCGCTGTGGTGTCTCGTCCAGAAGTCTCCGTCACCCTTCCATTCTAACGCGTACTCGTACGTCGTACGATAGCTGGTATGACGTACGAGAACACAGTCGACGGAATCCTCGAGGAGGAGACCCATGGATACCGTGGTGAACGACACGCACAGCGGGGACGCCGGTGGGGCTCGGAACCGGTGGGCAGTGCTCGCCGTCCTGTCGGTCAGCCTGCTGGTCGTGGCCCTGGACCTGACGGTCCTCAATGTCGCCCTGCCCACCCTGAGCACCGAAATCGAGCCGTCCTCGGTGCAGTTGCTCTGGATCGTCGACGTTTATTCGCTCGTCGTGGCCGGGCTGCTCATCAGCGCCGGCACGCTCGGCGACCGGCTGGGGCGTAAACGCTTCCTCTGCCTGGGCTTCCTCGTCTTCGGGGCCGCCTCGGCCGTCGCGGCCTGGGCGACCGACCCCGCGATGCTGATCGCCGCCCGCGCGCTGCTCGGCATCGGCGCGGCGATCATCATGCCCTCGACGCTGTCGATCATCCGGAACGTCTTCACGGACCGCAGGGAGCGCACGGTGGCGCTCGCCGTGTGGGCCACGATGTCGGCCGCGGGAGCGGCGGTCGGACCGGTCGTCGGCGGGGTCATGATCGAGCACTTCTGGTGGGGCTCGGTGTTCCTGATCAACGTACCGATCATGGTTGTCGCCCTGATCGCCGCGCTGGCCCTGGTGCCGGAGTCCCGGCACCCCAATCCGCCGCGCTGGGACGCCGTCGGAGCGGTGCTGTCGGTCGTCGGTCTGATCTCCCTGGTCTACGCCATCCAGCACGGCGGCGCCGAGGGCCTGGAGGCGCAGACGATCATCACCGGTGTGCTGGGAGTCGTGCTGCTCGCCGCTCTGGTGATGCGGGTGCTGCGCGTGCCGGATCCGCTGTTCGACCCCGGCCTGTTCCGCAACCGCGCCTTCTCGGTGGCGGTCACGGCCGTGGTGCTCGCCATGTTCGGCATGGGCGGGCTGATGCTGCTGCTCACCCAGCACTGGCAGTTCATCGGGGGCGCGTCCCCGATGGAGTCCGGTCTGCGGCTGCTGCCCCTGCTCCTCGCCACCATGATCGGTGCGCCCGCGATGTCCGTCATCGTCCCCAGGTACGGGACGCGGTACGCGATGATGATCGGTCTCGGGCTGATCGGTGCGGCGTTCTTCGTCCTGGTGAACGTCCGGCCGGACACCGAGTACTGGGTCTTCGCCGTGGCGCTGGCCGGCATCGGCGCCGGAGCGGGCTGCGCGATGACGGCCGCGTCCGACGCGATCATGTCCACGGCCGAGGCCGATTCGGCGGGTGGCGCCGCGGGCATCGAGGAGACCAGTTACGAGCTGGGCAACGGGCTGAGCGTGGCCATCATGGGCAGCATCGCGGCCGCGCTGTTCCGCCGGGAGATGGACGTCTCCGTACCCGGCGTGGACGAGCGGTATCTGGAGGCGGCCCGCGAAGGGCTGCCCGACGCGGTGGCCACGGCACGCGCCCTGCCGGGCGCCGCCGGCGAGGAACTCAAGCGCCGGGCCGACGACGCGTTCACGGACGCCTTCGGGTTCACGTCGCTGTGCACCGGCATTCTGCTGGTCGTCGTCGCCGTGGCCGTGTCCCTGCTGATCCCGCGTGAGGCGGGCCGTCAGGTGCGCGGGAAGGCCGAGCACGGCGAGGGGACGGAAGAGACCGTGGGAGCCGCGGGCGAGCACGGCTCGAAGCACCTGGACTGACCGCCCGTACGGGGTCCGCCGCGCCGGTGTGCGCTCCGGCCGGCGGGCCCGGACCCGTAGCGGAAGCCGGGACCCCGTGAGGGTCCCGGCTTTCCGGCTCGTACGGTCCTGCCACGAGGGCGGCCCGCTCGCTCCGGGCCGCCCACGGGGCTCGGTCAGGACGCCCGCGCGCGGCGCTCGACCAGCTCCACGATCAGATCGAGCCGTTCCAGCTCCAGCACTTCGTCGTCACTGACCTCCACTTCGAAGTCCTTCTCCAGGGCGAGGGCGAACTCGACCGCCGCCAGCGAGTCCATCCCCAGGTCCTCCAGGGTGGCCTGCGGCGTGATCTGGTCCTCCGGGACCTTGAAGACATCCGTCAACAGGGACTTGACCTTCTCGTACACCGTTCCTCCCGGGAAACTCTGTGCCGGTGGGCGAAGGGGCGCTGCCGGTCCGGCCGGTGGGTCAATCGAGGTAGGAGTGCACCGACAGGGCCGTCACGTCCGGCCATGTCAGGGATGCCGCGCCCCAGGCGAGCCCGGCGCCGAAGGCGGCGAGCAGCACCCGGTGGTGCGGGCGCAGTCGGCCCGACGAGGCCGCGTCCGCGAGGAGCAGGGGCAGGGACGCCGCCGAGGTGTTCCCCACGTGCTCGATGTTGGACAGGACCCGGTCACGGGGCACGCCCAACTCCTCCGCCACGGCCTCGGTGATACGCGCGTTGGCCTGGTGGGTGGCGAGGCGGTCGACGTCCTCGATCCGCCAGCCGGAGCGCTCCAGGACCTCCACGGCCGCCTGGCCCATGCGCTCCTTGGCGTGCCGGTAGACCTTGCGTCCCTGCATCCGCAGGTAGTACTCGCCCGGCTCGGCGGCGGTGCCGGCCAGACGCTGCCGGGCGCCTCCCGCCGGGATCTGGATCAGGTCGCTCTGGGTGCCGTCGCTGCCGAGCCGGATCGGCCCCAGGGCGCCGGGCTCGTCCGGGTGCCCGGCCCGCAGCACCACGGCGCCGGCGGCGTCGCCGAAGATGATGGCGGTGTTCCGGTCGTCCGGGTCGACGATGGCGGAGAACGTCTCGGCGCCGATGACGAGGACGTGGTCGGCGAAGCCCGCGGCGATGGACCCGACCGCGGACGCCAGCGCGTAGAGGAAGCCCGCGCACACGGCGGAGACGTCGTGCGCCGCGACGGGACCGAGCCCGAGCGCCGCCGCGACCTCGGGGGCGGTGGCCGGGCAGTGCCGGTCCGGGGTGACCGTCGCGAGCACCACCGAGTCCACGCTGTCGCGTCCGGCCGATTTCAGGGCCAGCCGCCCGGCCTCCACGGCGAGTTCACGGGTGGCGGTGCCCGGTGACACCTTGTGCCGCTGGGCGATGCCGGTACGGCTGCGGATCCATTCGTCGGTGGTGTCCAGCCGGGCTTCCAGATCGGCGTTGGTGACGGTGCCGGACGGTACCCATCCCGCGAGCCCGCACAGCACCGCCGCGCGGCGTCCGGGCGGCGGGGCCGGGTCGCGGCCGGCGTCCGCCGCGGCCGGCTGTGGCGCGGACGCGTCGGGGCGTGCCCTGTCGTCCATGGAGTTCCCCCTCATGCCTTCCCCAGCAGAATCGCGCTGCTGATCATGCCGACGGTGTAGTTGAAGGACAGCGCGTGGTCGACGCGCTGGGGCCGGCTGGTGGTGCCCGGCACCGGATCGAACGCGCACTCGTCGGCCGGGTCGACGCAGCCGGCCGTCGGGCACACCACATCGCCACGGATCATCAGGGACGTGGCGGCCACGCCGAGGTTGCCGAGCGGCCCGCCGTTGTGGCCGAAGCACGCCTCCTGCACGGTGACGGGCAGTCGCGCCGCACGGTCCCCGAACAGCGTGTGCACGATGTTCGACTCCGTCTCGTGGAAGACCCGGTCGCCCTCGGCACCGCCGTTGACGTAGTCGATCTGGTCCGGTTCCACGAAGCCCGCCATGGCGTCCCGGGATGCCTGGACCATCCCGGCCCCGGCACGGTCGATGGCGAAGGCGCTGAACTGGGGGCTGCGCCGGGTGTGCTGCGACAGCAGCCGGGCGTAGGGCACCGCCCCGCGCCGCTCGGCGTGCGCACGGCTCTCCAGCACCAGGGTGATGGAGCCGTTGCCCATGTTGGAGCCGGGCGAGTTCTTGTCGTAGGGGCGCATCTGGGCGTGCATCGACAGGGCGGCGTCCTCCATGGCGTCGACGGTGACGCCGTCCTCCGCGCTCAGTTCCGCGTACCGGTCGAGCAGGTCCGCGTAGTGCCGCAGGAAGTCCAGGCCGAACACGTCGGCACCGGTGACCACGGCGACGTCGATCTCGCCGCTCGCGATCAGCCGGTGTGCCATGCCCAGTTGCACCGCCGAGGAGGTGCAGCCGTTGGAGACCGTGAAGCACGGGCCGGTGGCGGCGAGCACGGACATCTGGATGTTGGCCACGTCCATCGGGATGCCGGTGAGGGCGAGCCGGGTGCCCAGTGCGTTGATCTCGTCCTTGGTGACCTTGTCCCGATCGGCGCGCAGGATGTCGGTGTACTGCGCCGACCAGCAGTCACCGCCGTCGCGGGCCGCGAGCACGGCCGCTTCCGAAAGGGCCCCGGAACGCCAGTCGAGATCGGCGTCCGCGCAGGCCTCGGCCAGGGAGACAAGGCCGTGCCACTGAACCGGCGAATACAGGGCCAGTGCTTTTCTGGGAAGCTCGGGAATTCGGTCCTTCACATCCTGCATATCGGTGCGCACCTGGCCGAAGAACAGGCCGTCGCGCTCCACGTGACAGGAGCCCGTGGAAATGATCTCCCAGAACTCCGCGGATGTCGCACACAGCCCTCCGGGGCCGGGCAGGGCGAATCCCATTCCGGTGATCAGAGTGTCTCGCCCGGGGTCCCTCTGCTGATCGGCCATAAGACTCCCTGCGTTGCGTACGGCTTCCGGCCCGTGTGGCATCCGGTGCCGGTGACGGCTGCCGACTCTAAAGCCGCAGGGAGGCACACCGTAATCGGCCACCGGTACCCGGTTTTACGGATGTTCGGTATCGCCGGTACCGATATTCCGAAGCGGTACTTCCGGTACCGGACGTGAAATCTCCCGGGTACCCGGAGAGCGATGTCGAAAAGTTGAGCGGCGGATAGTTTTTCGGGCATGGCAGCACTGGCTGAATCCAACGCCGGGAAGAAGCGTGGGGAATCGGTACTCATCACCGGTATCGGTGTCATGCTCCCCGGCGCGACCCATGTCAATGAATTCTGGCAGGACGTGCGGGACGGAACGTCACAGCTCGGTCCGCTGACCCGTTGCACTCCCGGACGCGCCGGTGTGCGGGTGGCCGGCGAACTGCGGGACTTCGACCACCGCAAGTTCCTGCCGGAGCTGAACGAGAAGTTCGCGAACCGGTACACCCGTGACGCGCTGGCCGCCATGTCGGCCGTCGAGGAGGCCCGCCGCGACGCCGGGCTCGTCACCGGTGAGATCGACCCGGAGCGGCTGTCCCTGATCGCCTCGTCCTCGCGCGGTCCCCTGGAGTGGGTCGGCGAGGCCCTCACGGCCGAGGGCGCGAACGCGCCGGGGCCGGAGAGCGGCGCGGCACGGGATCGGCACTTCGGCGACAGCGGGGCGATGCTCCGGGGCATGCCGGGCGCTCCCGCGACCCTCGCGGCCATCTACGGAGACGTCCGCGGACTCGTCACCACCCTGAGCAGCGCCTGTGTGGGCGGACACCACGCCATCGGCTTCGCCGCGGAGCTGATCCGGGCGGGCGCCGCGGACGCCGTGGTCGTGCTGGGACACGAGTTCCCGCTCACGCCGCTGGTGTTCGAGTCCTTCACGGCCATGGGCAGCGGTGTGCTGTCGACGGAGTCCGCGGACCCCCGTCGCGCGATCCGCCCGTACACCAGGGAGCGGGAGGGCTTCGCCTTCGGCGAGGGCGCCGTCGCGCTGTGCCTGGAGCGGGCCGGCCACGCGCAGGCGCGCGGCGTGGACGGATACGCACGCGTCCTGTCCCACCGGGCGGTGAACGAGGCCACGCACCCCTTCGGCATGGACATGAGCGGTGAGGTCACCGCGTCGGCGGTCCACGCGGCGCTCCGTGACGCCGGTCGCGGCCCGCAGGACGTCGACTGGTTCTGCGGTCACGGCACGGCCACCCCGAAGAACGACGTGGCCGAGAGCCGGATGCTGGGCGCGCTCTACCCCGGCCGGCCGCGGTCCGCCTGGCCGCCGCTCAGCTCCGTCAAACCCGTGTACGGACATCTGCTCGGCGCCGCCGCCCTGGTCAACGCCGCCGCGACCGCCCTGGCCCTGCACCACCAGTGCCTGTGCGCGACCGCCAACTACGCGGAGGCCGAGCCCGATCCGGAGTGCGACCACGACCACGTCGGCGAGGGGGGCCGCCCCGGCCCCGTCGACCTCGCGATCTCTCTCGCCTTCGCGATCGGCAGCCAGACCTCGGTGCTCGCCCTGGGCACCGCGTGACGTAGGCCGCGCCCGCACGGACCGAACCCGCGAAGGAGACCATGAGCACGCACAGCGGCCCCGCCCTCGTCCCCGATGTCGACACCCTGGTGTCCGAGTACGTCTCCCCCGGCACACATCTGCACCTGGCCATGACGATGGCCCGGCCGAACGCCATGGTCTACGCCCTCGCCCGGCAGTTCGCGGGCCGGGGCCGGTTCACCGTCAGCACGTCGGCGACCCATACCGCGATGCACGCGCTGACGATGTCGGGCGCGGTCGAGCACCTGATCACCTGCTTCCTCGGCGACACCTACCCCACCCCTCGCCCCAACCCGCTCTACCGCGATCTGGCCCGGGGGCTCCCGTTCACCTGCGAGCTGTGGTCGCTGCTGAGCTTCACCCAGCGGCTGATCGCCGGCGCGACCGGCCTGCCGTACGGCGTGACGGCCTCCCTCGTCGGCAGCGACCTGGAGCGCGCGCTCGCCTCCGGTGCCCGCGGGCCGCGCCCCGACGGCGAGGACGCCGTGCCGGACGGCAGCCCGAAGTTCGTGCGGGTGGCCGATCCTTCGGCGGGCGACCGGCCGTTCGGGCTGGTGGAGCCGCTGCGCCCCGATCTGACGCTGGTGCACGGCGCGTGCGCCGACCGGCGCGGCAACATCGTCCTGGTGCCGCCCGCGGGCGAGGGTGCCTGGGGTGCGTACGCCGCCGAGCAGGGGGTGCTGGCCTCCGTGGAGCGCATCGTGCCGGACGCGTTCGTCGACGCGCATCCGGAGCGGGTCGTCATCCCCGGACAGCGGGTCGTGGCCCTGTGCGAGGCCCCGCTCGGCGCGCATCCCCAGTCGCTGCGCGGTCTCGCGCTCGGTGACCTGGGCCAGGCGGTGGCCGGGTACCGGGACGACTACACCTTCCTCACCGAGCTCGTGGACCGTCTGGCCACCGAGGACGGCGCCAAGGAGTGGTACCGCGAATGGGTCGAGGAGCCGGGCGGGCACGCGGAGTACGTGCGCAGGCTGGGTGAGGCGCGGCGCGCCGAACTGCTGCTGGCGGCCGGGCCGCTCACCCCGCGCGAGCCGACCGCGCCGCCCCGCCCCTTGAGCTCCGGGACGAGGCCCGACGCCGTCCCGCAGAGCCGCCCCGAGCCGACCCCGCGCGCACCCGTCACCCGCCAGGAGCGGACCATCGTCCTCGGGGCCCGCGCGATCGTCGACCGCGTCACCACGGACGGCTACGACACGTTGCTCGCGGGCATCGGCGTGTCCCATCTGGCCGCCTGGCTGGCCGCCGCCCGGCTGCGCGAACAGGGCGTACGGGTGCCGGTCTGCGCCGAACTCGGCTTCTACGGCATGGATCCGGAGCCCGGCGACGTCTTTCTCTTCAGTCAGCTGCACGCCACGCGGTCCCAGCAGCTCGCGGGCATCCCGGAGATCCTCGGCGGGATGGTGTCGGCGAACCGCCGCTGCCTGGGCGTCCTCGCGGCCGGTGAGGTCGACGCGCGCGGCGACGTCAACACCAGTCTGCTCGCCGACGGCCGGTGGCTGACCGGCTCCGGCGGCGCCAACGACATCGCCACCAGCACGGACTGCCTGGTGCTGTCCACGGCCTCCCCGCGCAAGTTCGTCGATCGGGTCGCCTACGTCACCAGCCCGGGCGCCCGGGTACGTGAAGTCGTCAGCCACTTCGGCCGGTTCCGGCGCGAGGACGGGCCCGGCAGCCCCTTCCGCCTCGCCACCTGGCTGCCGCTCGGCGACGACGGCCCGCCGACACCGCGGGAGGCCGTGGCCACGCTGACGCGCTGGTCCGCGCCCACCACCGACCCGGTCGCGGAACCGGAGATCACCGAGGCGGAGATCTCCTGGCTGCGCGGTCTCGATCCGCAAGGTTTCTACAGGTGAGGAGCACGTCTGTGAGCGGTGGAATCTGGGCGGGCCACGGTCTGTCCTTCCGGGGCTTCGGCCACTACTTCCCGCGCCACTGCGAGGAGATACCGGCGGATCTGCCCGAGGCACCGGCGATGGAGGCCGCGGTGCTCGGCCCCGACCTCGGCGTGCGGCGCCGGCATCTGTCCGACGACTCCGAGACCGTGCCGTACATGGCCGTGGAGGCGGGCCGCCAGGCGCTGCGCAACGCGGGCCTGGAGGCCGGTGATCTGGACCTGGTGATCTTCTCGTCCTGGTCGCAGCGCAAGTACGCGCCCGAGGACGGACCGCGCGTCGCGCTGAGCCTCGGCGCCCGACGGGCGCTCGCCTTCGACGTGTGCGCCGCCTGCGTCGGCTTCGTGCACGGTGTGCAGACGGCCGCGGCCATGCTGACGAGCCATCAGTGGCGGCGCGCCCTCGTCGTCTGCTCCGACCAGTTCTCGCGGCGCCTGAAGCCGGGCCGCCGCGGTTCCTACGTCGGAGGGGACGGGGCCGGGGCCGCGGTCCTGGAGGCGGGACCGCCCGACGACTCCCGGCTGCGGGACTCCGCGGTGCTCAGCTACGGCGAGCACGCGGGCGTCTCCAAGACCTGGGGCACCGGGGCCTGGACGGTGAGCCTGCCCTCGATCGCCGACGTGGCCGCCGAGACCGCGGGCGAGGCCGTGGACCTGCTGCTCCGGCGCAACGGCATGACGATCGCCGACGTCGACCGGGTGGTCCCGCATCCGGGCTCGGTACGGATCTCCGAGCGTCTGGTCGAGCGCATCGGCGCGGACCCCGCCAAGGTCCTGACGAATCTGCGCACGCGCGGCCAGACCACGAGCGCGACGATCCCGACGGCGCTGTCCGAGTTCGTCGAGTCGGGCGAGCTGCGCAAGGGCGACGTGATCCTGTCGCCCGCGGCCGGCGCCGGCTGGTTCTCCGGGGCGCTGCTCTACCAGCTCTGACACGAGCGCGACGACCGCGCAGGCGGCCCGAACACCGACGACCGCACCCCGATGACTGACGACCGATGACCGATGACAAGGAAGGGACGCCCCCATGTCCACCCCCCGGATACCGCTCGACGGTGCCGGCCCGCCCGTTGTCCTCAGCGGTGTCGGCCACTACTTCCCGGGCGAGCCGGTCACCAACGACTACTTCGAGGGCCTGCCCGGGCTCGGCGTCGACGACGCCTGGATACGCACGCACACGGGTGTCGGCTCGCGCCACTGGGCCGGGCCCGACGAACGGTTCGCCGAGATGGGCGTCAAGGCGGCCCGGGCCGCGCTCGACGACGCGGGACTCGACGTCTCGGACGTGGACGTGATCATCGGCACCAGCGCCACCGCCCGGCCCCGGGCCAACCCGTCCTCTCTGGGCAACAACTACATGGACATCTCGCTGCCCGTGCAGAAGCAGTTGGGCGCCCGCGACGCCTTCTGCTTCGACGTCAGCGCGGTGGCCTGCGCCGGGTTCCTCTACGCGAGCGTGGTGGCCCGCGGGCTGCTCGCCACCGGTCAGGCGCGCACCGTGCTGGTGGTGTGCGCGGAGAGCCCGCGGGCCATCCTCAACTTCGACTTCAGGAACTCCGCGCTCTTCGGTGCCGGGGCCGCCGCGGCGGTGTGGCGCATCGGCGAGTCCACGGGGGCGGGCGCCGACAGGCTGTCCGCGCGCGGCGGTCTGATCGACGTCGTCCTGCGCGCCGACGGCCGCTACTACGACGCGTTCGACATCGACGAGAACGACAAGATGGTGATGCGCGGCGGAATTCTCTCCGAAGTGACACCGGACATGCTCGTCGAGGCGGGACAGACCGTCCTGAAGCGCAACGGGCTTTCCCCTGAGCAGATTTCCTGGTGCGTTCCCCACCAGGCGAACACCAATCTGCTGTATCCGATGGCGGACCGTATCGGAATTCCGCGGGAGCGCATGCTCCTGAATCTTCCCCGGCGCGGCAACACATCGAGCGTCGGAATGCCGGGCGCGCTCTCCGAGTTCGTGCGCGACGGCACGGTGAAGCCCGGCCAACTGATTCTGGGCGTGAGTATCGGGCGCGGTCTGAGCTGGGGCGCCATGGTCTTCCGGTACCGATGACCGCCGGGCCGGACACGACGACCGAGAGGAAAGGGGAGCGGCCTTGTCCGATTCCAGGAACGCGCTGGTGACCGGCGGTACGCGGGGCCTGGGACTGGCCGTGGCCCGGCGGCTCGCCACCGAGGGGTGGCACACCACGGTGCTCGGGCTCGACCCGGGACGCCTGGAGAAGGTGCGGGCGATGGCCGAGGCGGAGCAGCTCCCGCTGCGCGCGGTGCGGGCGGACGTGACGTCCGAGGAGTCGGTGCGCGAGGTGTTCGCCGAGGTGACCGAGACCGGGCCGCTGCACCTGTGCGTGAACAACGCGGGCCGCAACCTGTCCCGGCTGCTGCTGCGCAGACCGCGCCAGGACACCGGCGGCGGGCTGCTCACCCACTCGCTCGAGGACTGGGAACGGACGGTGCGCCTGTGTCTGACGGGTGTGTTCCTGGTCGGCCGCGAGGCAGCGGCCGGCATGGTCCGGCAGGGCGTCGCGGGCACCATCGTGAACGTCTCCTCCGGCCTGGCGGCCGGCGCGTACGGGCAGTCCGCGTACACCGCCGCGAAGGCCGGGGTGGAGGCGCTGACCCGCACCTGGTCCTACGAGCTCGGTGTCTACGGGATCCGGGTGGTCGCCGTCGCGCCCGGCGTGATGGACGGCGAGGCGCTGCGCGAGAAGAGCACCGCCCTGCCGAAGCACGCCCGCTACATGGAGGGCCTGAAGCGCTTCGTGCCGCTCGGCCGCTGGGGGACGGAGGAGGAGGTGGCGGACGCGGTGTGCTTCGCCGCGGAGAACCCCTATGTCACGGGCTCGGTGATCCGGGTCGACGGCGGCGGCCCGCCCGGCTGGGTGCCGTGACGATCCCGCCGTAACGATTCCGCTCCGCGGCGCCACGCGTTTTCCCGCCCGGTACCTCGCGTACCCGCGCGGTCAGTCATTCAGTACGGGAGGCCAGATGCCACAGAATTCCGACGCCACTAGTTTCTCGCCGATGGACACCGGACATCAGGGCCTCTGGGAAGGCTCCGGAATACGGTTCACCGGATACGGCCACTACTTCGGTTCCGAGGAAATACACAACGAGAGCGTGGAGAACGCCACCACGAACGCCGTCGAGGACCGGGTCATCGGCGGAGTCGGCGTCCGTACCCGCTACCGGGCCACCGACGAGGAGACCCCCGTCCTCATGGCCACCCGGGCGTCCCGGCAGGCCCTGGAGCGGGCCGGCGTCGACGCCTCCGACATCGACCTGGTCGTCGTCAGTCACTGGACCGACCGCAACTACGTCGACGAGGTGGGGGCGTTGACCGCGGCGGCACTCGGCATCAAGGGGCCCATGGCCTTCGAGATCGCCGGTTCCTGCGCCGGTTACATCCAGGCGGTGCACACCGCGGCGGCCCTCCTCACCTCACCGGCCGGCTACCGCAGGGCCCTGGTGGCCACCACCGAGCGGGTCACGCGGCGGGTGCGGCCGGGTTCCAAGGGCGCGATGCTCGTCTCCGACGGGGCGGGTGCCTGCGTGATGGAGGCGACCCCGGGTGGGGCGAGCGGGCTCATCGACTCGGTGTTCCACACCGACGGCAGCCTCGCCCACATGTCCGTGGCGGGCGGCGAGCAGGGCTGGGTCAGGAGCCATCCGGACCTCAACGACGTGGCCCTGGCCCATGTCCGCGACGCCGTGGAGGACCTGCTCGCGCGCAACAAGCTGACCGTCGACGACATCGACTGGCTCATCCCGCATTCGGGCACCGAGCCGCTGGCCAAGGGAATCCAGCACCACCTCGGCGCGGACCCGGGGCGTGTCCTGACCAACCTCTCCTTCCGGGGCAACGTCTCCAGCGCGTCGATCCCGACCACCGTGTCGGAACTGCTGGAGCGCGGTGTGGTCGCCCCCGGAGACCTGGTGCTGTCCCCGTCGATCGGCGGCGGGGTCTGGTGCTGGGGCGGCCTGCTCTACCGGATCTGAGCGAAGGGCGTAGTGGTGACCACGACCAAGAGCCCCCGGGACGCACTCGTCACCGGCATGGGTTTCTGTCTGCCCGGCCGGGGCGCGCCGACGGCGACGCCGGGGCAGTTCTGGGCGGCCGTCGAGCACGGCGAATCGTTCCTGGAGCAGGACGACGGAACCTACTTCGGGAGCGTTCCCCTCGATTTCGACACGGTGGCCGACCGGTTGCCGGAGATACCGCCCCGCTTCCTGGAGAAGTACTCCGACATCCACCTGTACGGGCTGCTGGCCCTGCTGGAGGCGTGCGCGGACGCGGATCTCGACTGGCGGGCGGGCGCCCTGAGTGAGGCGGCGGTGCTCGCGGCCCGCAACGCCACGGCCGACACCATCGTCGACACCTATCTGCCGGTGCTGCTCGCCGACACCCGGACCATCAGCCCGCGCGAGGCCCGCGCCGTACTGTTCCGCAACGTCCTGGGCGCGGTGATGTCCGATGTCGAGACGACACAGGCGGGCCTGGTGGGCTCCACGGGTCCCAGCTACACCCTGTCCTGCGGCTGTGCCTCGTCGTCGGTGCTCCTCGGCAACGCCGCACGCATGATCGCGGCGGGCGAGGTGGACGTCGCGGTCGTCACCGGCGCCGACTACTGGCGCGAGAGCAGGCTGCGGCAGTACGCCGAACTGGAGGAGCGGTCGGTGGCCGGCACCGAGCCGCAGACCGCCACCCTGGTCCACCAGCCCATGCGCCCCTACGACGAGCGGGCCGCCGGTCTCAACTACGGCAACGGTGCCGCCACGCTGATCCTGGAGAGCCGCGAGCACGCGGACCGCCGCAAGGCGCGGACGTACGGCCGGGTGCTGTCCCAGGTCACCGCCCGCAACGCCCAGCCGAACCTGGCCCTGGACCTGACGGGGGCCGGTGCCGCGCGCGCCGCGCGCTCGTGTCTGGAGGGCTTCGCGACACCGGACGAGATCGACTACGTCAACGGTGCGGCGACCGGGGACCGGGCATTCAACGCCATGGAGGGCAACATCGTGCCGGCGATCTTCGGAGAGCGGGCGGCCGCGCTGCCCGTCACCGTGCAGGAGGCCGTGTTCGGCCACAGCGGGGCGCCGCTCGGCGTGATCGGTGCCGCCGCGACCTTCCTGATGATGCGTCACGGCCACATCGCGCCGACCGCCAACTGCGAGAAGCCGGCCGACGTGTGCACCTTCGACCCGGTGCCGGGCACCCGCGGGCGAGCCGCCCGGATCGACCTGGCCCTCAGCCTCAACTACACGATCGGCTCCGTCGCGAGCGCCGTCCTGCTGGGAGCCGACGATGACTGACACGACGAACGGCACGCCCCTGCTCAGGACGCCCTCGCTGGCGCCCGTCGGACCACGCGTCCTGCTGGAGTCGGAGCCGGACGCCGTCCACACGAACGCCGTACGGGCGGCCTGGGAGCGCTACGGCTTCCAGGTGGAGACCGCGTCCACGTACGCCGCGGCTCCGGCCCAGCCCCCGGACGTGTACTGCGTGGTGAGCATCGGCAACGAGACCTTCGGTGCGGGGCGCCGCGCACCCCTGCGCCGCGGTCCGGTGGCCCGCGTGCTCGCCGCCATGTCCCGCCGGGGCCGGGGCCGTGCCGTTCTGGTCACCGACGGCGGTCCGCACGTGCACGGTGACGCCGGCCCCGAGGGCGCGGCCGACCGGGCCGCCGACCACGCCTGGTGGCAGCACCTGGCCAAGCGCTGCACCGCACGCGGCGTACCGGCCAACACGGTGCGCGTCGGCTACGCCCCGTTCCTGGGCCACCGGCTGTCCCCCGGGGCCGAGGAGGAGGTGCTGCGGCATCTGGTCACCCGCCGCCCGACGGAGCCGGGCGAACTCGCGGCGGCCCTGCGGCTGTTGGCCTCGCAGGGCCTGGGCAACGTGGCGGGCGAGACGCTGCCGCTGGACGGCGGGCTCGACGCCGCCGTCGTCCCCATGCCGTCGGCGCGCGCCGCGCGCACCGAGCCCGCGGCCGGCGCTCTCGGCGGACCGGATCCGTTCCGGCTGGACGGCGACGTGGTCCTGGTCACCGGCGCCAGTGGCGGCATCGGCGCGAGCGTCGCCCGTGAGTGCGCCGCTCGCGGGGCCGGTGTCGTGCTCGTCGCGCGGCGCAGGCCCGAGCTGGAGAAGCTGGCCGCCGAACTGCGTGAGCGGGGCGGCAGGTGCTGGGTGCTGCCCGCCGACCTGGCCGATCCGGCCCGCGCCGCCGACCTGGTGGGCGAGGCGTGGGAGCGCACCGGCGGCATCGACGCGCTCGCCTATGCCGCGGGTGCCGTCACCTTCGACGGCTCCGGCGACCACGCGCGCAATCGCGAACGGCTGCTCGCCCTGAACACGCTGTCGTACGCGAGCCTCTGCGACGCCCTGCTCACCCGGTGGACGGTGACCGGGCGCAAGGGGTCGGTGGCCGTGGTGTCCTCGCTGGCCGCGGTGAGCGCGCCGGTGGCGAACCTGGCGAGCTACGGCGTGAGCAAGGCGGCGACCGCGCTGTTCACCCATCACTTCGCCACCTCGGCCGCCCGGTACGGCATCCGGGCCAACAGCGTGCTGCCCGGGTTCGTGCGCACGCCGATGACGGACGTGACCAATCCCGTGTTCCTGGACGCCACCAACCGGCTGGTGCCCACCGGCCGGATGAGTGAGCCGGACGAGGTCGCCGCCCTCCTGTGCTACCTGATCAGCCCCGCGGCGTCCGGGCTGACCGGCGCGGCACTGCGTGTCGACGGCGGCGGCCACTGTCTGGCCGGCCTGCCGCCCCTGTCCCCCCGACCCCGCCATGGGAGCACCGTATGACCGAGAACAGGCCCCTCAAGGGCAAGGTGGCGCTCGTCGCCGGCGCCTCGTCGGGCATCGGAGCGAGCATCGCCCGGGCGCTCGCGGGCGCGGGCGCGTCCGTCGCGCTCGTGGCGCGCCGTGAGCGCGAACTGGCCGTCGTGGAACGCGAGGTGGCCGAGCACGAGGTGCCGGTGCTGGCGCTTGCCGCCGACCTGGCCGCCGAGGGCGTGCCCGAGGAGGTGGTGGCCGCCGCCGAGCGGGCGCTCGGGCCCGTCGACATCCTGGTGAACAACGCCGCCCTGGCGCGTACCGGGCCCATCCACGACACCCACCCCCGCCACTGGCGTCAGGCGTTCCGGCTCAACCTGGACGTGCCGTTCCTGCTGATCCGCGCCGTGCTGCCGGGGATGCGTGAGCGCGGCCACGGCTGGATCGTCGACATCAGCTCGGAGGGCAGTCTGCTCCAGGCCGACTGGTCGGCGCCGTACTCCATCACCAAGCGCGCCCTGAACGCGCTGACCGCCCAGGTCGACATCGAGAACCGGCACCTCGGGGTGCGGGCCGTCGCCGTGCTGCCCGGCTGGGTGCGCACCGATCTGGCGCAGGACCCCGAGGAACTCGGCGTGGGCGTCGACCAGTTGCTGGATCCGGCGGACGTGGCGGAGGTCGTGCTGTGGGCGGTCACGCTGCCCGCCCGGGTCAGCGTCGGCCCCCTGATCCCGGTGCGCCCGGTGAGCCGGAACGCGCAGACCGCTCTCAACTGGGAGCACTACCTGCGGGCCGTGCGCCACTACGACACCGTCGGCGGGCACATGCTCGACGTGACCGGGATGTCCGAATGACCGGGGCGCCGGTCGTGGCCGGCCCGGACACGGCGCCGGTCGTCGAGATCCTCGCGCCGGAGGACCCCCGGGTACCGCGGGCCGAACACTGTGTGACCGGCGAGCTGATCGCCGCCCGCGCCCGCGCGCACCCCGAGCGCGTGTACGCCGTCTTCGAGGACGGCACCGAGTGGACGTACGGGCAGGTGTACGACGACGCCCGGGCCACCGCCGCGGCGCTGCACCGGCTGGGCGTGCGGCAGGGCGACACCGTGCTGTGCTGGCTGCCCAACGGCCTGGACGCGCTACGGGTCTGGTACGGCGTCAATCTCCTGGGAGCCGTGCACGTGCCGGTGAACACCGCATACCGGGGCAGCCTGCTCGGGCACGTCGTCGACAACTCCGGGGCGCGGGTGCTGGTCGCGCACGCGCGGCTGGCCGAGCGGCTGGAACACGCCGGGCGCGGCCGTCTCGACACGGTCGTCGTCCTCGGCGGCGGACCGGACGAGCCCCCGCCCGCCCCCCTGTCCGGCTCGCTCCGCGTCCTGGGCCCGGAGGCGCTGCGGGCCCGGCCCGACGAGTTCGTGCCGCCCCCGCGCCCCGTCGCCCCGTGGGACACCATGGCGGTGATCTACACGTCGGGCACCACCGGCCCCTCCAAGGGCGTCCTGGTCTCCTACGTCCACCACTACTCCACCGTGACGGCTCTGCTCGACGACGACATCACCGAGCACGACCGCTATCTGCTGAACCTGCCGCTGTGCCACGGCGGCGGCACCGAGGTCGCCTACTGCATGCTGCTGTTCGGCGGGTCGGCCGTGATCACCGACGGGTTCACCACCGGCGAGTTCTGGGACGTGGTCCGCCGGCACGGCGTGACGATGTGCACCCTGCTGGGCGCGATGGTCGACTTCCTGCTGGGCGTTCCCGAGACGGCCCGGGGCCGGGAGCATCCGCTGCGGGCCGCGTGTGTGATCCCGCTGAACCGTCAGGCCCTCGACTTCGGCCGCCGGTTCGGGGTGGCCGTGTACACCGGCTTCAACATGTCGGAGACTCCGGCGCCGATCGTCTCGGACCTCGATCCGGAGCGCACGGGCAGCTGCGGCCGGCCGCGCCCGGGGGTGCAGTGCCGGGTGGTCGACGAGCACGGCATCGACGTACCGGACGGGTGCGCGGGTGAACTCGTGCTGCGGGCGGACCGGCCCTGGTCGATGTTCCACGGCTACCACGGCATGCCGGAGGCCACCGCCGCGGCCTGGCGGGACGGCTGGTTCCGTACCGGCGACGCCGTGGTGCGCGAGCCGGGCGGCGACTACTTCTTCGTGGATCGCATCAAGGACGCGATCCGGCGCCGGGGCGAGAACGTGTCCTCGGCGGAGGTGGAGGCGGAGTTGCTCGGTCATCCGGCGGTGGCGATGGCCGCGGCGGTGGCCGTGCCGAGCGAGCAGGCCGAGGACGAGATCCTCGCCGCCCTGGTGCTGCGCCCCGGTGTCCTCTTCGACCCGGTGGAGCTGATGGAGCATCTGCGGGTGCGCATGGCCCACTTCATGGTGCCGCGCTATGTCCGGGTCCTGCCCGACCTTCCCATGACCGAGACGGGCAAGGTCCGCAAGGAGGCGCTGCGCGCCCAGGGGATCACCCCGGACACCTGGGACCGGGCGGCCGCCGGGATCGAGGTCCGCCGTGAGCGGGTCGGCTGACCGGCCCGCGGTGCGGCGCCGGGTGGTCGACGTGTGTGTGCTGGCCCTGGACCGCGAGTGCTGGCGGACGTACTTCCGGGGCCTCGCCGCGGTCGCGCCGACGTATCTGCGCGCCTTCGGCCGGCACGCCACGACGGTCTTCGGCACCGACCACGCCGCCTTCCGGGCTCTCCTCGACGCCGGGGACCAGGACGCGGCGATCGGTCTGCTCGTCGCGGGGCAGCCGGAGCGCACGGACACCGACGCGCTGCTGCGGACCATGGACGACAACGGCGTGGTCCACCAGGTCCTGATGAGCTGCGGCGGCGCCACCGCCGACGGGGACGACGTGAACAGCCGGGTCGCCGCCGTCGCCGCCAAGGCACCCGACCGGCTCCAGGCGTGGGCGGGCGTGGACCTCACCGACCCCCGGGCGGCGGTGGCGGAACTGGAGCGCTGTCACGCCCTGGGGATGCGGGGCTTCGCGGTGACCCCGTTCTGGCAGGGGGTCGACCCGCGTGATCCCGTGTACGACCCCGTCTTCCGGCGGGCGCGGGAGCTGGGCATGCCGCTGTGGCTGCACACCGGGCACCATTTCGCGCGGCACGCCCACGACCTGTGCCATCCCCGCAACGTCGACTGGATCGCCCGCCGGCATCCCGGGCTGCCGGTCGTCGCCGGGCACGCGGCCTGGCCGTGGGTGCTGGAGATGGTCTCCATCGCCCAGCGGCACCGCGACGTCTACCTCGACCTGTCCTCCCACCGGCCGCCGTGGATGGCCCGCCCCGGATCGGGCTGGGAGCCGCTGCTCCTGTACGGCGCCACCGCACTGCGCGACCGGGTCCTGTTCGGCTCGGCGACCTGGGTCAACGCCGATCCGGTCGCCGCCCTGGCCGAGCAGGTCGCCGCCCTGGGCCTCGGCGACGAGGTCACGGACCGCTGGCTGTACGGCAACGCGGCCCGGCTCCTGGGCCTCGGGCCGGGCTGACATCCCGCCGAGGGACCACCGATGCACCGACCGACACAGAGACCGACACAGAGAGGGACTCATCGTGATCGACCCTGCCGACTTCGCCCTGTGGAACAGCGGCGTACCCCGCCCCTACCTCAAGGCGCTGTCCCGCGACGACCTGCTCGCCGAGGCGGACGGCGTCCGCGTCCGTGACTCCGGCGGACGCTGGTATCTCGACGCCCGGTCCGGGCTGTGGAACGTCACGCTCGGCTACGGCAACACCCGCGTCAAGGAGGCCATCAAGCAGCAGGTGGACCGGCTGCCGTTCGCCAACAGCCACGGCTACGGGCGCCCGGCGCAGGTCACCGTCGACTGTGCCGAGGCTCTCGTGCGCCATCTGCCGGACGGCATCAACCACGTCCGGTTCGCCAGCAACGGCGCCCAGGCGGTGGAGATGGCGCTGCTGCTCTCCCGGTTCCTGCGGCTGCGGGCCGGACAGCCCGAGCGTATGGCTGTGTTCTCCATGTGGGACGGCTTCCACGGGCAGGGCCCGGGCGCCGGCATGGTGACCGGCGTCCCGTATCTGCACCACCAGACCGGCCCGATGCTCCCGGGGATCCACCACGCCCCGGGGCCGTTCTCGCACGGCGCCGTCGAGGGCGTCAGCGACATGGAGCGGCTCATCACCGAGTTCGGGCCCGAGCGGGTGACCGCGGTGATCGTGGAGCCCGTCGTCGGCGAGGGCGGACACATCCTGTCACCCGAGTACCTCGGTTCCCTCTCCCGGTTCTGCCGCTCCCACGACATCCATCTCGTCTTCGACGAGGTCGTCACCGGCATGGGCCGGGTCGGCGACTTCACCCGCGCCGGCCAGCTGCCGGACGTCTCACCCGACATCATCACGCTGGGCAAGGGCATCACCTCCGGGTACATGCCGATGTCGGCGGTGGCCGTCCACGACCGTCTCTACGAGCAGTTGCACGACCGCACCACCGCGGAGACCGCGCTCAGCATCGGCTCGACCAACGACGGTCACGCGGTGGCCGCCGCGGCGGCGCTCGCGGTCATCGGCGCCCTCGACGAGGACGGCGTGCTGGAGAACGTGCGCCGGCGCGGGGCGGATCTCGTCACCGCCCTGGGCAAGGTCCAGGCCCAGCACCCGGAGCTGACCGGGGTGCGCTGCATCGGTCTGTTCTGCGGCCTGGAGTTCGGCGAGCCGGGCGGCGAGGCCTGGACCCCGGGCAGGGTGAACAAGCTGCGCATGGCCCTGGAGAGCCGGGGCGTGCTCAGCTCCAGCCTGCGGGTCGTGCCGAACCTGATGCTCATGCCGCCGCTCGTCATCACGGAGGACGACGTGGCGGAGATCGCCGGAGCGCTCGACGGCGCGCTCGGCGACATCAAGTCGGGCCGCATGCCCGAGTCCGGCTTCGCCCGGGCCATGGGATGACGTTCTCACCTCGATACGGAAGGCGGGTATCACGATGACGAAGACCAGCAGGCAGTGGCAGGAAGAGGCGAAGGCCGAATGGGACCGCTACGCCGAGATCTGGGACAGCTGGACGCCCGACGACAGCCGTGACGACGCGGAGGAGGCCGCGGACTTCCTGGCGGACCTGGCCAAGGGCGGCACCGCCCTGGAGCTGGGCATAGGAACCGGCCGGGTGGCCCTTCCGCTGGCGGAGCGCGGCGTGCGGGTGAGCGGTATCGACGCCTCGCCGAAGATGTTGGAGAGGCTCAAGGAGAAGCCCGGCGGAGAGCGCATCCAGGTCTTCGAGGGCAACTTCGCCGACGTCGACGTCGAGGACGAGTACGACGTCGTCTTCATCGCCCTCGCCACCCTGTTCGTCCTGCCCGACCAGGACGAACAGGCCCGCTGCCTGGCGAACAGCGCCAAGCGTCTCAAGCCCGGCGGGCGGCTCGTCGTGCAGAACATCGTGCCGGACATGACGAACTACCAGCGCGGCCGGCAGAACGACTACGGCATGACCGAGCCGTTCCGCGTCTCGGGCCGGCTGGCCGGGCACCCCCGGCTGGCCTGGTTCGAGATGAACACGATCGACCCGACGACGCAGATCATCAAGCGCACGGATGTCGTCGTCAGCGAGAAGGGCAACCGCATCATCGCGGCGACCATGCGGTACATCTGGCCCGCGGAGCAGGACCTGATGGCCCGGCTCGGCGGCCTGGAACTGGAGGACCGCTGGGGCGGCTGGCGCAAGGAGCCGTTCCACTACGACAGCAGGGACGCGGTCTCCGTCTACCGCAAGCGGTGACGCGAGCGGCGACCTGAGTCCGGTACCGGTACGGAAGGGGGCCGGGGCGGTTGGACACCGCCCCGGCCCCCTCTGTCGTACCTGGTCGTACCTGTCAGACGGCGGCGCCGCGCTCCGTCACCAGCGCGGCGAAGGGGTTGCGCCCCTCGGGGTCCAGGGCCAGGCGCCGCTCGGGGTCGGTGACTCCGAGGCCCGGTTCGGGCGCGAGGCACAGCACCCCCACCTTGCCGACGTGCGCGTTGCGCTGGACCAGATGTGCCGCGTCACCGACCTGGTCGAGCGGGTACACCTCGGACAGCACCGGTACGAGCCGGCCGAGGCGGAACAGGCGGTTGCACTCCCACTGTTCCTGGAGGTTGGCGGCGTGGCTGCCGATGATCCGCTTGAGGTTCATCCACAGGTAGCGGTTGTCGAAGTGGTGGTCGTAGCCGGTGCTGGAGCCGCAGGTCACCACGGTGCCGCCGCGCCGTACGACGTAGACGGACAGGCCGAAGGTCGCCCTGCCGACGTAGTCGAAGACGACGTGCGGGTCCTCGCCGAGCGCGTCCCTGATGGCCCGGCCGAGCCGCTTGCCCAGTTCGATGGTCCGTTCCGGGGTGAGGTCGTGGTCGTCACCGAGGCCCAGGTCCGTGCGGTCGATGACGACGTCGCAGCCGAGCCGTCGCAGGGCCTCGGCCTTGCGCGGTGAGCCGACCACGCCCACGGCGACACCGCCCGCGTTCTTCACCATCTGGAGCGCGTAGGCGCCCAGACCGCCGGCCGCGCCCCAGATCAGCACGATGTCGCCCTGCTTGATCCGCGCGCCCTTGTCGCCGACCAGCATCCGGTACGAGGTGGCCGCGGTGAGCATCACGGACGCGGCCTCCTCCCAGGTCAAGTGCGCTGGTTTGGCGAGCAGTTGGCTGGCGCGGACGATGGCGAAGTGGGCCAGCCCGCCGAAGTTCGTCTCGTAGCCCCAGATGCGCTGCTCGGCACCCAGCATGCCGTCGTTGTGCGTGGCGGGCTCCTGGTCGTCCACCTGGACGCAGCTGACGACCACGTGGTCGCCCGCGGACCAGCGCCGCACTCCGGCTCCCGCCCGCACGACGACGCCCGCCGCGTCGGATCCGATGACGTGGTACGGCTGGTCATGGCGGCGGGCGAAGCCGCCCTGCCGGCCGAGGCGCTGGAGGAAGGAGAACGTGGGCACCGGCGCGAACGTCGCCGACCACACGGTGTTGTAGTTGATGGAGCTGGCCATGACCGCCACCAGCACCTCGTCCGGGGCCAGTTCGGGCAGGGGTACGGGACCGACGTGGATGGTGGTGCGGACGTCCCGTTCCTGCCCGGCGTCCATGGGGTCGCGCTCCGCGTCCGCGGCCCGCAGGTGCGCCGCCAGGTACTGGTCCCGTGGCACGAGACCCTCCCATTGTGCGGCGGGCGCACCCGACAACAGGGCCTCCGTCAGTGCTTCCATGGCACAACCTCTCCCTCGTTGGGGCGTGGGGACGATTCCCCTCCCTGTCAGGGATTGCACGTGCGCGCGACCCCGCCCGTACAGGCATTCGGGGTACTCAACCGGCGCCGGATCAGGTACTTGCGGGGCGTAGGTCACGGGCCCGGCGCTCGCTACGCTCATAAGTCCGACCCCCGTGGAACGCCGACTCAGGATGGGCAGACGCGTGACCGGAGAGTTCAGGCAGGGCCGTGCAGCGGAGCCCGAAGGTGCGGATGTCGTCGTCGAGGAACGTGGCCCCCTCCTCGTGATCCGGCTGAACCGTCCGCACGTACGCAACGCCCTCACCCGTGCCATGGCCGAACAGCTGGCGGCCGCCTTCCGGCACCTGGACGACACCCCGGAGCTGCGGGTCGGAGTGCTCACGGGCACCGCGCCCGCGTTCTGTTCCGGCATGGACCTCACGGCCTTCGCCCGCGGCGAGCGAGCCTCCCTTCCGGGCCGGGGGTTCGGCGGTCTGACGGAACGGCCGCCCGCCAAGCCGCTCATCGCCGCCGTGGAGGGCGCGGCGGTCGGCGGCGGCTTCGAGATGGTGCTCGCCTGCGACCTGGTGGTGGCGGCGGCCGACGCGTCGTTCGGACTGCCGGAGGTACGCCGGGGCCTGGTGGCGGCAGCCGGAGGGCTGCTGCGGCTGCCGCGCGCGATAGCGCCCGCCGTCGCGATGGAGATGGCCCTGACGGGCGACCCCATCGACGCCCATCGTGCCCACGCCCTCGGGCTCGTCAACCGGGTCGTGGCGCCCGGTTCCGCGCTGGCGGCCGCCTGCGAGCTCGGGGAACGCGTGGCGGCCCACGCCGGCCACGCCGTCCTGGCGAGCAAGCGCGTCCTGGGCCGGGCACGCGACGGGGAGTGGGCCGACGCGTACCGCGAGCACCGTGCCGAGCTGGCCGGCATCCTCGACTCCCCCGGCGCCCGGGCCGGTGCACGCGCCTTCGTCCAGGGCCGGGACGCGGCCGGTGAGGAAGCGGCCACCGGTCCGGTCAGCCCCTGACCACGGTGGTCGCACCGCCCTGCCCGGAGTACTTGCGGAACAGCTCACGCCGTCCGCTGACGCCCAGTTTCCGCAGGGCGCTGCTGACCTGGTTCTTGATGGTCTGAGGGGCGAGGGAGAGCTGCCTCGCGATCTCCTCGTTGGTGTAGCGGCGCAGAACCAGGCTGAGGACCTGGGCCTCCCTGCGGGTGACGGCGGGCAGCACGTCGGAGGTGACAGTCCGGATGTCGATGTCGTCCCGCTCGTCCTTGCCGAGCATCCACATGCGCTGGCCGTCGTAGGTGCGTTGCACCGCGTCCACGAGTTCCGCGCTGCCGACGCTCTTGTGCAGAAAACTGTCGGCGCCGGCCGATATCGCGGCGACGACGGCGGCGGGTGAGGCGTCACCGGTGAAGACGACGGCCCGGGGAGCGTTCTCCATGGCCTTCACCCGCTGACACAGATCGACACCGCGCGCTCCGTCCTCCAGTTCCAGCTCCAGGACGACCACATCCGGACGGGAGGTGGTGATCGCGTTCCATGCCTCGTCACTCCTTGCCGCTTCGGCGGTCCAGGCCACCCTCGTTTCGAGCAGTGACGAGAGCGCGTACCTCACCACCGGGTGCTGGTCCACGACGAGAACACCTAACGCTTGCATGGAGAACTCCTCACACAGTGAGTACAGCAGCTGCTGGTCGAGTCGATCATGCTCGGGGAAACGTTGTTGCGGTGCTGGACAAATCCGCGACCGGAATGAGCCACTCCCCCTTTACCCGTACATATGTCAGACAACTGACTAGAGACTGTCATGAGCGGATGAGTTCCCGGCAGCCACCAATCGTACTTTGTACGAGAAACCGTACGGTACTTCAAGTACCGGAGAGATGGGATCACTGAAACCCTCCCATTCCTCCACAGAGATACTCGCCGAGCTGCGTAAATGCCTTCAAAAGTTTGGTGAACACATGCGAACGGGCCGCCTGCGGGGGCAGGCGGCCCGTCACCTTCCAGGAGCTGTTATCGGCCAGTGCGGGTGTGGACGTACTCCACGAGCCGGGTCAGCGCGTCCGGGTCCGTGGACGGCATGACGCCGTGGCCGAGGTTGAAGACGTGGCCCTCCAGACCGGCGGCGGCGTCGAGGACCTCGCGGGCCTTGGTCTCGACGGCGTCCTGGCCGGCGAACAGGACGGTCGGGTCGAGGTTGCCCTGGAGCGCCTTGCCGGGACCGACGCGGCGGACCGCCTCGTCGAGCGGGACACGCCAGTCGACGCCGACGACATCGGCGCCGGCCTCGCCCATGAGCTTCAGCAGCTCGCCGGTGCCGACGCCGAAGTGGATGCGCGGGACGCCGTAGCCGGCGACGGCCTCGAAGACCTTGACGGAGGCCGGCATCACCGAGGTGCGGTAGTCGGCCGGGGACAGCGCCCCGGCCCAGGAGTCGAAGAGCTGGACCGCGGAGGCGCCGGCCTCGATCTGCACCTTGAGGAAGGCGGCCGTGATGTCCGCGAGGCGGTCGAGCAGGTCGGCCCAGAGCTCGGGCTCGCCGTACATCATCGCCTTGGCGTTCTCGTACGTGCGGGACGGGCCCCCCTCGACGAGGTAGCTCGCGAGGGTGAAAGGCGCCCCGGCGAAGCCGATCAGGGGGGTCGGGCCGAGCTCGCGGGTGAGCAGACCGATCGCCTCGGTGACGTAGGAGACGTCCTCGGGGGTGAGGTCGCGCAGCTGGGCCAGGTCGGCGCGGGTACGGATCGGGCGCTCGACGACCGGGCCGACGCCGGGCTTGATGTCGAGGTCGACGCCGATGGCCTTGAGGGGGACGACGATGTCGCTGAAGTAGATCGCCGCGTCCACGTCGTGCCGGCGGACCGGCTGGAGCGTGATCTCGGTGACCAGCTCGGGCCGCATGCAGGACTCCAGCATGGGGATACCCTCGCGCACCTTGCGGTACTCCGGCAGCGAGCGCCCGGCCTGCCGCATGAACCAGACCGGCGTGTGCGGCACGGGCTCACGCCTGCATGCCTTGAGGAAGGCGGAGTCGTACGTGGCCGTCGGCGGCTTGCCCGTGGGGGTCTCGTTGGCGCTCACGGGCCAAGTCTTGCACGACGCCGACGGCGCCCTTCAGCCCGCCCGGCCAGGGCCCTTCTGATGGATCTCCGTGGGAGAAGGAGCGGCGTTCGGTGCGTGCGATCGGCGTGCGGGCCGGGCGTCGCGACGCCGCGGAGATCCATCAGCAGGGCCCTGGGCCCACAGGGACACCGGGTCCGGGGTGTCAGGCCAGCGCCTGGCCCCGGTTCCCCTTAATCTTCCCGCATGGCTGCGGCTCAAGGACGACTGTCGGACGGCGCTGGCGGAATGGACGACGAGAAGGAGGGGGAGCGGGATACGGGCAGTACGGAGCCGCCGGCGTTCCAGGCCGCGGTCCAGGCGTTGCGGACCAGCCGGCTGCGCCCGCAGATCGAGGTGGAACCGACGCGGGCGCCCCAGCGGCTCGCCCCGCACGCGTACGCGCTGGAGGCCGCGGTCGTCGACGGCGACCAGGATCTGGCCGACGGGCGGCTGGTGCTGCTGCACGACCCGGACGGGCACGACGCCTGGCGGGGCTCCTTCCGCCTGGTGACGCTGGTGCGCGCGGAGCTGGAGCCGGAGATGGCCGCCGACCCGCTGCTGCCCGAGGTCTGCTGGTCCTGGCTCACCGGTGCGCTGAGCGCGCGCGGGCTGGCGTTCGGTGAGCCGAGCGGCACGGTCACGCGTGCGAGCTCCCACTACTTCGGCGGGCTGTCCGAACGGCCGCCCGCCTCGCAGATCGAGATCCGCGCCTCCTGGACACCCCGGGAGGGGCTGGGCGGGGTGCCGGACACGGCGGCCCATCTGACTGCCTGGTGCGATCTGCTCGCCCAGGTCGCGGGTCTGCCCCCGGCCGGTCCCGGCGACGCCTCGGTGGTCACGCTGCCGCAGCGCCGCGGACCGCAGTCCCGCTGACGGTCACTTTGTCGATACGGCCACTTTCAGTCACTCCTCGACGCTCGAACGAACCGATCCGTTCACCGAACGATCGACCGCACGTCCGAATTGCACGGATTGTTACTCACTAAATCGTGATCTTTCTCTAAAGGCCCAGGGGTTTGGTGCCGAAGACGACTGTGACCTTGGAAAGCCGTCCCACCCCAGGAGGCCTGGTGTCCGTTCTCCTTGAGCAGCCCGCAAGCCTGGTCGCCTACCGCCCGAACAAGCCCACCGCCATGGTGGTCGTGGCCGACCCGCGCGTCCGCTCCACCGTCACCCGCCACCTGTGGGCGCTCGGTGTGCGCGACGTGATCGAGGCCTCGTCCGTCGCGGAGGCTCGTCCCCGCATCGGCAACCCCCGCGACATCTGCATCGCCGACGTCCACCTGCCCGACGGCTCCGGCCTCACCCTCCTGTCCGAGACCCGCGCCGCGGGCTGGCCCAACGGCCTGGCCCTGTCCGCCGCCGACGACATCGGCGCCGTGCGCAACGCCCTCGCGGGCGGAGTCAAGGGCTACGTCGTCACCGGCACCCGTACCAACCTCGGGCTCCCCACCCGGCCGGGCGCCGCCCCCATCGGTTCCGCCGCCGCCCGAATGCACCGCCGCCCCCCGGGTTCCCCGAGCCACCCGGGGGGTTACCGAGAGCTCTCCGGCCGCGAGGTCGAGGTGCTGAGGCTGGTCGCCGAGGGCCAGTCCAACAAGGCGATCGGCGTCTCGATGGGGCTGTCCGCCCTCACCGTCAAGAGCCACCTCGCCCGCATCGCCCGCAAGCTCGGCACGGGCGACCGGGCCGGCATGGTCGCCGTCGCCCTGCGCACCGGCATCATCCACTGACCCGCATACGTCACCGACGTGAACCTGATCGGCCGCTGATCTTCGTCCACGCATCCACCCGTCGTGAACCGGATCTTTCACCGAGCTGACTGGTTTACGACCCTCAGGCGCCTGCCGACGGAACGTTCCGTCGGCAGGCGCTGTCCATACACGGATACCCTTGACATGTGACCGACGCCCAAGAGACCGCAGCAGACATTTCACTGCGAACCACCGGAGGCGCTCCTCCGGACGACGGCGGATCTTCTGTTACGGAGGCGCCGATCCCTTTGCTGGAGCCCCGCGAGGGCATTCCGCCGGTGATCGCCGACGAGGAATCGCTCGCCGGGATGATCGCCGCGTTCGAGGCCGGTTCCGGCCCCGTCGCCGTCGACGCCGAGCGGGCGTCCGGCTACCGCTACGGCCAGCGCGCCTATCTGGTGCAGCTGCGCCGCGAGGGCGCGGGAACCGCACTGATCGACCCCGTGGCCTGTCCCGACCTGTCCGGTCTGGGTGAGGCGCTCTCCGGCGTGGAGTGGGTGCTGCACGCCGCCACCCAGGACCTGCCCTGTCTGCGCGAGATAGGCATGGTGCCGACGCGGCTGTTCGACACCGAGCTGGCCGGGCGGCTCGCCGGGTTCCCGCGGGTCGGCCTCGGCGCGATGGTGGAGGGTGTCCTGGGCTTCGTCCTGGAGAAGGGGCACTCCGCCGTCGACTGGTCGACCCGGCCGCTGCCCGAGCCGTGGCTGCGCTATGCCGCGCTGGACGTGGAACTCCTCGTCGACCTGCGGGACGCACTGGAGAAGGAGCTGGACCGGCAGGGCAAGCTGGAGTGGGCGCAGCAGGAGTTCGCGGCGATCGCCGCCGCGCCGCCCGCCGAGCCGCGCAAGGAGCCCTGGCGCCGGACCTCCGGGATGCACAAGGTGCGCCGGCGTCGCCAGCTGGCCGTCGTGCGGGAGCTGTGGGAGGCGCGGGACCGGATCGCCCAGCGGCGGGACGTGTCGCCGGGCAAGGTGCTGTCGGACGCGGCGATCGTGGAGGCCGCGCTGGCCGTTCCGGCGAACGTGCACGCCCTCGCCGCTCTGAACGGCTTCGGGCATCGGATGGGGCGGCGGCAGCTGGAGCAGTGGCAGGCCGCCGTGGACCGGGCCAAGGTCCTCGCCGACGCGCAGTTGCCGCAGCCGGGGCAGCCCGTCACCGGGCCGCCGCCGCCGCGGGCCTGGGCCGACAAGGACCCCGCCGCCGCCGCGCGGCTCTCCGCCGCGCGGGCCGCGGTCTCCGCCCTGGCCGAGCAGCTCACCATGCCTCAGGAGAACCTGATCACGCCGGACACCGTACGGCGGGTCTGCTGGGAGCCGCCCAACGTTGTCAGCGCGGAGTCGGTGGGCACCGCGCTGGCGGGTTTCGGAGCCCGGCCCTGGCAGGTCGAGCAGGTCACTCCCGTGCTGGTGGCCGCGCTGTCCGCGTAGCCCCCGCGGCGGTGCCTCCCGGGGCGCTCATCACCTCGTCGCTCCTCTCATGAAGCCGTTGTAGATGAAGCGCTGCAACGACAGGAAGACGATCAGTGTCGGCAGGATCACCAGGATCGCTCCTGCCGAGATGACCTCCCAGTGGGCCGCGTAGGGGCCGCGGAAGCGGAACAGGGACGTCGAGATCACGCCAAGATCCTCGGAGGGCATGTAGAGGAACGGGATGTAGAAGTCGTTGTAGACGGTGATGCCCTTCACGATCACGACGGTGGCGATCGCGGGTTTGAGCAGGGGAAAGATGATCTTCCGGTAGATCGTGAAGGCGTTGGCCCCGTCGAGGCGCGCGGACTCGTCCAGGGAGACCGGGATGGACCGGACGAACTGCAGGAAGATGTAGATCGAGACGATGTCCGTGCCCATGTAGAGCGCGATCGGTGCCCAGAGGCTGTCGAACATGCCGAAGCTGTTGACGATCTGGAAGGTCGCCACCTGGGTGGTCACGCCGGGGACCAGCGCGGCGACCAGGAAGAGAGCGACGACCAGTTTCCTGAGGCGGAAGGTGAAGCGGTCGATGGCGTACGCCGTCATCGAGCCGATGAGGACGGTGCCGCCGACGGAGACCAGCAGGATGACCGCCGTGTTGGCGAAGGCGGAGAGCATCTCGCCGTCCCGGAACGCCGAGACGTAGTTGTGGAAGTTCAGCAGGTTGTCGGGCAGCGACAGCGCACCGCCCGACCGCGTCATCTCCCGCTCGGACTTGAGTGACGTCAGCAGGACGACGACGAGCGGGAGCAGGACCACCACGGTCGCGGCGATCAGCGACAGGTACACGAGGGCGCGGGCCACGGTACGCCGGGTCATACGAGGTCCACCTTGTCGTCGGGGACCAGGCGCCGCTGGATCCAGGTCACCAGGAGGATGATCAGCAGAAGGACCACGGCGGCCGCGGAGGCCAGTCCCGTCTTGCCGAACCGGAAGGCCAGGTTCACCGTCTGGATCACGAAGGTCTCGGTGCCGGTCGCGCCGCCGGTCATGATGTACGGGACCTCGAAGACCGAGAGCGAGCCGGAGATCGAGAGGATCACCGTCAGGGTCAGGACCGGCTTGATGCCCGGCGCGATGATGTGCCGGAACTGGTGCCAGCGGTTGGCGCCGTCCAGTTCCGCCGCCTCGTACAGCTCCCCCGGGATCGACTGGATCGCGCCGAGGAACAGGACGAAGTTCAGGCCCAGATAGCGCCAGACGGACACGCCGGCGAGGGAGGTGTTGGCGGAGACCGGGGTGCCGAGCCAGGCCCGGTCGCTCTCCACGCCGAACAGGTTCAGCACCGAGTCGAGGGTGCCGCCGTCCTGGAAGAAGTAGAGGAAGACGAAGCCGATCGCCACCCCGTTGATCAGGTACGGGAAGAAGAGCACGCCCTTGAAGAAGTTCCGGAAGCGGACGTTGAAGCTCAGGATCGTCGCGAAGTAGAGCGCGGCGACGATCTGCACGGCGGAGGCGACGAGGTAGTAGCCGCTGACGAAGAAGACCCGGAAGAGGTCCTCGCGGGTGAAGATCTCCGCGTAGTTCTCGGCGCCGATGTAGCGCAGTTCGGGGCTCACGCCGTCCCAGTCGGTGAGGCTGTACGCGAGCATGTTGGCGACCGGCGCGTAGGTGAAGGTGATCAGCAGGGCGAGCGGGGCGATCAGGAACAGCCAGGGGGTGACGCCCCGCCACACGCGTGTCCCGCGTGGGGCGGGGGCCGGGGAGGGGGCGGTGGACGCCGCCCCCGTGGTGGTCTTCACCGCCGCCTTCTCGGTGGTGTCCGTCATCAGGACCCCGCGGTCCGCTGCGTCTCGGTCCACCGCTTGCTGAGGTCGGCGAAGAACGCCTCCAGGCTGCCGTCGCGTGCGCCGCGGGCGAGGTCGACGAGGTTCTGCCGGTACTCGGGGGCGTAGATGCCGACCTCCGACTGGTTGTCGACGTTCTTGACCTGGGCGCCCTTGGTGTCGTCCACCTCGATGAACTTCACGCCCGCCTCCTCGTACGGCTTCAGGACGTCGGGGAGCGGGGCGCCCTTGAGCGGGGAGATGGCCAGGTTGTCCTGCGCGTAGGTGGACTTGTCGGTGAACCAGTCGATCCAGGCGCGGGCCGCGGCCTTGTGCTGGGAGTGGACGTTGACGCCCTGGTTGTAGTCGGGGCTGATGGTCGCGCAGAACGTGCTGCCGGTCTGGGCCGGGAAGGGCATGAAGCCGATGTCGTCGGGGTTCACCCCGGCCTTCTTCGCGGCGTCTTGGAACTGGACGATCGCCCAGGTGCCCAGCCACTGGGTGGCGATCTCGCCCTTCGCCGTCCGGGGCTTGGACTCCTCCCAGTTGCTGGTGGTCGGGTCCTTCTCGATCAGCCCCGCCTTCACCATGTCGTGCAGGAGGGTGTCGCCGACGCGCAGATCGGCGCCCTTCGCCCACGGGTCGCCCTCGGCGAGCTTGTCGGTCGCCTTCGGGTCGCAGTGGACCGAGCCGTTGACGGACGTCCAGCCGCTGAGCGTCCAGCCCGCCGCGAAGTTGGTGTAGTAGGGGATCGCGTCGGTTTTGGCCTTGATGGCCTTGAGATCGGCGATGAACTCGGCCGGGGTGGTGGGCCACTCGGTGACCCCGGCCTCCTTCCAGATCCGCTTGTTGTAGATGAACCCGGGGCTCACCCCGTTCGGGCTCTGCCCGTAGACCTTGCCGTCGACCGTGGTGTAGTCGGTGAAGCGGTACTTCTTGGCGCGCTCCTCCTGGGTGCCCAGCGAGGCGAAGAACTTGGGGTAGTCGCTCTTCTTGACGACCGCGGGGATCAGCAGGACGTCGCCGTAGTTCTTGGTGTTCATGCGGATCTTGACTTCGGCCTCGTAGTCGGTGAGTCCCTCGAACTCGACCTTGACCTTGGGATAGGCCTTGCTGAACTCGGCGGCGTAGCGCTTCAGCGTGCCGTCCTGGATCAGGTCGGTCCGCACGGTGAGGACCTTGATGGTGCCGGTGACCTTCGCCGGATCGGTGGGCGCCTCGGCGTCCGCACCCTTGGACGTGCCTCCGGTACCGGTGCATCCGGGGACCAGCAGGGCCGCTCCGGCGACCATGGCGAGGATGTGACGGCGGTTCATGTGCGTCAGCTCCGTTCTGGGGGACGGACGAGCACGGGCGGGTTGGCTGGTTCCGAACTCTGACAACGTTTTCTTAACCGGTAAAGTCCCTATCTCGCCAACGATGCCAAGCTGTTTCCCGGCACTGGGATGGATCGGTTTAGGAGTGCGGATGCTTCAGGCCACACCGCTCACCGAGGGATGGACCCTGCGGCACGAGGGGGACGCGCTCCCGGCCGCGGTGCCGGGCTGTGTGCACACCGATCTGCTGGCGGCGGGAGTGATCCCGGACCCTTTCCTCGGGCGGAACGAGACCGAGGTGGCGTGGGTGGGGCGCCGGGACTGGACGTACGAGAGGGAACTCCCCGCGACGAACGGGCACGAGCAGGCCGACCTCGTCTTCGACGGCCTGGACACCGTGGCCGAGATTCTGCTCGACGGCCGGGTCCTGGGCCGGACGAGGAACATGCACCGCGCCCACCGCTTCGACGTGACCGGTCTGAGCGGGCGGCTGTCGGTGCGGTTCGTCTCCGCCTACGCCGAGGCCGAGGCCGTGCGCGGGAAGGTGGGCGAGCGTCCCGGCGCCTATGCCGAACCCTTCCAGTACCTGCGCAAGATGGCCTGCTCCTTCGGCTGGGACTGGGGGCCGACGCTGGTGACGGCCGGGATGTGGCGGCCGGTGCGGCTGGAGCGCTGGTCGACCGCCCGGATCGCCCGGGTGCGGCCGGTCGTGACCGTCGAGGACGGCCTCGGGCGGGTGGAGCTGGCCGTCGAGGTCGAGCGGACCAGGGTCGAGGCGCCGCTCGTGGTCGAGGCCCGCGTGGGCGGGGAGCGGGCGCGCGCGGAGATCGACGGGACGGCCGGCACAGTCCGGCTCCAGGTGCCGCGGCCGCGCCTGTGGTGGCCGCGCGGGTACGGTGAACAACCGCTGTACGACGTCGAGTTGACGCTCCTTCACGAGGACCGGGAGCTGGACGTGTGGCGTCGGCGGATCGGCTTCAGGACCGTGGAGCTGGACCGCCGGGCCGACGAGCACGGGTCCGGGTTCACCCTCGTGGTCAACGGCGAGCGGCTCTTCGCGCGAGGCGTGAACTGGATCCCGGACGACCCCTTCCCCTCCCGGATCACGCGCGAGCGCTACCGGGAGCGGCTGCGCCAGGCGGCCGGCGCCGGCGTGGACCTGGTGCGCGTGTGGGGCGGCGGGATCTACGAGAGCGAGGACTTCTACGACGCCTGCGACGAACTCGGGCTGCTGGTCTGGCAGGACTTCCCCTTCGCGTGCGCGGCCTACCCGGAGGAGCAGCCGCTGCGGGGCGAGGTGGAGGCGGAGGCCCGCGAGAACGTCGTACGCCTGATGCCGCATCCCTCGCTCGTGCTCTGGAACGGCAACAACGAGAACCTGTGGGGGTTCCGGGACTGGGGATGGGAACCGCGGCTGGCCGGGGACTCCTGGGGGGAGGGGTACTACCTGGGCGTGCTGCCGCGCGTGGTGGCCGAGCTGGACCCGACGCGGCCGTACACGGCGGGCAGTCCCTGGTCCGGGTCCTGGGAGCACCATCCGAACGACCCGGCGCACGGCACGCACCATTCATGGGATGTCTGGAATCGGGAAGACTACGCGGAATACCGGGCGACCGTGCCGCGGTTCGTCGCCGAGTTCGGCTGGCAGGCCCCGCCCGCGTACGCGACCCTGCGGCGCGCGCTGCCGGGCGGGGAGCTCGCGGCCGACTCCCCCGGCATGCTGCACCACCAGAAGGCCGACGACGGCAACGGAAAGCTGCGGCGCGGGCTGGAGCGCCATTTCGCCTTCCCCGAGGGGGACTTCGACCGCTGGCACTACCTGACCCAGGTCAACCAGGCGCGGGCGGTCGCCGCCGGCATCGAGCACTGGCGGTCGCACTGGCCCCGGTGCGCGGGGACGGTCGTATGGCAGCTCAACGACTGCTGGCCGGTGACGTCGTGGGCGGCGATCGACGGGGACGGGCGGGAGAAGCCGCTCTACCACGAGCTGCGGCGGGTGTACGCGGACCGGTTGCTGACGTTGCGGGGGCGGGCACTGGTCGTGGTCAACCAGGCGGCCGAGGAGTGGACGGGTGCCGTGCGGCTGCGGCGGATGTCGGTCGAGGGGGCGGTGATCGGCGAGGCGGAGGTGGGGTTCCGTGCCGGGCGGCGGGCCGTCGCCGAGGTGGCGGTGGCGCGGGAGCTGGAGCCGGTGGGGGCGAAGGAGTTCCTGGTGGCGGACGCCGACGGGCTGCGGGCCGTGCACTTCCCCGCGCCCGACCGTGACATCCCCTATCCGCGGCCCGAGTTCGACGTCTCGGTGGCGCCGGGTGCCGTGACCGTGACGGCCCGCACCCTCGTACGGGATCTGCTGCTCCAGGCCGACCGGCTGGACCCGGAGGCACGGGCCGACCGGGGGCTGGTGACCCTGCTGCCCGGCGAGCGGGTGACCATCGGTGTCAGCGGCTGGAGGACTCCCGATCCGGACGCCGTCCGTTCCGCACTGTTCTGCATGGAGCCCCACCGATGACAGCCCAGCCGGCCGCCCGCGTCACGATCAAGGACGTCGCCGCGCGCGCCGGCGTGTCCAAGGGGGCGGTGTCCCTCGCCTTCAACCACAAGCCGGGGCTGTCCGAGGCCACCCGGGACCGGATCTTCCAGGCGGCGCGGGAGCTGGGCTGGGCTCCGAACCTCACGGCGCGGACGCTGGCCGGGTCACGGGTGGACGTGGTCGGGCTGACGATCTGCCGGCCGGCCCGGCTACTCGGCCTGGAACCCTTCTACATGGAGTTCATCTCGGGCGTGGAGAGCGTCCTGATCGAGCACTCCTGCTCGCTGCTGCTGCGGCTCGTGCGGTCCGTGGAGGAGGAGGTCGGGCTGCACGAGGCGTGGTGGCGGGGGCGGCAGATCGGGGGCGCGATCCTGGTCGACCTCCGTCAGGACGATCCCCGGGTCGCCTCGGTCGAACGGCTCGGGATGCCCGTGGTCGCCGTCGGCCATCCCTCGCTCACCGGGGGCCTCACCTCGGTGTGGACGGACGACGCCACGGCCGTCACGGAGGCCGTGCGGTATCTCGCGGCGCTGGGACACCGGCGGATCGCCCGGGTGGGGGGCGCGGCGGCGCTCGGGCACACGGTGGCGCGGGGCGCCGCGTTCTCCGAGGCCGGGAGGGTGCTGGGGCTGGCCGGGGCCTGGCAGGTGACGACCGACTACTCGGGCGAGGCGGGGGCCCGGGCGACCCGGTCGCTGCTGACGGCTCCGCCGGGTGACCGGCCGACGGCGATCGTGTACGACAACGACATCATGGCGGTGGCCGGGCTCTCGGTGGCCGCCGAGATGGGGCTGCGGGTGCCGGACGATGTCTCGCTGCTGGCCTGGGACGACTCCCAGCTGTGCCGGCTCACGCATCCGACCCTGTCCGCGATGAGTCATGACGTGCACGGATTCGGGGTGGAGGCGGCCCGTACGCTGTTCGGGGTGATCACCGGGGAGGGGCCGGGATCGCATCCGGTGCCCACTCCCGTCCTGACACCCCGGGGGTCCACCGCGCCCCCTCGGTGAGGGTCGGCACCGGCTGTTTCGATGTGACCTTCGCCGCTCCCGCCTCCGGGACTGTGCAGCTACGTTACTCATAAGTAGCATGGGGGCTGAGCGCGCGCTCAGCGCTTGCGCAGTGCAGCAGTGCCATCCCGCATCTGGAGGAGAGCCATCGTGCCTCGTACCGTCAGGGACGTCGTCTTCGTAGACGGCGTCCGCACCCCGTTCGGCAAGGCGGGCCCGAAGGGCATCTACCACGAGACCCGCGCCGACGACCTCGTCGTGAAGGCGATCCGGGAGCTGCTGCGCCGCAACCCCGGTCTCGACCCGAAGCAGATCGACGAGGTCGCCATCGCCGCGACCACGCAGATCGGCGACCAGGGCCTGACCCTCGGCCGTACGGCGGGCATCCTCGCCGGGCTGCCGCAGTCGGTGCCCGGCTACTCGATCGACCGCATGTGCGCCGGCGCCCTGACCGCCGTCACCTCCACGGCCGGTTCCATCGCCTTCGGTGCCTACGACGCCGTCATCGCCGGTGGTGTCGAGCACATGGGCCGCCACCCCATGGGTGAGGGCGTGGACCCGAACCCGCGGTTCGTGAGCGAGAAGCTGGTCGACGAGTCCGCCCTGTTCATGGGCATGACCGCCGAGAACCTGCACGACCGCTACCCGACGATCACCAAGCAGCGCGCCGACGAGTACGCCGTGCGCTCGCAGGAGAAGGCCGCGAAGGCGTACGCCAACGGCAAGATCCAGGCCGACCTGGTGCCGATCTCGGTGCGTCGCACGAACGCCGAGGCGGGCGAGACGGGCTGGGGCCTGGTCACCGCCGACGAGCCGATGCGCCCGGGGACCACCCTGGAGAACCTGGCCGGTCTGAAGACCCCGTTCCGTGTGCACGGCCGGGTCACCGCCGGTAACGCGGCCGGTCTGAACGACGGCGCCACCGCCTCGATCATCGCGAGCGAGGACTTCGCCCGCGAGCACAACCTGCCGGTGAAGATGCGCCTGGTCTCCTACGCCTTCGCGGGCGTCGAGCCGGAGGTCATGGGCTACGGCCCGATCCCGGCCACGGAGAAGGCCCTCGCCAAGGCCGGTCTGTCGATCGAGGACATCAACCTCTTCGAGATCAACGAGGCCTTCGCCGTCCAGGTGCTCGCGTTCCTGGAGCACTACGGCATCGCCGACGACGACGCCCGCGTGAACCAGTACGGCGGCGCCATCGCCTACGGCCACCCCCTCGCCTCCTCCGGCGTGCGCCTGATGACCCAGCTGGCCCGTCAGTTCGAGGAGCAGCCGGAGGTCCGTTACGGCCTCACCACCATGTGCGTCGGCTTCGGCATGGGCGCCACGGTCATCTGGGAGAACCCGCACCACAAGGACGCCGGAGGCGACAAGTGAGCACCACCGAACTCCTCAAGGGCGCGGCCGAGCTGTTTCCCGACGAGGTCGTGACGTCGGCGCACGTACGCCACCTCGACCTGCCGGCGGGCGCCGGACGCTTCGCGCTCATCACGCTGGACAACGGCTTCGACCACACCAAGCCGACCACCTTCGGCCCGGCCTCGCTGGCGAACCTGAACACCGCCATCGACCAGGTCGAGAAGGAGGCCGGGGCCGGCGAGATCGTCGGTGTCGGCATCACCGGCAAGCCGTTCATCTTCGCCGTCGGCGCCGACCTCAAGGGCGTCGAGCTGCTGAAGGAGCACAAGGACGCGCTGGCCATCGGCAAGGGCGGCCACGAGGTCTTCAAGCGCCTCGCCGGTATCGCGGTCCCGACCTTCGCGTACTACAACGGCGCGGCGATGGGCGGTGGCGTCGAGGTCGGTCTGCACTGCTCCTACCGGACCGTGTCCAAGGCGCTGCCCGCCTTCTCGCTGCCCGAGGTCTTCCTCGGCCTGGTCCCCGGCTGGGGCGGCTGCACGCTGCTGCCGAACCTGATCGGCGCCGACAAGGCCGTCTCGGTGATCATCGAGAACAGCCTCAACCAGAACAAGCAGCTCAAGGGCGAGCAGGTCTTCGACCTGGGGATCGCGGACGCGATCTTCGAGGGCGCCGACTTCCTGGAGCAGTCGCTGATCTGGACCGCCCAGGTGCTGAAGGGCGACGTCGCGGTCGAGCGTCCGGTGATCGACCGCGGTGAGGCCTGGGACCAGGCCGTCGCCAAGGGCCGGTTCATCGCGGACTCCAAGGTGCACGGGGCCGCCCCGGCCGCCTACCGCGCCCTCGACATCATCGCCGCCGCCAAGAACGGCGACCTCCAGCAGGGCTACGACGCCGAGGACAAGGCGCTCGCCGACCTGATCATGGGTGGCGAACTGCGCGCCGGCATCTACGCGTTCAACCTGGTGCAGAAGCGCGGCAAGCGTCCCGCGGGCGCCCCGGACAAGAACCTGGCGCGTCCGGTCACCAAGGTCGGTGTCGTCGGTGCCGGTCTGATGGCCTCGCAGCTCGCGCTGCTGTTCCTGCGCCGCCTGGAGGTGCCGGTCGTGCTGACCGACATCGACCAGGAGCGCGTCGACAAGGGTGTGGGCTACGTCCACGCCGAGATCGACAAGCTGCTCGGCAAGGGCCGTATCAACCAGGACAAGGCCAACCGCCTCAAGGCGCTGGTCACCGGTGTGCTGGACAAGGCCGAGGGCTTCGCCGACGCGGACTTCATCATCGAGGCCGTGTTCGAGGAGATCGGCGTCAAGCAGACGGTGTTCGCGGAGGTCGAGGCGGTCGCCCCGGCGCACGCGATCCTCGCCACCAACACCTCCTCGCTGTCGGTCAGCGAGATGGCGTCGAAGCTGAAGAACCCCGAGCGGGTCGTGGGCTTCCACTTCTTCAACCCGGTCGCGATCCTCCCGCTGCTGGAGATCGTGCGGGGCGAGGCGACCGACGACGCCTCGCTGGCCACGGCGTTCGCCGTCGCCAAGAAGCTGAAGAAGACCGCGGTCCTGGTCAAGGACGCCCCGGCGTTCGTCGTGAACCGCATCCTCACCCGCTTCATGGGCGAGATCCAGAACGTCATCGACGAGGGCACCCCGGTCGAGGTCGCCGAGAAGGCCGTCGAGCCGCTCGGTCTGCCGATGTCCCCGCTGGTGCTCCTGGAGCTGGTCGGCCCGGCGATCGGCCTGCACGTCTCGGAGACCCTCAACAGGGCCTTCCCGGACCGCTTCACGGTCTCCCCGAACCTCAAGTCGGTCGTCGAGGCGGGCAAGCGCGGCTTCTACGTCTACTCCGCAGAGAACGGTTTCAAGCCGGAGCTGGACCCCGAGGTCGCCGCGCTGCTGAAGCAGGGCGACTCCGTCCTGACCGAGGAGCAGGTCCGCGAGCGTGTCCTGGACGCGGTGGCGCAGGAGATCGGGCTCATGCTCGACGAGGGCGTCGTCGCCGAGGCCCAGGACATCGACCTCTGCCTGATCACCGGTGCGGGCTGGCCCTTCCACCTGGGCGGCATCACGCCGTACCTGGACCGCGCGGGTGTCTCCGAGCGCGTGAACGGCAAGAAGTTCCTGGCTCCGGGCGTCGCGAGCGTCCCGGCGTAACGCGTCACCCCTGAGGGGGGTGGGGCGCATGGTAACGATCCATGTGCTTCGCCCCCCTTTCGCACGCCCAGACGGATAGGATCCTCACACAATCCGACCACTTGTTTACATTGCTCTGACGGTACCGGCCCACTAGCCGATCGGAGTCAGCAGAGGAGTTCCCGTGGCGTCAGCCCGCCGCCGTACACCCCGACGCCGGGTCTGGCCCAAGATCAGACTGCTGCTGGTCATCTGTGTGGTCGCCGCGGGAGCCACCGCCCTGTATCCCGTGTGGAAGAAGGCGAACCCGGACCCGCCGGAGCTCACCGTCCGGTACCGCACCGCCACCCCGGCCACCGCCGCCGTGGCCAAGCCGTCGTTCGAGGTCCTCAACGACTCCGGGAAGCCGCTGCCGTTGAGCGATCTGACGCTCCGGTACTACTTCACCTCGGACGGGGACTCCCCCTACGCCTTCAACTGCGTCCAGGCCGCGGCCGGCTGCTCGAACATCGCCGGCACCGTCGCGAAGCTCGACGAGCCCACCGAGGACGCCGACCACTACCTGGAGCTGCGGTTCACCGAGGACGCGGGCACCCTGAAGGCCGGTGGCAACAGCAAGGGCATCGACGTCCAGCTCTTCCGCGCCGACCACAAGGAGCTCAAGCAGTCCGACGACCGCTCCTTCGACGCCGAGAAGACCAGCTACAAGGAGTCCAAGGCGGTCACCGCCTACAAGCGGGGCGTCCTGGTCTGGGGTGACGAGCCGAACGGCGGCGGGAAGCAGTCCTCGGCCAAGGCGGCCGCCGCGCCCGCTCCCCTGCCGGCCGCCCCGCCCGGGGTGCTGTTCGACAACTTCCACTACGCCGGCGCCAAGGACCCCGCCCTGTTCAAGCACGGCTGGCTGGTCCGCACCAGCAAGGGCGGCCCGGGCATCGACGACACCTGGTCGGCCGACGGGGTCACCTTCCCCGGGGAGAAGGACGCCCTCGGCGACGGCGAGGTGCTCAACCTGCGCGCCGCCACCGACGGCACCGAGTCAGGCACCCGGCAGGCCAGCCTCGGCACCAGGAGCCGCGAGTTCCGCGACGGCACCTACGCCGCCCGCATCCACTTCAGCGACGATCCGGCCGAGGGCGAGGGCGGCGACCACGTCAACCAGACCTTCTACACGATCGGCGGCAGCGGGAAGACGTACAGCGAACTCGACAACGAGTACCTGCCGAACGGCGGTTGGGGACGGCTCGGGCCGAAGCTCGACACGGTGACCTGGTACGACCACAAGGACAACGACCGGGTCTACACCACCACGAACAAGAGCCTCGACGGCTGGCACACCATGATGATCACGGTGAAGGACGACCAGGTCACCTACCGCATGGACGGCGAGAAGCTCTTCTCCAGCAGCGGCAAGTACGCGCCGCGCTCGGGGATGTCGATCAACTTCAACCACTGGTTCATCGATCTGCCGTTCAAGGGCGACCGCGCCTGGGACATGAAGGTCGACTGGCTGTACTACGACGCCAACAACGTGCTGTCCGTGAAAGAGGTCGACGCCGCGGTCGAGAAGTACAGCGGCGCCGGCCTGAACTATTTCGACACAGTCCAGGAGACTCGTTGAGCAAGGAGCAAAACCGTGGCCGTTCCCGCCCGCTTAGCCGGCGCGCCGCGCTGCTCATGGGCGGCACCGGTGGCGTCGCGCTGGCCGGCGGCGCCGCATGGCTCGGCAACACCGTGTCCGCCCAGCCCGCTGCGGCCCAGGCCGAAGCGGCCATCGGCGGCCTGACCACACCGCCCGCCTACGCCCCGTCCGGGCGCCGGCCCAAGTACCGCCGGGCCACCTGGTCCCAGCAGTTCCAGGCCGCCCACGGCTGGACCCCGGGAGGCGCGGGCACCGCCTCGGCGGAGGCGAACGACACCACCGTCTTCGCCCGGGGGACGCAGTCGGTGCGGGTCACCACCAACGGCACCGGCAAGCAGTCCTACGTCCGCAAGACCGGGATGGCCGCGCAGAACCTGACGGGCAAGATGATCAGGCTGGTGCTGCGGGTCGAGGACGTGGCCAACCTGTCCAAGCTGGTCTTCTACCTGGGCAGCGGATCCCTCGCGAACCACTTCGCCTGGACCTTCCACGCGCACTCGGGGACCGCCGCCAACTACGTGCAGTCCGGGGAGTGGGTGACGGTCCACCTCCAGTGGGCCGATGTCACCAGCGCGGCCGGCACGTACTCGATCTCGGCGGCCGGAGTCCCGTCCACCAAGACCGGCTTCACCGACATGTCGTTCGCCGTGTACGACAACGCGGGCGGTCCGGTGACCTACCGGGTCCAGGCCGTGGAGCTGATACCGGACACCGCCACGGTCTTCCCCAAGGGCGTCGTCTCGATCACCTTCGACGACTCCCACAAGTCGATCCACGACCTGGCCCGCCCGGTGATGGACTCCTTCGGCTACTCCGGCACGGTCTACAACATCGCCGACGCGATCGGCACGGGCAGCTTTCTGACGATCGACCAGATGCGCTCGATGCAGAACTTCTCCGGCTGGGAGATGGCCGGGCACTCCTACGCCAACGCCACCCACACCGCGAGCTATCCCAAGCTCACCGCGGAGCAGGCGGACGACGACTTCCGCAAGCTGCGCGAGTGGCTGGTGGGCAACGGGTTCAGCAGCGAGCACTTCGCCTATCCGCACGGGGCGTTCCAGAAGACCTCCGACGGTGTTCCGGTGGACCTGATCGCGAGCCGGCACTTCACCACGGCCCGGTCGATCATCTCCGAGACGATCGAGTCCTTCGCCCCGGCGATGCCGTACCGCCTCAAGGCACTGACCGGTATCAACGACGGGACGGGCATCGGCGGGACGGCGCTGTCGAGGGTGACGGGCGCGGGCGGCCGGCTCGACCGCTGCGTGAAGAACGGCGACTGGCTCATCCTGTGTCTGCACAAGGTCGTCGCGGGTACGCCGGCGACCAGCACGGAGATCGGCAAGGCCGGTCTGACCGCGCTGATGAAGGCGATCGACGACCGCGGTATCCCGGTCCTCACGGTCGAGGAGGCGATGGCCTCCTACACGTGAGGCCCGCGAACAACCGGAAGAGGGGCGGCCGTTCGGCCGCCCCTCTTCCTCATGTGGTCACCAGCCCTGGCCGTTGCCCTGCTGCCAGGAGGGGTCGACGTGACCGCCCTGATGCTGCGGGTCGTAGCCCTGCTGCCGGTACGGATCGTGGTGGCCGCCGCCCTGCCACTGCTGCTGCCCTGCCGGGGCCGGTGTCCCCCAGGAGACGGGCTGCTGCGGGACGCCCGCGTGCTGCTGCTCGTCGTAGCCGGGGATCGGCTGCGGCTGGGAGGGGATGCCGCCGGAGGGGCGGGGCCGGGTGCGCAGGGCCACGCCCTGGAGGCGCATCAACTGGAGGGTCTCGGTGACCTTCTTGTCCGAGTACGGGTCCTCTTCCTCGAAGATCTCCGTCACGTCGGCCTCGTGGTCGCCGGCCACGGACACCTCGACGCCGCCCTGGCGGGTGCCCCAACTGCCCTTGTGCAGGGTGAAGAGGGCGTAGAAGCGCAGCGGGGTGAGCAGGGTCAGCTGGATCACGCCGTAGATGGGCGCGAGGAGGAACATGCCGAACCGCTTGACGAAGCCCATGCCGCGGCGCGGGAAGTCCAGGTAGCGGACGTTGCGCAGGTAGCCCATCAGGACCATGAAGACCAGGTAGTCGCCGATGTGGTTGACGAACTGCTCGGGCTTGATGATGGGCAGGATCACCATCGAGTAGAACATCGCCGAGCCGAAGACCAGCCACAGCGCCAGTTCCATGCAGGTCAGCCAGAACGCCGGGCGGTACTTCTTCTGGTGGCGGAAGGCCCACAGGGACTCGCGGAAGAAGGACTTGTTCCAGCGGACCTGCTGGCGCAGGAAGTGCGGCAGCTTCTCGGGGACGGCCGTGTAGCCCACGGCGGTCTCCTGGAAGACGACCTGGCCCTCCATCAGGCAGTAGTTGGTCATGCGGCGGTCGTCGCCGAAGACGGCCGGCTTGCCCAGGAACTGCTGGTTGAGGAAGTCGTCGAGGTACTTGCGCACCAGCGTGCCGCGGTAGGCGGACAGCGCGCCGCAGCAGCACAGGACCGACTTCAGGCGGGAGTAGGCGGCCCGCTCGAAGAGGAAGGAGTTGCCGTAGCGCAGGTCCTGGAGGCGGGTGAAGATGTTGCTGTCGTGGTTGAGCGCGAGGACCATGCCGGTGGAGGCCATGATCTTCTCGTCGGCCATCGGCAGCAGCAGCTCACGGACCGTGTCCCGGGAGAGCACCGTGTCCGAGTCCACGCACAGGAAGATGTCCGTGTACGGCGCTGCCTGGAAGCCCAGGGCGAGCGCCTCGCGCTTGCCCTTGTTCTCGGGCTGCACGCTGACCGTGTACTTGACGCCCTTGGCCTCGAACTCGCGGCGCATCTTCTTCGCGGCCCGGATGCCGGAGTCGTTGGCGCTGGCGTCGTCGATGATGTGGATCTCGTTGGGCAGGCGGCTCTGCGCGAGGAGGCTGCGCATGCCCTGCTCGAACATCACCGGGTCCTCGTTGTAGATCGGGATGACCGCGGTGACCCAGGCGTTCTCCAGGTACTCCAGCTCCTCCCGCCCGGCCTTGGCCGGACGGTAGAAGAGGGCACCGAACATCTTCAGGGCCAGCAGGCCCATCGCACCCATCGAGTACAGGTGCAGGGAGCCGGCGTCGAGCCGTGTGGCGATGAGTGCGGCGAGGCCGAGGAAGACGAAGTACGAGACCTTCAGGTGCCGGCGTTTGCGGTGCGCGCGGCGGCCGCCGGAGTCGACGGCTCCGGGAACGTACGCATCTTCGGAAGTCACAGCTTGACCACCCGGGGGTGGTCGGCGGACTTGCCGCGGGTGTCGAAGAGGGCGCGGGCCCGGTCGGCGAGCACGTCCAGTTCGATCTCGCGGTGGGGCTGGAGCAGGATCGTGAGGTCGGCCTCCCCGGCCGCGGCCAGGTAGTCCTCCACCCGCTCCACGCTCGCGCCGCCGACCCGCCAGTCCTCGACACGCGGGTCGAAGTAGACGAGTTCGGCGCCGCGCGCCAGGAGCGCCTCCGCGACGGCCAGGGCCGGGCTCTCGCGCTGGTCGGAGATGTCCGGCTTGTAGGTCACGCCGAGGAGCAGGACCCGGGAGCCGCGGACGGCCTTGCCCTGGTCGTTGAGGAGGTCGGCCGCGCGGTTGACGACATGCACGGGCATGCGCTGGTTGATCTCCTGCGCGAGTTCCACGAACCGGAACGGGATGCCCAGCGAACGCACCTTGTACGACAGGTAGTTGGGGTCGATCGGGATGCAGTGACCGCCGACGCCCGGGCCCGGGTAGAAGGGCGCGAAGCCGAACGGCTTGGTGGAGGCGCAGCGGATCGCGTCCCAGAGGTCGACGCCGATCTCGCGGCAGAACATCGACATCTCGTTGACGAGGGCGATGTTGACGTGCCGGTAGGTGTTCTCCAGGAGCTTGGCCATCTCGGCCTCGCGGGTGCCCTTGGCCTCGACGACCTTGTTCACGAAGCGCTCGTAGAGGGCGCGGGCGGCCTTGGTGCAGTCCGCGGTGATGCCGCCGACGACCTTGGGGGTGTTCTCCAGGCCGTAGGAGGGGTTGCCCGGGTCGATGCGCTCCGGGGAGAAGGCGAGGTGGAAGTCGGTGCCGACGCGCAGTCCGCCGGCCTCCAGGCGCGGGCGGACGACCTCGTCGGTGGTGCCCGGGTAGGTCGTCGACTCCAGCACGACGAGCGTGCCGGCGCGCAGGTGGGCGGCGATGTCGTCGACGGCCGCGTGCACCGCGCCGAGGTCGGGGGCGCCGTGGTCGGTGAGCGGGGTCGGGACGCAGACGACGACCGCGGCGGCGTCCGCGATGACCTCGGCCCGGTCGACGGCCTCGAAGCCCTGCTCCAGCATGGCGGCGACTTCGGCGTCGGTGATGTCGTCCACGTGCGAACGGCCGGCGTTCAGTCCGTCGACCACGCGTCGGCTGCGGTCGAGACCCACCACCTTCAGGCCCGCGGCGGCGGCGGAGCGGGCCAACGGAAGGCCCACGTAGCCGAGCCCGACAACGACTAGATCCGCCGTGGAGGATCTGCTCACGACAACATTCCCAACCCCGTTCCGGCGTCCGCCGGGTGCCGGTGCTACATCGGTCTCCCGATAATTCGAACAAACGCAGGGAGGCTAGCAAGCATTTTCACGTTTTAACCACAGCTTCTTAAAGTTTCCCGAGTGCCACTTGTCACGCGAAGGCCCATACAACCCTCCGTGCACCTCATGTGTCTCAGGTCCCTGATACGCCACGTATCACCGGGCCCGGGCGCCCTCCACAGGCCTCAGACCTGGCGCCATGCCTCCAGGGCGAGCACCGGCTCGTCCTTGCGGCGGGTCAGGAACAGCTGTCCGCCCGACGCCGAGAGGGTCGCCGCGACGACCCGGTCGTCCTCGTCGACAGTGAGCGACACCTCGGCGTCCATGGGGAGTTGCGGCCCCGACTCGGTCCACCAGGCGCCCGCCGACTCCTGCTCGGTCGGGTAGGCGGCGAAGGCCACCCGGCCGCTCGCGGAGCGCTGGGCGATCAACGTGCAGTCGTAGCCGTCGAGTTCGCAGCGGACGGCGCGGACCGGGCCCGGTCCGGCGGAGGCGAGCAGGACGGCCGGCTTGCCGCCGGGACGCCAGGCGCACAGGTCGCCGGAGACGTCGGCGTAGAACAGGGTCGTGCTGTCGGGGGAGGTCGCGAGCGCGCTCAGGGTGCCGGGACGGACGTCGGCCTCGATGGTCTCCCGAAGGACCGGCTGCGCGCCCGGTTCCTCCTGCCGCCAGTGCAGGATGGCGCCCGGCGCGGCCGCGTACAGCTCCACGCGCCCGGACTCCCCCGTCACGGCCGCCAACTCCTCCTGTACGTCACCGCCCTTGAGGTCGCGCCAGGGGTCCCAGCCGCCCTTCTCCTTCTGGGCGACCATGCTCACCCCGCCGGCCGTGTTGCGGACGAAGACATGGGCGCGGCCCTGGGCGTCCACGGCGACGGCGGGGGTGCCGGTGCGCTTGCCCCGCTTGTCCGGGTGCCCGACGGGCATCCAGTCGAGGGCCGCGAGGCGGGGCCGGAAGTGCGTGGAGTGCACGAGGCCGGACTCACCGCCGGTGGTGGGCCGCCAGGAGACCAGATGGGCGTAGCCGTCGGCGCCCTGGCCGACCGCGAGCACGGGATGCAGTTTCTGGGTGCCGCCGACGCGCCGGGGTGCGTCCCAGGGACCGCCGGGGCCGTGCTCGGCCCGGCACAGGACGGCGTCGTCCGTGGACAGATACACACTGAGCCGGCCGTCTCGGCCGCGTATGAGCCAGTCGCCGTTCACCGGTTCACTCTAAGCGGAGGGGGTGACTCGTCGCGTGTCGGCCCCTGTCGGGGGACTCTCGTGGGTGCCGGGGCGCTGTCCTCGTCCCGGGCGCCGATCGGGCAGGCTGGTCCATGGCCGCAGGCACCGTACGAGAACAGGAAGTCGACGATCATGACCGACCAGCTCACCGTCAGTGTCCTCGGGACCGGGATCATGGGGGCCGCGATGGCCCGCAACCTCGCCCGCCACGGACACACCGTCCGCGCCTGGAACCGCACCCGCGACAAGGCCGAGCCCCTCACCGCCGACGGCATCACCGTCACCGACTCCCCCGCCGAGGCCGTCCGCGGCGCCGACGCCGTCCTGACGATGCTCTACGACGGTCCCGCCGCCCTGGACGTGATGCGGCAGGCCGCGCCCGCGCTGCGCCGGGGAGCCGCCTGGGTGCAGTCGACGACCGCGGGTGTCGAAGCGGTGGGCGAGCTCGCCGACTTCGCCCGCGAGCACGGCCTGGTCTTCTTCGACGCACCGGTGCTGGGCACCCGTCAGCCCGCCGAGGCCGGGCAGCTGACGGTGCTGGCCGCCGGGCCTCTCGGGGAGCGGGCCGCGGTGACGCCGGTCTTCGAGGCGGTCGGCGCGCGCACGGTCTGGACGGGTGAGGACGGCGCGGCGGGCAGCGCGACCCGGCTGAAACTGGTGGCCAACAGCTGGGTGCTGGCGGCGACGGCGGCGGCCGGTGAGGTCCTGGCGCTGTCCAAGGCGCTCGACGTCGACCCGAACGGCTTCTTCGACCTCATCGAGGGCGGCCCGCTCGACATGGGGTACCTGCGTGCCAAGTCCGCGCTCGTCCTCGACGACCGGCTCTCCCCCGCCCAGTTCGCGGTCTCCACCGCCGCCAAGGACGCCCGGCTCATCGTCCGGGCGGGCGAGCGGTACGGCGTCCGGCTCGACGTCGCCGCCGCGAGCGCGGAACGCCTGGAACGGGCCGCGGCACAGGGGCACGGCGACGAGGACATGGTCGCGGCGTACTTCGCGAGCTTCGACGAGAAGGGTGAGCCGCACCAGACCTGAGCTCGGCGGACGCCGGGCGTGGGACCCTGGCCGCATGGACGAGAACGCGCCACTGCTGGTGATCGTGGACGCCGCCAACGTCGTCGGGTCCGTGCCCGACGGCTGGTGGCGCGACCGCCGGGGAGCCGCGGAACGCCTGCGTGACCGGCTCGCGGCCGACGGCGTACCCGGGCACTCCGGCCCCACGGACATCGTCCTCGTGGTCGAGGGCGCGGCCCGGGGCGTCGAGTCGGTCCCGGGCGTCCGCGTGGAGTCCGCACCCGGCAGCGGAGACGACCACATGGTCACCCTGGTCGCCCGCGCGGGCGACCGCCCCGTACTGGTCATCACAGCCGACCGCGAACTCCGCCACCGCGTCGGCGAGTTGGGAGCGGCGGTGGCGGGGCCTCGGACGGTGAGACCGACCTGAGGGGCTGTACGGCGTGGGGGCGGCGTGGACGGGGCGGTGAGACGCTCCTGGCGGGCACCGACGCACGAGGGCGACCGGTGCGCGGTGCCAACGGTCAGACAGTCCTGATGGCCTCCGGCGCATGGGGAGCGAGCGGAGCGGGGCGCCGGCTATCAGACCGTCCCGACGGCCTCCGGCGCATGAGGGCAACCGGAGCGGGGCGCTGAAGTCGGGACCGCCCGGGGACCTCCTCGGCATGAGGGCAGCCGGAGCGAGATGCCAACGGCGAGGCCGTCCTGGCAGGCTCCGCCGAATGGGGGCGACCGGGCCCGGGGCGTGGGCGGTGGGCACTCCTGGCGGGCTCCCGCCCCGTGGGGGCAGCGGAGCCGACCCGGAGGGTTGAGCCCTCCGGACGGCACCGCCGTACAGGGGCGGCCGGGACGGGGCGCCAACAGCCAGACCCTTCCGACGGGCCCCGCGTGTGCGCCAACCGGCACCGGAGGCACGGACGATGAAGTCCTCCCCACGGCACCGCCGTACCAGGGCAGCCGGAGGGGCGTAGATGGCGGGACCGTCCTGGGGACTGCGTCACCGAACCGGACCGGGCGGCTCGCGTGGTGCGGCGACGCGATGTGTCGGCACGGCCCGCCGCGCCGATGCGGCAACTCGGCCACCCCGCCCAGGGATCGGCCCCGCGTCTCCGCCAAAGCGGGGCCGCGGGGCCGGAAGGGCGATGTGGGTGGTGGTTACTGGGTGGGGCCGCCGTTCGGGGGCTTCACCACCTCGCCGACCGTGGTTTCCTGCTGGCGGCCGAGGCGGCTGTGGGAGCGGCCGTAGGCGAAGTACACGATGAAGCCGAGGACCATCCAGAGGGCGAAGCGGAGCCAGGTTTCTGCGGGGAGGTTGAGCATCAGCCACAGGGAGGCGGCCACCGAGAGGATGGGGATGAAGGGGACCCACGGGGTGCGGAAGGCGCGGTGCAGGTCGGGGCGGGACTTGCGGAGGATGATCACGCCGATCGCGACGACCACGAAGGCGAACAGCGTGCCGATGTTGACCAGTTCGGCCAGCTCGCTCAGCGGGGTGAAGCCGGCGACGATCGCGATGAGCACGCCGAGCAGGATGGTCGGCCGGTGCGGGGTCTTGAACTTCGGGTGGACGTGGGAGAAGAAGCGCGGCATCAGTCCGTCGCGGCTCATGGCGAAGAACACGCGGGTCTGGCCGAGGAGCAGGATCATGCAGACCGTGGTGAGGCCGACCGCGGCGCCGAAGCTGATGAAGCCCGCGAACCAGGGATGCCCGGTGGCCTTGAACGCGTCGGCGAGCGGGGCCGTGATCGACAGGTCGGTGTAGTGCTGCATGCCGGTCACCACGATCGACACGGCCACGTACAGGGTGGTGCAGATGAGCAGCGAGCCGAGGATGCCGCGGGGCATGTCCCGCTGCGGGTTCCGGGTCTCCTCGGCGGCCGTGGCGACGACGTCGAAGCCGATGAAGGCGAAGAACACGACGGAGGCGGCGGTGAAGACGCCCATCACACCGAAGTTGGAGGGTGCCCAGCCGAACATCAGCTGGATGAGCGGCGACTGCAGACTGTCGCCCGCCGGCACGTCCTGCGCCTTCGGGATGAACGGGTCGTAGTTGTCGCCCTTGATGAAGAACGCACCGGCGACGATCACGGTCAGCACGACCGTCACCTTGATGGCGACGACGATCGAGGTGACCCGAGCCGAGAGCTTGGTGCCGAGCACCAGGATGCCGGTGAGCACCAGGACCAGCGCGGCGGCGAGGATGTCGAAGCCGAAGCCGTCGGCCCCGTCCCTGACGCCGAGCGCCGCGGGCAGATGCCAGCCGGCGTTGTCCAGCAGCGAGGCGATGTAGCCGGACCAGCCCACGGCGACCACCGCGGTGCCGAGCGCGAACTCCAGGACCAGGTCCCAGCCGATGATCCAGGCGGGCAGTTCACCGAGCGAGGCGTACGAGAAGGTGTACGCGGAGCCCGCCACCGGGACGGTGGAGGCGAACTCGGCGTAGCAGAGCGCGGCGAGCGCGCAGACGACTCCGGCCACGACGAAGGCCAGGGCCACGGCGGGACCGGCGTTGTTCTTGGCCACCGTGCCGGTCAGGACGAAGATGCCGGTGCCGATGATGACACCGACGCCGAAGACGGTCAGATCCAGCGCGGACAAGGATTTCTTGAGCGCGTGCTCGGGCTCCTCGGTATCGAGGATGGACTGCTCGACCTTCTTCGTCCGGAAGAGGGTGCTGCTCACGGGTACCTCCCACGCTTGTCGTCCTCGACATGATCGAGAGGGGGCGTAGGTCGTATGCCCCGGCGCGGCCGTATTCACGCAAATGGGCCGCTCGTACCACCGCCAAGGGTGGTATGAGCGGCCCACTCGGGTGTGTCAGTCGCGCGCGGGTTCCACCGAGTCCACCTCGGCCGCCGCGCTGCCGTACTTGCCGTCCAGCTTGGAGACGAGGCCGGTGACCTGGCGGGCGATGTCGGGCGCGGTGAGCCCGATCTCCGCCATGACCTCGGCGCGGGAGGCGTGGTCGAGGAAGCGCGGCGGGATGCCGAAGTCCCGCAGCGGGACGTCGACCCCGGCGTCCCGCAGGGCCTGCGCGACGGCCGAACCGACGCCGCCGACACGGGAGTTGTCCTCGACGGTGACGACCACGCGGTGCCGCTCCGCGAGGGGGGCCATGGCCTCGTCGACGGGTTTGACCCAGCGCGGGTCGACGACGGTGGTGGAGATGCCCTGCTTGTCGAGCAGGGAGGCGATCTCCAGGCACATCGGAGCCAGGGCGCCCACTGAGACGAGGAGCACGTCTGGCGTGTCCGTCCCCGGTTCGCGCAGCACGTCCATGCCGCCGACGCGCCCCACGGCGGCCACGGCGGGACCGACGGCGCCCTTGGAGAAGCGGACCACGGTCGGCGCGTCCTTGACCTCGACGGCCTCCCGCAGCTGCGCCCGCACCTGGTCGGCGTCGCGCGGCGCGGCCAGCCGGAGCCCGGGGACGACCTGGAGGATCGACATGTCCCACATGCCGTTGTGGGAGGCGCCGTCGGTGCCGGTGATTCCGGCCCGGTCCAGTACGAAGGTCACACCGCACTTGTGGAGGGCGACATCCATGAGCACCTGGTCGAAGGCACGATTCAGGAACGTGGCGTACACCGCGAAGACGGGATGGAGTCCACCGTGCGCGAGGCCCGCGGCCGACACGGCGCCGTGCTGCTCGGCGATGCCGACGTCGTAGATCCGCTCCGGGAAGGCGTCGGCGAACTTCTTCAGGCCGACGGGCTGGAGCATCGCCGCGGTGATCGCCACGATGTCCTCGCGCTCCTTGCCGAGCTTGACCATCTCCTCGCCGAAGACGGACGTCCAGTCGGCGCCGGAGGCCTTGATCGGCAGGCCGGTGTCGGGGTGGATGGGGCCGATGCCGTGGAAGCGGTCGGCCTCGTCCTGGAGGGCGGGCTGGTAGCCGCGGCCCTTCTCGGTGAGGCAGTGCACGATGACGGGTCCGCCGAAGCGCTTGGCGCGCGCGAGCGCCGACTCCAGGGCCTCGATGTCGTGGCCGTCGATGGGACCGACGTACTTCAGGCCGAGGTCCTCGAACATGCCCTGCGGGGCGATGAAGTCCTTCAGGCCCTTCTTGGCGCCGTGCAGCGTCTCGTAGAGGGGCCGGCCGACGACCGGAGTGCGCTCCAGGAGGTCCTTGCCGCGGGCCAGGAAGCGCTCGTAGCCGTCGGTGGTGCGCAGGGTCGCGAGGTGGTTGGCGAGGCCGCCGATGGTCGGCGCGTAGGACCGCTCGTTGTCGTTGACGACGATGACCAGCGGCCGGTCCTTGGCGTCGGCGATGTTGTTGAGGGCCTCCCAGGCCATACCGCCGGTCAGGGCGCCGTCGCCGATCACGGCGACCACGTGGTCGTCGCGTTCGAGCACCTGGTTGGCCTTGGCGAGGCCGTCGGCCCAGCCGAGGACCGTGGAGGCGTGGCTGTTCTCGATGACGTCGTGCTCGGACTCCGCCTGCGAGGGGTAGCCGGACAGGCCGCCCTTCATCTTCAGCCTGGAGAAGTCCTGGCGGCCGGTGAGCAGCTTGTGGACGTAGGACTGGTGGCCGGTGTCCCACAGCACCTTGTCCCTGGGCGACTCGAACACCCGGTGCAGCGCGATGGTCAGCTCGACCACACCGAGGTTCGGGCCCAGGTGGCCGCCGGTCTTGGAGACGGCGTCGACGAGGAAGGTCCGGATCTCCTCCGCCAGCTGGTCCAGCTGCTCCAGGCTGAGCCGGTCCAGATCACGCGGTCCCCTGATGCGGGTCAGCAGCGGCACCCGTGCCTCCTTGCAGTAGAGCTGATCGAGCTGTTGCCGGGCTTGTCGAGTCTAATGTTCCGCCTGTGGGGACCGCGCCCGGGCGGTGCGTCATACGTCACGCGATCGGCTGTACCCAGGATGTGCCGCTCCTACGACAAGACTGTTGCCCGGCGCTGAGAAGCACCGGGCAACAGGATGACACCTGGGGTCTGTCCAGCGGATCATGCCGCGGTCGCGAGGGCCTGCCACGCCGATCTGCGGCGTTGAGTCAGGCGACGCTGCTCGCCTGCGACCTGATCCGCCGGGCAGACCCCAGGGGCGCGGGGAACTGCGCGACCAGCCACGACGGACCGGCACCCGCAATCCGAACCGCACCCCTACGGCGGGACCGCGCTACGCGCGCCCCGCCGCCTTCTGGCTCTTGCGGGAGACCGAGTCGATGACCACGGCGCCCAGCAGCACCGCACCGGTGATCATGTACTGGATCGAGGTGTTCATGTTCAGCAGGTCCAGGCCCGTCTGGATCGACTGGATCACCAGCATGCCCAGCAGCGCGGACCACACCGTGCCCCGGCCGCCGAACAGCGACGTACCACCGATGACGGCCGCGGCGATGGCGAGCATCAGCGTGTTGCCGCCACCGGACGTCAGCGAGGCGCTCTGCGTCTGACCGGCGAAGAACATGCCGCCGACCGCGGCGAACCCGCCGGCGATGGCGAACACGGTGATCCGCACCAGCGGCACGTTGATACCGGCACGCCGCGCCGCCTCGATCCCGCCGCCGACCGCGAACACCTTGCGCCCGAACGTCGTACGGCGCAGGACGAAGTCCACGATCACCAGGCAGGCCAGGAAGATCACCAGCGCGTTGGAGACACCGGCGGACGAGTTCAGCACGTACGCCGCGATGAACGCGGCCACCGCCAGCGCGCCGACGCGCAGCGCGATCTCGGCGTTGGTCCGGTGCGGCACCCCCGCGGCCTTGCGCCGGCGCTGCTCGATCAGCGAGCCGACGAGCAGGGAGACGACACCGAGGCCGGCCAGCAGGTAGGCGCCGATGATGGCCTGGTCCATGAAGAAGGACCGCTGGCCGAGCAGGTGCACCGGGCCGGTGTCCGGGATGTTGATGGTGCCGGTCGAGCCCAGCAGCCACAGCATCAGGCCGTTCCAGCCGAGGAAGCCGGCCAGGGTCACCACGAAGGCGGGGACCCCGAGCTTGGCGAAGAACCAGCCGTGCAGGGTGCCGACACCGACACCGATCAGGATGGTCAGCAGCAGGCTGAGCCAGGCGTTCATGTCGTGGTTGACCACGAACACGGCGAACAGGGTGGACGCGAGGCCGCTGACGGAGGCGACGGAGAGGTCGATCTCGCCGAGCAGCAGCACGAACACCAGGCCGATGGCGAGCATGCCGGTGGCCGACAGGTAGAAGCTGATGTTGGACAGGTTCTCGGCGCTGAGGAACCGGTCGTTCTGGAGCTGGAAGACGGTCCAGATGACGATCAGGCCGAGGACGACCGGCAGGGAGCCGATCTCACCGCCCTTCACCTTGCGCTTGAACTCGGTCCAGTAGCCCTTGAGGCCCTCTTCGCGGATCAGCAGCCGCGGGTCGACGACGGCGACGGGCGCGGCGGTCGGGTCGTCCGCCGGGGCGACGGTCGCCTGGGAGGCCGGCTCCGGATCCTGCTTCACGGTCTTGGACGTGTCGCTCACTTTGCCGCCTCCGTGGTGCGACGCCCCGCACGACGGGTCACGGCGTTGTCCGTGGCACCCGTGATCGCGGCGATGATCTCTTCGTGGGTGGTGTCCTTCACCGGGAAGGATCCGTTGTTCTTGCCCAGGCGCAGCACGGCGACGGTGTCCGCCACCGCCTTGACGTCGGCCATGTTGTGGCTGATGAGGATGACGCCGAGGTTGCGCTCGCGCAGCCGCTCGACCAGGTCGAGGACCTGCGCGGTCTGCTCGACACCGAGGGCGGCGGTGGGCTCGTCGAGGATGACGACCTTGGGGTCACCGATGAGGGCGCGCGCGATGGCGACGACCTGGCGCTGGCCACCGGAGAGGCTGGCGATCGGGATGCGCACGCTCGGGATGCGGATGGAGAGCGTGGACAGCAGCTCGCGGGCCTTCTGCTCCATCGTGACCTCGTCGATCACGCCGCGGTGCAGCAGCTCGCGACCGAGGTACAGGTTGGCGACCACGTCGAGGTTGTCGCACAGCGCGAGGTCCTGGTAGACCGTCGCGACGCCGAGTCCCTGGGCGTCGTGCGGCTTGTTGATGCTGACCGGGTCGCCCTCCCACTCGATGACGCCCTCGTCGATGGGGTGTACACCGGCGATCGTCTTGACCAGAGTCGACTTTCCTGCGCCGTTGTCGCCGACCAGGGCGACCACTTCTCCGGCGTGGACCTCCAGCTCGACGTCGGTGAGGGCCTGGACCGCACCGAATCGCTTGGAGACTCCGCGCAACGCCAGCACGGGCGTAGCGGACACGTGAACCATCTCCTTCGCCGCCTGACCGGCGGGGATGCCGCGCTTGGGGTAATGCGCGGAGAGTTGTGCTCGAAGCACCGATTTACAGGATGAACATGCGCGCGGCCGATGCCCGTTGGCAACGGCTGCGCTCGTCATGTTTCCGTCCGGCGCCCGCCCCGCAGCGGGGTATGAAGGCGGGACGAGCGCCGGACGTGCTCTTGCGTGCCCCCGGGACGCTCCTGGACCAGGAGCGTCCCGGGGGCGCGGCGACTACTGAAGACCGGCGGCCTTGCACGCGGCGGCGTAGGGCGCGGTGCAGATCTCGGCGACGGTGTAGAGCTTGTCCTTGATCACCGTGTCCTTGATGTTGGCCTTGGTGAGCGCGACCGGGGTCAGCAGCTGCGAGGGCACCTTGTCGCCGGAGCCGCTGGTCTGGGTCGTGGTGGCCAGGGAGTCGATGCTCTTGTTCTCCAGCAGGTTGACGGCCAGCTGGGCGGCCGCGTCGGCCTCCGGCTTGTACGCCTTGTAGATGGTGCTGGCCTGGGTCCCGGCGAGGATCCGCTGGATGCTGGAGAGCTCCGCGTCCTGGCCGGTCAGCGGGACGGTGCTGATGCCCGCGCCCTTGAGGACGGTGGCGATACCGCCGGCCATGCCGTCGTTGGCGGAGTAGACGCCCGCGATGTTCTTGGCACCCAGCTGGGTGATGGCGGCGGACATCTTCTGGGCGGCGACCTTGTCGTCCCAGTCACCGGCCTGCTCGTAGGCGATGTCGACCTTGCCGTCGAGGACCTTGTGGGCGCCCTTCTTGAACAGGCCGGCGTTCGGGTCGGAGGCCAGGCCGTTGATCATGACGACCTTGGACTTCGGGGTGGCCTTGTCGCCCATGGCGTCGAGCAGGGACTGGCCCTGGAGCTCGCCGACCTTCTCGTTGTCGAAGGACACGTACGCGGAGACCGGGCCCTGGGCCAGACGGTCGTAGGCGATGACCTTGATGCCCTTGTCGACGGCGGCCTGGATGGAGGACTTGATCGCGGCGGAGTCCACGGCGCTGATCGCGATGACCTTGACGCCCTTGGTGATCATGCTGCTGACCTGCTGGGCCTGGGTCGAGGCGTTACCGGCGGCGTTCGCGTACTCCAGCTTGCACTCGGAGCAGAGCTCCTTGACCTTCGCGTCGAAGTACGGCTTGTCGAACTTGGCGTACCGGGTGGTGACACTGTCGGGCAGGAGCAGGCCGATCGACTTGCTGCCCGAGTCCGAGCTGCCGCTGTCCTTGTCGTCCCCGGCCTTGCCACAGGCGGTGGCCGAGACGGCGAGTGCCGAGATGGCAACGGCAACGGCGGCACGACGCATGAGCGTGTTCACTTGAGAAACCTCCCTGACGAGGCCGCGTCGTTGCGGCCGAGGTGGCTGGAAGTCAACTCGGCCACACGTGCGACGTCAAGAAGTAAATACTTAACGAGATGGCAACGGCGTCCTGCGTTCTCTAAGTGAAGGCAGGTGTCGCTGCATGCAGCGTGCTGTCCAAAAGGGTCGAATCACCCATCTCGCTGAGGGCGAGGGCGAGTGCTCCGAGCACCTCCGCGCGACCTCCAAGTGCCCCGGGAAGCACGGACAGTTGACGTGCCGCACTGGGGATCGCGTAGCGACCGACGGACTCCCTGATCGGCCCGAGCACCAGCTCACCGGCCTCGGCGAGATCACCGCCCAGGACCACTCGGCTCGGGTTCAGCAGGTTGCAGAGATTGGCGACTCCACTGCCGATGTGGCGGCCGACGTCGGCGATCACCCGACGGCAGCCAGGGTCTCCGTCCCGCGCCAGGCGTACGACGCCCTCCATCGTCAGGTCGGTGCCGTGGCTGGACTGGAGGAGCGGAAGCACATAGCGCGCGGCCGCGAAGGTCTCCAGGCAGCCCCGGTTGCCACAGCGGCAGACGGGACCGGATTCATCAAGAGTAATATGCCCGATTTCTCCCGCTGTGCCACCCGGGCCGCGGTAGATCCTGCCGTTGATGACCAGGCCGGCCCCGACACCGCTGGCGACCTTGATGTACGCCAGGTCCCGCACTCCCCTGCCGCTGCCCCACACCAGCTCACCGAGGGCGCCGAGGTTGGCGTCGTTGTCGACGTGCACGGGGACGCCGAGCCGCCCGCCCAGCTCCTCGGCGGGCTTGGTGCCGGTCCAGCCCGGCAGGATGGCCGTCGAGCCCAGCGTGCCGGACTCCACGTCGATCGGGCCGGGCACGCCGAGGCCCACGCCCGCGATCTTGGAGCGGTCCACGCCGGTGGCCTCGATCAGCCGGGTGACCAGCTGTTCCGCCCGGTCGAAGCCCTGCGTCGAGGAGGCGTCCACGTCCACCGGCTCGGATTCCTCGGCCAGCACCTGGTGGGCGAGATTCCCGACCGCGACGCGCAAATGGGTGTGCCCGAAGTCCACCCCTATGACGATGCCGGCGTCCCCGCTCAGCGACACCGCGCGGGCCCTTCGGCCGCCCGAGGAGGTGGGCGTGACCTCGACGGTTCCGCCGTCCTTGAGCTCGCGGACGATGTTGGAGACGGTGGCCGCGGACAGGCCCGTCGTCCGTGCGATCTCGGCCTGCGTGAGCGACCCGGCCAGCCGCACGGCACGCACGACCCGTTCCAGGTTGGCTCGGTGCAGCGACGACTGCGACCCCGGAGTCTCCACGACGACCTCCTGCGCGCGGGACCGCATCGATGAGGCCCCGTCTATGTCCAACTAGTGAACTCTAAGCTGAGCCGTTCGGGTTGCCTCCCGTCAAGAGGTTGAACCGCATCCGGGTCCATGGACACCACGGACACCGCCCCCGGAGACCCCTGGAGGCGGTGTACGCGAAGTGTTGCCGGGAGGTTACTTGAGCGCCCCCGCGGTCAGTCCCTGCACCACCTGTCGCTGGAAGACGATGTACGCCGCGAGCACCGGCAGCATCGCCATCACCAGGCCCGCGAACAGGCCCGACCAGTCGCCCTTGTACCCCTGGCTGACCGCCAGCTGGACCAGCCCCTGGGTGAGCACGCGCTTGTCCGGGTCGGTGTTGAGCACCGTCGGCAGCATGTACTGGTTCCACTGCCCGAGGAAGTTGAAGATCCCCACGCTGATCAGACCGGGCTTGGCCATCGGCAGCATGATCTGGAAGAACGTCCGGGAGTGCGAGGCCCCGTCCACGAAGGCCGCCTCCGCCACCGAGCTCGGCAGGGTGCGGAAGAACGCGGTCAGGAAGAACACCGTGAACGGCAGCGAGTAGGCGATGTAGACCAGGATCAGCCCGTGGATGGTGTTCAGCAGGCCCATGTTGTTCACCACGTAGAACAGCGGGACCAGCGCCAGCATGATCGGGAAGCTCATGCCGCCGATGAACAGGTAGTAGATGAACCGGTTGCCGGGGAAGTCGAAGCGGGCCAGGACGTAGGCCGCCATCGAGCCGAGCACCAGGGTGCCGATGAGTGAACCGCCCACCACCAGAATGGTGTTGAGGAAGTAGTCGCTCATGTTGGCCTGGGTCCAGGCCCGCGACCAGTTGTCGAAGTGGAGCTTGTCCGGCAGCGACCAGGGCGAGCTGAAGATGGAGCTGTCGTCCTTGAAGGACGTCATCACCGCCCACAGCAGCGGCAGCACCACCAGGATCGCCCAGACGACCAGGATGCCGTGCGAGAAGACGTTGAGGACGGCGCCCTCCTGCTTCTCCTTCCGGGACGGGCCGTGCGGGGCGTCGGTCTTGGCGACGGGGGGACCGGGCTGGGCCGGTACCGGGGCGGGGGTCTCGGTCGTCTTCATGTGATCAGAACTCCAGCCGCTCGCGCCGGCCCAGCCGCATCACGAGGGCGGCGAAGGCCAGGGTGACGACGAGCAGGGCGACGCCGATGGTGGTGGCGTAGGCGGCCTGTCCGTCACGGAACGCCTTCTGGTACACGTACAGGACCATGACGGTGGTCGAGTAGTCGGGACCGCCCGGACCGGTCGTCATGATCTGTACGACCGCGAACGACTCGGCGCCCAGGGCGAGGATGCCCATGTAGACCCAGCCGGACTGCACGGTGTCCCACAGCAGCGGCAGGGTGATCCGGAAGAACGTGGTGGAGCGGTTCGCCCCGTCCAGCAGCGCCGCCTCGTACAGGTCCGCCGGGATCGAGGCCATACCGGCGGAGAAGAGGACCACGAAGAAGCCGACCGTGGACCAGACCAGGACGGCCATCACGGCCCACAGGGCGAGATCGGGGTCGCCCAGCCACAGCGGCTGGACGCTGTCGAGACCGACCCCGCGCAGGATCGAATTGATCGCGCCGCTGTCCGGGTTGTACGCGAAGGCGAACAACAGGGCGACGATCGCGATCGAGAGGACCTGCGGGAAGAAATAGACGATCTTGTAGAAGGAGGAGCCCCGGACTCCGGAAATCACCGGGCCGCCCCTCCTTCGGCGTCCCCCCACATTGATCATGAAGGCGAAGAACAGTGCCAGACTGATCGTCACCAGCGGCAGCACGACCGCGAAGATCAAGCTGTGCTGCAAGGACTTCCAGAAGATCTCGTCGTCCAGCATCCTCCGGTAATTGTCCAGGCCGACCATCTTGAATTCGGGGCTCAGACCGGTCCAGTCCGTGAACGAGTAGTAGATGGACTGGATGAACGGCCACACCACGAAGAGCGCGTACAGTCCGAGGGGCAGCGCCAGAAACCCCACGATGAACCGGTACTTGCCGTGCTGCATCGCTTCTCCGGTCCGCTACTGGTGCTTGTAGTGCTTGATCGAGGTGTCCTTGGCGGCCGCGTCGGCGAAGCCCTGGATCTTCTTGATCGCCTCGGCCGGGGTGAGGCGTCCGGCCATCATCTCGCCCAGGCCGGACACACCGATCTGCTCCTTCTGAAGCTGGACGTACCAGTCCTGGATCCGCGGGTTCACCACGTTCTCGCCGGCCTTGTCCAGCGCGGCGACACCGGACTTGAGGCCCGGGGTGAGGGTGATGCCGTCCGTTCCGCCGTTGTAGGCGGTCAGCGACTTCACCTTGCTGGTGAAGTTCTTCGAGGACGCCTCGCTGAGCATGATGCGCAGCTGCTCCATGCCGCCCGTGCCGTTCTTCGCCTTGGCCGGGACGACGAAGGGCTCACCGCCGGAGGCCCAGATGGTGCCGAAGGGCATCTTGTCGGAGGAGTCGATGCCGGTGGGCGCGGAGACCGCGAGGCCGAAGTCCTTGGGGATGACGTTCGCCGACTCGTTCTCCACCCAGGAGCCGTTCGGGATGAACAGCGCCTTGCCCTGGGCCCAGGCGGTCTGGGACTGGATGTGGTCCAGGCCCGGGGTGCCCTTGAGGACGTAGCCCTTCTGCTGGAGCTCGTAGTAGGCCTCGAAGCAGGTCTTGACCGCCGGGTGTTTCCAGGCGTTCGGCTCCAGGTTGTCGATGGAGTCGAGGACCTCGCGGCCGCCCACCTTGGCGATCATCGGGTACAGCGAGAAGGGCAGGTAGTACGGGTACTTGCCCGCGTACGTCCAGCCCGCCATGCCCTTCTTCTTGGCCTTCTCGCACACGGCGAGCATCTGGTCCCAGGTCTCGGGGTACTGCTCGTCGAGCGAGTCCAGGGCCTTCTGCGAGTACCAGACGCCGTACACCGTGTAGGCGTAGTACATGATCCAGAACGGGTCGCCGTCGAACTGGCCCATCTCGACGATGCCCGGGCGCAGGGTGTCGCGGACCTTCTTGGCCGGGTCGTCGTAGGACGGCGCGTCCAGGAGCGGGGTGAGGTCGGCGAGCTGGTTCTTGCCGACCAGGACGCCCATGTCCATCTGCTCGGCGCCGGAGTTGTCGATGAGGTCCGGCGGGGTGCCCTGGTTGAAGCGGGGCTGGAGGGTGGACTGGATCTTCTGGGTGGCGGAGAACTTCACCTTGGCCTCGGGGAAGTTCTTCTCGTAGATCTTCACGGCGTCCTCGGCGTACTCCTTGCCGAAGCCGCCGTCGAACAGGACGAATTCCATGCCCGCGGTCTCGTTCACACCGAGCGGGTTCTTGGCCGTCTTCTTGCCGGCCTTGGCCTTCTCCCCGCCGCCGTCGCCGCCACTGCTGGCGCACGCGGACAGGAAGCTCATCGTGGGGACGGAGATCAGGCCCAGCGCGGCGGACCGCTTGATCAGATCGCGGCGGCCTACACCGCCCGTGCCGTTGTACTCGGCCGAAGTGGATCCCATGCTCAAGTCCTCGCCTTCTCCAGGACTCAGGCGGTGAACCGGATCCTTTGCCGGCACCGCGGTCAGGTCAAGCAGGTTCGTGCGGATCATGACGTACGGATCGGGTGAATCGCCGACAGGTATAGTCCACTTCACGTCAATGGAGCAAGATCGAATGCAAGGTTGGCCGAGGGTCTTTTCCGAGTTGAGACCTCCCGGAAATATGAGCGACCTGTGCGCCTCTTGCCGGAAAAATCCCTGACATAGACCCCGAATGCCACAGTCAACACCCTTGACAACACTGTCCACTTGAGCAACAACTAATCCTTGCGCAAGGAAGTTGACAACGTTGTCCACTTGGTGCAGGGAGAGTGCTCGCGTATGCGACAGCACAGAGTTCGGCAACACGGAGTTCGGCACAGACGTGGTGCGGCGGTCGCGACGGTGGCGGCCGCCTTTGTCATGACGGTGGGCTCCCAGGGCGCGGCGGTCGCCCTGCCGGAGGCACCCGCGGCGGCCGACCGGTCGTTCGCCACCTCCTTCGAGTCGGGTGATCCGGCACCCGACTGGATCAGCACCGTCGACACCGCGCCGGACGGCGGCAAGCGGGCCGCGGGGGTGGACGGCGGCTACAGCTCCGGCATCCCGGGCAATGTCACCGACAAGGTCACGGACATCCGGGCGAGCGGGGAGAACACCGGCGGCGGCGAGGTGAAGGAGAACCTGGTCGACGGCGAACCGGGAACCAAGTGGCTGGTCTTCGAGTCGGCAGGCTGGGTCGAGTTCGACCTGGACGAGCCCGTGAAGGTGGTCCGGTACGCGTTCACGTCCGCGAACGACGTCGCCGCGCGCGACCCGAAGGAATGGACCCTGAAGGGCTCCACGGACGGCAAAGAGTGGAAGACCCTCGACACCCGCTCCGGGGAGACCTTCGCCGAGCGGTTCCAGACGAGGACGTACGACCTCGCGGAGCCGGCGGAGTACCGGCACTTCCGTGTCGACATCACCGGGAACAACGGCGCCGAGGGCATCCTCCAGCTCGCCGACGTGCAGTTCTCCACCGGCGGTGACGAGGGCCCGGTCCCGCCGGACATGCTCTCGCTCGTCGACCGCGGTCCGAGCGGCTCGCCCACCGCGAAGGCGGGCGCCGGATTCACCGGAAAGAGGGCCCTGCGTTACGCCGGACGGCACACGGCCGACGGGCGGGCGTACTCGTACAACAAGGTCCTCGACGTGAACGTGGCGGTCGGCCGGAACACCCGGCTGTCGTACCGGATCTTCCCGTCGATGGCGGACGGCGACCGCGACTACGACGCCACCAACGTGGCGGTGGACCTCGTCTTCACGGACGGCACCTCGCTGAGCGGCCTCGGGGCGACGGACCAGCACGGATTCGCGCTGTCGCCGCGGGGGCAGGGCGCCGCCAAGGCGCTCTACGTCAACCAGTGGAACCACGTGGCCTCGCGGATCGGATCGGTCGCGGCCGGCCGGACCGTCGACCGGATCCTGGTCGGGTACGACTCCCCCGCCGGTCCGGCGAAGTTCCGCGGCTGGCTGGACGACGTGACGATCGAGCCCGTCGCCCCCGAGCGGCCCAGGGCCCATCTCTCCGACTACGCGCTCACCACCCGCGGCACCCACTCCAGCGGCGCCTTCTCGCGCGGCAACAACTTCCCGGCGACGGCGGTCCCGCACGGCTTCAACTTCTGGACGCCGGTGACCAACGCCGGCTCGCTGAGCTGGCTGTACGACTACGCCCGCGCGAACAACGCGGACAACCTGCCGACGATCCAGGCGTTCAGCGCGAGCCACGAGCCGAGCCCCTGGATGGGCGACCGGCAGACCTTCCAGGTGATGCCGTCGGCCGCCGCCGGCACCCCGGACACCGGCCGGGAGGCCCGCGAGCTGGCCTTCCGGCACGAGAACGAGACCGCGCGGCCGTACTACTACGGGGTGCGGTTCGAGAACGGGCTGAAGGCGGAGATGGCCCCGACGGACCACGCGGCGGTGCTCCGCTTCAGCTACCCGGGCGAGGACGCGAGTGTCCTCTTCGACAACGTGACGGACCAGGCGGGGCTCACGCTCGACACGGCGGCGGGGGTCGTCACCGGCTACTCGGACGTCAAGTCGGGGCTGTCGACGGGGGCGACCCGGCTCTTCGTCTACGGCGTGTTCGACAAGCCCGTGACGGACGGGGCGTCCAGCGGGGTCAAGGGGCGTCTGCGGTTCGACGCGGGCGACGACCGGACCGTCACCCTGCGCCTGGCGACCTCGCTCATCGGCCTCGACCAGGCCAAGGACAACCTCCGCCAGGAGATCCCCGACGGCACCTCCTTCGAGACGGTGAGGAACCGGGCCCAGCGGCAGTGGGACCGGATCCTCGGCAAGGTCGAGGTCGAGGGCGCCACCCCGGACCAGCTGACCACGCTGTACTCCAGCCTGTACCGGCTGTACCTGTACCCCAACTCGGGCTTCGAGAAGGTCGGTTCGAAGTTCCAGTACGCCTCCCCGTTCTCGCCGATGCCCGGCCCGGACACCCCGACGCACACCGGCGCGAAGATCATGGACGGCAAGGTGTACGTCAACAACGGCTTCTGGGACACCTATCGGACGACCTGGCCGGCGTACTCGCTGCTGACACCCTCTCAGGCGGGTGAGATGGCCGACGGGTTCGTGCAGCAGTACAAGGACGGCGGCTGGACCTCCCGCTGGTCCTCGCCCGGGTACGCGGACCTGATGACCGGCACCTCCTCCGACGTGGCCTTCGCGGACGCGTACGTCAAGGGCGTCGACTTCGACGCGAGGTCGGCGTACGAGGCGGCCGTGAAGAACGCCACCGTCGTGCCGCCCTCCTCCGGCGTGGGCCGCAAGGGCATGGCCACCTCCCCCTTCCTCGGCTACACGAGCACCGACACCCACGAGGGCCTGTCCTGGGCGCTGGAGGGCTACCTCAACGACTACGGCATCGCACGGATGGGCCGGGCGCTGTACAGGGAGACCGGCGAGAAGCGCTACCAGGAGGAGTCGGAGTACTTCCTGAACCGGGCCCGGGACTATGTGAACCTCTTCGACTCCCGGGCCGGCTTCTTCCAGGGCCGCGACGCCAAGGGCGACTGGCGCGTCGAGTCCTCGGCGTACGACCCGCGTGTGTGGGGCCACGACTACACCGAGACCAACGGCTGGGGCTACGCCTTCACCGCCCCGCAGGACAGCCGGGGCCTGGCCAACCTGTACGGCGGCCGCCGCGGACTGGCGGACAAGCTAGACGAGTACTTCGCCACGCCGGAGACGGCCTCACCGGACTTCGTCGGCTCCTACGGCGGTGTCATCCACGAGATGACGGAGGCCCGGGACGTCCGGATGGGCATGTACGGGCACTCCAACCAGGTCGCCCACCACGTGAACTACATGTACGACGCGGCCGGGCAGCCCTGGAAGACGCAGCGCAATGTCCGCGAGGTGCTGTCGCGCCTGTACACCGGCAGCGAGATCGGGCAGGGCTACCACGGTGACGAGGACAACGGCGAGCAGTCGGCCTGGTTCCTCTTCTCCGCGCTGGGCTTCTACCCGCTGGTGATGGGCAGCGGCGAGTACGCCGTCGGCTCCCCGCTGTTCACGAAGGCGACGGTCCACCTGGAGAACGGGCGGGAGCTGGTGGTGCGGGCTCCGAAGAACAGCGCCCGCAATGTCTACGTCCAGGGCCTGAAGGTCAACGGCCGTACCTGGACGTCGACTTCCCTGCCCCACTCGGTCCTCTCCAGGGGTGCCGTCCTGGACTTCGACATGGGGCCGCGCCCGTCGTCGTGGGGCACGGGGAGGAACGCGGCGCCGGTGTCCATCACCCAGGACGACAAGGTGCCGGCGCCGAGGGCGGACGTGCTGAAGGGCGAGGGCGCCCTGTTCGACGACACCTCGGGCACGGACGCGACCGTGACGTCCGTGGACCTTCCGGTGTCCGGTCCGGTCAAGGGCCTTCAGTACACGGTGAGTTCGTCCACCGACCGCGCCAAGGCGCCGACCGGCTGGACGCTCCAGGGCTCCGACGACGGAACCACCTGGAAGACCCTCGACCGGCGGTCCGGGCAGTCCTTCGCGTGGGACCGGCAGACCCGGGCGTTCACCGTGGGGTCTCCGGGTACGTACGGGAGGTACCGCCTGGTGCTCGACGGCGAGGCGGTGGTCTCGGAAGCCGAACTGCTCGCCTGACCAAGGGAGTCGGTGTCTCATGCGGGGTGTCGATCCGGCCTGGCTGCCGGACGGTGTGTTCCGGCCGATCGGCACCCGGCGGACACTGATCCGCGGTTCGGGTCCGCTGGTGGACACCGTGCACACGGAAGTGGCCGGGGCCTGCGCCCGGTTCGGTGGTCGGGTCGACCTCGACGCCGGACCGGGCGGTGCCGCCTACGACCTGGCGCTGGAGCTGACCGGCGACGGCGACGGCTCCGAGGCCTTCACCTGCGGCCGTGCCGACGGCCGTACGACCGTCACCGCGTCCGGCGGGCGCGGCCTGCTGTACGGGCTGTTCCATGTCGTACGGCTCGGGGAGGCCGCGTTCCAGGGCGCGTACCCGCCGGAGCTGTTCCGCCCCCGGGTGGCGCTGCGCATGCTCGACCACTGGGACAACGTGGCCGTGCATCCGGTCATGGGGCAGGTCGAGCGCGGGTACGCGGGCGGGTCGCTGTTCTGGCAGGACGGGCGGGCGCGCGGGGACCTGGAGCGGGTGCGGGCGTACGGCAGGCTGCTCGCGGCCTGCGGGATCAACGCCGTGGCCGTGAACAACGTCAACGTGCACGCCACCGAGGCCCGTCTGCTGACCGACCGGATCGGCGAAGTCGCCGAGATCGCGGGGGCGTTGAGGCCGTACGGCATCCGGACGCATCTGTCGGTCACCTTCGCCGCGCCAGTCGTGCTCGGCGGACTGGCGAGCGCCGATCCGCTGGACGCGGAGGTGCGGGCGTGGTGGGCGCGGGCGGTCGCCGGGGTGTACGCGGCGATCCCGGACTTCGGTGGGTTCGTGGTGAAGGCCGACTCCGAGGGGCAGCCCGGCCCGTTCGCCTACGGCCGTACGCACGCGGACGGCGCGAACATGCTGGCCGCCGCGCTGGAGCCGCACGGCGGCACGGTCCACTGGCGGGCCTTCGTCTACGACCACCGCCAGGACTGGCGGGACCGCACGACCGACCGGGCGCGGGCCGCGTACGACCATTTCGTGCCCCTGGACGGGGAGTTCGCCGACAACGCCGTGCTCCAGATCAAGCACGGCCCGCTGGACTTCCAGGTGCGGGAGCCGGTCTCGCCGCTGATCGGCGCGATGCCCGGCACCCGGCTGGCGGTGGAGCTGCAGGCCACGCAGGAGTACACCGGGCAGCAGCGGCACGTGTGCTGGCTCGGGCCGATGTGGAGCGAGGTGCTGCGGTTCCCCGTCGAACAGGGTTCCTCCGTCGGGGAGTTGGCGCGGGGCGGGCTGGTCGCCGTGTCCAACGTGGGCGACGACCCGTTCTGGACCGGGCATCCGCTGGCCCAGGCGAACCTGTACACCTTCGGGCGGCTGGCGTGGCAACCGGACGCGGACCCGGCAGCCGTCCTGGACGAGTGGATCCGGCTGACCTTCCCGGACCCCCCGGAGCCGCTGACCGACGGGCTGCACGCCGTCCTGGACGGCTCCTGGCGGACGTACGAGAAGTACACCGCGCCACTCGGGGTCGGCTTCATGGTGCAGCCGGGGCACCACTACGGCCCGAGCGTGGACGGCTACGAGTACAGCCCGTGGGGCACCTACCACTTCGCTGATCGCGACGGGCTCGGCGTGGACCGCAGCCGCGCCACCGGCACCGGGTACGCGGGGCAGTACGGCAAGCCCTGGTCCGAGGTCTACGAGTCGACGGACACCTGCCCCGACGAGCTGCTGCTGTTCTTCCACCACGTGTCCTACGGGCACATGCTGCACAGCGGCACAACGGTGATCCAGCACATCTACGACACGCACTTCGAGGGCGTGGAGGAGGTGGAGGCGGCCCGGGAGGTGTGGGCCTCGCTGGCCGGGCTGGTGGATCCGGCGCGTCACGCGCGGGTGGCGGAGCTCTTCGAGGAGCAGCTCCGGAGTGCCCGCGAGTGGCGGGATCAGATCAACAGCTACTTCTTCCGCAAGTCGGGTGTGCCGGACGCCCATGGGCGCCGCATCTAGTCAACGACCCGGGACTAAAGTTCCCGGGCTTGCACAGCGGGCGCCACTGGTTGTGGTGCTGCGCTTGCGTCCTGTCCCGCGCCCCGGTATCGGGGGTGGGTCTGGGGCGGTTGACTGCGCCCCTCGTCGCCACAACTCTTCCGCACGCCGGCGGATGTTGCGGGAGCTGTTCCGGTCCGCGTGATCAACGAATCCGCAGGACCGGCACGCGAACCACGCCTGGGAGACCCGGTTCGCTCTGTCGATGTGGCCACATTCGGCGCAGGTGCGCGAGGTGTACGCCGGATCGACGTACACCACCGGCACTCCCGCCTTGCGGGCCTTGTACGCGATGAAATTGCCGAGCTGGGCGAAGGCCCAACTTGAGTGAGTGGCCCGTTGGGGCTTGCGAAGCCGGACCCTCTCGCGGATACCCGTGAGGTCTTCCAGGGCGATGCCGCGCGAGGTGCGTTCTGCCTCGGCCACCACATGCTTTGCGATCTTGTGGTTGATGTCCTTCGCCCGCCGCGCCTCCTTGCGCCGCCGCTTCTTCAGCCGGCGCTTGGCGGACGGGGTGTTCTTCTTCTGCAGCTTGGTGCGCAGCGTGCGCTCACGCAGCCGTCCCCGGTTCAGAGCGCGCCCGGCCATGATCTCGCCGTCCGACGTGGTGGCGATGTTCACGATGCCCAGGTCGAGGCCGAGGAAGCCCGCCGGGGCGCTGTCCGGTTCGGCTTCGGGGACCTCGCAGGTGGCATTCAGCAACCACATGCCGTCCCGGGCGATGAGGTCGGACTCGCCCTTGCGGTACAGCGCCAGACGGGTCAGCTGCTCCGGGGAGGCGGTGAACGCCACGCGCTTCACCCGCCCCGACAACGTCCAGAGAGAGACCGTACGCTCGGTGATCTGCCAGGACAGCATCCGGTCGTCGTAGGGCTGGGCGCCCTCCGGCCGGAAGACGACAGGCTTCTCCACCGCCCGCCGATACCGCTTCGACCACGGCTTGCCCAGGTTCCCGGCCTTCGCATTCGCCGCCAGCGTCCGGTAGGCGTCACAGGTCTTCTTGATGACGTGCTGAGCGGCCTGCGCCCCCAGCCCCCACCGCTGCTTGACCTCGGCGTAGGTGTGCTCCCGCAGCGCGAAGTTCCGCTTCACATCCTTCTCGAACGCCACCCCGGACACCCAGGATGCCGCCTCGTTGCAGGCATGCAGGGTCGCCTCAAGCGCCGCCGCCTGCACGGGCGTCGGCAACAGTTTGACCTGCACCACCAGCTTCATGACACCCGACCCTACGAGCACAGCCACACAAACAGACGACTTCCGCACACCTGCCCCACTATCCAGCGACGAGCCGTCCGGACGTTCGATTTCGCCTGCTCCGTCAGCTGCCCTACGGGCGCTCCGCGCCCGAACCCCAGATGCCGCGATGCTCCGCGTCGCCCTCGCCAGACACGATTCCTCCCGGGGCTGAAGCCCCGGGATTCCTCGCGAGATTCCGCTGAAGCTGCTAAAGGCGCAGGATCGCGGTACCGAGCGGGTCGAGGGTCAGGGCTTCGCCCTCCTCGACCCGCTTGCCGGTCAGCAGGTCGGTCGCGGCGGCGTGGGCGGTCAGGCGGGCCGGCTGCGTGGCGTGGTTGAGGAGGAAGAGGACGCGGGTGCCGTCGGGGGCGACGCGGGTGGCGGTCTCCAGGCCCGGGTGCTCGACGTACGGGCCAATGAGGTCGTGGCGGGCCAGGACGCGCCGTACCACCTGGTCGACGCCGGGCTGGTCGAGGGCGGTGGCGACGTACCAAGCCTCGCCCCCACGCTCGCCGTAGCGGTTGCGGGTGACGGCGGGGGTGCCCGCGTAGAAGTCGGTGCCGTATGTGGCGACCGGTTCGGCACCGCGTGGCAGCACGATCTCGAAGACGAGGCGTGCCTCGGCGGACAGCTCAGGTACGGGCTGGACGAACTCCGGCGGGCGGGAGTCCCATTCGTCGACGCGGATCCCCATGAGGGGTGCGAGCGGTCCGGGGACGTCGGTGAGGAAGGCGCGGTCGTGCTCGTCGACGCGGCCCGAGAGGAAGGTCGCCAGGACCGTGCCGCCGCGGGCGGCGACCGCTTCGAGTCGGCCGGCCAGGTCGCCCTTGACCATGTGCAGGACGGGGGCGAGGACGACGTCGTAGCCGGTGAGGTCGGCGGTCTGCGGGAGCACGTCCACGTCGGCGCCGGCCTCGCGGGCGGCGCGGTAGTAGGCGTGGACGACGTTCTGGTACTTGAGCGGCCGGGACGGGCCGTCGGAGATCTCCAGGGCCCACCAGCTGTCCCAGTCGAAGAGCAGGGCCGTGCGGGCGGGGGTGCGGGCGCCGAGTGTGATGTCACCGAGTTCCGCGAACTCTCGGCCGATCGCGGCGACTTCACGGAAGACGCGGGTGTCGTCGCGGCCCGCGTGGCCGATGACCGCCCCGTGGTACTTCTCGCAGGCGCCGCGTGAGGCGCGCATCTGGAAGTAGAGGGCCGCGTCGGCGCCGTGGGCGATCGCCTGGTAGGTGGCCAGGCGCAACTCCCCTGGTCGTCTCAGGGGGTTGACGTCTCGGCAGGCGGTGGTGGACGGGGTCTGCTCCATCAGCCAGAAGGGGGCGCCGTCCTTCAGGCCCCGCATCAGGTCGTGGGCCAGGGCGGGCCAGGTCGGCGGGGCGTCCAGGGGCGGGTAGCTGTCCCAGGAGGCGAAGTCGAGGTGGGGCGCCCAGCGGTGGTAGTCGAGGGGGCGGAACATGCCCATGAAGTTGGTGGTGACGGGGGTGTCCGGGTCGTGGGCGCGGATCACCTCCTTCTCGGCGAGGAAGCAGCCGAGCAGCGCGTCGGTGGTGAACCGGAAGTAGTCGAGGGTGGTGCCCTGGAAGGCGGTGTGGTCGGGGCCGCGCCAGTGCTCGGTGAGCGCGCTCGGGGGTTCGATCTCGTCGAAGTCGGTGTAGCGGTGGGACCAGAAGGTCGTGCACCAGGCGTCGTTGAGGGCATCGAGGGTGACGTACCGGTCCCGGAGCCAGGTCCGGAACGCGTCGGCGCACATCTCGCAGTAACAGGCGCCGCCGTACTCGTTGTTGATGTGCCAGGCGAGCAACGCCGGGTGCCGCGCGTACCGTTCGGCGAGCAGGGCGGCCAGCGCCGTGGCGTGCCGGCGGTACGCCGGTGAGCTGGGGCAGAAGTTGTGGCGCTGGCCGTAGCGGTGACGGCGGCCCTCGAAGTCGGTGCGGTTGACCTCGGGGTGCCGCTTCGCGAGCCAGGGCGGCAGGGCGGCCGTGCCGGTGGCCAGGCAGACCTGGCGGCCCTCGGCGGCGGCCCGGTCCAGGATGCGGTCCAGGACCGTGAAGTCGAAGGTGTCCGGGGCGGGTTGGGTCAGGGCCCAGGAGAAGACACCGACCGTGAGGGTGTCGATGCCGGCCCGCGTGAACAGCCGGTGGTCCTCGTCCCAGACCTCCTCGGGCCATTGCTCGGGGTTGTAGTCACCGCCGTACCGGATCTTGGACGTCATGCGGTGAAGTCCTCCTGGGTCTCGGCGATCACCGGGCGGCCGCTGTGCAGCAGGGACAGCAGCAGGGGTGCGGCCAGCAGGGCGGGCAGGGCCTCGGTCAGCAGGGCGGTGAGAGCGGCGGTCAGGACGAGCAGGGAGGCGGCGCCGAGGGTGGCGCGGCCGTGCCGGAGCAGGAAGTACCCGGCGAGGCGGGCGGTGTCACGGGCGCGGAAGGTGAACAGCGAGGTGAGCACCAGGGCGTGCGCACCCCACAGCAGCGAGACGGCGCCGGTGCCCGCGAGCAGCACCGCCCACCAGCCGGGCAGGCCGGTGGCCGGGAAGTGGGTCAGCGTGAACGCGATCACGGTGAGCCAGGCCAGCAGCGGCGTCCACAGCTTCAGCGCCGGGAGCGCGTTGAGCCGCCAGCCGCGCAGGTAGGCGCGGGCCGGGTGCAGGTCGGTGAGATCGCGGTCGCGGTGGTGCAGCGCGTACAGGGCGGCGGAGAGGGCGGGGCCGAGGGGCAGCAGGCATACGGCGGCCAGCGGCAGGTTGGCCGGGTCGCGGCCCACCAGCAGCAGTGCGGCCAGGCCCGGTGAGGCGGCGGCGAGGAGCAGCGCCTCGACGGTGACGAGGGTGTGGACCAGGGCGGCGGCACGGGAAAGGGCCCCCGCCCCGAAGGTGACGGACGTGCTCACCCGTTCTCCTTGCGGTAGCGGTCGTACGCCTTGTTGTGCACGTCGATCAGCCGGTCCATGTTCTTCGCCTTCAACTCGGCGACGTAGGCGTCCCATTCGGACATCGGGCGCTTGCCGAGGACGAACTTGAGGGTGTTCTGGATGGCGTGGTCCTTCAGCGGGGTGTCCCAGAGCGTGGCCTGTTCCTGCTCCATGGACTGGAGCGGGTGGGCCGGGTCGATGGGCAGTTGCCGGCGCTGGGTCATGACGTCCTGGAACTTCTTCTCGTCCGGGCTGAAGGAGGAGGAGACCAGGGCCCAGCTGCCGCCGTAGGTGAAGACGCCGTTGAAGAAGCCGTAGTCCTTCTGAAGGTCCTTCGGGGCGTCCGGGTCGGAGCCCATGAGCGCGATGCCGGGCTCCAGTGTGTACCGGTCGCCGGACTCGGTGTAGGTGACGCCCTGGACGCCCCACTTGCAGAACTTCTGGCCCTCGTCGGAGTACCAGAGCCAGTCCACGAACTGCATCATCGCGACGAAGGTGTCGCTCTTGAGCGCCTTGCTGGAGACCATGACGCCGTTCTCCAGGCGGGTGCCGCCCAGCACCACCGGGCCGGCCGGTCCGAGAGGCACCGGGACCATCTCGATCTTCGCGCCCTTGACCTGCTTCTCCAGGTTGTAGCGGTAGTTCTGCACCAGCTCCTGCGGATTGGCGCTGATCACATAGGACTTCTCGGCCAGCAGCTTCTGCGTGGCCTGGTCGTCCTGCTGGGTGAAGCTCTCCGGGTCCAGCAGCTTCTCGGCGACGATCTTCCGCAGGAACTCGATCATCTGGCGGTAGCGGTCCGTCGTGGCGTTGAAGACGAACTTCCCCGCGCCGGTGTCGAAGGTGACGTTGTCGTACGACCAGCCCGCCTTGACCCCGTACGCCTGGCCCAGGTAACTGAACAGCGCCCCGCACGGGAAGGGGGTGTTGGTGCTCCAGCGGTCGGTCCAGGGGTACTTGTCGGGGTACTCGGCCTTGATCGCCTTCAGGACGTCGTACACCTGGTCCCACGTCTCGGGCAGGGTCAGGCCGAGCCGGTCGAGGACGTCCGTGCGGAAGGACAGCGAGTAGCCCGACTTGGCCTTCTCGTGCAGGCCGGGCAGCAGGTAGTACTTGCCGTCGGACTGCCGGATGGAGTCGAGCTCCGGCTCCAGCTTCCACTTCTTCACCTTCGCCCGGTAGTTGGGCATCAGGTGCACGTACTCGCTGACCGGCAGGATCGCGCCCGACGACACGAAGGCCACCTCGGAGGGGTGGTACGTCTTGGGGATCAGCACGGGGGCGTCGCCCGAGCCGATGAGGACGCTGCGCTTCTTCTCGTAGTCCGTGAGCGGGACGTCGACGGGCTTCAGGGTGACGCCGGTGCGCTTGGCGACCTCCTTCCAGAACAGCCAGTCGTCCTTCATCGGGTAGACGGGGTTGTTGTTGTGCAGGACCGAGAAGGACAGCGGCTTGGCGGCCTTGAACTGCTGTCCGGCGCGGTAGTTCTTCATCGCGCCGTTCTGCTTCTTCGTCAGGTCCTTGGTGTCCCCGCCGTCGTCACCGCTGCCGCAGCCGGTGAGGGTGGCGAGGCCTATGAAGCCGGCCGCGGCCAGGATCTGACGGCGCGACAGCTCTCCTGAGTTCTTCACGGACACTCCTTTGTTCCGTAGGGGAAGGGGCGGGCCGTCAGCCCTTGACCGCGCCGAGCATCACGCCCGAGACGAAATAGCGCTGGACGAACGGGTACACGCAGAGGATCGGCAGCGCGGTGAGCACGATGGTGACCGCCTGGATGCTCGCGCCGACCTGGCTGAGCTGGGCGTCGGTGGCTCCGGCGTTGCCGCCGGTGGTGGCGCCGGCGATGATGTTGCGCAGGTAGACGGTGACGGGCATCAGGTCGGTGCGGTCCATGTAGAGGAACGCGCTGAACCAGGAGTTCCAGTAGGACACCGTGTAGAAGAGCACCATGGTCGCGACGACCGCCTTGGACAGCGGCAGCACGATCCTGAGCAGGATGCCGTAGGTGCTCAGTCCGTCGATCTGCGCGGCCTCCTCCAACTCGGTGGGCAGGCTCTCGAAGAAGGCCTTCATCACCAGCAGGTTGAAGACACTGATCGCGTTGGGCAGCGCGATGGCCCAGACGCTGTTCTTCAGGCCGAACGTGGTGATCAGGACGTAGTTGGGGATCAGACCGCCGGTGAAGAACATCGTGAACACGGCGATGCCGATCAGCGCGGTGCGCCCCTTGAGGTGCCTCTTCGACAGGACGTAGGCGTAACAGGTCGTCAGAAGCATGGCCACGGCCGTCGATACGACCGTGTAGAGCACGGTGTTGCCGTAGTTGCGCCAGAACATCGCGTCCTGGAACACGATCTTGTACGTGGTGAGGTTGAACCCCTTGGGCCACAGGGTCACTTCACCGGCCCGGATCTGGCGTTCCCCGCTGAAGGACCGCGCGACGATGTTGACGAAGGGGTACAGGGTCACGATCACGACGAGGGTGAGGATCACCCCGTTGACGCCCTGGAAGACGCGGTAGGAAGGGCTCGGCTTCACCACAGGCTGGTCCCCACTGTGCGGCGCGAGAGCGTGTTGGCGGACGTGATCAGGACCAGGCCGATGACCGCCTCGAACAGGCCGATGGCGGCGGCGTAGCTGAAGCTGTTGGACTCGACACCGGTCCGGTAGACGTATGTGGAGATCACGTCGGAGGTCTGGTAGGTCAGCGGGTTGTACAGCAGCAGGACCTTCTCGAAGCCGACGGCGAGGAAGGTGCCGACGTTGAGGATCAGCAGCGTGATCATGGTGGGGCGGATGCCGGGCAGGGTGACGTGCCAGGTCTGCTGCCAGCGGTTGGCCCCGTCGATGCGCGCGGCCTCGTACAGGTCCTCGTCGATCGTGGTGAGCGCGGCGAGGTAGAGGATCGTGCCCCAGCCCGCGGTCTGCCAGATCTCCGAGCCGACGTAGATCGTGCGGAACCACTCGGGTTCCTGGATGAACCGGATCGGGTCGTGGCCGAACCAGCCGAGCACGAGGTTGACCGGGCCCTCCGTGGCGAGCATCTGCATGGTGATGCCCGCGACGATGACGATCGACAGGAAGTGCGGGAGGTACGACACCGACTGCACGAACCGCTTCAGGGAGCGCCGGCGCACCTCGTTCAGCAGCAGCGCCAGCACGATCGGGATCGGGAAGCAGAAGACGAGGGTGAGCCCGCCCAGCCACAGGGTGTTGCGGAACACCTGCCAGAAGGTCGGGTCGCTGAGGAACATCTCGACATAGCGCAGGCCCACCCACTGCTCGCCGAAGATCGAACCGCCGGGCTCGAAGCGCCGGAAGGCGATCACGTTGCCGATCATCGGCAGATAGCGGAAGACCAGGAAGAACAGCAGCGGCAGAACCGCCAGCGAGTACAGCTGCCAGTCCCGGCGCAGTGCGCGGCGCCAGCCGGTACGGGAGGTCGGCGGTGGGGGCGGATCGGCTCCGGGTGGCTTCTGGAGTCCGGGCGGAGAGGCCGACTTGGTGGTGGTGCTCATTGCTCGGTCCTCCCATGACGGAGACGTGGAACCGAAACTTTCGAGCTTCTACCGGTAACTGCGCGGCAACTTAAGGGCACTCAGAAAGCGCTGTCAATGGGTTGAGCAGCGGTCTGCCGCCGCATATCCGGGGAGTTGGAGTCGCCTCGGAGCGGGGTAGAACCCGAGGATCCGGTGCCACTGTCTCCGCAAGTTTCCCTTTGCCCTCCGACTCCTGCGAGGTGTCCCGTGCCCGCCTTCGACCTGCCGCCGAACGAACTGGAGCACTATCGGGCGGAACTCGAAGAGCCCGCCGATTTCGACGAGTTCTGGCTGAGCACGCTGAAGGAGGCAGGTCAGGCGGATCCTCTCGTCTCGGTACGTCCGGTGCCGAACGGCCTGCGGCTCACCGAGAGTTGGGACGTGACCTTCCGCGGATTCGCCGGCGACCCGGTCCGCGCCTGGTACAGCCGGCCCGCCGGGGTGCGCGAGCCCCTCCCGGCCGTCGTCGAGTACGCCGGGTACGGCCGCGGGCGCGGCCTTCCGCACGAGCGGCTGACCTGGGTGAACGCCGGGTACGCGCATCTGCTCATGGACAACCGGGGCCAGGGGGACCAGTACGGCTGCGGAGGCGACACCCCGGACCCGCACGCGGCCGCCCCGGGCGGTCCCGGCCCGGCGGTACGAGGGCTGCTCGCACCCCAGGACCACCACTACCGCCGTCTGATCACGGACGCGGTCCGCGCGGTGACCGCCGTGCGCGCGCTGCCCGGCGTGGACGCGGGCCGGACGGTGGCCGTGGGCAACAGCCAGGGCGGCGGCCTCGCCCTGGCCGTCGCGGGACTGGTACCGGACCTGGCGGCGGTGCTGGTCACCGCCCCCTTCCTGTGCGGGATCCGGCGCGCGCTCGACCTCACCGACGCGGCCCCGTACGGCGAGATCACCGCCTATCTCTCGGTCCACCGGGGAGCGGAGGAGGCGGCCTACCGCACCCTCGCGTACCTGGAGGGCATCTCCTTCGCCCGCCGCGCCCGGGCCTCGGCCCACTTCGGGGTCGGCCTGCGCGACACGGTGTGCCCGCCGAGCGGTGCGTACGCCGCCTTCAACCGGTACGGCGAGCTGGGCGGTTCACGGCCCCACGGTTCACTGCCCCACGGTGCGCGGACCAGTGGCGCACGGGCCCAGAACGCACCGGCCCAGGACGGGCGGCGGCCCCAGGACGCGCCGCCCCGCAAGGAGATCCACGCCTATCCGTACAACGGCCACGAGGGCGGCGACGCGGTGCATGTGCGCCGCCAGCTCGACTGGCTGCCGGGTGTGGTTTGACCTTGGTCTCCGTCGAGGCGGTAGAGTCGGAGGAGGGCGTTCGGACAACGTTGTCGAACACTTCCTTTCCAGGTCAACCCCCTCCGGCCGGACGCACTCCCCCCTCGCCCGGCCGGCTCGCGGACCCGGTGGCATCCCCCACCGGGTCCGCCCAGAGCGGCGGTTCGAGGGTGCGTGTCGGCGACGATCAGCCGACCCGGCAGGGCAGGGTCGTCGCCGTCTCACCGCCGGAGCCCGAGACGACGTACCCGAACGTCGTACTCCTCCCCGGAGCCAGTGAGCCGTTCCAGCCGGCGTTGTGGACCATCACGTCCTGGCCGGTGTAGGTGGCGCTGCCGCTCCACAGACTCTCGACCTTCTGGCCGCCCGGCAGCGTCCAGTCGACCATCCAGCCGAGCATCGGGACGTTGCCGGAGTTGGTGACGGTCACCTCGGACTGGTAGCCGCCGTTCCACGTGCCGGTGGTCTTGCGCGTGGCCGTGCAGGTGCCCGGCACCGGCTCGGTCGGGTTGCCCGGGTCGTGGATGCCGGTGACCTCGCCGTTGCCGCCGTCGAAGACCACGTCGGAGCAGGAGTAGAAGGTCTCCGCGCTGTCCGAGCGCTGCCAGACCATGTAGATGATGTGGCGGCCCGACTTGTCGGCCGGGAGCTGCCCGTTCCAGGAGTAGTCGGCCTCGACCGTGCCCGGGCTGCCGTTGAGCGGCGGGTGGTCGACGCTCAGGAACGGCCGGTCCTCGATGTCGTTCCAGGTGAGCGTCTTGGTCGGGTCGAAGCCGTCCTTGGTGATGTAGACGTAGAACCAACCCGGGTGCGCGGCCCAGGCGTTGTAGGAGAAGTCGACCGTCGCGCCCGAGGTGAGGTGGGTGAGCGGCCAGTCGCCGCGCGGGGCGTTGAAGCCCGTGAAGTTGGTGTTGCCGCCACTGCACAGCTCACCGTCCGGCACGAAGCCGCGGGTGCGGCCGGCGCCGTCCGAGCGGAGCACCGAGAACCAGTTGTAGAACGGCGTGGTGCCGCTGACCGCCTGCGCGTTCTTGCAGGCCGGGTTGACCGGCTTGATCTCGCCGGTGTCGGTCAGCCCGTCCTGCCAGCACAGGAAGGTACGGCTGGCGGGCTTCATCGGGGTGCCGTGGGCCTCCGCCTCACCGCCCGCCGTGACGACCAGACTCAGGGCCGGGATCGTCGCGAGCAGGGAGACGAGAACGAGGAAGAGAGCCCGGGCGCGGGTCGCGGGGACCAATCGGCGGGGGGAATCGGCTGTTGTTCTTGTCATGATCATGACAGGTCAGTCCGTTCCTTGAGGTACGGGCCGTGGGAATGCGCGGGTGCGGAGGGCGGGGGGTGGGGGCGACCCACGGGGCAGGTTCCGGTCCGCCATGTGGGAGCGCTCCCACCCCACCTGTGGGGGAAGCTAGCGCTCGGTGGCGTACTTGTAAACGGCTGGCGCACAGGGGCCCTGGTCGGGCGGCTGCGGACGCGCGTGGACCGTGGGGGCGAGCCCGCGGCGTGACGTGTCAGCCCCGCACCGGCTCCTCCGGCACCGACTCCTCCGGCACCGGCGGCGGGCCGGTGCCGGCGTCCCGCGTGGAAAGCGGCCGGTCCCTCCGCGCGGCGGTGTGCCGGCGCGTCCCGCAGATGACGAAGGTGACGCTGATCAGCAGGGCCCAGGAGATCCACTTGGTCACCGGGACCGGTTGCCAGCCGTGGAGTTGGGTGGGGTAGGTCCAGGCGCCGAAGTAGGTGGCGATGTTCTCGGCGAGCCAGAGGAAGAAGCCGATGAGGACGAAGGCGAGGGCGAGGGGCATGCGGTGGCGGCGGGGGCCGACGGTGTAGTGGACCCAGGTGCCGCAGGTGGCGGCCAGGAGCAGGACGCCGAGCGGCCATCGCAGGTCGGGGAGCCAGTGGTGGCTCAGGAAGTTGACGTACAGGCCGACGGCCAGGACGGCGGTGGCGCGGGCGCGGTAGCCGGTGAGCGAGAGGTCCATCAGCCGCCAGGAACGGCAGACGTAGCTGCCGACGGCGGCGTACATGAAGCCGCCGTACAGCGGCACACCGGCGATCTTGGCCAGGCCGGGTTCGGGGTAGCTCCAGGAACCCACCTGGACCTTCACCAGCTCGAAGGCGAGCCCCAGGACATGGCAGACGGCCACCACCGCGACCTCCCGCCGGGTCTCCCACCCCAGCAGGAAGCCCACGCCGGTGAGCAGGACGCCGTACGCGAGCAGCAGGTCGTAGCGTGCCACCGGCAGGGGCGGGAGGAGCCTGGAGACGGCCATGCCACCCATCAGCGCCACCGCGAACGCGCAGCAGCGGGCCTGCACCAGGGCGAACCGGAGCAGTTGCAGGGCGAGCGTCCGGGCGCCGTTCGTGATCGTGCGCATGGTGAGGGAGAGCGGTCGGGTGGGGTGGAAGGTTGCGGTCGTTACCTTCCCGACACCCGGTGTCCGCCGGGGCGCGACACACCGTTGCCCCTCCGCGATCTGGACCGGACGCACTACGAAGTGGTAACAGGCCGCAACCCTCGGGGGAGTTGGTGTTGTCTGGACCACCATGAAGATCTCTTTCCTTATTCATAACGCTTATGGGATTGGAGGCACCATCACCACCACCTTCAACCTGGCCCAGGCACTGGCCGAACGGCACGAGGTGGAGATCGTCTCCGTCCTGCGGCACCGGGAGCTCCCGAACTTCACGCTGGACCCGCGGGTGTCGCTGCGGCCGCTGGTGGATCTGCGCCAGGAGAAGGAGCACCCCTTACATCTGAGACCGGCGCGGGTGTTCCCGCGGGCCGAGTACCGCTACGGGCAGTACAGCGAGCTGACCGACGAGCGCATAGGCGAGTGCCTCGCCGCGCTCGACGCCGACGTGGTGATCGGCACCCGGCCGGGGCTCAACGTCCATCTCGCCTACCAGGCCCCGAAGCATGTCCTGCGCGTGGGCCAGGAGCACCTCACCCTCGACAACCACTCGCCGCGGCTGCGCCACGCGCTGCGCCGGGCCTACCGCCGGCTGGACGCGCTCACGACGGTGACCGAGGCGGACGCCGCCGCCTACCGGCGCAAGATGCGGCTGCCCGGCGTACGCGTGGAAGCTCTTCCGAACAGCGTCCCGGATCCCGTACTGCCGCCCTCGGACGGTGACGCGAAGGTGGTCGTCGCGGCCGGCCGGCTGGTGCCGGTCAAGCGGTACGACCTGCTCATCGAGGCGTTCGCTCTGGTCGCCGCCGAGCATCCGGACTGGCGGCTGCGCATCTACGGCAAGGGCGAGGAGCACGACCGGCTGCGCGCTCTGACGGCCGAACTGGGGCTGTGGAACAACGTCTTCCTGATGGGGGCGGCGGCTCCCATGGAGGCGGAGTGGGTCAAGGGCTCGATCGGTGCGGCGGCCTCCAACTTCGAGCCGTTCGGCATGACCATCGTCGAGGCGATGCGCTGCGGCCTGCCCGTGGTGAGCACCGACTGCCCCCACGGGCCCCGCGAGATCATCCAGGACGGCGTCGACGGCCGACTGGTGCCGGTCGACGACCGTGACGCGCTGGCCGCGGCCCTGCTGGAACTGGTCCGCGACGACGAGCTGCGCCGCCGGACGGGCCGTGCGGCGCTGAAGAACGCCCAGCGGTACGCGCCCGGGCCGGTGGTCGAGCAGGCCGAGCGCCTGTTCGCCGAGGCGTTCGCGGCACGCGAGGCGGGGCGACGGGCCGCGGGGGACCGCCCCGGTGTGCGGCGCGTCCTGGCCGGCCAGGGGTTCGCCGCCCGGGACGCGGCGTACACGGTGGCGAGCGGCGCGCTGCGCGTCGTACGGAAGGGGCGACGATGAGTACGGCGACGGCGGTGACGGCACGGCTGGGCTGTGTGGCCGACGGCAGCGGGCGGATCCTCTTCGATCTGCCGGCCGAGTCGGCGCAGGCGGCCGAAGGGCAGCGGCTGGTGCTGCGGCTGCGGCCGAAGAAGGGGGAGCCGGAGAAGGTCCTGCACACCCTCGCCCTGGAACCCGGCGACGACGGCCGGCTGTACGCCGCGCTGGACCCGGAGACCGTCCTCGCGGAGGGCCGGTGGGACGTGTACCTGCTGGGTGCGGGATCCGAGCGGCAGCGGCTGCGGCCGGGCCTGCGTGACCTGCGGGCGCTGGTCGACGGGCACCTCCGGGACCGGCGGACACCGCTCGCCGTCCGGATCCCCTACGCCACCGTGGACGGGTACTTCGCGATTCGCGCCTGGCTGCGCCCCGCCCACGCGGAGGTCGAGCGCGTGGACGTGAGCGACGGGTCGACCACGGTCGGGGCCCGGCTGCACGGTGACTCCCTGGCGGCGGGGGCCACCGTCCGTCTGCGGCTGCGCGGCGGGGGCGGCACCGTGCGCGACCTGAAGCCCCTGGCCTCGGACGACGGCCACGGGTTCTTCTTCACCGTCGACCACGACGCGCTGGCCGCCGCCCGCCACGGCGTGTGGGACATTTTCGTCCAGCCCTCGCCCGACGCGCCCCTCGTCCGGCTCGCCCGTCTCCTGGACGACGTGGCGGACCGCAAGGAGGTGTTCGTGTATCCGGCGGTGACGGTCGACGGGGCCTGTCTGCGGCCCTACTTCACCGTCGACAACGACCTGTCCCTGGAGGTGAGGAGGGCCGTCTGACGAGCGCGGCGCGGCCTCACACCCGCGCGGGGCTCGTCCGCCGCGCCGGCCGCTCCGGCTCCGCCGTCCCGCCGGCCGGCGGCAGCGCGACGGTGAACTCGGTGCGGCCGGGGACGCTGGAGACGTCGATACGGCCGCCGTGGGCCGCGGTGATCGCCGCGGCGACGGCGAGGCCGAGGCCGGTGCCGCCGGACGTGGCGTCGGCGCGGGAGCGGGAGGTGTCGGCGCGGGTGAAGCGTTCGAAGACGGTGGGCAGGAGAGCCTGCGGGATGCCGGGGCCGTCGTCGCGGACCCGGACGACACAGCGGGTGCCGGTGGCCTCGACGGTCGCCGTCACCGTCGTGCCGGCCGGGGTGTGCGTACGCGCGTTGGCCAGCAGGCCGGCCACCACCTGGTGGAGCCGGTCCGCGTCGCCGACGACCGACGCGGGGGCGTCGAGGCGCAGGTCGAGCTGCCAGTGACGGCCGTCGCCCGCGGCCCGCGCCTCCCACACCGCCTCCGCGACCAGCGCCGCCAGGTCGACCTCGGCGCGGTGGAGCGGCCGGCCCTCGTCGAGCCGGGCCAGCAGGAGCAGGTCCTCGACCAGCCCGGTCATGCGCGCCGACTCGGCCAGGACCCGGCGCCAGGCGAGTGCCGGTTCGACGCGGCCGGTACTCACCTGGCTTCGGGTCATCAGTTCCGCGTATCCGGCGATGGACGTGAGAGGCGTACGCAGTTCATGGCTGGCGTCGGCCAGGAAGCGGCGCATGCGTTCCTCGCCGCGCCGGCGTTCGGCGTGCGAGGACTCGACCTGGTCGATCAGGCGGTTGAGGGCGGCGCCGATCTGCCCCGCCTCGCTGCCGGGGACCGTGTCGCGCTCGGGGACCCGGGTGAGGCCGGTGGCCTCGCCCCGGAGCGGCGGGGCGCGGGTGACCTCGGCCGCGGTGGCGGTGACCCGGCCCAGGGGCCGCAGTTGCCGTCGTACGACCACGGCGCAGACACAGCACGCGAGGGCGAGCCCGGCACCGGCGACGGCCGCCTCGACCGCCACCAGGGTGCTGATCAGGTGCTGGACGTCGTCCATCGGCAACCCGGCCAGGACGCGGGACCCGTCGCTGTCGACCGCGGCGACCCGGTAGGTGCCGAGGCCGGGGACGGTCCGGGTGTGCCGGGAGCCGTCGGTGGCGATACCCGCCAGGGCGGCGCTCTGGGCGGTGGTGAGGGACCGGGGCGGGGTGTCCTGGCCGACGACCGCCGCGGCGAGGATGCCGCCGTCGGTGTCGAGCCGGGCGGCGATCATGCCGGCCGGGTGGCCGTTCCCGGTGAAGAAGGACAGGTCGTCCTCCTCGTCCGGATGGCGGCCCGCCTCTCCCGCGCCGCGGTCGACGGCCTGGGTGACGCGGTCGTCGAGGTGGCCCATCAGATAGGCGCGCTGGACGAAGGCGGTGGTGCCGGCCGTGGCCGAGCACACGACGAGGAGGGTGATGCCTACGAGGAGGAGCAGGCGGGTGTGCAGGGACCGGGCGCGGAGGGTTTGTCGGCGGCGCGGGACGGCGCTCGTCGCGCGGCCTCCGTCGGCCTGGTCGGTGCTCATCTCGCTGCCTCCGTCGGCCTGATGGCGTGGCCGGGACCGCGCACGGTGCGGACCGTCGGCATCCGTCCCGGCATCAGGACGGACGGCCGGGGGCCCTTCCGCCGGGGGCGGGGCGCGATGGCGTGCGGGAGGTGGCCGCGGGCCGGGGGCGGCGCGGCGTGTCCGTCGGTGTGCCCGTCGACGGCCGGACCGGACCTGCGGCCCGCTCCGGTCACGGCGACCGACACCACCTCGGTGGCCGTCGGCCCGTCGTCCGCGGCGGGCACTCGCGCGTGGCGCTGCACGGTGCGGACCGTCGGCATCCGTCCCGGCATCAGGACGGGCGGCCGGGGGCCCTTCCGCCGGGGGCGGGGCGCGACGGCGTGCGGGAGGTGGCCGCGGGCCGGGGGCGGCGCGGCGTGTCCGTCGGTGTGCCCGTCGACGGCCGGACCGGACCTGCGGCCCGCTCCGGTCACGGCGACCGACACCACCTCGGTGGCCGTCGGCCCGTCGTCCGCGGCGGGCACGCGCGCGTGGCGCTGCACGGTGCGGACCGTCGGCGTCCGTCCCGGCATCCGGACGGACGGCCGGGGGCCCTTCCGCCGGGGGCGGGGCGCGACGGCGTGCGGGATACGGCCGCGGGCCGGGGGCGTCGGCCCGTCGTCCGTGGCGGGCACGCGCGCGTGGCGCTGTCGGAACCCCTCGGTGGCGGTCATGCACCGATCGTGTCCCGGCCGCCTGAGGGACGCCTGTGTTCCGCCTGAGGCCTGGCGATGACCTGCGCGGATACGGGGAACATCCGTCTCCCCCGCCCCTGCGGACACGGCGGAGGGCCGCACCCCCGTTTCCGGGGATGCGACCCTCGACTGCCGTGCGCCGCCGCCTACTTGCGGATCAGGCTGCGCAGCACGTACTGCATGATGCCGCCGTTGCGGTAGTAGTCGGCCTCACCGGGGGTGTCGATGCGGACGACCGCGTCGAACTCGACGCCCGTGTCGGTGGTGACCTTGACCGTGCGCGGCGTGGTGCCGTTGTTGAGCTCCTCGACGCCGGTGAAGGAGAAGGTCTCCTCGCCGGTCAGACCGAGGGTCGCGGCGGACTGGCCCTCCGGGAACTGGAGCGGGAGCACGCCCATGCCGATGAGGTTCGAGCGGTGGATGCGCTCGTACGACTCGGCGATGACGGCCTTGACGCCGAGGAGCGCGGTGCCCTTGGCGGCCCAGTCGCGGGACGAGCCGGAGCCGTACTCCTTGCCGGCCAGGATGGCCAGCGGGGTGCCCTGCTCGATGTAGTTGCGGGAGGCGTCGTAGATGAACGACACCGGACCGCCGTCCTGGGTGAAGTCGCGGGTGTAGCCGCCCTCGGTGCCCGGCGCGATCTGGTTGCGCAGGCGGATGTTGGCGAACGTGCCGCGGATCATGACCTCGTGGTTGCCTCGGCGCGAGCCGTAGGAGTTGAAGTCACGACGCTCCACACCGTGCTCGGTGAGGTACTTGCCGGCCGGGGTGTCGGCCTTGATGGCACCGGCGGGCGAGATGTGGTCCGTCGTCACCGAGTCGCCCAGCTTGGCCAGGACACGGGCGCCGGTGATGTCGGAGACCGGGGTGGTCTCCATCGTCATGCCCTCGAAGTACGGGGGCTTGCGGACGTACGTCGACTCCGCGTCCCACTCGAAGGTGTTGCCGGTCGGGATCGGGAGCGCCTGCCACTGGGCGTCGCCCGCGAAGACGTCCTGGTAGGACTTGTTGAACATGTCCTCGCCGATGGCGTTGGCCACGACGTCGTTGACCTCGGCCTCGGAGGGCCAGATGTCCTTCAGGAAGACCGGGTTCCCGTCCTGGTCGGCGCCCAGGGCGTCCCGCGTGATGTCCACCTTCATGGAGCCCGCGAGGGCGTACGCGACGACCAGCGGCGGGGAGGCCAGGTAGTTCATCTTGACGTCGGGGTTGATCCGGCCCTCGAAGTTCCGGTTGCCGGAGAGGACCGAGGTGACCGCGAGGTCGTGGTCGTTGACGGCCTGGGAGACCTCCTCCGGCAGCGGGCCGGAGTTGCCGATGCAGGTGGTGCAGCCGTAACCGACCAGGTTGAAGCCGACCTTGTCGAGGTACGGCGTCAGACCGGCCTTGTCGAAGTAGTCGGTGACGACCTTCGAACCCGGGGCGAGGGTGGTCTTGACCCACGGCTTGCGGGTCAGGCCCTTCTCCACGGCCTTCTTCGCGACGAGCGCGGCGGCGACCATGACGTACGGGTTGGAGGTGTTGGTACAGGAGGTGATGGCCGCGACCGTCACCGCACCGTGGTCGATCTCGTACGTCGAGCCGTCGGGGGCGGTCACGGTGACCGGGTTGGACGGGGCGCCGTTCGGGGCGACGGCCGGGGCGTCGGAGGCCGGGAAGGACTCCTTGCCGGACTCGTCCACGGAGTCGACGTAGTTGCGTACGTCCGTCTTGAACTGCTCGGCGGCGTTCGCGAGGACGATGCGGTCCTGCGGGCGCTTCGGGCCGGCGATGGAGGGGACGACCGTGGAGAGGTCGAGCTCCAGCTTCTCGGAGAAGTCCGGCTCGGCCTTCGGGTCCAGCCAGAGGCCCTGCTCCTTGGCGTACGCCTCGACGAGCGCGAGCTGCTGCTCGGAGCGGCCGGTGAGCTTCAGGTACTTGATGGTCTCGCCGTCGATCGGGAAGATCGCGGCGGTCGAGCCGAACTCCGGCGACATGTTGCCGATGGTGGCGCGGTTGGCGAGGGAGGTGGCGGACACGCCCTCGCCGTAGAACTCGACGAACTTGCCGACGACTCCGTGCTTGCGGAGCATCTCGGTGATGGTCAGCACGAGGTCGGTGGCGGTGGTGCCGGGGGTGAGCTCACCGGTCAGCTTGAAGCCGACGACGCGCGGGATGAGCATGGAGACCGGCTGGCCGAGCATCGCGGCCTCGGCCTCGATGCCGCCGACGCCCCAGCCCAGCACACCGAGGCCGTTGACCATGGTGGTGTGCGAGTCGGTGCCGACGAGGGTGTCGGGGTAGGCCTGGCCGTTGCGGACCATGACCGTGCGCGCCAGGTGCTCGATGTTCACCTGGTGGACGATGCCGGTGCCGGGCGGGACGACCTTGAAGTCGTCGAAGGCGGTCTGGCCCCAGCGCAGGAACTGGTAGCGCTCGCGGTTGCGGCCGTACTCCAGCTCGACGTTCTGCGCGAAGGCCTCGTTGGTGCCGAACTTGTCGGCGATGACGGAGTGGTCGATGACCAGCTCGGCCGGGGAGAGCGGGTTGACCTTCGCCGGGTCGCCGCCGAGCTCCTTGACGGCCTCACGCATGGTGGCGAGGTCGACGACACAGGGCACGCCGGTGAAGTCCTGCATGATCACGCGGGCGGGCGTGAACTGGATCTCCTGCGACGGCTGGGCCTGGGAGTCCCAGCCGCCGAGGGCGCGGATGTGGTCGGCGGTGATGTTCGCGCCGTCCTCGGTACGGAGCAGGTTCTCCAGCAGAACCTTGAGGCTGTACGGCAGGCGGGCCGAGCCCTCCACCTTGTCCAGCCGGAAGATCTCGTACGACTCGTCGCCCACGCTCAGCGTGGCGCGGGCGTCGAAGCTGTTCGCCGACACGACAGTCTCCTTCAGTTTTGTGCGCTTACCACCGCATCCTGCCGCCACGCCGTCTTGGCCGATCCGCTAAGGTAAGGCTAAGTTAGGCATGCCTTACTGCCAGACCCAGCGAGCGTGCGGCTGCGGTACGCCTCGGCAGATATCTCGATGTCGAGATAACTCTAGTACATGAGGCCGGGTTGGTCATGCCCGGCCTCCCGGTCACGCGCGGACGACCCGGCCCGTCACGGCTCCCTCCACGAGGGAGACGTAAACCCGGGCGACCTCGGCGGCGGGCGTGCCGGCCGTACCGTCCGTACCCAGACCCTCCAGGGTCTCCTTGATCCAGCCGGGGCTGACGAGGTTGATGCGCAGACCTCGTGGCAGTTCCGCGGCGGCGTTGGTGACGAATCCCTCCAGGCCGCTGTTGACCAGGGCGCCGAGCGAGCCGCCCGGGAGGGGTTCGGCGAACGTCCCCCCGGTCAGCGTGACCGACCCGCCGTCCCGCAGCCGCCGCACCGCCCGCCGGGCCAGCGCGACCTGACCGAGCAGCTTGGCGCGGACTCCGGCGGCGAACGTGTCGTCCGTCACCTCCGCCAGGTCCACCAGGGGGCCGCTCGCCGCGCAGCACACGACCGCGTCCAGGTCGGGCACCTCGTCGAAGAGCGCGTCCAGGGAGGACGGGTCCTCCAGGTCGGCCCGCGGCGATCCGCCGCGGGAGACCTTCACCACCTCGTGTGCCGCTTCCAGTTCCTCCACGACCGCTCTGCCGATCGTTCCCGTCGCACCGATCACGAGTACCTTCATGCAGCGCAGGCTAGAAGGGGCCGCCCGCGGGGGCGAACGGCTTTTCAGACGGTGGCGGCCGGCGGCTCCGCGATGCCGGTGAAGGTGTTCGCCAGGGGGCGGATGCGGACCGACCAGCCCTGGGCCGTGAGGTCGCGGGTGAGGGTCCGGGGGTCGTGGAGGACCTTCACGACGCGGTGGCGGCTGCCGTCGTCGAGGCGGCGCAGGACCGTCGGGACCGGGTGCCGCGCGAGGAGTTCCTCGTCCGCCGCGGCGGCGGGGCCGTCGTCGACGAAGACCGCCCTGCCACCCGGGGCGAGCGCGGCGGCGACGGTGTTCCAGAAGGCGGGCAGCCGGGCCGGTGGGACGTGGGAGAGCCAGAAGGCGAAGAAGACCGTGTCGTAGCGCCGGGGCGGCCGCCACGCGAACAGGTCGGCCCGGACGAACCGGACGGCGGGGGACGCGGTGCGCGCCCGGGCCAGGGCCAGCGTTTCGGGCGCCGCGTCGACGGCCGTGACCGACCGCGCCCGCGCGGCGAGCCGCGGGGTCCACTGGCCCGTACCGCAGGCCAGTTCCAGCACGTCACCGGCGATGGGGAGGTCGTCGACGGTGGCGAGCAGGTCGCGCAACTCCTGGTGCCGCGTGTAGGGCCGGTCGTATTCGGCCGCGCCGGCCCGGTAGTAGGCCAGCTGTTCAGCCAGCAGGGCGTCGTCATCCATCTCCATGCGGCCACCGTCGACCCTCCCCCTCGGGCAGGGTCAAGACGGGCAGGGTCAAGAGCCGACGAGGCCGTGGCATTCGGCCATCAGTTCGCCAAGTCGGGGTATCCGAAGGGAGTTGGGAACACCTGACCGCATCTGGAAGGAGGCCCACATGCCCCTCACATTCCGCAAGAGTTTCCGGATCCTGCCCGGCGTGCGCCTGAACATCAACCGGCGCTCCTGGTCCATCACCACCGGTGGCGGACGCCACGGGCCGCGACACACCAGCAGCAGCACAGGACGTCGTACGACATCAGTGGATTTGCCCGGACCTTTCGGATGGCGCCGGACCCGTACCGCCAAGCGGCGCTGACGGGCTTTCAGGTCTGTCACCCGAATGGACCCCCTCGGGATGTGCCATCTCATATCTGAGATAGCCTCAACCTCATGGCAGACGACTACCTCGTACGCATCGGCAAGCTCATCCGTGACGCCCGGCAGCACCGGGGCTGGACACAGACCCAGCTCGCCGAGGCGCTCGGCACCAGCCAGAGCGCCGTCAATCGCATCGAGCGCGGCAACCAGAACATCAGCCTTGAGATGATCGCTCGCATCGGCGAAGCGCTGGACAGCGAAATCGTCTCGCTGGGCTACGCGGGCCCGATGCACCTGCGTGTGGTCGGCGGTCGTCGGCTCTCCGGCGCGATCGACGTCAAGACGAGCAAGAACGCGTGCGTGGCGCTGCTGTGCGCCTCCCTGCTCAACCGGGGGCGCACGGTGCTGCGCCGGGTCGCCCGGATCGAGGAGGTCTACCGCCTTCTGGAGGTGCTGAACTCCATCGGCGTGCGCACCCGCTGGATCAACGAGGGCGTCGACCTGGAGATCGTGCCGCCGGCCGAGCTGAACATGGCGACGATCGACGCCGAGGCCGCCGTCCGCACCCGCTCGATCATCATGTTCCTCGGTCCGCTGCTGCACGACATGGACCGCTTCAAGCTGCCCTACGCCGGTGGCTGCGACCTCGGGACCCGGACCATCGAGCCGCACATGATCGCGCTGCGCCGGTTCGGGCTGGACATCGCCGCGACGGAGGGGCAGTACCACGCCGTCGTCGACCGCTCCGTCCGCCCGGACCGCCCGATCGTCCTGACCGAGCGCGGGGACACGGTCACCGAGAACGCGCTGCTGGCCGCCGCCCGGCACGACGGTGTCACCGTCATCCGCAACGCCTCCTCCAACTACATGGTGCAGGACCTGTGCTTCTTCCTGGAGGCGCTCGGCGTGAGGGTCGAGGGCATCGGCACCACCACGCTCACCGTGCACGGCGTGCCGGACATCGACGCCGACGTGGACTACTCCCCCTCCGAGGACCCGGTAGAGGCGATGAGCCTGCTGGCCGCGGCCGTCGTCACCGAGTCGGAGCTGACGGTCCGCCGGGTGCCCATCGAGTTCCTGGAGATCGAGCTGGCGGTCCTGGAGGAGATGGGCCTCGACCACGACCGTACGCCCGAGTACTTCGCCGACAACGGCCGCACCCGCCTGGTGGACCTCACCGTCCGGCCCTCCAAGCTGGAGGCGCCGATCGACAAGATCCACCCCATGCCGTTCCCCGGCCTGAACATCGACAACGTCCCCTTCTTCGCGGCCATCGCCGCCGTCGCCTCCGGCAAGACCCTCATCCACGACTGGGTCTACGACAACCGGGCCATCTACCTGACCGACCTGAACCGGCTGGGCGGGCGGTTGCAGTTGCTCGACCCGCACCGCGTGCTGGTCGAGGGCCCGACCCGCTGGCGCGCCGCCGAGATGATGTGCCCGCCCGCCCTGCGCCCCGCCGTGGTCGTCCTGCTCGCGATGATGGCGGCCGAGGGCACGTCCGTGCTGCGGAACGTGTACGTCATCAACCGGGGGTACGAGGATCTGGCGGAGCGGCTGAACTCGGTGGGGGCGCAGATCGAGATCTTCCGGGACATCTGAGGGCCATCGGAGAAAGCGCCGCCACACCCCTCCTTACCTCCGTGCACGCGGGGGCAGGCGGGGAAGTGGCGGCGCCACAGGCCGCCAACCTTTCGTCCTGTCGATGTCCCGTACACGAAGCGACAGGTTCTGGTCAAAGGCTTTCCAAGCGCGGGACGCTTCCTCCCACCCGTGATCAGGTCCCAACGACGGCCGTACGTATGCCCGTTTGGGAGGACCTGTGTCAGCACCGACCCGCAAGAGACGATGGCTCACGATCTGCGCCATCACCGCATCCGCCGCACTCGTCGCGCTACCCGCAAGCGCCACGTCCGGCCAGAACAACAGCCCCTTCGGCGCCCGCACGCTCGACCGACTCGCCGCCGAACGGGCGGACTCGGTGGGCGTCATGAGCCCCAAGCTCAAGGACGAGGACGGCGACGACGGCAACGAGGCGGACGAGATAGCCGAAGGCGCGGACCAGTACGCCGAGGCGCGCACCTCACCCGGCATCGTCGCGCCGGGCGCGTACGGCGCGGCTTGGAACGACCTGACCAACCTGCCGAGCACCAGCGGCAGTTGGCACAACGTCACCGACCTGCCCTACAACTCCGACGACCCGCGCTACCGGGACATCGACTCCAACTCCAGCGGCGGATCCGGCAACGTCACCGGTCGGATGGCGGCGATCGCCGCCGACGACGACGGGTACGTGTACGCGGGCAGTGCGGGTGGCGGCGTGTGGCGGTCCCGGTCCGGCGGCGGACACTGGCAGCCGATCAGCGACCGGCTGCCGGCGCAGTCCACCGGCGCGCTCGCGCTCGACGGGACCGGCCGGCTGTGGCTGGGCACCGGCGAGGCGACGACCAACGCGGACGCCTACCTCGGCAGCGGCGTCTACGTCCTGTCCCACCCGCACCAGGGCACCTTCTCCACGCGCAGCCGGGTCGGCGGGGACGAACTGGAGTCCACCACCGTCCATCAGCTGCGGTTCGGCGGCGGCAAGGTGTGGGCGGCGACCAGCGCAGGCGTGTGGAGCCACTCCACGAAGACGCTGAAGGGCCCCTGGAAGCAGGAGTTCGCGCCCAACCCCGACTATCTGCCGGGCCGTTCGAAGGCCGACGACCCGGACGCCCCGTACAAGAACATCGCCAACGACATCGCGATCGACCCGAAGGACCCGCGCAAGGTCGTCCTGGCGGTCGGCTGGCGCAGCGGTGACGACTACAACGGCTTCTACACCAAGGGCGCGGGCGGCACCTGGACGCGGATCAGCAGCGGTCTGGGCGACCTGCCCGCCGACGCGGACGACGTCGGCAACATCACCTTCGCCCGCTCCGCCGACGGCTCCCGCTACTACGCCGTCGACCAGTCACCGGAGCAGCTGAACACCAACCCGGACAGCGGGCTGGAGGGCATCTATGTCTCCAAGTCCGGTTCCCCCACCGGCCCTTGGACGAAGATCGCCGACTACAAGGGCCTGGCCGCCGACGGCTCCGCGCTGACCACCAGCGGCTACATGCCGGGCGTGCAGGCCTGGTACAACCAGTTCCTGACGGTCGACCCGGCGAACGCGGAGCACGTGTACGCGGGCCTGGAGGAGGTCTACGAGACCAAGGACGGCGGCAGCACCTGGTCGACCGTGGGCCCGTACTGGAACTTCACCTTCCCCTGCTGGAACATCGACCCCGCCAAGCAGACCGGTGACTGCCACCAGACCACCCACTCCGACCAGCACGGCGTGGCGATCGGCACCTACCACGGCAAGAGCTTCGTCTACGTCGGCAACGACGGCGGCGTCTACAAGCGCCCGGTCGACGGCTCCCAGGACGCCTCCGGGCACGCCACTGACTGGACCTCGCTGAACGACGGCACCATCGACACCCTCCAGTACTACTCGGTCGGCATCGGCAAGGACCTGGACCACGGCGGCGTCTCGGTCACCGGCGGTCTCCAGGACAACGGCCAGTCCCTCCTGCGCAGCAACGATCACGTGATGGGGTCGAACTTCGGCGGGGACGGCGGCGACACGCTCACCGACCCGGCCAACGGGTGCAACATCGCCGAGGAGTACGTCTACCTCTCCATCCAGGTGACCCAGAACTGCGCTCTCAACGACGGCAGTTGGGTCGCCGACGCCGCCAAGGCCACGTCGTACAACGTCGCCCCGGCCGACAACGCGACCAGTGAGGCACGCTTCATCGCCCCGCTCGCGGCCGACGCGAAGAACTCCTCGACGTGGATCGCGGGCGGCCGGCACATCTGGGTGCAGACCCACGGGTACGCCATCCGCAGCGGCTCGGAGTGGAAGAGCGTGTACGACCTCGGCTCCGGCCGCACCGCCACCGCCGTCGCGGCCTCGGGCGGCAAGGTGTACGCGGCCTGGTGCGGCCCCTGCAACAACCAGGGCTTCGCCCGCGGCATCTCCGTCGGCAACGCGGACGGCACCGGCTGGCACGACATCACCCTGCCGGCCACCGGCGCGGACGGCACCGTGCCCAACCGCTACCTCAGCGGCTTCGCCGTCGACCCGAAGAACGCCGACCACGTCTACCTCACGGTCAACGGCTTCTCCCGGCAGTGGACCGAGGGGCCGGGGGCGGGCGTGGGCCACGTCTTCGAGTCCAAGGACGGCGGGACGACCTGGGAGGACATCTCGAAGAACCTCCCCGACGTGCCGGCCGACTCCGCGGTCGTCACGCCTAACGGCGGCCTCGCCGTGGGCACCGACCTCGGCGTGGTCTACCGGGCGCCGGGCCGTACGGCCTGGCAGCGCGTCGGCAGCCTCCCGGCGGTCGCCGTGCTCCAGCTGAAGCTGAGCCCCGACGGCAGCACGCTGTACGCGGCCACCCACGGCCGCGGCATCTACACGGTCAAGGTGCGCGACTGCGGCTGACAGCGGCGCGACAGGGGTGGCTCCGGGTTGCGGAGTCACCCCCGCGTCGTGTGCGGCAGCACGTCCACGTGCAGCGTGAAGGCGACCCGCGCTGCGCCCGCCACGTCCGGGGCCTTCGCCCGCGCGGTGACCTCGGCCGTACCGCCCCGGGTGCCCGCGCACCGCAGCGAGGCGCGAGCCGTGCCGTCCGCGTCCACCCGCCAGCCGGACACCAGGACGAGGGCCGGCACCGAACTCCGCACGGCCGTCCACCGCTTGTCGTCCACCCGGGGCTCCAGGACGAGGGACACGACGGCTCCCGGCCGCACGCACAGCCGCTGGGCCGCCGCGTCACCGGGACGGAAGAGGACCTCCGCGCGCCCGGCGGCGGCAGTGCAGTCCGCCGCCGAAGGAGGCGGCGCGGCGGCCGGTCCGGACCGCGTCGGCGCACCGCCCGACAGCCCTCCCGCCGATGTGCCGCACGCCATCAGGACGGCCGCCCCGGCGACCGCCCACATCCCGGCCCACCACCGCATCCCGGCACCTCCCGGCCCACGTGCACGACCACCAGCATGCCTCTCCGACGCGGATCCGGGCGTCCCGGTTTCGGCTGTCGGACCGCGGTACGGCACAGGCATGGCCGTGCCGGTGCTGAGCGCCGGACGCCGCCGCGCTCCCCGGCCCGGCGGCATCCCTGGGACGGCGTTCAGCTCTGCGTCAGCGTGATGTCCTGTCGCTGGGCCGCGTGGAAGCGGGGCAGGGGGATGCCGCCGTCGGGGCTGAGTTCCATGACGGTGACCTCGACGTGTGCCGCGCCGGGCTTCAGTGCGGACGAGGGCTTGCCGGTGTTCGCCCAGGCGTGCTCCAGTCCGTCGCACAGGGCGCGGGTGCCGCCGATGCCGTGCCGCACGGACGGGGAATCCTGGCCGACGGAGGAGCTCACGAACACCGGGCCCGTGCCGCCGGTGCAGCGGTAGGTGCCGGAGAGGGTGACGGTGCCGTCGGCGGCGATACGGCCGACGGGGTCCACGGTGACCGTCTCGTACGGATCGGCCGCCGCGGGCCCGGCGGGGGCGGCGAGCAGGAGCAGGGCGGCACCGGCGGCGGCACCGAGGACAGGGCGCATGGACATGCGAAGACCTCCTGGAGTGGGGCCTCCACTGGTACCCGGCGCCCGCGTCCCGGGGCGGGATTCATCACCCCATCGGTGGCGAGTCCACCCCGACGGTCGTGGAACCGTCCGCGTGTTGTCCGGGTGTTGTCACGCTTCACGGCAGGCTGTTCCGATGAGTTCTCGTCGGGAGGATCGTCTAGCCATAGGACACAGAGACCCGGACCGAGGGGCTCGCCGAGGTCCTATCGCCGTGGAGGTGCGCCATGTGTTCCCACCAGCCTTCGTGCCCCGCAACCACCGACGACACCCGGGCCGTGCACATCGTGGCCGCCCACCCCGAGCAGGGCTGGAACCTGCTCTGCGACGGCGCGATCGTCTTCGACGACACCGGTGAGCTGCTGCCCGACGGCCGCGTCGTCCCGCCGCACCGGGCCCCCGCCGCGCGGCTCGCCATGGCGGCTTAGCCGCTCTGCCAGCGGGTCACGGCAGCACGGCGAAGCCGTCGAGTTCCACCAGCGCCCGGTCGTCCCAGAGGCGTACGACTTCCACGACCGCCATGGCCGGGTAGTCCCGGCCGGCCAACCTCCGCCAGACACGGCCCAGTTCGGCGGCGTGGGTGCGGTAGTCGGCGATGTCCGTGGCGTAGACGGTGACGCGGGCGAGGTCGGCGGGAGTGCCGCCGGAGGCGTGCAGGGCGGTCAGGAGATTGCCGAGGGCCGTCTCGAACTGCTCGGGGAGAGCGGCGCCGACCACCTTGCCGTCGGTGTCGAGGGCGGTCTGGCCCGCCAGGAAGACCAGCCGGCCGCCGGTGGCGACGACCGCGTGGGAGAAGCCGGTGGGCGGCGAGAGTTCGGGTGGGTTGATGCGCTCGGCGGTCACAGGGCCTCCCCCTCCGTGCCGACATCCTTGGACAACTCCTTGTACAACTCCTTGGCGATGATGCCGAGTTGGACTTCGCTGGCCCCCTCGTAGATGCGCGGGGCGCGGACCTCGCGGTAGAGGTGTTCGAGGAGGTGGCCGCGGCGCAGGGCGCGGGCGCCGTGGAGCTGGACGGCCGTGTCGACGACGTACTGGGCGGTCTCGGTGGCGAGCAGCTTCGCCATCGCGGCGCGCTGGGGGACGTCCGGGGCGCCCTCGTCGTACGCCGTCGCCGCCGCGTACACCATGAGGCGGGCCGCCTCGGTGCGCAGCGCCATCTCGGCCACGCGGTGCGCGACGGCCTGGAGGTCCATCAGCTTGCCGCTGAAGGCGTCCCGTCGGGAGGTGTGCCGCACGGTGGCGTCCAGGGCGGCCCGGGCCATGCCTACGGCGAAGGCGCCGACGCTCGGGCGGAACAGGTTGAGGGTGCCCATGGCGACCCGGAAGCCGCGGTCGACCTCGCCGAGCACGTCGTCGTCGGTCACGGGAACGCCGTCGAAGTCGAGGCTGCCGATGGGGTGCGGCGAGAGCATGTCGAGGGGCGCGCCGGTGAGACCGGGACGGTCGGCCGGGACGAGGAACGCGGTGACGCCACGGGCTCCGGCACCGGGGGTGGTGCGGGCGAACACCGTGTAGAAGTCGGCCTCGGGGGCGTTGGAGATCCAGCACTTCTCGCCGGTGAGGCGCCGGCCGGACGGCCCGTCGGGACTGGCGGTCAGCTTCAGCGCCGCCGCGTCCGATCCCGCCCCGGGCTCGCTCAGCGCGAAGGCGGCCACCGCCGTGCCGTCCGCCACCCGGGGCAGCCAGCGCTCGCGCTGGGCCGGGGTGCCGTGGGCGTGGACCGGGTGGGCGCCTAGGCCCTGGAGCGCGAGGGCGGTCTCGGCCTCGGTACAGGCGTACGCGAGTGACTCCCGCATCAGACAGAGGTCGAGGGCTCCCGAGGTGAACAGGCGTGACAGCAGCCCGAGTCGGCCGAGTTCGGCGACCAGCGGGCGGTTCACGTGCCCGGGCTCGCCCTTCTCCGCGAGCGGGCGCAGACGGTCGGTGGCAAGGGTGCGCAGCTCCGTACACCAGGCGGTCTGGGCGGGTTCGAGCGAGAATGCGGGCATTGCCGGTCCCCTCTCTCCACTGGACCCCACGACGGTATCGCGCACCGTTGACTGTCGTCACCAACACGATACGCTCCTCGTGCGAGCCCACCATCGACGCCCACGAGGCAGCCCACGAGGCAAGGGGGCGAACCGCCATGAACGTCTCGGCCCACGTCGACACCTTTGCGCGCGACCACCTCCCGCCCCCGAGCCAGTGGCCCGATCTCCTGTTCGACCTGCCCGAGCTGCGGTACCCCGATCGGCTGAACTGTGCCGCCGAGCTGCTGCACGGCCAGCCCGCGGACCGCCCGGCGTTCCGCACACCCACCGGCCCCCTGTGGACGTACGCCGATCTCCGCGCCCGCGTCGACCGCGTCGCGCACCTCCTCGCCGGCGACCTCGGGGTGGTGCCCGGCGCCCGGGTCCTGTTGCGCGGTCCGACCACGCCCTGGCTGGCGGCCTGCTGGCTGGCGGTGCTGAAGGCGGGCGCGGTCGCCGTCACCGTGCTGGCCCAGCAGCGGCCCCACGAGCTGGCCACGATCTGCGAGATCGCCCGCGTGGAGCACGCCCTGTGCGACATCCGGGCCGTCGACGACCTCGCCAAGGCCGAGATACCCGGGCTGCGGGTCACCACGTACGGCGGTGACGCCCCCGACGACCTGCTGAACCGCCCGGCGCCCGACACTCCGTACCCGGCCGTGGACACCGCCGCCGACGACGTGGCGCTGATCGCGTTCACCTCCGGCACCACCGGCCGGCCGAAGGGGTGCATGCACTTCCACCGGGATGTACTGGCGATCGCCGACACCTTCTCGCGCCATGTGCTCCAGCCCCGCCCCGACGACGTCTTCGCCGGCAGTCCTCCCCTGGGCTTCACCTTCGGACTCGGCGGCCTGGTGGTCTTCCCGCTGCGCGCGGGCGCGAGCGCCGTCCTCCTCGAACAGGCCGGTCCCGGGCAGTTGCTGCCCGCGATCGCCGGGCACCGGGTCTCGGTGCTGTTCACCGCGCCGACCGCCTACCGGGCGATGCTCGCCGAACTCGACGGCCACGACGTCTCCTCGCTGCGCCGCTGTGTCTCCGCCGGGGAGAACCTGCCCGCCGCGACCTGGCGGGCGTGGCACGAGCGGACCGGACTCCGGCTCATCAACGGCATCGGGGCCACCGAGCTGCTGCACATCTTCATCTCCGCGGCCGATGAGGACATCCGGCCCGGGACGACGGGGATCGCCGTACCGGGGTGGCACGCGCGCGTGCAGGACGGCGACGGTGAGCCGGTGCCCGACGGCGAACCCGGGCTGCTGGCCGTGCGCGGCCCGGTCGGCTGCCGGTATCTGGCCGATCCGCGGCAGCGGGAGTACGTGCGCGACGGCTGGAACATCACCGGCGACACCTACGTCCGCGAGCCCGACGGCTACTTCCGCTACCTCGCCCGCGCCGACGACATGATCATCTCCGCCGGGTACAACATCGCCGGTCCGGAGGTCGAGGACGCCCTGCTGCGCCATCCGGACGTCCTGGAGGCGGCGGTCGTGGGGCGCCCCGACGAGGCGCGCGGACAGGTCGTGGTGGCATACGCGGTGCTCAAGGAGGGCGCCCGGCGGGACACCGAGGCGCTGCGCGCCTTCGTGAAGTCCGAACTGGCGCCCTACAAATGTCCGCGCGAGGTCGTCCTCCTGGACGCCCTGCCGCGTACGGCCACCGGCAAGCTCCAGCGGTTCAGACTGCGTGACACCAATGGTGACCAGCAGTGATGCCGACGACCTAAGATGATCAACGTGTCCGACCAGCATGCACCACGGTCTCTCATCGTCACGCTCTACGGCGCCTACGGCCGCTTCATGCCGGGCCCGGTGCCCGTCGCGGAGCTGATCCGTCTGCTGGCCGCGGTCGGCGTGGACGCCCCTTCCGTACGCTCGTCGGTGTCCCGTCTCAAACGGCGCGGGCTGCTCCTGCCGGCCCGTACGGCACAGGGCGCCGCCGGGTACGAACTCTCCCCGGACGCGCGCCAGTTGCTGGACGACGGCGACCGGCGCATCTACGGCACACCGCCCCAGGAGGACGAGGGCTGGGTGCTGGCCGTGTTCTCCGTGCCCGAGTCGGAGCGGCAGAAACGCCATGTGCTGCGCTCCCGCCTGGCCGGTCTCGGCTTCGGCACCGCCGCCCCCGGGGTGTGGCTCGCTCCGGCACGGCTGCACGAGGAGGCCCGGCACACGCTGAAGCGGCTGCGGCTCGATCCGTACGTCGACTTCTTCCGCGGCGAGCACCTCGGCTACGCGCCCACCGCCGAGGCGGCCGCCCGCTGGTGGGACCTGGCCGCGATCGCCAAGGAGCACGAGGCCTTCCTCGACCGCCACGAGCGCGTCCTGCACGCCTGGCAGCGCCGCACCGACACCCCGCCCGAGGAGGCCTACCGCGACTACCTCCTCGCCCTGGACTCCTGGCGCCATCTGCCCTACGCCGATCCCGGCCTGCCCGCCCGGCTGCTCCCCGAGAGCTGGCCGGGGGCCCGTTCGGCGGCGGTGTTCCAGGGCCTGCACGCGCGGCTGCGGGACGCGGGGGCGGCCTTCGCGGGCGTCTGACGGGGCGGTTCGGGGCCGTTCGGAGCGCTTCGGGTCGCGCTTCGGGTCGCGCTTGGGAGTCTCAACTGCCCAGCTTGAGGCGGGGCTTGGGGCCGTCGGTGCGGCCGGTCTGCGGGCGGCGGCTGCCCGCCCGGTAGGGCGCCGGCCAGACGACGCCCGGCCCGTCGTAGCCCTGCTCGGCCGCCGCGTGCAGGGTCCAGTGCGGGTCGTAGAGGTGGGGGCGGGCCAGCGCGCACAGGTCCGTACGGCCCGCCAGGATGAGCGAGTTGACGTCGTCCCAGGAGGAGATCGCGCCGACCGCGACGACCGGGACGCCCGCCTCGTGGCGGATCCGGTCGGCGAACGGCGTCTGGTACGACCTCCCGAACTCCGGCCGTTCCTCGGCCACGACCTGCCCGGTCGACACGTCGATGGCGTCGGCACCGTGGGCGGCGAAGGCGCGGGCGATCTCCACGGCGTCCTCGCCCGTGGTGCCGCCCTCGGCCCAGTCCGTGGCGGAGATCCGCACGGTCAGCGGCTTCTCCTCGGGCCACACCTCGCGTACGGCGTCGAAGACCTCCAGCGGGAAACGCAGCCGGTTCGCGAGCGTGCCGCCGTAGGCGTCGGTGCGATGGTTGGTCAGCGGGGAGAGGAAGCCGGAGAGCAGATAGCCGTGGGCGCAGTGCAGTTCCAGCAGGTCGAAGCCGGCCCGGGCGGCCCGCCGGGCGGCGGAGGTGAACTGCTCGCGCAGGTCGGTGAGATGGGCGCGTGTGAGCTCGCGCGGAGTCTGGCTGTACGGCTTGTAGGGGAGCGGCGACGCGGCCACCAGCGGCCAGTTGCCGTCCGGGAGGGGTTCGTCGATGCCCTCCCACATCAGCCTGGTCGAACCCTTGCGTCCGCTGTGGCCGAGCTGCACACCGATCGCGGTGCCCGGCGCCTGCGCGTGCACGAAGTCGGTGATCCGCTTCCAGGCGTCGGCCTGCCGGCCGGTGTAGAGACCGGTGCAGCCGGGCGTGATCCGCCCCTCGGCGCTCACACACACCATCTCGGTCATCACCAGCCCGGCACCGCCGAGTGCCCGCGCGCCCAGGTGGACGAGGTGGAAGTCGCCGGGGAGGCCGTCGGTGGCCGAGTACATGTCCATGGGTGAGACGACGACCCGGTTGCGCAGGGTCAGTCCGCGCAGCCGGAACGGCGTGAACATGGGCGGCGTACCGGGCGGGCAGCCGAACTCGCGCTCCACGGCCGAGGTGAAGCGGGCGTCGCGCAGGCGCAGGTTGTCGTGAGTGACGCGGCGGCTGCGGGTGAGGAGGTTGAACGCGAACTGGCGGGGCGGCTGGTCGAGGTGGAGGCCGATGTTCTCGAACCACTCCAGGCTGGCTCGGGCGGCGCGCTGGGTGGAGGCGACGACCGGTTTGCGTTCCTCCTCATATGCCGCCAACGCCCGCTCGATCGAAGGCTGTTCCTCCAGACAGGCTGCCAACGCCAGCGCGTCCTCCACCGCGAGCTTGGTGCCCGAGCCGATGGAGAAGTGGGCGGTGTGGGCGGCGTCACCGAGCAGGACGATGTTGCCGTGCGACCAGTGTTCGTTCACGACCGTGCGGAAGGTGGTCCACGCGGACTTGTTGGAGCGGAGAGGCCGGCTGCCGAGCGCTTCCGAGAAGATCTTGGCGCAGCGTTCCACGGACTCCGTCTCGTCCAGGTCCTCGAAGCCCGCTGCCCGCCAGACGTCCTCGTGCATCTCGATGATGACGGTCGACGCGTCGGGCGCGTACGGGTAGCCGTGCAGTTGCATCACGCCGTGCTCGGTCTCGGCGATCTCGAAGCGGAAGGCGTCGAAGGGGAAGTCGGCGGCGAGCCAGATGTAACGGCAGTGGTGGGTGGTCACATGGGGGCGGAACTCATGGGCGTAGGTCTCGCGGGTGGTGCTGTTGACTCCGTCGGCCGCGATGACGAGGTCGTGCGTCTCTTGGAGGCCGGCCGGGGCCTCGGAGCGGAAGCGGAGGTCTACGCCCAGGGCATGGCAGCGGTCGTGGAGGATCTCCAGGAGGCGCTTTCTGCCCAGGGCGGCGAATCCGTGGCCGCCGGAGGTGTGCGGTGCTCCCCGGTGCACGATGTCTATGTCGTCCCAGCGGGTGAAGTGTTGTTGGAGGGCCTCGTAGACCAAGGGGTCGGCGTGTTCTATGCCGCCCAGGGTTTCGTCCGAGAGGACCACTCCGAAGCCGAAGGTGTCGTCGGGGGCGTTGCGTTCGTGGACGGTTATCTCGCGGTCGGGGCGGAGGCGTTTCAGCAGGGCTGCGGCGTACAGCCCTCCCGGGCCGCCGCCGATGATCGCGATGCGTTGGGGGTGGCTGATCTCGTTGCGCGAGTGCGGGCCTGTGGGGGCTGGTCGCGCAGTTCCCCGCGCCCCTGAGGTTGGGGCGGTCACCGTCCGCTCCATTTGGGAGGGCGCTTTTCCGTGAACGCCGCATGGAACTCGGTGTAGTCCTCGCCGTTCATCAGGAGGGCCTGGGTGGAGGCGTCCAGTTCGACGGAGGCGGCCAGCGGCATGTCCAGCTCCGCCGTCAGCAGCGCCTTCGTCTGGGCGTACGCCAGCGCCGGGCCCTCGGCCAGGCGGCGGGCCAGGATCTGGGCGGCCTCGTCGGCTCGGCCCTCGTCGGTGAGTTCGCTGATCAGGCCGATGCGCTCGGCCTCGGGGGCGCGAACGGGGTCGCCCAGCATGAGCAGGCGGGTGGCGTGGCCGAGGCCGACCACCCGGGGCAGCAGGTAGGCCGCGCCCATGTCGCCGCCGGAGAGGCCGACGCGGGTGAAGAGGAAGGCGAAGCGGGCGGAGGGGTCGGCGACGCGGAAGTCGGCGGCCAGGGCGAGGACCGCCCCCGCACCGGCGGCCACGCCGTGGACGGCCGCGATCACCGGGAAGGGGCACTCCCGGATGGCCCGTACGACCTGGCCGGTCATGCGGTTGAAGTCGAGCAGCTGGGCGGTGTCCATGGACAGGGTCGCGCCGATGATCTCGTCGACGTCACCGCCGGAGCAGAAGCCGCGCCCCTCCCCCGCCAGCACCAGGGCGCGCACCGACCGCTCCCGGGACAGCTCGGCGAGGAGGTCGCGCAGGTCGGCGTAGGCGCCGAAGGTGAGCGCGTTGAGTTTGTCCGGACGGGCGAGGGTGACGGTGACGACCGCGTCGGTCTCGTCGACGCGGAGGTGCTCCCAGCGGGGCGTGCGGGTGGCGGAGCCGATGAAGGGACTCACGAGGTGCGGCCTCCTCGTCCGGGTGGGGCCTGGGCGGGCACGGGCTCGTGGAGCTCTCACCATCGAAGCTATCACTCATCTGTGACTGTCGTCACGAGTGCGCGATATAGCCATGACCGGGACGCGTCACAGCCGTCACGAGTCGTCCACACCCGTGTAACGGCGGGAGCAGTCGTGCGCGGCGGAGCGTTGTCAGGGGTAAGCCGCCCTGCAACGGGGCCGAAGGTCCCGAGCGGTGCCCGTCGGACGCCTCTGCCGGGCGGCGCCGTACCATTCATAAGGTTGAAAGCAGGACAGCCTGCTCATGAACGGACCCGCCTTGTACGAACGCCCCTCCGCCTCCGCCTCGTGGCGCATCGCACTGCCGCACTCCGCCGCGGCCGTGCCCGTGGCCCGCGCCCTGGTGCGCACCGCGCTGGCCGAGCTGGAGCACGGGGCCGACAGCGACACCGCGGAACTGCTGACCGCGGAGCTGGTCGCGAACGCGGTGGAGCACACCGCCGGCGACGCGCCGATAGAGCTCGTCGTGGAGCTGCTGCCCACCGGCTGCCAGGTCGAGGTCCACGACCCGGACCCGGCACCGCCGGGGCATCTGACCCGGCCGGACTGCGAGGACCCCGATCCCTGGCAGGAGCACGGCCGCGGGCTGCTGCTGATCCGCGCGCTCAGCCAGTCCTGCGGCCATCGGCCGACCGAGGGCGGAAAAGCGGTGTGGTTCCGCCTGCCGACGGTTCCGCACCAACGGCGTCCCGCGTGAGCTCCAGGACGCCGTAGCAGGTGGGGGCACTTACGCCAGGGTCGCCACCAGGACCGCCTTGATCGTGTGCATCCGGTTCTCCGCCTCGTCGAACACGACCGAGTGCGCGGACTCGAACACCTCGTCGGTCACCTCAAGGGACTCCAGCCCGTGGGTCTCGTATATCTCCCGGCCCACCTTCGTGCCGAGGTCGTGGAAGGCCGGCAGGCAGTGCAGGAACCTGACGTCCGCGTTGCCGGTGGCACGCAGGACGTCCATCGTCACGGCGTACGGCGCCAGCGCGGCGATCCGCTCGTCCCAGACCTCCTTGGGCTCACCCATGGAGACCCAGACGTCGGTGGCGACGAAGTCGGCGCCGGCGACGCCCTCCGCCACCGACTCGGTGAGCGTGATGCGGGCGCCGCTGGTCTCGGCGAGCTCGCGGGCCCGGTCCACGATCTCCTGCGCGGGCCAGTAGGACTTCGGAGCGACGATCCGGACGTCCATGCCGAGCAGGGCACCGGTGACCAGGTAGGAGTTGCCCATGTTGAAGCGGGCGTCGCCGAGGTAGGCGAAGACGATCTCCTGGACCGGCTTGTCGCTGTGCTCGGTCATCGTGAGCACGTCGGCGAGCATCTGGGTGGGGTGCCAGTCGTCGGTGAGGCCGTTGTAGACCGGCACCCCCGCGTACGCGGCGAGCGTCTCGGCCGTGTCCTGCGCGTCACCGCGGAACTCGATCGCGTCGTAGAGCCGTCCCAGGACGCGCGCGGTGTCCTTCGTGGACTCCTTCTTGCCGATGTGCGAGCCGGCGGGGTCGATGTACGTCGTCGAGGCGCCCTGGTCGGCCGCGGCGACCTCGAAGGAGCAGCGGGTGCGCGTGGAGGACTTCTCGAAGATCAGCGCGATGTTCTTCCCGCTCAGGTGCCGTGTCTCGGTCCCCGCCTTCTTGGCCGCCTTGAGCTCGGCGGCCAGCTCGACCAGGCCGAGGAACTCCTGCGCGGTGAAGTCGAGCTCCTTGAGGAAGGGGCGCCCGGCGAGGGCGGTCGGGACGGTCGCCATGGGGCGCTCCAGAAGTGCGGGAACAGGACACTGGAACTCTATACGACAGATGACATTTCTATACAGTCGACCTTTTCATGACGCCCTTTTTATACGGCTTATACGGCCGCCCGCTCGACCGGGCAGCTCATGCACCGCGGTCCACCCCTCCCCCGCCCCAGCTCGCTGCCGGGGATCTCGATGACCTCGATGCCCTGCTTGCGCAGATGGGTGTTGGTGGTGGCGTTGCGCTCGTAGGCGACGACGACGCCCGGCTCGACGGCCAGGACGTTGCAGCCGTCGTCCCACTGCTCGCGCTCGGCGGCGTGCACGTCCTGGGTCGCGGTCAGCACCCGGATCTCGCTGAGGCCGAGGGCGGCGGCGATCGCGCGGTGCATGTGCTCCGGCGGATGGTCGGTGACCTTCAGCTCCTCGCCGACGCCCGGCTCGATGGTGTACGAGCGGAGCATGCCGAGGCCCGCGTACTGGGTGAAGGTGTCGCCGTCGACCATCGTCATCACCGTGTCGAGGTGCATGAAGGCACGCCGCTTGGGCATGTCGAGGGCCACGATCGTGCGTGCCGAGCCCGCGGCGAACAGCTTGTGCGCGAGCATCTCCACGGCCTGGGGGGTCGTGCGCTCGCTCATGCCAATGAGGACGGCGCCGTTGCCGATCACGAGGACGTCGCCGCCCTCGATGGTCGAGGGGTAGTCGGCCTGTCCCTCCGACCAGACGTGGAACGTTTCGTCACGGAAGAGCGGGTGGTGTCTGTAGATCGCCTCGAAGTGGACGGTCTCGCGCTGCCGGGCGGGCCAGCGCATGGCGTTGACCGAGACGCCGTCGTAGATCCAGGCCGAGGTGTCGCGGGTGAAGAGGTGGTTGGGCAGGGGCGCGAGAAGGAAGTCGTCGAGCTCCATGACATGGAAGCGCACGGAGATGGGCTCGGGGTGCGCCTGAAGGAACTCCCGCTTGGTCATGCCACCGACGAGGAGTTCGGCGAGCTCCGCGGCGGGGAGGGGGTCGAAGGCCGCCCGGAGGTGATCGGTGGCCAGGACGCCGTACTCCTTCGCGTCGAAGACCCGGTCCAGGACGAGGGCACGGGCCGCCGGGATCGCCAGGGCCTCGGTGAGCAGGTCGCCGAAGAGGTGGACGGCGACACCTCGGTCGCGCAGCACGTCGGCGAACCCGTCGTGCTCGGCGCGCGCCCGGCGCACCCACAGCACGTCGTCGAAGAGCAGAGCGTCCTTGTTGCTGGGGGTGAGCCTTTTGAGCTCTAGATCCGGCCGGTGCAGGATGACGCGGCTGAGCCGCCCGGCCTCGGAGTCGACATGGAATCCCATGACTCCATCCTGACCACCGGGGAGCGCGTTCACCCGCTGGTCGGCCGTTTCGGCACCGTCTTGTGCTCATCCCGGTGACACGGCCGGGCAGGTCAACCGCTGGGCAGGGGCTGGAGCAGCTCCGGGCGGGCCAGCATGCGGCGCGCGGCACGGCCCGGGTCGAGCAGCGCGCGAGCCACGATCCACCCCGCCAGGGCGTGCGGCTCGGCCGGGTCGGCGGCCAGTTCCTCGGCGTACCGGACGAGGGCGGCGGCCGGGTTCCCGGCGGCCAGGTGGTCGTCGGCGGTGCGCGGGGCCGTGGGGCGGGTGGCGAAGGCGTGGGTGCGCAGGTCCGGCCAGGCGGTGCGGTCGGGGCGGTAGCGGGGGGTGTCCGGTGGGTATGTGGAGCCGGGGTCCGGGGCCACATTGCGCAACCGCCACTCGGTGCGGTGCAGCGCGGCGGCCGTACGGGCGCGGGCGAGAGCGGCCGACGGCACGGGCTCGCGCAGCCAGCCGTCCAGGGTGCGGGCGAGCCCCGAGACGAGGGCACGGCCCTGGGGGGTGAGCCGCCCCTCGGCCAGCAGGGTCCGCACGACCAGGCGGGCCTGTGTGCGGCGCAGCGCGAAGTGGTAGCCGGCCTCATCGGCCGAACAACCGGACCCGGTGGTAGCCGCGGGCTCTTGGGGCACGCCGTCCCCCTTCGATGCCACGGCATCCCCCGGCCCCGCAGCATCCTTCTCCGCTACGGTCATCCGGTCCCGCCAGAAGCCCGCGACGCCCGTGAAGGCGTAGGCGCCGTGGAGGAGGCCGGTGAGATGGCGGGGGTCGGGGCGCCACGGGGCGTAGTAGCGCTCCTCGCGGTCGTCGTCGAGGAGGGGGAAGAGGTGCAGGAGCGCGGCGAGCTTGCTGTGCTGGAACTCGTGGACGAGGGTCTCGGCGAGGGCGAGCGCGGAGGAGGGGCGGGCGATGACCATGCCTCCGAAGGAGTCGCCGCTGGAGGCGGAGACGAGCACGGTGGGCGGGGCGGGCGGCAGTACGGCGGTACGGCCGAACGGAGACACAGCCCGGATCATCGACGGGACCAGCCGCCCGGGCCCGGTGCCGCCCGGCGTGTCCAGCATCTCGACGGCTTCCTCGAACAGCCGCTGCCACTCTTCCGCTTCCGCGCGGTCGAGACGGGCCGGGGGGAGGGGGTCGTCGAGGTCGCGATAGGGGTCGAGGTCTTCCAGGGGAATCGCCAGGGGGCCGCTGGGGGCGAGATGCGTGAGGGTGCGGAGGGGAAGCCAGGCATCGGGGGTGTTCGCCGGGCCGGTGAGGGGCCTTTCCGACGCCAGGGGCGGATGAATCGTTTCCGCCGGGATGGTGGGCTGGGGTTGGCGAGCCGCCACGGTGGTCGACGGTGCCGTGGCGGCACGAGCCGTACCTCTCGGCAGGGGCTCCGTCGCCGGACGGACCGTCACGGACACCTCCTCGCCGTTCCGCCCCGACCCGACCAAAGTCAGCTCTTCCCCGTCCGTGCGGGCGCGGCCGATCCGCAACCCAGGCGCCGTGCACGGGAGTCGGGCCAGTCCCAGGCCGGGCAGACACAGGCCGCCATCGGTGAGGGGCACGCGGAGGTCCGCCGGCGTACCGGCCAGCAGCGAGGCCGAGACGGCGAGGGAACACAGGTGTCCCGCCTCGGCCCAGAGCGGCGGTCCCGTCGCGGTGTCGTGGAGTCGGCGCAGCAGGTGGGCGATCCAGCCGCCGGTCGCCGGGGCGAGCAGCAGCCGGTCGACCGGCTCCGGCGCCAACTCGGCCGCCCGCTTCAGGACATCCCAGGCCTCGGCGGAGGTGGCGAGCGGTGTCGGCAGCGGCCCCAGGCTGTCCAACAGGGTGCGCAGAAGCAACAACCGGCGTGCGCGCTCCGCCCGTTGAAGGAGGCCGAGGGCCTCGGCGGAGCCCCCTCCCCCGGCCACCTCCGCGAAGAGCCGGTCGGACATGCGGAACGGGGCGTGTCCCTGCTCACTGATCATCGGTGAGGGTCCTCCGGTCGCGGGGGCGGACATGCGGGCGCCCCGGCGGACAGGGCCCGCCGGGGGCTCGTCGTCGGGTGGGCGGCGCGACTGTTCCGCCCTGAGAGCGCCACCGGTCTCACCACGGCTATTCGGCCCGGGCGGGCTCACCACCACCCCGGATGCCCCCGCGGGCGCGCAGGACCTCGGCGAGGAGGCGGTCGGCGGGCGGCAGTGGAGACAAGCCGTCCACTGCGGTGAGGGGGAGCGCCGCGACGTCCGCCAGATCCGACTCCCAGACATGCGTGGCCGCATCGGCGGCCGACTCACTGGCGGCGACCTCGGCGTGGTGCGCGAGCGGCCAGTCCAAGATGCTCCCCCTTCTCGCACGGTGGCACGCGATGCCCCGCGTCCCTATCCATCATGGCCATTCCTGGCCGGGTCGAAAACCGTACGATCACGCCACTCGATCATTTCCGATCGCCCGGACCCTTCACAGACGCCTCGAACGCGCGCAGTGCCGCGCCGAGTTCGTCCCCGCGCCCGGGGTCACCGTCCACGGATACCACGGCGTCGAACAGCTCCCACAGTGCCTCGGGGTGGTGCCGGGCGAGCGAGTTGAGGATCCCCACGACATCCGTACGGGCCCTGTTGTGACGGGGAAGTGTCACGGTGACACCAGGTGCCAGCGCGGATACCACGGTCTGCCGTTCGGTGGGGTCGTCCATCAGCGGGTAGGCGAGCAGCGCCTCGACCGCTCGCTGGAGCGGCGAGGCCGGGCGCCGCGCGGGGATCGGAGCAGGTGCGGGAAAGTCCGCCGGCAGAACTTCGGTGCGTTCGGGGCTGCGCAGCCTAATGTCGGGATACTGCAGAGTACGCCCCGCTTCCCTGAGGGCCGCGATACGCGCTCGTACGGCCGGAAACAGTTCCTCCGGATCGGGGGGCGCGGGCAGGACGGCGGCGCGGTCGGCCAGGAGGCCGAGCAACACGTCGGAGAAGAGACCGGTGCCACGCTCGGGATCGTTGGCGGCCGCCCGGCCACGGCCCGCGGCCCGCAGCACCGTCTGACGGTGCACCAGAGTGCGCCGCCCCACGGGCAAGGCGTCCGGCGGCAGCTGCTCCCGGAAGGCAAGGTCCTCCTCGAAGGTCTCGCAGGCGTCCACGAGCCACAGTTGCTCTCCGAGGGCGGGCACCGCGTCGCTCGCGAACCGCTCGACGGCCGAGTCCAGGTCGATGTTCAGCTTGTCGGCGGTGGTGGCGTCGGAGCAGAACAGCCGCAGTCGGCCGGCCCGGTCGAGGACGCCGTGCCCGCCCCACCACACCCACAGGATCTCGCCCTGGGCCACGGACAGTTCACGGACGAGGACGCCCCGCAGAGTGGCCTGGTCGGCGGGTCGGTACGGGATGTCGGGAACGCCTGTCGGCAACGGCGCGAGGTGGAGGCGGAGCCTGTCCTCGGGCACTCCGGCCGCGCGCAGCAGCCGGTGGAAGCGGACGGCGTCCCGGGCGGGCCCGGGCAGGTCCCAGGCCGGCCCGGCACCGTAGGCCTCGACTCCGACGATCAGGGCGTGCACCCGGGCCGGATCCACTCGCGCGCCCGTCACGGCAGCAGGTCCACGATGTGCCGGTACACCGCCGGGTTGGTCCAGTAGGCGCTGTGGGAGGCGGGAAACGGCTGGCGGCTGTCGACGGCGATGTCGGTGACCCGCCCCGGGAAGAGTCCGGCGCCGAGGTAGGAGAGCAGATCCCGGCGGTCGTACAGATTGAGCCACTCGGGGAGGTGCGGCGGCAGCGGCGCAGGGTGTTCGAGTGTGGGCAGCGAGCCGGACTCGTACAGGAAGGGGCCCTGGGAGCCGGCCGTCACCAGCAGCTTGACCTGCGGCAGCGGCCCGGAGATCAGGGTGTCCAGCGCGATGATCCCGCCGAGGCTGTGGCCGACCAGCGCCACGGGTTCCTCCAAGCCGCTGATCAGGGAGCGCAGTTCGGCGCGGACCGCCGCGCCCCGGCTGAGATAGCGCAACACATCCGCGGCGGCGGGGTGCGCGGCCTCGGTGAGGGCACGGCGACGGCGTACGACGGCACGGGACGCGGCGGAGCCCGCGGCCCGGAGCAGCAGGGAGCGCAGTCCGCGTTCCGTGCCCCCGGGCGGTGCGCCCAGGGCCTGGGCGAGCCGACCGGTGACGGTGTCCCGGGTGTCGCCGACCGGCACCAGCGGGTCGTCGGCGTCCAAGGCGTCGGCGATGACCCGGGCGGTCAGGGCGCGGGCCGCGAGGACCGCGAGGTCCTCCGGACCGAGGGCCTCGGCAGCGGGGCCGAGCAGGGGGTGGCCGGCCAGTCCGGTCGCCGCGCGGGCCAGGCCCGGGCCCAACTCGGCGGCAGGCGCGTCTCCTTGGGCGGCCAGGACGGTCAGCCGGACGCGGAGGGGCTGCTCCGGCGGCACGGAACCGGGCGGCCGCTCGACGGCCGGACCGCCGCCGGCCGCGGCCAGGGCGAGCTCCGCGTCCGGATCGGCGTAGAGCGCCGCCCAGCCGGCGGTGGTGTCGTCCGGCGCCGGGCCGGCCGGGGATCCGGCCTCGGAGGCGTGGAGGGCGCAAGGGGCGCTCGGCGCTTCCGCGAGGCCGCGGGACACGGCCGCCGGCTGGGGCGGCAGACTCGCCCCGCCCGCCGCGAGCGTGGCACCGTGCGTGCCTCCCCAGTAGTACGGCACGATGCGAAGTCCGTCGCGCAGGGCGGTCAGTCCGGCCGCCACGCGCCCCGCAAGCTTCGAGAAGCCTGGTTCGCGTACCCCTGTCCCATGGATGAAGACGACCGCCGTCATGTGCCCCCCGTGACACCGGTGCGAAGCCGTGTACGACTTCCGTTGCCTCGTCAAGTTACCAGTACCATAAGGAGGTTGGGGTCGAGCACACATGCGAAAGACCCTCCTTCGGCCGCACGAACGGCCTCGACAACTGGACAGCAGGGAGACACCGTGAGCCCTGACGCGATGGTGGCGCACTTCGTTGGCGCCTCGGCCCTGATCCTGGTGGCCGCGCATGCCGCGGGCTGGCTGGCCCGGCTGCTGAAGCAGCCGTACATCGTCGGCCAGTTGACGGCCGGCATAGCGCTCGGCCCCTCGCTGCTCGGCAGCCTGGCGCCGGACGTGCACCGTGCGCTGTTCCCCGAGGCCATCGAGCCGGCGCTGACCGGGTTCGCGCAGTTCTCCCTGGTGGTCTTCCTGTTCGCGGTGGGGTACGAACTGGATCTGAAGGTTCTGGGCGCCCGGGCGCGTACGGCGGTGACCGTGGCGCTCGCCACGTTCGTGGTGCCGATGGCCGTGGGCAGCGGGTGTGCGCTGCTGTTCCAGGATCAGTTGCGCGCGCTGGGCATGCCGGACCCCGATCCCTCCACGGTGCTGTTCGCCGGGGTGGCGCTGTCGATCACCGCGGTACCGGTCCTGACGGCCATAGTGCGGGAGAACGGCCTGGCCCCCACGGTGCCGGGGATCGTCGCGGTGTCCGCCGCCGGCCTGCTGGACGTGATCGGCTGGACGGTCCTGGCCGGGGCGCTGCTGAACAGCGGCGGCGGTGACGAGTCCATCGGATGGCGGTACCGGCTGGTGATCGCCGTGGTCTTCGTGGCGCTGATGCTCGTGCTGGCCCGGCCGCTGCTGCGTCGGGTGCTGTGGCGTACTCGGATGGAGCCCTCGCTTCGGCTGGCGCTTCTCATCGGCTTCGCGCTGGGGTCGGCGTGGGTGACCCACAGCATCGGACTGCACGTCATCTTCGGTGCGTTGCTCGCGGGTGTCGTGGTGCCCCGGGAGAAGGGCGGCACACTCGACCCGGACCTGGTGCGGCCGCTGAACGACGTCGGCTCGCTGCTGCTGCCGTTCTTCTTCGTCGTCTCGGGGCAGTCCGTCGCGCTCGGCAGCATGGGCTCGACGGGCTGGGTCACCCTGGCGGTGGTGACGGTGCTGGCGGTCGTCACGAAGATCGGCAGCGGCACGGCGGCGGCCCGGCTCGGCGGCCTCGACCGGCAGGACGCACGGACCGTGGGCGTCCTGATGAGCACCCGCGGTCTGACCGAACTGATCGCCCTCAACGCGGGCTTCCAGGCAGGCCTGTTGAGCCGGCCGCTCTACACGGTCCTGGTCTTCATGGCGCTGTGTACGACCTTGTTCACCCAGCCGCTGCTGCTCCTGGTCCGCCGGCTCGACGAACGTGAGCGGCGTCGGGTACCGGACCCCGCTCCCGTCCCCGCCCGAGTCGTCGTCGAGCCCCGTCAGGGCGACGCCGCGGCCGACGTGAGCTGACATCCGCACGACGCCGCGCGCCCACGCCTTCGACCCCGGCGGGGGCACGCGACGTGCCGGCCGAACCGCTACAGCGGCATTGGGGCCATGTCGCACTCGATACGGCGGCCCTGACGGGCCGAGAGGAGCCAGGGATGGTCGGGACGGACCACCCGGCTGAAGCCCTCCACCGCCTTGCGCTGCAGTTCGTCCGCCTCCGCCCCACGGCCCAGACCGCGCAGGTCCAGGGCCAGGTTGGCGGTGCAGGACAGGGTGACGGGGTGTTCCGCTCCCGCGACCTCGACCAGCTGCGGCAGATTGGCCGAGTCGATCTCGTGCGCCCGCTCGAAGTCGAGTAGGGCGTACGCCGTGTTGGCCTGGCCGAGCGCGACTGTCAGCGTGGTGATGTGCCGGGGCCCCACCGTGTCGGTCAGCCGTCGGGCGGCGTCGTCCTCAAGCTCCTGGGCCTGCTCCAACGAACCGAGCGCCCGGTGGGTGGCTGCCAGGTTGGCCTTGGTCAGGAGGGTGTAGGCGTGGTTCTCGCCGAGCCGCACCGCGTAGCGCCGCAGGGTCGTCTCGGCGAGACGGCGAGAGCCTTCGTGGTCCCCGGCGAGGCGCTGGTCGACCGACACGTTGGTGGCCGTCGACAGGGCGTCGAAGTGGTCCGGGCCGTAGCGGGTGATGAAGCGCTGCAGGGTCTCTTCGGCGAGTTTGGCCGCTTCTTCCGGCGCGCCGTCCCGGCGTCGGCACACCCCGAGGTTGCGCGCGATGCGCAGGGTGAGGGGGTGTTCCTCACCGAACGCGGCACGTGCCCGACGGTAGACGTCCTCCTGGAAGTCGCGGGCACCCGGGTAGTCGCCGCTCTCCCGCATGTCGATCGAGAGGCCGTTCAGGGAGTTCAGGGTGAGGAAGCTTCCCGCACCGAACAGTACTTCGCGCTGCTGGGCGTTCTCCTGGTCGAGCGGCAGCGCCTCCCGGAACTGCCCGCACAGCCTCAGGTCGACGCACCAACTGTGAGTGCTGCGCAGCGTGGCCGGGTCGTCCGGGCCGAACTGGGAGCGCGCCAGTTCGGTGGCCTCCTGGCCCAGATCCCGCGCCTCCTCGAAACGCCCGAGGTAACGACGACCGTCGGCCGTCTGGCACAGGGAGTCGATCAGCTCCTCGGGGTCGACCTCGATGCGGCGGGAGACGTCCAGCGCGTTCTCGACGAGCGGGATCGACTCGGGGATCTGACCGATCTGGCGTAGCAGGAAGGAGAACAGCTTCGCCATCCGGATGACGTGGATGTTCTCCTCGCCCGAGGCCGCGAGCCAGGCGCTCCATGCCTGCCGCGCGAAGTCCGCCGCGCCTACGTGGTCACCCCAGTAGTAGAGGAAGTTCGCGGTGTCGTAGACCAGTTCGCGCACGTAGGTGTCGGCGCTGGTCACCGCCTGCGAGGCCAGCACGTGCGGCAGCAGTGCCTGGTAGGCACGCCACTCCAGCGGCGAACCGGCCGCGCCGGGCTTGGCGGCGGACAGCAGCTGGTGTGCCGCGTCCCGCATCTGGTCCCGCTCCTCGGCACTCAGCTTGGCCAGGAGCACTGTCTGCAGGAGACGGTGCATCTGCAGGGTGTCGGCTCGCGGGTCCACCTTGACCAGCGAGAACTGGCTGAGGTCGCGCACCGCGCGGTTGAGCGTGATCGACTCTCGCAGCAGCGGGTCGACCTCCGGCGTGATGCTGATTCCCCGGCTGCCACGCAGCATGGACCGCGGAATGGGCTCCGGAGCCATGCTGGCGCAGATGTCGAGGAGCTGCCGGGCGCCCGGATTGTTGGCACGGATCCGCTCCAGCGAGATGTCCCAGGCGGCCGCGACGGAGACCGGGTAGTCGGGGTTGGGGTCGAGTTCGAGGATCTCGGGACTGCGCTGGGCGAGCAGATCCAGATACTCGTCGACAAGCATCCCGGTGACGGCCCGCCAGGCGCCCGCCTGCTCGACGGCCAGGGGCAGGTCTCCCAGGGCTTCGGCGAGGCGGTCGGCGTCCTCGGCCGACAGGTCGGGGGAGCGCTTCTGGAGCAGCTCGACGGACTCCTGACGCTCGAACACGTTCACCGGCAGCGGAGTCGCCACCCGCTCCCATCCCCTGTTGCGGGAGGTGACGATGACCTTGCCGGGACCGTTGGTCGGGAAGTAGCTGCGCACCACTTCGATGTCCTCGGCGTTGTCGAAGACGAGCAGCCACTTGTCGTACGGCGCGCCGGTACGCAGCGCTTCCAGTACGGCGGGCACGGCCGTGTTGGCGGCGGGGGCGCCGAGGCTGTCCTGGCCGACCGGGGCGACACCCAGCTGGGCCGCGAGACTGGCCAGGGAGGACAGGATGAGGCTCTCACGCTCGGCCGGGATCCAGCAGATCACCTTGTAGTCGCGCTGGTGGGTGTAGATGTACTCCAGCGCCAGCTGGGACTTGCCCACGCCGCCCAGCCCATGCAGGGCGTGCGGCAGCACCGCAGCCGTGTCCTGGGCACCCAGCTGCTCCTCCACGGCCCTCAGCAGCTCCTGCCGGCCGACGAACGAGGTGTTCCTCAACGGAACGTTCACCAGTAGGGCGGGCGTCACAGTTGTGGAGCTCGGCATGAGCGGCTCAGCCTCCAGGGCTTCTTGTCGGATCGCATCGGTTACCAGCGGCACGGGCACTCCAGAGTCATCGGGTTCGTTCGACGCTGGATCACTGGCCGCTCCGTCGCCGGGTGACGCACCGACGGCCACAGGGTTCACCTCAGCGGGTGCACCTGTGGACAAACCGGAGCCCACCCGTTCGGCCGCAGCGAGCCCGGGCCTGAAGAGTCTCGGTTCTATACGCCGCGCGCGCTCGGAGTACGGCCCCGACAGTGCGTGCATGACGGCCAGCTCGCTGCGTGCCCAGCCCCGTTCCTCCGGGTCGGGCAGGCTGGCACCCATGGGATCGCGCAGGGCGGCACGCAGGGCGATGCCCCGCGCCCCGGCGGCGGGCAGCTCGCCCACCACCCGGATGGTGTGTGCCAGTTGGCTCCGGGTCGTGGTGGCCAGCAGTTCCTCGCGGACGCCGTCGGCGAACTCGGGGCGGCCCTTACCGGCGCCGTCCCAGTCGATGAGCCCGCCCATCAGGATCTCGGCGAGCTGGTCGGGGCCGGTCTCCGGCATGGTGCGCCGCCGCAGCTGCTCCACCAGGTCGAAGTCGAAGGGAACCGCGGCGAGTTGAGCGGCCAGCCGCCGGGCGGCCGGGGTGGCGAGGGTGAGGAAGCGGCGCACGGCGGCCTTGGCTGCGCGCGGGAAACGCGGGGCGCGCAGGCCAGGCGCGGGGCTGCCCTTGGTGAGGGTGCCGGCCAGCAGGACGGGCAGCGGGCGGCGCACTCCGCGCTCGCCGGTGACGAGGTCGGCCCAGGCGGCGAGGGAGCCGGGCTTCAGGGACAGCACGGGCACGGGCACCGCGCCGTCGCCCCCTTCGGGCAGCGGCCGCAGCGGGTCCGGGGTCCAGTGGCCGAGGGCGTCGTTGGTGGCCCCGAAGCCACCGGCCTCCAGAACCGCCTGGTACGGGTAGAGGGAGGAGCGGTGGCGCAGGTGCGGCGGAAGCAGGTGGACGACGGCGGTGGGCCCGGCATGGGCGAGCCGACCCAGCAGGTCGTCGGCGGCCGAGGCGGCCCAGCCGTGGGCCAGCCCGTCCGTGACGACCAGGAAGACGCGGCCGCCCCGGCCGTCGAGCAGCTCGGCGGGGTCCGCGGCGGCCGGACCGGTGGACCGGCGCAGGGTGGCGGCGCCGGTGCGGGGAACGTTCACCCGGACGGTACGTACGCCCCGGAAGGCGCCGCTGTGCTCCGCGGCCCGGGCCAGGCGGGCGGTGGTGTCCTCCCAGATCCGCATGGTGGGCGCGTCGTCGGTGAGCAGGACCAGGTCGAAGGCGGCGGTCTGGGCGGGCCGGAGAAAGGGGATCCACATGCCGTCCACGACTCCCTGCTCGGCGGTGGTCTCCTCGTCGAGTTCCAGGGTGTCGCGGGAGGGGATGCGGCGTGCGAGTTGATGCAGGGCGCGCGCCAGCAGGGCGGTGGAGCGGCCGGGGGCGTGCTGCGGCCGATCACTGTCGGGCAACAGCGGCTGCCCGACGTGCAGGGTGATGTCTCCCTGGGCGTCGGGTAACACCCGGGCCTCGGGCGCCGGCCCACCGGACCGTGTGAAGCCCGGCCGGGGCGAGGAGTCCGGGGCGGGCGCGGCGTCGTCGGTGTCGGCGGGATCCGGGGGGCGTAAGGCGTCGGCAGGATCCGCGGTCCCGGTGGCCGGGGAGGCGTCCGGGCGTCGTGCGTCGTCTGTGTCGGCCGGCTCCGTGGGGGGCTGTGGCTCCACGGTCTGCCGGACGGTGGGGGCGGTCTCCTGGTCCGGGCCGCCTGTGCCGACCGGGCCACCGTGGCGGCCCCAGGACGCGGCGAGCCAGACCGCGTCGGCGACCTCCTGCCAACTCGGCGGGGCCTGTTCCTGGGCGTGCGTATCCGGTGCTCCGTACTCACCGCGACGCTCGGCGGTCCGAGGGAACGCCGAAGGGGGCGACGACCCCGATACGGGGTATCCGTCGCCGAGCCCGGATGCGTGCTCCCTGGGATCGCCCTTCATCAGCGGCCTTTCGCGAGGTCGCGCAGGAGCATTTCCACGAGGGTACGCCCATCACCACGCGGGTGGAAACCACCCGCCGTAGTCATCTGGACAGCGTTCAGTAGCTGGTCGAGCGAGTGTGTACCACCGGACTGCACCCGTCGCACGAACTCGTCCACCAGGGCTTCCGTGCCCGGTGGCCGGATTCCGAGGTGTCCTTCCACCATGGCCAGAAGTTGCTCCTTGGTGGGTGTGCGCATTTCGAGGGGCAGGCAGCGTCGTCTGAAGGCCGCGGGGAACTCCCGTTCCCCGTTACTGGTGATCACCACCACCGGGAACTCCCGGCACTCGACGCGTCCGTCCCGGATCTCGGCCTCGCCGCCCGGGTCGTCGGTCCGCACGCGCGCGGTGTCCGCGGCGTCGCGTACCAGCTCCGGGACTTCATAGCTTCCGTTCTCCAGGACGTGCAACAGGTCGTTGGGCAGGTCGATGTCGCTCTTGTCGAGTTCATCGACGAGGAGCACCCGGGGTCGATCGTAGGGCAGCAAAGCTGTGCCCAGCGGCCCAAGGGTTATGAAGTCGCCTATGACCGGCGGTTGTTGACGAGGATTTGAAACAGGCGCGGTGTTGACTCCCGCGTCGGGTGTGTCCATCGCGTCCGCCAGGTCGATCTCCGGGGCAGCCGCATGCCGCAGCCCCGCCCGCCAGGCGGCGATGGCCTGGGCGCGCCCCATGGCGTCGTGGGTGTACAGGCCGTCACGCAGCGCGGTGCGGCTGACGATGTTCCACTCCAGGACCCGGCCGAGCCCCAACTCCCGGGAGATCAGATGCGCGAGGGTGGACTTGCCGACCCCCGGCGGACCGGTGATCAGTAGCGGCCGGCGCAGCAGCAGCACCGCGTTGACGACGTCGACGTCCGCGTCACGCAAGCGCAGAGTGGTGTCCCCCGGGCCCAGACGGCGGCGTGCCGTCTCGGGATCGGCCGGGGGCACGGACAGGGTCGGCGAGCCCCCGAAGCGACGCCAGGGCGGTGCCTCGTGCAGGTCGGGCGGGGTGTCCGGGACGCTGCCTGTACCGTGGAAGACCCGCCAGCCGTTGGGGTCCGTCTGCTCCTGGGCACTCATTCCGGTGCCTCCTCGTTGGTGAGATCGCCAGGGTCGGTGGGCTGGAAGTCGACGGGCCGGGTGGGATCGTCCCAGAGGAAACCGATGTCCTTCAGATGAAGTTCGGCCGGTCCCTGGTTGCGGCTTGCGGCCTTCTGCCGCAGGCGGTGGATGGCCATGGGGATCTGGACGGGGGCATGGACGGAGGAGAGCACGGCGCTCATCTTCTGGCGACCCGCCTCGACGAACACGCCCGCCCGGTCCCAGACCGCAAGTCCGATCCCTTCCGCGATGGCGGCCTTGAGCGCCGCCTGACTGGCGGCATCCGTCGGCGCATTGAGCACGACTGCCGTATGCATGGCTTCCCCCGCGAGCCTGCGCTGCCACATCCCGACGCTGCCGATGTCGGGATCGGGCCAGTCGTGCGACAGGACACCGTGCGCGCGCAGCGTGTTCCAGCGTTCGATCCACTGGTCCCGCCACAGCGGATCGTCTGCCCGCATCCGCTCCAGACTGCGCAGATGAACCCCGTACTTGAGACTGAGCGGCATCGGCTCACCGTCACCGATCTGGTACGTCAGTCCGGCCACATCGTGGTTGAGCAGTTCGTAGGGCAGGACGAACTCGACGTACAGCGGCGGCTGCTGACGGGCCGCCGGACTCGCCACGGGCGGGGCGTGCCAGAGCCGGGCGCTCTGCCGCAGCGCACCTTCGACGGCGGGGCCCAGCTCGTCCAGGGTGGTGGTGGCCGGTTGCCCGGGCAGTGGACTCCAGTGGCCGGGCACGCTGTTGAACCACTGGCGCACGACGATGTCGTCGGTGCCGTCGCGGGCCGGTTCGATCGCGATGATCACACAGCGCGGGATGTCCGGATCGTGGGGGCCCTCGGCGCGCGCCCTGCGGCGCCCTTCCAGCTCTTCGGTGAGGCCCGTGCGTCGGGCCCAGTCGTCGACCCAACCGGACAGGGCGGCCCGGTGGCCCGGAGCGCCGGCGAGCGGGGCCGCGCAGTCGAGGAGGAGGACAGCGGGCGGCAGATGGTCCGCCTGCGTGGTGCAGTCGAGGACGTAGGTGAACAGACGTTCCGCCGAGAGGCCGACGGGGAGGCTGAGTCCGTTGAGTTCCTCGACGAGGTCGTCCCTGAGGCGCGGTGCGGGCAATTCGCCGAGGGCGAGGACCGCGCGGGCGCCGCTCTCTTCGTCGGCGGTCAGCGCTCCGCCCTTCAGGGGCGTGGACTTGACAGGGGCGAGGAACGACGCCAGTAGCTGCTCCAGTTGGTCGCCGGCCGACTCTCCCTCGAGGATGCGCACCACCTCGACCAGTACGCGCTCCCCGTCCGCGACGTTCAGGGCGGAGCGGACCAGAACGACTACGTCCTCACGGAGTTTCGCGCCCCGTAGATCGATCTGACGGCCCAGCAGCTCTCCCAGGATGTCCCCGAAGCGGAGCCGACTCTGCGCGTCCTCCATACAGCCCAGCGCGCCCAGGGAGTTGGTCAGCTCCAGCAGCAGTAACGGACCATGCGCACGCCCGGATCCGCCCTCGGGTCCACCGACCCCCGTGCCCATCGTCACCGACTTTCCCCCTGAGCCGGTAATACCTGCCTGACCGACCAGCGAAGTTAGCACGGCAACCAGCGGTTAACCAGGGACCCATGGGATCGGACGAAGGGTTCGGAAACACGACGTCCGGCCAGGATCGCCCCGTGCGGGACAAGCCTGGCCGGAACCGATCGTCAGGGTGTTCGGGGGCCGGGGTTCGCGGCCGGTTTCACAGCCGTGGGTCCACCGGCTCCGACTCCAGTGCCAGCACGCCGAAGACCGCCTCGTGCACCCGCCACAGCGGTTCGCCCTCGGCCAGCCGGTCGAGTGCCTCCAGGCCGAGCGCGTACTCGCGGATCGCGAGCGAGCGCTTGTGGTTCAGGAACCGTCCGCGCAGGCGTGCGAGGTTCTCCGGGCGCGTGTACTCCGGGCCGTAGATGATCCGCAGGTACTCGCGTCCGCGGCACTTGATGCCGGGCTGCACCAGGCGTCCCTGCTCGTTGTGTACGACGGCCCCGAGCGGCTTGACGACCATGCCCTCGCCGCCGCGGCCGGTCATCTCCAGCCACCAGTCGACGCCGGCCCGCACCGACTCCGGGTCACCGGTGTCGACGTACAGGCGCCGGGTGGTCTGGAGCAGGCCGGTGGGGTCGTGCTCCACGAGCCGGTCGAGCAGGGCGAGTTGTTCGTCGTGGGGCAGTCCCGCGAGGCTGCGGCCCTGGACGGCGAGGATCTGGAAGGGGGCCAGGCGGACGCCGTCCAGGCCGTCCGTGGTCCAGCAGTAGCGGCGGTAGGCGTCGGTGAACGCCGAGGCCGCGTCGGCCCGTTCGCGCTGGCGGGCCAGCAGGTCCGTGACGTCGACCCCGCGCGCCGCCGCGCCCTCCAGGGCGGACAGGGCCCCCGGGAACACCGCGCCCGAGGCGGCGCCGACAGCCGCGTACTGGCTGCGCAGCAGGCCGACGGCCTTGAGCGACCACGGCATCAGCTCGGCGTCCAGCAGGAGCCAGTCGGTGGCGAGTTCGGTCCAGAGGCCGGCCTCGTCGACCGCCGTCCTGAGGCGGCCGAGGATCTCCTCCGTCACCGACGCGTCGTCGAAGAACGGGCGGCCGGTGCGGGTGTACAGGGATCCGGTCGGGCCGTCCACGCCGAAGTGCTTGCGGGCCGCCTCCGCGTCCCGGCACACCAGCGCGACCGCCCGCGAGCCCATGTGCTTCTCCTCGCACACGACCCGCGCGACACCGTCCTGCTGGTACTGCTTGAAAGCTTCGGCCGGGTGCTCCAAGTAGCCGTCGATGTGGCTGGTGGCCGTCGGCGCCATGGTCGGCGGCAGGTACGGCAGCAGCCGCGGGTCCACCGCGAAACGGCTCATGACCTCCAGGGCCGCCGCCGCGTTCTCCTCGCGGACCGCGATCCGGCCCTGGTGGCGGGTCTCCACGACCCGGCGGCCGTGCACGTCGGCGAGGTCGAGCGGCCGTCCGTCGTGACCGCCGGGCGCCTCGGAGCGCAGCGGCTTCACCGGCTCGTACCAGACCCGCTCCGCCGGTACGTCGACCAGTTCCCGCTCCGGGTAGCGCAGCGCGGTCAGCTTGCCGCCGAAGACGGCGCCGGTGTCCAGGCAGATGGTGTTGTTGAGCCAGGTGGCCTCCGGGACCGGGGTGTGGCCGTAGACCACGGCGGCCCGGCCGCGGTAGTCCTCGGCCCACGGGTAGCGCACCGGCAGCCCGAACTCGTCGGTCTCACCGGTGGTGTCGCCGTACAGCGCGTGCGAGCGGACCCGGCCGGAGGTGCGGCCGTGGTACTTCTCCGGCAGACCGGCGTGGCAGACGACCAGGCGGCCGCCGTCGAGGACGTAGTGGCTGACGAGTCCGTCGATGAACTCGCGCACCTCGGCGAGGAACTCCTCGCTCTGCCCCTCCATCTGCTCGATGGTCTCGGCCAGGCCGTGGGTGTGCTGGACCTTGCGGCCGCGCAGATGACGGCCGTACTTGTTCTCGTGGTTGCCGGGCACGCACAGGGCGTTGCCCGACCTGACCATCGACATCACGCGGCGCAGCACGCCGGGGCTGTCGGGGCCGCGGTCGACGAGGTCGCCGACGAAGACGGCGGTGCGGCCCTGCGGGTGGACGCCGTCGAGGTAGCCCAACTTGCCCAGCAGCGCTTCCAGTTCGCTCGCGCAGCCGTGGATGTCGCCGATGATGTCGAACGGGCCGGTGAGGTGGGTGAGGTCGTTGAAGCGCTTCTCGGTGACGACGGTGGCGTGCTCGACGTCCTCCACCCCGCGCAGGATGTGCACCTTGCGGAAGCCCTCGCGCTCCAGGTGGCGCACGGAGCGGCGGAGTTCGCGGATGTGGCGCTGGATGACCCGGCGCGGCATGTCGGCCCGGTCGGTGCGGGTGGCGTTGCGCTCGGCGCACACCTCCTCGGGCACGTCGAGGACGACGGCGATGGGCAGCACGTCGTGCTGCCGGGCCAGGTCGATCAGCTGCCGGCGGGCGTCGGACTGCACGCTGGTGGCGTCGACGACGGTGCGGCGGCCTGCGGCCAGGCGCTTGCCGGCGATGTAGTGGAGCACGTCGAAGGCGTCCTTCGTCGCGCTCTGGTCGTTCTCGTCGTCGGAGACGAGGCCGCGGCAGAAGTCGGAGGAGATGATCTCGGTGGGCTTGAAGTGCCTGCGGGCGAAGGTGGACTTGCCCGAGCCGGAAGCACCGACGAGAACGACCAGGGAGAGGTCGGTGACGGGCAGGACGCGCCCCTTGTGCCGAGTCTCGGTCATGCCGCCTTCGCCTCCTTCTCGTGTGTGGTCGTCCGGGTGAACACGGCCATCTGGGTGGGCGGCCCCACCTCCGGGTCGTCGGGGCCGACGGGGGCGAACTCCACGGCGTAGCCGTGCCGTTCGGCCACCGTGCCGGCCCAGGCGCGGAACTCCTCGCGGGTCCACTCGAAGCGGTGGTCGCCGTGCCGGGCGTGGCCGGCCGGGAGGGTCTCCCAGCGGACGTTGTACTCGACGTTCGGGGTGGTCACGAGCACCGTGCGGGGGCGGGCCGCGCCGAACACCGCGTACTCCAGGGCGGGCAGCCGCGGCAGGTCGACGTGCTCGACGACCTCGCTGAGCACGGCGGCGTCGTACCCCTTGAGCCGGTTGTCGGTGTACGCCAGCGAGCTCTGGAAGAGCTTCACGCGCGAGGCCTGCCGCTCCCCCACGCGGTCCAGCTTCAGCCGCCGGGAGGCGATGGTGAGCGCGCGCATCGACACGTCGGTGCCGACGATCTCGGTGTACTTCGGGTCCTTGAGCAGCGCCTGCACCAGCTGGCCCTGTCCGCAGCCCAGGTCGAGGACGCGGGCGGCGCCGGACTCCTCCAGCGCGGCGACGATCGCGTCCCGGCGCTGCACGGCGAGCGGTGTCGGCCTCTCCTCGGTCTCGGTCTCCGCCTCGACCGCGTTGTCGATCTCCTCGACCTCGCTGTCGTCGGCCTCGGCCAGCCGCACCAGTTCCAGGGCCTCGTTCGCCTGCCGGGTCAGCGACCAGCGGCGGGAGAGGTAGCGGCTGGTGATCAGCTTCTGCTCCGGGTGCTCGGGCAGCCAGCCCTCACCGGCCCGGAGCAGCTTGTCGACCTCGTCGGAGGCCACCCAGTAGTGCTTGGCGTCGTCGAGGACCGGGAGCAGGACGTACAGATGGCGCAGCGCCTCGGCGACGGTGAGCCGCGTGGACTCCAGTTCGAGCCGGACGTAGCGCGAGTCGCCCCACTCGGGGAACCGCGCGTCCAGTGCGACGGGCTCGGCGGTCACCGCCCAGCCCAGCGGCTCGAACAGACGGCGTACGAGCTCCGGGCCGCCGCGGGCGGGCAGCGCGGGTACCTCCACGCGCAACGGCCTTACCTGCTCGGGCAGTTCCGGCCTGGCGGCGCACACACCGCGCATCGCGCTGGAGAAGACGGCGCTCAGCGCCACGGCGAGCAGTGAGGAGGCCGCGTACGGGCGGTCGTTGACGTACTGCGCGAGCGCCGCGTCGGGAGCGCCACCGCGGCCCTTGCCCTTCCCACGCCGGACCAACGCCACCGCGTCGACCTCCAGCAACAGCGCCGCCGTGCACCGATGATCGTCCGCCTCGGGGTAGAGGACGTGCGCCGTCCCGTAGGACGTGGAGAACGCCTGCGCCTTCTCGGGATGCTTGTGCAGCAGGTAGCCGAGGTCGGTGGCGGGGCGGTCGGGGGTACCGGTGGTACTGATGCTGAGGAACACGGTGGGGCCTCGAAGGGTCGTCTACAGGGAACGCGCCTGGTGATCCAGGGTGTGCGTCCGTTCAACGTACAGGCAGGGCCACAGCGCGCACTCAGGATTTTCCGCCCGTTCCCGGCCTCAGCAGGGCCGCGAGTTCCCGTTTGAGGACCTTTCCGCTCGGGCCGAGGGGCAGCGTGGCGGCGAACTCCACGCGGCGCGGGTACTTGTAGGCGGCCATGTGACGGCGTGACCAGCCGACGATCTCCTCGGCCAGGGCCGCGTCCGGCGCGGCGCCGGGCCGGGGCACGACCACCGCGCACACCTCCTGGCCGTAGCGGGCGTCCGGGACGCCGACGACCGCGACCCGGGCCACGGACCGGTGGCGGGTGAGGACCTCCTCCACCTCGCGCGGGTACACGTTGTACCCGCCCCGCACGATCATGTCCTTCTTGCGGTCGACGATCGTCAGACAGCCCTCGGCGTCCTTCACGCCGAGGTCGCCGGTGCGCAGCCAGCCGTCGACCAGGACGGCCGCGGTGGCCTCGGGGTCGTCGAGGTAGCCGGTCATGACGTTGTGTCCGCGGACCACGATCTCGCCGACCTCGCCCGCCGGGAGCAGGACGATCCGGTCCTCGGTGCCGGACCGGGCGATCTCCGCCTCCACACCCCGGACGGGACGGCCCACGGTGCCCGGCCGCCGGGGCCGGGCGGGCTGGTTGTAGGCGACGCAGGGGGAGGCCTCGGTCAGGCCGTAGCCCTCGTAGACGGGACAGCCGAAGGTGGCCTCGATGTCCTGGAGCACCGGCACCGGCAGGGCCGAGCCGCCGGAGTAGGCCCGGGCCAGTGGCGGGCGGCGGGGGTCCCGGGCCGCGGCCTCCAGCAGCCCGAGATACATGGTCGGGACGCCCATGAGGACCGTGCAGCGCTCACGGACCATCAGGTCGAGCGCCTCGTCCGGGGTGAAGCGGGAGGTCAGCACGAGGGTGGCGCCGACGCGGAAGCACGTCCCCATGCCGCAGACCTGGCCGAAGGTGTGGAACAGGGGCAGGCAGCCCAGCAGGACGTCGTCGGCCTCCATGGCGAAGGGCGACAGGGCCGTCGTGTCGATGTTCATGACCAGGTTGAGGTGGCTGAGCAGGACGCCCTTGGGGCGCCCGGTGGTGCCGGAGGTGTAGAGGACCAGCGCGATGTCGTCCGGGGCGCGGGGCACCGGGGTGCCGAGGGGCTCGGCGTCGGCCGCGAGAACGTCGAGCGCGTCGAGTGCGTCGGGCCCCGGCCGCCCGGTGTCCCCGGCCTCCGCGTCGACCGTCATCAGCGGCACGTCGGCGCGCCGTGCCGCGGGGTCCCCCTCCCCCAGCAGCGATCCCGCGCACAGCAGGAGCCGGGCCTGCGAGTGCCGGAGGATGTACGCGATCTCCTCGGCCTTCAGCAGCGCGTTCACCGGGACGACGGTCGCGCCGAGCGCGAGGACGCCGAAGTACGCGGTGGGAAAGGCCGGGGTGTTGGGCAGCAGCAGCGCGACCCGGTCGCCGGGGCCGACGCCCCGCTCGCGCAGCACCGTCGCGCAGCGGCGTGCGGCCAGCCACAGGGCGCCGTAGGAGATGCGCTCGGGCCCGGACACCAGCGCCGTGTGCTCGGGGCGGCGGATCGCGGTGTCGGCGAGGACGGAGACCAGCGAGAGGGTGGCGCCGCCCCTCATCGGCCACGTCCGAGGGCTCCGCGGGTTCCGGTACGGCCGGAAAAGAGGCCGTGAATCGCGGCGACGGATATTTCACATTCGGTCATCGACACTCCGCTTCGTGCGATCACATCGGAATGGAAAACGCGCACTGTGCAGGGCTCGCGGCGCATCCTACGATGAGGCGCGCCGAAGGGAAAGCGACAGAGAGCGAGCATGAGTCATGTCCGGGTACATGGATTTCTTCGCACGCCTTGCGCAGGAAACAGCCGAGCGGAAAAGGGAGTTTCTGGAACTCGGCCGCATCGCGGGGCGCTTCCCGGCAGCCGATACCGCACATCATGGCGAGATCTCGATCTGGTGCAGCAACGACTACTTAGGTATGGGGCAGCACCCGGACGTCCTCACCGCGATGAAGCACGCGATCGACGAATGCGGTGCCGGTTCCGGGGGTTCACGCAACATCGGCGGGACGAACCGCTATCACGTCGCGTTGGAGGCGGAACTCGCCGCGCTGCACGGAAAGTCCGACGCGGTGCTGTTCACCTCCGGTTATTCCGCCAACGAGGGTGCGCTCTCGGTGCTCGCCGGACGCATCGACGACTGTGCCGTGTTCTCGGACCAGTTGAACCACGCGTCGATCATCGACGGTTTGCGGCACAGCGGGGCCGAGAAGTTCATCTACCGGCACAACGACTGCGCGCATCTGGAGGAACTGCTCTCCGGGGTCGATCCGCAGCGGCCGAAACTCGTCGTGACGGAATCCGTGCACTCGATGCGCGGTGACATCGCGCCACTCGCGGAGATCGCCGACCTCGCCAAGCGGTACGGGGCGGTGACGTTCCTGGACGAGGTGCACGCCGTCGGCATGTACGGACCGGAGGGCGCCGGGATCGCGGCGCGGGAGGGCATCGACTCCGAGTTCACCATGATCATGGGGACCCTGGCCAAGGGCTTCGGCATGACGGGCGGCTATGTCACCGGGCCCACCATGCTGATGGACGCGGTGCGGGCCTTCGCCCGCTCCTTCATCTTCACCACGGCGCTGCCGCCCGCCGTCGCGGCCGGCGCGCTGGCCGCCGTACGGCATCTGCGCGCCTCCCGGAGCGAGCGGGACCGGCTGGCGGCCAACGCCACGCTGACGCACGCCCTGTTGCGCGAGCGGGGCATCCCCTTCCTGTCCGACGAGACCCACATCGTGTCCGTCCTCGTCGGGGAGGACCGCCTCTGCAAGCGGATGTCCGCCCTGCTGCTGGAGCGGCACGGCGCCTACGTCCAGGCCATCAACGCGCCCAGCGTGCCCAAGGGCGAGGAGATCCTCCGCGTCGCCCCCTCCGCCGTGCACGATGCCGCCGACATCCGCCGGTTCGTCGACGTGCTGGACGGGATCTGGGGGGAGTTGGGCGCGGCTCGGCGGTGAGGGCGGGGCGGTGAGCGGCGGCGTGCCGGATCCGGATCCCCGAAGCCGCGGCATGGTCCAGCGGCCACCCCCTCCCGGCCGGCCGGGTCACCGAACTGCCCGGACAGCGGACCTAGTCCGAGGCCGGACCGGGGCCGTCCCGGTGGTCGGGGCCCGTGGTGAGGCGGCGTGTCCCGGGGGACTCGGCCAGGATCTCGTCCCAGGTTCCCGTCGCCTCCACGCGGCCGTCCCCGAGGACGATCACGTGGGCCGCGGCGCGCAGCAGGGCGGGCCGGTGGGAGACGGCGAGGACGGTGACGGGGCTGTCGAGGAGTCTGCTCCACAGGAGTTGCTCGGTCGTGGGGTCCAGGGCGCTGGAGACGTCGTCCAGGACCAGGAGTTCGGGGCGGCGGGCCAGCATCCGGGCGATCGCCGTCCGCTGGAGCTGGCCGCCGGACAGCCTGAGGCCCCGGGGGCCCACGACGGTGTCGACGCCGTCCCGCATGGCCGCCACGTCGGGTCCCAGGACCGCGGTGTGCACGGCGTCCCCCAGCACCGTGCCGTCCTCGTCGGGCAGGCCCAGCAGGATGTTCTCCCGCAGCGTTCCGCTGAACAGGCGCGGGTCCTGGGGGGTGTAGCCGCACCGCGGGGGCACCAGGAAGGACGCGGGGTCGGCGATCGGCTCGCCGTTCCACAGCACGGTGCCCCGCTCGTGCGGCACCAGCCCGAGGACGGCCTGGATCAGCGTCGACTTGCCCGCGCCGACGCCTCCGGTGACCACGGTGACCGAGCCGCGTACGACGGTGAGGTCCACGTCCTCGACGCCGTGCTCCGTGCCGGGGTGCCGCGCGGTCAGCCCTCGGACGGTCAACTCCCGCAGTCCGGAGTCCCGTCGGGGCGCGGGCCCGGGCGCGGGGACCGGCTTCGGCTTCGGCTTTTCCACGGGGACCGGGGGCGGCGTGCCCGAGGGCTTCCCCAGGAAGTCGCCGATCCGGTCCAGCGCCACCGAGACCCGCTGGAGCCGTACCGACAGGATCCCGATCGAGGCCAGCGCCTCGGCGAGGATCTGGAGGTAGAAGGTGAACAGCGCGAGGTCACCCACGCTGAAGGTGCCCTCGTGCGCCCGTCCCGCCGTCAGCAGCAGCACCACGCCGATCCCCAGGGGCGCCGCGTTGCCGATCACCGTCCGCTGGACGCCCGCGAAGAGCTCCTCGCGTACCGCCGCCCCGGCCCGCGCGGTGTTCAACCGGGCGATGTGCGCGGCCACATGGTCCTCGGCGCCCGCCGCCTGCACCGCCTTCACGGCGCCGAACGCCTCGCGCAGCGCGCCCGCGACCTCGGCCGACGCGGCGCGGGTGGCCCGCCGGTGGCGCAGGAAGCGGCCGTGGACCGCGGCGGTGACCAGGGTGATCAGGACCAGCAGCACGAGCAGCGCGGTCGTGACGAGCGCGTCGATCCGCATCATGACGGTGACCGCCGCGACCACGAACAGCCAGTGCGCGAGGTTGGTGGGTGCCCAGGCCACGAAGAAGCCGGTCTCGTCGACGTCCTCGCCCACCACGCGCAGCGACTCCCCCGGAGCCGTCCGGGCCGCGGCGCCCCGGCCGCGCAGGGCGGAGCCCAGCAGGCGGCGGCGCAGCCGTGCGGTCGTGGCGTACTGGACGTGGGGTTCCAGCCGGTTGATCATCACGCCGAACTGGAGGCACATCCGGGCCCCCTCGATCGCGGCCACCCAGGCGATGAGCGGCCAGACCCCGCCGCCGGCGCCGATCTCGTCGAACAGCCGCTGGAACAGCAGCCCCACCGCCAGAGTCCCGGCCCGCAGCAGCACCCACAGCCCGGTCAGGGTCCAGTAGGCCCCGGCCGACCCGCGCAGCACCACCCCGAGCCGCCCGAACGTGCCCCGCGACCCGATGTCCCCCCGCGGCCCTGTGTCCCCCCGCGCCCGCGCACCTGTGTCCGTCACCCTCCCCGCCCGTCAGCCGGTTCGCAGCAGTTCGTGGAAGCGGGAGGTCGGGTCGGCGGCGAGGGTGGTCTGTTCACCGTGCTCGACCACCGCGCCCCCGTCGAGGACGAGGACGCGGTGCACGTTGCGCAGGGCGTGCGGCCGGTGCTGGACGACGACGGCGGTGCGCCCCTCCAGAAGCCGTCCCATCGCGGGCATGAGGAGCCGTTCGGTGTGGGGGTCGAGGCGGGCGGTCGGCTCGTCCATCAGGACGACGGCCGGGTCGCGCAGGAACACCCGGGCGAGGGCGAGGAGTTGCTCCTGGCCGGCGGACATCCCGCGGGCTCCGGTGCCCAGCACGGTGTCCAGTCCGTCGGGCAGCTCCCGCCACCACTCGGTGAGCCCGGCCTCGTCCAGCGCGGCGCGCACCCGGCCGTCGTCCACCGAGGGGTCGTAGAAGGTGAGGTTGTCGCGGAGGGTGGCGTGCAGGATCTGGACCTCCTGGGTGACCAGGGCGACGCGGCGGCGCAGCGCGCGCGGGTCGAGCCCGGCCACGTCCTGGTCGCCGACGCTGACGGTGCCGCGGGCCGGGTGCTGGAGTCCGAACAGCAGCCGTACGACGGTGGACTTGCCGCTTCCGGTGCGGCCGACGATGCCGAGCCGCTCCCCGGGACGCAGCCGGAAGGAGACGTCCCGCAGCACCGGTTCGCCCGGGTCGTAGCCGAAGAAGACCCCGTCGAGGCGGGCGCCCAGCGGCCCGTCGGGCAGCCGCCCGGTCCGCGGAGCGGCGGTCTTCCGCTCGGCCCCCTCGACCCCGTCGGCCCCGTCGCCCTCCTCATCCTCGTCCCGGCGCAGCAGTTCGGTCAGGCGCCGCACGCTGACCGCGGCCTCCTCCAGGTCGTGGAAGCGGGTGGTGACGGCCAGCAGCGGACGGCGCAGCAGCATGGCGTAGGAGAGGCAGGCGAAGGCCGTGCCGGTGGAGAGCTGGCCGCGGTCGTGCAGCCAGACGCTGACGCCGAGGGCGAGGACGACACTGACCGTGGACAGGCTCTGGACGGTGGCGGGCCAGCGGACCGAGACCCGGGCCGCGCGGTGCGCCCGCCGGTACAGCTCGTCCTGCCGGGCCTCCAGGTCGGCCAGGGTGTGGGCGGCAGCCCCGTTGGTCCGCAGGTCCTGGGCGCCGGCGAGACGTTCCTCCAGGAAGCCCAGGAGGTCTGCGGAGGAGGCCTGGCGGGCGGCGACGAAGGGCATGGCACGGCCCACGAGTCCGCGCAGCAACAGCAGGGTGCCGGCCGCGAACGGGGCGAAGACCAGGGCCAGTCGCCAGTCGAGCAGGAAGAGGGCGCCGAGGATGCCGGCCACCAGCAGCAACTGGGCCAGCACCTCCAGCACCAGCGCGGACATCACCGCGGTGAGGCGGGTGACGTCGCCGTCGACGCGGTCGAGGAGTTCGCCGGGCGGATGGCGCTGGTAGAAGCGGGAGGGCCGGCGCAGACAGTGGGCCACCAGGTCGGCGCGCAGCCGGTTGGTGCCGCGCCAGGCGAGCCGGGCGGCCACGGCGTCGCCGGCGACGGTCACCACGAGCAGACCGAGCGCGGCCGTCAGGTACCAGGCGGCGACGGCCAGCAGGAGATCGGCCGGGCTCCCGGTCAGCGTGTGGTCGATGAACCGGCGCAGCATCTGGGGCGCGACGAGTTGCAGTCCCACCCCGAGAGGGACGAGCAGTGCGAGAAGGAGAACGGACGGCCGTTCCCCGCGCAGGTAGCGGATCAGAACGGAGAGCTGCCGTAACGGGCTGCCTGCCAACGCGTCCCTCCCCCGCGGCGGAAGGCCTCAGCATAAAGTCGGCGGGCCGCCGTTGGGAATGACGCATACGTATGCGGAATACCTGCCACCGCTTTTTTCCAGAAGGGCGGGCGACAGGATGCCGTTGCTGCCGATTCATCGCGCTGTTAGACTCCACGGGTCTTCCGGGCAATTCGCCCTGCACGCCGTCGCTGCGCACCAGTCATTCTCGGCCACATTCTCCGGCATCCGTGTACCTCCGGGTCCGCCGGTTCTTCGTGCGCAGCCGACCGAAGCCCGAGGACTGCACCAGTACAGAGCACCGCCTTGAACGACCGGATATCCACGGACCAAGGGGGATGAGCAATGTCGGGTGACGCGAACGACGGGGCCGACAGCACAGGAAAAGCGGTGGTCACCGGTGCCGCGGGTTTCATCGGCTCCCATCTCGTCGAGGCGTTGCGGCGCTCCGGGACAAACGTCGTCGGTATCGACCGAAAATCCTCCTGGGCCAACCGCGAAATCCCGCCGACCGACGAACGCGGATCCCTGCACGCCGTCCACGCCGACCTCGTCTCCGCGGACCTTTCGGCCTGTCTGGAAAATGCCTCCACGGTCTTCCACTTGGCCGCACTGCCCGGTGTCCGTCCGTCCTGGACGCAATTCCCGGAGTATCTGCACTGCAACGTGCTGGCCACCCAGCGACTTATGGACGCCTGCGTCCGTTCCGGCGTGCCCAAGGTGGTGATGGCCTCCTCGTCGAGCGTGTACGGCGGTGCCGAGGGCACGATGTCCGAGGACGACGTGCCCCGCCCGCTGTCCCCGTACGGCGTCACCAAACTCGCCGCGGAACGGCTCGCCCTGGCCTTCGCGGCCCGGCGGGACGCCACCCTGTCGGTGAGCGCCCTGCGCTTCTTCACGGTCTACGGCCCCGGCCAGCGCCCGGACATGTTCATCGGCCGGGTCATCCGCGCCACCCTGGAGAACACTCCCATCGAGGTGTACGGGGACGGCACCCAGATCCGTGACTTCGTCCATGTCTCGGACATCGTGCACGCGCTGCGGCTCGCCGCCACGCGGTTCGACGAGGGCAGCAGCGTGCTGAACATCGGGACCGGACACGCCGTGTCGGCCAACGAGATCCTGGCTCTGACCGGGGAGTTGACCGGCCTGACGCCGAACGCCCGCTACGGGCCCGCCCGTATCGGCGACGTACGGGCCACCACCGCCGACACCGGCCGGGCGCGCCGGCGGCTCGGCTTCACCGCGCGCACGGAACTGCGCGCCGGGCTGGCCACCCAGATCGAGTGGGCGCGCCAGGTGCTCTCCCAGGCTCCAGCGCAGGGGACCGCCTCGTCGGCCGGGATGGCACCCACCCACCGGTCGTAGCCGGATGTGCGGCTTCGTGGGATTCAGCGACACCGGCGCGGGCTCGGACGCCTCCCGTGCCACGGCCGAGCGGATGCTGGCCGCGGTGGCGCACCGCGGTCCCGACGGCAGCAGCTGGTGCCACCACCGGGGCATGACCTTCGCGCACTGCGCCCTGACCTTCGTCGACCCGGACGGGGGGCGCCAGCCGTTCGTCTCCGCGAGCGGTGCCACGGCGCTCGTCCTCAACGGCGAGATCTACAACCACGAGGAGCTGCGCCGCGAACTGCGCGCCACGGGCGCCCGGTTGCGCACGGCCAGCGACACCGAGGTGCTGGTCGAGCTGTACGAGCGGCACGGCATGAAGGTGCTGGAGCGGGTACGCGGCATGTACGCCTTCGTGCTGCACGACGCGCGCACCGCGACGACCGTGCTGGTGCGCGACCCGATGGGCAAGAAGCCGCTCTACTACGCCCGCGTCCCCGGCGGGATCGCCTTCGCCTCCGAACTCACCGCGCTGCTGCGCCATCCCGACGTCCGCGCCACCCCGGACGTGCGCGCGCTGGCCGGCTATCTGACGCTCCAGGCGTTCTGCGCGCCCGACTCCGCCGTGGCCGATGTGCGCAAGGTCCGCCCCGGCAGCTGTCTGGAGTACTCCGGGGGCCGGCTGCGCGAAGTGGAGTACTGGCGGCCGAGACTGACCGCCGAGGGGCGGCCGCCGGGCCGGCGGGAGGCCGCCGCGCGCTTCGAGGAGCTGTTCCGGGCCGCGGTCGCCCGCCGGGTCACCAGCACCGACCGCCGGCTCGGCGTGCTGCTGAGCGGCGGGCTCGACTCCAGCGCGGTGGCCGCCGTCGCCCAGCAGCTCTCCCCGCACCGGCCCGTGCCGACGTTCAGCGCGGGCTTCGAGGCGCACGACTTCGACGAGAGCGCGCATGCCCGCGCGGTCGCCCGGCATCTGGGCACCGAGCACCACGTGGTCCGCATCGGCGGCCGTGATCTCGCCGAGGTGGTGGAGTCCGAGTACGCCCGTGCCGACGAACCGCTCGCCGACCCCTCCCTGCTGCCCACCCGGATCGTCTGCCGGGCGGCGCGCTCGCATGTGCGCGGAGTGCTCACCGGGGACGGCGCCGACGAACTCCTGCTGGGCTACCGGTACTTCCAGGCCGAGCGGGCGATCGAGATCCTGCTGCGGCTGATGCCGGCGCCCCGGCTGGAGGCGCTGGTGCGGACCCTGGTGCGCCGGCTGCCCGCGCGCTCCGGGAACCTGCCCGCCGCCGCTGCCCTCGGGCTGCTGGCCCGTGGGCTGCGGGCCGCGCCCGAGCACCGGTTCTATCTGTCGACGGCTCCTTTCGGCCCGGCCGAACTGCCGGGTCTGCTGCGGCCGGAGGCCCGCGCGGCCCTGGCCGGGCACGACCCCTTCGCCGAGGTCTCCCGGCTCCTGGACGGCCAGCCGCACCTGACCGGCGTCCAGCGCAGCCAGCTCGCCGTCGTGGCCCACTTCCTGCGGGACGTGATCCTCACCAAGACCGACCGCGGCGGGATGCGCAGCGCCCTCGAACTGCGCTCGCCCTTCCTCGACCTGGACCTGGTCGAGTACGGCAACGCGCTGCCCGTCTCGCTGAAGCTGCGCCGCTTCACCGGCAAGTACCTGCTGCGCCGGGTGGCCGCCGACTGGCTGCCCGGGGACATCGTGCGGCGCACCAAGCTCGGCTTCCGCGCCCCGCTGGCGGCCCTGCTCCGCGAAGAGCTGCGGCCGCTGCTGCTGGACACGCTCTCGGCGTCCGCGCTGGACCGGGGCGGGCTGTTCGACGCCGGTGCCGTGCGGGTGCTGGCCGACGACCATCTCAGCGGCCGGCGCGACACCTCACGCAAGCTGTGGGCGCTGCTGACCTACCAGCTGTGGTCGCAGGCGCTGCCCGTGCACTCCCCGTCCCCCGACTGCCTCGACCTGACCGAGGAGCCCCACCGTGCGCCCTGACCTGCCCCGCATCCAGGTGCTCTCCCCCCGGACCTGGGGGGAGTTCGGCAACTATCTCGCCGCCACCCGGTTCTCCCGGGTGCTGCGCGGCGCCGTCGACGCGGACGTGGCCCTGCTGGAGGCCGAGCCGATCCTGCCCTGGCTCGGCGAGGCGGGGGCCGAGATCCGCACGATCTCCTTGGAGAGCCCGACCGCGGCCGTCCGCACCGAGCGGTACATGGGCCTGATGGCCCGTCTCCAGGAACGTTTCCCCACCGGCTTCGAGACCGACCCCACGCCCACCCAGACCGCCGAACTCGCCCCGCTCGTCGCCCACTTGCGCGAGGCCGCGCCGGACGTGGTGGTCGGTACCAAGGGCTTCGTGGCACGGCTGTGCGTGGCCGCCGTACGCCTCGCGGGACTGTCCACCCGGGTGGTCAGCCATGTCACCAACCCGGGGCTGCTCCAGCTGCCGCTGCACCGCAGCCCGCATCCCGACCTGACGCTGGTGGGGTTCGCCGCGGCCAAGGAGCGGCTGGTGGGCATCGGCGCCGACCCGGACCGGGTGCGCGTGGTGGGCCCACTCGTCGCCCAGCACGACCTGCGCGACTTCATGACCGACGAGTCCGCCGCCCCGGCGGCCGGGCCCTGGGGCGGGGACACCGACTCCGGCCGCCCCCGCCTGATCGTGTTCTGCAACCGGGGCGGCGACGTCTATCTGGAGCTGGTCCACCACATCGCCGCCCGCCACCCGGACACCGACCTGGTGTTCGTCGGCTACGACGACCCCGAACTGGCCCGGCGCGCCGCCGCCGGCGCCGAGCGGCTCGCGCACTGGCGGTTCCACAGCCGGCTCACCCAGGCCCAGTACTTCGACTACATCGACCGCGCCTCCCGCTCGCCGTACGGGCTGCTCGTCTCCAAGGCCGGGCCCAACACCACGTTGGAGGCGGCCTACTTCGGGATTCCCGTGCTGATGCTGGAGTCGGGCCTGCCGATGGAACAGTGGGTGCCGGGGCTGATCCACGAGCACAACCTGGGCCGGGCCTGCGCCGCGCCCGAGGACCTCTTCCGCACCGTCGACGACTGGCTGGCCCGGCCCTCGGCGATCGAGGTGCACAAGAAGGCCGCGATCGGCTTCGCCGAGTCCGTGCTCGACCAGGAGGCCGTGGCCCGCCGGATCGGGGACGCCGTGCGCCCTCTGCTGGATTCCCGGTGAAGCCCCGCGTCCGGCTCCTCGCCACGCCCGACGGGGTCCGTGCCGAGGGCGACAAGGAGGCGCGGCTCGGCCATGCCCTCGGGGGCGACCCGCTGGCCGACGGCCCGCCGTCCGAGGGGATCTTCGCCGCCTGGGAGTGGGACGGCGACCGCCTGCTGGCCCGCAACGACCGGTACGGCATGCACCCGCTGTACTACCGCGCCGGCGCCGGCTCGCTGGCCCTCTCCCCCGACCCGCTCGCCCTGCTGGCACCCGGCGAGCGCGCCGACCTCGACCACGACGCGCTCGCCGTCTTCCTGCGGCTGGGCTTCTTCCTGGGCGAGGACACCGCCTTCGCGGAGATCCGCGCGCTGCCTCCCGCCGCCACCCTGACCTGGACCCGCGGCGCGTTGAACCTCAGCTCCGCGGCATCCCCCGTACCGCGCCCGGCCGACCTCACCAGGGAGCAGGCCGTCGACGGCTTCGTCGACCTCTTCCGCGCCGCCGTGGCCCGCCGACTGCCCGAGCAGCCGTACGACCTTCCGCTGAGCGGCGGCCGGGACTCCCGGCACATCCTGCTGGAGCTGTGCCGCCAGGGGGCCCCGCCGCGGCTCTGCGTCAGCGGCGCGAAGTTCCCGCCGGACCCGGGGGCCGACGCCCGGGTGGCCGCCGTGCTCGCCGCACGCGTCGGTGTGCCGCACCGCATCGTGGCCCCGCCGCGCTCGCAGCTGCGGGCGGAGCGCTTCGCCAACGCGGCCCAGGGCATGGGCACGTTGGACGGCGCCTGGATCCTGCCCCTGCTGGCCTTCCTGCGCCGCCGCGGCGGCCTGTGGTACGACGGGCTCGGCGGCGGCGAGCTGGCCCAGAACCCGAGCATCGGACTGATCCGCGCGAACCCGTACGACGTGACAGACCTGCCCTCCCTCGCCGACCGGCTGCTGGCCGCCGGCCGCACCGGAGCACACGTCGAGCACCTCCTCGGTCCACGGACCCGCGGCCTGTGGAGCCGGGAACGCGCCCGCGACCGGCTGGTGCGCGAACTGGCCCGGCACGCCGAGGCCCCGCTCCCGCTCGGCTCGTTCTTCTTCCACAACCGCACCCGGCGGTCCATCGCTCTGGCCCCCTTCGCGCTCGGCGACGGCCGCGCGGTGATCCACACCCCCTACCTCGACCACGCCCTCGTCGACCATCTCGCCTCGGTGCCGCGGCGGTTCCTGATCGACGGCACCTTCCACGACCAGGCGCTGCACCGGGCCTTCCCGGAGCACGCCGCGCTGGGCTTCGCCTCGGCCGTACCGCAGCGCCACGGCGCCGCGCTGGTCGGGCACCGGCTGGCGTATCTGCTGCGGCTGCTGGCCGAGGCGACGTTCGCCGAGCGCGCGTGGTGGCGCGGCCCCGACCGGACCCTGCCACGGCTCCTGGCCGCCGGCCGCGGCCCGGGCGCACCGCAACGCGTCAGCCGGCTCCAGCCGCTCGCCCTCTACCTGCTCCAACTGGAGTCCCTCGCGGCCGGCAGAGCCGCCTGAGACCGCGCGACAACGGCACCACCCGACGACCACCACCCGTACAGCGCCACCACCGGCACGACCACCACCACCCGCACGACCCCAGAAGGAGGGGACATCATGCGGAAGACACTGCCCGTCATCAGTACCGGTGCGGAGGGGGCCGCGTCGGGTGGCTGCTCGACGGCCGTCGCCCCGGCAGCGGACCGCCCACGGCTGCCGCGCTGGCGCAAGCGGAACCTGCGCATCGCCCTGGTCCGCCACCACGACCTGTGCCTCAACACCCGCCAGATCACCCAGATCCAGAAGCGGGCCGGCGTACTGCCGCACCTCGGGCTCGGCTACATCCACACCGCGCTGAAGTCGGCCGGTTTCCACAACGTCATCCAGGTCGACACCCCCGCCCTCGGGCTCGACAGCGAGGGCCTGCGCAAGCTCCTCGCCGACTTCGCCCCCGACCTGGTGGGCGTCAGCACCACCACGCCCGGTCTGCCCGGCGCGGTCGAGGCCTGCCAGGCGGCCAAGAGCACCGGCGCCAAGGTCATCCTCGGCGGACCGCACGCCGAGGTCTACGCACACGAGAACCTCTTCCACGAGTGCATCGACTACGTCGGGGTCGGCGAGGGCATCACGATCATGCCGGAGCTGGCCGAGGCGCTGGAGCAGGGCGAGAAACCCGAGGGCATCCGGGGACTGGTGACCCGCGAGCACGACGGCGGGGCCGCCCCGATGGTGAACCTGGAGGAGGTCGGCTGGCCCTCCCGGGACGGCCTGCCGATGAACAGCTACTACTCGATCATGGCCCCGCGGCCGTTCGCCACGATGATCTCCAGCCGCGGCTGCCCCTTCAAATGCAGCTTCTGCTTCAAGCAGGCCGTCGACAAGAAGTCGATGTACCGCAGCCCCGAGGACGTCGTCGGTGAGATGACGGAACTGAAGAAACGGTTCGGGGTGAAGGAGATCATGTTCTACGACGATGTCTTCACCCTGCACCGCGGCCGGGTCCGGGAGATCTGCGCGCTCATCGGCGAACAGGGCCTGAAGGTGCGCTGGGAGGCGCCCACCCGGGTGGACCTGGTGCCGGAGCCGCTGCTGAAGGCGATGGCCGGCGCCGGCTGCGTGCGGCTGCGGTTCGGCATCGAGCACGGCGATCCGGAGATCCTCAAACGGATGCGCAAGGAGAGCGACATCGAGAAGATCGAACGGGCCGTCACCTCCGCGCACGAGGCGGGCATCAAGGGGTTCGGCTACTTCATCGTCGGCTGGCTCGGCGAGACCCGCGAGCAGTACCGCGCCACCGTCGACCTCGCCTGCCGCATCCCGCTGGACTACGCGAGCTTCTACACCGCGACCCCGCTGCCGGGCACCCCGCTGCACACCGAGTCGGTGGCCGCCGGGCAGATACCCGCCGACTACTGGGACCGGTTCGTGCGGGGCGAGTTCGACGCGCGGATCGGCTATCTGGTGCCCGATGCCCAGCGCCGCGCCCAGGCCGCCTACCGCGCGTTCTTCCTGCGCCGCGAGATGGCGAAGCCGCTGGTGACCCACATGGCCACGACCGGCCAGTGGCGCAACACGCTGGACGGTCTGCGCAGCCTGGCCAGGTCGACCTCCAACACCGACCGTGACTTCTGAGATCGCGCGCCCGGCCGCCCCGGTGCGGCCGGGCCCTCCCGTCCGGCTCAACGAACCGCTCCCGCCCTTCGGCCGCAAGCGGTCGGGCGAGCCGCTCCCGACCCATCTGATCCGCACGGTCATGGCCCGCGGCTTCCGCCCGCCGGCGTCCTGGTCGGTGCCGGTGCGCCACGTCCTGCCCGACGGCCCGTCCGGCGAGGCGCCCCTGCCGGGCCATGCCCGGGCCGCCGCCGACGCCCTGCGCGCCGACGTCCGTCCCGCCCTCGCCCTGATCGCCCCGACCTACGTCTCCCGCGGCCCCCTGGGCGACCAGGAGAAGCGGCTCGACGCCCTGCTGGAGCAGGTGGCCGGGCTGACCGAGGCCCAACCGGACGCGCCCGTCGTGCTGTTCGTCGGCATGCAGTGGTCCTCGCCCGAGGAGGAGGACGAGTCCGTACGACGGCTGCGGGCGCTGCTGGGCCGGGTCCGCGTCCGGCTGCCCCGCCTGGCCGTCTGCGGGCTGTCCCTGCCGGGGCCGGGCAAGCCCCGCACGCTCAACGCGGCCGTCGAGGTGGCCGAACTGCTGGGCTGTGTCGGGGTCGGCTGGGTCGACGACGACGTGGTCCTGGAACCGGGCTGCCTGGCGGCGCTGGCCCGGGACTTCCTGGCGGGTGGCTGCCGGGGCGCGGTGGGCGCGACGAAGGTCCCGCACACCAAGGCGTTCGCCACCTCGCGACTGCTGGCCAGGGCCAAGGAGATCGCGGCGCCCGCGACCGCCTATCCGCACGGCTGCTGCATCCTGGTGGCCACCGACGTGCTGTCCGGCGGGATGCCCGGCCGGTACATCTCGGACGACGGCTACGTCTGCTTCCGGCTGCTGGACCCCGAGGCGCCCGATCCACTGGGCCGGCTGCGCCTCGTCCCGGACGCGCTGTGCCACTACCACGTGGCCGGACCCGCGGGCGAGACCCGCCGCCGTATCCGCCGGCTGCTGCTGAACCATCTCGTCGACCTCGCCGACTGGCCGCTGCCGGTGGTCCGCCACTACTTCCGGCATCTGCTGTTCTCCGGCATGTGGCCGCTGACCGGTTTCGACGCCGCGGACGGGCGCCGGCGCGGGGTCCAGAAGGCGGCCATCAAGTGGCTCTACTTCGCCTGGTTCGCGGGGATCGGCACGGAGCTGTTCCTGCGCGGGCTGACCGGCCGGCCGCTGTACCGCGTCGAGTGGGCCCCGTACTCGGCCCTCGCCCCCTTCACCCCTGCTGACCAGGAGCGCCGATGAAGGTTCTGTCTCTCCACTCCGCCGGCCACGACACCGGTGTCGGCTACTTCGAGGACGGCCGGCTGGTCTTCGCCGTCGAGACCGAACGGCTCACCCGCGTCAAGCACGACCACCGCTCCGACCTCGCCCTGGAGCACGTGCTGTCCCAGGAGTGCGTGGACGTCGACGGCATCGACCTGGTGGCGGTCAGCACCCCGGTCCGCAGCGCGCTGCTGCGGATCCCGGACCTGGACCGGGCCATGGAGCGGATCGACGGCGGCGCGCCGCACCACCGGACCACCTGCGAGCTGCTGGGCCGCAGCGTGGACTGCGTGGTCGTCACGCACGAGGTCTCCCACGCCGCCCTGGCGGCCCACTACGCCGGGCACGAGGACGGCACGCTCGTCCTGGTCAACGAGGGCCGCGGACAGCTCACCCGCAGCTCCCTGTTCCGGGTCGACGACGGCCGTCTGGAGTGGGTGGCCAAGGACCCGCTGCCCTGGTACGGCAACGGCTTCGGCTGGACCGCGATCGGTCATCTGCTGGGCTTCGGCAAGAGCCCCAGTGTCGCCGGCAAGGTGATGGCCCTCGGCGGCTACGGGCAGCCGGACCCGCGCGTCCGTGAGCAGCTGCTCGCGGTGGACCCCCGGGTGATGCACGACCTGGAGCTGGCCGAGCGGGTGCGGGCCGAACTCGCCGGACGCCCGGAGTTCAACCCGGAGTTCGAGACGGCGGCCCATGTCGTCGCCACCTTCCAGGAGCTGTTCACCGAGACCGTGCACGCCGTCCTGGACCGGCATGTCACCCGCACCGCCACGGGCGTCGGCCCGATCGCCCTCGGCGGCGGCTGCGCGCTGAACATCGTCGCCAACTCGGCGCTGCGCGAGAGCTTCGGCCGCGACATCGCCATCCCCCCGGCCTGCGGCGACGCGGGCCATCTCGCGGGCGCGGGCATCTACGCCCTCACCTATGTGCTGGGACAGCGGCCCGAGCCCCTCAGCGTCTACGGCAACGGAGTCGGCGAGGCCCCCGCGGACGTCCTGGCCACCCTGGACACGGCGGGCCTCAAGGCCGTTCCCTACGACGCCTCAGCGGTCGCCCGACTGCTCGCGGACGGCGGAGTGGTGGCCCTGACCGAGGGGGCGGCCGAACTCGGGCCGCGGGCGCTCGGGCACCGCTCGCTGCTGGGCAGCCCGGCCGTGTCCGGCATGCGCAAGCGGATGAGCGAGAAGCTCAAGCAGCGCGAGTGGTACCGCCCGCTGGGCGCGGTGATGCGGGACGAGCGGTTCGCCGAGCTGTACCCGGGCGGGCGGCCCTCGCCGTACATGCTCTTCGAGTACGAACTGCCGGAGGGGACCGCTCCGGAGGCCCGGCACGTGAACGGCACCTGCCGGATCCAGACGCTGGGGGCGGACCAGCCGCGGCTGCACGGGCTGCTCGGGTCGTTCGAGACGCTGACCGGGGTCCCGGCGCTGATCAACACCTCGCTCAACGGGCCCGGCCAGGCCATCGCGCACACCGCCCGGCACGTCCTGGACGACTTCGCGGACGGCGACGTCGACCTGTTCGTCTTCGACGACGTGATGGCCTACCGGGGCGAGCCCCGATAGGCCGTCGGCCGGCGGTTCAGTGCACCAGGTGCAGCGGCAGCAGCCGGTCCAGCACGTCGTCGGTGTAGAGGCCGACGACGGGGACCAGTCCCCGGGAGGCCGGCTGCTCCCGCACCGCGTCGAGCGCCTGCGCCCGCAGCCGCTCCAGCAACGCCTCGACGTCCGCGGCGGGGACGGCCCCGGTGCGCATCAGATGGCCGAGGTTGCCCTCGCGCTCGCCATGGCGCTCGTAGTCGGTGAGGTCGTCGGCGATGGTGATGATCGTGCCGAACGCCTCGGCGAACCGCCGCGCGGGGGCCACGGACTTCTCCTCGCGGCCGCACAGCGCGGCGAGCGAGCCGTAGCAGCCGAGGAAGGTGGCGCCGTAGGTGCTGGCGTTGGCGCACCACTCGTCGAGGTCGCGTGCCCGGTGGCTCTTGGTGCGGATCTGGCCGGTGCAGACCGCGGTGAAGTCGGTCTCCAGCAGGTCGGTCACCGACCGTGCGTCCGCGGCGAGTTCGCACATCTCCTTCAGGGCCGTCAGATGCAGATGCAGGCACAGACAGGCGAGTTCGATGCGGTTGAGCCCGGTGTCGTCGTCCATGAGGTCGTCGAGCAGCTTCATCGCCACGATGTCCAGCGCCAGCGCGCGGGCCACCGCCGCCCGCGTGTGCGGGTCCGTGATCCACTCGGTGAGGAAGTGCGGCACCCGCAGGTACAGGCGCAACGCGGCGGTGTGGGCGACGAGGTCGGGCGAGCCGCCGTTGCGGGCGACGAACTCCGTGACGTGGTCGCGGTTGTCGGACTCGGTGGCCAGCATGGCCGCGGTGTAGTCCGCGGGCAGTGCCGCGGTCACGGCCGGTCCGCGCTGATCTCGGTGAGCGTCGTACGCCAGTCGGCGTGCTCCAGCGCCCCGGCGAAGCCCACGTAGTCGGCGCCCGCCTCCAGATAGGCGGTGACGTGCTCCCGGCGGCGGACGTTGCCGCTGACGAACACGATCTGGTCGGGATCCAGCCGGCGGCGGAAGTGCCGGACGACCTCGACGGGGACCTGGGTGTAGCGGGAGTACAGGTACACCATGTGGAAGCCGAAGGAGCGGGTGACCGCGATGTACCGGTCCATCTGCTCGGTGCCGACGGTGGCGACCGGCACGGTGCCCAGCAGGTCTCCGGTCTTGTGGTCCTCGCCGAAGGTGAGGGCGGCGGCGAGCAGGAGCTCGGGCCAGTCCTCGCGGTCGACCCGGCCGGGCAGGTTGACCAGGGTCTCCAGATAGCTCTTCCACACGTAGTAGTCGTCGCGCGAGCCGAGCAGCGCCGGCAGCAGCACGGCGTCGGCGCCGCGGGCCAGGGGGAAGCCGAGCCCCTTGCGCGGTGGGAAGTGCAGCAGCACCGGCAGCGAGGTGGCCTCCTTGATCGCCGCCACGTACGGCTCCATCCGGGCCTCGAAGGACTCGTAGTCGGTGCTGGCGAGGATCACGGCGGGATAGCCGAGCGTGTCGAGGAGCTTGGCCTTCTCCACGGCCTCGGCCTGCGGCACCTTGAACGGGTCGATGATGTGGATGGGCCCCCGTTCGTGGTCCCGCAGCCGCGCGAGGACGTCGCCCTGGCCCAACAGCGATGGTCCGGCCGGGACTTGCGTGCGCTGGACGAGCTGCGGTGAGGTGTTCACCGGCATTCCCCCTTATTGTCCGGCTTGTTGTCCGGTCGTGACCCCGGCCGCCGGGGCCACCGCCGCGGCGTTCGCCCTGGCGAGGGCGGCGACGACCGACGCCGTGGTGTAGAGCGCCCTGGTGTCCAGGACGACGGAGCCCAGCGCGGCCTTTCCGCGACGTCCGCGCTCCCAGTGCTCGCGTGCGTCGGGGTCCCGCTCCATGGGGCCGGGCACCCGGCACCAGGCCGAGGGCCGCCAACCGCCGTCCTTCTCCTGGGAGTCGAGCAGGTACGACACCGCCCGGCGGACGGTGTCACGGTCCTCGGGCGCCCCCGCCAGGACGGCGCGCAGGGCGAAGGCGGTGGCGAAGGCCGAGCCCTCCGGCTCCCACTCGGTGCGTACCGCACCGTCGGCGCCGATCCTGGCCGCGGCCCAGCGGGCGGCCGAGCGCACCTCGGACGGCACGTCGGCCGGCCGGCCGGCGGTGAGCGCCTCCGCGGCGAGCGCGGTCGGGTACTCCCGGTCGGGCCACCAGTAGGCGGGCCACGCCCCGTCGGGGCGCTGGATCTCCCGGAGTCGCTCCAACAGCCGTTCGTGGACGGGCAGTTCGAGCAGTCCGGCGGCGGCCGCGGTGACGCAGGCGTGGCTCGCGTACCAGGCGTCCCAGCGGGGGGCCACCCGGTCCAGGAAGGGTGCGGCGATCTCCGGCAGGTAGCTGGAGATGCCGCCGTCGTCCTGGAGGTGCGCGGCCACGAAGCGGTAGCCCTCCTCGGCGCGGGCGTCCCGCGAGGCGTCCAGCGCCTCGGCCAGGCGCAGCACCCAGGAGGTGATGTCGGCGTCGCCGGGGACCTGGGGACAGTAGCCCCAGCCGTCGGACGGGCCACGGGCCTGTTGCAGCAGTTCCCAGGCGGAGACCGCCGCCGCTCGTCCGGGCCCTTCGGGCAATTCCGCGAGTGAGGCCCCGACAAAGGCGGTGGCCCAGAACTGGCCGGGTCCGCGGACTTCGTAGTCGTTCCACCAGCCGTCCGCGTCACGCGCGGATCGGAGGAATTCCGTTGCCCTCGACAGGGCTTGTTCCGTGGAATCGCCGAGGGGTAATCGCTGTGCACCGTTCACGAACTCTCCTTTCTGGGGAGAGGTGACGAGCCGGGCCACCGTACCGACCGGCTGACGCCGCGTCGGCAGGACGATTACCCAACCCTACACGTGTTCGTATCGGCGAGACAGAGTCACTTTCTCTTCGGTGGGTTCCGCAAAGCATCGGGGGCCGGGACGGACCCGGCCCCCGATGGGCGGACAGACGCGCGGTGGATTCACACGAATTGCATGTGCGTGCGCCGCCGCAATCGCACCGACAGAACGGCGCCGCTAGTCAGGACCAGCAGCGAGGTCACCACGACGGCATGGGTGACGCCGGACACGAGGGAGCCGCTGCCGGCGCCGTCGACGGCGTAGGTGATGATCTCCCGGGTCGACCAGAAGGGCAGGGCCTTGGCGGCGTCCTTGGCCGGGTCGATCACCATCTGCGCGCCGATGACGGAGATCAGCAGGAGGCTGCCCTCCAGGTCCCGGGGCACGGCGAGGCCCAGCAGCAGCCCGAGCGGCACCGCGACCAGCGTGGTCAGGACCAGCTCCAGGGCGACGGCCTGCGGGTTGGCCACGTCCTGGTCCACGACGACGACCACGGCGTACAGCGCGGAGATCAGCAGTCCGGCGGTGAGCAGGGCGAGGGTGCGGCCCAGGTACAGGTGCCGGGGCCGGAAACCGGACAGGGTCAGCCGGGACTCGATCTCCCGGCCACCGACGGCCGAGAAGAGGGCCGCGGTGCTCACCGCGAAGCCGACTCCGAGGCTGGCGAAGCGGATGGCCTGGCCCGGCTGGTCGTGCCGGCCCAGGTAGAACACCAGCGGCACGAGCAGGAGCAGACCCAGCACCCCGCGCCGGCGCAGCAGTTCCCGCAGCGTCATCTCGGCCATACGCAGGGTGCGGGTCATCGGCCGGCCTCCTGGGCGCGCGGGCTGAGGTCCAGGACCTGGTCCACCTGGTCGAGCTGGTTGAGCATGTGCGTCACGACGACGATCGCCTTGCCCTGGTCGCGCCAGTTCCAGACGTTCTGCCAGAAGTCCACGTAGGAGCCCCGGTCGAAGCCCTGGTAGGGCTCGTCGAGCAGCAGGACGTCGGGGTCTCCGAGGGCGGACAGGACGACGTTCAGCTTCTGCCGGGTGCCGCCGGAGAGGTCCTTGGCGAGGGTGTCCCGGGCGACGGACCAGTCGAGCTTGGAGGCGAGTTCACGCCCGCGCCGGCCGGCCTCGCGGCCACCCATGCCCCGGCCCGTGCCGAACAGCGTGAAGTGCTCGCGGGGGGTGAGGAATCCCATGACACCGGCGTTCTGGGGACAGTAGCCGAGGCGTCCGGTGATGGTCACCCGGCCCTTGTCCGGGGCGAGCAGGCCCGCGCAGATCTTGAGCATGCTGGACTTGCCGGCCCCGTTGCTGCCGACGATCGCGGCGACCTCGCCGGCGCGGACGACGAGGTCGACGCCGTTCAGGACACGGCGGCGGCCGTAGCTCTTGACGATCCCCTGTGCGTGCAGCCGGACGTCACGCCCGGCCGACGGCCCGGACGCCCCTCCCAACTGCTGTTCCGCAGGTGCGGAATACCTCATGCGTGCCACCTTCCTTCCGCCGCCGCGACGAATGGCGCGGAATGCCGTCCCGTTAGCCTGCCACAGCCGTACGGGCCGTCCGCACCGGACACCGGCCCGCCGGGCGGGGTGGAAAAATCCGGCCGACTCTTTTCGGTCGTTTCCCGGATCATGGCCGGGGCGAACCGTGTGCAGCAGCAACGGAATTCGGCCAGGCTGCCGCGTTATTGAGGTGCGCCTGCCCGGCGGATTCACCGAACGGATACAAGCGGAACACCGGCATTTCGGCCACAGATCAGAAACAGGGCGACCGGTCTTGTGATCACTTCGGAACGCCGGTTAGAGTACGCCCCGTCGAAATCAGCGCATTCCACGCATTGTGCGGCGGGCGCGTCGACGGTGAATTCCCCTTCGTCCGCGGTAATCCGGCGGAGGGCCGGAACGGGCGGTGCACGGGTTCGGCCGACGAAGGGACACGGATGCGCGGGGGCACCGGAGATGAACGCATGGCGTGGCAACGCGCGGTGGCCCGCGGCTTCGATCCGCCGCCCGCGCCACGGACCCCGGTGACCCTGGTCCGCTATGGCGAGATCCGGGAGGACCCCGGCCCCCTGCCCTCCGGCGGAGTCGGCGTGCTGTTGCCGACCTATGTGGCGCGCTGCGACCGGGCCGCGCAGGAGACCGCGCTCGGGCATCTCCTCGACGCCCTCGACGACGTACGACGGGCCCGTCCCGAACTGCCGCTGACGGTCTGGCTGGGCATGCAGTACGGCCCCGGCGAACAGGCGGAGGCCCTCGACCGGCTGCGCGGGCTGACCCGGTCCACCGCCGTGCCCGTCGTCGGCTTCGCGCTGCCCGGACCGGGGAAGATCCGCACGATCAACGCGGCCCTCGAACTGTCCCGTCCGCTCGGTCACGACGGCTGGCTGTGGACCGACGACGACGTCGAGTTCGGCCCCGGCTGCCTGGCCCGGCTCGTCGACCGCTTCCACGAACGTGGCCGCACCGGTGCCGTCGGCGCCCGCCTCGTCGCCCTGCCCCGCGCCTCGGCCACCTCCCGCACGATGGACCGGGTCTCCGGCGTCACGGTGCCACCCGGTGCCCTGCCGGCGGCGGCCTGCATGCTCGTCGCCTCCGACGTGCTCGCCGGGGGCATCCCGGCGCGGCGGCTGGCCGACGACGGCCATGTGCTCTTCGAACTCCTCGACCCCGACGCGGCCGACCCCCTGCACGCCCTCGAAGTGGTGCCCGACGCCCACGGCAGCTTCTACCGCGTCGCCCGCACCTCGGACACCCTGCGCCGGCTGCGCCGCTCCCTGTACAGCCATGTCACCTGCACGGCCGACTACCCGTGGGCGACCGCCCGCACCTACCTCACCGGCACCCTGTTCCACGGCCTGTGGCCGCTCGCCGCCTGGGACGGCAGCGGCGGCACGGTACGGGGCCTGAAGCGCTGGACCGTCAAGGCCGTCCACCTGACCTGGTTCTGCGCGGTCGCCGCGCAGCTCGCCGCTCGTGGTGCGGCGGGCCGCCCGCTGCGGCAGGTGGCCTGGGGCGACGAGGGCGACTTCCGCAGCCCGGCCACCGAGGCGCGGCCCGCCGCGGCGCACACCGGACGCTGACACGGGACGGCCGCCTGTCTCGGCGGCCGTCCGCACGCCGACACAGGCGGTCGCCGACAGCGGCGGCCCGGAAGGGAGACGCCGTGCGGACACCGGCACAGACTCAGGCGGCGGTCACCGTCGTCCTGCCCCACTACGACTGCGCGGACTACGTGGGCCAGGCGGTCGGCTCGGTCCTCGCCCAGGACCGGCCCGACCTCCGCCTCGTCGTGGTCGACGACTGCTCGCCCGACGAGTCGTGGACCGCGGCCCTGCGCCCGTACGCCGGGGACCCGCGGCTGACCGTGCTGCGGACCTCCGAGAACGTCGGTCATCTGCGCATCAAGAACAAGGTGCTGGAGACCGCGGACACCCCGTACATCGCCTTCCAGGACGCCGACGACATCAGCCTGCCCGGCCGGCTGCGCCATCAACTCGCCCTGCTGGAAAGGGGCAAGGCGGATCTGGTGGGCTGCGCCTACGAGTACATCGACGCGTCGGGCCTGGGCACCGGCCGGCGCCGGATGCCCCGCAACGGCAACCTGTGGATGCGGCTGGGCCGTTCGACGGTGCTGCTGCATCCCTCGTCCGTCGTGCGCCGCGAGGTGCTGGAGCGGCTCGGCGGCTTCGACGGCACCGTCCGGCTGGGCGCCGACACCGACTTCCATCTGCGGGCGGCCCGGCTGTACCGGCTGCGCAGCGTCCGCAGCGTCCTGTACCGGTACCGGATCTGGCCGCAGTCCCTGACCCAGGCGCCCGAGACCGGGTTCGGGTCGGCGCAGCGCCGGTCCTACACCGAGGCCATGAACGCCCAGGAACGCCGTCGCCGCGAGGCCCGCACCCGTGAGGAACTGCTCCCCCTGCTGGTCGCGCCGCCCAACGACGTCGACTTCCGCCTGGAGCCCGTCGCGGTGGGCGGGTGACGGTGACACCCACCGAACCCCCCGCGATCGGCGTCGTCGTCTCCGCTCCGGACGGCACCTGGGAGCCGGCGGTGCGCAGTCTGCTCGGCCAGTCCGCGCCGCCCGCGGCCGTCACCGTGGTGACCCCGGCGGGCGCCTCCCCCGACCCCCGGCTGCGCTTCGTACCCTGCACCCTCGACACCGCCGCCGATGCCTGCGTCGAGGCGGCGCGCGCCCTGTCCACCGCGTATGTCGCCTTCCTCCACGGCCGCGACGAACCCCTGCCCCACTGGCTGTGCCACCTGGCCGGAGCCGTCCGCGACGGCGTGGGCCTCGTGACCTGCGGCACGCTCCGGCTGCGCCCCGACGACCTCGTCGACGGCATCGCCCTGACGCCCGGACTCGACGGCGCCGCCTACGCCGTACGCCGTGATCTGCTGGGCACGACGGGCCGTACGGCGGCACGGGTCATGGTGCCGCGGCTGCTGGTGCGGCGTCGCAGCGACGACGTGGCCGCCACCGGGTCCGCGGCCCGTGCCGCCGGAGCGGCGCTGGTGGAGAGTGTCCGCCTGACCGCCGCCGTGGACGTGCCCGCCCCGGCCGCCCCCCGCCGCGGGCGCGCCCCGGACCTGGTGTCCGTCGTGATCCCCGTCCGCGACGGCGCGCTCACCCTCCCGGCGCAGTTGCGTGCGCTCGCCGCTCAGGAGTACCCGGGCGACTGGGAGGTCCTCGTCGTCGACAACGGGTCGACCGACGCGACCCGCGAGGTGGCGGAGAAGGCCCGCCCCGACCTGCCCGGGCTGCGGATCGTCGACGCGGGCGAACGCGCCGGCGAGGGCTACGCACGCAACCGCGGGATCGCCGCCGCCCGCGGCGACCTCATCGCGTTCTGCGACGCGGACGACGTCGCCGACCCCGGCTGGCTCGCCGCGCTCACCGCCGCCGCGCGGGACGCGGACCTGGTCGGCGGCAGCCTGGACAGCAGCGTCCTCAGCCCCGCCTACGCCGACGAACAGCCGATGCCGATGACCGGGCAGACGGACTTCCTGCCCTTCGCGCGCGGCGCCAACTGCGCCGCCTGGAAAGACGTGTTGACCACGATCGGCGGCTGGGACGAGCAGTACCGGGGCGGCGGCGAGGACATGGACCTGTCCTGGCGGGCCCATCTGTGCGGCTACCGCGTCGGCTACGCGCCCGACGCCCGGATGCACTACCGGCTGCGCGCCGAACTCACCTCGCTGGCCCGGCAGAAGTGGAACTACGGCAGGTCCGGCGCCCGCCTGTACGCCGCCTACCGCCACGCCGGCTTCGAGCGCCGGGACGGCCGGACCGTCCTGATGAACTGGTCCTGGCTCCTGCTGCACACCCCGGACCTGGCCCGCTCCCCCACCCTGCGCCGCCGCTGGATCCGCTACGGCGCCCGCCTCTCCGGCTTCCTGGCCGGCAGCGCGGAACGGGGTGTCCGCTACCTCTGACACCCCGCGCCACGCCCGCGCCGCCCTACGACAGCTGCGACTGCACCTGGGACGAGATCAGTTCCAGGTGGTCCAGGTCGGAGAGGTCCAGCATCTGGAGGTAGAGGCGCCGGGCGCCGATCTTCGCGTACCGGCCGATCTTGTCGACGACCTCGTCCGGGGTGCCGGCCAGGCCGTTGGCCTTCAGTTCGGGCACCTCACGGCCGATGGCGGCGGCGCGGCGGGCCACCTCCCGGTCGTCCTTGCCGACGCAGACGACGAGGGCGTTGGAGAGGGTGATCTCGTCGGCCGCGCGGCCGGCCTCCTCGGCGGCGGCGCGGACCCGGCCGAACTGGCGCTCGCTGTCCTCGACCGTGCCGAACGGCATGTTGAACTCGTCGGCGTACCGCGCGGCCAGCCGCGGGGTGCGGGTCGCGCCCTGGCCGCCGATGAGCACGGGGATCTTCGGCTGCGCGGGCTTGGGCAGCGCGGGCGAGTCCTTGAGGTCGTAGTACTCGCCGTGGAAGTCGAAGGTCTCGCCGACCTCCGTCGCCCACAGACCGGTGACGATCGCCAGCTGCTCCTCCAGGCGGGAGATCTTCTCCTTCGGGAACGGGATGCCGTACGCCGTGTGCTCCTGCTCGAACCAGCCCGCGCCCAGGCCGAGTTCGACGCGGCCGCCGGACATCTGGTCGACCTGCGCGACCTGAATGGCGAGGACACCGGGGAGGCGGAAGGTTCCCGCGGTCATCAGCGTGCCGAGCCGGATGCGCTTGGTCTCACGGGCGAGGCCGGCGAGGGTGATCCAGGCGTCGGTGGGGCCGGGCAGGCCGTCCCCGTCGCCCATCTTCAGATAGTGGTCCGAGCGAAAAAACGCGTCGAACCCCAGGTCCTCGGTGGCCTTGGCGACGGTGAGAAGGGTGTCGTAGGTGGCGCCCTGCTGGGGCTCGGTGAAGATGCGAAGATCCATGCATCCATCATGCATGTCGTCCCGGGCGCAACAGCAGCACGCCCGCCCTCCGGGGCACATCCAGGCACCTTCAGGCACCCGCGAGGGCGGGCTGACGTGCCTCAGGCCTCCGGCAGGGTCACGGAGAACAGCGGACCGTCCGCGTCCGGGTCCTGCGACCCGTTGTAGCTCACCGTGCCGCCCTTGCGGCCCACGTCGAGGACGAGATACCCCGTGGTGGTCTGCCCCGGCCGGTAGGTCGCGTCGAGGGCGCGCCCGTCGCCGAAGCCTTCCGACAGGGAGGCGTCCTGAGCGGCCGTGTCGGTGTCCTGCCACTCCATCACGCCGTACGTCATGACCATCGCGGGAGCGTCGCCGATGTTCTTCAGCGTGAGCCTCAGCTTGACGAACTGCCCGTTCTCGGGCCCGTCACCCGCGTCGATCTCCTCCGGCGTCACGTACTCGGCGCCGACGACCTTGACGGACATCTTCGACGTGACCCGGTAGGCGGCCCCGTCCTCGCTCAGCTCGCCGGTGTCGAACTCGCCCGTCTCCCCGACCGCCAGCACCGGGCCGGCCGAGGACACCTTCTTCGACGACGCGTCCTTCCCGGCGGTAGGCGGCGCGGAGGCGTCCGCCTTCGGTCTCGTGGTCAACGGGTCCGACGAACACCCCGTCAGCACAACGGCGGACAACAGCACGGCCGGCACGCAGGCACGGCGAACCAAGGCACGCATGACACTTCCCCCATGACTCAGTGGCCCTCCCCGGCCACACGGAGCAGCAAGCCTAAGGCACGGCCCTCGTGTCCCCGGGCGGGTGAAAATCCGTCAACGCCGTACGCGGGGGACGACCTCGCCAGTGACCCGCTCCGGTGGTGATCGTTGGCTCGGGCGGAGCCGGACCGTCCGGCGCCCGCACCCGGACGGTCGCCGCCGGGGCGTCATCCTTCACCCGCGTCGGCCTCCCCTCGGGGGCCTTGGGCCTAGGAGGCCGTCATGTCCGAAGAAACCGTGCCGCTCACTGCGGGGGCCGGGCAGCCGAAGGGGTTGTTGCAGCAGATGGAGGAGCTGATGGCGGCGCTGAACGCGGACCTGTCGGCTCTGGACGCGGATCTTCAGTCGGCCGGGGGGAACGAGCGGGGGGCCACCGGCGAGGAGCGGGACTGACGCGTCCGGCGCCCGCGGCCGGTGCGGGTATGGGTGGGACAGCCGAAGCAGGCGTCCACCGCAGGACACCGCAGGGGCGCATACCGCACCCCTACGCCGGTAACGCCTCGTCCCGGTCCGTGAGTTTCCGCAGCATCTCCAGGACCCGGTCCCGCGCCTCGTCCGCCGCGTCGATCGCCTCCATGCACTGCCAGTACGTCCGCTCGTCGTCCGCCGCGGAGGCGAGGCCGACGAGGGCGATGCCGACCTCGCCGAGGAGGCCGCCGAGGCACAGGAGAGCCTGTCGGGCGTCGCCCAGTTCGGTGAGCTGGGCCGCCCGCAGGGTCTCGGTGTCCGCGGCCGTCTCCGGGGGATCGAGCACCCCGCAGCCCCGGCCCGCGAGTTCGGTCAGCCCCAGTGCCTCGCCTCTGAGTTCGGGCGGGCCCGAGACCGCGAGGCGGCTGCCTATCGCCTGGGCCAGGGCCTGCGCCTGCCATATCTCCGCCATGATCTGCGCCCCGTCACTGGCCGCCAGGGCACGTCTGCTCGCCACGATGAGCCGCACCGCCTCCATGGGCTGTCCTCGTCTGCTCCCGACGCGCCTCGGCACGTCCGCCCGAACTCCCTTGTCCACTACCCAGAGTGAGGGCGCTTGAGACGAAAAGCCAGCGGAAGGCGGAAATCTTCGGACAACGAATCGGTTTCGGACAGCTGAACAACTCCGGAGAGTGATAACGGAGTTGAGCATTCTACGGCGCCGGGAACCTCCGCTCGTTCCGGTCGATCTTCGCGTCCAGCGCCGCCAACGGGTCGATGCCGAGCACCTCGCACAGTTGCAGCAGATACGCCAGCACGTCGGCGACCTCGTCCGTGACGCGGTGCGCCGTGTCGGGGTCGGCCATCACGCCGGCGGACTCCTCGGGCGTCAACCACTGGAAGATCTCGACCAGTTCCGAGGCCTCCACACTGAGCGCGGCGACGAGGTTCTTGGGGGTGTGGTACGGCTGCCAGTTGCGGGCCGCAGCGAACTCGGCCAGCCTGCGCTGGAGTTTCGCCACGTCGAGAGGTTCGGTCACGGCTTCAGGTGTACCACCGTGACCCCGTCCGTCCCGACCGCCCAGGACGCGTCGCCGGCCGCGCCGACGAGCCGGATGTGCCCGCGTTCGCACATGCGGGCGGCGAGCCGCAGCAGTTCGAGCCGCTGTCGTGGGTCCATGCCCCGGTCGAGGTTGTCGGCGAGCACCGTGAGGGTCTGCATGGCCGCCGGCACCTCCTTGGCGGTGTCGACCTCCAGGACGCCGGGGCCGGTGAGCAGCACCAGGGCGAGGGCCGCGTACCGCAGTTCGCCGTCGCCGAGCCGCCCGAAATCCGACCGGTTCCCGTCGCCCCGGTCGAGCAGCGCCCGGACCGTTCCCGGACCGCCCGGGACGGCGAGGACGTCCGTGACCGGGCCCGCGCATCCGGCGTCCAGCGCGGCGACGAGGTGCGCGTGCCGCCGTCCGCACTCCGCTCGGGTGCGCCACAGGACGTCGGCGAGGTTGTCGCAGCCGCCGAGCAGCCGTCCGGAGCCGGTGGGGACGGGGGCGCGCATCCGGCCGGGGCGCGGGTCGCAGGCGAAGACCGAGCGCAGGGCGACCACCATCTGCTCGGCGGCGGCGAGCACCCTGCGCTGTCCGTCCGTCTTGCCGGCGACGTGCAGCGGGAGCAGCGCGGTGCCGAGGCGGTCGTCGGGCAGCGGGGCGCGGGTGACCGGTGACTGTCCGGCGGTGTGCCAGGCGGCCTGGACCTGGCGGCGGGCGGGATCGCGCAGGGCGGTCTCCAGCAGGACCAGTCCGCCCGTGCTCAACCGCTCCCCCACCACCCGCAGCGCGGGCTCGACCTGGACGGCGACGTCGAGCCGGACCGGGCCCTCGGGGCCGTCGGCCGTGCAGCCGATGCGGAAGCCGCGGCGGCGCTGGGCGTCGGGGCGGGACCGCTCGGGGACACAGGTGACCGGGTCGGGGAACACCTCGTCCAGGTCGGCGCCGCCGCCGAGTCCGGCCAGTGCCCCGAACGCCCGCAGCGCGGTGGTCTTGCCGCAGCCGCTGGGCCCGGCGAACAGGGTGAGCCGGCCGAGCGGGAAGGCGGCCCTGCGGTGCGCGGCGAAGGAGGTCAGCCGCAGTTCGGTGAGGAGCGGCCGCTCGGCACGGTCCTCGTCGGTCCCGGACGACGCCGGGCGCGGTGCGGGACGGACGGGGCGCGCGGGCGAGGCCGGCGCGGGGGACGGAGTCATAGGCGGACGGTAGGGCTCCGCCTCGGCGGCGAACCGTTCAGCCTCCGCGATCTTCCTACGATCGAGCGACCGGGCCGGTGGACGCGCGCATCCTCCGGGCCCGTGGACGCGCGCACTCTCAGGTGCCCGGAAGCCCCGCCCCCTCCATGAGTCCGGTCACCTCGGTACCGGCCGGCGTGAGAAGGAACACGTTCCGGTCGACGCGGTGCATTCCGCTCGCGAGGCCGAAGACGACGCCCGTGCTGAAGTCCAGGACGCGCTTGGCGACCTCGCTCTCCGCGCCGGTGAGGTCGAGCAGGACGGGAATGCCCGCCATCAGCGTCTCGGCGACGTCGCGGGCGTCCGCGAAGACGCTGATCCGCAGGACCACGAAGCGGCGCCGCGCCTCGGTCCTGGCCTCCGGCATGGACCGGTGGTTCACCGCGGACGGCCAGGCGTCCCGGCCCCTCAGCGGCACGACCTGGGCGAGCCCCTCCCACTGTTCGTCGGTGACATCGCGGGTGTTCACCGGCATGCTCCGTCCCCTGCTCGCACTGCTGTCTGCATCGGGCAATTCTTACGCATGGTCACCCGTTCGGCCCAACGCGACACGCTCCGCGACCGCGACCCGCCTCACATCGGTCCCGGGACGCCTGTGTGGCGCGCGTAACTCCTCAAGATCGAGCCGTGTCACATCGGCGTAACGGGCAATTCGTACCGTCGACCCATGACGACGACCCCCCACGCCCAGCGGACCCAGCAGATACGGACGGTCTGCTCGTACTGCGGGGTGGGCTGCGGCATCGTGCTGGACGTCGGGATGGGACCGGACGGCCGGCGGACGGTGCTGAAGGCGTCCGGGGACAAGGCGCATCCGGCGAACGCGGGACGGCTGTGCACCAAGGGGGCGACGACGGCCGAGATGCTCGCCGCGCCGGGCCGGCTGACCGGCGCGCTGGTGCGCGAGGACCGGGCCGAGGAGCCGGTGCCCACGCCCGTGTCCGACGCGATCGCCGAGACCGCGCGGCGGCTGCGCGCCATCGTCGACGAGCACGGGCCGGACGCGGTCGCCTTCTATGTGTCCGGGCAGATGAGCCTGGAGGCGCAGTACCTGGCGAACAAGCTGGCCAAGGGGTTCGTGCGGACGAACCAGATCGAGTCGAACTCCCGGCTGTGCATGGCCAGCGCGGGCGCGGGCTACAAGCTGTCGCTGGGCGCCGACGGGCCGCCGGGGTCGTACGAGGACTTCGACCACGCGGATCTCTTCCTCGTCATCGGGTCGAACATGGCCGACTGCCATCCGATCCTCTACCTGCGGATGATGGAGCGGGTCAAAGCCGGGGCCAAGCTGATCGTCGTCGACCCGCGGCGCACCGCCACCGCCGCGAAGGCGGATCTGTTCCTCCAGGTCAGGCCGGGGACCGACCTCGCCCTGCTCAACGGGCTGCTGCGTCTGCTGGTCGAGAACGGGCACACCGACCCCGCCTTCGTCGCCGCGCACACCGAGGGCTGGGAGGCGATGGAGGAGTTCCTCGCCGACTACCCGCCGGCCACGGTCGCGGAGATCACCGGGCTCGCCGAGGAGGACCTGCGGGAGGCGGCGCGGCTGATCGGCGCGGCCGGTGACTGGATGAGCTGCTGGACCATGGGGCTCAACCAGTCCACGCACGGCACCTGGAACACCAACGCCCTGGTCAACCTGCACCTCGCCACGGGCACGATCTGCCGTCCGGGCAGCGGCCCCTTCTCCCTCACCGGCCAGCCGAACGCGATGGGCGGCCGTGAGATGGGCTACATGGGCCCGGGGCTCCCCGGGCAGCGCTCGGTGCTGGTCGAGGAGGAGCGGGCCTTCGCCGAGGAGGTCTGGGAGCTGCCGCCGGGCACGCTGCGCGCGGACGGCGTCGGCAAGGGCACCGTCGAGATGTTCCGCAAGATGGCCGACGGGGAGATCAGGGCCTGCTGGATCATCTGCACCAACCCGGTCGCCTCGGTCGCGGGCCGCCGTACGGTCATCGAGGGCCTGGAGGCCGCCGAGTTCGTCGTCACCCAGGACGTGTACGGGGACACCGAGACCAACGCGTACGCCGATGTCGTCCTGCCCGGCGCGATGTGGACCGAGGCCGAGGGCGTCTTCGTCAACAGCGAGCGCAACCTCACCCTGACCGCCGCCGTGTCGGACCCGCCCGGCGAGGCGATGGCGGACTGGCGGCTGATCGCGGCCGTCGCCCGGGAGATGGGCTACGAGAAGGGGTTCTCCTACGACAGTGCCGAGGACGTCTTCGAGGAGATCCGCCGCTTCCACAACCCGGCCACCGGGTGGGACCTGCGCGGGGTGACCTACGAGCGGCTGCGGTCGACGCCCGTGCAGTGGCCGTCGGCCGCCGAGGACGGGCCGGAGCGCAATCCGATCCGGTATCTGTCGCAGGAGGGCGGCCTGCGGTTCCCGACGGCGAGCGGGCGGGCCGTCTTCCACGCCCGGCCGCACATGCCGGCAGCGGAGATGCCGGACGACGACTATCCCTTCGTGCTGAACACCGGCCGGGTGCAGCACCAGTGGCACACGCTGACGAAGACCGGGAAGGTGGCCAAGCTCAACAAGCTGAACCCCGGGCCGTTCGTGGAGGTGCATCCCGAGGACGCGCGGGAGCTGGGCATCGCGGACGGCGACCGGGTCGAGGTCGCCTCGCGGCGCGGGCGGGCGGTGCTGCCCGCGGTGCTGACCGACCGGGTGCTGCCGGGGGCCTGTTTCGCGCCGTTCCACTGGAACGACCTGTTCGGTGAGTATCTGAGCGTCAACGCGGTGACGAACGACGCGGTGGATCCGGTGTCGTTCCAGCCGGAGTTCAAGGTGTGCGCGGTGTCGCTGACGCGGGTCGCGGAGCCCGCCCCCGCGCCCGCGGAGGTCATCGTCCCGACCACGGTCACACCGGGGTCGAACCCCTTCGGGCTGGCCCCGGCCCCGCCGCCCGTCCTGACGGCCCAGGAACGCCTCTACCTCACCGGCTTCCTCGCCGGCATCGACTCGGGCGCTCCGGGTGTCCCCGTGCTGCCTCCGGAGGCGCCCTTCAGCCCCGAGCACGCGATGTGGGTGAACGGCGTCCTCGCCGGCATGTACTCGCGGACGGCGGCCGAGCCCCGGGGACAGCACGGCCGTGAGGTCGTCGTCCTGTGGGCCTCGCAGACCGGGAACGCCGAGGAGTTCGCGGGTGCCGTCGCCGACCGGCTGTCCTCGGGCGGACACCGGGCGACGCTCGCCGGCATGGACGACACCGACCTGGGCGCGCTGCCCTCCGGCGCCGATCTGCTGCTGATCACCAGCACGTTCGGCGACGGTGACGCGCCGGACAACGGCAGCGGATTCTGGGAGGCGCTCGCCACCCGGCACGCGCCCCGCCTGGACGGGGTGCGGTACGCCGTCCTGGCCTTCGGCGACTCCTCCTACGACGACTTCTGCGGGCACGGGCGGCGGCTCGACGCACGGCTGGACGAGCTGGGCGCGGTGCGGCTCGCGCCCCGCACGGACTGCGAACCCGACTACGAGAGCGAGGCGGGGGCCTGGCTGGACCAGGTGGTCACGGCGCTGGGCACGCGGACGGAGGAGGCCCCCCGCACCGGCACGGAGACCGCCCCGGGCACCGGTACGGAGGCCGCTCCGACACCCGCCCGGTCCGCCAGGCCCGCCCCCACCGCCGCCCGTCTGGTCGGCAACCGGCTGCTCAGCGGGCCCGGGGCGGACAAGGAGGTCAGGCGGTTCACCTTCGACACCAGCGGCACCGGCCTGACGTACGAGACGGGCGACGCGCTCGGCGTGCGTCCGGTCAACTCGCCGTCCCTGGTGGCGGAATGGCTCGCGGTGACCGGGGTGGAGGGGTCGAGCGCCGTATCGGTGGAGGGGGTTGGCGAGGTCTCCTTCTCCGAGGCGCTCCACCGGCACCTAGACATCACGCGGATCACTCCCGACCTGCTGCGCTTCGTCGCCGAACGGGTCCCGGACGACCGGGAGTTGCGCAGGCTGCTGCGGCCCGACAACAAGGACGGGCTCGCGAAGTGGAGTTGGGGACGGCAGGCGGTGGACGTGCTCGCGGAGCATCCGGTGCGGGCGGGCGCCGAGGACTGGACGGCCGTACTCAAGAAGCTCCAGCCACGTCTGTACTCCATCTCGTCCAGCCCGCTGGTCGACCCGCATCTGGTCTCGCTCACGGTGTCCGTGGTGCGCTACGAGAACCTGCGCGGCCTGCCCCGCGGGGGTGTCTGCTCGCCGTTCCTCGCCGACGCCGAACCGGACACCGAGGTCCCGGTCTTCGTGCAGCGCTCGCCGCACTTCCGGCCGCCCGCGGACGCCTCGACGCCGATGATCATGGTCGGTCCCGGTACCGGGGTGGCGCCCTTCGTCGGCTTCCTCCAGGAGCGGCAGGCGCTCGGCCACCGGGCGCCGAACTGGCTGTTCTTCGGGGAGCAGCACCGCGCCACGGACTTCTACTACGAGGACGAGCTGACCGCGCTGCTCGACGAGGGCGCCCTCGACCGCCTCGACACGGCGTTCTCCCGCGACCAGCGCAACAAGGTGTACGTGCAGGACCGGATGCGCGAGCACGGCCCCGAGTTGTGGCGCCGGCTCCAGGAGGGCGCCCACTTCTACGTCTGCGGGGACGCCTCCCGTATGGCGAAGGACGTGGACCGGGCCCTGAGGGACATCGCGGTCACCCACGGCGGGCTGGACGAGACCGAGGCGTCGGCGTGGCTGAAGCAGCTGGCGGCGGCGAAGCGTTACGTGAGGGACGTCTACTAGAGCCACCTGCCGGGGACATCCGAGGGAGACGTCCAACGGAGATGATTCCGAGGGGTGTTTGTTACGTTACGACCGGTTCTTACCGGGCTCACACCGGAATCATCACCTCCGCCGCCGCGCCGCTCACCGGGCCCGCATAGCGTCCGGTGCCGTGCTCCTGACAGACAGACAGTTGTCGGCACCCGGCCGGCGCCCCCTGCCGTCGGTGCCCGCCACCCCGGAATCCCCCGCGCAGTGGCACCGCGTCCTGACCCTGCTGGCCGACATCAGCCTCTTCATCGGCACCCGGACGGTGTGGACCCAGGCGGCGACGCATCGGCCGCTCCTGGCCGGGCTGATCTCCCTGTGCTACGTCTCCGTCCTGGGCTGCGGGGTACTGGCGCTGGTGGTGCGCCGGGAGCGGTCGCTGGCGCGCGTCGACCTGTGCGTGTTGGTGACCGCGGTGACGCTGGTGCTGTGCACCTGGGCCCTGAACCACGGCGGTTCCGACGAGGCGGCCCTGACCACCCAGGCCGCCCGGGAACTGGTCGCCGGACACCCCGTCTACAACCATCCGTGGCCCTGGCTGTTCGGGCGGAGCGTCGCCCTCACCCCGACCGTGACGGGCGGCTACGACTACACCTACGGCTATCCCCCGCTGGCCCCGCTGCTGACCGCGCCCCTGCTGTGGCTCGGGCACGGCGGCGCCCCGGCGACGGTGGTGGCCACGGGCGCGCTGGTCGTCGGCGCGGTGCTGCTGTGGCGGCTGCTGCCCACACCGTGGCGGTCGACGGCGACCATGGTCTGCCTCGGCTTCGGTTTCCTGCCCACGTACGGCCGGCTCGGCTACCCCGCGATCCTGGCGCTGGCCCTGCTGGTGCCGGTGGTGGTCCGCTGGCCGCGGATCGGGCGGGGCGGGCTGCTCGGCCCGGCCGGGACCGCGCAGGCGGCATGCCTGGGCGCGGCCTGCGCGGCGCAGCAACTGCCGTGGTTCCTGGCGCCGTTCCTGCTGGCCGGCGTCTACGCCGTACGGCGCGGGGAGCTGGGCGCGCGGGCGGCGGCCCTGGTGGTGCTGCGGATCATCGGGATCGCCGTCACCGTATGGCTGCTGATCAACACGTACTTCATCGTGAGCGAGCCGGTCTCCTGGCTGAAGGGGATCGCGCTGCCCCTGACCCAGGGGGCGGTGCTGCACGGGCAGGGCCTGGTGGACGTCTCGCTGTACCTGACGGACGGCAGTGACCGGCTGGACTGGTACTCCCACGCGAGCGTGCTGTTGCTGGCCGGGCTGCTGGCGGCGTTCGTGCTGTTCGTACGGCGGCTGGGGCCGGCGGCGACCGTGCTGCCGTGGCTCGCCTTCTATCTGGCGACGCGCTCCCAGGACGGCTACTTCCTGATGATGACGCCGCTGTGGCTGGCGGCGGCGGTCACCGCACCCGCGTCGGAGTTCGCCGGGGCCTGGCAGCCGCGCCCCCGCCCGCTCCCGGGCCCGCACCGGCGCCCGGCGCGGATCGCCGCGGCGGCTCTGGTCCTGGCCCCCGCCCTGGTGTGCGCCGTGCTGGCGGTCACCGGTTCACCGCCGCTGCACACCCGGCTCACCTCGGTGCGGGCCGGAAAGCACGCCCTGTCCCGGCTGACCGTCCAGGTGACCAACACCGGCGACGACGCCCTCACCCCGCACTTCACGCTGACCCGGGGCCAGGGCATGTACCCGTACTTCGAGGTGCTGCGGGGTCCGGCCACGCTGGCCGGGCACGCCACGGCGACGTACGAGCTGAGGCCTCCGCTGGGGGCGTACGCGCTGCCGCATCCGGGTCAGCGGGTCCGGCTGCGCGTCTTCACTCCCTCGCCGCAGACGCTGTCGAGCTCCTGGATCACACTGCCGACCGCTTGAAGCGGAGGGTGGTGGAGACCATGGTCAGGCCGCGGATCATGCCGAGCTGGTTCCAGCCCATGCCGAAGTGGTCCCGGTCCACCGAGAACTCGGCGTCGAGCGTGACGGAGTCCGCGTCCGAGTCGCGCACCTGGGCGGTGAAGGTCTGGGGCCTGCTGATGCCGCGCGCGGTCAGCTGGCCGATCACGTAGACCGTGTCGCCGTCGCGGGGTTCGGCGCTGCGGACCGCGAAGGTGATCTGCGGGTGGTTGTCGGCGTCGAAGAAGTCGGCGCCGCGCAGGTGGGTGTCGCGCTTGGCGTTCTTGGTGTCGAGGGAAGCGACGTCGAGGGTCAGGGAGCCCACGACGGACCCGTCGGACCGCACCTCGCCCTGTCCGTCGAAGGCGGAGAAGGCACCCTTCACGGTGACCAGGCCCCACATCGTCTTGTGCCGCAGGGCGACGGTGGAGGCGGTGCGGTCGAGCTGCCAGGTTCCGGTTTCGACGGCGACGGTCATGATCTTCACTCCTGTAGTACAAATTTGGATGACCCCGTGCGTTCCTCAAGCTAGCCGATAATTCAAAATTGGACAACGGGTAGACTCGAATCCATGGCCGATCTCCCCGAATGCCCCTCCATGTCCGACGGCCTCCTGCCGGCCGAGCTGTACGCCTGGATGGTGATGCTGGCGTCGACGAACGCCGCGGAGCAGGAGCTGCACTCCGTCGTCAAGGAGCGCCTGGGCGTCTCGCACGACGAGTTCCTGATCCTGTGCCTGCTGGCCGGACAGGCCGACACAGGTCTGCGCATGACACGGATCGCGGAACTCCTCGGCCGCCCCAAGACCCGGCTGACCTACCAGATCGCCTGCCTCCAGCACGCCGGTCTCATCACCCGCAAGTCCGTGTGCGGCGACAAGCGCGGCGTCGAGGTCGCCCTCACCGACAAGGCCCGGCAGCAGCTCAAGGAGGGCTCCGAGGTCCTCGCGGCGACGGTCAAGCAGGCCATCGCCCGGTTCATGGGCCCGGAGCAGCGCGCGGCGATGTGCGCGCTGATGCCCGAGGTCGCCTCCGGGGTCGCTTCCGATGCCGCCGACGATGCCGTCGAGGCGTCCGTGGCGGAGTAGGCCCCGATGATGGGCGGCACGGCTCCGGGTACCCGGCCCGTGTCCGCGCCGCCCACCGCCGGAGGGGTTCATGGGCATCCAGGACCTGCCCGCTCCCGTCGTCCTCCGCCCGGACAGCGCGCCGCCGCCGAACACCGCCGCCCTGGATGAGCGCGCTGCACGAGCCCGTCGACGGCGAGGTCCGCTTCGACGCCGGCAGCCGGGCCGCGTACTCGACGGACGCCTCGAACTTCCGCCAGACACCGATCGGGGCGGTCGCGCCCGCACCCCCGAGGCCGCCGCGGAGGCGGTCGCCGTGGCCCGCGAGCATGACGTGCCCGTGCTGTCGCGGGGCGGCGGGACCAGCCCTGGCCAGGCAGTGCGCCAACACGGCCGTGGTGACTCCTGGCGTCGGCGCTGCGGGGTGCGGATGGGGTCGGCGGTGCCGACAGCTCCGACGGGGGCGCGTCACAGGGGCCGACGGCACCCACCCCACCCCACCCGGCCTCCCGACCAGGGCACTCACCCTGACCGGAGCCGGGCTCGCGGGCGTGGCGGCGGTGACGGTCGCGGCGGAAGCACTACGACGACTGCGCCGCTGATCCGACCTGGCGGCCCGCGCACCGGGGGGCGAAGCGAGGAGCTCTCAGACCGGGGAGAGAAACACGACGATGTCCGTGTCCGCGCCCGGCAGGAACTCCGGCTCCCGCCAGCCGCATTGGCGGTAGAACGCGAGGGTGTCGTGCGCCTGGTCCCAGGTCATCAGCCAGGCCCGGCCGCCGGGAGCCACGGCGGTGATTCCGGACAGCAGCCGACGGCCGAGGCCGGTGCCGCGGGCCCGCTCCCGCACGCCCAGCTCGTCGATCTCGAAGGCCCCCACCAGCAGCCGATCGACCCGGTCCGCACCGAGCGCCGCGACGACCTTCGGGTAGGCGCGGTCGGTACGGAACGGGGCCCGGGTGATCCAGCCGGTGACGAACCCATCCACCCCGCCATCGGAGGACCGGGCCACCAGAGCACGGAACCCGGGGCGGCGGACATCGGCCTCCAGCCGCTCGCGGAACTCCTTCCCGGTCTCCTCCGCGTCCCGCGGCTCCCAGGGTGGCGCGGTGAAGATCTCGACGTAGGCGTCGGTGAGCTCGTCAGCGACGGTGAGGACGTCCGGGCCGAAGTGCCGCATGGGACACGGCCTCCTTGTTCGACGTTGTTCGAGGTTCGACAGTGATACGAGGCAGCCAACACCCCGCCCTCACCTGTGTCTTCGACCCCCTGCCGGTGGCGGCGGCTCCGTTTCCGTAGGCTGTACGGCGTGACAGCCCGCGCACAGCGATCCGCCGCGCCCTCGCCCCTCGGGCGGTGGCGGGTGCTGCTCGTGCTCGGGGTGCTGGCCGGGCTGCTGGGTATGCACGGTCTGGCTCCGGTGGGCGCCGGGCATGAGCACGCCCCGTCAGAGCACCGGGCGGCCGGTGTCAGCACCGTCCAGGACGGCTGTCACGGGGACGGCGGAGGCGGGCTTCACCACGCCGATCCGACCTGCAAGGCGACCGCGGTGAGCGGCGGCCCCGCACTGCCCGCCCTCGCCCCCGACGCGATGGCCACCCGTGTGCACGCCGACGCCGTGCACACACACCCGGCCACGGCCCCGGACGGCGCCCGCGCTCCACCGTCCCTGGCGGAACTCCAGCTCCTGCGGATCTAGAGAGCACGCCGCACCGCGCCCCGCACACCGGCGACGCGGTGCCCCTCGGCACGTCCGGACCCATCCGGATCCATCCGGGCGCTCTCCATTTCACCGCTTTCGCACAGCAGGAGTTCCACCATGCGCAAGAACCGCAGCACGACCCGCCGCGTCACCGCGGCCGCCGTGGCCGTCACCGCCGCCCTCCTCCTCGCCGCCTGCGGCAACGACGGGGACAGCTCCCACGAGGGCGGGCACGGCTCCTCCTCGTCCTCCCCGTCGCCGTCGGCGAGCGCCGCGGCCGACGCGCACAACGCCCAGGACGTCTCCTTCGCGCAGGGCATGATCCCGCACCACCGGCAGGCCCTGGAGATGGCGAAGCTCGCCACCGGCCGGGCCTCCTCCGACCAGGTCAAGGACCTCGCAGCACGGATCGAGAAGGCGCAGGACCCGGAGATCAAGACCATGAGCGGCTGGCTGACGTCCTGGGGCGAGGAGGTCCCGGCCGGCTCCATGCCCGGCATGGACCACTCCGGCGGCCACTCCGGGATGCCCGGGATGATGTCCGACAAGGACATGGCCGGCCTGGAGAAGGCGTCCGGCAAGGACTTCGACTCCATGTTCCTGACGATGATGATCGAGCACCACGAGGGCGCCGTGGACATGGCCGGAACCGAGAAGAAGTCAGGCCGCTACGACCCCGCCACTGCCATGGCCGACGACATCATCACCGCGCAGACCGCCGAGATCACCGAGATGAACAAGCTCCTCGGCAAGAACTGACGGACGTAGGAGAGCGAGAGGGAAAGGGAGAGGGGGCCGGTCCGCCAAGGCGCCGGCCCCCTCCACCTCCGCCACCATCCCCGCCCGCGCCCGCATCCGCGCCCGCCCCTGACCACCCCCAGGTCACCCCCGTTTCACCACGGCTTCACCGTCCCCGCGGACGATCGACGAGGCCCTCTTCGCGACACAGCAGACTTGGGCTGTTCGTTTTCTTGAACCATTCGTGTTTATGGGGGTAGGTTGGCCCCATGACTTCGCCCCAGCCCCCGACCAGCGCTGATGAGCTGCGCGGTGCCGGCCTGCGGGTGACGGCCGCCCGCGTCGCTCTGCTCGAAACCGTCCGGGCCGGTGACCACCTCGGAGTCGAGGCGATCGCCGCCGGTGTGCGCGACCGGGTCGGCCACATATCCCTTCAAGCGGTGTACGAGGCCCTCCACGCACTGACCGACGTGGGTCTCGTCCGCCGTATCGAACCGCCCGGCAGCCCGGCCCGGTTCGAGGGACGCGTCGGTGACAACCACCACCACCTGGTGTGCCGGTCGTGCGGTGTCGTCGTGGACGTCGACTGCGCGGTCGGTCACGCCCCCTGCCTCACCGCCGCCGACAACCGCGGCTTCGCCGTCGACGAGGCCGAGGTCATCTACTGGGGCCTGTGCCCCGACTGTTCCCCCGCCCGCAGTTTTTGAGCACGTGATCCACCTGGTACGGAAGGACTCCCATGTCTGACAACCACGACGCCGTCGTCACAGACCAGAAGCCTCAGGAGGCCGGCGGCTGCCCCGTCGCACACGGACGCGCCGCACACCCGACCCAGGGTGGCGGCAACCGCCAGTGGTGGCCGGAGCGGCTCAACCTGAAGATCCTCGCCAAGAACCCCGCCGTGGCGAACCCTCTCGGTGAGGAGTTCGACTACGCCGAGGCGTTCAAGTCCCTCGACCTCGCCGCCGTGAAACGCGACATCGCCGAGGTCCTGACCACCTCGCAGGACTGGTGGCCGGCCGACTTCGGCAACTACGGCCCGCTGATGATCCGTATGGCCTGGCACAGCGCCGGCACCTACCGCATCAGCGACGGCCGCGGCGGCGCCGGCGCCGGCCAGCAGCGCTTCGCGCCGCTGAACAGCTGGCCGGACAACGCCAACCTGGACAAGGCCCGCCGTCTGCTGTGGCCGGTCAAGAAGAAGTACGGCCAGTCCCTCTCCTGGGCCGACCTGATGGTCCTCACCGGCAATGTCGCGCTGGAGCAGATGGGCTTCGAGACCTTCGGCTTCGGCGGCGGCCGCGCCGACGTCTGGGAGGCCGAGGAGGACGTCTACTGGGGTCCCGAGACCACCTGGCTCGACGACCAGCGCTACACCGGTGACCGCGAGCTGGAGAACCCGCTCGGCGCGGTCCAGATGGGCCTGATCTACGTCAACCCCGAGGGCCCGAACGGCAACCCGGACCCGCTGGCCGCGGCCCGCGACATCCGTGAGACGTTCCGCCGCATGGCGATGAACGACGAGGAGACCGTCGCCCTCATCGCCGGTGGCCACACCTTCGGCAAGACCCACGGCGCCGGCCCGGCCGACCACGTGGGCAACGACCCCGAGGCCGCCTCGCTGGAGGAGCAGGGCCTGGGCTGGAAGTCCACCTACGGCACCGGCAAGGGCGGCGACACCATCACCTCCGGTCTGGAGGTCACCTGGACCGCCACGCCGACCCAGTGGAGCAACGGCTTCTTCAAGAACCTGTTCGAGTACGAGTACGAGCTCACCCAGAGCCCGGCCGGCGCGAACCAGTGGGTGGCGAAGGACGCCGAAGCGATCATCCCCGACGCCCACGACGCGTCGAAGAAGCACCTCCCGACGATGCTCACGACCGACCTGGCGCTGCGCTTCGACCCGATCTACGGCGAGATCTCGCGCCGCTTCTACGAGAACCCCGACCAGTTCGCGGACGCCTTCGCCCGCGCCTGGTTCAAGCTGACCCACCGCGACATGGGCCCGAAGTCGCTGTACCTCGGCCCGGAGGTCCCGCAGGAGACCCTGCTGTGGCAGGACCCGCTGCCGGCGGCCGAGGGCGAGGCCATCGACGCCGGTGACATCGCGGCCCTCAAGGCCAAGCTGCTCGACTCGGGTCTGACCGTCTCGCAGCTGGTCTCCACCGCGTGGGCGTCCGCCTCCACCTTCCGCGCCAGCGACAAGCGCGGCGGTGCCAACGGCGCTCGTATCCGCCTGGAGCCCCAGCGCGGCTGGGAGGCCAACGACCCCGACCAGCTGGCCACGGTGCTGCGCGCCCTGGAAGGCGTCCAGCAGGAGTTCAACGCGGGCTCCGGCGCCAAGAAGGTCTCCCTCGCCGACCTGATCGTCCTCGGCGGTGCCGCCGCGGTCGAGCAGGCCGCCAAGGAGGCCGGCTTCGAGGTCCAGGTGCCCTTCACCCCGGGCCGTGTCGACGCGACCGAGGAGCACACGGACGTCGAGTCGTTCGCCGCGCTGGAGCCGACCGCCGACGGGTTCCGCAACTACCAGGGCAAGGGCAACCGCCTCCCGGCCGAGTACCTGCTGCTCGACAAGGCCAACCTCCTGAGCCTGAGCGCTCCCGAGATGACGGCCCTGGTCGGCGGTCTGCGTGTCCTGGGCGCGAACCACCAGGAGTCGCAGCTCGGCGTCTTCACCGCGACGCCCGGTTCCCTGACCAACGACTTCTTCGTCAACCTGCTCGACCTGGGTACGACGTGGAAGTCGACGTCGCAGGACCAGACGACCTTCGAGGGTCGCGACATCGCCACGGGCGAGCTGAAGTGGGCCGGCACCCGTGCCGACCTGGTCTTCGGCTCGAACTCCGAGCTGCGCGCGCTCGCCGAGGTGTACGCGAGCGACGACGCCAGGGAGAAGTTCGTGACGGACTTCGTCGCCGCCTGGGCGAAGGTCATGGACCTCGACCGGTACGACCTCGTCTGAGACTGCCAGTGACACCACGCCCGGGTCGCCCTCAGGGGCCGGCCCGGGCGCTGTCGTACCTCACCGCCCGGCCCCGGCACGCAGCCCGCGCCGCATCGCACCGATCGCCTCACCGATCATGCGTCGGCTGACCTCCGCGTCCTGAACGGCCGCCGAGGCGTGGAACGTGCCCGGAAACAGGTGGAGCTCGGTCGGTACGCCGGCCCGGACGAGCCGGTGGGCGTAGTCCAGTCCCTCGTCGCGCAGCGGGTCGAACTCGCAGACGGACACGTAGGCGGGCGGCAGCCCCGCGAGGTCCTCGGCCCGCGCGGGCGCGGCGCAGGGGGAGACGCCCTCGCCGCCCCGCCGTCCGGGCCCGCCGAGGTAGTGGTCCCAGATCGCCTCCACGTCACCCCGCCGCAGCCCCGGGGTGTCGGTGAACGCCCGCATCGACGGCGTCCCGAGCCGGTCGTCCAGCGCCGGATTCCCCAGGTACTGAAAACACGGTGCCGGACCACCCCGGTCCCGCGCCAGCAGGGACAACGCCGCCGCGAGTCCACCGCCGGCGCTGTCACCGCCCACGCCGACGCGCGCCGCGTCGACACCCAGCCCGGCGGCGTGTTCCACCGTCCACACGAAGGCGGCGTACGCGTCCTCCAGCCCGGCCGGAAACGGATGCTCGGGCGCCAGCCGGTACTCCACGGACACGACGACGGCCCCCGTCTCCGCGGCGAACACGGCACATCCTCCGTGGGACAGCTCCACACTGCCCAGACAGAACCCGCCCCCGTGCAGATACACCAGCGCCGCCCGGGGCCCGTCCGCGCCCCGCGGGGTGTAGACCCGCACCGGCACCCGACCCGCCCCCTGCGGACCGGCCGCCGTCGACTGCCTCACCTCCACCGGAACCGCCGTCTCCCCCTCGGGCATCGCGTCGAGAATCCGCGACTCCACCGCCCGGGCCTCGGCCACGTCACGAAAGGGCATCCCGGGAAGCAGCTCGGCCCAAGGGGCCAGTTCGGGATCAATGGCGTAGGCCATGTGCTCTCCGCTCCTCCTCGCTCGGACCGGTCGGGTGTGCGGATACGGATGCCCCGGCCCGCGTCTCCCACACGGCCGGCCGCGACACCGCGGTCATGCGGCCGGTGAAGCCGAAGCCCGAACAAACGCGTAACCCATGGGTTACGCTTTTCGTGTGGACGAAGTGAGCGAGGTGGCCGAGGCGATCGCCGATCCGGTGCGCCGGGAGATCCTGCTCATGCTCCGCCACACCCCGCTGACGGCCGGAGAGATCGCGGCCCGGTTCACCATCAGCCGGCCCGCGGTGAGCCGCCATCTGCGTGTACTGCGTGAGGCCGGCCTGGTCCGGGACGAGCAGATCGGGCGCCACCGCCGGTACTCGCTCATGCACGACCGGCTGGGCCACCTCACCGCATGGCTCGCCCTGTTCGACGTCCGGCGGCCCGGCTGGTCGCAGCGTCTCGCGGCGCTGGACACCGAGGTCCACCGGACCCGCAGGGACCGCTCACGGGCCGAGCCCGACCACCCATCGCATACCGCGCCCCACTCCAGGGAGGACACGGCATGACCCCTGAACCCACCGGGCAACTCGTCCCCACGCCGTCCGGATACGACCTCGTTCTCACCCGTACCTACCGCGCCTCCGCCGACGACGTCTGGGCGAGCGTCACCGAACCGGAGCGCACCGCCCGCTGGTTCGGCCCCTGGCGCGGAGAGGCCGGGCCGGGCCGTACCGTCGAGGTGCAGATGGCGTTCGAGGAGTCGGCACCCTGGTGTCCGATGCGGATCGAGGCCTGTGAGCCGCCGCGCCGGCTCGCCGTCTCGATGGAGGACGAAGCCGGCTTCTGGTCACTGGAGTTGCTACTGGCCGAGACGGCGGGTGTCACCGAGCTCCGGCTGATCCACCACCTCACCTCCACGGAGCCCCTCGGCACGACCGGCCCCGGCTGGGAGTACTACCTGGACATGCTCACCGCGGCCCGTGAGGGCAAGCCCCAGCCCGACTTCGAGGACTACTACCCGGCGCAGAAGGCGTATTACGAGTCCCTGGCCTGAGACGTCCACGTCCCCGACCTGAGACGTCCCTGGCCCGAGACGTCCCCGGCCGGGAGGCCGGTGCCGCCGGGTTCAGCCGGCCCGGCGGGGGCGGCCGACCGGGGTGGGTGCCACGCCGAGGTGTTCGAGCAGGAGCCCTTCCCGGGTGGACCAGGGGCAGATCTCGACGCTCGTGGCCCCGCAGGCTTCCATGAGCGCCTGGGCGATCAGGGCTCCGGCCAGGGACTGCTCGGCGCGGTGCCGGGAGATGCCCGGCAGCTTGGCCCGGCGGGCCGGTGCCGCGTCGGCCAGCAGGGAGACCGCCGTGTGCAGTCGGGGCAGGGTCAGCCGCCGTCTGGTGCGGGGTGTCCTGCTCTGGGCGGCGGCGAGCCGGGCGAGCTGTTCGAAGGTCTTCGAGCAGGCCAGCACCCGCACTCCCGGCTCGGCCCGCGGCAGGTCGGGTACGGCTTCCAGGGACCGGCGGAGGTGCTCAAGGATCTCTGCCAGGGACCGCCGGGACGGCACCGCGCCGCCGGGAAGCCAGTCCCGGGTGATCCTGCGGGCGCCCAGCGGCAGCGAGTGGACGACGCGGGGCTGCTCCCCGGTGCCGGAGGCGATCTCCACGGTGCCGCCGCCGATGTCCAGGACCAGCAGCTTCCCGGCCGTCGGGCCCGCCCACTGGCGGGCGGCCACGTAGGCCAGCCGCGCCTCCTCCTCGCCGGGCAGCACGCGCAGGCGGGTGCCGGTGGCGCGGGCCACGCGCGCGATGACCTCGTCGCGGTTGGGCGCGTCCCGGATGACGGAGGTCGCGAACGCGAACACCTCCGGTCCGCGCGGACGCGTGTCGGCGTCGACGGCCTCGGCCACCGCCCGCTCGACACTCTTCATGCCGGCCTTGTCCAGACGGCCCTTGCGGTCGAGGGTCTCGTGCAGGCTCAGCCGCACCTTGCGGGAGAACACCGGCTCCAGCACCGCACCCGGACGCCGCCTCACCACCGTCAGCAGAGCACTGTGACACCCGACATCGAGCACCCCTGCCTGCCGCATCCCGTCTCCTCCTCTGGTCCCACGCTCGACCCGACCGGTTCCTTCTCGCACCCTCCGACACCCCTCGACGACAGCACGCCGGGATTCCCGGCCAGCGTGCAAGCATATCGTCACCACGCGTGCACCCTCCGCCCCCGGCCCACGCGCACCCTCCGCCCCGGCCCACGGGTTCCTCGTAGCCGTACGCGCGGACCAGGTCGTTGCATCCGGAGATTCCCCCGCTCCGCGGTCGTACGGACGTCGGCCGGACCCGCCGCGAGCACGGCCCGGCCCTTGGAGGGAGAGAACGATCGGGGGAGAAAAGTCTCCCTGCCACGGGCGTCACCGGCGGTGCCAGACTGCCGGGCATGACCGGCAGCGGCTGTGATCCGCACGGTCGTCCAGGTCCTGCGGCGACGACGGTCCCGCCTCCTGCCGTGCCGCTGTGCGCGGCGTGATCCGTCCGCGATGCGAAGGCTTACCCATGTCCACTGAAGTCCCCGAGTCTGCCGTTCCCCCCCCCGCCGAAGCCGGCGAGTCCTCGTCGGCCCCCAGCCGGCGCACCTTCATCGCCACCACCGGCGCGGTCGGCAGTGCCGTCGTCGCGGGCGGTGTGATCGGGGGGACCCATCTGCTCGGCCCGGAGAAGGCGGCCGCCGCCGACACGTCACCCTCCAGCCGTGTGTCCCTGACGGTCAACGGCACCCGCAGGACCGTGACGGTGGACAACCGCACGTCGCTGCTGGATCTGCTGCGCGAGCATTTCGACCTGACCGGCTCCAAGAAGGGCTGCAACGCGGGGGCCACCGGCCGCGTCGTCCACCCCGACCCGGCCCTGTGGGCCCACGGCGTCATCTCCCCCGACCGGACCGAAGCCGTCTTCGCCCTCGCCTCCATGGCCACCCCGACCACCGCCCACCCCGGCACGCTATGACTGCCCGGCCTCACCCCCGACGCCACCTACCACCTGCGCCCACTGCCTCCGGCCGACCGGGCCCCCGGCATGGAACGCGGAACCCCCGCCTGGTGCACCGAGGACGGCATCACCCTGCCCGGCACCGTCCTGGAACACGTCGGCATCCAGATCCCCACCCTCCACCCCGAGCAGCTCCTCCTGCTCCACGTCACGAGCGGCCCTCATTCGGACGTTCAAAGTCGCGCGGGCCAGTGACGAACTCGACGCTGAGACCATGCCTACAGCCTCAACCGACAGCACGACGGTCGCCCTCACCAAGGGGGGCGCCTCGCTGGTCGACCTGCTCGTCGACGTTCCCGAGGTGCGGATCGTCGTCACGGGCCCCCGGATGCTCATCGACCATCTGGTCCTGCTCACCACGCTCTCCCCGTTCGACGGCTGCACCGTGCACCGTGTCCAGGAACTCGCCGACAACCTGGAGGGGACCATCCACTGCGGCCTGGTCGGCGTTCAGCCCGCGGAGATCGACGTCGCGTCGAACCGCTCCGGTGTGCTGCTCCGGATCGGCCTCGGCCCCGCGAGCATGTACCAGAGCGAGCTGGCCCTGCGGACGAGGACCGGTGAGACGCTTCGCGCGCTGATCGGCCGACTGCTGACCGACGACCCCGCGCGCCCGTTCTTCGCGGGCCTGTACGGCGTCCCGGCCACCGGCCACCTCGAACACCGGCATCCGGCCGCCGACCCACCCACTCCACCCAGTCACGACCACCACGAGCACCACGACCACCAGGGCGGAGGCAGCGGCCATGGACATCCGTAAGAGCGCCGTCGACCTCACCGACCAGGAGCGGGACCGGTTCCTGGAAGCCCTCATCCGCCTCAAGCACCGACCGGCGCCCGCAGGCCCCGCGGGCGTGAGCGTCTACGACCAGTTCGTCGCCCTGCACACCGCGGTCATGACCGTCCTACCGCCAGGCTCTCCCCCGAGCCCGCCGGTCAACTACGCCCACTGGAACATCGGATTCTGCGCCTGGCACCGCCAGTACGTCAGACAGTTCGAAAAGGCGCTCCAGGCCGAGGTCCCCGGCGTCACCGTCCCGTACTGGGACTGGACCGACCACCAAGGCGCCGTCACCAAGCTGTTCACCGGCGACTTCCTCGGCTCCCTCGCCTCGGGTCCCCCCGCGCCTCTGCCCGACAGCGTGCTGCGCAACCCGGTCCCACCGGCCGAGCGCCCGGCCTGGTGGCCGACGGACATCGCGGAAGCGACGGGCTACGCGATCCATCCGCTCCTGGAGGAAGGCTTCGGGACACGCCTGGCCAGGAGAAAGGGCGCACAGGCGTGGCCGCCCGGGAAGGCCCAGATCGCCCAGCTCGAACAGCTCGTCCTGCAACAGCCCGGCGTCCACCCCTTCTGGTACTTCTGGGCGGCTCTCGAAGAGGGCTTCATGGCGCGGGACGACAACGGCGCGCAGGTGTACACGCCCACCCACAACACCGGGCACAACTTCATCGGCGGACACATGTCCCGCGGCTTCTCGCCCAACGACCCCGTCTTCTGGCTCCACCACGCCAACGTGGACCGCCTGTGGGCCACCTGGCAAACCCGACGCCTCACCACCGTCCCCGGCTCCAAGCCGAAGGACCACTACCCCCCGCCACAACAACTCTCACCGTTCACCGGCGAAGCCCAGCCACCCGGCCACGGCCTGAACGACAAGATGTGGCCCTGGGTAGGCACGACACCGGGTTACGACACGGACCAGACGCCCCAACTGAAGGCGCTCCTACCCGACTTCACGGGCGCCGAGGCCGTGACCGTCCTGGATGTGCTGGACACACAGACCATGGACGGCGAGGGATACGACTACGCGACGCCTTGATCACCTGGCCGGGCCCCTCCTGACGCATCAGGCAAACCGTAGGTCAGGAGCCCTTGGTGGCCGACGCGGCACTCGTCACCGTTGGTCAGGGGCGGCCCCTCCTACGAACAGGAAGGGCCCCTGAGCATGGCCGTGCCCGTGTACGTCAGCGGCTACGCGGGCTCCAGCACGGGCCTCGCGGGGAGCCCGCCGTTCTTCTCGCAGCGCAGTTCCTTGGCCATGGCCAGTGAGAAGGAGTGGGCCACGGTCGCGTAGGCGTCCTTCAACGCCTCGACGTTGCCCTCAGGCTCCGTCGGCATGCCCCAGCGCTCCACGCCGATGGCGACGTGAGCCGCAGTCGTCGAGTTGGGGAACCTGTCGCTCCGGCACGCGAACCGGACCGACGCCCTGTTCGCCGCCGCCAGGGTGCGCTCCCCCATATCCAGCACGGTGAAATCCGGGGCCGGAGTTCCCGTTGGGGGGCCGTCATCCAGCCCCCAGGTGACTCGGATCGCGAAATCCGCCGTATCGTCGGCCGTGTATATGCGGCAGACGTCGTCGCGTCCCCCGGTGGCGACCGGAAACGCCTCGACAAGGTCCCTCGCGGCCCACGCGACGGTGGACTTCTCTGCCGTCGTCCCGAACCGCGACGACCCCGTGATCACCTTCAGCGCCTTGGACGCTCGGGCGGACACAGCGTCGCCACCGCACAGTTGCGTCCCCGCCAGAGCCTTGTCGGCCGCCTCCTCGTCTCCGTCCCCACCACAACCGGTGGCCCCGAGAGACAACAAGCCGGCCACGGCCGTGGCAAGGAGCCCAACGCGCACCGGCCTACGATTGATCACTATCCGCATCCTTACGTGTCCTCGGCCGCCGGCCTCAGCCGGTCTCCGGGCGGTTGCCCTGCTGGTTCTCCCGGTCGTTGCCGACCCCGTAGCCGATCACCATCGATTCGCGAAGGTCCTGCACGAACGTGCTGTTCTCGGGGTCCGCGACATGCCGCCTCAGAAACTCCTCCATCGGTGCCTCGGCCAGGGCCTCACCGGCGGAGAAGATCGTCATTCTCTCCTCATCGGTGAGCTCCTCCACCTTCTTCTTGTGCTCATCCACCGATTTCTCGGACATATCGCCGACCATCTGACCGACGACCTGCTCGGCCGCGCCACCGGCGGTATCCGCCGCCAGCGGGATGAGCACCAGAGCGCCAAACGAGCGTCATGACCAACAGTCCATCCCTCGTCTTCGGGCGGAACAGGCCGGCCCGACCAGCTCGCCCGCACGAGCTCGCTATCGCTCACTCCGGACGCAGGCTCGGACATCATGACCCGCGCCACTGCTCCGGCCGCCATTCCCTCCAGCCCACAGCACCCCGCCCCCACGCCGAGCGACCTGTCGGGCGTGGTCTCCGAGGACCTCGCGCTGTACCGGAGAAGTTCCGGCGCCGTCTGCCGGAATCGCTGGACCAGCTGCACGGCCCGACCCAAGGGGTCGTGAAACCACCAAGGTGCACGCGCTGGAGACCGCCCCGCTGTCGGCCCGCTTCACCGTGACCGACCCGGCCACCGGGCGGGTATGCGAAGTCGACGTCCTCAAGGAGCCCCCCCCCGGGAGATGGACCAACCGTGTCTGGTCGACTACCGGCAAGGTGTCCGGCCGCCCGGACATGCCGGCGGCCGGACCGGGTGTCACACGCTCACACGCGGAGCGTCACGCACTGGCGCAACAGCGGTTCCAGGCGCAGTTGGACGTCTTCACGGTCGAATACCTGAAGAACGTCTAGGCAGTTGACGATCCACCGCGCCTCGCCCTCGTCCTCGATCTTGAGCGCCACAGCGGTCACCGCGCCCTCCAGATCGAACGGGTCGCCCTTGAACTCATCATCGAGGGCCCCGTATCCAGCGGCAAGCAGCGGGGCCACGTGCACCCGGTCGCCTCGACGAAGGCACTGGCTTCGGCCCGGTCCGCGCGGACGTCTGCCAGGCGACGCAACACTGGCCTCGGCTGTTTCGTCGCGGTGATAGAGCGTGCGTCCAGGCCGGGGTGCCCTCGGCGAACACCAACGCAGGAGGGCGGCGGATTCATCCCGCCGCGATGATCAGGGTGGTGATCAGGTGATCACCGAGGTGGTGATCAAGGTCCCGCCCGAGTTTCACCTGCAAAGCAAGGTTTCGAACTCTTTACCAAAGGATTTCAGGCAACCTCTTGCGCATCGGCGGATCAGCAGCCGATATTCATCCAACGCAACCGAATCAACTCGTGTTGACAACACGAGTTGATACTTCCAGAACCCAGCCCCCGAGCCGAAGGAGGGTCTGATGGCAACTCGCCGCGACGTGGCGCGCCTGGCGGGCACCTCCGAGGCCCTGGTCAGCTACGTCCTCAACAACGGCCCCCGCAAGGTCGCCCCCGCCACCCGCGAGCGGATCCTCGCGGCGATAGACGAGCTCGGCTACCGCCCCAACGCGGTGGCCCGGTCCCTGAAGACCTCGCGGACCATGACCTTCGGGCTGGTCGTGCCCGACAACTCCAACCCCTTCTTCGCCGAGCTGGCCCGCGTCATCGAGGATGTCGGCTTCGCCTCCGGCTACACGATGCTGCTGGGCAACGCGATGGGTGACGACGCCCGCGAGGCGACGTACATCCGTACCCTGCTCGACCGGCAGGTGGACGGGCTCATCGTGGTCCCGATCCACGGCCCGCACAGTTGGGTCGCGGAGCTGTCCGAGCAGACGACCGTGCCCCGGCTGGTGCTCGACCGCGAGCTGGAGCTGCCGGGGGCGACACAGGTGCTCACCGACAACGAGGGCGGCGCGTACCAGGCCACCTCCCATCTACTCGCTCACGGCCGGCAGCGGATCGGGTGCATTGCCGGGCTGGAGGGCGTGCATCCGACGGTCGACCGGGTCGCGGGCTGGCGCCGGGCCCTCGTCGAGGCCGGGCGGGATCCGAAGAGCGCGTCGCTGACGCATGTGCCGTTCGGACGGGCCGACGGGTACCGGGCCGGCCGGCGGATGCTCGCGGAGGCGGGGCATCCGGACGCGCTCTTCGTGGCGAGTGACGAGCAGGCCATCGGCGTCCTGCGCGCCGCCGCCGAACTGGGACTGCGCGTCCCCGACGACGTGGCGGTCTGCGCCTTCGACGGTATCGACGGCAGCGAGTACACGGTGCCCGCGCTCACCACCATGCAGCAGCCCTTCGACGAGCTGGGCCGCTCGGCCGTCGAGTGGCTCCTGGCCAAGATCGCCGACCCCACCCTCCCGGTACGGCGCATCACCCACCCCACCACCCTGATCGCCCGCGGCTCCTGCGGCTGCCCGGACCTCGCCGGGGCGACTCGATGATCGGCGAGCGCTTATAGCGACGGCGGGCGAGCGGGCAGAGCGGGTGACCGGTCACGGCTCCCGGCTCGCACCGAAATGCCCGACGGTACGCCGCGTACATCCCGTACGACTCGTACGACCCACCTGATCCGTACGACGGACTACGGCCTCACCGTGCGCCCCCGGCTCACCTGGCCCCGACCTCAAACTCGGCCCCCGGTCCCGGACTTACGGACTCCCAGACTCCCGGTCTCCGACCCAGCCTCCCCCGGCCTCGGAGTGCGGGCCACCCCCCGCGCCCCGCGCGGACCCCACGCCACCCCGTTTTGACGCAATGACGCGACGAAAGGCACTCCCATGAACACCAACGTCACCGCCGACTCCGGCGCCGCCGCCAACCGCACCGCACGCAGAGTCCGTTCCGCCACCGCTGTCGCCGCCGCCGCGACGATGCTGCTGGTGGTGGCCGGTTGCGGCCGGGGCGGGGACAGCTCCGACAGCGGCAGCAAGTCGGGCGAGGCGAAGATCGCCATCGTCACCCGGAACTTCACCAACCCCTACTGGGCGGCGCTGCGCGACGGCGCGATAGCCGAGGGCAAGAAGCAGGGCGTCAAGGTGGAGGTCCAGGCGGGCGCGTCGGAGACCGACAGCACGGGTGAGAACGCCAAGATCTCCACCCTCGCGGGCCAGGGCTACAACTGCTTCGGCGTCGTACCGGTCAACGCCACCAACGTGATCACCCCGCTCGTCCCGGTCGCCCAGAAGAAGATCCCGATCCTCAACCTGGACACCCAGATCGACGCGAACGCCTCGAAGCAGGCCGGGGTGTCGTACGCCTCGTTCATCGGCTCGGACAACCTGTCGGCGGGTCAGCAGGCGGGCGAGGGCCTGCTGAAGCTCATGGGCGGCAAGGGCGAGGTGGCCATCCTCCAGGGCATCGCCGGTGAGCAGAACGGCATCAACCGCCAGAAGGGCTTCACGGAGAAGGTCGCGGGCAAGCTGGACATCGTCGCCACCCAGCCCGCCGACTACGACCAGGCCAAGGGGCAGACGGTCACCGAGGCCATCCTCAAGGCCCACCCGAAGATCACCGGTATCTTCGCCGCCAACGACACCATGGGTCTGGGCGCCGCGCAGGCGGTCCGCAACGCCGGCCTGACCGGCAAGGTCTCCATCATCTCGGTGGACGGCATCAGCGCCGCGCTGGAGGCGGTCAAGGCGGGCACCCTCAGCGGCACGATCTCCCAGTACCCGTATGCCGAGGGCCAGTTGGCCGTGCAGGCCTGCATCGACCTGGTCGCCAAGAAGAAGGTGCCCAGCCGGATCGTCGCCCCGATCGCCCTGATCGACTCCACCAACGTGGACAAGGCGATCAGCTCCGTCCCGCAGCCGTTCGTCCCGTTCGAAAACCCGCTCTCGGCCGGGAAGTGATCTGATCATGGCTGACACTCAGGCGCCGGGCCGGCTCGGCCTGGACTTCTCGGTCGAGGCGGCGGCACGCTACGCCGCCCCGATCGGGCTGGGCGTGGTGTTCCTCATCTTCTTCATCGCCACGCCCGACTTCCTCACGACGTCCAACATCAGCGACCTGCTGGTGTCGGCCTCGATCCTGCTGGTCCTCGCCATGGGCCAGCAGCTGGTGGTCACCGTCGCCGGTATCGACCTCTCGGTGGGCTCCAACCTGCCCTGGTCGGCGGCGGTCCTCGGGTACGCCTACACCAGTGGCTGGGGACTGACCGTGTCCGTCGGCCTGGCCCTGCTGGCCGGGCTGGCGGTGGGCGTGGTCAACGGTCTGCTGGTGGCCCGGCTGAACATGACCGACTTCATCGTCACCCTCGGCTCGCTCTCCGTGGTCAGCGGTCTCACCCTGCTGCTGACCAGCGGCAACACCGTCCCCGTGAACTCGGACTTCCTGCGCGCTCTGGCGATCAACGGCATCGGCCCGGTGCGCTGGTTCTGGGTACTGGCCTTCGTGGTGGCCGTGCTGGTGGGCTTCCTTCTCTACCGCACCCGTACCGGCACCTATCTGCTGTCGACCGGCGGCAACATCGAGGCCGCGCGGGGCGTGGGCATCCACGTCAACCGTATCCGGCTGATCGCGTACGCGAGTTCCGGGCTGGCCTGCGGGGTCGCGGCCGTGCTGTTCGTGGCCCGCACGGGCGGCGCCGACCCCAGCCTCCAGACCGACCTGCTGCTCAGCTCCATCGCGGCGGTGGTCCTCGGCGGGTCCAGCCTGTTCGGCGGGAAGGCCTCCGTGTTCGGCACGGTGACCGGCGCGTTGCTGCTCCAGAGCCTCATCAACGGGTTCACCCTGCTCGGCATCTCGCAGTACTACCAGCCCATCGCGGTCGGCACCGTCGTACTCGGCGCGGCCTTCATCTCCCGGTTCCAGAAGTAGGAGAAGCCAGCCATGACGGACACTCCGGCCCGTGTGACGGGCACATCCTCCGCCGCCCCGGCCGCCACCCAGAGCGCCGCCTCGGCCAGTCAGGTCGTCTCGCCGCTCGTGGAGATCACCGGGCTGCACAAGTCCTTCGGCGCGGTCCAGGCGCTCCAGGGCGTGGACCTGAAGCTGGCCCCCGGCGAGGTCACCGCGCTCCTCGGCGACAACGGCGCGGGCAAGTCCACGCTGGTGCGCTGTCTGACCGGTGTGCACCCGCAGGACGCGGGCGAGATCCGCTTCCGGGGCGAGCAGGTTCGGTTCCACTCCCCCGACGACGCCCGGCAGTTGGGCATCGAGACGGTGTACCAGACCCTCGGCCTCATCGAGGACCTCCCGGTCTGGCAGAACCTCTACCTCAACCACGAGCTGACCAGCGGCTTCGGCCCGTTCCGGGTGCTGGACAAGAAGTCCATGATCGCCCAGAGCAGCGACATCCTGTCCCGGCTGGACGTGAACGTGCCGAACGTACGGGCCACCGTGCGGCGGATGTCGGGCGGTCAGCGGCAGTGCATCGCCATCGCCCGCGCGGCCAACTGGGGCCGCACCCTGGTCATCATGGACGAGCCGACCGCAGCGCTGGGCGTCCGGGAGACGGCGGCCGTGGAGGAGCTCATCGCCCGGCTCCGCGAGGCCTCGGTGACCGTGCTGCTGATCAGCCACGACATGGCGCAGGTGCTCCGGGTCGCCGACACCGCGTACGTACTGCGCCGAGGCCGAACCGCCGCGCGGCGGACCGTCTCCGCCACCACGGGTGACGAGCTGGTCGGGCTGATCACCGGGGCCGTGCAAGGGGACGCGCATGCCTGAGGCCGTGCCGGGTACGTCACCCCAGGTCGTGGTGATCGGCTCGGTGAACATCGACCACGTCGTCGTCGCCGACGCCTTCCCCTCCCCCGGCGAGACCCTCCTCGGCCGTACCGCGTACGTCACCCTCGGTGGCAAGGGCGCCAACCAGGCGGCCGCGGCGGCCTCCGGAGGCGTTCGTACGGCGATGATCGCCCGGGTGGGCGAGGACGCCGAGGCGGACCGGGCCCGTGCCCGGCTGGTCGCCGGCGGAGTGGACGTCGAGGCGGTGACCACGGTGCCCGGCGCCGAGACCGGTACCGCGTGGATCACCACGGCGGCCGGCGACAACACCATCGTGGTGGTCGCCGGCGCCAACCACCAGTGGCCCTCCGAGGGTGACCCCACCGAGGGCCTCGGGGCTCAAGCAGCCGTCGTACTGGCCCAGTTGGAGATCCCGCTGGACGTCGTCCGCCGCGCGGCGGACGCCTGCCGGGGACGGTTCCTCCTCAACGCCGCCCCCGCCGCCGAACTCCCCGACGACCTGATCGTCCGCTGTGACGTGCTCATCGTGAACGAGCACGAACAGGCGGTGGTGTCAGGCCAGTTGGCGACGGACAAAGATGCTGAGGTCACGCCGGACGAAGCGTCCGTACGGAAGGCGCACGACGCGCTGCGCGCCCGGGGTGCCAAGGCCGTGGTCACCACCCTGGGCGAGGCGGGCGCCATCGTCACCGACGCCGACGGCGTCTCCACGGCGCTCCCGGCCGTCCCCGCGACCGTCGTGGACACCACGGGCGCCGGTGACGCCTTCGCCGGAGTGCTCGCCGCCCGGCTCGCCGCCGGTGACTCGCTCCTGGACGCCGCACGCCTCGGCATCGCCGCGGGCTCCCTGGCCGTACGGGTCTCGGGTGCGCCCCAGCAGTACGCCGGCCTGGCCACGCTGCGCGCCCTCGCCCCCACCACTCCCCCTACCGAAAAGGACTGAACCCGTGCAGCGCAAGGGCATCATCCACCGCGAGCTGGCCGGGCTGATCGCCGGTCTCCGCCACACCGACACCTTCGTGATCAGCGACGCCGGGCTCCCCCTGGCACCCGACACCCCCGTCGTGGATCTCGGCTACCGGTACGGCCAATCCCCGTTCCTGGACGTCGTCCAGACCGTGCTCAACGAGATCGTCGTCGAGCACAGCTGGGTGACCGACAAGATCCGCGAGGTCAACCCCACCGTCCACACCGGCCTGCGCTCCTTCGGGCTCGACCCCGAACCCATCGACCACGACGAGTTCAAGGCCAGGGTCCGGGACGTCAAGTTCGCCGTACGGACGGGCGAGGACACCTTCTACGCCAACGTGCTCCTCCGCGCGGGGGTCCCCTTCACCCCGTGACAGCCGCCTGCGTGACGGGCAGCCGGACCTGGAGGGAGGAGAACCGTGTGGTCGGGGCGGCGTTCTGGTTGTCGTCGCTGTGCAGTTCACGACGCAGCCCCGCCTGGCCCGAGCTTGCGCCCGTTCCGGCGCAGCGTGAGCTTCATCGTTGGTGCACCTTTTCCATGTCTGTTCAGTGAGGGTTCTTCAGGGTGGCCCCGGATGGGTGACGACCGGGCCGTAGGCAACGGACAGGGCTCATGTGCCGTTGAGAGAGGTGTCTAGGTCTCAACTCTCCAGCTCAGGAGCCCTGTTGGTCCCGTATCCTGCCGCACTCGACCTGCCGCACGCACTCGTGGAGTGGGTGACGATGCTGATCGTCACCCGGGAGGGTGACCGGCGCTGCAAGCTCCGACCGTCCGCGCGTGCGGTGCTCGCTCTGTCGTACCTGCGCCGACATGACCCCCTGGCTCAACTGGCCCAGGGTTTCCGCATTTCTGTCGGCACCGCCCACACCTACGTCACCGCTGTCATCGAACACCTCGCGGACAAGGCGCCGGGCCTGCTGAAGGTCCTGCGCGAGGCAGACCCCGACTATGTTCTCCTGGACGGCACGCTCGCCGAGTGCGACCGGGTCGGCGACGGGTGCGCGGACTATTCGACCAAGCACAAGCGGCATGGTGTGAACGTGCAGGTCATCACGGACCCGGGGGGCCGGACGCTGTGGCTCTCGCCCGCCCTGCCCGGACGCACACACGACCTGACCGCGGCCCGCACACACAAGATCGTCAGGATCTGTGAGCGCCAGGGCGTCCCCGTCCTTGCCGACATGGCCTACATCGGCGCAGGCGAGTGGGCCACCACCCCCAGGCGCCTGCCGCCCCAAGGCGAACTCACCACAACCGAGCAGACGGTCAACCGGGCCCTGGCCGCCGCTCGCGTACCCGTCGAACGAGGCATCGCCCGCCTGAAGTGCTGGCGAATCTTCCGTCACGCCCGGACCGCATGACGTCAATCACCAAGGCCGTCCTCATCCTGGAGCGGCACCGCTGAAAAGGCTCAGTGAGCTTCTGATGTTTGTCACGCACAGGGCCAGTCGCGACAGCCGACCCGTGACAACGGTGTCTGAGCCCTCAGCTCGGGAAGCTTGGGTCATCTACCGATGGTTGCTGGGCTGATCGGCGGTGGAGCGGTGCCGGGTGCCTGGCCGACGGCCGACTCGCTCCCCGGTAACCCCCGTGATTCCCCGCAGGGTCCGGCACGGGTATGGCACACCTCAGTTGCACATTCACCGCTCCTTACGGAGCAGCTTGGCTATGCAGCTCGATTTTGGCGGCACGGACGAAGCGTGTTTCTTCCTCACCGAATCGGCCAACGGCATCCAAGTACGAGCTGCTGGAGATCGGAGCACCAGACCTCCATCCCTCCAGGAGGGCTCCGAACTCCTCGTCGTCCAGAGACTCGGGTGGCAGCGCGCTCCGGGCCTCGCGGCAGGTCCGTTCCGCTGCCCGGGCACCATGAGCATCCTGCCCACCTGGTTCATTGGGTCCTGAGGAGCTGCTGGAGCGGTGACGGCTCAGATCGGCCAGCGCCTGCATGAGCTCTACAGCGGCAGCGCTCACGCTTGGTGATTGATCATTGGCTATTCGGCCGACTTTACCCTGAGGTGGATTTTCGATCCCTTCTTGCCGCGGTCGGTCGGATTCGGTCCCGTCAGCTGCCCCCTTTGAGGGCGCGGACGCCGACGGAGTCGATCGCACACCGCGACCAGTCCACCCCGCCCTGGGAACCACGTTCGTCCAGGACCAGGCGGTGGAGCTTGGCCCACACCCGGGCCTCGGTCCACTCCGTGAACCGGCGGAATGCGGTCACGCCCGACAGGCCGAAGCCGGGCGGCAGTTGGTTCCAGGTGCAGCCCGAGGTGGCCACGAAGGTGATCGCGGCAAGCACCTCGCGGTCCCCTCGCCGACGATGCCCTCCGCCCTGCGGGCGGACTGGTGCCGGCGGCACCACTCGCTGAAACAACTCCCACAGGTCTTCCGGCGCCAACCGCTCGACAAGCGCAGCAGTCATGACCCCAGACTGCCGCAAGATCACGCCAACTGAAATCGCGTCTAAGGATGTGCTCCCAGTACGACCTACACCCGATCCGGCTCCGCGCTATCCGCACCGGGTGACATGAGGCAGGACCGGCCTGCGATCTCTCACTGCGGTGACCGAGAAGGGGTGCGGCCAGCTCGCTCAGAGCCGGGTTAGCAGCACCCCTTCCGCACCTGACAACCAATCAGAACATGCGTCAAACCTGCGCCGCATGCGTCAAACGTGCGTCAAGATACCGCCCGTAACGCCCACAGCGCACATAACGCACACCACCAAAAACAGCAGGTCAGGAGCCCTTTGCGGCAGGCTCAAGGATCGCCACGCACTCCATGTGATGCGTCATCGGAAAGATGTCGGCCTGGACGGAAGCAGGGAAAACCGCAGGTCAACCATGGTTTTCCCGTCTCACCGACCGCCTCACAGGGGCCATGAGCGTCAAACGAGCGTCACGGCGGGCGAACCCCTCCCCGCTCTGCCCCTCCCCCGCCAGATCCCCGAGCAATCTGGACCTGGACATCAGACCGTCCCCGCCAACGGGCCTCAATCAGGAATAATCGACCCTATGTCGCTCTCCGAAGCCGCCGCACTCGCCCCGGGCGTCGCCGACCCGTACCGGATTAAGTTCGTCCGGCGGCTGCCCGGCTCCCTGGACGAGCTGCGCGGGCCGATGCACGGGGTGGTCGAGCTGCCGCTGACGGTGGCCTGGTCCGGGCTGCGCTCCTTCGACCTGGACCGGCCGCGGCTACGGATGGGCCTGTACCGCACGGTGCTGTCCGAGGGCATGCGCGAGGACCTGTGCCGCTTCCTCGACGCCGACCTGCTCATCGAGCTGTGGCCGACTCTGCGCACCCTGATCGGCACGGCCGTCCGCGACGCCTGGGAGGGCGCCTTCCCCGAACTGCGTGAAGCCGGCCGGGCCACCGCCGCGTGAAGAAGCCACCGATGCCGGAGCTGCACGCCCGGCTCCTCGAAGACGTCCTCGCCCTCGGTTCGCCCTACCCGCTGGTGCTGACCGGCGGCTACGCCGTCCAGGCCCACCAGCTCGTCGACCGCCCCAGCCAGGACCTGGACGTCGCCACCCAGAACCCCGCCCCCATGGCCGACATCGCCCACTACCTGGTCGACGGTCTGACCCGGCTCGGATGGCGGGCCGAGACCATCGAGGTTTCCCCGCTCTCCGCCCGTTTTCTGGTCACCGATCCCGACAGCGGTCAGGAGTGCGAGGTCGACATCCTCAAGGAGGTCTTCTGGCACCCCACCGTCCCGACCTCCTACGGTCCCGTCCTGTCCGAGCAGGACGTCATCGGCACCAAGGTCCGCGCCATCGCCGAACGCGGCGCCGCCCGCGACCTCATCGACGTCTACGCCGCCTCCCACCGCTGGACCACCACCGACTTGGAAGAATTCGGCCGCCGCCACGCCCGCCCCGACACCCTCTTCGGCCCCGCCGAACTCCAGGCCCGCCTGGCTGGCGCCGACTGGATCGACGACACAGAGTTCGCCGCGTACGGACTCGACGAACAGACCATCGACGACCTGCGCACCTGGGCCCGCGACTGGTCCGATGCCATGGCGCGCCGGGCCGCGGCCGAGAACGCGTACGGCAAGGAGTCCGGCGAAGCAGGATCCGTACAGGAAGATCCGTACGACAGGTTCGACCCGGACGAGTACGAGAACTGAGTTCTCGACCCGCCTAGCGCCGCCGAAGGCGCCTGTCCAGCAGCCACGCTCCGGGCGTGGGCGCCCGAACCGTGCGGGATCTCCCTACCGGGTGCTGACGGCGGCTCGCGCGCGGACACCCCACCGGTCCGGGCCTCTCTGGAGAGCAGGCAACCCGCGCCAGCGCATGGGCCTGTACCTCACTGTCCTGCACGAGGACCTGCTCGACGACCTGCCCCGCTACCTCAACCAGAACCTGCTCCTCCAGCTGTGGCCGGTACTGCGCACGCTCGCCAGCCGCACCGTGTGGGAGGACGTCTTCCCCCGGCTCGCCTCCCGCGCCCGAGCTGAGCACCTCCCCAAGCTGCCTACTACACCGGCTCCCGTTGACGGTGGGCGGGATCGGCGTGAGGCACTCGTACGAGCGACCCTGGAGCTTCGGCCGCGGCCCGTCCGCTCTACGGTGGCCACCCGCCACTCCGTCCAGTGGAGCCAACACCATGAAATACGCCGTGTCCGCGCCTCAGGCCGACTTGCTCCGCGAGATCGCGGCCGCTTCCGAGGCGATGCGGATCCCGCCAGCTCGTTCACAGACGGCTTGGGCGCTGGAGCAGCGCGGGCTGGTCAAGAGGACGTGGCGTGGCAGTGGGCAAGTCGCCGTGGTGACGGCGGACGGCCGCTACTTCCTCAACCACGGCAGGCATCCCCAGCAGCTACGGGCGGAGAAGGAGCGGCTGGAGGGCGATGGTGCTCAAGCCGCGCTCGCCCCGGCCGGCGGAGCCGAACTGGTCTCCCGCCTGATGTCGGCCTCAGGGAGAAAGATCACTGTCCCTGATCCCGCGCCAAAGACTCGCGGGCGGTGGCGGGCCGCCTATTACGACGCGCTCCACAACGGACACGTACCGGACGGCCACAAGCTGCGGTGGAACGGCCGCCAGCGCGGCGACTGCGTTTTCATACTGGTCGACGAGGAGCCCGGGAAGGCCGCCCAGCCGCCGCCGGTACCGACCGTCGACGTACCTGAGGTCCTGGATCGCCCTCACCCTCTTGTCCATGCGACGCGGAAAGCCTTGGGTCGTTCGCAGGGCACAGTCGACACTCGAGGCCGGGCAGAGGTCATCCCGTTGCACGTGTCGCGTCCGCTCGCCGACCGCGCCCTACGGATCGTGCACGCGCTCCTGACAGAGGCGGAGAGTCGCGGTCACGCAGTCGAGACCCAGACCGACCTGCAGGACGGTGAGGCTGTTCACACGCTGGCGATCACCATCCGGGGCCACGCCTTTCCCCTCGTCCTCACCGAGCGGACGACGAAAGTCCCGCACGAGCCGACCCCACAGGAACTCCGCCAGCAAGAACGCAAGCCTTGGACCCGACTGCCCAAGTACGACGAGGAGTTCAACGGTCGCCTGGCTATCGGCGCCCCCGCCAAGAGCTGGTACCAGCACTCGTACTCCTACAGCGACGGAGCACGCTGGACGCTGGAGTCCCGCCTGGGACTTCTGCTACAAGATCTCGAACGGCTCGCCGCGGAAGCAGAACGACGGGAGCAGGAACAGGAGCGCCTCGAGGCCGAGCGGCGGCGCCGCTGGTACGCGGCCCTCGCGCAGGCTCGTAAGCAGCAGATCGAGCAACACCGCTCGAAGACCCTGATCGAGCAGGTCGGGGCATGGCAACAGGCCGCGGGAATCCGCGCGTTCTGCCAGGCCGCCCGCGTCCGCGCCGACGGGACACCGGTTCCGGCCGAGGAGGCGGCGTGGCTGGAGTGGGCCGAAACGTATGCGGCACAGCTCGACCCGTTGCAGCACCAGTTGCAGACTCCGCCGGATCCCCCGGCCCAGCGGGAGGTTCTGCGGGAGCTGTCGAAGGTCGACACCTACGCCTACCCGTGGCCCTTCGACGCCGACGGCCGGTGGACGCTCGTCGAGGACGAGCCGGCCGACGAGCTCCCTTGATCTGCGGTCGCCCCTTACAGAAACGCCTTCGCCCTGTCCATCCAGGACAGGGCGAAGGATCATTTATGCAGCGATGGTGAGCGGTGCTTCCATACGCTCCCAGGCGCCGAGCACGGCCTTGTGCGCGTCGGGCTGAAGGTGGGCATAGCGCTGGGTGGTCTGGAAGCTCTCGTGGCCGAGGAGGTGCTGGACCTCGTACAGCGAGACGCCCTTCTGGACCAGCCATGAGGCGCAGGTGTGGCGCATGGAGTGCGGCGGGTAGTGCGGGACGAGCTGCTGCTCGCCGTCATCGTCGAAGTAGTAGGAGCTGTCGACGGCCGGCCACCAGGTCTGCCGTCGCCAGTTGCCGTCGTTGAGGAGGCGGCCGGCCCGGCCCTTGGTGAGGGTGGTGAACACCACCGCGTCCCGGTCGAGCCGGTGGATGTGGCGATCGACCGCCTCCAGGACGTGGGGCGGGAGCGGCACCTCCCGACGGCTCTTGGAGCTCTTCGGGTACTCCTTGATGCCGCTCTTGGTGTTGACCTCCACGACGAACAGACGGGAGCGACGCTGGTCGATGCGGTGCCTGTGAAGGCCGGAGAGCTCACCCCACCGCAGCCCGGTGTAGAAGCCGAGCAGGCACATCGTCCGCCACATGGGAGGGAGTTCGTCCAGGATGCTCTGCGCCTGGTCGGGCGTGAACCACTGTGGTGGTTTGACGGCGATCTGGGGCAGGTCGATGCTGCGGCAGGGGCTCACCGCGATCACGTCGTCATCTACGGCCGCGCGCATGATGGAGGACGTCAGGTTGTAGGACCGCTTGATGGCCGCGGCCCCTACCCCCTTCTCGATCAGGGAGCGGATCCAACTCTGCACATCCATGCGGGTGATGGCCCGCATCTCCCAGTCGGCCCAGTGGGGCATGACGTGGTTCTTGATGCTCGACGCGTCGCCCTGCAGGGTGTGGGGCTCGACGACGCGGGCGTTCCACCACCGGTCGTGCCAGTCGCGGAAGGACGTTTCGCCGGCCCGCGGGTCCCGCAGGCCCCCACGGGCGAACTGGGTCTCCATCTCAAGCCCCCAGGCGCGTGCCTGCGTCTTGAGGGGAAACGACTCGCTGAACCGGTCACCGAGCCGGTTGCGTACCGTCGCCTGCCAGTTGCCGGTCTTCAATTTGCGTAGGTACAGCCCAACTCCTCATGTCAGTACGGAAGGCCCTTCGATGGGCCAATGGTCAGCGGCGCGGTCGCGGTGCGACGACCGCGCGGCTGGAGATGAACTCGTCGAGGCCGACGGCAGGAACCCGGACACGCGAACGGCCCGTGCCAGTGCGCAGATCGACGACTGGAAGTTCACCTGCGGCGATGAAGCGGTAGACGGTCCGGCGGTCGACGTCCAAGGCGGCGGCGACGGCGGGGATGGACAACAGGCGTGCAGGCATGAGTGAGTCCTTGGCAGGGAGAGTGATGGGGTGTGGCAAGGAGGCGGCCGCGCGGCCCGTCCGTAGTGCAGGCCGGCAAGCCCCGTCGGGGACGGGGCGCGGCACGTCACGGAGCGGCAGGGCTCCTGCTCACAGGCGTCAGGTAGGAACGCTGTCGGCGGCGAACCGGAGAGCGTGCGGGAAATGGATCGCGGATGACGGCCGGTGATCTGCCGGAGCGCCGGTCCGGTTCACCGGGCAGTCGGCTCCGGCGGGCAAGTCGCCAGAGCGAGGCGCTCCCAATCGATCTGGGCGGCTTCGAGGCGGAAGCAGTACGGGTAGCGGAGCGCCAGGCAGGCGGGGGCCACGCCGGCGTGCTCGGCCACCGTGGCGACTGCGACGCCCAGCCTCAGCCACCGCACGAGGGTGGAGTCCCGGAGGATGTCGACGGGCTCCCCCAACCGCCAGCTCAGTAGCTCGTCGTGCGGCAACACGGCCTCTTGCGCCTGCTCCCACAGCCGCTTGTACGCGGCTGCCGAGAGTCGCCCACCGCGCGGGCCGGGGAACAGCAGATCGTCCTCCCTGAGACCGGCCTCGTCGATCCACTCACGCAGGAACGTGGCGAATTGCGGTCGCAGCGGAACCACTCGAGCCTGTCCTCGATGGCGAGCCGTCAGCTCGCCAGAACCACCCGGATGAAGGACAACATCGCGAACGCGCAGAGAGCGGGCCTCACTCGGACGAAGTGCTCCCTCGGCCAAGGTGACGAGGAAGGGGTACACCGAACGGCTCCCGCCCGCCTGCCGGCGTATCCAATCCAGCAGCAAACGAACTTGCCCCTCGGAAAGTATCCATTTCTCATCCAATGCATCGGTCAGCACAGCAGTGAACTCCTCAGGGAAATAGGGGATTCGTCGCGCGAGACCCGCTCGACAAGGACAATCGTCCACACGATCCCCGGTTTCGGTAACCGGGCATCCCGTGCTACAAAGGCAGGGGCCCGTGCGTGCTTTTCCGTCGCGCTATGCCGCATTCACGCACCTGCGGCTAACCGCCTACATCTAGGTTCACTTGAAGCAGCCGAACTAATCCAGTCCGTTGCCGACCCAATACGTCTGCCGTCGGCGAACTACCACTGCCGACACCGTTCACTGCGCAACAGTCACCAAATCAGGGCAAATTGCGCTCCAGAGCTGACGAGCCGACCAGGCGTCTTCTAAGCGCCTACTCTGTCAGACACAGTCGCCCGCAGGGGCGAACACCCTGCGGGAGGACTCAAGACTGTTCAGCGACGAGACGAGATGACCTCGCCGCGGGCATCAATACCCGCCCCGAACTGACATCTCATCGCCGCCAGGCTGACTGCGGGACTTCTTTTCGGCGGGCCCTACGCGAGATGCATGATGGTCCGATTACGCGTGCCGCGCAGCCCTCGCTACGCCAGGCATTCGACTGAATACACCTGCAGGCCCCGGAGGAGAGCGAGTCGGAATTCCTCGCCTGTACCCAGAGCCAGAAGTGCAGCCGCGCCGCAGTGGCCCTCGCGGCCCGCTTCCAGCCACTCACGGCATGAGACAACGATCTGGCGCGAGGCTCAGTTTTGGGACTGGGAGGGGTACGGGATTGTCAATTCGTGCTCTTCCAGGCTGCGCAGAATTGCCGTGCCATTTGAAATTTTGTTGAGCAGGAACAGCTCCCGCGTGCGGCAGTCTGGGCACAGGCTGACCATCACCAACGGCCACAGATCGATCGGTTTGCCAGGCGGAGTCCCGTCGACATAGATCCGGTCCGGCCGCAGGGGGTGGTCGATCGACCGATTGAATGGCTCCCAGCTCGGGTGGCTCCCTCGTAGCCTCAGGCCGACAGCCTGGAAAGAGGAGTCATCGAGGTATTCACAGCGCTCCACCCAAAACCAGTCTGTACTCGACAGCCAGTTCACCGAGTTGAGAGCCGAAACCACATACGGCTCAAGCTTCTCGACATCCTCATGGAGTTCGTGACTCCTGCGCACACCATGAGCGTGGTGGGAGGTGTTACGGAGATCCTTGATTTCCCTCAGCATCGACAGTGTGACGCCATGTTCACGGAGCGCAACGAGTTCCGGCAGCTGAGGAGTTGGGACTTCATCGACGAACTTCTTGATGAGCGTGGTCCAGGTGCCAAAGGTCGCCCCTGAACTGAAACTCCTACGTAGAGCGTTAGTGAAGCCACCGTGGTGCGCAATGAGTTCACGCAAGGCGAGGACTCCCAGCGTGCGCGCCGTCCCTTCACCAAGTTTGAGCAGCCCATCCTTCCTCTCGGCCGGGTGGGTGCTCACGCGGTAGCCCCGTGCGAGAGCGGCTATGTGAAACGGATAGCCCGCCTCCGCACGCCACACGGGGTCATCGAAGGGGCGTACCAACTGTCCCGTGAGGCGCGCCTCACGGGCGACAAACTGGATGGACTGGCGGATCTGCGCAACGCGCGTCTCGGGGCCCGCGAAGACGTTCGGCAAGATGCCCTCCGTCGCCATGCGTAGCGCATGACGGCCCTCCTGCACCTCTGCCAGTAGATCCTCGACCCCCGGGTCGGTGACCAGCTCCACCGGCACGGGAATATCAAGCAACTCCCGGGCTTGCGGGTACGTCGTGCTCCCCTTTCGGGAGTTGAGCCATTCGCATAGCCCACGACCACTTCCCTGAATCGGGTGCAGCACGAACAGCCGAGTGACAGCGTCACCGAACCCGGCAGGCAGAAGGCGCCAGTTACCAGAACGCCCGACCAAGTCGCCGCCCGTGCAAGGGGTCAGGTCGGAGTCATCCAACACCGCATCTGGCAGTTCCAAGGCCGAGTCAACGCTGTGTAGATGGGACGCCGTGAGGTGTTTGGGCGGAGTGGGCTCCGCCTCGCCGCGCCGCGGAGAGCGCAGCTTGACACGCTCGGTCTCCAGCTGCGCGTAGGCACGCAACGGCCCGAACGCCCCGTCGAGTTCCGCGACGTAGAAAAGTGAGGGCCGGATGGCGCAGCCGACCTTGGTCTTCTCAGGGTCGAGCCAGGCGTCCGGAGTGTGAGGCAATAGCTCTACGTGTACGTACTGAGCAGGGTCGTCCCGAATCGGCACAACGACCAGGTCACGTAGCTCCGGATCGGGTTCCTTCACACCTTGGCGCTGCTGCACTTCTCCCTGGTCGTCGCGAACCCCGATCGCGTTTCGGACGCTCCTTTCGAAGGCGGCACCTCGCGGCCAGGTCTGGCCGACGGCCGCGGCCGCACGCCTCAGTGCCGAGAAAGCCTCGGAGCGAGTGGCCCAGCTCGTGCCGACTAGTCCACCCAGCGCGCCAATCAGTTTTTCAGGGTGGTCTCCTCGCTGGATCGGCGTCAGAGAGGAAAGCTGCTGCACAGCGTCGGTGGTGAGTTCGAAGCGCAGGCGCAACGGGCGTTCGATGACAATCTGCTGGAAGAGCAGGTCCTCGTTCTGCACGACACTCACCTGGTCGCGGGGGGAGCCGCCGAGCGGAGCTGACAGAGCCTCTTCGTACAGCCCGACGATCTTGTTGAGTTGATCGGGGCCGAGGTACTTCCGCTTACTGCCCGATGACTGCCGCGTCTTCTGCCAGTGGTCTTGGGCCTTGACCAGGGCCACCCTGCCACGGTGCGCCGGCTTCTTTCGATTGCTCAGGATCCAGAGGTACGTGCTGATGCCGGTGTTGTAGAAGAGCTGGTCGGGGAGGGCAACGATGCCCTCGAGCCAGTCATTCTCGACGATCCATCGCCGGATGTCGGACTCACCCTGGCCGGACGCTCCGCCCTGCATGGGTGAGCCGCTGAAGAGGACGACGACGCGGCTACCGCCGCCGCCGGAGGCATCCGCCGGTTTCATCTTCGCCAGCATGTGCTGGAGAAAGAGCAGCGATCCGTCGCTGACACGCGGCAGCCCCGCGCCGAAACGTCCCTCAAGTCCCAACCGGTCATGCTCGGCGCGGACCTGATGCTCGGCGCTCCTCCAGCTCAGACCGAACGGGGGGTGCGCCAACAGGTAGTCGAAGCGTTCGCCGAGGAAGAGGTCGTCCTGCAGGACGTTCCCGAACCGGATCTGCGCCGGATCGCGTCCACTCATCAGCATGTTGGAGCCAGCAACGGCCCAGGTCTCGGCGTTGATCTCCTGGCCGTGCAAAGACACGTATGCCTCGGCGTTGGTGGCCTCGATGCCCTCGGCCACCTCATCGAGCAATCCGCCGATTCCGCAGGCCGGGTCGTGGACCGTGCGTACCACGCCGGGCTGCGCAAGCTCATGCTCATCGGGCCGCACCAGAAGTGCGGACATCAGTCGGCCGACATCACGGGGGGTGACGTGATCATCCGCACCGGTCCCTCCCATCTGTCCGGCGGAGCGTCGTACGAGGTCCTCAAACACGAACCCCATATCGTCAGCAGGGAGCGACGCTCCCAGATCCAGCGAGAGAAACCGGTCGAGGACGCCATACAGCAGCCCAGCGTGGTGGAGCCGCTCGATGGTACGGTCGAACTCGAAGCGTTGGAACACGTCCCTGACGTTCTCGGAGAAGCCGTGCACATACTCGCGCAGCGACCACTGCGAGTTGACTGGATCGGCGGCGACCGTATGCAGTGCGTAGCGGCTGGTGTTGAAGAAGTGACGGCCGGAAGCACGGCGGAGGACTCTTTCCATATATGAGTCCGAATATGTCCCCGTCCCCGCCACTTTCAACTGCGCGTCCAGCACCTCCTGGCGCGTGGGTTCAAGGAGGCAATCCAGGCGCCTCAGCACGGTGAACGGCAATACAACGCTTCCATACTCGGACGTCTTGAAGTCTCCGCGAAGAAGATCCGTGAGCGACCAGATATGCCTGGAAAGCTGCGTCCCTGAATCACCCATGGCGTTCCCCTCGGTCACCCGACCCCTCCCACACTCAAGGCCGATCTTCATCCAGTCATGGGATCTTACGCAGAGGGGGTAACCGTGACAGCTGGTCCTGCAGTCCAGCCATTGCTGCTCCCGATTAGCAGGCCGTGGTGCCCCACCGCTGCTCGGGCTCGGCGACGCACGGCGACGTGATCGTCGACCCGCCACCCCCGCTTCATACGTGCCCGCATCGACTCTGTATCGCTGCGGCTGAAATCCATCTGGCTGGACTGGCCGATTCTCTTCGCAGTGCACTCTGGCTCGGTCCGCAGCCTCTGGGGCTGATCTACAGGGCCTTTGCCGGTGCGAGATCCGTCCCCTCTTGTTTGTCAGTGGCACCCCCTAGAATTTGGTCCGAGGGTTGAGCCGGGCTTCCTGAACGCGCCGACAGGAATGTGGCAGGCAGACGCGCAAGTAGACACGGACGGGGAGCCGCATGCTGGAAGGCCGGTGGACGACGGTCACCGAGTCCGGGTACGAGCACGAGCGTCGAGGTCTTGAGGCGATCCGCAGGCGCTTGCCGGACGAGGAGCCGTGGCGGGCCTGGTCGAACTTCTCGTTCACGGCGAACAGCGGGCACGTCCGTGAAGTGGACCTTCTGGTGGTCGCGCCGGCCGGAGTCTTCCTGGTCGAGCTGAAGGACTGGCACGGTTCAGTCCACGGCGGTGGTAACGAGTGGGTGCAGACCACGCCCAACGGGACCACCCGTCGTCACGGCAATCCGCTGCACCTGTCGAACCAGAAGGCCAAGGAGCTGGCGGGCCTGGTCAACGGGGTTGCCGGTCGTCCAGGGGACCGGTCGCGGATCTGGGTCGGGGAAGCGGTCTGCTTCACCGATGATCATCTGCAGGTGCAGCTTCCGGCAGCCGACATGAACGGCGTCTTCACCGTCAAGAAGCTGGTCGAGATGCTGGCCGTACCGCCCGGCGACAGTCGACGCCGGGTCACAGCCGAGACCTCCCGCCGAGTTGACGCTGCCCTGAAGCGGCTGCGCATCGCGCCGATCCGCCGCCAGCATGAGGTGGGCTCGTATCTCCTGGACGCGACGGCGTTCGACTCCGGTCCCACCTGGGCCGACTACCTGGGACGCCACTCCCAGCTGCAGGACCTGGCGCGAGTGCGGGTCTTTCTCAGTGAGCGCGGGGCCTCCGACGAGGAGCGGCGCTCGGTGGAGCGGGCCGCCGCCCGTGAGGCCGCGATTCTCAGCCGGTTCAAACACCCAGGCGCCGTACAACTAAAGAACTACCTGCCTTCAGGGCATCCAGCTGGGCCGGCGATCCTCTTCGACTACCACCCGGAGACCTTGCGCCTGGACGACTATCTGGTGCAGCACGGAGAGCGTCTCGACCTGCGGGACCGGCTTACTCTGGTGCGGCAGCTGGCGGAGACGGTGCGTTCCGCGCACTCGCGGCGGATCCATCACCGGACGCTGTCCGCGCACTCGGTGCATGTGATTCCGCGTGATCGCGGTCCGCGGGGTCGTGAGCTTGGCGAGGAGCAGCGTTGGCTGCGGCCGTGGCCGCAGATCGCGGATTGGCAGATCGCGACCGGGCAGAGCGTGAGTCGGGGTCGGCCGCTGACTCTGGCACCGACCAATGTGTCGGGGGTCCACGTCTCAGACGCGGCCGATCCCTACCTGGCGCCGGAGCTGAGGATCCCGAAGGCCGATCCGGTACGGCTCGATGTGTACGGGCTCGGCGTGCTCACGTATCTGCTGGTCACCGGGCAGGCACCGGGTGCTAGCCAGAGCGAGGTCATGGCGCGCCTGGAGGGCGGCGAAACTCTGCGTCCGAGCGCGCTGATCGACGGACTGCATCCAGATGTCGACGATCTGGTGGAGGCGTCCACCGCGTACGAGCCGGGACGACGGCTGTCCACGGTCGACGACTTCCTGGAGATGTTGGAGTACGTCGAGCAGGCGTTTATCGAGAACGTCACGGACGGCTCGGACGCTCCCGCCGGTGCAGGTGAGGACGGGAACGGCGGGTCAGTTGCGAGCGACGGCGAGGAGCAGGCGGAACCGGAGAAGGATCCACTGGAAGCAGTGGCCGGCGATGTGCTGGGCGGGCGCTGGGAGGTCGTTCGCCGACTTGGTACGGGGTCGACTTCGCGGGCCTTCTTGGTGCGGGACCTGGAGGGCGAGCCGCGGCGGAGCGGTGGCCTGCCGGTAGCAGTGCTGAAAGTCGCGCTGAGTGAGGCCAAGCACGCTGTCCTGGATCGCGAGGCGGACGTCCTGGGCCGTATCCACCGCGATTCCAGCATCATCGCGCTGTACGAGCGGGAGCCTCTCACGCTGGCCGGGCGCAGGGTTCTGGTCCTGGACTACGTCGGTGACAGCCGGGAGTTGAAGGACCAGGACGCGAGCGCCGACAAGGGGCCTCGCCGGCGTGAGGACACCGTGGCCCGCCAGCTGCGGGACAACGGCCGCCTGGGCATGGACCAGTTGGAGGCGTACGGCAAGTACCTGTTCGGCGCGGTGGAGCACCTGGAGGCCGAGGGCATCTGGCACCGGGATCTGAAGCCGGACAACATCGCGATCCGTATCCGCCCCAACGGCACCCGCCAGCTGGTGCTGATCGACTTCTCGCTGGCCGGGTATCCGGCGAAGGAGATCGAGGCGGGCACCGAGGGCTATCTCGACCCGTTCGTGGGGATCATCACGCGCGGCTCGTACGACGGACATGCCGAGCGGTACGCCTTGGCCATCACCCTGCATGAAATGGCGGCGAACGAACTGCCCCGCTGGGGCGACGGCTCGGTCACGGCGCGGCAGACCGATGCGAAGGATTGGCCGTACCCGCAGCTCGCGGCCGACGCCTTCGAACCGGCCGTCCGCGACGGACTGGTGGCGTTCTTCCGTAAGGCCCTGGCCCGGGACGTAAAGGACCGCTTCTCGGACCTGAAGCCGATGGAGCGCGCTTGGCAGCGCATCTTCCTGGACGCGCAGCGCACGACGGCGCCAAGTTCCGGACATGGCGGGAAGTCGAGCCGCGCAGCGAAGGGCGATGCCGACGCGGTCGCTGAGCCTGCGGCGGAGCCCCGGTTCGGGCGTGAGGACGACGACGTCTCCGCCGAGCAGATCCGCGACCAGCAAGCCGAGCGCGCCGACCGGAAGACTCCTCTGTCGGTGGCTGGCCTGACGGTCTCGGCGCAGTCGCAGCTGTTCGCAATGGGGCTGAACACCGTCGGGGACGTACTGGAGTACTCGGCAAAGAAGTTCCTCACCGCGCCGGGCATGGGTTCACGCACCCGCGAGGAGATCCAGCGTCGGCAGAAAGAGTGGAACATCCGGCTCGGCAAGGCCGCGCCCCCGCCGCTGAGCGCGGCGGCCTTCAAGGCTGCGAACCAGGAGCGCACCGCCCTGGAACGGGCAGCCGCCGACGCGGTCGCTGCGGCCGGCGTGGACATCACCGCCCCGCAGGTACTGAGTGGCCTGAGCCTGGACGCGCTCGCCGCTCGCCTGGTGCCGAGGCCGTCCGGCGGCAACGCCCGTTCCAACGCCAAGGAGCGCGAAGCCGTACGGCTGCTCCTTCGCCTGCCCGACGACGAGGGCCGCCTGCCCGACGGTCTGGCGTGGGTGCGTCAGCGGGACGTCGCCGAAGCTGTGGGGCTGACCGCCGGCCGTATCCCGCAGATCGTGAAGAAGGCACGTGAGCGCTGGTACGAGGATGCGGCCCTCGGGCTGCTTCGCGACGAGCTGGTGGAGCTGCTCGCCGAGCGCGGACGGGTCGCCCCGGTGATCGAACTCGCCGATGCACTGATCGCCCGGCGCGGCACCCAGCATGTCGAGCGCCGCGACCGGCGTGCACTCGCACTGTCCCTGTTGCGGGCGCTGGTGGAGCGCGAGAGCCGGGCGCTGGTAGAGCGCGAGAGCCGGGACGACGAGTCCCCGCAGCTCTTCCGCTACTTCCACGCCCGGATGCCCAAGGGCTCCGACCCGGTGATCGGCCTGATCGCCCTGGATGTCCGGGAGGGCGTGGACGGCCCGGACACCCCGTCGCTGCCCGCCCTGCAGGAGTACGCGCTGAACCTGGGCGCACGGGCCGACCGGCTCGCGGCGCTCGAGTCCCTTCCGACGGCAAGCACGGTCCTCACCGAACTTGCGGCGGTGCGCCGGCCGCCGGGGAGCCTGGGCTGGGATGAGCGCCGCACCGCCGAGATCGCAGTCGCCGCCTCGACCCGGGCAGCGCTCACTCCGCGTCTGGAGATCTACCCGCGCGACCTGGACCTGGTGCGCGCGCTCAGGATCACCCAGGCCGGTGTGATCGCCGTGCAGCCTGGCGTCGAGGAGGACCGGCTTCCCGGCTTGACGGTGGACGCCCTGCACAAGCGGGTCGCAACCCGCTTCCCCGACCTCGGTACCGATCCGCTGGTGCCGCGCGAGCTGCCCACGGGCAGCGCCCTGGTCCGCGCTCTCAAGGAGGCCGGCTTCGAGCTGAAGCTGGCCACCCGCTACGACAAGGTCCTGCGTCTCGTCCCTGACCGCCGGTCCGGGGACGCCACCGCCGGGCTGACCTCTGCGAGTTGGGGTGCCTCGGCTGCGCGTCGCTCGGCCCCGACGCAATACGACGCGGACGCGGCGGTGGCCGCCGCGGTCAAGGCCGACCAGCGGCTTACGCATTCGGCGCGGCAGGACGGCTTCCGAGTGCTGACAGTGCCGCAGCGGCGGGCCGAGGAGGCGGCGCGTTGGCTGACGGGCGAGCCGTTCGGGGCGCGAGCGGTGTCGCTGACCGGGTTGTTCGTGGAGGAGCTTCGCGGTGTGGTCGGCAAGGCGGAGCGTCCGACTTGGGAGACCGTCCTCAAGGCAGACGCCGCCGAACCGGGCAGCCGTCCGCATCAGCAGCTACGCATCCGCACCGACAAGGCGTGGGGGCGGGTCGAGCCGCGGCTGCGGGAGCAGTTGGCTCAGGGCCGCGGCCCGCTGCTCCTCACCGACACCGCGGCTCTGGCCCGGTACGACGCGCTGGACCTCCTCGGACGGCTCGCGGAGGAGGCACGGCAGGGCGGCAACCCGCTGTGGCTTCTCGTTGCTCAGTCCGATCCGGCACGGGCGCCACGGTTGGCCGGGCAGAGTGTTCCTTACCAGGCGGGGTTCGACGAATGGATCGTTGTGCCGGATGCCTGGGTCTCCCGCAAACACCTCGCACCTGACGCCTGACCTTCGTCCCCTGATCTTCTTCCGCTCTCTCCCACTCTCCACAGGAGCCGTACGTGATCGACCGCAAGAGCCTCCTCGCCGATCTGCAGAAGCAGGTCAAGGCGGCAGAGACCGACCTTGAACAGCAGGTCAAGGCTGTCCCCGAGGTCGGGACGCGGCTGCGCGGCGAGTACGACCAAGCGCGGAAGCTGGGCCGTACGGCGGCGACGTGGAATGCGTGGCTCGGGGAGCGGATCACGCAGGTTGCGGTGGCGTGGGTGCTGGGCACCGTGTTCGTCCGCTTCAGTGAAGACAACCGGCTGATCGCCGAGCCATACATCACGGCGCCGGATGTGGCGGGGCGGGAGATCGCGCAGGCGCGCTACGAGGAGTACCTGGAGAAGGACGCCGACCCGACGTATCGAGGGTGGCTGGAGACTGCGTTTGCCGAATTGGGGGCGGGGCAGGCAGGGCGGTTGCTCTTCGATCGGGAGCACAATCCGCTGTATCAGATTCCGCTGTCGCACGACGGGGCCGGTGCGTTGCTCACTTTCTGGCGGCAGCAGCGTGCTGGCGAGGGGGTGGCCGATGGCGACAGCATGCCCCGCCCGGGCGGCGGCCTGGTACTCGTGCACGACTTCAGCGACCCGCTGAGCGAGGACGGCACTCAGGGGTGGGACACACGGTTCCTTGGCGACCTGTACCAGGATCTGAGCGAGGCGGCCCGTGAAAAGTATGCGCTGCTACAAACGCCAGAGTTCGTAGAGGAGTTCATCCTCGACCGGACGATGACGCCTGCGGTACGGGAGTTCGGCTTCGAGCAGTTGAAGATGATTGACCCGACCTGCGGGTCGGGGCACTTCGTGCTGGGTGCGTTCCGGCGGTTGGTGCGGATGTGGGCCGAGCAACGGCCAGAGGTGGGTCCGTATGAGCGGGTTCGGGCAGCGTTGAGCTCGGTTCACGGAGTGGACCTCAACCCCTTCGCGATCGCGGTGGCCCGCTTTCGGCTATTGGTAGTGGCGATGGCCGCAAGCAACATGCGGACGTTCGAGGAGGCACGCAGGGGCGACTGGCCAATCCAGCTCGCGGTCGGAGACTCACTCATCAAGCACCGTCAGCTGGAACTGCAGCTGGGGATCGGGCTTGAGGAGGAAGGTGGCGTTCCTGCCGGTGACCCACTGGCGGAGTTCTCGTATGCGACGGAGGACGTCCACGAGTACCCGGGGATTCTGAAGCAAGGCCAGTACCACGTGGTGGTGGGGAACCCGCCCTACATCACGGTCAAGGACAAGAAGCTCAACGAGCTGTACCGGGAGCTGTACGACGCGTGCGCGGGGAAGTACGCCTTGTCCGTTCCCTTCGCGCAGAGATTCTTCGAGCTCGCTAAGCATGGCAGGGCCGACGGGCACGGCTACGGGATGGTTGGCCAAATCACAGCCAGGTCGTTCATGAAGCGAGAGTTCGGCGCCAAGCTCATCGAGGATTTCTTCGCGCACAAGACTGAGCTCAGCGAGGTCATCGACACCTCGGGGGCTTACATCCCAGGGCACGGAACACCGACGGTCATTTTGATCGGCAAGCCGAGGGGTGACGGTGGACGATCGACGTCGATCCGAACAGCCCGCGGCGTACAAGGGGAGCCGATCACACCGGAGAACGCGGAGGAAGGACTGGTTTGGCGGGCAATCGTAGAACAAATTAATAGACCTGGATCCGCCAGCCAGTGGGTGTCGGTAGACGACTTGGCGCGCGAACGCTACTTCAGAAAGCACCCTTGGGTTCTAACTGACGGCGGACAGGAAATGATTGACTCGCTCAACGAAGCTGCAGTCTCGAAGCTTTCTTCGGCCGTTGAGTCTGCGGGATCGAGCGCCATTACTGGAGATGACGATCTATTCATCATCCCTGGGCCATCGGCCCGATGGATTGACCTGAACATTCACCCTATTCGACCGTTCCTCGAAGGTGACCAAGTTCGCGAGTGGAGCTGCACCCCCGCAGCCAGCGCCATTTACCCGATGAGTGCCACACCTGAAGAGCGTCAAACTTTGGAGGAGACCCGACTCTGGCCAGGTCGCAGGATCCTACGCGGAACTCTGTACTTCGGAAAGACCAAAGAACAACGATCCATGCCATGGTCAGAATACGCCTTTTACAAAGCTGACCGACTGCAGTCCCCATTCCTGATTACATTCTCCTTCGTCGCCACCCATAATCATTTCGCACTCGATCGAGGTGGACGCGTCCACAACAAGTCTGCTTCCGTAATCAAGTTGCGAGATGGAGCTACGGAGGAGGAGCATGTGCGGCTACTCGGACTGCTCAATAGCTCCACGGCCGGGTTCTGGCTCAAGATGGTGAGCCACAATATGGGCGCGGGAGGAATTGGCGGAGGCATCGCGGCGGAACAGTGGGAGCAGTTTTATCAGTTCAACGGAACTAAGGTCAACGAATTCCCTCTACCGGCCAGATTTCCCACCATTCTCGCCGCTGAACTCGACTCCCTCGCCCAAGGGTTGTCCAATACAACCCCAGCCGCACTGGCGAACGAGTCTCGTCCCACCACCCATGCCCTGCGCGAAGCCCAATCTCGCTACAACTCCATCCGCTCCCGCATGATCGCCCTCCAAGAGGAACTGGACTGGCAGGTCTACTCCCTCTATAACCTGCACTCAGAGGACCTGCGCCTACCCGACGCTTCCGCCGTCCCCGAACTCGCTCTAGGCGAGCGCGCCTTCGAGATTGTGCTCGCACGCCGGGTCGCCGCCGGCGAAGCCAGCAACGAATGGTTCAAACGCCACGGCTCCACACCCATCACCGAGATCCCCGCCCACTGGCCCGCCGACTACCGCGCCCTTGTCCAGAAGCGCATCGACACCATCGAGTCGAATCGCGCCATCGGCATGGTCGAGCGCCCCGAGTACAAGCGACGCTGGGCCACCGAGGGCTGGGACTCGATGCGGCAGAAGGCCCTAAGGTCCTGGCTGCTCGACCGGATCGAGGACCGCACCCACTGGTTCGACGTCAACGGCAATCCCACCGTCACCACACTCCCCCGCCTCACCGAAAGCCTGTCCGCCGACGAGGACTTCGCCTCCGTAGCCGAGTTGTACGCGCCCCGGCAGGACCTCGCGAAGACCGTGCGCGAGCTGCTCGCCGAGGAGCACGTGCCCTTCATCCCGGCCCTCCGCTACAAGCCAGCCGGGCTGAAGAAGCGCGCCGACTGGGAGCACGTCTGGGAGCTCCAGCGCGAAGAGGACGCCGCGCCCGACGAGCCCGCCAAGCGGAAGATCCGTGAGCGGACGCCCGTACCGCCGAAGTACACATCCGCAGACTTCCTGAAGCCAAGTTACTGGCGTGCACGCGGCAAGCTCGACGTGCCCAAGGAGCGGTTCGTGTCGTACGGAACGGTCAACGCGCAGTCGCCGGAGCTGTACGGGTGGGCCGGCTGGGATCACCTGGAGCAGGCGCTCGCGCTCGCCTCGTACATCCAGCAGGCCGGGCTTGGTGAGGACGAACTCGTGCCGTTTCTGGCCGGGTTGCTGGAGCTGCAGCCGTGGCTGGAGCAGTGGTACGGCGAGTACGACCCGGAGTTCGGGGCATCGCCGGCCGCCGAGATCCTGGCGTTCCGGCAGTCGAAGCAAGGTGAGCTCGGGCTGACGGACGACGCGCTGCGGGCCTGGCGCCCGGCAGCCGCCACCCGCGGGCGCGGTGCGAAGCAGGCCGCTGCCCCGAAGAACCGCGCCCGCGCGAAGGCTGCCGCCCAGGCGTCCGGCACGGACACCATCACCGACGCAACAACCGCTGCCACCACCGGCACCGAGTCCGACTGAGCAGGGCGAGGAGAAGCAGAGAAACCATGGCGTTCATGAGCAAGAGCACCTCTCGCCCCGAAGACCAGCCGCTGCTGCGCGAGTTGATCGACATCCCGGTGTCGGTCTCCACCTCCGACTTCGTACTGAAGCTGAACGAGGCGGTCACCCCCGAGGGGGCCGAGGCGGCGCTGAAAAACTACGTCGTCACCGACCGGCTGCTCGGCAACTTCGACGAGGCCCTCGACCTGATCAAGTCGGCGCTGGACAGCCACTCGTCCAAGGCCGCCTATCTGCACGGGTCGTTCGGTTCCGGTAAGTCGCACTTCATGGCGGTGCTGTACGCAATCCTTTCGCGGAATCAGGCCGCTCGGGCTCGTGCGGATCTCGATCCCGTACGGACCCGGCACTCCTGGCTGGACTCGGACGACCGCAAGTTCCTGTTGGTGCCGTACCACATGCTGGGTTCCAAGTCCCTGGAGCAGCGCGTGCTCGGTAAGTACGTGGAGCACGTACGGAAGCTGCACCCCGGCTGCCCGCTGCCGCAGGTCTATCTGACCGACGGGCTCTTCGAGGACTTCGCCGAGCAGCGCCGGCGGAACGGCGACGCGCGGGTCATCGAGCAGCTCGCCGATGCCGGAGGCGGGCAGGAGGACGAGTGGGGCGACTCGTTCGCCTGGACGACCGAGCTGCTCGACCAGGCGGTCGCCGCGCCGGAGGAGCACGACAACACCAAGAGTCTCGACCTGGAGAGCCCCTCCACGCCGCAGGAGTTGAGGGCCCGCCTTGTGCAGGACCTCACCCAGACCCTGTTCCCCTCCTTCGCGCGCAACGCCTCTGAGGACGCCGACGGGTTCGTCTCGCTGGACAAGGGGCTCGGCATCATCGCCGCGCACGCCAAGGAGCTCAACTACGACGGCCTCGTCCTGTTCATGGACGAGCTGATCCTGTGGCTGGCCTCCCGTATCCACGACCAGAAGTTCGTCTCCCGCGAAGCCGACAAGATCACGAACTTCGTGGAGGGGGCCGCCGAACGACGCGCCATCCCGGTGGTGTCGTTCATCGCCCGCCAGCGCGACCTGCGTGAGCTGGTCGGCGAGGAGATGTCGGGGGCCGCAGAGGCCGCCGTGCAGGACACCTTGAAGTTCAGTGGCGGGCGCTTCGACAAGGTGGTGCTCGAGGATCGGAACCTTCCGCAGATCGCGCAGGCCCGGCTGCTCAAGCCCACCACCGACGACGCCGAGGCGAAAATCGAGGCTGCGTTCGCCGAGGCCAAGAAGCTCGGCCCGGATGTCTGGGACACCCTGCTCGGCCACGACAAGTCGACCACGGGCGCGGACGAGACCGCGTTTCGGCGGACGTATCCGTTCCCGCCGGCGTTCATGGACACCCTGGTGCATATCTCCGGCGCGTTGCAGCGCTCCCGCACCGGTCTGAAGCTGATGAGTCAGCTGCTGGTCGATCACCGCGACGACTGGCGGCTCGGGCAGCTCGTGCCGCTCGGTGATCTGTACCCGGCGATCGCGGGAGGCGGCGACAAGGCGTTCAGCGGGGAGACCAGTGTTCACTTCGAGGCCGCCGAGAAGCTGTACCGGGACAAGCTGCGCCCGTATCTGCTGAAGGCCAACCAGGTCACCGAGGATCAAGTCGAGGTGTACCGGCGTCGCCCCGAGACTCTGAACGATCCCCAACTCACTGCTCGCTGCCGCGACTTCACCGGTGACAGCCGGCTGTTGCAGACGCTGCTGCTGTCCGCGCTGGCGCCGAGCGTACCTGCGCTCGCCGACCTCACGCTCGCGCGGCTGCACGCCCTCAACCACGGCTCCATCACCACCCGCATCGCGGGCACCGAGGTCGGCCGCCTTGAGCACAAGGCCAAGGAATGGGCGGCGACCTTCCCGGAGATAAAGGTCACCGGTAGCGGGCCGGGCGCAGTGGTGCGCCTGGAGCTCACCGGCGTCGACCTGGACGCCGTCCTCGCCAACGCTCAGGTGCACAACAACCAGGGCAACCGCCGTACCAAGATGCGTGCCCTGCTCAAGGACGCGCTCGGCGTCAGCGACGGGCCTGGCGGCTTCGATGCGTACGACGTGCTCAGCCTGGTCTGGAAGGGGACTGAACGGCAGGTCGAGGTGGTCTTCGGGAACGTCGCCGATCCCGATTCCCTGCCCGAGACCACACTGCGTCCCAGCCAGGATGACGCCTGGCGCCTGGTCGTCGACTTTCCGTACGACGAGGGCGAGTACGGCCCGATGGACGACCTCCAGCGGCTGCGCTCCCTGCGGGAGAAGCCGGGCGGTGACTCGCGCACCCTGGCCTGGCTGCCCACCCACCTGACGGATGCCTCCCGCGCCGACTTCGAGCGTCTCGTCGTCATCGACAAGGCCCTCGCCGACGAAGCACGCTTCGATGCCGAGTACGCACGGAGCCTGAACGCGGACGACAAGGAGCGTGCCAAGGGCATGCTCCAGTCCCAGCTCCTCGTCCTCACCGAGCGGATCGGGCAGGCGCTGCGGCAGGCGTACGGGCTTGCGCAGAAGCAGGAAGGCGTGGTCGACCTCAGCTTCGAAAACCATCTGGTCGCCCAGCAGGATGTAGCCGATCTGCGGCCCCCGCTCGGCGCACCGCTGGAATCCGCCGCCCGCGACCTGGTGGGCAAGCTGCTCACCCAACAGTACCCCGCACATCCCAATCTGGACCCCGAGGGCACGGGCAGGCCCGTGAAGCCCGCCGAGATCAAGACCGTCTTCGAGTACGTGCGCAGGGCCGCCGAGGACCGTGACGGGCAGGTCGAGGTCGAGGCCAAGGACCGCAAGGTCATGGCGCGGATCGCGGGCGGGCTCGGGCTCGGCGTCATGCGGGAGGCGTACTACCGGCAGTCCACCGCCTGGCCCGACCACTTCAACGCCCAGGCACGCCGGGACGGTGTCGCCGAGCCGACCCTGGTCAAGCTGTCCGACTGGAGTGAGCTGCCCGAGCGGCGTGGGCTGCCGGAGCCGCTGCAGCGGTTGGTCGCCGCCGCGTATGCGGAGGTGACCGACCGGGTGTGGGTGCGCGGCGGGGTGCCCATCGAACCGGCGCCCGCACCACACGAGTTGAAGCGGGACTACGCGCTGCGCGAGCAGCAGCTGCCCAGCGAGAGCGACTGGGACGAGGCACGCAGGCGCTTCGAGCCGATGCTCGGGAAGCGGGCGCCGCAGCTGCGGCGCGGGCGGATCGTCAACCAGTTCGCCGGGCAGATCAGGCAGGTTGCCGCCGCGCTCGCGCAGGACACCGGACGGCTCGTCGGGGAGCTGGAGAAGCACCGCGACTTCCTGCGGCTCAGTGACGACTCGCCCCGGCTCGTTCTCGCCCGGCGTGCGCAGGAGTTGGTCAAGGAGGTGACCGAGGCCGGGATCGATGCCAAGTCCGTGGTGGACCGGCTCGCCCGCTTCGACCTCGGGGACTTCACCACACATCGCTTCGGCATGTCGCTGATGAGTTCTGGGAAGGTCGCCGGCGCTCTGCAGAACACCGTCTGGGACCAGTTGAGCCTGGCCGACACCCTCGGGGTGGACGGTGCGGCCGTCCTGGAGCGGGTGCGGGACGCGGCTGCCGGGGACCCCGGAGACTACCCCGACCTGCCGGGAGTATTGACGGCAGCCGGCCGGGAGGTGCTGTCCCTGCTGAGGTCCCGGCGGACCGCGACCGAGCAGCCCCAGCCGCCCGTCGCACCGCCGCCCAGCTCTGAGAACGTGGATCTGAACACCGGTTCAGCCCACCCGCAGGTACTGCCGGAACCGGGACCTCGCACTCCCTCTCCATCGCGAACCGCAGCCCGTTCCGGTGGCGGGCGTACCACCGCAGCTCGAGCCGCCGCCGAACTGCAGGCCGAGATCGCGGCGCTCGCAGCCGAGAATCCGAACGCCACTGTCGAGGTCGTCTGGAAGGTCGTCGACTGATGCCCGACACGGTCACCCCAGTCCCCGCGGCCGTCGGCCCCGCCCGGCTGTCCGCAGGCACCGTCCGCCAGTACGTCGCCGCCCGCAGCCGGCTCGGCGACGGCACGGCCCGCGTCCTGCTGTTGCGAGCCGCTCCCTCCTGGGACGCGCCCGCGGTACAGCGGACTCCAGGCGGACTGCAGGCACGGGTGGCTGTGGCTCCCTCGGTGCTCGCCGTGCACGAGCAGATCCTGGGCCACCTCGACGCGGCGGAGCCTGTCGAGCCCAAGGTCCTGGTTGTCCTCACTGATCGTGAGGACACCGACCTCGACCCCGGGCTGCTCGCCCGTGTCTACGGTGGCCGGATCCGGTCCGTCGACAACTGGGAGGTCGTGCAGGAGGCGTTCGACGCACGCGGCCTCGACGGGCGGCTGCGCGGCGAGAAGTGGGCGGCCGAAGCGCTCCTCGACGCTGCGGCAACCCGGGGCTGGCCCTCGCTCGGTCGGGGCCTGCTCTCCCGTGACGAAGCCCTCACTCGGCTGGCACGGCGGCGCCTGAGGCTCGGCCGCCACGACACGAACCCACTCGGCCGGCCGGCCGCACACGACGACGGAGACCGCATCGATCCCGTCGCCCTGTTCGAGTGGACCCTCACCCCTGGTGGCCCGGACCTTCTGCGCGAGCTGCGCGGCCCGGAGCGGGCAGGTCTGGCCCGCTTCCTCTCGGAACCCGAGCAGGGCGGGTCCACCGGCAGGATCGTCACGGCCCTGGTGGACGCCGAACACGGAGCGGACGCAGCGGCATACGCGGTGGTGTGCGCCACGCTGTGGGGGCACGCGGAAGCCGATCACGACCTATACCGGGCGCGCGGGCGGGCCGAGCGATGGCTCGGCGAAGCACCACCCGCCCAGGGTGACGAACTCGACAGGCTTCTGACCTCCTTCGGGCAGAGCGGCGAGGCGTACGTCCGGGGCCTGGTCGACCGGGGAGAGCACCGGCTCGCCGACCCCGTCCTGACGCGAGCCGCCCAGCTCGTTGCGCAGTTCGGCGCGCAGGCTGCCGCCTCGGCCAGCCCTCTACTCGAAGCCGGACTCGACGCACGTTTCACGGCCGCCGGCCACGCCCTCTCCGACGGAGACGCGGAGAAGGTCACAGCCGCCGTCAGCGCCCTGGCCGAGCACGCACTTGCCGCGGACGGCACCAACCCAGCTCGTATCGAGCGCGTGCGGATGGCAGCACGGCTGCGGCGGTGGCTCAGGAACCAGCCTGGATCCGAGATCACCTCGGTGGCCGACGGCACCGCCCGTCAGATCCGCGAACTCGGCTGGGTGGACCGGGCCTTGGAACACCTGGAGGCGGGCGGCGACGCAGACGCTGCACTCTCCGATGCGTATAGCCGGATCGGCGCCCAGGTGCGTGAGCGGCGCAAGGAACTGGACCGGACGTTCTCCGAACGGCTCGCGGTGTGGACCGCGGACGGCACCGATCCCCGCTCCATGCTCACCGTCGAGAGCCTCCTCCACCGCGTCGTCGCACCCGTCGTGCAAAGTCCAGGCCGACGGGTTCTGCTGCTCCTCATCGACGGCATGAGTGCGGCGATCGCCTCCGAGCTCGGCCAAGAACTACGGAGCCAGTGGGCCGAGTTCGACCCCCTCACCGAAGCGACCGGCCAGCCGGCCCGACGAGCAGTGGCTGCAGCCCTGCCCACCCTGACCACCATCTCTCGCACTTCGCTGTTCGCGGGCACCTTGATGAAGGGCGACCAGAACGACGAGAAGCGGCTCTTCCCTCTGCATCCCTGCTGGAACGGCGCCCCGGCTGCCGTATTCCACAAGGACGATCTGCGCGGCCCGGATACCGGCTCGCCTTTCTCCACCGCCCTCGCCGACGCGCTGGCCGACGAGCGCATGCACGTCGCGGTCGTCCTCAACACCGTGGACGACCGGCTCGGCAAGGAGCAGAAGCTCGGCGACGGCGCATGGTCCGCGAAGGAGATCGGCGGCCTGGAGCCGCTGCTGCGCGCCGCACGCGCGAACGACATGACCCTGCTCATCACCTCGGACCACGGTCATGTCGTGGAGCGGCGTGGCAGCAAGCTCGATGCGGCCGGCGGCACCATCGGCTCGGCGCGCCATCGCACCCCCGGCGGGCCCGTAGCACCGGCTGAAATCGAGCTGTCCGGGCCCAGGGTCGTGTGGCCGGAACCGGGAGCGCGGATCGTCGCGCTGCGCGACCACGATGCCCGATACACCGCACTGAAGGCGGGCTATCACGGCGGGGCGACACTCGCCGAGTTCACCATCCCTCTGCTCGCCCTGCTGCCGTTCGGCGCCGAGCCGCCCGCGGGTTGGCGCGAGCTGGGCGACCCTGCGCCCGTGTGGTGGGAGGAGGGCACCGAGGCCGCAGCCGAAGTGGAGGCGGAGGCCGCTCCCGCCCATGGCGCTGCCACAGTGCGCCCGCAGCGTAAGCAGCCCAAGAAGTCCGCTCCGCCCGTGCCCGAGGGAGTCATCGGTCTCTTTGGCGAGGAGGAGGTGGCGCCCCCGGCGACGCAGACATCTGCCGAACCTGCACAGCAGGCCGTTGCCGAGCCTTCGAAGACGGAGGCCGCCCCCTCCTCTGCCATGGCAGGGAGCCCTGCCAGCACACTGGTGGAACGTCTCATGGCCACGGAGCTGTACCGGGCGCAGCTGGAGCTGCTCGCTCGCCAGCCACGCGACAAGACCGTCCTCCCGAGGGCGCTGGCCGCGCTCGTCGAGGCGGGCACCCTGTCGATGACCGCGCTCGCCGAGCGCGCCGGCCAGCCCGCCACCCGAGCCCCCGGCTTCGCCGCGACGCTCGCCCAGCTCCTCAACTACGACGGAGCCCAGATCCTGGAGATCCTCCCCGACAACCGCACCCTGCGCCTGCACCGGGCCCAGCTGATCGAGCAGTTCGGCCTGTGAACCGGCACCACCAACTCAGCCACTCTTCGAACCGACGGGACCGTGGCCGGGTGGATGGGAGACTGTCCGAGTGAACGGGTTTGGATCTTCAGCCTCCGGTGCCGCCGCCGCTGTCGGGGCCGTACGCCGACGCGCCGTGGTGGACGCGCTGCGGCGCGGCGCCGTCCCCGAGAGCGGACTCGACCTGCTCGCCACCGGACTCGGCCGGTTCGAGCAGGCCATCGACGAGGAACTGGACACGGTCGCTGCCGGCGGCTCGGTGTTCAAAGCCGTACGCGGTGAGTACGGCTCCGGCAAGACCTTCTTCACCCGCTGGCTCGGCGAGCGCGCCAAGCGGCGCACCTTTGCTGTGGCCGAAGTGCAGGTGTCGGAGACCGAGACACCCCTGCACAAGCTCGAGACCGTCTACCGCCGACTCACCGAACGCCTGAGCACTGCGAGTTTCCCGCCTAGCGCCCTGCGCCCGGTCGCCGATGCCTGGTTCTACGCGCTGGAAGAAGATGCCCTCGCCGACGGCACGGGCGAGAAGGAACTGGCGCAAGCGGTGGACCGGCTGCTCACCGCCCGCCTGGCCGAGGTGTCCCGGCATGCACCGGCCTTCGCCACCGCCCTGCGCGGATACAAGCAGTCCCTGGACGCGGGCGACGAGGCCACCGCTGCCGCGGTGATGGCCTGGCTCGGTGGCCAACCGCACGTCGCCGCAGCTGCCCGGCGCAGCGCAGGCGTCCGAGGCGACCTCGACCACTTCGGTGCCTTCGGGTTCTTGCAGGGCTTGCTCACCGTGCTCCGGGACGCCGGGCACGGGGGACTCATCCTCGTACTGGACGAGGTGGAAACCCTGCAAAGGGTTCGCTCCGACGCCCGCGACAAGGCACTCAACGCCCTGCGCCAGCTCATCGATGAGGTCCACTCCGGCCGTTTCCCCGGCCTGTACCTCGTCATCACCGGCACCCCCGCCTTCTACGACGGGCAGCAGGGCGTGCAGCGACTGGCCCCGCTCGCCCAGCGGCTGGCCACGGACTTCACCACTGATCCGCGCTTCGACAACCCTCGGGCCGTCCAGATCCGCTTGCCGGGATTCACCGAGGAATCTCTGGTCGGGCTCGGCTCCACCATCCGTGACCTGTACGCCGAAGGCTGCCAGTCTCCCGACCGGATCAAGCGGCTCGCCGATGACGCGTACCTCACCGACCTGGCCCGAGCTGTGGGCGGGGCCCTTGGCGGGAAGGTCGGAGTCGCACCGCGGCTGTACCTGAAGAAGCTGGTCGGGGACGTACTCGACCGGATCGACCAGTTCGACGACTTCGACCCGCGCACGCACTACAAGCTGACCGTGGCCAGCGGTGATCTCACCGCCACCGAGCGGAACTTCGCCGCGCCGGCACCGGCCGCCTCAGCGGACGATCTCGACTTGGACCTCTGAGGGCCGGCTCGCCGTAGCCCCATCCTCCGGAGTCCCGAACTCTGACGACCATCGCAGGAGTCACCGACGTGCAGGAGCAGCCCAGCGGTACCGACCCGGTGGACCGCCTCGATCCGGTGGTCCTGCACCACATCGTCAACACGCTTGGCTGGCCCGATCTGCGCCCACTGCAGAAGGCTGCCGTTGGCCCGCTGATGGACGGCGAAGACGCGATCCTGCTCGCGCCGACCGCCGGCGGGAAAACCGAAGCCGCCACGTTCCCGCTGCTCTCTGCCATGCGGGAGAACCGTTGGACCGGCACCTCGGTGCTCTACCTCGCCCCGCTCAAAGCGCTCCTGAACAACCTGGTGCACCGGGTCGACAGCTACGCCCAGTGGCTTGGACGCCGAGCCGCCCTCTGGCATGGCGACACCCCGGAGTCCGTACGCCGCCGCATCCGCACCGACTCCCCCGACTTCCTGCTCACCACGCCCGAGTCACTCGAAGCGATGCTGATCAGCGTCAAGACCGACCACGCCCACATGTTGGGAGGGGTACGGGCTGTCGTCGTCGACGAGGTGCACGCCTTCGCAGGGGACGACCGCGGCTGGCACCTGCTCGCCGTACTGGAACGCCTGGAGCGACTGACCGGCCATCGCATCCAGCGCGTCGGCCTCTCAGCCACCGTCGGCAATCCCGACACGCTCCTCACCTGGCTCCAGGGAGCAAGCCCCGCCGACCGGCCCGGCCGAGTCGTCGCACCTGGCGTCACCCTGCCCGCAACCACCGACGCCGCGAGTACCACCGAACTCCCGCGCCCCGCAGGGGAAGTGGAGCTCGACTACGTCGGCTCTCTCGCCAACGCAGCCAAGGTGATCTCCGCTCTGCACCAGAGCGAGAAACGGCTCGTCTTCTGCGACTCCCGCAAACAGGTGGAGGAACTCGGCGCCGCACTCCGCGCCCGCGACGTCACCGTATTCCTCTCTCACGCCTCACTCTCCACCGACGAACGCGCCCGTTCCGAGCAGGCGTTCGCGGAAGCCCGCGACTGCGTCATCGTCTCCACCTCCACCCTGGAGCTCGGCATCGACGTCGGCGACCTCGACCGCGTCATCCAGATCGACTCCCCCGGCAGCGTGGCTTCCTTCCTGCAGCGCATCGGCCGCACCGGACGCCGCGCTGGCACATCCCGCAACTGCCTGTTCCTCGCCACCCGCCCCGACATGCTGCTCCAAGCAGCCGGTCTGCTCTCCCTCTGGGCCCGCGGCTGGGTGGAACCCGTCACCCCGCCACCTTCACCCCGCCACCTCGTCGCACAACAACTCCTTGCCGTCACCCTGCAGGAACATCGCATGGGCGACCGTCTGTGGCCCGAGCAATGGAACGGCCTGGCGCCCTTCGACCGCTCCGCCGCGCCCCTCCTGTCGCACTTGGTATCCGAGGGCTTCCTCGACAGCGACGGCGGCATGCTGTTCATCGGCCCCGAGGCCGAAAAGCACTTCGGCCGACGCCACTTCATGGAGCTGACCGCCTCGTTCACCGCACCCCCCGAGTTCACCGTGCTCGCCGGGCGCACCGAGATCGGCACCACGGACCCGTCCGTCCTCACTGAGGAGCGCCAGGGACCACGGCGGCTACTCCTGGCCGGCCGCAGCTGGCAGGTCACCTTCATCGACTGGGCACGGCGCCGCGCCTTCGTCGAACCGGTCGAGGACGGTGGCGTTGCCAAATGGCAGGGCAGCGAGGCCCGTGGCCTGTCGTACGCACTGACCCGCGCGATGCGCGAGGTCCTGCTGGGCAGCGACCCCGACGTCAAGCTCACCCGCCGCGCCACAGCGACCCTCGCCGAACTCCGCATGGACCGCGCACCCCACGAAGTACACCCGGCGGGCACCCTGTTGGTCCGAGACGCAGACGCCGCCCGTTGGTGGACCTGGGCCGGCTACCGCGCCAACGCCACACTCGCATCTTCCCTCGGCAACCTCGCCGACCCAGTACAGCGCCCCACCGACACCCATATCCGGCTACGCCAGGACCTCTCCCTCGCAGACTGGAAAGCAGCCCGCGCCGAACTCCCCGACTCCCTCACACTGCCCACGGTCGACCCTCGCGCCGTACGCGGCCTGAAGTTCTCGGTGGCCCTGCCTCCGCGCATCGCCACGGCCACCCTCGCCGAGCGCCTCGCCGACTTCGAGGGCGCCCTCGCCGCAGCCCGGGAGCCCGTGCGGGTCGAGTGGGGCGGTTGAGGGCTGAGCAAGTGGCTGGAACCTTCGATGTGCATGGGCGTCTCGCCCCGGCTTCTTGGACTGGTGCCGGTCGGTCATGCAGGCCGCCCTGCGGCCATGTCGCTACGTGTGGCGAGGCCGCCGCTCCGGCAGACGGACGCTAGACCCCACTACCGGATAGGTCTGACAATGCGGCCCTGGCCGTATTGGGTTTCCGCCAGCTTTCCTTTCTCACCGCGTTCGTTTCCGGTCACTCCTTCGTGCCGCCTTGACCATTGCACAAGGTCAGGAGTGGGCTCCAACGCGATGAGAGCAGGTGAGTTTTAGGCCGAAAATGACTCTTGCCCTCAACCGGTGTCAGTGGGTGGGTTCATCATCATCTGCCATGACGCAGGAACCATCACAGGTCCCGAGGCAACCATCCCCGGTAGAGATGAGTGGAGGGGCCCCGACGACAAAGCTCGTCGGTGATCTGACCACGACTGCACTGCGGGCAGCCCGTGCCTTCGCCACCCGGCACGAGGATCCTGCCGCATGGCGCGAGGTGTCACGGATGCACGGGGTGTTCCTGAGCCTGCTGCCTCCTGCGGCAGCTCCCCCGACGCCCTCAGATTTGATTGCCGCCTTGCGACACCCCATGCGGGCATGGGTCCCGCTGCGATGGGATCTCGTTCCAAGCGAGCTCGGCTCGTTCAGCATCTTGGGCCACGATGGCCTGTTGACCGGCGAGGCCATCGAGTACGGATCCGATTACAGCGAGGCCCTCTTCGAGAACCACGAAGCCGGGATCGATTGGGTGCCGCGGTGGGCTCAGCAAACCTTTGAGAAGGTCGAACGCTCTGTCTATCTGGTTCTCTCATCTGCGGGGCAGAACGAGTACGTCGCCACACGGCAAATGCTGATCGAAGTGCCCGCGGGCACCGTTGAGCAGGTCAGCGACGAAATGCACGAGCGTGGGGCCCTGCACACCGAGGCGTACGAACCGCTGCCGCCTGATCGCCAGTTCGTCTCCGGGCAGAACGCCTGGTATGTGCCCTGCCCTGTCTGCCTTTGGCCGATGCACGTGCGCGGCTCCCTGCTGGCGTGCCGGTATCCGCAGCATGTCGGGCAGTTCACCATCATTCAGGAGCACGACACTGGCGGGGCTCCGCGTGTACGCGGCCCATTGCCGGCCCTCGCAGTTCACGCAGCCGAGGCAGTGTGTCTGCACGAAGCCGTCTGGCGCTACATCACCGTCCCCGGCATCACCGAGGTGTCACTGATGGGATGGCTGGCCGAGCAGGCCGACATCGATGGCGACGCGATCACGAAGTGGCCGCACAAGGACCGGTGGGACATCAGCGTCCGGGCTGGCAACAGTGTCTTCGAGGTGGACCTCAAGGACACCAGGTCCCCGTCCCAGATCGTCGCCAGGCCGCCACGAGCCCGGCACGTGGTCGTTCCCGACTACCGGTCCTGGCAGGTCGCGCAGCTGCGCCGGTCCTTGCCGACCGGGCGCTATGAGGTCCGGACCGTCCGCGCGTTCAAGACCCTTGTCGGCAAGGCTCTCAAGGAGGCGCAGTGAACAGCCGTCCTCTTTCCTCGATGAGCGTGCAGCGCTTGAGCGCTGTGGCCGCGCTCGCCTTGGCCGCCCGGCTGTTCCCCAACCGCAGTGACGACTCCTTTCGGCACGCGACTGCGATTCGGGACGCACACTTCCTTGTCTCGGGACACACCCACTTGTGGAACAGCTATCCGGATCTGTCGCCTGAGGACACGCGGCGAGTCACGCGGCTCCTGCTGCACCGCACCGGGCGGCTGGCGATCCTGAGTGCGTTTCGCCGTGCCGTCGAAGAGCTGTTCAACTCGCCCGAGATTCCGGAGGGGTTCGCCCTCCTCGATGACGAGCTGTACCTGGTGACTGAGCCGGTCCACCAGCACCTTGGCTCACTGGTGGACGAGGTCCTGGAGATCCTTGATGACCGTGCCGCCGCGCTCGACGAGGGGCGCAGCCGCCCACTGGCCCTTCAGGGGCACTTCCGTATCGGCACGCAGATCCCCGATCCGAGCAGACCAGGCAACGGGGTCATCCAGGCCCACTACGTCCTCGATGTACCCCACGTTGAGACGCCGTTGCCGGACTTCGGCAAGCCCCGCGAATGCCTGGTGCTGTCCGTGCCGATCGAGGCCCTTCGGTCGATTGCCGACTCGTTGGATCGGGCCTTCGGTCAAAGCTACCGGCGTCAGAGTTTGGACCGGCTCTTCCAATACATCCGTCACGCCGACGGCTCCTTGCTCACCGAGAAGGACCTCGTGCTCAACGCCGGGCTCATCAAGGTACTCAGCGCTTGCACCGGCTCCGGTAAGAGTGTTCTGGCGAAGTTGCTGGCCGAGTGGGGTGTCCTGAACGGCTATGTGACCGGGATCGTGGTGCCGCGCAATGACAGCGTGCTCGCCTTCACCCATGCCCTGCGTGTGGAGCTCAAAGAGCTCGGTCACGCTGACGCGGTGGTTGTCCCGCTGATCTCGCCGAACAGCATGCAGGCAGAGGCGGAGAAGGCCGCTCGCAGTCACCTGGAGGAGGGCCGACTCGTTGAGGCGGATCAGGCGTTCTCCGAGTTCTCGTACGGCTGCGGTATGCAGGCGAGGTCCACCAACACCCAGGACGTCGATTTGTGGCAGCCCGGGCGCGAGCGCTGCTCGGACTTCGAGGGTATCGACGCGGACACTGGCGAGGTCCGTCGACACCGCTGTCCCTGGTACGCCCACTGTGGCAAACACCGCCACCAGCTCGCACTCGACAGCGCGAACATCATCGTCACCAACCACATCAATCTCATGTCCGGCCGTCTCCATGTCCCGGTGCTGGCCGAGGGGCAGCAGCGCAACCACATGAGCGTCGAGGAGGCGCTGCTGCGTCTCACCCATGTCCTGCTTATCGACGAGGCGGACGCCTTCCAGGCCACCGGGTTCGCCAAGAGCGCCCATCACGTCACCCTTGCCCGGTACGGCAGCAGGCAGCCCAGTGCCCTCCAAGAACTCCACGACCAGTTCAGCGTCCGAGCCGGGTCGTTGATGTACGAGCTCGAGCGCTACATCCACCCCAAGATCACTCAGGCGCGATTCTTGTCGGAGAGCTACGTGAGCAACGCGGCCAACGGACGCATCGCCCAACGCGGCCCCAACGAACGCAGCCGCCAGCAACTCGCGCGCCGCCGATTGATCATCCCGCGCCGCTGGGATGCGTGGTGTACCGCCCGCCTGTGGCGCACCCCGGAGGATTCCTCCCCCACCCGCGAACAGATCGACACCTTCCGCCAGTTGTTCAACCCCAGCGAAGATGCTCAGCTCACCGAGTCGACTGTCCCGGCCATCCCCGGCGTCGGCAACAGCAGCTGGGAGACCCTGGCACGGTTGCGCACTGAACTGCTTGACACCACGGCCCTACGCGAAGGCGCAGATCCCGTCTTCGACGGCGTGCACGCGCGGATCGCATCCACCATAACTCCGCTTCTGGATAGAGGTCTTGACGACGACGACCGCGAACTCTTGGTCGACCTCTTGGTGCGGCGGGCGTACCTGGAGCAGATCCGCGCCCAGATCGAGTACGTGACCCGCTTCGGAACCTCTCTGAAGGCATCCGGCATCACTGCAGCCAACGAACTCGCCGAGATGCTGGACGACAACAAGCAGTGGCACGCCGCCCCCTATGGCCCGCTTGGGGCACCAGTCTTCGGTTTCACCGCCATTCATGACATCGAGGACAAGCACCGCACCGAACTCGCCCTGACCTCCTTCGCCGGCGACCCGCACGCCTACACCGCTCAGCTCGGCGACACCACCGCGCTGGCACTGTGCGGGCAACCCCGCATCGTGCTGGGACTCTCGGCGACCGCCCACATGCCCGGCGGCACCATGCACCACCTCATTACCCCACCGACCTGGTACGTGCCTGACGACATCACCGGCTCCCTGGTGCTGAAGCCGCTGCCCCTGGTGGACGAGCGCAACAACCCCATCCGAATCTCCGGCACATCAGACATTCACCGGGACCACGCCCACCAGCAGATGGGACGCGCCTTGTGGTCCCACATCGTGCAGCATCTGAAGAAGCTGGGCAGCCGCGCGAACACCGCGCACCGAGCCCGCATCCTGGTCGCCTGCACCTCCTACGTCGGGGCCGGCCAGCTCGCCGAAGGCATGATTTCCGCCGGTGCGGACCCTGACAGCATTGCTGTCGCCGCCCGCACCGAGACTGAGAGTGCCGTCCCGGCGCACTTCCGGCGACGCCCCGCCTGGCATGAGATCCCCTCGGACGCTCTGGAACGCTTCCCGCACCACAACAGCGCCAAGATCCTCATCGCGCCGCTCGCCATCGCCGAACGTGGACTGAACATGGTCGACCACAGCGGGCGCTCCCTGGTCGGCGAAGTCATCCTCGCCGTCCGCCCGATCCCGCTGATGGACGAACCCGCTCAACTCCTGGCGCTCATCTCCAGCCGCGCCTACAGCACCCTGAACCGCTCGCAAGATCCCGCCGAAATGCTCCGCGAACTCTCCCGCACCTCCGGCGCTGTCCACGAAGAACTCTTCCGCAGCCATCACTTCTTTCAGTCCCTGCCCAACCAAGTGCGCCTGTCGATCGTCGCCGAAATGCTCATCGGCATTATCCAGCTCGGCGGCCGCGTACGGCGGGGCGGCGACCAGGGCGTCCTCTACCTCGCCGACCACGCCTTCCACAACACCGCAAGCGGCAGCGACCTGCCGCGGCTCATCCGGGAATTGCGCCACGGCTGGGCCAAGACCGGGCAGCTAGAACTGCTCCAGAACATCTACGGAAACACCCTCACCGCGATCTTCGACTTCGCCGACGAGAGGACCAACCCCTGATGGCCGCCGCACCCACCCGCCTCTACACTGCCGACTTCCCCCTCAGCCCTGAACTGATGGGACAGGTGTGGTTCTACCCGCTCACCCCCGAGTTCGAGGACTTGTGGGAAGTCTGCGAACGCCAGTGGGACCCCGACGAAGGCTTCCGCACCCCGCACGGTGCCCTGCGCGTGGCCCTGGGCACCGCCACCGGACGCATGATCGTCTTCACGATCTCGCGGCGACGCAGCGCCGGGCCCAACGAGCCTCAGAGCCTGATCGTCGCCGACGGCCCCCTTGATGCCAAGCTCACCAAGCGCTGCTTCGACACCTGGCAGAAGCTGTACTTCTCCAACCTCAAGAACCAACTCCTGAGCGAGCACATCGACTTCCTCAATGCGAGCTGCCGCCCCCTCGCCGACGTCCTACAGCGCGACGACAGCGGCTACATCACCGGACCTTGGTGGTGGAAGGACGCCGCAGGCTGGGCCGCCATCCAGCAACTGGCAGCCCGTCCCATGATCGACCAGCAGCACCCCGACCAGCCGGCCACGTCCTTCCGAGTGGCGCTCGCCCACGACGCCAAACGACTCGTGGCCTGGGACTACCCGTACTACCGCACCATCTACCAGGGCCGAGCCAACGAACGCACCGGCTGGGCGATGGCCTACGTCTCGGTCACCGGTGAGACCCAACGCGGTCTGCCCGACCCCATCTTGCGCTTCGACTGCCACGTCACCCGCGTCGCCGACCACTGGCGCAACGTCAAGACCGTCATGCTCAAGCACCCCCAGTTCGACACATTGCTGCGCGTCCCGGTCCGTCATCTCCCCCACACCGGCCCCGACGGCGAAAAGATCACCGACAAGGACGGGCGCCTCACCTGGAAGACGACTTTCCGCGGACACACCGCGGCCATCGTCCAAGCGTGCGGCCTCAAACCGGTCACGTTGCCCGTCAACGCTGACGGCGCTCTCGACCGTGTCCGAGCGGTCTTCCGTAACAAGGGCAAGCATCTGGTCGGCAAAGGCGTCGGTGCCTACTTCACCCTCCGCATGACCACCCACATCGCCGAGGCCCTCGGCGTCCAACCGATCATCTACGACGCCTCGCGCCACACCATCCCGGGCAAGAGCATCACCAGTGGCCCCATCCTCCGCAGCAAACTGCCACAGGCCGTGGAGGCGGCCGGATGGAAGTCACTGCGCCTGGTGGTGGTGTACTCCGCAGACAGCACCCCGCTCCGGATTCTGCGTCAGCTCCGGGCGGACTACGGGATTGCGACACCTGCTGCGCTGGCCGACCGGGCAACGGCTTTCGATGGGCAGATCGTCGACGTCGCCCCCACCGTCACGCTGGAGTTCCGGAAGCTGCCCGAACTGACCATGCACGGCCGCCATGACCGCGCAGCGCTCATCCGCAGCCACAGCGCCCTCCAGGTCAGCGACCCCGACCAGCTCATCGCCGTCATCTGCGAGACCACCTGGGACGGCAAGCCCGTCCCCCACGACGGTAAACCCGCCACCCGCAAGGCACTCGGTGCCAGCAGGATCGTCAGCCAGTTCCTCGTCAAGACCGACACCCCGCCGCGAGCAGAGGACACCGACTTTCCCGCCAGTGCGGCCCTGCGCCACATCTTCCAGGACGCCGGCATCATCGACGACCGTCTTTCTCGTGCTATCTGTACCACGGCCGAAGTGTCCATGGATGCGCCGCTAACAGAGCCCGTGACCGTGGTCGGCATCCACTTGCGCCGACACGTCTACAAGCGAGTACGAGGCCAGGGTTACCGCAGCCCCAAACTCGTCGCCTGCCTCGTCGCAATGCACTTCACTCCCGAAGCTCAGGCCCCGCCGTACACCGAGATGTACCAAGACGGGCAGTGGCTGCGCATCGCGGAGGGACGTGCTCTATTCCACTCCTCAGAGATCGGCAGCGAGCGCTGGGGACGCAACGGCGACGGCGCTCGGGCCGTCCGCGACCACATCGAGACCGCCCTCGACAACCTCGTCCTGCCCGAGGGCAGCAATCGTGTCGTCCTCGTCCTGGACAAAGAAGGCAGTCGCAGCATCTATCCGGCCCTCGATGACAATCCCTTCCGCACCACGCCGCGCCCCGGACGCGGCCTCGCCCGCGACGGCATCGACGTCGCCACTGTACGCATCGCCTTCGGACACCATGCAGCGCGGCCGGCAACCGTCTACCGCGACAGTGTCGACAACCTCACCACAATGAACCCCACCTACCGGCGCACCCTCATCTTCGAGAAGCATCACCCCCACGAGACCGTGTGGCTGCTCACGCAACAATCACGCCAGCAAGCCGGAAACTCCCCCATGCTGCGCGAAGGCAACAAGCGAACCCGCGACGATTTCAGCGCCCTCACCTACAACCCCATGAACAAGGACCTCCACGCCACCAGTCGCATCGAGCTCACCGTCCCCACACCAGGCACCTGGCGCCCCGGCGACCTCGTCGCGTTCATCGCCCGGCAATGCGACCAGGCCGTCGCGTGGGATCACCGCACGCTACGTCCGGCCCCGCTCCATCTCGCCTACAAGACCGACCAGGACCATCCCGACTTCCGCAGCCACGACCCTGGTGACGGCGAGGCCCAAGATGACGAAGACGACTTTTCATAGCCGCGCAGGGACGAGGCCAGCCGAGCTCACGCCCGCCGGACAAACCGCAGGCAGACCTCCGCAGAAGTGGCTGCGGAGGTGCCTCTTGACCTTCCGCACTCGTAGATCACCGGCACCACTGAGCGTCACGAGCCCCTCGACGCCCGGCCGCACTCACGTAGTCGACAGTGCGCCTGGCCAGCGCAGCCAATCGCCTGACACCCCATCAGAACGAGCGTCAAATGAGCGTCACGAGCGTCATTTCAGCGTCAAAATATCGCCCGTAACGCCCACACCGCACATAATGCGCACGGGTAAAACCGCAGGTCAGGAGCCCTTCGCGGCCGGTTCAAGGATCGCGACGCACTCCACATGGTGGGTCATCGGAAACAGATCGAAAACCCGCAGCATCCGCACCCGATACCCCCCGTCCCGGAAGTACCCCAGATCCCGCGCCAGCGCAGCCGGATCGCAGGCGACGTACGCGATCCGGCGCGCGCTCAGGGAGGCGAGGTGGGCGACCGTCTTGCGGCCGGCCCCGGCGCGGGGCGGGTCGAGGACGATGAGGTCGACCTCGGTGATGCCGGTGCGCGGGAGGACGCTCTCGACCTTGCCCTGTTCGATGCGGACGCGGTCGAAGGCGGCGAGGTTGTGCCGGGCGTCCTCGACGGCGCGCTTGCCGGACTCGATGCCGAGGACGGCGCCCTGGTCGCCGAGCCGGTCGGCGAGGGCGCCCGCGAAGAGGCCGACACCGCAGTAGAGGTCGAGGGCCATGTCGCCCTTGCGGGGCAGCAGGCCCTGCATGACCGCCGTGACGAGGGTGTCCGCCGCCTTCGGGTGGACCTGCCAGAAGCCGCCGCTGCCGACGCGGTGGGTACGGCCGTCGGCGCGTTCGCGGACGAAGGCGCGGCCGTGGACACGGTGGATACCGCCGTCGTGCTCCTCGACCCGCATGACGGAGACGGGCTTGTCGAGTTCGACGAGCGGCAGGCGGGCGCCCGGCCTGGGCTCGAGAATCACCATGCGGTCCTGCGAACCCGTCGCCGCGATCACCTCGACCGACTCCATGCCGGACCAGTCGCGCTTCTCGACGCCCAGTTCGGAGACGCCGGGTGCCGCGATCATGCAGTGCTCGATCGGCTCGACCTCGTGCGAACGGTGGCGGCGCAGACCGGCGTTGCCGTCCTCGTCCACCGCGTACTGCACACGCGTCCGCCACTGCGGCACCTGGCCGGCGGGCAGCTTGTCGCCCTCGGCCGGCATCACCGTGCCGTCCCAGCCGGCCTCCTCGGGGGTGAGACCCGCCAGGCGCTGAAGCTGCTCGGCGACGACCTCGCCCTTCATGCGGCGCTGCGCGCCCGGCTTGGCGTGCTGCCAGTCGCAGCCGCCGCACCGGCCGGGACCGGCGTACGGGCAGGGTGCCTCGACGCGGTCCTTGGAGGCCGACAGGACGGACACCGCGTCAGCGCGGAGGAACCGGGCCCCCTCCTCGCCCTCGGTCACCCGTGCCACGACCCGCTCACCGGGCAGGGCGTGCCGGACGAACAGCACCTGCCCGTCGGCCGTGCGGGCGACGCAGTGCCCACCGTGGGCGACGGGGCCGACCTCGACCTCGTACTCCTCCCCCACCAAAGAGTCCGACGAGGGGCCCGTCAGGGAGTCCGCCGGGGACTCGGCCGTCGACCCCGCCTGCGTTTTCTTCGGTTCTGCCTGCATGGCGGGGTGACTCCACAACATCGAGGGGGGGATGGATCGACAACAGCCCACCAGTGTACGTCGGCGGCGCCGCCCACTTCCGCCCCGGCTACTTCCGCCCCGGCTACTTCGGCGCCGACGTCTCCTTCGGCCGCTCCTGCGCCGGTCCGCGCCGCACCGCACCCGGCGCGTTCCACTCCTGCCGCTTGCGGGCCCGCTTCCTGGCCGCCTCGGAGGACTGGAGCTGGTAGGGCACCGACGTCACCATGACCCCCGGCGTGAACAGCAGACGGCCCTTGAGGCGGAGCGCGCTCTGGTTGTGCAGCAGATGCTCGTACCAGTGGCCGACCACGTACTCGGGGATGATCACGGAGACCACGTCCCGCGGAGACTCCTTGCGCAGGCTCTTCACGTACTCGATGACCGGCCGCGTGACCTCGCGGTACGGCGAGTCGAGGACCTTCAGCGGCACGGTGATGCCCCGCCGGTCCCACTCGGCACGCAGCGCCTTGGTCTCCGCCGGGTCGACGTTGACGCTGAGCGCCTCCAGGGTGTCCGAGCGCAGCAGCTTGGCGTAGGACAGCGCCCGCAGGGTGGGGCGGTGGATCTTGGAGATCAGGACGACGGAGTGCACGCGGGACGGCCGTACGATGTCGTCGCTCGGGCCCTCGGGGGCCGCGATCTCCTCGGCGACCCGGTCGTAGTGCTTACGGATGGCGGTCATCGTCGCGTAGAAGATGACCATGCCGAGCAGCGCGACCCAGGCGCCGTGGGTGAACTTGGTGACCAGGACGACGACCAGCACCAGGCCGGTGAAGAAGGCGCCGAAGGTGTTGATGGCGCGGGAGCGGATCATGTGGCGGCGCTTGGCCTGGTCCTTCTCGGTGGCCAGGTGGCGGTTCCAGTGACGGACCATGCCGGTCTGGCTGAGCGTGAAGGACACGAACACGCCGACGATGTAGAGCTGGATCAGCCGCGTCGAGTCGGCGCCGTAGATCCACACCAGCAGTGCGGCGGCGCCCGCGAGGAGCACGATGCCGTTCGAGAAGGCGAGGCGGTCGCCACGGGTGTGGAGCTGGCGGGGCAGGTAGCGGTCCTGGGCGAGGATCGAGCCGAGCAGCGGGAAGCCGTTGTAGGCGGTGTTCGCGGCGAGGAACAGCACCAGCGCGGTGGCCGCGGCGAGCACGATGAACAGGAAGCTGCCCTTGCCGAAGACGGCCTCGGCGACCTGTGCGATGACCGGGTGCTGCACATAGTCGGCGCCGATCGGGACACCGTTGTGGATCAGATCGACGGCCGGGTTCTCGGCCATGCGCACCTTGGTCGCCGCGGCCAGCGCGATGATGCCGCAGAACATCGTGACGGCCAGCAGGCCCATCATCGCCAGCGTGGTCGCCGCGTTCTTCGACTTGGGCTTGCGGAAGGCCGGAACGCCGTTGGAGATCGCCTCGACGCCGGTGAGTGCGGCACAGCCCGAGGAGAAGGCGCGCAGCAGCAGGAAGACCAGGGCGAACCCGGCCAGGCCCTGGTGCTCGGGCTTGATCTCGTAGTCCGCCGTCGGCGCCCGCATGGGGTCGTCGAGCACCAGCCCGCGGAACGCGCCCCACGCGATCATGATGAAGACGCCCGCGACGAAGACGTACGTCGGAATCGCGAACAGCGAGCCGGACTCCTTGACGCCGCGCAGGTTCATCAGCGTCAGCAGCACGATCACGGCGACCGCGCACAGCACCTTGTGCTCGATCACGAAGGGGATCGCGGAGCCGAGGTTCTCGATGCCCGAGGAGATGGAGACGGCGACGGTCAGGACGTAGTCGACGAGCAGCGCGCTGGCGACCGTGAGGCCCGCCTTGGGGCCGAGGTTGGTGTTCGCCACCTCGTAGTCGCCGCCGCCGCTCGGATACGCGTGCACGTTCTGCCGGTAGGAGGCGACGACCGTGAACATCAGTACGACGACCGCGACGGCGATCCAGGGACTGAAGTGGTAGGCCGACACGCCCGCGATGGACAGGACCAGCAGCACCTCGCCGGGCGCGTACGCCACGGAGGACAGCGGGTCGGAGGCGAAGACAGGGAGTGCGATGCGCTTCGGCAGGAGCGTTTCCCCGAGCCGGTCACTGCGCAGTGCGCGCCCGATCAGGATCCGCTTGGGCACGTCGGTCAGTTTGGACACAACAGAGGATCGTAAGGCGTCGAACTGGCGGCCGCCCACCCGCCACCCCTCATCGCCCCCTCATCTGCCTTTCATCTGCCTCACGGGTGAAATAACGGGCGCTCCGCGCTGCGGATTCCGTAGCCGGACCGATCTCCGTGTCTATATGACAAACCCGCCCGTCGACGCCCCTGGAGGGTCCATGCACACGACCGCAGAGCTGATCGGCGGCGCGGCCGCTCTGGTCGGCCTCGGAATCCTGTTTCTCGCCAGCGTGCGGAGCATCAGCCGCCGCTGAACCGCTGCCGGCGGGAAGCAACCGTGCAAGGGGGTGCCGTCGTCCTACCGCGCGTGTGTAGCTTGGGCGTCTGTCTGAGACCCTGATGTGGCTGAGCAGTAACTCTTGACACCGGAAGGACGGTCGTGCACATCGTCATCATGGGCTGCGGGAGAGTGGGTTCCGCTCTCGCCCAGACCCTGGAGCAACAGGGGCACACGGTCGCCGTGATCGACCAGGACCCCACCGCCTTCCGACGACTGGGCTCCGGTTTCGGCGGCCGACGCGTCACCGGAATCGGCTTCGACCAGGACACCCTGCGCGAGGCGGGTATCGAGGAGGCCGGTGCGTTCGCCGCCGTCTCCAGCGGTGACAACTCGAACATCATCGCCGCCCGGGTGGCCCGCGAGATGTTCGGCATCGAGAACGTCGCGGCACGGATCTACGACCCCCGGCGCGCCGAGGTCTACCAGCGCCTGGGCATCCCGACCGTGGCGACCGTGCGCTGGACGGCCGACCAGATGCTGCGCAGGCTGCTGCCCTCGGGCGCGGAGCCGCTGTGGCGCGATCCCACCGGTGGGGTGCAGCTGGCCGAGGTGCACGCCGCGACCGCCTGGGTCGGCCACAAGATCAGCACGCTCCAGGAGGAGACGGGCGTCCGCGTGGCGTTCCTGACGCGGCTCGGGGAGGCGATCCTGCCCTCCTCGCAGACGGTGCTCCAGGAGGGCGACCTGGTCCACGTCATGATGCGCACGGACGAGGTCGACAAGGTCGAGGCGGCGTTCGCCAAGGGTCCCGAAGAGGAGAGCGGTCACTGATGAGGGTCGCCATTGCCGGTGCCGGTGCGGTGGGCCGCTCGATCGCGGGCGAACTGCTGGAGAACGGCCACGAGGTCCTGCTGATCGACAAGGCGCCGACCGCCATCTCGGTCGAGCGCGTCCCGCAGGCGGAGTGGCTGCTCGCCGACGCCTGCGAGATCACCTCCCTGGACGAGGCGGCGCTCCAGCGCTGCAACGTCGTGATCGCCGCGACGGGCGACGACAAGGTCAACCTGGTCGTCTCCCTGCTGGCGAAGACCGAGTACGGGGTTCCCCGGGTCGTCGCCCGCGTCAACAACCCCAAGAACGAGTGGCTCTTCAACGAGTCCTGGGGCGTGGACGTCGCGGTGTCCACCCCCCGCCTGATGTCGGCCCTGGTCGAGGAGGCGGTGAGCGTCGGCGACCTGGTCCGGCTGCTCCGCTTCAGCCACGGCGACGCCAACCTGGTCGAACTGACCCTCCCCGAGGAGTCGGCCCTGGCCGGCACCCAGGTCGGTGACGTGGAATGGCCCGAGGACACCTCCCTGGTCACCATCATCCGCGGCACCCGCGTCCTCACCCCGACCCGCGAGGACTCCCTGGAGGCGGGCGACGAGCTCCTCTTCGTGGCCGCCCAGGCCAGGGAGGAGCAGTTGGAGGACCTGCTGTCGGTGCGCCGGGAGGACGCGGCGAGCTGAGCATTTCAGCGGCTACGACGACGATGGGCGCCCCGGGGAGATCCGGGGCGCCCATCGTCGTATCGGTCCCGTCAGTCCTGGGATGGCCGCTGGAGGGCCACCGAAGCACCGGGACTACGCCTCCCGGCGGTGCCGGCTCCCCGCGGCCTCTTCCTCCCGCTCCGCGGCCTTGCGCTCCTCCTCGGCCTTCTCGGCCGCCTCCATCTCCGCGAACACGTCGATCGGCGCGGGCGCCTTCGCCAGGAAGACCCAGGTGAGCCAGACGGCCAGCAGGAACGGCGGGATCTTCAGGGAGACCAGCACCCAGCCGAGCTGGGTCGTGTCGGCCCACCAGTACAGCGGGAAGAGGATCGCGCACTTGGCGAGCAGGATCGCGCCCCAGGCGTAGCTGGCCTTGGCGTAGGCCTTCTTGCGGCCGGGGTTGCGGGTGCGCCAGGAGAGGTTCTCCTTGAAGACCGGTCCGAGGATGAGACCGATCAGCGGGACACCGCACAGCGTGGTGATGATGTAGGCGAGGCCCAGCCCCAGCGTGTAGAGCATGCCGGGCAGGTAGAAGTCCTTGGCGTTGCCGGTCATCATCGCGAAGACGACACCGAAGGCGACGCCGAAGACCCCGCTGAAGGCGTGCTTGACGGTGTCCCGCATCACCAGCCGGACCACGACCAGGATCAGCGACACCGCGAGGGCGGCGATCGCCGACAGGTGCAGGTCCTTGTTGATGGTGTAGATGGTGACGAACAGCAGGCCGGGCAGCACCGTCTCGACCATGCCCCGGACCCCGCCGAAGGCCTCGAAGAGCGCGGCCTCGGTCACCGCCCGGGCATCATGTTGCTGGGTGTCTTCGGTCGGCTTGTCGAGCGACGTCACCGGCTACTCCCGTCCGAGGGGTCTCAGTTCGTACTTCGGGTTGAACAGCACCCGGCGGCCCCGGCTCATCGAGATCCGGCCCGATGCGATCAGCTTGCGCCCCGGCTCTATCCCCACGATGGAGCGTCTGCCGAGCCACACCACGTCCAGAGCCGCGGAGCCGTCGAACAGCTCGGCCTCCAGGGCCGGGACTCCCGCGCGCGGCCTCAGGGTGACCGTGCGCAAGGTACCAGTAACCGTCACGACCTGACGGTCCTGACAGTCACCGATCCGGACACAGCCGGCGGTCGCGGCGTCCTCCCGCAGCTCCTCGGACTCGAGGTCCTCCTGCGACGAGGAAAGCCGGTCGAGCATGCGCCGGAACCGGCCCACCGGCTTCTCGGAACGAGGAACAGCACTCATGCCTGAAGCGTACCGGGGCCCACCGACAGCTACGTACCCGCGCCGCTACCGCTCGAACCGGTACCCCATCCCCGGCTCCGTGACGAAGTGCTTGGGATGCGAGGGGTCCGCCTCCAGCTTGCGTCTCAGCTGTGCCATGTAGACCCGCAGATAGTTCGTCTCCGTCCCGTAGGACGGCCCCCACACCTCCTGGAGCAGCTGCTTCTGGCCGACCAGCCGGCCGGTGTTGCGCACCAGCACCTCCAGCAGATGCCATTCGGTGGGTGTCAGCCGTACGTCCTTGCCGTGCCGCTGGACCTTCTTCGCGGCGAGGTCGACGGTGAACTCGTCGGTCTCGACCAGCACCTCGTCCTCGCCGGCCCCGGTGGGCTCGGCGCGGCGGACGGCGGCGCGCAGCCGGGCCAGCAGCTCGTCCATGCCGAAGGGCTTGGTGACGTAGTCGTCGGCGCCGGCGTCGAGGGCCTCGACCTTCTCGTCGGAGGAGTGCCGGGCGGACAGCACCAGGATCGGCACGCGGGTCCAGCCCCGCAGCCCCCTGATCACCTCGACGCCGTCCATGTCCGGCAGGCCCAGGTCGAGCACCACCACGTCGGGGTGGCGGGCGGCGGCGAGCCGGAGGGCGGTGGCGCCGTCGTGCGCCGCGTCGACCTCGTACCTGCGCGCCTTGAGGTTGATCACGAGGGCGCGCACGATCTGCGGCTCGTCGTCGATCACCAGGACCCTGGTCGCGGTCTGGGGGGTCTCCCCGGCCGGACTCACCATGTGGCCTGCCTTTCCGGTCGTACGGGCTGAAGGGGCTCCTCGGGCAGCGGTCCCGCCGCGCGGAGCGTCAGCACCATGGTGAGGCCTCCGCCGGGGGTGTCCTCGGCGGTGAGCGTGCCGGACATCGCCTCGGCGAAGCCGCGCGCCACGGCGAGCCCGAGGCCGACTCCGGCGCCGCGCGGGGCGTCGCCGTAGCGCTGGAAGGGCTCGAAGATGCGTTCCTTGGCCTCGTCGGGGACGCCGGGCCCGCGGTCGACGACCCGGACCTCGACCCGGTCGGCGATGGCGCTGGCGGACACCAGGACGGCCGTGCCGTCGGGGCTGTACTTGACGGCGTTCTCGACCAGGTTGGCCACCGACCGTTCCAGCAGCCCGGGGTCCACGGCGACCATGGACAGGGTCTCGGGGATGTCGAGTTCCACGCTGTCCTCGGGCACCCCGCCGAGGGCCATCGGCACCACTTCGTCGAGGTCGATCTCGCGGATCAGCGGGGTGACCGTGCCGGTCTGGAGGCGGGACATGTCGAGCAGGTTCCCCACCAGGTGGTCGAGCCGGTCGGCGCCGTCCTCGATGCCCTCCAGCAGTTCGGCCCGGTCCTCCTCGGACCATGCCACGTCGTCGGACCGGAGCGAGGTGACCGCCGCCTTGATCCCGGCCAGTGGCGTACGCAGGTCATGGCTGACGGCGGCCAGTAGCGCGGTGCGGATGCGGTTGCCCTCGGCCAGCGTCCGGGCCCGGTCGGCCTCGGCCCGCAGGCGCCGGCGGTCCAGGACGTCGGCGGCCTGGGCGGCGAAGGCGGCGAGCACCCGCCGGTCCTCGGCGGGCAGCACCCGGCCGCTCAGCGCGAGCGCCATGTGGTCCCCGACCGGCACGTCCACGTCCGCGTCCTCCGGCCGCAGGACGGCAGGACCGAGGCCCGCCCGGCCCGCGCAGGTCCACGGGTCGACGTCGCTCTCGCGCTCCAGCAGGGCCGCCGACTCCATGCCGAACGTCTCGCGGACCCGCTCCAGCAGATCCTCCAGGCCGGTCTCGCCGCGCAGCACGTTGCCCGCGAGGAAGGACAGGATCTCCGACTCGGCCCGCAGCCGGGCCGCCTGGTGGGTGCGCCGGGCCGCGAGGTCGACGACCGAGGCCACCGAGACACCGACGCCCACGAAGATCACGATGGCGACGATGTTCTTCGGGTCGGCGATCGTCCAGTGGTGCAGGGGCGGTGTGTAGAAGTAGTTCAGCAACAGGGAGCCCACCGCCGCCGACGCCAGCGCCGGGAACAGCCCGCCGAGCAGGGCCGCCGCCACCACGAGGGTCAGGAACAGCAGCATGTCGTTGGCGAGGCCCAGGTTCACGGTGTTCAGGAGCAGCGCCACGATCACCGGTCCGGCCACTCCGACCAACCAGCCCCAGATGATCCGGGCCCGCCCGAGCCGCGCACCCCGGGACACCGGCAGCCCGCGCCCCTTGGCGACCTCCTCGTGCGTGACGATGTGCACGTCGAGGTCGGGCCCCGAGTCCCGGGCCACGGTCGTGCCGACGCCGGGTCCGAAGACGTACTGCCAGGTCTTGCGGCGCGAGGACCCGAGGACGATCTGGGTGGCGTTGACCCCGCGCGCGAAGTCCAGCAGCGCGGCCGGTATGTCGTCGCCCACCACATGGTGAAAGGTTCCGCCGAGGTCCTCGACCAGGGTGCGCTGTACGACGAGTTCCTCGGGCGAGGCGGAGGTCAGCCCGTCGCTGCGCGCTATGTAGACCGCCAGCACCTCGCCCCCGGCGCCCTTCTCCGCCAGCCGGGCGGCACGCCGTATCAGGGTGCGTCCCTCGGGCCCTCCGGTCAGCCCGACCACGATCCGCTCCCGCGAGCCCCAGATCCTCGACACCTGGTGCTCGCTGCGGTACTCGGTCAGGTACTCGTCGACCCGGTCGGCCACCCACAGCAGCGCCAGTTCGCGCAGGGCGGTGAGGTTGCCCGGCCGGAAGTAGTTCGAGAGAGCGGCGTCGAGCTTGTCCGGCTGGTAGACGTTCCCGTGCGCCATCCGCCGCCGTAGCGCCTGGGGCGACATGTCGACCAGCTCGATCTGGTCCGCGCGCCGTACGACTTCGTCGGGCACGGTCTCCCGCTGCCGCACCCCCGTGATCGACTCGACCACGTCCCCCAGCGACTCCAGATGCTGGATGTTCACGGTCGATATCACGTCGATCCCGGCCGCCAGCAGTTCCTCCACGTCCTGCCACCGCTTGGCGTTGCGCGAACCGGGGATGTTGGTGTGGGCGAGTTCGTCCACCAGGGCGACGGCGGGGGCCCGGCGCAGCACGGCGTCGACGTCCATCTCGGTGAAGGCGGAGCCGCGGTACTCCAGCTCCCGGCGCGGGATCTCCTCCAGGCCGTGCAGCATCACCTCGGTACGGGGCCGGCCGTGGTGCTCCACGAAGGCCACCGCGCAGTCCGTACCGCGCTCGACACGCCGGTGCGCCTCGGAGAGCATCGCGTACGTCTTGCCGACGCCCGGTGCCGCACCGAGGTAGATCCGAAGCTTGCCGCGTCCCATGGCCCTATTGTCTTCCGGTCGATCCTGCCCGCGCAGCGTCGACCCTACGTCCAGCAATTCCGACATATGGGGCCAGGAGCGACCCGAGGGCCCTCTTTGACGCAACCCTGACGGCCAGGGGCTGTGCGGCGGCGGCCGGGCCCTGGGGTCTGTCCGGCGGATCAGGTCGCATGCAAAAACAGTGCCTGATCAGCGCCGGTGAGCGGGGGGCGATGGGGCCCCCGCGCGAGGTTGTTCGAGCGTGGGGGAGCGTGCAGCCGCAAGGCGGAGGAGGGCGTCGACGCGGAGCGTGAGCAACCGACGACAACGCCGCTGGGGGCACCCCCTCTGGGGGAGTGCGTGCCAGGGCCCCGAGACCGCGACATGATCCGCCGGACGGACCCTAGGCCGGCAGGGCCCGGGACTCGATGATCTCCCCGTCCCCCAGCTCCAGCACCCGGTCGGCCAGGTCCAGCAGGTTCGTGTCGTGGGTGGCGACGAGGGCGGTGACCTGTTCGCTGCGGACGACGGCGCGCAGCAGTTCCATCACGGAGTGGCCGGTCTCGGCGTCGAGCTGGCCGGTCGGCTCGTCGGCGATGAGGAGTGCGGGGCTGTTGGCGAGGGCGCGGGCGATGGCCACGCGCTGCTGCTGGCCGCCGGAGAGCTCTGCGGGCCGCTGCCGGGCGTGCCCGGACAGACCGACCAGGGAGAGCAGGAGGTCGACGCGCTCCTCACGCTCGCGCACGTCGGCGCGGCGCAGGCGCAGCGGTACGCCGACGTTCTCGGCGGCGGTCAGGATCGGGATGAGGCCGAAGGACTGGAAGACGAAGCCGACCCGGTCCCGGCGCAGGGCGAGCAGACCGTCCTCGCCGAGGTCCGCGAGGTCGAGCCCGTCGACCTCCACGCGTCCCCGGTCCGGTGTGTCCAGACCGCCGACGATGTTCAGGAGCGTGGTCTTGCCGGAGCCGGACCGCCCCTTGAGGGCGACGAGTTCGCCGCGCGGCACCTCGAAGGAGACCCCGCGCAGCGCGTGCACGGCGCCGGCTCCGTCGCCGTAGGACCTGTGAACGTTCTCCACCCGCACCATGGTCTCGGTGACCACCTGAGTCATGCGCCCTCCCCCGTGAACCGGGCGCCAGTATCACCAGCCGGCGCCCGGCAGATCAACGCTTTCAGCCCGGGTTGTCGCCGTGGGTGAGGGTTTCCCAGGCCACGAAGAGGTTGTTGCTGCCCGCGGGACGGTTCCGCTCGGTCAGGGTTCGTGTATTAGTCATGGGCACGCCAAGCCTGTTGCCCATGGCGTTGTACCCCACCTCGGTGACCGGTCCGAGCCCCAGATCCAGCGAGCCGCCGCACAGCCAGCTCGGTACGGCCGCCCCCAGCTCGTACCTGGCCTGGAACCCGAGCGCCTGCCGCAGCCGTTCGCCCACGTCCGTGCCGTACAGGTCCTGCCCCTGGATCCGGCTGGTCTCGGCGACGTGCGAGATGGCCGAGATGCCGTACCCGGTGTGCGTGAGGTCGCGGCAGGTCTCCTGGGTGAGCCCGGTGACGAAGGTGGACTGCCCCTGCCAGTACCTGACGATCTTGTCCCGGGTGTCCAGGTTCTGGCTCGGCACGGTCCTCGGGAGATCGCCGTCGGAGGCGAGGTAGACGAAGGCGGCGGTGCGGGTGCGGAACTTCGCCATCGCCTTGTCGTACGACGCCTTGTCCTCCAGGTGGACGGAGATGCCGACGGCGGCCTCCATCATCGACAGCTCCCAGTTGCCGTTGGAGTGCGAGCCGTTGATCACCTCGGGCAGGTAGACGTTCCGCAGCATGGTCGCGAAGCGGCCGGAGTTCGCCCACCCGCCGGCGTACGTGTGCTTGATGATCTCGGCGGCCCTGGGCCAGGAGGACCCGGCCCAGCCGCTCTGGAGGGGCGCGTTGCTGTTGGTGTGGTCGGTGATCACCGCCGACCAGGCGTCCATCAGCTGGATGGCCTTCTTCGCGTGCCGCTCGTCGCGGGTGATGTACCAGGCGAGCGCCTGGGTGTACGCGGCGATGGCGTCCTCGCGCTCGTCGGTGCAGCCGTGGTTGGGATTCGAGTACGACCCGCACTCGACGACCGCGCGAGGCCTGGGCGTGCGGTTCGGATCGGCGTACTTGCTCGCCATCATCCGGTCGAAGGCCCCCTTCCAGGGCTGCGCCCCGGCGGTGACCTTGCTGCGGGCGAAGTCCAACTGACTCTTGGAGACGGTGACTCCGGGATGGGCGAAGGCGGCGGGGGCGGCATCGGCAGGTCTCGCGAGGACCCCCAGGACGATAGCGGTGACGAGCACCAGCGGTGCGATACGACGCATAGCGACTCCGTTCTCGTATGTGAACGTAAGGCGCCCCTATGAACATAGGCGTTGGCGGATGACCGTAGGTACAGACCAATCCCCCGTCAAGGCTTCGCGCACCGAATCGTACGCACGAAAACACGCACGAAAAGGGCCGCACCCCGTCGGGGTGCGGCCCTTCGTGTCGCTGGGGACCAGCGGACTAGCGGACCTCGGTGATCTCCGGTCCGCGCTGGAGCTGGCCCATGCCGCCGGAGAAGCGGGAGCCTTCCTGCTCCTGCTGCTGGACGCCCTCGGGCACCATCTGCGCGTCGTTCGGCAGCTTCAGGACGATCGGGTCGCGGGGCGCCATCGGACCCTCGCCACGGACCACGACGGTGTCCCGGAAGATCTGCTCCAGCAGGCCGGCCGCCTGCGGCTGCACCGCGCCCTGGCCGGAGATGACACCGCGCAGGAACCAGCGCGGGCCGTCCACACCCACGAACCGCACCACCTGGAAACCGCCCGTGCCGTCCGGCAGTTGTACCGGCACCTGCGCGCGCAGTTCCCAGCCCAGCGGGCCCTCGACCTCGTCGATGATGCCGCCCTGCTGGGTGATGCCGGTGGCGATCTCCTCGCGCACCTCGCCCCAGATGCCCTCGCGCTTGGGCGCGGCGAAGGCCTGGAGCTGCACGGCACTGTCCTTGAGGACCACGGTCGCCGCGACGATCGCGTCGCCCGCGACCTCGACCCGCAGCTCCATGCCGTCGACCCCCGGCACGAACAGACCGCCCAGGTCCACCCGGCCCTCGGCCGGGTCACGGACCTCGGTGCTGTCCCAGGGCCCGTCGGGCCGCGGCTCCGGCTCCAGCCTCACGCGCTCACGCTCGGCCGCGTCCTCTTCGTCCGCCTCAGTGTCGACACTGTCGACGACCTGCTCGGCCTCGCCGGCCGCATCCTCGGCGGCATCCTTCTTCTTGCGACGTCCGAACACGTCACTGTCCTTCCCGGTCGGATACGACCGAAGCGTATCGATTCCCACCCGTCGCGCCGCCCACGGCGGCATGACCGTTTGTGCCGCCACCGTCGTCCACCGCGGCATGGCCACCGGTGGACCCGAAGCCCCCCTCGGCCCGTGCCGAATCGGGAAGCTCCGCGACCTCCTGGAAGCGGACCCTCTCGACCTGCTGGACGACCAGTTGGGCAATCCGGTCGAAGCGCTCGAACCGCACCGACTCGTGCGGGTCGAGATTCACCACGATCACCTTGATCTCCCCACGGTACCCGCCATCAACCGTCCCCGGGGCATTCACGAGAGCGACACCGCAGCGGGCGGCCAGGCCTGAACGTGGATGCACGAAGGCCGCGTACCCCTCCGGGAGGGCGATCGACACCCCCGTGGGCAGCACGGCCCGCTCCCCCGGCCTCAGTTCGCGGCTCTCGGTCGTGCGCAGATCGGCACCGGCGTCGCCGGGGTGCGCGTACGTCGGAAGCGGTACGTCCGGATCGACGCGGCGGATCAGCACGTCGAGCTCTTGACGGGGGGCACGGCTCACGGGTTCACCTCGAAGGCACGGGCACGCCGGACCTGGTCCGGGTCGTCCATGGCGGCCCGGATCTCCTCCGGGCGGCCGTTCTGCACGAAGTGGTCCACCTTGACCTCGATGAACAGCGCGTCGGCACGGAGCGCGACGGGCCCGTCGGGGGCACCGATCCGGCCCGTGGCGGACGAGTAGATCTTCCGTCCCGCCACCGCCGTCACCTCGGCCGCCAGATACAGCACCGTACCGACCGGCACAGGCCGCACGAAGTCCGTCTCCAGCCGCCCCGTCACCGCGATCGTCCGCAGCAGCCAGTTCAGCGAGCCGAGGGTCTCGTCGAGGGCGCTGGCGAGCACCCCGCCGTGCGCGAGCCCGGGAGCGCCCTGGTGGGCGGGCTGCACGGTGAACTCGGCGGTGATGCTCACTCCCTCGCCGGCCCGCGCCTCCAGATGCAGCCCGTGGAGCTGCTCGCCGCCACAGCCGAAGCACTGGTCGTAGTGCGCACCGAGCAGCTCACCGGGCGCGGGAGCATCGGGATGGCGCACCGGTTTCACGGCGTCGGCCGGAGGCTGAAGAGCTGCGGAAGTACCACTCACAGCCGCAGACCTTACCCGCGCGTCGGCCCGTTCCGGACCCCGTGCCAAGCTTGGCTCATGCAGTCCTTTGCCGCCCCGTACGAAGAACGCCTCACGGCCCCCCGCTCCTGGTGGCTGATCTCCTTCCTGGTCGGGGTCTCCTTCGCGCTGATCCTGCTCCCGTTCGGCACCCTGCCGCTGCTCGGCGGCCTGGTCGGCGGTACGGCGGCGGCAGCGGTCGTGGCCAGCGCGTACGGCGCGCAGCGCATCCGTGTCGTGGGCGGCTTCCTGATCGCCGGCGAGGCGAAGATCCCGGTGTCGGCGCTGGGTGAGGCCGAGATCCTGGACCCGGAGGAGGCCCGCGCCTGGCGCACCTACAAGGCCGACACCCGCGCCTTCCTGCTGCTGCGCGCGTACATCCCCACCGCCCTGCGGGTGACGGTCACGGACCCCGAGGACCCCACGCCGTACCTGTACCTGTCGACGCGTGAGCCCGAGCGGCTGGCGGACGCGCTGAAGACGGCGCGGTCGGCCGCCGCCTAGAACGTTTGCGCAGGGCTTCACCCGAGCGGTGAGGGCCACTCGACGGCCCGAAGTCTCACGGAAGTCTTACCGGGCCCCGGGCCCGTGGCGGTGTCCCGTCCCGCCCTGTCCCGGCGGGGTCAGCTCCCGAGTTCCTTGCGGCCGTCCCCCAGCTCCAGCGGGTTCGACGGCGTCTCCAGCGCCGGAAGCTCGGGCAGCGCGTCCCACGGCACCTGCGTCCTGCGCAGGTCGGCCCGGATCCGCTCGGCGAGGTTTCTGGTGTCCCTGCGGTTCATGACCGCTCCCACGGCCGCGCCCACCATGAACGGCATCAGGTTCGGCAGGTTCCGCACCATCCGCTTCATGATCTGCTGCCGCAGCTGCTGTTTCATCCGGCTGTTGAGCGCCGAGTTGTAGGTCGACGGCTTGGTCACGTCGATCCCGCGCTCCCCCGACCAGGAGTTGAGATACGCGGTGGAGCGCTCCTTGAGACCGCCGGGCGGTCGTACGCCGTAGACCTCGTGGAGTTCCGCGATCAGCTTCAGCTCGATCGCCGCCACGCCGGTGATCTCGGCGGCCAGTTCTGTGGGCATCGCCGGCGGGACCGGCATCATCGCCGCGGCGCCGACACCCGCGCCGACGGTCGCCGTCGCCCGGCAGGCGCCCGCCACGAGCTTCTCGGCGAGTTCTTCGGGGCCGAGCCCGGGGAACTGCCTGCGGAGCGTGGCGAGGTCGCGTACGGGGATCCGCGGGGCGATGTCGATGATCCGGTCGGCGAGGTACGCCAGACCCGCCCTGGCCCGGCTGCCGCCCTTGCGGACGCCTTCGCGGGCCTTGTCCCGGATCGCGGCCACCCGCCGTTTGGCGACGGGAGCCGGATGGTCCGTCGGCGCCGGGAGGTCAGCCCGGTCGACCGCCGGTTCGAGCGAGGCCGACCCGATGTCGGATGAGCCCCGCTCGTCGTCACGCGCGCTGGACCGTCCCTCGGACGGCCCTTGGTCCGCTCCCCGCGCGAGGAAGCGGCGCTTCCGGGGAGGGGTCGAGCCAGTCACGGCCGACCCCTCCTCAGTCGCAGTCGCGGCAGATCGGCTGACCGTTCTTCTCCCTGGCCAGCTGGCTGCGGTGGTGCACCAGGAAGCAGCTCATGCAGGTGAACTCGTCCTGCTGCTTCGGCAGCACACGGACCGCCAGCTCCTCGTTCGAGAGGTCGGCGCCGGGCAGTTCGAGGCCTTCGGCGGCCTCGAATTCGTCGACGTCGACGGCCGAGGTCGACTTGTCGTTCCTCCGGGCCTTCAGTTCTTCAAGGCTGTCCGAGTCGACGTCGTCATCGGTCTTGCGTGGGGTGTCGTAGTCGGTTGCCATGTCGCTCTCCCCCTCTGGGTGTCTTCGGTGTCTCCAGCGCACGTAACGCGTGAGAGGCCGGACTTGTGCCCGACCTGAGGCGGAGATTTTGCCTCACATCAAGGTCTGTTACTCAATCGACACCCAACCGGACTCCTCATGAGTGATCGGGTTGGATGGCGATCGGGACCGTACACGGTCCGAATCCCGCACTTCAAAGGCGTCTCACCGTGTACTTCCCGTGATCAGGACCCCGGAAAACCCGGATTTTCCCGGCTTTCCGACCGTTCACATGATCACGGAGAGTAGATGGCCGGAAAATCGCCCATGTGATCGATCACACACAGGGGTACCCGACGGGTGCCCCGAAAATTCCGCGCAAAGCGAACATCCTCATGTATCGATCCGTGTGCGGGGGCCATGATCTCAGATGGGAAGGGCCACCCGCATCACAAGCCCACCTCCTTCACGCGGCTGCGCCGAGATGTGTCCGCCGTGCGCCCGGGCCACGGACCGCACGATGGACAGGCCGAGGCCCACCCCCTTGTCACTGCCCGTGCGCTCCGTACGCAGGCGCCGGAAGGGCTCGAAGAGGTTGTCGATCTCGTACGCCGGCACCACCGGACCCGTGTTGGACACCACCAGGACCGCCTGCCCGTGCTGGATGTCCGTGGTCACCTCCACCCAGCCGCCCTCCGGCACGTTGTAGCGCACCGCGTTCTGCACCAGGTTCAGGGCGATCCGCTCCAGCAGCACGCCGTTGCCCTGGACGACCGCGGGTTTCTGCTCGCCGCGGATCACCACGCCCTTGGCCTCGGCCTCCCCGTTCACCTGGTCGACGGCCTGCTCGGCCACCTCGGCGAGGTCCACCGGCTTGCGCTCGACGATCTGGTTGTCGCTGCGGGCGAGCAGCAGCAGGCCCTCGACGAGCTGCTCGCTGCGCTCGTTGGTGGCCAGCAGCGTCTTGCCGAGCTGCTGGAGCTCCATCGGCGCGCCCGGGTCGGACAGGTGCACCTCCAGCAGGGTGCGGTTGATCGCCAGCGGTGTGCGCAGCTCGTGCGAGGCGTTGCCGACGAAGCGCTGCTGGGCGGTGAAGGCCCGCTGGAGCCGCTCCAGCATCTCGTCGAAGGTGTCGGCGAGTTCCTTCAGCTCGTCGTCCGGGCCGTCCAGCTCGATCCGGCGGGACAGGTCCGAGCCCGCCACCGCGCGCGCGGTGCGGGTGATCCGGCCCAGCGGCGACAGCACGCGCCCGGCCATCGCGTAGCCGAAGGCGAAGGCGATGATCGCGAGGCCGAGCAGGGCGAGGAGGGAACGGCTGAGGAGGTTGTCCAGGGACGCGTGCCGCTGCTGGTCGATGCACTTGCTGATGATGGTGTTGAACGTGTCGAGCGGTAGATCCGTCGCGCCGTTGACCGCTGGACATTTGTCGCTGATGACCTTGATGTTCTCGCCGCCGGCAATCTTGAACGGCGGCTGGTTGCCCGAGGTCAGTGCCTGCGCGGCCAGCAGATAGATGATCGACAGCAGCAGGATGCCGGCGATCAGGAACATGCCGCCGTAGAGCAGCGTGAGCCGTATGCGGATGGTCGGGCGCAGCCACGGGAAGGGGGGCTCCGGCCTGCGGGGGTCCCAGGTGGGCTTCGGGGGGGCCTGGGGAGGCGCCGGGGTCGCTGCCATGGGGGGATCAGATCCGGTAGCCGGAGCCGGGCACGGTCACGATCACGGGGGGCTCGCCGAGCTTGCGGCGCAGCGTCATGACGGTCACCCGCACGACGTTGGTGAACGGGTCGGTGTTCTCGTCCCAGGCCTTCTCCAGGAGCTGTTCCGCGGAGACGACGGCGCCCTCGGAGCGCATCAGCACCTCCAGGACGGCGAACTCCTTGGGCGCGAGCTGGACCTCCTTGCCGTCGCGGAAGACCTCGCGGCGGTTGGGGTCGAGCTTGATCCCGGCGCGCTCCAGGACCGGCGGCAGCGGCACACTGGTGCGCCGGCCCAGCGCACGCACGCGTGCCGTCAGCTCGCTGAACGCGAAGGGCTTGGGCAGATAGTCGTCGGCGCCGATCTCCAGGCCCTCGACACGGTCGCTGACGTCGCCGGACGCCGTGAGCATCAGCACCCGGGTGGGCATGCCGAGTTCGACGATCTTGCGGCAGACGTCGTCGCCGTGCACGAGCGGGAGGTCGCGGTCGAGTACGACCACGTCGTAGTCGTTGACGCCGATGCGCTCCAGGGCGGCCGCACCGTCGTACACGACGTCGACGGCCATGGCCTCCCGGCGCAGTCCGGTGGCCACCGCATCGGCGAGCAGTTGCTCGTCCTCGACGACGAGTACGCGCACGTCGCTTGTCCTTCCTGTGTCCACCCGCGTAGCGCCGTGGCGCCCGTGCGGGCAGGGTTTCGGTGAGTGTGTTGACCTCCATCCTGCCCTTTTCGGCCATAAGTCGGCTGTAAGACGAGTGAGCGCCGTCTGAAGGACGGGTGTGAGGCCCGGGAATGCGAGATTTTCTCGTCGGGTTGAGGTTTCCGTGGAAGGGAGCGGGGGGAGGACGGCTTTACACCCCGCGATCACGCTCTGCATGTGCCGTACCACCATGCGGCACTCCGCGATCCGCTTCCGCAGAGCGGGCGTGGGTGTCCGGCACCGTCGCCGCCCAGCAGGGGCAGCGCTGGGCACCCGCAGGAGACGTGATCGCCCCTTCCGAACGGCACACCCCCGTGCCATCGACCCACGACCCAGGACGAGGGGGCGCAGCATGGACGCATTCACCGCAGGGCTTCTGCAGCGTATAAGGGCGACCGAGTCCGACCTGACGCGGGCTCTCGACGAGGGCGACGACTTCCTCGTCGAGGTGGAGCAGGGCGAGCTCGACGACCTGCGCCGCCTCGCGGCCGAACACGGTGTGGAGGTCGCGCGTTCCAGCGTCTGATCAGCGCGCACGCATGACAGCAGGGCCCGGCGAATCCAGCGCCGGGCCCTGCTGCTTGTCCGGACAGCCCCTGGTCGTGCCCTAGTCGTGCCAGGCGCCGAAGTCCTCCAGCAGCCGCTGGAGGGGCTCGAAGACGCCCGGGGTGCCCGCGACCGTCAGGTCGTGTGCGGGGCGTTCTCCGGGGCGTCCGCCGGTCAGGGCGCCCGCCTCGCGGGCGATGAGGTCACCGGCGGCGAGGTCCCAGGGGTGCAGGCCGCGTTCGTAGTAGCCGTCGAGGCGGCCCGCGGCGACGTCGCACAGGTCGACCGCCGCGGAGCCACCGCGCCGGATGTCGCGCAGGAGCGGGATGAGCTTGCGGGCGACGTCGGCCTGGTGGGTGCGGACCTCGGTGACGTAGTTGAAGCCGGTCGAGACCAGGGCCTGTTCCAGGGGTGGCGCGGGGCGGGAGGCCAGCCTGCGCTCGCCGTCCCAGGCGCCGGTGGCCCAGGCGCCGCCGCCGCGCACCGCGTGGAAGGTCTCCCCGCGCATCGGGGCCGCGACCACCCCGACGACCGTCTCGCCGTCCTGCTCGGCGGCGACGGAGACGGCCCATGTGGGCAGCCCGTACAGGTAGTTGACCGTGCCGTCGAGCGGGTCGATGACCCAGCGGATCCCGCTCGTGCCCTCGATGGAGGCGCCCTCCTCGCCGAGGAAGCCGTCGTCCGGGCGGTGCCCGGAGATCAGGTCGGTGATCAGCTTCTCCGCCGCGATGTCCATCTCGGTGACCACGTCGATGGGGCTGGACTTGGTCCTGGCGACCGCGAGGTCGGCAGGACGGCCGTCCCTCAGGAGGGCTCCCGCGCGACGGGCGGCCTCCTGGGCCAGCTCCAGCAGTTCCGAGTGCAGGGGGTCGGTCACGGGGCTCCTCACGCGTAGGGGCTGTCGACGCCCGCGGCGGCGGGCTTGGGCGCGCGGGCCGGGCAGCAGCCGACCGGGCAGAGGTTGTGGTCGGCCCCGAGTGCGCCCAGGGCGCAGGGGGTGACCTCCTGCCCGCGTTCGACGGCGGCCCGCTCCAGGACGAGGTCGCGGATCCCGGCGGCGAACCTCGGGTCGGCGCCCACGGTGGCCGAGCGGCGCATCGGCAGGCCCAGCTCCTCGGCCTTGGCCTTGGCCTCCGTGTCGAGGTCGTAGAGGACCTCCATGTGGTCGGAGACGAAGCCGATGGGCGCGATCACGACGGCCGGGACGGCGGCCTCGTGCCGCTCCTCCAGGTGGTCGCAGATGTCGGGCTCCAGCCACGGGATGTGCGGGGCGCCGGAGCGGGACTGGTAGACGAGCTGCCAGGGGTGGTCGACGCCGGTGCGCTCACGGACCGCCTCGGCGATCAGCCGCGAGACCTCCAGGTGCTGCCCGACGTACGCCCCGCCCTCGCCGTGCTCCTCGACCGGGCCGGAGGTGTCCGCCGACGCGTTCGGGATGGAGTGGGTGGAGAAGGCGAGGTGGGCGCCGTCGCGGACGTCCTCGGGGAGGTCGGCGAGGGAGGCGAGCACGCCCTCGATCATCGGCTCCAGGAAGCCGGGGTGGTTGAAGTAGTGCCGCAGCTTGTCCACGCGGGGCGGTTCGAGGCCCTCGGCCTCCAGGGCGGCCAGCGACTCGGCGAGGTTCTCGCGGTACTGGCGGCAGCCGGAGTAGGAGGCGTAGGCGCTCGTGGCGAGGACCAGGACGCGGCGCCGGCCGTCGGCGACCATATCGCGCAGGGTGTCCGTCAGGTAGGGCGCCCAGTTGCGGTTGCCCCAGTAGACCGGCAGATCCAGGCCGTGGTCCGCGAAGTCCTTGCGGAGGGCGTCCAGCAGGGCGCGGTTCTGGTCGTTGATGGGGCTGACGCCACCGAAGAGGAAGTAGTGCTCGCCGACTTCCTTGAGGCGTTCCTTGGGGATTCCCCTCCCGCGCGTGACGTTCTCCAGGAACGGAATCACGTCGTCCGGGCCTTCGGGGCCGCCGAACGAGAGCAGGAGCAGGGCGTCGTAGGGGGTGGCATCGCGCGCGTCTGGCATGGGTCGATCCTGTCATCCGGTGCTGACAGCCGGAAAACGGTGGGGTGACCGGACGGGTTCCCGTTTCGTCCGGCGCGGTGCGTCGGGGTCACCTCGCTTGTAAGCTGTATCAGCCGCAGTCACGCCTTACGCGTGGTCTCCCGCGCACCCCTCGCCCTCCCACGGGCCCCACCGCTCTTCCCCGACCGGAGCCTTCCGTGCCCAGCCCCTACCGCGCCCTGTTCGCCGCACCCGGCTCCAAGGCCTTCTCCACCGCCGGGTTCCTCGGCCGGATGCCGCTGTCGATGATGGGGATCGGCGTGGTGACGATGGTCTCCCAGCTCACCGGGCGGTACGGGCTGGCGGGTGCCCTGTCGGCCACCATCGCGCTCGCCGCGGCGGTGGCGGGCCCGCAGGTCTCGCGGCTGGTGGACGTGCACGGGCAGCGGCGGGTACTGCGTCCGGCGACGCTGATCTCGCTCGTCGCGGCGGCGGGACTGCTGTTCGCCGCGCACTACGGGTGGCCGGACTGGACGCTGTACGTCTTCAGCGCGGGCATCGGATGCGTGCCGAGCATCGGCGCGATGATCCGCGCGCGGTGGGCTGCCCTGTATCGGGGCACCCCGCAGCTGCACACGGCGTACTCCTTCGAGTCCGTGATCGACGAGGTCTGCTTCATCTTCGGGCCGATCATCTCCATCGGGCTGTCCACGGTCTGGTTCCCGGAGGCGGGCCCGCTGCTCGCGGCCTGCTTCCTGGCGGTCGGTGTCTTCTGGCTGACCGCTCAGCGCGGCACCGAGCCCGCCCCGCATCCGCGCGAACACGACAACAAGGGCACGGCGTTGCGCTCCCCCGGTCTCCAGGTCCTGGTGGCGACCTTCGTGGCGACCGGCGCGATCTTCGGGGCGGTCGACGTGGTCACGGTCGCCTTCGCCGACGAGCAGGGGCACAAGGGCGCCGCGAGCATCGTGCTGGCGCTGTACGCGGCGGGTTCGTGCGTCGCGGGCCTGGTGTTCGGACTGCTGCACTTCAAGGGGGCGCCCGAACCTCGCTGGCTGCTGGGCATATGCGCGATGGCCGTGAGTATGATCCCCCTCCTACTGGTCGGAAACTTGCCGTTTCTGGCCGTGGCGCTGTTCGTTGCGGGCCTGTCCATCGCTCCCACGATGATCACGACGATGTCCCTCATCGAGCAGCACGTACCACGCGCGCAACTGACCGAGGGCATGACCTGGATCAGCACCGGGCTCGCGGTCGGGGTCGCGCTCGGCTCCTCCGTGGCCGGCTGGGTGATCGACGCCGCCGGTGCGCAGGCCGGGTACGGGGTTCCGGCGGTGTCCGGGGCCGTCGCGGTCGCGGTCGGTTTCCTGGGGTATCGCCGGCTCAAGAGGCCGGCTCCACGTCGGGGAGGCACCGTTGAGCAGCACAGCGAGCGGCAAGAACGGCACGTGGCGTAACTGGGGCGGCACGGTCGCCTCACGTCCCGCGCGGGAGGTCACGCCCGCCTCGGTCGACGAGCTGGCCGACGCCGTCCGCGGGGCCGCCGAGGACGGCCTGAAGGTGAAGGCCGTCGGCAGTGGGCACTCCTTCACGTCGATCGCCGCCACCGACGGTGTGTTGATCCGTCCTCAACTGTTGACCGGTATCCGCGCCATCGACCGGGATGCCATGACCGTCACGGTCGAGGCCGGTACTCCGCTCAAGAGAGTCAATGTGGCCCTGGCCCGCGAGGGCCTGTCGCTCACGAACATGGGCGACATCATGGAGCAGACGGTCTCCGGCGCCACCAGCACCGGAACGCACGGCACGGGCCGCGAGTCGGGGTCGATAGCCGCGCAGATCAGGGGCCTTGAGCTGGTCACGGCCGACGGCTCGGTGCTCACCTGCTCCGAGAAGGAGAATCCGGAGGTCTTCGCCGCCGCCCGCACAGGACTGGGCGCGCTCGGGATCGTCACCGCGATCACCTTCGCCGTGGAGCCGATCTTCCTGCTGACCGCCCGTGAGGAGCCGATGCCCTTCGACCGGGTCCTCGCCGAGTTCGACGAACTGTGGGCCGAGAACGAGCACTTCGAGTTCTACTGGTTCCCGCACACCGGCAGCACCAACACCAAGCGCAACAACCGCAGCGCCGGCCCGGAGAAGCCTGTGCCGCAGCTCCAGGGCTGGTTCGAGGACGAGTTCCTCTCCAACGGCGTGTTCCAGGTGGCCCAGTGGGTCGGCCGCGCGGTGCCCGGCACGATCCCGGCCATCGCGCAGATCTCCAGCAAGGCCCTGTCGTCGCGGACCTACACCGACATCCCCTACAAGGTCTTCACCTCGCCGCGCCGGGTGCGTTTCGTGGAGATGGAGTACGCCGTCCCGCGCGCGGCCGTGACCGAGGCGCTGCGCGAACTGAAGTCGATGCTCGACCGCTCGGGCCTGCGGGTCAGCTTCCCGGTCGAGGTGCGCACCGCCCCGGCCGACGACATCACGCTGTCCACCGCCTCGGGCCGGGACAGCGCCTACATCGCCGTGCACATGGTCAAGGGGACGCCCTACCAGAGGTACTTCACCGCCGCCGAGCGCATCTTCACCGCGCACGAGGGCCGCCCGCACTGGGGCAAGATCCACACACGGGACGCCGAGTACCTCGCCGGTGTCTATCCCCGCTTCGGCGAGTTCACCGCGCTGCGGGACCGGCTCGACCCGGACCGGCTCTTCCAGAACGACTATCTGCGGCGGGTGTTGGGGGCGTAGCGGACGCGGCGGCGCCGACGCCGGTGCCGCGGACGGACGTACACGCGAAGCCGATAGTTCCGTTTCCGGCTATTGCGTGAAGTACGCCACGTTCAAGATCCGGGAAACCGTGCGACGGCGGCGATCTCCCGCCTCATGACCGAAGTTGGGTGGCGTGCCAATCCACGCACGTGGCCCAAATGGAGTACTGTTGCGAGCCCTGGGTTCGGTCTCCCGCCAGGGCGTCCGCGACCTTCAAGGACCGCCGGGAGGGGGCTAGTTGCACAGGGTGACGGAGTTGGTCACTTAGCGTTGCGAATAGGTAACCGTGCCATAACGGCGGTCCAGGGCTTGTGCCCGACACGCCGGGCAACTCGGCAAGGTTGTGGCAGGCTGCACCCGGGCAGGCCACACTCGACTAGCGGAAGCAGCGACGCACGTGACGTCGGCAGGCACCACCCGGGAGGTCCCCATGCCCGAACTGCGTGTCGTGGCCGTCTCCAATGACGGCACACGGCTGGTGCTGAAGGCTGCCGACTCTACGGAGTACACGCTACCGATCGACGAACGCCTGCGCGCCGCCGTGCGCGGCGACCGTCCGCGCCTCGGCCAGATCGAGATCGAGGTGGAGAGCCATCTCCGCCCCCGTGACATCCAGGCGCGTATACGTGCCGGCGCGACCGCGGAAGAAGTCGCGCAGATGGCGGGCATCCCCGTCGACCGCGTACGACGCTTCGAGGGCCCTGTGCTGGCCGAGCGGGCCTTCATGGCCGAGCGGGCCCGCAAGACCCCGGTCCGTCGGCCCGGCGAGAACGCCGGGCCGCAGCTCGGCGAGGCCGTCCAGGAACGCCTCACGCTGCGCGGCGCCGAGAAGGACTCCGTCCAGTGGGACTCCTGGCGCCGCGACGACGGCACCTGGGAGGTCCTGCTGGTCTACCTGGTGGCGAGCGAACCGCACTCGGCGAGCTGGACGTACGACCCGCCCCGGCGGCTCGTCCAGGCCGTCGACGAGGAGGCGCGCTCGCTGATCGGCGAGTCCGACGACCTCGCCGCCTCGCCGGAGCCCAGCTTTCCCTTCGTACCGCGGATCGCCCGGCTGCCGCGCGACCGCCCGCTGGACCGCGCCCTCGACCGGGAGCGGCCGAGCCTGCCGGCGGCATCGACCGAAGCCGTCGAGGAGAGCACCGGCGCCACCGCCAGTGCCAGCGAACGGGACTCGCTGACCAGCCTGCTGGAGGCGGTACCGAGCTTCCGGGGCGACCTGGTGGTGCCGGAGCGCCCCGCCGAGGTGGTTCCCGAGGTGGAGGAACCCACCCCGGAGCCCGAGGAGGAGGAGCCCCCGGCTCCCGCGGCCTCGGCCGGTTCCGCGTACGCGGACGTCCTCATGCCGCGCTCCGTCGGCGGCCACCGTGACCGTCTCATCGGCTCGACCGACCGTCAGGCCGAGGCGGACGGCGTCCGCCCGGGCCGCCGGGCGGCGGTGCCGAGCTGGGACGAGATCGTGTTCGGGACGCGGCGGAAGAAGCAGGAGTAGGGGCGAGGGCAGGCGCAGGACCAGGACGCCGTACAGCCGTGCGGCCGTACATCCTTGAGTACGGGTTTTCGGCGTACGGCGTTCATCGCGAGCGCGTCGTACGGCGTTCGGCACGCACTCGGCAAAGGGCCCGCCTGCGCGGGCCCTTTGCCGTGCGGCTACTGGGGATCGGGACCCACGGCGACCGGACGCGCGGGATCCGAGGACCACTCCGACCAGGAACCGACGTACAGCGCGGCCGGGATGCCCGCGACCGCCAGGGCGAGGACCTCGTGGGCGCCGGAGACGCCCGAGCCGCAGTAGACGCCGACCTCCGTACCGTCGGACGCGCCGAGTGCCTTGAAGCGCGCGGCCAGTTCCTCGACGGGCAGGAAACGGCCGTCCGGGGCCACGTTGTCGTTCGTGGGCGCGGAGAGCGCGCCCGGGATGTGGCCGCCGACGCGGTCGATCGGCTCGACCTCGCCCCGGTACCGCTCCCCCGCGCGCGCGTCCAGCAGGACACCGGAGCGGGCCAGCGCCGCCGCGGCGTCCGCGTCGAGCAGTCCCGTCGCGCGCGCAACGGGCTCGAAATCGCCCTCGGCGGGCTCGGGTACGTCCGTCGAGAGGTCACCCCTCCAGGACGGCAACCCGCCGTCGAGGACCCGCACGTCCGGGTGACCCGTCCAGCGCAGCAGCCACCAGGCGCGGGCGGCCGCCCAGCCCTGTCCGCCGTCGTACACGACCACCGGCGTGTCCGAGGAGACGCCCGCGCGGCGCATGGCCGCGCCGAAGGCCGCGAGGTCGGGCAGCGGGTGCCGGCCGCGCTCACCCGAGGCGGAGGCCAGCTCCCGGTCCAGGTCGACGAAGACGGCGCCCGGGAGGTGTCCGGCCGCGTACTCGGCCCGGCCGTCGAACGACGGCTCCCCGGCCGCCTTGGCCACGCTCAGCTGCCAGCGGACGTCGAGCAGGACGGGCGGGGTGTCGCCCGCCAGATCGCTCACGAGTTCGGATGCGGAGATGATGGCGTTCATGGCCACCATCCTTGCGCACGGGGTGGCCGCACCGTCCATGTCCGGCTACTCTGCTCGGCCGGGCAGGCCCGATCACGAGGCGTACGGGACCGGGCACATGCTGTACAACCGATCGACACCCGTCGGCCACCGGGCGGAAACGGACGGGAACGCACACGGCGGGCATTCTTCCGGGGCGTGTCCGGCGTTCCGTCAGGACAATGAGCGCCGGCGGTGCACGCCCGGCGCAGTGGGCGTCGCTCGGGCGGCGCGCCCGGAGGGCTCGGCGAGGCGGGTGGTGCGAGCATCGGCACGAGTCCGTGAGCACGGGGGTCCGTCAGTCGGAAGCGAAGCGAGACGGCCACCGCGAGAGGCCGGGAGAGAGGGACAATGACCGAGGCAAGGGGGTCGGCAGGCCCGAACGGCGAGACGCACGTGCGGCATGCGCCCGGCTCGCCCTGCTGGGTGAGCCTGATGGTGCACGGGATGGCTGCCACCCAGGAGTTCTACGGAGCGCTGTTCGGCTGGGAGTTCGTGCCGGGGCCGCGGCAACTGGGCCCCTATGTGCGGGCGCTGCTCGACGGGCACGAGGTGGCCGGCATCGGCCAGCTGCCGCCCGACCGGCATCTCCCCGTGGCCTGGACGCCGTATCTCGCCTCGGACGACGTGGATCTGACGGCCGAGTCGGTACGGCTGTGCGGTGGCACGATCGGGGTGGGGCCGGTGGACGCCGACGAGGCCGGGCGGCTGGTGATCGGTTCGGACCCCTCGGGCGCGGTGTTCGGCGTGTGGCAGGCGGCGGCCCACCGGGGCACGGCCGTCTTCGGGGTGCCGGGCACACCGGCCTGGCACGAGCTGCTGACCTTCGAGGCCGCCGGCGTCGCCAAGTTCTACGAGACGGTGTTCGGCTACGAGGAGGAATCCGCCGCCTCCACCGACGCCGACCGCGTCACCCTCCGCGTCGGCGACCGCCCCGTCGCCGCCATCCACGGCGTCGGCACCGAGCTCCCCCGCGACCGCGGCCCCCACTGGATCACCTACTTCCAGGTCTCCGACACGGACGACGCGGTCACCCGTCTCACGGACCTCGGCGGCCACGTCCTCAAGCCGCCCCACGACACCCCCTACGGCCGCGTCACCACGGTCTCCGACCCGGAAGGCGCCCGTTTCTCCCTGCTCGAACCGGTCTCACACTCGCCCTCGCCCTGAGTCCGAACAGGGGGCGTACGGCGAGCTGTTGGCGGTGAGCCGCGGCCCGGCTCCGCTGGGCCGACCCGGCTCCGCTCAGGACGACGAGACCGGCAGGACGTCCGGGGACAGGGCCGCCGCGTGGGCGGTCGCCGCGGTCATGCGGCGGCTGTGGTGCCGGCGGCACAGGACCTCGTAGCCGATGTCGTCGCCCTGGTCGACGTCCCCGACGACGACCTGGGCGCCCTCGACCACCATCGCGCCGCCTATCGTGCGGGCGTTGTGCGTGGCGCGGGCACCGCACCAGCACAGGGCCTCGACCTGGAGGACCTCGACGCGGTCGGCCAGTTCCACCAGGCGCTGGGAGCCGGGGAACAGCTTGGAGCGGAAGTCGGTGGTGATACCGAAGGCGAAGACGTCCAGGGCCAGGTCGTCGACCACGCGGGCGAGCTGGTCGATCTGCTCCGGCGCGAGGAACTGCGCCTCGTCCGCGATCACGTAGTCCGCGCGTCGGCCCTGGGAGAGATGGTCGACGAGATAGGCGTACAGGTCCTGGCCGTCCTCGACCTCGACCGCGTCCGTGACCAGGCCGAGCCGTGAGGACAGCTTGCCCTCGCCGGCCCGGTCGTCACGCGTGAAGATCATGCCCGTGAGGCCGCGCGCCGAGCGGTTGTGTTCGATCTGGAGAGCCAGGGTCGACTTCCCGCAGTCCATCGTTCCGGAGAAGAACACCAGCTCGGGCATGGTGGGTCGAGCACCTTTCGGTCGGGTGGAGGGGGCGGCCCGCAGGCGTCAGGAGCGTACTTCGAGCAGCGGGACCAGTTGCTCGGCAGGGGTCATCGAACCGTGGTTGCCGACCATCGCCGACTCCTTGGGCTCCCGCTCGGAGGCGATGATCAGCACGTCGTCGCGGGCGGCGGCGACCACGTCGCCGATACGGTCGTACACCCGGCGTTCGACCCGGTCGGGCGGCCCGAACCAGCCGGCCGCGATTGCCTCGTCACGCGAGGCGACCCAGAACTGCTCGCCGATGACCTCGCGCCAGCAGGTGAGGACGTCGTTCGAGGCGCCCGGTACCGCGTAGACGTGGCGGGCGCGGCCCTCGCCGCCCAGCAGGGCGACTCCGGCGCGCAGTTCCCAGTCCTCGTCGAAGTCGATGCGGTGCTGCTCGTCGAAGGGGACGTCGATCATGCCGTGGTCGGCGGTGACGTAGAGGGCGGTGCGCGGCGGGAGTTGCTCGGCCAGCCGCTGGACCAGCCGGTCGACGTACATGAGCCGGCCGCGCCAGGTGTCGGAGTCGACGCCGAAGCGGTGGCCCGCGCCGTCGACCTCGGCGTAGTACGTGTAGACGAGGGACCGGTCACCGGCGGCCAGTTGCTCGGCCGCCAGATCCATGCGGTCCTCGCCGGTCAGCCGGCCGTGGAAGGTGCCGCCACTGAGCGCGACCTTGGTCAGCGGGGTGTTCTCGAAGGTGGGCGCCGAGACCTGGGCTGCGTGCACGCCCGCCCGGTCGGCGAGCTGGAAGACCGTGGGGTACGGCTGCCAGGCGGCCGGCGAGGTCCAGGGCTGCCAGCGCAGCTGGTTCATCAGCTCGCCGGTGTCCGGGTTGCGGACGGTGTAGCCGGGCAGTCCGTGGGCGCCCGGCGGCAGTCCGGTGCCGACCGAGGCGAGGGAGGTCGCGGTGGTCGCCGGGAAGCCGGTGGTGAGCGGCTGCCCGGTGCCGCCGCGTGAGCTGCTCAGCAGGGAGGTCATGAAGGGCGCCTCGTCCGGGTGCGCCTTGAGCTGCTCCCAGCCGAGCCCGTCGATCAGGAACACGCAGTTCCGGTCGGCGGGTGTGAGCTCCCGGATCGTGGCGGTCATGTCCGGTACGGCCATACCGGCGGCCAGGGTGGGCAGCAGGTCGGCGAGGGAGCCGGTGCCGTACGCGGGGACGGGTGCGGAGTCGGGGGCGAGGGGTTCCGGGTGCTGGTCCCAGGCGGAGGCGGGCTGCGCCATCAGCGGGTGACGTCCGCGGTCGCCTCGGAGATGGCCTGTGCGAAGACGAGCGCCTGGCGCACCGTCTCCGGGCCGTCCCCGGCCTCGCTCACGCGCAGGCTCAGGTCGTCCGCCGTCGAGCTTCCGGTGTAGCCGTGGTCGGCCTCGCAGTTGGGGTCGCCGCAGGCGGCGGGCTCCAGGTCGATGCGGGAGACGGCTCCCCAGCCGATGGTGAGCACGACCTCGCGGGGCAGGGAGCCCGGCTGGTACTGCTCCGGGTTGGCGACGACCCGGCTGACCACGACCGAGGAGATCCGGCCGATCTTGACCGACTCGGTGGAGGTGGTGGCGTACGGCGTCGGGGAGGTGGTGTCCGCGGCCTGCTCGTCGGTGTGGCTGACGATGAAGCGGTTGCCGGTGAGGACGAGGACGGTCACATGCCGCCGCACCTCGTTCTGGTCGAACGTCGTCTCCTGGTGGACCAGGTACGACCGGATGGGCTCGCCGCCCACGGCGGCCTCCACCGCCTCGGCCACGAGGGCCGGGTAGTAGCCGCTGCGCTCGATCGCCGCTCGCAGCCCCTGGGTCGTCGTACTGGTCTTGGCCATGACGTCCATCCTAAGCCCCGGGTAAGGCCGCTCCGGGCCAGTCAGGGGCAACCCGGAAGGCTCGCGGTCCCGGCCGCGGTGGGCTAGTAGGCGGGAAGGGTGCGCGGGCCCAGGTCGTCGCGGGCGGGCGGGGGTGCCAGGCGGACCGAGGCGCCGAGGACGCTCAGGCCGTGCGGGGCGACGACCACCGGTTCCAGGGTGGCCGCGACGACCTCCGGGTGGTCGTCGACCAGGCGGGACACCCGCAGCAGCAGTTCCTCCAGGGCAGGTGTGTCGACCGGGGTGGAGCCGCGCCAGCCGAACAGCAGCGGCGCCGTCCGGATCGACCGGATAAGGGAGGTCGCCTCCCGGTCGGTGACCGGGACGAGACGGTGGGCCATGTCGCCGAGCAACTGGGAGGCGGCCCCGGCGAGTCCGAACGACAGCACTGCCCCGGCCGCCGGGTCGATGACGGCCCGGACGACGGTGTCGACTCCCCGCGGTGCCATCCGCTGCACCACCGGCCGCAGCTCCTCCGGCTTCCCGAACAGGTCGGTCAACTCGGCGTACGCCCGCCGCAGTTGTTCCTCGTCCGCGAGGTCGAGGCGTACGCCGCCCAGGTCGGCGCGGTGCCTGAGGTGCGGGGCGGTGGCCTTGAGGGCGACCGGGTAGCCGAGGGTGCGGGCGGCGTCGGCGGCGGCGTGGGGGGTGGGCGCGGGCAGGGCGCGGTGCACCTGGACGCCGTACTTCCCGAGCAGTTCGCAGGTCTCGTCGGTGCCGAGGGTGAGGCCCTGGCCGCGCGTCAGCAGGCCGTCGATCAGCTCGGCGGCGCCGTTCTCGTCGATGTCCTCGTACTCGGGCACCTTTCCGGGCTCGGCGGCGTCGCGCCGCCACTGCGCGTACCGGACCACTTCGGACAGGGCCCGTACGGCGCGCTCGGCGGCGGGGTAGGCGGGGATGAGCCGGGAGCGGTTCTCGACGGCGGACTCGTCCGGGGCGTCGGCGGCGGGTCGGGGCGCGTCGAGGCGGAAGAAGGGGCGGGCAGCGGCTCCGGTGCCTGAGGGAGGGGGGCCGGACGGGCTGCCGGAGGAACCGGCCGGGCTTGCGGTGCCGGGTTCGCCCGCGCGTGGCTTCGGTCCGCTCGCGCCCGGCTGCGGTGCGGTGCTGGTCGCGGCCGACAGTGCCTCCGCGAGTCCTCCGAACTCGACGTGCACGACGAGCACCGGCTTGCCCGGCACCCGCTCGGCCGCCGAACTCAGGGCCTCGGCCAGTGCCGCGTCCCCGGCCGTCCCCGACCCCACCGCCGGTATCGCGGTGACCACCACGGCATCGCAGGCGTCGTCGGCCAGGGCCTGCGACAGCGCGCCGTGGAAGTCCTCGGGCGAGGCACCGGTGGTCAGGTCCAGCGGCCGCAGCGGCCTGAGCCCTTCGGACAGGCACGCGTCGTAGGTCAGCAGGCCCAGCGACTCGGAGTTCCCGAGGATCGCCACCCGCGCCCCGCCGGGCAGCGGCTGCCGGGCGAGCAGCAGGCCCGTGTCCACCAGCTCCGTGATCGTCTCGACCCGGATCACCCCGGCCTGCCGCAGCAGCGCGGAGACCGTGGCATGGGGCAGCCGGGTCGCCCGGACGGCGTGTCCCTGCGGGGCGGAACCGGCGCCCTGCACCACGACCAGCGGCTTCGCCGCCGCCGTACGCCGGGCGAGGCGGGTGAACTTGCGCGGGTTGCCGATGGACTCCAGGTACATGAGGACGACGTCGGTGTCGGGGTCGTCGTACCAGTACTGAAGGACGTCGTTGCCGGAGACGTCGGCCCGGTTGCCGGCGGAGACGAAGGTGGACACGCCGGTCACGCCGGTGACACCGCCGCCGCGGCGGTGCAGCCGGGACAGCAGGGCGATGCCGATGGCGCCGGACTGGGAGAACAGACCGGTCCGGCCCGGGCGGGGCATCTCCGGGGCCAGGGAGGCGTTCAGCCGTACGTCCGCGGAGGTGTTGATGACGCCGAAGGCGTTCGGGCCGATGATGCGCATGCCGTACGCGCGCGCGTGCCGGACGAGTTCCCGCTGGCGCTCGCGTCCCTCGGGGCCGCTCTCGGCGTACCCGGCGGACAGGACGACGAGTCCCTGCACGCCGTGCCTGCCGCACTCGGCGACGACCTCGGGGACGCGCTCCGCCGGGACGGCGACGACGGCGAGGTCTACGGGCTCCCCGATGTCCCGCACCGAGCGGTACGCGGGGACCCCGTCCAGTTCCTTCTGCTCCTCGGGCAGGCCCTTGTTCACGGCGTACAGCCGGCCCGTGAACCCGGCGTCCCGGATGTTGCCGAGGACGCTGCGGCCCACGCCGCCGGGCGAGCGGCCGACGCCGACCACGGCGACGGAGCCGGGGCTGAGCAGTCGCTGCACGGACCGCGCCTCGGCGCGCTGTTCGCGCGCGTACTGCACGGCGAGCGAGCGGTCCGTCGGCTCCAGATCGAACTCCAGGCGGACGACGCCGTCCTCGAAGCTGCGCTTCTGGGTGTAGCCGGCGTCGGTGAACACCTTGATCATCTTGCTGTTGGCGGGCAGCACCTCGGCCGCGAAGCGGCGGATGCCGCGCTCGCGCGCGACGGCCCCGATGTGTTCGAGGAGGGCGGAGGCGACCCCGCGCCCCTGGTGGGCGTCCTGGACGAGGAAGGCGACCTCGGCCTCGTCGGCGGGAGCGGACGCGGGCATTCCGTCGGCGCCGATGCGGTCGTAGCGTACGGTGGCGATGAACTCGCCGCCGATGGTGGCCGCGAGTCCCACCCTGTCCACGAAGTCGTGGTGCGTGAAGCGGTGGACGTCCTTGGCGGACAGGCGCGGGTAGGGCGCGAAGAAGCGGTAGTACTTCGACTCGTCCGACACCTGCTCGTAGAAGCTGACGAGGCGATCGGCGTCATCGACGGTGATGGGCCTGACGCGCGCGGTACCCCCGTCGCGCAGCACCACGTCGGCCTCCCAATGGGCGGGGTACTCGTGCCGGTCCGGCGAGGTCTGCATGGGCCCCAGAGTACGGCTCGCGTCCGACAACGGCGCGAGGCAGTCTGGAGGACGGCTGTCGGACCGAGGCCGCGGTTCGACAGTCACACCCGGAGGGGTCGAGCACCCCTCCGGGCACGCTTCACGTTGTGGAACACTGGTCTAGACAACCCTGAACACCGAAGGGCAGCATCACATGGCTGAGCGCCGCGTCAACGTCGGCTGGGCCGAGGGCCTCCACGCCCGCCCCGCTTCCATCTTCGTCCGGGCCGCCACGGCCGCAGGTATCCCGGTGACGATCGCCAAGGCCGACGGCAACCCCGTCAACGCGGCCTCCATGCTGGCCGTTCTCGGCCTGGGCGCCCAGGGCGGCGAGGAGATCGTCCTCGCCTCCGACGCCGAGGGCGCGGACGTGGCCCTCGACCGTCTGGCGAAGCTGGTCTCCGAGGGGCTTGAGGAGCTCCCCGAGACCGTCTGACCAGCTGGACCGGCTGAAACGGCTGGATCGGCTGGATCGGCTGAGGAAAGACGCCGTACCGCAGCACCGAAGGGCTCGTCCGAATTATCGGGCGGGCCCTTCGCATTTCCCGTTCACGGGCAGCCGCTTTCCCGCTCACGGGCAGCAGATATTCCGTTCACGGGCAGCAGAAGTAATCCCCCGCGAATTACCTGCTCTTTGTATACGGCGCCCGTGTTAATGCCGCAGGCCGGACATGTTTACGGGATGTTGCGAGTTCCTCACACGCTCCGCGCGGTCCGGGCCGGAGGCGAACCGCAGGCGGTGCGCGGCCGTCGAGCGTTCGGTGTGCAGGGCCGTGATCGCGCGTGCGCGGTCCCCGTCGCCGCGCGCCACCGCGTCCACGATCGCGCCGTGCTCCGCCCAGGACTCCACGGGATCGGCCGGTGCCTCCACCGTGTGCATCCAGGCGATCTTGTGCCGCAGCTGGGTGAGCATCGAGGACATCGCGGGGCTGCCGGAGGCCTGGGCGAGCGTCTCGTGGAACCAGCCGCCCAGCGAGCGCAGGTCGTCGCTGTTGCCGCGCCTGGCCCGCTCCTGGCCGAGCCGGACCAGGCCCCGCAGCACCTTCAGATGGGCCTCGGTGCGCCGCTGGGCGGCCCGGGAGGCGGCGAGCGGTTCCAGGAGCAGGCGCATCTCCAGCAGGTCGGCGCCCTCCTGCTCGGTGGGTTCCGCGACGCACGCGCCCGCGTGCCGCCGGGTCACCACGAAGCCCTCCGCCTCCAGCGTGCGCAGGGCCTCCCGGACGGGGACGCGCGAGACGCCGTAGCGACGCGCGAGCAGTTCCTCGGTGAGCCGGCTGCCGCGCTCGTAGACACCCGCGACGATGTCGTCCCGGATCGCCGTGCATACCGAGTGCGCCGGAATACGCATGACCGACCTCCGCTTTAATCCCCGTGAAACGTCGACGATGGACGCGTGTTCCGTGACTCTATTGCAATCAGCGGGAATTTCCGACGGCGGACCGGAATCCATGGATATTTTTTGGACAGACGGCCCCCGGAAACGGCGAAAGCCCCGGCTCGGGGAGCCGGGGCCTCGGGGTTGTGCCGTCCGTCGTCAGACGTTCACGCCGTGCGAGCGGAGGTAGGCGACGGGGTCGATGTCCGAGCCGTACTCGGCGCTGGTGCGGGCCTCGAAGTGCAGGTGCGCGCCGGTGACGTTGCCGGTGGCGCCGGAGAGGCCTATCTGCTGACCCGGGGTGACTGTCTGGCCCACCGAGACGGCGAGGGACGACAGGTGGCCGTACTGGGTGTAGGTGCCGTCGTTCATCCTGATCACGATGTTGTTGCCGTACGACCCTCCCCAGCCGGCCTCGACGACGGTGCCGGAGCCGACCGCGTGGACCGCGGTGCCGCTCGCGGCGTGGAAGTCGACGCCGGTGTGGCTGCCGGAGGACCAGACGGCACCGCCGGCCTTGTAGCCGGTCGAGATGTACGAGCCGGAGATCGGGGTGACATAGCGGTTGAGGCGCTCGCGCTCGGCGGCGGCGCGGGCGGCGCGCTCCTCGGCCTTGCGGGCCTCGCGCTCCTTCTCGGCCTTCTCGGCCGCCTTCTTGCGGGCGACCTCCTCGGCCTTCTTGCGCGCGGCCTCCTCGGCGGCCTGCTTCTGGGCGTCGGCCTGGGCGTCGATCTGTTCGGCGACGGAGTCGCCGAGGGTGACGACGGGGATGAGACCGGTCTGCTCGGCGGCGGGTTCGGCGGCGAGCGCGGGGGCGGCCAGGGTGCCGATGACGCCGGTGGTGGTGAGCGCGGCGACGCTCGCCGCCCGGGCGGTGGTGCGCTTCGTCCGACTGGGACGACGGTGCTTCCCGGTGGCGCAGATGAACGCCATGGAGTGGCTGGTCCTTTCCTTCCCTCTCGCCTACCGGGTTAGCTGACGGGTTCGGAGCAGGAAGGTCTCCTACGGACCCCCTCGCGGTGCGCGGGCGTCCGATTCACCCCAGGGACTTGGTGTGGGTCCCCGGCTCCCCTGGCTTGCGCCGTACGGGGACTCGGCGATGACTGTCCGGTGCCGCGGATGCGGCGCGGTGCCTGACGGACAGCCCGGAAGACGCTAAGCGGGGCGGGTTTCAATCCCCAAACAGATCACGGGTTTTGTAGCGCATGCCACAGGGCAGACAGGCAACCTCTCCCCTAATTCGGACATACGGGGGCCCTGGCGACCCATCAGTCACCAGGGCCCGCGCGCGTGCGTCTCTACTCAGCCGTCACGACCTTGACCTCGCCGATGCCGAGGGCCTCGACGGGTGCCTTGATCTCGGCCGCGTCACCGACGAGGACCGTCACCAGGCGGTCGACCGGGAAGGCGCTCACGACGGCCGCGGTGGCCTCGACGGTGCCGGTCGCGGCGAGCTGCTGGTACAGCGTCGCCTGGAAGTCGTCCGGCAGGTGCTGCTCGACCTGGTCGGCCAGCGTGCCGGCGACGGCGGCCGCCGTCTCGTACTTCAGCGGGGCCACGCCGACCAGGTTCTGCACGGCGACGTCGCGCTCGGCGTCGGTCAGCCCCTGAGCCGCGAGCGTGCGCAGCACGGTCCACAGGTCGTCGAGGGCCGGGCCGGTGTTCGGGGTGTCGACGGAGCCGCTGATGGCGAGCATCGCGGCACCCGAGCCGTCCGGTGCCGAGCGCAGGACCTGCCCGAACGCCCGCACGCCGTAGGTGTAGCCCTTCTCCTCGCGCAGGACGCGGTCCAGGCGGGAGGTCAGGGTGCCGCCCAGGCAGTACGTGCCGAGCACCTGCGCGGGCCACACGCGCGCGTGCCGGTCCGGGCCGATACGGCCGATCAGCAGCTGCGTCTGGACGGCTCCGGGACGGTCCACGATGACGACCCGGCCGGTGTCGTCGGCGGTCACCGGCGGCACGGGCCGCGGCTGGGCCGAGGAGCCGGTCCAGGCGCCGAGGGTCTCACCGAGCAGCGCGTCGAGGTCGATGCCGGTGAGGTCGCCGACCACGACGACGGTGGCGGTGGCCGGGCGGACGTGCTTGTCGTAGAAGCCGCGGACGGCCGTGGAGTCGATGGCCGTGACCGTCTCCTCGGTGCCCTGGCGCGGCCGGGACATGCGCGAGGTCGCCGGGAACAGCTCCCTGGAGAGCTCCTTGGCCGCGCGGCGGCCCGGGTTGGCCAGCTCGTGCGGGATCTCGTCGAGGCGGTTGCGGACCAGCCGCTCGACCTCGCTGTCGGCGAACGCGGGCGCCCTGAGGGCGTCGGCGAGCAGACCGAGGCCCTTGGTCAGCCGCGACACGGGCACTTCGAGGCTCAGCCGGACACCGGGGTGGTCGGCGTGCGCGTCGAGGGTGGCACCGCAGCGCTCCAGCTCGGCGGCGAACTCCTCGGCGTCGTGCTTGTCGGTGCCCTCGGAGAAGGCGCGCGCCATGATCGTGGCGACGCCGTCCAGGCCGGCCGGTTCGGCCTCCAGGGGGGCGTCCAGGAGCACCTCGACGGCGACGACCTGCTGGCCGGGGCGGTGGCAGCGCAGGACCGTCAGGCCGTTGCCGAGCGTCCCGCGCTCGGGGGCGGGGAAGGCCCAGACCTTGGGCTCGCCCGCCTGCGGCTGGGGGTGGAAGTCCATCGTGGCGAGCTCGGTCACTTGGCCGCCTCCTCGTTCTCGTCGGTGGCTTCCACGGTCGCCGCGGATTCCGGGTCGTCGGCGCCCTCGGCGTCCTCGGCGCTCTGGGCGATCTCGGTCGGGGCGGTCGGCTCGTAGACGAGGACCCCGCGGTTGTCGGGGCGCAGGCGGGCCTTGGCGACCTCCTGGACCTCCTCGGCCGTCACGTCCAGGACGCGCCCGACGGCGGTGAGGGCGAGCTGCGGGTCGCCGAACAGCACTGCGTAGCGGCACAGTTCGTCGGCTCGGCCCGCGACCGTGCCGAGCCGGTCCAGCCACTCGCGCTCCAACTGGGCCTGGGCGCGCTCCATCTCCTCGGCCGTGGGGCCTTCGGCGGCGAACCGGGCGAGTTCCTCGTCGATCGCGGCCTCGATGACCGGCACCTCGACGTCGCCGGACGTCTTCACGTCCAGCCAGCCCAGGGAGGGCGCCCCGGCCAGCCGCAGCAGACCGAACCCGGCCGCGACCGCCGTACGGTCGCGGCGGACCAGCCGGTTGTAGATGCGGGAGGACTCGCCGCCGCCGAGGATGGTGAGCGCCAGATCGGCCGCGTCGCACGCGCGCGTACCGTCGTGCGGCAGCCGGTAGGCAGCCATCAACGCGCGCGCGGGGACCTCTTCCTCCACGACCTCGCGGAGCTGCTCCCCGATGACCTCGGGCAGCGAGCCGTCACGCGGCGCGGGCTTGCCGTCGTGGGAGGTGATGGAACCGAAGTACTTCTCGACCCAGGCGAGCGTCTGCTCCGGGTCGATGTCGCCGACGACCGACAGCACGGCGTTGTTGGGCGCGTAGTACGTGCGGAAGAACGCGCGCGCGTCCTCCAGGGTGGCCGCGTCCAGGTCGGCCATCGAACCGATCGGGGTGTGGTGGTAGGGGTGGCCCTCCGGGTAGGCGAGGGCGGTGAGCTTCTCGAACGCGGTGCCGTAGGGGACGTTGTCGTAGCGCTGCCGGCGCTCGTTCTTGACGACGTCCCGCTGGTTCTCCATCGACTCGTCGTCCAGGGCGGCGAGCAGGGAGCCCATGCGGTCGGCCTCCAGCCAGAGGGCGAGCTCCAGCTGGTGGGTGGGCATGGTCTCGAAGTAGTTGGTGCGCTCGAAGCTGGTGGTGCCGTTGAGCGAGCCGCCGGCGCCCTGGACGAGCTCGAAGTGGCCGTTGCCCTTGACCTGTCCGGAGCCCTGGAACATCAGGTGCTCGAAAAGGTGAGCCAGGCCGGTACGTCCCTTGACCTCGTGGCGCGAGCCGACGTCGTACCAGAGGCACACCGCCGCGACCGGGGTCAGGTGGTCCTCGGAGAGCACCACCCGCAGCCCGTTGGCCAGGCGGTGCTCGGTCGCTGTCAGGCCCCCGGTGCCTGCCTGGTCTGTGGCCGTGTGACCCATGGGCATGTACGTCCCTTCAATGGCTGACGCGGTCGTCGAAACCGCGGTTTTCCTGCCGGTCCTGCCACTGTATGCAAGCGTGCGGAGGCTCGGCGAAGTTCCCGGAGCACGTACGCCCACAGCGGATCGCGTAGCCTGCGGGCAATCGTGAGGGAGGCACTGTGCCGCGCCGGGCCGGGCGGCTCAGCCGGGTCCTGGCCCGGACTGTCAGTGCCGCGGTCCACAATGGTCCGCGTCAGATCCCGTTCACGCTTCAGCAAGAGTGAGCCAAAGGGCCGACGTGAGCGACCCGTAGGCGAGCGACCAGAAAAGAGGAGCCGGCAGCGATGGCCCGCCGCAGCACGAAGACCCCGCCGCCCGACGACTCGTACGAGGAGCGGATCCTCGACATCGACGTCGTGGACGAGATGAAGGGTTCGTACCTCGAGTACGCGTACTCGGTCATCTACTCCCGCGCCCTGCCGGACGCCCGCGACGGTCTCAAGCCGGTGCACCGCCGCATCGTCTACCAGATGAACGAGATGGGCCTGCGCCCCGACCGCGGCTATGTGAAGTGCGCCCGTGTCGTCGGCGAGGTCATGGGTAAGTTGCACCCGCACGGCGACGCGTCGATCTACGACGCCCTGGTGCGCATGGCCCAGCCGTTCTCGATGCGCGTCCCGCTGGTCGACGGCCACGGCAACTTCGGCTCCCTGGGCAACGACGACCCGCCGGCCGCCATGCGGTACACCGAGTGCCGCGCCGCCGAGGCCGCGAGCCTGATGACGGAGTCCATCGACGAGGACACGGTCGACTTCGCGCCCAACTACGACGGCCAGGAGCAGGAGCCGGGCGCGCTGCCCGCCGCCTTCCCGAACCTGCTGGTGAACGGCGCCTCCGGCATCGCGGTCGGCATGGCCACCAACATGCCGCCGCACAACCTCTCCGAGGTCATCGCGGCCGCCCGCCATCTGATCCGCTACCCGAACGCGGATCTGGACGCCCTGATGAAGCACATCCCGGGCCCCGACCTGCCCACCGGCGGCCGTATCGTCGGCCTCACCGGCATCCGGGACGCCTACGAGACGGGCCGCGGCACCTTCAAGATCCGCGCCACGGTGTCGGTGGAGAACGTCAGCGCGCGCCGCAAGGGCCTGGTCGTCACCGAACTGCCCTTCACGGTCGGCCCGGAGAAGGTGATCGCCAAGATCAAGGACCTGGTCGGCTCGAAGAAGCTCCAGGGCATCGCGGACGTCAAGGACCTCACCGACCGGGCGCACGGCCTGCGCCTGGTCATCGAGATCAAGAACGGCTTCGTACCCGAGGCCGTCCTGGAGCAGCTCTACAAGCTGACCCCGATGGAGGAGTCCTTCGGCGTCAACAACGTCGCGCTGGTGGACGGTCAGCCCCTCACCCTCGGCCTCAAGGAGCTCCTGGAGGTCTATCTCGACCACCGCTTCGAGGTCGTGCGGCGCCGCAGCGAGTTCCGCCGCGGCAAGAAGCGCGACCGGCTGCACCTGGTCGAGGGTCTGCTCACCGCCCTGGTCGACATCGACGAGGTCATCCGTCTGATCCGCTCCAGCGACAACTCCGCGCAGGCCAAGGAGCGCCTGATCGAGCGCTTCTCGCTGAGCGACATCCAGACGCAGTACATCCTGGACACGCCCCTGCGGCGCCTCACCAGGTTCGACCGCATCGAGCTGGAGTCGGAGAAGGACAGGCTCAACGCGGAGATCGCCGAGCTGACCCGGATCCTCGACTCGGACACCGAGCTGCGCAAGCTGGTCTCCGCCGAACTGGCCGCGGTGGCCAAGAAGTTCGGCGCCCCGCGGCGTACGGTCCTGCTGGACGCGGCGGGCCTGCCGACCGCGGCCGTCCCCCTCCAGGTGGCGGACGACCCGTGCCGGGTCCTGCTGTCCTCGACGGGCCTGCTGGCCCGTACGGCGAACGGCGAGCCGTTCCCGGAGGACAGCGACGGCAAGCGTGCCAAGCACGACGTGATCGTCTCGGCGGTACCGGCCACGGCACGCGGCGAGATCGGCGTGGTGACGTCCCTGGGACGCCTGCTCCGGGTGAACGTCGTGGACCTGCCCCAGCTCCCGGAGACGACGGCCGCGCCGAACCTGTCCGGTGGTGCCCCGGTGTCGGAGTTCGTCTCCCTGGAGGGCGAGGAGACGGTGGCGTGTCTGACCACGCTCGACGAGTCCTCCCCGGGCCTCGCGCTCGGCACCGAGCAGGGCATCGTCAAGCGGGTCGTCCCCGACTACCCGTCCAACAAGGAGGAGCTGGAGGTCATCACCCTCAAGGAGGGTGACCGCATCGTCGGCGCCGTCGAGCTGCGCACCGGCGAGGAGGACCTGGTCTTCATCACGGACGACGCCCAACTGCTGCGCTTCCAGGCGTCCCAGGTCAGGCCCCAGGGCCGTCCGGCCGGTGGCGTGGCCGGTATCAAGCTCACCGACGGCGCGAAGGTCATCTCCTTCACCGCGGTGGATCCGGCGGTGGACGCGGTCGTCTTCACGGTCGCGGGCTCGCGCGGCACCCTCGACGACTCCGTCCAGACGACGGCCAAGCTGACCCCGTTCGACCAGTACCCGCGCAAGGGCCGCGCCACAGGCGGCGTACGGTGCCAGCGCTTCCTGAAGGGCGAGGACTGTCTCTCCCTGGCCTGGGCGGGCCCCGTCCCCGCGCGCGCGGCCCAGAAGACCGGCACCCCGGCCGACCTCCCGGAGATGGACCCGCGCCGCGACGGCTCGGGCGTGTCCCTGGCGAAGACGGTGTCGGTGGTGGCGGGACCGGTCTAAGCCTCCGGGTCCCCCTCGCCGGGATCCTGTACGTACCTCAGGACGCCCCACATACCGTGCTCGTCGGCGGTGTGCGGGGCGTCGCTCTTGCACGCCTCCAGCTCCTTGCCGAGCGCGGGCGCGTCGATGCCGGAGCCGATGAGCACGAGCTGGGTGAGGCGGGCGTCGGCGGCCGTCCAGGGCTCCGGGTAGAACCGGAGGAACCGGCCGACGGCGTGGACGGCGTACCGGTTCCGCGGATCGTGCGCCCCGAAGTCGACGTACCCCTTGATGCGGTAGAGCCCCTCGGGCCTGCTGTCGAGGAACCCCATCAACCGACGCGGGTCGAGGGGGACTTCGGAGGTGAAGGAGAGGGAGTCGTAGGCGGTGTGCAGGTGACCGGAGTGGTGGTCGCGCCGGTCATGATCGTGTGACTCGTGCGCGTCGTGTGGCTGTGGCTGTGACTCGTGCAGGTCGTCGAAGGACAACTGCCCGATGCGCTCCTCGCTCGGGCGGCAGTCGAAGAGGAACTCGGGGTCGATGCGGCCGTAGGTGGCGGGGACGACGGCGGCCCGGTCGACGAGTTCACCGACCTGCCCGAGCACACGTCCGCCGTCGCCCGAACGGTCGAGCTTGTTGACCACCACGAGGTCGGCGAGGGCGAGATGCCGGTCGATCTCGGGATGCATCGCGCGGGTCGCGTCGAACTCGGCGGCGTCGACGACCTCGATCAGTCCGCCGTACACCACACCCGGATGGTCACTGGCGAGCAGCATGCGCACCAGTTCCTCGGGCTCGGCGAGACCGCTGGCCTCGATGACGATGACGTCGATGCCGGTGTCGGGGCGGGCCAGCCGCTCCAGATAGACGTCGAGTTCACTCGTGTCCACCGCACAGCACAGGCACCCGTTGCCGAGGGAGACGGTGGAGTCGCCGAGCGCGCCGGCGACCGCCATCGCGTCGATCTCGATGGCACCGAAGTCGTTGACGATGGCGCCGATACGGCTGCCGCCGCTGCGATGGAGGAGATGGTTCAGAAGCGTGGTCTTACCGGAACCCAGGAATCCGGCCAGGACGACCACCGGGATCTGCTGCCGACTCCGACTCAACGCGCTCCCTCTCTCACGCCACCGCGTGCGCCGGTCCGTCGCCTTGCGCACGTACGAGGATTGAATGCGCACCCAGGATACGAGCCGGAAGAATCCCCGCCGAGTGAACGATTGTTAGCAACACTTGCGGGGCAGACGTTGGTCAAGGCGCCGGTCCGTGCGACCCTCACATCCCTCCGTGCGCCTCCTCTCCGCCTCCCCCGCCGATCAGAGCCGCTCGGCACCCTGGGAGACGGCAAGCGCCGCCCACCGCTCGCCGGTCCCCTACAGTCGACCCGCACCCCGACGACCGGCGGACGGCCGCCTGATTCGGGGGTTGACATGGCCACACAGAAACGTGCAACACGGGGATGGGGGGCGATCACAGCGGCAGGCCTTGGCCTGGCGACCGGAGCCCTCGCGCTCCTGACCGCACAGCGTCAGGCCATCGACTCACTGCGCGTGCGCGTGGAACACCTGGAGCAGGCCGCACAGGCTCAGCGCGAAACCAACATCGCCCAGCAGCAGCGCCTGCACTGGGAGCTGCTGAGCAAGGCCATGGACGACCCCGAACTCGCCGAGGTGCTGGACACCTACGAGGAGGCCGTCTCCGCCAAGAAGCAGCGCCAGTACCTGTTCGCCAACGCCCTCTACACCAATGCCCTCTGCTACTACCGCATCGGCAACATCAGCCGCGAGGAATTCTTCGGATTTGCCCGAGGCATCCTGCAGAATCCCATCTTCAGGGAGTACTGGCGGGTCACTCGCCCTCATCGGGCCACGTTGATCGATACATCCGAAGAGGCGGAACTCGGACGATTGGTTGACGACCTGCTGCGTCAACTCGAGGAAGCAGACAGCGACGAGTGGTGGGTCGTGGGCGAGCCCCCAGCCGACTAGCACCGACTCCGCATCGCCGTCCGACGTGAAGTTTCGTCCACCGATGTGCCATTCCGAGTGCATCACACCGTCGGGCGATAACGAACTGGCAAATTCACGCGTTTCCCCTGATGCCAACAGGGTTGACTGCTCCGCGATCGCGTTAAGGGTCGACCCCCGTTGAACCGTCGCTCCATGCCGCCCGGTCGTCGAGGTAGCAGCCCCACAGGGTCGCATCGCACCGCGCAGCGCGCAGGCGCCCAGACCTTGAGACCAAGGGGAACTTGAACAGTGATTCAGATCGTCCGTCGGCTCGGCACTTCTCCGAGAGCTCGCGGAAGCGTGTCCGGACAGAATTGCCCAGATATCTTCGAGTTGGCTGATGGTAACTTCGCCGTTATCGGAACCGACGCCACGAACGGGTTGGATGCACACCTTCCGACCGGTACGCCCCTAACCAAGGACGACCGCATCGTCGTAGTCACACGTGAAACCCTGATTCACGCCAAGACCGACATTCCTCTTGGCGCCGGAAGCTCTCGCACACCCGTTTCCCTGCTCCGCGCAGGGGACTCACAGGTCGACGGTTCCAGGGCAGCACTCAAGCCCGCAAACAGGGGAGGCCAACAGCAGGTGGAAGTGGAAATCGTACGGCGGCTCGGCAAGGCGCCCCGGCAACGCCGGTCATCGCCGAGCGTGAACGCAGGAACCTGCCCGGACATCTTCGAACTCAGCGATGGCAACTTCGCCATCATCGGCACGGAAGCCACGGAAGCACTCGACGGGCAACTGCCCGCCGACGCTTCCCGCGCCGACTACGAGCGCATCGTCGTCATCAGCCGGGAGACCCTGATCGAGGCGAAGAAGGACATCCCCGATGCCTGATCACGTCGTCCGCTGACACGCACCATCCCGGGCTCGGTACCAGGCGGTGCCGAGCCCTTGCATGTCGGAAGCGGACGCGACAGGCATGTGCGTCCAAGCCCTCAGGCAAGCTCCGGCACCGCCACCGGCGCCCCCGGCCCCACATACCGAGCCACCGGCCTGATGATCTTCGGGTCCGCCGCCTGTTCCAGGATGTTGGCGCTCCAGCCCACCACCCGCCCCGCGGCGAACGTCGGGGTGAACATCTCGCGGGGCAGCCCGCAGAGCTCCATGACGACGCCGGCGTAGAACTCGACGTTGGCGTGGAGCTCCCGACCGGGCTTCAGCTCGGCGAGGATGCGCTCGACGCGGCGCTCGACCTCGACGGCGAAGGCGACGCGCGGACCACCGAAACGCTCGGCGATCTCCCGCAGCATCCGGGAGCGGGGATCCTCGGTCCGGTAGATCGCGTGACCGAAACCCATGATGCGCTCACCGGCCAGCACCCGCTCACGAATCCAGGAGTCGATGCGATCGGGCGTGCCGATCGCGTCCAGGGTGTCCAGCGCCCGACTGGGAGCACCACCGTGCAACGGCCCGGACAAGGCCCCCACCGCCCCGACGAGACAGGCCGCCACATCCGCCCCCGTCGACGTGATGACCCGCGCCGCAAAGGTTGATGCATTGAATCCGTGATCAATAGTTGAGATCAAGTATTGCTCGATGGCCCGAGCCCGCTGCGCATCGGGTTCTGCCCCCGTGAGCATGTACAGGTAATTCGCGGCGTACGACAGATCCTCCCGCGGCTCCACAGGCTCCAGCCCCTGGCCCAGCCGATGCAGCGCCGTCAGGAGCGTCGGTACGGCCGCGGCGGCGACCAGCGCGTCCTGGCGCCGCCGGTCCGCATCGAGGTCGTAGACAGGACGGAATCCCTTCGCCGCACCCAGCAGCGACAACGCCGTACGCATCCCCGCAAGCGGCCCGGAGCCCGCACCCGCCCTGGCGATGGCGGGCAGGGCGGCCGACACTTCGATGGGCAGCCGACGCAGCGCGGCGGTCTCGGCGGCGAAGGCGGCGGCACGTTCGGCGTCCGGCAGCTCACCGTGGACGAGCAGATGCCAGACGTCCTCGAACCCTCGCGTCCGGGCGAGGTCGACGGCCGAGTACTGGCGGTAGTGGTAGAACCCCTCGACTCCTCGCACGTCCCCGATCTCGGTGTCGGTGACGACGACCCCCGCGAGCCCTCGCGGCACCTCGACGAGGGCACCTGCCGTCCTGCTGACGGACCTGCTGACGGACCTGTTGGCAGACATGATTCTCCCTGGACTTTCCCCTTGAACTTGATTCGACTGTCCATGGTTGACTAGATCACTGTCAATATTGATTAATCAATACACGCTAATCAACATGACGAGCTGCGGATACGGTGACCTCTTATGCGCGATCACGAACCCCGCCCCGACCTCGCCGAACAGCGGCTGACCACCAAGGAGGCCGCCGAACTGCTGGGCGTGAAACCCGAGACCGTGTACGCCTACGTGAGCCGCGGCCAGCTCTCCAGCCGTCGCGTGTCCGGCGGCAGGGGCAGCACCTTCGACACCAAGGAGGTGGAGGCGCTCGCCCGGCGCAACAGGCGTGAGAGCGGCGGGAGTTCAGGAACCGGCGGCGAGCCCGCCGTACGAACCCGCCTCACCCTCATCGACACCGACCGGTACTACTTCCGGGGCGTCGACGCGACCGAGCTGGCCGCACGGCACTCCTACGAAGAGGTCGCCGAGTGGCTGTGGACGGGCCGGATGCGCCCTGGCGCCACGTTCACGGCATCCGATGCCGCCGTCACCGTCGCCCGCCGGGCCGTCGACGCACTGCCCGAACACACCGCGCCCACCGACCGGTTGCGGGTCGCGGCGATCGCCGCCGCGGTCGCGGACCCGCTCCGCTTCGACCTGTCGGAGGAGGCCGTGCTCGGCACGGCGCGCGTCCTCATCCCCACCCTGGTCGCCGCTCTCCCGCCCGTGCGGCACGACCACCGTGAGGGCGGCCCGCTGGCCCATCGGTTGTGGACCAGGCTCAGCGGCCGGCACGCCGACGACGCGTCCCTGCGCGCCCTGGACACGGCGCTCGCCCTACTCGTCGACCATGACCTGGCGGCCTCCACGCTCGCCGTGCGCGTCGCCGCCTCGGCCCGTGCGCACGCCTACGCGGCCGTCTCCACCGGGCTCGGTGTGCTGGAGGGTCCCCTGCACGGGGCCGCCAGCGGCCTGGCCCACAAGCTCCTGCTCGACGTACTGGACCAGGGCGACGCGGCCCCCGTGATCGCGGACGAGCTGCGGGCCGGGCGGCGCATTCCCGGACTGGGACACCGGCTGTACCCCGGCGAGGACCCACGCGCGCGTGCCCTGTTCGCCCTGCTGGAGGAGATCCCGCGCGCCGAGCCCGCCCTCCTGGCGGCCCGCGACATCGTCGCGACCACCGCGCGCCACGCCCCCCTCCACGCCAACGTCGACCTGGCGCTCGCCGTGCTCACGGCCTCCTCCGGCATGCCCGCCACGGCGGGTGAGACGATCTTCGCCGTGGCCCGTACGGCGGGCTGGATCGCCCACGCCCTGGAGGAGTACGGCGAGCGCCCGCTCCGGATGCGCCCGAGCGGTCACTACGTGGGTCCGCGGCCGCCCCAGCCACTGCCCGAGTAGGACACCTGGCTCTCCGGAAGTCGCCCTGGCTCAAGTCAGGTTAGGCTCACCTCTGTGAGTATGTGCTCAACAGTCTCCCGGGACCTCGACGAGCCCATTTCCGGGACCGCGGCTGCGGCGACGACCTGGCTGCTCCTGGAGCAGCCCGGTCCCTGGGGTGCCAAGGCGCTCACTTCGAGCCACCTGGACCCCGTGCTGGGCCGCGCCCTGGAAGCGGCCACGATGGGCACGGGCGTCCGCGTGGCACTCATCCGCCGTCCCGGGCGTCACGCCGACAGCGGCACCCCGGAGGCCCGGAAGGTGTACGCGGCCCACACAGTGCCGGGGAACGTGTGGCTGCGGACCGCCACCACCCGCGACCCGCACCGGCTCCTCGACGTCGACTTCGCCGCGCTCGGCCGGGGTGACCACCACAGCTTCGACGCGGCGCTCGACGGGCAGCCCCACACCGGCTCTCCGCTCGCGCTGGTGTGCACCAACGGCAAGCGCGACCGCTGCTGCGCCCTCCTGGGCCGCCCTCTCGCCGCCGAGCTGGCCGCCTCCGGCGTCGAGGGCGTTTGGGAGGTCACCCATCTGGGTGGTCACCGCTTCTCGCCGACCTTGCTCGTACTGCCGTACGGATACGCCTACGGCCGGGCCGAGGCACATGCCGTCAAGCAAGTCCTGCACAGCGTCCAGGAGGGACGCATCGTGGTCGAGGGGTGCCGCGGCAACTCCGCCTGGGAGCGGCCCGGTCAGGCGGCCGAGCTGGCCGTGCGCACGGCGGCGCGTGAGTACACCGCGGAGGCCCTCACCGTCGTCCGCACGGAGGGCGCCGCACCACTCTGGGAGGTGACCGTCGCCCACGTCGACGGACGCCGCTGGCGGGTCTCGGTGTCCCAGGAGGCCGGTCTGCCGCCCCGCCCGGAGAGCTGCGGGACGTCGGTCCTCGGCTCGCCCGCCCGGATGGACGTGGTGGCGGTACGCCGGCTGCCGGCGACCGCGGCACTGGTGAGCTGACGGAGCCGCCCGCACCGGGCGCGGGCGGCCTCGGCGGTCCACCGATCGGCCTCACCTCTTGATCAAGACATTGATCAAGAGATCCACACCACACCCCCTGCGGCGGCTCCCGCACACCCACGTACCGTCATGGGTATGAGCCGCCCCACTCCCCTCGTCCGCCGCCTGCGTCTCGGGCTGCCGCGGCGGGTGTTCTCGCAGGTGCTGCTGATGCAGCTGGCGATCGCCGCGGGAGTCGCGGTGCTCGCGACCGGGCTGTTCCTCGCGCCGCTCAGCGACCAGCTGGACGACCAGGCGATGCGCCGCGCCCTGGCGATCGCGCAGACCACCGCGGCCCGGCCTCGGCTGGCCGATGAGGTGAAGGACACGCCTCCACTGGCCGACGGCCCCGTCCAGCGGCAGGCCGAGCAGATCCGCAGGGCCACCCACGCCGAGTACATCGTGGTCATGGACTGGCGGGGCGTGCGCTGGTCGCACCCCACCCGCAGCGAGGTCGGCAGGACCGTCTCGACCGACCCCGGACAGGCCCTGGCCGGCAAGGAGGTCATGCAGATCGACAGCGGCACCCTGGGCCGCACCGCCCGGGGCAAGGTGCCCCTGCGCGACAGCGACGGCGAGATCGTGGGCGCGGTCTCGGTCGGTATCGCGTACGACAGCGTGCGGGCGCGGCTGATCCACGCGATCCCCGGACTGTTCGCATACGCCGGCGGCGCCCTCGCCGTAGGCGCGCTGGCCGCCTGGCTCATCTCCCGCCGGGTCCAGCGCCAGACCCGTGACCTGGCCTTCTCGGACATCTCGGGGCTGCTCGCCGAACGTGAGGCCATGCTGCACGGCATCCGGGAGGGCGTCGTGGCCCTGGATCGCGCCGGCCGCGTCCGCCTGCTCAACGACGAGGCGCAGCGGCTGCTGGGCATCGGCGACGAGGTCGTGGGCCGGTCTCCTGAGGAGGCGCTCGGCGAGGGCCGTACCGCCGACGTCCTGACGGGCCGGGTGACGGGCACCGATCTGCTCACCGTGCGCGGCCAGCGGGTGCTGGTCGCCAACCGCATGCCCACCGACGACGGAGGCGCCGTCGCCACCCTTCGCGACCGCACCGAACTGGAACAGCTGGGCCGGGAGCTCGACTCCACGCGCGGCCTGATCGACGCCCTGCGGGCCCAGGACCACGAGCACGCCAACCGCATGCACACGCTCCTCGGGCTGCTCGAACTGGAGATGTACGACGACGCCGTCGAGTTCGTCGGAGAGGTGGTCGGTGACCATCGCGCCACCGCGGAACAGGTCACCGAGAAGATCGAGGACCCGCTGATCGCCGCGCTGCTGGTCGGCAAGGCGACCGTCGCGGCCGAGCGCGGAGTGGCGCTGTGGGTCTCCGACCGGACCCGGCTGCCGGACCGGCTGGTCGATCCCGGCGGGCTCGTCACGATCCTCGGCAACCTGGTCGACAACGCGCTGGACGCGGCCGCCGGCTCGCCGCACGCGCGCGTGGAGGTCGAACTGCGCACGGAGGGCCGCACCGCCGTGCTCAGAGTGCGCGACACGGGGCCGGGAATCCCGGTCGAGCACCGGGAGTTGATCTTCACCGAGGGATGGTCCACCAAGAAGCCCCCGGCGCACCGGGAACGCGGTATCGGACTCTCCCTGGTGCGCAGGCTCGCCGAACGGCAAGGTGGCAGCGCGACGGTCGGCGAGGCGGGCGGCGGAGGCGCGGAGTTCACCGTCGTCCTGCCCGACGTCCTGGCGGAGCCGGGCCCGGAGCCCGCACTCACCGCATCGCAGGCCGCAGGGGCCGCCACCGAGGAGGAGTCGTGATGATCGAGGTCCTGGTCGTGGACGACGACATCCGGGTCGCCCGGGTCAATGCCGCCTACGTCGAGAAGGTGCCGGGCTTCCACGTGGCCGGCGAGGCCCACAACGCTGCCCAGGCCCTGGACCGGCTGGCGACGCTGCCGCACGTGGACCTGGTGCTCATGGACCACTATCTGCCCGACGAGACGGGCCTCTCGGTCGTCCAGGAGATGCGCCGCCGCGGCCACCAAACCGACGTGATCATGGTGACGGCCGCCCGGGACGTGACGACCGTTCAGGCGGCGATGCGGCACGGCGCCGTTCAGTACCTGGTCAAGCCCTTCGCCTTCGCGGGCCTGCGCGCCAAGCTGGAGGCCTACGCCCAGCTGCGCCGCACGATCGACGACGGCGGAGAGGCGGAACAGGCCGAGGTGGACCGCATCTTCGGCGCGCTGTCCGCGTCCTCGGAGCCCGAACTGCCCAAAGGGCACTCCCCCACCACCGCGGAGCTCGTCCGCCGGTCCCTGATGAACGCCGAGGGCCCCCTCTCGGCCCAGGAGATCGCCGAACGGACCGGCGTGAGCCGCCAGACGGCCCAGCGCTATCTGAAACTCCTGGAACGCACGGGACGGGCCAGACTGACCCTCAAGTACGGCGACGCGGGTCGCCCGGAACACCGTTACGTGTGGGCGACCCGCGCCTGAGGACACGGCCCGTGGGGGCGGGGGAAGGAACCGTGCCCGCCTTACATACGGATGCGAAGCCCGGAGATGTCACTCCCACCCACCACATGCGTCCCGCACCACCGAGTCCCGTACGACGATGAGGCCGCCGCCCCTCACACCGCGCCCGCCCCTGTCAGCGAGCGCACCTCGGTCTCCGCGTGCTTGGCCTCGTCGGGCAGTTCCGCCGAGGTGACCGTCCCCAGCCAGCCCGCGACGAAGCCGAGCGGGATCGACACGAGCCCGGGGTTCTGCAACGGGAAGTACTGGAAGTCGACCCCGGGAAACAGCGATTCGGGGCTGCCCGAGACCACCGGGGACAGCGCCACGAGCACCACCGCCGGCACCAGCCCGCCGTACACCGACCACACGGCACCGCGTGTCGTGAACCCACGCCAGAACAGCGAGTAGAGCAGCACCGGCAGATTGGCGGACGCGGCGACGGCGAAGGCGAGGCCCACGAGGAACGCGACGTTGAGATCCCGGGCCAGGAGGCCCAGGGCGATCGCCACCACCCCGATACCGACCGCCGCGGTGCGCGCCACCGCCACCTCGCTGCGCGGCTTGGCACGCCGACGGCGCAACGAGGCGTACAGGTCATGGGCCACGGACGCCGAGGAGGCGAGCGTGATCCCGGCGACCACAGCGAGGATCGTGGCGAAGGCCACGGCGGCGACCACCGCGAAGAGAACCGTTCCTCCGGTGGAGTCCGCGCCCCCGCCCAGATCGAGCGCCAGCAGCGGAACCGCCGTGTTCCCCGCCGCGTTCGACCCGCGTACGGCGTCAGGTCCCACGATGGCCGCCGCGCCGAACCCGAGGACGATCGTCATCAGGTAGAAGCCACCGATGAGCCCGATCGCCCAGACGACCGAACGCCGTGCCGCCCGTGCGGTGGGAACCGTGTAGAAGCGGGACAGGATGTGCGGCAGCCCGGCCGTTCCCAGAACCAGCGCGAGGCCCAGGCTGATGAAGTCGAAACGCGCGGTCCAGTCCCCGCCGTACTTCAGACCCGGCGCAAGGAACGACTCGCCGTGACCGCTGCGCTCGGCCGCGGTGAGCAGCAGTTGGTCGAAGTCGCCGTGGAAGCGCACCAGGACGAGCACGGTGAGCGTGACGGTGCCGCTCAGCAGCAGGACCGCCTTGACGATCTGGATCCAGGTGGTGGCCCGCATCCCTCCCAGCGACACATAGATCACCATGAGCGCACCGACCCCGATGACGGTCCAGGACTGGGCCGCCTCGCTGGTGCCTCCCAGCAGCAGCGCGACCAGGCTGCCCGCCCCCACCATCTGCGCCACCAGATACAGAACGGACACGACCACCGAGGAAGTTCCCGCCGCGATTCGCACCGGGCGCTCCCTCATCCGCGCCGCGACGACGTCGGCGAGCGTGAACCGTCCGCAGTTGCGTACGAGTTCGGCGACCAGGAACAGCACCACCAGCCAGGCCACGAGGAAGCCCACCGAGTACAGCAACCCGTCGTAGCCGAACAGCGCGATGAGGCCGGAGATACCGAGGAAGGAGGCGGCCGACATGTAGTCGCCCGCGATGGCAAAACCATTCTCCATCGGGGAGAAGAGCCGACCGCCGGCATAGAACTCCTCGGCCGAACCCCGCCGGTGCCGGCCCACCCACGTTGTGATGGCCAGCGTGACGGCCACGAACGCGCTGAACAGCATCAACGCCAGGGTCTGATGGTTTCCCGTCACGACGTGCCGCCCCGGATGCCACGCGTCAGTTCCTGGGTGTCCCACCGCAGTTCGAGCGCGGCCCGATCCCGGCGCAGCCGCGCGTGCCGGGCATACGCCCAGGTGAGCAGGAAGGTCGTCAGGAACTGTCCGAGGCCCGCCAGCATCGCCACGTTCACGGCGCCCGCCACGGGCCGCGCCATCAGACCGGGTGCGGTCGTGGCGGTCACGACATAGGCCAGGTACCAGGCGAAGAACCCGATGCCCGCAGGGATCACGAACCTTCGGTACCGGCTGCGCACCTCCTGGAACGCGGCGCTGCGCTGCACCTCCAGGTACACGTCGGCGGCGGCCGCGGCCGGAGACTCCCGCTCCTGGCGTGCCGACAGACTCTCGGGCCCGCTCTCGGCCACGCCGTCCGACTCGCCCCAGCCGGAGGCGAGCGCGTCGTACCAGGGATCGTCGTAGCGCACGTTCCCGGTGTTTCCGACCGCGTCGGCGAAGGGCGGATCCTGACCGTCGTGGTTGCCGAACGAACGCTCGACCCCACCCCCGCCACCGCGCGGGCGACCGTTGCTTGACTGCATGCCCAAGGATGGACAGAACGGGAAGATCCCCGACTCTTCTTCTCCGTGCTCTTCACCCCATCAGGTGACTCAGCCCGTGGGCGGCCGCACCAGGCCCTTCGCGTATGCGTAACGCACAGCCTGAGCCCGGTCCTTGAGTCCCGTCTTCGCGAACAGATTGTTGATGTGGGTCTTCACGGTCGCGGTGGAGACATGCAGCTCGCGAGCGATCTCCTGGTTGCTGAGCCCTTCGGCGATCAGCACCAGCACCTCGATCTCCCGCGCGGTCAGCCCGTCCGGCGCCTCGTCGGGCGCCGCGGGCTGCGGCTCGTCGTCCGACAGACGCTCCAACAAGCGCCGTTGGATGCTCGGCGACAGCCCCGCGTCCCCCGACAGCACGCTCCGGACCGCCCGCACGATCTCCTCGCCGCTCGCGTCCTTGGTGAGATAGCCCCGGGCCCCCGCTCTCAACGCCGGGAACAACGACTCGTCGTCCGCGAAGGTCGTGAGCACCACGACCTGCGTCCCGGGATGCTCCGCCCGGATACGCCGGGTCGCCTCCACTCCGTCGCAACGCGGCATGCGCAGGTCCATCAGCACCACGTCCGGGGCGAGTTCGGCGACGAGCTTCACGGCCTCGTCCCCGTCTGCCGCGGATCCCACGACCTCGATTCCCGGCAGCAGACCCAGCAGCATGACGATGCCCTCGCGGACCACGGTCTGGTCGTCCGCCACCACCACCCGAGCGAGCTTCTGCTCCGCCCCTTCCGTCATACGGGCACCTTCAGCGCCACCACGAACCCCTCCTCCTCCGGCCCGGCCTCCAACGAGCCGCCCAGCAGCTCCGCACGCTCCCGCATGCCCAGCAGACCGTACCCGGCGCCGGACCCGCCGAGTTCGCCCGGTGAACCTCCCGAGTCCCGCACGACCAGGCTCACTTGGCTCTCGCCGTACTCCAGCAGCACCCGCACCTTGGCCCCGGGCGCGTGCTTGCGGACGTTGGTCAGAGCTTCCTGTGCGACCCTCCGCACCGCCTGCGACGCCTCCACCGACAGAGGTCTGCGCTCACCCGTAATGGTGGCCTCGGCGCCATCGGCCGCGCTGACCAGCTGCTTCAGGAAGTCCTCCAGCGGGGTCAGTTCCCCACGCAGCGCCGACAGTGCCTGCCGGGTCTCGGCGAGACCGTCACTGGCCATGCCCCGGGCCGCCACCACCCGTTCGAGGATCTGGTCCCGGTCGGCATCCCGCTCTATCAGCAGCCGCGCGGCCTCCAGGTGCACGAGCTGCGCGGAGAGGCTGTGTGCCAGCACGTCATGGATCTCCCGAGCGATGCGGGCGCGTTCCGCGAGGGCCGCCCACTCCGCCTCGGCCTTCCGCGCGGCCCTCTCCTGGACGAGCAGCCGCTGGGCGCTGCCGCGGGCCTCGGCGTCGAGCCGTAGGACGTACCCGGCAAGGGCGAGCCCTATGGCCGTGGCCGCGGTGGTCAGCCAGACGTCGTCGTTGACCGCTGCGTACAGCGCGAGGGCGAGCGCGGTCACCGGCAGGGCGGCGGCGAGGGGCAGCCGCTCCAGGGCGGTGACCGCGCAGCCGCACCAGAGGAGGAGGGCGCCGAGCCGGAAGTCGGCCGTCTGAGCGGTGGCCGCGATCACCATGATCACGCCGAAGAGAGCGAGGGAGGGCCAGAGCCGGTGCGCGAAGGTGGTGCGGTAGAGGGCCCACGCGGCGATCACGGCGAGGAGGACGCCGGCCGCCACCCCGAGCATGCCCCAGCCGCGCACATGACTGCTGGTGAACGCGCTGTAGAAGAGCATGGCGAGCACCCCTGCCCGCACCACCCGGCCGAGCAGGCGTCGGGGGCCCGAGGTCTCCGCCCGCCCGAGCGCCTCCCGGGAGGGCCATCGTGTCCAGGCGTTCTCCGTCACACACGTTCCTTCCCCGCGGACCGGAACTTGGGGTCACCGTACGCCGGGGGCCGTGCGGCGGCAGGGCCCGTGGACTGTGCGCGCCGGACGAGGATCCCCGAGCGGACCAGCAGCGTGGCCGCCAGGGCGAGCAGCAGGGCGGAGGAGTCCTGGTGGACGCCGAGCGCCGCCCCGAGCGCGAAGAGACCGACCCGCAGTCCGATGCCGACGGCCCAGACGATCGCGGTCGCCCTGGTGCCTTTGCTCCACACCGCACCATCGGATTCCGCCCATATCCGGGTCGTCCAGCCCCAGCCGGCTCCGACCGCGAGGCCGGTCAGCAGTTCCGCGGCGAGCAGGGTGACCGACGCGACGTGGTGCCGGGCGTCCACCAGCCCCGGCTCGCGGAGTGCCACCACAGCCAGGATCACGGGCAGCAGCCACCAGCGCCGCCCGGTGTCGATCCGGCTTGCGCGGAACTGGCGGGCAATCACCACAACGGCCACGGCCACGATCAACAACGCATCGACGAGCCCCGACATCACAGCCTCCGAGGGCGAAGAAGGGTCTGCCGGCAGCGGATGCCGCCGACACCTTCGACGCTACGGAAACTCGCAGGTCAGCAGATCGGAGCAGGGGTGGATCATGGGTGGACCCGCACACAGGAGGGTCTCCACCCGTGGGTGGACCCTCAGACGCCAGACATGGCCTCGCAGCCGCACATGGCCCCGCAGCCGCCGACGACGAGAACTGGAGAGGCCGAGGCCGGGAGGAACCCCGGCCTCGGCCTCGGCCCAGCGCAGTGTCACGCGTCGATACGCGACCGATCCAGCGTCGCCGCCGAACCGGAGATGAACTCCTTGCGCGGCGCCACGTCGTTGCCCATCAGCAGATCGAAGACCCGCTCGGCGGACTCCAGGTCGGCGAGGTTGATCCGGCGCAGAGTCCGGTGACGCGGGTCCATCGTCGTCTCGGCCAGCTGGTCGGCGTCCATCTCGCCCAGACCCTTGTACCGCTGGATCGAGTCCTTGTACCGGACTCCCTTGCTCTGGAACTCCATCAGCTTCTCGCGCAGCTCACGGTCCGAGTACGTGTACACGTACTTGTCCTGGCCCTTCTTCGGCTGGACCAGCTCGATGCGGTGCAGCGGAGGCACCGCGGCGAACACACGGCCGGCCTCGACCATGGGCCGCATGTAGCGCTGGAACAGCGTCAGCAGAAGGCACCGGATGTGGGAGCCGTCGACATCGGCGTCGGTCATCATGATGATCTTGCCGTAGCGAGCCGCGTCGATGTCGAACGTGCGGCCGGACCCGGCCCCTATGACCTGGATGATCGCGCCGCACTCGACGTTCTTCAGCATGTCCGTGACGGACGACTTCTGGACGTTGAGAATCTTTCCGCGGATCGGCAGCAGTGCCTGGAACTCGGAGTTCCGGGCGAGCTTCGCCGTGCCGAGCGCGGAGTCCCCCTCGACGATGAACAGCTCACTGCGGTCGACATCGTCGCTCCGGCAGTCGGCGAGCTTGGCGGGCAGCGACGAGGACTCCAGGGCCGTCTTCCGGCGCTGCGCGTCCTTGTGCTGGCGGGCGGCGATCCGGGTCCGGGCGGCGGCGACGGCCTTCTCCAGGATCACTCGGGCCTGGGCTGCCGCGTCCCGCTTCGTGGACGTGAGGTACGCCTTGAGCTCCTTGGCGATCACGGTGTTCACGATGCGGCGGGCCGCCGACGTACCGAGGACCTCCTTGGTCTGCCCCTCGAACTGCGGCTCGGCCAGTCGCACGGTGACGACCGCGGTGAGGCCTTCGAGCGCGTCGTCCTTGACGATGTCGCCCTCGGCCACACGTAGCAGCTTCTTGGTGCGCAGGACCTCGTTGAGCGTGCTGGTCACGGCCGTCTCGAAGCCCGCGACGTGCGTGCCGCCCTTGGGGGTGGCGATGATGTTCACGAACGACTTCAGGGTCGTGTCGTAGCCCGTGCCCCACCGCATCGCGACATCGACGTCGAGCTCGCGGGTGACCTGGGTGGGGGTCATCTGACCGTGCTCGTCCAGGACCGGGACGGTCTCCTTGAAGGATCCCTGGCCGGAGAAGCGGAGGACGTCGTTGACCGGCTTGTCGGTGGCCAGGTACTCGCAGAACTCGCTGATGCCGCCGTCGAAGCGGAAGGACTCCTCTCCCTTGCTTCCGCCCTCGCCGAGGCCGTACTCGTCGCGGACGACGATGGTCAGGCCGGGCACCAGGAACGCGGTCTGGCGGGCACGCTGGTGGAGGTTCTCCAAGGAGAGCTTGGCGTCCTTGAGGAAGATCTGGCGGTCGGCCCAGTACCGCACGCGGGTGCCGGTGCGGGTCTTGGGGATCTTCTTGGCCTTGCGCAGACCGCTGGCGGCCTCGAACTTGGCGTCGGACCCGTTCCCCGCGAAGGCGCCCGGCACACCGCGCCGGAAGCTGATCGCGTGCGTGTGGCCGTTGCGGTCCACCTCGATGTCCAGCCGGGCCGACAGGGCGTTGACCACAGAGGCGCCCACGCCGTGCAGACCGCCGGAGGCCGCGTACGAGCCGCCGCCGAACTTACCGCCGGCGTGCAGCTTGGTCATGACGACCTCGACGCCGGAGAGGCCGGTCTTGGGCTCGACGTCGACCGGGATGCCGCGGCCGTTGTCGCGGACCTCGACCGAGGCGTCGTCGTGCAGGATCACCTCGATGTGGTCGCCATATCCGCCCAGGGCCTCGTCGACGGAGTTGTCGATGATCTCCCACAGGCAGTGCATCAGGCCGCGACTGTCGGTCGACCCGATGTACATGCCCGGGCGCTTGCGCACGGCTTCGAGCCCCTCAAGGACGAGCAGGTGCCGCGCGGTGTAGTTGGAACCGTCCCGGTCTGCTCCTGCCAGCAGCGCTGTGGACGGCACGGACGTCTCGGCGGTCACGCGGTTCGCTCCTCGCTGAATTTCAGGTGGCGCCCTGATGGGTAAGGGCGCGGCTTCGGTCGCCGCTCAGAGGGTACCGAGGCCTGGTAGAGCCGTTGTAACGCCACCCTCGTCTGAACTCACAGTAGTCCAGAGTCGCATACATGTTCGATCCCTCGATGGAGTGAAGTACATATCACGTTCCCTTCCAGGCATGAACCATTTAGGCTCCGGGCACGTCCTCATGAACAACCGGCAACCCAGCCGGCCGGACGAACCTATGACCGACAGCGCGAAACCGTAAGACACACAGACACGCAATACGGCACATTCGCCGCCAACCGGCAGCAGACAGCCGGCCTCGAAAGATTTTTTTGAGGAAGAGCCCCGAGCGGGAACGTTTTAGGGCTGGTTGGATGTTGACCCTGGTACGACAGCTCGTCGAGCTAGAGAAGAGGCGACGTGACTACTGTTCTGACCCCCGCGAGCCCGCTGACGGCCGGCGATCGCTGCGACCGTTGCGGCGCCCAGGCATACCTGCGCGTCGTCCTGGTGAGCGGCGGAGAACTGCTCTTCTGCGCCCACCACGGGCGCAAGTTCGAGCCGGAACTCAAGAAGATCGCCGCTGAGATACAGGACGAGACGGAGCGGCTGACGGCCGTTCCCGCCGCCGTCGAAGAAGAGCGCTGATACCTCGGATACACGACGAGCCAGCTCCGGCACAGGCCGGTTGACGGGCGGAGCCCCTGTTCTCAGGGGCTCCGCCCGCGCTCGTATGTCAGGAGGCGTCCGGCGACTGCGCCCCAGGCGACCGTCGGCAACCGCCCAGGAAGGCCGTCAGGAGCCGCCTGACGGCCCCGCATGCGCCCGGGTCGCATCGCCCCACCCCAGCGCCCGTACGACGTCGGACACGCGCGTATAGACACCAGGGCTGCCCGGACGGCCGCAGCCGCTCCCCCAGGACACCAGCCCGATCAGTTTGCCCCGGGCGACCAGCGGCCCCCCGCTGTCTCCCTGACAGGCGTCTCGGCCTCCGCTCTCCTCCCCGGCGCACAGCATGGTGCCGGGAAGGTAGGTACCGTCGGAGCTCCCCGGGTACGCCCGTTCGCACAGAGCGTCGGCCAGCACGTGCACGCGGGCGGCCCGCAGACTGCGCGCGTAGTCGCCGCCACCCGTGATGTCCCCCCACCCGTACACCACGGCGGCCGTCCCCGGCTCGTACGCCGGATCGCCGACGCCTGCCATGGCGACGGCCGACCCCTGCGGCAACGGCTCGGAGAGAGTGAGCACGGCGAAGTCCCCGGAGTTGCTGACACCGTCGTAGTCGGGGTTCACCCAGGTCTCGCGTACGGCGATCTCCTGGCCCTCACCGGAGAGAAGATCCGTGCGGCCCGCGATGACCTTGAGGTCGCGGACGCGGTCCGGGGGCGCACCCAGCGCCTCCTCGCCCAGACAGTGCGCCGCGGTGAGCACGGTCTCGCGGCCCACGGCCACACCGCCGCAGAACTGCCCCGCGCGCGTACCCCCGAACCGGTCACGGCTGGACAGTGCCACCGTCCACGGACTCTCGGACACGTCGACCGGATAGCCTCCGACGATGATGCCGTCGGCGGCCGCGGGGGCGGCGGACACCAGCGGTATGGCGGTCGCGGCGGCCACCAGAACCAGCGGCCGGGCCAGCGCCCGAGCGATGCGACAACGCATGCACGCTCCTCACTCCAGGGTGTTGATCGGACACCCAGAGTCATCCAGAGCGCGGCCACCCGCAGCACGAAGGCCCGGCTCCCACTCGGGATCCGGGCCTTCGACGTCGTACGACTGCGACCTAGTCGAGGTAGTCGCGCAGCACCTGGGAACGCGACGGGTGGCGCAGCTTCGACATGGTCTTGGACTCGATCTGGCGAATGCGCTCGCGCGTGACGCCGTACACCTTGCCGATCTCGTCGAGGGTCTTCGGCTGACCGTCGGTGAGACCGAAGCGCATGGAGACGACGCCCGCCTCACGCTCGGACAGGGTGTCGAGCACGGAGTGCAGCTGCTCCTGGAGGAGCGTGAAGCTGACCGCGTCGGCCGGGACGACGGCCTCGGAGTCCTCGATGAGGTCACCGAACTCGCTGTCGCCGTCCTCACCCAGGGGGGTGTGCAGCGAGATCGGCTCTCGGCCGTACTTCTGGACCTCGATGACCTTCTCCGGGGTCATGTCGAGTTCCTTGGCCAGCTCCTCCGGAGTGGGCTCGCGGCCCAGGTCCTGGAGCATCTGACGCTGCACGCGCGCGAGCTTGTTGATGACCTCGACCATGTGCACCGGGATACGGATGGTGCGGGCCTGGTCGGCCATGGCGCGGGTGATCGCCTGACGGATCCACCAGGTGGCGTACGTGGAGAACTTGTAGCCCTTGGTGTAGTCGAACTTCTCGACCGCGCGGATCAGACCGAGGTTGCCCTCCTGGATGAGGTCCAGGAAGAGCATGCCGCGGCCGGTGTAGCGCTTGGCCAGGGAGACCACCAGACGGAGGTTGGCCTCCAGGAGGTGGTTCTTGGCGCGGCGGCCGTCCTCGGCGATGATCTCCAGCTCGCGCTTGAGCTTGGGGGCGAGCTTGTCGGCGTTGGCCAGCTTGTCCTCGGCGAACAGACCTGCCTCGATGCGCTTGGCGAGTTCGACCTCCTGCTCGGCATTGAGCAGCGGGACCTTGCCGATCTGCTTGAGGTAGTCCTTGACGGGGTCGGCGGTGGCGCCGGCCACGGCGACCTGCTGGGCGGGCGCGTCGTCCTCGTCGTCGTCGGAGAGGACGAAGCCCTTGTTCTCAGCCCCCTCCTCTTCCTCTTCGCCGGGCTTGACGTCCTCGATGACCTCGTCCTCGGCGACCTCGGCGTCGTCCTTGCCGCCGGTCGTCTTCTTGGCCGCCGTCTTCTTGGCGACGGTCTTCTTCGCGGCCGTCTTCTTGGCGGTCGTCGTCTTCTTGGCGGCGGCCTTCTTCACGGGCGCCTCATCGTCGACGGCGGCTTCGGCTGCGGGCGCCGCCGGGGTGGCGGTGGCGGTGGCCTTCTTGGTGGTCACCGTCTTCGCCGCGACCGTCTTGGTGGCGGTGCGCTTGGCCGGACTCTTCGCTGCGACGCTCTTTCGGGTGCGCTTGGGCTCCGCGGCACTGACCATCAGCGTCACACCCTCTTCCTCGAGGATCTGGTTGAGGCTGCGCAGTACGTTCTTCCACTGAGTGGCCGGAATCTGGTCAGCTTCGAAGGCCCGACGCACGTCATCGCCGGCGATCTGCCCCTCAGCCTTTCCCCGCTCAATGAGCGCCATGACAGAGACGGACTCGGCGATCTCCGGCGGGAGCGTACGGGATGTGCTGGCCGACACGAACAACCTCTCGGAACGTTGGAAAACGGCTTCCGGCCCCGTCCGGGATGGACAGGAACCGACCACCGGCCGTGGGGATGGGCCGACGGTGCGGGCGGGGGCCGGGAAGATGCACAGCGCCTTGAACGGCGTCCGTATTCCCTCCGCGGCTGTCACCTCTTAGGTCATCGCTTGGTTCCCACGAGCGTTACGCCCAATCTGCGTGGCCCGAGTCACACCTCGTAAGGACTCAAAAACGGTCAGACGCGGGCAGAGGGTGTCGACAAGAGCCTCGACCTGGACATCTCGACGAGTCGCGCGGCCCTGTCGCGCCGTCGGACCCCGCAGCATCCCTGAGGATTCCGCGGGGTCCGACGGGAGGCGGTTCGCCGGCCGGGCGATGCCACAGGAGGGAAGAGGCGTACCCGGCCGTGCCGCCCATGGGGCGCGGTCAGTGCTCGCGCGGCGCGGGCACCACGCGCTCCACCTCGGGATGGACGGTGAGCAGCTGGCGCATGGCCATCTCGGCCGCCGCGCCGTCACCGGCGGCGAGGGCGTCGGCGATCCGGCCGTGGTGCGCCAGCGACGTCTCGGTCGGGCGGTCACAGCCGGTGACCGGGTTACCGGAGACCTGAAGGGCGGCCGAAACGATCCCGGACAGGTGCTCCAGCATCCGGTTGCCCGCGACCTGGATGAGCAGGGAGTGGAACTCGGCGTCCGCCCGGGAGAAGGTGAGCGCGTCACCCTGCGCCATGGCGTGACCCATGATCTCGACCATGTCGCCGAGCCGCTGCTGCACGTCCTCACGTCCGTGCCCGGCGGCGAGGCGCGCCGCGAGCGGCTCGATCGTCCACCGCAGCTCGCTCAGCTCACGGCGCTGGTCGTCGCGCTGCGGCCCGTAGGCCCGCCACTCGATGATGTCCGGGTCGAGAAGGTTCCAGTCGCTCACGGGACGCACGCGCGTGCCGACGTTCGGGCGGGCGCTGACCAGGCCCTTGGCCTCCAGGACGCGGAGCGACTCGCGGACGACGGTACGGGAGACCTCGAAACGCTGGCCGATCTCCTCGGGGACCAGCGGGCGGTCGGCGCCCAGGTCACCGGAGACGATCATCTGCCCCAGTTGCTGGACGAGTTGGCCGTGCAGTCCGCGTCCGCGACTGCCGGCGGCGCGCCGGCCCACGCGGCCCAGCTCCGGGTCCGCGACGTCCCAGGAGGGCGCTCCGAGGCGGTCCACGGCGGGGGCCTCCGCGTAGGGGTAGCGGTCGAGTTCGCCCGGGCCGGCGAGACCGGAGTCTGCGGAGCGGGCGGCGGTCATCATGGTGTGCGCAAGGGTACTCACGGATCCTTTGTCGGCGCCGTCTCCAACTCCCTTGAGGTCTTTGGTGAAAAGCACACGAAAGGGTGATCGCTCACCCCGTCGCAATTGACGCCTTATCGGAAAGAAATGGGCTTTCCGTGCGGAGTTGTGCGCAAAGGTTCACCCGGAGACCGCGGACGGTCGTCACCGGACCCTGCTGCGCAGGGTCGTGAGCACATACGCGCAGAGCAGCGCCATGAGTGACAACGTCAGCGCTCCACCCACGGGTTGAGCCACGACCCGTGCCACGGCCGACAGATAGCGCTCTCCACCGAAGGGCCACTGAAGCAGGAACACCTCGCGCAACCGCGCGGGAAATCCGGCGGCCGCCGTCCGCACGGACGCCCCCTCCAAGACCTTTTGTACGAGGGGCACGACGAGGACCGGTACGGCGACCACGACCGCGAGTCCGGCCGTGGTGGAGCGGAAGACCCCGGCGGCCAGGACACCGGCCCAGGCGCACCCGACCATGAGCCCGAGCCAACTCACGCTCAGCGACATCCAGTCGTCGGGAACCTCGGCGAGTTCCCGACCGTAGACGAGATAGAGCACTTCGGCATCGCAGCCCACGGTGAGGAAGGCCAGCAGCAGGGCGGTGGCAGCGGTGACGACGAGTTTGGCGGCGAGCAGCCCCAGCCGGCGGGGCACCGTGCCGCGATCCGCGGCCAGGGCGGGGTGGCGGAACTCATCACCGAAGGCGAGCGCCCCGAGCAGCCCAGCGCCGAGGGCGGCCGGTGGCAGCGGCATCTCCCGCGGCCATGCGGCCAGCAGACGCGGCTGTGGGGTGTGCCCGACGCGGGCCAGAAGTACGGCGGTGAGGGCGGAGGTGACGAGGACGGCGGCTCCGGTGAGGAACCCGGTGCCCACTCCGGCTGCGCGGCGCAGTTCGTAGCGCAGCGGACGCAACGGGCTGGGCGCCGGGCGGACGGCGATCGGGGGCGGCAGGGGGGACAGCGGATCCGCCGTCCTGAGAGCGTCGGCGGAGCCCGCAACGACTCGGGGCTGGTGCTCCCCCTCGCCCCTGTCGCCGGGCTGACCGGATGCACCCCTCACGGAAGACCCCGTGGGTTCCGTCGGGCCCGCGTCCGCCCGTGCCCCGCCGGGCCCGCCTGGAGCCTCCGAGGGAGGCTCTCCCGCTCCCGGACCCATGTCCCCGATCTCGTCGGCGAGTTGGTGGACGAGGACGCCGTACCGGAAGGCGGTCTCGCCGACGTCGGCACATGTACTGCCGTACACGGACAGGCGGTTGCCGCCCTCCCGTACGACCTCGACGGAGCGCTGAGAGGCGCGGGCCTCCTTGGCCAGCAGAGCCGCGAGACGGGCCGCGTGAGGGGTGCGGACGGCCACACGGGGCCGCAGTCTGGTCCGGGCGAAGTCCGCGACGTCCTGGTCCGCGACCAGCGCACCCTTCTCCAAGGTGACGACGCGGTCGGCGGCACGTGCGGCCTCCTTGGGATCGGCCGTGGTGAACAGGACCGTCCCACCCTGGCTCGCATGAGCCCGCAGCATGCCGTGCAGCCAGTGGCACTCTCGTGTGGACAGCTCGTCGGCGGGATCGTCGAGCACGAGCGTGTGCGGGTCGGAGAGCAACGCGCAGGCCAGACCGAGGCGCCGGTCCATGCCGCGCGAGAGGGTGCCGAGCCGCTCGTCGCGCAGGCTGACGAGGCCGACCACCTCCAGAACCTCGTCGGCCCGCCGGACCGGGACTCCCGCTGCGGCACAGAGCATGCGGAGATGACCGCGGACCGTACGGGCGGGATGGCCCGGCACATCCCCCAGGAGGACACCGACTTCGCGTGAGGGGTGGGCGATGCGGTGCAGGGGCCGACCTCTGAAGTAGGTGACGCCACGGCCCTGTTGCAGTTCGAGCATCAACCTGAGCGCCGTCGTCTTACCCGCGCCCTGCGCTCCCAGGAGTGCGGTGACACGGCCTGCGCGCGCTTCGAAGGAGAGGTCGTCGACCGCGGGCGGAACGCCTTTGCGGGAGTTGCTGGTCAGTCCGAAGGCCTGGATCACCCGTAGCAAGATAGCGCGCTATGTCCGTTTTTCCGGGCATCGCACGGCCCGCTCCAGAGGCGGCGAGAACCACTTCGGACCTCTGTTCGCCGTTCGGAACAGGGGTCGGCCCACGGCCGGTTCCGGCAGGCCTTCAGCCTCGGTTCACACTTCAGGGCGCAGCATCGGAGGGTTGAGCAAGGTGGCGCCGCCCGCGCGGAACAGCTGGGCCGGGCGGCCGCCCTGGCGAGTGGTCGTACCGCCGGTGGGGACCAGAAAGCCCGGTGTGCCCGTCACCTTGCGGTGGAAGTTGCGCGGGTCCAGAGCGACGCCCCAGACCGCCTCGTAGACGCGGCGCAGCTCTCCGACGGTGAACTCCGGCGGGCAGAACGCGGTGGCCAGGGACGAGTACTCGATCTTGGAACGGGCGCGTTCCACGCCGTCCGCCAGGATCTGGGCGTGGTCGAAGGCGAGCGGGGCGACGGGTTCGCCGTCACGGCCGTAGCCGCCCTGCTGCAACAGTTCCTCCACGGGCGCCCAGCGCACATTGCTGGCGTCGCCGCCCGCCCGGGGAGCGGGCAGGTCGGGGGCGAGGGCGAGGTGCGCGACGCTGACGACACGCATCCGCGGGTCGCGCTTGGGATCGCCGTAGGTCGCGAGCTGTTCCAGATGGGCACCGTTGTCCTGGGCGGGGACGGACGGGTCGTGGGCGCGCAGCCCGGTCTCCTCCGCCAACTCACGCGCCGCCGCCTGCGCCAGATCCTCGTCGGCCCGTACGAATCCGCCGGGAAGCGCCCATCGACCCTGGAACGGCGGTTCACCCCTGCGCACCGCCAGCGCGCACAGGGAATGGCGACGCACGGTCAGCACGACCAGGTCCACGGTGACGGCGAAGGGCGGAAAGGCTGACGGGTCGTAGGGCATGCGGCGATCATAGTCGTCTGCTTGACGATAAACAGTCCCTTCGTCCACCGCGTCAGAGGTCGTCCCAGTGCGGACGGTCCACACGTCCAGGACGTGCCCCGGTCGTCGTCCGACGCCGCGTCACACCAGGTCACGACCTCAGCTGGAGTCCGTCCGCCGCTTCCTCGACCATGGCCAGGCCGAGCCGGCTGACCCGCACCGAGAAGGGGGCGCCCCCGACCCACAGCCCGGTCAGGACGATCTCGCCGAGCGGTGCGCTGCGCACCGGGCGCAGCGTGACCGTACCCGCGGGGGCGTCGGGGCGCAGGCCCGCGAGGGTGGTCAGCAGCAGCACCCCGGCGGCGGCCGCCGTCGCCGAGGGGTGACAGGCAGCCGGGTGCGGAGAGGGAGCACTCCCGTCGGTGCGCTGCTCCCCCGCGTACATCTCCGGCAGCCGGTGGCCGAAAGCCTCGGCGGCCGCCAGGACACCCCGCAGCAGCGAGCCGACCTCCTTCTCGTAGCCGGCCGCGGCCAGCCCCGCCACGGCGACCGCCGTCTCCTGGACCCGGACGGCGCCGGCGCGGTGGCCGAACGGGTTGTAGCCCGCCTCCTTCACGCCCAGCCCGCGCACACCCCACCCGGAGTCCAGAGCAGGGCTGCCCAGCAGTCGGGCGAGTTGTTCGGTCTGCACCCTGTCGAGCAGCCCCGGGGCGAGGTCGCCACCGCCGAGCAGGCCGGTGTCGAGCAGGTGGGCGGCCGCGGCACCGAGCTGCGGCATCCGGCGGCCGTCCGGGGCACGGGCCGCTGCCGGCCGGCCGCCGCCGCGGTCCTCGACCCAGAAGTCCTCGCGGAACGCGGTCCGCAACTGCTGGGCCCACTGCCGCAGCTCCGCGCCTCCCTTCCTGCCGTACGCGTCGAGCAGGTCGGCACCCAGCAGCGCCGCGCGATGGGCATGGGCCTGTGTCTCGCAGCGGACCGGGCCGCCGGGATGCGGATCGCACAGATACGTCCCGTCGGCCACCGTCGTCCGCAGCCAGGCCAGACAGCGCTCGGCGGTGGGCAGCAGCTCCTCCGTCTCCTGCCGTGAAAGGCCCCATCGGCGGGCCTCCGCGAGCAGCGTGGGAAACAGCAGGGTCGCCTCCGTGCCCGTACAACTGGGCGGCAGATGCGGTCCGGCGTCCCGCCGTGGGCCGGGGATCATGCCCGACTGCGGCCCGGTGCCCTGGAGTTGCGTCCGGGCCAGAGTGCGCAACGTGCCCGCCGCGAGGCGCGTGCCCAAGGGCAGGGTCATCCGGGCGGCGGTGAGCGCGTCGGCCGGCGCCATGCCACAGCGCCAGGGCACTCCCGCCGCGAGATGGGTGTCGGCCGGATACGCCGGATCGCGCAGCAACAGGGAGTGCAGGTCCTCGACGCTCGTGTGCAGGAACCTGCGGACGCCAGGATGGTCGCCCGTCGCCCGCGCCGGGGCCAGCGGACTCGTGGCCGCACGCCCCGCCGCCCTGACCGGTCCCGCTCCGTCCACCTGCACCCGCAGTTCCACACTGGCCGTGCCACCCGGGGGCAGGTCGAACTCCCAGCGCAGCAGCCCCGCCGAGGCCAGTGCGTCCGTGGGCGGCGGGTCGGCCGTGACCGACGTGCTCCCGCCGGCCGAGGACCACCGCAGGCCCGAATCATGGACGCTGGCAGGCAGCTCGGGGCCCGCGCGGCCGGCCGCGATGGCGCCCAGATCGGCCAGGTCGGTACCGAGGGCGACCTCCACCGGCAGGCGCAACGGGCGGAGGGCCGCGCTGTGCAGCGTGATGCGTTCCGTGCCGTCCGCGTGGCGAGTGCGCTCGACCATGACGTCCGGGTCCGGACCGTTGCCGGGGGAGGCACGCACCGTTCCCACGAAGCGTGCCCGGTCCGCCGCGGTCCTGCGAGCCTGGACCGCGAGAGGTTCGCGCCCGGCGACCCGGACCTGGCAGCGCGAGAGCACACGTCGGCCCGCGCGGTAGAAGCCCTCCAGACCACGGCCGGTCAACTGCCCCTGGTCCGTGGAGATGGCGAGGCCGGGGAGCGCGACGCAGATGAGCGCGGTGTGGGCGGGAGGCAGGTCGGCAGGTCCCCGAGGAGCCGGGAAAGGGGCAGCCTGACGTCCTTGTGGGGCTGTCGGTACGGGGCGACGCGCCGTCGATGCCGACGCGGCCGGGCCCTGGGCCGCCGGGGTCGCGTCCGGGTAGGACCGGCCCGAAGGGGAGGGCCGACTTTGCTCCGTAGGAGGCGAGGAGGGGCGCTGACCGGTGGGCGGCGAGGATGATGGGCTCTGCTCGGCGGGGAGGGGCGGGCGTCGGGCGGTCCTCTCCCATGGGGACGAGCGTCGGCTCTCCCCGGCGGACAGCTGGTACCGATCGGTGAGTGGCGTATCCGCCTCGGGAGTCGGCTCGCCCGGGCTCCTGAGCGGCTCGGCCTGAGCTTGAGGTAAGCGGAGGGGTCCTTCCCGCGGCGGGTTGGCGCCTCCTCTCCAGGGCGAGGTGGCCGTGCCGAGAACCGGACGGTCGTCGTCGGCGGCGGAGGGCGGAGTCGGCTGATGCAAGGGGCGGCTTCCTCTGCGCGCTGTGCGCCTCGGGCGTGTGCGACGCCGGGTGCGGGGCTCCTGAGGGACAAGGGCGGTACGGCGGTACGGCCCGTCCAGGCGTTCCGCCACTCAGGTGAACGGGACGGACCACTGCGGGGTCACGCCCATCGCAGCGGAAGCCGACCGAATGGCGGCATGGCGGAGAGTGCGCTCCCAGCAGTCGGCTGAGGGCGCTCCGAACGTACCTGGCCAGGCCACATGCCCAGAGGGTGACTGTCCAACCGATCCTCGCCATGTCCCGCACTCCCTTCAGGGCTGCTCGCCCCGTTCCGGTGGCTGGAGGAGGGCGTCCGCACACGACGCCCGCTGTCGGCTCCCGACGCTGCGGAGTGGGCGCTCAGGAAAGTCACTCACGGCTGTTCCTCGCAGGCCTCGTCCGGCGACCGCACTTCTTGGGAGCAGGCGCTGCGCCGACGCGTGTCGAGCTTCCCCGGCGATCGTGGCTCAGTGCCCTGGCTCCCCGACGGCCGGGGACGCGTCGACCCCGACTTCGCGGTACTGGGGCGCGTGGCACTGCTCGCTCCGTCCCTTCGGCGACGTCGGGTACGCGCCTGCGGTCGCCCGGAGGGCACCTCGGGGTGTGCCGGTTCTTCGACTTCCGGGGCGGTTGACTCCCCGGCGGCCTCGCGGGCACGGGCCGTCCGCGCCTCGCGTTCCGTGCGCAGGCAGCGGCGGATGGACTCCGGGTCCAGCCCTTCGTTGCAGGCCTGGTGCAGGAGACGGGCGAAGAGATACCCGTGGTCGGCGCCCAGGGCCATGGCCAGGGCTTCCCTGGCCTCGATGTCGTCACCGGTGGACCAGGCGACCCAGCCGGCGAGGGTGAGCGGCGCCGCGGCATGCTCGCCGTACGGACCGACGCAGCGGCGGGCCAGGGCCCGCCAGAGCCGCAGAGCCGGACCGGCCTCCTCACCCTCCATCCACTCGGCCGCGCGGTCACGGGTCGTACGGTCCTGGAGACCGAGGATCAGCGTGGCCGCTTCTTCGTGTCCGAGGAGCGCGTCGTCGCGCAGGTCCGCCTGGAGGGCTCCGGATACGGGTGGGGCCTCGGCGAACCGCTTCATGACCCGCTCGGCGAGTGCGACCGTCTCCTCCGCCACGGCCACACGGTCGGCTTCGTCGAACATCCTGGGAACCTGCACCATGCTGGTCGCGTCCAGGACGATCTCCTGGTCCAGCACCGCGGCGGTCTCCCAGGGCAGCAGTCGGGCCCGCAACTCGCGCAGCGTGCCGCGCACCTGAAGCCCGGCGTATGTCGCCGCGGCGGCCAGTACCGACGTGCCGGGCAGGCCCATCGGAATCCCCTCGACGGGGCAGCATCCCTCGCTCGGGCAGCAGTACGACCAGAAGCGTCCGCCGGAAATGCACAGCGCCTCGATCACCGGCACGTCGAGCCGACCGCACTCCGTACGCAGCAACCCTGCGAGGCGGGTCAGCCGCTGCATGACCTGTTGTCCCGACTCGCCCTTCGCCGGTTCCTGACAGAGATAGGCGACCATCTGCTCGGGCTTGGCGCCCCTGCGCTCGCTGCCCGTGATCAGGCCGTGCGCCAGTTGCCGGGCGGCCGACTCCCAGTCGTCCTCGTTCGTGGGAATGCCGAGTCGGGCCCGCCCTCCGAACCGGCCCCGTCCGCCCCGGTCGTGCAGGGCGACCAGGACGATGCTGTCCTCCGGGCGGTATCCGAGCAGATAGGGCAGGGCATCGGCCAGTTCGGCGGGGGTTCGCAGGGTGACCTGATGGTCGCTTCCGTGTGTGTCGTACGTGACGCACTCGACATGTTCGGCGTGCTCGGCGTGCTCGGCGTCCTGGGAGCGCTCGCTGCCCGGGTCGCTCTGTCCGCGCGTCCGATATCCCTCACATCCGCCGATGTCATCGTTCCCGGCTGATCCAGTCGTTTCGCTGTGGTTCGTCATGCGCAGACGATCTCGCGGATCGCAAAACTCCGCTTGCCCCTGTGGATAAGTCTCACCAGGGACACATCAACCCTGGGCTGCGGCGTAGGCGGCAGCCCGCTGCCCGGACCTCTTCGGACGGCCGCCCGGCCCGTCTGTCAGTGGCGTCCTGTTGTATGGGACGCATGACGCACACGAGCAACGCGGAATTGCGAGCGGCGGCCGATACGGTCCTCGCCCGGCTCGTCGGGGACGACACCGGCTCCGCCCGGCTGCGCGAGGACCAGTGGCGGGCGATCGAGGCGCTGGTCGCCGACAAGCGCCGGGCCCTGGTCGTGCAGCGCACGGGCTGGGGCAAGTCCGCGGTGTACTTCGTGGCGACCGCCCTGCTGCGTGAGCGCGGCGCGGGACCGACCGTGATCGTCTCTCCCCTGCTCGCGCTCATGCGCAACCAGGTCGAGGCCGCCGCCCGCGCCGGTATCCGCGCCAGAACCATCAACTCCTCGAACACGGAGGAGTGGGACACCGTCCGGGCCGAGGTCGCCGCGGGCACGGTAGACGTCCTGCTGGTCAGTCCGGAGCGGCTCAACAACCCGGACTTCCGCGACAACGTCCTGCCGGAACTGTCCGCCGCCACCGGTCTCCTCGTCGTCGACGAGGCCCACTGCATCTCCGACTGGGGCCATGACTTCCGTCCCGACTACCGGCGACTGCGCACCATGCTCACCGACCTTCCGTCGGGCGTCCCTGTGCTCGCCACCACCGCAACCGCCAACGCACGGGTCACCGCGGACGTGGCCGAGCAGCTGGGCACGGGGACCGGCTCGGACGCGCTGGTCCTGCGCGGGCCGTTGGACCGCGAGAGCCTGAGTCTGGGCGTACTTCAACTGCCCGACGCCGCCCACCGGTTGGCGTGGCTCGCCGATCACCTGGGAGATCTGCCGGGCTCCGGGATCATCTACACCCTCACCGTGGCCGCCGCCGAAGAGGTCACCGCCTTCCTGCGGCAGTGCGGGCACACCGTCTCCTCGTACACGGGGAAGACGGAGAACGCCGAGCGTCAGCAGGCCGAGGAAGCGTTGCTCGCCAACAAGGTCAAGGCGCTGGTCGCCACGTCCGCGCTCGGCATGGGGTTCGACAAGCCGGACCTGGGCTTCGTCGTCCATCTCGGCTCGCCCTCCTCCCCCATCGCCTACTACCAGCAGGTCGGGCGCGCGGGGCGCGGTGTGGAGCACGCCGAGGTACTGCTCCTGCCGGGCCGCGAGGACGAGGCGATCTGGTCCTACTTCGCCTCCGTGGCGTTCCCGCCCGAGGAGGCCGTCCGCCGCACCCTGGACGTCCTCGCGCGCGCGGAGCGGCCGCTGTCCCTGCCCGCCCTGGAACCACTCGTGGAGCTGAACCGCACCCGACTGGAGATCATGCTCAAGGTCCTGGACGTGGACGGCGCCGTCCACCGCGTCAAGGGGGGCTGGATCGCCACCGGCGCTCCGTGGTCGTACGACACCGAGCGCTACGCCTGGGTCGCCAAACAGCGCGCCACCGAGCAGCAGGCCATGCGCGACTACGCCACGACGACCGGCTGCCGCATGGAGTTCCTGCGGCGGCAACTGGACGACGAGGAGGCCGCTTCCTGCGGTCGCTGCGACAACTGCGCCGGCCCTCGTTTCACGGCCGACGTCTCCCCGGCGGCCCTGGACACCGCGGGCGGCTCGCTGGCCCGTGCCGGTGTCGTCGTGGAAACCCGCAAGATGTGGCCGACCGGTCTCCCGGCCATCGGTGTCAACCTCAAGGGCCGTATCCCGCCCGGCGAGCAGGCCACTCAGGGCCGGGCACTGGGCAGGCTATCCGACATCGGCTGGGGCAACCGGCTCCGCCCGCTGCTCGCGCCCCGGGCGCCGGACGGCCCGGCACCCGATGATGTGGTCGCCGCGGTCGTCACCGTACTGGCCGACTGGGCCAAGGGGCCGGACGGCTGGGCCTCGGGCCGGCCGGACGCACCGCCACGTCCGGCCGGGGTGGTGACCATGGCCTCGCGCACCAGGCCGCAACTGATCCAGTCACTCGCCTCCAAGATCTCCACGATCGGCCGCCTCCCACTGCTGGGGTCCCTGGCGTACACGGACGACCTGGCGGATCTGTCCCTGCCCCGTTCCAACAGCGCGCAACGCCTCCGCGCCCTGAACGGGGCCATCACCGTCCCACCCCCGCTCCAGGCCGCCATCAAGGCCGCGGACGGCCCGGTACTGCTCGTCGACGACATGACCGAGACCGGCTGGACCCTCGCCGTGGCCGCCCGGCTCCTTCTGAGGTCCGGCGCGCAGGGGGTGTTGCCGCTGGTCCTCGCGGTTCGGGGCTGAGTCGGCACCACGCGAGGACGACCCGGGTTTCTGCGCACGAGCGTGCCGCGCTCGAACGTCCCATGCGTCGCATGTCGACCTACCGGGTAGGGATATAAGCAGCAAACCAGCCGATAAGGCTCGCTGGGCCCAATTGCTCGTTGCCGCAACCAAGTTCGACAGGAAGAATTGGGGTCCGCTCCCCGCACGGCTCGCCTGCGGTCCGGTAGGGCTCTGCTGCGGTGCGCGCTCCCCCGAATCAGACCCCGCCCGCAGTGTGGGCGCGTAGCCGAAGGGAGGACCGTGACCTTCGGATTCGCTCCGTCCTCTGTGGCGTCGACGTCGTCATCCGCCGACCTCTCCGCCGCATCCGCCAACCCTCTGGCCCGTATGCTCGAACCTGCGGAGTGGGCCGCCGCCGGAATTCCTCTGCTGCGCAACCCTCGCGAGGTCGTCAGCGGACTGCACACGCGGCATCGCCCCAAGCCGGCGACCGCGATCGTCGCGGTCCTCGACCCCGACGAGAGGCTGCGGGCGAGCGCGTCGTTCACCCGCCGCCCGGCCCCGGCCGACGGCTGGATGTTCCGCAACGTGCTGCTCGCCCAGCTGCGCCGGGTGATCCCGCACGATCTGCGGCGCCGCACGCCGGTGCGCACCGCCGTACTGCTCTACTGCCGTGACGGGGACGCGCGTTGGACCGAGGAGGACGGTGCGTGGATGTGGGGGCTGCGTGACGCCTGCACTCTGCATGGACTGCGCTGCGGGGCCTACATCACCCTGACCCGCGACGGCTGGCAGGTCCTCGGCGAGGGCCGCGGCGGCCGTCGCCCCAACACGGATTCCACGCCGGAACCGTTCGGCCTGTCCGAGGCACCGCCCCCGCTGCCCCGCACCGGCGGCGCCGCCTCGGAGGTCCTGCGCCGCGCCGCGGCCCGCTGACGCCGGCCGAAGTCGCCCGCGCGTCACGGGCCTTGCCGTGGCGCGAGAGCCGCACTCGCCGTGATGCGCGTCCAGGACCCCGCGCCCGTACGACGGCCCGCCGACCCGAAGCGGCGCTACGCCCTGATGCCGCTGGGAGCCGTGGGTACGCCGGTGAGCTCTTCCAGGTCATGGACGAGGCACTGTGTTCCCCGGAGAGGCCCCACGGCGGCGAGCGACGGCGAGAATGCCTCTGACGGCTCTGGAACGCGCGCCCGGCTTCCACTCCAGCCTCCGCTCACACGAAAGCCCCGCAGCCCTTACGGAGAGGACAGCCAGGTCGGGCGCATCCGCGCAGGCCGAAGTGTCCGCCGTGCAGGTGCCGCCGCAACGGCACCCTGGTCACCCCCAGGTATCCCCCGGACGTACCGGACGCGGGTCAGACACCCGTGCCCAGCACCGCGTTGATCTGCTGCGGATTACCGCAGACGATCAGCAGCGTGCCGGCCCGGGCACGAGCCAGCGGCAGGGCGTCGGCGGCAGCCGCGTCGGGGCCACCGTTGACGGCGACCACGACCACGGGGCGGGACGCAGCACGGGAGGCCACTGCGGCATCCGCGTAGAAGACGTCGTCACCCAAGTCGTGCTGTGCCCAGTAGGAGGCTTCTCCGAAGGACAGTTCGTGGGCCGCCCACGGGTGCTGCTCGCCGGTGGTGATCACCAGCACGTCACCGGGGGCACGCCCCGAGTCCAACAGCAGGTCGACGGCTTCTTCGGCAGCGTCCAGCGCACCCTCGGCCGAGGCCGGGATCAACTGGATCTGCGGGATCGCGGCGGCCGGAGCGGCGGCGACAGGGGCGACCGGAACCGACGGTCCGGGCGTGGCCACCGCCACATCGTGCGGCGTACGTTGCACCGGCGGCGCCGGCCGCAGCGGGCCGGGACGACCGGGGCGCGGGTGAGCCGCGGGGCGGGGGCCGGGTACAGGACGAGGGGTCGGCGCGGTACGGCCGGTGGCCGGCGTGGCGCGGGGACCCTGGGCACTCTCGTGAATCTGAGGCTCCTCGGGAATGAGAGGCATGAGCTGATATTTATCAAACGTTGGTGCGGCTCGCGTGGGCGGGTGGCACATGAGTGCGAGCGGAATCGTCAGAAGTCGAAGCCGAGCTGCCCCTCGATCTTCGGAACGTTTCCGTCCGCCCAGCTGCGGGCCTTCTTGAGGTGCCGCCACTGGGGCAGCCCATCAAGATACGCCCACGACAACCGGTGGTACGGGGTGGGGCCCCGTTCCTCCAGTGCGGCCTTGTGCGAGGGCGACGGATACCCGGCGTTGGCCGCAAAGTCGAAGTCTGCATGGTCGATACCCAGTTCGGCCATCATTTTGTCGCGCTGAACCTTGGCGATCACGGAGGCCGCCGCCACGGCCACGCACGACTGGTCGCCCTTGATCACCGTGCGCACCTTCCAGGGCGTGCCGAGATAGTCGTGCTTCCCGTCCAGGATCACCGCGTCGGGGCGGACCGGCAGGGCTTCCAGGGCTCGCACGGCCGCGGTGCGCAGAGCGGCCGTCATCCCCATCGTGTCGATCTCCTCGGGAGAGGCGTGCCCGAGGGCGAACGACGTCACCCACCCTTGAAGTATCGCGGCGAGTTCCGTGCGTCGCTTCAGGGTGAGCAGCTTGGAGTCGGTGAGCCCGTCGGGGGGTCGACGCAGACCGGTGATCGCGGCGCAGACGGTGACGGGGCCGGCCCACGCGCCGCGCCCGACCTCGTCGACACCGGCAATGATCTTCGCTCCGGTCGTGGCGCGGAGGGAGCGCTCGACGGTGTGAGTAGGCGGTTCGTACGGCATGGCGCCCTTAGCCTACGCCGCCCGAATCATCGTCCGACACCCCGGTTTCCCGAACGGCTCCACCGGCACCGCGCGCCTCGGTCAGTCGGTGGCCGGCCGCAGCAGCGGAACCATCAACCGGTCGATCATCTCTTCGATGTCCCGATCGCTCCATTCGCTTGCGTACACCTTGGAGCGGTACATCATCATGGCCGGGATGGCGTCGAAGACGTAGCTGTTCGCCGCGTCCGCTCGCACCTCTGAGCGCTCTATACCGCGGGTGACGATCTCACGGATCAGTCCGATGGCCGGTTCCACGACCCCCTCGAAGATCACACCATGGAAGCGCTCCGCCTGAACGGGGTCGCATTCGTGAATGACCGCCCGAAGGGCGAATCCCGGTCGCGAGAACATCGCCTCCCGAGCCCTCCGGCACAGCTCCAGCAGGTCCTCGCGCACGCTGCCCAGATCGGGGGCCTCCTCCAGCCGAGGCAGTCCGCACTGGAGCGCGTCCGCGACGAGGTCCTCCTTGGACGGCCAGCGCCGGTACACCGCGGCCTTGCCCGTCTGCGCGCCGGCGGCGACGCCTTCCATCGTGAGGCCCTTCCAACCGACCGTACCGAGTTGGTCCAGCGCGGCCTCAAGGATCGCGCGTTCGAGTACGACGCCACGCCGGCGTGAGGCGGCCGCCCGGGCAGGGGCGGTTGTCCAGCGCGAGGTAACCATCTGAGCGTCTCCAGCAGACAGGGAAGCGGGGATTCCGGGGATGGGGGGCGCCGTGGGACAGCAATGGGGGACGTGCCACACGACGGCAACACAAGTGAACGCTTGCGTTCACTAGCGGGGACTCACTACCGTTGACGCGACAGTGAACGCGATCGTTCACTAAAGCTGTTGTGGGGGACCCATAGTGACAACCTCTCAGTTGATCCCGGACCGGAAACCAGGTGCGGCCCGCCGGCAGGGACATCCCGGCATCGCGCTCACCGTCATCGCGGCCTGCCAACTCATGGTGGTACTCGACGCGACGATTGTGAACATCGCGCTCCCGCACATTCAAGACGCTCTCAAGTTCAGTACCACCGACCTCACCTGGGTCGTCAGCTCCTACACACTCACCTTCGGCGGGCTGCTTCTCCTCGGCGGCAGGGCCGGCGACATCCTGGGCCGACGCCGGGTCTTCATGGCCGGCATCCTGCTGTTCACCTTCGCCTCGCTGCTCGGCGGAGTGGCGCAGGAACCCTGGCAGTTGCTGGCCGCCCGGGTGCTCCAGGGCGTGGGAGGTGCCATCGCGTCGCCGACGTCGCTGGCCCTCATCACCACCACATTCCCCGAGGGGCCCGAACGGAACCGGGCCTTCGGTGTCTTCGCCGCGGTCTCCGCGGGCGGCGGCGCCATCGGACTGCTCGCGGGCGGCATGCTGACCGAGTGGCTCGACTGGCGATGGGTGCTCTTCGTCAACGTGCCGATCGGTGTCCTGATCGCCGTTCTCACACCGCTGTACATCAACGAGTCCGAACGGCATTCCGGCCGCTTCGACATCGCCGGAGCCCTGACGTCGACCGCGGGCATGGCCTCCCTCGTCTACGGCTTCATCCGCGCCGCGGACGAGGGGTGGCGCGACAGCCTGACCATCGGCTCCTTCGGTGCCGCCGTGGTGCTGCTGGTGGCCTTCGCTCTCGTCGAGTCGCGCGCCAAGGAACCGATCACTCCGCTCAGGATGTTCGCCGACCGCAACCGCTCCGGCACGTACGTGATCATGCTGAGTCTCGCCGCCGCGATGTTCGGCATGTTCTTCTACATCGTGCTCTTCGTGCAGAACGTGCTGGGGTACACCCCGATCGAGGCTGGTCTCGCGTTCCTGCCGGTGACAGTGGTGATCGCGCTGGGCGCTGGTCTGTCCCAGCGGTTCCTGCCCGTTCTCGGGCCGAAGCCCTTCATGCTCGTGGGCTCGGCGCTCGCGGTGATAGGTCTCGCCTGGCAGAGCCTGATCAGCTCCGACAGCTCCTATGCGGGCGGAGTGCTGGGTCCGATGCTGATCTTCGGCTTCGGCATGGGTCTGAACTTCGTGACGCTGACGCTCACCGCGGTCTCCGGAGTGGCCCCGCACGAGGCCGGTGCGGCGTCCGGACTGCTCAACGCCACACAGCAGGTGGGCGGTTCGCTCGGCCTGTCCATCCTGACGACGGTGTTCGGCACGGCCAGCAGGGACGAGGCGGAGAAACAGGTGCCACGGCTCCTTGCCGACGGGTCGGCGGAGCAGAAGGCGGAGTTCGCCAAGACGCAGCAGTTGCCGGCCCCATGGGGGCACGAGGTCCTCGCCCAGGGCATCTCGACGGGCTTCGTCGCGGCCGCGGCGATGGCCGTACTCGCCCTGGTGACGGCCTGGTTGGTGATCAGGGTCCGCAAGAGCGACCTGGAGGCTCTCTCCGGCACAGCGGGTCCGGGCCTCGGCTGATCCGCCCCCGCACAGAGAGCACAGCTGCGGATGGTCGCACCGCGCCCGGGCGACAGCCGAAGGGGACGCCGGTGCGGCCATCCGCGCAGCACGCACATCCACCAGCACGGCCGACACAGCCAGCAGGATCAGCAGATCCACGACCTGCATGCGCGCACCTCCAGCCGCTCTCGCGTGTCACTCGCCCGTGTGAGTCCGACGCATCACCCATCGGATGTCAGAAGAACGCCAGGATGGTCACACAGAGTTCCCATCACACACGGAGAGTTCTCAAGGGTGCGGCAGATTCTCAGCCGCCCCCGAGCTCGGCGCCATCAGGCAGATGCGGGAACCCACTCCGGCAAGGTCTCGACCCGCTCGACCCATCCGGCCGGCGGCGTCCCCGCCTTCCCCGCGGCGAGTACTCCGCCCACGATGGCGCACGTCGTGTCCACGTCGCCCCCGACCTGTGCGGTCGTCCAGAACGCCTGCTCGTAATCGCTCAGGGATCGCGCGGCCGACCAGAGGGCGAAGGGCACGGTGTCGTGGGCCGTCGTACGGCGTCCGCACCCCAGCACGGCGGCGACGGTGGCCGCGTCGGCGTAGTCGAGCATGTCCCGGGCCCGTCTCAGCCCAGCGCCGACGGCGCTCTTCGGGATCAGTGCGAGAACACCGTCGAGGAGCGCCTCGGCGCTTGGTGGGCCGCCGGGCGCGCCGACGATCGCGGCGGCCGCGGCGACAGCCATGGCGCCGACCACGGCCTCGCGATGCTGATGCGTGGGATACGCCGAGATCTCCGCCTGGTGGGTCGCCTGCTCCGGGTCGTCCGCGTACCAGGCGCCGAGGGGTGCGATCCGCATCGCGGCGCCGTTGCCCCACGACCCCTGTCCGTTGAAGAGCGCGGCGGCGAGCTCGCGCCAGTCGCCGCCCTCCCGGATCAGGCGTAGCAGGCGGTTGACCGCCGGGCCGTAGCCACGGTCGAAGTCATGGTGATCGGCGAACGAACGAGCCAGGGCGTCCTGGTCGACGCGGTGGTGGACGGCCAGGACGGCGACCACGGAGCAGGCCATCTCCGTGTCGTCGGTCCACTGCCAGGGGCCGGGCGGCAGCTCGCGTCGCTTCAGCAGTGGGTAGTTCACCGGCACGAAGTACTGGGAGCCCAGCGCGTCCCCCACCGCCAGCCCGCGCAGGCTGGCCACGGCGCGGTCCAGACGTCCGCCGGGAGAGAAGTCACTGGTCATCGCGCTGCCACTCTATCCGGTGTTCCCGTACGGCTTCGGATCCCGCCAGCGTTCGAAGGGCCGGTCCAGCGCGTACCTGTCGTCGTCCCCCAGAACGAGCATGCGCATCTCCGCGTTCCCCGGATTCGCGAGCGACTCGAACTCCGCGACGGTCCAGTGGAACCAGCGCATGCAGAACAGCCGCATGGCCAGCCCATGGGTGACCAGCAGCACGTTCGGCGGGTGATCGGGGGCCTCGAAGCTGCGGAAGAGGCTCTCCAGGAAGCCGCCCACCCGGTCGTAGACATCGGCACCGGACTCACCCTGGGCGAAGCGGTAGAAGAAGTGCCCGTAGGCGTCCCGGTAGGCCTTCTGGAGGCGGACGTCGTCGCCGTCCTGCCAGTTTCCCCAGTCCTGCTCGCGCAGCCGGGGCTCCTCGCGCACTCGTATGAGCTCCGGGTCCAGATGGAAGGCCCGCAGGGTCTCGTGCGTGCGTCGGTACGGGGAGACGTACACGCTGACGCGTTCGCGGCCGAAGACCTCGCGCAGCCGTTTTCCGGTCTCCTCCGCCTGCCGCCAACCCCGGTCCGTCAGGGCCAGGGCATGGTCGGGTTCACGCTCGTAGACGGTGTCATCAACATTGCCCGTTGATTCCCCGTGTCGGACAAGGACGATGCGCCGTGGTCGTGCCATGCCAAAACCCTAGATCGAGTGAGGCCTGATCGAGCACTCGTACGGGCCCCATACGGCGTAGGTCACACACTTTACGCACCACGAGTCACCTTGAGACGCCCCCGCAGCGAGTCCGGAAGTCAAACTATCCAGCTCGGTTCGAGCTGCACGATGTCGCCCGTGAGGGACGCGACGTCCGCCTCGATCTGGGCACGCAGGGCGAGGCGCTCCACACGTTCGGTGCGGTACTTTCCGTGTTCGGCGGTCGAGAGCCACATCGACAGCACCAGGAACTCGCTGCCCGGCGCCTCGCCGAAGAAGCCGCGGACCATGCCCGGCGAACCGGCCATCGCCGGGTTCCAGACCTTCTCCTGCATCAGCGTGAAGTGCTCGGCACGCTCCTCGTGGACGCGGCAGTGGGCGACACGCACCAGGTCGGCGTCCGTGAAGCGCGGCTCGAAGCCGGTCTTCACATCGAAGCGGTAGTCGAACAGCTTGACCTCGATGTCCTTGAAGGTGCCCGACTGCGCAGCGGCCAGCCGGTCGTGGGAACGCGCCATGAAGGAGTCGTAGAAGGCGCGGCTCTCCCAGAAGGCGAAGATGTGCGCCACACCCTGCCGTCCCCGGCTCCAGCCACCGCCCTGTCCCCGAAATCCCGGCTCGCCCAGAAGCCCCGCCCATTTTCGCTGCCCCCGCTCGAAACCGCGGCGGTCCACCACGGTGCAGCGAATCCACTTGACCAGCACCGCGCCATGGTAAGGCCACGGAGCGTGGCGTCGGTCACTCTCGCGCGGAGAGCTCTTCCGCGAACTCCCCCGCGCGCGTGGCAGGATGGGCAATCGGCTCCGCCTGCCCGGTAGTTCGGGTCGGCTACTCCGGGGAAAGGGAAGTCTTCTGGTGAACGGCCTCAGCAAGGGGATCCGCAAGGTCGAAGTGGCCCTGAAGTGGGACCCGAGTCCGGCGGGGCAGCCGGCGACCGATCTGGACGTGGTGGCCGCGACCTACCTGGCGAGCGATCCGTATGGTGATCCCGCCTATGTGGTGCACTTCGACAGCCGCTCCCCCGACGGCACCATCTACCTCAATCGGGACAGCAAGGACGGCAAGGGCTTCGGCTGGGACGAGGTCCTGACCGTCGAGCTCGAGCGGCTCGATCCCCGCTACGCGCGCGTGGTCGTCGGCGTCGTCATCCAGCAGCGCCCCGGCGAGCGCACGTTCGTCAGCGTGGGCAACCCCTCGCTCCGTATCCGCGAGGGCTACACGGACCTGGCCGAGGACGACTTCGGTGGCGTGCTCGGGGCCACGGCGGCGACGGTCGCCGAGTTCGTACGCGACGGCAGCACCTGGGACTTCCACCCCGGGGTCCAGGGCTTCGAGGACGATCCCGCGACCTTCACGGTGACGATGGGCCGGACGCGCCGGGCCTGAGGCACAGGCCGCGGACTGGGTGACGGCTTCGGAAACCCGTCGCCCACCGCATCCGACAACGTCGCCCATCTCTACGACGAAGAGGGGCGCCGACACATCGTCGGCGCCCCTCCTCAGGTCCTACCTGTCAGTCGGGGACACGAGCACCTTCCTGTGTCAGCTGCAACCGCTGGTCGAGCCGCAGCCCTCGCAGATGTAGCAGGAACCGGCCCGCTGCATCTTGGTGCCGCAGGAGAAGCAGAGCGGGGCGTCGGCCTGGATGCCGAGCTGCATCTCCACCAGCTCCGCGCTGGTGTGCGCCTGCTGGGGCGCGGGCTTGGCCGCCTCGACCTCGGCCTTGGGCGTGGCCACGGCCTTCAGCTCCTGGGCGCGGGGGGCCGACTGGGCCAGGCCCTCTACGTCGACCTCGTCGTCGCTCGGCTCGTACGAACCGGTCTCCAGGTGACGCTGACGCTCCTCTGCGGAGTGGATGCCAAGAGCGGAGCGCGTCTCGAAGGGCAGGAAGTCCAGCGCCAGGCGGCGGAAGATGTAGTCGACGATCGACTGCGCCATCCGCACGTCCGGGTCGTCCGTCATGCCGGCCGGCTCGAAGCGCATGTTCGTGAACTTCGAGACGTACGTCTCCAGCGGCACGCCGTACTGGAGGCCCACGGAGACCGCGATGGAGAAGGCGTCCATCATGCCCGCGAGGGTCGAGCCCTGCTTGGACATCTTCAGGAAGACCTCGCCGAGACCGTCGTCCGGGTAGGAGTTGGCGGTCATGTAACCCTCGGCGCCACCGACGGTGAAGGAGGTGGTGATACCGGGGCGGCCCTTCGGGAGACGCTTGCGGACCGGGCGGTACTCGACGACCTTCTCGACCGTCTCACGGATGGTGGCCTCGGCCTTCTCCGTGATCTCGGTCTTCTCCTTCTCCTTGGTCTTCGCGGAGAGCGGCTGACCGACCTTGCAGTTGTCGCGGTAGATGGCGAGCGCCTTGACGCCCATCTTCCACGCCTCGAAGTAGACCTCTTCGACGTCCTCGACGGTCGCCGTCTCCGGCAGGTTGACCGTCTTGGAGAGCGCGCCGGAGATCCACGGCTGGATCGCGGCCATCATGCGGACGTGGCCCATCGCGGAGATGGAGCGCTCGCCCATGGCGCAGTCGAACACCTCGTAGTGCTCGTGCTTGAGGCCGGGCGCGTCGATCACATTGCCGTTCTCGGCGATGTGGGCGACGATCGCCTCGATCTGCTCCTCCTGGTAGCCCAGGCGGCGCAGGGCCTGCGGGACGGTGCCGTTGACGATCTGCATCGAACCGCCGCCGACCAGCTTCTTGAACTTGACCAGGGCGAGGTCGGGCTCAAGGCCGGTGGTGTCGCAGGACATCGCCAGACCGATGGTGCCGGTCGGGGCGATGACGGACGCCTGGGAGTTACGGAAACCGTTCTTCTCGCCGAGACGCAGCACGTCCTGCCAGGCCTCGGTGGCGGCGGCCCAGATCGGCGTGTCCAGGTCGTCCATGCGGACGGCCTCGGCGTTGGCGTCGGAGTGCTGCTTCATGACGCGCAGGTGCGGCTGGGCGTTGCGCGCGTAGCCGTCGTACGGGCCCACGACCGCGGCGAGTTCGGCGGAACGCCGGTACGAGGTACCGGTCATCAGGGAGGTGATGGAGCCCGCCAGGGCACGGCCGCCGTCGGAGTCGTACGCGTGGCCGGTCGCCATCAGCAGGGCGCCGAGGTTGGCGTAGCCGATGCCGAGCTGGCGGAACGCGCGCGTGTTCTCGCCGATCTTCTGGGTCGGGAAGTCCGCGAAGCAGATGGAGATGTCCATCGCGGTGATGACGAGCTCGACGACCTTCGCGAAGCGCTCGACGTCGAAGGACTGGTTGCCCTTGCTGTCGTCCTTCAGGAACTTCATCAGGTTCAGCGAGGCGAGGTTGCAGGACGTGTTGTCCAGGTGCATGTACTCGCTGCACGGGTTCGAGCCGTTGATACGGCCGGACTCCGGGCACGTGTGCCAGCGGTTGATGGTGTCGTCGTACTGGATGCCCGGGTCGGCGCAGGCCCACGCGGCCTCCGCCATCTTGCGGAAGAGCTCCTTGGCGTCGACCTCCTCGATGACCTCGCCGGTCATCCGGGACGTCAGCCCGAACTTGCCGCCGTCCTCGACCGCCTTCATGAACGTGTCGTTCACACGGACCGAGTTGTTGGCGTTCTGGTACTGGACGGACGTGATGTCGTCGCCGCCCAGGTCCATGTCGAAGCCCGCGTCACGGAGGGCGCGGATCTTCTCCTCTTCCTTGACCTTGGTCTGGATGAAGTCCTCGATGTCGGGGTGGTCGACGTCGAGGATGACCATCTTGGCCGCGCGGCGCGTGGCGCCGCCCGACTTGATCGTTCCCGCGGAGGCGTCGGCACCGCGCATGAAGGAGACGGGACCCGAGGCGTTGCCGCCCGAGGAGAGCAGCTCCTTGGAGGAGCGGATGCGGGAGAGGTTCAGGCCGGCGCCGGAGCCGCCCTTGAAGATCATGCCCTCTTCCTTGTACCAGTCGAGGATCGACTCCATGGAATCGTCGACGGCCAGGATGAAGCAGGCGGAGACCTGCTGCGGCTGGGGCGTACCGACGTTGAACCAGACGGGGCTGTTGAAGCTGAAGATCTGGTGCAGGAGGGCGTACGCCAGCTCGTGCTCGAAGATCTCGGCGTCGGCGGGCGAGGCGAAGTACTTGTAGTCCTCGCCGGCCTTCCGATACGTCTTCACGATGCGGTCGATGAGCTGCTTGAGGCTCACCTCGCGCTGCGGGGTGCCGACAGCACCGCGGAAGTACTTGCTGGTGACGATGTTGACCGCGTTCACCGACCAGAAGTCGGGGAACTCGACGCCGCGCTGCTCGAAGTTGACCGAGCCGTCGCGCCAGTTGGTCATGACGACGTCACGGCGCTCCCAGGCCACCTCGTCGTACGGGTGCACTCCGGGGGTGGTGTGGATGCGCTCGATACGCAGTCCCTTGGCCGCCTTGGTGCCCTTGGCACGGGAACTCCGTGCCGGACCGCTCGCCGTCTCTGTCATGCCGCCTCCCTGTACGGGCTAAAACGCCCTGAAGTGCCCCGATGTTCCCGTGGCACGGTGTTCTGTCTGGTGTTGCGGGCATCCCACTCGCTCCTGCCCGCAACAGGTCTTCGTTCGCCGCCACCCGGCCGGCCCCGAGGCCTGAAACCCCGGTCCGGCCCGCCGGTCAGTCGGCGGCGCGCGCGGGCTCGGGGACCTGAACAGTCCCTCCGGGCCCGCCGTCGTCTTCTTGGCTCCCCGCGACAGCTCCTTGGCCGTCGTCAGCGCCCTCGCGGTCGTCGTCGTCCGCGGCGGGGCGTCCCGTCTGTTCCCTCAGTTCCACGATCGCGGCCTCGAAGTCCTCGAGCGAGTCGAACGCCCGGTAGACAGAGGCGAATCGCAGATAAGCGACGAGATCGAGCTCCTGAAGCGGGCCGAGTATGGCCAGCCCCACGTCGTGGGTGGTCAGCTCGGCGCTCCCGGTGGCCCGCACCGCCTCCTCGACCCGTTGGCCGAGTTGAGCGAGCGCGTCCTCGGTGACAGGCCGTCCCTGGCATGCCTTGCGCACACCATTGATGACCTTGGTACGACTGAAAGGCTCGGTGACTCCGGACCGCTTGACCACCATCAGCGAGCACGTCTCCACGGTCGTGAAACGACGGGAGCAGTCCGGACACTGGCGGCGCCTGCGGATCGACGTGCCGTCATCGGTCGTACGACTGTCGACGACGCGGCTGTCGGGGTGCCTGCAGAAGGGGCAGTGCATGGATCTCCAACCCTCCTCGCAGCAGACTCAATAGCCTCAGGAGGCCACTCGGGCCCCACGAAGCAGCCCCAAGCATAGGCGATCGCCGTGGGCCTGAAGACCCGGGGGACCACAACTTCTGGGCCGCTGCTGCAATCCAACCACTACATGTGGGGATTGGCCCATACATACACGCCGTACTCGCGTGTCGCACCCGCCTTGGCATGTGCCACCGCCCCGTACGCAGCAGCGACACACGGGACGCGCAGCCGTATCGCCTCGACACATGCGGAGATACCGTGGGCATGGCACGGAGGCCGCGTGGGGTTCCCGCAGAGATGGGGACCGGTCCCCGGCTGACGGGAAGGCGGATGGCAGACTGGGGCGGCGCCCACGAGGTCGCCACCTCGGCGGTGAAGAGTACAACAATGAGCCTTTTTGCCTGCCAGGTACCGCGTTAGCCATACACCCGGACACATGATCAAGTCAGGCGATTCGCGTTTTTTCACTCGAACGTGTGTTTGGCGCAACCTTTCGAAAGCAACTACCGTTGTCCAGCAGGGAGACCATCGAGAGGGGCCGACGTGACCACCACCGCAGACAGTGCCACCATCACTGCCCAGGACCGCTCCCAGGGCCGACTTGAGCCGGTGCATGCGATGAACGAAGCCACGAATCCCGAGGGGCAAAAGCGCTCCCTGCCTGGCCGACCTCCAGGCATCCGGGCCGACAGCTCCGGACTCACAGACCGGCAACGCCGGGTGATCGAGGTCATCAGGGACTCAGTGCAGAGGCGCGGCTACCCGCCGTCGATGCGGGAGATCGGTCAGGCCGTCGGCCTGTCCAGCACCTCGTCCGTGGCCCACCAGCTGATGGCACTGGAGCGCAAGGGCTTCCTGCGCCGTGATCCTCACCGCCCGCGGGCGTACGAGGTGCGCGGCTCGGACCAGGCGTCGTCGGCCCAGCCCACGGACACCGCGGGCAAGCCCGCCGCGTCGTACGTCCCGCTGGTCGGTCGTATCGCCGCCGGTGGTCCGATCCTCGCGGAGGAATCCGTCGAGGACGTCTTCCCTCTGCCCCGCCAGCTGGTCGGTGACGGCGAGTTGTTCGTCCTCAAGGTCGTCGGCGACTCCATGATCGAGGCCGCCATCTGTGACGGCGACTGGGTCACCGTCCGCCGCCAGCCAGTCGCCGAGAACGGCGACATCGTCGCCGCGATGCTCGACGGCGAAGCCACCGTCAAGCGCTTCAAGCGCGAGGACGGCCACGTCTGGCTCCTCCCGCACAACTCGGCCTACGAGCCGATTCCGGGCGACGACGCGACCATCCTCGGCAAGGTGGTGGCTGTGCTGCGCCGCGTGTGACGGCTGCGGCGGGCAGACTCCCTGGTCACCTTGGAGGCTCGCCCCCTGACCGGGCCCCGGAACCCCTGCGCCGGTTCCGGGGCCCTGTGCTGTCCGGGACGCTGTGCTGTCCTGGGCGCGTCGGCGGCTTGCGCCGCGTGGGTGGGGTGGGCCTGACCGGCGTCGGTCAGGCCCGCTCACGCATGTCAGGCCTCCGCCTGCCCCTCTTGTGGCGCCTCGACCTGCGCCGCTTCCGCCTGCTGGGCCAGCGCGTCGATCGCGGCCAGCGACTTGCGGACCTGGTTACGGTCCGTGGTGTACCAGAAGTCGGGCAGTGACGCTTTCAGATAGCTCCCGTAGCGCGCCGTGGCCAGTCGCTGGTCCAGTACGGCCACCACCCCACGGTCCCCCGAAGCCCTGACGAGGCGCCCGGCGCCCTGGGCCATGAGGAGTGCCGCGTGTGTGGCGGCGACGGCCATGAAGCCGTTGCCGCCGGCGTCCTCGACCGCCTTTTGGCGGGCGCTCATCAGCGGGTCGTCCGGCCTCGGGAACGGGATCTTGTCCATCACGACGAGCTGACAGCTGGGACCGGGTACATCCACGCCCTGCCAGAGGGACAGCGTGCCGAAAAGGCAGGTCTTCGGATCGGCCGCGAAGTTCTTGATGAGCTCGCCGAGCGTCTCTTCGCCCTGGAGCAGGATCGGGAACTCGGGGATACGCGAGCGCAGTTCCTCGGCTGCCAGCTGGGCGGCCCGCATCGAGGAGAACAGGCCGAGCGTCCGCCCGCCCGCCGCCTGGATCAGCTCGGTGAGTTCGTTCAGCATGTCCGCGCGGTCGCCGTCCCGCGCGGGACGCGACAGGTGCTTCGCGACGTACAGGATGCCCTGCTTCGGATAGTCGAAGGGCGAGCCGACGTCGACGCCCTTCCACTGGGGGATGTCCTCACCCTCGGTGCCCTCGGGCGCGAGGCCCAGCGAGGCACCGACTCCGTTGAAGTCGCCGCCCAGTTTCAGGGTCGCGGACGTGAGGACCACCGAGCGGTCCGTGAAGAGCTTCTCCCTGAGCAGGCCCGAAACGGACATGGGGGCGACTCGCAGTGAGGCGCCGAAGCGGTCGTGGCGCTCGTACCAGACGACATCCCACTCGGAGCCGTTCGTGATCCGCTCTGCCACGTCGTGCACGGACTCCACCGCTGCCAGCGCCTGTTTGCGGACCGCGTCCTCGTCCTGGACGGACTTGTCGCGGGTCGCACCGATCCCGGAGATCACGGTGCGGCAGGCGTCACGGAGGGCCATCAGGGCATAGCCGAGATCTTCGGGGATCTCCTCCAGACGGCCCGGCAGGGCCAGCTCCATCAGCCGCTCGAAGCCCTCGGCGGCCGTCTGGAGCTGGTCGGCCGCCTTCTCGTTGACCAGCTTCGCGGCACGGCGCACCGCGCGGTTGACCTGGCCGGCGGTGAGCTCGCCGGTGGCCACTCCCGTGACCCGGGAGACCAGCTCGTGCGCCTCGTCGACGATCAGCACCTCGTGCGGCGGGAGGACGGGAGCTCCCTCGATGGCGTCGATCGCGAGCAGGGCGTGATTGGTGACGACGACCTCGGAGAGCTTGGCGCGCTCACGCGCCATCTCGGCGAAGCACTCGGCACCGTACGCGCATTTCGAGGCGCCCAGGCACTCCCGCGACGAGACCGACACCTGGGCCCAGGCGCGGTCGGACACACCTGGCGTGAGGTTGTCGCGGTCCCCGGTCTCGGTCTCGTCCGACCAGTCGCGCAGCCGCAGCAGGTCCTGGCCCAGCTTGCTGGTGGGTGCCGCCGCCTCGAACTGGTCGAAGAGCCCCTCCTCCTCGTCCTGCGGGACGCCTTCGTGGAGACGGTGCAGGCACAGGTAGTTCGACCTGCCCTTGAGCATCGCGAACTCCGGGCGGCGGCGCAGCAGCGGGTGCAGCGCGTCGACCGTACGCGGAAGGTCTCGTTCCGCCAGCTGGCGCTGGAGGGCGAGCGTCGCGGTCGCCACGACGACGCGTTCCCCGTGCGCGAGCGCGGGCACCAGATAGCCCAGCGACTTTCCGGTGCCGGTACCGGCCTGTACCAACAAGTGGGAACCGTCGTCGATCGCGTCTGCGACGGCTTCGGCCATGGTCACCTGGCCTGGACGCTCCGTGCCGCCGACAGCAGTGACGGCAGCATGCAGGAGTTCGGGGAGTGAGGGCTTCGTCATAGCGCGACCACCCTACGGCTAGGCACTGACAACGGGGTGAGCAAGGCGGGGGCGAGGGGCTGGATCAAGACTGATGATTCCTCTGATTCCTCGGGTGAGGATCGGTCTGGCGTGACTGTGGTTCTGTCGGTTTGCGAGGTCGGTGGACGAAGTTCGGGGTGCGAGGTCCCAGACGGAGCCGAAGGTCCTCGGCCTTGTCAGGGGGCGGGGGGGGCAACTCGGCTGAGCCTTTCGGCGGGGCCCGTTTCGGCGGGGCCTGCGGATAACTGATCTCGCGAGGAATCGGGTCTGCTGGAAGTTTCTTCGAGGGGAGCGGGAACCTGATCGCCGCGAGCGGTGTACCAAAAGTGATGGCGCTGCGACGTGGCGTTAGAGGAGATGGCGCAGGGACCGGTCTCGGACCATGAGGGCGGCCCGCTTGGCAGGCAGGTCGATCTCCGCGGAGAAGCGGAAGCCTGCACTGAGGAAGGCGGCGATGGAGGGGATGTTGCGCAGGTCAGGTTCCGCGACGACGCGGGCACAGGCGGACCGCCTGTCGAGTAGAAGATCGGCTACGGCTCTCAGCAGAGCGCTGCCAAGCCCGCGCCCGCGGTCGGCGGCACCGCCGATGAGGATATGGATACCGATGTCGTCCGGCCGAGCGGCATAGTCGCGGGCCAGCGGATCGAGATCGGCGCGGTAGATCTCCCAGTAACTCATGGGAGTGCCGTCGAGTATGCCGAGGCACGGCACGCTGCTTCCGTCACCGGCGAGTTGGGCCCGCAGGTGTTCCTCGGTGATGCTCTGGGATCCGGCCAGCTCCCAGAACTCCGCGACGGCTGGGTCGTTCATCCAGCGGCTGACGAGCAGGAGGTCCCGTTCGATACGGACGGGGGTGAGGCGGAACATGCCCACAGGGGTGACGATCGGCCCCCACACGGCCACTCCGCCCAGCAGGTCGTCAGCCGCCGGCTGAAGGGGAGCCGGAGCTGCCGTGCCCTCCGGTCGAGACCGTGCCGGGCCTGTGTTGCTCTCCTCTCTCGGCGAGAGCACACGCCGTTGGTCCGGGACTCGGACGCCGAGTCCGTCATCGTCGGCCTGGCGGCCCGTCCGCGAACCCGTGTCGGTGCTTCGCCCAGCCGTACCGGAAGGGTCCGGGCCGATACCGGCGATGGAGGCGGCACCGGCGTCGGCACTCGCGTCGGGGGCGGACACGAACGCTCCTCTCAGGAGACGGGTGGTTCATGTTCCTCGGATGTGAAGGGGGTTGAGATCTGTCGGAGGTATGGGTCAGGCATGACGGCGAGTGCCAGGCAACGGAGGCTTGGTGGGATACGAGGAGGTGGGCGATGGACTGGGAAGTCGATCAGGTGTGCAGGGGGTTGGCGATGGTGACGTAGACGGACTGGGTGTCCACCGGACCGACCAACTCGTCGAGACCGTGCAGGCGGGTCAGCAGGTTGGCCTTGCAGCGCAGGACGGGTGAGTCGAGCAGACGGGTGGGCAGCGTGCTGCGCAGGCGGTCGGGGCCGGCGGCCACGTCACCGAGGAAGCGGCGGAAGGCGGCCAGGAGCAGCCGTTCGTCGGCCAGCCGCTGGGAGCCGAACGCTCCGATGAGCCCCAGAACGTTGTTGATCGCGAGGTAGTACGTGAATCGCTCGTCGGTGACCTCGTCGGAGACGAAGGTGTCGCTGCGGCGGCCAACACCGGGCAGACGCGCGTCGAGTTCCTCGCGCCGGGACTCACGGAAGTAGTAGCCCTGGTTGTCGCGGTAGCGGCCCCCGACCGGCCAGCCCTGGTCGTCCAGGAGCAGCAGCGTGTTCTGCTGGTGCGCCTCCAGGGCGATTCCCGCCTCTGCGTCCAGCCACAGCACCGGCCGGACGACTTGTTCGAGGTAGCGCAGAAACCACTCGACGGCAACGGCTCCTCGGGGGCGGTCCGTTCGAGCCGCAAGGCGGCTGACGATGACTGCCAGTCGGGAGCACATGACGGGTCGGTCGGCGTCCCGACCGCCGGCGGCGGAGCCCGACGGGACGTGAGGCCGGGGCGAGACGAGTCCGGCGATGCAGGTGACATCGTCCGCAGGGCGGAAGGGGTTGTGCCGGATCATCACGTCGAGCCCGGGCACAGGGTTGCCGTCCGGCCCGTCGACGGCGAGCCAGGCCGGGTCGCGGACGATGTCGAATCCGGGATGCGTCGCCTGCCACTGGTTGAACAGGCCGCTGCGCAGAAGACGGTGGACCTCGACACCGCGGTGGAGTTCTTTGCGGAGGTTCTCACGACGGGAGTTGGTGACGCGCAAGCCCAGAGACAACTTGAGCATGGCCGGGGCGTCGGAAGCGTGGACAGTGCGTACGGAGGAGGTGGGGTGCCACGGGGAGCCGTGGGCGCCGAGGTCTCGGAGCAGACCTACGTCGAACAGAGCCGCTGTCTCGGGGCGGTGTCGGACCTCGCGGAGCTGCCATGGGTGCAGAGGCAGGGCCGCGTGGCCGTCGGGCAACGACAGCCCGGCACCGGCGAGCCGAGCGGTGAGCTGGGCCGCGGGAACGGAACGACCGCGTTCGGTCCAGGCCGAGTCGGTGGCGAGGACGGAGGGAGCAACCGCCAACCAGTGCAGGGGAAACGAGCCGCGCAACTCGGGTGAGTAGCGGGGGGCTTCGGCCTCAGAGAGACCCTCGCGGCTCTTCGGAGTCGGGTGCAGTGGGTGTCCGAGCACGAGTGCCTGTTCGGCGGCGAGGAAGAGGTCGGGCACGTCGGCGGGATGCTTCCGACGCTCGCTGATGAAGGTCGCGGTTCGACGGACGGAATCGGCAACGCGCACGACGAGGTCGGCGGGTGAGGTCGCTGAAGGTGCGGGAGCGGAGCCCGGGGCCTGCTCGCGGACGGCAGGTCCTTGCCCTTGGGAGGCCGGGTCTTGCCCACAAGTGGTGTAGATCTCGCCGAACCCCTCCCTGGTCAGTAGTGCGGCGACCGTGACGGCATCGGCCGGCGGGGATTGCGGTGGGGCGTCGGCGAGGTGGGGCAGGCCGAAGCGGTGCCACCCGGTCGGGGACCAGTAGTGGACGGGGGCGAGCAGAGCGGTGCCGCTCGACGGGAGGGGGATACGGAGGACGCCGTCGTCCGGGGCGGGGAGACCGGCTTCGCGCACCCAGCAGCGCAGCAGGTTCTCGACAGCTGAGGCTTCGGCTGCGAGGTGCGGGTCGGCGTGGTCCAGGAGGTCACCGGAAGCGCCGAGCAGCGACTCGTCCTGTGCGGCGCCGCGCTGGGCCGGGGTGGTCTCGCGCTTCTCGGGGCTCGCTTCTCGCCCGGGAGCGCCCATCTGTGCCTCGGCGTCCTCGGGCGAAGGCTCCCCGGGCCGACGCACAGCTGACCCGGCTGACGCGATGGCCGGGGCGGTGGATGCGGTCGGTGCGACGGGTACGGCCGGGGCGACGGTTTCAGCCGGCGCGGTGGGTTCAGCCGGTGCCTTTGGGGAGGTCGGTCTGTCGGCGAGGGCCAGCGAGAGCGGGCTCGACGGCAGCCGCCCTGCGGGGATGGAGACACGGTCGTCCGGTGTGGGGGTGGTGTTCAAGAGGTGGTCCTCGGGGTGGTCCTGGTCGGCGCGACCAGAGGGGATCTGCGCGGCGTGGGGGCCAGGGTGTGCGTCGGGCTTGGGTGGTCCAGATATCGAAGAATTCCGTTGGAGGCGACCGATGTTCGGGAAGAGTCAGTCGGCGAAGTCCGAAGTGGCCTCGCGGGTATGGCCGTTCGAAGCGCTGTGTCTCCGCGGGCATGGCTGGGGTCACGTGCGGCAGTGGTGCCATGCGCGTGCGTGGGGCCGCTCGCGTTGGCGAGACCGAGTGCGATCGGGGTCCGACGAGGCGCCGAGGTCGTGCCAAGGCTCGCGGACGTACGGGAGCACGGCCGCCGCACTATCCCGCCTGCCGATGGCGCTGCTGGTCGCCGTAGGTGCTGCTGCGGGCCACCGCCTCCAACGCGTCGGCCAGTCGGTCCAGCACCGCGGTCGCCTGTTCGTCGCTGATCGTCAGCGGCGGGAGCAAGCGGACGACGTTGCCGTGGCGTCCGCCGAGTTCGACGATCAAGCCGCGGCGCAGGCACTCCCGCTGGACGGCGGTCGCGAGGGCGGGCGCGGCAGGGCGTGGTTCACGGGCGGGCTGGGGTTCCATGACCAGCTCCACGCCTCCACCGGAACGGTCACTGCCGTCCCCGAACCCGACACTCGCACCCCGCGCCCCACCGCTTCCAGCACCAGCACCAGCACCAGCACCAGCACCAGCACCAGCACCCAATGCTCCCCCGCCCGCCTCACCAACCCCCACCGGCTCCACCATCTCGACGCCGATCATCAGTCCCCGCCCTCGCACCTCACCCACGACGGCGAACTGCCGGGCCAGGTCCTGGAGTTGTGTGAGCATGCGGGAGCCGAGTGTGGCCGCGCGTTCGGCGAGATGGTTTTCGCGGACGTAGGCCATGGTCGCCGTTCCGGCGGCCATAGCGAGCTGGTTGCCGCGGTAGGGGCTCGTGTGGACGCCGGGTTCCTCGACGTCCAGGGCGTCGCTGTGGACGACCACGGACAGGGGCAGACTGCCGCCGATGGCCTTGGAGAGGATCATCACATCGGGAGTGACACCGCTGTGGTCCACGGCCCAGAAGGCGCCGGTGCGGCCGACACCGGTCTGGGTCTCGTCGACAATCAGTGGGACGGACCGGGCGGCTGTGACCTCACGCATGCGCCGCATCCAGTCGTCGGAGGCGGGAATCACCCCACCCTCGCCCTGGACCGCTTCGAGGATCATCCCGGCGGGCAGCGGCGTCCCCGTCCTGGGGTCGTCGAGAACAGACTCGGTCCAGCGGGCCGCGAGGTCGGCGCCCCGTGCACCGCCGACGCCGAACGGGCAGCGGTAGTCCTGCGGGTAGGGCAGGTGGGTGAGCGGCGCGTCCAAGGCCCGCCCGGCCCTGTCAAACTCACCCGCACGCCCGGGTCCCTGGCCCCCACCAGCTTGTGCAAGCCCCTGAAACGCACCAGCGTTCCCGGCTCCTTCAAGTGCTTCAGCTTGCCCAGGCATCTCGAACATCCGAGCTGCCCCGGACGCCTCGAACCCTCCGGTTCTCCCAGACACCTCGAACCCACCGGCTCGCCCGACAAACGCCTCGAACCCCCGGGCCTGCTCGAATCCCCCCGCCCCCACGCCATGGCGGGCACCGGAAAATGCGAGCAGCCCCCTGCGGCCGGTCGCGGCCTGGACCAGTCCGAAGGCGGCATCCATGGCATCCGTGGCGCCCGGTCCGCAGAACTGCACCCGTGCCCGGCCGGCGAGACCGGGCGGCAGGGTGCGGAACAGCTCGGCGATGAAAGCGTCCTGGACGGGGGTCGCGAGGTCGAGGGCGTGCAGCGGTGCGCCCGAGTCGAGGACTGTGCGGATCGCCTCCAGGACCACGGGGTGGTTGTGGCCGAGGGCCAGAGTCCCGGCGCCCGAGAGGCAGTCCAGGTAGCGGCGGCCGTCCGCACCCTCGATGGTCAGCCCACGGGCTCGAACCGGGACGATGGGCAGGGCGCGCGCATAGGTGCGCGCCCCGGGCTCGCGCGCCGCCTGGCGTCGCAGGGTCGCCTCGTGAGACGAGCGTGTCCCAGCGGGCGCCTCGCCAACAGCGCGTCCCACGACGGCACCGCCGGACGCGGTCGCGACGGGCCCAACGCCGGGCCCGGCAATGGCCCCAGCGGTGGCACCGTCCGAAGGACCACGACCCGCCGAAGCTGTCCCCCGAAGCGAAGCGGGACCACCCACGGAAACGGGACCACCCACCGAAGCGACCCCCTCGAACGAAGCCACCCCACCGTGCGCGACCGCCCCACCCCGCGAAGCCACCGCATCCGAAGCATCGAGCCCACCACGGCCAGCAAGCACCGAACCACTCTCATCGCAGGAGACCACGCCACCCGACGAAGCATCCGCACCACGCAAAACAGCCCCACCACCCAAAGCAGCCTCACCCGCCACAGCGGTTCCCCCAGGCGACGCGCCCTCACCGGACAAAGTCGCGGCGTTCTCCCCGGTTTCGGTCATGGCCACGGTTCTCCCCGTCCTCCCGCTGTCCAGGGCGAGCAGTGCCTCGCTTCCTCGCCCGACTCGACATACGAAACCCCGCGGGTCTTCACTCGAATACGCCGGGGATTCGGGCACGCGACCGGACCGACGACCCGCGCCACGCCCCCAGTGCTACCAACCTGGGACTTCTCACCGGGTTACGGGTCACTTCAAGATCCTTGGGATGGAGAACCGCAGGTGGGGGTCCCGCCAAGGCGACTGCCGGCAACGCACGACAGCGGGCAATGCCAGTGCGACGGCGCTCTCCTGGCCGTCGGCCGACCCGGCACTCGGAGAGAGCTGTCAACGCACGTGACCGACATCACCTGTTGATGCCAAAGGCCGAGCGGAAGGAGACCAACTGCCCAGCGGGGTCGGGCGCGAGAGGCCGCCGAGTCACCGGGGGCCGGAGGATGATTGCCAGGTCAGACAGCTCGTAGCGAAACCGTTGCGGTTCCGCGGGAAGTCCCCCGTGGCGAGCGCATATCGTGTGATGCCGTTCCCGAAGTCCGTGAGACCGGTATGAACTCGGCGTGAGATCGACGTGAGATCCGCGGAGTCCAGCCCGCGGTTCATGGCCCGAGCACCACGTTCGTCCACTCTGGGGGAGTCAGACATGCGATCCATTCGGCCGTCGTTCACCGCTCGTCGAGGGGGGAACGCGCGCCGCCGAACCTCCCCCGTACTGGCCGCCGTCGCGCTCGCCTCGGCGCTCGCGCTCACCGCCACCGCCTGCGGCTCGGGGAACACCGAAGCAGGTGGCGAGGCCAGTTCCTCCGCCCCGTCCGAGAGCGACGGCAAGATCACGATCCCCGACAACCTGAGGGACAGGCTCAAAGAGCACGGGATCGACATCGACAAGTGGAAGAACGGCGAGTGGAAGAACTGGGACAAGGACGACTGGCTGCGTGAGGCCGACGAGTACATCAACCCGATCATCGAGGGTCTGTGGAACCCGGACCGGATGCGGAAGGCCGAGGACCCGGACAACGCCGTCGACGCCGGCGACCTCTCCGGTGACCAGGGCGTGACCGACCCGACGCCCGAGCCCGTGGACGCGAAGGCCGTGTCGCCTACGTATCACGACAGCGTTCCCGCGGCGGGGAAGGTGTTCTTCGACTCCCCCGAGGGCTCGATGGTCTGCTCGGCGACGGTCGTGCAGGACCCGGCCAACCCGGGCAAGTCCAACCTGGTGTGGACGGCCGGGCACTGCGTGCACGCGGGCAAGAACGGCGGCTGGTACCGCAACATCGCGTTCGTGCCGTCGTACAACAACGAGGGTCGGACGGCGGCGGAGTTGCAGAACGCCACCCGGGAGGAGGCCGCTCCGTACGGTGCCTGGTGGGGTGACTGGGCGCAGACCTCGGATCAGTGGATCGAGCAGGGCGGCGCGACGGGCGGTGACGGCGCCTCCTACGACTTCGCGGTCATCCATGTGACCCCGGAGGAGGGCGGGAACGGCAAGTCCCTGGAGGAGACGGTCGGTTCGGCGTTGCCGGTGGACTTCAAGGCTCCGGCGGTGGCACAGGTGAAGAGCATCACGGCGACCGGCTATCCGGCGGCGGCGCCGTTCGACGGGCAGTCGATGTACCAGTGCCAGGACAAGCCGGGTCGGCTGTCGATCAGTGCGCCTGACCCGACGATGTACCGCATCGGCTGCACCATGACGGCGGGTTCGTCCGGGGGCGGCTGGGTCGCGACGGGCTCGGACGGTCGGCCGGCGCTGGTCTCCAACACCTCGATCGGCCCGGCGACCGCGGGCTGGCTGGCCGGTCCGCGGCTGGGCGATGCGGCCAAGGGTGTGTACGACTCGGTCAGCGAGAAGTTCGCAGGCCAGTGACCGTCCTGTAGCCACCGGGTACGGCGGTGGGGTGTCTCGGAGAAACCTTCACCACCTCACCGCCGTTCACCCCCAACTCCCCGGGCATAGTGGGGTGTCGTCCTCAAGGGAGATCCACAGAACCACAGAGACACGGGTTCGCAGATCCACGGGTTCGCAGATCGACAGATCGGCAGATCCACGGATCAGATGCACAAGGATCCACCCCGCATGTGACACGCACACGACACTCGCACGTTCCCACGGGGGTTACCGCACCATGCGTTCCACACGTACGCCCGCAGCGCCACGACGCGGGCGGCGCAACCGCACACTCCTCGCCACCACCGGGCTCATCGCCGCCCTGGCCCTGACCGCGACCGCCTGCAACGGCTCGGACGAGGGCACCGCCGACAAGGCGGGCACCGACTCCAGCGCCTCCCCGGCCGCCGAGGGCAAGGTCAAGATTCCGGCCGCCCTCGCCGACAAGCTCAAGGAGCGCGGCATCGATGTCGACAAGTGGGCGGCAGGCGGCTGGCAGAACTGGGACAAGGACAAGTGGCTCAGTGAGGCGAAGGACTTCGTCAACCCGGTGATCGAGGGTCTGTGGAAGCCCGAGCGGATGCAGTCCGCGACGGAGGCCAACAAGACGTACTCGACCAAGGACGCGGCCGCCGACCAGGGCGTCAGCGACCCGGATCCGGCACCCGTCGAGGCGGCCGCGGAGAAGACGCCGTACCACGTGAACGCGGCCCCGGTCGGGAAGATCTTCTTCGACTCCCCCGACGGTCCGAAGGTGTGCTCCGGCACGGTCGTCAAGGACGTGAACCACCCGGGCAAGTCCAATCTGGTGTGGACCGCGGGGCACTGCGTGCACGCCGGTGGCAGCGGCGGCTGGTATCGCAACATCGTCTTCGTCCCGGCCTACAACGACCTGGGCAAGTCCGAGGCGCAGTTGGCCAACGCCACCGCCTCCGAGGTCGCGCCCTACGGCAACTGGTGGGCCGACTGGGCCTCGACCTCGAACGAGTGGATCCGGGGCGGCTCGGACACGGGCGGCGCGGGCGCGACGTACGACTTCGCCGTGCTGCATGTGAAGCCGGAGTCCGGGGCCAGGTCGCTGGAGGAGACCACGGGCGCCCTGGACGTCGACTTCTCCGCCCCGTCGGCGACCGACGTCGCCACGATGGGTGCCTGGGGCTACCCGGCGGCGGAGCCCTACAACGGTCTGAAGATGTTCAAGTGCCTCGACCGGCCGGGCCGCCTCTCGCTCGGCACGGCGCTGCCGACGATGTACCGGATCGGCTGCACCATGACCGGCGGTTCGTCCGGCGGCGGCTGGTTCCGGGTGGTGGGCGGCACGACCAAGCTGGTCTCGAACACGTCGATCGGCCCCCTCGACAACACCTGGCTGGCGGGCCCGCAGCTCGGCCAGGAAGCCGAGACGCTCTACCAGAACATGAGCAAGACCTACGGCGGTCGGTGACCGCACACGCTCAAGGCCCGCCCCCTGCGACAGGCAGGGGGCGGGCCTTCACGCACTTCACGGCTTTCGGGCTCTCCGGAGCGCTGTCGCGGTCCGGGACACCGCGTCGGTCAGGCGACCGGCGCCGGCACGTACGGTGCGAGATCCGCCGCCAGTTCCTCGTGCACCCGGGCCTTGAGCAGGGTTCCCTCCGGGGTGTGCTCCGCGGAGATCACCTCGCCCTCGTCGTGCGCGCGGGCGACCAGCTTGCCGTGGGTGTACGGCACGAGCGCCTCGATCTCGACCGAGGGCCGCGGCAGCTCGTTGTCGATCAGGGCGAGCAGTTCCTCGATGCCCCGGCCGGTACGGGCCGAGACGGCGATGGAGCGCTTCTCGATCCGCATGAGCCGCTGGAGCGTCAGCGGGTCGGCCGCGTCGGCCTTGTTGATCACGACGATCTCGGGCACGCCGGTGGCACCGACGTCCCTGATCACCTCGCGCACAGCGGCCAGCTGCTCCTCCGGGTTCGGATGCGAACCGTCCACCACGTGCAGGATCAGGTCGGACTCGCCGACCTCCTCCATGGTGGAGCGGAACGCCTCGACCAGGTGGTGCGGCAGGTGCCGGACGAAACCGACCGTGTCGGCCAGCGTGTACAGGCGGCCGCTCGGGGTCTCGGCCCGGCGCACGGTCGGGTCGAGGGTCGCGAACAGTGCGTTCTCGACGAGGACGCCCGCGCCCGTGAGGCGGTTGAGCAGTGAGGACTTGCCGGCGTTGGTGTAGCCGGCGATGGCGACCGACGGCACCTTGTGGCGCTTGCGCTCCTGGCGCTTGATCTCGCGGCCGGTCTTCATGTCCGCGATCTCCCGGCGCATCTTCGCCATCTTCTCGCGGATCCGACGCCGGTCCGTCTCGATCTTGGTCTCACCGGGACCACGGGTGGCGAGACCGCCGCCCTTGCCGCCGCCCATCTGACGGGACAGCGACTGACCCCAGCCTCGCAGCCTCGGCAGCATGTACTGCATCTGCGCGAGCGCGACCTGCGCCTTGCCCTCTCGGGACTTGGCATGCTGGGCGAAGATGTCGAGGATCAGGGCCGTACGGTCGATGACCTTGACCTTGACGACGTCTTCGAGGTGGATGAGCTGGCCCGGGCTGAGCTCACCGTCACAGATGACGGTGTCCGCGCCGGTCTCCAGCACGATGTCGCGCAGCTCGTCGGCCTTGCCGGAACCGATGTAGGTGGCCGCGTCGGGCTTGTCGCGGCGCTGGATCACGCCGTCGAGCACGAGAGCACCCGCGGTCTCCGCGAGGGCGGCGAGCTCGGCGAGGGAGTTGTCCGCGTCCTGCGCGGTCCCCGAGGTCCAGACGCCGACGAGCACGACCCGCTCCAGGCGGAGCTGGCGGTACTCGACCTCGGTGACGTCCTCGAGTTCGGTGGAGAGGCCCGCGACGCGGCGCAGGGCCGCACGCTCGGAGCGGTCGAACTGGTCACCGTCCCGGTCTCCGTCGATCTCGTGGCTCCAGGCGACGTCCTCTTCCATCAGGGCATCGGCCCGAAGACCTTCGGGGTAGGCATGCGCGACGCGCTCAGTGTCCTGGGAAGAAGATGAAGAGGAGGTCATTGGGTCCTTACGTCGTTGGGGATTCCGATACGGCGACCGCCACGGCGATCAGCGTTCACTGTGGACAACGCACGAGTACCCCGGGAGATTCCCGTGTCCCGTGCCGCGCCGACCTGAAGATGGTCGCACGGCACGGGGCGTCTCGTCACTGAGTTATTCCGCTGGGATTCTTCGCTGGGATTCGCTGTGCTACTTCGCTGGGATCGCCCGGGGCGCGACCGACTTCCACTCGGGGTGTCCGGGCATCGGCGGGGTCTTCTCGCCGTAGAGCCAGCCCTCGGAGAAGGCGCCCAGGTCGCGTCCGGAGATCTCCTCGGCGAGTGCGACGAAGTCCGCGGTCGTGGCGACGCCGTCCTTGTGGCGGGTCACCCAGGCGCGTTCCAGGCGTTCGAAGGCCGGGCGGCCGATCTCCTGGCGCAAGGCGTAGAGGACGAGGGCGGCGCCGTCGTAGACGTTGGCGCGGAAGATGCCGATCTTCTGGCCGGGGGTGGGCGCCTTGGGGGCCGCGGGTGGTCCGCCGGCCGCCCGCCAGCGGTCGGAGGCCCCGTAGGCCGCCTTCATGCGGGCCTGGAGGGTGCGGCCGGCCTTCTCCTCCGCGTACAGGGCCTCGTACCAGGTGGCGTGCCCTTCGTTCAGCCACAGGTCGGACCAGGTGCGGGGGCTGACGCTGTCGCCGAACCACTGGTGGGCCAGCTCGTGCACCATGATCGAATCGACGTACCACTCGGGGAAGCCGGGCTCGGTGAACAGGTCGCGCTCGAAGAGGGAGAGGGTCTGCGTCTCCAGTTCGAAGCCGGTGTCGGCGGCGGCGACGAGCAGGCCGTACGTCTCGAAGGGGTACGGCCCGACCTTCTCCTCCATCCAGGAGATCTGGCCGGGGGTCTTCTTCAGCCAGGGTTCCAGCCGGGAGCGGTCCTTGGTGGGCACGACGTCCCGGACGGGCAGCCCGTGGGGGCCGGTGCGGCGCAGCACGGTGGAGCGGCCGACGGAGACCTGGGCGAGCTCGGTGGCCATGGGGTGCTGGGTGCGGTACGTCCAGGTGGTCGCCCTGCCCGCCCGGTCGACGTGGGTCGGCAGTCCGTTGGCGACGGCCGTGTAGCCGTTGGGCGCGGTGACCCGGATGGTGAACATGGCCTTGTCGGAGGGGTGGTCGTTGCACGGGAAGACCAGGTGGGCCACGTCGGCCTGGTTGGCCATGGCGAGCCCGTCGTCGGTGCGCACCCAGCCGCCGTCGCGGTCCGCGGCGGGCACGGGGTCGCTGGTGTGCCGGACGGTGATCCGCATCCAGCTGCCTCGGGGCAGCGGCTGCTCGGGCGTGACGACCAGGTCCTCACCGGCGCTCGTGAAGGCGGCGGGCGCGCCGTCGACTTCCACGGAGTCGACCTTGCCGTGCGCGAAGTCGAGGTTCACGCGCTCCAGCGGGGCGGTCGTCCATGCGTCGATCGTGGTGACCGCCTGGAGCGGCTTGCTGTTGGTGCCGGGATAGGTGAAGGAGAGGTCGTACGACGCCACGTCGTACCCGGGGTTGCCGAGGTGCGGGAAGAGCCGGTCGCCGACGCCCAGCGGGTCGGCCGGGGCGCTCGCGGCGAGGAGGCAGACGGAGACGGCGGAGGCGAGCACCGCGGCGGCCTTGCGGCGTCCGGAGGCACTCAGGCGGGCCCGGGGAGCGGCCTGGCCGCGAGAGACGACCGGGGTGCGGGGGCTGACCGGTGTGCGGGGGGTGAGCAGCATGCACCACCGCTACCAGCGCGCGCGTGCCGTGCGGCGACGGCGCGCGACCGGCCCACTCGAAGGGGTGCGCCGGGACGGGCGAGTGGCTCGGCCGCCCGGCGGTGGGACCGCCCGGTAAGTCCGCTCAGTCCTCCAACGCCTGCGGCTGCGCCCGGCTGACGTCGTACACGCCCGGCACGTTCCGCATGGCCCGCATCAGGGCGGGGAGGTGGGCCGCGTCGGGGAGCTCGACCGTGTAGGTGTGGCGTACGCGCTGGCGGCTCGGCGGTTCGACGGTGGCCGAGACGATCTCCGCGCCCTCCAGTGCCATCGCCTCGGTGAGGTCGGCGAGCAGATGAGGGCGGCCGAACGATTCGGCGAACAGCGTGACCCGGCACCCCGTGGTGTCCCCCCAGCGCACTCCGATCTCCGCGCGCCCCGCGTCCTTCATCCGCGCCACCGCCGCGCACCGAACGCGGTGGACGGTCACCGCTCCCCCGCGTACGGCGAAGCCGGTCACCTCGTCGGGCGGTACGGGCGTACAGCAGCCGGCGAGCCGCACGGATCCCGCACCCGGCTCGTCCACGACGACGTCCGCTCCGGCGGAGCGGTCGGCCGGCCGGAAGCCGGAAGCGGCCGCCCTTGAAGCCTCGCCGGCGGCGGGCACCGAAGCACTTCCCTCGACGGCCCGGTCCACGGCCCCGTCGCCCGGTCGTACGGCGGTGTCCTGCGCACTCCCGACGGCCGGGGCGGCCGGTGCCGGGTGGGTGGTGAGCCAGCGCTGGATGGCGATGCGGGCCGCCGGGGTGTGGGCGTGCTCCAGCCACTCCCTGGAGGGCTCGGAGGCGGGGTCCTGGCCCATGAGGAGCTGGACGGTGTCGCCGTCCCGCAGAACGGTGCTCAGGGTCGCCAGGCGGCCGTTGACCCGGGCGCCGATGCACGCGTGCGCGTCCTCGCCGTACTGCGCGTAGGCGGCGTCCACACAGGTCGCGCCCTCGGGCAGGCCCAGGGTGCCGCCGTCGGGCCGGAAGACGGTGATCTCGCGGTCCTGGGCGAGGTCCTCGCGCAGGGTCGACCAGAAGGTGTCGGGGTCGGACGCGCCCTGCTGCCACTCCAGGAGACGGGAGAGCCAGCCGGGGCGGGTGGGGTCCGCGCGCTCGCCGTCGGCACGCTCACCGCCGGACCGTTCCCCGTCGGCCAGTTCGTCGGCGGGCGGCGCGTACGGGTTGCCGAGCGCGACCACGCCGGCCTCGGCGACCTTGTGCATCTGGTGCGTACGGATGAGGACTTCGGTGACCTGGCCGTCCCCGCGGGCCACGGCGGTGTGCAGCGACTGGTACAGATTGAACTTCGGTACGGCGATGAAGTCCTTGAACTCCGAGACGACGGGCGTCAGACAGGTGTGGAGCTCGCCGAGGACGCCGTAGCAGTCGGCGTCCTCGTGGACCAGCACCAGCAGGCGGCCGAAGTCGGAGCCCCGCAGGCGCCCGCGTTTACGGGCCACGCGGTGCACGGAGACGAAGTGCCGCGGCCGAATGAGGACTTCGGCCTGGATGCCGGCGTCACGCAGCACGACGCGCACCTCGTCGGCCGTCTCGGCCAGGGGGTCGTCGGCGCGGGAGGCGTTGTCGACGATCAGCTCCCTGGTGTGCTCGTACTCCTCCGGGAGCAGGATCGCGAAGACCAGGTCTTCCAGTTCGGTCTTCAGGGCCTGGACGCCGAGTCGTTCGGCGAGCGGGATGAGGACGTCGCGGGTGACCTTGGCGATGCGGGCCTGCTTCTCGGGCCGCATCACGCCCAGGGTGCGCATGTTGTGCAGCCGGTCGGCGAGTTTGATCGACATCACGCGGACGTCGTTGCCGGTGGCGACGAGCATCTTGCGGAAGGTCTCCGGCTCGGCGGCGGCGCCGTAGTCGACCTTCTCCAGCTTGGTGACGCCGTCGACGAGGAAGCGGACCTCCTCGCCGAACTCCTCGCGGACCTGATCGAGCGTCACATCGGTGTCCTCGACGGTGTCGTGGAGCAGAGAGGCCGTCAGGGTCGTGGTCTCGGCGCCGAGTTCGGCGAGGATCAGCGTCACCGCGAGGGGGTGTGTGATGTACGGCTCACCGCTCTTGCGCATCTGGCCGCGGTGCGAGGACTCGGCCAGGACGTAGGCGCGGCGCAGCGGTTCGAGGTCGGCGTCGGGGTGGTGGGCGCGATGGGCCTCGGCCACATGGCCGATGGCGTCGGGCAGCCGGTCGCGGGCGGCGGGGCCGAGCAGTGCGGCGCGGCCGAGGCGGCGCAGGTCGAGCCGGGAGCGGGCCTTCCTGCGGGGCGCTGTCGGCAGGACAGCGCCCGAGGCCGTCGGACCCGATGTGACCACCGGGCCCGAGTTCGCAGGATTCGCGGCATCCGCGCTCATGGGCACCTCCGGCTGTGGACCGGCGGACGGGTGCCCCAGGGCTGACGCGGCTCAGGGGATGGCATCTGTCCCCCGTCCGGGCCGGTGCTTGATGCTACCGAGCCCATCACGCCCGACTGACCGTCTCTCGTCGAGCGTGAAACTGATCACCCATTCGAGCGAAGGTACGTAGGTTTACGATTGCGCACCAAGTGGCACGAGATCGGTCAGCGAACGGACCTTTCCAGCCACTCCGCGTCGATCTCCCCCTCGGCGACGAGCACCGCGGGGCCAGTCATCTCGATCTCGCCGTCGGGCCGCTCGGTGATCACCAGGGTGCCGCCGGGCACGTCGACGGTGTACGTCGCCGGAGCACCGGTGACGGCCGGGTCGGCGCCGTCCCTGCGTGCGGTGGCGACGGCGACCGCGCACGCGCCCGTGCCGCACGAGCGGGTCTCTCCGGCACCGCGCTCGTGCACGCGCAGGGCGACGTGGCCGGGACCGCGGTCGACGACGAACTCGACGTTGACCCCGTCCGGGTAGGTGGCGGCCGGGCTGAAGGGCGGCGGGGAGTACAGGTCGCCGGCGTGGGCGAGGTCGTCCACGAAGGCCACGGCGTGCGGGTTGCCCATGTTCACGTTCCGCGCGGGCCAGCTGCGTTCGCCGACGCTCACGGTGACGTCCCCCTCGGGGAGCAGCGCCCGGCCCATGCCGACGGTGATGTCGCCGGCCTTGTCGATGTGCACGCTCTTGACGCCGCCGCGGGTGGCGACGGCGAGGTCGCCCTCGGTCACGTACCCGGCGTGCTGGAGATAGCGCGCGAACACCCGTACGCCGTTGCCGCACATCTCCGCGATCGAGCCGTCGCCGTTGCGGTAGTCCATGAACCACTCCGCCTCGGGCGCCATGTGCCGGGCCTCGGGGTGGGCCGCGGACCGTACGACGTGCAGGAGGCCGTCACCGCCGATGCCCGCGCGGCGGTCGCAGAGGGCTGCGACGGCGGCCGGGGGGAGGTCGGTGGTGTTCTCGGGGTCCGGGATGATCACGAAGTCGTTCTCCGTGCCGTGGCCCTTGAGGAAGGCGATCCGGGTGCGCGTGCTCATTCAACGATCGTAGAGGAAGGCGACGATCGCAGAGGAAGGCCGCATGCCCACTGCGGGCCGGATGCGGCTGGTCACGCAGTCCCCGCGCCCCTGACAAGGGGGCGCTTCAGCGCAGCCGTGCCACACGCCACACGGCGAGGACCACCACCACGGCCACCAGCAGCATGTACGCCAGCACCACCCGCCAGTCCGGGCGGCGGCCCGAGCCCCGCTGCGGCAGGCCGGGCCACGTGTAACCAACGCGGCGGGCGGCCATCATGCCCCAGCCGGCCGCGCAGGAGCAGATCAGCAGGCCCAGCATGGCGATGACGGCGCCGCTGTCGCCGAAGTCGAAGGCCAGCGGGAAGGCGAACATCAGGGAGCCGACCGCGGCCAGCGAGACGATGGGGGCGAGCTGCCAGATGCGCAGGCGCCGCTGCGGACGCAGCTCGACCTCGACCTCCGGGCCGCCCGCGAACATCTCGTCGGGCTCGGGACCGTCGTCCGTCACACCACCCTGCGTGTCATCGGGCCCGTCGGAACTCAGACGGTCGTCGTCCTGCTCCGGTTCGCCGTTGTCCACGGTGAGGTGCTCGGTGTCCTGTGCGGTGTCACGAGGGCCGGCCTCCATCGCCACGCGCCCTCCCAACTTGGACTCCACTTGGTCGATCGAAGCTCGATGATGGCACGCCCCCGGAGGCCGCGATGACGGCCGGAGCGTCCCGATGCCATGACGTGATCAGGCTGTAACCGGTCGTTCGACCAACGACAGCGCGAGCTGCGGAAGTTCCGTGAGATCCGCCGCGGCCCCACTCAACCAGTGCACCCGCGGGTCGCGCCTGAACCATGAATCCTGACGGCGCGCGAAGCGCTTGGTGGCACGTACGGTCTCGGTGCGCGCCTCCGCCTCCGTGCACTCGCCGGAGAGCACCGCGAGGACCTGCTGATAGCCGAGCGCGCGTGAGGCCGTACGCCCCTCGCGCAACCCCCGCGCTTCGAGTGCGCGCACCTCGTCGACCAGACCGGCCTCCCACATCCGGTCCACCCTGCGTGCGATGCGTGCGTCGAGCTCGGGCCGCGCCACGTCGACGCCGATCTGGACGGTGTCGTAGACGGAGTCGTGGCCGGGGAGGTTGGCGGTGAAGGGCTTGCCGGTGATCTCGATCACTTCGAGAGCCCGGACGATACGGCGGCCGTTGCTGGGCAGGATCGCGTGCGCTGCCTCGGGGTCGGCGGCGGCCAGGCGGGCATGCAGCGCGCCGGAGCCGCGCAGCGTGAGTTCCTCCTCCAGTCGGCCCCTGACCTCGGGGTCGGTGCCGGGGAACTCAAGGTTGTCGACGGCCCCGCGGACGTACAGGCCGGAGCCGCCGACCAGGATCGGCCAGCGGTCCTCGGCGAGCAGGGCGTCGATCCGGGCGCGGGCCAGCCTCTGGTACTCGGCGACGGACGCCGTGACGGTCACGTCCCAGATGTCCAGGAGGTGGTGCGGGACGTCGGCGCGCTCCTCGGGCGTCAGTTTGGCGGTGCCGATGTCCATCCCTCGGTAGAGCTGCATGGAGTCGGCGTTGACGACCTCGCCGCCGAGCCGCTGGGCCAGGAAGACGCCCAGATCGGACTTTCCGGCCGCGGTCGGTCCGACGATGGCGATGACGCGGGGGGCGGGGGGTGTGCTGCTCACCGGACCAGTCTCCCAAACCTCCACCGGTGACCTCGAACGAGTTACGTGACGGCACCGGGCCGGGGTCGTTCCCAGTTGCGAGGTTTTCCGCCGCCCGATCGCAGAGGCGGCGGCCCGGGCGACGCAAACGGGCGCACCGGACGACGCGGGATTTCGCCCGCACGAGTAACGTATGGAGTGGATATGGGCGTTTTCGCACGACTTCTCCGGAGGTCGAAGACCACCGAGGAGGCGACAGCCGCCGAGGTGAAGGCCGCCGACGCGTCGTCGGACGAGCAGCCGGCGCAGGAGGCGGCAGAGGCGAAGGGGTCGGCCGAGGCCGGCGCGGAGGCCGAGGCCGAGGGCGCGGCGGAGGACAAGACGGCGACAGCCGCCAAGGACACGTCCGGCGAGGGCGTCGAGATCCCCAAGCAGCAGTCCGCCGAAGAGGTCGCCGACAGCGAGGCCGGTGAAGGCGCCCGCACGTAACCAGCCCGTCAGGGAAGGTGGACCATGGGTCTCCTGGACAATTTGAAGGCCAAGCTCAACCCGGCCAAGGACAAGGTCTCCGGTCTCGCGCAGCAGCACGGGGACAAGATCCAGCACGGTCTGGACAAGGCCGCGAAGGTCGTCGACGAGAAGACCAAGGGCAAGTACAGCGACAAGATCCAGACGGGCACGGGCAAGGCCAAGGGCGCCATGGACCGACTGGCTCACAAGGACGGCACGGACGCGGGCGGCGCCACCGACACGCCGCCGGCCCCTCCGCCGCCTTCCTCTCCCCCGCCGGCTTCCTGAACGGCACGGCACACCGACGGACGGCCGTGGAGCGCGATGCTCCCGGCCGTCCGCCGTTTCGGCGCGCCCTGCGCGGGCGTCGCCGCTACGACCAGGTGGCGACCAGGTACCCCACTCCGTACGGCGCGTCCTCGTACAGCAGCGCGCCGGAGAGGTCCGCGTCCTCGGCGGCGCCCGCCAAAACCTGCCAGTGGGCCCGGCCGGAGGCCTTCAGTTCGTACGCCAACTCCGTGTCCAGCGCTTTGAGGGCGGCCACGTCCGCCGCGCCCAGCGCACGCGCGATCTCCGCGTCGAACGGTGCCGCCCGCTCGTCGAGATAGCCCGGCGCCTTGAGCGTGCGGCAGGCGCTCGCGTCGCCCATCACCAGCAACGCCACGCGCTCGGCACCGGCGGCGATCTCCCTCCCCATCTGGATACACCGCTCGGCCTCCAGAGGTTCCCCCACGCCGAGTCCCTCGATCGGGGCGCCGGACCATCCGGCGCGTGCCAGCAGCCACGCGGCGACCGCCAGCGCGTCCGGCAGCGGGCGCCCGACCGCCGTACCGGTGTCCCGGCCGAGCCGTACATCGAGGTCCACGCCGAAGCCCCGGAAGGAACCCGGCGCCCCCTCCGGGTGCGGGCCTCGCCCGTGCCGGTCCGCCGGTCCCACGACGACCAGCCGGTCGGGCCGGGCGGCGGCGAGCACGCCCAGCGCGTCCGAGCAGGCGGCACGCGCGCGATCCAGCTCGGGCGCGGCGCCCGCGGCGAGATCGGGCACGAGGAGGGGCGGGCAGGGGCAGACGGAGGCGGCGACAAGCATGATCGGGAGCCTAGTGCCGGGGACGGGAGCAGGAACGGGAGTGGGTGCTCCACGCCGGCTCGGCCGGCTGGAACAAACACTCCGCCGCGTTCGCGTCGCGTGCCCTCAGGCCGGCGAGCAGCCGCCCGTCGCCACCGGCAGCGGTTCCGGGACCCCGATCTTCGGCAGGCCGAGCAGGACTCCCGCCGGCTTGGCGGCCTCGGTGGCGTTCCGCTTGTCCCACGCGTCTCCCGCGCGCGTGCGCCGCACGTCGAGGGCGGGGCCCTCCGCGAGGAGGTGGTGCGGGGCGGCGTAGGTCACCTCGACGGTGACGACGTCGCCCGGTCGTACCTCCTGGTCCGGCTTGGTGAAGTGGACCAGGCGGTTGTCGGGGGCGCGGCCGGAGAGGCGGTGGGTGGCGCCGTCCTTGCGGCCCTCGCCCTCGGCGACCATCAGCTCCAGGGTGCGGCCGACCTGCTTCTTGTTCTCCTCCCAGGAGATCTCCTCCTGGAGGGCGACGAGACGCTCGTAGCGCGCCTGAACGACCTTCTTGGGGATCTGGCCGTCCATGGTGGCGGCAGGGGTGCCGGGCCGCTTGGAGTACTGGAAGGTGAACGCCTGGGCGAAGCGGGCCGCACGGACCGCGTGCAGGGTCTGCTCGAAGTCCTCCTCCGTCTCGCCGGGGAAGCCGACGATGATGTCGGTGGTGATGGCGGCGTGCGGGATGGCCGCCCGCACCTTCTCGATGATCCCCAGGTAGCGCTCCTGGCGGTACGAGCGGCGCATCGCCTTCAGGACCGTGTCCGAGCCGGACTGGAGGGGCATGTGGAGCTGGGGCATCACGTTCGGTGTCTCGGCCATGGCGGCGATGACGTCGTCGGTGAAGTCGCGCGGGTGCGGGGAGGTGAAGCGGACCCGCTCCAAGCCGTCGATCGTCCCGCAGGCCCGCAGCAGCTTGCTGAAGGCCTCGCGGTCACCGATGTCGGAGCCGTACGCGTTGACGTTCTGGCCGAGCAGGGTGATCTCGCTGACGCCCTCGCCGACCAGGGCCTCGATCTCGGCGAGGATGTCGCCGGTGCGGCGGTCCTTCTCCTTGCCGCGCAGCGCCGGGACGATGCAGAAGGTGCAGGTGTTGTTGCAGCCGACGGAGATCGACACCCAGGCCGCGTAGGCGCTCTCTCGCCGCGTGGGCAGCGTCGACGGGAAGGCCTCCAGGGACTCGGCGATCTCGACCTGCGCCTCCTCCTGGACGCGGGCGCGCTCCAGGAGGACCGGCAGCTTGCCGATGTTGTGCGTGCCGAAGACGACGTCCACCCAGGGCGCCTTCTTCACGATGGTCTCGCGGTCCTTCTGCGCGAGACAGCCACCGACCGCGATCTGCATGCCCGGCCGCTTCGTCTTCATCGGGGCGAGGCGGCCGAGATTGCCGTAGAGCCGGTTGTCGGCGTTCTCGCGCACGGCGCAGGTGTTGAAGACGACGACGTCCGCGTCACCGTCCGCACCCTCGGGAGCCTTCACATAACCGGCAGATTCGAGCAGACCGGACAATCGCTCGGAATCGTGGACGTTCATCTGACACCCGTAGGTGCGTACCTCATACGTCTTGGACGGGTGAACATCCACTGCCGGGCTCCGGTCGCTGCTGCTGGTCATGCGTCAAGGGTAGGTCGTCCCGGACGGGCCCCTGTCAGGGTGCCCGTGTGAGGCCCCACCGGCCGCACGGCCGACCGTATGCGCCCGGAAAATCTCGGCGCGCGGACGAGGGCGTCGTTAGAATGGCCGCATGATTTACGTCTTCTACATCTGACAGGGCCGCAGGCTCCGCCCCTCGCATCATGGCGAGGCGCGTTCCGAGCCTTCACAGCCGCCCGCGGCCGCCCCGTTCAGGGCCCGGCCGATTGTCAGATCCGAGGCATTGATCCGCCCCTTTTCCGCGTCTCGCGCGGGGTGCGGTGTGCCTCCTTCCGGGAAAACCGGAAAACCGGAGGACGTAAGACGTGAACGCCTTTTCCCTGCCCGCGCGTGATCGGGCCCAGCTGACCTGCGCCGATGTCCGCGTGGACCGCGGTGGCCGTACCGTGCTGCGCCATGTCGACATGAAGGTCTCCCCCAGGTCGCGCTGGGGTGTCGTGGGTGAGAACGGGCGCGGGAAGTCGACCCTGCTGCACGTCCTGGCCGGGGTCCTGGCCCCGGACGAGGGGAGCGTGCAGCGGGTGGGCACGCTCGCCCTGGCGGAGCAGGAGATGCCCGCCGAGGACGACCGGACGGTCGGTGACGTCATCGACGAGCACCTGGCCGATGCCCGGGCCGCACTCCACTGCCTGGACACCGCCGCGGCCGCTCTCGCCGAGGAACTGCCCGGCGCGGAACGGGAGTACGCCGACGCCCTGGAAGCGGCGCAGGCACTGGACGCCTGGGACGCGGACCGCCGGGTCGACGTGGCGCTCGCCGGACTCGGGGCGGTCGACGACCGCACGCGCCGGCTGGCCACGCTCTCGGTCGGGCAGCGCTACCGGATCCGGCTGGCCTGTCTGCTGGGCGCCGAGTACGACTTCCTGCTGCTGGACGAGCCGACCAACCATCTCGACCTGGAGGGGCTCGACTACCTCACCGCGCGCCTGCGCGCCCACCCCGGAGGCGTCGTCGTGGTCAGCCACGACCGGGCGCTGCTGTCGGACGTGGCGACCACGGTCCTCGACCTCGACCCCACCAGCGACGGCCGCCCCCGGGTGTACGGCGGCGGATTCGCCGGCTACCGGGAGGGGCGCGAGGCCGAACTGCTCCGCTGGGAGGCCGAGTACGAGGAGCAGCAGAGCGAACACGCCCGTCTCCAGCAGTCCCTGTCGGAGGCGCAGAACCGGCTGAGCACCGGCTGGCGGCCGCCCAAGGGCACCGGCAGGCACCAGCGCGCCACCCGTGCCCCGGCCCTGGTCCGTTCCGTGCACCGACGCCAGGAGGACCTGGAACAGCACCGGATCACCGCGCCCGTGCCGCCCCGGCGCTTCACCCCGCCCGAGCTGCCGGCCCGGCCCGGCGTGGTCCTGCTGCACGCGGAGGAGGTCACCGTGGCCGGGCGGCTGCACCGGCCGACCAGCCTGTCGCTGACATCGGGCGACCGGCTGGCCGTCACCGGGCCGAACGGGGCGGGCAAGTCCACGCTGCTGTCCGTCCTGGCGGGACGGCTCGTTCCGACGACGGGCCGCGCACGGCACGCGCGCAAGGTGCGGCTGCAATTGCTCGGCCAGGAGTCGCCGCACACCACGCGTCGCCGGGCGAACGACGTCTACCAGGCGCACACCGCACGTCTGGTCACCACGGGCGTCCTGCGCGACAGCGAGGTCACCGCGCTGTCGTCGCTGGGCCTGCTCGGCTCGCGCGACGCGGACAAGCCGGTGGCCGAGCTGTCCATGGGGCAGCAGCGCCGCCTCGACCTGGCCCTGGCCCTCGCCGCCCGGCCGCACCTGCTGTTGCTGGACGAACCCACCAACCACCTGTCCATCGCCCTGGTCGACGAGCTCACCGACGCGCTCAAGGCCACCGACGCGGCCGTCGTCCTGGCGACGCACGACCGCCAGATGCAACGCGACATCCGGGCCTGGCCGCGGCTGGAGCTTCCCCTGCCGGGACCGCGAGAGGAGTCACTGGCCGGATGAGCGGGGCTCAGGCCGCGGTCACCCGGTCCGAGCGGCAGCTCATCAGGGGCTGGATCCGGGTGCCGAAGTTCTCGATGCCTTCGACGAAGTCGTCGAAGACGAGCATGATCCCCTTGGTGCCGGGGACCTCGGCGATCTCGTCGAGCATCCTCGCGACGGTCTCGTAGGAGCCGACGAGGGTGCCCATGTTGAAGTTCACGGCGCCTTCGGGCAGCACGATGGTCCGGGCGGTGGAGGAGTCGTCGGCACTCGTGTCGGTGGCGGACTCCCCCGCCATGTAGGCGAGGGCCGCGAGGTCGGCGTTGTCGTGGTAGTCCTGCCACTTCGCGCGGGCGGCCTCGTCGGTCTCGTCGGCGATGACCATGAAGAGCGAGAGCGCGCCGACGTCACGGCCGCTCTCGCGCGCCGCCTGTTCCAGCGTGGCCGTGGTGTCCGCGAAGGCGAGCGGGGTGTTGACGCCGCTGCCGAGGATGAAGTTGTAGTCGGCGTGGTCGGCGGCGAACCGCATGCCGGTGCTGCTCTGTCCGGCGGCGACGATGTCGATGTGCCCGTCCGCCGGTCGCGGGGAGAGCACACAGTCGTCCATCTCGTAGAACTCGCCCTTGAAGTTGCTGACGCCCTCGCTCCACAGCTCCTTCATCACGGTGACGTACTCGACGGCCCGGGCGTAGCGGTTGGCGAAGTGCTCGTCGCCGGGCCACACGCCCATCTGCGTGTACTCGCCCGGCGCCCAGCCGGTGACGATGTTGACGCCAAAGCGGCCGGGGGCGATGGAGTCGACCGTGACGGCCATGCGGGCGACGATCGCCGGGGGCAGGGCGAGGATCGGGGTGGAGGCGTACAGCTTGATGCGTTCCGTGACGGCGGCCAGGCCCGCCATCAGCGTGAACGACTCCAGGCAGTGGTCCCAGAACTCCGTGTCGCCGCCGAATCCCTTGAGTTTGATCATCGACAGGGCGAAGTCGAGTCCGTGCTCCTCGGCCTTCTGCACGACGGCCTTGTTCAGCTCGAAGCTCGGCAGGTACTGCGGTGAGCTCTTCGAAATGAGCCAGCCGTTGTTGCCGATGGGGATGAAGACACCGATGTCCATGCCGCTCCTCATGATCCGGAACCTGCCCGTGCGACGGCACGCTACACCGGTCAAATGTCAACAACTCTCCATGTCTGCAAGGGCGTTGAAAGAACGCCGAGACATGACGTCGAGACGTGACAGTGCAGGAAAGCCGCACGTCGGAATCTGTGAAACAGGTTTCGGACCAAATCCGGGACGATAGGTTCCCCGCATGAACGCACGGCTCGCTCTGCTCCACACGGTGGCCCCGGGCGTCACGGAGAGCGAGGTCTTCCGGCTGGCCCTGCACCACGCGGTGGGCGAGCTGGGCGCGCTCGGCGGAACGATCCATCTGCGCGGTCCGATGTCCGCGCTGCGGCTGGTGTCGGCCGCGGGACTGCCTCCCGCCCTCACCCGCTCCTGGGAGATCCTCGACCAGGAGGGCCCCCTGGCCCCGGCCCGTGCCCTGCACCGGGGCAGCGGTGTGTGGGTGCCACTGCCCGACCGGCACGACATGTCCTCCGACGAGCACGGCACGTCGTGGCCGGGCACCGGTTTCGCCGCCTTCCCCGTGTTCGGCCGCAAGCGCAGCATCGGCGCGCTGACCGTCGTGGCGGGCGAGCGGGGCGAACCGACGCCGGAGCACTGGGACTTCCTGCGGGCGGTCGTGGCCTGGACCGAGGACCGCATGGCGCAGGCGCCGCCGCCGTCCGGGCCCGCGCACGGCGAACCGAGCGGGGAGCGTCTGCGCCAGGCCCTGAAGGAGGTCGAGGTCGGATCGTGGGACTGGAACATCCGTACCGGTGACCTGATCTGGGACGAGGCGGCCCTGGCCCTGTACGGCACCCGCCCGGCCGACTTCACCGGCCGGATCGAGAACTGGATGCGGATCGTCCACCCCGACGACCTGGCACCGACCCTGGCGGCGGCGCAGCGGGCGATCCTCGATCAGAGCGTCTTCGAGGCCGAGTACCGGGTACGGCGTCTGGACGGCACCTACGGCTGGACGCGGGCCCGGGGCCGGGCCACCTACGACGAGCAGGGCGAGCCCCACCGGATGATCGGCGTGGGCTGGGAGAGCAACGAGTCGCGCACCGCCCGCGACGCGCTCGGCCGGGCCCTGAGACACATGAGCGACGGCTTCCTGGCCGTGGACGACGAGTGGCGGATCACCTTCGCCAACCTGGAGGCGGAACGGCTGCTGGGCTTCTCCGAGGAGGAACTGTTCGGGCGCCTGCTGTGGGCGCTGCCCGCCGCCCGGCAGGTTCCGGGCCTGAAGGAGCGCTGCCTGGCGGCCGCGGCCGAGGAGAAGCCCGCCGGTTTCGACGTGCATCTGCCGGACTCCGGGCAACGCTTCCATCTGCGGCTGGTGCCGGGGCCCGACGGGCGCACCCTGTACTTCCAGGACGTCACCGACAAGCGTCGGCTGGCCGAGGAGCACCAGGCGGCCGAGCGGGCGGCGACCGAACGGGCCGCCCGGATCGCCGAGCTGACCGCGGAGCTCGCCAAGGCGACGACCTCGCAGGACGTGGTGGACGCGGTCGCCCGAAGAGTGCTGCCGCCCTCCGCCGCGACGGGGCTCATGGTCCAGGTCGTCGAGGGCGACCGGCTCCATCACGTGGGGGCCGTCGGCTACCCGGACGACGTCCTCGACCTCGTCGACAGCCGTCCCCGGACGCCCGACGACCCGGCCTGGGGCACGGTCGAGACCGGGACACCGTTGTTCCTGTCCTCCCGGGAGGAGCTGACCGCGCGCTGTCCCGCGGCGGCCGATCTGGCGGAGCGCTCGGGCGGGCACTCCTGGGCGTTCCTGCCGCTGACGGCCTCGGGGCACACCTTCGGCGTGTGCGTGCTGTCCTTCGACCGGCCGCGGCTGCTCACCGACGAGGAGCGCGCGCTGCTGACCACGATCAGCGCCCTGGTCGCCCAGTCCCTGGAGCGGGCCCGGCTCTACGACGCCGAGCGCACCCGGTCCCGCGAACTCCAGCGCAGTCTGCTCCCGCAGGCGCTGCCCGACCTGCCCGCGTGCACGGCCGCCGCCCGCTATCTGCCGGCCGGGCAGGGCGCGGACGTCGGCGGTGACTGGTACGACATCATTCCGCTGTCCGGCGGGCAGGTCGCGCTCGTCGTCGGTGACGTGATGGGGCACGGGCTGCCGGAGGCGGCCACCATGGGGCGGCTGCGTACCGCCGTCCACACCCTGGCCGACCTCGAACTGCCCCCGGACGAGATCCTGGGCCACCTCAACGACATCGTCGCCGGCATGGGCGAGGGCTCGTACGCCACCTGCCTGTACGCGCTCTACGACTCCACGACCCGGGTCTGCTCCCTCGCCCGAGCCGGTCATCCGCCGCCCGCCCTGGTCCTTCCCGACGGGACCGTGCACTTTCCTGTGCCGGACGCCGATCCGCCGCTGGGCGCGGCGAATCCACCGTTCGAGACGGTCGAGCTGGAGGTGCCCGAGGGCAGTCTGCTCGTGCTCTACACCGACGGGCTGGTCGAGTCCGCCAAGCGGGAGATCGACGAGGGCATGACGGATCTGGCGCGGCTGCTGAGCGCGGCGCACGCGGATGGCACGGCGATGGATCTCGAACGCCTATGCGACATACTGACAGCCGGTCTGCTCCCCTCCGACCAGGCCGCCGACGACGCCGCGTTCCTCGTCGCCCGGCTGCACGCCCTGCCCGCGGAGCGGATGGCCTCCTGGTCGCTGCCCCAGGATCCGCGGGCGGCCGGCCAGGCCCGCCGCCATGTCCGCGACCAACTCACCGCCTGGGACCTCGACGACCTCACCCCCACCACCGAGCTCCTCGTCAGCGAGCTGGTGGGCAATGTCGTGCGCCATGCCCGCGGCCCGGTCCGGCTCCGCCTCCTGCACTCCACCGACCTCATCTGCGAGGTCTACGACGGCAGCCAGACCATGCCCCGCATCCGCCGCGCCACCGAGACCGACGAAGGCGGCCGCGGCCTCCAGCTCATCACCGCCCTCTCCCACCGCTGGGGCGCCCGCTACACCCCCACCGGCAAGTGCATCTGGACGGAACAGCCCCTCCCGGACCCGAACACCCCGGCCCCCGCACAGCCCGCCGAACCCGAGTTGCTGTTCGTGAATCCGGCGGACTTCGACGGGGATTGGGAGGCGTTGTTGTAGCCGGTGTCTGCCGGGCCGCCGTCGTCCATTCGGCGGAGCATCGCGGGCCGGGTGCGAGGAGCCGTCCCTAGGGTCGCAGGGAGGGCCGTGAAGGCCTCCCCCGCCCGAAAGGCAGGACCATGCGGATACGGACCATCGGGATACGCGCCCCGTTCGCCGGCGCAGTGGCGGTCATCCTGGCCACCGGACCACTGACGAGCGTCGCACATGCTCAAACCGACCTGGACTGCGCCGACTTCGTCTACCAGGAAGACGCGCAGGCGGAGTTCGACCGCGACACGAGTGACCCGAACCGGCTCGACGAGGACCAGGGAGTGGACGACGGCATCGCGTGCGAGGTCCTGCCCCGCAGGGGGACGGCCGGCGTGACAGCCGCGACGCCTGTCCCGACCCGTGGCGTCCAGGGCGGCATCGGCGGCAGCGTGGGCCCCGCCGACTTCGAGCGCACCCTGGGGATCGCTCTGGCCGTTGGAGCGGCCGGTGCCGCGGGGGTGTATGTCATGCGGCGACGGCGCGGTGCCGTGGGTTCGCGCAAGGGGTGATTCCCCGCCTCACGGATCGATGAGGCCCGCCCGGATCGCGTAGCGGGTCAGTTCCAGGCGATCGCGCATGCCCAGTTTCTGGAGGAGATTCGCGCGGTGGCGTTCGACGGTCTTGGCGCTGATGAAGAGGAGTTCGCCGATCTCCTTGGAGGTGTGGCCCTCGGCGACGAGCTTGAGGATCTCCTCCTCGCGCTCGGTGATGGCCCGCTCGGGCAGCCCGTCGCCGCGGTGCAGGCGTTCCAGGTAGGAGCGGACGAGGGCGCGTTCCGCGCCGGGGTAGATGAAGGGCTGGTCGCGGACCGCGGCGCGGCAGGCCTCGACGAGGTCGCGGTCGGCGACGGACTTGAGGACGTAACCGCTGGCACCGGCCTTGAGGGCCTCGAAGAAGTACTGCTCGTTGTCGTACATGGTCAGGACGAGCAGGTGCAGGTTCGGCAGCCGCCGGGACAGCTCGCGGGCGGCCTGGAGGCCGGTCATGCGCGGCATCGCGATGTCCAGGACCGCCAGATCGACCTCCTGCGCGCGGGCCAGCTCGACCGCCTCCGCCCCGTCGCCCGCCTCGGCGACGACCGTGATGTCCGGCTCGCCCTCCAGGATCAGCCGCACTCCCCGCCGTACGAGAGTGTGGTCGTCGGCGAGCAGCACCCGGATCGGCCCCGGCCCGGACATCACGGACCGCCCACGGCGGTGAACGGGACGCTCAGCCGTACGTCCGTGCCGCCGTCGGGCGCGGACCCTACGGAGAGGACCGCTCCGATCAGGAGTGCCCGCTCGCGCATGCCGCTGATCCCGGAACCCTCCGGCGCCCCGCCGACCCCCCTGCCGTTGTCGCGTACGAGGAGTTCGACGCCGTCGGCGACCGGCCGCAGCCGGATCTCCGCGCGGTCGGCGGCGGCATGCCGGGCGGTGTTGGTGAGGCCCTCCTGGGCCACCCGGTAGAGCACGAGTTCGGACTCCTCGGTCAGGTGGGGCAGGTCGCCGGCGATCTGGTGGCGGACCGTCAGCCCGTGCGTGGTGAACTCGGCCGCCAGGGACCGCAGGGCGCTGGACAGTCCCAGTTCGTCCAGGACACCGGGCCGCAGCCGGCGGGCGATCCGGCGGATCTCGTCCAGCCCCGCACGGGTGGCCTCCTGCGCCTGGCCCACCTCCTCGCGCAGTTCCCGGGGCGCCCGGTCGGCCACCCGCTTGAGCTGGAGGAGGACGGCGGTCAGCGTCTGGCCGACCTCGTCGTGCAACTCCTGCGCAACGCGGTGCCGTTCGCGCTCCTGGGCTGAGAGCGCGCGGGCTGCCCCGGTGGCGCGTTCGGCCTCCAGCCGGTCGAGCATCGTGTTGTACGTCGTGATCAGCTCGGCGGTCTCCGCGGGCCCGGCGACCGGCGCGCGGGCTCCCGGCCGGAGCAGATCGGCGGTGGACATGGCCCCGCCCAGCCGCTTGAGCGGGGCGAGACCGACCCGCAGCACGAGCGCGTTGGCGGCCAGCAGGCCCACGAGGCCCCCGACCACGGCCAGCGCCTCGCCCGGCAGGACGGGGGTCGACACGGTGACCGGTCCCAGCAGCAGTGCCGCGGCCACGAACAGGCCGACGGCGTTGAGCGAGAAGATCCGCCAGAACAGCGACACGGTTCTCTTTCCGCTCCTCCCGGCCTGCGCACCCGACCCCTCCGTGGCCAGCCTCACAGACCCCGGCCGGCCCTGCATATCCGTGGCAACACCCATGTCGCCACCGTACGTGTGGGTGGCAGCATGCAGACCGGGCACTCGTGATCATCAGGAACGCACGGACTGTCCGACCGCACCGAGAAGCTAGGGGAGAAACGTGTCTGCTCCACGCCTGAGGGCGACGCCGCTGCCGGGTATCGGGGTCCAGTACGACCTCGTCACCCGGGAAGACCGCCATCTGTCCGTGGTGGCGCACCGCGACGGGGCCCGCACGGTGAGCGTGTACCGGGCCGACGACCCGGACTCCTGCGCGCAGTCCACGCGGCTGACCGGCGCCGAGGCGGGGGCCCTGATCGACGCGCTGAAGCCGTCCCACCACAGCGCGAGCCTGCTCTACACCACGGATCTCGGGCTGGTCGCCGAGCGGATCGAGGTCGCCGCGACCTCGCGGTGGAACGGCCGGGTGCTGGGCGAGACCAGGATGCGGACCGACACCGGCGCCTCGGTGGTGGCGGTGCTGCGGCGGGCGGAGGCGATCCCGTCGCCGGCGCCGGACTTCCGGCTGGCCGGCGGGGACACCCTCATCGTGATCGGCACCCGTGAGGGCGTCGACGCCGCCGCGACGATACTCGGGCGGGAGTGAACCGGTGCATTCCGCGGTCCTGCTGATCGAGTTCGGTTCCATCATCCTCGGCCTCGGCCTGCTCGGCCGGTTCGCCGCCCGTTTCCGGCTCTCGCCGATCCCGCTGTATCTGCTGGCCGGGCTGGCCTTCGGTGAGGGCGGTCTGCTGCCGCTCGGGGCGAGCGAGGAGTTCGTCGCGACGGGCGCCGAGATCGGCGTCATCCTGCTGCTGCTGATGCTCGGCCTGGAGTACTCGGCCGGTGACCTGGTCACCAACCTCAAGTCCCACTACCCGGCCGGTCTCGTCGACGGCGCCCTCAACGCCCTGCCGGGCGCGGCGGTGGCGCTGCTGCTGGGCTGGGGCCCGGTGGCGGCCGTCGTCCTCGCGGGCGTCACCTGGATCTCCTCGTCCGGCGTCATCGCGAAGGTCCTCGGCGACCTGGGCCGGGTCGGCAACCGGGAGACACCGGTGATCCTCAGCGTCCTCGTCCTGGAGGACCTGGCGATGGCGGTCTATCTGCCCATCGTCACCGCGCTGGTGGCCGGCGCCGGGCTGATGGCGGGCAGTGTGACCCTGGCGATCGCGCTGGGCGCGGCCGGTCTCGTGCTGTTCGTGGCGGTCCGCTACGGCCGGCTCATCTCGCGGTTCGTCTCCAGCGACGACCCCGAGAAGCTGCTGCTGGTCGTGCTCGGGCTGACGATCCTGGTCGCGGGCATCGCCCAGCAGCTCCAGGTGTCGGCGGCGGTGGGCGCCTTCCTGGTCGGCATCGCGCTGTCCGGGGAAGTGGCCGAGGGCGCGCACACCCTGCTGAGCCCTCTGCGTGACCTCTTCGCCGCCGTCTTCTTCGTCTTCTTCGGCCTGCACACCGACCCGGCCAGCATCCCGCCCGTCCTGCTGCCCGCCCTCGCCCTCGCGCTCGTCACCGCGGCGACGAAGATCGCCACCGGGTACTGGGCGGCACGGCGGGCCGGGGTCTCCGTCAAGGGCCGCTGGCGCGCCGGCGGCGCGCTCGTCGCCCGCGGCGAGTTCTCCATCGTCATCGCCGGACTCGCGGTCAGCGCCGGCATCGAACCGTCCCTCGGCCCCCTCGCCACGGCCTACGTCCTCATCCTCGTCGTCCTCGGCCCCCTCACCGCCCGCTACACGGAACCCCTCGCCTCCCGCTGGACCCGCCGCCGCTCCGCCGGCACGCGACCTCTCGGACCGACGACACCGGCGACGGAGACGCAGGCATCGGTGGGGGGAGATGGGGGGACGGGGGGTCGGTGACTGGTGGGTGGGGCGGGGGCTCGGGTCGGCGGAGGCCGGATCGGCGGGCCCCGGTTCGGCGAAGCGTCGGCCCGGTGGAGACCTGGGGTGCCAGCACGCCGGTCCGCCGGCGGGGCGGAACGCTGGGCCCCGACGGCCGGGTCGCGCGAGGAGCTCATACATCGACATTAGCGGCCACCACTGACAACCGACCGGGATCGTCCACCGAGGGCCCCGGGACAGGCCGCCACAGCCCCCAGGACGCCCGCCGACAGCCCCGAGAAAGGGCCACGGCCAAGCCCCGGGCCGCCCGCGCGCGATCCCCCGGCGCCCGCAGACCCCCACCCCTCCCCACACCGCCCCTGGTCAGCACCGCGCACCGGCTGGCAGGATCACGCGCATGTCCAAGGTGTTCCCCCGTATCGGCAGGCGCCGGGCCCTGCAAGGTGCCGCCGCCGGGTTCGTCGTTCTCGGGTTGCTGCTGTGGTGGCTGCTGCCCCTGGGCGAGGCGCCTCCGAGCGGGACGATCACGATCAGCACGGGGACGGAGGCCGGGGTCTACCAGCAGTACGGCACCGAACTGCGCCCCCAGCTCGCCAGGGACATGCCGGACCTGAACGTGAAGCTGCTCACCAGCGACGGCTCCCAGGAGAACGTCGCGCGCGTGGCGGCCGGTGAAGCCGACTTCGCCATAGTCGCGGCCGACGCCGTGGAGACCTTCGAGTTCGAGCACCCGGAACTCGCGGACCGGCTGCGCGGGGTCGCCCGCCTGTACGACGACTACGTCCAGCTCGTCGTGCCGACCGACTCGGACATACGTTCCGTCGCCGACCTCAAGGGCAAGCGGGTGGCCATAGGGCGCCCCCAGTCGGGCGTACGCCTGATCGCCGACCGCGTGCTGGAGGCGTCGGACATCAACCCGGACAAGGACATCACGGCCTCGTCGGAGGGCATCAACACCGGCCCCGAGCTGCTGGGGAAGGGCATCGACGCGTTCTTCTGGTCGGGCGGCCTGCCGACGAAGGGTCTGGAGGATGTCGTCGGCTCGCACCGGTTCCGGTTCGTGCCGATCAGCCCCGGTCTCGTCTCCAAGCTGCACGCCCAGGGCGGCGCCACCCACTACTACCGCGCCACCAACATGCCGGAGTCGGCCTACCCCTCGATCCAGAAGGGGGCGACCGTGCCGACGCTGGCGGTCTCCAACCTGCTGATCACCCGCGAGAACATGGACCCCCGGCTCACCGAGTGGGTGACCCGGACGGTGATCCGCAGCCGCGACGGCATCGGCAGCGTCGTCCACTCCGCCCAGCTCGTCGACCTGCGCACCGCGATCTACACCGACCCGCTCCCCCTCCACGACGGCGCCCGGCGCTACTACCGCTCCGTCAAGCCGTAGACCCTCAGGCACCTGCCGTACGACATCCCGAGCAACGGCGTAGAGAGGCCCGCGTGCGGGGCGTACGCAGGGCGACGCGCAACAGGACCGGGCCCTCACCCGTACGGCGTACAGAACCTGGTCCTCGTGCCGTACCGCGTCTCACCTCAGTGGCCGCGACCGCGGGACCGTGACCGTCACTTTCAAGCCATGAGGCTCATGGTGGTCGTAAGTGATCGAGCCGTCGCCCGCGGCGAGCAGGGCCCGGGAGATGGACAGGCCGAGGCCGGAGCCCTTGATGTTCTGGTGGCGGCCACTGCGCCAGAAGCGGTCGCCGACGCGGGTGAGTTCCTCGTCGGTCAGGCCCGGGCCGCGGTCGGTGACCACGACGGTCGACGTCCCGCCGTTGGCGGCGACGGTCACCTCGACGGTCTCGTCCTTCGGAGTGAACTTGACGGCGTTGTCGATGACGGCGTCCAGCGCGCTGGACAGCGTGACCGGGTCGGCCCAGGCGGTCGTGGCCGGGCAGTCCCCCACCAGGCGTACACCCTTGGCCTCGGCCGTCGGTGTCCAGGCCGCGACGCGCTCGGCGGTCAGCGCGCCGATGTCGGTGATGCTCATGGTCGCCTCGGTGTGCTCGGCCAGGGCCAGGTCGAGCAGGTCGTCCAGGACCTGCGCCAGCCGCTTGCCCTCGGCCTGGACGGAGGCGATCTCCTGGTTTCCCTCCGGAAGCTCGAAGGCGAGCAGTTCGATGCGCAGCAGCAGCGCCGCGAGCGGGTTGCGCAGCTGGTGCGAGGCGTCGGCGACGAAGGCGCGCTGCTGCTCCAGGACGTCCTCGACGTTGTCCGCCATCTCGTTGAACGCGTGGGCCAGGCGCCGAAGTTCCGGGGGCCCGCCGGCGGCCGCCACCCGGGACTTCAGACGGCCGCTGGCGATCGCGTGGGTGGTGGCGTCCAGGACCCGCACGGGACGCAGCACCCAGCCCGTCAGCCGCAGGGCCGCGCCCACGGCCAGCAGCATCGCGGCGATCTCGCCGGCCCCGATGACCAGCCAGCCGTGCAGGATCCGCGAACGCATCGGCCCGGTGGGCGAGTCGGTGAGCACGACCGCGACGACGTCGCCGTCCCGGATGACCGGCGAGGCGACGACCAGGCTGTGCCGCTGCCAGGGCCACACCTGCTTGGGGTCGTGGCTGCGCCGTCCGGTCAGCGCCTCGTCGAACGCGGCGCGCACCTCGCCCGTGTCGTTCTCACCCGGCAGGACGAGGCTCGCCGGGGCCTTGGCCATGTCGGTGCCGTTGCGGTAGAAGACGCCCGCGCTGATGCCGTAGACCTCGTGGTAGCTGGCGAGTTCGCTGCTCAGGGTCTCCTGGCGTTCGTTGGCCCCGCCCGCCGTGTCGGTGACGTACTGGGCGAGGGCCGCGAAGCGTGCCGTGTCGTCGATCCGGTCGACGACCACGCGCTGCTGCTGGGCCGCCGCCACGCTCGCGGCCAGCGGGATGCCGAGCGCGAGCAGGACGGCCGCCATCAGGATGATGAGCAGCGGGAGCAGACGTGTGCGCACCCGACCCCGCTACGAGCCCGGGGCGACGAGCCGGTAGCCCACGCCACGTACGGTCTCGATCAGCGCGGGCATGCGCAACTTGGCGCGCAGGGACGCGACATGCACCTCCAGGGTGCGTCCCGTCCCCTCCCAACTGGTGCGCCACACCTCGCTGATGATCTGCTCCCGCCGGAAGACCACGCCCGGTCGCTGGGCGAGCAGGGCGAGCAGGTCGAACTCCTTGCGGGTCAGCTGGACCACCGAACCGTCCACGCTGACCTGCCGGGTGGGCAGCTCGATCCGCACCGGCCCGAGGCGCAGCGCGCCGTCACCGGCCCCGTGGGCGTCCTCATGGGGGGTGCGCCGGCTGACGGCGTGGATCCTGGCCAGCAGCTCCCCGGTGTCGTACGGCTTGACCACGTAGTCGTCGGCGCCGAGGTTGAGGCCGTGGATGCGTGAGCGCACGTCGGCACGGGCGGTGACCATGATCACCGGCGTGCTGGTGCGCTTGCGGATCTTGCCGCACACCTCGTAGCCGTCCTGGTCGGGCAGTCCCAGGTCGAGGAGAACGACTCCGAAGCCCGCGCCTTCCGGGACGAGGGCCTGGAGGGCCTCCTCGCCGCTGCGGGCGTGTGTGACGTCGAAACCGTGGCGCGCCAGTACCGCGGACAGAGCCGCGGCGACATGGTTGTCGTCCTCGACAAGGAGCAGTCTCACCCAGGCCCCCTTCGTTCATCGGACGTACGATCAGAATGAGCACTCGGAACGAGTACTCAGCATGGTGCAAAAACGCGAGCACGCGCGCGGGTGCACATGGCAGTCACGCTGATGGACGAGGACGGCGTCAAGAGGGTTCCGGTTGCGCGAGCCTTCCGTTACCCGGCCGATACGCGCCCAGCTCGCAAGTGCTACGACACGTGTCCGATTGCTATCGGATCGTGATCCTCAGATTCCCCTCAGATGTAATGACGCAGGTGGCATGGGTTACTAAGGTCCTCCGAAACCGAGGAGGACGGAGCCAGAGAGCGATGACCGAAGTATCGGTGGCCAAGGAAGATGTGGCCGCGACCGGAGAACTGGTCGTCCTGAAGAGCGTCAACAAGCACTTCGGCGCGTTGCACGTACTCCAGGACATCGACCTGACGATCGCCCGCGGCGAGGTTGTCGTGGTCATCGGACCCTCGGGGTCCGGTAAGTCCACCCTGTGCCGCACCATCAACCGCCTGGAGACGATCGACTCCGGCGATATCGCCATCGACGGAAAACCACTGCCCCAGGAGGGCAAGGAGCTGGCCCGGCTGCGCGCCGACGTCGGCATGGTGTTCCAGTCCTTCAACCTCTTCGCGCACAAGACCGTGCTCGAGAACGTGATGCTGGGCCAGATCAAGGTCCGCAAGGCCGACAAGAAGGCGGCCGAGGAGAAGGCCCGCGCCCTGCTCGACCGCGTGGGCGTGGCCACACAGGCGGACAAGTACCCCGCACAGCTGTCCGGCGGCCAGCAGCAGCGTGTCGCCATCGCGCGCGCCCTGGCGATGGACCCCAAGGTCATGCTCTTCGACGAGCCCACGTCGGCGCTCGACCCCGAGATGATCAACGAGGTGCTGGAGGTCATGCAGCAGCTCGCCCGGGACGGTATGACGATGATCGTCGTCACCCACGAAATGGGCTTCGCCCGTTCGGCCGCCAACCGGGTGGTGTTCATGGCCGACGGCCGCATTGTCGAAGAGGCTGTGCCGGACCAGTTCTTCAGCAACCCGCGAAGCGACCGCGCCAAGGACTTCCTGTCCAAGATCCTGCACCACTGATCCTGGACCGCTGATCCCGCACCACCCACGGCCCGCCCCGCGCGCCCGACGAACCTGAGTCACCCGCCTCGACGGCTCGCATCTCTTCACCACGCAAAGGATGTTCACCATGAAGCTCCGCAAGGTCACCGCCGCCACGGCCGCCGTCCTCGCGCTCGGCCTCACCGCCACGGCGTGCGGCTCGGACGACGGCGACGGCAACGGTTCCGGCTCCTCCGGCGGCGACAAGAAGATCACCGTCGGCATCAAGTTCGACCAGCCCGGCATCGGCCAGAAGACCCCGCAGGGCTACGCGGGTCTCGACGTCGACGTGGCCACGTACGTCGCCAAGGAGCTCGGCTACAACGCGGACCAGATCGAGTGGAAGGAGTCGAAGAGCGCCGACCGCGAGACCATGCTCCAGCGTGGTGACGTCGACTTCATCGCCGCCTCGTACTCGATCAACGAGGAGCGTCAGAAGAAGGTCGACTTCGCCGGCCCGTACCTGCTGGCCCACCAGGACGTCCTGGTCCGCGCCGACGACGACTCCATCAAGTCGCCGTCGGACCTCAACAGCAAGAAGCTCTGCTCGGTGACCGGCTCGACCTCGGCGCAGAACGTCAAGGAGAAGCTGGCTCCCAAGGCCCAGCTCCAGCAGTACCCGACCTACTCGGCCTGCCTGAACGGCCTACAGAGCAAGGCCATCGACGCGCTGACCACGGACGACTCGATCCTCGCCGGTTACGCCTCGCAGGCGAACTTCAAGGGCAAGTTCAAGCTCGGCGGCTTCAAGATGACCAACGAGAACTACGGCATCGGCGTCAAGAAGGGCAGCGACCTCAAGGCGAAGATCAACACCGCCCTGGAGAAGATGGTCTCCGACGGTTCCTGGAAGAAGGCCGTGGACAAGAACCTGGGTCCGGCCGGCTACAAGAACGAGCCCGCGCCGAAGATCGGCGACATCAAGAGCTGAAGTAACGCCTGACGGGTGCGCCGGTCCACGGACCGGCGCGCCGGGGCCCTCGACACGCGGAAGCGCGGGAGATCGTGTTCGACTTTCTTGCTGATTACGACCTGCTGGGTGCCTTCTGGGTGACCGTGCAGCTCACACTGCTCTCGGCCGTCGGCTCCCTGATCTGGGGAACCCTGCTGGCCGCCATGCGCGTAGGGCCGGTGCCACTGATGCGCGGCTTCGGCACCGTGTATGTGAACACCGTGCGGAACACACCGCTGACCGTGATCATCCTGTTCACCTCGCTGGGCCTGTTCCAGACGTTCAACGTCACCATGGGCTCGGACATCATCGACACCACCAACTTCCGGCTCGCCGTGCTGGGCCTGGTGGCCTACACGTCCGCTTTCGTGTGCGAGGCGCTGCGGTCCGGTATCAACACGGTGCCCATCGGCCAGGCGGAAGCGGCCCGCGCCATCGGCCTGAACTTCACCCAGGTGCTGACGCTGGTGATCCTGCCGCAGGCGTTCCGCTCGGTGGTCGGCCCGCTGGCGAACGTTCTCATCGCCCTCACCAAGAACACCACGGTGGCCGCCGCGATCGGCGTCGCCGAGGCGGCCCTGCTGATGAAGGAGATGATCGAGAACGAGGCTCAGCTGATCCTGATCTCCGCGGTCTTCGCGTTCGGTTTCGTGTGTCTGACGCTGCCGACCGGCCTGATCATGGGCTGGGTGGGCAAGAAGGTGGCGGTGAAGCGATGAGCTCCCTTCTCTACGACGCCCAGGGCCCCCGCGCCAAGCGGCGCAACGTCGCCCTGACGGTCGTCTTCATAGCCGCTCTCGCCGCTCTGTTGTGGTGGATGTACGGCACCCTTCAGGACAAGCAGCAGCTGGAGTGGGCGAAGTGGAAGCCCTTCTTCGGCGGAACCGAGGCCTGGACCACCTACATCCTGCCGGGCCTGGAGAACACCCTGAAGGCCGCGGCGCTCGCCATGGTCATCGCACTGCCGCTGGGCGCCGTGCTCGGCATCGCGCGCATGTCGGACCACGCCTGGATCCGGGTGCCGGTCGGGGTCGTCGTGGAGTTCTTCCGGGCCATCCCGGTCCTGATCTTGATGATCTTCGGGCTCGCGCTCTACTCCGAGTACACGAACGTCAGCACCGACGACCGTCCGCTGTACGCGGTCGTCACGGGTCTGGTGCTCTACAACGCGGCGGTCCTCGCGGAGATCGTCCGGGCCGGCATCCTGGCGCTGCCCAAGGGCCAGTCCGAGGCCGCGATGGCGATCGGCCTGCGCAAGGGCCAGACCATGCGGACCATCCTGCTGCCGCAGGCGGTCACCACGATGCTGCCGGCGATCGTCAGCCAGGTCGTCGTGATCGTGAAGGACACCGCCCTCGGCGGCGGTGTGCTCACCTTCGCCGATCTGATCGCGGCGGTGAGCCCGATGAGCTCGTACTACGGCGCCAACACCATCGCCAGCTTCACGGTCGTCGCCCTGATCTTCATCGCGATCAACTTCGCGCTGACGACCTTCGCGAGCTGGCTGGAGCAGCGGCTCCGGCGCGCCAAGAAGAGCACCGGCGCGGTACTCAAGGCGGACGACGCGGCGGTCGCGGGCACCGCAGGAGCCGGAGCCGGGGGCGTCTGACGCTCGGTCAATCCCCGTGAACCACCCGGAGGGCAGTGGCATGATCGCCACTGCCCTCCGTCACTTGACGCAAGCACCGGCAATCTGTTGCATACGTTCTGTGATCGTGCACCCTGCCCCACCTTCCTGTTCACCCACGTCTCTCGGGACACAGCTGCGGGCAGGGGGCGCCGCGCCGTGGACCCGGTGATCATCGTCGGAGCGGGGCCCGTGGGGCTCACGCTCGCCCTTGCGCTGGCGCGTCAGGAAGTGCCCTCCGTGGTCCTCGACGAGGGGCCGGGCAAGGACGAACCGCGTCCCGCGCGGACCGTCGTACTGCGTGAGGACACGGCCGCGCTCATGGAGCGGCTGACCGGGATTCCGCTGGACGAGGCCGGTGCGCGTTGGGCCGGATGGCGGTCGATGCGGCGCAAGCAGGTGATGCGCGAGGTGACGTTCGGGGAAGCCGCGCCCGAGGACACCGCCGAGGCCGTTCCGGCCCCGCTGCACATCGCCCAGCACGTGCTGACGGGCGCCCTGCGGGCCGCTCTCGCCGGCGAACGGCTCGTCAAGCTGGCCGTGGAGAGCCGGCTCGACGGCATCGAACAGGAGCCCTCCGGCGTCACCGCCCACACCCGCGGCCCCAAGGGGACCTGGTGGCGCGGCAGTTACCTGGTCGGCTGCGACGGTCCGCGCTCCACCGTACGCAAGCTCCAGGACATCCGCTTCCCGGGCCGTACGGCCGTCGAACGGCACGCCGTCGCGGCCCTGCGCACCGAACTCCCCTGGAGCGGCGAAGCGTTGCTGCACCGCGTGCCCCCGTGGCGCACCTCCGGCCCGTCGACCGGCGAGATCACCGCGCGCCCCCTGCCGGACGGTGTGTGGCGCCTGGACTGGCTGCTGCCGCCGGGCAAGGACCTGGTCACGCCCGAGCTGCTGGTGACCCGTATCCGGGAGACCCTGGCGGGCTGGACCGACGGCTCGACACCGCCGTACGAACTTCTCGACACCGGTGTCCACACGGTGCACCACCGGCTGGCCCGGCGGTGGCGGGTCGGCAGGGTCTTTCTCGCCGGGGACGCCGCGCATCTGCTGGGCGCGCTCGGCACGCAGGGGCTCGACGAGGGCATCCGGGACGCCGACAACCTCGCCTGGAAGCTGGCGTCGGCCTGGCACCACGGGCCGCACGAGGCGCTGCTCGACAGTTACCAGGCGGAGCGGCGCGGGGTCGTCGCCGCCCGGCTGCGCGCCGCCGACCAGGCACTGCCGCTGCTGCGTGGTGGCGGAGGGCTGCGCGCGGTCGTCGCCGGCTCCGCCCGCGGCCACGACGCGCTCCTCACGGACGGTCACTTGGGGCGCGGTGTTCTCGGTGCGCCGGGGGCGTACGCCGACTCGCCGCTCGCACCCCGGCACCTCGAAGGCGAGACCCCCGTCGACACGCCGCCCGGCGCACCCGTCACCGATGTGCGGGTCACCGCGGAGGACGGCTCCTTCGTACGGCTGCGGGACCGCCTCGGTCGCGGTGCGCTCCTTGTCGTCCTGGTCGCGCCGGGCACGGGCGTGTGGGAGCGCAAGCACTGGGTGACCGCGGGAGTGATGCCCAGGCTCGCCGCGGCGGTGACCGCGCTGCCGCACCCCGCCGAGCTGCTGGTCGCCGAGGACTATCCGGGCGCGGCCCCGCACACCGTCCTTCTGATGCGGCCGGACGGCCACCTGGTCACGGCGTTCGGCGGGGTACGGCCGGCCGACCTGTACGCGGCCGCCGAGGCGAGTGTCGGCGGCGCGGCCAAGGCCGAGGCGGAAGCCGGGGCGGGGACGAGTTCGCGCTGACGCGGGTGGGCACGGAGCGTTTCTCACAGGCGTGCACGTGCCCACCGTCACTCTGCGTCCACGGCCGCGCGTCCAGATAGTGACAGTGAGTTGACCCGTCGCCACCCTCGTGGTGTACTCCCGATCGTGACCGACACCTGTGTGCGCCTGTGGCGGAGGGTCCATATGGACCTCGTCCGCTATGCGGGCTGCGTGTGTCGTCCGTCCTGCTGACTTCGCAGCTCTTTCCCCCTTCTTGCGCGCGCCACTTCCTGTCGCCGCGCGCCCTCACGCGAACGCTCTTTCAGGACGGTGCCCGTGTCTGTCTCTCCCTCCCCCTCTCCCACTGCCTCCGCCACCTCTGGCCTGTCCGCCCCGACCGAGGCGGACCTCCTCGCCTTCGTACGACGTACGGCCGCCGACGCCGAGTTGATCGACTCGTTGCCGCTCGACCCCGAGGGCCGCACCTGGGTACGTCTGGAGGGGCCCGGCGGCAGCGAGGCCTGGCTGATCGGCTGGCCGCCCGGCACGGGCACCGGCTGGCACGACCACGCCGAGTCGGTCGGCGCCTTCCTCACGGCGGCCGGTGAGCTGAAGGAGTACTCGCTCGCCGCCCGGCTGCCCACCGACGGCTGGAAGACCCTGGAACTGACCGAGGACGTGGACCGGGAACGCCGGCTGCCGGCCGGCAAGGGCCGCGCCTTCGGCCGCCACCACGTCCACGAGGTGCTCAACGAGTCCACCGAGCGGCACGCGATCTCCGTCCACGCCTACTACCCGCCGCTGCCCCGCATCCGCCGCTACAGCCGCACCGGGCCGCTCCTGCGCCTGGAGCAGGTGGAGCGCCCGGAGGACTGGCAGTGAGCCCGGTGGAGACCTCGAAGGCCGACGGCGCGGCAGGCTCCTCGGGCGAACGGCGCGTCGGCATCGACGAGTTGCTGGAGCGGGTGCGCGAGGGCTACGAGCGGATCGAGGCCCGGGAGGCCCACGCCGCCGCCCGGGCCGGGGACGCGCTGCTGGTGGACATCCGGTACGCGGCGCTGCGCGAGCGGGACGGGCTGATCCCCGGCGCCCTCGTCGTCGAGCGCAACGAACTGGAGTGGCGGCTCGATCCCCAGGGCAGCCACCGCCTCCCCGAGGCCACCGGCCACGACCTGCGTGTCGTCGTGATCTGCGACGAGGGATACGCCTCCAGCCTGGCCGCCGCCTCCCTGCACGGCCTGGGCCTGCACCGCGCCACCGACCTCGTCGGCGGGTTCCAGGCGTGGCGGGCGGCGGGTCTCGGCGTCGTCTGAGCGGCGAGGGAGAGCCGGGTGTGCCCGGCCCCGGCTACTCCCTGGCCGTGGCCGCCGTCACGGGACGGATCCTGAGCGCGACGCGACCCGGTACGGCGGTGGCGACGAGGGCGAGCAGGCCAGCTCCGGCGACCACGCAGACGTACACCAGAGGGGTGACCGCGGGCGCCGCGCGGCCCGTCATGCCGGTGCTGAAGCCCGTGAGGACCGCGAGGGCGATGCCGCTTCCGAGGGCCGTGGCGAGGAGCAGGACCGAGGCCGCCTCGGTGCGCAGCATCCGCAGTACCTGACGGCGGGTCGCGCCCGCGAGGCGGAGCAGGGCGAACTCCCGGACCCGCTCGGAGACCGACATGGCCAGCGTGTTGACGACGGCGATGGCGGTGAAGGCCAGGACGAGTCCCATGGCCAGGAAGTTGACCTCGGCATTGGCCTGCTGCCGCGCGGCCTGGAGCGAGTCGGCGGCGGCCGGAGAAAGAACCCGGACACCCGGGAACTCACGGAGTGTAGTCGCGAGTTGTGTCTGTGTACGGTGCGTAGCGACGAGTACGGAGGAGGCGAGCGGGTTGTCGACGTGGCGTGCCACCAGATCGTGCGCGAAGGTGAGATCTCCGAAGCCGAGACCCCTGGCGTAGACGGCGGCGACGGTGAGCGTGGCGGGCGTGCCGTCGCCGAGCGTCAGCTTCAGGGGGCTGCCGGGCCGCAAGTGGTGCCGATCCGCGGCCAGTTCGCTGACGGCGACGGTGCGCTCGGTGAGCCGGTCCAGGGAGCCGGCGGTCACGTCCGGGTCCCAGGTGCGGGTGAGACCGGCCGGTGTGACGCCTTGGGCCGCGTACTTGTCGAGGCCGACGCGGATGGTCGTGCGGACGACTTCGGTGACGGCGCCCCCGTGCGTACGCAGCTGCCGCGCGGCCTCCGCCGGGACGCCGGGCCCCTGGGAGGCCACCACCCAGTCGGCGCGGACCCCCTCGCGGGCCTGGGCGCGGGCCGCGTCACCGAGGGTGGGCTGGACGAACAGCACCGTGCAGGCCATGCCGATGAGGAGGGTGAGCGGGGTGACGACGGAGGCCATCCGGGCGGCGTTGCCGCGGAGGTTGGCCCGGGCGAGTCGGCCGCCGGGGCCGGTGAGCCGCAGCGGACCGGCGAGCAGGGCGGCGGCCGCCCTGACCAGGAGAGGGCCGAGGAGCGCGACGGAGGTGGACAGGACCACAACGGCGAGGAAGGTCACGGGTGTTGCGGCGGGCTCGGTGCGCAGACCGCTGAGGACGACGACGAGGACGACACCGCCGACGAGCAGGACAAGCCCCGTGAGGACGCGGCCCCACGCGGGGCTGGTGCGCTCGCTGCGGGCCTCGGCGAGCGCTTCCGCAGGGCGGATCCGGGCGATCCGGCGGGCGGCGACCCGGGCGGCCGCCCAGGCACCGATGACGGTCACGACGAGGGAGGCCAGCAGCGGGAAGACACCGACGGTGCGCTGGAGGGTGGCCGGCATGGCCCCCATGTCCACGAACCTGCCGTACAGCCAGGCTCCCAGGGGCAGTCCGGCGAGGGCGCCCGTGGCGCCGGCGGCCGCGCCCACGATCAGGGCCTCCCGGCCGAGCAGTCTGCGGATCTGTCCGGACGTGGCGGCGATGGCACGCAGCAGGGCCAGTTCGCGGTGGCGCTGCTGCACGGAGAGCGCGAACGTCCCCACGACCACGAGGACCGCCACGAGCAGCGAGGTGCCGCCCATCGCCCCGCCCATGCTGATGAGTTTGGTGCGCGCGGCGGCGGCATCGAGAAACTCGACGGGGCCTCGGTCGCTGCCGGTGCTGATCTGGGCGGTGGTGATCTGGCCGGTGGTGCCTCGGGTACGGGTGTCGGGGGAGCTCTGTGCGGTGGCGCCCCGCAGGCTTTTGGTGAGCGCGTCCCTGAGCCGCTCCGGGTCCGTGCCCTCGGCCGGGAACACTCCGAACGCGGTGACCTGCCCGGCGTGCGCGGCGAGGCGGCGGGCCTCGCCGGGTGCGAAGAAGAGCGACGTCTGGTGGCGTACGTCCGTGGCAGGGGCGGCGACACCGGTGATCCGGTAGCCGCGCGGAGCCTGGGTCGACTGGACGGTGAGGCGATCGCCCGGTGCGAGACCGGCGCGCTCGGCCAGCTCACGGTCGACGACGAGATCGCCGGCGGCCGTCGGGGCGGTTCCTCGGATGAGCCGGTACGGCGTCAGCGCGGCGGAGTCCCAGGAGTGACCGTACGCGGCCCGGCCGCCGGTGCCGGAGGCTGTCAACGGCTGCGCGGGAAAGGTCAGTTCGGGAACGACTCGGGCGACGCCGGGGGTGTCGGCAATGGTGCGCTGAAGGTCCTGCGGCAGCCAGGCGCGCTCGGCGATCGGTTTCGCCTTGTGCTTGACCTTGGTCTTGCCCTTCTTGTGCTTGACCGTGCTCTGGTGGACGTTCTGGTCGGCGGAGACCACGACGGGCGTAGCCGCGTAGCGCTCGGTACGGATCGTGCCGCGCAGGCCCGTCTCCAGGAGCGTGCCGCAGGCACTGACAAGGGCGGCCGCGCACATCAACGCGAGGAAGGCGCCGAGGAAACCTGCCTTGCGCGCACGGACGGTCCGGAAGGCATAACGCAGCATCATGAGGGCTCGGCCCCTTGTTCGTTGTGGACGGGGGCCGGGAAGGCGAGGAAGCGGGTGAGGACGGTGCGGGCGCCGGGCGGGGTTTCGGCCTCGGGGCGCTTGTAGCGGTTGAGGAGCGCGATGTACTCCTCGAAGAACTCCCGGAGTTCGGGCAGGGTCAGCCGCACGGTGCCGCGGGAGTAGGGGAAGGCGTCCGCCCAGGGATCGGCCTGAGTGGTGTCGCGGCGGAGCTGCTCGAAGAGCTCCAGATCGGCGACGTAGGCGTGATGGTCGAGCTCGTCCATGACCTGGCGCAGCTCGGCGCTCTGCCGGCTGCGCGGCGGGAAACGCCGGTCCCCCGGCACGGCCCGCCACCAGCGCTCCCGGCCGTGCCGGGTCTCCGCCTCCGCCTCCCTCGGCGTCTCCTCCACGAAGCCGTGCCGTGCGAGTTCTCGCAGGTGGTAGCTGGTGGAACCGGTGTTCAGCCCCAGCGCGCGGGCGAGCGTGGCGGAGGTCGCGGGGCCGTGCAGCGTCAGGTGGTGCAGCATGCGCTGCCGACGCGGGTGCGCGAGGGCCTTCAGCGTGGCCAGGTCGGAGAGCTCGACGGGAGCGTGCGGACCGGGCTCCTGTCGACCACGTTCCTGTGGGCCGGGTTCCCGTGGGCCGGATTCCTGTGGACCGAGTTCCTGCGACATGGGTACACAGTCGTCTGTGCACAGGTTGTTGTGCACTGCGGCGGTCCGGCGTCCTGAACGGGGGGTTGGCCCTACCTCGGCCTTGGCTCTACCTCGGTCTCGAAGGACCGGCGAGTCCGCACTCCGCCCGCTCCACGACCCGCTCAGTGGTCACAGCGGGTGCCGGCAGCGCACCGGGCTCAAACCGGGCGCCCCGGACGGATCCCCGCCGTCCGGAGAGCCCTCAGAACCCTTCGTCCTCAAGGAACTCCGTGTCCTCGCCCTCTTCTTCGAGCGCCTGCCGGACCACGCGCAGGGCCATGCCCTCGGGGTAACCCTTGCGTGCCAGCATGCCCGCGAGGCGGCGCAGTCGCTTGTCGCGGTCGAGGCCCCGGGTGGAGCGCAGTTTGCGGGCCACCAGCTCCCGGGCGGTGGCCTCCTCCTGCTCGGAGTCGAGCTGCGCGACGGCCGCGTCGATCAGCGTGGACTCGACGCCCTTGGTCCGCAGTTCCCGGGCGAGCGCGCGCCGGGCCAGTCCTCGGCCGTGGTGCCGGGACTCCACCCAGGCGTCCGCGAACGCGCTGTCGTTGATCAGCCCGACCTCCTCGAACCGCGACAGCACCTCCTCGGCCGCCTCGTCCGGAATCTCCCGCTTACGCAGGGCGTCCGCGAGCTGTTTGCGCGTACGCGGGGTCCCGGTGAGCAGGCGCAGACAGATCGCCCTCGCCCGCTCCACCGGGTCCGCCGGGGGCTCCTCCTTCTCGGCCCTCGACGAGGAGAGGGAGCCTCCGTCTTCACCGAACGGTTCACCGCGTCGACGCCGTCGGCGCCCACGGGAGCCGTCCGTGCCTCGGGACCCGCCACCGCTCATGGCTCCGCCGCCCTCACGGGCCGCGCCACCACGAGTCTCAGCACCGCCATGCCACGAGTCCCCACCGGAGAACCCGGAGCCGTGCGCCGAAGCGCCGTCCGGCCACGCCCCGCCGCCCGGTTCGTCGCCGTACGGCCTGTCCTCGCCGTACGGCTCCGCGCGGTCGGGCCGGCCGCCCGCACGGTCGTCGCCCCCGTACGCCTCGCTCCGCGCCCCGGTGGGCCCCTCGCCGTCGCCCCGTCTCCGCTCGCGCGGAGGGTCGGGGTAGGCGTACTCGGCCCAGTCGGTTCGTCGTGTCACGGTGTCAGCTCTTGGCAGCCGGAGCCTTGGTCTTGGCCGCCTTCGCCGCTGCGGGAGCCGGAGCCGGCACCTTCGCGGCGTCGTCCGGTGCGGCGGAGACCGCGGCGTCCGCGCCCGGCTCGGCGGCCGGCGGCGTCGGCCGGACCCCCACGCCCAGCTTCTCGAGGATCTTCTTCTCGATCTCGTTGGCGAGGTCGGGGTTGTCCTTCAGGAAGTTGCGCGCGTTCTCCTTGCCCTGGCCGAGCTGGTCGCCCTCGTACGTGTACCAGGCGCCGGCCTTGCGGACGAAGCCGTGTTCCACACCCATGTCGATCAGGCCGCCCTCGCGGCTGATGCCGTGGCCGTAGAGGATGTCGAACTCGGCCTGCTTGAAGGGCGGTGCGACCTTGTTCTTGACGACCTTGACGCGGGTGCGGTTGCCGACCGCGTCGGTGCCGTCCTTCAGCGTCTCGATGCGTCGGATGTCGAGTCGCACCGAGGCGTAGAACTTCAGTGCCCGGCCACCGGTCGTGGTCTCCGGGGAGCCGAACATCACGCCGATCTTCTCGCGGAGCTGGTTGATGAAGATCGCGGTCGTCTTGGACTGGTTGAGCGCGCTGGTGATCTTCCGCAGGGCCTGGCTCATCAGGCGGGCCTGAAGGCCGACGTGACTGTCGCCCATCTCGCCCTCGATCTCCGCGCGCGGGACGAGCGCGGCGACGGAGTCGATCACGATCAAGTCGATCGCGCCGGAACGGACCAGCATGTCCACGATCTCCAGAGCCTGCTCGCCGTTGTCCGGCTGGGACAGGATCAGGTTGTCGGTGTCGACACCGAGCTTCTGCGCGTACTCGGGGTCGAGGGCGTGCTCTGCGTCCACGAACGCGACCTGGCCGCCCGCCTTCTGAGCGTTCGCCACCGCGTGCAGGGTCAGGGTCGTCTTGCCCGAGGACTCGGGGCCGTAGACCTCGATGACGCGGCCGCGCGGCAGGCCGCCGACGCCGAGGGCCACGTCGAGCGCGGTCGACCCGGTCGGGATGACCTCGATGGGCTCCTTGGAGCGGTCGCCCATGCGCATGACCGCGCCCTTGCCGAACTGCCGTTCAATCTGTGCGAGAGCGGCATCCAGGGCCTTCTCGCGGTCGGTTCCTGCCATGGGTTCCACCCGATTTGCTTGAGTCGATCGCTTCACGTCAAAGACGCTAACGCCTGCCACTGACAATGGGCCCCGACGCCCGTCCGGCCTGTGGATAACTCGGGCACTTCTCCACCGAAACCGTGCCGAAATACCCGTCGAGAACCTCGCCGAAGCCTCAATAAGAATGGATGTTCGATTTTCGTGTCAAGCGCACCACGCGCACCTCCGAGACTACGTCCCGGCTTCCCGACTCCCTGGACGCCGGGCCGCGAGCCCGATCAGGAGGAGCCGCGGGAGGAGTCCCGGGACGAGCCGCTGCCGAAGTCCTGCTCCCCCGGCCGTCGCTCCCACAGCGCACGCGCGCGTGCGAACAGACGGGCGCCCTCGCCCCGCCTCCGGTGGCCGTGGACCCGAGGATCGTCCGTGACGTCGTACCGCTTCACGTACGCACCCAGGAACGCCTGGAGCGTGGCGATCGCCGGAATGGCGATCAGCGCGCCGACCGCTCCCATGAGAGCGGTGCCCGCGACGACCGAGCCGAAGGCGACCGCGGGGTGGATGTCGACGGTCTTCGAGGTCAGCTTGGGCTGGAGGACGTAGTTCTCGAACTGCTGGTAGATCACGACGAAGACCAGCACCCACAGGGCGTACCAGGGATCGACCGTGAAGGCGATCAGCATGGGCAGGGCACCCGCGAGATACGTGCCGATGGTCGGGATGAACTGCGAGACCAGCCCGACCCACACGGCCAGCACGGGCGCGTACGGCACTTCCAGTGCTTGCAGCAGGATGTAGTGCGCGACGCCGGAGATGAGGGCCATCAGACCGCGCGAGTAGATGTAACCGCCGGTCTTGTTGACGGCGATCTCCCACGCGCGCAGCACCTCGGCCTGCTTGGCGGGCGGCAGGATCGAGCAGAGCGCGCGGCGCAGTCGCGGGCCGTCCGCGGCGAAGTAGAACGAGAACAGCGCGATCGTCAGCAGCTGGAAGAGCCCGCCGAGGACCTGCGCGGACACGTCCAGGACGCCGGTGGCGCTGTTCTGGACGTAGTTGCGCAGCCAGTCGGAGCGGAGCACGCCCTCCTGGACGTCCACCCGCTTCAGGTCGGTCTTGAAGTGGGCGTTGACCCAGTTGATGACGGAGTCGAGGTAGTTCGGGAAGTCCTCGACGATCTTGATGATCTGTCCCGCGAGCATCGAGCCGAGCAGCGTGACGAAGCCCGCGGACACGATGAGCACGGCGAAGAAGACGAGGAAGGTGGCCAGTCCCCTGCGCATGCCCCGTGAGGCCATCCAGCTCACCGCGGGTTCGATGGCCAGGGCCAGGAAGAACGCGATCAGGACGTTGATCAACAGGCCGGTGAGCTGGTGAAAGGCCCAACTTCCCAGCTGGAAGACGGCGATCAGGGCGAGCGCGAGCACCATGGCGCGCGGCAGCCAGCGGGGCATACGGGCGTTCGGCCCCGCCGCGCCGTCGGCCGGGGGCCGGGCGGGCGGCGTCGTGCCGAGTGGGGATGCGTGCCGGGCGACCTCGTCGGCCTCGTCAGTGGGTGCCACGGGGCAAGTCTGACCCACTCCGCGGACAATCGGCCGCCCACCCCTGATCTTCGTGACCGATCGGTGCTCCAGCCGTGTCCACGCGCCCGGTTCTCCGTCGGCGCGGGAGCTTCGCGCTCAGTGTTTCTCGCGCGGCACGCTCATGACGACGCAGACCACGCGCCACACTTCCTTGGCGTCCCAGCCGGCGTCCAGCGCCTCGTGCACCGTGCGCCCGCCGAGCTCCGTCATCACGTGATCGCGCGCGAAGGTGTCGGCGTAGCCCGGACCGAAGTGTTCCGCCATCCGCTGCCAGAAGACCGTCAACCGCATGACTCCAGTATCCCGCCCCTGAGAGTGGGCCTGAGCCGGGACCGCTTGCCGAGACCGCTTTCCGTCCTACGGTCTGACCCATGGCCGAAACAGGAGCTTCCCCACGCCCCCCGGCGCCCCCGGCGCGCTCCCCGCTCGCACGCGCCGAGCACTTCGTCTGGCTCACCGCGCGGGTACTGGAACAGCGCCTCTTCGCGTACCACTTCCTGGACGGGGACGCCGACCCGGTGGAAACGGCGCTGGACGCCTACCGCGGCGCGGACGGCGGCTACGGCCACGGGCTGGAACCCGACCTGCGGGGCCCGCTCAGCCAGCCGCTGCACACCGGCCACGCCCTGCGGGTCCTGGACGCCATCGGGCGCTGCGGCGGACAGCGCGTGGAGCGGGTGTGCCGGTACCTGACGTCGGTGACCACACCGGACGGTGCCCTCCCGGCGATCCTTCCCGGCCAACAGGCCTACCCCACCGCGCCCTTCCTCCCGGTCCCGGCCGACCCGCCGAGCGAACTCCTCGCCACGGGCCCCGTGGTGGGCCTCCTGCACCGCAACGAGGTGTGGCACGCCTGGCTGTTCCGGGCCACGGACTTCTGCTGGCAGGCGGTCGAGTCCCTGGAGCGGTCCCACCCGTACGAGATCCAGGCGGCCGTGGCCTTCCTGGACTCCGCACCCGACCGCCCGCGCGCGGAGGCGGTGGCCGACCGTCTCGGCCGCCTGGTGCGCGACCAACGCCTGGCGACCCTGGACCCGGACCACCTCGACGCGCATCCGGTCCCCCCGGGCTACGCCCCCGACGAGCACCACTTCCCGTACGACTACGCGCGCACCCCGGACTCCCTCGCGCGCGCGTGGTTCACGGACGACGAGATGTCCCGCTCCCTGGACCACCTCCTGACCGAGCAGGAGGACGACGGCGGCTGGCCGATCCGCCGGCGCCGCTGGGCCCCGAGCACGGCTCTGGAAGCCCGCCCCATGGTGACGATCGCGGCCCTGCGCACCCTGCACGCCTACGGCCGCCCCCTCAACTGAACGGATCGGTGACTCACCCACCCACCGCGCGCACCCCGGCGGTCACCAGCACCGCGGCCGCGACGACAACCAGGAACGGCGCACGCAACAACAGCGCCACCACGGCCGCGACAAGCCCCGCGGCCCTCGCGTCGAGCACCAGGACCCGCCCGTCGGCGAAGGTCTGCTGAGCCGTGAGGGCCGCCAGCAGGGCCACGGGCAACAGAGCGGCAAGCCGCTTGACGAGAGGCCGCTCCAGAACGCCGGCGGGCACGAGCAGCCCGGCGAGCTTGACGAGGTAGCACCCGAGGGCGGTCACACCGATGGCAATCCAAACGTTCACCGCTCCCTCTCCTCGACACCGTCACGACCGCCACGCCTACGGCTACGGCGGCCCGCCACCCACAGGACGACCGGCGCGGCAAGCGCGGCCACCAGCACCGGCACCCCGGCGGGCAGCACAGGCAGCAACCCGAGCCCCAGAAGAACCGCGCCCCCGGCAACCGCCCGTTCAACAGCGCTCTTCACCATGGGCGCCAACAACGCCAGAAAAACAGCGGGCCCCGCAGCATCGAGCCCCCACGCCTCGGTGTCCCCCATGGCCTCGGCCCCCAACGCCCCCAACAACGTCGTGAGGTTCCACAACACAAAAAGACTCGCCCCTGTCACGACGAACCCAATGCGCACACCCCGCCGCGTGGGCTGCGCCAACGCCACAGCCGTCGTCTCATCGATAACCCAATGAGCGGCGAACGGCCGCAACGCACGCGGAAGAGCAAGCAACTGCGACAAACGCAAGCCATAGAACGCATTGCGCACCCCCAGAAAGAACGCCCCCGCAGCAGCAGTGAGCGCACCCCCACCCGCCGCAAGCGCCCCCACAAGCGCGAACTGCGACGCCCCCGTGAACACCAGCAGACTCAGCACACAGCTCTGCACCACACTCAGCCCACTCCCGACCGACGTCACCCCGAAGGCAACCCCGGACAACCCCACCGCCACCCCCACCCCCAGGGCATCCCTCACGACAACGGAGTCCGCCTTATCTGTCCGCTCTGCCACATATCGGAAGGTAGACGACCCCGCCCACGACGGACAGCCGCGCACGGCGAAGGAGAGAGAGCCGGGCAGGCGAATCAGCCGCCCACGGCGGCAAGGGGCCGGGGCGGGGGGTGTCCGCCCGCAGCGTCCGGCGTCCAACACGCAGCACAGCTAGAAGACACAGCACCGCCGGACCGAGGACGGAGACCCCCCGCCCCGGCCCCGACCCACCACACAACCGTGGGCGCTACACGAACCCCCACCGAACCCGCACAGCGCGCCGCGAGGCATCCGAGACGCACCCCCAGCCCCCACGCCCGCCGAAGGCAACAGACACCCCATTGTCAGACCCCGGGTGCACGATGGACACATGGTCAGCGACACACGCCAAGCCCTGAACGGCTTCTCCCCCGCCACCCGCGGCTGGTTCGCGGGCGCCTTCGACGCGCCCACCACCGCCCAGGCAGGCGCGTGGCAAGCCATCAGAGAGGGCTCGGACGTCCTCGTCGTCGCCCCCACCGGCTCCGGCAAGACCCTCGCCGCCTTCCTCGCCGCCCTGGACCAGCTCACCTCCACACCCCCACCCGCCGACCCCAGGAAACGCTGCCGCGTCCTGTACGTCTCCCCCCTCAAGGCCCTCGCCGTGGACGTGGAGCGCAACCTCCGCAGCCCCCTGACCGGCATCCGCCAGGAATCCGTCCGCCTCGGCCTGCCCGAGCCGGAGGTCAAGGTGGGCATCCGCTCCGGCGACACCCCCGCCGCCGAGCGCCGCGCCCTGTCCACCCGCCCCCCGGACATCCTGATCACCACCCCCGAGTCCCTGTTCCTGATGCTGACGTCGGCCACCCGCGACGCCCTGACCGGCATCGAAACCGTCATCCTCGACGAGGTCCACGCGGTGGCCGGCACCAAGCGCGGCGCCCACCTCGCACTCTCCCTCGAACGTCTGGACGGAATCCTCAAGAAGCCGGCCCGCCGCATCGGCCTCTCCGCGACCGTCCGCCCGGTCGACGAGGTAGCCCGCTACCTCTCCCCCCACCGCAAGGTGGAGATCGTCCAGCCGAAGTCCGGCAAGGAATTCGACCTCTCCGTGGTGGTCCCGGTGGAGGACCTCGCCGAGCTGGCGGGCTCCCCGGTCTCCGACGCCACCGACGGTGCGGAACGCCCCTCGATCTGGCCACACGTGGAGGAGCGGATCGCCGACCTGGTCCAGTCCCACCGCTCCACGATCGTCTTCGCCAACTCCCGCCGCCTCGCGGAGCGACTCTGCAACCGCCTCAACGAGATCGCGTACGAACGGGCCACCGGCGAACCCCTCGACGAACACCACGCCCCGGCGGAGCTCATGGGCGGCTCGGGCGCCGCGCAGGGCGCGCCTCCGGTCATCGCCAGGGCCCACCACGGCTCGGTCTCCAAGGAACAGCGCGCCCTCGTCGAGGAGGATCTCAAGGCGGGCCGCCTCCCCGCCGTCGTGGCCACCTCCAGCCTTGAGCTCGGCATTGACATGGGCGCGGTGGATCTCGTCGTCCAGGTCGAGTCACCCCCCTCCGTGGCCTCCGGCCTCCAGCGCGTGGGCCGCGCGGGACACCAGGTGGGAGCGGTCTCGACCGGCGTGGTCTTCCCCAAGTACCGCGGCGACCTCGTCCAGGCCGCGGTCGTGACCGAACGCATGCGGACCGGCTCGATCGAATCCCTGAGGATCCCCTCCAACCCCCTGGACGTCCTGGCCCAGCAGATCGTGGCCATGACGGCACTCGACACCTGGCAGTTCGACGACCTCCTCGCCACGGTCCGCCGAGCCGCCCCCTTCGCGTCCCTCCCCGAATCCGCCTTCACGGCGGTCCTCGACATGCTCGCCGGCCGCTACCCGTCCGACGCCTTCGCGGAGCTACGCCCGCGCGTGGTCTGGGACCGGGTCGCCGGCACGATCACCGGCCGCCCCGGCGCACAACGGCTCGCCGTCACCTCGGGCGGCACGATCCCCGACCGGGGTCTCTTCGGCGTCTTCCTGGCCGGCTCCGACCCGAAGAAGGGCGGCGGCCGCGTCGGCGAGCTGGACGAGGAGATGGTCTACGAATCCCGCGTCGGCGATGTCTTCACCCTCGGCACCAGCTCCTGGCGCATCGAGGACATCACCCGCGACCGTGTCCTGGTCTCCCCCGCGCCGGGGGTGCCGGGCAGGCTCCCCTTCTGGAAGGGCGACCAGCTGGGCCGCCCACTCGAACTGGGCCGCGCACTCGGCGCGTTCCTCCGCGAGGTCGGCTCGCTCCCGAAGGACAAGGCCCGCGCGCGCCTCCTCGCCGCGGGCCTGGACACCTGGGCCTCCGACAACGTCCTGTCCTACCTGCACGAACAGCGCGAGGCCTGCGGCCACGTCCCGGACGACCGCACGATCGTCGTGGAACGCTTCCGCGACGAACTCGGCGACTGGCGCGTGGTCGTCCACTCCCCCTTCGGCGCCCAGGTGCACGCCCCGTGGGCGCTGGCGCTCGGCGCCAAGCTCTCCGAGCGCTACGGCATGGACGCCCAGGTCATGCACGCCGACGACGGCATCGTGCTCCGGTTGCCCGACGCCGACCTCATGGGCCTGGACCTCCTGGACCAGGAACCGACGAGGGCCGGTACGGAGTACGACGCCGACCAGGCGCCCGTAGGCGCGGCGGACGTCGTCTTCGACAAGGGCGAGGTCGACCAGATCGTCACCGACCAGGTGGGCGGCTCGGCCCTGTTCGCGTCCCGTTTCCGGGAGTGCGCCGCCCGCGCGCTGCTGCTGCCGCGCCGCAGCCCCGGCAAGCGCACCCCGCTGTGGCAGCAGCGCCAGCGCGCCGCCCAACTGCTCCAGGTGGCGAGCGAGTTCGGCTCGTTCCCGATCGTCCTGGAGGCGGTGCGCGAGTGCCTCCAGGACGTCTTCGACGTCCCCGGCCTGGTCGAGCTGATGGGCGACCTGGAGTCCCGCAAGGTGCGTCTGGTCGAGGTCACCACCCCCGAGCCGTCCCCCTTCGCGCGCTCCCTCCTCTTCGGGTACGTCGCCCAGTTCCTGTACGAGGGGGACTCGCCGCTGGCCGAACGCCGGGCCGCAGCGCTCTCGCTGGACTCCCGTCTGCTGGCCGAACTGCTCGGCCAGGCGGAGCTGCGCGAACTGCTCGACGCCGAGGTGCTGACCGAGCTGGAGCAGGAGCTCCAGTGGCTCACGGAGGACCGTCGGATCAAGGACGTCGAGGGCGTCGCGGACCTTCTCCGCGTCCTCGGCCCGCTCACCGACGCAGAGCTGGCCGAGCGGGGCGCCGAGCCGCCGTGGGCAGGGGAGCTCGCCAAGGCCCGTCGTGCGATCAAGGTCAGGCTCGCCGGTGTCGACCACTGGGCGGCGATCGAGGACGCGGGCCGTCTGCGCGACGCGCTCGGCACGGCCCTCCCGGTCGGTGTCCCCGAGGCCTTCACCGAGCCGGTCAAGGACCCCCTCGGCGACCTCCTCGCGCGCTTTGCCCGCACCCATGGCCCCTTCACGTCCACCACCGCGGCGGCCCGCTTCGGCCTGGGCGTGGCGGTCACCGAGGGCGCCCTGCAACGGCTCGCCGCGGGGGGCAGGGTCGTCCAGGGCGAGTTCCACCCGGCTGGTATCGGCCAGGAGTGGTGCGACGCGACGGTACTGCGCCGCCTCCGCCGCCGCTCCCTGGCCGCCCTGCGCCACGAACTGGAGCCGGTGCCGGCGCCCGCGCTGGCGCAGTTCCTCCCCCAGTGGCAGCACATCGGCAAGGGTCACAGTCTGCGCGGCATCGACGGACTGGTGCGTGCTGTGGAGCAGTTGCAGGGCGCGTCCGTGCCCGCCTCCGCCCTGGAGAAGCTGGTCCTGCCGTCCCGCGTGGCGACCTACACCCCGGCGATGCTCGACGAGCTCACCACGGCCGGAGAACTCGTGTGGGCAGGCGCCGGAGCCCTCCCCGGCAAGGACGGCTGGGTCTCCCTCTACGTGGCGGACGCGGCCCCCCTGCTCCTCCCTCCGCCCCACCCCCTGGAGCTGACGGCACTTCACCAGTCCGTCCTGGACGCCCTGTCCGGCGGCTACGGCCTGTTCTTCCGCCAGATCGCCGACCAGGTCCGTGCCACCACCCATCCAGACGCCACCGATCCCCAACTGGCCGACGTCATCTGGGATCTGGCCTGGTCGGGACGGCTCACGAACGACACGCTCGCCCCCATGCGCGCCCTGCTCGGCTCGGGCCGCACCGCGGGCTCCACCGCCCACCGCGCCAAGCGCACCGTCCCACGCGGCCGCTACGGCTCCCTCACGGCCGCCGCCCGCCCCGCCTCCCGCACCGGCCCTCCGACCGTCGCCGGTCGCTGGTCCCTGCTCCCCGAGCGCGACGCCGACCCCACGCTCCGCGCCCACGCCCTGGCCCGCGTCCTCCTCGACCGGCACGGCGTGGTGACCCGGGGAGCGGTCTCCGCGGAGGGCATCGAGGGCGGTTTCTCGGCGGTGTACCGCATCCTGTCCGCCTTCGAGGACAGCGGTCAGGCCCGTCGCGGCTATGTGGTCGAGGGACTCGGTGCCGCCCAGTTCGCGATGGACGGCGCGGTCGACCGCCTGCGTGCGGCGGCGAACGCCCGCGACCGCGGCGAACCCCTTCCGGCACCGCCCCAGGGCGACGGCATCCCCGACCCCTTCGACACCAACGGCCCGGCCCCGGCCGACGCCACCACGAACCCGTACGCCCCCGCTCTCGACCCCGCCTTCGGTGACGACTGGCCCCCCTCCCCCACCACACCGAGCGAGTGGGTCTCCCCCCGCGACTTCCACCCGCCGAACGGCCCCGCATCCGGCCAGTACGACACCCAGAACCCGTACGCCCCCTACAGCTCCCCCGGAAACGGCCTCCCCACCGACCGCCGAACCGGCCTCCGTTCCACCCCGGCCTCCCGAGCCACCGTCCTGGCCGCCGCCGACCCCGCCAACGCCTACGGTGCCGCCCTCCCCTGGCCGGAGCCCCCCACCGGCGCCGGGCACAAGCCGGGCCGCAAGGCGGGCTCCCTGGTCGTCCTGGTCGACGGCGAACTGACGCTCTACATGGAACGCGGCGGCAAGACCCTCCTGGCCTGGCCCACCGCACCCGACGAGGACCCCACCGCCGACCCCCGTCTCCAGGCAGCGGCCGAAGCCCTCGCCACGGCCGCCAAGGCCGGTTCTCTCGGCACGGTCACGGTGGAGCGCGTCAACGGCGCCTCGGCCCTCACCTCCCCCCTCGGCGCCCTCCTGGAAGGAGCGGGTTTCATCGCCACCCCACGCGGCCTGCGCCTACGAGCGTGAACCGGACACGACGAGCGAGAGGCCGAAGGCGCAAAAGGCAAAGAGGCCCCGCCCCCGTGCCACCCTTGACCCATGCCCGAAGGTGACACGGTCTGGCAGGCCGCGAGGCGGCTCGACAACGCCCTCGCGGGCAAGGTGCTGACCCGCAGCGACCTGCGGGTCCCGAGGTACGCCACGGCCGACCTCACGGGCCGCACCGTCCTGGACGTCACGCCCCGCGGCAAACACCTCCTCACTCGCGTCGAGGGCGGCCTGACCCTCCACTCGCACCTGCGGATGGACGGCTCCTGGAAGGTGTACGCCCCCCACCAGCGCTGGACCGGCGGCCCGGCCCACCAGATCCGCGCGGTCCTCGGCACCGCCGACCGCACGGCCGTCGGCTACCGCCTGCCCGTACTTGAACTTCTGCGCACCACCGACGAACACCGTGCCGTCGGCCACTTGGGCCCCGACCTCCTCGGACCGGACTGGGACCCGGAGCGCGCCCTGACGAACCTCCTCGCCGACCCCGCCCGCCCCCTCGGCGAGGCCCTGCTCGACCAGCGCAATCTCGCCGGAATCGGCAACGTCTACAAGAGCGAGCTCTGCTTCCTCCTCGGCGTCACCCCGTGGCTGCCCATCGGCGTCCTCCCCGCCGACCGCGCCGCCCACCTCCCCGCTCTGGCCAAGAAACTCCTGGAAGCCAACCGCGACCGCCCGATCCGCACCACCACGGGCCGCCGCGGCCAGGACCTGTTCGTCTACGGCCGCGCACCCCGCCCCTGCCTCCGCTGCCACACCCCGATCAGCGTGGCCGACCAGGGCGACGGCTCCCGCGAACGCCCCACCTACTGGTGCTCCGCCTGCCAATCCGGCCCCGCCCCGGCGCCGGGCACCCACCGAGCACCCCGAACTCGTCCCCGTACGACCAATTGACGACCCGGAGCAATTGACGACCCGTCAGAAACCCTCGTACCGTCCCCTCATGCCTCTCAAGGCGTACGACCTCACCGGCCGCACCGCGTTCGTCACGGGCGCCGCCAGCGGCATCGGACGCGCCTCGGCCGTCCTGCTCGCCGAAGCGGGCGCCACCGTGCACTGCGCGGACCTCGACGCTACGGGCCTCGAAGAGACGGCGAGGAACATCAAGGAAGCCGGCGCCACCGCCCACACCCACCACCTCGACGTCACCGACCGCGAACAGCTCCGCCGGGCCATCGCCTCCTGCGAGCGGCTGGACGTCCTGGCCGCGATCGCCGGGATCATGCACAGCAGCCCGGTCCTGGAGACCCGCGACGAAGACCTCGACCGCGTCCTGAACGTCAACTTCAAGGGCGTCCTCTACGCCTGCCAGGAGGCCGCACGCCTGATGCTCGCCCACAGGACCAGGGGCAGCATCGTCACCATGGCCTCCGGCGCCGTGGACACCGGCGGCCCCGGCCTGCTCTGCTACGGCGCGGCCAAGGCGGCCGTCGTCCAGCTCACGAAGACCCTGGCGGCCGAGGTCGGCCGGCACGGCATCCGGGTCAACGCGGTCGCACCGGGCTGGATCCGCACCCCCATGACCGACCGCCACGACACCGAGGCACAGGCGCACACCGAATCACTGATGGCCCGGATGTCACCCCTGGGCCGCGTCGGAGACCCGCAGGACATCGCCCACGCCGTACTCCATCTGGCCTGTGACGCCTCGTCCTTCACGACGGGCCAGATCCTCCGCCCCAACGGCGGCGTGGCCATGCCCTGGTAACCCCACCGGACGCGCCACGCACGCCCCGGTCCGGCACAGCAGCCGCCGCACCCGGCAGGGAGGACGTCCCCCGCCAAGCGGCCCGCCACCGCCCTGCCTCCACGGCGCCGACCGCCCGTGCCTTCGGCACACAGTGCACCGGCAGCAGACTCAGGCCCCATCCCCCGGCAGCGACCGCCCCCTCCAGCACCCCCGCATCGGAAGACAGCGCGAGCCGCAGCACGGCCCACCACCACAACGCCCCGAACCCGAGAACGGCTCCCCGGGTCCCCCAGGTTCTCCAGCCCACTGCCGGACGCGTCATGGACCCACCTCCAGCCCGACGCCAGACACCCTGGCCCACGATGCACGAAAGCCCCCACCGGCGCCTCTCCGGATCACCTGTCACAGATCATCCGGAGAACCCCCGGCCGGGGCCCCGCACGCTTCTTCAGCGCATCGTCAAGTCATGCACGCACCGCGCGAACGTCACGCGGCCACGACGTCCACCGCTTCGGCGGGCGCCTTGATCGTCACCCGTTCCGGTGGCACACCGGTCACCGAGACGGAACCCAGCATGGGGCGAACCGGCTTCACAGGCTCGCTGGGGGTGGCCGCAGCAGACTGGGCCAGCTCGGCGAGGGCGAGCTCGTCGCTCACTTCCCGCATGAGCTCGGACATCCGTACGTCCAGCGCGTCGCAGATCGCGGAGAGCAGCTCGGAGGAAGCCTCCTTCTGCCCCCGCTCCACCTCGGAGAGATAGCCGAGTGAGACTCGGGCGGACGAGGAGACTTCGCGCAGAGTACGGCCCTGGCGCTGGCGCTGCCGACGCAGCACGTCACCCAGCAGGCGACGGAGCAGAATCATCGGTGGCTCCCTCCTCGGACCGCGTAGCCGCATCCATTACGCCCCACCGTACCGCCTTGCGCCGCGGCCGTGCGGGGAGCGATGTCGTGTTCACTCAGGGCTGCAAACATCAAAACCCCCCGTTCCGTTCCGTATCCTGTGCCTGCTCATTCCCAGTCGATTCGCTCGCAAGCTCCTTCAGAAGCAGTGCGAGTACGCTCCGTACACTCTCCATACGAATTTCCGCGCGGTCGCCGTTCAACCGCAATGCGGTCACTTTCCCGCCACCCGTCGCGCCGGATCCCCCTTCGAAGGGTCCGTCGACAGCCACGAAAACCGTCCCGACGGGCTGTCCGTCCTGCGGCTCCGGACCGGCGACTCCGGTGGTCGCGATGCCCCAGTCGGCTTCGAGCGCCTTGCGCACTCCGGCCGCCATCTGGGCCGCGACCTGCGGATCCACCGCTCCGTGCTCCGCCAGCAGAGTGGCGTCCACACCCAGCAGTCGATGCTTGAGCTCGGTGGCGTAAGCCGTCACCGAACCCCGGAACGCCTTGGACGCCCCCGGGGCCGCTGTGATCTCCGCCGCAACCAGTCCGCCGGTGAGGGACTCGGCAACAGCGAGCGTCTCGCCCTTCACCGTCAGTAGTCGTACCACTTCGGTGGCCGGGGAACTCACGCTTCCGTCTCCTCCAACGCCGCCTTGCGCTCGGCGATTCCCTGCCGACGCAGCACAATGGCTTGTCTCACATAGTCGAGGCCGGTCGCCACGGTCAGGACGACCGCCGCAGCCATCACCCAGAACCTCAGAGTGGCCAGCGGTCCCGTCAGCGCCAGGACGTACATCCCCACGGCCACGCCCTGAGTGAGGGTCTTCAGCTTCCCGCCGCGGCTCGCCGGAATGACGCCGTACCGGATGACCAGGAAGCGCAGCAGCGTGATCCCGAGTTCCCGGCCGAGGATCACGGCGGTCACCCACCACGGCAGATCGCCGAGCGCGGACAGACAGATCAGCGCCGCTCCCATGATCGCCTTGTCGGCGATGGGGTCGGCGATCTTCCCGAAGTCGGTGACGAGGTTGTAGGTCCGCGCCAGATGCCCGTCGAACAGGTCGGTGATCATGGCCACGGCGAAGGCCGCCCACGCGAACGAGCGCCACGCCGGGTCGTATCCGCCGTCGGCCAGCATCAGCGCGACGAAGCCCGGTACGAGAAGCAGCCGGAGCATGGTCAGCAGATTGGCGATGTTCCAGACACTGGCCTGGTTGACGGCCGCGGCCGTCAGCTTCCCGCCCCGAGCGGACTTGGCACCGGAATCACCACCGGAAACACCGGAGGCGACAGCACCGGCAGCCCCCGGCACCGCGCCGGAAGCGGGAACGACCCCAGGAGCCGTCGTGCCCGAGGCCGCACCTTTGGCAGCCGAGGCGCCACCCGCGGCGGACGCCGGAATTCCGGTCATCTGCCCGCCTCCTCACTACACCCGAGCGAACCGTCGAGCGGCTCGGCCACCAGGTCGACGCCTTCTGTACCGACCACCTTCGCCTCGACCATACGACCGACACGCAGTCCCGCGCCGCTCGTGAGCAGCACCTGGCCGTCCGTCTCGGGCGCCTGGTGCGCGCCACGGCCGTACACGCCCTCGTCGTCCACCGACTCCACGAGCACCTGGACGGTCTCGTCCACGCGCTCCTCGGCCCGCTGGGAGACGAGTTCCTCGGCGAGCCGGGAGACCCGCGCGAGCCGCTCGGCGACGACCTCCTCATCGAGCTTGTTGTCGTACGTCGCCGCTTCCGTGCCCTCCTCGTCGGAGTACCCGAAGACGCCGATGGCGTCCAGCCTCGCGCCGTTCAGGAAGCGCTCCAGCTCGGCGAGGTCGGCCTCGGTCTCGCCGGGGAAGCCGACGATGAAGTTGGAGCGCACACCGGCCTGGGGGGCCTTGCCCCGGATGGTGTCGAGCAGTTCCAGGAAGCGGTCGGTGTCGCCGAAACGGCGCATCGCGCGCAGTACCCCGGGGGCGGAGTGCTGGAAGGACAGGTCGAAGTAGGGCATGACCTTGGGCGTGGACGTCAGCACGTCGATCAGCCCGGGCCGCATCTCGGCCGGCTGGAGGTAGCTGACCCGCACCCGCTCAAGGCCGTCCACCTCGGCGAGCTCGGGCAGCAGGGACTCCAGGAGGCGGATGTCGCCGAGGTCCTTGCCGTAGGAGGTGTTGTTCTCGGAGACCAGCATGATCTCCTTGACGCCCTGCTCGGCCAGCCACCGCGTCTCGTTCAGGACGTCCGAGGGGCGGCGCGAGATGAAGGAGCCGCGGAAGGACGGGATGGCGCAGAAGGAGCAGCGCCGGTCGCAGCCGGAGGCGAGCTTCACCGAGGCCACCGGGGAGCCGTCCAGACGGCGCCGCAGGGGCGCACGGGGCCCGGAGGCCGGAGCGAGGCCCTCCGGAAGGTCGGCGGGGGCCGGCTGGGGCTCCTCGGCGGCCGGCCCGTGTCCCGGCAGCGAGACGGAGGCCGCCGACCCCTGCCGGTCGGCAGGGCTGATCGGCAGCAGCTTGCGCCGGTCGCGCGGGGTGTGCGAGGCGTGGATGCCGCCGTTCAGGATGGTCTGGAGGCGGTCGGAGATGTCGGTGTAGTCGTCGAAGCCGAGCACGCCGTCGGCCTCCGGGAGGGCCTCGGCGAGGTCCTTGCCGTACCGCTCGGCCATGCAGCCCACCGCCACGACGGCCTGGGTTCTGCCGTGCCCCTTGAGATCGTTGGCCTCCAGGAGGGCGTCGACGGAGTCCTTCTTGGCGGCTTCGACGAATCCGCAGGTGTTCACGACGGCGACGTCCGCGTCCGCGGCGTCCTCCACGAGATCCCAGCCGTCCGCCTCCAAACGGCCTGCGAGCTCCTCCGAGTCCACCTCGTTGCGGGCGCAGCCAAGAGTGACAAGTGCGACGGTACGGCGTTCAGGCATGGGCTCAAGACTACTTTGTCTCACTGACAGCCCACGTCGACGGGGTTGGCCGATCTTGGCCAACCCCGCACTGACTCGCCCGAAGAGACCCCTGGGCCGGTCAGCCCGCCTGGGGATCGCCCTTCGTGTACGTGAGCCGTTCCACGGCACCCGGCTCCCAGTCGTCGTCGATCTTCTTGCCGTTCACGTACAGCTGGATCGCCCCGGCGTCGCCGAGGACGAGGTTGATCTTCTCGTTGTCCTGGAAGGTCTGGGACTCGCCCTGCTCCAGCAGGCCGTCGAACAACTGTCGGCCGTTGTGGTCCTTGACGTGGATCCAGCTCTTCCCGTCGGGGGCGGTGACCTGGACGGTCACCTTGTCCTGGGGCGCCGCGGCGATGGCACTGTCCGACGGCGCCGGTTTCGGGTCCTCGGGCTTGTCGTTCTTCGGGGTGGGCGAGGCAGACGCGCTGGTCGAGGGCTTGGCTCCGTCCGCGACCTGCGTCTTCGAGCCGTCGTCGCCATCACCCTTGAACGCGGTGAAGCCGACGAAGCCGACCACCGCGACGATCGCGGCGACCATGGCGGCGGTCCAGTTCGGCCCGCGGCGCTCGGGACGGATGCGTTCCGCCTCGAACAGCGGTGCGGCCGGCGTGGGAGCAGGACGGCCGCCGTGGGCGTCGTCGTACTGGGCGAGCAGCGGGGCGGGATCGAGGTGGACGGCCTTGGCCAGCGTGCGGATGTGTCCCCGCGCGTACACATCTCCGCCACACGGACCGAAATCGTCCGCCTCGATGGCGTGCACGATGGGGAGGCGGACACGGGTGGCGCTGCTGACGTCGTCGACGGTCAGTCCGGCCGCGATGCGTGCCTGTTGGAGGGCGCGGCCGATGGAGGGGCGGGCTTCCTCACGGTCGTCTTCGAACGGACGCTCGTCTTCAGGGGAGTTGCCGATGGACACGGGGGCGCCTTTCGAGCGTTTTAGCCGCCTGTGCTGGAGGTTCAGTCTATGGGGGGTACGAAAGGGTGAGGCAACCGGGCGGTGGGACTTTGTACGCCATCGGTATGGCCGGACACGCCGATGGTGGGGCAGCAGCATTTCGCTTCCCTCAACTTGACGTACGCCGAAGGGAAACGGTTGCTCAATGATCCCTTACGGGTGAGTCACGATCGAACACCCGCCTTGGCCTTCTCTTTAAGCCTCCCCGCGGATCACCGCGAGCACTCCGTCCAGCTCATCAGCCTTCACAAGAACGTCACGAGCCTTTGAGCCTTCGCTCGGTCCGACGATCCCCCGGGACTCCATCAGGTCCATCAGCCGCCCGGCCTTGGCGAAGCCGACCCGCAACTTGCGCTGGAGCATCGAGGTCGACCCGAACTGGGTGGAGACGACCAGCTCGGCCGCCTGGCACAGCAGGTCGAGGTCGTCGCCGATCTCCTCGTCGATCTCCTTCTTCTGCTTGGTGCCCACGGTGACGTCGTCCCGGAAGACCGGCGCCATCTGGTCCTTGCAGTGCTGGACGACGACCGCGACCTCCTCCTCGGTCACGAAGGCGCCCTGCATACGGGTGGGCTTGTTGGCCCCCATCGGCAGGAACAGTCCGTCGCCCTTGCCGATCAGCTTCTCGGCACCGGGCTGGTCGAGGATGACCCGCGAGTCCGCCAGCGAGGAGGTGGCGAAGGCGAGCCGCGAGGGCACGTTCGCCTTGATGAGACCGGTGACGACGTCCACCGACGGCCGCTGCGTCGCCAGCACCAGGTGGATACCGGCCGCACGCGCGAGCTGCGTGATGCGCACGATCGCGTCCTCGACGTCCCGCGGCGCGACCATCATCAGGTCGGCGAGCTCGTCGACGATCACCAGCAGATACGGATACGGCTGGAGCTCCCGCTCGCTCCCCTCGGGCGGCTTGACCTTGCCGTCCCTTATGGCCTGGTTGAAGTCGTCGATGTGCCGGTAGCCGTACGCCGCCAGATCGTCGTAGCGCAGATCCATCTCGCGTACGACCCACTGGAGCGCCTCGGCGGCCCGCTTCGGGTTGGTGATGATCGGCGTGATCAGGTGCGGGATGCCCTCGTAGGCGGTCAGCTCGACGCGCTTGGGGTCGACGAGGACCATCCGGACGTCCTCGGGGGTCGCCCGGACCATGACCGACGTGATCAGGCAGTTGATGCAGGACGACTTACCGGAACCGGTCGCGCCGGCGACGAGGATGTGCGGCATCTTCGCGAGGTTGGCCATGACATAGCCGCCCTCGACGTCCTTGCCGAGCGCGACCAGCATCGGATGGTCGTCCTCCGCTGCGGCTGCCAGCCGCAGCACGTCGCCGAGGTTGACCATCTCGCGGTCGGTGTTCGGGATCTCGATGCCGACGGCCGACTTGCCGGGGATCGGGCTGATGATCCGCACATCGGGGCTGGCGACGGCGTACGCGATGTTCTTGGTCAGCGCGGTGATCCGCTCGACCTTCACGGCGGGGCCGAGCTCGACCTCGTAGCGCGTGACCGTCGGCCCGCGGGTGAAGCCGGTGACGGCGGCGTCGACCTTGAACTCGGAGAAGACGGTCGTCAGCGAGGCGACGACGGCGTCGTTGGCGGCACTGCGCGCCTTGCCGGGGCCACCGCGCGTGAGGAGGTCGAGCGAGGGCAGCGCGTAGGTGATGTCGCCGGACAGCTGGAGCTGCTCGGCGCGCGGCGGCAGGTCGCGCGGGACCTCGGGCGCGGCCTTGGTGAGGTCCGCGACCCCCGCGTCCAGCTTCTCCTGCCTGGGCCGCGCGGCCGGCGACGGCACGGGAGTCGGTGTCGGGGTGGGTGTCGTCTCCTCGCGGTCCCCGACGGTGACGCCCTGGGTGAGGTCGGCGACGATCGGAGAGGGCGGCATGCCGTGCAGCACGGCACCGTCGAGCGCGGCGGCCGCCGCGGCGGCGACGTCCACGGCGTCCATGGGACGGCCCATGTCGGGCTGCGGCACAGCGGAGCGCCGGGGACGGCCACGGCGCCGCGAGAGGGCCTCCTGCTCCGCGCTGTCGGGGTCGTACGCCTCGGGGGCGGGACCGCGCCTGCGGGTGCGGGCGGGCAGCGCCTCGCGCCACTGGTCGTCGTAGCGCTCGTCGTCCTCGCCGAGCTCGTCCCCGGCCGGGTCGTGCACGACACCGAGCCGCACCCCGAGTTCGCGCAGCCGTCGCGGGATGGCGTTGACCGGGGTGGCCGTGACGACCAGCAGCCCGAAGACCGTGAGCAGCACGAGCAGCGGTACGGCGAGGACCTCGCCCATGGTGTACGTCAGCGGGGTGGCCGCCCCCCAGCCGATGAGGCCGCCGGCGTCCCTTATCGCCTGCATGCCGTCGTCGCGGGCGGGCGAGCCGCAGGCGATGTGGACCTGGCCGAGCACGCCGATGACGAGCGCGGACAGTCCAATCACGATGCGGCCGTTGGCCTCGGGCTTCTCGGGATGCCGGATGAACCGCACGGCGATGACCGCGAGCAGTATCGGCACGAGCAGGTCGAGGCGCCCGAAGGCACCGGTCACCAGCATCTCGACGAGGTCGCCGACGGGACCGCGCAGGTTCGACCAGGTGCCGGCGGCGACGATCAGCCCGAGGCCGAGGAGCAGCAGTGCCACGCCGTCCTTGCGGTGGGCCGGGTCGAGGTTCTTGGCGCCCTGCCCTATGCCGCGGAACACGGCGCCGACGGCGTGCGCCAGCCCGAGCCAGACCGCTCGCACGAGTCGGTAGATGCCCCCGGTGGGGCTGGGTGCCGGCTTCGGCGGCGCGGCTTTCTTCGCCGTTGCCTTCTTGGCGGGCGCCTTCTTCGCGGGTGCTTTCTTCGCTGCGGCCTTCTTCGCCGGAGCCTTCGCGGCGGCAGCCTTCTTCGCCGGCTGCTTCTTGGCTGCGGAGGGACGTGAGGCCATAGGTGTGAGGTTACCGGTGGAGACGGCAGCGGACACGTGTGCCCACTGCTTCACCCGTTCGTGTCGCCCGTGAAAAGGCGCGGAAGTGACGCGCGTTCATAGGCCACAGCACCCGCAGTACGCGCCAGTTCTGGCGCGCACCGTCGGCGCGTCAGTTCTGCGAGGGCACCGCCGGCGAACTCCCCGTGCCCGGCTCCAGCGCGTCCAGCGCCCGCCGCAGCCCGGTGAGTTTGCGTTCGAGATGGGCCGCGGTGGCCACGGCCGCCGCGTCCGCCGAGTCGTCGTCCAGTTGCTTGGAGAGCGCCTCGGCCTGTTCCTCGACCGCCGCCAGGCGTGCCGAGAGCTCGGCGAGCAGCCCCGCCGGTTCCTTCGCGTCGCCGACCGCCGCCTTGCCGCCGCCCTCCAACTGGAGCCGCAGCAGCGCCGCCTGCTCCCGCAGCTGGCAGTTCTTCATGTACAGCTCGACGAAGACGGAGACCTTGGCGCGCAGCACCCAGGGGTCGAACGGCTTGGAGATGTAGTCGACCGCGCCCGCCGCGTACCCGCGGAAGGTGTGGTGCGGTCCGTGGTTGATCGCGGTGAGGAAGATGATCGGGATGTCCCGGGTCCTCTCCCGCCGCTTGATGTGCGCGGCCGTCTCGAATCCGTCCATGCCCGGCATCTGGACGTCCAGCAGAATGACCGCGAAGTCGTCCGTGAGCAGTGCTTTGAGCGCTTCCTCCCCGGACGATGCCCGCACCAGCGTCTGATCGAGCGCAGAGAGGATGGCCTCCAGCGCCAGCAGATTCTCCGGCCGGTCATCGACCAGGAGGATCTTGGCCTTCTGCACCATGGCCCGCCCTCCTCGCCCCGGCGTGGGGCCTCCCCTGTCCGCAGGACTTGGGGTGACGCCGACCGGCGCCGCCCCAGGGGACGACTCCCTTTCGCCGCCCGTCCTTGTGCCGGTCATCGTAGCCGCACCCCGCCCGTCGCCACACCCTGTCACCGCGATGTCACTGTGCACGTAGCAGAAACGCAGCAGGAGACCAGAAGGTTCCCCGAATCCCGTACTTCTACACGATGTCGGCCACCCTGAGTCAGCAACTCGGGGCACCTGCCGAAGGTTCCCTCCACATGGTCACGAAGTCCCGACAAAGCCCGCGCCTCCCCGTCACTCGCCGCGCATCCACTGCTGCATCACGGTCAGCAGATGATCCGGGTCGACCGGCTTGGTCACATAGTCGGAGGCGCCCGATTCGATCGCTTTCTCCCGGTCGCCCTTCATCGCCTTGGCGGTCAGCGCGATGATCGGCAGTCCGGCGAACTGCGGCATCCTGCGGATCGCCGTGGTCGTCGCGTACCCGTCCATCTCGGGCATCATGATGTCCATCAGGACGACCGCCACGTCGTCGTGCTGCTCCAGGACCTCGATGCCCTCGCGGCCGTTCTCGGCGTACAGCACGGACAGGCCGTGCTGTTCGAGGACACTGGTCAGCGCGAAGACGTTGCGGATGTCGTCGTCGACGATGAGCACCTTCTCCCCGCCGAACCGGATGCCCCGGCGCGACTTGGGCGCCGACTCCTGCTCGGTGGCCGTGGGCCATCCCTCCTGCTCCGCGTGGCGCCGCTCGATCTCCTGCACGGGCCGCCGACGGCGCCGGAAGAGCGCGGCCGCGCCGTTCTGCGTCTCCCGGTACGACCTCACCTCGGCCGGCGTCTCGACCTCCACGTCGGACAGCTCCGTCGAGAGCTGGGGCAGCCCCGAGGCGGACGCCACCAGGTCGCCCGCCTCCAGGGCGGGCATGGTCTGCTGATAGCCCTGCGGCGGCAGTTCGCTGGGGTGCAGCGGCAAATACAGCGTGAACGTCGAACCGCGCCCCGGCTCGCTCTGCGCGTGGATCTCACCGCCGAGCAACTGGGCGATCTCCCGCGAGATGGACAGCCCGAGACCGGTGCCGCCGTACTTGCGACTGGTCGTCCCGTCCGCCTGCTTGAACGCCTCGAAGATCACCCGCATCTTGCTGGCCGCGATCCCGATACCGGTGTCGGTCACGGAGAACGCGATCAGATCCCCGCCCGGGTCGCGCAGCGAACCGGTCTCCAGCAGCTGCTCCCGGATCGCCATCGGCACGTCCCGTCCGGCGGGCCGGATCACGAGCTCGACCGCTCCGGAGTCGGTGAACTTCACCGCGTTGGACAGCAGGTTGCGCAGCACCTGGAGCAGCCGCTGCTCGTCGGTGTGCAGGGTGGCGGGCAGTTCCGGCGAGACCCGCACGGACAGGTCCAGGCCCTTCTCCGCGGTCAGCGGCCGGAAGGTGGCCTCCACGTAGTCCACCAGCTGCACGAGCGCGATACGCGTCGGAGAGACGTCCATCTTGCCCGCCTCGACCTTCGACAGGTCGAGGATGTCGTTGATCAGCTGGAGCAGGTCGGAACCCGCCCCGTGGATCGTCTCGGCGAACTCCACCTGCTTCGGCGAGAGGTTGCCCTCGGCGTTGTCGGCGAGCAGCTTGGCCAGGATCAGCAGCGAGTTGAGCGGCGTACGCAGCTCGTGCGACATGTTGGCGAGGAACTCGCTCTTGTAGCGCATCGACACCGCGAGCTGCTCGGCGCGCTCCTCCAGGACCTGCCGCGCCTCCTCGATCTCGGTGTTCTTCACCTCGATGTCGCGGTTCTGCTGGGCCAGCAGCTCCGCCTTCTCCTCCAGCTCGGCGTTGGACGCCTGGAGGGCCTTCTGCCGGTTCTCCAACTCCTCCGACCGCTCGCGCAGTTGCTCGGTCAGCTCCTGCGACTGCTTCAGCAGCACCTCCGTCTTGGTGTTGACGGAGATGGTGTTGACGCTGGTCGCGATCATCTCGGCGATCTGGTTGAGGAAGTCCTTCTGGATCTGCGTAAAGGGGGTGAAGGAGGCCAGCTCGATGACGCCGAGCACCTTGCCCTCGAACAGCACCGGAAGGACGATCACTTGCGCGGGCGGCGCCTCGCCGAGGCCGGAGGAGATCTTCAGATAGCCGCTGGGCGCGTTCTCCACGAGGACCGTGCGCTTCTCCTGGGCGGCCGTCCCGATGAGCGCCTCGCCGGGCCGGAAGGACGTCGGCATGGATCCCATCGAGTAGCCGTACGACCCCAGCATGCGCAGTTCGTACGCGTCCTCGCTCTCGGCGCTGATGTCCTTGCCGTCGAGGAGCGGCATCGCGAGGAAGAACGCGCCGTGCTGTGCGGACACCACCGGCGTCAGCTCGCTCATGATCAGCGAGGCCACGTCCGCCAGGTCGCGGCGGCCCTGCATCAGCGCGGAGATCCGGGCGAGGTTGCCCTTGAGCCAGTCCTGCTCCTTGTTGGCGATCGTGGTGTCGCGCAGGTTGGCGATCATCTTGTTGATGTAGTCCTGGAGTTCCTGGATCTCGCCGGACGCGTCCACGTCGATCTTCAGGTTCAGGTCACCGCGGGTCACCGCGGTCGCCACGCGCGCGATGGCACGCACCTGCCGGGTCAGGTTCCCGGCCATCTCGTTCACGGACTCGGTCAGGTCCCGCCAGGTGCCGTCCACGTCACGCACGCGTGCCTGGCCGCCGAGCTGGCCCTCCGTGCCCACCTCGCGGGCCACCCGGGTGACCTCCTCGGCGAAGGAGGACAGCTGGTCGACCATCGTGTTGATCGTCGTCTTGAGTTCGAGGATCTCGCCACGGGCGTCGATGTCGATCTTCTTGGTCAGGTCGCCCTTGGCGATGGCCGTCGTCACCATGGCGATGTTCCGCACCTGACCGGTCAGGTTGGACGCCATCTGGTTCACGGACTCGGTGAGGTCCTTCCAGGTGCCGGCCACACCGGGCACCCGCGCCTGCCCCCCCAGGATGCCGTCCGTGCCCACCTCGCGGGCCACCTTGGTGACCTGGTCGGCGAACGAACTCAGCGTCTTCACCATGGTGTTGAAGGTGTCGGCGAGCTGCGCGACCTCGCCGCGCGCCTCGATCGTCACCGTCCGGGTCAGGTCGCCGTTGGCGACGGCCGCCGCGACCTGGGAGATGTTGCGCACCTGCATGGTCAGGTTGTTGGCCATCAGGTTCACGTTGTCGCTGAGGTCCTTCCAGATGCCCGTGACACCCGGCACCCGCGCCTGACCGCCCAGCTGACCCTCGGTGCCCACCTCGCGGGCCACCCGGGTCACCTGCTCGGCGAAGGACGACAGCTGGTCCACCATCGTGTTGACGGTGGTGACGAGTTCGAGGATCTCGCCCTTCGCGTCGACGGTGATCTTCTTCGACAGGTCGCCCTTGGCGACCGCGGTCGTGACCTCGGCGATGTTGCGCACCTGGATGGTCAGGTTGTTCGCCATGAAGTTCACGGACTGCGTGAGGTCCTTCCAGGTGCCGGAGACACCCTGCACCTCGGCCTGCCCACCGAGGATGCCCTCGGTGCCCACCTCGCGGGCCACCCGGGTCACCTGGTCGGCGAAGCTGGAGAGCTGGTCCACCATCGTGTTGAGGGTGTTCTTCAGCTCCAGGATCTCCCCGCGCGCGTCCACGTCGATCTTCTGCGACAGGTCACCCCGCGCCACCGCCGTCGCGACCTGCGCGATGTTGCGCACCTGGGCGGTGAGGTTGCCCGCCATGCCGTTCACGGAGTCGGTCAGGTCACGCCACACACCGGCGACGCCGGGCACCTGCGCCTGGCCGCCGAGGCGGCCCTCCGTACCCACCTCGCGGGCGACCCGGGTCACCTGGTCGGCGAAGGCGGACAGCTGGTCGACCATCGTGTTGATGGTGTTCTTCAGCTCCAGGATCTCCCCGCGCGCGTCCACGTCGATCTTCTGCGACAGGTCACCCCGCGCCACCGCCGTCGTCACCTGGGCGATCTGCCGCACCTGCGAGGTGAGGTTGCCACCCATGAAGTTGACGGAGTCGGTGAGCTCCTTCCACGTACCGGACACCCCGGGCACGACGGCCTGACCGCCGAGGCGGCCCTCGGTGCCCACGTCCCGGGCCATCCGCGTCACCTGGTCGGCGAAGGCCGACAGCTGGTCCACCATCGTGTTCACGGTGTTCTTCAGCTGGAGCATCTCGCCGGAGACGTCCACGGTGACCTTCTGCGACAGATCGCCGTTGGCCACCGCCGTCGTCACCTGGGCGATGTTCCTCACCTGTCCGGTGAGATTCCGGAACGCGGTGTTGACGGAGTCCGTCAGGTCCTTCCACGTACCGGCAGCCCCGGGCACCTGTGCCTGACCGCCCAGCTCGCCCTCGACACCGACCTCACGAGCCACCCGCGTGACTTCGGCACCGAACGCGGACAGCTGGTCCACCATCCCGTTGACGGTGTTCTTCAGCTCCAGCATCTCGCCGGCCACGTCGACCGTGACCTTCTGCGACAGGTCACCGTTGGCCACCGCCGTCGTCACGGCGGCGATGTCCCGCACCTGCGTGGTGAGATTCCGGAAGACCGTGTTCACCGAATCGGTGAGGTCCTTCCACGTTCCCGCCGCACCCGGCACGTTCGCCTGCCCGCCGAGCTGCCCCTCGGCACCGACCTCGTTGGCCACACGCGTGACCTCGTCCGCGAAGATCCGCAGCGTCTCGGTCATCTGGTTGATCGTGTCCGCGAGCTGCGCGACCTCACCGCGCGCCGACACCGTCACCTTCCGCGACAGGTCACCGCTGGCGACGGCGGTCGTCACCTCGGCGATCCCCCGCACCTGGGCGGTGAGATTGCCGGCCATGAGATTCACCGAATCGGTGAGGTCCTTCCACACACCGGCCACACCCGGCACCTGCGCCTGGCCGCCGAGCTCGCCCTCGACACCCACCTCGCGCGCGACGCGGGTCACCTCGGAGGAGAACGACGACAGCTGGTCCACCATCGTGTTGACGGTGTTCTTCAGCTCCAGCATCTCGCCGGCCACGTGAACCGTGACCTTCCGGGACAAGTCACCCTTGGCCACCGCCGTCGTCACCAGCGCGATGTCCCGCACCTGAGCCGTCAGGCGGTACGCCATCGTGTTGACGGACTCGGTGAGGTCCTTCCACGACCCGGACATACCGCGCACCCGCGCCTGTCCGCCCAGCTTGCCCTCGGTGCCCACCTCACTGGCCACTCGCGTGACCTCGTCGGTGAACGTCGACAGCTGGTCGACCAGGTTGTTGACGGTCCGCCCGACCTTCAGGAACTCCCCGCGAAGCGGATGCCCGGTGCCGTCCACCGCCTGCGTCCGCAGCTCCATACGCGGCGACAGATCACCCTCGGCCACCGCGGACAGCACCCGGCCGACCTCGGACACAGGTCGCACGAGATCGTCGACCAGCGCGTTCGAGTTGTCGATCGCCGTCGCCCAGGAGCCCTCACAGGCACCCGTTTCCAGCCGTTCCGTGAGCTTTCCCTCACGACCCACCATGCGCCGCACCCGGGACAATTCGCCCGTCAGATGCAGATTACGGTCGGCAACCTCGTTGAAAACCGCCGCGATCTCCGACATCACGCCGTCGCCGGACACCGTGAGCCGCTTTCGGAAGTTCCCGTCGCGCATCGCGACGAGTGCCACCAGCAGTCGGTCCAGGGCAGCCGTATCCACGGCGGTGGTGCCGCCTCGCGTCTTGCGCTGGTTACTCGGGGACTGCCCGCCCTTCGAGCGCGTCTTCGTGCCCCGCGTCGCTGCGCCAGACTCCACTGTGTCCCTCCCGCAGGGGTCGACCGTTACTGCTGTGCTCGGGTACTACTGCTCGGCGTACCGGTTACTGCTGCGTATTCCTGCCCGCTGTATCAAGCCACACCCTGGGGCTGCTGCCCACCATGTGCAAACCACACCCAGCCTGCCAGTACCTTCACCAGAAGCTTGCCCAGTGTTTCACCCTGGCTGAACCAGGCCATAACAGTTCGGCAGCTTCGCACATCGTCCGCACACCCTCCGGACGGAAACACTGCGGACCGGCATCCGCGTGGACGGGGAAGGTAAGTAACCTTGCATGCGGCTGTCCAGCCGAGCCGGTCCATCCGGCCTGGGGGGCGGTGGCACGAGCACGAGCGGGCATCGGAGGGCGGCCGCACACATGACCACCGGACTGATCCCGGGGGGACAGCCCCCGGACCCCCGGCCGACGGGCGGCCTGCCGCATCAGCGGCAGGAGCCGGTCGACCAGGCAGCTCTGCACGTCGACAACCGGTCGAGGAGTTCTGTGATCACCGCGCGCGCGGCCGCCAGCTTCGAGCCTGTCGGGCGATCGGTCGCGAGCGCCCGCTCCTTCGTCCGCGACACCCTCCAGGGCTGGGGTTTCGCCGACATCATCGACGACGCCGTGGTCCTGACCAGCGAACTGGTGACGAACGCCGTCGTACACGCGGGCACCTCCGCGGACGTGTTGTGTCTACGAAGTGACGACGGCGTACGGATCGAGGTCGCCGACCGCTATCCGGAGCGCGAGATCCCCCTCCAGGGCCAGGCCGTCAACATGGGCAGCCCCGACCGCGAGGGCGGCCGCGGCCTCCAGCTGTGCGCGGCCCTGTCCGGCCGCTGGGGCGTCGAGTACACCCCCACGCACAAGCAGGTCTGGTTCCAACTCGACCTCCCCGAACGCCCGGTGGGCACCCGCGCCGCGGGCCCCTCCCTCCCCGCCGACCTCCTCCCCCTCGCCGACGGCCGCGTCCGCGTCGCCGTCGTCCAGATCGACCGCACGGGCGCCATCACGTCGTGGAACGAGGACGCCGAGGAACTCTTCGGCTACGCCGCCGACCTCGTCATCGGCAAGCCCCTCACCGACCTCGCGGCCTGGCCGCACACCCCCGGCACCAGCACCGGAATCGCCGAGGCCCTGCGCCTCTCACGCTGGGAGGGCAGTTACGGCATCAGGGACTCCAACGGCCGCGTCACCTCCGTGTACGCCTCCCACCTGCGCGTCCGCGACACGGCCGGCGAGCCCTCCACGGTCTGCCTCCTCGTCCGCGACCACGAACGGGCGGTACTCCAGACGCCGTTGCGGGTCCCCGCCGACTCGACGTCCTCCTCCGACGGCCAGAGCACCGACCCGTTCGAGGTGTTCATCGGCTCCCCGGCCCCGGACGACCTCGACGGCCTCCTCCAGCGCACGGTCGAACGCGCCCGCGACATGCTCGACGGCGACTCCGCCTTCCTGCTCCTCGCCACCGACGACGAGACGGAGCTGGAGGTCCGCGCCTCCACCGGCCTGCCCTCCGCCCGCCAGCGCTTCGCCCGCGTCCCCGTGGAGGCGGGCCCCGGCCGCTACGGCTCGGCCCGCATGCCGGCCGTCCACGACGACCTCACGGCCGTCCCCGGCGCCGTCCCGCTGCTGAGCGGCACCGGCATGCGCTCGGTCGTCACCGTCCCCCTGAAGGTCGAGGGCCGCCTCACCGGCTCCCTCGGCGTCGCGGCCGAGTCCCCCGGCAGATACTCGAACGAAGAAGCCCTACGCCTCCAGTTCGCCGCCGACCGCATCGCGCTGGCCGTCGAATCGGCCCGCCTGGGCGAACTGGAACGCCTGCGCCGAGGCTCGCTCAGCTTCCTCGTCGAAGCCTCCGACCTCCTGGCCGGCACCCTGGACCGCGACCAGACCCTCGCCCTCATGGCGCAGATGACGGTCCCCACCCTCGCCACCTGGTGCGCGGTCTACACGATCGCCGACCAGGCCTCCGACCCCTACCTGTCGTACGTCCTGCACGAGGACGAGGAACTCATCGACGGCATCAAGTCGCTGCTGTCGAAGATCCAGCCCCCGGACCCGGTCCCCACCCCCGGCGCCCGCGTCTGGTCGGCCCCCGGCGAGGCGGCCCACCAGGCGGCCCTGCGCAGCTCCATGCGGAGCCTCGGCCTCAACGGCGGCCCGACCCACCAGATCGCCTCGGGCATCGGCCCCACACTCGCCACGGCCTCCGCCGTCGGCGGCGAAACCGTGGTCCTCCCCCTGGTCGCCCGCAACCGCGTCATCGGCATGCTGACCCTGGGCAAGCCCACGGACGAACACTTCCGCCAGGAAATCCTGGAACTGGCCGAGGACTTGTCCCGCCGAGCCGCCCTGGCCCTGGACAACGCCCGCCTCTACTCCGAGCGCACAGCCATCAGTCAGTCCCTCCAGCGCAGCCTCCTGCCGCCCGAGCTCCCCGAGATCGACGGCGTCGAGGTCGAGGTCATCTACCGCGCGGCCGGCGAGGGCAACGAGGTCGGCGGCGACTTCTATGACCTCTTCCCCATCCGCGACGGCGCCTACGGCTTCGCCATCGGCGACGTCTGCGGCACCGGCCCGAACGCGGCGGCGGTCACCGGCCTGGCCCGCCACGCCCTCAGGCTGCTCGCCCGCGAGGGCCTGAGCGGCCCGGCGGTCCTGGAGCGCCTCAACTCCGCGATCCTCGACGAGGGAGCCCGCAGCCGCTTCCTGACGCTCCTCTACGGCGAGCTGTGGCCCCAGGAGGACGGCAGCGCCCAGCTGAAGGTGGTCTGCGCCGGCCACCCCCTCCCGCTGCGCCTCCGCCAGGACGGCACGGTCGAACCGGCCGCCGAACCCCAGCCGCTCCTCGGCGTCATCGACGACCTGGAGCTCTACGAGCAGGCGGTCACCCTCGACCCGGGCGATGTCCTGCTGTGCGTCACGGACGGCGTCACCGAACGCCGCGAGGGAGCCCGCATGCTGGGCGACGACGGCCTCGCCGACGTCCTGAGCACCTGCACCGGCCTCACAGCCGGCGCTGTGGCGGCCCGCATCATGCGCGCGGTCGAACGCTTCGCGTCGGACGCCCCTTCCGACGACATGGCGATCCTCGCGATGCGCGTCCCCGGCCTCCACAAGGACTGACGAGAATCGACCAGGGCAAGCGAAAGGCCCCCGCCCGAAAGGGCGGAGGCCTTTTGTTCTGGAGCCCCCAAACGGAATCGAACCGTTGACCTTCTCCTTACCATGGAGACGCTCTGCCGACTGAGCTATGGGGGCCTGTCGCTCTACGAGGTTTCCCTCGCGGCAACGGAATAGATCATACCCCGAACAGACCCGTGCTCCCAACTGCGCTCACCAGGACGCCCGGTCCCTCAGAACGCCGGCTGAAGCAGCCCCCCAAGGGCATTGCATGCGCCCACGATCCGCTGCATGTCCCGCTTGGTCAGCGAGGCGTCCACCGGGAGCGCGAGCGTGTCGTCGGCCGCCCGCTCGGTCTCCGGCAGGGAAACGCACCGGCGGAATTCCGGCAGCCGATGCACAGGCGTCTTCACCGGCACCCGGCACTCGACCCCCCTGGCCCGAACGGCCCGGGCGAACGCGTCCCGGTCCGGCCGCCCGTTCCCCGGCACCCGTACGACGTACTGCTGAAAGGTGTGCCCGACACTTCCTTCAGGCGTCCGCACCCCCCTCAACTTCGCGTCGAGATAAGCAGCCCGCTCCCTGCGCTGGGCAACCTCGTCGTACGGCGCCTCGGACTCGCCCTCCTGGAGCACGAGAAGCCCGTGCCGCTCCCCCACCTCCAGCAGCCCGATCATGTCGGCCGGCCGACCGAAGCGATGGACGACGACGACGGCCGCCGTCCGCGGAGTCACGGCCGCCTCCACCGTGGAGGCGGCCAAGCAGTACGTCAGGGGATCTATGTCGGCGAACACCGGCAGCGCACCGGCCAGAACCACGGCCTCGGCGACTTCCCTGTTCCCGAAGGCCGGTACGACGACCTCGTCACCGATACCGACGCCGGCGGCCCGGAGCATTGCAACAGTACCCATGCTTGGGATGCTGAGCGCGCAACGTGAACTTCAAGTAACAGACAACAAAAAAGGGTTGGTCCCTGAACCGAAGTTCAGGGACCAACCCTTTGAATAATTGTTCGGCGGCGTCCTACTCTCCCACAGGGTCCCCCCTGCAGTACCATCGGCGCTGTAAGGCTTAGCTTCCGGGTTCGGAATGTAACCGGGCGTTTCCCTCACGCTAAAACCACCGAAACACTATGAAACTGTCGAACCATGCCACACCACACTCCACAAGGGAATATGGGGCTGTTCGTGGTTTCAGAACCAACACAGTGGACGCGAGCAACTGAGGACAAGCCCTCGGCCTATTAGTACCGGTCAGCTCCACCCATTACTGGGCTTCCACATCCGGCCTATCAACCCAGTCGTCTACTGGGAGCCTTAACCCCTCAAAGGGGGTGGGAATACTCATCTCGAAGCAGGCTTCCCGCTTAGATGCTTTCAGCGGTTATCCCTCCCGAACGTAGCCAACCAGCCATGCCCTTGGCAGGACAACTGGCACACCAGAGGTTCGTCCGTCCCGGTCCTCTCGTACTAGGGACAGCCCTTCTCAATATTCCTGCGCGCGCAGCGGATAGGGACCGAACTGTCTCACGACGTTCTAAACCCAGCTCGCGTACCGCTTTAATGGGCGAACAGCCCAACCCTTGGGACCGACTCCAGCCCCAGGATGCGACGAGCCGACATCGAGGTGCCAAACCATCCCGTCGATATGGACTCTTGGGGAAGATCAGCCTGTTATCCCCGGGGTACCTTTTATCCGTTGAGCGACGGCGCTTCCACAAGCCACCGCCGGATCACTAGTCCCGACTTTCGTCCCTGCTCGACCCGTCGGTCTCACAGTCAAGCTCCCTTGTGCACTTACACTCAACACCTGATTGCCAACCAGGCTGAGGGAACCTTTGGGCGCCTCCGTTACTCTTTAGGAGGCAACCGCCCCAGTTAAACTACCCATCAGACACTGTCCCTGATCCGGATCACGGACCCAGGTTAGACATCCAGCACGACCAGACTGGTATTTCAACGACGACTCCCCCTGAACTGGCGTCCAGAGTTCACAGTCTCCCAGCTATCCTACACAAGCCGAACCGAACACCAATATCAAACTGTAGTAAAGGTCCCGGGGTCTTTCCGTCCTGCTGCGCGAAACGAGCATCTTTACTCGTAGTGCAATTTCACCGGGCCTATGGTTGAGACAGTCGAGAAGTCGTTACGCCATTCGTGCAGGTCGGAACTTACCCGACAAGGAATTTCGCTACCTTAGGATGGTTATAGTTACCACCGCCGTTTACTGGCGCTTAAGTTCTCAGCTTCGCCCAACCGAAGTTGGACTAACCGGTCCCCTTAACGTTCCAGCACCGGGCAGGCGTCAGTCCGTATACATCGCCTTACGGCTTCGCACGGACCTGTGTTTTTAGTAAACAGTCGCTTCTCGCTGGTCTCTGCGGCCACCCCCAGCTCATGAAGTAAATTCAATCACCGGTGATGGCCCCCCTTCTCCCGAAGTTACGGGGGCATTTTGCCGAGTTCCTTAACCATAGTTCACCCGAACGCCTCGGTATTCTCTACCTGACCACCTGAGTCGGTTTAGGGTACGGGCCGCCATGAAACTCGCTAGAGGCTTTTCTCGACAGCATAGGATCATCCACTTCACCACAATCGGCTCGGCATCAGGTCTCACCCTCATGAGAGACGGATTTACCTATCTCTCGGGCTACACCCTTACCCCGGGACAACCACCGCCCGGGATGGACTACCTTCCTGCGTCACCCCATCACTCACCTACTACCACCGTGGTTCGGCGGCTCCACCACTTTCCATTCCCCGAAGGGTCCGGAACGGCTTCACGGCCTTAGCATAAATGGGTTCGATGTTAGACGCTTCACAGCGGGTACCGGAATATCAACCGGTTATCCATCGACTACGCCTGTCGGCCTCGCCTTAGGTCCCGACTTACCCTGGGCAGATCAGCTTGACCCAGGAACCCTTAGTCAATCGGCGCACACGTTTCTCACGTGTGTATCGCTACTCATGCCTGCATTCTCACTCGTCAACCGTCCACAACTCGCTTCCGCGGCTGCTTCACCCGGCAGACGACGCTCCCCTACCCATCACGATCCCCGTTGGGGGTATATATCGCAATGACACGACTTCGGCGGTACGCTTGAGCCCCGCTACATTGTCGGCGCGGAATCACTAGACCAGTGAGCTATTACGCACTCTTTCAAGGGTGGCTGCTTCTAAGCCAACCTCCTGGTTGTCTGTGCGACTCCACATCCTTTCCCACTTAGCGTACGCTTAGGGGCCTTAGTCGATGCTCTGGGCTGTTTCCCTCTCGACCATGGAGCTTATCCCCCACAGTCTCACTGCCGCGCTCTCACTTACCGGCATTCGGAGTTTGGCTAAGGTCAGTAACCCGGTAGGGCCCATCGCCTATCCAGTGCTCTACCTCCGGCAAGAAACACACGACGCTGCACCTAAATGCATTTCGGGGAGAACCAGCTATCACGGAGTTTGATTGGCCTTTCACCCCTAACCACAGGTCATCCCCCAGGTTTTCAACCCTGGTGGGTTCGGTCCTCCACGAAGTCTTACCTCCGCTTCAACCTGCCCATGGCTAGATCACTCCGCTTCGGGTCTTGAGCGCGCTACTATACCGCCCTATTCGGACTCGCTTTCGCTACGGCTTCCCCACCCGGGTTAACCTCGCAACACACCGCAAACTCGCAGGCTCATTCTTCAAAAGGCACGCAGTCACGACGTACAGCACAAGTGCTGCACGCGACGCTCCCACGGCTTGTAGGCACACGGTTTCAGGTACTATTTCACTCCGCTCCCGCGGTACTTTTCACCATTCCCTCACGGTACTATCCGCTATCGGTCACCAGGGAATATTTAGGCTTAGCGGGTGGTCCCGCCAGATTCACACGGGATTTCTCGGGCCCCGTGCTACTTGGGTGTCTCTCAAACGAGCCGCTGATGTTTCGACTACGGGGGTCTTACCCTCTACGCCGGACCTTTCGCATGTCCTTCGCCTACATCAACGGTTTCTGACTCGTCCTGTCGCCGGCAGACGACAGAAGAGAGATCCCACAACCCCGCATACGCAACCCCTGCCGGGTCTCACACGTATACGGTTTGGCCTCATCCGGTTTCGCTCGCCACTACTCCCGGAATCACGGTTGTTTTCTCTTCCTGCGGGTACTGAGATGTTTCACTTCCCCGCGTTCCCTCCACATACCCTATGTGTTCAGGTATGGGTGACAGCCCATGACGACTGCCGGGTTTCCCCATTCGGAAACCCCCGGATCAAAGCCTGGTTGACGACTCCCCGGGGACTATCGTGGCCTCCCACGTCCTTCATCGGTTCCTGGTGCCAAGGCATCCACCGTGCGCCCTTAAAAACTTGGCCACAGATGCTCGCGTCCACTGTGCAGTTCTCAAACAACGACCAGCCACCCATCACCCCGCCCTCCTGGGCGAGTTCACTGGGGCCGGCACCCGAAGACAGGACCTTACGGCCGTGCCCTCAGACACCCAACAGCGTGCCCGACACACTTTCCGCTTCCCTCAACGTTCCACGCTCCGAAGAGCAGTACTGGAAGGAGAAGACGATCAAGTGTGCCGAATAATCAACGTTCCACCCTTGAGCAACCACCGCAGAACGTTTGCCTGCGTAGTGGCCTCTGACCTGATCCCGAAGGATCCGGTAAGAAGTGCTCCTTAGAAAGGAGGTGATCCAGCCGCACCTTCCGGTACGGCTACCTTGTTACGACTTCGTCCCAATCGCCAGTCCCACCTTCGACAGCTCCCTCCCCACAAGGGGGTTGGGCCACCGGCTTCGGGTGTTACCGACTTTCGTGACGTGACGGGCGGTGTGTACAAGGCCCGGGAACGTATTCACCGCAGCAATGCTGATCTGCGATTACTAGCAACTCCGACTTCATGGGGTCGAGTTGCAGACCCCAATCCGAACTGAGACCGGCTTTTTGAGATTCGCTCCACCTCACGGTATCGCAGCTCATTGTACCGGCCATTGTAGCACGTGTGCAGCCCAAGACATAAGGGGCATGATGACTTGACGTCGTCCCCACCTTCCTCCGAGTTGACCCCGGCGGTCTCCTGTGAGTCCCCAACCTCCCGAAGGAGTTGCTGGCAACACAGGACAAGGGTTGCGCTCGTTGCGGGACTTAACCCAACATCTCACGACACGAGCTGACGACAGCCATGCACCACCTGTACACCGACCACAAGGGGGCGACCATCTCTGGCCGTTTCCGGTGTATGTCAAGCCTTGGTAAGGTTCTTCGCGTTGCGTCGAATTAAGCCACATGCTCCGCTGCTTGTGCGGGCCCCCGTCAATTCCTTTGAGTTTTAGCCTTGCGGCCGTACTCCCCAGGCGGGGAACTTAATGCGTTAGCTGCGGCACCGACGACGTGGAATGTCGCCAACACCTAGTTCCCACCGTTTACGGCGTGGACTACCAGGGTATCTAATCCTGTTCGCTCCCCACGCTTTCGCTCCTCAGCGTCAGTAATGGCCCAGAGATCCGCCTTCGCCACCGGTGTTCCTCCTGATATCTGCGCATTTCACCGCTACACCAGGAATTCCGATCTCCCCTACCACACTCTAGCTAGCCCGTATCGAATGCAGACCCGGGGTTAAGCCCCGGGCTTTCACACCCGACGTGACAAGCCGCCTACGAGCTCTTTACGCCCAATAATTCCGGACAACGCTTGCGCCCTACGTATTACCGCGGCTGCTGGCACGTAGTTAGCCGGCGCTTCTTCTGCAGGTACCGTCACTTTCGCTTCTTCCCTGCTGAAAGAGGTTTACAACCCGAAGGCCGTCATCCCTCACGCGGCGTCGCTGCATCAGGCTTTCGCCCATTGTGCAATATTCCCCACTGCTGCCTCCCGTAGGAGTCTGGGCCGTGTCTCAGTCCCAGTGTGGCCGGTCGCCCTCTCAGGCCGGCTACCCGTCGTCGCCTTGGTGAGCCATTACCTCACCAACAAGCTGATAGGCCGCGGGCTCATCCTTCACCGCCGGAGCTTTCAACCACCACAGATGCCCATGGTGGTGGTATCCGGTATTAGACCCCGTTTCCAGGGCTTGTCCCAGAGTGAAGGGCAGATTGCCCACGTGTTACTCACCCGTTCGCCACTAATCCCCACCGAAGTGGTTCATCGTTCGACTTGCATGTGTTAAGCACGCCGCCAGCGTTCGTCCTGAGCCAGGATCAAACTCTCCGTGAATGTTTACCCGTAATCGGGTGCACACATCACGAGAGCGGAACCACCGGCGGAATAAGCCGATGGTTCACAGCGTCCTCGCTGTGTTTTCTTCAAAGGAACCTCATCTTCGGCCGTGATGGCCGGAGACGGGGTATCAACATATCTGGCGTTGATTTTTGGCACGCTGTTGAGTTCTCAAGGAACGGACGCTTCCTTTGTACTCACCCTCTCGGGCTTTCCTCCGGGCTTCCCTTCGGTCTTGCGTTTCCGACTCTATCAGACCGTTCTCCGATCCGATTTCCTCGGTGCTTTCCAGGTTCCCGCTCTCGCGTTTCCCTTTCCGGCGGCTCCGACTTTATCAGAAGTTCTGAGTCGGAATTCCCGCCCCTTCCGGGACTGACTCCCAGTCGCACGAGGCGTCCGGGTTCCCGTCTGGGCGGAGCCGTAAACGTACTGGAGCGGGGCGCCTCGATGCAAATCGAGGCGCCCCGCTCCAGGTTGGCAAGGACGGAGGTCCGACGGACCGTCAGACCTCCACCACGACAGGCAGGATCATCGGCCTGCGCCGATAGGTGTCCGAGACCCACTTGCCGAGGGTTCGCCGCACCAGCTGCTGGAGCTGGTGGGGTTCGACCACGCCGTCCTGGGCCGAACGCTCCAGGACTTCGGTGACCCTCGGGATGACGTCGGCGAAGGCGGAGTCCTCGATGCCCGAGCCGCGGGCCTGGATATGCGGACCACCTGTGATCTTGCCGGTGGAGGCGTCGATGACCACGAAGACCGAGATGATGCCCTCGTCGCCGAGGATCTTGCGGTCCTTGAGCGCCGGCTCACCGACATCTCCGACCGAGAGGCCGTCGACGTACACGTAGCCCGCCTGGACCTTGCCGGAGATCTTGGCCTTGCCCTCGACGAGGTCGACGACGACGCCGTCCTCCGCGATGACGATCCGGTCGTGCGGGACGCCGGTGAGGGCGCCCAGTTCGGCGTTGGCCCGGAGGTGGCGCCATTCGCCGTGGACCGGCATCAGGTTCTTCGGGCGGCAGATGTTGTAGAAGTACAGCAACTCGCCCGCGGACGCGTGGCCGGAGACATGGACCTTGGCGTTGCCCTTGTGGACGACGTTGGCGCCCCAGCGGGTCAGGCCGTTGATCACGCGGTAGACCGCGTTCTCGTTGCCGGGGATCAGGGACGACGCCAGGATCACCGTGTCGCCGTTGACGATCCGGATCTGGTGGTCCCGGTTGGCCATGCGGGAGAGGGCGGCCATCGGTTCGCCCTGGGAGCCCGTGCAGACCAGGACCACCTCGTGGTCGGGGAGGTCGTCGAGTGTCTTGACGTCGACCACCAGACCCGGTGGGACCTTCAGGTAGCCCAGGTCGCGCGCGATGCCCATGTTGCGGACCATCGAGCGGCCGACGAAGGCGACCCTGCGGCCGTACTCGTGGGCGGCGTCCAGGATCTGCTGGATGCGGTGGACGTGGCTGGCGAAGCTCGCCACGATGATCCGCTTGCGGGCGTTGCCGAAGACCTGACGCAGGACGTTGGAGATGTCCCGCTCCGGCGGGACGAACCCGGGGACCTCGGCGTTCGTAGAGTCGGAGAGGAGGAGGTCGATCCCTTCCTCGCTCAGCCGGGCGAACGCGTGCAGATCGGTGAGGCGGTTGTCCAGCGGGAGCTGGTCCATCTTGAAGTCGCCCGTGTGCACCACCATGCCGGCGGGGGTGCGGATGGCCACGGCCAGGGCGTCCGGGATGGAGTGGTTGACCGCGACGAACTCGCAGTCGAAGGGGCCGACGCGCTCGCGGTGCCCCTCCGCCACCTCCAGGGTGTACGGGCGGATCCGGTGCTCCTGGAGCTTGGCCTCGATCAGGGCGAGGGTCAGCTTGGAGCCGATCAGCGGGATGTCCGGCTTCTCGCGCAGGAGGAAGGGGACGCCGCCGATGTGGTCCTCGTGGCCATGGGTGAGGACGATGCCCTCGATGTCGTCGAGGCGGTCCCTGATGGACGAGAAGTCCGGCAGGATCAGATCGATTCCGGGCTGCTCCTCCTCCGGGAAGAGCACGCCGCAGTCGACGATCAGCAGGCGACCGCCGTACTCGAAGACCGTCATGTTTCGGCCGATTTCGCCGAGGCCGCCCAGTGGGGTGACCCGGAGGCCGCCCTCGGGCAGCGGCGGGGGCGTGCCGAGTTCAGGATGCGGATGACTCAAAAGACTCTCCTCACCACACGCGCCACGTAACGGTGGGCACGTGGCGCGCATGACGTTCGTGCAGAAGCAGTTGTCGTTGTGGACGCAGGCACCGGTGGCCCGCTTATTCAGTTGTGAAGTCTGGTTGCGCGACGCGGCGCGCGAAGTCTGTTGCTAGAGCTGTACCCCGCCGGCAGCAAGATCGATCTTGAGCTGCTCGACCTCTTCCGGCGCGAGCTCCACCATGGGGGCGCGCAGTGGCCCGGACGGCAGACCCTGGAGGGCGAGCGCGGCCTTGGTGGTCATGACGCCCTGGGTGCGGAACATGCCGGTGTAGACCGGGAGCAGCTTCTGGTGGATCTCCGCGGCCTTCTGGACGTCGCCGGAGACGAAGGCCTCGACGAGGGCGCGCAGGTCGGGGGTGACCACGTGGCCGACGACCGAGACGAAGCCGACCGCGCCCACGGAGAGCAGCGGCAGGTTCAGCATGTCGTCGCCGGAGTACCAGGCGAGGCGGGAGCGGGCGATGGCCCAGCTGGCGCGCCCGAGGTCGCCCTTGGCGTCCTTGTTGGCGACGATGCGCGGGTGCTCGGCGAGCCGGACGAGTGTCTCGGTGTTGATCGGGACACCGCTGCGGCCGGGGATGTCGTAGAGCATGACCGGCAGCTCGGTGGCGTCGGCGATCGTCGTGAAGTGTCGGTAGAGGCCCTCCTGCGGGGGCTTGTTGTAGTACGGCGTGACGACCAGGAGGCCGTGTGCGCCCACTCGCTCGGCCGACCGGGCGAGCTCGATGCTGTGGTGGGTGTTGTTGGTGCCGACTCCGGCGACGACATGGGCGCGGTCGCCGACGGCCTCCAGTACGGCTCGTACGAGATCCGATTTCTCCGCGTCACTGGTCGTGGGCGACTCGCCGGTGGTGCCATTGATGATCAGGCCGTCGTTGCCTGCGTCCACCAGATGGGTGGCGAGCCGCTGCGCGCCGTCGAGGTCGAGTGCGCCGTCCGCCGTGAAGGGCGTGACCATGGCGGTGAGGACCCGCCCGAAGGGGGTCTGCGGAGTCGAGGTCGGAGCCATGGGTTACACGCTACTCGTTGCTCACGGGGAGGTCCGCCCCCGGGGGACGTGAAAAGTCATGACAAAGGTGGAGCCCGGCACTGCCTGCTCGGGGGTTCAAGCAGTGCCGGGTCCGTTTGATCAGGCTAGATGAACTTCGCTAAATGCCGCAATACGGACACTTCGTGAGGCTGAACCGCACATCTGTGCCCGGCGAGGGAACGAGGGTGCGTTACGGCGCCACGCGACCATTCGCATTGAAGGCGGCGTGGGTGAGCGGCATGAGCTTGGCCCACTCGGCCTCCATCTTCTCGCCGACCATCTCGATCTCGCGCTGCGGGAAGGACGGGACGGTCGCCAGTTCGTGCTGGGTGCGCAGCCCGAGGAAGTGCATCAGCGAGCGGGCGTTGCAGGTGGCGTACATCGAGGAGAACAGTCCGACGGGGAGGACGGCGCGGGCGACCTCACGGGCGACGCCTGCGGCGAGCATCTCCTGATAGGCGTCGTAGGCCTGGCGGTAGGAGTCCTCCATGGTGCGCACGACCAGCTCCTGCTGGGCCTCGGTGCCGTCGACGAAGACGTACTTGCCGGGGCGGCCCTCCTGGACGAGCTTGCGGTCCGGCCCGGGGACGTAGAAGACGGACTGGAGCTCGCGGTAGCGGCCGCTCTCCTCGTTGTACGACCAGCCCACGCGGTGCCGCATGAACTCGCGGAAGACGAAGATCGGGGCGCTGATGAAGAAGGTCATCGAGTTGTGCTCGAAGGGGCTGCCGTGCCGGTCCCGCATCAGGTAGTTGATCAGGCCCTTGGAGCGCTCCGGGTCCTTCTTCAGCTCGTCCAGCGACTGCTCTCCGGCAGTGGAGACGCGAGCAGCCCACAGCACGTCGGAGTCGGCCGCGCTGTGCTTGACCAGCTCGACGGTGACGTCACTGAGGAAGCTGGGCTTGAGGTCGTCGGCGGGGGTGTCGGTCACGGCGCGGAGGGTCCTTCCATCACGTCTCTCGGGCGGCGCCCACTCTACGGGCCGTCACTGACATCGGGTCGTTCGGTGCCGGTCCGCAACTTTTTCGGCGAACTTCTGTGAATTCGGGGCAAGCGGGCACCATTTGTGGCACTCGATCGTCTGTGTTGGTGACACCGATTCGTTCGAGTCCAGAGAGGAGCAGGACCTCTGATGTTCCGCAGGCGTGAACCCGTGCCGTTCGCCTTCCTCGCCGAAGCCGACAGGTTCCGCAGCAATGTCGCTCCCCCGCCCCGTGAACGGGCGTCCGTCAGTCAGATAGCCGGGCGCTGGCTCATGGGGCTCACGATCGTCGCCGGGCTGGCGGGATCCCTGGTCCTCGGGATACCGGCGCTCTCCCAGGACCTGCCGTCCGCGGGTGCCGAGCAGTCCCAGGCGTCCCAGGGGCGCTGAGCCGAGGCTGACTCATCCGGCCCCCCGAGAGTGGTGAGCAGGGATACGGGTGGATAACCTCACCGGGCACAACACATGTGGAGCGAGTGAGGACCAGCCGTGCCCCTGCCCTTCCTGACGGCCGATCGCGCATTCGAGGCGGCGGAGGACGTCGCCCTGCCGTTCGACGACCGTGACCGCTGGCGGCGCCCCTACCGGCCCGGCCCGTGGCGCGTCGGCGTGGCGGCGATTCTTCTGCTGCTCGCGTCGTACGTGCTCTTCGCGGCGGTCATCATCGCGTTGACCGGTTCGATGTCCGAGGCCGGTGTGGTCCTCGGTATCGCGGCCGCCGTCATCGTCGGTGCCCTGCGACTGCTGCGGGTGGGGGTGTGGGTGAGCGCCGACGGTCTGCGCCAGGTGGGCTTCCTCCGCACTCGTACGGTGGCGTGGGACCGGATCGTCGCAGTGCGGACGGTGCAGCAGCCGGTGCGCTGGCTTGGGCTGCCCCGCACGGTTCAGGGGCAGGCCCTGCTGCTCGTACGCAAGGATCGTGCGGCCGAGGACACCCCGATGCTGATGACCACGCACAACGCGGACTTCCTGGCGCGCGCCGGTTCCTTCGACCGGGCGGCGGACGCGGTGGAGGCCTGGGCGGACGAATACGGGCGGGACTGACACCCGACGACCGAAGCGACGGCTAGGCCTGGACGGGCCTGCCGTCGTGCAGGGCGATCGCCCGCTGCATCGCCTTGCGGGCGCGCGGGGTGTCGCGGGCGTCGTGATAGGCGATGGCGAGGCGGAACCAGCTGCGCCAGTCGTCGGGGGACGCCTGCGTCTCGGCCTTGCGCTTGGCGAAGACCTCGTCGGCCGAGTCGCGGTCGACGCGACCGCTCGGGGTGCGCTTCAACTCGTCGACGGGCAGGCCGCCTTCGGCGTCCAGCTCGGCGGCGAGGGCATTGGCCCTGCGGACGAACTGCGTGTTCTTCCAGAGGAACCACAGACCGATGACCGGCAGGATCAGGACGGCGACACCGAAGGTGACGGTCAGGATCGTGCCGGACTGGATGAGCATGACGCCACGGCTGCCGACCAGGACGAAGTAGAAGACCAGGACGGCGGCCGTGATGGCGTAGGTGAGCTTCGCGCGCATGACGTCAGGGGCTCAGTTCAGGTCCAGGAAGTGTTCCAGGCCGAAGGTCAGGCCCGGAGTGGTCACCACGCGGCGGGCGCCGAGCAGGATGCCCGGCATGAAGCTGCTGTGGTGGAGAGAGTCGTGGCGCACGGTCAGCGTCTCGCCCTCGCCGCCGAGCAGGACCTCCTGGTGGGCGAGCAGACCGCGCAGGCGGACGGCGTGGACGGGGACACCGTCGACGTCGGCGCCGCGCGCGCCGTCCAGGGCCGTGGCCGTGGCGTCCGGCGCCGGAGCGGTGCCGGCCTCGCGGCGGGCCTCGGCGATGAGCTGGGCGGTGCGGGTGGCGGTGCCGGACGGGGCGTCCACCTTGTTCGGGTGGTGCAGTTCGATGACCTCGACCGACTCAAAGTAGGGCGCGGCGATCTGCGAGAACTTCATGGTCAGGACGGCGCCGATGGAGAAGTTCGGTGCGATGAGGACACCGGTCTGAGGGGAGCGGTCGAGCCAGCCGTTCAGCTGCGCGAGACGCTCGTCCGTCCAGCCCGTGGTGCCTACGACGGCGTGGATGCCGTGGCCGACGCAGTACTCGAGGTTGGCCATCACCGAGTCCGGCGTGGTCAGTTCGACGGCGACCTGGGCGCCGGTCTCGGCCAGGGTCTGGAGCGTGTCGCCCCGGCCCAGGGCAGCGACCAGTTCCATGTCCTCGGCGGCCTCGACCGCCCGCACCGCCTCGGAACCGATCCGGCCCTTGGCGCCGAGGACCGCCACGCGCAGCTTGCTCATCTTCTTGCTTCCTTAACCGGGGGTGGAGTTAGGCGACGGCTTCGTGGAGACGGGACGCCTGTTTGTCCTTCAGCGGGCCGATGACCGACAGCGAGGGCCGCCGTCCCAGGATCTCGCGGGCGACGGAACGGACGTCGTCCGGGGTGACCGAAGCGATCCTGGCCAGCATGTCGTCGACCGACATCTGCTCGCCCCAGCACAGCTCGCTCTTGCCGATGCGGTTCATCAGCGCACCCGTGTCCTCCAGGCCGAGGACGGTGGAGCCCCGGAGCTGGCCCACGGCACGGCCGATCTCGTCGTCCGAGAGGCCGTGCTCGGCGACGTGGTCGAGTTCGTCGCGGCAGATCTTCAGTACGTCGTGGACCTGCGAGGGCCGACAGCCCGCGTACACGCCGAACAGGCCGCAGTCGGCGAAGCCGGAGGTGTACGAGTACACGCTGTACGCCAGGCCGCGCTTCTCGCGGACCTCCTGGAACAGGCGCGAGGACATGCCCCCGCCCAGGGCGGTGTTCAGGACACCCAGCGCCCAGCGGCGCTCGTCGGTGCGGGCCAGGCCCGGCATGCCGAGGACGACGTGGGCCTGCTCGGTCTTGCGGCCGATCAGCTCGACGCGGCCGGCCGTGCGCAGGGTGCGCCGGCCGTCGCGCGGGGCGATGGGCTCCGCGTCGGAGTCCTTGAGGGCGCCCGCCTTCTCGAAGGCCGCGCGGACCTGTCGTACGACCTTGTTGTGGTCGATGTTTCCGGCGGCCGCGACCACGAGGTGGGTCGGGTCGTAGTGCTTCTTGTAGAAGCGGCGTATGCGGTCGGCGGTGAGGGCGTTGACGGTGTCGACCGTGCCGAGGACCGGGCGGCCGAGGGGGTTGTCGCCGAACATGGTGTGCGCGAACAGGTCGTGCACACAGTCGCCCGGGTCGTCCTCGGTCATGGCGATCTCTTCGAGGATCGCGCCGCGCTCGACGTTGACGTCCTCTTCGAGGATGAGCGAGCCGGTCAGCATGTCGCAGACGACGTCGATGGCGAGTGGCAGGTCGGTGTCGAGCACGCGTGCGTAGTAGCACGTGTACTCCTTGGCGGTGAACGCGTTCATCTCACCGCCGACCGCGTCGATCGCGGAGGAGATGTCCAGCGCGCTGCGCTTCGACGTGCCCTTGAAGAGCAGGTGCTCCAGGTAGTGCGTGGCGCCGTTCAGGGACGGCGTCTCGTCACGGGAGCCGACGTGGGCCCAGATGCCGAAGGTAGCGGAGCGGACCGAGGGGAGGGTCTCGGTGACGATGCGCAGGCCGCCGGGGAGGGTGGTCTTGCGGACCACCCCGATGCCGTTGGTGCCCTTGATGAGGGTTTGGGTACGGGCGACGGCCCGCGCCTCCGAAGAGGTGCGGGCCGTCGCCGTGGAGCTGCTCGACGTCACTTGTCGGTGTCGTCCTTGTCCTCAGAAGCGTCCTCTTCGCCCTCAACCACCGGAATGAGGGAGAGCTTGCCGCGGGAGTCGATCTCGGCGATCTCGACCTGGACCTTCTGGCCCACACCGAGAACGTCCTCGACGTTCTCCACGCGCTTGCCGCCGGCCAGCTTGCGGATCTGCGAGATGTGCAGCAGACCGTCCTTGCCGGGGAGGAGGGAGACGAAGGCGCCGAACGTCGTCGTCTTCACGACCGTACCCAGGTAGCGCTCGCCGACCTCGGGCATCGTCGGGTTGGCGATGCCGTTGATCGTCGTACGCGCGGCCTCGGCGGAGGGGCCGTCGGCGGCACCGATGTAGATGGTGCCGTCGTCCTCGATGGTGATCTCGGCGCCGGTGTCCTCCTGGATCTGGTTGATCATCTTGCCCTTGGGGCCGATGACCTCACCGATCTTGTCCACGGGGATCTTGACGGTGATGATCCGCGGGGCGTTCGGGGACATCTCGTCCGGCGTGTCGATCGCTTCCATCATCACGTCGAGGATGTGGAGGCGGGCGTCACGGGCCTGCTTGAGAGCGGCGGCCAGGACGGAGGCCGGGATGCCGTCCAGCTTGGTGTCGAGCTGGAGAGCGGTCACGAACTCCTTGGTGCCGGCGACCTTGAAGTCCATGTCGCCGAAGGCGTCCTCCGCACCGAGGATGTCGGTGAGGGTGACGTAGTGCGTCTCGCCCTCGATCTCCTGGGAGATCAGACCCATGGCGATACCGGCGACGGGGGCCTTCAGCGGCACACCGGCGTTCAGCAGCGACATGGTGGAGGCGCAGACCGAGCCCATGGACGTCGAGCCGTTGGAGCTCAGCGCCTCGGAGACCTGGCGGATCGCGTAGGGGAACTCCTCGCGCGCCGGCAGGACCGGCACCAGGGCGCGCTCGGCGAGGGCGCCGTGGCCGATCTCGCGACGCTTCGGGGAACCGACGCGGCCGGTCTCACCGGTGGAGTACGGCGGGAAGTTGTAGTTGTGCATGTAGCGCTTGCGGGTCACCGGGGAGAGGGTGTCCAGCTGCTGCTCCATGCGGAGCATGTTGAGGGTGGTGACGCCCAGGATCTGGGTCTCGCCACGCTCGAACACCGCGGAACCGTGCACGCGCGGGATGGCCTCGACCTCGGCGGCGAGCGTACGGATGTCCGTCACGCCACGGCCGTCGATGCGCTTCTTCTCCTTGATCACGCGCTCGCGGACCAGCTGCTTGGTGAGCGAGCGGTACGCGGCGGAGATCTCCTTCTCGCGGCCTTCGAACTGCGGGATCAGCTTCTCGGCGGCGAGCGCCTTGACGCGGTCCAGCTCGGTCTCGCGCTCCTGCTTGCCGGCGATGGTCAGCGCCTGGGCGAGCTCGTCCTTGACGGCGGCCGAGAGGGCCTCCAGGACGTCGTCCTGGTAGTCGAGGAAGATCGGGAACTCACCGGTCGGCTTGGCGGCCTTCGCGGCGAGGTCGGCCTGGGCCTTGCACAGCACCTTGATGAAGGGCTTCGCGGCGTCCAGACCGGCGGCGACGACCTCCTCGGTCGGCGCCTCGGCGCCGCCCTTGACCAGCTGGATGGTCTTCTCGGTGGCCTCGGCCTCGACCATCATGATCGCGACGTCGCCGTCCTCCAGGGTGCGGCCCGCGACGACCATGTCGAAGACGGCGTCCTCGAGCTCGGAGTGCGTCGGGAAGGCCACCCACTGGCCGTTGATCAGCGCGACGCGGACGCCGCCGATCGGGCCGGAGAAGGGCAGACCGGCCAGCTGCGTGGACGCGGAGGCGGCGTTGATCGCCACGACGTCGTACAGGTGGTCGGGGTTGAGCGCCATGATGGTGGCGACGACCTGGATCTCGTTGCGCAGGCCCTTCTTGAAGGACGGGCGCAGCGGGCGGTCGATCAGACGGCAGGTGAGGATGGCGTCCTCGGAGGGACGGCCCTCACGGCGGAAGAAGCTGCCGGGGATCTTGCCGGCGGCGTACATCCGCTCCTCGACGTCCACCGTGAGGGGGAAGAAGTCGAGCTGGTCCTTGGGGTTCTTGGAGGCGGTGGTGGCCGACAGCACCATGGTGTCGTCGTCCAGGTACGCCACGGCGGAGCCGGCGGCCTGCTTGGCCAGACGGCCCGTCTCGAAACGGATCGTGCGGGTGCCGAAGGAGCCGTTGTCGATGACGGCCTCGGCGTAGTGGGTCTCGTTCTCCACTAGCGTTTTCTCCTCGTCTTCGTCCCTCGGCTGCCCGTGTGGCAGGGGGACGGTTGCGGAGAAGCGCTCCGGGCGGTGCGGGCCGGTCTTCGATCGAAGCACCCGGGGCTCACTTCCCCCCGGGGGCCACTACCGAGGACCGGCGGCGGCGAGGTGCGCTTCTCCTCGTTCAGGTCCTACGTGTTCTGTGTCGTGCGTATTGCGTTGTGCTACCACACTACAAAGCGTGAGTGACACTCCGCACGTTCCCGCACGTACGTCAGTGCATTCCGTACGTACGGCAAAGGGAGCGGCCCCCGATCGTTTCGGGAACCGCCCCCTTCACGGCGTCTTACTTGGCGCCCGCCGCACCGCGACGGATGCCGAGGCGGTCGACCAGCGCACGGAAGCGCTGGATGTCCTTCTTCGCCAGGTACTGAAGGAGGCGACGGCGCTGACCGACCAGGATCAGCAGACCACGACGGGAGTGGTGGTCGTGCTTGTGGGTCTTGAGGTGCTCGGTCAGGTCGGAGATCCGGCGCGACAGCATGGCGACCTGGACCTCGGGGGAGCCGGTGTCGCCCTCCTTCTGGCCGAACTCGGTGATGATCTGCTTCTTCGTAGCGGCGTCGAGCGGCACGCGTACTCCTCGTAAGTCTGTGGTGAGCCATCGAGTGCCCCCGGTCTTGGTCTCGGGGGAGCTTCCGTTACTCGGGAGGCGGGGATCCGCTGGGCGCTGCCGCCAGAGCGATGCTCCGGGGGTGCGTACACAAACGGCCGTCACACAGCCTAGCAGGCACTGGCGGGGGTCCTCGCCCCGGTCCGTGAAGCTCCCAGGCCGGGCGGGTGGCGCCACTAGGGTGAGCGTCGGATCGTACGGCACGTCCGGAAGGGGTCGCTGCGGCATGGCGGAGACGGCACAGGAGATCAAGGCACGCAAGGAGCGGGAGAGGGACGAGTTGTACGCCCTCGACATCTCCGGCGTCGAGTGGCGCAGCGCGCCGGGGACCGAGGAGCACGAGGAGCGGGTCGAGATCGCCGATCTGCCCGGCGGGGCGGTGGCCATGCGCTCCTCGCTCGACCCGGGCACCGTGCTGCGGTACACGGAGGCGGAGTGGCGGGCCTTCGTGCTCGGCGCGCGGGACGGGGAGTTCGATCTGGAGCCGGCGCCGCGCAGTGGTGGGGACGTCGAGTAGACGGGATCCCGAACGCGGTCGAGCCGTGCCCCTTCGGCAGGGGCACGGCTCGAGTCGTCTGCGGGTCCGGCGTCGCTAGCTGGTCATCGCACGCGCGCGTGCGTAGACGTCGAAGACGGCCAGGGACAGCGGGATCAGGGTGAGCAGGACGAAGCTCTCGGCGATCTCCAGGAAGCGGCCCCAGAACGGGGTGACCCCTCGCTCCGGGGTGACCAGGCCGATCGCGGTCACCAGAGCGGCGGCCGCGCCGATGGCCGCCGCGAGCCAGACGCTGCGGATGTCGAGGGCGGTGGTGTCGCCCAGGAAGGCGTCGCGGACGTAGTCGTGCGGCGGATTCAGGGCGAGGCCGAGGCCGAGGAAGACGAGGGCGGCCAGGCCCGCGGCCAGGGTGGCGCCGACCTGGGCGGTGTAGCGGAACAGATGGGCGCGCATCAGCATCGCGATGCCGGTGGCGAGGGCCAGGAGCTCCGCCCATACGTTGTTGGAGAAGCCGAGGACGATCGACGCGCCCACGGCGACCAGCGCGCAGCCGCCGACCAGGCCGACCAGGAGCTCGTGGCCACGGCGGGCCTGGGCCGCGACGCGCTCGACGTCGATGGTCTCCTGCGGGGCGGCCTCGCCGGTGTCGTAACCGCCGCCACGGGAGGGGTTCGGCGGTTCGAAGCCGATGGGCAGCCGTGCGAAGCGCATGGACAGGCCCGGCAGGAAGGCGAGCGCGACGACGGCGAGCGGGGCGCAGATGGCGGCCGTCTCGATGGGCCGCAGATCCGTGAGGATCGCGATGAAGCTGGTGATCAGACCGATCGCGGAGGCGAAGACGAAGGCCACGAACGGGCCGTCGCCGCCGGGTGACACCAGGGTGAGGACGACGGCGGCGACCAGGACCGCCGCGCAGGCGAGCAGGAACTGGAGCCGCCCGATGCCCTCGCCGGCGGACAGCGCCAGCAGTCCGGAACCGCCCACCGCGGCGTTCGGCAGCGCGCCGAGGCCGAGGGCGATGGCGGAGCCGCGGTCGTCGTACACACGCGCCCGTACGCCCGCGATGATCACCAGGAGGAGCGCGGTGACGCCGGCGACGATGCCCTGGAGGCTGTTCATGTCGTGGCGGATCTGGGAGCTCCAGGCCACGAACGCCAGCAGGGCGGGCAGGATGCCGCCCGCGACGAGGCCGGCGGCCCGGGTGAGGTCGCCGTTCCACAGGGTGCGGTCCTTGGTGACCGCCGCGGCCACCGCCTCGGACACGTCGTCGAGGACGGCCGGCGGCAGCGACTCGGCGAACGGGCGCAGGGTCAGCAGCTCGCCGTCGAGGATGCGCTGCGCGGCGAAGGACCGCGCGCCGTCGAGGACGGTGCCGTCCCGGCGTACGAGGTGGTACCCGACCGGAGCGCCCTCGGCGGGGCTCTGCTGGGACAGGCGCAGGACTTCCGGGTAGAGGTCGGCGACCGGCACGTCGTCCGGGAGCGCCACGTCGATACGGCTGTCGGGCGCGACGATGGTGACCCGGCAGAAGCCGAATCCCAAGCCTGCCCCGGAAGGGGCTCCGGTGCCCGATCCGCCGGTTGCGCCGGCCGGCGCGGAGGCCGTCATGCTCACCTGCTGTTCCCCCTCGTCGGTGGTGGGACGGCCCGCGGTGCCGCCGCCCCACGCTTCCGCCCGTAAAGATCCTGTGTAGGTTGTGCCGCGCCACCCCCGCAGTCGGTCCACTGGGACGTCTCGCCCGGGGGCCGCAGGGAGGCGCTGGGTTCGAACCGTTGCGGATTGCCCGGTTTTCCCGGCACGATTCGCAACTGCTCACGCGTCTCACCGGCACCCTACCGCCCGCCGGTGTCAGTGGTTGTCAGTAGGATCACGCTTCGCGATCGACGTCCGCCCGACACGGGGCGGCGGACGAAAAATCTCGGTCCGGCAAGGGAATTGGTGCGTAGTGAGCCACATCGTCGTCAAGCGCCCGCCGCGGGCGCTGCCGAAGGAAGTGCCCACGGACGAAGTCGTCCTGCAGCCTCCGCCGGAGCTTCCGCGCGGACAGCAGGAGGGCGCGCTGATGCAGCTCCTGCCCATGCTCGGCATGGGCGGTTCCGTGGTGTTCTTCTTCAATCCGCAGGCCCAGCCCTTCATGAAGATCATGGGCATGGTGATGGTGGCGTCCACGATCGCCATGGGCATCGCGATGCTGGTGCGTTACCGCCGCGGCAACCAGGGGCAGCTGGCCGACATCCGCCGCGACTACCTGCGTTACCTGTCGCAGACCCGGCGTCAGGCGATGGGCACCGCCAAGGTGCAGCGCGACGTGCAGTACTACCTGCACCCTTCGCCGGAGCAACTGTGGGCACTGGTCGCCGAGGGCAGCCGGGTGTGGGAGCGGCGCGCCGGTGACGAGGACTTCGGGCAGGTGCGCGTCGGTCTCGGCGCGCAGGCCCTGGCCACTCCCCTGGTGCCGCCGGAGACGGCGCCGGTCGAGGAACTGGAGCCGCTGACGGCGGGCGCCATGCAGCGCTTCCTGGCGACGCACAGCACCCTCGACGATCTGCCGATGGCGGTCTCGCTGCGGGCCTTCTACCACGTGACGATCAGCGGTGAGCCGGGCACGGTGCGCGGCACCGCCCGTGCGGTCACCGCCTCGCTGGCCTCGCTGCACTCCCCGGACGACCTGGTCATCGCGGTCGCCACCGGGCGTGAGTCGATCCCCGAGTGGGAGTGGGCCAAGTGGCTGCCGCACGTGCAGACGCCGGGCCAGACGGACGGCGCGGGCAGCCTGCGCCTGATCACGACCGACCCGCTGGAGCTGGAGGAGCGCCTCGCCGGCCGCCTCCAGGGCCGCCCGCGTTTCCACCCCGGCGCTCCGCCGGTCCCCGAGCAGCCGCACGTGGTGATCGTCCTGGACGGCGTCTCCCTGCCGCCCACCTCCCTGCTGGCCAGTCCCGAGGGCATGCAGGGCGTGACGGTCCTGGAGGTCGTCCCCGGAGAGCTCACCTACGGGCGCGGTGACCTGTCGGTCGTCGTCCACCCGACGCAGCTGAGCCTGGAGTCGGCGCACGGCATGGTCTACGAGGGGACGCCGGACGTCCTGTCGTACGAGGCCGCCGATGCGCTCGCCCGGCAGCTGGCGCCGCTGCGCATGGGCCTCGGCGGGGACGACGACGAGCCGCTGCTCGCCAACCTGGACTTCACGGACCTGCTGAACCTGGGCGACGCCGGCTCGGTCGACCCGCGGCGCACCTGGCGGCCGCGGTCGCAGTCGGAGCGCCTGCGGGTGCCGATCGGTCTCGGCGAGGACGGCCGGCCCGTCATGCTCGACCTCAAGGAGGCCGCGCAGGAGGGCATGGGCCCGCACGGTCTGTGTGTCGGTGCCACCGGTTCCGGTAAGTCGGAGCTGCTGCGCACGCTGGTGCTCGGTCTGGCGGTGACGCACTCCTCCGAGACGCTGAACTTCGTCCTCGCGGACTTCAAGGGTGGTGCCACCTTCGCCGGTATGGCGCAGATGCCGCACGTGGCGGCCGTGATCACCAACCTCGCGGACGACCTCACCCTCGTCGACCGTATGGGTGACTCGATCCGCGGTGAGCTCAACCGCCGCCAGGAGATGCTCCGCGACGCGGGCAACTACGCCAACATCCACGACTACGAGAAGGCGCGCGCGGCGGGTGCCCCGCTCCAGCCGATCCCGTCCCTGGTCCTGGTGATCGACGAGTTCAGCGAGTTGCTGACGGCGAAGCCCGACTTCATCGAGATGTTCGTCCAGATCGGCCGTATCGGCCGTTCGCTGGGCGTGCACCTGCTGCTCGCCTCGCAGCGTCTGGAGGAGGGCCGGCTCAGGGGCCTGGAGACCTACCTGTCGTACCGGATCGGTCTGCGGACCTTCTCGGCCGCCGAGTCGCGCGCCGCGATCGGTGTCCCGGACGCCTACGAACTTCCGAACGTGCCGGGTTCCGGCATCCTGAAGTTCGGCACCGAGGAGATGGTGCGCTTCAAGGCGGCGTACGTCTCCGGCGTCTACCGCACGGGGTCCCAGCAGACCGCCACGCTCGGCGGGCCGCTCCCCGTCGACCGCCGTCCCGTGCTGTTCACGGCCGCCGAGGTTCCCGTGCAGTACGTGCAGATGCCCCAGCAGCGCGAGGAGGAGCCCGAGGTACGGCAGGACGACGCGCTCGCCGACACCGTGCTGGACGTCATCGTGCGGCGCCTGGAGGCGCAGGGCCCGGCCGCCCACCAGGTGTGGCTGCCCCCGCTGGACAGCCCGCCGTCGCTGGACTCGCTGCTGCCCGGTCTCGCTCCGGTCCAGGGCCGCGGCATGACCCAGCCGGGCTACGAGGGCGCGGGCCGGCTCGTCATCCCGGTCGGTCTCGTCGACAAGCCGTACGAGCAGCGCCGTGACCCGCTGTGGACGGACTTCGGCGGCGCCGCCGGTCACATGCAGATCCTCGGTGGTCCGCAGTCCGGCAAGTCGACGCTGCTGCGCTCGATGGTCGCGTCGTTCGCCCTCACCCACACCCCGCACGAAGTGCAGTTCTACGGCCTGGACTTCGGTGGTGGCGGTCTGTCCTCGGTGGCCGGCCTGCCGCACGTCGGCGGTGTGGCCTCGCGCCTGGACCCCGAGAAGGTCCGGCGCACGATGGCCGAGGTCTACGGCGTGCTGACCCGCCGCGAGGAGTACTTCCGCACCGCGGGCATCTCCTCGATCGCCGAGTTCCGCTCGCGCCGCGCGCGGGGCGACATCTCGGTGACCGACCAGCCCTGGGGCGACGTCTTCCTGCTCATCGACGGCTGGGGCAACTTCCGTACGGACTACGAGGCGTTGGAGCCGCTGGTCCTGGACATCGCGGCGCGCGGCCTGGGGTACGGCATCCACGTGATCCTCACCGCGTCGCGCTCCATGGAGGTGCGCGCGAACCTCAAGGACCACCTGATGAACCGCCTGGAGCTGCGGCTCGGTGACCCGATGGACTCCGAGTTCGACCGCAAGGTGGCCGCCAACGTGCCGACGGGCGTGCCCGGCCGCGGCCAGACCCCGCAGAAGCAGCACTTCATGGCGGCGGTCCCGCGCATCGACGGTCTGTCCTCCGACACGGACCTGGCGGAGGCGACGCAGGCTCTGGCCTCCGAGGTCGCCCGGCACTGGCAGCAGCCCGGCGCCCCCGAAGTGCGCCTGCTGCCGCGCGAGTTCCCGGCGGCCTCGCTGCCCCCGGGCGACCGCTTCCCGAACCGGGGCATCTCCTTCGGCCTCGACGAGGACAACCTCGAGCCGGTGTTCGTCGACTTCGAGCAGGACCCGTTCTTCCTCATCTTCGGCGAGAGCGAGTCCGGCAAGTCGAACCTGCTGAAGCTGCTCATCAAGCGCCTCACCGAGCGCTACGACGGCAACAGCTGCAAGATGTTCGTGATCGACAACCGCCGTTCGCTGCTGGGGGTGACTCCCACCTCCCACCTGGCGGAGTACATCCCCATGTCCAACCAGATGCAGCACCACATGGACGCGCTCAAGGACCTGATGGAGCGCCGCACCCCCACGGCGGACGTCACCCCGGAGCAACTGCGCGACCGCAGCTGGTGGCGCGGCCCGACGGTGTACGTGATCATCGACGACTACGACCTCGTCTCCACCTCCAGCGGCAACCCGCTGGCGGGGCTGACGGAGCTGCTCCCCTTCGCCCGCGACGTCGGCGTCCGCTTCATCCTCGCCCGCTCCAGCGCGGGCGCGGGCCGCTCCGGCTACGAGTCCTTCATGCAGCGCATCAAGGAGCTCGGCGCGCAGGGTGTCGTCCTGGCGGGCGACCCCAACGAGGGCGACCTGCTGGGCAACGTCCGGCCGCGGCCGATGCCCGCGGGGCGGGGCGTGTTCGTCTCCCGCAAGCGGGGGAAGCCGTTGATTCAGGTGGGGTTGGTGGAGGACGGGCAGGTGTGACGTCCGACTGACCTGAGGGACAGGGGCCTTGACCGCTTGGGCGGGCGGGGCCCCTGTTTTCGTGTTGTCGCAGGCGACGGCTCTGGCGGGTTGGGGGCGGTGGGCCGGGTCCCGAGCCGGACAGTGAGCAGGCAAGGACCGTGGTCACCCGCCTCGACCGCACTGCGCCACCGCGCCACCGCGCCTCATGGCCGAGGCCTGCGCGGTAGGCGTCTTCGTGCGGGCACAGCAACGGGGTGGGCGCCTCCCGCGCGCGCCCACCCCGGAATTGCTTCTGTACCGCTCGGCCTACTGGAAGTAGCTGGCGGCCTTCTTGTCACCCTGCATGTAGGTACCGCCGGACGTCGCGACGACGTGGCCGATGCCCGTGAGCGCCTGGTGGATGTCGTTGGCTTCCTTGTCCCAGCGGTGCAGCTTCTCGTTGAAGGTGCCCTGAGCCTCGCCCTCCCAGTACTGGAGGCTGCTCACGACCAGCTTCTTGAGCTCCTGGAGGTCCTGCTCCAGCGTGCTCGCCTCGTTACCGATCTTCGTGGCCGCGAAGTCGAGACCGTCATAAGTGACTTGCAGTCCGTCGGCGTTGTTCGCCATTCCCTCTTACCTCGTCTCGCTGAGTGTGCGTGGTGGGTGCCGGAGCCGGCTGCCCGGCGCAGTCTGTCTGCCCGCTCGGCTCAGTAGGAGCTGAGGGAGGACGGCGGGACGGTGGAAGCGCCGTCCTGGATGTCGATCTTGTTGACCGCCGCGCGGACCTCGTCTTCCTTGCTGTCCTTGATGTTGCGCGTCTGGGTCATCGCCTCGATGACATCGCTGAGGATGTTGCCGATGTTCTGGAGCGACTGGTTGATCTCGGCCTGCTTCTTGTCGAAGGCGGCGCGGCCGATTCCCTGCCACTGGCCCTCAAGGCCGTCGATGACGCCCTGAAGGTTGTGCACGCGCTTCCGGATGCCCTCGTACTTCTCGAACATCTGCTTCTGAAGCTGGACTACTGCGGCATCTTCGAGCTTCTGCTGCCCGCTTGCCATGGTCAGCCCTGCCTTTCCTGGGTCTGTTGTTGCTTTGGTTGTTTCGGCTCACCGTTGTGCTTGTTGCTTCACGGCGGTGAACACGTACTGCACGCCCTATCCGAGGAGCACAGGGCTTGGATGGTTGAAGGCTGTCACCTGGCGCGGCGCGCCCGCATGAAGGCCGCTCCGGCGCCACCGATCACCATGACCGCAGCAGCTGCCCCCAGCGCGATCCAGAGGGTGTTGTTGTCACTGGACGATTCCGCGGTTGATCCTGCCGCAGAGGTTCCACCGGTAGAACCCTTTTCCGGTGCTTGTGACGCGCCTGATGCAGAAGGGGAGGCAGAGGACGACGAAGACGAGCCGGCCGCCGCGGAGTTCGCGAGGAGATCCCCGCCGTTGTCCTTCCCGAGCGGGTCGACATGTGCCGCCCCCGCATCGAAGTCGGGGTCCTCAAGCACCTTGTACGGCCGAATGGTGCCGTAACCGAGGTACTTGCTCGGCTCGTCCGCGGGCCAGCTTCTGCCGGCCGTGTCAATCAGCGACCGCGTCACCTGGTTGACCGTCCAGTCGGGGTGGACGGACCAGATCAGGGCGGCAGAGGCCGAAGCGACTGCGGCCGCCGAACTCGTGCCGTTCATGTTGTCGCAGTACGAACGGAAGGTGGCGTCGCACCATCCCGGGAAACCCTGTCCGGGGGCCGCGAAATCAACGTAGTTTCCGTTCGAGGAGAACTTCGAGACACTGGCGGACTTGTCGGCGGATGCCACACCAAGGACATAGGGGAAGGCCGCCGGGTAACCGATCTTCCCACTTTTCTCGCCGTCGTTGCCGACAGCGGCGATCAGTAGCTTGCCCTTCGAGGCGGCGTATTCAATAGCCGCCTCTTCCTTGGAACTCGGTCCCATCGAACCGAAAGACATGTTGATGATCTGCGCGTCACTGTCGGCTGCCGCCCTGATCGCATCAACAGGGTCGGGTGTCTTCTGCTTCTCGTCCGCCCCGCCCTTCAGATCGTCGAACTCGACGCGGTACGGCACGATCTTGGCCCCAGGGGCCAGCCCCTTCAGTCCGCCCCCTGCACCCGTTCCCGCGATCAGTTCGGCCATGGTCGTTCCATGGCCGTTGTAATCGTCCGTGACGCGGTAGGCGACCGACTTGGGGACTTCGTCGGTGAGGACCTGTCCCTTGAGTGACGAGGTACTCGCATTGACGCCGCTGTCGATGACAGCGATCTTGATGCCCTTCCCCGTGCTCGCCTTCCACATCTGATCGGCCTGCATGGCCGCCAGGTACCACTGCTTCGACTGCGCGTCAGCAGCAGCGGCGTGGGGCGCGAAGCCGGCAGTCGTAGCCGCCAGGGCGCCGACGACCGCGCCCACAGCGCGCGCTCGTCTGCCGAAGCGCGCTCTGTGGAACGTGGCCTGCTCGACTCGTCGGCTGGTCCCTGACTTCATCGTGTTCCGTGTCCTCGCTCGTGCTCAGTTGACGACCGGCGGCACATCGCGCCGGGGCTGGTTGGGCAAGTGAGTCTCTGGGTCTTCGACCACGTAATCGGGGCGCGGCGTCGCCTGCGTGTCGTCGTCATCAGGCTTGCCGTTGTGGCCGGCACCGCGGGCAAGACCGGCGCCGCCGCGCGTCATTCCATTGCGCTCGGCGCCGGCAGCGGAGTTACGTCCGGTCGCCCGACCGGTCACAGCATCGGAGCCTCCCGTACCGGGGCGAGCCGCGGCCGCCCCGGAACCGGGCCGCGCAGTCGGGTCAGGAGTGCCGAAGACACCACGCTGACCGGGTCGACCGGTCACGGACCGGGAGGTGGACGCCCCCTCACCACCGACGACCGTGCCACGAGGAATCCTCGAGCCGCCGCCCTTCGCCGAAGCGTCACCGGTGGCAGGGCGGCCTCCGACGACTCCATTGGACCGACCGGCGCCGGTCGTCGGAGCGGTGTTCGTCCGCGGCGTCGCCGTACCGCCGGCTCGCGGGGTTCCGCCGCTGATACCACGCCCCATCTGGGACGACTGCGATCCGGAGACAGGGCTCTTGCCGACCGACTGACCTGTCGACGTGGCGCGCCCCATCTGGTTCATGGGCCCCTGCCCCGGGGTGCGACCGGAGCCCTGGTTGGTCAGACCCGGCGCGTTGGGACGCCCCTGAGCGGACGCCGGGGTACGGAGACCATTGGTTCCACCCACGTTCCGCCCCTGGGCGGCAGCATTGGGCATCGGAGTCCCGAGACCACCCTCGTACATGTGGGGTTGGCCCCCGTTGGGGACGGGGGTGCCCATCGCTGGAGGCGTGGGACCGGTCACCTGATTCGTCGTCGGAAGCAGCGTGTTGACGCTGTCGATATTCGTACGGACAGGTTCGTCGAGGGGTGGGATCTTGCCTGTGGTGTCCCTCGGGCTGTCGCTTGTACCGCGCCTGGCGGCCTCGTCGGTCACCGTCGAGTGGTTTTCCCCGACAGGCACGGATCCGGTGCTCTCACGGTAGCTCGTGCCAGACCCCGAGGGTTCGGCGCGATAGACCTTCGCCGGCTGCGGAACCCCTACGTCGGGCATGTTCGTGAACTTCGGCGTCTTGTCCTTGGCGGGCAAGGCTGCCAGCACTTCTTCCGACACCGCGTAGTAGGACGCCAGACGATTCATCTGGTTGATCGCCTCTTGGCGGTCCTTCTCCACCTTTACGGCAGCGGCGTACTGTTCCTTGTCGGCCACCTTCTCGGCCTCTGTGAACTGAGTAGGTCGCTTTCGGCTCGGGTTCGTATCGCGTGACGGCATGGCACCGCGCACGGAGGCGAGACCCACGGCGGCAGCTGTGATCTGGTCACCCGCCGATCCGGCGAAGTCACTCAGCAAATGCGTGTTGGCGACAAGCTCGCCGCCCCACGTACGGAAGGCGTCGCCCGATTCGCCGACCCAGTGGACCTTGTCGATGTGGCCGTCGAGTTCGTCGGCCGCTGACTTGATGGCGTCACGGGCGTCCCACAACGCCTTGCCCGAGGATTCGAGATCTTCCGGGTCCGTCTGATCGACAAGGTCAAGCATCTTGTTGAGATCAAGGTCATGGTCGGCGAAGTCCGTGCGCCGCCCGACCGCCTGACCGAACACGGTGGCGCCGACGGCCGAGCGAATCATGCGATTGAAAAGGCCGCCTTGCGGGCCGTCCTCGACGCCGCGAACAAAGTCCGTGACGGAGTTCTGCCCTTCGACGCGGTCGAGGTCCGCCTCGTGCTGATTGCCGGTCATTTCCACGACCCTTCGGTGCCGCCGCCAGTCCGCTGCTTGCCGTCCTTCGCGTCCTGGATCTCCCTGACCTCCGCCTGGATTTCCGCAAACCGCCGGCGCTGTTCCTCTTCGAGGTTGTCGAACCCGCGGTGTGCGCCCTGGACAGCGATGGTGGTCGCCTCGATCTGCAGATGCAGAGTCTTGGACAGAGACGTGAGCTCCTGATGCACCCGCTCGTACTGCAAGAACAGGTTGTGCGCCTCAGGGAAGACGCCGTTCGACCCACCCGTACTCAGCGACGTCGGCTTGATCGTCTGGGCACTCACCTTCGTCGGGTTTCCACCCGATGCCTCAAGATCGCGAAGTACCGCGTCCACCCGCTTCACGAACTGCGCCAGCGCCTCACCGCTGGCCTCCAGGTTCGCTGCCCTGGTCGCCGACACGCCCCCCGTCATGTCTGCTGGAAGCACGACGTTCCTCCCCGTTTCCCCGTACGTTCATCGGCCACGACCAGCCCGCGGCCGACCAACCACCCGCCGTACGATCGCAAAGCGAGCCGCGCCTCACAACGCTTTTACCACTGTAGTCAACCTGTACAACGGGGCCAACAGAGGTGTGTGTTAACTCGGTTACGAGACCGAGCCGGATCGCGAGCTTTGCCCGACTTGCCGGTTCACTGCGAACACGCGCGCCGTCGTTCGGCATGGCGCACGCAAGGGGCGCCTGCTCCATCATCGGCGTTGCGGCAAGCGGTCACATCCCTCCGCTTGCGATCTTCATCAAACTTCTACAGGCATGGATCGCATCCCTGGGGCATCCCCACTCCCCGGCCGTGCGGTCGGAGCCGACCACTCCGGCCAGGACAGGCTGACGGGTTTTCAGGTTCACGTGTTCGGCTGAAGAAATACGCCGTGCCTGCGGCTCTGCGCGGGGCTTCTTCCGGCCTCGATTTGCTGGATCCCTGGCAGCAGGCGTGAAATCCGCACGCGAAATCCTGCGAATCTTCACGTTCCGCGTATCTCGAAGCGCAGCGCTGTCCGCCTGTCCTGGGCCGGTTCACCGCGTCACTCGCGTCGGCCATAATCTGGGGCCATGGAGCAACTGGTAGGGACTCTGGTGAAGGTGCTTCTCGTCGCTTTCATCGTGGGGATGTTCGCGATCGTCTTCGTGGTGTCCAGACGTGGGCGGAAGCAGACGGAGCAGGTCAGGGATGAGTATGCCCAGCTTCGGCGGCTCGCTCCGGAGCGTGGGTGGACCTACACGGCGCACACGCAGGGGCAGATCGACCAGTATTGCGGCGTGGGCCCGTTTCCGCGGTCCGGCGAGAATCTGAGCGCCTTTCACTACACCACGGGGGAGTTTCGCGGCCGCCCGTTCATCTACTTCGAGTACCGGTACAACAACCCCATGTCGGGCGGCGAGGTCGCGGAGCGCAAGCAGCTCATCGTCGAATCGGTCTTCTTCGTCAAGGCGCCCGGGTCGGGGCCGAAGGTGGAGATCTACCGTCCGGGCAGGCTGGATGCGCTGATGGACCGGCGGACGAAGATCCAGCTCGGTGAACCGGAATTCGATCAGAAATTCTCCATCGCCACCAGGGACGAGGCCGCTGTGAGGGATCTCCTCAGTGGTGGCCTGGTGCCCTTCCTCCTCTCGGATCCGCGCGCGGAGGATTCGCCGGTCGCGTTGCGTGGCGACGACCTGTTCACGTGGTACACCGGCACGTTGTCTCCCCAGGCTGTCGACGAGCGGTTGAACTACCTGTGCGATGTGCTGGAGCGGATTCCGGCCCAGGCTTGGACCGCGGCCTGAGCTACTGAGCTACTGAGCTACTGAGCTACTGAGCCAAGCAAAGTGCCCCTTGTCCCGGTGCTGAAATCACCGGCGTACCAAGGGGCACTTTCTCGTTGTTCGGGAGTCCGTCAGGCGGGGGTGTCCTCCGCCGGGCGTACCGTCCGGAGAAACGCCTGGAAGTCCTCGATCACATCGCCGAGTTGGGTCGGCTTCGCGGTGAGGACGAGCTCTACGACGGCGCGCTTCGCCGGGTTCTTGACGTCCTCCATGCCCAGGTACACCTGGCTCTGGAGCAGCTCCAGGGGTTCGCCCCGCAGCGTGGTGGAGAGGCGGAGGTTCTGGACGACGCCGGGTGAGTCCGTCAGGCCCGGGATGTCCGGGGTCCCCACTTCGGACTTCTTGACGATCTCCACGGTTCCCGCCTCCGCGAGCCGCTGTACCGACTCGCCGGCGATGTCCCACATGGTGGCGCTGTCGTTGCGCATGCGCCCTGAGATGGTGATGTTCGCCGTGAACCCCTCGTCGATGGAGAGGGGGTGGAGCGCGACGAACGCGGCGCCGGGTGCTCCCACCTCGTCCGGCGGCGCGGCTTGCCAGCCGTCCGGCAGTGAGAACGAGATCTTGACCGGCAACGTGGTGGCCATCGTGAATCCACTTCCTTGATGAGCGTCAGCTCAGACTAGAACCAGCTGCCGACCGAGTCGTCCCAGGCGTCTCCCACCGCGTCGGCCGCGCCGCCGAGCGAGTCGACCACCTTGCCGGGATCGACGGTGACGTCGAAACCGACCTTGCCGCCGACGCCCAGGCCGACGCCGAGTTCGCCGCCGATGGTGAACTTGCCGTCCTTCATGCCCAGGTCGGCGTTGGCGGAGGCGCCCACGCCCGCCCATGCCTCGCCGCTGACACCGGCACCGACGCCGGCGACGTCGGCGGAGACCGATCCGGTGGCCTTGGCTCCGGCGAACGCCTCCGCACCGGCGTGCAGACCGTCCTTGCCGACACCGAGGTTGGCCCCGGCTTCGGCACCCACGAAGGCCTTGCCCTCGGCCTGGGCGGCGGCGACGCCCCACTCGGCGCTGCCCTTCGCGGTGGCCTGTGCCAGATAGGCGCTGCCTTGCGCGCCGGCCTGCAGGCGTCCGTTCGCGATGCTCGCGCCGACGGTTCCGTCCACTCCCAGCGCGGACGCGCCCACGTTGCCCTTCAACCCGACACCGCCCACCGTCCCCTCTTTGGAGACGCCGTCCGACCAGGCGCTGGCACCGCCCGTCCACTCGGCGATCTTGACGGTGGTGTTGGTCTTGTTGCCGGGCGCGGCCGGGTCCTCCCCGTCCGCACCCTGTGCGGGCTTGTCCTTGACGAACCAGTTGCCGTTCTCGTCCTTGCCCCACTCCTTGTTCTTGTTCCAGCGGCCGTCGTCGCCGCCGAGGAACTTCTGCTGCTCCTTCACCCACCGGGTCTGACTGGTCTTGCCGGCGTTGTGATCAGCGATCCACTTCTGGGTGTCGACGTACTGCCGGGCGTCGACGAGCCAGCCAGGAGCGTCGGAAGCGCCTCCGGAGAGGTTGTCGAGCTTCTTGGCCAAGGCCTTGGCCTCGGGGTCCAGCTGCGCGTGCGCGGCCTTCAGCGTCGCTTCCGCGGCCTCGTGATCGCCGGACTTCCACTGCTCGATCGCCGTCGCGGCCTGCTGCTGCGCCCAGGTCAGGGTGGAGGAGTACGAGGAGATGGCCGAGGCCGCCCCCGACATCGCGTCGGCGGCGAGATACCAGTTGCCCTTCTCCTTGGACAGGACGGGCCAAAAGGCATCGCTGGCCTTGCCGGTCCAACCCGAGATCTTCAGGTCACGCAGGCCGTCGCCGACTCCGTCGAACTTTTTCGACCAGCCGTTGAAGGTGGTGACGAGCTCACCCATTTTCTTGGCGTCGCCCGGGATGAGTTCCTTGGGGTCGGTGGTCGACCCCAGAGCGGCTCCCATGGATACGGATCCCCCGTTTCTGAAACTAACTCAAGTCCGTCTTGACCGAATTCGCCGCGTCACGGATCGCCTGGTCCGTCGCGGTGAAGTCGTTGTTGGCCGAGTTCAGCCCCTCCGCCAGGGTCGCCGCGCAGTCGGCGAGGAAGCCGGCGCCCAGTTCCCACGTGGAGCAGAACGCCGTCAGCGCATCGACGGCCGACTGGTCCCCGAGTGCGCCGGCCTGGCCGGCCGCGTCCTTCAACTCGACCTTCTCGACCGGCGTGAGACATTGCAGAATGTCCGAAGCGCCCTTCTTGAGGACCTCTGGGCCCACTCCGAGATCGCCCACGGCGAGATCCCCCTTCTCGTTCGCTCAGCGCACACACGCAACGCGTTGGCTGAAAGGCGTCTCACGCTAGCAGCAAGATCGCGCCTCCCCGGACGATCTCACCGGCCCCTCACGACTCCTGCAACTCAACTACCCAGGAGGGTGCGCCGGATGGTCGGGATCCACGGACCGGCATGGCCCGCCACTCACCACCCGGCCGGGAAATACCGCCCCGAAAAAATGCGGCGCCGCACCATTCCATGAGGCACCAGAAATTACCGGTGAAGATTTTTCGCGGGAGAAATGGAGGCCCCATGAAGGCTCTTCGGCGATATGCCCCCAGCAGTTCCGCCCAGTATGCTTCCGGCGTCTTCTTGTCTTGATCACCAGGTTGTCTTGAACACCAGGAATGGAGCCCTCATGGCCTCGGCCCGTTTGTCCGCAGCAACTTGGAGCCTCTCGGCCGTAGCCGTCGGGGCGCTGCTCGTCGGCTGCTCGGCCTCGGCCGACGTGGAGAAGAAGCTGTCCGCGGACAAGCTGGCGACGGAGGTCTCCGAGCAGCTCGCGGCGACGACCGGCCAGCCGAAGCCGGACATCAGCTGCCCGGAGGACCTGGAGGGGAAGGTCGGCACCACCACCCGGTGCAAGCTGACGGCGGGCGACGGCAGCACCCTGGGCGTGACGGTGACCGTCAAGTCCGTCGACGGAGACAAGATCAACTTCGACATCAAGGCCGACGACACGGCTTCCCCGGCCCCGAACTGACCGAAGTCACCGCGCAGGCGCCCGCCCCGGCCCCGGAGTGCACATCACCGTGCCCCGGCAGCCGTCAGGCGGGCGTCAGCATGTTCCCGCCCGGTTCGACACCGCGAAGGTGTACTTCGGCTGCACCACTCTCGCCGCGTCGCCGGACAGCCCCGGCGCCACGGTTTCCACGTTTCCCGAGTGAGCGCGCCGGACGACGACGCAGTGGCTCTCGCTCGCTCCGTCGGCGGTGACGAGGAAGGAGGCCCCGTCGGAGCCCGTCGTGGCGGAGAGTGCCGCGTCCACCCCGAAGCCGGGCGCGTCTTTGCCGCCGTGTTCGACGATCTCGTCCTCGAGCGTCGTCGCGTAGGCGTCGCCGTCGAAGTCGGCGGAGGCGTCCTCGAGCGGGTCGCCGTAGGTGAAGCTGCCGTCCAGGGAGGCCGTGGCGCCCTGGACGGCGCTGGTCAGCTCGTCGTCGCTCCACTGTGAGTCGTCGGAGACGCCGAAGCCCTGGACGGCCGTGAAAACGCCCAAGGCGGCCATGACCACGAGGAGTGTCCGGGCCACCGTGAAGGCGGAGTCGGGCAGTTCCGTGGCCGAGGGGTTGATGCCGGCTCGCCACGCGCGTACCCGGTCGGCCTTGATGCAGGCCACGCCGAGGAGAACGGCCGAAAGGCCCAGGAGCAGGATGTTCAGCTCGGTCAGCATGCCCGTCGGCCCACCGGCGTCCGCGGTCGACTCCGTACGCCGCGCCCGCCCGCGCCCGTCATGGCCGCTGCCCGGCCACCTGCACCCGCCACCGTCACACCCGCTGCCCGGCCATCCGCGCCCCCACCGTCACGCCTGCTGCCCGCCCACCCGCGCCCGCCTCCGTCGCGCGTCCCGTACCGCCACGGCCGTGCCGCTCAGGCCGGCCACCGCGACCAGGCCGCCCACGACGACGTAGGTCGCCAGGCGGGTGTTGCGTTCCTCGGCGGACTCGCCGAAGTGGAGCGGGGTGACGGACGGGGCCTCGGCCCGCGTCACGCCGTTGTCCGGGCGGGGGGTCTCGACGGGGTGTTCCGGGTCGACGTTCGTGAGCGCCTTGACGGGGTCGACGACGCCCCAGCCGACGAGGCGGTCGCGCCCGGGGATGGAGCGTTCCGCGGTCTGTTCGATCTGGGCGACGACCTGCTGGGCGGTCCAGTTGGGGTACTTGGACTTCAGAAGGGCCGCGACGCCCGCCACGTACGGGGCGGAGAAGCTGGTGCCGTTGTCGGAGCAGTTGCCGCCGAGCGGGACTGTGGAGATCATGTCGACACCTGGCGCGGCGACTCCCACGAAATCTCCCGATTGCGAGAAGGCGGCCCGCTCGTTGTTGCGGTCGGAGGCCGCGACCGCCAGGACGCCCTTGTACGACGCCGGGTAGGTGATCTGGACCTTGCCGCCCAGGCCGTCGTTGCCGGCCGAGGCGACGACCACGACCTTCCGGGCGAGGGCCTCGTCGACCGCCAGCTCCAGGTCCGAGTTGGGCTTCAGGGCGTTGGCCGTGTCCTGGGAGATGTTGATGACCTCGGCGCCCTGCTGGACCGCGTGACGGATCGCCGCCGCCAGCGTGTCCGCCGTTCCGTCGCCCTCCGCGTTGTTCTGCTTGATCGGGATGATCTTCGCGTCCGGGGCCAGGCCCACGAAGCCGGTGCCCTTGACCGGCCGGGCCGCGATGATGCCGGCCACGCGCGTGCCGTGGCCGACGCTGTCGTCGGTGCCCTTGGTGCTGCCGCGCTCGATCTTCTCGCCCTTGGAGTTCTTCGCGGGGAGGTTGTTCATCCCCTTGGAGGCGTCCACGGCCTTCGTGAGCTGGGGGTTCTTGATGTCGACCCCGGTGTCGATGACCGCCACGTCGACCCCCTTGCCCGTGGAGATCGACCACAGCGCGTCGAGGTTGACGCGCTGGAGCGCCCAGGGGCGGCCCGCGTACTTCTTCGCGGGGAAGGTGCACTGGCCGTCGTCCGCGTGGGCCGCCGGGGCGGAGAGGCCGACCACCGAGGCGCTCGCCACGACCGCGGTGGCGGCGGCCAGGGCCGCCGTCCTCCTGCCCCGTCCCCGGATCACCGACGTCCTCGCGTTCAGCATGGCTTCGCCGTTCAGCATGGCTTCGTTCTCCTCCATCCCGCGACTAGGAGCCCTGCGGCTGTCGTGCCGCCGACTCCGACAGGCGCGGGCCGGTCGGCAGGAACGTCGACCACTCCACGGGGACGGGCGTGGGGTTCACCTTCTCGTAACCGAGCCGGGTCTGGGCGATCTTGGCCTCCTGGAGCTCCTGCTCCTTCTGCTTGGCCGAGGTGCCGATGCCCTGGTCGTCGGTGGCGCTGTCGCTGTTGGACTGGAGGGCGTAGCGCAGGCCGGTGTCGGTGACCAGGAAGACACCGCCGGCCGCGGTCTCCGTGCCCTGGAACTGGCGGTAGAGCTGGCCGGAGCCGGCCGTCACGTAGCCGCTGGAGGAGCCGGTGGGCAGCGTGGCGGGGAAGTCGGTGCCCACCCAGGTGGACAGCGTCGTCCGCCCCTTCGCGTCGCCCGTCGTACCGACCGAGAGCAGGACGTTGCAGACGGTGTTGCGGCCGGCGGTGGCGCTGTCGCCGTCGTTGACCGTCTTCGGCTTGAGCAGCGGCCAGGTGTTCCCCGCCGTCCGGAAGGGCTTGCTGTCGACGATCGCGCCGGGGGCCACCGGCTGCGCCTCACCGGCCTGTCCGACGGCGACGAGATCGGCGCTGTTCAGCAGCAGGGTGGCGACGAACTCGGAGATCTCGGCCACGCCGCCCGGCTGCACCACGAAGTACTGCATCCGCGAGCCGATGGGGGCCCTGATGACCTCGCCGACCTTGTCGAACTGCTCCGGGAGGCCCGCGTCGGCAGGCGCTCCGGGCGTGCCCTCGACCGTGGGCATCGAGATCGGGTCCCCCTTGTGCAGCGTGTCCAGCCACTCCTGGGAGACGCGCTGCGGCTTACGGCCCTGGGTGTCGAGAGCCCTCAGCAGCTCGGTGTCGGAGGTGTCCCCGATCTCGTACGCGGTGCCCCGCGCGTCCACCACGTACTGCGTCTTCTCGTCCGGCGCGACCACGTACATCAGGTCGCCGCCGTTGAGCCTGTTCTTGCCCTCGGTCTTGCCGAACTCCTTCTCGGCGAAGACGAAGGCCGCCTTCTGGATGGCGCGGCCGCCCTCACCGGGGCGCTCGCACACCGCCCAGCGCTTGGCGGCCTCGGCCTCGTCGGCGGAGGGCAGGCGGTCGGGGGCGTACGGGATGCCGACCGTGGCGCCGTGCGGCGGGTTGCCGCTGTCCAGGACCTTCTCGTCGACCGTGATGACGTCGGACTTGCTGGGGTCCAGCAGGAGCTTGGCGGACGCCATGTTGAGGACCGGGTGGAGCTGCACCTGGCTCCCCGTCTTCAGCACCACGTACCGCGTGGTCGACTTGCTCGCGACGATGACGTGCTCCTCGGGCTTCTTCCAGCCCACGGGTGCCGTCGGTTTGAAGATGCCGATGCCTCCGAACACGAGGAGGATCACCAGGGCGACGACGACGCCGGGCAGCAGCGCCTTCATCGGCTTCGGTGCGCCTTCCTCGGAGCCCGTCGGTGACGGACGCAGGAAGGATGCGAGCGTACGGCGCTTCGCGAAGGTGTAGGCGTTGAGTTCATCCCGCCGTGATGCCATCTGTGTCCGCTCTCTCCCCGTGCGGAGCCGTGGGGGACCTGTGAAGATCCGTCCCCCGTCCTCAATTGCCTCTGATGCCTCGGCTGTCAGAGCCGCCCCCTACTATGCCTGTTGCGTGACCGTGCTGGTGGCACGGGTAGGGTGCTCAGGCCTTGAAGGGGCCACAGCGCATGGAGTTTCGGGAGAGTTCGGGGGTTTTGGAGTGATGGCTTCCGCAACGCGGGCGCGGTCGCGATCGCAATCGCGGCCGCGATCGGGGGGCGCGCGCCGATCAGGTTCGCGCGGATCGTCTTCCTCTCAGCCGCCGAGGGCGGGTTCGGGAGCGGCTCCGGCCGCCTCCGCGCCGTACCGCGGGTCGGTCACGCCGCATCTGAAGTCGCGCTCGGGCCATGGCGGCTCGTTCGCGGTGCAGCGGCTGGTCATGCTTGAGGTGGCGGCCGCCGTCGTGGTGACCGGCTGGGTCATCGGCACGGTGGCGCTCGTTCCGGCGGGCGTGGTCGCCGCAGTGCTCGTGGTGCTCGCTCTGGTACGACGCCGGGGGCTCTCCCTGCCCGAGTGGCTGGGCACGCTGCTGGCGCTGCGAGCGCGCACCCGCAAGGCCGCGAACACCGTGGTGCCGCCGGGCACCGACTCCGCGCTGGCGCCCGCCGTGGAGTGCGACCCGACCCTGCGGACGTACAGCTTCACCCGCGGCGACGACCGCGACCAGCGGCGGCCGGTGGGCATGGTGGGCGACGGCGGCTTCATCACCGCGGTGCTCCAGGTGGAGTCGGACGCGGGCGCGCTGCGCGCCGAGCGCAGCCGCCGTCCGCTGCCCCTCGCGCTCGTGCAGGACGCCCTGGAGGTCGACGGCATCCAGCTGGAGTCGGCCCAGGTCGTCGTGCACACCCAGCCCGCGCCCGCGCTGCACCTGCCCCAGCAGTCGGTCGTGGTGAGCAACTACGCGCCGTTGCAGGCCCAGGCGGGCTCCCCCGCGGTGCGCATCACGTGGATCGCGCTGAAGCTCGACCCGGAGCTGTGCCCGGAGGCGGTGGCCGCGCGCGGCGGCGGTCTGCGCGGGGCGCAGAAGTGCCTGGTGCGGGCGGCCGAGCACCTGTCCAGCCGGCTGACCGGTGCGGGCTTCCAGGCGAACCTCCTCACGGAGGAGGAGCTGACCTCCGCGATCGCCACCTCCGCGTGCGCCAACCCGATGGTGACCGCGCAGGCCGCGCCGATCGGCCCGGACGAGTCGCCGCAGCGGCGCACGGAGGAGTCCAGCCGCAGCTGGCGCTGCGACAACCGCCGGCACACCACGTACTGGGTGCGCCGCTGGCCCCAGCTGGGCGCTTCGGGCACCTCCCTGGCCCAGCTGGTGGCACAGCTCACGGCCGTGCCCGCCCTCGCGACGACGTTCAGCCTGACCCTGGCCCGCGGCGGCCGGCAGGACGTGAACGTCACGGGCCACCTCCGCATCACCGGCCGCAGCAACCAGGAACTGACCAACGCGCGACGCGATCTGGAGCGGGCCGCGCGCGGGGCGAAGGCCGGGCTCGCGCGGCTGGACCGTGAACAACTCCCCGGCGTTCTCGCCACCCTGCCGCTCGGAGGTGCCCGCTGATGTCCATGACCTCGACCTCGCCCGCCGCCCCGGGCTTCGGGGAGCGGCTGCGCACCGGCTTCGGACTGATGGGCCCCCGGCACCAGCGGCACACCCTGCCCGTCGAGCAGGTGGGCGCGCTCTCCCTGCCCATAGGCGACGACGGCGTGGTGGCGGGCGTCAACACCGAGGGCCAGCCGGCCGTTCTGGGCGTCAACCGCCCGACGCCGTACGACATCGTCCTCATCGGTGGCCTGTGGACGGCCCAGGTGCTGGCGCTGCGCGCGGCGGCGACGGGCGCGCGCGTGGCGGTGGAGACCGGCCGGGCGCAGGCCTGGATGCCGATGGTGCACGCCATGGGCGGCGGGCAGAACGGCCTGGCGGTGTACGACGTGGGCCGGGTGCCCCCGCAGGGCGCGTCGGCCGGTACACCGGTGCTGGTGGTGCGGGACTGCGGTATGCGGCCGCCGCGCGGACGTGTGGTGTCGGCGCCCTGGCAGTCCGTGCTCACGCTGCTGCCGTATCTGAGCCCGGTCGCGCCCCGGCTGATGCGCCAGGCGCGGCTCGTGGGCATCCAGCGGGTGTCACCGGACGAGGCCACCGAGATCGCCCGCGTGATCGGTCTGCCGCGCCCCGAGATGCAGTCCCTGCCCGGATTGCAGGACGGCGTCACGCTGTGGTGCACGGACCGGGACCGGCAGTACGTGATGACACAGGCCACGGACTCCGAGACCGGACTGCTGGGCGTCGCGCGCCGGATGGACTGACAGGTTCGTCCGGTACGACTCCGAAGGGCTCCGCGGAGTGCAGGACGCCGTGTGGGCCGGCGGACGGTTCGGCGTGCGGTTCGGGCCGGGATGCCCTGTCCAACTTGGTGGGTTATCGAAGGAATTAGCGGGCTTCGCGGAAGCCCGTCGAGTGGGCGGGCCTGCCGGGGTCGTGGTTTTGGTGATTAGGCTGGGGCAGAGCACGTCGTGAGTACCCGTGAGCGGGTGGTGCGGGCGATGCGACAACAGGGCCCGGGGCCCAAGGGGGACAGCCCGGCGAATCGGACGACAGAAACGGTCGCCCCAGCACGGCTTGAGGGTGCTCGACCACACCAGGAGGAACTGTGAACAGCGATCGGGACGGGATCCGCGGGGGCTGGGACACACCCGACGACGACCAGTCCGACGCGGAGTCCGCCATCGAGTTGACGGGCGAGTTCACGATCGACTACGCGCCACCGGCCTGGTACACGCAGAACTCCTCGAACGCGGCTCCGGCGGCCCCGACACCGCCGCCCCCGGCGCCCTCCCCCGCCACGCCGCCCCCACCGGTCGGAGCTCCGGTGGCCGTGCCGGACCAGCCGCCCGCCGGTTCCTACCAGCAGCCCTGGTCGACCCCTGCCGCCGGTACGCCCGCACCGCAGGAGGACGAGTCCGGCGACCTCGTCAGCGGCGCGACCATGCGGATCTCGTCGTCCGCCCTCAAGCGCGAGATCGCGGAGCGCGCCGCCGCGGACGCCGCGGAGCCCTCCGGCGACACCTCCGGTGAGGACGCGGCCGAGAGCACCGCCCCCGCCGTCGCCGAACCGACCGCCGAGACCTCCGAGGCCGGTGCCGGAACCCCGACGGACGGCGGCGACACCTCCGCGGAGCCCGACGGCGACGCGTCCGAGCCCGCCGAGGTGAGCACCTCCGAGGAAGCCTCCGCCGACGAGACGGACGGCGCCACGGTCACGGCGGAGGAACCCGGGGCCGACCAGGAGACCGGCGAGGCCGCGCAGGAGCCGGAAGGCGCCGACGACGCCCAGGGCGCCCAGGTGCCCGACTCCCCGTCCACCGACGCTCCGTCCACAGACGGCTCGGCTCCACCCCAGGCCCCCGCGCCGGTGCCGGCACCCGCCCCGGACCCCCGCAGCCCCGCACCGGACGCCGCCACCGCTGCCCCCTCCCCCGCCGCCACCGCACCCGAGGCCCAGCCCGCCTGGACTCCCCCGCCGGCCCCGCAGAGCGGTGTCCCGCCGCTGCCGCCGTCCTACCAGCCCGCCGCGCCCGCCCCGGCGGCCCAGTGGCCGGCACAGCCGCAGCCGGACGCCGCCGCCCAGCCGGACCAGGCACCGAACCCCCAGGGCGGCTACGGCTTCCCGCAGCCCCAGGCCCAGCCGCAACCGCCGGCCCCCGCGCCGAACCCCCAGGGCGGCTACGGCTTCCCGCACCCCGGCAGCCAGCCCGGCGCCCACCCCGGTGCCCAGCCGCCCGCCGCCCCGCAGCAGCCGTTCCATCCGCAGGCCCCGCAGCCCGCACCGGCCGGCTGGAACCAGCCCCCGGCACCGGGGCAGCCCACGCCGCCCGCTGGCTACGGCTTCCCCCAGCCCGGCAGCGAGAACGCCGCCGCGCCCGCGACCCCGCCCACCCCTCCGGCCCCGCCGCAGGGTGGCTACGGCTTCCCGCACCCCCAGGCCCAGCCGCAACCGCCGGCCCCCGCGCCCAACGCCCAGGGTGGCTACGGCTTCCCGCACCCCGGCGCCCAGCCCGGTGCCCAGCCGCCCGCCGCCCCGCAGCCGTCCGGTTACGGCTTCCCGCAACCCGCGCCGGGCGCGCCGAACCAGCCCAACCCCCAGGCCCAGCAGGGCGGTTACGGCTTCCCCCAGCCGCCCCAGCCGCCCGCGCAGCAGGGCCACCCGGGAGCCCCGCAACAGCCCAACCCGGCGCACCCCCACGCGCCGCACCCCAACGCAGCGCCGCCGAACGCTCCCCAGCCCCAGCCTCAACCCCAGCAGTACCCCGCGCAGCCCCCGGCCGCCGGGCCCGGCCCCGACGCCGCTGCCGCCTGGCCGCAGGCCATGCAGCACGACCAGCGGCACACGGCCAACCCCAGTGCCACGCCGCTGGGTTACACCGCGGCCGTGGAGCTGTCCTCGGACCGGCTGATCAACAGCAAGAAGCAGAAGGCGAAGAGCAGTCGTCCGACGGCCGGCGGCAAGTTCAAGCTGGGCGGCAAGAAGGAAGAGGCCGAGCGCCAGCGCAAGTTGGAGCTCATCCGCACGCCGGTGCTGTCCTGCTACCGCATCGCCGTCATCAGCCTGAAGGGCGGCGTCGGCAAGACGACCACCACCACGGCCCTCGGCTCCACGCTCGCCATCGAGCGCCAGGACAAGATCCTCGCGATCGACGCCAACCCGGACGCCGGCACGCTCGGCCGCCGGGTACGGCGCGAGACCGGGGCCACCATCCGCGACCTCGTCCAGGCGATCCCGCACCTCAACTCGTACATGGACATCCGGCGGTTCACCTCCCAGGCGCCCTCCGGCCTGGAGATCATCGCCAACGACGTCGACCCGGCCGTCTCGACGACCTTCAACGACGAGGACTACCGGCGCGCGATCGACGTGCTCGGCAACCAGTACCCGGTCATCCTGACCGACTCCGGTACCGGTCTGCTCTACAGCGCCATGCGCGGGGTGCTCGACCTCGCCGACCAGCTCATCATCATCTCCACACCGTCCGTGGACGGTGCGAGCAGCGCCAGTACGACGCTGGACTGGCTGTCGGCGCACGGATACGCCGACCTCGTCTCGCGGTCCATCACCGTCATCTCGGGGGTCCGCGAGACCGGCAAGATGATCAAGGTCGAGGACATCGTGACGCACTTCGAGACCCGGTGCCGGGGCGTGATCGTCGTGCCCTTCGACGAGCACCTGTCCGCCGGTGCCGAGGTCGACCTCGACATGATGCGGCCGAAGGTCCGGGAGGCGTACTTCAACCTCGCGGCGATGGTCGCCGAGGACTTCGTCCGCCACCAGCAGATGCACGGCCTGTGGACCAACGAGGGCAGCAACCAGCAGCCCCCGCTCGTCGCCCCGCCGATGCCGGGCCAGCAGATGCCGGGCCAGCCGTACCCCGGCCAGGCCCCGGGCCAGCCGACCCCGTACCCGCAGCAGCCCGGCCAGCCGGGCCAGCCGGCCCCGGGACAGCCGTACGGCCAGCCCTACCCGCAGCAGGGCCCGCCGCCCGCCCAGCCCGGACACCCCGGGCAGCAGCCCTACCCGCAACAGGGCCAGCCCCCGGCGGGCCCCCCGCAGCAGGAGGGCTACGGCTATCCGCCCCAGGGCTACGGCTATCCCCAGCCGGGCCAGGCCCCGCCCCCGCCGCCCCCACAGCAGTAGCCGCACGTACACGAAAGGCGGCCGGTGCCTTCGGGCACCGGCCGCCTTTCGTCGTCGTAGGCGAACTACTCGCCGGAACTCGCCCCCGCGACCAGCTCACGGCAGCGCTTGACGTCCTCGCCGATCTGGACGAGCAACGCGTCGAGCGTGTCGAACTTCGCCTGGCCGCGGACGAAGGCGAGGAAGTCGACGCAGACGTGCAGGCCGTACAGGTCGAGGCCGACGCGGTCGATGGCGTACGCCTCCACCGTGCGCTCGGTGCCGTCGAACTGCGGGTTGGTGCCGACGGAGATCGCGGCGGGCATCGCCTCTCCCTCGACGTGCAGCCAGCCGGCGTAGACGCCGTCGGCGGGGATGGCGGTGTGGGGCAGGGTCTCGACGTTGGCCGTCGGGAAGCCCATCTCGCGGCCGCGCTGGGCGCCGCGGACGACCACGCCCTCCACCCGGTGCGGGCGGCCCAGGATCTCGGCGGCGCCCTCGACGTCGCCCTCGGCGACCAGGCGCCGGGTCAGGGTCGAGGAGAAGGGTTCGCCGCCGCCCGCCTCGCCGGACACGTACAGGTCGACGACCTCGACCTCGAAGTCGTAGACCTTGCCCTGCTCGGTGAGGAAGTCCACGTTCCCGGCGGCCTTGTGGCCGAAGCGGAAGTTGGGGCCCTCGACGACCGCCTTGGCGTGCAGCTTGTCGACCAGGACCTTGACGACGAAGTCGGCCGGCGACAGCTTCGAGAACTCCGTGGTGAAGGGCAGGATCAGCACCGCGTCCACGCCCAGCTCGGCCATGAGGTCGGCGCGGCGGTGGTGCGGGGCGAGCAGCGGCGGGTGGCTGCCGGGGCGGACGACCTCGCTGGGGTGCGGGTCGAAGGTGACGACGACCGCGGGGACGCCCAGCTCGCGGGCGCGGTCCACGGCGTGCCGCATGATCAGCTGGTGTCCGCGGTGGACTCCGTCGTAGGAGCCGATGGTGACGACGCTGCGCCCCCAGTCCTCGGGGATGTCCTCCAAGCCACGCCAGCGCTGCACTGTGACTGCTCCTTGTCGCAAACTCGTCGAACCCGTGTCCGTGGTTGCCTCGTAACGCAGGTCTAAGGGTGCCATGCCGGGCGCTTCGGACCCGCATCGGCATGGGGGCTGTGACCCGGCGCACGTGGACTCGGCACGGTCCCGTCACGCGGGGACGCGGACACCCGCCAGATTCTCGATCATCCGGCGGGCGCTGGGGCCCACCACCGCCGCCCACTCCTGCGGGGTGTCGGTCAGCCAGCCGACGAGGCGTGCGGCGAAGCCGGGGACGTGTCGTCCCAGGTCGACGAGGTCGCGGTCGAAGAGGGCGGCTCCTTCGGGCGTACGGACGAGGAGGAGGCCGGTGCGGTGGACGAGACCGCGGGCACACAGCGGGTCGTCGCGGCGCGCGGCCGCCGCGTGCAGGACGGCGACCAGGACGGAGGGGGCGTGTTCCTGGCTCAGGAGGATCTCCAGGAGCTCCTGGCGCAGCGGGCGGGAGGCGGGCGTGCCGGAGGCGGTCAGAACGGTCGCGAGGGCGGCTCGCACCTGCTCGGAGCCGCCGTGCAGCAGGCCGGTGACCAGCGGCAGGAGTACCGCCCGGGCCGTCGGCCCGTGGTCCAGGCGCCGGTCGACGTACGCGGCCACGTGCACGGCGCTCTCCGGGCGCCGCTCCACCGCCTCCCGCACCAGGTCGGCGACCCGGCGGGCCGGGGTGGGCGTGGTGACGTCGGCGAGGGTGCGCAGCGCCTCCCCGGCGTCCGGGCGGCGCAGCCGCGCGCGGAAGGCGTCCAGGACCTGGTCCGGGTGGCTGGCCAGGGCGGGGACCAGCGCGCCGGCCGGCAGCTGCGGGTCACCGGCCACGAAGTGCCCGAGGGCCTGCGGGAGATGGCGGGCGCGGGTGACCGGGTCCCGGACCAGGAGGGCGAGCGCGCCGCCGTGCAGGGTGCAGTCGGCGGGGCGGGCGAGCAGGGCGAGGGCGGCGTAGCGCAGCAGTTCGCGGTCGGCCTCGGTGCGGAGGTGCGGGGCGGCGCGCAGTCCGTACGCCACCGCGGCGACCCGTCGCGCGGGCCGCTCGTCGTGCGCCCACCGGTCGACGGCCCGGCAGATCGCCGACGGCTCGTCCTCCGCGAGAACGGCGAGCAGTTCGTCGGCCCTGGCGTGCGCGCAGTCCACGAGCACCTCGGTGAGGTCGTCCAGCGCCCCGTGGCGGTGCGTGTGCAGCAGCGCCTGCGCGGCCGTCGCCACGGTCGCGTCCGGGGTGGCCGGCAGCGGCCGCTCGTCGTCGAACCAGCGGGTGAGGTGGGGTGGTACGGCGGTGGGATCGGCGGTCAGCAGTGCGGCCACGGCGTCCAGGAACCGCGGACCGTCCTCGTGCGGCGGCCCGTCGGCCAGGACGAGCCTGCGCAGGAGCTCGAAGCGGGTGCCGTGCGGGAGCGCCAGGGCGGTCCACAGGTCGGGCCCGAACTCGGCCGGTACCGGGCATCCGCGCCGCCGCCAGGCGACGACGCGGTCGATGAGCAGATGGAGTACGGCGGTGTACGGCGTCGCGTCCGGGACCCGCCGCAGAACCTCGGCGAGGAGCCTGGCGGCCCACCAGGAGTCCGGGTCGGCGTCCAGCGCGTACACCAACTCCTCCAGGCGCAGCGCGAGTTGAGGGGTGCCGTGCTGCCGGGCCAGGAGCAGCAGGGCCTGGACGACGGGGCCGATGCGGTGGTGCGGGACGGGGAGCGGACGGTCCGGGTGGAGGTGGGTGCGGCGGTGGACGAGGGCGCGCAGTGCCTCGTCCAGGTCCAGGTGCATGCCCTGGATCCAGTCGGCGAGTTCCTCGTGGGCGAAGCGGTAGCCGTTGCCGGCGGGCACGAGCAGGCCCTCGGTGAGGACGGCCGAGGCCCAGCCGGTGCCACCGCCGAGGCGCGCAGGGGCCTGGCCCCAGGGGAACACCGCCTCGAACGACTGCCGGTCCAGCTCGCCCTGTCCCGGGCCGAGACTGCGGCGGGCGGCCTCGTGGACCTGCCCGGACACCTTGGCGGCCAGCCGGCGTACGGCGGTGCCCCGGAGGCCGTTCTGGGCGGCGAGGCGGACGGCGATGCGGAGGCACATGAGGTCGAGGTGGGCGGAGAAGACGTCGTCGCGGTCGATGGGGGCGTCGCTCTGGATGCCAGGGATGCCTTGCACGCTCTGGAGCGCTGCGTGGATCTCCGCGTACAGGCGGAGCGTGAGGGGGTGGCGGGCGTCGGTGAGGGCGCCCTCGGGGATCCGGTAGCGCGTGCGGGCCTCGGCAGCCTCCTGGTCGGTCAGGTCCCCGAGGTGCACGGTGTGCAGCAGGTCCCGGGAGAAGGCCGAACCCGCCTTCTCCCAGTACTCCGGTCGGCAGGCGACCACCAGCCGTGCCCCTGTCTCCCGCAGCCACTTCGCCGTGCCGTCGCTCCAGGCGGGGAGGCGGTGAGCCAGGACGGGGGGCATCTCCTCGGGACCGTCGAGGAGGAGCAGGAGGGGGCGGCCGGCGGTACGGGAGAGGTGGGCCAGGCGCTCCGGTGTGATGTCACCGAGGTCCGCTGGGTCCGTGGACTGCGAGGCGGCGACGATCCTGGCCGCCCGGGCCAGCGCCCTGCCCGCCGCGTCCGCCACGGAGCCGTCGTCGTCCTTGAGGTCGGCACCCCGCAGCCACAGCGTGGGCGCCGGTTCCGCACTCCGGTGCCGCCGAGCGGCCAGGGCAGCGAGCTCCGTCGTACGACCACTCCCAGGCACCCCGACCAGCCCGAGCACGAGGGCCGGCCCTCGCAGAAACTTCTCCAACTCCCCCGCTGCGACGGCCCGTTCGACCGGCCCCACGCCCCCGCACCACCCGGAGCCGGACGTCCCCGCGTCCGGCTGACCGGCCCCCGTCGGCCCGTCCTGTCCCACGGAGGTCGCCGTCAGTTCCAGCACGCCCGCGAGGTTGAGGTCGGTGTCGTACGCGGGAACCGTCGCCGCGTTCCTGAGGAGGAGGTCGGCGAGGGCAGCGTGCGCGGCGGGTCGCAGGGGCACCGCGAAGCCGACGTCCCGGTGACCGCTCTGAAGTGCCGTGCCGAGGACGCCGATCACGGCACCGGTCGTGGCGTCGAGCACCGGCCCTCCCGCGGCCCCGCCGCCCAGGCGCAGCGCGTCGCGGCCGGCGGTTCCGATCGCCAACTCCAGTACGTCGTCGAGGAGACGGAAGCGATCCGTGGCCGTGTACGTCACTCCGCCCGAGCCCAGCACCCGGGCCTCACGCCAGCAGCCGGCCGGGAGCCTCACATACGTGCCGGTCTCGATGCGGTCCCGCACGGTCACCGGAAGCGGGTCCACGCCCAGGCCCTCGGTGCGTACGAGGGCCAGGTCCAGGTCGGGCAGCGGGGTCACCGCGTCGGCGGTCACGACACAACTGCGGTCCCCGGCGCCGTACAGCACGAGCCGGGACAGTCCGTCGACGGTCTCGTGGCTGGTGACGACCGTACCGTGATGATCAGCGACGAACCCGACGCCCCGGGGCCGACCGGCGAGGTCCCGGAACCGGACGAGCGCCTCGTCCCACCCGGCCACTGCCCCCGACTTCGCAGCCCTTACCCCTGGGCCCGGCCTCTGCTCTACCGCCGCACTCGACCTTGCCCCTGCCTCCGACGTCGACTCCGCCCCCGCTCCCGACCTCGGCTCAGCCTCCGCCACAGCCCCTGACGCCCGATCCGCCCGTCCCCCAGACCACGGCCCCAACTCCGGCCGCGCCCCGGGCCCGGACACCGGCCCCGGCGCCCACTCCCCCGCCGGCACCGCTCCAAGCTCCTGTTCCGCCCCGACATGCCGGTCCCGCGCACGCCGGTCCTCTTCCGTCCGCCGGGACGGACGTGGGGCGTCGCGGGTGTCGTCGGGCTGCGGGCCCCGTCCCGCCATGGTCGAACCTCCCCGCCGTACGCACGCGCTCGATTCCCGTACTGCTGTGTGCGCGTGCCTCTATTCGACGGTAGGCGCGGGATGATCAGCGGGACAGATCGTGCGGGGAACGCGCCCCCTCCCACTCCCCCGGTTCACTCCGAGCGCCTGCCCGGTCGGGTGAATGGACGGGGGCAGCTGGATACACCCTAGGGGTGGGGGAACCGAGGGGGACCGTGGAGCGGCGGGACGACGACCCCGTGTTCGCCGCTCCACGGGCGGACCTACAGCGGACGGCCAGCGAGAGGCTCAGCCGAAGACGGCCAGGCTCTTCGCCTTGCCCTTCTGTTCCTCGACGAGGGCGAGGAAGACCCCCTCGGGGTCGAACACGGCGACGGCGCCCTTGCCGACGTACTCCTCGGGCATGTCGAGCCGGACACCGTTGGTGAGCAGCTTGGCGCGCCGGGCGTCGACGTCCCAGCGGGGGAACGCGGCGGTGGCGGCCTCGGCGATCGGCATGACGGTCAGGTCCTGCTGGAGCTGGTCGAGGGTCCGGGCCGAGTCCAGCTTGTACGGGCCGACGCGGGTCCGGCGCAGCGCCGTGAGATGGCCGCCCACTCCGAGGCCGGCGCCCAGGTCGCGGGCGAGCGCCCGGATGTAGGTGCCGGACGAGCAGACCACCGACACCACCAGGTCCAGGACCGGGGTGCCGTCCTCGGCGACGGTGTCCCGGATGTCGTGGACCGCGAAGGAGGAGACGGTGACGGGACGGGCGGGGATGTCGAACTCCTCGCCGTCGCGGGCCCGCTTGTAGGAGCGGACGCCGTTGATCTTGATGGCGCTGACCTTGGACGGCACCTGCATGATGCGGCCGGTCAGCTCGGCGATGCCGGCGTCGACGGCGTCGCGGGTGACCTTCGAGGCGTCGACCGACCCCGTGATCTCGCCCTCGGCGTCGTCGGTCAGCGTCGTCTGGCCCAGGCGGATCGTGCCCAGGTACTCCTTCTCGGTCAGCGCGAGATGGCCGAGGAGCTTGGTGGCCCGCTCCACGCCGAGGACGAGGACGCCCGTCGCCATGGGGTCGAGGGTGCCCGCGTGCCCGACACGGCGGGTCCTGGCGATCCCGCGCATCTTGGCCACGACGTCGTGCGAAGTGAAGCCCGACGGCTTGTCGACGATGACAAGGCCGTCGGGCGTCCGGATCTTCTCGGTCATTCGGCGGCGTCGTCCGTCTCGTCCTCGTCGCCCGGCTTCCGGTACGGGTCGGCCTCGCCGGCGTACTTGGCACCGGCCGAGACCTCGCGCACCTTCTCGTCCGACTGGCGGGCCTTGTCGAGGAGGTCGTCGATGGTCTTGGCGGTGTCGGGCAGCGCGTCGGCCACGAAGGTCAGCGTCGGGGTGAACTTCACACCCGCCGCCGCCCCCACCGCGGAGCGGAGCACGCCCTTGGCGCTCTCCAGTCCGGCGGCCGCGGCCGCCCGCTCCTCGTCGCCCCCGTACACCGTGTAGAAGACGGTCGCCTCCCGCAGGTCACCCGTGACCCGGGTGTCCGTGATGGTGACGTGTGAGCCGAGCCGCGGGTCCTTGATCCCGCGCAGCAGCTTCTGGGCCACCACCTCTCGGATGAGGTCCGCCAGCCTCTTGGCGCGCGCGTTGTCGGCCACTGGTCCGTCTCCTTAAGTACTTATCTCTTGCTTCAGTCTTCGTCGCTGTGGAGTCTGCGTCGAACCGAGAGCAGTTCCACCTCGGGCCGACCGGCGACCATCCGCTCGCAGCGGTCCAGTACGTCGGTGAGATGGCCCGTGTCCCCGGAGACCACCGCGAGCCCGATCTCCGCTCTGCGGTGCAGGTTCTGGCTGCCCGTCTCCGCCACACTCACCGGGTACTTGCGCTGGAGCTCGGCCACGATCGGACGGACGAGAGAGCGTTTCTCCTTCAGCGAGTGGACGTCGCCGAGGAGCAGGTCGAAGGACAGAGTCCCCACATACATGTGTTGTCCGGATGTCCCGCCGGTTCGGGGTACGGGCGCCACGCTTCGACGCCGATACAGGAACCGTACACGCAACGGCCGGGGCCGATCGACGGAAATTCCCTGAGGAACTTCCCCGCCGACCGGCCCCGATCGCGTGCTGTGACGGTCAGACGCGCGGCTTCTCGCGCATCTCGTACGTCGCGATGACGTCGTCGACCTTGATGTCGTTGAAGTTTCCGAGGTTGATACCGCCCTCGAAGCCTTCGCGGATCTCGGTGACGTCGTCCTTGAAGCGACGCAGACCCTCGATGTTGAGGTTCTCCGCGATGACCTTGCCGTCGCGGACCAGGCGCGCCTTGGTGTTGCGCTTGACCTCGCCGGAGCGGATGAGAACACCCGCGATGTTGCCCAGCTTGGACGACTTGAAGACCTCGCGGATCTCCGCCGTACCGAGCTCGACCTCTTCGTACTCCGGCTTGAGCATGCCCTTGAGGGCCGCCTCGATCTCCTCGATCGCCTGGTAGATGACCGAGTAGTAGCGGACGTCCACGCCTTCGCGCTCTGCCATCTGCTGCGCACGCCCGGCGGCGCGCACGTTGAAGCCGATCACGATGGCGTCCGAGCCCATCGCCAGGTCGATGTCCGACTCCGTGACCGCACCGACGCCGCGGTGCAGGACCCGGATGTCGACCTCTTCGCCGACGTCCAGCTGGAGCAGGGAGGACTCGAGAGCCTCGACGGAACCAGAAGCGTCACCCTTGATGATGAGGTTGAGCTGCTGGACCTCGCCGGCCTTGAGCACCTTGTCCAGGTCCTCCAGGGAGACGCGGCGCGTGCGCTTGGCGAAGGCCGCGTTGCGCTCACGGGCGGCGCGCTTCTCGGCGATCTGACGGGCCGTACGGTCCTCGTCGACCACCAGGAAGTTGTCGCCCGCACCCGGGACGTTGGTCAGGCCCAGGACCTGGACCGGCGTCGACGGGCCGGCCTCGGCCAGGCTGTTGCCGTTGTCGTCGTGCATCGCCCGGACTCGGCCGTACGCGTCGCCGACCACCATGGTGTCGCCGACCCGCAGCGTGCCTCGCTGGACGAGGACCGTCGACACGGCACCGCGGCCGCGGTCGAGACGGGACTCGATCGAGATGCCCTGCGCGTCCTGGTTCGGGTTGGCCCGCAGGTCGAGCGAGGCGTCGGCCGTCAGGATCACGGCCTCCAGCAGGGAGTCGATGTTGAGACCCTGCCTGGCGGAGATGTCGACGAACATGGTGTCGCCGCCGTACTCCTCGGCCACGAGGCCGTACTCGGTCAGCTGACCGCGCACCTTGGTCGGGTCCGCGCCCTCGACGTCGATCTTGTTGACCGCGACGACGATCGGGACCTCGGCCGCCTTGGCGTGGTTGAGCGCCTCGACCGTCTGCGGCATGACGCCGTCGTTGGCCGCGACGACCAGGATCGCGATGTCGGTCGACCTCGCACCACGGGCACGCATGGCGGTGAACGCCTCGTGACCCGGGGTGTCGATGAAGGTGATCTTGCGCTCTTCGCTGTTGACCTCGGTCGCGACCTGGTAGGCACCGATGTGCTGGGTGATGCCGCCGGCCTCGCCCGCGATGACGTTCGTCTTGCGGATGGCGTCGAGCAGTCGGGTCTTACCGTGGTCGACGTGACCCATGACGGTGACGACCGGCGGACGGACCACCAGGTCCTCCTCGTCGCCCTCGTCCTCGCCGAACTCGATGTCGAAGGACCCCAGAAGCTCGCGGTCCTCCTCCTCGGGGCTGACGATCTGAACGGTGTAGTTCATCTCGTCGGCGAGGAGCTGCAGCGTCTCGTCGGAGACGGACTGCGTGGCCGTGACCATCTCGCCGAGGTTCATCATGACCGCGACGAGCGACGCCGGGTTGGCGTTGATCTTCTCCGCGAAGTCGGTGAGGGAGGCACCGCGCGACAGGCGAACGGTCTCGCCGTTGCCGCGAGGCAGCATCACGCCGCCGACCGACGGGGCCTGCATGGCCTCGTACTCCTGGCGCCTCTGCCGCTTCGACTTGCGACCACGACGCGCGGGACCGCCGGGACGACCGAAGGCGCCCTGCGTGCCACCACGACCGCCCGGACCACCGGGACGGCCACCGAAGCCGGGACGACCGCCGCCGCCACCGCCGGGACCACCGGGACGACCGGCGAAACCGCCGCCACCGCCACCGGGACCACCGGGACGACCGGCGAAACCGCCGCCACCGCCACCGGGACCGGCCGGACGACCGGCGAAGCCGCCGCCACCCGGACGACCGCCGCCGCCACCGGGACGACCGCCGCCACCGGGACCGCGGCCACCGGGGCCACCGCCGCCGGGACGCGGGCCGGCAGCCGGACGCTGCGGCATCATGCCGGGGTTGGGACGCGCACCGCCGGGACCGCCGCCGGGACGCGGACCGCCGCCCTGCGGACGGGGCATGCCACCGGGGCTGGGACGCGCGCCGCCCGGGGACTGCGGACGGGGACCGCCCGAAGCGCCCTGGGGACGGGGACCGCCCTGACCCTGGCCCTGCGGACGCGGGGCGCCGCCGGGAGCACCGGGGCCACCCGGGCCGCCGGGACGCGGGGCACCGCCCGGACGGGGCGCCTGCGGGCGCGCCATGCCGGTGGAGCCACCAGAGGTGAACGGGTTGTTGCCCGGACGGGGACCGGCCGGACGGCCACCGGGACGCGGGGCCTGACCACCCTGGCGCGGAGCGCCGGAACGGTCGCCACGCTCACCACGGCCCTGACCACCCTGGCCGGGACCACCCGGACGCGGGGCGCCGGGACGCGGCGACTGACCGGCGGGACGCGCGGCGCCCGGACGCGGGCCGGAGCCCTGAGCCGGGGCGGAACCCTGAGCCGGGGCAGAACCCTGAGCCGGGGCGGCGGGAGCCGACGGGGGGGCCGTGAACTCGGGCGTGGTCGGAGCCGGGGACGCCGGGGCGGGCCGCGGCGCGGGCTTCGGGCCCGGAGTGGGACGCGGGCCGGGAGCAGCCGGGGCGGCGGGCGCCGCGGGCTTCTCGGCCGCGGCCGGCTTGGGAGCCGGCGGGCGCGGGGCGGCCGGACGGGCTGCCTGCGCCGGAGAGGGGGCTGCCGGCCTGGCCGGGGCAGCCTTGCGTGCGGAAGCGGGCTTGCCGCCTCCGTTGCCCTGCTGGAGGGCGTCAGTCAACTTGCGTACAACGGGCGCCTCGATCGTCGAGGACGCCGAACGGACGAATTCACCGAGTTCTTGGAGCTTGGCCATGACGACCTTGCTCTCCACCCCGAACTCCTTGGCGAGTTCGTATACCCGGACCTTAGCCACTTCGCTCCTTTTAGGTCCGGGTTGCGTCCGGACCGTCGCTACTTCATGGGCGTACTCATCGCGTGCTCATCGAGTGCTCATCGCAATCTCGACCTACTTCCAACTCGCGGGGTACCTGGGCCGCACGGGGGTTCCGCACGACGCTTCTTACGGTGTTGCCTGCTCGACATAGAGACGCAACGCCTTTGTGTCCAGCGCTCCCGGGGCGCGCAACGCCCTTGGGAACGCCCGACGGCGTACCGCCAGATCGAAACAGACCAGGGCGGGGTGCACGTAAGCACCCCGGCCGGGCAGCGTACCGCGATCATCGGGGACGCATTCGCCCTCGACCGCCACGATCCGCAGCAAGTCCTTCTTGGCCGCTCGCTCCCGGCACCCCACACAGGTGCGCTCAGGGCATGCTCGGGCGTGCGTCCGGCCAGACACTCTTAAGTCTACCTCCCCGTACCGACCTCACCCCTTTGGGGCAAGAATCGAACGGCTGTTGTCGTGATCTAAGCGGCGTGCGGCTTGGATCTATTCCTCCGCCGCCGCACCTGCCTCATTCGGCCGGCTGCTCGGTGTCCGGTCGGATGTCGATCCGCCAGCCCGTGAGACGGGCCGCGAGACGGGCGTTCTGCCCTTCCTTGCCGATCGCCAGCGACAGCTGGTAGTCGGGGACGGTCACCCGGGCGGACCGGGCCGCCATGTCCACGACCTCCACCTTGGAGACCCGGGCCGGTGAGAGCGCGTTCGCCACCATCTCGGCCGGGTCGTCCGACCAGTCGACGATGTCGATCTTCTCACCGTTCAGCTCGCCCATGACATTGCGCACCCGGCCGCCCATGGGGCCGATGCAGGCGCCCTTGGCGTTCAGACCGGAGCGTGTGGACCGGACGGCGATCTTCGTACGGTGACCGGCCTCACGGGCGATGGCGGCGATCTCGACGGATCCGTCGGCGATCTCCGGCACCTCCAGCGCGAAGAGCTTCTTCACCAGATTGGGATGTGTGCGGGACAGGGTGACCGAGGGACCGCGGACGCCCTTCGCCACCCGTACGACGTACGAGCGCAGGCGCATCCCGTGCGGGTACGTCTCGCCGGGGACCTGCTCCTGCACCGGCAGGATGGCCTCCAGCTTGCCGATGTCCACGAGCACGTTCTTCGGGTCGCGGCCCTGCTGGACCACACCGGTGACGATGTCGCCCTCACGGCCCGCGTACTCGCCGAGCGTCGCGTCGTCCTCGGCGTCGCGCAGCCGCTGGAGGATGACCTGCTTGGCGGTGGTGGCGGCGATCCGGCCGAAACCGGACGGGGTGTCGTCGAACTCCCGGGCCTCCTGGCCCTCTTCGAGGTCCTCGGGGTCCTCCTTCGCCCACACCGTCACGTGGCCGGTCTCCCGGTTGAGCTCCACGCGCGCGTGTCGGCGGCTTCCCTCGGTGCGGTGGTAGGCGATGAGGAGGGCCGACTCGATCGCCTCGACCAGCAGGGGGAAGGAGATCTCCTTCTCCCGTACCAAGCCCCGCAGGGCACTCATGTCGATGTCCACGGCTACGCCTCCTCCTCTTCCGTCATGTCCTTCTCGTCCTGCCTGTCCTGCTTGTCCTTGCGGTTGAACTCGACCTGGACCCGTGCCCGGTCGATGTCCGCGAAGGCGAGTCTGCGTGCGGTGGGCTTGCGGCCCTTGACTCCGGGCACCTCGACGTCGAGACCGTCCTCGTCGACCGTGAGGATCCTGGCGGTGAGTTCCTCGCCGTCGTGCAGCTGGAACTTGACCAGCCGGTCCACGGCTCGCGCGTAGTGCCGGTGCTCCTTGAGGAGGCGCTCCGCGCCCGGGGTGCCGACCTCCAGGGTGTACTCCCCCTGGCCCATCGCGTCCGTCTCGTCGAGCTTCGCCGAGAGCGCACGGCTCACATCGGCGATCCGGTCCAGGTCCGCTCCGGTGTCGGAGTCGACGACGACGCGCAGCACACGCTTGCGTCCGACCGAGTCCACCGCGATCTCTTCGAGATCCAGGCCCTGTGAGCTGACGAGCGGTTCCAGAAGTTCTCGAAGCCTCTCGCTCTGGGTGGTGCTCATCCGGGTGACTCCTCGGCCGCGTGTGCTGTTGTGGGAAGGTCGCGTGTCTGGTCAAAGGGTATCCGGTCCCAGGGGGTGTTGCCGTCCAGGTGACGCCCGGGAGCTCGGTTCCCGCCGCCCCCGGGTGGGTTGCCGCGAGGGCGGTCGGATGCGCGGGTACCGTGATCACCTGCGCTGTCCGTTCGTACGAATCTCCCGAGGACGTCTGCCGTGCCGTACCCCCCACCGCCGCGCTTCCCCTCGGGGCCGCGCCGAAGAACCCTGCTCGCCTCGGTCGCCGGGGGCGTCCTTGTGGCGGGCTGCTCCGCCGGGTCCGGGGAGTCCGAGGAGGGCACCGGCGGCAGTCCGTCGGTCACCGAGCAGACACGGGTGCGGGCGGCCCGGGACAGCCAGGGGCTGGCCGAGCGGTACGACGCCGTCCTCGGCGCGTATCCCACGCTGGCGGAGCGGCTGGAACCGCTGCGGGCGGAGGTCGTACGGCACACGGAGGCCCTCGGGGGTGTCGGGAAACCGTCCGCCTCCTCCCCTCCCCCGTCTGCCTCCTCCCCTTCCCCCTCGGCCTCCGCGCCCCCCGCGGTTCCCGGGAGCGAGAAGGACGCCGTGGCCGAGCTGGCCGCCGCCGAGCGGGCGCTCGCGGACCGGCGGGCGAAGGCCCTGCTCGGCGTGGAGGGCGAGTTGGCGCGGCTGCTGGCCTCGGTGGCGGCGGCCGGCGCGGTGCACGCGTATCTGCTGACCGAGGGGGCCAGGTGAGCGAGGAGCTGGAAGCCCTGCAGAAGGCGCTGGCCGCCGAGCACGCCGCCGTCTACGGCTACGGCGTCGTCGGCGGACGGATCCGCGAGGACCGTCGTACGGAGGCCCGCGCGGCCTACGACGCCCATCGGGCCCGGCGGGACGCCCTGGTGCGTGCGGTGCGGGACCTGGGGGGCAGGCCGGTGGCCGCCGACGCGGCGTACGCGCTGCCCTTCCCGGTGCCGGACTCGGCCGCCGCGGTGCGGCTCGCCGCCCAACTGGAGGACCGGGTGGCCGGTGTGTACTCCGATCTGGTGCGGGCGGCCACCGGCGGGCGGCAGGGCACGGCTGCCCAGGCGCTGCGGGAGGCGGCGGTGCGGGCGGTGCGCTGGAACGGCGAGAGCGTAGCCTTCCCTGGGCTCGCCGAGCTGGCCGGCGGGGCATCGGCGTCGGCGACGCCCACGGAGTGACCCGTACGGAAGGAAACGACTCGCGCATGGCTTTCGAACCGCCGCGGCGGCTGGTCAGGGCGCTCGGGGAGAGCGCACCGGACGGTGACGGCTGGTTGGAGAGGCTGCCCGAGGCGGTCGAACGGGCCGTGGCATCACGCGAGCTGGCCGTGGAGCGGGTGCAGGTGCCCGGCGGGCGCAGCAGCCTGGTGATGCTGGTGCGGCGGCCCGACGGGACGCCCGCGGTGCTGAAGCTGGCGCCGCCGCGGGCCCGGCCGGAGAGCGAGCGGGCGGCGCTCGCGCACTGGGGCGGGCTGGGTGCCGTACAGCTGCTGGAGCCCGCCGTGACCGAGGGTGTGCTGGTCCTGGAGCGGCTGCACCCGGATGTGTCCGTGCGGTCGCTGCCGGAGGCGAAGGCACTCCTGGAGGCGGCGGGGACCTTGCGGCGGCTGTGGGTGGAGCCGCCCGGCGACCACGTCTTCGAGACGGTGGCCGAGCGGACCGCGCGGCAGGCCGCGGTGATGCGGGGCGCTTCCGCGGAGGTGGCGGGGCTGGTGGACGCGGCTCTCGCCGCGCGGGAGGAGCTGGTGGCCGCGCCGCCCGAACAGCGGTTGCTGCACGGGACGTTCCGGCAGAGCAAGGTGCTGGCCGGGGAGCGGATGCCGTGGCTCGCCGTGGGGCCGGATCCGGTGGTCGGGGAGTGCGCGTTCGATCTGGCCCGGCTGGTGCGGGACCGGGTGGAGGATCTGATCGCCTCGCCCTCGGGGGCGGCGACCACGCGGCGGCGGGTGAAGCGGCTCGCCGAGTCGTTGGACGTCGATCAGGAGCGGCTGCGGGGGTGGACGTTGTTCCGGGCCGTGGAGTCGGGGGTGCGCGCCCTCCGGGTGGGGCGGCCGAAGGATGGGGAGTTGCTGTTGGAGTTTGCGGGGTGGCTATGAGGTGGTGTGTCGTCTGCGGGCTGGTGGGGGCTGGTCGCGCCCGCGCGGCGGAGCCGCAAATCGACACAGCCCCGCGCCCCTCAGGTGGGCCGGCCGACCCTGTGTTGTGACGACCAGCCCCCTGCCCGGATGCTTCTTTACGCGGTGAGGCGGGCGATCGCCTCGTCCACCGTGAGTTCCTCGCGCTCGCCGGTGCGGCGGTCCTTCAGTTCCAGAACGCCTTCGGCGGCGCGGCGGCCGGCCACCAGGATCTGGGGTACGCCGATCAGTTCGGAGTCCGTGAACTTCACGCCCGGGGAGACGCCGGCCCGGTCGTCGACCAGGACGCGGAGGCCGGCGGCGCGCAGCTTCTCGGAGACGTCGAGGGCCAGTTCGGTCTGGAGGGCCTTGCCCGCGGCGACCACGTGCACGTCGGCCGGGGCGACCTCCTTGGGCCAGCACAGACCCTTGTCGTCGGCGGTCTGCTCGGCGAGGGCGGCGACCGCGCGGGAGACGCCGATGCCGTAGGAGCCCATGGTCACGCGGACCGGCTTGCCGTGCTGACCGAGCACGTCGAGCTTGAGGGCGTCGGCGTACTTGCGGCCGAGCTGGAAGATGTGGCCGATCTCGATGGCGCGGTCCAGCTGGAGGCCGGTGCCGCACGCGGGACAGGGGTCGCCCTCCTGGACGACCACGACGTCGACGTACTCGTCGGCCTCGAAGTCACGGCCCGCGACGACGTTCCTGGCGTGCGTGTGCTCCTTGTTGGCGCCGGTGATCCAGGCGGTGCCGGGGGCGACCCGCGGGTCGGCGATGTACTTCACCTTCTCGCCCAGGCCCTGCGGGCCGACGTAGCCGCGGACCAGGTCGGGGCGGCCCGCGAAGTCGGTCTCGGTGACCATCTCGACGGTGGCCGGGGCGAAGTGGGCCTCGACCTTGTCCATGTCGACCTCGCGGTCGCCGGGCACGCCCACGGCGACGATCTCGCCGTCGACCTTCACCAGGAGGTTCTTGAGCGTGGCGGAGGCCGGGACGCCGAGGGAGGCGGCGAGGGTCTCGATGGTCGGGGTGTCGGGGGTCGGGATGTCCTCGGCGGCGGGGACGCCTGCCGCGTCCACCGGCTTCAGCGCATACGTGATCGCCTCGGTGTTGGCCGCGAAGTCGCAGTTCGGGCAGTCCGCGAAGGTGTCCTCGCCGGCGCCGGCCGGGGCGAGGAACTCCTCCGACTTGGAGCCGCCCATGGCGCCCGCCGTGGCGGCGCAGATGCGGTAGTCCAGGCCCAGGCGCGCGAAGATCTTCTGGTACGCCTCGCGGTGCAGGGCGTACGACTGGGCGAGACCCTCGTCCTCGGTGTCGAAGGAGTACGAGTCCTTCATCAGGAACTCGCGGCCGCGCAGGACGCCCGCGCGGGGCCGGGCCTCGTCACGGTACTTGTTCTGGATCTGGTAGAGGATGACCGGCAGGTCCTTGTAGGAGGACGCCTGGTCCTTCACCAGCAGGGTGAAGATCTCCTCGTGGGTGGGGCCGAGCAGGTAGTCGCCGCCCTTGCGGTCCTGGAGACGGAACAGCTCGGGGCCGTACTCCTGCCAGCGGCCGGTCGCCTCGTAGGGCTCACGCGGCAGCAGCGCGGGGAGCAGCACCTCCTGGCCGCCGACGGCGTCCATCTCCTCACGCACGACGCGCTCCACGTTGGCGAGGACCTTCTTGCCGAGCGGCAGCCAGCTCCACAGGCCGGCGGCGGTACGGCGGACGTAGCCGGCGCGGACGAGCAGCTTGTGGCTGAGGACCTCGGCGTCCGCCGGGTCGTCGCGCAGCGTCTTCGCCATCAACTGGGACATGCGCTGGACCGGGGTGTTCGCCATGGTTCTGCTCCTGCTGCATCTAGGTGATGGCAGGAGGTTAGCCGGGGGGTACGGGACGGTGGAAATCGGTTAGCGGCGGCGCAGCGGGAGAGGGGCGCCCATCACCGCGTACGGCTTCGGTGCGCTGGGGAAGAGAACCTGGCGGGCCAGGTCCACGTACCCGAGGGAGTGGTAGAGGCCGCGGGCCGGGCTGTCGGTGTCGATCGCGGAGAGGATCGAGCGGGGTTCGGCGACGCCGTCGGTGATCGTGGTGATCAGGGAGCGGCCGATGCCGCGGTTCTGGTGGCGGGGGTGGACGTGCAGCTCGGTGATCACGAAGGAGCCGTCCAGCCAGTCGTCGCAGTGGCGTGCTCTCAGGTACGGCTCCACGACGGTGGACCACCAGTGGGCGCGGTCGTTGGGCATGCCGTAGACGAACCCGACGAGGGCGCCGCCGACGCTCGCGCCGAGGGCTCTGGCGCCGGGATGGGTCATGTGGCGCAGGACGATCTGGCGGCGGACGGCGACCTCGTCGGGGCTCAGTCCGAAGGCGATGGCTTGGACGGCTAGGGCCTCGTCCACGTGGGCCGACAGGTCGAGGGGGCCGATGACGAGGTCCATGCGGGGAGCGTACAGGGGGGTGCGCCCGTCCCGCCGGGAGCGGGTCGGGCCGGTCGCGCCCGCGCGGCGGCGCTGCCCTCGGGCCGGCTCAGAACAGGACGCTCATGAACGCGCCGACCTCCTGGAAGCCGACTCGCCTGTACGTCCTTCTCGCCGCCGTGTTGAAGTCGTTGACGTAGAGGCTGGCCACCGGGGCCACGTCGGCGAGGGCGTAGCGCAGGACGGCGGCCATGCCGGGGGCGGCCAGGCCCCTGCCCCGGTACTCGGGGGCCACCCAGACGCCCTGGATCTGGCAGGCGCGGTCGGTGGCGGCGCCGATCTCGGCCTTGAAGGCGACCTTGCCGTGTTCGTCGAGGCGGGCGAAGGAGCGGCCGGAACCGACGAGTTCGGCGACGCGGGCCTGGTAGAGCAGGCCGCCGTCGCCGGCCATCGGGGAGACCCCGACCTCCTCGGTGAACATGGCCACGCACGCCGGCATGATCGTTTCCATCTCGTCCTTGCGGATGCGGCGGACGTAGGGATCCGGGGCGATGTCGGTGGGCATGCGGTCGGTGACCATGAGGGGCTGGTGGGAGCGGACCTCGCGGGCCGGGCCCCAGCTGGGTTCCAACAGGCGCCAGAGCTGGGCGGCGGACTCGGCGGGGCCGACGATCGAGGAGCAGCGGCGGCCGGCCCGGCGGGCGCGGTCGGCGAAGGCGCGGACGGCGCGCGGGGTGGCGCAGATGGGGACCAGGTTGGCGCCGGCGTAACACAGGGACGTGAGCATGCCGTCCTCGTACCAGCCCCACATCTCGCCGCCGAGCCGCCACGGGTCGAGGCCGGCGACCTGGACCCTCGACGTCACGAAGGCGTTCGCGACCGGCTCGCGGTCCAGGACGGCGAGCGCGGCGTCCAGGTCGCTCGGTTCGAGGACCCGGGAGGTGGTCTGGGTCAACACGGGCGGGGCCTCACAACTGGGGTCTGCTGATCTCCGCACTGTACCTGCGGATGCTGAGCAGTGCCGACCCGTGTTTCGGTGCCGGTTTGTTTTGGGGTGGGGGTGTGTTCGTGTGGCCGTCACTGGGGGCTGCCGCCCCCAGGCCCCCGCTGTCGGCCCTGAAGGGGCCTCGTCCTCAAACGCCGGACGGGCTGAGAAACCCAGGGGCGCGGGGAACTGCGCGGCCAGCCCCCACCCACCCGCAGAGGGGCGGCGGGGGCGAGGAAAGCGAGACCTCAGCCCGCCACGGCCACGGAGGGCTCGCCCGACGCGACGCCCTCCGCCTCCATCTGCTCCGCGAGCTTCATGGCCTCTTCGATGAGGGTCTCGACGATCTTGGACTCGGGGACGGTCTTGATGACCTCGCCCTTGACGAAGATCTGACCCTTGCCGTTGCCGGAGGCGACGCCGAGGTCGGCCTCGCGGGCCTCGCCGGGGCCGTTGACGACACAGCCCATGACGGCTACGCGGAGGGGGACCTCCATGCCGGTGAGGCCGGCGGTGACCTCTTCGGCGAGCTTGTAGACGTCGACCTGGGCGCGGCCGCAGGACGGGCAGGAGACGATCTCCAGGCCGCGCTGCTTGAGGTTGAGCGACTCCAGGATCTGGTTACCGACCTTGACCTCCTCCACGGGGGGCGCGGAGAGGGAGACGCGGATGGTGTCGCCGATGCCCTGCGAGAGGAGGGCGCCGAAGGCGACGGCCGACTTGATCGTGCCCTGGAAGGCCGGGCCCGCCTCGGTGACGCCGAGGTGGAGCGGGTAGTCGCACTGGGCGGCGAGCTGCTTGTAGGCCTCGATCATCACGACCGGGTCGTTGTGCTTGACCGAGATCTTGATGTCGCGGAAGTCGTGCTCCTCGAAGAGCGAGGCCTCCCACAGCGCGGACTCGACGAGGGCCTCGGGCGTCGCCTTGCCGTACTTCTGGAGCAGGCGCTTGTCCAGGGAGCCCGCGTTGACGCCGATGCGGATCGGGGTGCCGTGGTCCTTGGCGGCCCGCGCGATCTCCTTGACCTTGTCGTCGAACTGCTTGATGTTGCCGGGGTTGACGCGGACGGCCGCGCAGCCGGCCTCGATGGCCGCGAACACGTACTTCGGCTGGAAGTGGATGTCCGCGATCACCGGGAGCTGCGACTTGCGGGCGATCGTCGACAGCGCGTCCGCGTCGTCCTGCGTCGGGCACGCCACGCGCACGATCTGGCAGCCGGAGGCGGTCAGCTCGGCGATCTGCTGGAGGGTCGCGCCGATGTCGGACGTACGGGTCGTCGTCATCGACTGGACCGACACCGGTGCGTCACCGCCCACCGCGACCGTGCCGACCTGGATCTGCCGGCTCTTCCGGCGCTCGGCGAGCTTGGTCGGAACGGACGGCATGCCGAGAGAAATCGCAGTCATCTGCTGTGCAACCCCATGTCGTGGATCAAGATCCGGCCCCGTGGGAAGCGGCCTCGCCCTTGAGATTACGGCAAGGACGTGAACGGACGGGACAGGGATCCGCGAAGGTCCACTCCATGGTGTCCGGCGCCACGTGCCCGGTGGGCCGGCCGACGGCCGGCCCACCCGCGGCCGTCAGGAGATGCGGACCGGATTGACCACGTCCGCGACCAGCACGAGCAGGGTGAAGCAGATGAAGATTCCGGCCACCACATAGGCGACGGGCATCAGCTTCGCGACGTCGAACGGGCCGGGGTCGGGACGGCGCAGCACCTTCGCCGCGTTGCGGCGCAGCGACTCCCACAGGGCGCCCGCGATGTGGCCGCCGTCCAGGGGCAGCAGCGGGAGCATGTTGAAGAGGAACAGGGAGAGGTTGAAGCCCGCCACCAGCATCAGGGCCATGGCCAGCTGCTGGGTCGGGGGGATGTCCAGGGTGAAGATCTCGCCGCCCACCCGGGCCGCGCCCACCACGCCCATCGGGGAGTCCGGCTCCCGCGGGGCGTCGCCGAAGGCCGCGTCCCACAGGGCCGGGACCTTGCCGGGCAGGGCGGCGAGGGAGTCGACGGCGTCGGCGACGCGGTCGCCCATCCAGACCACGGAGTCGCCGAAGTCCTGCTTGACGATGCCGGTGGCGGCGCTGAAGCCGAGGAAGCCGGCGGTGACGTACTCTCCCTGGACGTACTGGCCGCTGGAGTCCTTCTTGGCGACCTGGTTGGAGGCGATCGTCGCGGTGAGGGTGACGTCCTTGCCGTCGCGCTCGACGACGATCGGGACCGTCCTGTCGGGGTTGGCGCGGATGAGGTCGGAGAGCCTGTTCCAGTCGTCGGTCTTCACACCGTTGAAGGAGAGGATCTTGTCGCCCGCCTTGAGGCCGGCGGCCGCGGCCGGGGAGGGCTGGTCGGACGCGGCGCACTTCTCGCGGTTCTCGCTCTGGGCGATGACGCACTGGGAGACCGAGCTGACGGTGTTGGTCTGCTGGGAGATGCCGAAGCCCATGAGAACGGTGAGGAACAGCGCCACCGCCAGGACCAGGTTGGCGAAGGGGCCCGCGAACATCACGATGACGCGCTTCCACGGCTTACGGGTGTAGAAGAGGCGGTTCTCGTCGCCGGGTTTGAGCTCCTCGAAGGCGGCCGAGCGGGCGTCCTCGATCATGCCGCGCCAGGGCGAGGTGGAGCGGGCCTCCAGACGGCCGTCCGGGCCGGGCGGGAACATGCCGATCATGCGGATGTAGCCGCCGAACGGGATGGCCTTGATGCCGTACTCGGTCTCCCCCTTCTTGCGGGAGAAGATCGTCGGGCCGAAGCCGACCATGTACTGCGGCACGCGGATACCGAAGAGCTTGGCGAAGGACAGGTGCCCCAGCTCGTGCCACGCGATCGACACCAGCAGGCCGATGGCGAAGAGCACTATGCCGAGGATGAACATCAGGGTCGTCATGCACGGGCCTCCGCCGTCTGTGCCGTCAGTTCCCGGGCCCGGGTCCGCGCCCAGGTCTCCGCTTCGAGGACGTCCGCGACGGTGAGCGAGGTTCCCCCGCGCGGGGTGCCGTGCTCCTCCACGACCCGCGTCACGGTCTCCATGATCCCGTTGAACGGGAGCGCGCCGGCCCGGAAGGCCTCCACGCTCTCCTCGTTGGCGGCATTGAACACCGCCGGGGCCGTGCCCGCGAGCTGTCCCACGTGTCGCGCCAGGTTCACCGACGGAAACGCGTCGTTGTCGAGGGGGAAGAACTCCCAGGTCGAAGCCTTGCTCCAGTCGAAGGCCGGGGCCGCGTCGGGGACGCGGTCGGGCCAGCCGAGGCCGATGGCGATCGGTCCGCGCATGTCGGGGGGCGTGGCCTGGGCGATCGTGGATCCGTCCGTGAACTCAATCATCGAGTGGACATACGACTGGGGATGCACGACCACCTCAATGCGGTCGAAGGGAATGTCGTAGAGGAGGTGTGCCTCGATGACCTCCAGGCCCTTGTTGACGAGGGTCGCGGAGTTGATCGTGATCACGGGGCCCATGGCCCAGGTGGGGTGGGCGAGGGCGTCCTCGACGGTGACCCGGTCTAGCTCGGCCCTGGTGCGGCCGCGGAAGGGGCCGCCGGAGGCGGTGACGACGAGCTTGCGGATGTCCGCTCTGGTGCCGGCCGCCAGCGCCTGGAAGAGGGCCGCGTGCTCGGAGTCCACGGGGATGATCTGGCCGGGCTCGGCGAGGGCCCTGACCAGCGGGCCGCCCACGATGAGCGACTCCTTGTTGGCGAGCGCGAGGGTGCGGCCCGCCTCCAGGGCGGCGAGGGTCGGGGCGAGGCCGATGGAGCCGGTGATGCCGTTGAGGACGGTGTGGCAGTCGGAGGCGGCGACCTGGGTGGCCGCGTCCGGTCCGGCGAGGATCTCGGGAAGCGGCTCGCCCGTGCCGTAACGGTCGGTCAGCGCTTCCTTCAGCGCCGGTACGGCGTCCTCGCGGGCCACCGCGACGGTCCGCGCCCTCAGCCGGTACGCCTGCTCGGCCAGGAGGCCGACCCTGCCGCCGTTGGCCGAGAGTGCCGTCACCCGGAAACGGTCGGGGTTGCGCAGCACGAGATCGATGGCCTGGGTGCCGATCGATCCGGTGGAACCGAGAATCACCACGTCCTTGGGACCGTCGCCCGCGAGGGGGTCGTGGACGCGGTGCGGATCGGCGAGAGGGGCTGGACTGTCACTCATCCCTCCATTGTGGCCGTAAGGACGGTGTATGAGGACAGCGCGTCCCCCTCACGGGGGGGCGTGAGGGGGACGCGCTGTCATGGGCCGGTCACCGGATCGGGCGGTGGACGTTCTCCTTCTGCGAGGGGCCGGGGGTCGCGTCCGCGATCCACGGGCCGTCGCCGGAGGGGTCGACGATGCCGTCCTCCAGCCAGGTGTAGGTGCCGGAGAGCACGCCCTTGACGACCGTGCGGTCGAGGTCGTCGGTGTTGTTCCACAGGCGGCCGAAGAGTTCCTCGACGCGGACGCGGGACTGGCGGCAGAAGACGTCGGCCAGTTGGTAGGCCTCGCGGCCGTGGGCCTCGGTGGAGCGCAGGAGTTCGGCGCGGACGCAGGCCGCGCTCATCGCGAACAGTTCGGCGCCGATGTCGACGATCCGGCCGAGGAAGCCCTGCTTGGTCTCCATCCGGCCCTGCCAGCGGGACATGGCGTAGAAGGTGGAGCGGGCGAGTTTGCGGGCGGTGCGCTCGACGTAGCGCAGGTGTCCGGAGAGGTCGACCTCACGTTTGAACTCGCTGTAGGAGTTCGGGAGTTGACCGGGCCCCGCGACCAGTTTCGGCAGCCACTTCGCGTAGAAGACGCCCGCGTTCGCGCCCGCCTTCGCCTTGTCGCCCAGGGACTTGTCCGGGTCGATGAGGTCACCGGCCACGGACAGGTGGGCGTCGACCGCCTCGCGGGCGATGAGGAGGTGCATGATCTCCGTCGAGCCCTCGAAGATGCGGTTGATGCGCAGGTCGCGCAGGACCTGTTCGGCGGGGACCGCGCGTTCGCCGCGGGCCCTGAGCGACTCGGCCGTCTCGAAGCCGCGGCCGCCGCGGATCTGGACGAGTTCGTCGGCGACGAGCCAGGCCATCTCGGAGGCGTAGAGCTTGGCGAGGGCGCCCTCGATGCGGATGTCGTTGCGGTCCTCGTCCGCCATCTGCGAGGACAGGTCCAGTACGGCCTCCAGGGCGAACGTCGTCGCCGCGATGAAGGAGATCTTCGAGCCGACGGCCTCGTGGTGGGCGATGGGCTTGCCCCACTGCTCGCGGGCCGCCGACCACTCGCGGGCGATCTTCAGGCACCACTTGCCGGCGGCGACGCAGGAGGCGGGGAGCGAGAGGCGGCCGGTGTTGAGGGTGGTCAGCGCGATCTTCAGGCCCGCGCCCTCGGGGCCGATGCGGTGCGCGGCGGGGACCCGGACCTGGTGGAAGCGGGTGACGCCGTTCTCGATGCCGCGCAGGCCCAGGAAGGCGTTGCGGTTCTCGACGGTGACGCCGGGCGAGTTGGTCTCCACGACGAAGGCGGTGATGCCGCCCTTGTGGCCCTCGCTCTTCGGCACCCGGGCCATCACGACGAGGAGGTCGGCGACCACGCCGTTGGTGGTCCACAGCTTCACGCCGTCGAGGACGTAGTCGTCCCCGTCGGGCACGGCGCTGGTGGCCAGCCGGGCCGGGTCCGAGCCGACGTCGGGCTCGGTGAGGAGGAAGGCGCTGATGTCGGTGCGGGCGCAGCGGGGCAGGAACTGTTCCTTCTGTTCGGGCGTGCCGAACAGTTTCAGCGGCTGCGGTACGCCGATCGACTGATGCGCGGAGAGCAGCACGCCGATCGCCGGGCTGGCGGAGCCCGCCAGGGAGAGCGCCTTGTTGTAGTACACCTGGGTGAGGCCGAGGCCGCCGTACTTGGTGTCGATCTTCATGCCGAGGGCGCCGAGTTCCTTGAGGCCGTTGACGACCTCGTCGGGGATCCGTGCCTCGCGCTCGATGAGGGCGCCGTCGACCTTGCTCTCGCAGAAGTCGCGGAGCTTGGCGAGGAACTCCTCGCCGCGCTGGGCGTCCTCGGTGGGCGGCATGGGGTGGGGGTGGATGAGGTCGAGCCGGAAGCGGCCGAGGAACAGTTCCTTGGCGAAGCTGGGCTTGCGCCAGTCCTGTTCCCGGGCCGCCTCCGCCACCTCGCGCGCCTCGCGCTCGGTGACGGTGGGTTTCGTAGGTGCTGCGGACATCAGGCTCACCTCGCCGCGAATCGGGATCTTGGGGCCTTTTGCTGACCGACGGCCTATTGGTTACCGACCGGTGCTACCCGATCGTATGTACCCGATCCCGGCCGACCCCACCACCCCTTGCACCCGGTCACGTGCCGCCGTTCAGCCGATGTCCACCGAGTACGCCCTGGTGTCCGGGCGGCCCGTGCCCGGAGACGCCGAGGGCGGCCGTGGTGGCGACGAGGGGCTTCGCCGTCTTGGACTGGCGGGGGCAGCGATGCTGGTTGCCGTCAGGGCAGCGGGTGGGCGCGCAGGCGGTTGCCCCGCAGGACGTACAGGGTGCGGGGGTCGGCGAGGAGCTGGACGTCGGCGGGTTCGCTGTCGACGGACTTCAGCGTCCAGGCCGTCCTGTGGGTGCGCAGATCGACGGCGACCGCGTCCTCGGGGGCCCCTCCGAGGCCGTTGCCGGTCTGCGGGAAGACGTAGCCGCCCGCTAGCAGCGGTGGCGGCGAGGCGCCGCCCGAGAGGGTGCCGGGGCGCTCCCAGCTCCACAGCCGCTTCTTGTCGTCACGGCCGACGGCCACCAGGTCCTGGCCGACGATGGTCACGTAGACCGCGGAACCGGCGATGGTCGAACCGCCGTACATGACATGCCCCTTCAGCTCCGTCCCCAGTTCCTCCGGGTCCACGCTCCACCGGGTGCGGCCGGTGCGCAGGTCGACGCAGAGGCAGCCGCGTCCCCCGATCACGGCCACGCCGTGCCCGGCCGCGACCGTGCGGTCGGTCAGCTCGTCGTACCTGCGGTCCAGGGCGGTGGCGGCCAGGGCGCGGCGCCACATCGGGGCGCCGCTGTCCGCCCGGTAGGCGGTGACCGCGTCGTTCTCCAGGAACAGCAGCACCCCTTCGGCGACCGCTCCGACCGCGCCCTCGGCGTCGCTGGGCGGCAGGCGGCGGCGCCAGCGCAGCCGGCGGGCGGCGAGGTCGTAGGCGAGGAGGTGGCGCTCCAGGTCCTGGGGTTTGTCGCCGTAGCCGGCGCCGGGCCGGTGCCCCATCGCGTAGACGGTCCGGGTGTCGGCCGCGAACACGGGGGCGAGCAGCAGGGCGAAGCTGACGCCGAGCGGGGCGCTGAACCAGACCCGGCCGTCGGACGCCTCGACGCCGGCGAGCCGGCCACTGGGCCCCGTGCCCCGGCCGACGGCCGCCGTCCCGCATGCCCTGAGGTGGCCGCCGATGCCCTCGGCCGTCCACCGCGGGGCGCCCCGGCGGGCGTCGATGCCGTGGACCTGGTTGTCGCTCGCGGGGACGAGGAGGGTGCCGTCGACGAGGGCGGCCACCCGGCGGGTGCCGACGTTGACGTCGGCGCGGTACTCCCAGCGGGCGCCCGGCGGTCCGCCCAGTGGTCCGCCAGGGCGCCCGGCCCCGGTCCGGGACGGTGAGGCGCCGGGCTCGGGCGCCTTGGCCGTCCGCCCGGCCCGCTGTTCCTCGGGCCGGGTCGCCCAGACGGCGCCGCCCGCTCCGGCGAGGGCGACCGCGGCGGCGCCGGTGAGCAGCCGGCGGCGGGTGAGGCGGGCGGAGCCGGGCGGTGCCGAGGCGGTGCGGGGCGGCGGCGGGCCGCCGATCCGGGCGGTGCGGGCGGCTATGTCGGCGAGCACCGGGGCGGGCAGCCGGTCGCCGAACCAGCCCTGGCCGCCCGCCCGTTCGGCGACGGCGGCGGCCGTCGGGCGCGCTCCCGGTTCCTTGGCCAGGCAGTCGGCGAGCAGGGGCCGCAACTCCTCGGGCACCGCTTCGAGTTCGGGGTCCTGGTGGGTGATGCGGTAGAGCACCTCGGCCGGCCGGCCCTCGCCGAAGGGCGGCCGGCCGCAGGCGGTGTACGTCAGCACCGAGCCGAGCGCGAACACATCGCCGGGTGGACCGGCCGGGCCGTCGGCGGCGAGCTGCTCGGGGGCCATGTAGGCGGGGGTGCCGGGGCTCTCGCCTGCGCGGGTGGGGCGCGTGCGCGGTCTGCGCGATACCGAAGTCGACGAGGACCGGGCAGGCGGGCGTGAGCAGGATGTTGGAGGGCTTGAGGTCCCGGTGGACGACGCCCGCCCGGTGCAGCGCGGCCAGCGCGGTGGCGAGCCGGGCGGCGAGGGCGCGGACGGGCCGCTCGGGCCAGGGGCCGTGGGCGGCGACGGCCTCGGCGAGCGAGGGGCCGAGGACGTAGGCGGTGGCCAGCCACGGCCGTCCGCCGTCCGTGCCCGCGCCGGCGAACGGCGGTACGTACGGCAGGTCGCCGAGCGCCCGCACGGCGTCGGTCTCCCTGCGGATCCGCTCGACGACGTCCGGATCGCCGGTGAGCGCCGGATGCACCGCCTTGAGCGCGACCGTGCGGCCCGTGGGCGTCCGGGCGAGGTAGACCGTGCCCATGCCGCCGGCGCCGAGCCGGGCCAGCAGCCGGTGGCCTCCGATGAGGGCGGGGTCGTCGTCGGTGAGGGGGTACGGCGGCATCGCCTCCGTCGTGCACGGCGGGGGCGGGGGCGCCGGCCGCTCCGCCCTTCCAGAGCACCGGCCTGCCCATGTTCCAGGTCCAACTCGTGGCGCCGGTAAGGGTGTCGAGGACCTGGGCCAGTCCGTCGTCGGTGCTGATCACCAGGCGCTGCCGGGTCACGGCGGCCCGGGCGGTGCCGCTACCGCCGACGGAGCGCTCGGAGGTCCAGCCGATCCGACGGTCCGTCAGGTCCACTGCGCGGGCGTGGCGTTGGCGGTCGAGGACGTACACCGCCCGGTCGTCGACGGCGAGGGTCTGCACGGCACCGATGTCCGCGGTCCGCCAACGCGGCCGTCCGGTACGGGAGTCGAGGGCGGTGACCCCGCCGCCGCCGGTGACGACGAGGATCGCGGTGCCGGCGACGAGGAGGGCGCCCTGCCGGTCGGGGGGCCTGTCCCCGGTCCAGCTCCAGGCGGGACGTCCGGTGTGCTGGACCCAGGCGCCCACGCCCTCCGCGGCGCCCGCGGCGACGACCTGCCCGACGGTGACCGGGCCGGGCCCCGCCGGGTGCACGCCCCCGGCCTGCCACAGGGCCGCGGGCACGATGTCGGCGGTGGGGCTGGCCAAGGGCTCGGCCACGGGAACCCCGTTCTCGGTGCGCCGCTCCGGCGGCTCGGCCGACCGGCCCCGGCCGGTGACCCACCAGACCCCGACACCCGTCCCGGCCACGGACACCCCGGCGGCCCCCACCAGGAAGGCCCGCCGCGAGGCGCGTCGCCCCGGCGCGACGGTACGCAGGAGGGCGTCGGCCCCGGTGGCCCGACGGTCGATCTCGGTGGCGATGAGGGGGGTGAGCCAGGGGGCGGGCTGAGCGGGCACGGGCCTTGATCGGCCAGGCAGGATGCCCCACCGCGGCCCCTCGGGGCCCGACGGAGACCCACCCGACACAGGCGGCCCCACCCCCAGCAACCTCCCCCCGAACCCAGGAACATCCGCCCCCGAACCCTCACCCCACCGAACCAGCTCCCCCGGTGAAGGCCGGTGAGCCGCGTCCTTCGTCAGACAGGCCCGGATCACGTCGACGAGGGCTTCCGGTACGCCGTCCAGGTGGGGTTCCTCGTGGACCACGCGGTAGCCGACCGCCGCGGGGTGCCCGGAGCCGAAGGGGGCGCGGCCGGTGCAGGTGAAGGTGAGGACCGCGCCGAGGGCGAAGACGTCGGCGGCGGGTCCCGCGCGGCGGCCCGTGATCTGTTCCGGAGGGGCGTAGCCGGGCGTGGCGGGGGCCAGGCCCGGCTGGGTGAGGGTGAGGCCGTATTCGGGGCGGGCGATGCCGAAGTCGATGACGCGGGCGCCCTCGCGGGTGAGGACGATGTTGGAGGGCTTGAGGTCCCGGTGGACCAGCCCGGCCTCGTGGATCACCGTGACGGCCCGGGCCAGTTCGGCCAGCAGCGCCCGCGCTCCGGCCTCGGTGAAAGGCCCGTACGCCGTCACCGCCTCGTGCAGCGTGGGCCCGGCCAGATACGCGGCGGCGAGCCACGGCACGGGCCCGTCGAGGTCGTAGCCGAGGACGGGGGCCACCCCGGGGCCGCGCACCGCGGACGCGGCGTCGGCCTCGCGCCGGAAGCGCCGCACCATCGATTCGTCCCGCGCCGGCTCGGGACGCAGTACTTTCACGGCCGCAGCCCGTCCCCGCGGGTCCCGTCCGAGGTGCACCGCGCACATGCCGCCCTCGCCGAGCGGCGCGAGGATCCGGTACGGCCCGATCCACCGCGCGGGCTCGGCCGCCCCCGATCCATGGCCCCCCACGGCCGGTCATGGTAGGGAGGAACCCGCACCTCGGGAAGACCGGACAGGCCGCCCGCCACCCGAGCGGGCCGCCAGGTCCGCGGGCCTTCTGTCGAAGTCTCTTGTCGAAGCGCTTCGACAACCTATGGACACCCACTCCCGGTGGAGCTACTGTCGAACCACCCTCACCCGCCGTTGTTCGCACTGCGCACTGTCGAAGCGCTTCACAAAGCTTGGAGAGCTGGATGGTCACCCTCGCCGAGGTCGCCCAGCACGCCGGAGTCTCGGCGAGCACGGTGAGCTATGTCCTCAGCGGCAAGCGGTCCATCTCCGGTGCCACCCGGCAGCGGGTCGAGGAGAGCATCCGCGAGCTGGGCTACCACCCGAACGCGGGCGCCCGCGCCCTGGCCAGCAGCAAGTCGAACATCATCGCGCTGATGATCCCCCTGCGCACCGACATGTACGTACCGGTGATGATGGAGATCGCCATCGCGGTCGCCACCACGGCCCGCACACACGGCTACGACGTCCTGCTGCTCACCGGCGAGGAGGGTCCCGACGCCGTACGCCGCGTCACCGGCAGCGGGCTCGCCGACGCGATGATCGTCATGGACGTGGAACTCGACGACGAGCGGCTGCCGTTGCTGCGCGGCACCGACCAGCCCTCCGTCCTCATCGGTCTGCCCGCCGACACCTCGGAGCTGACCTGCGTGGACCTGGACTTCCGGGCGACGGGCGCGCTGTGCGTGGAACACCTGGCGAAGCTGGGGCACCGCGACATCGCTGTCATCGGCGAGGCCCCGGCGGTCTACGAGCGGCACACCGGCTTCGCCGAGCGCACGCTCGACGGACTGCGGTCGCGCGCCGGGGAGTTGGGCGTGCGGCTGCTGCACCGGCCGTGCGACGGCGGCTACGACGCGATGGCCGTGACCCTCGCCCGGGTCCTCGACGAACGCCCCACCACCACCGGGTTCGTCGTCCAGAACGAGTCGGCGGTCGAACCGCTGCTCGCCCTGCTGCGCCAGCAGGGCAGGGCCGTCCCCGAGGACGTGTCGGTGGTGGCGATCTGCCCCGACCAGGTCGCCGTCCAGGCCTCGGTGCGGCTGACGTCGGTCGCCATCCCCGCTCAGGAGATGGGCCGGCACGCCGTGGCGCGGCTGGTGGCCAAGCTCGAAGGCAGGGGCACCGACGAAGTCGTGCTGATCGCGCCCGAGTTGACGGTCAGGGCCAGCACGGGCCCGGCGCCGTCGGCGTCCTGAAGCACGACAGAAGCACACCGGAAGCAGCCCAGAAGCTCCAGTTGCACACCAGAAGCACCCGCACGCACTCCTGACGTTCTTTCACCACCGTGCCCCACCGGGGCACACCCATGTCTCCACCCCGTCCTCCCCGTCCTCCTTACTCCGGGAGCACCCCACGTGAATCAGCCTGCCGAAACCCAGATCCCGACCGGCGAGGTCAGCCTCGCGCAGTCGTCACCCACCGTCGGCACGTTCCGCGAACGGGACGGCGCGCTGGAGTGGAGCGGCCGTCAGGAGACCCTGCGCATCGAGCCGTGGGGTCCCGACGCGGTCCGGGTCCGGGCCCGGCTCGGCGGCCCCGTCCTGGAGGGGCTGCCGGGCGCACTGCTGGACGAGGCGCCGGCCACCGAGTCCGCCGTCAAGATCGAGGACGGGCGGGGGTCACTGACCGTCGGCTCGCTGACCGTCGAGGTCGACGCCGAGGGCCTGATCCGCTTCCTGCGCACGGACGACCTCACGGAACTGCTGTCCGAGGAGCGCGCCCACTTCTGGTGGCCGGGCTCGCGCCTCTACACGGCGGTCGGCAACGGACACCACCGCCTGGAGCAGCGCTTCGCCGCCTACGACGACGAGAAGCTGTACGGCCTCGGCCAGCACCAGCACGGCCGCCTCGACCAGAAGGGCCTGGTCCTGGACCTGGTCCAGCGCAACGCCGAGGTCGGCATCCCGGTCCTGACCTCCAGCCGCGGCTACACCCTGCTGTGGAACAACCCGGCGATCGGCCGCGTGGAGCTGGCGCACAACGGCACCCGGTGGGTCGCCGACTCCGCCCGCCAGATCGACTACTGGATCACCGCGGGCGCCCCGGCCGCCGCGCAGCGCGCCTACAGCGCGGTGACGGGCCGTACGCCGATGATGCCCGAGTGGGCGGCGGGCTTCTGGCAGTGCAAGCTGCGCTACCGCACCCAGGACGAACTCCTCGCCGTGGCCCGGGAGTACAAGCGGCGCGGACTGCCGATCTCCGCGATCGTCTGCGACTTCTTCCACTGGACGCACCTGGGCGAGTGGAAGTTCGACCTGAGCGAATGGCCGGACCCGGCCGCGATGGTGCGCGAGCTGGAGGAGATGGGCATCAAGCTCGTCGTCTCCGTCTGGCCGTCGGTCTCGCCCCTCTCCGAGAACCACCCGGTCATGGAGCAGCGCGGCTACTTCATCGGCACCCAGTACGGTCCGATGGCGCACGCCGACTGGCCGGACAAGGAGGTCGCCTCCACCGTCCAGGTCGCCTTCTACGACGCCACCAACCCGGACGCCCGTGACTTCGTGTGGTCGAAGGTGAAGGAGAACTACCTCGACCGGTACGGCATCACCGCCTTCTGGCTGGACGCCTGCGAGCCGGAGCTGAAGCCGGGCTTCCAGGAGAACCTGCGCTACTGGGCGGGTCCAGGCCTGGAGGTCGGCAACATCTACCCGGCCGAGAACGCCCGCACCTTCCACGAGGGTCTCAGCGCCGCCGACGAGGAGGTCATCACCCTCAACCGCTCGGCGTGGGCGGGCAGTCAGCGCTACGGCGCCGCCCTGTGGTCCGGCGACATCGGCACCGACTTCCCGACCCTGCGCCGCCAGATCGCGGCCGGTCTCAACACCTCCCTGTCGGGCATCCCCTGGTGGAACACCGACATCGGCGGCTTCCACGGCGGCGACCCGAGCGACCCTGCGTACCAGGAGGTCATGGTCCGCTGGTTCCAGTTCGGCGCGCTGTCCCCGCTGATGCGCCTGCACGGCTTCCGCGACCCGGGTATGCCGCTCGGCCCGGAGATGACCGGCGGCCCGAACGAGGTGTGGTCGTACGGCGAGGAGGCCGGCGCGATCATGGAGCGCTACCTGCGGCTGCGCGAGCGCCTGAAGCCGTACGTCCTGACGGTCATGCGCGAGGCGCACGAGCAGGGGCTGCCGGTCATGCGGCCGCTGTTCCTGGAGTTCCCCGAGGACCAGGCGGCCTGGTCGGTGGACGACGCCTATCTCTTCGGCGCCGATCTGCTGGTCGCGCCGGTGCTGACGGCGGGCGCCACGGTCCGCACGACGTATCTGCCGGCGGGCGCGGCCTGGACGGACGCGTGGACGGGTGAGACGTACCAGGGCGGTACGACCGTGACGGTCGACGCCCCGCTGGACCGCATCCCGCTGTTCCTGCGGGACGGGGCGAGCCTCCCGGTCGCCGAGTAGCGGCGGCGGCCGGGAATCCGGCCGGGTGCGGTCGGCCTGCGGGGGAGAGGCCGACCGCACCCGCACAGGGGGGGGTGGTGTTCGGGCGAACTCACCAGTCAGGCAAGCTGGTTGGGCGATCGAGCAGTCGCCCCGCCTCGATGAGATCCGCCTCGACGAAAGGAAGCCGCCTCGTGCCCTCCGCTCCCCTGCCCCTGACGCTGGCCAATCTCCTGACGCGGCCGGCGCTGGGGTCCCGGCGTGACCCGGTCCGGGTCTTCGACCGGATCCTCGGCGGGGCCGGGCAGGCGGACGGGGACGAGTGGTTCGTCGACGGCTTCCGGCTCCTGCTGCGTGAGTGGGCGGCCGACGAGGAGCTGTCGCCGGTCGGCTGGCAGTCGGCGCAGGGCCATGTGCGCAGGCATCTGACCAACCGGGCCCGGATCCGGCGGCTGATCGCCGAGCAGCCCGCGATCGAGCGGGAGACCGTCGAGAGGCCGGTGTTCGTGGTGGGCCTGCCGCGCACCGCCACCACGCTCACCCACAACGTGCTCTCCCTGTCCGAGGACCACCGCTGCCCCCGCCTGTGGGAGCTGCTCGCCCCCGGCCTGGAACCCTCGCCCCAGGAGCGGCACAAGGCGGTCAAGGCGGCGCAGCGGATGCTCACCGGCACGTATCTGCTCACGCCCCGTTTCCGCGACATCCATCCGATGACCGCCGAGGGCCCGGAGGAGTGCACGTTCCTCCTGCCGCACGCCCTGGTGCCGCTGTCCCAGGCCCGGCTGCCGGAGTACCACGCCCGGCAGTTCGAGCGGGACTTCGTGCCCGACTACCGCCATCTCAAGCAGTGCTTCCAGGTGCTCCAGTACGGCCGTCCGCGCCGCCGCTGGATCCTGAAGTCCCCCATGCACACCGGCAACCTCGACGCCCTGTTCGAGGTGTTCCCGGACGCCACGCTCGTGTGGACGCACCGCGACCCGGCGACCGCCGTCGCCTCGTTCTGCAGCCTGGTCGAGTGCGGTATGGCGCTGTCCCGGCGCACGGTGGACCCGCACGCGCTCGGCGCCACCTGGCTCGACCTGCTGAGCCGCTCGGTACAGCGCGGGCTCGCGGCCCGGGCCGGCATTCCCCGCGAGGCGCTGGTGGACGTCCCGTACTCCTGGCTCGGCACCGACCCGGCCGCGAGCGCCCCGAAGCTCTACGACGCCGTCGGCGCCCGCTGGACCGACGCCGAGGCGGCCCGGCTGGACTCGGTCGCCGCCCGGCCCAAGGGCGGGCCCCGGCACACCTACGATCTGGCCCGCTACGGCCTGACGCGCGCCGACGTGGACGCGGTCTTCGCCGACTACGACGCGCTGCGGGCCGAGGTCGACCGCGCCTGACGGCACGGCCGGCCCCGGCCCCTGACGGATGATCAGCCGCCGCTGACCGTCACGTTGTTGGCGGCGAAGTCCAGGCCGCCGGACGAGGACGTGATCTCGAAGCCGAACTGCACGTCACCGATGGTCTCGTTGCCCATCCAGCCCTTGGTGTCCTTGATCCACTTCAGGATCGGCAGGATGTTCACCGTGCCGGAGTTGGAGTTCGAGGTCCGGATGAACGAGAAGACCTCGTTGGCTCCGTTGGTGCCCTTGAAGACGTTCCAGCTGTGCCCGCCGACCGTCACACTGCCCTGCGAGGAGCCGATGGGGCCGACGGGGCCGGTCTTGTTGACCCAGAGCATGATCTCGTAGTCGTAGTCGGTGTCCCAGATGTCGTACGACGTGTTGTACGCGCCGGAGGACGGGACGGAGACGTTGTAGCTGCTGGAGAGCGAGGTCAGCGAGGTGATCGACTTGTTGATCACCTTCTTGGAGTTGGGGTAGGACTTGATGCCGCCGGTGTTGGGGTGGTTGGCGTTGACACCCCAGTTGGTGCCGGAGTTCGCCCAGATGCACTGGGCGCCGGCGCCGGAGCCCCAGATGTTGTTGTAGAGCGTGTAGCCGTTCAGGCTCGTGTTGCCGTACTGGGCGCAGGAGTTCCAGACGGCGGCCGCGGCGGGGGTGGCGGCGAGACCGACGGTGGCGCCGAACGCCATCGCCGGGGCCAGAACGGCCATGGTGATCTTGCGCAGTGTGCTCTGTGCCATGGTGTCGTCCCTTTCCATGGGTGGGGGGAATCGCGGGGGGAAATGCGGGGGGATCACCACGCCCTCAAGGTGAGGACGTGGTCTTCCCCGGCGACGAGGTCGAGCGGCTCGGTGCCGGAGGAAGTACGGAGTTCCACGCGGTGGGTGCGCGTGGGCCTGAGGACCGCTGTCGCGGCCTCGGGCGTCCATGTGAGGTCGAGCTCCGCGCCGAACCGGGTGCGGATGCCGGTCAGTCGGCCCGTGGGGTAGGCCGAGGGGAGCGCGGGGAGCAGGACCAGTCGGTCGGGGGTCGACTGGACGAGCATCTCGATCAGCACGGCGGGCAGGGTGTGGGCGGCGTCCGCGTTGTAGACGTGCCGGTTCGGGTAGTGCGCGCTCATCAGGGAGGTGTGGAAGAAGTCCCCCTTGAGCACCTGCCCGAGGGCGTGCGCGACCCGTTCCCCGTCCCGCAGCCGGGCGGCGACGAGGGCGTGGTGCAGATGGCCGTGGGCGGAGTCGTTCTCGGAGCCGCGCAGTTCGAGCGCGCGGTGCGCGGCCGCCGCGAGGCCCGGGGTGTCGTACGGGGTGATCTCGTCGAGCGGCCAGACGCCGTAGAGGTGGCTGAGGTGGCGGTGGTCGTAGGTGTCGTCGAGTCCTGGCCAGGCCCATTCCGCGAGGGCGCCGTCGGTGTTGATCCGGTGGGGCGGGAGCCGGTCGGCGAGGGCACGCCAGTGACTCGCCCGCTCGGGGTGGTACTCGGCGGCCGTGAGCAGGGCGTGCCGGGCGGCCGACAGGTCCATGGCCGCGTTGATCGCGCCCCAGCTCGCGTTCGCGGGCCGGTTCTCGGGCGAGTAGGAGGGGACGACGACCAGATGGCCCTCGTCGTCGGTGCGGGTGAGGAAGTCCTCGTAGAACAGGGCGACCTGGGCGAGGGCGTGCGCCGTGCGGGAGTCCTTCTCGCCGCGGGTCTCGTCGTGGTCGACGAGCGGCTTGAGCAGCCAGTCGGCGCCCGCCGTCCACAGGTGCAGGGGGTATTCGCGGCTGAAGTGGTACGCCAGCCCGGACTCGCCGTCGGTGTGCGCGGGAGCCATGACACCGCGGATGCCGAAGACCGCGCGGGCGTTGGCAGCCCAGTCGTCCAGCTGACGGTGGATCAGGGAGGCGAGGGCCTCGGTGACTTCGGGGAGCGCGGCGGCAGCGGCGGAGGCGGTCTGGAGGTTGAGGTTGGCGTCGTTGGTGAAGGCTCCGGCCCAGGCGGTGTTCCAGTCGCCGGTCCACAGGCCGACCAGGCGGGGCGGCAGCATCCCGGAGGCGGACAGCAGGTGGTGGCGGCCGGCGGCGAAGAGGCGCTCCAGGAGGGCGGGGCTCTCCGGCCGGGTGAGCAACTCCGAGCCCGGCAGGGCGCGTTCGGCCGGATCCGCGTCGAGGTCGAGACGCACGCGCTCGTAGGCCGTGCGGTGCAGGTCGGCGTGGCGGGCGAGCAGAGCGGAGTACGCGTCCTCGCCGTCCGGGAGCAGGTCGCCGAGGGCGCGGGCGTGGGTGAGGGCGTCCCGGTCCTCGGCGTCGGGCCCGTCCGGGTGGGACAGCACCCGGGTGAGCAGCAGCACGGACTCCGCGCCGGCGATCCGCAGGCCCGGGGGGATGAGCGTGGTCCGGCCGCCCGTGACCACGACCAGGGTCACACCGGTGTAGGCGCGGTCGCTCCCGGCATGGCGGGCCCGCACGGTGAGCAGGGCACCCTCGGGGGTGAGGACGGCGCCGTGGCCGACGGCCAGGTCGTGGGGCGCGCCCGGGAGCCGGTGGTCCAGGGAGATGTCCAGGTCGGGGGCGGTGATCCGGTGGACGATGACGTCGTCGGCGCGGGAGACGAAGACATGGCTGCCGCCGTCCGCGCACTCGGCCTGTACGACGCCGGTGGTGAAGTCGACGCTACGGCGGTAGTCGCCGCCGTGGCCCGGTCGCCGGCGGAGCCGTATCTCGAAGGCCGGGTGGAAGGGCTTCACCCACTGGAGGGGGCGTCCGTCGGTGAAGCTCTCGGCGGCGTGCAGGTCGCCGGCGAGCAACCGGTCCTGGAGCGCGGGGAGTTCGGCGGCGAGCTCGGGCGGGCGGGCGTGTTCGGAGCCGTTGGGGCGGACGAGGCCGTGGTGCGTCACGACGACCCGCTCGTCGTCCGGGCCGCCGAACACCAGGGCGCCGTGGCGGCCGTTGCCGCTGAGGAAGCCGTCCTCCCAGCGGGTGGCCGGGCGCGGTTCCCAGGTGCCGTGGACGGGGCCGTCGGTCATGGTGCGAGCACCGCCTCGGCTTGTGCGTCGGGTTCCGCCTTGAGCACCGCCGCGCCGTACCGGCCGAGGGTGAGCTCGTCCTTCAGGGCGGCTCCGGTCAGGAGGTCGCGGTGACCGCCCGGCACCTCGACGGTCACCGACTCGCGCCCGTGGTTGAGGACGAACAGCAGCTCACCCCGGCGGACCGCCTCGACCCCCTCGGGCAGCGCGTCGAGCACGGGACGGACGCCCGCCTCGGCGGCGATCCCGGCGAGCAGGTCGCGCATCGCCGCGGGCTCGGGCAGCGTCGAGAGGTACCAGGCACGGCCGCTGCGCAGCACCGCGGGCAGCCCGTCGAGCTCGCCGCCCTTGTAGCGGGCCCGGGCCTCGGCGTCCTCGGTCTTGTCGATCTCCTCCGACCACAGGGTGCCGCGGAATCCGTCGCACTCGACGTGTTCGCCGGCGTCCAGCGGCCACCACTCGTGCAGGGTGCGGATGCCGAACAGCTCGCGCAGCCGGGCGTCCATGCCGCCCGCGCGGACCCGGTCGTCCTCGTCGGCGACACCGGTGAGGAAGCCCGAGACGAGGGTGCCGCCCCGGCGGACGTACGCGAGGAGGTTCTCGATCGCCGCGTCGGTGAGGGCGTACGCCTGCGGGACGACCACGAGCCGGTAGGCGCTCAGGTCGTGCTCCGGGTGGGCGAAGTCGGTGGTGAGGTGCGCCTCCCACAGGGCACGGTGCCAGGCCCTGAGCAGGTCGGGGTGGTCGACCCGGTTCGAGAGCCGGCCGTCCTGGGCACCGGCCCACCAGGCGTGCCAGTCGTGGAGTACGGCGATGTCGTTCGGGGTGTGACGGCCCGTCACCTCGGGGGCGATCGCCGCTAGTTCGGCGCCGAGCTGCTTCACCTCCTGGTAGGTCCGCCCCTCCTCCCCCGCGTGGCTGACCATCCCGGAGTGGAACTTCTCCGCGCCCTGCCGGGACTGGCGCCACTGGAAGTAGCAGACGGCGTCGGCGCCGCGGGCGACGGCCTGGAGGGACCACAGGCGGTTGAGGCCGCGCGGCTTGGGGTGGTTGACGCCCCGCCAGTTGACCGGCCCCGCGGCCTGCTCCATCAGCATCCAGGGACCGCGGGCCTGCGAGCGGGTCATGTCCTGCACCAGGGCCCCGTTCTGGGCGCCCAGCGGATCCCGCGGGTCGGGGTAGAGGTCGACGGAGACGACGTCCTCCTCCTCGGCCCAGCGCCAGGCGTCCTGGCCGACCCACAGCGGCATGAAGTTGGTGGTCACGGGGAGGTGCGGGGTGGCCCGGCGGACGATGTCGCGTTCGGCGACGTAGCACTCCAGGAGCATGTCGGAGGTGAACCGCTTGAAGTCCAGCACCTGGCCCGGGTTCTTCAGGTAGTGGGCCTGGCGGGGGGTGTGGATCTCGGCCCAGTCGCCGTAGCCCTGGCTCCAGAAGGCGGTGCCCCAGGCCTCGTTGAGAGCGTCGAGCGTGCCGTACTTCGCCCGGAGCCAGACGCGGAAGCGGGCGGCGGCCCCCTCGCTCCAGTCGTAGGTGCAGTACTCGTTGTTGATGTGCCACATGGTCAGGGCCGGGTGGCCGCCGTAGCGGGCGGCGAGGTCCTCGGTGATGGCGGCGGCGTAACGGCGGTAGGTGTCGCTGGAGTGCGAGAAGTGCTGGCGGCCGCCCCACCACTCGGTACGGCCGTCCTCGGTGACGGGCAGGGTGTCGGGGTGGAGGTGGCCCATCCACGGCGGCGGCGAGGCGGTCGGGGTGGCGAGCACCACCCCGATCCCGTTGTCGTGCATAAGGTCCATCAGCCGGTCGAGCCAGCCGAACTCCCGCTCGCCCGGCCGGGGTTCGAGCTTCGCCCAGGAGAAGACGCCGAGGGTGACGGAGTTGACCCCGGCGGCCCTCATCAGCCGCACGTCCTCCTGCCAGGTCTCCTCGGGCCACTGCTCGGGGTTGTAGTCGCCGCCGTAGAGGATGCGGCCGCGGGTGGCGGCACCGAGGTCCGGCTTCACGCCGGCTCCCCGTACTGGATGCCCCGCCCGTTGGTGGCGATGTAGACGCGGCCGTGGACGCGCGGGTCGCCGGTGATGGTCTCGCCGATCCAGCCCCACTGGTGCCGGTCGTCGTTGATCCGCGTCCAGGTCTTCGCCCCGTCGTCGGAGCGGTACACGGCGGTGATGCTCCCGGGCGAGCCGACCATGTAGAGCGCCGGGTAGTCGGCGCCGTCGGCGGCCTTGCCGAAGCCGAGGGTGTGCGAGGCCGAGGTGCTGGTGACCTTCGTGACGGTGGCGCCGCCGTCGGTGGACCGGTACAGCCCGTTCACCTTGGTGGAGAGCCACAGGTCACCGGAGCGCCCCGGCGCCGCGACCAGCTCGAACTGGCTGTCCCCGGAGGGCAGTCCGGTCGCGCCCTTGGTGAACGAGGCGCCGCTGTCGGTGCTGGCGAGCAGCGTGCCCGTGTCGGTGTCGTAGGCGTAGAAGCGCGTCGGGTCGGCCGGGTCGGCGACCGGCGTGGCGCCCTTCGGGAAGGAGGGGACCTCGGTCCAGGTGGCCCCGTTGTCCGTCGAGCGGTGGGCCGGGTACTTCGTGCCGTCCCAGTGCACGAACACCCAGAGCAGCACAGTGCCGTCGGCGTTGGTGGCGATCGGCCCCGGCGCGTCCTTGGCGATCGAGGGCTGGGTCTTGAAGGGCGCCCAGGTCTGTCCGCCGTCGTTCGAGTAGGCACCGTTGCCGTTGTCGCCCCACCCGGCCCGCACGACGTACGCGGGCTTGCGCGCGGCCTGCGAGAGTCCCGTCGCCGACGCGAAGACGGGGTTCGAGGCCATGCCGCGCGAGGGCGAGGCGGTGAGCCGCTCGTGGTACATCACGCCGATGTCCCCGAGCCCGCTGATCAGGTGCGCCTTCCCGACCGGGGGCGAGATCAGCTGGCGCACGGACGTCTCCTCCAGGCCGCGGATCTGCGGGGCCCAGTTCTTCAGGTCCCGCGTGCCGTAGAGGGTGGCGCCGGTGCCGTAGACGATGTGCCGGGAGTCGTACGGGTCGAGGGCGAGGGCCTGGATCCACCAGCCGAACTTCGGCTTGTCGGCGCCCCACTTGAGGAAGGGGGTCTCGGAGACGTCGAAGACCGCGGTGTCCTTGAGGGACGTCCAGGTGCGGCCGCCGTTGGTGGAGCGGTAGACGGTGTCGATGTCGGCCCACCGGTTGTTGGTGGACACGACGACCGTGCCGGGCCGGCGGGCGTCGACGGCGACCCCGCCGTAGGCGAAGGTGTCGGCGGATCCGTCGCTCGTGGTCCCGCCCGGCTTCACCGGCGTCACCTCGGTCCACCTGCGGGTGACGGTGGCCAGCTTGTGCACACTGCCGTCGGACTGCCCGTTGGGCCCGGGGGCGTTGGCGTACGTCACGTACAGCTCACGGGTGAGGCAGTCGTACGCGGCGCGGATCGGGACCTTGGCGGCGGTGCCGGAGGGCTGCCCGGGAACGGCCTCCCACCTGCTGCCGTCGGCCGTGCGGTACAGGTTGGCGGCGGTTCCGTCGGAGTCGCCCCAGCCCGCGTAGACGGTCCGTCCGGCGGCCACGAGGAGCGTCACGCCCTGCCCGGTGGCGCTCGGGATGCCCGGGAAACCGGTCGCGGCCGCCCAGGTGGCGCCCCGGTCGGTGGACTTCAGCAGCCCGTCGTGTCTGGTCCCCAGCCACAGCGTGTCACTGTCCCTCGGGTCGACGAGCAGCCGCTCCCCCGTCCCCCGCCCGTCCTCGTTGCCCCCGAGCTTCACCGCGAGGTCGGTCCGCGCCCAGGTCGCGCCCCGGTCCTCCGACCGCAGCACGGCACCGTTGCCGACCCACGACTGGGTGTAGGTGCCCAGCGCGAGGTAGAGCCGCTCGGGATGCGCCGGATCGACGGCCATCGCCTCGACCCCTAGCAGGTTCCAGTCGTCCCACCCGAGGTGATCGGTGAGCGCGGTCCAGCGCGCCGCCCGGTCGTCCCAGCGGTAGGCCCCACCGATGTCGGTACGGGCATAGGCGAGCCCCCGGACGGAGGGGTGGAAGAGAACACCGGTGACGAAGCCGGCCCCACCGATGACGACATCACGCCAGCGGTAGGAAGGGGCGGCGGCTGGGGCGCCATAGGCATGCCCCTGTACCGCGGGAATCACGGTGACCGCGGCAGCAACCGCAGCCCCACCAAGAACCGCACGACGACTCGGACCGGACGCGCGCATGACACATACCTCGCTGTATGAGAATGGGGGGAGATGTCCAACTCAGGGGCGCGGGGAACTGCGCGCCCAGCCACGAAACAACGTTCAGCCGCCGACCGGTCGAAGCGCCCCGCCGGGAAGGCGAGGGGTCAGCCCTTCACCGCACCCGTGAGCATGCCCTTCTTGAAGTGCCGCTGGACGAACGGCGAGAGAACCGCCACCGGCAGCAGAGCCATCACCATGACGGCCATCTGCACCGCCAGCCCCGACAACTGCCCGGTCTTGATCGCCTGCCCCAGCCCCACCGGTGCCTCCTGCTTCTGCACCAGCTGGATCATGACGTTCTGGAGCGGCATCATGTCCTGGTCGTTGAGATACAGGGACGCGTTGAACCAGGCGCTCCAGTACCCGACGGCGTAGAACAGCGTGATCACCGCGAGCACGGCACGCGAGAGCGGCATGACGATCTGCCACAGGATCCGGAAGTCACCGGCGCCGTCGATCCGCGCGCTGTCGGTGAGTTCCTGCGAGATCCCCATGAAGAACCCGCGCAGCACCAGGATGTTGAAGACGCTGATCGCGCTCGGCAGGATCAGCGCGAGATAGCTGTCGGTCAGGCCCAGCGACTGCACCAGCAGATACGTGGGAATCAGCCCCGCGCTGAAGAACATCGTCGCCAGCAGCAGCATCAGCAGCCAGCGGTGTCCGAGCGATCCGATGCGCGAGAGGCCGTAGGCGCACAGCACCGACACGGCCATCGAGAACAGCGTGCCGACGAGGGTGACCAGGACGCTGACGATCGTGGCCCGGGTGACCTGGCCGCCGCTCAGCAGTTCCTTGTAGGCGATGAACGTGATGCCCTTGGGGATCATCACCAGTCCGCCCGCCTCGTCGATGGTCTTGCGGGAGGACAGGCTGGTGACGACCACGATCCACAGCGGGAAGAGGATCGCGAAGCAGGCCAGGGCCAGGACGAGGCCCTTGCCGGCGACACCGGCCTTGCTGGGCTCCTCCTCCCATGTCGGGCGGGGCGGGGCGGCCCACCGGGACCGCTGGGGTACGGGCGGCTTGTCGATGACGGCGGTCACTTCTTGTACACCCCCTGCTCGCCCATGAGATGGGCCACCTTGTTCGCGGCGAGGACCAGTCCGAGACTGACCACGCCCTTGACGAGACCGGCGGCGGCCGCGTAGCCGAAGTCCTGGTTGCGCACGCCGTTCCACCACACGAAGGTGTCGAGGACCTCCGCGGCCCCTGGTCCGACGGCATCGCGTTGGAGCAGGATCTGTTCGAATCCGACCGTCAGCGCGTCACCCACGCGCAGCACCAGCAGCAGTGCGATCACCGGGCGCAGCGCGGGCAGCGTCACATGCCAGATCCGGCGCCAGCGTCCGGCCCCGTCCATCGCCGCCGCCTCGTACAGGTCGGGGCTGACCGAGGACAGGGCCGCGAGGAAGACGATGATCCCCCAGCCGGCGTCCTTCCAGATGCCCTCCGCCGTCACCAGGTACTTGAAGGTGGACGGGTCGGTCATGATGGACAGCCCGTCGTACCCGTGGTCGCGCAGCAGCTGCGACAGGATGCCCGCGCCGCCGAAGAGCTGCTGGAAGACGGCGATGACCAGCACCCAGGAGAAGAAGTGCGGGAGGTAGAGGATCGCCTGGGAGATCGCCCGCACCCGTGGCCTGACCACACTGTTGATGAGCAGCGCGAGCCCGATCGGGATCGGGAAGAACAGCAGGAGTTGCAGGAAGAACAGCACCAGGGTGTTCTGGACCGCGTTCCAGAAGTCCGGGTCCTCGAACATCCGCTGGAAGTTCTCGACGCCGACCCAGGGGCTGTTCAGCATGGCGACGATGCCGTTGCTGCTGACGTAGGGGTCGTAGTCCTGGAAGGCGACGATGTTGCCGAGGATCGGCAGGTAGTTGAAGACCAGCAAGAGCAGGACGGCGGGCAGCGTCATCAGGATCAGGACGCGGTCGCGTCTGAATCTGAGCCGCAGACTCAGCTTCCCGTCCTTCTTCTCCCGCGGGGTTCCGGCAGCTTTGCCGGACGCCGCCGGAGTCTTCTGCGCGCTGTCGTCTGCCTCGGCCCTGCTGCGAGGCACCGTGCTGTGGGACACGGTTGTTCTCCTTGCCTCAGTGCCTGGTCAGCTCGCCGCCGAGCCGTTTTCGTCGAGGAGCTTCTGGTACCAGTCGCGCAGCTTGTCGCCGCCCTGGCGCTTCCAGGTGGAGACGGCCTGCTGCATGTCGCTGATCTTCTTGCGGCCGCGGGTGATGTCGTCCTCGAGCTGCTCGAAGTCGTTGCCGAGGTTGGTGTAGCGGGTCGGCTCGGTGATCATCTGGCCGTAGAAGCTGGACTTCTTGGTGAAGGAGCCCATCCGCTGGTACCACTCCACCTGCGCCTTGGCGACGTCGGGGAAGTCGGGGTGGGCGAGGGTGGCAGCAGGGCTCGCGAGCATGACGTAGGCGTTCATGACCTGGTTGTTGCCCGCGTCGGTCTTGACGGGCACGCCGTCCTTGACGGTGTAGTGGGTGCCCTCCACGCCGTAGTTGGTCATCATGTATTCCTTGGTGCCGTACGGCGCGGCGGTGACGTTGGCGGCGGCCAGCACGTCACGGATGACGGACTCCGAGGCGCTCTTGTTGACGTAGGCGAAGATGCCGGCCGGCTGTTCGGCCCAGACCGTCGGGTCGCCGCCGTCGTGGTTGTAGACGTCCATGCCCCAGATCTTGAACTCCGGGTTCTGGGTGGCCTGTTCGGCGGTGCGGCTCCACCACTGGGTGATGTTGTTGGGGTAGATCAGGAACTCGCCGGCGGCGAACTTGGGGCCCGGGTCGGGGGCGTTCTTGCCCATCATGGAGTCGGGGTGCACGACGCCTGCGGCGAAGAGCTTGCGGGCCCACTCCAGCGCTTCGAGGTACTCCTCGGTCTCGACGCGGCAGACCATCTTGCCGTCCTGGTGGTTCCACCACAGCGGCTTCTCGCTGCCGGAGAACACGCTGAACATCTGGAAGGCGGTCCACTTCATGTCCAGGCAGGCCCACCGCCGCGCCTTGGCGTTGGTGATCTCCTTGGCGAGGGCCATGAACTCGTCGGTGGAGCGCGGGACTTCGTAGCCCTCCTTGTCGAAGATGTCCTTGCGGTAGAGGGGCACGATGCCGGTGATGGGCGGGGAGGGCTGCGGCAGGGCGCGCAGCTTGCCGCCGATGATGCAGCGCTGCCAGGCGTCGGTCGGGATGGCGGCGAGGTTCGGGTACTCCTTGACCGCGTCGCCCGACAGGTAGGGGCCGAGGTCGGCGAACTTGTTGATGAGGGCGGTGGGTATCCGGCCGCTCATGTTCCAGCTCGGGACGACCACCACGTCCGGGATGTCACTGGAGGCGAGGACCGCGCCGAGCTTCTGGTCGTAGGTGTTGCCGTCCTGGTTCTGCCAGACGACGTCGACGCCTATCAGGCTGTTCATCCCCTGGTAGTAGGGGTTGTTCCCCTTGGGCGGGGAGCCCCAGAACGGCGACATGATCGTGACCTTGCCGCCCTTGCCCAGCTTCTTGGGGACCGAGGTCTTCAGGTCCGCGAGGTCGAGCTTGCTGGTGAAGCCGAGGGGTGAGCCGTTCTTCGAGGGGAGGTCCGGGGTCACCACGTTGCTGGCGACGAAGGCCGGCAGCAGCTTCTTCGCGTCCTTGCCCGACGTGGTGCCCTCGCGCGAGCCGCTCTCCGAGCCGCCGCAGGCGGCGAGCAGTGGCATCCCGCCCGCGACCGCCGCGGTGGCGACCGCGGTGGAGGCGAGGAAGCTTCTCCGGCTGGGTCCGGAAGGACCAGAGGAGGCGGCGGCGTTCGGCGTCATTGCGTCAACCCTTCATGGCGCACCAGGACACCCGGCGGTGGAGCCGTCGGCTGCGGTGTCTTGAGTGGAACTGGCTGAGCTGAAGCGTTCCTTCGACCAGGCACTGGGTTCCGGTAGTCGAAGCGCTTCGATGTTGCTGTGAGGTTAAGTGAACACCCAGGGGTGCACAAGGGTCGTATCCAAGATTCCTCGGAGCCATGGCCCCGCCGATCCGTCTCGTGACTCCCTTGAAATAACGGTCAGGAGTCGGACTTGTTGCCCGGGGGTCTCTTGACACCCACCCCCGCATCGAATCAGCATCGAAGCGCTTCGAAAGCGCGTCGCCGCTCCACAGCAAAGGGAACCCCACGTGACCGCACACACGCCGCCCACGCCGCCTTTCCGCGATCCGAGCCTGCCGTTCGCGAAGCGCATCGACGATCTGCTGTCGCGGCTGACCCTCGACGAGAAGACCGCCTTCCTGCACCAGTTCGCCCCCGCCGTCGACCGTCTCGGCGTCGACGCCTTCCGCACCGGCCAGGAGGCCCTGCACGGCGTCGCCTGGATGGGCCCGGCCACCGTGTTCCCGCAGGCCGTGGGCCTGGGCGCGACCTGGAACACGGATCTCGTACGACGGGTCGGCGAGGCGGTGTCCAAGGAGGTCCGGGCGCTGCGCGCCCACGACGACCGCGTGGGCCTGAACGTCTGGGCGCCCACCGTCAACCTCCTGAGGCACCCGCTGTGGGGCCGCAACGAGGAGGGCTACTCGGAGGACCCGAAACTCACCTCGGCCATCGCCACCGCGTACACGCGGGGACTGCGCGGCGACCACCCGACGTACTGGCGCACGGCCCCGGTGCTCAAGCACTGGCTGGCGCACAACAACGAGACGGACCGGGCCACCTCGTCCAGCTCGGTCCGCCCGCGCGTGCTGCACGAGTACGACATGCGGGCCTTCCGCGAGACCGTCGAGGCGGGCGCGGTGGCCGGAGTGATGCCGGCGTACAACCTGGTCAACGGCCGTCCGAACCATGTCTCGCCGTATCTGCGCGAGCACCTGCGCGCCTGGACCGAGGAGGAGCTGCTGGTCTGCTCGGACGCGGGCGCGCCCAGCAACCTGGTCGACCACGAGCACTACTTCGACACCCACGAGGAGGCCACCGCGGCCTCCCTCCGGGCCGGCGTCGACAGCTTCACCGACCACGGCACGGACAGCTCGCAGATGATCGGGCGCCTCAAGAGGGCCCACGAGCGGGGCCTGCTGACCGAGGCCGACATCGACACGGCCGTCCGGCGCCAGCTCTCGGTCCGCTTCCGGCTCGGCGAGTTCGACCCGGACCACGACCCGCACGCCGACGCCAAGGACTTCGACACCCCGGCGCACCGCGAGCTCGCCCGGGAGGCCGCCGAGCAGGCGATCGTCCTGCTCAAGAACGACGGGACGCTGCCCCTCGCGCGGGATTCCCGGATCGCGGTGGTCGGTCTGCTCGCCGACGAGTGCAAGCTCGACTGGTACAGCGGCACCCTCATCCACCGCTCGACCCCGCTGGAGGGGCTGTACGAGCGGTTCGGCGCCGAGCGGGTGGAGTTCGCGGAGGGTGTGGACCGGGTCCTGCTCAGGACCGGTGAAGGCACGTTCCTGCATGTGCCCGCCGCGGACGGCGCCGCCGACGAGGCGCGCGGTGCCGAGGGCGCCCTGGACCCGGCGCTGCTCGCGGGCCGCACCGACCTGCCCCCGCTCACCACCGACCCGGCCGGCACCGAGTTCGCGCTGATCGACTGGGGCGAGGGCACCCTGACGCTGCGCGCACCCGACGGCCGCTATCTCTCGGTCGCCGAGGACGGCTTCCTCCGCGCCTCCGCCGACCAGCCGGGGGGCTGGGTCGTCCAGGAGACGTTCCGTCTGGAACCGCACGGTGACGGACACCTCCTCAGGCATGTCGGTACGGGTCGCCACGTCTCTGTCTCCGCCGACGGAGTAAAGGTTGCCGACGAGAATCCGGAAACGTTCGAGCTCATCGTCGTCGAACGCGGCGAGGACGCAGTGACCAGGGTCACTGCCGAGGCCGACGTGGTCCTGGTGGTCGCGGGCAACGACCCGCACATCCACGGCCGCGAGACCGAGGACCGCACTACGCTGCGGCTGCCCGCACACCAGGAGCGCCTGCTGCGCGCGGCGCGCGCGGCCAACCCGAACACCGTCCTCGCGCTGGTCTCGGCGTACCCGTACGCGGTCGACACCACGGCGCTGCCCGCGGTGCTGTGGACGGCCCACGGCGGCCAGGCGGCCGGCACCGCCCTCGCCCGCGTCCTGGCCGGCGACGTCTCCCCCGCCGGCCGCCTCCCGCAGACCTGGTACGCCGACGACGCCGACCTGCCCGACCTCCTCGACTACGACGTGATCGGCGGCCGCCAGACCTACCTGTACTTCGAGGGCACCCCGCTGTTCCCCTTCGGGCACGGGCTGTCGTACGCGTCCTTCTCCTACGGCGACCTCGCGACCCGCGTCGAGGACGGCACGCTCCACGTGTCCTTCACGGTCACGAACACCGGGGACCGGGAGGCCGACGAGGTCGCCCAGGTCTACGCCCGCGCCGCGGACCCGGCGCTCCCGCGTCCGCGCCGGCAGCTGCTGGCCCACCGCCGGGTCGCGCTGGCGCCCGGCGCCCGGGCGGAGCTGGCCTTCGAGGTCCCGTTGCACGCCCTGGAGTTCTGGGACGTGGCCCGGGGCGACTGGCGTCTGGAACCGGGCCCGTACGACATCCTGGCCGGCGCCTCCAGCGAGGACGTCCGCCTACGGACGACCATGTCGCTCGACGGCGAGCCCGGCGCGCCGCGTGCCGTCCTTGCACGGGGTCTGGACGCGGCCGACTTCGACGAGCAGAGCGGCATCGAGATCGTCGACCGGACGAAGACGGAGGGCGACGCGGTGACGGCGGTTCCGGGTCTGGCCGGTGAACTGCTCTACCGTGCCTGCGACTTCGGGACCGGCGCTGCCGAGGTGACGGTGACCGTGGCGGGCGAGGGCACGGTCGAGCTGTCGGTCGACGGCGGCCCGGTGCTCGCGGAACTGACGGCGAGCGGGTCCGGCGGCCCGTACGACTACACCGCGCTCGGCGCCACTCTGACCGTCGAGGGTGTGCGCGATCTGCGCGTCGGACTGCGCGGCCCGCTGCGGCTCGCGCACGTCGGCTTCTCCGGTTGAGGGTCCGGACGAGGCCGACGCAAGGAAGGGGCCCGGCACCGGAAGGCATCGGTGCCGGACCCCTTCGGGGACCCTATCTGAAAATGGTTCCCATTAGCTAGGGGGGTGCACGCCGGATCGGCCCGGAGCGCACCGGATCGGCCTAGAGGGCGAGTCCGGTGAGGACCAGCACCCGCTCGTACGTGTAGTCGTCCATCGCGAACTTCACGCCTTCCCGGCCGACCCCGGACTGCTTGACGCCGCCGTAGGGCATCTGGTCGGCGCGGTAGGAGGGCACGTCGCCGATGACGACACCGCCGACCTCGAGAGCGCGGTGGGCACGGAAGGCGGCCTGCAGGTCGTGGGTGAACACCCCTGCCTGGAGGCCGTACTTGGAGGCGTTGACGGCCGCGAAGGCCGCCGCCTCCCCGTCCGCCTTCTGCACGGTGAGGACGGGCCCGAAGACCTCCTCGCAGGAGAGGGTGGTGTCCGCCGGCACGTCGGTGAGGACGGTCGGCGCGTAGGAGGCGCCGTCGCGCTTGCCGCCGGTCAGCAGGCTCGCGCCCGCCTCGACCGCTTCCTGCACCCACGCCTCGACGCGCCGGGCCGCGTCCTCACTGACCAGCGGGCCCACATCGGTCGCGTCGTCACCCGGATCACCGGTGACCTGGGCCTCGACGGCGGCGACGATCCGGGGCAGGAGCCGGTCGTACACCGACGCGTCGGCGATGACCCGCTGCACCGAGATGCAGGACTGCCCGCCCTGGTAGTTGGAGAAGGTGGCGATGCGGGTGGCGGCCCAGTCGAGGTCCTCGTCGCTCGCGTAGTCCCCGAGGACGACGGCCGCGCCGTTGCCGCCCAGCTCCAGCGTGCAGTGCTTGCGCGGCACCGAGTCCATGATCGCGTAGCCGACCTTCTCGGAACCGGTGAAGGAGATCACGGGCAGCCGCTCGTCCTGGACGAGGGCGGGCATCCGGTCGTTCGGGACGGGCAGGATGCTCCAGGCACCGGCCGGCAGCTCGGTCTCGGCGAGCAGCTCACCGATGACGAGGCCGGAGAGCGGGGTGGCCGGGGCGGGCTTCAGGATGATCGGCGCGCCGGCCGCGATCGCCGGGGCGATCTTGTGGGCGCACAGGTTGAGGGGGAAGTTGAAGGGCGCGATGCCGAGGACGGCACCCTTCGGGAACCGCCGGGTCAGGGCGAGGCGGCCCTGGCCGCCCGCGTCGGTGTCGAGCCGCTGGGCCTCGCCGCCGTTGAACCGCCGGGCCTCCTCGGCCGCGAACCGGAACACCGAGACCGCGCGGCCGACCTCACCCCGCGCCCACTTGACCGGCTTGCCGTTCTCGGCGGAGATCAGCCGCGCGATCTCCTCGGTGCGCTCGACGAGCCGCCGGCTCACATGGTCGAGGGCGGCGGCGCGCACATGGGCCGGTGTCGCCGCGAAGTCCTCCCGCACGGCGTACGCGGCGGCCACCGCCTCCTCGATCTGCCCGTCCGTCGGCACGGCGACCCTGCCGACGAGGCGGCCGTCCCACGGGGAGGTGACGTCGAAGGTGTCCTCGCCGGTGGCCTGGCGGCCGGCGAGCCAGAAGGCGTGGGTGGAAGTCATGGGTCCACGGTAGGGGTGGGGCGGGCGAGGCATATTTGTCCGAGGTGGAGCAGTGGGCGCGAATACCACTCCGGCGCGTCCATTTCAGCCCGTCCGGCGTTTGAGGACGAGGCCCCTTAAGGGCCGACAGCGGGGTCTGGGGGCGCAGCCCCCAGGGATGGGACGGGTAGGGGCGGCAGGGGCGAAAACACCCCGGCGGCCACACCGACACAGGCCCGCTACTCCGCCGACGTCACTCCGCCGACGTAGCCTTCAACGCCAGCCACAGCTCCATCCGCACATCCGCATCGTCCAGCGACCGCCCCAGGATCTCCTCCACCCGCCGCATCCGGTAGCGCAGCGTGTGCCGGTGCACCCCCAGATCCGCGGCCGCCGTGTCCCACTGCCCGTGCCGGGACAGCCAGGCCCGCAGGGAGGCGATCAGGTCGCCCCGGCCGCGCGCGTCGTGCTCGTACAGGGGCCGCAGCAGCCCGTCCGCGAAGGCCTTCACCGCGTCGTCGGCCAGCAGCGGCAGCACGGACCCGGCCGCCATCTGCTCGTGCTCGACGCACACCCGCCCCCTGCGCCGGGCCACCGACAGCGCCTGCTCGGCCTGTTTGTAGGCGGCCGCCGCGGCGATCGGCCCGGCCGGTGCCGACAGTCCGACGACGAGTTCGTCCTCGTCCTCGCCCGCCGCGCGCTCCTCCGTCCCGGCCCGCGCGGCCTCCAGCGCCTGGGCGTACTCCCCGCACGCGCTCACCGCGGCCCCGCCGTCCGCCGCGAGCACCACCAGCCGTTCGCTCGCGCCGCCCCCGTTCTCCGGGACGACCAGCACGGCTTCCCCGGCCCGCGCCGCCGCCGACTCCATGACCTCGGTGAGCGCGGCGAGCGGATCACCGGCCGGGTCCGCGGCGGCGAGCGTCGCCGCGGTCGACCGGGTGGGCGGCGCGTCCGTGTGTCCCTCGGCCCGGACCCGCGCCGCCGATGCCGAGGAGCCCGCCTCGGCGACGATCATCCGGAACGGCGCGTCCAGCAGCTCCCCGTACAGGTCACCGGCCACCGCCCGCGCGTGGTCCGGCTCCCCGGCGAGCAGCATGCGCAGCACCGCCGCCCCGACCCGCTGCTCGGCCGCGTGCAGGGACCGGGAGCGTTCGGTGGTCAGGGTCAGCAGCGCGATGGCCGAGTGCACGGCGTACCGCTCGGCCGTCCCGAGTGCCGCCGCCGTCCCCACCGCCAGGGCAGCCCGGGCGCGCCGGCCCGTGCCCAGGGAGTGCAGCTCGACGCGGTCCTCGTGGTCCGGGTCCCCCACGACCGAGGAGGCGGGCGCGGGCCGCTCCCGCAGCCGTTCGACGTCCGCCGTCAGCCGGGCGGCCCGCCGCCCCGCCCACTCCGGCGCCGTGGCGACGACGGCGCCGGACGCGTCGTAGAGCGCCGCCCATCCGTCGACCTGGCCCGCGAGGGCGCTCAGCAGACCCTCCGGGCCGTCGGTGAGCGCCTGCCTGGTCAGCTCGCGCTGGGCGGCGAAGCCCGCCGTCACCGACCGGTACTGGTCGGCCGCGATCGCCGCCGACACGGCCTTGCTGATCGCGAGGAAGGGTGTGCGCCGCGGCACCTCCAGCAGGGGCAGCCCCTCCTGCTCGGCCGCCGCCACGAGGGCGGCCGGGATCTCGTCGTAGTTGACGCCGACGGCGAAGCCGAGCCCGACCACCCCGGCCCCGACCAGACGCTTGACGTACCGGGCCATCACGTCCGGGTCCTCGGCGTCCAGCTTGAGGGCGGTGATCAGCAGCAGTTCCCCGCCCTCCATGTAGGGGACGGGGTCGGCGAGCTCGCTGACGTGCGCCCAGCGGACCGGCACGTCCAGGCGGTCCTCCCCCGCCCGCACGGTCAGCTTCAGCGCGGAGTGGTGGACGAGCGAGGCGAGCGTGGGGGGCATGAGGCCTTCAGGGAGGAGTGACCGCGGGAGGTGAGACCGTCGTGATCCTTGTGCACTTTTGGCCGCCACGTATGAACGGCCTGTGACGATTCTGCCTCACTGTACGGTCACCCCGCACCGCTCAACCCCGCAGATCCACCAGCAGCGGCGGCGCGTGGTCCCCCTTCACCGTGGTCAGCGAGAGCACCGCGTGCCCCGGCGGCACCCCGTGCGCCAGCTCGGACGGCGACCACCGCTCCCGCTCGACCTGCCGTACGGTCACCGCCCGCGCGGTCGGCGCCTTCCCGGTGATCACCCGGCGCACCGCGTGCAGCGCCTTGCCGGCCGGGGTCTCGGCGATGATCTGCCGGTCGGTGACGTCCCGTGCCTCGATCCACTCCTTGCCCCACACCTCGGCGAAGTCCTGCCCGTCCCACGGCGTGAGCCCGGACAGCGCCATCCGGCACCCGATGGCGCCCAGCAGCGGCCCGCGCAGCGGCCTCGGTACGTCGTCCAGGGTGCGCAGCGTCAGGACGACCCCGGCGTTGCCCGACCGCAGCCGCTGGATGCCCCGCACGGCCTCCGGGGTCACCACGCCGGTGGCGTCGTCGAGGACCAGGCAGGCGAACAGCGACCGGTCCTCGCGCACCGCGACACTCGCCGTGAACTGGGCGAGCACCAGGCGCGCCAGCATCCGCGAGGCGTCGGCGTGCCCGCGCTGCGGCAGGTCGATCCGCACCCGCACGGGATGGTCCAGCGCCTTCAGCGAGAACGGCCGCGACTGCCCGGAGGTGTCGAAGAAGCCGGCGAAGGCGGGCCGGTCGAGCAGCGCGACACGATCCGCGAGCACGCCCCCGACGTCCCCCGGATGCCCCATCTGCCGTTCCCGCGCGTCCAGTTCCCGCAGCAGCGACTCGTGCCCGGCCTCCTGGAGCCCCGTGCGCAGCGCGGCCAGCGGCCCCGGCGCGCCGTCCAGCAGCTGCCGCAGCTCCGGTACGGAGGGGAAGCGGCCGTGGACCGTCCGGAACGGCCCGAGCAGCTGGGCGAGGACGGTGGTGGACCGGCGGGTGTCGCCGCCCTGGTGGGGCTCGGCGAGGTCCCCGACGAGCGCCTCGGCGAGCACGGCCGCCGCCTCGTCCGGATCGCTCGTCCCGCCGTACAGGTCGAGGTCGTAGACGGATTCCGGATTCCCGATGCGTACGACGACGTCGTAGGCGTCGGTCGGGCCGAGCCCCGCGCCCGCGGCGCCGACCACGACGACGGCGGCGCGGCCGGCGAGGGCGTGCAGGCACAGCGACTCGGCGAGCGGCCGGACCACCGTGCCGGTCTTGCCGGAGCCGGCCGGTCCGACCGCGAGCAAGGAGGTGCCGAGCAGGTCGGGGCCGAGTCCGAGACCGGTGCCGCGGTAGGCGTACGGGTTGCGGGCGTCGTCGGCCGTGGTGCCCAGGCGCACCTGGCCGGTCACGAGATCGTGGCGGGCGAGCCGGGTCGGCAGGTCGCGGGCGCCGGAGGGGTGCAGACAGGCGGCGGCGCCCTCGTTCAGGACGGTGCCGGTGAAGGTGGCCAGGCTGTGCCGGCCGCTGCGGACGCCCTGCCAGGCGCGGGTGATCCGGGCGTGGTCGACGTCCCGCATCAGCCCGGCCCGGGCCTCGGCGGCCAGCCGCTCGGCGGCGTCGACGGCTCCGGCCATCCGCAGCTCGGGCCACTGGACGGGGTCCTGCTCCGGTGTCACGGGGCGCTCGGCGGCCGGTGCCGCCCGGTTCCAGGCGGGCGGGCCGAAGCGGCGCCAGATCTCGCCCCAGCGGCCGAGCCGGCCGACGACGAGCATGATCGTCAGGGCGATCAGCGTGTAGTAGCTGTACCAGAGGATCGCGTTGCCGACGCGGTCGTCGCTGTGCCGCCAGGAGTCCGGGGTGAAGAGTTCCAGGGGCAGCACCCACCAGCCGCCGAGGTAGCCGTTCCACAGCAGCGACCAGACCAGCCAGCCCACCAGGAAGGCGATCACCGCCCCGCTGAGCAGCTGCCGGGTCGGGATCTGCTCGGGCTCCTCGTCGGGCCGGGCCGTGTGCCCGAACCGCCACACGCCCGGGGCGGCCTCCGGCCGGGGCGTGCGCAGCCAGGTGAGGAAGGCGGACCCGTCCGGCATCGGCGGTGTTCCGGGCGCGGTGGCCGGCCGCGGGGGCGTCTCCGGCATCCGTGGGGGCCCTGCCGGACGTGGCACAGGGTTCGCATGCGTACCCCGGGTGTCCCGCGTCCCGTCGCTGTCCATCGCCCTCGCCCCTTGACCAGCCGTTCCGTCCACCATCAGCGGTCAATCTAACGCTCCCGCCCGGGGAGTTCACCGCTTACGCGGCCGGGCCCGCTTCTGTCCGCCCTGTCCACCGCGTGTTCACCGCCATGTCCACCGCGGACAATCGCCGTCGCCGACAACGCCCACATGGAGCATGCCCGCCTTCCGGGGTCGGCCCTAGCCTGCGAGAGAAGAAGGTACGTGCCCGCAGAACCCCAGGAGCCCCTCATGACCGCAGTTCCGCAGGAGCGCCGCGTCGTCACCGCCATCCCCGGCCCGAAGTCGCAGGAACTCCAGGCCCGCCGTCTCGCCTCGGTCGCGCAGGGCGTGGGGTCCGTGCTGCCGGTGTTCACCGCGCGCGCGGGCGGCGGCATCATCGAGGACGTCGACGGCAACCGTCTGATCGACTTCGGCTCCGGCATCGCCGTGACCTCCGTCGGCGCCTCCGCCGAGGCCGTCGTACGCCGGGCCTCGGCGCAGCTCGCCGACTTCACCCACACCTGTTTCATGGTCACGCCGTACGAGGGCTATGTGGAGGTCGCCGAGGCGCTCGCGGAGCTGACCCCGGGTGACCACGCCAAGAAGTCGGCCCTGTTCAACAGCGGTGCCGAGGCCGTGGAGAACGCCGTGAAGATCGCCCGCGCGTACACGAAGCGCCAGGCGGTCGTCGTCTTCGACCACGGCTACCACGGGCGCACCAACCTCACGATGGCGCTGACGGCGAAGAACATGCCGTACAAGCACGGCTTCGGTCCGTTCGCGCCCGAGGTCTACCGGATGCCGATGGCGTACGGCTACCGCTGGCCGACCGGTCCGGACAACGCGGGGCCGGAGGCCGCCGCGCAGGCCGTCGACCAGATCACCAAGCAGGTCGGCCCCGAGAACGTGGCCGCGATCATCATCGAGCCGGTGCTCGGCGAGGGCGGCTTCATCGAGCCGGCGAAGGGCTTCCTGCCCGCACTCAGGCAGTTCGCCTCGGACCACGGCATCGTCTTCGTCGCCGACGAGATCCAGTCCGGTTTCTGCCGCACCGGCCAGTGGTTCGCGTGCGAGGACGAGGGCATCGTCCCGGACCTGATCACCACGGCCAAGGGCATCGCGGGCGGTCTGCCGCTCGCCGCCGTGACCGGCCGCGCCGAGATCATGGACGCCGCGCACGCGGGCGGCCTGGGCGGCACCTACGGCGGCAACCCGGTCGCCTGCGCGGGTGCGCTCGGCTCGATCGAGACGATGAAGGAGCTGGACCTCAACACGAGGGCGAAGGCGATCGAGGCCACGATGAAGGCCCGCCTGACCGCCATGGCCGAGAAGTTCGACATCATCGGTGACATCCGGGGCCGTGGCGCGATGATCGCCATCGAGCTGGTCAGGGACCGCGCCGGCAAGGAGCCGAACCCGGAGGCGACCGCCGCGCTCGCCAAGGCCTGCCACGCCGAGGGGCTGCTGGTCCTGACCTGTGGCACCTACGGCAACGTGCTGCGCTTCCTGCCGCCGCTCGTCATCGGCGAGGACCTGCTGAACGAGGGCCTCGACATCATCGAGCAGGCCTTCGCCCGGATCTGAGCCGGCCTCGCCCGCATCGGGGCCCCAGGGGAAACACCGCAGGTCGGATGCGGAGTCTCCCCTTCCGTCCCACCCGCCCCAGCCCCACACTTCGCACGAAATTCCGGTGCTGCGGCGGCGAGAGGCAGAGCGTGTGAAGAAGGTGTGCGAGGTGGATGGGAGGATTCGATTCCGCCTGTCCTGTGCCCATCGCCTGTCGTAGGTTCTATCCAGATGAGAGATACACCCCGTCCGCGGGAAACCGCGGGCGATCTCAGGTCGGGGCCTCCCCAGCTTCGATCTGGTCGTGCCCTCGCGCACACAAACGGAGCCTCCGGCTCCGGATCTCCTCACCGATCGGACAGTCGCCCGCCCCAAACCCCCCGGGGCGCGCGACCATCCGATCCGTTCGGCCGCCCCGGAACCACCCCCCCTGTTCCGGGGCGGCCGACCTCCCTCTTCTTCCTTCTCGGGCTTCCGGCCCTCCTCTTCGCGCTGATCACCTGGCAGGTCGTGGCCGACGGCCCGCTGCTGCGCGTGGACGAGGGCCTCAGCCGTGCCCTGGTCCATCCGGACCGGGCCTCCGAACTCCTCGCCGACCTCGGCAACATCCAGGTCGCGGTCCCGGTCCTGGCGGTGGCCCTGGTGTACACGGCCTGGCGCTCCCGCCGTATGGGTACAGACCGATGGTGGGTCGCGCCCCTCGCGGCGGCCCTCCTGATGGTTCTGGTCCCGGCGCTGGTCGTCCCCCTCAAGGAGCTCACCGACCGTCCCGGCACCCCTGTCGTGCCGCCCGCCACCGGCTACTACCCCTCAGGGCACACCGCCACGGCCGCCGTCGCCTACGGCGGCGCGACTCTGCTGCTGCTCCCCTGGCTCCGCTCGACGGCAGCCCGCCGTCTGCTCCTCGCCCTGTGTGCCGCCCTCGTCCTGGGCGTGTCCTTCGGTCTGGTCCGCCGCGGCTACCACTGGCCGCTGGACGTGGTGGCCAGTTGGTGTCTGTGTGCGGTGCTGCTCTCGTCGCTGTGGCTGTTCCTCGGGCGGGGGACGCCCGGCCGGCCGCAGAGGTAGCCGCCCACGGGACCTTCGAGGACCCGCTCCGCGTCGGCCGCACGGGCGGCCGACGTGATCCGGTGATCCGCCGGGGGCGGTTCCTAGTCCTCCGTGGCCAGGCCCGCCGCCGCCTCGTGCATCGCCAGTTCCAGCAGTGCCGGGTCGGTGAGGGTGCCGGAGCCGTCCGGAGGCACCAGCCAGCGGACCCCGCCACCGGCCACCCGGCCCGGGTACGGCACCACGATCCAGGTGCCGGCGCCGGCCGTACGGATACCCGTGCCGACCCAGCGGGCCGCGGTGCCCGGCGGCACGAAGAAGCCCATCCGGGCGTCACCGAAGTCGACCAGCACCGGGCCGGGCCGGTCGAGGATGCGGGTGAGGACGTCGAGCGTCGGGTAGCCGAGCTCGGCCCGCAGGATCAGTACGTCCCAGGCCTTGCCCGCGGGCAGCAGCGCGACCCCGAGGGGGTTGCGCTCCCACTCCCAGCGGCAGGCCTCTGGATCCGGTGCGACGGATGCCAGCCACTCCACAGCCGTCTTCGCCCCAGTCATGAGGGGACCTCCCTTTGTGTTCGGACGCGGGTCGCGTCACGAAGGAGAGGGAGGTCTCCCGGCAGGCATTACGCGGGTTCCGGCACCCCGTCCGAGTGAACCGGATCACACCAGGGGCGCGGTCGTCAGCTGTCGAAGCCGAGCCCGAGCCGGTCCATGGTCCGCAGCCACAGGTTGCGCCGGCCGCCATGAGCGTCCGCCCGGGCCAGCGACCACTTGGTGAGCGCGATGCCGGTCCAGGCGAAGGGCTCCGGCGGGAAGGGCAGCGGCTTCCTGCGGACCATCTCCAGCGAGGTCCGCTCGGTGCGCTCCCCCGCCAGCAGGTCGAGCATCACGTCGGCGCCGAAACGGGTCGCGCCCACACCCAGGCCCGTGTACCCGGCCGCGTACGCCACCTTGCCGTGGTGGGCGGTGCCGAAGAACGCCGAGAAGCGCGAGCAGGTGTCGATCGCGCCGCCCCAGGCGTGCGTGAAGCGGACGTCCTCCAGTTGCGGGAAGCAGGTGAAGAAGTGCTCGGCGAGCTTGGCGTACGTCTCCGGTCGGTCGTCGTACTCGGCCCGCACCCGGCCGCCGTAGGGGTACACGGCGTCGTAACCGCCCCACAGGATCCGGTGGTCGGCGGACAGCCGGAAGTAGTGGAACTGGTTGGCGCTGTCCCCGAAGCCCTGGCGGTTGCGCCAGCCGATCGCCTCCCGTTGCCCGGCGGTCAGCGGCTCGGTCATCAGCGCGTAGTCGTAGACCGGCACGGTGTACGCCCGGACGCGTCTGACCAGGCTCGGGAAGATGTTGGTGCCGAGCGCCACCTTGCGGGCACGGACCGAGCCGTAGGGAGTGCGTACGGCCATGCCGGCGCCGTAGGGCTTCAGATCGAGCGCGGGGGTGTGCTCGTAGAGGCGGACGCCGAGGCGCAGGCAGGCCCGCTTCAGGCCCCAGGCGAGCTTGGCGGGGTGGAGCATGGCCACGCCCCGGCGGTCCCACAGGCCCGCCTCGAATGTCGGTGAGTCGACTTGTTCCCGCACCGCTTCGGCGTCCAGGAGGTCGACGCCGTCGGCGAGGCCCTGGCGCCGCATCTCCTCGTACCAGTCGCGCAGTTCCCTCGCCTGGTACGGCTCGGTCGCCACGTCGATCTCACCGGTGCGCTCGAAGTCGCAGTCCAGGTCGTGCCGGGCGACCGCCTTCTCGATCTCGTCGAGGTTGCGGGCGCCCAGCTCCTGGAGCCGGTGGATCTCCCGGGGCCAGCGGGTCAGTCCGTTGGCCAGACCGTGGGTGAGGGAGGCGGCGCAGAAGCCGCCGTTGCGGCCGGAGGCGGCCCAGCCCACCTCGCGGCCCTCCAGCAGGACGACGTCCCGTCGCGGGTCGCGCTCCTTGGCGTTCAGCGCGGTCCACAGTCCGCTGTAGCCGCCGCCGACGACCAGCAGGTCACAGGTCTCGGCGCCGGTGAGCGCGGGTTCGGGGCGGGGCTTTTCGGGGTCGTCCAGCCAGTACGGGACCGGCTGGGCGTCCGACAGTGCCTTGGTCCGGTTCACGGCCTATGCCTTTTGTCTGTTGCGGCGATTGCTGATGACCATGGAGGCCAGGACCAGCAGCACGGCGACGAGGAACATGGCCGTACCGATGACGTTGATCTGGACGGGCGTGCCGCGCTGGGCCGAACCCCAGACGAACATGGGGAAGGTGACGGTCGAGCCCGCGTTGAAGTTGGTGATGATGAAGTCGTCGAAGGAGAGCGCGAAGGCGAGCAGCGCGCCCGCCGCGATTCCGGGAGCGGCGATCGGGAGTGTGACCCTGATGAAGGTCTGGAAGGGGCCCGCGTACAGGTCCTGGGCCGCTTGTTCCAGCCGTGGGTCCATCGACATCACCCTCGCCTTCACCGCCGTGACGACGAAGCTCAGGCAGAACATGATGTGGGCGATGAGGATCGTCCAGAAGCCCAGCTGGGCGCCCATGTTGAGGAACAGGGTGAGCAGCGAGGCCGCCATGACGACCTCGGGCATCGCCATCGGCAGGAAGATCAGCGAGTTGACGGCGCCCCGGGCGCGGAAGCGGTAGCGGACCAGCGCGAAGGCGATCAGCGTGCCGAGGGCGGTCGCGCCGAGCGTCGCCCAGAAGGCGATCTGGAGGCTGACCGACAGGGAGCCGCACAGGTCGGAGACCCCGCACGGGTCCTTCCAGGCGTCCGTGGAGAACTGCTGCCACTCGTAGTTGAAGCGCCCCTTCGGTCTGTTGAAGGAGAACACCGTGACGACGACGTTCGGCAGCAGGAGATAGCCGAGGGTCAGCAGTCCCGCGATGACGACGAAGTGGCGCTTGAGCCAGTTGAGGAAGGGCATCTAGACCAGATCCTCCGTGCCGGACCTGCGGATGTAGACCGTGACCATGACGAGGATCGCGGCCATGAGGATGAAGGAGAGTGCCGCCGCCGTCGGATAGTCGAGAATCCGCAGGAACTGGGACTGGATGACGTTTCCGATCATGCGGGTGTCGGTGGAGCCGAGCAGGTCCGCGTTGACGTAGTCGCCGGCCGCCGGGATGAAGGTCAGCAGCGTCCCGGAGACCACGCCCGGCATCGACAGCGGGAAGGTGACCTTGCGGAAGACGGTGATCGGTCTGGCGTACAGGTCGCCGGCCGCCTCGTGCAGCCGTCCGTCGATGCGCTCCAGCGACGTGTAGAGCGGCAGGATCATGAACGGCAGGAAGTTGTACGTCAGACCGCACACGACGGCGAGCGGTGTGGCCAGCACCCGGTCGCCGGCCGTCCAGCCGAGCCAGTTGGTGACGTCCAGGACGTGCAGCGTGTTGAGGGCGCCGACGACCGGGCCGCCGTCCGCGAGGATCGTCTTCCAGGCGAGGGTGCGGATCAGGAAGCTGGTGAAGAACGGCGCGATCACCAGGATCATGATCAGGTTCCGCCAGCGGCCCGCGCGGAAGGCGATGAGGTACGCCAGCGGGTAGCCGAGCACCAGACACAGCACCGTCGCGGCGGCCGCGTAGGCGACCGAGCGCAGGAACTGCGGCCAGTACTCGCTCAGCGCGTCCCAGTAGGTCACGAAGTGCCAGGTGACCTTGTAGCCCTCCTCCAGGGAGCCCGTCTGCACGGACGTGGAGGCCTGGTAGATCATCGGCAGCGCGAAGAAGACCAGCAGCCACAGGATGCCGGGCAGCAGCAGCCAGTACGGCGTGAAGCGGCCTCTTCTGCGCGGGGGCTTCTTCTCGGGAGCCGTCGGGGTGAGAGGCGGCGGCGCCTCGGTGAGCGTCGCCATCAGACCGCCGCCTCTTCCTGGATACCGGCGGAGCCCGTTGTCCCAGCAAGCAGGGACTGGGCAGCGTCCAGACCGAAGGTGTGCGCCGGGTTCCAGTGCAGGACGACCTCGGCGCCGGGCACCAGCCGGGCGTCCCGGTCGATGTTCTGGGCGTAGACCTCGAACTCGGGACAGACGGGGCTGTCGATGACGTACTGCGTGGAGACGCCGATGAAACTGGAGTCGGCGATCCTCCCGGTGATCCGGTTGCGGCCCGCGGAGATCTCGCCCGCCTCGTCGGCATGGGTGAGGGTGATCTTCTCGGGGCGGACCCCCACCAGCACCTTGCCGCCGGTCGTCGTGGGCGCGGAACAGCGCGCCTCGGGGAGCACGAGCTTGCCGCCGCCCGCCTTCAGCACGATGTCGTCGCCGCTCCGGGAGTCGACCTCGGCCTCGATCAGGTTCGACGTGCCGAGGAAGTTGGCGACGAAGGTGGTGTTCGGGTTCTCGTACAGGTCGGCGGGCGAGCCGAGCTGTTCGACGCGGCCCGCGTTCATCACGGCGACCGTGTCGGCCATGGTCATGGCCTCCTCCTGGTCGTGCGTGACATGGATGAAGGTGATGCCGACCTCGGTCTGGATCCGCTTGAGCTCCAGCTGCATCTGACGGCGCAGCTTGAGGTCGAGGGCGCCGAGGGGCTCGTCGAGGAGCAGCACCTTGGGGTGGTTGATCAGCGCACGCGCCACGGCCACCCGCTGCTGCTGGCCGCCCGAGAGCTGGTGCGGCTTCTTGCGCGCCTGCTCGCCGAGCTGCACCAGGTCGAGCATCTCCCCGACCTGCTTCTTCACCGACTTGATGCCGCGCCGGCGCAGACCGAAGGCGACGTTCTCGAAGATGTCGAGGTGCGGGAAGAGGGCGTAGGACTGGAAGACCGTGTTCACCGGCCGCTTGTAGGGCGGGAGCCGGGTGACTTCCTGGTCACCGAGGTGGACGGTGCCGCTCGTGGGCTCCTCCAGCCCCGCGATCATGCGCAGGGTCGTGGTCTTTCCGCAGCCGGAGGCGCCGAGCAGGGCGAAGAAGGAGCCCTGCGGCACGGTCAGGTCGAGCGGGTGGACGGCGGTGAAGGAGCCGTAGGTCTTGCCGATGCCGGCGAGGCGGACATCGCCGCCGCCCTCTGTGGTCTTGTTCGTCACGATGGTCACGCCCCAGTCAGCTTCGCGAACTTCTCTTCGAACTCGGTCTCTTCCTTCGAGCTCAGCGAGCGGAAGGCGTGGGACTTCGCGGCCATGGCCTTGTCGGGGATGATCAGCGGGTTGTTCGCCGCATCCGCGTCGATCTTCTCCAGCTCGGCCTTCACCCCGTCGACGGGACACACGTAGTTGATGTACGCGGCGAGCTCGGCGGCCGGCTTCGGCTCGTAGTAGAAGTCGATGAGCCGTTCGGCGTTCGTCTTGTGGCGGGCCTTGTTGGGGACCAGCAGGTTGTCGGTCGACGTCATGTAGCCGCTGTCCGGGATGATGAAGTCGATGTCCGGGCTGTCCGCCTTCAGCTGTACGACGTCACCGGCCCAGGCGATGCAGGCCGCGAAGTCGCCGCTGCTCAGGTCCGCGGTGTAGTCGTTGCCGGTGAAGCGGCGGATCTGGCCCTTGTCGACGCCCTTCTGGATGCGGGCGATCGCCGCGTCGAAGTCGTCGGCTGTGAAGTGCGCCGGGTCCTTGCCCATGTCGAGCAGGGTCATGCCGATGCTGTCGCGCATCTCCGACAGGAAGCCGACGCGCCCCTTGAGCCTGGGGTTGTCGAGCAGGTCGGAGACGGACTTCACCTCGACGCCGTCCAGGGCCTTCCTGTTGTAGGCGATGACCGTGGAGATGCCCTGCCAGACGTACGAGTAGGCGCGGCCCGGATCCCAGTCCGGGTCGCGGAACTGCGCGGACAGGTTGGCGTACGCGTGGGGCAGGTGGGAGGCGTCCAGCTTCTGGACCCAGCCCAGGCGGATCAGGCGGGCGGCCAGCCAGTCGGTGAGGACGATCAGGTCGCGGCCGGTGTCCTGGCCCGCGGCGAGCTGCGGCTTGATCTTGCCGAAGAACTCGTTGTTGTCGTTGATGTCCTCGGTGTACTTGACCTTGATACCGGTGCGCCGGGTGAACTGGTCCAGCGTCGGATGGCGCTTGCCGCTGTCGTCGACGTCCATGTACTCGGTCCAGTTGGAGAAGTTCACCGTCTTCTCCCTGGCCGAGCGGTCGTCCGCGGAGACTCCGCCCTGGGTGCTGCCCGCCGCGGGGATGCCGCAGGCGCTCAGGCCCCCGACACCGCCGACCGCGAGCGCGCCGCCCGCGGAGGCACGCAGCAGGGAACGGCGGGTGAGGGAGGCGCGCCCGTTACGGAAGCTGCGCCGCATGGCGGCCACCTGGGCCGGGGACAGGCTGTCGGGCTCGTACTGCTCCATGCGCGTGGTGCCCTTTCGGGATGAGGCGGCCGCGGGTCGGGCGGCCTGGATACGTCACCCGGCGGTAGCCGGAAATCGGTTACAGCCGGTCCCCGAAGATCGTGCGGTGCCAGTCCTTGCGGGGCACCGCGGTGTTGTCGAACATGACGTGCTTGATCTGGGTGTACTCCTCGAAGGAGTACGCAGACATGTCCTTGCCGAAGCCGGAGGCCCGATAGCCGCCGTGGGGCATCTCGCTGATGATCGGGATGTGGTCGTTGACCCACACACAGCCCGCCCTGATCTCGCGGGTGGCGCGGTTGGCCCGGTAGACGTCACGGCTCCAGGCGGAGGCCGCGAGGCCGTAGGGGGTGTCGTTCGCCAGCCGGATCCCGTCGTCGTCGCTGTCGAAGGGCAGGACCACGAGGACCGGTCCGAAGATCTCGGACTGGACGATCTCGCTGTCCTGGGCGGCATCCGCGATCAGGGTGGGGCGGTAGTACGCGCCGTTCTTCAGATCCCCCTGGGGAGCCTCGCCGCCGGTCACCACGCGCGCGTAGGCACGCGCCCGGTCGACGAATCCGGCGACCCGGTCCCGCTGGACGTGCGAGATCAGCGGGCCGAGGTCGGTGCCCGCGGCGAACGGGTCGCCGAGCCGGACGGTCTCCATGAGGGCGGCCGTCCGCTCGACGAACGCCTCGTAGAGGGGCCGCTGCACATACGCGCGCGTGGCGGCCGTGCAGTCCTGCCCGGTGTTGATGAGCGCGCCCGCGACCGCTCCGTGGACGGCCGCCTCCAGGTCGGCGTCGTCGAAGACCAGGAAGGGCGCCTTGCCGCCGAGCTCCAGGTGGAGTCGCTTGACGGTGGCCGTGGCGATCTCGGCGACGCGCCTGCCGACGGCGGTGGACCCGGTGAAGGAGGTCATGGCCACGTCGGGATGGCCGACGAGGTGCTCGCCGGCCTCCTTGCCGGTGCCCGTGACGATGTTGATCACGCCGTCCGGGAGGCCGGCGTCGGTCGCGGCCCGCGCGAACAGCAGCGAGGTGAGCGGGGTGAGTTCGGCGGGCTTCAGGACGATCGTGTTGCCCGCGGCGATCGCCGGGAGGATCTTCCAGGCGGCCATCTGAAGGGGGTAGTTCCAGGGGGCGATGGAGCCGACGACGCCGATGGGCTCGCGGCGGACGTAGGAGGTGTGGTCGCCGGAGTACTCGCCGGCCGACTGTCCCTGGAGATGGCGGGCGGCACCGGCGAAGAAGGCGGTGTTGTCGATGGTGCCCGGGACGTCGAACTCACGGGTCAGCTTGAGCGGCTTGCCGCACTGGAGGGACTCGGCGCGGGCCAGCTCCTCGGCACGGTCGGCGAGCACGGCGGCGAAGCGGTGCAGGGCGTCGGAGCGTTCCCCGGGGGTGGCCGAGGACCAGCCCGGGAACGCGGCGCGGGCGGCGGCGACGGCCGCGTCCACGTCGGCGGTGCCGGCCAGTTCGTACGTGTACACGTCCTCGCCGGTCGCCGGGTCGACGATCGTGTGCGTCCGGCCGGAGGTGCCCTTCGCCGGGCGGCCCGCGATGAACTGCGCGCCGTCCGCGAAGCGCTCCTGGGCCGCGAACCTGTCCGGGGTGGCAGTGCCCGGCTTGTGCATGTCGCTCTCCTCCGCCGTCGCCCCGGTCCGGGACGGGGCTGGCGTAGCTCCAGCTGGATTTGAGTGCCGATCCTGACAGAGCAAAGGGCGTCCAACAAGTGATTCCGTTGTTGCCTTTTGGTTACGCGACGGAATCTGTCGACCAGGTGTCGAGCGACCCCCGAAAAGGGGGGACGGAGTGTCGGTGGCGCCTGCCAGACTCGCGTGCATGGAAGGAACCACGGGGATGATCGACTCACGGGATGCCCTGGTCAGGGCGGTCCGGGCGGGTGCGCGGGTCAAATATCTGCACTTCTGGGGGCACCGGCCGCGACCGGACGGTCGGGTCGGCGCGAGCTGTCTGAGTCAGTGGTGGCCGTCGCCGTTCACCGTGGACGGAGTGGCCTATGCGACCGCCGAGCACTGGATGATGGCCGGCAAGGCGCGGCTTTTCGAAGATCCCGAGGCCGAGCGGCGGGTGCTGGAGGCCGGCCACCCCGCCGAGGCCAAGAAGGCCGGGCGGCTCGTCCAGGGTTTCGACGAGGCCGTATGGGCGCGCGAGCGGTTCGGCATCGTCGTCGAGGGCGGTGTCCACAAGTTCGCCGCGCACGCGGATCTGCGGGAGTTCCTGCTGAGCACGGGCGACCGGGTGCTGGTGGAGGCCAGTCCGGTGGACCGCGTGTGGGGCATCGGCCTCGCCGCGGACGACGAGGCGGCCGCGGATCCCGAGCGCTGGCGGGGGCCGAACCTGCTGGGCTTCGCGTTGATGGAGGCGCGGGGGCGGCTGCGGGAGCGGTGAGGTGTCCGGCGGCCGGAGATACCGAAGCGGGGCCGGTCCGTCGGACCGGCCCCGCTTCTCTGTCACCGTGAATTCAGTGACGCTTCGTTCCAGTGCCCCTGAGGGCATCCCTCACAGTCCCGCCGCGCCCATGATGCTGGCGAAGACGAGGAAGAGCAGCAGCGGCAGGATCACGGTGGCGATGATCCCGCAGACGAGACCCGCGGTCGCCGCACCCTTGTTGGTGGCCTCGCCCCGGTTGGCCTTCCCCCGGCCGATCGCGCCGAAGATGATGGCGAGGATCCCGAGGATGACACCGAGCCACCACATGACGACGACCACGCTGCACACCACGCCGATGATGCCCAGCACCAGACCGGTCGTGCCCATGCCGTTGGCCGGCTGCGGCGCCATGGCGTAACCGGGCGTCTGCGGGTAGGCCCCCATCGGGGGCGCGACCGGGTAGGAGGGGTTCTGCTGGTAGGGCTGACCCGCGTTCGGGTAGCCGTAGCCGGGTGCGGACTGGGGTGCGGCCGGCGGATAGGCGTAGCCACCGGCTCCCTGCGCGGGCTGGTGCGGCGGCTGCGACGGCGGCGGCCCGAATCCCCCGGATCCGGGTTGGGCGTCGGACATGAACTGCTCTCCCCTCGTTGACTGCCAGGGCATCGTAGTGGGCCCGATCACCTTGGGGGGATGGGTTCTTGAGGGGTGGGATCAGCGGGGCGACAGCACGGGCGCGGAGACGCTGTGCAGCGCGCCGTAGGAGTCGGAGTCGGAGTCGTACTCGTCGTCCATGTTGATGGCGGCCGTGATGCCGATGGCGAGCAGGACGAGCACGGCGACGCCGAGGATGATCCCGATGATGCCGGTGATCAGACCGGCCTGCGCCTGGCCGTGGTTGTCGGCCAGACCCTGCTCGGCCCGCTTGCGTCCCTTGATCCCGAAGACCACGGCGAGGATGCCGAGCACGACCGAGACGACGCCGTACAGACAGAACAGGCAGCAGGACAGGATGCCCAGCACCATCGCCGCGATGCCCATGCCGTTCTGCGGCTGTGCCGGCATACCGGGCCAGCCGCCGTAGCCGGGCGGCGGCGCGTAGGACGGGTAGCCGTAGCCGCCGGGGGCCGCGGGGCCGGTGGGAGCGACCGGCGGGGGCGGCACACCGGGGCCGCCGACCGGGGCGGTGGCACCCGTGGCGGCCGTCGCGCCGGGCGGCGGGTAACCGGGCACGGGGCCGGTGCCGGGGGCGGCGAAGCCGTCGGCCGGCATCGAGGTGACCGTGGCCTGGTCGTGCACGGACGGCGGCTGCTGCGCGGGCGGCTGCGCCTTGTCCAGCGACGGCTTGTGCTCCGGCGGCGCCCAGGGGTCGTGGCCGCCACCGGCCTCTCCGCCCGGCTGCGTTGCGTCCGTCATGTCATGTCCCCCCAAGTCGTTCCTGCCGCCATGCTACGGCCTCGCCCACCGCACCTCGGAGGCCGGTCCCCCGCGGAAAACGCGGCGGCCCCTCCGGCTCCCTCGTCCTACGATGGGCCCGCATCGATCAGCCGATCACCGCGCCGCACCCCATCGTGTGCCCGGCGCCCTGCCCCGGGGAGGCCCCCATGACCGACCACCTCGACGTGCTCGTCGACCCCGCCCCACTCGATCTGCACGCCTTCATCGCGTCGCTGCCCAAAGCCGAACTGCATGTGCACCACGTGGGATCCGCCTCCCCGCGCATCGTCGCCGAACTGGCCGCCCGGCACCCCGACACCAAGGTGCCCACCGACCCCGAGGCCCTGGTCGACTTCTTCACCTTCACGGACTTCGCCCGCTTCATCGACGTGTACCTGTCCGTGGTCGACCTGATCCGCACGCCGGAGGACGTACGGCTGCTGACGTACGAGGTGGCCCGGGACCTGGCCCGGCAGCAGGTGCGCTACGCCGAGCTGACCATCACGCCGTTCTCCTCGACCCGGCGCGGGATCGACGAGCGGGCGTTCATGGACGCGATCGAGGACGCCCGCAAGGCGGCCGAGGCCGAGTTCGGGACCGTGCTGCGCTGGTGCTTCGACATCCCCGGCGAGGCGGGTCTGGAGTCGGCCGAGGAGACGGTGCGGCTCGCCACCGACGAGCGGCTGCGCCCGGAGGGGCTGGTCTCCTTCGGCCTCGGCGGGCCCGAGATCGGCGTGCCCCGGCCGCAGTTCAAGCCGTACTTCGACCGGGCCATCGCCGCGGGGCTCAGGTCGGTGCCGCACGCCGGTGAGACCACCGGGCCGCAGACGGTGTGGGACGCCCTGACCCACCTGCGGGCCGAGCGCATCGGGCACGGCACCAGCTCCGCCCAGGACGACAGGCTGCTCGCCCATCTCGCCGAGCACCGGATCGCGTTGGAGGTGTGCCCGACCTCCAACATCGCCACCCGCGCGGTGCGCACCCTCGACGAGCACCCGATCAAGGAGTTCGTGAAGGCCGGAGTGCTGGTCACCGTCAACTCCGACGACCCGCCGATGTTCGGCACCGACCTCAACAACGAGTACGCGGTGGCCGCCCGGCTGTTGGAACTCGACGAGCGGGGGGTGGCGGAGCTGGCGAAGAACGCGGTCGACGCCTCCTTCCTCGACGAGGCCGGCAAGTCCCGGATCCGGGACGAGATCGACACGTACACCGCGGCCTGGCTCGCCCCCTGACCGCGCTCACCCGGCCACCAGCACAATGGGCGCATGCAGAAGCTGACCGCCGTGGCGCACCGCGGCGACCCCTACCGCGTCCGTGAGAACACGATCGACTCGCTGCGTTCCGCGCTCGAACGGGGCGCGGACGCGGTCGAGATCGACGTACGGCTCACCCGGGACGGCGTGCCCGTCCTGTTGCACGACGACACGCTGAAGCGGTTGTGGGAGCACGACCGGCCGTTGCTGTCGCTGTCGTCGGACGAGGTGCGCGGGCTCACGGACGGCCGGGTGCCGACCCTGGCGGAGGCGCTGAAGGCGACCGACGGCGGCCGGGTGATGCTGGACCTGCCGGGGACGCCCGATGTGCGGGCGGCCCAGCGGGTGGTGGACGTGGTGCGGGAGTGCCGGGCGGACGACCGCGTGTACTACTGCGCGGGCGCCCCGGCCATGCTCGCCGTGCGCAGGGCGGACGCGGCCGCCGAGATCGCCCTGACCTGGACCAGCCTGGCCCCGCCCCGGCCGGCCCTGCTGGCGGCGGTCCGCCCGCGCTGGCTCAACTACCGTTTCCCCTTGGTCGATCGCGCCCTCGCCGAACGCGTCCACACCGACGGCTACCTTCTCTCCGTCTGGACCCCCGACACCCGCCGCTCCATGCGCCGCCTCGTCGACATGGGCGTCGACTCGATCACGACGAACCGCATCGACACCCTGTGCGCCCTGCGCGACGAGGGCTGAGAGACGGCTGAGAGACCGGCTACACGCGGGAGTCCCGGGGAACCGTCGCCGGGTCGGCCGGGGTCGCGCGGGTGACGTACTGCGGCACCGGGGTGTCGTCCTCGCCGGTGTCGCGGACGAGGCCGTAGCGCTTCGCGCCCTCGGGGGGTCCGGTCCCGATGTCCTCCCGCGCCCTGTCCCAGGTCGTCGGGAAGACGCTCAGCCCGTAGTCGGCGCCGCGCTCGTTCACGGTGAGGGTGACCGCGCCGTCGACGTAGAAGTACTCGTTCTGCCACATCTGCTGGGTGCCGGGCGGCGGGACGGCGTAGCCGACGGTCGCGCTGCCCATGCCGGTGGCGGAGGGGTCGGTGGCGCTGACGGGGTCGTCCATACGGCGGCCGCCGCCCGAGGCCACGTGGAAGAGCCGGCCCTTGAGGCCGGTCCAGGTCGGCATGACGAGGGAGCCGGCACGGTACTGCGGGGATATCTGCCAGCGGACGAGGACATAGCCCCGGCCGGTGAGCGTGACACCGTCCCCGCGGTGGTTCATCACGGCGTGCGCGCCGCCCGTGCTGGTGATGCCGGTCTCGGGCCGGTGCGGCAGGACCGCGGGCCTGGCGTCCGGGTCGGGTGCCCGGTCGACGGCGTCGACGACCGTGCCGTAGAGGTCGGCCTTCTTCGTCGGGGTCGCCGACGGGGAGGCCGAGGGCGTCGGGGCGGGGGCGGGGTCCGGCGGCGGGGCGGGGGCGGGCGTCGTCGCCGTGGGGGTGGCGGCGCGCGGGGGCGGGGCGTCCGGGGGCTGGGTGACGACGTAGGCGCCGCCCGCGACGATGGTGGCGCCCGCCGTCATGGCGACGGCCGGCTTGGTGAGCGCGCTCAGCACCTTGGCGGACCAGCCGACGGAGGTGCTCACGGCGGTGGCCGCCGCTGCGGTCTTGCCGCCGAGGGCCAGGGAGAGCGTGAAGCCCACCGGGATCGGGACGAGCGCGATCCCGACGAGCAGGCGCTCCGCCGGTACGACTCTCTCGCGGGTGCCGCCGCAGTAGCCGCAGCCGCGGATGTGCCGGGCCAGCCGCTTGCGCCAGACGGAGTCGGGCCGGCCGTTCCAGCGTCCGGTCATGTCGCGCAGGTCGGGGCAGGCGCCGTCCAGGGCGCGCACGATGCCGCGGGAGGTCTCCAGGCGTTCCTTCATCCGCTGCACGCGGACGGCGGCGTGCTGCCGGCTGATGCCGACGGCCGCGGCGAGTTCGCGCCGGGTGAGTTCGCCGGCGACCTCCAGCCACCACAGGGACAGCAGTTGCCGGTCCTCGTCGTCGAGCCAGCGCACCGCCTCCGTGACCTCGCGCCGCTGTCCCTCCAGCTGGAGCCTGAGGACGGTCAGCTCGGCGAAGTCCGCGGCCTGAGAGGGCTCCGGGTCGGCCAGCGGGGCGGGGGTCCGGCGGCGGGCCCGGTCCCGGATCTGGCGCATGGCGATCGCCACCAGCCAGGACCGGAAGCTGTCCGGGTCGCGCAGGGAGCCGAGGTTGTCGACGGCCCGGAGCATGGTCTCCTGGACGACGTCGTCGACGTCGGCGTGACCGTTCAGGGCCCGGCCGACGATGTTGTAGACCAGCGGCAGCCAGCCCTCGACCAGCTCGTCCAGCGCCCGCCGGTCGCCGGCCTGTGCGGCCGCGATGGTGTCGCGCCAGCTCCGGCCGGCCTCGGCGTACGTCCTCATGGCCGCACCCTCTCAGCCGGGGCCCCGCTGTTGGCAATGTCGGAGATCACACCTGCGGAGACGGTGTGAAGGACCGCGGGATAACAGTTTTTCCCGGACCCGGGGTGCCCCTAGGGGGCCGCCCCTGACAACCCCCTTGCCCGGTACGGAGGTTGCTCGGGGTCGAGCCAGGGCGGGTGCCCTCCTCAGTGAGGATCCGCGGGGCGGCGGACGGCCGAAGAATGATCACGAACGCCTTCACCGATCCTGCCGACCATCGTTCCTGCCGATCACCGATCCTGCCGACCATCGGAGCCGCCGCGTGCACACCCGCCGCCGCACGACCGTCCTCGCCGCCTCCCTCGTCCTCGCCCTGGGTGCGGTCCCGCTGGCCGCCCCGGCCTTCGCCTCGCCGGCACCGGCCCAGACATCCGTCTCCGCGAAGGGCACGAAGACGGGTCCGGACACCGCGGCCCTGGAGACGGCTCTCAAGAACCTCCCGGACAAGGACGGGACCTTCGCCCTCGTCCGGGTCGGCGGCACGGACGGCGGATGGCGCGGCAGCGCGGGCGCGCACGATCTGGCGAGCGGCCGTGCGGCGGACCCGGACGCCCGTTTCCGTGCCGGTTCGACGACGAAGGTGGTGACGGCGGCCGTCGTCCTCCAGCTCGCCGCTCAGGGAGCGGTGAACCTGAACGCGCCCGTCCAGCGCTATCTCCCGGGCCTGTTCCCCCGTACGTTCGAGCCGATCACCGTACGGCAGCTACTGAACCACACCAGCGGCATCCAGCCCGGTGACGGTCTCGGGGACACCTTCGAGGAGGTGTACGCGCACCGCTTCGACACCCTGCCGCCCCGGAAGGTCGTGGCGTCGGCGATGGCGAAGGGCCCGGAGTTCCGTCCGGGCCGCGAGCAGCACTACCTGAACATCAACTACACGGTCCTCGGCCTGCTGATCGAGAAGGTGACCGGGCACTCGTACGCCTCGGAGGCCACCCGCCGGGTGCTGCGCCCGGCCGGAATGCGGGACACGTACTTCCCCGGCACCGACCCGGCGATCCACGGCCCGCACAACCGCGGCTACCAAGCCGTGAAGCGGGCGGACGGCTCGACGGAGTTCCTGGACGTCACCGAGTGGAACCAGGCGGACCGCTGGGCGGCCGGCGACATGATCTCCACCACCGCCGACCTGGAGCGGCTGGTGCACCACCTGTTCCGCGGCGATCTGGTCCCCCGTCCGCAGCTGAAGGAGATGTTCACCGTCCCGTCGCGGATCAAGGGCGCCACCATGAGCGCCGGCCTCCAGCGCTTCGCGTTCGAGGGCCGCGTCTACTGGCTCAAGTCCGGCGCCCGGTACGGCTACGGCACGGTCGTCGCCGCGACCCGCGACCTCTCCCGCACGCTGGTCGTCTCCGTCGGCGCGACGGACGCGAAGAGCGAGGGCATGAACCCGGTCACCGAGCGGATAGCCCGGGCGGCCCTGAAGTAGCGGCCTCGCTCAGGCGGCGAACGCCGGCCGGAGGTTCGGGGCCGTCAGGGCCTCCAGCCGCTTGATCTTCTTGCGTACGGCATACAGGGGGATCACCCCGACCACGCCGAACGACATGTCGATCACGCTCCACCAGAAGGGAATCTGGCGTATCGGTCCGCAGACCAGCGCGAGCGGCACGATCCCGGCGCAGGCGATCATCCCGAACTCGATCACCCAGATGTTGCGGACCGGGTCGCGGTAGGGGCCGTAGAAGGCGACGGCGATGACGAGGTGGGCGAAGGCCAGCCAGTCCGTGCCGTAGAGCACGAAGGGGTACTCGGCGTCGACCGTGTCGAGTCCCTCGCGGACGTGCTCGATCCACCGCATGAGCGCGGGGAGGTGCTCGGGCACGGACAGGGCCCTGAGCAGATCCTCGGTCCAGCGCAGTTCGTGGACCAGGGGGAAGGCCGTGGCACCGCTCAGCACCAGGCAGACGACGAACACGGCCAACCACGCGCGGATGCCCTTGAGCAGGGCGGCTCTGTCGCTCATGGCGGCAGCGTACGCCCGCAGTTGAACATGTTCAAAAAAAACTAGGGTCCGTCGCTCGGCGAGGACTGGATGGTCGGAACGGCCGACGGCGCGCCGGTGGGAGCGGTGGTGGGCGTCGGGACAGTGCCCGACACGTCCTCGCCGGGGTCGAGGCCCGAGCTGGGATCGGAGGGCATGGGAGTGGCCGTGGAAGAGGGCGAGGGCGCGGGTGTGGCCGGCAGGGTGGGCGCCTGCGAGGGGCTGCCGCTCACCGGCGGGGCGAGCGGGACCGTCGGCCTCACGGGCACGTCGGACGAGGCCGTCCGCAGCGGCAGCGCGACGAGGGCGGCGACCGCGCACGCCCCGCCCACCCCGACCGCCGCACGCACGAGCCGGCGCCGGGCGGCACGGCGGCGGATCGCCTCGTACCGGCCCGCGGGCGGGCCCAGGTAGTCGGAGGAGGGCCGCAGGATGACGGCGAGGGGGTCGTCGGGCTCGAACTCCGGGCTCTCGTCAGAGTGTGTGATCAAGGCTTCTCCCCAGATGGGCACGGAGCAGTTCACGGGCCGCGTGCAGATCGGCCTTGACGGTTCCTTCCTTCCGCCCGGTCAGCGCGGACACCTCCCGGATCGGCATGTCAGCGTAGTAGTGCAGCAGGATCGGGATCCGCAGCCGTTCCGGAAGCGACTGCACGAGCAACCGCACCGAGGGATCGGACGGCTCGGCGTGCGGACGTACGGAGGCCTCGACGGTCACCCGGTGCACCGCTCGCCGTTCACGCTCCAGCTTGCGCCAGTGATCGCGGACCAGGTTGGCCGCGGTGACGTAGAGGAAGCCCCGCGGCTCCGTCACCGCGGTCCAGCGGCCCCAGAGCCGGGTGAAGGCCTCCGAGGCGATCTCGTGCGCCGTCTCGTCGTCGTCGACCAGCCGACGGCACCAGCCGGCGAGGCGCGGATAGAGGGCGGCGAACAGCTCGGACGCCGCCGCCCTCTCACGGGACCGTTTCACCGTTCTCCCGCGGAACTCGTCGCCGAGGTCGACACGGCGAACACGATCACGTTGTCGCGGTAGCCGTCCTCGGCAAGGGGCCCGCCGCACGTGATGAGACGCAACTCCGGCCGGTTCACGTTCCCGTACACGTCCTCGGCGGGAAAGTCCGCCTTGGCGACGGTCCGTACGTCGGTGACGGCGAACTCGGCCGTCGTGCCGTTCTCCAGGCGCGCCTCGATCCGTTCCCCCCGGCGCAGCCGGTCCAGGTGCCGGAACACCCCGTCCCCGTACTTCCCGACGGTGACATGGCCGAGGATCACCGACGGACCGGTCTGCCCGGGCGTCGGCGAGTGCTCGTACCAGCCGGCCCGGTCGTCCGCGGTGATCGGCGGCACCCGCACACTCCCGTCCGGGGCCAGCCCCAGCCGCATCACCGGGGTGTCGACCCCGATCGCCGGGATCCGCAGCCCGACGGGAACGGAACGCCCCCGCGCCTGCGGCGACTTGACGGAGGCGCCCGGGTCCGCCGACGACGGCGTGCCGGTGGGGCGTTCGTCCGTCGCCCGCGTGCCCGCCGAGCCGCCGGCCGCGGTCGGGCCTCCCGACCCGCCGCAGCTCACCAGCAGGGCGGCCGTCGCCACGGCGACGACGCAGATCCCGGGGCGGCGGACCGCGGCCCGCCTGGAGGGCGAGGTCATGCCCCGGCCGCCCTCCGGCGCCGTACGACATAGAAGGCCGCGCCGCCCACCGCGCACGCCGCGGCGGCGCCCCCGCCGATCAGACCGCCGTTGCCCCCGGACCCGTTCGCCTCGGACGCGGCACCGGTGTCGGGCGCGCCGCTCGGCACGACGGACACCTGATCGCCCGGGGACGGGGCGAGGGTCGGCTCGGTGCTCGGGGCGTCGGTCGGCGCCTCCGACGGCGCCTTGGTGGGCTCCGGGACCGCGGACGGTTCCGCGGAGGCGCTCGGGGTGGTGGCGGGAACCGGGGTCGGGGTCGACGCCCCGTCGGCGAACGCGGGCCCTGTGCCCACCAGTACGGCGGTCCCCGCAAGTGCCAAGACGCTCAGCACGGTTCGGCGCATGAATCGTTCCCTCTCGTCGGTCCGTCCGCCCACCGGGTCGGCGGGCGGGTCACAGATCGACGGGAGAGACGAGGCGGACACAGGGTGGGTTGTAAAGAGATGGCAAAGCCCGGCGAAGGGCGGTGCCTCACGCGTCCAGCGACGTCATCACGTGCTTGATCCGCGTGTAGTCGTCGAAGCCGTACGCCGACAGGTCCTTGCCGTACCCGGACTTCTTGAACCCGCCGTGCGGCATCTCCGCGACCAGCGGGATGTGCGTGTTGATCCACACGCATCCGAAGTCCAGCTTCTTGGACATCCGCATGGCGCGCCCGTGGTCCTTGGTCCAGACGGAGGACGCCAACGCGTAGTCGACGCCGTTGGCCCACTCCACCGCCTGCTCCTCGTCCGTGAAGGACTGGACCGTGATGACCGGCCCGAAGACCTCGTTCTGGATGATCTCGTCGTCCTGCTTCAGCCCGGACACGACGGTGGGCGCGTAGAAGTACCCCTTCTCACCGACCTGGTGACCGCCGGCCTCGACCTTGGCGTGCGCGGGCAGCCGCTCGATGAACCCGGAGACCTGCTTCAGCTGGTTGGGGTTGTTCAGCGGCCCGTACAGCACGTCCTCGTCGTCCGGCTGCCCGGTCTTCGTGTCGGCGGCGGCCTTGGCCAGCGCGGCCACGAACTCGTCGTGGATCGACGACTGCACCAGCACCCGCGTGGCCGCCGTGCAGTCCTGCCCGGCGTTGAAGTACCCCGCGACGGAGATGTCCTCGACGGCCTTGGCGATGTCGGTGTCCTCGAACACCACCACCGGAGCCTTGCCGCCGAGTTCCAGGTGGACCCGCTTCAGGTCCCTGGACGCGGACTCGGCGACCGACATGCCCGCCCGCACCGACCCGGTGATGGAGGCCATCGCCGGCGTCGGGTGCTCGACCATCAGCCGGCCGGTGTCCCGGTCACCGGTGATGACGTTGAAGACGCCCTTCGGCAGGATCCCGCCGATGATCTCCGCGATCAGCACCGTCGACGCCGGCGTCGTGTCCGACGGCTTCAGCACCACCGTGTTGCCCGCCGCGAGCGCCGGCGCGAACTTCCACACGGCCATCATCATGGGGTAGTTCCACGGCGCGACCTGCGCGCAGACGCCGACGGGCTCACGCCGCACGATCGAGGTGAGGCCCTCCATGTACTCGCCCGCGGAGCGCCCCTCCAGCATCCGGGCCGCGCCCGCGAAGAAGCGGATCTGGTCGACCATCGGCGGGATCTCCTCGGACCGCGTGAGCCCGATCGGCTTGCCCGTGTTCTCCACCTCGGCCGCGATGAGCTCCTCGGCGCGCTCCTCGAACGCGTCGGCGATCTTCAGCAGGGCCTTCTGGCGCTCGGCGGGAGTCGTGTCGCGCCAGCCGGGGAAGGCGGCGGCAGCGGCGGCCATCGCCGCGTCCACGTCCGCCTGCCCGGACAGCGGCGCGGTCGCGTACGCCTCGCCCGTCACGGGGTTGACCACGTCCGTGGTCCGTCCGTCGGCGGCGTCCCGGAACTCACCGTTGATGTGGTTGCGCAGACGACGCAGCTCGGTGCTCACTGCCGGCCTCCTGTGTCAGGTCGAGGTGTCCATTGACTGAGACACCCACCCTAATCCGGTGCTCCACGTTTTCAACACCCCTGATCCCGCCATAGCTGCGAAATCCGCAGGTCTCGGTCTCGTGAACAACGAATTTCATCGATACAGCCTTGCGGAAGTGTCGAGACGTCGTGCACAGTGACGTCGTGGCCAGTCGAAGCGCAGACCCCAGGGACGCACGGGAGATCCGCGCGTCCAGTCACGGCACTCCTCACCTGGACGCCGTCTCCCTCGCCATCATCGAGCAGCTCCAGGAGGACGGCCGCCGGCCGTACGCCGCGATCGGCAAGGCCGTCGGCCTCTCCGAGGCGGCCGTGCGCCAGCGCGTCCAGAAGCTGCTCGACCAGGGCGTGATGCAGATCGTCGCCGTCACGGACCCGCTCACCGTGGGCTTCCGCCGCCAGGCGATGGTCGGCATCCATGTCGAGGGCGACGTCGAGCCCATGGCGGACGCGCTGAGCGCCATGTCCGAATGCGAGTACGTGGTGATGACCGCGGGCTCCTTCGACCTGATGGTGGAGATCGTCTGCGAGGACGACGACCACCTCCTGGACGTCATCAACGGACGCATCCGGGCCATCCCCGGAGTGCGCTCGACCGAGAGCTTCGTCTATCTGAAGCTCAAGAAGCAGACCTACATGTGGGGCACCCGATAACCGTGAGGACCCGATAACCGTGAGCTCCAAGGACCTCAGCCGCACCGCGTACGACCACCTGTGGATGCACTTCACCCGCATGTCCTCGTACGAGAACTCCCCGGTCCCGACGATCGTCCGGGGCGAGGGCACCTACATCTACGACGACAAGGGCAAGCGCTACCTCGACGGTCTCGCGGGCCTGTTCGTGGTCCAGGCCGGACACGGCCGCACGGAGCTCGCCGAGGCCGCCTTCAAGCAGGCCCAGGACCTGGCGTTCTTCCCGGTGTGGTCCTACGCCCACCCCAAGGCCGTGGAGCTCGCGGAGCGCCTCGCGCACCACGCGCCGGGCGACCTGAACAAGGTCTTCTTCACCACCGGCGGCGGCGAGGCGGTCGAGACCGCCTGGAAGCTCGCCAAGCAGTACTTCAAGCTGACCGGCAAGCCCACCAAGCACAAGGTCATCTCGCGCGCGGTCGCCTACCACGGCACCCCGCAGGGCGCCCTGTCCATCACCGGCCTGCCCGCCCTGAAGGCCCCCTTCGAGCCGCTGGTGCCGGGCGCCCACAAGGTCCCGAACACCAACATCTACCGGGCGCCCCTCTTCGGCGACGACCCCGAGGCCTTCGGCCGCTGGGCCGCCGACCAGATCGAGCAGCAGATCCTCATGGAGGGCGCGGACACGGTCGCCGCGGTCTTCCTGGAGCCGGTGCAGAACGCGGGCGGCTGCTTCCCGCCCCCGCCCGGCTACTTCCGGCGGGTCCGCGAGATCTGCGACCAGTACGACGTGCTGCTCGTCTCGGACGAGGTCATCTGCGCCTTCGGCCGCCTCGGCACTCTGTTCGCCTGCGACAAGTTCGACTACGTCCCGGACATGATCACCTGCGCCAAGGGCATGACCTCGGGCTACTCCCCGATCGGCGCCTGCATCATCTCCGACCGCCTCGCCGAGCCGTTCTACAAGGAGGACAACGTCTTCCTGCACGGCTACACCTTCGGCGGCCACCCGGTCTCCGCCGCGGTCGGCCTCGCCAACCTCGACCTCTTCGAGCGCGAGAACCTCAACCAGCACGTCCTCGACAACGAGGGCGCCTTCCGCGCCACCCTGGAGAAACTGCACGACCTGCCGATCGTCGGCGACGTCCGCGGCAACGGCTTCTTCTACGGCATCGAGCTCGTGAAGGACAAGGTGACGAAGGAGTCCTTCGACGAGGAGGAGACCGAGCGGGTCCTGTACGGCTTCCTGTCGAAGGCGCTGTACGACAACGGCCTGTACTGCCGCGCCGACGACCGCGGCGACCCGGTCGTCCAGCTCGCCCCGCCGCTGATCTCCAACCAGGAGACCTTCGACGAGATCGAGCAGATCCTGCGCGCGACGCTGACGGAGGCGTGGACGAAGCTCTAGCCCCCGGCGGTTCAGCCGACCGCACGGCCCGGGGTGCGCCCGTCCGAGTGACAGGGAAGCACCCCGGGCCGCGTGCTGTCCGGCCTCACCGCCCCGGCTCCCTAGCGTGCCTGGTAACCGATCGGCCCTGCTTTCGTTCCCCCGCACGGGGGATTGCAAGGCACAACGGAACCAGAACGAGGTGTACGCCCATGGAGGCTCCGCCGGACAACGACGTGCTCTGGGCACGGTCCCTGCACTTCACCCACCGCGACGGCTCACCCGGCATCGCCGGGGTCTCGCTCGGCGTCCGCGAGGGCGAGATCCTGGCCGTGGGCGGCCCGCGCGGCAGCGGCAAGACGGCACTGCTGCGGTGCCTGTCCGGCCTGGTCCCGGCGCAGCGCGGCGAGGTCTGGTTCAACAGCGTGCCCCTGCACACCCTGGGCCCGATGGCCCGCGAACGGGTGCGCCGCGACCGCTTCGGCTGGATCGACCCGGCGCCGGTGCTGGTCCCCGAGCTGAACGTCTGGGAGAACGCGGCCCTGCCCCTGATGCTGCGCGGCGTCGGCCGCCGCCGCGCCAAGACCGCCGCGCTGGAGTGGCTGGAGCGCCTCGACATCGGTGACAAGACCCGCAAACGCCCGCACGAACTGCGCCAGTCCGAACGCCAGCGCGTCTGCATCGCGCGCGCCCTGGCCCCCGCCCCCACGGTCCTGTTCGCCGACGAGCCGACGGCCCCGCTGCACCGCGCCGACCGCGGCCACGTCCTGCGCACCCTCACCACGGCGGCCCGCTCGCACGGCATCACGGTCGTCCTCGCCACCCACGACGCCGATACGGCCGCCCTGGCGGACCGCACGCTCTCGCTGCTGGACGGCCGACGGGTGAACACGGTCCATCTCCCCCCGGTCGCCGAGACGGAAGGCCGGGCCACGTGCTCGCTCTCCGTCTGACCCGCGGGGCCCACCCGGCCGTACAGCTCCGCCGGCTCCTGGTGGCCGCGGCCTCGGCGGGCACGGGCTTCCTCCTGCTGTGCACCCTCGGCTACGCCATGAGCAACCCGGACGCCGGCTCCGGGTCCCTCCTCCGCCTCGCCTGGTGCGCCACCCCGCTCGCCGCGACGGTCTACTTCGCGGTCGCCGTCGCCCGCACCGACCCGGCCACCAGCCCCCGCACCGGCCTCTCCGCGATCGGTCTCGGACCGGCCCGCCTGATGGCCGTCTCGGCCACCACCACGGCTCTCGCCTGCACCCTCGGCTCCATGCTCGCCCTGCTCTTCTTCCTCCATCTCCGGGGCGACCTCACGGGCATGCCCTTCGACGGAGCGGCGGCGGAGTTCCTGGCCGCGGACTCGCCCCTGCCGTTGCCGGCCGCACTGACCCTGCTGTCCCTGACCCCGGTGATCGCGTCCCTGTCGGTGGCCCTGACCCTGCGTCCCCGGGACGACCGCCCCACCCCACCGGGCACCCGCACCTTCGGCCGCTTCGGGGCGTACGGCAGCGGAAAGGCACGCGAAACCTTCGGCGCGTACGGACGGTTCGGCGCCCGTCTGCGGGCCACGGCCCGCCCGGGGAAGGACGGTCCGGGGAAGGACGGTCCGGGGAAGGACGGCCCCCCGCAAGCGCGGGCGAGCGAACCCCACCCCCCGGCGCAGACCGAGGGTCAAGCAAGCCCCGTCCTGCCCCCCGACACCCTCCCCGCGCCCCCCGCAGATCCTCCGAAGGGTCTCCCCTGGGGCATCGCCGTACTCGCCGCGGGCCTGGCCGTGGAGGCCTACGCCACCCGCTCCGGAGGCACCCCCACCACCCCCCTCCCCGGCGGCCTGGCGGGCGGTGCCCCCTCCGTGCTCATCGGCTGGCTCCTCACCGCCACCGGCCTGGCGCTGGCCGGGCCCGGCCTCACCCACCTGTGCGGCCGGCTCCTCCAGACCGCCCGCCCCGGCGCCCTGCGCCTCCTCGCGGGCCGCGTCCTGATGACGGAGTCGACCCGTATCGGCCGCCCCCTGGGCGTCGTCTGCGCGGTGGCATCGGGCGCGTACGCCATGACGGCCCTCGACGGCCCGGACGGCGCGGAGTTCGGCCCCCTGACCACCCTCGGCCTGCTCCTGGTCGTCGGCTGCACCCTCGCGACGCTCCTGACCGCCGCGGTGGAGGCCAAGCACGCCCGCGCCGACACCACCGAGGCCCTGCTGCGGCTCGGTGCCCCCGCCACGATGCTGCGCGGCGCCGCCGCCGTCCGCGCCGGCGCGCTGCTGGCCCTGTTCGGCCCCCTCACCCTGGTCGTGGCCGAACTGGCTGCACTCCCTCTGACCTCCTGAGCACCCGTCCGAAAAGAACCTCGGTACGACCGATGAGTTCTGCCGGGGTGACCCGTCTACCCACCGAACAGCACGCACCCCGACGGGAGAGACCGATGACCGCGACGTACCAGAAGATGATCTTCGTCAGCCTGCCCGTGACCGACCTCGAAGCCTCCAAGAAGTTCTACGCGGCCCTCGGCTTCGCGCCGAACGCGCAGTACAGCGACGAGAACACGGCCACCTTCCAGATCACGGACGCCATCGTCGCGATGCTGCACACCCGGCAGCGCTACTCGGAGTTCACGAAGAAGGAGATCTCCGATGCCACGAAGACCAGTCAGATGATGCTGGGCCTGAGCGCGGAGACCCGGGGAGAGGTCGACGACGTGGTCGAGAAGGCGTTCGCGGCGGGCGCGACTCCCGCGGCCGAGACCCAGGACCACGGCTTCATGTACAACCGCTCCTTCGACGACCTCGACGGCCACACCTGGGAGGTCGTCTGGATGGATCCCGCGGCGGAGCAGGCCCAGGGCTGACCCCGCATGCGCGCATAGCATGGGCGGGTGCAGACGAGCCCCGCCCATGCGGCCCACCACGACGACCGTGAGATCGAGACGCTTGAGGAGTTCGACGCGACCGTCTCGTCCCGCGGCACCCTCACCGGATTCCGCGTCCAGGCCGTCGATCTGACCGACCGGACACGGGAGTTGCTCGCCACCGACACCGCCGGCGCCGTGTTCCTCGGCTGCCCGATGCGGGAGAACGCGGCGGCGAAGATCCGCGCGGACGGCGCCCTGGTCTTCCCGCCCGTCCCAGAGCTCCCCTTCGACCCGTACCGCGGTCTCCTCTACACACCGGGCGAGTTGTTCACCGGCCTCGACAAGGGCTACGAGGAGACACCGGACGCCCTCGCCTACGCCTGGTTCCGACGGACCAGGGCCGACGGCGACATCTACGCGTCGATGCTGCGCTCCGTCCACGACGACTCCGTCTCCGACGCGCTCGACGAACTCCTGCGCGGCGCCCGGGTGGTGGGCGTGATGGGCGGTCACGCGATGGCCCGCGGCACGCGGCAGTACGCCGGCGCCGCGCGTCTGGGCCGGGAGCTGGCCCGCGCCGGGTTCACGGTGGCCACGGGCGGCGGCCCGGGCGCGATGGAGGCCGCGAACCTCGGCGCGTACGCGGCCCCGTTCGAGGACGCCATGCTGGACGAGGCCTGTGAACTCCTCGCCAAGGCGCCGTCGTTCACGCCCTCGATCACGGAGTGGGCGCGGGCCGCCTTCGAGGTCCGCGGCCGCTGGCCCCGGGGCGGCGGATCGGTCGGCATCCCGACCTGGTTCTACGGCCACGAGCCGCCGAACGCCTTCGCCTCGCACATCGCCAAGTACTTCGCCAACGCCACCCGCGAGGACGGCCTGTTGGCCCGCTCCACCGCGGGTGTGGTGTTCCTGCCGGGCGCCGCCGGCACCGTACAGGAGATCTTCGACAACGCGACGCCGAACTACTACGAGTCGCGGGGTGAGCCCACGCCGATGGTCCTGGTCGACCGTGTCCACTGGACGGAGAAGCTGCCGACGTGGCCGCTCCTGCGGGCGCTGGCGCGGGAACGGTCGATGGAGGCCCGCATCGCCCTGGTCGACCGGATCGAGGAGGCTCCCGAGGCGTTGAAACGCCTCGGAGGTTAATAAGAGAGCAAAGCAACCGCTCCCAGGCCGCTTCCACGTTGACAGTACTTATGTGGCACTTATAGACCTGTGAATCTCCTGGGGTGTTGGTGTCCCATCAACGCCCCACCCACCCCCCGCAGTTGCGCAACTCGTAAAGGACAAAAGTGTCCATAACTCGCCGTACCGTCGCACGCTCCGCGCGCATCCTCGGTGTCGCCACCGCCACGGCCGCGATCGCGCTCGGTGCCTCCGGCAACGCGCTTGCCTGCAACATCAACGAGTTCTCCGCCGAAGCCAAGTGCGACGGTGACAAGGGTGTCATCACCGTCACGGACGTGGACCCCGCGGGCATCCCGGCCACCGTCTCCGTGTTCCTGGAGAACAACGGCGCCGACGTCAAGAAGGTCGGCGAGCAGGTGGTCAAGGGCACCCGCGAGGGCACCACGATCACCTTCGCAGAGGACTGGCAGCCGAACGCCGAGTACCGCATCCACGTGAAGGCCGCGTCCTACGTGGACGAGGACATCACGCCGAACCTGAAGACCCCCTCCACGGCCTGCAAGACCGAGGACACCCCGGCCCCGACGCCCACCCCGACCCCGTCGGACGCGCCCTCGACCCCGGCCGAGGAGCCCGGCACCCCGACCCCGTCGGCCCCGGACAGCCCCTCCCCGGCGGGCAACGTTCCGAGCAACGCCCCGTCCCCGGCGGCCGGGGCCGGTGACTCCAACCTCGCCGAGACCGGATCGAACTCCAACACGCCGATCATCGCCGGCGTCGCGGTGGCCCTGGTCGCCATCGGTGGCGGTGCCGTGTTCTTCGGCATGCGCCGTCGCGGTGCCGGCAACGGTCGCTGACCCCGCATCACAGGCTGTGGCCCGTCCCCGTCGCGGGGGCGGGCCACCGTCATGACCGCCCCCGGCTCAGCCGAAGGTCGCGCGCTCCAGCCAGAACTCCAGCAGGTCGCGATCACCGAGCACCTCCACCTCCGCGCTGTCCAGCGGCAGTCGACGGTAGAAGGCGAGCAGTACGGCGGTGAGCGGCCCCCGGAGCGCGACCGTCGCCTTCTCGTGCCCGCGACGCCAGACGAGGACGTCCTCGGTGAGTTCGACGACCCACTCGGCGTTGATCCCGGGTCCGGTGTCGGTGGCGTGGAGGTGGATGCTGCGGCCGGGTCCCCGCAGCTCCCTGGCCGCGTCGTGCGGCGCGGTCCGCTGCACGAACTCCACGATCTGGAGCCACTCGTCGATCGCGTCGGCGGCCACGTCCGGGGCGACCTCGTAGGGCAGCCCGGCGGCCAGCATGGCATCGGCGCGGTGGACGGTGAGTTCGTGCGTCATACGACGGGCCCAGAACCCGGCGCTGGGGATCCCGGCCCACGCCCACACCTTGGCGTCGGGCCCGGCCTCGCGCAGCGTGGCGACGAGCATCCGGCCGGTCTCGGCGAGCCAGGCGTCCAGCGCGGCGGCGTCGCCCCACGCCTCGGGGCCGCCGCCCAGCGGCACCCGCTCCTCGGGGATCTCCTCCTCGGCCCGCGTCCGCACCAGCAGCTCCACCCAGCGCAGGGCGCCCCCCATGTGCCGCAGGAGCTCCTCCAGCGACCAGTCCGGGCAGGTCGGCACGGTGGCGGCGAGGTCCGCCCCGGAGGTCATCACCCCCCTCAGAAGACCGACCTGGTGGACGATCTCGTCGCAGTAGCGGTCATGCGCAAGCAGTGTCATGTCTCGCACCCTAGGGGCGCGCGGTCCCGCCCAGCACGACCATTTCGGCCGCGTCGAACTCCACCCCGACCACGTCCCCGACCCCCGGCGCCTCCCGCAACGCGCACGCCGCCTCCAGGCGGGGCCCGTCGTCCTCCGGCTGGAGATGTACGGCGACATGGGTGCCCCTGAAGGTCCGCGCGGCCACCGTGCAGCGCAGGCCCGCGTCGGCCGCGACGAGCCGTACTCCGGCGGGCCGTACGAGCAGCGTGCGCACCCCCGGCCCGGCGCCCGCGGGGACCGGCAGCTTGCCCCAGGGCGTGTCCGCGGCCTCCCCGGCCACCGTGGCCTCGACGACGTTCTCGAAGCCGAGGAAGCGGGCCACGAACTCGTCCGCGGGGCGCTGCCACACCTCAAGGGGCGTACCGGACTGGGCGATCCGCCCGTCCCGCATCACCACGACCCGGTCGGCGAGCGCGAACGCCTCGCCCTGGTCGTGGGTGACCGCGAGCACGGTGGTGCCCAACCGGCCGAACAGCTCCCGCAGTTCGACGACCAGCCGCTCCCGCAGCGAGCGGTCCAGCTGACCGAGCGGCTCGTCGAGCATCAGCAGCCGCGGCCGGGGCGCGAGGGCCCGGGCCAGCGCCACCCGCTGCTGCTCACCGCCGGACAGCGCGGCCACGGCCCGCCGCGCGGCACCGGGGAGCCCGACGAGGTCGAGCAACTCCCGTACGCGCTCCTCCTGCCGGGTCCGCGACACCCCGTGCATCCGCAGCCCGAAGGCGACGTTGCCGCCCACATCCCGCTGCGGGAACAGCTGGTGGTCCTGGAACATCAGCCCGACGCCCCGCTTGTGCGCGGGCACGCCCGCCTGGTCCCGCCCGTCGAGCGACACCCGCCCCGAGTCCAGGGGTTGCAGCCCGGCCACCGCCCGCAGCAGCGTCGACTTGCCGCTGCCGCTCGGCCCCAGCACGCACACGATCTCGTGCTCGGCGACGGCGAGATCGACCCCGTCCAGCACGGCCCGGCCACCGAACCGCACCGTCGCCTCCGCAAGGCTCAGCAGCATCTAGAACTCCCCGGTCCGGTCGGTCCGCAGCCGTTCCAGCACCAGGAGCGCCACGGCACACACGATCATCAGAATCGTCGACAGGGCCATCGCCTGCCCGTAGTTGAGCTCGCCGGGCCGCCCGAGCAGCCGCGCCACGGCGACCGGCAGCGTGGGGTTGTCGGGCCGCGCGATGAACACCGTGGCCCCGAACTCCCCCAGCGACACCGCGAAGGCGAACCCGGCCGCGATCAGCAGCGCCCGCCGCACCATCGGCAGGTCGACCTCCCGCCACACCTGCCACGGCGACGCCCCGAGCACGGCCGCCGCCTCCCGCAGCCGCTCGTCCACGGCCCGCAGCACCGGCAGCATGGTCCGTACGACGAAGGGCACGCCGACCAGTGCCTGTGCGAGCGGCACCAGGATCCACGAGGACCTGAGGTCCAGCGGCGGCTCGTCCAGCGCGATCAGGAACCCGAATCCGACGGTCACCGCGGACACCCCGAGCGGCAGCATCAGCAGCGCGTCGAAGCCCCGTACGAACCGGCCGGCGTCCCGCCGGGTCAACGCGGCCGCGGCGAGACCCCCGATCAGCACGGCGATGGCGGTGGCGGCGACCGCGTACTGGAGCGAGTTGCCGATCGCGTCGATCGGCGGGACGAGGAAGACACCGCCCTCGTCACTGGTCAGCGCCCGGTAGTAGGCGAGGTCGGGCGCGTCCAGCGACCGCTGCACCAGCACGGCGAGCGGCAGCAGGAGCAGCACGGCGATCGAGGCGAGCACGCCGGCCAGCAGCGCCCATTGCCCGGCCCCGCGCGGCCGGCGCGCGGTCACAGCCGCGTCCACCAGCCGCAGCGTGCTCTCCCGCCGCCGTACGGTCCACGCGTGCACGGCGAGGACCGCGCCCACCGCGACGAACTGGACCATGGTCAGGACGGCGGCCGTGGACAGGTCGAAGATCTCCGAGGTCTGCCGGTAGATCTCCACTTCGAGCGTGGAGAAGGTCGGCCCGCCGAGGATCTGCACCACACCGAAGGAGGTGAACGTGAACAGGAACACCATGAGCGCGGCCGCGGCCACCGCGGGCGCGAGCGCGGGCAGGGTCACCTGCCGAAAGGCCCGCGGCCGGGACGCGCCGAGCATCCGCGCGGCCTCCTCCTGCCGCGGGTCCAGCTGGGCCCAGAGCCCGCCGACGGTCCGGACGACCACCGCGTAGTTGAAGAAGACGTGCGCCAGCAGGATCGCCCACACGGTGGTGTCCAGCCGTACGCCCCACAGCTCGTCGAGGAGTCCGCCGCGCCCGACCAGCGCGAGGAACGCCGTGCCGACGACGACCGTCGGCAGCACGAACGGCACGGTCACGACGGCCCGCAGGACCTGCTTGCCGGGGAAGGTGAAGCGCGCGAAGACGTACGCGCCGGGCAGCGCCACCAGCAGGGTGAGCGCGGTGGAGACGAGCGCCTGCCAGGTGGTGAACCACAGGACGTGCCGGACGTCGGACTGTCCGAGCACCTCCGCGATCCGGCCGAACCGCCAGACCCCGTCGACGTGGAGACCGCGCGCCACGATCGCGGCGACGGGGTAGGCGAAGAAGACCGCGAAGAACGCGACGGGCACGGCGACGAGGCCGAACCGCGCCGCGTTGCCCGTGCGTCGCGGGGCTGCTTCGGGCGGGGCTACTTCAGTACGAGCGAGGTCCACGACTTGACCCAGTCGTCACGATGGCCGGCGATCCTCGCCGGGTCCATGGTCTCGGGGTCCTTGGCCTGCGGCCCGAACTTCACGAACTCCGGGGGCACCTGGGCGGCCTCGCGCACCGGGTAGACGAACATGTTGAGCGGCATGTCGTCCTGGAACTGCTTGCTGAGCAGGAAGTCGAGGAGCGCCTTGCCGCCCTTGCCGTTCGCCGCGTTGCTCAGCAGCCCCGCGTACTCGACCTGCCGGAAGCAGGTGCCCTCGGCGACGCCGGTGGGCGCGGTCGTCGGCTTCGGGTCGGCGTAGATCACCTCGGCGGGCGGCGAGGAGGCGTACGACACGACGAGCGGCCGGTCACCGCCGGCCTTCTTCCCGGTGGAGGAGCCGGAGAACTCCTCGTTGTAGGCCTGCTCCCAGCCGTCGACGACCTTCACGCCGTTGGCCTTGAGCTTCTTCCAGTAGTCCTGCCAACCTCCCCCACTCTCGGCTTCGCTCGAGCGGGAGGTGCCCCCATCGCCGTACTTCGCGGCGCTCCCGAGGAGGAATCCCAGCCCCGGCGAGGAGGTGGAGGCGTTCTCGGTGACGAGGAGGTTCTTGTACGCGGGCTTGATCAGGTCGTCGAACGAGGTGGGCGGGTTCAGCTTGTGCTCGCTGAAGTACGCCTTGTCGTAGTTGACGCAGATGTCGCCGGTGTCGACGGGTGTGACCCGGTGCTTGTCCTGGTCGACCCGGTACTCGGGCAGGACCAGATCGGAGCCCTTCGCCTCGTACGACTGGAACAGACCGTTGTCCAGCGCCCGCGAGAGCAGGGTGTTGTCGACGCCGAAGAAGACGTCGCCCTGGGGGTTGTCCTTGGTCAGGATGGCCTTGTTCACGGCCTGCCCGGCGTCGCCGTCCTTGAGGACCCTGACCCGGTAGCCGGACCGCTTCTCGAAGTCCGCGAGGACGTTCTTCGACACGGCCCACGAGTCGTGGCTCACCAGGGTGACGGTCTTGGAGTCGGTGCCGGAGCCGCCGTCGGACGAGCCGCACGCGGACAGCGTGACCAGGCCCAGGCCCACGACGACAGCACAGTACTTCTTGGTGTTCACGGTGATGACCGAACTTCCTACCCAGAATGACCTGGGCGAGGTTCAGAGGGTCTGCGGCTCCTGCCGCACTCTCAGCGCTGTGGCGCTCCCCTGTCGGATATGAAGATGTTCGTACAGGTGAAGATTACCGCTCGGTGGCCGCCAGCTGACCACACGCCCCGTCGATCTCCTGACCACGGGTGTCCCGGATCGTCACCGGCACACCATGGGCGGCGATGGCCTCGACGAACGCCTTCTCGTCCTCGGGGCGGGAGGCGGTCCACTTCGAGCCCGGGGTCGGGTTCAGCGGGATGAGGTTGACGTGCACGGGCCTGCCCTTGAGCAGCCGTCCGAGCCGGTCGCCCCGCCAGGCCTGGTCGTTGATGTCGCGGATCAGCGCGTACTCGATGGACAGCCGGCGCCCCGACTTCTCCACGTACTCGAAGCCGGCGTCGAGCACCTCGCGCACCTTCCACCGCGTGTTCACGGGGACGAGGGTGTCGCGCAGCTCGTCGTCGGGGGCATGCAGCGAGATCGCGAGCCGGCACTTGAAGCCCTCGTCGGCGAACCGGTGGATCGCCGGGACCAGTCCGACCGTCGAGACGGTGATCCCGCGCTGCGAGAGCCCGAGTCCGTCGGGCGCGGGGTCGGTGAGCGCCCTGACGGCACCGACGACCCGCTTGTAGTTGGCGAGCGGCTCGCCCATCCCCATGAAGACGATGTTGGAGAGCCGGGCGGGCCCACCGGGGACCTCCCCGTCCCTGAGCGCCCGCATCCCGTCCACGATCTGGTGCACGATCTCGGCCGTCGACAGGTTCCGGTCCAGCCCCGCCTGTCCGGTCGCGCAGAACGGGCAGTTCATCCCGCATCCCGCCTGCGAGCTGATGCACATGGTCACCCGGTCCGGGTACCGCATGAGCACCGACTCGACCAGCGTCCCGTCGAACATCCGCCACAGCGTCTTGCGGGTGGTGCCCTCATCGGTCGACAGATGCCGTACGACGGTCATCAGCTCGGGAAGCAGCGCCTCCTGGAGCTTGCCTCTCGAACCGGCCGGGATGTCGGTCCACTCCGCCGGGTCGTGCGCGTACCGCGCGAAGTAGTGCTGCGAGAGCTGCTTGGCACGAAACGGCTTCTCCCCGATCTCGGCCACCGCCTCCTTGCGCTCGGCAGGCGTGAGATCGGCAAGGTGCCGCGGCGGCTTCTGGACTCCGCGCGGCGCGACAAAGGTGAGTTCTCCGGGCTTAGGCATGGCTAGACCAGTGTCGCAGATCGAATGGTGTGACCTGCGGCCGTCGGCTCCGGAGGTGGTCATTGACCGTCGTTGTTGGTCGTCGTCGCCCCCCTCGGACGGCCCACAGACGGCCCGGCAACAGGCGGGTGACCTGGGACGACGCTGGACCTGAGAATCTCGCACCCGGTACCCGGGGATCCGCTGTACCGGCCTCACCGATCCACTCCCCTCTGACCTGCGGGCTACCCGACCTGAGGGCCTCGTGGGGAGGACCTGAAGAGGCACGAGATTCGCAAAGGCCAAGCCATGACGAGCCGGACTTCGTGGAGGCCGATGACCTGCCGAGCTCCCCGTTCGCTCACAAAATTGCAATGTCACGGACAGACGCACCACAAGTACGGTACCGGTGGAGAATGACCGACCCCGCGCCGCCGTCTCGCCAATGGACCGAGTGTTCCCAAACTGAAGAAAACGCGGACAGCAATTCTCCGTGCCGAGGCGAGGTTGTCGAGCCTTACACGAAATGCCTTTCGCATCTTTCAGAAATCGAACGCGGCAGGCATTTCAATTCCATGCACGAACGACCCAGGGTGAGCTATCAAGGAACGACGATTGATCCGGATCTTTTCCGGCATATCTCTGCCGTTCTCAGCATGGGCAACACCGAAGCTAGCTTCCATCACTGCAAGTTCACCGGCAACGCCATAAGGATGACGGGAGCCTTCCGTAGCCACATCTCGTTTGCCGCCTCAGAGTTTGAGGGAATGGCCGTGTTCGACGACGTCGAGTTCCTCGGGGGCGTCGATTTCACCGCAGCCCACTTCAGGGATTCGGCAATGTTTGACCAAGTCAAGTTCCACGAGAGCGCCTTATTTGACGGGGTAGAATTCTCGGACTGGGCAAACTTCGAAAACGCAACGTTCACCAAAGACGCCTTTTTCCAAGACACACACTTCAAGAAGGCGAACTTCGACGGGGTTCAATTCCTGGATTGGGCCCTCTTCGGGGGTGCGAAATTTTCCACAGAAGCATCCTTCCATAGGGCAACTTTCCAGAATGCCGCCATATTCAAGGGCGCCACCTTCAATGATGTCGTTGAGTTCAACGAATCAGAGTTCCCAAGCACTGCCGACTTCCGGGATGTCAAAGCGAGTACTGATGCAATTTTCGATGGTGCACGATTCGTAGAGATTTCGAGGTTCGGCCCAATCTACTGTGAACAACTTTTAGATCTATCGAACACGCATTTCGAGCATCCAGTCCTACTCATCGTAGATGCGAGCAGGGTACGTATGCGGCACACCCTGTTCGGTGCGCACGCCTCAGTCCAAGTGGCGCGGGCCAGCATAGACCTGACACATGCGGTCCTCAATCAGCCAGTCGACGTCATTGGCGCACCTTCGACCATAGACTTCAGAACTGGCTCCATTACATCAATCGCTTCGCTGACGTCACTCAGAGGTGTCGACTGTGCAATGTTGACAGTCGCGAGCCTTTCACTTACGGACTGCACCTTCAGTGGAGCAATCCATCTCGACCAACTACGCCTTGAAGGCCGCTGGTATTTCAATCGGAGCCCTCGCCGCTTCTCCATGATGCCGCCGTTTCGTCACACGAGCCGCCAAGTCATCGAAGAGGAGCGACGCCGGCGTGCCTTTTCAGGCAGAAGCACATCCCACCGCATCTGGGGCGACGGGCCCATAGATAGAGTCGTTCCTCAGTACGACGCATTAGCAATGATCTATCGGCAACTACGGAAGTCACGTGAGGACGCAAAGGATGAGCCCGGCGCCGCAGACTTCTATTATGGGGAAATGGAGATGAGACGCCTCAGTCGCAAATGGAGTACATCTGAGCGTTGGCTGTTGCAACTGTACTGGCTTCTATCAGGTTACGGGCTACGTGCGTCGCGCGCGCTAGGGTGGCTCATCCTAGCGATGCTGACCACAATTTTACTCATGATGGCATTTGGATTGCCCCAAGAATCGCCAAAACAGGAGGCTGTCGGCATAGTCCCGTCGAGCGGGGGGAAAGTCACTTTCGAAATCGACAAAACAGATCCGAAGAACCCTAGCAGCGAACGGTTCACTTCCGAACGGTTCGAGAAATCACTAAAGGTCACCCTCAATTCAGTAGTTTTCCGCTCAAGCGGTCAGGACCTCACTACCACTGGCGACTACATTGAAATGGCCTCCCGCTTCTCCGAACCGATTCTCCTCGGTCTCGCTGTGCTTGCCGTTCGTGGGCGGGTGAAGCGATGACGGAAGGTTCTGGAGCTGACCACCTGACGAAACACGAGGCCTCAACGTCATGCCCCCACGGTTGAGAACCAACCCCAGGACGCTCACAGAGCCATGAACAGCGACTAGTCACAGGCCATCGGCAGCATGCCGTCATCGTGGGAGGCTTAACCCTGACGAGGCTGGGCGGAGAGGGAGAGTGAGTGTCACAGCAGGTGAGCCCTCGGGGGACCTTCCTGAAGATCGCGGATGCAGTGCGAGCCAAGATCGAGTCGGACCCCGAGATGACGGAGTTGCCGTCAGCCGCAGAGCTCATGCGTGATCACGGAGTCTCGCGGGGCGTCGCGCTTCGGACGTTCGACGCCCTCCAGGAGCAGGGGATCGCAGAGCCGGTGCCCGGTGGTCGGTGGAGAGTGATCAGGTCGGACCGGCGAGAGGACCGCCGTCCCCTGGCGCACCGGATCGCCGAAGTGATCACGACTGACGGACTTGAGGTCGGAGCGCTGTTCCCCAGCGCTTCCGCGCTGGCCGTGCGGTTCGACAGCTCGCGGCCCACGGTGAGCAAGGCCCTGGACAAGCTGGAAGCTGCCGGACTGCTTTCGGCAAGTCATCAAGGGAAACCACGGACGGTGCTGGCGCTGCCAGACCGAGAGGAGCGTTCCTCACCTTGAGCACCACGGGACTGGTCGAGTGGGCATACCCTCTCGCTGAATCGTTGCTCGCTGACCCGCTGCCTCGCAGGTGGAAGCACTCGGTGGGGGTGGCAGAGAGGGCACGGACCATCGCGCCCATCCTCGGTGCCGACGCCGAGCTGCCGGAGGCAGCCGCGGTGCTGCATGACATCGGCTACTCGCCCGATCTCGCGAAGACCGGCTTCCACCCGCTGGACGGGGCCCGGTACCTCCGGGACGTGGCTCGCGCCGACGAGCGGCTTGTGCACCTGGTGGCGCACCACTCGTGCGCATGGATGGATGGAAGCGCGAGGACTCCGCGAAGAGCTGGAGGGCGAGTTCCCGCGAGAGAGCGCAGACCTCAATGACGCGCTCTGCTACTGCGACATGAACACGACGCCGGACGGCACGCTTACGAACCCCGTGGACCGAGTGAACGAGATCGCGGGACGCTACGGGCCGGAAAGCCTCATCGGTACGTTCATCCGCCGCGCTGAGCCGGAGATCCTTGCAAGCACGGCGCGCGTGCTTGAGCGGGTCGCCGACGCCAAGCGTCAGCCGATGTAGGGCACCGACCGCGTCCGGTCCATCGCGTGCTCGATTCTGAGCCGCATGGTCGCGTGGATGTCGAGTTCCGACAGGTCCGCCGGGGCAACCCAGCGGACCTGTGTCGTCTCGTTGCTCGTGCGGACGTCGCCACCGACCGGCCGCGCACGGAAGCAGATAGTGAACTGCTGGCGCGCCTCGCCGTCGTCGTAGAGCATCACGTGCCCGGGGTCGGTGTAGATCCCGGACATGTCGATGACCTCGGCCTTGATACCGGTCTCTTCCCAGACCTCACGCACGACGGTGTCGCTGATGGACTCGCCGACATCGTGTCCGCCGCCGGGCAGTGCCCACCGGCCGTTGTCCTAGCGCTGGATCATGAGCACTTGCCCGACGTCGTTCTGGACGAACGCCACGACGGATGGCACGACCGAGTTGGCCGGCGGGGCGTCGCTGTCGTGAAGGTAGTCGATGCGGCCCATGCTCAAGCTCCCGTGATGTCGTGGTCCGTCACCTGGCGCGCGCCTCCCAGGTCTGTTCGATGCTATTCGCATAGGTGTCGAAGAGCCCTCCCCCAGGCAGTCGGCGCAGATGCAGGACGGGGGCCAGGTACGCGCCGATGCCGTAAACATGGGTGTTCACCAACATCTCGTCATCCGCCCGGAAGAGCGAGTTGTAGAGGGTCGCGTCATGCAACCGGAACCCGATCTCGGGGTGACTGGTGAAGAGCGGGCGGTAGTTCATCAGGGCATTGCGGATCTTGCCGTCCATGATGCGGTGGTCTGCTGCGCCTGCACGCGTTCCCCGTCGTCGGCACCCGACCGCTGGACTCGTTCCGACCCGAGCACATCCGCGAACTCACGAGCGCTCTGGAGGCCGACCCCGCGGTGAGCGGCGCGTACGCGCGCAACATCTACGGCGACGTTCGTGCTGTGCTGAGCGCGGCCGTGGACGACGGCCTGTTGCCCCGGAACCCGTGCGCCGCGAAGTCCGTCCGTCCGCCGGCGGCCGAGCAGCGCCGCGTCACGCCATGGCTGCCTACCCAGGTGCACGCGGTCCGCGCGGCGCTCCCCGAGCGGTATCGGACCATGGTGGACACGGGAGCGGGATGCGGACTCCGACAGGGCGAAATTGTGGGACTCGCTGAGGACGCGCTCGACTTCGAGGGCGGCATCCTGCGGGTGGTCCGACAGGTGAAGCTCATCCGAGGGAAAGCCGTGTTCGCCCCGCCGAAGTGCAACAAAGAGCGGGATGTACCGCTGCCGTCATCGGTCGCGGTGGCCCTTCGCGCCCACATGGACGTCTGCAAACCGGTTGAGATCACGCTGCCGTGGCGGAAGCCGGACGGGCCGAAAGTGTCGGCCGCCTCCTGTTCACGAACGCCGCGAGCGGGGCCGTGTGGCGCAGCAACTTCAACATCCAGGAGTGGAAGCCTGCGCTGGCGGTGGCTGGCCTCATTTCGGATGCCGGAAGCGACGGTAAGTACGAGTCGGCGCGCGAGCACGGCATGCACGCGCTGAGGCACTTCTACGCGTCAGTTCGGCTGGACGCTGGGGGGGGAACGTCAAGGCCGTCAGCCAATACCTGGGGCACACCGATCCGGCGCTGACACTGCGGGTGTACGCACACCTGATGCCTTCCAGCCAGGAGCGGACCCGAAAGGCCGTCGACGCTGCTCTGCGCACGACCGGCAACCGCTAATTCCGCTCCTCCCGAACTCATGCGCGGGACAGCAGAACGGAGTTCGCCGGATTTCAGGGTTCCGCCCACGCAGCGCTTGCAGTTCCGATTTACTCAGTGCGGACGCTGTTTGTCGGAACTCCTTCCGTCCTGCGGGCGATTGAGCCGTGCTCGCACCGACATCCGCTCGGGTGGTCGGCGCAGGCTCGTTGTTCGGAAGGAGAACGACATGACCACTCCATGGCGCCGCGCTGCGGCACTGCGGTCAGCGGTCGCCGAGTGGGTCAGGAGATGGCTCACGCTCGCACGTGCCGGTCAGAACTACGGCCGTGCGAAGCGGATGGGCTGGGAAGTGCTCGTGGCGGTGGTAGCAGCCACCATCGCGGCACTCCTGACCCGACTTCTGCACGGCCAGTAGTCCACCGGGGTCCCTGAGGCTAAGTCGGCAGCGGGGACCCCACTCACGTTCGAGGCCGCTGCCCGGAAGGCAACTTTGGCCCCACCCAAACGCATCCTTAGATGCGTTGGTGGTACCACCCTAGCGGCACGTACGAAAACTGGTAGGTGGTTCGCAAATCTCGTGTCTCATCAAAGTTCCGAGTTTGGTCAGTCGACACTTTTCAAAGTGGTACCACCCAAACTTTGCTGGGAGATCTGAAGCGATGTCGGCGATCGCGTTCAGTATGTCGTTTCGCCAATGCCGCGAGCGATTGACGGCCCAGGGACGGCCCAGGAGCCAATCCCGACAGCTTCGTCCCTGCCATTCCTGCAGGTAGGAAGCCTGCCGCATGGAAACCGCTGCCAGTTCTCCGGGCTTAGGCATGGCTGTACCAGTGTCGCAGATCCACACGGATGCCCCGTCCGGCTCAGAACAGCCCCGCGACCACGGCGGCGCGGGGTCTACGCCACCCCGTGTTCCAGCCGCTCCTTCAGTGTCCGCTCGTTGTGCGGCAGCTCCTTGCGGATCTGGGGGCGGACGACGAGGGGCAGCAGGACCTTGCCGATGCCCTTGCCCTCGAAGTCCAGCTCGATGGTGAGCCGGGAGTGGCGGCCGTCGTCGATGGGGTCGATCTCGCCGTGGACGTGACCGCGGATGGGGCCGTCGACGCCCTGGAGAGCCCAGGCGTGCGGCGGGTCGTACTCGGTGTACTCCATGGTCATCGGGATCTCCCGGCGGCCGATGTGCCGGACGACACGCACCCGGGACCCGACGCCGACCGGCCCTTCGGTGAGCGACTGCGCCGAGACCGCGCTCGCCTGCCAGTCGGGAAGGTGGGAGAAGTCGACGACGTAGTCCCAGACGTCCTCGGGGCTGCGGTCGATGTCGATCGATTCACGGAAGTCGGACATGAAGCCCGCCCCCTTCCAGGGTGATCCCCCCTGCGAGGGTCTCCAGGGAAATCGTCCCACCGGACCGCCCGGAGAGCCACGGCAACGAGCCCCCGCCCTGCACCAGGACGGGGGCCGCACACACCGTGTCCGGGACCGGTCAGCCGGATCCCACGAAGAGCACCAGCAGCAGCCACACCACAGGCGCCGTAGGCAACAACGAGTCCAGCCGGTCCATGCCGTATCCATGTGCCGCTACCGCGGCGCGGCGCCGTGGCCCCGTCAACCGGAACCAACAAAGACCACAAGCAACAGCCACACCACAGGCGCCGTAGGCAACAACGAGTCCAGCCGGTCCATGATGCCGCCGTGGCCGGGAAGCAGGGTGCCCATGTCCTTGATGCCCAGGTCCCGCTTGATCATCGACTCGCCGAGGTCACCGAGCGTGGCGCTGGCCGCGACCGCGAGGCCCAGGAGCAGGCCCTGCCACCACGTGCCGTCGTCGATCAGGAACTCCATGCACAGCGCGCCCGCCACCATGGCGAACGACACCGCGCCGAGCAGCCCCTCACGGGTCTTGCCGGGGCTGATGCGCGGAGCGAGCTTGTGCTTGCCGAAGCGCCAGCCGACGGCGTACGCGCCCGTGTCGCTCACGACCGTGAGGAGCAGGAACGTCAGAACGCGGCTCGCCCCGTCGTCGGCGGTGAGCATCATGGCGACGAAGGTGGCCAGGAACGGGACGTAGAAGGCGGCGAAGACACCCGCCGTGACGTCCTTGAGATAGCCCTCCGGCGGTTCCGTCATCCGCCAGACCAGCACCCCGAGCGCCGTGAGCGCCATGGCGACCCACGCGCCCTCGGCCCCCCGGACGTACCCGGCGACGATCATCGCCGCACCGCCGAGCGCCAACGGCACGAGCGGCGCCCGGATGCCCTTGCGCTCCTCCAGCCGCTTGGTCAGCTCCCACAGGCCCACCACGACGGCGACCGTTATCACGCCGACGAACGCGGCCTTGACGACGAAGAGCGAAGCGACGATCACCGCACCGAGCCCGACACCGACCCCTATGGCCGCACCCAGATCACGGCCCGCGCTCTTCTTCTGCGGCGCGGACGCCGGCTGCGAGGCGTCGGGCATGGGCTCCGGATTCTGCGGCGCCGCCGCACGGGGCTGCGCCGACGGGGTGTCGTTGCGGAACGTGTCGTCTCTGAACGTGTCGTCTCGGAACAAGGGGCCGCTCAGCCGAGCGGCCCCCCGGTCGTCATCCTGGTCGTCGCCGTATCGGGGTACGGCGGGTCCGTCGGGCACGATGGGCATGGGGCGAGTCTGCTGCGCCTTGGGCGCATCGTACGCGGGACCCGCCGGGGCAGCCCCCTGGACAGGCCCCTGGTCGGACGGCCCCCAGTACCCGGATTGTGGCGGCGCCCCCCAGGAAGAGTCGTTCATCAGACCTCGAGAAGCTCCGCTTCCTTGTGCTTCAGGAGCTCGTCCACCTGAGCGACGTACTTGTGCGTCGCGTCGTCGAGTTCCTTCTCCGCACGGCGGCCCTCGTCCTCACCGATCTCGCCGTCCTTGACCAGCTTGTCGATCGCGTCCTTGGCCTTGCGGCGGACCGAGCGGATGGACACGCGCGCGTCCTCGGCCTTGGCCTTGGCGACCTTGATGTAGTCGCGGCGGCGCTCCTCGGTGAGCTCGGGGAACACCACCCGGATGATGTTGCCGTCGTTGCTGGGGTTGACGCCCAGGTCGGAGTCGCGGATCGCCTGCTCGATGTTGCGCAGCGCGCTCTTGTCGAACGGGGTCACCACGGCCATGCGCGGCTCCGGCACGGAGAACGAAGCCAGCTGGTTGATCGGCGTCGGCGCACCGTAGTAGTCGGCCACGATCTTGTTGAACATCGCCGGGTGCGCACGGCCGGTGCGGATCGCGGCGAAGTCCTCCTTGGCGACCACGACGGCCTTCTCCATCTTCTCCTCGGCCTCGAGGAGGGTCTCTTCGATCACCACTTGCTCCTGCGTGTCTTGAGTGAGGCCCGGCTGCGGTTCCTTGGTGGGGCGGCGGCCGGCTGCGTCGCGTCTTCTTCCTGCACGGTTCCCGACCGGCAGAACATTGTCCATCCCCCGGTCAGGGTCATCAGCCCTGGCTGACTTGGTCACCCACAAGCGTGCCGATCTTCTCACCCTTGACGGCGCGCGCGATATTGCCCTCCGTCAGAAGCTCGAAGACCACGATCGGGAGCTTGTTGTCGCGGCACAGCGTGACGGCGGTGGCGTCGGCGACCTTGAGGTCGCGGGTGATGACCTCGCCGTAGCCGAGGGCATCGAACTTGACCGCGTCCGGGTTGGCCTTCGGGTCGGAGTCGTAGACCCCGTCCACGCCGTTCTTGCCCATCAGCAGCGCCTCGGCGTCGATCTCCAGGGCGCGCTGGGCGGCGGTGGTGTCGGTGGAGAAGTACGGCATGCCCATACCGGCGCCGAAGATGACCACACGGCCCTTCTCCAGGTGGCGCACGGCCCGCAGCGGGATGTACGGCTCGGCGACCTGGCCCATGGTGATGGCGGTCTGCACCCGGCTGTCGATGCCCTCCTTCTCCAGGAAGTCCTGGAGGGCGAGGCAGTTCATCACGGTGCCGAGCATGCCCATGTAGTCCGAGCGGGCCCGGTCCATGCCGCGCTGCTGGAGCTCGGCACCACGGAAGAAGTTGCCGCCGCCGATGACGACCGCGATCTGGGCGCCGTCGCGCACGACGGCCGCGATCTCTCGCGCGATCTTGTGCACCACGTCGGGGTCGACACCGAGACCCCCGCCACCGGCGAATGCCTCTCCGGACAGCTTCAGCAGAAACCGGCCGCGTACTTTGCCGTCGTCGCTCTTCTGGGGCTTGGTGGTCATGGAGGATCCCGCCTCTTTCACGTGGTGCACATACGAAGAAGGCCACTGCCGGTGGGGTGTCGGTCGCAACCCATGCGCGGCAATGGCCTCCTCGTCAGATCTGCTGTCGTCCGTCACGCGCGCGCGTGACGGCGTACCGGACGACTGCACCCGACCCTATCGGGGTCGCGCGCCGATCGCGGCACGGACTCAGATGCCGACCTTGATGCGCGAGAAGCGCTTCAGGGTGACACCCGCCTCGTCCAGAACCTTCTGGACCGACTTCTTGGGGTCGAGCGCGTACGGCTGGCCGAGCAGCGTGGCGTCCTTGAAGAAGCCGTTGACGCGACCCTCGACGATCTTGGCGATCGCGGCCTCGGGCTTGCCCTCGGCGCGGGTGGTCTCCTCGGCGATACGACGCTCGGACTCGACGACCTCGGCCGGCACGTCCTCCTTGGCGAGGTACTTCGGCGCGAAGGCGGCGATGTGCTGGGCGACACCCTTGGCGAGGTCGGCGTCGGCCTTGTCCAGCTCGACCAGGACACCGATCTGCGGGGGCAGGTCGGGCATGGTGCGGTGCATGTAGGCGTACACGAAGCCGTCGGCGAACTGCGCGAAGCGGTCCAGGACGATCTTCTCGCCGAGGTTGGCGTTGGCCTCGTCCACGAACGCCTGGACGGTCTTGCCGGCCTCGATCTCGGAGGCGAGCAGGGCGTCGAGGTCGGCCGGGGAGGTCGCGGCGACGTGCTGCGCGATCTGGGCGGCAGCGGCCTGGAACTTGTCACCCTTGGCGACGAAGTCCGTCTCGCACTTCAGCTCGACGATGACACCGGAGGTGTTGTCGTCGGCGATGACGGAGACCACGGCGCCGTTCTCGGCGGAGCGGCCCTCGCGCTTGGCGACGCCCTTCTGGCCCTTGATACGGAGCGCCTCGACGGCCTTGTCGACGTTGCCCTCGGCCTCGTCCAGCGCCTTCTTGCAGTCCATCATGCCGGCGCCGGTGAGCTCCCGGAGCTTCTTGACGTCGGCGGCGGTGTAGTTCGCCATGATTCTGGAATCTCTCTCGAAGTCTGAAGATCTACGGGCGCCGGACGGCGGGGGCTTCGTGGGCCCCCGCCGTCCAGAACCCGAAGGTGATGAGGGGTCAGGCCTGCTCGGCGTCCGCGGCGGGGGCCTCAGCGGCCGGAGCCTCGGCGGCGGGGGCCTCGGCAGCAACCTCGGCAGGAGCCTCGGCGGGGGCCTCAGCAGCGGCCTCGGCAGGAGCCTCGGCGGCGGCCTCAGCGGCAGGCGCCTCGGCAGCGGCGGGGGCCTCGGCCTCGTCGGCCTTCTTCTCGCCCTCGAGCAGGTCGCGCTCCCACGCGGCCAGCGGCTCGCCCGCGGCCTTGTCGCCCTTGCCCTCGGTGGCGACACCGGAGCGGGAGATGAGGCCCTCGGCGACCGCGTCCGCGATCACACGGGTGAGCAGCGTGACGGAGCGGATCGCGTCGTCGTTGCCCGGGATCTTGTAGTCGACCTCGTCGGGGTCGCAGTTGGTGTCGAGGATGGCGACGACCGGGATGTTGAGCTTCCGGGCCTCACCGACCGCGATGTGCTCCTTCTTGGTGTCCACGATCCAGACGGCGCTGGGAACCTTGGACATCTCGCGGATACCACCGAGGGTCTTCTCCAGCTTGGCCTTCTCGCGCGAGAGCACGAGAAGCTCCTTCTTGGTGAGACCCGACGCGGCGACGTCCTCGAAGTCGATCTGCTCAAGCTCCTTGAGGCGCTGCAGACGCTTGTAGACGGTCGAGAAGTTGGTGAGCATGCCGCCCAGCCAGCGCTGGTTGACGAAGGGCATGCCGACGCGGGTCGCCTGCTCGGCGATCGCCTCCTGCGCCTGCTTCTTCGTGCCGACGAACATGACCGTGCCGCCGTGGGCGACGGTCTCCTTGACGAACTCGTAGGCGCGGTCGATGTACGACAGCGACTGGAGCAGGTCGATGATGTAGATGCCGTTGCGCTCCGTGAAGATGAAGCGCTTCATCTTCGGGTTCCAACGACGGGTCTGGTGACCGAAGTGGACGCCGCTTTCCAGCAGCTCCCGCATCGTGACGACGGCCATGGCCGTTCTCCTTGATTGTTCTCGGTTGTGCCGCGGGTGCCGGATGGCTCCCGCGCCTGACGCCCACTGCGCGCCTTGCCGCTAGGGACCGAGAGGCGCTGACATCGACCGCGAGACGGCGTGATGTCGGGGCGTGCGAAGTCGACCCGGTGACCCGGATCGCCAGAAGAAGTGTACGGGACCCGCGAGGCACCGGGTGACGCCGCTGTCCACAACCGGGGAGTTGTCCACAGGCCCCGGCCCGGATCGGGTGCGACGAGGGACGGTTCTGGCATGCGAGCGATGCGATCGATGCGAGGAGTACGAGCGAAACGGTGCGGTCCGGGGCTGGGCCTGGGCCTGCTGTTCCTGCTGTTCCTGCTGACGGTGCTGATCAGTGCGCCCCGGCCGGGCGCCGAGCCCCTGTTCCTCGGCCCGACGGCCACGGACACCTCCGTGCCGGCAGTCGGCCGCGCCTGGCCCGTCGGTACCCGCCCACCGGTCCTGCGGGGCTGGGAACCCCCGGCGACGACCTACGCCCGGGGCCACCGGGGCGTCGACCTGGCAGCCCCCGCCGGCGCTCCGGTACGGGCGGTGGCCCCGGGCCGGGTGTCCTTCGCGGGCCGGGTGGCGGGCAAGGGGGTCGTCTCGGTGGCCCTGACGGGCACGGACCTGCGCACGACGTACGAACCGGTGGGGGCGTCGGTGAAGAAGGGCGACGAGGTGACCGCGGGCCAGGTGATCGGAACGGTCGAGCCGACGGGCTCACACTGCACGGCCACCTGCGTGCACTGGGGCCTGCTGAGAGGCGACGCCTATCTGGACCCGCTGTCCCTGCTGCCGCCCTGGCTGCTGCACCGGGGCCCATCGAGGCTGCTGCCGGTGCTGGGGGTTCCTCTGCCGTAGCCGCGATGGCCGTGCCCGGCCGCCCCTCAGCCCCGAACCCCTCGCAGCACCATGGAAACCGCGGCCTCGACGATCACGGACGGCTCCTCCGCGGCCCCCAGCTCGATCCGCCGCACAGCCGCGTCCACGACCCCTTGCAGCAGCATCGCCGCCATCCGGGGCTGCCCGTGCCCCATGTCCCCGAGCGCCTCGACGATCATCGCGACGAGCCCGCCGTGCGCCGCCCGGATCTTCTCCCTGGCGCCCGCGTCCAGCTCACTCGCGGAGATCGCCACCACGGCCCGGTGCCGCCGGTCCCCGACCAGCGTCAGCTGCTGGCGCACATACGCCTCGACCTTGGCCTCCGGCCCCTGGGCCGCGGCCATCGCCGCCTCGACCTCCGCCACCCAGACCGGGAAGTCGACCTCGCACAGTTCCTCGACCACGGCGGCCCGCGATCGGAAGTACTCGTACACGGACGAGCGCGCGAGACCCGTCCGCTCGGCGAGGGCGGGGAAGGTCAGCGCCTCCGTCCCGCCCTCGGACAGCAGGGAACGAGCCGCGTCCAGCAGGGCGGCTCGCTGCATCGACCGGTGCTCGGCCACGGAGGCCGCTCGAATCCTTGGCACGTCAAACACTCTACGGACGGACCACCCCGGACGGGAGTCACTGCACCCCACCGGACTTCATTCGGCCAGGTCACCGACCAAAGCTCGCCAGTTTCGCCCGCAACTGGAGCACGGATTTGGTGTGGATCTGACTGACCCGACTCTCGGTGACACCCAGCACGTTCCCGATCTCGGCGAGCGTGAGTCCCTCGTAGTAGTACAGCGTCACGACGGTCTTCTCCCGCTCGGGAAGCGTGTTGATCGCCCGTGCCAGGAACCGCCTGAGCTCCCGGTCCTCGGCCACCTCGACGGGGTTGTCGGCGGCGGTGTCCTCCAGCGTGTCCATGAGGCTCAGCCGGTCGCCGCCCTCACCGCCGGCGTGCAGCAGTTCCTCCAGGGCCACCACGTTGGCCAGCGACAACTGGCTGAAGACGGCGTGCAGGTCGTCCACCGCGATGCCCATCTCGGCGGCCACCTCACCCTCGCTCGGGGTCCGCCTGAGCTTCGCCTCCAGCGTCGCGTACGCCCGCTCGACGTTGCGGGCCTTCTGCCGTACCGACCGCGGGATCCAGTCCAGCGCCCGCAGCTCGTCGATCATCGCGCCCCGGATCCGGGTGATCGCGTAGGTCTCGAACTTGATCTCCCGGTCGATGTCGAACTTCTCGATCGCGTCGATCAGCCCGAACACCCCCGACGAGACGAAGTCGGCCTGTTCCACATTGGGCGGCAGCCCGACGCTGACGCGTCCCGCCACGTACTTCACGAGCGGTGAGTAGTGCAGGATCAGCTGCTCGCGCAGCCGCTCGTCCCCCGTCGACTTGTACGACCGCCACAGCTCGTCGAGCGTCGAAGGAGCGGGCGGCCGCACGCTGCCACCCTCGCGGGCAGCTGGAGGGATCGCCGCCCGGTCGGACCCGGAGGTGTGCTGGGGCATTCGTCGCCTTGTGCCGTTCTGCCGTGAAGTGCCGTGAATTGCCGTGGAGCGGTGCTGCCTGGGTGAGCTGTCGGTTCGATGCCGAGTTGGTGGTCCGCGTCGGAATCTTCGTGAGCGTAGCGTGACTGGAGTGTCGCGGTGAGCGAAGAAGGGGCCCCGACCGATGCGCAGATACGTTCCGCTGACCGCTCCACCGAGTCGTGTCCCTCGCTCCGCGTGATGGCTCAATCGCGCCAACTGCGGTAATTCACAAGGGCGTCAGGGTTCCCCCGGACGGCGGAACACCCCCGGTCAACACTCACGTCGACCTCCCCGTACGGAGATCATCGCCTGGCGTGTCAACTTCCAGCCGTCGCCGTGTCGTTCGACGTAACCAAGCGATCGGAGTTCGTACAGCCTCGCGATCGCGTCGTCCGGGGTGGTGAGCGCACCGCGCGCGATCTCCTCCACGGTCGCCGCCCGAGGGCCGGGCAGCGCGGCCAGGACCCGTCGGGCGGGTGCGTCCAGCAGGTCGCGGGGGAGCACGGGCCCACGGCGGTCCGGGGCCAGTTCCCCCATGTCGCCGACCAGTTCGACGACGTCGGCGGCGTCGGTGACCAGCACCGCGTCCTGCCGCAGGAGTTCGTGCACACCTGCCGACAGTCCACTGGTGGCCGGCCCGGGCACCCCTATCGTGTGACGGCCCAACCGCTGTGCCGCCCGTGCCGTGACGAGCGAACCGCTCCTGTGGGCCGCCTCGACGACCACGGTGCCCCGGGTGAGCGCCGCGATCACTCGGTTGCGCAGCACGAATCTGCTGGGCGTCGGATGGTCGCCGGGCGGCAACTCCCCCACCACCAGCCCCTGTTCCGCGATCCTGGTGATCAACTGCGTGTGTCCGCGCGGGTAGGGCCGGTCGACACCGCAGGCGAGGACGGCGACGGTGGCGCCGCCGGCCCCGAGGGCACCGCGATGGGCCGCGCCGTCGACCCCGTAGGCACCGCCGGACACCACGACCCAGCCGCGCTCGGCGAGGCCGGCGGCGAGGGTGGCCGCCATGTGGGCGCCGTACTCGGTGCAGGCGCGGGCGCCCACGACGGCCACCGACCGCAGCGCCCACATCCGCAGACTGGCCCGGCCCCGCACCCACAGCCCCAGGGGACGCGCGTCCCCCAGATCGTCGAGCTGCCCCGGCCACTCGCCGTCCCCGGGCGCCACGAACCGCACCCCGGCGTCCCGCGCCTCGGCGAGATCCCGCTCCGGCTCGGCCCGCCCGGCCCGGGCCACCAGTCCGGCCCACCGCTGTCCGCTCACCCCTGGCAGAGCGTCCTCGCCCGCCCGGAGCCTCCGCACCACCTCCCCCACCCCGAACTCGCGCACCCAGCGCCCGGCGACCTCGTCACCGGGCTCGATCACCCGAGCGAGGAAGACCCGCCCGAGCGCTTCGGTGTCCGGAGCGTCGTCGACGCTCATGTCAGCGCCCCGATGGCCATGGGGACACCGCGCGGCACCCCCGTGCGCAGTTGCAGGGCGAGGGCCACGTCCGTCGCGTCCGGGCGGTCGTGGCCGACGAGGTCGGCGACGGTCCAGGCCACCCGCAGGACCCGGTCGATCCCCCGGGCGGTCAGCACGCCCCGCTCCAGGTTCCGCTCCGCCTCGTCCATGGCCCCGGACACGGAGTGCCACCGACTGCGCAGCTCACGGCCGGGCACCTCGCTGTTGCTGCGCCACGGAGTCCCCTCCAGCCGGGCCGCCGCCCGTGCCCTGGCCTCCCGCACCCGGTCGGCCACCGTCGCCGTGGACTCCCCGCGAGCCGCGCGTCCCGTCAGTTCGGCGCGTGTGACGCGGTCCACCTCGACCCGGAGGTCGACCCGGTCGAGGAGCGGGCCGGACAGCCTGGCCTGGTAGCGCCGGATCGCCGAGGGCGGGCACTCGCACAGGTCGTTGGCGACGGAGAAGCGGCCGCACGGGCAGGGATTGGCCGCGAGCACCATCAGGAACCTCGCCGGGAAGCGCACGACGCCCGCACTGCGCGCGATCACCACGTGCCCCGCCTCCAGGGGTTGTCGCAGGGCGTCCAGGGCCTGGCTGTTGAACTCGGGGGTCTCGTCCAGGAAGAGAACCCCCCGATGGGAGAGCGAGACCGCACCGGGCCGTGCGATGCCCTGGCCGCCGCCGACCAGCGCCTGCATCGTCGCCGAGTGGTGCGGCGCGCAGTACGGGGCGACGTCGATCAGCGGCTTGCCCGGAGGCAGCAGGCCCGCCACCGAGTGCACCGCGGTGACCTCCAGCGACTCCTGCCGGCTGAGCCTGGGCAGGATGGCGGGCAGGCGCTCCGCCAGCATCGTCTTCCCGGCGCCCGGGGGCCCTTCCAGGAACAGGTGGTGCCCGCCCGCCGCGGAGACCTCCACCGCCGTACGAGCGGAGATCTGGCCGACGACGTCGGAGAGGTCGTGGCCGTGGTCGAGCTGGGCGGCTCCCATGCTGTGCATCCCGGTGGCCGCGCCCGTCCCCGGCACGCGCAGGCCGGCGAGGAGCGGGGCGGGACGGCTCGCGTCCTCCGGCTCCTCCTCGGGCACGGGTTCGTCCGCGAGGACAGCGATGAGCTGGCGCAGGCTGCGGACCCCCAGCACGGACACACCCGGCACCAACGAGGCCTCGGCGGCGGCGCACTCGGGGACAACCACCTGTTCGTATCCGGAGTCCGCCGCGGCGAGCACGGCCGGCAGGATGCCCCGGACCGGCCGCACCCGTCCGTCCAGGCCCAGCTCCCCGATCATCACGATGTCGGCGAGCACCCGGGGATCGATCCGCTCGGCGGCGCCGAGCACCGCACACGCGACGGCGAGATCGAATCCGGAGCCCGCCTTGGGCACGGACGCCGGGCTGAGTCCCACGGTCAGCTTCTTCTGCGGCCACTCCGCCCCGGAGTTCACCACCGCCGCCCGAACCCGGTCCCGGCTCTCCGTCAGGCTCTTGTCCGGCAGCCCGACCAGCGTGAACGCCGCGACCCCCGGTTCGAGGTCGGCCTGGACCTCGACCACCACGCCCTCGACGCCGACGAGCGCGACGGAGCAGGTACGTGCGAACCCCATGTCAGGCCACCCCCCGCGCGTGCTCGACGAGGGGCGCGCCGCGGCTGGGCAGCACGACGCCGACCAGGTCGATGCGGACGCCTCCCGGCGGTGCGCCTCCGTGGGCGTGGATCCAGCGTTCGGCGAGGCCCCGCAGGCGTTCGGCCTTCTCCGGGGTCACGGCGGCCATCGGGTGCTCGAAGGGACCCGCGCGCCGTGTCTTGACCTCGCAGACGACCAGGACGTCGCCGTCCCGGGCCACGATGTCGATCTCGCCCGTCCTGCCGCAGCGCCAGTTGCGCTCCAGGACCGTCATACCGGCCTCGACCAGCCGCCGCGCGGCCAGGGTCTCGCCGTACTTGCCGAGTGCGCTTCGTGCGTTCATGTCGGCACCACCTCCGGCGCCAACGATCACGCACCCCGGCCCACCGAGTTGATCTTGGTGGGTTACTCACCGGTTGTGGACAACTCCGTCACCCCGGCGAGGGACACTCACCCGTCGCTCAGCCTCCCGGGAGCTCCAGATCGCTCTTGTTCAGCTCCTCGATGTTCACGTCCTTGAACGTGAGTACCCGCACCTGTTTCACGAACCGAGCCGGCCGATACATGTCCCACACCCAGGCGTCCGCCATCGACACCTCGAAGAACACCTCACCCTGGACCGAGTGGACCTGCATCTCGTAGTCGTTCGTGAGGTAGAAGCGCCGCTCGGTCTCGATCACGTATTTGAACAGACCGACGACATCGCGGTACTCCCGGTAGAGCTTGAGCTCCATCTCGGTCTCGTACTTCTCGAGGTCCTCGGCGCTCATGGCATGTTCCCCTTCAGCCGTGCGGTCCCACCATTGTGCTCCAGTCCCATGAGCCCCTAGACGATCTCGGTGTCCAGGGTCACGGGCCCGGCCGGAGGACCTTCGTCGAGCAGCCTCTGCAACAGCTCGGCGAGTCTGGTCGGATACACCGTCTCATGTGACCGGCTCAGTTCCCGACACGTCCACCAGCGCGCTCCGGCGACGCTGCGCCGTTCCAGTTCGGTGAGGCCCGCGGGCGCGGTGGCCGTCCGAGTGGTACGGGCCAGGTAGTACCACTCGTCCTGGTCCCAGCGGCGGCCCGCGAACGGGAAGGAGCACATCCGCCGCCACAGCACCGGGCCGAGCTCGACCTCGGTGATGCCGGTCTCCTCGGCGAGTTCCCTGAGGGCGGCCTCTTCACGAGTCTCGTCGCCCTCCAGCCCGCCGCCGGGCGTGAACCACCAGTCGTCGGCCGGATCGCCCGGCTCGTGACCGTGCAGCAGGAGGATGCGGTCCCGCGGGTCGAGCAGCACCACCCGGGCGACCCTGCGCAGCCCGCCGCCCTCGAAGGAGCCGGTGTCCACGGCCTCAGTGGGCACCCGCGGGCTCCGTCCGGCTCGGGGACCGGCGGCCCCCGACCCGCTTGGCGACCGGGCCGTACGCGCCGCCGCCGAGGACGAGCACCCCGCCCACGACGATCAGCGTGAGGATCATGCGCAGCGGGCCGGGCGTGGAGAGGGCGCCGAGCGCCTCGAAGCCGGTGGGCCGCTCCAGCATGCCGTTCATGGGCCACGCGACGGCGTCCACGCGGGCCGACACGGCGTTCTGTGCCACCGTGCCCTGGGCCGCGTCGGTCAGGTGGGCCGTGGAGTCCAGGGAGCCCTGGCGCTCGTCCCCGAGGAGGAACAGCCGGCCCTTGGGCACGGTCACGGTCGGGAAGTTCGAGATCTCGGCCGCGGTGCCGGCGGGCAGATACGGTTCGTCGATCTGCTTGCCGTTCACGGTCAGCTTGCCCTCGGTGCAGCAGGCCACGGTGTCCCCGCCGACGGCGACCACCCGCTTGACGACGAAGGCGTTGGTCACCCAGGAGGTGTCCTTGAAGACGACCACGTCGCCCCGGCGTACCTCGGTGCCGTCCACGCGCTCGGCCAGCACCCGGTCACCGGCGTCGATCGTCGGCGTCATCGAGCTGGTGGGCACGGTGTAGGGCCGGTAGAGCACCGCTCCCCAGGCGAATCCCGCGGCGAACAGCACAAAGCCCAGTGCGACCGCCACCCCGGACAGAATGCGTCCGGTCCGGCTGCCCACCGGGCCCGTGCCAGTGCCACCGCTGCGCGGGGCTGTACGTGTCGTGCTCTCGCCACCCATGGGTCCGCACCCTACCCGGCGGTACCTGACCGGGTCAGCCCTCCCGGGCCGACCAAGGTCATCCGCCGGACGAGGCTTTAGCAAGGTTTGACGATCCGGGGGACCGCCCGGCCGAGCCGGACGGCCGAGGGCGCTCAGCGCTTCTCGTCGGCCCCGGCCTTCTTACGGCGCCACAGCGCCACCGGCACCACGCCGACGAGGGCGAGGGCGTTCGGCGCGACGGTGAGTGCGGCGGCGTTCAGGCCGTCCTGGCCGAAGGTGTCCGGGACCGGCAGCGTGCCCCAGCGGTTGATCGGCCATGCCTTCACGACGGCACGCCCGACGACCTCCTTGACCGGCACCATGCCGTGGAACTTGTCGTTCTGGTTGTAGCGCGAGTCCCGCGAGTTCTGCCGGTGGTCGCCCATCACCCAGATGAAGCCCTTGGGCACCTTCACCGTGAACTGGCCGCCCTGGTCGTCGACGCTGCAGGGGGTGTTGCCGGGGTAGACGTACGAGGCCTCGTTCAGCGCCTTGCCGTTGACCTTCACCGGGCCGCTGCCCTCGCACGAGACGGTGTCGCCGCCGACGCCGATGACGCGCTTGATCAGGTCCTTCTCCTCGGCGGACGGCATCAGGCCGACCCAGCTGAGGACCGTCTGCACGGCGTTCGGCTCCGGCGGCACCTCGCCCACCAGCCAGTTGGTGGGGTCGTGGAAGACAACCACCTCGCCGCGCTCGGGCTCGGAGCCGAACCACGGGGTCAGCTTGTCGACCAGGACGCGGTCACCCTCCTGGAGGGTGTTCTGCATCGAGTCGGACGGGATCGAGAACGCCTGCACCAGGAACGTCTTGATCAGCAGCGCGAGCACGAGCGCGATGCCGATCAGGATGGGCAGCTCCTTCCAGAAGGAGCGCGGCTTCTTCGGCTTGGGGGCCGAGCCGGACCCCTGGTCGTCCGTCCGGCTGTGCTCGGTCGCCGTGCCGTCCTCGGGCGCCCCGGGGTCATTCCCGGAGGTCACGGCGCCGTCCGCGGCCTCGACGGGGGTCTCCGCGGAGCCCCCGCGGTGTTCCTCGCCATCGTGCCCGGACCGTGCGCCTACCGCCACATCCCCCACGCCAACTCCTTACTCTGCGCCGCTGCCTGCCCCAGACACGGCGCAGGCCCACCACTCCCATAACGAGCGGGAGTTCCGCAGGGCTCGGGAGTTGAATCGATCGATTCGGATTGTCGGGTGCAACCCTAAGCGACGCCGGAGCGGCGGCGGTCGCCCCGGATGCCGAGTCGGCGACGGAAGCGTAGGTTTTCGGCTCCTTCAGCGAGGTCCAGTGACCGAACGGCCAGGCGATGACCATGGCCCGGCCGACCACCGAGTCCTCGGAGACCGTGCCGCCGTAGTCGGTGTCCTGGTGGGCGCGGGAGTCCGCGGAGTTGGCGCGGTGGTCGCCCATGACCCACAGCCGTCCCTGCGGGACGGTGATGTCGAACTCGGTCGTGGAGGGGGCGTTTCCGGGATAGAGGTAGTCCGTCTCGCTCAGGGGAACGCCGTTGACGGTGACCCGCCCCTCGGTGTCGCAGCACTTGACGCGGTCGCCGCCGACCCCGACGACCCGCTTGATCAGGTCCTTCTCGTTGTCGGACGGCAGCAGACCGATGAAGGTGAGACCTTCCTTGACCTGCTTGACGACGACGGGGTCGTCCTTCTTCGTGGTCGTCTGCTCGTCCTGGAGCCAGCCGCCGGGATCCTTGAACACGACGACGTCCCCGCGCGTCGGCCTGGAGCCGAACCACGGGGTGAACTTGTCGACCAGGACGCGGTCGCCGATCTGGATCGTCTGCTCCATCGAGCCGGACGGGATCACGAACGCCTGGACGAGGAAGGTCTTCAGGACGAGGGCTATCAGGACCGCGACGCCGACGAGGAGGGGTATCTCCTTGATCGCGGAGCGCCTGCGGCGGCGCTTGACCTTGCGCTGGAGCTTGCGCCGCTCGGCACGGCTGCGCCCGCCGGCCGGACCGGCGGCGGAGGTGCGTCGGGCCCCTGTGGGCAGCAGGTTGTCGGCCGCGCTGCTCGACGCGCCGCGCGGTTTGCCGCGGTTACCCATGGGCGCCCGCCGAGGTCCGCGCGCCGGGGGCGGGCACGCGCGCGTAGGCGTCGGGGCGGTGCAGGCGGGCGGTGTGGTCGGTGGGCCAGACGATCCAGTCGGCCCGGCCGATGACGTCGCCCACGGGGATCATGCCGCCGCCGGGTGAGCCCAGGTGGTCGCGGGAGTCGCTGGAGTCGCTGCGGTGGTCGCCGAGGACGAACAGGGTGCCCGCGGGCACGACGACGTCGAAAGGCACCGAGGACGGGCTGTCGCCGGGGTACAGGAACGTCGACTCGTCGACGGACCGGCCGTTCACCTCGATCCTCCCCTCCTTGTCACAGCAGACCACGTGGTCTCCCCCCACGCCCACGACGCGTTTGACGTAGTCCGCATCCCCGAAATACCCAGTTCCGTCGAAGACCACCACGTCACCGCGGACCGGTTCGGCACCGAAACGGTACGCCAACTTATTTACGAGAACGCGGTCCCCGATCCTCAATCCCTTTTCCATGGATCCGCTGGGAATCTGGAAGGGCTGCGCCACGAACGTGCTGAGCAGCAGCAGGAAGAGCAGGCAGACCAGCAGCGTCAGGGTGATCCGCCCGCCGGGGACCCATTCCGCGACCCGGGACACCAACGCGGAACGCGACCGGTCCTCCGGTCCCTCCGCGGCCGAGTGCTGCTCGGCTTCGGAAGGGCGGGAGGAGCGGTCGCGCTCCGTCGGCTGTGCTTCGGTGTCCATCGGGGCCAGATGCTATCCGGCCCCTTGGCGGACCCCTGAAGGCGAGATCAGTTCTCGCGCTTCTCCTTGATCTTCGCGGCCTTGCCGCGCAGCTCGCGCAGGTAGTACAGCTTGGCGCGACGCACGTCGCCCTTCGTGACGAGCTCGATCTTCTCGACGATCGGGGTGTGCACCGGGAAGGTGCGCTCGACGCCGACGGAGAAGGAGACCTTGCGGACCGTGAAGGTCTCGCGGACACCGGCGCCCTGGCGACGGATGACTACGCCCTTGAACTGCTGCACACGGGAGCGGTTGCCCTCGATGACGCGGACGTGGACGTTGACGGTGTCACCCGGGCGGAAGGCCGGGACGTCGCTGCGCAGCGACGCGGAGTCGACGGTTTCGAGCAGGTTGGACATGGCGTCTGCTTTCTTCGCTGATGCCACAGGTCATCAACGGGAGATAGGTTTCTGAAGGATGCTGTCCACGTCGGGGCGGGCGTCGTGTCCCCCTGTGGCAGGGGCGCACGCCGGACGGCGCACAACAGCGACCTATTGTTCCATGCCCTCTGGCCTGCGCCAAAATCGGCCGTGCGGCTCCCCCTCGGGGTCCGGCGCCCAGCCCAGGATGGAGAGCATCTCGCGGTCCTTCTTGTCGAAGGCCTTGGGGTCGCACGTCTCGATCAGGTCGGGCCGGTTGGCGGCCGTCCGCCTGAGCGCCTCGTCGCGCCGCCAGCGGGCGATCTTCCCGTGGTGCCCGCTGAGCAGCACGTCCGGGATTTCACGGCCGCGCCACTCGGGCGGCTTGGTGTAGACGGGCCCCTCCAGGAGGTTGGCCATGGCCCCGGGCGCGAAGGAGTCGTCCCGGTGGGACTCGGCGTTGCCCAGGACACCGGGCAGCAGCCGCGCCACGGCCTCCGTGACGACCAGTACGGCCGCCTCCCCGCCGGCGAGGACGTAGTCGCCGATGGAGACCTCGTAGACCGGCATCCGGGTCGCGTACTCGTCGATGACCCGGCGGTCGATGCCCTCGTAGCGGGCGGGCGTGAAGACCAGCCAGGGCCGCTCGGAGAGCTCCACGGCGAGTTCCTGGGTGAACGGCCGGCCGCTCGGCGTGGGGACGATGAGGGCGGGCGCGTGGGAGCCCGCCTCGTAGCCGTCGGCCAGCACGGAGTCCAGCGCGTCGCCCCAGGGCTCGGTCTTCATGACCATGCCGGGGCCGCCGCCGTACGGGGTGTCGTCGACGGTGTTGTGACGGTCGTAGGTCCAGGCGCGCAGATCGTGCACCCGCACGTCCAGCTGTCCACGCGCGCGTGCCTTGCCGACGAGGGAGACGTTCAGGGGGTCGAGGTACTCGGGGAAGATCGTGACGACGTCGAGGCGCATCCGCTACGACTCTTCCCGCGACGAGGCGATCTCCGCCTGGTCGTCGATGAGACCGGGGGGCGGGTCGATGACCGCCCTCTGCTCCTCCAGGTCGATCTCGGTGACGATCTTCTCGACGAACGGGATCATCACCTCGCTGCCGTCGGACCGCTCGACGATGAAGAGGTCCTGGGAGGGCAGGTGCGAGATCTCGGTGATCCGGCCCACCTCGACGCCGTCCTTGGTCACGACGTCGAGATCCATGAGCTGGTGGTCGTAGTACTCGTCCTCCTCCTCGGGCAGCTCCTCCGGGTCGACCTCGGCGATGAGGAGGGTGTTGCGCAGCGCTTCGGCGGCGGTCCGGTCACGGACGCCCTCGAAGCGCAGCAGGAGGCGACCGCTGTGGACGCGGCCCGTCTCGATGGTGAGCGGGCCGGTGGCGGCCGGCTCGGTGGCCAGGACGGCGCCGGGGGCGAGCCTGAGCTCAGGTTCGTCGGTACGGACCTCGACGGTGACCTCGCCCTTGATGCCGTGGGCCCGGCCGATGCGAGCGACTACCAGCTGCACTTCTCTAGATCTCCTGTCATACGGCCGTCCTTACGACGTCGGGCCGGGGACGGCCCAGTGGCCCTCCCCGGCCCGAGCCGGTGCTGCGTTTGGCGTCAGCGGACGTGGTCCACGTCGACGAGGTCGACGCGGACACCGCGGCCGCCGATGGCGCCCACGACGGTACGCAGGGCGCGTGCGGTGCGGCCATTGCGGCCGATCACCTTGCCGAGGTCGTCGGGGTGGACCCGGACCTCCAGCACCCGCCCGCGCCGCAGGTTGCGCGAGGCGACCTGCACATCGTCAGGGTTGTCGACGATGCCCTTCACGAGGTGCTCGAGAGCCTCCTCGAGCATGCTCAGGCCTCGGTCGACGCGGACTCAGCGGGAGCCTCGTCCTTCTTCTCAGCCTTCTTCTTCTGGGTGATCGCCTCACCCTTGCCCTCGTCGTCGCCGCCGAGAGCCTCGAACAGCGGACGCGCGGCCTTCTCGGCCGGCTGGAGCAGCGGAGCCGGGGCGGGCTCGCCCTTGAACTTCTGCCAGTCGCCGGTCTTCTTCAGGATGGCGAGGACGGGCTCGGTCGGCTGAGCGCCGACGGAGAGCCAGTACGCCACACGCTCGGCGTCGACCTCGATGCGCGAGGGGTTCTGCACCGGGTGGTACAGACCGATCTCCTCGATCGCACGGCCGTCACGGCGCGTGCGGGAGTCGGCGACAACGATGCGGTAGTGAGGCGCGCGGATCTTGCCCAGACGCTTCAGCTTGATCTTGACTGCCACGGAAGTGGTGTCTCCTGGTCTTGACGTGGTTGGGCACGGCGAGATTGCCGCGTGGGGTTGCGGTACCCGAGTGCCCGATGGACGCGTCAGCCGGAGGAGAGAGGGGTCCTGTGCGGCTGTCGAGTACAGCTAGCCATTGTGCCACACCCGGCGGGTCGCCTCGGACCGAGCCCACGGTGAGGCACGCCTGAGCGGCACCCGGCGCTGTGCTGGACACAGGCCGGGTGCACGGCCGGGCGCTCGCGGGGTGCCGCCCGATCACGGGAGCACCCCGCCCGAGGCGTCGTCCTCGACCGGCAGCCACGAGATGCCGGTGCTGGATCGGCCGCCTCAGCTCGCCGCCGCGCCCACGACCTCCGGGATGCGGAACGGCTTCCCGCAGCCGCCGCAGACGATCGGGGCCTGGGCCAGGACCGAGGGGACGACGCGGACATTGCGGCCGCAGTCGCAGACCGCCTTGACCCGGACGCCGCCCCCGGAGGAGCCGTGCCGGGCGGCCGGACCGCGGAAGGAGCGGGCCGTGTCGGCCGCGGTCGCCGCGGTGTGCGCCTTGAGGGCGCGCTGGAGGTGTTCGATGGTCGGGCGGTAACGACGCTTCGCCTCGGGGGTGAGCGTGACCAGTGAGAAGCCGCTGCTGGGGTGCGGCTCCTCGGGGTGGTCCAGGCCCAGCTCCTCGGCGATCGCGAGGAATCTGCGGTTGTGGTAGCGGCCGGCACGGGAGGTGTCGCGGATGCCGCGCGAAGCGGCGATGCCATGGACTGCCTCGTGAAGCAGTCGCTCGAAGGAGAGTTCGTGACCGCACGCGGACGACGACTCCCCGATCAGGGACTCTGGCGCGGCAAGGTCCGGCAGCTCGGGGTGGTACCGCTGAATGTCGGCCCACGCCTGTGCCAGCTCTGCGGCGAGAACAGGTGGTGTCTGTGTCGTGCTCACGTAATGACAACGAGCCAGGGTGCCGCTGTGTTCCTATTCCGGGGCATCCCAAATAATTTGCACGTACCCGTCAGTTGCCGCTGATGCGTCCTGACGAGGGCGGGTGCGCTGATCTGCGGAGAAGCCTCGCAGCTCGTCACAAGCTGGTGCGTAGTGTGAAGTACGACCCGGCGCGTAGATCGTGTCCACGCGCCGGTGCGGCTGTGGTCGGCCGGTGCGCAAGGGGCGTTTCGGCCGCTCTCCCGCCGGAAGGCCGTCACCTCAGTAAGCGCGCGCGACGATCGCGACGTTACCGGGAGCGTCGTCGGCGTCGGGCACCGCCCCGTCCTCGGTGACCAGACACCGTACGGTCGCCGCGTGTTCCCCCAGCCTGGCCTCGCCCTCTTCGCCGAGGACCGCCCAGGGGATGCGTGCCCAGCCGCCGGCGACGGCCACCTCGACGGCCTCGTCGACCGTCGCCACCTCGGTCGTCCGGGACGCGCGGCGCTCCCGGGCCTGGGCCAGCAGGAGCGCCTGGTCCTCCTCCAGGATCCCGGGAAGCAGGGCCACCAACGAGTCCAGGGAGACCGGCTCCTTGCCGCCGGGGATCCGGCGGGCCAGCATCGCGGTGCCGTTCTCCAGGTCACGGGGCCCGATCTCGATCCGTACGGGGACGCCCTTGAGTTCCCAGTCGACGGCGCGGCGGCCGAAGGGGGTGTCCACCCGGTCGTCGACCTGGACCCGGACGCCCGCCGCCTTCAGCCGGTCGCCGACCTCGCGGACCTTGGCCAGAACCTGTTCGTCGCCCTTGATGGCGAGAACCACCACCTGGGTCTGGGCCAGTCGCGGCGGGACACGCAGTCCGTTGTCGTCGCCGTGCATCATCACCAGGGCGCCGATCATGCGGGTGGTCGAGCCCCAGGAGGTCTGCCAGACCAGTTCCTGGGTGCCGTCCTTCGACAGGTACGAGGTGTTGAAGGCCTTGGCGAAGTTCTGGCCCAACTCGTGGCTGGTGGCCATCTGGAGGGCCTTGCCGTCGCCCATCATGCCTTCGAGCGTGAGGGTGTTGACAGCACCGGCGAACCGCTCCTTGACGGTCTTGCGGCCGGGGACGACATCCATCGCGAGGACATTGACCATGAAGTCCTCGTAGACCTCGCGGTGGATGTGCGCGGCGAAGTCGCGGGCGTCCTCGTAGGTGGCGTGCGCGGTGTGCCCCTCCTGCCACAGGAACTCGGTCGTACGCAGGAACAGCCGCGGCCTCAGTTCCCAACGGACCACGTTCGCCCACTGGTTGATCAGCAGGGGCAGGTCGCGGTAGCTCTGCACCCACTTGGAGAAGTAGTCGTTGATGATCATCTCGGAGGTGGGGCGGACGACCGCCGGCTCCTCCAGTTCCTTGCCGCCGCCGTGGGTGACGACCGCGAGTTCCGGCGCGAAGCCCTCGACATGGTCGGCCTCGCGGGTGAGGTACGACTGCGGGATCAGGAGGGGGAAGTACGCGTTCTGGGTGCCCGTCGCCTTGATACGGGCGTCCATCTCGGCCTGCATCCGCTCCCAGAGGCCGTACCCGTACGGTCGGATGACCATGGTGCCGCGCACCGGACCGTTGTCGGCCAGCTCGGCCTTGTTGATCAGATCCTGGTACCAGCGGGGGAAGTCGTCCGCCCGCGGCGTGAGAACGGGTGCCTTGGCCATGGCGTGATCGTACGGGCCCACGTTGCCGGGATGTGAATTCTCGCCACTCGCACAGCGAACCCACAAGCCGGGGCCCGACAACCCCTGGACGAGCGGTCGAGTGCGGAGTTACCTGGCATACGGGGGGAGTGCGAGCGCACTGGCACGGGGGCCATGGAAACGGGCACAGGGGAAACTCTCGGCGGATTGGGGCGCTTACCTATGACACCTACGCTCGTGCGGCAGCACCGGTCGTCCGCGGGAGGGGTATCCCGCGCGGACCGCGATGCACGCGCGCGTGACTGGTCCGAGATCCAGGAGCGGATGCTGGTCCCGCTCTACGAGGCCGTCTACGAGCGACTGGAGGTCGGTCCGGCGACCCGGGTGCTGGGCCTCGGCTGCGGCAGCGGGCTCGCCCTGCTGATGGCGGCCGCCAGAGGAGCCACGGTGACCGGCGTCGACGAGTCCCGCCCCGAACGGCTGGCTCTCGCGCGCCAACGGCTGCTGCCGGAGACCTGGGGCACGCGCCCGCGCGGCGACACCCGGCTCGCCGAAGGCACGCCCGAGGACGTGGCCGACGCGGACTCACCCGCGTACACCCTGGTGACCTCCTTCGAGCCCATCGGGTGTCTGGCGGGTGACTCGGAGGGACTCGGGGAACGGCTCGCCTCGGCGGTGCCGATCGCCGAGCGGGGGGCGCCCGTGGTGCTGGCCGGCTGGGGTCCGCCGGAGCGCTGCGCCACGTCGTCCGTGCTGCGGGTGGCCACCAAGCTGGCGGATCCGCTGCGCAGCACCGGCAGTTGGCGCCCCGCCCTCCGCGACGACCTGGAGGAGGTCGCCCACCGGGCCGGGCTCGAACCGGACGGCTCCGGCCGGGTCGCCTGCCCGTTCGGATACGCCGACGTGGACAGCGCGGTACGGGGACTGCTCTCGACGGGACTCTTCGACGCGGCGATCGCGGCGACCGACCAGGTACAGGTGAACAAGGAGCTCACGGAGTCCCTGCACCCGCACCAGCGCCGGGACGGCACGGTGTGGATGCCGAACGTGTTCCGGTATCTGATCGCACGGGTGCCCTAGGGCGACGGGCGCCAGGACCGGCAGCCCCTAGCCGTCGGTCTCCTTGCGCAACCGTGTGACCCCCGCGATCCGGTACGCCTCCTTCTCCTCCAACGTCTCGTTCGCCAGCAGGGCTTCGGCGAGGGCGTCCAACTGGTCGCGGTGGTCGCGGAGTTCGCGGCACGCCTCGTCGTAGCACTCGTCGACGATCCGTCGCATCTCGGCGTCGATCACGTCGAGGGTCTGGGGTGCGGCGGCGAGGCCGTACGCCTGCTGGGCGTCGTTGGGGAGGGCGGAGAGGCGGCCGACGCGGTCGCTCATGCCCCAGCGGGCGACCATGCCGCGGGCGATGCCCGTGACCTGTTCGAGGTCGTTCTCGGCACCGGTGGTGATCACGCCGTAGACGACCTGTTCGGCCGCCATGCCGCCGAGGGCGCCGATGATCCGGCCGCGCAGGTAGTCCTCGGTGTACGCGTACTTGTCCGCGTCCGGCGTCGAGAGCGTCACGCCGAGCGCCCTGCCGCGCGGGACGATGGTGATCTTGCGGACCGGGTCGGCGCCGGGTCGCAGCATGCCGAGCAGGGCGTGTCCGCTCTCGTGGTAGGCGGTGCGCCGGCGCTCCTCCTCGGGCATCACCAGCGGGCGTTCGGCGCCCAGTTGGACCTTCTCCAGCGCCTCCGAGAGGTCGCTCTGCGTGACCCGCTCCTGCTGGCGCTTGACCGCGAGCAGGGCGGCCTCGTTGGCGAGGTTGGCCAGTTCGGCGCCGGTCATGCCGGGGGTCGTGCGGGCGACCTGGGCGAGGTCGACGTCCTCGGCGAGCGGGATCGCGCGGGTGTGGATCTCCAGGATGGCCTCGCGGCCGCCGCGGTCGGGGGGCGAGACCATGACCACCCGGTCGAAGCGGCCGGGGCGGGTCAGGGCCGGGTCCAGGACGTCGGCCCGGTTGGTCGCGGCGATCACGATGACGCCCTCCGAGCCGGAGAAGCCGTCCATCTCGGTGAGGATCTGGTTCAGCGTCTGCTCGCGCTCGTCGTGGCCGCCCATGCCGGAGCCGCCGCCGCGGGCCCGGCCGATGGTGTCGATCTCGTCGATGAAGATGATCGACGGGGCCACCTTGCGGGCCTCGGCGAACAGTTCCCGCACCCGCGAGGCGCCGACACCGACGATCATCTCGATGAACTCGGAGGCGGACGCGGAGAAGAACGGCACGCCCGCCTCACCGGCCACCGCGCGGGCCAGCAGCGTCTTGCCGGTGCCGGGCGGCCCCGCCAGCAGTACGCCCCGCGGCATCTTGGCGCCCATACGGCGATAGGCGTCCGGGTTCTTCAGGAAGTCGACGACGTCGTTGAGCTCGCCCTCGACCTCGTCGATGCCGGCCACGTCCTGGAAGGTGGTGCGCTTCTCCCCCGCCTCCAGCTCGACCGGCTTGGGCGGGGCCTTGCGGCCGAGCATGCCGCCCGCGCCGCCCATGCCCGCGCGCATCCGCCGGGCGATGACGATCCACAGCACGACGAGGATCAGCATCGGGGCGAGGGCGATCAGCAGATTGGCCAGAAAGCTGCGCTGCTGGACGACCGGCTCGGCCGTGACGGTGACGTCGTGCTTGGTCAGGTCCTCCCAGAGCCGGTCGTCCGCGAAGGTCGGCCGCTCGGTCTTGAACTTGGTGTAGGTCCCGTCGCCCTCGGGGTTGTCCTGCGCCTTCTTCAGCTGGCCCTGGATGGCGTCGCCCTTGGCGTAGATCTTGGTGACGTTGCCGTCGTCGACCTGCCTGCTGAACTCGGTGTAGGAGATCGTCGGCTCGTCACCGTCGTTGAAGAACGACAGCACCAGGTTGGCGATCAGGTACACGACCAGAGCGGTCAGGACCAGGTTCCACCAGCCGCCGCGCATCTTCCGTCCGCCCGGTGACGGCTTCGGCGGCTCCTCGGGGGTGCCTTCGGTACGCCAGGGCTGGTCGGGCGACTTGCGCGGCGGCGCAGGGTTGGTCATATCGGGACGTTACGACACGGACCAACCCTTGGCATGCGCAGAAAATGACCTCAGCCCATGAACTCGGACCTCAGCCCATGACCGTGGACCTCAGCCCATGAACTTCTTGAACTCGTCCGGCAGCTCGAAGTCCTGAGGCTGCTGCTGGCCGGGCACACCGAAGGCACCGCCCTGGGCCGCCGCGGCGCGACGGTCGGCCTCCTCCTGCTCCTGCTGCTTGCGCTTCATCGGGTTGCCGGAGCGCTGCTTGCCCTTGGCCTTCTTCACCTGCTTCTTCTGCCGGCCGGGGCCGCCGCCCATGCCCGGCACCCCGGGCATCCCCGGCATGCCGCCGCCCTGGGCCATGCGGGACATCATCTTGCGGGCCTCGAAGAACCGCTCGACCAGGTTCTTGACCGCACTGACCTCGACACCGGAGCCCTTGGCGATACGGGCGCGGCGCGAGCCGTTGATGATCGTCGCGTCCTGGCGCTCGGCCGGGGTCATCGACTTGATGATCGCGGCCGTGCGGTCGACGTCCCGCTCGTCCAGGTTGTTGATCTGGTCCTTGATCTGGCCCATGCCCGGGAGCATGCCGAGCAGCTTGGAGATGCTGCCCATCTTCCTGACCTGTTCCATCTGGGCCAGGAAGTCGTCCAGGGTGAAGTCCTGGCCCTTCTTGGACGCCAGCTTGGAGGCCATCTGAGCGGCCTCTTCCTGGCTGAACGTCTTCTCCGCCTGCTCGATCAGGGTGAGCAGGTCACCCATGTCGAGGATGCGGGAGGCCATCCGGTCCGGGTGGAAGGCGTCGAAGTCCTCGAGCTTCTCGCCGTTCGACGCGAACATGATCGGCTTGCCGGTGATCTGCCGGATCGACAGGGCCGCACCACCGCGGGCGTCACCGTCGAGCTTGGAGAGCACCACGCCGTCGAAGCCGACGCCGTCACGGAAGGCCTCGGCGGTGTTGACCGCGTCCTGACCGATCATCGCGTCGACGACGAAGAGGATCTCGTCCGGAGAGACCGCGTCCCGGATGTCCGCGGCCTGCCGCATCATGTCCTGGTCGATGCCCAGGCGGCCGGCGGTGTCCACGATCACGATGTCGTGGACCTTCGACTTCGCGTGCTCGATGGAGTCCTTGGCGACCTTGACCGGGTCGCCCACGCCGTTGCCCGGCTCGGGGGCGAAGACGGCGACCTCGGCGCGGTCGGCGACCACGCTGAGCTGGTTGACGGCATTGGGACGCTGGAGGTCGGCGGCGACCAGGAGGGGCGAGTGGCCCTGCTCCTTGAGCCAGCGGCCGAGCTTGCCCGCGAGGGTGGTCTTACCGGCACCCTGGAGACCCGCGAGCATGATCACGGTCGGGGGCTGCTTGGCGAAGCGCAGGCGCCGGGTCTCGCCGCCGAGGATCGTGACGAGCTCGTCGTTGACGATCTTCAGGACCTGCTGGGCCGGGTTCAGCGCCTTGGAGACCTCGGCGCCGAGGGCCCGCTCCTTGACGTTCTTGATGAACGTCCGGACGACCGGCAGCGCCACGTCCGCTTCGAGGAGGGCGATGCGGATCTCGCGCGCGGTGGCGTCGATGTCCGCCTCGGAGAGCCGTCCCTTGCCGCGCAGGTTCTTGAAAGTCGCTGAGAGGCGATCGGAAAGAGTATCGAACACGGCGGCGTCGGTCCTCGGAGTCGGTGGCAGTGTGAGCGTCTTCCAGGGTATCGGGCCCCGCAAGACAATCGTCCCCGCCCGGCGCATACCGCGGGCGAGGACGGGGGCATGGCCCCTCGCGGGGTCACCCCCGCAGCGTCTCCTCCAGCTTGCGTGCCACGCTCGCCGCCTCCTCGCTCGGCAGCGGTGTCCCCTCGTGGCCGGTCACGTAGAAGGCGTCGACGGCGTTCGCGCCCAGCGTGGACACGTGCGCGCTGCGGGTGCGGACACCGGCGTCCTCCAGGGCCCTGCCGATCCGGAACAGCAGCCCCGGGGCATCCTGAGCGCGCACCTCGATGACGGTGGCGTGGCGGGAGGCGGCCGGGGCGACCGTCACCCGCGGCGGGGGCGCCACGACGCCCCGGCGGCGCGGATAGGCGGCGTCGCGTTCGGCGAGGCGGCCGGCGATGTCCAGCGAGCCGTCCAGGGCGCGCACGAGATCGGCGCGCAGCCGGGCGGCCTGGGGCAGCGAGCCGTACTGGGCGGCGACCCGCCAGTTCAGCAGCAGGACCGAGCCCTCGACGCCGTCGGGCAGTGCCAGGGTGCTCAGTTCGGCGGTGCGGACCGTGAGGCGGTGCATGGCGAGGACGCCGGCGACCGCGGGCAGCACGCCCGACTGGTCGGGGACGGCGATCAGCAGCTCCACGCCGAGCGGCTCCGGGTCCGCGGCCGGCTGGTCCTCGGTGGGCGCCGGCGCCTCGGTCTGCGCGCGCAGCGACAGCACCGGGCTGCCGGTGGCGATCGCCTCGATGGCGAGCCGCTCCTGCTCGGCGGTGGGCACGGCGTCCCCGGGGTCATCCGGTTCGTCACCGGCGAGCACCGCCGAGACCCGCTTGACCAGGTCGGCGACGAGCGAGCCCCGCCAAGACGACCAGGCGGCCGGGCCGGTGGCCAGCGCGTCCGCCTCGGTCAGCGCGTGCAGCAGTTCCAGGGTGCTCTGCGAGCCGACCGCCTCGGCGACCGAGCGCACGGTGGCCGGGTCCTCCAGGTCACGCCGGGTGGCGGTGTCGACGAGCAGCAGGTGATGGCGTACGAGGGTGGAGAGCACCGTGACGTCCGTGCGGTCGAAGCCGATCCGGGCGGCCACGTCCTTGGCGATGATCTCGCCGGCCACGGAGTGGTCGCCGGGCCAGCCCTTGCCGATGTCGTGCAGCAGCGCGGCGACCAGGAGCAGGTCGGGGCGGTGGACGCGGCGGGTGAACTCGGAGGCGCACACCGCCGTCTCGATCAGGTGCCGGTCGACGGTCCAGATGTGCACGGCGTTGCGCTGCGGGCGGCAGCGGACCCGCTCCCAGTCGGGCAGCAGGCGGGTGATCAGGCCCTCGGCCTCCAGCGCCTCCCACACGTCGATGGTGGGCCGGCCCGAGCCGAGCAGGGTGACCAGCTGTTCCCGGGCCTCCGCGGGCCAGGGCGTGGGCAGCGGGCGGGCACCGGCGGCCATGCGGCGTACGGCGTGCAGGGAGAGCGGGAGCCCCGCCTGTGCGGCGGCGGCCGCGGCACGCAGCGGGAGCACGGGGTCGCGGTCGGGGCGGGCGGCACGGGCGAGCACCACCTCGCCGTCCTGCTCCACCACCCCTTCCGCCAGCGGGGAGCGCTCGGCGACCTGCTTGCCGCCCCCCAGCATGGCGCGCAGCCGCGGCCGCACGGCGCGCGATTTGAGTACGCGTCCCACTTCGCGCCAGGTGACGTCACTGGCGTACGAGATGACCCGCGCCGCCTCGTACACCTGGCGCAGCAGGGTGTCGGCGTCCAACAGCCCCAGTTCGGCGGCGACCTGGTCCTGTTCCTGGAGGGCGAGCCGGTCGGTGGCGCGTCCGGTGGCGAGATGCAGGGCGTCACGGACGTCGAGGAGCCGGCGCCGGGCGTCGTCGAGGCCCTCGCGGGGGGCGTCGGCCAGCCAGGAGGCGGCGACGGCACGCAGCGCGGTGGCGTCCCGCAGTCCGCCGCGGGCTTCCTTGAGGTCCGGCTCCAGGAGGTACTGGAGTTCGCCCTGGCGTTCGGCGCGCTCGGCGCACAGTTCCTGGAGTTCGGGCAGGCGCTTGGGCGCCTGGTTGCGCCAGTCGGCGAGGACGGCGGTGCGCAGTCCGGCGGTGAGGCCGAGGTCGCCCGCGATGTGCCGGGCGTCCAGCAGGCCGAGCTGTGCCTTCAGGTCCTCGGCGGCGGTCTTGCGGGCCTCGGCCGGGGTGCGGACCGAGTGGTCGAGGGCGAGGCCCAGATCCCACACGGGGTACCAGATGCGGTCGGCCAGGGCGGCCACCGCGGCCGAGTCGCCGCCGTCGTGCAGCAGGACGAGGTCCAGGTCGCTGCGGGGGGACAGCTCGCCTCTGCCGTAGCCGCCGACGGCGACCAGGGAGACTCCGCGCAGCCCCTCGGCGCCCGCGGCGAACAGCCCGGACAGCCAGTCGTCCGTCAGTTCGGAGAGCGCCGTACGGCGCGGCGGCCCGGACCGCGCCCCCTCCTGGAGGAGGCGCAGCCGGGCCGCCGCATAGCCGCTGGGTCCCGAGTCCTCTACGTCCTTGTGCACGTCCGTGCTCGTCACCCAGCAGCTCCTGTTCGGTTCTTCTCTTCGGTCAGAGCGCGTCCGGGCCGCGCTCGCCGGTGCGTACCCGGACGGCGGTCTCGACCGGGAGGGACCAGACCTTGCCGTCGCCGATCTTGCCGGTGCGGGCCGCCTTGACGATGACGTCGATGAGGCCCTCGGCGTCGTCGTCCTCGGCCAGCACCTCGATGCGGATCTTCGGCACCAGGTCGACGGTGTACTCGGCACCACGGTAGACCTCGGTGTGGCCCCGCTGACGACCGTAGCCGCTCGCCTCGGTGACCGTCAGTCCGTGGACCCCGAAGGCCTGGAGGGCTTCCTTGATCTCGTCGAGCCGGTGCGGCTTGACGACGGCGGTGATGAGCTTCATGCGTCCACCTTCTTGCCTGCTCCTGCGCCGACCGGGGCGGGGGCGGCGGCCTTGGCGGAACCGCCACCGGCGCCGCTGAAGTCGTATGCGGTCTCGGCGTGCTCGGCCTGGTCGATGCCGGCCACCTCCTCGTCCTCGGCGACCCGCATACCGATGGTCTTGTCGAGGATGAGGGCGAGGATCGCGGAGACGATCAGCGAGTAGGCGAGGACACCGCCGACACCGGCGAGCTGCTTCCACAGCTGGGCCCACTCGTGCTTGCCGTAGAAGACACCGGCCACGTCGGACTGGCCCTTGCCGCTGGCGAAGAAGCCGATCAGGACCGAGCCGACGACACCGCCGACGAGGTGGACACCGACGACGTCGAGGGAGTCGTCGTAGCCGAACTTGTACTTCAGGCCGACGGCCATGGCGCACAGGACACCGGCGATGGCGCCGACGCAGATCGCGCCGATCGGGGTGACCGCACCACCGGACGGGGTGATGGCGACCAGACCGGCGACGGCACCGGAGGCGGCGCCCAGCGTGGTGAACGCGCCGTGGCGGATCTTCTCGTAGACGAGCCAGGCCAGCATGGCGGCGGCGGTGGCGATCTGCGTGTTGACGAACATCAGGGAGCCGACGCCGTCGTCGTTGCCGAGCCAGGAACCGGCGTTGAAGCCGAACCAGCCGAACCACAGCAGACCGGCGCCGAGCATGACCAGCGGGAGGCTGTGCGGGCGCATGGGGTCGCGCTTGAAGCCGACGCGCTTGCCGATGACCAGGATCACGCCGAGGGCCGCGGCACCGGCGTTGATGTGGACCGCCGTACCACCGGCGAAGTCGATCACGCCCATGTCGAAGGCCCAGCCGCCCTCACCCCAGACCCAGTGGGCGACGGGGAAGTACACGACGGTGGCCCACAGCGCGATGAACAGCGCCCAGGCGCTGAACTTCACGCGGTCCGCCAGCGCGCCGCTGATCAGGGCGGGCGTGATGATCGCGAACATCAGCTGGAAGACGAAGAAGACGAGCAGCGGGATGTTGTACGTGCCCCACAGTTCGCCCTTGTCGACGCCACTGAGGCCCACCCAGTCGGAGTTCCAGCCGATGAGGCTGCCGGAGTCCGTACCGAAGGCCATGGAGAAGCCGTAGAGCGTCCACAGGATGGTGACGATCCCGAGGCTGATGAAGCTCATCATCAGCATGTTCAGGGTGCTCTTGACGCGGACCATGCCTCCGTAGAAGAAGGCCAGTCCCGGGGTCATGAGCATCACCAGGGCGGAACAGATGAGCATGAAACCTGTGTTGGCGGGCGACAGCTCTACCTTGTCTGCCGCCATCATGATGGCTGGTGCCATCGGCGTCTCCTCGTCATTGGTACGGCCCCGTGCGGGCGAAGCCTGAGCGGATTGAGGGGCGGGCCGGTTATGCGGCAAGAGATTGGCGCAGCGCCGTTTCGGTGGACGCCCCTCGTTGTTTCGCCGCCGTGACGAAGGCACTCCGGGTGTTACACGTAGATGAACTGGCGGAATTGGGCCGCGTTGATCGTTATCGTGGCGCAACCTTCGGCCGGAGAACGCAGCCGACCGCGACCGGCCTTCCGATGACCTGGCAATGGGGGAGCCGAGTCGGGCAGTTCGGGAGGGCCGGCCGCGGCCGGGTCTCGGGGGTTCTCCTGCGGTGTCAGACCGCCTCCGCGGTCTCGGGCAGCTCGATGGCGAGCTGGTCGGTGAGGTGGATGACCTCGGCGAGGTCACCGAAATCGCGTACGGCCGTGTCGACCGTCTTTCGGATACGAGTGTTGACCCGCTCGGAGCGGACCTTCTTGGCGATCTGCATGGCCTCGGCGGCCAGCACGGTGCTCTGTTCGGGCTCGCGCCGCAGCAGGTGCACCGTGGCCATGCCGATCAGGTTCAGTGCGTACGACCGCTGGTGTTCGTCGTCCTTGGCGAAGAGCTCGACGGCCCGCTGCATCAGGGGCTCGGCCAGGGAGGCGTAGGTGGGGCTGCGACCGGCGACATAGGCGAGGTCGCGGTAGGAGTGGGAGTTCTCGCCGTAGAGCTCGGCCTCGGAGAAGAAGCGGATCCAGTCGGGGTCGGGCTCGTCCCACTCGTCGGCCTCACCGAAGGTGTCCTCGGCCATCCGGACCGCCCGCTTGCACTTACCGGGCTGGCCCATGTTGGCGTAGGCGCGGGCCTCCATCGCATACAGCATCGACTGGGTGCGCGGGCTCGCGCAGTCGCGGCTGCCGTACTGCGCGAGGTGGATCAGCTCCAGCGCGTCCTCGGGCCGCCCGAGGTGGATCATCTGGCGGCTCATGCTGGACAGGACATAGGAGCCGAGCGGCTTGTCCCCGGCTTCCTTGGCCGCGTGCAGGGCGAGGACGAAGTACTTCTGCGCGGTGGGCTGGAGCCCGACGTCGTACGACATCCAGCCGGCCAGTTCGGCGAGCTCGGCGGCGACCTTGAACAGCTTGCGGGTGGTGGCCTCGGGCTGCGGCTCCTGGAGCAGGTCGGTCACCTCGTGCAGCTGGCCGACGACCGCCTTGCGGCGCAGACCGCCGCCGCACTGGGCGTCCCACTGGCGGAACATCGCCGTCGTCGACTCCAGGAGGTCCAGCTCGGGCTTGGAGAGCCGGCCGCGGCGGGCCGACGACGGAGCCGGCTCGGGCTCGTGCCGCGGGACGGAGGGCGCCGGCACCAGCCAGCGCTGCATGGGCTCGATGAGGGACGGGCCCGCGGACAGGACCAGCGAGGTTCCGAGGAAGCCGCGCCGCGCCAGCATCAGGTCGCTGCGCGAGAACTCGCTGAGCAGGGCCACCGTCTGCGGGCCCGTCCAGGGCAGGTCGACACCGGTCGCGGAGGGTGACTGGCGGGCGGCGCGCAGTCCGAGATCCTCGACGGAGACGACACAGCCGAACCGCTCCGAGAACAGCTCGGACAGGATCCTGGGGATGGGTTCGCGGGGATTCTCACCGTCCAGCCAGCGGCGCACGCGCGAGGTGTCGGTGGAGATGTGGTTGGCCCCCAGCTGGCGGGCCCGCCGGTTGACCTGGCGGGCCAGCTCGCCCTTGGACCAGCCGCTGCGCACGAACCATGAAGTGAGCAGCTCGTTGGGGCGCTTGTCCGTGGTGCCGGCATTCGTCGCGTTCGTACCGCCATCGCCGTTGCCGCTCACTGGAACGCCCCCATCCCTGAGACCACTTGTCACTGAGTGCGCCAAGCCTTATCAGAATGCCGGTAAATAGGGCCGTCCGTCCGGCAGTTGTCACCCTTCGAACGAGAACCCGACTTGCCTCCGGCATACCCACAAGTGCATGTGCCCCCAGGACTCGTGCACTCAAAGTAATCCTACGATCACTGGTCCAGCCATGGCGATCCCGGAAACGCCACCATTCGCCACCCCTTCGAATGAACTCACGGTCGCCTCCACACGATTCACTTGACATAGACCGACCGGGGGTGGGCGGAGCGATGCACTCAGGGGCGCACGCGGCCGAGCACACCACCCGGGACGCATCCGAGCGCCAGGTGTTCACCGCACCGGCGACGGAGAGTCACAGTTCGCGTTCGTCACGTAACCACCGGCGCGCGGGACACGTTGGAGGGGACATGGGCTTCACGATCGGCGGCATTCGGGAGATCCGCTCCGGTTCACGTCGGCGCGGTCGCTCGTCGGAGTGCACCGCGGTCGCCGAGTTCACCGGGCTCTGGGGCTGGGACGTCGTCCCGGGCGCACGGGCCGCGGCCGGCGACTGTTCGTGCGGGCGGGCCGACTGCGCCGCCCCCGGCGCGCATCCCCTCGACTTCGCGCCCCCCGTTCCGGCGGGCGCCACCCTCGACGAGGTCACCAGGACCTGGGCCGAGTTCCCCGGCGCCGCGGTGATGCTGCCGGTCGGCCGGGCGTTCGACGTGATCGAGGTCGCCGAGTCCGCCGGGCGCCGCGCCCTGGTCCGCCTCGAACGCATGGGCCTCCCCCTCGGCCCGGTGACCGCCACCCCCGAGGGTCGCGCCCACTTCTTCGTCGCCCCCGGCGCCGCCACCGAACTCCCCGAGCTGCTCTACCGCATGGGCTGGGACGACCCGACCTCCCTCGACCTGCACGGCCTCGGCCCCGGCACCCACATCACCGCTCCCCCGTCCGACCGCGCCGGCCTGGGCCCGGCCCGCTGGCTCCGCCCCCCGGCCCTGGACACGGCGACCAAGCCCCCGGCGGCGAGGCTGCTGCTGGGGACGCTGGCCTACGTGGCCCACCGGTCGCGGGCATAGGCCCACGGCGCACACGGCGAAGGCGTACAGCGAAGCGCCCGCTCCAACTGCACCTTGGGGCGGGCGCTTCTTCGCGTATACGGTCGGTCAGTCGCCGATGAGCGCATCCACGAACGCCTCCGGCTCGAACGGCGCCAGGTCGTCGGCCCCCTCTCCCAGACCCACCAGCTTGACCGGTACGCCGAGCTCGCGCTGCACCGCGATCACGATGCCGCCCTTCGCCGTACCGTCGAGCTTGGTGAGCACGATGCCGGTGATGGAGACGACCTCGGCGAACACCCGGGCCTGCACCAGACCGTTCTGCCCGGTGGTGGCGTCGAGCACGAGCAGCACCTCGTCGAGCGGGGCCTGCTTCTCCACCACGCGCTTGACCTTGCCGAGCTCGTCCATGAGACCGGTCTTGGTGTGCAGACGACCGGCGGTGTCGATGAGCACGACGTCGGCGCCGATCTCCTTGCCCTCCTTGACCGCGTCGAACGCGACGGACGCCGGATCGCCGCCCTCCGGTCCGCGCACGGTGTGGGCGCCGACCCGGTCGCCCCAGGTCTGGAGCTGGTCGGCGGCGGCGGCCCGGAAGGTGTCGGCGGCACCGAGGACCACACTGCGGCCGTCGGCCACCAGGACACGGGCGAGCTTGCCGGTGGTGGTGGTCTTGCCGGTGCCGTTGACACCGACGACCATCACGATGCCGGGCTTGGAGGTCTCCGGCTCGGTCTTCACGGTGCGGTCGAACTCGGTGCCGACCAGCTTGAGCAGCTCTTCGCGCAGCAGGCCGCGCAGTTCGTCGGGGGTACGGGTGCCGAGCACCTTCACGCGCTCACGCAGGCCCTCGACCAGTTCCTGGGTGGGGGTCACGCCGACGTCGGCGGTGAGGAGGATGTCCTCGATCTCCTCCCAGGTGTCCTCGTCGAGATGCTCACGCGACAGGAGCGTGAGCAGCCCCTTGCCGAGCGCGTTCTGGGAGCGGGAGAGGCGGGCGCGGAGGCGGACGAGACGTCCGGCCGTCGGCTCCGGGACCTCGATCTCGGGGACTTCGAGCGAGGGTGGCTCCTCGACGACGACCGGTGCGGAGCCGTCCGGAAGATCCACCTCCTCTATCGTCCGGCGCGGTTCTTCGCGGGGCGTCTCGGCCTCGTCGCCGACATGCGGCTCGGCCGGAGGGGCGGTGATGTCGGGTGCGGCGGGGGGCGGCGGAGGCAGCGACTTCTTGCGCCGGCTGCCGACGACCAGCCCGCCGAGCGCACCGAGCACGACCACGGCGATGACTACAGCAAGGATGACGATTTCCATAACGGGTCCAGTATGGCGTGACCTCCCTCTCGCGCCTTCGTTACATGCGCGTGGGCTTGCGGTCCCACCGGGTCGGGCTGGCCCGCGGTCCGACTTCGTGTCGGCCGGAAGCTCCTCAGGAGCGGAGTCACAACCCGTCCAGTATCGGAACGGGTCGGGTGCGCACTGAAGCGTCACCCAGGGCGTGTCGTGGTCCATGCAGTGGGCTGCGACACGCCCTCACTCCTTCGCGGCACGCTCATCCCCATGGCGATCTGACGCCTCGTCAGCTAACGTCCCCGCACCGGAACCCCATCCGCCCGGCGAAGGGGACACCCATGCCCGTCACGGTCGTACGTTTCAACCTCGTCGAACCCGGCGCGACCTCCGCCTCCCTGAGCGCCCGCTACCGGGCCGCCCTGGAGATGGCCGCGTACGCCGACGCCCGGGGGATCACCACCGTGCAGACCGAGGAACACCACGGCGTCGCCAACAACTGGCTGCCCTCGCCGTTCGCCTTCGCGGGCGCGGTCTTCGGGGCCACGCGCCGGATCGCGGTCACGGTCTCGGCGGTCATCGGCCCGCTGCACGACCCGCTGCGCCTGGCCGAGGACATCGCCGTACTGGATCTGCTGAGCGGCGGCCGGCTGGTCACGGTCGCCGGGATCGGCTACCGGCCCGAGGAGTACGCGCTCTTCGACGTGGAGTGGAAGCGGCGCGGGAGGATCCAGGACGAGGTCCTGGAGACCCTGCTCAAGGCCTGGTCCGGCGAGGAGTTCGACTACCGGGGCCGCACGGTACGGGTCACCCCGCGCCCGTACACCGACCCGCACCCCCTGCTCCTGGTCGGCGGCTCCTCCGAGGCGGCCGCCCGCCGGGCCGCCCGGCTCGGCCTGCCGTTCTTCCCCAGCGCCCACCTTCCCGAGCTGGAGGCGTACTACAAGGAGCGGCTCGTCGAGTACGGCACCGAGGGCTGGACCATGATGCCCGCCGCCGAGACGCCCCTGCTGCACATCGCCGAGGATCCGGACGAGGTGTGGGACCGGCACGGGGAGCATTTCCTGCACGAGGCCCGCACATATGCCTCCTGGCAGTCCGGTGACATCCGCTCCGCGGTGCGGTCGGCGGCCACGACGGTCGACGAGCTGCGCGCGGAGGGCGTGTACCGGGTGCTGACTCCCGGGCAGTGCGTGGAGCTGGGCCTGGACAACCTGGTGCTGCATCCGCTGGCGGGCGGGATGCCGGTGGAGGAGGGGTGGCGGAGTCTGCGACTGTTCGCGGAACGGGTGGTGCCGGAACTGGGCGGCTGACCTGCCCCGGTCCCGCGGAAGGTGCCCCCACGCACCGTCGCCCCCGGTCCGGGCAGTGGCCGGACCGGGGGCGACGGCGGGTGACGAGGGGAGGGGCGGCGGGGTTGAAGGCCCTTCCCCCCGAGTTCGCGGGGGCGCTCAGCCCATCTCCTCCAGCGTCTTGCCCTTCGTCTCCTTGACGTACTTGAGGACGAACGGGATGGAGAGCGCGGCGAAGACCGTGTAGATCACGTAGGTGACGGAGAGGTTCCAGTCGGCCAGCGACGGGAAGCTCGCGGTGATGGCCCAGTTGGCGATCCACTGCGCGGAGGCGGCCACGCCCAGGGCGGCGGCGCGGATCCGGTTGGGGAACATCTCGCCGAGGAAGACCCAGACGACCACACCCCAGGACAGGGCGAAGAACAGGACGAACACATGGGCGGCGATCAGGGCGATCCAGCCCTGGGTGGCCGGCAGCTTGCCGTCGACGAGGTGGTGGGAGAAGGCCCAGGCCTCCAGCGCGAGGCCGACCACCATGCCGACGGAGCCGATGAGGGCCAGCGGCCTGCGGCCGATCCGGTCCACGAAGATCATGGCGATCACGGTGCCGACGATGTTGATGATCGACGTCGTGAAGGAGTAGAAGAACGAGTCCGTCGGGTCCACGCCGACCGACTGCCACAGCGTCGAGGAGTAGTAGAACGCGACGTTGATGCCGACGAACTGCTGGAAGACCGAGAGGCCGATACCGACCCAGACGATCGGCTTGAAGAAGAAGGAGCCGCCGAGGAGGTCCTTGAAGGTCGACTTGTGCTCGCTCTTCATGCCGTGCTCGATCTCGGCCACGCGGGCGTCCAGGTCGATCTTGTCGCCCTCGACCTCGGCGAGGATCTGCTTGGCGCGCTCGTGCTTGCCGACGGAGATCAGGAAGCGCGGGGACTCGGGGATGGCGAAGGAGAGCAGGCCGTAGAGGACGGCCGGGACCACCATGACGCCGAGCATGACCTGCCAGGCCTCCAGGCCCATCAGCTTGCCGCGCTGGTCACCGCCGGCGGCGTTCAGCAGACCCCAGTTGACCAGCTGCGACACGGCGATGCCGATGACGATGGCGGCCTGCTGGAAGGAGCCGAGGCGGCCGCGGTAGGCGGGCGGGGCGACCTCGGCGATGTAGGCCGGGCCGATCACGGACGCCATGCCGATGGCGAAGCCGCCGACGATCCGCCAGAACGCGAGGTCGTACAGGGCGAAGGGCAGGGCCGAGCCGACGGCGCTGACCGTGAAGAGGACGGCCGAGATCTGCATGCAGCGGATACGGCCGATGCGGTCGGCGATGCGGCCCGCGGTCGCGGCGCCGATGGCACAGCCGATCAGGGCGATGGCGATGACCTGCGCCAGGGCCGCCGACCCGATGTCGTAGCGGCCGCGGATGGCCTCGACGGCGCCGTTGATCACGGAGCTGTCGTAGCCGAAGAGGAAGCCGCCCATCGCGGCCGCCGCCGCGATGAAGATGACGTGCCCGAGATGATCGGGGTGAGCCGATGCGGCTCCTGACTTGGATGCCTGCGCTGTGCTGGTCACGTGTACTCCTCGGCCCCGGCAACGCTGCCGGACGGTTCAGCCCCTCCAGATACGTGCTACCTGAAGGTAAAAGCAACGTTGCCGAGACTATGCCTTCAAGTGTCGAAGTCAAGAGGCGGGGAGGTGTGAGTTTTGAGACGCAAGAAGTCAGCTTGTGTTCACTTCTTGAAGATGGGTAGCGAGGTCACCGCAGGCGCTGCGAAATGACCTTCGACACGCCGTCGCCCTGCATGGAGACGCCGTAGAGCGCGTCGGCGACCTCCATCGTCCGCTTCTGGTGCGTGATCACGATCAGCTGGGAGGCCTCCTGGAGCTCCTGCATGATCCGGATCAGCCGCTGGAGGTTGGTGTCGTCGAGCGCCGCCTCGACCTCGTCCATGACGTAGAACGGGCTGGGCCGCGCCTTGAAGATCGACACCAGCAGCGCCACCGCGGTCAGTGAACGCTCGCCGCCGGAGAGCAGGGACAGCCGCTTGACCTTCTTGCCCGGCGGCCGGGCCTCGACGTCCACGCCCGTGGTGAGCATGTTGTCGGGGTCGGTCAGGATCAGCCGCCCGTCGCCACCCGGGAACAGCCGGCTGAACACGCCCTCGAACTCGCGGGCGGTGTCCCGGTAGGCCTCGGTGAAGACCTGCTCGACGCGCTCGTCGACCTCCTTGACGACCTGGAGCAGGTCGGCCCGGGTCTTCTTCAGGTCCTCCAGCTGCTCGCTGAGGAACTTGTGGCGTTCCTCCAGCGCGGCGAACTCCTCAAGGGCCAGCGGGTTGACCTTGCCGAGCTGCTGGTAGGCACGTTCGGCGGCCTTGAGCCGCTTCTCCTGCTCGGCCCGGTGGAACGGCTTCGGCTGGTTGCGCGGGTGCTCGGGGTCCTCCGGCAGCTCCTCGCCCTCGGCGGCGAGCGAGGGCGGCACCGGCTGGTGCGGGCCGTACTCGGCCACGAGCCCCGCCGGTTCGACACCGAGTTCCTCCAGCGCCTTGGTCTCCAGCTGCTCGATCCGCAGCCGCTTCTCGGCGCCGAGTACCTCGCCTCGATGGACCGAATCCGTCAACTTGTCGAGTTCCGCCTTGAGATCGCGGCCCGTGTTCCGGGCCACGGTCAACTCCTGTTCCCTTCGGGCCTTGGCGGTCTCGGCTGCGGTCCGCTCCGCGTCCGCGCGCCCGAGCGAGACCTCCACGTGTGTGAGGAGTTGACGGGAGCCGGACGCCACGGCCTCCGCGACCGCGGCCTCGTGTCTGAGGCGGGCCCGCCGCTGCTCGGCACGCGCGCGTGCGTCGCGCTCCGCCCGGGCTGCACGGTCGAGGGAGTCGGCACGGCCGGCGAGTCCCTTGACCCGCTCTTCATGCGTACGGACCTGGAGGCGGGCCTCCATCTCGGTCTGACGCGCGTTGGCCCCGTCCGCGGCGAGCCGGTCCCGCACCGAGGTGTCGGGCTCCTCCTCGGCCGGCATCTCCTCGGCGACGGCCAGCCGTTCGGCGAGTTCCTCGACCTCTTCGAGCGCCTTCTCCAGCGCGTCCTGCGCTCGCGCGGCCGCCGCGGTGGAGCGCTCCGCCTCACCGGCGGCCCCCCGCGCCTGCCCGGACAACCGCCCCAGCTGCTGCGATACGGCCGACTTCTCCCGGTCGGCGGCCCGGCGCCGCTCCCCCAGCTCCTCGACCAGCGCGGCGCACTCCTTGCGGCGCTCGACGGCGGCCTGCTGCGCCTCGGCGAGTTCGTCGCACCGGACGGCCAGCTCTTCGAGCTCGGCCGCGGCCTCGTCGACGGAGGCCTGCACCTCCAGCAGGCTGGGGGCGCCGGCCGAGCCGCCGTGCGCGAAGTGGGCGCCGAGCAGGTCGCCTTCGGCGGTGACGGCGGTGAGGTCGGGGCGGGCGTAGACGAGGTCCTCGGCGTCTTCGAGGGTGCCGACGACGACGATGCCGTTCAGGAGGCGGCGGACGGCCGGCATGAGGTCGGAGGGGCCGCGAACCAGGTCTGCCGCGAAGTGCTCCGCAGGGCGTGCCGAGTCGGGTCGTGAGGAGTCTGCGGGGTGGTCGTGGCTGGTCGCGCCGTTCCCCGCGCCCCTTTGGGGCGTGTCTTCCGGGCCTCCCGCCAAGAGGAGCGACGCGCGTCCCGCGTCCTGCTTCCGGAGCAGGCGCAGCGCGTCTGCCGCCGCCGAAGGCGACGTCACCGCCAGGGCGTCCGCCGCCGCGCCGAAGGCCGCCGCCAGGGCGACCTCGTGGCCCGGTGTCACGGTGAGCAGCTCGGCCGCCGGGCCCAGCAGTCCCGTGAGGCGGTCCTTGGCGTCGAGCAGCGCGCCCGTGCCGTCCTTGCGGCGCAGGCCGAGGGCCAGGGTCTCGTGGCGGGCCTGGGTGGCGGCCCGCCTGCGTTCCGTCGCCGTGGCCGCCTCACGGGCGGCGCTCAGAGCGGCCTCCGCCTCGGCCAGCGCCGCCTTCGCCGCGTCGTGCTGTGCGCCCAGCTCCGCGTCTCCGGCGTCCAGGCCGTCGACCTCGGCCTTGAGGGCCTCGTACTCCTCCTGCGCGGCGACGGCACGTTCCTGCGCCTCGTCGCGGGCGGCGGCCAGCCGGTCGATCTCTGCCTGGGCGGAGGCTGCGCGTGAACGGGCCGCGTTGACCTGGCCGTTCAGCCGGGCCAGGCCCTCACGGCGGTCGGCGATGGCGCGGGCGACGTCCTTCAGACGCCGCTCCTCCTGTGCGAGGTCGCCCTCCAGCTCGGCGCGGTGGGCGACCGTGTCCTCCAGGGCCCGTTCGGCCGCTTCCAGGGCCGCTTCGAGCTCGGCCTCCTGCTCACGGATCCGGGCGGCCTCGCGCTCCATGTCCTCGGGGTCACGGCCGCGCCGCTCCTCCGGGGGCGCCGAGGTGGCGCTCTTCACACGCGCGTCGGCCAGCGAGATCGTGCCGCGCACCCGCTCGGCCAGCTGGGACAGCTCGTACCAGGTCTGCTGGGCACGCTGGAGGCGCGGACTGAGCTGCCGGACCTCGTCCTCCAGGAGCGCCTCCCGCTGGAGCGCCTTCTTCAACTCCAACTCGGCGGCCTCCTTGCGCTCCTTCAGCGCGGCCTCGTCGGCGACCTCGGCCTTCAGGGCCTGGCGCAGTCGTACAAGATCGTCGGCGAGCAGACGCAGGCGGGCGTCGCGCAGATCGGCCTGGATGACGGCGGCCCGTCGCGCGACCGCGGCCTGGCGGCCCAGGGGCTTGAGCTGTCGGCGCAGTTCGTCGGTCAGGTCCTGCACGCGCGCGAGGTTGGCCTGCATCGCGTCGAGCTTCCTGAGCGCCTTCTCCTTGCGCTTGCGGTGCTTGAGGACGCCGGCCGCCTCCTCGATGAACGCGCGGCGGCCCATGGGGTCGGCGTGCAGGACGGAGTCGAGCTGGCCCTGGCCGACGATGACGTGCATCTCGCGGCCGATGCCGGAGTCGGACAGCAGTTCCTGGATGTCCAGAAGCCGGCAGGTGTCGCCGTTGATCTGGTACTCACTGCCGCCGTTGCGGAACATGATCCGCGTGATGGTGACCTCGGCGTACTCGATGGGCAGCGCCCCGTCGGAGTTGTCGATGGTCAGGGACACCTCGGCGCGGCCCAGCGGGGGGCGGCCGGTGGTGCCGGCGAAGATGACGTCCTCCATCTTTCCGCCGCGCAGCGACTTGGCGCCCTGCTCGCCCATGACCCAGCTGAGCGCGTCGACGACGTTGGACTTGCCCGATCCGTTCGGTCCGACGACACACGTGATCCCCGGCTCGAACTGGAGTGTGGTCGCCGAGGCGAACGACTTGAACCCGCGGAGGGTCAGGGCCTTGAGGTGCACGCCGCTGGACTCTACCCAAAGGGGGTGTCTCACTCCACGAACACACGTCACCCTGCGGTTTCACACGTGAACATGCAGGGCACACCAAACGTTAAAGAGAGTGAAAGGGTGCGGGGGCAAGAAAGAAGGGACGCCGAAGCGTCCCTTGCAAACTCTGACAACTTAGCGGTTGATACAGGCCGCCCAACCACTGCGTGTGCTGTCGTGGAGCGATGCAGTGATCAGGTGAGCGCAGGCTCCGCCTGGTGTGCGTCGATGCTCTCCATGATCCTGTCGTGAGAAGCGGCAGCCGCGAGCGAGTCGTTCTCCGCCTGGATCCGTACGAGCTCGGATTCCAGGTCCTGGACACGCTGCTGAAGCCGTCGCATCTCGGCGAGGAGTCGAGGGTCGGAGCCGCCGACGTAACCGAGAAGCGCCTTTGCCATGATGGATGGTCCTCCACACTGAGTGACCGACCGAAGCGGTGTGGGTCGTGAGGGATTCGCACCCGCGGTGCTTGACACTCTTTAGTTCGTGCTGCTGTTCTTCCATGCCAAACAGCTAAGGTGCGCGGGGTGCTTTCAGCGTCTCACCAAAAAGTTTGACGGTCAACACGATCACGCCCCGTATTGGCGGCAACCCGGGTCTGCGCGGCCTGAACCGGCGGCGACGCGACTCCTTCGGGGCCCTCGGGGCGTGGCGATCATCCTTACGTGCGGAGCCTGCCACGGCAAGCGGTTCTTGGCAACCACCAGCACCTTTCTGCTGCGGGCATATGCCGGAGTCAGGTCCCTCCGCTTCCGCCTGGGCTGTTTTACAGAACCGGCTCAACGGATGGCGAAGCCGTCGTACCCCCCGCGGGGTGTGTCCCAGATCTCGGTGACGCCGTCCACGCGCCCGGGCGTGTCGTCACCCTGGAGCCAGTCGAGGAGTCCTTGGCAGCCCATGGGGGGCCCTTCGGCGACCACTTGGACCCGTCCGTCGGCCAAATTGAGAGCAAAACCACTCAGGCCGCCGATCTCCAGCGCCTTGGCCCGCGTGAACCAGCGGAAACCCACACCCTGGACATGTCCTCGCACCCAGGCGACCAGTCGCACATCCTCGCTCATGAGTGCAACCTAACGGGCCAATGTCTCTCTGGGCACTTCCCCCTCTCTCGCCATGCGGTACCGTCCTCCACCAATGAATCTCATACGAAACTCACTCCATCGTGTGAGTTTTGTGAGCTTGGTTGGCCGGGGGGACGCGTCGACCGCCAGGACGAGAAAGGCAAGGACATGGGACGCCACCGACGCTCCGCCGCCGGCCGCGCCGCCACGGGCCGCGCCACGGGGGTCACACAGACGCAGGGCTCGTACGCGGCCGGCCGCACCAAGGCCGGCACCGCGCCCTACCTGAACAACGCGACGTACGACGACGCCGGCGCGCACGCCGACACGTCGTACGACGACACGACCGTGTTCGCCGAGGCCGCCACGTACGAGGAGGCCAACGCGAGGAGCGACGCCTACCTCTTCGCGTCGGAGGAGGAGTACGCGATCTTCCGGGGCGAGAGCTACACGCCCGACGGCGGGCCCCGGCGTTCCGGGTCGCACCGTCGGCGCAAGCGGCCGGCCCAGGTGAAGACCGGGCTGCTCGGTGTCTCCGCCGCGGTCGCCCTCGGCACGGTCGCCGTCGCCACCGGTGCGGTGCCCGGCCTGGAGAACTACAAGATCGGCGGCGGCAACAGCAACAGCGCCGGCCAGGTGCAGGCGACGGGCGTGCCGACCAACAGCCCGATCGAGCAGGGCGGCACCTCCGGCAGCGCCGAGGACCGCGAGACCGGCGGAGGATCCACCAGCCGGGACGCCGAGCGTTCCGCCTCGCCCACGCCGTCCCCCTCGACGCCGACGGCGACGCCGACCGAGGAGCCGTCGAAGAAGCCGAAGGAGAACCAGGGCAAGAAGCCTCAGACGCCGCCTTCCAAGGCGGCCACGAAGGCGCCCGAGAAGACCACCGAGCCGGTCACGGTCTCCGCGGAGGCCCAGGCCGCGGCCGAGGTCCTCAAGCTGGTCAACCAGGAGCGGGCCAAGGTGGGCTGCAACGCGGTGTCCGCCAACAGCGCGCTGTCCGAGCTGGCCGAGGCCTTCAGCGACGACATGGCCGCGCGGGCCTTCTTCGACCACACCGACCCCGACGGGGCGAGCCCCTGGGACCGGGCCGCGAAGGCCGGGATCACCGACCTCGGCGGCGAGAACATCGCCCGCGGACAGGCCGACGCGGCCGCGGTGATGGACGCCTGGATGAACAGCCCCGGTCACAAGGCCAACATCCTGAACTGCGACTTCAAGACGCTGGGCGTGGGCGTGCACTTCGGGGCGGGCGGCCCGTGGTGGACGCAGGACTTCGGCTACTAGAACGCCGTTCGTGAGGGGGCGGTCCGCACCGGCGGCCCGCCCCTCACCGCTGTCGGCCCACACCGGCCCACCCGGCCCACCCGGCCCGCCCAGCTCGCCCACCACGCCGCTAACCACTGGTTAGCGCCCCCTACTGGTAAGCGCTCTCCTCGCGTACTCTGGAGCCATGAGCACCACTCACGAGGACACCGAGGAGCAGAACCTCGCGTACAACGTGTTCGCCAGGGCCTGTGTCTCGCGCGGCACCCTGGAGCACGTCACCGGGCGCTGGGGCGGCCTCACCCTGGGCGCCCTGCACGAGGGGTCGATGCGTTTCAACGAGCTGCGCCGCCGCGTGGACGGCGTGAGCGAGAAGATGCTCTCCCAGACGCTGCACGCCCTGGAGCGCGACGGCCTGGTCCACCGTGAGGCCCAGCCCACCAACCCGCCCCGCGTGGACTACGAACTGACCCCGCTCGGCCGCGAGGTCGCCGAGCGGCTGATGACCCTCATCCAGTTCGTGGAGGGTCGGATGGACGACGTCCTCGCGGCCCGCGAGCGCTACGACGCCAGGCGCGGCGCCCGCTGACACCGCGGGCAGAAGTAGCTGGACCGGTTCATCCACGCCCGCCTGCGCATCGGCGTGGAGCACCGCTTGCAGGGCAGGCCCTCACGCCCGTACGCGTCCAGCGACCGGTCGAAGTACCCCGACTCGCCATTGACGTTGACGTACAGGCTGTCGAAGCTCGTGCCGCCCACCGCCAGCGCCTCGTTCACCACGTCCCGGACGTGGCCGAGGAGTTCGGCGGTGCGGGGGCGGGTGAAGTTCGCCGTGGGACGCTCGTAGTGGATGCGTGAGCGCCACAGTGCCTCGTCCGCGTAGATGTTGCCGACGCCGCTGATCAACGACTGGTCGAGCAGGGCCCGTTTGATGGTGCTGCGCTTGCGCCGCAGGGCCTGGTGGAAGGCCTCGTCGTCGAAGAGCGGGTCGAGGGGATCCCGCGCGATGTGCGCGATGACGTCGGGCAGGCCGTCCGGGGCGGTGTCGTGCAACGACAGGCCGCCGAACGTGCGTTGGTCGACGAAGCGCAGTTCGGTGTCCACCTCGTCCGCGAAGCGCACGCGGATCCTGAGGTGCTTCTCGTCCGGGGCCTCGTGCGGCTGGACCAACAGCTGCCCGCTCATGCCGAGGTGCGCCAGGATCGCCTGGTGGGTGTCCTCCAGCGGCAGCCACAGATACTTGCCGCGGCGACTGGGCGTGCCGATGCGGTGGCCCTTGAGGCGATGCGCGAAGTCGTCGGCGCCGGCGAGATGGCGGCGCACCGCGCGCGGGTGCAGCACCTCGGCCTCGGCGACCGCCCGATGGGCGACCCACCGCTGAAGGCCACGCCGTACGACCTCGACCTCGGGCAACTCGGGCATGAGGCTCCCCCGTCCCTAACCGGTGTATGAACCGAGCGCCCGCCCTCAAGCAAAGGGCGGGCGCTCGGTGTGCGCTTGTTCGGTCAGGCGGAGACGGACGACGGACCTTCGCCGTCCTGGGCGGCCCGCTCGGCCGCCTCCTTGGCTCGCTCGTCCGCCGCGGCCCGGATGGACCGCCATGCGGACTCGGCGGCCTGCTGCTCCGCCTCCTTCTTGCTGCGGCCGGTGCCGGTGCCGTACGAGACGCCTCCGACGCGGGCGGCAGCAGTGAAGGTCTTCTCGTGATCGGGGCCGGTCTCCGTGACCAGGTACTCGGGAACACCGAGCCCCTCGGTCGCGGTGAGCTCCTGGAGACTGGTCTTCCAGTCCAGGCCGGCTCCGAGGTTCGAGGACTTCTCGATCAGCGGGTCGAACAGGCGGTGCACCAGCTCCGCCGCCGAGTCCAGCCCCTGGTCGAGATAGACCGCGCCGATCACCGCTTCAAGGGTGTCGGCGAGGATGGATGCCTTGTCCCGGCCGCCCGTACCCTCTTCACCGCGGCCGAGCCGGATGAAGGAGCCGAGGTCGAGCCCACGGCCCACCTCCGCCAGCGCACGAGAATTGACCACCGCGGCCCGCAGCTTGGCCAGTTGGCCTTCGGGCAGGTCGGGGTGGGTGCGGTACAGCGTGTCCGTGACCACCAGGCCGAGAACGGAGTCCCCGAGGAACTCCAGGCGCTCGTTGGTGGGCAGGCCGCCGTTCTCGTACGCGTAGGAACGGTGGGTCAGCGCACGCACCAGAAGGGCGGACTCGAGTTTGTACCCGAGCCGCCCTTCCAACAGCGTGTGGGACGAGGCCGTGTTGTCCGCCGGGCCTACCGCGCCTGCGCGGATGCCGTTCTTCTTTGGCGTGGACACAGTGCCTCTCACCAGCCGCTCAGACCTCGAGGACCTGGCGCTTGTTGTAGGTGCCGCAAGCCGGGCACGCGATGTGCTGCAGCTTCGGCTCGTGGCAGCGCTCGCACGCAACCAGGGTGGGGACCGCAGCCTTCCACTGCGACCGGCGGTGGCGCGTGTTGCTGCGCGACATCTTCCGCTTCGGAACAGCCACGGCTACTTCTCCTGCTTCTCGTCGACGCCGGCTTCGGCGCCGCTGATCTCGTCCTTCTCGCCATCTTCGAGTGAACCGGCGAGTCCCTGCAGTGCCGCCCAACGGATGTCGACGGCGTCGTGGTGGTGGTCCGGGGCGTCCGCGAGCCGTGCTCCGCACTCGGAGCACAGGCCGGGGCAGTCGTCCTGGCACACCGGCTGCATCGGCAGTGCGAGCACCACCGCATCACGCAGCACGGGTTCGAGGTCGAACAGGCCGTCCTCGATGAAGAGCCTGTCCTCGTCTTCCTCGGCGTCGTCGGCCGGTTCCGCCTTCGGGCGGCCACGGTCGTCGGCGTCGGGGTACGAGAACATCTCCTGGAAGTCCGCTGCGAGCGCCAGCTCCAGCGGCTCCAGACACCTTACGCACTCCCCCTCGGCCTGTGCACGGGCGGTGCCGGTGACGAGCACACCTTCCATGACCGACTCGAGCCGGAGGTCGAGCTTCACCGGAGCGCCTTCCGGCACCCCGACGACTCCCTGGATCCCGAGATCCTTGGGGGCGTCGATCTCGCGGGTCAGGCGCTGTAGCGCACCAGGCCGCCGACCCAGCTCGTGCGTGTCGAACACGAGAGGGTTGCGGTGGTCGAGGCGGGCGTTCAGGGCCATTCCTGCTTTCGATCTGCTGAGCTCTGGGGCGCTGCCCTTCGGTGTTCCCGGGCAGCGTTGATCGCGGACGTACGCGCGACCGAAGAGCCAGGATACTGGACCTTTCGCTCACGGCCCAATCCGGTGTGCGCTCCCGGCCGGCGGCACCGGTTCAGCTCGCTCCGCGTCCCTGCTCATAGGCCCTGAGCTGCTCCGGAGTGATCATGCCGGTGTCGAAGAGACTGGTCTCGTCGAGGGCGTACGTCTGGTGTCCCTGCTGGGTGTTCGGCTGCGCGGCCTGGCTTTGGCCCTGGACCTGGCTCTGGTCGTAGCCGGCCTGCTGCTGCCCGCCGTCGTAGCCCTGGTAGGCGTACGGATCGGCCTGCTGGTAGCCGTAGGCGTCCTGCTGGGCGTAGGCCGGCTGCTGGTAGCCGCCGTAGGGGTCGGCCTGCTGCTGGTACTCGTACGGCGACTGGGGGGCCTGCGGAGTCTGCGGGTCGTACTGCTGGGGCACCGGGGCGGGTTGCCCGGCGGGGGCCGGGGTGCCCTGTGCCGCGTGGCCGGCCAGGTCGGCCAGGTAGTCGGCGTCGCTGGAGTGCTGGAGGGTGGACGTGTCGTCGGCGAGGGCGCCGAGGTCGTCCGTGGCGATACGGCCGTGCAGCTTCTGGCGGCCGCGGCCGACGGCCTCCAAGGTCTTGGCGAGGACCGCCTCGAAGGCGCCGAGCTTGATGTCGACGTACTCGTCGGCGGTACGGCGCAGGGTCTCGGGGTCGTGGCTGCGCTCGGGGGCGTCCTCGTCCTCGTAGCCCTGCTCGTCGATGCCGGGTCCGGTACCGAGGAGCTTCTCGCGGCCGCGGCCGACGGAGCCGAGGGTCTTGGTGAGGACGACCTCGAAGTTGGCGAGCTTGGAGTCGACGTAGTCGTCGGCCTCCGCTCGGATCTCCTCGGCCTCCTGGCGGGCCTCGGTGAGGATGCGGTCGGCCTCGGCCTGCGAGCGGCGGGCGACCTCGGTGTCGGAGATCAGGGAGCCGCGCTCGGCGTGCGCCTGCCCGATGATCCGCTCGGCCTCCTGGCGGGCCTGCTCGACCATCTGCTCGCGGTCGCCGATCAGCTCCTGGGCCTGCGCGAGGGAGCCGGGCAGGGCCTGGCGCACCTCTTCGAGCATCGCGAGCAGGTCGGCGCGGTTGACCACGCACGAGGCCGACATGGGCATCGACCGGGCACCGGAGACCGAGGCGACGATCTCGTCGAGCTTCTTCTGCACGTCCACCTGTGCTCGCCACTCTCTACAGCTGTGTTGGAGACGGACGGGACGACTGTAGCCCCATCAGTCCCCGCGCAGACGCGTGTTCAGGGCTTCGAGGACCAGCGGGGGAACCAGGTGGGAGACGTCTCCGCCCCAGGTCGCGACCTCCTTGACCAAGGAGGAGGAGAGGAAGCTGTAGGTGGGGTTGGTGGGGACGAAGAGGGTCTCCACGCCCGACAGGCCGTTGTTCATCTGGGCCATCTGGAGCTCGTAGTCGAAGTCGCTGACCGCGCGCAGCCCCTTGACGATGGCCGGGATGTCGCGCTCCTTGCAGAAGTCGACGAGGAGGCCGTGGAAGGCCTCGACCCTGACGTTTCCGTACTCGGCGGTGACCTGGCGGATCAGGTCGATCCGCTCGTCGATCTCGAACAGGCCCTTCTTGGACTTGTTGATCATCACCGCGACGTAGACCTCGTCGTACAGACGTGAGGCGCGGGAAATGATGTCGAGGTGTCCGTTGGTGATCGGGTCGAACGACCCGGGACAGACGGCGCGGCGCACTTGAGATCCCTCGCTCTCCGGTCCGGTCATCGTGCGTCTTCGCACGTAGAGGCGGCGCGACCGTACCAAAACGTTCCCTCGCCGTAGCGACGGGCCCGGAGCGGTTCGAAGCCGTCGGGCCATCTGAATTCGCCGCCTCTGGTGCTGCGCTCAACGGTGACGAGTGCGTCCGGCGTGAGCCAGCGTTCGGTGCGGAGTGTGAGGAGGATCTCCCGAAGATCGTGATCTGTGACTCGGTACGGGGGGTCGAGGAAGACGAGGTCGTACGGCTCGGTCGGCGGCCCCGTCCGGATGATCTGTTCGGCCTTGCCTGCGCGGACCTCCGCGCCGGGGAGGCCGAGGTTCTTGACGTTCTCGCGGATGATGCGGGCCGCTCTGGCGTCGGCCTCCACGAGGAGGGTGTGGCCGGCCCCTCTGGACAGGGCTTCCAGGCCCACGGCGCCTGAGCCTGCGTAGAGGTCGAGGACGCGTTCGCCTTGGAGCGGGCCGCCCAGCAGGGACTGCCAGGTGGAGAAGAGACCTTCGCGTGCGCGGTCGGAGGTGGGGCGGGTACCGGTGCCGGGTGGTACGGCGAGTCGACGTCCGCCGGCTGCGCCGGCGATCACGCGGGTCATCTTCGGTCCTTGTTGGTGGGCGGCTTTAAGGTTCAGTGTGGCTGGTCGCGCAGTTCCCCGCGCCCCTGGGTAGGGCCAGTTCAGCCCTTTTCCAGGTACTGCTCCCTTTCCTCGTCCAAGAGGGCGTCCAAAGCTGTACGCAGGCCCGGCAGTCCCGTCAGTTCGGGATCCGTCTCCACCACCGCCGTCGCCTCCTCCCTCGCCTCCGCGATGATCTCCTCGTCCTCGATGACCGCGAGGACGCGCAGGCTGGTGCGGGCGCCGGACTGGGCCTGGCCGAGGACGTCGCCCTCACGGCGTTGTTCGAGGTCGATGCGGGAGAGTTCGAAGCCGTCGAGGGTGGCCGCGACCGCGTTCAGGCGCTGGCGGGCCGGGCCGGCCTCCGGCATCTCGGTGACCAGGAGGCAGAGGCCGGGGGCCGAGCCACGGCCGACGCGGCCGCGCAGCTGGTGGAGCTGGGAGACGCCGAAGCGGTCGGCGTCCATGATCACCATGGCGGTGGCGTTCGGGACGTTGACGCCGACCTCGATGACCGTCGTGGCGACCAGGACGTGGGTCTCGCCGGCGGCGAAGCGGCGCATGACCGCGTCCTTGTCGTCGGGGTGCATCCGGCCGTGCAGGACCTCGACGCGCAGGCCGTTCAACGGCCCCTTGTCCAACTGGTCGGCCACCTCCAGGACGGCCAGCGGCGGGCGCTTGTCGGCCTCGTCCTCGGGGGACTTCTTCTTGGCGGACTTCTTGGGGTCGTCGTCCTCGTCGCCGATGCGCGGGCACACGACGTACGCCTGATGGCCGTTCTCCACCTCCTCGCGCACCCGTTCCCAGGCGCGGGCCAGGAAGTGGGGCTTGTCGGCGGCCGGGACGACATGGCTGGCGATGGGCGAGCGGCCGGCCGGGAGCTGGTCGAGGACGGAGGTCTCCAGGTCGCCGAAGACCGTCATGGCGACCGTGCGCGGGATGGGGGTGGCCGTCATGACCAGGAGGTGGGGCGGCTGTTTGCCCTTGCCGCGCAGGGCGTCGCGCTGTTCGACGCCGAAGCGGTGCTGTTCGTCGACCACCACCAGACCGAGGTCGTGGAACTGGACCTTGTCCTCGATCAGCGCGTGCGTGCCGATCACGATGCCGGCCTCTCCGGTGGCGAGGTCCAGCATCGCCTGCCGACGGGCGGCCGTCCCCATCGATCCGGTGAGCAGCACCACCTTGGTGGCGTGCTCGGCCCCGCCCAGCATCCCGCCCTGGGCCAGCTCCCCCATCATCTCCACGACGGAGCGGTGGTGCTGCTGGGCCAGTACCTCGGTGGGCGCGAGCATGGCGGCCTGACCGCCGGCGTCGACGACGGCGAGCATGGCGCGCAGCGCCACCATCGTCTTACCGCTTCCGACCTCCCCCTGGAGCAGCCGGTGCATCGGGTGGTCGGTGGCGAGGTCGTCGAAGATCTCCTTCGACACCTTCTGCTGGCCGTCGGTGAGCGTGAAGGGGAGGCGGTCGTCGAAGGCGGTCAGGAGGCCGTCCGGGGCCGGTTTCCGGGGGACCGCCGGGAGTTGGGCGTCCGCGTGCCGGCGGCGGGCGAGGGCGACCTGGAGGACGAAGGCCTCGTCCCATTTCAGGCGGGAGCGGGCGTCGTCGATGTCGGCCTTGGTGTGCGGGCGGTGGATCTTGAGGAGGGCCTCGGGGAGGGGGACCAGGCCGCGGCCCTCGCGGAGGGAGTCCGGGAGGGGGTCGAGGGCGTCCTGGGCGCTGGGCAGCACCGTCTGGATCGCCTTGCCGATCTTCCAGGACTCCAGCTTGGCGGTGGCGGGGTAGATCGGGATGAGGGCGCCGGCCCAGGTCTCGACCGTCTCCGTCGCGTCGTCGTCGGCTCCGCGCAGCAACTCGTACGCCGGGTGGGCGAGTTGGAGGCGGCGGTTGAAGAGGGAGACCTTGCCCGCGAACATCGCGCGGGTGCCGGGCAGGAGTTCCTTGTGGGGCTTGTGAACGCCGTTGCCGAAGAAGACCAGTTGGAGGCGGCCGCTGCCGTCGGTGATGGTGACCTCCAGCCGCTGGCCCTTGCCCCGGGGTGCCCTGGTGGAGGCGAAGGTGTGCAGGCGGGCGTCGGCGACCTGGGCGACCACCGTGACGTGCTCGTCCATGGGGAGGTCGGCGAGGTGGGTGAGCTGGCCGCGCTCCTCGTATCTGCGCGGGTAGTGGTGCAGGAGGTCGCCGACGGTGTGCAGGCCGAGGTGCTCGGCCATCACCTTGGCGGTGGCGGGTCCGAGCACCGCCTTCAGCGGTTGTTCCAGTGGTCCTTGCGATGCGAGCACGAGATCCATTGCACACCACCGCACTGACATTGCCGTATACGTCTGAGGAAACCCCTGGTCAGACGGCTGGTTCGGGCCGTAGGATGACGCGCCCCCGGCCTCTGCCCCCCGCGGTCACCGCCTCACCGGGACCGCCCGACCCCGCGCCGTCGCCCGTCCCCCCACCGGCGCTGCTGCGATGGACTCCCAGACCTCATCGTCATCCCAGGCATCCCCGTCACCTCATACGTTCCAGGTCGACCTGCGTGGTCTGGTGGACCTGCTCTCCCATCACCTCTACTCCAGCCCCAAGGTCTACCTGCGCGAACTGCTCCAGAACGCGGTGGACGCGATCACCGCCCGGCGGGCCGAGCAGCCCGACGCCCCGGCGCGGGTGCGGCTGTACGCCGACGGCGGGTCCCTGCGTGTCGAGGACTCCGGGGTCGGTCTCACCGAGGCGGACGTGCACACCCTGCTCGCCACGATCGGGCGCAGTTCCAAGCGTGCCGACGGGCTGGCGGAGGTCCGCTCGGACTTCCTCGGGCAGTTCGGCATCGGGTTGCTGGCCTGTTTCGTGGTCGCCGAGCGGATCCGCGTGGTCAGCCGCAGTGCCCGTACGCCTCAGGCACCGCCCGTGGAGTGGACGGCGAGCGACGACGGTTCGTACACCGTGCGGACCCTGCCCGACGACGCCCGCCCCGAGCCGGGCACCACCGTGCACCTGGTGGCGCGGGCCGGGGCCGGCGAGTGGCTGACCGAGGCGCGCGTGCTGGCGCTGGCGCGCGACTTCGGGGTGCTGCTGCCCTACGACGTGCGGGTGGGCGAGGAGGCGGTCACCGATCTGCCCGCGCCCTGGGACCGGCCCTATCCGAGCCCCGCCAACCGCCGGGTCGCGCTGGCCCGGCACTGTCACGACCTGTTCGGGTTCACTCCGCTGGACGCCATCGACCTGGACGTGCCGCTCGCCGGGATCCGCGGGGTGGCGTACGTCCTGCCGTCGGCGGTCAGTCCGGCGCAGCGGGCGAGTCACCGCGTGCACCTGAAGGGCATGCTGCTGACCGAGCGGGGCGAACAGCTGCTGCCCGACTGGGCGTTCTTCGTGCGCTGCGTCCTGGACACCGACAGCCTGCGGCCCACGGCCTCACGCGAGTCGCTGTACGAGGACGAGACGCTGGCCGCCGTACGGGAGGCGCTGGGGGAAAGGATCCGGGCCTGGCTGACCGGGCTCGCGGCCGGTGATCCGGAGCGCCTGGCGGCCTTCCTGGAGGTGCACCACCTGGGGGTGAAGTCGCTGGCGCGGCACGACCGGGAGATGCTGCGGACGATGCTGCCGTGGCTCCCCTTCGAGACGACCGACGGGCAGCTGTCCCTGGAGGAGTTCGCGCAGCGGCATCCGGTGGTGCACTTCACGCGGACCGTCGAGGAGTACCGCCAGGTCGCGCCGATCGCGTCCGCGCAGGGCGTCGGTGTGGTCAACGGCGGCTACACCTACGACAGCGAGCTGGTCGAGGCGCTGCCCTCGGTGCGTCCGGGGACGGTCGTGGCCGAGCTGGACGCCGACACCGTGACCGCGCACCTGGACGCGGTCGATCCGGCCGAGGAGCTGGCCCTGTCGGGCTTCCTGGCGATCGCGCGGGCCAAGCTCGACCCGCTGGGCTGTGACGTGGTCCTGCGTGCCTTCCACCCGCTGTCGGTGCCCGCGCTGCACCTGGACGACCGGGCGGCGCGGCACGAGCAGGCCCGTGCCGAGGCCGAGGAGCGGGCCGACGACCTGTGGGCGGGCATCCTGGGCTCGCTGCGCGGCAGCGCCCCGCGCGCGCGTCTGGTGCTCAACCATCTCAACCCGCTGATCCGGCGCATCAGTTCCCTGCGCGAACCGGACCTGATCGGCACCGCCACGGAATCCCTCTACGGGCAGGCGCTGCTGATGGCGCAGCGCCCCCTCAGGCCGGCCGACTCGGCGCTGCTGAACCGGTCGTTCATCGGCCTTCTGGAATGGGCCACGCACAGCGAGGACGGTCAGCGATGAGCGGGATCACGGACTTCGACTCCCTCCGCGAGGCGATGGCGGAGAACGCCGAGCAGCCGGAGGGGCCCGCCCGCAACGCGCGCGCGGAGCAGCTGCTCGCCGAGGCGGAGAGGCTGGACATCCCGCTCGCCGTGATCGAGGCGCTCGGGCACCAGCTGAAGGTCTACAACTACAGCTCCGAGAAGGACAAGATGTTCGTCCCCTTCGCGCGTCTGCTGCGCATGTGGGACGAGCGGCCCGAGGACTTCGACGAGTACGAGACGCACTCGCTGCACTGGGTCTTCAAGTGGATGTCGTCGGGCATGCTCGACCAGCCGCACATCCCGCTCGCCTCGATCGAGAAGTGGCTCGGCGAGATGGAGCACCGCTACCGGCTGGCCGGGCACTCCGAACGGGCCGTGCGCGGCGCGGAGTTCAGCGTGGCCGCGCATGTCGGGGACGTGGCGCGGGCCGAGCGGGCGTACGCCGCGTGGCTGGCCGCCGACCGGGACGCCATGGCCGACTGCCATGCCTGCGAGCTGCACTCGCAGGGCTGGTGGCAGGTGGAGCGCGGCCGGGACGCGGACGCGCTGCGGCTGTGGGAGCCGGTCCTGGAGGGCGAGTTCACCTGCGCCCACGAGCCGCACACGGTCCTCGCGTCCTCCCTGGCGCCCCTGCTGCGGCTGGGCCGCGTGGACGAGGCGCGCGCCCACCATCTGCGCGGCTTCCGGCTCGTGCGGGCCATGGAGAGCATGCGCGGCGCCTACGCGGACCACGTCGAGTTCTGCGCGCTGACCGGCAACGAGGCACGCGGCCTGGAACTCCTCGCGGAGCGGCCGGCGTACTTCACGGACGGCGGGCATCCGCGCAGCGGGCTGGACTTCATGGCCGTGGTGACCCTGCTCATGGACCGGCTGACCGAGCTCGGGCTCGGCGACCGGCGGGTGCCCGGTCCTCCCGACCGGGAGTGGACCGCGCGGGATCTCGCCGCCCACGCGCGCGGGGAGGCCCTCGCCCTCGCCGCCCGCTTCGACGACCGCAACGGCACCTCGCACATCGGCGAGCAGACACGCGCGCGCATGGCGCAGCGGCCCCTGGTGGAACGGCTGCCCCTGGGCGTGCGTACGACGGCCCGGCCGGCCCCCGCACTGGCGCCGCCCGTCCCCGCCGCGGAGCCCGGCCTGCCCGGCCTGCCCGCCCTGATCGCCGAGGCCCGGCGCCTGTCGGACACCCTCCAGCCGCACGCGGTGGAGGCATGGGCCGCGGTGGCGCGGGCGGCGGAGGGCGTCGATCTGGACGCCCGCGACCGGGCCGAGATCGCCGACCACGAGGCGATGGACCGCGGCGCCGAGGGCATCGCACTCTTCGAGTGCGCGGCCGAGTTCTACACCGCGGCCGGCGACCCCGGCGAGGCCCTGGCGGCCCGTACCCGCGCGGCCTACGTCCACGCCCTCACGGGCCACGTGGAGGAGGCACTCGCGGCCGTCGCCGGCCCCTACGACGAGATCCTCGCGCTCTACGCCGAGGACGGCACCGGTGTTCGGCAGACGGCCTCCGTGCTGATGGGCCGCGCGCGGGTGCTGATGCGCCGGGTGCAGGAGGCGGTGGAGCAGAGCGACCCCTCGACCGGCCCCGCGCACTCCCTGGGCAGGGTCCTCGCCGACGCCGAGGCGGCCGCCCGGGAAGTGCTGGCCCTGGTGGAGGGCCACACCGGGGACGACGTACGGCTGGCCGCGCGGGCGGCCGAGGCGCAGGCGATGCTGGCCGAGCTGGCGGCTCAGGGCGGGGATCTGGAGGTGGCCGCGGAGCTGTACGCGCGCGCGGCGGCCGCGTTCGTCTCCGCCGGGCTGCCGTGGTTCGCGGTGGAGTACGAGGCCCGGCTGGCCGGGCTGGCTCACCACCTCGGGGACCTGGCCGGGACGGAGCGGGCCCTGCGGGCCGCCCTGGAGCACGGCGGGCCGCAGCTGGAGGCCACGGGACGGGCGCAGCTGCATCTCCAGCTCGCCGAGGTCGTCGGCGCCCGGGGAGAGGCCGAGGAGGCCGCCGAGCACGCCCTGGAGGCCGCGCACTGGGCCGACGAGGCCGGCCAGGGCCCGACGTTCGGCGCGCTCGCCCGGCACCAGCTCGGCGGGTTCCTGCTGCGCCGGGGCCGGTGGGCCGAGGCCGCGGAGGTGCTGGAGTCGGCGCTGCCCGACCTGAGCGCCGAGACCCACGGCGACGGCGCGGTCGTCCAGGCCCTGTGGTGGCTCGGCGACTGCCTGGGCGAACTCGGCGACCACCACGAGGCGGCGCGGCGGCGGCTCCAGGCGGCCGAGATCGCCCGGCACTGGCCCGAGCAGCAGGACCACGCCACGCTCGCCCACCTCGCCGCCGAGTCCCTCGGGCAGGCGGATCTCCCCAAGGAGGCGGACCGCGCCTACGCACGCGCGGGCGACCTGTGGCGCTCACTCGGCGACGTCCACGGCCTGGTCCGCTCCCTGCGCGCCCGCGCCTGGCTCGCCCTGCGCACGGAGAACGGCTCCGGCGCGGCCCGGGAGCTGATGGCGGGCGCGGTCCACGCGTGCGAGGCCGCGCTGGGCTCGACCGCCGCCGCCGACGATCCCCGCGCCGCGGCCCCGGACGACGAGGAGGCCGCGGCCGCCGAGGACGCGCGGCTGCGGCTGGTGGCCGAACTGGGCCACACCCGCCACCAGTTCGGCGACCTGCTCGCCCGTTCCGCCGCCGAGGACGCCGAGGACGACTCGATCCGGGCCGTCCTGGAGGAGGCCCTGGCCCAGATGACGGAGGCCATCGTGGTCTTCGCCTCGCTCGGCGCCGACGCCCTGCACAGCCGCACCGGCGCCGAACTCGCCGCGGGCTGGCTGGAGGCCGACCTGGGCCGCCCCTCCCGGGCACTGGCACGCGCGCGTGCGGTGCGCACGGCGTACGAGGGCGGTGTCACGGACGACGTCACCGCGCGGGCCAGGCGGGCCGAGGCGGAGCAGATGCTCCAGCTCGCGGAAGACGCCGAGAACGCTGCGAACGCGGCGAGCGCCGAGGACGCCGAGAACCGGGACGCGTAGGGGAACCCGGCCCTACTCGGAACCCGGCCCTACTCGACCCCGATGAGCAGCAGCGCCCCCTGCCGGCCGCCCCGGTACACCACCGTGTCGACGGCGAGGTAGGCCTCCCGCACCCGCTCCTCAAGACGGTCGGCCACGGAGTCCGGCGCCTCGTCGCCCAGGACGAGCGTGACCAGTTCGCCGCCTGCCGAGAGCATGCGGTCCAGGACGGTCTGGGCGGTGGCGGTGACGTCCGAGCCGATCACGGCCACATCGCCCTCGATCAGGCCGAGGACGTCCCCGGCCTGGCAGATGCCGGCCATGGTCCAGGACTGGCGTTCCGCGACGACGACCTCGGCGTACCGGGTGGCGCCCGCGGCCGAGGTCATCGTCACGACGTCCTCGTCGAAGCGGCGCTCCGGCTCGTGCACGGCGAGCGCCGCGATCCCCTGGACCGCGGAGCGCGTCGGGATCAGGGCCACCCGGATGCCCTCCGTGCGGGCCTGCTCGGCGGCCGCGGCGGCCGTGTGGCGCAGATCGGCGTCATTGGGCAGCAGCACCACCTCGCGCGCGTGGGCACGCCGTACGGCCTCCACGAGCTCCCCGCTCGCGGGCGGCTCCCCGGGGCGCGCGAGCACCGTGGTCGCGCCCTCCCCGTTGTAGAGCCCGGCCAGGCCCTCGCCGGGCACGACGGCCACGACGGCGCGCTGGGCCCGCTCCCGGACCGGCCGTTCGGCACCGGTGGTGTGCACGTCACCGAGCCCGAAGTGCGTGATCCGGATCCGGTACGGCCGTCCGGCCTCGACGCCCGCCTCCACGGCGGCGCCCGCGTCGTCGACGTGCACATGGACGTTCCACAGGCCGTCGCCGCCGACCACGACGAGCGAGTCCCCGAGGGCGTCGAGCCGCTCCCGCAGCCGGTCCACCGCCGTGTCCTCGGCCTCCAGCAGGTAGATCACCTCGAAGGCGGGCCCGCCGGTCTCCGGGGCGTCGGCGCACTCTTCGAGCGAGCCTTCGGAGGCTTCCGCGGCGACCGTGCCGCCCGCCACGCGCGCGTGCCCCGTGTCTGCCGCCACCGGGACTCCCCTGGGCGCCTCCCCCGTGAAGGTCTCCACCAGCGCCGCCAGCACCGCCACCAGGCCCCGCCCGCCGGCGTCCACCACTCCGGCCCGCTCCAGGACGGCGAGCTGGCCCGGCGTCGCGGCCAGTGCGGTACGCGCCCCGTCGTAGGCCGCCCGTGCGACCGTGCCGCAGTCGCCCTCCGCTGTCCCGGCCGCGTCGGCGGCGGCCGCGGCGACGGTGAGGACCGTGCCCTCGACGGGCCGGGCCACGGCCTGCCGGGCGGAGTCGGACGCGTGCCGCAGGGCGAGCCTCAGGCCCTCGCCGTCCGTGTGAACCGTCTCACTGTCGTCGGCGAGCACCTGGGCCATGCCGCGCAGCAGCTGGGCGAGGATCGTGCCCGAGTTGCCCCGGGCGCCTATGAGGGCTCCGTGCGCCATCGCGCGCATGGCGTCGGCGAGGGTCGGTTTCCCCGAGCCGTGGGCTCCGTGCGCCTCGAACACGGCCTCCACGGCCGTGACCGCCGACTCCACGGTCAGATACAGGTTCGTCCCGGTGTCGCCGTCGGCCACGGGGTAGACGTTGATCGCGTCGATCTCCTCACGCGCCCGCCCGAGCGCGGCCAACGCGAGACCGCACCAGGTACGCACCGCGAGAGCATCGAGGAATGTCTGCGGCACCTGCGCCACCTGCGCCTCCCAGCTGCTGGACGTGGGACGCAGCGTAGACCTCGGACCCCTGTCGGCCGGAAGAGGGCAGGGGGCAGGCCCCTGAGCAGCCATGGTAGTTTCGTTCCACTGGCGCAGTCGTTGTATGCTGCTCCGGTTGCCCGATCCACTCGGGCCAATTCCCCTGGCAACGCCACTCAGATCTCTGATCCTGCGATCTCGATCCCGGCCTGCCGGGATCCACCGTAAGTGCATCTGAAGTCTTTGGAGTGACCCGTGGCTGCCAACTGCGACGTCTGTGGCAAGGGGCCGAGCTTCGGCAACAACATCTCGCACTCTCACCGCCGTACGTCCCGTCGCTGGAACCCGAACATCCAGCGCGTCCGTACCGTGATGGGCGGGACGCCGAAGCGCGTGAACGCTTGCACCTCGTGCATCAAGGCCGGCAAGGTCTCGCGCTGACGCACAGCTAAGCGCGCGGCCACCGCTGGTTCGCTGCACTGAGCCGGTCCACCGAAAGGTGGACCGGCTTTTTGCCGTACCCACGAGCGCTCCGCCTACGACCGCTGCCGCCACCCGTGATCCACCGGACCGATCCCCCCGCCGAGCGCGAACCCGGCCTTGATCGCCCCGGTGACGTACTCCTTGGCCGCCGCCACCGCCTCCGGCACGGACCGCCCCCGGGCCAGGTGCGAGGCGATCGCGGAGGCGAGCGTGCAGCCGGTGCCGTGGGTGTGCCGGTTGTCGTACCGAGGCGCGCGCAGCCAGTGCTCCTCGGAGCCGTCGGTGAGCAGGTCCACGGCGTCGCCGGCGAGATGGCCGCCCTTGACGAGCGCCCAGGCCGGTCCGTACGACAGCAGGGCCTCGGCCGCCTCCCGCATCCCGGATTCCGACTCGACCCGGACGCCGGTGAGTTGCGCCACCTCGTCGAGGTTCGGCGTCGCCACCGTGGCCACCGGGAGCAGTGCCGTGCGTACCGAGTCCAGCGCGGACACGGCAAGCAGCGGATCACCGTGCTTGGAGACCCCGACCGGATCGATCACCGCGGGCACGTCCGTGCCGCCGATCAACTCGGCCACCGCCTCGACCAGTTCCGCCGAGGCGAGCATCCCGGTCTTCACGGCCTGTACGCCGATGTCGTCCACGACACTGCGGTACTGGGCCCGTACCGCCTCCACGGGCAGTTCCCAGGCGCCCTGCACCCCGAGGGAGTTCTGCGCGGTGACCGCCGTGACGACACTCATGCCGTGCACGCCGAGCGCGAGCATCGTCTTCAGGTCGGCCTGGATGCCCGCGCCCCCGCCGGAGTCGGAGCCCGCGACGGTGAGCACCCGGGGCGGCACGGCCACGGCCGTCATGACTCGATGTCCCCGCCGAAGTGGTCCCAGCCGCCCTTGTCGGTCCACGGCGCCCCGTCGACCGTCACCTGGGGCAGCGCGGAGGGGTTGAGCACCTCGCCGATCACCTTCCAGCGGGCGGGCAGCTTCACGTCCGGCGGGAAGGTCGCCACGATCGCGTGGTCCTCTCCCCCGGTCAGCACCCACTGCATGGGGTCGACACCGACGGCCTGCCCGATGTCGTACATCTGGGAAGGGATGTCGATCGCGCCGGAGCGGACGTCGATCCGGACCTTGCTGGCCTCCGCGATGTGCCCGAGGTCGGCGATCAGCCCGTCGCTCACGTCGCACATCGCCGTCGCCCCGAGCCCGGCGGCGGCCGGTCCCGCGTGGTACGGCGGTTCCGGACGCCGGTGCGCCTCCACGAAGGCGCGCGGGGAGCGGAAACCGCGGGAGAGGACCGCGTAGCCGGCCGCGGACCAGCCCAGCCAGCCCGTCACCGCGACGATGTCACCGGGCTGCGCGCCCCCTCGCGTGACGGGCTCCTGGTTGCGCAGATCGCCGAGCGCGGTGATCGACACCATGATCGTGTCGCCGCGTACGACATCACCGCCGACCACCGACGCGCCCGCGACCTGGCACTCGTCGCGCAGGCCGTCCATCATCTCGGTCGGCCAGGTCACCGGGAGTTCGGCCGGGACGACCAGACCGAGCAGCAGCGCGGTCGGCACGGCCCCCATGGCGGCGATGTCCGCGAGGTTCTGTGCGGCCGCCTTGCGTCCGACGTCGTAGGCGGTGGACCAGTCACGGCGGAAGTGCCGTCCCTCGATGAGGATGTCGGTGCTGGCCACGACCCTGCGGTCGGGAGCGGCGACCACCGCGGCGTCGTCGCCGGGGCCGACCCGGACCGCCGGGGTGGTGGTGAGACGGGAGGTGAGCTCCCTGATGAGCCCGAACTCCCCCAGCTCACCGACAGTGCCCTTCATCGCCCTTACGCCCCTTCTGTCCCTGTCCGTGCCCGGTCGCGCGTCACCAGTGTCCTCGATACGGTCGAGGTGGCCGTCAACTTCTGTCACCCCTGCACTCCGGCACGCGTACCCCGGCCCCCGCAGGTCTCCCCGTGGCGAGCGGCGACGCGATACCGTGGCGTTCCTTTTCCCCACATGATCCTCGTGGCCGCCCTGGAGGTTCCGTGGTACAGGCGTACATCCTGATCCAGACGGAGGTCGGCAAAGCGTCGACCGTCGCCGAGACGATCAGCAAGATTCCTGGGGTGATCCAGGCCGAGGACGTGACAGGACCCTATGACGTGATCGTGCGCGCCCAGGCCGACACCGTGGACGACCTCGGCCGCATGGTGGTCGCGAAGGTCCAGCAAGTGGACGGCATCACGCGCACCCTGACCTGCCCGGTCGTTCATCTGTAGCCCCGTCTACCCTTTGGCCGGTGAACTTCTTCCGCCACCGACTCCGCATCCTGATCGGGCCGCCCGCGCTCGTCGTACTGATCACGACCGCGGGCTGCTCATCAGCAGACGACAACAAGTCGGCGGCGGTTCCCAGTCCGGTGGCCAGGACGGCCGCACTGTGCCGGGATCTGGACAAGGTACTGCCGTCGAAGGTGGACGGTGAGAGCCGCCACGATCCCGAGCCCGCCTCCGCGCTGACCGCGGGCTGGGGAGGCCCGGAGATCATACTGCGCTGCGGTGTCCCCCAGCCGCCGAAGATGGTCGATCCGAAGGTGGCGGTGGGGGCGGACCCGGACGCGGTGGCCGGCGGGGTGAACGGCGTCGACTGGCTGATGGAGAAGCAGGACGACGGCGCGTACCGCTTCACCACCGCCAACCGTGAGGCCTACGTCGAGGTGACCGTGCCCAAGGGGCGGGACACCTCGGGGGTGCTGATCGATCTGGCGGCGGCCGTGAAGAAGGCGATACCCAAGGGCGTCGCCCCCCGTGGCCCCCGGGTCAGCGCAAGCCCGTAGACCTGCGCAGGGCCGCCTGGATCAGCCGGTCGACCAACTCCGGGTAGGCGATCCCACTGGCCTGCCACATCTGCGGGTACATCGAGATGGGCGTGAAGCCGGGCATCGTGTTGATCTCGTTGATCACGAACTCGCCGTCCTCGGTGAGGAAGAAGTCCGCGCGGACCAGGCCCTCGCAGGAGGCCGCCTCGAAGGCGTCCACCGCGAGCCGCCGCACCTCGGCCGTCTCCTCGGGCGTGAGGGGGGCCGGGACGATGCCGGGCGTGGAGTCGATGTACTTCGCGTCGAAGTCGTAGTAGGCGTGCTCCTGCGGCGGCGGGATCTCCGCGGGGACGGAGGCCCGGGGCCCGTCCTCGAACTCCAGGACCCCGCACTCGATCTCGCGGCCCCGCAACGCGGCCTCCACGAGGATCTTGGGGTCGTGCCGCTGCGCCTCGGCGATCGCCTCGTCGAGCCCGGACAGGTCGTCGACCTTGGTGATGCCGATCGACGAACCCGCGCGCGCGGGCTTCACGAACAGCGGCCAGCCGTGGTCGCCGGCGAGGTCGATGATCTTCTTGCGGGCGGCGGACTCGTCCCGCTCCCACTCGCGCGGCCGGATCACCACGTACGGGCCCACCTTGAGCCCGAAGGAGGTGAACACCCGCTTCATGTACTCCTTGTCCTGGCCCACGGCCGAGGCGAGCACACCGGATCCCACGTACGGCACTCCGGAGAGCTCCAGCATGCCCTGGAGGGTGCCGTCCTCGCCGTAGGGGCCGTGCAGCACCGGGAAGACGACGTCGATCTCGCCGAGCGCCTTGGGCACCGATCCCGGTTCGCTGTAGACGACTTCACGGCTCGCGGGGTCGACCGGGAGCACCACCGCGCCGTCGCTGGACTCGGAGAGTTCCGCCACGTCGGGCGTACGGCGGTCGGTGATCGCCATGCGTTCCGGTTCGTCGGCGGTGAGCACCCACCGGCCCTCGCGGGTGATGCCGATCGGCAGGACGTCGTACCTGGTCCGGTCGATGGCCTTGAGGACGGCGCCGGCGGTGACCGCGGAGATCCCGTGTTCGGAACTGCGCCCGCCGAACACGACGGCCACGCGCGGCTTGCGAGGCGGCTGCTCAGGGCTCTGGGAGAGGTTCTCGGTGCTCATATCGCGTTGAGGGTACCCGTTGGTAGTGCCCTGATACAGCGTGCGCCCCGCGCCGTGAAAGCGGCGTCGCTCAGCGTCGTTCGGGCTTCGCGCTGCGCGACATCAGCTCCTTGAGGGCGACCACCGGGGGCTTGCCCTCGTGCACGATCCCGACGACCGTCTCGGTGATGGGCATGTCGACGCCGTGCCGCCGGGCCAGATCCAGCACGGACTCACAGGACTTGACGCCTTCGGCGGTCTGCCTGGTGACCGCGATGGTCTCCTGAAGGGTCATGCCCTTGCCGAGGTTGGTGCCGAAGGTGTGGTTGCGGGACAGCGGCGAGGAGCAGGTCGCCACCAGGTCGCCGAGACCGGCGAGTCCGGAGAACGTCAGCGGGTCGGCGCCCATCGCGAGCCCGAGCCGGGTCGTCTCCGCGAGCCCGCGCGTGATGAGCGAGCCCTTGGCGTTGTCGCCGAGCCCCATGCCGTCCGCGATGCCCACGGCGAGACCGATGACGTTCTTGACGGCGCCGCCCAGTTCGCAGCCGACGACGTCCGTGTTGGTGTACGGGCGGAAGTAGGGCGTGTGGCACACGGTCTGGAGCCGCTGAGCGACGGCCTCGTCGGTGCAGGCGACCACGGCGGCGGCCGGCATCCGCGCGGCGATCTCACGCGCGAGATTCGGTCCGGTGACCACGGCGATCCGGTTCGGGCCGACCTTGGCGACATCCTCGATGACCTCGCTCATCCGCATGGCGGAACCGAGTTCGACGCCCTTCATGAGCGAGACGAGGACCGTGTCCGGAGCAAGCAACGGGGTCCACTCGGCGAGGTTGGCGCGCAAGGTCTGCGAGGGAACCGACAGCACCGTGAAGTCGGCGCCGGCCGCGGCCTCGGCGGGGTCCGTGGTGGCCCGCAGGTTCTCCGGAAGCTCGACGCCCGGGAAGTAGTCGGGGTTGGCCCGGGTGGAGTTGATCGCTTCGGCGACCTCCGCCCGGCGCGCCCACAAGGTGACCTCGCACCCCGCGTCGGCGAGCACCATGCCGAAGGCCGTGCCCCACGAACCGGCGCTGAATACCGCCGCCTTGACCGGCTTGCTCACGTGCCCTGCCCTTCTGCCTGCTTGCCTTTGCTCTGTGCCCGTGTCCGGCGCCGCTGCTCGACCCGTTCACGGCGCGGGTCGTAGGGCGTCTCGGGCGCCTTCTCGCCGCGGATCTGCTCCAGCTGGGCGGTGATGGCGGCCATGATGACCTCGGTCGCCTCCTTCAGGAGGTCCGGGGTCATCTCCTTGTCGTAGAACCGCGACAGGTCCACCGGCGGGCCCGCGAGCACCTGGTGGGTCTTGCGGGGCAGCAGATCGGGCTTCCTGGCGTACGGCGGCAGCACCTTGTTGGCGCCCCACTGGGCCACCGGGACGACCGGGCACCTGGTCTGGAGGGCGACGCGCGCGGCGCCGGTCTTGCCGGTCATGGGCCAGCCGTCGGGGTCGCGGGTGAGGGTGCCCTCGGGATAGAAGGCGACGCATTCACCGCGCTCCACGGCGGCGATCGCGGCCCGGAAGGCGCTCAGGGCGTCCGTACTCTCGCGGTAGACGGGGATCTGTCCGGTGCCGCGCATCGCGGCGGCGACGAATCCCTTCTTGAAAAGACCGCTCTTCGCCAGGAATCGCGGAACGCGCCCGGTGTTGTACTGAAAGTGCGCGTAGGCGAAGGGATCGATGTGCGAATTGTGGTTCACCGCGGTGATAAATCCGCCCTCGGCCGGAATGTTCTCCATTCCGCGCCAGTCCCGCTTGATCAGAACCACCAGTGGCGGTTTGCAGATCACCGCTGCGAAGCGGTACCAGAAGCCGATTCTGCGGCGGGGCACGCGGACACCTTCCTCTAGGGCCAGGGGGCCGCACAAGTGTCGCCCCAGGCCGCCGGTCTGTCGAGAACACCGTACGCCCCGCCCTCACGACGGACAGATGCCCCGGTGACGGCTGAGTAACAATGGCCGCGACAAGAGAGAGACGGAACGCTCGTGCAGTGGACCTTGGTCATACCCCTCAAGCCCCTGGCGCGGGCCAAGAGCAGGCTTGCGGACACCGCCGACGACGGAGTGCGCCCAGGCCTGGCCCTCGCCTTCGCACAGGACACCGTGGCGGCCGCGCTGGCCTGCCCGTCGGTCAAGGATGTGGCAGTCGTCACGGACGATCTCCTGGCCGGACGGGAGCTGGGCGCGCTCGGCGCCCGAATCGTCACCGACGAGCCCCGCGGCGGCCTCAATCCGGCCCTGGCCCACGCGGCGGCCGTTGTACGGGAAACGCGCCCCGACAGTGCCGTGGCGGCCCTGAACGCCGATCTGCCGGCGCTGCGCCCCCTTGAACTGGCCCGGGTCCTGGACGCGGCCGCGGAATTCCCCCGCGCTTTTCTCCCGGATGCCGCCGCAATAGGAACCACACTGTTGGCCGCGGGAGAGGGACAGGAATTGCGCCCCGCCTTCGGCACGGATTCCCGCGCCCGCCATCGCGCCTCGGGCGCCGTGGAACTCACCCTCGACACGGTGGACTCGGTACGTCAGGACGTGGACACCGGCGTGGATCTACGGGCCGCGCTGGCCCTGGGCGTGGGCCCGCGCACGGCCGCGGCGGCGGCCCGCCTGCTGATCCCGGGTTCCTGAGCGAGGCCGCTGACCGGCGACGGAGCCCCGGAGGCACTACGCTGCGGCCCATGCAGGCGACCGCATACACCTACGACCCCGACACCCGCACCGGGCAGGTACTCCTCGACGACGGCACCCCGATGCCCTTCGACGCGCCGGCGTTCGACGCGGGCGGCCTCCGGCTCCTGCGGCCCGGCCAGCGGGTCCGCATCGAGACGGAGGGGAGCAGGATCACCCTGGTGACCCTCCAGACCTTCTGACCTCTGAGCCTGACCCCTGAGCCTGATCTCTGAGCGGACACGCCGCGGGCCGGACTCCGACAGGGAGTCCGGCCCGGCGCGTGAGTGCCCCTGTGCCCTTACCTCTTGCGGGCGGTGGCCTTCTTGGCGGTGGTCGTGCGGGCCGTCGACTTCTTGGCGGGCGCCTTCTTGGCGGTCGCCTTCTTCGCCGGGGCCTTCTTGGCCGTGGCCTTCTTCGCCGTCGCCTTCTTGGCGGTGGTCTTCTTCGCCGCGGTCGACTTGGCGGCGGTCGAGGTGGTCGCCTTCTTGGCGGGCGCCTTCTTCGCCGTGGTCTTCTTCGCGGTGGCCGTGGTCTTCTTGACCGTCGTCTTCTTGGCGGTGGTCTTCTTCGCCGCGGCCGTCGCCCGCTTCGCCGGGGCGGCCTTCTTGGCCGCGGCCTTCTTGACCGTCGCCGAAGCCCCGCCGGACAGGCTGCCCTTGGGCGCCTTCTTGACCGCCACGTCGTTCTTCGGGAGCTTCTTCGAGCCGCTCACCAGGTCCTTGAACCCCTGGCCCGCACGGAAGCGCGGGACGGAGGTCTTCTTGACCCGAACCCGCTCGCCCGTCTGGGGGTTGCGGGCGTAGCGGGCGGGACGGTCGACCTTCTCGAACGAACCGAAACCGGTGACCGAGACCCGGTCCCCCGCCACGGTCGCGCGGACGATGGCGTCCAGGACCGCGTCGACAGCGTCGGCGGCCTGCTGGCGGCCGCCCACCTTGTCGGCAATCGCTTCTACGAGCTGCGCCTTGTTCACGTCTTCCCCTTCGGAGACATCGCCAGAACGAAAGTGTTCAAGCTTTTTCGCACGTTAGGCAGATATATACCGCAAATCAAACACGAAACGGGCTTATCACCCTTGTGCCGCAACGGACTCGGCCGTCTTGGACTTGTTCAGCGGTCCTCTTCGGGGAATCGACCCTCGTCCAGGTCCGCCGTGAACGCCTCCAGACGCCTTGCCGCATCGGCGAGATCGTGCTTGGCCGCGGCCGTAATGACCAGCAGCTTCCGGGCCAGCGCCATCCGTACGCCCTCCGGGACTTGCAGTGCGCGCACTCTTGTGTGCGCTTCCTTGAGTTGGTCCGCGACTGCCGCATAGAGCTGGAGTTGGCCGTCGTGTTCCATGCACAGATTGTGCCATCTGGGGCGAGTTGTCGCCTGCCAGGGGTGCAACTGCCACCTCAAACGGCCTTCCGGGCGCCTGTGAAAGCCACGGTTACTACAGACGCGTACCCCGGCAACAACCGTCGTAACGTGGGAAGTTGGGAGGACGCCGAGCCGGGCGCAGGGCCGATCGGGTGCAGACACAGCCGTACCCCCGATCGGGCTGATCGGGGGTACGGCGGGGGTGTCGCGGTGGCCGAAACTCGACCTGTTCAGTTGCTCCGGGCGAAGACTTCGGTACGCGGGACGAAGACTCCGGTCAGAAGTCGAGCACTCCGGGTCAGACCGGGAGCGTCCGCGGCTTGTACGAGGGCCGCTTGGCCTCGTAGGCGGCGATGTCGGCCTCGTTCTGGAGGGTGATGGAGATGTCGTCCAGCCCGTTCAGCAGCCGCCAACGGGCGTTCTCGTCGAGCTCGAAGGCGGCCGTGATGCCCTCGGCGCGCACCTCGCGGGCCTCCAGGTCGACCGTGATCTCGGCCGTCGGGTCCTGCTCCGTGAGCTCCTGGAGCGCGTCCACGATCTTCTGCTCCAGAACCACCGTGAGCAGGCCGTTCTTGAGCGAGTTACCGCGGAAGATGTCGGCGAAGCGGGAGGAGATGACGGCCTTGAAGCCGTAGTTCTGGAGCGCCCACACGGCGTGCTCGCGGGAGGAGCCGGTGCCGAAGTCGGGGCCGGCGACCAGGACGGTGGCACCCGCCCGCTCGGGCTGGTTGAGGATGAATTTCTCGTCCTTGCGCCAGGCCTCGAACAGCCCGTCCTCGAACCCGTCCCGGGTCACCTTCTTGAGCCAGTGAGCAGGGATGATCTGGTCGGTGTCGACGTTGGAGCGGCGCAGCGGGACGGCCCGGCCGGTGTGCGTGGTGAATGCTTCCATGACTGATCAGACTCCAGCGGGCGTACGGGTCTCGGCGTCGGACAGGTCGGCCGGGGAGGCCAGGTGGCCCAGCACGGCGGTCGCGGCCGCGACCTGCGGCGACACCAGATGCGTACGGCCGCCCTTGCCCTGCCTGCCCTCGAAGTTGCGGTTGGAGGTGGAGGCGGAGCGCTCGCCCGGGGCCAGCTGGTCGGGGTTCATGCCCAGACACATCGAGCAGCCCGCGTGCCGCCACTCGGCGCCGGCCTCCTTGAAGACGACGTCCAGACCCTCGGAAACGGCCTGGAGACCGACCCGCGCGGAGCCGGGGACGACCAGCATCCGTACGCCGTCGGCGACTTTGCGGCCCTTGACGAGCTCGGCCGCGGCGCGCAGGTCCTCGATACGGCCGTTGGTGCACGAGCCTACGAAGACGGTGTCCACCTTGATGGAGCGCAGCGGCTGACCGGCCTCCAACCCCATGTATTCCAGGGCCTTTTCGGCGGCGTGGCGCTCCGAAGCGTCTTCGTACGAAGCAGGGTCGGGGACGTGGGCCGAAAGCGGCGCGCCCTGGCCCGGGTTGGTGCCCCAGGTGACGAACGGCGACAGCTCGGCGGCCTCGATGACGACCTCGGCGTCGAACTCGGCGTCGTCATCCGTCCTGAGGGTCTTCCAGTACGCGACGGCCGCGTCCCAGTCCTCGCCCTTGGGGGCGTGCGGACGGCCTTCGAGGTAGTCGAAGGTGATCTGGTCGGGGGCGATCATGCCCGCGCGGGCACCGGCCTCGATCGACATGTTGCAGATGGTCATCCGGGCCTCCATCGAGAGCTTCTCGATGGCCTCGCCGCGGTACTCCAGGACGTAGCCCTGGCCGCCACCCGTGCCGATCCGGGCGATGATCGCCAGGATCAGGTCCTTGGCGGTGACGCCCTCGGGCAGTTCGCCGTTGACCGTGATGGCCATGGTCTTCGGGCGGACCAGCGGCAGCGTCTGGGTGGCCAGCACATGCTCGACCTGGGAGGTGCCGATACCGAAGGCCAGACCGCCGAAGGCACCGTGCGTGGAGGTGTGGGAGTCGCCGCAGACGACCGTCATACCGGGCTGGGTCAGACCCAGCTGCGGGCCGACGACGTGCACGACGCCCTGCTCGACGTCGCCCAGCGGGTGCAGGCGCACGCCGAAATCGGCGGCGTTCTTGCGCAGCGTCTCCAGCTGGACGCGGGACACCGGGTCGGCGATGGGCTTGTCGATGTCGAGGGTCGGGGTGTTGTGGTCCTCGGTCGCGATGGTGAGGTCGAGACGGCGCACCGGGCGGCCGCTCTTGCGCAGACCGTCGAAGGCCTGCGGGCTGGTCACCTCGTGCAGGAGGTGGAGATCGATGAAGAGGAGGTCGGGCTCGCCCTCGGCGCGCCGGACGACGTGGTCGTCCCAGACCTTCTCCGCGAGTGTCCTACCCATCGCTTTCCCTCCGGCCGGCGAGCGTCCACCGGCCCAACTAGAGATCTTGAGGAGGCGACTGCCCGGGCCCCTGTTCCGGGCGACCGCCGCCGGGCCCTTCGTCACACGGGCCGCTGTGTCATTCCAGAGTGGCGTGTTCCACGGAAAATTGAACTTGCGTTTCACAGAGTGAGACGCGAGTATCGTTTCATGGACAACAGTAGCGGCGTCGGCGTCCTGGACAAGGCAGCCCTTGTCCTGAGCGCCCTGGAGTCCGGTCCGGCCACCCTCGCGGGTCTGGTCGCGGCGACCGGGCTGGCACGACCCACGGCCCACCGGCTGGCCGTGGCTCTGGAACACCACCGGATGGTGGCGCGTGACATGCAGGGCCGTTTCATTCTCGGCCCCCGTCTGGCAGAACTGGCCGCGGCCGCCGGCGAGGACCGTCTCCTCGCCACCGCGGGGCCGGTGCTCACCCACCTCCGTGACATCACGGGCGAGAGCGCCCAGCTCTACCGCCGCCAGGGCGACATGCGCATCTGCGTCGCCGCGGCGGAGCGCCTGTCCGGCCTGCGGGACACGGTCCCGGTCGGCTCGACGCTCACGATGAAGGCGGGCTCCTCGGCCCAGATCCTCATGGCCTGGGAGGAGCCGGAGCGCCTGCACCGGGGCTTGCAGGGCGCCCGCTTCACGGCGACCGCCCTGTCGGGTGTACGACGCCGTGGCTGGGCCCAGTCCATCGGCGAGCGCGAGCCGGGTGTCGCGTCCGTCTCGGCGCCCGTGCGCGGGCCCTCCAACCGCGTGGTGGCGGCCGTGTCGGTCTCCGGTCCCATCGAGCGCCTGACCCGCCACCCGGGCCGCATGCACGCCCAGGCGGTCATCGACGCCGCCGCCCGCCTCTCCGAGGCTCTGCGCCGTACGGGCTGAGGCGCACGGGATCGTCGTATCCACCATTGATGAAGGACCGGCCTCAACGCCGCGGCAGGTCTTTCACCGACGGGGAGCGACTTACCCGGACGTCCCAACGGAGGCTTCCCCACGCCGAGTTGATATGCGCCGGGCGGGGTCCTCGAACAACAGCGAAGGCCCTCCGCAATTGCGGAGGGCCTTCGTCTTGTACCCCCGACCGGATTCGAACCGGCGCTACCGCCTTGAGAGGGCGGCGTGCTAGGCCGCTACACAACGGGGGCGAGGATCTTGCAAGCGTTTGATGTACAACGCCGCAGATCCGAGCTGGTCTACCTGGACTCGAACCAAGACTAACTGAACCAGAATCAGCCGTGCTGCCAATTACACCATAGACCAATGTGGTTTAGACCAGTTTGTACCCCCGACCGGATTCGAACCGGCGCTACCGCCTTGAGAGGGCGGCGTGCTAGGCCGCTACACAACGGGGGCCCTAGCGATCCTGCATCGAGGTTGGCGGGAGCTACCCGGACCATCCACGCGGGAAGGATCTGTACCCCCGACCGGATTCGAACCGGCGCTACCGCCTTGAGAGGGCGGCGTGCTAGGCCGCTACACAACGGGGGCGATGCAGATGAGCTCTGCGAGCTGGCCTACCTGGACTCGAACCAAGACTAACTGAACCAGAATCAGTCGTGCTGCCAATTACACCATAGGCCACTGGAACGCAAGCCCCTGTGGGGATCTTGTTCTAGTTTGCTCCTCCGGGTTCCGGCCTTTCGGCCCGCTCTCCGGCGGCGCAGGAAGAACATTACCCGAAGGTGGACGGGGCTCCAAAACGGGTATCGGCGCCGAGCAGCGCGGGGAGTTCGGCGAGTGAGGCGATGCGGTGCGGACCCCCGGACGCGTCCGTGCCGGTGTACACGCCGTCGCGGTCGATCCACACCGAGAGCAGTCCGGCGTCGGCGGCGCCCCGCCCGTCGATCTCCGGGTGGTCGCCGACGTACGCCACCTGGTGCGGGTCGAGCTCCAGGGCGTCGCAGGCCGCCAGGAAGGCGCGGGCCTCGGGCTTGGAGACGCCGAGCTCCGCGGCGCACAGGATGGCCTCGAAGCGGTCGTGGACGCCGAGGACACGCAGCTTGCGGTCCTGGACGTGGATGCTGGAGTTGGACAGCACGGCATGCCGGTGGCTGGCGGCGAGGGCGTCCAGGACCGGCAGCACGTCCGGGAAGAGGGCCCAGGCCAGCTCGTAGTGCCCGATGTACCGCTCGAACCAGGCGTCGGCCTCGGCGTCGCTCAGCTCCTCGCCCAGGAACACCCTGACGCGGTCCCGGCGCTGGCCCTGGAAGGACACCTCCCCCGCCGAGAACCGGGCCCACTGGGCGTCGGTGACCTCCCGCCAGCGCGCGATGGCCCGCTCCACACTCTCGTACGCGCCGATCAGTCCCTCGGCCGTCAGATGGCCGCGCATGCCCGCGCGGTCCGCCGCGGTGTAGTCGAAGAGAGTGTCGTCAACGTCCCACACCACAGCCCTGATACCCATGCTCCGACGGTAACCCGGGACACGGATGCGCGTCCGGTGGTCGGCGGTTGTCACTCGGGGGTGCGCGCGGGATCCGGGGCGACGAAGAAGTCGGTGACGAAACAGGTGACCTCGCCGGTCGCGGTGCGGCCGATCCAGGTGGGGTAGCAGCCGTCGCCCCAGCCGGAGGTGAAGGCGGCCAGGGTGGCGCCGCTGCTCGGGGAGGTGACCAGGTGGGGTCCGGGGGCCCAGGTGGTGTGGTCGAAGGCGTCCCAGAGCGGGCCCTCGTCCTCCACGCACTCGGGGAAGGCGCCGTCCACGGAGGCGTCGTAGAAGCAGCCGGTGCCGGCGTCCACTCCGTAGCCGTAGAACTCGTCCGGGCCGAGGTCGGCCGGGTCCTGGTCGGGCAGGAGGGCGATTTCCCAGGTGGCGGTGGGTTCGTCGCGGATGACGAGGCGGGCGGCGGCCACGCGGTGGTGGGGGCTGTCGGGCGCGGGACGGTCCGGCCGGGTGAGGGTCGCGACGGCCGCGTCGACGCGGTAGCGGCCGGGCTCGACGGTGACCGTGAAGGGCTCGGCGTCGCCCTCGCCGAGGCAGACGAACGGATCACAGGCGACGATCCGGCCCGTGGGCAGGGAGAGTTCGCCTCCGGAGGCCAGGTGGATCCGGCCGGTGGTCCCGGTGTCGTCCGTGAAGGTGCTGCCCGGTGTGAAGAGCCAGGTGTGGTCGCGAGCGGGCATCGGCATGACGGCGCCTTCCGGGCGGGACCGCACTGGGCGGCAAGGGGCTTCGGTACCGGCCGGGTGGGGCGGCGCGATGACGGAACAGTAGGCGCCGGCACTGACAACGCCCGGGTGAGCGAACGCCGAAGGGGCGGCACCCGGTGGTCGGGGCCGCCCCTCAGGGGTGGGTCGGGGCTACGCCGTGGGCTTCGCCAGGGCCGCGTCGATGCGGGTCAGCGTCGTGTCCTTGCCCAGGATCTCCAGGGACTCGAAGAGGGGCAGGCCGACCGTGCGGCCGGTGACGGCGACGCGGACCGGGGCCTGGGCCTTGCCGAGCTTGAGGCCGTGGGCCTCGCCGGCGGCCAGGACGGCCTCCTTCAACGACTCCGGCGAGGTCCAGTCGGCCGACTCCAGCTTCTCGCGGGCCGTGCGGAGCAGGGCGTCCGAGCCCTCCTTCATCGCCTTCGTCCAGCTGGGCTCGTCGAAGACCGGCTCCGGCAGGAACAGGAAGTCGACGTTGGCCGTGATCTCCGACAGGACCTTCAGGCGGGTCTGGGCGTGCGGGGCGATCGCCTGCCACTTGGCGTCGTCGAAGTCCTCCGGCGCCCAGGGGGCGAACGGTGCCTTCAGCCAGGGGGCGCAGCGCTCCGTGAAGTCCTTCACGTCCAGCAGGCGGATGTGGTCGCCGTTGATCGCCTCGCACTTCTTGAGGTCGAAGCGGGCCGGGTTGGGGTTGACGTCCGCGATGTCGAAGGCCGCGGTCATCTCGTCCATCGTGAAGATGTCCTGGTCGGCCGAGAGCGACCAGCCCAGCAGCGAGAGGTAGTTGAGCAGGCCCTCGGGCAGGAAGCCGCGCTCGCGGTAGAGGTTGAGCGAGGACTCCGGGTCGCGCTTGGACAGCTTCTTGTTGCCCTCGCCCATGACGTAGGGCAGATGGCCGAAGGCCGGGATCTCCTTCGCGACGCCCAGCTCGATCAGCGCCTTGTACAGGGCGATCTGGCGGGGGGTGGAGGAGAGCAGGTCCTCGCCGCGCAGGACGTGGGTGATCTCCATCAGCGCGTCGTCGACGGGGTTCACCAGCGTGTAGAGGGGCGCACCGTTCGCCCGGACGATCCCGTAGTCCGGGACGTTCTCCGGGGTGAAGGTCAGCTCGCCGCGGACCAGGTCCGTGAAGGTGATCGTCTCGTCGGGCATGCGGAAGCGGACGATCGGGGTGCGGCCCTGGGCCCGGTACTCCTCGACCTGCTCGGCGCTCAGCTCGCGGCAGTGACCGTCGTAGCCGGACGGCTTGCCGGCGGCGCGGGCGGCCTCGCGGCGGGTGTCCAGCTCCTCCTGGGAGCAGTAGCAGTGGTAGGCGTGACCGGCGTCCAGGAGCTTGCCCGCGATGTCCTTGTAGAGGTCCATCCGCTGCGACTGGCGGTAGGGCGCGTGCGGGCCGCCGACCTCGGGGCCCTCGTCCCAGTCGAAGCCCAGCCAGCGCAGCGAGTCCAGCAGCTGCTCGTAGGACTCCTCGGAGTCGCGGGCCGCGTCGGTGTCCTCGATGCGGAAGACCAGAGTGCCCTGGTGGTGCCGCGCGAACGCCCAGTTGAACAGGGCGGTGCGGACCAGGCCCACATGGGGGTTACCGGTGGGCGAGGGGCAGAAACGTACGCGAACGGGGGAGCCGGGTGCGCTAGCCACGCTTGACAACCTTGTTGGTGAGAGTGCCGATGCCTTCGATGGTGACGGCGACCTCGTCGCCGACGGTGAGGGGCCCGACGCCTGCCGGGGTGCCCGTGAGGATCACGTCGCCGGGGAGCAGCGTCATGGCCTCGGAGATGTTGACGATCAGATCCTCGATCGAGTGGATCATCTCGCTGGTGCGGCCGAGCTGGCGCTGTTCGCCGTTGACCGTGAGCTGGACGGTCAGGTCGGACGCCGTCCGCAGGTCGAGGTCCGTCTCCACCCAGGGGCCCAGTGGGCAGGAGGTGTCGAAGCCCTTGGCCCGGGCCCACTGCTTCTCGCGCTTCTGCACGTCACGGGCGGTGACGTCGTTCGCGCAGGTGTAGCCGAAGATCACGTCCTTGACGCGCTCGCGCGGGACCTCGCGGCACATGCGGCCGATGACGACGGCCAGTTCGGCCTCGTGGTGCAGTTCCTCGGAGAAGGAGGGGTACTGGATCTCGTCGCCGGGGCCGATCACCGAGGTGGAGGGCTTGAAGAAGGCGAACGGGGCGTCGGGGACCTCGTTGCCCAGTTCCTTCGCGTGGTCGGCGTAGTTGCGGCCGAAGGCCACGACCTTGTTGGGGAGCACCGGCGGCAGCAGACGCACCTTGTTGACCGGGACCTTCGTACCGGAGAGCTCGAAGTCCGCGAACGGGATGCCCTTGATGATGTCGAGGACGAGCTCGTCCGGCCTGTCGCCCTCGACCGCGCCGAAGGCGACGTTCCCGTCGATGGAGAATCTGGCGATGCGCACGGGATCCTGGCGCCCCTCACTGAGTCACTGAGCTGCTGGAGTCTGACGCTCCAGGCTAACGCGGCACAGGGCGGGCGCCTCGCGTAGTACGCGGGACGCCCCGGCCCCCGGCCGGTGACACCGGTGATCTACGATCTACTGCTGGACGGCGCCCGCCGTGGCAGGCATCTCCATCAGGATCGTGCGCCGCGGGTTGGCGGTCTGGGCCGGGAGGTCGACGGAGTGCTCCGGCTGCTCCACCGTCCGCAGGTCGTCGGCGTCCTTCAGGTGCGCCAGCGTGGTGCGTCGCGGGTTGGCGATCTTGTGGAACATCGTCGTCGTCTTCACGGTTGTACTCGACCTCGGTGGTTGTGAGTTGGCAGATTCTACCTTCTTGTAAAGCGTCAGGCTAAACACGCCATTCCCCGCCGAAGCCGCGAAGACCCCATGATCCGCGTGTGAGTTTGCTCACTCACCTATGGGCATAACGGACAATTGCGAACCTCAACCCACCCCTACGAAACGGACATTGACTACCTGAAGCCATCATTCCGCTCCTGATCATGGCGACTGGGACACCCGGAGTCCCCGGGTGACTCGCGGGCATAAGTCCGTTATGCGGGAGATCAGTTGCCACACCTGGTGACTTCGCACTCACGTTCTGTCACGCCGGTCGCGCCCTGACCCACGGGCCTTGTTGGAGATCCGGCACTGTGCTGGAATTCCACGGACCGCCGCGGGATCGAGCCGGCGCACAGGGGGCGCAGACAAGCGCCGAGCGGCGGTGAGAAGGGGGAGCCAGCGCCGGTCACTCACGACCACCAGGGTGCGTAATTCAGGACGCTCCCTACGACGCCGACACCGTGTCCTTCCGTTCATCCGGAAGGGCGCCTGGTCCAGAGGTTGCGACGCTAGTGCAGGGACGTTTCAAGAGGGATGGCAGTGCTTCGGCGGAGCCGGAGCCGCGCGGCGGGACCGGCCCCATGGCCGGCGGCTCCTCGCCCCAGCACGCCCAGAACCCGGGCACGGCCCCGTCCGGCGACGGCGGTGAGCGCTCCGGGCGCCCCGGTGTGTCGTCAGCGTCGTCGAGCCCGTCCACTCCGACCACGCCGGCGGTGAAGCCGCCGAAGGGCCCCTCCGGCCCCGGCCCCCGAATAGCGCTGCGCAACTGGCGCATCTCCACGCGTCTGGTCGCTCTGCTCACGCTCCCGGTGGTGGCGGCCACCTCCCTGGGCGCGCTGCGCATCAACGACTCGATGGACGACATCCAGCAGCTCGACAACATGAAGCTGCTGACGGAGATGACCAAGCAGGCCACCGAGCTGGCCGCCGCGCTCCAGGAGGAGCGCGACCAGTCGGCCGGTCCGCTGGCGCACAGGACGGGGACGTCGACCGACTACACGGTCAAGGGCTTCCGGGACAAGACGGACCGGGCGGTGGACACCTTCAAGGCCGCCGCCGAGGACATCGACACCCCGACCGAGGACAGCAACCTCCAGGGCGTCCGCGAGAACCTCGTCGGCCTCGTCCGCGACCTGGCCGGCCTGTCGAAGATCCGCTCCTCGGCCTACACGACCGACGGCAACACCTCCCAGACGGTCGAGGGCTACCACCGCCTCATCACCAACCTGCTGGAACTCTCGCAGGACATGGCGGAGGCCACCAGCAACCCCGAGATGATCCAGCGCACGCGCGCCCTGGCGGCCTTCTCGTCCGCCAAGGAGTACGCGTCCGTGCAGCGCGCGATCCTCGCGGCGGCGCTCCCCGTCAGCAACAACACCGCCGGTGACCTCGCCGAGAGCGACCGCCTCTACGCCGAGGGCGCGCTCCAGAGCGAGGAGTCCGACCTCGCGAGCTTCCGCAGCATCTACGGCACGGACGCCGCCCCCGAGCTCCTCAAGCCCGTCCAGGAGGGCAACCCGACCATCCAGGCCACCGACCTCTACGCGGCCCGTGCCCTGGGCCGTACGGACGGTCTGGCCGGTCTGGACAAGCGGTCGTACAAGGACTGGGTGGACGACAGCTCGATCAAGATCGAGCAGATGGGCAACATCGAGCACACACTGCTCGAACAGATGGAGCAGAAGGCCCGCGAGCTGCGCAACGAGTCGGAGCGCGACGCGATCATCTCCGGTGCGCTGATCCTGATCGTCCTCGGTATCTCGCTGGTCGGCGCGTTCGTCGTGGCCCGCTCCATGATCCGCTCGCTGCGCCGCCTCCAGGAGTCCGCCAACAAGGTCGCCCAGGACCGGCTGCCCGAGCTGGTCAAGCAGCTGTCCGAGTCCGACCCGCAGGACGTCGACACCTCCGTCGAGTCGGTCGGTGTGCACTCCCGGGACGAGATCGGCCAGGTGGCCGCGGCCTTCGACGACGTGCACCGCGAGGCGGTCCGCCTCGCCGCCGAGCAGGCCCTTCTCCGGGGCAACGTCAACGCGATGTTCACCAACCTCTCGCGCCGCTCCCAGGGCCTGATCCAGCGCCAGCTGTCGCTGATCTCCGAACTGGAGTCCCGCGAGGCCGACCCGGACCAGCTGTCCTCGCTGTTCAAGCTCGACCACCTCGCGACCCGCATGCGCCGTAACGGTGAGAACCTCCTCGTTCTCGCCGGTGAGGAGCCCGGCCGCCGCTGGACCCGTCCGGTCCCGCTGGTCGACGTGCTCCGCGCCGCGGCCTCCGAGGTGGAGCAGTACGAGCGCATCGAGCTGTCGTCCGTGCCGACCACCGAAGTGGCCGGCCGGGTCGTCAACGACCTCGTGCACCTGCTCGCCGAGCTGCTGGAGAACGCCACCTCGTTCTCCTCCCCGCAGACCAAGGTCAAGGTCACCGGTCACGCGCTGCCCGACGGCCGCGTACTGATCGAGATCCACGACACCGGCATCGGCCTCTCCCCCGAGGACCTCGCCGCGATCAACGAGCGGCTCGCCTCGCCGCCCACCGTGGACGTGTCGGTCTCCCGCCGCATGGGTCTGTTCGTGGTCGGCCGGCTGTCGCAGCGCCACGGCATCCGCATCCAGCTGCGCCCCTCCGACTCCGGCGGTACGACCGCGCTGGTCATGCTGCCCGTCGACGTCGCCCAGGGCGGCAAGAAGCCCGCTCCGGGCAAGCCCGGCCAGGGCGGTCCGTCCGGCGGCGGTGCCGCGGCGGCCGCCGCGGCCGGTGTCGCCGCCGCCCGTCGCGGCGGTCAGCCGGGTGGCGGTGCCCTCGGCGCCGGTGCCCCCGGTGCCGGCGCTCTCGGTGGCGGTGCGCCCACGGGTGGCCGGCTCAACGCCGGTCAGGGACCGCGGGCCGCGCTGCCGGGCCGGGACAACAGCGGTCGTCCGGGCGGGGCGCGCGGGCCGCAGGGCCCGGGTGCGCCGCAGGGCCGGCCGGCTCCGAGTGGTGCGGGCGCCGGTTTCGGCGGCCAGGCGCCGGGTGCCCCGCAGGGCCTCCAGGCCGCGGGCACGGGTGGCCCGCAGGACCCCTTCGGTGGCGGCCAGGACTCGTTCGGCAGCGGCCGTGACGCCTTCGGCGGCGGTCAGGACGCCTTCGGCGGCCCCCGGAACCCCGCACCCCCGGCGCAGCCGCCGTCCGGCAACAGCGGTGAGCAGCCGCAGTCCCGGCGTCGCCGGCCGCAGCTGCCGGGTCGCGGTGGTCCGCGGGCCGAGCTGCCCGGCGGCAACCCGCAGCAGCCCCGCACCCCCAGCTGGAGCGACGAGAACGCCCAGCCGCCGGTGCCGCGGGCCTCGCTGGACACCCCGCGCGGCCATGACGAGCAGGACTCGGCGCACACCTCCCGGATGCCGCGGATCGACGACCGGCAGGGCCCGGGCGCGACCGCGGAGATGCCCGCGATCCCGCGCCCCGACGGCCGTCAGGGTCCCGGTCCGGCCGACGACTTCACCCGCTCCGACTTCGACGTCCCGCAGAACACCGGTCAGAACCCGGACGGTGGCGGGTACGTCCGCCCGGACGTCTTCGGCGCCCCCGGTCAGAACACCCCCTCGACCACGGGCCGCTTCACCTCCCCGCAGGCGTACGACAACGGTTCCACCGGCCAGTTCGCGGCGCCGGGTGGCGACAACGGGGCTACCGGCCCGTTCAGTCGGCCCGGCTACGACGACGGCTCCACGGGGCAGCACGCCCTGCCGGGCCGGGACCCGGGTGAGACCTCCTCCGTCACGGGCCAGTTCGACCGCCCGCAGGTCAACGGCAACCAGGGCGCCGACTTCGGTGCCCCGCGCCCGCCGATGCCGCCGCGTCCGCAGCAGCGGCCCGCCCGTCAGGAGCCCGAGGCGTTGCCGCCGGCGGGCCCCGGCGACGGACGGACGCCGCTGTACGACACGCTGGAGACCAACTGGTTCCACGGCGGTCCGCAGGAGCAGCAGCAGAGCGGCAACGACTCGGCTCCGGCGGCGGCCCCGCGGCAGCAGTCCCAGACTCCGGCCGCCCCTCAACGTCCCGCAACCGGCTCCTGGCGCAGCTCGCCGAACGACGATCTCGTTCGGCAGGCGGAGCGCGTACGGCAGCCGGCCGCGGGCGGTGTCACCACCTCCGGTCTGCCGCGCCGGGTTCCCAGGGCGAACCTCGTCCCGGGCACGGCTCAGCAGCAACAGCACCAAGCCGGTCCGCAGGTCTCGCGTGCGCCTGATGACGTACGCGGCCGGCTGACCAATCTCCGTCGGGGCATCGCGCAGGGTCGACAGGCGGGTACCGGTCCCGGTACCGGCCAGACCGGTAGCTTCCCGAGCCCCACTCACCAGCAGGAGCGTTAGTTGAGTCCGATGAGCCAGGCGGCACAGAACCTGAACTGGTTGATCACCAACTTCGTGGACAACACCCCCGGGGTGTCCCACACCGTCGTCGTGTCCGCCGACGGCCTCCTGCTGGCGATGTCCGAGGGTTTTCCCCGTGACCGTGCCGATCAGCTGGCGGCCGTCGCGTCGGGACTCACCTCACTGACGGCCGGCGCCTCCCGGATCTTCGAGGGCGGCGACGTGGCACAGACGGTCGTGGAGATGGAACGAGGATTTCTCTTCCTCATGTCCGTCTCGGACGGTTCGTCGCTGGCCGTTCTCGCCCACCCCGACTGCGACATCGGCCTCGTCGGCTACGAGATGGCGCTCCTGGTCGACCGGGCGGGCGCGGTGCTCACGCCCGACCTGCGCGCCGAACTCCAGGGAAGTCTGCTCCACTGACCCGCTCGGATCCAATCCGTCTCACCACATCACCGTCCGGCCGCCACAGTTCCCCCACCGGCCTCGTCAGACGGCTTGACTGACCGACTTGCTGTCCCGCCCGGAGGATTCATGACCCCGCCCACCGCCTCTCATGATCCGTACGCGGAGCCGTACGAGGATGAGGGCGACCAGCCGCTGGTACGTCCATACGCGATGACCGGCGGCCGGACCCGGCCGCGCTACCAGCTCGCCATCGAAGCCCTGATCAGCACCACGGCCGACCCGGCGGCGCTGATGGGACTGCTCCCCGAGCACCAGCGCATCTGCCACCTCTGCCGGGAGGTGAAGTCCGTCGCCGAGGTCTCGGCGCTGCTGGCCATGCCGCTGGGTGTGGCCCGGATTCTTGTCGCGGACCTCGCGGAGGCCGGCCTCGTCGCCATTCACCAGCCCGGCGGCGACGAGTCCACTGGTGCTCCGGACGTGACACTGCTCGAAAGGGTGCTCAGTGGACTTCGCAAGCTCTGACGGAGGCCGGGCGACCACTTCCGCCAAGATCGTGGTCGCGGGCGGCTTCGGCGTGGGCAAGACCACGTTCGTGGGCGCCGTCTCCGAGATCAACCCGCTGCGCACCGAGGCCGTCATGACGTCCGCGAGCGCGGGCATCGACGACCTCACCCACACCGGGGACAAGACGACCACCACGGTCGCCATGGACTTCGGCCGTATCACCCTGGACCAGGACCTGATCCTGTACCTCTTCGGTACGCCGGGTCAGGACCGCTTCTGGTTCATGTGGGACGACCTGGTGCGCGGCGCGATCGGCGCGGTGGTCCTGGTCGACACCCGGCGTCTTGCCGACTGCTTCCCGGCGGTCGACTACTTCGAGAACTCCGGTCTGCCGTTCGTCGTCGCGCTCAACGGCTTCGACGGGCACCAGCCCTACCAGCCGGAGGAAGTGCGCGAGGCCCTTCAGATCGGCCCCGACACCCCGATCATCACCACCGACGCCCGGCATCGCTCCGATGCCAAGGGTGCGCTGATCACGCTGGTGGAGCACGCTTTGATGGCACGTCTGAGGTAACTCCCCAGGCACATTACGAGTGGCATCCAAGTCGGCAGCACCATACGGCAGTTGTCGTAGATGCGGCGGAGCCGACTGTGTCCTTTGACACGGTCGGCCCCGGTGTTCATAACGTTTCGGCAGAGGAATCGGGTGGTATGGCCACGCGTCGCGGTCAACTGGTGCCGCTGCGCGCACGAAGGCCCCGTCATTTGACGGGGCTCGCTCTTTATGACCGTTTTATCTAGGGCTTACATCACGTCTCATGCCCACCCCCGACTGTTTGGAGGTGCGTAGGCCGACGTGCTGGAATGCCTGAACTGCCCAATAGTCAAAGACGTACTCACAGTCGAGGCGTACTGGGCTCTGAGACACTGCGGCACAACGTTGGTGCCGACCGCCGGAAGGTTGTTGGTCGAGTGAGGCGAAGCAAGAACGGTCCCGAGCCGTCGGCCCGGGGCAACTTCACCCCGCCGCCGCGCGGAGCGGCGCCCGCCCCTGTGCCCGGATCGGAACCAACGGCGGTGCCCGCTCCGAGCGGCGGCCGTCTCTCCCCCCGGAACTGGCGGGTGCCGACCCGGCTGAACGCGATCCTGCTCATACCCGTGATGGTCGGCCTCGTCATGGGCGGCTTCCAGGTGAAGAGCTCGATCGACACCTGGCAGGAGGCCGAGGACGCGGAGAACACCGCGCGTCTGGTGCGGGCCGCGCTCGCCTACGGCAACGAACTGCTCGTCGAGCGTGACGTCACCGCCGCGCCCCTGCTCCAGGGCAAGGGCCAGAAGGACCCGACGGTCGTCCAGGCCCGTGCGAACACCGACAAGGCGGCCGACGCCTTCGACGAGGCCGTCAAGAGCATGCCGGACCGGGCCAACCTGGTGCGCCGCCTGGACCGCTTCCGCGAGGTCGAGCCGAAGCTGACGGACCTGCGCAAGGCCGCCTACACCGACCGGCTCGACGGCGTGGAGACCGAAGAGGGCTACGTCGAGACCGAGCACCGGCTGCTGGAGTTCGCCAACGAGCTCGGCCTGGGCACCGGCAACATCACCAGCTACGGCCGTACGGTCTACGCGATCTCGCTGACCAAGGGCGCGGTCTCCCTGGACCGTTCCATCGGTATGCACATGCTGATCAAGCCCGGCCCCGACGCCGCGGACCTGGCCAAGCAGCGCGTCGCCCTGTCCTCGTACGCCTACCTGGAGGGCATCGCCATCCAGGAGTACCAGAGCGGCGGTACCGAGGAGGACAACGCCAAGCTGGTCGAGGCAGTCCGGCAGATCAGGGCCGAGGGCGCGCGGATGGCCCAGGAGGCCAAGGCCAAGGACCCGGACTACGTGCCGCCGCCCTCCGGTGACACCGCGATGGTCACCCGGCTCGGCGCGCTGTCCTCGACGGACCCCAGCGCCCGTGCCGAGCTGGCCCAGCAGGGCGTCACCGCGCAGAACTGGTGGGCGCTCACCACGCTCAAGTTCAACGCGTACAACAAGATCGAGACGGATCTGGCCAACACCGCGGTGAGCGAGGCCTCCGACATCGCCGACAGCGCCAAGCGGGACGCGCTGATCACCGGTGCCGCCGTCGTCGTCGCCCTGCTCGCCGCGTTCATCCTGGCCGGCATGGTGGCCCGCCAGATGTCCCGTGCGATGCGCCAGCTGCGCAACGCCGCCTTCGGTATCGCCGAGCAGCGGCTGCCGATGCTGGTCGACCAGCTCTCGCGCACCGACCCGGGCCGGGTGGACACCCGTGTCCAGCCCATCCCGATCAACACCCGGGACGAGATCGGCGAGGTCGCCCGCGCCTTCGACCAGGTCCACCGCGAGGCGGTCCGGCTCGCCTCCGAGCAGGCCCTGCTGCGGGGCAACATCAACGCGATCTTCACCAACCTCTCGCGCCGCAACCAGTCCCTGATCGAGGGCCAGCTGACCCTGATCACCGACCTGGAGAACAACGAGGCGGACCCGGACCAGCTGGAGAACCTCTTCAAGCTGGACCACCTGGCCACCCGTATGCGCCGCAACGGCGAGAACCTCCTGGTCCTCGCCGGCGAGGAGCCCGGCCGCCGCTGGGACCAGCCGGTCCCGCTGGTCGACGTGCTGCGCGCCGCCTCCTCCGAGGTGGAGCAGTACGAGCGCATCGAGCTGTCCGGCGTCCCGGAGGCCGAGATCCACGGCCGCGCGGTCACCGACCTCGTGCACCTGCTCGCCGAGCTGCTGGAGAACGCCACCACGTTCTCCTCGCCGCAGACCAAGGTCCGCGTCACCGCGACCCGTCTCCCCGACGGCCGCATCATGATCGAGATCCACGACAAGGGCATCGGTCTGACCGCCGAGGACTTCGCGGACATCAACCACAAGCTCGCGAACCCGCCCACCGTGGACGCCGCGATCTCGCAGCGCATGGGCCTCTTCGTGGTCGGCCGCCTCTCCGACCGGCACGGCATCCGCGTCCAGCTGCGCCCCTCCGGCGAGCAGGCCGGCACGACCTCCCTGGTCATGCTGCCCGACGCGATCACCCACGGCGGTGGCGGCGGCGAGCAGCAGCCGATGCAGGACGAGTTCACCGTCTCGCAGATCATCCCGGAGCAGCGCTACCAGGGCGAGGACTTCAGCAACGGCCTGCCGATGCGCACGGCCGCGGAGCTGGGCTTCGACGACAGCCGCTACGCCGAGGTCCCGGACGACATACGTGAGCTGGACCCGGTGGGCCGCTCCCTGATGCGCGAGGAGCGCCGGGCGGCCCTGGAGGCCCAGAACCACGGCCAGGAGTCCCCGGAGTCCGCCGCCTACGCCGAGGGCTTCGACGCCCGGTCCGGCTACGGCAACGCCCAGGGCGACTTCCAGGAGCAGCAGCACCCCGACCCCGCCGCGTTCGACCGGCAGCCCGCCTACGAAGAGCCGCAGCAGCCGGCGTACGAAGAGCAGCAGCAGCCGGCGTACGAAGAGCAGCAGCAGCCGGCGTACGAAGAGCAGCAGCGCCCGGCGTACGACGAGCAGTACTACGCGCCGAACGGCGGTCTGCCGCAGAACGACCTGTTCTCCCCGAACGGCGGCCAGAACGGCTCCGTGCCGCAGAACGGCGGCTACCCGTCGAACGGCGGCTACCCGGAGCCCTCGTATACGGAGCCGGCTCAGGAGGAGCCCGCGCCGGCCCAGGGTGCGGCGCCGGAGAGGTTCTCGGCGTTCGAAGAGCCGTCCTACCAGGATGACTGGCCGCAGTCGGACGGCTACCGGAACGGATACCCGGACCAGTACGCTCCGGAAGCGGAATCCGCGCAGGCCGCTGACGTGAGCGAGCAGGACCGCGTAGGCTTCGACCGTCCGGGGCCGGGCCCCTCCACCGCGGGTCACCAGCTGACCGACGCCGGCCTTCCCCGCCGCGGATCCACCGCGGGCGGCGCGAACGGCTCGAACGGCACGCGGCCTGCGAACCAGGAGCCGCCGGCCTCCACGCCGGAGAGCAACGGCACCGACTCCTGGCGCTCGGCGAACGACGCGCGCTGGCAGCAGGCCTCGCAGCTCCGGAAGCCCAAGGCGGGCGGGGTCACCTCCTCCGGCCTGCCGCGGCGGGTGCCCAAGGCCAACCTGGTCGAGGGAGCCGCCGAGTCGACCCCACAGGGCGGCCCACAGGTCTCCCGCGCCCCCGAGGACATCCGGGGCAGGCTGAGCAACCTGCGCCGCGGTGTCCAGCGAGGACGCACCGCAGGCAGTGAAACGAACGGTCAGGGCTTCGGTTCTGACAGCACCTACAACCAGGAGCGTTAGTGTGAGCCCGATGAGCCAGGCGGCGCAGAACCTGAACTGGTTGATCACCAACTTCGTGGACAACACCCCGGGGGTGTCCCACACCGTGGTGGTCTCCGCCGACGGACTCCTTCTGGCGATGTCCGAAGGCTTTCCGCGCGACCGTGCCGACCAGCTTGCGGCCGTCGCCTCCGGTCTGACCTCGCTGACCGCGGGTGCCTCGCGCATCTTCGAGGGTGGCGCGGTGAACCAGACCGTTGTGGAGATGGAGCGGGGATTCCTGTTCATCATGTCCGTATCCGACGGTTCGTCGCTCGCGGTTCTGGCGCATCCGGAGGCGGACATCGGTCTCATCGGGTACGAGATGGCTCTTCTGGTGGACCGTGCCGGTTCGGTCCTGACGCCCGATCTGCGTGCGGAGCTCCAGGGGAGCCTGCTCAACTGACAGACAGACGGTGCGTTTTGGCGTCCCGGGGCCGTAAGGTTTCGGGACGCGGCTCCACAGTGATGGGTGCCCGGCACAGTCGGAGGAGGAGAGAAAGTGGCAACACCCCCAGGCGGTTCGTCAGCGGGCGATTGGTCGTACGGCCCTGCCCAGGGCGGCCAGGGTGACGGTTCGCAGAACCCGAACCGGTACAACTTCCCCTCCGCACCGAGCCAGCGGCGTCAGCAGCCGTACGCGCCCCAGGGCCCCCAGGGTCCCGGGCCGTCGCCGTACGACCAGCCGCCGGCCCCGCGCATCCAGCCCGTGCAGCCACACCGACGCACCCCTGAGCCTTCACCCGCGGGAGGCGCCAGCAACCCGCTGGTGCGCCCGTACGCCATGACGGGCGGCCGCACCCGCCCGCGCTACCAGCTCGCCATCGAGGCACTGGTGCACACCACCGCGCAGCCGCATCAGATGCAGGGCCAGTTGCCCGAGCATCAGCGGATCTGCCACCTCTGCCGGGAAATCAAGTCGGTCGCCGAGATCTCGGCGCTCCTCACGATCCCTCTCGGCGTGGCCAGGATCCTCGTCGCCGACTTGGCGGAGGCGGGCCTGGTCGCCATTCATCAGCCCGGCGGCGACGAGAACGCCGGCGGCCAGCCAGACGTGACACTGCTCGAAAGGGTGCTCAGTGGACTTCGCAAGCTCTAGCGGAGGGCCTTCCCGCTCCACCACGTCCGCGAAGATCGTGGTGGCTGGCGGCTTCGGCGTGGGCAAGACCACGTTCGTCGGCGCCGTCTCGGAGATCAACCCGCTGCGCACCGAGGCCGTCATGACGTCCGCGAGCGCGGGCATCGACGACCTCACCCACACCGGAGACAAGACCACGACCACCGTGGCCATGGACTTCGGCCGTATCACCCTCGACCAGGACCTGATCCTTTACCTCTTCGGTACGCCCGGCCAGGACCGCTTCTGGTTCATGTGGGACGACCTGGTGCGCGGCGCGATCGGCGCGATCGTCCTCGTCGACACGAGGCGTCTTGCCGACTGCTTCCCGGCGGTCGACTACTTCGAGAACTCGGGGCTTCCTTTTGTGATTGCCCTGAACGGGTTCGACGGGAACCAGCCGTACAACCCGGACGAGGTCCGGGAAGCCCTGCAGATCGGTCCCGACACCCCGATCATCACGACGGACGCGCGGCATCGGGCCGATGCGAAGTCCGCGCTCATCACGCTGGTGGAGCATGCGTTGATGGCTCGTCTTCGGTAGGACTCCGGTTGTGCGGCTACTGGGCTGCCCCGGACGGTTGCATGCCGTCTGCGGCAGCCCAGTGGCTTGTCGCGCAGTTCCCCGCGCCCCTTTGGGACACGCGAGAAGGGCCCCTCTCTTGCGAAGAGAGGGGCCCTTCTTTGTGGCGTCCTACGGCTTACCGCCAGCTGTGCGGGGCGCGGAAGCCGCCCTCGCGCTCCAGGCGGCGCCAGCCGGCCCGGGGGCGGCCGCGGTGGGTCGGGGTGGGGTCGGCGGGCTGGGCGGCGGCGCGGGCCAGGAGGATCGCCGTGATGGCGGCGACTTCCTCGGGCTCGGCGTGGCCCTTCTCGACGCGGATGTCAGGGGTGCTCATAGGTCACAGTCTCCGTGGATGAGGTTTCCGCTGGGGTGTCGCGGAGCGTCCGCTGGGTTACTGCGGGGGGTTGCCGTGCTTGCGGGAGGGCAGGTCGGCGTGCTTGGTCTGGAGCATCGCGAGCGAGGAGATGAGGACCTCGCGGGTCTCGGCCGGGTCGATGACGTCGTCGACCAGGCCGCGCTCGGCCGCGTAGTAGGGGTGCATGAGCTCGGACTTGTACTCCTTGACCATGCGGGCCCGCATGGCCTCGGGGTCCTCGGCGTCGGCGATCTGGCGGCGGAAGATGACGTTGGCCGCGCCTTCCGCGCCCATCACGGCGATCTCGTTCGTCGGCCAGGCGTAGGTGAGGTCGGCGCCGATGGACTGGCTGTCCATGACGATGTAGGCACCCCCGTAGGCCTTGCGCAGGATCAGCGAGATCCGCGGCACGGTCGCGTTGCAGTAGGCGTAGAGCAGCTTCGCGCCGTGGCGGATGATGCCGCCGTGCTCCTGGTCGACGCCCGGGAGGAACCCGGGGACGTCCAGGAAAGTGACGATCGGGATGTTAAAAGCGTCACACATCTGGACGAAACGTGCAGCTTTTTCGGATGCCTCGATGTCCAGGACACCGGCCAGCGTCGACGGCTGGTTCGCCACGATGCCGACGACCTGGCCGTCCAGCCGGGCCAGGGCGCAGATGATGTTGCGGGCCCAGCGCTCGTGGATCTCCAGGTAGTCGCCGTCGTCGACGATCTCCTCGATGACCTTGGTCATGTCGTACGGACGGTTGCCGTCGGCCGGGACCAGGTCGAGCAGGACGTCCGAGCGGCGCTCCGGCGCGTCGGTGGCCTCCGCGCGGGGCGGGTTCTCGCGGTTGTTCTGCGGGAGCATCGACAGCAGGTAGCGCACCTCGGCGAGGCACGTCTCCTCGTCGTCGTAGGCGAAGTGGCACACGCCGGAGGTCTCGGCGTGCACGTCCGCGCCGCCCAGGCCGTTCTGGGTGATCTCCTCGCCGGTGACCGCCTTGACGACGTCCGGGCCGGTGATGAACATCTGGGACGTCTCGCGGACCATGAACACGAAGTCGGTGAGGGCGGGGCTGTAGGCCGCGCCGCCCGCGCACGGGCCGAGCATCACCGAGATCTGCGGGATGACCCCGGAGGCCTTGGTGTTGCGCTGGAAGATGCCGCCGTAGCCGGCGAGGGCGGAGACGCCCTCCTGGATACGGGCGCCCGCGCCGTCGTTCAGGGAGACCAGCGGGGCACCGGCCGCGATGGCCATGTCCATGATCTTGTGGATCTTCGTGGCATGGGCCTCGCCCAGCGCGCCGCCGAAGATCCGGAAGTCGTGCGCGTACACGAAGACCGTCCGGCCCTCCACCGTGCCCCAGCCGGTGATGACACCGTCGGTGTACGGCTTCTTGGCCTCCAGGCCGAAGCCCTGGGCCCGGTGCCGGCGCAGTTGCTCGACCTCCCGGAAGGTACCGGGGTCGAGGAGCAGCTCGATGCGCTCCCGCGCGGTCAGCTTGCCCTTGGCGTGCTGCGCCTCGGTCGCCTTCTCGCTCGGGCCGGCCAGGGCCTGCGCACGGATGTCGTGCAGTTCGGCCACTCGCCCGCGCGCGTCCGTGGGCTCGCCCGTCGACTCACCCTGCGCCTCATCCAAAACGGTCATGTAGCGACCTTACGAAGCCAGCCAAGGAAAGCCTGCCGTCGACTCCGTACAGTCTCCGGAGCGTTTTCCTGGTACCACTGAACAGAACCTCACCGGCATGCAGCCGTTCCGACTGCTCAGAGGGCCTCCCCCTTGTAGAGGTCGCACAAAGTGGTCAGCTGAGAGTCACCTCACATCCATGGGTGGCACATGCCCTCCCCGGAGTGACACGGACGCGCAGACGGCGGCCCGTGGCCAGGACCTCGACCGAGTCGTCGGCCCGGATCACCCGGCGTACCGGACGGTCCCAGGTGATCTCCAGGGGTTCGCCGGTACGGGGCGGCTCGCTGACGTGGAGGGTGGCGGTACCGCCCCGGCGGCGGACCAGGACGCTCGCGCCGGCCGAGGCGGTCACACCACCGGCCGTGCCGGGACGCCAGAAGGTGGCCGCCGTGACCCCGGCGACGCGGACCGCCTGGCAGGTGGTGTCGTTGGCGAGGACCGACAGCCAGTGCCGGTCGGCGGCGCGGGCGGCGACCGTACGGCGGGAGGCGCCCGGCAGCAGGACGTAGAGGTAGCCGGCGTCCGTCGGGTCGGTGCCGTGGTCCAGCCAGAGGGTCTGCCAGCGGCGGGTGCGGCGCTCGGTCGTGCTGGTGGTGTTGATGTCGGACCAGGCGCCGGTGCGGTCCTCGCGCAGGGTGCGCAGCTCGCCGTCGGGGACCAGCCAGCCGCCGTGACCCTGGAGATGGGCCCAGCCCCTTCCTCGTACGAACTCCGGCGTCCCGCCCTCCCCGAGGTTGCGGTTGTCGACGACCGTCTCGACCGGGACGCCGTCGGCGCAGGTGATGCCCGCGCCGAGGCAGACGATCGCGTCGGGCAGGCAGAACCACGACTTGCGGGCCTGGAGCGTGGACTGGAGCCCTTTCAGATGCTGGCCGATCGCCGCGTACTCGCCGTCGGTGGTGCCGCCGACCCATCGCACGTCCGGCTTGGGCTCGCCCCACTCGCCGCCCGCCCGGTCGGCCAGGCGCCGGGTGGAGACGGTGGTGCCGGGCAGGCGGTACCAGTCGACGGTGGGCCAGAACCAGTCGGTGTACTGGTCCGAGCGGCCGTCCGGCCACCAGGAGAGCAGGCCTGCGCCGGTGTGCCAGCCGCGCGGGTTCTCGCCGTTGCCGCACTCGTAGTACGCGATACGGTCGCTCGCCATGGCGATGTTCGCGGTGAACCCGGGGCCGCGGTGGACGGCCCGGTCCATGGCGGCGAAGAGCCGGTGGCCGTGGGGTTCGGGGGCGGCCGGGACCGGGGAGCCGGCGACCGCGTGCAGGCGGGCGAGGTCGGCCACGTCGTACTGAGGGGCGGTCAGGATCGGTGTGACCGCGCTCCCGGCGTGCCCGGCGTCCCGGGCGTTGCGTTCGATCCAGCCCTTGACACGGCCGTACCAGCGCTCGCGCTCGGCCGGGCTCGCGCCGGCCGCGAGGAGGGCGATGGCGGCGATGATGCCCTGGCCGTGGAAGTGGTCGCCGCGCAGGACGTGGCGGTCGTCGCTCTTGAGCAGGCCCCGGCTGATGGCACGGCCGTTGACGCTGTCCATGACCAGGCCGTCGTGGATGAGGGGCGCGTAGGCGTGCTCGACGCTGTCCAGGATGATCTGCCGGTTCGGGTCGGTCACCTCCCACTCGGATCCGGCGAGCAGCGCGAAGAGGCGGCCGAGCCCGTCGAGCATGACCTGGCCGTAGGTCCCCGAGTAGGCGACCCAGGTGTGCTGCACGAAGGAGCCGTCGGCGTAGAGGCCGTCGCCCCGGGTGACGTGCGGGAAGACCGGGGAGAGCGCGTCGCGGGCGAGGGCGATCCGGTCGGGGGCTCGGCCGACGATCCCCCGCACGGCGACCGAGCGGCACAGGTCGACGCGGTTGGCGCCGGTGGAGGTGCCGGAGTAGTCGGTGAGCATGCCGTCGGGGATGAAGTGGTCGACGGCGGCGCAGGCGGCGGCCCGCTGGGCGTCGGCGAGGTGGTCGTACAGGGCGGCCGTGATGTCCATGAGCGGACGGGGGCTGCCGATCTGCCATTCCCACCAGTTGCCGTAGCGGGTGGTGCCGGGGTTGTAGACGGTCGCGGAGAGGTGGTCGAGGCCGCGCAGGGTGGCGGCGAGGAGCGTCTCGTCGCCGGTCGAGCCGGTGCCCGGGCAGACGTAGGCCCTGGTCATGGTCCACAGGCGGCCGTAGCTCTGGGTGATGCCGGCGGGCGGGTCGTAGGGCTGGCCGGGCCACAGGGAGGTGGCGGTCGGGGTCATGCTCGCGCGGAAGCCGCGGGCGAGTCGGCCGGTCTCGGCGAGGCGGGAGGCGTAGGGCTCGGCGGCGGGGTCGTAGCCGGTGCCGAGGGCGATGTCGAGCCAGCGGCGGCGGAGCGTGTCGTAGGGGTCGGCCGGATCGGCCGGGTCGTCGCGTCGGGTGGGGGCGACGGTGGCCAGGAGGGCCGCCGTGAGCAGGACGGCTCGGCGGCTGGGGCGGCTCACGCCGGTGCTCCCGCCGACACCTTCGTCGGCTCTCCCGTCGGCTCTCCCGCCGATACTTCGTCAATGATGTTGAAAGTTGAATGGAATAGGCCTACCGTCGTTTCCGTTAGATAGTTCAACGTTCAACATCCTCACTTCTGGGAGCACGCCATGGCGAACACCGACCTGACCGCACTGACCGGCGACTACACGATCGACACCGCCCACTCCACGATCGGCTTCACCGTCCGCCACGCCATGGTGACCAACGTGAAGGGCAAGTTCGTCGACTTCAGCGGCTCGCTGCACCTGGACGGCGGCGACCCGGCCGCGTCGACGGCCTCCATCGACGTCAAGATGGACAGCATCGACACCGGGTCGGCGGACCGTGACGGGCACCTCAAGAGCGCGGAGTTCTTCAAGATCGAGGAGTTCCCGACGATGACCTTCCGCTCCACCAAGGCGGAGGCGCTCGGGGACGAGGACTACCGGATCACCGGTGACCTGACCATCCTCGGCACCACCCGGCCGATCAGCATCGACCTGGAGTTCAACGGTTCCGCCAAGGACCCCTTCGGCAACGAGCGCGTCGGCTTCGAGGGCAAGGCGGAGATCAAGCGCTCCGACTGGGGCCTGACCTGGAACGCGACCCTGGAGACGGGCGGCGTCCTGATCTCCGACAAGATCAAGCTGAGCTTCGACATCTCCGCGATCAAGAACGCCTGAGCCCACGCCGTTCACGGCGGTGGGTCCCGGGTCAGCCGGGTGAGCGCGGCCGACAGCCGCTCCGCCCGGCTCCGCGGGGTACGGGCCCGCAGGAGAGGGAGCGCGAGCAGGTAGCGGTCCGTTCTCCCGAGGCGTTCGAAGGCCGCCCGGGCCGCCGGGTCCCGCTCCAGCGCGGCGGCCAGGTCGTCGGGAACCGCGGCCTCACGCTGTGACGCGTACGCCTTCTCCCACCGCCCGTCCGCCTTCGCCGCGGCCACCTCCGCGAGACCCGCGGGGCGCATACGGCCGGCGGCGGTCAGTTCCTCCACGCGGCGCACGTTGACCATCGACCAGAGGCTGCCGGGCCGGCGCGGGGTGATCCGCTGGAGGTAGTGCACGGCGTCCAGGCTCTTGCGATGCCCGGTGATCCAGCCGTGGCACAGGGCCACGTCGTTGACCTCGGCGGCGGTCACGGAGGGCAGACCCGAGCCCTTCTTCGCGACCTTCACCCACAGCCCCGGGTACGGCGCGGGGTGGGCGCTCAGCCAGGCGTCGAGGTCGGCAGCGGAGCGGAAGGGACGGGGTTCGCCGGAGTCGACGGAGTCGGAACCGGAGTCGGAGGAGGACACGGCGACACCGTATGCGGGGGACGTGTCCCGGCGCCGGGGATCGGCGAGTTCGCCGGTACGTGGCTCGGTGGCTCGGCGCGTCAGCAGGTCCGGCGGTACGGGATGTCCGGGAGGTACGTCCGCCAGTCGGCGCGGGACAGGCCGGAGCCGGCGCGGGCGCAGACCTGGGCGACGAGATGGTCCGGCGCGAGGTCGTACTTCTGTACGGCGATGTGGGTGCCGGAGGCGTACAGCGTGCCGTCGCCCGGGCCGAAGGCCAGCGCCAGCGCCTGGTCGCCCGGGGTCGGCAGGGCGGTGCCGAGGAGCCGTTGCGAGGAGACGTCCCAGAGCCGCACGGTGCCCTCCGAGTCCGCGACCGCGAGGGTGCGGCTGTCGTGGGAGAAGGCCAGCGCGGTCACTCCGCCCGTCAGCTCGGCCCCGGCATCGGAGGCGGATCCGTCCAGCACACCCAGGCGGGTGCGCGCCGACCCGTCCCACAGGGTGACCCGGCCCAGGATGTCGCCCACCGCCAGACGGGTGCCGTCCGGGCTGAAAGCCGCCGTCCGGAGCATGTCCTCGCCGAGCACGCGGGGTTCCACGCGTCCGGCGCCGAGATCGGCGACCAGCCCGTCCTGGGTCACCAGCCGGTCCCCGTCGGGGCGCAGGGCCATGGCCGTGCCGGTGGAGTCGTAGGCGACGGAGTCGCCGGGGCGGCCACTGCGCACCGTCCTCACCCGTTTCTCCCGGCGCAGGTCCCACAGTTCGACGGACGGCCGGAACGCCGACCGGAACACCACCAGGGTGCGGGCGTGGGCGTCGAGGGCGATCCCGTTGACGGCGAAGGCGTCCTGTCCGGCCGACGGGATGTCCACGGTGGCGTACGCGCGGTGGGTCCTGACGTCCCACACGGTGATGCGGGTCGCGTCCGGCGTCCCCGCCCGGTGGTGGTCCAGGCTCCGGGCGCGCGCGAGGTGGCGGCCGTCGTCGCTGAGGGCCACGAGGTCGGCGCAGACCCGGTCCTCCCCCTCGGGGCAGGTGCCGCCCGGGGGCTCGAAGACCACCCGGCCGCTGCGGGTGTCCACGACCTGCCAGCGCCGTCCGCCGCCCTGGTCGACCGAGCGGGCCAGGATCCGGCCGTCACCGGAGAGCTGCGCCCGGTACGCCATCGTCGTCGGCCACTGTTCGGACCTGGCCCCGCCGAGTGACAGCGAGCGTACGACGGTCCCCGAGCCGCTGAGGTAGCGCACCGCGCCGGCGCCGCGGTCGAGGGTGACGCCGGTCCACTCGTCGGCGGTCAGCCGCTTGCGCAGCACGGGCAGATACGGGTTCGCCACCCGCCACACCAGGAGTTGGTGGGGTCCCGTGGCCATGAGGAACCTGTCGTCGGCGCCGAACCAGACCTGGGTCAGCCCGGCCGCCTCCAAGAACAGGGTCCGGCGGCCGGTGCGCAGGTCCCACCCGCGGACTCCGTCGCCGCTGACGGCGGTGAGTGTCCGGCTGTCCGGGGTGAACGCCAGCGTGTCGTCGAGGCAGTCGCCCGGGCGCACCCGCGCGGCCCAGGGCGCCGAGGCCTTCCTGCGGTGCGCGACGTCCCAGATCTGCACCGCCCGGGCGCCCGTGCACAGGGCGAGCCACCGGCCGTCGGGGCTGACGGCCAGGCCGTCCGCGGTGACCCCGGAGATCCGCAGCATCCGGCGGCCGGTGCGCAGGTCCCAGGCGTGGACGTCCCCGTTCCAGTCCGCCGCGGCGAGGGTGGGGCCGCCGAAACCGACCTCCGGCTGCTGTGTGGCGTCCACACCGGGGAGCGTCCTGGTCACGCGCGCGGTCCGCACGTCCCACAGCTGGATCCCCTCGCCGGCCAGCAACGCGAGTGTCCGGCCGTCCGGGCCCACGGCGGCCGGGACACCGTCCATCCGTTTCCCGGGACCCGGTGCGGAGAGGGTGAGCCGGTGCGTGCGCAGGTCCCAGATCCTGACCCGGTCGGCGGTGACGGACACCACGGAGGTGCCGTCCGCCGTCACCCGGCGCACGTCGTTGCCCGAGCCGTCGAAGCCGTCGTCCGCGCCGGGCACCGCGAACACGTCCTCGTCCCGCTGGGCCATCGCCCCGATCAGCGCCGACCGGGTCTCGGTCGTGTCGGCGAGCCGTGCGGCGGCCACGCTGAGCCGCATCGCGGTGCGGGGGTCGGAGAAGCGCACGCTGTCGGCGACCGCGGCGATCCGACGGGCCTCGGCCTCCACGTGCCGCCGGTCGCTGGTGCGGCCCTGCTGCCAGGCCACGGCGCCGGCGACGAGCGCGAGGACCAGCAGGGTGGCGAGGGCTCCGACGAGACCGCGGCGCCTGCGGCGTTCGCCCCGGCGCGCGCCGCTGCTCGCGGTCAGGAAGGCGCGCTCCGGCACGGTGAGCGAGGCGTCGGCGAGCTGCTCCTCCGCGGCGGCCAGCCGTGTGCCGCGGTAGAGGGCGCCCGGGTCGCGGCCCAGCTCGTCCCAGGTGCGGGCCGCGTCGGTCAACCGCCGGTGCGCCCGCAGTTGTTCGCGCTCGGCGTCGATCCAGCCGGACAGCCGCGGCCAGGCGGTGATCAGCGCCTCGTGCGCGAGGTCGACGGTGTCGTGGTCGAGCGTGATCAGCCGGGCTCGGGCGAGACGGTCCAGGACGAGGGAGATGTCGGGGGCGCGCGCGGTCGGGGGCGCGTCGGCGGGGGCGGCGGGAGGGGTGGTGGCCGGCCCCGGCGGGTGCGTGAAGTCGAGTTCGGCGCGATCGACTGGGCGGCGGGTGTCCTGGGAGCCCTCGCCGGGGGTGATCAGCCGCAGCAGGATCAGGCGGGCGAGTTCCGCGTGGTCGGTGGAGAGCCCGGCGTAGACCTCCTCGGCGGTCTGGGCGATGGCGCCGTGCACACCGCCCGCGGCCTCGTACGCCTCCAGGGTCAGCGCCCGGCCGTGGCGGCGGCGCCAGGTCTCGCGCAGGACGTGGGACAGCAGGGGGAGGCCGCCGGGTTCCTCCGCGATCTCCTCCACCAGGCGGGCGGTCAGGGTCCGTTCGACGATGTGGCCCGCCGCCTGGGCCGGTTTGACGATCACCTCGCGCAGCTCGGCCGGGTCCATCGGCCCCACCAGCAGCCCGGCCTCCCCCAACGCGTCCGCCAGGCCCCGGTGTTCGGCGCATCGGCCGTAGAAGTCCGCGCGGACGGCGATGACGACCCGCAGCCGGGACTCGGGCGTGCGGGCGGTGAGCAGCAGGTCGATGAAGGCGCGGCGTTCGGCCGCGTCCCGGCAGAGGGTGAATGCCTCTTCGAACTGGTCGACGACGAGGAGCACGTCACGCCCGGTCCCCTCCGACTGCCCCGCGCCCTCTTCGCGCACGGCCGGTTCTCGTACGGCCTTCAGTACGTCGGCGTGGGTGTGGGCCGGGTGTCCGCCCGGCGTGAGGACGCGGATGGCGGCGAGTTCGCGCTCGGCGCGCAGGGCGGGGATCAGCCCGGCCCGCAGGAGGGAGGACTTGCCGCTGCCGGAGGGGCCGAAGACCGCGGTGAACCTGCGCTCGTGGACCAGCTCCCGCAGCGCGGTGACGAGCCGGTCGCGGCCGAAGTACCGGTCGTGGTCGTCGGGTTCGAAGCGGGCCAGGCCCTGGTACGGCGGCTCGGCGTCGTCGTCCTGGCGGGCGGTGGCCTCGCGGACCTCCCGTTCCGTCTCCTGCCAGCGCCGCTCCCACTCCGGCTCGTCGCCGTCGCAGGCCCGGACGTAGGCCAGGGTCACCTGGAGCGAGGGCAGTTGCTCACCGGCGGCGGCCTGGGAGAGCGCGGTGACCGAGAAGTGGGCGCGGCGGGCGAGTTCGCGGTAGGTGACGCCGCCGGCCTCCTGGCGCAGCTTGCGCAGCTCGTAGGCGAACCGCGGGACCGGTCCGGCGGCCGGGTCGACAGGAGTCTCGCGACGGCCCATGTCCGCTCCGTCTCCCCCCGGTTCCGCCTGCCCCCTGCGACACAGACGTGTGTTCGGCGTCGCCACCCTAAGGAACCCCGCGGACCGCCCGCAAGGCGTCCGACCGCCGACGACCAGGCGTTTTCGTTTTGTTCTCAGTGGCGTGCGGTGGCTGCTGAACAACGCGCCGGCCGCTGAACTCGTTGTCGCGGGCCTCGTTGCAGGGACCGCGCCGCATCCGTGCGGTCCCTTCCGACGACTTGGACGACGCTCGTGAGAGGCGACATGACGATGACCCGGAGGGCCTCCGCACGGCCCTCGCGCACTGCCCGAGGTGTCCTCACGGGGGTGGGACACCTCGGGCGGCCCGCGCCTTCCGGTAGGGCGGCCCGCTGGGCCTGGGCCTACTGGGCGGCGTGCGCGGGGTTCGCCCTGGTGCTGGCGACGACGACGGCGCTCGGTCCGCACCGGGTGTGGGGCACCTGCGCGGCCGCCGGGTACGCCACGGCGGCCGTGCTCACCCTGCGGGACGCGCGTTCCTGGAACCGGAGCGGGGCGCTCGCCGCGCTCGCCGGGGCGGTCCTCGTACCGCTGGCGGTGCTCGTGGCGTCGGGCGACGCCCAGTCCGAGGTCGGTGTCGTCGAGCGTTCCGGCGCTCTGCTGCTGGACTCCGGCAGCCCGTACCTGCCGGATCCGGCACGGACCGTGGAGTACAACCCGTATCTGCCCGGCATGGCGCTCTTCGGCGTACCCCGCGCGCTGTTCGGCGCCGGTCCGCTCACCGACGCGCGGGTGTGGTTCGGCCTCGCTTTCCTGGTCTGCATGTTCTTCGCCGCCCGGCGGCCCGCCGGAGCGGCCCTCAAGGCGTCGGCGGCGGGCCCCGTGAGCACGGTGGCGCTGCTCTCCGGGTTCCCCGCGGTCGCACTCCCGCTGGCCGTCGGCGGGGTGGACCTGCCGGTGGTCGGGCTGATGTGCCTGGGCCTGGCGCTGGCCGGCCGGGGCGGCTCCGGTGTGGCGGCCGGTGTGGCCATGGGGGCCGCGGCCGCGCTGAAGTGGACGGCGTGGCCGCTGCTGCCGGTCGGTCTGGTCCTGCTCGCGGTCACGGCGGGCCGCCGGACGACTCTGCGCGCGGCCGCCACCGCCCTGTCGGTGAGCGCGCTGGCGGTCATACCCGTCGCCCTCGCCGACCCGCACGCCTTCGTCGAGCACGTCGTCCTCTTCCCCCTCGGCGAGGGCGGTGTGCGCTCCCCGGCCGCCAGCCCCCTGCCGGGCCACCTGCTGGCCGCCCATGTCCCCGGCGGCTCCACCCTCGCCACGGCAGCGCTCGCGACCGCCGCGCTCGGGGTGGCCGTCTCGCTCCTGATACGCCCGCCCGGTACCGTCCGGGCCGCGGCGGACCGGCTGGCCGTCGGCCTGGGCATCGCCATCTGCCTGATCCCGGCCACCCGGTTCGGCTACCTCGTCCTCCCCCTGGTCCTCGCGGCCTGGTTCCGGCTGCCGTCGTCCCCCACGTCGTCCCCCACCGGGCCCTCCCGCGCCGACCACGCGGACCCCGTCCGTTCGGTTTATTCGGTCGCCCCGCCGACCGGCCACGGGTAGCCTGCCCGCGTGTCCAGTCCCGAGGCGTCCAGACTCCGGCCACCGGTTCTCCGGTGGCTGGTCGTGATGCCGGGCTGAGTCCCTTCCTCCTTCTCCGGGTGGTGCGTCGCGCACCCCCGAAGTCGTCGCGCCCTCGTCGCTCACCGCTGCCGGACGGCCGGTTCCGCGTGTCGTGTGTGTCTTCTTCTACGACTTCGGGTTGCGGAGTTTCCTCATGCCGTTCGCTTTGTTCCTGCTGGGCGTCGCCGTGTTCGCCCAGGGCACGTCCGAGTTCATGCTGTCCGGTCTGGTACCGGACATCGCCCGGGATCTGCACGTCTCCGTCCCCGCCGCGGGGGCGCTCACCTCGGCCTTCGCCGCGGGGATGGTCGTCGGGGCACCCCTGATGGCCGGGCTCGCCCGGCGCTGGTCGCGGCGGGGTGCGCTGCTGGGATTCCTGCTCGCCTTCATGGGCGTGCACGTCGTCGGTGCGCTGACCGACAGTTTCGGGGTGCTGCTCGCCACCCGGGTGGTGGGGGCGCTCGCCAACGCCGGGTTCCTGGCCGTCGCGCTGGTGACGGCCGCGGCGATGGTGCCGGCGGACGCCAAGGGGCGGGCCACGTCGGTGCTGCTGGGCGGGGTGACCCTCGCCTGCGTGGTGGGGGTGCCCGCCGGGGCGCTGCTGGGCCACCTCTGGGGGTGGCGTTCGGCGTTCTGGGCGGTGACCGCCTTGTCGTTGCCAGCCGTGGTGGCGGTGGCCCGGGCCGTGCCGGCCGGTACCGCCGAGTCCGTACGGCCGGCCCCCGCTCTGCGCGCCGAACTGCGGGCCCTGCGCGAGCCCCGGCTGCTCACCGTCCTGCTGCTGGGCGCGCTGGTGAACGGGGCGACCTTCTGCACCTTCACCTATCTCGCCCCGCTGGTCACCAACGTCACCGGGCTGGAGGCGAGTCGGGTGCCGGTGGTGCTCGCGCTGTTCGGGCTCGGGGCGTTCGCGGGTGTACGGGTCGGCGGGCGGTTCGCCGACCGGCGGCCCGGGACGGTCGTCGGCGCCGGGGGCACCGTCCTCTGCCTCGGCTGGTGCGCCCTCGCCCTGGGCGCCGAACACCCGCCGCTCGCCCTCGGGCTGGTCCTCGTCCAGGGCGCCCTCTCCTTCGCCGTCGGCTCCACCCTCATCTCGCGGGCCCTCCACACGGCCCCCACCGCCCCCACCCTCGCCGGCGCCTTCGCCACGGCCGCCTTCAACATCGGCGCCGCCTGCGGCCCCTGGCTCGGCGGCACGGTGATCGGCTCCGGGGGCGGTTACCGGTCGCCGGTGTGGGCCGCCGCGGGGCTGGTCGCCGTGGCGTTGGTGGTGGCGGGTGGGGCGGCGTACGCGTCGGCGCGCGGGAATGCGGGCGCGGATCGTCGGCGTACTCCCGCATCATGGTCGGCATGACCGACATCCGTGCAGTGCACCCCGGTTGGGTGACCGTCGCCGCCTGCGAGAACGCCGACGGCCGACCGCGTCCCCTGGCGGCCGTGCGGGCTTGACCGCGGGACCGCGGGATCGACTGGATGCCGTTCGTGGAGGACGAGATCCGGTTCGGGCTCGCGTGCGGGCCGGGGGCCGACGGGCGGTGGCACGGGTGGTTCACCGTCGACGTGGAGTCCGAGGCGCTTCGGCGGCTCGGACTCCATCCGGAGCAGCCGGGCTTCCTCGTGCGCGGGCCCTCGCCGCCGGGCTGGTGGCTGGTTCTCGCCCCTTGTGCGGGTGGTCGTCGCGTTCTCATAATCCAGCAACAGAAATTTGTCCTGCCCATGCCAGTCGATGGGCTTTTCTTTGTTGCCCTTGATGACATGTGCGCGTCAATTCTGTGTTTCGGTTGCACACCCCCAGGTCAACCCCCCACGGAAGGCATCACGTTGAAGAGACTTCTCACGGCCCTCAAGAGATGCGCGGCCGTCGGCGCCGTCGCCCTCGCGGTCGCCAGTCTTCAGCCCGTCTCGGCCGCCCAGGCCGCTCCCGCGCCCGTCGTCGGCGGAACCCGCGCCGCGCAGGGCGAGTTCCCGTTCATGGTCCGGCTCTCCATGGGCTGTGGCGGCGCGCTCTACACGCAGCAGATCGTGCTCACGGCCGCGCACTGTGTCGGTGCGACCGGGCCGAACACGGGCATCACCGCGACCGCCGGGGTCGTGGACCTCCAGTCCAGCACCGGGCGGGTGCAGGTCAGGTCCACCTATGTGTACCGGGCGCCCGGCTACAACGGCACCGGCAAGGACTGGGCGCTCATCAAGCTGGCGCAGCCCATCAATCTGCCGACCCTGAAGATCGCCACGAACACCCAGTACAACGCCGGTGACTTCACCGTCGCCGGGTGGGGGGCTGCGCGCGAGGGCGGTCCTCAGCAGCGGTATCTGCTCAAGGCCACGGTGCCGTTCATCAGCGATGCCACCTGCAAGGCGTACGGCGGGCTGTACAACGGGCTCGTCGCCGGTGAGGAGATCTGCGCCGGGTTCGACGCGGGGCGGGTCGACACGTGCCAGGGTGACTCCGGCGGGCCGATGTTCCGCAAGGACAACGCGGGGGCGTGGGTCCAGGTCGGGATAGTCAGCTGGGGTGACGGGTGTGCGCGTCCCGACGCGCCGGGGGTCTACACGGAGGTCTCCACCTTCGCCACCGCCATCGCCGCGGGGGCCTCGTCGCTCTGACGCGGGCTCTTTTCGTACGGTGTCTCACGGGCTCGGCGGGGGTTGCGCGCCGGGTCCGTGGGGCTGTCCGGGCCGGGGTTTTCGCCCCCGCCGCCCCTACCCGTCCCATCCTCAGGGGGCTCCGCCCCCTGGACCCCCGTATCGGCCCTTGAGGGGCCTCGTCCTCAAACGCCGGACGGGCTGAAAGTGATCGGGACGGCAAGAAGCCCGGCCTCAGACGACGGGCGGGCTGAAAGGGCCTGGGCCAGCGATCAGACGTACTCACTCGCAGCCGCCGGCGGCGCTCAACCCCCGCAAGGGCCACCCGCACCCGGCCGCGAAAGCCGCACGGGTGGTGCGGGTGGGAGCGACCGGCCCGGCCGGAGGCCGGGGCCGGTGTCAGAAGCCGCCGCCGCCGAAGTCTCCCCCGCCACCGAAGTCGCCGCCGCCGAAACCGCCGCTGAAGTCGTCGGTGTTGAAGTCCGCGCCCGAGAGGTCGCCGCCCTCGTGGCCGCCGCCGAAGTCGCCGTAGCCGGAGCCGTAGTCGGTGGCGTAGGCGGGGGTGGCCATGAGGGAGCCGAGCATGGTGCCGACGAGGAGGGCGGGCAGGAGGCCGGAGGCGAAGTAGCCGCCGGCCCAGGGGCCGTAGGCGGGGCCGGCCTCCCAGTAGGGACGGCGGCCGTACACGGTGTCGACCTCGCGGATCACGGGGTCGCGGCCGTCGGCGAGGCGGGTGCGGTCGGCGGCGCAGACGGGGACCTCGCGGGAGGTGCCGCCGGTCGGGGTCCAGGTGGCGTCGGCGACGGACGGACCGTGGCGGGGGTCGAAGAAGCAGGGGGAGCGGCGCTCGGGCAGGGGGCGCCCCTCGCGACGGGCGGCGAGCCGGGTGAGGGCGAAGCGGCCCTCTTCCAGTGCCTGTGTGACGGCTCGCACGTCCTCCGGTTTGTGGGCCGCCCCCATCAGCGACTTCGCCTGGTCGTAGGTGTCCAGCGCCCGCTCGTAGTCCGCGCGCATCGCGTCGTCGGCGCCCGCCTCCCCAGGATGGAAGTCCAGGCGGTCCAGCTCCTCGCCGAACGCGGTGATGTCCTCGTCGACCACGACCCGCAGCTGCTCCAGCGCGGCCCGCTGCTCCTCCTCGTGCCGCCGGCGGTTGCGGCGGACCAGGGCGTACGCGCCTCCGCCGCCGGCCACGAGCACCGCGCCGACGGTGACCAGCGCGGTGGTGGAGACCCCGCCGCCGTCGCCGGAGGAGCTCCAGGACGACGGCGCCGAGCCGCCCATGTTGGTCAGAGCCCGGTCGGTGAAGTCGTCCAGCTGGGTCCGGGCGCTGCCGGTGCCCTCGACGCTGGTGACGAGGTTCCGCACGGCGGTGCCGGGCAGGACCGTGGCGTCGGCGGCCGCGTCGAAGCGGTCGCCCACGCGGACCGCGTACAGGCCGGTCACGCCGGTGGCGGTGCGCAGGTTCTTCAGGAGGTTCTCGGTCGGGAAGTCGGCCGGCAGGACCGCGACGAACAGGGCCTTGTCGGCGCCCTTGATCCGGTCGGCCAGCGCGTCCGCGTCCGCCGCGGACAGGTGCGCGGAGGCGGCCGGGTCGACGTACACGGGATTCTCGCGCAGGGCCTCGGCGACGGCGGACAGGCTGGTGGCCGCGGAGGCGCGCGGGGCGCCCGCCGTCAGGACCGTCAGAGCGGCCAGGACGGCGAGCGCCGCGGCGAGCAGCAGTGCGACGGGGCCTCGGTTCGACAACGCGGCCTTCATACCTCGAACCTACCCGAAAGACGCACAATCGGACATGTGTGCAGCGGTCGGATCTCAGGCCGCCCGGTAGGCCGCCGCCAGCCTGTCCACCGCCTTTCCGTACCGTCCGGTCAGGAGCAGGTGCTCCGCGTCGGCGAAGGGTTTCGCGACCGCGGGCGTGAGGGTGTCGCCGGCCTTCCGCTGGACGATCAGCCGGGCCTTGCCGACGATCGCCCGGCCCGCCTCCTCGGCCCCGGTCCGCTCGGCCGCCCTGGCCGCGACGGCGAGTGCCCCCAGGGTTCCCGCGCCGCCCTCCGGGGCCTTGGCGAGGGTCGTCAGGCCCCAGCCGTACGGGTACTGCGGGTCGTAGGCCGTGTCGCCGACGTTGATCGGCAGCTGGGCCTCGGACCTCGGCCAGGTCACCGGGAGCCGGCCGGTGAAGGGCCGCTTGCCGTACAGGACGTCGGCCACGCCGTCGCCCTCCGTGCCCGGGAGCCAGGAGGCGACCAGCGCGTCGATGTCACCGAGCCGGTCGCCGAGGAGCTGGGGACGCCCGGAGACGATCAGCACCGCGCACTTCATGGCCGCGCACACCGTGTCGACCGCTGCCTGGTCGGCGGCGGAGAGCTCCAGGTCGTGGCCGTTGCCGACGTCACCGAGGCCCTCGGCGTACGGGGTCTCCCCCACGACGACCACGCCGACGTCATGGCCGGCGGTCGGGGCCGAGGCGTCCTGGGAGTACGTCAGCCGCCCGGAGTTCTTGCGCATGGCCTCCAGGACGGTCGTACCGGGGGTGATGTCACCGGAGGCGCCCTGCCAGGTGACGGTCCAGCCGCCGGACTGGTTGCCGATGTCGTCGGCGTTGGACCCGGCGACGTACACCTTCTGGTTCTTCCCCAGCGGCAGGACACCGCCCGCGTTCTTCAGCAGCACCTGCGACTTCGCGGCCGCCTCGCGGGCCACGGCCCGGTGGGCGGCGGAACCGATCCGGTCCGCGCCGTCGGTGTCGGCGTACGGCTTCTCGAAGAGGCCGAGCCGGAACTTCTGCGTGAGGATGCGGGAGACGGCGTCGTCGACGCGCCGCTCGTCGATCCGGCCCGCCCCGACCTCGGCGACGAGGGTGCTGTGGAAGTCCCGGTAGGCGTTCGGAACCATGATCATGTCGAGTCCGGCGTTGACCGACGTACGGACGTCGGAGGCGTAGTCGCCGGGCAGTTGGTCGATGGCCGCCCAGTCGCTGATCACGAAGCCGTCGAAGTCCATACGGCCCTTCAGCACACCGGTGAGCATGTCGGTGCGGGCGTGCATCTTCACCGGGCCCCGTCCGTCGCCGACGATGTCCAGCGAGGAGAACGAGGGCATGACGGTCCCGACACCGCGCTCGACGGCCGTCTCGTACGGTGCCAGGTGGACGGCCTCCAGCTCCTGCCGGGTGACCTTGGTGACGCCCTGGTCGATGGTGTACCCGTCGGTGCTGGAGGAGCCGAACTCGGTGCCGCCGTCGCCGACGAAGTGCTTGGCGGTGGCGAGGACCTTGTCGTCGTCCTTCAGGTCCCGCCCGTCGCGGGCGCCCTGGAAGCCCTGGACGACACTCGCCATGGCGTCGACGAGGGCCGGGTCCTCACCGAAGGCCTCGTAGGCGCGGCCCCAGCGGTCGTCGCGGGTGACGCACAGGCACGGGGCGAAGTCCCACGGGATGCCGGTCGCGCGGACCTCGGCTGCGGTCACCGAGGCGGTCCGCCGGGCCAGTCGGGGATCGCGGGCGGCTCCGAGTCCGATGTTGTGCGGCATGATCGTCGCGCCGACCAGGTTGTTGTGGCCGTGCACCGCGTCGACGCCGTAGATCAGTGGGATCTGGAACCGCGTGGCCTGTGCCCGGAGTTGGAAGCCGTCGATCATCCGCGCCCAGGCCTCGGGGGTGTTGGGCGTGGGTGTGGAGCCGCCGCCGGACAGCAGCGAGCCGAGGTCGTACGCGGCGATGTCGCCGGGAGCGGCGCCGACGGCGGCGCGCTCGGCCTGCGTCATCTGGCCGGCCTTCTCGGCCGGGGACATCCGGCCCAGGAGATCGGCGACGCGCTTCTTCACCGGCAGCCGCGGGTCGAGATACGGCAGCCCGTGCGCGTCCACGACGACCTGCGGGGGCTCGGCCGGGGGCTTGGCGCCGGTGACGGTGAGCTTCAGCGGGATCGTCTCGGCGGCCTCGGCGCCCTTGTCCTTCAGGGTCGGGACCCGGACGGACCGCGAGGCGCCGGAGGCCGTGCCCGCGGGGAAGGTGAGGGTGCCGGAGACCGGCGTGTAGTCCTTGCCGGATTCCGCGGTGCCGGTCGCGGCCGTCTCGTAGGCGACGGTCACCGGCTCGTCGAGGGGAGCGGAACCGGTGGTGGCGACGGTGACCTCGACGGCGGCCGTGCCGCCCTCCCGCACCGGGTACACGGCGGCGTCGGTCAGGACGTTCGCCCGCAGGGACTGGTCGGCTCTGCCGTACACCTCCACGCCGTCCATGGCGAACCGGCCCTCGGCACCCGTGGGGAGGGTGACGGCGTACCCCCACATCCCGGTGAGTCCGAGGACGTGGTCGATGCCGCCGACGGGCTGGTAGTCCGTGCGGTACGCGAAGTCGCCGAAGGGGAGCTCGATCTGCTTCCAGCCGCTGAAGTCGTCGGTGAACGACGTCGTCCACAGCTCGGACGCCTCGCCGTTGGCGCCGCCGTCCTTCAGCTCGAAGGCCACCTTCTTGCCGTTGTTCTGCCCTTCCCACCAGAAGCGGATCCCCTTGCGGGCGGACCAGTCGCGGGCGGGCTCGGCGAAGGCGAAGTCGTGTGTGAAACCGCCGTAGCCGCTGATGTCGTAGGTGCCGGAGAGCACGTGGGAGCCCTCGGGGGCGTCGGTCCGCGGGGTGAGTTCCAGTCGCGGCGGGTCGTCGGTGTCACCGCCCCAGGTAAAGATGCCCTCGGCGGGCGGCGACGCGAAGGGGACCTCCCCCTCGAAGCGGTCGACGGGGGTGGGGGCGGGGTCGTCGGGGGCCGCCTGCGCGGTGGTCAGCGGGATCAGTGCGGCGAGCAGGGTGGCGGAGGCTAACAGGGCGGTTCTTCGCATGGAACGTCCCTTCGGCTCTCATGGTCCACTGGTGGCTTGGAGCACGGCTGAATGCACTGAACTGGTGTCCCTGGACACCGTCAAGACCAACGAGCTGCTCGACGCCGGGATTTGGGCATCCTGGAAACAAGTGCCCTCGCGCCCCATACGATGCGTTGTTGCCGCCGTGGCCCGCACGGCCGGCCCGTGACGGCAGAAGGGCAGGGGCGGCATGGTCAACAGGCGCAGACCCGCGGACATGGTGGTGTCCGAGCTCACCGAACTGGACCGCTCCCGGAGCCGGGCGGACCTGCTGTGGGAGCTGTTCCGGCATGCCGAGGGCGAGGTGACCACGGCGATCGGCTGGTATCTGGAGCGGCGCCGGGTGCCCTCCCGCTGGTCGCGCTCGCTGCGCGCGCTGGCCGCGCTGCTGGGGATCGTCGGCACGCTCACGCCGCTGGTGCACTCGGCCGCCCCGACGGCCGTGCGGCCGGAGTGGGGTTTCGTCTTCCTGGCCGCCGGCGCGGGCTGTGTCCTCTTCGACCGGATCTTCGGCTTCTCCGCGTCCTGGACCCGGTACATCCGCACCGAACTGGCCCTTCAGCAGGTCCTGAAGAGGGCTCAGTCGGACTGGGCGCAGCTCTATCTGAGGGCCACCGACTCACCCAGCGACAAGGAGCAGACGGCCCTGCTCGCGGTGATCGAGCGGCTCCGGCGGGACACCCAGCGCATCATGGAGGACGAGAGCGCGGCCTGGGTCGGCTATCTGGCGGAGGGGGTCGAGGAGTTGACCCGTTCCACGACCGGCGGGGCCGGCGGCCAGCGTCCGGCTCCCGCGGGTCTCTTCCGCATGGATCAGCGGATGTCCGGCCGGGACCGGATCGGTGAGCAGAGCCAGCGGCCTCGCGACACGGCCCTGTGACCGCGGGGCCGCCGGCCCTCTCACCGCGCCGTCGCCCCGCTCCCTACTCCGCGGGTGCCACCCCGGCACGCAACAGCCCGTACGCGTAGGCGTCCTCCAGGGCCTGCCAGGACGCCGCGATGACGTTCTCGGCGACGCCCACGGTGGACCACTCCCCCGCCCCGTCCGAGGTGGAGATCAGGACGCGGGTGGTGGACTGGGTGCCGTGGACGCCCTCCAGGATGCGGACCTTGTAGTCGACGAGGTCGAGCTTGGCGAGCTGGGGGTAGATCTTCTCCAGGGCCACCCGCAGCGCGCGGTCCAGCGCGTTGACCGGGCCGTTGCCCTCCGCCGTGGCGACGATGCGCTCGCCCTTGGCGAAGAGCTTGACGGTGGCCTCGTTGGCGTGGGTGCCGTCGGGGCGGTCCTCGACGATCGCCCGCCAGGACTCGACCTGGAAGTACGTCAGCGGGCGGCCCTCGACCTCCGACCTCAGCAGCAGCTCGAAGCTCGCGTCCGCGGCCTCGTAGGTGTAGCCCTTGAGCTCGCGCTCCTTCACCCGCTCGACCACCCGGCCGACCAGTTCGCGGTCGCCGCCGAGGTCGACTCCGAGCTCCTTGCCCTTGAGCTCGATGGAGGCGCGGCCCGCCATGTCGGAGACCAGCATCCGCATGGTGTTGCCGACCTGCTCGGGGTCGATGTGCTGGTACAGGTCCGGGTCGACCTTGATGGCCGAGGCGTGCAGGCCCGCCTTGTGGGCGAAGGCCGAGACGCCCACGTACGGCTGGTGGGTGGACGGGGTGAGGTTGACGACCTCGGCGATGGCGTGGGAGATGCGGGTCATCTCGCGCAGCTTGCCGTCGGGCAGGACCTTCTTGCCGTACTTCAGCTCCAGGGCGGCGACCACCGGGAAGAGGTTGGCGTTGCCGACCCGCTCGCCGTAGCCGTTGGCCGTGCACTGGACGTGGGTGGCGCCCGCGTCCACGGCGGCCAGGGTGTTGGCCACCGCGCAGCCGGTGTCGTCCTGGGCGTGGATGCCGAGCCGGGCGCCGGTGTCGGCGAGGACGGTGGCGACGACCGCCTGGACCTGGGCGGGGAGCATGCCGCCGTTGGTGTCGCAGAGGATGACGACGGAGGCGCCGGCCTCGGAGGCGGTACGTACGACGGCCTTCGCGTACTCGGGGTTGGCGCGGTAGCCGTCGAAGAAGTGCTCGCAGTCGACGAAGACGCGGCGGCCCTGCGCGGTCAGGTGGGAGACGGTGTCGCGGACCATCTCCAGGTTCTCCTCCAGCGTGGTGCGCAGCGCGAGTTCCACGTGCCGGTCGTGGGACTTGGCGACCAGGGTGATCACCGGGGCGCCGGCGTCCAGGAGTGCCTTGACCTGCGGGTCCTCGGACGCCTTGGCGCCGGCCCGGCGGGTGGCGCCGAAGGCGACCAGCTGGGCGTGTTTGAAGTCGATCTCCTGCCGGGCACGGGCGAAGAACTCGGTGTCCCGCGGGTTGGCGCCGGGCCAGCCGCCCTCGATGAAGCCCACGCCGAAGTCGTCCAGGTGCCGTGCGATGGCCAGCTTGTCCGCGACGGTGAGGTTGATGCCCTCCCGCTGGGCGCCGTCGCGCAGGGTGGTGTCGAAGACGTGGAACTGATCGTCGAGCTCGCTGGTTTCGGTCATGGTCTCAAGGCTCCTGAGGATTGGATCTCGGTCGTACCGGAATGACCGGCTCCACCGCCCCCACATACTCCCTCGCGCTCTCGCCTCCGGCTGTGGATGGGCCAGAAATGCGAAAAACCCCTCGCGGGTGCGAGAGGTCTGCGCGCGGGTCGAGGACGACGGTGTCCACCCGTACCTGGTCGTACGTGGTGGTCACTGCGGACCGGCGCGCCTGCTGCCAATAATCATGGCGGACGAGAGCACGGGGGCAGTCTGGCACAACCGGCCCCCGCGCTCACCGTCCGTCTCAGGATGCGAACAGGGTGCTGATCACCGCAGGTGGCGTACGAAGGCGTCGGTGCCGTCGTTGGTGTCGCCGGCCGGGATCAGCGTCGGGTCGGCCGACTCGAACATGATGCGCCGGGCGCCGTCGGAGATCCGCCCCGGCAGGACGTCGGCCGTGGCCGTGCCGCCGGTGGTGTCGGGGGTGACCAGGGTCGTGGTGCCCTTCTTGAGGTCCCGCAGGTAGACGGGGTTCTCCGTGCCGTACTGGCTGCCGGGCTCGGTCACCTGCGACTTGAACGTGACGTACCGGCCGTCGGCGCTCACCGCGGCGTTGCGGGTGTAGACCTGGCCGGGGCCGCCCTGGGTGCCGTGGATGCGCTGGTTCTTCCCGGTGGCGATGTCGTGCACGAAGACGTTCCAGCTGGCGTCGGTGTCGTCGGGGACCAGGTGGGTGTCCCGGGATTCGAAGACGACCGTCCGGCCGTTGCCGCTGATGGACGGGTTCAGGGACTCCTTCTCGGTCTGCGAGCCGTCGTGGGAGCGGTCGATCTGGGTGCGCTTGCCGCTGGTGCGGTCGTACATCCAGACGTCGCCCCAGTCGTCGCCGCGCGGGCCGTTGGCGTAGTTGTACTGGTAGACGATCCGGCGCCCGTCGTCGCTGACCGTCGGTCCGGAGGCGTTGCGGGGCTCCCAGGTGGGCCTCTCGTGGCTGATCCGCTCGGTGGTGCCGGCGATCCGGTCCCGCAGGTGGACCACGCTCGTGCCGTCGGCGTCCTGGAGCGTGTAGACCGCGAAGCGGCCGTTGGGGCTCACCGACAGGTCGGCGGGCTGCCCGGGGTAGCCCTCGGGGATCTCGATGCCGAAGCCGACGCGCTCGCCCGTGGCGTGGTTGTGGATCCACACGTCCGTGTCCTCCGAGGGCGAGGTGAACTGGGCGTAGACGTAGCGGCCGTCGTTCAGGACCGCCAGCAGGCCGCCGAACCCGGCGAAGCGGAGCTTGCCGGTGTGCGGGTCGCGCACGTACATGCCGCCGTGCGGCACGTTGGGGTCCAGGTCCTCCGCGTTCGAGCCGAGGGCGATGTGGCGGCCGTTGCGGCTGATGACGGACACGGGTGTCTCGCGGCTGCCCGCCTTGCCCTCGGGTGTGACGCTGACCGGTTCGGTGTGCGGTGCCCTGGGTGCGGCGGTGGCGCTCGTGGCCGGGACGGCCAGTGTCGCCGTGGCGGCGGCGACGGCGATCGCGAGCGCCAGGACGCGCTTGTTCCTCTGCATGGCTGTTCCCCCGTGGTGATGCATGGTGTTCCCCCTGAATTCCCCGTGGACGCTTCTTCCCCGGCCCCGCGCCGAGGGCTCTCCATGAGGCAAACGCACCACACGGCACAGGGTCAATCCCCCGAATTGAGTACAACCCGGGCAGGGGCTCAGGCGTCCGCGAGGAGACTCCGTCCGGCACCTCCCGCACATGGCCGAGAATCGCTGCGGCTCAGCGTGTCTCGGTGGCCCCGTGGGCGGTCCGCGTCTCCGTCACGTTCTCGTCCTCGGTGAGTACGCCGCTCGCGAGCGCCCCGCCGAGGAGGGCGGTGAGAAGTGCGGCGACGCCGAGCAGCGTCCGCCGGCGGGAGGGCGCGTGCCGTACCGCCGCCGCCCCGGCGGGCACCGGCCCGCACGCGATGCGGGTGCGCGCGTCCACCCACGCCTCGGCCTCCGCCCCGCGCAGCCCGCAGGCGGCGACGAACGCGGCGACGAGTTCGGCGCGGGGCAGCCGGTCGCGGCCCAGCATGGTGGCCGCCGTGGAGTAAGGCAGCGCGTGGCCGGCGTCGGCCGCCCGGCGTTCCAGCGATCGGTAGCTGAGACCCGACCAGGCCTTGAGCCGGCGCAGCGCGGCGACGAAGGCGGCCGGGTCGGTGTCGGGCGGTGTGGGCGGTGCGGTCGTCATGGTGGCCCCCCTGTGAGCTGGACGTACACGGTCTCGCACAAGCTCGAACACCTGACAGCTTGAGGAACGGCGAGAGCGGCGGTCAACCTCGGTGCGGATTCCCGGTGTTGGAGGTCACATGGTTCTGTACCGCTGCTCTCGCCGTCGTTTCGGCACCTCGGTCGCGGGCGTCGCGGCTCTGATGGCGCTCGGCGTTCCCGCCGCCGCGTCCCGGCCGGTGCGTGACGGCGACCCGCTCGCCGACTTCGTCCGGCGCACCTGGCCCGAGGGGGCCGGCGGCACCGTGCTCGCGGCGCGCGGCGCCGAGCCGGTGTACTGCGCCGGGTTCGGGGCGTCGGACCGCGCCGCCGGCACCCCGGCGAGCTGCCGCACGGTGTACGACGTCATGTCGGTCACCAAGCAGTTCACCGCGGCCGCGATCCTGAAGCTGGAGGTGCTGGGCCGGCTCCGGGTGAGCGACCGGATCGACCGCCATCTGGGACCGGTGCCGGCCGACAAGCGCGCCGTCACCGTCGAGCACCTGCTCACGCACACGTCGGGCCTGGTCGAGGGGCTCGGTGACGACTACGACCCGCTCTCGCGCGGGGAGTTGGTGCGCGGGGCGCTGGCATCGACGCTCCTGTCGGCGCCGGGAGCGGAGTTCCGTTACTCCAACACCGGGTACAGCCTGCTCGCCGCGATCGTCGAGCAGGCGTCCGGGGATGCCTACGAACCGTTCCTGGCCCGGCACCTGTTCGCCCCGGCCGGGATGACCCGGACCGGGTACGTGCTGCCCCGGTGGCCACGGCACCTGGTCGCGGTGGAGTACGACAGCCGGGGGCGGAGCCGGGGCAGGCCCTTCGACCACCCCTGGGCCGCCGACGGGCCGTACTGGAACCTGCGCGGCAACGGCGGCATGCTCTCCACCGCGGGCGACATGCTCCGCTGGCACCGCGCGCTCCTGGGCGGGCGGATCCTGCCGGCCCCGGCCCGGGACAGGCTGTTCGAGCCCCGGGTGCCGGAGCCCGGCTCGGAGAGCTCCTACGGCTACGGCTGGAGCGTCCGGGACACCCCCGACGGCCGGCTGGCCTGGCACGACGGCGGCAACGACTGGTCCCTGGCGCTGCTGGGCCGCTCCCTGCGCGACGGCGTCCTCGTCTTCTGGGTGAGCAACCAGGCCCGCCGGGACGGGAAGTGGGACCTGGAGGACCGGGCGCAGGAGCTGACCCTGGGCATCATCGAGCGGGTGCGGGCCGGGGGTTCGTGAGCGGGAAGAGGCCGGAGCCCGCCGCGGGGTCGCGGCGGGCTCCGGCCGGGTCGAGCGAGGTCGGGCGGGTCAGCCCAGCTTGTGCATCCAGCCGTGCTTGTCCTGCGTGACACCCCGCTGGATGCCGAGGAGGGCCTCGCGGAGGCGGAGGGTGACGGGGCCGGGGGTGCCGTCGCCGTGGCTCCAGGCGGCGTCCTTGGTCTTGGCGTGGCCGATGGGGGTGACGACGGCGGCGGTGCCGCAGGCGAAGACCTCGGTGAGGGCACCGGAGGCGGCGTCCTCGCGCCACTGCTCCAGGGTGACCACACCCTCCTCGGCGGTGTATCCGAGGTCGCGGGCGACCTGGAGGAGCGAGTCGCGGGTGATGCCCTCCAGGATGGAGCCGGTGAGCTCGGGGGTGACGATCCGGTCGCCGTAGACGAAGGCGATGTTCATGCTGCCGGACTCCTCGACCTTAGTGCGGGTCACCGCGTCGAGGTAGACGACCTGGTCGCAGCCGTTCTTCGCGGCCTCGGCCTGCGGGAGCAGGGAGGCCGCGTAGTTGCCGCCGGTCTTGGCGTCGCCGGTGCCGCCGGGGACGGCACGGACGTAGTCCTCGGAGATCCAGATGGTGACCGGCTTGACGCCCCCGGCGAAGTACGCGCCGGACGGGGAGGCGATCAGCATGAACAGGTACTCGTTGGCCGGGTGGACGCCGAGCGCGGCCTCGGTGGCGAACATGAACGGGCGCAGGTAGAGGGACTCCTCGCCGCCGTGCGGCGGGACCCAGTCGCCGTCCTGCGCGATCAGCGCGTCGAGGGCCTCGATGAACAGCTCCTCGGGCAGCTCGGCCATGGCCATCCGGCGGGCGGAGTTGCGGAAGCGCCGGGCGTTGGCCTCGGGGCGGAAGACCGCGACCGAGCCGTCGGCCTGGCGGTAGGCCTTCAGGCCCTCGAAGATCTCCTGGCCGTAGTGCAGGACATGGGTGGAGGGGTCCAGGGAGATCGGTCCGTACGGGACGAGCTGGGCGTCGTGCCAGCCGCGGCCCTCGGTCCACTTGATCGTCACCATGTGGTCGGTGAAGTGCCGGCCGAACCCGGGGTTGGCCAGGATCGCCTCGCGCTCTGCGGCGGCGAGCGGACTGGCGGAGGGCTTGAGCTCGATCGTGGGCTGCGTCATGAGTTGGGTGTCCTTCACCGGTTCGGGTAGTGACGGGCCGCGCTCACGCCCGTACTGCCAGTGGCCAGTGCTAGGACGTCCGAGCATTCCCTCATTCCGCGGCTCCGCGTTCGATTATCGCAAGTGGAGGTCCGTGGACGAAATGGCGTGAATGCGGCCCAGGGGATGATGGTGGCACCCGGCGGGGACATACGAAAGCCGCCGGGTGCGGTGAGACCCGGCGGCTTCGAAAGATCTCGCGAGGAGATCGAGTGCGCGGCGGGTCAGCCGGCTACTCGTACGGCGAGCGCGTCGCCGATCTCGGAGGTGCTGCGGGCGGGCTTGCCGGTGCGCTCCGCGAGGTCGGCGGAGACGGCCTCCTCGATGCGGCCGGCCTCGGACTCGTAGCCGAGGTGACGCAGCAGGAGGGCGACGGACAGGACCGTGGCGGTGGGGTCGGCCTTGCCCTGGCCGGCGATGTCCGGGGCCGAGCCGTGCACGGGCTCGAACATGGACGGGAACTCGCGGCTCGGGTTGATGTTGCCGCTCGCGGCGACGCCGATGCCGCCGGAGACGGCCGCGGCGAGGTCGGTGATGATGTCGCCGAAGAGGTTGTCGGTGACGATGACGTCGAACCGGCCCGGGTCGGTGACGAGGTAGATCGTGGCCGCGTCGACGTGGATGTAGTCGGTGGTGACGTCGGGGAACTCCGCGGCCACCTTGTTGAAGACGTTCGTCCACAGGTGACCGGCGAAGGCCAGCACGTTGTTCTTGTGGACCAGCGTGAGCTTCTTGCGGGGGCGGGCCTGGGCGCGGGCGAAGGCGTCCCGGACCACGCGCTCGACACCGAAGGCCGTGTTCACGGAGACCTCGGTGGCGACCTCGTGCTCGGTGCCCTTGCGGATGGTGCCGCCGTTGCCGGTGTACGGGCCCTCGGTGCCCTCGCGGACCACGATGAAGTCGATCTCGGGCTCGCCGGCCAGCGGGGTGGCGACACCCGGCAGCAGCTTCGACGGGCGCAGGTTGACGTGGTGGTCGAAGAGGAAGCGGAGCTTCAGCAGGAAGCCGCGCTCCAGGACGCCGGACGGCACCGACGGGTCGCCGATGGCGCCGAGCAGGATCGCGTCGTGCTGCTTGAGCGCGTCCACGTCGGCGTCGGTGAGGGTCTCACCGGTGGCGTGGTAGCGCTTGGCGCCGAAGTCGAACTCCTTGGTCTCCAGCTTCACATCCTGCGGAAGGACGGCGGAGAGGACCTTGAGACCTTCGGCCACGACCTCCTGGCCGATGCCGTCACCGGGAATCACTGCGAGATTGATGCTGCGAGACATGCCGCGCACCCTACTCCTCGTCCCATGGGATGACACGGCCCGTCCGCGATACGGACAGACCCCCTCACGCGCCCGGTCAACCCGTCGCCACCCGTTCACCCGTATGTAGGGCGGGTGTTGAGCTCCGCTGGGAAGTTCTCCCCCATGGAGACCCCTGACTGCGGCATTCCGCCCGAGCTCGCGCGCCGGATGACCATGGCCGAGCAGTACGAGTACCTGCGGACCCGACTGACCCGGCGGCGCACGCTGGTGACGGCGGGCGCGGTGGCGGGCGGCCTGCTGACCGGCTGCGCGGGCGGGGACGACTCACCCTCCCCCGGCCGGCGCACCACGCCCCCGTCCCCCACACCGTCGGTCTCCGGCTCCGTCGTCGCCCCCTTCGGCCGCCATCTCGCCTTCGGCGCCGACCCCAAGACGCAGATGCGGATCTCCTGGCAGGTGCCGCTCGCGGTGAAGAAGCCGTACGTCCGGGTCGGGACCCGCCCCGACGACCTGGGCCGCAGGATCGAGGCCGAGATCCGCGACCTGCACACCCCCGGTCTCGAAGGGGTGCGCGCGGCACTCGACCAGTTCTATGTGCACGCGGCCCTGGACACCCTGCGGCCGGGCACGACGTACTACTACGGCGTCGGCCACGACGGCTTCGACCCGGCCTCACCCGGGAACCGCGGGACGATCGGCTCCTTCCGTACGGCGCCGGCGGCCCCGGAGCGGTTCGTCTTCACGGCCTTCGGCGACCAGGGGGTGAGCCAGGCCGCCGCCGCGAACGACAACCTCCTGCTGCGCGAGAAGCCGGCCTTCCACCTCCACGCCGGCGACATCTGCTACGCCAACGGAAACGGCAGGGGCACCAAGGAGGACGGCTACGACCCCGCCTTCTGGGACCTGTTCCTGAAGCAGAACGAGCCGGTGGCGAAGTCGGTCCCCTGGATGGTGACGACCGGCAACCACGACATGGAGGCCTGGTACTCGCCGGACGGCTACGGCGGCCAACTGGCCCGCTTCTCCCTCCCCGACAACGGCTTCGACCCGCGCACGGCACCGGGCGTGTACGCCTTCACCTACGGCAACGTCGGCTTCGTGGCGCTGGACGCGAACGACGTGTCGTACGAGATCCCCGCGAACCTCGGCTACAGCGGCGGGCGGCAGACGGCCTGGCTGGACCGGAAGCTGGGTGAGCTGCGGGCGTCTTCGGCGGTGGACTTCGTCGTCGTCTTCTTCCACCACTGCGCGTACTCGACGTCCACGCACGCCTCCGACGGCGGGGTGCGCGCACAGTGGCTGCCGCTGTTCGCCAAACACCAGGTGGACCTGGTGATCAACGGGCACAACCACGTCTACGAACGCACCGACGCGATCCGCGACGGCGAGGTCGGCCGGCCGGTCCCGATCGGCGCGTCGACCGACCCGACCCGCGACGGGATCGTGTACGTCACGGCGGGCGGCGGCGGCCGGGACCTGTACGGCTTCCCCTCCGGCGCACCGGAGAGCTACGAGGGGCACGTGCGGGACCGCGAGTCCGTCGAGACCTTCCGGTGGACGAAGTCCCAGAAGTCCGACGCGGAGACCGTGGAGTGGTCACGGGTGCGCTACCGGGGCTTCTCGCTGCTCTCGGTGGAGGCGGAGACCGGGACGAGGCCACGCCTGAAGGTGTCGGCCCTGGCGCAGAGCGGGGAGCGGATCGACCACTTCGAGGTGCGGCGCGGCGGTTAGACCGCGCCGCACCTCGCGCGGGTGCGGCTCCCGGGTCTGTGGGTCCTGCTCAGTGGCCGGTCGATCCGCCGTTGTCACGGCGGTCGAGGGCGCGCTGGAGGGCCGCGGCGGCGTTCTTGCGGTCGGACTCGCTCGTGCGGGAGCTGTGACGGACTCGACGGCGGGCGGTCGTCTCGGCCATGAGAAATCGACTCCTTCGAAGGGTTCGAGAGGGGTTACGACGAGACGCCGGAAGGGGCGGGGAGCGGTGCCGCAGGGATTGCCTGCTTCGGGGCCCGGCTCACGACCGCCATTCGCTTGATCGAGCGAGACGTTCGGCTTCTACAAAGCTAAGGGAGGAGGGCCGGTCTGTCTCCACAATTACTCGGGCTTCCTACTATCTGAGACGGCGACCTCCCTCACACCGCGCTGACCTGCGTTTTCGTGAGAACGGCGTCGGGTGGGTCCCCAAGACCCGGGCCGCGGTCCACGATGGACACCGGCGGCCCGACCGTCCCCGCCGCCCCGGTCCGGATCGGGAGGGAGCCCCGATGACCACGGCAGCGCCCCGCACACAGGTGATCACGCAGCACCGCTTCGGCGGTCCGGACGTCCTGGAGCCGGCCCACCGGCCGCGGCCGGTGCCCGCCGGGGACGAGATCCTGCTCCGGGTCCGCGCGGCGGGCGTCACCCCGCAGGACCGGCAGGCGCGGTCGGGCACGGCGCCGCTGTACGGGGATCCGCCGTTCACGCTGGGGTCCGACGTCTCCGGGGTGGTGGAGGAGGTGGGCGCCGAGGTCACCGGTCTGCGCCCCGGCGACGAGGTGTTCGGCAGGGTCGACGGCGGGGGGTACGCCGTCCATCTCACCGCGCCGGCCCGCCACTTCGCCGTGAAGCCGGCCTCACTGGACCACGTCCGCGCGGCCGCCGTCCCGACGGCCGCGCTCACCGCCTGGCAGGCCCTGATCGACATCGCCCGGATCGGCCCGGGCACCCGGGTGCTGATCCACGCGGCGGCGGGCGGTGTCGGGCACGTGGCGGTGCAGCTGGCCAAGGCGGAGGGCGCGTACGTCATCGGCACCGCCCGCGCCGACGACCACACCTTCCTGCGCGACCTCGGCGCCGACGAACCGGTCGAGGACACCGCGGACTTCGACACCGTCGTCCAGGACGTCGACGTCGCCCTGGACCTGCTCGGCGGCACCCACGGCCCGCACTCCCTGAGCGCCCTGCGCCCCAAGGGCCTGCTGCTCTGTGCCGTTCCCGGTGACCTCGGTCTGTCCCCGGAGGACGTGGAGGGCCGCGGGATGCGCTTCGCGGTGGTCCAGCCGGAGCCCTCCGCGGAACGCCTCACCAAGATCGCCGCCCTCCTGGCGAGCGACCGCATCCGCGTCCATGTCTCGGCCGCGCTGCCCTTCGCGGAGGTCTCCAAGGCGCACGAGCTGGGCGAAGGGGGCGGGGTGCGGGGCGCGCTGGTCCTTGTGATGCCCGACTGAGAGGGCATGGGTGAGGGGCCGGGCAGGACGCCCGACCCCTCGTGACACGACCGGAGGTCAGCCCATGTGCGGGTACGGGTAGTCGGTCGGCGCGACCAGGGTCTCCTTGATGGCGCGGGTCAGGGTCCAGCGCATCAGGTTCTGGGGGGCGCCGGCCTTGTCGTTGGTGCCGGAGGCGCGGCCGCCGCCGAAGGGCTGCTGGCCGACGACGGCGCCGGTGGACTTGTCGTTGATGTAGAAGTTGCCCGCCGCGTAGCGGAGCTTGTCCATCGTGTACGCCGCCGCCGCACGGTCGGCCGAGACGACCGAGCCGGTGAGGGCGTAGTCGGAGGCCGACTCCATCTGGGTCAGCATCTCCTCGTACTTCTCGTCCTCGTAGACGTGCACCGCGAGGAACGGGCCGAAGTACTCGGTGGTGAAGACCTCGTTCTCCGGGTCCGTGCACTCCACGACGGTCGGCCGGACGAAGTAGCCCACCGAGTCGTCATAGGAACCGCCCGCGACGATCGTGCAGGTGGGGTCGGACTTCGCCCGGTCGATGGCGGCCTTGTTCTTGGCGAAGGCACGCTCGTCGATGACCGCGCCGATGAAGTTCGACAGGTCGGTGACATCACCCATGGCGATGCCGTCCACCTCGGCCGCGAACTCCTCCTTGAAGCCGGAGTTCCAGATCGACGCCGGGATGTACGCCCGGGAGGTCGCGGAGCACTTCTGGCCCTGGTACTCGAAGGCACCGCGGGTCAGCGCGGTCTTGAGGATGGCCCTGTCGGCGCTCGGGTGGGCGACGACGAAGTCCTTGCCGCCGGTCTCGCCGACCAGGCGGGGGTAGGTGCGGTACTTCTCGATGTTGGCGCCGACCGTCTTCCACAGGTGCTGGAAGGTCCTGGTCGAGCCGGTGAAGTGGATACCGGCGAGGTCGCGGTGCTCCAGGGTCACCTTGGAGACCTCGATGCCGTCACCGGTGACGAGGTTGATGACGCCCTTGGGCAGACCCGCCTCCTCCAGCAGCTGCATGAGCAGGACGGCCGCGTGGGTCTGGGTCGGGGACGGCTTCCAGACGACGACGTTGCCCATCAGCGCGGGCGCGGTCGGCAGGTTGCCCGCGATCGCCGTGAAGTTGAAGGGCGTGATCGCGTAGACGAAGCCCTCCAGGGGGCGGTGGTCGAGGCGGTTCCAGACGCCCGGGGAGTTCGCCGGAGGCTGCTCGGCGAGCAGGTCACGGGCGTACTTGACGTTGAAGCGCCAGAAGTCGATCAGCTCGCAGGGCGTGTCGATCTCGGCCTGCTGGGCGGTCTTGGACTGCCCCAGCATGGTGGAGGCCGCGAGCGTCTCGCGCCACGGGCCCGACAGCAGCTCGGCCGCGCGCAGGATGATCGCCGCGCGGTCGTCGAAGGACATCGCGCGCCAGGCCGGCGCGGCGGCGAGGGCCGCGTCGACGGCGTCCCGGGCGTCCTGCTGCGTGGCGTTGCGGTAGGTGCCGAGGACGGCCTTGTGGTTGTGCGGCTGCACGACCTCGAACGCCTCACCGCCGCCCAGCCGCTTCTCGCCGCCGATGGTGCAGGGCAGGTCGATGGGGTTCTCGGCGAGCTCCTTGAGCTTCGCCTCCAGGCGGGCGCGCTCGGGCGAGCCGGGGGCATAGCCGTGCACCGGCTCGTTGACGGGGGTGGGGACCTGGGTCACAGCGTCCATGGGTTACCTCTTCCGAGTGATTCCCGGGCTTCAGCCGGGGGAAGCTGAAGCGGTTGCGTATGGTGAGCGGCGGTCAGGGCTTGACCGTCACGAACTCGCCTCGGCGGGCTCGTGAGAAGCCCTCTCGGGGGCGGAGTCACGGGTTCCGTAACTCCTTTCCACGGAACCGGGTCCGGCTCAGCCGGCCGTGGGGCGGCGGCTGTGGGTCTCCGAACACCTCTCGGAGACCGACAGCCGCGGCTCGTCCAGCGCATCACCCCTTGCTGATCATCGAGCGGGCGAAGAAGCGCAGGTTCGCCGGCTTCTCCGCGAGGCGGCGCATGAAGTAGCCGTACCAGTCGGTGCCGTAGGCCGTGTAGACGCGCATCCGGTGGCCCTCGGCGGCGAGCCGCAGGTGTTCGTCGCCGCGGATGCCGTAGAGCATCTGGAACTCGTACTCGTCGAGCTTGCGGCCCGCGCGGTGGGCGAGTTCCTGGGCGATGGAGATCAGGCGGGGGTCGTGGGAGCCGATCATCGGGTACCCCTCGCCCTCCATCAGGATCCTCAGGATCCTGACGTACGCCTTGTCGATCTCGTGTTTCTGCTGGTAGGCGACCTCGGCGGGCTCCTTGTAGGCGCCCTTGACCAGGCGCACGCGACTGCCGCCGTCGGCGAGGCGGCGGGCGTCGGCCTCGGTGCGGAAGAGGTACGCCTGGATGACGCAGCCGGTCTGCGGGAAGTCCTTCCGCAGCACCTCGTGGATGGCGAACATCGAGTCGAGGGTGGTGTGGTCCTCGGCGTCGAGCGTGACGGTCGTACCGATCTCGGCGGCGGCCTCGACCACCGGCCGGACGTTGGCGAGAGCCAGCTCGTGGCCGCCGGGCAGCGCCTGGCCGAACATCGACAGCTTGACGGACATCTCGGCGCGGGTGCCCAGCTCCAGGCCCTTCAGCCGGTCGACGAGCTCCAGGTAGGCGTCCCGGGCGGCGGCTGCCTGTTCGGGTGTGGTGATGTCCTCGCCGACGACGTCCATCGTCAGCTCCAGGCCCTTCGCGGTCAGCTCCCCGACGACCGGGACGATGTCGTCCACGCCCTCGCCCGGGATGAAGCGGTCGACGACCTGCTTGGTCACCGGGGCCGCCGAGATCAGGCGTCGCATCCGGTCGCTGCGCGACGCGGCGAGAATCACGGGACCCAGCACGGGGCACCTCCACAAACCAGCAGAACCAGCAGACAGGACCACCGTGAAACCTAAGGATCCCTCCGATCCCCGACCATCGACAGCTGTCACGCATCCGTGCCGCAGATCTCAGACAGATGTATGAAGCGCAGCCGAAATGCGCGAGAATGCCCGGGTGACGACGTCGGACCACAAGGACCACAAGGGCGAGTACCAGGAGCTGGTCGACGAGCTCTCGGAGCTCCTCGGCGCCCCGGCGACCCTGGAGAACCGCGACTTCGAGCTGATCGCCTTCGGCGCGTACGACAGTGAGGGCGAGCTCGACGCGTCCGCGCTGGATCCGGTGCGCACCCGCTCGATCCTGACCCGCCGGTCGACGGCGGCCGTCCGCACATGGTTCGAGGGCTTCGGCATCACCCGGGCGACCGGTCCGGTCCGCATCCCGCCGACCCCGGAGGCCGGGGTGTACCGCGGACGCGTCTGCCTCCCCGTCCGCCATCGCGGTGTCGTCCTCGGCTACGTCTGGCTCCTGGACGACGATCCGGGGCCGACCGAGCGGCAGCTGGACGCGGCCATGGAGGTGACGGCCCGTATCGGCGCGCTGCTCGGGGACGAGGCACAGCACGGGGCCGATCTCAGCCGGGAGCTGCGGGCCGTCCTCACCGCGGAGCGCGGCTGGCAGCAGGACATGGCCGTCGCCGAACTCCGCACCGCCCTCGGGCCCCGCGCCGACACCCTCCACGCCGTCGTCTGCGTGGCCCCCTGGCCCTCGGCCGACCCGGACGACGCCCCCTCGGTCCGTACGGTGCCGGGGGCGACCGCGCTCTGCACGGTGCCGTGGGGGACGGCCGCCCAGTCCCTCGCGCTCCTCGTACGGCTCCGCTCGGCGGACGTACTGACACCGGCGGCCTCGGCGGCGGGCCGGCTGCTGGAACTCGCGCGCCAAGGAGACGGGGAAGGACGCCGGGAGTCCGGAGCGGAGGGGCACGCACGGCCCGGGGCACCGGGGCGGGGAACGCCGGGGCGAGGGTCCGTCGGTGCGAAGGCCGCCGGAGCTTCCGCCGCCGGAAACGCCGGTGCCGGGGTCCTCCCCGTCCGGACCGCCGCCGCCGGGATCTCCGCCGCCCGTGCCGGCCTCGCCGAGTTGGGCGCCGCCTGGCAGGAAGCTTCCGCCGCCGCCCGCGCCGTCCTGGCGGAGCCGCGCCTCGGGCCGGTCGCCGAGTGGGCGTCCATCGGTCCGTACCGGCTGCTGACCTCCCTGCCCGCCGACGCGGCCCACGACCCCGCCGTCCGCGCCCTCCTCTCCCCCGCCCACCGCGAACTCGCCCGCACCGCCGAGGTCTACCTCGACTGCGCGGGCCAGGCCGGCCGTACCGCCGCCGAACTGGGCATCCACCGCCAGACCCTCTACTACCGCCTCTCCCGCGTCGAACAACTCACCGGCCTGGATCTCGACGACGGCGAGGACCGGCTGTTGCTGCACATGGCGTTGAAGGGGGCGCGGCTTTAGCTCCGGAACGCGGGATGCGGGATGCGGTGCGCACGCTCACGGGAGCGTGATGAGGGCGATGCTTTCCGCCTGCGCGACGGCCAGCCGGGTGCCGTCGGGATGGAGGGCGGCCACGGGAGAGGGGATGTGGTCGACGCCGTAGCAGGTGTCCTTGACGGGGAGGCCGACCTCGGGCCATTCCGCGACGAGGCGCCCGGTGGCCGTGTCGAGCAGTCGCGGGTGGCCGCGGAAAGAGACCACTTGATCGCCGCGGGGCAGCAGAAGGACACCCGGCTCGGCATCGGCGATCGGGCTGCGGTGGAGCCACCGTCCCTCGGACATCGACCACACACCGAGACGGCCGGGAGGAAGCTCGGCCTCGTCGGTACCTCCCCCTTCCGTCCCCGTCGCCACCACCAGCCGATCGGCGTCGAGCCAGCAGCCCGCCGTCACCTCGCCGTTCAGGGCCGTCGTCGTCGGCACCAGACCGTCGCCGTCCAGAGTGCCGGGGTCGGTGAGCGCGCGTGCCGTGTCGTAGACCATGGCGACGCCGAAGGGATGCCAGAGCCATCCGACCGAGAGCAGGTACCGGCCGTCCGGGCTCAGACTGAGCTTGGAGTGGAAGACGTCCTGCGGCTCGCGCTCGCCGGCGGTCAGCCGCTCGCCGCTCGCCGCGTCCTCGATCTGGAGCACGTTGTACTCGTCGGGGCAGTGCACGACGACCTCGCGCCCGTCACTCAACGCGCCCAGGGCGAGCGGGTAGTCGTAGTCCCCCGCCAGCTCGTCGCTGCGGACCAGCTCCCGCACGACCTCTCCTCGTTCGAGCAGCAGCCCCTCGAGGTTGCGCTCCTGGTACAGCGCGGAATACCGGCCCGAGGCCGAGGTGGTCCCGGCGTCGAAGAAAAAGATCTCCGCGAATGCCTCCTCCCACGCCACCCCGTCGTGGCCCGAGGCCTGACCACCCCCGGCCGCGGAGACCAGTTCGTCGCCTTGCCACACCAGCGATTTCGGCGCGGCCTGCACCGGTATCGACTCCACGGTCATTGATGACCACCCCCATGTTGAGACCCCTGGACAGGCCCGGCGCCGACCAACTTCCGTCGGCCTGGCGGCGATTGCGCCCGGATCCAGGGAACGTACACCGGGGCAGGAGCCGAGGGGTGGGGGTCAGCGTCCGAACTTCTCTCCGAACTTCTCGATGTACAGCCCGCTGTCCGGGCGGGCGCGCACGACGACGGTCTCCCGTCCCTGCCCGTCGGTCGTCTCCTCGATGACGGATCCCCTCGCGGTCGCGATGAGCACCAGCTCGGGAAATCCGCGCGCCCAGCTGGGCAGTCGCCCGGTGAAGAAGGCGTAGGTCCGCCGCACCCAGGTGCTCGCGGCGTCTATCAGAACCCGCGCCCGTACCTCCTCCTCGCTGTCCGGCGCGGCTTTCCCCGAATGCTCCGCCAGGCACGGGTCCCGACGGCGGTCGGGATGCTTCCTCGCCCGGTCGTCCTGCTCGTCGCGTATCGCCCGTTCCGCACGCTCGGCGGTCCCCCTGGGTGCCGCGTCCCTGAGCGCCTGGGCGTACTCCTCGTGGTGGAGCCGGTAGGCCGAGCGCCCGGCGGGGTCCACGCCCTCGGCGATCAGCGGTGCCGCGACGTCGAGGGCACGCCGTACGTCGTCGTCGGTCAGCGGCTCCTCCTCACGGCACACTCGCGCCGTGATGTCCGGCCACAGACCGCTCGCCCACGGCAGTCCCGCGCCCCGGGAGAACGCCAGGCCCGTGAGGAGCACGCACACCTTCCGGAACTCGCCCTCGTCGCGGGAGCGTGCCCGAAGGACGTCCCACAGGGCATGCGCGACGGTCGGCGTCTCCCCGTCCTCGTCCGAGCCCCGGCCGTCCGGGGCCGGCGGTGTCATGGCCGTCCGCAGGGCGATGAGGCGAAGCAGCAGATGGTTCCCGCGGGCCCGCCGGACGATTCCCGGAGCCGCCTCGCGCGCCTGCTCCGCGGACCATCCGCTGCGGCTGCCCGGCCCGTCCGGCTCGACCAGCAACCGGGCGGCATGGCCGGCCATGTCGTCCCGGGCATCCTCCCGGTCCAGGTCCACTTCCTCCACGGTGCCCGAGGCGGGCACCAGATGCTTCGACACCGTGGCCAGCACGCGTATGTCCGGCCGGGCGCCGGCCAGTTCGGCCAGCACCCTGGCCATCATGCGCGGTCCGTCGTCGTCGCCGTCCGGGCTCTCCGCCTCCTCCACCCCGTCCACCACCAGTACTCCCCCGGCCCCGGGCAGGGGTGACTCCGCGATACGGGCGAGCAGGTGCTCGACGCTTCGGTGGCGCACATCGACCAGCAGTACGGCGGCCTCCCCCGACCCCTCCCCTTCCGTGAGGCGGCGGTGGAACTCCCGTAGCAGCGCCGACTTTCCGGTGCCCGGCGCCCCCGTGACCGCCAGCCACCGTCCGGGCGGGGCCGGCTCGGCCAGCCAGGCGTCCATCCGCCCGAGCGCGTCCGAACGGCCGACGAATCCGGTTCCGCCGGGCCATGACCGCGCCCTCCGTTCGGAGAGCGGGATGCCCTCCGGGAGGTCCTTGTAGCGGGGGTTGGGGAAGAACGCGTGCTCGCTGTCCTCGCTGAGGAACACCGCGTGCGTGGCGTGCTGCTCCTGGAGCCGGTCGTTCATGTGGTCGATCAGCGATTGCAGGGCCAGGTTCTTCGCGCACGTCCCGCCGCACTTCTCGTCCCTCACCGCCGCCTCCAGCGCCTGCGCGAACGCCTGCCCGTAGGCCGCCTCGTAGGCTCGTGAGGCGCACAGCACGGAGAAGGAGACCAGCTGCTGGTCCTGGTACGCCTCCGGGTACTGCGCGAACTGGCCCACCATCGCCTGGCCCGCCGCGGCGGCACCGGCCGCCGCGTGGCAGGTGTGCAGGATGAGCAGCAGCCGGCGCGCTCCCCGCTCGGCCAGCAGCCGGACCAGGTCCTCCGCCGCCAGCGCGGTGGCGGCCGGGGCGGCCTCGACGCTGTCCACGCCCGCCAGGTAGTGCCGTCCTTCGGATCGCAGGCCGTGCCCGCTGTAGTAGACGACCACGACGTCATCGGGGCCGAAGCACCGGTCCGGCCCACCGCCCAGTTCCCTGCGCACGCCGTCGGCGCTGCGGCCCAGCAGCGCGGGGACGGTGTCGTACGACAGTTCCTCGCCGAAGAGGCGGATCATCCCCTCCAGTTCGGCCGGTACGTGGTCGAGTGGATCGAGTTCCGTGTACGTGCCCGTTCCCGCGGCCAGAAACCACCTGGTCATCGTGTCAGCCCCTCGTGGATCGCCGCACCGGTCGCCCGGTCGGTCAGGTAGTGCAGCAGGTCGTGGGCGCGCCAGCCGTTGTCGACGGCCCGGTCCAGCACCTCGGGGGCGTCGTCCGTGACGGGGGCATCCGCGACGGCGTCCCCGTCGGCACCGAACAGTCCGGACAGCCGCTCCCGCAGAGCCACCACGTCGCGGCGGTCGTAGATGTTCGTCCAGCGCACGCCGGCGCCCGGCCAGGCCCCCCGGCCCTCCCGCGGCGCGGGACACAGCCGCTCGAAGACGAGATGGCGGACACCCAGCGGCGACCCCAGGGTGATCAGCGCCCTGACCCCGTGTCCGGGGAGCGCGCACAGCGCCTCGTAGGCGACGACCGAGCCCAGCGAGTGCCCGACCACGACCCGGGTGTCCTCGGTGATCAGGCCGCTCACCCGGGCCAGTACGGGTTCGCGCATGTCCCCGTCCAGGTAGTGCCGGAGCTGGCGCAGGGATCCGTACAGCGCCGGTTCCGTCATGGTGGTGGCGAAGCGGGACCTGCTGAGGGCTCTCAGCGCGGCCTTGACTGTGAGCGGGATCGGCGCTCTCGCCCCCGCGGTGTCGGGGTTCTGGACGTTCTCCGGATCGATCCGGGCCGCCGCACGCCACCACCGGAGCGCCAGTTCCTCCTCGAACCGCGAGAGGTCGGATCCGTCGTGTTCCAAGTACTCCGGACCGCCTCGCCGGCCTTCTCTTCTGAAGAGGTCGCCGTAGAAGGCCATCGCTATCCGGTCGATGCCGGGTGCCTGATGTCCCGCGTGCTGGACGCCGCCGCGCAGGGCGCGTGCCACGGGCTCGTGCAGAAGCTCCGCCGCCCGGTACTGCTGACCTATGCCGTGCACGACCACCACAGCTGCCATGAGCCGACTCCCCCCGGGTCACGATCCCGGGGGTCTGCCCGCCCCGCTCCCTCGTTACGCTCCGGAGCGGGAAAGGTACGCACGGTGCGGGACCGGGCCGTGCTGCACCGGTACCCCGCGCACGGGACGCGCCCGTACGGCCGTCTCCACCCTCCCCCGCGCCACCGTCGACCCCGGCCCGACCCCTCGCCCCCTTGACCAGCAGATGGACCCAACTACTGAAAACGATTGTCATCGTGCTACGGTCAGCGCACCGCCCCTTGACCGCCCCTTTACCCGGAGGGCCCCGTGCGCCTGTCCACCCGCAGTCTGCTTCCCGCCACGGCCCTCGCCGCCACCTCCGCACTGCTCACCGGCTGCTTCGCCGGAGCGGAGTCGGCCACGGGTGACCAGGGCGACGGCGAGCGCGTACGTCTCGCGATGATGCAGCCCCCACGCTCCGGGCTGTCTCCGCTCACGGACGACGCGTTCAAGCTGTCGCGCTGGTCGACGGCGGAGACGCTGGTGAAGCTGGACGCCGACGGGAACGCCGTACCGGCGCTGGCCACCAAGTGGCGGCAGTCCGGCCGCACCTGGACCTTCGAGATACGCGACGGTGTCACCTTCCACGACGGCACGAAGCTGGACGCCCAGGCCGTCGTGCGCTCCCTGACCAGAGCGGCCGGCGCGGCCCCCAAGCCCCGCATCCTCGACGGTGTCGAGGTGACCACGAAGGCCGTGGACGCGGACACGGTCACCGTCACGACCGCCGCCGAGGACCCCCTCGTCCCGCAGCGGCTCAGCTCGCCGCAGCTGTCGATCCTCGCGGCGAAGGCGTACCGGGGGAAGTCGGTGAACCCGCTCGACGCGGGCACCGGCCCGTTCGAGCTGACCAAGGTCAACGGCACCTCGTCCGCGAGCCTCGACCGCTACGACGGCTACTGGGGCGGCAAGGCCAAGGCCCCGGGGATCGACGTGAGGTTCGTGCCCGACGGCACCGCGCGCGCCGCCGCGCTCCGCAGCGGTGAGGCGGACATCGTCGAGGCCGTGCCGGTGTCGCAGGCCGCGCTGCTCGACGAGGACCTGATCACCGAGGTCCCGATGCCCCGCACCAACACGCTCTACCTGAACACCGGCAAGGGCGCCTTCAAGGACGCCTCGCTGCGCGCCGCCGCCCGTGAGGCGATCGACGCGAAGTCGATCGTGGAGGGCGTGTACGAGGGGCGGGCGGATGTCGCCCAGGGGCTGCTCGGCCCCGCGCTGCCGTGGGCGGCCGAGCTGCGCACACCGGTCCAGCGGGCCAAGGCCGGCAAAGCCGACGGCGAGACGGTGACCATCGGCACCTTCACCGACCGCGCCGAACTGCCCGAGGTCGCCGCCACGCTCCAGCAGCAGCTGCAGAAGGCCGGGTTCAAGGTGAAGCTGGACATCCGTGAGTACGCCAACATCGAAGCCGACATGCTGGCGGGCGCGTTCGACGCGTTCATCCTGTCCCGGGCCACCGTCCTGGACTCCGGCGACCCGGCCGCCTACCTCTACAGCGACTTCGCCTCCGACGGCTCCTTCAACATCCCCCAGCTCGCCGACACCAAGGTGGACGCGGCGGTGACGAAGGCCGGCGAGACCAGGACCGGTGAGACGCGCCGCAAGGCGATCATCGCCGCCGAGGCCGCCGTGCTCGGCACCGACGCCGCCGTACCGATGCTCCACGAGCGGGTGATCCAGGGCGACGCCGCCGGAGTCGTCGGCGCCGCCCACGACCCGCGCGAGCGGGAACTGGTCACGGCGGACACCTACGTCAAGTGAAGCTCCGTACACGGAGGCCGGTGAGCACGGCCGGGCTCACCCGGCTGCTCTGCCTCCTCGCCGTCCTGACCGCCGTCGGCCTGCTGCCCTGGCTCTCCGGCAGGGACCCCGCGCTGACCGTGCTGCGGGCCCGTTCCGCCGAGCAGGAACCGACGAAGGAGGCCCTGGACGCCGTACGACAGGATCTCGGGCTGGACGCGGGTCCCCTGTCCCTGCTGGGGAGTTGGGCGTCGGACCTGGTGCGCGGAGACCTCGGTGCGTCCTGGGTGTCCGGCACCGATGTGCTGCCGTCGGTCCTCGCCGGGCTCCAGGTGTCCCTCGGCCTGATGGGCGCGGCCTTCGGGGTGGCTCTGCTGCTGGCCTGCGCGCTGGTCGCGCCCGTGCTGGTGCGGGGGCGCCGGTCGGCCGGGGCGTGGGGCGCGATGCTCGCGGCGGTCCCCGAGTTCCTCCTGGCCACGGTCGCGCTGCTGGTGGGCGGGGTGTGGCTGGGCCTGCTGCCGACCTCCGGCTGGCAGGGCCCCGCGTACATGGTGCTGCCCGCGCTCGCGCTCGGCGTCCCGGGGGGCGGTCTGCTCGGCCGACTGGTCGCGGACGCGCTGCCCGCCGTGCTGGACGAGCGGTGGGTGGAGCTGTGGCGGGGCGCCGGAGTCGGCCGGGGCAGCATCTCGGCGGCCGCCCTCAAGCGGGTCCTGCCGCCCCTGGTCCCGCAGTTCGGCATGGCCGCCGTGGGTCTCACCGGCGGCGCGGTCGCCGTGGAGACGGTGTTCGCCGTGCCCGGGATCGGGCGTACGGCCCTCGGCGCGGCGAAGTCGCAGGATCTGCCGCTGCTCCAGGGATCCGTCCTCGCCCTGCTGCTGCTCGGCCTGGTCGCCGGCGCGGCGTCGGCTCTGCTGCGGCGCCGGCTGCTCGGCCCGGCCCTGCGGGACGCCGGGCTGTCGCTGCCGCCGGTCCGTCCGGTGCGTACCCATCCAGCGGTCCCATTGGCCCTGTTCGCCGTCCTCGCCGTGACGATCGGCTGGGGTCTGCTGCGCGACCCGTACACCGTGACCACGACGGCCCGCCTGGCGGCGCCCTCCTGGTCGCATCCGCTCGGCACCGACGGCCTCGGCCGCGATGTGCTGGCCCGGCTCGGCCACGGCGCCGCCCCGACGGTCGGCACGGCCGCGGCCGTCTGCCTGCTCAGCCTGGTGATCGCCCTGGTCCTGGGCTTCCTTCCGGGCGTCGCGGCGGGCGCGGCCGACATCGCCAACGCGCTTCCCCCGGTGATCGTCGGCATCCTGGTCGCGGCGGCCGCCGGTCCCGGCACCGGCGGGGCGGCCTTCGCGGTGGCGCTGATCTCCTGGCCGCCCCTGGCCGCGCACGCGGCGGCGCTGGTCCAGGAGGTGCGGGCGTCCTCCTTCCTCACCGCCCAGCGGGCCATCGGCGCACCGCCGTCGTGGATCCTCACCCGGCACGTCCTGCCCTCGGTCGCCGGCCCCGTGGCCCGGCACGCCCTGCTGCGGCTGCCCGGTATCGCCCTGGCCCTGGCCTCCCTCGGCTTCCTGGGCCTGGGTGCCCAGCCGCCCGCCCCGGAGTGGGGCCTGCTCCTCGACGAGTCCCGCGCCTATGTGGAACGCGCCCCCTGGGCCGCCCTCGCCCCGGCGGTGGCCCTGGCCCTGCTGGCGGGGCTCGCGGTGTCGGGGGCGTCGTACGCGCAGGGCCGCGACACCGTGGTCCGGCGCCGGAAGGCCGCTACCGGGTCCCGAACGTCCGTGAAGGAGGCCCCCGTTGGCGTCTGAACCGCTGCTGTCGGTGCGTGATCTCAGGATCGCCTTCGACGGCGTCGAGGTCGTGCGCGGACTGTCCTTCGACATCCACCCGCGCGAAGTCCTCGCGATCGTCGGCGAGTCGGGCGCGGGCAAGTCCCTCACGGCCCGGGCCCTGCTCGGCATGCTCCCGCACGGGGCGACCGCCACCGGAACCGTACGGCCGGATCTCTCGGCCGAGCGCGGCCGCCGGATCGCCCTGGTCCCGCAGGACGCCCTGTCCGCCCTGTCCCCCGTGCACCCTGTGGGTGACCAACTCGCCGCCGCCGTACGGTCGGTGGCCCGCGTCCCGCGCAAGGAGGCCCGGGCCCGGGCGGTGGCCGCGCTGGACAGGGTCGGCATCCCGGACGCCGCCCGCCGGGCGCGGGCGTATCCGCACGAGTTCTCCGGCGGTATGCGCCAGCGCGCGGTCATCGCCATGGCGACGATCAACGAACCGGACGTCCTCGTCGCCGACGAGCCGACCACCGCCCTCGACGAGGAGCGCCGCGACCAGGTCCTGAGCCTCCTGGCGGAGCAGCGGGAGGCGGTCGGCGCGGCGCTCGTCCTGGTCACGCACGACCTGGACGTCGTACGGGAGCACGCGGACCGCGCGCTCGTGATGTACGCCGGCCGGCTGACCGAACTCGGCCCGGCGGACGAGGTGTTGACCCGCCCGCTGGCCCCGTACACGGCGGGGCTGCTGGCCTCGCTCCCCGAGTACGCGCGAAACCGCCGCCTGCCCACCCTCCCGGGCACCCCGCCGGCGCCGGGGGCACTGCCGCCGGGCTGCGCGTTCGCCCCGCGCTGCCCGCTCGCGGCGGGCGAGTGCCATCACGAGGAGCCGGAGCCCCGCCCGGCCGAGGGCCGGCTGACCGCCTGCCACCACTGGGCCGAACTCCCCCACCCCGCCGTCGAGTTGTTCCGGGACCAGCAGCATGCCTCTTCTTGACGTCCGCGATCTCGTCGTCCGCTACGGCAACGTCACGGCGGTGGACCGCGTCTCCTTCGCCCTGGAGGCCGGCGAGACCCTCGCGCTCAACGGCCCCTCCGGCTGCGGCAAGTCCTCCACCGCCCTCGCGGTGCTCCAGCTCCCCCGCCCCGCCGCCGGTGAAGTGCACTTCGAGGGACGGGAGTTGACCTCCCTCACCGAGAGCGAGCTGCGTCCCCTGCGCCCGCGGATGCAGCCCGTCTTCCAGGATCCCTACGGCTCCCTCAGCCCCCGCCACCGCATCCGCGACGCGGTGGCGGAACCCCTGAAGGTCCAGGGCCGCTGGGACCCCGAGGGCGGCCCCGCCCGGGTCGCGGAACTCCTCACCCGCGTCGGCCTCGACCCCTCCCACGGCGACCGTCACCCGCACGAGCTCTCCGGCGGCCAGTGCCAACGCGCCGGAGTCGCCCGGGCGTTGGCCTCCGACCCACGGCTGCTGGTCCTCGACGAGCCGGTGTCGGCCCTGGACCCGTCGGTGCGGGCCGGCGTGCTGAACCTGCTCGCCGACCTCCAGGACGAGCTGGGCCTCGGCTACCTGTTCATCTGCCACGACCGGTCCGTCGTACGGCACTTCGCGGACCGGGTGATCGAGATGCGGGACGGGCGGGTCACGTCCCCTTGACCCCCTCGACGATCCGGCGCAGCCCTTCGGCGAGCTGGTCCGCCTCGGGGGCGGTCGCCGGGTCGAAGGTCCACTGCGCCATGAGGCCCATCATCAGAGTCAGATAGAAGTAGCCGAGCGTGTCCACGACGTCCTCCGTGACGTCCTCCTCCCGGCCGCCGTGGAAGACGGTGACGATGCCGCGCGCGCCCTCCCGCTGCGCCCGCGCCAGATGGTCGCGCACCTCGGGCACCTGGTCGCCCATGACGACGATCTCCAGGCTGAGCCGCCACAGCGAACCCGGGTCCCGCATGGTCCCGATGATGTTCGACCACACCTCGGCGAACCGCTCGATCGACCCGGGCTCCCCCCGGATCTCGCCGCCGCCCTCGAAGGCGTCGGACATGCCCTCCACCATCTCGACGTAGGCCTGCGCCAGCAGCGCGTCCTTCGAGCCGTAGTGATAGCCGATCGACGCCAGATTCGTCCCCGACTCCTTGACGATGTCTCGCGCTGTGGTCCGGACAAAACCCTTCGCCAGCAGGCAGCGCTTGGCGCCTTCGAGCAGATCCTCACGGTGTCCCATACGGCCACTCTATCTATACGGCCGACTTACACAGTCGTCACAGACAAGCGTCATAGACAAGCGTCATAGACAAGCGTTTAAGACGCTCGTATAGTCACCGTCATGACGAACCCGACCCCTGCCGGCCCCTCCCTGGCCGGCCGCCGTGAATGGACGGCCCTCGCCGTCCTGATGCTTCCGCTGCTGCTGGTCTCCATGGACGTCTCGGTCCTCTACTTCGCCGTCCCGGCGATCAGCGCGGACCTGGAACCGACCGGCACCCAACTGCTGTGGATCTTCGACATCTACGGCTTCGTCCTGGCCGGCCTGCTGATGACGATGGGCGCGCTCGGCGACCGCATCGGCCGGCGCAGGCTGCTCCTGATCGGCGCGGCCGCCTTCGGGGCCGCCTCCCTGGCCGCGGCGTACGCCGACAGCGCCGAGACGCTGATCGTGGCCCGCGCGGTCCTCGGCATCGGCGGCGCGACCCTGATGCCGTCCACGATGGCGCTGGTCCGCACGATGTTCACCGACCCGGCGCAGCGGACGAAGGCGATCGCCCTGTGGTCCGGCGTGATGACGGCCGGCATCGCCCTCGGCTCGGTGCTGAGCGGTCTGCTGGTGGAGTTCTTCTGGTGGGGTTCGGTCTTCCTGGTCAACCTGCCCGCGATGGCCCTGCTGCTGCTCCTCGGCCCGCTGCTGCTCCCCGAGGCGAAGAATCCCGACCCCGGCCGCTTCGACTGGCCGAGCATCCCGCTGTCCATGGCCGCGGTACTGCCCGTGGTCTACGGCCTCAAGGAGATCCCCTCGGAGGGCTGGAACGTCCGCTACGTCGTGTCGATCACCGTCGGCCTGCTCTTCGCCGCGCTCTTCGTCCACCGCCAGCGCACGACCGCCGCGCCGATGATCTCACCGGACCTGTTCCGCCGCCCCGGCTTCACCCCGGCCCTCACGCTCTACCTGATCACCATGTTCGCGATCATGGGCTCGGCGTACTTCACCACCCAGTACATCCAGTCGGTCCTCGACAAGAGCGCCCTGGAAGCGGCCCTGTGGGCCCTGCTCCCCTCGGTGCCGATCGGCCTCGCGGCGCCCCTGTCGACCCAGCTGGTGCACCGGGGCGTGAGCCGCGTGCACGTCGTCACCACCGGCTTCCTGATCGGCGCCTGCGGCTACGGCCTGCTGGCCCTCGCCGGCGCGGACTCCATGGCGCTCGTCCTGACCGCGTGCGGTGTCCTCGCCTCCGGAATCACCCTCGTCACGGTCCAGATCGCGGACCTCGCGCTGAGTGCGGCCCCGGTGGAACGGGCGGGCGCCGCCTCCTCCCTCATGGAGACCGGCGCGGAGTTCGGCGGCGCCCTCGGCATGGCCCTGCTCGGGTCCATCGGTACGGCCGTCTACCGCCACGAGATCCCGGCCTCGGCGCCGGACGCGGCCCGCGAGACGCTGGGCGGTGCGCTGGCGGTCGCCGACCGGTTCCCCGGCCTGGCCACCACGGCCCGGGAGGCCTTCACCCACGGGATGCAGGGGGCGGCGATCGCGGGGACGGTCCTGCTGGCCGGGGCCGCGTGCCTGACTCCCCTGGCCCTGCGCCGAACGCGCCGGCACGACAAAACGCCGGCCGAGCCGAGTTCCCTCAGCCCGTCCGGCGTTTGAGTCGGTCTCAGACCAGGTTCACGGCGCGAGCCGAGGTCGCCCCGATCTCCTCGGCGACCTCGGTCAGCACCCCGGCGGGCACCGTGTCGTCCACGGTCAGCACCGCGAGAGCCTCGCCACCGGCGATCGCCCGCGACACCTGCATACCGGCGATGTTGATCCCCGACTCACCGAAGATCCGGCCCACCGTGCCGACGACACCGGGACGGTCCTCGTACTTCAGGACGACCATGTGGTCGGCGAGCGCCAGGTCGACGTCGTACTCCCCGACCGCGACGATCTTCTGGAGGTGCTTCGGACCGGCCAGCGTGCCGGACACCGACACCTCCTCGCCGTTGCCGAGCGTGCCCCGCACGGTGACGACGTTGCGGTGGTCGGCCGACTCCGAGCTGGTCGTCAGCCGCACCTCGACACCGCGCTCCTGCGCGAACAGCGGGGCGTTGACGTACGACACGGTCTCGTCGACGACGTCCTCGAAGACACCCTTGAGGGCGCTGAGCTCCAGCACCTTCACGTCGTGCTGGGTGATCTCGCCGTACACCTCGACGTCGAGGCGGACCGCGACCTCACCGGCGAGCGCGGTGAAGATCCGGCCGAGACGCTCGGCGAGCGGCAGACCCGGCTTGACGTCCTCGGCGATGACACCGCCCTGGACGTTCACCGCGTCCGGGACCAGCTCGCCGGCGAGGGCGAGACGCACCGAGCGGGCGACGGCGATACCGGCCTTCTCCTGCGCCTCGTCGGTGGAGGCACCGAGGTGCGGGGTGCAGACGACCTGGTCGAGCTCGAAGAGCGGGGAGTCCGTGCAGGGCTCCTTCGCGTACACGTCGAGACCGGCACCGGCGACGCGGCCCTCCTTGAGGGCGGAGTACAGCGCCTCCTCGTCGACGATCCCGCCGCGCGCGGCGTTGACGACGCGCACACTCGGCTTGACCTTGTGCAGCGCCTCGTCACCGATGAGACCGAGGGTCTCGGGGGTCTTCGGCAGGTGCACGGTGATGAAGTCGGACACTTCGAGGAGCTCGTCCAGCGACAGCACCTTGACGCCCATCTGCGCGGCCCGCGCGGGCTGCACGTAGGGGTCGTAGGCGACGACCTTCATGCCGAAGGCGGACATGCGCTGCGCGACGAGCGCGCCGATGCGGCCGAGGCCCACCACGCCGAGGGTCTTCTCGGCCAGCTCGACACCCGTGTACTTGCTGCGCTTCCACTCGCCGTTCTTCAGGGCGGTGTTGGCCTGCGGGATGTGGCGCGCGGTGGCCAGCAGCAGACCGCAGGCCAGTTCGGCGGCGGTCACGATGTTCGACGTGGGGGCGTTGACGACCATCACGCCGGCCTTGGTGGCGGCGGAGACGTCGACGTTGTCCAGGCCGACGCCGGCTCGCGCGACGACCTTCAGCTTGTTCGCGGCGGCGACCGCCTCGGCGTCGACCTTGGTCGCCGAACGGATCAGGATCGCGTCCACGTCGGCGATGGCCGGGAGCAGCTCCGCCCGGTCGGCGCCGTTGCAGTGGCGGATCTCGAAGTCGGGGCCGAGCGCGTCCACGGTCGCGGGCGACAGCTCTTCAGCGATGAGTACGACAGGTTTCGAGCTCACGTGAGTCCTCACAAGTCCAATGCGTGCGGACGGCCGTCCCGACGGCCGCAGGCGGTGGAGGGTACTGGCCGCGTGGAAGACGCACGACGCTGTGGGCCTGACGCGTATGTAGTACGGCAGTGTAGTGGCGCTTCATGGGTCTTCCCGCGCCTGAACGGAAGGATCACCCGTCCGGGATGCGGCGGGGTGGACGACGGGGCCGGAGCTGATGGCTCCGGCCCCGTCACCCGAGGCTCACGCCTCTTCGTCGTTCACCCACGACATGAGCTTGCGCAGCTCCTTGCCGGTGGTCTCCAGCAGGGAGTCGGCGTCCTGCTGCTTGTACTCGTTGTACTTCTTCAGACCGCCGTGGTACTCGGCCATCCACTCGCGGGCGAAGGTGCCGTCCTGGATCTCGGCGAGGACCTTCTTCATCTCGGCCTTGGTGGCGTCCGTGATGATCCGCGGGCCGGTGACGTAGTCGCCCCACTCGGCGGTCTCGGAGACCGACCAGCGCATCTTGTCCAGGCCGCCCTCGTACATGAGGTCCACGATCAGCTTCAGCTCGTGCAGGCACTCGAAGTACGCGATCTCCGGCTGGTAGCCGGCCTCGGTCAGCGTCTCGAAACCGGCCTTGACCAGCGCGGCCGTACCACCGCACAGGACGACCTGCTCACCGAACAGGTCGGTCTCGGTCTCCTCGGTGAAGGTCGTCTTGATGACGCCGGCGCGGGTGCCGCCGATGCCCTTCGCGTACGAGAGAGCCAGCTCGAAGGCGCTGCCGGTCGCGTCCTGCTCGACGGCCGCGATACACGGAACGCCGCGGCCCTCCTCGTACTGACGGCGGACCAGGTGGCCCGGGCCCTTGGGGGCGACCATGCAGACGTCGATGCCGGCCGGGGGCTTGATGAAGTCGAAGCGGATGTTCAGGCCGTGTCCGAAGAACAGCGCGTCGCCGTCCTTGAGGTTGTCCTTGATGGACTCCTCGTAGACCTGGGCCTGGATCGGGTCCGGGACCAGGATCATGATGACGTCGGCCTCGGCGGCGGCCTCCGACGGCGTCACCACGCGCAGGCCCTGCTCCTCGGCCTTCGCCTTGGACTTGGAGCCCTCGTGCAGACCGACACGCACGTCGACACCCGAGTCACGGAGCGACAGCGCGTGGGCGTGGCCCTGGCTGCCGTAACCGATGACCGCGACCTTGCGGCCCTGGATGATGGACAGGTCGGCGTCGGCGTCGTAGAACAGCTCGGCCACTTTGGGTTCTCTCCTTGGGGTGCAGGTGTTGCGTCCCACCGTATGACGGAGGGCGGAAGGGAAGTTTCGGGGTCTCGGTATACGGGCGGCCGGTGACCCCGGCCGCCCGAAGCCGTCGTTACGCCGACCGGTCGAGGGCGCGCAGCGACCGGTCCGTGATCGAGCGGGCGCCACGGCCGATCGCGATCGTGCCGGACTGGACGAGCTCCTTGATGCCGTACGGCTCCAGCATCTTGAGCATCGCGGACAGCTTCTCGCCGCTGCCGGTGGCCTCGATCGTCACGGCCTCCGGGGAGACGTCGACGGTCTTGGCGCGGAACAGCTGGACGATCTCGACGATCTGGGAGCGCGTCTCGTTGTCGGCGCGCACCTTCACCAGAACGAGTTCGCGCTGCACGGCCGAGCCGGGTTCCAGCTCGACGATCTTCAGCACGTTGACGAGCTTGTTGAGCTGCTTGGTGACCTGCTCCAGCGGCAGGTCCTCGACGCCCACGACGATGGTGATGCGGGAGATGTCGGGGTGCTCGGTGACCCCGACGGCGAGGGAGTCGATGTTGAAGCCGCGACGGGAGAAGAGGGCGGCGATCCGGGCCAGGATGCCCGGGGTGTTCTCCACCAGGACGGAGAGCGTGTGCTTGGACATGGTCTTTTTACGTCTCTCTCGCTCAGTCGTCTTCGTTGTCGCCGAAGTCGGGGCGGACGTCCCGGGCGGCCATGATCTCGTCGTTGGAGGTGCCGGCGGCGACCATCGGCCACACCATCGCGTCCTCGTGGACGATGAAGTCGACGACGACCGGGCGGTCGTTGATGGAGTTCGCCTCTTCGATGACCTTGTCGAGGTCGGCCGGGTCCTCGCAGCGGATCGCGTAGCAGCCCATGGCCTCCGACAGCTTCACGAAGTCGGGGACGCGGGTGCCGGAGCTGGGCTGCTTGCCGTCGGCCTCGGGGCCGGAGTGCAGCACGGTGTTGGAGTAGCGCTGGTTGTAGAAGAGGGTCTGCCACTGGCGGACCATCCCGAGGGCGCCGTTGTTGATGATGGCGACCTTGATCGGGATGTTGTTCAGGGCGCAGGTGGTGAGCTCCTGGTTGGTCATCTGGAAGCAGCCGTCGCCGTCGATCGCCCAGACCGTCTGGCCCGGGGCTCCGGCCTTGGCGCCCATGGCTGCCGGGACCGCGTAGCCCATGGTTCCGGCGCCGCCCGAGTTCAGCCAGGTCGCGGGCTTCTCGTACTGGACGTAGTGCGCGGCCCACATCTGGTGCTGGCCCACGCCCGCGGCGAAGATCGTGTCCTCAGGCGCGAGCTGCCCGATCCGCTCGATGACCTGCTGCGGCGAGAGCGAGCCGTTGTCGGGCTGGTCGTAGCCCAGCGGGTACGTCTCGCGCCAGCGGTTGAGGTCCTTCCACCAGGCGCTGTAGTCACCCTGGTGACCTTCGCTGTGTTCCTTCTGCACGGCCTGGACCAGGTCCGCGATGACCTCGCGGGCGTCACCGACGATCGGCACGTCGGCGGCGCGGTTCTTGCCGATCTCGGCCGGGTCGATGTCGGCGTGGACGATCTTGGCGTGCGGGGCGAAGCTGTCCAGCTTGCCGGTGACGCGGTCGTCGAAGCGGGCTCCGAGGGCGACGATCAGGTCGGCCTTCTGCAACGCGGTGACGGCGGTGACCGCACCGTGCATGCCCGGCATTCCCACGTGCAGCGGGTGGCTGTCGGGGAATGCGCCGAGCGCCATCAGGGTGGTGGTGACGGGCGCTCCGGTGAGTTCGGCGAGGACCTTCAGCTCGGCGGTGGCCTGGGCCTTGATCACGCCGCCGCCGACGTAGAGGACGGGCCGCTTCGCGGAGGTGATCAGCTTGGCGGCCTCGCGGATCTGCTTGGCGTGCGGCTTGGTCACCGGGCGGTAGCCGGGCAGGTCCATGACCGGCGGCCAGGAGAACGTCGTCCGTGCCTGGAGGGCGTCCTTGGCGATGTCGACCAGGACCGGGCCGGGGCGGCCGGTGGCGGCGATGTGGAAGGCCTGCGCGATGACCCGCGGGATGTCCTCGGCCTTGGTGACCAGGAAGTTGTGCTTGGTGATCGGCATGGTGATGCCGACGATGTCCGCCTCCTGGAAGGCGTCCGTGCCGATCGCCTTGGAGGCCACCTGGCCGGTGATCGCCACGAGCGGCACCGAGTCCATGTGGGCGTCCGCGATGGGGGTCACCAGGTTGGTGGCACCGGGGCCGCTCGTCGCCATGCAGACCCCGACCTTGCCGGTGGCCTGCGCGTAACCGGTGGCCGCGTGGCCCGCGCCCTGCTCGTGACGGACCAGGACGTGCCGCACGCGGGTCGAGTCCATCAGCGGGTCGTACGCCGGAAGGATCGCACCACCGGGAATGCCGAATACCGTGTCGGCGCCGACCTCCTCGAGAGAGCGGATGAGGGACTGCGCACCCGTGACGTGCTCGGGGGCGGACTGGTGTCCTCCGGATCGGGGCCGCGGCTGCGGGTGATGGGCCCCGGTGGCCTGCTCGGTCATCGTCATTCTCTTCTCGATGCTGAGGGTTTTTGCGAGGTTTGTGCGGTGTTCGGCTGCTGCACGAATGGCGTCTGTGCAACAAAAAACCCCTCGTGCCGAAAGGCAAGCGAGGGGAGCGCGCCGGGTGGGGTCGCTGGGAGTTCCGGGTCTGTCCGGACGTCACCAGCTTCAGCCGACGCGCTGTCCAAGTACGAGAATTCGAGTGCGCATGGCACTGACCCTCCCCCCGGCACGCACTCACTGTCAAGTGGGTGGGACGGGAGTCTCATTATGTGAGCGCAGGGTGCTGCCACCGCCGAGAATGGCCGCGACACCCCCTGTGTACACCCCGGAACCCCCACCCGCGAACGCGGGCTCCACCGGGCCGTGCGGCACCGGATAATGGCCGGATCCGAGTGCCCGGCGCAGCCGGTACTCGTCCAGCGGGCCGGAGAACGCCATCCCCTGGCCGTGTGTGCAGCCCATCGCGCGCAGGGCCACGACCTGCTCCGGCAGGTCCACGCCGTCGGCGACGGACTTCAGGCCGAGGTCACCGGCGATCCGCAGCAGCCCGCTGGTGATCTTGTGCAGCCGCGCGGACTCGACGACGCCCTCGACCAGACCGCGGTCGAGCTTCAGTACGTCGGCGGGGAGTCTGCGCAGCGCCGTGATGGCCGCGTACCCGCTCCCGAAGCCGTCCAGGGCGATCCGGACACCGAGTCTGCGCAGCGCGCCCAGACGGCGCTCCAGCTCGTCCAGGGAGGTGCGGGGGTCGAGGTCGGACAGCTCTATGACCAGGGATCCCGACGGCAGCCCGTGCCGGGTCAGCAGCGCCTCGACGGAGCCGAGCGGCATCGAGCGGTCCAGCAGCCGGCGGGCGCTCATCCGGACCGCCACGGGCACGGACAGGCCCGTCGCGGCCCGCTCGGCGGCCTGTTCGACGGCCTCCTCCAGTATCCAGCGGCCCAGTTCCTGCGTCTTGTCGCTGTCCTCGGCCACCCGCAGGAACTCGGCGGGCGTGAACAGCACCCCCTGGGAGGAGCGCCAGCGCGCCTGCGCGGCGACCGACGTGATCCGGCCGTCCTCCAGCCGGACCACCGGCTGGTGCAGAAGCGTGAACTCGCCGTCGTGCAGAGCGGCCCGCAGTCGCGTGGCCAGCTCCGCCTTGCGTACGACGTCCTGCTGCATCTGCGGGGCGTACAGCTCGACGCGGCCCTTGCCGCCCGCCTTGGCTCGGTACATGGCGAGGTCGGCGTTGCGCAGCAGCTCGCCCGCGCCGAGGCCCGCCTCGGCGAAGGCGACGCCGATGGAGGCGTTGACCCGGACATCGTTGCCGTCGATGAGGTAGGGCTGCGAGAGCGTGGCCCTGAGCCGGTCGGCGAGTTCCAGGATGTGGCGCTCGCGGGCGCTGCGGTCCCGGGTGCCGTCGCCGGCGATCAGGGCCGCGAACTCGTCGCCGCCGAGCCGGGAGGCGGTGTCCCCCTGACGGACGGCGTCCTGGAGTCTGCGGGCGGCCTGGACGAGCAGCTCGTCCCCGGCCTGGTGCCCGATCGTGTCGTTGACGGCCTTGAAGCCGTCGAGGTCGATGAAGAGCACGGCCGTGCCCCGCAGGGCGGCGCGGTCGGAGGCGCGACGGCCGGACAGGGCCTGCTGGACGCGCCGGGTGAACAGGGCGCGGTTGGGCAGGTCGGTCAGCGGGTCGTGCTCGGCGTTGTGCTGGAGCTGCGCCTGGAGGCGCACCCGCTCGGTCACGTCCCGGCTGTTGAAGATCAGGCCGCCCTGGTGGCGGTTGACGGTGGACTCGACGTTGAGCCAGCCGCCGTCGCCGGACCGGAAACGGCACTCGATGCGCGTGGTGGGTTCTTCGAGGGGGCTGGCAGCGAGGAAACGGCGCACCTCGTGCACCACGCAGCCCAGATCCTCCGGGTGGATGAGACCGGCCAGTTCGGTGCCGACGAGTTCCTCCGCGGGGCGGCCGTAGACGCCGGCGGCGGCCGGGGAGACATAGCGGAGGATGCCGTTGGGTGCGGCGATCATGATCACGTCGCTGGAGCCCTGCACCAGGGAGCGGAAGTGGTTCTCCTTCTGCGCCAGTTCCTGGGTGAGGGTGATGTTGTCGAGGAGCATGATGCCCTGGCGCACGACGAGGGCGAGGACCACGGTGCCGCCGGTGAAGAGCACCACGCGGTCGACGCTGCGGCCGTTGAGGACGTTGTAGAGGATCCCCAGGGTGCAGACGGCGGCGGCCAGGTAGGGCGTGAGCGCGGCCAGGGAGCCGGCGATGGGCCGGGCGCCCGGATACCGGCTGTGATCACCTCCCTGCGGCTGCTGGTGCGGGTGCGGGTGCGGGTGATGGCCGGTGCGCTGTCCGGGCAGGTGTTCGCGCACCACGCGCGTGTGTCCGGCGCCGAGCCGTCGCTCGGCCTCCGTGCCGTGGCGCGGGGTGGCCCAGGGGGCGTAGGCGAGCAGCAGCGACCCGGCGAACCAGCCCGCGTCGAGCAGTTGGCCGGAGCGGTAGTTGTTGTGCAGCAGCGGTGAGGTGAACAGGGCGTCGCACATCACGGTCAGCGCGAGCGCCCCGATCGCGGTGTTGACCGCGGTGCGGTTCACCGCCGAGCGCCTGAAGTGCAGCGCGAGCACCATGCTGACCAGGGCGATGTCGAGCAGCGGGTAGGCGAGCGAGAGCGCGGTGTGCGAGACGCTCACTCCCCCGTGGGAGTCGACCTTGGCGGCCTGGGCCAGGGCGAGGCTCCAGGAGAGCGTCAGCAGCGAGCCGCCGATCAGCCAGGCGTCCAGGCCCAGGCAGACCCAGCCCGCCTTCGTCACCGGCCGCTTGGCGAGGACCAGCAGTCCGACGATCGCGGGCGGGGCGAAGCACAGGAAGAACAGGTCGGCGTAGCTGGGGCTGGGCACGGTCCGCCCGAGGACGACTTCGTACCACCCCCAGACGAGGTTGCCGGCGGCCGCCATCGTCGAGGAGAGCGCGAAGAGCAGCCAGGCGGGCCGAAAGCGGATCCGGCGGCCGCGGGCGTACAGGAAGCAGGACACGGCGGCGGTGCCCGCCGCGGCGCTCAGTCCGAAGTCGCCCATGATCAGGGCGACTTCGCGGGAGCCCCAGCCGAGCGCGGAACCGACGGCGTATCCCGCGCACACCAGGGCCAGGGTGAGTTGGTGGACCAGGCTCGATCCGAGGCCCATGGCCGGAGGGCGCGTCCGCGGCGCCCCCGGCGCGGGCTTGGCCCGCGGCACCGAGGCGAGGGTGGTCGTGGAAGGCGACGGCGAACTCACCGGGCCCTCCCGGTCCGCGCCGCTCCGGGGTCCCTCGGGTCCCGGTGCGCTGGGTGCGCATGCCTCCTGCGGCCGCTGTGCCTGCGGTGATTGCTGTGGTGACTGTGATGATGAAGGCTGTGGTGGCCGGCGTGACCGGCGTGACTGCCGTGCTGGCTCGGGTGGTTGGCGTGGTGGCCGCGTCTGCGCGCCGCCGTGTGCCAGGGTCGCCGTCGGCGGCCCCGCCGCGTCGGATCGTTCGTCCATAGGCCGTGCATCGCCCGTCGCCCCCCTCACAGTCTGAAATGTCCATCCCCGGCGCCGAAAGGTACGCGGCGCAGCCCCTGTCGGGACGATACACCAGTCTCGTCACTCAGGGACATAGTTCCTCTACGCTCCGTGACGACCAGCGGAGATGCGGGCACGGACCGCGTCCGGAAGGTTGCGGAGGGTACCGGAAACGGACTCTGTGCCGGTCGCGCCCGGAGCGCGGTCGTGCGCCCCGGAGCTCAACCTGCGGGCGTCACGCGCTGGTTGCGCCGTTGGTCGGTCCTGTCGTAAGGATCACGTTGCCCAGCGGCTCCCGGTTCACGAAACGGCTCAACTGGTCGATCAGGAGGCGCTTGGCGCGCGGCAGGAAGGCCGATGTGGGCCCCCCGACGTGCGGGCTGATGAGGACTCCGGGCGCCTGCCACAGGGGGTGGTCCGGGGGCAGCGGTTCGGGGTCGGTGACGTCGAGGGCGGCGGTGAGGCGGCCGCTCTCCAGCTCGGCGAGCAGCGCCTTGGTGTCGACGACCGGGCCGCGGGCGACGTTGACCAGCAGCGCGCCGTCCTTCATGCGGGCCAGGAACTCGGCGTTCACCAGGTGGCGGGTGGTCTCGGTGAGGGGCGTGGACAGGACGACGACGTCCGCCTCGGGGAGCAGGGAGGGGAGTTCGGTGAGCGGATGCACCGGACCGCGCGCCGTGGTGCGCGCGGAGCGCGCGACGCGCGCCACCCGCGCGACCTCGAACGGAACGAGCCGGTCCTCGATCGCCGCTCCGATCGACCCGTAGCCCACGACGAGCACGTTCTTGTCGGCGAGCGCCGGATGGAAGCCGCCGCCCCACTCCCCCTTGTCCTGGGCGCGGACGAAGCCCGGGACGCCCCGCAGCGAGGCGAGGATGAGGGTGAGCGCGAGCTCGGCGGTGCTCGCCTCGTGCACCCCGCGCGCGTTGCACAGCCGTACGCCCGCGGGCAGGTCCTTCAGGCCCGGCGTCACGTTGTCGACGCCGGCCGACAGGGTCTGCACGACCTGCACGGAGCCGAGGTGGGGCATCGGCCGCAGGACGACGTCGAGGGGCTTCATGTAGGGGACGACGTAGAAGGCGCAGTCGGCCGGGTCCGCGGGGAAGTCCTCACCGCCGTTCCAGAACAGGTAGTCGGGGCCCTCGGGGAGCCCTGGGATCTCTTCCGGCGGGATGGGGAGCCACACAACGGGAGCAGTCATGGTCAGGAGGCTATGTCAGGCGCCGCGGACCGCAGAGGTTAGGTTGGGGGACCAGGACAGGGAGGGTCACGAGCAGGTGGAGCGCAGGACGATCGGCGCGGCGGCGCTCGCGGTGGGGGCCGTCGGACTCGGATGCATGCCGATGAGCTGGGCGTACACCGGTTCGCGGCAGCGCGGCGAGGAGTCGCTCAGGGCGGTGCACCGGGCGCTTGACCTCGGCTCGACGCTCCTGGACACGGCCGACATGTACGGCCCGTTCACCAACGAGCTGCTGATCGGGCGGGCGTTGAAGGAACGCCGCCAGGACGCCTTCGTGTCGACCAAGGTCGGTCTGCTGGTGGGCGAGCAGCACATCGTGGCCAACGGCCGTCCCGGGTACGTGAAACGGGCGTGCGACGCCTCGCTCCGGCGCCTCCAGACGGACGTGATCGACCTCTACCAGCTGCACCGGGCGGACCCCGAGGTGCCCGTCGAGGAGACCTGGGGCGCGATGGCGGAGCTCGTACAGGCCGGAAAGGTACGGGCGTTGGGGTACTGCGCGATGGGTGCCCGGGGCGGTCGTCGGTCCGGTGCCGGGCTGTACGACGCGACGATCCGGCAGTTGCGGCGGGTGCAGCAGGTCTTCCCGGTGAGCGCGGTGCAGGCGGAGCTGTCGGTGTGGTCGCCGGAGGCCGGGGAGACGCTGCTGCCCTGGTGCGCGGAGCGGGGCATAGGCTTTCTGGCCGCGATGCCCCTGGGCAACGGCTTCCTGACCGGAACCCTCACCCCGGGCCAGGGCTTCGAACCGGACGACGTGCGGGCCCGCCACCCCCGCTTCACCGCGGAGATGATGGCCGCGAACCAGCCGATCGTCGTCGGCCTGCGCCGCGTGGCCCGACGACACGGCGAGCACGTCACCCCGGCCCAGGTGGCCCTGGCCTGGATCCTGGCCCAGGGACCCCACGTGATCCCGGTCCCCGGCACCAAGCACGAACACTGGGTGACGGAGAACACCCGCTCAACCACCCTGCGACTGACCACCCGCGACCTGTCGGAGCTGACGGAGCTGCCTGGGGCGCAGGGGTCGTGGGAGTAAGGGTGTGGGGGTGGCTGGGACGGGGGTGGCTGGGCTGAGGTCTGGGGGTGCCTGGGCTGGGAGTACGTCTGCGGGGGAGGCTTGTGCTGCGGGCACCTGCCCCGCGGGTCTCCGCCAGGGGCGACCGGCTGCGGGCGCCCAGCCGCGAGTGGCCTCCGACGGGGCGGTACCCCGGGGGCTGCGCCGCGGGTTCGTCTGCCGAGGCATGCTCTGTGGGCGCTTCCGCCGAGAAAACCTGCCCCGCGAGTGCCTTCACCATGGGTGTCTGCCCCACGGGCACCCCGCCGCCGGTGGCCTCCGCTACGGGTACCTCCGCCGAGGCGGTTCCGGGCACCCTGTCCTGCGGGTTCGTCTGCCGATCCCGCGCTGCGGGTGCTTCCACCCGGGTCACCTGCCCGCGGGACGGCTGCTCCGCGGGCACCTACTCCGCGAGCGCCCCGCCCCGAGTGCCTCCGCCGAGGCCGTACCGCGGGCGCCGGCCTCGCGAGCGGCCGCCGGAGATAGCGGCCCCGCGGGCGCCACGCCACGAGTGCCTGCCCCGCGAGTGCCTCCGCCGTCGCGGCAGGTTCCGCATCGGGTTCTCGTGATCGGGAACCTGTGAGGTGCGAGCGGTGTATGACAAGTAGGACCTGCTGCTGGACCGCCCCGTCGAAGGGACCAAGATCGTGCAACGTCGAGCTGTGTCGGCCGTACTGGCCGCTGCCGCGCTCGTGCTGACGGCCGGCTGCTCCTCCGACGGCGGAGGCGGTGGAGCACCGACCGACAGTGGGAGCACGACACCCGGGAGCACTGCGCCGGGGTCCTCGCCGTCCCGGGCGGCGGATCAGGGGCCCCCGGCAAAGGGCTCGGTCAAGGTGCTCCGCACTGTCGCCGAGGGCCTGAACACCCCCTGGGGCCTGGCCCCGCTGCCGGAGGGCGATCTGCTGGTCTCCTCGCGTGACGAGCGGACGATCACGCGGATCGACGGGCAGTCGGGGAAGAAGACCGTACTGGGCGAGGTACCGGGGGTCTCCCCGGCGGGCGAGGGCGGCCTCATGGGCCTCGCCCTGTCCCCGGACTACGCCTCGGACCACATGGTCTACGCGTACTTCACCTCGGCCGGGGACAACCGCATCGTCCGGATGCTCTACGACGAGCAGAAGCCGACAGGCGAGCAGCTGGGCGCCCCGGACACGGTGTTCAGGGGCATCCCCAAGGGCTACATCCACAACGGCGGACGGATCGCCTTCGGCCCGGACAAGATGCTGTACGCGGGCACGGGCGAGAGCGGTGACACCGGTCTGTCCCAGGACACCAAGTCCCTGGGCGGCAAGATCCTGCGGATGACCCCGGAGGGCGAGCCGGCTCCGGGCAACCCGTTCCCCGACTCCACCGTGTACTCCTACGGTCACCGCAATGTGCAGGGCCTGGCCTGGGACTCCCAACAGCGCCTGTTCGCCGCGGAGTTCGGCCAGGACACCTGGGACGAGCTGAACGCGATCAAGCCGGGCGACAACTACGGCTGGCCGGAGGCGGAGGGCAGGTCGAGCGACTCCAAGTACCACAACCCGCTGGCCCAGTGGGGCACCGACGACGCCTCCCCCAGCGGCATAGCCCAGGCCGAGGGCTCGATCTGGATGGCGGGTCTGAAGGGCAAGCGCCTGTGGCGCATCCCCCTCAAGGGCACGGAGGCCGCGGCCGACCCGCAGGCCTTCCTGGAGGACGAGTACGGCCGCCTGCGCACAGTGGTATCGGCAGGCGGCGACAAGCTGTGGCTGGTCACCAGCAACACGGACGGGCGGGGCGACCCGAAGGAGGGCGACGACCGGATCCTGGAGATACAGGTCAGCTAGGCCGGCCTCACTCCTTGAGGGAGGCCTCCTCGAAGTCCTCGTCTTCGCCCTCGCCCTCGTCCTCGTCCTCCGCCTTCGGCGGGCGTACGACGACCACTCCGGACGTGAGATCTATCGGTCCGCGTCCGGGGTCGCCGTCCCCCACGTCCTCGCGTGTGAGCTCCAGACGGTTCTGCTCGTCGGTGGTGTGCTTGCGTCCCGGAGAGAACAGTTCCTCGAAGGCGTTGAACACGGGGTCTCCCTCGGCCGAAGTCCTTTACAGCGTAAACCTCACGTCGCGGTCCGCGCGGTGAGCGATTCGGCGGGGAACAGCCCCAGCCGGTGCGCCACCGCCGCCGCCTCTCCTCGTCCGGAGACACCGAGCTTGGCCAGGATGTTGGAGACGTGGACGCTGGCCGTCTTCGGGGAGATGAAGAGTTCCTCGGCGATCTGGCGGTTGGTGCGGCCGGCGGAGACCAGGCGCAGGACATCCTGCTCCCGGCCGGTGAGGCCGAGGGACCGGGCCGGGTCCTCGGCGGCGCCGTTGCCCGCCCGGGCGCGGCCCCGGGCTCCGGGCAGGCTCCGGGTGCCGTTCAGGGAGAGCCGGGCGCGCTGGGCCAGCCGGGTGGCGGATTCGGCGAGGGGGCGGGCTCCGAGGTGCTCGGCGACGGCGTGGACGAGGCGGAGCAGTTCCGTGGCGCGGGCCCGCTCGGGCTCCCCGCCCCCGGTCAGCAGGGCCTGGGCCAGCCGGTACCGGACGCGGGCGAGGTCGTAGGGCCGGTCCAGGGTCTCGAAGGCGGTGACCACCTCCGACCAGGGCTCGGGGTCGTCCTGGCCCTCGGCGTGCCGGACCTCGGCGCGGACCCACTGCTCGAAGGCGAGCCAGACGGGTGCGCCGGTGGTGAGTTTCTTGACGGTGGCGAGGATGCGGTCCAGGACGTCGGCCCGGCCCGCCTCGACGGCGGGTACGGCGGGCAGCTCGCGGGCGTCTGCCTCGGCGACGGCGGCGGCCAGCAGCATCGACCAGCCGTAGCGCTGGGTGCCGGGCTGGAAGCCGGCGTCGAGGACGCGGTCCAGTTCGGCGCGGGCGTCCAGGAGGCGGCCCTCCGCCGCGGCCACTCCGATGACGATGCGGGCGAGCGGCAGCGCCTGCTGCGGCATCGGATCGTGAGTGCCGTAGTAGGTCCGGGCGGTGGCCAGTTGGGCTGCGGCCGTGGTCACGTCGCCGCGGCCGAGGGCCAGATGCGCCAGGCGCAGTGCGCCGGAGCCCTGGGGCTTGGCGCTGTGTCCCACCCTGAGGGCGCTCTCCGCGGCCTCGGCGGCCTCGGGCCAACGGCCCAGTGAGTACAGCGAGTCGGAGAGGTTGCCCCACATGTAGGCCTCGGAGTCCAGCAGTCCGTACTTGCGGGCGTAGGCGAGGCCCTCCTGGAGGAGGGGGATCGCCTCCCGGGAGCGGCCGACGGCCTCCAGTTCCGAGGGGAGGTTCACATGCGCCCGGCTCGCCACGTAGCGCATGCCCTCGGCGACGGCCCGGTCCTTGACCTCGTACAGCTCGCTCAGCCCGGCCTCGGTGTCGCCCGCGTCGACCATGAGACAGCCGACGGTGAGGCGGGCGTTCAGCTCCATCTCGCGGGCGCCGACCATGCGGGCGTACTCCACCGCGCGCTCGGCGGCGGAGAAGGCGTCCGGGCCGGGTTCGTGCAGCATCGCCCAGCCGGCGACGGTGGAGAGGACCTCGGCGTGCACCTCGGACGGCGGGAGTCCGCGCACCAGGTCCTGGGCGGTGGCCAGTTCCTGCCAGCCGTCGCCGCGGGACTGGGCCTGGACCAGCCGGGAGCGCTGGACCCAGAACCAGGCGGCGCGCAGGGGATCGCCGTCGTCCTCCAGCAGCCGCAGGGCCCGCTTGGTGATCTTCAGGGCGCGTTCGCGCTCCCCGCACAGCCGTCCGGCGACGGCGGCCTCGGCCATCAGGTCGAGGTAGCGCAGCGGGGTGGTCCCCGGGTCGCAGCCGCAGGGCGGGTAGACCTCGGTGTAGTCGACGGGGCGCAGCCGGTCCCGTATCTCCTGAGGGGCGGTGTCCCACAGCTCCATCGCGCGTTCCAGGAGCCGCAGTTGTTCGGAGTAGGCGTGCCGGCGGCGGGCGGTGGCGGAGGCGTCGAGGACGGCGGGCAGCGCCTTGGCGACGTCGTGGGCGTGGTACCAGTAGCTGGCCAGGCGCGTCACGCGTTCGTCGGCGGGGACGAGCGTGGGGTCGGCCTCCAGGGCTTCGGCGTAGCGGCGGTTGAGGCGGGAGCGTTCGCCGGGCAGCAGGTCGTCGCTGACGGCCTCGCGGACCAGGGAGTGGCGGAAGCGGTAGCCGTCGCCGCCGGGCGCGGCGATCAGGATGTTGGCGTTCACCGCGGCCCGCAGTGCCTCGATGAGGTCGTCCTCGGCGAGCCGGGCGACGGCGGCGAGCAGCCGGTACTCGACGGTGGAGCCGCCCTCGGCGACGATCCGGGCGACCCGCTGGGCGCTCTCGGGCAGCCCTTCGACACGGACCAGGAGCAGGTCGCGCAGGGAGTCGGTGAGGCCCGTGCAGCAGCCCTCGGTGACGGCGACGGCGAGTTCCTCGACGAAGAAGGCGTTGCCGTCGGAGCGTTCGAAGATGTCGTCGACCTGGTCCTGGTCGGGCTCGGCGGCGAGGATGCCGGCCATCTGGATGCCCACCTCGGCGCGGTTGAAGCGGCGGAGTTCGATCCGGCGGACCGTGCGCAGCCGGTCGAGTTCGGCGAGCAGCGGGCGCAGTGGATGGCGGCGGTGGATGTCGTCGGCGCGGTAGGTGGCGAGGACGACCAGGCGGCCGGTGCGCAGCGTGCGGAAGAGGTAGGCGAGGAGATGGCGGGTGGAGGCGTCGGCCCAGTGCAAATCCTCCAGGGCGACGACGACCGTGCGGTCGGCGGCGACGCGCTCCAGGAGGCGTGCGGTGAGTTCGAAGAGGCGGGCCATGCCCTCCTCGTCGTGTTGTCGCGGGCCTCGGGCGGTCGCCGTGTCGCCGAGTTCGGGCAGCAGCCGGGCGAGTTCCTCCTCCTGGCCGGCCGCGGCGGCGGCCAGGTCGTCCGGCAGTTCGCGGCGCAGGGCGCGCAGCGCGGTGGAGAAAGGGGCGAACGGCAGCCCGTCGGCGCCGATCTCGACGCAGCCGCCGAGCGCGACGACGGCGCCCGTGCGGCACGCGGCGGTGGCGAACTCCTCGACGAGGCGGGTCTTGCCGACGCCTGCCTCGCCGCCGAGCAGCACTGCCTGCGGCTCGCCCGCGGCGGCACGGGCGAGCGCGTCGTGCAAGGTGTCCAACTCGTCGGCGCGACCGACGAACACGGGACTGACGGACCGGGTCTCCACGAGCCCGAGCATCGCACGCGGGTCCGACAGCGCGGCACCGGTTTTCCCCGTGGCAGAACCGGTATCACCGCCTCCGCCAGGGGTCTTACCGGCGGGAACGACCGCGACGGCCGCCTCGGTCGGGGCGGCCGTCGCGGCCTGAGTGGGGGAATCGGCCGTCGCGGCCCGGTGGACGGGGACCTGCGCACGGCCGTCCGGCCGCGCCTCTGTGTTCACGCGGCGCGGGCGAACCAGTGCCTGCGTCGGCGGCCGGTATGCACCTCACCCTCCGCGGCGCGTGTGACGGTTGCGCGGCGGGCGGCGCGGCGGCCGCGGACTACCTCGCGGGCCAGCCGTTCGGCGTCGGCCTGGCGGATGAGCTCCGCGGAACGAAGCTGCTGGAGTTCGTACTCGTACATGGTGTGTCCCTTGGGAGAGGTCGGTTTCGGACTTCGCTTTCTGCGATGTCTCCACCTTCGTCTCCCAGGCGGGTCCGCCACATCGGGAGAGTTCCGCATCTTCGGCGGGGCGGGGGGCCTTAGATGTGCGTGAGGGGCCTCAGGAGCTCCGTAAGGTGCTTACGGATGCCCTAAGACCCCTCAGGACCTGCGGCGATATGGCTTACGTCAGCTCGCGGACGGCAGTCCCAGCAGCACGTCGGTGTACTTGAGGACGGCCAGCAGGAGGCCGATGACGCCGAGCGCGACACCGCCCCAGGCGACCGACTTGATCCATACGGCCTGCGGCTTGCCGGGTGCCCCGAAGGCGGGCCGGGCCAGGACGAAGACGCCCACGACCAGCGCGACGACGGCGAAGACGCCGGCCCAGAGGGCGCTGGTCTGCCAGGAGTCGCCGTAGACCTCCTTGACCTGCGTGGCGACACTGGCGCCCTGCGAGGTCTGGAGCTGCCCGATGAGCTGCTCGCGGGCGGAGGCCACGGTGCCGACCCAGCTGCCGGTGAGGGAGACGAGGCCGAGGGCGGCGGAGACGACGGCGCCCGCACCCTGTCCGACGCCGGTGGGACCGTCCTCGTCGTCCTTGCCGAGGCCCAGCAGCTCGGCCTCCTCGGAGGTGAGCTCGTCGGCGTCGGTGTCGGCGTCGGTGTCCGCGTCGGTGTCCGGCCCGGCCTCCGTCACCTCGTCGGTCTTGGTGACGTTCACCTTCTCCTCGTCGGTGGTGGTCTCGGCGCCCGTCGTGGCGCCGGTCTCGTCAGCTGTCTTGGTTCCCATGTCCGGCACCGTACGGATCCTGTCTGAGAGGTTTCTTAATGATCGCTGTGGGGGGCACGCTCGCGTGCCTCACGCCACTCGGGCGCGAGAATCGACCACACCTCGAGGTCGTGGCGCACCCCACGATAGGGGTGGGCGGCCCGTCGTACACCCTCCGGGGTCATGCCGAGGCGCCGGGCCACGTTCAGGCTGGCCGTGTTGCCCGCGGCGGCGATCCACTCGACGCGGTGGATGCCGCGTTGCTCGACGGCCCAGTCGATCAGCACCCGCATCGCCCGGGTGATCAGCCCGCGTCCGGTCGCGGCGGGCTCCAGCCAGCAGCCGACCTCGCAGTTGCCCTGCTCCGCGTCGAAGTTCAGCGTGAGCACCCCGCCGACGAGCTGTCCGTCCAGCCAGATGCCGTGGTAGGAGGCGGTGTCGGCGGCGCGCATCTCGGCGTACCGCCGGAGGGTGTCGCGCGCGGAGGTGGGGTCGGTGGCCTGCGAGCCGAAGGGGATGAACTGTCCGATGAACTCGCGCCCCCGGTCCAGATGCGCGAGGAACTCCTCGGCGTGCCAGGGCTCCAGGGGGCGCAGTTCGGCTCTGTCGTCACCCAGGGATATCGCGTACATCCTGTTCCCGCTCCTTCTCCAGCTGCCCCATGACGTCGGTGAGCCTCTCATGGGCGGTGCGGCACTCGGGCGGTTCGATGCTGATGCGGGGCATCCGGCGGTCCAGCCAGCGCGGCAGCCACCAGTTGGCGCCACCGAGCAGGTGCATGAGGGCGGGGACCAGCAGGGTGCGCAGGACGAAGGCGTCGAGGGCGACGGCGGCGGCGAGGGCGATGCCGAACATGGCGATCACGCGGTCGCCGCTGAGGACGAAGGCGAGGAAGACGGAGATCATGATGACGGCGGCGGAGTTGATCACCCGGCTGGTCTCGGCGAGGCCGACGCGGACGGCCCGCCGGTTGTCGCCGGTCTCCAGCCACTCCTCGTACATCCGGCTGACCAGGAAGACCTGGTAGTCCATGGAGAGCCCGAAGAGCACGGAGACCATGATCACGGGGAGGAAGGGTTCGATCGGGCCGGCGCGGCCGAGGCCGAGGAGTTCGCTGCCCCAGCCCCACTGGAAGATCGCGACGACGACACCGAAGGAGGCGGCCACCGCGGCGACGTTCATCGCGGCGGCCTTCAGCGGGATCCCGACGGACCGGAAGGCGAGCAGGAGCAGCAGACAGCCGAGGCCGATGACGACCCCGACGAACACGGGCAGCTTGCCGACGATGACCTCGGCGAAGTCGTCGTATCCGGCGGTCACCCCGCCCACCTGGATGTCCAGGGAGGTGCCGGTCTCGGCGCGGGGCAGGACCTCGGTGCGCAGCCGGTCGACGAGTTCGCTGGTCGCCCGGGACTGCGGGGAGGACTCGGGGACGATCGTGAAGTACGCGGTGTTCCCGCCGGTGTTGTAGACCACCGGGGTCGAGGACGCGATGCCCTCGGTGGTCCGGATGGTCGCGTCGAGGTTGTCGAGCAGGAGCTTGTCCTCGGCGCCGTCGACCTTGGTGACGAGGGTGAGCGGGCCGTTGACGCCGGGTCCGAAGCCGTCGGCGAGGAGGTCGTAGGCCTGGCGTGTGGTCGAGGACTCGGGGTTGTTGCCCTGGTCGGAGGTGCCCAGGCGCAGGCCCAGGGTGGGCAGGGCGAGGACGGTGATGACGACCAGGGCGAGGGCGCCGAGCAGCTTGGGGTGGCGTTCGACGAAGGCCGACCAGCGGGCGGCGAACCCGGTGGGCAGTTCGGGCTGGGGTCCGTGCTCGACGAGGTGGCGGCGCTCGCGTCGGCTCAGGGCGCGCATGCCGATGAGGGACAGCAGGGCGGGCAGCAGGGTGACGGAGGCCGCGACGGTGAGGACGACGGTCAGCGAGGCGGCTATCGCGACGCCGTTGAGGAAGCCGAGCCGGAGGATCAGCATGCCGAGCAGGGCGATGCAAACCGTGGCACCCGCGAAGACGACGGCCCGTCCGGTGGTGGCGACGGCGTTGGTGGCCGCCTCGGTGACGGACAGCCCGCGTTTGAGGCCGCGTCGGTGTCTGGTGACGATGAACAGCGCGTAGTCGATGCCGACGCCGAGCCCGATCAGCAGGCCGAGCATGGGCGCGAAGTCGGCGACGGTCATGGCGTGCCCGAGCAGCACGATCCCGGCGTAGGCGGTGCCGACGCTCACCAGCGCGGTGGCGATGGGCAGCAGCGAGGCGGCGAGCGAGCCGAAGGCGAGGAACAGCACGACCGCGGCGACGGCCACCCCGACCACCTCGGCGAGGTGCCCGCCGGAGGACTCGGTGAGCGCGACGGCACTGCCGCCGAGTGCCACCTGGAGTCCGTCGGTCTCGGCGTCCTCGGCGGCCCGCACGACCGCCCGCGCCTCGGACTGGTCGATGTCCTCGGCCGGGGTGTCGAAGGTCACCGTGGCGTAGGCCGTGTGCCCGTCCGCGCTGACCCGGCCGGCGCCCTGCCCGTCGTAGGGACCGGAGACGGAGGAGACTCCCGGCAGGTCGGCGATGCGGTCCAGGGTGCGGGTCATGGTCTGTTCGACGTCGGCGGCCCGGACGCTGCCGGAGGTGGTGTGCCAGACGACGGTGTCGCTGTCGCCGCCGAGGTCGGGGAAGCCTTCGTGCAGCAGCTGGGTGGCGCGGCCGGACTCGGTGCCGGGGACCTCGTAGTCGTTCGAGTAGGCGGAGCCGGTCACGGCGGCGGCCGCGCTCACTCCGCCGAGGGCGAGGAGCCACAGAAGGACGACGACGAGGCGTCGTCGGACACACCAGCGCGCGAGGGCTGCCACGAACGTGCTCCCAGGGGGGTGACGTATGGATCTTTGACCGGGAACAGGTGTACAGCCCGCAAAGAACGCATGAGCAATGTGAAGAACACTCTTGCAGGCGAAAGTGATCGTTTACGGGGTTCGTGCGCTTATTCACAGGAGTGCGAGGCAGATCACAGGACAGTAACGGCCCCTCTGTCACGTCAGTCGAACTGGTCGCCCAGCGCCATCACCATCACGCCCACGATCAGCAGCCACAGCGCCCGCCGGGTCCGCCCCCGGGAGCCGAGGACCGAGGCCAGCGCGCACACGGCGGCGCCGAAGGCGTAGGCGGCCGGCACGAGCGCGGGTGCGGAACCGGCCAGCCGCAGCGTCGAGGCGGCCAGGCCCGCGAGGGCGAGCAGCACCCCCGCCCCGGCCGCCGTCCAGCGGGCCCGCCGGGCGTCCTCGGCCGGGTCCACGACGTCCTCCTCCGGTATCCCGGAGGTCTCGGAATCACCGCGTCCGTTCATGGCGGGCGAGCGTAGCGCGTCCTGCCGGGAAATCGGGTGCGCGTCCACGGGCAGCGCTGCTACCGTCCCGCCGTCCGTCGTTCCCGGCATCTCGCCGCCGACCGAAGAGGGTGCATTGTGTGAAGGTCCGACCGAGCTCCTACGCATCTCTTTCCCCTACGAAGGACTCAAGGAGCCCGTTCACCGATGTCCGACATCACGAGGACCTCGCACGACCTCACTAGCCGTCTGGCCGACCCCCGCCGGCCCCGCAGCAACGGCTACGACGCCCGCTGGATGATCGACAACCAGATGGGCCCGAACGCCCTGTGGCTGCTGGAGTGGCTGGCCCCCGCCCTCGGTCTCGACGCGCTGCGCCCCGGCGCCCGCGTCCTCGACCTCGGCTGCGGCCGCGCCATGACGTCCGTGTTCCTCGCCAAGGAGTACGACGTCCAGGTCGTCGCCGCCGACCTGTGGGTCAAGCCCGACGAGAACGCCCCGCGCATCGCCGAGGCGGGTGTCGCCGACCGGGTGCTGCCCGTGTTCGCCGAGGCGCACGACCTGCCGTTCGGCGAAGGCACCTTCGACGCGATCGTCTCCGTCGACGCCTACCAGTACTTCGGCACCGACGACCTCTATCTGCCCACGCTGACCCGGCTGTTGAAGCCGGGCGGACGGATCGGGGTCGTCGTCCCCGCGCTGCGCGAGGAGCCGCAGGGCGACGAACCGCCGGCGCACCTGAAGGAGTACTGGGAGAAGGACCCGGGCTTCTGGGCGTTCCACTCCCCCGCCTGGTGGCGGCGGCTGTGGACGCGCGGCGGCACCGTCGAGGTGGAGACGGCCGACTGGCTCCAGGACGGCTGGCGCGACTGGCTGCTGTGGAGCGAGGTGTGCGCCGAGGAGAGCACCAGCGAGTTCATGGCGGACATGGCCCGCTGGTCGGTCGACCTGATGCACGCCGACGTGGACCACGTGCTCGGCTTCGCCCGGATCGTGGGACGCCGTAAGTGACCTGCCACACGTGACGGTACGGCCCCGGAGACCTGGTCTCCGGGGCCGTACCGCACAGCCGCTCAGCCCTCGCTGACGCCCAGCTGCTGAAGGATCAGCTCCTTGACGCGGGCCGCGTCCGCCTGGCCGCGCGTGGCCTTCATGACCGCGCCGACCAGGGCACCGGCCGCGGCCACCTTGCCGCCGCGGATCTTGTCGGCGATGCCCGGGTTGCCGGCGATGGCCTCCTCGACGGCGGTGGTCAGCGCACCCTCGTCGGAGACGACCTTCAGACCGCGCTTGTCGACGACCTCGTCCGGGGTGCCTTCGCCCGCGAGGACGCCTTCGATGACCTGACGGGCCAGCTTGTCGTTCAGGTCCCCCTTGGCGACCAGCTCGGTGACCCGGGCGACCTGCTCCGGCGTGATGGCCAGCTCGTCGAGCGCCTTGCCCGACTCGTTGGCGCTGCGCGCCAGTTCGCCCATCCACCACTTGCGGGCGGAGGCCGAGTCGGCACCGGCGTCGATCGTGGCGACGATCGGGTCCAGGGCGCCGGCGTTGAGGATCGCCTGCATGTCGAGGGCCGTGATGCCCCACTCGGCGACGAGCCGGTTGCGGCGGACCAGCGGCAGCTCGGGAAGCGCCGCCCGGATCTCCTCGACCCACTCGCGCGTGGGGGCCACCGGAACGAGGTCCGGCTCGGGGAAGTACCGGTAGTCCTCGGCCTCCTCCTTCACGCGGCCCGAGGTCGTCGACCCCGTGTCCTCGTGGAAGTGCCGGGTCTCCTGGATGATCGTCCCGCCGCCGTTCAGGACGGCGGCGTGCCGCTGGATCTCGAAGCGGGCCGCACGCTCCACGGACCGCAGCGAGTTGACGTTCTTCGTCTCGGACCGCGTGCCGAACTTCTCCCGGCCGTGCGGGCGCAGCGACAGGTTCACGTCGCAGCGCATCTGGCCCATCTCCATACGGGCTTCCGACACACCGAGCGCCTTGATGACCTCGCGCAGCTCACGGACGTACGCCTTGGCCACCTCGGGAGCACGCTCGCCGGCGCCCTCGATCGGCTTGGTGACGATCTCGATGAGCGGGATGCCGGCACGGTTGTAGTCCAGCAGCGAGTGCGAGGCGCCGTGGATACGGCCCGTCGCGCCACCGACGTGCATGGACTTGCCGGTGTCCTCCTCCATGTGGGCGCGCTCGATCTCCACGCGGAAGGTCTCGCCGTCCTCCAGCTGCACGTCGAGGTAGCCGTTGAAGGCGATCGGCTCGTCGTACTGGGAGGTCTGGAAGTTCTTCGGCATGTCCGGATAGAAGTAGTTCTTCCGGGCGAAGCGGCACCACTCGGCGATCTCGCAGTTCAGCGCGAGACCGATCCTGATCGCGGACTCGACGCCGGTCGCGTTGACGACCGGGAGCGCGCCGGGCAGGCCGAGGCAGACCGGGCAGGTCTGCGTGTTGGCGTCCTGACCGAGCTCGGTCGAACAGCCGCAGAACATCTTGGTCTTGGTGCCGAGTTCGACATGGACCTCAAGGCCCATGACGGGGTCGTACGACGCCAGCGCGTCCTCGTACGACACCAGGTCGGTCGTGGTGGTCACGGTGAAACTTCCCTCTCAGCCCAGCAGGACGTCGTCGTCGCCCAGCCGCTTCAGTTCGCGGTACAGGATGGCGAGGCCGGTGACGATGCCGACGGCGGCCACCGACGCGTCGATCAGACGCAGCGTGTCCTGCTCGACGCGGGCCTTCTTGATCCGCTTGGCGATGCCCCACGCGCCGAAGGCGGTGGTGGCGATGGACACGTACGTACCGGACTTGGACTTCTGGAAGTCCTTGGCCTTCGACAGTGCCTTGGTCACAGCGACGGAGCCTCCTCGATCAGCGGGTGGCCCCACTTTTCCACGAACGCGGCCTCGACGGCGGCGCCCACCTTGTAAAGACGGTCGTCCTTCAGCGCCGGGGCGATGATCTGGAGACCGACCGGGAGGTTGTCCTCCGGGGCGAGACCGCAGGGCAGCGACATGGCCGCGTTGCCCGCGAGGTTCGTCGGGATGGTGCACAGGTCCGCGAGGTACATCGCCATCGGGTCGTCGGCACGCTCGCCGATCGGGAAGGCGGTGGTCGGCGTCGTCGGGGAGACGATCACGTCGACCTGCTCGAAGGCCTTCTCGAAGTCACGGGTGATGAGCGTACGGACCTTCTGGGCGCTGCCGTAGTACGCGTCGTAGTAGCCGGAGCTCAGGGCGTAGGTGCCGAGCATGATGCGGCGCTTGACCTCGGGGCCGAAGCCGGCCTCGCGGGTCAGGGAGGTGACCTCCTCGGCGGAGTGCGTGCCGTCGTCGCCGGTCCGCAGGCCGTAGCGCAGGCCGTCGAAACGGGCGAGGTTGGAGGAGCACTCGGACGGGGCGATGAGGTAGTACGCCGACAGCGCCAGGTCGAAGGACGGGCAGTCCAGCTCGACGATCTCCGCGCCCAGTTCCTTGAGGAGGGCGACGGACTCGTCGAACCGCTGGATGACGCCGGCCTGGTAGCCCTCGCCGCGGAACTGCTTGACCACGCCGACGCGCATGCCCTCGACGCTGCCGTTGCGGGCGGCCTCGACGACCGGCGGGACCGGGGCGTCGATCGAGGTGGAGTCGAGCGGGTCGTGCCCGGCGATGACCTCGTGCAGCAGCGCCGCGTCCAGGACCGTACGGGCGCAGGGGCCCCCCTGGTCGAGGGAGGAGGAGAAGGCGACCATGCCGTAGCGGGAGACCCCTCCGTAGGTCGGCTTCACGCCCACCGTGCCGGTGACGGCGGCCGGCTGGCGGATGGAACCGCCGGTGTCGGTGCCGATGGCGAGGGGGGCCATGTACGCGGCCAGCGCGGCCGAGGAGCCGCCGCCGGAGCCGCCGGGGATCCTGGTGAGGTCCCAGGGGTTGCCGGTCGGGCCGTAGGCGCTGTTCTCGGTGGAGGACCCCATGGCGAACTCGTCCATGTTGGTCTTGCCGAGGATGACGACGTCGGCGGCCTTCAGGCGCTGGGTGACCGTCGCGTCGTACGGCGGGATCCAGCCCTCCAGGATCTTCGAACCGACGGTCGTCGGGATGCCCTCGGTGGTGAAGATGTCCTTCAGCGCGAGGGGGACTCCGGCCAGCGGGCCGAGCTTCTCGCCCCGGGCGCGCTTGTCGTCGACGGCACGGGCCTGGGCGAGGGCGCCCTCACGGTCGACGTGCAGGAAGGCGTGCACCTTCTCGTCGACGGCCTCGATCCGGGCGAGATGGGCCTCGGTGACCTGGACCGCGGTCAGCTCGCCGGAGGCGATCCTGGCGGCGGTCTCGGCGGCCGTGAGCTTGATGATGGTGACGTGGTCCGTCATGACTTCTAGTCCTCCCCCAGGATCTGCGGCACCTTGAAACGCTGCTGCTCCTGGGCCGGGGCGCCGGAGAGCGCCTGCTCGGGGGTGAGCGACGGACGGACCTCGTCCGCCCGCATGACGTTCGTCAGCGGGAGCGGGTGCGAGGTCGGCGGTACGTCTTGGTCGGCGACCTCACTGACGCGTGCGACCGCGCCGATGATGTCGTCCAGCTGTCCCGCGAAGTGCTCTAGCTCTTCGGGCTTCAGCTCCAGACGCGCCAGCCGGGCGAGGTGGGCGACCTCCTCGCGCGTGATGCCAGGCATGCAGCGATCCTCTGGGGTGAGTGCGTGTTGTGGTTGGGGGCCAATCCTATGGGTCAGCGCACCCTGCCCGTGCAACGGTTTCTTCGCCCCCGCCGCCCCTACCCGTCCCATCCTTCTGGGGCTCCGCCCCGGACCCCGCTCCTCAAACGCCGGAGGGGCTGGATTTTCAGCCCGTCCGGCGTTTGAGGACGAGGCCCCTTCAGGGCCGAAGCGGGGGTCTGGGGGCGCAGCCCCCAGGGATGGGACGGGTAGGGGCGGCGGGGGCGAGGAAAAAGGGCTACTCGTCGGCCGCGGCTGCCGGCAGGGCCGCCCTCGGGCGTTGCCAGCCGCGCGAGCCCCGGGCCCGCAGCCAGGCCGTGGTCTCCTCCGGGGGCATCGCGGCCGCGACCAGCCAGCCCTGTACCGCGTCGCAGCCCAGGTCTCGCAGGCGTTCCCAGGTTTCGTCGTCCTCGACGCCCTCGGCGACCACGAGGAGGCCGAGGGAGTGGGCGAGGTCGACCGTGCAGCGGACGATCTCGGCGTCCTCGTTGTCGATCGCGAGCCGCGCCACGAAGGAGCGGTCGATCTTCAGTTCACTCACGGGCAGGCGCCGCAGATGCACCAGCGAGGAGTAGCCCGTGCCGAAGTCGTCCAGGGACATCTTCACGCCGTGGGCGGTGAGCGCGGCGAGGGTGTCGGCGGCGCGCTGCGGGTCCTCCAGGAGGACGTGCTCGGTGATCTCCAGCTGGAGCGCGCCCGCCGGGACACCGTGGCGGGCGAGACGCGCGGCCACCGAGCCGGCGAAGCCGGGGGTGTGGACGTCGCGCGGGGAGACGTTGACCGCGACCGGGACGTACAGGCCCTGGGCGCGCCACTCGGCGACCTGGCCGAGGGCCGTCTCCAGGACGTACTCGGTGAGGTGGGGCATCAGGCCGGAGGACTCAGCGATGGCGATGAACTCGTCCGGGGGAACCCTCCCGCGCTCGGGATGCACCCAGCGGACCAGGGCTTCGAGGCCGGCCACCTGTCCGTCGAAGCGGACCTTGGGCTGGTAGTGCAGCTGGACCTCGTGCCGGTCCAGGGCCCGGCGCAGATCGCCGAGGAGGCCGAGGCGGTCCGGGGTGTTGGAGTCCCGCTTGGACTCGTAGACCTCGACGCCGGTGCGGTCGCGCTTCGCCTGGTACATCGCCACGTCCGCCCGGCGCAGCAGCCCCTCGGCGTCGAGGGCGTGGTCGGGGAAGACGGCGACCCCGGCGCTGGCCTCCAGGACGAGGGTGAGGCCGTCGAGGTCGAGCGGGGAGCTGAGGGCGGCGACCAGGCCCCGGGCGACCCGGGTCGCGGAGGTGGTGGAGTCGGCGACCGGCAGTAACACGGCGAACTCGTCGCCGCCGAGCCGGGCCGCCTCGGCGCCGCGCGGCAGCGCCAGTCGGAGCCGGTCGGCTATCTGGAGGAGCAGCCGGTCACCGGCGAGGTGTCCCAGCGTGTCGTTGACCGAGCGGAAGCGGTCGAGGTCGATGAGCATCAGGGCGGCGCGGGCGTCGATGCGTTCGGCGTCGTCGAGGGCCGTCCAGATGCGCTCCAGCAGCCACTGACGGTTGGGGAGCCCGGTCAGCGGATCGCGCAGCTGCTCCTCCGCCCGGGCCCGGGCTATCCAGAGGGTGGAGTCGAGGGCGATGAGGGGGATGGCGAACAGCGGCAGCAGGACGGGCTTGGCGGTGGCGACCACGCAGACCAGCGGGGCGATGCCGAGCAGTGCGGCCGCGACCAGGCCCTGTCTGATCAGGGCGGTGCGGGCGACGGTGGGCAGTCCGCCGGAGCGCGGGGCGTGCAGATACCAGCCCAGCGTGCGGGTGACGGCGAGGTAGGCGACCGCGACCAGCACCACTTCGGGGGCGGTGTAGAAGGTCCAGGTGTCGGGGTTCCAGGGGTGCTCGACGGACGGCACCCGGCCGAACAGGGCCAGCAGCAGGGCTCCGGCGGCGATGCCGAGGATGTCGACCGCGCCGTGCAGGACGCCCTGGCGCCAGCGGTGGCGGCGGGCCACGCCGACCAGCAGGACGACGGTGAGGCTGACCAGGCCGGCGGACACCCAGCCGTAGAGCAGCAGGACGGCGAGGGTGAGGGCGGCGCCGGAGCCGGTGCCGCCCCACCAGCGGGAGCGGCCGAGGGCGACCAGATGGCCGACGATGATGCCGGTCAGCACGGCCAGGGACCAGCCCACGGTGGCGGACGGGAAGAGCGCGTGGCCGCCGGTGAAGGCGCGGTAGAACCCGGCGCCCAGCACGAAGGCGGCCGCCGCGACGATCGCGGCGGGCAGCGCGGGCCAGGACAGGTGGCGTTCCGTTTCGGCGCCGGACCTGCCCGGGCCGAGGGCGGCGGTGAGCTGGGGGGAGTCGTGGTTCTCGGTCTGCGTGTAGGGTCCGGCGACATACGGGCTGCCGGAGGCGTACTGGCCGGTGGCGCGCTGCCCGGTGGCGTGCCCCTCCGCGCCCGGACGCCGTGCCGGCCGCGCGGCCCGCAGACCCGCCCGCCATGCGCCGGCCAGCCGGCGCAGCCGTGAGTCCGGGGCGGCGCTCTCGCTCGGTTCCATTCCCGTCCCTCTCACAGCCGGCGGTGCCCACGCCACGCGGCCCGGTGCCCGACAACAACCTTCAACGGCGCCGCGTTGGAAATCCCTTCCCGCTGCTCCCGAAGACGCTTCGCGAGCAAAGGGATGCCCCTGCCGCAGCTGGGCACGGCAGGCGCACACCTCAACAGTAGGCCGCAGAAGGCTTCCACGGGCACCGGTCGACGACGGTTGCCCGAATGCGACCCGGCCACCCGTATGCATCTGGTATGCGCCGAACGGGTGGCCTTCAACCGCTACTCCTCGTTACTCCTCTGCCGGAAGCGCGACTTCGGCGGCCGCCTCCGGCCCCTGTTCCAGCAGGACGGTGAAGCCGTCCTCGTTGAGGACCGGCACCTTCAGCTGCATCGCCTTGTCGTACTTCGAACCTGGATTGTCACCCACAACGACGAAAGACGTCTTCTTCGAAACAGAACCGGTCACTTTGGCGCCACGAGTTTGCAACGCCTCCTTGGCGCCGTCCCGGGTGAAGCGCTCGAGTGTGCCGGTCACTACGACGGTGAGGCCTTCCAGGGGACGCGGGCCCTCGTCCTCGCCGGAGCCCTCCTCCTCCATGCGGACACCGGCGGCCTTCCATTTGCGGAGGATCTCCTGGTGCCACTCCTCGGAGAACCACTCTTTGAGTGATTTCGCGATGATCGGGCCGACGCCGTCGGTGGCCGCCAGCTCCGCCTCTTCCGCCTGCTCGATGCGGTCGACCGAGCGGAACTCACGCGCCAGCGCCTCGGCGGCGACCGGGCCGACATGACGGATCGACAGGCCGGTCAGGACCCGGGCCAGCGGGCGCTCCTTCGCGGCCGCGATGTTCTCCAGCATGGCGAGCGCGTTCTTCTTGGCCTCGCCCTGCTGGTTGGCGAAGACGGTGGCGATCTTCTCCTCGCCGGTCTTCGGGTCACGCTTGGGCAGTCCGCTGTCCTGGTCGAGGACGTACGCCTTGATGGGCAGCAGCTGCTCGATGGTGAGGTCGAACAGGTCGCCCTCGTCGGTGAGGGGCGGCTCTGCGGGCTCCAGCGGCCGGGTGAGGGCCGCGGCGGCGACATAGCCGAAGTGCTCGATGTCCAGCGACTTGCGGCCCGCGAGATAGAACAGGCGTTCACGTAGCTGGGCGGGGCAGGTGCGGGCGTTCGGGCAGCGCAGGTCGACGTCGCCCTCCTTCATCGGCCGCAGCGCGCTCCCGCACTCGGGGCACTCGGACGGCATCACGAACTCGCGCTCGCTGCCGTCGCGCAGGTCCACGACCGGTCCGAGGATCTCCGGGATGACGTCACCGGCCTTGCGCAGCACCACGGTGTCGCCGATGAGGACGCCCTTCAGCTTCACTACGTCCTGGTTGTGCAGGGTGGCGAACTCGACCTCCGAGCCCGCGACGGTGACGGGCTCCACCTGGGCGTACGGCGTGACGCGGCCCGTACGGCCCACTCCCACGCGGATGTTGATGAGCTTGGTGTTCACCTCCTCCGGCGCGTACTTGTAGGCGATCGCCCAGCGCGGGGCGCGCGAGGTGGAGCCGAGGCGGCCCTGGAGCGGGATCTCGTCCAGCTTGACGACCACTCCGTCGATCTCGTGCTCCACGGAGTGGCGGTTCTCGCCGTAGTACGCGATGAACTCCCGCACGCCGTCGAGGCCTTCGACCACCTTGGCGTGCGTGGAGGTCGGCAGGCCCCAGGTCTTGAGGAGGTCGTAGCCCTGGGAGAGGCGGGTCATGCCGTCGAAGCCCTCCAGGGCTCCGATGCCGTGGACGACCATGTGCAGGGGGCGGGTGGCGGTGACGCGCGGGTCCTTCTGGCGCAGCGAACCGGCCGCCGCGTTGCGCGGGTTGGCGAAGGGCTTGTCGCCGGCCTCGACCAGGCGGGCGTTGAGCTCCTGGAACTTCTCCATCGGGAAGTAGACCTCGCCGCGGATCTCCACGAGGTCCGGGACGGTGTCGCCCTTCAGGCGGTCCGGGATCTCGGCGATCGTGCGGACGTTGGGCGTGATGTCCTCGCCGGTGCGGCCGTCGCCGCGGGTCGCCGCGCGGGTGAGGCGGCCGTGCTCGTAGGTGAGGTTGACGGCGAGGCCGTCGACCTTGAGCTCGCACAGCAGGTGGTAGTCGGGCGCACCGACGTCCTTGGCCACGCGCTCGGCCCAGGCGGCGAGTTCCTCGTCGCTGAAGGCGTTGTCGAGGGAGAGCATGCGGGAGCGGTGCTGGACGGCCGTGAACTCCGTCTCGTAGGCACCCGCGACCTTCTGGGTCGGCGAGTCCGGGGTGCGCAGCTCCGGGTGCTCCTCCTCCAGCGCCTCCAGGGTGCGCAGGAGCTTGTCGAACTCCGCGTCGCTGACGACCGGAGCGTCGTTCACGTAGTACCGGAAGCGGTGCTCCTCGATCTGCTCAGCGAGCTTCGCGTGCTGCTCCCGCACCTCGGCGGGCACCGTCGTCTCCGCTTGCTTGTCGCCGGCCACCGTGTTGTCCTCCCGTTACTCAGGGTTGTCCGCGAGGGATCTCGCCGCCCGGACGCAGTGGGCGAGGGCCTCGCGTGCGTACGCGGGGGAAGCCCCCGCGAGTCCGCACGACGGAGTGACCGTGACCGCCTCCGCGAGAAGCCCCGGATGCAGCCCCAGCCTGCGCCACAGCGTCCTGACACCCATGACGCTACCGGCAGGGTCTGACAATCGGCTGTCCGTGCCCGGTACGACACCGACGAAGAGCCGGGTCCCCCCTTCCACCGCCTCGCCGATCGCGTCCTCGTCACGCTCGGTGAGGAGCGAGAAGTCGAAGGAGATCGCCGCCGCGCCCGCCCGGCGCAGCAGGGCGAACGGGACGTCCGGTGCGCACGAGTGGACCACGACGGGGCCGTCCCCGTGAACCCCGATGACGTCGCGGAGGGTGGCCTCGATGAGTTGGCGGTCGACGGCGCGGTGGGTGCGGTAGCCGCTCGCGGTCTTCACATGGCCCCTCAGTACGGCGATGAGGGACGGTTCGTCGAGCTGGAGGACGATCCGGGCGCCGGGGGCGCGGCGCCCGACCTCCTCCAGGTGCAGGCGCAGTCCCTCGGCGAGCGAGGCGGCCAGGTCCCGGGTGGCGCCGGGGTCGGAGAGGGCGACCTCTCCGTTCCTCAGCTCCAGTGCGGCGGCCAGGGTCCAGGGGCCGACCGCCTGTACCTTCAGCGGGCCCTCGTATCCCTGCGTGTACTCCTCCAGCGCGTCGAGGTCCTCGCCCAGCCATGACCGTGCCCGCTTCGTGTCCCTCCCCGGGCGGTCGCCGATGCGCCAGCCGCTGGGCTCCACGCGGGCGTACAGGTCGACGAGCATGCCCGCGGTGCGGCCGATCATGTCGGCGCCGGGGCCTCTCGCGGGGAGCTCGGGCAGGAACGGGAAGTCCTCGAAGGAGCCGGTGGAGGTCTTGACGGCTTCCCCGGCGTCGCCTCCGGGGAGAGAGCCGATGCCGGTGGCCGGGCCGAAGCTGGGATTCGCGTTCACACGCCAAGCCTAGTTCTCGCCCCCGCCGCCCCTACCCGTCCCATCCTTCTGGGGCTCCGCCCCAGACCCCGCTCCTCAAACGCCGGAGGGGCTGGATTTTTCAGCCCGTCCGGCGTTTGAGGACGAGGCCCCTTCAGGGCCGACAGGGGGGTCTGGGGGCGCAGCCCCCAGGGATGGGGCGGGTAGGGGCGGCGGGGGCGAGGAAAGCTTGGTCAGTTGCCCGGACGGACCGTCAGGTCGTTGATCTCCGCGTCCCGGGGGAGGTCGAGGGCGAGGAGGATCGTCGTGGCGACCGACTCGGGGTCGATCCACCGGGAGGCGTCGTACTCCTTGCCCTCCTGCTGGTGGACCTTGGCCTGCATGGGGCTGGCCGTGCGGCCGGGGTACACCGAGGTGACGCGGACGCCGTTGCCGTGCTCCTCGTGGCGCAGGGAGTCGGCCAGGGCCTTCAGGCCGTGCTTGGAGGCCGCGTAGGCGGACCAGTCGGCGTGGGCGTTCAGACCGGCGCCCGAGTTGACGAAGACCACGTGGCCGCGGGCGCTGCGGAGTTGGGGCAGGAAGTGACGGGTCAGCTCGGCCGGGGAGATCAGGTTGACGTTGAGCTGGTGGCGCCAGGACTTCGGGGTCAGGTCGCCGATCGGCCCCAGGTCCACCACACCCGCGATGTGGAGCAGGGAGTCGACCCGGTCGGGAAGCGTCTGGTGGGAGAAGGCCCAGCTCAGCTTGTCGGGGTCGGCCAGGTCGCCCACCAGGGTCCGCGCGCCCGGGAACTGTGCCGCCAGCTCCTTCGCGCGGCCCGCGTCGCGCGCGTGGAGGACGAGTTCGTCCCCGCGCGCGTGCAGACGGCGGGCGACCGCCGCGCCGATGCCGGAACCCGCTCCGGTGATCACATGAGTAGCCATGCCGCCATGCTCGCATCACACCGGTGTCCCCCGGCGCGGTACTCGATGCCCTACTCGATGCCCTGGCTCTCCTCCAGGTAGGCCAGCGCGCCCACCGCTTCCTCGGCGAAGAACACCAGGTCGGTCAGCGGGCGGGGCAGGAAGCCCTCCGACTCCATGCGGCGGAACTGTTCCTTCAGCCCGTCGTAGAAGCCCGCGGTGTTCAGCAGGACCACCGGCTTGTCGGTGTGGCCGTGCTTCTTCAGCTCCAGGATCTCGGTCGCCTCGTCGAGGGTGCCGGTGCCGCCCACCATGACGACCACGGCGTCGGCCTTCTCCAGGAGCAGCTTCTTGCGTTCGGCGAGGTCACGGGCGATCACCATCTCGTCGACGCCCGAACGTGCCTTGGCCGCCAGGAACTCCACCGAGACACCTACCAGCCGTCCGCCCGCCTCCTGGACACCGTCGGCGACCACCTTCATCAGTCCGACGTCCGAGCCGCCCCACACGAGCGTGTGGCCGCCCTTGCCCAGCAGTTCCGCGAACTCGCGCGCGGGGCGCGTGTATCGCTCGTCGAGGTCGGCGGCCGAGAGGAAGACGCAGATTCGCATGAGGTCACCGTACGCGGGAAGAACCGGGGGCCCGCGAGCGCTTTTCGGATATGGCTGACGGACACACGATCACGATCGAGCAGGGCACACGACGCATTCGGGTCGTCCACGGCGACCAGGTGCTGGCGGAGAGCGAACGGCCCCTCCTCCTGCGGGAGACGGGGTGTCCGGTGCGCTACTACATCCCCGCCGAGGACGTACGCCTCGACCTGCTGACCCCCTCCGAGACGCACACCTACTGCCCGTTCAAGGGCACGGCCTCCTACTGGTCGCTGCCGGACGCGGCGGACCTGGTCTGGGCGTACCCCGAGCCCAAGCCGGACGTCGCCGAGATCAAGGACCACCTCTGCTTCTACGACGTGGAGGAGGTGGGCTGAGACCGCAGCGCGGCCGGGGCGGCTCAGCCCACGTCGGCCGTCGCCCGCACCGTGGTCGCGATGGTCGCCGAGCCGACGACGCGCGTGCCGTCGTAGAGCACGACGGCCTGGCCCGGGGCCACGCCGCGGACCGGCTCGGTGAAGGAGACCCGGAGTTCACCGTCGACCAGTTCGGCGGTGACCTCGGTCTCGTCGCCGTGGGCGCGGAGCTGGGCGGTGTAGGTGCCGGGGCCGCTCGGGGCGGCTCCGCACCAGCGCGGCCTGATCGCCGTGAGGCCGTTGACGTCCAGGGCGGCGACCGGGCCGACCGTGACGGTGTTGTCGACCGGGGAGATGTCGAGGACGTAGCGCGGCTTGCCGTCGGCGGCCGGGGTGCCGATGCGCAGTCCCTTGCGCTGGCCGATGGTGAAGCCGTACGCGCCCTCGTGGGTGCCGACCTTCGCTCCGGACTCGTCGACGATGTCGCCCTCGGCCTTGCCCAGACGGTGTGCCAGGAAGCCCTGGGTGTCGCCGTCGGCGATGAAGCAGATGTCGTGCGAGTCGGGCTTCTTGGCGACCGCCAGGCCCCGGCGCTCGGCCTCCGCGCGGATCTCGTCCTTGGTCGTCACCGTGTCGCCCAGCGGGAAGAGGGCGTGCGCCAGCTGCTTCTCGTCGAGCACGCCGAGGACGTACGACTGGTCCTTCGCCATGTCGGAGGCGCGGTGCAGTTCGCGGGAGCCGTCCTCGCGGACGATCACCTGGGCGTAGTGGCCCGTGCAGACCGCGTCGAAGCCGAGGGCGAGGGCCTTGTCGAGCAGGGCGGCGAACTTGATCTTCTCGTTGCAGCGCAGACAGGGGTTGGGGGTGCGGCCGGCCTCGTACTCGGCGACGAAGTCCTCGACCACGTCCTCGCGGAAGCGGTCGGCGAGGTCCCAGACGTAGAACGGGATGCCGATGACGTCGGCGGCGCGGCGGGCGTCGCGGGAGTCCTCGATGGTGCAACAGCCACGCGCGCCCGTGCGGAAGGATTGCGGGTTCGCCGAGAGGGCGAGGTGGACGCCGGTCACGTCGTGTCCCGCCTCGGCCGCGCGGGCGGCGGCGACGGCGGAATCGACCCCGCCGGACATGGCGGCGAGGACGCGAAGAGGACGGGTGGGCTGCGTGGTGTCAGTCATAACCCTTCAAGGGTAAGGGCGCTCGGGAACCGGAGCCCACGAGTATCCGTTCAGGATCACATGGGCGCGAGACGAGCCAAGGACAAGGACGCCGACCGGCGGATCGGGCGGCGGGCCCTGCTGATCGGCGGGACGGCCGCCGCGGTGGGCTCGGCCGTGCTGGCCCGGGACGAGCTGGCGCGGCTGTGGTACCGCGCGCCCGGCGTGCGCAAGCCGCGCAAGGAGGGCGAGGTCGACTACGCCGGTGCGCGCTGGGTGGCCGCGTCCGACGCGAACTGGCGGCTCGCGGACCGCCCCGACGACTACGGCATAGACATGGTGATCATCCATGTCACCCAGGGCAGCTTCGACAGCGCGGTCAAGGTCTTCCAGGACCCGGGACACGGCGCGGCCGCGCACTACATCGTCCGCAAGGACGGGCACGTCACGCAGATGATCCGCGAACTGGACGTGGCGTACCACGCGGGCAACCGCGACTACAACGAACGCAGTGTCGGCATCGAGCACGAGGGCTTCGTCGACCGCCCCGAGGACTTCACGGACGAGATGTACGAGGCCTCGGCCCGCCTCACGGCCCGCGTCTGCGCCCGCTACGACATCCCGGTCGACCGCGAGCACATCCTCGGCCATGTCGAGGTACCGGGCACCGACCACACCGACCCGGGCGAGCACTGGGACTGGGACCGGTACATGAAGCTCGTCACACAGGCCCGTACGGCGGTGGCGGCCTCCCGGACCTGACCGGTCAGAACACGGCCGCGACGAGAGCGACGGCGGGCGCGAGTCCCTGGCCGAGCGCTCCCCTCCACAGCCGGGGGAAGGAGACGAGGAACACCACCGCGGACACCACGAGGAACGCGCAGAAGCAGACGGTCAGCGTACGGCCGACGGCGGCGTCCCCGGTGTGCAGGGCGACGACGCCGGCGATCAGGCCCAGGCCGAGCAGGATGTTGTAGACGGCGACGCCCGAGCGCCACAGCGTCACCTCGGGGGCGTCGGCGGGCGAGGTGGTCAGGAAGACGCGGATGGCCGGGCGGCCGTAGAAGAAGCGCTCCAGCGTGCCCACGACGAGGTGGATCAGGGCCGCGAGTAGGGCGAAGCCCTGGGTGACGGTGTTCACGTCCGGAGTGTCCGCCGTTGTCCGGACATCGGCAAGGGCGTGCGCATCGAGTCGCGCACGCCCCGGGGTCCTGCGCTCCGCAGGGTTCCTGCGCTGCGTAGCGGCCCTTACGTCAGGCCCGCCGCCCGCGCCCGTTCCACCGCCGGGCCGATGGCCTTCGCGACGGCTTCGACGTCGGCCTCGGTGGAGGTGTGGCCGAGGGAGAAGCGGAGGGTGCCGCGGGCCAGGTCCGGGTCGGTGCCGGTGGCCAGCAGGACGTGGCTGGGCTGGGCGACGCCGGCCGTGCAGGCGGAGCCGGTGGAGCACTCGATGCCCTGGGCGTCCAGGAGGAGGAGCAGGGAGTCGCCCTCGCAGCCGGGGAAGGTGAAGTGGGCGTTGGCGGGGAGGCGGTCGACCGGGTCGCCGCCGAGGATGGCGTCGGGGACCGCCGTACGGACCGCCTCGATCAGGGCGTCGCGCAGGGCGCCGATCTCCCGGGCGAACCACTCGCGCTGCTCGGCGGCCAGCCGGCCGGCGACGGCGAAGGAGGCGATCGCGGGGATGTCGAGGGTTCCGGAGCGGACGTGCCGTTCCTGGCCGCCGCCGTGCAGGACGGGGACGGGGGTGTGCTCGCGGCCCAGGAGGAGGGCGCCGATGCCGTAGGGGCCGCCGATCTTGTGGCCGGAGACGGTCATCGCGGCGAGGCCGGAGTCGGCGAAGTCGACGGGGATCTGGCCGAAGGCCTGGACGGCGTCGGCGTGCAGCGGGACACCGAACTCGGCGGCGGTGGCGGCGAGTTCGCGGACCGGCAGGACCGTGCCGATCTCGTTGTTCGCCCACATGACGGTGGCCAGGGCCACGTCGTCGGGGTTGCGGGCGATGGCCTCGCGCAGTGCCTCGGGGTGGACTCGGCCGTACCGGTCGACGGGGAGGTACTCGACCGTGGCGCCCTCGTGTTCACCCAGCCAGTGGACGGCGTCCAGGACGGCGTGGTGCTCGACGGGGCTGGCGAGGACCCGGGTGCGGGCCGGGTCGGCGTCGCGGCGGGACCAGTACAGGCCCTTGACGGCGAGGTTGTCGGCCTCGGTGCCGCCGGAGGTGAACACGACCTCGCTGGGGCGGGCGCCGAGCGCCTCCGCGAGGGTCTCGCGGGATTCCTCGACCGTGCGGCGGGCCGCGCGGCCGGACGCGTGGAGGGAGGAGGCGTTGCCGGTGGTGCTCAGGTGCGCGGTGAGTGCCTCGACTGCCTCGGGGAGCATCGGGGTGGTCGCGGCGTGGTCGAGGTATGCCATGGTGACGCCGATTCTACGGGCCGTCCGCGGGGTGGCTTCGGCCGCCGTACGCCTTGGCCGACGGGCCGCGCCCGGTGCGGGTGCCTCTAGAGCCCCCAGGACACCGTGCTGTCCATCTGCATGAACGTCACCAGGACCACCAGGTCCGCGATGCCGAGGCCCAGGCCCAGGTAGGCGCGGCCCTTGCGGGCCGTGCCGCGCCACAGGGCGACGGAGGCCAGGACGATGGCGACGGGGCCGAGGAAGATGTTGAGGACCAGGAGACCCAAGAGGCCGAGGATGAAGGAGGCGACGGCCATGCCGTCGGCGTCGCGGGTGGGGTTGGCGGGGGCGTTGCGGCGGGTGGCCGGGGCGGTGAGTTGCATGACGGATCAGCTCCTGGAAGTCGCGAGGGGGACGAGCCGGACGACGGGCGGTCAGTTGGTGGACGGGCCGCGACGGCGGCCGAGGCGCTCGCGGATCGCGAAGACGCCGAGCCAGGCGGCGATGACCGCGGCGGCGACGACGGTGAAGGTGAGCGGCGCGTGGGCGACGGTGCCCAGGACGACACCGAGCAGCATGAGTGCGGCGACGAGGAACAGCATGGGACGGATCCCCCTCCGAACATGTCGACGAGATGGCTCTCGTTACGGTTGGGTGAACAGTTGTAGTAACACTTGTTCACTGACTCCAGAGTCTAGCGCGCCCTACGGCTTTTCAATTACGGAGAACAGTTGTTAACTGGATGACATGAGTCACACCCTCGGCATCCGACAGGCCCAGAAACAGAAGACCCGACAGTCGCTCCTGGACGCGGCGTTGGGACTGCTGGAGGGGCAGAGCCTGAGCAGCCTCGGCCTGCGCGAGGTCACGCGTGCCGTCGGCGTCGCCCCCACGGCCTTCTACCGGCACTTCCGCTCCATCGCGGACCTCGGCGTGGCCCTGGTCGAGGAGGCGCTGGGCAGCCTGCACCCGATGATCCGGACGACGGTGTCCACGGCGGACAACGGCAACCAACGCATCACGCGCGCCATCGAGTTGATCGCCCGCCATGTGGAGGGGTACCCCGCACATGTCCGGTTCATCGCCCGCGAACGACATGGCGGGGTCGAGCCGGTCCGGGAGGCGATACGGGACCAACTGGCCCGGTTCGGCGAGGAGGTGAAGGCGGAGCTGGCCAAGGACCCCGAGTCGGCCGGCTGGAACGACGACGACCTGCTGATGCTCGCCAATCTCTACGTCGACCAGATGCTGATCACGGCCTCGCTGTTCCTGGAGACGCTTCAGGCCCCGGAGGAGGAGCGGGAGCGGGTCGCGCAGGTGGCGGAGCGTCAGATGCGGCTGATCAGCATCGGCCGGCGTCACTGGCTGGACTGAACTGGACGAACTGGGCTGAAGGGGTCAGCCCTTGGTCGCCTGCGGGGCGGGGGCACCACTCGGGGCCGCGCCGCCGCCCGCACCGCCACAGCCGCCACCGGGACCGCCGCCCTGGCCACCACCCTGGCCCCCGCTGGGGGCACCACTCGGCGCGCCCGAAGGAGCACCGGACGGAGCGCCCGAGGGAGCACCCGACGGCTTGGCACTCGCGTTGCCGGTGGGAGCGCCCGACGGCGCCCCGGACGGCTGCTGACAGGTCTGCTGCTGACCGGAGCCGCCGCCGTTCGGGGACGACGAGGAGTCACCCGAGCCGCAGGCCGCCAGGGCGAGGGGTGAGAGCGCCAGCAGGACCACCGCGGGGACGAGACGCACACGCTTCATGAGGAACAACTCCAAGATGGATGAGAAAGAACCTGAGGCCGTGCACTCAACCAACGCCCCTTAGGGCTTCTTCGGGACCGGCCTGTTCCTCACCTGTGCGCACGGCAAAGCGCGCCTAAAAGCCGTACAGCTCCGTGACGGAGGCGGCCGCCCGGGCCAGTTCCGCGCGCACCTCCTGGGGCGCGATCACCTCCACGCGGTCGGAGAAGGCGAGCAGTTGGCGGGTCTCGCGGAGGAAGCCGTACGACAGTCGCGCGGTCACCCACGCGTCGGTGCCGTCGTCCTCGGGGAGTTCGGTGAGGTACGCGGCGTTCATGCGCAGGAACATGTCGAGGCGGTCGCGGCGGACGCGGACGGTGACGTCGAGTCCGCCGGGGCGTTCCTCGACCTGGCGGCGCAGTACTTCCCAGGCGTCGGCGAGTTCGACGCCGGGGCGGCGTTTCACCGGGTCCGTGAGGAGGGTGGCCGACCGGATCCGGTCGGCGCGGAAGAGCCGCGGTCTCGCCCGCCGGTCGGCGACCAGGTACCAGACACCGGCCTTGGCGACGAGGCCGTAGGGGTCGACGGTGTACGTCCTCGTCTCCGGTTCGCCGCTGTGCCGGTAGCGGAGCCTGAGGCGCCGGTCGGCGAAGACGGCGTCCTGGAGGACGTCCAGGTCCACCGTCTTCCCGGGCCCGCCCTTCCACCGCGTGGCGTCGACCAGGATGCGGCGCGACGTCACCTCGGCGGCCGGGCGGTGCGGGGCCGGGAGCGCGGCCATCACCTTGCGCAGGGCCGAGCCGAGGGCCGCGTCCAGGCCGAGGGCCGTGTGTGCGCCCTGGGCGGCCAGGATGAACAGGGCGCGGGACTCGTCGGCGGTGAGACCGGTGACGTCCGTACGGAAGCCGGCGAGCAGTTCGATTCCCCCGTACCGCCCGCGCTCGGCGTAGACGGGGACGCCGGCTGTCGAGAGGGCCTCGATGTCGCGGTAAATGGTGCGTACCGAGACCTCCAGCCGCTCGGCCAGTTCAGGGGCGGTGATTCTGCCGCGGGTCTGTAGAAGCAGCAGGATCGACAGGAGGCGGTCGGACTTCACGGGGTCACGCTAGAGGGGTGCGCCCCCGAGGGGGCTCTTCTCAGCCCAGTCTCACGCGTGCCAGCTGCCTCGACTGGGCCACCAAACGGTCCTCCGTGTCCCACACCTCCGCGTCCTCCTCCAGGAAGCCGCCGGCGAGGTTGCGCGTGGTGATGGAGACGCGGAGCGGGCCCGGGGCGGGGCGGCAGCGGACGTGGACGGTGAGTTCGATCGTGGGCACCCAGCCCTTCAGGCCGAGCTCGAAGGCGGTCGGCGGAAGCGCGTCGACCGCGAGGAGCAGCGAGAAGGGGTCGGCGTCGCGGCCGTCGGCGAGGCCGAACCAGGAGCGCATCTCGCCCTTGCCGGAGGGGGCGCCGAGGGCCCAGCCCAGGGTGGAGGGGTCGAGCTTGAGCATCAGGCGGTCGGTGATGGCGGAGCTGCCGTCGACCGGGGCGGGGCCGTCCTCAGGGCCGAAGCACTGGTCCATGGGCGGCATCGCGGGCGGCTTCGCCGTCGTGCGGACGTCGTCCGGCAGCGAGTCCAGGTCGCCGTAGGAGGCGAGGACGCGGATCCGTTCGATCTCGCGGCCCTGGTCGTCGTACTGGAAGAGGGAGGCCTGGCCGGTGGAGAGGGTGCGGCCGGTGCGGACGACGTCGGTGCGGACGACCGCGGGGCCGGGGTGGGAGGCCGTGAGGTAGTGCGCCGAGATCGTGAACGGGTCGGCGTGCGGCAGGGCGTCGGCGAGGGCGCGGCCGAGTACGGCCAGCAGATAGCCGCCGTTGACGGCGCTGATGATGGTCCAGCCCGCGGAGAGGTCGATGTCGTAGACCCCGGGGGCCCGGCGGACGACCGCGGTGTCCCGGTCGAACTCACTGTCGCCGATGGTGGCGCGCACGGTAGCTGCTTCTGGCATGGGTGAACGGTACATCATCCTGTTACTAAGCGGTAGCTTTCCTCCACTCGCCGTCTGGGTGAGGAACGGGAAATTTCTCGGTAAGTGTCCGCATCCTCCCGTCAACCTGGAGCCCCCGGTATCCCTCTGTAGGGGCATGAGCCTCACCGGGAGTTCGTTCCTCTACACCCTGATCGTGCTGGTGCTCGTCGCCGTGGTCCTGCCCTTCGCGCTGTGGTCACGCCTGCGGGGCCCCAGGATCGTGCGGGCCGCCGGCCGTGGGCTGATGCTGCTGTTCGCCCAGGGCACGGCCGTCGCGTTGGTCTTCGTCCTGGTCAACAACCAGAACAACCTCTACGACAACTGGGCCGACCTGCTCGGCACGGGCGACCATGTGCAGCACGCCGCCAACCTGGGCGCCGACGGCACCGGCGGGATAGCGCTGGAGCGGCTGCCCAAGGTCCGGCAGACGTTCACCGAGGCCCGGGGGCCCGGGATGCCCGCGTCCGACGGGGTACGGATCACCCAGCTCAAGGGCCGGGTCTCGGGCGTGAACGCCGAGGTCTACGTCTGGCTGCCGCCGCAGTACCACGAGCCCGCCTACCGGCACTACAGATTCCCGGTGGTGGAGCTGCTGTCGGGCTACCCCGGCTCGGCCAAGGCCTGGTTCGGGTCGCTGCACGCGGTGAAGCAGCTGCGGCCGCTGATGCGCGAGGGCCGGGTGGCGCCGTTCATCCTGGTCGCCCCGCGCATGAACCTGCTGGCCGGGGTGGACACCGGCTGCGCCAACATCACGGGCACGGTGAACGCCGACACCTGGCTCAGCGTCGACGTGCCGAAGATGGTCATGGACAACTTCCGCGCCCAGCCCGCGCCGACCGGCTGGGCGGCGGCCGGCTACTCGGCGGGCGGGCACTGCGCGACGAAGCTGGCCGTCGCCCACCCCGACCGCTACCGGGCCGCGGTCAGCATGTCCGGCTACAACGACCCGATCGGCGAGCGCAACTCACTGGCCTCCGAGACCCCCGCCCTGCGCCGCGCCAACAACCCCTACGTGCTGCTGCGCGAGGCCCGCACCCCGCCCGCGATCGCGCTCTACCAGTCCGGTCAGCCGGGCGACGGCTACGAGGCGGGCGCGGCCCTCGGGCAGATCGCGAAGGCTCCGACGACCGTGCACGTCGTCTTCATCCCGAAGAGCGCGGGCGGCCACAACATGGCCCTGTGGCGGCCGCAGGTCGTCCCGGCGTTCCAGTGGCTGACCGAGGAGATGGGGCTGCTGCACGGACGGGCCGGCGCTACTCCTCACGCACGGTCGAACGCCGGTTCCACGCCCGCGGAGCTCGCCAGTGGAACCGCATCGCGAGCAACCGCAGCACGAAGGCGGTGAGCGCCGCGAACGCGCTGGTCAGCGGGGTGAGGGCGTCGTAGCGGATGCACAGGGCGACCATGGTGGCGCCGACGATCGCCGGGACCGCGTACAGGTCGCGGTCCCAGCGCAGCAGTGAGGGCACCTCGTTGGCCAGCACGTCCCGCAGCACACCTCCGCCGACGGCGGTGGCGAGGCCGAGCGTCACCGACTGGGTCAGGCCGAGGCCGTACTCGTACGCCTTCGTCGTCCCGGCGACGCAGAACAGGCCGAGGCCGGCCGCGTCGAAGACGTTCACGCCGGCCTGGATGCGTTCGACCTGCGGGTGCAGGAAGACGACCAGGAGGGCGGCGAGCAGCGGGGTGACGAAGTAGCCGAGGTCGGTGAAGGCGGCCGGCGGCACGGCCCCGATGACCAGGTCCCGGAACAGGCCTCCGCCCAGCGCGGTGACCTCGGCGAGGACGGCGATGCCGAAGACGTCGAAGTTCTTGCGGACGGCCAGCAGCGCGCCGGAGATGGCGAAGACGAAGATGCCGACGAGGTCGAGCGTGTGCTGGACGGAGGGGCTGAACAGTTGCTGGAACACCCTGACATTCTCACCCAGCACTGAGCCCCTGCCTTACATTGCAAGGCAGGGGCTCAGGTTCACTTACTTGTCGTCGGTGTCCTGGGGAGCTTCGGCAACCTCGGCCGCGACCGCCGCCGACGTCTCCGCCGACTCCTCCAGCACGGCTTCCGGCACCAGCTCCGCCGCCTCCTTGGCGGCGGAGAGCAGGACCGTCTCCTGCGGGGCCTGGTCCTCGAAGTTCTCCGGGTGGTGGCAGGCGACCCGCTGTCCGGGCTTCAGCTCCACGAGCTGCGGCTCGGTGGTCTTGCAGATCTCCGTCGCCTTCCAGCACCGGGTGTGGAACCGGCAGCCGCTCGGCGGGGAGATCGGCGAGGGCACGTCGCCCTTGAGCAGGATGCGGTCGCTCTTGACGCCCCGGCGCTTGGGGTCCGGGATCGGCACGGCCGACATCAGCGCCTTGGTGTACGGGTGCATCGGCGCCTTGTACAGCGACTCGCGGTCGGCCAGCTCGACGATCTTGCCGAGGTACATCACCGCGATCCGGTCCGAGACGTGCCGGACGACCGAGAGGTCGTGCGCGATGATCACGTAGGTCAGGCCGAGTTCCTGCTGGAGGTCGTCCAGCAGGTTCACCACCTGCGCCTGGATCGACACGTCCAGCGCGGAGACCGGCTCGTCCGCCACCACCAGCTTGGGGTTGAGCGCGAGCGCGCGGGCGATGCCGATGCGCTGGCGCTGACCGCCGGAGAACTCGTGCGGATAGCGGTTGTAGTGCTCGGGGTTGAGGCCGACCACCGACAGGATCCGCTGCACCTCCTTCTTGACGCCGCCCTCGGGCTGGACGCCCTGGAGCCTGAAGGGGGCACCGACGATGGTGCCGACGGTGTGGCGGGGGTTCAGCGAGGAGTACGGGTCCTGGAAGATCATCTGCACATCGCGGCGCATCGGGCGCATCCCGCCCGCGTCGAGGTGCGTGATGTCCTTGCCCTGGAACTCGACCGTGCCCGCGGTCGGCTCCAGCAGCCGGGTGATCAGCCGGCCCATCGTCGACTTGCCGCAGCCGGACTCGCCCACGACACCGAGGGTTTCGCCCGCCCTGACCTCGAAGTCGATGCCGTCGACGGCACGGACCGCGCCGACCTGCCGCTGGAGCAGGCCTTTTCGGATCGGGAAGTGTTTCTGGAGCCCGGTCACCTTCAGCAGGACCTCACCGGGTCCGGCGTCCTTGGTGAGCTGAGTACCGGCACTCTGCGCAGGGGTGGTCACTGCCGCGTCCTTCGGGTTCTCGCTCACAGCTTCGGCGCAATCTCTTCGGTCCAGATCCGCTCCCGCTGCTCCTGCGTCATGTGGCAGGCGGCCCAGTGCCGGCCGCCGACCTCGGTGAGCTCGGGACGGACCGTGCGGGTGACGTTGTCCTTGGGGATGTCGGCGTACGGACAGCGCGGGTTGAAGGAGCAGCCCTCGGGGAGGTTGATCAGCGAGGGCGGGGATCCCTTGATCGGGATGAGCCGGTCGGTCTCCTCCCGGTCCAGTCGCGGCATCGAGCCGAGCAGGCCCCAGGTGTAGGGGTGGCGGGGCTCGGAGAACACCGACTCGGCCGGGCCGCGCTCCACACAGCGTCCGCCGTACATGACCAGCAGGTCGTCGGCCATCTCGGCGACGACGCCCAGGTCATGGGTGATCATGATGACCGCGGACCCGAACTCCTTCTGGAGGTCCCGGATCAGGTCGAGGATCTGCGCCTGCACGGTGACGTCCAGGGCGGTGGTCGGCTCGTCCGCGATGAGCAGTTCGGGGTTGTTCACCAGCGCCATGGCGATCATCGCGCGCTGGCGCATACCGCCGGAGAACTCGTGCGGATAGCCGTCCACCCGCTTGTTGGGCTCCGGGATGCCGACCCGGTCCAGCATCTCGACGGCGCGCTGCTTGGCCACCTTCTTGCTGACGTCGTGGTGGACGCGGTACGCCTCGACGATCTGCTGGCCGACCGAGTAGTACGGGTGCATGGCCGACAGCGGGTCCTGGAAGATCATCGCCATCTTGCGGCCGCGCAGCCGTCGTACCTCGTCGGGGTTCGCGGCGATCAGCTCCTGGCCGTCCAGCCACACCTCACCGGAGACCTTGGCGTTGGCCGAGCGGTGCAGGCCCATGACGCCGAGCGAGGTCACGGACTTGCCGGAACCCGACTCGCCGACGATGCCGAGGGTCTTGCCCCGCCGTACGTCGAAACTGACGCCGTCCACGGACTTGACCAGGCCGTCGTCCGTCTGGAAGTGGATGCGCAGATCGCGTACGGACAGGAACGCGTCGTCCGCGTCGGACGGGGCGACGCCGGCCGGTTCGCCGAGCGCGGCTTTGACGGGCTTGCTCACGAGTACCTCACCCGGGGGTCGATGGCTGCGTACACCAGGTCGACGATGAGATTGCAGAAGACGATGAAGAAGGCGGCGACCAGGGTCACGCCCATGACGATGGGCAGGTCGTTGTCCTTGATGGACTGCACGGCGTAGGCGCCGATGCCCTGCAACGAGAACACGGTCTCGGTGAGCACCGCGGAACCGACGAGGGTGCCGAAGTCCATGCCGAAGATGGTGACGATCGGGGTCAGCGCGGCCCGCAGGCCGTGCTTGGCCACGACCGTGGTCTCCCTGAGTCCCTTGGCCCGGGCCGTCCTGATGTAGTCCTCGCCCATCGTCTCCAGCATGCCTGCCCGGGTGAGCCTTGCGTACAGCGCGGAGAAGAGGAAGGCGAGGCTGATCCAGGGCAGCAGCAGATGCCAGGCCCATTCGGCCGGGTTCTGGGTGAACGGGACGTAGTCGATGCTCTCCCAGATGGGGACCTCGTACACGAACAGGGCGCTGAGGACCTGGCCGGTGAAGAAGATCGGGAGCGAGACGCCGGCCAGGGCGATGAACATCGCGATGCGGTCGACCGGCTTGCCCTTGCGCAGGGCGGAGATCACACCGGTGGTGACACCGAAGATCAGCCAGATCGCCGCGGCACCGATGGCCAGCGAGAAGGAGACCGGGATCCGCTCCTGGAGCTGGGGCCACACCTCGATATGGCTCTTGAAGGAGTACCCGAAGCAGGGGGCTTCGCAACGGGTGGCGTCGGGGCCGAACTTGTAGTCGGCGCCGACCACGAGGCCCTTGACGTAGTCCCAGTACTGGATCGCGATGGGCTGGTCGAGGCCCAGGTTCTTCTTGATGGCGGCCACGGACTCCGGGTTGGCGTCCTTGCCGACGTACTGCGTTGCCAGCTGGTCGGCCGTCTGGCCGCCCAGCTTGGGGACCAGGAAGAAGATCGAGAAGGTGACTGCGCTGACCACCAGCAGCAACAGCACCGCGCCCATGACGCGTCGGAGGATGTACGCAGCCACAGCTGTACGGCTCCGGGTGGCCGGGGCGGAGAGTGTCCGCCCCGGCCACCCGGTGCCTTCACCTGCCTTTCAGGGAATAAGGCCTGCCGGTGTTATTTGGAGGAGCTCATCAGCAGGTAGTCGTACATGCCGAGGTACGCCTGCGTGACCGTGACGTTGGTCGCCGACTTCGGCCTGAGCAGCAGGTTCTTGCGGTAGACGAGCGGGACGACGGAGGCGTTGTCCAGCACCATCTTGTCGATGTCGCCCCAGGCCTTGGTGCGGGCCGCGTCGTCGGTGTTGGCGATCGCGTCCGTCAGGGCCTTGTTGATCTTCGGGTCGTTCAGTTCCATCAGGTTGTTGCCGCCGGAGGGCTTGATGGCGGCACCGTTGATGATCTGGTCGAGGAAGCCGTAGCCGGTCGGCCAGTCGGCGCCCCAGGCCATCGAGAGCATGCCGAGCTTGTTCTGGTGGACGTAGCTCGGGACACCGGCGAAGTTGGAGAAGTACTTGCCGGAGGGGAACTGCTTGATCTCGATGTTGATGCCGATGCTCTTCAGCGACGCCTGGATGGCGGTCGCGGCGGCGATCTCGGCGGGACGGTCGGAACGGGCGGTCAGGATCGTGGAGAAGCCGTTCGGCTTGCCGCACGCCTTCAGCTCTTCCTTGGCCTTGGCCGCGTCGCCCTTGTGACCCTCGCTCGGGTACGTGTCGAACTTGGTGTAGCCGTTGACGGACGGCGGCAGCAGCGTGGTCGCCACGTCACCCTTGGGCGAGCCGCCCATCGCGTCGATGATGGACTGCTTGTTCAGACCCCACTGCACGGCCTTGCGGCAGTGCACGTTGTCGAACGGCTTCACGTTGACGTTCAGCGCGATGTACTGCGTCGCGCCGGCGTACGAGTTGTCCGTCTGCTTGGCGTTGGGGCCGGCCAGCACCTTGGGCTGGGTCTGCGGCTGCACACCCGTGCCGGCCGCGTCGACCGTGATCTTGTCGGACAGCAGGTCGTTGTCGACCGTGACCGGGTTGACCTTGAACTTGATCGTGACCTTGTCCGGCAGTGCCTTGCGGATCGAGTCCGTCTTCTGGTCCCACTGCGGGTTGCGCACCAGGGTGGCGCCGCGACCCTCCTCGTAGGACTGGAACTGGTACGGGCCGGAGGACACGATGTTCTGCACGTACTTCGCGCCGGTGTCCTTGGCCTTCGGCACCGGAGCCGTCTGCGAGAACGTCGCCAGGTAGTCGAAGTCCGCGAACGGCTGCTTCAGCTTGAAGATGATCGTCTGGTCGTCCGGCGTCTCGATGGACTTCAGACCCTCGGCCGACTTGTCCTTGTAGGGACCCTGGTACTTGTCGCCGCCCACCAGGTACGCCTTGAAGTACGTCGGCCCGTTGGAGAGGGCCTCGGGCGCGAAGTTGGAGCGCTCGATGGCGTACTTGACGTCCTTGGACGTGATCGGCGTGCCGTCCTGGAACTTGACGCCCTTGCGCAGCTTGTACGTCCATGACTTGGCGTCGGCGCTGGGCTTGCCCAGGGACTCCGCGAGGTCCGGGACGATCTCCAGGCCTTCCTTGCCGGCGGCCGGCTTGAAGGAGGTGAGCGTGCGCCCGTAGAGACGGGAGAAGTTCTGCACCCAGCCGTAGTAGGTGTTGCCACCGTCCAGCGAGTCCGGCACGTCGGAGTGTTCCAGGCTGAGCGTTCCTCCCTTCTTGCTCGACGCGTTGACGACAGAGGTGAGCGCCGCGTCCTTCGCGCCGTTGCCTCCGTTGTCGTCGTTGTTGTTGTCCCCGCCGCCACATGCGGCAGCACCCAGCGAGAGTGCCAGGACCGACGCCACAGCGGCGGTCACCCTTCTCGTCTTCACCTGAGGAAAGCCCTCTCTATCGATGGATCACTTGCTGCGAGGGTCGAGGGCGTCACGCAGCCCGTCACCCAGCAGGTTGAAGGCCAGGACGGTGATGAAAATCGCCAGTCCGGGCACGAACATGTACTGAGGATCAGCGGTGTAGAGATCCACAGCGTTGCTGAGCATGCCTCCCCAGGAGGCCTGCGGCGGAGCGATACCGACTCCGAGGAAGCTCAGCGCGGCCTCGAAGAGGATGTTCGTCGGGATGATCAGCGTCGAGTACACGAGGATCGGTGCGACGAGGTTCGGGAGCAGCTCCCGGAAGAGGATGTACGGTCCGCGCGCACCGAGGCTCGTGGCGGCTTCGATGAACTCCCGCTTGCGCAGCGTCATGGTCTGCGCGCGGACGATACGGCCGATGTACGGCCAGCTGAAGAAGCCGATCACGAAGATCAGCACGCAGATGCGCAGCGCGAGTCCGTCGAGCCCGAAGAAACCGTCCTGCACCGAGGCGGAGATGGAGATGGCGAACAGCAGCAGGGGGAACGCCAGGAAGGTGTCCATCATCCTGCTGATGATGCTGTCGATCCATCCGCCGTAGTAGCCGGCCACGACGCCGAGCACCGTGCCGATCACCACCGACAGCATCGTGGCACCGCCCGCGACCAGCAGCGAGACCCAGGATCCGTCGATGATCCGGGCGAGCATGTCGCGGCCGTACTGCGGATCGACGCCGAGCGGGTGGTCCCAGCTCATGCCGCCCCAGCCGCCCTTGGGGGCGAGCAGCGCGGGGTCGATCAGGTCCTGGTTGAACTTGTTGGGGTCGAGGTCGAACACCCACTGGATGGGCTTGGACAGCACAGCCATGAGCACGAGAAGCACGACCACGACGCCACCCGCCATGGCCACCTTGTCGCGCTTGAACCGCGTCCAGGCGATCTGGGTGAGCGAACGCCCTTCGATCTGGCTCTTCTTGACTCCGGCGAGAACGGCCTCGGGCTGTGCTCCGGCCTCCGCCCCGGTGGTCTCGATCGGTGCGGTCACAGTGAGATTGACCCCTCTCGGGTCGACGATCGCCGACCCCCTGGCTGCCGCGGTAGCGGTGGTTTGAACTCGCTCACGGGAACCGACCGGCCCGTGTCTCCCGGGAGTCTTCAACGCTTTGGCGATCAGTTGAAAGACTTGGTGATGAATGGATGCGTAACCGTGATGCGGTTTGGGGGGTTCCGTTATCCGGACAGGGGGTAACGCGGGCCGGACGTGTGCTAGTTGGGGCATATGGTACAGGAGGTTCTCTTTCACCTCGGTCTACGCGCGCAGAAACGCGCCGGTAACAATTGGCCGATGTTCTGAGGGGCCATGCCGAGGTTGTGGAGACGAGGAGGCGCGGAGCGTCAGTAACCGCCCCGCGCGGGCGGGTAGCCGTAACCCCCCGCCGGGGCCCGCGGGGGCTGCGCGGGGGCCGCGTGGGCCTCGCGGTCGTAGAACGGGCGGGCGCTCGCGCGCATCCACAGGGCGACCGGGTCGTACTCGTCGGACATCGCCACGGTGGAGACCGGCAGGCCGTCCGGGACGGCGCCGATGGACTGCTGCATCATCGCGCGCACCGAGTCGACGGCCTGCGGGCTGGTGTCGTACACGTCGAGACCGATGGCGAGGTACGGCGCGCCGAGCGCGGGCTGCACCCAGGCGCGGCGCAGCGAGCGGACCGCCCCGGTGCGGTGGGCGTTCTGTGTGAGCAGGGCGTAGAACTGCGGGACCTCGATCGCGGGCTCGGCGAGCCGCAGGGGTCCGGCGGGCTGACGCTCCAGGCCGGTGGCGATACGGCGCAGGTCGAGCCAGGGGATGCCGACGCCGCCGCCCGGGGCGTGCGGGTTGAGCCAGAGGCCGTAGTGGTCGGGGTACAGGGTGCGGGCCACGTCCAGGCCGTCGACCACCTCGTACGACCTGTTCCAGCCGCTGGCGGACAGCTCCTGGGCGGAGGTGACGCAGGGGGCGTAGCCGAAGCCGTCGACCTGCATGTTTCCGTACTGGGCGTCCGGGGAGCCGGCCTGGCCGTGCCACAGCAGCATCCAGACCTGGCCGGAGCTCGGGGTCGCGAGTGCCCGCAGGAGCGCCTCGTAGGCGTCGTAGCGCCCGGGCGTCACCTGGCGCAGCATGTGCTCGACCTGCCCGGTCGCGGTGCCCGTGCCCGTGCCGCTGGCGCTCACCTGAACCGCCCCTTCTGGAAGTTGCCCCGTTATGAAACCAGCTTAAGTGGAGGTGCCGACAGCAATCGCCCAAGGGCTCGGGGGTTCTTGTCCGCCGGCGGGCGCGGGTCGTGTGCCGGGGTGCTTCAGTAGCCGTGCTGGTAGAAGGGCCGCACCTGTCCGCGCATCCAGTGGCCCACCGGGTCGTCCGCGACGTCCAGGAGGACCAGGTTGACCGGCCAGGGGGCGGGGGCCCGGGTGAGGGCCCGGGAGAGGGCCTCCATGGGGAGGGCCCGGATGTCGTCCTCCCACTGGGAGACTTCGACGCCGACGAACATGACCGGGTCGGCCGTCTCGATGACGGCCAGGCAGCGGCGGGCGGTGAGGACCACGCCGGTCTGCGCGAACTCCGTCGCGGCGGCGGCGAGGAAGTCGACGGGGTCGTCCTGCCAGTCGGGCTCGTAGAGCCTGACCCGGCCGCCGCTCGCGGGGCCGTCGAGCGGGGTACGGCCGGTCCGGCACAGGTCGGCGACGGCCGCCGGGGGCAGCGGGACGCCCACCACGCCGTCGGGGTTCAGCGCGATGCCGACCTGCGGGGGCAGACCGCGCGCGAACTCCACGGCGGGGGCGATGGTGTACGACATGTGCGCGCCGACGACCTGGCGGAACTGTTCCTCTGAGCTGAACACCGGCACATAGGCCTGGCCCTCGATCTCCAGCGTGGGCAGGTCGAGCGGTCCGCTCTGCGGGCCACCGCCGCTCGGCAGCGGCACCCACACGAAGCTCCGCCCGAGCACCTCGACGATCCGCCCCCCGGCCGAGGGGATGCCGAGCGAGGCCGAGAGCACCTCCTCCAGCTCATTGCCGGGCCATCCACCGTGGGGATGGGGGTGCGCCCGCGCCGAGAAGTCCGCGGGGAGATCCGCCGGGAAGTCCATCTGCCTACCGCCTGCCGAGTACCACTGCTGTGGCTGAAAAGGCTAACGGGTACGAAGGGCCTGGACACCGCCCGGAACCCCTCCACCAAACGGAACAGACGGCTCCGCCGGTGAAGGGGGCGCTGGGTGGGGGAGCCTCTGTCGGCACGAGGCACCGGTGGCGACCCGCACCTCGTGAGGGGAGCCGTCAGCGGAGCGCCGCCTGAGCAGGGGCACCACCGGCGGGCCCTCGCGGACGGGGGCTCGGGAGGAGGCGCCGCGGAGAGAGGGCGCCCTGCCGCAAGGCCACTCACCGCTGAAGCACCCGCCGACGGGAGGCCGGCCTTGCCCGGGGAACGCCCGTCCGGAGAACACCCCCAGAAAGCACCTCGCCCGGACAGCGCCCCGTCGAGGCTCCCACCAGCGAAAGGCCCCGCCCGGAGAGCAACCACAGGGGGACGCCCAACCGGACAACGCCCGCCGGTGGGACACCCCGGGGGAAGGCACCCCGGACGGCAGCGGCCTGCCCGGGGACGCCCAACCGAGGGGGAGTGCGCCCCCGTCGGGACAAGCCCCCCCCCAGCCCGTCAGCCCGTCAGCCCGTCAGCCCGTGAAGCCGATGCGGTGGAGGACGTTGGCTGCGGCTCGGTCGATGAGGACTGCTGAGCCGACGCCCTGGGGGAGGTCGCCGTGTTCTGCGGAGCCGATCAGGCGGGCGGCGGCGCCGCGGTGGCGGAGGAAGGCGTAGCGGGAGACGCCGCGGCCGCGCTCGCGTTGGCCGGCGAGGGCGGTGTCGGGGGTGACGTCGAGGAGCAGGAGGTGCAGGGTGCCGCCACGGCGGCGGGCCTCGCGGGCCAGCCAGCGGCGCACCCAGGCCTGCGTGCCGCAGTCGTGCACGACGACGCCCTCGCCGGAGCGCAGGGCGCGGCGCAGTCCGGCGTAGTGCGCGAGACGGACCAGAGGCCGGTAGGCCGCGTACGGCAGGAAGCGGGGTACGCGCTCCTCCCAGCGGTCCCGGGTGTCCTGGGAGTCGATTCGGGTGCCCCTGACCGTCCGCTTCATCAGCGTGGTCTTGCCGCTGCCCGGCAGGCCCGTGATCACCACGAGGTCCCGGGGCGCGAAGAGCAGGGCGTGCGGGCTGTGGCCCTCACGCTCGCGCAGGTCGCGGACGACGGGTGCGGTGAGCGGGCCGCAGGCCTCCCTGGCCGGGGCCGTCGGCTGCTGGGGCAGCGCGAGGGCCGAGGTGGTCGCGTACGCCGTGGTCCTGTTCACCGTGATCGTCCTCCCCTGGGGTGGTCACGAGATCCCATCCCCGTCGAGTGTAAAGAGAAGGTAATGCGCGGTGCCTCTCGTTTCCGTCCGTTTACCGCAACAAGCCTGCTACAGCGCGCTGTGCCTGTCCGTGAACGCCGCGCGATTCCCGTGCGAGCCCTGTGCGAGTCCTGTGCGTGACCTCCGCACGGGTCCCCCTGCCGTGCCGGACCGATGCGTGCAATGATGTGCCCGCCAACTGCATACCGGCCGTTTGAATCCGCGCGGGAGAGTCCCCAGCCGTACGTCAGCAGTACGACGTCGCCGGGGCGCCGAAGGAGCAAGTCCCTCCCTTGAATCTCTCAGGCCCCGTTACCGCGCGGGCGAGGCACATCTGAAAAGCGGGCCGCCGTTCCCGGTGGCTCCACCCAAGGTGCAAGTCATGCCCCGTACGGTCATGACGAACCTCTCAGGTTCCGATGACAGATGGGGAGGAACGACCTCGCCAGTCATGCCTTGGGAGACGACCGTCCGATGAGCAGTACCCCGATCCGTCATACCGCGCTCGACGCCCTGCACCGCTCGCTCGGCGCCACGATGACCGACTTCGCCGGCTGGGACATGCCGCTGCGCTACGGCTCCGAACGCGACGAGCACAACGCCGTCCGCACCAGGGCCGGCCTCTTCGACCTCTCGCACATGGGCGAGATCACCGTGAGCGGTCCGGAGGCGTCCGCCCTGCTGAACCACGCCCTGGTCGGCAACCTCGCCTCCGTCGGTGTCGGCCGCGCCCGCTACACCATGATCTGCCAGGAGGACGGCGGCATCCTGGACGACCTGATCGTCTACCGCCTGGGCGACACCGAGTTCATGGTGGTCGCCAACGCCTCCAACGCCCAGGTCGTCCTGGACGCCCTCGTCGAGCGCTCCGCCGGCTTCGACGCCGTCGTACGCGACGACCGGGACGCCTACGCCCTGATCGCCGTACAGGGACCGGAGTCCCCGGGCATCCTCGCCTCCCTCACCGACGCCGGTCTCGACGGCCTGAAGTACTACGCGGGTCTGCCGGGCACGGTCGCGGGCGTGCCCGCGCTGATCGCCCGCACCGGCTACACCGGCGAGGACGGCTTCGAGCTGTTCGTGAAGCCGGAGCACGCGGTCGAGCTGTGGCAGGCCCTGACCAAGGCCGGCGAGGGCGTCGGCCTGGTCCCCTGCGGACTGTCCTGCCGGGACACCCTGCGCCTGGAGGCGGGCATGCCGCTGTACGGGCACGAGCTCTCGACCTCGCTGACGCCCTTCGACGCGGGCCTCGGACGGGTCGTGAAGTTCGAGAAGGAGGGCGACTTCGTCGGGCGCGGGGCGCTGGAGGAAGCCGCCGCCCGCTCCCGGGAGAATCCGCCGCGCGTCCTGGTCGGCCTGGTCGCCGAGGGCCGCCGCGTCCCGCGCGCCGGGTACGCCGTCGTCGCCGGCGGCGAGGTGATCGGCGAGGTCACCTCCGGTGCTCCCTCCCCCACGCTGGGCAAGCCCATCGCGATGGCGTACGTCGACGCGGCACACGCGGCGCCGGGCACCGCCGGTGTCGGCGTGGACATCCGGGGCAGTCACGAGCCGTACGAGGTCGTGGCACTGCCGTTCTACAAGCGGCAGAAGTAGCCACGCGAAGCGGCCGGTGCGTGACCCTGCGCACATGTCCGCTGCTCACACGCACCTTTCGCAGTCCCCCATTCACCAGCACTCCACCGCGTACAGGAGAATTCAGGCCATGAGCAACCCCCAGCAGCTGCGCTACAGCAAGGAGCACGAGTGGCTGTCGGGCGCCGAGGACGGCGTCTCGACGGTCGGCATCACCGAGCACGCGGCCAACGCGCTCGGCGATGTGGTCTTCGTCCAGCTCCCGGAGGTCGGTGACACGGTGGCCGCGGGCGAGACCTGCGGCGAGCTGGAGTCGACCAAGTCGGTCAGCGACCTGTACTCCCCCGTCGCCGGTGAGGTCACCGAGGTCAACGAGGACGTCGTCAACGACCCGTCGCTGGTGAACTCCGCCCCCTTCGAGGGGGGCTGGCTGTTCAAGGTGCGCGTCGCCGAGGAGCCGGGCGACCTGCTCTCCGCCGACGAGTACACCGCCTTTTCCGCCGGCTGAGGAGTCGTACACCCGATGTCCGTTCTGAACACGCCCCTGCACGAGCTCGACCCGGAGGTCGCCGCCGCGGTCGACGCCGAGCTCCTGCGCCAGCAGTCCACGCTCGAAATGATCGCCTCGGAGAACTTCGCCCCGCTGGCGGTCATGGAGGCCCAGGGCTCGGTCCTCACCAACAAATACGCCGAGGGCTACCCCGGCCGCCGCTACTACGGCGGCTGCGAACACGTCGACGTCACCGAACAGATCGCCATCGACCGCCTCAAGGAACTGTTCGGCGCCGAGTACGCCAACGTCCAGCCGCACTCCGGCGCCTCCGCCAACCAGGCCGCCCTGTTCGCCCTGGCCCAGCCCGGCGACACCATCCTCGGCCTGGACCTCGCGCACGGCGGCCACCTCACCCACGGCATGCGCCTGAACTTCTCCGGCAAGCAGTTCAACGTGGTCGCCTACCACGTGGACGACGCCGGTCTGGTCGACATGGCCGAGGTCGAGCGGCTCGCCAAGGAGCACCGGCCGAAGGTGATCATCGCGGGCTGGTCGGCGTACCCGCGCCAGCTCGACTTCGCCGAGTTCCGCCGGATCGCGGACGAGGTCGAAGCCTTCCTGTGGGTCGACATGGCGCACTTCGCCGGCCTGGTCGCGGCGGGGCTGCACCCGAACCCGGTCGAGTACGCCGACGTCGTCACCTCCACCACGCACAAGACCCTCGGCGGGCCGCGCGGCGGAATCATCCTGGCGAAGAAGGACTTCGCGAAGAAGCTGAACTCGTCCGTCTTCCCGGGCTTCCAGGGCGGTCCCCTGGAGCACGTGATCGCGGCGAAGGCCGTCTCCTTCAAGGTCGCCGCTTCCGAGGACTTCAAGGAGCGGCAGCGGCGTACGGTGGAGGGTGCGCGGATCCTCGCCGAGCGTCTGACGGCCGCGGACGCCCGCGAGGCCGGGGTGAACGTGCTGTCCGGCGGCACCGACGTGCACCTCGTCCTCGTCGACCTGCGCGAGTCGGAACTGGACGGGCAGCAGGCCGAGGACCGTCTCCACGAGGTCGGCATCACGGTCAACCGCAACGCCGTCCCGAACGACCCGCGCCCGCCGATGGTCACCTCGGGCCTGCGCATCGGCACCCCGGCGCTGGCCACCCGCGGCTTCACGGCCGAGGACTTCACCGAGGTCGCGGACGTGATCGCCGAAGCCCTCAAGCCCATCTACGACACCGCATCCCTGAAGACCCGCGTGAAGGCACTCGCCGACAAGCACCCGCTGTACCCGGGTCTGAACAAGTAGTTTCCTGGTGGGGGCACCCGACGACGTGTGTCCCCACCCTTTCTTAGGAGTGCCCGTGGCCATCTCGGTCTTCGACCTGTTCTCGATCGGCATCGGCCCGTCCAGCTCCCACACGGTCGGCCCGATGCGCGCGGCCCGCATGTTCGCCCGCCGCCTGCGCAACGAGGACCTGCTGGGCTCCGTCGCCTCCGTCCGCGCCGAGCTCTACGGCTCCCTGGGCGCGACCGGTCACGGCCACGGCACCCCGAAGGCGGTGCTGCTCGGGCTGGAGGGCGCCTCGCCGCGGACGGTGGACGTGGAGGGCGCGGACGAACGGGTCGAGGCGATCAGGTCGTCCGGCCGCATCCGGCTGCTCGACGAGCACGAGATCGCGTTCTCCTTCGACGACGACCTGGTCCTGCACCGCCGTAAGACGCTCGATTACCACGCGAACGGCATGACGGTGTGGGCGTACGACGCGGCGGGTACGGAGCTGCTCTCCAAGACGTACTACTCGGTCGGCGGCGGTTTCGTCGTCGACGAGGAGGCGATCGGCGCCGACCGCATCAAGCTGGACGACACGGTCCTGAAGTACCCCTTCCGCACGGGCGACGAGCTGCTGCGGCTGACGCGGGAGACCGGCCTGTCGATCTCCGCGCTGATGCTGGAGAACGAGCGCGCCTGGCGCACCGAGGAGGAGATCCGCACCGGGCTGCTGGAGATCTGGCGGGTCATGCAGGCGTGCGTGTCGCGGGGCATGTCCCGGGAGGGCATCCTGCCCGGCGGGCTCAGGGTCCGCCGCAGGGCCGCCGTCTCGGCGCGTCAGCTCCGGGCGGAGGGCGACCCGTTGGCCCGTTCCATGGAGTGGATCACCCTCTACGCCATGGCCGTGAACGAGGAGAACGCGGCGGGCGGGCGCGTGGTGACGGCCCCGACGAACGGAGCGGCCGGGATCATCCCGGCGGTCCTGCACTACTACATCAACTTCGTGCCCGGCGCCGACGAGGACGGCGTGGTGCGCTTCCTGCTCGCCGCCGGCGCCATCGGCATGCTCTTCAAGGAGAACGCCTCCATCTCCGGCGCCGAGGTCGGCTGCCAGGGCGAGGTCGGCTCCGCCTGCTCCATGGCCGCCGGCGCGCTCGCCGAGGTCCTCGGCGGCTCCCCCGAACAGGTCGAGAACGCGGCCGAGATCGGCATGGAGCACAACCTCGGCCTCACCTGCGACCCCGTCGGCGGCCTCGTCCAGATCCCCTGCATCGAACGCAACGGCATGGCCGCGGTGAAGGCGGTCACGGCGGCCCGCATGGCCATGCGCGGCGACGGCTCCCACAAGGTCTCCCTCGACAAGGTCATCAAGACCATGAAGGACACCGGCGCCGACATGAGCGTCAAGTACAAGGAGACGGCCCGGGGCGGGCTGGCCGTGAACATCATCGAGTGCTAGGGAAATGGGCTCTGACTAGTCCCTGATGTCAGTGAACTTCCCCATTCCGCACAGCGGTTAGGGGAAGGTCTCGTCGAGGGAGGTGTATCCAGCCCTCGACCGCGGCCATGGCGCGCTCCTCCTCGGTGGCCGGCGCATGGGTCATTCCACACGCCGCGGCCCGGGCGACGATCGCCGAGATCAGGGCGTCCAGGTCGTGGTCACTGGCCACACACCGGTCACGGACCCGGTCGGACAGGTCCAGGTCCAGGCCGGCTTCGAGACCGGCGAGAATGCCCGTCCGCGCGGCCGTGGCGTCCTTGCCCTTGTAGGTTCCCGCCGGGGCGAGCCCCCACTGGATCAGCGCGAACGCCGGGTAGACCTCGACCACCGGACCCGAGCCGTCGCGCGGGACCGCCGGGCCGCCCTCGGCCAGTCGCGCCAGCAGGCCGGCCGCGCGGATGGCGACGATGCCGAGTTTGTCGGCCGACACCGAGAGCGGACGCTGCCTGCCCGCCCCGGTGCGCTTCCACGCGATGTCGTCGGTCAGCCGGTGGGTGAGGGTGTTGCCGAGCCCCGGCCGGCCGTCGGCGCACGCCGCGTGGTGGGCGAGCGCGGGGAGCTCGACTCCGGTCCGGTGCGCGGTGAGCAGGGCGACGAAGGCGGCCGGCCAGCCCAGGGGCGAGTCCAGTCCCGTCCTGTCCGCGGACCGCATCGCTTCCAGCAGGTCGTCGTCGTGCTTCGCGGGCAGCAGTTCGGCCGCGGGCCGCCGACCCCACGTCACGCGGCACACGCCCGTGGTTCCGGTGCGCCCGGCCAGGTCGACGCCCACCGTCACCATCGCCTCGGAGGCCTGCTTTATCACGGGCTTCACCTGCATGGGCACTCCCTTCCCTAGGGCTCAGGGGCTCGTCGGCACCGCCGCCGACACCTCCGTCAGCAGGGTCTCGACGTCACTGCCCCAGCGGGAGGTGATGACCAGGTCGCGGGCCGGGTCGACCCACAGGAGGTGGGCGCCCGCGTTGCCGCGGGCGCAGCGGCCGGTGGTGGGGGCGGTGGGCCAGACGGTGCGGTGGTCGTTGAGCCACCAGGACAGGCCGTAGTTGGGCTTGACCGGGCAGGGGGTCCACAGCTCGCCGATCCAGCGGCAGGAGAGGACCCGTTGGCCGTCCCAGTGGCCGTCGCGCAGGCAGAGCTGTCCCAGGCGGGCCAGGTCCAGGGCGCTGATCCACAGGCCGCCGCCCCAGTGGGCCCCGCCGGAGACCACGGGCAGCGTGGTGCCGTCGAGGTCGACGACCGCGGTGTCGTAGCCGTGCCAGGACCAGGACCGGGAGGCGCCGATCGGTTCCATCACCCGCTCGCGCAGGACCTCCGGCAGGGCGCGGCGCAGCAGGACGGTCAGGGCCAGGGCCGTGAGGTTGACCCGGACGTCGTTGTAGGCCCAGCCCGCGCCGGGCGGGCCGCCCGGCGACTCCGTGCCCTCGCGGGTGCTCTGGGCGTCCACCCAGGTCGGCTTGGACCACAGTTCGCCCTCCCACTGGCTCGTCTGGTCCAGCAGATGGCGCCAGGTGATCGCCCGCCCGTGGTCGTCCGCGAACTGCGGCAGGTCGATCGCGGCCGACACCGGCTCGTCCAGGCGCAGCAGCCCGTCGTCGTGGGCGATTCCGGCCACCAGCGACAGCACGCTCTTCGTCGCGCTGTACGCCATCTCCGGGCGCGTCGGATCGCCCCAGGAGGCGAGGACCGTGCCATGCCGTACGACGACACCGCTCGCGCCGCCGCCGTCCAGCAGCGGGCCGACGACCTCCCGGTGCGAGGTGTCCGACACCTGGTCGGCGAGGTACGACGCCATGCCGTCGATGCCGGCCACCGGCCGTGCCGCCTGTGCCCGCACGGCCGACGCGAGCGCCTTCTCGTCCACTCCGGCCCAGGGGCCGGCGGTCCGGTCACCGCCCTCCAGCACCTGGGCGTCGTACCGCGATGGAACCGTGTGCCCCGGCTCGCCGGTCATCCGAGCGCGTCCTGGAGTCCGCTGGTGCGCGGGAGTTGGGCGAGCTGGCCGCTGCCGAGGCGGATCCGGTCCTCGCTGATCATGACCCGGGCGGACAGTACGTCGCGGATCTGGCGGCTCAGGCTCCACTTGCTCGCCGACGGCTCCCGATAGGCGTCCACCCCGATGACCTGGAAGGAGTCCAGCACGCTGTCGTTGGCGCGGGCGGCGGCCGTCAGGCGCAGTGCGTTGGAGCGGCGCACCAGGGCGTCGCTCGCCTCCCCCCGCGCCTGTTCGTACTGCTCGGCGAGGAAGTGGATCTGCTCGGTCAGTTCGTCGATGGTGTCCGAGGCCCGTCCCAGCCGCATGGTCTTGGCGGTGAGGACGTCGGGCGCCGTCCTGCCCTGCTGGCGGCGGAAGGCGTCCTGGGCGACGACGAACGCGGACTCGGCGATGCCCAGCCAGCACGCGGCCCAGCCCAGGTTGGACAGCGGCATGATGACGCGGGCCGAGACCTCGCTGAAGGACTCCTCCAGGATCCGGTCGCGGTGGGTGCGGGCGCGGACCCGGCCGCCGCCGCTGCCCGTGCCGCGCATGCCGAGCGCCTGCCAGTCGCGCCACTGGGCGATGGTCAGCTCCTTGCGGAGCACCAGCACCACGGCCTGCTCGGTGACGGCGTCCTCGGCCGAGCGCCGGGCCACCAGCAGACCGGCGTCGGCCTGCTGGAGGTAGGAGGAGACCGAGACGTTCTTGTCGATGGTGACGGCGCCGTCGCCGTCCGGATCCTCGCGGCAGTGGGCGCGGCTCTCCCGGGGGCTCGCGGCGCCGACCTCCGACATCAGGCTGGCCACCAGCGGCTGGGTCTCCCACGCCGTGTCGAGGAAGTCCTGCACCGCCGTGGCGGTCTTGGGCTGGCGGGCGACCGCCTGGATCTGACCCTGGTGCATGGCCCAGATCATGCCGGTGGAGGCGCAGGCCTGGCCGAGCGCGTGGGCCACCGCGACGATCTGCGGCGCGGTCCACAGCCCGCCGCCGGGGGCCGGCTCCGGGGCCAGCAGCCGGTGCCGTTTCAGCGCGCCGACGGCCTCGGCGGGGAAGCGGCCCTCCGCGTCCACGTCCTGGGCATGGGCGCGTGCCGTCTGGACGACCGCGGCCAGGCGTTCACGCAGGGGCAGGAGCTCGGGGGTGTCCTTCGGGTCTTCAGCCATGGCCTCTTCCGCCGGTATGTGCTGTACGGGTCCGGTAGGTGCGGTACGGGTACGGATGCTGTCGGCGCTACTGGCCGAACTCCCCGAGCGTCTCGCGCAGTCGGGGTCCCGACTCGGCGAGCATGTCGGGGTCGAGCATGCGCAGATGCGGGGCGCCGGTCGTGATCGTCTGTGTGGCGCCCTTGAACAGGCCCTCCCAGTACTGCGGGTCGAGCGCCGAGGCACGGTCCGCGGCGAGGAAGTGGGTGAGCCCGCAGTCCACCCGGGGAGTCGGACCGTCGAGGTCCACGTCGGCCGCGTCGAACATCACCACGTGCTCGATCTCGAAGCCGCGGTCCTGGAGTTCGGCCGCCACGGCCGGTGCCAGCGCCGCGCCGACGGACCAGCCGACCAGCACGACCGGTCCGAGGACGTCGACGCTCTCCACCGCCTCGACGAACTCCGCCAGCAGGGCGGCCGGTTCGGCGGTCCGCCCCTGTGCCTCCAGGAGCGGTGACAGCACGCCGTGGACCGGCATGTGCTTGGGGAGGTACGGCAGCAGCTGGACGAAGCTCCAGGCCGTACCGGAGAGCGGCGGCAGGCAGACCACCGTCGGGTCGCCGCCCGCGGTGCGCAGCGGGACGGCGGGCTCCCGGACGAAGGCCGGGCGGCCGAGCCGCTCGGCGAAGGTCCGCGGGGTCGGGTAGCGGAAGACCTCGGCGGTCTCCAGCGTGACGCCGAACATGTCCTGGAACCTGAGCACCATCTGCACGGCGAGCAGCGAATGCCCGCCCAGTTCGAAGAAGTTGGAGTCGCGCCCGATGTCGTCGCGTCCCAGCAGGTCGCGGAAGACCCCGCGGACCAGCTGCTCGTGGGGCGAGCCGCCGTCGAGGTCGGCCGCCGGCGCGGGGGCGGTGGGAGTGCCCAGGCGGCGCCGGTCGAGCTTGCCGCTCGCGGACATCGGCAGCGCGGTCAGCGTGGTGTACACGGACGGGATCATGTACTCGGGCAGCGTCTCGGCGAGCCACTCCCGCAGCCGGGCCGGGTCGGGCGGGGTGTCGCCGTCGGGGATGACGCCGGCGATCAGCCGGTCACCGGTCTCCGGGTCGACGCCGACGACCGCGTCGCCGACGCCGGGGCAGCGCGCCAGCCGCTTCTCGATCTCCTCCAGTTCGACCCGGAAGCCCCGCACCTTGACCTGGGTGTCCAGCCGCCCCAGGAAGCGCAGCCGGCCCTCGGCGTCCCAGCGTCCGGCGTCCCCGGTGCGGTAGCGGCGGTACCCGTCCGCCGCGATCCGGTCGAGCGGGAAGCGGCTGGCGGTGAGTTCGGGCTGCCCGACGTAGCCCTGGGCCACCTGGGGTCCGGCGAGGAAGATCTCGCCGGGGACGTTGACCGGGCAGGGGCGGTAGGACGCGTCCAGGACGTAGGCGCGGTTCAGACCGAACGGGGCGCCGACGCAGGAGGCCGTGTCGACCAAGGCGGTGTCTGTCCTGGTTCCCTCGTCGGATGTACGGACGGTGCAGTACACGGTGGCCTCGGTCGGGCCGTAGAAGTTCCAGTACGTCAGTCCGCGGCCGTCCAGATGGGTGGCGAACTCGCCGGGCAGCGGTTCGCCGCCGAGCATCAGCCGGGTTCCGTCCGCGACCTCGACGCCCGCGTCGCGCAGCGACTTCCACACGGTGGGGGTGCCGCCGACGAAGGTCACCGGCGGGGTCCGCTCCAGCGCCCGCCGTACCGCCGCGGGGTCGGTCGCGCCCTCCGGGAGCAGCCGGACCGAGGCCGCGGCCAGCAGCGGGACCAGGTACTCCAGGAGGGAGATGTCGAAGGAGGGGGTGGTCAGGGCGAGCGAGACGTCCTCGGGGGTCATCCGGACGAGGTCGACCGCGGCCTCGCAGAAGGCGGACAGTGCCGTGCGGGCGACGGCCACACCCTTCGGATCCCCCGTGGAGCCCGAGGTGTACATGATGTACGCGGTCGTCCCGGCGTCGATGTCACTCTCGGCCTCGGGGCGCGGGGCCCGCTCGGCCGGACGGGCCCGCAGGTCGGCCGGGGTGATGGCGCGGACGCCCGCGACCGTCCCGGTGCCGGTGTCCGTGACCACGAGGGCGGCCCCGGCGTCGCCGAGGACGAACGCCACCCGCTGCTCGGGGTGTGCGGCGTCGACCGGGAGGAAGACCGCGCCCAGTTTCCACACGCCGAGGACGGTGGCCAGGAGGTCGAGTCCGCGCGGCAGCCGGACCGCGACCACGTCGCCGCGTCCGACGCCCTCGGCGGCCAGCGCGTCGGCCAGCAGGCCGGCGTCCCGGTCCAGTTCACGGAAGGTCAGGGTGTCCGCGCCCGCCTGGGCGGCCAGCCGGTCGGGCCAGGTCTGCACCGCCCGGTCGAACCGGGTCAGGACGTCCGGCACGGGCCGGGCGGCCGCGTCGACGGTGTCCACCCCGGAGAACGCCAGCACCCGGCGCTTCTCCTCCTCGGAGGCCAGGTCCAGGTCCGCCACCCGCACCGTCGGTGTCCCGGCGGCCTGGAGCAGGACCTGGCTGACGTGGGAGACCAGGGCGCGCACGGTGCTCTCGTCGAAGCGGGCCGTGTCGTACTGGAGGCGCAGGCGCAGCCCTTCGCCCTCGGGCACGAAGGTGGTCGTCAGGTCGTAGCGCGCGCCCGCCAGCTCGACCCAGATGTGCTCGGCGGGTTCCAGGCCGGCCAGCTCGAACGGCAGGTCGGGCAGGTTGGCGACGGACAGCGAGACCTGGAAGAGCGGTGAGACGGTGTCGCTGCGCTGCACCGACAGGCCCTGGAGGACCTGGTCGAACGGGAGTTCCTGGTGCTGGATGGCCTGGAGGCTGGAGCGGCGGGTGGACTTGAGCAGGTCGAGGAAGGAGGCGTCGTCGTCGACCTGGACGCGGACCGAGATCAGGTTCAGGAAGAGCCCCACGGTGGACTCGAACTCGGTCCTGCTCCGGCCGGCGACCGGCGTGCCCAGCACGACGTCGCGCTGGTCGGAGTAGCGGGTGAGCACCACCGACAGCGCCGCCGCGAGGACCATGTACAGGGTGCAGCGGGCCGTGGAGGACAGCTGCCGGGCCGCGCCGTACACCTCGTCGGGCAGCATGAGGTTGAGGACGGTGCCGGTCATGTCGCGCCGCTCGGGGCGCGGGCGGTCCCAGGGCAGTTCGGTCTCGGCGGGGGCTCCCTCCAGGTAGCCGCGCCAGAACTCGACCTCCTCGCGGATGCGGTCCTCGTCGAGGTGCTCGCGCTGCCAGGCGGCGAACTCGGGGTACTGGACCGTCACTTCACGGGGTTCCTGGTCCGTCGCGCCGACCGCGCGGTTGTAGAAGAGGGCGATCTCGTCGATGACGTTGGTCAGGGACCAGCCGTCGAGGGCGATGTGGTGCCCGATCACGACCAGCACGTGCAGGGTGGGGCTCCAGCGCAGCAGGTAGGTGCGCATGGGGGATTCGCCGGCCAGGTCGAAGGGGCGGTCCGCGGCCTCCCGTACGAAGGTCTCGATGGCCGGCCGCAGGGCCTCGGTGGAGTGGTCCGGCGCGGACATCTCCACCACCTCCAGCACCGGCCCGGTCTTCTCCTCGACCCACTGCATGGGTTCGCGGGCGCCGGTCGCGGGCGTGATCCGGGTGCGCAGGGCGTCGTGCCGGCCGACGACCGTGCGGACGGCGGTGTCGAGCGCCTCGACCACGAGCGCGCCGCGCAGGACGCGCACGTCGGGGTTGAGGTAGGCGACGTTGCCCGGCGCGACCTGCTCGACGAACCAGATGCGCTGCTGGCCGAAGGACAGCGGCGTCTCGATGCGGGACATACGGGAGCTCCAGAGGTCAGGGGCGGTGGGCGGGACGGGGGCGGCCGGGAGCGGGGGCCGCCCGGGAGCCGGCGAGGTCGAGCCGGATCGCGTCGAGGAGGTGGGCCGTGCTGTCGTGCGGGAAGAAGTGGCCGCTGTCGAAGACCCGGGTCGTGACCTGCTCGGCGGCGCCGGTCCACTCGGCGAGCGAGTCGGGCGGGGCGACCGGGTCGGTGCGGCCCGCGTACACGGCGGTGGGGGTGGTCAGGCGCCGGCCGTCCCACGCGTAATCGCGCAGGGAGGCGAGGTCGTTGCGGAGCATCGCCACGGCCAGCTCCCGCATGCCGGGGTCGGCGAGCACCTGAGGGGGTGTGCCGCCCACGGTGCGGAGGAAGTCCACCGCCTCCTCCTCGGTGCCGCCCGCCACCGGGACCGGCCGGGGCAGGTGGGGCGGGTTGGTGGCGCAGACGACGAGCAGCGCCGGGACCGCGTCCGCGAGGTGCCGCTCCAGGTGCAGGACGGCCTCCGCGGCGATCAGCCCGCCGAGGCTGTGGCCCACCAGGACGCAGGGCTCGCCCAGTTCGGCCAGGGACTCGGCCAGGCGCCGGGCCCGGGCCCGGACGGTCCGCTCGGGGGAATCGGGGTCCGTCGGCATCGCCGTACGCACGCCGAACACGCGCAGGCCCCGGGCGCGGGCGGGTTCCGTCCAGCCGCGGTAGGCGTGCGCGGTGCCGCCGGCGTGCGGCACCGCCACGAGCGGGAGCCCGTCCGGCTCCTGTCGTGCGAAGCGGCCGGGGTCGAGCGGGAAGAGGACGGAGGTCATCGCAGCGGCTCCAGGGTGGGTGTCTCGGAGCCCGGTTCCAGGGCGAGTTCCCGCAGCCGCGCGCGGTCGATCTTGCCGCTGGTGGTCATGGGGAACCGGTCGAGGACGGTGAACCGGCTCGGGATCATGGCGGGGGTCAGGCTGGCCCGGGCGTGGCGGCGCAGTTCCGCCCGGCCGGGCGGGTCACCCGGTTCCACCAGGAGGCAGCCGATCAGCCGGTCCCCGCCGGGTGTCGCGATCTTCACGACCGCGCTCGCGCGGACCTTCGGATGCTGGTCCAGGACGTGCTCGACCTCCCCCGCCTCGATCCGCACCCCGTGGACCTTGATCTGCTGGTCCAGCCGCCCCCGGTAGTCCAGGGCCGCCCGGCCGTCGGCGGACGTCGCAGGGAGCCAGCGGACGAGGTCGCCGGTGCGGTACATCCGTCCACCCGGGCCGGCGGTGAAGGGGTCGGGCACGAACCGCTCCCGGGTGAGGTCCGGGGCTCCCGCGTAGCCCGAGGCGAGGCAGACCCCGGCGAGGTGGAGTTCGCCGACCGCGCCGAAGGGCACCGGTTCGCCTGCCGGGGTGAGGACGTGGGCGTCGACGTTGTCGATCGGCGGTCCGATCGGCACGGTCGGCCCCGGCTCGGGGGTGCGGCAGTCCCAGGAGGTCACGTCCACGGCCGCCTCGGTGGGGCCGTAGAGGTTGTGCACGGTGGCGCCGAGGACGGCCGCCGCCCGGTCGGCCAGCGCGGGCGGGAGCACCTCGCCGCTGCACACCACGCGGCGCAGCCGGGCGCAGTCCGCGGCCCGTGGCTCGCGGAGGAACTGCTCCAGGACGCAGGGCACGAAGTGGGCGACGGTGATCTCCTCCCGGACGACCGTCTCGGCCATCTCCTCGGGGTCGAGGTGCGCGAGCGGCGGCGCCATCGCCAGCCGGGCCCCGGCCAGCAGCGGCCAGAAGAACTCCCAGACCGAGACGTCGAAGTCGAACGGGGTCTTCTGGAGGACGATGTCCGAGGCGTCGAGGCGGAAGTGGTCCTGCATCCACAGCAGCCGGTTGACGATGGCGGCGTGCGGCACGACGACACCCTTGGGGCGCCCGGTCGAGCCGGAGGTGAACAGGACGTAGGCCGGGTCCTCGGGGCGCGCCGTGGGTCCCCCCGCCGTGCGGTGGGGCGGTTCCGGGGCCGCGGGTCCGGGCAGCCGGCGGCCGGTGAGGTCCAGCAGGACCGCGTCGGGTGCGGCCTGCCGGATCCTGTCGGCGGTGTCGTCGGCGCACACGACGACCCGGGCGCCGGCGGTGCCGATCATGGTGCCCAGCCGTGCGGGCGGGGCCTCGGTGCCGAGCGGCAGATAGGCGCCCCCGGCCAGCAGGACGCCCAGCAGCACGCCGGGGAGGTCCAGCGAGCGCCACGCGCTCACCCCGACGACGTCACCGCGACACACGCCCTCGGCCCGGAGCCGGTCGGCGAACCCGTGGGCCCGCGCGAGCAGTTCGCCGTACGTCAGCGACTCACCGTCGGCGGTCACCGCCACCCGGGAGGGGTGGCGGTCGGCGGCCTGCGCGATCAGCTCGTGCAGGGGGGTGGCCGGCCGGGCCACCCGCGCCCCGCCGAGGGTCAGGAGCATGCGGCGCTCCTCCGCCCCGGCGACCACCAGACGGTCGAGACCGGCCTCGGGGAACGTGGCGAGGCGCTCCAGCACGGTCCGGGTCCGTTCGGGGCCCCAGCGGGTGAACGTCCCGCCGCAGTCGTGCACCACCGTGTGCGGGCCGGCCTGCGCGCCGGGCGGCAGGGCGAGCCGGCCGGGCCGGTGGTCGCCGGAGCCGTCCCGGCAGCTGTCGCAGTGCACGTCGAGGCGGACGGTGCCGTACGCGGCGTACTCGGCGACGGCCCGGGCGAGTGCGGTGATCGTGTCCCGGCCGCCCTCCGCCAGGGGCAGGCTCGTCCCGTCGGGAGAGGGCGAGGCGTCCGCGCCGATCCGGACGGTGGCCTCGCCGGTGTGGCAGACCCGGGCCGCCACGAGGGCGGCCGCCAGGGCGGCCGAGGTCCGGTCCGGGGCCTGGACGGTGAAGTGCTGTTCCCCGGACTCCTGCTGACGCACGGTCACCGCGCCTCCTTCCGGGGCGCGGTGGCCAGCTCGTCGATCAGGCCGGCCATGGCGCGGGGGGTGAGGTCGACGCCGAACAGGTCGGTCGCCGTGATCTCCGGGCCGCAGCTCCGCGAGAGCCGGCCGGCCAGCCGGACCAGGGTGAAGGAGTCCCCGCCGAGCATGTACAGGTCGGCGTCGGGCTCGATGTCGGTGAGCCCGAGGATCTCCTCCCAGATCCGGAGCACCCGGGACAGCGTCTCCTCGCCGCCCGCCGGGTCCGTGGGCGCCGCGGACTCGTCGGCCGTGCCCTTCTCGCGGGCCGCGTCGATCCAGTGCGGCCGCCGGTCGAACGGGTAGGTGGGCAGCGGCACGCGACGGTAGCCGTCGGCCCCGTTGGCCGCCCCCAGGTCGACCCCGACGCCCGCCGACCACAGTCGGCCGAGCTGGGTGAGGAACGGCACCGCTCCCGGGCCGGGCAGCACCGGCACCACGTCGGACGGGCCGCCGTCCCCGGCGTACGGGGACAGCAGATCGGTCAGCGACCGCCCGGGGCCGATGTCGACGACCAGGGCGCCCGGGACGGTCGCGGCGAGGGTCCGCACGGCGTCCGGGACGTGCTCGGGCCGCTGCCGGTCCTGCCACCAGGGGGCGTCCCGGCCCGTGCGCGGGTCCACGGCCCGGCCCGTGCGGGTGGAGACGACCGCCAGGGACGGCGGTTTGACGGCGGCCGTCACGGCGGCCTCCCCAGTGGTCGACCGCAGCAGGCCCACGCCGTCGGCCGCCGAGAACTCGCCCGCGACGCAGGCCGCCGCGAACTCCCCCGGGCCGTGGCCCAGTACGGCGACCGGCTCAACGCCCAGGGACCGCAGCAACTCGGCGGTGGCCACCTGGATGACGTACAGGCGCACGGGGGCGAGTTCGGCGGACGGTGTCTCCTCCAGCAGGGCCGCCCGGATCCTCGTGCCCTCCTCCCCCAGCGGGGCGAGGATCTCCTCCACCCGGTCGCGCACCACCGCATGGCGGGCGTACAGGTCCGCCAGCGCGCCCGGTGCGGGGTCCCGCTCGTCACCGAAGGCGAACACGACCGCCGGTGCCTTCCGTGCCACGCGGCGCGGAGCGTCCTGGAGGGAATCGGGCACCGGGCCGTCCGGTGTCAGTACGAGGCTCAGGCGTACAGGCAGGACGCGGCGGCCCGTGACGAAGGTGCGGGCGACCTCGCCCACCCGGCCGGGCCGGGCCGCCAGGTGCTCCACCAGGGCGTCCCGGTAGCGCAGCACGCTCTCCGGGCCGGTCGCCGACAGCGGGATCACCGCCGCCGCCAGATCCTCGGCGGGCTCCGGCGCGGCGGTGTGGAACTCCTCGACCACGACATGGCAGTTGGTGCCGCCCATGCCGTAGGAGCTGATCCCGGCCCGCCTCGGCACCCCCGGCACGACGGCCCAGGGCCGGGCGACCGGGTCCAGCACGAAGCCGTCCGGCAGATCGTCCGTGGCCGTCTCCTCCCCGGCACCCGGCAGGGGCGGGAGGGTCCGGTGCCGGAGGGCCAGCACCGTCTTGACCAGCCCTACGACACCGGCGGCCGCGCCCAGATTGCCGAAGGTGGCCTTGGCCGAGCCGAGGGGCAGCGGCTCGTCCGCCCGGCCGCGGGCGAACACCTCGGACAGCGCGGCGAGTTCGATGTCGTCGCCGACCTCGGTGCCGGTGCCGTGGCCCTCCAGGTAGCCGATCGTCCCGGGGTCGATCCCGGCGTCCCTGTGGGCCGCGCGCACCACGTCGACCTGGCCCGCGAACCCCGGAGCGGTGTACCCGGCCTTGTCGCCGCCGTCGTTGTTCATCGCCGAGCCGCGGATCACGGCCAGGACGGTGTCGTGGTCGGCGAGCGCGTCCGACAGCCGCCGCAGGGCTACCATGCCGAGGCCGTTGGCGGGCACGGAGCCGTCCCGGCCCGCGAGGAACGGGCGGCAGCGTCCGCTGCGGGAGAGCACACTGCCCGGGGTGAGCGAGTAGCCCTCGTCCTGCGGGAGTTCGACGGTGACCCCGCCCGCCAGCACCACGTCGGCGTCCCCGCAGCGCAGCGCCCGCACCCCCTGGTGCACGGCGACCAGTGAGGTCGAGCAGGCGGTCTGGACGGTCATCGCCGGTCCGGTCAGTCCGAGCCGGTAGGCGATCTTGGCGGCGAGGTGGTCCTTGTCGTTGGCCAGGACGATGGGCAGCAGTCCTTCCACGGCCTCGATCGAGGGGTCGGCGAGGATGTGGCGCAGCAGGTAGTAGTCCAGGCCCGCGCCCGCGAAGACGCCGACGCGCCCGCCGGGCCGTCCGCCGCCGTCGCGCCCGGTGGCCCGGTCGCCGCCGGTGCCGTATCCGGCCCGTTCCAGCAGCACCCACGCGGCCTCCAGCAGCAGCCGGTGCTGTGGGTCGGTCAACTCGGCCTCTCTCGGAGGCATTTGGAAGGCCTCGGCGTCGAACAGGCCCACGTCCGCGAGGACTCCGCGCCGGGGGACCCGGTCGGGGCCGCCGTCGGGGCCGGTGCCGGTGCCGCTGCCGGTGTCCGGGAAGGTGGTCACCGCGTCGCGGCCCTCGGTCACCGCGTCCCAGAAGGCGTCGAGGTCGTCTCCCGTGCCCGGGGTCCTGGCATACACCCCGACGACGGCGATCGGCTCGGTCTCCGCTTCACGCACCGCGCAAGCCCTCCTTGATGTGCGCCGCCAACCGGTTGACCGTCGGGGCGCGGTAGATGTCGACCGAGGTGATCCGGACCCCCGGGAAACGCTTGCGCAACGCGTCGCGCATCTCGGTGAGTTGCAGCGAGTCGCCGCCCGCGTCGAAGAACGCCTCGTCGTAGTCGAAGTCGTCACCGCCGAGGAGAAGCCGCCAGACACCGGCGACCTCCTCGACGAGGTCGTCGGCGGTGGGTTCGCGCACGGCCGGCTCCGGGGACGCCGACGGCTGCCCAGCTGTGGCCTCCCGCGCCTGGTCCGTCTCCCGCGCCTCCGTCAGAAAACGCTCCGTCGGCTGTGCGCGGGCGGCCAGGGCGGCGGTGTCCACCTTGCCGTTGTGGTTCAGGGGCAGGGACGGCACCAGACACCACAGTGCGGGGCGCGCGTACGGCGGGAAGGTGTCCGCGAGGGAGGTGACGAGCTCGCGCAGGGCGGACGCGGGCGGGCCCACGACCGCAGCGAGGACGGCCCGGTCGGTCTCGTCGCTGTCGTCCGTGCCGACGGCGCTCACGTGCGCGTCGACGACACCGGGCCGGGCCCGCAGGTGCGCCTCGATCGCGGCGAGTTCCACGCGGTGGCCGCGGACCTTGATCTGCCGGTCCCGGCGGCCGCGGAAGAGCAGCCGCCCGGTGTCGTCCCAGCGGACGACGTCCCCGGTGGCGTAGGCGCGTTCACCGGCGAGCCAGGGCAGGGTCACGAAGGCCGCGGCGGTGCGTCCGGCGTCCCCGGCATAGCCGTGCGCGAGGCCGAGGCCGGTGGCGTACAGCTCGCCGTCCACGCCGGGCGGGACCGGCCGGCCCGCCTCGTCGGCCACGAGGACACCGGTGCCGTTGACCGGCCGGCCGATGGGGACGGTGTCGCCGACCTCCTCCGCCGAGGTCACGTGGTGGACGGTGGTGAAGGTGGTGTTCTCGGTCGGGCCGTACCCGTTGGTGACCCGGAGTCCCGGGCCGGCCTCCATGACGGTGCGGACATGGGCCGGGGAGACCACGTCCCCGCCGGTCAGCACCTGGCGGAGCGCGCCGAGCGCGGCCGCTTCGTGGCGGGCCATCAGGCGGAAGAGCCCCGCGGTCAGCCAGGCGTGGGTGACGCCTTCCTCCCGCAGGAAGGCACCGATCTCGCGGGGCGCGGCGGGTCCCGGCGGGAGGATCGTGACACGGTCCCCGTTGAGGAGCGGGTGGAAGAGCTCCAGGGTGGAGGCGTCGAACGCCAGGGGCGCCATCCGCAGCATCGAGCGGCGCCGGCCGGGGTCCTCGTCGTCCGCCGCGCGCAGCAGGTCCGGGTCGGTCGCGAGGCGGATCACCGCGCGGTCGGGCACCTCGACGCCCTTGGGCGTGCCCGTGGTCCCGGAGGTGAAGGAGACGTAGGCCGTGCTGTCGGCGGTGCGGGGCTGCGGCTGCGGCTGCGGCTGCGCGATCTGGCTCTCGTCGTCCGGTGCCGGGTCCGGCGCCCACGGGGCCACCGGCCTTACCCGTTCGGGCCAGTCGCCGCGCAGTCCGGCCGAGGTGACGGCGACGGTCGCCCCGGTGACGCGGAGCACCTCCGTACGCCAGTCGGCGGCCGTCTCCCGGGGCACGGGGACGTAGCAGGCCCCCGTCCGCAGGAGCGCGAGCACCGCGACGACCTCCGCGGCCGAGCGGTCCACCTGGACGATCACCCGGTCGCCGGCCCCGACCCCCGCCCGGCGCAGGACGGCGGCGTACCGCGCGGCGGCCCGGTCGAGCTGACGGTAGGTCAGCGTGTGGCCGGCGGCCGGATCGGTGACGGCGACGGCGTCGGGGCACCGCTCGACCGTCGCCGCGAAGCGGTCCCAGAGCCCCGGGGGCCCGTCCGCCGCGGGGGGCGTGGGGCGTGCCGAGGCGGTGACGCGGGCCCGCTCGACGGCCGACAGCCCGGTGAGGGGGCCGATCGGCGCGTCCGGGTCCTGGGCGAACTCACGCAGGGTGGTGAGGAGGGCGCCAGCCAGCGCGGCGGCGGTCCGCGGTCCGACGGTGCCGACCGAGTACTCCAGCGCGAGGGCCGGCTCGCTCCCCCAGCGCCGGAGATAGAGGATCGCGTCGAACACCGCGCCGCGGCAGTGCCCTTCGGTCACGGCGGCCGGAGTTCCGGCGAGGTCGACGGTGGCCGGGACCAGTTCGTCGTGCGCGGCGAAGGCGAACGGGGCCGGTGCGTTGGAGCCGCGCACGGGGTGCGCGGCCAGGTGGCGCACGACGTCCTCGTAGGGGGCCTCGGAGTCCCGGAGCGCGGCGCCGTGCTCGGCCGCCGTCGCACGGAGGTGGTCCGCGACCGTGTGCCCGGGCTCCAGCCGGATCCGGAGCGGGGCCACCCGGGTCAGCAGTCCGACCGCGTCGAACTGGCCGGCCCGGAAGCGCCCGCTCGTCGGCATCCCCAGGACGAGGTCCTCGGTCCCCGCGCGGCGCCCCAGCACCAGGGCCCACGCCGCCAGCAGGACGACCGGGCGACGCACCCCGGCCCGCCGGGCCACGGCCTCGACCGCGTCCCGTACGTCGGGCGGCAGGACGAAGGGCAGCCGTCCGCCCTCCGGGTCGAACGGCCCGTCCTGGGCCCCGTCCGGTCCCGGCAGGCGCCGGCCGGCCGGTGCGTCCGCCAGCCGCTCGGCCACCCGGCCGAGGTCGTCCGCGAGCCGCCCCGAACCGGCCCGCTCGCGGTACCGGGACAGCGAGGAGTCCGGTACGGGGGCGCTCCCGGCAGCGGCGCCAGGCGTGCCGTAGAACTCCGCGAACTCGCGCAGCAGGACGCCGACGCTCCAGCCGTCGGCGATCGTGTGGTGGAGCAGCAGGGTGAGCACGTCGTCGTCCTCGGCGGAGCGGCCGACGAAGGCGCACCAGGGCGGCTGCTCGAACGGCCGGAGGTGACCGCCTGCGGCCGGCGCGAGCAGCGCCTCCATCCGGGTGGCCGGGTCGCCGGGGCCCGCGGGGAGTTCCAGCTCGCGCAACGGGACCCGCCACTGGGGCAGGACACGTCGTACGAAGGTGTCGCCCTCGGTGGCGAACCGCGTGCGCAGGGACTCGTGCCGGGTGGTGAGCGCCCGCAGCGCCGCGGCGACGCGGGTGCTGTCCAGGTCGGGGGCCGTGAGGGAGAACATCAGCCGGTAGGCCGCGTCGCGGCCGGCCAGATGGGCCGTCAGCATCGGCTCCTGTCCGGGCAGGAGCGGCCGGTCGCCGGGCGGGGGCGGCGGCGCGGGCCGGGCGTCCACCGGCCGGGCGGCGGTGAGCACCTCGCCCAGCGGGGCGTCGCTCAGCAGCCGTGGCAGGTCCGGTGCCCGGCCGAGCCGCCGTTCGCCGAGCGCCACCAGGTGGTACGCCTGGAGCGAGGAGCCGCCGAGGGCGCCGAAGGAGGCGTCGGTCCAGGCGCCGGGCGGGCGCGCGGTGGGGCGCAGCGCCTCGTCGAGCAGCGGCGCCCAGTCCTCGGCGGTCGTCGTCTGGTGTGGTGTGTCGGTGCTCACCGGTCGTTCTCCCCCTCGTCGCCGGACACCGGTTCTTTCTCGTTGCCGGACACCGGTTCCTTCTCAAGGCCGGGCTCGGGCGGCCGGGTCGCCGCCTCGATCGCCCGGTCGGACAGATACACGCGGATCGGGATGACGGTGAGCAGGGTCAGGACGGTGGACACCGCGAAGAGCGTCGTGGCGTCGACGGCGAGCGCGACGGTGCCGCCGATCGCCGCGCCGACCGGTGTCATCCCGTACGTCAGCATCCGCGAGGCACCGCTGACGCGGCCCAGGTCGCCCCGGCTGACGGTGAGTTGCCGTACCGACATCGACTCGACCGACCACATCCCGCCGAGCGCGCTGCCGACCGTCATCACGGCCGTCAGCAGGACGCCCTCGGCGAACAGCGGGCCCGCGAACACCAGGGCCCAGCCCACCCGGGTGAGGGTGAGGGTCGTGCTGCGGCCCACCCACCGCTCCACCCGGTGGGTGGTCAGGGCGCCGACGGCCGCGCCCACGCCGATGGCACCCACGAGGAAGCCGTACTGCGACGCGGACAGGGCGAGCGGGCCCGGTGTGATCGCGTACACCACGAGGACCGTGAAGAAGATGCTGTTGGCGATCGTCGTCAGACCGCCCACGGCGACGATGGTCGCGAGGATCGGCCGGGAGAAGACGATCCGGGCCCCGTCCCAGAAGCCGGTGGACGCCTCCGCGGTGTCCACGCGGGCCGCGGTGCGCGGCAGTTGGGCGGCGACCAGTGCGGCGGCCAGGCACGCCAGCCCGGACAGCAGGCCGGGCAGCACCTGGTCGACGTCGACCAGGACGCCCGCCAGGGCCGGGCCCAGGAACTGGTAGAAGAGCCGGGTCGACACGGCCAGCAGACCGTTGGCCCGGGTGCGGCGCGCGTCGTCGACCGCGTTCGCCGTGACGACCTCGGCCGCGGTGTCGACGACGGTCTGGAAGCAGGACACCACGAAGACCAGGACCGGCACGGTGACGGTGAGCGCCACGTCGGCCCAGATCAGCGCCGCGAGGCCGAGCATCGCCGCGGCGCGCCCGAGGTTGGCGAGCGTGACGGCCCGGACCGGGTCGAGGCGGTCGACCAGCACGCCGGCCGGCACCGCGGCGATCAGCCAGGGCAGGGTGGCGGCGACGGTGACCGCGGCGACCGCCGCCGCGGAGTGCGCGGTGGTGGCCGCCGTCATCGTCGCGGCCACCGCGAAGACGCCGTTGGCGGTGTCCGAGACCGCGGTGGCGGTCAGGAACCTGCGGAACACCCCGCTCATCGGGCGGCGGTTCCGGCGCCGGCTCCCGCCATCTCGTCCCGCAGCCGGGCCAGCCGCCGCAGGCTGCCGAGCACCTGGCGCTCGGTCAGGCCGAAGTCGACGAGGGCGCCGATCTCGTTCACCCCCGCCTCCCGCAGGAGTGCGCAGCGCCGCCGCACCGCGTCCGGGTCGCCGAGCAGGGCGCGGTCGGTGCGGAACTTGCGGTAGGCGCGCCGCAGGATCGCGTCGATGTCCTTCGGGCTGGCCCCTGCCAGGTCGATCCGCTCCTCCGCCAGGGCGGTGGTGAGGGTGCCCACCAGGTGGGTGTGGCTGCGCAGATAGCGGATGAAGGGGTCGTGGCAGACCTCCTCGACCATGTCCTCCGACTCGCCCACGTAGGTGTGGACCATCAGCGTGACGCGGCCGGTCGCGGGATCGTGCCCGGCCTCCTCGCGCGCCTTGCGGTAGATCCGGACCTTGTCGGCGAGTTCGTCGACCCGCAGTTCCAGCAGCGCGGTGAGGAGGTTGGCCCCGAGGGCGCCGGCCCGGCGGAAGCTCTCGTCGTTCGAGGTCGCGGTCAGCCAGGTCGGCAGCTCCGGCTGTACGGGCCTCGGGTACAGCGACACCCGGGTCCGGCCGCCGGTGCCGTCGAGGGCGTCGGGCACGACCCCCTCGGACCAGAGGGCGCGCAGCCGCCGTACGTCGTCCTCGAAGGTGTCCCGGCGGCCCGCGAACCGGTCGGGCGCCAGCGCGAAGTCGGCCGGGTGGAAACCGGGGGCGAAGGACACCCCGATCCGGCCGCCCGAGAGCCGGTCGACGATCCGCCAGTCCTCGATCAGGCGCAGCGGGTTGTGCAGGGCGGGGATGACACTGCCCGCGCGGATGTGGATCCGCTCGGTCGCGGTCGCCAGCGCCGCGCCCAGCACAGCGGGGTTGGGGTACTGCGCCCCGAACTCGTGGAAGTGCCGCTCCGGCGTCCAGATCGCCTCGTAGCCGAGGGCGTCCGCCTCCCGGGCGGCGGCGAGGACGAGGTCGTAGTCGGATCCGAGGGGGCCCTCGGCGGAGGAGAAGAAGTAGACGCTGGTGGAGAGGGCGTCGGTGGGGGTGGAGGCCGTCGTGACCGGTACGGCCTCGGTCGCCCGGGCCTGGACCTGGGCCTGGGCCTGGGGCGTCGGGGTCCGGGGCGCCGGTGCGGGGCGGGCCGGGACGCCCAGCCGGTCCCGTACGACGCGGGCCAGGCCGCCGAAGGTGGACTCGTCGAAGAAGGAGTCCAGGCTCAGTTCCAGCCCCAGCGCGTCACGGACCCGGGCGCTCAGCCGCAGCGCGGCGAGGGAGTGGCCGCCCTGGTCGAAGAAGTCGTCCTCGGGGCCCACCTCGTCGACGCCCAGGACCTCGCACCACAGGGCGCCCAGCACCGCGTCGGTGTCCGTGCCGCCGGTCGTTCCGGTCTCCGTGGTGGCCGCGCTCGCGGCCGTCTCCTGCTGTGTCACGTCGCTCCGTTCATCGGTCTCCATGTGCCGTACGGGAACGTCCCCGGGCCGCGGGGCCGCCGGTGTGCGCGGCTGTGGCGGCCCGGTCTGCGGCTCGATCCAGCAGCGCTCGCGCGAGAAGGAGTACGTCGGCAGCGGCACCCGCCGGGCGCCCTCGCCGTCCCCGCGCCACAGCTCGCCGAGCCCCCAGCTCCACAGCAGCCCGACTGCGTCCGGGCCCGAGGCCGGGGAGCCGCTCTGCCGGGCCCGGTCGAACCCGCCGATCAGCGGCTTGCGGTCGCGGAGGATGTCGCCGACCAGGCCCTGGAGCGTGGTGCCCGATCCCGTCTCGAACCAGACGGCGGGCGCGAGATCGTCCGCGGCGGCGCGAACCGCCTCGGCGAAGCGCACGGGCAGCCGGATCTGCGAGGCCCAGAACCGCGGGTCCACGGCCTCCTCGTCGGCGAGTCCGCGCCCGGTCGCGCCGGAGAACAGCGGGATCCGCGGCGCCCGCAGGGCGAGGCCCGCCATCACCTCGGCGAACTCGGTGGCCGCCGCGTCCATGCTCGGCGAGTGGAACGCCCGCGCGGTGCGCAGCGGCACCGTCGGCCGGCCGGCCGCCCGGCAGGACTCCACGAAGGCGGCCATGGCGTCGAAGGGACCGGAGACGACCACGGAGTGCGGTCCGTTGAGCGCCGCGACGACCAGACCGTCCGGCAGCAACTCGGCCACCTCCTCGGCCGGGGCGACGACGGCCGTCATCGCGCCCGGGGGCGCGGCGTGCATCAGCCGTGCCCGCGCGGCGACCGCGGTCATGCCGTCGGCGAGGGTCAGCACGCCGCCGACGCACGCGGCGGTCAGCTCGCCCAGGCTGTGCCCGAGGAGCGCGCTCGGTTCCAGCCCCCGGGTGGTGAGGCCGCGGGCCGTGGCGACCTGGTCGAGGAAGAGACAGGGCTGGGCGAGCAGGGTGCTCATGGCCCCGTCCGCCTCGGAACCCGTCCCGTCCGTCTCGGAACCCGTCCCGGGCGCCTCCGGGTTGAGCAGCGCGTCGGCCACCTGCCCGCGCAGCGCCTCGTCAAGGGCCGCCAGCCCCTCGTCGACCGAGGCGCGGTAGACGGGGTCGGAGTCGTAGCGTGCGCGACCCATGCCCGGTCGTTGGGTGCCCTGCCCGGGGAACATCAGGACGGCGCCGGAGCCGGCCGGGACCCGGACACGGCCGGTCGCGGCGCGACGCAGCAGGGCCGGTGCCCCCGCGGTGTCCGGGGCGACGACCGCCGCCCGCCACGGCAGCCGGGCCCGGCCGGTCCGCAGGGTGTACGCCACGTCGGCCAGGGGGAGGTCCGGGTGCCGCTCCAGATGGTCGGCCAGCCGCCGCACGGCCCGGTCCAGCGCGGCTTCATCGGCGGCCGAGACCGTCAGCAGCTGGGGTTCGGCGACCGTGGCGGGCGCGGTGGGGGTGACGGGGGCGGCGGGCGGTTCCTCCATGACGACATGGGCGTTGGTCCCGCCGATACCAAAGGAACTCACCCCCGCCCGGCGGGGCGTGCCGCCCTGGGGCCAGGGCCGGGCGGCGGCCGGGAAGCGCAGCGCGGTCCCCTCCGCCCCGAGCCGTTCGGAGGCGCGGGTGAAGTGCGCGATCGGGGGCACCGTGCCGTGGCGCAGCGCGAGCACGGTCTTGATCAGACCCACCACTCCCGCCGCGGCGTCGAGGTGCCCCACGTTGGACTTCACGGCGGTCACGTACAGCGGGGCGTGCTCGGCGTCGCGCGTCCCGGTCAGGAAGACCTCGCGCACGGCGGAGATCTCGACCGGGTCGCCGAGCCTGGTGGCGGTGCCGTGCGCCTCCAGCAGACCGATCGACTCGGCCGGCACACCCGCCGTCTCCAGGGCCGCCTTGATGACGCCGGCCTGGGCGGCCGGCCCGGGAGCGGTGTAACCGACCTTCCGGGCACCGTCGTTGTTGACGGCCGACCCGAGGATCACCCCGTGGATCACGTCCCCGTCGGCGAGCGCGTCCTCCAGCCGCTTCAGTACGACGACACCCGCGCCGTCCCCCGGCACGGTGCCCCCGGCCTCCTGGTCGAACGGCCGGCACAGACCGTCGGGCGAGAAGATGCCGCCGGGCTCGTGGACGTAGCCGTGCCGGGACGGCGGCGCGAGGGAACAGCCGCCGGCGAGGGCGAGATCGCTCTCGTACGACAGCAGGCTCTGCACGGCCATGTGCGTGGCGACCAGCGAGGTCGAACACGCGGTCTGGACCGTGACGCCGGGCCCCTGGAGGTTGAGCTTGTAGGAGATCCGGGTGGCGGCGAAGTCCTTCTCGGAGGCGATGACCGCTTGCAGCGGGCCCGCGCTGTCCAGGGCCTTCGGGTGGGCGAGCAGCTCCTCCAGGAGATAGGAGTTGCTCCCGACGCCGGCGAAGACACCGATGCGGTTCTCGTCCGGCCCGGCCGGCGCGTACCCGGCGTCCTCCAGCGCCCTCCAGGCGCACTCCAGCAGCATCCGCTGCTGCGGGTCGAGCAGGGAGGCCTCCAGCGGGGAGTAGCCGAACAGCTTCCGGTCGAATCCCGGGATGTCCTCCACGACGGCGCGCACCGGGACGTAGCCGGGCTGTTCGAGGATGCCGAGGGGTACGCCCGCCGCGCGCAGTTCGGCCTCGTCGAAGCGGGCGGCGGCGTGCCCGCCGGACCGCACCATCCGCCAGAACGCGTCCAGATCCTCCCCGGTGCCGGGCAGGCGTGCCGCCATCCCGACCACGGCGATCCGCCCGTCGCCGGGGCGCCGACGACCGGGGCCCGGGCCGCTCGTGGGTTCCGACAAGACCTCGGCGCCACCCCTGTTCGCCTCGCTCGCCCCGTGCAGGAAACGGGCGCATGCCTCGACGGTGGTGTGGTGGAAGAGATCGGTGACGCTGATCTCCAGTCCGGCCCGGCCCAGTGCCTCGTGGACCTTCAGCAGGGCGAAGCTGTGCCCGCCGGCGTCGAAGAAGTTGTCGTCCAGGCCGATGTCGGACCGTCCGAGCACCTCCTGCCAGATCGCGAGCACGGTCCTGGTGAGGTCCTGGGCGTCCGGGGCGGGCGCGCCGGCCGCCGTCCCCTCCCGGGCCGGCAGTGCCAGGAGCCGTGCGCGGTCCGCCTTCCCGTTCGCGGTCAGCGGGATCTCGTCGACCTGCACGAACCGCCCCGGCCGGAGATACGGCGGCAGGACCGTCCGCAGGTGGTCGCGGAGTTCGTTCTCCGGCAGCGGTCCCGCCACGACGACGAAGGCGACCAGCGTGTCGTCGTGGGCCAGGACGCGGCAGGCCGAGGGCCGACGCGGGCCGGGCAGCCCGAGCACGGCCCGTTCGACCTCCGCCGGCTCGACGCGATAGCCCCGCACCTTCAGCTGGTCGTCGACGCGTCCCAGGTACTCCAGCGTGCCGCCGGTGCGCCACCGGGCGAGGTCGCCGGTGCGGTACATCGTCCCGCCGGGGTGGAACGGGTCGGGGGTGAAGCGCCGCGCGGTCTGTTCGGCGTCGCCCAGGTATCCGCGGGCCACGTGGCCGCCGCCGATGTACAGCTCGCCGGGCACGTCGAGTCCGGTGGGTGCGCCGTCCTCGTCGAGGACGTAGCAGCGGGCCTGCGGGAGCGGGACGCCGATCGTGTTCGCCCGCACCGAGGCCAGTGCGTCGCCGGGCACCGGGTGCGCGGTGACGTGGACGGTCCCCTCGGTGATGCCGTACATGTTCACGACCGTGGTGTCGGGAGCGCCGTCGCCCAGCGACAGGGCCAGCCGGTCCCAGTCGAGTGCCTCGCCGCCGAGCACGATGTACCGCGGCCCGGGGCCGGGCGTCGCGGTCAGGGCCGGGGCCAGGCGGTGCAGCGATCCCGGGGTCTGGCTGAGGACCGTCACCCCGCTCCCGCGCACCAGGGCGGCGAGCGCCGCCGGGTCGCGCACCTGGTCGTCGGTCGCGAGGACACAGGTGCCGCCGGTGGTCAGCGGGCCCCAGATCTCCCACACCGAGAAGTCGAACGCGAAGGAGTGGGCGCAGAGCCAGACGTCCGTCCCGTCCACCTCCAGCCCGGCGGGCCGGTCGGCGAAGAGCTGGGCGAGACAGGAGTGCGGCACCTCGACGCCCTTGGGCAGCCCGGTCGAGCCCGAGGTGAAGATGACGTACGCGCTCTGCCCTGGATCGCTCGCTTCCAGCGGCAGGGCGTCAGGGGTGCTGTCGGGCGAGGCGGCCGAGCCTTTGCCGGCCACGGGCGAGACGCCGGGAACGCCGTCGGCCAGGGGCGAGACGCCAGGACCACCGTCGATCACCAGCGAGACGTCAGGACCGCCGTGCGCCAAGGGCGCGGCCTCGGTGATCCCCTCCGTCTCCGGCGCGTCCACGACCAGCAGTTCCGCGGTCGGCAGCCACTCCGCCAGGACCGGCCGGCTCGCCCGGTCCACCAGGACGAGGCCGATCCCGGCGCGCTCCGCGATGGACCGCAGGCGCTCGCTCGGCCCGGCCGGGTCGAGCGGGACGTAGGTCGCGCCGGCCTTCCACACGGCCAGCATCGCGACGACGGTCCAGGGGGTGCGCCGCCCGCAGACGCCGACCCTGGTGCCCGGCCCGGCCCCCGCGGCCCGCAGCCGCCGACCGACGCGGTCCGCGTGGGCGTCGAGTTCGGCGTACGTCAGCGTGGTCGTCCCGTCGGTCAGCGCCGGGTGGCCGGGGCGGGCCGCGCGGGCGCGCCGGAACCGGGAGAGCACGGTCTCGGTCTCGGCCGCGGCGGGCGCCGGGTTCACTTCGAGGGTGAGGTGGACGGTCTCCCGTGCGTCCACCATTCCCACCGGCTCGTCGGGCGCCTCGACCGCGTGCCGGAGCGCCGCCTCCAGGTGGCGTACGAGGGTCTCGGCGGTCGGTGCCAGCAGGATGTCGGCGTCGTACTCCAGCCGCAGGGAGGGGTGTTCACCGGAGAGGTCGACGGTCAGGGCCAGGTCCCACTTCGCGCGGTCGCCGTACACCTCGACCGGGGTGACCGTCGTCCCGGGGAGGTCGGGCAGCGCGGCGTCGAAGTTCTGCACCGCCAGTGAGCACTGCATGAGCGGCGACCGTCCGGCGGCGCCGCGCAGGGAGAGGTCCCTGACCAGCACGTCGACGGGTACGTTCTGCCGGGCCATGGCGGGCAGCACGGCGGTGCGTGTCCTGCGGAGCAGGTCGGTGAAGGCCGGGCGGCCGGAGACGTCCAGGCGCAGCGGGACCATGTTCACCTGGCAGCCGACGAGGCCCTGTTCCTCCTCGGAGTGCCGGCCCGCGACGGGGCTGCTGATCACCACGTCGTCCTGACGGGCGTAGCGGCCGAGGACGGACGCGTACAGCGCGGCGAAGGCCATGAAGACGGTGGCGCCCGCCCGCCGCGCGGTCTCTCGCAGCCGGGTCACCAACTCCTCGTCCAGGGGGACCAGTACGGTGCCGCCGGCGCCGCTGGGGACCGCCGGGCGGGGCCGGTCGGTCGGCAGGGCCAGCGGGTTCATGTCCGCCAGGTAGCCGCGCCAGAAGTCCAGATCGGCCGACGCGGCCCCGCCCGCCGTCCAGCGGTCCCGCTCGCGTACCGCCCAGGTGAGCGGACCGGGGGCCTCGCCGTCGAAGGGCTCGCTCTCCGGGGGCGTGCGGTAGGCCGTCTCCAGGTCGCGGAAGATCACACCGAGCGACCAGCCGTCGCACACGATGTGATGGGCCACCAGGACCAGCCCGTACTCCCCCGGCCCGATCCGGGTCAGTCCCCAGCGGACCGGCGGACCGGCGGCCAGGTCGAAGGGCGTCTCGCTCAGCCGACGCACCAGAGCGCGCACCGCTTCCGCCGGCTCGGCGGCCGGCTCGACAGTCGCCTCGGACCCGGTGACCGTCCACGAGGGCTCGGCGCCGCGCCGGGGTATGCGCTGCACCAGCCGGCCGTCCTCGAAGGCGAAGGTGGCCCGTAACGAGTCATGGCGGTCCGTCACCCGCCGAACGGCCCGGTGCAGCGCCTCGACGTCGAGATCGCCGTCGATGTGCATCGCCACGATCACCAGGTAGGCGTCGTCCTGTCCCGCCGCCTCGCGTGCGACGTAGAGACGCTCCTGGGCAAAACTCAACGGCCCTGTGCCGGCCAACGCGCTCATCGTGTCCCCCGTGGACGCTGAAGATCGTGGTGCCTGGAGGGCTATGTGCCCAGGGTCGATTCAAGCTGCACTCATCTTCGGTATGGCACGCATCACACGTCACTGGAGTCACAACCGCCCCACAAGGCGGCACGGCTCGGGCGCAGTCGGCATTTCCACGTCACACGCGTCCTGCTCATGCCAAGGTGGGGACACGCCAACTCCTGTCACCCCACTGACACTTCAGGGAGTCTCCCAATGCTGCGCGGCATCGACGTGAGCGCCTACCAGTCCTCCGCCTACAACACCGACGGCCTCGCCTTCGTCTTCATCAAGGCCACCGAGGGCCGCTCGTACATCAACCCCAAACTCGCCGCCCAGACCAAGCGCGCCCGCGAGGCCGGTCTGACCGTCGGCTTCTACCACTTCCTCTGGCCGGGCAACCTGACCGCCCAGGCCGAGTACTTCGTCAAGCACGCCCCCGAGAAGGGCGGCGACATCCTCGCCGTCGACTGGGAGACCACGGGCGAGGGCACCCACGCCTCCAACGCGGAGAAGGACAGCTTCATCCGCAAGGTGAGGGCCCTGCGGCCCAACAACCGGGTCATCCTCTACTGCAACAGGAACTTCTGGCTCAACGTCGACACGACCTCCTACGCCGGCGACGGCCTCTGGATCGCCGACTACGTCACCGCCGGCAAGCCCCGCATCAAGGCCAAGTGGCGCTTCCACCAGTACACGTCCGACCCGCTGGACAAGAACGTCGCCGACTTCGAGAGCAAGGCGGCGCTGCGGAAGTGGGCGGCGGACGCCTGATCTGCGGCCTCGCCTAGTCTTGCCCCATGAGTGGGACGGTCAGCGCGGTCAGCAGCAGTGGCACGTATTCCTTCACCAAGCCGAATCGGGAGAGCATCAGGCTGCTCGCCGGGCTCGGAGTGGAGGGGGACGTGCACGCCGGAGTGACGGTGAAGCATCGGTTCCGGATGAAGCGGGACGCCTCGCAGCCGAACCTTCGGCAGGTGCACCTCATCCATGAGGAGCTGTTCGAGGAGGTGCGCGGAGCCGGGTTCGAGGTGGCGGCCGGGGAGCTCGGGGAGAACGTCACCACGCGGGGGATCGATCTGCTGGGGCTGCCGGTCGGGACCCGGCTGCGTCTCGGCGACGAGGCCGTCGTCGAGGTGACCGGGCTGCGGAATCCCTGCGCCCAGATCGACACGTTCCGGCAGGGGTTGATGAAGCAGGTCGTCGGCCGGGACGCCGACGGGAGCGTGCGGTTCAAGTCCGGAATCATGGGTGTCGTGCTCGCGGGCGGGGTCGTACGGCCCGGGGACGGCATCGGGATCGTGCTGCCGGAGGGGCCGCACCGGCCCCTGGAGATCGTCTGAACACGGCCCCTTCGGCGCACGCACGCCCGCCCCACTCCCGAGGGCACGGGAGGGAGCCTGGCCCACGCCTTCGTCGACGCGCTGTTGAACCGGGCGATGCGGTGAGCCGGGTGCTGCGCGCGTACGTCGGTCATGTGGACCCGCGTCATCCGCTCACCGCGCCCCTGCGGGTGCGGGACGCCGTCCTGACGGGGCTGACGAACTCGGTCGTCCCGCTCCCCCGGCGACGGGCCTGGACCTGCCGGACCGGGAGCGCCTCCCCTCACGCCATGGTGCTGCGTGCGCCGGACATGACGAAGGGGCGCCCGTCCGGCCCGGACGGGCGCCCCCTGCGGCGTCTCACTTGCTCAGGTACACCCAGAACTCGTCGAAGGACAGCACCTTGTCCCCGTTGAGGTCGCGGGTCCTGATGATGACCTCGGCCACGGACTCGGTGACGTTCCAGTCACCTTCCTGAGCGAGGGCGGTCTTGAACTCGGCAGCGGTGATGAATCCGTCACCGTCCGTATCGATCCGCTCGAACTGCTTGCGCGCTTCGTCGATGTTCGCCACCGAGCCGCCCCTTTTTCTTCGTTCCTTGCCGTGTGCTGACGAAGGTCAGATTAACCGGCGGTACGAGCGCGCAGTGCGGCGACCACCCACGCGAAGTCCTCGGCGTGCGGTGGCGCGGGCTGCCGGTTCACGACGGAGAGCAGTTCGCGATAGCGGGCGACCCGTTCGTTGAACCCGGCCGTCATGCGTTCCAGTACGGCGGTCCGGTCGGCGTCCCCGAACAGGTCCCGCAGCGCCTGCTCCGCCTCGGGTGCCCCTGGCTCGACACCGCGCTCCCGCAGCGGGGCCACCAGCTCCACCAGGCGTTTGGCGAACCACACGGACTGTCCGCGCGGGGCGTCCGGGACCCGGTCGGCCGCGTTGAACTCGACGGCCCGCCGCATCTGCCGCCGGAACACGGGATCCTGGAGCATCCCGGCCAGCTCCATCCAGGCGTCGACCTGCTCGGGCGTCGGGTCGTCCGCGAGGTCGACGGCGGTGCGCCGCATCCGTTCCCGGATGTCCGGGTCGACGGTGTCGAGCCCGGCCAGGGCCTCCTCCACGAACTCCTCCATGATCCGCTGCCGTTCGGCCGCGGACAGCCTCGCCAGTTTGTTCGTCAACGTCATCTCCTTCGCCGTGGATCCTCGTCGTGCCACGCTCGACAGCACCGCACGGGTCACCTTCAGTGACCGGATCTGCGCGTCCAGCGCCGCCACGTGCGCGGCCGCGACCTCCGCGACCGTCCGCTCCCCGTCCAGCACCTTGCGTACGACGTCCAGGCCGAGGCCCAGCTCGCGCAGCGTGCGGATCAGTTCCAGGCGGGCGGCGGCCTCGGCGTCGTAGAGCCGGTAGCCGCCGGCGGAACGGGTCACGGGGTGCAGCACGCCCTCGTCCGACCAGTAGCGGATGGTGCGCACGGTCAGTCCGGTGGCGCGGGCCAGCTCGCCGATGGTGAAAAGGCCGGTGCCGTCTTCGATCATGTCTGCGAGTCTGGGCCTTCCAGCGGGTGGAGACTCAAGGAGCGCGGCGATGGAGACCTTGCGGGACATTCTCGACGCGGCGGCCCGCGGAGTCTTCCCGCCCGCGGACGGTCGGACCACCGTCGTGCCGCAGGCATCCCACCGGGACGCGGGGGTGCTGGCCTTCACGGCGCACTCCGTGGTCTTCACGGACGAGGATCCGGCGTGGGTGTACGAGACGCTCGGCGGCCTGGAGTGCGACGCGCTGGCGGCGACGATGAACCCGCGGTTCCTGTCGGCGCTGCTGGAGCGGACCGGGCGGACGGCCGAGACCATCGACGCGATGCTGGTCGCCGGCCCGCTGCCGGGTGAACCGCCGCTCGCCCTCAAGGAGATCGAGGACGGCGGCCATCCCCGCATCGCCTACGCCCGCGGGCGGCGCGACGACGTGCGCGCGTGGGAGACCGAGGGCGGTGTGGTGGTCGTGGGGCGCGGCATCGCCGGACGGCCGGAGGTCTCCGTGGAGGTGGACGAGGGGGTACGGCACCGGGGGCTCGGCCGGGCGCTGGCGACGGCGGCCCGGCACCTCGTCGCGGAGCCGCTGTGGGCGCAGGTCGCGCCGGGGAACGCCCGCAGCACGCGGGCGTTCCAGGCGGCCGGCTACCGCCCCGTGGGGGCGGAGGCGCTGCTGCTCAGTGCCAGGGCTCGTAGTACGGGTTGCTCTCGCAGTCGCTCATGATCTCGACCTTGGTCTTCTTGTCGACCGGGCAGACGCCGATGACGTACTGCCGCGCGACACCGCCGGGGAAGGCGACCTCGACCTGGTCGGCCCACTTGTGGGTGTCGCCGATGGTCTTGTTGACGTCGATGCCGCCGGGGGCGTCGATGTAGTAGTTCCAGCCCGACTTCCACCACTTCTTGTACAGGTCGTGGTCGTACGTCGTGGACACGTACGGGGAGGGCTGGTTGACCAGGACGTACTTCTCGATGTCGTACTGGCCGTCGATGTCCTTGGGGTGGAAGCCCTGCTCGAAGACGATGTCCGGGCCGCGGCCGTCGGCCCGGTAGAGCGTGCCGCAGGTCGTGCGCCAGGACGGGTCGGGGGTGATGCGGTCGACGTCGACGCCGCGATCGGCGGCGGCCTTGATCGGGTCGTCGTACTGGACGGGACAGTCGGCGGGGGCCGGGGCCTTGGCGGGGGTGCCGGCGGCCGTGGTGGTGAGTTCGGTGGCGGGTGCGGTGGCCGCGGTCGTGGTGAGGACGGCGGCCAGGGACAGGACGGCGGCAGCGGCGCGCCGCCGCAGGCGAGTTGTGATCACGGAGAGCACAATTCCGGTTCCACGACGGCGCGTTGTGGACGTTCACTCGTCCGGCGGCGTGTCCGCCGCTTCGCCGCCTCAGCGGAAGATGCCGGTGTGCCCCAGCGAGTACCGCCCCGGCTGCGGATACACCGCGAGGCCGTGCGGGCCGCTGCCGACCTTGATGCGGGCGAGCTGGGTGCCGGTGCGGGTGTCGATGGCGTACACCTCGGAGTCGTAACGCCCCGACAGCCACAGCACCTTGCCGTCGGCCGAGACCCCGCCCATGTCGGGGCTGCCGCCGTCGGGCAGGTGCCACTTCTTGGTGAGCCTGTCCTGCGTGAAGTCGAAGACGGAGACGGTGCCCTCGCCGCGGTTGGAGACGTACATCTCGCGGGAGTCGCGGCTGATGTAGAGGCCGTGGCAGCCCTTGCCGGTGGGCAGGAGCTTCGGCTCGGTGAACTTCTCGCCGTCCAGGACCCACATGCCGTCGGCCATCATGTCGGCGATGTAGAACTTCTTGCCGTCCGGCGAGATCTTCACGTCCTGCGGCATCGCGCCCTCGAAGGGCAGCTTCTGCTGCCCGACGACCTTCATCTTCTCCGTGTCCACCTTCAGGAGTTCGCCGCTGAACTCGCAGGAGACGATGAAGTACCGGCCGTCCAGGGAGAAGTCGGCGTGGTTGACGCCGTAGCAGGTGACCGGTTCGGTCTTGATCCGCTTCATGGTGTGCGGGTCGCGGAAGACGAGTTCGCGGTCGAGGGAGGCCATCACGACGGCGTACTTGCCGTGGGGTGTGAAGTAGAGGTTGTACGGGTCGTGGACCTCGATCTCCTTGCCCGCTTTGCCGGTCTTCGGGTCGAGGGGGGTGAGGGTGTGGCCGCGGTTGTTGTTGACCCAGAGGGTCTTCAAGTCCCAGGACGGCACGACGTGCTGGGGCTGCCGGCCGACCGGGATCGTCTCGATGACCTCGTACGTCTTCGGGTCGATGACCGAGACGGTGTCGGACTCGGTGTTGGGGACGTAGACGCGGGACGGGAAGTCCTTGACCACCGGGGAGAGTCTGTTCGGGCGGTCCGCCGCGTACACGTCCTGCGGGTCGAGGACGGGCGGCATGCCGGGCAGGCCCTGGACGGTCTTCTTCTTCACCGGGGCCGGCATCGCGGCCTTCGTGCCGCGGGCCTCGGTCGCCCGGTCCCTGGTGTCGGTGCCGCAGGCGGCGAGGGCGGTGAGAGCCGTCAGGGCGGCGCCTGCGACGAGGGTGCGCGTGGTCAGGGTGCGGTGCATCAGCTCAGCAGCTCCGTGGTGGTGACCGCGCGCAGTCCGCGGCGGTCGAGTTCTTCCAGTACGGCGGGGAGGGCGGTGACCGTGTCCGCGTAGCCGAAGTGCAGGCTCACCACGGATCCGTTGCGGATCTCGCCGAGGATCTTGCGGGTGACGGCGGGGGCGCCGGGCGAGGTGAAGTCGAGGGAGTCGACGTCGTAGGAGAGGACGTGCGGGTAGCCGGCGTCCTGGGCGAGCCGTGTGACGAGGGGGGAGGCTCGGGCCGCTCGGGAGGGGCGGAACCAGGTGCCGATCGAGCCGGTGAGGCGGGTGAGGCGGGTGGCGCAGCCGGTGATCTCGGCGGTCGCCTCCGCCTCCGGCATGGCGTTGATGTCGCGGTGGTTCAGGGTGTGGTTGCCCAGGTCGTGGCCGCCGTCGAGGATGCGGCGGGCGAGGTCCGGGTGGGCGTCGAGCCAGGTGCCCACGGCGAGGACGGTGACGTGGGCGCCGTGGCGTTCGGCTTCGGTGAGGAGGGTGTGGGCGGTGGTGGGGTTGCCGGCGCCGTGGAAGGTGAGGGCCACGCGGGGGTGGGTGCGGGGGCCGTGGGTGAGGTGGGTGGGGTGGGCCGGATAGTGGCGGGGGGTGGGGGCTTGAGGTCTGGAGGGGGTGGGGGTGGGGGGTGGTTTTGCGGCGGCTGTGGGGGGTGTGCAGCCGGCGGTGAGGGGGGCGAGGGTGCCTGTGGCGACTAGGGCGGCGGCGGTGCGGATTGCCGTCCGGCGGTCGGGCGTGGTCACCTGCACCATTTAAGGGGGGTACGGGTGGAAAAGCGGCGATTCGTCCGAACGGTGGCTGGTGCGGGTCGTGGGCCGAGTTTCCTCGCCCCCGCCGCCCCTACCCGTCCCATCCTCAGGGGGCTCCGCCCCCTGGACCCCCGTATCGGCCCTTGAGGGGCCTCGTCCTCAAACGCCGGACGGGCTGAAAGTGGTCGGGGTGGAGATCGGGATGGGCCCCTCAGCGTTCCGCTACTCGCATTTCGAACCAGGTTGTTTTGCCGCGGGGGAGCAGGTCGACGCCCCAGCGGTCGGAGAGTTTGTCTACGAGGAAGAGGCCGCGGCCGCTGATGTCCATGTGCTGGACGGGCATGAGGCAGGGCAGCCCCCGGGAGGGGTCGCGGACCTCGACGCGGATCCAGCCGCGGCGGCGGCGCATGCGGAGGCCGAAGACGCGGGCGCCGGTGTGGCGGACGGCGTTGCCGACGAGTTCGGAGACGAGCAGGACGGCGTCCTCGGCCATCTTGGGGGTCAGGCCCCATTCGCGGAGGACGACCACTTGGGCCAGTCTGCGGGCCGTGGCGGCGGACTCCGGCCGGGACGGCAGCGGAACCTCGGCGTCCGTGGGGTTGCCGAACAGTTCGAGTGCTTTGAGTGCGTGTTCGTCCTCGACCGCCGGAGACCAGCGCGCCGCGGTCGCACGGCTCTCTCCCCGCGGCTGTTCGATACCCTCCAGCCCCGCCATGCCCCCATCATGGCCGCCCAGGCCGCCCTGCGGGGGCGTTCCCGGCGAATACGCCCCCCGGAATCCATCATTCCGCAGGGAGCGGACGGCATATGACAGGGGCATTTCGGAGGCGCGAAGACCCCTGCCGACCTGCGGTGACGGCTCAGTCGGAGGCAAGCGGCCCGCTTCCTCGGCGCACCAGACTTAAGGGTGCCTTAAGGCTCCCATAAACCGCCCCAACGAGGGACCCGGGTCAGACACCGTGTCAATTGCAAGCGGTTCAGAGGAATTTCGCCTTGCCGGGTCCCTCCTCGACGAAGCTCTTCATGCCCCGCTCCCGGTCCTCCGTGGCGAACAGGCCCGCGAACCAGTTCCGTTCCACCGCGAGACCCGTCTCGATGTCGGTCTCCAGGCCGGTGTCGATGGACTCCTTGGCCGCGCGCAGCGCGAGCGCCGGGCCCTGGGCCAGCTTGGCCGCCCAGGCGTGCGCCTGCTCGTACACCTCGGCGGCCGGGACGACCCGGTCCACCAAGCCCAGGGTCAGCGCCTCGTCCGCCTTCACCATGCGGCCGGTGAAGATCAGGTCCTTCGCCTTGGAGGGGCCGATCAGCCGGGACAGGCGCTGGGTGCCGCCCGCGCCCGGGATCAGGCCGAGCAGGATCTCGGGCTGGCCGAGCTTGGCATTGTCCGCGGCGATACGGAAGTCGGCGCACAGCGCCAACTCGCAGCCGCCGCCCAGCGCGTACCCGGTCACCGCCGCCACGACAGGCTTGGGGATGCGGGCCACCGCGGTGAACGCCTCCTGGAGGGCGCGGGCGCGCAGGACCATCCCCGTGTGGTCCATGGCCTGCATCTCCTTGATGTCCGCGCCGGCCGCGAACACCTTCTCCCCGCCGTAGACGACGACGGCACGCACGTCCGCGCGCCGCGTGGCCTCCTCCGCGAGTTCCTTGAGCCGGTCCTGCGTGGCCACGTCCAGCGCGTTCATGGGCGGACGGTCGAGCCGGAGCGTGCCGACCCCTTCGGCGACTTCGAGATTCACGGTCATGCAGGTCAGGTTAACCATCATTAACGGCCGCGGCCCCGGTGCCGTAGCTCACACCGGGGCCGCGGACCGCGGAGCGACTACGCCTTCCACTTCTTCCAGGACATGTTCCAGCCGTTGAGGCCGTTGTCCGGGGCGACCGTCGCGTCGTTGGAGTTCTTCACGACCACCACGTCGCCGACCATCGAGTGGTTGAAGAACCAGGCGGCCGGGACGTCGCTGTCGTAGCCGCCCTTGACGTCGCGCAGGCCGATGCAGCCGTGGCTGGCGTTGTAGTTGCCGAAGGCGTCGCCGCCCCAGTAGTTGCCGTGGAGGAAGGTGCCGGAGGTGGTGAGGCGGGCGGCGTGCGGGACGTCCTTGATGTCGTACTCGCCGCCGTAGCCGACGGTCTCGCCGTTCATGCGGGTGACGGCGAGCATCTCGCTGATGACCATCTGGCCGTTCCAGGTGTCGTAGCCGGGCTTGCCGGTGGTGACGGGGATCGTCCTGATGGTCTTGCCGTCCTGCATGACCTTCATCTTCTTGGTCTTCACATCCACGACGGAGACCTGGTCGCGGCCGATGGTGAAGGAGACGGTCTTGTCCTGCTTGCCGTAGACGCCCTCGCGGCCCTCGACGCCGTCGAGGTTGAGGTCGACGGTGACCTTGGTGCCTTCCTTCCAGTACTTCTCGGGGCGGAAGTCCAGACGGTCGTTGCCGAACCAGTGGCCCGCGACCTCGACGGCCGGTTCGGTCCTGATCCTGATGGCCTTCTCGACGTCCTCGGGGCTGGTGATGCCCCGGGTGAAGCGGATCGAGAACGGCATTCCGACGCCGACCTTCGAACCGTCCTCGGGGGTGAAGTTGCCGAGGAAGGTGTTCTCGGGCGTCAGGGTGGTGAAGCTGGAGTCCTCGGCCGCCGTACGGCCCTCGGCGTCCTTGGCGATCGCGTGCACGGTGTACTTGGTGCCGGAGGCGAGGTGGGTGGACGGCGTCCAGGTGGCACCGTCGGCGGCGATGTTCCCGGCGATCGCGGCGCCCTTGGCGTCCTTGACCTCGACCTGGGTCAACCTGCCCTTGGCGGCGGAGACTTTGAGGGCGCCGCTGGTGTCGACGGACCGGGCGCCGTTCTTCGGGGCGATGGAGACGACCGCCTCCGACTGCTTGGTCTCCGCCTGGGAGGAGTCCGCGCCCTTCCCCTCGCCCTTCCCCTCGGACCCGGAGCCGGAGCCCCCTCCCCCGCCGCACGCGGTGACGGCCAGCAGCAGGACGCCGAGTATCAGCGCCAACAGCCCCGTGCCGCCCCGGCCCTTGTTCCGCCCCGCGCGCGCGTCAACCGACGCCCCCGATATCGGTCGCACGTTCAAAGTCCCTACTCCCCTCGTCGGGCCTGGTCGGGCCCGCTCCCCCCACGCATGCAGCGCGTGCACCGGCGCATATTAACCACAAGGTCAGGGCCCTCGACGGCCCGCAGTTGTCACTGTTCTGTACCGACTGTCGGTCTACTTCAGGTCACTGCCCGCCTTCCACTGCTTCCAGCCCATATTCCACCCACCGAGGCCGTTGTCAGGAGCGACCTTTTTGTCATTGCTGTGGACGACCTCGACGACGTCCCCGACGAGGCTGCGGTCGAAGAACCAGCCCGCGGGGGTGTCCGCGCCGCCGCCCTTGACGTCCCGGAGGCCGATGCAGCCGTGGCTGACATTGACCCGCCCGGGGGCGTCGGGCGCCCAGTAGTTGCCGTGCAGGAAGGTGCCGGAGTCGGTGAGGCGCAGGGCGTGCGGGACGTCCGGGATGTCGTACTCGCCGCCGAAGCCGACCGTGCGGCTGTTCATCCGGGTCACTTCGAGCATCTCGGTGACGACCATCCTGCCGTTGTAGGTGGTGGTCCTGGGGGCGCCGGCGGTGATCGGCACGGTGGCCAGCAGGTCGCCGTCCCGGCGTACCTCCATGGTGTGCCTGGCGGCGTCGACGAGGGAGACCTGGCTGCGGCCGACGGTGAAGGAGAACGTCTTGTACTGCGAACCGTAGACGCCGGGCGCTCCCTCGACGTCCCGCAGGCGCAGCGAGACGGTGACCTGGGTGCCGGGCTTCCAGTAGTGCTCGGGGCGGAAGTCGAGGCGGTCCTTGCCGAACCAGTGCGGGCGGATCTCGACGGGCGGCCGGGCGGTGACGTGGACGGCGCGTTCGACGGCGGCGCGGTGCTCGATCTCCCGGTTGAACTCCAACGAGACGATCATTCCGGTGCCGACGGTGGAGCGGTTCTCGGGGCTGACGTAGCCGATGAAGCGTTCGTCGGGGACGTACGTGGTGAAGGTGGTGTGGCGGGCGGAGCGGCGGCCGTGGCCGTCCAGGGCGACGGCGTCGACGGTGTACTCGGCGGCGAGCGCGAGGCGGGACTCGTCGGGCTCCCAGCTCAGCCCGTCCTCGGAGAGATGGCCGGGCACCGGGGACTCCTGCGCGTCCTGGGACTTGACGACCCTCACCGACTCCAGCCGCCCGTCCGGCACCCGGACCCGCAGCTTCCGCTCGGGCCGCACCCCCTTGTCGCCGTCGTCCGGAGTGATCCGGATGACGTCCTCGGGCGAGGCGGGTTTGCCGAGGCCACCCATGCCGATCCCGCCCGTGTCCCCGGTGCAGCCGGCGGCTCCGGCCAGCAGCCCTGCCCATGTCAGTACGGCGGCCAGTGCGACCCCCACGCGCCGTGCGCGCCCAGTTACGTGCCTCACGGGCTGCCCAACGACCGGGCCCGTGCTGGGGAAACGTGAGTGCGAGCCCGACGCTGGGCAGAACAGTGGGGAGAACGACGCGAGAGGGTGCCGGGACCGGGACGCCGTCACCCTTTTCCACGTCGTTCCGTGAGCCGTGGGAGGCTGAACGGTGTCCAGCGCAGCCGAGCAGGAGGCAGTGCCGGCGGAACAGGAACGCACCGGCGCCCTGGTGAACGGTGCGCGGCGCGCGGTGCCCGTCGTGCCCGTGTGGCCGGGGGCGCCGGTGCCGCTGGGCGCCCGGTTCCGGGTCGGTCCGGACGGGGTGGCGGGGACCAACTTCGCGCTGTGGGCGGGCGGGGCGGAGGCGGTCGAGCTGTGTCTGTTCGACGCCGACGGCAAGGAGACCCGTGCCCGGCTGGCCGAGCTCACCCACGAGATCTGGCACGGCTTCGTGCCGGGCGTGATGCCCGGCCAGCGCTACGGCTACCGGGTGCACGGCCGCTGGGACCCGTGGACCGGCGGCCGGTGGAATCCGGCGAAGCTGCTGCTCGACCCGTACGCGCGCGCGGTGGACGGCGACTTCGGCCTGCCGCCGGAGGTGTACGGGCATGTGCGGGACTGGCCGCAGCAGCATGTCGCGGACACCGTGCGCGACGACCGGGACTCGGCGCCGTACGTCCCCAAGGGCGTGGTCGTGCACGACGACGCGCCCGACGACGAGTGGGCGGACGACCGCCGCCCGAAGACGCCGTGGGCGGACTCGGTGATCTACGAGGTGCATGTGCGGGGGTTCACGGCCCTGCACCCGGACATCCCGGAGGAACTGCGCGGCACCTACGCGGGGCTCGCGCACCCGGCGGCGGTCGAGCACCTGGTGAAGCTGGGCGTGACGGCCGTCGAGCTGCTGCCCGTCCACCAGTTCGCGCACGAGGACCACCTGCTGCGCAAGGGCCTGAAGAACTACTGGGGCTACAACTCCATCGGCTACTTCGCGCCCCACGCGGCCTACGCCGCCTCCGGTACGACGGGCCAGCAGGTCGGCGAGTTCAAGCGGATGGTGCGGGCGCTGCACGCGGCCGGGATCGAGGTCATCCTCGACGTCGTCTACAACCACACGGCGGAGGCGGGCGAGCTGGGCCCCACGCTGTCGCTGAAGGGCATCGACAACCGCGGCTACTACCGGCTCCAGTCGGACGCGCGCAGGTACGCCGACTACACGGGCTGCGGCAACACCCTGCACGTGGTCCAGCCGCATGTGCTCCGGCTCATCACCGACTCGCTGCGCTACTGGGTGACGGAGATGGGCGTCGACGGCTTCCGTTTCGACCTGGCGGCCGCGCTGGCCCGCTCGATGCACGACGTCGACATGCTCTCCCCGTTCCTGGCCGTCATCGCGCAGGACCCGGTGCTGCGGCGGGTGAAGCTGATCGCCGAGCCGTGGGACGTGGGCTCCGGCGGCTACCAGGTGGGTGCCTTCCCGCCCCTGTGGACGGAGTGGAACGACCGCTACCGCAACGCCGTGCGGGACTTCTGGCGGGGCGCGCTGCCGGACGTACGGGATCTGGGCTACCGGCTGTCGGGGTCGAGCGACCTGTACGCCTGGGGCGGCCGACGGCCGTACGCCTCGGTCAACTTCATCACCGCGCACGACGGTTTCACCCTGCGCGACCTGGTCTCCTACGAGCGCAAGCACAACGAGGCGAACGGCGAGGGCAACCGGGACGGCACGGACGACAACCGCTCGTGGAACTGCGGGGCGGAGGGCGAGACGGACGACGAGCGGGTCCGGGCGCTGCGGCGCCGGCAGCTCAGGAACCTGCTGACGACGCTGCTGCTGTCCACGGGCGTGCCGATGCTGGTCGCGGGCGACGAGCTGGGGCGCACCCAGCGCGGCAACAACAACGCCTACTGCCAGGACAACGAGATCAGCTGGGTGGACTGGGGCCTGCTGGCGGATCCCGGCTGGAAGGCGCTGTTCGACCTCACGTCCCGGCTGATCGAGCTGCGCCACCGGCATCCGGTGCTGCGGCGCAGGGCGTTCTTCTCGGGCCGGGCGCACTCCGCCGACGGTCTGCGCGACCTGGCCTGGTTCACGGCCCGCGGCACCGAGATGACGGAACGGGACTGGTACGCCCCCGCCGCCACCCTCGGCATGTACCTCTCCGGGCGGGACATCCCGGGCCGTGACGAGCGGGGCGTGCCGATCCTCGACGACAGTTTCCTCGCCGTCCTGCACGCCGGTGACCGCCCGGCGAGCTTCGTCCTGCCGGGTCCGCCGTGGGCGGAGCGGTACGAGGTGGTCGTCGACACGTCGGGCGAGGAGCAGGCGGAGGCACCCGGGGTCGAGCACCGGGCCGGAGCGACGATCACGGTGCCGGCGCGGGCGGTACTGCTGCTGCGCGTGGCCGGCTGAGGCGGCGTTGAAGGATCATGAACTCTCCCCGTGATTCCTGGCCCTGAGATCGGCGTGCTGATCGACTGAGGCGCATGCCCGAGATGTCACGCCGTGCCTTCGGCTCTCTCGTCGGCGGCGGTGCCGTGACCGCCGTCGCCGGTACGACGGCCGCCGAGACGACCCCCGCCGAACGCCCCTTCAAGGCCCGCCCCGCGGCCTCCGGCGGTAGGTCAGGCCTGTGCAGGCCGTGTAAGACCGACCCTCACCGGTCGGCAGTGGCCTGTGAAACAGGAACCCGAGGTGGTACCGCGCAGTGGTACGGACCGGAATCTCCTGTCCTCGACAGGAGAGGGCGTCAATACACGACCGTGAGGAGACCGGCGCGCGGATCGCGGCGCGGATCAGGGCCGCGAAGACGCGGGCGGAGGTCAGCGCGGCGCTGAACCACTACGACGGCGGCTCGGTCGCCAAGTACACGCAGATGGTGGAGAGCCTGGACGCGGCCGTCGGCGAGGTGCTCGCCGCGCTGCGCAGGTCGGGGCAGGAGGAGAACACGCTGGTGCTGTTCGCCAGCGACAACGGAGGCGAGCGCTGGTCGTACCTGTGGCCGCTGAGCGGTGAGAAGTTCGTGCTCCAGGAGGGCGGCATCCGGGTCCCCACGATCGTGCGGCGGCCGGCCCGTATCGACGGCCACCAGGTCAGCCACGAGCCGAATTTCTCCCCCGACTGGACCGCGACCCTGCTGCAACTGGGGGGCGCCCGCCCCGATCCGGCGTATCCCCTGGACGGCACCAGCCTCACCGGCTACCTGCTGCGCGGCGAGGAGTTGCCGGAGCGGGACCTGTTCTGGCGGGTGCGGGCCAACCGGGCGCTCAGGCGCGGGAGGTGGAAGTACTACCAGGACTCCGCGGGCAAGGACCACCTGAAGAAGGCGTGGGAGAGGATCGCCGGCGGTCTGCTGCCCTGTCCCCCGCCCTGAGGGCCCGGGGACTCAGCCGAGGATCCCGCGCTCGTACGCCGTCGCCACGGCCGCCGCGCGGTCCTTGACGCCCAGCTTGGCGTAGAGGTGGGTGAGGTGGGTCTTGACGGTGGCCTCGCTGATGAAGAGTTCGCGGGCGATCTCACGGTTGGAGGTGCCCTTGGCGACCAGGGCCAGTACCTCGCGCTCGCGGGCGGAGAGGGGTTCCTTGCCGGGAGTTCTGGGGGTGCGGACGGCGGAGACCAGGCGGGAGGCGACGGCCGGGGAGAGGACGGTGCGACCCTCGGCGGCGGCCCGGACCGCGGTGAAGAGTTCGTCGCGCGGGGCGTCCTTCAGCAGATAGCCCGTGGCGCCGGCCTCGATGGCCGGCAGGGTGTCGGAGTCGGTGTCGTACGTGGTGAGGACCAGGACCTTGCCGCGTGCGGACCGGCGTGTCAGTTCGCGGATGGCGTCGACGCCTCCCCCGCCGGGCATGCGCAGGTCCATCAGTATGACGTCCGGATCGAGGGCGGTGGCCTTCGCGACCGCCTCCACTCCGTCGGCCGCCTCGCCGAGGACCCTGAATCCGGGTGCCGATGCGAACATGCCGCGCAGACCGTCCCGTACGACGGGATGGTCGTCGACGATCAGCACCGAGATACCCGCGTCACTGGTCATGGCGTACCAACGGTACGCGAGCCGACACCGCCGTGCCGTGCCCCGGCTCGGACTCGACGGTGAGGGCGCCCGCGATGCGTTCGGCGCGGGCGCGCATGCCGTCGAGGCCGAACCCGCCGGCGTGGGTGCGGGGCGGGAGGGTGAGGGGGTCGAAGCCGACGCCGTCGTCGCGGATGTCGAGGATGACCTCGTCCCCAAGGAAGGTCAGGGTGACGCCGAGCCGGGTGGCGCGCGCGTGCCGGGCGGCGTTGGAGAGGGCTTCCTGGGCGATGCGCAGGAGGGTGGCGGCGACCTCGTCGTGGAGTTGTTCCGTGGCGCCGGTGACCGTGAACTCGGCGCGGATGTCGGTGCGTTCGCCCCAGTCGGTGACCGTCGCCTTGAGGGCCTGCGGGAGTCCGGCGTCGGACAGTGCGACCGGGGCGAGGTTGTGCACGGAGCGGCGGGCCTCGCCGAGGCTGTGCCGGGCCAGGTCCATGGCGCGGCCGACGTGCTCGCGGGCCTGGTTCTCGTCGGGGGTGTTCGCGACGACCTGGAGCTGGGCGATGATCCCGGTCAGGCCCTGCGCGATGGTGTCGTGGATCTCGGCGGCCAGCCGCCGCCGCTCGTCCGCGACGCCCGCCTCCCTGGCCTGGACGAGGAGTTGGGCGTGCAGGGCGGCGTTCTCGTCGAGGGCCTGTTGCAGCGCGGTGATGGTCTCGACGCGTTCCCGCGAGCGGTGTTCCTCCTGCTCCACCATGTGGGCGATGACCAGCTGCAGGGCGGCGTTGGCGACGATGAGCCCGGCGAACAGGGCCCACTGGCCGGTGCTCTTGGGCGGCAGCCCGCCGGACTGCGAACCGGCCAGGGTGACGGCGGCGGCGAACACGCCGATCCGTCGCCACCGGCCCGGGAGCAGTTCGTCGGCGTCCATCAGGCCGGTGGCCGCGTAGAAGCCGAAGAGCGGGTTGATCCAGGTGAGCGCGAAGGCGATCACCCAGCGGACGACGTAGTACGCCGTCCCGGCCGGGGACGGCGTACGGCCCCGGTCGGGACGGCGTCGCCGGACGGCGTTCCACCACAGCTGGAGCGCGATCGCGGCGACGACCAGGGCCCCGGCCCCGTACCAGTCGGCGGGGCCGTCCATCAGGTCGGCGGCGCCGGCCGACAGGACGGCGCCGACGGCGAGCAGCCCGTACGGTCCCAGGGCGCGCATCTGCTCCCAGCGCCGGTCGATCTGCGTGTCCACCGCGGTCATGCCCTCAGTCTCCACGGGCCGTCCCCTACTCCCAGCGGAACCAGCGCGCGGCGCCGGCCGTCAACAGCACGGTCCAGGCCACCAGCACGCCCAGGTGGTCCCAGCCCGGCCAGTTCCCCGCCGCCGCCTGGTTCAGGGCCTCCGCGGCCGCGCCGAACGGGGTGAACCCGACGGCGCGGGCGAGGGCGTCGGGCATGGTCTGCACCGGCATCCACACGCCCGCGCAGAACATCGCCGGGAAGAACACCGCGGACCCGATGGCGCCCGCGATCTTCGTCGTGCCGGACAGCGCGGAGATCACCGCGCCCAGCGCGAGGGCGACCAGGACCGCCAGCAGCAGGGCCAGGGCGTATCCGAAGGGCTGCTCGGGCAGTCGTACGTCGAAGGCGAGCCGGCCGACCACGAGGGCGAGCAGGGCCGAGGCCAGGGCGGCACCGCCGAAGAGCAGCATCTGCGCGGAGAGCAGGGCCGGGGGGCGGACCGGTGTCGTGGACATCCGGCGCAGGATGCCGCGCTCGCGGTAGCCGGTGAGGGTCTGCGGCATCGCCTGGATCCCGCCGACGATCAGGCCGAGCAGCACCCCCACCGGGACATAGCCGTCGATCGGGCGCAGCCCGCCGAAGTCCGGGTCGGTCTCCCGGAAGGCCGGGATCGAGCCGAGGATCACCAGCAGCAGGGTGGGGAACCCCAGGATCCAGAAGAGGGAGCCGGGCTCCCGGCGGAACAGCCGGATCTCCGACTTGAGTACGGCGGGGTGGACGAGTGCGGTGCTCATGCCGCTGCCTCCTGCGTGTTGTTGTTGGTGTCGCTCTTCGTGAGGTCGAGGAACGCGTCGTCCAACGTCGCGTCGTGGACCCGGAGTTGATGGGCCGTGATGTGGTTGCGGGCGAGCAGCGTGAGGACGGCGTTGACCGTCTCGTCGGTGCCGGAGAGCGTGATACGGCCGTCCCGGTGCTCGACGGAGGCGAGCGCGGGCAGCGCGTTCAGGTCGCCGTCGTCGAGCGGGCCGGACGGGGTGAAGCTGATGACGGTGGCGCCCGCCGAGCGGCGGATCAGACCGGCCGGGGTGTCCAGGGCGGCGACCCGGCCCTTGTCGATCACGGCGATCCGGTCGCAGAGCCGCTGCGCCTCCTCCATGAAGTGGGTGACGAGGAGGACGGTCACACCGCCCGTGCGGACGTCCTCGATCAGCTCCCAGGTGTCGCGGCGGGCGCGCGGGTCGAGGCCGGTGGTCAGCTCGTCCAGGACGACGGCCCTCGGGTTGCCGACCAGGGCGAGCGCGATGAACAGCCGCTGCTTCTGGCCGCCGGAGAGCTTGGCGAACCGAGTGGTGAGCTTGGCGGTCAGGCCGAGGCGTTCGGCCAGCGGCCGCCAGTCGAGGGGGTTCGGATAGAAGGCGCTGTACAGCTCCAGCGCCTCGCGCACGGTGAGTTTGGCCTGGAGCTCGCTCTCCTGGAGCTGGGCGCCGAGCACCCGGCGGGTGGCCTCGTGCTGGGCGACGGGGTCGAGGCCGGTCACCCTGACCCGGCCCGCGTCCGGGACGCGCAGCCCCTCGACGCACTCGACCGTGGTGGTCTTGCCGGCACCGTTCGGGCCGAGGATCCCGAAGATCTCGCCCTCCTCGACGGTGAAGGAGACACCGTCGACGACGGCCCGGCCGCCGTACGACTTCCGCAGATCGCTTACCTCTATGAAGGACATGGCCTCAGCGTCGCGGTGCGGGCCCCGCGGCCACATCGGCCGTCGCGCTCGAAGCGGCATCAGCCGATCGGTGGATGCCGTCGTACGACCTCCCCCACAAGCCTTCACCAAACCCCCGCGTCCACCGGTGCGGCCCCTCGAACGCGCAGGTCGTAGGTCTGACGGCCGATACAGGTCCGGCCAAAACTCGGTGGGCGTCGTCGGTGCCGGTCCGTAGGCTCCTGCTGATGCCGACGACACCTGTAGCGACCAAGGACCGCTCCTCCGTACGGACTCTGCTGCGCCTGTGGCCGTATGTGCGGCCCGTGCGGGTGCGGCTGTTCGGTGCCGCGTTCGTCGCGGTCCTCGCCTCCTGCGTGGGGCTGGTGATCCCGCTCGTCCTGAAGTGGGTGGTGGACGGTCCGGTCGCGCACCGGGATCCGGCGGGCGTCTGGCTCGGGGCGCTGTACCTGCTGCTGCTCGGGCTCGGGGAGGCGCTGCTGTTCGGGCTGCGGCGGTGGCTGGTGGCGCGGCCGCTCGCGGGGGTCGAGGCGAGGATGCGGGGGGCTTTGTACCGGCGTCTTCAGCGGCTGCCGGTGTCCTTCCACGACCGGTGGTCGTCCGGACAGCTGCTGTCCCGGGGCACCACGGATCTGATGCTGCTGCGGATGTTCCTCGCGTTCCCGCTGACGTTCCTGCTGGTCAACAGTGTCACGATCGTCGTCGGCGTGATCATCATGCTGGCGCAGGACTGGACGCTGGGGCTGGTGATCCTGGGGCCGGCCGTCCCCGTGATGGTGACGTGCGTGGTCTTCGAGAGGCGCTACGCCCAGGTGGCGCGGCGCGCGCAGGACCAGGTGGGCGATCTGACCACGCTCGTCGAGGAGAGCGTCCTCGGTGTCCGGATCATCAAGGGGTTCGGACGGCACCGCAGCCAGGCCCGGGCGTTCCGCGAGCTCTCGCAGACCCTGCGGGGCACCGAACTGCGCAAGGCCTCGCTGCTGTCGACCATCTGGGGCGTCATCGTCACGCTGCCGGAGGCCGCCATCGGGGCCGCCCTGGTGCTGGGGACCGTGCAGGTCGCGGACGGGGAGCTGTCGGCGGGGACGCTGGTCGCGTTCCTCTCCACGGCGCTGGCGTTGCGGTGGCCGGTGGAGTCCATCGGCTTCCTGCTGGCGATGAGCCAGGAGGCGGCGACGGCGACGGAACGATACTTCGAGGTGATGGACGAGGAGGCCGAGGAGCCGGGGGTTTCCGGCGGGCGGTCGTCAACAGGGCAGCGGGGCATACGGTTCGACGCCGTCTCCTTCCGCTACCCCGACGCCCCGGCCGGCTCCCCTCCCGTTCTCGACGGTGTCGATCTGCACATACGCCCGGGTGAGTCCATGGCCCTCGTCGGGACCACCGGCAGCGGCAAGACCACGCTGACCGCGCTGGTGCCGAGGCTGCATGAGGTGACGGCCGGGCGGATCACCCTGGACGGCCGGGACATCACCACGATGTCCCGGGAGGAACTGCGCTCCGAAGTAGCTGTGGCCTTCGAGGAACCCACGCTCTTCTCCGCGAGCGTCGGCGAGAACGTCCTCATGGGCGCCGACGGCACCGCGGGCGGGCCGGAGCTGGAGCGGGCGCTGGCGGTCGCGCAGGCCGACTTCGCGTACGCGTTGCCGCAGGGCACGGACACGCAGGTCGGTGAGCAGGGGCTGAGTCTGTCCGGCGGGCAGCGGCAGCGGCTCGCGCTGGCCCGCGCGGTCGTCGGCCGGCCCCGCTTCCTCGTGCTGGACGACCCGTTGTCCGCGCTGGACGTGCACACCGAGGCCGCCGTCGAGGCGGCGCTGCGGGACGTCCTCGCCGACACCACCGCGCTGATCGTGGCGCACCGCCCCTCGACCGTCCTGCTCGCCGACCGGGTCGCGCTGCTCTCCGGAGGCCGCATCACCGCGGTCGGCACGCACCACGAACTGCTGCGGACCAACGCCGAGTACGCCCATCTGATGGCCGGCGCCGAGATCACCGAGGCCGGCGAGGACATCGAGGAGGCCGACGCCCGATGACGGCACCCACGACGACCGCACCGGACCGGAAGCAGCCGCCCGGGGACTCCCCGGGGGCGGGCGACCCGTTCGACCGGGACGTCCTGCCCACTCCCCCGGGCGCCACCCTCGCCCTCCTGCGCTCCCTGCTCGCGCCGATGAAGGCGCGGGTCACCGTGACCACGCTCCTGCTGCTGCTCCAGCAGGCGGCGGTCCAGGCGGGCCCGCTGCTGGTGGCGTACGCCATCGACAGCGCCGTACCGGCGTTCCGCCGGGCCGACCACGGGCCGCTGATCGCGGTGGGGGCCGGATACCTGCTGTGCGCGCTGGCCTCCGGCGGGCTCCAGTACGTCTTCATCCTGGTCTCGGCCCGCGTCAACCAGGACGTGCTGCTGGATCTGCGCGGCCGGATCTTCCGGCACGCGCAGGCGCTGAGCATCGACTTCCACGAGCGGTACACCAGCGGTCGTCTGATCTCCCGCTCCACGACCGACGTGGAGGCCCTGCGCGAGCTGCTCGACGAGGGACTTCAGGAACTGGTCACGATGATCCTGTCCCTCGTGTACATCTCGGCCCTGCTGCTCTGGCTGGACCTGGGGCTCGGCGCGGTCGCGATGGCGTCCTTCGTGCCGCTGTACCTCCTGGTCCGGCTCTACCAGCGGCGGGCGGTCGAGGTGTACCGCAGGCGGTCGACCGCGATCGCGGCCGTGATCGTGAAGTTCGTCGAGACCATGAACGGCATCCGGCCGGTGCGCGCGTTCCGCCGCGAGGCCGTCAACGACGCCGACTTCGGCGCGCTCAACGCCCGGCACGAGCGCACCAACGGGGACGCGCTGCTGGAGATGGCCCGCTATGTGATCGGCTCCCGGCTGGTGGCGAACACGGCGGTCGCGCTGATCGTGCTGTGGGGCGCCTACCGGGTGGCGGACGGTTCGCTGGAGCTGGGTGTGCTGGCGGCGGCAGTGCTCTATTTGCGGCGGCTGTACGACCCGATCGACCGGCTCGGGATGTTCCTCAACTCCTACCAGTCGGCGGCGGCCTCACTGGAGAAGATCGCGGGCCTGCTCGCGCAGAAGCCGACCGTCCCGGAGCCGTCCACGCCCCGGCAGCTGCCGCCGCTCGCCTCCGCGCACCCCGGCCGCGAGGTGGTCTTCGACGGCGTCCGGTTCGCCTACCGCACCGGCGGCGAGGTGCTGCCCCGCTTCGACCTGACCCTCCCGGCCGGGCAGACCGTCGCGGTCGTCGGCTCGACCGGCGCCGGCAAGTCGACCCTGGCCAAGCTGCTCGCCCGCTTCTACGACCCCTCCGAGGGGCGGGTCCTGCTCGACGGCGTCGACCTGCGCGACCTGGCCGTGCCCGAACTGCGGCGCGGGGTGGTCATGGTGACGCAGGAGGCGTTCCTGTTCTCCGGCACGGTCGCCGAGAACATCGCGATCGGCCGCCCGGACGCCTTGCGGGAGGACGTCGAGCGGGCCGCGAAGGCCATCGGCGCGCACGAGTTCATCAGCGCCCTGCCCGACGGCTACGACACGGACGTCCGCAAGCGGGGCGGCCGTATCTCCGCGGGCCAGCGCCAACTGGTCGCGTTCGCGCGGGCGTTGCTCGCCGACCCGGCCGTGCTGATCCTGGACGAGGCGACCAGCTCGCTGGACGTCCCGGGCGAGCGGGCGGTGCAGCGGGCGATGGCGACGGTCCTGGAGGGACGTACGGCGGTGGTGATCGCGCACCGGCTGTCGACCGTCGAGATCGCCGACCGGGTCCTGGTCATGGAGCACGGCCGGATCGTCGAGGACGGCACACCGGCCGAACTCGTCGCGGGCACCGGCAGGTTCGCGGATCTGCACCGGGCGTGGCGGGACAGTCTGGCGTGATCGCGGGGCCGGGGCACACAGGGGGACGAGGCGGACCAGGCGGACTGGGCGGACTGGGCGGGCGACAGGTGATCGACGCGTACGAGGATCCCGGCACACCCGACCGCCGCGGCGGCTGGCGGTACCTGGGGTGGCTGGTGCTGCGCCAGCCGTGGCGGTCGGCGGCGGGCGCGCTGCTGGGCAGCGTGTGGATGGTGCTGCTCGCGGCGACGCCCCTGCTGATGGCGAAGGCCGTGGACGAGGGGCTGGCGAAGGACGACATGGGCGCGCTGGCCCTGTGGACCGGACTGCTGGTCGTGGTCGGGTCGTTCAACGCCTGGCTGAGCATCCTGCGGCACCGCACGATGACGCGGGTGCGCATGGACGCCAACTTCCGCACGGTCAAGGTCGTCGTGGGCCACGCGGTCCGGCTCGGTGCCGCCCTGCCCCGGCAGGTCTCGGCCGGCGAGGTCGTCACCATCGGGGTGGGAGACGTCCAGCAGATCGCGTCCGCGCTCACGGTGATCGGCCCCGGCGTCGGCGCGATCGTCGCCTACCTCGCGGTCTCCGCCCTGCTGCTGACCGTCTCCGTCCGGCTCACCGTGATCGTCCTGCTCGGCATGCCGCTGATCGCCCTGCTCGTCGGCCCGCTGATGCGCCGCCTCCAGGGCACGGAGGCGGAGTACCGGGAACGCCAGGGCGTCCTCACCGCCCGTATCGGCGACCTCGCGAGCGGTCTGCGCGTCCTCAACGGCCTCGGCGGCAAGGGCCTGGTCGCCGACGCCTTCCGCCGCGACTCCACCCGTCTGCGCGAACAGGGCTACCGCGTCGGCGCGGTCACCAGCTGGATGCAGGCCCTCGGCCTCGGTCTGCCCACCCTCTACCTCGCGGTGGTCACCTGGCTGGCCGCCCGCATGGCCGTCCAGGGCACCATCACCGTCGGCGAGCTGGTCTCCGTCTACGGCTATGTCGCCGTCCTGGTCCGCCCGGTCTCCTACTTCGTCGACTGGGGCTACCAGCTCGGCCGGGGCGTGGTGGCGGCGAGACGGGTCGTAAGCCTGCTGCGGCTGGAGCCGGAACCGGACGAGGGCACGCGCGAGGCCCCGGCGGAACCGTCGGTCCTGTACGACCCGGAGTCCGGAGTGCGCGTGACACCGGGCCGCCTGACGGCCCTGGTCGGCGCGACACCGGCGGACACGGCGGCCGTCGTGGACCGCCTGGGCCGGTACGGGCCGACAGAGGCGCTGTGGGGCGAAGTACGCCTGACGGACATCCCGTTGTCCCAGGTGCGGTCCCGCATCCTGGTGGCGGACCACGAGGCGGACCTGTTCGCAGGCCCCCTGCACGAGGTAATAGGCGCCGCCATCCCCAACCTAAGGGGCGCGGGGAACTGCGCGACCAGCCCCCACTCAGCCGCAGCCGCCCTACACGCAGCCCTGGCAGACGAGATCGTCCAGGCCCTCCCCGACGGCCTCGACTCCCCCATGGACGCCCAGGCCCGCAACCTCTCCGGCGGCCAACGCCAACGCATCCGCCTGGTCCGAGCCCTCCTCACCGACCCGGAGATCCTGCTCGCCATAGAACCCACCTCGGCCCTCGACGCCCACACGGAGTCCCTCGTGGCGACCCGGCTGCACCACACCCGCAAGGGCCGCACGACCGTCGTCACCACCACCTCCCCCCTCCTGCTCACCCACGCCGACACAGTCCACTACCTCGTCGACGGCAAGGTCACAGCAACCGGCACCCACCAGCAGCTCCTGGAAGACACCCCCGGCTACCGCGCCCTCGTGGCCCGCGACTCCGAGGAGGTCGTGGGATGAGCGACGGACACCTCCCGATCGCGGACGCCCCCACCGTCCGCCGAGCCTCCCTCCGCCTCGTACGCGCCGACAGAAAGGCCTTCGCCAAAGTCATCGCGCTGAACGCCGCCGCCGCGGCCGTCGGCCTCGCCGGCCCCTACCTCCTGGGCCACATCATCGACGAGGTGAGAGCAGGCGCCGGAGTCACCGCCGTGGACCGCGCAGCGCTGGGCATCCTCGCCTGCGCCGCCGCCCAGCTCCTGCTCGCCCGCTGGGCCCGCTACGCGGGGCACCGCTTCGGCGAGCGCACCCTCGCCCGCGTCCGTGAGGAGTTCGTCGACCGCGCGCTGGCCCTGCCGACCTCCGTCGTGGAGCGGGCCGGTACCGGTGATCTGACGGCACGCGGTACGGCGGACGTGGCGACCGTCGGCACCACCCTGCGGGACGCGGGCCCGGAGCTGCTGATCAACATCGTGCAGGCGCTGTTCCTGCTGGGCGCGGTCTTCCTGATCGACCCGCTGCTCGGGGCCGTGGGCGTGTTCGGCCTCACCCCGATCTGGTTCGCCCTGCGCTGGTACCTGCGGCGGGCCCGGGACGCCTATCTCGCCGAGGGCGCGGCGAACTCGGACGTCGCCGAGATCCTCGCGGCGACCGCGGCCGGCGCCCGCACGGTGGAGGCGTTCCGGCTCCAGGAGCACCGGGTCGTGGCGAGCCGTCAGGCGCTGGAGCGGTCCCGGGCGCGGCGCCTGTACACCCTGTTCCTGCGCTCGGTGTTCTTCCCGGTCGTGGAGGTGTCGTACCTCTTCCCGGTGGCGGGCGTGCTGCTGGTCGGAGGGGTGCTGCACTCCCACGGCGCGGTGACGCTGGGCGCGGTGGTGGCGGCGGGGCTGTATCTGCGCCAGTTCGAGGGGCCGTTGGACGAGATCCTGGTCCGGGTGGAGCAACTCCAGAGCAGCGGTGCCTCGTTCGCCCGGGTGGAGGGGCTGGCCGGGGCCCCTCGGGCGGTCGAGGCCGACTCCCCGGAGCCGCGGGGCGACCGGATCGACGTGCGCGGGGCCCGGTATTCCTACGGGAAGGGCCGTGAGGTGCTGCACGGCGTCGACCTGACCGTGCGGCCCGGGGAGCGGCTGGCCGTGGTCGGTCCGTCCGGTGCCGGGAAGACCACGCTGAGCAGGCTCGTCGCGGGCATCGACGCACCGACCTCGGGGAGCGTGACGGTGGGCGGGGTGCCCGTGGTGGCCCTGGGTCCGGAGCGGTTGCGCCGGCAGGTCGTCCTGGTCACCCAGGAGCACCACGTCTTCCTCGGTACGGTCCGGGACAACCTTCTGATCGCCGAGCCCGCCGCCTCGGACGAGCGGGTGTGGGAGGCGCTGACGGCGGTCGGTGCCGACGGCTGGGTGCGGGAGCTGCCCGAAGGGCTGGACACCGCGCTGGGCGACGGGGGGTGCCGTACGGACGGGTCCCAGGCCCAGCAACTCGCCCTGGCCCGGGTGGTGCTGGCCGACCCGCACACGCTGATCCTGGACGAGGCGACGGCCCTGCTGGATCCGACGACCGCCCGGCACACCGAGCGCGCCCTGGCCGCCGTACTGGAGGGACGGACGGTCATCGCCATCGCGCACCGGCTGCACACCGCGCACGACGCGGACCGGGTGGCCGTGATGGAGGACGGCCGGCTGACCGAACTCGGCACGCACGACGAGCTGGTGGCGGCGGACGGGGCGTACGCGGCGCTGTGGGCGTCGTGGCACGGGGAGCCCGCGTCGCGTGGCTGAGATGGCCTCAATGGTCCGTATACCGAACATGAACTCCCGGACAACGAACGATTTCCGGCCAAATTCCTGACGCGCTCCTGACAGAAACCGTGATCTGGTGCCACTCTTCCCACGGCCAGGTCACAGCAACCCCACAGCTCCATCACATCGCCGTGCCCCGGCCGAACTCCCGCACATGGCTTTCGTACGCCCCGTTCTGCCCGGACGGCCCACCCGCCGGCCGGTCTCCCCCGGCCGCGTGACCCGCGGCCCGCAGAAGGAGTCAGTGTTGAGAGACAGTTCCTCCCACAGACGCACCTCCCACACCCGCACCACCCGACGGGCCGCCGCAGTGGCCCTCGTCGGTGTCTCCGCCCTCATCGCCGCGGCCGTCCAGTCGGGCGCCGCCACCGCAGCCCCGGAGAAGGCACCGTCGGCCGCGGGAAAGGTGATACCGGGCGCGGAATCCGTCAAGCTCACCCCCGCCCAGCGCGCCGAACTGATCCGCGCGGCCGACGCCTCCAAGGCGGCCACCGCGAAGGACCTGGGTCTCGGCGCCAAGGAGAAACTGGTCGTGCGTGACGTCCTCAAGGACGGCGACGGCACGGTCCACACCCGCTACGAGCGCACCTACGACGGGCTGCCCGTCCTCGGCGGCGACCTCGTCGTGGAGAGCACGAAGACCGACGCGACCGCGTCCGTCGTCAAGGCCAGCCGGGCCGCCGTCGAGCCGGCGACCACCACGGCCAAGCTGCCCGCCGCGAAGGCCGAGACGCAGGCCCTGGCCGCCGCGAAGGCCGAGGACGCCAAGAGCCCCGACGTCAACCGCGCCCCGCGCAAGGTGATCTGGGCGGCGAGCGGCACCCCGACCCTGGCGTACGAGACGGTCGTGGGCGGGTTCCAGCACGACGGCACCCCGCAGGAACTGCACGTCATCACCGACGCGGCGACCGGCGAGAAGCTGTACGAGTGGGAGGCGATCGAGACCGGCACCGGCAACACGGTGTACTCCGGCACGGTCGACCTGACCTCCACACAGTCCGGTTCCACGTTCAACCTCACCGACGGGGCACGCGGCAACCACAAGACGTACAACCTCAACCGCGGCACCTCCGGCACCGGCACCCTCTTCTCCGGCCCCGACGACATCTGGGGCAACGGCAGCGCGTCCAACCTGGAGTCGGCCGCCGCCGACGCGCACTACGGCGCCGCCCTGACCTGGGACTACTACAAGAACGTGCACGGGCGCTCCGGCATCCGCGGCGACGGCGTGGGCGCCTACTCGCGCGTCCACTACGGCAACAACTACGTCAACGCGTTCTGGTCGGACAGCTGCTTCTGCATGACGTACGGCGACGGCTCGGGCAACGCCAACCCGCTGACGTCGATCGACGTGGCCGCCCACGAGATGACGCACGGCCTGACCTCCAACACGGCCGGCCTCAACTACAGCGGCGAGTCCGGCGGCCTGAACGAGGCCACCTCGGACATCTTCGGCTCGACGGTCGAGTTCTACGCGGCCAACTCCTCCGACGTCGGTGACTACCTCATCGGCGAGGAGATCAACATCAACGGCGACGGCACCCCGCTGCGCTACATGGACAAACCGAGCAGGGACGGCGCGTCCAAGGACAGCTGGTACTCCGGCCTCGGCTCGATCGACGTGCACTACTCCTCGGGTCCCGCCAACCACTTCTTCTACCTCCTGTCGGAGGGCAGCGGCACCAAGACCATCAACGGCGTCAGCTACGACTCGCCCACCGCGGACGGCCTTCCGGTCACCGGTATCGGCCGGGACAAGGCCGAGAAGATCTGGTTCCGGGCGCTGACCACGAAGTTCACGTCCACCACCAACTACGCGGCGGCCCGCACCGGCACCCTCGCGGCGACCGGTGAGCTCTACGGCACCACGAGCGCCGAGTACAAGGCGGTGCAGGACGCGTGGGCGGGTGTCGCGGTCGGCGCCCGGTCCGACGGCGGCGGGGGCGGTGGCGGCACCTCCTTCGAGAACACCGCCGACGTGGCGATTCCGGACAACGGCGCGGCGGTCACCTCGTCGGTCACCGTGTCCGGCCGGACGGGCAACGCGCCCTCGAACCTCCAGGTCGCGGTGGACATCACGCACACCTACATCGGCGACCTCCAGGTCCAGCTGGTCGCCCCCGACGGCACCGCGTACACGCTGAAGGGGTACAACACGGGCGGCAGCGCGGACAACATCAACACCACGTACACGGTGAACGCCTCCTCCGAAGTCGCCAACGGAGCCTGGCAGTTGAGGGTTCAGGACAACGCGGCCCGGGACACCGGCCGCATCAACGGCTGGAAGCTCACCTTCCCGTAGGCCGTACGCCCCGCGAGGGGCTCAGGACAGGGCGCCGCCCCGGAGGTTCGACTCCCCGGGGCGGCGTCCTCGTTCACATGCCCGAAACGTTTACCGGACAGTCAACTTTCGGCCAACATCATCGCAGGCAATGACATGTACGCGGCACGAATGTCACTCTTCCCTCACCCGCCGCACAACTTCCCAGCCCCTCCCCCCACCAAGGAGCTTGTGTGAACCCCCTCTACGCGCGTCACCGGCGCACCACGCTCGCCATCGCCACCGCGGTCGCCGCCGGAGCGCTGCTCACCACCGGCCTGACCACCGGGTCCTCGGCCGCCGAGTTCGCGACGGAGACCGCCACGGCCGCCACGCCCTCGGCCGTCCCCCTGACCCTCGCGCCCGCCGCCCGCACCGCGCTCATCCGGGAGCAGCAGGGCACGGCCGGCGCCACGGCCCGGGAGATAGGCCTCGGCGCCCAGGAGAAGCTGGTCGTCAGAGACGTCGTCAAGGACGCCGACGGCACCGTCCACACCCGGTACGAGCGCACCTACGCGGGCCTGCCGGTCCTCGGCGGCGACCTCGTCGTCCACACGTCGAGGTCCGGCGCCACCGAGGGCGTCACCAGGGCGACGCGGCAGACCGTGAAGGTCGCCTCCCTCACCCCGGCCGTGACCACCGCCAAGGCCGAGAAGCAGGCCGTGACCCTGGCGAAGGCGGCCGGTTCGGAGAAGACCGAGGCCTCCGAGGCGCCCCGCAAGGTGATCTGGGCGGGCAACGGCTCCAAGCCGGTCCTCGCCTACGAGACGGTCGTCGGCGGCCTCCAGGAGGACGGCACCCCGAACGAACTGCACGTCGTCACCGACGCCGCCACCGGCGAGAAGCTGTACGAGTACCAGGGCATCGAGACCGGCACCGGCAAGAGCCTCTACTCCGGCACGGTCACCCTCGGCACCGCCCTGTCGGGCTCGGCCTACCAGTTGAACGACACCTCGCGCGGCAGCCACCGGACGTACAACCTGGCCCGGGGCACCTCCGGCACCGGCACCCTGTTCACCGACGCGGACGACACCTGGGGCACGGGCGCGGCGTCCAGCTCCTCCTCGGACCAGACCGCCGCCGTCGACGCCGCCTACGGCGCCCAGACCACGTGGGACTTCTACAAGAACACCTTCGGCCGCAGCGGCATCAAGAACGACGGCAAGGCCGCCTACTCCCGCGTCCACTACGGCAACGCGTACGTCAACGCGTTCTGGGACGACGGCTGCTTCTGCATGACGTACGGCGACGGCACGGGCAACGTGAAGCCCCTGACCTCGCTCGACGTGGCCGGGCACGAGATGACCCACGGCGTCACGTCCAACACCGCGGGCCTGAACTACAGCGGCGAGTCCGGCGGCCTGAACGAGGCCACCTCGGACATCTTCGGCACGGCGGTCGAGTTCTACGCGGCCAACTCCTCCGACCCCGGCGACTACCTCATCGGCGAGAAGATCGACATCCGCGGCGACGGCACCCCGCTGCGCTACATGGACAAGCCGAGCAAGGACGGCAACTCGGCCGACTCCTGGTCCTCGTCGCTGAAGAACCTGGACGTGCACTACTCGTCCGGCCCGGCGAACCACTTCTTCTACCTCCTCTCCGAGGGCAGCGGCGCCAAGACCATCAACGGGGTGTCCTACAACTCCCCGACGTCCAACGGCTCCACGGTCACCGGCATCGGACGCGCCAAGGCCGTCCAGATCTGGTACAAGGCGCTGACCGAGTACTTCACCTCCACCACCACCTACGTGGGCGCCCGCACCGGCACCCTCAGCGCGACCGCGGCCCTGTACGGCTCCGGCAGCACCGAGTACAAGGCGGTGGCGGCGGCCTGGTCCGCGGTCAACGTGAGTTAGGGCTGTTCGGTCGCGCAGGCGGCCCGCGGGCGGCACCCGGGACGAAGGCATTCCCGGGTGCCGCCCTACTCTTGGGTCCCATGCACTTCACGTACGACGAGGTCGGCGCGACCCGTCAGCAGGGTTACTGCCCGCCCGGCTTCCATCCCCTGCACGTCCGCAGCCGTATAGGCGAGGGCGAGGCCGTCTTCCGCAGAGCCACCGACGCGGTCCTGACCTGGGAGATGCACCGCGCGATGGGCGTGGGCATCGACGCGACGGCCGAACGCGCCGCTCCCGACGTGGACGTCACCGTCACCCTCGCAGGCATGATCAAGGCCCCCTGCCGCGTGGTCTGGACGGTCGAGGAACCCCGCCGCGCGGGCTGGGCCTACGGCACGCTCACCGGCCACCCGGAATGCGGCGAGGAGTCCTTCCTCGTGGACCGCACCGGCGACGGCACGGTCTGGCTCACCGTGTCCGCCTTCAGCAAGGGCGCCAAGTGGTACGCACGGGCGGGCGGCCCGGCGACCCGGGGCTTGCAGCACGCGTACGCCCGCCGGTGCGGGACCGTGCTGCGGAAGCTGTGCGGCGGGGAGGACGCGGGCTGAACGAACGGCCCCGGCCCGCGCCCCCCTCGGATCACCGCATCAACACGCCGGCCCCCTCCACCGCGTCCTCCGAAGGCACCGCCACCAGCCCCAACTCCGCGCCGGACGCGAGGAGTCGGTGGGCGGGCAGGATGCGGACCGTGTAGCCGTAGGGGCCCGTGCGGTCCAGGGACAGCGGGCCCTCGTACAGCCAGCGTCCCTCCTCGTCCGGGCCGCCCGCCGACTTCAGCGGGACCGTCGAGGCGTCCGCGATGCGGTCCTCCTCGTCGACGCGGCCGGAGACCGCCTGGACCTCCACGTCGTCCGGGCTCAGGTCGCCGAGGGCGACGCGCACCCGCAGCCCGAGCGTGGCGCCCAGTTCCGCCGAGGCCGTGGCGGTGGTCGTCTCGACGTGGTCGACGGTCACGCCGTGCCAGGCCGCACGCACCCGGGACTTCCAGGCGGCGAGGTCGCGCGCGGGGTCCGGGCCGATGGCGCGGTGGGCGTGGGCGGCCGGGGTGTAGAGCCGCTCGACGTACTCACGGACCATGCGGCCGGCCAGCACCTTGGGGCCGAGCAGGGTGAGGGTCTGGCGGACCATCTCGATCCAGCGGTCGGGCAGGCCCTGCCCACCGCGTTCGTAGAAGCGCGGCGCCACCCGCTGTTCGAGCAGGTCGTACAGGGCGACGGCCTCTATGTCGTCCCGCCGGTCCGGGTCGGTCCCGGCGCCGTCCGCGGTGGGGATCGACCAGCCGAAGTCGGGCTGGAACCACTCGTCCCACCAGCCGTCCAGGACGGAGAGGTTGAGGCATCCGTTGAGCGCGGCCTTCATCCCGGAGGTCCCGCACGCCTCCAGCGGCCGGAGCGGGTTGTTCAGCCAGATGTCGCAGCCGGGATAGAGCTTCTGCGCCATCGCCATGCCGTAGTCGGGCAGGAAGACGATGCGGTGGCGGACCCTCGGGTCGTCGGCGAACCGGACCAGCTCCTGCACCAGCCGCTTGCCGCCGTCGTCCGCGGGATGTGCCTTGCCGGCGACCACGATCTGGATCGGCCGCTCGGGGTGGAGCAGCATGTCCATCAGCCGGTCGCGGTCCCGCAGCATGAGCGTGAGCCGCTTGTACGACGGCACGCGCCGCGCGAACCCTATGGTCAGCACGTCCGGGTCGAGCACCTGGTCCACCCAGCCCAGCTCGGCCGTCCCGGCGCCGCGTTGCCGCCAGGAGGCCCGCAGCCGCTCCCGCACCTCGGTGACCAGCTGCTCGCGCAGACTGCGGCGCAGCTCCCAGATGTCCTGGTCGGGGATATCCCCGACCGCGTCCCACCGGTCCGAGGCGCCCACGGTCATCGCGTCCTCGGTGCGCTGCGCACCGATCTGCCGGGCGCCCAGCCGGAAGACCTCGGGGGCGACCCAGGTCGGGGCGTGCACCCCGTTGGTCACGGAGGTGATGGGCACCTCCTCGGGGTCGAATCCCGGCCACAGTCCGGAGAACATCTCCCGGCTGACCCGGCCGTGCAGCAGCGAGACCCCGTTGGCGCGCTGGGCGAGACGCAGCCCCATCACGGCCATGTTGAAGAGGTTGGGCTCACCGCCGGGGTAGGTCTCCATGCCCAGTTGCAGGACCCGTCCGACGTCGATGCGCGGCAGCTCGGCGTCGGGCCCGAAGTGGCGGGCGACCAGCTCCCGGTCGAACCGGTCGATCCCGGCCGGGACGGGCGTGTGCGTGGTGAAGACGGTCCCCGCCCGCACCGACTCCAGCGCCGGGTCGAAGTCCAGCCCCTCGGCACACAGTTCGGCGATCCGCTCCAGGCCGAGGAACCCGGCGTGCCCCTCGTTGGTGTGGAACACCTCGGGCGCGGCATGCCCGGTCAGCCGGCAGTACGTCCGTACGGCCCGCACTCCCCCTATGCCGAGGAGCATCTCCTGGAGCAGCCGGTGCTCGCTGCCGCCGCCGTACAACCGGTCGGTCACCCCGCGTTCGCCGAGGTCGTTCTCCTCGACGTCGGAGTCGAGCAGCAGCAGCGGCACCCGGCCGACCTGCGCCAGCCAGATCCGGGCCCGCAGCCGCTTGCCGCCGGGCAGCGCGAGGGCGACGTCGGCCGGGGAGCCGTCGGCCTCCCTCAGCGGGACGACGGGCAGCTCGTTGGGATCCAGCACCGGGTAGTGCTCCTGCTGCCAGCCGTCCCGGCTCAGCGACTGCCGGAAGTACCCGTGCCGGTAGAGCAGCCCGACACCGATCAGCGGTACTCCCAGGTCACTGGCCGCCTTCAGATGGTCCCCGGCGAGGATCCCGAGCCCGCCGGAGTACTGCGGCAGCGCGGCCGCGATCCCGAACTCGGGCGAGAAGTACGCGACCGCGGCGGGAAGTTCACCCGGCTGCGCCTGATACCAGCGGTCCCCGGTCACATAGTCGTTCAGATCGTCCGTGACCTCGGCCAGCCGGTGCAGGAAACGACGGTCCTCGGCGAGCTCGGCCAGCCGCTCCGACCGCACACTCCCCAGCAGCCGCACCGGATCGCCCTTCACCTCCGCCCAGTGCTCCGGATCGACGGCCTGGAAGAGGTCACGGGTCTCGGCGTGCCAGGACCAGCGCAGGTTGCGGGCCAGGTCACTGAGCGGGCGGAGGGGTTCGGGCAGCACGGGTCGGACAGTGAATCGACGGATAGCCTTCATTGCGACCTCGTCAGACGTGCGGAAGACGTGCGGAAGACACGCGATGAGAAACGCACGGCGGTGTGCGTCCCGCGTCACCGTCGACGGTATCCGTGAGGGGGCCTCGGCCACTACGGCGCCGCCCGGTCGCGGACCGTCCGAAAAACGCCGCAACCTTCCCACGCCCTCTTGGCCGATATGGCCGATTCCGCCCCTGTAGGCCTCCTTGTGGTGCTTCACAGCACACGAGAGGCTGCCAAGTGGCGTACCGGTTCGGGGTGTCGCGCGTGCGATGTCCCGGACGTGCCGTACGTCGTGTTGAGGAGGGGGTACACAGCCATGGCACAGACGCGAACACGGCGTCTGCGCGTGGCGGGGGGCCTGACCGCGGTGAGCTGTGCCGCGGTGCTTTCGGCCATCACCCTGCCCGCGCACGCCGCACCTCAGGGGCGGATACTGGGTGCCGGAGAGCCCGGTTCCGTCGGCGGAAGTTACCTGGTGACACTCAAGGGGGGAACGACGGCTCCCTCGGCGGCCGGAAAGGGCCTCGCCGAGAAGTACGGGGCGAGAATCAGCCACACCTACGGCACGGTTCTCAACGGCTACGCGATCAGGGCGAACGAAAGACAGGCCAGGCAGCTCGCGGCGGACCCACGGGTCGCCTCGGTGGTCCAGGACACCCGCGTGACCCTCGACCACGTACAGAAGAACCCGCCGTCCTGGGGCCTGGACCGGATCGACCAGCGCAACCGGCCGCTCGACCGCCGTTACACCTGGCCGAAGTCCGGGGGCGCGGGCGTGACGGTCTACGTCATCGACACCGGCATCCGCATCGGCCACCAGGACTTCGGCGGCCGGGCGGGCAACGGCTGGGACTTCGTCGGCAACGACCGGTCCGCGGGCGACGGCAACGGCCACGGCACCCATGTCGCCGCGACCGTCGCCGGCACCAGGTACGGCGTCGCCAAGAAGGCCAGGGTGGTCGCCGTACGGGTCCTCGACAACGCGGGGGCGGGCACCACCGCCCGGGTCATCGCGGGCATCGACTGGGTGACCCGGCACGCCAAGAAGCCCGCGGTCGCCAATCTGAGTCTCGGCGGCTACCGAAACGCCCAGCTGGACGCCGCCGTACGCGCCTCGATCAGGTCGGGTGTGACGTACACGATCGCGGCGGGCAACGACGGGATGCCGGCCGGTCTCTACTCCCCCGCGGCCGTGCGGGAGGCGGTCACGGTCGGCGCGACCGACGCGGCCGACAGGAAACCGGGCTTCTCCAACTACGGCGCCGCCGTCGACCTGTTCGCCCCGGGTGTGACGATCACCTCGGCGTCCCACGCCAGCGGCACCGGCCGGGCGACCCTCTCCGGTACGTCGATGGCGTCGCCGCACGTGGCGGGCGCCGCCGCGCTCTATCTCGCGGACCACCGCAAAGCCACTCCGGCCGAGGTCGGCAAGGCACTTGTCGCCGAGGCCTCGTCGGGGAAGGTGTCCGGCCGGGGGCTCGCCTCGCCGAACAAACTTCTGCATGTACCGGGCTCGTAGCGGCTGACTCCCGGCACCGGCCCCGTTCGGCCTGAACGGGGCCGGTCTTGTGTGTAGACATACGCGTGAGTAGTTAACAAAGTGCCGGATTGCTCACCCGAATAGGGTGGGAAGGCTCCTCCGGTACGTTCCTGAGAAACTCAGGAGCACCACGCAGGACCCACCTCCCCACAGCCATCCGCCCACCCACGTTGACGCGGACAGGAGCGGTCATGCCCGCCACGCACCACTCGTCAGCACCCCCGACACCCGGGACCGACGCCCCCTCCACGCGCCCGGCCGACCCCGGGCCGCCGACCCCGGAGCCACCCTCCGCGCACGGCATCCCGGCCATCGGGCGCATACCCGTGCTCGATGTCCGCCCGGTCGTCCAGCAAGGCCGCAGGCCCGCCAAGGCGGTCACCGGCGAGTCGTTCGAGATCTCGGCCACCGTGTTCCGTGAGGGCCACGACGCCGTCGCCGCGAACGTCGTACTGAAGGACCCCCAAGGCCGCCCCGGCCCGTGGACGCCGATGCGCGAACTGGCCCCGGGCACCGACCGCTGGGGCGCCACCGTCACGGCCGGCGACCCCGGCCGCTGGACCTACACCGTGGAGGCCTGGGGCGACCCGATCGCCACCTGGCGGCACCACGCCCAGATCAAGATCCCGGCCGGAATGGACATCGAGCTGGTCCTGGAGGAGGGTGCGCGGCTGTACGAACGGGCGGCCGACGGCGTTCCGGAGAAGGACACACAGCAGGTCCTCGTGACGGCCGTCGAGGCCCTCCGCGACGAGACCCGGCCTCCCGCCGCCCGTCTGGCGTCGGCGTTGACGCCGGAGGTGGACGCGGTGCTGGCCCGTCATCCGTTGCGGGAGCTGGTCACCGCCTCCGACACCCTGCCGCTGCTGGTGGAACGCGAACGCGCCCTGTACGGCTCCTGGTACGAGTTCTTCCCCCGCTCCGAGGGCACCCCCCAGCAGCCGCACGGCACCTTCCGCACCGCCGCACACCGGCTCCCGGCCATCGCCGCGATGGGCTTCGACGTCGTCTACCTGCCCCCCATCCACCCCATCGGACAGACCTTCCGCAAAGGCCGCAACAACACCCTCTCCCCCACCCCCGACGACGTCGGCGTGCCCTGGGCGATCGGCTCCCCCGAAGGCGGCCACGACGCGATCCACCCCGACCTGGGCACCATCGACGACTTCGACCACTTCGTCGCCCGCGCCCGGGAACTGGGCCTGGAGATCGCCCTGGACTTCGCCCTCCAGTGCTCCCCCGACCACCCCTGGGTGCACAAACACCCCGAGTGGTTCCACCACCGCCCCGACGGCACCATCGCCTACGCCGAGAACCCGCCCAAGAAGTACCAGGACATCTACCCCATCGCCTTCGACACCGACCTCGACGGCCTGATCGCCGAGACGCTGCGGGTGCTGCGGCACTGGATGGACCACGGCGTGCGGATCTTCCGCGTGGACAACCCGCACACCAAACCGGTGCTGTTCTGGGAACGCGTGATCGCCGACATCAACGCCACCGACCCCGACGTGATCTTCCTGGCCGAGGCGTTCACCCGGCCGGCGATGATGCACACCCTGGCCCAGATCGGCTTCCAGCAGTCCTACACCTACTTCACCTGGCGCACCACCAAGGACGAACTCACCGCCTACCTGAGCGAGCTGTCGGGGGAGGCGGCCGCCTACATGCGGCCGAACTTCTTCGCCAACACCCCCGACATCCTGCACGCCTACCTCCAGCGCGGCGGCCGGCCCGCCTTCGAGGTCCGCGCCGTGCTGGCCGCCACCCTCTCCCCCACCTGGGGCATCTACAGCGGCTACGAACTGTGCGAGAACACCCCCCTGCGCGACGGCAGCGAGGAATACCTCGACTCCGAGAAATACCAGCTCAAACCCCGTGACTGGACCACCGCCGAACGCGAGGGGCGCACCATCACACCGCTCGTCACCAGGCTGAACGCGATCCGGCGGGCGAACCCGGCCCTGCGTCAACTGCGCGATCTGCACTTCCACCACGCGGACCAGGACGCGGTGATCGCGTACTCGAAGCGGCAGGGATCGAACACGGTTCTGGTGGTCGCCAACCTCGACCCCCACCACACCCAGGAGGCCACGGTCTCGTTGGACATGCCGCAACTCGGCCTGGATTGGCACGAGTCGGTGCCGGTGCGCGACGAGCTCACCGGCGAGACCTATCACTGGGGCAGGGCGAACTATGTGCGCCTCGAACCGGGCACTCGCCCCGCGCACATCCTCACCGTCCTGCGACCGTCCACCCCGCAGACCGGAGGGTCACCCACAATATGATCGTCAACGAGCCCGTCCAGGACACCTTCGAGGACACCCCCGCGAAGGACCGGGACCCCGACTGGTTCAAGCGTGCCGTCTTCTACGAAGTACTGGTCCGCTCCTTCCAGGACAGCAACGGTGACGGCGTCGGCGACCTCAAGGGCCTCACCGCCAAACTCGACTACCTGCAATGGCTGGGCGTCGACTGCCTGTGGCTGCCGCCGTTCTTCCAGTCACCCCTGCGTGACGGCGGCTACGACGTCTCCAACTACACGGCCGTCCTGCCCGAGTTCGGCGACCTCGCCGACTTCGTGGAGTTCGTCGACTCCGCCCACCAGCGCGGGATGCGCGTCATCATCGACTTCGTCATGAACCACACCAGCGACCAGCACCCGTGGTTCCAGGAGTCCCGCAACGACCCCGACGGGCCCTACGGCGACTACTACGTCTGGGCCGACGACGACAAGCAGTACCAGGACGCCCGGATCATCTTCGTCGACACCGAAGCCTCCAACTGGACCTTCGACCCGGTCCGCAAGCAGTACTACTGGCACCGCTTCTTCTCCCACCAGCCGGACCTCAACTACGAGAACCCGGCGGTCCAGGAGGAGATCATCTCCGCGCTGCGGTTCTGGCTGGACCTCGGCATCGACGGCTTCCGCCTCGACGCCGTGCCCTACCTCTACCAGCAGGAGGGCACGAACTGCGAAAACCTTCCGGCGACCCACGAGTTCCTCAAGCGGGTCCGGAAGGAGATCGACGCGTCCTACCCGGACACGGTCCTGCTGGCGGAGGCCAACCAGTGGCCTGAGGACGTGGTCGACTACTTCGGCGACTACGCCAGTGGCGGCGACGAATGCCACATGGCGTTCCACTTCCCGGTCATGCCGCGCATCTTCATGGCCGTCCGCAGGGAATCGCGCTATCCCGTCTCGGAAATCCTCGCCAAGACCCCGGCGATTCCCTCGAACTGCCAGTGGGGCATCTTCCTGCGCAACCACGACGAGCTCACCCTCGAAATGGTCACCGACGAGGAACGCGACTACATGTGGGCCGAATACGCGAAGGACCCGCGTATGCGCGCCAACATCGGCATCCGCCGCCGGCTCGCCCCCCTGCTCGACAACGACCGCAACCAGATCGAGCTGTTCACGGCCCTGCTGCTGTCCCTCCCGGGCTCGCCGATCCTCTACTACGGCGACGAGATCGGCATGGGCGACAACATCTGGCTCGGCGACCGGGACGCCGTACGGACTCCCATGCAGTGGACTCCGGACCGCAACGCCGGATTCTCGTCCTGTGATCCGGGGCGGCTGTATCTGCCCACGATCATGGATCCGGTCCACGGCTACCAGGTCACCAATGTCGAGGCGTCGATGGCGTCGCCGTCCTCGCTGCTGCACTGGACCCGCCGCATGATCGAGATCCGCAAGCAGAACCCGGCCTTCGGCCTCGGGTCCTACACGGAACTCCCGTCGTCGAATCCGGCGGTGATCGCGTTCCTCAGGGAGTACGAGGACGATCTCGTCCTGTGCGTGCACAACTTCTCCCGGTTCGCGCAGCCGACGGAGCTGGACCTCAGCTCGTTCAACGGGCGGCACCCGGTGGAGCTGTTCGGCGGGGTGCGGTTCCCGGCCATCGGGGAACTGCCGTACCTGTTGACTCTGGGCGGGCACGGGTTCTACTGGTTCCGGCTCCGCAAGGACGCCGCGTAGGGCAGCCGGCGGCCCGGCACAGGGTCTGTCCGGCGGCGGCTCCAACCCCGGGCGGGGCGGTTTCTCCCGTCCCGCCCGGGGCACGCATCAGTAACACCCCGACCACCCCGGGGAAAGGACGCGACGCCATGTCGGAAGTCGTCATACGCAGCGACACCGCAAGTTCTGGCAGCCCCGGCCTCCTTGCTTCACTGGATCCGCTGCTGCGGGAGTGGCTGCCACGGCAGCGCTGGTTCGCGGGCAAGGGGCGCCCGGTCACCGGGTTCTCCCTGGTGGCGGCCACCGAACTGCTGCCACCCACCGGGAAGCTCGGCCTCTACCACCTGCTGGTCCGCGCCCACCAGCCGCTCACACTCGGCGCGCCACCCCATCCCGGCGACTGCTACCAGCTCCTCATCGGGGTGCGCGGGGCGCTGCCGCCCCGGCTGGCACCCGCGCTGATCGGCCATCTCGACGAGGGCCCGCTCGCCGGGCACACGGTGTACGAGGCGCTGTACGACCCCCGCCCCGCCGAACTGCTCCTGGAGGCCCTGCGCACCCGGGCCCGCATCGGCGACCTGCGCTTCGAGCGGGACACGGGGCAGGAGATCCGGGACGGGCTCGTCCCCCGGCTGATGACCGCCGAGCAGTCCAACTCGTCGATCGTCTACGGAGATACGTTCATTCTGAAGCTGTTGCGCAGGATCGTGCCCGGCACCAATCCCGACCTGGAACTGCCGCTGGCCCTGGCCCGGGAGGGCTGCCCCCGGGTGCCCGCGCCGACGGCCTGGCTGGGGGCGGAGCTGGCCGGTGAGCCGTACGTCCTCGGGGTGCTCCAGCCGTTCGTGCAGGGCGCGTCCGACGGCTGGGAGCTGGCCCTGCGGGAGCTGGCCAAGGGGGAGGACTTCGGCGCCGAGGCGCGGTCGCTGGGCCGGGCCACCGCCGAGGTGCACACGGCGCTCGCCCGGGCGCTGCCCACGGTGACACTCGGCCACGCCCAGCTCCAACTGCTGGTCGACGGCATGATCGAGCGCCTGGAGGCGGCCGTGCAGGCGGTGCCCGGACTGCGGCCCTACGCGCCCGGGCTGCACTCCTCGTTCACCGCGCTGGCCGACCTGGCCGCCGAGGGCCGTACCTGGACCGCACAGCGCATCCACGGCGATCTGCACCTGGGCCAGTGCCTGCGCTCGCCTGCCGGGCAGTGGTCGCTGATCGACTTCGAGGGCGAGCCGTCCAAACCGCTCGCCGAACGGCGGATGCCGCAGCCGCCGGCACGGGACATCGCCGGGATGCTCCGTTCCTTCGACTACGCCGCCCACTGCGCCGACCCCACGGTGACCGGCTGGGCCGAGGCCTGCCGGGCCGCCTACTGCTCGGGATACGCCGAGGTCAGCGGCGCGGATCCGCGTACCGACCCGGTACTGCTGCGGGCCTACGAGACCGACAAGGCGATCTACGAGGTCGTCTACGAGGCCCGGCACCGCCCCGAGTGGCTGCCGGTACCGATGGCCGCGATAGAGCGGTATGTGACATCCGACCTGATCTGATCCACCAGACGTTCGCACTTGCGCCGAGGAGGCTCCACCCGTGACCCCGCCCACGCCCAGCGGTTCGGATCCGAAGAAGAAGGCTGCGAAAGCCGCGAAGAGTGTGAAGAAGGCGGTGGTGAAGAAGGCAGCGGAGAAGGTGACCGCTCCCAGGAAAACGGCGAAGGAGGCGGCGGTGAAGAAGGCTGCCGCCGAGGAGACCGTGACCAAGAAGGCCACCGCGAAGAAGTCCGTGGCGAAGAAGACCACGACGACCAAGGCGGTCGCGGCGCCGAAGAAGAGCGCCGCGAAGAAGGCGACGCCGGAGCAGGCCACCGCGAAGAAGACACCCGCCGTGAAGACGGGCGCGGCGAAGCGCACGCCCGCGAAGACCGGCACGGCGAAAACCACCGCGGCGAAGACCGGCACCACGAAGCCGGTCCCGGCTAAGAGGGCCCCGGCGCCCGTCCCGGCGAAGACCACCGCCGCGAAGAGCCCGGCCAAGAAGGCCACCGCGAAGAAGGCCGTCACGGCAAAGGCGAGCACGACGAAAGCGACCACGACAAAGGCGGCAGCGACGAAGGCGGCCACGACGAAGGCCGCCGCCAAGAAAGTCACCGCCAAGAGGGTGCCCGCCGAGAAGGTGACCCCCAAGAAGGTGGTCGCCGAGAAGATCGCCGCCCCGTCTGCCGCCGAACCGCCGGAGGCCCCCGCGCCCCTCGACGAGGTCGCCGTGTCCCCCGCCCTGGACGCCAGCGACCGCGGGCGGCTGCTGGCCGGTACCCACCACGAGCCGCACGGCGTGCTCGGTGCCCACCCCGTGCCCGGCGGGATCGCGTTCCGCGCGTTCCGGCCGTACGCGCTGTCCGTCACGGTCGTGGCCGGTGACCTGCGGGCCGAACTGCACGACGACGGGGACGGCTTCTTCTCCGGCCTGCTGCCGCTGCGAGAGGTCCCGGCGTACCGCCTGCTCGTGACGTACGAGGGGACGGCCCAGGACGTCGAGGACGCGTACGCGTTCCTGCCGGCGCTCGGTGATCTCGATCTGCATCTGATCGGCGAGGGCCGGCACGAGCAGCTGTGGACGGCGCTGGGCGCGCAGCCGATGACCCACCAGGGCGTGACCGGCACCCGGTTCACGGTGTGGGCGCCGAACGCTCGGGGTGTGCGGGTGGCGGGCACCTTCAACTTCTGGGACGGGTCGGCGTTCCCGATGCGCTCGCTCGGCGGCACGGGCGTCTGGGAGCTGTTCGTGCCCGGGATCGGCGAGGGCGAGCTGTACAAGTTCGAGATCACCCGGCCCGACGGTTCGAAGACACTGCGCGCCGACCCGCTGGCCCGCCGTACCGAGGTCCCGCCCAACACCTCGTCCGTCATCCACGCCTCCCGCCACGAGTGGCACGACGAGGAGTGGCTTGCGCGCCGCGGGAAGGCCCCCGCCCACGAGGCGCCCTTCTCCGTCTACGAGGTCCATCTCCCGTCCTGGCGGCCGGGTCTGACGTACCGTCAACTCGCCGAGCAGCTCCCGGCGTACGTCAGGGACCTCGGTTTCACCCACGTCGAGCTGATGCCGGTCGCCGAGCATCCCTTCGGCGGTTCCTGGGGCTACCAGGTCACCGGCTTCTACGCGCCGACGGCCCGGCTCGGAACGCCGGACGACTTCAAGTACCTGGTGGACGCGCTGCACCAGGCCGGGATCGGTGTCCTGATGGACTGGGTGCCGGCGCACTTCCCGCGCGACGACTGGGCGCTGGCCGAGTTCGACGGCCGCCCGCTCTACGAGCACGAGGACCCGCTGCGGTCCGCCCACCCCGACTGGGGCACCCTGGAGTTCGACTACGGCCGCCGTGAGGTGCGCAACTTCCTGGTCGCCAACGCCATTTACTGGTGCGAGGAGTTCCACATCGACGGCCTGCGGGTGGACGCGGTCGCCTCGATGCTCTACCTCGACTACTCGCGCGAACCGGGTCAGTGGATCCCGAACGTGCACGGCGGCCGGGAGAACCTGGACGCTGTCGACTTCCTCCAGGAGATGAACGCCACCGTCTACCGGCGGGTGCCCGGCGTGGTGACCATCGCCGAGGAGTCCACGGCCTGGGACGGCGTCACCCGCGCCACGCACCACAAGGGGCCCGGCGGATTCGGCGGTCTGGGCTTCGGCCTGAAGTGGAACATGGGCTGGATGCACGACTCGCTCGGCTACGTCCAGCACGACCCCATCCACCGCCGGTACCACCACCACGAGATGACCTTCTCGATGGTCTACGCCTACAGCGAGAACTACGTCCTGCCGATCTCCCACGACGAGGTCGTCCACGGCAAACGCTCCCTCGTCTCCAAGATGCCCGGCGACTGGTGGCAGCAACGCGCCACCCACCGCGCCTACCTCGCCTACATGTGGGCCCACCCCGGCAAGCAACTCCTCTTCATGGGCCAGGAGTTCGCCCAGGGAGCCGAGTGGTCCGAGGCCCACGGCCCCGACTGGTGGCTCCTGGACCCGGCCTACGGCGCCGAACCCGACCACCGCGGCGTCCGCGACCTGGTCCGCGACCTCAACACCGTCTACCGGGACTGCCCCGCCCTGTGGCAGTGCGACACCGACCCCGCCGGCTTCCAGTGGATCGTCGGCGACGCCGCCGAGGACAACGTCTTCGCCTTCCTCCGCTACGACGCCCAAGGCACCCCCCTCCTCGCCGTCTCCAACTTCTCCCCCGTCGTCCGCCACGACTACCGCCTCGGCGTCCCCGACGACATCCCCGCCTGGCACGAAACCCTCAACACCGACGCCACCGCCTACGGCGGCACCGACCTCACCACCCCCGACACCGTCAAACCGGAAGCAACCCCCTGGCACGGCCGCCCGGCCAGCATCCACCTCACCCTGCCCCCACTCGCAACGGTGTGGCTGCGCCCGGCCTGACATCCCGAGCGCCGGTCCGCACGCCAGGACGCACTCCGCACACCGCACCGCGCGAACGGGGCGGTCACAACGGTGTGCGCCCCCTGCGTGCTCCCTCACCCCGAGCCGCCGGACGGGCCTCCCGTGAAGCCTCTCGGGCCGCCTTTCGCGGCTGCTAGCTTCGCGCCAACGCAGCGTGCGGCGAGCGGGGGAGGGCGGCGTCATGGCCGAAGGCACGCAGGACGACGAGGCATACGGAAGGTCGGCGGACCCGGCCGTGGACGCGGCCGAGCACCTGGCCGCGGCGATCGGGACACCGGCCTGGGCGGAGGCCCGGGACGGGATGCTCGGGCTGCTCCCGGGCGACGACCGACGGGTGAGCGAGCGGATCGAGGCGTGGGCGGCCGACGCGGCGCGTCACGAGGGCGAGGAGCTGAGCCGGTATCTGACGGACTCGCTCCCGGAGTGGCGGGAGCGGATCGAAGCGGCCCTCGCGGACGACCCGGAACGGGCAGAGGAGGCCCGCCGGTTCGCCGACTCCGTGCAGTCGCTCCTGCCCGCACCCGACGGCGGCACCACGCCCCAGGTCGCCATGGCGACGGGCCACGGCACCGTCAACGCCGTACAGAACGGCAACATCTACTACCAGGTCGTCCTGGGCCTGGCCCCACGGCCCCGGAGGACAAGCCTGCGCAAGGCGGCCGCTATCACGACGATCGCGGCCGCCGGGTCGGCGGGCGGCGGTCTCGTCGCCGCGGACCGTCTGGCCACCGACGCCGTGAACGAGGCCGGTATCGGTCAGGTGCCGCAGGCACCGCTCGCCGACCCGGTCCAGGCGGCCGGCACGGCCACACAGACCACGGGTTCCGTCTCGACCGCCGGGGCCTCGGCGCCGGGAGCGGCGGTGGCGGCCAAGAGCGGTACGACCGTCCTCGCCAAGGCCGGCGCAGCCGTCGCCAAGGCCGTGGGCCTGGGCGGTGCGGGCGCCGCCGGGGTCAGTGTGCCCGTCGTGGCGACCGTGGTCACGGTCGTGGCCGTCGTCACCACCACCGTGACCGTCTTCGTGCCGCGCGTCATGAACCAGACCTCGTGCGACGCGGCCGCCGAGGGCCGTTCGGCCCCCGCGGTACTGGCGGAGGCCGCCCGGCGCGTGGAGCTGACGAGCTTCCGCTACGACGTCACGCGCGGCCGGCACCATGTCGTCGGAGCGGCGGACCCGCACGCGCGTACGGCCTGGTTCCGGCAGGGCCTCACCGGCGGCGCGGTCACGAGTGGCACGATCGACCGGGGCAAGGTCGTGCTGCCCGCCGACGCGACGGCGCCGGACGGGGTGGACCCCCGGTGGGTGCGGGCCGACGGGGCCTTCACCGACGCCGTCGACCCTGCCGCCCCGGCGCGGGAACTGCGGTCGGTGGCACAGGCCCGGCGCAAGGACTGCACCTTCACGGGAACGCTGGCTCCCACGACCGAACCGGCCGGGTCCGCCGAACCGGCCGTGGCACGGTCCGGCGCGGGGCGGGTCGAACCGGCCGCGGCCTCCTCGGCCCCGGCGGCCGGCCGTTCCGCCGCCACCTTCACGGCACGTATCGACGACCGGGGCCGCCTCGTCCACCTCACCACCGACGCGACCCGGGCCCGGCCGCGCGCCACCGCCCGCTACTGGGACTTCGGACTGACCGTGACCGCGTCGGCACCCCCGTCGGGCGGCACCCCCGAGCCCTCGTCCGACGCCGCCACCCTGGCCGGTGACTGGACGGGGAGTTGGTCCGTGGTCTACGCCTCCGGCCACCTCCGGGCCTCCCTGTCCCAGGACGGAGACCGCATCACCGGAGACCTGACAGTCGACGGAGCGCCCTGCCCCCTCGACGGGTCCCTCAGCGGCAGGCTCGAAGGCAACCGCATCAGCTTCGGCAACGTGAACAGCGAGCGGAAGATCACGTTCAGCGGGAGTGTGGAGGGCACGACGATGAGCGGCACCTTCGAGACCGACTGCGGCGGCGCCGCCGGTTCCTGGAACGCACGACGCTCCGGCTCCTGACAAGAAAGGCACCCTGGTGATCCCCGACTGGCTGACCACCCTCGCCGCCGCCGGCTCCGCCGCGCTGGTCAACGCGGCCTCCACCGACGTATGGCAGTCCGCCCGCGACCGTTTCGCCCGGCTGCTGGGCCGGGACGACACCGGCCGTACCGAGACGGCGGCCCGGCGCCTGGACGATCTGCGGCACATCGCACAGGAACCCGGCAACGAACGTGCACTGGCCGAAGCCCGCCGCGCCTGGCGGCAGCGACTAGAGGACCTGCTGGAGGAACACCCGGACGCGGCCGACGAACTGCGCTCCGCCATCGCCGAACTGCCCCCGCCCCGATCCGCGTCCACGGCCACGAACCACCAGGTCAACCAGGCGTACGACCACGGCACCGTGACCTCCGTCCAGAACGGCGACCTGACGATCCACCACACCACCGACTCGTCGCGGCCCTAGTCGCGCCCGCCGAACATCAACCGCCGCAAGGCCGACAGGAGCCGCTTCGCCTGGCCGTCCGGTGTGTGGGTGGGCGAGGTCGGGACGGGGGCGGCGTGACGAGGCGTCTTCGCGTGGCCCGGGGACAACTCGTACCGCACAGGCAGCAACCGCAACCCCCGCACGACCGGCCCGGAGCGCCAGGGCAACTGGTCCGGAGGCAGGGTGAGTTCCGCCCGGACGAAGTGGTCGAAGACCCGCCCGACAGCCGTACTCACGATCTGGCCACCGAGTTCACGCGCCGCGCTGGGGCACTGGTGGGGCCCGGCACCCCACCCCAGGTGGGCGTGGGTGGACACGGCGGACCCGACCAGGTGGGAGGAGCCGATGGCCAGCAGGTCACGGTGGGCGGACGCGGCGGACGGGGACACGGCGTCACCGGCGCGGATCCAGAAGCCTCCGAGCCGGACGTCCCGCGCGGCGAAGCGGAAGCACATGTTGGCGACGGGCGGATTGGCGAGGGCGGCACGGTCGACCGTTTCGCCGAGTTGCCCGGCGGAGAGGCTGCGGCGGACGGTGGCGTTGCCGCGCAACACCTCCAGCAGGGTGTTGAGGACCATGTTGCCGGTGATGTCGTTGAGGTAGACGGCGTTCATGAACAGCTCCCGGCCGAGCTGTTCGTCGGTCAGGTCGGGGTCGGCGAGGAGCATGTAGGAGGTGAGGTCGTCCCCCGGGCGGGCCCGCCGGTGCGCGGCGAGCCGGGTGAACGAGGCCAGCGCCCGCCCGGTGGCGGGACCCGCGCCCGGGCCGCCGTCCAGCATCCGCCACAGGTCCATGACCAGTTCGTCGCCGAGTTCGACGGGGCAGCCGAACAGCCGGGTGGTGACCATGAGGAGCAGCGGCCGCGTGTACTGCGCGCCGAGGTCGGCGAAGCCGGTGGTGCCCGACTCCGACGCGAGCAGGGCGATGAGTTCGTCGGCGTAGCGTTCGACGGCCGCCCGCAGCTCCCAGCCCTCGGGGCTCCCGGAGAAGGGTCTGAGTGCCGCGTGGTGGGTGCGGCGGGCCGCCAGGTGCTCCTCGTCGTCCATGAACATCATCTGCCGTACCTCGTAGCCGGCCGCCAGCGGCCAGTCCGGCGGCAGCCGCCCCTCGGCCCGGGCCCGCCAGTAGCGGATGTCCCGCCGCCACTGGCTCTCGTTCCTGAGCACCTCGGTGACCTCGGGATAGCCGAGGACCAGCCACACCGGCACGCCCAGCAGGCCGACCGGCGCGACCGGCCCGTAGGTGGCCCGCAGCCGCTCGTAGACCGCGCCCGGGTCGACGTCGAACTCGGAGGTGAGCAGCGGTTCGACGGGCAGCGAACCGAGGGCGGGGCTGTCGGCCGGTGCGGTCGGGCGTGGCTGGGCTTCCATACCGCAACGCTTACCGCACCGGCCGTACACACGCAGTGATCGCGTCACGAACTGTTACGGCTCTTATACGAACCTGTTCCTGTCGTCCCGTCAGTCGCTCGCGTCCCCCGCGAGCGGCCCCTCCGACGCGCCCGCCAGCGCGCCCGCCAGCGCCTTCGGCAGCCGTCCGGCGTACAGCACCCCCAGCCGCTGGGTAGCCCGGGTCAGCGCGACGTAGAGGTCGCTGGTGCCGTACAGCCCCGGCTCGACGACGAGGACCGAGTCGAACTCCAGCCCCTTGGACTGGCGGGGGTCGAGGAGGACGACGGTCCGCGTGAGGTCGGGCTCCGCGCCGGCCGTCACCCCGTCGAGCCGGGCGGCGAGCCTGCGGTGCAGATGGCGCGGGGCGATGACCGCGAGCCGCCCCTCCTCGGGGGTCAGCTCCTTGACCGCCTCGGTCACCGCGCCGGGCAGGTCGTCGGTGGCGCGCACCCAGGGCCGTACCCCGGTCGACCGGACCGAGCTCGGCGGCTCGAAGCCGGGGTTCTCGGCGCGCACCACGGCCGCCGCCAGCTCCATGATCTCGGCCGGGGTGCGGTAGTTGACGCCGAGGCGGGTGTGCTCCCAGCGGTCCTCGACGTAGGGCTCCAGGATCCCCGCCCACGATCCGACACCGGCCGGCTCGGCGGTCTGCGCGGGATCGCCGACCAGGGTCATCGAGCGGGTCGGGCTGCGCCGCATGAGCAGCCGCCAGGCCATCGGCGACAGTTCCTGCGCCTCGTCGACGATGATGTGCCCGAACGCCCAGGTGCGGTCGGCCGCCGCGCGCTCGGCGGCGCTGCGGTGGTCGTCCTCCTCCTGGCGCTCGGCGAAGCGTTCGGCGTCGATGATGTCGTGCGCGGACAGGACCTCGCTGCTCTCGGGGTCGCCCTCCTCCTTGTCCTCGAACTCGTAGGTGCGCGAGGCGTACGACACGTCCAGCACGCCCTGCGCGTAGGCGACCTGGGTCTCGCGTTCGCGCTCGGCCCGCGCCCGCGCCACCCGTTCGTCCACGCCGAGCAGTTCGGCCGCCTCGTCCAGCAGGGGTACGTCCGCCACGGTCCACGCCCGGGTCACCGGGCGGCGGATGGCGGCCGCGTCCTCGTCGGGGAGGTAGCCGACGGGGTCGGCGAGGAAGTCCGCGACCAGCCGCTGCGGGGTCAGCCGCGGCCACAACTGGTCGATGGCGGACCAGACTTCGGGGTTCTCGGCGAGCTCGTCGCGGATCTGGGTGATGTCGCTCGGGTCGAGGAGGTTCGTACCGTCGAAGGGGTCCGTGCCGATGCGCTCGGCGACCATGTCGGTGAGCGTGTTGAGGATGTGGCCCTCGAAGTGCTCCCGGGCCACGTTGTGCGGCAGCCGCGCCTCACGGGTGCGCTCGCGCGCCACCTTCACCAGGCCGTCGTCGAGCATCAGGACCTCGCGGTCGTGCTCGATCGTGATCACCGGATCGGGCAGTGCCTGCCAGTCGCGTACGACGTCGGCGAGGACGTCCGCCATGTCGGCGCGCCCCTTGACCGCGGCGGCCTCGCGGGTGTCGGTCGCCGTGGCCTTCACCCCGGGGTACAGCTCCCCGACCGTGGCCAGCAGGACGCCGGTCTCGCCCAGCGCGGGCAGGACCTCGCCGATGTAGCCGAGGAAGGCGGGGTTGGGGCCGACGATCAGGACGGCCCGCTTGGCGAGCAGTTCCCGGTGCTCGTACAGCAGGTACGCGGCCCGGTGCAGGGCGACGGCCGTCTTGCCGGTGCCGGGGCCGCCCTCGACCACCATGATCCCCCGGTGCGGGGCGCGGATGATCTCGTCCTGCTCGGCCTGGATGGTCTGCACGATGTCGCCCATCCGCCCGGTGCGCGCGGAGTTCAGCGCGGCGAGCAGCACGGCGTCGCCGGTCGGGTCCTCGTGGCCGGTGCGCTCGTCGTCGCCGAGGTCGAGGATCTCGTCGTGCAGGGCGGTGACCCGGCGCTCCTCGGTGGTGATGTGCCGGCGGCGGCGCAGGCCCATCGGAGTGTGGCCGGTGGCCAGGTAGAAGGGGCGGGCGACGTCCGCCCGCCAGTCGATCAGGATGGGGGTGCGCTCGGCGTCGTCGGTGCGCAGACCGACCCGGCCGATATGGTGCACGACACCCGAAGTGAGGTCGAGGCGACCGAAGCACAGCGAGCCGTCCACCGCGTTCAGTGCGGCCAGCAGCCCCGACCGTTCGGCGACCAGGATGTCCCGCTCCAGGCGGGCCTGCATGGGCGTGTTGCCCTGGGCGAGGGCATGTGTGACGGAGGTCTCGGTGTCACCGCGCAGCGCGTCCACGCGTGCGTACAGCCCGTCGATGAATTCCTGTTCGCGCTTCAATTCATGGTCTGGAAACCCGGTGTTTGACAATTCCACTCCCGCCCGGATATACTGTGCCTACTGAGCTTCTCCGCGACCTGACCCATGCGAAGTCGCGAACCATTAAATATACGCAGGGAAATCCCCCGAGCGCAATCGCTCGGGGGATTTCCTATTTCCGGTCCGGCCAGGCCTGCCGGTCCTGCCCGGTCAGTTCCGGGGCCGCCCGGACAGGCCCGCACCCTGCGACGTGGGCGGCTGTGCCAGGTGGATCGTGGTGTGCGTGGCCGGCGGGGCGGAGACCGTGCCGCCTGCGCCGTTGCACATGCTCTGGCGCTCCTGCGCGGTCATCGGACGGCTGTAGACGGTGGTCGTCGAGTACTGCATCTCGTCCGGGTCGTACTGGGTGAGCGTCGGATACGCGTACCACAGGTAGTGGCCGTGCCGGCGCTTCGGGTAGTTGATGACCATGCGACCCGTCACGCGCTGCATCGCCGGGGCGAGCGTCGCGTACCCGACCGAGTACTCGGGCACCTCGCCGCCGATCTCGGTGGTCTCCGAGGTCGAGTAGGACCAGGTGTGGTTGTACGTCGTCTGGATGGAGGCGCTGAAGACCTTCGACAGCCCCGCCTCGACGCCGACCGAGACACCGATGCTGTTCTCCTCGGTGCGTCCCGAAGTCGTCTGACGGCCGAGCGTGATCTTGGTCGCACAGGCGTGCACGGTCGGGCCGACCTGACGTGCCGGGCCCGTGAAGATCTCCCGCTTGGCGGGCTCGAAGCGGCACCGGTCCGCCTTGCCGAGACCGTCCACGTTCTGCTGGCAGGAGGTGAGCAGCGCCGACTGGTCGTACCAGTTGTCGTCCGCCGCGTTCGCGGTGCCTATTCCGGCGAACATTCCGCCGAGCATCGCCATTCCCGTGACCGCGACAGCCGCCGAGCGGCGCTTGCGTCCAGTGAAGAGTGTGTTCACTTCCCGACCTTTCCTCTGTGGGGGGTGTGCTTGAAAGTTAAGGCACCCATTCCGGCCGAGAAAAGGTTTTCTTCCGCAAAGTAAACGCAAAGAGTCCTTACCGACGATTAACTTCTTGATTGAATTCCTAACATCCTTTTTCCAGAAGGGAGTTGAGGAAATCAAATGTCAGAAAAACTCGGAAATCTCTTCCAGCAAACGCCTCTTGGGGAGCGCTCCCACGACCGCTTTCATCGGCTCTCCGTTCCGGAACACCATGAAGGTCGGCATCGACAGAACCCGGTACGCGTTCGTCGTGTCCGGATTGGTGTCCACATCGAGCTGGACCACCTTCAGCCGCTCGCCCTCCTCCGCCGCGAGGGCGCTGAGCACCGGCCCCATCTGCCGGCACGGCGGGCACCAGTCGGCGGTGAACTCCACCAGCACCGGCAGATCCGCCCCGAGCACCTCCGCCTCGAAGTCCGCGTCCGTCACCTCGGCCACTCCGGCTGCCTTGATCACCGTGTCTGTCCTCCCATGTCGCACAACGGTTCCTCCGTCTCGTCCAGCGCCGCGAGCCGCACCCCGATCTGCGCCCGCACGGCCCGCAACTCGCCGATCAGCGCGTCGAGTTCGTCCAGCTTGCGCCGGTAGACCGCGAGGGAGGCCGGGCACGAGTCCCCGTCGGGATGCCCGGCCCGCAGGCACTCCACGAACGGCCGGGTCTCCTCCAGGTCGAACCCGAAGTCCTGGAGCGTCCTGATCTGCCGCAGCAGCTTCAGGTCGCTCTCGTCGTAGCTCCGATAGCCGTTGTGGGCGCGCCGCGCGGGCAGCAGACCCCGGGACTCGTAGTACCGGAGCGTCCGGGTCGTCGTCCCGGCCCGCTCGGCCAGCTCACCGATTCGCATGGGTACGAACGTAAGCCTTCACCCCGACGTCAAGGCAACAGCGGTTTCCGCTCCACGGGGGAGGTGAGCACGATCGACGTCGTGGTGCGGCCGAGGGCGGAGACCTTCTCCAGGACCTCCTCCAGGTGGACGGTGTCCCGCACGGCGACCTTGAGGATCCAGCAGTCCTCGCCGACCACGTGATGCACCTCGGTGATCTCGGGCCGTTCGATCAGTTCCAGGGTCCTGGGGTGCTTGAGGGTGTAGCCGCCGTGCGGGTTGACCCGGATGAACGCCTGGATGCCGTAACCGAGCCGGGCCGGGACAACCCGGGCTCCGTAACCGCTGATCACACCCGCCGCCTCCAGCCGGCGCACCCGCTCGGTGACCGCCGCCGGGCTGAGCCGGACCCGGCGGCCCAGTTCGCTGAGCTTGATCCGGCCGTCGCTCTGGAGGAGTTCGAGGATCTGCCGGTCCAGCGCGTCGAAGGCCACCGAGGTTTCGTCGGCGGCGGCGCGCAGATGCCGTGGTTCTTTTGGTGCGGCGGCCTGAACTCCCATGGTTCCCCCTTCATGACCGGGATGTACGCCGGGAGAATTATGGTCATGGAAAAGGGGCGAGAGATACTGGTCATCGGCGGTAACCGCTACTTCGGAAAGCGGCTTGTCGCACGTCTGCTGGCCGCCGGGGACCACGTGACGGTGATGAACCGCGGCTCGTCGCGGCCACCGGACGGGGCGGCACATCTGGTCGCCGACCGCGATGACGAGAACTCCCTGACGCAGGCGCTCGGTTCGCGCACGTTCGACGTGGTGGTCGACCAGGTCTGCTACACCCCGCGCCAGGCGGCCGTGGCCCGCCGGGTCTTCACCGGCCGCACCCGCCGCTACGTCATGACCTCGACGGTCGAGGTGTACGAGTACGAGGACTCCCCCGCGCTCGTCCGGGAGGAGGCGGTGGACCCGGCCACCGTGTCCGTCGGCCTCGAACTCCCCTGGGACGAACCGGAGTTCCTCGACACCCACTACGGCGAGGGCAAGCGGCAGGCCGAGGCGGTCCTCGCGGCCGACCCCGGGTTCCCGTACGTGGCCGTGCGCGTGGCCCATGTCCTGGGCGGCGCCGACGACTTCACCGGACGGCTCGCGCACTACGCCGACCGGATCCGCGCCGGTGCGCCGATCGCCGTGCCGGTGGTGAACCGGCCCGCCACCTACATCCACGTCGAGGAGATCGCCGGCTTCCTGGCCTGGACGGTCGGCGAGGACTTCACCGGCCCGGTCAACGCGGCCTCCCACGGCCTGCTGACCACCGGGGAGATCTGCGACGCCGTGACCGCGCACGTCCCGGACGGCAAGGTGCTCCTGGGCCCCGTCGAGGTCGGCGAGGTCTCCCCCTTCTCCTTCGCCCGCTCCTACGGCATGGACAACTCCCGTGCCACCCGGCTCGGATTCGCCTTCGACGACGTACGGCGATGGCTGCCGCGCGCCGTGGCCGAGACCCTGGGGAAGGGTGACGCCTGATGCGGTACCGCACCCTGGGCGGCCTGCGCGTGAGCGCCGTAGGACTTGGTGCCATGCCGCTGTCCATCGAGGGCCGGCCGGACGAGGCCCGCGCCCTGGCCACCGTGCACGCGGCGCTGGACGAGGGCGTGACCCTCCTGGACACGGCCGACTCCTACCACCTGCCCGGGGCCGACCCCGGGCACAACGAACTGCTGGTCGCCCGCGCCCTCGCTGCCTACGGCGGTGACACCTCCGACGTGCTGGTCGCGACGAAGGGCGGCCGGGGCAGGCCGGCCGACGGCAGCTGGACGGTGACCGGCACCCCACGGCATCTCAAGGCCGCCGCCGAGGCCTCCCGCAAGCGGCTCGGTGTCGACGCGATCGGCCTCTACCAGCTGCACAAGCCCGATCCCGCGGTGCCCTTCGAGGACTCGGTCGGCGCGCTGCGCGACCTGCTCGACGCGGGCACGATCCGGCTCGCCGGGATCTCCAACGCCGACACCGGACAGATCCGGGTGGCCCGGGAGATCCTCGGCGAGCGCCTGGTCTGCGTGCAGAACCAGTACTCCCCCGCCGTCCGCGACAGCGAGGCCGAACTCACCCTCTGCGCCGAACTGGGCCTCGCGTTCCTCCCCTGGAGCCCGCTGGGCGGCATCTCCCGCAGCTCCCTGGACGGACCGTCCCGGACCGAGGAGCGGGACCGCCACGCGGCGTTCCACTCCGTCGCGCGGGAGCGTAGTGCGAGCCCCCAACAGGTCTGCCTCGCCTGGTTGTTGACGAGATCCCCGACCGTCATCCCCATCCCGGGAGCGAGCCGCCCGGAGACGATCCGCTCCTCGGCCGCCGCGACGGAGCTGGAACTGACGGAGGGGGAGGTGGCGCGGTTGGACCTGGAGTTCCGGGGCCTGTCGGCCTAGGCCTGCGGTGGGTCCTGAGGGGGGCAGCTTGCGTGCAGCTGTGCGATCTTCACCAATGCCGAGGCTTGCCGGAGGGGGCCGGGGAGAGCGTGCGCGAGGTGTTCGGCCTCGGCGAGGAGTTGCTGGGCATGGTCCGGGTCGGGTTCGGCCCTCTCCTTCGCGATCGCGATCAGCGCCTCGATGCGGATGTACGGGCCGGTGAGGGTGCGGGCGAGGCGTTCGGCCTGGGCGGTGTCGAGGGGGGCCAGCGCTTCCGCGATCCCCCCGATGACGTACTCGCCGAGATCGTGATCGAGGGCGAGGCGTTCGGCCTCGACCAGCAGTTCGGTGGCCTGGCGTGGATCCTTCCCTGCTGTCACCTTCGCGATCGCCATCAGTGCCTTGAGCCGGTTACGCGGGTCGGGCAGGGTACGGGCGAGGCGTTCGGCCTGGGCGGTGTCCTGCTCGGCCACCGCTGCCACTGCCTCCGCCCCTCCTCGTGTGGCCAGTTCGGGTGACTGGAGGATGGTTTGCGCGAGGTAGACAGCGTCGACGAGGTCGTGCTTGGCCTGGGCCTTGACGATGCTCGTCAAGGCCCAGGTCTGGAGGGAAGGGTCGGTGAGGGTACGGGCGAGGCGTTCGGCCTCGACGGCGTCCAGGGTGGCCAGCGCTTCCACGATCTCCTGGATGACGTACCTACCGAGGTCGTGACCGAGGGCGAGGTGTTCGGCCTCGACCAGCAGTTCGGTGGCCTGGCGTGGATCCTGCCCGGCTGTCATCTTCGCGAGCGCGGTCAAGACCTTGATCGACGTCAGAGGCGATGCGGTGAGCGTGCGGGCTTCGGTGAGCAGGGTGCGGGCCCGGTCCGGGTGCTCGGGGGCGAGCACGTCTGCGATCTGCGCCAGCATCTGGGCACGACCGTCCCCCTGGGGGACGGTACTCGCGAGGCGTTCGGCTTGGTCGGGGTCACGCTCAAGCACCACTTTGATGATCTCTACCAGCGCTGAAGTCATGTATGGCTCGGGGATGGTGCCAGCCAGGTGCTTGGCCTGCGTCGGGTCCAGTCTTGCCAGCACTGCTGCGACCGGCGCCAACGCACCGGCCTGCTCGTACGGGCCGATGAGAGTGCGGACGAGGCGTTCGGCTTTGGCCAGGATCCGCTGTGCCTGCTGCGGGTCCCTGTCGGTGAGCATCCCGGCGACTCCCGCCAACGCTCTGGCCTGTGCTCGGGGGTCGTCGGGAGCGGCTGCCAGGGCGAGGCGTTCGGCCCCCACGGGATGTAGCCCGGCCAGCGCTTCCGTGGTCTGTGTCAGCTCGTATCGCACTTCGGACCGTGTGCGCGGGCGCGGGACGCCAGACAGGAAGGCCGCCCTCAGCGCACCCGCCTCCGTCCCTGCCCGTCGAACGGTCGGTGTCATCGCTTTCCGCCACCGCGACCACCTCCATCGCCTGGGACTGCTGAAGTCGATGAGGGGGGTACCGGTGCTGGTGCTCGTATCGGTCCGGGCGAGATGTCCGGCCTCGGCCAGCAGGCCGCGGGCGGTCTCGGTGAGCAGGTCGCGGGCGTGGTCCGGGTCCCGGTCGGCCAGTATCGTCGCGATCTCCCGCCACAGTCGGCCCTGTTCCCGGGGGGTGATGTCGGTGTCGGTGCGGGCCAGGTGTTCGGCCTCGGTGAGCAGGTTCCGGATGCGGGAGGCCGGGGTGGACTGGTGGTACGGGCCGGTGACGAGGGTGGGGAGGCGGGGCACCGTTGCCCCGGTGACCGGTTGCTGCTCCGTCGGCTGCCGGTGCGGATCGGCGAGCGTGGGCAGGTGGTGGGCGACGGTGGCGGCATCGGGTCGTTCGAGAGGGGCTTTGGCCAGGAGAGTCCGCAGACAGGCGTCGAAGGCCGGGGGGATGCCGGGTCGGACGCTGCGGGCGCTGGGCACCGGTGCGTCGAGATGCATGGCGATGAGAGCGCGTTGATCATCGGCGCGGTAGGGCGGGTGTCCGGTGAGCAGATGGAACAGGGTGGCACCGAGGGCGTACAGGTCCGCCTTGGCGTCGATCGGCTCGTTGCGGAACTGCTCGGGGGCCATGTAACTGAGCGTGCCGACCGCACTGTCGGCCGCGGTCAGCCGGGTGGCGTCGTGGAGCCGAGCGATGCCGAAGTCGTAGATCTTGATCTGCCCGCTGGGCAGGAGCATCACATTGGCCGGCTTGATGTCACGGTGGACGACGCCTGCGGCATGGGCTGCGGCCAGGCCCTCGGCGATCTGGGCCCCGTAGTCCAGCACCCGGTCGATCGCCAGCCCCTGCGGGTCGCGGCCCAGGGCGGTCTCCAGATCGTGCCCGTCCAGCAGTTCCAGCACCAGGAACGGCTTCCCCTGATGGGCACTGACGTCGTAGACCGCGGCGATGGCGGGGTGGTTGAGCCGTGCGGCGGCCTTGCCCTCCCGCTGGAAGCGGGCCAGCGCCTGTTCGTCGGCGAACAGGCCGGGCCGCAGCAGTTTGATCGCCACCGGCCGGTCGAGACGCAGATCGTGACCGCGCCAGACCTGGCCCATTCCGCCACTGCCCAGCTGTTTCTCCAGCCGGTAGCGGCCCGTCAACTCCGCACCCGGTTCCATCAGTTGGGTCATGGCCTCATACCTTGCGGGTGCGGCGGCCGGCGGCGCACGGTCCTGGTCCGGTCTTGTCGAGGTGTCTCTCCTGTCGCACACCCGCCCCTTGTCGTCGACGCCGTCGGGCCTTCGCCCGGTCGGTTCAACGAGGTGCCCGGCGCCGGGAAACGGCAGGTGTGAACCCCTGCGACTCACCCCGTCAGACAGGCGAGGGGCCCTGGAAGCGCGGGGGCATGCCGGGGAACGGGCCGGGGCCCGGATAGGCGCGGGCGACCCCGCCGGTGCCGCCGAGTTCCTCCTCCGGCATCCAGTCCTCGTCCTGGACGTCGGTGCCGCCCTGGACGCCGAGGAGGCGGCGGGTCAGGCGGTCGTGGTCGGAGAGGAGTTCGTCGAGGGCGGCGCGGACGTCCTCCGGGACGGTGCGCGGCGACTCGCGTTCGGCCGCGATGAGGACGGAGCGCCGTACCAGCTCCTTGGTGAAGGAGGCGGTCGTGCCCTCCGTACGGGCCACGACCTCGTCGACGACCTGCTTGCCGAGGTCGAGCCCCGCGCCGTACAGGTCGAGGAGGCGGGCGCGGCCACGGGCGTCCGGCAGGGGGATCTCGACGGCGAGGTCGACGCGGCCGGGGCGCTGGACGAGGGCCGGTTCGAGGAGGTCGGCGCGGTTGGTGGTGAGGAGGAAGGCCACGTCGGCGTCGTCGCCGAGACCGTCCATCTCGTTCAGCACCTGGAAGAGCAGGGGCTGTTCGCCGCCGCCGTAGTCGCGGGCCTCGGCGATCAGGTCGCAGTCCTCCAGGACGACGAGCGCCGGCTGGAGCATCCGGGCGAGAGCGCAGGCCGGGCCGATGGCGCCGATGCCGGTGCCCGAGAGGATCACGACCGTGAACTGCGGGAGGTGGGAGAGGAGATAGCGGATCGTGTGGGTCTTGCCGGTGCCGGGAGGGCCGTAGAGGAGGAGTCCGCGGCGCAGGTGCTGGCCGGCGGCGCGCAGTTGCTCGCGGCGGCGGGCGACGCCGACGACCTGGCGTTCGACGCGTTCGAGGAGGCCTTCGGGGAGCACGATGCCGTCGCGGGCGAGACCGGGCCGCCGGTGGAAGCGGAACGGGCCGAGGCCGTGGCCGAACTCCGAGCCCTCGAAGGACAGGACCTGCCCGCGGAAGACGTTGCGCTCGTGCACGAGGGCGTCGATGCCGGCGAGCACCCGGTCCGAGAACTCCTTCTCCCGGGCGATGACCTCGATCTCCACCTTGTTGCGCCCGTACTCGTCCGCGGGCCCGCGCAGCAGCACCGCGAACCGTTCGCCGTCCTCCTCGCCGAGGTAGAACCCGCAGGAGACGCAGGCGAGTTCCTCGTCGGGGCCGATCGGCAGATGCGCGTACTCGACGGCGCCGACGGTGAACCGGTCGTGCCGGTCGGCGGATTCGATGATGTCACCGAGGCTCAGGTCACCGCGGTGCCGGGAGCCGCGCAGGCCGATCAGGTCGTGGGTACGTCCGTCGGCGGCGAACCAGTGCTCCAGGGCGAGATGGACGTTGGGCAGGTCGTACGGCGGGTAGGCGGCCTTGACCACGGGCCACGCGGAGGGGTCGGAGCCGAGGTGGGCGCGCAGCCGGTCGCTGAGGTTGCGGTCGGCGGTCCCGTCCTTGCCCTGCGGGCGGGCCACCGCCCTGAGGAACTGCCCGAAGAGCTCGTTGACCTCCTCCAACGGCAGGGGTGACGCCTCCCGTTCGGCCCCGTACCTGGCCTCGAACTCCGTCGAACTGACGATCTCGACCCCGTCCGAGTCCCCCATGCCCGCCTCCGTACGTCCGGCCGCGCCTACGCGGGTCCCAGCGTGGTCCGAACACGGCGGCGGGTCAAAGGATTTGGACAAGTGGTCGCGAACAGTCCGGAAGGGGCGAGAGGTGTCACCGGGGAGTCGCGACCCCCGTCCACGGCTCCCCGGCGCGCTCGCACCACTCCCGGGCCGCCTCCGGACGTCCGGTCAGCAGCAGGAGCAAGGCCGCGATCGGCCCGCCGATCTCCTCGCCCTCCCCACGCGTCCACTCGATGTCGGTGGCGACGAGCCGGGCCTTGGGCAGCGGCCAGGGGCGGGGCGGGAGGCGCATGGTCCACACCCGGTCGGCGGCATCTCGGGCGGCCGCCGGGGGCATCTCCCGGGTCCGGCCGAGCGCGAGGGCGACGTCCTGGCCGTGGACGAGGATGTCGATGAGGGGTTCGCGGGGTGAGGTGGTGGGCGCGAGGCGCCGGGAGCCGATGGTCGAGCGGAGGTTGGCGGTGATCTCGGCGACGGGCTGCCCGGCCTCGCGGACGGCGGAGTCGTGGATCATCCGGTTCCAGTTCCCGCGGGCGCGGGCCATCTCCCGGACGACCTGGCCGTAGGTGCAGCGTGCCGCGATCGTCAGATGCGCGGCCACGTCCCGCACGCGCCAGTCGCCGCAGCGTGTGGGGGTCTCCCATTCCTCGGGACTCAGGCTCTCCAGGAGGTCGGCCAGGCTCGTCCGCTCGTCGTCCACGACCTGCCAGAGCTGGTCGGTCTCCAGTGTCACGCCCATGGGAATCACCCACTCAAGTGGTAAGCTTCTCTGACCAAAGTAGTCAGAGACTCTGACCAATGTCAAGCAGTGGCCGAGCACCGGTCGGGCAGGGGTTGGCCGGGGTCGGGCAGCGTTCAGGAGGCGTCGGCGTGGTGGCGGAGAGCGAGCTCAACACGGGTGTGCTGCTGTTTCTCCCGTACCGGGCTCTGGAGAACCGTATCTTCGCCGTGCTCGCCGAGGCCGGTTTCGACGACTTCACGCCCGCCCAGGCCCGGGTCATGCAGCGCATCGGCCCCCACGGAACCCGTCTGACCGAGCTGGCCGAACAGGCCCAGATCACCAAGCAGACGGCCGGCTTCCTGGTCGACCAGCTGGAGAAGGCGGGCTATGTCACCCGCGTCCCGGACCCCACCGACAAGCGCGCCCGCCTGGTGTGCGGAGCGGCGAAGGCCCGGGCGGCGAAGGAGGTCGCCGACGCGGTGGTCGCCGAGGTGGAGAAGGAGTGGGAGGAACACCTCGGCAAGCGCCGGATGAAGCAGCTGCGGGAGGCGCTGACGCTGCTGCGGGACATCACGGACCCGTGGGCCTAGGAGCCGTCCGACGGCTCCCGGCTCCCCGTCTCCCGCCCCACGGTCCCCGCCCGGTGACTCCCGTCTCCCGACCGGTGGCCCTCCACGCAGAACCGGTTGCCTTCCGGATCGGCGAGCACCACGTAGGGAAGCCCTCCGCGCGGCGGCGGGTCCGGGTAGTGCGGCCAGTCGACCCGCCGGGCTCCGAGCGCCATGAGGCGCTCCACCTCCTCGTCGAGGTCGCGGTCACCGGCGTCCAGGTCGAAGTGGACACGCGGGAACTCCTGCACGGGACTCTCGCTGACGTCCATGGCGATCGCGGCCCCGGGCTCCCCCGCCCGGGGCTCCAGGACGATCCAGTCGTCCCCCTCGAACCGCGGAGGCCGCCGCACGTATCCCAACGCCTGCCGCCAGAACTCCCCCGCCCGCCTGTCGTCCCGCACACCGAGCGAGATCCGTTTGAGGGTCGTCATGGGTCAGAGCCTAGGGGCTGCTGACGGATCTCCGCGGAGAAAGGAGCGGCGTCATGGCCCCCCGGCGAGGTTGTTCGAGCGTGGCAGGGAGCCGCATGGGCGATTCGGCAACGCGGTCGAGCGGTCCTCCCACGCCATTCGGACAGCGAGGGAAGCGCGTTCCCAAGCGTCGCGACGCCGTGGAGACCCGTCAGAAGACCCTATGCGCGGGCACCGACAGCCGCCGTCTCCTCCACCTCCAGCGGTGAGGCGCTGTGGCGTTCCTGTTCGAAGGCGTGGTGGCCGCCGCGCAGGCCGAACAGGCGCTTGGCCAGGAGGATGCAGAGGACGGCGAGGACGTCCAGATACTCGTCGAAGAGCCGGTGCACCGCGTCCTTGCTGTTGCTGAACCTCCACACCGCGAGCGCCACCAGCGCGATGAATACCCCGCGCACCGCCCGCTCGACGGCCAGGAAGCGGAGGACGAACACATCGCGCAGGCCCTTGCCGCGGGGCACGAGAGGCGCCCGGTCCGCCGGTCCCTCGCCGTGCGGGTCGCCCAGCGCGAAGTCCCCGCACCGCAGACAGCGCCAGGCCGTACCGAGGGCGGTGTCGGCGTACAACCGCTCGCGCAGCCGGGGTTCGTCGGGTGCGTACGTCACGTGCCCGCGCCGGGCACACGTCCGCCGGTCCCAGTCGATCGTCATCCCCCGTACGCCTCCCAAAAGCTGAGCCTGCCGTGCCGGACGGTCCGGCACGGCAGGCTGGTGAGGCCCGGTAAGAGCCCGGTGAGTCAGCGGCTGCCCACCAGTTCCTTGTCCGTCTCCTGCGCCGACTCTCCGGCCCGCTCGGCACCCTTGCGGTTCGGCAGCAGTACCGCGACCAGCAGCGTGCCGACGCCGAGGACGATCGCGCCGACCAGGCTGGTGTGGGCCACCGCGTCGGAGAAGGAGGAGCCGACGGCGTCGGCCATCTGCCGTGCCCCGGTGGCGAGTTGCTCGGCCTGGGCCTTCAACTGGGCGGCCTGCTGGGGGTCGCCGGCCCGGGCGGCCTGCGCGGCGGCCTGCCGGGCCTGCTCGCCGATGCCCTGCGCGACGGTGTATCCGGCGCCGACGGAGTCCTGGGCCGCGTCCAGACCGGCGGCGGGGAGCTTGCTGCCGGCGGTCGCGTCCGTGAGGTGGTCGGAGTACGACGTGGCCAGCAGCGAGCCGAGGATCGCGATGCCGAGCGAGCCGCCGAGTTCGATCGAGGTGTCGTTCACCGCGCCGCCGACGCCCAGTTCGGACTCGGGGAACGCGCCCATGATCGCGTCCGTGGCGGGCGAGAGGGCGAGGCCGATCGCGAGGCCCAGGACGACGAGGGGGGTGACGAAATCGCCGTACGACGAACTCGCGTCGACCTGGGTGAGCAGGGCGAGGGCCGCCGTGCCGCCGACCATGCCCGCGGTGACCGTCCACTTCATGCCGACCCGCGGGGTGAGCACGCCGGTCAGGGCGGAGCCGGCGAAGACCGCGCCGGCCAGGGGCAGCATGCGCAGGCCGGTCTCCAGGGCGCTGTAGCCGAGGACGAACTGGAGGTGCTGGGTGAGGTAGTAGAAGGCGCCGAAGACGGCCAGGAAGAACAGGGCGACGGCGAGGTTGGAGCCCGCGAACCCGCGGTCGGTGAAGCGGCGGACGTCCAGGACGGGGCGCGGGTGGCGCAGTTCCCAGACGACGAAGGCGACGAGTCCGGCGCCCGCGACGACCGCGGCGGTGATCGCCCTGGCGTGCCAGCCGAAGTGCGGGCCTTCGATGATCATGTAGATCAGCGCGCCGATCCACACCACCGACAGCAGTCCGCCGACGTGGTCGATACGGCCGTGCCGGGCGGCCTTGGACGGGGGTACGAGGACCAGGGCGCCGACCAGGGCGAGGGCGGCGACGGGGACGTTGATCAGGAACGTCGACGTCCAGCCGTGGTTCTCCAGGAGCGCGCCCGCGACCAGGGGACCGGCCGCGATCGCCACCCCGGAGGTGGCGGTCCACACGGTGATCGCCTTGGCGCGTTCGGCGCGCGGGAAGGTCGCGGCGAGCAGGGAGAGCGTCGCCGGCATGATCATCGCGGCGCCGACGCCCATCACGGCACGGGCGGCGATGACGGTGGTGGAGCTGTCGGCGAGGTAGCCGAAGACGGATCCCGCGCCGAACACGGTGAGCCCCAGCAGAAGCGCTCCGCGGCGGCTGTACTTGTCGCCTATCGCGCCGAGCAGCAGCATCAGCGCCGCGTACGGGACGGTGTAGCCGTCGATGACCCACTGGAGGTCGGCGCTGGACAGGCCGAGGTCCTGGGTCATGGCCGGGGCCGCGACCGTGAGGGCGGTGTTCGCCATCACGATGATCAGCAGGCTCAGGCACAGGACCAGCAGCGCCCACCAGCGCCGGGCGTAGGGGCGGTCCATCCTCTCGACCGGTTCGTTCATGACGAGTCGCATGGCAGGGGTCGCCTTCCTCAACTTCGCAACGGACGCCACCGTGACCGGCCTCCCGGCTGATTTGCACAGTGGCGTGCAACTGCACAACCATGTGCAATGTACGCCGTTGCACAACTCTGTGCAAGTCGATGAAGGGCAGGCAGAATGGCAGCCATGACCACCGGGACCCCCAGCCGCGCCGACGCCAACCGCCGCCGCATCCTCGACGTCGCCCTCGCCGAGCTCCTGCGCGACCCCGACGCGTCCATGGACCAGATCGCGCGGGCCGCGGGCGTCGTACGACGGACGGTCTACGGCCACTTCCCCAGCCGTGAGGCGCTGATCGGCACGCTCGTCGACGGCGCCGTGGAGGCGGTGGCGGCCGCGCACGCGGCGGGGCGGGAAGGCGCCGCGGATCCGGCGCAGGCGGTGGCGGGCTCGGTCCTCGCGGTCTGGGAGATCGCCGACCGCTATCGCATCCTGGTGGCGCTCGCCCAGCGCAGCGTCACCATGCAGGGCATCCGCGACCGGCTCGCCCCTGTCCGCGCGACCTGCACCGAACTCCTCCAACGCGGCCTGGACGACGGCGTCTTCGTCTCCGCCCTGCCCGCGCCCGCGCTGGCCTACGTCCACGAGCAGATGCTGTTCGGCGTCATGGAAGCGGTCAACGACGGCCTCCTCGCCCCCGAAGAGGCAGGCCGCTCCGCCGCGGTCACCGTCCTGACCGCGGCCGGCGTACCCGCCTCCCGCGCCACCGAGCTGGTGGCGGAACTGGACGACTGAGCGGGGGGCCGCCCGACTCAGCGTCGCGCCCGGCCTGCCTCCGCCAGAAGCCCCAGCAGGGTCCTGCGCGCCTCCTCGGGGCCGAAGCGGTCCCGCAGCCGTGGCACCGCCCGCCGGACCAGCGAACCGTGCAGGGCGTCGTCCCGCAGCACCCGGACGAGATGGGCGGCGAGATCCTCCGCGGTGTCGGCCATCAGGACATGGCAGTCGTGTTCCAGCCCCATGCCCTCGAAGGCGAGGGTCGTGCCGACGACGGGGACCTGGTGTTCCAGAGCCTCACCGACCTTGCCCTTGACCCCGGCGCCGAACCGGAGCGGGGCCACGGCCACGCGCGCCCGCGCGTAGACGGGCCCGAGGTCCGGCACCCAGCCGGGCACGACGACCCCCTCTCCCGCCAGCGAGGTGACCTCCTCCGGGGCGGAACTGCCCACCAGGTCCAGGACGGCTTCGGGGACCTCGCGCCGGACCAGCGGCATGATCTCGCGGGCGAGCCATCGGGCGGCGTCGGCGTTCGGCGCGTGCTGGTAGTGGCCGACGAACAGCACACGCGCGCCCTCGGCGGGCGCCGCACCGGCCACGACCGGTGCGTGGATGTTGGACAGGACACGGACGTCCGCGCCCGGCACCAGGGACTCCAGGTGCGCGCGCTCCTCGGCCGAGACGACGAGCGTCACCTCGCTCTCCCGGACCAGCAGCAGCTCCAGCGCCCGCACGGTCTCGGCCTGCGCCCGCAGCCGGAACCGGTCGGTGCGCCCGTCCCGCTCCGCCAGCGCGGCCTGCCCGCCGAGCCGCCGGAAATGCAGGTCGACCGTGTCGTAGACGACCGTGCAGTGCGCGGCGAGGTCCCGGATCTCGCCCAGCAGCCGCAGCGCGGGCTGCGGGCGGCACAGCAGGGCGAGCCCGATCCGGTGCCCCTGGTCCCGCAGGAACCGCACCTGCTGCTCCTGGTCGACGAGGACCGCCACGCCCTGCCGCCGGAGCCGGTCGGCGTACCGGGGCTCCGCCCGCCCGTCGGACGGGAAGAAGAGGACCTGCCGGTCCAGCGCCGTCAACTGCTCGATCATCCTGGTCAGGCGCAGCGAGCCGGAGTCCCTGTCGGGAGTGGGCAATTGGTGGTCGACGACCAGGACGACGTCGGCCGGGGCCGCGGCCGGTCCGGCGCCGGGCGAGCCGGGCACGCTCAGCCCGCCAGCAGCACGACGAGCAGGCCCGTGTCCAGGCCCTTGAACACCTCGCGCCACGGCCGGTCCGCCCCCTCCCCGCGCTCGTACTCCTCGACCAGCCGCTTCGCCCGCTCGTCCACGCTCTTGGCGTCCTCGGCGCTCAGCACGGCCGGGAGCGCGCCGATCGCCCGCAGGATCATGACCAGGAGCACCGTCGTCTCGTCCGGCCGCTGTCCGTCGACGACCGCCGCCCGGATCCGGCCCACGACCTCGGCCTCGTGCGTGCCGTCCGCGGCCGGCCAGGAGTTCGTGCGGACCAGGCCCAGGAACCGGCCCTTCTCGTGCCGCAGCAGGCCACGCTCCACCAGCGCGTCCAGAAGTGGCCGCCAGGAGTCGTGCCCGATGGTCTCGGCCGCCCAGCCCAGCTTCATCTCCTTCGCGGCGACCGCGTCGAGGGCCTGGTCCAGTACCGGGTCGCCGGTCGGGGGACCGTCCACGACGACGGGGCGGGCGTCCCGGGGGCGTCCCTCGGGCGTCTCGACACGGAGCCGGCCGGCGCGCGCCAGGTCGAGCAGGATCGCGCTGCCCACGGCGCGGTGCCTGCGGCCGACGTCCACCGTGCTGCGGCCCGTGTCGTCGTCGAGCAGGAGGAGGGCGAGGTCTTGGGCCAGGACGGACATGGTGGAGCCTTTCTTCGTGGGGGTGGGGGTGGGGGTGCGTGCGGTCGGGTGGGGGGTGGTCAGACGGATCGCTTCAGGGCCTCTTCGCGGCGGCCGGCCATGGTCGAGCCCGACTCGCGGCGGGCGGCCCGGCGCAGCACGGCGGGCGCGAGCAGCAGGCCGGCCACGGCCCACAGGCCGAGCACGCCGACGGTCTCCCAGTGCCGCCAGGACTCCCCGATCTCGGCGGCCACGGCGCTGTCGGGCAACAGGGCGGCACGGGCCGCCAGGCCGAGCCAGTACAGCGGGAAGACCTCCGCCACGTGCTGGAGCCATACCGGCAGCTGGGAGGCCGGGTAGAAGATCCCGGAGACCGAGGCGAGCGCGAACATGGGGACCATGACCAGGCCGATGTTGCGCGGGCTGTCGATGAGCGAGCCCAGGATCGCGCCGACGGGCAGCAGGGCGAGCAGTCCGAGCGGCAGCACCCAGGCGAGCCCCAGCCAGATGCCGGTGTCACCGGCCGAGACGTCGGGCAGCATCGCGATGCCCAGGAACGTCACCGCGGCGCAGGCGATCAGCACGATGCCCGCGACGTTGACGATCTTGCCGATGAGATAGCTGGGCATGCCGTGCGGCAGGGCCTTGAGCCGGAGCAGGGTGCCGTCCTGCCGCTCCGCGATCAGCTGCTGGGTGAGGCCGAGCATGCCGTTGAAGGCCACGCACATGCTCATCATGCTGGGCAGCAGGAAGCCCGCGACGGACATGCCGGTGCCCGCGAGGTCGTTGTCGCGCAGGGTGTACAGCGGCGCCAGCAGACCGACCAGCCACACCAGGTTGCTGATCAGGTCCTGCCGGGTGGTGGCCGTCTGGTGCAGTTCGCGGCCGCCGCGGCGCAGGCCCTGCCGTACGGCGTTGCCCATCGGGCGGACGGTCGTGGTCGGTGTGCTCATCGGGCCGCTCCCGTCAGCCGTCGGGTCGCCTCGTCGGTACGGCCCGCCTCGGCGTCCGCGACCACCGCCAGATAGACGTCCTCCAGGGTGACGCGACGCACCTCGATGTCCCGTACGTCGTCGCCATGCTCCGCGAACAGGCCGCGCAGCAGGGCGGTGACGTCCGCGGTGCCGCTGCGGTGGGCGGTGCCGCGCACGGTCCAGGTCACCTCGGCGTCCGCGCCGATCGCGCGGGCGAGTTCGTCGACCGTGCCCTGGGCCACGATCCGGCCGCCGACCAGGATGAGGACGCGGTCGGCGAGCTTCTGCGCCTCCTGGAGGTCGTGCGTGGTGAGCAGGATCGTGTTCCGCTCGTCCGCCAGGGCCCGCACCAGAGCGTGGAACTCCTGACGTGCCTCGGGGTCGAAGCCGACGGTGGGTTCGTCCAGGAACAGCACGTCGGGCCGGCCCACGACGCCGACGGCGATGTCGAGCCGCCTGCGCTGACCGCCGGAGAGGGTGCTGATCCGCTGGTCGGCCTGACCGGTCAGGCCGACCAGCGCGAGGAGTTCGTCGACGTCCCGGGGACCCCGACGCCCGGACGCCGTGTACGGCTCGTAGAACGCGGCGACGTGCGCGAGGAGTTCACGGACCCGCCACTTGCCGTGGTCCCGCCACGACTGGAGCACGATGCCCAGCCGGGAGCGCCACTCCTCGCCGCCCTCGGCGGGGTCGGTGCCCAGGACGTTCACGCTGCCGGCGGAGCGGGCGCGGAAGCCCTCCAGGACCTCGATGGTGGTGCTCTTGCCCGCGCCGTTGGGCCCGAGCAGGGCGACGATCTCGCCCCGGCGCACGGTCAGGTCCACGCCGCGCAGCACCTCGTGGTCGCCGTAGCGCATACGCAGATCCCGTACCTCGACGACGGGCGGCCCGGTGTCCGGTTCGGGCCCGGTGTCCGACGGCCGGTCGGTCTGCTTCAGCATGTCTCTCCCCGTGATGTCGTTCGTGTTCTTGCGGTGCCGCCCGGTGTACGACGGTCAGCGGGCGGCGGCGCGGGGTGTCCGGCTCCGGGCGGCCTCCATGACGTCGGCCGCGGCCCGCGCGCCCCCGGCCTGCTCGATCTCCCGGCGTACGGCCGCCAGTCGGCCGGGGACGGCCGGGTCGCCCAGCACCGCGCGCACGGCGGCGCGGATGGTGTCCGGGCCGAGATGGTCCGGCGGGACGGCCCGGCCGAGGCCGAGGTCCACGACCCTGCGCGCGGTGAGGAACTGCTCGACCGCCTGCGGCAGGACGACCAGCGGCACCTCGTGGGCGAGTCCTTCCAGGACGCTGCCGGTGCCGCCGGCCGTGACGAAGACGTCGATGTACGGCAGCACGCTCATCTGCGGCACCCACTCACGGGCCTCCACCCACGCTGGCAGCGTTCCGAGCGCGGCCGGGTCGGTGCCGTGACCGGTGGCCAGCACCAGGTGCCGTCCCGCCGCGCCGTCGAGGCCGTCGAACGCCTCGACGCACCAGCGGAAGACGTCGGCACGCCGGTTGTACGTCGTGCCCAGCGACACCAGCGCGACCCGGCGGGCGTCCGGCGGCGGCCGCCAGTCGCCGTGCGCGCCGCGCCGCCACTCGACGGGTCCCACGAAGGTGCACCGCGCCCCCACCCGGTCCGCCATGAACTGGAGTGACCGCGGCATCGCGACCACACAGGGCACGTCCCCGGACAGTGCTCCGGGGCCCGCGCCGACGCCCCGGCCCGTGGTGCCGTCGGTGAAGGCGTGCGTGGGCGAGAACGCCACCTCGGGCACGCCCCACCGGCGGGCGAGCAGGGGGCCGTGTCCGGTGACCGTGTCGTAGACGACCAGGTCGGGCACGTCGTCGGCGTAGTGGTCGGCGAGCTGTGGCAGGACGGTGGCGCACTCCCGCCGGAAGGCGTCCACCGCGAGGGAGCCGTCGTCGTCGGCGGGGAGCCAGTCCCGGCCGGTGCCCGCCGTCGGGGTCCGGGTGGGGAACGTGGTGGCGTGGCCGACCGGTTCGGCGCCGGTCTCCGCGACCAGCGGGCCGAACTCGTGGCCGGTGGCGAACGTGACCCGGTGCCCCCGGGCGACCAGCTCCGCCGCCACACCGAGCAGTGGGTTCACGTGTCCGTGGAGGGGGACGGACATCAGGGCGATGTGGGCGCGCGGGGCGGTGTGCCCGGTCATGACCCGCCTCCGTCGGCCGCCGTGCCGGTACCGGACGGCGAGGCCAGGTCCGCGATACGGCGCAGGGCCTCAAGATGGCCCGTGAGGGCCGTGCGGCCCGTCGGCGTCAGGGCGATCCAGGCGCGGACGCGGGAGTTGAACGGTTCCTTGTGCAGCGTGACGTATCCCGCCTCCTGGAGGATCCGCACCTGCTTGCTCAGCACCGAGTCGCTCACTCCGAGCGCGTCTCTGACCGCCGAGAACGCCAGGGACTCGACCGGCGCGAGCATGGAGCAGATCTGGAGCCGGTTGACGGGGTGGATCACCGCGTCGAGTGCCGGGTCCGGGGCGGTGGGTTCCGGTGCGGTCACGGCCGCAGCTCCCGCAGCAGCGCCCGGTCCAGCCGACGGCCCGCGGCGACGATCGCGAGCAGCGCGAGGACACCGCAGGCGGCCATGGCCCAGCGCAGGTCCACGGCCCACTCCAGCACCAGGCCGAGGACGGCCAGCGCCAGGAGCGTCGGCCCGAGCACCGAGGTGATCCGGCGCATGCCGGGGGTGGCGTAGAAGCGGTTGAGGAAGACGCCGGTGGTGTGTCCGGCGGCCATGGTGAGCAGGGCCGGGCCCAGCCAGACGCCTCCCACGAAGCCGTACGGGATCAGGTCCCAGTCGATGCTGACGGCGGCGAACGCGAACAGGAAGCAGCAGCCGACCCCCGGGTAGTACCACCACGGGCCGGCCGCCCGGGCCACCACCCGGGCGCGGGCCGCACCCGCCTGTTCGAGCGCCGCGCGCGCGTCCTGCGGTTCCATGACGGCCACCTCTCCCTCGCCTCTCCCTGTTTCCATACTGGAAAGAGTAGAGCCGACTTTCCATCATGGCAAGGGGAGGCTTTCCATCATGGAAAGAGAAGTCCGGAGCCGCGCGCCGGCCCGGCGGCCTCACGACAACTCCCGCGTCACGTCGGCGGGTTCGACATCACCCAGCACGACGAGGGTGTCCGTGACCGGTACGAACAGAGCGTGTGCCGCCGCGGACACCTCCTCGCCCGAGACCTCGCCCAGCAGCGCGGGACGCCGTACCACCCACTCCAGGCCCCGGCCCGAGACCACGGTGTGCCGCAACGCGTCCGCGAGCAGCCCCGGGGAGTCGAAGGCCGTGAGCAACTGCGCGGCGCAGTAGCGGCGCACCACCTCCAGCTCCTCGTCGCCCGGTGGGACGGCGGCCAGCGCGGCGGCCTCCTCCCGTACGTCGTCGACCGCGGCGGCCAGTGCCGCACGCGGGGCCGTCACACGCACCAGGGCACGCGCCCGGCCGGCCACCGTGTCGCGGGCCGCGAACACCACGTGCCCCGCTCTGTCCAGGCGCCGGCAGCGCTCCGCCAGCCGGGCCCCGAAATGCCCGCCGAACAACGCGGTCGTCAGATAGCGGGCCGGCTCGGAGGTCCCGGCACGGGGCGGCTCGGGCGCGCAGAGCGTGAGCCGGACGGCGCCGTCCGACGGGCGGCGCAGGACGAGCACCTCCGGGGCGACGCGCGTCGGCACGCCTTCGCCGGTGGCGGTCACCGGTGCGGGCGAGTGGGACGGGAGCCGCCCGAGGGCGTGGGCGGCCTCCGTGAGCACCCGCTCCGGGTCGACGGCGCCCACGACGACGAACGCGGCGTCCGCCAGGGACAGGGGCGGGCCGGGCGGCGGTGCCGGATCGTCCGGCACTCCGGAACCGCCGGGCACCGCGGGGCCGTACCGCTCCAGCCAGTGCTGTCGCAGCGCCTCGTCCATGAGGTTCTCGGGCGAACGCCGCGGTAGGGCGGGGCCGGTGAACGCGTCGGCCGTGTCCCCCGGGTGACGGATGGTCAGCAGCTCCGCCACGATCGCCAGCAGGGCGGTGAACTCCTCGGCCGGAGCCCAGCCGCTGACGTCGGCCCACTGTCCGTCGGTGGACAGCCGCAGCTCGCCGCCGAGCCGCGCCGCGCGCGCCGTCGCCCCCGTCGCCGAGTCCACGGCACTCAGCAGAGCGGCGATCTCCCGCGGCCGACGCCACCCCCAGGGGCCGAGAGCTGTCCGTAGCCGCAGTTCCACGAGCCAGCCGCGGCGGTCCGGCGCGGCCAGCACCCGCAGCCCGTTCGCCAGCACCCCTTCGCGCGCTCCGTCCAGCGCCGGCACCGCCGGCTCTCCGAGCCGCGGCAACGGGCGCGGGCCCCGAGCCGTCCTCGCGAGCTGAATCGCACGGCCTACGGGGAGAGTCCCGGTGTTCGGGGCCGGGGGTGCTGTCGGCCGCGTGTCCGCGGTGCCCGTGGCCGGAGCGCGCCGCGGGTCCGGCGCGGGCGCGGGTGCCTGCCCCGCCGCCGTCGCGGTGTCGGTTCTGGCTGGTGTCACGACCGCCGTGGCGTGGTACGCCCCGGCCAGCCGGGCGGCCGCGGCGGCCACCTCCGCCGGAGTGGTGCGGGCGATCATGTCCGGGAGTTCGTCGGCGAGTTCGGCGTGGCCGAAGAGGAGTTCCAGGCGTCCGAGGGCACGGCAGCGTCGCTGGACGTCGGCGTGGTCGCGGCGGTGGCGGGCGGCCAGCGCGGCGGCGACGCGGGCCACGGTGTCCGGCTCCTCGCGGGTCCGCGGGGCGGCCTGCCGCTCCCACCATCCGGTGAGACGGCGGGTGAAGTCCTCGGCGGACCGCCCCTGCGGCAGTGCGGTGACGACGACCAGTGCGTCCGGGTCCCTGGCGTCGAGCGCGCCGAAGAACCCGCAGCCTGCGCTGACCGGCGCCTCGAAGGGGGACCCGTCCGCCGGGCGCGCCCGGCCGGTCAGTTCGGCGAGCACCATGTGGGCCGCGTATGCGGACAGGTCGCCGGCGGGATCCGGCAGCCGGTACCCCACGGCCACGGCGGCCCGCGGCACCCGCTCGTCCGTACGGCACAGCAGCCGGTGCCCGTCGGGCGCCGGCTCCGGCGGTGTCGCCGGCGCGCCGCCCGTCCGCGCCGGGACATCGGCGAAGTGCCGCTCGACCAGCGCCCGGAGGCCGTCCTCGGAGTGCGGTGCGACGACGGTCAGGACCGCGTTCGAGGGGGCGTAGTACGTCTCGAAGAACTGCGCGCAGTCCTCCACCGTGATCCGGCCGAGCCGCCCGGGATCGCCGTATCCGTCGTGCGCGTGGGCGAAGGTGCGGAACAGTGCCTGGGGCAGCAGGGGCCAGGGCAGCCCGCCGTAGGGGCGGCCGTCCCGCATGCTCTCGATCTCGCGGGTGACCTCGACCAGTTGGGCGGACAGCTGCGCCGGGGTGAAGCGCGGCGCGCGCATCCGGTCCGCCTCGCGGAACAGCGCCTGCTCCAGCGCCTGCGCGGGAACCGCCTGGAAGTAGTCCGTGTAGTCCTGGTGGGTGGTGCCGTTCGCGGTGCCCGCCAACGGGTGCAGCGCGTCGAAGAAGGCTCCGTCCGGGAGGCTTTCGCTGCCGCGGAACATCAGGTGCTCGAAGAGATGGGCCATCCCCTCGCGGCCGGGCCGCTCGGAGCGGAACCCGACGCCGTAGTGCACGGCGACCGCGGCCCGGGGGCCCGGCCGGCCCGGGGACAACACCACCCGCAGACCGTTGGGCAGACGATGCCGGACCACGGATCGCGGCCCGGGGGCCGGCAGGCCCCGGGGGACGGAGACGGGGACGGTCATGATGCCGCGTCCCCCGGTTCACGGACGGGGTCCGCCGACCGCCGTGTCGGGCCCGGCGAGAGGTCCAGCAGGAACATGGCGAAGCCGGTGTACTTGTCGAAGGTCTTCTCGTCCCAGCCGACGTACGCCGTGTAGTCGTGCAGATGGAGCAGGACCCGCAGCGCCGCCAGGCGGTGCCAGTCGTCGCCCAGATCCCGGCCGTACCCGGTGAAGAACGCGTCGAGCAGCGCGGGCCACGCGGGGTGGGCGTCGCCCCGGTACCAGCGGAGTTCCACGAGTTCGCCCAGCGTCCAGCCGAGGTCGTGGTACCAGGGGGCCAGGCACAGGTCCTCGCCGATCAGCAGATCCGCCTCGCCCACCCGCGCGCCGGGCCCCACCGCCGGGACGAGGGAGCCGAGCGCGGGGGCGCCGTGGCAGAGCACCCGGGCCTCCCGGTCGCCGGTGATCCGCGCGCACAGCGCGTGCAGGGCGGCCATCCGCACCTCCCCCAGGCGGGGCCGCAGCAGCGACTCGGCGTAGGCGGCCCGCGGGCTCGGGGAGCGGCCCGCGAGCCACTCGGTGAAACGGTGGATGCCTCGCGGACGGGTCGTCAGCCGGACGGCGGCCTCGGCGGGGACGGGGGTGTCGTGCAGGGCGCGCAGCAGCCGGCCGACACCGTGCAGGGTGACGGCCAGATCCTCGTCGGGGCCGTGGTGCAGCAGCCGCCCGGCCACGGACTCGGGCCCGCGCACCGCGTACCGGCGCCCCTGGGGGCCGTCGGCCTCGGGGGGCGGGACGCCGGGTGCCCAGCGAACCGGGCCCGGCGGCAGGTCCCCGGGGAGTGCGGCGGTGAGGCGCGGATCGTGCGCGGTGAAGGGCCGCGGGGCTCGGGGGCCCGGGTGGCGGACCCAGACGTACCCCTTCTCCGGGGTCCCGGTCACCTCGGTGCGCAGCAGTCCGGTGCCGAACTCCCGGTGCACAGGGCCCTGCCCGGCGGTACCGGTCGCCGCGTTCCCTGTGCTCAGGTCCGGGCCGACTGCCGCGTTCTCGGTCTCCAGTTCCGTGCCGACTGCCGCGTTCTCGGCTTCCAGGTCCGTGCCGGCCCGCCTCATGTTCGTGCTCCGTCCTCGAACAGCGCCGTGACCGCCGTGGCCTCGTCCGCCGCCGGGTGGTCGGACGCAGGGGCGAGTTCCGTCCTGCGGTCCTCGATCCGCCGCAGGGCCTCGGTCAGCGGCGGGGGCACCCAGCCGTCCTCCCTGCCGGTGGTCAGGCTGTGGCCCTGGGCGGGCGGCACCAGGACGACGCGGGGCCGGGCGGCCAGCGCCGCCCAGTGGGACCGGAACGCGGGACTGTCCAGACCGCCCGGAGGCAGGGACGGCGCGACGGCCACCAGAGCGTCGGTGCACTGCAACGCCAGGAGTACGGGGGTGTCAGCCAGCCCGAGGGCCAGCCGGGCCGTGAAGTGGAACGTCGCCGGATAGACGAGTACGGCCTCCGCCCACTCGGCGTACTCCACGTGCCGGGCCCGACGGCACTCCTCCCAGTCGTCGATCTCCACGTCCGTCTCCAGCCGCAGCTCCAGCGAGGTCGGGGTGACGAAGCGCCGGGCGGCGCGGCTCATCACGACACGGACCTCCAGCCGCGGATACGTCGTGCGCAGCCAGCCGAGCCACTGCGGGACCCCGACCGCCGAGGCCGAGCCGGTCACCACCAGCAGCAGCCGGGAGATCCCGAAGGGCGGCGCCTGGTCCCCGTCCGGCGGCGCGGCCGCCTCGGCCGGCCGGGGTGCGTCCGGCGTCATGCGGCGTCCACCAGACGCAACAGGGTCTCCAGCTCCTTGAGGGCCGCGGTGGGGCCCTCGGTCATCGCGACCCCGGTCACGTTCAGGACGATCTCGTCGGCGCCCGCCGACACGAACTCACCCAGTTTGGCCCTGAGTTCGTCGGCGTCGCCGTACAGGAACGCGTCACCGGCCACCAGTGCGCGGCCGCTGGCCCGCGGGTCCTCCTTCATGTCGACGTCGATGCCGGAGCGGGTGAGCATGTCCGCGTAGTGCGGCAGCCGCATGTGCCCGGCGTTGCTCGCCAGGGCGAGCTCGGTCGCGTCCCGCTTCGGACCGGCGAGCGCGAGCGGCACGATCGCCACCACCCGCGGTGTCTCGCGTGCCGCCCCGTGCGCGCCGGAGCGCAGCGCGGGGACCACGGTGTCCCTCAGATAGGCGGCCGGGGTCAGCCAGGTGATGGCCACGTCGGCCAGCTCGCCGGCGAGGGCGGCCATCCGCGGCCGCAGCACCCCGAGCCCCACCTGCACGGGCGGCAGCGGCATCCGGGGCAGGGTGGCCCGGCAGGTGTAGAACTCGCCCTCGTGGTCGGCCTTACCGTCGGTCAGCAGATCGCGGACGACGGTGACGTAGTCGCGCACCGCGCCGAGCTGGCTGCGGTAGGGCGAGCCGAGGATGCCGCTCTGGAGCACCTTGGCGCCCGGTCCGAAACCGGCCACCACGGAGTGGCCCATGGCCGCGGCCAGGCTCTGGGCGCGCAGCGCGGCCTCGTAGGGATGGCAGAAGGGCATCAGGGACACCGAGGTGCCGACCGGGCCCCGGAATCCGGTCGCCGCCGCGTAGGTGAACGCCTGGTGCGTGTCGCTCGCGGTGCCCTGTCCCTGCCACAGGCGGTGCGTCCGGCTCCACTGGGCCAGCGCGGCGAACGGCAGCAGCTGCTCGGGCCGGGTGGGGACGAAGGGCACCAGGAAGGAGTGGTCGGTCATACGGTGGCCTCCGCCGCTTCCCGGACCGGTCCGGCGGTCGTCCCGGCGGCGGTCAGCATCTGTCCGTGCACCAGCCGTGCGTACGCGGGGCAGTCCCGCATCAGGTCGGCGTGGGTGCCCTCGCCGACGACCTGTCCGTCGTCCAGGACGATCACGTGGTCGGCGTGCTGGACGGTGGAGATGCGGTGGGCCACCACCAACAGGGCCCGGTCCCGGGCCAGTTCGTCGACGAGGTCCTTCAGCTTCTGCTCGTTCAGGCTGTCCAGCTGCGAGGAGGGCTCGTCCAGGAGCACCAGGTCGGCGCCGGAGACCAGGGCGCGCGCGATGGCGAGCCGCTGCCGCTGGCCGCCGGACAGGTCGACGTTCCCGGCGAGCACGGTGTCCAGGCCGAGCCCGGAGCGGTTCACCTCGTCGGCGAGTCCCACCCGGTCGAGGACCCGGAGCAGTTCCTGTTCGGTCACGGCGCCCTCGCCCCGGCCGAGCGTCAGGTTGCCGCGGATGGAGTCCTCGACGAGCGTGGCCGCCTGGTCCACGTACGCCATCCGGCCGCGGAGCGCGGGCAGCGACCAGTCGGTGACGTCACGGCCGAAGACCCGGACGCTGCCGCCGCCGGCCACGGCGAAGCGCTGCATGAGTTCCAGCGAGGTCGTCTTGCCGGCACCGGAGAGACCGACCATGGCGGTCAGACCACGGGCGGGGACATGGAAGTCCGCGCCCCGCAGCACGGGCGTGGGTCCGTGGTCGAACCGGACGTCCTCGAACTCGACGGCGGGTACGCCCGGTTCGCCGTCCGGCGGGGCGGTGTCGAGCCCGCCCCCCGTCGGCGCCTGCCGGGCCTCACGGCCGTCACGGACCTCGTGGTCCTCGGGCTGCTTGGCGAACAGGGCGGTGAAGCGTTCGCGTGCCACGACGCCCGTCTTGATGGCCGTCACCGCGGCGGCGATCATCATCAGCGGGCTGGTCAGCTGAAGCAGGTAGAGCAGGAAGGCGACGAAGTCGGCGAGCGACAACTGGCCGTCGAGCAGCCGCGCTCCGCCGCTCGTGATCACCGCGACCAGCGCGATCTGCTGGCCGAGGCTGATCACCGGCATCATCAGCGCTTCGAGGCGGGCCGCGTCGATCTCGCTGCGGGCGGTCTTCTCCGCGTGCTCGGCGAGGACGTCACCCACCTGCCGTTCGGCCCGGTAGGCCTTGATGACCTTGACCGCGTCGGTGGCGGCGACGTAGCGCTGGGCGAGGGTGCTCGTGCTCTCCTGCACCGACACGTAGCTGCGCCGCAGGCCCTTGACCACGGCGACGATCAGGGCTGCGGCGACGCTGAACGCCGCCAGCGTGACCAGCAGCAGGACCCAGTCGACGAGACCCATGATGACCAGGGTGCCCGCGGTGGTGAGAACGGCCATCGGCAGCTGGACGGGGCCGGCGTCGATGAGTTTCTTGATCCGGGCGGTGTCCGCGGTGATCCGGGAGACCAGCTGGCCGCTGCCCTCCTGGCGGATGTCGGCCACCTGCATCCCGAGGGTGTGCCGCATGGTCCGGATCCGCAGCCGGCAGATCATCCGCTGGCCGAGGCGGGCCAGCAGGAAGGTGGCCAGGGCGCCGGCCAGCGCGGAGCCCACGCCGAGGCCGACCAGCAGCCAGGTCCAGCCGTTGAAGCCGCCGCCGTCGAGATCGCCGATCAGCTTGCCGACCACCCAGGGCAGGGCCAGGGTCGACGCGGTGGACAGCAGTGCCAGCAGACCGATCAGGGCGAGCTGGCCTCTGCGGTCCGCGGACAGTTCACGCATGACGCGGAACTCGTGGTTCGGCCTGTGCTCGGCCACGGGTGGCTTCCTTTCACTCGAATACGCCGGACGGGGCCGACAGGGACACGCTCAGCGCGCGGCGAGTTCCAGCAGGGTGCGCACGCCGGTGGCGGGCCCCCGCCAGGTGACCCGCAGGCCCGCCGTGGCGCAGAGGGCCTCCAGTTCGGCGGCGTCGCGGGCGGGAGCGGGCATCATCGAGCGGTACTGAAGTTCCGTGGCCGCTCCGTGCAGCGGCATCGCCACGTCGGCGAGGAGGATCCGCCCGTGCGGCCCCGCCGCTTCCCGGCAGTTCTCCAGAATCCGTACGGCGTCCTTGTCGTCCCAGTCCGCGAGGATCGCGGAGAGCAGGTAGACGTCGGCGCCGGCGGGCAGCGGTTCGAAGAAGCTGCCCACCACCGCTTCGGCCCGGTCGGCCGCGTCGCTGCGCGCGAACCGGGCGGCGGCCTGCTCGGCGACGTTCTTCAGGTCGACCAGGGTGCCCCGCAGATGAGGGTGCCGGCGCAGCAGCGCCAGCAGGATGACGCCGAGGTGCCCGCCCACGTCCACCACGGTGCGCGCCCGGCTCCAGTCGTAGGCGGTGACGATCTGCTCGGCGCCCCAGGCCAGCGGCAGGTCCGCGTGGGCGTCGACCGCTCGGGCCTGCTGCGCCCACTCCCCGGCGTACGCGGGGTCGTTGTTGACGGTCTCCCAGTAGCCGCCGCCGGGTTCGGCGAAGTGGGAGGGTTCGCCGGTGCGAACGGTGTGGTCGAGATGGAGCAGGGCGCGGGTGCCGTGGCCGATCATGCTGTCGCCGCGCAGCACTTCCCGCACGCTGCGGGGGTGGTCGGAGAGCAGGGGCTCACCGAGTGCGGTGAGGGCGTAGTGGGTTACGGCGTCCGTCGTGGGCGCCTCGTCCGTCGTGAGGATGCCGAGCTCCGTCAGGTACCGCAGCAGCGCGTCGGTGACGTCCGGCCGGGTTCCGGCGCGTTCGGCCAGCGCGGCGGAGGTGGTCGCGCCGGCGTGGAGGTGGTCCGCGAGGCGGAGTGTGGCCGCGGCACGGATGGCGGACGGGGCGAGGAGGTCGGCCAGGGACAGGAGTTTCTCGTAGGGCTGGGGCTCTGCCATGTGTGCGTGCCTCATGGTGGGACGGGCGGGCTGGTGCTCTTGCGGGGGGCGTGCGCGGACCTGTGGTCCGCGCACGCCGTTTCACACGCTGTCGACCGAGGTCAGCAGCCGTCGTCCACGGTCTTGGACACGACCTGGCCGCTCATCCAGCTGACGCTCGCCGAGACGGCGGCGCAGCCCCAGGTGGTGGCCGGGGCGTCGGTGGCGGCGGACAGGTTGATCTCCTCCGCGGAGCTGTAGGCCTCGTAGCCGGACAGCAGCTCTACGATGGACGTGGCCTTCTCCATGAGTTCTCTCCTTGGTGTCGTGTGACGTGGGACAGGACGTCTCGAAGTCGGATGACTCGAGGGGGGATCGGACGGGCCGCCCGTCGCTCCGCTTGCCCCGGAGCGACGGGCCATCGCACGCCGATCGTCAGCAGGTGGCCTCGTACGTGGCCGCGCTGATGAAGCTGGCCGCTGCGGAGGCGCAGTACCAGGTGGTGGCCGGGGCGTCGGCGACCGCGGTGACGTCGAGCTCGTCGGCGTCCATGTAGGTCTCGTAACCGGCGACGAGTTCCATGATGCTGTCGTTGCTGTTCACGCTGTTCCTTTCGCTGTCTTGCCCGAACTCAGGGCAGGAGGCGTCGACAGGTCGTCGGCGCTTCCAGCGGTGGGCTCGGTGCGCGTCAGGGACTCCGTGCCGGAAAAGGGCGGTGTCGTCGCGGGCGCCCGGCCTGGGCGGTGGGCGCCCGCGGGTTCAGGCGACGGGCAGATTGCGTGCCGGGTTGGCCGGGTCGATACCGGCACGGGCGAACTGCTCGGCGACGGTGTGCTCCGTCGTCTCCGGCCGGTCCGCGCTGTCCACCAGGGCGGTGGCCAGCACGCTGGCCCGGTGCTGTCCGAAGCTCAGGCCCTGCCTGCCGCTGTGCGGGTCGGCCGGTTCCCAGGCCGTGGCGACCCCCGGGTGCAGTTCCTCGACGAAGGAGGAGACGTCGGCGCCGACGCCGGGCAGGTGTCGTACGTGGTCGGCGAGCCGGGGCGCCGCGTCGGCCACGGCGGCGTCCAGGTAGACGACGACCGCGTCGCGCCGGGGATAGAGCTCCGGGGCGGACAACACCTTGGCCCGGTACGGGAGTCCCTGCTCCTCCAGAAAGGCCAGGGTCGCGCCCCACACCCGCACGGCACGGTCCACGTCGACGACGTTGACGTACAGGCGCAGCACCTCGCGCCCGCCGGTGCGCGACCGCGATCCGTCGACCAGGAAGAACCCCGGGGAGAGTCCGGGCCGGGCGGCCGGCATCCGCAGGCCCACGATGTCTCCCGGGGCGGGGTCGGACGCGTCGAGTACGGCTGCCGGGGCCCAGAACCGGACGCCGTCGCGCTCGACCAACACCCGGAGCCCTCCCTTGCCGTCCGGCTCCGGCGACGACTGGACGCGGGCACGCGTGACGATCTCGGTATGGGGCACGGCCGCCGCCAGCCGGGCTTCCAGGGCGGGGTCCCGCAGACGCGTGGGAATCCTGCTGTCGCCCTGGCCCGAGTGGAAGACGTCGTAGAGCGCCTCAGCGAGCATCCGGCGCAGTTCCCGGGGGGTGTCCGCCTCGATCTCCCGGTCTCCGACAAGGGCTTTGGCGCGGTCCGACGAAACGGAAACGCTTCTCATGACATCGAGTACACCCGATGACAACATCACAGTAATTCCCCCGTTTATCTTTCCTGGCATTACTTTACTCAGACGAATCCGAGGGTGACCGCGAACTTCTCCGGGTTCACCACGGCGGAGCGGCCCACTCCGGCAGCCGCCCGCTGAATTCCGCTGAGCCGGGACGAGGAAAGCGCGCCGGCCACCAGCCGGTCCAGCAGATGCCAGCCCGCGAATGCCGTGGCACGCACCGGAAGCGTGTCGTCGACCTGCCCCCGAGCGCTTATGTAACCGCGCCAGAACGCCTCGACCAGGGGGAGCAGCCGGCGCATCTTCTCCGCACCCCGCTCGATGATCAGCTCGTGCGTGAACTCGACGTCGGTGAACACGGCGTCGCCCCTGTTGGTCACCAGGTCCAGGACCGAGCGGTAGATCCACTCCCCGGCGAACGCCCCCACGTCCCGCGCGGGGTCGGCGAGACGGAACTCCTCCCAGTCGGTGACGTAGATCGCCTCGGGCCGCATGAGCAGCTGGTCGACACGGAAGTCGCAGTGCGAGGGCACGCGGGGCGCGGCACGCTCGCTCTCCCGCAGCCGCTCCAGCGCCGCGACCAGCACGGCGTCCCGCTGGAGCAGCCGCCACGCCTCCAGTTCCGCCGCGCTGGATCCGACGTAGACCGACATGGGCAGGCCGCGCAGGAAGGAGACCGGCGGGAAGGGCGGCGGCTCGTCGTCCAGGTCCAGCCCGTTCGGCGGCGGAGTCGCGTGCAGCCGGCCGACGATGCGTCCGACCTCGCGGGCGTGATCCCCGGTGAAGGCCTCGTCCACCATCAGCTGAGCGCCGTTCTCGGCGTCGACGACCCTCTCGAAGACGGCGACGCGCCGTTCGGTGTCGCTGCCCAGCAGCACCGGCCGGCGCAGACCGGCGGGGCGGGCCGCGGCGGCGTACTCCTCGAAGGCGAGCATGCGCCGCATCCGGGCACGGATGTCCGCGTCGCCTCCCGTGAGGCGCTTGACGAAGACGTCGGTGCCGCCCTCGGTGAGGCCGGCCCAGGCGTCGTTCCGGCCGATGGGCGAGGTGACCGAGTCCCGGACGAAGCGCCCGAGGCCGAGGCCGACCAGCAGCCCGTCCACCTCAGGAGCCGCGTCCAGATCGACCGGAACGACCTCTTTCTGCATGACAGCCATACGCTTCTCCCCTCAAGCACATGAATGAATCCCCTACGGGCACAGAAAGGCACACGCAGGCAAGAAAACTCGGATACAAAAAATGTGAAGCCGAGAAGGAAGAATCAGAAGATGTTCCGGACATGCCGGAACCTTCGGGAGTCACCCCGGTCCATTGCACTACCCCGTTCCCCGTTTGCCGCGACCACCGCGCTTTTCCATCTCTTGGTGATCGCTTGACCATGTTAACCGTATGCAAACAGCAAGTGGAATCACAACCCACACTAGCCGGATTGTGACCGGCGTCACTTTTCCAAAGATCCACACCACCTCACTTCACGAAATGCTCGGCAAAAACGGAAAAACCGAACGACCGGCCACCATGAGGTGATCCGGTCGCTCGGCGCGAGAGGGTGGCCGGGCGGCTGAGCTACGGGGGAGTACTCAGCCGCCCGGCGATGAGGGGACGGGCCCGGGTTCAGGCCGGGCCCGTCCCGGTCGGGGGGCTCAGGCCTTGGCGAGTTCCTTCTCGCCGCCCTGGTCGGGGACCTCCGGCGAGGCGTCGTCGTGCTCGGTGTCGTTCTCGTCGAGCAGGGTCTTCTCGTCGAAGGGGAGGTGACCGGCGAGGACCTGGTCGACGCGCTCGCGGTCGATCTCCTTGGTCCAGGTGCCGATCAGGACCGTGGCGACGGCGTTGCCCGCGAAGTTGGTCAGGGCACGCGCCTCGCTCATGAAGCGGTCGATGCCGACGATCAGACCGATGCCGTCCACCAGGGCCGGCTTGTGCGACTGGAGGCCACCGGCCAGCGTCGCGAGACCGGCGCCGGTGACACCGGCGGCGCCCTTCGAGGCGACGAGCAGGAAGAGCAGCAGCGGGATCTGCTCGCCGATCGACATCGGCGTGCCCATGGCGTCGGCGATGAACAGCGAGGCCATGGTCATGTAGATCATGGTGCCGTCGAGGTTGAAGGAGTAGCCGGTCGGGACGGTGATGCCGACGACGGGCTTGCTGATGCCCAGGTGCTCCATCTTCGCGATGAGGCGCGGCAGCGCGGACTCGGAGGAGGAGGTCGACAGGATCAGCAGGAACTCGCGGCCCAGGTACTTGAAGAGCGTGAAGATGTTCAGGCCCGAGATGATCCGCAGCAGCGCGCCGAGCACGATGAAGACGAACAGCACACAGGTCGTGTAGAAGCCGAGCATCAGGATCGCGAGGTCCTTCAGCGCGTCCACACCCGCCGAACCGACGACCGCGGCCATCGCGCCGAAGGCGCCGACCGGAGCGGCCCACATCACCATGGCGAGGACCCGGAAGACCAGCCGCTGGATGTGCTCGATGCCCCGCAGGATCGGCTGTCCCGCCGAGCCCATGGACTGGATGGCGAAGCCGCACAGCAGCGCGATGAGCAGGGTCTGGAGGACCTCGGGCACCGTGAAGGCGGAGACGATCGTGGTCGGGATGATGCCGAGCAGGAACTCGGTCGTGTCCTTGGCCTCCGCGCTGACCTGCGCCTGGCCGGCGTCCTTGACCGCGTCGGTGACCGCGAGGCCGGAGCCCGGGTCCAGCATGTTGCCGACGACCAGGCCGATGCCCAGCGCGACCAGCGACATGATCGTGAAGTAGCCCAGCGCGATACCGCCGACGGCACCGACCTTGGCGGCCTTCCGTACCGAGCCGATGCCCAGCACGATCGTGCAGAAGATGATCGGCGAGATCATCATCTTGATCAGGTTCACGAAGCCCGTTCCGATGGGCTTCAGCTCGACCGCGAAGTCCGGCGCGATCATGCCGACGGCGATGCCGAGGGCGACCGCGACGATCACCGCGATGTACAGGTAGTGCGTGCGGTCCCGTTTGGCTTTGGGGGCCGTTTCGGGGGTGCTGGCGGCCACGGCTGCCCTCCTTGACGTCTTCGTCGGCATCACCGGCGTGCGGCTCACGTCCGGATGGGATGGGGAATGTCGTGACTATCTCCCGCCCTGTGAGGGCGGTCACCCTTCCGTTCATTTAGTTCACAATCAGCCATGGGGGCAGACTGACGACATGCGCATCCCCGTCCCGACACCCCGGAGCCTGGCCACCCAGCTCTTCGCCATGCAGGCGGTGCTGATAGCGGTCCTCGTGGCCGGATACGCGCTGTTCACGTACGTCAGCGACCGCAGCCAGGCCGAGGACTCGGCGCGGCGGCAGGCGATGGCCGTGGCGCGGTCCGTCGCGGACGCGCCGTCGGTGCGGGAGGCGATGGGGACCGCCGATCCGTCGGCCGAACTCCAGCCCTACGCGTTGCGTGTGATGCGGGACGCCGACGTCGACTTCGTCACGATCATGAACCCCAAGGGCATCCGATGGACCCACCCCAGCCAGGACGAGATCGGCAAGCCCTTCCGCGGCAACATCGCCCCGGCGGTGGCGGGCGGCTCCTTCACCGAGACCTACACCGGCACCCTCGGCCCCTCGGTCCGCGCGGTCACCCCCGTCTGGTCGGGCGATGACGTGATCGGCCTGGTCAGTGCCGGCATCCGGGTCGAGGAGATCAGCAAGCGGGTCTCGGGCCAGCTCACCGCCCTCCTCGGCGTCGCGGGCGGTGCGCTGGCCCTGGGCGCGGTCGGGACGTACGTCATCAACGCCCGCCTGCGCCGCCACACCCACGGAATGAACGCGGCCGAGCTCAGCCGGATGCACGACTACCACCAGGCCGCGCTGCACGCCGTACGCGAGGGTCTGCTGATGCTGGACGGGCAGTACCGTGTCGCGCTGATCAACGACGGCGGACGGGAGCTGCTGGGTGTGTCCTCGGAGGACGAAGTGATCGGCCGGTCGGTGGCGGAGCTCGGGCTGCCCGCCCCGCTGACCGGGGCGCTGCTGGCGTCCGAACCGAGGGTGGACGAGGTGCACCTCACCGCGGACCGGGTGCTGGTGGTGAACACCTCGCCGGTGTCCGGCGGCGAGCGCCGCGGCACCGTGGTCACCCTGCGCGATGTCACCGAACTCCAGTCCCTCATGGGTGAGTTGGACTCCGAGCGCGGTTTCACCCAGGCGCTCCGTTCGCAGGCCCACGAGGCGGCGAACCGGCTGCACACCGTGGTCTCCCTGATCGAGTTGGGCCGGGTGGAACAGGCGGTGGACTTCGCGACCGCCGAACTGGAGCTGGCCCAGACACTGACCGACCAGGTGGTGGCGGCGGTGGGCGAGCCGGTGCTGGCCGCCCTGCTGCTCGGCAAGACCGCGCAGGCCAACGAGCGGGGCGTGGAGCTGGTGGTGTCCGAGGACAGCCGCCTGGACGACGGTCTCCTCCCGCCGTCCCTGCCCTCCCGGGACCTGGTGACCATCCTCGGCAACCTCATCGACAACGCGGTGGACGCGGCGCAGGGCAGCGTGCGGGCGCGGGTGACGGTGACCGCGTACGCCGAGGCCGGCGCACTGGTGCTGCGGGTGTCCGACACGGGCCTCGGCGTCGATCCCGCGCACGCCGAGACGGTCTTCCAGCGCGGCTTCTCCACCAAGCCGGCCGGGCCGGGCGGGCGGGGCCTCGGCCTGGCGCTGGTCCGGCAGGCCGTGACCCGGTGCGAGGGGACCCTGTCGGTGGCGGAGGCGGACGGGGGCGGGGCCCAGTTCGAGGTGCGGTTGCCGCTCGGGACGTGGGAAGGTCCTGCTGAACCGGGCCACGACCGAGAACCCGCCGTGGAAGCCGAACGTGCCGTCTCCGGTCGTACGGTCCCTGGAGGCCACGCATGACCCCCGAGCAGCCCATCCGTGTCCTGGTCGTCGAGGACGATCCGGTCGCCGCCGACGCACACGTCATGTACGTCAACCGCGTCCCCGGCTTCACCGCCGTCGGCAAGGCCCACACCGGCGCGGAGGCGCGCCGCGCGCTGGACCGTACGGAGGTCGACCTGCTCCTCCTCGACCTGCACCTCCCGGACGGTCACGGGCTCCAGCTGGCCCGCACGCTCCGGGCCGCCGGGCATCACGCGGACGTGATAGCGGTGACCTCGGCACGCGACCTGACGGTGGTGCGCGAAGGCGTGTCACTGGGAGTCGTGCAGTACGTCCTGAAGCCGTTCACCTTCGCCACCCTGCGGGACCGGCTCGTGCGCTACGCCGAGTTCCACGCCGCCGCGGGCGAGGCCAGCGGCCAGGACGAGGTCGACCGCGCCCTGGCGACCCTGCGGGCCCCGGGCCCCGCCGCCCTGCCGAAAGGCCTGAGCGGACCGACCCTGGAACGCGTCTCGGTCGCCCTGCGCGACGCCGTCGAGGGCCTCACCGCCACCGGCGTGGCCGAGGCCGTGGGCATCTCCCGGATCACGGCCCGCCGCTACCTGGAACACCTGGTCGACGCGGGCCGCGCGGCACGGAGTCCGCAGTACGGGGCGGTGGGGCGGCCGGAGTTGCAGTACCGGTGGGTGCGGGGATAGGTCAGGCGGCCCGCGCACACCGAAGCGCGGCCAATCCTCCGCACACGCATTGACCCGACCGGACCACCCCTCTTACGTTCACCGGGCAGCCATCCCGGCCACAACGACGTGAGCCCGCAGGAGGTCATGCCCGTGCGCCCCACCGCCGTACTCACCCCACTCCTCGCAGCCGTGCTCGCCGCCACCGCCCTCACGGCCTGCGGGGGCGGATCCGGCAGTGATCCGGACACGCTGAAGGTGTCGTTCAAGCAGTCCACGGACAACTCGATCCATGTGATGGACGACTATCTCGCCGGTGTCAAGAAGCAGTTCGAGAAGGCGAACCCCGGCAAGAAGGTCGAGTTCGTCCCGATCAAGGCTCCGGACTCGGAGTACTACACGAAGCTCCAGCAGATGCTCAGGTCGGCGAAGACGGCTCCCGACCTGGTGTACGAGGACACGTTTCTGATCAACTCGGACATCGCCAGCGGGTATCTCAAGCCGCTGGACCCCTACCTCGCGAAGTGGGCGGACTGGGACCGGTTCATCGACACGGCGAAGGCGGCGGCGAAGGGCGAGGACGGCCGGACGTACGGCGTTCCGGACGGGACGGACACCCGGGGGCTGTGGTTCAGCAAGGACATCTTCGCGAAGGCGGGCCTGCCGGCCGACTGGCAGCCGAAGACCTGGGACGAGGTCCTCGACGCGGCCCGCGCGATCAAGCGAAAGGTCCCGGACGTCATCCCCCTGAACGTGTACACGGGCAAGCCGGTCGGTGAGGCCGCCACCATGCAGACCTTCGAGATGCTGCTCTACGGCACCGCCGGGGCCAGGGGCGCCGATCCCCTCTACGACCGCACGTCGAAGAAGTGGGTCGCCGGCAGCCAGGGCTTCAAGGACGCCCTGACCTTCGTCGAGACGGTCTACAAGGAGAAGCTCGGCCCGGACGTCCCCGACGCCCTCGACCCCAACGTCATGACCCGGGTCCGCGGCGAATGGCTCCCGCAGGGCAAGCTCGGCATCGCCCTCGACGGCTCCTGGCTCCCGCAGGACTGGCTGCCGGGCAGCGGTCACGAGTGGCCCGAGTGGTCGAAGGAGCTGGGACTCGCCGCGATGCCGACGCAGCACGGCCAGGCCCCCGGCAAGGTCAGCATGTCCGGCGGCTGGACGTGGTCGATCCCGGACAAGGCGGGCAACCCCGACCTCGCCTTCGAGTTCGTGAAGACGATGCAGACGAAGGCCAACGCGCAGAAGTGGTACATCGCCAACTCCGGTATCGCGGTGCGCGAGGACGTCGCCGAGGATCCCGCGTACGTGAAGGCGCAGCCCGGTATCGAGTTCTTCACGGATCTCGTCGCCAGCACGCACTACCGGCCGGCGTTCCCGGCGTATCCGCAGGTCTCGACCGCCGTCCAGGAGGCCATGGAGGGTGTGACGACGGGCGACATGTCGGTGGCCCGCGCGGCGAGCGGCTACGACGACGAGCTGAGGGACGTCACGGACGACCAGGTGGTCGAGCGGTGACCACCCGGGCGGTCCCGCCCTCGAACCCCCGGACGGTCCCACCCCTGAACTCCCGGGCGGTCCCGCCCCCGAACCTGCGCCGCTCGTTCGTCCGCGCCCTGCCCGTCTCGCCCGCCCTGGTCGTGCTGCTGCTGTTCCTGGCCGGGCCGATCGTCTACTGCGTGTGGATCGCGTTCACCGATCTGCGGCTCACCGGTCAGGCGGAGTCGTCGTTCGTCGGCCTGGAGAACTTCCGTACGGCGTTCGGGGACGAGGAGTTCCTGAACGCCGTATGGCTCACCCTCGTCTTCACCGTGCTGTCGTCGCTGATCGGGCAGAACACCCTGGGGCTGGCGCTGGCCGCCCTGATGCGGCGGGCCTCGAAGCCGGTGCGGACCCTGACCGGTGGGATCGTGATCACGGCGTGGGTGCTGCCGGAGGTCGTCGCCGGGTTCCTGCTGTACGCCTTCTTCCGTCGCGAGGGCACCTTGAACGCCATCCTGGACTGGCTCCATCTGCCGTCCCAGAACTGGCTGTTCACGCTGCCGATCCTCGCGGTGTCCTTCGCGAACGTGTGGCGCGGGACGGCGTTCTCGATGCTCGTCTACTCGGCGGCGCTGGCCGAGATCCCCCAGGAGATCACCGAGGCGGCCGAGGTCGACGGGGCGGGCGGATGGCGGCGCATGTGGCACATCACGCTGCCGATGATCCGCCGTTCCATCGGCACGAACCTCATGCTCAACACCCTCCAGACCCTGTCGGTCTTCGGGCTGATCTGGGTGATGACGAGGGGCGGGCCGGGCGACAAGAGCCAGACGCTGCCGCTCTTCATGTACGAACAGGCCTTCCAGAACAGCCTGATCGGCTACGGCACGGCGGTCGCGCTACTCCTGCTGCTGGTGGGGTCGCTGTTCTCCCTCGTCTACATCCGGCTGCTGCGGACGGAGGTCTGACCCATGGCCCCGGCCTTCTCCTCCCGTAGCCGGAACCGCCGCAGGACCCGCCGACTGGCCGCCGACATGGGCCTGTTGGTGTGCGCCGCCGCCTTCGTGCTGCCGCTGGCCTGGGTGGTGCTGTCGGCGCTGGATCCGCGGGCCGATCTCCGGGTGAAGGCCCCGGACGGTCTCACGCTGGACAACTTCGACGCGATCTGGACCTCGGAGATCACCTTCACCCCGCTGCTGAACAGCCTGATCCTGTGCGGCGGCGCCACCGGGCTGACGGTGGTGTGCGCGGCCCTCGCGGCCTATCCGCTGTCCCGCTTCAGGTCCCGCCTCAACCGCCCGTTCCTGCTGACGATCCTCTTCGCGACGAGCCTGCCGATCACGGCGATCATGGTGCCGGTGTACGCGCTGTTCGTGCGGGTCGATCTGATCGACACCCTTCAGGGCACGATCCTGTTCTTCACCGCCTCCCAACTCCCCTTCGCCATCTGGCTGATGAAGAACTTCATGGACGGCGTGCCGAAGGAGCTGGAGGAGGCGGCCTGGACGGACGGCGCCTCCCCGATGCAGTCGCTGGTCAGGATCGTGCTCCCCCTCATGGGGCCCGGGGTCTCGGTGGTGACGGTGTTCTGCTTCGTCATGATGTGGGGGAACTTCTTCGTCCCGTTCATGCTCCTGCTCACCCCGGACCAGATGCCGGCCTCGGTGAGCATCAACGAGTTCTTCGGCAACCGCGGGATGGTGGCGTACGGCCAGCTCGCCGCGTTCTCGGTCGTCTACTCGACGCCGGTGATCCTGCTGTACGTGCTGATCGCGCGCCGGCTGGGAGGAGGGTTCGCCCTAGGTGGCGCCGTCAAGGGCTGAACCCACCCGGGAGGGACCGTTCAGCGAGGGCCGCCCGGGAGGGACTCCGCAGCAGGGCCGGGACCGCTCAAGAGGGCAGCACCCCGGGCCGGAACGGCTCCACTCCCACCACCCTGCGCACCCGCACCGGCTCGATCAGCAGCATCACCCGGCGCTCCCCGGGCAGCAGCCACGGGTACCGCTCCTCGCCGATGTACTTCTTCGTGAGCCGGTCCATGGAGCGCTCGGCCTCCTCGCCCTCGACGAAGCGGACGACGCGGCCCCGGATCTCGACCCGGTCGTAGGGGTTCTCGGGGTCGTGGTGGGAGAGGGAGACGTTCGGATTGCGCCGCAGGTTCTGTTCCTTCACACGTCCGATCGCGGTGTTGACCATGACGTACTCACCTTCGAGATCCGCCCACATGGGCGAGACCTGCGGGGTTCCGTCCGGGCCGACCGTGGCGAGATGCCAGAAGTTCGGCGCCAGCAACCGCTCGCGAATATGCCCCTCTACCTTGCCATTCACCTCGTACACGAAGATCACGTCCCTCTCCGGCCGCCCGTCCGGGCACCCGGCGCCATCCTCGCGACCATGGACGCGCCGCCGACAGACGATCTTCGGCCAGCTCGAACCGGCGGCCGAAACCGTAGCTTCCTACAATCCGTGATCCTGGCCGAACAGACCGTAGTCACCGCACGCGAACGGCCCTACTTTGTGGCCCGTGCGCCGACCCCCAGCCCTGCCGAACCAGCCCGGACCGCCCTTCGACAACCTCGCCGCCCGCCGCCTGCGTACCGCGCTCGGCATGGGACCCGAGCATGTGGCCTACGGCCTTCGCGTCTCCTACGGCCTTCCCTATGCCAGCCCGGATCTCGTCCTCGCCTGGGAGGACGGGACGCTCACCCCGACCAGTCCGGAACTGACCGCGCTGGCGGCGGTGTTGTGGTGCTCCCCCGGTGAACTCATCGGCCGCCCCCGCACGCTGCGCGAGCACCGCGTCTCCCGTGGTCTCGCCCCCGAGGACGTGGCCCGCGCCCTCGGGCTCGAACTCCTCGCCTATCTGAGCATGGAGGAGCACGACGACTGGCGCGGCACCGACCGTCAGTCCACCCTGCTCGCCGACCTGCTTCAGCTGTCCCTGCCGGACTTCGTCACCGTCACGGGCCGGGAGCCCCGGCTCGCCGAGCATCTGCGCGGCGCGGTCAGCACGCGCTGGCAGGCCCATGTGCGGCCGGTCGCGAAGATCGTGCCGCTGGGCCGGCGGCTGCTGGAGCACACGCTGCGCGAGCTGCACCAGCAGTACCAGGGGCAGATGGTCGCCACGCTCAGCTGGGGCGGCGGCAGCGAGGACTCCGGCGCGTCGGGGCAGGAGTTCCTGGACCGGATCGTGGACCACTTCTGGGACACGATCCGGCTCAACAGCGGCTGACTGCCCGGGATTTCTGAAGGTCCCGTCAGAATTACATGTACTCCTCGTCATCTTCGTGCTCGCCACCGTCCGGCCACCGCAGATCGATGGCGTCGCGGGCGTCCGTGTCGTACACGCCGATAGTGGTCCGCGTGATGACGTGTTGGATCAACTGGTGGGTGTGTTCGGGCTGGTGGGTATGTTCGGGGCGTTGGGCAGCGCCGGGGCGCTTTCGTGGAATTCGGGGGTAGAACTCGTCCATGCTGTCCTCGGGCAGGTGGCGGCGGGGAAGACGAGGCGACATCGGTGCGGCGTCTGAACTCCGGGTTGGTCCGCTCCGGCGGGTTGGCCGACCGGACGCTCCTCCAGTGCCGTTCCGGGAAGACCGCGAACGCGATCAGGTCGTCCTGCCCTCCAGCAGCATCCGTTTGACCTGGGGAAGCGGCCGCCGAGCATGTCGGCGACGGTGTCGGTCTGGGCCTCGGCCACCGTCTGGCCCAGCCGGCGAAGACTGTGCGGATCGCCGCGGCGACCATCTCAACGGCGTTCTTCGGGATCGCGCCGGCGACGCTGCGCAGGAAGTGAGCCTGCGTGTTTGGCAGGCGGCGCCGATCACCGCCTTGCGGACCGTGACGATCCGGCCGCTGTGGTGGTCGGCGATGACCAGACGGTCCACGTCGAGGCCACGTTCACGCGGGTGACGCAGGAACTCGGCCAGGGATGTCTCGGTTTCACTGTCCCCGGCCTGCCAACGCCGAGGACCTCCCGGCCGCCGTCCTCGCTGACACCGGTGTCGATCATCGCCGCCCGGGATCTGACGCTGGACACGGGCCGTGCAGTACGTCGCGTCCAGGTGGACGTTGGGGATGCGGATGTGGTCCAGGGGGCGGTTGCGAAACGCGGTGAGCGGCTCGTCGAGCCTCACAGACCCTGAAGGCCTCGCTCTTGGAGACTGCGGTGTCCGCGCCAAGTGCTCTGACCAGGCCGTCCACTGAGCGGGTGGAGACGTCCTCGATGTGTGCCTCCATGATGACCGCGTAAAGAGCCTGGTCGATGCGCCGCCGCTCCGGCAGGGGGAAGAAGCTGCCCGCACGCTAGTTGGTGCGAGCCTCGGTGTGCTCGTTCCACTCGGCGCCGATCTTCGCCGTGGTCTCGGCCTCGATCAGTTCCTGCATGACCTGCTCGGCGATGCTGCGTCCGGTGCTCCTCATCGATGTCTGCGGATGACGCCATCCCCGCTAGTCGCGTCCGAGGGCGTCACCCAACGGGACCTGACCATATGATCATCACTTCAGTCATCCTCCACCGAAATCAGGCCGGAGGGGATTGTTCAGCGCTTGTGCACTTCCTGCGATCGCTATCCCTGACACTGCACGCAACTTGGCGTGTACCTGAAAAGAGGGGTTCTGATGGCAATAAGACGTGCGCTCGCACGGACCCGCGGACGTGCATCTGCCGTGCTGGTTCCTGGGCTACTGGCCTCACTGCTCATGCCGTTAAGCAACGCCCAGGCTGCCGACTCCGACGTGTTGAGCATGGAGTCCTACATACGACCAGTCAATGCTGAGCCGCTTGGCCTGGCCGCCCTTCAACGGCAGTCGACGCGATCCGCCCTGGGCAGCCTGTCGAAGGAGGAAGGCATCAAGGCGCTCCTGCCGCGTGAGACGGTTGGTCCGGCGAGGACCTTCGCGCCTCTCATGGCGGAAGAGTCAGCCCGCGATCAGTCACCCATTCGCAAACCGCTCTCCACCGCAGGGCCGGCAGCGGTCACACTCCCCGAACCGCCCCGCACGATGACGCCCCAGGAATGCGTCGTGGGGCTGGCGACGAAGGTCTCCTACATCAAGTCGCGCTACGCCCTGTGCTCCGGCAAGCAGTTCGACCAAGTCTGGCTGCGCAACGGACGCCCGGTCGGCACCAGCCACTTCGACGTGCTCGCCATCGGCACCATTCCGGCGAACAGTAGGACCATCACGATCACCTACCACTTCACCGACTTCACTGCGGCGGGAGACAACGGCGCCGCCGCCATGGGCATTACCACGAAGGGTGGCATCGCCCAGAGTTGGCCTTCTACGGCGAAGTACACCCAAGGCGGCGTGTCCATGCCCTACACCAGGACATGGAGCCAACTCCTGGGGACGGACACGTTCAAACACACAGTGACCGCCGCCCCTGGCCAGGGATACACCGGGATGAAGGCCGATCTCCTCTCCGCGGTGTACGTGCCGAACATCAGCATCAAGGCACCGCCTACATGGACAACGGAACCGATCACAGGCGGTGACTTGTTCATGCTGCCGCCCCGCTGGGACAAAGCCGAGTACCTGCCCAACGCGGCGGCAGGCGCCGCCACATGGGCCGTCGTCACCCCGCTGCGCTACAGCACAGCGACCGACGCACCGGAAAGGGAAGTTGCCCTACACATCCAGAAGGCCTTCACTCAGCCAGGTAAGACACAGCCCCCCATGGCGAAGAAGAACGTGCCCGGCCAGAATGCCGACGCTCCGCTGACCCGTCTCTATTGGGACGACAAACGTCGGGAGCAGAACCGTAATCGCTCCGTCTACAACTGCCAGAAATACTTTGGCGAAGACTACGCGACATCAGCAGGATATGACCGGGAGTGCGACGAGTACCCGATGGCAGCCACCTACCAGGGGTCCGTGTGGTCAGACCACGACGGGCTCGCGGAACCCGGCAACTTCAGCGTCATGGCCCTTAAGAAGGAGCACAACCAAGCCGCCGGCAATCTGCTTGGTCAGTTCTACAACAAGAACAGGATCCTTGACGGTCCCGACGACGGCTTCCTCGTCGAGATCACTTCCTAGCATCCGCCACCTGCGGCTGGGGCGGATCGCACGACCGCGAGCCGCCCCAGCCGCCGTCTACGCCTCCGGCCAGAACTGTGCGACGTACCGTTCCACTCCGTGCACAACGCCACGCTGAGCCTGCGTGAACACCTCCGCCCGCCCGGCGCACACCACCCGCACCAACCAGACACCCATGCCGCGAGACAACTCGATTGTCCAAGGCATCGGCCCTCCTGCCACCCCCGTCGCACGCAGCTTGCCCGAAGAGCAAGCAATCCTGGCACTGGCTGTCTCGTCCCAGTCTCCAGCCGGCGGCTCCGGTTCCTCATCCCATAGCTCCACTGTCAGAGATGCGGTGTGAGTGTGTCCGGCACTGAGAAAGTCCAACCGCCCCGGGTGAGCGGCGAGAAAAGTGTCACCCTCGAAGCCCTCCGGGAACAGCATCGGAACCTGCGTATCGTCGAAATCCTGCAAGGCCCATCCGTTGTAGTCCACCAGCACGGGATACTCCTGGCACTTGATGAGACTGGCCATGTCTCCTCCTTCGTTGCGGGACGCTTGTGCGGCAGCCTTCCAGCATCGTTGATCTTCGTGTTCGGCGGGCCGTCTTCACGATCCTGGGATGCCCGGCCCGCCGACAGCGATGTCGAGGTGTCGCTTCCCGTGACCCAAGAACCCCATATGTGATCAGCCTCGGGCCATTAGTCTGCTCAGGCCTTCGAGGCGCCATATGTCGGGATCTCGGCCCGGCGCGGAGCGTCACGAAGGTGGCACGCGCGTTTTGGGAATGCGCGGATTTCCACCCGGCGCGCAGCTGGTGAGTGCCGCTCCCGAGTAAGTGGAACTGATGCGCCTACTGGAGTCACTGCGTTCGACCGAGGGACCAGAACTCGTCCGCAGCATCGCTGAGCGGGTCATGCAGGAACTGATCGATGCCGAGACCACGGCGAAGATCGGCGCAGAGTGGAACGAGCACACCGAGGCCCGCACCAACTACCGCAACGGGCACCGCGACAACACGCTGACCATACAGGCCGGCGACCTCTGCTCACCGAACCGCCGCAAGGCGGCCCCGAGCGACCCCGGACGAGACCCGCCCCGTGCGTGACCACGCCGGGACGCTCGAACGCCGCCCCGGCTGCGACCAGCAGCTCACCCTCCGGCGAATTACGGAAAAAGCCTCAGAAGACCGACTCCGCCTCGTCCATCCGGTCCTTCGGGACCGTCTTCAGTTCGGTGACGGCCTCCGCCAGCGGCACCATCACGATGTCGGTGCCGCGCAGGGCGGTCATCCTGCCGAACTCGCCCCGGTGGGCGGCCTCCACCGCGTGCCAGCCGAAGCGGGTGGCGAGGACCCGGTCATAGGCGGTCGGGGTGCCGCCGCGCTGCACATGGCCGAGGATGACCGGCTTGGCCTCCTTGCCGAGCCGGCGCTCCAGCTCGTACGCGAGCGCCGTACCGATGCCCTGGAAGCGCTCGTGGCCGAACCGGTCGATCTCGCCCTTGCCGTAGTCCATGCTGCCCTCGGCGGGGTGGGCGCCCTCGGCGACGCAGATCACCGCGAACTTCTTGCCGCGGGCGAAGCGCTCCTCGACCATCTTGACCAGGTCGGCCGGGTCGAAGGGCCGCTCGGGCAGGCAGACGCCGTGGGCGCCGGCCGCCATGCCGGACTCCAGGGCGATCCAGCCCGCGTGCCGGCCCATGACCTCGACGACCATGACGCGCTGGTGGGACTCGGCGGTGGTCTTGAGGCGGTCCATCGCCTCGGTGGCCACGCCGACCGCGGTGTCGAAGCCGAAGGTGCGGTCGGTGGAGGAGATGTCGTTGTCGATGGTCTTCGGGACGCCGACGACCGGCAGCCCCGCGTCGGACAGCATCCGCGCGGCCGTGAGGGTGCCCTCGCCGCCGATCGGGATCAGGGCGTCGATGCCGAACTCGTGGATCATGTCGGAGGCGTTCTCGCACGCCTCGCGCAGCCGGTCGCGCTCCAGCCGGGAGGAGCCGAGGATGGTGCCGCCGCGGGCCAGGATGCCGCTGACGGATTCCAGGTCGAGGGAGCGGTAGTGGCCGTCCAGCAGGCCGGAGTAGCCGTCCTCGAAGCCGATGACCTCGTCTCCGTAGTTGTCGACCGCGCGGTGCACGACCGACCGGATCACGGCGTTCAGGCCGGGGCAGTCGCCGCCTGCGGTGAGAACTCCGATACGCATCGTGCTGTGTCTCCTGCTCGCTGTTGATACCGGTGAGCCACTGTCGATTCTTTCACGTCCCGCAGGAGGGCGCCGACACCGTACTGGCGGGCGCCTTAGCCATCGCGGAAGGTACTGTCAAGAGGGTTCTGCTCACCTCGGTGGGCGATTTTTATGGCGCGAAACGAACGGAGAGCACGCGTGACCCGCAGCGTCTACGTGACCGGTATCGACCGCGGCGACGGCCGTCAGGTCGTGGAGCTGGGAGTCATGGAACTCCTGACCCGGCAGGTCGACCGGGTCGGTGTGTTCCGCCCCCTCGTCCACGACGGACCCGATCGTCTGTTCGAGCTGCTGCGCGCCCGCTACCGGCTCGCCCAGGACCCGGCCACGGTCTACGGCATGGACTACCAGGAGGCGTCCGCCCTCCAGGCCGAGCGCGGCACCGACGAGCTGGTCTCGACCCTGGTCGACCGCTTCCACCGCGTCGCCAGGGACTACGACGTCGTCCTGGTCCTCGGCACCGACTACGCCGACACCCAGTTCCCGGACGAGCTCTCCCTCAACGCCCGGCTGGCGAACGAGTTCGGCGCCTCCGTGATCCCGGTCGTGGGCGGCCGGGGGCAGAGCACCGAGTCCGTGCTCGCCGAGACCCGCAACGCCTACCGCGCCTACGACAGCCTGGGCTGCGACGTCCTCGCCATGGTCACCAATCGGGTCGCCCGCGCCGACCGGGACACCATCGCCGAGCAGCTCGACGGCCGGCTCCCGGTGCCCTGTCACGTCCTGCCGGACGAGCCCGCCCTGTCCGCGCCGACCGTCTCCCAGATCGCGCACGCGCTCGGTGCCAGGGTCGTCCTCGGTGACGACTCGGGGCTCGCCCGGGACGCACTGGACTTCGTCTTCGGCGGGGCGATGCTGCCGAACTTCCTGGCCGCCCTGACCCCGGGCTGCCTGGTCGTCACCCCGGGCGACCGCGCCGACCTGGTGGTCGGCTCCCTGGCCGCGCACAGCGCCGGCACCCCGCCGATAGCCGGCGTACTGCTCACCCTGAACGAGGTGCCGGGCGAGGACATCCTCACCCTGGCCGCCCGCCTCGCCCCCGGCACCCCGGTGCTCTCGGTGGCCGGCAACAGCTTCCCCACCGCCGCCGAACTCTTCTCCCTGGAGGGGAAGTTGAACGCGGCCACGCCACGCAAGGCGGAGACCGCCCTCGGCCTGTTCGAGCGGTACGTCGACACCGCCGACCTCAACAAGCGGGTCTCCGCGCCCAGCAGCGACCGCCTCACGCCGATGATGTTCGAGCACAAGCTGCTGGAGACGGCCCGCTCGGACCGGCGGCGCGTGGTGCTGCCCGAGGGCACCGAGACCCGGGTGCTGCACGCCGCCGAGGTCCTGCTGCGCCGCGGGGTCTGCGACCTCACCCTGCTCGGCCCGGTCGACCAGATCCGCAAGAAGGCCGCCGACCTCGGCATCGACCTCGCCGACGCCCAGCTGACCGACCCGGCCACCTCCGACCTGCGCGACGCCTTCGCCGAGAAGTACGCGGCACTCAGGGCCCACCGGGGCGTCACCGTCGAGCTCGCCTACGACGTCGTCTCCGACGTGAACTACTTCGGCACCCTGATGGTCCAGGAGGGCCTGGCCGACGGCATGGTCTCGGGCTCGGTGCACTCCACGGCCGCGACCATCCGGCCGGCCTTCGAGATCATCAAGACGAAGCCGGGCGCCGACATCGTGTCGTCCGTCTTCTTCATGTGCCTGACCGACAAGGTCCTCGTCTACGGCGACTGCGCGGTCAACCCCGACCCGAACGCCGAGCAGCTCGCCGACATCGCCATCCAGTCCGCCGCCACGGCCGCGCAGTTCGGCGTGGAGCCGCGGATCGCGATGCTGTCGTACTCGACGGGCACCTCCGGTTCGGGCGCCGACGTCGACAAGGTGCGCGAGGCGACCGGGCTGGTCCGCTCCCGGCGCCCCGACCTGCGGATCGAGGGACCGATCCAGTACGACGCGGCCGTGGAGCCGACGGTCGCCGCGACCAAGCTGCCGGGCTCCGAAGTCGCGGGCCAGGCCAGTGTGTTGATCTTCCCGGACCTCAACACCGGCAACAACACCTACAAGGCCGTGCAGCGGTCGGCCGGCGCGATCGCCGTCGGGCCGGTGCTCCAGGGTCTCAACAAGCCGGTCAACGACCTGTCCCGGGGCGCGCTCGTCCAGGACATCGTGAACACCGTCGCCATCACGGCGATCCAGGCCCAGTCCTCCGAGCAGAAGGCGTCCCAGCAGTGAGCGGCACCCGCGGCACCCGCGTCCTCGTCCTGAACTCCGGCTCCTCGTCGGTCAAGTACCAGCTGCTCGACATGGGCGGCGGCGGCAGGCTGGCCCTCGGGCTCGTCGAGCGCATCGGCGAGCAGTCCTCCCGGCTGAAGCACACGCCCCTGGCGACCGGCGGCGAGGCCCGTGAGTGGACCGGGCCGATCGCCGACCACGACGCCGCGCTGAAGGCCGTGGCGGAGGAGCTGGCGCGGGACGGGCTCGGGCTCGACTCCCCGGAGCTGGCCGCCATCGGCCACCGGGTGGTGCACGGCGGGCAGACCTTCACCGAGCCGACCGTGATCGACGAGGCCGTGCTCGCCGAGATCGAGCGGCTGATCCCGGTGGCGCCGCTGCACAACCCGGCCAACCTCACCGGGATCCGTACGGCGCGGGCGCTGCGGCCCGACCTCCCCCAGGTCGCCGTGTTCGACACGGCCTTCCACACCACGATGCCGGAGTCGGCCGCGCGCTACGCGATCGACGTCGAGATCGCCGACGCGCACCGGATCCGGCGCTACGGCTTCCACGGGACCTCGCACGCGTACGTGTCCCGGGCGACGGCGAAGCTGCTCGGCAAGGACCCGTCCGAGGCCAACGTGATCGTGCTGCATCTCGGCAACGGGGCGTCCGCCTCGGCCGTGCGGGGCGGGAAGTGCGTGGACACCTCCATGGGGCTGACGCCTTTGGAGGGGCTCGTGATGGGTACGCGATCCGGAGACATGGACCCGGCCGTCATCTTCCATTTGATGCGCGTTGGCAAAATGTCCACGGACGAGATCGACACTCTTCTCAACAAGAAGAGCGGATTGATCGGCCTGTGCGGGGACAACGACATGCGGGAGATCCGCCGCCGGATCGACGAGGGTGACGAACGGGCACAGCTGGCCTTCGACATCTACATTCACCGGTTGAAGAAGTACATCGGCGCCTATTGCGCGGTGCTCGGCCGGGTGGACGCGATCGCGTTCACGGCCGGGGTGGGGGAGAACGCGGCGCCGGTGCGCGAGGCCGCCGTGGCGGGCCTGGAACAGCTGGGCCTGCTGCTGGACGCCGAGCTGAACGCCGTACGCGGTGACGAGCCGCGGCTGATCTCCCCGGCGAACTCACGAGTAGCCGTGGCGGTGGTGCCGACGGACGAGGAATTGGAAATCGCGACACAGACTTACGCGCTGGTCGGAGAAGAAAGCAACTGAGCGGTAACCGCAAATGAGCGCGACCCCGCCCATGTGAATCTTCCGCCAGACGGAATATTCCGTAGCGAAACAAACCGATAGGATCGCCCCATGCGCCGTTCGAAAATCGTCTGTACTCTCGGCCCCGCGGTCGACTCCCATGAGCAGCTGGTGTCGCTGATCGAGGCCGGCATGAACGTGGCCCGCTTCAACTTCAGCCACGGCTCCCACGCCGAGCACCAGGGGCGGTACGACCGCGTCCGTGCCGCCGCCAAGGAGACCGGCCGGGCCATCGGTGTGCTCGCCGACCTCCAGGGCCCGAAGATCCGCCTGGAGACCTTCGCCGAGGGCCCCGTGGAGCTGGAGCGCGGTGACGAGTTCGTCATCACCACCGAGGACGTCCCGGGCGACCGGACCGTCTGCGGTACGACGTACAAGGGTCTGCCCGGTGACGTGGCCAAGGGCGACCAGATCCTCATCAACGACGGCAACGTCGAGCTGAAGGTCACCGAGGTCGACGGTCCCCGGGTGAAGACGATCGTCATCGAGGGCGGTGTCGTCTCCGACCACAAGGGCATCAACCTGCCCGGCACGGCCGTGAACGTGCCGGCGCTGTCCGAGAAGGACGTCGAGGACCTGCGGTTCGCGCTGCGCATGGGCTGCGACCTGGTCGCCCTGTCCTTCGTCCGGGACGCCAAGGACGTGGCCGACGTCCACAAGGTGATGGACGAGGAGGGCCGCCGGGTCCCCGTCATCGCCAAGGTGGAGAAGCCGCAGGCGGTCGAGAACATGGAGGACGTCGTGATGGCGTTCGACGGTGTGATGGTCGCGCGTGGCGACCTCGCCGTCGAGTACCCGCTGGAGCGGGTCCCCATGGTGCAGAAGCGCCTCATCGAGCTGTGCCGCCGCAACGCCAAGCCGGTGATCGTGGCGACCCAGATGATGGAGTCGATGATCACCAACTCCCGTCCGACCCGCGCCGAGGCCTCCGACGTGGCCAACGCGATCCTGGACGGCGCCGACGCGGTCATGCTGTCCGCCGAGTCGAGCGTGGGCGCGTATCCGATCGAGACCGTGAAGACGATGTCGAAGATCGTCTCCGCGGCCGAGCAGGAGCTGCTCAGCAAGGGTCTCCAGCCGCTCGTGCCGGGCAAGAAGCCGCGCACGCAGGGCGGTTCGATCGCGCGCGCCGCGTGCGAGATCGCCGACTTCCTCGGCGGCCGGGGCCTGGTGGCCTTCACCCAGTCCGGTGACACCGCCCGCCGGCTCTCCCGCTACCGCGCGCAGCAGCCGATCGTCGCCTTCACCACCGACGAGGGCACCCGCAACCAGCTGACGCTCAGCTGGGGCGTGGAGTCGCACATCGTTCCGTTCGTGAACACCACGGACGAGATGGTCGACATGGTCGACCAGGAGATCGCCAAGATCAGCCGCTTCAACCCGGGCGAGATCGTCATCATCACCGCCGGCTCGCCCCCCGGCGTCCCCGGCACCACCAACATGCTGCGGGTCCACCACCTCGGTGGCGGCGACACCAAGTGACCTTCCCCGCCAGGGGCCTTGATCCAAGGCCCCTGAAGGGCTCTGTACGGCGCTGAGGGCGCCCCCTGTGACAGGGGGCGCCCTCAGCGTCTGTGCGGCTCCCGGAAGGGCTTGTGGGGATCACTCACTCACTGAACTGACGCATCCCGGGCACGTGCAGCGTGCCGCCGAACTGGGCGGCCTGGGTGACCGTCACGTTGGTGAAGTAGATCAGCGGGATGTTCAGCGGCGGCGGGTGCTCCGGGCTGAACGTGATCGGGATCAGCCCCAGCAGGTTGCCGGAGATGCTCTCGGTGTACATGGTCGTCTTGCCGTCACGGATCGTGGACGTCGTGCCCTTGCCGGCCTGGACGTGGTACGTCCTGCCGTTCTCGCTCACGATCTGGTGCAGGTCACCGATGTCGGTGCCGTCCGAGATGACGTACTTGAGCACCTTCTTGGTCTCGCCGCTCGCGGTCCTGACCTCGACGACGCCCTGGTAGTCGGCGCCCTTCAGCAGCAGCGAACTGGCCTTCAGGGTCCAGGGCTTGTCCGCCACGAGCTGGGTGTTGTCGACGTCGCCCACCGCGTCCGTGGCGACCGGGCAGTCGTCCGGGTCGGTACTGGCGCTCGGTGAGGGGCTGGGCGAGGCGGTGGCCTTGTCGGCCACTCCCTCGGCGGCCTTCTCCACGGCCTCGGTGGTGTCCTTGGCCGCCTCGGACGCCTTGTCGGTGGTGTCCTTCACCGTGTCGTCCACCGTGCCGGTGAGCTTCTCGGTGGTCTCCTTGACCGTGTCGGACGCGCTGTCGGCCGCCTTGTCGGCGCTGTCCGCGTCGCCGCTGTCCGGGCTCGGCGAGGCCGACGGGGTCGCGGACGGCGTGGGGCTCGCGGTGTCCGAGGAGGTGCCGCCCGTGAAGATGCCGGTGATCGCGTCGCCGATGTCCTCCAGCAGGTTGCCGCCGCCCTCGGAGGGCGTGGGGCTCGGGGTGGCGGTGTCGCCGCCCGCCGAGCCGCCTGCGGAGTCGCCGGTGGAGGGGGTCGGCTTGGGCTTCGCCTCGTCGTCGGAACCTGAATCCGACGACGGGTCGCCCGAGCCGCCCGCACCATCCGTCGGCGACGGCGTCGGCTCGGCCGTGTCGCCCTTGTCCGAGTCCGAGCCCTCGTCCCCGGAGTCGGAGGAGTCCTTGTCCTTGTCGTCGTCGCTCGCCGAGGCGGACGGCGACGGGCTGGCGGACGCGCCCTCCAGGGCCGTGACACAGTCCTTGTACTCGTCGGCCGTCAGGCTCTTCGACGTCGGCTGCTCGTCGGCCAGGGCCAGGGTCGACGTGAACCCCATTCCCATGAGGACCGCCGTCGGCATCGCCGCCAGGGCTATCGCCTTGCCGGCCGGCACGTGGAACCTGGTGAACAGCGGCTTCTTGGGTGCCGCGTGGCGCGGCCCGGTTCTCACACGGGACGCCTCCACGTCAGTCCCGTGGGTCACCTCGTCAGCCGGCACTGTGCCTCCCGTTCGCCCCGTAGACCGGGCTCGTTCCTGACAGATCGTTCGGCTCGCCGAGCCCGTTCAGCGGCTTGAGGACCGTGGTGTCGGGGTCCGTGGCCCGGATGCCCTGGGGCGCCTGGTTGTCCTTGGTGAAGCCGACCCCCGGCACAGCGCTCTCGGGGGCTCCGCCCTGCTGTCCGCCCGTCCCCGGCACCGGCGGCGCGGGGGGCGCTCCCGGCGCCCACGACACGGCCATCGCTCCGCCGACGAGGGCGAGCATGAAGCCGATGACGAAGCCTCCGAAGTTGGACACCGGGATCGACACCAGGCCCAGCAGGATCGCCGCCACACCCGCGAAGACGCGGACGTGCTTCTGGAACCAGAGGCTGAGACCGAGGACGAAGAGCAGCACGCCGATGATCAGGGACCCGGCTCCCGCCGTGGTGGCCATGGCCAGCGTCAGGTGACCGAACTGGATGTTCGCGTACGGGAAGTACAGGATCGGGAATCCGGCAAGCAGGATGAACAGGCCGGACCAGAACGGCCGACTACCCCGCCAGGCGCGGAAGTTCCGCCGAAATACCCGGAGGTAGTGCTCGTCACGGCCGGGTGCGGCAGGAGTCTCGGCGCTCATGGAAAACAGCTCCCTGGAACGGCGTTGCTGTGGTGAGTAGTGGTGCTCGATGGAGAGTGGACGGGCGGGGGTGCCACCGGCTCCCCCGCCCGTCAGCGAGTGCTCAGTAGCACTCGCTGACACCCTTCGACAGCGACATCTTGAGACCGCTGAGCTTGAAGGTTCCGGCAGTGGTGGCCCACGCCGTCTGCTTCACGTTCGTCAGGGTGGCCAGGTCGGCCTCCTGGGAGAACCCGAACGGGTTCGCGGTGTCGCCGCTCCGGATGCCAGGACCCTTGGTGATGTCCTTGCCCGCCACGCCGATGTTGATGTTCTTGAACGTGGCGTCGGCGCCGAGCTCGGCGACGTCGATGTAGAGGTTGTCGGCCTCCACCGGCGTACCGCCGCCGCCCGCGGTCAGCTTCAGGCTGACCGAGCCGAGCAGCGGGATGTCCGGGGTGACCACGGACTGGCACATGTTCGTGATCTGGGCCTGCTTGAAGGCCGAGACCGCGACGGGGTGTGCCGTCTTCTTACCGTCGAGGGTGTACCCCGTGTCGACGGCGCCGTACTGCGAGAAGCCCGTACCGACGAGCTTGTCCGCCGTGACCTTGAACGACTGTCCCGACACGCTGAACGACGCCGCGAGGGCGTTGTTCGCGAGGGCGAGACCTATACAAGCCGTGGCGGCCACGCTGGGCACCATCACCACAGCGAACCGCTTCCATCTGGTCCCGCCACGCACCTGGGACTCCATATTTCCTCCTTCTCGGACGTACATCTCCTGACCCTGACTGCCCCTGTCGAACATGACGGCTCAGCCGGGCAGGGATGGGAGAAGTGCTACGTCCTCGGGAAGGAGAGCGCCTGTACTCGGTGGCGCGAACCGCACCCGAATCACCGGCGATCACCCCCGAGCGACAACCACTGGTCGCGCCTGACACGCATCACGCACAACCTTGCTGGACAGGCTTCACCGAGTGGGCGAAGACCCCCCTGTCCAAGAGACGGCGCCACTGCCGCCGGCTCTACTCGGTGGGGACCCAGGGAATCCCGTCGACCCAACCGGCTGCCGGGGTACGGGAATGGACCGAGCGTGGCCGATCGTGGTGCATTCTCGCCGTCCGCACAAGGGGCTTCGTTACTCACTAGTAACGGCCGGATAACCGAACAACGACCCGCCGGTCTCGGCCGACGACACAGGGTGGCAACAGGGGGCAGGACAAAGCAGTTGATCGCTGGACAGAATCCGACAGATCAACGCCTCTGACTTACTGCTAGTAACAGCGGCCGCGATTGCCAAGTTTTGGCAAAGCGCGGCCGCAGTGACATCCGATCGGCAAATCTTTCACTTGGGCACCACATGCCCGCGTGTTTAGCGACTGGTCAGAACCGGGCCGCCGCCCCGCTCAGAACAGAGCGCGCGCGAGGGCCCTGCGCGCGGCACTCACCCGGGGGTCGTCGGGGCCGACGACCTCGAACAGATCCAGCAGCCGCAGGCGCGCCGCGTCCCGGTCGTCGCCCGCCGTACGCCCCACCGTCTCGATGAGCCGCCCGAAGGCGTCCTCGACATGGCCGCCCACCAGGTCCAGTTCGGCGGCGGCGATCTGGGCCGGTACGTCACCCGGCCTGTCGGCCGCGTCCTTGCGCACCTGCTGTGGGTCCGCGCCGTGCACCCGCTGGAGCAACTCGGCCTGGGCGAGGCCCAGTTTGGCCTCGGTGTTGCCCGGGTCGTCGACCAGGACGTTCTGGTACGCGCGCACCGCGCCGCCGAAGTCGTTGGCGTCCAGGGCCTGTACGGCGGCCGCGAGGGTCGCGTCGTGGGGGCCCACCGGCTCGGCGGGAGCGGACCGGTCGGCCGCGCTCGCGTCGGGGTCGACCGTCAGACCGGTCAGGCCGAAGCGCTCCTCGGCGACCTGCACCAGCTGATCCAGGGTCTCCCGGATCTGCTGCTCACCGGCGGCCCCCTGGAAGAGCGGCAGCGCCTGCCCCGCGACGACCGCGAAGACGGCCGGGATGCCCTGGATCCCGAACTGCTGCATCAGCATCTGGTTGGCGTCGACGTCGATCTTGGCGAGGAGGAAGCGCCCGTTGTACTCGACGGCGAGCTTCTCCAGGACGGGGCTCAGCTGCTTGCAGGGCTGGCACCACTCGGCCCAGAAGTCGATGACGACGGGTACTTCGGCGGACCGCTGGAGGACGTCCTGCTCGAACCCCGCCTCATCGACGTCGATGACGAGATCGGCCGGCGAAAGGGCGCCCGGGGCGCCGCCGCCCTGCCGTGCCGCTTCGGCGCGCGCCTGCTCCGCCTTCGCCTTGGCCTCCTGGGCCGCCTTCACCGCGGCGAGGTCGACGACTCCGCTCATGGACATGTTCCGTGGCTGCATGCGTCTATCCTCCCCCGTTCCCGCGCGTGTGTGAAAAGCGGCGTGAAAGCCGGTCGACTTGCGTGTGGTCGGCGCCGGGTCCCCACCCCACGCCAGCGGTTTCGCTACGAGTCGTAGCGTAATAGCACAGGCCGCCTCCGCGACAGGGGGCCCCGGTGATCTCCCTCACTGCGCCACAGGAATCGCCCGTTATCGTCATGGGATGCAAAGCCGCACTCCCGCCACGCGTGCCTCGGGGCGCCCGCGCAGCGCCACCGCGGACGCCGCGATCCTGGCGGCCACCCGGGACGCGCTGGTGGAGCTGGGCTGGTCCAAGCTCACGCTGGGGGACGTGGCGACGCGGGCCGGGGTGGCGAAGACGACCCTCTACCGCCGCTGGGCGGGCAAGAACGAGCTGGTGGTCGACGCGGTGGCGGAGCTCTTCGACGAACTGCGGCTCCCCGACTGCGGCACCCTGGCCGCCGACATCGAGGGCGTGGTCCTCCAGTTCGCGGCGATCCTGGCCCGCCCGGAGGCCAAGAGCGGCCTGATGGCGGTGGTCGCGGAGTCGGTCCGGGACGACGCGCTGCGCGAGCGCATCCGCGCCTCCATCGTCGACCGCCAGAAGCGTCTGGTCCTGGAGGGCCGGGCACGCGCCCAGGCACGCGGCGAGCTGCCCCCCGCGGACCCCGAGGAGACGGCCCGCACGGTGGATCTCATCTTCGACATGGTCGCGGGCACGGTGGTCCACCGCACCCTGGTCAGCGCCCGCCCGGCGGACGAGGTGTGGGTCCGCGGGTTCACCCGGCTGCTGTTGCAGGGCCTCACCGCAACCACTTGAGCACTTAACCACTTCACAAGATCGCCCTTCGCCCTTACATTTCCCCTACATGCCAAAGGCGTGGGGGGACAGGCAACGCGCTGCAACGCACCTCTTTCTGAGGAGGCGTCATGCTCCGGACCTCGGCCCGGCCCGCCTCAGAGAGGGAGAACGATGAGACGAATCCTTTCCACGGTCGGTGTGCTGCTCGCGGCCTTCGGCCTCATGCTCGGCCTCAGCTCCTCGGCGCAGGCGGCCTCGGACGGCCCGACGCTGTGTGCCGGCGGTTCCTGCGTCTGGTTCGACCACGACGGAGACAAGATCTTCGTCCGGGACTCCGACGAGGACGGCCACTCGGCCATCGCGCAGGTCTGCGCCCCGTCCGGCTCCTGCACGTACGCCGCCAACTACCTCTGGAACCACGGTGGTTACAACACGACCCTGAGCTACGGCTACGGGACGCAGATCCCGGAGGGCACCGCCGTCTACTACCGCCCGTGCTACGGCGAGTGGAACGGCGGCGGCGGCAAGGAGGACGTGGTCTGGTGCAACCCGGGCTGGACGCACGGCGTCGCGTGACCCGAGCACAGCGGTGACGGCCGTACCCCTTCGGCGAGGGGTACGGCCGTCCGCCGTCCGGGCCTCAGAACCCGGGCGGCTCCGTGTACACCCCCCACTCGTCGCGCAGCACCCCGCAGATCTCGCCCAGCGTCGCCTCCGCGCGGACCGCGTCCAGCATGGGTTCGATCATGTTGCCGCCGTCGCGGGCGGCGGCGAGCATCGCGTCCAGGGCGGCGCGGACCCGCGTCCCGTCCCGGCGGCCGCGCCGCTCGGCCAGCGTGCGCACCTGCTCCCGCTCCACCTCGTGGCTGACCCGCAGGATCTCCAGGTCGCCGGTCACCGAGCCGGTGTGGGCGTTCACCCCGACGACCCGCTTGTCGCCCTTCTCCAGCGCCCGCTGGTACTGGAAGGCGGACTCGGCGATCTCGCCGGTGAACCAGCCGTCCTCGATGCCGCGCAGGATCCCGGAGGTGATCGGCCCGACAGGGTGCCGCCCGTCGGGGTGGGCCCGCAGGCCGCGTTCGCGGATCTGCTCGAAGATCCTCTCCGCGTCCGCCTCGATCCGGTCGGTCAGCTGCTCGACGTACCACGAACCGCCCAGTGGATCCGCCACGTTGGCGACGCCGGTCTCCTCCATCAGCACCTGCTGGGTGCGCAGCGCGATCTCCGCGGCCCGCTCGGAAGGCAGCGCGAGGGTCTCGTCCAGGGCGTTGGTGTGCAGCGAGTTGGTCCCGCCGAGCACCGCCGCCAGCGCCTCCACGGCCGTCCGTACGACGTTGTTGTACGGCTGCTGGGCGGTCAGCGAGACTCCGGCGGTCTGGGTGTGGAAACGCAGCCACTGGGCCTTCTCGCTGCGGGCCCCGTACACGTCCCGCAGCCACCGCGCCCAGATCCTGCGCGCCGCGCGGAACTTGGCGATCTCCTCGAAGAAGTCGAGGTGCGCGTCGAAGAAGAAGGACAGCCCGGGCGCGAACACGTCCACGTCCAGACCGCGGCTGAGCCCGAGTTCCACGTACCCGAACCCGTCCGCCAGCGTGTACGCCAGCTCCTGCGCGGCCGTCGAACCGGCCTCGCGGATGTGGTAGCCGGAGACGGACAGCGGCTTGTAGGCGGGGATGCCGGCGGCGCAGTACTCCATCAGGTCGCCGATGAGGCGCAGGTGCGGCTCGGGCTGGAAGAGCCACTCCTTCTGCGCGATGTACTCCTTGAAGATGTCGGTCTGGAGCGTGCCGTTGAGCACCGCCGGATCGACGCCCTGCCGCTCGGCGGCGACGAGGTACATGCAGAAGACGGGCACGGCCGGTCCGCTGATGGTCATGGACGTCGTCACGTCGCCGAGCGGGATGTCCTGGAAGAGGACCTCCATGTCGGCGGCCGAGTCGATGGCGACCCCGCAGTGCCCGACCTCACCGAGCGACCGGGGGTCGTCGGAGTCCCGCCCCATGAGGGTCGGCATGTCGAACGCGACGGACAGCCCGCCCCCGCCGTTGGCGAGGATCGTCTTGTACCGCTCGTTGGTCTGCCCGGCGTTCCCGAACCCGGCGAACTGCCGGATGGTCCACGTCCGCCCTCGGTAGCCGGTCGCATACAGCCCGCGCGTGAAGGGGTACTCCCCCGGCCACCCGATCCGCTCGAAGCCCTCGTACCTGTCCCCCGCCCTCGGCCCGTACACGGGTTCCACGGCATCGCCGGACAGTGTGGTGAAGTCGGCCTCACGCTTGCGCGAGGCGTCGTACCGGGCCTGCCAGCGTCGGCGGCCCTCCTCGATGGCGTCAGCGTCCATACCATCGAACTTACTAGGACGTCCAAGTAAATGTCGACGGCGAACCGCCGCACACGATCCGCGCGGCGGTGGGATACGGCGATGGGGGGGGACAGGCCCTACGCCTTGGCGACCGCCGGGGAGTCGTCGGCGATCTTGCCCTCCAGCTCGTGGCTGATCCTGCGCTCGACGAAGAAGGCGGCCGTCGGGATGGTGCCCGCCAGCAGCACCCACAGCTGCTTGGCGACCGGCCACTTCGCCTTGGAGCCCAGGTCGAAGGCGAAGACCAGGTAGACGACGTACAGCCAGCCGTGCGCGATGCCCACGACGCGGGTGAAGTCGTCCGCCCCGTCCATCTTGAGCAGGTACTTGGCGATCACGCCCAGGGTCAGCAGGACCAGCAGCACACCGGTGACGTAGGCCATGACGCGATAGCGGGTCAGCACGCTCTTTTTCATGCGTACGAGCGTAACCACGCGTTCCGGGCGATCTTCCGCCGGGTCAGTCCTCGTCGAAGTCGTGCGCGGACACCCTCAGCGGCCGGAGCATCGCGAAGATCTCGCCGCACTCCTCGGCGTCGTAGACCCCGAGACCGAAGTCCATCGCCATCAGGTCGCGGGTGGCGGCCTCGACGACCTCACGGCCCTTGTCGGTGATGACGGCGAGCGTGCCGCGCCCGTCGTTGGGGTTGGGCCGCTTGTCCACGAGCCCGGACCTCACGAGACGGTCCACGGTGTTGGTCACGGACGTGGGGTGCACCATCAGCCGCTCGCCGATCTTGGACATGGTCAGCTCACCGGCCTTGGAGAAAGTGAGCAGGACCAGGGCCTCGTAGCGCGCGAAGGTCAGGCCGTACGGCTTCACCACGGCGTCGACCTCGGCGAGGAGGATCTGGTGCGCGCGCATGATCGAGGTGATCGCGGCCATCGACGGGACGTTTCCCCAGCGCTGCTTCCAGAGTTCGTCGGCGCGGGCGATGGGATCGAAGGGGAGGCTGAGCGGCTTCGGCACGACACCGACCTTACCGGCCGGTCACATCGTGGTCAGCCCCGTCTCGCCCTTCGGATCCCCGACCGGAGCGAGCAGCCGGAGCCATGTCTTTTCCAGAACCCATACGTCACCTGTGTCACGATTGATCACTAATCGTCACTTCTTGTCACCTCGCTCCAGGGAGCAGCATGTCCCGGCTGATCCACACCCTCGCGGCCCTCGCGGTGCTCGGACTCGCCGCGGGCTGCTCGTCCGCGGCCGACGTCGACGAGGCCTCCGTCGCCGGGGCCGCCTCGCGGCAGGCGAGCCCCGCGGCCGACTCGCCCTTCTGGGTCGATCCGGCGAGCCCCGCGGCCCAGCAGATCCAGATGTGGCGGCGGGAGGGCCGCGCCCAGGACGCCGAACTGCTCAGCCGTATCGCCGACGAGCCGGTCGCGCTGTGGCCGGCCGGCGAGATCGACCCGACAGCAACGGTACGGGCGGCCACCTCGGCGGCCACGGCCGCGGACCGTACGGCGGTGTTCGTCGCCTACAACATCCCGCACCGCGACTGCGGCCAGCACTCCGCGGGCGGAGCGGCCGACGCGGACACCTACCGGACCTGGATCGGGCAGCTCGCGGACGCCCTCGGCCGGGCCAAGGCCCTGGTGGTGCTGGAGCCCGACGCGGTCGCGCACATCGTGGACGGCTGCACGCCCGCCGAGTACGGGGCCGAACGCGAGCAGCTGCTCGCCGAGGCGATCCTCCGCCTGAAGCAGCAGCCGAACACCAAGGTCTACCTGGACGCGGGCAACCCGGCCTGGATCCGGGAATCCTCGAAGCTGGTCGAACCGCTGAAGCGGGCCGGCATCGCGAACGCCGACGGCTTCGCGCTCAACGTCTCCAACTTCCAGACGAACGCCGCCACCAAGCAGTACGGCCTCCAGCTCTCCGGCGACCTCGGCGGCAAGCACTTCGTCATCGACAGCAGCCGCAACGGCAACGGCCCCCTGCCGGGCGTCTGGTGCAACCCGCCGGGCCGGGCCCTGGGCACCCCGCCGACCACCGCCACCGGCGAGGCCGTCCTGGACGCCTACCTGTGGATCAAGCGCCCCGGCGAGTCCGACGGCACCTGCGAGGGCGGACCGGCGGCCGGGCAGTGGTGGCCGGAGTACGCGCTGGCACTGGCACGCAACACCGGGGCACGGTAGGCCGGTTCAGTCGCGTACGTGGATCCACTTGGCCTCGGACGGTGTGCCGTCCGCGTCCGTCACGAACAGCATGTACCAGCCGGGCGGCACGAGCGTCGGGTCCTTCGGCACCTCGACCGTCACCGAACGCGCGTCCTTGGTCAACCGGAGCTCGATGGACCGCTGTTCGACGTCGGTCGTGTGCGTGACCGCGCTGGGCCGCATCAGCCGGGCCTTGACGATCCGCTCCGGGTGGCCGGTCGGGTAGGTCACGCTGTGCCGCTCGTCGAGCGTCCGCGGACCGTCCTTCAGTACGGGCCTGTCGGCGCCGTTCCTGTGCAGGGCGGGCGGGGTGAAGATCTCCATGCGCTGCTCGAAGTGGCCGAGCTTGGTGTTCTGCTGGTCGTCGAAGAGCGGGTCCGAACCGAAGGTGGCGACCCGGCCGTCGGGCAGCAGCAGCGCCTCCGAGTGGTAGTTGCGGCCCACCTTCGGGGCCGCGGCCTCGCGGAAGACGTTGTCCTTGGGGTCGTAGAACTGCGCCTTGAGGATGTTGCTTGCGCTGCGGCCGCGGTAGTCCTCGGAGCCGTTGGCCGTGAACACCGTGTCGTCCGGCATGATCACGCTGTTCAGGTAGCGCGTGCCCTGCGGCAGGTTGGGGCCGTCCTCGAAGACCGGGTTGTCCTTCTTCAGGTCGACGACGGCCGTGCGCGGTGTCGACTTCTTCGACTCGCCGACGCCCCCGCCGCCCAGGATCATCACCTTCTGGTCCTGGGCGGGCGGCAGGAGCAGCGAGGCCGACGTCTCGGTCTCGTCGGGGTCGCGCAGGCCGGGGACCTTCTGGAAGGTGTTCCTGCGCAGGTCCCACAACCCGGGCTCGCGGCCCATCTCGGCCGGGCCGTAACCGGCGTTGGAGGCCGGGTAGAAGAGCTTGCCTCCCTTGGTGAGGAACAGCGCCGGGTAGGTCGGGAAGTACCGCTTGGGGCCCGGTGACCACTTCTTGGTTCTCGGGTCGTAGATCTCGTTGTCGCCGGGGTCGATCGCGCCGACGTCGTCGAGGCCGGAGACGGCGAGGACACGGCCGTCCTCCAGACCGACCAGGGTCGGGTACCAGCGCGCCTTGTCCATCGGGTCGACGGGGATGTACCGCTCGGCGACCGGGTCGAACTCGTAGGCCGCGCGGATCCCCTGGAAGTCCTGCTTGTCGAGGCTGATCCGCTCGCTGAGGCCGTACGTGTTGTTCGCGTCCCTGCCCTTCAGCCCCACGATCTCGTACTGGGCCTGCTTCTCGGTGACCGACATCGGGCCCGCCTCGGTGGCCTCGACGAAGACCCGGGCCTCGCTCGCGGTGACCTTCGTCCGCCAGGGCTGCATGACGCCCCGCTTGTTGTAGGTGACCTGGAAGGAGCGCTTGGCCTTGGGGACCGTGACGTCGAACCGGGTGACGTACTCGACGCCGGCGGGCGAGCGGAAGCGGGTGCCCTTCTTCAGGAACACCGGCCTGTCGGGGTTCTCGTTCTTCACCCGCATCCCGCCGCCGGCCCGTTCCACCTCGCCGTCCAGAAGCTCGTAGCGGGCGGTGCCGCCGGCCACGAGGAGGCGCCCGTCGGGGAGTTGGGCGTGGCCCGAGCAGAAGAAGTCGTCCGGGGTGGGGATCTTCTTGAAGGTGTTCGCCTTCGGATCCCACAGGACGGTGTCGAAGGACCCCTCGTCGAACTTCTTCTGCTCGTTGCCCGACCCGGCGACGATGAGCACCTTGCCGGTGTGCAGGAGCGCCGCGTGGATGGCGTTGGTGCGGTACTCCTCCGGGATGCCGACCTGGGTCCAACTGCCGTACCGGGCCTTGTACTCCGGCTGGGCGATCTTGTACTCGTGGTACTTCTCGCCCGCGAAGTCCAGCGCGGCCGGGGCGTTCAGGCCGGCCAGGATCGCCACGCCCCCGATGCCCAGGACGGTCTTCTTGGTCTTTCGCGACGGCTGGTAGGCCATGGCCTAGTTGCCTCCTGTCGTGGTGCCGGAGACGGACGAGGACGCTCCCGTGGTGGCGAGGGCGGGCTCGGCGCCGTCGACGGTGGTCCGTGCGGGGGCGTGGAGGGTCTGCCGTTCCCTGCGCTCCTTGAGCTGCGTGGCGGACCACACCGCGACCGGCGCCAGGGAGATCGCCATCGCCAGGACCGCCCAGGTGCGCATGGCCACATGCGTGTGGTCGAGGACGACCGAGGCGGCGAGCGAGGTCGCGAGGAGAGCCGCCCAGAAGAGATGGATCCGGAAGGTGAGCAGCCGGTCCGGGCTCGTGTCGCCACCCTTGGGGGTGACGACGAAGCGGCTGGGGCGGCGGACGAGGGCCTCGCCGAGGGACTTCAGATAGATGGGGGCCGAGAGCGCCGACATCGCCATGCCGGCGAGGCCGCCCGACCCCTCCGGTTCGTGCGGGGAGACGTTGTGGCGGCGGTTCCAGAGGTAGAGGCCGATCTGGAGGGCCGCCGCGTCGCTGTACAGCATCAGCCAGACGGAGGCGGCGACCTGGGTGCCGGAGGCACCGAACCAGAGGAAGAGGAAGCAGCTCAGGATGCCGAGCAGCCAGTTGACCGCCGTCATCGGGTAGTAGACGAGCATGAGCGTGTACGAGAAGAGGCGGCCGGGAGGCATCGTGAACGGCGCCTTCCAGTACTGCTTGAACAGCGTCTCGTAGGTGCCCCTCGACCAGCGCAGCTGCTGGGTGAAGAAGTCCGTCCAGGAGGCCGGGCCCTCCCCCACGGCGAGAACGTCGGGCGTGTAGACCGAGCGCCAGTGGTTCCTCGTCCTCGGGTTGCGGTGCCGGTGGAGCTCGAAGCCGGTGGCCATGTCCTCGGTGATCGAGTCGTAGAGTCCGCCGATCTGCTTGACGGCCTCGATGCGTACGACGTTGTTGGTGCCGACGAACATGGGGGCGCGGTAGCGGTTGCCGGCGCGCTGGATGAGCGCGTGGAAGAGGAACTGCTGCGACTCCGCCGCCTTGGTGACGGGGTTGTGGTAGTTGCCGTAGACCTGGGGGCCCACGACGAAGGCGACGTCCGGGTCGCGGAAGTAACCCATCATCCGCTCCAGGAAGTTGGGGAGCGGGACGTGGTCGGTGTCCACGGAGGCGAAGAACTCGTACGCGTCGCCGTGCATCGCGATCCAGGCGTTGTAGTTGCCGTGCTTGGTGCGGGCCTTGTGGACGCCCTTGGTCCTGTTCCACTCCGGGACGCCGTGGCGGGTGAAGTGGCGCACGCCCAGCTCCGCGCAGAGGGCCTTGGCCTGTTCGTCGTCGCCCTCGTCGAGGAGCCAGACGTCGAGTCGTCCTGTGTGGGTGATCCTCGTGGCGCCTTCGAGGGTGGCGCGGACCATGTCCAGGGGTTCCTTGCCCGGGACGTACGTGGTGAGGAAGGCGACTCGGGTGCCGGGCTCGGGGGTGACGGGGACGGGGTCCCGGGCCACGAGGGTGGCGTGGGCGACGGAGGCGACGTTGACGACCATGAACAGTTCGATGAGCCCGATGGATATCAGCATCACGATGTCGAGGCGCACCATCCAGGCGTCGGCGCCCTCGCGTTCCACCCAGTGGGTGGGCCAGACGAGGTAGACCAGCAGGGCGCCGGTGAGGATTGGCGCGAGGGTCATCAGCAGGACGGCTCGTATTCGGCGGGGCTCGCGCGCGAGGAGCGAGGTGTACTGCACCTGGTGAGCGGCCTCGCGGGACGGCTCCGTGAGGGGTCCCGCGAGTCGGCTGTAGGTGTCGTAGTCGTAGCCCTCCGGCCGCACAGCGCCCTCCAGTGATCGAACGAGCCTCTACCCACACAAAAGTGGAGTTTTTCGGGCGTGTCGAACTGGGGGCGTCCAGGCGGGTTGCCTCCGGCGGTTGTGGGCGTCTGACGCCTGCGGCGCGCTGTGCGGGTCCGGTGGGGGTTTCTGTAGCGCCCACTGTCGTGTTGTGGGTCGGGGCCGGGTCGGGGGGTCTCCGTCCTCGGTCCGGCGGTGCTGTCGGGCCTGGAGGTGCTGCGTGTTGGACGCCGGACGCTGCGGGCGGACACCCCCCGCCCCGTCCCCTTACCGCCGTGGGCGGCCACAGCGCCTACGGCCCGGGGGCGCCTCATGCCTGACGGCGACTTCCGCTTTCCAGGGGCGCGGGGAACTGCGCGACCAGCCACAACGAACCCGCACCCGCCATACGACCGAACAAGACACCCCAGAAGGCGAAACCCGCACATCCACCCCTACGGCAACTGCGGACGCCCTCTTTTAGGGGCGCGGGGAACTGCGCGACCAGCCCCCACCCACCCGCAGACAACACACAACCTCACACCGCACCCCGCGAAGCGAACCCGCGTGGGACCCCGGTCACGGACATGAGGAGGGAATACAGGGAGGTCGTCGCGGTGATGAAGAGGCGGTTGTTCTTGGGGCCGCCGAAGGTGAGGTTGGAGACGGGCTCGGGGACGCGGACGCGGCCGAGGAGCGTGCCGTCGGGGGCGTAGCAGTGGATGCCGTCGGCCAGGGCGGCAGCCCAGAGACGGCCCTCGTCGTCGAGGCGGATGTTGTCGAAGTGGACGCCGGTGCGGGCCTCGGCGAAGACCTTGCCGTGGGAGAGGGTGCCGTCCGGCTGGATGGCGAAGACGTGGATGCGGGCGGCGCGGGAGTCGGAGACGTAGAGGTGCTGCTCGTCCGGGGAGAGGATGACGCCGTTGGGCCCGTCGAAGCCGTCGGCGGCGAGGTGGACCCGGCCGGTGACGGGGTCGATCCGGTAGACGTTGCACGCGCCGATCTCGGGGTCGGCACGATGGCCCTCGTAGTCGGTGAGGATGCCGAAGTCGGGGTCGGAGAACCAGACGGTGCCGTCGGAGCGGACGGCGGAGTCGTTGGGGCTGTTGAGGCGCTTGCCGTTGAAGCGGTCGGCGAGGACGGTGATGCTGCCGTCGGGCTCGGTGCGGGTGACGCGGCGGTTGCCCTGTTCGCAGGTGACCAGGCGGCCCTGGCGGTCGAGGGTGTTGCCGTTGCTGTGGCCGGCCGGGGTGCGGAAGGTGCCGACCGTGCCGGTGGCCTCGTCCCAGCGCAGGATGCGGTCGTTGGGGATGTCGCTCCAGATCAGCTGACGCCAGGCGGGGATGTAGAGCGGGCCCTCGGCCCAGCGGGAACCGTCGTGCAGCACCTCCAGCCTGCTGTCCCCGTTCACGCACCGTTCGGTGCGGAAGCGGTCGTCGAGGATCTCGTACGGGCTGTCGGCGGGCATGGTGTCCTCCCGGGGTGGGGTGATCAGCGGCGGCCTGTCCTGCGGAGATGGTGGCGCACCGCTCGCTGGGCGACCGGACCCAGGTCCTCCAACGCGGCGACGAGTGCGCCGAGTTGCTCCAGGGCGTCCAGGGCGGCCGTCGCTCCTGCCGCGTCGACCCCTTCGTAGAGCTCGATGCCCACGAAGGACGCGGCGACGGCGCGGGCGAGGCCGGCGGGGTCGGTGAACTCGCCGAAGGGGGTGTCCGCGAGGACCCGGGTGAGGACCTTCTCGATCTCGGAGATCCACAGGTGGAGTCCGGCCGCGGTGGCCGGGCCGAGGGTGTCGTGGGTCTGGGCACCGGCCAGCAGCTGGCCGAGGAGGGCGACATGGCCGCCGGCGCGCTCCTCCTCGTGGATCTGCCGTCCCACGGTGAGGAGTTCGGACAGCGAGGTCACCTCCGCGAACCGTTCCCGGTACGGCGCGACCGCGCGCTCGGCGCCGTAGTGGCAGGCGGCCACGAGGAGTTCGTCGACGGAGCCGAAGTGGTAGAAGACCAGCGCCTGGTTGACTCCGGCCGTGGCCGCCACCGTGCGGGCCGATGTCTTGGCGATGCCCTGTTCGGTGAGGGTGCGCAGGGCTCCCTCCAGGAGTTTGGCCTTCGTCTCCTGGGACTTGGCCGTCTCGGGGCTCACGCGCGGGACTCCTCGCGCACCGGTCGCAGGCCGGGGCGTACGCCGCAGGTCGCGATGTCGGTGTACGTCGCCTCGAACGAGCCCTCGTAGCCGAAGAGCGGGCCGACGTACTTGTTGACCACGCGCACCTTGATGTGGAAACGGCCGGTCGTGTCGTCGTAGGACTCCCGGACCTCCGCGTCGGCGCCGATCAGGTCGGGGACGCGGACGTCCACCGGTCCCTCCCGGAAGCGGTGTTCGCCGGAGCGGATGAGCAGCGAGCCGTCGGGCTCGGCGCGCAGGTGGAGGTCGCTGGCGAGGTGCTGGTGGGTGCCGAGGTAGTCGAGGACGCGGTCGCCCTTGGGGCTCAGCACCATCTGGGCGTCGAAGCGGCGGGGGCGGCCGGGGAGGTGGAAGGTGCGCACGAAAGTCACCGTCTCACGGCCGTGGGTGTCCGTGTACGGGACGTTCTCGATGGTGAAGGGGACGTGCCGGCCGGCTCTCGGGACCAGGATGTTCCGGGTCGTGCCGAGCGCCAGGAACGGCTTGACGAACGCGGGGCCGTGCCAGACGCGGTCCATCACCCCCCGGCCCGTGCAGGCCTCACCGCTCGCCAGGCCCACGGAGAAACGGCGCTGCAACTGGGGGTGGAGACGGTCGAAGTCGGCGCCCATGACGGTACGGAAGATCGAGGTCATCGCGGGGTCTCCAGGGTGCGCAGCAGGCGGGGCGCGCTGACGGGGGTGGGCGGCTGGCGCAGGCAGCGGCGGGCGGCCGGGGTACGGGGCAGCGGCGGCGCGAGGAGGGCCAGGCAGCACACGGCCGCCAGGAGGAGCGGCCAGAGGAACGCCACCGACGCGGCGAGCGGGCCGAAGGCGGGGAGGACCGACTCCGTGGCCAGTCCGACTCCGCACACGGTGAGGACCAGGGCCCGGACCAGCAGTTCCATGAGCCAGTTCAGGCGGGCCCGCTCGGGGCTGATGCCCTGCTCCAGCCAGAGGCGCAGGCGGTCGAAGGACCAGGCCGTGGCCCATCCCATGAGGGGGCGGAAGAGCAGGCGGTCGACCGGCGCGCCGAAGGCGCCCCAGCGGGGGCGGTAGTCGTAGCCGGTGAGGAAGCGGACACCGTCGCCGTCGGGGACGTAGCGCCAGTAGCCGCTGCCCTCGGCCAGCAGGGAGAGCGGGTGCGGGCAGGCGAAGCGCAGGGCCGAGGTGCGGGTGCCGTCGGGGCGCTCCCGTTCACCCGCGGAGACCCCGGTGCCGGCGACCGTGAGGCCGGGCAGGACGCGGGTGGCGTACCGGAAGCGCTGCGGCTCGCCCTCCGCGCGCGGAAGGTAGGAGATCTCGGTGAATCGGAGGTCCCAGCGCTGGTGCTGGGACGGATCCTGCGTCCGGGCCCAGAGGTCGTCGAGATCGGCACGGATGTGTGCCTCGATGTAGAGACCCATGTGAATCCCCCAGGTGGGCTCATTGTTTGAGCGATCGCTCAAGCTTCCTGAGCCAGACGGTACCTGGTTTTGAGCGATCGCTCAAACAGCAGGCACGAGAAAACCCCGGCCCGCGCGGGCCGGGGTTTTCTCGTCCTTCAGGTACCTACTGCTACCGCTACTGCGCGAGATGCCGCTCCACCGTCTCCACCTTCGAGGTGAGCCCATCGGTCACTCCGGGACGGATGTCCGCCTTCAGGACCAGCGAGACACGCGGCGCCCGCGCCTCCACGGCGGCGACGGCACGCCTGACGACGTCCATGACCTCGTCCCACTCGCCCTCGATCGAGGTGAACATCGCGTCGGTGCGGTTCGGCAGACCGGACTCACGCACGATCCGGACGGCGTCGGCGACGTACTCCCCCACGTCCTCGCCCACGCCCAGCGGCGTCACGGAGAAGGCGACGATCACGCGCTCACGGTCCCTTCCTTGCGGGCCCGAGAGGCGATGACCGCGTCCTCGGCCTCCCGCTTGAGCTTGCGCTCCGCGAAGAACCCGCCGGTGGGCAGCACCGAGAGCACGAAGTAGAGGGCCGCGGTCTTCAGGGACCACTTCGTACGGTTCCAGGCGTCGGCCCAGAAGATCACGTACAGGATGAAGAGGACGCCGTGGACCATCCCCATCACGGGCACCGCATTGAAGTCCGTGGTCCGCTTCAGCACCGAGCAGACCAGCAGGAGCAGGAAGGAAACCGCCTCGGGCGCCGAGACGAGACGGAGACGACGGATGGCGGAGGCTGTCTTGAGGTCCACGGGTCACCTTCGGTGGGAGTTGCGACGACATCGGCCGTTTTGTGAACGAACGCACAAGCGTTCGCCCATTGTGACAAACGCGGGAGCGATCACAGGCCGGGGGGTGCGGTTCGCTTCGCGGGGTGCGGTGTGAGGTTGTGTGTTGGCTGCGGGTCCGTCGTGGCTGGTCGCGCAGTTCCCCGCGCCCCTAAAAGAAGGCGTCCGCAGTCGCCGTAGGGCCGGCTGTGCGGGTTTCGCCTTCTGGGGTGCCTTGTTCGGTCGTATGGCGGGTGCGGGTTCGTTGTGGCTGGTCGCGCAGTTCCCCGCGCCCCTGAAAAGCGGCAGTCGCCGTCAGGCATGAGGCGCCCCCGGGCCGTAGGCGCTGTGGCCGCCCACGGCGGTAAGGGGACGGGGCGGGGGGTGTCCGCCCGCAGCGGCCGGCGTCCAACACGCAGCACAGCTAGAAGACACAGCACCGCCGGACCGAGGACGGACACCCCCCGACCCGGCCCCGACCCACCCACCGGACACAAGGCGCTACACACGCCCCCACCGGACCCGCACAGCGCGCCGCAGGCATCAGACGCCCACAACCGCCACCCCCTAGGGGCCTGCTCAGGGTAGGTCTCCACCCGTAGGCCCTGTCCGTGGGGCCCGCCCGCGAGCTACCTTCACTCCGTGGCGATGTTCCGACTTCAAGGCAGCAAGGTGCTGGCCGTCGAGATGACCGGGGACGCCGTGAAGGCGAAGAACGGCTCGATGGTCGCGTACGACGGACAGATGGACTTCAAGAAGCTCAGCGGCGGCGGCGAGGGCATCCGCGGGATGGTCACCCGGCGGATCACCGGTGAGCAGATGACGCTGATGGAGGTGAAGGGGCACGGGACGTGCTGGTTCGCCGACCGCGCCTCGGAGATCAACCTCGTGAGCCTCCAGGGGGACAAGCTGTTCGTGGAGTCGAGCAACCTGCTCGCCACGGACTCCGGGCTCCGCACCGGCACGTCGTTCACCGGCCTGCGCGGGGCGTCACAGGGCAACGGTCTGTTCACGACGACGATCGAGGGCCACGGCCAGGCCGCGATCATGTCGGACGGCCCGGCGGTGGTCCTGCGGGTGAGCCGGCAGTACCCCCTCACCGTCGACCCGGGCGCGTACATCGCCCACCAGGGAAACCTGAGCCAGTCCTTCCAGTCCGGTGTGACCTTCCGCACGTTCATGGGCGAGGGCGGCGGCGAGGCCTTCCAGATCCGCTTCGAGGGCGACGGCCTGGTCTACGTCCAGCCGAGCGAGCGGAACACGATCGCGGGGGAGGTCTGACATGGCGTTCCGTGAGATCAACTCGAAGATGGTCGAGGCGACGGTGATGCCGGGCCAGCGGCTGTTCAGCCAGCGCGGCGCGATGCTCGCGTACAAGGGCGAGGTGTCGTTCACGCCCAACATCCAGGGCGGCCAGGGCGGGATCACGTCGATGATCGGCCGCCGGGTGGCCAACGAGGACACCCCGCTGATGACCGTCGAGGGCAGCGGCACGATCCTGTTCGGGCACGGCGGCCACCACGTCCAGGTGATCAACATGACGGGCGACACCCTCTACGTGGAGGCGGACCGCCTGCTCGCCTTCGAGGGCACGCTCCAGCAGGGCACCATGTTCATGGGTTCCCAGGGCGGCGTCATGGGCATGGTGCGCGGACAGATCAGCGGTCAGGGCCTGTTCACCACCACGCTCAAGGGCCACGGCTCGGTGGCGGTCATGGCGCACGGCGGCGTCATCGAGGTCCCCATCACTCCGCAGCGCCCGGTCCATGTCGACCCCCAGGCCTACGTCGCCCACCACGGCGACGTCCGCAACAAACTGTCCACCGCGCTGGGCTGGCGGGACATGGTGGGCCGCGGCTCCGGCGAGGCCTTCCAGCTGGAGCTCAGCGGACATGGCGCGGTGTACGTCCAGGCGTCGGAGGAGAAGCTGTGAGCACCCCCTACGGAATGCCCCACGGATCACCTCACGGAACACCCCCCGGAATGCCCCACGGCACCCCGGCCGGTCCGACCGTGTTCGACCCGATGACGCTGCCGTCCGACGACAACGTCAACAACTACACCTTCTGCGTGGAGCTCAAGGGGAGCCAGTGGTTCCTGCAGAAGGGGAAGATGATCGCCTACTACGGCCAGATGGACTTCAACGGCATCGGGCACGGCCGCCTCGACCGTCTGGTCCGCACGTCCTTCCATTCACCTCTGCACGCGAGCGACTGGGTCGTGGCGGAGGGCTCGGGCAAGATGCTCCTCGCCGACCGGGCCTTCGACGTGAACTCGTACGACCTGGAAGACGGCAATCTGACCATTCGCTCCGGCAATCTGCTCGCTTTTCAGCCAACTCTGGCCCTCAAGCAGTCGATCGTGCCGGGTTTTCTGACACTCATCGGAAGCGGAAAGTTCGTGGCCGCCTCCAACGGCCCGGTGGTGTTCATGGAACCGCCGATCCGGGTGGACCCGCAGGCGCTCGTCGGCTGGGCGGACTGCCCCTCGCCGTGCCATCACTACGACCACGGTTACATGACCGGCCTGATGGGCGGCCTACGTGCGATGACGGGCCTCGGCGGAGCCTCCGGCGAGGAGCACCAGTTCGAGTTCGTCGGGGCGGGCACGGTACTGCTCCAGTCCTCCGAAGCTCTCATGGCCGAGCAGGCCACGGGGGCGGTTCCGCAGCAGGCCGGAGTACCCGGCGGGCACGGGGTGCCACCGGGTGGCTCACAGCAGCCGGGCGCACCGCGTCTTCCCGGACAGCTGGGGGACCTCCAGCGTCGCTTCGGGCTGTGAGCGGTAGTCTGCGGAGTGTGACGTCGAACGTGTGCGCGCCGTCGCCATACCCACCCTCACTAGTTCGCCTTTCAACCTTTTAGGTAGACTTCATTCATGGAGACCGAAACGGCCACCCGCTGGCTGACCGATGCGGAGCAGTGCGCCTGGCGCACCCACCTGGAGGTCAACAGGCTGCTGACGTACCAGCTCGAAAAGGACTTGCAGCCGTTCGGCCTGACAATGAACGACTACGAGATCCTGGTGAACCTCTCCGAGTCGGAGGGCGTACGGATGCGGATGAGCGACCTCGCGTCCGCCACCCTCCAGTCCAAGAGCCGCCTCTCCCACCAGATCACCCGCATGGAGAACGCGGACCTCGTGCGCCGCGAGAACTGCGAGTCGGACCGGCGCGGTCTGTACGCGGTCCTCACCGAGCACGGCATGGAGACGATGAAGAAGGTCGCGCCTCATCATGTGGCGTCTGTGCGGCGGCACTTCATCGACCTGCTGGACCCCGATGCCATGGCGGAACTCGACAAGGGCCTCAAGCCGATCGCGGAACACCTGAGGAGCCAGCGGGGCCGCCCGTGACCCCGCGTCCGTAGCCCACCTCAGGCCCCGCTCCCACCCGACCGGGCGAGCGGCAGGCGGAGTTCGAACAGAGCCCCGCCTGCCGGTGCGTCCCGGACCGTGAGCGTGCCGCCGTGCCGTACGGCGACGTCCCGGGCGATGGCGAGGCCGAGCCCGGCGCCGCCGTCGTCGCGTGCCCGCGCCTCGTCGAGCCGTACGAACCGTTCGAAGATCCGCTCCCGGTCGCCCGCGGGCACCCCGTCCCCGTCGTCGGCGACCCCCGCCACGGCCCACTCCCCCTCGCACCGCACGGTCAGCGCGACCGTGGACCGGGTGTGCCGCCGCGCGTTGTCCAGCAGGTTGGCGAGCACCCGCGCCACCTGCCCCCGCGACCCGGCCACCCGCGCCGCCTGCGGTGCCTCCACCGTCACCCCGTCCCGTCCCTCGGCCTCCTCGCGGGCCAGGGCGGCGAGGTCGAACCGGGCGTCCGCGACGGGCCGCTCCCCCGCGTCCAGCCGGGCGAGCAGCAGCAGATCGGCGGCGAGGCGCTGAAGTCGTACGGTGTCCTCGACGGCCCCCTCCACATCCAGCAACTCCGGGTGCGCGGCGCCCACTTCGAGCTGGGTGCGCAGCGAGGCGATGGGGCTGCGCAGTTCGTGGGAGGCGTCGGCGACGAAACGTCGCTGGCGTTCCACGGAGGTCTCCAGCGCGGCCAGCGTCTCGTTGGTGGTGCGGGCGAGACGGGCCACCTCGTCGTGGGTGTCCGGCACCGGCACCCGGCGGGCGAGGTCCTCGGAGGCGGTGATCGCGGCCATCTCGCCGCGGATGCCCTCGACCGGGCCCAGGGCACGCCGGGTGACCAGCCAGGTCACCGCCGCGACGACCGCGAGCAGCAGCGGGAAGCCGATCAGCATGACGCTCAGCGCGGTGCGTACGGCGCTCTGTTCGGCGGAGAGGGGGGCGCCGGCATAGACGGTGAGCGTGCCCTGGGTCTTGGTCTCCACCTTGACGGCGGCGAAGCGGTAGTCGCTGGTCTCCTTGTCGATGCTCGCCGAGCCGTTGCTGAAGGTGGTCCTGTCGTCGATCTCGCCGGCGTCGAGCGAATCCTCCCCGCCATCGGACTCCTGGGCGTCGTCCGGGTCGTCGTCGCTGTCGTCGGCGGTCGCGGGGTTAGCGGGGGGCGTGGTGGCGCCGGGCGCGGGGGTCTTCGCGGGCTTCGGCTTCACGGCGCCGGTGGCCGTGCCGCTGATGTGCTGGAGGTCCTTGGTGGCCGCCAGGAGCGTGCCGTTGTCGTCGACGACCTGGACCGGTTCCTCGTCCTCGTCCAGGTCTAGCTTTCCGGTCGTCGTCCCGATGGACAGGTCCGTGGCGACCGACCGCGCGGTGCGCTCGGCCTGGGTGGCCGCCTGGCCGATCAGGTTCGACCGCAGGGACAGCAGGACGGCGGCCCCGGCGGCGACCAGCGCCACGGCGACGACGAGCGTGGCGGCGAGGGTCGCCCGGGCGCGGACCGAGCCGAACAGACGTCTCATCGGTCCGTGTCCAGCCGGTAACCGGCGCCCCGGACCGTGCGGATGAGCGCGGGGCGCAGCTTGCGGCGCAGGGTGCTGATGTACACCTCGACGATGTTCGGGTCGCCTTCGTAGGCGAAGTCCCAGACGTGCTCCAGCATCTGGGACTTGGACACCACCTCTCCGGCCCGCAGCACGAGCTGCTCCAGGACGGAGAACTCCTTGGCGGTCAGGGTGATCTCGTCCTCGCCGAGGAAGACGCGCCGGGCCGCGGTGTCGACCTTCAGGTCTCCGTGGATGTGCACGGGCGAGGCCCCGGGGCCCTGGCCGCGGCGGCGCAGCAGCGCCTTGATCCGGGCGACCAGGACGACGTAGGAGAACGGTTTGGTCAGGTAGTCGTCGGCGCCCGTGTCCAGGCCCTCCGCCTCGTCGTACTCGCCGTCCTTGGCGGTGAGCATCAGGATCGGCACCTCGTGGCCGGCGGCGCGCAGGGCGGCGCAGACCCGGTAGCCGTTGAGGCCGGGCAGCATGATGTCGAGGATGACCAGGTCGTAGGTCCCCTCCGAGGCCTGGTGCAGGCCTTCACGGCCGTCGTGGACGACGTCCACGGCGTACCCCTCCGCGGTCAGTCCCTTGGCGAGCGACAGGGCCAGCCGCTTCTCGTCCTCCACGATCAACAGGCGCATGCGTAAAGGTTCGCAAAGAGAACCTGAAGATCGCTTCAGGGGGCTTCAGGTTCCTCTCAGCGTCGGTCGGCGAAGTTGGTGAACGTCGAAAGCGAACGAAGCGATCGAAGCACCAACACTTTGGAGGAATCCCCATGAAGCGCAACATCGTGATCGCCGCCGTCACCGCCGCCGCCCTGATCGGGGGCGGGACCGCCACGGCTCTCGCGGTGTCGGGTGACAGCGAGGGGACCGCGCCGCGGGCCGCGGACATGAAGGTGACGGGCGCCCAGGCCCAGGACGACGACCGGGACGACGTGGACGGGAAGGACGACGACCGCGACGACGGCCGGGACGACCGCGACGACTCGGCCGCCTCGGGCTCCGCGAAGGTCACCGCGGCGGACGCCATCGCCGCCGCGCTGAAGCACACGCCGGGTACGGCCGTCTCCGCCGACTACGACGACCAGGACGGCGACGACCGCGGACCGGCCGCCTGGGAGGTCGACGTGCTCGGCAGCGGCAGCACCTGGCACAGCGTGCGCATCGACCCCGCGAACGGGAAGGTCCTCGGATCGCACACCGAGCGTGAGGACGACACCGCCGAGGTGCGGGCCGCGCTGAAGGGGTCCTCGGTGACGGCCCAGGAGGCCGCGAAGGCCGCCGCGGGCAAGGGCACGGTGACGTCCGTGGACCTGGACGACGACGGCCGGGACAAGGGCTGGGACGTGGAGACGCACGCCGCCGGCAAGGCTGAGCAGGACTGGACGGTCGACCTGACCACCGGGAAGGTCACCGCGGACACGGCTGACGACGCCGACGACTCCAACGACGACTGACGTCGGAGGTCGGACGCGGTGAGGTTCCCGGGGGACCTCTCTCCGGACGCCGGGTGGGCCGAGGACACGGCCCGCCCGGCGTCGGTCTATGCAGTCAGCCCCGCCACCAGCTCGTCCGCCGCCCGGTAGGGATCCAGCTCCCCCGTCACGATCCGGTCGGCCAGGGCGCTGAGGCGGCGGTCGCCGTGGAGGTCGGCGATGCGTTCGCGCAGGGCGGTGACGGCGATGGTCTCGACCTCGTGGGCGGCCCGGGCGCGGCGGCGCTCGGCGAGGACGCCCCGCTCCTCCATCCACGCCCGGTGTTTCTCCAGGGCTTCCACGACCTCTTCGATGCCTTCGCCGCGCGCGGCGACCGTCTTGACGATGGGGGGCCGCCAGTCGCCGGGGCCGCGGGACTCGCCGAGGCCGAGCATGTGGTTCAGCTCGCGGGCGGTGGCGTCGGCGCCGTCGCGGTCGGCCTTGTTGACGACGTAGACGTCGCCGATCTCCAGGATCCCGGCCTTGGCGGCCTGGATGCCGTCGCCCATGCCGGGGGCGAGGAGGACGACGCTGGTGTCCGCCTGGGAGGCGATCTCCACCTCCGACTGGCCGACGCCGACCGTCTCGACCAGGATCACGTCGCAGCCGGCCGCGTCCAGGACGCGGATGGCCTGCGGGGCCGCCCAGGCGAGGCCCCCCAGATGGCCGCGGGTGGCCATGGAGCGGATGTAGACGCCGGGGTCGGAGGCGTGCTCCGACATCCGGACGCGGTCGCCGAGCAGGGCGCCCCCGGAGAAGGGGGACGAGGGGTCGACGGCCAGGACGCCGACCCTCCTGCCCTGCCTGCGGTACGCGGTCACCAGGGCGGAGGTGGACGTCGACTTGCCCACGCCCGGTGATCCGGTCAGGCCCACGACGTAGGCGTTGCCCGTGAGCGGTGCCAGGGCCGCCATGACCTCCCGCAGCTGCGGGGACGCCCCCTCCACCAGGGAGATCAGCCGGGCCACGGCACGCGGCCGGCCCTCCCTGGCCTGGGCGACCAGTGTGGAGACGTCCTGCATCACAGCTCCCGTTCCGAGAAGGGCGTACCGAAGGCCGAAGGACCTGCCGAAGGCCGACGGCCCGCGTACGACGTGCTCAGGCCTTGGGTACCCGCACGATCAGCGCGTCACCCTGGCCGCCGCCCCCGCACAGGGCAGCCGCGCCGACGCCGCCGCCGCGCCGCTTCAGCTCCAGCGCCAGGTGCAGGACGAGCCGGGCGCCGGACATGCCGATGGGGTGGCCCAGGGCGATGGCACCGCCGTTGACGTTCACCCTTTCCGGGGACACCGCGAGGTCCTTCATGGACTGGACCGCGACCGCCGCGAAGGCCTCGTTGATCTCGATCAGGTCGAGGTCGGAGACGTCCAGGCCCTCCTTCTTCAGGGCGTGCAGGATGGCGTTCGACGGCTGGGACTGGAGGGAGTTGTCCGGTCCGGCCACATTGCCGTGGGCGCCGATCTCGGCGATCCAGTCCAGGCCCAGCTCCTGCGCCTTGGCCTTGCTCATCACGACGACGGCGGCGGCGCCGTCGGAGATCTGGGACGAGGAACCCGCGGTGATGGTGCCGTCCTTGGTGAACGCCGGGCGCAGCCTGCCCAGGGACTCGGCCGTGGTCTCGGCGCGGATGCCCTCGTCCTGGCTGAAGACGACGGGCTCGCCCTTGCGCTGCGGGATCTCCACCGGGGTGATCTCGGCCTCGAACAGGCCGTTCTTCTGGGCGGCGGCGGCCCGCTGGTGGGACAGGGCGGCGATCTCGTCCTGCCGCGCGCGGTCGATCCCGAGGCGCGTGTTGTGCTTCTCGGTCGACTCGCCCATGGCGATGTTCTCGAAGGCGTCGGTGAGGCCGTCGTGGGCCATGGCGTCGAGCATCTCGATGGCGCCGTACTTGAAGCCCTCGCGGGACTTCGGCAGCAGGTGGGGGGCGTTGGTCATGGACTCCTGGCCGCCGGCGACGACGATGTCGAACTCGCCCGCGCGGATCAGCTGGTCGGCCAGGGCGATGGCGTCGAGGCCGGACAGACACACCTTGTTGATGGTGAGCGCCGGGACGTTCATCGGGATGCCGGCCTTGACGGCGGCCTGACGGGCCGGGATCTGCCCCGCCCCGGCCTGGAGCACCTGGCCCATGATGACGTACTGCACCTGGTCGCCACCGATCCCCGCACGGTCGAGGGCGGCCTTGATCGCGAAGCCGCCGAGGTCGGCCCCGGAGAAGGACTTCAGCGAGCCCAGCAACCGTCCCATGGGCGTCCGCGCGCCCGCGACGATCACGGAGGTCGTGCTGTTCGATCCAGTCATGAGCTGCGATCCCCTTACCGGCCTGCACAGGCCGAGGAGTGAACGAGGGTTTACTTCGAATGTACTGAGTGGCACTCCGTGCCGTCACCGGGCCGTCGGTGTGATCGCGCGCACGTTGCGTAACCATCGTAGGAGCGCTGCACTGAGTTCCATGCTGACGCGAATCGACCACATCGGGATCGCCTGCTTCGACCTCGACAAGACAGTCGAGTTCTACCGGGCCACGTACGGCTTCGAGGTGTTCCACTCCGAGGTCAACGAGGAGCAGGGCGTGCGCGAGGCCATGCTCAAGATCAACGAGACGTCCGACGGCGGGGCCTCCTACCTGCAGCTTCTGGAGCCGACCCGGCCGGATTCGACCGTCGCCAAGTGGCTCGACAAGAACGGCGAGGGTGTCCACCACATCGCTTTCGGTACGGCGGATGTGGACGGCGACGCCGCCGGCATCAAGGACAAGGGCGTACGCGTGCTGTACGAAGAGCCTCGGCGCGGCTCCATGGGGTCACGGATCACCTTCCTGCACCCCAAGGATTGCCATGGCGTACTGACAGAACTGGTCACTTCGGCGCCTGTTGAGTCACCTGAGCACTGACCCCCGTACATATGGGCCGGTAGGGTTGGGGGCGGTCGCCGCTCTCAACCAGGGCGACCGGGGTCCTGCCATGGCGGCGGGACCCGGCCGGGGTCCGGGTTTCGGGGGACGAGCGTCGGGGCGGCAGCCCGTGCTCCGCCATTGATCTGACACCATTCCCCGGGGGCCCCGTTCGGCGGTTGGACGGAGCTCGTTGGAGAGACTTGCGACCAGGGGACGGATGGGACCGCGCAGTGCGGGGCTACGAGAGCCAGGAGCGGGAACCGGCGGCTGACGTCGACCACCTCACTCGTTTCGAAGCCGAGATGAAGCGGCTGAAGACCGAGCGGGAAAAGGCGATTCAGCACGCCGAGGACCTCGGCTACCAGGTCGAGGTGCTGCGCGCCAAGTTGCACGAGGCGCGGCGCACCATCATGTCCCGGCCCGCTTTCGACGGCGGTGACATCGGCTACCAGGCCGAGCAGTTGCTGCGGAACGCGCAGGTCCAGGCCGACCAGCTGCGCCAGGAGGCCGAGCGCGAGCTCAGCCAGGCCCGGTCGCAGACCCAGCGGATCCTCCAGGAGCACGCCGAGCAGGCCGCGCGCCTCCAGGCGGAGCTGCACCAGGAGGCGGTCACCCGCCGTCAGCAGCTCGACCAGGAGCTGGCCGAGCGCCGGCAGACCGTCGAGTCGCACGTCAACGAGAACGTGGCCTGGGCGGAGCAGCTGCGCGCCCGTACCGAGCAGCAGGCCCGCCGGCTCCTCGACGAGTCCCGCGCCGAGGCCGAGCAGGCGCTGGCCGCGGCCCGCGCGGAGGCCGAGCGGGTCGCCTCCGAGGCCCGCTCGCGGCTCCAGAGCGAGGCCGAGTCGGCCCGCGCCGAGGCCGAGCAGCTGCTGCGCCGTGCCCGCGCGGACGCCGAGCGGCTGCTGAACGCCGCCTCCACCCAGGCCCAGGAGGCCACCGACCACGCCGAGAAGCTGCGCACCTCCACGACCTCGGAGTCGGAGACCGCGCGCCGCCAGGCCACCGAACTCAGCCGGGCCGCCGAGCAGCGCATGACGGAGGCCGAGGAGGCGCTGCGCAAGGCTCAGACCGAGGCCGAGAAGCTGGTCACCGAGGCCAAGGCGGCCGCCGAGAAGGCGCTCTCCAGCGCCGAGTCGACCAACGAGCAGCGCACGCGTACGGCCAAGGAGCAGGTCGCCCGGCTGGTCAGCGAGGCCACCAAGGAGGCCGAGTCCACCCGGGAGTCCGCCGAGCAGATCGTCGCGGACGCGCGGTCCGAGGCGGAGAAGCTGCTCACCGAGGCCGCCGAGAAGGCCCGCACGCTCACCGCCGAGGAGAGCGCGACCCAGCTGTCCAAGGCGGCCAAGACCGCCGAGGACGTGCTCAACAAGGCGTCCGAGGACGCCAAGAACACCACCAAGGCCGCCGCCGAGGAGGCCGAGCGGATCCGCAGCGAGGCCGAGGCCGAGGCGGACCGGCTGCGTGCCGAGGCGCATGACATCGCCGAGCAGCTCAAGGGCGCGGCGAAGGACGACACCAAGGAGTACCGGGCCAAGACGGTCGAGCTCCAGGAGGAGGCCCGCCGGCTGCGCGGCGAGGCCGAGCAGCTGCGTTCCGACGCGGTCGCCGAGGGCGAGAAGATCCGCGCGGAGGCCCGCAAGGAGGCCGTGGCGCAGATCGAGGAGGCCGCCAAGACCGCCGAGGAGCTGCTCTCCAAGGCGAAGGCCGACGCCGACGAACTGCGCCAGAAGGCCACCACGGACAGCGAGAAGGTCCGCACCGAGGCCATCGAGCGGGCGACCACACTGCGCCGGCAGGCCGAGGAGACGCTCCAGCGCACCCGCCAGGAGGCCGAGCGGCACCGCGAGGAGGTCGTCGAGCAGTCCGAGGCGATCAAGGCCGACGCCGAGCGCGCCGCCCGGGAGCTGCACGAGGAGACCGAGCGGGCCATAGAGACCCGCCGCACCGAGGCCGCCGAGGAACTGTCCCGGCTGCACACCGAGGCCGAGGGCCGGCTCGCCGCCGCCGAGCAGGCGCTCAGCGACGCCCGTGAGGAGGCCGCGCGGATCCGCCGCGAGGCCGCCGAGGAGACCGAGCGGCTGCGCGCCGAGTCCGCCGAGCGGATCCGCACCCTCCAGCAGCAGGCCGAGGCCGAGGCCGAGCGGCTGCGCACCGAGGCCGCGTCGGACGCCTCCGCCTCCCGTGCGGAGGGCGAGGCCGTCGCCGTACGCCTGCGGTCCGAGGCGGCGTCCGAGGCCGAGCGGCTGAAGTCGGACGCCCAGGAGACCGCCGACCGGGTGCGGGCGGAGGCGCAGGCCGCCGCCGAGCGGCTGGCGACGGAGGCGACGGAGACGCTGGCCGCCGCGCAGGAGGAGGCCAACCGGCGCCGTCGCGAGGCCGAGGAGTACCTCGGCGCGGCCCGCCAGGAGGCCGACCAGGAGCGTGAGCGGACCCGCGAGCAGAGCGAGGAGCTGCTGGCCTCGGCGCGCAAGCGCGTGGAGGAGGCGCAGGCCGAGGCCGTGCGTCTGGTCGAGGAGGCCGACCGGCGCGCCACCGAGATGGTGTCGGCCGCCGAGCAGCACGCCCAGCAGGTGCGGGACTCGGTCGCCGGGCTGCACGAGCAGGCGCAGGAGGAGATCACCGGCCTGCGCTCCGCCGCCGAGCACGCGGCGGACCGGACGCGCCGGGAGGCCCAGGAGGAGGCGGACCGGGTCCGCGGGGACGCCTACGCCGAGCGCGAGCGGGCCGCCGAGGACGTGGGCCGTATCCGCCGGGAGGCGACCGAGGAGACGGACGCCGCCAAGGCGCTCGCCGAGCGGACCGTCTCGGACGCCATCGCGGAGGCGGAGCGCCTCAGGTCGGAGGCGTCCGAGCACGCCCAGCGGGTGCGCACGGAGGCGTCGGACGCCATCGCCGAGGCCGACCAGGCGGCGGCGCGGACCCGGGCGGACGCCCGCGAGGACGCCAACCGCATCCGGTCGGACGCGGCCACGCAGGCCGACACCCTCATCACCGAAGCCCGCAACGAGGCCGAGCGGCTCACCACCGAGACCCTCACCGACACCGACCGGCTGCGCCAGGAGACGGTGGCCGAGGCCGAGCGGCTGCGGTCCGAGACCGTCGCGGAGGCCGAGCGGGTACGGTCCGAGGCGCGTGCCAAGGCCGAGCGGCTGGTGGCGGAGGCCTCCGGGGACGCGGAGCGGCTGCGCGCCGAGGCCGCGGACACCGTCGGGGCGGCCCAGCAGCACGCCGAGCGGATCCGCAACGAATCGCAGCGGGTCAAGGCGGAGGCTGCCGCAGAAGCCGAGCGGCTGGTCGGCTCCGCGCGCGAGGAGGCCGAACGCACGCTCGACGAGGCCCGCAAGGACGCCAACAAGCGGCGCTCCGAGGCGGCCGAGCAGGTCGACAAGCTCATCACGGAGACCACGGCCGAGGCCGACAAGCTGCTCACCGAGGCGCAGCAGCAGGCCCAGAAGGCCACCGCGGACGCCGAGCACCAGGCGGACACCATGGTCGGCGCGGCCCGCACCGAGGCCGACCGGCTGGTCTCCGAGGCGACGGTCGAGGGCAACTCGATGGTGGAGAAGGCCCGTACGGACGCGGACGAGCTCCTCGTCGGCGCGCGCCGGGACGCCACCGCGATAAGGGAGCGCGCGGAGGAGCTGCGCGACCGGATCACCACCGAGATCGAGAACCTGCACGAGCGGGCCCGCCGCGAGGCCGCCGAGACGATGAAGTCGACCGGCGACCGCTGCGACGCGCTCATCAAGGCCTCCGAGGAGCAGCTCGTCAAGGCCGAGGCGAAGGCCAAGGAGCTGGTGTCCGAGGCCAACTCCGAGGCCGGCAAGGTGCGCATCGCCGCCGTCAAGAAGGCCGAGGGGCTGCTCAAGGAGGCGGAGCAGAAGAAGAACACGCTGGTCCGTGAGGCCGAGGAGCTGAAGGCCGAGGCGATCCGCGAGGCGAAGCGCACGGTCGAGGAGGGCAAGCGCGAGCTGGAGGTCCTGGTCCGCCGTCGCGAGGACATCAACGCCGAGATCTCCCGTGTCCAGGACGTCCTGGAAGCGTTGGAATCCTTCGAGGCCCCTGGAGCGGGCAAGGACAACGGCGTCAAGGCGGGCGCCGCGGTCGGCGCCCCTCGATCGGGTGGCAAGTCTTCGGACGGCTAGGGTTCGCCGGGCGAGCCCGAGGCCGAGTCACCGGATTCCGGTGCGTTCTGGGGCCTTTGACCAAGTCTTTGGCAAGTAGTCCGAGGGTTAGCCACCCAAAAGGGGTGTCATTCTCCAGATCAAACACGCATCCGCTCGATGACACACCGCTTCGGCCCCTAGGATTCCACCTATCACCTCACCGGTCTCATTCGACAGGAACCCCATGAGCGACACTTCCCCCTACGGCTTCGAGCTTGTGCGGCGTGGGTACGACCGCGCTCAGGTGGACGAACGGATCTCCAAGCTCGTCTCCGATCGTGACAGCGCTCTCGCCCGCATCACCGCTCTGGAAAAGCGCATCGAGGAGCTCCACCTCGAAACGCAGAACGCCCAGGCCCAGGTAAGCGACGCCGAGCCGTCGTACGCCGGTCTCGGCGCGCGTGTCGAGAAGATCCTCCGCCTCGCCGAGGAAGAGGCCAAGGATCTGCGCGAGGAGGCCCGTCGCGCCGCCGAACAGCACCGCGAACTCGCCGAGTCCGCGGCGCAGCAGGTCCGCAACGACGCAGAATCGTTCTCTGCGGAGCGCAAGGCCAAGGCGGAGGACGAGGGCGTCCGGATCGTCGAGAAGGCCAAGAGTGACGCGTCGCAGCTGCGCGCCGAGGCCAACAAGGACGCACAGTCCAAGCGTGAGGAGGCCGACGCTCTCTTCGAGGAGACCCGCGCCAAGGCCGCGCAGGCCGCCGCCGACTTCGAGACGAACCTCGCCAAGCGGCGCGAGCAGTCCGAGCGCGACCTGGCCTCGCGTCAGCAGAAGGCCGAGAAGCGCCTCGCGGAGATCGAGCACCGCGCGGAGCAGCTGCGTCTCGAGGCGGAGAAGCTGCGCACCGACGCGGAGCGTCGTGCCCGGCAGACCGTCGAGACGGCGCAGCGTCAGGCCGAGGACATCGTCGCGGACGCGAACGCCAAGGCCGACCGCATCCGTTCGGAGTCCGAGCGTGAGCTCGCCGCGCTGACCAACCGTCGCGACAGCATCAACGCCCAGCTGACGAACGTGCGCGAGATGCTGGCGACGCTGACGGGGGCCGCCGTGGCCGCCGCCGGTACGCCGGCCGACGACGAGCCGATCTCTCGTGGGGTGCCTGCTCAGCAGTCCCGGTAATCAGCAGTACGAACAGAGGCCCGCATCCCCTTCGGGGGTGCGGGCCTTCGTCGTGGGCCGGTCCGCTCACCGATCTCCCGCTGCCGGTCGGCCATCAGCCGCAGCACGGCCGGCACATCGCCCCGCAGGGGCCCCGTGTCCGGGACCCGGTTTTCGATGGAGCCGCCCTGGTGGTGGCGCAGGGCGGCGACCACGAGGGCGGCGCGGGTGCTCCAGCGGCGGTGGAGGACCTGTTGCCGGTCCTCGCCCGGGCCGCGAGGCCCTCCATGGTCAGGCGGGAGTAGCCGACGGCCTTCAACTCGGCCCAGGCCGCGTCCAGGAGGTCGGCCACGCCGGGGTCCTCGTCCTCGGCGCCCTCGCTCCCTCCTCGACAGCACGATCGTTGCGATCGCGATCCACACCCTCGGCACCGACCTGCGTGCCGGCACCGCCATGGTCCAGTGGATGAGCACGGCCTGTCTGCCGGCCCTGGCGATGGTCGTGCCGGCGGTTCGGCGCGCGGCGCGTCTGGCTCGGCGCGCTGACGGCCGGCTCCCTGCTGTGCGCTCTCGCCCCGACCGTCGGGACACTGATCATCCGCACGTCCGCCCGTCCGGACCTGACCGGCCACGCACGCGTGCTGCTGCCGCTCGCCGCCGGAGCCCTCCTGGTCGCCGCCTTCGTCCGGCACGCGCTGCGCCGCGAACGGCCGCTGATCGACGTACGACTGCTGTGGGTGCGGTCGTTCGCCGTGGCCTCGGTGCTCACCTTCACGGGCGGACTGACGCTGTTCGGCGGGATGTTCCTGCTGCCGCTGTACTACCGGCAGGCGCGGCACTAGAGCGTGGTGGCCGCCGGGCTGCTGCTCGTCCTCGCTGCCGTCCTGGCACACGGCGACGGCCCCACCGCGTTCCCGCGGGCTTTCCTCTGGTCGACGGTGTTCACGGTTGTTGCCGCCCTCGTCGGTCTCTGTTTGCCCATACGAGTGGCATCTGCCGAGGCACGCCCCTAGCGTGGTCGGCATGATCGAGCTCGAGGGCCTGACGAAGCGGTACGGCGAGAAAGTGGCGGTCAACAACCTGACCTTCACGGTCAGACCAGGCATCGTGACGGGCTTCCTCGGACCCAACGGTGCCGGCAAGTCGACGACCATGCGCATGATGCTCGGCCTGGACCGCCCGACCGCCGGGGACGTCCGTATCGACGGCAAGCACTACGACCAGCTCAAGGACCCGCTGACGTACATCGGCGCCCTGCTCGACGCCAAGGCCATGCACGGCGGCCGCAGCGCCCACAACCACCTGCTGTGCCTGGCGCAGAGCAACGGCATCCCGACGAAGCGGGTGCGCGAGGTGCTCGACACGGTCGGGCTCACGGCGGTGGCGAAGAAGAAGGCCAAGGGGTTCTCGCTCGGCATGGGGCAGCGGCTCGGCATCGCGGGCGCGCTGCTCGGAGACCCGCGGATCCTGATGTTCGACGAGCCGGTCAACGGTCTCGACCCCGAGGGCATCCACTGGATCCGCAACCTGATGAAGTCGCTGGCGGCGCAAGGGCGGACGGTCTTCGTCTCCTCCCACCTCATGAGCGAGATGGCGCTCACCGCCGACCACCTGGTCGTCATCGGCCAGGGCCGGCTGCTCGCCGACACCTCCATGGCGGACTTCATCGCGGAGAACTCGCGGTCCTACGTCCGTATCCGCACCCCGCAGCGCGAGCGGCTGCTCGACGTGCTGCACGCCGCCGGGGTCACCGTCGTGGAGACCGGCAGCGGGGTGCTGGAGGTGGACGGGAGCAAGTCCGAGTACATCGGCGAGCTCGCCGCGCAGCACCAGATCGTGCTGCACGAGCTGAGCCCCCAACGGGCCTCCCTGGAGGAGGCGTTCATGCAGTTGACCGCGGAGTCGGTCGAGTACCACGCGCACAGTGACACGCCACCCGGGCAGCAGCAGCCCTGGGGCGACGGCTGGAAGGGGAACTGACCATGGCGGCGATCCAGGTCGTCCGGTCCGAGTGGACCAAGATCCGGTCGGTGGCCTCCACGGTGTGGACGCTCTCCCTGGCCGTGGTCGTCACCATCGGGCTCGGCATGCTGATCTCGGCCCTGTCGAAGAGCGAGTTCGACTCCATGAGCCGCGACGACCGGCTCTCCTTCGACCCGACCTTCATCAGCTTCGCGGGCATGAGCCTCGGCCAGCTCGCGATGATCGTGTTCGGGGTGCTCGTCGTCTCGAACGAGTACAGCACCGGCATGATCCGCACCTCGCTGTCCGCCGTACCGCAGCGCGGCACGTTCCTGGCCGGCAAGATCGGCGTCGCCACCGCTCTCTCGCTCCTCGTGGGCCTGGCCACCAGCTTCGTCGCCTTCTTCCTCGGGCAGGCGATGCTCGGCGAGCACAAGGCGGCGATCGGCGACGAGGGCGTACTGCGGGCGGTGATCGGCGGCGGCCTGTACATGACCCTCATCGCGATGTTCTCGATGGGCGTCGCCGCGATGCTGCGCTCGCCGATGCTGTCCCTGGGCATCCTGATGCCGTTCTTCTTCCTGATCTCCAACATCCTCGGCAACGTCGACGCGACGAAGAAGATCGGCCAGTACCTGCCCGACCAGGCCGGCAGCAAGATCATGCAGGTGGTCACCCCGATCGGCGACGACACTCCGTACGGCCCCTGGGGCGGCCTGGGGATCATGGCACTGTGGGTGCTGGCCGCCCTGATCGGCGGCTACGTCCTGCTGAAGAGAAGGGACGCGTGACCCGGACGAGGGACGGGGCAAGCTCTGGGCTTTACTTTCATTTGAGCGGAACCGTCAGCGCCCGGATAAGCTCCTAACCCTTACGGGGGGCATGCGCCCCGCTGTCCTGAACCTTGCGATGGGTGCGGAGCATGATCGAGGCAGTCGGCCTGACCAAGCGCTACGGCGACAAGACCGCTGTGTACAACCTTTCCTTCCAGGTGCGGCCCGGGGCCGTCACCGGCTTCCTGGGCCCCAACGGCTCGGGCAAGTCGACGACGATGCGGATGATCCTGGGCCTGGACAACCCCACCTCGGGCCAGGTGACGATCGGCGGCTTCCCCTACCGCAAGCTGCCCAACGCGCCCCGGCAGGTCGGCGCGCTCCTGGACGCCAAGGCCGTGCACGGTGGCCGGGCCGCCCGCAACCACCTGCTGAGCCTGGCCCAGCTCTCCGGCATCCCGGCCCGCCGGGTGGACGAGGTGCTCGGTGTCGTCGGCCTCCAGGACGTGGCCAGGAAGCGCTCCAAGGGTTTCTCCCTCGGCATGGGCCAGCGGCTCGGCATCGCCGCGGCGCTGCTCGGCGACCCGCAGGTGCTGCTGTTCGACGAGCCGGTCAACGGTCTCGACCCCGAGGGCATCCACTGGGTCCGCAACCTGATGAAGGCGCTCGCGGCGGAGGGCCGGACGGTCTTCGTCTCCTCCCACCTCATGAGCGAGATGGCGCTCACCGCCGACCACCTGATCGTCATCGGGCGCGGGCAGCTGCTCTCCGACATGAGCGTCAAGGACTTCATCTCGGCGAACTCCGCCGACTTCGCGCGCGTGCGCACCCCCGACACCGAGCCGCAGCTGCGCGAGAAGCTGTCCGCCGCGCTCACCGAGGCGGGCGGCCACGTGATGTCCGAGCAGGACGGCGGGCTGCGAGTGACGGGACTGCCGCTGCCGCGCATCAGCGACATCGCGCACGACAGCGACGTACGCCTGTGGGAGCTGTCGCCGCACCAGGCCTCGCTGGAAGAGGCGTACATGCGGATGACGCAGGGCGCGGTCGACTACCGCTCGTCCATCGACCAGCGGGCCGGCCTCCAGCAGCAGCTGCCGCCCGGCGCGCAGCCCCCGATGCCGGTGCCGGGCCAGGGCCAGCCGGGCTGGTACGCCCCGCCGCCGCCCCAGCAGGGCGGCCAGCCGTTCGCACCGCCCCAGCCGCAGCCGCCCGTGGGCCCCTACGGCGCTCCCGGCGCCGCTCCGGCCCCGGGCCCCGGCGCTCCCAACCCGTACGCCCCACAGGCCCCGTACGCCCCGCAGGCGCCCCAGGGACAGCCTCCGGCGGCCGCGCAGCCCGCGGCCGCGCAGCCCGCCGCCGCTCCCCCGGCGCCCGCCCAGGCCCCTGCTCCCGCCGCCCCCGCCGCCGACCCGAACAAGTCCGAGGACGCCCGATGAGCACCCCGCAGCCCCCGATGCCGCAGACCGCCGCACCGAACTGGCAGGCGGCACCCGGTTCGTCGTACCCCCAGGCCGGCTACACCTCTCCGATCCCGGTCGTGCGCACCCACCTCGGGCACGCGATCGCCTCCGAGTGGACGAAGATCAGGTCGGTGCGCTCCACGATGTGGACACTCGGCGTGTTCGTCCTGCTCGTCGTCGGCATCGGCATCGCGACCGGCGCGCTGGTCTCCGCCAACGCGGACCCGGACAGCCTGGCGGGCGAGAACCCGCTGTCGTTCGGCTTCTTCGGGCTGCTGCTGGGCAGCATGTGCCTCATCACGCTCGGAGTGCTGACCACGGCCTCGGAGTACGGCACCGGCATGATCCGCACCACGATGGTCGCCTGTCCGTCCCGCGGCCGGGTCCTGGCGGCGAAGTCGATCGTGTTCTTCGCGGTCGCGTTCGTGGTCACGCTGGTGTCGTCGGTGCTGGTCGCCTTCGCGGACATCGCGCTGCTGGACGGGGCCCGGGAGCCGAGCGGCGGTGAGTGGCTCAAGGGCACGGTCGGCATCTCGCTCTACCTGGCTCTGCTCGGCCTGCTCTCGCTCGTCGTCGGCTCGATCATCCGGCACTCGGCGGGCGCGATCACCATCATGATCGGCCTGGTCCTGGCCCCGCTGGTCATCGCGCTGTTCATGTTCACGGAGTCGCTGTCGGGTCTGCGCGACGCCCTGTTCGAGTACTCGATCCCGAACCAGCTCAGCGTCTTCTACGCCAACTCCCTCACCGAGTCCGGCCCGGCCGGCTGGGACCCGCTGTGGATCGCCCTGGGCATCACGGCCGCGGCCTTCGCCGGCGCCTTCGCCCTGCTGGAGAAGCGGGACGTATAGGAGCCGCGAGGACTAGAACCTCGGCGCGTTACGGGACCGCTGCACCCGCGTGGTGCGGCGGTCTCTCGCGTTCCAGCAGGCCTTGTGCCAGTGCCGGCGGTCGTCGACGCCGGCGTGGTCGGGCCAGGCCACCACGTGTGGGACGCCGTCCGGGATCAGCTGCTCGCAGCCCGGGCAGCGGTACGTCTTGCCCTGGGCGCTTGCCCCGGCCACATGGCGCACGTTCCACTCCTCGCCCTGCCAGCTCTGGGTGGACTGCCAGCCGCCGTAACGGCCGGACCGGTCGTCCTCGGCACTCGTGCCTGACGGGCCGACTCCCTTGGGTCGGTTGCGACGCGGGGACACAGGACACCTCACGGGGCTATACAGGATGCAGGGCTCGTGTCCAGCCTACGCGGCGGCGCCCTGGGTAGGCGTAGGGCACCAACCCCCACAAGTCCCCCTCCGGGGCGGCGGATTCCGCAGACAATCCGCAAATCTCTTCGGCAGGCCGTGTCCTCGGCACGTGTCAGAGGGTTATGCCGGGTGGGGGAGCTCCGTGTCGGAGCCAAGGAAGCAGGAAAGCGATGCACGTAGGAAGTTTCGTGTTGGCGGCCCAGTTCCCGGGGCAGGGCCAGGGGGAGGCGCTGCACCGCGCGGTCCGCTCGGCCGAGGTCGCGGAGGAGGCCGGGCTCGACGCCGTCTGGCTGGCGGAGCACCACTTCGTCCCGTACGGCACCTGTCCGTCGGCGGTCACCCTGGCCGCGTTACTGCTGGGCCGCACCCGGCGTCTGCGCGTCGGCACCGCCGTCAGCGTGCTCTCCACCGTCCACCCGGTCGCCCTGGGCGAGCAGGCCGCACTGTTGCATGTGACGAGCGGCGGGCGCTTCTCGCTGGGGGTCGGGCGCGGCGGGCCGTGGGTCGATCTGGAGGTCTTCGGCTCGGGTCTCCAGGCGTACGAGACGGGGTTCCCGGAATCACTCGATCTGCTGGTGCGCTGGCTGCGCGAGCCGTCGGTGGAGGCCCGCGGGGAGCGGTTCGCCTTCCGCGAGGTGCCCGTCGTACCGCGGCCGTCGGAGTCGCTGACGGAGACCGCGGGCCCCGAGGTCGTCCTCGCCTGCACCTCCCCGGCGAGCGTCCGGATGGCCGCCGAGCGGGGACTGCCGATGCTGCTCGGCATGCATGTCGGCGACGAGGAGAAGGCCGAGATGGTGTCCCTGTGGCGCCGCCTCGCCCGCGCGGCCGGGCATCCGCCGGAGCGGGTTCTGGACGCCGCCCATGTCTCGGCCGGCATCTGCCAGATCGCGGACCGGCGCACCGACGCGGTGGAGACCCTCATGAAGGCGATGCCGGGCTGGCTGAAGCAGGGACTCGGTGCTCATGTCACGGTGGACGGCCGCGAGCGTCCGATGCGCGACCCGCTCGCCTACACCGAACTGCTCTGCGGGCTGCACCCCGTGGGCACCCCGCGCCTGTGCGCCGACCGGCTCGCCGCGACCAGCGAGCGGACCGGCGTCTCCCGCTTCGCCCTGCTCACCGAGGGGTCGGGAGACCTGGCGGCCACCGAGGAGAACATCCGGCGGCTGGGTGCGGAAGTGCTGCCGCACCTCGGTTGACCTCCGGCCTCGCCCGAACACTCCTCGGGCCGAACCGCCTTGTCGGGCGGGGTGCTTGCCGCCCCGGTACTGATGCACCTCCCGCGTACGGAGCGGCAAGCAAGCGGCTTGCTGCGTCAGCAGTCCCTGAACTCCGGAGACTGGTTGAGCAGCTGACTGCGCACCGAGGTGAAGCGCGTCAACGTCTCGTCGACCGAGGCGTCCAACGGGAACACCGCCACGCGGTGGCAGTTCTGGAAGGCCAGCCGGACACCGAAGTGCCGCTGGAGTGCGCCGCGAATCGCGTCACTCGCAAGCGCGCGCAGCAGCTGACCGCGTGCCTGCTCGTCCGGCGGAGGCGTCTGGTTGTCGGCGAAGTTGCCGCCGTCCACCTTCAGCTGAGCCACCAGGGAGCTGATCATCTCCCATGCGTAGGGCAGGGAGGTCCGGACGCAGTCGACGAATTCGGCTTCGTCGACCTCGCCTCGCTCGGCCTTCTCGAGTAGGGCCGGTGAGACGTCGAGCGACATGGGTTCTCCTCTCGCACCCCCGACTTTCTCAGGGGTTGCCGGACAGATAAAGGGAGTTCGCGATGCCGAACACGCTGCGTACACACCTCGCGACCTCCCGTTTACTACGGTAGGCAACGGACGGTGACGGCACCAGGAAAACGCGTACAAAGAGCGGCCCCATTGGGCACACAATCGGCCACAACCGAACAGGTATGTTCTGGGCCGAATCGCGCGCGCAGGGGCCCGTCGAGTAGCGTTGCCGACCATGCGTCTCGTCATCGCCCGATGCTCCGTCGACTACGCGGGCCGGCTCACCGCTCACCTTCCCTCGGCTCCCCGCCTGATCCTGGTCAAGGCGGACGGCAGTGTGTCGATCCACGCGGACGACCGTGCCTACAAGCCCCTGAACTGGATGTCGCCGCCCTGCACACTGAAGGAGGGATCGGGCGAGGAGGAAGGCGTCTGGACCGTCGTCAACAAGGCGGGCGAGAAGCTGATCATCACGATGGAGGAGGTCCTCCATGATTCCTCGCACGAACTGGGCGTGGATCCCGGCCTGATCAAGGACGGCGTGGAAGCACACCTTCAGGAACTCCTCGCCGACCGCATCGAGACCCTCGGCGAGGGCTACACGCTGATCCGCCGCGAGTACATGACCGCCATCGGCCCGGTCGACATCCTGTGCCGGGACGCGGACGGGCAGACCGTCGCGGTGGAGATCAAGCGGCGCGGTGAGATCGACGGCGTCGAGCAGCTCACGCGCTACCTGGAACTTCTGAACCGCGATCCCCATCTCGCCCCGGTCCGCGGCGTCTTCGCCGCCCAGGAGATCAAGCCCCAGGCCCGCGTCCTCGCCACGGACCGCGGCATCGGCTGCGCGGTCCTCGACTACGACGCCCTGCGCGGCATCGAGGACGACAAGCTGCGGCTGTTCTGACCCCCTGGTCGCTCGCCTGCTCGCCCAGCGACTCCGCTACGACGGGAAGGGCCCGGTCCGCTGACGGACCGGGCCCTTTCGCGCGCTGTACGGAAGGTCAGATCACCGACTGGGAGCTGCTCGGTGAGGTCGCCTCCGTGGTGCCGGGGGCGCTGGTCTCCACCGGGGAGGAGGCGGGGCCGCTGGCCGAGTCGGAGGTTTCCGGCGTGCTCGGCGGCGGCTCCGAGGTCGGCGGCTGGCTCGTGGGCGGCTGACTGGTCGGCGGCTGACTGGTGGGCGGCTGGCTCGTCGGCGGCTGACTGGTGGGCGGCTTGGACGACGGGGGCTTGGACGAGGACGGCGGCTTCGTCGGCGGGGTCGTCGTCCCGCCGGTCGGCCCCCGTGTCCCGCTCGGGTCGTCCGACGGCTCGGCCGTGTCCGTCGGGGTGGGGTCGTCGGAGGTGCCGGGAGTGCCGTCGGGGCCCGGGTCGGTCGGGCGGCTGGTGGCCACGCCGGTGTCGGAACCGTCGTCGTTCTTCGGCTCGTCGGCGCCCAGGCTGCCGTCGTCCACGCCCTGGCTGGCCGACGGGTTGACGCCGACCTGGTTGGACGGTTCGTCGGGGGTGTTGTCCGACGTGGCGCCGAGCGTCACCACCGTGCCGAGCACCGCCACGAGCAGCGCGCCCGCGCCGGAGGCCACGAGGTTGCGCCGGGCGAACCCGCGGAAGCCACCACGTGCCTTGTGGGCCCCCGAGGGCGCCCCGGCGGGCCCGGAGCCCACCACGGTCGCGGTGGACGAGGACGCCCGGTAGGTGACCAGCGTGCCGCTGTCGGAGGGCGGCTGGAGCGGCGGGAAGGCCGCCGGCACACCGCCCGGGGGCGACTGCGACTCCTCGTACCGCGCGTCCGGGACCTCCTCGCCCGCCCGCGCGCCGAGTCCGGCCAGGGCGCCGAGGCCCGGTGTGTCGCCGGAGCGGTCGGCGACCAGGGCGAGGGCGCGACGGCCGGCGACGGTGCCGCGCTTGTCGGCGAGGGCGCCGCGCAGGCCGATGGAGGCCTCCAGTTCGGCGCGGGCCCGGTCGAGATCGTCCTCGCAGAGCGCGAGGACGCCCAGCTCGTGGTGGAAGTAGGCCTGTTCGGCGACCTCACCGGCGAGCCGGGAGGCCTCGGCGCCGAGGCGCAGCGCCCGCTCCCACACACCCCAGTGACCGCCCGCGGCGAACCCGGGCGCCGCCGTGCGGGCCAGGCGTACGGCCGGGCTGTCCTCGTCCTCGGCGGGCGGTGCCGTGTGGGGCACCAGCACGCCGAGGGCGGCGAGCAGGGCGTCGGCCTCGGCGCACACCCGCTCGGGGGTGACCGAGGGGTGCCCGGCCCACCAGGCGTAGTGCTGGGCGGCGGTGAGCGCGCGGGCCCGGACGTCGTCGCCGTATCCGGCGGCCTCCAGTTGGGCCAGGACACCGGCGGCGAGCCGGTAGTGGGCGCCGACCGGCGTGACCAGACCGCAGGAGACCAGCTCGCCGAGCGCGGCGTCCGCGTGGGTGTCGTCGACCAGGGCGGGCAAGTGCGCCTGGTCGGGCACCTCACCCCCGAGCGCGACGGCGAACCGCAGCGTGGCACGCGCCGAGTCGCTGAGCCGGGCGGCCAGCAGCGGGGCGGGCGCGGCGGCTTCGCCGAGCGAGGGCAGCGGGACGCTCTCCCCCTCGCCCGCGGCGGCGTCGTAGGGAGTGTCGAAGGGCGCGTCGACCGGGGGCGCGTCCGCGAAGACGCCGAACTCGTCGACGGCGCTCGCGCCGGCCCGCAGCCGGTCGCGCTGCCGGAGCAGGGCGCCCGCCTGAACGAAGCGCAGCGGCAGTCCCTCGGACTCGAACCAGAGGTCGCCCGCCCAGTTCGACTCCTCCTCGGTGAGGACCCGGCCGACGGCGCGCTCCAGGAGCTCCAGTCCGTCGGCGCGTTCCAGGCCGCCGAGGAAGACCTCTTCGAGCAGGGAGTCGGCGGACGGGGCGGGCACGTCGGGCGTGGCCGCGATCAGGAAGGCGCACTCGGGTGTGGCGTCCAGCAGCTCGTCCAGGGCGGCGCCGCCGAACTCGACGTCGTCGAGGACGACGACCGCGCCGATCTCGCGGACGCAGCTGCGCAGTCCGTCCCGGTCCGGGCGGTGCAGGGGTGCGTTGTGGACGGCGTAGAAGAGGTCGTGGAGCAGGTCGTCCACCGTGCGGTGGTAGCCGCTGAGGCGGATCACACCGTCGGGGGCGAGGTCCGCGCAGTCCTCGGCGGCGACGTCGAGCAGGCTGGTGCGGCCGGTGCCGGCCGGGCCGGTGAGACGGACGGAGCGGCCGCGGGCGAGGAGTCGCACCAGCCGCTCGCGCTCGTCCTGGCGGGCCAGGAGCGGCAGTTCGGGCAGCGCCGGGCCGGGTGGTACGGGCGGCCTGGTGGCGCGGGCGACCTCGGCCCGCGCGGCCGTGGTGAGCTTCTCGGGCCGGCCGGGGCGTTCACCCGGCGGGCAGATCTCTATCTCGCTGCCGTCGACCGGGTTGACGGTCAGCAGGTAGTCGCCCGTGACGAGCTGCACCGTCCGGGCGAGGGCGGGTGTGTGCGGTGCGAAGTCCGGTGTCAGGGAATCCCTGGTTGGGCGCTGCCGCGGGGCATGGCTGTCCCCGTCGTGGCCGTACCCCTCGGGTTCCCGGTTGTTCGGGTCCATAGGTTTTAGCCCCCCAAAAGCGTCGTGTGCCAGCTCCGGCCCCTCCCGGCCTGTTGCACACCGCGCTGTCGCTTCTGGTCCGGACCCGCTCCAGGGTTGTTCACACAGCGGGCGACCGAACCCTAAACCTTCGCACAGTATCTACGACAGCCCGGAGTACCGCGCCGTGCGAGACGTCACAGTCTCGTGAGGATTGCGCACGTCCTGCGTATCGTGACGCGCCGCGCGGGGCACCCTCGTCGCCCGCTTCACACACGATCGGGTCAGTCACACGCGTGGCAGGGACTCCACGCCGATGCCGCCCTCGATCGCCAGGATGCGGTGCAGCCGGGTGGCGACGAGCAGACGCTGCATCTGCGGCGGTACATCGCGCAGGACCAGCCGTCGGCCGCAGCGGCCGGCCCGCCGGTGCGCTCCCATGATCACCCCGAGTCCGGTGGCGTCCCAGGAATCCAGCTCGGACAGGTCCAGGACCAGATCGCCGACTCCGTCGTCGACGGCCGAGTGCAGGACCGTACGGGCGTCCGCCGCGCTGCGGACGTCGAGGCGGCCCCCGACGACCAGCTCGACGTGGTCGCCCCTGATGTGCATATGCGCTCCCCGTGAGTGCGTGCGTGTCTCCGTGTCGTGCCGGGTGGTGCTGTGTTCACAGCTGATGACGGTGATGCAACCTCTGACGGTGTGAGACCCTCGGAGGTTGCCGTCCGTAAGCGAACCGATACCGAATTCACCCCCGGGTGTGATGCCCGTGGGGTCTGTGCGGTTTCAGTGCTTGTAGAAGCCCTGCCCGCTCTTGCGTCCGATGTCACCGGCGTCCACCATCCGGCGCATCAGCTCCGGCGGGGCGAACTTCTCGTCCTGGGACTCGGTGTAGATGTTGCTGGTGGCGTGCAGCAGGATGTCGACGCCGGTGAGGTCCGCCGTGGCGAGCGGGCCCATGGCGTGGCCGAAGCCCAGCTTGCAGGCGAGGTCGATGTCCTCGGCGCTCGCGACGCCCGACTCGTAGAGCTTGGCGGCCTCGACGACGAGGGCGGAGATGAGACGGGTGGTCACGAACCCCGCCACGTCCCGGTTGACGACGATGCAGGTCTTGCCGACGGACTCGGCGAACTCCCGCGCGGTGGCGAGGGTTTCGTCGCTCGTCTTGTAGCCGCGCACCAGCTCGCACAGCTGCATCATCGGGACCGGCGAGAAGAAGTGCGCACCGACGACCCGCTCCGGACGCTCCGTCACGGCCGCGATCTTGGTGATCGGGATGGCGGAGGTGTTGGAGGCGAGCACGGCGTCCTCGTGGACGATCTTGTCGAGCGTGCGGAAGATCTCGTGCTTGACCTCCAGCTTCTCGAAGACGGCCTCGACGACGACGTCCGCGTCGGCGACGGCGTCCAGATCGGTGGTCGCGGTGATCCGGGCGAGGGCGGCGTCGGCGTCGTGCGCTTCGAGCCTGCCCTTGCTCACGAACTTGTCGTACGACGCCTTGATGCCGTCGGTGCCCCGCTTGAGCGCCTCGTCGGTGACGTCCCTGAGGACGACCTCCCAGCCCGCCTGCGCGGAGACCTGAGCGATGCCGGAACCCATCAGGCCGGCACCGATGACGGCAAGCTTCCGTGCCACTGTCGCGACTCCCCTTTGAAACGCCTTACACCATGTTTAAGTTGCCTCTTCGGCGGACCTTAGCGCTCGTGAGGGGCCGCGTGGCGGGTTAGTAATGCGCGTCACGTCTCAGATGACGGACATCACACCGGAGAGGCCATTCGGCGCCCCGGACGGCCTAGTTGGGCACGTTCGGCGCTCCCTGGCGGAGGGCTGCCGCCCCCTTCTCCTGGACTTACGCTGACCTCATGGTCAATCTGACGCGCATCTACACGAAGACCGGCGACAAGGGCACCACCAACCTCGGTGACATGAGCCGGGTCGCCAAGACCGACCTGCGGATCGCCGCCTACGCGGACGCCAACGAGGCGAACGCGGTGATCGGCACGGCGATCGCGCTGGGCGGGCTGGAGGAGGAGGTCGTCAAGGTCCTCACCCGCGTGCAGAACGACCTGTTCGACGTGGGGGCCGATCTGTCCACGCCCGTCGTGGAGAACCCCGGGTTCCCGCCGCTGCGGGTCGAGCAGTTCTACATCGACAAGCTGGAGGCGGACTGCGACCGCTTCAACGAACGGCTGGAGAAGCTGCGGTCCTTCATCCTCCCGGGCGGCACCCCCGGCGCGGCCCTGCTCCACCAGGCCTGCACGGTCGTCCGCCGGGCCGAGCGCTCCACCTGGGCCGCGCTGGAGGTCCACGCCGAGGCGATGAACCCCCTCACGGCGACCTACCTCAACCGCCTCTCCGACCTCCTGTTCATCCTCGCTCGGACGGCGAACAAGGAGGCCGGGGACGTGCTGTGGGTGCCGGGTGGGGAGCGCTAGCCTCTGGCTCGCGCCGCCTGCCACAGGCCGGTGACGCCGAGTGCGCCGCCGACGCACATCATGACCAGGCCGACCTTGGTCAGGGTGACGACCGGGACCTCCACGTTCTCGGTGAACAGCCACAGGGGCAGGCCGATCAGGAAGGTGACGGCACCTTCCACCAGGTTTCCGCGCGCCTTGCTCATCGCCGCACCCTCTCCTTCTCCAGCGTCACCTCGGACTCCCCCGCAGGTGCCTTCCGCGGCCAGATCCAGTAGCTCAGGGCGACCACTCCGTGGATACCGGCGGCCCGCCAGGCGGCGTAGCGCCAGCTCTCCAGGGAGCCGGTGCGGGAGGGTTCGTCGACGTACCAGATGGCGAGCTGGAGGAGGACGGTCGCCACGGCGGCGCCGGTGACCGTGCCCAGCCACACCGCGCCCTCGTGCCGGGCGCGGGCCATGCCGTAGCGGGGCGGGCCGAGGGGCCTCGCGGCTCCGGCAAGCCGGTGGGCGGCGTGGCCGTCGAGCCACTTCACGGTGCGGTGGCCGTGGCCCACCGTGTAGCCGATGTACAGGGCGGCCAGGCCGTGCTTCCAGCTCGGGTCGGCGCCGTTCTTCAGGTCCAGCGCGGTGACGACCAGCAGCACGACCTCCAGCAACGGCTCGCACAGCAGCAGCGCCATGCCGGTGCGCGGCATCCGCAGCAGGTACCTGAAGGCCAGGCCGGCGGCCAGCAGTACCCAGAAGCCGATCTCACAGACGATGATCAACGTGACGACCACGACTCGCTCCTCTCGGTCACCCTTCCAGGCTCCCGGCGGAACGCGCGCCGATCGTCGTCGGCGGTGACGAACTCGCGGTACATCGAAAGATGCAGCCCAGGACCGTTCCCGGGAAGCAGGCGGACGGCGCGCGGGGCGTGTTGTATGGAGGACATGGCCCTGCGACTTGAGCGCCCCCACCGCTTCGACGTGTACCTCGCGGTCGGCGGGCTGCTCGGCGGAACGCTGCTGGCGGGTATCGGCCTCGGAGTCCGGACGTCCAGAGACCCCATCACGCTCTTCGACGGCCCGTGGCCGGTCCTGGCGCTGCTCGCGGTGATGTCGGGCTGCGAGCTGCTGCGCCGGACCGCCCCGCGCGTGGCCCTGCTGACCGGCACGGTCGCGGTGACCGCGGACCTCATGACCCAGGGCAACGTGGCCACGCTGCTGATGTTCACCGATGTCGTGTACGCCGCCGTCCTGTACGGCCCGCCCGCCTCGGCCCGCCGTATCCCGAGGATCACCGGACTGCTCACCGTGGCGGGGACGGTGGTGCCGTTCGCGGTGTGGCGCGTGCCGGAGGCACTGCTGATCGGCCTGTTCGTCGGTGCCGTGTCCTTCGGTCCGGCGGCCACCGGCTGGATCGTCCGCAACCACCGCGACGCCGCCGAGGCCGCGCAGTTGCGCGCCGAACAGACCGCGCTGCTCGCCGAGATGGACCGCACCCAGGCCGTCGCCTCCGAACGCGCCCGTATGGCCCGCGAGTTGCACGACATGGTCGCCAACCACCTCTCCGCGATCGCCATCCACTCCACGGCCGCGCTCTCCCTTGACGACCCGAAGACCTCCCAGGACGCGCTGGCCGTCATCCGCCAGAACAGCGTGGAGGGACTCTCGGAGATGCGCCGGCTCATCGGCATCCTGCGCGACTCCAGCGGCGACACCGAGCCGGTCGCGGCCCCCACCCTGGACGGACTCGGCGCCCTGGTCGAGGGCGCCCGTACCAACGGCCTCGACGTGACCCTCGACGTCACGCACGAGGCCGTCCCCACCCCGGTCGAGCTCGCCGCGTACCGCATCGTGCAGGAGTCCCTGACCAACGCCCTCAAGCACGGCTCCCCCGGCCGGGTCGCGGTGGTGCTCGCCCAGCGGGACGGCTCCCTCACCGTCACCGTGACGAGCCCCTTCGGGGACCGTGACGGGCCCCGCGCGCCGGGCTCGGGTGCCGGTCTGGTCGGGATGCGGGAGCGGGTCGCCCTGCTCGGCGGTGTCTTCGAGGCCGCCCCGGAGGACTCGGCGGACGGCAAGATCTGGGCCGTCCGCGCCACGCTTCCCCTGCCCGAAGGAGACCCCGTATGAGCAGTGCCGTCCGTGTCCTCGTCGCCGAGGACCAGTCAGCCGTCCGGGCGGGGCTCGTCCTCATCCTGCGCAGCGCCCCCGACATCGAGGTGGTCGGCGAGGCGGCGGACGGCGAACAGGCGGTGGCGCTGGCCCGGGAGCTGCGGCCGGACCTGGTGCTGATGGACGTACAGATGCCGCGTCTGGACGGGGTGTCGGCGACCCGGCAGGTCGTCGCCGAGGGGCTGGCCGACGTGCTCGTCCTGACCACCTTCGACCTCGACGAGTACGTCTTCGGGGCGCTGCGGGCCGGCGCCTCGGGCTTCCTGCTGAAGAACACGGAGGCGAAGGACCTCGTGGAGGCCGTCCGCACGGTGGCCCGCGGCGAGGGCCTCATCGCTCCGGCCGTCACCCGCCGGCTGATCGCCGAGTTCGCGGCGAAGCCCGTACGGCAGCCCGGCGCGGACCCCGCGGTCCTCGACACACTCACGCGCCGCGAACGCGAGGTGCTGGCCTGTCTGGGCGAGGGGCTGTCCAACGCGGACATCGCCACCCGGCTCGACATGGCGGAGGCGACGGTGAAGACGCACGTGAGCCGCCTGCTGGCGAAGCTGGAGCTGCGCAGCCGGGTCCAAGCGGCGGTGCTGGCGCAGGAGTTGGGTGTCTGAGCCGCAGCGAACCCACGCAAGCCGGGTGGTCCAGACCTATTGACCTGTGGTCCAGACCTTTCTATCCTCGCGGCACTGCGGGCCTGACGGCTCAGGTCATGCCCCGACAACCCCACGAGGAGGCGCAGCATGCGCTTCAGACACAGAGCCGCGGCGGGTCTCGCGACCCTGCTGCTCCCGTTCGCCGGCCTGGTCGGCCTCGCGAGCCCCGCCCAGGCCGCGCCCACCGCGACCGCCACCTACGCCAAGACCCAGGACTGGGGCTCCGGCTTCGAGGGCAGGTGGACGGTGAAGAACACCGGCACCACCACCATCAGCTCCTGGACCGTCGAGTGGGACTTCCCCTCCGGCACCGCCGTAACCTCCGCCTGGGACGCCGACGTCACCTCCGCCGGCACCCACTGGACCGCGAAGAACAAGTCCTGGAACGGCACCCTCGCCCCCGGCGCCTCCGTCTCCTTCGGCTTCAACGGCTCCGGGTCCGGCTCCCCCGCCAACTGCAAGCTCAACGGCGGCAGTTGCGACGGCACTTCGGTCCCCGGCGACTCCGCCCCCTCCGCCCCCGGCAAACCCACCGCCTCCGACATCACCAACACCTCGGTGAAACTGGCCTGGAGCGCGGCCACCGACGACAAGGGCGTCAAGAACTACGACGTCCTGCGCGACGGTGCGAGGATCGCCACCGTGACGTCGACCTCGTACACGGACACCGGCCTGACCGCCGGCACCGACTACTCCTACTCCGTGCAGGCCCGCGACACCGCCGACCAGAGGGGCCCGGTCAGCGGCGCGACCGCCGTCCGCACCACCGGCGGCACCACGGACCCGCCCCCGACCGGCGACAAGGTCAAGCTCGGCTACTTCACCGAGTGGGGAATCTACGGCCGTAACTACCACGTCAAGAACCTGGTGACCTCCGGCTCCGCGTCGAAGATCACGCACATCAACTACGCGTTCGGCAACGTGAAGAACGGCCAGTGCACGGTCGACGACACCTTCGCCGCCTACGACAAGGCCTACACCGCCGACCAGTCCGTCAGCGGCACCGCCGACACCTGGGACCAGCCGCTGCGCGGCAACTTCAACCAGCTCCGCCAGCTCAAGGCCAAGTACCCGCACATCAAGGTGCTGTACTCCTTCGGCGGCTGGACCTACTCCGGCGGCTTCGGGCAGGCCGCGGCCAACCCGGCCGCGTTCGCCAAGTCCTGCAAGGCCGTGGTCGAGGACCCGCGCTGGGCGGACGTCTTCGACGGCATCGACATCGACTGGGAGTACCCGAACGCCTGCGGTCTGACCTGCGACACCTCGGGACCGGCCGCGTTCCGGAACCTCTCCCAGGCACTGCGTGCCGAGTTCGGCCCGAACTACCTGGTCACCGCGGCCATCACCGCGGACGGCTCCGCCGGCGGCAAGCTCGACGCGGCCGACTACGGCGGCGCCGCCCAGTACCTCGACTGGTACAACGTGATGACGTACGACTACTTCGGCGCCTTCGACGCGGACGGCCCCACCGCCCCGCACTCCCCGCTGACCTCGTACCCCGGCATCCCGGCCGCGGGCTTCAACTCCGCCGACGCCATCGCCAAGCTCAGGGCCAAGGGCGTCCCCGCTAAGAAGCTGCTGCTCGGCATCGGTTTCTACGGCCGCGGCTGGACCGGTGTCACCCAGTCCGCCCCCGGCGGTTCGGCCACCGGAGCCGCACCCGGCACCTACGAGGCGGGCATCGAGGACTACAAGGTCCTGAAGAACTCCTGCCCGGCCACCGGCACCGTCGCGGGCACGGCCTACGCCCACTGCGGCACCAACTGGTGGTCCTACGACACTCCCGCGACCATCGCCGGCAAGATGACCTGGGCCAAGAACCAGGGCCTGGGCGGCGCGTTCTTCTGGGAGTTCAGCGGCGACACCACGGGCGGTGAGCTGGTGACCGCCATCAACAACGGTCTGAAGTAGGACCGCTACGCCACATTGACGCGCTGACCGGGCGGGGCTGCCTCCAGCCACGCGAGGAAACCGGTCAGCGCGTCTTCGCTCATCGCGAGTTCCAGGCGCGTGCCCCGGTGCAGACAGGTGAGGACGATGTGGTCGGAGAGCAGCGCCAGCTCCTCCTCGCCGTCGGGAAGACGGCGGCCGGCCACCTCGATCGACGCGCGCTCCAGGACGCGGCGCGGGCGGTAGGCGTAGGAGAAGACGCGGTACCACTCGACACGGTCGCCGTTGTAGCGGGCGACACCGTAGCTCCAGCCCTTGCCGCTGGTGTCGGTCTTCTCCGGGACGTCCCAGCGCAGCGAACAGTCGAAGGTGCCGCCGGAGCGCTGGATGAGCCTGCGGCGCAGGCCGAAGACGAACAGCCCCAGCACCACCAGAGCCACGACCAATCCGCACACAGTCAGGGCGAGGACCATCGACACCGACCTCCTCGTCTCCTTGGTTACGGACTCTTTCGGTTACGGATTTCTCGGTAACGAAATGGAAAAAACACCCACATTTGCCTCAGCCGCGGCCGGGTACCGGATCGCTCCGGTCCCAGCCGCGGCTGAGTGACGTCATCGTATGGCGAGCGAGGTCAGTGCCCCGTCGCCGCGCGCAGTCGGACGTCCGCCCGACGCTCGGCGGAGGCGTCGCCCTCCGCCTTCGCGCGCTCGAGCTCGCGCTCCGCGCGCTGGACGTCGATCTCGTCCGACAGCTCGGCGATCTCGGCCAGCAGCGACAGCTTGTTGTCCGCGAACGAGATGAAACCGCCGTGCACCGCGGCGACGACCGTTCCACCTTCACTCGTACGGATGGTCACGGGGCCCGACTCCAGCACACCGAGCAGCGGCTGGTGACCGGGCATGACGCCGATGTCGCCGGACGTGGTGCGCGCGACGACCAGGGTGGCCTCGCCGGACCAGACCTCTCGGTCGGCCGCGACCAGCGCGACGTGCAGCTCAGCAGCCAAGGGTGGCTCCTCGGGTCACCACCCGGCGGGTCTGCCGGGTGTTGGTTACAAGTCTAGTAGGCGTACGAAGAGGGGCGGGACGCAGCCCGCCCCAGGAGCCTGTCGTCAAACTCCCGCCTGCCCGGCGACGCCTGGCACGCCCTTTCGGGCGGACGACGGGAGTTTGACGACAGGCTCCACACGAGCGCGAGGCTCAGGAGACGCCCAGCTCCTTGGCGTTGGCCTTGAGGTCCTCAATGCCACCGCAGAGGAAGAACGCCTGCTCCGGGAAGTGGTCGTAGTCGCCGTCGATGATCGCGTTGAACGCGGTGATCGACTCGTCCAGCGGCACGTCCGACCCGTCGACGCCGGTGAACTGCTTGGCGACGTGGGTGTTCTGGGACAGGAAGCGCTCCACACGACGGGCACGGTGGACGACGAGCTTGTCCTCTTCGCCCAGCTCGTCGATACCGAGGATCGCGATGATGTCCTGAAGGTCCTTGTACTTCTGGAGGACCGTCTTGACGCGCATCGCGGTGTTGTAGTGGTCCGCCGTGATGTAGCGCGGGTCCAGGATGCGGGACGTGGAGTCCAGCGGGTCCACGGCCGGGTAGATGCCCTTCTCGGAGATCGGACGGGACAGAACCGTCGTCGCGTCGAGGTGGGCGAAGGTGGTGGCCGGGGCCGGGTCGGTCAGGTCGTCCGCGGGGACGTAGATCGCCTGCATCGAGGTGATCGAGTGACCACGGGTCGAGGTGATGCGCTCCTGGAGGAGACCCATCTCGTCGGCCAGGTTCGGCTGGTAGCCCACCGCGGAGGGCATACGGCCGAGCAGGGTCGAGACCTCGGAACCGGCCTGCGTGAAGCGGAAGATGTTGTCGATGAAGAACAGCACGTCCTGCTTCTGCACATCGCGGAAGTACTCCGCCATGGTCAGACCGGCGAGGGCCACGCGCAGACGGGTGCCCGGGGGCTCGTCCATCTGGCCGAAGACCAGGGCGGTCTTGTCGATGACGCCCGACTCGGCCATCTCCTCGATGAGGTCGTTGCCCTCACGCGTGCGCTCACCGACACCGGCGAACACGGAGACACCGTCGTGGTTGTTGGCGACGCGGTAGATCATCTCCTGGATGAGCACCGTCTTGCCGACGCCGGCACCGCCGAACAGGCCGATCTTTCCACCCTTGACGTACGGGGTGAGAAGGTCGATGACCTTGACGCCGGTCTCGAACATCTCGGTCTTCGACTCGAGCTCGTCGAAGTTCGGCGCCTTGCGGTGGATGGTCCAGCGCTCACCGTCGTAGGTCTCGTCGCTGTTCAGCACCTCACCGAGGGTGTTGAACACCTTGCCCTTGGTGAAGTCACCGACCGGGACGGAGATGCCCGTGCCGGTGTCGGTGACGGCGGCCTGGCGGACCAGACCGTCGGTGGGCTGCATGGAGATCGTCCGGACCAGGCCGTCACCCAGGTGCTGGGCGACCTCCAGGGTCAGGATCTTCTTCTCGCCGGCGTTGGCCGGGTCGGCCACCTCGACGTGAAGGGCGTTGTAAATCTCCGGCATCGCGTCGACGGGGAACTCCACGTCGACGACCGGGCCGATGACCCGGGCGACGCGGCCCGTGGCAACGGCCGTCTCAACTGTCGTCGTCATTACCTGTCACTCCCCGCGGTCGCGTCGGCCAGGGCTGCGGAGCCACCGACGATCTCGCTGATTTCCTGGGTGATTTCGGCCTGGCGGGCCGCGTTGGCAAGCCGCGAGAGCGTCTCGATGAGCTCTCCGGCGTTGTCGGTGGCCGACTTCATCGCGCGCCGCGTGGCGGCGTGCTTGGAGGCGGCCGACTGGAGGAGCGCGTTGTAGATACGGCTCTCCACGTAGCGCGGCAGAAGGGCGTCGAGGACGTCCTCCGCCGAGGGCTCGAAGTCGTACAGCGGAAGGATCTCGCCCTGGGGCGTGGCCTCCGCCGCGACCTCGTCGAGGCTGAGCGGCAGCAGACGGTCGTCGAGCGCCGTCTGCGTCATCATCGACACGAACTCGGTGAAGACGATGTGGAGCTCGTCCACGCCACCCTCGGCCGTCTCCGTCTCGATGGCCTCGATCAGCGGCGCCGCGACCTTCTTGGCGTCCGCGTACGTCGGCTGGTCCGTGAACCCGGTCCACGACTCCGCGACCTTGCGCTCACGGAAGTTGTAGTGCGCGAGACCACGCCGGCCGACGATGTAGGTGTCGACCTGCTTGCCCTCGCGCTCCAGGCGCTCGGTCAGCTGCTCCGCCGCCTTGATGGCGTTGGAGTTGAAGGCACCGGCCAGACCGCGGTCGCTCGTGAGGAGCAGCACCGCGGAACGGGTCGCCGTCTCCGCCTCCGTGGTCAGCGGGTGCTTGGTGTTCGAACCGGTACCGACCGCCGTGACCGCGCGGGTGAGCTCGGTCGCGTACGGCGTGGAGGCCGCCACCTTGCGCTGTGCCTTGACGACACGCGAGGCGGCGATCATCTCCATCGCCTTGGTGATCTTCTTGGTCGCGGTGACGGATCGGATGCGACGCTTGTAGACCCGGAGCTGGGCTCCCATGAGTCAGGTCCCTTCCTTACGTCACTTGGAGACGTTGACGGCCGGGGCGTCCTCGCCGAGCAGCTTGCCGTCCGACGTCTCGAACTGCTTCTTGAAGTCGGCGATGGCGTCGGCGATGGCCGTCAGCGTGTCGTCGGACATCTTGCCGCCCTCCTTGATGGAGGTCATGAGGCCCTGCTCCTTGCGGTGCAGGTACTCGAGGAGCTCCTTCTCGAAGCGGCGGATGTCGGCGACGGGGACCTCGTCCATCTTGCCGGTGGTACCGGCCCACACGGAGACGACCTGGTCCTCGGTCGGCATCGGCTGGTACTGAGCCTGCTTGAGCAGCTCGACCAGACGCTGACCGCGCTCCAGCTGGGCCTTGGAGGCCGCGTCCAGGTCGGAACCGAAGGCGGCGAACGCCTCCAGCTCACGGTACTGGGCGAGGTCCAGGCGCAGTCGGCCGGAGACCTGCTTCATCGCCTTGTGCTGCGCGGAACCACCGACTCGGGAGACGGAGATACCGACGTTCAGCGCGGGGCGCTGACCGGCGTTGAAGAGGTCCGACTCCAGGAAGCACTGGCCGTCGGTGATGGAGATGACGTTGGTCGGGATGAACGCCGAGACGTCGTTGGCCTTGGTCTCGACGATCGGCAGACCGGTCATCGAGCCGGCGCCCATGTCGTCGGAGAGCTTCGCGCAGCGCTCCAGCAGACGGGAGTGCAGGTAGAAGACGTCACCCGGGTAGGCCTCGCGCCCCGGCGGGCGGCGCAGCAGCAGGGACACGGCGCGGTAGGCGTCGGCCTGCTTGGAGAGGTCGTCGAAGATGATGAGGACGTGCTTGCCCTCGTACATCCAGTGCTGGCCGATGGCCGAGCCGGTGTACGGCGCCAGGTACTTGAAGCCGGCCGGGTCGGACGCCGGGGCGGCGACGATGGTCGTGTACTCCAGCGCGCCGGCCTCATCGAGGGCGCCACGCACGGAGGCGATGGTCGAGCCCTTCTGGCCGATGGCGACGTAGACGCAGCGGACCTGCTTCTTCGGGTCGCCCGAACGCCAGTTGTCACGCTGGTTGATGATCGTGTCGACGGCCAGGGCGGTCTTGCCGGTCTGACGGTCACCGATGACCAGCTGACGCTGGCCACGGCCGATCGGGGTCATCGCGTCGACGGCCTTGTAGCCGGTCTCCATCGGCTCGTGCACCGACTTACGGGCCATGACGCCCGGAGCCTGCAGCTCAAGGGCACGACGACCGCTGGTCTCGATCTCGCCGAGGCCGTCGATCGGGTTGCCGAGGGGGTCGACGACGCGGCCGAGGTAGCCCTCGCCCACGGCGACCGACAGGACCTCGCCGGTACGCGTGACCGGCTGACCCTCCTCGATGCCACTGAACTCACCGAGGACGACGGCGCCGATCTCGCGCTCTTCCAGGTTGAGCGCGAGGCCGAGGGTGCCGTCCTCGAACTTCAGCAGTTCGTTGGCCATGGCCGAGGGCAGACCCTCGACCTTCGCGATGCCGTCGCCGGCAAGGGTGACCGTACCGACCTCCTCGCGCGAGGCCGCGTCCGGCTGGTACGACTGGACGAAGTTCTCCAGCGCGTCCCGGATCTCCTCCGGCCGGATCGTGAGCTCCGCCATCTGGGTTCCCTGCTCTCCTTGTTGGGCCCGAAGTTTCACTTTGGGGGTCTGGGGGCTACCCCCAGGATTCTTCTGCACGGCCCAACCAGGGCCGTAATAAGTACGTACTGCTATGAAGTTGCTGCTAGCCCGCCAGTCGGCGGCCGGCGTCCGCGATACGGTCCGCGAGGGAGCCGTTGATGACCTCGTCACCGACCTGCACCCGGATCCCGCCGAGGACCTCGGGGTCCACGTCGAGGTTGAGGTGCATCGAGCGGCCGTAGAGCTTCGCCAGGGATGCACCCAGGCGCTGCTTCTGCGGGTCGCTCAGCGGAACCGCCGAGGTGACGACGGCCACCATGCGGTCCCGGCGCTCGGCGGCGAGCTTGGACAGGGACTCCAGTCCCGCTTCCAGGCTACGTCCCCGCGGCGCGGCCACAAGGCGCGTCACCAGACGCTCGGTCTGAGCGGCGGCCCGGCCGCCGAGCAGACTGCCCAGCAGCTCGCCCTTGGCCGAGGTGGTGGCCTTGCGGTTGGTCAGCGCGGCGCGCAGCTCGGTGTTCGAGGTGACGATCCGGCCGAACCGGAACAGCTCGTCCTCGACACTGTCGAGCGTGCCCGCCTTCTGCGCGGCGGTGAGGTCGGCGAGGTTCGCCAGCTGCTCCAGCGCGTCCACCAGGTCGCGCGACTGCGACCAGCGGGAACGCACCAGGCCGGCGACCAGGTCGGCGGTCGGGCCGCTGACCTGGGAGCCGAGCAGGCGCTGGGCCAGCCCGGCCTTGGCCTCACCGGACTGCGCCGGGTCGGTCAGGACCCGACGCAGGCCGACCTCGCGGTCGAGCAGCGCGGTGACGGCGGCCAGCTCGTCGGCGAGCGTGCCGGCGTCCGCGGACGTGGAGTCCGTCAGCGCGTCGAGACGCTCACGTGCGGCTGCCAGGGCCTCGCGGCTCGCTCCGTTCATCGCGTGGCCTCGGCCTTCTCCTCGAGCTCGTCGAGGAAACGGTCGATGACGCGGCTCTGCCGGGCGTGGTCCTCGAGGGACTCGCCGACGAGCTTGCCGGCCAGGTCGGTGGCGAGCTTGCCGACGTCCTGGCGCAGCGCGGACGAGGCGGCCTTACGGTCGGCCTCGATCTGGGCGTGACCGGCGGCGACGATCTCCTCGCGCTGCCGCTGGCCTTCCGCGCGCATCTCGGCGATGAGCGTGGCGCCCTGTTCCTGCGCCTCCTGGCGCAGACGCGCGGCCTCGTGACGGGCCTCGGCGAGCTGAGCCTTGTACTGCTCAAGAACGCTCTGGGCCTCGGTCTGGGCGGCCTCGGCCTTCTCGATACCGCCCTCGATGGCCTCGCGGCGCTCTTCCAGAACCTTGTTGATGTTCGGGAGGAGCTTCTTGGCGAGGAAGCCGAAGACGATGACGAAGGCGATCAGGCCGATGACAAGCTCGGGGATCGGCGGGACGAGGGGGTTCTCCCCCTCGGAGGCCGCGATCGTGAGCAGGGGGCTCATATGTATGGCCTTTCGTCTGGTCGGCTGGTCCGATGGGCGGTTTAGTTGTAGCCGTAGACGAACGGCATGACCAGACCGATCAGGGCGAGCGCCTCACAGAAGGCGAAGCCGAGGATCTGGTTGGCGCGGATCAGGCCGGCCGCCTCGGGCTGACGGGCAAGAGCCTGGGTGCCGTTACCGAAGATGATGCCGACGCCGACGCCCGGGCCGATCGCGGCGAGGCCGTAACCGATGGAGCCGAGCGAGCCGGTAACAGCTGCAAGGGTCTGGGACATGCCAGTTCTTCCTTTTCTTTACGGACCGGTGGGGGTTGGCCACCGGACGATCTGTGGAGGTGGAAGGTCAGTCGCTCAGTGGTGCTCGGCGAGCGCGCCCTGGATGTAGGTGCACGTCAGCAGGACGAACACGTACGCCTGAAGGGCCTGGATGAACAGCTCGAAGGCGGTCATCACGATGACCATCACGAAGGAGACACCCGCGTAGGCGATACCGAAGCCGTTCAGCATGTACCAGCTGGCGATCGTGAACAGCAGCAGCAGGGTGTGACCGGCGAACATGTTCGCGAAGAGTCGCACGGCGTGGGTGAACGGGCGGATGAGCAGGTTCGAGAACAGCTCGATCGCCATCGACAGCGGCAGCACCGGGCCGAGCGACTTGTCGTATCCGGTGACGTTCTTCCAGAAGCCGACGAAGCCGTGCCGCTTGAAGGTCAGGGACACCCAGAGGATGTAGACGATCAGCGCCAGGACCAGCGGGTAGGAAATGATCGAGGTGACCGGGAACTGGGCGATCGGGACGATCGACCACAGGTTCAGCATCCAGACGAAGAAGAAGAGGGAGACGACGAGCGGTACGTACTTCTCGCCCTCCTTCTTGCCGATCGTCTCGTAGACGACTCCCCGCCGGATGAAGTCGTAACCCGCCTCGGCGACCATCTGGAGCTTGCCGGGCACGACCTGCGGCCGGCGGAAGGCGGCCCAGAAGAATCCGACGATGATGATCGAGCCGAGCAGCGCCAGCAGCATCGTCTTGTTGAAGTACAGGTTGCTGTCCCCGTCACCCATCAGGGGCTGGAACAGGAACGAGTGCAGGCCGGGCGACACTTCCGCGAAGCCACACCCGTCGAACAGGTGGCAGTTGGTGTCGAAGGCGAGCACCTGCGTCGGGTCAGCACTCACCGCGGGCTCCTTCAGCGTGGCGCATAGGTACGGCAACCTCGTTGTGTCGGCGCGGCATGCAGCCGCGGTTCGGCACGGGACTGGTGTTTCGGATGTGGGGGCGGCTCTTGGGCATCTCGCCTCGCGATTGAGCAGGCGTCAGCTCAGATGCCCGCGCCCGCGATGCCGCAGTTGGCACCGGACGATAGCAGGAGATCTCACACGCCTTTATCCCGGCCCTACCCCTCACGACGAGTGCCCCGATTTTTCGGGTTCGACGTAGAGGATCTTGGCCTTCATGTGCGCACGGGTCTGTGCGGCAATCCATGCGAGGGTGCCGACGACCAGCGTGAACGCGAAGGCCCTGGGGTGGAAGAGCGTGGTGTTCTTGAACGCGGCCATGAAGATGAACAGCAGCAGGATCTGTGCCGCGTAAAGCATGAGGCCCATCGCCTGGAAAAGGTGCGGAAGCGATTTGGCGGTGCGCTGGAGGATGTAGAGACCGAGCCCCATGAAGAGGATCACGACCAGCGTCGCGACGATCGACCCGATCGCTCCCTTGCCACCGACGACCACACCACTGACGACGGCGGCGATGCCGCCGGCGGCAGCTGTGGGCACAGCGGCCTGGAGCAGGATCCGGACGTCGTTGGACGGCATGGCGGCAACTCCGCTTTCGCAGGGGGGCAGGGGTGTCGTCATGGACGAGCGTAGTCCCGGGTGGAGTGTGAACCTCACGCCAAGGAACCGTCGCACTGCGGTCCTTCGACTCTGTCCCGGGTTCTCGTGAACCGTATCACAAACTATTTGATGCGGTCTTTACCTACCGGGTGTGCTAGCTGTCACACATGAGAGTGAACCTGCGCGTCTGTGCAGAAACACGGTCGCCTTGTCTGGTATTGGGGGCGTTTGCGTGCCCACCCCACTCCCACGCGTTGGCAATGCTTTAGTCAGATTCTTACCTTGGCCGTCAGCGGGACGTTCCGGCCTTACGCCGGTCCGGGTGGTGCGAACGGCCGCCGAGAGCGGTCGCCCCGTTGACTCCGGACACTCCGACCACGACCGGGGCACGGCGCTCCTCCTCGGCCGGGACGCCGTCCTGGCCGGCGTGCTCCGCCATCGCCGGACCGGCTTCCGCTACGGCCCCGCGGCGACGGTAGCGCGGCGGCACGAAGTGCTCGGCCCAGCGCGGGGCACGCGGGGTGAAGCGGGGCAGCAGAAGCAGGAGCAGCCCGATCGCGCTGAGGAACACCACACCGAGCACGATCCACATGGACGCCGAGTTCACCGAGTACGCCAGCGCCCCGAAGGCGATCAGCGCCGACCAGAAGTACATGATCAGCACCGCGCGGCTGTGCGAGTGGCCGATCTCCAGCAGCCGGTGGTGCAGATGACCGCGGTCGGCGGCGAAGGGCGACTGGCCGCGCCAGGTGCGGCGCACGATGGCGAGGACCAGGTCGGCGGTGGGCACCGCGATGATGGTCAGCGGCAGCAGCAGCGGGATGTAGACGGGAACCGTCTGGTGCACGGCCGCCTGCTCGGACCCGGCGAAGAGCTTCAGCGCGTCGGGGTCGACCTGCCCGGTGATGGAGATGGCGCCCGCGGCCAGCACCAGCCCGATGAGCATCGAGCCCGAGTCACCCATGAAGATGCGCGCGGGGTGCATGTTGTGCGGCAGGAAGCCCAGGCACATGCCCATCAGGATCGCCGAGAACAGCGTCGCCGGGGCGGCGGCCTCGATGCCGTACGACACCCAGACGCGGTAGGCGTACAGGAAGAACGCGGCCGAGGCGATGCAGACCATGCCGGCCGCGAGGCCGTCCAGGCCGTCGACGAAGTTCACCGCGTTGATGGTGATGACGACGAGCGCGACGGTGAGCAGGGTGCTCTGCCACTGGGTCAGCGCGACCGAGCCGACGCCGGGGACGGGCAGCCACAGGATCGTCAGGCCCTGCATGACCATGACGCCGGCGGCGATCATCTGGCCGCCCAGCTTGATCAGGGCGTCGATCTCGAACTTGTCGTCCAGGACGCCGATCAGCCAGATCAGCGCGGCACCGCTCAGCAGCGCCTTGGGCTCGTTCGACTTGGCGAAGACCTCGTTGAGGTTGGCCAGGTGGTCCGCGACCAGCAGGCCCGCGCACAGTCCGAAGAACATGGCGATCCCGCCGAGCCGCGGAGTCGGTTCCCGGTGCACGTCACGGGCCCTGATCTCCGGCATCGCTCCGGCCACGATCGCGAACTTCCGTACCGGCCCTGTCAGCAGATACGTCACCGCGGCCGTGATGCAGAGCGTCAGCAGGTATTCACGCACGGGCTTCCCCACAGGTCTCGCTGGCCATCTCAGCCCCACACCCTAGCGATGCGCGCATACGGTTGGGGACTTCCGGGTAGCGACGATGGTTGCACGTGTGGCTGTGTACGTACGTCCGCCTACCCCCGCTCAGCCGGGATACGGCGGAAATCCGCCGACCAGCTCCCGTACTTCTTCACGTGCTTTCTGGCTCTCGGTCTCACCCTTGAGGACCCCCGCGAGCAGGACGGCGATCCGCGCCATCTCCACCTCCCCCATGCCCTGCGTGGTCACCGCCGCCGTGCCCAGACGCAGACCGCGCAGGTCCGCGTGCGGCAGGGCGCAGCAGTCCAGGACGATCCCCGCGGCGGCCAGCCGGCCCCGTGCGGTGCGTCCGTCGACGCCGAGCGGTGCCGGATCGGCCGTCACCAGGTGGGTGTCGGTCCCGCCGGTGGTGATGACGAGCCCCTGCGCGGCCAGCCCGGCGGCCAGCACGCGCGCGTTGGCGACCACCTGATGGGCGTACGCCGTGAAGGCCGGTGTCGCCGCCTCGCCGAACGCGACGGCCTTGGCGGCGATGGTGTGCATCTGGGCGCCGCCCTGGGTGAACGGGAAGACGGCCCGGTCCACCCGCTCCGCCAGGTCGGCGCCGCACAGGATCATGCCGCCCCGGGGGCCCCGCAGCACCTTGTGGGTGGTGGCGCACACCACATCGGCGTACGGCACCGGACTGGGCGCGGCTCCCCCGGCGACGAGGCCGATGGGGTGGGCGGCGTCGGCGATGAGGTAGGCGCCGACCTCGTCGGCGACCTCGCGGAAGAAGGCGTGGTCGATGTGCCGGGGGTAGGCGATGGACCCGCACACGATCGCCTTGGGGCGGTGCGTGCGGGCCAGTGTCCGCACCTGCTCGTGGTCGATGAGCCCGGACTCCGCGTCCACGCCGTAGCCGACGAAGTCGAACCAGCGGCCGGAGAAGTTCGCGGGCGAGCCGTGCGTGAGGTGGCCACCGTAGGGCAGGCCGAGGGCGAGGACGGTGTCGCCGGGGCGCAGCAGGGCGGCGTAGGCGGCGAGGACGGCGGAGGAGCCGGAGTGCGCCTGCACGTTGGCGTGCTCGGCCCCGAACAGCGCTTTCGCCCGCTCCACGGCGATCCGCTCGGCGACGTCCACGATCTCGCAGCCGCCGTGGTGCCGGGCACCCGGATAGCCCTCCGCATACTTGTTGGCGAGCGGCGAACCGAGGGCGGCCAGCACGGCCGGTGAGCAGAAGTTCTCGGCGGCGACGAGCTGCAACGACGTCGACTGCCGGTCGAGCTCCCCGAGAAGGATCTCGGCCAGCTCGGGGTCCTGCCGCAACAGGACGTCTGCGGTCTCGGGGGCATGGGTGACCGACATGGTGGACTCCGGGGCGACGTGTTTTTTGTGCGCCGTGGTGACGTACGTCCAATGTAGGCCCGGGGTGCGTGGGGTGCTCGGTTGTTACGTCCTTGCAGGTACTCCGGTGAGAGCCGTGACGACCGGATCGATCGCCTCGTTTATCTCGTCCCCGATCGACCGGAAGAAGGGCAGCGGGGCGCCGTAGGGGTCGAAGACCTCGTCCGCCTCCGCCGTGGGGGCCAGGAGCCACCCGCGTAGAGCTGCCGCGGCGCGGACCAGGGCCCGGGCGCGGGCCACCATGCCGTCCTCCAGGGGCGGCAGCGTCGCCGGGTCTATCGCCTTCACCAGGCGGGTGAACTCCTTCAGCGTGAAGGTGCGCAGGCCCGCCGAGTGCCCCATGGAGATGACCTGGGCACGGTGGTCACGGGTGGCGGTGAGGACGAGGTCGGCCATGATGACGTGCTCGTCGAGGAGTTCACGGCCGGTGAAGCCGGTGGCGTCCGCGCCGAAGTCGGCCAGCACGGTCTCCGCGTTGGCCTCCATCGGCGCGCCCTCGTGCCCCCAGGTGCCGGCACTCTCCACGACCAGCCCGCCCCACAGCGGATCGCCGAGCCGGTCCGCCAGGGCATGCCGGGTCAGCCGCTCGGTGATCGGTGAGCGGCACACGTTGCCGGTGCTGACGTGGAGGATCCGGAAGGTGTCACGCGGCAGACCCGTGAAGGTCCGCGTCTCTTCCCCGTCCCATATGCCACGCCCCGCGTCAGGGGCCGTCAATTCGCCACCTCGAGGTCGGGTACGACCTTCCTGAGCTCGTCGGCGGTGAGCGCGCCCTCACGCAGCAGCAGCGGCACCTCGCGGGTGACGTCGACGATCGAGGACGGCACGATCCCCGGGGTCGGGCCGCCGTCCAGGTACACCGAGACCGAGTCGCCGAGCATCTCCTGCGCGGCGTCGCAGTCCTCCGGCGCCGGGTGGCCCGTGAGGTTGGCGGAGGAGACGGCCATCGGGCCGACCTCGGTCAGCAGCTCGATGGCGACCGGGTGCAGTGGCATGCGCACGGCGACGGTGCCACGGGTGTCCCCCAGGTCCCACTGGAGGGACGGCTGGTGCTTGGCGACCAGCGTGAGCGCGCCCGGCCAGAAGGCGTCGACCAGTTCCCAGGCCAGCTCGGAGAAGTCCGTGACGAGGCCGTGCAGGGTGTTCGGGGAGCCGATCAGGACAGGGGTGGGCATGTTGCGGCCCCGGCCCTTGGCCTCCAGCAGGTCCTGCACCGCTTCCGAGGAGAACGCGTCGGCGCCGATGCCGTACACCGTGTCGGTCGGCAGCACCACGAGCTCGCCACGGCGGACGGCGGACGCGGCTTCGCGCAGACCGGTCGTGCGGTCGGTCGCGTCATTGGTGTCGTATCGCCGAGCCATGTCTAGCGGGCCTCCTCGTACACGTACTTCCGGGAAAGAGCGGGTGCGGCGCTCACGGCAACGCCTTGCGGGCCGTGGCGAAGCGCGGGCGTTTGTTGAGGTCGGGGTGGTCGGCCGCGTCGGCCCAGCCCCGTGCCTCGGTGAAGATCCACGGCACCTGCCCGCCCTGGGTGTCGGCGTGCTCGATGACGACGACACCGCCCGGGCGCAGCAGCCGGTGGGCGGTGCGTTCGATGCCGCGGATCAGGTCGAGGCCGTCCTCGCCGGAGAACAGGGCGAGTTCGGGGTCGTAGTCCCGCGCCTCGGGGGCGACGTACTCCCACTCGGTCAGCGGGATGTACGGCGGGTTGGAGATGACCAGGTCGACCTGGCCGTCGAGGTCGGGGAAGGCGTCCAGGGCGTTGCCCTGACGCAGGTCGACCCTGGACCCCTCCATGTTCTTGCGGGTCCACGCCAGGGCGTCCTCGGACAGCTCCACGGCGTGCACCCGGGAGCGCGGGACCTCCTGGGCGAGGGCGAGCGCGATGGCGCCGGAGCCCGTGCACAGATCGACGATGCACGGCTCCACGACGTCCATGGCGCGTACGGCGTCTATGGCCCAGCCGACCACGGACTCGGTCTCGGGACGCGGGACGAACACCCCGGGGCCGACCTGGAGTTCCAGGTACCGGAAGAAGGCCCGCCCGGTGATGTGCTGGAGCGGCTCACGCTGCTCGCGCCGGGCGATGACCTCCCAGTAGCGGGCGTCGAAGTCGGAGTCCTTGACGGAGTGCAGCTCGCCCCGCTTCACGCCGTGCACGAACGCGGCGAGCTCCTCCGCGTCGTTGCGCGGCGAGGGCACGCCGGCGTCGGCCAGCCGCTGGGTGGCCTGGGCCACCTCTGCGAGCAGCAAGCCTCGGGGGTTTGGGGGCGTCCCCCAAATGATGGCTGCACGCAAGTCCTCCGTGTCGTACTCGGTCGAGCGTAGGTACCTCTTACGCGGCTGCGAGCTTCGCCGCCGAGTCCGCGTCGACGCAGGCCTGGATCATCGCGTCGAGGTCACCGTCCAGGACCTGGTCCAGGTTGTACGCCTTGAATCCGACCCGGTGGTCCGAGATGCGGTTCTCCGGGAAGTTGTACGTACGGATCTTCTCGGAGCGGTCGACGGTGCGGACCTGGCTGCGGCGGGCGTCGGCGGCATTCTTCTCCGCCTCCTCCTGCGCCGCGGCGAGCAGCCTGGAGCGCAGGATACGCATCGCCTGCTCCTTGTTCTGCAGCTGGCTCTTCTCGTTCTGGCAGGAGGCGACGACTCCGGTGGGAATGTGCGTGATGCGCACCGCGGAGTCGGTGGTGTTGACGGACTGGCCGCCGGGTCCGGAGGAGCGGTAGACGTCGATCCGGAGGTCGTTGGGGTTGATCTCCACCTCGACCTCCTCCGCCTCGGGGGTGACGAGGACACCGGCCGCGGAGGTGTGGATACGGCCCTGCGACTCGGTCGCCGGCACGCGCTGCACGCGGTGCACACCGCCCTCGTACTTCAGCCGGGCCCACACGCCCTGTCCGGGCTCCGTGGCGCCCTGGCCGCCCTTGGTCTTCACGGCGACCTGGACGTCCTTGTAGCCGCCCAGCTCGGACTCGGTGGCGTCGATGATCTCGGTCTTCCAGCCGACGCGCTCGGCGTACCGCAGATACATGCGCAGCAGATCGCCGGCGAACAGGGCGGACTCGTCGCCGCCCGCGCCCGCCTTGATCTCCAGGATGACGTCCTTGTCGTCGCTGGGGTCGCGCGGGACGAGGAGAAGGCGCAGCTTCTCCGTCAGTTCCTCGCGCTGCTTCTCCAGCTCCTTGACCTCGGCGGCGAAGTCGGGATCGACGGCGGCGTACTCGCGCCCGGTCTCGATGTCGTCGCCGGTCTGCTTCCAGGAGCGATACGTGGCGACGATCGGGGTGAGCTCGGCGTACCGCTTGTTCAGCTTGCGCGCGTTGGCCTGGTCGGAGTGGACCGACGGGTCGGCGAGCTTCTTCTCCAGGTCGGCGTGCTCACCGATGAGTTCCTCGACGGCCTCGAACATCTTGGGCTCCTGTACTGCGGACGAAAGGGAAGGCGGGCGACCAAAAACGCCGGTCCCGGCGCACTCCGAGGAGTGCGGCGTGGACCGGCGCTGGTGGCTCGCTACTTCTTGGCAGCAGCCTTGCCGAAGCGGGCCTCGAAGCGGGCCACACGGCCACCGGTGTCGAGGATCTTCTGCTTGCCCGTGTAGAACGGGTGGCACTCGGAGCAGACGTCGGCGCGGATGGTGCCGGCCTCGATCGTGCTGCGGGTGGTGAACGACGCGCCGCAGGTGCAGCTGACCTGCGTCTCGACGTACGCGGGGTGGATGTCGCGCTTCAAGGTGTCTCCTAGTTTCGGGAGGGCGCCGGGTCGCAACCGCGGGATGCGGAGGCGTGAACCGGAGCCGACGTACCAGTCTGCCAGGACTGGGGCCATCCCCCAAAACGAGGAGTACGCGTGGTGTATTCCCCGCGGGCCGGAGGAGGCTGTCGCGCCGGTCCCCGCGCCCCTAGCCGGCGCTCACCACGCCGTCGGCGTCCCCCTTGGCCGTGCCTTCGGTAGCCGCCTTCGGGATCGCCCTGTCGTTCTCCAGGGCCGTCCAGACCTGTTTGGCCTGGGTCTCCTTGATGATGACCCGGTTGGGGTCGGCCGGGTCGTACTGGACCGGCATGGTGACCATGGTCATGTCGGAGGAGCTGATGCCCTTGAGGCCGGTGGCGAAGGACATGAGCTTGTTGACGGAGCCGAGGTCGGAGTCGGTGGTGACGGCCTTGGTGGCGGTGTTGGCGAGGTCGTAGAGCTTGGTGGGGTCGCCGAACAGGTTGACGTGCTTGACCTGGTTGATCAGCGCCTTGATGAAGGCCTGCTGGAGCTGGATGCGGCCGAGGTCGGAGCCGTCGCCGACGCCGTGCCGGGTGCGGACCAGGCCGAGGGCCTGCTCACCGTCGAGGGTGTGCGTGCCGGCCTTGAGGTTCAGGTGGCTGTCGTCGTCCTTGATGTTCTTGGTCGTGGTGACCTGGACGCCGCCGAGCTCGTCGATGATCTTCTCGAAGCCGCTGAAGTCGACTTCGAGATAGTGGTCCATGCGGATGCCGCTGAGCGTCTCGACGGTCTTCACCGCGCAGGCGGCGCCGCCGGTGGAGTACGCGGAGTTGAACATCACACCCGACGCGGCGTCGTGTGTGACGCCCTTGGTGTCGGTGCACTCGGGCCGCTCGATGATGGTGTCGCGCGGGATGGAGACCACGCTGGCCTTCTTGTGGCCCTCGTAGACGTGCACGATCATCGCGGTGTCCGAGCGGGCGCTGCCGTCGTCGACGCCGCCGCCCAGCTTCTTGTTGGAGCCGGCGCGGGTGTCCGAGCCCAGGACGAGGATGTTCTCCGAGCCGTTGTCGACCTTGGTCGGCCGGTCGGTGCCGAGGGCCGAGTCGATGTCGACGCTCTTGATGTTGCCGTTGAGCTTGAAGTACAGGTACCCGGCGCCGGTGCCGCCCAGCACAACGATGCCCGCGGCGGTCCAGGCCATGATCAGAAGGCCCTTGCGCCTGCCGCGGGGTTTGCGACGACTGCCCTTGGCGCGGTGGCGCCCCGTGGTGCCGTCCTCGCCCGGTATGCCGGACTCCGGCGTGCTCTCGGCGGACATGTGCTCCTCGAATCTCGTCCGGTCGGTTACCCCCTGCTTTCAGGGTCAGGCGTGGTCGTCACCGCACCATCGTCGCTCCGCCTGGTCAGACGGCGAAACTCGGGAAAGGGTTGCACGACGCGCTGTGACCGCCCTGCGCCTCCACTGCCACAGCGCGTAACGGACTCTTCCGGGCGAACGCCTCTCACCTGCGTTTTCACCCGAGACGGCCGTACCGATCGAATTCGGCCACTTTCAAGATCGTTGTGGCGAAGATCTCGCTCATCACGGCAGAAGGGCCGCCCCCGAGCTGGGGACGGCCCTTCGGAAGGCTCAGCCTCAGTCGCCGTTGCCCGGCATCGGCGTCGTCTTCTGGATCTGCATCAGGAACTCGGCGTTCGACTTCGTCTGCTTCATCTTGTCGAGAAGCAGCTCGACCGCCTGCTGCTGGTCGAGGGCGTGCAGCACCCGGCGCAGCTTCCAGACGATGGCGAGCTCGTCGGGGGCGAGCAGGATCTCTTCCTTGCGGGTGCTGGACGAGTCGACGTCCACCGCCGGGAAGATCCGCTTGTCGGAGAGCTTGCGGTCCAGCTTGAGCTCGAGGTTGCCGGTGCCCTTGAACTCCTCGAAGATCACCTCGTCCATGCGCGAGCCGGTGTCGACCAGCGCGGTGGCCATGATGGTCAGCGAGCCGCCGTCCTCGATGTTGCGGGCCGCACCGAAGAAGCGCTTCGGCGGGTACAGCGCGGTCGAGTCGACACCACCGGACAGGATGCGGCCGGAGGCGGGCGCGGCGAGGTTGTACGCACGGCCCAGACGCGTGATCGAGTCGAGCAGCACGACGACGTCGTGGCCCAGCTCCACCAGACGCTTGGCGCGCTCGATGGCGAGCTCGGCGACCGTGGTGTGGTCCTCGGCCGGGCGGTCGAAGGTCGAGGAGATGACCTCGCCCTTGACCGACCGCTGCATGTCGGTGACCTCTTCCGGACGCTCGTCGACCAGGACGACCATCAGGTGGCACTCGGGGTTGTTGTGCGTGATCGCGTTGGCGATCGCCTGCATGATCATGGTCTTGCCGGTCTTCGGCGGGGCCACGATCAGACCGCGCTGGCCCTTACCGATCGGCGCGACGAGGTCGATGATGCGGGTGGTGAGGATGCCCGGGTCCGTCTCCAGACGGAGGCGGTCCTGCGGGTAGAGCGGGGTGAGCTTGTTGAACTCGGGGCGCCCGCGACCGGAGTCGGGGGCCATGCCGTTGGTCGAGTCCAGGCGCACCAGCGCGTTGAACTTCTCGCGCCGCTCGCCGTCCTTGGGCTGACGGACCGCACCGGTGACGTGGTCACCCTTGCGCAGGCCGTTCTTGCGGACCTGGGCGAGGGAGACGTACACGTCGTTGGGACCCGGCAGGTAGCCCGACGTACGGATGAAGGCGTAGTTGTCGAGGATGTCGAGGATGCCCGCGACGGGGATCAGGACGTCGTCGTCGGCGACCTGCGGCTCGGCGCCCATCTCGTCGCGGCCACGACGGCCACGACGGTCCCGGTACCGGCCACGACGGCCACGGCGGCCGCCCTCGAAGTCGTCGTCGTCCTGCGGGCCGTTGTCCCGCTGGCGGTCCTGGCGGTCCGGACGGCCGCCGCCCTGCTGCTGGTTCTGCTGGCGGTCCTGACGGTCCTGGCGGCCGCCCTGGCCCTGCTGCTCGTCGCCCTTGCGACGGTCACCGCGGTCACCACGGTCGCCGCGGTCACGGCCACGGTCGCCGCGGTCACGGCCACGGTCGCGGCGGCCACGGCCCTCGCCGTCACCGGCGTCACCCTTGGCCTCGCCCTGCTGCGGCTGCGTCTGCGCGGGCGTCTCGGCCTTCGACTCGTTCTTCGCCTCGGCGACGACGGTCTCGGGGCTGCCCGAGGGCGCGCCGGCCTCGGCGGTGGCACGGCGCCGACGGCGCTCGGCCGGGGCGTCGTCGCTGGCCGGCTGGCCAGGAATCTCGATCTGCTGCTGGGCCACGGCCTTCTCGGCGGGGGCCTCGGCCTTCGCCGCCTTCTTCTCGGCGGCGGGAGCGGCGTCATCGCCGGTACGGGCCTTGGAGGTGGCGCGGCGCTTGGGCTTCGTCTCGGTGGCGTCGGCCTTCGCGGCCGGGGCGCCACCGCCCGCCTGCGCCTCCTTGATGACCTCGATCAGCTGGCTCTTGCGCATCCGCGCGGTGCCCCTGATACCGAGGCCGGATGCGACCTGCTGGAGCTCGGCCAGCACCATGCCCTCGAGGCCGGTACCGCGGCGCCGCCTGGAGCCGGCACCGCTGGCAGGCGCGGAGGCGTCCGTGGCGGGCGCGGCAGCGGTCTCCTCGACACGTGCGCCCATCAGATCGGTGGTGTCGCTCACGAAGGGTCCTTCCCTGGAGCGGACGTCGGCCTGTCTGGCTCGGCGACCGGTTGTGCTGTCCGGCTGCGGTCCTTGCTGTGTGGACCGTGCCGGGGCGGTGGTCCGCCGGATTGGCGGAGGAATGTGGTGACGGCGCTTCCCGAAACCGTGGCACTGAGTGTCTGTGTCACGTGGTTTGGTCGCACCGGTTCCGGAGCGTGCCCGGCAAGTCGCTCAGTGCCCGCGTACGAGGTACTGCCCGCGTACGACGTACGGAACACAGTGCGGCTTGGGAGGCTCCCGGAAGGATGTCTGTCCCGGACGGGGACGTGAAGCACCTCGCCATGGTGGGGTCGGGTGCAGACTTGAGATTAACACTACCGGATCCAACAAACATTCCCCCTCTCGAAATCCGGCAACCGCCGGTTTCTACGTCTCACTGGCGGTCGCCAGGGGCAGCACACTGGCACCGTGGGCATCGAGGTCCAGGCGGTTCGCCGCCCAGCCCTCGCCCGCCAGATGAGCCACCTTGTCGGCGCTCTCGACGTCGGCCAGCGCGAGGACCGTCGGTCCCGCGCCGGAGATCACTGCCGGGACTCCGTCGGCCCGCAGCCGCTCCACCAGTGCCGCGCTCTCCGGCATGGCCGGGGCGCGGTACTCCTGGTGGAGCCGGTCCTCTGTCGCCGGCAGCAGCAGCTCGGGGCGCCTGGTCAGGGCCTCGACGAGCAGGGCTGCGCGGCCCGCGTTGGCTGCGGCGTCGACGTGCGGCACTGAGCGCGGGAGCAGACCGCGCGCGGTCTCCGTCAGCACCGGCTTACCGGGCACGAAAACCACCGGAACGATGGAATCGTCGGGCTCCATCCTGATCGCGCGCGCGGCTCCGGCCTCCATCCAGGAGAGCGTGAAGCCGCCGAGCAGACAGGCCGCCACGTTGTCGGGGTGGCCCTCGATCTCGGTGGCCAGCTCCAGCAGGGCGATGTCGTCGAGCCGCGAGTCGCCGCCTATGGTCACTGCTCGCGCGGCGACGATGCCGGCGCAGATGGCGGCCGAGGAGGAGCCGAGGCCCCGGCCGTGCGGAATGCGGTTGGCGCAGACGATCTCCAGGCCGCGCGGCTGTCCGCCCAGCAGGTCGAAGGCGGTGCGCAGGGACCGTACGAGCAGGTGGTTCTCGTCACGCGGGAGCGTCTCACTGCCCTCACCCGCGATGTCGATGTGCAGCCCGGAGTCGGCCACCCGGACGACCACGTCGTCGTAGAGCCCCAGCGACAGGCCGAGGGCGTCGAAGCCCGGACCGAGGTTGGCGCTGGTGGCGGGGACGCGCACCCGGACGGCGGCGGCGCGGAAGGCGGGACCGGCCATCGCTCGAAGACTCTCCTTGAGCTGCGTGATTGTCGAAGACATTTCGATGACGTACGAAGACCCTGCGGGCCGCGGAGACGGCGCGGGACCCGCTGTACGCGAGGGCATATGCAGCGGGCGGGTTCGGTACAGCCTATCGAAGGAAGGTTCTGTGGCGACATAGGGCGCACAGGAGGCGCACGATGCGTGTCGCGAGCCCCCTGTGCACCCCACTGCGTACTGCCTGGTGGGGCCGGTCGGACCGGTCAGGCCAGACCGAGGCGCTCGGCCGCCGTCGCCGCGTCGACCGGGACAGTGACCGGCTGCGGGGCGCCCGCCACGGCCCAGTCGGGGTCCTTGAGGCCGTTGCCGGTGACCGTGCACACGATCCGCTGGCCCGGGTCGACCTTGCCCTGCTCGGCCGCCTTCAGCAGACCGGCCACGGACGCGGCCGAGGCCGGCTCGACGAAAACACCCTCCTGCGCGGCCAACAGCCGGTAGGCGCGCAGGATTTCACGGTCCGTCACCTCGTCGATGAAGCCACCGGACTCGTCCCGCGCGGCCAGCGCGTACTGCCAGGACGCGGGGTTGCCGATGCGGATCGCGGTGGCGATGGTCGACGGGTCCTTGACGATCTCGCCGCGCACGATGGGCGCGGAACCGGAGGCCTGGAATCCCCACATCCGCGGGGTCTGCTTCGCGATGCCGTCGGCGGCGTACTCCGTGTAGCCCTTCCAGTACGCCGTGATGTTGCCCGCGTTGCCGACCGGCAGGACGTGGATGTCGGGGGCGTCGCCGAGCATGTCGACGATCTCGAACGCGGCCGTCTTCTGGCCCTCGATACGCACCGGGTTGACCGAATTGACCAGCGCCACCGGGTAGTTGTCGCTCAGCGCGCGGGCCAGGGTGAGGCAGTCGTCGAAGTTGCCGTCGACCTGGAGGATCTTGGCGCCGTGCACGAGTGCCTGGCCCATCTTGCCGAGCGCGATCTTGCCCTGCGGGACGAGCACGGCCGAGACCATGCCCGCGCGCACGGCGTACGCGGCGGCGGAGGCGGAGGTGTTGCCCGTGGAGGCGCAGATGACCGCCTTCGCGCCCTCTTCCTTTGCCCGTGTGATGGCCATGGTCATGCCGCGGTCCTTGAAGGACCCGGTGGGGTTGGCGCCCTCCACCTTGAGGTGGACCTCACAGCCCGTGCGCTCGGAGAGCACCTGCGCGGGCACGAGGGGCGTGCCGCCCTCGCGGAGCGTCACGACCGGCGTGGTGTCGGAGACGGGCAGCCGGTCCCGGTACTCCTCGATGATTCCGCGCCACTGGTGGGTCATTGCTGGTTACTCTCCTTCAACCCGCATGATGCTGGCGACACCACGCACGGTGTCGAGCTTGCGCAACGCCTCGACGGTGCCGTTGAGGGCGGCGTCGGACGCGCGGTGGGTGACGACGACGAGAGAGGCCTCGCCGCCTCCGTCCTGTCGGCCTTGCTGGCGAACCGTATCGATCGACACGCCGTGCTCGGCGAACACGGTGGCGACCTGGGCGAGAACACCCGGTTTGTCGGCCACGTCGAGGCTGATGTGGAAGCGCGTGACGACCTCGCCCATGCCCGACACGGGCAGCGCGGCGTAGGCGGACTCGCCGGGTCCGGTGGCGCCGTTCAGGCGGTTGCGGCACACGGCGACGAGGTCGCCGAGCACGGCGGAGGCCGTGGGGGCACCGCCCGCGCCGGGGCCGTAGAACATCAGCTGCCCGGAGGCGTCGGACTCCACGAACACGGCGTTGTAGGCGCCGCGGACGGAGGCGAGGGGGTGGCTCAGCGGGATCATCGCGGGGTGCACGCGCGCGGTGACGGAGGCGCCGTCGGCGGCCCGCTCGCAGATGGCGAGCAGCTTGATGGTGCAGCCCATCTCCTTCGCGGTGGCGAAGTCGGCGGCGGTGACCTCGGTCATGCCCTCGCGGTAGACGTCGTCGAGGCGCACGCGCGTGTGGAAGGCGATCCCGGCGAGGATGGCGGCCTTGGCGGCGGCGTCGAAGGCCTCGACATCGGCGGTCGGGTCGGCCTCGGCGTACCCGAGGGCGGTGGCCTCGTCGAGGGCCTCCTGATAGCCCGCGCCCGTGCTGTCCATCTTGTCGAGGATGAAGTTGGTGGTGCCGTTGACGATGCCGAGCACCCGGTTGACCTTGTCGCCGGCGAGGGACTCGCGCAGCGGCCGGATCAGCGGGATGGCACCGGCGACGGCGGCCTCGTAGTAGAGGTCCGCGTCGTGCTCCTCGGCGGCGGCGTGCAGGGCGGCGCCGTCCTGGGCGAGGAGCGCCTTGTTGGCGGAGACGACGGAGGCGCCGTGCTCGAAGGCGGTGGTGATCAGCGTACGGGCGGGCTCGATGCCGCCGATGACCTCGACGACCACGTCGATGTCACCCCGTTTGACGAGAGCGGTGGCGTCCGTGGTGACGAGGCTCGGGTCGATGCCCTCGCGAACCCTGGAGGGCCTGCGGACCGCGACACCCGCGAGCTCCACCGGCGCTCCGATCCGGGCGGCGAGATCATCGGCGTGCGTCGTCATGATGCGCGCCACCTCTGAGCCGACCACTCCACAGCCCAGCAGCGCCACCTTCAGCGGACGCGTACGCATCATCCGACCTCGTTTCCTCATACCGTCACGGTGGGACCAGTCTCACTCACCGGACGGGACTTTCTACCCTTGGTCCGGATTGTGAGATGACTATTTCATTTGTACGGGGGCGGAAAACCGAAGATCTTCCGCCCCCACGGGTTCGGCTCGACCGACGCCGCGTCAGCCGACGTCGAGACGCAGGAGGTCCTCCTCCGTCTCGCGGCGGACGATGACACGCGACGCGCCCTCGTGGACCGACACCACCGGCGGCCGCAGCACGTGGTTGTAGTTGCTGGCCATCGACCGGCAGTACGCGCCCGTCGCCGGTACGGCGATCAGGTCGCCCGGTGCCAGGTCCGCCGGCAGGAAGGCGTCCTTCACCACGATGTCACCGCTCTCGCAGTGCTTGCCGACCACCCGGGCCAGCATGGGCGCGGCGTCGGAGGTGCGGGAGACCAGGGCGACGCTGTACTCGGCGTCGTACAGCGCGGTCCTGATGTTGTCGGACATGCCGCCGTCGACGGAGACGTAGGTCCTGAGCCCGTCGAGGGGCTTGATGGTGCCGACCTCGTAGAGCGTGAAGGCGGTCGGGCCGACGATCGCGCGGCCGGGCTCGACGGAGATCCGCGGCGTGCGCAGCCTGGCCGCCTCGCACTCCCGCGTGACGATCTCGGTGAGCGCCTTGGCGATCTCGTGCGGCTCGCGGGGGTCGTCCTCGCTGGTGTAGGCGATCCCGAGCCCACCACCGAGGTCGATCTCCGGCAGCTCGACACCGTGCTCGTCACGGATGTCCTTCAGCAGGCCCACGACACGGTGGGCGGCGACCTCGAAGCCCGACATGTCGAAGATCTGCGAGCCGATGTGGGAGTGGATCCCGATGACGTCGAGCCCGTCGAGCTGGAGCGCACGCCGTACGGCCTCGGCCGCCTGGCCGCCGGCCAGCGGGATGCCGAACTTCTGGTCCTCGTGGGCGGTGGCGATGAACTCGTGGGTGTGGGCCTCGACGCCGACGGTGATACGGATCTGGACGCGCTGCCGCCTGCCGAGGGACTGGGCGATGTGGGCGACGCGGACGATCTCCTGGAAGGAGTCGAGGACGATCCGTCCGACGCCGTTCTCGATCGCCCTGGTGATCTCCTCCGTCGACTTGTTGTTGCCGTGGAAGGCGATCCGGTCGGCGGGCATACCGGCGGAGAGGGCGGTGGCGAGCTCGCCGCCGGAGCAGACGTCGAGGTTGAGCCCTTCCTCGTGCAGCCAGCGCACGACGGCCCGGGAGAGGAACGCCTTGCCGGCGTAGAAGACGTCCGCGCCGGCCCCGAAGGCGCTGCGCCAGGCACGCGCCCGGGCCCGGAAGTCGGCCTCGTCGACGATGTAGGCGGGGGTCCCGTGTTCCTCGGCGAGGGCCTTGACGTCGATACCGCCGACGGTGACGACGCCGTCCTGGTCGCGCGTGACGGTCTGGGCCCACACCTTGGGGTCGAGCGTGTTGAGGTCGGCGGGCGGAGCGGAGTAGTGGCCCTCGGGGACGACATCGGCGTGACGGGGCCCGGCGGGGTGTGCGGAACGGCTCATTCTGGCTTGCTCTCTAGAGGTGTTCGGGTGCGTCGATACCGAGCAGGGACAGGCCGCCGGCCAGCACCGTCCCGGCGGCTTCGGCGAGCGCGAGCCGGGCGCCGTGGGCGGCCGAGGGTTTCTCCTCGCCGCACGGGAGGACGGAGGCGAGCAGGGGCGTGACGGCATCGGCGACGCTGACGAGGTGCCGGGCGAGACGGTCGGGGGCGCGGTCCTCGGCCGCGTGGGCGAGGACGCGGGGGTGATCGGCGAGGTGGGTGAGGAGGTTTTTGGCCTCGGTCGCGGTGTCGGTCCCGGTCCCGGTGTTGGTCTCGATCCCGGTCAGGGCCTGGGGTTCGGCGTCGAATCCCAGGTCGGCGGCATTACGGCTGACAGCCCGGATGCGGGCGTGGGCGTAACGGACACGGAAGAGAGGGTTGCTCTCACGCTGGACGAGGTAATCGTCGCCGATCCGGGGCCCGTCGTGCGAGGCGGGGTGGAGCAGGGCCCAGCGGCCGGCGTCACGGCCGAGTCGGACGGGGTCGGACAGGGCCGGAGCAGGTCGTATGTTGACCACCAGCGGGCCGGGGAACACGCGCTTGCCGTACGCGTCGAGACGTACGCCGAGGCCGGTCTCCCATTCCGGCGCCGGGCGGGTCGTACAGGTGACACGGACGGCGGCCCCCTGCGAGCGCATGATCCGGCCGAGAGCGTCCGCGACAACGACGGCACGGACCTCGTGGGCGGCCTGGAGCTGCCAGACGTCGCCGCTGAACCCGGTGGCGTACCCGTACCGCTTCCCCCGCTCCTGGATCTCCTCCACGAGGGTGGCGGAGGCGGTGTCGCGGAGGCGGATGTTGAGGAAGCCGGGGCCGGTGACGACGACGTCTTCGATGCGGTGGTCGGCGTGGGCGGCCTGGTCGGCGTCGTCGGTCTGGCCGGCCTGGCCGGTGAGGAGGCGGGCCCGGATGATCTCGGCGACGTCTCGGGGCGGCAGCCCGGCCGGGCGCGCGAGCTGAAGGGCGATGCCGGTGGCGTAGTCACCACACCCACCGGGCCCGGGCACCGTGACGACGGCCCGCTCCGGAACGGTGACGCTCAGCTCCCCCGCGTCGACAGCACGACGCACCGCGCGCAGCACGGTGCGGGAGAGCTCGACGGGGGTCACGGGACAAGCGTAGGGGAGGAGGGGGGTGGGTAGGCGAGCCGGTTTGTGCGGGGGTCCGGGATCTGGACGGGAGCCGGGATGTGGACGGGGTTAGGCGTGGCGGGGTGGTGGGTCGCGTGCCTGGGCGGGGCGGGGGTGGGTCGCGTAGCGGGGCGGGGTGTGCGGCGTGCGCCGGCGGTTCAGCCGCCGGCTCGTCCGGCACGCTCGGCACTCTCGGCGCGCTCGGTCTCTCCGGCTCCGAGGATGCCGTCGAACGCGGACGGGTCCTCCTGGACCGCTCCCCCGCTCCCTCCGCTCCCCCGCCGTTCGATCAACTGCCGTACCAGACGCACGAGTTCGGCAGGCTCGAAGGGCTTGGCAAGAAAGGCGTCGACACCCACGTCGAGGCCGGTGTCGACCTCGTACTGAGTACAGGCGCTGACGATCGCGAGCGGCAGATGACTGGTCCGAGGGTCACTCCGAAGCTGCGCGGCGGTCCGGAGCCCGTCCAGCCGCGGCATGACGACATCCAGGGTCACCACATCGGGCCGCACCTGATGAACGACATCCAGACACTCGGCACCATCGGCCGCGGTCACCACCTCGAACCCCTCCAGTTCGAGATTGACCCTGATCAGCTGCCGGATGACCTTGTTGTCGTCCACAACAAGCACCCGGCCGGACACGCCTGGCACACCTTGAGAGTAGGTCGGGACCGGCCACCGCGTCCGGGTTTTCCCCACTTCTGCCCCTGCCGGGTGATCCCCACCTCCCCACCCCCCACTTCAACCCCCCTGCCCGACCCGCCCGAACCCACCCTCCGACCCCGCAAAACCCGTTCATGAACACCCCGACGGAACTGGTAGGGTTCTACCCGTCGCCGCGAACACCGCGACCGACACGCCCCCGTAGCTCAGGGGATAGAGCAACGGCCTCCGGAGCCGTGTGCGCAGGTTCGAATCCTGCCGGGGGCACTCGCCGGTCAGCAACCCAGAACAACGGTCTGACCAGGGCGGATGCCGAACGAAAAGGGCGGGAGTCAGTCTCACTGACTCCCGCCCTTTCTCTCTGTCTCTCACGGTTTGTGTGTGAGGGGCGTGTGAGCCACACGCGAGCGGACGGCGGGCCTGTCTGCTTCATCGCGCGCCACGGGTACGCCCGCCCATATTCGGCGGCGGACGCGGCCCCGGGGTTGCCAGAATGGCCGCCATGGCACGACGGCAAACCCCTGCGTACGCCTGGCCCGTTCACCTAGTGCGACCTCCGACAGGACAGCGCCTTGTCTATCTAGACCTCAACCATTGGATCAGCCTGGCCAAGGCCGCTACAGGACATCGGACCGGAGGGCCCTACCAGCCGGCGCTCACTGCGGTGCGAGACGCTGCCCGATCGGGGCTGTACCGCTTCCCTCTGTCCCTTACCCACTACATGGAAATGGCGGGGATCCAGGATCCCCGCCAGCGAGCCGATATCGCCGATGTGATGGAAGAGCTCTCGGGGTTCACCACCTTGCTCACCCACACGCACATCATGCAACTGGAAGTTGAGGAAGCCCTCGATCAGGCACTCGGCACCGATTCTCCACACCTTACAGATATCGAGCTGTTGGGATACGGCATCGGTCATGCCATGGGAATGCGAGGTGGTCTGCACATCCGGTCAGCTTCGGGTGATGTCACCGCAGAGACTCGCGCCACCTGGCCTGATGGACCAGCAGCTTTTGATCTGATGTTGGCAAATGCACGCGAGCAGGTTGAGCGCTCCATGCTGCGAGGGCCCACTGACGCCGAAGTGCCAAACCTTAAGGCAAATGGATGGGACCCGACAGCAGCTAAGAGAAGTGCCGAAAACCGAGCCGAATCGGAGCGGCAGCTAGCTCAACGACTCGATAATGAGCCCCAGTATTGGAACCGCCTGCGCGACGTGGTACAGGCCCGATACATGTCCCTCGAAGTCATCGACATGCTCACCCAGGCACTCCTTGACCGAGGCAAGACACTTTCTGACGTAGTCACGGGCCGAGAGTCGATCAGGTCTTTCGCAGACTGCATGCCAAGCGCTGACGTCTATTCGACCCTCACGGAGGCGGCACATCGCAATCGCCAAAAATCATGGGAACCCAACGACATCTTCGACATTGATGCATTGAGCATTGCGGTACCGTACTGCGACATCGTAGTGACCGAACGCTATGCGTCTCATGTCCTCCGTGCCGCCCACCTCCCACAGGGAATGAAAACCGATGTATTCCCCAGACTAAAGGACCTAACGGAATGGCTGAATCGCCAGTGAGTGTGCGGCTGCCTGACCGCACACTCACGTGACGAGTTCCCTACTCCCAGCCCATGGTCTTTTCGATCTTCTTGTTGTCCTCCTCCTCGCTGTTGTCGAGACAGCCCGCGTAGTGGCGGTCGATGACCTCCGGCGACGTGCCGGCGCGTCGGGCCACCTCGGCTACGGGGAGGCCGGAGCGGAGCCAGTCCGTGATGCACGTCGCCCGGCCGTCGTACGGCTTCCCAGCGAGAGGTGAGGCCACCTTGTGGGGCGGGAACGCCAAGGGGCGAGCCTCCTCCCACACACGCCAGTAGCTGGACGTGCCCACCAGGCCGCCCCGCTCGTTCTGGAACACCCGGCCGTCCGCTGCTGTCCCGAACTCCTTCACGTGCGCCCGGAGCATCGCCACCAGGATGGGCGGGATCGGCACCGGCCGGTCCGCCTCAGGATCCCGCATCTTCAGCCCTCGCTTGTCGTGACGCTGGCCGGAGTCGGTCCACGTCTTTCCCGATACCGGACGCGTTTCCCGTAGGGTGAGAACGCCCCACCCCTTCTCCGGCAGGTGGCAATCGTTCAGGCGCAATGCCACGACTTCCGCCGGGCGCATCGCCGCGTAGAGGATGCACCCGAAGAACGCGACCAGGCGTCTTCCCCGGTTTCGGTGGACTGATCCCACGTACGAGACCGCCGTCAGGAACTCACGCCCCTGTACGGCATTCATGAGGACTCGCGGGTCGATTGGGCCGCTAGCGGCAGTGGCCGGACGTTCCAGTCCGGCGAGCGGGTTTTCGTCCAGGTATCGCTTCTGGATCGCGTACGCCATGGCCGCGTTGAAGCAGCGACGGCGACGCTTGTACGTGTCCTTGGCTGCCAACTTGCCATCAAGCTTGTAGGCGAGCCGGTAATGGACGTCCTCTGCGATGCCAGACCGCTTCAGCGAGGACAGGGGGAGGGAGTTCTCCGCGAGCCAAGAGCACACCTTCTCAAGGTCCGGCGGGGGCTCCTGGTCCGCGTGAGCCGGTACGACAACCCATCGCACGGCCCTCCGGACCGCCCGAAGTTCCGGCGCATCGGGCCTGTCCGCGAGCATCCCCAAAGCTGCCGCGGCAAGGCTGTCGGCAAACCCTTCCCGCGTCTTTGCTGCCGCAGTGCGCCAACGCCGCTTCATGAATTCGCGCGTGAACTCCCACCACGTGGGGTCGGACTTTGCCTCAGCCTTTGCCGCTTCGGCCGCTTGCGCTTGCCGTATCTCCGACTCAGGGAGACCCGACTTCACGTCGAAAGCCTCGCCCTTACGCATGGCTTTCCAGAGATCCGACCGACGGCTTTCAGCTAGCGCTGTTGTGGCGAAGGTGGCGTGGCAAACCTTCCCTGCGACCACCCAACGCAGTTGATAGGGAGCCGACTTACTGGAAATCTTGCTGATCTCCCAGATACGGACGTCGGTGGAAAGGATGAGCTCTTCAGGTTCGGCAGGGCGCCCGCCATTGCGGGCGTCCTGCGGTGCGCTGGTCTTGCGGTGGGTCACGCGGCTTCCTCCAGAGCGGCAATCCAGCGCTCCAATTCCGAACGACGAATCCGCACGGCGCCGTTCGGGAGCTTGATTGCTTTCGGTCCTTTCCTCTGCTGTCGCCACCGATAGAAGGTCGAAAGCGGTACGCCGATTTCCTCGATGACCTGGGAAATCGTGAGCATCTCGTCACGCGCCACGGTCAGCCTCCGATTCGCCAGCGGAGTCGGACAGGTGGGACAGCCCCGATCCGGGCTGTCCCACCTTTCCGTGCAGGTCAGCGGGGGGACTGGGGCAGTCGGACACTTGGGACACCCCCGGTACGGCCTCGGTCCGGGTTGTGGTGTCCGGGTAGTAGCGGCCGGTGCCGTCCTTGGTGAGTTGTCCGTCTGCGGCCATGCGGGAGCAGGTGCGGCGGACGTTCTCGGCATCGAGCTGCGGCAGCGCGGCGACGATGTCCTTGGGTCGGGCGCCGGGGTGGGCGCGGACGTGCCGGAGGATCGCGGCGCGGGTGTCGCCGATGGTGTGGTCGGTGACCGGTCCATCGAGCATCTGCCAGGCGCCGGAGGCGGCTTGGAACTGAAGCGCGTACTCGGCTTCGTCCACGTCGCGTCCGGTGACGTGCAGGATGCCGTCCGCCTGCCCGCGCGCCCGCTTCAGTACGAGCGTGGCGTCCGCGGCTCCGGCGATGCCGTTGGTGCCGGACACCTCGGTCAGGAAGTCGTCCGAGCCCGCTTTGCGGACGTGGTGAACGAGCACCACAGCGATGCCGTAGTGGTCGGCGATGCGCTTCGCGTAGCCGACGGCAATGTAGTCCGCGTCATAGGCGGACACGCCCTGCGGGGCGGGGCCGCGCATCTTGGCGAACACGTCGATGACGACCATGCGGGCGTCCGGGTTGCGCTCCAACCATCCGGCGATGGCGTCGCTGCCGCCCTGGGGGAAGGGCGGGCATTCGGTGACCAGCGTCAGCCCGGCCGGGGCCGGTTGGCCTCCGAGCATCTTGCCCATGCGGGTCTGGAGACGGCGCGGGGTGTCTTCCAAGGCGAGGTAGAGCACCGGGCCGCCGTCGACCGGCATCGAGTCGAAGGCGTGCCCGCCGGAGGCGACCGCGAGGGCCAGGCCGAGGGACAGCCACGACTTGCCCACCTTCGGGGGCCCGGCGAGCAGGTTGACGCCCTCAGCGAGGATGCCGGGCACGGCCCACTTCGGCTCGGGGAAGTCCGCGGCCATGAGCTGATCCGCGGTCCATGCGGTGCGCGGGCGCTCCCGCTTGGGCAGCTCCCGCCGGGCCGCTTCGGGGTCGCTGGGTACGGAGTACAGGTGCAGTGGGGGGATCGGGTCGGCGCTCATGCGGCAACCTGCCGGGGGCGGTTGGCTCCGGCCCGCAGGCCGGAGGCGATAGTGCGGCGTGCCTCGCGCTCGCCTTGGCCGACGCTGAGCGCCGCTTCGGTGAGCCGCTCGGTCACCGTGTGCGCGTCCAACTCTCCGCCGGCGACCAGCTGTCCGAGGGCGACGGAGGCGATGTAGAGGGCGTTGTTGTGCTCGTGCGGGCCGGAGGTGGTGACGCGGGTCAACTCGCCGTTGAGCGCGGCGGCCAGGAACTTGCCGCGCCGGTCCCGAGCCGTCAGCGGAACCGTGACGGGTCGCTGTGGGGGCAGGGGCACGGGGCGCAGCAGAGCCGTCAGCCAGTCCGGCAGCGGCGCCGTGGGCGCGTCATGGACGGTCGCATACGGCTGGCCGTTGACGGCGCTGCCGGGCGCGACGACGTAGCCGCCCGCCGCGCGGGTGTCGACCTTCCAGCCCAGTCCGCGGGCGCTGTCCCCGGCGGTGTTACGCAGCGACTGGCCCTCGGGTGCGGCGAAGTACAGGTGCGTGCCACCGCTCCACGTGCGCACGGTGTAGGTGTCGGCGGGGAAGGGTTGGCCGTGGCGCTCGCAGAGCACGGCGAGCACGTCGGCTCCGTCGGTGACGCCGTGCTCTGCCCATCCGGCCGGCGGGGTGTCGTCCGGGGTCTTGGGGGTGTCGAGGTCGATCACGACCAGGCCGGAAGGGCCGGTGGCGATGGCGAGGTTATAGGGGGCGTGCGTCCAGCACCGGGTGATGCGCTCGCGGTCGGTGGTGGCGCGGGTCTCCCAGTCGCGGACGGCGGGGCGCTTGTCGCCGGGAATGAGCGGGAAGACGTGCCAGCCGCGCGACGCAGCGTCAAGCGCAGCGGTGAGCTGGGCAGGGCCGTCCAGTTGCGGCATGCTGGAGGTTCTCCTGTTCTGTCGAAGGGACAAGGGAGCCGAGGCGGGCGCGGTCTTGTGGTGAGAGGCGCCCGCCTCGGGCGCGTCTAGAACGGCGGCTCGTTGCCCGCAGCGGGAGCACCGGCCGATGCGGGCGCACCCCATCCGCCGGAGGCGGGGGCGGAGGTGTTCCACGCGTCGTTGGCCGGGCCGGAGGCGGCGCCGTTGCGCTGGACGCGTTCGACCTTGGCCGTGGCGAACAGGAGCGAGGGGCCGATGTCGTCCACTTCCAGACCGAGCATCGAGCGGTTCTCCCCCTGCTCGTTCTGCCAGTTGTGCTGACGCAGACGGCCGGTGACGACCACACGCATGCCCTTGGTCAGGCTGTCGGCGATGTGCTGGGCGAGGTCGCGCCAAGCGGTGCAGCGAAGGAACATCGCGGTGCCGTCCTGCCACTGGCCGGAGGTCTTGTCGTAGCGGCGCGGGGTGGAGGCGACGGAGAACTTGACCAGCGCAGCCCCGGCAGGGGTGAAGCGCAGTTCGGGGTCGGCGGCGAGGTTGCCGACGACGGTGATGGGGGTCTCTCCCACGGACATGGGATCACTCACTTTCGGGACAGGGCCGTCAGGCCGCATCGAGGGTGGGTTGCTGCCACGTGGGCAGCGCGCTGAGGACGCGGGTGCGCCAGCGCAGCGCGTAGGGCAGGCAGTTGGCGCAGTTCTTGTGCGTGTGGCCAGGCAGGGGCGGACGGTGGCGGGCGTGGGAGCTCCACGCGGCGGAGTCCGCGGAGGCCAACAGGTGGCCAACGCGTTCCAGGCCGAGAGTTTTGAAGCCGAAGCCGTGCAGCTTGAAGCCGTGAGCGGCCATCGCGGTGACGATCGCGGCGCCTTCCCGACTGGACTGCAATCGGCACACCGACCCCAGCCCCACGACCGGTTCGGCCCGCAGGTCGACGCCTGCGTTCTCGTACAGCTCCACGCACCGCTCGTAGTCCGGCACGCGGCGACCTTGAATGACCGGGGCGATGCGCAGGTCAGGTGCGAGGGAGCGCAGTTCGAGGAAGTTCTCGACTGTGCGGCGCTGGTGTTCGCCGACGCTGAGGTGGGTGCCGACGAAGTACTGTCCGCCGAACCAGCCGCCGTTGATGATGGCGTCCTCGCACATCCAGTCCTGCGGGGCTGCCCAGTCGTAGGGGCCGACGTGCTCCCAGATGCGGCGCAAGTCCTGAACGTACTGGCGTGGCGGGCGGGTCCAGGTGCCGTTGTCCTTGAGTTCCATGAAGCCGCCGGAGTCGACGGCGTAGGGGCCGCGGGCTTCGTCCCACTTGATGGCGCGGTCCCAGTGCTCGGACTTGAGGAACAGGGGCACGTCGGTCAGGCGGAGCCAGTGCCGCTTGTGGGTGGTGAGGTAGAACCTCACTGCTCCCCCTGTGGCAACGGGATCTCCGAAGGGGAGGTGAGCCGCCGGGCGACAGCGTGCAGCTTGGCGTCCAGGACGGCGGCCGGAGCGGTGGTGAAGGAGTGCAGGGCGACGGCGGCGGCGATGATGACGTCGCACAGTTCGTCGGCCACGTCCGCCGGGGTGTGGGTGGTGCCCTTGCGGGGGTTCTGGCCGGTCATGCCGATGTAGGCGGCGGACGCCTCGCCCGCCTCTTCGGTGACCTTCATCAGGCGCATCGCGGCCTCGTGTTCGGACGTGCCGCTGGCGGTGTCCAGGGCGGCGGCGATGCGGACCGTGACGGGCCACAGGACGGCGCTCATGCGGCGCCCTCCTGCTGCCCGTGGGGGCCGATGCGGCGCCGGTCCGGGAAGGCCACGACGGCGGCCAGCGGACCACCGGATCCGGTCTGCTGCGGTTCCGGCAGGGGCTGACCGGGGGGCGGCGAGGGCTGGAAGGCGGCGCAGGCGTCGGTGACGGCTTGGGCGCGGCGGCGGGCGGTGTGGTGTCCGGCCAGGCAGACGGCTCCGGCGAGGGCGCCGGGGCCGATGAGCACGGCGGCGGCTATCGCGTCGGGGTTCACGGGGTCTCCGTTCGGTTCAGGGTGGTGATCAGGTTGGGCAGGGTGGTGCCGAGCGCGGCGAGGCGGTGTTCGATGGCCTGCCAGGAGGTGGGGTCGATGCTGAGCAGGGCGTGGACGGCGGCGGGGGCGTCGCCGCGGGCGGCGGCTTCCAGCGCGGCGCGTACCTCGCCCGCCGCCATGAGCGTGATCGGGGCGGTCATCGCGGGCGGTCTCCTCACGGGTTGGGCAGGGCGTTGATGAGGGCGGCCATGAGCTGGTCGACAGTGCCGGCGGCGCCGGTGGAGGCGAGGTAGAAGCCGAACATCGCGGCCACGAACGCGGATCCGAAGCCGAGGGTCTTCGAGCGCAGCAGCATGAACAGCACGAAGCCGAAGAGCAGGGCGAGGGAGATGGTCACGGCCATGCCGCGAACCTCCTTGCGAGGGTGGGGTGTTGGGTGGTGGGGTCAGTCGCTGGTTCCGGCGCGGTAGATGCGGGCCCAGCGGTTGTAGAGCCAGCGGCCGACGCGGATGCGCTTACCGGTGGCCTTGCAGCGGCGGCAGTCCTTGCCGCGCTTGAGCCGTCCCTTGCGGTCGGTCTTCATCGCGTGGCCCATGCCAGAGCACTTGCGGCAGTCGCCGAACGGCGAGGCCGCACACAGCCCGACATAACCGAGAGTGATGGCTAGCAGGCAGGCGCTAGCGAGGAGTACGGGGGTCATCAGGGGGCCCTCCGGGCGAGCTTTCAGGGGTTTCCGCAGGTGAGCCGCTAGACACTAGCGGCCTGATCAGACGGGATATGGGGCGCTAGCGGAGCCGCTAGACCTAGCGGGGTGTGGTGCTAGGTCTAGCGGCCACATCCACTCAGCCCGCGTCCCGCTTTCCGTCACGCTCCGCAATCACGGAGGCGATGCGGGCGCGTTCGATGCCGCGCCGGTTGGCGCCCTTGCCGGACTCCGTCTTGCCCCACACCTGGCCCGTGGTGACGCCGTGGGGCTTCAGAGCGGCGGCCAGTCCCTCGGCATCCCAGCCGTCGTAGATGTCCGGCCGCAGTTCGGCGAGCCGGGCCACGACGGTCTCGGACCACACCTTGGGCTCATCGGCCGGGACGACGGCGAGGATGTCGGCGAGTAGGTCGTAGCCGCTGGTGACCGGCTCGGGTGCCTCCCCGAGCGCGTGCCCGGACAGCAGTCCGGCCTTCTCGCGGGCCCTGCGGGCGCGGGCGGCGATGGCGTCCGCGCCGGGGGCGTCGACGTAGACGGAGGAGACGATGCGGGCGTCGGAGCCTTCACCGACGAAGTAGTGAATGCCCTTGTCACCCCAGGCGAACATGGTCGCCCGCACGCCGCGCTTGTACGCGGACGTGCCGAGCACCATGTCGTTCTCCAGCTGGCCCATGACCTTCAGGCACCAGCGGGCCGACGCGTTCGCGGAGATGCCCGTGGGCAGCGCCTTGGCGTCCGGGCGCTGCGTGGCCAGCACCAGCACGATCCCGCAGGCGGGGCCGCGCTTGACCAGGTCGGTGCCGATCTCCTCGAACTCCTTGCCGTGCTCGGGGTGCTCGAAGAGCACCTGGCACTCATCCACCCCCATCACGATCGGGTGCAGACCCAGGGAGCGCTTGTCGGCAAGAGCGCTGGTCACCTTCGACTCGGGGCAGATGTCCCGGGGCAGCGAGCGGATCACCTTGGTGCGGCGGCGCAGTTCCTCGCGCAGCGCCCGCCAGTCGTTGAGCGCGTACAGGATGGCTTCGTCGTCGTCCCCGGCGGCGTGCCGGTGGGAGACGGCGTTGCCGACCGGATCCAGGTCGCCGGTGCCCTTCATGTCGTAGGTGTGCAGCTCAGCGCGCGGATCCAGCGCCGCGATGAGCAGCAGCAGCCTGAGCAGGAAGGTTTTGCCCATGCGCGGGATGGCGCCGATGACGCCCGCGATGTACATCAGCGTGACCTCGATCCAGCGTCCGCGCTGGTCGGTGCCGTAGGCGACGGGCTTGAACAGGTCCACCGACCCGGACTTGAGCAGCGGCCAGGCGGGCTTCTTGGCCTTGTTCATGTCCTGGTCGCCCACCCACAGCACCAGGTGCCCGGTGTGCTCATCCGGCACCGCCTCGGGCCACACACAGCCCAGCGGGCGGCGAAGACCCGAGGCGAGCCGGTCGCGGCGCTCGATGACGTCGGTCACGGTGACGCCGTAGGGGAGGTTGCCCTGCGCCCGCCAGCCGGGGCCGTCGCGGGTGATCGGGGCGGTGAACTCGAACCCGTCCCGGCCCTTGGACTGCGCCTGGTTGATCGCCGGGATGCCGAGCGCCCCGAGCGCACGCAGCACGATGTCACTGGTCAGCTTGGTGGCCTTGGGCAACTCCACCGCCCGGTGGATGACCGGGTCGTCCGCCTGGCCGCCGGCGAAGCCGAGCGCCATCACCACCGCGCTCACCGACACCGCCATCAGCCAGGCCGGGGCCAGCACATAGATGGCCAGCGCCGTGCCGAGACCGACGAACAGCGCCAGCACCGACACCAGCGTGCGCAGCCGGACCCGGCCATCACGCTGCCGCGACAGCTTCAGATACTCCGCCGCGTCCTCACGGCGCACAGCGGCCAGGCGGACCGGCTCGCCCTCGCGGTCGGCCACCCACCGCATCGTGCCGCCCACGAACTTCGCGGCCCCGGACGGCGCTTGCAAGGTGAGGCGGGCGGCGTAGACCGGGGTGCGCAGCGCGTGGTAGCCGACCGAGTGGGCGTAGTGGCGGGCCACCCACGCCGTGGCCGTCTTCAGCTCCGCCGTCGACCGCAGCCAGACGGGAACGACCGCCCGGCGCCTGGCGCCCGCGAGCCGACCGAGATAACCCGGACCGGCCGCCTTGACGCCCGACTGGTCGACCGTCACAGGGGCGTCCGGGTCGGCCGACTCCTCAGCCGACCGATCGGACGCGGAGTCGGCCGACCGGTCGGCACCGGGTCGGGCGGCCGGGTCGGGCGACTCGGCACGGGCCGACCGCGCCTTGTCGAGATCGACCACCTCACCCCCGGACGGGGCGTCGGAGTCGGCGGCCATCTCGGCTTCCAGACGGTTGAAGAGTTCGTTGTCGTCGTCGGGGTGCTTCACTGAAGGCCCTTCCACTTTCGGGTGTGAGGGAGAGCGGGCCCGGCCGACGCTGTAGGAGGTTGGCGGCCGGGCCCGTGAACAGATGATGAGCGCCCTACCGGGCGGTAAGGGGTACAGCCCGTACCCCCTTGGAACGGGGTACAACCTGTACCTCTTGGACGGGGTACAGCCCGTACCCCTTGAGTGATCAAGCCATCAGACGCAGGCGAGATCAGAGATCGAACAGTCCGGGCGCGTCCTCGACAGGCGCTACCTTGCGGGCCTGGCGGACGGCGGCGGCCTGGCACTCCGGGCACCACGCGAGCAGCTCCCCCACCGGCAGCGCCACGGCCGTGGCGGGCGGGGTGAGCGGGTCGGCGGGCGCGGCCATCAGCCGCACGCGGTGACCGTGCTTGCTGGTGTAGCCGTCGTGCTCGCGCGGGCAGCGTCCGCCGCCCTTGGAATGCGGGTTGCCGCACGCCCCGGTGCACTGGCAGCGATGGCCCGCCGCCTCCATCACCGGCCGCCAGACATCGACCGCGGCCAGGGGCTCGCTCATGCCGCCACCCCCACGACCGGAGCGTCGGTGCGGGCACCGGTGCGTCCGGCACGGCGTCCGGCGAGGGTGGCGAACAGCCGCCCCAGCCCGGCCCGGCGCAGTCCGGCGCGGGCCTGCTTGGCCGCGTACATCGCCTCATCGGCCCTGCGCAGCAGATCGGACAGGTCATCGGCGGGGAAGTCCGCGGCACGCACCCAGCCGAGCGAGACCGTGGTGCGCACTGCCGCCTCCTGGCCCTCGATGGGCCGGGCGAGCACGCCGTGCAGCATGGCGAGCAGGTCGGCGGCGGCGCCGTGAGTGTCGATGAGGACGGCGGCGAACTCATCGCCCCCGAGCCTCCCGGCGACCCCGGACGGGCCGACGTGGTGGGCGAGGCGGTCGGCGGTTGCCTTCAAGAGCGCGTCCCCGGCCGCGTGCCCGTGGGTGTCGTTGATGTGCTTGAACTTGTCGACGTCGGCCAGCACCACCACTGCGCGCGGGTCCTTGAGCAGGGTGGTGGCGCGGCGGGTGAAGCCGTCGCGGGTGCGCAGACCGGTGAGCGGGTCACGGCGGGCCGTGTTCAGGCAGCCGTGCAGCCACCGCACATGAACCGCCCAACCAGCGGCCAGCGGCAGCGCGGCCAACAGGACCGTGGCCAGGGTGCTCACGCGGCCACCTCCTCGCGGTCGTCGAGCGCCGGGGTGCCGGCGGGGTCGACGGGATGCAGGGCGCGGCCGTCGGCCCGCTCGGCAAGCAGGGCGTCACGCACCTGCCGGGCCGGGCCGGAACCGCAGTGCAGCGCCTTGCGCAGCGCCTCGCCGTTGATCTGGCTATCGGGCCAGTCGGCCGTGACCGTGCGGGCCTCGGCGAGCAGTTCGGCCGTGGTGCGCTGCGCCGCCTTGGCCTTGCCCGTCGTCGGCCGCTTGCGCGGCGGCTTCGGTGCCTCGCTCTTCGGCTTCTCCGCTGCCTGCTCCGGCTTCGCGCGGACCGGTACGTCGTCGCCTGCGGGGGCGAGTTCGCCCGTGCGCAGCAGCACGCGCTCACGCCGCGGGGTCTTCCACCGCCACTTCCAGCCGTACCGCTCGTGCAGGTCCGCACGGGCCAACAGCCGCTCCCGCTCGCAGGCGAGCGCCCGGTGGTAGGAGGTGACCTCCCACAGCGTCATCCGCCGCCACAGCGCGAACGTCGACACCGGGGCCAGGAACCAGCGCGAGAATCGGATCTTCTCCATGCGGCGACCAGTGGCCGCGCCGATGCGGACGGCGTAGATGTGCGCGCCGATCTCGGAGAACACCACCCACAGCAGCGGCATCGTGCCGTGCGCGACCTTGGCCCACAGATCCTGTCCGGCCGCGATGTTCAGCCCGCAGGTGACCAGGGTCAGCACCCAGGGCACTAACCGCACCCAGGCCAGCGCCATATCCATCCGGATCAGCAGCAGGTTGGCCACGGTGAACACCGGGATGGCCACGTCGATCCCGACCGGCAGCATCCACGGCTCACCGAACCCCCACCGCAGCGCGGCGGCGGAGACAGCGTCGAAGGAGGAGATCAGACCGAGCGCGCCGACTCCGGCCGCGGCGAGCGCGCCGACCCCGGCAAGGCCCAGCTCCGGCTTCGTCAGCGGCGGCACCGCCGGACGTTCGACGGTGGCCGTCGTGTCGGTGGCGGTCATGCCGCACCCCCCGCCGCGAGCAGGGCAGCGAGGATGAGCAGCGCGCCACCCGCACAGGTCAGGTCGACCGCGCGGCGCAGGCCGGTGAACTTGGCCACCGCGATACGGGACAGACCCGCGATGTCCGCGCTGAGGTCCTGGGACAACGTGGCGGTGATCTCCTCGGCGGTGAGCGTGGCCCACAGCGGGAATCCGTGCCGACCGCGCAGGTTCGGGCGCACCGACCGCAGCAACAGCCCGGCCGCCGCGATCAGCAGCGCCATACCGAGACCACCGGCTACGTACGCGGGGACGCTCGGCGGCATGTCCTTGGCGACCGTCCAGGATCCCGCCAGCACCGCGCCGACGAACGCGAGCAGAAGAGCGGTCTTGGTATCGGTCCGTGCGATCTCCGCCTTCACCTCCGCATGCGCGGCGGCAAGCAGGGTGCGGGTGTCCGGGGCGCTCATGCCGCCGCCCCCTTCCGGGAGGACCGGCCACGCCCGGCCGGGCGGACCAGCGGAACGACGTTGAACAGCTCCGGCGCGTACGCCTCGATCACCTCGGCGGCGATGCGGGCCACGTCGTCCGGGAGCTCCGGGTTCTCCGCGAGGATGTCGCGGGCGGCGTCCCTGCGGGCCGCGCGCTCTTCCTCGCTCTCGCCCTCCTCCCCGAGCCACAGCTCCGGCGGGGTACCAAGGGCCAGTTCGATGAAGTCGTCGATGGAGACAGCCTGATGGCCGCCGATGTAGGCACGCATGCAGCGCTCCTGGTGTCGAAGGGATAGGAGGTGCCGTGCGGTCGTGGCCTGGTGGTGAGAGGCGACCGTCCGGGATGTGCAACCCCATGCCGCGAGTGCGGCGGGGGTGGTGCCCCGGCCGGGAGTCGAACCCGGCCTTGCGACCATCGGGGCGGCGGTGTTGGGGTTCAGCGGCGGAGGCGGCCGGAGACGCTGTCAGCGGAAACGCTCAGGTGGTGGGCGCCGGAAAGCCGGACGTCGCCGGAGACGCTGTGCGCGCTGACACGCCCGGAGGCGGCGTCGGTGGCCTGCAACTCGATGTCCCCCGAGGTGGTGTTCAGGGTGGCGGCGCTGCCGTCGTACAGGCGCACCTCGATGTCGCCGGAGACCGCGTGCGCGGTGATCCGCTCGGTGATGCGGCCGACGTTGATGTCGCCGGAGGTGGTGTTTGCGGTGAGCTGCCGGACGCCGTCGGCGTCCAGGTCGCCGGAGACGGAGCGGAACTCCATCCGATCGATGTAGCCGAACACCTCGGCGTCGGCGGACGTGCCGACGAGTCCGAAGGACGATCCGGCGGGCAGGCAGACGACGACTTCAATGGGGCTGACGGTCGACATGTTGCCCCTGCCGCCGGAGACCACACGGCCGTTGATGCGGACCGTGCCGCCGACGACGTTCACGCTGCCGACACTGTGCATCACCGTCGTGCCGCGGTTGCCTCGCACGATCACGCCGTCCGGCATGTCCGGCACCTCAATGCCGAGCACCTGCCCGTTCTGCTCACCGCGGGTCCGGTTGACCGCGTCGGCCGCGGGCCCCGTGCTGTCGTCGGTGCGCAGCGTCACGCGGGCGGTCGTGAGGTTGTTGAGCACCTGTACGCGGACACTGCCCACTGGCAGCGACAGTCCCAGCACGATCGGGCCGGACGTCGCGGAGACAAAGGTGCGCTCGGTCATGGTCGAACTCCAGGAAGGCGAAGAGACAGAGAGTGGGCGGGGCGACCTCAGTCGTGATGTGGTGAGAGGCGGTCGCCCCGCAGGCCCACACGCCGCGTATGCGGCGGGGCAGCGCCCCGACCGGGAGTCGAACCCGGCCTACGACCCTCGGGGCGATCGTGTTCAACAGTGGATGACGGGCCCTCAAGAGACGAGGGGACGGTCAGGCGTAGAGGTGGCGGGCACCGACCTCGCGCAGGGCGGTGTGCGCCTTGCGGGCCCGCAGCCCCGCCGCCGACAGGTCCTGGGGGGCCGCGTCGCCCAGGGCGAATGCGGCGTCGACCGCTTCCTGAGCCACAGCGATCAGGTCGGCGTCCCGCGTGACCATGTGGAGCGTGTCCATCGCGCTGGTGACGGCGGAGCGGGCCGCGTAGCGGGCCTGCCGCGTCTCCGGGGTGTCGCCTAGGCCCTCGCGGCGGGCCTCGATCTTCAGGTACTGCTGTTCACGGTGGCGGACCACCGCAGCGAGTAAGGCCGGTATTGCGTCGGCGAGCGCCTGCCGGCGCCGCTCAGCAAGCGCGGTGCGAGCGGTGCGGGTGCTGGTCAGGTACTGCATGAGACCGGCAACAACGGCTCCGGCAAGCGTACCCAGCACGGCAATCAGCGTGGTGATCAATGCGAACTCCCAAGAGGAGAGGGGATGTTCCGGCTCCCCCTCACCGCACCTACGAGAGATGCGGATCAGGCAACCGGCCGCAACTGTTGAGCTGCGGAAAGGTCGGGTGGCTCTGTGCTGCGCACGAGGCAGGACCCGTGCGCACCCGCCCTCTTGCTTGCGGAGGTGGGGCGGGCTTCCCTCAGGCACTCTGTTGAGTTCTCAAAGATCATTCGCATCCTTCGAGCCCGTTTCACGGAGCCCTCCGGGCGTTGTAGTACCTGTTTTACAGGTACTACAGGGGGTCCCGTCAAGTGCAGCGACGGAACCTCTTGGTCTTGCGCCGGAACTTCTTGGCGCACCATCAGAATCACCGCAGGTCAGGGGAGTTGGTCACCCCGCGCATGGACACCTCAGGGACTTCTAGCTACCGTCAAGAAGTCCCTAGACGTCCCACTGGGAGTGCAGATGTCCAACGAGCGTTTGCGGTCTGCCCTGTTGGCGAGCGGCATGACGGTTCAGAAGTTGGCCGATGAGATCGACGTGAACCCGAAGACCGTTGAGCGCTGGATCACTCAGGGCAAGGTGCCGTATCGGCGACACCAATACGCGACAGCCGCAGTGTTGAAGGTCGACGTCACGACACTCTGGGACGACAACAGGGCCGTCGAAAGCGCGACGGACCTGACGAAAGCCGAGATCGTTACCGTCTATCCGCATCGGCACAACGTGCCGCCGAACCTGTGGCGCGAGATGTACGCGCGGGCACAGAGGAACCTTGACGTTCTCGTCTACTCGGGACTCTTCCTGTCCGAGGACCCCCTGTTCCTGGATCTTTTGAAGAAGAAGGTGGACGGGACCACGCAAGCCCGAATCCTGCTCGGAGATCCGGACTGCGAAGCCGTCCGACAGCGAGGCATAGACGAGGGCCATCGCATCATGGACGGCAAGATCCGGAACGCGTTGGTGAACTATCGCCCCCTGCTACAGAGCCATCCCGAGGTCGGCATTCGACTCCACGCGACAACGCTCTACAACTCGATCTACCGGTCCGACGACGAGATGCTCGTCAACCCCCACGTGTACGGCATCGGCGCCTACATGGCGCCTGTCTTCCACCTGCGACGGCTGCCGGGCGGCGGCTTGTTCGACACGTACGCGAATAGCATCGAGCAGACCTGGGGAGGCGCTCGCCAGGTCACGGACCGCGATATCACAGGAGCTTGATCATGGGACGCATCGACTACCTTCACGACCCGGACGCCCCGCCAGCCAACTCGGTCGTGCCATCCGTCGTGGCGTTCGTGCAGAACGATGCGGGCCAAGTTCTGATGATCCAGCGGTCCGACAACGGCCGGTGGGCGCTGCCTGGAGGTGGACACGACGTAGGCGAGTCCATCAGTGACACGGTGGTACGCGAGGCGTGGGAAGAGACCGGCATCAAGGTGAAGGTCGTCGACATGTCTGGGATCTATACGGACCCCGGTCACGTAATGCAGTACGACGACGGAGAGATCCGCCAACAGTTCAGCATGTGCTTCCGCGCGCGCCCGGTGGGCGGAGAACTCCGCACGAGCGACGAAACGACACAGGTCCGCTGGATTGACCCAACGGACCTGTCGAAGTTGGACGTCCACCCCACCATGCGTCTCCGAATCGAACACGCCATGGACCGGACGCGCACAGCCCCCTACATCGGCTGACTCTTGGTTGCGGCAACACGTTCGAGCACGCGCGCCGTACTCGCGAGGATCTCCGGCTCAGCTCGGCGAATGAACGTGCCGATCAAGCTGTCCGGCCCGTAGCGTCCAGCGATCTCGTTGACCCGATCCACGGGGTTCGTCGGAATACCGTCCGGCGTCGTGTTCATGTCGCAGTAGCAGAGAGCATCGTTGAGGTGCGCGCCTTCACGAGGGAACTCACCCTCCAACTCCTCGCGCAAACCCCGCGCATCGGCTTCCATCCAGGCACAGGAGTGATGAGCCACCAGGTTCACGACCCGATCGTCCGCATGCGCAACGTCCCGGAGGTAACGAGCACCGTCCAGCGGGTGGAAACCAGTCTTGGCAAGGTCCGGTGAGTAACCGATGTCATGCAGAACCGCAGCCGCCTCCAACAGCTCTGCATCCTCGCCGACAATCGCAGCAATCGTGCGCGCCCGTTCGGCGACCCCCAACGAGTGCCTCCAGCGGCGTGGGAGCGGCCCAGCAAGCAACGATTCGGCGAGTGGGTAGGCCCACTCTGTCAGTCCCGTCAAGACGAGGAACTCTCCTCTCGATTCGGCAGGGCTCGCACGGTACGCACCTTGCCCTGCCCGCCTTCAGACAGCCATCCCGCAGCTTCCAGCTTCTCCAGCGCCTTGGTCACTGTCGGGCGTGAGGCGCCGAACCTCTCGCACAATGCGGAAGCGCTCGGGAAGGTTGCCCCTACTTCCAGACGGTCATCCGCGAAGACATCGGCAAGCCGCTCCGCCAGCGGCCGGCGGTCGGTCTGCTCCCCCTCCCTCACCACACGCCAGCGCCCGCCGGGCACCGGCTCGGCGACTCGATCCTTCTGGAGCACACCGAACGCCCGGAGGACGACGCCACGAGACACGCCGTGAACGTCCATGACCTCCGCAACCGTTGGCAGCTCTGCCATCTCCGGGTCCGCGTTGATCTGTGCCCTCAGCGCATCCGCGATCACCTGGAAGGTTCCCCGCGGGCTCGCCTGCTGCGACACTCGCTCTCCCTCTCTGTCCGGCCGTCATCGAAGTCAAGCCTCGCACGGTGCGTTTACGTCAGAGTGTCCCACGTGTCCGACTGTCCGGTTACAGCTCTGACCTGCACAAATGGGTGGGACAGCAGGATTTATCGGTGTCCCACCTGTCCAACTGCGAGCTACGGATTTGACGGCCCCTGACATCGAAGAGCTCCAAGTGAAGGACACACCTTGATGAGCTGTTCTGCAATGTAGTTGACGTCCTGCCTAATGTTTCTATAGTCGAGTCTCACGTATTGAAGCCTTGCCACACGCATCAATACCTCCGGGAGGCTTCCCTCATCCAGGCGTTCAACTCCTGACAGCAGTACGGGAATTACCGTTCGTTCATTTTTGAACGCTTCTTCGATCTCCCGCAATACCCAGTCTTGCCCAGAGGGGGAATCACTGACTTCTGGGTTAAATCTCGCCAGCCATCCCCTATCCACAATCGCGAGCAACACCTCACATTCAGCCACAGCTTCGAGGATGGACCGCGAGTAATCCGACCCCGGAGTTATTGACCTTGCAGCACGGAAGACCCGTTCTTCTCCGAAACGGCTTGCCAGCATTTCGTCAAGGAGGGCCGCAGCGTAAGCCCCACCCTCCTTGCGGTAGTTGATGAATATTTGAGCCACTTCATCCCACTTCGCACATGAACGATCCACTCACTCTTCCGTGAAGATCACGTCTTCCGATGCCGTGGTCCCCTAGGCTAGTCGAATTGCGAAATTGGAGTGATCGGTGTGGAGTTGGCTACTCCAAGTTGGGCCACGGGCCAAGGGAGGGAGCAAGCTAGTGGCTGGGGCATCCCGCGCGAAGCAACCACAACCGGGTAAGGGTGAGTCGAAGTTGACGATCCCGAGTCAGGGTACCGATGAACCAATGTCCAGTTCAGACTTATTGGACATGACGAAATGGCACATCGACAGGTACGACCGGCTACGTTCGTCCACATCCGTTCGAGCATCGGTATTACTCAGCGCCAACGCTGTCCTAGCGACCGGTTCGCTAATCCTCGTGAACTACCACCTACAAACCACGAGGGCGCCCCGCACGCTGTGGATTGAGTCCTTATTCGGCACCCTTGCGGTGTTGACACTGTCACTCATCCTGCGAAGCCTCTGGGGTTCGATCAACGCCATCGCGGCACGCAAAACGACCCGAGCCCTACACGCAGCAGAGATCCCCTCCAGATTCCTATTCAACTGGGGTGACACTCTCAAGTCCGTTGATGGTCATAGTGACTTCGCCAGAAAAGTCGGCGCGCTGAGCCAAGATTCAGTCCTTGGTCACGCTGTTGCGGAACTCTGGACAGACATCCTTCAACACTCACAGAGACACCGACACCTCAGATCGGCGATCAACACGTTTCGATACTGCGTCATGAGCCTGCTGGGCTTGGCCGCGTTCACGTTCGCAGCAGCGCTGAAATAACGAAGCGCGCCCTGCACCTGTGCCCGACTGCCCGGTTAGGTTACAACCTGCACAAATACCCGAGACAGCGATGCTCGCCAGCACCCAACCTCCCGGCCTGAGGACAGGGCTGTAACACCCAGGGGTGTTACAGCGCCCGCCGCATCGCTCCGGGTTCATCAGCGGGCGTCTCCCTGGCTGCTTGCGGGAGCGTGCGAGAGAGCCCTGGCAGATCCGAAAATACCTGGGCCGATCCTAGATCAAATGGCAGAATAACGCGTATGCCTGATGTACCCCGTCCTATACCTGAAGAGAGCTTGCTCTACTTCCATCTGGGAAGAATGGTGCGGTGTGCCGCTGACCTCGAACTTCGACTCCAGCTAGTCGCGAACCAGCTCTCCGAAAGCCCATATTCGCACATATGGATGAACGGGCTGAGTGCGTCAGCAGCAACGAAGACGATCAAGGACCTCGCCAAGGCCAACGCCTCGATCGACGAAACAAGCCGCGGAAAGCTGGAAGGGCTCCTCAAGCAGTGTGACTCCCTCTTCCAGCGCCGTCATGCTTACGTCCATGGCGCATGGTCCGTAGATGTCAGCGGACCGAACCCCGCACCACAGGTCATGCGGTTCACCCGAGGCCAGCAGACGCCGCGCTTCGATGACGTATCGACCGAGGATCTCGTTGATCTCACTCAGCAGCTCATCACGGTGACGGATGAGGTGATGCAGTGGTTCGTCCAGCGTCTTAACGCAGGACCGAAGACCGCGCGATCCATCATCGAACCGTAGTGGCAGCTCAGGGCTGTGTGTGAGGGGCGTGTGAGGAGCCGGAACCAAGCCGGTCGCCATAGCTTCTTCGCAGGCCAGCGCTATCATCGAGCACGTCATGAGCACGCTCTCCGGAGCCGTGTGCGCAGGTTCGAATCCTGCCGGGGGCACTTCGCCTCAGCCTGCATGATGATGCGGTTGATCAGCGCAGGTGCCAAGTATGAAGAGCGGGAACCAGTCTCACTGGGTCCCGCTCTTTGTCGTTGATGGGCGCTGATCTCGCGTGAGGGAACACGACCACGCTCAGCTGGGCCTCACGCCCCTGGGGTGCGGCACCATGACGCCATGGCTCTAGGGGATAGGCGCGCTCTCCGCTGCCGGACAGCGACGGCATTCCCGACACTGGCGGGTTCACTCCGGCTCGCGCACGCCGACCACCAGTCCGAATGACCCGCCGTCCACGAGGCACCGTGAGCGATCCGCATCCGGGACTCACACCTGGAGGATTGCAGGTAGGATAGGTGGCATGAGTGAGCCTACCGGCAAGTACTCGATCACCATGCCGCGCGATATCGCCGAAGCAGCCAAGGCCCGCAGTGGCCCCTCCGGACTGTCCGCTTACGTCGCCGCAGCCGTCGCCCGCCAGATCGAGCGGGACAACCTCAACGAACTCATCTCGGTGGCAGAGGCCGAACACGGCCCCGTCAGCGACGAAGAGATCCAAGGTCTGCGCGACCAACTCCACCAAGCCCGAGAGCAGCAGACCCAAGGCGGGGCGAACGCCGCGTGACCCCCTCCCCCGCCACCCCCGGCGGCACCCTGGTCCTCGACAGCGAAGGGCTGGCCAAGGCAGTCCTGCGCGACCGCACGGTCACCGGCTGGCTCGCCCTCGCCCGCGCCGACGACCTACGGGTGATCACTTCCGCAGCCACCCTCGTGGAAGTGATCCACCCACGGATCAATCGCCCAGCCCTGGAATGGACCCTGTCCCGCCTCGTCATCGAACCGGTCACCGAGTCCATCGCCCGTCACGCCGCCGCCCTCCTCGCCGACGCCGGCCTGCACGGCCACAAGTACGCCATCGACGCCATGCTCAGCGCCACAGCGTTGGCCGCCCCCGGACCCGTCACCATCCTCACCTCTGACCCCGAGGACCTCGCCACGCTCTGCCGCGGGCGCGTCACCGTCATCAAGATCTGAGGGCCCATCGCCCGCCTGATCAATCACGATGCCCACATCTACAGACAGCCGGGCCGGCTTTGAGTCATCGGCCCCCGGAAGCCGGAAACTCGGCATGGGCGCACGCCCCCAGCTAGCATCGGACTGAAGTTCGTCACAAGACGACCAAACAGCGTATTTCACTTTCGCGGGACATGCGCGGGACGGCGGGCTTGACGGTCCGCCAGATAGGGCGCTGGCCTGCTAAAACCTCTGGGAACTGTCCGTCCTCCGGAGCCGTGTGCGCGGTTCGAATCCTGCCGGGGGCACCCGGGACCATGCGGCATCGCGGAATCCTCACCCGACATCCGGCAAGGTCTCCGGGGCCTGGGGTGGCTCCGGATCGGTCTGGCGCTCCGCTCGGCGCTGGTTCTCGCTCCGCAGGCTCGTCAACCACGGCCAGAGGTCGGGCAGCGGTTGCGCTGAGCAGGCGAGTCGGTGCTCGATGCGGCAACGCTGAAACGGATCCGGCGGGCATACGCCGTAGACCGCCACCCGCCCGTCAGACAGCACGATCCACCGATGCTCCGCCGGTACGGTGTGGGCCAACGGCTCCATGTCCGGCTCAAGGAGTACCCAGTCGTACTCCAGCGTGGCCACGCGATCGGCCGACAGGCCGCAGTACGGGCAGCGTGACCGCCCACCCTCCAACCTGCGCGGTCCTTCTTCTGAAGCCCCCATACCGCGAGGGTCGACAGACCAGGCCGCCGTGCGAAGGGGTGAATCAGACGGAACGCATGAGGCATGCACCCAGTGGTGAAACCATCCGCACCACGGAAAGTGCGCCCTGCAACTGTCGACCGTCGGCGCACGGCCGAGACACCACGGGAACCCCCGGAGCAGTTGGGCTGAGGGCTGAGGGCTGAGGGCTGAGGAGATGGTCGAGGCCATGCCCAGCTCGTTGGTGCCCCGGCCCCCGGCCCTCGGGCGGGAAGCTCAAGTGTTGCTCTGAAGTGGGCGGGAGAGGGTTGCTCGCTCGCCTGTGGGGTGACACTGCCGGCAAGTGGGATGTCCGAAGGGGGGCCGGTATGGGGATGGTGTTGCGGCGGTCTGCGGCCGTGGGCGAGGAGGCCCGGGCTCTGGATTTGTACGACTTCGCTTTCCTGGCGGGGGGAGCTCAGCGGGTGGCGGAGAGTGCGGTGATTGGGCTGTCCGAGCGCGGGCTGGTCGTGGTCCGGGTCTCGCGTGTGCGTGCGGTGGGTGGGGAGCAGCCGCAGCATCCGGTCGAGCGTGCTGTGATTGCGGCCTGCCCGCGCGGTGGGAGTGTCGCCGCCCTCGCCGTGCATGCCGACCTGCAACGTTCCCCGGAAGTCGAGGAGATCGGGCGCAGGCTGGCCGCATGGGGCCTGTTGACGGGGTCGCGGCGGCGGATGACCCGGCTGGGCAGGCGGCGGCTCCAGGCGGCCGAACAGGAGGGGAGCCTGCCGGCGTACGTCTTCGGCGGTCCCGTCGTTCTCCCGGACGGGCCTGTGCGACGCGGTGTCGTCGGGGCGCAGCCGATTCCGTCGGGTCTCGGGCGGGCCCTGGTCCGCATGGGTAAGGCCCTGGACCGCGACTCCGACTCCGACTCCACCTGGGATTCGGGCGGCGACGCGGGCGGCGGGTTCAGCTGCGGGGGCGGGGGCGGGGGCGGCAGTGACTGAGGCCCCGCCCCGCGGACAGCTCCGCCACTCCGACCGCCCGAAGGAGTGGGCTGGAACCGGATGCCGTCCGACGGGGGTTCGGGGGCTGCGGGCCGCTGTCAGTGCTTCGCGTGGGTGGCCGTCTGTGGTGCGTCGGGGGAGGGCGGGAGGTCGCGGTCCATGCGGGCGAGGGGGGACAGGGACATCAGGGCGGGGGACAGCAGCATGGCTGCGGCTGTGGTCAGGAGGCTGGTGCGGAGGCCCCATTCCTGGGCGAGGTAGCCGCCGAGGAGGGAGCCGAGGGGGGTTGTTCCCATGCCGACGAAGGTGATGGTGGCGGCTGTGCGGCCCTGCATGGTGGCTGGGGTGACGGTCTGGCGGACGGCCATGATCGTGACGTTCACCAGTTGGCCGCCGCACCCGAAGACGAAGCCGATCGCCAGGAGTGCGGTGATGGTCGCCGCGGAGGAGCCGTGCAGGGCGGGCACGCACAGGAAGATGCCGTCGCCGACGGCCGCCGCGCACACCAGCACCTTGCCGTACCCGAAACGGCGCGGTAGGCGGGCGGCTAGCAGGGAGCCCAGGAGGGCGCCCGGGCCCGCTGCCGTGAGGGCCAGGCCGACGACGGTGGCCGAGAGGTGCAGCTCGCGTGGCAGGAAGAGAAGGTAGACGGTCATCAGGGCCGCGAAGGAGAACTGGAAGGCGGCCGAGGCCAGGCAGACCGTCCGCAGCACGGTGTCGCCGGTGACGAAGCGCAGGCCCTCGTGGATCCGGCGCCAGACCCGCGGGGAGTGTTCCGCGCGCTCCGGGATCGATTCGGCTCGGCGGATCCGTCGGATCGACAGGAACGACAGCGCGAAGAACAGGGCGCTCCAGGCGGCGGCGATCGGCGCCGAGAGCAGGGACACCAGGGTGCCGCCGAGAGCGGGGCCGCCGATCTGCGCCGCGGACCGGCTGCCCTCCAACGCGCTGTTGGCTCGCACCAGTTGGTCGCGTGGCACCAGTCGTACGACAGACGCCTGGTAGGCCACGTCGAAGAACACGGACAGGGCTCCGACGGTGAAGGCGAGGACAAGGAGGGCGGGCAGACCCAGCAGGCCGAACAGGCCCGCCACCGCCGCGGCGCCCAGGGCCAGGGCCCGGCCGAGGTCCGTGAGCACCATCGTCGTGCGGGTCCGCCATCTGTCCACCCACGCGCCGACGAAGAGCGAGAGCATCAGGATCGGCGCCTGGCCCACCGCGCGGAGCACGCCCAGCTCGCCGGGGCTGGCGTGCAGCGTCAGGACGGCGAAGAGCGGCAGAACCACCAGGCTGGCGTGTTCGCCCAGTTGGGAGGCCGTCTGCCCCGTCCAGAGTCCGCGGAAGTCGGGGTCTCGCCACAGTCCCGGCGGAGCAGGCCGAGCAGGGGTGGAAGCGGGTTCAGGGGTGGAAGCGGAGGGAGTCGAGGGAGTGGACGGCACTGGGATCCCTTGTGTTGCCGACAACGAGGCCCGCCGTCGGGCACATCACACGTGCGCCGACGGTTCAGGCGGGGGAAAGCTCGCTGTGCCGCGACATCAAGGGCAGCACGCGATGACCGGGCCGGTGACGGCCCACGACGTCAGCGCGCGCTCGGAAAACCGGGCATGTCCTCGCTCCTCATGGCTCACTCGCTCCTCATGGCCAACTCGTTGCGCCCAGACCCTAACCGTCTACCGCCCGGCACAGAAGATCACGGTGCGCGCGGTGTCGGAGATCGTCCGGAAACCAGTCCCCCGTGTCGGATCAGCAGGCAAACCGTGTGGACGGTTCCTCCTGACGGCCGGTGTTCTCGGGGACCTCCGAGGGACGCAGGCGGTGACCCCGTGGGTACGACGGTCCGGTCACCCGAGGGAGCCGAACCAGCGGACCACGGCGGCGGTGCCGGCCTGGTGGGAGCCCAGGTGGCGGGAGCCGGCGTAGGTGGGGGTGCCCAGGGCGGTGAGGGGCGCGTGGACGCCGTGGGCGCGGAAGGTGGCGTGGCAGTGCTCGCTGTTGGCCGTGACGGCCTGCTCGTCGCCGGCGGCGTAGTAGAGGCGGATCGGGACCTGTGGGGTCCAGTCGGCGCACACGCCGTCGGTCTGGCGCAGGGCCTCGGCCAGCCCGCCGGTGGGACGGGCGAGCAGGGCGCGGCCAGGCCGGGTGAGGAGGCCGTCGACGGTCGCCGGGGTGCCCGCGACGACCTCGGAGCCGGGGTGGGTGCCGTCGAGCAGGCTCTCGATCGTCCGGGCGTACGGCTTGCGGAAGACCTCGGCCGGGTCGTCGTACACGTGGTGCAGGCGGTTGAAGGCGACCAGGGTCAGGGCCGTGTAGATCACGCCGGCCTTCGGGTCCGTCTCTCCGGCCAGCAGGGAGGGCAGCGCGGCGTCGCGGAAGGCGTACGCGCCGCTGACCGGTGCCACCGCGCGGAGCCGGAAGCGGGGGTCGGCGTCGTCCTGGAGGGCGCGGGCCAGGCCCAGCGCGGCCGAGGCTCCCTGGGAGAAACCGGTGGCGAACACGTCGGGGCGCAGGTGTCGTCCGATGGCCGGGGCGAGGCTGTGGGCCGCGCGCAGCATGTCCAGGGAGGCGGTCGTCTCGGAGGGGACGTCCATCCACGGGTGCGGGCCGGGGCCCAGGCCGAGGCCGAGGTAGTCGGGGAGGACGGCGGCGAATCCGGCCGAGGCGTAGGTGAGCGCGGGGGCCTGGGACCACACCTCGTCGCTGACCGAGGCGACGTCTGCCTTGAAGAGTTCGGTGCCGTGCGTGAACGACACCGTCCGCAGGTGCCGGTCGCCGCCACGGGGTACGGCGACGAGTCCGCTCGCGGTGGTGGGGCGGCCGGACGGATCGACGGTGCGGTACACCACGCGGTAGGTGTCCACGCCGTACCGGACGGCGCCGGTGTCCCAGGCTCCGCCGTCGTCGCTCTTCAGTTCGGCCGCGATCTGCGACGCGGACAGGGTGCGCAGATGGTCGACGGAGACGAGTTGTCCCCGCGGGTGTGTGGGGTGGGTGTCCTCGGCCGCCGCGGTGGCGGTTTTCCCGGAGACCCGGTCCTCGGAGCCCCGGTCGTGGGCGACTGCGGTCGTGATGCCGCCCGCCACCAGGGCCACCGAGATCGAGGAGACCAACAGGAGTTCGCGTAAAGGCTTCAGAGGCTTCATGACATGACCGTAGGGACGGTCGGTCCAGGCCACCATCCGGCCATCCCGCCGACCGTGGAGGGGGTTTCCCCCAGGGGCTCTACGAGCCGGAGGCCTCCGAGTCCGCCAGCAGCTCCAGGGCCCGCCGCTTGAGTTCGTCGCTCGCCTCCGCCGCGTTGCCGGAGTCGAAGGGCGGGTGGGGGTCGTACTCCACGCCGAGCTGGATCGCCCGGGCGGTGTCCTCGTCGGTGAGGAGGGAGGCCAGGTAGAGGGACATGTCCACGCCCGCGGAGACTCCGGCCGAGGTGACGAACTTCCCGGACCGCACATAGCGCTCCGGCACGTACGTCACGTCGAAGTGGTCCTGGAGGTAGGAGGCGGAGGCCCAGTGCGTGGTGGCCTTGTGGCCGTCGAGCAGACCGGCCGCCGCCAGGACGAGCGCGCCCGTGCAGACGGAGGTCGTCCAGTTGCTGTGCCGGTCGATGGCGCGGATCCAGTCCAGGAGGCGCTCGTTGCCCATCGCGCCCTCGGTGCCGCGGGGACCGGCGCCCGGCACGAGCAGCACGTCGAGGCGGTCGACCTCCTTGAGGGAGCGGTCGGCGAGGAGAGCCGCGTCGCCGGTGTCCGTGCGGACCGGGCCGCGGCGTTCGGCGATCATCGTGACGGTGGCGTCGGGCAGCCGGGAGAGGACCTCGGTGGGGCCGGTCGGGTCGAGCATGCTGAAGCCGTCGTACAACAGGATGCCGATCCTCGGTCCCTTGGCGCCGCCTCGCGGGGCGGCGGCGGCCGAGGGGGCCATGGCCGTCATGGCCGTGGCGGCGAGCGCGGCTCCGGCCGCGGTACCGAGCAGGACGTTTCTGCGTGTCGTCGGATGCCTCATGGCACGGGAGTCTTCTGACTCGGCGTGTCCCGCACCGGGGGCGTGTCCGGCATCCTGCGAATCCTGTCCCCCGTCATCCCGTAGCGGTCGAGGAAGGCCTGCCGCAGGGTCTCCGGGGAGCCGAACCCGCAGCGGCGGGCGATCGAGGCGAGGGACAGGCCGCTGGTGCGCACCATGTGGACGGCGGCGTCGGTGCGGGCCGCCCGCACGGCACGGGCCGGGGTGATGCCCAAGTGAGTGGTGAACAGGCGGGTGAGGTGGCGGGGGCTGATGCCGACGCGGGCGGCCAGGGCGGCCGGGGAGAGGTCCTCGGCCAGGTGCCCGGCGATATGGCCCGTCAGGTCCAGCACCAGCCGGTCTCCTGGCGGAGGTCCGGCCAGGAACAGGGAGATCTGGGCCTGGTCGGCCGGGCGGTGCAGGTGGGTGACGAGTTCGCGGGCGACGGACCGGGCCAGGGTGGGGCCGTGGTCGTCCTCGATCAGCGTGAGCGTCAGGTCGAGCGCGCTGGTGACACCGGCGGAGGTGTAGACGTTGCCGTCGCGTATGCGCAGCGGTCCGACGTCCACGGCCACGGCGGGATGCCGTCGGGCGAGCCGTTCCCCCCAGCGCCAGTGGGTGGTCGCCCGTCTGCGGTCCAACAGCCCGGCGGCGGCCAGCACATAGGCGCCGGTGCACACGGAGGCCACCCGGCGGCTGCGTTCGGCCAGGCGCCGCACCTGGACGAGTAATCGCTCGTCCGCCGCCGCCTCCTCGCAGCCGACGCCGCCGACGACGAGCAGCGTGTCCAGGACCCCCGTCACCGCCTCCAGCTTCCGCCCCGCGCCGACCCGGATCCCCGCCGAACTCCGCGCCGCCCGGCCTCCGAGGGTGCCCAGTTCGATGACGTACGGCGGCCGCGCGCCGAGCCGGTTGGCGATGTCCAGCGCGCCGCTGGGCGAGGCGATGTCGATGATCTGCGCGTCGTCGTAGGCGACGATGAGGATGCGCCGGCTGCCGGCCGGGGGGCCCAAGCGTTCCGAGGTGTCCATGTCCCGATGGCAGCACATCCGGGCTGGTCCGGTGTCGTACCGGGCACGGATTGGTTGCGGCCCGGGCTCTTCGGCTCGACGACGCGGGCGGGGCGGCAGCATCACGTCGTATGAGCAGCGATCGGCACCTCGTGACGAGCAGAGACCGGTACGTCGACTTCCTGCGGGCCTGGGCGATCGTGCTCGTGGTGTTCGGGCACTGGCTGATCACCGCGCTGGAGCACGGGCCCGAAGGAGGGGTCTGGGCACCGGAGTTGCTCGCGGAGCTGCCCTGGACGCAGGGGCTGACCCTGCTGTTCCAGATCATGCCGCTGTTCTTCCTCGCCGGGGGCCACGCGGCGGCCGGGTCCTGGGAGCGGGCCCGGAGCGCGGGCGGTACGGCGGCCGGGTGGGTGGGGAGGCGGGCGCTGCGGCTGCTGCTGCCGGCCGGGGTGTACAGCGGGCTGGTGCTGCTCGCCGTGGGGATCTCGGCGGGTGCCGGCGTGGATCCGGACACGCTCTCGATGGTGGGCTGGGCCATGGCCATGCAGCTCTGGTTCCTGCCGGTGTACCTCCTGCTCAGCGCCCTGACTCCCGCGCTGCACACGGCACATCGGCGCTGGGGGCCGGGCGTCCCGGTGGTCATGGGCGCGGTCGCCGTGGGTGTCGACGTGGCCGTGGTCGCCGGGGGCGTGTCGTCGGTGGGAGTTCTCGACTACGTCCTGGTGTGGGGCGTGGCCTATCAGTTGGGTTTCTGCCGGAGGGACGGGCTGCTGGACGGGCCCGCCGTGCCGTGGGTGCTGGCCGTCTCCGGCGGGGCGGCCTTCGCTCTGCTGGTCGCCCTCGGCCCCTACCCCGTCAGTCTGATCCGGGTGACCGGGCAGGAGACCGGCAACACCGATCCGCCCTCGGTGGCGATGCTGGCCTGGGTGGTGGCCCAGGTGGGGGTGTGTCAGCTGGTCGCGCCGGCGGTGCGGCGGCTCCTGGACCGCGAGCGGGTCCGGCGGGTCGTACGGCCGGTCGGCGGCGCGAGTATGACGCTGTATCTGTGGCACATGCTGCCGGTGCTGGTCCTCGCCGCCGCGTTCTACCTCACCGGCCTCGCACCGCAGCCCACGCTCGGCTCCCCGGGGTGGTGGGGGCTGCGGGTGCCATGGCTGCTGCTGCTCGCGGCCGTGCTGGCGGGGGTCGTGGCGGCGCTGCGGCCGGTGGAACGCCGGCTGGGGGTGGTCTACGACCGGACGCGGCCGGAGCCCGGACTGCGCCGCGGGGCCTGGGCGGTGTGGCTCGGACTCGCGGTGAGCGCTCTGGCGCTGAGCCGGTTCGCGGTGCACGGGTTCGCGCCCGACGGACGGTTCCCGGTGCTGCCCGCGCTGGGGCTGGCGGCGGGGACGGCACTGGTGCTGCTGCCCGGGCTGCGCCGGGGCTCGCTCGACGAGCCTGCTCAACGGGCCTGGTCAACGCCCGTGTGACAAGATGCTGCGGCCAAGCCCCACCAGAAAGGGACGATTCACATGTCCAGGGTCGAGCTGACCACGAACTTCGGCCGGATCGTTCTCGAGCTCAACGACGCCGAGGCGCCGAAGACGGCCGAGAACTTCCTGTCGTACGTCCGCGCGGGACACTACGACGGAACGATCTTCCACCGTGTGATCAACAACTTCATGGTCCAGGGCGGTGGTTTCACCGCCGACATGAAGCAGAAGCCCACCCAGGCCCCGATCCAGAACGAGGCCGACAACGGGCTGAAGAACACCGAGTACACCGTGGCGATGGCGCGCACCGGCGACCCGCACTCGGCGACCGCCCAGTTCTTCATCAACGTTGCGGACAACGACTTCCTCAACCACACGTCGAAGGACATGCGCGGCTGGGGTTACGCCGTCTTCGGCCGGGTCACCGAGGGCCAGGACGTCGTCGACCGGATGAAGGCCGTCCGCACCGGCACCAAGGGCGGCCACCAGGACGTGCCCGGCGAGACGCTGGTCATCGAGTCCGCCACGGTCCTCGACTGACGGTTCCTCAACCTCAAGTCCCCAGGACCGGCAGGTTCACCGGGCGACGGGTTCACCGGACCGACGGGACGACACGGCTGACGAGACCTGCGGCTGCGGCCAGGAGCCGGCGCGGTGCGCAGGTCACGCGGTCCGTTTGCGGGCCGTGGTCTTCTTCGCGGCGGTCTTCTTGGCCGCGGTCTTCTTGCCCGTCGCCGTCTTCGCGGAACTCGACTTCGCGGTGGTCGTCTTCGCGGTGGTCGTCCTCGCGGTCGACTTCTTCCCGGCGGCCGCCGTCTTCTTCGCGGTCGACTTCTTCCCGGCCGCCACCGTCTTCTTCGCGGCCGTCTTCCTCGCCCCCGCGCCGGACGCCGTCGACTTCTTGCCGCCCGTCTGCTTGGGCGTGGCCCGGGCCGACTTCCGGGCCGGGAGGCGTCTGACCTCGGCGGGCTCCTCCGCCGCCCCGGCCTCCTCGCCCCGCGACTCCTTGGCCGCGCGCACGCTTTTCTCCAGCGCCGCCATCAGGTCGAGGACCTTGCCGCCCCGGGCCGGTTCGGGTGCCTCGGGCGGGACCTCGCCGGCGGCCTTCGCGGCGACGACCTCCTCCAGGGCCTCGCGGTACTCGTCGTGCAGGTCGTCCAGTTCGATCTCGCCGAGGGTGTCCATCAGGGCGTCCGCGAGGTCGAGTTCCTTGTCGTTGATCGTGACGCTCGTGTCGGGCGCGACCCCCTCGGGGGTACGGACCTCGTCCGGCCACAGCAGCCCGTGCAGGGCGATCGCGTCGCCGACCACGCGCAGCATGCCGAGGCGTTCCTTGCCGCGCAGCGCGAACTTGGCGACGGCGACCTTCTGGCTGCGCTTGAGGGCCTCGCGCAGCAGGGTGTACGGCTTGGCGGCCGGGGCGCCGCCCGCCGCGAGGTAGTACGCGGCGTCCATCTGGAGCGGGTCGATCCGGTCGGCCGGCACGAAGGCCACGATCTCGATCGTCCTGGCCGTCGGGAGCGGCAGATGGGCCAGGTCCTCGTCGGTGATCGGGATGATCGTGCCGTCCGCGTCCTCGTAGCCCTTGCCGATCTCCGACTGGGTGACCTCGCGGTCCTCCAGTTCGCACACCTTGCGGTAGCGGATGCGGCCGCCGTCCTCGGTGTGGATCTGGCGGAAGGAGATCGAGTGGCTCTCGGTCGCGTTCACCAGCTTGATCGGAATGCTGACCAGGCCGAACGAGATGGCGCCGTTCCATATGGATCGCACGTGCAGCACCCTTTCGATCGGTTTGCGACGACTTGTGCGCGTCTTCGACGGAATCTCTGGAATTCTCATCGTATGACGCCGATCACAGAGGTGGAGGGGCGACGGCTCGCGCTCAGCAACCTGGAGAAGGTGCTGTATCCCGCGACCGGTTTCACCAAGGGCGAGGTGCTGCACTACTACGCGACCACCGCCGAGGTCCTGCTGCCCCATCTGCGCGGGCGGTCGGTGTCCTTCCTGCGCTATCCCGACGGCCCCGACGGCCAGGTGTTCTTCACCAAGAACGTCCCGCCCGGTACACCCGACTGGGTCACCACCGCCGAGGTGCCCCGCTCGGAGGGGCCGGCCCGGATGGTGCTGGTGCAGGACCTGGCGAGCCTGATGTGGGCGGCGAACCTGGTCACCGAGTTCCACACCCACCAGTGGCTGGTGGACACGCCCGACGAGGCCGACCGGCTGGTGCTCGACCTGGACCCGGGGGCGCCGGCGACGGTCGTCGAGTGCTGCGAGGTCGCCCTGTGGCTGCGCGAGCGGCTGGCGGCGGACGGCATCGAGGCGTACCCGAAGACCGCGGGGTCGAAGGGGCTGCACCTGCTGGCGGCCGTACGGGGGGCCTCGTCCGACCAGGTTTCGGAGTACGCCAAGCAGCTGGCCGTCGAGGCGGAGCGGGCGATGCCCCGGTTGGTCGTGCACCGGATGACGCGGAACCTCAGGCCCGGAAAGGTGTTCGTGGACTGGAGCCAGAACGCCGCGCGCAAGACGACGGCCACGCCGTACACCCTGCGGGCCCGCGCCCGGCCGTTGGTGTCGGCACCGGTGACCTGGACGGAGGTCGAGGAGTGCGGAGACCCCGCCCGGCTGGACTTCCAGGCACCGGACATCGCGCCCCGCGTGCGGGACCACGGCGATCTGCTGGCCCCGTTGCTCGACCGACAGCACGCCGGCGCACTGCCGTGAGTGACGCCGGGGCCCTGACCCCGCGCCCCGCACTCCCGGCCGGCAGGGCCCCTGACCGACCCGTATCCCCCTCCCCCGGAAAGAGCCGCATGGACACACCACCCTCCTCACCCTCGTCCCGCACCCGCCGCCGCACTCTCGCGGCCGGTCTCGCCGCGCTCACCCTCGGCGCCCTGCCCTGGGCGGCGCCGAGCACCGCGGCCCAGGACCAGCCGTCGCGGACGAGTCCCGACGCGCGGGTCGTCACCGACTGGAGCCGCACGGCGGTGGACGTCGTCGCCGGTGACGCGCGGCGCCCCACGGCGGAGCCCTTCCTCTGGTACGGCTTCGTCTCGGCCGCCGTCTACAACGCGGTGGTCGGCATCGAGGGCCGCTACACGCCGTACAAGTGGCACGCGCGCGGGCCGCGCCACGCCTCCTCCGAGGCCGCGGCGGCGGCCGCCGCGCACCGGGTGCTGCTCACCTACTTCCCGGCCTCCGAGGCCCGGCTCGACAAGGCGCTCGCCGCGTCCCTGGACCGGATCCCCGACGGGACGGCCGAGGAGCGGGGTGTCCGGTTCGGGCACCGCGCCGCCGACCGGATCATCGAGCTGCGCGAGGACGACGGACGCGGCGCCGACGTGCCGTTCGCCCCGGAACCGGCCCCCGGTGTCTGGCGCCCCGCCCCGCCCGGCAACAGCGCCGCCGTGAACCCGTGGCTCGGCAGGGTGCGGCCGATGACCTTCGACTCACCGGACCGGTTCGTGCCGGGCCCGCCGCCCGCGCTGGCCTCCAAGCGGTACGCCCGGGACCTGGCCGAGGTGCGGGCGGTCGGCGGCAAGGACAGCACCGAGCGGACCCCCTGGCAGACCGAGACGGCCCGATTCTTCTCCGACCCGCTGCCCCAGCAGTTCCAGCGCGCCTACGCCGACCACGTCACCCGGCACGGGCTCGACATCGTCGACGCGGCCCGGCTGTTCGCGGCCGCCAACACCGCGGCGGCCGACGCGACGATCACCACCTGGAACGCCAAGTTCCGTTACGCCTACTGGCGTCCGCTCCACGCGATCCGTCTCGCCGACACCGACGGCAACCCCGCCACCGAGGCCGACCCCGCCTGGGAACCGCTCCTGCGCACACCCCCGTATCCCGAGTACATCGGCGGCCACTGCGCCAACGACGGCGCCGTCATGGCCGTACTCGACCGTCTCACCGGCGGCGACATCGATCTCCGGCTCACCTCGGCGGTCACCGGCACCACCCGCGCCTACACCAGCTCCGCCGACTTCAACCGCGATGTCATCGACGCCCGGGTCTGGAGCGGCATCCACTTCCGCACCGCGGACGTGGTGGGCAGCAGGGTCGGCGCGCGGATCGGCGACCGGACGATGGACCACTACTTCCGGCCGTCGGAGTGAACCGCCCCGCTCACCCGCGCCCGGAGATCACACCCGCACCCACGTGTTCCGGTCCCGGGCCATCGCGTGCAGTGCCTCCACGTCCGCCGGCTTGAGCACCCCGCCGGTCCGGGCCAGCCCCTCCACCTCCGAGTCCGTCAGCACCCGCACCGCGCGCGGCGGCGCGGTGACCGACACGTCCGTCGGTCCGACGAGCACGAGCACCGGATGGACCTCGGCCGTCAGGGCGTAGGAGGCCCGGTCGGCGTCCGCGCGCACGCGCCGCAGCAGCGGGGCCGGTTCGCGCCGCCCCAGCGTGACGATGGGATCGGCGACCGCGACCCGCTGTTTGCGGGCGTACACCGTGTGGACGGCGAACAGGCCGCCGGGGCCTATCGCCAGATGGTGGATACGGTCTCCGCCGGGCAGCGGGACCGAGTGCAGGGCGTGCCAGCCGGCGCCGTCCAGCCGGTCCAGGGCGTCGCCCACCGCCTGTTCCGCGGCCAGTGCCCGGCGGCGCGGGTCGGGGCGCAGCCGGTGCGCGGGGCCCGGGTCCCGGTCCAGGTCGACCTGGAGCGCCTCGCCGGGACGGTTGGGCGCCAGGTCGTCGTCCGGATGGAGGGAGAGCCGGGCCAGCTCCGCGGGCGTGGGCACCGGGGGCGGGCCAATGGCCACCGAGCCGGTGAGGAAGGGCCCGAGGACGTCGAGCACATCCTCTCTGCGGTCCTCGCTGAGCAGGTTGACCCGGGCAGCCTCACGGTCGTACCAGGCGATGTTCCTGCCGTCCGTGAGGCAGACGTACAGCCGTTCCTGACCGTGGCGCCAGGTCGGTACGACGCGCAGTCCGCTCATGCACCATCACCCCTCGACCATGGGAACAGGCGGGGTGCTCCAGGGGCAAGAAGGCGGATACCTTTGAAGAGGAGTCAGCCCGGGTACGTATGTGATCGGTCGACGGGGGCTTGGGGAGGCGCCGTTGCGGACGCGCGGGAAAGAAGCCGACGTACCGGCTCCGGACAGCCCGTGGAACGAGATCGTGCCCGGCCTGTGGATGGGCGGGCACGAGTTCGGCAGGCACACCGGACAGGTCGAGCAGGCGGTCGTGCGGGACGAGTTCGACCTCGTCCAGACGCTGTTGAGGCTGCCCGGGCACGGTCCCGATCCCGGGGTCGAGCACCATGTGTGGCCGATTCCCGACGGGCCGCTGGACGGTACCCAGCTCGCGGGGGTGATACGGCTGGCGCAGGCCGCCTGTGACGCGCTGGACCAGGGCCACAAGGTCCTCGTCCGTTGCTTTCACGGCTACAACCGCTCGGGGCTGGTCGTCGCGCACGCCCTGATCCGCCAGGGACGTTCCGCCGAGGAGGCGATCCGGCTGATCCGTACCCGGCGCTCGCCCTGGGCGCTGCACAACGAACTCTTCGTGGCGTATCTGAAGGCGGGGCTGCCGACGGCCCGGCTTCTTGAGGAACTCGCCGAGTAATCCTGAGTAATCGTTTCTCCACAGCCGCTTCCCCTGAGTGCGCGCAAAGGACGCCCCCGCGAATAAAGTGGACGCGATCACCGCCCGCCACTCAGCCCCTGAGAGCACCGTGCCCCGCACCCGGATCCGCCCGGCCGTCGCCGTCGCCGTCGCCCTGCTGTCGGCGGCCCTGACGGCCTGCGGGGACGCCGGCGGGCTCCGGGGGGCGGGGCCGACCGAGACCGCGATCAGCCCGGCCCGGCTGTGGCCGGATCTGACCCCGGCGTCCAGTCCCGCCTGGGACTACGACGACGGCGAGTCCGAGCTCATGAAGGGCATCAAGGCGCCGGGCGACGATCTCCACAGGGTCGATCCGGTGGCCGTCGTCCGGGCGGAGATCTCCCAGCACCCCGACGCCTACACGGGCACCAAGGCGCCGTACTACGAGACGGCCCGGCGGATGGCCGACTGCGGCAAGGGGGCGGCGAAGGGCCGGTGTCCTGTGCTGCGGCCGTACTACCGCGACCTCACCGGTGACGGCCGTGACGACCTCACGCTGGGTTTCCGGCTGCTGCCCGGCAACCAGACGGCGGTCCGCGTCTACACCTTCGAGTCGGGCCGGCTGGTGCGGGTGATGTCCAACGACGACGCGGTGACCGGGGTCGAGCTGGCGGGGCGGTCCGTGATCATCCACTCGCCGTCGGACATCGCGAGCTACGAGTACCGCTTCCAGTGGACCTGGGACCCCGACCAGCACGTCATGCTGCTCACTCACGACGAGATGCTGCGGGTCGGCGACCGGAAGGGCGGCAAGCACCCGTCGGCGGCCCCGTCCGCCGCCCGCTCCCCGTCGCCCTCCCTCTCGCCCTCCCTGTCTCCCTCCCCCTCGCCGAGCGGCCGATGAGACGGCCCGCGCTCCCCCGCTGGACCGGTGCGCTCGCCGTGAAGGCCGCCGTCTTCATCACGGTGATGTGCTGCGGGCTCGCGGCGCTGCTCGGCATCCTCGTGCACGTCTCGGTGACCAACCAGACCGTCGGCCAGGCGCGCGAACTCGCCCTGGCCCGGCTGAAGGACTCCACGTCCGACTTCGAGGCCGGGGACTCGCTGATGCGCGAGGCCGCGGTCGATCCGCCCGACCTGCCCGAGCCGCTGCGGGAACTGGCGGCGGCCGGGGAGCGCGGCACCATGGTCGGCGAGCGGCACGGCCGCGCCACGATGTGGGCGGCGGGCCCGGTCGACGGCGACCGGACCCTGGCCGTGGCGGTCGACTACTCCCAGGGCAAGCGCACCATCGACGCCCTCGACCGGGCGATCCTCTGGTCGTCGGCGCTGGCGATCGGGGTGACGCTCCTTGTGGGCGCCTTCGCGGTGACCCGGGTGACGCGGCGGCTGCACACCACCGCCCAGGTGGCCCGGCGGATCAGCGCGGGCGACCTGGACGCACGGGTCGGCGATCCCCGGACGAAGGACCCGAGCCGTCCCGAGGACGAGGTGGCCGCGGTCGCCGCCGCGCTGGACTCGATGGCCTCCTCGTTGCAGGGCAAGCTCCTGAGCGAGCAGCGGTTCACCGCCGACGTGGCCCACGAGTTGCGTACGCCGTTGACGGGGCTGCACGCGGCGGCCGAGCTGCTGCCGCCCGGGCGGCCGACCGAGCTGGTGCGGGACCGGGTGGCCGCGCTGCGGACGCTCACCGAGGATCTGCTGGAGATCTCGCGGCTGGACACCGGGCGGGAGCGGCTGGAGCTGGACACCGAGGACCTGGGGGCGCTGGCCGAGCGGGTGGTGCGGGCGTCGGGGACGGACACGGAGGTCGTCGCTCCGCGGGACACGCGGGTCGAGACGGACCGGCGGCGGCTGGAGCGGGTGCTGGGGAATCTGGTGGCCAACGCCCATGGGCACGGGGCGCCGCCGGTGGTGCTGACCGTGGAGGGGCCCGTGGTGACCGTGCGGGATCACGGCGAGGGGTATCCGGAGTATCTCGTGGAGCACGGGCCGCAGCGGTTCCGTACGGAGGGGGTCTCCAAGGGGCACGGGCTGGGTCTGACCATCGCCGTGGGGCAGGCGGAGGTGTTGGGGGCGCGGCTCGTCTTCCGCAACGCGGCGGACGGAGGCGCGGTGGCCGAGCTGACGTTGCCGTGAGAGTTCGGCGTTGCCCCTATGGACCAGCGTGACGGGCGAGGGCCCACCGTTACTCCTAATGTGGCGATTAGTCAGCTTTCGCCCCACTCATGGAGGTATCCCCCATGCCCCTGCGTTCCCGTCTCGCGATAGCCGTCGCCGTCGGCGCGTTCGCCGCCGCGGCCGCCACCACTCCCGCCGTCGCGAGCGACGACTGGGACCCTCGTGGTGACGGGGGTCACCACCACCACGACAAGCCGCGCCTGTACAAGGGCGTGGTGACCGCGGGCACGCTGGCGCTGCGCAGCGCGCCGACCCGGGGTTCGCAGATCATCCGGTACGTCCACAAGGGCGACATCGTCAAGATCTTCTGCAAGACCGGCGGCCAGACCATCGACGGCAACCCGCTGTGGTACCTGCTCCCCGACGGCACCTGGGCCTGGGGCGCGGCCCGTTACATCGACAACATCGGGCCCGCGCCACGCTGGTGCTGAGTACGGAAGAAGACAACCCACGCCATTTGGGTAAGTTCCGGACATGACCAAGGCCGGAACCTCCGTACGGACAGCGGATCCGCCCACGCCCGCCGTACGACTGCCCCGGCGCCGTGGCATCGAGCTGGCCCTCATCGTGCTCGCCGTCCTGCTGTCGGTGTACGGCTACTGCGCGGTCGGCTTCGCCAGGAACGGCACCGTCCCGCCCGGCGCCGCGGGCTACGGCGCCGGGCTCGGCGTGCTCGCGCTGATGGCGCATCTGGCGGTGCGCTGGCGTGCCCCGTACGGCGATCCACTGCTGCTCCCCATCGGGGTGCTGCTCAACGGCCTGGGCCTCGTCCTGATCTACCGGCTCGACCTGGAGACCCCGGGCGACCGGGCGGCGCCCACCCAACTCGTGTGGTCCACGCTCGGGGTGGCCCTGTTCATCGTGGTCGTCCTGCTGCTGCGCGACCACCGGGTGCTCCAGCGCTACTCCTACGTCTGTGTCGTCGCCGCGCTGGTCCTGCTCACCCTGCCGATCTTCTTCCCGGCGGTGAACGGGGCCCGGATCTGGATCCGGATCGCCGGGTTCTCCATCCAGCCGGGCGAGTTCGCGAAGGTGCTGCTCGCGGTGTTCTTCGCCGCGTACCTGGCGGCCAACCGCAACGCCCTCGCGTACGCCGGCCGCCGGCTGTGGCGGCTCCAACTGCCCACGGGACGGGTGCTCGGCCCGATCGTCTCCGTCTGGCTGCTCAGCGTCGGCGTCCTGATCCTGGAACGCGATCTCGGCACCTCGCTGCTCTTCTTCGGCCTGTTCGTCGTCCTGTTGTACGTCGCCACCGGCCGCACCGGCTGGATCGCCGTCGGTCTGCTGCTGGCCTCGCTGGGCGCGGTCGCCGTCGGCTGGCTGGAACCGCATGTGCACGGCAGGGTGGAGGACTGGCTGCACCCGTTCGCGTCGATCGAGGCGGGCCGGGGGCCGAACCAGCTGGCGCAGTCCCTGTTCGCCTTCGCGACGGGCGGTGTCCTCGGCACGGGACTCGGTCTCGGCCACTCCGTCCTCATCGGCTTCGCCGCCAAGTCGGACTTCATCCTGGCGACGGCGGGCGAGGAACTGGGCCTGGCCGGTCTGTCGGCCGTCTTCCTGCTGTACGGCCTGCTGGTGGAGCGCGGTTACCGGGCCGGGCTGTCGCTGCGCGACCCCTTCGGGCGGCTGCTCGCGGTGGGCCTCGCCTCGATCGTGGCGCTCCAGGTGTTCGTGATCGCGGGCGGCGTGACGGGCCTGATCCCGCTCACCGGCATGGCGATGCCCTTCCTCGCCCAGGGCGGCTCCTCGGTCGTCACCAACTGGGCGATCGTGGCACTGCTGATCCGGGTGAGCGACTCGGCCCGCAGCCAGTACGACGGGGAGGCGATCCCGTGAGGCGGTACGACGGAGATGCGGCTCCCCCGATGTCGCTGTACGACGGAGAGGCGGCCCGCCGATGACGCGGTACATCCGCCACGCCGCCGTCTTCTGCGCGCTGCTCCTCGCGGCGCTCCTGGTCAACGCCACCCGTCTCCAGGTTGTCCAGTCCCGCACCTACGACGACAGTCCGGCCAACCGCCGTGCCACCATCGCCCGTTACGGGCAGCCGCGCGGCGACATCCTGGTCGAGGGCAGGCCGGTGACCGGCTCCCGGGACACGCGTGAGCAGCTGCGCTACGAACGGACGTACGCGGACGGGCCGTTGTACGCGCCGGTCACCGGTTTCGCCTCGCAGGAGTACGGCACGACCCTCCTGGAACACGCGGAGGACGGCGTGCTGTCCGGCGCCGACCCGATGCTGTCGCCCCTCCCGCTGTGGAACGACTTCACCCGGTCCCGGAATCCGGGCGGAGACGTCGTGACCACCCTCGACCCGGCCGCGCAGCGGGCGGCGTACCGGGGACTGGGCGGGCGCAAGGGCGCGGTGGCCGCGATCGAGCCGTCGACCGGGCGGATCCTGGCGCTGGTGTCGGCCCCGTCGTACGACCCGGCGGTGCTGTCCGGGAACGACAGGTCGGTGGCCCGGTCCTGGGCCCGGCTGAACGGCGACGCGGACAGGCCGATGCTCAACCGGGCGGTACGGCAGACGTATCCGCCGGGTTCGACCTTCAAGGTGGTCACCGCGGCGGCGGCGCTGGACGCCGGGGTGATCACGGACCTCGACGAGCCGACCGACTCCCCCGCGCCCTACCGGCTGCCCGGGACGACGACCACGCTGACGAACGAGTCGGACGGCTGCGCGGACCTCTCGCTGCGGGAGGCCTTCAAGTGGTCCTGCAACACGGTGTTCGCGAAGCTCGGGGTGGACGTGGGCGTCACGGACATGGCGGCCACCGCGCGGGCCTTCGGCTTCAACGACCCGGCCCTGCGGATCCCGTTCTCGGTGGCGCGGAGCACCTTCGACACGACGATGGACAAGGCGCAGCTGGCACTGTCGTCGATCGGCCAGTACAACACGCGGGCCACGCCGTTGCAGATGGCGATGGTCGCGGCGGCCGTCGCGGGCGGCGGGCAGGTGCGGGAGCCGTATCTGGTGGAGCGGACGACCCGGGCGGGCGGTGCCACGGTGGCGACGGCCGGGTCGCGTCCGGTACGGCAGGCGATGCACCCGGCGACCGCCGTACGCCTCAAGGAACTGATGACGGACGTGGTGCGCGAGGGCACCGGCGGCAACGCTGCCATCCCCGGCGCCACCGTCGGCGGCAAGACCGGCACCGCCCAGCACGGCATCCTCAACTCCGGGACGCCGTACGCCTGGTTCGTGTCCTGGGCGCAGGGCGAGAAGGACCTGGAGCCGAAGGTCGCGGTGGCGGTGGTCGTGGAGGACGCCTCGGCGTTCCGGCAGGACATCACCGGTGGCGGGGTGGCCGCGCCGATCGCCCGGGCGGTGATGGAGGCGGTGGTCAACTCCAGGAAGTGAGACGGGGGTTGATGGCCCCGAACGCCCGACCTAACGTTCGGTACATGACTTCCGCCACCGCTTACGAACTCGCCCAGGTGAACATCTCCCGACTCAGGTTTCCGCTGGACTCCCCCGAGTTGAAGGACTTCGTCGACGCGCTCGACCCGGTCAACGCCTCCGCGGAGGAGGCGGACGGCTATGTGTGGCGGCTCCAGTCGGATGGGGGCGACGCGACGGACATCAAGGTCTTCGGTGACGACTGGCTGATCATCAACCTGACCGTGTGGCGGGACACGAACGCCCTGACCGCGTTCATGTACCAGGGACAGCACCGCGAGATGCTCGCCCGCCGCCGCGAGTGGTTCGAGCGCGTCCAGGAGGCCATGACCGCCCTGTGGTGGGTCCCCACCGGCCACCGCCCCACAGTCGCCGAGGCCGAGTCCCGCCTCCTCCACCTCCGCACCAACGGCCCGACACCGCACGCCTTCACCCTGCGGACGTCGTTCCCCCCGGACACCCAGGAGCCGGTGACGGGCGAGATCCCGGAGGAACTGGGGTGCTCGACCTGAGGGTCGATCGTTCGTAGATCTTTCGTCAACAAGTCGCGCCAGAGGGATTGACGGGCTTGCTGACAGGCAGTCTCATAAGACGCGGACGATGTGACCCCCGGTAACGAGGTGAATCAGGCATGACGACCCTGACGGAAGCCGACGCGCTCGACGGGCTGCGAGATGCGTTGGGGCTGCTCAAGGACCGCGAGCAGGTGGCCGAGCGGCTGCTCGCCTCTTCCGCCAAGCACTCCTTCGACCCGGACAAGGAGCTGGACTGGGAGGCGCCCTTCGAGGAGGGCAAGTGGTTCTGGCCGCCGGAGCTGGTGTCGCTGTACGACACCCCGCTGTGGAAGCGGATGAGCGAGGAGCAGCGGATCCTGCTGTCGCAGCACGAGGCCGCCGCGCTGGCCTCGCTCGGCATCTGGTTCGAGATCATCCTGATGCAGCTGCTCGTCCGGCACATCTACGACAAGGCGGCGACGAGCGCGCACGTGCGGTACGCGCTCACCGAGATCGAGGACGAGTGCCGGCACTCGAAGATGTTCGCCCGGCTGATCTCCCAGGGCGGCACCCCCTGGTACCCGGTGAGCAAGGCCCACCAGCACCTCGGCCGCCTCTTCAAGACCATCTCCACCACCCCGGGCTCCTTCACCGCCACGCTGCTCGGCGAGGAGGTCCTCGACTGGATGCAGCGGCTGACCTTCCCGGACGAGCGGGTCCAGACGCTGATCCGCGGTGTGACCCGCATCCACGTGGTGGAGGAGGCCCGGCACGTCCGGTACGCCCGCGAGGAGCTGCGCCGCCAGATGGTGACCGCCCCGAAGTGGTCCCAGGAGTTCACCCGGGTCACGTCGGGTGAGTTCGCCCGCGTCTTCTCGGTCGCCTTCGTGAACCCCGACGTCTACACGAACGTGGGCCTCGACAAGCGCGAGGCCCTGGCCCAGGTGAAGGCGAGCGGGCACCGGCGGGAGGTCATGCAGACGGGGTCGAAGAAGCTGACGGACTTCCTGGACGACATCGGGGTCCTGCGAGGTGTCGGACGACGGCTGTGGAGGGCTTCGGGACTACTGGCCTGATGGTTGTCCGCGGGCCGGTGGGGGCTGGTCGCGCAGTTCCCCGCGCCCCTGAAGGTGGGTGCAGTCGACGCATGCCCTGCCGTACCCACCTAGGGGCGCGGGGCTGTGTCGATGTGCGGCTCGCCGCGTGGGCGCGACCAGCCACAACGGACCCGAGGACGGCCGACTACCCTTCGAGGCATGACCCCAGCCGCTCCCGCCTACCGCCGCCTCAGCGTCGAGGAGCGGCGAAGTCAGCTTCTCGACGCCGCCCTGACCCTCTTCGCGCACCGCGTGCCCGAGGAGGTCTCCCTGGACGACGTGGCGGAGGCGGCCGGAGTCTCACGGCCGCTGGTGTACCGGTACTTCCCGGGCGGCAAGCAGCAGTTGTACGAGGCCGCCCTGCGTTCCGCCGCCGAGGAACTGGAGCAGTGCTTCGACGAGCCCCGCGAGGGCCCGCTCCTGAGCCGGCTGGCCCGTGCCCTGGACCGCTACCTCACCTTCGTGGACGAGCACGACGCCGGGTTCAGCGCCCTGCTCCAGGGCGGCAGCGTCGTGGAGACCTCCCGTACGACGGCCACCGTGGACGGCGTACGACGGGCCGCCGCCGTGCACATCCTCAGCCATCTGGGCGTCACGGAGCCCGGCCCCCGGCTGCGGATGACCGTCCGCATGTGGATCACGGCCGTCGAGGCGGCCTCCCTGATCTGGCTGGACGAGGACAAGCAGCCGCCCGCGGACGAGCTGCGGGACTGGCTCGTGGACCAGTTCGTGGCGGTGCTGTCGGTGACGGCGCGGCGGGACGCGCAGACCGCGGCACTGGTCGAGACGCTCGTCGTGGATGGCTGACACTGGTGCCGTGAAGAGCGAACACACCCCGTTCGAGGGCGGCCCCATGGACGGCCGCGTGCTGCCCGTCCTGGTGGGCCCCACCGGACACCCGCCGAAGATCTACCGCATCCCGGTCCCGGACGCGGCCGGCGGCCCGCCCACCGTCCTGGTCTACCGCCGTGTGCCCCGCGCCCACAGCAAGCGGCTCGGGATCCAGCAGGGCTGGAAGTACGAGTACGACCCCCAGGGCAGGACGGACACCAGGCTCAAGTGGCCCTGGTCCAAACCGGAGACCAGGCCGGAGCCCGAGCCGGAGCCCGGGCCGGAGTCCACCCCGGAGCCCGGTCCCGACGCCACGCCGGGCGGCAAGCCGGATGACGCGCACGGGTGACGCGGTTGCGCCGAACCGCGCACACCCGGCGCGCGCACCACGCGCGCCCGCCTGATGCTCACGGTGCGGAGCGGAAGTGCTGCTCCGCACCGGAGGTGATGACGTGTCGGAAAGGCTTCTGCGGCTTCTGCGTACGACGGCCGTGGCGACCACGGCGGCCATGGCGGCCGGAACCGTCCTCGTCCTCGCCCCACCGTCCGCGACCGCCGTACCGGACGACCCCACGGCCCCCGGGCAGCGGTCCGTCGCCGAGCTGCTGACGGATCTTCAGCGCCTGTACCGGGAGGCCGAGGAGGCCACCGAGACGTACAACGCCACCGAGGAGCGGCTCAGGAGACAGCGCGCCGAGACCGACCGGCTGGAGCAGGAGCTCGCCCGCGCCCGCCTCTCCCTCCACGACAGCCGGGGCGCGGCCGGACGACTGGCCCGCCAGCAGTACCAGAGCAGCACCGCCCTCTCCCCGTACGTCCGTCTCCTCCTGGCCCGCGACCCCCAGCACGCCCTCGACCAGGGCCACGTCATCGGAAGGCTGGCCCGCGAACGCGCCGAGACGGTGGGCCGCCTGACCGGAGACGAGGAACGCACCGCCCACCTGACCCGCGCCGCCCGCAAGGCCCTCGACACCCAACTCACCCTCGCCGCCCGCCACAAGAAGGACCGCGACGGCGTCCGCGGGAAACTCCAGGACGTCGAAGGGCTCCTGGCCTCGCTCAGCGCCGAACAGCTCGCCGCGCTGGCCGAGTTGGAGAAGAGCGGGATCGACAGGGCGCAGAAGAATTTCATGGCGTCCGGCGCACTCAGCGACACCCGGAAGCCGACGAAGGGCGGCGCCCGGGCCGTGCGCTACGCGGTACGGCAGCTCGGGAAGCCGTACCTGTGGGGCGCGGAGGGGCCGGCGGCGTACGACTGCTCGGGGCTGACCTCCGAGGCGTGGGCGGACGCCGGGACCCCCGTCCCCCGCACCAGCCAGGAGCAGTGGGCGCGGCTCGAACGGATCCCCCTGGGGCAGCTGCGGCCCGGTGACCTGGTCGTCTACTTCCCCGAGGCCACCCACGTGGCGCTCTACCTCGGCGACGGAATGGTGGTGCAGGCCCCACGCCCCGGGGCGACGGTCAAGGTCTCCCCGATCGCGGCCAACCCGGTGCTCGGCGCCGTCCGCCCGGACCCCGACGGCAAGCCCCTGCGGCGCTACACACCGCCGGAGCTGCCCGAGGGGGCCCGGGACGGATCGGACGAGGGATTCGCCCCGACCTCCGCGCAGAGCGCGACGGAGCGTGTCGAGGGGCGGGGCCGGGTAGGTACGGCAGGCTCCGGCTGATCTGTCCCGGCATGGGACACGACGAGGGGATCCACCATGACGGCGACGGCCCTGTTCTGCGGAGACATCGCGTTCGACGTGGCGCTGCGCGTCCCCCGCCATCCCGGCGCGGACGAGAAGACGCACGCGTTCGAGAACCTGGTGAGCGCCGGCGGCGTGGCCGCGAACTCGGCGGTCGCCTGTGCCCGGCAGGGCGTCGCCACCACGCTCCTCGCCGAGGTCGGGGACGACGTCCTCGGCGCCTACGCCACCGACTTCCTCGCGGCGCGGGGCGTCGACGTCACCCACGTCACCACGACACCCGGCATGACCGCGGTCTCCGTGTGCACGCTCGCCGGCGACGGGGAGAAACGTCTCGTCTACACGTCGTCCGTGTCCCAGTACCCGCCGCCGGAGCGGCTGCTCGACGTCCGGCTCGACGGGGTGGACTGGATCCACACCTCGTGCCTGCACCCGGAGGCCGCCGCGGTGCTGGCGGAGCGGGCCCGGGCCGCCGGGGTCCCGGTCTCCGTCGACCTGGAACCTCTCGCGCTGGACCACGGCGTGGACGCCCTCGCCCCGGCCCTGTACGAGGCGGAGGTCGTCTTCCTCAACGAACAGGCCACCCTGTCCATAGGCGACGTGGACGCCTTCGCCGCCCGGCACCGTCTCAAGTCCGTCGTCCGCACCCGTGGCTTACACGGCGCGGCGCTGGCGAGCGGTGCCACCCGGGCCGCCGTCGCGCCGCTCCCCGGCGCGCCGATCGTCGACACCACCGGCGCCGGTGACTGCCTGGCCGGTGTCTACATCGCGCGGACCCTGTCCGGCTCGGACCCGGTCACGGCCTTGCGCGCGGCGGTCGCCTCCGCGACGTACTCCTGCGGCCGGCTGGGCGCCCAGGGCGGCTACCCGGACCGAAGCACGACGGACGAACTGCTCGCGAAGGACCAGGGGGCACCCGCCGGACAGGACGTGCCGGACAGGACCTGGGAGACGGACAGGACCTAGGAGACGGAGGCGAGGTAGGCCGCGGTCTTCTCCGGCTCGTAGAAGAAGTTCTCGAAGTCGGCCGGGTCGTCGAAGCCGTTGGCGAAGCGGTCGGCGACCGGGGGCAGCTGCCCCGCCGCTCCGATCAGGTTGAGGATGTGCTCCGGCGGCGGGGCCAGCATCGCGTTGGTCCACTTGGTGACGTGCTGGGCGGTCTCCCAGTAGCGCTCGAACGTGCCCCGCATCCACTCCTCGTCGAACTCCTTCTCGCCGTGCTCCAGGATCGAGGCGAGGTAGGACGCGGCGCACTTGGACGCGGAGTTGGAGCCCTGCCCGGTGATCGGGTCGTTGGCGACGACGACGTCCGCGACGCCGAGGACGAGCCCTCCGCCCGGGAGGTGACCGACGGGGTTGCGGACCGTGGGTGTGTAGCGGCCGGCCAACGTGGCACCGGCATCGGTCAGTTCGACCTTCGTGGCCCGCGCGTGCTCCCAGGGGACGTACCGCTCCATGAGTTCCAGGGTCAGGGAGAGGTGTTCCGCCGGTTCCTTGACGCCGTTGAAGACGTCCAGCGGGCCGCCGGGTATGCCCTCCCAGAAGAGGATGTCGGCGCGGCCGGAGGTGGTGAGGGCCGGCATGACGAACAGTTCGCCGACGCCCGGGACCAGGTTGCAGCGGACCGCGTAGTGGTCGGGGTGCTCGGGCCGCGGGCCCAGACCATGGACGTAGGAGACGGCCAGCGCGCGCTGCGGCTCGCCGTACGGCGACCTCTGCGGGTCGCGGGCGAACATGGACACCAGCTCGCCCTTGCCCGCCGACACCAGCACCAGGTCGTAGGTGCGGGAGAAGTAGTCGAGGTCGCCGACCGCCGCGCCGTGGATGACCAGCTGGCCGCCGCGCTGGGCGAAGGTCTCCATCCAGCCGGCCATCTTCACCCGCTGGTCGACCGACTGGGCGTAGCCGTCGAGCCGGCCCACCCAGTCGATGGCGCGAGCTGCGGGGCCCTCCGCCCAGGAGCCGGGGGCCGCCACCGAGACACCGAGTCCTTCGATCTTCGGGGCCTGGGACTCCCAGAAGTTCAGCTGGAGATCGCGCTCGTGCTGGAGGGCCGTGTGGAACATGCACTGCGTCGACATGACCCGGCCGGAGCGGATCTCGTCCGCTGTCCGGTTGGACATCAGGGTGACCTCGTACCCGTGCGACTGGAGGCCGAGGGCGAGCTGGAGTCCGGACTGGCCGGCTCCGACGACGAGTATCTTCCGCATGCGGGTGCTGGCTCCTAGCTAGGCGTCACTCAGGGGTCGTCACTCTGGGGTTTCGTCGAGCGCGTGGCCGACGAGCGCCAGCAGGGTCTCGATGGCCGAGATCCGCCGGCGAGCGTCCATGATCATGACAGGTATGTGCTTCGGGACGGTCAGGGCCTCGCGCACGTCGTCCGGCTCGAACACCTCGCTGCCGTCGAAGTGGTTGACCGCGACGACGTACGGCACTCCGCAGCTCTCGAAGTAGTCCAGCGCCGGGAAGCAGTCCTTCAGCCGCCGGGTGTCGGCCAGCACGACCGCCCCGATCGCGCCGCGCACCAGGTCGTCCCACATGAACCAGAACCGCTCCTGGCCCGGCGTACCGAAGAGGTACAGCACGAGGTCCTCGTCGAGCGTGAGCCGGCCGAAGTCCATGGCCACGGTGGTGGTCGTCTTGGCGGGCGTGGCGGTGAGGTCGTCGTGCTCCTCGCTCGCCTCGGTCATCAGCGCCTCGGTCTCCAGGGGCGTGATCTCCGAGACGGTGGTGACCAGGGTGGTCTTGCCGACACCGAAGCCGCCCGCCACCACGATCTTGGTGGCGACGGGCGCGCGGGAGCGGTCCGTCTGCCAGGCCTTCAGGTCCTCCTCGGCCTCGGCGAACGGGTAGACGACGCTACGAGCGGCGTCAGAGACGACGGAGTCCACTGAGCACCCTTTCCAGCAGAGCGCGGTCCGGCCGGCCCGTGCCGTGACCGGTTCCTGTTCCGTACACGCGGATTCTTCCCTGGTCCGCGAGGTCGCTGAGGAGCACCCGGACCACACCGAGCGGCATCCTCAGCAGCGCGGCGATCTCCGCGACCGTGCGCATCCGGCGGCAGAGTTCGACGATGGCCTGCATCTCCGGCATGACCCGGGAGGTGAGGGAACCATTCTCCAACTCCTTGCGCTCCTCCGGCGCTTCGAGCGCGGCGACGAACGTCTCGACGAGGAGGACGTGCCCGAAGCGGGTACGTCCTCCGGTGAGCGAGTAGGGCCGGACCCGGGCGGGTTTGCGGTCGGCGCCGCGCACCGGGAGCCTGTCCGGCACGCCGCCGGCCGCACTGGGCGTTCCGGTCATCGGGTGCTCCCCGACTCGTTCTCCAGCGACTGCCGCAGCTCACTGCGGAGTTCGGGCGTCAGGACGTGTCCGGCGCGGCCCACGAACAGGGCCATGTGGTACGCCACCACGCTCATGTCGCAGTCGGCGGAGCCGTGCACGCCGAGCAGCGAGCCGTCGCTGATCGCCATCACGAACAGGCTGCCGTCCTCCATGGCGACCATGGTGTGCTTCACCGGGCCGAAGTCCATCAGCTTGGCGGTGCCGACGGTCAGGCTGCCGATGCCCGAGACGATGGTGGCGAGGTCGGCGGAGGAGCCGCGTGGCCCCTTGCCCCTGCCCTTGCCCGGTTCCCTGGCCTCCGCGTTGCGTTCGGAGTCCGAGGAGAGCAGGAGCAGGCCGTCGGAGGAGACGACGGCCACCGACTGGATGCCCGGCACCTCCTCGACCAGATTGGTGAGCAGGAAGTGAAGATTGCGGGCCTCACGGCTCAGTCCGAAGGTACTGGGCGCGGTCAACTGCTTGCCTCCTCGACTGTGCCCCCCGTGGCTGCTTCGGATGATGCAGGTGCTTCGGATGGTGCGGGTTCTCCGGCGGGAGCCTGGTGCTCGCCGGTCCGTTCCGCGATCTCCGCCTCCACCTCGCGATAGCCGGCCTCCGCCCCCCGGCGGAAGCCGCCCAGACGGCGGCGGAGCGCTTCCGCGTCGACGTTGCCGCTCCGCTGGCGCGGGGCGGACACGGGTGCGGCGATCTTGGGCGTGCGCTTGGGGAGGCCCTTGTCGGTGACGAGTTCCTCCGGGGCGTCCGCGGTACGGCCGTGCTCCGTCTCGGCTTCGGCTTCGTCCTCGACGGCCGCGGGTACCGGGGCCAGCAGCTCCATCGTGGTCTCGGCGGCCGTCACCTCCGGCTCGGCCTCGACCTCGACCTCGACCTCGACCTCCGGCTGTGCCTCCTCCGACCGTCGTACGGCGTTCTCCGCGAGCGCGACGAACGGATCACCGTCGGTCGAACGGCCGTTGAGGACGTTGGAGTTGACCTCGGCGTCGGCGCCGGGGAAGGAGAAGCCGTGCGTGCCGCCGGTGGCGGAGGACGCGGCGGGGACGGCGGTGGACGGCGCGGCGGCCAGGAGCCCCTTGGGAAGGACCACGACGGCGGCGATACCGCCCTGCTTCTGCTCGCGCAGCTGCACGCGCACCCCGAGCCGGTGGGCCAGCCTGGCCACCACGTACAGACCGAGGCCGAGCCCTTCCTCACCGTCCTGGGCGTTCTTGCGGCCCTTGCCGTTGCCGCCGCTGCCGTAGGCCTCGTACGGGGCCTCCGGGTCGAAGCCGACGAGGCGGGCGTTGAGCTCGTCGAGCCGGTCGGGCGTCATGCCGATGCCCTCGTCCTGGACGGAGAGCATCACCTCTCCGCTCTCCAGGAGCCAGCCGGAGACCTCGACGGGCAGGTCGGGCGGTGAGAACGAGGTGGCGTTCTCCATGAGTTCGGCGAGCAGGTGGGAGAGGTCGTCGGCGGCGAAGCCGGCCACGTGGGCGTGCGGCGGCAGCGCGGCGATGCGCACCCGGTCGTAGCGCTCGATCTCGCTGACCGCGGCGCGTACGACGTCGACGAGCGGGACCGGTCCCGCGCTCTGCTGGACATGATCGGTGCCGGCGAGGACGAGGAGGTTCTCGCTGTGCCGGCGCATGACGGTGGCCAGGTGGTCGAGCTTGAAGAGGGTGGCGAGCCGCTCCGGGTCCTGCTCGCGCTCCTCCAGGCCCTCGATGACGGCGAGTTGCCGCTCCACCAGGCCCAGGGTGCGCAGTGCGAGGTTGACGAAGGTGGCCGAGATGCTGGTGCGCAGCTTCTCCAACTGGGCGGCGGAGTCGGCGAGTTCGGCCTTGAGCTGCTCGCGGGCGTCCGCCATCTTCTGCCGCTGGCCGACCAGGTGCTTGCGGTCGGCCTCCAGGGTGGTGACGCGCTCGGCGAGGGCGGCGGCGTGCGCGTGCAGGGCGTTGACGGAGCGGACGACCTGGGCGAACTCGTCGTTGCGGCCGGTGAAGGTGACGGGTTCCTCGGCGCCGGGGTCCTCCGCGCCGGCGAGCCGGGCCGAGCCGCGGCGCAGGACGGACAGCGGCTGGGTGAGGGTGCGGGCCATGGCGGTGGCGATGCCGACGGCGAGCAGCATGAGGGCGCCGAGGAGGGCGACGCGGATCTCCAGCGCGGTGACCTCGTCGTCGCGCAGCTGGGCGAGTTCCTTGACCTGGCGCTCGTACAGGGCGGCCTCGGCCCCGCGCATGGCGTCGATCCGGGCGGACAGCGCCTCGTCGAGCTTGCCGGTGCCGGTGCCGAGCTCGCTGTCGCCCAGGGTCGGCTGGTCGGTCAGGGAGGCGAGGTATTTCTCGGCGGAGTTGACCCCCGGGCCGGTGACCGTGGAGTCGTACGACGCGACGGCGGCCTTGGGCGCGGAGTCCTGGAAGTCGGCGAGGGCGGCGTCGGAGCGCAGCCGGGCCTGCTGGGCGGCGGCGCTGAGGGCGTCGCGCTGCTTGGTGTCGGCGTCCGAGGAGACTTCCTCGGTGGCCGCCAGGCCGGTGACCGGGTTGATCACGGTCTGGGTGGTCGTCGGCACGTTGAGGGCGGCGAGCAGGAGCCCGCGGGCCGCGGCGGCCTGCTGGACGGCGGAGTCCAGTTCGGCGAGGGCGTGCGTGCCGTCGCCCGCGCGCGGGGGCATCCGCTCGGCCAGCCGCTCGGCGAGGCCGTGCAGACCGGTGATGGCGGCGGAGTAGGCCTGGTGGGCCTCCAGCGCGCTGCTCTTACCGGTGAGCGCGGCCCGGCGCAGGGCGGCGATGCCGTCCAGCTCTCCGCGCAGGGAGGCGGGTGCGTCGGTGTCGGCCTGGAGTTCCTCCACCTGCCGGTCGACGCGGGCGCCGCGGTCCTCGGAGGGCGCCTTGGACTTGGGCCGCCCGGCCGCGATGTAGGAGGTGACCTCGTCGCGCTCGTCGGCGAGCGAGTGGGCGAGGGCGAGCGCGTCCTGGGTCTGCTCGGCGAGGGTGACCAGGTCCTGGGCGTCGTGCAGGTCCCCGGAGGCGGTGACGAGGGAGGGGACACCCGCTCCGGCGATGGCCGCGGCCACGACGGTGACGGCGAGAATCAGCCGGGTGCGTACGTGGGTGGGTCGGCCCCTGCCCACCGGGACGTCGGCGGTGCCGGGTGTCTGCTCCACCCCTGGGCCGGAGGCCGCCTGCTTGCCCGTACGACGAGGCCGCGTCTTCTGCACCGGTGCTCGCATTCCTGACTCGTGAATACTCATGGCCCGGGTGACGCCCCATCACCCCATCTTTCGGGGCCAACTGGTGCATACACCCGGTGCGTTCCCGACCCTCCCAGTGCCGGTGGGCGGCGGTCGCGCATCACCAGACCCGCCACCCGAAGGAGTGAACATCGGACGGGAGTTGGCGGGCAAGTTCCTCTGGCCCGTGCACCAACCTTGCACGGCGGGCCGGTTGGACGTCGGAGGCGGGCGGTGGCAGTATTCGCCGCCACGTCTTCCCGGAGCCAACGATTCCACCTCAAACCCGGCGTCTGACCTGCGCGGGTGGGCCAAATCCGCGACGGATGCCAGCCTTTCGCGGTGCTTGTGAAGGGCTCGTGCAGACTGGCCGGATGCGTACGGAACTTGTTTCGGAGCCCGGCGAGCGGCTCCGCCCCAACGAGGACTTCGCGAGCGTCGCCCTTCCGGCCTCCGGACTGGGCGGAGCGCTCGTCGTCCTGGACGGGGTGACACCCCCGAGAGGCGAAACCGGGTGTCTGCATTCGGTCCCCTGGTTCACCGCCCGGCTCGGCGGGGCCCTGACCGAACTTTCCGTTTCCTCCCGAGATCTTCCTCTTCCGGAGATCCTCTCACGGGCGATTCTTCGAACAGCCGAGGCCCATCAATCCTCTTGTGACCTTTCTCACCCACGCACCCCGCAAGCCACGGTGATCTTGGCCCGGTGGTCCACCGAGGCCGTCGAGTACCTGATCCTCTCGGACTCCGCACTCCTGGTGGAGTCACCGGACGGCACGATCACCGCCCACCTCGACGACCGCCTCGCCCGCCTGCCCCGCTCCGCCCTCACCACCGACGCCCTGATCGACTCCACCCTCCGCAACAAGGAGGGCGGCTTCTTCACGGCGGCGGCCGACCCGACCGTCGCCACCCGCGCGGTGACCGGCCGGCTCCCCCGCTCCGACGTCCGCGCCCTCACCGCCCTCACCGACGGCGCCACCCGCTGGGTCGAGAAGTTCCACGAGGGCGACTGGCGGGACTGCTTCACCTTCGTCCGCAAGGAGGGCGCGCAGGCCCTCGTGGACCGCGTACGGGAGCTGGAACGGGCGGACGCGTCGACCCGCACGTACCTCGGCCGCAGCAAGACGCACGACGACGCGACGGTTGTGCACGTGGAGTTCTGAGTTACTTCAGGGCGGCCCGAATGAACGCCGTCCAGGCGTCGGTGGAGAGGAGGAGTACGGGGCCTCCGGGGGTCTTGCTGTCGCGGACGGGGGTGAGGCCGGGGAGGTTGTCGGCGACTTCGACGCAGCGCGCGGTTCATGGCCTTTAGCCCCGTTCCGGGAGCCGGGCTATGAATGACGTCCAAGCGTCGGCGGAGACGAGGAGCACGGGCCCGCCGGGGGTCTTGCTGTCGCGGACGGGGACGAGGCTGGGGAGGTTGTCGGCGACTTCGACGCAGTCTCCGCCGTCCGCGTTACTGTACGACGACGTGCGCCAACGGGCGGAATGTAGGTCCTGCGGACGATTCATGGTGTGCGGTTCTCTTTCATAAGCCGGTCGATGAAGGCCAGGGACGCCTGCGTGGACAAGGCGGCAGCCCTGGCCAGATCGTAGGACTTGGTGCAGCTCGCGACCACTGCCGGATCGTCGATCAACTGCCCTGAGTAGGCGCCCTCGGTGTACACGACGGGCGGTTCGTCGGCGAAGGTCATGGGGGTTGTGGTCCCGTACAGGAGCGGGCTCAACCCCGCCGAGAACGGCATCACCTGGATGACGGCCCGGTCGCTGCGGGCCACCTCGGCAATGTGCTCCAACTGGTCGCGCATCACCTGGTTCCCGCCAACCGTCGTGTGCAGCGCCGCCTCGTGGATGATGAACCACAGGTCGGGTGCGGCCGGGTCCTTCAGCAGCGCGTGCGCCCGTTCCTGCCGCGCGGTAACACGCCGTTCGGCCTCCTCCGGATCGACCCTAGGCCGGGCCGTCCGGACAAGGGCACGGGTGAACTCCGCGGTCTGCAACAGGCCGGGGACAACCGCCGTGGCGAAGTTGCAGATGGTCTCGGCCCGTTGCTCCAGTTCGGCTGCGGCCACGAAGTAGTCGGCGAACTTGGACGACCTGAGCATGGCCTCGCACAGCCGCCGGAAGAACCCGTCGGTCTTCAGGACCACGTCGATCTGCGCGGACAGCTCCACCTGCGGCCTACGCACAGCCATTTCCATCTGTCCCACATACGACCCCGAACAGAACACGAGCTCCCCCAGCCCGCTCTGCGAGAGCCCCGCCTCCTCGCGCCTCCGGCGCAACTCCGCGCCGTAGAACTCGGCCATGGACGCGGGATCGAGCGGCTTCGCCTGTGACATGTCGGCTCCCTGTTCCGGAATCACCCCGGGGTGCGGCTCCCCGATAACCCTAGGGAATTCCCTGAGGCGCACCAAAGGGCGGCAATCTACCGTGGAGCACTCAAAAGGGCGTTTTCCAGGGGTAGTTGGGTGAGGGGAGCGCTCCACGGGGGAAGGAGATCCGGAATGCCCGGAAACCGCGAGCGTCCCTTGCTCACATTCCGCAGGGCGGCCGTCACCGTCGTAACGCTGCTGCTCGTGAGCCTCACAGCGTGTTCCTCGGAGGACGATTCCGCGTGGACACCCCCGTCGGCGCGGGCGACGACCACTCCGCCGGCCGCCCCGAAGACCTCCCCGACGGTCGCCGCAACGGACGCGCCCGAGGACCCCGTTGAGGATCCCGTCGAGGACTCCGCGCTGCCGCGCCCGCTCGTGGGCGCGTGGGAGAGCAACGAGGGCACGGGGACCATCGCCTACCGCTTCACGGCCGACGGCCGGTACCTCTACGCCGGCATCCTCGCCACCCCCACACCGGAGGGCGTCGCGCAGATCACCCTCGCCGCGGAGGGCACCGCGACCGCCGACGGCGACACGCTGCTGCTGGAACCCACCCGGTACACGATCTCCCGGGAGGACCCAGGCGACCCGGCGGGCAACTACACCGACAGGCCCGGAGAGCTCACCCCCGAGCGGCACACCTGGTCGCTGCCGTCCGAGGACGTCCTGGCCCTCATGGGTGAGGACGGCGTACGGCTCACACTGCGACGGCAGTCGCCATGAGCACCGCTCCGACACATCCGGTACGGAGGCTGAGCGTCCGCATCCGGGTGCAGATCGCGCTGATCTGCGTCGTCACCCTGGCCACGCTGCTCGCCACCCTCCAGTTCAGCGAGGCCTCCGGGACCTACCAGGAGGCCGTACGGCAGGACGTCCGCCGCCAGGGCGCCGTCCTGGAGGACATCCGCTTCGTCTACGGCGACGAGGCCCCGCTCGCCTTCGAGGTGGCCGTCGCCCAGGCGCGGGCGGACGCGCTCGGGCCACTGCGGGGCGACGGCAGGCTCGCGGCGTCCGAGTACCGGCTCGCCGCGCAGACCGCCTTCGGCCTGCGCACCGCCGAGGGCGCCTCCCCGGTCCTGGCCACCGACCGCTACCGCCACCAGCGCCTCGGCTACGACCTGCCCCGGCGCCTGTCCGACGTACAGCGTCGGTCGCCGGAGCTGTACGCCCTCGACCCGGACGCGACGCTGCGCTCCGGTGACCGCAGGGTGACCTGGGGCTTGATCGCGGCAGGGGGCGCGGGCGCGACCGTACTCGTGGCCGTCCTGGCCGCTGTCGTCCTGCGACCGCGTAGGTGGCGGCGCGGGACGTCCGGGCCCCCGGGCGGCCGTGTGCTCCGGAAGCTGGAACTGCTGCCGCAGCCGGCCACGGCGTCCGCCCACCGCGGCACCGTGACCCTTCACCTGGCGGTCTCCGCGCTGCTGCTGCTTCTGCCGCTCGGGCAGGTCGTCGCGGCGAGCGTGGAACAGCGGGCCCAGGCGGAGGCGGCGCGCAAGGCGGTCCGTACCACCACGTCGATCGCGGCGGGCGGACAGCGGACCGCGTTCCTCCTGGCGGCCCAGGAGGAGGCCGTCCTCGGGCACCTGCGCGCGACCGCCCGCGAGCTGGCCGCGCTCGACACCGGGACCAGTGCCGAGGACGCGCGGCACGAGCGGACGGTCGCCGTGACCGAGAGGGGGATCGCGACGCACATCGAGAAGATCGCCGCTCACATGGGACGGCTCCCGGGCGCCGAGGACGACGTCGACGCGGCGGCGATGGCCGCGCTGCGGTCCGCTCCGGACGACTGGGGCGGGCTCGTGGACGAGAACCTGCGGCAGGTGGACCTCGCCGAACGGGCGAGCACCCGCGGGACCTTCCTGTCCGGGGCGACCGCGCTCGCCGTGGTGAGCGAGATGCTGGCGGGCATGACGGTGGCGGCACTGGCCCTGGGCGCGGGCCGCCGCTGGGTGCTGTGGACCGCGGCCGGGACGGCGGGGTCGGCGGCGCTGGTGTTCGCGGCGCTCCTGTGACCCGGGGCGCGCCGCGCCGTACGCATCCGACCGGCGAGGTGAGAGCGCGCCGGCTACTTCTCCATGCCGCGGTTCAGCTGATGGAGCAGCCGGGCCAGTTCGGCGACCTCCCGGCGGTCCCAGTGGGCGAGCTGACTCACGTACCGGCCGCGGCGGGCCTCGCGGACCTTGCCGACGCGGTGGCGGCCCTCGTCGGTGAGGTGGACCAGCCAGGCGCGGCCGTCGGCGGGGTCGGGTTCGCGGGCGACCAGGCCCAGGGACTCCAGGGCGCGCAGCTGGCGGGACATGGTGGCCTTGCCGACGCCGATGTAGGCGGCGAGCTCGGTGGCGCGCTGGCGGCCGCACTCGTCGAGGCGGACGAGCAGGCCGTAGGCGGCGGACTCCAGGTCGGGGTGGACCTCGCGGGCCATCTCGCCCTGGCTGGCCCGCGCGCGGCGCAGCAGAACCGTCAACTCGCGCTCCAGGGACAGGTACTCCTCGTCCGCACCACTCGCCGACGCCGCGGCCCCGACCCGGCGTCCCCCGCCGTTTCCGTCTTCGTGCACGTCAGTCCCTGCCTCGGTTTTCGCGGTCCCGAAGGTTTCCGCCGAACATCGACGTCACCGCAGCTCGGCCAGTATTTCGCAGGACCGGACCAACGGCAGCCTCCGGCCCCTCCTCCATCGGACACGGCGAAGGCCCGGGCCTCCCTCACGGGACCCGGGCCTTCGCCTATCCGGTGACGTCCGTCACGCCGCCACCGGAACCTGCGACGCGGCGCCGTTCTCGGCGGGCGCGAGGGCCAGTTCCAGGACCTGGCGGACGTCCGTGACGGCGTGGACGTCGAGCTTGTCCAGCACCTCCGCGGGCACGTCGTCCAGGTCGGCCTCGTTGCGCTTGGGGATGACGACGGTGGTCACCCCGGCCCGGTGCGCGGCGAGGAGCTTCTGCTTCACGCCGCCGATGGGCAGCACGCGTCCGGTCAGCGACACCTCGCCGGTCATGGCCACGTCGGTCCGCACCAGTCGCCCGCTGAGCAGCGAGGCCAGCGCCGTCGTCATGGTGACGCCCGCGCTCGGCCCGTCCTTCGGCACCGCGCCCGCCGGGAAGTGGATGTGCACGCCCCGGTCCTTCAGGTCGGCCACCGGCAGTTCCAGTTCGGCGCCGTGGGACCGCAGGAAGCTCAGCGCGATCTGCGCGGACTCCTTCATCACGTCACCGAGCTGCCCGGTGAGCGTCAGCCCCGCGGCCCCGGTCTCGGGGTCGGCGAGCGAGGCCTCCACGAACAGCACGTCGCCGCCCGCGCCCGTGACGGCGAGGCCCGTGGCCACACCCGGCACCGCGGTCCGCCGTTCGGCCGGGTCCTGAGCGGACTCCGGCACATGGTGCGGCCGTCCGATCAGCTCACGCAGATCCTCGTCCTTCACGACGAACGGCAGCTCCCGCTGCCCCAGTTCGTGCTGGGCGGCGACCTTCCGCAGCAGCCGCGCCACGGAGCGCTCCAGATTCCGCACACCGGCCTCACGCGTGTACTCACCGGCGAGCTTGCGCAGGGCGCTCTCGTCGATGACGACCTCGCCCTCCTCGATTCCGGCACGCTCCAACTGCCGCGGCAGCAGGTGGTCCCGGGCGATGACGATCTTCTCGTCCTCGGTGTACCCGTCGAGCCGGACCAGCTCCATCCGGTCGAGCAGCGCCTCCGGAATGGCCTCCAGCACATTGGCCGTGGCCAGGAAGACGACATCGCTCAGATCGAGTTCGACCTCCAGGTAGTGATCCCGGAAGGTGTGGTTCTGCGCGGGGTCGAGCACCTCCAGCAGAGCAGCCGCCGGATCCCCTCGGAAATCGGACCCCACCTTGTCGATCTCGTCGAGGAGCACCACCGGATTCATCGACCCGGCCTCCTTGACGGCCCGCACGATCCGCCCGGGCAACGCACCCACATACGTACGCCGGTGCCCACGGATCTCGGCCTCATCCCGCACCCCACCGAGCGCGACCCGGACGAACTTCCGTCCCATCGCGTGCGCGACGGACTCGCCCAGCGAGGTCTTACCGACACCGGGCGGCCCGACGAGCGCCAGTACGGCACCACCACGCCGGCCACCGACAACGCCCAGGCCCCTCTCGGTACGACGCTTGCGCACCGCGAGGTACTCGGTGATCCGTTCCTTCACATCCTCCAGACCAGCATGCTCGGCATCCAGGACGGCCTTAGCCCCCTGAATGTCATAGGAATCCTCGGTCCGCTCGTTCCACGGCAGTTCGAGCACGGTGTCGAGCCAGGTCCGAATCCAGGACCCCTCGGGCGACTGATCACTGGACCGCTCCAGCTTGTCGACCTCCTTGAGGGCGGCCTCCCGCACCTTCTCGGGCAGATCGGCGGCCTCCACACGCGCCCGGTAGTCATCGGACTCCTCGCCCTCCGACTCCCCGTTCAGCTCGCGCAGTTCCTTGCGCACCGCCTCCAACTGCCGCCGCAGCAGGAACTCCCGCTGCTGCTTGTCGACGCCCTCCTGGACATCCTTGGCAATGGTCTCGGCGACATCCTGCTCGGCAAGATGATCACGGAGCTGCTGCGTGGCAAGCTTCAGCCGGGCCACCGGATCGCCGGTCTCCAGCAACTCCACCTTCTGTTCGGTGGTCAGGAACGGCGAGTACCCGGAGTTGTCGGCCAGGGCGGACACGTCGTCGATGGCCTGCACCCGGTCCACGACCTGCCAAGCACCACGCTTACGCAGCCAGGCGGTCGCCAGCGCCTTGTACTCCTTGACCAGTTCACCCACATGTCCGGGCAGCGGATCAGGCACCACCTCATCAACCCGCGCGGCCTCCACCCACAGCGCCGCACCCGGCCCGGTGGTCCCGGCCCCGATCTTCACCCGGCCAAGCCCACGGATCAGCGCACCCGGATCCCCGTCGGCCAGCCGGCCGACCTGCTCGACCGTGCCGAGCACACCCGTACCCGCGTACGTCCCCTCGATCCGTGGCACCAGCAGAACCTTGGGCTTCCCGGGCTCAGAACGCGCGGCAGCCTGAGCAGCCTCCACCGCGGCGCGCACATCAGCGTCATTCAGGTCCAGCGGAACCACCATCCCGGGCAGCACGACCTCATCGTCGAGCGGCAGCACGGGCAGGGTGAGCGGTGTGGACGTCGAAGCCATGATCTCCCCTTCGGCAGTCAAGTTGAGCTATGCCGACTCAATGCGTGGCCGCGGCGGAATGTTCCCCGGCCGCCGTTCGCTCTGAGCGATCACGTTTGGGACGGGGGTGCGCCTATGGGGTGCGGGGTGCTGTCGTCTGGCGTCTGCGGGTCCGTCGTGGCTGGTCGCGCAGTTCCCCGCGCCCCTAAAAGAAGGCGTCCGCAGTCGCCGTAGGGCAGGTCGTGCGGGTTTCGCCTTCTGGGGTGCCTGTTCGGTCGTATGGCGGGTGCGGGTTCGTTGTGGCTGGTCGCGCAGTTCCCCGCGCCCCTGGAAAGCGGAAGTCGCCGTCGGGCATGAGGTGCCCCCGGCTGTTGGCGCCCTGGCCGCCCACGGCGGTAAGGGGACGGGGCGGGGGGTGTCCGCCCGCAGCGTCCGGCGTCCAACACGCAGCACCTCTAGAAGACACAGCACCGCCGGACCGAGGACGGACACCCCCCGCCCCGGCCCCGACCCACAACGCGACCCTGGGCGCTACATCCGCCCCCACCGGACCCGCACAGGCGCCGCAGGCATCCGTACCAGCGGCCAGACGGCGATCCCGATACCGAAGGCGATCAAGTGCCCCCAGTTGGTCATCGGATCGGCGAACGCGACCAGATCCGAGACGAGCATCCACCCGAACACCCCGAGCAACGGCCACCGCACCCACGGCGGAAGCACCCCACCCAACGCCCCCACCCCCGCGGCCACACCAAAGCTCACGCCGTAATCAAGACGATGCAGCGAACTGTCGGGCAGATACCCGACCAACACCCCCACCCCCACCGGCACCTCGGTGGCCAGCGTGGCGAGAACATGCCCGAGCAGAAAGACACAGGCGGTACGCACCCCACCCACCCGCCGCTCCAACGCGGTGAGAACGACCAGGAACCCGACCGCGAACGGCGAGAGCAACCCCCCGGCAACCCACAACGCACTGGCCACCAGCACCACCACAGGCATCCGCACCAGATGCGCCACATCAGTACTGGACCCCTGGTGCAGGGCACGCACCAGCGCCGGAGAGCCATACGCAGTGATCAGCGAAGTGACGACCAGGACAGCGCCGTAGCCGAAGGTGAACGGCGTCCCGACAGGCGTGGGAAGCACCCGCCAAGGCCGAGGAAGGCGCCGCCGTTTCCGCACCCGTCCCGGAGACGGCGCCGAAGGACCACCCCTCTGCCGCGGCACCCCGTCCAGCAACCCCGAGACATCCGGAAGGCACGCGTCCTGAACAGGCTGACGTTCCACGCCGAGGCGCCCCTTCCGCTCCACTCCCCGCTACGCCCCAGCCTCCGCTCCCTCACCCACCCTGTCTGTGACCCCCACCACCCCAACTCCGATTCTCAGCAACTTCGAAGGCACCTCATACGCGATACGCGAGGATGTCGGGATGTTCACCTCGTACGACATCCCGGAAGTCCTGGACCGCCGCGAGGGCCCCTACGGCGAGGTGGTGCTCCGACGCCACGGCGACCTGCTCCAGATCATCGCCAACGGCTGCTTCCTGATGGACACATCGGACGGCCGCTCGGAACGCCGCCTGGTGGACGCCGCACTGGACACCCTCGACGAACGCCCCACCCCCACACACGCCCCCACAGACACCCCCGCCCCCACTCCCGCCCCCCACCTGCTGATCGGCGGCCTTGGCGTCGGCTTCTCCCTGGCCCACGCCGCCGCAAACCCCCGCTGGGGCCGCATCACGGTGGTCGAACGAGAGGAGGCGATCATCGACTGGCACCAGAACGACGGCCCCCTGTCCCCCCTCACGGCGCAGGCCCTCGCCGACCCCCGAACAGAGATTCTGAAAACCGATCTAGTCGCATTCGTCAATGAGACATGCGCCACTTTCGACGCGCTCTGCCTCGACATCGACAACGGCCCCGACTGGACGGTGACGGACGGCAACGAAGACCTGTACGCACCGACCGGACTCACAAGCTGCGCAAGGGCGTTGAAGCCGGGCGGGGTACTGGCCGTATGGTCCGCCCAGCCCTCTCCGGAATTCGAGGGAACCTTGCGGAATGCCGGATTCAAACGGGTGCGTACCGAAGAGCTCCCCGTTGCCCGGGGCGTTCCCGACGTCGTGCATCTCGCCGTCCGACCTGGATAGCAAAGGCGACGTGACTCCCCGTACCCTGCTTCCCTGACGCCGATCATTCAAGCGTCAAGCGCAGTCATGCGCAGACAAGGGATCACCCCACTGGTTCCGGAATTGCACACCTCAGGGGCGGGCGATGGAGCAGACACACACCTCCCACAACGGCACGACGGCAACCCCGGGCGCCCAGCGCCGGGTCCTGGTCGTCGAAGACGATCCGACGATCGTGGACGCCATCGCGACCCGCCTGCGCGCCGAGGGATTCCTCGTGCAAACGGCGGTCGACGGTCCGTCGGCGGTCGACACGGCCGAGGCCTGGCAGCCCGATCTGCTGATCCTCGACATCATGCTGCCCGGCTTCGACGGTCTGGAGGTCTGCCGTCGTGTGCAGGCCGCCCGGCCGGTGCCGGTCCTCATGCTCACCGCGCGCGACGACGAGACCGACATGCTGGTCGGGCTCGGTGTCGGCGCGGACGACTACATGACCAAGCCGTTCTCGATGCGTGAGCTGGCGGCACGGGTCCACGTGCTGCTGCGCCGCGTGGAGCGCGCGGCGCTGGCCGCAGCGACCCCGAGGAGCGGCATCCTGCGCCTGGGCGAGCTGGAGATCGACCACGCCCAGCGCCGGGTGCGGGTCCGGTCCGAGGACGTCCACCTCACGCCCACCGAGTTCGACCTGCTGGTCTGCCTGGCCAACACCCCGCGCGCGGTGCTCTCCCGCGAGCAGCTGCTCGCCGAGGTGTGGGACTGGGCGGACGCCTCCGGCACCCGCACGGTCGACAGCCACATCAAGGCCCTGCGCCGGAAGATCGGCGCCGAGCGGATCCGTACGGTGCACGGTGTGGGCTACGCCCTGGAGACGCCCACGCCATGAGCGACGGTCCGGCCGGACGGAGAGGCCCCCAGGACTCCTGGGGGGGCGTGAGCCCGTTCTCGATCAAGACCAAGCTGGGCGCGCTCGTCGTCACCTCGGTCCTGATCACCACGGGTCTGTCGATGATCGCGGTGCGCACCAAGACGGAGCTGCGCTTCATCACGGTCTTCTCGATGATCGCCACACTGCTCATCACGCAGTTCGTGGCGCATTCGCTCACCGCTCCGCTGGACGAGATGAACGCGGTGGCCCGGTCCATCTCGCACGGCGACTACACCCGCCGGGTGCGGGAGAACCGCCGGGACGAGCTGGGCGACCTGGCCGAGACCATCAACCGCATGGCGGACGAGCTGGAGGCCCAGGAGCGCCAGCGCAAGGAACTCGTGGCGAATGTCTCACACGAGTTGCGCACACCCATCGCGGGCCTGAGAGCCGTGCTGGAGAACATCGTCGACGGCGTCACGCAGGCCGACCCGGAGACGATGCGTACGGCGCTGAAACAGACCGAGCGCCTGGGCCGGCTGGTGGAGACGCTGCTGGACCTGTCCCGCCTCGACAACGGCGTCGTACCGCTGAAGAAGCGCCGTTTCGAGGTGTGGCCGTATCTGTCGGGCGTGCTGAAGGAGGCCAACATGGTCGCCTCGGCGCGCGCGGGCATCGCGTCCGGGTCGGGCACCCACACCCGGGCGGACGTGCATCTGCACCTGGACGTGTCGCCGCCGGAGCTGACCGCGCACGCGGATCCGGAGCGCATCCACCAGGTGGTGGCCAACCTCATCGACAACGCGGTCAAGCACAGCCCGCCGCACGGCCGGGTGACGGTCAAGGCGCGGCGCGGGAGCTATCCGGAGTCGCTGGAGCTGGAGGTCCTGGACGAGGGTCCGGGCATTCCGCGCTCGGAGTGGCACCGCGTCTTCGAGCGGTTCAACCGCGGCAACATCACCCGGCCGCACGGTCCGGGCAGCGACGGCGGCACGGGGCTCGGGCTGGCGATCGCGCGCTGGGCGGTGGATCTGCACGGCGGCCGGATCGGAGTGGCCGAATCCGAGCGGGGCTGCCGGATTCTTGTCACCCTTCCGGGACTTCCATCTCTGCCAAGTTGACGTAAAGTTCGAAGCGGAGCCACAAGATCCACGGGCGTTCCGCGTCGGCGGACCCGTGTGATCAGGCAGAGGCCCGCGCCATGACCGCGCAGGGGCCCGCCGAGCTCATCCCAGGTGAAGCGGAACCACGCTTGTTTCCCGCCATTTCCACCCCCGAAACCCGCTGTTTGATGTGACTTACGCGACGATGAACGGGCCCGACCTGACCTTCCCGGTCAGCAAGGCGTAGCCTTAATTCCCGCTGTCCATCACCTTGTGAAGCGGAAGAGGGCGGTTGCCGCCGTGTCGCCACAGTCCCCCAGTAACTCGAGCATCTCGACCGACGACCAAGCCGGGAAGAACAACCCCGCTGCCGCGTTCGGTCCCAACGAGTGGCTCGTCGATGAGATCTATCAGCAGTACCTCCAGGACCCGAATTCGGTAGACCGAGCCTGGTGGGACTTCTTCGCCGACTACAAGCCGGGCGCGGCCGCCGCCCCGGCTCCGGCGGGTACCGCGGCCGCGGGGGCCGCGGGCACCACCGCTCAGCCCAAGCCTGCCGCCGCCCCGCCGGCCCAGGCGCCCACGCAGGCCGCAGCGCCCGCGCAGGCTCCGGCTCAGGCCGCTCCGGCGCCCGCCGCGAAGCCCGCGGCCGCCGCTCCGGCGCAGGCCGCCGCCCCGGCTCCCGCGAAGCCCGCCGCCGCCAAGCCGGCGGCGAAGGCCGCGGCCGCCGACGGTCCCGAGCTGGTGACGCTGCGCGGCCCCGCCGCCGCGGTCGCGAAGAACATGAACGCCTCGCTGGAGGTGCCCACGGCCACGTCCGTGCGCGCGGTCCCGGTGAAGCTGCTCTTCGACAACCGCATCGTCATCAACAACCACCTCAAGCGCGCCCGGGGCGGGAAGATCTCCTTCACGCACCTGATCGGGTACGCGATGGTGCAGGCCATCAAGGCCATGCCGTCGATGAACTACTCCTTCGCGGAGAAGGACGGCAAGCCGACCCTGGTCAAGCCGGAGCACATCAACTTCGGCCTCGCCATCGACCTGGTGAAGCCCAACGGCGACCGTCAGCTGGTCGTCGCGGGCATCAAGAAGGCCGAGACGCTGAACTTCTTCGAGTTCTGGCAGGCCTACGAGGACATCGTCCGCCGCGCCCGCGACGGCAAGCTGGGCATGGACGACTTCACCGGTGTGACGGTCTCCCTGACCAACCCCGGCGGCCTCGGCACCGTCCACTCGGTGCCGCGTCTGATGCCCGGCCAGTCGGTCATCATGGGCGTCGGCTCGATGGACTACCCGGCGGAGTTCCAGGGCACCAGCCAGGACACGCTCAACAAGCTCGGCATCTCGAAGGTCATGACGCTCACGTCGACCTACGACCACCGGGTCATCCAGGGTGCCGCCTCCGGCGAGTTCCTGCGGATCGTCGCGAACCTCCTCCTCGGCGAGGGCGGCTTCTACGACGACATCTTCGAGGCCCTGCGCATCCCCTACGAGCCGGTCCGCTGGCTCAAGGACATCGACGCCTCGCACGACGACGACGTCACCAAGGCCGCGCGCGTCTTCGAGCTGATCCACTCCTACCGGGTCCGCGGCCACGTCATGGCCGACACCGACCCGCTGGAGTACCGCCAGCGCAAGCACCCCGACCTCGACATCACCGAGCACGGTCTGACGCTGTGGGACCTGGAGCGCGAGTTCGCCGTCGGCGGCTTCGCCGGCAAGTCCCTGATGAAGCTGCGCGACATCCTCGGCGTGCTGCGCGACTCGTACTGCCGCACCACCGGCGTCGAGTTCATGCACATCCAGGACCCCAAGCAGCGCAAGTGGATCCAGGACCGCATCGAGCGCGCGCACACCAAGCCGGAGCGCGAGGAGCAGCTGCGCATCCTGCGCCGCCTGAACGCGGCGGAGGCCTTCGAGACCTTCCTCCAGACGAAGTACGTAGGCCAGAAGCGCTTCTCGCTCGAAGGCGGCGAGTCGGTCATCCCGCTGCTGGACGCGGTCATCGACAGCGCGGCGGAGTCCCGCCTCGACGAGGTCGTCATCGGCATGGCCCACCGCGGCCGGCTGAACGTCCTGGCGAACATCGTCGGCAAGTCGTACGCCCAGATCTTCCGCGAGTTCGAGGGCAACCTCGACCCGAAGTCGATGCACGGCTCCGGCGACGTGAAGTACCACATGGGCGCCGAGGGCGTGTTCACCGGTCTGGACGGCGAGCAGATCAAGGTCTCGCTGGCCGCCAACCCCTCCCACCTGGAGGCGGTCGACCCGGTCCTGGAGGGTGTCGTCCGCGCCAAGCAGGACGTCATCAACAAGGGCGGCACGGACTTCACGGTCCTGCCGGTGGCGCTGCACGGCGACGCGGCCTTCGCGGGCCAGGGCGTGGTCGCGGAGACGCTGAACATGTCGCAGCTGCGCGGCTACCGCACCGGCGGCACGGTCCACGTGGTCATCAACAACCAGGTCGGCTTCACGGCGGCGCCCGAGTCCTCGCGCTCCTCCATGTACTCGACCGACGTGGCCCGCATGATCGAGGCCCCGATCTTCCACGTGAACGGCGACGACCCCGAGGCGGTCGTCCGCGTTGCCCGGCTGGCCTTCGAGTTCCGCCAGGCGTTCAACAAGGACGTGGTGATCGACCTCATCTGCTACCGCCGCCGCGGTCACAACGAGTCGGACAACCCGGCCTTCACCCAGCCGCTGATGTACGACCTGATCGACAAGAAGCGCTCGGTGCGCAAGCTCTACACCGAGTCCCTCATCGGTCGCGGCGACATCACCCTGGAAGAGGCCGAGCAGGCTCTCCAGGACTACCAGGGCCAGCTGGAGAAGGTCTTCACGGAGGTCCGCGAGGCCACCTCCCAGCCGGCGTCGGCCGAGCCGTCCGACCCGCAGGCCGAGTTCCCGGTCGCCGTGAACACCGCGGTCACCGCGGAGGTCGTCAAGCGGATCGCCGAGTCCCAGGTCAACGTCCCCGACCACATCACCGTCCACCCGCGTCTGCTGCCGCAGCTCCAGCGCCGGGCGTCGATGGTCGAGGACGGCACGATCGACTGGGGCATGGGCGAGACCCTCGCGGTCGGCTCCCTCCTGCTGGAGGGCGTCCCGGTCCGGCTGTCCGGCCAGGACTCCCAGCGCGGTACGTTCGGCCAGCGCCACGCGGTGATCATCGACCGTGAGACGGGCGAGGAGTTCACGCCGCTGATGTACCTCTCGGAGGAGCAGGCGCGTTACAACGTCTACAACTCCCTCCTCTCCGAGTACGCGGTCATGGGCTTCGAGTACGGCTACTCGCTGGCGCGTCCCGACGCGCTGGTGATGTGGGAGGCCCAGTTCGGCGACTTCGTCAACGGCGCCCAGACGGTCGTGGACGAGTTCATCTCGTCGGCCGAGCAGAAGTGGTCCCAGACCTCCGGCGTCGTCCTGCTCCTGCCGCACGGCTACGAGGGCCAGGGCCCGGACCACTCCTCGGCCCGCCCGGAGCGCTTCCTCCAGCTCTGCGCCCAGAACAACATGACGGTCGCGACGCCGACCTCGCCGTCGAACTACTTCCACCTGCTGCGCTGGCAGGTGCACAACCCGCACCACAAGCCGCTGATCGTCTTCACCCCGAAGTCGATGCTGCGTCTGAAGGCCGCGGCGTCCTCGGCGGACGAGTTCACCACCGGCCAGTTCCGCCCGGTCATCGGCGACGCTTCGGTCGACCCGGCCGCGGTCAAGAAGGTCGTCTTCACGGCCGGCAAGGTCTACTACGACCTCGACGCCGAGCGGAAGAAGCGCGGCGTCACGGACACGGCGATCATCCGCCTGGAGCGCCTGTACCCCCTCCCGGGTGCCGAGGTCCAGGCCGAGATCGCCAAGTACCCGAACGCCGAGAAGTACCTGTGGGCCCAGGAGGAGCCGGCCAACCAGGGCGCCTGGCCGTTCATCGCCCTCAACCTCATCGACCACCTCGACCTGGCGGTCGGCGCGGAGGTCCCCCACGGCGAGCGCCTGCGCCGCATCTCCCGCCCGCACAGCTCGTCCCCGGCCGTCGGTTCCGCGAAGCGGCACCAGGCGGAGCAGGAGCAGCTGGTGCGCGAGGTGTTCGAGGCGTGAGCCTCTGAGGCCTGACGGCACTGTTGGAAGGGCCCGTTCCCGGGATTCCGGGGGCGGGCCCTTCCGTCGTGTCGTGTCAGGTGGTCTGCGGTTCGAAGTCCCAGTAGATGCGGCGGCCGTTGTCCTCGTCGAGCGCGGCCCGCGCGACGCGGGTGAGGCGATGATCGCCACCGAGGCACTCAGTGGCCCGCGCTACGGTCTCCCGGCCGAGTTCGGCTACGACAGCACGGTCAGGGCTGCTGGCGACGACGTTCACGGCACAGCCGAGCGTCCAGGGGTGAGCCGCCCCCACGGCCTGTGTCATGTCGGCGAGTGCCCGTTCCCCCAATGCGCGCGCCTGCCTGTGCTCGCCGACGGTGCGGAGGATGAGGGCGTGGTTGGCCCGCGCTCCCGCCGAGTACGGGTGTGCGGAGCCGAGTCGGCGCTCGTACCTGTCCACGACGGCCTCACTCAGCCGACGGGCGTGATCGACATCGCCGTGCTCACGTGCGTAACAGCAGCGCGCGACCGCGAACATGAGGGTAAGAGGGTCGTCCTTGCCGAGAAGCCTTTCGCACCTGGCCAGTACCGTGGCGAACCGCTCTCCGGCACTCACGGTGTCGCCGGTCCGGTACTCGCATTGCGCCAGGTTGTAGAGCGCTTGGAAGGAATAGGGGTGGTTGTCCCCCAATGCCTCCCGGTACTTGCCCACGTTGGCCCTCTGCCGATGTTGGGCTTCCTCGTAGCGGCCCATGAGCCGTAGATCGGTCGCCCAGTGGACCTCTGAAAGCAGGGTCCAGAAGTGGTCGGCCCCCAACACCCGCTCGCGGGCCTGGAACACACGCTGGTTGATCTCGGCAGCTTCGCCATAGCGGCCGAGCAGCCTGAGTGAAACAGCCACGTTGTTCACGGCCGCCAAGGTGTCCTCATGTAGTTCACCACGAAGCACTCGATAGCTCTCATGGACCTCCCGCGACAGATCGAGCGCCTCCTCGAAACGACCCAACGCTCGCAGATCAGCGGCGAGACCGCTGGCAGCGCGCAGGTACCGGCTGTCTCCCACCCCGCCCACCGAGCGGAACTGCTCCACCGCCGCTCGGCTCACAGCCTCGCTGTTCCGGTAGTCGCCCACGACGCGCAGCAGGTTGGCGTAGTGATGCCCAAGATCCCAGAGCAGGTCCGCGTTCCCGTCCCGAAGTTGCTGCCAGACGGACATGGTCTGCTCGGCCAGCCGGATGCCCGTCTCGTACTCGCCCGAAACGTAGAGGTACCGCAGGCAGTTGAAGACCAGTTGCTGGGCTGCCTCGGCATCGCGGAACAGCACGTCCGTGTACTCCAGGTGCGGGACCAACTCGGCGTAACGCGACCACGTTCCGGCCTCGTTCGGGTTACCGGGATCGGCAGCCACCAGTGCTCGCCAGGCCACATCAGCGAGTTCCCACTTCTCCTCTTCAGACATGTCGTCCCGGACGGTCTGGTGCACCATCCGGTGCATGGCCAGGACGTCACCTGAGGAGCCCTGCGCCGGATTCTCAATGCGGACCACCGAGTACGTGCGCAGTTGCTGTACAGCTTCGCTCCACCGCCCGGGATCCGTGAGCAACTGGGCCACGGCAGGCGGCAGACCGTCGACCGGCGTCTCCCGCAGCAACCGCAGAGGCACGGCGTCAGGTGCGAAGAACGTGCACAACCGCAGCAGCAGCACGGAGTCCGGACAACCCGCCCGCAGCCTCTCCAGCAGTACCGCCCAGGCCGCCCGGAACGTCATGGGGAAATCGGAGGACACCACGAGGTCGTCCGTGACGGAGTCCCTGGCAAGGAGTTCCAGATACTCCGCCACGGACATGCCCGACTCGTCCAGCCACCCGGCCGTCTGGTCGAGAACCAGCGGCAGGTCCGCCAGAGCCTCCGCGAGTTGGCAGGCGTCATCATCGGTCAGCCGTGGTGCACGCCGGCGGATGAAGTCCACCGACTCGGCACGATCGTAGGCGGCTACCTGGACCAGCGCGCTGTTGTGATCGCCCCAGTCCTGGTTGCAGGACGTGATGAGCACATGGCCCGGTCCGTTCGGTACGAGGTCCCGGACCTGATCCGGATCGTCCGCACCGTCCAGGATCAGCAACCAGCGCTCATACGGCTCCCCTCTGCGCAGCGCCTCGCGGACCGCGCGGAATCGCTCACCGTGGCCGGTACCGGTCGACAGTCCCAGCGCCGGCGCCAGGTCGGCGAGGCCCTGCCGGAAGGCGGCGCGGCTGCCCGCATTGATCCACCAGACGACGTGGTATCCGTACGCGAAACGATAGGCGTATTCGGCGGCCAGCTGCGTTTTGCCGACGCCCGACAGGCCGCACAGAGTGACCCTGCTCTCGCGTTGAAGTCGCTCGTACGCCGTGTTCAGCAAGGCGACCCGGCCGGTGAACCGCTCGTTGCGTTCCGGGATCCTGCCCCACACCCGAAGCGTGTGCACCGGGAAGGGCGGCTCGTCGACGGCGCCGGTGGTGGCGCGCGGTTCGGGTTCGGCGGACAACGCGAGTCGGCCCAGGAGTCGGCGTTCGGCCTCATCGGCGCTGACGTCGTACAGGCTGCTGATGTCAAGGCCGTATGTCGACTGCTGCGAAGGAGCCACCATCACCACAGCGACTCGCTCGGCTTCAGGAATCAGTACCTCGCGCAAGGCCGCGTCCCACTCCCCTTCGGTGTGCGCGCCGGACAGGAGGTACTGGTCACTGAGGAGCAACAGAACCGGGCCCGGGGCGAGGAGCAGGTCGCGCAGCGACTCCTCCAAAGAAGCGCCCGGCGGTGGGTCCCACCTCTGGAGCACGACCCGGTGCCCACGTTGTTCCAGGCGGTGGCCGATCCAGTCGGCCCAGTCCTGGTCGAAGGGGGTGAAGCTGATGGTGATCGTCTGCCGGCCGAGGCGCGGTCGCCGTTGCGTCGGACTTGATGGCTTGTCTACGCCGGGTGTTGTCGTAGACCGGATGTCAGTGACTCGCGTCCCTGTCGTCGGCTCCTGACTCCACGGGATGTCACCCGTCCGCTCCGACGGCCGTACCGACGAGGCTCGTTGTCGCATCACCTCGGCCAGTCGGGCCGCCGGTGCCTGCCCCGGCTCGCGTTCCCTTACCTCAGACCGCAGTTCGGCCTTACGGACGGGCACGCCCCACTGGTTGCTGACCGTGAGCCACAGGGCGCCGTGGCCGGTGGCCCGCCCCGTGGAGACCTTGAAATGGGCGGGGCCGTAGGTGCCGCCGAAGCGGTGCAGGACGACACTGGGCTCGTCGAGGACGGTACACACGAAGTACGGGGAACCGTCGAGGGCGACGGTGAAGGTGAACTCCTCCTCCGGGTAGGGCCACACCCGTTCGGGGTCCGAGCCCTCCGGGAGCGGGCCGCGCAGATCGACGGTGACGAGGTAGTCGCATTCCGTCTCGGCGACCCGTGGCCAGGCCACGACCGGTTCGATGAGGAGCGGGTGCTCGTCGAGGTTCACCATGGGTCCCCTCCCCCGGCACTGTGCTCCTCGCCGGCGACGAGCCGCAGAGTGGTGCGCGGATGCCCGTAGTAGTGGAACATGAACGCGTAAAGCAGCCGCAGGACCCTTTTCTGTCCGACTTTGTCGACCTGTCCGTCATCGTTGCGCGTCGTGGGGATGGCCGCCAGTGTGCCGAAGTCGTGGACCGCGCGCGCACGGAAGTCCCGCAGTGTCTCGGTGATGGGGAGGTCGGGGCGGGCCGCGACCTCCTTGAGGAGGCGGCGCACCAACGCCCGCGCCTCCTGGTCCCCGACCTTGCCGGCTGTGACGATGCAGCCACCCGCGCCTTTGCGCAGGAAGAGTTCGGCGAATCCGCGCAGCGCCTCCTCGCCCTGGACGTGGTTGGGCACGAAGCGGCCCGAGTGACAGGCGTTGAGGCAGACCAGCGAGCGGTCCTCGCGCAGCACGTGCATGTCCCGGGTGTTGAACTCTGCCCACGTCCGGTCTCCGAGCGTCAGTCGCATGACGACCTCGCCGTATGTGCCATGACACCCCATGTAGACGAGCCCGGTGCGATCGTCGGGCATGGGAAGGTCCAGCGCCTGGAGGAACGGTGTCATCGTGTCGTGCACCGCGTGGTCGTACGGCGAGAAGACGCTGCCGTCATCGGTCATGTCCTCGTGAAGGTAGGCGAGGACCCGGCCGCGGCAGGGGCCGGTCTCGCGCGGCAACCCCTCGTCCTCACCATGGACGGTGGTCCAGCGAGCCATGACGAGCAGGGCGCCCAGCAACCCGCCGCCCAATCCGTGCTGTTCGTCGGCGGGCACCCAGAACAGTTCCCAGGGCAGCTCGAATCCGGTGTCGTCCCACACGATGAGGCGCAGTCCTTCGCCGTGCCGTTGGCGTATTCGGTTGATCCACTCGGCGAGTTCGCCCTGGTTCGCCGACCAGTGCTGGATCGCTCGCAGGGTCTCGGACGGGAACTCGCCCTTCTCCTGGAGCATGCCCAGACTGACGGCGGGCGCCATGAGCCGGGTCGGTCCGGTCCGGCAGGTGACCGTGAGGTCGCCACAGGCTCCCTGGAGCTGGTACCCGTCGTACCCGCCCGCGCCCACGGCCCGGACCACCCGCAGCACGGCACAACCGTCCTCCAGGCGCTCGTACGGCCGCCCTGGACCGCTGCCCGTTCCCGAGGGCGGCCCGGACGGGCGGCGTAAGTGGAGTACGGCGGCGGATTCTCGCCTGGCGGCCGACTGCAACGCGGGGAACGCGGCCCGCCGTATCGCGGTGCCGGTGCCCGTGAGCCAGCGGGCGGCACGCGGCGGCTCACCGCTCACCGGCACCGCCTCCCCCGCGCGTCCGGACGCGCGCCGACGGCCCTTCCAGCACCACGCCGCCCAGCGCCTCCGCGAGCGAGAACGGCAAGCTCCCGTACGGCTCCCGCCCCGCGTCGATCACGGCGACCCGCAGCCGCGTCCGGTCCATGGCGCTGACACCCGCGGCGGCCTTCAGGGTGTCCTCCACGCCCTCGGTCCCCACCGGACTCCTCAACCTCCCTGTGCGGCTAGCCCTCAGTGGCACATTGCCCCTGCCGTCCGTCACCACGACCAGCCATGCCTCGGTGAGGCTGTTGCCGTGCTGCCGGAAGGACCTACGCAGTGCCTGGACCGCCTGCTCCACACCGTCCGCGAGCGGGCTCGCCCGCCCCACCGGCCGGTACAGCGCGGGCAGGATCCTGGGATCGAGGACACTGCGTGCCGCGAAGGACTCGGCACGCAGTTCATTGCCGGTCTCCGCACTCCCCACCTCGATGATGTGGACTGCGGCGCGTCTGGTGTACGCCCATTCCAAGAACGGCGTGAGCGTGTCCTGCCAGTCCCAGTCACCGCCCCGACAGGTGTGGTCGAGAAGCAGTACGAGCATGTGTTCCGGGGAACTGGCACGGACATGGCTGTGCAGGTCGACGGGCGAGACCGTGAACTGCTCTGTCCGCCGGATGCGCTGGTGCACGGCGGCCTCCCGCACGGTACGCACATGGGCGATGTCGCTCAGGTCCGTGGCCCGCCGCGTCCCGATCACCACCCCGCGCAGGGAGGCCGACCCGGCCGTACGCTGCCAAGGGCTGCGCAACGGAGCGAAGTCCCGCAACGCCTCGGCCTCGTCCTCCGGATACGGAGTGGCGAGAACGGTCTGAACGCCGCCACGCCCCGCTCCGACCCCTTCGGCCGGCTCGGTCTCCAGCAGCGGCTGCCCGGTTTCAGCGGCACCGGGAATGTCCTGTCCTGTATGCCGCCGTTCTCCCATGCCTTCCGACGGACGGTTGCTCGGGTGGGGCGACCGCGACGCGGAGCCCGAGGCACCGCCGGTCGGTTCCGCACGCCCGGCCCCCTCCGCAACGGCAAGCCCCATCAGCCGGGCCGCCGCCGCACAGTGCTCACTGGTGGCCGTCCCCTCACCATCGAGCGTGGCCAGGGCACGGGCGAGTCGTGCAAGGGAGAGCTCCCTGCGCATATTGCTCTCCGGCCCGAGCAACTCGTGTACGCGGTCCAGGGCTTCGTCGCTGACGGCAGCGGTCGGCACCAACGCCTCCTGGGCGTCGCGTGCGATGTCCAGCCAGGACGGTGGAAGCATCCCGAGCAGGTGATCGGCCGTTGGCAGCCGGAGACCGCAGGTAGGCAGACGAAGGGCGAACCTGTCGAGTAGATGACCCGTGGGACGTCCCGCGTCGGCGGATCGGCAGGCGGCCAGCCAACGAGCCCGCGGTCGAGCGCGATGGCTCAGCCCCCCGTACTCCACCACGGTCACGTCGGCGCCCAGCAGTTGGACCGCGGCCCGCATCCCGGCGACGCTGAGCCTGGTCAGGTCCGGCACGACGACCAGCGAGGGCGGCCCGGACCGCCCGTCCGTCTCGATCAGCGGGCCTGGCTCCATGCGGAACGAGATGCCGCCGTCCTCCCGTTGGAGCACGGGGCGTGTCCACAGGTCCTCGTCCCGGCTGGCGGCACTCAGCATGACCGGCGGCCCGGGAGAGTGAGGATCGCCGGTCAGTATCCGCGCGAAGAGACGCGCCACCGGGTCGAGCAACTGCGGTTCCAGGTCGAAGAGCAGCACTCCGGACAGCGCTGGGTCGACGGCGGCACAGACGAGGGCACGGCACAGCCTCACAGCGAGTTCGTCGGGCTCCTCGACTTCCGTCGACGGCACATTCTCGGCAGGCATGTCGGCCCCATGGGGCGGCTCGGTGGACATGGCGGCTCAGGCCGGCTCGAAGAGGTCCTCAACGCGGGACTCGTCCTCGGGCCCCCATTCGAACGTTCCCCCATGGGCAGTCTCCGGCCGACGATGCCGAAAGGCCATGGGCAGAACCCGCAGCAGGTGGCCGGGCACCACCTCGTCCGCGCCCTCCAACGCGGCCAACGCGCGAGCCGCCAGCGTCGCCACGATCTCGCCACGCTGACCGACGGCCGCGACGCGCTCGGCGGCCCGGGCGCACAGCCGCACCACGTCTTCGGGGATCGGCGTGCCGGACACCCGGTCTCTGGCCTGCTCCAGCTGGTCCCGCCGCGCGTTGTCGTCCCGCGCCGCCTGCTCCAGCCAGACGGACTCCTTCCGTGTCAGCTCCCCCTCGAAGTCGAGCACGGTCCGGATCGTCCGATGACGGGCGTCCGTGTCCAGCTGACTCGCGGCGACCATGAGCCCGAACCGGTCCAGCAACTGCGGCCGAAGACCGCCTTCTTCAGGATTCATCGTCCCCACCAGCCCGAAGGACAAATGCTTGGCGGTGGCCAGCCCCTCCCGCTGCACCGACAGCACCCCTGTCGAGACGACGTCGAGGATGATGTTGACCAGGTGGTCGTCAAGGAGGTTCACCTCGTCGATGTAGAGCAGCCCCTTCTCCGCGGCCTCCTCCAACAGCCCCGGTTGCGGCCGGGGTTCGCCCCGCATCAGAGCGTCGAGTTCCCAGCCACCGACCACCCGGTCGTCGGTGGCGTTGATGGGAAGCGTGACGGGCAGTTCCTCATGCACCATGAGGGCGAAAGCCCGTACGAGAGTGGATTTGGCGGTGCCCCGCGCTCCCGCCATGAGCACACCCCCGATGGGGGGCGACACGTAGTTGAGTTCCAGTGCCAGCTTGAGATCGTCCTGCCCCACGACCCGGCTGTAGGGCAGGATGTGCACGCCTTCCGCCGCACGACTCACGAGTCGTTTCCCCCTCCGCTGCCCGATAACGCCCCGGAGGCACCCGCGGTCCGCCACCTGAAGGTGACCTGGAGCTGAGCCTCTGCTCCGCTCCTGACCAACGCCACCACGCCGGCGTCGACCTTGATGGCCAACTGCATCTCGATCTCGTCCGGCCGCAGTTCCTCCGCCATCTCCCCGAACCGCCGCACGGCTTGGGCCGCACAGCGCCGAGCCAGGTCAAGGCCCTCGGTATAGGCGTCTTGAGCGACCTGGACGACTCGCCGGGCGGAGCCGCCGTCTCTGGTCTTCTCGTCGCCGTAGATGGCATCCAGGTCGTCGAGCGACTCTCCGACCAGATCTGCTTCGACTACGACCGGAATGGGCCCGTCGGCCCCCTCCGGAACGGGTCCCACCAAAATCACCACACGTCCCCCTGACTAACTCTCGTATAGCGTGCGGCAGTTGAGAGAACTGGGTCATTCCCCGGCGCGCGAGAGATCATGCGCACCGGGAACCGACACCGCGCCTTTCACACAGTCAAAGGCTCGAAGTCCCAGTAGGGGCGCTTACGGGAACGGGCAGCGACCGTGTGGACATGCTGAGGACCAAGAGTCTCGGACAGGTCCGCCAACGCTTCCTGTTCGATTTTTTCGGCCTGCTTTCGACCCCGCAGGTCTCGGAGATCGGCTGCGAGAGCGATGCGAGCGGAGAGGGTCAGAGGGTGGGTGCGCCCCAGTGTCTCGGTGGCTCCGGCGATGGTGCTCTTGCTGAGGTCTGCGGCGGCTTCGGGGTCACCGGAGAGGTTTCGGATGAAGGATGCGTTGATGGCACAGCCGAGGGTCCAGGGATGACCCTCTCCGACTGTTGCAGTCATGTCAGTGAGGGCTCGTTCGGCCGTTGTGCGTGCCTGGTCCCGCTCTCCGACATTGCAGAGGATCAAGGAATGGTTGGACTGGCTTCCGGCGACATACGGATGCCCTTCCGAGTGCGCCGACTCATAACGCGCAAGCACGGACTCGCTGACCGCCCGTGCCTGGTCGATATCGCCGTGCTCGCGAGTGAAGCAGGCGAGAGCTGCGGCAAAGATCAACGTCCACGGGTGTGTTTCCCCGTGTACGCGCTCCCCACGTTCTAACACCCGGGCAAGCAACGGGCCAGCTTGACTCCGGCCACCACCGCGGTAGAGGCACAACGCCAAGTTATATTCTCCGAACAACGTCAAGGTCCGGTCAGGTCCAAGGACTCTGCGCAACTCACTCAGGGCATCCCTCTGGATGGACTCGGCTGCGCCATAGCGCCCCAGAAGACGCAAATCAAGGGCATAGAAGGTTGCCGAATACAGAGTATCTGAATCTCTCGCTGAGAAACCCTCCGTACGCAGTCGCAGAGTTTCCCGATCCACCGCCAAGGCTTCTTCATAGCGCCCCAGAAGCCTCAACGAAACCGCCAGGTTGTTCTGCGCACGCAGGGTCACGCGATCCGATTCACCAAGAAGGTCGTGCCATGCCGGGACGAGCCACTCGGAGAGCTCCAGAGCTTCCTTATAGCGAGCAAGACCACGCAGGTCAGCCGCCAGACCATTGGTTGCGCGCATTACCTCCAGGCCTTGATCCCTACCATGCCTCCGCAGGGATTCGACAACCGAACGCCCTACCTCCTCCGCACGCCGGTAGTCACCCACTGCCCGCAGAAGGTTGGCGTAGTGATGAGCCAATTCCCAGAAATTTGGATGCCCATCACTCAGTAGGGCCCGCCAGGCCTTCATAGCAAGTCCACCGAGTTTGAGTCCTGCCGCATACTCGCCCGACTGGCACATGTAGGAAAGGCAATTGAGAACCAGTCGCTGAACTGAACGATCCTCACTCTGGAGTACATCCGCATACTTGAGGTGCGGCACGATCTCCGCGTACTTGTCCCACGACCGAGTGTCCTGGGGACTCCGGGGATCAGCAGCCACCAGCGCCCGCCGTACGACATCAACAAAAACCCGGCTGTCCTCATCCGACATGCCCTGATGAACGATCTGATGCACCATGCGATGCAAATAGAAAGATTGCCCAGTCGAGGCATCCTCATCAGTGACCGTCTCATGCGACTCCAGGCGCACCACCGAATACTGGCGCAACTGATTTATCGCCCTGATCCACAGGGAGGGATCACCAAGCAATCCAGCAAGCCGCTCGGGCAGTTCCTCCGTCGGCAACTTCCTCAGCAGCCCAACAGGAACAAAGCCAGGCGCAAAGAACGTACACAACCTCAACAAGTCGACCGACTCCGGAACGGTCTGCCTCAGCTTCCTCAAAAGGATCGACCAGGCCTGCTGGAACGCCGTAGGAGAGTCCTCTGAAACCCTCACCATGCTTCGGTCGATGCCACCCTCCAGCATTGCGATGTAGTCCGGCACCGACAATTCGGAGTCGTCCAGCCAGCCGGCCGTCTGGTCCAGAAGCAGCGGCAGATCCTCCAACGCCTCGGCCAGTTGACCGGCGTCCAAATCCGTCAATCGCGGAGCCCTCCGACGAATGAAGGCCACAGACTCATCGCGCAAGTAGACCGGCACCTCCATCAACTGACTGTTGTACTGCCGCCAATCCGGATTCCGCGAGGTGATCAGGACGTTCCCCGGTCCGGTAGGAACAAGGTTCGAGATCTGCCCCGGTTCATCCGCACCGTCCAGGATCAGCAACCACCGGGCATAAGGCTCACCTCGACGCAGCGCGTCAGCGACCGCACGCAGCCGCTCGCCGTAATCGGCCCCTGTCGATAAACCGAGCCTCGGCGCAAGCTCGGCGAGACGACGCCGATACGTGGCCGGCGTCTCCGAATTGACCCACCACACGACGTCGTATTCCGACCCGAAGCGATACACATACTCCGCCCCGAGCTGGGTCTTCCCCACTCCTGGCATCCCATGGAGGGTCAGGACTCCGGCTCCCGGTTCGGCGCTCTGCAACAGGTGATAAGCGTCGTTCAACAGCGATTCACGGCCCGTGAACCGAGTGTTGCGCCGAGGGACCCGGCCCCAGACCTCCGGCATGGCCGCCGGAAAACGTGGTCCGCGCCGCACGCCACCAACCGGCTCCAGCACAGGTTCACCAAGCATGTCGAGCCGGTCCAGCAGACGCCGCTCGGCCTCCTCAGCCCCCACATTGATCAGGTCGAAGGCAGCAAGGACAGCGGTGGCCGTCGGCACCGGAGCCGTAGTGACGGACACTGCCGCGAACTTCTCCGGGTCGGGTGCCACCACCTGCCGGAGCGCGTTGTTCCACTCCTCGTGCGTACGCGGCCCCAGCTGGAAATACCACTCGCTGACGACGATCAGAATCCGCCCCTGAGCAAGCTTCAGGGACTCCAGGAGATCGATGAGCGGAACTTCCGGCGGAGCGTCCCACCGCGCGTACACGACACGGCGACCGCGCCGCTCCAATCGGTCCCCGATCCAAGCCGCCCAAGCCCTGTTGAACCCGGCGAAACTGATCGTGACAGTCTCTCTGGTCGCACGCCCGTCAGGCGGCGCAACTGACGTGCGGATGCCAGACATGCATCGACCTCCCCCGTCGAGGCACTCGGTGCCCGTGCGTGAGTGTAGAGGCGGGCAGAGTGCCGGAACAGGGCGCTTTCAGCACCCGTGGAGTTGCGCGGTGCTCCTGCCCGCGCCTCCACAGCCCTCCCGTCCGTCCACCCGCGTCATTGTTCGTGATCTTGCATGCGCGCGGGAACGATCAAAGAAACGTGAGGGCACCCCCCATCACCCACTTGGCGCAGCATTTTTCAGCCTCCACTGCCGATGCAGCCGATCTACGTACGTCCGGGCGTTCTCCCGGGCCTTCGCAGGTGGTGGGTCCGCGTCCATGCGCACACCCTCTTCGGTGAGCATGTCGACCAGAAGGCGCCCCGTGGGCGTCAAGTGATCCACTTCGGTGATCGCCGGGAGCACCGCTCTCACCTGCTCCCGGTGGCGCGCGTGCCTGTCCCATGCGAACTCCCGCTGGAGGGGCGACATGGCAGTGGCGAGAGCGCATCGCTGGAAGAAGTCCGAAAGTGCGAGGTGGCTGTACACCCCATGCAGGAGAGCTTCGTACGGCCTTCTCGGCCCGGGACGCCAAGGAGCGAAGAACCGTTCCTCCGGCCCCGCGTGATGCAACACCACCATCTCGCTCAATGCCGCCAGTTTGGCGTGCTGTATCTCGTGCACCAAAGTCGCGGCGAAGGCGACCGGATTGGGCGGAAGACTGCTGAGAACGGCGCCGAAGGCCTCCCTCCGGGTCCCACTGCAACTCCCGGTACTGCGCGTCTGTGCGGTCAAGACGTCGGGCGTGGCCAACGGCACCACACACCGCAGAACAGCCACGGCCTCCGCCACCCGATGCTCACCCCCGAGCCGCAGCAGTGCCGCAGTACCCGTCCAGGAGCGCAGCCACCCGGCCCACCCCGCTCCATCGACGTTCGCGGGACCGCTCGGGTCCTGCTGACGGGCCTGAGGGCCGGCGACACGGTAGGGATCGGCATCGTCGAGCGGAACGGCCTCAGCGCCGGGCACCAGGCCAGGCAAGACCTTCGCCGGGGTCCACGCTGGCGTATCGGACCGCGCGGACGTGCCATCCGCGTTCAGGCGGACCGAGGCGTCTGCCGCTGCCGCGCCCTGCTGCCGAAACGTCATCCGCTCCCCCCGAAGGGCGACATCGACCGGCACCTCCCCCGCATCGGCCGTCCGCAGCACCCCCAGCGAGGGAATGACCAGAACCCCGTCACGCGCCACGAGCCGCACCGCGAACGGCACCCGCGCCCGGACAGCCGCCGCCACCGCGAGCGCACTGAAATGAGCGAGGTCACGTTCAAGCAGCCACACTCGCCTCGTCCCCTCTTCAACCACGCCGTCGCCCCCCACCACCCCGCCCCCCAACAAACGCAGGCAGTTCCGAGCCCACGGCCCGACCAGCGGGTAGAGCAGCCGATCCAGAGCAGCCGAGGCCCGGATGCCCGCCCCCGGCCACGCCCCCGCACCGGCTCTCTCTCCCGCCCGGTCCGCGGCCTCCAGCAAGGCCCAGTCCTCCCGAAGACGGGCACGCACAGGCTCCGGACAGACACGCGTATCGGCAGCCTCGACGGTATCCAGCACGGCTCGCAGCAGAAGCAGCCGACGCGTGTGCTGATCGCGGACAAGCAGGGCGAGCGTGTCGGGACTGCCTGCCGTACGCCCCAGTTCACGCAACGAAGCCTCGGGAAGGACCGCCGATATCACCGGGAGTCTCCTCGGGTGAGGCGAGTTCCGACCGGCACGGCGGCTCCCGATGCGTCCGCAGCCTCGACAAGCCTCGCGGCGACGTGCCGGATGAACCTCTGTAGGTCGGCGCAGTAGACCGAGGGATTGGCGAAGCCGTGCCCGGCCCGGTAGCGGTGGGCGTAGTGACCGCCGCCGCACACCGACACCAGCGGACATGCCCGGCACCGCGCCCCCAGAGCGGCGGCTCCGGCCTGCCGTGCGGCGACGCCGGGGTGGCGCAACGCGTCGTCGAAGCTGTGCTGAAAGACATCAAAGCCGGTCCGAGAAGCGCCGGCCGCAACGGACTTGAGGGAATCCACCTGCTCGATGGAACCGTCCGTCTCGACGACGACCGCGTCAAAGGGCGCGAGCCCGAGCGACTCCGTGCCCGCGGGCAGCCCCAGCAGCAGCGCGATGCACTCCTCGAACAACCGCACTCTGGTCTCTTTCCGCGCTCCGGTCTCTTGCCGCGATCCTCGCCACCACCGGTCGAAGACCGCGCAGAGCCAGTCGCCGTAGAGGGCCCTTCCCCTGTCCGTGAGCGTCGCAGCCACATGCGGCGGCGGGGCGGACCAGTTCCCGTGGGGCAGCAGCAGATCCAGGGCGGGTGGGCGCAGCTCCAGGAGCGACTCGTACAGCTCGACGGGATCGGTCGTCGGATCCACGACCGTGAGGATGCCGGCGTACGACTCCGGAAACCGGTCGGCCAACAGCCTCGCGCCGCGCACTGCGGCGGGCCATGACGGACGCCCTGCGTGATCGACCCGCTGTGCGTTGTGGTCGGCGCGTCCGCCATCGAGGCTGATGCCCACGCGTATGCCCTGACGAGCGAGGACGGCGATGCGGCGCTCGGTCAGCAAGGTGGCATTGGTCTGGACGATCGGGTGCACGACACACGAACCGGGAACTACGCGCCGTACGTCAGCCGCGAACCGAGCGAGCGTGTGCGCTCCGGCGAGCAGGGGCTCCCCGCCATGCATGACCAGCGAGGCCGATCGCAGGCGGTGTGTCGCCGCGTGTTCGGCGATACGACCGGCAGTGCGCTCCAGGGTTACCGGCGACGCGGCCGCGGGACGATCCTGCCAGGTGCGATCCGGACCGGCATATAAGTAGCAATACCGACACGAAAGGTTACATATTCCGTACATTTTTACGATGAACTGGCGAAGGGGGGTAGGGCTCGGCACTGGCGTCGATCCAGCGATCACCATGTCGGACACCTGAGCACCCCCCTGTGCACGGCCGTCCAAGGCGCCCTTCCCTGCACTCTCCGCGCCACAAACGCGCGCGTCGGAAGGTGTCCTGTTCGACTGACGGAACGGCCGGAACCATCCATCCCCGACGGGAGAAGGCATCAGAACGAGTTGTTGAAACCCCACAGCATTTCGGTCGGCTCGACCGCCCGGTCCCTCAGCTCCTCCAGCACCTCGGCGAGAACCGGGTGTTGAATGGTCCGCAGGTCCGCGAGGTTCAGTGCCAGGAGATCGGGAAGTTCGGCGGGACCGGAAGGCGGCTGCTCGCTGTCGGGCAGATCATCCAATTCGCCCATCCACCGTCTCCCTCCCCGTATCCCCCACGCACCCCCGTTCCCGTGCCGGGTGCGCCACCATCTCGTAGGACATACCCAGTGAGCGGCCCGCCTGCGCACGTCTCCTCAGGACAGCGCCGACTCGCGCGTCCGGCCGCGTCAGGCGCTTCTATCCTTGTCCCAGGACCATTCCTTCCTCCGACCTTCGTTCGAAACTTCTGGAGCACCGTCCATGTACTTCACCGACCGTGGCATCGAAGAGCTGGAGAAGCGGCGCGGCGAGGAGGAGGTCACCTTCGAGTGGCTCGCCGAGCAGCTGCGGACCTTCGTCGATCTGAACCCGGACTTCGAGGTGCCGGTGGAGCGGCTGGCGACGTGGCTGGCGCGGCTGGACGACGAGGACGAGGAGTAGGCCCTCTCCCGGAGAGTGGTTGTCGAGCGGGGCGCCTTCGGGTGTCCCGCTCTTCGTGTACGTCCTTCACGCGCGCGTCCCTCGTACGACGCACCCCGCGCGCCCGTCCCCGTCAGTCGCGCGGGACGGCCAGGCCGTACGCCAGTCCCAGCGCGCCGTGGGCCACGAGGAGCGCCCCTGCCGTGATCCAGCCGCCGCTGTGCCGTCGTACGCCCCAGGCGGCGAGGGGGAGGCCGACGGCGACCTGGGCGAGGGCCAGGGCACGGAATCCGGGGCCGCCCGTCCGGGGGAGCCAGGGGGTGGTGGCGGGGCTGCCCTCGACGGCGTCCGGTTCAGCGCGAGCCATGGCGCGCCGGGCCACAGGCTCGATCGGGCGGGCGTCCGGCTGGACGCGGGCGACCTCGCGGAGGCGGTCGGCGGGCTCGCCGGGGGCGAGGCCGGCCGGGAGGGCGACCCCCACGCGCGTGAGGACGGCGAGCAGGCCGCGCAGGCGGGCGCGGGCGTCGGCGCCCGGGTCCGGCTTCGTCAGTCGGTCCAGTCGGTCCAGTCCGTCCAGTCGGTCCAGTTCGTCCCGGGACTGGAGGTCGAGGCCGAGGCGGGTGGCGAAGGTGCGCATGGCCTCGTCCTCGCCGGCCGGGGTGCCGTTGGCGAGCCAGACGTAGCCGACGGGGCGGCGGAAGCCGGAGACGAGGGTGTAGCCGGCCCGGTCGGCGTCCCACCACAGGGCCAGGACGGGCCACGGGGCACCGACGGCGAGAGCGGTGGCCCAGCCGGTGAGCACGCGGTCGACGGGCTCCTCGCCGTGCAGCCACGGCTTGCCCTCGGGCACCAGCACGCTCCACCCCTCGCCCGCCGGCGTGAGCAGCATGCGTTCGCGCAGCAGCTGGGCGACGGAGGCGACGGAGTCCGGCTCCGACCGGCAGAGCAGCAGGGCGCCGGGGGCGGGACCAGGACGGGAGGCTTCCGGGGGCATGATCACACATTAGGGCGATTCGCCCCTGTTTGAGCACTTTTGAGGACCCGGACGTCCCCAGAAAGAGTGTCTTGACTTTCCGTGTCCGCGATATATCGTGAATTACACGAAGACGCGATATGGCGCGTTGCGACGGGGAGGTCTGCACCATGTCCGAGTGGTCCGTCACGGAGCCCACGAAGCTCACGTTCGACGATCCCGTCACGACCCTTCACGTACGCATCGTCAGTGGAACGGTGAACGTGGTGGGCACGGACGAAGGTTCCGCACGCCTGGAGGTCTCCGAGATCGAGGGCCCACCCCTGGTGGTGACCCAGGAGGGCGGCACGCTCACCGTGGCGTACGAGGACCTGCCCTGGAAGGGCTTCCTCAAGTGGCTCGACCGCAAGGGCTGGCGCCGGAGCGCGGTCGTCTCCCTCGCCGTACCGGCCGAGACGCGCGTCGAGGTGGGTGTGGTCGACGCGGGCGCCGTCGTCTCCGGCCTGCGCGGGCAGTCGGTCGTCAAGGGCGTCACCGGCGACACCACCCTCGTGGGGCTCTCCGGCCCGGTGCGCGCCGACACGGTCTCCGGGAATCTGGAGGCCCAGGCCGTCACCGGCGACCTCCGCTTCAACTCCGTCTCCGGGGACCTGACGGTCGTCGAGGGCTCGGGCCCCTCGGTGCGGGCCGACTCGGTCAGCGGCTCCATGATCGTCGACCTGGATCCGGAGGGACCCACGGACATCAGGCTGACCAGCGTCTCGGGCGAGATCGCCATCCGGCTTCCTCAGCCCGCCGACGCCGAGGTCGAGGCGAACACCGCGAGCGGCACCATCTCCAACGCCTTCGACGGCCTGCGGGTCCATGGCCAGTGGGGTGCCCACAAGGTCACCGGCCGACTCGGCGCGGGCACCGGCAAGCTGCGCGCGACCACCATCTCGGGCTCCATCGCCCTCCTGGGCCGCCCGCCCCGGGAGGACGAGGAAGAGCCGTGGGACGCTGCGCCACCGCCGGCGCAGGACACCGTGCCGGTCGCCGACGACCCGGCGGACGGCGTGCGGAACACCTCGGGGGACAATTCCGTTTCCGGCCGGGGCGAGGGCGCCACCGATGCCCCGGCCGACGGCACGACCGACAAGAAGGTGCTCTGACATGCCCCCCGTCTTCGCCCACGGCCGCCTCCGCCTCTACCTGCTGAAGCTGCTGGACGAGGCCCCGCGCCACGGCTACGAGGTGATCCGCCTCCTGGAGGAACGCTTCCAGGGGCTCTACGCCCCCTCCGCGGGCACGGTCTACCCCCGCCTGTCCAAGCTGGAGGCCGAGGGCCTGGTCACCCACACCACCGAGGGCGGCCGCAAGGTGTACGCCATCACGGACGCCGGCCGCGCCGAACTGGCCGACCGCAGCGGCGAACTGGCCGACCTGGAGCTGGAGATCAGGGAGTCGGTCGCGGAGCTAGCCGCGGAGATCCGGGCGGATGTGCGCGGCGCGGCGGGTGACCTGCGACGCGAGATGCGTGCGGCGGCCTCCGAGGCTCGCCGGGGCACCGGCGCCAAGCCCTCCGGCGAACCGGGCGGCCCGTTCGGCGACTTCACGGACCACACCGACAAGGAAGCCTGGCGTGTCGCCAAGGAGGAGATGCGCCGTGTCAAGCAGGAGTGGAAGGAGCAGGCCAGGCGCGCCAAGGACGAGAGCCGCCGGGCCCGCGAGGAGGCCCAGCGAGCCCGCCGCCAGGCCAAGGAGGCCCAGGACCGCGCCAGGGAGCAGGCCCAGGAAGAGGTCCAGCGCATCGCCCGCCGCGTCCAGGAACAGGTACAGGACCACTTCGCCCGGGGCGACTGGCCCACGGGCGTCCGAGAGGGCCTGACCGAACTGGCCAAGGAGTTCGGCGAGTTCGGAAAGGACTACGGCAAGGAGTTCGGCAAGGACTTCGGCTTCGGCCGAGGCACCACCACACCCGCAGAAACGACTGAGACCGGGGCAGCCACCCCCACCGGAGAGCAGCCCCCGAAGCACTCACCGAAGTACTCGCACACCCCGAAGTACTCGCAGAGCCCGGAGTACTCGCAGACACCGGAGGACTTCCCAGCCGAGTACGAACCGGCATGGGCCCACGAGGACTCCACCGGCGACCCCGCCCGCGACCTGGACCGCCTCCTCGACCGCTTCCGCGACGACATCCGCGACGCGTCCCGGGACCACGGCGTCACAGCCGACCAACTCCGCGACACCCGCCGCCACCTCTCGACGGCGGCGGCACACATCGGAGCGCTGCTGCGCGCCCCGAAGCCCTGAGCCCCTCAGCCGGCCTTGGCCTGCCCCTCCCCGTACAACACCCGCACCACCGACTCGTAGGTCACACCATGGTCGGCGAGCACCTCGGCGGGGACGCCGGGCCGGGCGGCCAGGGCCAGCAGGATGTGCTCGTCACCGACGTGACGGTCACGCCGGGACAGGGCGATGCGCAACGCCCTCTCCAGCACATCCTTGGCATCCCGCCCGAAGGAACGGCGCCCCGACCACCACCCCCTGTCCTTCCTGTCGCCGGACATCGCCCCGACACCGTGCACTTCCTCCACCCGGGCGACGATCTCCGAGACGTCGATCCCCAGCCCCGCCAGCGCGTCGGCCTCGGCCTGGGACAGCCCGGCCCGCCGCCGCGCCAGCCCGAGCGCGTCCCGGACCGCGTCCCTCCGCTCCACAAGCCCGAGCGCGGCCAGCGCGAACGAGGCGCGACTGCCCTCCCGGTCGAGCAGCGCAAGCAGCACATGCTCCGCACTCACCGTCCGCTCGCCGGCCCCCTCCGCGTGCTCGACCGCCCCGCGCACCACGTCCCGGGCGTCCTTCGTGAACCGCTCGAACATCAATGCCTCCCGTACTTCTTGTGCACGGCCTGCCTGCTCACACCGAGTTCCGCGGCGATCTCCTGCCACGACCACCCCTGATTGCGCGCACTGCGCACCTGCACCGCCTCCAACTGCTCCAGCAGCCTGCGCAGCGCGGCGACGGCCCGCAGCCCGATCCGAGGATCGCGATCACCCGCCCGCTCGGCGAGATCCGTTGCTTCGGTCATGATGTCAACCTACGTTGACACCCCCCACATGTCAACCACGATTGACAGCGACCGACCACCACCCACCAACCGCCGAACACAAACGGCCGGCCCCATCCAGGACCGGCCGCAGACCAAAACAAAAGAGGAAGCACACTCACCCGCTGGTGAGCACGATCTTGCCGAACTGCTCACCGGACGCCAGCCGTTCAAAGCCCTCCCGCGCCCGATCCAACGGCAGCACCTCATCGATGACGGGCCGCACGCCAGTAGCGGCACAGAAGGACAACAGATCCTCCAGCTCGTCCTTGGTCCCCATGGTCGACCCCACGACCTTGAGCTCCAGGAAGAAGATCCGGGTCAGCTCGGCATGCGAGGGCCGATCCCCGCTCGTGGCACCCGAGATGACGAGCGTGCCGCCCGGCTTCAGCGACTTGACCGAGTGCGACCACGTGGCCGCCCCCACGGTCTCGATCACCGCGTCCACCCGCTGCGGCAGCCGGGCCCCGGACTCCAGCGCCTCCACGGTCCCCAACTCCACGGCCCGCTTCCGCTTCGCCTCGTCCCGGCTCGTCGCGAACACGCGCAGCCCCGCGGCCTTCCCCAGCACGATGGCCGCGGTGGCGACCCCGCCTCCCGCACCCTGCACCAGCACGGAGTCACCGGGCCGCACTCCCGCGTTGGTGAAGAGCATCCGGTACGCCGTCAGCCAAGCGGTCGGCAGGCACGCGGCCTCCGCGAACGACAACTCCTTGGGCTTCGGCAGCACGTTCCACGTCGGCACGGCCACCTGCTCGGCGAACGTCCCCTGGTAGCGCTCGGTGAGAATGGACCGCGGCTCCTTCGGCCCGACCCCGTGCCCGCTCTGCCCGATCACCGAGTGCAGAACGACCTCGTTGCCGTCCTCGTCCACCCCGGCCGCATCACACCCAAGGATCATCGGCAGCTTGTCCTCGGACAGCCCCACCCCTCGTAGCGACCAGAGATCGTGATGATTCAGCGAGGCGGCCCTGACATCGACCACACTCCATCCCTCACGGGGCCCGGGAGCCGGCCTCTCCCCCAACTCCAGGCCGGAGAGCGGCTGGTCACGATCGATTCGAGCGGCGTAGGCAGCGAACATGCGGACGACGATAGGCGTCGCCTCTTCCTCACGGAACCAGGCGCCCCTGTGACACACGCCCTCTTGCCAGGGGCTCCGCCCAGAGGGTGCGGTGTGAGGTCGTATGGCGTCTGCGGGTAGGTGGGGGCTGGTCGCGCAGTTCCCCGCGCCCCTTGGGTGGGTGTGGTTGCCCTGGGTCTGGCGTGCGGGTTTCGCCGTCTGGGGTGCCTTGTTCGGTCGTATGGCGGCTGCGGGTCCGTCGTGGCTGGTCGCGCAGTTCCCCGCGCCCCTGAAAAGCGGAAGTCGCCGTCGGGCATGAGGCACCCTCCGGGCGGTGGGCGCCCTGGCCGCCCACGGCGGTAAGGGGACGGGGCGGGGGGTGTCCGCCCGCAGCGGCCGGCGTCCGACACGGAGTACCTCTTGGCCCGACAGCACCGCCGGACCGAGGACGGAGACCCCCCGACCCGGCCCCGACCCACCCACCGGACACAAGGCGCTACACACGCCCCCACCGAACCCGCACACCGCGCCGCGAGGCATCCGACACCCCGCCACCCAAACAGCCGCACCCAAAGGTAAAGAAATGGCCCCGCCCACCAAGGACGGGGCCACCACGAACGTCAGCGGCGAGCCACGCCCTCGGCCCGAGCCGCCGCGGCCACGGCCGCGGTCACGGCAGGAGCCACGCGCTCGTCGAACGGCGACGGGATGACGTAATCGGCGGCGAGGTCGTCGCCCACGACAGACGCCAGCGCCTCCGCGGCCGCGAGCTTCATGCCCTCGGTGATCCGAGAGGCCCGCACCTGAAGGGCCCCCGCGAAGATCCCCGGGAACGCCAGCACGTTGTTGATCTGGTTCGGGAAGTCCGACCGCCCGGTGGCGACGACGGCCGCGTACTTGTGCGCCACATCCGGATGCACCTCCGGATTCGGGTTGGCCATCGCGAACACGAAGGCCCCCTCCGCCATGGACGCGACAGCAGGCTCCGGCACCGTACCGCCGGACACCCCGATGAAGACGTCGGCGCCTTCCAGCGCGGCCTCCAGCGACCCACTGAGACCGGCCTTGTTCGTGAACCCGGCCAGCTCCCGCTTGACGGACGTCAGATCGTCCCGGTCGCCCGACACGACACCCTTGCGGTCGGCGACGGCGACGTCCCCGATCCCCGCTTCCACGAGCATCTTCGCGATGGCGACACCGGCGGCCCCGGCCCCGGAGATCACGACCCGCAGATCCCCGATGGACCGCCCGCTCAGCCGCGCAGCGTTCCGCAGGGCGGCCAGCGTCACGACAGCCGTCCCGTGCTGGTCGTCGTGGAAGATCGGGATGTCCAGCCGCTCCTGCAACCGACGCTCGATCTCGAAGCACCGAGGCGCCGAGATGTCCTCCAGGTTGACGCCGCCGAACGACGGCGCGAGCCGCACCACGGTCTCGACGATCTCGTCGACGTCGGTGCAGTCGAGCGCGATCGGCACGGCGTCGACCCCACCGAACTGCTTGAACAGAATCGCCTTCCCCTCCATCACAGGGAGGGAGGCCTCGGGCCCGATGTCACCGAGCCCCAGCACAGCCGTACCGTCCGTCACGACGGCCACGACCGACGACTTCCACGTGTAGTCGTGGACGAGTTCCGGGTTCTCGGCGATGGCGCTGCACACCTTCGCCACGCCGGGCGTGTACGCGAGGGACAGGTCGTCCTTGTCGCGGACGGGCACGGTGGCCTGCACGGCCATCTTGCCCCCGCGGTGCAGCGCAAACGCCGGGTCGAAGGAATCGAGGGGCTCCGCCCCGCCGTCCTGGCCCGTATCACTGTCGCTGCGAGGATTGACGATCTCCGCTGCCACTTTGTTCTACCCCTTAGGTCTTCATGGTTTGAGGGTGGCCACTCCTGGTTGAGAAGTGGGCGGGCACCGCGTACAGCCCTGGCCGTGTGATGCGTACGGACCGGTACGCGACGGGCGCGCCGCACACGCGCCCTGAGCCCCGGATGAGGGGTGTAAAGAACCTTCTTACCGGACGGACGCCACCGAGGACGAGTCCGATTCCCCGCCGACGAGTGCAATACGTGCAAGGTCACACACCGGGGCCCGGAGGGCTCCAAGCCGGTGACATGAATCATGACGAAATATCCGGACAAGGTCCTCAAGAACTCCTTGACGACCGCGCCAGAGGCGCTCGACCCGGCGGACGGCACCCCGCCCCCTCGCCCGCTTCCCGGAATATGCCGAAGATCTTCCGGCCGGAAGCACAGATTCCCGCAGATGGTGCGGTCGGGATGTACCGACCTGATGCGGTTCGGGGGTCACCCGTTATCCGATTTTGACATGGTCGGCACCTCGAACGCCTCCGTCCGAATGGCAGGATGCCGTCATCACACGAGGTCGCGACACTCGAAGACGTGTGCTCTCGTCGACCCAGAAGCCAAGGCGACCGCCGAACCCATCGGTGGCCGTCCGCCCCATCGGCAACTCCACCCATCCGCCGGAGGAACCCACCATGACCGCAAGCTCCACCCGTCGTTCGACCGCCACGCACAACCGCCTGGCAGCGGTCGGTGCGATCGCGGTCGCAGGCGCCCTGCTGCTCACCGGCTGCGGTGACCAGACCAAGGACAAGGACTCGGGCGGCGCGTCCACGAACTCGGCCCCGCTGGCCGACAAGCTGCCGCAGGCGGTCCGCGACAAGGGCGTCATCAAGGTCGGCTCCGACATCGCGTACGCGCCGGTCGAGTTCAAGGACAGCTCCGGCAAGACGGCCGGTATCGACCCGGACCTTGCGGCCGCCATGGGCAAGCAGCTCGGGGTGAAGTTCGAGTTCCAGAACGCCACGTTCGACACCCTGATCGGTGGTCTGGCGTCCAAGCGCTACGACATCGCCATGTCGGCCATGACGGACACGAAGGACCGCCAGGAGGGCGTGGACTCCGACACCGGCAAGAAGGTCGGTGCGGGCGTCGACTTCGTCGACTACTTCACCGCGGGTGTCTCCCTCTACACGAACAAGGGCGACGACCAGGGCATCAAGACCTGGGACGACCTGTGCGGGAAGACCATGGCCGTGCAGCGCAACACCTTCTCCCACGACCTCGCCAAGGACCAGGCGGCGAAGTGCAAGAAGGACGGCAAGGGGACCCTCAAGATCGAGGACTTCGCGACCAACCCCGAGGCCGAGACCCGGATGCGCTCCAAGGGCGCGAACGTCGTCTCCGCGGACTTCCCGATCGCCGCGTACTCCGTGAAGAACGCCGGTGGCGGCAAGTACTTCGAGATCGTCGGCGACCAGGTCGAGGCCGGCCCGTACGGCATCGCCGTCGCCAAGGACAACACCCAGCTGCGTGACGCGCTCCAGGCGGCCGTCCAGGCGGTCATCGACAGCGGCGAGTACAAGAAGATCGTCGAGAAGTGGGGTGTCGCGGACGGCGCGATCACCGAGGCCAAGATCAACGGCGGTTCCTGAACCGGCCCCGTTCGACTCGGCTCTGAAAGGCTCCACACGTGACTGTTGACGTCCACAAGTCGGACGGTTCGGGCGCGAAGCCCCCCGCCGGACCGGAGGCCATCAAGGCCATCCCGGTCCGGCACCCGGGGCGGTACGTGTCCGCGGTCGTCGCCCTCGCCCTGCTGGGCGCGGTCGTCTACGCCTTCGCCCAAGGCAAGATCAACTGGGGTGCGATCCCCGAGTACTTCTTCGACAGCCGCATTCTCAAGGGTGTCTGGAACACGCTGCTGCTCACCGTGCTGTCGATGGTGATCGGCATCGCCGGCGGCATCATGCTCGCGGTGATGCGCCTGTCGAAGAACCCGGTGACCTCGTCCATCGCGTGGTTCTACATCTGGTTCTTCCGCGGTACGCCGGTCCTGGTCCAGCTCTTCGTCTGGTTCAACCTGGGTCTGGTCTTCGAGTACATCAACCTGGGCCCGATCTACAAGGACTACTGGTCGTCCTTCATGACGCCGCTGTTGACGGCGCTGCTCGGCCTGGGCCTCAACGAGGCCGCGTACATGGCGGAGATCTGCCGTGCCGGTCTGCTCTCGGTCGACGAGGGCCAGACGGAGGCCTCGCACGCCCTGGGCATGAGCCACACCAAGACGCTGCGCCGGATCGTCATCCCGCAGGCGATGCGCGTGATCGTGCCGCCGACGGGCAACGAGGTCATCAACATGCTGAAGACCACCTCGCTGGTCTCGGCGGTGCAGTTCGCCGACCTCTTCAAGCAGGCCCAGGACATCGGCCAGAACGCGGGCTCGATCGTCGAGATGTTCTTCCTCGCCGCCGCCTGGTACCTGATCATGACCTCGATCCTGAGCGTGGGGCAGTACTACATCGAGCGGTACTACGCGCGCGGCTCCAGCCGCACGCTGCCGCCGACGCCGATGCAGCGCCTCAGGGCCGCCGTTCTTCCCACGCGCCGTCCCAAGGGAGTCACGGCATGACGCAGCCCTCCCCCGCCATGGTCAAGTCCGAGGGCGTCCACAAGTCCTTCGGCCCCGTCGAGGTTCTCAAGGGGATCGACCTGGAGGTGAGGACCGGCGAGGTGTTCTGCCTCATCGGCCCCTCCGGCTCCGGCAAGTCGACCTTCCTGCGCTGCATCAACCACCTGGAGAAGATCAACGCCGGTCGGCTGTACGTCGACGGCGAGCTGGTCGGCTACCGCCAGAAGGGCGACAAGCTGTACGAGCTGAAGGACAGTGAGGTCGCGCTGAAGCGCCGGGACATCGGCATGGTCTTCCAGCGCTTCAACCTGTTCCCGCACATGACGGCCGTGGAGAACGTCATGGAGGCGCCGGTCCAGGTCAAGGGTGTCGGCAGGACCCAGGCCCGGGAGCGCGCCCGGGAGCTGCTGGACCGCGTGGGCCTGGCCGACAAGGCCGCCACCTACCCTTCGCAGCTCTCCGGCGGCCAGCAGCAGCGCGTGGCGATCGCCCGGGCCCTCGCCATGGACCCGAAGCTGATGCTGTTCGACGAGCCGACCTCGGCCCTGGACCCGGAGCTGGTCGGTGACGTCCTCGACGTCATGCGCGACCTCGCCGAGTCCGGCATGACGATGGTCGTCGTCACCCACGAGATGGGCTTCGCCCGCGAGGTGGGCGACAGCCTGGTCTTCATGGACGGCGGTGTGGTCGTCGAGGCCGGCGACCCGCGCGAGGTCCTGACGAACCCGCAGCACGAGCGGACGCAGGCGTTCTTGTCCAAGGTGCTCTGACCCGGCGTACGGGATCCGTCGTACGGGATCCGGACCACGACGAAGGGGCGGTACGGGGATTCCCGTACCGCCCCTTCGTCGTGATCCGGTGCCGACGCCCGGCTACCGGCGCAGCGCTTCCACGGGTGGGATGCGGGAGGCCCGCCAGGCCGGGTAGAGGCCCGCGAGCAGGCCGGCGGCCAGGCCGAGGGCCGGGGCCAGGGCGAGGGCGGTGGGGTCGAGGACCGGTGTCCACTGCCGCGCCGCCGAGACGGAGACGACGACCACGGTGCCGACGGAGGTGCCCACCAGACCGCCGACGAGGCCGAGTGCCGCGGACTCGGCCAGGAACTGGAGGGTGATGTGGATCCCCCGGGCCCCCAGCGCGCGGCGCAGCCCGATCTCTCCGGTGCGTTCCATCACGGCGACCAGGGTGGTGTTGGCGATGCCGACCGCTCCGACGACGAGGCACACCCCGGCGAGCAGCAGGAACAGCTGGTTCAGGTCGTCGCCGACCGCGCCGCGCAGCGACCGCGGGTCCGGGGGCGGTGTCACCTTGAAGTACTCGGGGTGTTCCGGCCGCAGGGCGACGGCCGCCTCGTGGGCGAGCTGACCGGCCGCGCCGAGGCGGGTGGCGATGAGCATCCGGGCCCCCTCGTCGGCCGGTGCTCCCCAGGTCCGTTCGGCTACGGAGCGCGGGACGGTGACGGACAGCAGGAGCTCCGGTTTCCGCTCGACGTCCTCCAGGATGCCGATCACGGTGAACGCGGTGCCGCCGATGAAGACGGCGGGGTGGGTGCGCAGCGTGGTGATGCCGAGGCGTCGCGCGGTCCCCTCACCGATCACGGCGACCGCCTGGCGTCGGCTCTCGTGGAAGCCGTCGAAGGCCCGTCCCTGGACGAACCGGGCATCCGTCGCCGACCAGATCCCGGGGGAGGCGGCGACCACCTGGGTGCCGGAGTCGACGCGGTCGGCCGTGCCCGCGGGAGCGGCTCGCACCGCCTCCTCGGGACCGAGCCGGACGTCCCAGTACACCCCGGCGGCGAGCGCGCCGTTGAGCCGGGTGATCCGCGCGTCGGCGTCGTCGGGGAAGGCGACCTCGGGGGCGGCGGCGTTGCGGGGTCCGACGTCGGTGACGTCGACCTCGGTCGCGGTGAGCAGGTTGAACCGCGCGTCGATCTGGGACGCGGCGGTGCCGGTGAGCCCCAGGACCGAGATGAACGCCCCGACTCCGAGGACGGTGCCGAGCGCGGTGAGGACGGACCGGGCCGGTCGCTGGAGAATGCCGGCCACGGCTTCGGAGAACAGGTCGCGGACGGCCAGCCGGGACCGTCCCTGGCCTGGGCAGGAGGCCCCCGGGCCGGGGTGGAACCGTCCCGGAGTGAGGCGGGACGTGGACTTGGTCATGCCGCCCCCGTCCGTTGCCGCGCGGGTTCCGACAGCACGCCGTCGCGGATGGTGACCGTGCGCTGTCCGTGCCGCGCGACCTGGGCGTCGTGGGTGATGACCACGAGGGTCATGCCGTCGCGGTGCAGGGTGTCCAGCAGGGCGAGCAGGGACGCGGCGGTGTCGGAGTCGAGGTTCCCGGTCGGCTCGTCGCAGAGCAGCAGCGAGGGCTCGCCGACCAGGGCGCGGGCGACCGCGACGCGTTGGCGCTCGCCGCCCGACATCTGGGTCGGCAGGGCTGTCGCCCGGTGCCCGAGGCCCACGCGTTCCAGCACGGCCGTGGCCCGCAGACGCCGCTGTCCGCGGGGGACGGACTGGTAGAGCATGGCCAGCTCGACGTTCTCCAGCGCGCTGCGGTGGGGCAGGAGATGGAACGCCTGGAAGACGAACCCGATGTGCTCCCCGCGGAGCGCGGCCAGGCGGGAGGCGCCCATGGCCCTGGTGTCGATGCCGTTCAGCAGGTAGCGGCCCCGCGTGGGCGCGTCCAGCAGGCCCGCGATGTTCAGCAGGGTGGACTTGCCCGACCCCGACGGCCCCATCACGGTGATGAACTCCCCGCTGTCGATGCGCAGATCGCAGGGGCGCAGGGCGTGCACGGCGGGAGGCCCGGGGTAGGTCAGCTCGACGTCCCGGAACTCGATGACGGGGGTGCCGTCGGTGGAGGTGGTCACGACCCGCCCACACCCGCTCGCGGCTGCACTCCTACGACCACCTCGGCGCCGGCCGCCAGTCGCGCCCCCTTGCGCGGGGTGACCTGGACGAAGCCGTCCCCGGACACTCCGACGGTGACGGGGATCCGGCGTTCCCTGCCGTCCTTGCGCTCGGTGACGCTGGTCAGGCCGTCGGCGCCGGTGGACACGGCCGACGAGGGCACGGCGAGGACCTTGCCCTTCGAGGAGGCCGCCACGACCGTCAACTGCACGTTCTCGCCGTTCAGTTCGGTCGGCAGGGGCCGGGACGGCGTGACCTTGACGGTGTACTTCTCCGCCCCGGTGTCCTGGCCGGCGTCCTTCGCCGAGTCGCTCTCCCTGCCCACGGATGTCACCGTTCCGGTGAACTGGCGCCCTGTCGTCTCCGCGTAGACGCGTACTTCCTGGCCCGGGCGGATCATCCCCTTCTGCTGCAAGGTCACGGACCCTTCGACGGTCAGCGCGCCGGCCGACAGGGACATCAGGCCCTCCCCGGCCTCGTCGCCGACCTTGGCGCGCACGTCGTCGACGTAGGCGGGGAAGGACCGCACGAACATCACTTCCGAGATCGGCAGGACGGGGACGGGGGACGGCGCCCTCGTCCCCGGCGCCTCGACAGTGGGCGCTTCGTATCCGATGGAACGGTAGAAGGAGGCCACGGCCTTCTCCGTGCCGGCGCCGAAGACACCGGAAGGGTCGGTTCCCGTGGGATGGCCGGAGGCCCGCAGCGCGGCCTGCGCCTGGGCGACGTCCTCCCCCCGCTTGCCCCGGGCGAGGTCGCGATAGGCGGGCACGGCACCCTTGAGGACGAACAGCGGACGTCCGGACACCTCCAGCAGGACCTGCCCGGCGCTGATCTTCCGTCCCGGGGTCGCGTCGACCCTGGTCACCACGGACCGGGCGATGTCCTTGTCGGCCTGGGGCCCGGCGGAGACGTCCATGTGCTGGGAGGCGGTGACCTCTCCCCGGGTGATCAGGGACTGGGAGATGACCCGCTGCTCGACCGCCGCCGTGAGGACGGACGGTGCCGGCGGTGCCGTGTCCGCGGCGGCCTGCGCGGGCGACTTGACGACCAGCGCCGCCCCCACCCCGGCCCCGGTGCACACGAGAGAGGCGAGGACGAGGGCACCGAGGGCCCGGCGGCGCCGTACGAGGCCGCTCATGAGGAGCCGACCACGACGTCGGCGGCCTTCTTCACGGCGTCGTCCAGGGACTCGCGTTCCTTGTTCAGCCGCTCGGCCTGTGCCTCGATCCTGTCGTGCTGGATGGCGACCTCGGCGTCGAACCAGACCTTGGCGACATCGCTCTTGTCCCGGCAGGTGATGTCGGCGGTCGCCGTCCTGATCTCCAGCGGGGTGACCTCCTGGGTGCCGAAACGGGGGTCGTCGCTGGCGTCCAGCGGCCGTTCGTAGGCGAACCCGCTCGCCTTCATGCAGGACGACCAGGTCTTGAACGCCTTCATGACCTCGGGACTCTGCTGGGACTCCGCGAAGGCCTCGTTGCTGAGCGTCTGGGCGACCGTGGTGTCGAAGGCGTCGGCGGAGACCTTCCGCTCGGCCTCGCCGAGGCAGCCTCCCTCGGGGACGGACCTGCCGCCCACCTCCTTGATGCCGCCCTGGAGCACCCGAGCCTGCGGGCCGGTGTCCGAGGTGCGGTCCAGCGCGCCCACCTGGGCGGCCCGGTCGTAGGCCTCCTGCTCCGCGGCGGCGGGCTTGTAGCCGCGCTCCTGGGCGAGGGCCATGTCGTGGATGCCGTAGCGCCAGTCGACGAGGGTCTTGGGGCCGAGGCGCGGCAGGTCCTGGGCGGGCTGCCAGGTGAGGCCGAATCTCTTCATGCAGTCGCCGGCCACGGTCTTGCGCGCCTGCGAGACCTGCTTTCTCTCGCTGTCCGAGGGCAGATATCCCTCGATGGGCAGGACCCAGGTGGCGGGGTCGGCCGCGTTGAAGGGAAGGGTCGGGTTCGGGGTGACGATCGCGTGGTTTCCCGCGGCTCCGTCGGCCGAACAGCCGGTGGCCGATATCACCGAGATCGCGACCACGAGTGCCCCGGGGCCAATGCGCTTGATTCTTCTCAGCATTCCATGTTCCCGCTGTCGGACCCGCTGTCGGAAATGGGCGTGACCGCTGCCGCCCGTCGGGGCGCGGCAGCGGTCCAGGGGCAGGTCAGAGGGTCTGCCAGGCGAAGGAGGCGTTCTCGTTCTTGACCACCGTGAGGTTGTGCCCCGTGCGGGGGGTGGTCCAGTTCGCGGAGCCCTTGTAGCCGCTGTTGTAGTACGTCACGGCGTAATAGGTGCTGTGCTTGTTCTTCACCGACGCGGCGTTGTTCTTGATGCCCTGGCCGTTGCCGTTTCCGCCGTGGCAGAAGTTGAGCGGCTGGGTGCCGCCCTGCGGGGCGCCGCCGATGCGCTCGTCGGCGAAGTCCCAGACGCTGTAGCCGATGTTCCGGTAGGCGCCGCCGAAGTCGGAGTTGTAGTAGATCGCGTACTTGAAGTCCGATGCCGCCTGGGACTTCTCACAGGCCTCGGGGCTGAAATGGTTGTCGAATCCGTCCGCCTGGGCGGGAGTGGCCATACCGATCCCCAGCGCCACCACTGCTGCCGCGAGGGCAGGAACCTTCATTCTCACTGCGTTTTCCCTTCAGGAGGGAGCGAAGCACGCGGGCGCAGTCGTGGCATGCACGGGTCGCCGGCATCGCGGCATGACGAAACCCCACCCCCGTAGCGACGATTGCCCCCGGTCGTTGACTACGCGCGCCTCGCCGGAGCGGTCGAGATCCCCTGGACGCGGCCGCAAACGTAGCCTCGGGTTCGTGGCGGGCTCAAGGGGTTCATGGGGTTCCTGGGACGGTTGACGTAAAGCCGCCATCCGCGAAAGGGCGGCACGAATTCCGTGCCGCCCTTTCGCTCTTTCCCGGTGCGCTACTTCAGCGCCAGCAACAGCGTGTCCGACGGCGAGCACCACACCGGCCGCGCCTCCCCGAACCCCTTCTCCCGCAGCACGCGCGCGTGCCAGGCGGCGGCGGGCATGTCGCCCTCCGCGTGCTCGCCGTAGATCTCGAAGCGGCGGGCGGTCGGTCCGGCGAGGACGGGGTCCTTGCCCGCCAGCTGCCACCACTCGGCCCAGTCGAGGGCGCCGTCCCGCTTGGCCTGGTCCATGCGGGCGTGCCGCTGGGCGCGCTCGGCCGCGTTGATCCGGGGCGTGGTCTCGTCGATCATGTGGTCCGCGTTCATGAACACACCGCCGTCGCGGACGAGTTCCGCGAGCCGGCCGTAGAGGGCCGCGAGGGGTTCGCTGTGCAGCCAGTGCAGGGCCGTGGCGGTCAGGACGGCGTCGTAGGAGTCGTACGGCAGCTTCGAGGGCCAGCCGGGGTCCTTGAGGTCGGCGGTGACGAAGGTGACGCGCTCGTCGTCCGCGAAGGTGCCCTCGGCGATGGCGAGGAGGGCCGGGTCGAGGTCGACGCCGGTGCTGGTGGCCCCGGGGAACCGGTCGAACAGGCGGGCGGTGATGCTGCCGGTGCCGCAGGCGAGGTCGAGGACGCGCGGGGCGGTGCCGACGAGTGCCTCGACCATGTCGAGCATGATCCGGAAGCGCTCCTCCCGGTCGGGCATGTACCACTCCTGCTGGCGGTCCCAGCTCTCCTGCCACGCCCGCCAGTCGGCTGCCGTCGTCGTGAGGTCGGTGTCCGTCATCGAGCCCCTCCATCGCGTACGTCACGTAATACCCTGGATGCACGACCGGCTGTTACTCCGACCGCCCCCCGACCATAGAACGCCTCCGTAAGGACTACAAGTGGAACTGGCCTATTACTCGGACTACGCGGTACGTCTCGTCAACAGCGAGGAGCCGACGCGGGGCAAGGACACGCTGACCTCGGTCGAGGCCGTCCGCGATCTGTTCGGCGGCAACTCCTCGGCGGCCCGGCGCGCCACCGAGTCGGACGTGACCCGGTTCCGCTCGGTCCGCGGGCGGCTGCGCGCGGTCTTCGAGGCGGCGGACGGCGGCGACGAGACGCTCGCCGTGGACCTGCTGAACTCGCTGCTCCTGGAGTTCCCGGTCAGCCCCCAGATCTCCGGGCACGACTTCCGGGACGACGACGGCCGCCCGCTGTGGCACATGCACCTCGCGGACCACCCGTCGAACGCGACCGCGGGCTACGCGGCGATCGCGGCGATGGGTCTGGCCTTCCACCTCACGGAGTACGGCGTGGACCGCCTCGGCCTGTGCGAGGCGTCACCGTGCCGCAACGCCTACCTGGACACCTCCACCAACCGCTCCCGGCGCTACTGTTCCGACCGCTGCGCCACCCGCGCCAACGTGGCCGCCTACCGCGCCCGCAAACGCCTGGAGGCCGACCGGTCGCAGAAGACGGGCCTGGCGGCCGACAGCGCCCAGCGCACCGCCGCGAAGAGCGAGCGCTGATCCGGCCGGCGCGGCCGGTAACGGAAGCGGACCTTGCCCAGCACCAGTTCGTCGGGCACGACGCCGTAGTCCGTGCTGTCGCCACCGGCGTACGCGTTGTCCCCGAGCACCCACCAGCCGCCCTCACGGCGTTCGGTGGCCCGCTTGACGACGAGCAGGTCCTGCTGGAAGGGATGGCGCAGGACGACCACGTCACCCGGTCCGACCCTGGCCCCCCACTGCACCAGGAGCCGGTCGCCGTGATGGAGGGTGGGCACCATGGACGGCCCGGTCACCTCCGCCGGCCCGAACGGCAGCAGGGCAACCCTGCGCTCGGTCTCCTGCGACAGCTCCGGCATCTCCGGCACCTCCCCGGTCCGTTCATCCACCAGTCTCAGTCTGACCCCGGACTTTTGTCCTAAGCCCATGGGGGCACCCGCGAAATCCCCTCCCCCGGGGAGTAATGTCGCACCTGAGAAGACGATCACGAGGAAGGACTGCTCCATGCTTTCCCGCCTGTTCGCCCCCAAGGTAAAGGTCAGCGCCCACTGCGACCTCCCGTGCGGCGTGTACGACCCCGCCCAGGCCCGCATCGAGGCGGAGTCCGTCAAGGCCGTCCAGGAGAAGATGGCCGGCAACGACGACCCGCACTTCCAGGCACGCGCCACCGTCATCAAGGAGCAGCGCGCCGAGCTGGCCAAGCACCACGTCTCCGTGCTGTGGAGCGACTACTTCAAGCCCCCGCACTTCGAGAAGTACCCCGAGCTGCACCAGCTGGTCAACGACGCCCTCAAGGCCCTCTCGGCCGCCAAGGGTTCGACCGACCCGGCCACGGGCCAGAAGGCGCTGGACTACATCGCCCAGATCGACAAGATCTTCTGGGAGACCAAGAAGGCCTGATCCAGGGGCTGTTCGCCGCGACCCGCGATCGGTGCACCATCGCAGGCCGCAGGGCGTCCGAAGGGGCCCGGTCGATACGTCGACCGGGCCCCTTCGGCATGCCGCTCGTGGCATGATCCGCGCATGACTGAGACATCCGGGCTGTGGAAGGTGGTCATCGCCCTGGAGGCCACGCCGGACGAGGTGGAGGCCCTCACGGACCGCTTCGTGGACGTCCTGTGCCCCGACCCGGGCCATGAGGGCCCGTGCGGGACACCGTGGGCCCTCCACACCGTCGAGGGCGCCGCACTGAGCATCCGCGAACAGACGACGCTGCGCGAGCACATCAGGGACACGATGGAGGGATGACGCGGATCGATGCAGGGATGACCCGGCCCGGTCGAGGGATGCCCGGGCCCGGCCGTCAACTCCCCGTGTCGTCCTCCCCCGCCTCCAGCAGGCCCGCCGCCGCGCCCACGATCCGGGGATCCGGGACGCCGACGACCTCCTCGTCCTTGTCGGAGTAGTCGAAGCGGGCCAGCACACTGCGCATCGCCTCGACGCGGGCCCGCTTCTTGTCGTTGCTCTTGACCACCGTCCAGGGCGCGTGGTCGGTGTCCGTCGCCCGGAACATGGCGACCTTGGCGGCGGTGTAGTCGTCCCAGAGGTCCAGCGAGGCCAGGTCCATCGGGCTGAGCTTCCACTGCCGTACGGGGTCGATCTGGCGGATCGTGAAGCGGGTGCGCTGCTCGCCCTGCGACACCGAGAACCAGAACTTCACCAGGTCGACGCCGTCGTCCACGAGCATCCGCTCGAACAGCGGTGCCTGGCGCGTGAAGCGCTGGTACTCGTCGTCGGTGCAGAAGCCCATGACCCGTTCGACACCGGCCCGGTTGTACCAGGACCGGTCGAAGAGCACGATCTCACCGGCGGTCGGCAGGTGTTCGACGTACCGCTGGAAGTACCACTGCCCGCGCTCGCGCTCGGTCGGCTTCTCCAGGGCCACCACCCGGGCGCCGCGCGGGTTGAGGTGCTCGGTGAACCGCTTGATGGTGCCGCCCTTGCCGGCCGCGTCCCGGCCCTCGAACACTATGACCAGCCGGCGCCCGGTCTCCTTGATCCAGCTCTGGAGCTTCAGCAGTTCGATCTGCTGGAGCCGTTTGTGCAGGTCGTACTCCGCACGCTGCATGCGGTCGGGGTACGGGTAGTTCTCCCGCCAGGTGTCGACCGGGCTGCCGTCCGGCCGCAGGAGTACGGGGTCGTCGTGGTCGCTGTAGTCGACCCGCAGGTCGGCCAGCTCGGACAAAAGGGGTGACATCGCCATCTGGGCCTGCCTTCCGGTCGGTGGAACTCCGGTCAGTGGAACCCCGGTCAGTGGAACTGCGGCACGATCAGGTAGATGCCGTACGCCACCACCGCCGCGCATGCGGCGAAGCAGAGCGTGGCCTGTGCGAAGCCGACGGCGGAGGTGCCGCCCGCCTCCTCCCGGGCCCCTTCGAGGCGGGCGAGGCCGAGGACTCCGAGGGCGAAGACGACGACCACGGCGATGGTCACTCCGATGCTCACGGCGGTGACCTGGCCGAGTGCGGTCCAGTCGAGGCTCATGTGTGAACTCCCTTGGCTCAGGCGGCCGTACGGACGGGGGTGTCGGCCGGCGTGGTGGCGCGGACGGCGACTTCGTGGGCGTCGTTGACGTTGTTGGCGCTCACCGGGTTGCGCCGGGAGAGGGCCACGATGCCCGCGGCGACGGCGGCGCCGACGAGGGCGACCACGATGGTGCCGAGGTCCCCGCCGTTGACGACCACGCTCGCGGAGACACCGCCGACCAGCGCGGCGGCGGGCAGTGTGATCAGCCAGGCGACGACCATCTTGCCCGCGATGCCCCAGCGGACCTCCGCCAGGCGCCGGCCGAGGCCCGCGCCGAGGATGCTGCCCGAGGCGACCTGGGTGGTGGACAGGGCGAAGCCGAGGTGGGCGGAGGTCAGGATGACGGTGGTGGAGGCGGTCTCGGCGGCGAAGCCCTGCGGCGACTGGATCTCGGTGAGGCCCTTGCCCATGGTGCGGATGATCCGCCAGCCGCCCAGGTAGGTGCCCAGGCCGATGGCCAGGCCCGCGGACGCGATCACCCACACCGGCGGGCCGGCGTCGTGGCCGAGCGCGCCGGCCGAGATGAGGGTCAGCGTGATGACGCCCATGGTCTTCTGCGCGTCGTTCGTGCCGTGCGCGAGGGAGACCAGGGAGGCGGAGGCGATCTGGCCGATCCGGAAGCCCTTGGTCACCGACTTCTCGCGGGCGCGGGCGGTGAGCTTGTAGGCGAGGTAGGTGGCGAGCAGTGCCGCCACCCCGGCCACGACCGGTGAGGCCACCGCCGGGACCAGTACCTTCTCGACCACCTTGTCGAAGTGCACGCCGTGCGAGCCCGCACCGACCCACACCGCTCCGATCAGCCCGCCGAACAGCGCGTGCGAGGAGCTCGACGGCAGTCCGACCAGCCAGGTCATCAGGTTCCACAGGATGGCCCCGACCAGTCCGGCGAAGATCATGCCGGGGGTGACCAGGGTGTCGTCCACGATGCCGCCGGAGATCGTCTTGGCGACCTCGGTGGACAGGAAGGCGCCGACGACGTTCAGCACACCGCTGATGATCACCGCTGTTCTCGGTTTGAGGGCGCCGGTGGCGATGGAGGTGGCCATCGCGTTCGCCGTGTCGTGGAATCCGTTGGTGAAGTCGAAGGCCAGCGCCGTGACGATGACGACCGCCACGAGCAACGTGATGTGGTCCATTCCCCCATGCAAACAAGCGCAGGCCACGTCGAGGCGAACCCGGGGCAAAGGCTGTCCCAGGAAACACGCACACGAGTGAAGGGGACGCGTGCGATGCTGACCCGTGTGAACCTCGACGACCTGGTCCGGCTCCGTCAGGCGCGCGACCGGATGGACCGCGAGTACACCGAGCCGCTCGACGTCACCGCCCTCGCGCGCACCGCGCTGATGTCACCCGGCCATTTCCAGCGCAGCTTCCGCGAGGCGTTCGGCGAGACGCCGTACGGCTATCTGATGACCCGGCGTGTCGAGCGCGCCAAGGCCCTGCTGCGCCGCGGCGACCTCTCCGTGACGGAGGTCTGCATGGCCGTCGGCTGCACCTCCCTCGGCTCCTTCAGCTCCCGCTTCACCGAACTCGTCGGCGAGACCCCGAGCGCGTACAAGTCCCGCTCCCACGAGGCGAGCGCCACGATCCCACCCTGCGTGGCCCGCAAGTACACCCGGCCCAGACGCGCTGCGCGACCGGGCCGGGGCGCCTAGCGTGAGCGTATGGACGTGAAACTGCATCATTGCTTCATCGCCGTCGACGACCACGACAAGGCGATCGCCTTCTACCGGGACGTGCTGGGTCTTCAGGTGCGGGGCGATGTCGGGTTCGAGGGGATGCGCTGGGTCACCGTCGGCTCGCCGCTGCAACCGGACGTGGAGATCGTGCTGGAGCCGCCCGCGGCGGACCCGGACACCTCGCCCGCCGACCGGGAGGCGCTGGCCCAGCTGCTGGCCAAGGGCCTGCTGCGCGGGGTCAACTTCAGCACCGACGACGTCGACGCCCTCTTCGCCCGCGTCCGGGAGGCCGGCGCCGAGGTCATCCAGGAGCCGACGGACATGCCGTACGGCGTACGGGACTGCGCCTTCCGGGACCCCGCCGGGAACATGCTGCGGTTCATGCAGCGGTCCTGAAATCCGCGGGCCTCCCGGGCTCCTCCGCTCTACGATCACCGCCATGAGCCGAACCGCGCTGTGGACCGACGCCTTCATCGACCGTCCCTACGAACGGTTCGGCCGGGCCTGCGACTTCTGGACCGTGGTCACGGACACCCGGCTGTCCGAGCGACGGGGCGAACGCCAGGAGTTCGTCACCCTGCTGCCGGACGGGGCCGACGCCTGCGTCCGGGTCCAGGGGCTTCTCGACGGCGAGGGCGGCGCGCATCTCGACCTCGGTGTGGCCGACCTGCCCCGGTTCGTGGCGTCGGCGCTGCGGCTCGGGGCCAGGACGCTGAGCGACGAGGACACCCTGGTGGTGCTGCGCTCCCCCGCCGGCCTGCCGTTCTGCGCGGTGCGGTGGCACGGCGGGTCGGTCCGGCCGCCGGTGGTGCGCGGCAGCCGCCTCGACCAGGTGTGCCTCGACGTCCCGCCGTCGTCCTACGACGCCGAAGTCGCCTTCTGGAGCGGACTGCTGCCCGACTGGGAGTCCCGCCCCGGTTCGCTCCCCGAGTTCCACGTGCTCGCGCCGCCGCCCGGGCTGCCGATCCGCCTCCTGCTGCAACGGCTCGGCGAGGAGCGCCCGGCCTCCGCCCACCTCGACCTGGCCTGCGCCGACATCGAGGCGACCCGCGCCGAGCACGAGCGGCTGGGCGCCACGGCGGTGGCCGTCGGCTCCAACTGGACGGTGATGCGTGATCCGGCGGGCGGCCTGTACTGCCTGACGGGCCGGGACCCGGAGACGGGCCGGCCGGCTAGCGGATGACGCTGTAGGCGCAGATGCCGGACCCGTCGGCGTTCTCCTCGGGCATGAGGCTCGGGCACAGGGTCTCCCACCCGTCGGGAAGCCGCGGCTCCGAGGGGTGCGCCTCCTCCCACCGGTACGGCCCCGGCGGCTCGACCGAGCCGTCGAGCCACAGGGTGACTCCGCCCGCCACGGCCACCAGGACCACCCACACCACGACGACCCACCGCCACAACCGGCGCCGCTCCCAGCCCATGTCCCCCAGTCCTTCAGACCTTCAGTCCTTCAGTCCTTCAGTCCTTCAACCGTGTCGCCCGCGCCCGCAGATACCGCTGCTCCGGCGCGCTGAGGGTCTTGCCGGCCGCCGACTCGTAGGCGGCGCGGGCCTCTTCGTACGCACCGGCGCGCTCCAGCAGATGCCCGCGGACCGCGTCCAGCCGGTGCCCCGCGCTCAACTCGTCCTCCAGCACGTCGAGTTCGGCGAGCCCGGCCCTGGGTCCGTGGACCATGGCGACGGCGACCGCGCGGCCCAGCCGCTCGACGGGGCCGGGCAGCAGGCGGACCAGGACGTCGTAGAGGCCGAGGATCTCGTGCCAGTCCGTGGCCTCGGCGGACGGGGCCTCGTCGTGCACGGCGGTGATGGCGGCCCGCAGCTGGTAGGGGCCCGCGGGACCGCTGCCGAGGGCCCGGGTGACCAGTACGACGCCCTCCTCGATCGCGGCCTTGTCCCAGCGGCCGCGGTCCTGTTCGTCGAGCGGGATCAGCTCGCCGTGCTCCCCGGTGCGGGCGTCCCGGCGGGCGTCGGTGAGCAGCATCAGGGCGAGCAGCCCGGCCACCTCGCCGTCGTCGGGGAGCAGCCGGTGCACCTCGCGGGTCAGCCGGATCGCCTCGCGGGCCAGGTCGCGCCGCTGGAGGCTGGGGCCGGAGGTCGCCGTATGGCCCTCGTTGAAGATCAGGTAGAGGGTGTGCAGGACGGCGGGCAGCCGCCGGCCCCAGTCCTCGGGGCGCCCGAAGCGCACCCCGCGCACCTTCTGCTTGGCGCGGCTGATCCGCTGCGCCATGGTCGCCTCGGGCACCAGGTGCGCGCGGGCGATCTCCGCCGTGGTCAGACCGCCGACCGCGCGCAGGGTGAGCGCGATCTGCGCGGACGCGGTCAGGTCGGGATGGCAGCACAGGAAGAGGAGCGAGAGGGTGTCGTCCTCCCGCGGCGCCCGGTCGCCCGTAGTGACGAACGCGTCGCGAGGCGTCAGCGCCGCCACCCGCTCCTCCCGCGCCCGCCGCGCCTCCTCCGCCCTGAGCGTGTCCGTCAGCCGCCGCGAGGCGACCCGGATCAGCCACCCGCGCGGGTTCTCCGGCAGCCCCTCCGAGGGCCACTGCCGGGCCGCGGCGAGCAGCGCCTCCTGTACGGCGTCCTCGGCGGCGTCGAAATGGCCGTACCGCCTGACGAGCGCGCCGAGGACCTGCGGCGCGTGGTGGCGCAGCAGGTCCTCGATCGCGTCGGTGGCGCCTCGCACGGTGTCAGCCGATGTCTCCGGCGCCCTCCATGATGGGCCGGATCACCACCGGGTAGTCGGGGGCGCCGTCGGGCTGGGGGCAGCGGGCGACGCGCTCGGCGATCTCGGTGACCCGCTCCAGGCTCGCGCAGTCCAGCACCCAGTAGCCCGCCATCAGCTCCTTGGTCTCGCTGTACGGCCCGTCGGTGATCACGGCCTTGCCGTCCTTGCCGAGGGTGACCGTCCGGGTCTGCGCCGGCTCCGCCAGGCCCTGTCCGTCGACGAGCTCGCCGGACTCGGCCAGGTCGTCGTTGATCGCGCTCATGTAGGCGAACATCGCCTGGAGCCCCTCTTGGTTCCAGGCCGGGGAGCCGGGGGACGCCTTGCCGCCCATCGCCTCGTAGTCCGCCTGCGTGCCCTGCACCATGACCAGGTACTTCGCCATTGTTCCGCTCCTTCGTTGCCTCGGGTCGTGCCCCTTGTCCGGGGGCTTTCACAGGGGACGTCGGAGCCGGTCCTGGATGCTCGACACCACTAGGGAACTTTTCTCAGGGTTTCTTCGCGGCGGGCTTCCGGGCCGCCGCTCTGCCGTACTTCTTCTGGGGTTCGGGCTCGGCGCCCTCTTCGGCGTACGCCTCGCACCGGGGGTTGTGGCACGGGCCGGCCACCCACACCGGCACCCACGCGCCCAGCGTCTTGTGACGCCGGACGACCGTTTCGACAGGCTGTCCGCAGGCGGGACAGGCATGTTTGTCGCTGTCCATGCCTTCAGAGTAGGGCGAACGGGGCGTCGGCGCCGCCCCGCTGTCACCGCTTCCTGCTGTACGTCCTCACCACGACGCCGTTCTTGAAGACGCGTACGTCGTCGAGGGTGAACTCCTCGACCGCGAAGCCGGACCCGAACATGGGCATGCCGGTGCCGATGACCACGGGGTAGGTCTTGATGACGAGCTCGTCGACCTCGTCGAGCAGTTCGCCCGCGAGCACCGAGCCGCCGCACAGGTAGATGCCGAGCCCGCTCTCCTCCGCCTTGAGCGCGCGCACCTTGGCGGCCACGTCCTCGGCGACGATCTCGACGTGCGGGTCGGGCGACTCCTTCAGGGTGCGCGAGGCGACGTACTCGCGCATATGGGCGTAGGGGCTGGTCATGCCCTCCCTCAGGCCCACGTCGTAGCTGGCCCGGCCCTGGATGACGGTGTCGAACTTCTGGTTCTCCAGGTCGTCGAGGCCGAGGGCCCGGCGGCCGTCGGTGCTCATGGTCTCCGGGTACTCGGTCTTGAGGAAGTCGAAGAACTCCTCGTCCACGAAGGGGTACATGAACGACGCGTCGCCGCTCTCGTCCCCGATGAAGCCGTCGATCGAACAGGCGATGAAGTAGGTGAGCTTTCGCAAGCCGGGCCTCTTTCCGTAGGCTGCGTTCCGCGTGAACCACTGTAGTTGTAGTGCTTCACTTGTAGTGGTTGCAAGGGTATTTTCGGAACAGGACGCAACTGGGAGGGCAGATTCCGCATGGTCAGCAATCCGGAGCGCCGGGCCGCGCTCGTCGACGCGGGTGTCGAGGTGCTCGCGCGCGAGGGGGCGCGCGGGCTGACGTTCCGCGCGGTGGACACCGAGGCGGGGGTGCCGGTGGGCACGGCCTCCAACTACTTCACCGGCCGGGACGACCTGCTGCGGCAGATCGACACCCGGCTTCATGTACGGCTCGCGCCCGACCCCGAGGTCGTGGCCGATCTGATGACGCGACCGAAGGACCGCTCCCTGGTCACCGCCTTCATGCACGACCTGATGGCCCGCGCGACCCGCGACCGCACCGGCTATCTGGCCCTGCTGGAGCTCCGCCTCGAAGCCACCCGCCGCCCCGAACTGCGCGCCTCCTACACCAAATCGGTGCGCGGGGACCTGGAGGAGGGCATCGAGTTCCACCGCGCCGCCGGGCTGCCCGGCGGCGACGAGACCGTCACCGTGCTCTACCTCGCGGTGCTCGGCCTGCTCCTGGAACACCTGACCCTGCCGGACGTCCTGGACGGCGTACTGCCCGGGGTCAGCGTGCCCGAGGGCCTGGTCGAGCGGATCGTGGCGACGGTCGTACCGGAGGCTCCCTAGGGTCTGTCGTCACCTTCCCGCCCGCCTCTTCCCGCCTGCCCCTTCCCGCCTGTCCCGGCGCCGGGTCCCGGTCAGCTCTTGGGCTCGCGCCACATCGGCCACATCTGAGGGCCGTCCGGCAGGTCGAGGGGGCGGTCGAGGATCTCGTAGCCGAGCCGCTCGTACAGGGCGCGGCTGCGGGCGCTGCTCGCCTCCAGATAGGCCGGCAGGCCCTCGCGGTCGCAGCGGTCGAGGACCGTGGCGATGAGCGCGGTGCCGAGGCCCTCGCCCTGGTGCTCGGGTGCCACGCCGATCATCCAGAGGTACTCGTGGGCCCGGTCGGCGGGATGGATCCCGGCCGTGAGGGTGCCGACCATCTCGACCCGCTCGTTCTCCGGGTCGACGGCCGCCCGCACCTGGGCCGGGCCGTCCTCGTCCTCGTCATGCCCCGCGGGCACGGACAGCCACAGCGCGCAGGCGCTGCCGTCCTCGGTGAGGTCGATCCGGCCCGCGGCCAGCACGATGTCGGTGAACGCGGCCATCAGTGCGGGGTGCTTCCGCCGACGGTGCTCCGCCTCCGGGAACACCCAGCCGCTGACCGGATCGTCCTGGAACGCCGTGTCCAGCAGCCGGACGACCAGCTCCCGGTCCGCCGCGCCCGCCGTACGTATCGCCACACCCATGTCCCGCCCCTTGTCCCCAACAGCCACTGATGACACGGGAGTTGACCCTATTACGGGACCGGTCGGAAGAGTGGACACCTCGAAAGAAAGAAGGCAGGGCCCGCACACCGTGGGGATGTGCGGGACCTGCCTGCCGGGTGTTCCCGCCGTGCGGAGTCAGGAGCCGCACTGCGGGAACACCCGGGTTACGGAGGCACCCTCCCCCCTCGGCGGGTGCCTCGGCTCAACTGCTGCGCCGCGTCACGAACTCGGCCAGGGAGAGCAGACCCCCCGCCGCCTCCGGATCGCCGACCGCGCGGGACAGTTCGTGCATCGCGCGGGCCATCCGGTCGGCGGCCTGGCCCTGCGCCCACTCCCGCCCCCGGCCCGGTCCACCGCCAGCGTGGTCCGCTCCAGGTCCGCCTCCGCGTACGGCGCCTCGTACAGTTCGGCCAGTTCCGCGGCCGCCGGGGTGCCCGAGGCGAGCGCCGCGACCACCGGAAGCGACTTCTTGCGGGCGGCGAGGTCCGCGCCGGCCGGCTTGCCGGTGCTGCGCGGGTCGCCCCATATGCCGATCACGTCGTCGATGAGCTGGAAGGCGAGCCCGGCCTCCCGGCCGAACGCGTCCAGCGCCTCGACGTCCTCCCGCACGGCATCCGCGTACAGCGCGCCGAGGGCACACGCGCACCCGAGCAGCGCACCGGTCTTGGCCTCGGCCATGGCGAGCACCTCGTCGAGGGTGACGTCCCGCGGTCCGAGCCGCTCCATGGCCGTGTCCGCGTGCTGCCCGGCGCACAGCTCGACGACACAGTCGGCGAGCCGGGCGGCGGCCTGCGCGGACGCCGGATGCGGGTCCTCGGCGAGCAGCCTGAGGGCCAGCGCCTGAAGGGCGTCTCCGGCGAGGATCGCGTCGGCGTCGCCGAACACGGTCCACGCCGTCGGCCGGTGCCGCCGGGTGGCGTCCCGGTCCATCACGTCGTCGTGCAACAACGTGAAGTTGTGGACCAGTTCCACCGCCGCGGCCGCCGGGACCGCCGCCGCCCGCGCCTCGGGTCCGCCGAGCGCGGCGGCCGCGGTGAGCACGAGAGCGGGGCGGATCGCCTTGCCCGCGTTGCCGGCCGCCGGTGTGCCGTCCGCGTGCTCCCAGCCGAAGTGGTAGCGCGCGACCCGGCGCATGGAGGCGGGCAGCGAATCGATCGCGGAGCGCAGCTCGGGGTCGACCGACGCCCGGGTGCGCTCCAGGATCTCGGCCGCCTCGTCCCCGTCGGGCCCGGGCGGCCCGGCGGTGGAGCGCTGCTTCGTCTCCCCCATGCAGTCGGCCATGGGATCCCCCTCGGAGAGTCCGCGGTCGGTCGCGTCCGCGCCGCGGCCGGGCGCGTACGACCGGGGTGTACCCGCCCCGAAGGGCGCGGACACGGCCTTCAGGTGCGGAAACGTCACCTCCAGCGGCCGATCTCGACGTTCTCCAGGACGCCGAGCGCGTCCGGCACGAGCACCGCCGCCGAGTAGTAGGCCGTCACCAGGTACTTGATGATCGCCTGCTCATTGATGCCCATGAAGCGCACGGACAGGCTCGGCTCGATCTCGTCCGGGATACCGGCCTGCTGAAGACCGATGACACCCTGCTCGGCCTCGCCGGTACGCATCGCGATGATCGAGGTCGTACGGGCCTCGGTGACCGGGATCTTGTTGCACGGGTAGATCGGCACACCGCGCCAGGTGGGGATGCGGTTGCCGGCCACCTCGATGCTCTCCGGGACCAGTCCGCGCTTGTTGAGCTCGCGGCCGATCGCGGAGATCGCGCGCGGGTGGGCGAGCAGCAGCTTGGTGCCGCGCCGCCGGCTGAGCAGCTCGTCCAGGTCGTCGGGGCTGGGCACGCCGTCGTGCGGCTGGAGCCGCTGGTCGTACTCGCAGTTGTTGAGCAGCCCGAACTCGCGGTTGTTGACGAGCTCGTGCTCCTGGCGCTCCTTCAGGGCCTCGACCGTCAGCCGGATCTGCTGCTCGGTCTGGTTCATCGGCTGGTTGTAGAGGTCGGCCACGCGGGAGTGGATGCGCAGCACGGTCTGGGCGATGCTCAGCTCGTACTCGCGGGGCCTGCCCTCGTAGTCGACGAAGGTGTGCGGGATGTCCGGCTCGCCGTCGTGGCCCGCCGCGAGGTCGATCTCCTTCTCGCCGTACTTGTTGGTGCGCTGCGAGGGGATGGCGCGCTGCTCCTGGAGGTGCTCGCTCAGGCTCTCGGTGCGCTCCGCGACCTGCTCGACGGAGTTCCGGGGCAGGACGAGGACCGTGCAGGCGGTGATCGCCCGGGCCGTGTACTCCCAGATGGCGTCGGCGTCGAGCAGCGCCCGCTCGCCCAGGTACGCGCCGTCGGCGAGGACCCCGAGGGACTCGTCCTCCCCGTACGGGCCGGTGCCGAGCTTCTCCACCCTGCCGTGCGCCAGCAGGAGGACCTCGTCGGTCGGGCTGCCGAACTCGGCGATCACGTCACCGGGGCCGAACTCACGCTGCTCGCAGCGCCGGGCGAGCTCGGTGAGCACCTCCTCGTCCTCGTACGACCGCAGTGCGGGCAGTTCGCACAGTTCGGCGGGGATCACCTCCACGCGGTCGCCGGTCTTCACGAACGTCACCCGGCCGTCCCCGACCGCGTAGGACAGTCGCCGGTTGACCCGGTACGTACCGCCCTGCACGTTCACCCAGGGCAGCATGCGGAGCAGCCAGCGGGAGCTGATCTCCTGCATCTGAGGTGCGGACTTGGTGGTGGTGGCCAGGTTCCGCGCGGCCGCCGTGCCGAGACTCTGCTGCGGCCGTTCCTGCTCGCTGCGGACCTCTTCGCCTACCGACATAAAGAATTGCCCTCCCGGTCGCGCGGGGCGCTGATGTGCGCCGCGCATCGATGTGCACGGGCAAGCCTTCCAGTCCGGACGTGCCGGTGCTATTACACGAAAGAGCGGGATTGGATCACCACCAGCTGGGGCACATGAGCGATTTCCGTCGAACCCCGACACCCGTCCCCACACCCGTCCCCGACGTCCCCACACCCGTCCCCGACACCCGTCCCGAACGGAAGGACATTGTCCGGATCGGCTCGCACGCCGTGCGAAGGAGTAGTCCGGATCGGCCCCCTCCGGTACAAGCAGCGGTACGAGACGGCCGCGCACGGCGGCCGACGCGCAGCGCGAAGGAGGCGGTCATGGCCTCACCCATGGCCTCACCCATGTCCGCGGGCAGTTTCCTGGCCGCCCTGAAGGCGGAGGGTCTCACCGTCGTCGAGGTCGGTGACTGGGAGCATCACAACCGCAACCACAAGGGCCCGTGGGGCCCGGTCCACGGCGTGATGATCCATCACACGGTGACCAAGGGCAGTGCCCACACGGTCAAGCTCTGCCGGGACGGCTACGCGAGCCTGCCGGGGCCGCTGTGCCACGGCGTCATCACCAAGGACGGCAGGGTCCACCTCGTCGGCTACGGCCGCGCCAACCACGCGGGGCTCGGCGACGACGACGTCCTGCGCGCGGTGATCGCCGAGAAGGCGCTGCCGCACGACAACGAGTCCAACACCGACGGCAACCGGCATTTCTACGGCTTCGAGTGCGAGAACCTCGGCGACGGCCAGGATCCCTGGCCGGCCGTCCAGCTGGAGGCGATCGAGAAGGCCGCGGCGGCGGTGTGCAGGCGCCACGGGTGGACGGAGCGGTCGGTCATCGGCCACCTGGAGTGGCAGCCGGGCAAGGTGGACCCGCGGGGCTTCACGATGGCGTCGATGCGGGGGCGCATCCGGGACCGGCTGAAGTGAGCCCGCACGGGTGCGGGGCGCCGGCGGGGACAATGGAGCCGTGACCAGCCTCGACGCCCTGCGGCCCCGACTCCCCTCCCCCTTGCGGGAGGTGTCGGATCCCCGCTTCGCCGGGCACGGCATTCGCCTCCTCCTCAAGCGGGACGACCTGATCCACCCGGAGCTCGTCGGCAACAAGTGGCGCAAACTCGCGCCGAACCTCACCGCGGCGGCCGGCCGTACCGTCGTCACCTTCGGCGGCGCGTACTCCAACCATCTGCGCGCCACGGCCGCCGCGGGCCGTCTCCTCGGCCTGTCCACGGTCGGGGTCGTTCGCGGCGACGAACTGGCCGACCGCCCACTCAATCCCTCCCTGGCCCGGTGCGCGGCCGACGGCATGCGTCTGCACTTCGTCGACAGATCGACGTATCGCTGCAAGACCGAGCCGCAGACCCTGGCCGCCCTGTTGCGCGCGGCGCGCGCCGAGGACGCGTACGTCGTCCCGGAGGGCGGCAGCAACGTGCTCGCCGTACGGGGATGCCGCGCGCTCGGTGAGGAACTGGCCGGGCGGGCCGACGTCGTGGCGATCGCCTGCGGCACCGGCGGCACCCTCGCGGGCCTGGCCGCCGGACTCGCCCCCGACCAGCGCGCCCTCGGCGTCCCCGTCCTGAAGGGCGGCTTCCTCGACGCGGAGATACGGGCCCTCCAGGAGGAGGCCTTCGGCGGCCCCCGCGGCACCTGGTCCCTCGACGACCGCTTCCACTTCGGGGGGTACGCCCGTACTCCCCCCGAACTCGACGCCTTCGCCCGCGACTTCGAAAGCCGCCATGGCCTGCCCGTCGAACGGCTCTATGTCGCCAAGTTGCTGTACGGACTTGTCACCCTGGTGGAGGAGGGCGCCTTCGCGCGCGGGACGACGATCGCGGCCGTCGTCACCGGCCGCCCCTTCCCCTGAGCCCCGGGCACCTCACCGGGTCGCCTCCCGGTAAGCCGCCGCCTCCTCCAGGTCCAGCCTGCGCAGCAGGGTGCGCAGCATCTCGTCGTCGATGTAGCGGCCGTCGCGGAGCTTGACGAAGACGGTGCGCTCGGCGCTGATCATCTCGCGGGACAGCCGGCGGTAGGTGTCGTCGACGGTCTCGCCGGTGAGGGGGTTGACCTGGCCGAGGCGCTCCCAGACGGCGTTGCGGCGACGCTCCAGGACGCTGCGCAGGCGGTCGGCCAGCGGGGGCGGGAGCACGTTGTGCTCGTCGGAGAGGAGGTCGTCCAGACGGCGTTCGGCGGCCCGGGAGGCCTGGGCCTGGGCGTTGGCCTCGGCGAGCGTCTCGGCCTGCGCGTCGCGGCCGGGAAGTTTCAGGACGCGGATCAGCGGGGGCAGGGTCAGGCCCTGGAGGACCAGCGTCCCGATGACCGTGGTGAAGGTCAGGAACAGGATGAGATTGCGCTCGGGGAAGGGTCCTTCGCCGTGCGTGGTCAGCGGGATGGAGAAGGCGATGGCCAGGGACACCACGCCCCGCATCCCGGCCCAGGCGATGACGAACGGCCCCTTCCAGGTCGGATTCACCTCGCGCTCCCGGATCCGCGCCGACAGCAGACGCGGCAGGAAGGTCGCCGGGTACACCCACACGAACCGGGACGCGACCACCACCAGGAAGACGGCGACCGCGTACAGGGCGGCACGGCCGCCCTCGTACTCGCCGAGGCCCTTGAGGATCACCGGGAGTTGCAGTCCGATCAGTGCGAACACCGCGGACTCCAGGACGAAGGCGACCATCTTCCACACGGCCTCCTCCTGGAGGCGGGTCGCGAAGTCGACCTCCCACGCGCGGTGTCCGAGGTAGAGCGCGACGGTGACGACCGCGAGGACACCGGAGGCGTGCACCTGCTCGGCGGCCGCGTACGCGACGAACGGGATGAGCAGGGAGAGCGTGTTCTGCAACAGCGCCTCCTTGAGGTGGGTGCGCAGCCAGTGCAGCGGCACCATCAGCACCAGCCCGAACCCGATGCCGCCGACCGCGGCGAGCAGGAACTCGCCGATCCCGCCCGCCCAGGTGGCGCCCTCGCCGACGGCCGCCGCCACGGCCACCCGGTAGGCGGTGATCGCGGTGGCGTCGTTCACCAGGGACTCGCCCTGGAGGATCGTGGTGATCCGGGAGGGCAGCCCCACCCGGCGGGCGACCGCCGTGGCCGCGACCGCGTCCGGCGGCGCCACCACCGCGCCCAGCACCAGCGCCGCGGTCAGCGGCAGGTCCGGCACGATCAGATAGGCGGCCCAGCCGACGGCCAGAGTCGCGAAGAGGACGTATCCGACCGACAGCAGCGCCACCGGCCGCAGTTGCGCGCGCAGGTCGAGGTAGGAGCTGTCGGTGGCGGCCGTGTACAGCAGCGGGGGCAGGAGCAGCGGCAGTACGACATGGGGGTCGAGGGTGTAGTCGGGGACCCCGGGGATGTAACTGATCACGAGTCCCGCCGTGACCAGCAGCAGCGGCGCCGGCACGGGCGTCCGCCGCGCGGCCGCGGCGATCACCGCGCTGCCCGCCACCAGCAACAGCAGTGGCATCACGTCCATGGTCCTCGCCCGCCCTCGTTCCTCGTCGCGTGCCCGCGGCCTTTTGTCCGCGCCGCCCGCACACCCGTCGTAATCTGGCAATCATGAAACAGTGCACGCACGCCGACGCGCTGCCGCACCCGGAACCGGAACCGCTCAGCGAGACCTGTCTCGAGTGTCTGGCGGACGGACACCACCCGGTACAACTGCGGCTGTGCCTCACCTGCGGCCACGTCGGCTGCTGCGACTCCTCTCCGGGGCGTCACGCCACGGAGCACTACAAGGACTCCGGTCACGAAATCATGCGGACTTTCGAGCCCGGCGAGGCGTGGCGCTGGTGTTTCGTCGACCACGTCCTCGTGTGAGCCCGTTCTGTGTGACCCTGTAGGCCCGGAGACGACCACGGATCCGGACGGTTCGACAGCCCGACGCCTGGGTACGTCAACCCGGCGCGCGCTCTTCCCAATTGGGCCCGCAGACCCCCTAGCCACGGAGCGTATCCGTGTGTTTACTATGAGTGACAGCAAGGGGTTGGGGTCCCGGGGACAGGAAAGTTCAGAGCGCGGTAGCGTCACCGCTGAACCACGTATCGCGTTACCCCGGGGGGCGACCCTCGGCCCCGAAAAGCTTGTACCACCTTGGAGGTGAGGGTGTCCCAGATCGCAGGCGAGCCCGCGACCCAGGACTTCGTGGAAGTCCGGCTGCCGGCTGCGGGTGCCTACCTGTCGGTGCTGCGTACGGCCACGGCCGGTCTCGCGGCCCGTTTGGACTTCACCCTCGACGAGATCGAGGATCTGCGCATCGCGGTGGACGAGGCCTGCGCGATCCTGCTTCAGCAGGCCGTGCCGGGCTCCGTACTCAGCTGCGTGTTCCGTCTCGTCGACGACTCGCTGGAGGTCACCGTCTCCGCTCCGACTACGGACGGTCACGCTCCGGCACGGGACACCTTCGCCTGGACCGTGCTGTCGGCCCTCGCGGGCAAGGTCTCGTCGGCCGTCGACGAGGACAAGACCGTTTCGATCAGCCTCTACAAACAGCGCGGCGCGGGACCCGGGCCGGCGTGAGGAACGGGGACGGGCCGGTGCGGGACGAAGAGCGCGGCACACGGGAGCTGCCGGCCGCCGAAGGCACGGGCGGTCCGAGCACGTCCCGACGCATGGCGGACGGCATCGACGGCATCCCCGAACAGGCCCGGCCGCATCCGGAGGACGACGCCGGCACCACGGCGGCGGAGTTCCTGGACGGCGGGCAGCGAGATCGGGAAGGTGCCGTGCAGAGCACTCCTCTGGACGGACGGATCGGGGTCACCCCTGTCCGAGCCGAGGCGAGGGCTCGGGGAAGGGCTACGGGCGGGACGATGAGCGAGCACGAGCGAAACTCCGAGCACGACGCGACGGGCGCGCAGCGTGTGCAGGTCACACGGCACGACCCTCAGGACCGCAGCGGGGCGCGCGCCAAGTTCATCGAGCTGCGCGCCCTGAAGGAGGGCAGCCCGGAGTACGCGGAGCTGCGCAACCAACTGGTCCGGATGCACCTGCCGCTCGTGGAGCATCTCGCACGCCGCTTCCGCAACCGCGGCGAGCCGCTGGACGACCTCACCCAGGTCGCCACCATCGGCCTGATCAAGTCGGTCGACCGCTTCGACCCGGACCGCGGCGTGGAGTTCTCGACGTACGCGACCCCGACGGTCGTCGGCGAGATCAAGCGGCACTTCCGCGACAAGGGCTGGGCGGTGCGGGTGCCGCGGCGCCTCCAGGAACTGCGCCTGGCCCTGACCACGGCCACGGCCGAGCTGTCCCAGCAGCACGGCCGCTCGCCCACGGTGCACGAACTGGCCGAGAAGCTGGCCATCTCGGAGGAGGAGGTCCTGGAGGGCCTGGAGTCCGCCAACGCGTACTCCACGCTGTCCCTGGACGTCCCCGACACCGACGACGAGTCCCCCGCGGTCGCCGACACCCTCGGCGCGGAGGACGAGGCGCTGGAGGGGGTCGAGTACCGCGAGTCGCTCAAGCCGCTCCTGGAGGACCTGCCCCCGCGTGAGAAGCGGATCCTGTTGCTGCGCTTCTTCGGCAACATGACCCAGTCGCAGATCGCGCAGGAGGTCGGCATCTCGCAGATGCACGTCTCGCGCCTGCTGGCCCGCACCCTGGCCCAGCTGCGGGAGAAACTGCTGGTGGAGGAGTAGCCCGATCATCGGGCCACTGCCCCGGCGGCGGGACTACCGCTTCGGTTCCTGCGGACGACCGGGCCCCTGGATCCCCAGGGCCTGGGTCGTCGCCGGATTGACCAGCAGGACCAGGGAGGCGATCGCGACCGCCGCGAGCGCGATCCCCGCCGGAATCGCCATGCTGTCGGCCTGCAACAGGTTGTAGGCCACCGGCAGCGCCATGATCTGCGTGATGACGGCAGGCCCCCGGCTCCAGCTGCGCCGGCCCAGCAGCCCACGCGCGGCGAGCAGCGGCAGCAGCGCGAGCACGATCAGGGTGACGCCCCCGGTGACGGCCGACCGCCGGTCGTCCGGCTCACCGGTGAAGCCCTCCACGAGCATCCAAGCGCCGCCGGCGACCAGCGCGAGCCCTTCGAGCCCGGCCAGTGCGGCGGCGTACGTCAGGCGCCGCGGGCGCGGACCGGCGGTATCGGGAGTGGGGGGAGTCTGCTCGCTGCTCACCCCAGCAGCGTAGCCCTCGCCCGGCGACGCCCCCTCGGCCAGGCACCGGAGACGCGGCTGTGCACCAGGAGGTTGAGCGACACCTCCGTGTCGAGGTTCACGTACCGAAGTCTTACGTGATCCCTACCTCGGCCTGTGCCCGGTACCACCCAGTAGGTACCCTGCAACTCATGCGTGCACTTCTCGTGGTCAATCCGGCGGCAACCACCACAAGCGCACGTACGCGCGATGTACTGATCCACGCGCTCGCGAGCGAGATGAAACTCGAGGCCGTCACCACCGAGTACCGGGGCCACGCGCGCGACCTGGGCCGGCAGGCGGCCGAGAGCACGGACATCGATCTGGTGGTCGCCCTCGGCGGCGACGGCACCGTCAACGAGGTCGTCAACGGTCTCCTGCACGCGGGCCCCGATCCCCGGCGGCTGCCCGGACTGGCCGTGGTCCCCGGCGGCTCCACCAACGTCTTCGCCCGTGCCCTCGGCCTGCCCAACGACGCGGTGGAGGCCACCGGCGCCCTGCTGGACGCCCTGCGCCAGGGCAGTGAACGGACGGTCGGACTCGGCCTGGCCTCGGGCACCCCGGGCACGGAGGACGAGGCCGTACCGGCGCGCTGGTTCACCTTCAACGCGGGACTGGGCTTCGACGCCGGTGTGGTCGGACGGGTGGAGCAGCAGCGCGAGCGCGGCAGGAAATCCACCCACGCGCTCTACGTCCGCCAGGCGCTGCGCCAGTTCTTCGGCGAGGCGCACCGCCGGCACGGGACGATCACGCTGGAGCGGCCGGACGTGGAACCTGTGACCGATCTGGTCCTTTCCATAGTCTCGAACACCTCTCCGTGGACCTTCCTGGGCAATCACCCGATGTACGCGTCGCCTAAGGCCTCGTTCGATAAAGGCCTCGACGTACTCGGTCTCAGCCGTATGACGACGACCGCGGTTGCCCGGTATGGCACCCAGTTGCTCACTTCGTCCCCCGAGCGCGGCCCCCACGGCAAGCACGCGGTATCACTGCACGACCTGGACCGGTTCACCTTGCATTCGAAGGTGCCGCTCCCCCTCCAGATGGACGGCGACCACCTAGGACTGCGTACCAGCGTGACGTTCACAGGCGTACGCCGTGCACTGCGTGTGATTGTGTGAGCAGAAGGGGCTAAAGTCCTTTCACTCGAACGTTTAGGCCAGGATCCACCCCATGGAAGTACGGCTGTGACCTAGTCGACACCGAGGAATCAAAAAAAACTTTCCAGAAGGGGTTGTATCCGCCGCTGAGGTTTGCGAGTCTCTACGTGGCGATCGGGGCGGCCCGCAACACCGGCCCCCACAAGATCACCGGAACCCCTCTTCAATTCACAAGGACCACGCTGGCGCGTCCGGCGTTCGGCCCTTCACTTGTTGAGGGATTCGTGAAAGCGTTCACATTCACAAGCAACGTGCATGTAATACCAAGGAGAGGTAGCAGCCATGGACTGGCGTCACAACGCCGTTTGCCGCGAGGAAGACCCCGAGCTCTTCTTCCCCATCGGCAACACCGGTCCTGCGCTGCTGCAGATCGAGGAAGCCAAGGCCGTCTGCCGTCGCTGCCCCGTTATGGATCAGTGTCTGCAGTGGGCGCTCGAGTCCGGCCAGGACTCCGGCGTCTGGGGTGGTCTCAGCGAGGACGAGCGTCGCGCCATGAAGCGCCGTGCCGCCCGCAACCGGGCCCGTCAGGCCTCCGCCTGACACACCCACCCCACCAAGCCTGAGCTTGGCGGCGCGTACACCGCGTACGCTTCTCCCGCCCCCGAGCCGCAGCGCGCAGTACCCCCGATGCGCGGCGAATGCCGGCAACGAGCATGTTGAGCCCCAGCCCCCTGAACGGGCTGGGGCTCTTTGCTGTGTGTGCGCGTTGCCATGTAGGCGAGTTGCTATGGGTGCGAGCGCACCGGGACGTCCAGGATCACCCGGGTCCCTCCCTCCGGTGCCGGGACCATGTCGAACGTGCCGCCCAACTCGCCCTCCACCAGCGTCCGTACGATCTGGAGGCCGAGGTTGCCCGCGGTGTGCGGGTCGAATCCCTCGGGCAGGCCCACGCCGTTGTCCTGGACGGTGACCAGGAGGCGGCCCTCCTTGGTGGTGCCGCCGCGGACGGCGGAGACCTCGACGGTGCCGGTCTCGCCCTCGCGGAAGCCGTGTTCCAGGGCGTTCTGGAGGATCTCGGTCAGCACCATCGACAGGGGCGTGGCGACCTCGGCGTCCAGGATGCCGAAGCGGCCGGTGCGCCGGCCGGTGACCTTGCCCGGGGAGATCTCGGCGACCATCGCCAGGACGCGGTCGGCGATCTCGTCGAACTCGACGCGCTCGTCCAGGTTCTGGGACAGCGTCTCGTGCACGATCGCGATCGAACCGACCCGCCGTACCGCCTCCTCCAGCGCTTCGCGGCCGCGGTCGGACTCGATACGCCGGGCCTGGAGCCTGAGGAGGGCCGCCACCGTCTGGAGGTTGTTCTTCACCCGGTGGTGGATCTCCCGGATGGTCGCGTCCTTGGTGATCAACTCGCGCTCGCGGCGGCGCAGTTCCGTGACGTCGCGCAGGAGGACCAGCGAACCGATGCGGGTGCCCTTGGGCTTGAGCGGAATGGCCCTGAACTGGATGACTCCCTCGCTGGACTCGATCTCGAACTCACGCGGCGCCCAGCCGCTGGCGACCTTGGCGAGCGCCTCGTCCACCGGCCCGTGGGTGGGGGCGAGTTCGGCGGTGGTGACGCCGAGGTGGTGGCCGACGAGGTCGGCGGCGAGGCCGAGGCGGTGGTAGGCGGAGAGCGCGTTCGGGGAGGCGTACTGGACGAGGCCGTCCGCGTCGAGGCGGATCAGGCCGTCGCCGACGCGGGGCGAGGCGTCCATGTCGACCTGCTGGTTCGCGAACGGGAAGGCGCCGGCCGCGATCATCTGCGCGAGGTCCGAGGCGCTCTGCAGGTAGGTCAGTTCCAGACGGCTCGGGGTGCGCACGGTCAGGAGGTTGGTGTTGCGCGCGATGACACCGAGGACGCGCCCCTCCCGTCGCACCGGAATCGACTCGATGCGGACCGGGACCTCCTCGCGCCACTCGGGGTCACCCTCGCGCACGATCCGGCCCTCGTCGAGCGCGGCGTCCAGCATGGGGCGGCGGCCGCGCGGGACCAGGTGGCCGACCATGTCGTCCTGGTAGGAGGTGGGGCCGGTGTTGGGCCGCATCTGGGCGACGGAGACATAGCGGGTGCCGTCGCGGGTGGGGACCCACAGGACCAGGTCGGCGAAGGAGAGGTCGGAGAGCAGCTGCCACTCCGAGACCAGCAGATGGAGCCACTCGAGGTCGGAGTCGTCGAGGGCGGTGTGCTGGCGGACCAGTTCGTTCATGGAGGGCACGGGTGCGAGCGTACCTGGGGGTATGTGGACGTCCTAAAAACACCCGCGGGCCGCGGCGCCTGAGAGGGACCCTCAACCCTCCCGGCACCGCAGCCCGGAGCAACATCGGCCGCGGGGTGTGCGGTCCCGGTCGGCCGAGGATGAGGATCCGGGGCAGTCAGGGCAGAGAGCTCCGGTTCCTCGTCCGTCCTCCTGTGCGGGGAGGACGGAAGTCTGTACGTTTTCAGTTCTCTTTACGATTGTGGACTAGACCACTGCGGTGTGTCCATGCGTTGGAGGCTGTTTGTTGTTGGGACTTTTCCCGTCGCGCTCCGCCTATTAGGACGCCCTAGCATCCACCACGCAGCCTAACGCGTGTGGGTTCATGTGCGGGGCCAGATGGCCATGGCAATTTCCGCGAGCGCCTCCAACTCCTCGCGGCTCGCGCCGTCGCGCGCCTGTTGGGACATGCCCTGAATGATCGCTCCGACATGCCGGGCGAGGGCGGTGGCGTCGGCGCCGGCCGGCAGTTCACCGGCGGCGATGCCGACCCTGATACGGCTCTCGAACGCGGCGATGTTGGCGTTGCGCCGCTCCCGCAGCGACTGTTCGACCTCGGGGGTCGAGCAGTTGGTGGCCGCGTGGACGACGAGACAGCCGTAAGGGTGGGCCGGGTCGGTGTACTCGACGGCCGCCTCGCGCAGGGTTCGTTCGACGGCGGCGCGGGCGGTGGGCTCCTCGGCGAGGGCGCGGTCGCCGAAGGAGCCGTACTTCACGCCGTACTCCCGGACGACCTCCTCGAACAGCGAGCGCTTGTCGCCGAAGGCCGCGTAGAGGCTCGGGGCGCCGATGTCCATGACGCGTGTGAGGTCCGAGACGGACGTGGCCTCGTAGCCATGCTCCCAGAAGGCGAGGAGCGCCTTCTCCAGGGCTGTGGCGCGGTCGAAGGAGCGCGGTCGGCCGCGGGGCTTGGGTGCGGTCCTGACCTGCGCCTTCGGGTCCTCGCTGCTCACCATGGAGTGAATTGTATAGCGGGTGCTAGAGAAATGTCCGCGACCTGTTGTACGGTCTTTCTGTAGCGACCACTAGGAAAATGCAAAGGGGGCGCCGACATGGGCGTGCTTGCTGGCAGGACGGCTCTGGTCACGGGGGCGAGCAGGGGTATCGGTCGAGGGATCGCCGAGCGGCTCGGGCGGGACGGCGCGCGGGTGGGGGTGCACTACGGCAGGAACGAGGCGGCGGCGAAGGAGACGGTGGCCGTCATCGAGGCGGCGGGCGGCTCGGCCTTCACGATCGGGGTCGAACTCGGGCTGCCGGGCGACGCCGAGACCCTCTGGGAGGAGTTCGACCGGCACGCGGACGGCCTGGACATCCTGGTGAACAACGCAGGGATCGGAAGCACCCGGCCCATCGACGAGATCGACGAGAAGGAGTACGACGCGGTCTTCGCGGTGAATGTGAAGGCCCCGTTCTTCCTGGTCAAACACGGCATGACACGGCTGCGCGACGGCGGCCGGGTCATCAACGTCTCGTCGGGACTGGCCCGGACCGCCGCGATGCCGAACAACATGGCCTACGCGATGACCAAGGGCGCGCTGGACGTCCTCTCCCGTGACCTGTCCAAGGTGCTGGGCTCCCGGAAGATCACCGTGAACTCGGTGGCGCCGGGCATCATCGCCACCGACAACACCCATGACCTGCTGCATGCGAGCGAGGACGCGTGGGCGTGGGCGGCGGGGATATCGGCCCTGGGCGCGGTGGGCGAGACGGCCGATGTCGCCGACGTGGTGGCGTTCCTGGCGTCGGACGGGGGCCGGTGGGTGACGGGGAGCTGGGTGGATGTGACAGGGGGTTCGCTGACGTAGGGACCGCGGGGCGAGGGGTGCCCTCGCCGAGGGTTTCCGGTCATCTCCGGGACACCCGGCAGACCTGGGAGGCCGGGCGAGGTTCTGTTAGATTGGAGGCTGGATTGGTCTAAACCACACACCCCGTGCAGCCCCTTGAGAACGGCAGGCCCAGCGTGGAAGTTGTCATCGTTCCGGATGCCAGGTCGGGTGGCGAGCTGATCGCCGAGGCCATGGCGCAGCTGCTCCGGCGCAAGCCCGACGCCCTGCTCGGTGTGGCGACCGGCTCGACGCCGCTGCCCGTCTACGAGGCGCTGGCGGAGGCGGTGCGTTCCGGTGCCGTGGATGCCTCGCGGGCACGGATCGCGCAGCTCGACGAGTATGTGGGGCTGCCTGCCGACCATCCGGAGTCCTACCGTTCGGTGCTGCGGCGCGAGGTCCTGGAACCGCTCGGGGTCGGGATGGACGCGTTCATGGGGCCCGACGGCACGGCCGAGGACGTGCAGGGGGCGTGCCGGGCGTACGACAGCGCGCTCGCCGAGGCCGGCGGGGTCGATCTCCAGCTGCTGGGGATCGGGACCGACGGGCACATCGGGTTCAACGAGCCGTGTTCCTCGCTGGCCTCACGGACCCGGATCAAGACGTTGACCCAGCAGACCCGCGTCGACAACGCGCGCTTCTTCGACGGTGACATCGAGCAGGTGCCCCACCACGTGATCACCCAGGGCATCGGCACGATCCTGGAGGCACGGCACCTGGTCCTCCTCGCGACCGGCGAGGGCAAGGCCGACGCGGTCGCCGCGACCGTGGAGGGGCCGGTCGCCGCGGTGTGCCCGGCCTCCGCCCTCCAACTCCACCCGCACGCCACGGTCGTGGTCGACGAGGCCGCCGCGTCCAAGCTGAAGCTGGCCGACTACTTCCGCCACACCTACGCCAACAAGCCGGACTGGCAGGGGATCTGAGGAGATCTCGCGGACACCGCTCACGACAAAGGTGCCGGCTGCCCCGGGGAGGGGAACCGGCACCTTTGTCATGAGGGGTGTCGTCGGAGGCGCTGGTGACGTCGGAGGCGTCGGTGGCGTCACCGCCTGCCGTCACACCCCCGCGATGACCTCCGCCGCCGCCCGGCCGCACACCCGGGCCGCGCCGTGCGTGGCAATGTGGAGGGCGCCACGGGGGGTGGACTGAGGGAGGCCCATCTCGACGATGATCGTGTCGGGGCGGGCCGCGAGGAGGGTGTCGAGGGCTGTGGCCATCCAGGAGTGGCGGTGTTCGTCGCGGACGACCGCGACGATGCGGCGCGGGCCCGCCGCGGTGAGGGCCGCCGTTCCCGCGTCGTCGCCGGCGTAGCTGCCGGTCTCGGTGCCGGGGAGGAGGCGGGCCAGTTCGGCGGCGACGCCCCAGGGCGTCTCGTCGCCGACGGCGATGTTGGCGACGGGGGTGAGGGCGGCGACGTAGGGGGCTTCGGTGAGAGGGGTGAAGGAGCCCCCGCCGGTGGAGCCGTCCGTGATGCCGAGGGCACGGCGGGCCGCGCGCAGGCCGATGTCCTCGCCCGAGAGGCCGTCGGCGGCGGCGTCGGCCGTGGTCCAGCGGGCCAGGGAGCGGACGCGTTCCGCCGCGTCCGCCAGGCGGGACTCGGGGAGTTCGCCGGAGCGTACGGCCGAGACCAGGGCGTCGCGCAGGCGGCGTACCGTCTCGTCGTCCGCCAGGCCGCCGCCCACACAGATGGCGTCGGCGCCGGCCGCGAGGGCGAGGACGCTGCCGCGTTCGATGCCGTAGGTGCCGGCGATGGCCCGCATCTCCATGCCGTCGGTGACGATGAGGCCGTCGTAGCCGAGTTCGCCGCGGAGCAGGTCGGTGAGGATGCGGCGGGACAGGGTGGCCGGGTGGTCCGGGTCCAGGGCGGGGACCAGGATGTGGGCGGTCATCAGGGCACGGGTGCCCGCGCCGATCGCCGCGCGGAACGGGGTGAGTTCGCGTGCCGACAGGACGGGGGCCCGGGCGTCGATGCGCGGCAGGGCGTGGTGGGAGTCGACCGCGGTGTCGCCGTGACCGGGGAAGTGCTTGGTGCAGGCGGCGACCCCGGCCGACTGGAGGCCGGTGACATAGGCGGCGGTGTGCCGGGCGACCAGGTCGGGGTCGGCACCGAAGGAGCGGACCCCGATGACCGGGTTGGACGGGTTGGAGTTCACGTCCGCCGACGGGGCCCAGTTGAGGTTGACCCCGCAGGCCGCGAGGCGGCGGCCCAGTTCCGCGGCCACCTCGCGGGTGAGCGAGACGTCGTCCACGGCGCCGAGCGCGTTGTTGCCGGGGAAGCTGGAGCCCGTGCGCACCTCCAGGCGCGTCACGTCGCCGCCCTCCTCGTCGATGGCGACCAGGACGTCCGCGCGCTCGGTGCGCAACTGTGCGGTGAGGGCGGCGAGTTGTTCGGGTGAGGCGATGTTGCGGCCGAACAGGCCGACGGAGGCGAGGCCCTCGCCGAGGCGGCGCAGCAGCCAGTCGGGGGCGGTGGTACCGGTGAAGCCGGGCTGGAGGACCGTCAGCGCGTCGCGCGTGAGGCCATCTTTTGCCGGATTGGATCCAGCGGTTCCCCTGGCGAAAGTCGTCATCGGGTGGCGTTATCCCTTCACGGCGCCTGCGGTCAGACCCGCGGCCATCTTGCGCTGGACGAGGAGGAAGAGGACCACGATCGGCACGGCCATCATCGTGGATCCGGCCATCATCGGGGCGTATTCGGTGCCGTGCTTGGTGGTGAAGTTGCCGAGCCAGACGGTCGCGGTCTGGTTCTTCTGGCTGAGCAGCATGAGGGCGTAGAGGTACTCGTTCCAGGCCTGGATGAAGCCGTAGACCGAGGTGGCGACCATGCCCGGGGCGAGCAGGGGGAAGACGACCCGGATGAAGGCGCTGGTGCGGGAGCAGCCGTCGACCATCGCCGCCTCCTCCAGTTCCCTGGGGATGTTGACGATGAAGCCGCGCAGGGTCCACACCGTGAAGGGGAGGATGAAGGTCAGGTAGGTGATGATCAGGCCGGTCAGCCGGTCGTACTGGCCCAGGTCGTTGAGCAGCAGGAAGACCGGGATGATCATGGCGACCAGCGGGACCATCTGGACGGCCAGGATGCCCACGATCACGATCTTGCGGCCGCGGAAGGCGAACCGGGAGATGGCGAGCGCGGCCAGCAGGCCGACGGCCATGCCGATCACGACCACCGCGAGGGACACGATCAGGCTGCGGCCGACCGGGCCCCAGAAGTCCGCGATGTCCAGTGCCCGGCCGAAGTTGGACAGGGTCAGGCCCGTGGGCAGCAGGCTCGGGTCCGGGTCGATGGCGTCCGCGGCCGGCTTGAACGCCGTGTTCAGCATCCAGTAGACGGGGAAGCCGGCGGTGACGAAGACGAGGAGGCCGAGGAGGTTCCAGCCGAGCCTGGACCTGCGGCGGGGGGCGGTGACCGTACTCATTCGACGTCTCCGATCTTCAGCATCTGCCGCATGTACACGGCGACCACCCCGAGCAGCAGCACCACGGTGAGCAGGGCGATCGCCGAGCCCTGCGCGTAGTCGTTGACGACGAAGGCACGGTCGTAGGAGTAGGTGGTCAGCAGCTGGAACTCGGCCTCCGGATGGCCGTTGCGCATCACGAAGACCTGGGGGAAGACGCCCATGTCCCAGATGACCGACAAGGTCGTGAGCATCACGATGATCGGCTTGAGGATGGGCAGGGTGACGTACCGGAAGACGCCCCAGGCGCCCGCGCCGTCGAGCCGGGCCGCCTCCTCCATTTCCTTGGGGACCTGGGTGAGGCCGGCGCTGAGGGTGATGACCACGAAGGGCACGGCGCCCCAGACCACCAGCAGCATGATCACGGCCAGGCCCTGCGGTCCGCTCGCGAACCAGTTGTGGCCGATCATCTCCACGCCCGGGAGCCTGCTGAGCAGCGCGTTGAGGATGCCGTAGTCGGCGTCGAAGAGCCATTTGAAGACGGTCGTGGCGACGATGATGGGCATGCCCCAGCTGGCCACAAGCGCGATGTTGACGAGGATCTTCACCCAGCCGGAGACCCGCTGGAGCAGCAGCGCGATCAGCATGCCGGCGACCATCGTGAAGATCACGCAGCCGGCCGCGAAGACGACGGTGCGGACGACGACGGCCCAGAACTCGCTGTCGCCCAGCACCTTCGTGAAGTTGTCGAACCCGACCGACTCGGCCGGCTGGAAGCCCCACAGCTGGGACTGCCCGAACTTCTGGAAGGACAGGGTGACCAGGCGGACCAGCGGATAGCCGAGGACGAGCGCCAGGATGCCCAGACAGGGGGCGAGCAGCAGCCAGGGCGTGCCGGCTCCGGCGGAGGGCCGTCCCGGGGACGGCTTCTCCCCCACGGGTGGTGGTGGGGGTGCCTGCCGCGGCGGCGGCACCTTGGCGGGGGTGGTGGTATCGGCACTCATCCGTGCGCTCCTCAGCGGTCCCTCGGGTCGTACGCAAGCAGACCCGCACGAGGCAGGCCGTACGAGAAGCAGGGCCCCGCTGTCGGCGGGACCCCGTTCTCACGTCACTTCGTGTTGATGACCTTGTCGATCGCGGCGTCCGCTTCCTTCGCGGCGGCCTCGACGGACTTCTTGCCGGTGCCGATGGACTGGAGCATGGTCTGGAGGACCTGGGCCTTCTCGACCTGGCCCCAGCCGGGCGCCATGGGCACAAACCAGTTGGACTCGGCCGCGGTGGCCGGGACCGCCGTCGCCGGGTCGTTCTTGAGCGTGGCGAGGTCGGTCTTGTTGTTGGGCAGGTTGCCCTTGGCGATCAGGCCCTTCTGGCCGGAGGAGCCGGTGAAGGCGTTGATCCACTCGGCGGCGACGGCCTGGGCGTCGGACTTCACCGGGACGGCGAGGTCGGAACCGCCGAGGAAGACGGGCAGGTTCTTGCCGGACGGGCCGGGCATCACGAAGTTCTCGACGTTGCCTTCGAGCTTGCCGGTCTTGTCGTTCTCCTTGGCCGCGGCGGTCGCGCCCTCCCACGCGGGGGCGAAGATCATGCCGGACTTGCCCTGGCCGTAGACGATGTAGCGGTCGGACTCGTCCTTGGTCTTGTCGCCGTGCATGTAGGTGTCGACGACCTTCTGGAACTCCTTCAGGCCCTTGACGGACTCGGGCGAGGAGAGGTTGCCCTTCCACTGACCGCCGGACTCCACGGCGATGGAGCCGCCGGCGTCGTAGACGAAGGACATGGCGGCGTACCAGTCACGGGTGGGCTGGTACCAGGCGCTGAACTTGTCGCCCTCCTCCTTCTGGACCTTGTCCAGGGCGGAGGTCAGTTCGCCGTAGGTCTTCGGGGCGGACTTGACGCCGGCCGAGGCGAAGACGTCCTTGCGCCAGTTGGCGACGCGGCCGCCGGCGTAGTAGGGGACGCCGTAGGTCTTGCCCTCGTAGGTGACCGAGGCCTTGAGGCCGTCGAGCCAGGCGGCGGAGTTGTCGAACTGTCCGGCGTCGAGGGGGGCGAAGGCGCCCTTGACCATGTAGCCGAGCATCTCGGTGTTGCCCATCTCGACCACGTCGGGGGCCTTGTCGGTGGCCAGGACGGCGTCGAGCTTGGCGTTCTTGTCGGGCCAGCCGTAGTACTCGTGGTTGATCTTGATGCCGGGGTGCTTCTTCGTCACCGCCGCGTCGGCGGCCTTGACCAGCTCCGGCCAGTTGTTCTGCGCGTCGACCGTGAGCCAGACCGTCAGCTCCTTGGCGTCCGCACCGCTCTTGTCCGAGCCGCCGTCGCCGCCGTCGCCCCCGCACGCCGCGATGGAGACCATCATGCCCGCGATACCGATCGCGGCTGCCAGCTTGCGCTTCACGCCACCCTCCTCAGGGATGCCCACACCCCCCGCCCATGGAGCCGGGACCTGGACCAATGGTGTAGACCAGTACCCGGAGCTTGGACCAGGCCAATACACCTGTCAAGAGTGCTGGAACGGCTCTGACCAGCCGTTATACGAGCTACATATGCAGGAACCTTTAAGTAAGAAGCCAGCGAAAACCGCGCAGCCGGAGTACTCTCGTCCGCTAGACCACTTACCTCGGTGGACTAGACCAGAAGTGGTGGCGACGGTATACAGAAGGGATCACGACGTGATCCGCGTCCGGAGCCGGGAAGGCAGAGCATGAGCACCGACGTCAGCAGTGCGGAGAACGAGGGTGGGGCGAGTGTCCGTACCGCGCGCGTGCCCAAGTACTACCGCCTGAAGAAGCACCTGCTCGACATGACGGAGACGCAGTCCCCGGGCACGCCGGTACCGCCCGAGCGCACGCTCGCCGCCGAGTTCGACACCTCGCGCACCACCGTGCGCCAGGCCCTTCAGGAGCTGGTGGTCGAGGGGCGGCTGGAGCGCATCCAGGGCAAGGGCACCTTCGTCGCCAAGCCGAAGGTCTCGCAGGCCCTCCAACTCACCTCGTACACCGAGGACATGCGCGCCCAGGGTCTCGAACCCACCTCGCAGCTGCTGGACATCGGCTACGTCACCGCCGACGACCGCCTCGCCGAGCTCCTCGACATCACGGCCGGCGGGCGGGTGCTGCGCATCGAACGCCTGCGCATGGCCAACGGCGAGCCCATGGCCATCGAGACCACCCACCTCTCCGCCAAGCGCTTCCCCGCCCTGCGCAGATCGCTGGTCAAGTACACGTCCCTCTACACGGCGTTGGCCGAGGTCTACGACGTCCACCTCGCCGAGGCCGAGGAGACCATCGAGACCTCCCTGGCCACCCCCCGCGAGGCCGGCCTCCTCGGCACCGACGTCGGCCTGCCGATGCTGATGCTCTCCCGCCACTCCCTGGACCGCGACGGCGGACCGGTGGAGTGGGTGCGCTCGGTGTACCGGGGAGACAGGTACAAGTTCGTGGCGCGCTTGAAAAGGCCCGTGGACTGAGGCACACCCAAGGGGCGCGGTCTGTGCCGATATGCGGCTCCGCCGCGTGGGCGCGACCAGCCACGACGGCGCCGCAGCCGCCGGACGGCACTTCGCGGCCCTCCCAGCGGAGCGCTACCGCGGTGTAGCGCAACCGCACATCCTGCTCTACGGTCCTCCCGTCTCCGTATGGACGGGAGGACCGCGCTGTGCGTACCGCGAACGTCCGAACCATCGTCGTCTGGAGCCTCGTCGCGCTGATCGGAGCCGCCGGCTGGTCGGTTCTCGCGCTGTCCCGGGGCGAGGAGGTCTCGGCAGCGTGGATGGTCGCGGCCGCCCTCGGCTCGTACGCGATCGGCTACCGCTTCTACTCGAAGTTCATCGCCCACAAGGTGCTGAAGGTCGACGCGACCAGGGCCACCCCGGCCGAACGCCTCGACAACGGCATCGACTTCCACCCCACCGACCGGCGTGTGCTGCTCGGCCACCACTTCGCCGCGATCGCCGGGGCCGGACCGCTGGTCGGGCCGGTGCTGGCCGCGCAGATGGGCTATCTGCCGGGCACGATCTGGATCATCGTCGGCGTCATCTTCGCGGGCGCGGTCCAGGACATGGTGGTGCTGTTCTTCTCCACGCGCCGGGACGGCCGGTCGCTGGGCCAGATGGCCCGCGAGGAGATCGGCCCGTTCGGCGGAGCGGCGGCCCTGCTCGCCGCCTTCGCCATCATGATCATCCTGCTGGGCGTGCTGGCCCTGGTCATCGTCAACGCGCTCGCGGCCTCGCCGTGGGGCACCTTCTCCATCGCGATGACGATCCCGATCGCCCTGCTGATGGGCTTCTACCTGCGGGTCCTGCGCCCCGGCCGGGTCAGCGAGGTCTCGCTGATCGGCGTGGCGCTGCTGCTGCTCGCCCTGGTCTCGGGCCGCTGGGTGGCCGAGTCCTCGTGGGCCGACACCTTCACGCTCGCGCCCTCCACCCTGGTCATCTGGCTGGTGGCGTACGGCTTCATCGCCTCGATCCTGCCGGTGTGGATGCTGCTCGCGCCCCGCGACTACCTCTCCACCTTCATGAAGATCGGCACGATCATCCTGCTCGCCCTCGGTGTCGTCATCGCCCTGCCGACGCTGAAGATGGACCCGGTCACGGACTTCGCCTCACGCGGCGACGGCCCGGTGTTCGCGGGCTCGCTCTTCCCGTTCGTCTTCATCACCATCGCCTGCGGCGCCCTGTCCGGCTTCCACTCCCTGATCTCCTCCGGTACGACGCCGAAGATGATCCAGAAGGAGACCCAGGTCCGGATGATCGGCTACGGCTCCATGCTGATGGAGTCCTCGGTCGCGATCATGGCCCTGGTCGCGGCGAGCATCATCGACCCCGGTCTGTACTTCGCGATGAACGCCCCGGCCGGCGCGATCGGCACGACGGTCGAGAGCGCCTCGCAGGTGGTGACCGGTTGGGGCTACTCCATCACCCCCGGCGAACTCGCCCAGGCGGCGAAGAACGTCGAGGAGGCGACCCTGCTCTCCCGTACCGGCGGCGCGCCCACCCTCGCGGTCGGCGTCTCGGAGATCTTCTCCGAGGTCACGGGCGGCAGCCTCAAGGCCTTCTGGTATCACTTCGCGATCATGTTCGAGGCGCTGTTCATCCTGACCGCCCTGGACGCCGGCACCCGCGTGGGCCGCTTCATGCTCCAGGACATGCTGGGCAACGTCTACCAGCCCTTCAGGAACGTCAGCTGGAAGCCCGGCCTGGTCGTCACCAGCGCGGCGGTGTGCGCCCTGTGGGGGTACTTCCTGTGGGTGGGCGTCCACGAACCCCTCGGCGGGATCAACCAGTTGTTCCCGATCTTCGGCATCTCCAACCAGCTGCTCGCGGCGGTCGCCCTGGCCGTCTGCACCACCCTGCTGGTGAAGTCCGGGCGCCTGAAGTGGGCCTGGATCACCGGAATCCCGCTCGCCTGGGACGCCACCGTGACCCTGACGGCGAGCTGGCAGAAGGTGTTCTCCAGCGACCCGAAGGTCGGCTTCTTCAAGCAGCGCTCCGTCTTCCAGGACGCGATCGACCGGGGCGAGGTGCTGCCGCCCGCCAAGACCATGGACGACATGCACACCGTGGTCACCAACTCCACGGTGGACGGCGTCCTTTCGGCGGTCCTCGCCCTGCTGATCGTCGTCGTCATCGCGGACGCCGCCCGCGTCTGCGTCCGGCACGTGCGCCGGCCCGCCCTGTCCACGCTCAGCGAGACCCCGTACGTCGAGTCGAGGATCGTCGCCCCGGCCGGGCTGTTCCCGACCGGGAAGGAGAAGTAGGAGGCGCGCGATGCGGTCACTCCGGCGGGCCCTTAGGACCGTGCGCTGGTACGTGCGCGAGCTGACCGACGAGTCGGCGTACGACCGTTATGTCGCGCATGTCCGCAAGGATCACCCGCAGGCTCCGGTGCCGACCCGGAGGGCGTTCGAGCGGATGCGGACCGACCGGCAGGAGGCCGATCCCCGTCAGGGCTTCCGCTGCTGCTGAGGCCACCGGGCGACCCACACGGAACCGACACATACCGATATGCGGACGAGGTCTTCCGCTCTCCTGACACCGTCGCCTAGATTGCCTGCGCATTACACAGGTGATCACAGGTGATCGTGAGGGGACGGAGCCGAGGTATGTCGGAAGCATCGGAAGTGAGACCACCGGTGGTGACACCGGTCCGCGTGGTCATCGCTGTCTGCCTCGTCGCGCCCTTCGTGGCGATGCTCTGGGTGGGTTCGTACGCCAAGGTGGACCCGCACTTCATCGGCATCCCGTTCTTCTACTGGTACCAGATGGCGTGGGTGCTGATCTCCACCGTGCTGACGATGATCGCGTACAAGCTGTGGCAGCGTGACCAGCGCGCCCGTCACGGAGGCACCAAGTGAACGACGGCGTGAACGGCGTCGCACTCGCCGTCTTCATCTTCTTCTTCCTGGCCGTCACGGTCATGGGCTTCCTGGCCTCGCGCTGGCGCAAGGCCGAGAACGAGAACAGCCTCGACGAGTGGGGCCTGGGCGGCCGCTCCTTCGGCACCTGGATCACCTGGTTCCTGCTCGGCGGCGACCTGTACACCGCGTACACCTTCGTGGCCGTCCCGGCGGCGATCTACGCGGCGGGTGCGGCCGGCTTCTTCGCGGTGCCGTACACCATCCTGGTCTACCCGCTGATCTTCACCTTCCTGCCCCGCCTGTGGTCGGTCTCGCACAAGCACGGCTATGTGACGACGTCGGACTTCGTGCGCGGCCGGTGGGGCTCGAAGGGCCTGTCCCTGGCCGTTGCCGTGACGGGCATCCTGGCGACGATGCCGTACATCGCGCTCCAGCTCGTCGGCATCCAGGCGGTCCTGGACGTGATGGGCGTCGGCGGCGGCGAGGACACCAACTGGTTCATCAAGGACCTGCCGCTGCTGATCGCCTTCGGTGTGCTGGCGGCGTACACCTACTCCTCGGGCCTGCGCGCCCCCGCGATGATCGCCTTCGTGAAGGACACGCTGATCTACATCGTCATCGCGGTGGCGATCATCTACATCCCGATCAAGCTGGGCGGCTTCGACGAGATCTTCGCCAAGGCGGGCGAGGCGTACAGCCAGACCAACCCGGCCACGGGCGCGCCACGCGGTGCGCTGGCTCCGGGCGAGGCGGGCCAGTGGACCTACGCCACGCTGGCGCTGGGCTCCGCGCTCGCGCTCTTCATGTACCCGCACTCGATCACCGCGACGCTGTCCTCCAAGAGCCGTGAGGTCATCCGCCGCAACACCACGATCCTGCCGCTGTACTCCCTCATGCTGGGCCTGCTCGCCCTGCTGGGCTTCATGGCGATCGCGGCCGGCATCAAGGTGGCCAACGGCCAGCTGGCGATCCCGCAGCTGTTCGAGACCATGTTCCCGGCCTGGTTCGCGGGCGTGGCCTTCGCGGCGATCGGCATCGGCGCCCTGGTCCCCGCGGCCATCATGTCCATCGCGGCCGCGAACCTCTTCACCCGCAACATCTACAAGGACTTCATCAAGCCCGACGCGACACCGGCGCAGGAGACCAAGGTCTCCAAGATCGTGTCCCTGCTGGTGAAGGTCGGCGCCCTGGCCTTCGTCCTCACGATGGACAAGACGGTCGCCATCAACTTCCAGCTCCTGGGCGGCATCTGGATCCTCCAGACCTTCCCCGCGCTGGTCGGCGGCCTCTTCACCCGCTGGTTCCACCGCTGGGCCCTGATCGGCGGCTGGGCCGTCGGCATGGTCTACGGCACCGTCGCCGCGTACGGCGTCGCCTCCCCGACCCAGAAGCACTTCGGCGGCTCCGCCAAGGAGATCCCCGGCATCGGCGAGATCGGCTACATCGGCCTCACCGCCTTCGTCCTCAACGTGGTCGTCACGGTCGTCCTCACCTTCGCCTTCCGCGCCGCGAAGGCCCCCGAGGGCATCGACGAGACGAGCCCGGAGGACTACACGGCGGACGCGGGCGACCCGGGAGTGAAGGTGGAGCTGCCGCCGGCCACGGCGGGGGCGAGCCACTAGGGCCTGCCCGGCGGATCAGGTCGCATGCAAGTAACGGTGCCTGATTCAGCTCCGGTGAGCGGGGCTCTGGTGCGTGCAGCTGCAAGGCGGAGGAGGGCGGCGACGCGATGGGGGTCCCCCCGCGCGAGGTTGTTCGAGCGTGGGGGAGTCGGCAACCGACGACAACGCGGCTGGGGGTCCCCCCACGCCTTTAAGGCAGTGGGGGAGTGCGTGCCAGAGCCCCGCGACCGCGACATGATCCGCCGGACAGGCCCTAGCACCGGCAACCACGCACGAACCAGCAGCGGGCCGCCGATAATCCAGCGCAACGGCGGCCCGCTGTCGTACACACTCACGGCATGGACATCCACATCCGGCGAGCCGACCCCACCGAATACGACCGGCTCGGCGACCTCACGGCCCAGGCCTACCTCCAGGACGGCCTCCTCACCTTCGGTGAGAGCGACTGGTACCTCGGCGAACTGAGAGACGTGGCCAAGCGGGCCGCCGCCGCGGACGTCCTCGTGGCCACCCGGGACGGGCACCTCCTCGGCGGCGTCACCTACGTCCCCTCCGGCGGCCCCATGGCCGACCTCGCCCGCCCCGGGGAGGCGGAGATCCGCATGCTCGCCGTGGCCCGGGCGGCCCGCGGCCAGGGCGCCGGAGAAGCCCTCGTCCAGGCGTGCGTCGACCGGGCGAAGGCCGCGAGCGACTGCACCGGCATCGTGCTGTGCACCCAGTCCGCCATGCACGCCGCCCACCGCATCTACGAACGGCTCGGCTTCACCCGCGCCCCCGAACGCGACTGGAACCCGATCCCGGGCGAGGAGTTCACGCTCCTCGCCTACGCCTTGCCGCTGCGAGGCTGAACAGCGCGCGGACGGGCCGGAGCGCGCCTCGGGAACGGCATCCGCGCGTTCCGTGGCCATGCCGCACGGTTCTGACGAACGGTCATCTGCGCCGTCGCTCACGTGCGGCACGCCACAACATGTGGGGGTGCTGATGAACCACCACCCCCACATGTATGCTCATGCTCGCTGTCGCCGCAGGGGAATCCGGTGTGAATCCGGAACTGTCCCGCAACGGTGTACTCATGCGTGCATATGCGCACATGAGCGTCAGTCCGAGGACCTGCCGACAGCACGCCCGGCCGTCCGGTCCGGGTGTCCGACGTCCGGGCCTCGTGGAGTGGGCCGGTGGACGCGACGCCGTGTGCGCTCGTGCTGTCCGCTGCCCTCCGCCAGGCCCCGTGCCCAGCGAGGGAGTGCCCCACGTGACCATCGCGCCAGCCGACCCGGCTTCAGCGATCGCGACCACTTCAGTGGACGAAGACGGTCCCGGAGCCGCGTTGTCGCGGACCCTGACCGAGCTGACCGCCGACCTCCCCGACGCCGACCCCGGCCGGGTCGCCGCCGCCGCGTTGCGCGGCAGGTCGGCGCGGGCCGACGAGGCGGAGTTGCGCGAGCTGGCCACCGAGGCGGCCGCCGGCCTCATCTCCGAGGACCCCGCCTACTCGCGGCTCGCCGCCCGTCTGCTCACCCTGGGCATCCGTGCCGAGGCCGCCTCCCAGGGCGTCACGTCCTTCACCGAGTCGGTCGCCGTCGGCCACCGGGAGGGTCTGATCGCCGACCGCACGGCCGAGTTCGTCCGCGTCCACGCCGACCGTCTCGACGCGCTGATCGACACGACCGCCGACGACCGCTTCGGCTACTTCGGCCTGCGCACGCTCCACAGCCGCTATCTGCTCCGGCACCCGATCACCCGCGCCGTGATCGAGACGCCCCAGCACTTCATGCTCCGGGTGGCGAGCGGCCTGGCCGAGGACGACACGCCCCGGGCGCTGGACGAAGTCGCCGCGCTGTACCGGCTCATGAGCCGTCTCGACTACCTGCCCTCCTCCCCCACGCTCTTCAACTCCGGCACCCGGCACCCCCAGATGTCGTCCTGCTACCTCCTCGACTCCCCCAAGGACGAGCTGGACTCCATCTACGACCGCTACCACCAGGTGGCCCGGCTCTCGAAGCACGCGGGCGGCATCGGCATCGCCTACTCCCGCATCCGCGCCCGCGGTTCACTGATCCGCGGCACGAACGGGCACTCCAACGGCATCGTCCCGTTCCTGAAGACCCTGGACGCCTCGGTCGCCGCCGTGAACCAGGGCGGCCGGCGCAAGGGCGCGGCCGCGGTCTACCTGGAGACCTGGCACTCCGACATCGAGGAGTTCCTGGAGCTGCGCGACAACACCGGCGAGGACGCCCGCCGTACGCACAACCTGAACCTCGCGCACTGGGTCCCGGACGAGTTCATGCGCCGGGTGAACGCCGACGAGCGGTGGAGCCTGTTCTCCCCCGCCGACGTGCCCGAGCTGGTGGACCTGTGGGGCGAGGAGTTCGACGCGGCGTACCGGAAGGCCGAGGCGGCGGGCCTCGCGCGCAGGACCATCCCCGCCCGTGACCTCTACGGCCGCATGATGCGCACCCTCGCGCAGACCGGCAACGGCTGGATGACCTTCAAGGACGCCGCCAACCGCACCGCCAACCAGACGGCCGAGCCGGGCCACGTCGTGCACTCCTCCAACCTCTGCACGGAGATCCTGGAGGTCACGGACGACGGTGAGACGGCGGTGTGCAACCTGGGGTCGGTGAACCTCGGCGCGTTCGTCGACCAGAAAACCGGCGACCTCGACTGGGAGCGGCTGGACGCCACCGTCCGCACCGCGGTGACCTTCCTCGACCGGGTCGTGGACATCAACTTCTACCCGACCGAGCAGGCGGGCCGGTCGAACGCCAACTGGCGCCCGGTGGGCCTGGGCGCGATGGGCCTCCAGGACGTCTTCTTCCAGCTGCGGCTGCCCTTCGACTCCCCCGAGGCCAAGCGCCTGTCCACCCGGATCGCCGAGCGCGTCATGCTCGCCGCCTACGAGGCCTCCGCCGACCTCGCCGAGCGCAGCGGCCCGCTGCCGGCCTGGGAGAAGACCCGTACCGCCAGGGGTGTCCTGCATCCCGACCACTACGACACGGAGCTGACCTGGCCGGAGCGCTGGGCGGCCCTGCGCGAGCGGATCGCGGCCACCGGCCTGCGCAACTCGCTCCTGCTGGCCATCGCGCCCACCGCCACCATCGCCTCCATCGCGGGCGTCTACGAGTGCATCGAGCCGCAGGTGTCCAACCTGTTCAAGCGCGAGACGCTGTCCGGCGAGTTCCTCCAGGTCAACTCCTACCTGGTGCGGGAACTGAAGGCGCTCGGCGTCTGGGACGCCCGCACCCGTGAGGCGCTGCGCGAGTCCAACGGCTCCGTCCAGGACTTCGCCTGGATCCCCGAGGACGTACGACAGCTCTACCGCACGGCGTGGGAGATCCCGCAGCGCGGACTGATCGACATGGCCGCGGCCCGCACCCCGTTCCTCGACCAGTCGCAGTCCCTGAACCTCTTCCTGGAGACGCCCACCATCGGCAAGCTCTCCTCGATGTACGCCTACGCCTGGAAGTCGGGCCTGAAGACGACGTACTACCTGCGCTCGCGCCCGGCGACCCGCATCGCCCGCGCGGCCCAGGCCCAGGCGCAGCCCGAGAAGACCGTCCCCGTCCAGCAGGTGACCTCCGAAGAGGCCGTCGCCTGCTCCCTGGAAAACCCCGAGTCCTGCGAGGCCTGCCAGTAATGCCCAGCAACCAGAACCTGCTCGACCCCGGCTTCGAGCTGACGCTGCGCCCCATGCGCTACCCGGACTTCTACGAGCGCTACCGGGACGCCATCAAGAACACCTGGACCGTCGAGGAGGTCGACCTCCACTCGGACGTCGCCGATCTGGCGAAGCTGTCCCAGGGCGAGCAGCACATGATCGGCCGGCTGGTCGCGTTCTTCGCGACGGGCGACTCGATCGTCGCGAACAACCTCGTGCTGACGCTGTACAAGCACATCAACTCCCCCGAGGCGCGGCTGTATCTGTCCCGCCAGCTCTTCGAGGAGGCCGTGCACGTCCAGTTCTATCTGACACTGCTCGACACCTACCTCCCCGATCCTGAGGACAGGGCGGCCGCCTTCGACGCCGTGGAGAACATCCCCTCCATCCGCGAGAAGGCCGCCTTCTGCTTCAAGTGGATGGACTCGGTGGACCACCTGGACCGCCTGGAGTCGCAGGCCGACCGCCGCCGTTTCCTGCTCAACCTCATCTGCTTCGCCGCGTGCATCGAGGGCCTGTTCTTCTACGGCGCCTTCGCGTACGTCTACTGGTTCCGCAGCCGGGGTCTGCTGCACGGTCTCGCGACCGGCACCAACTGGGTGTTCCGCGACGAGACGATGCACATGTCCTTCGCCTTCGACGTCGTCGACACCGTCCGCAAGGAGGAGCCGGAGCTCTTCGACGACGCGCTTCGGCAGGAGGTCGTCGACATGCTGAAGGAGGCCGTCGAGGCCGAGCTCCAGTTCGCGCGCGACCTGTGCGGCGACGGTCTGCCGGGCATGAACACCGACTCGATGCGGCAGTACCTGGAGTGCGTCGCCGACCAGCGTCTGACCCGCCTCGGCTTCGCCCCGGTGTACGGCTCCGAGAACCCCTTCTCCTTCATGGAGCTCCAGGGCGTCCAGGAGCTGACCAACTTCTTCGAGCGCCGCCCGTCGGCGTACCAGGTCGCGGTGGAGGGCACCGTCGATCTGGACGAGGAGTTCTGACCCCTCCGACAGGGGATCCGGGCGCATGGGTGGCACGTCTCATCCGCAAGGAGGCCACACCATGCGCCCTACGACCCACCGCACGCCCCTCGCCCTCGCGGCGCTGACGCTTCTGCTCGCGGGGTGCGGCACCCAGGCGGGCGGCGACGGGGGTGACGGGGACGCGGTGTCCCCGTCACCCTCCTCACCCCCGTCGGCCTGCGCGTCCCCCGGTGAACTCGGTGCCGCCGACAACGGCAGCACGGTGTGCGTCGCCGTGGGCGGGACGGTCCGGGTCTCCCTGGACGGCACGAAGAGCCGCCCCTGGGAGCCGGTCACGTCCGGCGGCCGTGGTCTGAAGGCCACGAACAGCGGTGTCGTCCTCCTGCCGGGGGACGCGAGCGCCGCGTTCGAGGCGGTCTCGGCCGGGCGGGCGCGGCTGAGTTCGTCGCGCCCGGTGTGCTCCAAGGAGCCCGGCGTGATCTCGTGCGACGCGCTTCAGGAGTGGGGGGTCACCGTGGTGGTGAGGTAGCCCTGGCGTGCCGTGGGGCGCTCGGCCTTCGGGCGGGAGCCTTCGGCCGCCCGGCGGGCCTGCTGGGCCTGCCGGATCTGACGGTCGATGCGCCGGTCGTGCACGATCCCGATCACGGACGGGAGCACCAGCAGGACGAGGATTCCGAGGACGGCGAGCATTCCGATCAGTCCTTCTGTCTGCGCGGTAGTCATGACACCACTGTCGCGCCCGAGACTCCTTACAAACAGTGGCAGGACTGTCGCCCACCCTCGATTTACTGCCACTTACGAGGCACACTGGCAGCATGCTGAAAAACGTCGCCGCCGTCCTCCTCGACGGTGTGCACCCCTTCGAACTGGGCGTCATCTGCGAGGTGTTCGGCATCGACCGCAGTGACGAGGGTCTGCCGCCCTACGACTTCGCCGTGGTCTCCGCCGAGGGCCCGCACCTCGGCACCCATGTCGGCGGCCTCACCGTCTCCACGCCGTACGGCCTGGAGCGGCTGGAGGAGGCCGACCTGATCGCCATCCCGGCGGGCAGCGACTACACCACCCGCGCGTACCCGCCCGAGCTGCTGGACGCCCTGGTCAGGGCGGTGGACCGGGGCACCCGGGTGCTCAGCGTGTGCACGGGCGTCTTCGTGCTCGGCGCCGCCGGGCTGCTCGACGGCCGGCGGTGCACCGTGCACTGGATGCACGCGGAGGACCTCGCCGTCCGCAACCCCCGGGCAATCGTCGAGCCGGACGTGCTGTACGTCGACGAGGACCCGGTGATCACCTCCGCGGGCACCGCCGCCGGTATCGACGCCTGTCTGCACATCGTGCGCAAGGAACAGGGACCGGAGGTCGCCAACCGGATCGCCCGGCGCATGGTGGTACCGCCGCACCGGGACGGCGGCCAGGCCCAGTTCATCGAGCGGCCGCTGCCCCGGTCGCAGTGCGACACCGTCGGCGAGGTGCTGGTGTGGATGGAGCGGCACCTCGACCAGGACGTCACCGTCGAGCAGCTGGCCGAGCTGGCGCACATGTCCCCGCGCACCTTCGCCCGCCGCTTCCAGCAGGAGACCGGAACGACTCCGTACCGCTGGATCCTGCGCCAACGCGTGCTGCTGGCCCAGCGGTTGCTGGAAGCGACGGACGAGACGGTGGACGCGATCGCCGGTCGAACGGGGTTCGGCAACGCGGCCGCGCTGCGCCACCAGTTCGTCCGCGCCGTCGGGACCACCCCGAACGCCTATCGGCGCACGTTCAGAGGGACCGAGGCCGCCTGAACGCCCGTACCGCTCCTCTCACCTGGGCACCGCCTTCAGCAGCAGGTGCTTCGGGCGCAGGGTGATGCCCACCCGGGGCGACTCGTCGGCCTCCGGCAGCCGTTCGAAGCGCCACCGGGGGATCACGGTCGCCAGCATGACCCCGAGCTGGGCCATCGAGAAGTGGTCGGCGGGGCATTTGCGGTTGCCCGCGCTGAAGGGCCCCATCGCGTACTTCGGCACCTGCTTGGAGTGACCCGGGAGCCAGCGGTCCGGGTCGAAGTCGAGGTGCTGCTCGTAGGAGCGTGGGTCGCGCTGGAGGGCGAGCGGGCTGTACACGATGTCCGCCCCCGCCGGAATGCGATACCCGCCGAGTTCGGTTTCGGCCATGGCCCGCCGCGTCAATATCCATACGGCCGGCCGTATGCGCAGCGCCTCCGTGATGACATTGTTCGTGTGGGTGAGCTTCCTGAGATCGCCGAAAGTGACAGGTCCGTCACCCACGACCGATTTCACCTCTTCACTCACCCGGTCCGCCTGTTCCGGATGTTCGGCCAGCAACTGCAAGATCCACATCAACTGGGACCCGACGGTTTCGCTGCCCGGGGTGAGTATCGCTATGACCTGATCGTGAACCTCCTGGTAGTTGACCGGTTCACCTTTTTCGTCCTTCGCCTCCAGCAATGCCGTCAGCAGATCATCGGGCTTCTCGGTGGCGGCCCGGCGTTCGGCGATGACCTCGTCGGCCAGCCGGTGCAATTCGGCCAGCCCCCGGTCGAATTCACGATGTGAGGGAAGGGGCAGCCGGTAGAACGGCCCGAAGGAGAGGATCATCCGCCGGTACATGCCGCCGAACACGGTGGCGAGCGCGGTGCTCAGCCGCTCGGCCAGATCGTCGATGCGCTCGATCTGGAGGAAGCAGCGGGCGGTCATCCGCACCGCCACCCGGAACGCCTCCGAGGTGACGTCGACGGTGTCCCCCGGCCGCCAGCGCGCGGCGAAGGCCACGGACTCCTCGACCATGACCCGCTCGTACTCGTGGATCACCTCCTTGCGGAACGAGGGCTGGATGGTCTGCCGCTGACGCCGGTGCCGCGGCCCGTTGCTGGTCGCGACGCCCTTGCCGAGCAACACGTCCAGGGTGTCCCAGAGCGGTCCGCCTATCTCGTAGTCGGGGCTCGTCAGCATGTCCCCGACGAGGTGCGGCGCGGTCACGGCGTACACGGTCTTCGGGCCCAGGCGCAGTCGCACCAGGTCGCCGTCGTCCCGCAGCCGGGCCAGGAAGCCCAGCGGGTCGCGCACCAGCTTCCAGCCGTGGCCCAGACCCGGGACACCTCCGCCCGCGAGGGGCGCCTCACGCTGCTCCGAGGCCGGGAAGGCCTCGGGCTTCACAGACTCGACGGTCATTTCTCACCTGCCGCTTCGTTGTTGACGTACGGGGGAGTGGACCGGTCGTCCCAGCTGTCGACCCGGTACCGGCCGGACTCGTGGTGGAACCAGTAGACGGTGCTGAACCAGTTCCGCATGTTGCGGACGCAGGCGCGCACGGCGGTGCCGAGTTCTTTTCCGCGCACGGTTCCGTCGTCGAGATCGTCGGAAAGCCGCAGGGCGTCCCGCTCCACGACAAGGAATTCCTCGACGCATTTCTCCACGCGCCGCCTCATGTCGGCGACGGCTTCCTCCAGGGTCAGCCCCTCGTGCTTGATGAGACTGATTCCGAGATTGTGGACCTCGTCGCCCGCTATTTCTTTGGGTAGCGAACAGAGGTCGTTGTACCAGGCGGCGAATTCCTGACTCAGCAGTGCGGCCCGCCGGTATGTCGGGTGTTTCCGCACGGAGTTCGGGAGTTCCAGTCCCGCGCTGGGTTCCAGCAGATCGGTCCAGATCCAGTGGGCGAAGGTGAGCCGACGCAGCGCCAGGTATTCATCGACCTTCGGGATGACTCCCTCGGTGCGGTTCCTGAATTCCCGGTCGTAGGCGTCGATCACCTGGTGGAAGTGCCGGGCGAACCGCCGGTTCCACGACTGCGGCAGGAACGAGTACAGCCGCAGCACGCTGTCCGCGAACCCGGCGACCAGCGGATCCTCGTGGTGCAGGTGGGTCCGGGGTGATTCGAGGGCCGCGTGGAGCCGGAACCTCAGCCGCCGCCAGGCGGCCGGGCGCCGGTGCACGATGTCGCGGTCGTGACGGTCGTCCCAGACGAAGAACCACGCGCTGTAGTCCGCGATCGCCTGGAGGACCTCGTCGGGGGCGCCCAAGTAGTACCCCGCCATGAGGTCCGTATAGCACAGACCGTCGGCATATTCGGCCACCTTGTCGGCGGGCATGAGCCGCATTTCCAGAAGCCAGGTTCGGGTCTTCTCCTGGAGCCGGGGCCAATACGGGTGCAGTCGCCGGGGAAACGCAGCCTCGATCACCGGAAGAGCGAGCGAGGGTGGGACCGCGATCGCCGTCGGCGTCGATGTGGTGCTGTGTGGGAAAGCAGGCACGGACAAACCCCTTCCAGCCGCCAGTGCGCGCGCCCTCCGGCCGTACTGGGCGTGCGCCGTTGCGTATCCCCGCACTTCCCATTGAGCACTACAACTGACCATTCTGGGAACGGATTTGCTCCACTAGCTACCCCACGGTGCCGAGATTCTCCCCTCACATGACCGATTTTGGATAACCGGACGAGCACAAGCGATCGAATGTGCGACGGACAGACGAACGGCGCCTGTTCAGGAGGGTGCTCCTGAACAGGCGCCGTGCGCAGCCGTACCGAAGGGAGCCGCGTGACCCGCGCGCTCCTGCGCGGACTCAGTCGTTGGCGACCACGGGGTAGCGGGGCTCGTTCTCGGCCATCTGCCGCAGCGCGTCCTTGCGTTCGCGCTTGGAGAGCCGGTCGATGTAGAGGTAGCCGTAGAGGTGATCGGTCTCGTGCTGCAGGCACCGGGCGAAGTAGCCGGTGCCGCGCACCTTGACCGGGTGGCCCTTCTCGTCCTGTCCGGTCACCTCGGCGTAGTCCGGGCGGGCCAGCGGCGCGTAGGCGGTGGGCACCGACAGACAGCCCTCGTTGCTGTCGTCCAGCCGGCGCTTGTCGGCGGGCAGGTCGACGACTTTCGGGTTGCACACGACACCGACGTGCCGCTTGCCCTCGTCGTCCATGCAGTCGTAGACGAAGACCTTCAGGTCCACACCGATCTGGTTGGCGGCAAGGCCGACGCCCTCGGCGGTGCGCTGCGAGGCGAACATGTCGTCCACCAGCTTGAGCAGCGCCTCGTCGAACTCGGTGACGTCCTTGCACTCCTTGTGCAGCACCGGGTTCCCCACCACCGTGATCGGCCTCGACGTACCGCGCTCGCGGAACGCCGCCTCCCGCTCGTCACAGTCCTCGGTGTCGATGACGAAGCCCTCGTCGTCCACGGGAAGCACGCCCGCGTGCTGCTGATCGGTGTCCTGCTGCGCCATGACCGACGTATGCCTTCCTAAACAAGAACAGAGGGTAGATGTTGATACAGGGTAAGCGGAGGCGCCCCCTTAGGGGCGCGGGGAACTGCGCGACCAGCCACAACAGACCCGCGCCCGGCAATGGTCTCAGCACACCTCTTCGAGATCCCGCCAGTCTCGAGAATCCGGACTGTCCGCGACCCACCCGTCCAACAACCCCCGAACCAGCGAAGCCGGCGCGGCCACCCCGCACTCCCGCTCCGGCACCCACAACTGCCCGTCGGTCCGATGCCCGAGCGGCCCGGGATGCCCCGGCTCACTGTGATCGTGCGGATCGAGATGCTCCCCGTCGCCCTCGTCGGACGGCATCCGGGACTCCGAGCACATCCGGCACAGCAGCCGCACCGACGACGACCAGTCCTCGGCCGCGAACCCGGCATCGGCCGCCAGCTGCTCCAGCGCGTCCCGGTCGGCCTCCGTGGCAGCCTCCAGCAGCACCACCCACGTCGGCACGGGCGACGGCGCCCACAGCTCGATCTCGTCGAACACCGGATAGGCGTGCCCGGCGGCGGTGGTCCGCTCGCCGTGCGGCACCCCGTCGTGCAGGACGACCTCGCCCCAGCGTCGCCCGGACGAGGGAAGCGGAATGGACAGCACCTCGATCCGGGCGGGGTCCAGCCGCCGCCCCCACACCACCTCGGCCTCCCCTTCCGGGGACAGCCGTACGGCGGCGCTGCCGAGGTCCATGCCGACGGGCTCGCCCGAGGCCGTGGCGCCGCCCGGCACGCGCAGTCCGTAGGCCTGCCAGGCGCGGCGGGCCAGCGGCCAGTCCTGGAGCGCGGTGGCGGCGATGCCGACGTTCCACCAGTCGGGCGCCCCGGTCTCCCGGTCGAGCAGGGCCACGGCCCGCAGACCGGCCGCGCGGGCCTGCTCCCAGTCGTGCCGGAACTTGTGGAGGAGGGCGAGGTTGAACCAGGACTCGGACAGCCACGGTTCCAGGTCCGCGGCACGGGTCAGAAGCGCGCCCGCGTCCTCGTACCGGCCGTCGCCGATCAGCGTGAACGCGCGGTCCGTGGCCTGCCGCCAGGAGGCGGAGGGCCGGTGCCGTCCCTTGCCGAAGATCCTCACGATTCCCGCCTGCCAGTTCCGTTCAGTGGGCTGGCTGTGCCCCCGGACACCCTCTCATTCGCATCCAACCACGTACGGCTGGAAGGGCGCTCATTACCCATGGGTTACCCAACCACGGCCGGGGTCAGACAGTCCCGTGCCAGGACCCTGGCCAGCGCTTCGACCACGTCGGGCGCGTACTGCCCGGCCGGGGCCAGCCGCAGCTCCTCCAGCGCCGTCAGGGGCCCGCCGGGCCCGGCGTCCCGCGCCTTCTCCTCGTAGGCGTTCACCGCCCGCACGATCCGTGCCGCGACCGGCTGCTCCGGCCAGGCGTCGGCCTGCCGCTCCACGACGACGGCGACGGACGGATCCACCCCGGTCTGCCGTACGACGGCCCCGCCCAGCAGGGCGATCCGGCGCTGCTCCGGCGCGGGCAGCGCGGCGGTGGCCCCGGCCGGGACCGGGTCGAGGAGGCTGAGCTGTCCGATGTCGTGCATCAGGGCCGCGTACTCCAGCACGGTGAGTTCGGGCGCCGACAGCCCGAGGTCCCGCCCGACGGCCCGGCTGAGCGAGGCGACGCGGCGGGCGTGCCCGGTGGGGGTGTATCCGGCGATCTCGGTGGCCCGGGCGAGGGAGGCGATGGTCTGCCGGTTGGTGGCCCGGACGGCGGCGTACCGCTTGAAGGAGAGCTGGGTGAGCAGCAGCGGCAGCGAGAACACCGGTACCGCCCACAGGCCCACGACGGCCACCGCGAGCGCCATCACCGCCCCGGTCGCGCAGACGGCGGAGCCGATCCCGAGCAGTGCCCGCAGCTCGTCGCGCAGGAGGGGGCCGAAGGGCCACCGGGTGCGCGAGTGGGCCAGGGCGGCCGCGAGCACGGCGTCGCAGAGCGCGGTGAGGGTCAGCAGAGCGAGCAGCAGCAGCGCGTAGGCGGTCCCCCACTCCGCGAACGTGCCCCGGTTGTACAGGGGTTGGAAGCACACGGCGGTGAACCCGACGGTGAGCACCCGGCGGGCCAGCTGGTCGCGGGCCGGCCCCTGTCCCCGCGCGATGTGCGGCACGCTGCCGAGCAGGGAGGCGGCGACCACGACGGCGACGACCTGGAAGGCGCCGTGATGGGTGGGCTGCCCGCCGTCCGCTCCCAGCAGGGCGTACGCCATCGCCCCCGCGGCCCCGAGCGGCGCGGCCTCCCTGACCCGGGCACCGGTCCATCGGGCGAGCTCGCCCACGACGACCAGCACCCCGAAGGCGAGGGCCGCCCCGCGCTCCTCCAGACCGGTCCAGAGGGTGACCGCGAGGGAGAGCGCGGCCAGGAGGGCGGCGCAGAGGTGGATGAAGACGAGAAGGGCGGGGTGGGCGGGGCGCCGGCCCCCGCTCACCGGGGCACTCCCGGTCGGCCGGCGACGGCTGCGCGAGGCCGGGGCGGGCGCGGTTCCTCGGCGGTCACCGCGGGATGCCAGCCGTACCGGCCCAGTGCCCTGACGAAGGCCTCCACCATCCGCGGGTCGAAATGCGTCCCGGCGCACCGCCGCAGCTCCTCCAGCGCGACCGGGACCGGCCGGGCCCTGCTGTAGGAGCGGGTGGACGTCATCGCGTCGAAGGCGTCCGCCACCGCCACCACCCGCGCCGACTCCGGGATCTGGTTCCCGACCAGCCCGTACGGATAGCCGCTCCCGTCGATCCGTTCATGGTGGTGGAGCACGGCCGCCCGGGCCTCTCCGAGGAAGGAGATCCCCCGGACCATCTCGTGCCCGTACTCGGGATGCAGCTCGATCACCCGGCGCTCCTCCGGTGTCAGCGGACCGTCCTTGCGGAGCAGCCGTGTGGGTACGCCCAGCTTTCCCACGTCGTGCAGGATCCCGGCGAACCGCAGCACCTCGATGCGTCCCTCGTCCATGCCGAGCTCGCGCGCGATCATCATCGAGGCCTGTCCGACGCGCTCGCTGTGGCCGCGGGTGTACTCGTCCTTGATGTCGACGGCCTGCACGAGCGCCCTGATGGTCGCCTGGTGGGCGGCGCGTTCCCGGTGGTACTGGGCGAACACCCACCAGGACACGCACATCGGCAGCAGGACGAGCAGCGCGGCGACGGGGCCGTAGGGGCTGCGCCACAGGACGGCCATCATCAGCCCCGCCAGCCCGTGCACGGCGACCGGTGCCAGGGAGCGCGGGAACAGTCCCCGCCAGGCCCGCCGTACCGGGGCGCGCTCGGCGAGGGCCAGGATCCCGCCGTCCAGCAGGCTCAGGACCAGGCAGAACGCGAGGACGGCGGCTCCGGCCGGGAGGAGCGCGAACGGGAAGTCGGGGGCGGCGACGGCGTCACGGCCGCCCAGCGCCCAGTGCACCCGTGCGGCGACCCACACCGCCACGACGAGCTGGGCCGCGCGCCACACGCGCCGCAGCCGGCGCGGTCGCTGCTCGACGGGCGAGAGCAGGGCTCCCGGCAGCGCGACCAGGGCGGCGGCCGGGGGCGGCAGCAGAAAGGCGCCGGCGAGCAGCACGGGGTAGAAGGTGCCGGCGAACCGCCAGCGCGCGGCGGCCTGCTCGCACCCGGCGTAGAGCACCGCGAGCAGCAGCACCGGCCACCACGGGGTCTGCACGGTGGGCAGCGGGGCCAGGCAGATCAGCGCGCCCACGGCGACACAGGAGACGTACACACGGGCCCGCGCCGGAACCGCCTCCATCACGCCCCCTCCCCCGGCCGAGCCTGTTCAGGCAGGAGCCTAGGGCGACGGCGGGGCGGTGTGGGCCGATGAACTGCGGATTAGCACGTTCGAGTGACTGGCATTCCCACGCCTGCACAGGTGTTCGAGACGAGTGACGCCGGTCAGTGGGCCACGTCCGCGGCGAGCACCCTGCTCAGCCGCTCCACCGCGGCCGGCGACTCACGCTGGAAGGCGGCGAGATCGAGCCCCGCGTCGCCCTTCACGGTGAGCAGGGCCCGGTCGCCGACGGCCACGACGATGACATGGCCCGAGCCGCAGCGGGCGACCACTTCACGGAGCGCGCCGACGCCGGCGGTGTCGGCCATGCGGCGGCCGACGCCGAGGGTCGCGGCGGCGAGGGCGGCCACGGACTCCGGGTGGACGGTGTCGACGTCGGCGTGCACGAGGAGGCCGTCCACGGTGGACAGGACGCTCTCGGAGACCCCCATCACCCGGTCGCGCAACGAGGTCAGAATGTCCGTCAGGGAATCGGGCGGTGGAATTTCGGTCATCCGTCGTGCTCCTTGTTCCGGGCATATGCCGGTACTGGTACGGTCCAAGCGAGTGCGATAAGTCGGGCCGGGCGTAAGAGAGTTCGGCCGGGTTCAGTCCGGCTCCGGAAGAGCACGCAGCGCCTTGCGGACACGCTGCAGCATCTCGACGGAGGGCTGGTGGGCGGCGAGATCCTCGGCCGACAGCATCGACGGCAGCCCGGGTAAGGGCGGGCCGGACGCCGCAGCGGCACCTCGCCGGGGCAGGGACCGCCGTGACGGATTCGGTGTCCGGGAAGGCGGAGACGGAGAGCCGGGTTCGGCTTCCGGAGCGGCTCGTTCCCGTGCCGGTGCGGCCTCGGCCGCTCGACGGTCCCGTGGGGTCCCGTCCTGTGGGGTCACTAGCCGCCCCTCCCCTTCTGTCCCGGAACACGGCCCGGAGTACGGCCGGGAAGACCGCTGCCGGGTCGGCGCTTCGGCAGGGCCGCGGCCCCGGATGCCGTGATGGTGGACGTGTCCGGCGCGAGGGCACGCGGTGCGGTGCTCGGCCGGCCGGCGGCGCCGGCTCCGGACTCCCTGCGGACCAGACCGAGCGCCTCCAGGCGGGCGAGGTCCAGCATCACCGCGAACAGTCCGCGTCCCAGCGAGAAGGCGAGGTCACGGGGTGTCCGGCGGCCGTTGGCCACGGCGAGGACGTCCCGCTGCCGCGGCGCGAGCCTGCCGTGGGCCCGGCCGGAACCCGCGTCCGCGACGGCCGCGGGGCGGATCCGTGCCAGCTCGCCCGGCGGTCCCCACAACCGGGAGAGCAGGGCCATGCGCCGTGCGGTCTCCTCGGTCAACCGCCGTGGTTCCACTCCCTGTTCGACGACGAGCGCGGGTTCACGCTCGCCCACCTCCCGCTCCCCCGGAGGGCTGAGGGCCATGGCGAACGCGCCGTCGAACACGGCCGCCGTACGGACGACGTCCAGTTCGGCGGCGCCGATCAGCCCGGCGGCCACCAGATGTCCGCCGAGCCGGTCCGCGTCGGGCTCCGCGGCGCAGGCCGCCAGCCACTCCTCGTCGCCGATCCGGCCCGAGGCGAGCAGCGCCGAGGTGACGCCCGGCGCGCCCGGTGTCTCGATCGCGCCCACCAGCCCGTCGCGCAGATGGATCGTTCCGCCCGGGTGGCCGAAGACCCGTACCGTCCCGCTGAAGGACTCCTCGCGAAGCCGCTGCAACAGCGCCGGTACGTTGCGTGCCGTGGGCGCCGTCACGCCAGCACCTCTGCGGCGTGGTCGCCCAGGGTCCGCAGCGCCAGCGCCACATTGACCCGGTCCCGGTCCAGTCCGGCGGCCAGCAGCAGGGGGTCACCCGCCGGGCGCGGCACCGCCAGGAGCACCTGGTGACGCCTGGTGCTGGTGGTGACCACGCTCTCCAGTTCCCCCTCGGCTCCCGCCGCGCCCAGCCGTTCGGCGATGAGGGTGGCGAGCTCGCAGGCCTCCGCCCCCGCTCCCGCCTCGGCACTGTCCCCGGCGCCGGCGTAGGTCAGGCCGGTGACCGCGTCGACGAGGGCGACGCCGGTGACCCCGGGGGAATCGAGCAGCCGGTCCAGGGATGCCTGGAGCGCCGTCGTCATTTCCCCCATTCCCCCTCCACCTCTCCACGACGCACAGTACTTTGAACGTCAACTTCCATACCTTTTAACAGAGTTGACGTTTTGTGACCCGAGAGTCACTCACGTTCGATCGTAGATGGCCGGACATCGACCGGTCAGCAGCACCGAGGAATTGGGGCGACACCATGAACATCGAGACCGCGCTGAAGGAAGCCATGGCCGTCGAGGGAGCGCTCGGCGTCGCTCTCGTCGACTACGAGAGCGGTATGTCGCTCGGCTCGCTGGGGGGAGGGCAGGGCCTCGACCTGGAACTCGCGGCAGCGGGCAACACCGAGGTCGTACGGTCCAAGATGCGCACGCTCGCCTCACTGGACATGGACGACACGATCGAGGACGTTCTGATCACGCTGGGCAGGCAGTACCACCTGATCAGGCCGCTCACCGGCAGCGCGGGGAGTCTGTTCCTCTACCTCGCGCTCGACCGCTCCCGCAGCAACCTGGCCCTGGCCCGGCACGGCCTGAAGCGGATCGAGTCGGGCCTGGAGATCTGACGAGGCGTCCGGGGCCCGGCCCCGGACACATCCGCTCCTCCCGGTGTCACGACTCCTGCGGGGTCGCGGTGATGTCGTGCTCGGGCACGGCCTGGCCGGAACGGATCAGATCGATCCGCCCCATGACCTTGGACCGCAGATCGGTCGGCACGTCGTCCTGACCGCAGCAGCGCTTGACCAGCTTCTTGACGGCCTGTTCGAGCCCGTACTTCTCCAGGCACGGCGAGCACTCCTCGAAGTGCTGCTCGAACTTGGTGCAGTCGGTGTCGGGCATCTCCCGGTCGAGAAACTCGTAGAGGTGATCGAGGATCTCGCCGCAATCCGTCTCGTGCGGCTCTCCGCAGCTCATGAGCCCGAGCCTTTCGCTTCGTTCGACTCTCCGGCACCGGCCGGGACCAGTCCGCGCTCACGGGCGTAGTCCTCGAGCATGCCGCGCAGTTGACGGCGGCCCCGGTGCAGCCGGGACATCACCGTACCGATGGGTGTCCCCATGATGTCCGCGATCTCCTTGTACGCAAAGCCCTCTACGTCGGCGAGGTACACGGCGATCCGGAATTCCTCGGGGATGGCCTGGAGCGCTTCCTTCACGTCCGAGTCGGGCAGGTGGTCGAGCGCCTGCGACTCGGCGGAGCGCAGACCGGTCGACATGTGCGACTCGGCACGCGCGAGCTGCCAGTCCTCGATCTCCTCGGCCGCGGAGCGCTGGGGTTCGCGCTGCTTCTTGCGGTACGAGTTGATGAAGGTGTTGGTGAGGATGCGGTACAGCCAGGCCTTCAGGTTGGTGCCCTCGCGGAACTGGTGGAAGGACGCGTACGCCTTGGCGTACGTCTCCTGCACCAGATCCTCGGCGTCGGCCGGGTTGCGCGTCATGCGCAGCGCCGCCGAGTACATCTGGTCGAGGAATTCGAGCGCGTCCCGTTCGAAGCGCGCGCTGCGCTCGGCAGTCGACTCCGTACTGGTCGCCACGCTCGTGCCCTGGCCCTCGGGCTGCTCCGCCTGGCCGTGTTCGGTCCCTGCGTCGGTACCGGGAACCGGACCCACCTCCTCAAGATTCCGGGCAGGCCGGAAACCCGACCCACCAGAATCGGAGGATAGACGACTACCCGTCCCGGCCGCCCCTCGAATAGGGGTGGTCCTGGCCGCGTGCAGCACCGTCCAGTCCAGGTCGGCGCGGCTGCTGCGGCTCGGGCAGTAGGTCGAACCCATGCGGCGGACTTCCTCTCCTACGACGGTCGGTGCTGCTTGCTCAGCACTTCTGTCCGCCTCAACAGAGGTCCGCGACTCAACATTCCCGAACCTTTACCCCAGTGACCCGGATTACCCCAGTGACCCGGACCACTTCACGACCGCGTCCGTGATGACCTTCACGGCGTCCTCCTGCGTGATCGCGGCGCGTTTCGGCACGACGAAGCCGTGATCGCCGTACGGCACCTCGACGAGCTCGTGGGAGCCGTCCGGGAACTCCTCCGGCTTCCCGAAGGGGTCGTTGCCGCCCTGGACGACCAGGGTGGGCACCTGGGACCCCAGCAGTTCGTCGGCGCGGGACTTCTCGGGCCTGCCCGGCGGGTGCAGCGGGAAACTGAGGGCGAGGACGGCGTGCGCGCCCAGCTCGACGGCCGTACGGCAGGCCACGCGGGCCCCGGCGCTGCGCCCGCCGGAGATCACGGGCAGCCCGGCCTCAGCGACCGCGGGCCAGATCCCCCGCCACCCCACGTCCAGCGTCTTCGGCGCCGGCGCCAGCTTCTTCCCGGCCACCCGCCAGGGCTGCTCCACCAGGGCGACGCTCACACCGTGCCCCGGGAGCACCCTGGCCAGGGCCTGAAGGTCCCGCGCCTCGATGCCGCCGCCCGCGCCGTGGCCGACCGCCAGGACGAGGCGCGCCTTCCTCGCCGGGTGCCAGGTGAGGCGGGCGTCCCCCGCCTCGGTGCTGATGATCTCGGTCCTCACGCTAGAAGAGTGTGCCCTCTTCGGGCCCCTCCAGCTCCTTCAGCAGCTCCGGGCCGTTGTTGCGGACGTTGCTGACGGCCGTGCTCACCGGATAGGCCCGCATCAGGCCCTCGGGCGGCGGGGCGAGCAGGGAGCGCAGGTCTTCCACGTCGGTGCGGGACGGGTCGAGCCAGGAGTCCCAGCGGTCCGGGGTGAGCATGAGCGGCATCCGGGGGTGGATCTCGGCGAGCGTGCGCGGCCCGTCGGCCGGGGAGACGCCCAGCGGGCCCGTCTCCGCCTCCGTCGTGATCACCGAGCAGGTCACCCACCAGGCCTGCGGATGGTCGTCGGGCAGGGTCTTGTCCCGCCAGAACTCGTACAGCCCGGCCATCGCGAACACCGACCCGTCGGCGGGCAGCACGAAGTACGGCTGCTTGCGCGGCCGCTTCTTCTTGCCCTCGACCTCCAGATCCCGCTCCTGCGTGCCGGTGACCCACTCGTAGTAGCCGTCGGCGGGGATGATGCAGCGGCGCGTGGAGAAGGCCCGCTTGTACGACGGCTTCTCGTGCACCGTCTCGGCCCGCGCGTTGATCATCCGGGCCGCGCCCTCGGGGGTCTTCGACCAGCTCGGCACCAGCCCCCACTTCAGCTTCCGCAGCTGCCGAACCGGCTGGGGATCCTCCACGTCCTTAAGAGGACGGTCGAGGACGGCGTAGACCTCCTTGGTCGGGGCCACGTTGTAATCGGGTGCCAGTGTCTCCTCGGGCTCCCACTTCTCGACCTCAAAGATTCCTGCGAGATCCTCGGGCCCACGACTGGCTGCATACCGTCCGCACATACGTGCCACACTGCCAGACTCCGTACGACGAGAGGGAGCCACCGGGAAACATGGACAGCACCGCATCCACCGCGCTGCCCGACCTCTGGGACCGGCTCGTGGGCCTCCAGCCCGACCCCGATCTGTGGGTGGTGCTCGCCACCATGGTCGCGGCGCTGGCCATAGTGGTCCCGCACACCCTGTGGCGGGTCTCCCGCAACGCCATCACCATCGCCCACGAGGGCGGCCACGGTCTCGTCGCCCTGCTCACCGGCCGCCAGCTCACCGGCATCCGCCTGCACTCCGACACCAGCGGCCTCACCGTCAGCCGCGGCAAGCCCCACGGCCTCGGCATGATCCTCACCGCCGCGGCCGGCTACACCGCGCCGCCCCTGCTGGGCCTGGGCGGCGCCGCCCTGCTGGCCGCGGGCCGCATCACCCTGCTCCTCTGGGCGGCGACGGCCCTGCTCATCGCGATGCTCGTCATGATCCGCAACGCCTACGGCGCCCTGACGGTCGTCGTCACCGGCGGCACGTTCGTGGTCGTCTCCTGGCTGGCCGGCCCCCAGGTCCAGGCGGCCTTCGCCTACGCGGTGGTCTGGTTCCTGCTGCTGGGCGGGGTACGTCCCGCTTTCGAGTTGCAGGCGAAGCGGTCGCGGGGCGGGGCGGGGGATTCCGACGCGGACCAGCTGTCCCGTCTGACGCACGCACCGGCCGGCCTGTGGCTGTTCCTGTTCCACGCGGTGAGCCTGTGCTCGCTGATAGGCGGCGGCCGATGGTTGCTGGAGGTGTGACCAGCCATGACAGCGCTGCACCTGGAACACCACCCCCTACTAAAGTGACCCTATGGCTTTGAACCCCTCAGACACCGCCCTCTGGCCCGCCCCCCACGCGAGCGGAGCCGTCGACGCGACGGTCCACGTCCCGGGGTCCAAGTCGGTCACCAACCGCGCATTGGTCCTGGCCTCCCTCGCGAGCGAACCCGGCTGGCTCCGCCGCCCCCTGCGCTCCCGGGACACCCTCCTCATGGCCGCCGCCCTCCGCGAGATGGGCGTGGGCATCGAGGAGGGCGTGGGCCCCGACGGCACGGGCGAGAGCTGGCGCGTGCTGCCGGCGGGCCTGCGCGGCCCGGCGACCGTGGACGTCGGCAACGCCGGCACCGTGATGCGCTTCCTGCCCCCCGTCGCCGCCCTCGCCGACGGTGACATCCGCTTCGACGGCGACCCGAGGTCGTACGAACGCCCCCTGAACGGCGTGATCGACGCCCTGCGCGTCCTCGGCGCCCGCATCGACGACGACGGCCGGGGCGCGCTGCCGCTCACGGTGCACGGCGGCGGGGCGCTGGACGGCGGCCAGGTGGAGATCGACGCCTCGTCCTCGTCGCAGTTCGTCTCGGCGCTGCTGCTGTCCGGCCCGCGCTTCAACCAGGGGGTCGAGGTCCGGCACATCGGCGGCACCCTGCCCTCCATGCCGCACATCCGGATGACCGTCGACATGCTGCGCTCGGTCGGCGCGCAGGTGGACACCCCGGAGTCGGGCGGCGAGCCGAACGTGTGGCGGGTGACGCCGGGCGCGCTGCTGGGCCGGGACCTGACGGTCGAGCCGGATCTGTCCAACGCCCAGCCGTTCCTGGCGGCGGCGCTGGTGACCGGGGGCAAGGTCGTCGTCCCGGACTGGCCGGCCCGTACCACCCAGCCCGGTGACCGGCTGCGTGAGATCTTCACCGAAATGGGCGGTTCCTGCGAACTCACCGAGTACGGCCTGGCGTTCACCGGCTCGGGCTCGATCCACGGCATCGATGTCGACCTGAGCGAGGTCGGCGAGCTGACCCCCGGCATCGCGGCGGTCGCGGCCCTCGCGGACTCCCCCTCGACGCTGCGGGGCGTGGCCCATCTGCGGCTGCACGAGACGGACCGGCTGGCCGCGCTCACCAAGGAGATCAACGAACTCGGCGGTGACGTCACCGAGACCGCCGACGGTCTGCACATCCGGCCGCGCGCGCTGCACGGCGGGACCTTCCACACGTACGAGGACCACCGCATGGCGACGGCCGGCGCGATCATCGGCCTCGCGGTCGAGGGCGTGCGCATCGAGAACGTGGCGACGACGGCGAAGACCCTGCCGGACTTCCCGGACCTGTGGGCAGCGATGCTCGGGAGCGATGGGGCGTAGGGGACGTACGCCATGCGCCGCTACGGCAAGCACACCGACGAGGACGACATCCGCTCCCGCCCGAACCGCAAGGGCAACCGACCGCGTACGCACACCCGCCCCAAGCACGAGGACGCGGTCGAGGGCATGGTCCTCACCGTCGACCGGGGCCGCCTGACCTGCCTCGTCGACGACCGGATCGTCCTGGCGATGAAGGCCCGCGAGCTGGGCCGCAAGGCGGCCGTGGTCGGTGATCGGGTGTCCATCGTCGGCGATCTGACCGGCAAGAAGGACACCCTCGCCCGCATCGTCCGCATCGAGGACCGCAAGTCGGTCCTGCGTCGCACGGCGGACGACGACGACCCGTACGAGCGCGTGATCGTCGCCAACGCCGACCAGCTCGCCATCGTCACGGCCCTCGCCGACCCGGAACCCCGCCCGCGCCTGATCGACCGCTGCCTGGTGGCGGCGTTCGACGCGGGCCTGGAACCCCTGCTGGTCATGACCAAGTCGGACCTCGCCTCGCCCGACAAGCTGCTGGAGCTCTACGGCCACCTGGACATCCCGTACGTGGTCACCAGCCGTGCGGAACTGGAGAGCGGCGACGCGGTGGGCCGGGTCCGCGAGCAGCTCGACGGCAGGATCACCGCCTTCGTGGGTCACTCGGGTGTCGGCAAGACGACCTTGGTCAACTCGCTGGTCCCGGAGGAACGCCGCCGGCTGACCGGCCATGTGAACGCGGTGACGGGCCGCGGCCGCCACACCACGACCTCGGCGCTGGCCCTGCCGCTCGCGGGCGACGCGGGCTGGGTGATCGACACCCCGGGCCTGCGGTCGTTCGGTCTGCACCACGTGGACCCCTCCCGGGTGATCCTCGCCTTCCCCGACCTGGTGCCGGGAACCGAGGGCTGCCCGCGCGCGTGCAGTCATGATGAGCCGGACTGCGCGTTGGACCAGTGGGTGGCCGAGGGGCACGCCGATCCCGCCCGCCTCTACTCTCTGCGCCGGATGCTCTCCACGCGGGAGCGGACGGAGGGCGACTGAGGAAGTGGGCTGACCTCCGCGTTGTTTGCCCCCTCGCGGGTCAGGTAAAGGCATAATCGCACCGAGCCGGACATACGGGAGGACAGCACATGGCGTGGCTGCTGGTGGTGGTGGCCGGGTTGCTCGAGACCGGATTCGCCGTGTGTCTGAAGCTCTCGCACGGTTTCACGCGACTGTGGCCCACGATCGCGTTCTGCGTCTTCGCGCTCGGCAGCTTCGGTCTGCTGACCCTGTCGTTGAAGAAACTCGACGTGGGTCCGGCGTACGCCGTGTGGACGGGCATCGGCGCGGCGGGGACCGCGATCTACGGAATGATCTTCCTCGACGACCTGGTGTCGACGCTGAAGATCATCTCGATCAGCCTGGTCATCATAGGCGTGATCGGCCTTCAACTGTCGGGATCCTCGCACTAGTTCACCGGAGCGCCTCCCGGTCGGGGCGCCCGGTGTCAGGCGTACTGCCGGTGCAGCGCGCTGCGCACCAGATCCGCGACCCCGCCCTCGCCGGGCGGGGCCGCCACGCAGGACAGGGCGAGGCGGACGACGAGTTCGCAGGAGCGGGCGAGGTCGGAGAGGTCCGACTTGGGCGTGCCGGGACCGGAGAGGACCGTCACGGCGCGATCGCGCACCAGGGCCACGAAGTCACCGGGTGACGGCAGCGGGCCGTCCGCCCGGCGCTGCGCCGGCACGGCCGAGGAGGACGGCACGGCCTTCAGCGTCGGGGAGGGCAGCCGCTCGCTCCAGCAGCCGGTGAGCATGGCCCGTACGAGCGCGTTCTCCCGGGCGGTGGAGGCGGTCCACTCGGCGGTCGCGGTCAGCCGCTCCCGGGCGTCGCCGTGCGCGGTCAGCGCCCGCTCGACCCCGGTGAGATACCCGTCCGCCTCTCTCCTGACGAGCGCCCGGGCCAGCCCCTCCTTGCTCCCGAACTCGTTGTAGAGGGTCTGCCGGGACACTCCGGCCGTCGCGGCCACGTCCACCATCCGTACGGCGGCCCACGGTCGGCGCGCCAGCGCCGTGTAAGCGGCATCCAGCAGGGATTCCCGCGCTCCAGGCATCGTCGCCTCCCTGGGCGATCGGCTCTGCGCCCCAGATTTGACGCGCATGGAGGCACTGTCAAGGGTTCGCGAAGGTACGCGGGGGCGCCCTTCGGTCACCGCGAGCCACCCGGTCCGCCCCCTGTCCGCACCCCGGCCCCCCCGGTAGCCCCGCACCGACCACGGCAGATACCGTTCGTCACATGCCCGACTACCTCGACGACCTGCGTCTCGCCCATGTCCTCGCCGACGCGGCGGACGCCGGCACCATGGACCGCTTCAAGGCCCTCGACCTCAAGGTCGAGACGAAGCCGGACATGACTCCGGTGAGCGAGGCGGACAAGGCCGCCGAGGAACTCATCCGGGGCCATCTCAAGCGCGCCCGCCCCCGCGACGCGGTGCTCGGCGAGGAGTACGGCGTCGAGGGCACCGGCCCGCGCCGCTGGGTGATCGACCCGATCGACGGCACCAAGAACTACGTGCGCGGCGTACCCGTGTGGGCCACCCTCATCTCCCTGATGGAGGCGGCCGAGGGCGGCTACCGGCCCGTCGTGGGCGTGGTCTCCGCCCCGGCGCTCGGCCGCCGCTGGTGGGCCGCCAAGGGCAACGGCGCGTTCTCCGGCCGCAGTCTCACCTCGGCCTCCCGGCTGCACGTCTCCCGGGTCTCGAAGCTCTCGGACGCCTCCTTCGCGTACTCCTCGCTCACCGGCTGGGAGGACCAGGGGCGCCTGGGCGGCTTCCTGGACCTGACCCGTGAGGTGTGGCGCACGCGCGCGTACGGCGACTTCTGGCCGTACATGATGGTCGCCGAGGGCTCGGTCGACCTGTGCGCCGAGCCGGAGCTCTCCCTGTGGGACATGGCCGCGAACGCGATCATCGTGACGGAGGCGGGCGGCACCTTCACCGGCCTCGACGGCCGCCCGGGCCCCCACAGCGGCAACGCGGCCGCGTCGAACGGCCTGCTCCACGACGAGTTCCTCGGGTATCTCAACGAGCGCTACTAGCCGGGGGCGATCAACCGGCGCTTTCCACGAGCACAGATGAGCGCGCACGCCCTCAATCGGCGGCGCGCGCCCTCTTGTTGACCCTCGCTTTGCCTGCGACTCTGAGGGGACCCTCATTTGTGAACTTGTGAATCCCTGCACTAACAGGGATTCGTTGGAGGTGACTCCGCACCCATGCTCGTCCGCGACGCCATGAGCACGGTGGTCCTGACCATCGGACCCACCCACACCCTCCGCCAGGCCGCCGCCCTGATGTCCGCCCGCCGGGTGGGCGCGGCCGTCGTCCTGGATCCCGACGGCACCGGCATCGGCATCCTCACCGAACGCGACGTCCTCAACTCCGTCGGCCTGGGCCAGAGCCCGGACACGGAACACGCCCACGCGCACACCACCACCGACGTCGTCTTCGCCGCCCCGACCTGGACCCTGGAGGAGGCGGCACACGCGATGACCCACGGCGGCTTCCGACACCTGATCGTCCTGGACGGCGGCGAGCCCGTGGGCATCGTCTCGGTCCGCGACATCATCCGCTGCTGGGCGCCGGCACGACAGCGCGTCCCCGCCTGAGCACGGCACACGAACGGGCCGGGCTTCCCCGTGGACAGCCCGGCCCGTCCCACTCTTCGGCGGAAGCCGGCTTGGACTTTGTCCAAATCAAGCAGAGATCCAAATCAACACCTGTTCGGGTTCTGGTCACCTCTGCTGTTAAGCTGGCCCGTATGAGCGACCTTCTGGAACGACTGCGCGGACGCGGATGGCGGATGACCGCACAGCGGCGTGTCGTGGCCGAGGTCCTGGACGGCGAGCACGTCCACCTGACGGCCGACGAGGTCCACACCAGGGCCGTCGCCAAGCTGCCCGAGATCTCCCGGGCGACCGTCTACAACACCCTGGGCGAGCTGGTCACCCTCGGCGAAGTCCTCGAGGTCGCCACCGACAAGCGCGCCAAGCGGTACGACCCGAACGCGCACCAGCCGCACCACCACCTGGTCTGCGCCCAGTGCGGCGCCATCCGGGACGTCCACCCGACCGGCAACCCGCTGTCCGACCTCCCCGACTCGGAGCGCTTCGGCTTCACCGTCTCGGACGTCGAGGTGACGTACCGGGGCGTGTGCCCCAACTGCGCGGCGGCGTAGCCGCCCACACCGAGGCCCCGGCATCCTTCACGGAGGCCGGGGCTTTGTGCTGCCCGCGGGGTTCGGCGAATGTGCCGCCCGCAGGGTTCCTGAATCTGACGGACCGTCATATCGTCGTGCGGCCACCCCCTCTCCGTACCGCACTCCGCAAGGAGCAACCGTGGGAGATCCGCACCCGAAACCCACCCCTGGGGCTCCGCACCCCACCCTCCACGCCACCGGCCTGACCCGCACCTTCGGCCGCCCGCCCCGCTCCGTCGACGCGCTCGGCCCCCTGGACCTCACCGTCGCCCCCGGCGAGTTCGTCTGCCTGGTCGGCCCCTCGGGCTGCGGGAAGTCGACCCTGCTGCGCATCGCCGCGGGCCTGCTCCGCCCGAGCACGGGCACCCTGGAGATCCGCACGTCCGCGCCCCGCCCGGCCGCCATGATCTTCCAGGACTACGGCATCTACGACTGGAAGACGGTCCGCGCCAACGTCCGCTTCGGCCTGGACATCCAACGCGTCCCGCGCCGCGAGGCGAACGCCCGCGCCGACGGCTGGCTGGCCCGCATGGGCCTGGCGGACTTCGCGGACGCCTACCCGGCGACCCTCTCCGGCGGTATGCGCCAGCGCGTGGCGATCGCCCGGGCCCTGGCCGTGGAGCCGGAACTGCTGCTGATGGACGAGCCCTTTGCGGCCCTGGACGCCCAGCTCCGCATGATCCTCCAGGACGAGCTGCTGGACCTCACCCAGACCACCCGGACCACCACCCTCTTCATCACCCACAGCCTGGAGGAGGCGATCGTCCTCGGCGACCGCGTCCTGGTGATGTCCGCCCGCCCGGGCCGGCTCCTCGCCGAGCACCGCCCGCCCTTCCCGCGCCCCCGCACCGGCGACATCCGCTCCGCCCCCGAGTTCACCTCCCTGAAGAGCGAGTTGTGGGACCTGCTGCGCAAGGAGGCGGTCCCGGCATGACGACGACCGTGAAGGCACCGGCCGAGTCGCTCCTGGTCCGCAGCCCGGGCCCCCGGGAACTCGACCCCCAACGCGCGCACCGCCGTCGGCGCGCCCTGGAACTGACCCTGGCGGTCGCCGTCCCCCTGCTGCTGGTCCTGCTGTGGCAACTGGCCGCCACCCGGGCCTGGATCGACGACCGCGTCTACCCCGCCCCCTCCACGATCCTGGCCGACGGCTGGGACCGCGCCGCCGCCGGCGACCTGTGGCCGGACGTGTGGGCGACCCTGAAGCGCGTCCTGGCCGGCTACGCCGTCGGCACGGCCGCGGGCTACGCGCTGGGCCTGCTGATGGGCTCGCTGTCCCTGGTGCGCGCGGCCCTGGAACCACTGCTGGACGCCCTGTACGTCGTCCCCAAGCTGGCCCTGCTGCCGATCTTCCTGAACATGTTCGGCCTGGGCGAGGGCCCGCAGGTGGCCCTGGTGGCGACGACGGTGTTCTTCTTCGTGTGGATCTCGACCATGTCGGCGGTCATGCAGATCCCCTCCGGCCACCGCGACGCGGGCCAGGTCTTCGGCGCCTCCCCCTGGCAGATGTTCCGCCACGTCCTGCTCCCGGCCTCCCTCCCGTCCGTCCTGGTCGGCGCCCGGATCGCGGCGGGCGTGGCGGTGCTGGTGATCGTCGCCTCGGAACAGATCGCCGCGACGAACGGCCTGGGCCATCTCATCTTCGACTCGCGCGCCCTCTTCCAGAACGACGTGATGTTCGTCGGCATCGTCTGCGTGGCCGTCCTGGGCGTGCTCTTCTCCGAACTGATCCGACTGGTGGGCCGGTTGCTCACCCCCTGGGCACCCAGGGACCGAGGACGGGGGCAGTCATGAGGAGACGTCCGTACGGTGCCGTGGTCGCCGTCGGCGCACTGCTGGCGTCGGCCGCGTGTGCGTCACCGGCCGGGGAGGGCACCGCGTCGAAGGCGGGCACGCAGACGCGCACGATCCGCCCCGTGACGGGCTGCGCCGCCCCTTCCTGGACCGCCCCCTCCGACCTCTCCCCCACCCGCCGCCCGGCCCGCTGCGCCCCCGGCACACCGGCCCCGCGGCCCCTGTCCGAGTCCCGCGAGCTGACGATCGCCACCGGCACACTGAGCGCCGAGTACGTGGCACCTCTCCAAGTGGCCCTGGACAAAGGCGAGTTCAAGAAGGAGGGGCTGGACGTCACCCTCAAGGTCCTGCCGACCCCCGACGCCCTGCCCCTCCTTGCGAAGGGTGACATCGACGCGCTCTGGGCGGCCCCGGAGGCGGCCGTCATGAACGGCGTCCACGGCGGCTTCGACATCCGATGGGTGGCGGGCAACTTCTCGCCCGCTCCCACCTCGAAGAGCGGCCTGTGGGTGCGGCTGAAGGACGGCGAGAGCGCGGACCGCGTGGCGATGGCCGGCCGCAAACTCGGCACGATGATCGGCAAGGGCTCGGTCATCGCGTACCCCATGGAGAAGGCCCTGGAAAAGCACGGCGGCGGCCTCGACGAGATCCAGTACCAACAGCTCGGCTCGGCCGACGTCCTCACCGCCCTACAGAACGGAGGCGTCGACTCCGCCTGGCTCCTCGACCCGGTCTGGCGCAGGGTCGACGGCACCCCCGGCTACGCCTTCCTCGGCGGCCAGCCTCCCGGCGAGCCCCTGGGCGGCCTGCTCTACGGCCCGAGCCTCCTGAACGACGACGTGGACGCGGGCGTGGCTCTCGTCCGCGCCTACATCCGCACGGTGAACACCTACTTCGCGGCCGACTACAAGAAGAACGCGACCTTCGTCACCTACCTGGCGCGTCTCCTGCGGTCCGACGCGAAGATCCTCGCCTCGACCCCGTCCCTCCGCATGGACTGGGAGATCCGCGCCGGCACGACGGACCGCCTCCAGTCCGCCTACCGCGCCCAAGGCGTCTTCGAGGGCGACCCCCTCCCGGAATCCAGGACGGTCGACAGGTCCCTCTACGCCGAAGCAGTGGGCCACCGCCCCTGACAAGTACCAAGGGAAAAAGCACCGAGGGCCGGAACCCTTTCGGATTCCGGCCCTCGGCCTTCAGTAGCGGGGACAGGATTTGAACCTGCGACCTCTGGGTTATGAGCCCAGCGAGCTACCGAGCTGCTCCACCCCGCGTCGATGAATGCAACGTTACGTGAAGGGAGCCACCAGAAGCAAATCGATTACCCGACAGCATCACCCCAGGTCAGCACCGGCCAGGCCGCTGTCAGCCCGTCCGGCGTTTGAGGACGAGGCCCCTTAAGGGCCGATACGGGGGTCCAGGGGGCGGAGCCCCTTGGAACGGCGGGGCCGAAGGGGCGGCAGCCCCTGGGGATGGGACGGGCAGGGGCGGCGGGGGCGGAAACACCGAGACGGCAACCACAGTCACCGAGCAACCGACAACCCACCCCTACCCCAGGTACTCCAGGTACCCCAGGGGACCGTCACCGCGGCGTCACGCCGACAGCTCCTGCCGCAACGCGTCCCGCAGCCGGGCGGCCCGCTCGGCCACCTCCCCCGGCCCGAGCGTCACCGCGCGATCGGCCCACCGCTGCCCCTCCGCCAGCTCACCACGACGCGCGTAGACGAGGGCCAACCGCAACGCCGCCCGCCCGTGCCCCGCGTCGGCGGCCCGGGTCCACCACACGGCGGCCTCCGGCTCACTTCCCTCGCGCGCCAGCAGCAGTCCGAGATTGAAGGCCCCGTTCCGGGACCCGGCCTCCGCCGCCTCCCGGTACCACCGCGCCGCCTCGACCACGTCGCCCCGCGCGGCGGCCAGCATCCCGACCCGCACCTGCGCCCGCCGATGCCCCTGGGACGCCGCCCGCTCGTACCACTCCTCGCACTCGGTCTTCTCGTGCGCCGGCTCCCCCAGCTCGTGCGAGGGCGCCGGCGGGCGCCGCGCGTCCAGCACGGTCGCCAGCCGGTACGCGGCCTCGGTGCTCCCCCCGCCCGCGGCGCACCGCAGATGCCGCTCGGCGGCGAGCTCGTCCCCGTCCCGCAGCCGCGCGATCCCGACCTGGAGGGCAGCCTCCGTGTGCCCGGCGGCCGCCGCCCGCTCGTACCACCGCAGCGCCTCGGCGGCGTCCTCCCGGGAGTCCCGCCCGGCGAAGAGGATCCCGAGGTTGAACGCGGCGTCCACGCTCCCGGCCTCCGCGGCCTTGGAGAACCACGGCTCGGCCCCGGCCGCGTCCCCGACCTGGAGCAGCAGGATCGCCAGCGCGTTGGCCGCCTCGCGATGCCCGGCGTAGGCGGCGCGCCGGTACCACTGCTCGGCCTGCGCGGTACGCCCTTGCTCGGCGCAGAGCAGCCCGAGGTTGTACGCGCCATTGTCGTCGCCGGCGTCCATCGCGGCCCGGTACCAGCGCTCGGCGGTCTGCTGCTCCCCGCGCTCGGCGTGCAGCGCGCCCAGCGCGTTGGCGGCGTTGCCGTCGCCCTCCTGCGCGGCCCGGAGCCACCACAGCGCGGCGTTCTCGGTGTCGCCCGCGTCGCGGAGCAGGAATCCGAGCGCGCAGGCGGCCCGCACCTCGCCGTCCTTGGCGGAGGTCAGGTACCAGCGCCCGGCCTCCTTGAGCTCGCCGCGCTTCTCCAGGATGGCGCCGAGGTGCAGCGCGCCCCGGCGGTGTCCGCGCGCGGCGGCCTGCCGGTACCACTGCTCGGCCTCCTCCAGCAGCGCGGCGTCGGCGTCGGCACCGCTCTCCTGCGCGTGTCCCGCCTTGCGGTCGAGGGCCCGCGCCAGCCGGTAGGCGGCCTCCCGGTGCCCCCGCTCGGCGGCGACCCGCATCCACTGCTCGGCCTTCGGGTCGTTCCGGTGCTCCAGCAGGTCGGCGAGCGCGTAGGCGCCGAGCGTGTGCCCCTGCTCGGCGGACTGGCGCAGCCAGTACTCGGCGGCGGGCTCGTCGCCCCGCTCGCGGTGGTACCGGCCCAGCGCGTGCGCGGCCGCGGCGGATCCGGCGACCGCGGCGATCCGCCACCATCCGGCGGCCTCGTCGCCGTAGCCGCGCTGGTGAAGAAGGACTCCGAGGTTGTTGGCGGCGGCACGGTCACCGGCCGCGGTGGCGGCACGCAGATGGGACTCGGCTCCGTCGAGATCTCCGCGGCGCAGCAGCATGGCCCCGAGGACGCTCATCGCCTCGACGTCACCGGCCTCCGCGGCGAGCCTCTGGCGGACCTCCTCGGCGGCATCGTCAGCCGCCTCCCCGGCCTCCACCGGCCCGGAAGGCTGCACAAAACGCCCTGTCTCGAACAGAGTTGCCTTGTCCCCCATAACGTCCATCGTCGCACCACCTGCAACCTGGGTACACCTGGTATACCGCAGCCATTGAGGTCACTACAGCGTTTTGTCGACATGCCCACAGAGAGACAAGTCAAACACAGAACCCCCCAACTCCCCTCGGCGGCACGGCCGTCCCAGGTCCCGGCACATGCGTTCGCACGCAACGAAGGCCCGGATCCTTTTCAGGATCCGGGCCTTCGCCGGCCTACGACCGATGTCGTCGACTTCAGTAGCGGGGACAGGATTTGAACCTGCGACCTCTGGGTTATGAGCCCAGCGAGCTACCGAGCTGCTCCACCCCGCGCCGTTGTTTGACAACCGTACCACGGCGCGGGATGGGCTCTTGACCACGAAGCGGCAGCTCAGGCCTTGATCAGCCGCTGATGGCCCGCTGCGTCAGCCGCTCGGGCTGGCGCTGGGACTCGGACTACTGGTGCCTCCACCGCTCTTGTCGGCCCGGTTCTGCGCCTCCTCGGCCCTCCGCAGCGCGTCCTCCAGGTCCTTCTGCGCCTCGCCGTACGCCACCCAGTCGTTCTTCTTCAGGGCTTCCTGGCCGGCGTCGAAGGCCTTCTGAGCGTCGTTCAACGCCTGTTGGACCGTCGGGTTGGTGGACGACGGTGGTGGAGTGGTCGTGTCGCCGTCGTCCGCCGGTGGTGGTGGCTCGGTGATCGCGCCGTCCGCCCCGAAGACCTTGTTGAGGGCGGCGCCGAGTGTGTCCTCGAAGGCGGTGTTGCCTCCGTAGGTCACCAACACCTTGCGCAGCAGTGGGTACTTGAGGCCGCCACCGCGGACGTAGACGGGCTCCACATAGAGCAGCTCGCCGTCCAGGGGCACCGCCAGCAGGTTGCCGTACTCCACCGTCGAGTCACCGCGGTTCAGCAGGCTGATGGTTTCCGCGATGTCCGGTTTGGAGTTGAACTGGCTCTGCACCTGTTTGGGCCCGTTGACCGTCGTGTTGGTCGGCAGTTTCAGGATTCTGATCTTGCCGTAGTCACTGGTACCCGCCTCGGCGTCGATCGTCATGAACGCGCTGAGGTTGTCCCGGCCGTTGGGCGTGAACGTCGTCGTCAGGGAGAACACCTGCGACGACTGGTCGGGCATCTTCATGCTCAGGTAGTACGGCGGCACCGCGTTGCCCGACTTGTTGGTCGGGTCGTCCGGCACCTGCCACACCTCGCTGCCGCTGAGGAACGTCTGGGCGTCCTCGACGTGGTAGCGGCTGAGCAGTTCGCGCTGGACCTTGAACAGGTCCTGCGGGTACCGCAGATGGGCCATGAGCGCGTCCGGGATGTCGCCCCTGGGCTCGACCGTGCCCGGGAACGCCTTCATCCAGGTCTTCAGGACCGGGTCCTTGGTGTCCCACTGGAAGAGCTTGACCTCGCCGGTGTAGGCGTCGACCGTCGCCTTCACCGAGTTGCGGATGTAGTTGACCTGGTTCTGCTGGGCCACCACCGCACGCGAGTTGTTGGTCGCGGTCAGCGAGTCGGCCGTCGTGTCGCCCAGGGTGGTACGGGAGGCGTACGGATAGCCGTTGGTGGTCGTGTACGCGTCGACGATCCACTGGATCTTGCCGCCCACGACCGCCGGGTAGGCGTCACCGTCGATGGTCAGCCACGGGGCGACCGCCTCCACGCGCTCCTTGGGAGTGCGGTTGTACAGGATCCGCGAACCCTCCCCGATGGCACCGGAGTAGAGGATCTGCGGCTCGTTGAAGGCCGCCGCGTACGCCGCGCGGTTGATCGGGCTGGAGAGGTTGACCCCGCTCTTGCCGGTGTAGCTGAAGGTCTTCTCACCGTTGTCGTCGGAGTAGTCGATCTCCTTCTGGGGACCGCCGACGATCGAGTAGGTGGAGGTCTTCTCGCCGTAGTAGACCCGCTGCTGGTACGTGCCGAGGTCGCCCTTGGAGGGCAGGTCGGACTCGGTGAAGACCGGGCGGCCCTGCGAGTCGGCCTCGGTGCCCTTGGCGGCGACCACGCCGTAGCCGTGGGTGTACCGGAAGTGGTCGTTGATCCAGTTGTTCTTCGGGATGCCGGCGAGGTTCAGCTCACGCAGACCGATGACCGTGTCCTGGTCGCTGCCGTCCTTGCTGTAGCGGTCGACATCCAGGTTGGTCGGGAACGCGTAGTAGTTCCGGATCTGCTGGAGCTGCTGGAAGGTCGGCGAGACGATGTTCGGGTCCATGATGCGGATGCTCGCCGCGTCGGTGGCGTCGTCGCGCAGCTTGGTCTTGTCCGTGGTGGTGGACTTGCCCGCGTACTCGGTGACCTTGGCGTCGTCGATGCCGTAGGCCTCACGCGTCGCCTTGAGGTTCTTCGCGACGTACGGCGCTTCCTTGGCCTGCTCGTTCGGCTGGACCTGGAACTTCTGGACGATCGCCGGGTACAGGCCGCCGATGAGGATGGCCGACAGCACCATCAGGCCGAAGCCGATCACGGGCAGCTGCCAGGTGCGCCGCCACAGCGTGGCGAAGAACAGCAGGGCGCAGATGACGGCGATGCAGAACAGGATCGTCTTGGCCGGCAGATAGGCGTTGGCGTCGACGTACCTCAGGCCCGTCCAGTTGTCGGTGGCCTTGAAGTCGCTCGACTTCACGGCCAGTCCGTACCGGTCGAGCCAGTAGGCGACCGCCTTCAGGGCGACGAAGATGCCGAGCAGCACCGACAGATGACCGGTCGCGGCGGCCGTGGCCCGCGCGCCCGGAGAGGTGACCCGGAGCCCGCCGTACAGGTAGTGGGTGAGCGCGGCGGCGATCACGGAGAGGATCGCGGCGGCGAAGCCGAAGCCGAGCAGGAACCGGTACCAGGGCAGGTCGAAGGCGTAGAACGAGACGTCGAGGTGGAACTGCGGGTCCTTCTGGTGGAAGGGCACGCCGTTGACCCACATCAGCCACGTCCGCCACTGGCCGGAGGCGGAGGCGCCCGCGATCAGCCCGACCAGGGACGTGATCCCGAGCAGCAGCCACTTCTTGTAGGGCGAGATGCCCATCCGGTAGCGGTCGAGGCTCTGCTGCTCCATCGACATGGCGCTCAGCGGCGGACGCAGCCGGTGTGCCAGCCAGATGTTGAAGCCGACCGCGAAGGCCATGAGCAGGCCGAAGACGAAGAACAGTCCGATCTTGGTCCACAGCGTGGTCGTGAACACGGACGAGTAGTTCACCGACCGGTACCAGAGCCAGTCCGTCCAGAACCCGGCGAACATGGTGAACGCCATGCCGAGAACGGCAAGGACGCCCAGCGTCATGAGCAGGGTCCGGACACGCCGGGACGGGCGGCCCACTCTGATCCGTGGCCCCGTCGGGCCTCCGCCGCGGTCCGGCATCTGGAAAGCCAAGGTGCGCACCTCGAAGTTCGCTGTTGATCCGTCAGACCCGCGTGTTCACGGGCCGTGGCATGGGCCTCGTGATCGTAGGCCCCCACCTATGCAACTTACTCACGCTTTACTCGGTTCCCGATTCCGGCCGGGAACGAGGCAGGATTGTGACCATGTCCAACACTCCCATGGCGGCGAGCCCGCTGACCCGGGCGGTCCTCGAGATCGACGAGTACGCCTCCGGCCTCGGCTGGGACCAGCCCGCCCGCCTCTTCGCCCTCGTAGACACCACCCGGCTGAAGACCCAGGAACCCGCCCTCGCCGCCCAGCTCGGCCTTGATGAGGAGCAGACCACCGGCCTCACCCCGATCGAGCAGGACGAAATTCCAACGGGCAAACCGCTCGACGAGTTCCTGGGCACGATCGCCTGGCCCGACGCGGTGGTCGGCTGCGCGCTCACGGTGGAGCGTCTGATGCTGCCGCCGTCCGCCGAGGCGTCCGTCCCGGAAGGGCTGAGCGAGCACAAACTCACCCAGTGGGTGGCCGAGCATCCGGACCGTCAGGAGGTCCGGATGACGGTCGCGGTCCTGCGCAACGGCACACGCGACTCGGCACTGCGGCTGCGCGAGAAGGACTCCCCGACGGAGGTCCTCACGGGCGGCGACCTGGTGCCCGGCCTCGCGGAGGCACTGGCGGCGACGTTCGAGGAGTAGCCCCGCGGGCTACTTCGTCGTGCACTCGGGCAGGTCGGCGGTGTCGCCGCCGCGGATGTCCTTCAGCGCGGTCAGGGCGTCGTCGATGGTGTTCACCTTGACGAGGGTGAGGCCCGCGGGGGTGTCACTGGCGGCGGCCGCGCAGTTGTCGGCGGGAGTGAGGAAGTAGCGGGCGCCCTTGGCGCGCGCGCCGACCGTCTTCATCTCGATGCCGCCGATCGGGCCGACCTTGCCGGCGTCGTCGATCGTCCCCGTACCGGCCACGAACGTGCCGCCGGTCAGGCTGCCCGGGGTGAGCTTGTCGTAGATGCCGAGCGCGAACATCAGGCCCGCGCTCGGGCCGCCGACGTCGGCGAGCTTGATGTCGATGGTGAACGGGAAGGTGTGGTCCGTCCCCGCGGAGATCCCGACGATGGCGCGCTTCTCGCCCTCGTCGTCGGAGGCCTTGGTGGTGATGGTGACCTTCTGCGTCCTGGTCGCCGTCCGGTTCTCCTTCTCCGCGGCGGCCTGCTCCTTGGCGGGCACGATCGTGAAGACGACGTCCTGGCCGGGCTTGTGCTTGGTCACCAGCTCGGCCACGTCGGAGGGCTGCTTCACCGTCGTACCGTCGACGGCCTTGATCACATCACCGGCGTGCAGCCTGCCCTCCGCCGGGGAGCCCTTGACGACGGTCGAGGCGATCACCCAGGACTTCACGGGGACGTCCAGCTCCTTCAGGGCGGCGACCTTGGCGCTCTCCTGGGACTGGCTGAACTCCTCGGCGTTCTCCTGGGTGGACTGCTCCTCGGTCTTGCCGTCGGGGTAGAGCGTGTCGTGCGGCACGACCTTGTTGTCGTGGGCGAGCCATCCGTAGACGGCCTCGACGAGGTTCATCCTGTAGTCGGCGCTGGTGACCCGCACGGTGGTCATGTTCAGGTGGCCGCTCGTCGCGTACGTCTTCCGCCCGGAGATCTGGAGCACCGGCTCGCCGTCGTGGTCCCCGAGGGTGTTCACCGTCGGACCCGGAGACATCTCCGAATACGGCACATTGATGAAGACTCCCGCACACAGGAGCGCGATCAGCATCAGGGTGGAGGCGAGCATCGTCGCGGTGCGGCGTGGCATGGCACGACAGTACGGGACGCTCCTGTCAGCGCATCGTGAGGGCGCCGTCCGGGTCAGGTGCGCGAGTGCGGCTTCTCCATGGCGGCTCGGAACCGGGCATATCCGTCGAGCTCCGGGCCGTCGCCGCGCACCCTTCTGGTCCGGGTGGCCCAACTGCCCCAGACGCCGGCGCCGATCGCGGCCAACAGCGGAATCAGCAACCAGACGAGCGCCCCCATGCCGACCTCCAACCCCACCTGAGCCATCACAACTGACTGATCAGCAGATTAATCATCCGCACTGACAACGCTCATGCCGGGGGTGCGGTTACGCAACCGGAGGCCGTACGGGGGGGGTGGGGCCTCCGGCGTCAGCAGGCCCCCACCCACTCCTCGGTGCCGTCGGAGAACTTCTGATGCTTCCAGATCGGCACCTCGTGCTTGAGGTCGTCGATCAGCTTGCGGCACGCCTCGAAGGCCTCGCCCCGATGGGGGCAGGAGACGGCCACCACTACGGCGAGATCGCCGACCTTCAGGTCACCCACCCGGTGCACGGCCGCCAAGGCCCGCACCGGGAACTCGGCGACGACCTTCTCGGCGATCCGCCGCATCTCGGCCTCGGCGCTGGGATGGCACGAGTAGCCGAGCTCGGCGACGTCGGCGCCCCCGTCGTGGTTCCGCACGGTCCCCACGAAGAGCGCGGTGCCCCCGGCGGCGTCGTCCCCGACGGCCCGGAAGACCTCGTCCAGGGAGAGGGCCGTCTCCCGGATGGCGAGGAGCTTGATGGGGTCCTGCGCGGCCTGCTCGCCGGGGTGGTCATGTGTGGCTGCCATGCCCCCATCGTGCCGCACCCGTCGGATCAGGGGGAACAGCCTGATCGTCCGGCACACGCGCGTGCCCGTTCGGAGCCTCCTACAGGCGACACGCCGAATCTCCGGCCGAAGCCTCCGACCGTCAGAACCTCCGGCCGTCAGATCCGTCGCCGGGCCTTGCGCGCCCGCCGCACCACGGCCGCCGCGCCCAGCAGCGCGACCGTCGCGCCCGCGGCGCCCGCGGCCGTCGCGTCCTTGCGTCCCAGCCGCCGTCCGGCCACCGTGTGCCGCCCGGAGACCTCGTCGAGAAGCTCCGCGAGGACCTCCTCGTTGGTCCACTGCGGCCGCCATCCGGCGTCGTGGAGCCTGCTCCCGCTGACCACCCAGGGGTACATCGTGTAGGCGAGGTCCCCGGCCGGGGACGGCGTGAGCCCGATCCGGTGCAGCCGGGCCGCGGCCCCCAGGGCGACGGCGGACGGCAGCTCCATCCGGCGGATCCCGCTGAGCTCCTCGACCTCCTCCTGCTCCAGCCAGCCGTCGCACCCGACGGCGAGCTCTCCCTCGACCTTCTCCAGAACCGCGTACTCCAGGGCGCTGCACAGATCCTCGACGTGGCAGAACTGCCAGGCCGGCCGCGAACCGGCCACGACGAGCAGCCGGGGCGACTCGAAATACCTGGTCAGCGCGGTGTCCGTGCCTCCTACCAGGACGGCGGGACGGACCACGGTGACATTGAGCCCGGGATGCGCGCGCGGGGCCCGCCGCGCCAGCCGCTCGATCTCCAGCAGGTCGCCGACGCCGGTCGCCTCCGCCGTGGCCCTGAGCTCGGCGTCCTCGGACAGCGGCAGCTCGTTGTCGGGCAGGGCGCCGTAGACCATCGACGAGGTGCACAGCACGGCGCGGTGGACCCCGGCCGCGGCGGCCGCGGTCAGCACGGTCTGCGTGCCGCGCACGTTGTACGCCGTCCGGGCGGCCGCGTCGGTCTCCAGGTCGAGGTCGAGGGCCAGATGGACCACCACGTCCGCCCCGCGCAGTTTCTCCGCGATGGCCGGATCCCGTACGTCCAGGATGTGCCAGGTCGCCGCCGCGCACTCGCCCCGCCGCTCGTCCAGGGCGATGACCTGCTTGATCTCCTCCGAAGCGGCCAGCCGCTCGGTGAGCAGCGCGCCGACACCGGACGCGGCACCGGTGACCGCGACGACGGGCCCGCGCATACTGGACGGGGTTGAGTGGTTTCGCGCTGCGCGAACCTGTGGATCTGGGGAACTCACCGGGCGTCTCCAGCGGTTGTCTTCAGTACGAACGCGAGTGACGCGTACGTACCAGGTGGCATCCATCCTGCCGCAGGCCGACAGTCGGCGAAGCACCGAGGCCCGAACCGCCCATGGTGTCTACGCTGGGTGGTGTTATCGGGCAGTCGCGCCGTCGGAGAGAAACCGGCGGCCTTACCAGCCGAGGGATCCCGTGAGTGACACCCCATTCGGATTCGGCCTTCCGCCGGAGGAGCCGGAAGACGGCGACGAGGGCAAGAAGAAGGACCAGCAGAGCGGTGGTGGTCAGGGCCCGGCCAACCCGTTCGGTTTCGGCGGCCTGCCCGGAGCCGGTGGCTTCGGTGGCCCGGGCGGCCCAGGTGGTGACAATCCGCTCGCTGCCATGTTCGGTTCCCTGAACCCCACCGATCTGGGCGCCGCGTTCCAGCAGCTGGGCCAGATGCTCTCCTACGAGGGCGGCCCGGTGAACTGGGACATGGCCAAGCAGATCGCCCGCCAGACGGTGTCCCAGGGCACCGCCGACGGCACCAAGGACGCGAGCGTCGGCCCCGCCGAGCGCACCGCCGTCCAGGAGGCCGTCCGCCTGGCCGACCTGTGGCTGGACGACGCCACGTCGCTGCCCTCCGGGGCCGGCTCCGCGGTGGCGTGGTCCCGCGCGGAGTGGGTCGAGGCGACCCTGCCCGCGTGGAAGGAGCTCGTCGACCCGGTCGCCGAGCGCGTCGGCGCGGCCATGGGTGACGTCCTGCCGGAGGAGATGCAGGCCATGGCGGGCCCGCTGATCGGCATGATGCGCTCGATGGGCGGCGCCATGTTCGGCACCCAGATCGGGCAGGCCGTCGGTGTGCTCGCGGGTGAGGTCGTCGGCTCGACCGACATCGGCCTGCCGCTCGGCCCGGCCGGCAAGGCCGCGCTGCTGCCGGTGAACATCGAGGCGTTCGGCAAGGACCTCGGCGTGGGGAAGGACGAGGTGCGGCTGTATCTCGCCCTGCGCGAGGCCGCCCACCAGCGTCTTTTCGCACACGTGCCGTGGCTGCGCTCGCACCTGTTCGGCGCGGTCGACGGCTACGCGCGCGGCATCAAGGTCGACACCGCGAAGCTGGAGGACGTGGTCGGCCAGTTCGACCCGCAGAACCCGGAGCAGTTGCAGGACGCCCTCCAGCAGGGCATGTTCCAGCCGGAGGACACGCCCGAGCAGAAGGCCGCCCTGGCCCGTCTGGAGACCGCCCTCGCGCTCGTCGAGGGCTGGGTGGACGCGGTGGTCCACGCGGCCGCCAAGCCCCGTCTGTCGTCCGCGGACGCGCTGCGCGAGACCCTGCGCCGCCGTCGTGCCTCGGGCGGCCCGGCCGAGCAGACGTTCGCCACGCTGATCGGCCTGGAGCTGCGCCCCCGTCGGCTGCGGGACGCCTCCCGTCTGTGGGCCTCCCTGACGGACGCGCGCGGTGTCGACGGCCGGGACGCCCTGTGGGCCCACCCGGACATGCTGCCGACGGCCTCCGACCTGGACGACCCGGACGGCTTCGTGCACCGCGAGCAGCTGGACTTCTCCGAGCTCGACAAGATGCTGGGCGAGGCGGCGGACAAGCCCGACCTCAAGAAGCCCGACCCCAAGCCCGATCCCGAGAAGAAGGACGACGACACCGAGTGAGCCTTCACGACGACGCCGCCCTGGTCCTCAAGGCCTACGAGGACCAGGCGGATCTTCGCCAGGCCTACCTCGACCATCTTCACGCTCACCCGGACGGCATGTGGAAGTCCTGCGCGGACGGGCACATCACGGCGAGCGCCCTGGTGATCGACCCGTCGCGCGAGCGGGTCCTGCTGACCCTCCACAAGAAGTTGCGCATGTGGCTCCAGATGGGTGGCCACTGCGAGCCCGGCGACACGACGTTGGCCGATGCCGCGCTGCGTGAGGGGACCGAGGAGTCGGGCATCGCGGGACTGGACCTGCTGCCCGGCGGCCCGGTCCGCCTGGACCGCCATCACACCCCCTGTGCCTGGCATCTCGACGTCCAGTACGCGGCGACGGCTCCCGCGGGCGCCGTCGAAGCGATCAGCGACGAGTCCCTCGACCTGCGCTGGTTCGCCTACGACAAGGTCGCCGGCGTCGCCGACGAGTCGGTCGTACGACTGCTGGAAGCGACCCGCGCGAGACTGTGAGCGCGGGTGGCGGTGGCTGTCAGCGCGGGTGACGGCGGTTGTGAGCGCGAGCGGCGGCTGTGGGCCCATGGGTAAGGGGCGACCACCATGGGTGGCCGCCCCTTACAGGCGCTGTCCGCAGGGGTCAGGTGTTGCTGCCTCCGAGGGAGTTCCCGCGCATGCCGAACTGGCCGAGCATCCCGCCGTTGCGCATGCCCTGCGGGGGCAGCAGCTCGCTCGGCTGGACCAGGACGTGGCCCGTGCCGGAGAAGTGCATCTCCCAGCCCTCGCCGGTGGTGCCGCGGCGGCGCCACACCGAGGAGGTGGAGGTGGGCGCCTGGAGCTGGGTGCGCAGGGACGTGGACCAGGCGATGACGGCGTCGGAGTCGACGCAGACGTTCTTGTCCGGGTTCACCTCCAGCACCAGCGGCTCGCCCGAGGTCATCAGCACGACCTGCCCGGAACCGGACAGCTCCAGGTTGTAGGCGCCCGCGGAGGCCACCTCGACGGCGCTGTCCACAGCGACGATGCCGACCCCGAGGGAGCCATCGAAGGCGAGCACGGCGGAGCTGTCGACGGTGATGCCCCGGCCGACCTCCATGACGTGCAGATACTGGGCGAAATTGGCCAGGTAGACGATGCCGTTGCCCTTGCAGCGCATGAGTTCCAGGCGCTCGCCGGTCATCCGCTCGGCGTTGCGCCAACTGCGGTTGCGGTACTGGCTGTCGAACTCCACCTGCCCCTCGAAGGCCACCATCGCGCCCTGGCGGGCGAGCACGGGACTGCTGCCCCGGGTGACGTCGGTCTTGAGGAGCTGCGGGTTCTGGAGGGTGTAGCGGCCGGTGGACTCCACCGGGACGTGTGCGAAGAGTGTGCTGTGCATGATGTGCCTGGTGCCCCTCTCAGCCCCGGATCTTGAATCGGTCGCCGGTGTCCTCGCTCGGCTGGACGACCACGAAGCCCTGGCCCTTGAAGCCGATCTGGAAGGCCTCACCGCTGCCCCGGCCGATCAGCGCGCTCGCCTTGATGGTGCGCCGGGCCTTCATGTCGAGGCCGGTCGTCCAGGCGATGAGCGCGTCCGGGTCGACGTACGTCTCCCGTTCGGCGCAGTCCAGGGCCATCGGAACGCCCCGGCTGACCAGCGCGACCCAGCCGGTGCCCTTGACGACGAGGTTGGTCAGGCCCGAGCCGGACAGCTTGGCGAGCCCCTTGACCGGTTCGATGGCGAGTTCCAGCGAGGCGTCGCAGGCCAGCAGCGTGGCGCCGTTGACGGAGAGCGCCTCGCCGTTGAGGTGGAGGACGATGACGTCACCGCCGTAGTCGGCGAGATAGAGCTCGCCGTCGCCGCGGCAGAGCATCAGCCTGCCGCCCTCGCCGGTGACCATCTCCTCCGCCGAGCGGCGCAGGCTCGCGGGTGCCCCGTCGAACTGCACATAGCCCTCGTAGGCGATCATCGAGCCGGCCTTGGCGATCAGGTCCTGCCCGCTGACCATGGTGACCTTGAGCGTCTTGGAGCTGTGCACGCTCATGCGGAGACCGGTCGAAGCGGCCCGGTGCGCGTTCAGAGTCTGGGTGTCCATGGCCTCACACCTCGAAGGGCTGTACGACGACGAAGTTGCCGGGGGCGCCGCGGAACTGGAGGTTCACGGCCTCGGCCGTCTGCCGGGCGTACCCGGAGCGACGCAGCCTGAGCGAGGTCGTGGTGACCGCCTGGGCGCCCGCGGACCAGGCGATGACCGCGTTGCCGTCGACATAGGTGGCCGGGCCCACGGGGATGACGACCGGCACGCCGCGGGTCTTCACGGCGACCGCTCCGGTGCCGGAGAAGAGCATGCTGAACAGGCCCCCGCCCTCCAGCCCCGCGCCCTCGATACGGCGGATCTCGGTGTCCAGGGACTCGTCGAAGGCGAGCACACCGCGCGCGCTGGTGTAGAGCTGCTCGCCCTGGAGCCGGATGACGAAGACCCGGCTGGCCTCGTCGGCGAGGAACACCTCGCCGTTGCCGGTGCAGCGCATCAGGGCCATGCCCTGGCCGGTCAGCGCGCCGGTGAGCTTGCCGAGCAGTCCGGAGCCCTTGTGGGCGAAGTCGATGTCGCCCTGGTAGGCGACCATGCTGCCCTGCTTGGCGAGGATGGGCGTGTCCTTGGTGAGCGTGGCCCGTACGAGATACGGGTTCTGCTCGGTCCAGCGGTCGCCGACGGGGGCTTCCGCGTACTTCGTCAGGACGACACGCACGTTCGCCTCGGGCGGCACCGGAGCCAGCTGCGTCCCGCCGCCGAAGGGCTGCGCCTGACCGGGGAAGGCCGCGGGGGCACCCGGGGGCGTGAACTGTCCGGCGGGGGCGCCCGGAGGCGAGAACTGTCCGGCGGGCGCCCCCGGGGGCGCGAACTGGCCGGGGGGCGCTCCGGGCGGAGTGAACATCTGGGGGCTGGCCGGTGCCGGGGGTGCCTGCGGGGGCACGCCCGGCGGGGTGCCGACGCCGGCGGGCGGAGTGTTGCCGACGATCGTGGGGGCGTTGTGGACCGACGGAGCCGGGGCGGGGGCAGGCGCGGGGGCGCCGAAGCCGGGTGCCGGCGGCGCGGCCTGCTGCGGCGGCGGCGCGAACGTCGGCGACTGGGCCGGCTCCGGGGCGGCGGACGCGGGCTCCTCCTCGGCGACCTCGCCGCCGAAGTTCCTCAGCAGCGCGTCCAGGCCGCCGTCGAAGCCCTGCCCGACCGCGGCGAACCGCCAGACGTCCTTCAGATAGAAGTCGCCCAGCATCACGGCCCGTTCGGTGGTGAACTCCGAGCCGTTGAACGCGTACCGGGCCACTTCTTCGCCGCCGGCGACGATGCGGATGTACCCGGGGGCGACCTGTGACATCTGACCGGCGCCGTCGATGGTCGCCGTGAACGACAGCTTCTGGATCTGCCGCGGAATCTGATCGAGCGTGACCCGGAAGGACTCGGTGTCACCGGACTGGGCGCCCAGGAGCTGAATGGCGTCCTCGGGTGACTTCGGCTGATTGAAGAAGATGAAGTACCGGTCGTCCGAAAGCCGTTCGTCGGCGTCGAGACCGAAGCAGCTGATGTCGAAGGTCAGCCCGGGACCGGAGATCTGTACACCTACGTACAGATCCGTCCCCGCGGTGAGGTCACTGATCTTGGCCTTGTGGCCGCGTTGGAATTCCCTGGCCATGCGTAACGACCGTCCCCCATCCCGAATGCAAGTGCGTCGCGACAGGCTAACGGCAAACTCGGACACCGGCCGAAGTCGGTACAGATCCGGTACAAAATCCCGCTCCGCGACCGGCGTGTCGAACAGTCCGGGCGAATGGTCACTCGCCGCGGGCGCCCGGCAGGTGCGGCAACCGCTCGGCGGCGACCACCCCTTCGAGATATCCCTTCGCCCGCTCGGTCCGCGGATACGCCTCCAGCAGCCGCCAGAAGCGGGGTCCGTGACCGGGTACGAGCAGATGCGCGAGCTCGTGCAGCAGGACGTAGTCCACGACGTACTCGGGCATGCCCTGGAGGCGGTGGGACAACCGGATGCTGCCCTCGGCGGGGGTGCACGAGCCCCAGCGCGTGTTCTGGTTGGTGACCCAGCGCACGGACGAGGGGCGGGCCCGCCCGTCGAAGTACTGGGCGGACAGACGCTCGGCGCGCTCGGCCAGTTCGGCGTCACCGAGGACCCGCTTGCTCTCCTGGGCAGCCAGTTTGTCGAGCATGACGCTCACCCAGCGTTGTTCCTCCGCCTCGGACATCCGAGCAGGGATGAGCACGACGGTGCGATCGCCCTCGCGGTACGCGGAGACCGTCCGGCGTCGCCGGGCGCTCCTGCGCACCTCGATCGCGCTCGCCCCCGAGCCGCTCGGCGGCTGGCTCGTCGTACTGCGCTGTGGCGTTCCGGCGCGGTGCAGTGGGTCGGCGGGCACGCCCCGACGTTACCCGCTGCACACGGAGGAAGTCCCGAGTCCGGGGCGGTTGGGTTCCGATCCCCCACAAGCGTTTGATGCGTACGACTGACTTGTACGACTAACACCCACCGCCTGTGGACAACTTCCGGCACCCGTCGCCGGACTTGGACATGCTGGCTCCAGCCGGTGGCACCGCGCCGGGGTCCGACCGACTCCGGCGGGCCCACGACCGGTTCCCACCGGCACACGGGGACGTTCTACGAGGGCTACGGGGGCCTTGTCATGGAGCACATGGTGTCGTCTGCGGCGGTTGCGCATCCGAGGGTTCCGATCGTGAAGCCCGCGCTGAGGCGCGGCTGGCGTGATCGCAACACCGTGCAGTTCGGGATGACACCGGCGCACGCGATGACGCTGGGTCCGCTGGACCCGGCGACGGCGAGCTTTCTCGACCTGCTCAACGGCACGCGCGGGCTGGAGCTCCTGCGTGAGGAGGGCCGGCGCATGGACCTGCCCGACGGCCATGTCGACGCCCTGGTGGAGCGGCTGGCGGGGGCCGGGCTGGTCGACGACGCCAAGGGCGGTGGGCCGGCCGCCGACACGCTGCGCGGAAAGAAGGAGGTCCTCGACCGGCTGCGTCCCGATCTGGCCTCGCTGTCCCTGACCGCGTCCGAACCGGGTGAGGCGATCGCGCTGCTTGCCGCCCGGCGGTCCCTGCGGGTCCAGGTCCGCGGCGCGGGACGGGTGGGCGCGGTCCTGGCCTCGCTGCTGTCGGGCGCGGGGATCGGCGAGGTCGACGTGCGGGACGTGGGGCGTGTGGAGCGCGGTGACGTCGCCCCGGGCGGGCTGCCCGCCGAGTCCGTCGGCGACCGCAGGGACGAGGCCGCCCGGCGGGCCGTCCGCCGTGCCGCACCGGACCGCCCGCCACGCCGCACCCCACGCACGCCGTTCGACAGCGAGGACGCCGGCCTGTCTCTGGTCGTCCTCGCCCCGCGGGACGACATCGACGTGCACGCGCCCGTCCCGAGCGCCGCCGAGCCCCTGATCACGTCCGGCATCCCCCATCTGTACGCCGGGGTCGTGGAGGCGACCGGAGTGGTGGGGCCGCTCGTCCTGCCCGGGGAGACGGCCTGCGCCGGCTGTCTTCAGGAGGCGCGGGTCGACCGGGACCAGGCCTGGCCCCGCCTGGTCACCCAGTGGCGCTCCGGCCGGCCCCGCCGGGAGCGGCCCTGCGACCTCACACTGGCCACGACCGTGGCGGGACTGGCCGCCGCGCACGCCCTCGCCTTCCTGGACGGCCGGCTTCCGTCCAGTGCGGGTGCCCGCTGGGAAGTCTCGCTACCCGCTCTGACCTGGCATGCTCGGCCGGTGTGGGGTCATCCTGCATGTCCGTGCGGGGCAGCGGAGAAAGGTAAGGGGGAACGCACCTCCAACGCCGAGGAGTGGCACGAGACAATGGCGGAGCAACGACCGTCGACGGAGGTACGCCGTAGCTCCGACGCGACGCGGCCGGCAGGTACCTGGAGGGCGCATGTCTGATCTTCCCCGGAAGGCGGTAACCCGCACCGCCAAGCTCGCCGCGCTCCCGCTCGGTTTCGCCGGACGGGCGACCTGGGGACTGGGCAAGCGGATCGTCGGCGAGTCCGCGGAACTGGTCGGCCGTGAGCTGCAACAGCGCACCGCCGAGCAGCTGTTCAAGGTGCTAGGGGAGCTCAAGGGCGGCGCGATGAAGTTCGGCCAGGCCCTGTCGGTCTTCGAGTCCGCGCTGCCGGAGGAGATCGCCGGGCCCTACCGGGCGGCGCTGACGAAGCTCCAGGAGGCGGCCCCTCCGATGCCGACGCGCACCGTGCACTCGGTGCTGGCGGAGCGGCTCGGGGCGGACTGGTCCGAGCTGTTCCTCACGTTCGAGGACAAGCCGTCCGCGGCCGCCTCGATCGGCCAGGTGCACCGCGCGGTGTGGCACGACGGCCGTGAGGTCGCGGTCAAGGTGCAGTACCCGGGCGCAGGCGAGGCACTGCTGTCCGACCTGAACCAGTTGAGTCGTTTCGCTCGTCTGCTCGGTCCTCTGATCCCCGGTGTCGACATCAAACCGCTGATCACCGAACTCAGGGACCGGGTCTCCGAGGAGCTGGACTACGGCCTGGAGGCGCAGGCCCAGCGTGCCCATGCCGAGGAGTTCGCGGACGACCCGGACGTGGCGGTGCCCGATGTGGTCCACCAGTGCGAGCAGGTGCTGGTCACGGAGTGGATGGAGGGTGTCCCGCTGTCGGAGGTGATCGCCGACGGCACGCAGGAGCAGCGCGACCGGGCCGGTCAGCTCCTGGCCCGTTTCCTCTTCTCCGGTCCCGCCCGCACCGGGTTGCTGCACGCCGATCCGCATCCGGGCAACTTCCGGCTGCTGCCCGGCGGCCCGGACGGCGAGGGCGACTGGCGCCTGGGCGTCCTGGACTTCGGCACGGTCGACCGTCTTCCGGGCGGTCTGCCGACTCCGATCGGCGGCTCCCTGCGGATGACGCTGGACGGCGAGGCGGAGGCCGTCTATGAGCTGCTGCGCGCCGAGGGCTTCGTCAAGGAGTCCATAGAACTGGACCCCGACGCCGTGCTGGACTATCTGCTGCCGATCATCGAGCCGGCCGAGGTCGAGGAGTTCACCTTCACCCGCGGCTGGATGCGCAGCCAGGCGGCGCGGATCGGCGATCCTCGCTCCCCTGCCTACCAGTTGGGCAAGCAGCTCAATCTGCCTCCGGCGTATCTCCTCATCCACCGGGTGACGTTGAGCACCATCGGTGTGCTGTGTCAGCTGGGGGCGACGGTGCGGCTGCGTGAGGAACTGGAGGAGTGGCTGCCGGGGTTCGTGCCGGAGGAGCCCCTGGACGAGGAGGAGTCGGCGGCTCAGGCGTGACCTCGGGGCGGGCGGCTCACCACCAGGCCGAGTCCAGCCGCCCCTCGATCGCCCTGAGGTTCTCCCGGGAGCAGGTGTCGCAGAAGTACTGACGGACACCGTTCTCCACGGAACAGGTCCAGGTCGGCTGCGGCCCCTCGGCCGGGGTGCCGCAGCGAGCGCACACGAGGGACGCGGGCTCCACGGCGGAGCCGTCGTCACTGCCTCCGGAAAGACTCGTCACCCGGCGACGATAACGCCGCGGCCTGCGGATCGGGGCACAACGCACCGCGGGGGCCGGTCCGTTCGGACGGACCGGCCCCCATGGGGAGAGCTTCGTCTCCCTGTTCGGGAGACCACCGCTTCAGGGTGTGTCGGATTACTGCATGACGGCCATGGCGAGCGCCCGGCGGGCGCGCAGCGAGGCGCGCTCCGCCTTGCGCTGCATCCGGCGGGCGGTCATCAGGCGGCGGGCCTGACGGTCCCGCTCGGCCTCGTGCAGTAGCTCGTGCATATGCGCACGTGCCAGGGCTTCTGGGATGAGTTGCATCTCTCGGGTCCTGTTCTGGCGCGAGTCCATGGCGCCACTTGTGGTGAAGTCTTCAGGCGTCGCGCCTGCGCGTTCGTTGGTGGACGGCTTCATCGGGGCCTGCTTCTTGGGGTCGTGCGTGAGGGGGCGGTCGATCGTTCCTGCGGTGTTCATGCTGTGACCGGGTTCTTGCGCGGGCGGCCACGCGGCCGCTTCCGGGCAACGACGACACCCTGCACGAACAGCTCGCCACCCCAGACGCCCCAGGGCTCACGCCGCTCCTTGGCGCCGGCGAGGCAGGCCTCCATCAGCGGGCAGGTGCGGCACAGGGCCTTGGCGTACTCGACGTCCGCCGGCGACTCGGCGAAGAAGACCTCCGGGTCGTAGGAACGGCAGGGGACGGGCACGCCGAGGTTCTCGATGGCGTCGTCGAGCGCGGTGAGCGCAGTGAGCGGAGTCAAGGTGGAGTCCTCCGTGAGGCCGGGCTTGGGGATCGTGTCGGAAGGCGGTACGGACGGGGCGTGCGCTTCGAGTTGCACGGTTGGTCTTCCTCGTCTGGTCGGTCCGGTCCTGTTGGACCGGGTGTCGGCTTGGTACCGGGTTCTTTTCTTGTCCCGAGGCCCCTTCGCTCCGTCGTCCCCGTTCGGGGCAAACAGAAGGGCCGCGGATCCCGGATGGGGTTCCGCGGCCCTGAAGGCGCCGACCTGATCGTCGATCAGGCTGGATCACTCCAGGGTTCTGGCCCACGGAAGGCCCACATCTGGTGGTGCTGCGTCGTCTGCTTCCGGTTTCCGGCACCGGCCGCCGTAAAGGCATAGGCGTGCGCCTGTGCCACTACTGCTTCCAGCGCCTTGGTCGGTCGCTCATTCCGCTCGCGGACGGGAAGGTCCGCCAGAGACAGGGAGGACGCCGGACGCATGGCAGGAATGCCGGACAGACCGGTGCCCAGGTTCGAAACGCCGAGCATGCACGCGGAGACGACCGAGCGATCGGTCACTTTGGCGGTGCTGCTGGAGCTGAAGTTGATGCTGATCACTGGAATCGCCTCCTCTCGGCGTCTCGGGGGACTGGGGGTGAGCCAGTCCGACGGATATGCAAGTAGAACACGGAATCGGGGCCTCCGAGAAGGCCTCCGTCCCCGTGGCTAAGAACCTATGGGGATTGCTGGGGCATGCGCAAACTATTTTTCCGACGAGTTCGGATCAGTTCGCATCTTCTTCTCCCCCGGGCTCCCGACCTGCGCAGATGGCGAGGACGTCGGCTCCGTAGCGGTTGAGCTTGCGCATACCGACGCCCGGGATGCGGGCCAGCTCCCCCTCCTCGTCGGGAGCGGCCTCGGCGATCGCGATCAGTGTCTTGTCGGTGAAGACGCAGAAGGCCGGCTGTCCGCTGCGCTGCGCCTGGACGGCGCGCCAGTCGCGCAGCCGCTCGTAGAGGCCCTCGTCCATGTCGGACGGGCAGTCCTCGCAGCGCATCAGTTTCATCTCGCCGGCGTCGGTGAGCGTGCGTCCGCACACCCGGCAGCGGGCCGGGCTGCGCTGGGTCCGGCGCCGGACGGTGCCCGGCCCGCCGGAGGTGAAGCCCCGCTCCACCCCGCCGGACCCGACCGCGACGGCACGGCCCGCGACGGCGGCGGAGCCGGGGCGCAGGCCGTCGAGGAAGCGGCTGGGGCGGCGGTTGGGGCGGCCGCCGGGCGAGCGGGAGAGCGCCCAGGAGACATAGAGGTGTTCCCGGGCCCGGGTGACACCGACATAGAGGAGGCGGCGTTCCTCCTCGATCTGCTCGTCCGTCTTTGCGTAGGTGATCGGCATCATGCCCTCGGCGACACCGACCAGGAAGACGACGTCCCACTCCAGCCCCTTGGCGGAGTGCAGGGAGGCGAGGGTGACGCCCTCCACCGTCGGGGCGTGCTGGGCACCCGCCCGCTCGTCGAGCTCGGCCACGAGATCGCTCAGGGTGGCGCCGGGTCTGGCGGCGGCGAAGTCCTGCGCGAGGTTCACCAGCGCGGCCAGCGACTCCCAGCGCTCCCTGACGGCCCCGGATCCGGCCGGGGGCTCTGTGGTCCAGCCCTCGCCCGACAGCACGGCACGCACCTGCGAGGGCAGGTCGACGACGTCGTCCAGGAGGGAGTCGTTGCCGCCGAAACGGGCCGCGCCGCGCAGGGCGACGCCCGCCTTGCGGACCTCGGGGCGGTCGAAGAACCGCTCGGCGCCGCGCAGCTGGTACGGGACACCGAGGTCGGCGAGGGCCTGTTCATAGGTCTCGGACTGGGAGTTGGTGCGGAACAGGATGGCGATCTCGCTGGCCCGGACCCCGGAGTCGATGAGTTCGCGGATGCGGCGGGCGGCGCCCTCGGCCTCGGCGGGCTCGTCGGTGTACTCGGTGTATCCGGGCTCGGGGCCCGGCTTGCGCTGGGACACCAGCTCCAGCCGGTGGTCGGCGGCGCGGCCGCGGGCCTGGGCGAGCAGACCGTTGGCGAGATGGACGACCTGGGGTGTGGAGCGGTAGTCGCGGACCAGCTTGACGACGGTGGCACCGGGGTGCCGGGTACGGAAATCGAGCAGATGGTCGGGAGTTGCTCCCGTGAACGAATAGATCGTCTGGCTGGCGTCACCGACCACGCAGAGGTTGTCCCGCTCGCCGAGCCACAGTTCCAGCAGGCGCTGCTGGAGGGGGCTGACGTCCTGGTACTCGTCGACCACGAAGTGCTGGTACTGCGAGCGGACCTGCTCGGCGATGTCGTGCCGGTCCTGGAGGATCGCGACCGTCAGCAGCAGGACGTCCTCGAAGTCGATGACCGCCCGGTCGCGCTTGAGGTCCTCGTAGGCGGCGTAGAGCTGGGCGATCTCGGCCGCGGCCCGGGGGACGTCTCGGCCGGCCTTGGCGGCCGCGAGCGGATAGTCGGCGGGGACGGTCTGGGTGACCTTGGACCACTCGATCTCACCGGTGACGTCCCGCAGCTCGCCGCGGTCGAGGCGGATACGGCAGGCGGCGGCCGCGTCGGCGACGAGCTGGACCTTGCGGTCGACCAGCCGGGGCATGGATCCGCCGACCGCCTTCGGCCAGAAGTACTGGAGCTGCCGCAGGGCCGCCGAGTGGAAGGTGCGGGCCTGGACGCCGGCCGCCCCGAGCTGACGCAGCCGGCCGCGCATCTCACCGGCCGCGCGGTTGGTGAAGGTGACGGCCAGCACGGTGGAGGGCTGGAGGATCCCGGCCCGGACGCCGTAGGCGATGCGGTGGGTGATCGCTCGGGTCTTGCCCGTCCCGGCGCCCGCCAGCACGCACACCGGGCCGTGCAGGGCGGTGGCGACCTCGCGCTGCTCGGGGTCGAGCCCTTCGAGCACCGCGTCGGGCGAGCCCGGTGTCTGCGGGAAGAGCGTGGAGTGCGTTGCTGCTGTCACACGGCCATGCTGCCAGGTCGCCGGAGACGGCTGAGCCGGTTGTCCACAGGCGGGTACCCGCAGTCGTACTAATGCGGCAGGCGTCACGTCGAGTCCGGCGGCCGGGACGGGAATGGTGGCCCTTTCACGTACGTTGCCTCACTACGACCCATCCCGAGCCGCCGAAGGAGCACAAGAGACATGCCGGGCACTGTGACGATGTACAGCACCACGTGGTGCGGCTACTGCCGTCGGCTGAAGGGCCAGATGGACCGCGAGGGCATCGCGTACAAGGAGATCAACATCGAGCAGGATCCGGAGTCCGCCGCATTCGTCGAGAAGGCGAACGGCGGCAACCAGACGGTCCCGACCGTGCTGTTCCCGGACGGCTCGACGCTCACGAACCCCTCGCTGGCGCAGGTGAAGCAGAAGATCGGCGCGTAGCCGCACCGCGGCGGGTTTGGAAGGGCGGTCCCTGAGGCGCTTCAGGGGCCGCCCTTCGTGGTTCCTGCAAGGGCGGGCGAGGCTCAGACGAAGCTTCTCGTCGGCAGGGGCTTGCCGTACCAGAGTTCGATGAGGCGGGCCGCGATGGAGATGCCGTAGGGCGGGAGGACCTCGCCGGAGTCGAAGGCGGCGCGCAGTTCGTCGCGGGAGAACCAGCGGGCCTCGTGGATCTCGTCGCCGTCGACGTCGATGTCGGTCGAGGTGGCGCGGGCCATGAAGCCGAGCATCAGGCTGGAGGGGAACGGCCAGGGCTGGCTGGCGATGTACTCGACCTGGCCGATGGTGACGCCGGCCTCCTCGAAGACCTCGCGGCGCACCGTCTGCTCGATGGACTCGCCGGGCTCGACGAAGCCGGCCAGTGTCGAGAAGCGGCCCTCGGGCCAGTGGACCTGGCGGCCCAGCAGTATGCGGTCGTCCTCGTCGGTGACGGCCATGATCACGGCGGGGTCGGTGCGCGGGTAGTGCTCGGCGCCGCAGGCCTGGCAGCGGCGGATGTGACCGGCCGCCGCGATGACCGTGCGCTCGCCGCAGCGTGAGCAGAAGCGGTGCGTGCGCTGCCAGTTCTCCAGACCGACCGCGTGCACCATCAGGCCGATCTCGCGCGGCGACAGCAGCAGACCGGCCTCCCGCAGACCCGCCGGGCGCGCGGACTGGTCGATACGGCCGGGCAGCGCGTCCTTCTGAACGGCGAAGTAGCGCACGCCGTCCTCGTCGATGCCGAGGAAGTAGCGGTGCGCCTCGGTCAGGGGGGCCTCGAAGGCCGCGGTCATGACGAGTTCGGTACGGCCGTCCGCCGTCTCGTCGATGAGGACCTGGCCGCCGGAGACCACGAAGCAGCGGGTGGTGGGGTGGCTCCACGCCGCCGCGAGCCAGGCCTCGTCGAGCCGGTGGTGGGCGGCCCGGTCGATGCCGCTCGGGGCGGTGAGCGAGATGGGGCGATCGGCGGTGTGGTCGGTCCAGGTGGTCACGGGTGCTTCCAACTCCCCCGGGGGAAAGGGTGTTTCACGGGCGGTTCAGCAGGACGTACGGCGGCAGGCGCGAGTCCGGCGGAGTGTGGTGGTACGGAACAGTTCTTCCAGTGTGCCCCGCCCGCCATGCCGATCCGGACGCCGCGGGACGATCAGGGCGCATGGCGCCAGTGCTCGGCGAGGTCGCCCCACAGGTACGCGGTGGTCTCGACGCCTCTGAGGAGCAGGTCGAGCTCGACCTTCTCGTTCGGTGCGTGCCAGCCGTCCGAGGGGATCGAGATGCCGAGGAACAGCACGGGAGCGCCGAGGACCTCCTGGAGGTCGGCGGCCGGCCCCGAGCCGCCCTCACGGGTGAAGCGCACGGGCCTGTCGAAGGCGCGGCCCATGGCGCGGACGACGGATTGCAGCGCCGGGTGGTCGAGGGGCGTCAGGCACGGGCGCGTGGCGGCGAGGAACGTGATCTCGCAGCGGATCCCGGCGGGCACCTGCTCCTCGACCCAGGCGCGGACGATCTTCTCGATGTCGTCGGGATCCTGTCCCGCGACCAGCCGGAAGGAGAGCTTCACCATCGCGGAGGACGGGATGATCGTCTTGCTGCCGGGACCTTGGTAGCCGCCGCCGATGCCGTTGACCTCGGCCGTCGGCCGGGCCCACACCCGCTCCAGGGTGGTGTGCCCGGCCTCGCCGTGGGTGGCGTACGACTTGGCGGTACGCAGCCACTGCTCCTCGTCGAAGGGCAGCTCGGCGAAGAGTGCGCGCTCCTGGTCGGTGAGTTCGACGACGCCGTCGTAGAAGCCGGGGACCGTCACGCGCGCGTGCTCGTCGTGCAGGGCGGCGACCAGGCGGGCGACGGCCGTGGCCGGGTTGGGGACGGCGCCGCCGAAGGAGCCGGAGTGGAGGTCCTGGTCGGGGCCGTGCAGCCGGATCTCGCACTCGGCGAGGCCGCGCATGCCGGTGCACACCGTCGGGGTGTCCTCGGCCCACATGCCGGTGTCGGAGACGATGACCGCGTCGGCGGCGAGCCGGTTCGCGCGCTCCTCGACGAGGGCACGGAAGTGCGGGGATCCGGACTCCTCCTCGCCCTCGATCAGCAGCTTCAGGTGCACGGCCGGGGCGGTGCGGCCGGTGGTGGCGAGGTGGGCGCGGACGCCGAGTGTGTGGAAGAACACCTGGCCCTTGTCGTCGGCCGCCCCGCGCGCGTAGAGGCGGTTGTCGCGGACGACGGGCTCGAAGGGCTCGCTGTCCCAGCCGTCCTCGCGGGCGGCGGGCTGTACGTCGTGGTGGCCGTAGACCAGGACGGTGGGTGCCTCGGGGTCGTCGCAGGGCCAGTCGGCGAAGACGGCCGGGGCGCCCGGCGTCTCCCAGACCTCGGCGGTGGGGAAGCCGGTCTCCCGGAGTTTGGCGGCGAGCCAGTCGGCGCTGCGGCGTACGTCGGGCGCGTGGTCGGGCTGGGCCGACACGGACGGGATGCGCAGCCATTCGACGAGGTCGTCGAGGAAGGCGGCACGGTGCTGCTCGACGTACGAACGGACGGCGCTGACGGCACTGTCAACGGGCTGGCTCATGGTCACGAGCCTATCGGCCCGCACCGACATCCTCGTCGTGCGGTTCCTCACCCCCCGGCTCCGCCAGCAGGAGCCGCTCCAGGGCCGCACGGTCCGGCAGGTCGTCGGGCCGGACGACCTCGCCGCTGCGCACGTACAGGAAGGTGGCCGTGACCGACTGCGGGGGCACGCCCCGCTGCTCGGCCCAGGCGAGCCGGTAGACGGCGAGCTGGAGCGGGTCGGCGGTGCGGGTGCGGTTGGTCTTCCAGTCGACGATCTCGTACGTCGTCTCCGCGCCGTCGCCCTCCTTGTAGACGGCGTCGATACGTCCCCGGATCACCCGTCCCGCGATCTCCAGCTGGAAGGGCGCCTCGACGCGGTAGGGCGTGCGCCGGGCGTACTCGGTGCGTTCGAAGGCGTCCTTGAGGGCTTCCAGGTCGCGTTCGTCGGCGATCTCGGCCTCGCTTCCGGGCAGTTCCTCCGGCTCCAGCATGGGCAGGGTGAGTTCCTCGAAGCGGGACTCGACCCAGGCGTGGAAGCGGGTGCCGCGACGGGCGGCGGGCTGCGGCGGGCGGGGCATCGGGCGGGCCAGCTCCTGGGCGAAGCCGTCGGGATCGGCGGCCAGGCTCATCAGCTGGGACGCGGTCAGCGACGAGGGCAGGAGGACGTCGGTGACGCCTTCGCGGGCGCGCAGGAGCTCGCCGGTGAGGGCGTCGAGGTCGCGGTCCCAGGAGGCGAGGGTGCGGGCCTCCTCCGGGGTGAGGCGGGTGGGCCGGTCCTCCCGAGCGCGGGGTGGTGCGGGTCGGGTGTCGGGCTCCGTGGGGTGGGCGCGCGGACCCTCGGGCGCACCCGCGTGGCCGTTCGTGTCCGGGGCTGTGGCCTGGTGCGGGACGGCCGGGCGGGCCGTCGTCCAGGTGTCCCAGTCGTCGTGCCCGGGATCCTCGGAGAACTCGGGGTCGTCGGGGCCCGCGTGATCTGCGGAGTCTGCCGCGTCCGCCGCGTCTTCGAAGGCCTCCGGGAACGCCTCGTCCTCGTGGGGCGGCTCCCCGTAAGGCGGTTCTCCGTACGGCGGCTCCTCCTCGTCGGGAGGTGTCGGCCAGTCCGGGTCGTCGTAGGTGTCCGGACTGTGGGTGGCCGCCGGGTGGGTGTCGGTGTGGGAGGCGGCGAGGTCCTCCAGGTGGGCGAGGACCGTCTCGGCGGCCGCCCGGCGCCGGGCCAGGGCGGTGTCGTCCAGCGGCAGGGGCCACACCTGGTCGGCGGACTCCTGGTGCAGGACGGGGTTCTCCTCGCCCTCGGCCGGTTCGTCGGCCCAGGCCTCGATCTCGCCGTAGCCCGCCGCGCAGTGGTCGTACAGCTCCCGCAGGAAGTCGGACGGACCGCGCGGCTTCTTCTGGGTGGGGCCCCACCAGTGGCCGGAGCCGAGGAGGAGTGAGCGGGGGCGGGTGAAGGTGACGTAGCCGAGGCGGAGTTCCTCGGTGTGCTGGTGGTCCTTCATGGCCTCCTGGAAGGCCTTCAGGCCGCGGGAGTCCCAGGAGGTGACGTCGGGCAGGGTCTCGGCGTCGCCGCGCAGGTCGTGCGGGAGCACCTTGCCCTGGGCGGTCCACTTCTCGCGGCCCTGCGTGCTGGGGAACGTGCCGGTGACCAGGCCGGGGACGGCCACCACGTCCCATTCCAGACCCTTGGACTTGTGCGCGGTGAGCACCTTGACGGTGTTCTCGCCGCCCGGGAGGGCGTTGTCGAGGCCCTTCTCGTACTGGGCGGCGGTGCGCAGGAAGCCCAGGAAGGCCAGCAGGGTGGCCTCGCCGTCGCCGGCCGCGAACGAGGCGGCGACGTCGAGGAAGTTCGACAGGGTCTCGCGACGGCGGGCGGCCAGGGCGTGCGGGGACGCCGAGAGCTCGACCTCCAGGCCGGTGACGGTCAGGACGCGGTGCAGGACGTCCATCAGGGGGTCGGCCAGCGAGCGGCGCAGGTCGCGCAGTTCGGCGGCCAGGCGGGCGAACCGCACGCGCGCGTCCGGGGAGAAGGGCAGCCCGTCGTCGTCCCCTTCCGCGTCCGTGCCGTAGAAGGGTGTCTCCAGGAACGTGTCGAGGGCGTCCGCGAGCGATATCACCTCGGAGGGGTCGACCCCCTCGACGGCCTCGGCGAGGCGGCGGTCGGGGTCGTCGCCGTCCACGCGCGCGTGGGACACCAGGAACCGGGCGCGGCGTCCCAGGAGGGCGAGGTCGCGCGGGCCGATGCGCCAGCGCGGTCCGGTCAGCAGGCGGACCAGGGAGGCGTTGGCTCCGGGGTCCTGGAGGACCTCGCAGACGGCGACCAGGTCGGCGATCTCGGGCAGGTGCAGCAGACCGGAGAGACCGACGACCTCGACGGGCACGTCCCGGGCGACGAGCGCGCCCTGGATCCCGGCGAAGTCGGTGGCGGTACGGCACAGGACGGCGATCTCACCGGGCGCCTTCCCGGTCCCCACGAGGTGCGCGACGGAGTCGGCGATCCAGTCGATCTCCTCGGCGTGGGTGCGCAGCAGGGCGCAGCGCACCAGTCCGTCGCGTTCGGCGCCGGGCGCGGGGCGCAGGGCCTCCACGCCCGCGTGCAGGGCGCGCAGGGGCTCGGCGAGGCCGTTGGCGAGGTCCAGGAGGCGGCCGCCGCTGCGGCGGTTCTCGCTGAGCGACTGGCGGGTGGCGGAGCGCCCGTCGGCGTGGGCGAAGTGCTCCGGGAAGTCGTCGAGGTTGGCGACCGAGGCGCCCCGCCAGCCGTAGATGGCCTGGCAGGGGTCGCCGACGGCGGTGACCGGATGTCCGGTGCCGCCCCCGAACAGGCCCGCCAGGAGGATGCGTTGGGCCACGGACGTGTCCTGGTACTCGTCGAGGAGCACCACGCGGAACTCCTCCCGCAGGACGCGGCCCACCTCGGGGATCTGCGCGAGCTGGGCGGACAGGGCGATCTGGTCGCCGAAGTCGAGCAGATCGCGTTCGCGCTTGGCGGCGCGGTAGCGGACCACCAGGCCCGCGAGTTCACGGCGGGCGGCGGCCGCCTCGGGGACCTTGCGCAGGGCGTCGTTGGTGAGCCTGACGCCCTCCAGGGTGCGCAGCAGCTCGACGTCGTACGACTGGAGGGTCCCGGGCCGGACCAGGTGTTCGGCGAGTTCGGCGTCCAGCGCGAGGAGGTCGCTGACCAGGTCGGCGAAGGAGCGGGTGAGGGCCGGGTAGGGCCCCGGTGCCTCGCGCAGCACCCGGGCGGCGAGCTGGAAACGGGTGGCGTCGGCGAGCAGCCGGGAGGTCGGCTCCAGGCCGATGCGCAGGCCGTGGTCGGCCAGCAGGCGGCCCGCGAAGGCGTGGTAGGTCGAGATCACCGGTTCGCCCGGGGGATTGTCCGGGTCGATGACATCGGGGTCGGTGACGCCCGCCTTGATCAGCGCCTTGCGCACCCGCTCGGCGAGTTCGCCGGCGGCCTTGTTGGTGAACGTCAGCCCGAGCACCTGTTCGGGGGCGACCTGGCCGGTGCCGACCAGCCAGACCACGCGGGCCGCCATCACCGTCGTCTTGCCCGACCCCGCTCCGGCCACGATCACCTGCGGTGCGGGCGGCGCGGTGATGCAGGCCGTCTGCTCCGGGGTGAACGGGATACCGAGGAGCTCCTTGAGCTGATCGGGATCGGTGATACGGGCGGGCATGACGGAGAGGCTAGCGGCGGGCACTGACAGTCGAGGACGAATCGGCCCGCGGGCCGCAGGAAGCGCAGGTCAGCACGCGTGGTGCAACTGATCACACCGGTGCGCTCACTCCACCACGTGCCGCCCCTCGGGCTGAGCGCTGCACGAGGCCCGGAACGCGCAGTGCGTGCAGTGCTGGCCCGCGCTCGGTGTGAACCGTTCGTCCAGGACCTTGCCTGCGGCCGTGGCCAGCAGGTCGCCGACCCACTCCCCCGCCTCCCCCGCCCCGCCCTTCAGGGGATCCTGCGCCTGCACCTTGGGCAGGGTCTCGCCGCCGTCCCGCTTGGCGGCGCCCTGGCGCAGCTGGACGAGTTCGGCGCCGCCGGGCTCCGGGCGCACGCCGTCGAAGGCCTCGTCGACGGCGCCCTCGCGGACGGCGAGCTGGTAGACGGCGAGCTGCGGGTGGTGCTCCACCTCGGCGGAACTCACGGACTGTTTGCCCGTCTTGAAGTCGACGACGTAGGCGCGGCCCTCGCCGTCGGTCTCCACGCGGTCCATCTGGCCGCGGATGCGCACCTCGACGTCGCCCGCTTCGAGGGTGACGTCGAAGTCGTGCTCGCTGGCGACCGGGGTGCGTCCGGTGCGGTCCATGACGTGCCACTTCAGGAAGCGTTCGAGTGCCACGCGCGCGTTGGCCTTCTCCTGGTCCGACTTCCACGGCGCGTCGAAGGCGAGCGCGTTCCACACGGAGTCGAGGCGTTCCATCAGGACGGCGAGGTCGGCCGGGGAGTGTCCGGAGGCGACCTCGTCGGCGAGGACGTGCACGACGTTCCCGAAGCCCTGGGCGGCCGTCGCGGGGGCGTCGGCCTTCACCTCGCGGCCCAGGAACCACTGGAGGGCGCAGGTGTTGGCCAGCTGGTCCAGGGCGCTGCCGGAGAGCACGACGGGCTGGTCGCGGTTGCGCAGTGGCACCTTCGACTCGGTCGGCTCGAACATGCCCCACCAGCGGTAGGGGTGGGCGGAGGGCACCAGGGGGCGGCCGTCCTCGTCGGCGAGCGCGGCGAGGCGGGCCAGCCGGCGGGCCGCTGCCTCCCGAAGCGTCTGCGAGACGCGCGGGTCGACCGTGGTGGCGCGAAGTTCGGCGACGAGGGCTGCCACGGACAGCGGGCGACGGGGGCGGCCGGTGACGTCCCTGGGTTCGACGCCGAGTTCGGTCAGGAAGCGGGAGGGCTGATCGCCGTCGTCGGCCGGGGCCTTCACCGCCGTGACGACGAGTCGCTCACGCGCGCGCGTGGCGGCCACGTAGAACAGGCGGCGCTCCTCGGCGAGCAGCGCGCCCGGGGTGAGCGGTTCGGCGAGTCCGTCCCGGCCGATGCGGTCGGCCTCCAGGAGGGAGCCCCGGCGGCGCAGATCCGGCCACAGGCCCTCCTGGACGCCCGCGACGACCACCAGGCGCCACTGGAGCCCCTTGGAGCGGTGTGCGGTCATCAGGCGGACGGCATCGGGGCGCACGGCACGCCGGGTGAGGGTGTCGGCGGCGATGTCCTCGGCGTCGATCTCCCCCAGGAAGTTGAGGGCGCCCCGGCCCCCGGTGCGCTCCTCCGCGCGCGCGGCGGTCGCGAACAGCGCGCACACGGCGTCGAGATCGCGATCCGCGTTGCGCCCGGCCGCACCACCGCGCCGGGCCGCCCGCTCCAGGCGCGCGGGCCACGGCGTGCCCTCCCACAGGTCCCACAGCGCCTCCTCGGCCGTACCGCCGCCGGCGAGGCGCTCGCGGGCCTTCCTGAGCAGCGCGCCGAGCCGCTGGGCGCCCCGCGCGTAGGCGGGGTCGTGCACGGCCAGCCGCTCCGGTTCGGCCAGCGCCCGCGCGAGCAGTTCGTCCGAGGGCGGCGGCAGGGGGTTCCCGGCGGCCCGCTCCTCGTCCCGCAGAGCCCGGCCGAGGCGGCGCAGGTCGGCGGCGTCCATGCCGGCGAGGGGGGAGACGAGCAGGCTCAGGGCGGTTTCGGTGTCGAGCCAGGAGGTGTCGGATCGTGGCTCGTCCGTGTCGGGAGGGGGCCCCTCGGCGCCTACGTCCTCTGCGCCTACGTCCTCCGTTGTGCCTTCTACGGCACTTGCTACGGCACCTTCCTCGACGCGTACGGCTTCGGCGTCCCGTTCGACGGCCTCCTCCGCCGACGCATCCTCCGCCGAGGCCTCCTCCGCCCCCGTCGTGTCTGCCGTCTCCGCCGTCGCCACCGCCCGTAGGGCCGTCAGCAGGGGCGCCACGGCCGGTTCGTGGCGCAGCGGCAGGTCGTCGCCGTCGATGTCCAGGGGGACGCCGGCCGCGGTGAGCGCGCGGCGGACCGTCGGGATGGTGCGGGACCCGGCGCGGACCAGGACGGCCATATCGCCCCAGGGGACGCCGTCCTCCAGGTGCGCCCGGCGCAGGATGTCGGCGATGTTGTCCAGCTCGGTGCCGGGGGTCGGGTACGTGTAGACCTCGACGCGGCCACCGTCCCGTACAGGGGCCAGCTCCCGGTGGGCGCGCACCTTGTCGGCGGGGAGACGGGTCAGCGGCATGCGCTGGGTCAGCAGCCGCGTCGCGGTGAGCAGCGCGGCGCCGGAGCGGCGGGAGGTGCGCAGCACCTCGACGGGGGCGGGGCGGCCGTCCGCGCGCGGGAAGTCCCGCGGGAACTCCAGGATGCCGTTCACGTCGGCACCGCGGAAGGCGTAGATCGACTGGTCGGGGTCGCCGAAGGCGACCAGGGTGCGACCGCCGCCGGCGAGGGCGTGCAGCAGTCGTACCTGCGCCGGGTCGGTGTCCTGGTACTCGTCGACGAAGACGACGTCGTACTGCTCGGCGAGCCGTGCGGCGACCTCGGGGCGGTGGGCGAGCAGGACCGCGCGGTGGACCAGCTCGGCGTAGTCGAGCACGCCCTGAAGGTCGAGGACGTCCAGATACTCGGCGAGGAAGGCGGCCGCGGCACGCCAGTCGGGACGGCCGATGCGGCGGGCGAAGGCATCCAGGGCGTCGGGGCCGAGGCCCAGTTCGCGGCTGCGGGCGAGGACCGCGCGGACCTCGTCGGCGAAGCCGCGGGTGGTCAGACAGGCGCGCAGTTCGTCCGGCCAGCGCACGTGCGCGAGGCCGAGCCGCTCCAGGTCGGGCTGGCCCGCGAGCAGCTCGCGTACGGCGACGTCCTGTTCGGGGCCGGACAGCAGCCGCAGCGGCTCCACGAACAGGTCGCTGTCCTGATGGGCGCGGACCAGGGCGTAGCAGAACGAGTGGAAGGTGGTCGCCTGGGGCGCGCGCGCTCCTCCGGTGCGCAACGCCATGCGGTCGCGCAGTTCGACGGCCGCCTTGCGGCTGAACGTCAGCACGAGCACGCGCGCGGGGTCACCGCCCCGGGCGATTCGCGCCGCCACCGACTCGACGAGTGTGGTGGTCTTCCCGGTGCCCGGACCTGCGAGAACGAGCAGGGGGCCGGTGCGGTGGTCAACCACGGAGCGCTGTGCGGCGTCCAGACGAGGGGGGTCCGGACGGGCCGGCGGGGTACGCACCAGTCGGTAAGCGCCACGGTTCCCCTGTCGCACCTGGGAGTGCGACAGGCGCCTGGTGGAGGAAGAGGAGCTCACGTGGTTCGCCGGTCCTGGTGGGTGTGCTGTTGGAGGGACCGCCGCGCGTGGAGGGCGGTGGCCGGGGGATGAGGGGGACGCGCGCAGCCGACGCTACGCCGACGAGTGGTGCGGAAGCAGGGCTTCCCCTTCTTCCCTCACGGCACCCGCGCCACGGACGCCCCTCGCCCCACGAACGTACGGCATGCCACGGACGTGCCCGGTTTGCCCCGTGTCCCCCGTACGGACGTCAGGGTGCCCCTGGGCAGGTCCGATGGCGGAAGCTGTCAGGTGTGACCTTCCGCGCCTTCGCCGCCGTCCCAGCGCGCCCGTCTCATGTCGAGGCGCGGCAGATGGCCCTCGGCGGCCCTGCTCGCCTGCTTCAGGGGCGTCCCCTCGGCGCGGTAGTGGCCGAGCGCCTCCAGTTCGTGGCCCGGCAGCAGGGCACCGTCCGCGCGGACGACGCGCCACCACGGAACGGCGCCTCCGTAGAGCGCCATGACGCGGCCGACCTGACGGGGGCCGCCGTCCTCCAGCCACTCGGCGACGTCGCCGTAGGTCATGACCCGCCCTGGCGGGATCCCCTCGGCGACGTCGAGGACCCGCTCGGCGTACTCCGGCAGCGCGTCCGCGGGCTCGACGGGCCGGTCGGGGCTGTCGTCGGGAAGGCTGTCGTCCGGAAGGCTCTCCTCGCTCATCCGCCCCATCCTGCCCCACCCGACCGACAACGTGACGCGCTCGTCACCGGGCGTATCCCTCGCCCCCGAACGGCGCTTCCGGCAGACTGTGCGCCCCCGCATGTGCACCCTGATACCTCCGCGTGTCGGTGGGGCATGCCACCATCGTGCGGGCGGTGACCGGTGATACGAGATCAAGAAGAGACGATGAAGCAACAGGGTGTACACCCGGAGGATGCGGAGAGCACCTCTGATGCTTCGTCGCGCCCGGACACCGCCGAGGCGGGCGCACCGGACGCCGCCAGGAAGCCGCCCGCGGGCAGGCTCGGGCCGGCCGTCGAGGAACCGGACGAGGTCTACGCCGACGAGGTGGAGGGCGACGAACCCCTGCTCCCCGCGCGCGTGCACCGCCCGTCGGACCTGATGCGGCTGGTGGTCGGTGTGCTGGCCGTCGTCCTGCTCATCGGCATCGCCGCGTTCGCGCACGGCACCACCTCGGGTCTCGAACAGGACATCAACAAGGGCACCGGACAGGCACCCGACCTGCTGATCAAGATCGCGGGACTGGCCTCCAGCATCGCGATCCTGCTCGTGCCCGTCGCGTTCGCCATCGAGCGGCTCATCAAGCGGGACGGGCTGCGCATCGCCGACGGTGTGCTCGCGGCGGTCCTCGCGCACGGGGTGACGCTCGCGACCGACCTGTGGGTCGCCAAGGCCGCCCCCGGCTCGATCCAGGAGGCCCTGACCCAGCCCTCCCCCGGTGACATCCAGGCGCTCACCGATCCCGTGCACGGCTATCTGGCCCCCGTCATCGCCTATATGACGGCCGTCGGCATGTCGCGCAGGCCGCGCTGGCGGGCGGTGCTGTGGATCGTGCTGATGCTCGACGCGTTCTCGATGCTCGTCACCGGCTACACCACGCCGTTCTCGATCATCCTGACGGTGCTGATCGGCTGGACCGTCGCCTACGGCACGCTGTACGCGGTCGGCTCGCCCAACGTCCGCCCCACCGGCCGGACCCTGATGGCGGGCCTGCGGACGGTCGGGTTCCGCCCCATGAGCGCGGCCCGCGAGGAGGTGCCCGAGACGGCGGAGACCGGCGATCGCGGCCGGCGCTACTTCGTCACCCTGGAGGACGGTCCACCTCTGGACATCACGGTCGTGGACCGGGAACAGCAGGCCCAGGGCTTCTTCTACCGCGCCTGGCGCAACCTGACGCTGCGCGGCTTCGCCACCCGCTCCAGCCTGCCCTCGCTGCGGCAGGCGCTGGAGCAGGAGGCGCTGCTGGCGTACGCGGCGATCGCGGCCGGCGCCAACGCGCCCAAGCTGATCGCCACCTCCGAGCTGGGTCCCGACGCGGTGATGCTCGTCTACGAGCACACCGGCGGCCGCACCCTCGACTCGCTCTCGGACGAGGAGATCACCGACGACCTGCTGCGGGACACCTGGCACCAGGTACGGGCCTTGCAGTCCCGGCGTATCGCGCACCGCAGACTGGTGGGCGACGCGATCTTGGTGGATCGTTCCGGCATCGTGATCCTCACCGACCTGCGCGTCGGCGAGATCGCGGCGGGCGATCTGCTGCTGCGGATGGACATCTCCCAGTTGCTGGTGACGCTCGGCCTCAGAGTGGGCGCCGAACGCGCGGTGGACGCGGCGCTGAGCGTGCTCGGACCCGACGCTGTGGCCGACTGTCTGCCGATGCTCCAGCCCATCGCGCTGAGCCGCTCCACGCGCGCGACGCTGCGCACGCTGGCCAGGGAGCGCGCCCAGCGCGAGCGCGACGCGATCCTGGAGGCGTCCCGGCAGGCCAAGCAGGCCCGGCTGGAGGAGATCTCCGAGGACACCAGGCCCGTACTCGAAAAGCCCGACAAGAAGGCCGTGAAGGCGGAGCAGCGGGCCGAGAAGCGGGCCATCGACGAGGCGGTGGAGGAGGCCCGTGAGGAGGATCTGCTCACCCAGATCCGCCACCAGGTGCTGCTGATCCGGCCGCAGGCACCGGTCGAGCCGGCCCGGCTGGAGCGGGTGCGGCCGCGGACGCTGATCAGTTTCATCGCCGGCGCGATCGGCGCGTACTTCCTGCTGACGCAGCTCACCCACATCGAGTTCGGTCCGCTCATCGAGAACGCCGAGTGGGGCTGGGTCGCCGCGGCGGTCGCGTTCTCCGCGCTGAGCTACATGGCGGCGGCGATGGCCCTGCTGGGCTTCGTGCCGGAGCGGGTGCCGTTCGTGCGGACCGTGGCGGCGCAGGTCGCCGGTTCGTTCGTGAAGATCGTCGCTCCCGCGGCCGTGGGCGGTGTCGCCCTGAACACGCGCTTCCTTCAGCGCGCCGGGGTGCGGCCGGGGCTCGCGGTGGCGAGTGTCGGCGCGTCGCAGCTGTTCGGGCTCGGCTGCCACATCCTGATGCTGTTGTCCTTCGGCTATCTGACGGGCACCGAGAAGACGCCGTCGCTCTCGCCGTCCCGGACCGTCATCGCGGGTCTGCTGACGGTGGCGGTGCTCGTGCTCGTGGTGACCTCGGTGCCGTTCCTCAGGAAATTCGTCGTCACGCGCGTGAGGTCGCTGTTCGCGGGTGTCGTGCCGCGCATGCTCGACGTGCTCCAGCGGCCGCAGAAGCTGGTCACCGGCATCGGCGGCATGCTCGCGCTGACCGCCTGCTTCGTGATGTGCCTGGACGCGTCGATCCGCGCCTTCGGTACCGAGGGATCGTCGATCAGCATCGCCAGCGTCGCCGTCGTCTTCCTCGCCGGCAACGCGCTGGGATCGGCGGCCCCGACCCCCGGCGGTGTCGGCGCCGTGGAGGCGACCCTGACGGTCGGTCTGATCGCCGTGGGACTGGAGAAGGAGGTCGCCGCTCCGGCGGTCCTGCTGTTCCGGCTGCTGACGCTGTGGATTCCGGTGCTGCCGGGCTGGCTGGCCTTCAACCACCTGTCCCGCAAGGGAGCGCTGTAGACAAAGGGAGCGCTGTGGACACGGGCACGCACGCGTACCTCGTACGGCCCGTGTCCCGAGCATTCGCCCGTGGCCGCCCGCAGGATGGAAGCATGCCGAATCCTCCCCGCGTGCGTGCCGCTGCCCTGACCGCCTCCGTCGTCCTGCTGTCCACCCTCCTGGCGGGCTGCGGCGACGATTCCGAGGACCAGGATCTGACGGCTCAGAAGCTGAGCTGGAAGGACTGCCCGGCCCCCTCCCCGGCGGAGGGCGGCGGTGACGCCCCGTCACCTCTGCCCGGCGGAGACGAATGGCAGTGCGCCACCATGAAGGCGCCGCTCGACTGGGACAGGCCCAAGGGCGACACGATCGACCTGGCGCTGATCCGGGCGAAGTCGAGCGGTGACGAGAGCCGGCGTATCGGTTCACTGGTCTTCAACTTCGGTGGCCCCGGCGGCTCGGGCGTCACCACGCTGCCCGCTTTCGGCGCGGACTACGCGAAACTGCGCACGCGCTACGACCTGGTGAGCTTCGACCCACGCGGGGTCGGCCGCAGCGCCGGGGTGGAGTGCCTGAACGACGGGCAGCTCGACGCGTACTTCCAGCAGGACGCGACGCCCGACGACGCGATCGAGCGCACCGAGCTGCTCGACAACACCAAGGAGTTCAACGCGGCCTGCGAGGACAACTCCGAGAAGGTGCTGCCGCATGTGCACACCGCCGACGCGGCCCGCGACATGGACCTGATGCGTCAGGTTCTCGGCGACGACAAGCTGCACTATTTCGGCATCTCCTACGGCACCGAACTCGGCGGCGTCTACGCGCACTTGTTCCCGAAACGCGTCGGCCGGGCGGTCTTCGACGCGGTCGTCGACCCCACGCAGGACTCCGAACAGGGCTCGCTCAGCCAGGCCAAGGGCTTTCAGCTGGCCCTCGACAACTTCGCCCGGGACTGCACCTCGAAGACGGAGGACTGCCCGATCGGCGACAGCGTGCAGGACGTCGGGAACCGCATCGCCGAACTCCTCAAGGACCTGGACGGCAAGCCCATCCCCGGCATCGGCTCGCGCCAACTGACCCAGACGGCGGCGACCGGTGGCATCGCGCAGGCCCTGTACTCCAAGGACTACTGGGAGTTCCTCACCGAGGGCCTCGAACAGGCCTACGACGGCAACGGCCAGATGCTGATGTTCCTGTCCGACGCGATGAACGGGCGGAACCAGAACGGCGAGTACAGCAACATCAGCGCAGCCAACGTCGCCATCAACTGCGCCGACGAAAAGCCGCGTTACACAGTCGACCAGGTGCAGCGGAAGCTGCCCGAGTTCCGGGCGGCCTCCGCCCTGTTCGGCGACTATCTCGCCTGGTCCACGCTCAGCTGTGCCGACTGGGCCGTGCCGGGTGCCGCCGCCCGTCCGGACGTGAGCGCGCCCGGATCCGCGCCCATCCTCGTCGTGGGCAACACCGGCGACCCGGCGACGCCGTACGAGGGCGCGCGGAAGATGGTCACCGCGCTGGGCAAGGGGGTCGGCGTCGAGCTGACGTACAAGGGACAGGGGCACGGGGCGTACGACAGCAAGAACCCGTGCGTGCGGGCCGCGGTGGACGGCTATCTGCTGGACGGGAGGGTTCCGGCGGCCGGGACCGTGTGCTCCTGACCCACAACCTCGACACCCCTCGCCCCCCTTCGACGTATGCGCAGGTCAGAGAGTTATCCACAGGCCTCCGCGGCCGACGGGCGATCTGCCTACCATGGCCTGACTGCCATCCGCGGCACACGGCGGACGGCCTGCGAGGGGGGCGTGCGATGACGCGATTCGGATGGTGTACGGCCTGGTGGGCCGCGGCCGTGGTGCTCGTGGCCGGGTGCAGCGGCGGCTCGTCGGGGGACGACAAGGCGGGCGGTTCGCCGCAGAGGTCCTCAGCCGCCGTCCTCGCGCCGCCTTCCTCCCTGACCTCGCAGAAACCCGACTGGGGCCGCTGCCAGGCCACCGCGGACTCCACCGCGCCGGGCAGGGACTGGCAGTGCGCGACGCTGAGGGTGCCGCTGGACTGGGCGAAGCCCGACGGTGAGACGATCGGCCTAGCCCTGATCCGGGCCAGGGCCCGGGGCGAGAACCGCATCGGCTCGCTGCTGTTCAACTTCGGCGGCCCCGGCAGCTCGGGGGTCTCCACCATGCCCGCGTACGCCGCTGTCGTCTCCTCGCTCCGCGAGCGGTACGACCTGGTCAGCTGGGACCCGCGCGGGGTGGGCCTGAGCAAGCGCGTCCGCTGCCGCGACGACGAGGAGATCCAGGCCTCCGAGTCGGTGGACATCACTCCCGACACCCCGGCCGAGGAGCGGGCCTACCTCCAGGACTCCAGCACCTTCGGCAAGGGCTGCGCACAGAACACCGGCACCCTGCTGGGCCACGTCTCGACCACCGACACCGCCCGCGACATGGACCTGCTCCGGCATGTGCTCGGCGACCGCCGGACCCACTACTTCGGCATCTCGTACGGCACCGAACTCGGCGGCGTCTACGCCCACCTGTTCCCCCGCAACGTCGGCAGGCTGGTCCTCGACGCGGTCGTCGACCCGAGCGCCGACGTGGTGGGGCACCGGGAGAACCAGGCCCGGGGATTCCAGCGCGCACTGAACTCCTACCTCGAATCCACCGGAGAGGATCCCGAGCAGGGCTCACGGAGGATCGCCGCGCTGCTGGAGCGGATCGACGCCGAGCCTCTGCCGACGGCGTCGGGACGGAAGCTGACCCAGGCGCTCGCCTTCATCGGCATCATCCTGCCGCTGTACAGCGAGGACGGCTGGCCGGCCCTCACCAGCGCTCTGGAGGCCGCCGAGCGGGGCGACGGTTCGGAGCTCCTGGTCCTCGCCGACGAGTACAACGAGCGCGACCCGTCGGGCCACTACGGCACGGCCTCCCATTCCCAACGGGCCATATCGTGCCTGGACGACAGGCAGCGGCCGACGGTGGAGGAGACGAGGAAGCTGCTGCCGGAGTTCGAGAGGATCTCGCCCGTGTTCGGGACCGCCCTGGGCTGGGACACCACCGGCTCGTGCCACGACTGGCCGGTGGCCGGACAGTACGACACCCCGCAGGTGAGCGCGCCCGGTGCGGCACCGATCCTCGTCGTGGGCAACACCGGCGACCCGGCGACGCCGTACGAGGGCACGCGCAGGATGGCGGACGAACTGGGCGAGGGGGTCGGTGTGGTGCTCACCTGGAAGGGCGAGGGGCATGGGGCGTACGGCAGGGGGAGCGACTGCATCGACGCGACGGTGAACGCGTATCTGCTGGACGGGAAGGTGCCCGAGGCCGGCAAGGTCTGCTCATGACGACGGCGGGGGTGGTGGGCCCACGCAGCGCCCACCACCCCCGCCGACACGAATCCCCTCACCCACAGGGCGAGGAAGCCCGCTCAGTACACCGGCTTGCTCGGCTCGATCTGGTTGACCCAGCCGATCACACCGCCGCCGACGTGCACGGCGTCGGCGAAGCCCGCGGACTTCAGGACCGCGAGGACTTCCGCACTGCGGACACCCGTCTTGCAGTGCAAGACGATCTTCTTGTCCTGCGGGAGGCTCTCCAGGGCGGTGCCCATGAGGAACTCGTTCTTCGGGATCAGCTTGGCGCCCGGGATGCTGACGATCTCGTACTCGTTGATCTCGCGGACGTCGATGATCTCGATGTTCTCGCCGTCGTCGATCCACTCCTTGAGCTGCTTGGGAGTGATCGTCGAACCGGCGGCGGCCTCCTGGGCCTCCTCGGAGACGACGCCGCAGAAGGCCTCGTAGTCGATGAGCTCGGTGACGGTCGGGTTCTCGCCGCAGACCGCGCAGTTCGGGTCCTTGCGGACCTTGACCTGGCGGTACTGCATCTCCAGGGCGTCGTAGATCATCAGACGGCCGAGCAGCGGCTCACCGATGCCGGCGAGCAGCTTGATGGCCTCGTTGACCTGGATGGAGCCGATGGAGGCGCACAGCACGCCCAGGACGCCGCCCTCCGCGCAGGAGGGGACCATGCCGGGGGGCGGGGGCTCCGGGTAGAGGCAGCGGTAGCAGGGGCCGTGCTCGGACCAGAAGACGGAGGCCTGGCCGTCGAAACGGTAGATCGAGCCCCACACGTACGGCTTGTTCAGCAGCACGCAGGCGTCGTTGACCAGGTAGCGGGTGGCGAAGTTGTCCGTGCCGTCGACGATCAGGTCGTACTGGCTGAAGATGTCCATCACGTTGTCGGCCTCGAGCCGCTCCTCGTGAAGGACCACGTTCACGTACGGGTTGATGCCGAGGACGGAGTCGCGCGCGGACTCGGCCTTCGAGCGGCCGATGTCGGCCTGGCTGTGGATGATCTGGCGTTGCAGGTTCGACTCGTCGACCTCGTCGAACTCCACGATGCCCAGCGTGCCCACGCCCGCCGCGGCCAGGTACATCAGCGCCGGCGAGCCCAGGCCGCCGGCGCCCACACAGAGCACCTTGGCGTTCTTCAGCCGCTTCTGCCCGTCCATCCCGACGTCGGGGATGATCAGGTGGCGGGAGTACCTGCGGACCTCGTCTACGGTGAGCTCGGCAGCGGGCTCGACCAGGGGTGGCAGCGACACGGGGACTCCGTTGGTCGGTCAATCATTACGGTTGTTCTCCCCGTAACAGTGCCATGCCCTTTTTCATTCCGAGACACCTGTTCCGATCCGCGAGACGATGTCGTCCCAGTAGCCGGGCATGGTCTCCCACGGGCCGCCGCGGCCGGAGCGGTCCGTGCGGTCGGTGAAGTAGATGGTGGCGGCGCCCTGCCAGCGGGCGATGCGGAGAGCTTCCTCCAAGTGGGGGCCCGGTACCCCGTGGACCAGGTGGCAGAAGCGGTCGGGCGGGTAGTCGGCGGTCCACTCGGCGACCTGGGACCAGCGGTAGTCGCTCCACGGACCGGAGAACGTGACCAACTGGTCGGCGGTCTCGGCATAGCCGGGATACGGGTGGATGCCGTGGCCGAGGACGATGTGGGCGTCGTCCCGGAGCGCGCGGAGCGTGGTGACCGTGCGGCGGATCTCGGGGAGCGCGGCGCGGTCGGACGGGCAGCGGTCCAGGAGGAAGCCGTCGGCCCGGTACCAGTCGATGTAGCGGTGCGCGTCGGAGACCACCTCCCCGAAGGCGCGGGCACCGTACGTCGTGTCGAGGTGGCCGAGGATCCGGACGCCCGCGTTGCGCAGGCGTCCGGCCGCCTCCAGGCAGTGCGGGTCGGGGCGGCTGCCGGGGCCGTCGTCCCCGACGCGGAGGACGACCCAGTGCAAAGGGGTGCCGGGGCGGGTGAGTTCGCCCCACTCCGCCGGGGCCACGAGGGGGTGGGCGAGGCCCGGGACGCCGAAGCCCGGGCGGAGTTCGGTGCGGGGTGTGATCGTTGTCGCGCTGGTCAGATGCGGCACGCCGCCTCCATCCAGATGTCGGCGAGAGACTCCTCGAGGTTGATCCGGGGGCGCCAGCCGAGCCGGTCGCGTGCGGTGCGCACGTCGGCCTGCTGCCAGCTGCCGCAGCCGTCCGGGTACGGGTACGCGACCGGGGCCGTGTGGTCCGACTCGGTGCGGGGGTGGCCGATCGTCGGCCTGAGGTGCGGGCCGGTCAGGCCTGGCGGGCCTGGCGGGCCGTCCAGTTCGTGGAGGGCGCCGCCGTATCCGGCGACCCGCGCGAGGGTTCCGGCGGCGTCGCGGAGCCGGATCGCGCGGCCCGAGCCGATGTTGATCACGCCCTGCGCGGCGGAGAGAGACGCGGCGTGCACGGCACGGGCGACGTCGCGTACGTCCACGAAGTCGCGTTGGACGCCGAGCCCGCCGAGCTTGAGCTCGCCGTCGCCGGACTGCATGGCGCGGCGCATGGCCTCGGCGAGGCGGCCGAGCGGGGAGCCGGCGGGGGTGCCGGGGCCTGCCGGGGAGAACACGCGGAGGACCACCGCGTCCAGGCCGGAGCCGAGGACGAGTTCGGTGGCGGCGAGTTTGCTGACGCCGTACGGGCCGCCGGGGCGGGGGACGGCGTCCTCGGCCGTGGAGGAGCCGGGCTGGCTGGGGCCGTACTCCGCGCCGCAGCCGATCTGGACGAGCCGGGCGCCGCAGCCGCTGCGGCGGAGGGCCTCGCAGACGGTGGCGACGGCGACGGTGTTGTGGCGGGTGAGGTCGCGGGCGCCGCCCCGGGTGGCGCCGGCGCAGTTGACGACCACGCCGGGGTGGACCGCGTCCAGGAAGCGGGTGAGGGCGCCGGGGCTGCCGGACGCCAGGTCGAAGCGGACGTCGGCGTCGTCGCCTCGGCCCAGGGCGGTGAGCTGGACGGCGGGGTCGGCCAGCAGGCGGTCGGCGACGTAGCGGCCGATGTAGCCGTTGGCTCCGATCAGCAGGACTCTCATCGGGGGGCTCCCGGGGGTTTGGGGCGGGAGGTGTTCATGTGCGTGGTCTCCTTCGGATCGGAGGGGGGCGGATGCCGGATGCCTGCGGCGCGCTGTGCGGGTTCGGTGGGGGCGGATGTAGCGCCTACGGATGCGTGGGTGGGTCGGGGCCGGGGCGGGGGGTCTCCGTCCTCGGTCCGGCGGTGCTGTCGGGCCTGGAGGTGCTGCGTGTTGGACGCCGGACGCTGCGGGCGGACACCCCCCGCCCCGTCCCCTTACCGCCGTGGGCGGCGACAGCGCCCACGGAAGCCGGTGTCTCATGTCCAACGGCGACCGCGACCCGCCTTCTTTCAGGGGCGCGGGGAACTGCGCGACCAGCCACGACGGACCCGCAGCCGCCATACGACCGAACAAGGCACCCCAGAAGGCGAAACCCGCACATCCACCCCACGGCAACCCCAGTCCCCCTAGGGGCGCGGGGAACTGCACGACCAACCCCCACCCAGCCGCAGACACGCAACGACCTCACACCGCACCCCCCAGCGGAGCGCCCCCGTGGGCCGACGCTCGGGTGAGGGTTCGGGTTGCGTGGATGAGGAGGATCAGGGCGCCTGTGCCGCAGGTGAGGGTCTGGATGGTGGTGGGGCCGCCGAGGGTGGTGAGGGTGCGGACGGGGGCGGCCAGGGTGTCGCAGCCGGGGAGGCGGGCGGCGAAGACGGTTGCCAGGGCGGTGGCCTGGGCTGTCGCGGTGGCTCTGAGGATGACCACCGGGGCGTGGGTGAAGCCGTGGACGGTGAGGAGGCGGGCCAGGAGGAGGAGGGCGCCGAGGGTGAGGGTCGGGGCGTAGGGAGGCGGCTCGTCCAGGGCCGGGCCGGATACCGCGAGGAGGGCGGCGAGGGCGGCGAGGAACAGGGTGAACGTGCCGAGCAGGAGGGGGCGTACGGAGGCGGCGAAGTCCTCCAGGCCTCGACTGCCCGTCAGGGTGCGGCGGGCGCGGACGGCCAGGAGGTGGGCGCTCCAGGCGGCGGGGACGCAGGCCCAGGTGAGGGCGAGGGCCGGGGTGGTGACGAGGGGCCAGGGGCCGTCGGGGGTGCCGTCGGGCAGGCCGTCGGGGCCGCCGGCCAGGGCGGTTCGGAGCAGGCCGTCGCCGAGGAGGGCGTAGGCGAGGAGCCAGTACGTCCAGGTGCTGGAGCCGGGGCGGTGAGTGGAGGGCCTTCTTCTCGTGCCCAGCGGACCGCGGGCGAGCGCCGCCCGCAGGGCGAGGGCCACGGCGAGGATGCCTACGGCGGCCACCGCGAGGCGGGCCCTGCCGTGGGTGAAATGCAGGCCGACCAGCGTCGCCGTGCAGAACGTGCCGGGGAGGAGGGCGGGAAGGGCCCAGTCGGTCCGGGGCCCGGGGGCCTCGGGTGGGGCGGGGGGCGTCGGTGTGTCGCCGTCGCGGGGGACCCTGGCGTACATCTCCTCCGCGAGGGAGAAGACGTCCCGGTGGCGGAAGCGGGCCGCGGTGCGGTCGGTGACGCCGTGGGCCTCCAGGCCGGCCGCGATCTCCAGGGGGTCTACCGCCCGTTCGCAGAGGTCGCGGTGCCGGTGCATCAGGGCTTTGACCGGGTCGGCGGCCGCGGTTCGGCGGGGGGTGAGGGGCGAGGCACGGCCAGTGGTCGGCTCGGCCTCAGGTGCAGGGGGCGCCTGGGGTACGTCCGGGGCGGCCGACTCCTGTTCGTCCGTCGTCTCCGGGAGCCACTCCTCCGACCGTTCGTCCCAGGCCTCGGCGCCTGTTGGGGGGCCGGGGCGGTCCAGTTCGCCGAGGCCGCTCATCACGCTCCCTCCGTCGCGGGGATCGGGGCGGTCGCCCGTACCGGAGGGCCCGCGGCCCAGGTGGGGCCACCGCGGGCGACGACGCGGGCGGTCGGGCCGGTCCAGCGGCCGGGGACGTGGGCCTCGGCGGGGGCGGCGAAGGGCAGGGGTTCGCCGGCGTCGTCGAGGAGGACGCGGCGGACGGGGGTACGCGAGACGATCTCCAGGTAAATGCTGTGAAATGCCGTGATGTTCTGTTCCACGGTGAACAGTTCGAGCGCGCGGGCACGGGCGGCCGCGCCCAGGCGTGCACGGCGCTCGGGGTCGCGCAGCAGCACCACGCACGCTTCGGCGAGCGCCCGTGGGTTGCGCGGGGGGACGACGAGTCCGGTGCCGCCGATGACCTCCACGACGGCGCCGACGTCGGTGGACACGGTGGCCCGGCCGCAGAGCATGGCCTCGACGAGACCGAGCGGGAAGCCCTCGACCACGCTGGACAGGACGGTCACGGCGCCCGCGGCGTGCGCGTCGGCGAGAGTGGGCAGCTCCGGACCGCCGATCTCCTCGAAGGAGACGGGGTTGTCGCCAACGGCGTGCGGGCCGTCGGCCTCGTCGGGGAAGAGCTGGGCGGCCAGGGCCCGGCAGTGGCCGAGGTAGGCCTCACCCTCGGGGCCGGAGGGCGCGCCGATGATCCGCAGGCGGGTCTTGGGCTCCTCCTTGCGGATGTCCGCGAAGGCGTGCAGCAGCGAGACCAGGTCCTTGGCCGGTTCCACCCGGCCCACCCAGACGAGGGTGTCCGCGTCGGCGCACTCCGGCGACTCACCGACCTCCGCGAAGCGGGTGGCGTCCATGCCGGGGTAGACCGTGCGGAGCTTGTCGCGGTGGGCGCCGCAGCGCTCCTGCCAGCGGCGGGCGTGTGCGTTGCCGGGCGTGACGATCGTGGCCCGGCCGTAGATCTCGGCGGCGAGCCTGCCGTGGAAGGCGGTGAGCAGGGCGCGGACGGCGGGCGAGGACTCCGCGGCGTTCAGGTAGTGCGTGCGCAGCCGCACCCCGTACTCGGTCACCAGCAGGGGTACGCCGGCGAAGTGGTGCGCGAGCAGGCCGGGCAGGGCTGCCGGGCCGCCGGAGGTCGCGTGGCACAGGTCGACCGCGCCGAGGCCGTCGTCCTCGTACCAGTCGAGCGAGAGGGGGCGCAAGGCGTGTTCCAGGTGCGCGGCGACGGCAAGCAGATCGGGCACGCGCGCCTCGCGCGCTGTGCGGGGAGCGCCCGGCGCGCGACAGGCGCGTTCCAGGGCGCGTACGGCGCCCTCGGAGCGAAGTGCCCCCACCAGCCCGCCCTCGTCGCGGGCGAGTTCGGCGAGGCCGTACAGCGCGTTGGCGAAACGGTCCGCCTCAGCGGCCGACGGCTCCCCGGAGGTCCCTGTGCACAGGGTGGCCGCCAGCTCGCCGTAGCTCTCGGCGAACCGTCTGCGCGCCCGTCGGCCATGGACGGCCCCGTCGTCCTCGGCCATCCACAGCGGCGCGGTGATCACCCTGTTGACCTGCGGCGGCAGCGGGACCCAGCCCTCGTCCTCCTGCTGCTCGCTGCGGCTGAGCGCGTAGACGTCGAACTCGTGTTGATCGAGCCCGCGCACGAGCCGGTCGACCCAGAGCCTGGCGTCACCGCTCACATACGGATAGCCACCCTCCGTAAGCAGACCTATACGCACGAGTGCACCCCCGATCTCCCGTATGGGGAGCCGCCGTTGGCTCGGCGGCTCGCAGCGGGACGAACGTATGCGGACAAGGCGGTGGCGCGATGGACGGTTGTCCATCGCGCCACCAAAAGGGGTGAACGCTCGTAACTTTCCCGTGCGGTTCGCGTTCGATCGCGCTAAGAGATCAAGCGGTGACGTTTCGTCACGTCACGGCGGGTTCGCGCCGAGCCGTCCTGCGCCGGGCCGCGGCCTCCGGGTCGAGTGCCGGTACGGCGGCCAGGAGCTGCTTGGTGTACGGGTCGCGCGGGTTGTCGTACACCTCGTCGGCGGGGCCGGACTCGACGATCCGGCCGCGGCGCATCACCGCGACCCGGTCGCTGACCTGACGCACGACGGCGAGGTCGTGCGCGACGAAGACGAGCGCCAGCCCCAGTTCGCGCTGGAGTTCGCCGAGCAGGGCGACCACCTGGGCCTGGGTGGTGACGTCCAGCGCGGAGACGGGCTCGTCGCAGACGATGACGCGCGGGTCGGCCGCGAGCGCCCGCGCGATGCCCACGCGCTGGCGCTGTCCGCCGCTGAACTCGTGCGGGTAGCGGTCGTGGTGCGCCGCTTCGAGCCCCACGCGCTCCAGCAGTTCTCGCACGCGCCCCCTGATGTGTCTCTCGTCCCGTTCGCCTCTCGCGCGGAGCGGGTCGGCGATCGACTCGCCCACGGTGCGCCGGGGGTTGAGGGAGGAGACAGGGTCCTGGAAGACCATCTGCACGGCCGGATCCACGCCCACGCGCGCGTGCCCGTCGTGGCGGACCTCCCCCGCCGTCGGCTGAAGGAGCCCCACGAGCATGCGGCCCAGGGTCGTCTTGCCGCTGCCGCTCTCCCCCACGATGCCGAGCGTCTCGCCGCGGCGGATCGTGAGCGACACGCCGTCCACCGCCGCGAACGCCCGTTTCCCGCGCCCGAACTCCCGCCGCAGACCGGTCGCCTCCACGACGACCTCACCGGACTCACCGGACTCGGCCGCCTCGGACACCGAGGACACCTGATGCTGAGCCCGCCGCGCGTCCACCCGCGGCACCGCGTCCAGCAGTTCCCGCGTGTACGCCTCAGAGGGCGCCGCCAGCACCGCGGCGACCGGTCCGCGCTCCACGGCCCGCCCGTGCCGCATGACCAGGACGTCGTCGACGCTCTCGGCGGCGACACCCACGTCGTGCGTGACGAGCAGCAGGCCCATGCCGGTCTCCTCGCGCAGCGTGTGCAACAGGTCGAGGATCTGGGCCTGGACGGTGACGTCGAGCGCGGTCGTCGGCTCGTCGGCGATCAGCAGGTCCGGCTCGCAGGACAGCGCCATGGCGATGAGGGCGCGTTGGCGCATACCGCCGCTGAACTCGTGCGGGCGGGAACGCGATCGCCTCGCCGCGTCCGGAATTCCCACCCGGTCAAGGACCTCGACGGCACGCGCGCGTGCCGCCCGTCGCGACGCACGCGTGTGCACGCGGTACACCTCGGCGATCTGGTCGCCGATCGCGTAGTACGGGTCGAGGGAGGACAGCGGGTCCTGGAAGACCATCGCGGCCTTCGCGCCCCGCAGCCGCCGCAGTTCGTCGTCCGAGGCGTCGGCTACGTCGGTCCCGGCGACCTCGACCGTGCCGGCGACGCGCGCGCCCGTCCCGCGGTGCAGCCCCAGCAGGGCGGAGGCGACCGTGGACTTGCCGGAACCGGACTCGCCGACCAGGGCGAGGGCGGCGCCCTGCTCCAGCGTGAAGGAGAGACCGTCGACGGCCCGCAGGGACCCGAACTCGACCGTCAGGTCCGTGACGTTCACCAGGCTCATGCCAGCACCACCCGTCGGTCGGCCACCGCGTACAGCATGTCCGCGACGGCATTGGCGACGACCACGAAGAATCCGATGACCAGGACCATCCCGACGACCACGGGAAGATCGACGACGTTGACGGCATGGACCAGTTCCTGTCCGATGCCGGGCAGGCCGAAGAGCGTCTCGGTGAGCACCGCGCCACCGACCGCGCCGCCGAAGTTGTTGGCGTTGAGCGCGATGACGGGCGCGAACGCTCCGCGCAGCGCGTGGCGGGCGACGATCGACCGCTCGCCGACGCCGTACGCCCTGAAGGTCCGGATGTGGTCCTCGGTCAGCGTCTCCAGCATCGACGAGCGGGTCAGCCGGGCGAAGGCCGCGGCCTCGATGAGGGCCAGCGAGAGCCAGGGCAGCAGCAGGTTCCACGCCCACTGTTCCGGGTCGTCGGTGAGGGCGACGTACTGCGGGAACGGCAGCAGTTGGAGCTGCCCGCAGACGACGATCATCAGGACCAGGCCGATGACGAAGACCGGCGTGGCCACGCCCGCGAGCGTGATGCCGGTCAGCAGCCGCTCGGTGAGCCGGCCGCGCCGCCACGCGGAGAGGACCCCGGTGCCGACGCCGAGGATCAGCCAGATCACCATCGCGCCGAACACGAGCGACAGGCTGACCGGCAGCTTCGCCAGGATCAGCGCGGTGACCTGCTGGTCGCTCTGGTACGACAGCCCGAGGCACGGCGCCGAACAGTGCTGCACGGAGGTGCCCGTGGAGTAGTCCTGTCCGGCCACGAGTCCTTCCAGGAAGTGCCAGTAGCGCATGTACAGCGGGTCGTGGAGATGCAGTTGCTCGGCCACCTGCTGGACCTGGGCGGGCGAGCAGCGCGGACCGCAGGTGATCTGGGCGACGTTGCCGGGGGTGACGTAGAAGACGACGTAGACGATCACCGAGATGGCGAACAGGGTGACGAGGGCGCCGATGAGCCGGCGCAGGACGAATCCACCGAAGCCGCTCATGCCTTGGCCTCCCGCTTGCGGCCCGTGCCGATGCGCAGCCGGGACGCCGCGCGCGGGTCGAGCGCCGTGCGGACGCCGTCGCCGAGGACGGTCAGGGCGAGGACGGTCGCGAAGAGCGCGCCGGCGGGCAGCAGCAGGTACTGCGGGGCGGCCTGGTACCAGACGTCGGCGGCGGTGAGCATCTGTCCCCAGGACGGGGTGGGCGGTTTCACGCCGACGCCGAGGAAGGACAGGGCGGCCTCGACGGAGATGTTGGAGGGGACGAGCAGTGCCGCGTAGGTGATGACCGGTGCGGCGAGCCCCGGCAGCAGTTCGCGGCGGGCGATCCGCCATGTCCCCCAGCCGCTGAGCCGGGCGGCGGCGACGTAGTCGAGTTCCTTGAGGGTGAGCGTCTGGGCGCGCACGATCTTCGCGATGTTGCCCCAGGCGATGAGACCGATGACGAGGGCGACCAGCACGGGCCTCGGGAAGCTCGACGGCACGATCGCCAGCAGCGCCAACGCCATGATCATGAGCGGCATCGCGACGATGATGTCGGTGAACCGGCTCAACAGTTGATCAACCCATCGGTTCCCGAGTGCGGCGGCGACACCGAGCGTGACACCGATGACGACCTGGACGACGGTCGCGGCCAGCGCGACCCCCAGGGAGACGCGCGCCCCGTAGACGAGCCGCGCGAACAGATCGCGGCCGGTCTGCGGTTCCACACCGAGCCAGTGGTCCCCGCCGATGCCTCCGAAGGACCCGATGGGCACACCGCCGCGAGCCGAGTCCACCAGGGAGGGGTGGTACGTGGTGGGGTCCTGGCCCTCCAGCGCGGTGAGCAGCGGCGCGGCGAGCGCGACCAGGACGAGCAGGGCGACGACGGCCGCCGCGACCAGGGCGGCGCGCTGCGCCCGCAGCCGCCGCCAGAACTGACGGGCCCCCGAGGCCCCCGGGACGGGATCCACGCCCGTCCCGGCGGCCTCGGCGGCGACAAGTGCCTCACTCACGGCGCTACTTCACCGCGACCTGGGAGATGTCCAGCACGCCGGTCCAGTCGCTGATCACGACGTTCTTGATGTCCTTGCCGTACAGCCGCTTGTAGACGGGGTGGAACAGCGGCACGGTCAGCGCCTGCTCGCCGATCCTCTTGTCCAGTGCGCCCCACCTCTTGGCGGCAGCGTCAAGATCGGTCAACTTGTTGATCGCGTCAATCTCCGCATTGACCGACTTGTCGTTGAGCAGGCCCGTGTTGAAGTTCGCGCCGTCCTTGACGATCTGCCGGCCGTCGAAGATCGGGGCGAGGAAGGGACCGCCGGAGGGCCAGTCGGCACCCCAGTGGGCGAGGAAGAAGCCGGGCTCGGTCTTCACGTCGTGGATCGTGTCGGAGTAGTCGTTCTCCTCCAGGCCCTGGAGCTTGACGGTGATACCGGCCTTCTTCAGCGCGTCCTGGACGGCGGTCGCGATCTCGGGGCTGGTCTCGAAGTCCTTGGCGTTGGAGTGGGTCAGCGTGACGGTGAGCCCGTTCGCGTAACCGGCCTCCTTCAGCAGTTCCCTGGCCTTCGCCGCGTTGCCCGCCTTGCCGGCCGGGAACAGGTCGTAGGGCTGGTAGCCGAAGGACTTCTGGTTCGGCAGGAAGGTGGTGGCGGGCTCGGCGAGGGCGGAGCCGCCGGCCGCGTTGACCACGGACGAGCGGTCGATGGCGTACGAGATCGCCTGCCGCACCGTGGGGTTGTCGAACGGCTTCACGCCCGGGTTGAAGGCGATGTAGTTGGTGTAGCCGAAGTGGCCGGTGCCCACGCGCGCGGCCAGTTCCTTGTCACCGCTGACCTTGGCCAGCTCGGCCGGTCCGAGGTTGGTGTCCGTGGTGACCGCGGCCGCGTCCGCCCCCTGGGACGCGGACAGCCGCTGGTTGATCACGGAGGAGTCGAGCCCGGAGCGTACGTCGATCTTGTCCGGGTAGGCCTTGCGCTCCGCGTCCGTCGCCGCCGACCAGTGCGTGTTGCGCTCCAGGACGAGCCGCTCGCCGTCGTTCTGGTTCGAGACGACCTTGTACGGGCCGGACGAGACCGGGTGCTCCTCGTACTTGGTGCCGGTGTCCTTGGCCTTCGGGACGGGCGTGAACTGCGTCTGCGTGGCCAGGTAGGGGAACTCGCCCTCGGGCTTGTTCAGATGGAAGACGATGGTCCGCTCGTCCGGCGTCTCGATCGCCGACAGGCCCTTCTTGTCCTTGTACGGCCCCTGGTAGTCGGCCGCTCCGACCAGCCAGTCCCGCAGATAGGGCGCGCCGCCGGAGAGCTCCGGCGCGAAGGAGCGCTCGATGCCGTACTTGATGTCGGCCGAGGTGATCGCCGTGCCGTCCTCGTACGTGAGGCCCTTCTTCAGGGTGTACGTCCACACGGTCGCGTCCTTGTTGGGGCGCCCGGTGTCGGTGGCGAGGTCCGGGACCACCTCGGCGCCGGCCGCGCCGTTCTCGCGGTTGCGCGTGGTGAGCGTGCGGAACACCAGGGAGGGAACGTTTCCGCCGCCGGAGGTGTAGAGCCGGGCCGGGTCGAAGTCCTGGGTCGGATTGGCGTTCAGGACCGTGAGAGTGCCGCCCTTGTGGGGCGTGGAGTCGCCACCGCCCGAGGCCTTGGCATCGTTGTCCTCGGGGCCGCAGGCGGCGGCGCCCGCTGCCAGGACCAGGCCGACGGATGCCGCGGCCACGCGGCGCGCTATGAGGGACGGTTGACGCATCGGAAGACGACCTCTCGAAAGAGCAAGTCTCGCATCACGAGACAGATTGACGAGGAGTGAGACAGAACTGAGCACACGTCCGCCCCGGCGTCATGGCGTCGGAAATCCGTGACCGGGTCACGGGAGGAAAGGAAGGATCGCGACGCACGCGCGCGGGGCGGGCGTCAGCGACAGAGAATGTCGGCCACGCAGAGCGGGGTCACGCCGATCAGCGCCAGCTCGATGGCGGCGCGCGGGTGGGCGGGACGGGGCGACATGCGCAGCAATATGTACGACTTTTCTGCGCATGTCAACGTGGCTTCGCCCCCGGACATCAACTCCTGGGATAGGGCCAGGGGTTGGCCTTGCAGCGGATCCCGTCGTGGTCGAGGAACTTGGTCTGCTGCTGCATGACCGGCGCGAGATCGCCGTTCTTGTCGCAGGTGACATGGCCGTGGCCGAGCCGGTGACCGACCTCGTGGTTGATCAGCATCTGCCGGTACGCGTGGATCTGGTCGTCGCCGTACGTCTCGGAGCCCTGCGCCCATCGGTACGCGTTGATCATCACGCGCTCGGTGGCGGCCGAGTCGCACGACACATTGTCCTCGGTGGTGTCCAGACCGGACTTGGCGCACCAGTCGGCGGTGGTGCCCGGGCTGGCCAGCGTGATCACGAAGTCGGTCTTGCCGGAGTAGACGCGCTCGAAGGTGAGGGCGCCGTTGTGCGCCCAGCTCCGGTCGTCGTTGAGTGTCTTCCGCACGGCCTCCGCGAAGAGTTCGCCGTCGAGCCCGAGCCCCTGCTCCACGTCCACGCGGTACGTGTACTTCTGTCCCGTGGCGGGTCCCTTGGCGATGCCGGGAATCGCGTCGAACTTCCCCGACGCCTTGAGGGTGGATTCGAGCGGGTACATCCGGCCCATCGCCTGCTCGTACGTCAGCGGCGCCGCCGCCGGCGCCTCGGAGGGCGTCGGCCGCCCGCCGATCCGCGAGGCGGAGTCCCGGGCGTCCCGCGCCTGGTCGGAGGCCGACTGCGACCGTACGTCGGAGTCGTCGGCCCCGTCCGCGACCTGCCCGGCCACGACGATGGCCAGCACGGTGGTGACGGCGGCCGCGGCGATCCCGGTGAAGGTCCGCCCCTTGGCACCCTTGTCCGGAGCGGGCTCGCCGGTCGGGGGCACGTCGTCGATGTCGGTGCCGTCAACACCGTCAAGGTCATCAAGTCGGTCCAGACGGTCGACACCCGTATCGGCCGGCCAGTCGGTGACGGAGCCGTAGGGATCGGAGGCGAGTGCGGTCGTGCGGGTGCGGGGCGCGCCGGACGGGGCGCGACGCCCGTCCGAAGGGGCTCGCCGCGCGAAGACGTCGTCGTCCCCTTCGAAGGCCTCCAGATAGTCCTGCCGCGGTCCGCGCGGTGGCGCCGGCCGCTGATGCGGTATGGCCGGCCCGGCGGACCCCGGACCGCCGTACCCGGCGCCGCCCCGTCCGCTCGGCTCGCCCCAGCCGCCTCCGGCTTCCCGGTGCTCGGGGTGTCCCCCGCGGACCTGCGGGACCCCGCGCGCGGGGGTGCCGTCCGGGAGTCCGGGGATGCCGTGGGCAGGCGTGCCGTACTCGAACCCGGGCGGCAACCCGCCCACCGGCGCCGGGCGTCCGGACACCCGGGCCCGGCTCGCCGCGGTCACATCCGCGGTGCCGTCTCCGCTGCTGTGGTCGCCCTTCGGGGCGCTCTTGGGGGCAGGTCCACGTCGACTGTGACGTCCCACGTCGCCCCTCAGCTCCCTTGGCCGGCGGTACTCGATCGGCTGCCGGTACTCGATGTCGCGGCCCCGCCGTCGGAGGCCGCCGTGTCCTTGAGGAGGTCACGGAACGCCGCCGCCACCGTCTCCGGGTATTCCATCATCGCCACGTGCCCCGCCTCCGGCAGGGTGAGCAACCGCGAGTCACGGAAGGCACGGGCGGCCTTCTGCGCCATACGGAAGCCGACGAGTTGGTCACGTCCACCGTAGACGAGGAGCGTCGGTGCCAGGACACGCTCGGCCTGGCGCCACAACGCGTGCTGGCCGCCGAGCGTGTACGCGTTCACCAGCCCGCGCGCGGAGCGCGTCATCGCGTCCCAGAAGTACGGCAGTTGGAGGCGCCTGTCCATCTCCTCGACGGCGTGGCGGAAACCTTCCGGCGTCACGCGCCCGGGGTCGCCGTAGCACAGCGCCGTGACTCCGCGGACCCGCTGCTCGGCCGTCCACTCCTTGGTGAACCGGGTGAACAGCCCGGCCACACCGGGCACCGCCAGCAGGCCGGTCGGCACGGCGCTGCGCTGGACGCGGATCTCCGGCAGCGCGGGCGAGACGAGCGTGAGCGTGCGGACGAGGTCGGGGCGTACCGCGGCGACGCGCGTGGAGACCGCGCCGCCGAGCGAGTTCCCGACGAGGTGCACCGGCCCCCGGGCGGAGGCGTCGAGAAAACGGATCACCGCGCGCGCGTGCCCGGTGATCGAGTAGTCGGCGTCGTCCGGCGGTGGCGAGTCGCCGAACCCCGGCAGATCGACGGCCTCACCGTCGACCGTGTCGTCCAACTGCTCCATCAGCGCCGACCAGTTCTGCGAGGAACCGCCCAGGCCATGGACGTAGAGAGCGGGGGGCAGGCCCTCGCGCGCCGGTGGCCTCGACCGGACCGACAGCGTGATTCCCGGCAGTCCGACCGACCTCAGCCGCTCGCCTTCCGCGACCCTGACGGGCGCCACCTTGGGAAGCATGTTGGCGGGCGGCACGAACGGCAGCTCGGTCGAAGACATGCGGCAATGTTACGAGACGATCACGCGGTGGTTCATGTGTTCGCCATCACAAGTCGGCGTGACCATGCCATCCCGTCGACCACCCGCCCGTCACCCCCGACGCGGTCGCGACGGCGCGCGGATCGATGGCGTACAGATCGGGTGTCTCCTACGCTCGTACGCAGGGCACCCGCATGTGGCCCCCTGTTCCACTCAGGGATGTACTAGGAAGGGAGCCCACCATGGCCGTCGACCCCACCGATCCCGAGACGTTCGTGGACGACAACACCGAGGAACCCCAGGAGTACGACGTCGAGGCCCCCGAGGTCGACGCGGCGGAGCAGCACGCGGAGGTCGCGCCGGACCGCGACGACCCGTTGACCGACGTCGACCCGGACCGCGCCAGCGAGGCCGATCTCATCGAACAGGCCCGCGTGGTCTCCCTGGACGAGGACGACTATCGGTGACGACGGAGGCCGCCGCGGAGCGGCCGACGAGACCGCCGCTGAACAGCGGCGAGGCACGCCCATGCCCGGTAGATCACGGTTTAAAACTCTATGTGCGGCTTTTACCGCCGTCCGGTCCGTGAAATTCTGCGCTCGCACCGCGCACACCACGGTTACCGAAAAGTACGATGGCCGCGCGGCGCACACCGCACTTGGACGACTTTGGGAGGCGGCGTGACAGCCATCGAGCAGACAGAGGCAGCACGCCCGCGAGGCACGCGCCTGCCGCGCCGTGCCCGACGGAACCAGCTGCTGGGCGCCGCCCAGGAAGTCTTCGTGGCGCAGGGCTACCACTCCGCCGCGATGGACGACATCGCCGAGCGCGCGGGCGTCAGCAAGCCGGTGCTCTACCAGCACTTTCCGGGCAAGCTCGACCTTTACCTCGCGCTGCTCGACCAGCACTGCGAGTCCCTCATCCAGTCCGTCCGCAACGCGCTCGCGTCGACGACCGACAACAAGCAGCGCGTCCGGGCGACCATGGACGCCTATTTCGCGTACGTCGAGGACGACGGCGGCGCCTTCCGGCTGGTCTTCGAGTCGGACCTGACGAACGAGCCCGCGGTGCGCGAGCGCGTCGACAAGGTGACGAACGAGTGCGCGGAGGCCATCTGCGACGTGATCGCCGAGGACACCGGCCTGTCGAGGGCCGAGTCCATGCTGCTGGCGTCCGGGCTCGGCGGCCTCGCGCAGGTCGTCGCCCGCTCCTGGCTGCACAGCGACCGCAGCGTCCCGCGCGACCAGGCGGTCCAGCTGCTGACGTCGCTGGCCTGGCGGGGCATCGCCGGTTTCCCGCTGCATGGCATGGACCCGCACTGACCGCACGCGCGCGTGAGGGGCGTTTGTTCCCGCCCGCTGTTCGCTCCTGGCGTTCTCGGGCGGAGCGTGTACGTCCCCTCACCGGGCTAATGTGTGCTGGGTACAGCGCGGAAGGTCGCGCACTTCACTGACCGTCGGAGGGACATAGCCGTGGAGGTCAAGATCGGCGTGCAGCACGCGCCCCGCGAGATCGTTCTGGAGAGCGGTCAGAGCGCCGAGGAGGTCGAGCGGGCGGTGTCCGAGGCGCTGGCCGGCAAGTCGCAGCTGCTGAGCCTCGTGGACGAGCACGGCCGCAAGGTCCTCGTCCCGGCCGACCGTCTCGCGTACGTCGAGCTCGGCGAGCCCGCCCCCCGCAAGGTGGGCTTCGGCGCGCTGTAGACAGACGCCACGAGAGGGGCCCGGCGACCTGGTCGCCGGGCCCCTCTCGTTTCGCCTCGTTCCGCTCGCCTCGTTCCACCGCGAGATTTTTTCTTCACATATGGAGCACAACTCGCGTGCGGAGGAGGATTGCATTCCGCAGGTCACGGGTAAGACGGGCTACGACGTAACGCGCAGTGTGGCCGTGTGGGAGGGACCCCATGATGTTGTTGGAAGCGCTCGGCTCCGCTCTGCTCGGTCTTGTGCTGGCGGGGGCGGCGATCCACCGTCTTTCACACCGCCTGCCCGCCCGCTCCCTCGTCCTCGCGACCGGCACCGCCGGCGCCCTCTTCGGCGCCTTCGTCACCCACAGCGCGCTGGACGCCGGAGGCGCCCTTCTCACGCTCATCGGCGCCGTGGTCGTCTCGGCGGCCTCGCTCTCGCTCCTGCTGCGCCCCGGAGGAAGACTCCGCCGCTCGGCGACGGCCTGAGAGGGCGGCACCCCGGGGCGCCCTGAGCGGAGCGCTACGCCGCCAGGCCCAGCGCGGCCATCCGCTTCGTGTGCGCCTCGGTGATCCGCGAGAACATCCGCCCCACCTCGGCGAGATCGAACCCGTCCGCGACGCCGCCCACGAGCATCGTGGACAACGCGTCCCGGTCGGCGACCACCCGCTGCGACTGCGACAGCGCCTCCCCCATCAACCGCCGCGCCCACAGCGCGAGTCGGCCGCCGACGCGGGGGTCCGCGTCGATCGCCGCGCGCACCTTCTCCACGGCGAATCCGGCGTGCCCCGTGTCGTCGAGCACGGCCAGCACCAGCTCACGGGAGTCCATGTCGAGCCGGGCGGCGACCTCACGGTAGAAGTCGCTGGCGATCGAGTCGCCGACGTAGGCCTTGACGAGCCCTTCGAGCCAGTCCGAGGGTGCCGTCTGCTTGTGGAAGCCGTCCAGCGCGGCGACGAACGGCTCCATCGCCCGGGTCGGCTCCTCACCGATCTCGGTGAGCCGGTCCCGCAGCTTCTCGTAGTGGTGGAACTCGGCCGACGCCATCTTCGCCAGCTCCGCCTTGTCCGCCAGCGTCGGCGCCAGCTTGGCGTCCTCCGCGAGGCGCTCGAAGGCCGCCAGCTCCCCGTAGGCGAGCGCGCCGAGCAGGTCGACGACCGCTGCCCGGTACTGTGGATCGGCGGAGGCCTGCGCCCAGTCCTGGGCGGCGACCCCGGTCGCCCCGGCGGCGGCTTCCGAGGCTTCTGCGGGTGCGTCAGAGGTGTTGTCAGGCGTCGTCATGAAGCGCACAATAGCCCGCCCGCAGCACGACGGAAGTCCCTGGTCAATCACTGTGACGACCACTACGTGACCAAATCGGCCATCGCATGTGCGCGATTCCGGGGTATGGTGGTAATGCGCCCGCTGAGTACTCTGACGTACCCGACGGGCCGCACGCTATGAGGATGCCCGGTCGGTGGCCCGATCGGCTCCGACCCGACAGCCCTCCTCGTCCGTACGGCACTGTGCGTACGGAATCCGGAGGGGGACCCTCAGCGGTTCGAGCGCTAGAGCGTCGGCAGTGGTCCCGTGTCGTACGGCTGGTCCGTAAGGCAGTCGACGTCCCCAGCACGGTCCTAGACGACCCCCGCGCTCGCCTCGCACCGCCCACACAGAAGAGGCAGCACCCTGACTACGTTCCGAGAGCTCGGGATTCTTCCCGAGACCGCCGAAGCCCTTGAAGCCGTCGGCATCGTCACGCCTTTCCCCATCCAGGAGATGACCCTCCCCGTCGCCCTCTCGGGCAAGGACGTCATCGGCCAGGCCAAGACCGGCACCGGCAAGACGCTGGGCTTCGGCCTCCCGCTCCTGGAGCGCGTCACCGTCCCCGCCGACGTCGAGGCCGGGCGCGCCAAGCCCGAGGACCTCACCGACGCCCCGCAGGCGCTCGTCGTCGTCCCCACGCGCGAGCTGTGCACGCAGGTCACCAACGACCTGCTGACCGCGGGCAAGGTGCGCAACGTCCGCGTTCTCGCCATCTACGGCGGCCGGGCCTACGAGCCCCAGGTCGAGGCCCTCAAGAAGGGCGTCGACGTGATCGTCGGCACCCCGGGCCGGCTGCTGGACCTCGCCGGCCAGAAGAAGCTCAACCTCAAGCACATCAAGGGGCTCGTCCTCGACGAGGCCGACGAGATGCTCGACCTGGGCTTCCTGCCCGACGTCGAGAAGATCATCAACATGCTGCCGGCCCGCCGCCAGACGATGCTGTTCTCGGCGACCATGCCGGGCGCGGTCATCGGTCTCGCGCGCCGCTACATGTCGCAGCCCACGCACATCAGCGCCACCTCGCCGGACGACGCGAACGCGACGGTCGCGAACACCGCGCAGTACGTCTACCGCGCGCACAACATGGACAAGCCCGAGCTGGTCGCCCGCATACTGCAGGCCGACGGCCGGGGACTGGTCATGGTCTTCTGCCGTACGAAGCGCACCGCGGCCGACCTCGCCGACCAGCTCCAGCAGCGCGGGTTCGCCGCCGGCGCGGTCCACGGCGACCTCGGTCAGGGAGCCCGCGAGCAGGCGCTGCGCGCCTTCCGCAACGGCAAGGTGGACGTCCTCGTCTGCACCGACGTCGCCGCCCGCGGCATCGACGTCGAGGGCGTGACGCACGTCATCAACTACCAGTCGCCGGAAGAGGAGAAGACGTACCTGCACCGCATCGGCCGCACCGGCCGCGCGGGCGCCAAGGGCATCGCGGTCACCCTCGTCGACTGGGACGACATCCCGCGCTGGCAGCTGATCAACAAGGCGCTGGACCTCAAGTTCAACGACCCGCCGGAGACGTACTCCACCTCCCCGCACCTCTTCGAGGAGCTGAACATCCCCGCGGGCACCAAGGGTGTCCTGCCGCGCGCGGAGCGCACGCGCGCCGGGCTCGGGGCAGAGGAGCTGGAGGACCTGGGCGAGACCGGCGGCCGCGGTGGCCGCGGTCGCGGCGACCGAGGCGGTCGTGGTGACCAAGGTGGCCGTGGTGACCGCAACGGCCGTGGTGGGCGTGAGGAGTCCCGCCGGGACGAGTCCCGTTCCGCCGACGGCGAGCGTGCGGCCCGGACGCCGCGTCGTCGCCGTCGCACGCGGGGCGGCACGCCGCTCGACGCGGCGGCGCCCGCCGAGGCGCTCGCACCGGAGCAGACCACCACCGCGGAGGACGTCACCGCACCCCGCACCCCGCGCCGCCGTCGCCGCACCCGCGGTGCGGCACAGGGCGAGGCCGTGGCCGCGACATCGGTGGAGTCCGTGACGCCGGAGGCGACCGCGGAGACCGCCGTGGCGACGGCCGAGGGCACCGTCACGCCGGACGCCTCCGAGGCCGCGCCGAAGTCGCGCCGCCGCCGTACCCGCAAGTCCGCGGAGACGGCCGTGACGCCGACCGAGCTGGAGGCGACGCCGGTCGCCGACGCGGTCACCGAGGCACCGCAGGTGTCCGAGGTGGCGCAGGTGGCGGAGCCCGAGGCCCCCGCCAGGCCGCGCCGTCGTACCCGCAAGACCACGACCACGGCCGCCGCTACGACCGCTGCCGAGGCCGCGGTCGACACCGCCGAGGGGACCGTCGAGGCCGCCCCGGAGGTGACGGAGGCCAAGCCGCGCCGCACCCGCAAGACCGCAGCCACCAAGGCAGCCGAGGCCGCCGAAACCGCCGTGGACACCGCGGAGGCCACCGAGGCGAAGCCGAGGACCCGCCGTACGCGCAAGGCCGCCGAGCCGACCGCGGCCGTCACCGCCGAGATCCCGGCCCAGACGGCCCAGGAGCCGGAGACCGCCGAGGTCAAGCCGCGCCGCACGCGCAAGACGGCAGCGGCCGAGGCCGCCGAAACCGCCGAAGCGGCCGTGGACACCGCCGAGGGCGTCGAGGCCAAGCCCCGCCGCACCCGCAAGACCGCGGCCACCAAGGCAGCCGAAGCCAAGCCCACGGACGCCCCGACCGAGGTGACCGAGGCCAAGCCGCGCCGCACGCGGAAGACCGCAGCCACCAAGGCAGCCGAAGCCGCTGAAGCCGCCGAAGCGGCCGTGGACACCGCCGAGGGCGTCGAGGCCAAGCCCCGCCGCACCCGCAAGACCGCGGCCACCAAGGCAACCGAAGCCAAGCCCACGGACGCCCCGACCGAGGCGACGGAAGCCAAGCCGCGCCGCACCCGCAAGACCGCAGCCACCAAGGCAGCCGAGGCCGCCGAAACCGCCGTGGACACCGCGGAGGCCACCGAGGCGAAGCCGAAGGCCCGCCGCACCACCCGCAAGACCACCGCGGCCACCACGGCCGCTAAGGCCACCGCCGCCGCGGAACCCACCGCGGAGATCCCGGCGCAGGCCTCCGACTCCGAGGCGAAGCCCCGCGCGCGTCGCACGACGCGCAAGAAGGCCGTAGCCGTGGAGTCCACGGAGAGCTGACCGCTCACCCGACGGCCCGGTCCACCACGTGTGGGCCGGGCCGTTCGGCGTCCGTGGCCCGCGCCCGGGGGACCGGGCCGGGACCTGACCCGATAGCCTCCTCCGCGTGAGTCGCCGCGTGTCTTTCACCCCGCCCCCCGCCGCCCGCGCGTATCCCCTGCGCACTGCCCGCGGAGAGTTCGCGGTCGTCGATTCGCCCGTGGCCGTCGGCGTGGAACCGAAGGGCGTGGTGGTGATGCTGCCCGGGTTCACGGGGAGCAAGGAGGACTTCACGCTGCTGCACGAGCCGCTCTCGGCGCGCGGGTACCGGACCGTCGCCGTGGACGGCCGGGGGCAGTTCGGGTCGGACGGTCCCGAGACCGATGAATCGGCTTACGCTCAGGAGGAGTTGGCGAGGGACGTACACGCCCAGGTGGACGCCGTGGGTGCACCGGTGCATCTGCTGGGGCACTCCTGCGGCGGGCAGATCGCCCGCGCGGCCATGCTGCTCGACCACTCCCCCTTCCGCTCGCTGACCCTGATGTCCTCGGGTCCGGCGCAGATCTCGGACTCCCAGCAGCAGCGCGTGAAGCTGCTGCGGGACGCGCTCGCCGTGATGAGCATGGCCAAGGTGTGGGAGGCCATCCAGGCGATGGGTCCGCCGGAGGAGGTCGGCGGCCCCGCGGTCGGCATCGGCGACGCGGACCAGCTGCGCCGCCGCTGGCTGGGCACCAAGCCCGCCCAACTTCGCGCCACCGGACACCAGTTGTGCACCGAGCCGGACCGTGTCGCCGAACTGGCCGCCGTCCCGCTCCCCTTCCACGTCCTGTCGGGCACCAGCGACGACACCTGGCCGGTGCCGCTCCTGGACGACATGGCCGTACGACTCCACGCGCACCGAACCGTCGTCCCCGGCGCCGAGCACTCCCCCAACGCCGACCAGCCGCTTCCGACGGCCCGGGCCCTGGCCGACTTCTGGGACGGCCTCGCCGACACCCGGCGCTGAGACCCGGAGGAGGACGGCGGGGCGCTAGTACTGCGTCTGAAGGTGCTCCCAGAACCCGTCCCGCAGAGCCCGCCGCAGATCCGCCTGCCCCCGCAGCGAGTACTGCAACAGCCCCTCCGCCTCCACCAGCAGATCCTGGTCGACCGAGCCGGGCAGATAGGGATGGCCCGGCAGCAGCTCGACCAGCGATTCACGCCCCCGTGCCGCCAGCCACTTCGCCGCGATCTGCGCGCCGACGAAACGGACGTCCTCGCGGGTGGGCCGGATCGCCGTCGCCTCGTAGGGAAGGGCAGCGCGCCGGGAGACGTACGGCTTGAAGAAGTCGAGGTCGAAGGTGCGCTGGCTGTCGACCTCCCAGAGCAGGGGCTCGGCCTGGTTGCGGCCCTCGGGCGCCTCGACGCCCCAGAGGTGGACGCGGGCGCCGTACCCCTGGGCGGCCTCGACCGCCGAGACCAGGTCCTCGTCGCCACCGAGCAGGGCCGCGTCGCTGATGGCCCGGTGGCGGGCCAGGGACTCCAGGTCGGATCTGATGAGCGAGTCGACGCCCTTCTGCTGGTTGTTGGCGTTCAGGTTGCCCAACCGGACCTTGACGTCCGGGAGTTCGGCGATGGACTGCTGTTCCGCGGTGTGGATGCGGCGTCGGGCTCCGTCGTACCAGTAGATCCGCAGCAGCCTGCTGTCCGCGAAGATCGTGCGGGCCCGGTCGATGAGCGCCTCGATGAGCCCCTCGGTGTCGAGGTCGAAGGCACGGCGGTCCTCGGTGCCGGCCACCAGACGGCCCGCGGCCGCGTACAGATATCCCGCGTCGACGAAGATGGCGTGCGTCGAAGGCGTCTTCGCCACCTCGGCGAGCATGCGCTGGAGCAGCTCGTTGGTGCGGTCGATGCGGGCACTGAGGGCCGCGAGGTCGTCGTTCATCGCCTCCATTGTCCCGGCGGTCACGCTGCGAACACAACCGGTCCCGGTCAGTCTCGTTCCGACCCCTTGCCTACGTCTTACCGGTCAGTAATTAGCCGTTCGAAAAATTTCTTTAGCGTAGGGAATGTTTGTAACACGCATCCCGTTGACTACCTACGTACGCAGCAATTCTCCGCAGGAGGATGACCAGACGAAGGGAGAAGCCTGTGCGCTTCGAAATCATGCGACTCGACGACGTCGACGGTACGCCCGTGGACAGCACCGTTGTGGACGCCGCCTCCGTCAACCGGATCGTTCAGCAGGCCGCCGCCATCGGGCAGCGGCTGTGGATCCGTCCGGCCGACACCTCGGCCTCGTAACAGCCGCGGATCACCGCAGAAGCTTCAGAGCCCCCGCGCGGCATCGGTGCCGGGCGGGGGCTCTGCGCGTACCGGGGCTCAGCTCGCCCGGATGACCTGGGTGACCCCGTTGATGATCTGCTGCACGGCGATCGCGGACAGCATCATGCCCGCGAGCCGGGTCACCAGGACCACACCGCCGTCCTTGATCACGCGGATGATCAGCAGCGAGTACCGCATCACCAGCCACAGCACGACATGGATGGCGAGGATCGCCATCCACACCGACACCTGCGTGGCCACGCCGTCCGCCTTCTGCACGGCGAGGATGACCGACACGATCGCCCCGGGCCCGGCCAGCAGCGGCATGCCCAGCGGTACGAGGGCGACGTTGACGTCCTTGGTCTGCTTGGGCTCGTCCGTCTTGCCGGTGAGCAGGTCCAGCGCGATCAGCAGGAGCAGCAGCCCTCCCGCGATCATCAGCGCGGGCACGGACACGTGCAGATAGTCCAGGATCTGGTGCCCGAGCAGCCCGAAGACGGTGATGACACCGCCCGCGACACAGACCGCCTGGAAGGCCATCCGCTTCTGCACCTTGGCGGGCCGGCCGGAGGTCAGCGCGAGGAAGATCGGGGTGATCCCGGGGGGATCCATGATGACGAACAGGGTGAGGAAGAGGGAGCCGAAGACGGCGACGTCGAACATGACGGAACAGGCCTTGCCGGGAGAGGGGTGAACGAGGATGTGTGGAAGGGGGACCCACCAGGGCCCGACAGGGGACGCGGCCCCACGCGTGACGCGGCCCCCGCGCCGGACTCAGACCCGGTAAGGATCCGAGCCCTCAAGACCGCGGTACGAGATACCGCGGGTCCCGGGCCTCCTGAGTGTCAGGCTCCGCCCGTCCCTGGCACCGGGAACGCGCCCGTCGCCCGCCGTGTGATCTCCCCGTAGACCTCGGGATCCGTCGTGTACTCGCCGAGGGCGACCGTCTTGCGGCTGCCGTGGTAGTCGGAGGACCCGGTCACCAGCAGCCCGAGCTCGGCCGCCAGCCCCCGCAGTCGCGCCCGGGTGTCAGGGTCGTGGTCCATGTGGTCGACCTCGATGCCGTCGAGCCCGGCCGCGGCCATCTCGACGATCGCGGACTCCGGGACGGTCCGTCCCCGCTTGCTCGCACCGGGATGCGCGAACACGGTGACACCGCCCGCCGCCTTCACCAGGCGGATCGCCTCGAAGGGATCCGTCTCGTGCTTCTCCACGTAGGCCCGGCCGCCGTCGGCCAGCCAGTCCGGCGTGAAGGCGTCGCTCACGCTCGGCACGACCCCGAGGTCGACGAGCGCGGTCGCCACATGGGGCCGGCCCACGGACCCGTCCCCGGCGATCCGCGCCACCTGCTCCCACGTCACCGGCACGCCCAGCTGCTGGAGCTTGGCGACCATCCCCCGCGCCCGGGGCACCCGGTCGTCCCGCACCAGCTCCCGCTCGGCCAGCAGAGCCGGCTCCTCGGGATCGAACAGGTAGGCCAGCATGTGCATGGAGACGCCGTCGACACGGCAGGACAGCTCCGCCCCGGTCACCAGCGTCAGCCCCGCGGGAAGCGCGGCGATCGCCTCGGCGTGCCCACGGGTCGTGTCGTGATCGGTCAGCGCCACGACGTCCAGCCCGGCGGCGGCAGCGTTCCGCACCAGCTCGGCGGGGGTGTCCGTGCCGTCGGAAGCGGTGGAGTGGCTGTGCAGGTCGATACGCACGCGACGGACTCCAGACACCAGACGGAACAGGACGCTCAAGGATAACCGGATTTTCCGACTCCCCGGTCACACCCAAACCCGCCCAGCGCCCCCTACTCAAGGCGACACCCAGGGGGACGCTACGGCTTCAGCAGGCGCGGCGACAGCGCCCCGCAGGGCACCAGCTCCACCTCGGCCCCCGCATCCCGCAGATCCGTCAGCACCAGTTCGTCGTACATCAGCAGCCCGGACTGTTCGGGCCACACCACGGCCCACAGCCACAGCCCCAGCGCCTCCCCCGCGAACACCGCACGGTCGTCGGGCGCCCCGGACACATGCCACAGCGGCGTCGGACGGCCCGCGGCCAGGACCTTGGCCTGGGGTGGCTTCTCCACGCTCATGTACGGCCCCGGGTCGGGCCCGTCGATGCCGGCGTACCGCGCACCGAGGCCGACGCCGAGCTCCTCGGCGACCAGGATCAGCTCGCCCATGCCGCCGAGCGGTCCGGGCCCGGTGCACGCCACCGCCGTGGCACGGCCGCCGCTGCGGTCGTCACCCGCGCAGGCCACGCCCGTGAACAGCCAGCCCACCGGCAGCGGCCACGGCATCCACACCGGCACCTGCGTGCGGTGCACGACGACGCCGAGGGCCTCGACGCTGGGCGGTATCACTGGCTGCACCGGATGCACGGTGCCGTGCACATCGCACTGCCAGGTGTCGGCGAAGAGTCCGGGAGCCCTGACCCGGCCACCACACTTCGGGCAACTGGGTTCGCCCCTCATAGGGCCCCACGGTCCTACCCCTGCTCCGCCACGTCAAGGGACGATCACCCGTCCGGGCGGAACCCTCGCACCGGCTTCACCGGCGAGCACTAGATGTAGCTTGCATTAATTAGCCGAGCTAACTTACTATGTGCATATACCAACTATCTTCGTCGGGATGGAGAAACGCGATGGGCACGAGCAAGGCCCCCGCACACCAGGACCCCTTCGACGCGGGCGCCGGCGGCCTCCTCCGGCAGCCCAAGGCGGTCTGGGCGACCGCCGGCGCGTCCGTCGTCGCCTTCATGGGCATCGGGCTCGTCGACCCGATCCTGCCGTCGATCGCCTCCGGTCTGAACGCCACCGCCGGCCAGGTCTCCCTGCTGTTCACCTCGTACTTCCTGATCACCGCGGTCGCGATGCTGGTCACCGGCTTCGTCTCCAGCCGCATCGGCGGCAAGAAGACCCTGCTGCTCGGCCTCGCGCTGGTGGTGGTCTTCGCGGGCCTGTCGGGCACCTCGACCTCGGTCGGCGAACTGGTCGGCTTCCGGGCCGGCTGGGGGCTCGGCAACGCCCTGTTCGTCTCCACCGCCCTCGCCGTGATCGTCGGCGCGGCGGCCGGCGGCAGCGCCGCGGCGATCCTGCTCTACGAGTCCGCCCTCGGCCTCGGCATGGCGTGCGGCCCGCTGTTGGGCGCGCTCCTCGGGGACGCCAGCTGGCGCTACCCGTTCTTCGGTACGGCCTTCCTGATGGCCGTCGGCTTCCTCTGCGTCGCGGTGTTCCTCAAGGAACAGCCGAAGCCCGCCCGCAAGACCTCACTGCTGGACCCGATCAAGGCGCTCGGCCACGGCGGCCTGGCCTCGGCGGCGGTCTCGGCGTTCTTCTACAACTACACGTTCTTCACCGTGCTGGCCTTCACGCCGTTCGTGCTGAACATGACGCCGTACAAGTCGGGTGCCGTGTTCTTCGCCTGGGGTGTGCTGCTCGCCGTCTTCTCGGTGCTCGTGGCGCCGCGCGCACAGAAGCGGTTCGGCTCGCTGAAGGTGCTCGGCGGCTCGCTGCTGCTGCTCGCGGTCGACGTGCTCGTCCTCGGCTACGGCAACCACACCGCGGCGATCGTCTGCACGATCCTGTCCGGTGCCTTCATCGGCCTGAACAACACCGTGTACACGGAACTGGCGCTCGGCGTCTCGGACGCCCCGCGTCCCGTGGCGAGCGCGGGCTACAACTTCGTGCGCTGGTTCGCGGCCGCCGCCGCGCCCTACTTCGCGCCGAAGATCGAGGAGTGGACCGACATCCACATGCCGTTCGTGGTCGCGGCGGTCACCGCCGTGGCGGGCGCGCTCGTGGTCGTCGTACGGCGGAAGGCACTCACGCACGAGGCCGAGGCACTGGAGCCGAAGCACGCGATCGAGGACAGTGTCACCGTCTTCGCCAACTGATGCTTCTCGGCCACCGGTTGGTGAGCTTGCTCACTGGCCGGGTCAGTCCAGCGGGACGGACTTCCGGGACGGATCCCGGAGGTCCGTGCCCTGTGTCAGCCAGCGCTCCTGGAGGGCCTGGGCGCCGTGCACCCGCTTCCAGGCGGCCTCGTTGGGGGTCATGGGGAGCAGGGGCAGGAACCGCACGGGGTCGAGGGGCGCGTCGAGTTCCAGGTCCTCGACCAGGCCGCCCGGCTCGGCGACCAGGACCGAGGTGAACGGCGCGCCGGGCCACAGCGGCCCACCGACGTCCAGGGAGGCGCCGGGAGCCACGATCACGCCCTCCACCTGCGGAGACGCGGCGAGGACGGCGAGCGGGCGGAGCACCTTGTCGGTGTCGGCGAGGCCGGAACGGACCGAGAGGACCAGCTCGGCGCGGGGCCCCGCGACCGGGTCGGCGATCGTCGCCGTGGGGTCGCTCATCGGCTGGGCGGACATGCCGAGCGTGGCGTACCGGACGACCGCGCCCTCCCTGGAGTCGTCCTGGAAACGCAGCACCTCGATGCGGTCCGTACCGAGGAAGGTGACCGCCGCGCGCGCGTCCGGTTCGCCCAGCGCGGTGCGCAACCGGGCCTCGACCAGAGGAAGAACATCAGCCATGCGGCGAGCATAGAACTCGTCAGTACCGGGCAAAGCAGCGCCTTGACAGTTCGGGTGACTGCTACTCTTGCCCGGTGGTTCGGGGCAGCACGCAGAAGCGTCGCGATCAAGCCCCGACGCCGACGACACTCCCTTACGAGGGACCGGCCGGAGGAGGTGGGGCTGCAATGGATCGAAGTCGACCGTGCAGTAGCACCCGCTCTCCGCGCCGCTGACTCGTTGCTCTGGCTCCGGCTGGCTGCCACCTCTCGCACTCGCTTCACCGCGGAAGAGCGCTTCGTTCGTTTTACCTGATCTGTCTGAGCTGATTCCCAGCTGCATCAGTAGCGAAGTTCGCCACCGCGACGCTGCGGTGCTCCCCGCTTTGTGGACGTGCCAAACCTCCGCAGTCAGGACGTCCCCATTCCGGGTAGTTCCACCCGTCGTCGGCGGCCTTTCGTTGCCTGTCACGAAGGAGCCTGCCATGTCGATGATCCGCGACCTGCGTGCCGTGGTCCGCCCGTCCCGCGTCTCCCTGCGCAAGGACACCGGCCCCTACGACACCACCCGCGACCCTTCGATGCCCTCCGCCGTCGTGGACTGCGCCATCTACCGCGACGGCGCGCGTGTCGTCACGGACAAGCCGTTGACCCCGCACGAGGCGATGCGCACGGTGCGCCGTGACGGGGGCTTCGTCTGGATCGGTCTGCACGAGCCGACCGAGGCCGAGTTCTCCGGCATCGCCGGCGAGTTCGGGCTGCACCCGCTGGCCGTGGAGGACGCGGTGCAGGCGCACCAGCGGCCCAAGCTGGAGCGGTACGACGACTCGCTCTTCACCGTCTTCAAGACCATCCACTACGTCGAGCACGACCAACTGACCGCCAACAGCGAGGTCGTGGAGACCGGCGAGGTCATGTGCTTCACCGGACGGGACTTCTTCATCACCGTCCGGCACGGCGGCAAGGGCTCCCTGCGGACGCTCAGGCACCGGCTCCAGGACGACCCGGAGCTGCTCGCCAAGGGCCCCTCGGCGGTGCTGCACGCGATCGCCGACCACGTCGTGGACGGCTACATCGCGGTCGCCGACGCCGTGCAGGACGACATCGACGAGGTGGAGACCGAGGTCTTCTCGCCGGGGCGCCGCGGCGGGACCGCGCGCGGTGTGGACTCGGCGCGGATCTACCAACTCAAGCGTGAGGTACTGGAGTTCAAGCGGGCCGTCGCGCCGCTGCTGCGCCCCATGCAGCTGCTGAGCGAGCGGCCGATGCGGCTGATCGACCCGGACATCCAGAAGTACTTCCGGGACGTCGCCGACCACCTCGCCCGCGTCCAGGAGCAGGTCCTCGGCTTCGACGAGCTGCTCAACTCGATCCTCCAGGCCAACCTCGCGCAGGCGTCCGTCGCGCAGAACGAGGACATGCGGAAGATCACCTCCTGGGCCGCGATCATCGCCGTACCGACGATGGTGTGCGGGGTCTACGGCATGAACTTCGAGCACATGCCCGAACTGCACTGGCGGTACGGCTACCCGGTGATCATGGGCATCACCGTGACCCTCTGCCTCGGCATCCACCGCACGCTGAAGCGCAACGGCTGGCTGTGAGGGCGCGTGGATAGGCTGAGCCCATGACAAGCGAGCTGCTCGACCAGGCCCTCGTCGAGGAGGCCACGAAGAAGTCCGGCCTCATCTGGGTCAAGGGTCCCGGCGGCCCGGCGCGTGCCCTGTGGCACGTGTGGCACGAGGGCGCGGCCTGTCTGGTCGGCGACGGGCCCGGGGAGCAGCCGCTGCCCGGTCTGGCCGACGGGGCCGGTGCCGAGGTCACGGTCCGCAGCAAGGACAAGGGCGGCCGGCTGGTCTCGTGGCCGGCGAAGGTCGTGGAACTCGCCCCGGACTCCGACGCCTGGCAGGCCGCGGTCGCCGAGCTCAAGGGCAAGCGGCTCAACGCCCCCGACGGCGAGGCGATGACCGGGCGCTGGTCCCGCGAGTGCCGGGTACTCAGGCTGGAACCGGCGGGGGCGACGATGCCCCTGCCCGAGGGCGACCTGGCCGAGGCGCCGTTGCCGACGCCGGCGACGACGCGTGAGCCGATCCCGGCGGGGCTGCCGCGGCTGCTGCTCAAGCGGCGCAAACGGAAGTAGCCGGGGCCGGGCTCGGCCCCGCACCGAACGTCACGACGGCAGCTGCTTGCCGTAGTCCACCGTGTCGTCCTTCTCCGGCTCGGTCAGGGGGAAGTCCTTGCCCCAGGCCGAGAAGGTCAGGGTGCCCGCGCCGCCGGCCCGCGCCAGGCGGAGGGGGTAGGGCTCGCCCTCCAGGGAGACGTCCAGGGTGCCGCCGGAGCCTTTGTCGCCGGTGATGCGGATGGTGCGCACGCCCGCCTGCTCGTGGTGGCCCTGCGTGCCCAGCGAGCCGTGCAGGGTCAGCAGACTTTCGAGGAGAACGTCCATGTCGGTGAAACCGCTGAACTTCTTGTACGAGGGGTCGCCCTGCGGCACCTTCACGTACTTGCCGCCCAGCTTGTCGGCGGCCGCCGTGTCGGAGTCGCCGCCCTTGTCGTCCGCGTTCGACCAGAAGTCCGCGTCCGCCTTGAGGAAGAGCGCCTCATCGACCCGCAGCAGCTGGAAGGTCGCCCCCTCGGCGGTGACCGACCCGGAGGCCCCGTCGGCCTTCAGCCGCATGTCGAGCCGGTACGTGCGCCCGCCGGCCACCACATTGCCCGCGAGGCGTACGGCGTCGGCGGCCTCGGCGGCGGTACGGGTCCGGGACTGGATCTGCTCGGCCGACAGCTTGCCGACACCGTTGGTGCCCGCGTCCGGATCCTCGCTGCATCCGGTCAGGCCCGTCCCCGTGACGGCCAGGGCGCAGATCGTGCTCGCCAGTGCTGCCCTGGAGGCGTGGCGCCGGGGAATCGCAGTCACAGGTGGGGCTGCCTTTCTGACAGAGGTCCTTCAGCGGCGAGGGGCAGCGTACCGGGGTCCCACCGCCCGCACGGAGCCAGTCCGTCCGGACCGCTCACCAGGGCGTATCCGATCGGGACGGGCTAGCCTGAAGCCCACCCGAGCGGGCAATTCGGAACAGAGAGCCACCGATCTTCCGACGCAGCACCTCCCCACGAATCCCGCACGAAAAGGAAGCACAGTCATGGCAGCGGGCGCCCCCCGGATCTTCGTCTCCCATCTCTCCGGCGTCGCCGTCTTCGACCCGACCGGTGACCAGGTCGGCCGTGTGCGCGACCTGGTCGTCATGCTGCGCGTCGCGCGCCGGCCGCCCCGTCTGCTCGGGCTGGTCGTCGAACTCGCCACGCGCCGCCGCATCTTCCTGCCCATGACCCGGGTGACCGGGATCGAGTCCGGCCAGGTCATCACCACCGGTGTCCTCAACGTCCGCCGTTTCGAGCAGCGGCCCACCGAGCGGCTGGTGTTCGGCGAGCTCCTCGACCGGCGTGTGACGCTCGTCGAGAGCGGGGAGCCGAAAGAGGAGGTGACCGTACTGGACCTGTCGGTGCAGCAGCTGCCGGCCCGCCGGGACTGGGAGATCGACCGTGTGTTCGTCCGCAAGGGCGGCAAGGGCGGCGCCTTCCGCCGCAAGGGCGAGACACTGACGGTCGAGTGGTCCGCCGTCACCGGCTTCGCCCTGGAGGAGCACGGACAGGGCGCCGAGAGCCTCCTGGCCACCTTCGAGCAGCTGCGCCCGGCCGACCTCGCCAACGTCCTGCACCATCTGTCCCCCAAGCGGCGCGTCGAGGTCGCCGCCGCCCTCGACGACGACCGTCTGGCCGACGTCCTGGAAGAGCTGCCGGAGGACGACCAGATCGAGATCCTCGGCAAGCTGAAGGAGGAACGTGCCGCCGACGTCCTGGAGGCCATGGACCCGGACGACGCGGCCGACCTGCTCTCCGAGCTCCCCACGGAGGAGCAGGAGCGGCTGCTGAGCCTGATGCAGCCCGGCGACGCCGCCGACATGCGGCGCCTGATGGCGTACGAGGAGCGCACCGCGGGCGGTCTGATGACCACCGAGCCGATCGTCCTGCGGCCGGACGCGACCGTCGCCGACGCGCTGGCCCGCGTCCGCAACGCCGACCTCTCGCCCGCGCTCGCCGCCCAGGTCTACGTCTGCCGGCCGCCGGACGAGACCCCGACCGGCAAGTACCTCGGCACCGTGCACTTCCAGCGGCTGCTGCGCGACCCTCCGTACACCCTGGTCAGCGCGATCATCGACGACGACCTGCAACCCCTGGAACCGGACGCGCCGCTCCCTGTGGTCGCCGGGTTCTTCGCGACGTACGACATGGTCTCGGCGCCCGTCGTCGACGACGCGGGGGCGCTGCTCGGCGCGGTGACCGTGGACGACGTACTGGACCACATGCTGCCGGAGGACTGGCGGGAGACGGAGTTCCACCTCGCCGAGGACGACAAGGACGGCGAGGGCGATGAGGGCGACGCACCCGAAGGCGACGGGCGCGACCTTCTCGAAGACGACACAAACGACGACACAAGCGACGGCACACGCGACGGCCGCGACGGCCTCGGCAAGGGTGAGGAGGCGGGTTCCCATGACGCCTGAGCGCGAGACCGCGGTCCGTGAGCGCACCCCCGCGGGCGCGACCGCCACCACCCGCTCCCGTCCCCGGCTCGACCAGCCGCGGCCGCCCCGGCGCCGAGTCCTGCCCGAGTGGGACCCGGAGGCCTTCGGACGGCTCTCGGAACGCATCGCGCGCTTCCTGGGCACCGGGCGGTTCATCGTCTGGATGACGGTCGTCATCATCCTGTGGGTGCTGTGGAACATCTTCGCCCCGTACGAGCTGCGCTTCGACCACTACCCGTTCATCTTCCTGACGCTGATGCTGTCGCTCCAGGCCTCCTACGCGGCCCCGCTGATCCTGCTCGCGCAGAACCGGCAGGACGACCGCGACCGGGTCAACCTCGAACAGGACCGCAAGCAGAACGAGCGGTCCATCGCCGACACCGAGTACCTGACCCGGGAGATCGCGGCCCTGCGGATCGGCCTCGGCGAGGTGGCCACCCGTGACTGGATCCGCTCGGAGCTCCAGGACATGGTGAAGGAGCTGGAGGAGCGACGGAGCGGGCACGTCGTATTCCCGGCAGAACGGCCGAGGGGACGTGACGTAGACGACCGGTGACGGGCATGCCGGGGCCGCCGCGGGGCGCCGTACCATCGTTCTCATGGCTATGGAAGACGCGGTGCGTGAAGCGCTGTCGACGGTGAACGACCCCGAGATCAACCGCCCCATCACCGAGCTCGGGATGGTCAAGTCGGTCGAGATCGGTGCGGACGGGGCGGTCGCGGTCACCGTGTACCTGACGGTCTCCGGCTGCCCCATGCGCGACACGATCACGCAGCGCGTGACGGACGCGGTCTCGGCGGTCGAGGGCGTCACGCGCGTCGACGTCACGCTGGACGTGATGAGCGACGAGCAGCGCAAGGAGCTGGCGACCGCACTGCGCGGCGGCCAGACCGAGCGCGAGGTGCCCTTCGCCAAGCCGGGCTCGCTGACCCGCGTGTACGCGGTCGCCTCCGGCAAGGGCGGCGTCGGCAAGTCGTCGGTGACGGTGAACCTGGCGGCGGCCATGGCGGCGGACGGGCTGAAGGTCGGTGTCGTGGACGCCGACATCTACGGCCACTCCGTGCCGCGCATGCTGGGCGCCGACGGCACCCCCACCCAGGTCGAGAACATGATCATGCCGCCGTCCGCGCACGGCGTGAAGGTGATCTCCATCGGCATGTTCACCCCGGGCAACTCCGCGGTCGTGTGGCGTGGTCCGATGCTCCACCGGGCTCTCCAGCAGTTCCTGTCGGACGTCTACTGGGGCGACCTCGACGTCCTGCTGCTGGACCTGCCCCCGGGCACCGGCGACATCGCCATCTCCGTGGCCCAGCTGGTCCCGAACGCCGAGATCCTCGTCGTCACCACGCCCCAGCAGGCCGCCGCCGAGGTCGCCGAGCGGGCCGGCTCCATCGCCGTCCAGACCCACCAGAAGATCGTCGGCGTCGTCGAGAACATGGCGGGCCTGCCCTGCCCGCACTGCGGTGAGATGGTCGACGTCTTCGGCACGGGCGGCGGCCAGTCCGTCGCCGACGGCCTCACGCGGACGACGGGCGCCTCCGTCCCCGTCCTCGGCAGCATCCCCATCGACGTCCGCCTCCGTGAGGGCGGCGACGACGGCAGGCCGGTCGTCCTGACGGACCCGGACAGCCCGGCGGGCTCGGCGCTGCGGGCGATCGCGGGCAAGCTCGGAGGACGCCAGCGCGGCCTTTCGGGACTGTCCCTGGGCATCACGCCGAAGAACAAGTTCTAGCCCGAAGGGCGCGTTCCGGAAGAACACTCCCCGGGGACGCGGGGAACTGCGCGGTCAGCCACCAAGGGCCCGCAGTTCCCCACTCACCCTCATGCGTACGCGCCGATGTCCTTGATCATGGCGAAGCCGAGCCCGTACGCGCTCATCCCTCTCCCGTACGCCCCCACGTGCACCCCCGCCTGGGTCGATCCGGCCAGGACCCAGCCGAACTCGGACTCCCGGTAGTGGAACGGCGTCGGGACCCCGTCCACCGGCAGCGACAGCGTGGACCACTCGGAACCGGAGAGATCGTCGGCCAGTGCCCACGCCGTCTCCGTCTGCTGGTCGAGCCAGTCGTCCCTGAGGGTGTGGTCCATCTGGCCCGGCCAGGTGAACGACAGCAGCCCCACCCCGGCGAGCCAGGCCGCCGAGGCGACCGATGTGGCCTCCAGCAGCCCCGTGCCGTCGGCGCTCCTGCGGGACGGATTCGCCGCGACGGTCACCACCACCGCGAACTTCTCCTTGTCCTCCGTGCCTTCGTGACGGACCGAGGGCTCGTCACCGTGCCCGATCGAACCGTGCTCGACGGCACCGTCGGCCGCCGTACCGACCTGCATCAGCCATCTCGGCCCCGTGAAGGCCTCGTCGAGGCCGTACCACGGGAAGGGCGCCTCCAGGTAGCCGTCGACCGTACGCCGGGCGGAGGGGACCTGTTGTCCACCCTCCGCGGCCGGCGCCTGCGCGACTGCCCGACTCGTCGTCTCCATCTGCCCGGACGCCTCCTCGTTCTCGTCGGACCGGGACGGCCCGCCCCCCTTCGGGCGGCGCTACTCGTCGCAGTACGGCCCGCACAACAACTCGGCAGCATAGCCACACCGCTCCGAGCAGCGACGAAAGCTCCCGGCGCGCGGGGCGCCGCCGGGGCGGGTTCAGGCCGCGACGAGGCCTGTCCGGAGTATGAAACGCGTCACGTCCGGCGCGGCCGGCGTACGGGAGCGGCCGACGTACGGCCCAAGGGGCGTACGGCTCAGGTGGCGTCCGCGTCGAAAGGCGGGCGGTCGTCCTTGCCCGGCTCCTCGGGCTTCTTGGTCATGTCGACGCGGCCGCCGGACGAGCCCGAGGCACCCGAGGACGAGGAGGATTCGGCCTCGCGGCCGTGGACCGCGTCCGTGACCTCGGCCATCTCCTTCTTCAGGTCGAAGCCGTTGCGGATCTCCTTGAGCCCCAGCTCGTCGTTGTCCAGCTGCTTGCGGATGAACGTCTTGGGGTTCAGGTCCTCGAACTCGAAGTCCTTGAACTCCGGGCCCAGTTCGCCGCGGATGTCCTGCTTGGCGCTCTCGGAGAACTCCCGGATCTTGCGAATCGTCCGGGTGATGTCCTGGATGACCTTCGGAAGCTTGTCCGGACCGAAGACGAGCACGGCGAGGACAACGAGGGTCACGACCTCGAGCGGTCCTATGTCATTGAACACCTGAAGCTCCTTGCGATGTCCTCGGTCCGCGGCCCTCGGTGGTCAGTGCGGTCTTCCGTGGTCCGGGCCGGGTCCACGGTACCCGGCGATCCTGTATGACCGGTACTGTCCCGAAGGTTTCTGTCAGTCACCGTCGGACGACCCCAGCACCAGCGAGATCGTCCGCTCCCGGCCGTCGCGCTCCAGCGTGAGTTCGAGACGGTCGCCGGGGCGGTGCGCGCGGACCTTGACGATCAGTTCGTCACCGGAGTGGATACGGCGGCCGTCGACCGCGGTGACGACGTCCCCCGCCTTGATGCCGGCCCTGGCGCCGGGGCCGCCGACGGTGACCGCGGGCCCGCCGTCGTTGCCCTTCGTGCCGACGCGGGCGCCGTCGCCCGAGTACTCCATGTCGAGGGTGACGCCGATCACCGGATGGGTCGCCTTGCCGGTGTTGATCAGTTCCTCGGCGACGCGCTTGCCCTGGTTGATCGGGATGGCGAAGCCGAGGCCTATCGAGCCGGCCTGGCCGCTCTCCGGGGCGGAGCCGCCGCCCGCCGAGCGGATGGCGGAGTTGATCCCGACCACCCGGCCCCGCGTGTCGAGCAGCGGGCCACCGGAGTTGCCGGGGTTGATCGGCGCGTCGGTCTGCAACGCGTCCACGTACGACACGTCGCTCCCGTCCTCGCTCTCACCGCCGGCGGTGATGGGCCGTTCCTTGGCGCTGATGATGCCGGAGGTGACGGTGCCCTCCAGGTCGTAGGGGGCGCCGATGGCGACGACCGGGTCGCCGACCTGGACGTTCTCGGAGTTGCCGAGCGGGAGGGGCTTGAGCCCGCTGACGCCGCTCACCCTGACCACGGCGAGGTCGTAGCCGCTGTCCCGGCCCACGACGGTGGCCTTGGCGGTGTCGCCGCTGTGGAAGGTCACGGTGATCTCGCCGTCGGCACCGGCGGGTTCGACGACGTGGTTGTTGGTCAGGACGTGGCCCCGGTCGTCCAGCACGAAGCCGGTGCCGGTGCCCTGCTCCCCGGCGCCGGACACATGCAGGGTCACCACGCTCGGCAGCGCCCGCGCGGCGATCCCCGCCACGCTGTCCGGAGCCCGCCCGGCGGGCTCCGGACCCGCCTGTGGCAACTCCACCTCCCCGATCCCCCCGTTGCGCTCCAGATACGCTCCTACGGCGCCCCCGACGCCCCCGGCCACGAGCGCGAGCAGCACCGCCGCTCCGGCCAGTGCCTTCCGCACCCGCCTGCGCCGCTGCTCCTTGCTGAGCACGGCCTCGCCGGTCTGCTGGAGGGGCGCGGCGGCCACGGGGGCCCAGGGGTCGTAGTTCTGCCAGGGGGTGGGAGGGGGTGCGGGCGCGTCGGGGCCCGGGATGCCGGACGCGGGTGCGTCGGCAGCAGGGGCCGCCATGGGGGCAGGGGCCGGGGCGGAGGCTGGGACCGGAGCCGGGGCAGGCTCCGGAGCCTGGCTCGGCGGGGCGGCGGGCGGCGCCTGGGCCACGCCCTGCGAGGGCACGGGCGCACCGGGAGGCGCCGGTACGGCGGTGCCCTGCGCGGGTGTGGCCGCCGGGTGCTGAACGGGCGGAGCAGGCGCCCAGGGGCCGGGCTCGCCGTACGGCGGGGTGCTGTAGGGATCGGGGTCGTGCAGGGGCTCGGGCCGCTTCTCGGGCCGCTCGGTGGCCGCAGCCGAAACGTTGCTGCCGAGAGGCGCGCCCGCCCCCGTCTCCCCCACCGGCGGAGTCGTCGGCGTCCCGGGACGGGCCAGCTCGAAGTCGCCCTCGGTCCCGGACTCCCCCGTCGGTCCCGACGGTTCCGTCGGCCCTGTGGCGCCGGAGCCGGGGGACGGTGGGTCGTCCCGGATCACGGCGGCCGTGTCCTGTGGTGCTCTCAGTTCGAAATCGCCGTCGGCATCGTCGGCGTGTGCACCGGACCCGATGACGTCGTCCGCCCCGCCCGCTTTCGTGGGCTTCCCCTCGTTCATGCTCTCCCCAGTCACGGACGGCCACGGCGCGGTTCGTCGGCGGTGGCCGCCGTTCGTCGACTCCCCTGGATTCAACCAGGTTCGCGCACCGCCGCGCAGAGGCCGGTCAGCGGGTGATGCCGGAGCCGGGGGAAGAAGCCGAGGTGGCTTCGGGAGCGGGTGAGGCGAGCAGGTCCGGGCCGGAGAGGTCCGTGGGGGTGGACCACGCGGTCAGGGAGATCGGCGGAGTGGCACTGAGCGGACGTATCAGAGGCGACATGGCTGCCGCGCCGGCCATCACCGGGGCTGCCAGCTCATGGACGACCTCCTCGTACACCCGCGCGGGCGTGGGCACCCCCGGGAGCAGGGGTGCGGACACCTCGGTCGGGGCGACCGGGGCGCTGCCACCCGCCTGTCCCTGGCCCTGCGCGAGCAGGGGGCCGGAGCCGCGGCGCCGCTGGCTCTCGGCCGTGGCGGCCCCCGTGCCCGGGCTGCGCGCCGGTGTCACATTGCTGCCCGTGCCGGTTCCGCCGCGAGCGTCGGCGGCCCCGTCGGTCGGTGTCACCGTGGTGACCCCGCCCAGCGCGATGGCGGCGAGCGACACCGCCCCGGCCGCGGCGAAGGCGAACCGCAGCCCGCGTGAGGACGACCGCTCGGCCTCGTGACGGCTGACGTCATGGATGCGGAAACCGCGGTTCGCGGCGGACGGCGGCAGGGCCGGTGCGCGGTGCGGGCGCGCCGGGACATAGCCGAACTCGAAGCGCTCGCCGCGCCTCAGGCCGAAGACCCCGGTGGTCCCGGGTCGTGGGGAGAGTCCGTCGGCGAACCCTCCCCCGCCGAACGGCGAACCGTCGCCGTCCTCGGAGTCACCTCCCCCCGGAAGCCCCTGGAGCCGGGCCAGGAAGCTCTCCGAGGGCGGGGGCGGGGCCGCCTCCGCGAACACGTTCTTCAGTCGGCGCTGCGCGTCGGCCTCGGCCTTGCACTTGGCGCAGGTGGCCAGGTGCGCCAGGACGCGGTCCCGCGACTCATGACCGAGCTCACCGTCCACCAGGGCGGCGAGTCGGTCTCCCAGATGCTGTTCCGCGAGGCGCCCCTCGCCGGGTTCGGGCCGTGATCCACTCACGCGGTCGCGCCCCCTCCCCCCAGGGCGGGGACACGAGCCATGAAGGAGCGTCGCTCGGCCCGGGCCTCCGGCGAGCGGTGCGCGAGAGCCTTCCGCAGCTGCGAGCGGCCGCGGTGGATCCGGGACCGGACCGTGCCCAGCTTGACGCCCAGGGTCGCGGCGATCTCCTCGTACGACAGTCCCTCGATGTCGCACAGGACGACCGCGGCCCGGAACTCGGGCGCGAGGGTGTCGAGTGCCTGCTGGACGTCGGCGTCGAAGTGCGCGTCGTTGAAGACCTGCTGGGGCGATGGTTCACGACTGGGCAGGCGCTCGGCCGCGTCCTCGCCGAGGGCGTCGAAGCGGATGCGCTGCTTGCGCCGGACCATGTCCAGGAAGAGATTGGTGGTGATGCGGTGCAGCCAGCCCTCGAAGGTGCCGGGCGTGTAGGTCGACAACGAGCGGAAGACGCGGACGAACACCTCTTGGGTGAGGTCCTCGGCATCGTGCTGGTTGCCCGTCAGTCGATACGCGAGCCGGTAGACGCGGCCACTGTGCGTGCTGACGATCTCCTCCCAGGTGGGCGGAGTCCACGCCTGCCCGTCCGCGTCGGTGGAGAAGGTCGCGGTCTGGGCGTAGTCGCCGGCGTGGCTGTGGTCAGCAGCGGTGTTGTTCACGGATTTCGGCCTGCCCGCCGATCCGAGGAAGCGCCGCAGCACTCCGCCCCGATCCCCGGGTACGGCCGCACCTCCCCTGTCGGCTCTGGTGGTGTCCAGTGGAGCCCCTACCATAGCCACCTCGCCCGTTAGCTCCGGATAAGCGGTTTTACGAGAATTTGATCTGGGCTGATACGGCTCGGGCCCCTGCGTCAGCAGTTGCTCGAACCCCGGCCCCGCGTCGTGATCCAACTGTGTCCCCCCGCTCCGTCTCCCACCCCTCTAAACGCCCGGTCCCATCTGCGGGTTCCCGGCACCAACGGATACAGTCACGCCCAGGCAACCACGGGGCAAGGAGAGGGCCATTACCGGCAACCGGCAGACGAGCTGGGCGTTCGCCGACGCCTACGTCGCCGAGGACGAGGTGCTGCACTGGGCCCGTGACCGGGCTCGTGAGGCGGGCCTGCGCTCGGTGTCGCCCGGCACGGGCGCGGCGCTGCGGTTGCTGGCCGCCTCCGTGGACGCCAAGGCGGTCGCCGAGATCGGCACCGGGACCGGCGTGTCCGGGATCCATCTGCTGCACGGCATGCGCCCGGACGGCGTCCTGACCACGGTCGACCCGGAGCCGGAGCACCAGCAGTTCGCCCGCCAGGCCTTTCGCGCCTGCGGTTTCGCCAGCAACCGGGCCCGCTTCATCCCGGGCCGCGCCCTGGACGTGCTGCCCCGGCTCGCGGACGCGGGCTACGACCTGGTCTTCTGCGACGGCGATCGCCTGGAGTTCCTGGACTATCTCGCTGAATCGTTGCGCCTGCTGCGTCCGGGTGGCCTGGTCGTGTTCGAGGGCGTTTTCGCGAACGGCCGGACGGTGGATTCGGGCCCGCAGCCGACCGAGGTCCTGCGACTGCGCGAGCTGCTGCGCGCGGTGCGCGAGAGTCAGGAACTGGTGCCGTCCCTGCTGCCGGTGGGCGACGGCCTGCTGTGCGCGGTCAAGCGCTGAGCGGACCGTCGTAGACGGTGAACAGGCCCGAAAAAACCGTCCGGGCACCGCGTACGGTGCCCGGACGGCCGAAAGGGTATGGTCGCTTCCGCGTCAGCCGACGACCTTCTTGAGGGCGTCGCCCAGCGCGTCGGCCTCGTCAGGGGTCAGCTCGACGACGAGCCGACCGCCGCCTTCGAGCGGAACGCGCATGACGATGCCCCGCCCCTCCTTGGTCACCTCGAGCGGGCCATCGCCCGTCCGCGGCTTCATGGCCGCCATGCTCGTTCCCCTTCCTGAAACCAGCTCATAGTCAAAGCCGACAGCCCTGGAGGGCACGCGTGCTCCTGGAGTGGGACACGCGACACCGGCATCGAACACATTGCTTCCAGGCCATTATCCCGCATCTCAGGACCCGATGACCAACATCAGTCGGCATCGCTTGGGCAACGCGCGCGAGCAAAACCACTCAATTCGGCGATGTGACTGCGATACTGCGCCGCCGCGTGGAGTTCCGGCGCCCGAATACCGCACGGAATTCTTTGACGCAGGTCACACGTCCGGTGCGGTCCCCGGCGGCGATCTCCGCCATGCTGTCTTCGGACACATGGACGTACTGACCGGTACGTCCGAACGGGCACACCGGAGGGGACACGCCATGGCCGACACCGTGCTGTACGAGCTGAGCGACGGACTCGCGACGATCACGCTGAACCGTCCGGAGGCGATGAACGCGCTCAACATCGCGACGAAGGTCGCCCTGCGGGACGCGGTACAGGCCGCCGCCACCGATGACGCGGTACGGGCCGTCCTGCTCACCGCCGCCGGTGACCGGGCGTTCTGTGTGGGCCAGGACCTCAAGGAGCACATCGGGTTGCTGGCGGAGGGCTCGCAGCAGGTCATGAGCACCGTCAGGGAGCACTACAACCCGGTCGTGCGGGCGCTGACGGAGATGCCGAAGCCGGTGGTGGCCGGGGTGAACGGGGTCGCGGCGGGGGCCGGGTTCGGGCTGGCGCTGGCCGCCGACTACCGGGTGGTGGCGGACACGGCCGGCTTCAACACGTCGTTCGCGGGTGTGGCGCTGACGGCGGACTCCGGCATCTCGTGGACGCTGCCGCGGGTGGTGGGGCCGGGCCGGGCCGCCGATCTGCTGCTCTTTCCCCGGACCGTCAAGGCGCAGGAGGCGTACGAGTGGGGGATCGCGAACCGGCTCGTGCCGGCGGCCGATCTGCACGCCGAGGCGTCGAAGGTGGCGCGGGCGTTGGCCGGGGGGCCGACGGTGGCCTACGGGGCGATCAAGGAGTCCGTGGCTTTCGGGTCCTCGCACTCTCTGGCTCAGACGCTGGAGAAGGAGGACGAGTTGCAGACCCGGGCGGGGGCCTCGGAGGACCATGCGATTGCTGTGCGGGCCTTTGTGAACAAGGAGACGCCGAAGTATTTGGGGCGGTGACTTCGCCGTCGCGGAGTGCGGGTGTGTGTGGGGGGCTGAGCGCGCAGTTCCCCGCGCCCCTAAGGTGCGTCTCTGGCCACGCACGTTCCCAAGTGGTCGTTGACCAGGCCGCACGCCTGCATCAAGGCGTACGCCGTGGTCGGGCCGACGAAGCGCAGGCCCCGCTTCTTCAGGGCCTTGGACAGGGCCGTCGACTCGGGAGTGACCGCCGGAACATCCCCGAGGGTGGCCGGGGCGGGGCCCGGAGCCGAGGCGTGGGACCAGATCAGGTCGTCCAGCTCGCCCGGGGACCAGTCGGCCAGGACCCGGGCGTTGGCGAGGGTGGCGTCGATCTTGGCCCGGTTGCGGATGATGCCGGTGTCGGTGAGGAGGCGGTCGGCGTCGGCGTCCGTGAAGGTGGCGACCTTGGCGATCTCGAAGCCGGCGAAGGCGGCGCGGAAGCCCTCGCGGCGGCGGAGGATGGTGATCCAGGAGAGGCCGGACTGAAAGGCCTCCAGGCTGAGTCGTTCGTAGAGGGCGTCGTCGCCGTGGACCGGGCGGCCCCACTCCGCGTCGTGGTACGCCACGTAGTCCGGGGTGGACAGGGCCCAGGGGCAGCGCAGCGCGCCGTCCGGGCCGGCGAGGGCGGCTCCGTCGCTCACTGGTGGTCCTCCTCGGCTTGCTTCTCCATGGAGAGGTGGGCCGCGGTCCGTGCGCCGGCCAGGGCGGACTCCAGGTCGGCGATACGGGCGTCCCGCTCGGCGAGTTCCGCGCCGAGGCGGCCGAGGGCGTCGTCGACGTCCGCCATGCGGTAGCCGCGGGCGGCGAGCGGGAAGCGCAGGCTCTCGATGTCCGCGCGGTTGACCGGGCGGTCCGGGGGCAGCGGGTCCTGGAGCTGCTCGGGGGCCACCTCGGGCAGCGGACCGTCGCCCTCGCCGCCGCCCACCACGGCGAGCGTCACCGCGGCGACCACGACCGCGAGTGCGATGACCAGGAACAAGAACATAACCATCGCTGAGGTCCCCATGGTCGGTGCCGGCGGCCGGCCGCCGGCGTCGGATGTGTCAGGGTCCGATCGTGCCATGCGAGTCTGACAGTTAGGGTCGCAGGCGGTCACAGACGCCGAAGACGCGGGACGTACGAAGTGAGGTCGCAGGGGATGCTCAGGCTGGGCAGGCGTGAATTCGGCGCTCATGAGCCGGTGATCATGGCGATCGTGAACCGCACCCCCGACTCCTTCTACGACCAGGGGGCGACCTTCCGCGACGAGCCCGCCCTCGCGCGCGTGGAGCAGGCGGTGGCCGAGGGCGCCGCCGTCATCGACATCGGCGGGGTCAAGGCCGGACCGGGCGAGGAGGTGTCCGCCGAGGAGGAGGCGCGGCGGACCGTCGGTTTCGTGGCCGAGGTGCGGCGGCGCTTCCCCGATGTCGTCATCAGCGTGGACACCTGGCGGGCCTCGGTCGGTGAGGCGGTGTGCGAGGCCGGGGCGGATCTGCTGAACGACGCGTGGGGTGGGGTGGATCCGGGTCTCGCGGAGGTCGCCGCGCGGTACGGGGTGGGGCTGGTGTGCACGCACGCGGGTGGTGCGGAGCCGCGGACCCGGCCGCACCGGGTGACGTACGACGACGTCATGGCCGACATCCTGCGGGTGACGGTGGGGCTGGCCGAGCGGGCCGTGTCGCTCGGGGTGCCGCGGGAGTCGGTGCTGATCGATCCCGGGCACGACTTCGGGAAGAACACGCGGCACAGTCTGGAGGCGACTCGACGGCTCGGGGAGATGGTGGAGACGGGGTGGCCGGTGTTGGTGTCGCTGTCCAACAAGGACTTCGTGGGGGAGACGTTGGACAAGCCGGTGAAGGAGCGGGTGGTGGGGACGCTGGCGACGACGGCTGTGTCGGCGTGGCTGGGGGCGCAGGTGTACCGGGTGCATGAGGTCGCCGAGACGCGGCAGGTGCTGGACATGGTGGCTTCCATCGCTGGGCATCGGCCTCCGGCTGTCGCCCGGCGGGGGCTGGCGTAGGCCTTTCTCGCCCCCGCCGCCCCTACCCGTCCCATCTTTCTGGGGCTCCGCCCCAGACCCCGCTCCTCAAACGCCGGAGGGGCTGGATTTTTCAGCCCGTCCGGCGTTCATGGATGCCCCGCGCTAGCGCCCCGCCTCCTTGGACACCAACGCCACCGCCTCGTCCACGTCGTCCGTGACGTGGAAGAGGAGCAGGTCCTTCTCGGAGGCCTTGCCCTGGGCGATCAGGGTGTTCTTGAGCCAGTCGATGAGGCCGCCCCAGTACTCGCTGCCGAAGAGGACGATGGGGAAGCGGGTGACCTTCTGGGTCTGGACGAGGGTGAGGGCCTCGAAGAGTTCGTCGAGGGTGCCGAGGCCGCCAGGCAGCACCACGAAGCCTTGTGCGTACTTGACAAACATCATTTTTCGCACAAAGAAGTACCGGAAGTTGAGCCCGATGTCGACGTAGGGGTTGAGCCCCTGCTCGAAGGGGAGCTCGATGCCGAGGCCGACGGAGATGCCCTGCGCCTCGCAGGCGCCCTTGTTGGCGGCCTCCATGGCGCCGGGACCGCCGCCGGTGATGACGGCGAAGCCCGCTTCGACCAGGCCGCGGCCGAGCCGTACGCCCGCTTCGTACTCGGGTGAGTCCGCCGGTGTCCGCGCCGAGCCGAACACGCTGATGGCGGGCGGGAGTTCGGCGAGCGTGCCGAAGCCCTCGATGAACTCGGACTGGATGCGCAGGACGCGCCAGGGGTCGGTGTGGACCCAGTCGGACGGGCCGCCCGCGTCCAGCAGCCGCTGGTCGGTCGTGCTCGCCTGGACCTGGCCGCGCCTGCGGAGGACCGGTCCCAGGCGCTTCTCCTCCGGTGGCTGCTGCGCGCCCTCCGGGTTGCCTGTAGCCATGTGCGCTCCCTCCGCTTTCGGGTCTTTCGACTTCAGCCTAGATCCACGCGGGTTACGGACGGGGGACATAGGCATGTCCGCCATGAAGCGCCGTCACACACACCCGCCGGGATCACCCCGAGATCAATCCGGGATCATGACGTCAGCCACGCCTTGAGGCGCTCCTCGGCCACCGGGATCAGGGACGCCTTCACCCGCTCGTCGACCTTGTGGGCCAGCAGCGGCTCCCCCGGGCTGTAGTTCACCGCGGGCACGCCCAGCGAGCTGAAGCGGGCCACGTCCGTCCAGCCGAACTTGGGGAAGGCCTCGCCGCCGACGGCCGCCATGAAGGCCTGCGCGGCCGGGTGGTTCAGGCCGGGGCGGGCGCCGCCGGTGTGGTCGTCGACGACGAACTCGTCGACGCCGCAGTCCGCGAAGTACTCCCGCACGAATGCCTCGGCCTCCTCCTCGCTGCGGTCGGGCGCGTAACGGAAGTTGACGACGACCGTGCAGGCGTCCGGGATGACGTTGGTGGCGACACCGCCCTCGATGCGTACGGCGTTGAGGCCCTCGTGGAACTCCAGGCCGTCCACGACCGGCTTGCGCGGCACGTACGCGGCGAGCTTGGCGAGGACCGGCGCGGCGGCGTGGATGGCGTTGGAGCCCATCCACGCGCGCGCGGAGTGCGCCCGCTCGCCCGTGAACTTCAGGAACATCCTGAGAGTGCCCTGACAGCCGCCCTCGACCTGGTTGTTGGTCGGCTCCAGCAGGACCGCGAAGTCGCCCTCCAGCCACTGCGGATGAGCCTCCGACAGGTGCTTGAGGCCGTTGAGGTCCGCGGTGACCTCCTCGTTGTCGTAGAACACGAAGGTGAGGTCGCGGTTCGGGGACGGCACGGTCGCCGCGATGCGCAGCTGCACCGCCACCCCGGACTTCATGTCGCAGGTGCCGCACCCCCACAGGTACCCCTCGTCGTCCAGCCGGGAGGGGACGTTGGCCGCGATGGGGACGGTGTCGATATGGCCGGCGAGGATGACCCGCTCCGGACGGCCGAGGTTCGTCCGGGCCACGACGTTGTTGCCGTACCGGTCGACCGTCAGATGCGGAAGGGCGCGCAGCGCGGTCTCGATCGCGTCCGCGAGGGGCTTCTCGGTGCCGCTCACGGAGGGGAAGTCGACGAGCTGCGCGGTCAGCCGCGCGGCGTCCAGGGTGAGGTCAAGGGGGGTGTCAGCCATACTGCCGACCCTAATGCCCGTCACTGGGCACCGACTTTCCCACCCGGCGCACCTGACTCCGTACTCTCCAGTATCTTGTGCGGATGCCAGAGCAGTCCCCTCCTTCCAAGCGTCGTGGCCGCCTCTTCCGTTGCGGGGCGGCCTTCGTGGTCCTGTGCGCTGTCGCCGGTTACCTGGTGGTTCAGTACGTGACGGGCGGAGGAGGTGCCCCGGGATGCAGAGTCGTCTCGGGCACGGGAGCGGGCAAGACGTACGAGTTCACGCCCGAGCAGGCGGTGAACGCGGCGACGATCGCCGCCGTCGGCACCGGGCGCGGGATGCCGGAGCGGGCCGTGACGATCGCGCTGGCCACCGCGCTCCAGGAGTCGGCGCTGCGCAACATCAGCCACGGCGACCGTGACTCGCTCGGCCTGTTCCAGCAGCGGCCCTCGCAGGGCTGGGGCACGCCGAAGGAGATCATGGACCCGACGTACTCGGCGAACCTCTTCTACGAGCACCTCGCCAAGGTCCGCGACTACCAGGACCTTCCGCTGACCGTGGCCGCACAGCGGGTGCAGCGCAGCGGCTTCCCGACGGCGTACGCGAAGCACGAGCCGGACGCCACGCTGCTCGCCGCCGCCCTCACCGGGGAGTCGGCGGCCACACTGACCTGCGCCGGGCGCCCGGGCACCGCGCAGGCCGCCGGTGCGGACGCGGTGCGCTCCGCCCTCGTACGGGACTTCGGGCGGGACGTGCTGGACACGGCCGCCGCCGAGGTGGGTGCCGCGGAGTCGCCGGCACCCTCCGCGGACGCGGGTGACGGGCGGACCGTGACGCTGCCCGTGACCGCCGACACCACCCCCGGCTCCGGCCGCACCCTGGAACAGCGCGGCTGGCAGCTGGCGCACTGGGCGGTGGCCAACGCCTCCGCGCTGCGCATCGAGCGGGTCACGTACGCCGGGCGGCAGTGGACGGCCGGGAACACCGACAGCCAGTGGCGCCCGACCGGCACGGGGGCCGGGACCGCGGGGGCGGAGCGGAACACGGGCGCCGTCCGCATCGTGACGGCGCAGTAGTACGGGCAGGAGTACGAGCAGCAGTTCGGGCAGCCGTACGGGAGGTCACCCGGACGGGCTACGTCCGGCGGATTCGGGCGCGGGTGTGCGCAGGTTTTCGCCCTGTCACTCCCGTATCCGCCGGAACCCTTGAAAACACAGGGCTGCAAGCATTCGACGGACGGCCGAACCGGGCGCTTTTTGCCCGATTTTATCCGCAGCTGATAATGCGACGCATTACCAACTCTTTACGTTGGGCCGCCGCAACCTTCCGGGGCTTCGAGCGGTAGTCACTGCGTCCGAGATCGTTTCCTCCGTCAAAGGAGCACCATGTCCCTCCCCCTGACCCGACGGATCGCCCGTGCCGCGCTGCTCGTCGCTGCGGGAGCGGCTGCCGGGGTCGGTGCGGCCGGCTCCGCCAGTGCGGCCCCCTCGCTGCCGGCCACCCCGAACCTCGGCGGACTGACCGCCCTGGACGGGGCGAGCGTCGGCAACACCGTCGACGGTGCCGCGCAGAACCTGACCGGAACCGCGGGCGAGACCGGCGGCAAGACGGTCCAGAAGGCGGTGCCCGCCGCGGGCAAGACCAGCGGCAAGGCCGTGAAGAAGGCGACGCCGGCGGCGCAGAAGACGGCGGGTGACGCGGCGGGCTCGGCCGGTGACATCGTCGGTGACACGACGTCCACGGCGACGAAGGGCGGACTGCCGACGGACTCCCTGACCAAGGGCGGGCTGCCGGCCGCCGACCAGCTGCCGGTCAAGAGCCTCCCGCTCGGCTGACACAGGTTCACAGCCCGGCTACACGGCGACGGGGCCCAGGGATCACTCCCTGGGCCCCGTCGTCGTGTCGTGGGCAGTCCTGCCCACGATCACAGAAAGTGCACGGTCACAGACGGTCCACGGCCGCCCTGACCCGCTCGTCCGAAGCCGTCAGGGCCACGCGGACGAACCTGTCGCCCGCCGTGCCGTAGAAGTCGCCCGGGGCCACCAGGATGCCGAGGTCGGCGAGGTGGGCGACGGTGTCCCAGCAGGACTCGTCGCGGGTGGCCCAGAGGTAGAGGCTGGCCTCGCTGTGCTCGATGCGGAAGCCGTGGGAGAGCAGGGCCTCGCGCAGGAGGACACGGCGGGCGGCGTAGCGCTCCCGCTGTTCGCGGACGTGGGTGTCGTCGCCCAGGGCCGCCACGACGGCCGCCTGGGTCGGCATCGGCGTCATCATGCCGCCGTGCTTGCGGATCTCCAGCAGGGGCGCCAGGACGGCCGGGTCGCCCGCCAGGAAGGCCGCGCGGTACCCGGCCAGGTTCGAGCGCTTGGACAGGGAGTGGACCGCCACGATGCCGTCGTACGAGCCGCCGTTGACGTCCGGGTGCAGGACCGAGACCGGGTCGGCCTCCCAGCCCAGCTCCAGGTAGCACTCGTCGGAGAAGAGCAGGATGCCGTGCGACCGGGCCCAGGCCACGATCCGGGTGAGGTCCTCCTTGGACAGGACCCGGCCCGTGGGGTTCGACGGGGAGTTCAGCCAGAGCAGCTTCAGGCCCTCGGGGTCCAGCTCCGTCGGGTCGTCGTAGACCTCGTACTGCGCGCGGGCCAGCCGGGCGCCCACCTCGTAGGTCGGGTAGGCCAGGCGCGGGTAAGCGACCCGGTCGCCGGGGCCGAGGCCCAGCTGGGTGGGGAGCCACGCGACGAGCTCCTTGGAACCCACGATCGGCAGCACGTGCCGGTGGGTGACCTCGCGCGCGCCCAGCCGGCGCTCCACCCAGCCCGTGATCGCGTCGCGCAGCGCCGGAGTGCCCCAGACCGTCGGGTAGCCCGGGGAGTCCGCCGCGTCCACGAGCGCCTTCTGGATCAGGTCGGGGACCGGGTCGACGGGGGTGCCGACGGACAGGTCGACGATGCCGCCGGGGTGCGCGCCGGCCCTCTGCTTGTACGGCGCCAGCTTGTCCCAGGGGAAGGTGGGCAGGCGGTCGGAGACTACGGACACGCGGTCGGGCTCACTTTCGGGTCGTACGGCAAACGCCTCGGTCCCGTACGGGGTGATCGGTGCGATCAGGCCGTACGGGACCGAGGCGGCACGCCTGGGGGTGCCGGATGATCAGGCCTGCGGCGGCAGTGCGGCGATGAACGGGTGGTCCCGCTCGATCAGACCCAGCTTGCTGGCGCCACCGGGCGAACCGAGCTCGTCGAAGAACTCGACGTTCGCCTTGTAGTAGTCCTTCCACTCATCCGGGGTGTCGTCCTCGTAGAAGATCGCCTCAACCGGGCAGACCGGCTCACAGGCGCCACAGTCGACGCATTCGTCCGGGTGGATGTACAAGGACCGGGAGCCCTCGTAGATGCAGTCGACCGGGCACTCCTCGATGCAGGCCTTGTCCTTCACGTCGACACAAGGCTGCGCGATGACGTAGGTCACGCTGTCGTTCCTCCTCGATAGGGCGCTGGCGGGCCTCCTCAGGCTTCCGCCGCCTCGCGCGCGGGAGCGCGGCGTCGTCGATGCCCGCCCCTAGTATCTCCGTTCCTGGGCATGATCCGAACAGGAGGGGTGAACTGACCTGTGGAAATCTCTGTGACGGGACGCCTTGAGGTGCGTATCTCCGCAGCTGACGTGGGTAAACGGGTCTCCGTCCGCCGCTTGACGGAGCCTGGAGTCACGCACGAGAAGTTCACCGACACGGTGGGTGTTCTCACATCATGGGACGACGGTGTGCTGCTGATCACGCGACGGGACGGCCGAAGCGTCCGCATTCCGGAATCCGCGCTGGTCGCGGGCAAGGTCGTGCCCGCCGAGCCGGCCCGTCGCCGGGGTCCCGCGGCCTCGTACGCGGAACTGGCCCCGGTCGCCTCGCGGGCCTGGCGGCCGGTGGAGAGCGAACGGCTCGGGGAGTGGGAGCTGCGGGCCGCCGGCGGATTCACCCGGCGGGCCAACTCGGTGCTGCCGCTCGGCGCCCCGGGGCTGCCCCTCGACGAGGCCCTCACCGTCGTACGGCGGTGGTACGGCGATCGTGGTCTGCCCGCCCGGGTGCAGACCGCCACCGGCGCCGAGGGCACGCAGGAGCTGTTGTGCGCGGAGCTGGAGCGCCGGGAGTGGGTGCGGGAGGTGACCGCGGAGCTGTGGACCGGAGGGCTGGCGCCCGTCGCGGACCGGGCCGGGGCCACCGGGGTGGTGCTGTCCCGGGAGGCGGACGAGGCCTGGCTCGCGCGCTACCAGCGCAAGGGGGTGAGCGAGGTGGCGCTGCGGGTGCTGGGGAGCGGGCCTTCGGTGTGGTTCGCGACGGTGCCGTCCGAGGACGGGGGCGCACCCGCCGCCATCGGGCGGTGTGTCGTGGACGGGCGGTGGGCCGGTTTCGCCGCCGTCGAAGTGGATCCCGCGCTCCGGCGACAGGGGCTCGCCTCCCGGGTGATGGCCGCGTTGGCCCTCCGGGCGCTGGACGAGGGCGCGTCGGCCGCGTGGCTCCAGGTGGAGGCGGACAATGAGGGCGCGCGGGCCCTGTACACCGGCATGGGGTTCACGGCGCATCACGCGTACCACCACTATCGCGAGCCGGTGGTCTCCGGCGAGGCGCGGTAGTAGCGATCGCCGTGAAAGGGCACGAGCCAGCTATGCGTACCCCCCAGCCCCCGCCGCCCGAACGGTCCGCCGAGTTGAGGAGGCGGTTCGCCGAAGAGGCGCGCTCCGAGCGGCCCGACCTGTCGGCGCTGTGCCTGCTGGTCGGCGCTCAGGCGGACGGGACGCTGGACGAGGCCGGGCTGGACGCGGCGCAGATCGAACTGGACGAGCTGGCCGGACAGCTGCCGTTCCGGCCCGGCGGGCCGCGGTCCTGGGCGGTGGCACTGCGGGAGCTGCTGGGCGACCGCTGTGGTTTCCGCGGGGCGCCCGTCGACTACCAGCGGCTGGAGTCCTCGCTGCTGCACGAGGTGCTGCGGCGCAGGCGCGGGCTGCCGATCCTGCTGTCCGTGGTGTGGATGGAGGTCGCGCGCAGGGCGGGGGCTCCGGTGTACGGGGTGGCGCTGCCGGGGCACTTCGTGGTCGGGTTCGGGCCGCCGGAGGAGCAGGTGCTGGCCGATCCGTTCGACGGGGGGCGGGTGTTGACCGGGGGCGATGCCCAGTTGCTGGTCGCGGGGGCGACGGGGGCCGCGCTGGATCCCTCGATGCTCGGTCCCGCGGAGCCTTTGGAGGTGGTGCTGCGGATCCTGAACAACGTGCGGGCGTGGGCCGCGGCCCGGCCGGAACGCTCGGATGTGGCGTTGTGGGCCGTCGAGTTGTCGCTGCTGCTGCCGTCGCATCCCGCGCGGTTGCGGTACGAGCGGGCGCAGTTGCTGGTGCAGCGGGGCGATTTCCTGGCGGGTGCCTCGGAGTTGGAGGCGTACGCCGAGGTGGTGGGCGGGGTGGACGAGGCCGCGGCGGCTCGGGTGCGGCGGCAGGCCCATGCGGCGCGCTCGATGTTGAACTGACGCCTACAGCCAGCCCTTCTCGCGCGCGATGCGGACCGCCTCCGCCCTGTTGCGGACCGCCAGCTTCTGGATCGCGGTGGAGAGATAGTTCCGTACCGTGCCCTGGGACAGGTGCAGGGCGGTGGCCAGTTCGGCGTTGGTGGAGCCGTCCTCGGCCGCCCTGAGGACCTCGCGTTCCCTGTCGGTCAGGGGGTTGGCGCCCTCCGCGAGGGCCGCTGCCGCCAGGGTCGGGTCGATGACCCGCTCTCCCGCCAGTACCTTGCGCACCGCTTCGGCCAGTTGGGCGGCGGGGGCGTCCTTGACGAGGAAGGCGTCGGCGCCGGCCTCCATGGCGCTGCGGAGGTAGCCGGGGCGGCCGAAGGTGGTGAGGACGACCAGCTTGAGGGCCGGGAGTTCCTTGTGGAGCCGGGCGGCGGCCTCGATGCCCGTCGCGCCCGGCATCTCGATGTCGAGGAGGGCCACATCCACGTCGTGGGCGTGGGCGGCGGCCAGGACCTCGTCGCCGCGGGCCACTTGGGCGACGACCTCGATGTCGTCCTCCAGGCCGAGCAGGGCGGCGAGGGCCTCGCGGACCATCGACTGGTCCTCGGCGAGCAGGACCCTGATCGTGCGGCTGGTCATGGGGCGGATCCTACGTCGGCCGCGGAGCCCGCCGGCACCCGGGCGACCAGGCGGAAGCCCTGTCGGGTGCCGCCCGCCTCCAGGGTGCCGCCGGCCTTCTCCAGGCGTTCGGTGAGGCCGGTCAGGCCGTTGCCGGGACCGCTGCCCGGACTCCCCGAGCCGTCGTCCTCGACGCGGAGTTCCAGGAGCGGGCCGTCCAGGGTCTGGTGCCGGACGAGGTCCACCGCGCAGCGCCGGGCGCCGCTGTGCCGTACGACGTTGGTGACCGCCTCGCGCAGCGCCCAGGCGAGGGCGGACTCGCTCTGCTCGGGGACGCCGGTGAGGTCGGGTTCGGCGGGCAGTTCGGCGGTCACACCCGCCGCCGTCAACGCGACCCTGGCGCCCGCGAGTTCGGTGGCCAGACGGGGGCGGCGGTAGCCGGTGACGGCCTCACGGACGTCCACCATGGCCTGGCGGCTGACCTGTTCGATGTCGGCGACCTGCTGGGCCGCCCGGTCGGGATGGTCGGGGAGCATGCGGCCGGCGAGTTCGCTCTTCAGGGTGATGACGGAGAGGGAGTGGCCGAGCAGGTCGTGCAGGTCGCGGGCGAGGCGCAGACGCTCCTCGTTGGCGGCGAGCTGGGCGACGGTGGCGCGGGCCTCGCGCAACTCGATGCTCGTACGGATGATCTCGCGTACGCCGGTCATGGCGAAGCCGCCGAGGAGGGCCGGCAGGAGCAGTCCGCCCAGGAACGACGTGCCGCCGGGGATCACGAAGGCGAGCCCGGTCAGCAGCGCGGACGCGGCCGGGATCGTCCAGCGGGCGAGGTGGAAGGGGAGCGCGGCACCGGAGCAGATCGACACGTACACGAACAGCACCAGCCACTCACGGCCCAGGGTGAGGGACAGGACGGACGACTGGGCGGCGAGGACCGCCAGCGAGCCGAACACCAGGCCGTTGGTCTCGCCGCGTCCGGTGCGGAAGACCAGGGCCAGGTACCAGGCGACGAAGGCGACCAGGCCGATCCAGCCGAGGACCTGGACGCCGTCACTGTGCCCGCCGTGCAGCAGGTCGTTCACGGGCGCACTGAGGTAGGCGAGCCAGATGCCGATCCAGAAGAACTTGACGGCCTTCTGCCTGCGGTTCTGCGGGCGTTGCCCGATGCCGACGCTGCTCACGCCTTCAGCGTGTCCTTCCGGTACAGCCAGGCCGCGCCGCCGGTGAAGAGGGCGAAGAAGACGGCGAGGACGGCGATGTCCTTGGCATGCGGGGCCTGGCTCTGCTCGATGGCCTGTCCCAGGGCAGCGTACGCGTGGGTGGGCACCCACTCCGCGATGTCCTGGAGCCAGGACGGGAAGGTCGTCGTGGGCATCCACAGGCCGCCGAGGATGGACAGCCCGAAGTAGGTGATCATCGTGATCGGGCGGACCGCGTCCCCGCTCGCTAGGTAGCCGATCGCGACACCGAGGGCGGCGAAGACGAGGCTGCCGGCCCAGATCGCGCCGGTGAGGGCGAGCCACTGCCAGGCGTCCAGCCGTACGTCCTTCACGCTCGCGGCGACGGCGAAGACCACGACGATGGACGGCAGGCTGACGACCGCGGCACTGGCGGTCTTGGCGAGGACGTAGCCGCGGCCCGGCAGCGTGGTCAGTCTCAGCTGGCGCACCCAGCCGGTCTCCCGCTCCTTGGCGATGCGCTCGCTGTTGCCCATCAGGACGGCGGTGAGGGCGCCGAAGGAGGCCATGGAGACCATCATGTAGGTCGCCACGGTGAGGCCGGTGCCGTCGACCTTCTGGGTGCCGTCGGCGCTGCCCGCGATGAGCAGGAACAGGACCGACGGGTAGAGCACGGAGAAGAACAGGAACTTGCGGTTGCGCAGGGCGCGGGTGAGTTCCAGCTTGATGAGGCCCTTCACTGCTGCTTCGCCTCCTCGGCGGTGGTGATGGCGACGAAGGCCTGCTCCAGGCCGAGCCCGGCGACTTCGAGGTTGCGCGGGTGGAGGCCGAGGCCGTAGAGGGCGTGGACGGTCGCGTCGGCGTCGGAGGACTGGATGCGGACGGTCCGGCCGGAGATCCCGATCGTGGTGAGGAACGGCAGCCCGCGCAGCGCGGGCTCGTCGATCGGGCCCTCCAGGTCGAAGGAGACCCGGCGGGCGCCCGCCTTCGCCTTGATCTCGGCGGCCGTGCCGTCGGCGAGGAGACGGCCGCGGTGCAGGACCAGCACCCGGTCCGCGATCGCGTCGGCCTCTTCCAGGTAGTGGGTGGCGAAGAGGACCGTACGGCCCTGGTCGGCCTGTTCGCGCATGGTGGCCCAGAAGCCCTGGCGGGTGGTGACGTCCATGCCGGTGGTCGGCTCGTCGAGGACGATCAGGTCGCTGTCGCCGGCCGTGGCGAGGGCGAAGCGCACCCGCTGGGCCTGGCCGCCGGAGAGCTTGTCGACCTTGCGGTCGGCGAGCTGGGCGATGCCCGCGCGGGACAGCACGTCGGCGACCGGATAAGGCTTCGGGTGCAGGGCGCAGGCCAGCCGCACCAGCTCCGCGACCGTCACCTCGTCCATCAGCCCGCCGCTCTGGAGCATGGCGCCCACGCGCCCGGCGACGAGCGCTTCACGCGGGGTGGTGCCGAAGAGGCGGACGGTTCCGCTGTCTGCGTTCTTCAGCCCGAGCAGCAGATCGAGGGTGGTCGACTTGCCGGCGCCGTTGGGACCCAGCAGCGCGACGGTCTCCCCCGCCCGCAGGCTCAGGGTCAGACCGTCCACGGCCCGGACCTCGCCGTATGCCTTGCTCACCTGGTCGAACGCGACCACCGAGGGTGTCGTAGTCATACGGCCATGGTGGCCTCGGGGGTGCGGGCGCGGTCAGTGTCGGGCGTCCGGAGTGCCGCATGACAGATGTCATGCGGCACTCCGTGCGGGTCAGCTCGGGTTGGTGTCGATGACTCCGGTGCGCTCGGCCGTCGTCTTGCCGCGCAGTGCCTTGCGCAGGACGCTGACGACGTCCTGCGGCAGGACGTCACGCTCTCCGGTCGCCGTCTTGACCTTCACGCCGTCGAACGTGGTGCCGTACGCCGCCTTGAGCGCTTCGAGGTTGTACGTCTCCACGAGCTTGCCGTCGACGGCCTTGACGCCCAGGATCTTCGGCAGCGACAGGGCACCGAGCGGGATGCTGTGCGCGGCGTCGGTCTCCACGACGACGTTGGCCGACATCGCGGGCTCCGCGAACTCCTTCATCATCCGGTCGACCTCGGCGTTCGAGATCGTCGGCTGCTTGGTGGTGGTCGCGAGCGGCACCGCGGGGGCCGAGCCGGTCTCCACCTGGGTGCGGTACGCCTCCTCGACCGCCGCGGTCGACCTGGCGACGTCGATGCCCTTGCCCGCCTTGCCGTACACGGCGACGGCCTTGCCGGACTCGAACTTGATCGTGCCGTCGCTCGCCGAACCGGCACCGCCCGCCGCGTCCTGGAGGGCGGCCTGGAGCTTCTCCTGGTCGACCGGCATGACCGGCTCCACGACCCGGTGCTGTCCGAAGAGCGAGCCGACCACGGAGACCGGGTTGTAGTCGCTCTGCGCGGCCGTGCTCACCGTGGCCGCCATGTCGAACTGGAGCCCGGCCTGGTCCGGCTTGAGCGTGACCGTCTTGCCGTCGACCGAGAGCTTCAGGTCCTTGTTGACCCGGACGTCGAACGTCTTGTTGAGCTTCTCCACGGCGTCGTCACGGGTGCCGCCGCCGATCTCGACACCGAACACGGTGGTGCCCTTGGGCACGTCGGAGTGGTTCATGAGCAGCCCGGCGCCGTAGACGCCACCGCCGATCACGATCAGTCCGCCGACGAGCAGGCCGACCTTGCTGCGGCCCTTCTTCTTGGGCTTCTTGGGCGCGGGGGCCGCCGCGGGCGCGCTCTGCGCGGCCGGGTCCGGGAAGACGGGGGTGGCCTGCGTGGTCGATCCGTCGGCGGGCGCGCCGGACCCGAACGCCGCGCCGCGGTCGGACGGGACGACGGGGATGCCGCTGGTGACGGTGTGCCCGGAGACGTTGTCCGCGGCGCCGCCGAAGCCGTGCGCGCCGCCGTGCTCGGGGGCCGGCTTCTGCGGGGTGAGGATCGCGGTGTCGTCGCTGAGACCGCCACCGGGGCCGAGGCCGGCGGTGTGGGCTCCGGGGGCGGGGCCCGGGACACCGGGGCCGCCCGGCCCGCTGGGTCCGCCATGCGCGCCCGGTCCGCCCGGTCCGCCCGGTCCGGCGAACGGGTCGGAGCCGCCGGGGCCACGGACGCCGGGGCCACCGGGGCCGCCCAGGGGGTTGGTCCCCCCAGGACCGGCGGGGCCGCCGGACGGGCCTCCGGGGCCCGCGAAGGCGCCGGGGCCGTTGAAGTCGCGGGATCCACCGAAGGGGTCGGAGCCGGGGCCGGCGGGCGGGGCCATCGGGCCGTCGCCGGTGACCGGTCCGCCGGTCGGGCCCGCGGGGCCGTGCGGCCCGCTGAAGCCGCCGAGCTCGTCGGGGCCCCCGTACGGGCTCTGGCCGTTTTGGCCGTTCTGGCCGGGCCGGCCGTTCTGGTCGCCGTACGCGCTGAGGTCCTGGTCGTAGGCGCTCAGCGGGCTCTGGCCGGCCGGGCCCTGGCCGTTCTGGCCGCCGCCGTTCTCCGAGAAGTACGGCAGCTCGTCGCGGCGCGGTTCGGTGCCGTTCTGGCCGGGGCGGGAGCCGCCCAGCGCCTCGGTCACGTCGAAGGAACCGGTGCCGCCGCCGTGCCCGGGGGCCACCGGGCCGCCGGTGGCGCCGGTCAGCCCCGAGCCGTTCGTACCGCCCGGGCGGGAGCCGCCCGGCACGTTCATGGAACCGACCACACCACCGGGCCGGGCACCGCCCGCCGCACCGGGACGCGCGCCGCCGGGCGCACCGGCGCCCGGACCGCCCGCGGCGGGAGCGCCGCCCGCCGAACCCGTGGGCAGACCGGCCCCGTTGGTGGAGCCGCCGCCCGGACCGCCCTTGGCCGGGCCGGACTTGCGCGGCGCGAACCAGTCGCTGGTCTTCTCGTCGCCGGGCCCGGGCTCGGCGGGCGCCTCGGCGGTGCCCGTGGAGGCGACGGCACCCGGCGGCGTCGACGGACCGGCGTCCGCGCCGGTGTCGTCGGTGCTCTCGGTGTCACCGACGGGCTGACGCACGACGACCGGCGGAATGGGCCGCGATCCGGGGATGTTGATCCGGATCCGGGTCGTCAGTGTGGTCTCGGTCTTGCGTTCCTCCGGCTGCGCGGCCGAACGGCCCGCGTCCGGACCGCCGTCGGGAACCGTGGGCGTCCCGTACGGCGGCGTGCCGGAGGGGTATGCGGCTCCGCCGCGCCCGTTGGGCCCGGAGGACGGAGTGTCAGTTTCACGACTCAAGGCAGGTTCTCCCGGTTGGCTCCGCCGCCCGCGTTACGACCTCTCTCGGGCGACTCGGCGGCGCGCACCACCATACTGGCCACTTCTCACGCGTATCCCACGACCGATGGGGAAACCCACACGGGACTCGCACGGACGCGGTCAGGCGAAGTGGTACGTCACTTGCCAAGTCGGACGCCGTCGCCGCCCGGTTGCCGCCCCGGGCCAAGGGTGGCGCAGATCACAGCGACAGCCATACCTCCGAGCAGGAAGAGGTAGGAGCCGCTTTCCGCGGCGAAGACGAAGTCGCCTTCCGGTCGGCTGGCGGTGAGCAGGATGACCGCGATCATCCAGCCGGCGGCGGGAGCGACGGCCCCGCCCCGGCTGCCCGCGGCCCGCGCCCCGCCGAGCAGCAGCCCGGCCTCGCCGGCCAGCGCGAGGAGCAGCCCGCCCGGGAACCAGCCGGCCTGCACCAGTGCCCCGGCCACGCCGACCAGGGCTCCCAGCACCAGCAGCCCCAGGTGGAGGGCGGCCCGCGCCAGGGAGGGGCGTTGCAGCGGCTGTGCCAGCATCGGAGAACGGTCCGTGGCACTCATGACGCCTCCTCGACACCGGCTCCATGGATGCCGGCGAACAGGTCGGTCTCCCTCTCGCCTGCCCGTTCTCCGCGCACCAACTCGTAGTACTCGGTGGTGAACAGGGGTTGCGCGAGTTCGTTGGAGAGCAGGAAGTAGGGCTCGGCCACGGTGATCTGCGTGGCGTGCGCGCCCATCGCGGCGGCCTTGGCGGCGGCGTACGCGGTGCCGTCGATCTCGGTGGTGATCCGCTCGTCGTCGACCACACCCGGTACGTCGTCGATGACGGCCGCCTTGGCGAAGGGCAGCCCCGGCAGCTCCCGTCCCAGTCGCGCGAAGGCCTCCTCGGCCACCGAGCACGGGACGCGGTTCCAGTAGATCTTGGCGATCCCCAGGCCGGCCTCCTCGGCGAGTTCCGCGGCGCGCATGGCGACGCGGTGGGCCTGGATGTGGTCGGGGTGGCCGTAGCCGCCGTTCGGGTCGTAGGTGACGAGGACCTGCGGCCGTACCTCGCGGATCACCTCGACGAGCGACGCGGCGGCCTCGTCGAGGTCCGCCTGCCAGAAGCAGGCGGGGTCGTCGTTGTCCGCCAGGCCCATCATCCCGGAGTCCTGGTAGCGGCCTGCCCCGCCCAGCTGACGGAAGTCCTCGACACCGAGCGCGCGCATCGCCCGCGCGAGCTCCCGCAGCCGGTGCTCGCCGAGGGCGGGGCCGCTCAGGTGCGCGAGCTCGGGCGGGATGACCTCGCCGTGCTCACCGAGAGTGCAGGTGACCAGCGTCACCCGGGCACCCTCGGCCGCATACCTGGCCATGGTCGCGCCATTGTTGATCGACTCGTCGTCCGGGTGCGCGTGCACCAGGAGGAGGCGCCGGGCGGGTGGTTCCGTCATGGGCCCACCCTACGAGGCGGCACCGGCGGCGGGCACAGCAGCGGGTCCACGCCGCTCGCCGTCGCCGGCGGCATGGACCCGTTTCGTACCGTGCGCGGTCGGGTACCCGGCCGCGGGGTCAGAACTTGATACTGCCGATCATGCCCGCGATGTTCGTCGTCAGCTCACTGATCGTCGGGGCGACAGTCGACGAAGCCAAGTAGAAGCCGAGCAGGACGCACACGACCGCATGTCCGCCCTTCAGCCCTGATTTCTTGATCAGCAGGAAGACGACGATCGCCAGCAGCACCACCGCCGAAATCGAGAGTGCCACGGCGGCTCACCTCCAAAGAACCCAGGGACGTGGGGAGTCGGACGGGAACGGACCTATGGGGGCAGATAAATCTGGGGCAGATAAATCCATGCATCAACCAGCAGGTTCATACCCACTATGCGCTAGTGATCATAACTATCCGTACGTGCGCATCGGTCGGCGCACGGCCGCACAAGGGGGCGCATGGCCAATATGGTCGGGGCATGACGACCGAGGCTGACTCCTTCCCCCGCCGCCACGCCCGTACCCAGCGGTTCACGCTCGGCGCGCCGCGCGCGTTCAGCGTGGCGCCCGACGGTTCGCGTGTCGTGTTCCTGCGCTCGTCCTCGGGCACGGACCGGGCCAACTCCCTGTGGGTGCGGGACCTTTCGGACGGCGGGGAGCGCGTGGCGGCGGACCCGCGCGCTCTCCTGGGCGGCGCGGACGAGCACCTCTCCCCGGCGGAGCGGGCCCGCCGGGAACGCAGTCGCGAGGGCGGCGCCGGCATCGTCGGCTACGCCACCGACACGGCCGTCGAACTGGCCTCTTTCGCCTTGTCAGGGCGGCTTTTCACGGCGGAGCTGCGGGCCGGGACGGCGCGTGAACTGCCCGTCCCCGGACCGGTGATCGACCCGCGCCCCTCCCCCGACGGCCGGCACCTCGCCTACGTCGTCCAGGGCGCCCTGCGGGTGGTGGGCGCCGAGGGCGAGGGCGACCGGGTGCTCGCCGAGCCGGACGCGGAGCACGTGGGTTACGGCCTGGCGGAGTTCATCGCGGCGGAGGAGATGGGCCGGTCGCGGGGTTTCTGGTGGTCGCCGGAGTCGGACCGGCTGCTGGTGGCACGGGTGGACAACACGCCGGTGCGGCGGTGGTGGATCTCGGATCCGGCGCATCCGGACCGTGAGCCACAGCACGTGCCGTACCCGGCGGCGGGGACGGACAACGCGGACGTCCGGCTGTTCCTGATCGGCCTGGACGGGGTGCGCACGGAGGTTGTCTGGGACTGGGCCCGATACCCCTACCTGGCGCATGTGCACTGGTCAGCGGCGGGTGCGCCCCTGCTGCTCGTACAAGCGCGCGACCAGCGCAGTCAGCTGTACCTGGCGGTGGATCCGGCGACCGGGGCGACCCGGATGGTGCACGCGGACGAAGATCCAATTTGGCTGGATCTTTTCGCCGGGGTGCCGAGCTGGAGCCCGTCCGGGCAGCTCGTGCGGGTCGCGGACGAGGGCGGCGCGCGGGTGCTGGCGGTGGGCGAACGGCCGCTGACGGGTCCGCAGTTGCACGTCCGTGCGGTGCTCGACGTGTCGGACGACGACGTGCTGATCTCGGCGTCGGCCGGTGAGGACGCGGACCGGCCCGAGACGGGCGAGGTGCACGTCTACCGGGTGAACGAGCTCGGCATGGAGCGCTTGTCGCAGGAGCCCGGCGTGCACTCGGCGGTGCGCGCCGGGGGCGTGACCGTCCTGGTGTCGGCGACGCTCGACCGGCCGGGCGCGCAGGTACAGGTTCTGCGGGACGGAAAGCCGACCGCGACGATCCTGTCGTACGCCGAAGATCCCGGTATGTCCCCGCGCGTGACCCTCACCGAGGGGGGCGCACGCCGAATCCCATGCGCCGTGCTTATGCCACAGGACTACCAAGAGGATGCCCCTCTTCCGGTTTTGCTCGATCCCTACGGTGGTCCGCACGGTCCCCGCGTGCTCGCCGCCCACAACGCCCACCTCACCTCGCAGTGGTTCGCCGACCAGGGGTTCGCGGTCGTGGTCGCCGACGGCCGGGGCACGCCGGGCCGCTCCCCCGCCTGGGAGAAGGCCATCCACGAGGACTTGACGGTCTCCCTGGACGACCAGGTCGAGGCGCTGGAGGACCTTGCCCGGCGGTATCCCCTCGACCTCTCCCGGGTGGCCATCCGCGGCTGGTCCTACGGCGGTTGGCTCGCGGGGCTGGCCGTCCTGCGCCGCCCGGACGTCTTCCACGCGGGCATCGCGGGCGCCCCCGTCACGGACTGGCGCCTCTACGACACCCACTACACCGAGCGCTACCTGGGCGACCCGGCGGCGCGCCCCGGCGTGTACGCCAAGAGCTCCCTGGTGACGGACGAGGGCCTCTCCGCTCCCGCGGACCCCCACCGCCCGCTGCTCATCGTCCACGGCACGGCCGACGACAACGTGGTCTTCGCCCACGCCCTGCGCCTGTCCTCCGCGTTGCTGGCGGCGGGCCGACCGCACGAGGTACTCCCCCTGTCGGGCGTCACGCACATGACCCCACAGGAACAGGTCGCGGAGAACCTGCTGCTGCTTCAGGTGGACTTCCTCAAGCGGGCGTTGGGACCGAGCTGAGCCGACCGGGCCTCCCGGTGGCATGGCAACGGGCCGGGAGACACGCTCCCGGCCCGTTTACGGCACCCGCACGGCCGTACGTCGTTCAGACTCGCGCGTCCGTATATCGAGATCGGGTCGGCCAAGTTGCCTGCGCGTTAACGCGGTTTCTATGACTTTGAGGTGTTATTCCCGGCCTTCCGCAAGATCGTCCGGCGAGTGGTCCGCCGGGACGACCTGCTTCTCCTCGGCGAAGTGACAGGCCGAGTCGTGGGCCGCCGGACCGGTGGTGAGCCGGAACTCCGCGGGGACGGCGAGCGCCGGGACCTCCAGGGGGCAGCGCTCCTGGGCCTTCCAGCAGCGGGTGCGGAAGCGGCACCCGGAGGGGATGTTCGTCGGGGACGGCACGTCTCCGGAGAGGATGATCCGCTCGCGGTGTTCGCGGGCCTCCGGGTCGGGGACGGGTACGGCGGACAGCAGCGCCTGGGTGTAGGGGTGCGTGGGATGGTCGTAGATCTCGGCGTCCCTGCCGATCTCGACGATCCGGCCGAGGTACATGACGCCTACGCGGTCCGAGATGTGCCGGCCGCTTGCCGCCGTACTCAGGGTCTTTGCGCCAAATATCCACACAGCGATGAGGAACCACATGTTCTCGGCACCCGTCTGGGTCAGCCGTCCCTCATCCGGAGGGCATCCATCCAGGTGAGAGTGTTCCGAGCCCATGCCGGAGGAAGTTTTCACGTATACCCGGGAACCAAACGATCAAGCTCAAACTTCGCTCAAAACCCTTTGCTGCCGCAGCCGTTGAGTGAATGATCTGTCGTGTTCCGAACAAGATCGCGTTCGGACAGGGATCAGCAGAGATCAGTCTCCGGAAGGTGATTCATGAAGCGTGCCATCGGTGCGGTCCTCTCCACCGCCCTGCTCACCGGCGGCGTCGTCGCCGTCTCCGCGGCCCCGGCCGCCGCGGGCATCGTCTGCTCCGACGAACCGATCTACACCATCGGTGACAAGAAGACGGTGTGGAAGCCGACCAACGTCCACAGCGACTGGGCGAAGCCGGGCGTGACCATCAGCTACGCCAAGAACAAGACGGGCAGCTGGACCGCGACGGGCACCGCCACCATCGGCGCCGAGGCGGGGGTCATCTTCGCCAAGGCGTCCACCTCGTTCAGCGTCTCGGTCGGCAAGACCTGGTCGAAGTCGGACACCTGGACCTACTCGGCGACGGTCAAGAAGAAGGCGGGCAAGACCAAGGGCCGCCTGATGATGTACCACGAGGCCAAGGGCTTCAGCGTGACCAAGTACCGGCTCCAGGCGACCGGTTCGCAGACCTGCAAGAAGGTCAAGGTCTGGAAGAAGTCCGGGATCGTGGCCCCGGTCAAGCGCAACAACAACCTGTGGGGCATCCAGTACAGCTGATCCCACGGCGGTGAAGGAGACCGGTAACACGGGAGGCTACCGGTAGCCGAACCCCACCTGACGCCCCGTCGGACCCCGTCCGGCGGGGCGTCGCGCTGTCCGGGCGCGATCCGCCGCCAAGGCTGGACCAGGAACCCTTCACCGGTGTGGACCAATGGTTGATTCGCGTACGTCAGTTCGTTGTTTCCGCAGGCCACATGGGCTTTCGCGCCCCGTTGACGCGCGCAGACCGCCACTGGTAGACCACACTCATCAATCACCGGTCAGGTCGATCCAGCAGTCCGAACAGCCGTCCCTGTGCGAGCGATGACGCGAGGTCACGACCCATGAGCAGTCAAGTCCACGGCAGGGGCCCGAGGGGCCCGCGATCTCGATCCCGCACTGTCCGGCTCGTCGCCACTGCCGGTGCCGCCGCCCTGGTGTTCTCTGCCGGGTTCGCGACCCCGCTCGACCCGGCGCCCCGGCAGGCGGCCGCCGCGGACGGGGACAAGGTCCTCACGGTCGCGGTCGCCCAGAGCGTCGACTCGCTCAGCCCGTTCCTCGCCAGCCGGCTGCTCAGCACCAGCATCCACCGGCTGACGTACGACTACCTGACCAACTACGACCCGGCGGACGCCCACGCCGTACCGGGCCTGGCCACCAAGTGGGAGTCCTCCCCCGACAAGCTGACCTGGACCTACACGATCCGCTCGAACTCCAAGTGGTCCGACGGGCAGCGGGCCACCGCCGAGGACGCGGCCTGGACGTTCAACAAGATGATGACCGACGAGGGCGCCGCCACCGCCAACGGCAGCTTCGTCGCCAACTTCGAGAAGGTCACCGCGCCCAGCCCCACCCAGCTGGTCATCAAGCTGCGGAAACCGCAGGCCACGATGACCGCCCTCGACGTGCCGATCGTGCCCAAGCACGTCTGGGAGAAGGTCGGCGACTTCTCCGAGTTCAACAACGACAAGAGGTTCCCCATCGTCGGCAACGGACCGTTCGTCCTCACCGACTACAAGGCCGACAGCTACGTCCGGCTCAAGGCCAACAAGAGCTTCTGGCGCGGGGCGCCCAAGTTCGACGAGCTGGTCTTCCGCTACTACAAGGACCAGGACGCGGCCGTCGCCGCCCTGCGCAAGGGCGAGGTCTCCTTCGTCGCGGGCCAGCCGGCACTGACCCCCGCCCAGGCCGCCTCCCTGAAGAACGCGGACGACATCAAGGTCAACGACGCCCCCGGCCGCCGCTTCTACGCCATCGCCACCAACCCCGGGGCCCGGGCGAAGAACGGCCAGAAGTTCGGCGACGGCGACCCCTCCCTGCTGGACCAGCGGGTCCGGCACGCCCTGTTCATGGCCGTGGACCGCAGGACCATCATCGACAAGGTCTTCCAGGGCCACGCCGTCGAGGGCCAGGGCTACATCCCGCCACGCTTCTCGCAGTACTTCTTCAAGCCCTCGGCGAGCCAGGAACTCTCCTACGACCCGGCGAAGGCCGCGCTCCTCCTCGACCAGGCGGGCTACAAGAAGAACGGCGCCGGCAAACGCCTCGGCAAGGACGGCAGGCCGATCACCTACCGGGTCCTGTGCCACGCCACCGACCCCAACGACAAGGCGATCGGCCAGTACCTCCAGGAGTGGTGGGGCAAGCTCGGCATCGGCGTACGCCTGGACTGCCTGGACAACGTCTCCGACCCCTGGCTCGCGGGCACCTACGACCTCGCCTTCGACGGCTGGTCCGTCAACCCCGACCCGGACTTCGTCCTGTCGATCCACACCTGCGCGGCCCTGCCCGCCACCCCCAAGGACACCGGCACCACCGACAACTTCATCTGCGACAAGCGGTACGACGAGCTGTACGCCCGCCAGCTCGCCGAGTACGACCCCGCCAAACGGGCGCAGATCGTCCAGCAGATGGAGTCGCGGCTGTACGACCTGGGGTACATGAACGTCATGGCGTATCCGAACGCTGTCGAGGCGTATCGCACCGACCAGATCAAGTCGATCCAGACCATGCCGAGCGGGGCGGGCAACATCTACGGCCAGGACGGCTACTGGAGCTGGTGGTCGGCCGTCCCGGCGGACTCGGGCGGCTCCTCCGACGACTCCACCTCGACCGATGTCGTCATCGGCACCGCCGTGGGAGCGGCGGTCCTCGTGGGTGCCGGTCTGTTCTTCGCGATGCGCCGCCGGGCCACCGCCGACGACCGTGAGTAGCGTCCAGAAGGCCGTCGCTCCGATCTTCGACGAGCCGGCGGCCCGCAACACGTCCGGCTCGGCGTATCTCCGCTACGGCGCCGGAAAGGTGGGCGGCGCCGCCGTGTCGCTGCTCGCCGTCCTGGTCACCGGCTTCTTCCTGTTCCGGCTGATCCCGGGCGACCCGGTCAAGACCATGACCGGCGGCCGCCCGGTGTCCACCGAGCAACTGGCCTCCTACCGACGGGAGTTCGGGCTCGACCTGCCGGTGTGGCAGCAGTTCACCGACTACTGCGGCAAGGCGCTGACCGGTGACCTCGGCACGTCGTACCAGTTCCGCGCCCCGGTCCTCGACAAGATCACCGAGGCGCTGCCCAACACCCTGCTGCTCACCGGCACGGCGTTCGTCCTCTACACCGTGCTCGGCATCTTCCTCGGCACCCGCGCGGCCTGGCGGCACGGCGGGCTCGGGGACAAGCTCAACACGGGCCTGGCGCTGGCCCTGTACTCCGTCCCCTCCTTCTGGCTGGGGCTGCTGCTCATCATCGTGTTCTCGGTGGGCATCGGCCCGATCCCGGGCCTCTTCCCGACCGGCGGCATGGAGTCGGGCGGCGAGGAGGGACTCGCCTACCTCCTCGACGTCGCCCACCATCTGATCCTGCCGGTGATCACGCTGGTCGCGGTCGAGTACGGCCAGACCCTGCTGGTCACCCGCTCGGCGCTGCTGGACGAGATGGGCGGCGACTATCTGACCACCGCCCGCGCCAAGGGCCTCAGGGACGACCTGGTACGGCGCCGGCATGCCGTACCGAACGCGCTGCTGCCGACCGTGACGCTGGTCTTCGTGAATCTCGGGCGGACGGTCGCGGGCGTCATCCTGGTCGAGACCGTGTTCTCCTGGCCGGGGCTCGGCGGGCTGTTCTACCAGGCGTTGAGCGTGCCGGACCTGCCCCTGGTGCAGGGGCTGTTCTTCTTCTTCGCCGCGGCGGTGATCGTGATGAACACCGTGGCCGACCTCGTGTATCCGCTGCTCGACCCGAGGGTGGGCCGATGACCGAGCCTGTTGAGGCGCCTGTTGGGCACGCGAGCCCCCGTGCCCTGGCCCGGCAGCGGCGGCGCCACTCGGCCGTCCGCTTCTGGAAGCAGTACCGCACCCATCGCGCGGGCGTCCTCGGTCTCGCCGTCCTCGTCCTGTTCGCCCTGCTGGCGCTCACCGCGCCGCTGACCGTCGGCTCCGACGTGCAGAGCGTGACCGAGGCGCCGGGGCAGCCGCTGGAGAGTCCGAGCGGTGCGTTCCCGCTGGGCACCGACCGGTTCGGGCGCAGTCTGCTCGGCCTGCTGATCTGGGGCGCCCGTGTCTCGCTGCTCGTCGGGCTGCTCGCGGCCGTGCTGTCGGTGGCGATCGGGGCGTTCATCGGCATCACCGCCGGGCACTTCCGCGGCCGGTACGCCACGGTGATCATGCGGATCACGGACTGGTTCCTGGTCATGCCGACGCTGGTGCTGGCCATCGCCCTCGCGACGGTGATGTCCCGTTCCCTCGGCACGATCGTCCTGGCGATCGGTGTCACCACCTGGCCGACGACGGCCCGGCTGGTGCGGGCGCAGACACTGGCGGTGGAGTCACGGCCGTACATCGAGCGGGCGAAGGCGCTCGGCGGCGGGCACTGGCACATCATGAGCCGGCACGTCCTGCCCAACGTGATGCCGCTGGTCCTGGCCCAGACGACCCTCATCATCTCCTCCGCGATCCTCGCCGAGGCCACCCTCGCCTTCCTCGGGCTCGGCGATCCCACGGTGGTGTCCTGGGGCGGCCTTCTCCAGGACGCGCGGGAGGCCGGGGCGGTCAGCGCGGGCGACTGGTGGTACCTGGTTCCGCCGGGCATCGCGATCGCGGTGGTGGCCCTGGCGTTCACGCTGTGCGGGCGCGCGGTGGAGTCGGTCCTCAACCCGCGGCTGGGGGTGGCACGTTGACCTGGCCGGAGCGGCCGCATCCTACGGTCGGGGCGGCGTCGAGGGACTCCATCGCCGCGCCGTCCGCCCTGCCTTTCCTCTACACGCCGGTGTCCCCGCGTCGGGCTGCCGCCGCGAGATCCTGGCCCAGGGCCTGCCCGGCGAATCAGGTCGCAGGCATCCAACGGTGCCTGATAAGTGCCGGTGGGCGGGGGTCTGGTGCGTGCAGCTGCAAGGCGACAACGCCGCTGGGGGCACCCCCTCCGGGGGAGCGCGTGCCAGACCCCCGCGACCGCGACATGATCCGCCGGACAGGCCCTAATCATCGGACGGAGGTGGCCCGTTGACCCTGCTGGAGGTACGGAACCTCGAAGTGACCTATCCGGGCGGCGCGGCCGCGGTGCGGGGTGTGGATCTGCGGCTTGCCGCGGGGCGGACGCTCGGTGTCGCGGGCGAGTCGGGGTGCGGCAAGTCCACGCTGGCGCTGGCGTTGCTGCGGCTGCTGCCGGCGGGGACGCGTGTCACCGGCGAGGTCCTTCTGGACGGCGAGGACGTGCTGGCGATGAAGTGGGGCCGGGTGCGGGCGGTCCGCTGGGCCGGCGCCTCCATCGTCTTCCAGGGCGCGATGCACTCCCTCAACGCGGTGCACCGCGTCGGCGACCAGATCGCCGAGCCGATCCTGCTGCACCGGAAGGCGACGGCGGCGGGAGCGCGGAAGCGGGCGGGTGAGCTGCTGGAGCAGGTGGGTCTGCCGGCGGCGCGGGCGTCGTCGTATCCGCACGAGTTGTCCGGTGGCCAGCGCCAGCGCGTGATGATCGCCATGGCCCTGGCCTGCGACCCCGGCCTGATCATCGCCGACGAGCCGACCACCGCCCTCGACGTGATGATCCAGGCCCAGATCCTGCGCCTGATCGCGGGGCTGGTCAGCGAGCAGGACCTCGCCCTGATCATGATCAGCCACGACCTGGCCGTCCTGGCCGACACCTGCGACCGCCTCGCGGTGATGTACGCGGGCCGGGTGGTCGAGGAGGGCCCGGCCCGGCAGGTCTACGACGACGCGTGCCATCCCTACGGCAAGGCGCTGTCGGAGGCGTTCCCGCGCATCGGCGACCCGGCGTCCCGGTTCGCCCCGCGCGGCCTGCCGGGCGACCCGCCGGACCCGGCCGCCGTGCCCTCCGGCTGCGCCTTCCATCCGCGCTGTCCCGTCGTGCTGGACTCGTGCGCCGTGGACGACCCGGTCCTGCGGGACGCGGGCGCGGGGCGGCGGGCGGCCTGTGTGCACGTGCCTGCGGTGCCGACCGACGGGGCCGCCGCGCCCGAGGACGCGAGGAGCGCGCCGTGACCACACCTACTCCGTCGTCCCCGGCGTCCCCGCTGCTTCGTGCCGAGGGGCTGCACGTGACGTACCCCGGCCGGCGCGGTGAGGCGTCCGCCCGGGCCGTCGACGGGGTCGACCTCGACATCCGGCCCGGCGAGATCGTGGCCCTGGTCGGTGAGTCGGGCTGCGGCAAGACGACCCTGGCGCGGTCCCTGCTGGGGCTGGTGTCGCCGACCGGGGGCCGGGTGGTCTTCGACGGCCGCCCGCTCGACTACACCTCCCGCGCGCTCAAGGCGTACCGCCGGCGCGTCCAGCTGATCCTCCAGGACCCGTCCGGGTCGCTGAACCCACGGCACACGGTCTACGACGCGGTCGCCGAGGGCCTCAGGATCCACGGCTACGGCGGTGACGAACAGGCGGCGGTGGCGGGGGCGTTGTCCCGGGCGGGGCTTCGTCCCCCGGAGCGCTTCTTCCTGCGCTACCCGCACGAGCTGTCGGGCGGGCAGCGTCAACGGGTCGTCATCGCGGGCGCGTTGGTGCTGGAACCGGAACTCCTCGTCGCCGACGAGCCGGTGGCCTCGCTGGACGCCTCGGTACGGGGTGAGATCCTCGCGCTGCTGCTGCGGCTGCGCGACGAACTGGGCCTGTCCGCGCTGGTGGTGACGCACGACCTGGGTCTGGCCTGGAACATCGCCGACCGGGTCGCGGTGATGTACCTGGGCCGGATCGTGGAGACCGGCGAGGTCGAGCAGGTCCTGACCGCACCCCGGCACCCCTACACCCAGGCCCTGTTGTCGGTCCTGCCGGAAGCGCCCGGGGACCCGATCGTCCTGACCGGCGAGCCCCCCGACCCCTCCCGCATCCCCTCCGGCTGCCGCTTCCACGCGCGGTGCCAGGTGTTGGCGGGCGGGGAGGCGGAGCGGGCGGGAGTGGCGAGCCGCTGCCGGACGGAGGACCCGGGGATCCTGGACGGGGGCGGGGAGGCACAGGTGGCCTGCCACTACGCGGCGACCAACTCCACCTCGAATCCGTCCGAGTTGGCCAGATAGGCCGCGTGGTGATCGGGTCCGCCCGCGTGCGGGTAGCGGTCGGCGAACAGGGGCTGCCAGCCGTGCGTGGGGGCAGCCCGGGCGAGCGCGTCGACGTGGTCCCGCGAACCGGCGTGGAACGCGAGGTGGTTGAGGCCGGGCCGCATACGGTCGTGGCACTCGCCGCTCATCGCCGGGGACTGCTCCACGACGACGTACGTCTCCCCGTGCCGCCAGCTCCGCCCTCGCTCCCAGTGCTGATACGGCGTCCAGCCGAGCCGGTCGAACAGCCAGCCCCACTCCCCCGCCGCCCTCGGCAGGTCGGGGACCCACAGCTCCACGTGGTGCAGCATGTGCCTTCCTCGGTCCTGGATACGCCGGTTCCCGGCACCCCCACAAGGATGCCGGGAACCGTAGGGCAAGACGTCAGGCCGCGTGGACCACGTCCTTTTCCTCGGCGAAGTGGCAGGCCGACTCGTGGGCGGCCGGGGTGTCCGAGGCCTTGAAGCGCTCGGGGATCGCGAGGAGCGGCGCTTCCTTGGCGCACTTGTCCTCGGCCTTCCAGCACCGGGTGCGGAAGCGGCATCCGGAGGGCGGGTTGGCCGGGGAGGGCACGTCGCCGGAGAGGATGATCCGCTCGCGGCCCTCGCGGGCCTCCGGGTCGGGCACCGGGACCGCCGACAGCAGCGCCTGGGTGTAGGGGTGCGTCGGGTGGTCGTAGATCTGCTCGTCGGTGCCGATCTCGGCGATCTTGCCGAGGTACATGACGCCGACGCGGTCCGAGATGTGCCGGACGATCGACAGGTCGTGGGCGATGAAGATGTAGGACAGGTTGAACTCGTCCTGGAGCCGCTCCATCAGGTTGATGACCTGCGCCTGGACGGACACGTCCAGGGCCGACACCGGCTCGTCGCAGATGATGACCTCGGGGTTCAGGGCCAGGCCGCGGGCGATGCCGATGCGCTGGCGCTGACCGCCGGAGAACTGGTGCGGATACCGGTTGATGTACTCCGGGTTGAGGCCCACCACGTCCAGGAGCTCCTGGACCCTGCGACGCCGGTCGCCCTTCGGGGCCACCTCGGGGTGGATGTCGAAGGGCTCCCCGATGATGTCGCCGACCGTCATCCGGGGGTTGAGCGAGGTGTAGGGGTCCTGGAACACCATCTGGATGTTCCGGCGGACCGCCTTCAGCGCGCGCCCGGACAGCTTGGTGATGTCCTGGCCCTTGTAGAAGATCTCGCCGGCGGTCGCCCGCTCCAGGTTCATCAACAGCTTGGCCACGGTGGACTTGCCGCAGCCGGACTCGCCCACGATGCCCAGGGTCTCGCCCTGGTACAGGTCGAAGGAGACCCCGTCGACGGCCTTGACCGCGCCGATCTGCTTCTTGAACAGGATGCCCTGGGTGAGCGGGAAGTGCTTCACCAGGCCCCGCACCTGGAGAATCGGCTCACCGCGCTCCACGGGCGCCTCGATCGCGGCCACCGCCTCCGTCTCGGAGTGGGCGTCCACGACCTCGACGTCGGAGACGTTCGGCGTGGCGTCCTGCGGCTCGTCGTTCTTGCTGAGCTCAGCCATGGATCGTCTCCTTCCAGAAGTGGCACGCCGAGGCGCGGCCGGGCAGCTCGCCACCGTCCCGCTCGGAGACCGGGAAGAGGTCCGGGACGTCCGTACGGCAGATGTCCTGGGCCTTGGGGCAGCGCGGGTTGAAGGCGCACCCGGTCGGCACGTGCAGCAGGTTGGGCGGCAGGCCCTTGATCGCGTAGAGCTCCTGGCCCTTCTGGTCCAGGCGCGGGATCGAGTCCAGCAGACCCCGCGTGTACGGGTGCGCCGGGCGCTTGTACAGCTCGTGGATCGGGGCGCGCTCGACGATCCGGCCCGCGTACATCACCGCGATCTTGTCCGCGACGTCGGCGACCACACCGAGGTCGTGGGTGATCAGGATCAGACCCATGTTGTACTCGCGCTGAAGCTCCGCGAGCAGGTCCATGACCTGGGCCTGGACCGTCACGTCGAGAGCCGTGGTGGGCTCGTCGGCGATGATCAGGTCCGGCTCCAGGGCAAGCGCCATCGCGATCATGATGCGCTGGCGCATACCGCCGGAGAACTGGTGCGGGTAGTCGCCCACCCGGGCCGCGGCGGCCGGGATCTTCACCCGGTCCATCAGCTCGATCGCCTTGGCCTTGGCGTCCTTCTTGGACAGGCCCTGGTGGACGCGGAACATCTCGCCGAGCTGGTAGCCGACGCTGAGCACCGGGTTCAGCGAGCTGAGCGCGTCCTGGAAGATCATGGCGATCCGGCGGCCGCGGATCTTGCGGCGGTCCTCGCCGGACATCTTGAGCATGTCCTCGCCGCGGAAGAGGATCTCGCCCTGCGGGATCTTCGCCGGCGGCATGTCGAGGATGCCCATGATCGCCTGCGCGGTCACGGACTTGCCGGAGCCGGACTCACCGAGCACGGCGAGCGTCTCGCCCGCGGACACGCTGTAGTTGACGCCGTTGACGGCCCGGATCACACCCTCGCGGGTGTGGAACTCGACGTGCAGGTCCCGCACTTCGAGCAGCGGCCCGTCGTCGCCGTCGCGCGGCGAGGGTACGGCTGTTTCTTCGATGATCGTCACGTACGCCTCCCTCAGCGCATCTTCGGGTCGAGGGCGTTGCGTACGGCCTCACCGAGCATGATGAACGCCAGCACCGTGATGCTGAGCATGATCGACGGATAGAGCATGATCCACTGGGCGACACGGATCGAGGCGCCGCCGTCGGAGATGTCGTTGCCCCACGAGACGCCGCTGAGGCCGAGGCCCAGGAACGACAGCGTGGCCTCGGCGGCGATGTAGACGCCGAGCGAGATGGTGGCGACGACGATCACCGGGGCCATGGTGTTCGGCAGGATGTGCCGGAACATGATCCGCGGGGTGCTCGCCCCCAGGGCCTTGGCGGCCTGCACGTAGTCGGCCTGCTTGGTGGTGATCACCGCACCGCGCATCACGCGGGAGATCTGCGTCCAGCCGAAGAAGCCCAGGGCACCGATGACGACCCAGGTCGTGCGCTCCGGGAAGGAGTTGAGCACGACCATGGTGCCGAGCAGGAACGGGATGCCGAAGAACACGTCCGTCAGCCGCGACAGGATCGAGTCGACGAGGCCGCCGAAGTACCCGGCGATCATGCCGACCAGGCTGCCCACGACGGTGACCAGGATGGTGGTGCCGAAGCCGACGGCGACGGAGGCCCTGGTGCCGTAGATGACGCGCGCGTACACGCTGCGGCCCTGCTGGTCGTAGCCGAGCCAGTCGGCCGAACCGACGTCTCCCAGCTTGGGCTTCTGGAGGTAGTGCTTGGACAGGTCGCCGAGGATCGGCTGCGCGCTGGTGAACCAGCCCGGGAAGAAGGTGATCAGCAGCAGGAAGAAGATCATCACGCTGGAGACGATGAAGATCCAGCTGCGGCGCAGGTCGGCCCACGCGTCGCCCCACAGGCTGCGGGTCTTCTCCGGCTTGGTCACCGTGGCCGTCACCTCGGGAGCCCCGCCCACCGGGTCCACCCGGCCGGTCTTGACATCGGTTTTGGTCACATCAGGCATAGCGAATCCTCGGGTCAAGGACCGCGTAAAGCAGGTCGACGATCAGGTTGGCGGCGAGGTAGATGAGCACCAGGATCGTCACCAGGCCGACCAGAGTGGTGCCCTCGCGGCGCACCAGGGACTCGTAGATCGTGCCGCCCACGCCCTGGATGTTGAACAGGCCCTCGGTGACGACCGCGCCGCCCATCAGCGCGCCGATGTCGGTGCCCAGGTAGGTGATCACGGGGATCATCGAGTTGCGCATGAGGTGGACGCCCACCACACGGCTCTTCGGCAGACCCTTGGCGATCGCGGTACGGATGTAGTCCGCGCGCCGGTTCTCGGCGATCGAGGTCCGGGTGAGCCGGGTCACATAGGCCAGTGACGCGGTCGCCAGGACGATCGCCGGCATCAGCAACTGGCCGTAGTTCGTCGAGTCGCTGACGTTCGGGTCCAGCCACTTGAGCTGCTCGGCGAAGACCAGCTTGGCGATGAAGCCGAGGACGAAGACCGGCACCGAGATGAACAGCAGCGTGATCAGGAGGATCACGTTGTCGGTGAGCCGGCCGGCGCGCAGGCCCGCCAGCACACCGAGAGCGATGCCCAGGACGACCTCGATGGCGAAGGCCAGGGAGGCCAGGCGCATGGTCACCGGGAAGGCGTCGCCCAGCACGTCCGTGACGGGGCGTCCACTGGCGATCTGTGTGCCGAAGTCGCCATGAAGGATCATGTCCTTCATGTAGTTCCAGTACTGCACCAGGATCGGCTGGTCCAGGCCGTACTCATGTCTCAGCGCCGCGATGACCTGCGGGCTGCCGGCCTTGTCGCCGAAGAGGCCGCGCACGGGGTCACCGGGCAGGGCGTAGACCATGAGGAAGATCAGCAGGGTTGTCCCGATGAACACCGGGATCATCTGGAGCAGTCGTCGTGCGACGTAGCGCCCCATCGTGCCTCCATGTCAGTCACGGCGGCAGCCGACGGGCCCTTTCCCCGCGCATCACCTGAAGATGCGGTGGAAAGGGCCCCCCGGCCGCTGCCGTTCCCCGGGCGCGGTCGCGCCGCGCCCGGGACAACGGTCCGTAGCGGTTACTTCTTGACCTGAACGCCGGTCAGGATCGGGTCACCGTCCTGGGCGTACTTGACGCCGGTGACCTTCTCCGAGTAGCCCGCGTTGACCTTGTAGTACCAGAGCGGAATGCTCGGCATGTACTCGGGGAGCTTCTTCTCCAGCTCCTGGTACAGCTTCTCCGACTCCTCCTGCGTCTTGGCGCCGTCGGCCTGGGTGATCAGAGTGTCGATCTCCTTGTTGGAGAAACCACTCTGGTTGCCCGAGGACTTGGTGCCGAACAGGTCGCGGAGGAAGTTGGCGTTGAACGGGTAGTCGAGCACCCAGCCGGAGCGGTACATCGACTTGACCTCCTGCGCGTCACGCGCCTGGAGGTCGGCCTGGAAGTCGGCCTTGGAGTCGCCGGTGCAGGCGACGCCGGTGGCCTTGGTGATGGAGCCGCAGACGGCCTCCACCCACTCCTTGTGACCGCCGTCCGCGTTGAACTGGATGGAGATCTTGTTGCCCGGGACGCCGCCACCCTCCTGGATGAGCTTCTTGGCCTTGGCCGGGTCGTACGTGAAGATGTCGGTGCCCAGGCTCGGCTGGTAGCCGAGAACGCCCTTGGCGACCCAGCCGGTGGCGGGCTCACGGGTGTTCTGGAGCACGGTCTTCGTGATGGTGTTCCGGTCGATCGCCATCGACAGGCCCTGGAGGACCTTCGGGTCGATGCCCTTCCACTGCTTGGTGTAGAAGGCCGGGGCGATCGTCTGCACCGCGGAGTAGGCCTGGTCCACCGCGCGGTCACCGAGGTCCGCCTTGTAGACGGGCAGGTCACGCGGGGCGAGCTGGCGCAGGACGTCGACGTTGCCGGACTTCAGGTCCTCGTAGGCCGTCTCCAGGTTGGTGTAGTTCTTGAAGATCACACCACCGTTCTTGGCCTTGTTCGAGCCCTGGTAGTCGTCGTTGCGGGCGACCTCGATGGACTTCTTGTGGTCCCAGCTGACGAACTTGTAGGGGCCGTTGCCGACCGGCTTCTCGCCCGCGGCCTTCGGGTCCTTGTAGAAGGACTCCGGCAGCGGCGAGAAGACCTCGTAGCCCAGCTTGTACACGAAGTACGGGATCGGGCTGGTGAGGGTGATGGTGAAGGTGCTGTCGTCGACGACCTTCAGGCCGGACATCTCGGTGGCCTTCGGCTTGCCCTTCTCGGGCGCGACGTCGGCGTAGCCCTGGATGTCCGAGAACCAGAAGCTGTTGGTCTGCTTGTTGGCCGGGGCAGCGGCCCAGTTCCACGCCTTGACGTAGGACTCGGCGGTCACGGGGGTGCCGTCGTGGAACTTCCAGCCGGGCTTCAGCTTGACCGTGAACGTCTTGTTGTCGGTGGAGTCCACCGACTGCGCGTTCATGTAGACGATCTTGCCGCTCGAGTCGTAGTCGACGAGCCCGGTGAACAGGGCGCGCGTCACGATGCTGCCGTTGGACTCCATGGTGTTCGCCGGCTGCAGCGGGTTCTGCGGTTCGCCGACCTCGATCGAGAACTTGCCGTTCGGGTCGATCGCGGCCTTGCTGTCATCGCCGCTGTCGCTGCTTCCCCCGCCGCAAGCGGTCGCGCCCAGAGCCACAACCGCCGCTATCGCGACCCACTTGGCGCTCTTGGCACCGCGCATGGGTTCCTCCTCATGAGTCCATTGGTTCACCGCAAAGGGGAGCACATGACACACAACCGTCCACCGCCCGTCGCCGGTGGCCGGAAAAGTTCAGGTGCCCCCCGTGCTCGCGAGTCGTCGCCGCCTGACAGCGAACGCCCCGTTGATCCGAGCTCTACGCGCCTAACTATCTGCCATGCACCATGACCGAACCACACCCCTAAGGTCTCGGTTCGATCACACCTGCCGCCTACTTCTTCCAAAATCCGGACAAACGGTTTGCCGAAAGATCCCCGCGAAACGGACTTGTTACATATCTATCGACATCACGTGTCCGCATTCCGGACGAAAGGGAGGGAGAAAATCGGTTGCGCATACCGTGGCGGCCGTACTCACTCCGCCCGGCACGCCCGCGCACTGCACCGGTGACGGTGGCACTGCGTGACGATTTCTCAACAGGCTGCGGTGGCAAGGCCGTTCGTCGATTTCGAGGGGCGCGCGCCCCGTCGACGACGGCACAGCTCGCGAACACACGCCGCACAGCCGTCGGACAAGCCACTCCCGCAGCAGGGTAGTGCGCACAGCACGCCTGTGCGGGGTCGCGAAGGCAATTGAAGGGTTTTCCCTATGTCGCCCGCATGTCGCCCACGACGGCGACGGGCACCCCCGCCGTGACGGCGGGGGTGCCCGGTGGCCCGGCGGGTGCCGGGATCAGCCGTGCTTGGCGCGGCTCGCGGCGCGGGCGCGCTCGCGGGCGTCCAGGTTCACCTTGCGGATCCGCACGGACTCCGGGGTGACCTCCACGCACTCGTCGTCGCGGCAGAACTCCAGGGACTGCTCCAGGGAGAGCTTGCGCGGCGGGACGATCGCCTCGAAGGAGTCGGCCGAGGACGACCGCATGTTCGTGAGCTTCTTCTCCTTGGTGATGTTCACGTCCATGTCGTCGGAGCGCGAGTTCTCACCGACGATCATGCCCTCGTACACCTCGGTGCCCGGGTCCACGAACAGCACACCGCGCTCCTGGAGGTTCGTCATCGCGAAGGCGGTGACGGCACCGGCACGGTCGGCGACCAGCGAGCCGTTGTTACGGGTCGTCAGCGTGCCGAACCACGGCTCGTGGCCCTCGTGGATGGAGTGCGCGATGCCGGTGCCACGCGTGCCGGTCAGGAACTCGGTCCGGAAGCCGATGAGACCGCGGGACGGCACGACGAACTCCATGCGCACCCAGCCGGAGCCGTGGTTCGACATGTTGTCCATACGGCCCTTGCGGACACCCATGAGCTGCGTGACCGCGCCCATGTGCTCCTCGGGCACGTCGATGGTCATGCGCTCGACGGGCTCGTAGACCTTGCCGTCGACGTCCTTGGTGACGACCTGCGGCTTGCCGATGGTCAGCTCGAAGCCCTCGCGGCGCATCTGCTCGACCAGGATGGCGAGCGCCAGCTCGCCACGGCCCTGGACCTCCCAGGCGTCCGGGCGCTCGGTGTCGAGCACCCGCAGCGAGACGTTGCCGACGAGCTCACGGTCGAGGCGGTCCTTGACCTGACGGGCCGTGACCTTGCGGTCCTTGACCGCGGCCTTGTTCTCCGCGCCCTTGCCGGTGCCACCGCGGCCGACCAGCGGCGAGGTGTTCGTACCGATGGTCATCGAGATGGCCGGCTCGTCGACCGTGATGAGCGGCAGCGGGATCGGGTTCTCGGGGTCGGCGAGGGTCTCGCCGATCATGATGTCCGGGATACCGGCGACGGCGCAGATGTCGCCGGGGCCCGCCATCTCGGCGGGCTTGCGGGTGAGCGCCTCGGTCATCAGCAGCTCGGTGATACGGACGTTGGACATCGTGCCGTCACGCTTGATCCAGGTGACGGTCTGGCCCTTGCGCAGCTCGCCCTGCTCGACCCGGAGCAGCGCGATACGGCCGAGGAAGTTGTCGGCGTCCAGGTTCGTGACGTGCGCCTGGAGCGGGGCCGCCTCGTCGTACTCCGGAGCCGGGACGTGGGACAGGATCGTGGTGAAGAACGGCTCCAGGCTGTCGCTGTCGGCCGGGACGGTGCCGTCCTCCGGCTTGGTCAGCGAGGCCACACCGTCACGCGCACAGGCGTAGACGATGGGGAACTCGATCTGGTCCTCGTCGGCGTCGAGGTCGAGGAAGAGGTCGTACGCCTCGTTCACGACCTCGTCGATGCGCGAGTCGGGGCGGTCCGTCTTGTTGATGCACAGGATGACGGGCAGGCGGGCCTGGAGCGCCTTGCGCAGCACGAAACGGGTCTGCGGCAGCGGGCCCTCGGAGGCGTCGACCAGCAGCACGACCGCGTCCACCATCGACAGACCGCGCTCGACCTCGCCGCCGAAGTCGGCGTGGCCGGGGGTGTCGATGATGTTGATCGTGACGACTTCGCCGCCGTCCTTGGGGTGGTACTTCACGGCCGTGTTCTTGGCCAGGATCGTGATGCCCTTCTCACGCTCCAGGTCATTCGAGTCCATCATTCGGTCGTCGAGCGACTCTGCGGCGTGGGCCGCGAAGGCACCGGCCTGCTTCAGCATGGCGTCGACAAGGGTCGTCTTCCCGTGGTCGACGTGGGCGACGATGGCGACGTTGCGGATGTCGTGGCGCGTGGCCATATTGCGGCGTTCTCCCGGAGTGTGAGGACGGCCCTGCTGCGTACGTCTCGGTACGCGGACCCTGCCGGGCGGAACATGCCACGGCCTCACCCCATGGTACGGGGCCGTGGCAGAGGCGGCCTCCGGGGGCGGCGGGGCAGCGCCCCCAGGGGCTCCGATCAGGCGTCCTTCGCCGCCGGGGATCCCGCGGGGCAGGTCTGGAGGGCTGCTGTGCGGGCTGCCTGGCTGTCCAAGGGATCCGAGGCGCAGGGCAGGAAACCGGTGCCGGTCCCTTCCCAGGTCGCGACGTGCCCCTTGACCGGGTCGCCGCTCCCGCAGGTGTACGTGAAGTCGGCGTCGACCAGCCGGATCGAGCCCCAGGAGTAGTAGTCCCCCTTGTAGTCGCCGGCCGCCGCCTCGTAGTAGTGCCCCTGCTCCTCGGGCGTCCAGGTCTCGGACGGCCCCGCGAGCGGCTCCTCGATCTTGAGGTGCCTGCCCAGGGCCTTGATCACACCGGCCGCGCCGACACCCTCGGGCGCGGTGCTCACCGTGACCCGGTGGACGGTGTCGTCGACGGGCTTGAGCTCGGCCGAGTAGGACGAGGTGGCCTTCTCGAAGCTGATGGGGTCCGCGAGTTCGACGAGCTTCTCCGACCGCTGGACGCCCGACCAGGCGTACGTCCCGTCCGTGCAGGCCTGCACCCGCTCGTCCTTCTCACCGGAGCCACCGGAACAGGCGGTCAGCCCCGCCGCCAGGGCCGCCGTGGCGAGTCCCGCCACCCATGCCCGCTGTGCCGTGCCGCGCATACGTCGGCTTCCTTCCCCCGTGGCACGGCCGCGCCCGGCGCCCACACCATGATCACTGTCAGGTTCATGGTGAGGCCACCGGGCGTCGTCGGCAAGCATTTTCAGTCGGGGTCCGGCCACAGCCTTGCACCGGGACGGCAACGGCCCTGGTCAGCCGTCCGAGGTGGAGACGGACGCGGACGCGCCGGGCGCCGGCTTCGCCCCCTTCTTCAGGTAGCCCATGTCCTCGTAGACGGGGGTCCGGAAGCCGAAGGCGCCCGCGTTGACGAGGTCCTTGCGGACGGCGGTGAGCTGGGGGCGCTGGTAGAGGGGGATGGACCCGGCGGCGGCCCAGATACGGGCGTCGGCCTTGCGGATGAGCCCCCGGCTCTCCCCCTCGTCGAGCGTGGCGACGGCCTGGTCGAAGAGCTGGTCGACCTGGTCGGTGCCGACCCGGGTGTAGTTCTGCTCGACGTTCAGGGAACCGTCGGCGGCCGGCACCGGCTTGGCGAAGATCGGACGGGCGTCGGTCGCGGGGAACGCGGAGGCGGGCCAGGAGTACAGGGCGAGGTCGTACTGGCCGGAGGCGATGTGGTCCTTGAAGTAGCTCTCGTCCTTGACCTTGGAGATCTCGGTGCGGATGCCGACCTTGCGCAGCATGCGGGTGATGCGGTCGGCAACCGTGTTCAGGCTCCGGGAGCCCGGGCCCGAAGGGAGCACGAAGCGGAGCGTGAGCGGCTTGCCGTCCTTGGCGAGCGGCCCGGCCGCGGCACCGGCGGGGGCGGCGGTGCCCTTGGGGGCGTAGGCCCCGGGGGCCCCGCCCTGCTTCAGCTTGTTCGCGTACTGCTTGCCGTCCTGGGCGAGATGCGTACCGCCGCTCTCGCCCTTGCCCTTGTCCTCGTCCCCCGCCTTGTCGTCCTCGCCGACGATGTACGTCCCCTCGTCACCGTCGGGGGAGTCCTTTTCGGCCTTCTTGCCCTCCCCGCCGGCCGCCTTCTCCCCCTTCCTCTTCTCCTTCTCCTTCTTCTCCTCGATCGGACCGCCGAGCACCCATCCGGCGTCCGCGAGCAGCGCCCGCGCCTCCGCGGTGTCCTGGCCGCCGAGAGCTCCGCTGTTGTCGGCATAGGCGGCCTGGCCGGACAGGGCGAGGTGGCTGCCGACGGGCACGGCGGGCAGACCGAGCGGCTTGAGGACGGCCTTGGCCAGTTCCTTGCGGTCCAGGGCCCGGGCCACGGCCCGGCGCACCCGCTCGTCGGCGAGCGGACCGTCGGCGCCGTTGAGGGCGAGCTGGGTGTAGGCGGGCTCCAGGGACTTGCGGACCTCGAAACCGCCGAGGGCCCGCTGCTGACGCTCGTACCGGACGACCGCCCGGTGCCGGCGCTCGCGCGCGGTGATCTCCTCGTCGGCGGCGTCCTCGTCGGAGCCGTTGGCGACGGCCCAGGAGCGCAGGGCCGCGGCGGCGTTCGGTCCCTGGAGCGGGGTGGCCGTGCCCTTGGCCCGGTCGGCGAGGGTGACGCGCCCGGCGGCCTCGGGGTCGATCTCGGCCAGGTCGATCCTCCCGGCGGCCAGCGCGTCGGCCCGCTTCTCGCGCGGTACGGCACGCAGCACGATCTCGGACAGTTTCGCCGGGCGTCCCCACCAGCGCGGGTTGCGGGTGAGGACGACCTCGTCGCCCTTGTGGTCGACCTTCGTCACGGCGAACGGCCCGGCGGTGACCTTCAGCTTCTTCCTGGCCGAGTCGTTGAAGGAGTCCGGGGTGCCCATGACGTCCTTCGGGTACAGCGGCGAGAACAGCGACCGCCAGTCCGCGTACGGCCGCTGGAAGGTGACCCGGACCTCCAGGTCGTTCGCGCCGCGCTCGATCCGCTCGATGCGGTCGTAGCCGGCGTTGCGGGCGGTCCAGTACGCGGTGTCCTTGCCGGACAGGGCACGCCACTGGGCGGCGAAGTCGGCGGCGCCGATCTCCCGGCCGTCGCTCCACACGGCCTGCTGGTTCAGCTTGTACAGCACGACCTGCTTCGGCTCGGTCTCGACGACCTTCGCCGACTCCAGGTAGTCGGGGTTGCGCTGCGGCCGGCCGTTCCCGTCCAGCCGGTACATCGACGGCAGTACCGCCTGCGCGATCCGGTTGGTCGCCGCGTCCGCGTCCGCCTGGAACGTGTTCAGCGTCTCCGGTACGGCGTCCACCGCCCAGCGCAGCGTGCCGCCGTCGGCGACCAGGGCGCGGGCCGCGGGCGCGATGTCCTGGCCCGCGAGGGGCTTGCCCGCCGGGTCCTCGGATCCGCAGCCGGTGACCGCCGGTACCGCGAGCGCGCCCGCGGTCAGGAAGGCGACCGAGCGCATGATCGCGCGCAGTGTGACGCCGTCGTGGGACATCTCTGCTACCTCCAGGGGCTGCCGCCTGCGCGAGCGGGAGTTATGATCACGTTTGGGGGTATATGGAGCTGATCAGATGTATGCGGCCACTGAAGAGGAAAGGGTTCGGCAGGCGTCGGCAACACGACGAGAAGGGCCCGCAAGCCCACCCGTGCGGCGCAACGCCCGGCACACGGGGGCGGCGCACGGAGGCTCACGATCCGCCAATCCGTGCACGTCCCTTCCCACCGGCAGGTGTGACGCGCAACACTCGCAGGCGCATGACCGTTCCCGCCCAGGGCGACGCCGCCCACGGAAGTGAGGTCACGTCATGTCCGTGCACGACGAACTGACGTCAGCCCAACGCTCACTCGACGAACTGCTGCGATCCGTCAAACGCCTGGAACAGCAGCTGGGCAGCGGCGGCCTGGAGATGCGCCGCGTCCGCATGGACGCCGACCGCCTGCGCGAGAGCCTCGCGCTGCTGCGCGAGGCCGACGCCGGGCCCGCCAAACCCCGGCGCCCCGAACTCGTATCGATTTCCGACACCCCGTACGACAACACCCTGTGGACGGACTCGGACGACGAGGGACTCGGCGCCCGGGACCGCCGCGCTCCGTAAAGCCGTCCGGAGTCCCGACCCGACCGGAGTCATGAATTGGCCACTGGTACGGAACCTCCAGCCACCGAAGACCCCCATCCATCGCGCGGCGGCGTACGGACCGGTACGCGCGCCGCGATCGACGCCCCGCACCTGCGCACCGACCGCTGGTGGCTGGCGCCGGCCGCCACGGCCGCCGTGCTGCTCGCCTTCATCGTGTACTCGACGTGGCGGGCCTTCGCCGACACCGACTACTACGCGGCCCCCTATGTGTCGCCGTTCTACTCCCCGTGCCTGGCCGAGCGCTGCGAGCCGATGCGGCACGGGCCCAACTGGGAGATCTTCGGGAGCTGGTGGGGCATCTCCCCCGCGATCATCATCCTGATCTTCCCGCTCGGCTTCCGGCTGACCTGCTACTACTACCGCAAGGCCTACTACCGGGGCTTCTGGGCCTCGCCCCCGGCCTGCGCGGTGGCCGAGCCGCACAAGAAGTACACGGGCGAGACCCGCTTCCCGCTGGTGCTCCAGAACATCCACCGGTACTTCTTCTACGCCGCGATCGGCGTCGCCGGGATCCTGACCTACGACACCGTGCTCGCCTTCCGCGACGAGCACTACGCATGGGGCCACATGGGCCTCGGCACCCTGGTCTTCCTGGCCAACATCGTGCTGATCTGGGCGTACACCCTGTCCTGCCACTCCTGCCGGCACATCGTCGGCGGGAAGCTGAAGCACTTCTCCAAGCATCCCGTGCGGTACAAGGCCTGGCAGTTCGTCGGGAAACTGAACGCCCGTCATATGGCGCTCGCCTGGGCCTCGTTGGTGAGCGTGGCGCTCGCCGACTTCTACGTGTACCTGGTCGCCTCCGGCGCCTTCGACGATCCGAGGTTGTTCTGATGTCCGTGGTCGACCGGCAGCAGTGGGACGTCGTCGTGGTCGGCGCGGGAGGCGCCGGACTCAGGGCCGCCATCGAGGCCCGCGAGCGCGGTGCCCGTACGGCGGTGATCTGCAAGTCGCTGTTCGGCAAGGCGCACACGGTGATGGCCGAGGGCGGCATCGCGGCCGCGATGGGCAATGTGAACTCCGGGGACAACTGGCAGGTCCACTTCCGCGACACCATGCGCGGCGGCAAGTTCCTCAACCAGTGGCGGATGGCCGAACTGCACGCCCAGGAGGCCCCGCAGCGGGTGTGGGAGCTGGAGACCTGGGGCGCCCTCTTCGACCGTACGAAGGACGGCCGGATCTCGCAGCGCAACTTCGGCGGCCACGAGTACCCGCGCCTCGCCCACGTCGGCGACCGGACCGGACTCGAACTCATCCGCACGCTCCAGCAGAAGATCGTCTCGCTGCAACAGCAGGACCACCAGGAGACGGGCGACTACGAGTCCCGCCTGAAGGTCTTCCAGGAGTGCACGGTCACCCGGATCCTCAAGGACGGCTCACGCGTGTCCGGCGTCTTCGCCTACGACCGTGAGACCGGCCGCTTCTTCGTCCTGGACGCCCCGTCCGTGGTGATCGCGACCGGCGGGATCGGCAAGTCCTTCAAGGTGACGTCGAACTCGTGGGAGTACACCGGCGACGGACACGCGCTGGCGCTGCTCGCGGGGGCTCCCCTGCTGAACATGGAGTTCGTGCAGTTCCATCCGACGGGCATGGTCTGGCCGCCGTCGGTGAAGGGCATCCTCGTCACGGAGTCGGTGCGCGGCGACGGCGGGGTGCTCCGGAACTCCGAGGGCAAGCGGTTCATGTTCGACTACGTCCCCGACGTCTTCAAGGAGAAGTACGCCGAGTCGGAGGACGAGGGCGACCGCTGGTACGAGGACCCGGACCACAACCGGCGTCCCCCCGAGCTGCTCCCCCGCGACGAGGTGGCCAGGGCCATCAACGCGGAGGTGAAGGCGGGCCGCGGTTCCCCGCACGGCGGGGTGTTCCTGGACGTGTCGACGCGGATGCCGGCGGAGGTCATCCGGCGCCGGCTGCCGTCCATGTACCACCAGTTCAAGGAGCTGGCGGACGTCGACATCACCGCGGAGCCGATGGAGGTCGGGCCGACCTGTCACTACGTGATGGGCGGTATCGCGGTCGAGTCCGACACGGCCGCCGCGCGCGGGGTGCCCGGGCTGTTCGCGGCCGGCGAGGTGGCCGGCGGCATGCACGGCTCGAACCGGCTCGGCGGCAACTCGCTCTCCGACCTGCTGGTGTTCGGGCGCCGGGCGGGCTGGCACGCGGCCGAGTACGCGACGCACCTGGAGGGCGGTCGCCCCTCCGTGGACGACACCCAGGTCGACGCGGCGGCGGCGGAAGCCTTGCGACCGTTCTCGGCGGAAGGCCCGGAACCCGCCGAGGGTCCGCCGGAGAACCCGTACACCCTCCACCAGGAACTCCAGCAGACGATGAACGACCTGGTCGGCATCATCCGCCGGGAGGCGGAGATGGAACAGGCCCTGGAGAAGCTCGCCGACCTGCGCGTACGGGCCCGGCGGGCCGGCGTCGAGGGGCACCGCCAGTTCAACCCCGGCTGGCATCTGGCCCTGGACCTCAGGAACATGCTCCTGGTCAGCGAGTGCGTGGCCCGGGCCGCGCTGGAGCGCACCGAGTCGCGCGGCGGCCACACCCGCGAGGACCACCCGACGATGGACCGCGACTGGCGCCGCGTCAACCTGCTGTGCCGGCTGACCGATCCCACGGGCGGGCTGGCGGCCACCGACCCGGTCCGCGGTCAGATCGACCTCGGCCGTGAGACCACCGAACCCGTCCGCCCCGACCTGCTCGCCCTCTTCGACAAGGAGGAGCTGGTCAAGTACCTCGCCGAAGAGGAGCTGTACGAATGAGCAGCTACGACGCCCACTTCAAGGTGTGGCGGGGGGACGTGGAGGGCGGCGGCCTCAAGGACTTCGAGGTCGCGGTGAACGACGGCGAGGTGGTCCTCGACATCATCCACCGCCTCCAGGCCACCCAGGCCCCCGACCTCGCCGTCCGCTGGAACTGCAAGGCGGGCAAGTGCGGTTCGTGCTCCGCCGAGATCAACGGACGGCCCCGGCTGATGTGCATGACCCGGATGTCGGTGTTCACCCGCGAGGAGACCATCACCGTCACTCCCCTGCGCGCCTTCCCCGTCGTACGCGATCTCGTCACGGACGTCGGCTTCAACTACACGAAGGCGCGCGAGGTGCCGGCGTTCGTGCCGCCGGAGAAGCTGGGTCCCGGTGAGTACCGGATGATGCAGGAGGACGTGGACCGGTCGCAGGAGTTCCGCAAGTGCATCGAGTGCTTCCTGTGCCAGGACACCTGCCATGTGGTGCGGGACCACGAGGAGAACAAGCCGGCCTTCTCCGGGCCGCGTTTCCTGATGCGGGTGGCGGAGCTGGACATGCACCCGCTGGACGCGGCCGGGGAGAGCGGGCTCGACCGCAAGAAGACGGCGCAGGACGAGCACGGTCTCGGCTACTGCAACATCACCAAGTGCTGTACCGAGGTGTGCCCCGAGGGCATCAAGATCACCGACAACGCGCTGATCCCGTTGAAGGAGCGGGCCGTGGACCGCAAGTACGACCCGCTCGTCTGGCTCGGCGACAAGATCATGCGACGGGGTTCGTCAGGCTGAGGCGGCCCTCAGGTACCCCGAGTGCGCCACCTGGCCGAGGAAGGTGAACCGGGTGTCGGTGGCCATGTGCTTCTCGAACGCCTCCTTGATCCCCGGCCACTTGGGGTGCCCGAAGTCGTCCAGGACCACGATGCCGCCGGGCGCGACGATCTGCTCGGCCCACTCCAGGTCGGCGGCGACACCGGCGGCGGAGTGGTCGCCGTCCACGATGACCACGCCGTAGGACCGGTCGGAGACCAGGGCGCGCACCTCGGGGTCCTCGGAGAAGCCCTGCTGGATACGGGTCGCGGCACCGGCCGGGCCCGCCAGGGCGAGGTTGGTGCGCACCGCCGCCCCGTTCACCGGGGTGCCGGAGGCGTCGTCGCCCATGGTGGCGCCGGGCTGCAACTGCGTCCCGGCGAGCGGGTCGACGATGGTCAGGCTGGGCGCGCGTCCGGCACGCTCCAGCATCCTGATCAGGGACGCGCCGAACATGCCGTACAGGGTGCCGATCTCCAGGACCTCGTCGTTCGGCGGGTCGAGGAGCGGGACGGCGGACAGCTTGCCGACGATGTTCATCGTGCCGCCGGCGATCCGGCCGACGCCGAGCGCCTCCATCGCGATGAGCAGCCGGAACGCCTGGGCGACATTGCGCTCGGCGCCGTCCCGGTCGCCGGTCACCTCGGCCAGTTCGGTGATCGTGCGGTTGAGGTGGGGCCCGGACGGAAGCCGGGACGCGCCGCGTCCGGTGCCGTCGAAGAACAGCTCCAGGGGGCGCTGGCGGGCCCGCAGCTTCTTCAGTTCCTCCTGCGCCGCCACATCCGGCGCGGCGGAGCTGCTCCCGGTGGTTCCGGTGTTCCCGGTGGTCCCGACGACACGGCGGACATGGCGCTCGATGCGCTGATCGATGAGGTCGGCTATCGGGCGCAGCGCGCGCCGGGCAGCCTTGCTGGTGAGTAACGCTCGCATTCGTGGACCGTAGGTGGCACACAGCTCGTCCACAACTAACGGAAGGGCCCCCACAGGCGAAGCCCGGATGACGGCTGGGCCACGCGCTGTTCACCAAACGGTGCCCTACCGCACCCAGCCGTCCCGATACGCCGCCCAGTCCGACTCCGTGGCCGCGAAGTCCACGTACGCGGCGACTCCGAAGTTGGCCCGGTCCGGGTCAGTGCGGGAGAGGCCGAGACGCGCGCCGCGTACCGCCGCGGCCACCGTCTCCGCGTGATTCCAGTGGCCGAACCGGTTCTCGTGGTAGAAGGGCATGCCCATCAGGAGGTCCGTGGACTGCGGGGTCACCTCCAGGGCGAGTGAGGTCTGCTGGGCCACGTACCCCCCGTACGTGCTCTCCAGCGGCTGCATCGTGTCGTACGACATCACCGCGATCTGGTCGACGCGGCGGGCGACCTGGCCGAAGAACTTCTGCGACCACCACTTCGGGTGTCCGGCGACCGTGCCCCAGAAGGAGTGGAAGCCCGGGAGCGGGTCGATCTGGTGGGCGGCGATCGACAGCTGCGCGTCCTGGGCGCGGGTGACGGCGCGCAGGTCGTCCAGGAGGGTCAGGTAATCGCCGTCGTCGGAGTGCAGGGGCTCCAGGTCGAAGTGGACGCCGTCGTAGCCGGTGGCGAGGATCTGGCGGGTGGAGGTGACGATCGCCGCGCGGGTCTCGGGGCGTTCCAGACGCATGCCGTCGGGGCTCTCCGTCGCGAGGACGTCTCCGAGCCAGGCCTGGACGCGGATGTCCGGTGCCGCGCGGTGCACGGCGTCGATGAACCAACGGGCGCGCGGGTAGGCCGACTCGGGGAGTGTCCCGTTGTGCTCCAGGGGGCCCGAGTGGACGTACAGGTCGCGGATGCCGGTCGTGGCGAGTTCCTGGGCGAGGGCGGTGACGTCGGCGTCCTTCTTGCGGCCGTCGACCCAGGCGTGGCCGAGCCAGATCGCGTCCTTGTTCCTGGTGTACGTGCCGTCCGCCGGGTCGCCCGTGTAGTTGACGCGGAGGGCGATCTGGGAGGCGAGGACCGGGAGGAGGACGATCAGTACGACGGCCAGGACGGTGCGGCGCGTTCTGCGCACCCACGGTCGTCTCCGACCGGCAGCCCCTGTGCGGCCTTCGTCGTCGGCCGCGGGCGGCCCCGGCGGGGCGTCCTCTCCGGCCGCGTCCGCGGGTTTCGCACCGTCGTCCGGCTCCTTCGGATCCGTGTCCATGCCCGTGCCCGTCCCCCCAGGTCGCTGTGTCACGCGTTTCCCCTCCCCCTTCGGGCCCCGTACCCCGCGTACCCCGTCCCGGTCGCGTGGCCGCATTCCTGCTCATACGCTCCGAAAGGTGACGTCATCGTTGATCCGAGGCCGACCGCGGCGTGCTGCCGCGCACATATCCGTGCGGGTGGCGCATGCCGTGGTGGGCGGGTTGGCCGGGGTCGTGTGGCTGGTGTTGCCGGGGATGACGATCAGCACGGATGTTCCGGTTGCGAGAAGCGGCGATGCCCGGGTGGCGGCCGCCGCGCCGGAGGAGGACGAGTCCTCGGCCGCCGACCTCGTGCTGCCGCTCGTCGTGGCCGGAGCGGTCGGCGCGCTCGCCGGATACGCCTACCTGCGACGCACCCGGCGGGCCAGGACCCGCACCACCCCCGGCCCCGCCGCCCACTCCCCCGCCCCGCCGCCGACCGGCCTCGACGAGGACGCGCGCGCCCTGCCGGCCGAGGCCGACGACTGGATCCGCACCAGCCGCGCGGAACTCGGCTTCGTCGCGGCCCGGTTCGGCGAGGAGGCCGTCGCCCCCTTCACCGCGGCCGTGCGGGACGCGGAGACAGAGCTTGCCGCCGCCTTCCGGATGCGGCAGCGCTACGACGAGGGCGTCCCGGCGGACGAGGCCTCCCGGCGGCAGGTGCTCGCCGGGATCGTGGGCCGGTGCCAGGAGGCGGGGCGCCGCCTGGACGCGGCGGCGCCCGCGTTCGACCAGCTCCGCGCCCTGGAACGGGAGGCCGGTGCGGCCCTCCAGGTCGCCGAGACCCGGTTCCGGGAGCTCGCCGGGCGCACGGCGGCCGCCGAGACGACCCTCACCGGCCTCGCCGAGCGGTACCCGCCCTCCGCGTCCGCCCCGGTCACGGGCTGTGCCGAACAGGCCAAGGACCGCCTGGTGTTCGCCACCGTCCACCTCAACCAGGCCCGCCAGGCGACCGACCGCGGCGAACCGGAACACGCGGCCCGTGACCTCCGCGCCGCCGAGGCGGCCGTGGCCCAGGCCGCCGTGTTCGTCGCCGGGATCGACCGGCTCGCCGAGGGGCTGGACGCGGCCACGAGACTGGTGCCGGCCGCGCTGACCGGCGCGGAGGCGGCACTGACCCAGGTGCGGGGGCTCAGCACGACGGGGGGCGTCCCCGCCGGCGAGCTGCACGCGCGCGTCCGGCACGCCGACGCGGTCCTGACCGCCGTACGGGAAGAGGTGGCCGCCGGGCCGTACGACCCGCTCGACGCGCTGCGCCGGATCGTCGAGGCGCTCACACCGCTGGACGCGGGGCGGGCGGGGGTGGCGTCGGCGGCCGGGGCGCTCGTCGCCCGTTCCTCGACCGACCTGGCGGACGGCTTCGTCGAGACGCACCGGGGTGCGGTGGGCGGCGAGGCCCGCGAGCGGCTGGCGCGGGCGCGACGGCTGCTCGCCGACGACGCGTACGTGGCCGCGGACACCCTGGCCCGGGAGGCCCGCGACCTGGCCGAGCAGGACGTACGGGTGTACGGCAACCCGCTCGCCGGGGCCGCCGGGCACGCGAGCGGGGTCGCGGGGGCGGTCCTCGGCGGGATCCTGCTGGGCGGCGACGGCGACGAGGACGGCGGAGTGCCCGCGAGCTTCGGCGGGCCGCGCACCCGCGCCCGCCGCGGGATCGCGTGAGGCGTCAGAACAGGCTGAGCAGCGCCTCCGCCGGATCCGCCAGGCCGTTCTCGCCGTCCGGGAGCGGGAGTTCGAACCACACCGTCTTGCCGCGAGGCGTCCGGCGGGAGCCCCAGGCCGCGCTGAGCAGACCGACGAGTTGCAGGCCGCGGCCGCCCTCGTCCGTGTCGCGGGCGCGGCGGCGGCGCGGCTGGACCAGGCCGGAGTCCCAGACCTCGCAGACCAGGGTGCGGTCCAGCAGGAGCCGCAGGCGTATGTCGCCCTCGCCGTACCGCAGGGCATTCGTCACCAGCTCGCTGACCAGCAACTCGGTGGTGTCGACGAGGGGTTCCAGGCCCCAGCTGATCAGCTGGCCGCGCGCGTATTCACGGGCCCGGCCCACGCTGCGCGGCTCGCGCGGCAGGGTCCAGTCGCCGACCGAGTCGGCGGGCAGGCCCTGGACCCGCGCCATGAGCAGGGCGATGTCGTCCTCGCCGTGGTGGGTGTCGAGGGTGTTGAGGACGTGGTCGCAGACGTCCTCCAGGGGGCGGGAGGGGTCGGTGAGCGCGCCGACGAACGCCTGGAGGCCCTCGTCGAGGGGGTGATCGCGGCTTTCGACCAGTCCATCCGTGTAGAGCGCGAGCAGAGCGCCCTCGGGAAGTTCGACCTCGACCTCCTCGAAGGGCTCCCCGCCGACGCCGAGCGGCATCCCCGGCGGCACGTCCAGCATGAGGGCGTCCTCGCCGGGTTCCACCAGCACCGGCGGCAGATGGCCGGCGTTGGCGAAGGTGCAGCGCCTGGTCACCGAGTCGTAGACCGCGTACACACAGGTGGCGAGGTACACCTCGGACAGGTCGGCCTCGCGCGGGCGGCGGGCCGCACGGGTGGCCTGCTGCACACCGCCGGGGGCGCCGAGGCCGCGCGCGATCTCGTCCAACGCGCTGAGCACCTCGGCCGGTTCGAGGTCGAGGAGGGCCAGGGTGCGCACGGCGGACCGGAGTTCGCCCATCGCGACCGCGGCGCGCAGCCCGCGCCCCATCACATCGCCGACGACCAACGCCGTGCGGTGGCCGGGCAGTTCGATCACGTCGAACCAGTCGCCGCCCACCTCGCTGGGCCGGTCGGCGGAGGAGTCGCCCGGCAGATAGCGGCAGGCGATGTCCAGGCCCGAGGCCACCGGGTCGCCCGGGGGCAGCAGGGACCGCTGGAGGATCAGCGCCCGCTCGTGCTCCCGCCGGTACAGCCGCGCGTTGTCGATGCACACCGCCGCCCGCGCCGCCAGCTCCACCGCCAGCGCCTGGTCCCGGTCCCCGAACGGCTCACTGCCCTTGGTCCGCGCGAACTGCGCGAGTCCTACGACGGTGTCGTGGGCGACCATCGGCACGGCGAGGGTGGACTGCACGAGGCCGCCCTCCTCGCCGGGGATGTGCCGGGGGCGGGCCGTGCGCAGGGCGTCCGCGCAGGGCGAGTTGAAGGGGTAGTGGTGGACCGCGCCGACCGCGACCGGCTTGCCCGAGCCGGCGAAGGGCGCGTCGGAGACGGCACTGGCGAAGGCGACCCGGCGCAGTTCCGCGCTGCCGTCGGCGAGGCCCGGCGGGGTCTCGTCGCCGGCCAGCAGCCCCTGGTAGAGGTCGACGGTGGCGAGGTCGCAGAAGCCGGGGACGACGACGTCGAGGAGTTCGCGGGCGGTGGTCTCCAGGTCGAGGGAGTTGCCGATGCGGGCGCCGGCCTCGTTCAGGAGGGCGAGATTGCGCCGGGCGGCGGCGGCCTCGCGGGCGGCGGCGCGACGGGCGGTGACGTCGAGGCCGAGCCAGGCGATGCCGATGGGGCGGCCGGAACCGCTGTGCACCCGGTAGAGGTTGACGGACCAGTGGCGGCGCTCCTCGGAGTCCGGCACGAAGCCCGTGACATGCATGTCCGTGATGGAGTTGCCGGTCTCCAGGACCCGGCGCAGGGTCGCGGCGACCCGCTCGGCCTCCGGACGCGGCAGGTAGTCGTGGACGGTCCGGCCGCGGTGGTCGTCGGGGGTGCCGCCGAAGATCGAGGCGAACCGCTCGTTGGCGCGGCGCACCCGCAGATCGGGGTCGATCAGCACGAACCCGAAAGGAGATTGGCCGAAAATGGACTGCGAGGCGGCCAGGTCGGTCTCGATGCTTCGCAGAGTTCTCACATCGACGACGATGCAGACCGCGGCCTTCTCCCCCTCCTCGGTCCGCGTCGGCATGACGTAGACCTCCGCGAGGCCCTGCCGGCCACTGTCGCCGGCCGTCGCGCCCGGAGCCCGGAAGGGGACCACGCCGGTCCATTCGCGGCCGTCGAGGATCTCCGCCATCTTGCGGTGGCCGCGCGCCCTCAGATCGGGGTCGATGAACGCCGCGATGGGGTCCATGCCGACGGCACGGTCCGCGCGGATACCGAAGAGCTGCTCGGCGCGCAGGCTCCACTGGTCCACCAGCCCGTCGGGGCCGATGGAGAAGGACGCGACCTTGATGTAGTCGTAGATGGAGCCGGGCGGACTGCTCTGCCACATGGCGTCCCCGGGCGGCGCGTCGTCGGGACGGATCCCTGGCACGACATCACCCTCGGCCTCCGTCCTCGCGCCGTCCGACGGGTCCTGAGACTCCGTGGCCTTCGCTGGTATCTCGCTCACGCGAACCGTCCCCTCCAGCTCACCGCGTCCGGCACCGGTCACCGGGGGCGGCTGCCCGCAGTATCCAGCACTACGGCGCCGCACAACACGGTGTTCACGATCACAGCACGGTCCCGATGGTTTTTGGACCGGACCGTGACAACACCTACAGTCTTCTAACCAGCGGACACCTCGTCGAATCACCCGTGTCGACAACCGCCACTGGCCTGAACCAGCCGGTGGACAGCGAGACCCCACCCGTACAGTCCCGACTCGTCCTCCACTCCGGTCCCATTCGGGCACCCTTCCGATCTCATTCGGGCACCCCGAGCTCGAACCACACCGTCTTGCCCGCCGCCCCGGGGCGGGTGCCCCACCGGCGGGAGGAGTGCGCCACCAGGTGCAGTCCGCGGCCACTCTCGTCGTCGGGACGCGCGGCCCGCTCGCGGGGCGGATCCGGCAGCGGGTCGGAGACCTCCACCAGCAGCACCCGGTCCAGGCCCGCGGGCCGCACCAGCCGGACCCCGATCGGGCCGCTGGCGTGCCGCAGCGAGTTGGTCACCAACTCACTGACCAGCAGGACCGCGAGGTCGGCCAGACCGTCCAGCCCCCACACGCCCAGCTGCTGCCGCACCGCGTTCCGCGCCGCCCGCACGGCCCCCGGGTCCGCGGGGAAACTCCACCCGGCGCAGTCGCCTTCGCCGTCGGTCACGCCGATCACATCCCGGGCCAGCCACTCACCCATGTCCGGTTTCTTGGGGTTAATGGGCACATACCCGATATCACGGAGGCATTACCGCCCCGGGCAGCGCACTGTGGCACAAACGGCGTACGTGACGTTGAAAAACGGGGGAAGTGCGACCCCCTTCGGGGGCGCGGGGCTCCTGGCCGACGCTCAGGCACTCCCCGGCCCCAACCGCACAGCCACCTCACGCACCGCGGCCACATCCTGCTCCAGCCATCGCACGTCCCAGAGCTCCCGCAGGGAAAGCCACCGCAGCTCGTCATGATCCTGAAGCGGCTTCGGCTCGGCGGACCCGGGAAGCAACCGCGCGGTCCACACCCACAGCACGTACGGCGGCCGCAGCGCCCACTGTCCCGGTACGCGCTCACCGACCTCGGCGTCGACGCCGAGTTCTTCCCGCAGCTCCCGCACCAGCGCGGCGTCCGGCGTCTCGCCCGGCTCGACCTTGCCCCCGGGCAACTCCCAGCGCCCGGCCAGCTCGGCAGGCGCACTGCGCCGCGCGGCGAGCACGCGGCCGCCCTCGATCAGGGCGGCCCCCACCACGATCCGTTCCGTCATGCGCCGGAGCCTACGGGAGCGCGGGCACCGGCGATCAGTCGACGGCGCCGGTTCCGTTCTGGCCTATCCGCTCGACCCAGTAGAGCTGCTTGTGGCCGCGACCGTCGAGGCTGTCCGCGATCTTCTGGGCCTCGGCCCGGGTCGCGTACCGGCCCACGCGGTAGCGGTTGCCGTTGTCGTCCTGCCGTATGACGAGCCAGGGAAGAGTGATCGTGCCGTCGTTCATCGCGCCCCTCCACTTCCCGTCCGCGACGAGTGCCGCGCCCCACCCGATAAGGAAACCGCAATGCGCATATGCCCGAGCCTACGCCCAACCTTTACGCAGCGAACACGGCTTTTCACAAAGAGGTACGCAACCAGCCAGGACGGACCGGCCCATTGGGGGGCGTGCATCGCCGAACGCGCCCCCGGGACATGTCGACGCATCCGGTCAGCGGGGCGCCCCGGGCAGCCATGTCGACCTGCGAGAACGGCCGGATACCAACGCAGCGTCCGCGGGCGCCCGTTGGGCCTTCGCCCGAGGCAAGTGCCTTGAGGGCGTGCGCCGCCGGGACGAAGGCGCACGCCCCGTCACCGGCAAGCGGCCTACTTCACCGGCAGGTGGTAGGCGACCCGGTACCGGTCGGCCGGGATCACCACGTCGGCCGTCTCCACCGGGCGGCCCGAGGCGTAGTACGTGCGCTGGACGACCAGCACGACATGGCCGGGGACACCGCCGAGGGCGAGGAGTTCCTCCGCGAGGCCGGGGCGGGCACCGACCTCCTCGGTGACGTTGTCCACGATCACGTCGATGGCGGCCATGCGCTCGACTACGCCCATACCGCCGAGCGGACCCTCCTCGGGCAGCATCACGGGAGTGCGGCCGGTGACGGCGAGGGGCTCCCAGGACGTGGAGAGCATCATGACCTCGCCGGCGTCCCGGAAGACGTACCGGGTGCACATCACACGGTCGCCGGGCCGGATGTCGAGCCGCTCGGCGACGGCCACGCTCGCCTCGGCCTGTTCGCTGCTGGACTCCCAGGTGCCGCGCGCCTCGCCGTCGGCCTGCTCCTGCCGAAAGGGGGTGGCGCCGTTGACCGGCCGGTACCCGGAGCGCGCGACACGGCGGGGCACGGGCCGCTCACGCACATAGGTCCCGGAGCCGGAACGGCCCTCGACCAGCCCCTCGGCCATGAGCACCTTGCGCGCCTCCAGCGCCACCGTGTCCGAGACGCCGTACTCCTCGCGGATCCTGGCCTGGGACGGAAGGCGGGTGTGCGGTGGCAGCGAACCGTCGACGATCTTCTTGCGGAGATCCCCGGCGACGCGCAGGTACGCCGGCTGCTCACCGAATGTCACTGGCCGCTCCCATCAGGTTGTACAGACAGCAACAGCCTGGCAACCGTGGGTTCCGCCATGCAAGCAAAGGCCAGAGAATCACTCGATGTGATGACTTGTACCCGTGAAGGGCTTTACGCAGGCACTTTCTCTCCGTATAGAGCCGCTCTTACACATTGAGCCGCCCCTGTACATTCAGGCCTTACACATTCAGGTTGTCGCCGCCCGAGCCGTAGTCCTCGTCCGAGGGCGGGGTGGTGGCCAGGCCCAGGGCCCTGCGTGCGGTGACCGTGGTGGGACCGTCGACGTACCCGTAACCGTTGGCGGAGGACGTGTAGAAGGTGTTCGAGTCGCGGGCGTCGGCCGCCTTCGCCCAGTCCTTGCGCGCCGCTTCCATCTCCTTCACCAGGGCGGCGACCGGCTGTTCGGCTCCGGTCCGCCAGGTGTGCCCGCGCAGGGCCCCGGTCTGCTCACCGAGGACGCCGTGGACGTCCCGGGCCCAGTCCTGGTTGGCCCGCAGGTCGTCCTCGGGGTACTCCTCGGGCTCCTCCCACAGCACGGCGTCGACGGCGTCCATCGCGTCCAGGAAGGCGAGTTGGTCCGCGTCGAGGCTAGTCTCGTCGACGCGCAGCGAGCCGGTGAGGGTCTCGCGGTCGTCGGTGTTGCCGAAGATGCAGGCGATCTCGCGGTCGCCCCAGCGCCAGCTCTGCCGGGTGGGGCCGAAGTAGTACACGTCGACCCCGTCCAGCGCCCAGCTGTCCCGGACGTACTTCTCCTCCAGCGGGGTGCACTTCTCGTCGGCGGCCTCGGTGACGGCGTCGTCGCCGGGGAAGGCGGAGCCGCCGCTCATCGTGACGGCGCCGAAGACCTCGCCGTCGTGCCCGCCCTCGCAGGACACCCGGTCGACGTCGTAGGTGAGGCCCTCCAGCGAGTCGCCCGGGACGTCGAAGCACTCGCCCTCGACCAGCGAGAACGAGGCGTTGCCGCGCGTGCCGTCCTTGACGTCCCGCCAGATCCCGGACGCGGCGCCCGTCGCGAGCGTCACCACCCACAGGGCGAGCCCCACGGACGACAGGACCGCCCCGGCGATCGCCATCCCCTTCCCGCTCTGGCCCTTCCTCCTGATCTGCGCCAGCGCGATCACGCCGAGCACCAGCCCGGCGGCGGGCACGAAGCAGAGCAGGCCGAGCACGAGCGCGGCGATGGCGACCCCGTTGACCGGCGAGGGGCGGGTGTACGGGCTGTAGCCCTGCCCCCACGTCCGATAGGGCGGGCCGTAGTGCTGGTACGGCCCCTCCGGCGGCTGCGGGGCCCCAGGGGGCGGGGGTATGGACACGAGCCGTGCTCCTGCGTTCGACGGCGGAACGGATGTATGACAGGCGCATGGTAAGCGCGGTTGCGGTGAGGGTGGAGCGCCGATCATGAGCGCCGACCGTGAACGCACCTCGTCCTCGCGGCGGGCCGAAGCCCGTCACGAGGACGAGGGTCACCGCCGGAGCCGGCGGTGCATCAGAAGGCGATCAGAACCGGATCAGAACTGGAGCGCCCACGCGTCGACGCGTCCGACGTCCTGTGCCGCGTTGTCGCCGACCCGCAGCCGCCAGGTGCCGTTGGCGGGCTCGGAGGAGGCGTTCACCGTGTACGTGGTGTCGATGTTGTCGGCGCTGCCGCCGGTGCCGTACCCCTTGAGCGTGTACGCCGTGCCGTCGGGGGCGACCAACTGGACCTGGAGGTCGCCGATGTAGGTGTGGACGATGTGCACCTCGACCGCGAGGGCGGAGGGCGCGTTGCCGCTGACGCCGGAGACGGTCACCGGGGACTCGACCGTGGCGTTGTCGCCGATCGCGTGGTCCCCGGTGTTCTCGAAGCGGGGACCGGGCGGGGTGGTCGTGCCGCCGCCGACGTACAGCAGCCGGTTGGGCGAGCCGGTGCCCGGGCCGGTGACGACACCGGGGGTCGCGGCGGTGGTCAGTGCCGTGGAGACCTGGGCGGGCGTGGCCGAGGGGTTGTCGGCCAGGTACAGCGCGACCGCTCCGGCGACGTGCGGGCTCGCCATGGACGTACCGGAGATGGTGTTGGTGGCCGAGTCGCTGGTGCGCCAGGCCGAGGTGATGGACGAGCCCGGGGCGAACAGGTCCAGGACCGTGCCGTAGTTGGAGTAGCTCGCGCGGGCGTCGCCCGAGGTCGTGGCGCCGACCGTGATCGCCTCGGCGACCCGGGCCGGGGACCGGGTGGAGGCGTTGGTGGACTCGTTGCCCGCCGCGACCGCGAAGGTGATGCCGGAGGCGATGGCGTTGCGTACGGCGGTGTCGATCGCGGTGTCGCCGGGGCCGCCGAGGGACATGTTGGCGACGGCCGGCTTGACCGCGTTGCCCGCGACCCAGTCGATGCCGGCGACGACCTGGGCGGTGGTGCCCTGACCGGAGTTGTTGAGCACGCGGACGCCGACGACGTTCGCCTTCTTGGCGACACCGTAGGCGTTGCCGGCGACCGTGCCCGCGACATGCGTGCCGTGGCCGTGGCCGTCCTGGGCGGTGTTGTCGTTGTCGATGGCGTCGTAGCCGTAGGAGGCACGGCCGCCGAAGTCGCCGTGCGTGATGCGGACACCGGTGTCGATGACGTACGCGGTCACGCCCGCCCCGGCCGAGTCCGGGTAGGTGTACGAGCTGTCGACCGGGCGGTTGCGCTGGTCGATGCGGTCCAGGCCCCAGGAGGGCGGGTTGGGCTGGGTCGCCTGGATGCGGAAGGTGCGGTTCTGTACGACGGAGGCGACGGCCGGGTCGGCGGCGAACCGCTTCGCCTCGGTGGCCGAGGCCTCGACCGCGTAGCCGTTGAGGGCCTTGGCGTACGTCCGCTCGATGTCGGCGCCGTACCGCGCGGCCAGCGCCCGGCCCTCGGCGGAACCGGCGCGGGCGGCGCCGGACTTGAGGGTCACGATGTAGCTGTCGGCCACCGCGTTCGCGGCGCCCTCGTACTGGACGGCGCCCTGCGGGGCGGCCTGGGCGGGGAGGGCGGAGACGAGGCTCGCGGCGAGCGCGGCGGTCAGGGCCGCCGCGGCGAGAGTCGCGGATCTTCGGTGACGCATCACTGCCATCTGAGGGATCCTCCTCGATCGGTAGCATGCTCATGTCAATCTTGGACGGGACGCCCGCGTGTGCGGCTGGGCGCCCGCCGAAAGATTGAGGCCTGCACAGGAATTGCACAAGGGCCCTGCACGGATGCGCTTCAGAGCTGCCCGGCCAGCCTGCGCTGTTCCTCCTCCACGATGCGCCGGGCCAGGCCGTCGTCCGAGACGTCGACCGCGTCCGGGGTCGCCTCCGCGGTGTCGCTGCGGCGGGCGTACGCGTCGAAGAGGCGGGTCTTGCTCTCCAGGATGTGCAGCAGCCGGTCGTCCACGCTGTCCGTGGCCAGCAGGCGGTGCACCTGGACCGGGCGGACCTGGCCCATGCGGTGGGCGCGGGCCACGGCCTGGTGCTCCAGGGTCGGCTTGACCTGCGGCTCGCACAGTACGACCACGGAGGCGGCCTGGAGGTTGAGGCCGACCCCGCCGGCCTCGATCTGGCAGAGCAGCACCGCGTGGCCCTCGGCGGCCGTGAAGTCGTCGACCAGGCGCTGCCGGCGGGCGGCCGGGACGCTGCCGGATATCGGCCCGAACACGCTCTTGCCCAGGAGGTCGTCCTGTGGGTGCGCGAGGGCGCCCCGGACCTTCTCCAGGACATCGCGGAAGTACGAGAACACGACCACCTTCAGGCCGTTCACCTCGGCCTCGCCGACCAGTTCCCACAGCCGCTGGAGCTTGGCGGACTTCTCGGGGTCGGCGTACGCGGCCCGGCGCATCGCCATGAAGTTCCCCGCGGCGACCGCCGCCCGGTACGCGTCCTCGTCGGCGGCGCTGAACTCCTCCCACTCGTCCACATGCAGCAGCGCGGGCAGTTCGGTCAGCACGTCCTGCTGGTTGCGGCGCAGATACGCGGGCGCGACCGCCTTGCGGAAGGTGTGCGGTCCGGCGACCGCGTCGCTGTCGCGGATGACCGGGACCAGCTCGGGCTGGAGGTAACGGACCAGGGTGCGGAACTCCTCGACGCGGTTCTCCATCGGCGTACCGGTGAGGAACAGGACGCGGTCGCAGCGCCGCGTCCACACCTCGACCGACTTCGCCCGGCGGGTGTCGGGGTTCTTGACGTAGTGGGCCTCGTCGACGACGAGCAGGCCGGGCCGGGTGCCGTCCGGCTCGGGCAGGGTGTGCAGCACGTCGAAGGTGGTGACGGCGACACCGCCGCGCTCGCGCCACTCCGCGTAGGTGTCCTGGCGCTCGGGTCCGTGCACCGGGAGGGCTCTGAGGGTGCTGCGGGAACGGATCTCCCGCGTCCAGTTGATCAGCACGCTGGCCGGGCACACCACCAGGAAGTGGGCGTGCCCCTCGGCCGCGAGATGGGCGAGCGCGGCCACGGCCTGGATCGTCTTGCCCAGCCCCATCTCGTCGCCCAGCACGACCCTGCGCTGGGCGAGGGCGAAGCGGGCGCCGAAGGACTGGTAGCCGCGCAGCGAGACCCGGCGGTGGGTGTCGTCGAGCGGCTGGGCGTGCACCCGCTCGGCCACCTCCGCGGGCAGGAACCCCTCGGCGGCCGCGGTGTCCGTGCGGTGCGCGGACACCTCCGCGAGCTGGCTGTAGTACTCGGCGGAGCGCAGCTCGAAATCGACCCACGCCTCGATCTCGGAGGCCGGTTCGCGCAGCAGGTCGGCCGATGCCTGCGTCAGCAGCAGTCGTACGTCCGTCCGGGCCGCCTCGGTGGTGAGCGCGCGCAGTTCCACGGCCGCCGCGAGCGCGGCCTCCCGGCGGTGCCGCCCGGACAGGGCCAGCCGCAGCCGGCCGGTGGCCGGGAGGACGGCGGGGAGCAGCTCGCCGAGCCGGTCGTGCAGCCGGTCGGCGGTGTCCAGGCAGCGGCGCAGCTCGGGGCCGGCCTCGACGAGCCGGTACAGGGCGAGGACCAGGGCGGCGGTCCTGGGCTCGGGGTGATCGACGTCGATCCGCACCGAGACGGTCTCCTGGACCGCCCGCGCGATCTGCCGGGCCGCGGCGAGCGCCTGGTCGGCGGTCTGGGCGCCCACGCCGGGGATCTGCCGCAGGTCGAACCGGCTGGCGTCGTGCACCGCGCGCACCGAGCCGAAGCCCGCCGCCTCGATGGCCGACAGCCGCAGCCGCCCCTCGGTGACGTCCTTCAGCCGGGAGACCGGGATGGACTCCAGCTCCTGGGCCACCAGGTCGTCCCTGAGGGGCTTCAGGGCCGAGCGGACCGCCTCCAGGGCACGGGCGTGGTCGGCGCGCAGGGTGCGGGCGGCGTCGTACAGCCGCACACCCTGCGTGTGCAGGTCCCGGACACGACGGCCCACGGGCGGGGCGACGCCGTACGCCTCCCCTGTGGATGGTGCCCCTTCGACCTTCGCCATGACGCCCCTCGTGTCCTGTCCTCCTCCGTGCCGGCCATGGTCGCACCCGGCACTGACAACGGGCCCGATCGCGTCAGCCGTCGAAGGCCGTCGCCCGGGTCCGCTTCTCCCAGGCCGCGATGTCCTCGCGGACCTGGTCGAGATGGCCGAGGACGGCGGTGACGCCGTCGTCGCCGAGGGGGAGGCGGAGCGGGGTGGGGTCGGCCTGGAGGGCGGCCAGGATGAGCGCGGCCGCCTTGGCCGGGTCGCCGGGCTGGGAGCCGTCACCGCCGGCGACCGCTCCCCTGGTCTGGCTGACCTTGCCGTAGACGCCGCTGTCCGCGCTCGTGCCGGCCCGGTCGGTCGCGAAGAGGGCGGTACGGAAGGCGCCCGGCTCGACGATCAGCACCTTGATGCCGAACTCCCGCACCTCGTCCGCGAGCGCCTCGGACATGCCCTCCAGGGCGAACTTGGTTCCGCTGTACGCCGAGAAGCCCGCGAAGGACATCTGCCCGCCCATGCTGCTCATCTGCACGATCGCGCCCGAGCGGCGCTCGCGCATCGACGGCAGTACCGCCCGCACCAGCGCGGCGGGCCCGAAGACATGCACGTCGAACAGGTCCCGCAGCTCCCGCTCACCGGTCTCCTCGAAGGCCCCGACGTGCGTCCGGCCCGCGTTGTTGACGAGCACGTCCACGCGCCCGTACCGGGCCACCACGTCCCGCACCGCCGCCTCGGCGGCCGCGGTGTCGGCCACGTCCAGCCGCAGCGCCTCCACCTGCCCGGGGTGCGCCGCCACCAGCTCGTCCAACGCCTCCGTCCGACGCGCCGCCCCGACCACGAAGTCCCCGTCCGCGAGCGCCGCCTCCGCGATAGCCCGCCCGAACCCACTGCTCGCACCGGTGACCAGCCAGACCCTGTTCATATCGCTCCCCGTCCTGTGCGACGTCACCATGTCCTCAACGGCCTTCTCGCCCAGGCTAGTTCGCGGGGGCGTGCCGGGTCTCGGAGCGGGCCGGTCTCACAACCTGCCGAAGACCACTCCCCGCTCCCAACTCGTGCTCAGCGGCGTACGCATACCGCGCATGAACCCGATCACGGAGCGCTGGGTGCAGACCTGCCGCCGCGAACTCCTCGACCGCGCCCTCAACAGCGCCGCACCCCTGCCCCGACCACCGAACCGGAACACCTCCATCTCATTACATAGCGGGTTGCGACCCGATAGCATCCGGTCCGTACGAACGGGTCTTCGAAGGTGGCCGGTGCGCCGGCCTGCCGGTGACATCCGCCGTCCCGCACCACCCTCCAGGTGAGAGAAGCCGCGGCCCGAAGAGCGCGGGAACCGGGCGCGGCACCGCTCGAACGAAGAGCTGGTATTCGCCTCATCGGTCGCATGAGTGGAGCGAACAGCGTTGATCTCGGTATTGATTGCGGAAGATGTCCACATGCTCCGCCGGGCCTTGGTGTCGCTGCTCTCTCTGGAGGGCGACATCGACGTCGTGGCCGAGGTCGCGTCGGGGCGCGACATCATTCCACGAGCCCTGGCGCTGAAGCCGGATGTGGCGGTCCTGGACATCGACCTCCCGGACGTCGACGGGATCACCGCGGCCGGCGAGTTGCGCGAGCGGCTCCCGGAATGTCGGACGATCTTCCTCACCAGCCTCGGCCGTCCGGGCAATCTGCAGCGGGCGATGGCCGTGAAGGCGTCCGGGTTTCTGCTGAAGGACCTCGACCCCGAGGCACTCGTCGATGCGATACGCCGGGTCGCGAGAGGCGAGCGGATCATCGATCCCCAACTGGCTCTCGCGACCCTCGATGCCGGTCCGAGTCCGCTGACCCCGCGCGAGATCCAGATACTGGCCCGGGCGGCCGACGGCGAGGAACCGGCGGAAATCGCCAGGCACCTCTGCCTGGCGCCCGGGACGGTACGGAACTATCTCTCCAACATCGTCTTGAAACTACAGTCGAGGAACCGGGTTGATGCCATCCGGATCGCCCGGGAAGCCGGCTGGCTCTGACTCCGGTGCCCAGGGCCGGGCCGGCTCGGTCTTCCCCCCCGCACCGTGCAGGGGCACCTCTGCCTCCAGCAGGAACCGCCCGCCCTCGCCCATGGCGGCGGACAGCGTCCCGCCGAGCGCCGCAACCCTGGCGGAGAGATTCCCCAGTCCGCTGCCGCCCAGCGGATCCGGCTGCGCCTGCCGGGTGACCCCGTCGTTGACCAGGGTGAGCCGGACCGCTCCGGCCGTCTGTACGGCCTTGGCCGTACAGGTCTCGGCTGTGCTGTGGCGGAGCATGTTGGTGATGCCCTCCCGGAGCACGGTGGCGAGCACGGTGTCGGTCTCTCCGGACAGCTGGGTGGTGATCTCCCAGGTGAAGTCGGAGCGGATGCCCGCGGCCGACAGCATCGACTCCACCATCGCCATCTCCCGGCTCAGCGACATGGCGCGGTAGCCGCTCGCCACCGCGCGCACGTCGGCCAGCGCCTCGCGGGAGATCTGCAGGATCTCCCGGAGCTCTCGGTGGGTCTGTTCGGGCTCCGAGGGCAGCAGCCGGTGGGCAAGTTCGGACTTCAGGGTGATGCTCGACAGGCTGTAGCCGAGCAGATCGTGCAGATCGCGGGCGAAGCGCAGCCGTTCCTTCAGCACCGCCACATGGGCCAGCTCCCGTTGGGCCGCGTGCACCTCGTGCACCAGCTGGCCGAGCCAGGCCAGCCCGAAGAGCACCAGACCGGTGATCAGGGTGGACAGCGAGACGTACACGATCTCAAGTACGGGGAGCCCGAGCAGGATTTCCGCCACATCCAGCGCCGCGACCACGGCGGCGGTGAGTGACCAGGCCAGGGGCCAGCGGAGTTGGAGCAGCAGGGAGCCGCAGAGGAAGCCGGGCACCCCGCTCCAGGCCGTATGGAACTCCAGAAAGCCCACGGCGATGAGGGCCGCCTGGAGCAGGAGCGTCCACGGCACCAATTGCTTGATCAGCGGGTGAGTGGTCCGGGAGGAGTGCAGCAGCTGCAGGGCGGCGACGCAGGTGAGCAGGGCCACGGCCTCAACGGTACGCCAGACGGGCAGTTCGAGAGCCGATACGGCCAGCACCGCCAGCACGTAGAACGAGGCGATCACTGCTGTGGCCACACCGACGGCGACCAGTGGAGCCCGTTCCTTGCGCTGGGCCAGCCCACTCGCCCCGGACAACACATCATCGGGCTCCCCCGATGACTCGCCAGTACACCCGCTGAGCGTGCTCGCCATCTTGCCCCCCCGGGCGTGTCAGCAACAGCCAGAGGGAGTGTACCTATGAATGGCCATTTCTTCCGGGTCTGATCCTGGCCAGCCAGGCCAGTACCGTGGCTTGTTCTCACCCCCGGAGCGTCGGCATCACCCGCTCGGCCACCTCCGCCACGAGCCGGGGGGAGCCCTCGAAGACTCCGGAGCTGCGCGGCCAGGGCAGTACCAGATCGGTGAAGCCGGCCTCGGCGCAGGCCGCGGCGAACTCCCCGAAAGCCCCGGTGTCGTGCAGTGGAGCACCTACCCGGCCGGCGTGCACCAGCGAGCGCAGGTCAGCCGGGTCCCGCCCCGCATCGGCCCAGATCCGGCGCATCCGGTGCAGCTGGCGTACCGCCTCGTCGAGCGACGGCCGGGCGTCTCGCCGGCCGGAACTGCCCATGGTGATCCAGATGTCGGCGCACTGCGCGGTCAGCGCCATGGCGCGGGGCCCTGCGGCAGCCAGGGCCAGGGGCGGCCGGGGGCGGGCGAGAGCGCCCGGGTGCATACGGGCGTCGACGGCCGTGTAGTGGTTTCCCCGCCGGGTGGTGGCGGGCTCCCGCAGCAGTTCGTCCGTGAACCGGACGAACTCACTCCAGCGGTCGGCCCGTTCGGAGGGCGACAGGGCGTCCTCCCCCAGGACTGCGGTGTCGGCGCCGGGGGCCCCGGAGCCCAGTCCCACGATCATCCGGCCGCCGGAGATGTCGTCGAGGGTGAGGAGTTCCTTGGCGAAGGTCACCGGATGGCGGAAGTTGGGTGAGGCCACGAGCGGGCCGAGGGCTATCCTCCGGGTGACCGCCGCGGCGGCCGCCAGGACGGGAACCGCGCCGAACCAGGGGCCGTCGCGCAGGGTGCGCCAGGACAGATGGTCGTATGTCCATGCGTGGTCGTAGCCGAGTTCATCGGCTTCCAGCCAGCGGTCGCGGCTCGCTTCCCAGCGCTCCTCCGGGAGGATCAGCACACCGAACTTCACGAGGTCCCTCCGGGGGAGCGGGTACGGCGGCGCAGTTCGAGTCGGGCCGAGGCGCCGAAGGCACCGACGAGCGCGCAGACCGCCCCTACCGCGTACATGCCGGGATATCCGAACAGTGTCACCAGGCTGCCGAGTACGGCTCCGCCCAGGGCCAGGCCGAGTTGCAGAAACGAACCGAAGACGGCGATGGACGCCTGGCGTCCGCTGCGTTCGGCATGCTCCAGCACCTCGGCGCCGAGCGCCGGAAACATCTGCGAGCAGCCCGCGCCGATCAGCACTCCGGCCAGGGCGGCGGTCCACAGCGCGGACGAATGGCCGAGCAGGAGCAGGCCGGCCGCTTCGACGGCTCCGGCGGCCGGGAGGATCACCGACGGACGCATCCGGTCGACGTGCCGTCCGGTGGCCAGCCGGATGACCACGACGGAGACGGCCACCGCGGTGAGCACGATCGCGCCACCCGACACGCCCCGCTCCTCCAACGAGAGCACGGAGAAGGCCAGCAGGGCGGAATAGCCGAAGTAGCTGAGCATCAGACTGCAGCCGGGCAGCAGGGCCGGCCTGACCCCGTCGTGCCACCACCCCAGGCGGCCTGAAGTCGTACCGCTGCCGTCGTTCTGCGCGGGGCGGCGGGCTCCCGGCCGGACCGTGGCGGCCACCAGTCCGGCGGCTGCCGCCAGCCCCGCCGCTCCCCAGGCCACCAGGGGATGGCCACCCAACCGGTAGAGCTGGTCGCCGAGCGGTGCCGCCAGTGCCTGGCCCAGTGCGGTGCTCACCCCGACCGAGCCGAGCGCCCAGCGGCCGCGCGTCTGCGGGACCAGCGCCACCGTCCAGGCCGGCGCGGCGGCGAAGACCAGGGCCAGGGCGGCGCCCACGCCCAGCCGGTCGACCAGCATCCAGGTGTACGAGGGGCACAGCGGATACAGCCACTGGGTGAGGAGGAGCCCTGCCGCACCGGCGAGGAAGACCACCCGGTGACCCACCCGGTCCACCCAGAAACCGCTGGGCGGCCTCACCACCAGAGTGGCCAGTGCGTAAGCGCCGGTGGCGACGCCGATCTCCGCCGGTCCCCGGCCCAGGTCCTCGTCCACGAACCGGGGCAGCACCGGGTTGAGGATGCCGACCGCGGCGAAGGCCAGGCAGGTGGCGACAAGGACCCGGGCCACGGGGGGAATTGCGGGCAGCAGCCCGGAAAGCGGGCCGCGGCTGCGGGACTCGGACAGCGCCTGGGTGATCACGGTGCCTCCAGCAGTCGGCTCTCAGAGCCTGTGTCATGTCCCCGGCCGGGTGCGCGGCCGGGGACATGACACAGGCTCTCAGTCACCGGCGGCACCGGCGGTGACGGCTGCCGGGGCCGTACGGGCGAACAACTCGTCGAGGTCGAGGAGCCGGTCCTCCGGGAGTCCGGCGAACCCGGCCCGCAGGTCCTTGCGGGCGGGGCGGTCGCGGTCGTACGGGTACACGGCGCTCGGAGCACCGTCCTCGCCGAGCGCGAGGAACGGGTTGGCCACCAGGAACGCCCGCACCTCGGCAGTGTCCCGGAGGGCGGCCGGCCACAGCCTGCGCCGGGCGTGGTGGCCCGGCGGCAGCGCCACCCGCGGGTGGAAGCGGCGCTTGAACTGAACGATCCCCTTGCTCAGGAACGGCTCGGTGCCCGACATGTCGATGACCGGGACCGAGTTCGCGCAGGCCCAGTCCACGCACAGGTAGTACACGGCCTTCACCACTCCGGTGCGGTAGTGCTCCGGGGCGCCGTCGAGCACGCCGAGCAGCCGCATCGTCAGCGGCCGGCCGGGCTGCCCGCCGTGGCAGAGCAGTCCGGCGACGCGCTCGCCCTGCCGGGTGACGAAGAACAGCCGGCCGTCCCGCAGCAGCACCTCGCGGGCCATGCGTTCGGACAGGCTGCGGGTGTCCTCGCCGTGCCGGCCGTGCATCGTCGGCAGATGCATGCGCTGGTAGAAGTAGTCGAAGTCGTCCCGGCCGGTGGCGGGTTCCCACTGCCAGCCGTGTTCGGCGAGCTGCTTGGTGAACTGCCGCCGCTCATTGCCCGAGACCCGGCGCAGCATCGCCGCACTGCCGCCCTCCACAGGGAGTATCAGATGGAGCCGGAAGGGCAGCACGGGGCCGGTGGCGGAGTGGGTGTCCGGCAGCAGCCCGGGCGTGGCGCGCAGTGCCCGCAGTCGGCCTTCCCCGCAACCGGCGAACACCATGTCCGCCGAGTGGGCCGCCTCCCGCAGTGCAGCCGTCCACGGTCGCCGGCCCAGCACCTCGCGGACCGGATCCGGGCCGCCGAACTCCCGGCTGCGCTGCTGCTCCAGAAACGGCAGCACATGGTGCTCCGAGCGGGGCAGGCCGACGTAGGCGAACGAGGGGCCTTCGGCAGCACGGGAGAGCGTGACGTCGCAGCGGACCGCGAGGCGGTCGGCGGCGGCGTGCAGCCGTGCGGGCAGTCCGGGACCGTTCTCCCAGGCGTACCGGAACCGCTGCCACCCGGCGGTGACCGGCGGGCTCACGACAGTGACTCCAGGACGGCCGTACGCACCTCGTCCGCGTCGCCGACCTGACGCTGGAGCCGCATGGGCAGCGGTACGAAGTCGGCGGCGGAGTAGCTGCCGGAGCCGTGCACCACGATGTCCTCCTCTGCCACCAGGCCCCGGTCAATGGCGTACAGCACCCCGGTGAAGGCCATCACCAGTGACCATTCGCGCAGCTCTGCCGGGTCGGACGGCAGCGTGAGGCCGGCGCGCGCGGTCAGCCGCCGGATCTCGCGGTACCGGGTCAGGCACTCGTGCCCGGATACGACGATGCCCCCGCCGCCGTGGGTGCGGATCAGTCGGTTCATCTCCGCCGAGGTGACAGGGGCCCGCGTGTAGAAGGTGGGCTCCAGACACTCGTCCAGCGCCTTTGTGGTCTGCGGGAAGCGCGGATCGGCCGACTGCGTGAGCAGCCCGCCGGGGGCGCGGGAGTACTCCGGCAGGTTCTCCCGCGACACCGAGCCGAAGTGCAGGCTCAGCACCATGTCGGGGGTGTCGAGATGCTGGACGAGGAAGTAGTGGGGCGGATCGTCGGCCAGGCCCTCCTCGCGCAGCATCTGATGGCCGAAGTGATGGCCGAGCAGGCCGTACGCGCTGGACACGGCGTGCGCGTGCAGCCGTCCGCCGGGCAGCGGCGCGGGCAGCGCGTCGTGTTCCACGAAGGCCCGGATGGTGTCGGCCACCCGGTAGTTGTCGAGGTCAAGGGTGTACCACAGGCGGTGGCGTACGCCCTGGGGCGGACTGGCGTACCAGCCATCGGTGAACTCCTGGGCGAGTTCCTTGACTGCGGAGCGCTCCGAACCGTCGTGGGTCAGCACCGGATTGCGCCTGGCGAGCTCGGGAGAACCGGAGAGCGGGGAGGCCCACAGCTTGCGCCGAGCAGCGGCCGGCACGATCACCGTGATCTGCAGCTCGTCCGGTGTGACCAGGCCGCAGTCGATGGCCCGGGCCACCGCGTCCCGCAGCGCCGTCGCCTTGTTGGCCGAGGACGGCGTCACGATCATGACGGGCTCGGCGGTGGTGCGGATGTGCTGCACCGCCCGGGCGACCATGAGCAGCGAGGCGAGGGTCTTGGTGGTGCGGGTCGCCGGATTGCTCATGAGGTCAAGGAGGCGCAGCTGCCGGCCTCGGTAACTGCCCAGGTCCGACACCCGGATCGCGGCGGCGGCGAAGAAGCGCTGTAGCCGGGAGTCCGGCGAGGGAAGTTCGTAGCCCGGTTCGAAACGATCCTGCGGCGCCCGGGAGGCGGCGACCGTCTTCATGGCACGGCGCAGCCGCTCGGCGTACTCGGCATAAGGCGCGTCGAACTGCCGGACGCCGGAGCGCAGGCCGATGGCACTGGTCATCAGCGGCCCTCCGTAACGGCCGGTCCGCCCGTCTGCAGGGCGGCGAGCAGATCACCCCGGACCTCGTACGAACCCGGAACCGGCTCCGCGGCGTCCTCGCCCAGCGACACGATCCGGTTGCACCGGTCCACATGGACGACCCGCGGGCTGAATCCTTCGAGGGCTGCCTCATCCACCAGGGCGTAGCTGATGATGATGACCAGATCACCTTCGTGGACCAGGCGCGCCGCGGCGCCGTTGATGCCGATGACGCCGCTGCCCCGCTCACCGGCGATGGCGTAGGTCTCCAGCCGGGCTCCGTTGTCGATGTCCACGACGTGCACGAGTTCGCCCGGAAGGAGCCCGGCCTCGTCCATGAGGTCCTGATCGATGGTGAGCGAGCCGACATAGTGCAGATCGGCCTGGGTGACGACGGCACGATGGATTTTCGATTTCATCAGATGGCGCATCATGTCCTGCTCATCCCTTCGGACGCGGGTGGGGTGCGCCTCAGCCTCCGGCGGCCCTGTGGAGGGCTGATGGAGGGCTGATGGTGGGTACCGGGCCGGACCCGGCACCAGCGGTGCTCCATCGGGACTGGAGTCCCCCGGGGTGCACTTGCAGGGTCATGAGCCCGTACCGGAAACCGGAGGGGGGATGAATGGACTTCCTCGCGCAGGAGCACACGCCGACCTGGAGCCGGCTTGTGGACGCACTGCGCTCGGCGCAGCAGTCCGGTCGCTCGGTGCTGGTCGTCACCGTCCCCGCAGGCCAGGAGCAGGACGAGGCGCTGGTCCGGACCGCGCGCAGCGTCGAGAGCCCGGAGCGTTCCGTGCTGCTGCTGACCTCCCCGGACAAGCCCTTCCGGAAGGTGCCGGCGTGTGCCTGGGAAGGGCTGAGCGAGGCCGAGGCGCAGATAGTGGAGCTGGTCCGGGACGGTTTGACGAACCGGCAGATCGCCACCCGTATCCACCGGTCGCCGCACACCGTCAACTACCATCTGCGGCGGATCTTCAAGAAGCTGTCGGTGGCGTCGCGAGTGGAACTGGCGGCGTTCGCGGGGGGCGCCTTCGCCTCCCGGCAGCCAACAGCTCCAGGTCCTGCCGGGCCGGGAGGGCCAGGCGGGAGACCACCTCATGCGTCATGACCGGCAGGGCGCAGCGGCGCGCGAGGTAGTCGAGGGCGGCGGCATGGTCCGCCGCACTGAAGTCGGCGATCGCGTCGGCCACCACGAACGGCTGGATGTCCCGGGTGAACGCGTCGCAGGCAGTCATGAGGATGCCGACATGGGCGTACACCCCGCAGATGATCAGCTGGTCTCTCCCCTGGCCGGCGAGCAGTTCCGCGAGCGGCGAGCGGGCGAAGGCGCTGTAACGCCATTTGGTGAGCACTACGGCCGGAGGTTCGGGTCGCAGCTCCGGCAGGATGCGCTTGTGTGCGCCGGTGTGCTTCATGCCCGGGCCCCAGAAGTCGTGCAGCAGGCCGCGCTCTCCGCGGGTCATACCGCCCGGCTGGGCGGTGAAGTACACGGGCACTCCGGCGGCGGCGGCAGCCTCCCGCAGTTCGGCGACCCGGCGGATCAGGCCGTCACGGAGCTCGGAGCCGGCCGGCAGGAAGTCCACGAAGTACTGCTGCATGTCGTGGATGAGCAGCGCGGACCGCGCGGCCTCCAGCCGCCAGCCGACCCGGGCCGGTGGCAGTTCGTGCTCGGTGGGCAGGGGATAGGGTTCGATGTCCGGTATGGGCACTGTTCCTCCAGTGTCAGGAGCTGACCGGCGGGCTCAGGCGCCGAGCGCCGCGCCGCCGTCCACGCTCAGTTCGTGCATGGTGATGTGCCGCGCCTCGTCCGAGGCCAGGAAGACCACGGCGGAGGCCACGTCCTCGGGCTCCGCGATACGGCGCAGCGGTATGCCCGTGCGGTAGCCGGCGAGGTCTCCGCGGATGGTGCCTTCGGACCCGTTGTGCTGCACCTGTTCGAGCATCGGGGTGCGGGTCGATCCGGGAGACACCACGTTGCAGCGGATGCCGCGGCCGGCGAGTTCGAGTCCGAGCACCTTGGTGAAGTGGACCGAGGCCGCCTTGGACGCCCCGTACGCCGCCATGTGTATGCGGGGCACCGTGCCCGCGTTGGAGGCGACGGTCACCACCACGCCGCGCTCCCGCTCCGCCATCCTGCGGGTGGCCTCGCGGGAGACGCAGAAGACACCGAACGCGTTCACGGCGAACGTCTGCTGCCAGTGGGCGTCGTCGAACTCGGCGACCGGGCCGGTGTGCAGCACTCCCGCCACGTTGACCAGGATGTCGACGGGGCCGACTTCCTGCTCCACGGCCTCCACGGTGGCCGCGACCGCGCCGCTGTCCTGCACGTCGAGCCGGTATCCGGCAGCTTGTTGCCCCTCATCGGCGAGTGCTTTGACCGCCTCGTCGAGACCGTCCCGGTCCAGGTCTGTCAGTACGACGCGGGCTCCGTGCTGCGCCAGGGCCCGGGCGACGGCGAAGCCGATACCCCGGGCGGCGCCGGTGATCAGGGCCACCCGGCCGCTGATCCCGCTGGCCGCGGCGGCCGGATCGGTCCCGCCGCCTCCCGGCGCGTCCGGCTGCCGCTCCGGAACGGCCTCGTAGGCGAAGAGCCAGTCGTGGCTCTCCAGACCCTGCCGGGCGGCAAGTTCCCGGTCCCGCTGCTGCCGTGCCTCGCCATCCGCCAGGTGCAGCCGGTCGTTGTTGGCGCGGGCCCGGCGCTGCACCTCATTGGCACGGGGAAGTCGCTGCATCTCGTACCGGCCCAGAGCGGCCGGCAGCTCGGAGGTGCGGATGAGGCAGTCCGCCAGCACCGCGGCGTCCTCGACGGCCTGGTTGGCTCCCTGGGCGAGGAACGGCAGCATGGGGTGGGCCGCGTCGCCGATCAGCACGAACCGGCCCTGGACGAGGTGGTCCAGCGGATCCCGGTCGTGCAGCGCCCAGCAGGTCACCTCGTCGGCGGCCGACAGCAGGCCAAGCAGCTCGTCGTCCCAGCCCGTGTACGCCGCCAGCAGGTCCTCCTTGCGGCCGGGCTGCGTCCAGGACTCGGTACGCCAGTCAGGTGCGGGCACCCCGGCGGCGAAGCTGATGGTGCGTCCACCACTGACCGGGTACGCCACGCAGTGCTGTCCGGGTCCCAGCCACAGCTGGACCCGGGGGTCCGCCGCGAACCGGGGCACCCGGTCGGCCGGGACGAGGCCGCGGTACATCCCCTGCCCGCTGAACCGCGGCCGGTCGGGAAAGAGCTGCGAACGCACCACCGAACGGATGCCGTCCGCTCCGACGACCAGGTCCGCGTCGTATGACAGACCGTCGGCGAACTCCAGCCGCACTCCGTCCTCCCGCTCGTCCAGCGCCAGGCACCGGGCGCCGAGCCGCAGGGTTCCCATGGGCAGCTGCTCAAGGAGCGCCGCATGCAGATCGGCGCGGTGAACGGTGAGGTAGGGAGCGCCGTAGCGCTCCTCGCAGGGCCCGGCCAGCGGTGTGGTCGCCAGGGGGTGGCCGTCGTCCCAGTTGGTCATCCGGATGGCCCGGGGCCGTACCGCATGCTGCCGCAGCCGGGCTTCGAGTCCCAGCCGGTGCAACAGCCGGACGGCGTTGGGGGACAGCTGGATGCCCGCCCCCGTGGGGAACAGCTGTCCGGCCTGCTCGAAGACGGCAGTGCGGATGCCCTGCTGATGCAGCGCCGCGGCGAGAACGAGCCCGGATATGCCGGCACCGATCACCGCGATCCGCGGTTCATGGTCTTTCACAGGAGTCTTCCTTCCACTCGGGGATCCCCCGTGGCGACGGCTCCCGGCGGGCGGGAGCCGTCGCCACAGCGGTGATCGATGACGGCCGATCAGTAGTACAGAAGCGCCTTGTCCCAGTCCTCGTCCGCACCGAACAGGCTGCGCGGCTTGACCACGTCATGGACGCCGGTCAGGGCGCGCCGCGGCACGAGCGAGCCCGGCGGCCGGGCGTCGATGCGCAGCGGGAGCCGGCCGTACGCCTCCCATACGGAGGCCGCCAGGGCGGCGCGGGCCAGGTCCCGGGCCGAGTCCTCCACCTCGATCTCGATCGTCAGCAGCTCGGGCTGCGCCCTGGCCCGCCAGAAGAGGACGCCGTAGTCCGCGGGCAGCGAGAAGACCAGCTGCTCCAGCTCGCTCTGGCTGACCTTCATCGCGCCCACGCGATGCCCGAACCCCGCCCGGCCGAGGACGCGTACCGAGGGCAGCGCCCATCCGCAGGGGCAGGGCTCGGTGCTGACCTCCACGTCGTCCTCGAGGTTGTAGCGGAGCAGCGGCATGGCCTCCCGGTACAGCGGCGTGACCAGGAGCTGCCCGGCGCCGTCCGGTCCGATCCGGCCGGTGACCGGGTCCAGTACCTCGAACACGGCCCGGTCGGCCCAGAGATGGAGCCGGCCCTCGGGGCATTCGCCCGCGAGGCTGCCGGTCTCGGTGGAGCCGTACTCCTCGACCACCGGCACCCCCCAGATCTCGCTGATCCGGCGCCGCCGGGCCGGGCCGAGCGGCTCACCGCCGACGAACAGGGCCCGCAGCGAGGGGAAGTCCTTGCCCGGCTCAAGACCGGCGGCCCGCGCCGCGGCGGCCCAGATCAGCGGCTCCGTGGGCATCGACCAGGTGAGGCTGACTCCGAGGCCGTGCAGCACCCGCACCACCCTCGAATAGGGCATGGCCAGCGAGCGGTTGTCGCCCGGGACCACGGTGGCCCCCTGGGAGCGGGCGGCGGCCTGGGCCAGATGTCCCGTGATCATCAGCGCGTAGGGCGTACGGACCAGGAAGGTGTCCTCCGGACCGATGCCGATGTGTTTGCGGGCATAGCGTTCCGCCAGGTCGTCCCAGTCCTCGGCGGTGTAGTACGAGGGGGTCGGCGTGCCCGCCGTGCCGCTCGACTCGTGGTACGTGGCCAGCTGCCGCTTCTCCACGCCCAGCATGCCGAAGGGGTAGTTGTCCCGAAGCTGCTGCTTGGTGGTGGGGACGAGCTGTTCCAGCCGGGCGCGGGCCGGCGCACCGGCGCCTTCGGTGCGGCCGCGGTAGAAGGGTGAGCGTTCGGCCTGCTCCAGGACCACCGGCAGCCGTTCGTCCTGCAGCCGGGTCAGCTCCTGCGGACTCGACCAGTCCCCTATCCGGGGCCGGTCGCCTTGCGTTCGGGACATGGATACTCCTTGGACAGTTCATCGGTCGATGAGGGCTCCGGCCTCCCGGCGGCCCGGGCCGGCCGGGGCGGGGCCGAGGGCCGGGCGTCGCGAGGCAGCCGGGGAACTCGGAACAGGCCCCAGCAACCGGAGGGCGTTCTCCCGGCCTGCCAGGCGCCACTCCTCCTCGCTCACCCCGGCCGCGGCGAACTTGGCCAGCTCCACCACCGGGTGCTGCAGCGGGTACTCGGACCCGAACAGCACCCGGTCCGGCCCCAGTACGCCGAGCGCCCGGCGCAGCACCGTGCTGTAGCCGCCGGACGTCTCCAACAGGATGTTGGGATACGGCTCGATCAGCGCGATGCCGTAGTAGTCGATGTTGCCGACCCCGGCGTGGCCGAGGACGAACACCGTCTCCGGGTGGCGCGCCGCGAGCTCCGTCAGATCGGCGACCCGGCACCCCGGCCGCTCCAGGCACACGGTGTACACGCAGTGGCCGTGTTGCTGCGCCACCGCGATCAGGGCCTTGGAGCGCGGGCTGCCGAGGGGTTCGCCGTGCACCGCCGGCGAGAGCTCAAGGCCCCGGAACTCCGGTGCCCGCTCGGCGTACTCGGCGGCCGGGCGGTGCGGGTTGCCGAACCAGAAGGGCACCAGCCTGCCGGGGTGCGCCCGACAGGCCGCGAGCACCGCGTCGTTGTCGGCGTCCGCCGTCGTATGCCCGCCCTCGACCAGTTGCCGGGACAACTGGTCGAGGGCGATCACGCCACCGGCACAGACAGCGGCCTGGGCGATACCGGCGGCGTCCAGCGCGGCCAGCAGCCGCGGCAGAGCCTCAGGCCGCGGTGCCAGCCGCACATGGAAGTCGAACAGGGTGTGCGCGGGCCGGCCGGGGAGCGCGTTCACTGCTCGCGGCAGAACTCGTCGATGGGATAGCCGACATGGCGGTCCTCCGTCGGCAGATAACCGAGCACCTTGTCACCGGGCTTGAGCTCCGTGCTGTTCAGCACGGTGCCGCCGGGGCCGAGCACCCGCACGTGCCAGTCGTCCTGCAGGATCAGATTGACCGCGGTGCCGTTCGGTGCCACGGCGTCGATGGAGATCAGCGGACGGGATTCGATCTTCACGCGGCCCACGGTCGCCACCCGGGTCCGGCCGTGGATGTCCACGGCGGTGACCTTGCTGCCGGCCACGAGCTCACTGAGGTAGTTCGTACGGCCGTTGACCGAGACCGTGTAGGACATGATGGCGCCCGCGTTGACCCGGAACGGGCGGGTGGGCATGTACGGCAGGGGGTGGGTCTCGCTGACGCACAGGATCATGCCCTTGGAGTGCGAGCCGACCAGGATGCCCTCGTCCTCCCGGAAGTAGGTGCAGGTGTCGACGCAGGCCCGCTCCCCCATCCCGACATGCCGGACCTCGGTGACGCTGAGCTCCACCAGGTCCAGATCGGCCGGGCGGTCGTCCGCGGCGGCCCGCAGCGCTGTCGCGTCGCCCACCGCCGAGGGAGCGAGCAGCACGCCGTCGGAGCCGTGCTCGAGGACGCCGAAGATGATCTCGGCCTCCTCGGTGTCGTGGGCCACGGTGATGATGCTGCCGTCGGCGCCGGCGGCCGCGGCGAGCACGATCTCCAGGGGGATCTTGGTGGGATCGCGGAACAGCAGCAGACTCCAGGCCTCGGTACGGGCCGATGCGCAGGCCTGCTCCAGGGTGTCGGCGTCCACGATCTCGGTGAACCGGCCGAACTCCGTGCCGGGGTGCTGCAGAGCCAGCTCGGCGGTGGTGCCGTGCACCGCGGGGTCGACGATGACGAGGTCCACGCCTTCGAAGGCCTCGGGCAGCGGTCCCTTCGGCACGAGTACGCGCTTGACGGTCGGCGGCAGGGACGCGAGGTCGGCGGCCTGGTCCGCGACGATGGCGTCGATGCGCTGGTGAACGGCCTCCTCGACGATGGCGGCACGGGCGGTGTCGGTCTCACGTATGTCCAGCCAGCAGAGTTTCACCGGTTTCTCCTCGGTCTCGTTCGGTTCTCTTCGGATGGTTTGTGTGCAAGGTCGTTCTCCGGCAGGTCAGATCGCCGTCTGAAGGAGGTCGATCCGGGCCAGCTCCGCATCACTGGCCGGGCGGTGGATGAGGTCGGCGAGCCGGGCGGTGAGCGCGCCGGGGTCGTCGGACTGGAAGATGCTGCGTCCCATGGCGACCCCGGCAGCTCCGCCGCTGAGCGCGTCGGACACATAGGAGAGGACCTCGGACGGGTGCGCGCGCGGCGGGCCGCCGGCCACGAGGACGGGGACCGGGCTGTGCGCGGTGGCCTCGGCCAGGTCCTGCGGGCGGGCGGGGCAGGCGGTCTTGACGATGTCCGCGCCCAGGTCGGCCGCGAGGGTGATGGCGTGCGCGAGGAGCTCGGGGTCGGCCGGGGCGGCGATCCGGGGACCCCGCGGGTAGATCATGACCAGCAGCGGCATGCTCCAGGTGTCGCAGTCCGCGGAGATCCGGGCCAGATCCTCGATCTGCCGGGCTTCGGAGGCGGAGCCGAGGTTCACATGCACACTGACCGCGTCGGCACCGAGCCGTACGGCCTCGGCCACCCCGGCCACCAGGTACTTGGCGTCCGGGTCGGGCGCGTGCGTGGTGCTGGCGCTCAGGTGGAGGATGAGCGAGGTGCGGGTGAACCACTGGCTGTCCACGTAGCGGAGAGCCCCTTTGTGCAGCACCACCGCGTCCGCGCCGGCTCCGGCCAGCCGGCCGACGAGCTGGTTGACCCGGCGGCCGCCCGTGACCGGTCCGTCGGTCACCGAATGGTCGAGCGGTACGACAAGGAGCCGGTTGTCGCCGTGGCGGTACAGCCGGCGAAGGCGCAACTGCCGGGCGAAGGAAGCGTTGTCGGTCATGGTGTCCCCTCGTTGGGAAGAGCGGATAGGTCAGGAAGTTCCGTCAAAAGCGCCTAGCCGCCGATGAGCGACAGGGGCTGACCGTCCGGAACATCCGCCGGCTCCTGGTCCAGACCGAACTCGCGGTGCAGCAGCGCCAGCGCGTCCCGGACCTGGCCTCGGGGCACGGTCACGGACACGCGCAGCTGGGAGGTGGAGAGCCAGCCGACCGGGATACCGGCGGCGCCGAGCAGGGACAGCAGCCGGGCGGTGTGCTGGGGGCGGTTGAGCAGACCGATGCCGATCAGCGACACCTTGGCGACCCCGCCGTCGAACTCGATCCGGTGCCCGGACCGGGCCACGCCGGCCCGCAGATCCGGTTCGAGCCGCCGCAGGTCGCTGTCCCGCGTCGTGAACCCCATCCGGAACTCGGCCTCGTGCGGTCCCGAGCGGGCGACCAGGTCGACCGGTGCGTTGTGCCGGGCGAAGACCTCAAGCACGGCGGCCGCGGCATCCTCGCCGCCGCCCGGGCCGTGGATGAGCACGCGCGTGACGTCCAGGTCATGGGCTATGCCCATGATCCCGTGATCCTCCAGGGCGGCTGCGTCCTGCCTACTGCTGATCACGGTGCCCTCTCCCTCTTCGAACGCGCTCTTGACGATGACGGTCAGATCCTGGGCCGCGGCCAGCTCCACAGCCCGGTCGTGCAGTACCCGGGCGCCGGCGAAGGCCATCTCCGTCATGACGTCGACGGGTACGGCGGGCAGCAGCCGGGCCTGAGGCACCAGCCGCGGGTCCGCCGTGTGGACCCCAGCCACATCGGTGAAGATCTCGCAGCGTTCCGCTCCGAGCGCCGCGGCCAGCGCGATGGCCGTCGTGTCCGAACCTCCGCGGCCCAGAGTCAGGACGTCGCCGTCACCGCCGATGCCGTGGAATCCGGCGACCACCACCAGGCGGCCCGCCGCCAGATGCCCGCGGACGGCGGCGGTGTCGATGGCCGCCACCCGGCCCTCGCCCGCCGGACCCCGCACGGTGATGCCCGCCTGGCCTCCGGTGCAGGAGACCGCGTCGACCCCCAGCTTCCGCAGGCACAGGGCGAGCAGCGCGGCCGATGCGATCTCTCCGGTGACCAGCAACTGGTCGGTCTCCCGGGTGTGGTCGCCGCTGCCGGCCTCCGCCGCTGCGGCGAGCAGTCTGTCGGTGGTGTCGCCCTGGGCGGAGACGACGGCCACCGTGGGCCGTACCGCGTGCGAGGCTGCCAGGGCGGCGGCCGCTCGGCGCAGCCGGTCGATACCGGCCACCGAGGTGCCGCCGTACTTCTGGACCAGACATCTCATCGTCGACATCTCATTCCACGTGGTTCCGGCTGGTCGGATGCCAGCTGCTCGAGCGGGTCAACTGATCAGGCGCTGACAGCGGAGACGTTCAGCAGTTCGGTGACGAGGTCGCCCAGCATGTCGATCCCGTGTTCAGTCAGAACGGATTCCGGGTGGAACTGCACCGAGCCGAAGCCGGGTCCGCGGATCGCGTGCACCTCGCCGGAGCCGTCGTCCCGGACCAGTTCGGCGCGGGCGGCACTGCCCGGCACCGTTGCCCAGGGCTGTGAGCTGCGGGCGGCGTACGTGTTGTAGAAGCCGCAGCGCTCGGGGCGCCCGAAGAAGTCGATACGGCGCTGCGTGCCCTGGTGGGGGCGGTCGCAGCGGATCACGGGCAGTCCCAGCAGCCCGGCAAGGACCTGGTGGCTGAGGCAGACGGCCAGCAGCGGCTGTCCGTCCGCCAGCGCCGAGCCGATCAGCTGCCGGACAGTTCTGATCTTCGGGTCGGAGTCCAGCCGCGGATCGCCCGGACCGGGCCCCGAGACCAGCAGGTCGTACCCCCGGGGCGACGGCTGCTCGTCCCAGCGCACCACCGTCGTGTCCAGCCCCAGGGCCGACAGCTGGGAACCGAGCATCGAGGTGAAATGGTCCTCGCAGTCGACGATGAGGGCGCTGCGCCCGGCCAGCGGTGCCCTGGGCGCCAGGCGGTCCTCCGCGCGCTGCAGCCAGTACTTGGCCAGCCGGTCGTTGCGGGAGGCCAGGGCGGCGGGAACGCGCGGGTCGTAGCTCCAGCCGGACCCCGCCAAAGACCCCGGCCGGTCTTCGGCCCCGGCGGGGCCCGGACCCGGAGCCAGACCCAGGGCGGTGAGCATGCCCGCGGTCTTGGCCCGGGTCTCGGCCGCCTCGGCCTTCGGATCGGAGTGGCGGACCAGCGTCGCGCCCACGTCCAGCCGCATCCGGCCGGCCGGGTCGATCTCCACGGTCCGGATGGCGATGGTGGAGTCCAGCGTGGTCCGGCCCGCGGCGTCCTCGTCGAGGAGCGCCAGCGCCCCGGCGTAGTAGCGGCGCCCGGTCGGCTCGTACCGGGTGATCACCTGGCATGCGCTCTCCAGCGGCGAACCGGTGACCGTGGGAGCGAACATCGTCTCCCGCAGCACCTGGCGGGCGTCCAGGTGAGTACGGCCCTCGACGTAGTACTCGGTGTGGGCCAGCCGCGCCATGGGTTTGATCAGCGGTCCGGTGACCTGGCCGCCCAGCGGGCAGATCCGGCCCATCATCTTGAGCTCCTCGTCGAGCACCATGTAGAGCTCGTCCGACTCCTTCTGGTCGCTGAGGAACCGCAGCAGCCCGTCGGTGTCGGCGCCGCCGTCGGGGTACCGGTAGGTGCCGCTGATCGGGTTCATCGTCGCCAGGCCGTCCTCGAGGGTGATGTGCCGCTCGGGCGAGGCGCCGATGAGAGTGAAGTCCCCGGTGTGCACGAGGAAGGTCCAGTAGGCGCCGCGCTCTTCGCGCAGCAGCCGTCCGAACACGGTCAGTGCCGTGCGTATCCGGAAGTCCGGGATCCTGGCCAGGAAGGAGCGCTTGATCACGAAGTTGGCGCCCTTGCCGGTGCCGATCTCCTGCTCGACGACCTTGTGCACCAGGGCCTCGTACTCGGCGTCGTCCAGGTCGAAGCGGTCGTCGCGGACCTCCACCGGCTCCGGCGGCAGCAGTCCGGGCAACCGGTCCTTGGGCAGCAGGATCCGCTCCGACACCCTCATGGCGAGCAGCTCGGCCCCGTCGGGCGTGTGCGCGAAGCCGCGCTCGGCGATCTGCTCGAACGGGACCAGCGCCAGGACGTTGCCGGCCGGCAGATCCTCCAGCCGGTCATAGGAGTCGAAGCGGCCGGTCAGGAGCTCCACGGTGGAGGCGTCCCGTTCCGGTCGGTACAGCAGGGCGAAGGGCGGGACCGCCGGTCCCAGCAGTTGCTGCAGTTCCTCACTCAACGCCATCACTCCTTGATGAAATGAATTCCGGAGCCAGTTCGGCTGGAATTCAAACGGCGTTCCATGGCCGCTCCATGAGCATTCCAGAGTGAATTAATCAGGGGCAACTACTCATCCGTGCAGTCCCGATTCGAAAAATGCAAACAGGTGCAGGCGTCCGGCAATGCCGGACGCCTGCACCTGTTTGATTTCAGCGGGTATTACACCGTGGTGAATACCTTCTCGTACTCCAGCCTGGGCAGCCGGTCGTACCAGGCCGCCGCGTCCGGGACGCCGATGTTCACCACGGTCAGGGCCTCCTGGTGCTCGGGCAGGAACTCCTTGCTCACCGCGTCGGCGTTGAAGCCGGTCATGGGGCCGGCCGCCAGGCCGATGGCCCGTACGCCGATGATGAAGTAGGCGATCTGAAGAGTGGCGTTGAGGCGAGCCGACTCCGCGCGCACCGCGTCGTCGCTGAAGAACACATCCTTGGCCTGCGGGAACACCGGGAACTGGGAGGGAAGCTCATCGGTGAACCGGTGGTCGGCGGCCAGGATGGCGACCAGCGGGGCGGCCTGGGTCTTGGCCTGGTTGTTGTCCCACATCTGGGCCACCAGCCGGGCACGGGCCTCGTCCGAGCGGACCAGCGTGACGCGTAGCGGCTGCTGGTTGAACGAGGTGGGTGCCCACTTCACGAGGTCGTAGAGGGCCTGGATCTGCTCCTCGGTCACCGGTTCGCCGGTGAAGGAGTTGGCGGTCCGGGCCTCGCGGAACAGCAGGTCCTGAGCGCTTGTGTCGAGTGCGATGAATTCGCTTGCCATAGAGGGCCTTTCCTTTCTGATGATTCGGGTGGAGTTACGGGGGCGGAGGAAATCAGGTGCAGCGGAAGTCAATTCGCGTTTCCGGCGACCAGCCGGAGTAGCCGGCCGCAGTCTGCGGGAGAGCTGTCTCCCAGCCAGGCCACATGCTGATCGGGGCGTACCAGCACCAGATCACGGCCCCAGAGCCGCCGGGCCGCCGCATCCGCGACCGGCAGCCGCAGCAGGGGCAGGCCGAGCCGCTCAGCCTCCTGGGCCAGGGGCTTGCCCGCGTGGGAGCCGGAGCTGTCGAGCAGGGTGAAGCCGGGCCCCAGCAGGTCGAAGACCTCGGCGCCGTCCGCGAGCCGCAGGCTCGGCAGCCTCAGCCCCGGCCGGACCGCCGGCGTGATGCGTGCCCAGTCCCAGGGGGCTGCCGGACCGTCGGCGGGCGGAAGCACCGGTGAGCCCGCATAGCGCACACCGAAGTGGATGCCGAGATTGGAGGTCTGGTACCGCTCCTGGTCGAGGAAGCCGGCCAGTTGCTCCCGGTCGGCGCCGACCGCGTGCAGCACGGGGAAGCGGCGCCACACCTCGAAGAGGTTGAAGCACATCTCCCGGTTGAACAGGGCGGTGGGCCGCCGCTCGGCCTCGTAGGAGTCCAGCAGCGTGGGGCCGCCCCAGCCGTGCAGTGCCGCGGCCAGCTTCCAGCCGAGGTCGATCGCGTCCCCGAGGCCGGTGTTGGCGCCGTGCCCGCCGGTGGGGAAGAACTGGTGGGCCGCATCGCCTGCCAGGAAGACCGAGCCCTTCCGGTAGCTGTCCGCGACGGTGAGCCGGCCCTCCCAGCGGGCGGTGGTGAGCACCTCGTCGATCTTCAGTTCCAGGCCCAGCCGCTCGCGGACCACCTCCACCGGGTCTCGGTCGGCGTCCTCGGGCGACAGGAGGGGATAGGTGCCGGTCCAGGTCTGGTCGCCGTCGCGGGAGACCAGGGTCAGTCCGCGGGCGGCTATGGCGAGGAAGAAGGGGCCGTGGCTGCGCAGCGCCGGGTCGGTGCTGCGGAAGTAGACGTCCTGGTGCATGGCGCGCGGGCCCAGGTCGTCCAGGCCGATGTCCAGCAGTCGGCGCACGGTGCTGCCCGCTCCGTCACAGCCCACAAGGAAGCGCCCGCGGATCTGCTCTGTGGTGCCGTCACCGGAAGCCGGCGCCAGTTCGGCGGTGACCCCGGCGGCGTCCTCGGTGAATCCGGTGAGGACCCGGTCCTCCAGGAACTCGATCAGTGGATGCTGCCGGCAGCGGCTCCGGCAGACCTCCTCCAGCCGGGAGCCGATGACCCGCAGATACGGTTCGCGGGGCATGCTGCCGTCGTTCACCGCCGCCATCCGGGCGGCCAGTACGGCCGGGGAGTCGTAGGTCCAGGTGGACAGCGGGCCGTCGGCGAACTTGTCCATCCACAGGAAGGTGAACGGGTGGTTCGCGGGCACTCCCAGCGACCGCAGCTCCTCGCCCAGCCCCAGCCGGCGCAACAGCTCCATGCTGCGCGCGCTGACGTAGTCCATCTTCGGATGCCGGGATGCCTGCGGCAGCCGGTCCACCACGGTGCTCGGCACGCCGTGTCTGGCCAGCTCGAGCGCCAGCACGCAGCCGACCGGGCCCGCGCCGATCACCACGACCCGGGCCTCGTCCGCCGGTTTCGGGTTCTCCCGGGCCATCTCCGGCTCCTTCCGCTTGGACTGGCTTGACTGTCACCCCCCGGGACAAGGGACCGGCCGGACAGCTGGCCTTCCGGCCGGTCCCTTCGGGGGATTCGAGAGTCCCAGCCGCGACAGGCCGCTCACATCACGTGATCACGTGATTCCACGCAACGGGGCGCCCGGGGCGTCCGCCGTTCCGTGGGGGGTGTCCCCCCGAGCACCTTCCAGGTGGGAGAACTCGCGGCCCGAAGGACCGCCGAAACCGGGAGCGGGTCCACCGCTCAACTTCGAAGACCTGCAAGCGGTCCGGCCGAAGTCCTCATCGCCCGGTCTCCGGTCGCCGCACGACATGATCCCGCCGACCGGACGAGGCCGGGGGCGAAGCCCTCACGATCTGTTCGTCGCCGGCCCCGGCGCAGCCGTTCACCCTTCGTGCAGGACGACCAGGCGGGTGAGCTCGACACGGCTGGAGACAGCGAGCTTGGCGAAGACGTGCCGGAGGTGGGTGTCCACGGTGTGCGGGGACAGGAAGAGCCGCTCCGCGGCGGCGCGGTTCGTCAGCCCTTCGGCAACCAGCCGCGCCACCCGCAGCTCCGCGCTGGTGAGGGCGGCCCAGCCGGCCTTCGGGGCCGGTGCCGTGGCTGCGTTGCGAGCACCCAACGCCCGGACGGCACGCAGTGCGCGCTCACTGTCCTGGACCGCCCCGCAGGCTTCGTAACCGGCCGCGGCCTCCCGGTAGTCGGCGAGCGCCTGGGCCACCGACCCGCCCGACTGCGCTGCCTGCCCGGCGTCCTCCAGCGCCGCCGCCAGGGCCAGTGGCCGCAGGCCGGCCACGCGGTACTTTTCGACGGCGTCGCGCAGCAGCCGGCCACCGTGGCGGCCGCCGCGCAGCAGCGCCTCGGCATGCTGGGCGGCGGCGGCCGCGCATTCCGTACTCCCCTCGCGACCCGCCAGACCGGCCGCGGCCGCCGCGGCGGCTTCTGCTTGCGGGCGCCGGCCGGCCCGCAGCGCCAGCCGTACCAGCGCCGGGCCGTTCGCCGGGTCGCGGGCCGGCAGCACCTGCCGGTCGGGCAAGGCCCGGTAGACGTCGGCGAGCGTGGCGTACGCCGCGGCCGTCTCCCCCGTGGCGACCTGCAGCATCGCCTGCGGCCAGGCCAGGTCCTCGGGCATCAGCCCGACGCCCGACTCCACCAGCCGCCGGGCGGCATCGAGCAGGTCGCGGGCGGCCTGCACCCCTTCGCACCGCAGTGCGATCTCGGCGGAGAGACAGAGCAGGGGCACCCGCAGCGCGGACACCTCCATCTGCTCGGCGACAGCGCTGCCCGCCTCCGCTTCCGTGGCGGCGTCCTGAAGCTGTCCGGCGGCCACCGCCAGTTCGGCGTGGTGATAGTGCCACAACGGATACGACCAGGCAGTGCCCAGCCGGCGTGCTTCCCGCTGCCCGGCCTCCAGCACGGCAGCGGCCTCCGCCAACCGGTCCTGGGCACCCAGCGCCCGGCCGAGCCACAGGGCGGGATGCCGCCGCGCGGCGGAGTCGCCCTGCTCCTCGGCCAGTCGCACCGCCTGCCGCGCCTCGTCGACCGCGGCGGTGAAATCGCCGCGGGCCCAGGCGGCGACGCTGCGGGCACTGCGGCCGAAGACCACCGCGGGGGCGGCGGACTCGGCGGAGCCCAGCGCTATCGCCTCGGCGGCCGCGGCATCGGCCCTGGGCAGCCCGGACAGCTCACCGTCGTACAGCAGCGCGTGGGCCTGGACCGACAACAGCAGCGCCCGGTTGGCCCCGGACAGGCCGGGCTGCTGCAGGGCCTTCTCGGCGGCCTCGGCCGACTCGGCGTTGCGACCCGCGTGTTTGAGGGCGTCGACCACCCCCAGCCGGATAGCGGCCTCGGCGTCGGGATCGGCCCCAGTGGCGAGGATTTCCTCGGCGAGCCGGTGGCAGTCGGACAGCCGCCCCACCTCGGCCAGCATCCGGATGGCCTGGGAGGCCAGCTGCGGGCGGCGTTCGTCGTGGTCCGCACTCAGCCGTACAGCGTGCAGCAGCAGCTCTGCGCCGGTGCCGGGGGCCCGCTCGGCCAGCGGCTGGGCGGCTTCCGCCAGCAGGTCCACCGAGTGCCGATCGCCTTTGCGGGCGCTGCGCAGTACGTGCTCCGCCGTTTCCAGCGCCGAGCTGCCCTGGCTGCGCAGAATCACCGAGGCCTCGCGGTGCAGCGCATGGCGCACCGGGCCGGCCAGCATCTGGTACACGCCCTGCCGCAGCAGATCGTGGACGAAGGCCAGCTCGCTGCCGGCGGGGTGGAGCACTCCGGCCCGGACCGTCTCCTCCACCGCCTCCAGCAGATGGGACATGGGCACCCCGGCGAGTCCGGCGGCCTCGTGCAGCGTGAACGGCCGGCCAAGTACCGCGGCTGTGTCGAGCAGCCTGCGGGCCAGCGGGCCGAGGGCGGTCAACTGGCGGCTGATCGCGGCCAGCGAGCTCGGCGACAGCAGCATGCCCGCGTCCTGGTCACCGGCGGTCCGGGCCGTGCCGTCCTCGACGCGGATTCGGCCCTCCTCGACGAGGGTGTGGAGCAACTGCTCAAGCAGAAAGGGATTGCCCCCGCTCTGGCCGAGCAGCTCCACCAGATCCGGGTCCGGCTCGGCATGCAGGGCGTGCCGGCAGAACTCGGCGATGCCGGCTTCGGGCAGCGGCTGCAGCTCCAGCCGGGTGGCGCCGTGCGCCACCGCGGTGGCGATCACCGGTGCGATGGGCGCCGATACCGCCTCCGGCCGCCAGCCCAGCAGCCACAGCACGGGGCTGGTGGAGAGCGCGGGGATCAGTATCCGCGCGGCCAGGGCGGAGAGCTCGTCGGTCCACTGCGCGTCGTCGATGGCGATGACCAGCGGGCGGTGCACCGCGAACTCGGCGACGGCCTCGCCGAGCGAGTCGAGGACGAGATAGCGGTTGTCGAGGCGGCCGGCGAGTTCGCGGCTGGCCCTGGCGTCGAGTACGGGCGGAGAGCCGGACCGCAGCGCGGTCAGCAAGGTGTGCAGGGGGACTATGCGGTCGAGCTCCGCGGAGGTCGCCTCCGCGGTGGCCAGGCCGAGCAAGCGGGCCTGGGCCATCGCCTCGGTGAGCAGCCGGCTCTTGCCGATCCCGGCCGGGCCCTCGACGATCAGGCAGCCGCCCCGGCCGTCCCGCAAGGCCGCCAGCGCCTCGCTGAGCACGGCGAGCTGCTGCTGCCGCCCCGTCAGCGGCACGTTCACCAACCGCATTACGGCCCCCCGCCCGTTTGGTCTCCCCAGTCTCCGACTGCGTCCCCGCGATGCGGCCCCCGGAAGCCCGTCGGCGGCCCGCGCCGGAAGATTACGGGTCCTTCGGAGCTGAGTGGCACTGTGTGCCCCGCGGCCCTCCGGGCAACCGGCCGACTTCGAGGCCCCGACTCCCGCACCGAGCATAATGCGGGAGCCTGGAGTGCGGATTGAGGCCCTTCGAACCCGGGCGGTGCGCTCCGCGCCCGGTGCCGGGGTGCTTCGAAGTCGAGCGGTGCACCCCGCTCCCGGTTTCCGCCGCCCTTCGGGCCGCGAGTTCACTCACCCGGAAGGCAGGGCTGGACGGCGGGTGCCGCCGGGCCGGTGCACCGGCCACCATGGGCGAGGGGGTGTCCGGCGGATCATGCCTGGGACGTGGGGGCCTGGCACGCCCTGCCCCAAGCCCTCGGCTTCGCCCGAGCAGGAGGTACTCCCACCGCGTCGCCTCATTCCCCCGCCTTGCAGCTGGACGCACCGGAGCACCGCTCACCACTCCGTTCAAGGCGACGCAGCCCGAAGGCGGCCTGATCCGCCGGATGCCCCCTGGGCCGGGGAACCGGCCCACTTCGCGGACGCGGCTCAAGTTCAAAAGCGCTGCCAGGCGCGGGCCACCAGGGCCGCCTGGGCAGAGTTGAGCCTGGGGTCGCACAACGACGTGCGCCGTCCCACGAGCCCGTCCTCGCCGTGGCATTCCAGGACCTTCTCCGGCGTCACCTCCAGATGCAGGCCCGCCGGGCGGGAGCCCGCGGCGCGGACGGCGGTCTGGAACTCGGCTGCCTCATGCAGTACGGCCTTGACCGCCCTGGTCTTGCAACCGTCCGGCAGCGAGGTCGTGTTGCCGTGCATCGGATCGCACAGCCACAGGACCGGGTGCCCGTCGCGGGCGACGGCCTCGACCAGCGCCGGCAGCCTGTGTGCCACCTGCCCGGCACCGAACCGGGCGATGAGGGTGAGCCGGCCCGGAATCCGGTGCGGGTCCAGCACCTCGCACAGCCGCAGCACCTCCGCGGCCGTGGCCGTCGCTCCCACCTTGCAGGCGACCGGGTTCACCACCTGGGCCAGCAGCCGCACATGGGCGCCGTCCGGATTGCGGGTGCGCTCGCCGATCCAGGGCCAGTGGGTGGAGGTGAGCAGCAGCTCCCCGAGGGCGTTGCGGCGGACCAGCGGCAGTTCGTAGTCCAGTACGAGCGCCTCGTGGCTGGTCCACAGCCGCCCGGCCATGGCGGGGCCGTCCTGGGCGCGCAGCACCGCCATCGCGGAGCTCGCGGCCTGATAGCAGTCGAGTATCCGCGCCGGATCGGGACGCCTGCTCCGGTCGGTCGGCTCCGGCCTGTTCACCATCGGCCCGCGATACGCCGGCAGCGGCCCCGCGGGAGTCTCCTCCACGCTCTTCGAGCGCGGCTTGGCGAACTGGCCGGCTATCCGCCCCACTTTCAGAGCGGGCACGCCCGCCGCCCGGCCCATCAGCCCGGCGAGACCCTCCAGCAGTTCCGCCTTGCGGCGCAGCGGGCCGGGCGTGCAGTCGTCCGGGTCCTCGGCACAGTCACCGGCCTGGATCAGGCAGTAGCGGCCCATCGCCGCATCGGCCAGCAGCGCCCGCAGCCCGGCCAGCTCAGCCTCCGACACCAGCGGCGGCATGCCGGCCAGTGCGGTCCGGGCCTTGGCGGTCTGCCACTCGTCCGGCCAGGGCGGCTGCTGTGCGGCCGGCAGCTCCAGCCATGCGGACATCTCGTTCTCGGAAATCTGGGTCAGGCTTTCGGACAGCGCCTGAATTTCCGGAAGTTCCACCGTCATCATTACCGCCTCTCCATGAGTACGACACGCCAAAACTAATGGATTTTCGCTGGAGTTAATTACTACCGATCCAGGTAGTTCGGCGTGGAATAAAGAATTCCGAGAAGAGGCAGCGAAACTCCCCGGATGTGTCGGTAATGCGACACACCCGGGGATGGAATCAGCCCGGTATTGCGGCAGGTATCAGCTCAGTGGGCCGGGCCGGCCTCCTCCTGCCAGGAGGCCCGCAGCCACAGGGCCAGGGGCACCGCCAGCAGCGCGAGCGCACCGACCACCCACAGCGCGCGGTCCTGGCCCACCGCGCTGCACAGCGCGATGCCGCAGGCCCCGCCCACCTGGAGCGTAGTGCTCACCAGACCCGACCCCGCACCCTGTACCGGCCCGTGCAGGCCGCTGGTGCAGACGACGAAGGCGGTGACCACCACGGCTCCCATGCCGAGCCCCCACACCGAGCCGGGCAGTACCACGGTGAGTGCCACATTGCTGTCCGCGGATGCCGCGCCCGCCCACCACAGCAGGGCCACCCCCTGCAGTCCCAGACCGGCGGCCAGCAGTGCGCCCCCGCGGATCCTCGCCACCAGCTGGATGGCCACCTGCGAGCCCGCGAAGAAGGCAAGGCTCAGCGGTGCCGTGCGCAGGGCCGCTTCCAGCGGGCTGTAGCCGCGGGTGGCCTGGAGATACAGCGAGATCACGTAGAACACGCCGAACATCAGCGCGCCGCCGACCGTGTTGAGGGCGTTGCCCAGCACCACGTTGCGCATCCTGAACAGCGCCCGCGGCACCAGCGGGTCCGTGGCCCGCAGCTGCCGTACCGCAAAGACCGCGAGCAGTGCCGCGCCGCCGATGACACCGGCGACGACCTCGCCGCGCGTCCAGCCCAGCGCACCGCCGCGCAGCACCGCGTACAGGACCAGGAGCAGACCGCCGGTGCCGGTCAGGGCGCCGGGGAAGTCGAGCCGTCCGCTGCCGGCCGGGCTCACCACGGGCAGCAGCCTCGCCCCGAGGAACAGGATTCCGATCACCACCGGAACGTTGATGAGGAACGCCCACTGCCAGGCGATGCTGGTGAGCAGCCCGCCGAAGAGCACCCCGGTGGCGCCCGCAAGACCGCCGACGCCGCCGAACACCCCCAGTGCCTTGTAGCGTTGAGGGCCTTCTTCGAAGATGTCGATGACCATGGCCATGGCCGCCGGGGCGACCACCGCCGCGGCCAGCCCCTGCAGCACTCGCCCGGTGGTGAGCTGCCAGGCCTCGGTGGACAGGCCGCAGGCGAGCGAGGCGACGGCGAACAGCCCGAGCCCGGTCATCAGCAGCCGACGCCGCCCCACGAGATCCGCGGCCCGGCCACCGAGCAGCATGAAGCCGCCGAAGGCGAGCATGTAGCTGTCCATCACCCAGGCCAGGCCGTGTTCTGAATAGCCCAGTTCACGCTGGATGGTCGGCAGTGCCACGTACACGATCCCCGCGTCCAGCACCACCATGAACTGCACGAGTGCCAACAGCGAGAACGGGATCCACGGGCTGCGGGCCGCGCGCGGTCCTGTTTCGGAGACCAGCTCGGTCCTAGTCATCAAAGCTCCTCGCTCGCTAACCGGAAGGTGCTGATCGATGCTTCCGGTCCGCGCGCCCGCGCACATCACGTGATCACGTGATTCGCCGTGCTCCATTACCGCTCCATAGTGGTCGCACACACTGCGCGAAAGGACATCCCGAATCGACTCAGGAGAAGGAGCAGGCTATGGCGGCGGACTCCACAACCAAGGGCCAGGCGAAGCCGGAGGTAATCCATGTGCCGGCCGGCGAGGGAATCACCCTGTGGGTGCCGGAGGAGCCCCCGGAGGAACTGGTGGACGGCGAGGGGCCGGTGCTGTCGACGTACACCTTCATGGCCACGGCGGAGAACACCGGGGGGGCGCTCGCGGTGGTGGACACCGTCGTCGAGCCGGGCAACGGACCTCCCGAGCACGAGCACGACGATGCGGACGAGTCGTTCTACGTACTCGAGGGGGAGTTCTGGGTACGGGCCGGGGGCAAGGAGTTCGTGCTGCGGGTGGGCGACTATGCGTTCGTTCCGCGCGGCACCCTGCACATCTGGAAGAACTCGACCGAGAAGCAGGCCCGGATGCTGCGCATCTACACCCCGGGCGGGCACGAGAAGTTCTTCATGGAGATCAGTCGTCCGGCCGAGCGCGGCGTACCTGCCCCCCGGCTGACCAACGCGGACGTACAGCGGGCCCTGACCACCGTTGCCCGCTTCTACGGCTGAACCGAAACCGGTAAACGACGATCTGGAGAAGTGACATGTCCGGACAACCGACAGTGATCATGGTGCACGGCGCCTGGCACGGGGCCTGGTGCTTCGAGCGCCTGGAGACCGCCCTTGCGGAGCGTGGCATCCCGTCCCGCTCGGTCGAGTTGACGAGCCACGGCACCGATCCGCAGGCGGTCGGCGACCTGTGGAGCGATGTGGAACTGGTGCGGCGGACCGTACGGGAGACCGACGGGCCCGTGGTGCTCTTCGGCCACTCCTATGGCGGCGTGGTCATCACGGAGGCGGCAAAGGGCCTGCCGCACCTGCAGCGACTGATCTATCTGGCCGCCTTCATGCCGGACCGCGGCGAGTCGATGCGCACCCTCACCGGCGGCGGCAACGCCCCCTGGTTGACCTTCGAGAACGGCATGCACAGCGTGCAGCCGGGCTGGGGCACCAAGCTCTTTTACCACGACTGCCCGCCGGAGATCGCGGCGGATGCGGAGAGCCGGCTGGTTCCCCAGTCGCTCGCCTCGTTCGGCCAGGAGGTGACGACGGCAGGCTGGCGCAGCGTCCCCGCCAGCTATCTGGTGTGCACCGAGGACCAGGCCTGCCCGCCGGTGTCACAGCGGCGCTGGGCGGCGCGGGTCGAGAAGGCCGTCGAATGGCGTACGGGTCATTCGCCGTTCCTGCACCGGGCGGGCGAACTCGCCGATCTGATCGAGCAGCAGCTGTGACATCCCTGGGAGAAGACATGCCGACGAAGGTGGATGAGACGGACCCGGCCGCGGACGTGGCGGAGTTCAGCGATGTGGACCGGGCGCCGGACGCCTCCTGGTTCATCAGCTTCATGGACCGGGCCAACGCCCAGCCGGAATACGCCCGCATACGCATCTCGCTCGCCGAAGGCCTGGGCGATCTGACCGGACGGTCGGTCCTCGATGTGGGCTGCGGCACCGGTGACGACGCGCTGGAGCTCGCCGCGCTGGCCGGGCCCGGTGGTTCGGTCACCGGTGTGGACCTGAGCGAGGCGATGGTCGAGGAGGCCCGGAGCCGGGCCGAGGCACGGGGACGCAAGGTGGAGTTCCGGGCCGGCGACGTCAGGAAGCTCGACTTCCCGGACGGGACCTTCGACGCGGTACGCGCCAAGCTGGTGCTGATGCACTGCGAGGGCCTCGACACCGCGGCGGCCGAACTGGTCCGGGTGGTACGGCCCGGGGGCCGGGTCGCGGTGTTCGACTACGACTTCGACACCACGACCGTCGACCACCCGGACAAGGAACTCACCCGCCGGCTCATCCAGTTCCTCACCGACGGCCACCCGGGTGGCTGGAGCGGACGTCAGCTGCGCCGCCGGTTCACGGGGCTCGGCCTCACGGATGTGCGGACGGTCGCGCATACGGTGGTGATCCCCTACGAGTTCTTCCGAGCCACTGTCGGCGGCCGCCTCCAGGGAGCGGTGGACGCGGGCCAACTGCCCATCAGCGCCGGGGAACTCGCCCAGTGGTGGCTGCCGCTGGAGGAACAGGCCCGGAGCGACAGTTTCTTCACTTCTCTGACCGGCTTCATGGTGGCGGGCACCCGCTGAACACGCGAAGGGCCGGGGACCGGGAATGAGTTCCGGTCCCCGGCCCTTCGCCTGCTCCGCCGGGATTGCTTCCCTGTTACGCCCCCTGGGTCAGTTCCTCCAGGTGAGCGACCACGGCCGCGGGTGGCGGCAGGGTCGCCAGCTCCCCGGCCCAGTCGCGGGCGGCGGCCAGGGCGTGGCCGCCGAAGACCAGTTCGGCGATCAGTAGCCGCAGACGCAGTGCCTCGTCCTTGCCCAGCGGTCCCCCTACGTGCCGTCCCGCTCCCGTCTCCGCGACCCGCTCGCCCACTCGGGCATGGCCCCGCAGTTCGGAGAGGACCAGCTGGGGCACCCCCATGACGGCGGCGTCCGCGGCATCGGCCATGACGCCCTGGTGGATCAGGAGCACGCAGCCCGACAGCAGCAGGCTGAGCGGGAGGCCGTCATCGGCCTGGATCAGCCGCCGGCCCGGCGGCCCGGCCGCCGGCAGCAGCTGCCGGACCCCGGTCCGTACCAGGAGCTCCAGTTCGAGACCTGTGACGGCCTCGACGATCGTGGCAACCCGTCCGGCCGAAGCGCGCGTACGGGGCTGCCAGAGGAGGCAGACCCGGGGCCGGGGCGAGGGGGCGAGCAGCCAGTCGGGGACGGTTGCCGCACCTGGGGCGGGCACCCGGCGTACCGTCCAGGCATCCGGGCGCGCGCTGCCGCGCAGCGCGGGCGGCCTGGTGTCGACCCAGGCCGCGGCGTCGTCGGCCACTTTCTCGAGCCTGGGTGAGAAGCGGTCGCCGATATGGACCACGTACGGCACCGCGAAGCCCTCCACGCACGAGTCGTGCAGCCAGGTGGGGCCGTCCCGGACCACCAGGTCCGGTTCCCAGAGCAGCATGGAGTGCCGATGGACCTCGGCCAGCTCCGGGTCCTTCCACCAGCCGGGCCTGGTCCAGTCCTCCGGCAGGCCCACCGGGGCCAGGGTCAGTCCCGCCGCCGCCGTGGCGGCGGTGAGTGCGGGCGAACCCGTGACCCGCACCTCGTGGCCGTGCGCCTGCAATGCCCAGGCCAGCGGCACCAGGGGCGGCAGCCGGGCGGGAGTCGGCGACATCGTGAAGAGAATCTTCATGGCCGGCCTCCAGGTCGGGTCAGGGGTCCACGGGTATCTGCCCCAGTACACCGCGGACCCCTGGACGGCACTTGGAGCCGGAGTGGAGCTGAGCGGCCCCGCCGAGGCCCCGTATCGCACAGGTCCAGGGGCTTCGCCCCCAGCACCCCGGTCCTCAGTGCCCCTGTGGCACGGCAGCGAAAATCTGCTGCCGACGCCTGCTGCCGGCCATCCAGGAGTCCGGTTCCGGATCGCCCTCAAGGAGCGACCGGTAGAGCGACTGCAGACGCACCGACGGCTCGATGCCAAGCTCCGCCACCAGGTTGCGGCGCAGCCGGTGGAAGGCGTCCAGGGCAACGGTCTGACGGCCGGTCCGGTAGAGCGCCACCATGCGCTGGGCGCAGAATCCTTCGTGCAGCGGCATCCGGGTGACCAGCACGGACAGTTCGGAGAGCACCTCCTCGGGCCGGCCGAGCGCCAGCTCCAGGTCTATCCGCCCCTCCAGAGTCGTGATCCGCGCCTCCTCCAGCCGTACCTGCTCGGCTTCCAGCAGCATCCCGCACCGTATGTCCACGAGGGCCTGACCGCGCCAGAACGCCAGCGCCTCGCTGAAGCACCGGCCCGCCGTAACCAGGTCACCGTCGGTGACGGCGCGGCGGCCGGCCGCGGAGAGGCGGTCAAACCCGTGCGCGTCGACCAGTTCGGGATCCGCCGCCAGCAGATAGCCCCCGTGCTGGGTGGTCAACACATCCTTGGCACGGCGGGCGGCCTCCGTGCTCCCGGTGGCCATGGTGGCCATGAGCATCCGGCGCAGCTGCATGACGTACGTGTGCAGGGTGGTCACCGCGGTCCGCGGTGGGGACATACCCCAGAGCTCCTCCACCAGGGTCGGTACCGGGAGGATCTGCCCCGAGTGCAGCGCGAGGAGCGCCAGGAGCTGCCGGGGTTTGCCTGCGGTCGGCACGACGGACACCCCGTTCAACTCGGCCGCGAATGGTCCGAGCACGCGTACTTCCATAACCCCTCCACAGGATCCATTGACTATCCAGTGAAGATTTTCCCGGACGCTGGCGGCCAGGACCAGTTTCAGGACACCTCATACCCCGGGAATCCGCGTGTCCGGAACAATGAATTCCTCACGTTCAGGAGATGCGCCGGGCACTGGCTAGAACGATCCCGAGGGCTGAAGAATCTCGTCCAGCGAGCGGGAAGGCGAAAGACCCGCTCCTTGAATTCAAAACGTGCTCTAAATCCACGTTCGACTCATCAGCCTGGAGTGGACTCATGACTGGAATCGAAATCGCCGGCAGCGCGTCTGCGGATTCTTCGATCGACTACGACACCGAATTCCGGAGCATTGCCGACAGCCTCCGTACCGACATGGGTATCGGCTGGCCGGGCGGTTCGTCGTCCAGTGTGTTCGAGCTCGAATGTGAACACGCCATCGGGGCGCGCCGGGTGCTGGTGTAGCCCGCCGCGGAATCGTCGAGCGGTGGCGGTGTCAGCTCGTCGACACCGCCACCGCTCCTTCGTGCCCCGCGGCAGTACGGCCGCCGCTCAGCCGGGCCGGCCGTAGCGATGAGGCCACAGGTCCTGGGCGATCCGCAGCTCCTCCTGGGACAGCGGTTGGTTCTCGGGTATTCGCTCGGGGTGGGCCGGCCCCGGCAGCCGCCGTCTGCCCGGCGGATCCCCCGCGTACGGATCACCGGACGGCGCGAGCGGCGCCGAAGCGGACGCCGGGTACTGCATCGGGGCCGCGTAGCAGCTGCCCAGCGCCACCAGGGATCGCCACACGGGCCGCAGCCAGTACCGCACCCGGGCCCGGCGAGCGGCCCGCAGCAACCACGTCACGTCCACCTCTCTCTCCGCCGGGCCTCCTCGGGCCGGCCGCTCAGTACCTGTAGTGCTCCGGCTTGTACGGGCCCTCGGCCGGCACCCCGAGGTACGCGGCCTGCTCCGGGCGCAGTTCCGTGAGCTTCGCGCCGAGCGCGTCCAGGTGGAGGCGGGCGACCTTCTCGTCGAGGTGCTTGGGCAGCACGTGCACGTCGATCGGGTACTGCTCGGGCTTCGTGAACAGCTCGATCTGCGCGATCGTCTGGTTCGCGAACGAGTTCGACATCACGAAGGACGGGTGGCCGGTCGCGTTGCCCAGGTTCAGCAGGCGGCCCTCGGACAGCACGATGAGCTTCTTGCCGTCGGGGAAGGTCCAGGTGTGGACCTGCGGCTTGACCTCGTCCTTGACGATGCCCGGGATCTGCGCGAGGCCGGCCATGTCGATCTCGTTGTCGAAGTGGCCGATGTTCCCGACGATCGCCTGGTGCTTCATCCGCTCCATGTCGGAGGCCAGGATCACGTCCTTGTTGCCGGTCGTGGTGACGAAGATGTCGGCCGTCTCCACCACCTCGTCCAGCCGAGCAACCTGGTAGCCGTCCATCGCGGCCTGCAGCGCGCAGATCGGGTCGATCTCGGTGACGATCACACGGGCGCCCTGGCCGCGCAGCGACTCCGCACAGCCCTTGCCGACATCGCCGTAGCCGCAGACGACCGCGGTCTTGCCGCCGATCAGCACGTCCGTGGCCCGGTTGATGCCGTCGATCAGCGAGTGCCGGCAGCCGTACTTGTTGTCGAACTTCGACTTGGTCACCGAGTCGTTCACGTTGATCGCGGGGAAGAGCAGCGCGCCGACCTGGTGCATCTCGTACAGCCGGTGCACGCCCGTCGTGGTCTCCTCCGTGACGCCGCGGATCGCGGACGCCAGCCCGGTCCAGTCGAGCGTGCTGCTCTCCAGCAGCGCGCGGACCACGGCGAGTTCCTCGTTGGACGCCTCGGGCAGATCACCGGTCTTCTGGTACTCGACGCCCTTGTGCACAAGGAGTGTGGCGTCGCCGCCGTCGTCGAGGATCATGTTGGGCCCCGGGTGGCCGTGCCAGGTCAGCGCCTGCTCGGTGCACCACCAGTACTCCTCCAACGTCTCGCCCTTCCAAGCGAACACGGGGATCCCGGTCGCCGCGACGGCCGCGGCGGCATGGTCCTGGGTGGAGAAGATGTTGCAGGAGGCCCAGCGGACCTCGGCGCCCAGGGCGACCAGGGTCTCGATCAGCACCGCCGTCTGTACGGTCATGTGCAGGGAGCCGGTGATCCGGGCGCCGGCGAGGGGCTGCGATGCCGCGTACTCCTCACGGATCGCCATCAGGCCGGGCATCTCGTACTCGGCCAGCTCGATCTCCTTGCGGCCGAAGGCGGCCAGCGACAGATCGGCGACCTTGGAATCGGTCAGGTCAGCGGGCGACTGCGACGGCATGCGGGGCACTCCTTGAGCCGGTGACGTTGCGGTGGATGTCGAGGGTCGCTGTGGACTTGTTGAGGGTGATGTAGTGCAGGCCGGGCGCCCCCTCGTGCAGGAGGCGCTCGGCCATGGCCGTTGCGTGGTCGACGCCGATGCGGTGGCCGGCGGCCTCGTTGCCGCGGGCCGCCTCCAGGCTCTGGGCCAGGTGCTCGGGGAAGGTGGCGTGGCTCAGTTCGGCGAAGCGGGCGATCTGGCGGACGTCCGTGGCGGGCATGATCTCCGGGATGACCGGGGTGTCGCAGCCCGCGGCCGCCACTCGGTCCCGCAGCCGCAGATAGTCCTCCACGTCGAAGAACATCTGCGTGATCGCGAAGTCCGCCCCCGCCCGGCACTTCGCCACGAAATGCCGGATGTCGCTCTCCCAGTCCGGCGAGCGCGGGTGCTTCTCCGGGAAAGCGGCCACGCCGACGCCGAAGCTGCCGCAGGAGCGGACCAGCGACACCAGCTCGTGGGCATATGTGAGGCCCTCGGGGTGCGCCCGCCACGGTCCGTTCGGATCGCCGTTCGGGTCGCCGCGCAGCGCGAGGATGTCCTGGACGCCGACGTCGGCGTACTGGCCGATGATCTGCCGCAGCTCGCCGATCGAGTGCCCGACAGCGGTCAGGTGGGCCACCGGCCGCAGCGTGGTGTGCGCCGAGATGGCCCGGGTCATCTCGACCGTACGGTCCCGGGAGGAGCCACCGGCCCCGTACGTGATGGAGACGAAGGCGGGGGCGAGGGGCTCGATGCGGCGGATCGCCCGCCACAGCGTCTCGGCCCCCTTGTCGGTCCTGGGCGGGAAGAACTCGAAGGAATACGACCGCTCGCCGGTCGCCAGCAGTTCCCGAAGGGTGGTCATCGGGCCGCTCCGGTGTTGAAGTACTTCGCCTCGGGGTGATGGATGACAATGGCGTCCGTCGACTGCTCCGGGTGGAGCTGGAACTCCTCGCTCAGGTGGACCCCGATGCGCTCCGGCTGGAGCAGTTCGGCGATCTTCGCGCGGTCCGCCAGGTCGGGGCAGGCCCCGTAGCCGAGCGAGAAGCGTGCCCCGCGGTACTTGAGCGCGAGCATGTCTTCCATGGCGGACGGGTCCTCACCGGAGAAGCCGAGCTCGGAGCGGACCCGGGCGTGCCAGTACTCGGCGAGTGCCTCCGCCAACTGCACGGACAGGCCGTGCAGTTCGAGGTAGTCGCGGTAGGCATTGGACTGGAAGAGCTCGGCCGTGGCCTCGCCGATCTTCGAGCCGACGGTGACGACCTGCAGGCCGACGACGTCGGTCTCGCCGGAGTCCTCGGGGCGGAAGAAGTCCGCGAGGCACAGACGGCGGCCGCGACGCTGGCGCGGGAACGTGAAGCGGGTGCGTTCGGTGCCGTCCTCGTCGAGGATGATCAGGTCGTCGCCCTTGGACACGCAGGGGAAGTAGCCGTGGACCACAGCGGCTTCCAGCAGGCCGTCGGTGTGCAGCTTGTCGAGCAGGGCGCGCAGCCGAGGGCTTCCTTCCGTCTCCACCAGTTGCTCGTACGTCGGTCCGGCGCCGGTCCTGGCCTGCCTCAGGCCCCACTGGCCCTTGAACAGGGCGCCCTCGTCCAGCCAGGAGGCATAGTCCTTCAGCGGGATGCCCCTGATGACCCGGCTGCCCCAGAAGGGAGGTGTGGGCACGGGGTTGTCGGTGGCGACGTCGGAGCGGACGCTGTCCTGTTCGGGGCGGTCTTCGACCGGCACGGCGGCGCGCTGCGGTACGCGGCGCTGCCTGAGCTCGGGGAGCGCTGCGCCGGGGATGCCGCGTTTGACGCCGATCAGGGCATCCATCAGGCGCAGGCCCTCGAACGCGTCGCGGGCGTAGCGGACTTCACCCTCGTAGATCTCGTGCAGGTCCTGCTCCACATACGCGCGGGTCAGGGCCGCACCGCCGAGGATCACCGGGTAATCGGCGGCCATCTTCCGTTGGTTGAGCTCCTCCAGGTTCTCCTTCATGATCACCGTGGACTTCACCAGCAGACCCGACATGCCGATCACATCGGCCTTGTGCTCCTCGGCGGCCTGCAAGATCGCCGAGACCGGCTGCTTGATGCCCAGATTCACCACGTTGTAGCCGTTGTTGGACAGGATGATGTCGACGAGGTTCTTGCCGATGTCGTGGACGTCGCCGCGGACGGTGGCGAGCACGATGGTGCCCTTGCCCTCGTCGTCGGTCTTCTCCATGTGCGGTTCGAGGTAGGCGACCGCGGTCTTCATGACCTCGGCGGACTGGAGGACGAACGGCAGCTGCATCTGGCCGGAGCCGAACAGCTCGCCGACGACCTTCATGCCGTCCAGGAGGGTCGCGTTGACGATGTCCAGGGCGGGGCGGTCCTGGAGGGCCGCGTCGAGGTCGGCCTCCAGTCCGTTCTTCTCGCCGTCGATGATGCGGCGCTTGAGGCGCTCGTCCAGCGGGAGGGCCGCGAGCTCCTCGGCCCGGCCGGCCTTGAGGGACTTGGCGGTGGCGCCCTCGAAGAGCTGCATGAGCTTCTGGAGCGGGTCGTAGCCCTCGGCGCGGCGGTCGTGGATGAGGTCGAGGGCCGTCTGGACCTCTTCCTCGGTGAAGCGGGCGATCGGCAGGATCTTGGACGCGTGCACGATCGCCGAGTCCAGGCCCGCCTTGACGCACTCGTCCAAGAACACCGAGTTGAGCAGGATCCGCGCGGCCGGGTTCAGACCGAAGGAGATGTTCGACAGACCCAGCGTGGTCTGTACGTCCGGGTGGCGGCGCTTGAGCTCACGGATCGCCTCGATCGTCGCGACGCCGTCCCCTCGGGACTCCTCCTGACCGGTGCAGATGGTGAAGGTCAGGGTGTCGATGAGGATGTCGGACTCGTGGATGCCCCAGTTGCCCGTCAGATCCTCGATCAGCCGCTCGGCGATGGCGACCTTGTTCTCGACGGTGCGGGCCTGCCCCTCCTCGTCGATGGTCAGCGCGATCAGCGCGGCGCCGTGCTCCTGCGCCAGCTCGGTGACCTTCGCGAAGCGGGACTCGGGGCCGTCGCCGTCCTCGTAGTTCACGGAGTTGATGACCGCCCGGCCGCCGAGGCGCTCCAACCCGGCCTCGATCACATCGACTTCGGTGGAGTCGAGGACGATCGGCAGGGTCGAGGCGGTGGCGAAGCGCCCGGCCAGCTCGCTCATGTCGGCGATACCGTCCCGGCCCACATAATCGACGCACAGGTCGAGCATGTGCGCGCCCTCACGTGTCTGCTCGCGGGCCAGCTCCACACAGTCGTCCCAGCGCGCTTCCAGCATCGCCTCACGGAACTTCCTCGAACCGTTGGCATTCGTCCGCTCACCGATCGCCAGATACGAGATGTCCTGACGGAACGGCACGGTCTGGTAGAGGGAGGCGGCGCCCGGCTCGGGCCGCGGGCTCCGGGCCGCAGGGACCTTGCCGCGGACCCGGTCCACGACCTGCCGCATGTGCTCGGGCGTGGTGCCGCAGCAGCCCCCGACGAGGGACAGACCGTAGTCGGCGACGAAGTTCTCATGGGCGTCGGCCAGTTCCGCCGGGGAGAGCGGATAGTGGGCGCCGTCCTTGGTGAGCACCGGAAGGCCGGCGTTCGGCATGCAGGTCAGCGGGATGCGGGCATGGCGGGCCAGGTAGCGCAGATGCTCGCTCATCTCCGCGGGGCCGGTGGCGCAGTTCATGCCGATGAGGTCGATCCCGAGCGGCTCCAGCGCGGTGAGGGCCGCGCCGATCTCGGTGCCGAGCAGCATCGCGCCGGTGGTCTCCACGGTGACCGACACGATCAGCGGCAGATCGGCGCCTGCGGCCTCCAGGGCGCGGCGGGCGCCGATGACACCGGCCTTGGTCTGCAGCAGGTCCTGCGTGGTCTCCACGATCAGGGCGTCCGCGCCGCCGGCGATCATGCCCTCGGCGTTCTGCTGGTACGCGTCCCTGAGGGTGGAGTACGAGGTGTGCCCGAGGGTGGGCAGTCTGGTGCCGGGGCCCATCGAGCCCAGCACCCAGCGCAACCGGCCGTCCCCGGCGGTAAAGCCGTCGGCGGTCTCGCGGGCGATCCGGGCGCCGGCGGCCGACAGCTCGAAGACCCGGTCCTCGATGCCGTACTCGGCGAGGGCGGCGAAGTTGGCACCGAAGGTGTTGGTGCCCACACAGTCCACCCCGGCCGCGAAGTACTCCTCGTGCACCGACCGGACGACGTCGGGGCGGGTGACGTTCAGGACCTCGTTGCAGCCCTCCAGCTGCTGGAAGTCCTCCAGCGTCGGGTCGTACGACTGGAGCATGGTGCCCATCGCACCGTCGGCGACCACCACGCGGGAGGCGAGAGCCTCGCGGAGCGCGGAGCTGCGGGAGCGGCTATCGGCTTGCATGGCTGCTCCCGAGTACGGGGGCGAGCGCGAGGGCGGCACCGGGGCCGTATGCCTGCTCCAGGGTGGCGGACAGCCGGTCCGGGTCGACCTCGTACGACTGCGAACCCACCGCGCCCAGCGCCACCGCGGCCAGCGCGCAGCCCAGGCGGGCCGCGGGCTCCAGGGGCACCTGTCGGCTGATGCCGGCCAGGAAGCCGGCGCGGAAGGCGTCGCCGACACCCGTCGGATCGGTGATGCGGGCGCCGGGGACGGCGGGGACGGTCAGTACGGGCTGTCCGGAGCGGCTGATGCGCACACCGTTGCCGCCCAGGGTGGTCACCCAGGTGCCGACGGTCGAGAGGACGTCGCGGCGGCTCCAGCCAGTGCGCTCCAGAAGCAGCGCGGCCTCGTATTCGTTGGTGAACAGCCAGGTGGCGCCGTCCACCAGATCGCGGATCTGCTCGCCGGACAGCCGGGCCAGCTGCTGCGAGGGGTCGGCGGCGAAGGGGAGGCCGAGGCTGCGGCACTCGGCGGTGTGCCGCAGCATCGCCGACGGGTCGTTGGGCGAGATCAGGACCAGGCCGGGGCGCCCGTCTGCGGCAATGAGCGCCCGCAGATCCATCTCACCGGCCTCGGCCATCGCGCCCGCGTAGAACGCGGCGATCTGGTTGGCATCCTGGTCGGTGATGCACATGAAACGGGCCGTCCCGTGTTCGGCGGAGACCCGCACTCCCCCGGTGTCGACGCCGTGCTCCTTGAGCCACACCATGTACTCGGCGCCGTCCGTACCGACCACCCCGACGAGCAGCGGGGACAGACCGAAACCGCCGAGGCCGAAGGCGATGTTGGCGGCGACTCCGCCCCGGCGCACGTCCAGGCGGTCGGTCAGGAAGGACAGGGACACGTGCTCCAGTTGGCCGGGGAGCAGCTGGTCGGCGAACCGGCCGGGAAAGGTCATCAGATGGTCGGTTGCTATGGACCCGGTCACCGCGATACGCATGGGAACTCCTTCGGTTGCACAGGTCAGATGCCCGCAGCTGACCTGAGGTGCGGGGCCCGGTCCGTGCTCTCCCAGGTGAAGTCCGGGTGCTCGCGGCCGAAGTGTCCGTACGACGAGGTCTGCGCGTAGACGGGCCGCAGCAGGTCCAGGTCACGGATGATCGCGGCCGGGCGGAGGTCGAAGACCTCGCCGATGGCCCCCTCGATCCTGTCCGTGGCGACCACGGCGGTGCCGAAGGTCTCGACGAAGAGACCCACCGGGCGGGCCTTGCCGATGGCGTACGCGACCTGCACTTCACAGCGGGTGGCAAGACCGGCCGCGACCACGTTCTTCGCCACCCAGCGCATCGCGTACGCCGCGGAACGGTCGACCTTCGACGGGTCCTTGCCGGAGAAGGCCCCGCCGCCGTGCCGGGCCATGCCGCCATACGTATCGACGATGATCTTCCGGCCGGTCAGGCCCGCATCGCCCATCGGACCGCCGATCTCGAACCGGCCGGTGGGGTTCACCAGCAGCCTGTAACCCTCGGTGTCGAGCTTGATGCCGTCCTGCGCGAGCTGATCCAGGACGTGGCCGACGACTTCCTCGCGGATGTCGGGGGTGAGCAGCAGGTCCAGGTCGATGCCGGCGGCGTGCTGAGAGGACACGACGACCGTGTCCAGGCGTACCGGCCTGCTGCCCTCGTACTCGATGGTCACCTGAGTCTTGCCGTCGGGACGCAGATACGGGACGGTCCCGTCCTTCCGCACGGCCGACAGGCGCTCGGACAGCCGGTGCGCCAGATGGATGGGCAGCGGCATCAGCGACGGCGTCTCGTCGGTGGCGTAGCCGAACATCAGACCCTGGTCGCCGGCACCCTGCTGGTCCAGCCGGTCCTCTTCGCCACCGGAAAGGCCCTCGATGCGCTTCTCGTACGCCGAGTCGACGCCCTGCGCGATATCGGGGGACTGGGCGCCGATGGACACCGATACGCCACAGGAGTTGCCGTCGAAGCCCTTGGCCGACGAGTCGTATCCGATACCCACGACGGTGTCGCGGACCAGCTGGGCCACCGGTGCGTAGGCGCGGGTGGTGACCTCACCCGCGATGTGCACCTGACCTGTGGTGATCATGGTTTCCACGGCGACGCGGGAGGCCGGATCCTCGCTCAGCAGCGCGTCGAGGATGGTGTCGCTGATCCGGTCGGCGATCTTGTCGGGATGCCCTTCGGTCACGGACTCCGAGGTGAACAGACGACGAGACATGTCTCTCCAGGTGTTTGCCGCAAGGAATCGAGGAGCGGGGGGCGCGGGGTGGGCACCTCCGCGACGCCTGCCTCTGACGGGTCCGCGTGCTCAAGAAGCGTTCTTCGAAGGTGAGGCGTGCACTCCGCTCCCGGTGCCCGCGGCCCTTCGGGCCGCGGGCTTCTCCCACCTGGAAGGTGGTGCGGGAACGGCAGGCGCCGCCGGAGGGGAGGCAGGACGGCGCACCGGCCGGCTTCGAAGACCCCGAGAAGCAGGCGTCGCGAAGTATGTTCAGCGCTTGGTACCGGTGATGACCGCGTCACCGATGCCGACGGAGAGCCGTCCGGACGGCTCGAAGCCGACCTCGGAGAACCACTCCTCGTACTCGCGGCACGTGTAGACCATGCCCTCGCCGGAGGCGACGGTCAGGAAGTACGCGGACAGGGCCGCGGCCACATCCGGACCGGTGTCGTCGTCGTGCGCCTCCGGCGTGACCACGAAGATGCCGGCACCGGGCTCGACGGCACGGGCGGCCTTCGCGATCAGCCCCTTGTTCCGCTCGATGGACCAGATCTCCAGGAAGTGCCCGAAGAGCACGGCATCGCAGCCCTGCGGGAACTCGTCCTCGAACACGTCCAGGCCGATCGCGCGGACCCGGTCGCTCAGACCGAGAGAGGCGATCTTCTCGTTCGCCCGCTCCGCGACGGTGGGCAGGTCCGCGATGGTGATGCGCAGGTGGGGCCAACGGCGCGCCAGGTGCGTCGCGTTCACGGCGGTGCCGCCGCCGATGTCGAGCAGGTGCGTGTACCCCGACAGGTCCAGGTGCTCCACCAGTTCCTCGGCCACCAGCCGGCTCACGGAGCCCATCATGTTGTGGAAGACGGTCTCCTGCTGCGAGTCGAGAGCGAGCCGCCCGTACAGCGTCGGAGAGTCGCCGGGGATCTCGCGCTGCAGACCGACATTGGAGTACGCCTTCAGCGACTCGTAGAACCAGGCCATGGGCCGGTAGTTGATGTGCTGCTCCCACGGCACGAACGCCGCGGGCACATCGTCCAGCTTGCCGGCCAGCGGCTCGGAGACCGGCGAGTTGAAGTAGCGGTCGTCCTCCTTGCGCAGCAGACCTGCGCTGGTGCAGCCGAGGAGCAGGATACGGGCCGGCTGCTCCTCGATCTCCAGCCGGACGGCTATCTCCGCCCGGGTGAGGCCGGGCTCACGGCCGAGCAGCTCGAAGAGCCCGAACTGGCAGGCCGCGCTCAGGTACTGGAACCGGTAGTGGGCGTAGTAGAGCTCACGCAGCGGTTCGAGGGAACGGGTCCGCGGGTCGGTCGAAGCATTGGGCATTGTTCTCTTGCCTCCCAGTGTCAGTGCGTGCTGAACGCCTGGGCGTATTCCAGGCGTGACTTCCGGTGGAAGCGCGTTCGTCATCCGGGAGGGAACCCGGCCAACCACCAGCAGAGGTTTGAGAACAGCCTGTCCGCGCGGGAGGCCCAGGACATCACGTATTCACGTGGTCTACGGGGGTGCCCAGTACGGGCTTCGCCCAGAGCCGGGCAGTTGAGCTGCGCAGCGCGCCCCCGGCGTATGCGGCTGGGCCGACAAGGCGGTCGACGAGCTGCCGGGCGAAGGTCTTCTTCGTTTTCGGTGGCGGGTCGGGGTTGCCGGAATGTCCGACCCGGACAGCAGGCCGCCCTCACCCACCAGGTTCACCCCCTCGCGGGGGCCCGCTCGATCAACTCTTCGGCCATGTCCCGGTTGGCCTGATCACGCTCCCCAACTCCGGTGCCAGGTCTGCCATCCGCCCCTCACAGAGGCCAGGCGGCCAGCAAGTCGCCGGGACCGTAGGTGGCGTCAAGCCCCGGACAGTCGACTCCACTGCGCGAAACCGCCACGACGGGAACAGGTTCGTCGGTGAGGGCGGCCCGGTGCCGATGGAGAGCGGCCAAGTCGTGCCCGTCGAAGGGCGACTGCTCCAGCCACTTGATGGAGCCGACGAAGAGCAGCTCCTTGGCAATGGGGGCGCGGTCCGCCCCGACGATATCGATCTCGACGTCGTTGGTACGGGTCCAGTGGCCGCCCACCGCGGGGGCCGCGGGAAGCCGGTCGTCCGGCAGTATCCGCGCCAGGGCCTCGCGGACAAGGGGCTCGACGGCCCGGCCGCGCCAGCTGGTCCAGTTCTCCCGGATCCGCGCCAAGGTCAGATCGCCCCGCCCCCGCTCGATCTCCTCCATGGAGGGGCCGAGCAGGTGCAGCCAGAACCGCAGGTAGGGATCTGCCACCCGGTAGCGGCGATCCTTCGACGGACGCAGCGATACGGGCAGCTCCGCGGCGACGATCCGCTTGTCGGTGAGCAGCCCCAGCGCTCGCTGCAGCGGCGTGGCCCCGATTCCGCCGGCTGCACGAGCGATGTTGGTGAAGGTCCGCTCACCACTGCCGATGGCCGCCAGCACCGTACGCGCCTGAGCCTGCGGGGGAAATTCGGCAGCCAGCGAACGCTCGGCCGACACCAGCAGGGCCGAGACCGGGTCACTCAGCGCCTCACCGAGGAAGTCCCACAGCCCTACGCCCCGCGGCCACTCCGCGCAGATCAGCGGCAGCCCGCCGGTGACCAGCGCGGCGTCGAAGGCTTCCGCCGGATCCAGCCCGAGCATCCGCCCCACCTCGGCGGGGTTCAGCGGTCCCAGCACCATCTCCCGGCCGCGCTGATGGAAGGGTCGTCCGTAGCTGTTCAGTGCCTCCATCATCGACAGATCGGAGCCGATGAGGACCAGCAGCACCGGCTTGGTCTCCAGCACCCGATCCCAGGCCCGTTGCAGCATCCCCTCAAAGGCGCCATCGGTATCCATCAGGTACGGCACTTCGTCGATGACCAGCACACTCACTCGGTCGGCGGGCAGCGCCGCGGCCAGCACATCGAACGCGGCGTCCCAGCTCTCCGGCCGCGCGGCGGCCACCAGCCCCGCCAACGGCAGCGTCGACGCCTGGGCGTCCCGGGCCAGCCGTGCCAGATCATCCCTGGGGGACGCACCGGTCGCCGCATAGAACAAGAACGGGGCTCCGGAGCGCTCCGCGAACCGCTCGACCAGTCGCGACTTGCCCACCCGGCGCCGCCCACGCAACATCACGCACCGACCGGGCCGCTCCCCACCAACCCCTGCCGCCACCTTCTGCAGCTCTCGTTCCAGCGTCGCCAGCTCCTGGCGACGGCCCACAAAATCCACCACGTCTGCCGACCTCCACGCATGACACTAACAACAATGTTAGTAACATAGACGTTACCCTGTCGGAGCGGGAAAGAACCAGGGCCCGACTCCAAAGAGTCGGGCCCCTCTGACCTGCGTGTTTGCCAGACCAACGACGTGGCGACAGAGCACCCGCTAGACGTTGAACCTGAACTCGACCACATCCCCGTCCTGCATCACGTAGTCCTTGCCCTCCATCCGCGCCTTGCCCTTGGCGCGGGCCTCGGCGACCGAGCCCGTTTCGACGAGGTCGGCGAAGGAGATGACCTCGGCCTTGATGAAGCCCTTCTGGAAGTCGGTGTGGATGACACCGGCGGCCTCGGGGGCGGTGGCGCCCTTCTTGATGGTCCAGGCGCGGGATTCCTTGGGGCCTGCCGTGAGGTAGGTCTGGAGGCCGAGGGTGTTGAAGCCGACGTGGGCGAGGCGGGCGAGGCCGGCCTCCTCGACGCCGACCGACTGGAGGAGCTCCAGGGCTTCCTCCTCGTCGAGCTCGGCGAGGTCCGCCTCCAGCTTGGCGTTGAGGAAGATCGCCTCGGCCGGGGCGACCAGGGCGCGCTGCTCGGCCTTGAAGGCCTCGTCGGTCAGCTCGTCCTCGTCGACGTTGAAGACGTACAGGAACGGCTTGACGGTGAGCAGGTGCAGGTCGTGGAGGAGGGCCTCCTGGTCGGAGTCCTGCTTGATGCCGGCGGCGAAGAGGGTCTGGCCGCCGTCCAGGATCTCCTTGGCCGCCTCGACCGCCGCCACCTTGGGGGCGATGTCCTTCTTGATGCGCGACTCCTTCTGGAGGCGCGGCAGGACCTTCTCGATGGTCTGGAGGTCGGCGAGGATCAGCTCGGTGTTGATCGTCTCGATGTCGTCCTTCGGCGAGACCTTGCCGTCGACGTGGACGACGTTCTCGTCCTTGAAGGCACGGATGACCTGGCAGATCGCGTCGGACTCACGGATGTTCGCGAGGAACTTGTTGCCCAGGCCCTCGCCCTCGGACGCGCCGCGCACGATGCCCGCGATGTCGACGAAGTCCACGGTCGCGGGAAGGATCCGCTGGGAGGAGAAGATCTCGGCCAGTTTGGTCAGGCGCGCGTCCGGGACGCCGACGACACCGACGTTCGGCTCGATCGTGGCGAACGGGTAGTTGGCCGCCAGCACGTCGTTCTTGGTCAGGGCGTTGAACAGGGTCGACTTGCCGACATTCGGCAGACCGACGATTCCGATCGTGAGCGACACGGTGCGACTTCCCGGAGTGAGAGAGGAGAGCGGGCGGCTGGCGTGAGCGGACCTGCGCGACGGCCCCTGGGGGCCGGTCCATGGGTCCGATCCACCAGTCTACGGGCTGACCCGCCCCGCCCCGGCGACGTATCGAACGCTTGGCCAAGGTCTGGCCGACGGCGTGTCTGAGGGCCGATTCGACACATAAACCGACCTAAGTTGGTCCAGTGGAGCAACACAGGACGCGACCCCCGCAGTACGGAACGCGACGCGATGCGCCGTCGCCCCTGCCGCCGCAGGCGGCTCGGGCCGCGAGCGCCCGTCCGCAGCGGCCGGCGCGACCCGGCAGAACCGGTGCGCCGCCCCGCGGCGACGCGCCCCAGCGCCGTCCCTCGCCGGTACGGCCCTCCGGCCCGCCCCTGCTCCAGGCCGTACGGCGGATGCCCAACCCCCGGCTCACCGGGCTCGGCGGCGGGCTGTTCTGCGGGGCGCTGATGTTCCTGCTCGGCTGTGTGGACGCGCTGCTGTTCGGCTCGTCGCTGACGGTGTACGGCGTGCTGTTCGTCCCGGTGTGCGCGCTGACCGCGCTCTGGATCCGCCGGGGCGACCTGCTGACCGCCCCCATCATCGTGCCCATCGCCTTCACCGTGGGCCTGTTCCCCGTGGCCGACAACACCGGCGGGGTGAGCGGCCGCCTGATGGGCCTGTTCACCGCCCTGGCGACCCAGGCGGGCTGGCTCTACGGCGGAACACTCGTCGCCGGGCTCATCGCGACCGTACGGAAGCTCCACCTGATGGCCCGCCGGGCCGTCGCCGCCAGGAACCGCCCGACCGCGTGACCCGCCGGGCCTGGCCCGGGCGCTGATTCAGGCGCTGATTCAGGCGTGGTTCGCCGCGCGCATCGCCGCTCCCACGATCCCCGCGTTGTTCAGGAGCTGCGCCGGGACGAGCTCGGCCTGGATGCCCTCGATGTGGTGCAGGAACTTCTGCGACTTGCGGCTGACGCCGCCGCCGATGATGAACAGCTCGGGCGAGAACAGCATCTCGACGTGGGCGAGGTACTTCTGGACTCGGTGGGCCCAGTGCTCCCAGGTCAGTTCCTCGTCCTCCTTGGCCTTGCTGGAGGCGCGCTTCTCCGCGTCGTGGCCGTGCAGTTCCAGGTGGCCCAGCTCGGTGTTGGGGACGAGGACGCCGTCGACGAAGACCGCGCTGCCGATGCCGGTGCCGAAGGTCAGCAGGATGACGGTGCCCTTGCGGTCCCGGCCGGCGCCGAAGTTCATCTCGGCGACGCCCGCCGCGTCCGCGTCGTTGACCACCGTCACCGGCAGGCCGCCCAGGCGGTCGCTGAACAACGCGCGCGCGTCGGTGTCGATCCAGCTCTTGTCGACATTGGCCGCGGTGCGGATGGTGGCGCCGCCGGTGACGACGCCCGGGAAGGTGAGTCCGACCGGGCCGGTCCAGCCGTAGTGCTCGACGACCTGCCTGACGCCGTCCGCCACCCCGTCGGGCGTCGCCGGGTGCGGAGTGAGCACCTTGAAGCGCTCCTCCGCCAGGTCGCCCTTGTCCAGGTCCACTGGGGCGCCCTTGATCCCGGATCCACCGATGTCCACGCCGAAGATCTGCATGGCCCTACGTTACGACGGAGGACTGACAGTCACGCCCCCGAGGGGGCGCTCAGCGCACCGGGCTCACGCCCCCGTGGGGTTCGTGCGCTCCGCGATCAGCGCCGCCGCCTCCTCGCGCAGGTCACGGCGCAGCTCCTTCGGCAGCGAGAAGGTGATGGACTCCTCGGCCGCCTTGACCAGTTCGACGTCCCCGTAGCCGCGCTCGGACAGCCACTCCAGGACCTCCTCGACCAGCACCTCGGGCACGGAGGCGCCGGAGGTGACGCCGACGGTCGTGACGCCCTCCAGCCAGGCCTCGCCGATCTCACTGGCGAAGTCCACGAGGTAGGCCTCGCGGGCGCCGGCCAGCTTGGCGACCTCGACGAGCCGCACGGAGTTGGAGGAGTTGCGGGAGCCGACCACGATGACGAGCTCGGCCTCGGCGCCCATCTGCTTCACCGCGAGCTGACGGTTCTGCGTGGCGTAGCAGATGTCGTCGCTGGGCGGCGAGATCAGCTGCGGGAACTTCTCCTTGAGCGCGTCGACGGTCTCCATCGTCTCGTCCACGCTCAGCGTGGTCTGGGAGAGCCAGACGATCTTCGACGGGTCGCGGACCTCGACCTTGGCGACGTCCTCGGGGCCGTCGACGAGCTGGATGTGGTCGGGCGCCTCGCCGGAGGTGCCGATGACCTCTTCGTGGCCCTCGTGCCCGATCAGGAGGATGTCGTAGTCCTCGTTGGCAAAGCGGACGGCTTCCTTGTGGACCTTGGTGACCAGGGGGCAGGTCGCGTCGATGGTGGCGAGCTGCCCGCGCGCGGCCTCCTCGTGGACGACGGGGGCGACGCCGTGCGCGGAGAACATGACGATGTTGCCCGGGGGGACCTCCTCCGTCCGTTCGACGAAGATGGCGCCCTTCTTCTCCAGGGTCTGCACGACGTACTTGTTGTGGACGATCTCGTGCCGGACGTACACCGGAGCGCCGTACTGCTCCAGGGCTTTCTCGACGGCGATCACGGCGCGGTCCACACCCGCGCAGTAGCCCCGGGGGGCGGCGAGCAGGACACGGCGGCCAGGCGAAGCAGTCATGCGTCCCATCGTAAGGCCGCGTTCGGCGCGTCGGAGATCGCGTGGGTGCCGGGATGGTGGGGAGACTGACGGTGGACTGTGACGGGTGGGTACGAGCGGGACGGGCGAGGCACCGGCGGAGGCGTGATGTCCCAGGCGGATACGGCGGAACGTACGGCCCACGAGGGAGAGGGCCTGCGACGGAGCCTCGGCTTCCGTGACCTGGTCGTCTACGGGCTGCTGTTCATCGCGCCGATGGCTCCCGTCGGCGTGTACGGCACCCTGGACGCGAAGTCCCACGGAGCGGTCGCGCTCGTCTATGTCGTCGCCACCGTCGCGATGGCGTTCACCGCTTTCAGCTACGCGCAGATGGTGCGGGTGGTCCCCCAGGCTGGGTCGGTGTTCGCCTACGCGCGCGTGGCGCTCGGCCGGGAGGCCGGGTTCGTCGCCGGGTGGATGGCACTGCTGGACTACCTCCTCATCCCGGCGGTGGCGTACCTGTTCTCCGGGATCGCGATGAACGCGCTCGTCCCGGAGGTCTCGCGGTGGGTGTGGACGGCGCTGGCGGTCGTCGTCACGACCGTGCTGAACCTGTGGGGCGTACGGGTCGCGGCCCGCGTGGGCTTTCTGGTGCTGGCGCTGGAGATCGTGGTCCTGCTGGTGTTCGTGGTCTCCGCGGCGGTCGTCCTCGCGCGGGACGGGGCGCAGCGGGGGTGGCTGTCGCCGCTGTCCGGGGACGGCTCGCAGGGGGCGTTCGCGCTGTCGGCGGTGATCGGCGCGGTGTCGATCGCGGTCCTGTCCTACCTCGGCTTCGACGCGATCGCCTCCTTCGCCGAGGAGGTCACCGGCGGCTCGCGGAAGGTGGCGCGGGCGGTGCTGTTCTGTCTCGCCCTCGCGGGCGTGCTGTTCATCGCGCAGACCTACCTCGTGGCGCTCCTGGAGCCGCTGTCCTCGGCACGGCTCGCGGCCGATCCCGGCCGTCAGGGTTCCGCGTTCTACGACGCCGTGGACGCCTCGGTCGGAACGTGGCTGCACGATCTGGTGGCCGTGAGCAAGGCCATCGGGGCGGCTTTCGCGGCACTGGCCGGCCAGGCGGCCGCGGGACGGCTGCTGTTCGCGATGGGCCGCGACCGGCGGCTGCCGCGGGCCCTGTCGAAGACGGATTCCGGGGTACCGAGGATCGCCCTGCTGTGCGCGGCCGTCATCACCCTGGTCGCGGCCGTCTGGGCGGCCCGCCGGGACGACGGCATGGACCACCTGGTGTCGGTCGTCGACATCGGCGCCCTCACGGCCTTCACCCTCCTGCACGCGAGCGTGGTGACCTGGTTCGCGGTACGGCGCCGAGGCGGCCCGGTCAGCTGGTGGCGGCACGTGCTCGTCCCGGTGGCGGGCGCGGTGATCACGATCGCCGTGATCGTGGAGGCGTCGGGGGCGGCGCAAGTGGTCGGGGCGGTGTGGTTCGCGGTCGGGGTGGTGGTGCTGGTGGCACAGCGGGGGCGCGGACCGGCCGACGGGTAGCGCGAGCGGGGTCGACCGCGACACGCGTCGTCGGCGGAGCAGGCCGGCCGGCTGGTCGTGGCATGTATTCGTGCCGGTCGTGGGGGCGGTGATCACGATCGCCGTGATCGTGGAGGCGTTGGGGGCGGCGCAGGTGGTCGGGGCGGTGTGGTTCGCGGTCGGGGTGGTGGTGCTGGTGGCACAGCGGGGGCGCGGACCGGCCGACGGGTAGCGCGAGCGGGGCCGACCGTGACAGGCGCCGTCGGTCGTCGAGTGGTGGTGGGCGGTGACGGTGTGTTGTCGGACCCTGGCGTTACGCTCGCGGCATGGCTCTCAACACGTCCGCGGAAACGCCCCTGCCGGTCGGCGAGGTGTCGCGGCTCATCGGCGGGTGGATCGATCGGCTCGGTGCCGTGTGGGTCGAGGGGCAGATCACCCAGTTGTCGCGCCGGCCGGGCGCGGGGGTCGTGTTCCTGACACTGCGTGATCCGTCGTACGACATCTCGGTGAGCGTCACCTGTTATCGGCAGGTGTTCGACGCGGTCGCCGATGTGGTGAGCGAGGGCGCCCGGGTGGTCGTCCAGGCGAAGCCCGAGTGGTACGCGCCGCGGGGGCAGTTGTCGCTGCGGGCCGCCGAGATAAGGCCCGTGGGGATGGGCGAACTGCTCGCGCGGCTGGAGCGGTTGAAGAAGTCGCTGGCCGCGGAGGGGCTGTTCGCGCCCGAGCGGAAGAAGCCGTTGCCGTTTCTGCCGCAGCTCGTGGGGCTGGTGTGCGGGCGGGCCTCGGCGGCCGAGCGGGACGTCCTGGAGAACGCCCGGCACCGCTGGCCGGCCGTCCGCTTCGAGGTGCGCAATGTCGCCGTCCAGGGTGTGCACGCCGTGCCGCAGGTCGTGCAGGCCGTCAAGGAGCTCGACGCGCTCGACGACGTCGACGTGATCATCGTCGCCCGCGGCGGCGGCAGCGTGGAGGACCTGCTGCCGTTCTCCGACGAGCAGCTGGTGCGGACCGTCGCCGAGTGCCGTACACCGGTCGTGTCCGCCATCGGGCACGAGCCGGACAACCCGCTGCTGGACCACGTCGCCGACCTGCGGGCCTCCACCCCCACCGACGCCGCCAAGAAGGTCGTACCGGATGTCGGGGAGGAGTACGAGCGGGTGCGGTTGCTGCGGGACCGGGCGCGGCGGTGTGTCATGGCGTTCGTCGACCGGGAGGAGCGCGGGCTCGCCCACGCGCTGGCGCGGCCGTCGATAGAGGATCCGCACCGGATGATCGACGAGCGGGCCGACCACGTGGCCTCCCTGCTCGACCGCGGCCGGCGCACCGTCGGGCATCTCCTCGACCGCGCCGACTCGGAGCTGACGCACACCCACGCGCGCGTGGTGGCCCTCTCCCCCGCCGCGACCCTGAAGCGGGGGTACGCCGTCCTCCAGAGGTCCGACGGGCATGTCGTGCGCGATCCCGGCGAGGTGACCGGGGACGAGGTGCTGCGGGCGCGGGTGGCCGAGGGCGAGTTCGTCGTCCGGGTCGAGTCGTAGGGAATCTCGATGTCCGAGTCGGTGCATAGGGTGGGCGGATGACCAGCAAGGTGGAGGAGACGGCGGCCGTGACCGAGGCGCTCGGGTACGAGCAGGCGCGGGACGAGCTGATCGAGGTCGTACGGCGGCTGGAGGCGGGCGGTACGACGCTGGAGGAGTCCCTCGCGCTCTGGGAGCGGGGCGAGGAGCTGGCCAAGGTGTGCCGTCGGTGGCTGGACGGGGCGCGGGCCCGGCTGGACGCGGCGCTCGCCGAGGATTCCGGGGACGGGGACGGCTCCGGCGAGGAGCCCTCCGAGTAGGGCTCAGGATGTCCGGCCTGTGAAGCGGGTCACCACACCCCCGCTTTAGTTGAAGGTTGAACTTCACTGACGTACCGTCGAGGACGTCAACCGGTCCCCGGTCCGTTTCGGGGTCCGACGTGCGTCCCCAGAAGGTTGATCATGTCTCTCGTTCTCGACCCCGCCGCTCAGGACCTGCTGTTCCGCGAGGCCCGCACCGCCAACACCTTCACCGACGAGCCGGTGACCGACGAGCAGGTGCAGGCGATCTACGACCTGGTCAAGTTCGGTCCGACCGCCTTCAACCAGAGCCCGCTGCGCATCACCCTGGTCCGCTCCGCCGAGGCCCGCGAGCGCCTGGTCCAGCACATGGCCGAGGGCAACCAGCCGAAGACCGCCACCGCCCCGCTGGTCGCGATCCTCTCCGCGGACAACGAGTTCCACGAGGAACTGCCGGAGCTCTTCCCGCACTTCCCGCAGGCCAAGGACCTCTTCTTCAGCGAGCGTCCGGCCCGCGAAGGCGCCGCCGGGCTGAACGCCGCCCTCCAGGCCGCGTACTTCATCATCGGCGTCCGCGCCGCCGGCCTCGCCGCCGGCCCGATGACCGGCCTCGACTTCGCCGGCGTCCAGAAGGAGTTCCTGGACGGCGACCACACCCCCCTGATGGTGGTCAACATCGGCAAGCCGGGCGAGGACGCCTGGTTCCCGCGCTCCCCGCGTCTGACCTACGACGAGGTCGTCACCACGGTCTGAGCCTCGGCGCCTGTCGCCGCGAGGCACACCCCCGGCGTGACGCATGAGAAAGGCCCCCGGCATCGGCGCCGGGGGCCTTCTCGCGTACTCGCGTACGTCAGGCCGTCTTGAGCGCCCCGGCCATCTCCTCCAGCTGCGCGAGCGAGGCCGTGCCCGCCACCACGGTGGTCGAGCCCTTCTCCTCAAGGACCAGGGCGTCGTAGCGGCCGCCGGTGTAGCGCGTCCAGGTCCGGCCGTCGATGCGGCGGGTGGTCGTCGACTCCTCGCCGCCCTGGGTGGCCTCGTCGATGAACGCCGACGGCTTCTGAGTCGACTGCTCGACCTGCACGTACTGACCGTCGGAGGTGTGGAAGCCCAGATGCCAGACGTCGAACTCCTGGCCGTCGAAGCGCACGGAGGTCGCCTTCCAGCCGGCGGGCAGGTCCGCGGGCGCCGCCACCGGGTAGGAGGCCGCGCGCCGGGCCGTCAGCAGCTCGACGCGGTAGTCGACCTTCGGGAGGTCCGGGGCGGAGTCGTCATGCGGGACGAAGAGATAGACGACTCCCGCCGCGAGGATGGTCACCCCCAGCGAGAGGACCATGTTGCGGACCGACTTCTGCTTACCGTTCGAACCTGCCACGCCCCTATCGTCGCAGGTGCCCGGTCCGCTCATCCGTGGGGTCCCCTGCTCATTTTGTCGGACTGACGATAGAGTCGACGGTCGAACCCTCATCCGGCCGTCGTCGTATCAGAAAGGTGCGCTCCGATGACCGAGCATCATCATCTGCCCTCCGAACTCGAAGTCCCCTCCGAGGCCCCCGACCGGAACCTCGCCCTGGAACTCGTCCGGGTCACCGAAGCCGCGGCGATGGCCGCGGGCCGCTGGGTCGGCCGGGGCGACAAGAACGGCGCCGACGGTGCCGCGGTGCGCGCCATGCGGACCCTCGTCCAGACCGTGTCGATGAACGGCGTCGTCGTCATCGGGGAGGGCGAGAAGGACGAGGCGCCGATGCTCTTCAACGGGGAGCGGGTCGGTGACGGGACCGGGCCGGAGTGCGACATCGCCGTCGACCCGATCGACGGGACCACGCTGACGGCCAAGGGCATGACCAACGCGATCGCCGTCCTCGCGGCGGCCGACCGGGGCTCCATGTTCGACCCGTCCGCCGTCTTCTACATGGACAAGCTGGTCACCGGGCCCGAGGCCGCCGACTTCGTCGACATCGACGCGCCCGTGTCCGTGAACATCCGCCGGGTCGCCAAGGCCAAGCGGTCCACGCCGGAGGACGTGACCGTCGTCATCCTCGACCGGCCGCGACACGAGGGCATCATCAAGGAGATCCGGGACACCGGGGCGCGCATCAAGCTGATCTCCGACGGCGACGTGGCCGGGTCGATCCTGGCGCTGCGCGAGGGCACCGGGGTCGATCTGCTGCTCGGGGTCGGCGGCACGCCCGAGGGGATCATCTCGGCCTGTGCGGTGAAGTGCCTGGGCGGCACGATCCAGGGGAAGCTGTGGCCCAAGGACGACGCGGAGCGGCAGCGGGCGATCGACGCCGGGCATGATCTCGATCGGGTGCTGATGACCGACGACCTGGTCTCCGGGGAGAACGTGTTCTTCGTCGCCACGGGCATCACCGACGGGGAGCTGCTGCGGGGTGTCCGGTACCGGTCGGAGACGGCCACGACCGACTCGATCGTGATGCGGTCCAAGTCGGGGACGGTGCGCAGGATCGACTCCGAGCACCGGCTGAGCAAGCTGCGGGCCTACAGCGCGATCGACTTCGACCGCGCGAAGTAGTCCGACCGCGCGAGGCAGTTCGACCGCGCGAAGCAGGCTGAGCGCGCCCCCAGTAGGTGGAGCGCGTGAAGGAGAAGGGGCGCCCCCGGTGCGGTGGGGGCGCCCTCTTCCTGCTTCAGGGCCGCGTCAGCCCGCGGCGGCTATGTGGTTGGCCGTCCTCGCCTTCTTGAGTTCCAGGTCGCGGCGGCGGCGACGGGCGAGGACCACGCGGCGTTCCGCCGCTGTCAGGCCGCCCCAGACGCCGTAGGGCTCCGGTTGGAGGAGAGCGTGCTCTCGGCACTCGACCATGACGGGACAGCCCCCGCAGACACGCTTAGCGGCCTCCTCCCGGGAGAGCCGGGCGGCGGTGGGTTCTTTGGAGGGTGCGAAGAACAGGCCGGCCTCGTCACGCCGGCACACCGCCTCGGTGTGCCAGGGTGCGTCTTGGTCCCTGTCCCGCACTGGCACCCGCTGGGCCGGAACGGCAGCTACCTGCAGGGACGAATGCGGCGGTTGCAGCACGGTCTACTCCTGACGACGGCTTCGCGAGCGAGAGACGATGCAGCAAGCCCTACCCGCTGTGCGCACGCCTATGCACTGAGTTCCGAACCGCTGGATTCCGGGGGCTTTCGTGCACCGGTGTGCGCGAGCGCCCGAGGGACCCGCGCGCTCCACATGCCGTCGAATTCACAACCGTCAATGATCGAAGTGCTTGCGCAAACTCTTGTCGAGCTTGTGCTGCACGCGATCGAGAATGTCCGCGACGAGCTTGCCCCGTTTCGGCCGCGCCTCGACATTGCCCAGCACGGCCCAGCCGTCCACGAAGACGACCGGGGCGTCGGCGTCGGTCGAGTCGACGGTGTCCACCTCGAAGTTGCCGAGCACACCGCCGCCCGCGCTGCGCAGTGAGACGTTCTCCGGGACGCGGACCTCGACCGTGCCGAAGACCGCGAACGCCTTGATCACGACCTGGCGGTACTCGAAGATCGCCTCGCTGAGATCGATCTCGACGCAGCCGAAGATCGCGTACGCGTGGATCCGGCGGCCCGCGCGGCGGCGGCCCTTGCGGGCCGCGCTGCTGAAGACCGCCACCACGTTGTCGTCGGGTTCGTGCGGGATCGCGTCCGTGGGGCGGTTGGGGGCCGGGGCGTAGGCCGCGGTGGCGTGCTGCCGATGGGCGGCCGGCAGGTCCCGTATGAAGACCTCCAGTTCGCCGACCGTCTTGGCGTTCAGCACCCCCTCGACGCGCTCGGCGTGCTCGTCGGCGGTCAGGCGCCCCTCGGCGAGGGCCTCCCGCAGCATGTCGGCGATGCGGTCGCGCTCGGCGTCCGAGGCGCGCATGTCGGTGGCCGGCGGTTCGGTCTTCTTCTGAAGGTCCACGGCACCACCGTACCCAAACGCGATAGATCGCGACTAGGGGCTGTGGAAAACCTTGACCGCGCGAATGTCCGGCCGGGGGACGAGTCGGAGATGAGCTGGAGACGAGTCAAGTGAGGATTACCTCACCAGAGCACTGCCGACAGCAGGTTCTAACCTGGTGGACGCTGCCCATGGAGGCCAGCGGCCGTCTGTCGAGTGAGGAATGGGCGAGATGCCTGAGTTCGCGTACACCGATCTGCTCCCCATGGGAGAGGACACCACCCCCTACCGGCTGGTGACCTCCGAAGGTGTCTCCACCTTCGAGGCCGACGGGCGCACGTTCCTCAAGGTGGAGCCCGAGGCGCTGCGCAAGCTCGCCGAGGAGGCCATCCACGACATCCAGCACTATCTGCGGCCCGCGCACCTGGCCCAGCTGCGCCGGATCATCGACGACCCCGAGGCGTCCAGCAACGACAAGTTCGTGGCCCTGGACCTCCTGAAGAACGCGAACATCGCGGCTGCGGGTGTGCTGCCGATGTGCCAGGACACCGGCACGGCGATCGTCATGGGCAAGCGCGGGCAGCACGTGCTGACCGAGGGCGGCGACGAAGAGGCCCTGTCGCGCGGCATCTACGACGCGTACCTGAACCTCAACCTGCGGTACTCGCAGATGGCTCCGCTCACCATGTGGGAGGAGAAGAACACCGGCTCCAACCTCCCGGCGCAGATCGAGCTGTACGCCACCGACGGCGGGGCCTACAAGTTCCTGTTCATGGCGAAGGGCGGCGGCTCCGCCAACAAGTCGTTCCTCTACCAGGAGACGAAGGCCGTCCTGAACGAGGCCTCGATGATGAAGTTCCTGGAGGAGAAGATCCGTTCGCTGGGTACGGCCGCCTGTCCGCCGTACCACCTGGCGATCGTGGTGGGCGGTACGTCCGCCGAGTACGCCCTGAAGACCGCGAAGTACGCCTCCGCGCACTACCTGGACGAGATCCCCGGCGAGGGGTCGCCGCTCGGGCACGGCTTCCGGGACCAGGAGCTGGAGGAGAAGGTCTTCGAGCTGACGCAGAAGATCGGGATCGGTGCGCAGTTCGGTGGCAAGTACTTCTGCCATGACGTGCGGGTGGTGCGGCTGCCCCGGCACGGGGCGTCGTGTCCTGTCGCGATCGCCGTGTCCTGTTCCGCCGACCGGCAGGCCGTCGCGAAGATCACCGCCGAGGGGGTCTTCCTTGAGCAGCTGGAGACCGATCCGGCGCGGTTCCTGCCCGAGACGACGGACGAGCACCTCGACGAGGCCTCGGACGTCGTGAAGATCGACCTCAACCAGCCGATGGAGACGATCCTCGCGGAGCTCACCAAGTACCCGGTGAAGACCCGGCTCTCGCTCACCGGGCCGCTCGTCGTGGCGCGTGACATCGCGCACGCCAAGATCAAGGAGCGGTTGGACGCGGGGGAGGAGATGCCTCAGTACCTCAAGGACCACCCGGTGTACTACGCGGGGCCGGCCAAGACGCCAGAGGGTTACGCGTCGGGTTCGTTCGGCCCGACGACGGCCGGGCGTATGGACTCCTACGTCGAGCAGTTCCAGGCGGCGGGAGGCTCCAAGGTCATGCTGGCGAAGGGCAACCGCAGCAAGCAGGTCACCGACGCCTGCGGCACCCACGGCGGCTTCTACCTCGGCTCCATCGGCGGCCCGGCCGCGCGCCTCGCACAGGACTGCATCAAGAAGGTCGAGGTCGTCGAGTACGAGGAGCTGGGGATGGAGGCGGTGTGGAAGATCGAGGTGGAGGACTTCCCGGCGTTCATCGTCGTCGATGACAAGGGCAACGACTTCTTCCAGGATCCGGCGCCGGCGCCCACGTTCACGTCGATTCCGGTGCGGGGGCCTGGGCTGGCGTAGCGGGTTCGGGGGGTGTTTTTCGCCCCCGCCGCCCCTACCCGTCCCATCCCCAGGGGCTGCCGCCCCTTCGACCCCGCTCCCAGGGGGCTCTGCCCCCTGGACCCCCTATCGGCCCTTAAGGGGCCTCGTCCTCAAACGCCGGACGGGCTGAAAGTGGCCGGGGTGGGTGGGGGATCGGGACGGCAAGAACCCCGGCCTCACGCGCCCGACGGGCTGAAAGAACTCGGACGGCCCTCCCCTCGGAACATCCGCGTCCCCCCGTTCGCTGTACCCGGTATGAGCGAATACCGGGTAGAGCACGACTCCATGGGTGAGGTCCGCGTTCCCGTTGGGGCGAAGTGGCGGGCGCAGACTCAGCGGGCGGTTGAGAATTTTCCTGTTTCGGGGCAGCGGATCGAGCGGGCGCACATTGAGGCGCTGGGGCGGATCAAGGGGGCCGCGGCGAAGGTGAATGCCGGGCTCGGGGTGCTGGACAAGGACATTGCGGAGGCGATCCAGGAGGCGGCGGGGGAGGTCGCCGAGGGGCGGTGGGACGAGCACTTCCCGGTCGACGTGTTCCAGACCGGGTCGGGGACCTCGTCCAACATGAACACCAACGAGGTCATCGCGACGCTCGCGACGGAGCGGCTCGGGCGGGACGTGCACCCGAACGACCATGTGAACGCCTCGCAGTCCTCGAACGACGTCTTCCCGTCCTCGATCCACATCGCCGCCACCGCCGCGGTGACCCGTGACCTGATCCCGGCCCTCGACCATCTCGCCGCGTCCCTCGCCCGCAAGTCCGAGGAGTTCGCCGATGTCGTGAAGTCGGGGCGGACGCATCTCATGGACGCCACACCGGTCACACTGGGGCAGGAGTTCGGCGGGTACGCGGCCCAGGTCCGGTACGGGATCGAGCGGCTCCGGGCGTCCCTCCCCCGGCTCGCCGAGCTGCCGCTGGGCGGTACGGCCGTCGGTACGGGCATCAACACGCCCCCCGGGTTCTCCGCCGCCGTGATCGAGGAGGTCGCCCGCACCACGGGGCTGCCGCTCACCGAGGCCCGGGACCACTTCGAGGCGCAGGGTGCCCGGGACGGCATCGTCGAGACCAGCGGGCAGCTCAGGACGATCGCCGTGGGACTGACGAAGATCGCCAACGATCTGCGGTGGATGGCGTCCGGTCCGCGCACCGGACTCGCGGAGATCTCCCTCCCCGACCTCCAGCCCGGCTCGTCGATCATGCCCGGCAAGGTCAACCCGGTCGTCCCGGAAGCCGTCCTCATGGTCTCGGCGCAGGTCGTCGGCAACGACGCCACCGTCGCCACGGCCGGCGCCGCCGGCAACTTCGAGCTGAACGTGATGCTGCCGGTCATCGCCAAGAACGTGCTGGAGTCGATCCGGCTGCTCGCCAACGTCTCCCGGCTGCTCGCCGACCGCACGGTGGACGGGATCGTCGCACACCGGGAGCGGGCGCGGGAGTACGCCGAGTCCTCGCCCTCCGTGGTGACGCCGCTCAACAAGTACATCGGGTACGAGGAGGCCGCCAAGGTCGCCAAGAAGGCGCTCGCCGAGCGGAAGACCATCCGTCAGGTCGTCGTGGAGGGCGGGTACGTCGAGCGGGGCGCCCTCACCGAGACGCAGCTCGACGAGGCGCTGGATGTCCTGCGGATGACGCACCCGTAACCGTTCGCGAACCGTGCGCGCCCGGCGCGTGAACCGTGACGCGCGCCGCAGCGTCGTATGCCCATGGCACCTAATATCTGTCCATGGCAGACGGTGGAGCGGTGAGAGCCGGAGTGGAAGCGGACGGGTCGGCGGGATTCTGGGCGCCCGGGAGTCAGATCCTGTGGCGTTACCGGGAGAACGGCGGCGCGCGCTTCCACATCGCGCGTCCCGTCACCGTCGTACGCGACGACCGTGAGCTGCTCGCCGTGTGGATGGCACCGGGTACCGAGTGCGTGAAGCCCGTGCTGGCCGACGGGACGCCCGTGCATGTCGAACCGCTGGAGAGCCGCTACACCAAACCGCGTTCGGTGCAGCGCGACCGCTGGTTCGGCACCGGTGTGCTGAAGCTGGCGCGGCCGGGTGAGCCGTGGTCGGTGTGGCTGTTCTGGGATCCGGGCTGGCAGTTCAAGAACTGGTACGTGAACCTGGAGGAGCCGTTGGCGCGTTGGGCCGGCGGAGTGGACTCCGAGGATCACTTCCTGGACATCTCGGTCCATCCGGACCGCAGTTGGCACTGGCGGGACGAGGACGAGTTCGCGCAGGCGCAGCGGGACGGCCTGGTGGACGCGCAACTCGCCCGGCGGGTGCGGGACGCGGGGCGGGCCGCGGTGGAGGTGATCCGGGCCTGGGGGCCGCCGTTCTCGGACGGCTGGCAGCACTGGCGTCCCGATCCGTCCTGGTCCGTCCCGTCTCTTCCCCAGGACTGGGACCGTACGCCCGCGCATCTGTCCTCATGAGACCCTTGATGCGCCCCCGGGCGAGAAACGTAGGATCGTCCTCCGCAAGGGCGCGCAACAGCAACTGCCGGAGCACGCGCTGGGCTTGACCGATCGTCACCGAGGGGCGGCAGGACGTGAGCGAGGGGTACGAGGGCAACACCGACCGGGCCTGCGTCACTGGTGACGCGGGCCCCGCGGACCGCGTACGGTTCGCCGGTGGCACAGGAACAGCCCCTGACCACGCGGAAAACCCGTTCCGGGGACACGTATTCCGGGTATCGGGTTTTCGGCGGGACCAACTGCGCGCGCGGCGCGCAGCCCCGGACGGACGGATTCGACACGCGTGACGGAGCAGCCGACCTCCTTCGAACGCCCCCAGGCGGGCGTCGACCCCGCGGAAAGTCGCGGGGCGTTCCTGCGTACCTCGACGCCGTCCCGTCCTCAGGACGCGGACGCGCCGTCGCACACGCCCGGCGCCTTACCGGTACAGGCCCGCGCCGGCGACACCCCGCCCTCCGGGCCCGCCACCACGACCCCGTCGGCGGGGCCCGCCCCGACCACGTCCGGTACGACGACATCGAGCGGCATGGACAACAACCCCGCCGGGACCGACCCCGAGCACTCGCAGCCGGCCGCCGCCGCCGAGCCCGACACGCACCGGCCGCGGCCGCTGCCCGAGGGCATCCCGGTCCAGCCGGGCACCGAGCAGGAGCCGGCCGCCGCGGTGGCGGACGATCCGGAGCGGCGCACCGGGCAGGGCCTGCCCTCCGGCCGGCCCACGCCGATGCGGCGGGACGGGGACCGGCTGCGGTTCGTGGGCGCCGCGACCCGGCGGATCGCCCGCGGCCTGGACCTGGACGAGATCGTGATGGGACTGTGCCGGGCGACCGTGCCGACCTTCTCGGACGCGATCCTGGTGTATCTGCGCGATCCGCTGCCGGTGGGCGACGAGCGGCCCACCGGGCCGCTGGTGCTGCGGCTGCGGCGCAGCGACCGGATCCCGGAGGAGCGGGACACCGACGGCGGCTTCGCCCCGCTGTTCCAGCCGGAACCGAACGAACTGGACACGATCGGCACCGAGCTGTGCGAGGTGACGCCCGGCAGCGCGCTCGCCGAGGTGCTGCGCGGGGTGCGGCCGGTGTTCACGGACACGCCCGCGGCGCGTGCCGCGCTGCCCGAACTGCTCGGGGAGGGCGGTGAGTTCGTCGTACCGACCGGGCAGCGCGCGATCCTCGCCCCGCTGCGCGGCCGACGCCGGGTCATCGGCGCGGCGCTGTTCCTGCGCCGCCCGGACCGGTTCGCCTTCGAGCCCGACGACCTGCTCGTGGCGGCCCAGCTGGCCACGCACAGCGCGCTCGGCATCGACAAGGCGGTGCTCTACGGCCGTGAGGCGTACATCGCCGACGAGCTCCAGCGCACCATGCTGCCCGAGACGCTGCCGCGGCCGACCGGTGTGCGGCTGGCGTCCCGCTATCTGCCCGCCGCGGAGACCGCGCGCGTCGGCGGCGACTGGTACGACGCGATCCCGCTGCCGGGCAGCCGGGTGGCGCTGGTGGTCGGTGACGTCATGGGCCACTCCATGACCAGCGCGGCCATCATGGGCCAGCTGCGGACCACCGCCCAGACCCTCGCCGGGCTCGACCTGCCCCCGCAGGAGGTCCTGCACCACCTCGACGAGCAGGCCCAGCGGCTGGGCACCGACCGCATGGCGACCTGCCTCTACGCCGTCTACGACCCGGTCTCGCACCGCATCACCATCGCCAACGCCGGCCATCCCCCACCGGTGCTGCTGCACCTGGGCGGCCGGGCCGAGGTGCTGCGGGTGCCGCCGGGCGCGCCGATCGGTGTCGGCGGCGTCGACTTCGAGGCCGTAGAACTGGACGCGCCCGCCGGGGCGACCCTGTTGCTCTACACCGACGGGCTGGTCGAGTCGCGTCTGCGGGACGTGTGGACCGGGATAGAGCAGTTGCGGGAGAAGCTCGCCGCGACCGCGCAGCTGACCGGGCCGGACCATCCGCCGCCGCTGGAAGCGCTGTGCGACGAGGTGCTCGACATGCTCGGTCCGGGCGACCGGGACGACGACATCGCGCTGCTCGCGGCCCGCTTCGACGGGATCGCGCCGAGCGATGTGGCGTACTGGTTCCTGGAGCCGGAGGAGATGGCGCCGGGGCGGGCCCGCAGGCTGGCCCGGCGGGCGCTGTCCCGGTGGGGCATGGAGGACCTCAGCGACTCGGTGGAGCTGCTGGTCAGCGAGGTCGTGACCAACGCGGTGCGGTATGCCACGCGGCCGATCACGCTGCGGCTGCTGCGGACCGACGTGCTGCGCTGCGAGGTCGGCGACGACGTGCCGCAGCTGCCCAGGCTCCGGCAGGCCCGCGCCACGGACGAGGGCGGCCGCGGGCTGTACCTGGTGAACCGGCTGGCCCGTCGCTGGGGTGCGACCCGGCTGAGCACCGGAAAGGTGGTCTGGTTCGAGCTGAACCGGACATGATGGCACTGTGCGTACGCCGAACGCGCGTACGACGGTGAAGGTGAGAGAGCTCTGTGGACGGCATCGCATGGATCCGGGATGTCTTCGACGCGTACTGCATCACCTTCGCCCGAGGACTGAGCGTGGCGGAACTGGTCCACCGGATGGGCGCCGACCCCGAGCGGATCCTGCCGTCGGTGTCGGCGGACGAGGCCCTGCGGCTCGCCGAGGACGAAGGGCCCGTCGCCCGGTTGGGCACGAGCGGGGGCTGGGCCTTCGCCGTGGAGTTCGCGAGCGCCGAGGGCACCGACCGCCGTGCCCTGCAACGCGTGTCCCGGGGTACCGACGCGGTGCTGCTGCTGGACAGCGGCACTCCGCCGTACTGGTTCGTGCACGCCCGTGACGGGGAGATCGCCTCCGACTTCGAGCCCGGAGTGGAGGCGGAGCAGATCGGCGGCACCGATCCCTCGTTCCTGGTGCCGGCCATGCGGGAGGCGGGCATGCTGCTGCCCGACGGTACGGCCGATCCCGACGACTGGGAGCCGGAGCGGCGGATCCTCACCGTGGCCGAGCGGGTCTTCTCGCTCGACCTGCCGCGTACGGCGCTTGAGGACGGGTCGCTTCCCGCGGTGGTCCTCGCCTAGGACCCGTGCGGGTCCCAGGCGAGGTGCGCGAGCGCGGACGCCCTGATCGGGCTTATCGGGTCCGCACGACGCAGATCTTCGAGAGGTCGGTGCACTCCTCGAAGCCCGGGACGCTCACGTAGAACGCGTCCTTGTCGAGCATCCGGTTGTTCGGGACGAAGAACAGGCCGATGCGGTTCGCCGCGCCGGAGTTCTCGTCACCGGGGATGCTGGCCCGGCCGCAGATCTCGTTCCAGGTGTTGACCCGGGCGTAGGTGGGATCCTCCTGGATGGTCCACCCCGTGCCGGACAGCGGCTTCGCGTACAACTGCGTGCAGTCCTTGCCCGTGGCCACGGCCTGCGGGGGCATGCCGCCGCTCTGGTACGTCGCCGCGAACGGGTACTCGTCGCAGCTGGACGTGCTGTTCGCGGGCTTCGAGGCGGGGTTGGGCACGAACTTGTCCGCACCGCTCTTCGGGCAGATCACCTTCCTGTTGGCTTCCTGGCGTGGCTTGCTCGCCAGGTAGTTCAGCGGCGAGTCGTGGTCCCGGCTGCCCGGGTGGTACGGCAGCTTCCGCATGAGGATCCAGTAGAACGCCGCCGCCGTCGGGTTCGCCTCCGTGTTGACCACGTAGGTCGGGATGTAGTCGGGGAAGACACAGCCGATCGTGGTCTTGCCCTTGGCCTCGTTGTCGCAGCGGATGCCCAGCTTGCCGGCCGGCGGCTGGTAGTCGGCGCCGCCGTTCGGCGCTCCGCCCATGGTCGAGGACAGGATCCAGTTCAGGTGGACGGTCTCGTTGCCCGTCGTGCCCTGCCAGGCGTGGTCGACCTCGCCCACGGCCATGTGGGTGTCCAGGCCCGACCACTTCGGCAGGCTGGACCAGGTGATGCCGCCCGAGGAGCAGTTGCGCTGGCAGAACGACTGGACGTTGACCGTCACCGGCGGAACCTTCGGGTCCACCTTCGTCGGCTGGATCGAGACGGTCTGCTTGATGGTGGGGCTGTTGAGGTCCAGGTCGATCTCGTGCTTGTACGAGTACAGGTTCTGCGCGATCGGCACCCGGTTCTCGTACAGGGTGGCCGAGAAGCTGTCCTGGAGGCAGGCCCGGGTGCGGGTGTGGAACATGGCGGCGCCGCTCTTGGCGCAGAACGCGGTGTTGGCCGCGGCGAGTTGCCGCTTGCTCTGCTGGACGGGTTCGCCGCGGAACTGCAGGCAGACCTCGCTCTTCGGCCTGCCCTTGACGGCGCGGCAGTCGAAGGCACGGGAGTGCTTGTCGGCGGTCGGCCCGGCGGTGGCGGCCTGCACGCCCGCGCGCGGGAAGACGTTGCCCGGGACCGTGGTCACGGGCTCCACCGCGGCCGGCTCCGGGGCGTCGGGGTTCCACTCGGGCAGCTGGATGTCGGTGATCAGGTCGTACGAGCCCGGTACGAAGGCCACCGCGTCGAAGGCGATGTCCTGGTCCCCGGTGCCGTCCGGGGTGATGGTGTTCAGCCGGACCTGGGCCGCGTTGTCGAACCGGTAGGCGCCGAGCGAGACCCAGCGGTTCCCGTCGCCGGGCTGCGAGATCGTACGTGTCTCGGTCCCGTGGGCCGTCTCGATCTCGTACGTGGCGTACTTGGTGTGGGCGCCGTGGTCGGGCAGGTGCACCATGACCTTGGCCTGGCCGGTGAGCTTGTCCTTCAGCTTCCAGGTGCCGGTGATCTTCAGCCGTTGGCCCTTGGCGTCGTCCGCGCGGGTGTGGCCGAAGTAGAAGTGGCCGCCGAAGCCCGCGCCCAGCTGGTGCAGGTCGACCTTGGCCGGATACACCACCTCGACGGCGTTGTTGGCGAAGTTGAACCCGAAGCTGCCGGAGTTCTTCCAGGAGTTGGTGCAGCCGGGCCTGACGACGGGCGTGCCCGCGGGGACGTCGTCGACGATCAGCGCGTTGCCCGGCAGGCCGGTGGTGGTGCAGACCGGCGGGTAGGCGGTGCCGTCGGGCTCCTCCGGTGTGCTCTCACCGAAGCGGACGAACTCGAAGCCGCAGGTGTCGATGCAGTCGGTCTTCCAGGTGACCGGCTTGTTCCACCAGCACTTGAAGTCCTCGCGGCCGCACGGGCCGCTGGTGCCGCTGTCGTTGGACGCCCCGTCCGAGATCTTGCCCGGCGTGCAGGAGTTGGAGGCGTCGCAGAAGGCGCTCTCGGGCGCCTTGACGTGGGCCCTGTTGTACTTGGCGCTGCCCTTGACGGAGACCGCCTCTTCCGTGCCGTTCCAGCTGGAGGGGCGGAAGGCGGGGACCATCACACCCGGAGACTCCAGGAAGGACGGCGGGTGCGCGGCGAATCCGAGGACCTTCTCCTGATAGGGCCAGTTCTGCGGGCGGGCGGCGGCACTGGCGTCCTCGCCGCCGGCCGCGTTCTCCAGGAACGGCAGCCGTCCGGCGTCCCATTCGGGGTTGGCCGGGTTGTTGGCCCATCCGAGGCCCCAGGGCTGACCCGCGGCGCCCTTGGCGTGGAAGCCGGAGTTGTAGGCCCACAGGGCGAAGTACCAGTTCTCGGGGCGTCCGTTGGCCCCGTGGTTGGCGATGATGCCCGCCGCGCGGGTCTCGTTCCACTTGGAGACGAGGGTCTGGAGGCCCGCCGCGATGTTCGCGGTGTAGTCGAGGGCCGCGGCGCGCTGCTTCTGGTACGGCCAGGCCTCGCCACCGTGTCCGTCCTCGCGGCCGGCCATCCGCATGTGGTCCGTGATCTGCGTGATGCCGTAGCCGCAGTCCGCCTCGGCGAAGTCGACGTCCCAGTCGTTGTTCGAGTCGCCGTCGTAGAGGTCGATGCCGTAGTAGTTGCCGATCAGCGGGTTGGCGGTGACACCGGGGACGGCCGAGCGGGCGGCCTGCCACATGTTGGATTCCTGGGTGGTGACACCGAGCATGACCTGTGCGATGGCACGGCCGCCGCCGCCCAGCGCGGGGTTCGCGAAGAGGGTCTGCGGCTGGTAGGCCGGCATCCCGAGGTTCTTCCAGTCGGCCGGCCGCGAGATGTGCTTGTTCAGCAGGCCCTTGACCGCCATGTCGACCGCCCACTCCACCTGGCGCGGCTTGGGCTGCATGGCCTGGTTGCGGGGGTCGTTGCGCGGGACGGAGCAGGTGCGCTCCTCCTCGACCGGGTTGCTGGGGTCACCGGCGGCGGCCAGGGTCCGCTTCGCCTTGGGGTCCGCCGTCGTCCCGGCCTTCCCCGAGCCGGTGCGCAGCCCGGGGGACGGGTCCCGGCCCTGGGCGGCGTGCGAGGAGACGCGGCGCGACGGGTCCACGGTGAAGGCGACCTTGCCGCCGGTGCCGCGGGTCGTCATCGCGAGCGACACGGTACGGGCCCCGTTGCTCTCGCCCGGTTGCAGCAGCGTGCCCTTGCCGTCCGCCCACGAGGTGTGGGTCAGCACGGCGTCGCCGCGGCTGGAGACGGTGACGTCCTTGGGCGTGGCCGCCAGCCGCCGTACGGCCGTGGGCAGGTGACCGGCCGTCCGGCTGGTGGTGCCGGTGATGTAGACCGTGCCGGCGCTGCGGGTCAGGCCGGTCTCGGTCGCGCGTCCCTGGGCCAGCACGCCCGCGCGGGTGCGGCGCGCGTCCGGGTGGGCGACGGCGTCGGCGGTGATGCGCTTGACCTTCGACGTCGCGCCCCGCTTGTCGAGGAAGGCGAGTCCGCCGTCACCGTCCGGGGTCAGTCGGTAGGGCACGCCGTCGGTGCGGACGAGGGGGGTGTGGCGGCCTCGCGCGTCGACGCGGACGACCTGCGCTCCGGCCGCCGCGGCCATGGCGCCACCCGCGACCGGGACGGCGGAGGTGACCTGTCCGTCGAGTTCGACGGGCTTGCTCAGGGTGCCGGTCGAGGCGTCCAGCCGGACGAGCCGGGTGCCGGGCAGGTCGTCGCCGCCGGACTGGGTCAGGACAGCCGTCTCATCCGTTCCGCAGCCGGGGTTGTAGTACGACAGCGATGACTTGATCCCCAGCTTGGTCACCCGGCCGTCGGTCAGGTCGACGATCGCGGTGAAGCCGCCCCGGGCCATCATGGGGGGCTTGTTGGTGAAGGCGCGGGGCGCGTAGACGACCACGGCCCGCTTGCCCGACCCGGTGACGCAGGTGTTGCCTATCCAGGCGTCGGCGTCGAAGCCGGGCTCGGACAGTGAGGCGGCGGTGCGCCAGGTGTAGCCGTCGCTCTTCCGGGCGGTGAGCACATGGAAGCCCTGCGCGTCGCCCGAGGTGGTCCAGGCGAGATCGCCCGACTCCTTCCAGGACGTCCCCAGCAGGGCCGCGCGCCGGGCCGTGGGCACCGCGTCGGCCAGGGGCTTCGCCGCGGCGGCCGTCCGCTTCGGGGCGGGTGCGGTGTCGCCGGGCGGGGCCGTGGGCTGGTCGGCCCAGGCCACGGACTGGACGAGGCTCGCGAACACCGCGCCGGCCGCCAGGGCGGCCAGCCGTGCTCGCGTACGTCTGTGGAACCTCAAGGATTCTCCTTCTGCGAGGACGTCCGTCGAGCCGACGGACGTCACGGAAGGGAGAGGCGGTACGCCACGGCACATGGGCAGGCGTGAGCCCGCCGGGCCGGTGAGGCAGCGTGAATCAAGGGCTGATGGAGCGTGCCGGCTGGTCAGTGCCGCGCACGAGGTGTGTCAGTCCCCTCCCCGTAACAGGGGAAGCATGAGTCACCGGAGTTGTCATGGTCAATGAAATTCTTATCCCATTCTCAGGATCCCCAAGTCACCGGTCCGCCCTGCCACTTGGTCCCGGAAACCACTGGAGCCCCACCCGTAAATCGTATATGTTTTCGAACACGGTGCGCGCGGAAACCGTTACAGAGCGCGCGCACGGACCATGTTGGGGGAACACATGCACAAGATCGTCAAGCGGGGGATCTTCGCGGTGCTCGGCACCGCGGTACTGGTCGGCACCCAGGCCGGCGTCGCCCACGCGAACCAGTACGACCGGGTCGTCGAGTCCTACCCGGACGGATCGCGGGTGACCTGGAAGGCCGACGGCGAACACCTGCTCATCAAGGACACCGCCAAGGACGGGCACTCCGCGGTCGCCCTCTTCCGGTGGTGGGACCAGTCCGAGGGCCGCTTCCACTCGTACACCTACTTCAACCGGGACGGCGTGGACTCGGTGCGCGACGTCAACCTGAACCTGGGCGAGGGACACACCGTCAACATCAAGGCGTGCATCGCCGACTGGAAGGGCAGCCTGGAGGCCAGCAGCAGCACGATCCGCAACTGCAACCGGGACTGGGAAGTCACCCTCTCCTGACCTCCGGGGCGCCGGGGGGGGCGCCTCAAGGGCGACAGAGGGGCAGAGGGGCAGCCGACGTTCCGGCTGCCCCTTCGTGCCGCCGTGCGTCAGGCCGTGGTGTGCTTCCACAGACCGCAGGCGAAGATCTCGCTGTCCTCCACGGAGCCGCCCCAGTTGCCCCTGCAGGCCGCCAGGTGCACGGCGGTGCCGTCAGTGATGTCGAAGTCGAGGTGACGGGTCGTGCCGGAGCCGTCGTGGTTGAACCACCACTGGTCCTTCGAGCCGTACTGCATGTGCGCCACGATCGAGTTGCCGTCGGCGACGTTGTCCTCGATGTACAGGTGCTCGCCGTAGGGCTTGAACTCGGCCGCGCCGCCCGCCTCGCCGGTCACCAGCGCGGGAATGGCTCTGATGTTGGCACCGTCCGCGTAGGACACTCCGGTCTGCGTGCCCGCCAGCACCAGCGCTCCGAGTGCGCCCATCAGAACACGGGAGATGTTCTTGTTCATCGTTTTCCCTTTCATGGTCGGGGAGTTCGAGGGTGTTGCCGTGGATCAGGCGGTTCCGTAGGTGTAGGAGCCGCAGTACACGTCCCGGTAGCCCTCCGTGACACAGACCTTGAACTTGACCTTGGTGCCCTCGGCGTAGCTCTCGTTGAACTTCTCCAACGTGTTGGCACCCCGGCGGTTGTAACCGCCCTCGCAGTCGGAGTAGTCGGCGCCGACGCAGTAGCGGATGTACACGGAGTGGTCGTCCTTGCAGGTGTCCCAGAGTTCGAAGATCTCGCCCTCGGACTGGAACTCGCCGTACGCTCCGCAGCCGATGTCATTTCCCGCATAGGCCTTGTAGATGGAGTCGCCCGCGGCATTCGAAACGCCGGCCATCGACCCTACGACGAGTGCGGCGCCGCTGCCGACGACGGCAAGTCGTGCCCATGTGCGCTTGAACATGGTGATTCCCCCCATGTGCTGTTGTCGTGGTTCACAGAGAATTGTTCAGCGGCCGGGAAGGCGGCCTTCGGATACGACGTGCCAGCCGAGCCGGACGTCCGTCGCCGCCCCTCGCGGAAGCCGCAGGACGAGGTCCGCCCGAGGGCCCACCGCCTCGGAGGTCACGCCGTGCAGCTCGACCTCCTTGGCGCCGTCGTCACACTTCAGGGGCACGCCCATGGGCATCTCGCCGATGCCCGCGACCACCAGGCCGCGTGTCCCCTCGCAGGTCAGCGTGACGACGTAGACGTGCCCGTCTTCCAGTGCGGACCGTTCGCGGTGGCCGTCGGCGGAGAGGCTGAGCCTTTGCACGCCCGCCTTCCAGTCCTCGAAGGTCCGTGAGCCGTTGACGCCCTTGGCACCCGTGACGCCCTTGGCCGCGGATTCCTTTCGGCCGCCGCCGGCGTCGTCCCGGTCCAGCCACATCCAGCCGCCGACACCGATCAGGGCCGTCAGAATGAACGCGGTGATTCCGCTTTTCATGGGCCCCCTCGCTCTCTTCGGTCGCCGCCGACACTACGACAGATGAACGACGGGAATACATGCCCTGGCGTAAAGACGCCTTTCCGGAAAGGAATTACGGACGGACATGCGGAAGGGGCAGCCGGATTTCCGGCTGCCCCTTGTGCGCGTGCTGCCCCTTGTGTGCGTGCTGGGGAGTTATTGATCCTCGTCGGGGTTGAACGGGTCCACCGGTTCGCCGTCCGCCGGCGGACTCGTCGTCGTCGGGATCGACGGCGGTGCGGACGTCGTCGGGGACTGACTGGGCGGGGTCGGCGAGTTGGTCGGCGTCGGCGACGGGCTCGTCGGGGACGCGGACGTCGGGGGCGCCGTCGTCGGATCCTTCGTCGGCGTCGGCGTCGGACGCTGGGTGATCGTCGGCGTCGCGGTGGGCCGCACCGCCGCGCCCTGGTCGGTGTCCAGGTCGAACTTGGTGTCCGTGGCCGTCACCCCGAACATGTACGCCGCCCAGATCTGCGCCGGGAAGCCACCGCCGTTGACACGGGGCTCGCCGCCCGCCTTGTACATCGGGACCTGCGGATGCGGCGGCTTGTTGTCCTCGCCGAACAGGCCGACCGAGGTGACCAGGTCGGGCGTGTAGCCGGTGAACCAGGCCGACTTGTTGTCGTCGGACGTACCCGTCTTGCCCGCGACCTGCTGCCCGTCACGCTTGGGGTTGTCCTGCACGGACCTCTTGGCCGTACCGTCGTCGACCACGCCGGTCAGCACCGAGGTGACCGTGTCGGCGGCCTCGGGGCTGATGACCTGCTCGCCGATCGGGTCGGGGAAGGTGACCGTCCGGGAGTTGTGCTCGACGGACTTGATGAGCGCCGGAGTGACCTTCTTGCCGTGGTTGTCGAGGGTCGCGTAGACGCCGGCCATCTCCAGCGGGCTCGCGCCCATGGTGCCCAGGGTCTGCGCGGGCACCGCCTGGAGACCCTTGGTGTCCAGACCGAGCAGGCCCCCGACCTTCATCACCTCGGACATACCGACGTCGACGCCCATCTGCGCGAAGACGGAGTTGACGGAGTCGTTCATCGCCCGCTGGACGGTGATCTTCCCGTAGTCCTCGTCGTCCTCGTTCTCCGGGGCGAACCCGACCTTGGTGCCGTTGTCGACCACCTGACGCTTGCTCGTGCCGTCGTAGATCGTGTTCGCCGTGATCGGCTTGCCGTCCTGGGTCTCGGCCTTCTCCTCCAGGGCGGCGGCCAGGATGACGGGCTTGAACGTGGAGGCGGGCTGGTAGTCCGTGCGGGTCGCGTTGTTGAGGTAGTGGTCCAGGTAGTTCTTGCCGCCGTACATCGCGACGACCGCGCCCGTCTTCGGGTCCACGGAGACGGCACCTGCCTGGACGTCCGCGTCCACCGGCCGCTTCTTCGGGTCCAGCTTGCTGTTCAGCTGCGTCTTGACGGCCTCCGTCAGCGCCGCCTGCTTCTTCTTGTCGACGTTCAGGGTGAGGGTCCAGCCGCCCTGGTCGACCATCGCCTGGGCCGTCTTGATGTCCTCGGCGGTGCCCTGCGCGACCAGTCGCCTCTCCAGCGCGGCGTCGGCCGACTTCACCAGGTAGCCGGTCTGGCCCTCCATGCTGGGGTCGTTCAGTGGCGGCTTGGGCACCTCGAACTTCATGGCGTCGCGCTTGTCCTTGCTCAGCCAGCCCTCCTCGACCATGTTGTCGAGAACGTAGTTCCAGCGGTTCTGCACCAGCCTCTTGCCCTCGGGGCCGGCGATCGCCCAGTCGTACTGGTTCGGCGCCTGGAGCAGTGCGGCGAGATAGGCGCCCTGCTCGACGCTGAGGTCCTGGGCGTCGACGCGGTAGTAGGCCTGGGCGGCGGCCTGGATGCCGTAGGCGCCACGGCCGTAGTAGCTGGTGTTGATGTAGCCGGCGAGGATGTAGTCCTTGGGCTTCTCGCGGTCCAGCTTCAGCGAGATGACCAGTTCCTTCAGCTTGCGCGTGACGGTCTGTTCCTGGGTCAGGTAGTAGTTCTTGACGTACTGCTGGGTGATCGTCGAACCACCCTGTGCGCCCTTGCCCGTGAACGTGTTGAACAGACCGCGCGCGGTACCCCTGAGGTCGACGCCGGAGTCCTGGTAGAAGGTCTTGTTCTCGGCGGCGACGAAGGTCCGCTGGACGGGCTTGGGCACCTCGGCCAGGTTCACGATCTCGCGGTTCAGGGTGCCGGTGCGGGCCAGCAGGTCGCCGTTGCTGTACTTGTAGATGTTGCTCTGCACCTTGGCGTCGGCGTTCGCCGGGGGGATCGGCGTCACCAGGTACAGCACGATGAAGGCGCCGATGCCGAGCAGGCACAGCCCGAAGAACGTGCCGAGCATCTTCTTCCAGGTGAACAGCCTGCGTATTCGGCTCTTGCCGTCCTTGGCCCGGCCGCCGCCCTTGGCCGCCCTGCGGGCCGCCGCCCGGCCGCCGGTGACGCCCGCGGCGGGCGTCGCGGACGAGCTGGTGGGCGCCGCGCGGTGGCCACCGCGCTGCCGCGCTCGTCTCTCTTCCGCTCGTCCCATGGCTCCGTCGCTCCGCTTCGTTCGCTGCTGTCACACAGGTTCATGGCTCACACCAGCTGAGAAAGCTAACACCGCTTGATGTGACAAAGAGGCTTCGATCCGGTCTTTTACGGACGTGAGAATCAGCACCCGTCCCACTGGTACCGACGATCGAGGGGCGACAAGGGTTGTCATCACGCGCTAAAGTGATATCACTTAGCTATAGCTAAGCTAGGACCGAGGAACGGGGGACCATCCATGCCCACGCACGACACGACACCCACCATCGACGCACCCGAGATGCCCGCACCGCGCGTGCGGGAGTTCACCGCGAACAGCATCGGCGGCGGGCTCGCCCTACTGCTGGGGCTGGTCGGCCTGCTGGCCGGCATCGGCCTGGCCGTGAGCGCCACGACCGTCGGCGCGGACGGCGCCAAGGCCGCCCTGATCATCGGGGGGATCATGATCGCCCTGGCCGCCTTCATCGCCATGTGCGGTCTGAACACGGTGGCGCCCGGGGAGGCCCGGGTCGTCCAGCTCTTCGGGCGCTACCGGGGGACGATCCGCGAGGACGGGCTGCGCTGGGTGAATCCGCTCACCTCCCGCGAGAAGATCTCAACCCGCGTCCGCAACCACGAGACCGCGGTCCTCAAGGTCAACGACGCCTACGGCAACCCGATCGAGCTCGCCGCGGTCGTGGTGTGGCGGGTCGAGGACACCGCGCAGGCCACCTTCGAGGTGGACGACTACTTCGAGTTCGTCTCCACCCAGACCGAGGCGGCCGTGCGGCACATCGCCATCGAGTACCCGTACGACGCCCACGACGAGGACGGGCTCTCGCTGCGCGGCAACGCCGAGGAGATCACCGAGAAGCTCGCGGTCGAACTGCACGCACGCGTGGAGGCGGCCGGGGTGCACATCATCGAGTCCCGCTTCACGCACCTCGCGTACGCCCCCGAGATCGCCTCGGCGATGCTCCAGCGACAGCAGGCCGGCGCGGTCGTCGCGGCCCGGCGCCAGATCGTGGACGGAGCCGTCGGCATGGTCGAGGCGGCGCTCGCCCGGATCACCGAGCAGGACATCGTCACGCTCGACGAGGAACGGAAGGCGGCGATGGTGTCCAACCTGATGGTGGTCCTGTGCGGTGACCGGGCCCCGCAGCCGGTCCTGAACACGGGGACGCTCTACCAGTGACGGCTCCCTCCGGGGGTTCGGCCCCTCAAGGCCGGCCGCAGCGCAAGCAGGTGCTGTTGCGGCTGGACCCCGCGGTGTACGAGGCGCTGGCGCGGTGGGCCGGGGACGATCTGCGCTCGGCCAACGCACAGATCGAGTTCCTGCTGCGGAGGGCCCTGAAGGAGGCGGGGCGGCTGCCCGGCGACGCGGGGCCGCTGCCCCGCCGCGGGCGGCCGCCCGGGGGCCCCGCACCCGGACCCCGGCGGCCCGAGGGGAACTGAAGGGGGCGGGTCTCGGGAGGCCTTCGGCCCGTGTAGCGGAATCGTGACAATGGGCTCTCACCTGCGCCTCCACACCCTCCGCCGAGCTCTGCACACACGACGTATACATGCGGGGTATACACGGTGTGTACAGTGCTTGACATGTCCATCGGTCACACCCTCCTGGGGCTCCTGGAGTCCGGCCCGCGTCATGGTTACGACCTGAAGCGCGCCTTCGACGAGAAGTTCGGTCACGACCGGCCGCTGCACTACGGCCAGGTCTACTCGACGATGTCCCGACTGCTGAAGAACGGCCTCGTGGAGGTCGACGGGATCGAGCCCGGCGGCGGGCCCGAGCGCAAGCGGTACGCGATCACCGAGGCCGGGATCACCGACGTACAGCGGTGGCTCGCGACGCCGGAGAAGCCGGAGCCGTACCTCCAGTCGACGCTGTACACGAAGGTCGTCCTCGCGCTGCTCACGCGCCGCGACGCGGCCGAGATCCTCGACACGCAGCGTGCCGAGCACCTGCGGATGATGCGGATGCTCACCGACCGCAAGCGCAAGGGCGATCTGGCCGACCAGCTCATCTGCGACCACGCCCTCTTCCATCTGGAGGCGGATCTGCGCTGGCTGGAACTGACGGCCGCGCGGCTCGACCGGCTCGCCGAGGCGGTGGCCAAGTGACGCATCCCGCCGGTTCCCTGCTCGCCGCAGAAAACCTCCACAAGGCCTACGGCCCGACCGTCGCCCTCGACGGCGCCGAGTTCTCCATCCACCCCGGCGAGGTCGTCGCCGTCATGGGCCCCTCCGGGTCCGGGAAGTCGACCCTGCTGCACTGTCTCGCCGGGATCGTGCCGCCCGACTCGGGGTCGATCACGTACCACGGCCGCGAGATGGCGACCATGAGCGACGCCCAGCGCAGTCAGCTGCGGCGCTCGGAGTTCGGGTTCGTCTTCCAGTTCGGGCAGCTGGTGCCCGAATTGACCTGCGTGGAGAACGTGGCGCTTCCGCTGCGGCTGAACGGCACTTCCCGCAAGGCCGCCGAGCGGACCGCGCTCACCTGGATGGAACGTCTGGAGGTCGACGACCTGAGGAAGAAGCGGCCCGGTGAGGTCTCCGGCGGCCAGGGGCAGCGCGTCGCCGTCGCCCGGGCGCTGGTCACCGACCCGCGCGTGGTGTTCGCCGACGAACCGACCGGCGCGCTCGACTCCCTCAACGGCGAGCGGGTGATGAACCTGCTCACCGACGCCGCCCGCTCCACCAACGCCGCCGTCGTGCTGGTCACGCACGAGGCACGGGTGGCCGCCTACTCGGACCGCGAGATCGTCGTCCGGGACGGCAAGTCACGGGACATGGAGCGCGTCGTATGAACGTGAGGCAGTGGTCCAGGGACCTTGCCATGGGGATCAGGTTCGCGTTCGCCGGAGGGCGCGAGGGGTGGGTCCGGGCGCTGCTGACGGCGGTCGGGGTCGGGCTCGGAGTGGCGTTGCTGCTGCTGACGACCGCCCTGCCGAACGCGCTGTCGGTCCGGGACGACCGGGAGGCGGCGCGCCGGGACTTCACCTACAGCGGCAAGGTCATCCCGAAGTCGGACGACACCCTGCTGATCGCCGACGCCGGCACCACCTTCCGTGACAAGGAGGTACGGGGACGGGAGCTGGAGCCCGAGGGGCCCAGGGCGCCGCTGGCGCCCGGCCTGACGAGGTTCCCGGCACCGGGCGAGATGATGGTCTCCCCCGCGCTGAAGGAGCTCCTGGCGTCGGACGGCGGGAAGCTGCTGCGGGAGCGCCTGAAGGACCGGATCGTCGGCACGATCGGCGAGAGCGGGCTGATCGGTTCCGCCGAACTCGCCTTCTACCGGGGCGCCGAGGGGCTCGTCGACCGCGGGATCAACACCGGCCGTATCGACCGCATCGACCGGTACGGGGAGCCGATCACGAGCGAGGAGAGCACCGACCCGGTGCTGCTCCTGCTGATCCTGGTCGTCTTCGTGGTGCTGCTGATGCCGGTCGCCGTGTTCATCGCCGCGGCCGTGCGGTTCGGCGGCGAGCGGCGCGACCGGCGGCTCGCGGCGCTCCGGCTGGTCGGCGCGGACAGCCGCTCCACCCGGCGGATCGCGGCCGGCGAGGCCCTCGCGGGCTCGGTCCTCGGACTCGTCTTCGGCACGGTCTTCTTCCTGCTCGGCCGCGAACTGGCGGGCTCGGTCGAGGTGTACGACATCAGCGTCTTCCCGAGCTATCTCAACCCCTCCCCCGCGCTGGCCCTGCTGGTCTCGCTCGCCGTACCGGCGGCGGCCGTCCTGGTCACGCTGTTCGCGCTGCGCGGGGTCGTCATCGAACCGCTCGGCGTGGTGCGTACGGCGAAGCCGGCCCGGCGCCGGCTGTGGTGGCGGCTGCTGCTGCCGCTGGCCGGGCTCGGGATGCTCGCCCCGATGATCGGCCAGGGCCGCGGCGGCGGCGACTTCAACCAGTACCTGGTCGTCGGCGGTGTCATCCTGCTGCTCGTCGGCGTGACCGCGCTGCTGCCGTGGATCGTCGAGTCGGCCGTCGGCCGGCTCGGCGGGGGCGGCGTGGCCTGGCAACTGGCCGTCCGCAGGCTCCAGTTGAGCAGCGGCACGGCGGCCCGCATGGTCAACGGCATCGCGGTCGCGGTGGCCGGCGCGATCGCCCTCCAGATGCTGTTCGCCGGGGTGGACGGCGACTACGCCGAGGAAACCGGCTACGACACCCGTCTGGCGCAGATGCAGGTGTCCGTGACCAACGGGACGCTGCTCGGCCAGGCGGCCGGCAATCTCCGGGACACCGAGGGCGTACGGCAGGTCTACGCCTACTCGGAGGGCTACCTCGGGGACCGCCGCAAGGACCCGCTGAACACCACGGAGGTGACCGTCGCGGACTGCGCGTCGCTGCGCACGCTGGCGACCCTGCCCTCCTGCCGGGACGGAGACGTGTTCGCCGTGCCCGGTGGCGAGTACGACGCCGCCGACGACGCCACGGCGAAGGTCGCGAAGCCCGGCCGCACCCTGTATCTCGACCCGGGCTGCGCCGAGGGCTGCGCCGGGAGCGCGGAAGCCCCCTGGGTGGTGCCGTCGGACCTGAAGCAGGGCAAGCCCCGCACGGGCCCGACCGGCGGGAAGCGCGGTGGCTTCATGATCACGCCGGGGGCGGTGCCGGACGCCTTCGCGCCGGCGCTGCGGGGCGAGCTCTATCTGAACCTCGACGATTCCGTGCCCGACGTGCGCGATCTGGTGCGCAACGCGGCGGCGGAGATCGACCCGCTGTCCACTCCCATGGAATGGCAGTCGGTCAAGGAGGCCGACCGGTTCGCCGCCATCCGCACCGGCCTGTTCGTCGGCGCCACCTGCGTGCTGGCGTTGATCGGGGCGAGCCTGCTGGTGTCGCAGCTGGAGCAACTGCGCGAGCGCAAGAAGCTGTTGTCGGCCCTGGTCGCCTTCGGCACCCGGCGGCGCACGCTGAGCCTGTCGGTGCTGTGGCAGACGGCGATCCCGATCGCGCTGGGCCTGCTGCTCTCGGTGGTGGTGGGGCTGACGCTGGGCACGGTCCTGCTGCGGATGACAGGCACCAGCGTGCGGGTGGACTGGCCGAGTGTGCTGTCCATGACCGGCGTCGGCGCGGCGGTCGTCCTCGTGGTGACGCTGCTCAGCCTGCCGCCGCTGCTGCGGCTGATGCGCCCGGACGGGCTGCGCACGGAGTAGCGCGGCCGGGGGCCCCTCCCCGGGGGGAGAGGGGCCCCCTTCAGACTCCTTCCGGTGCCTCCTCGGTGAGGATCGAGTCGATCCGGCGCAGGGTCGGCCGGGTCGCCCGGTGCAGGGCGTCGACGTCCATGCTCTCGTCGCCGACGACGACCATCAGCGCGGTGTCGCCGACGGCGTAGACCGCGGCGCAGCCATGACAGCCGTAGGTGACCATCCGGCGCAGGGCGCCCCGGGCGGTGGCGTCGGCGGTGCGGCGCGCGAGCCCGAGTCCGGCCGCAGCGAGGGCGGCGAGGCCCTCGGGGTCGATCGAGTCGGCGGTGTCGGCGGCGATGAGCAGTCCGTCGACGGCGGCCACGACGGTGTCGGTGATCCCGGGGACCTGTTCCCGCAGGCCACGCATTTCCAGTGCCAGGGCTTGGCGATCCATGTGATCAACTCCCCTAGAGCGCTCAGGGAGCATGTGTATCAGTCCGGAGGCATATTCCGGGCCTGGTGTTCCGAGCTGTCGCCGACTGGCGGAAGTTGGTCCTTCGGGCCGTCCAATGGCCTTTGTTCGGCGCTCGTTTGAACGAACCCCGGACCACCCTGCTGTTCGTGGGAGTACGCGCGAAGGTAGCCCACGACGGTGTTGGTCACCGCCACCAGCGGCACCGCGACCACCGCGCCACCGATGCCCGCCACCATGCCGCCCGCCGCGACGGAGAGCACCACGGCCAGCGGGTGGACGCGGACCGCGCGGCCCAGGATGAACGGCTGGAGGATGTGGCCCTCGATCTGCTGGACCGCCAGCACCACGGCCAGGGTCATGACGGCGGTGAAGACGCCCTGGGTCACCAGGGCGACCACGACGGCCAGCGCGCCCGAGGCCACGGCACCGACCAGCGGGATGAAGGAGAAGAGGAAGATGAAGACCGCGAGCGGGACGGCCATCGGCACGCCCAGGAAGTAGATGCCGATACCGATGAAGATCGCGTCGATCAGGGCCACTATGACCGTGCCGCGGACGTAGGCGGTCAGCGTGCGCCACGCGCGCGGGCCCGCGCCGGCCACCCCGGGCCGGGCCGCCGCGGGGACCAGCTTCAGCGTCCACTCCCAGATACGGCGGCCGTCGTAGAGGAGGAAGAGGGTCGAGAAGACCGCCAGCAGGATGCCGGTCAGGGCCTCGACGACGACGGTGACGCCCTCCAGGCCCGCGGTGGTGATCTGGTCGGTGTTGGCACCGATCGCGTCCCGCAGGTTCTCGGCGATGTCGTTGATCTGCTTGTCGGTGACGTGGAAGGGGCTGTTCAGCAGCCAGTTCCGCAGTTCGTCGACGCCGTCCTGGACCTGGTCGGAGAGGTTGTCGATGTTCTCCATGACCTGCCAGGTCACGAACCAGCCGATCAGCCCCATGACGACGAACCCGAGGATCGCGGTCAGCGCGGTCGCGAGCCCCCGCGGGAACCCGAGCCGCGTGAGGCGCGCCACCGTCGGCTGGAGGATCGCCGTGATGAGCAGCGCCGCCACGAACGCCAGTACCACCAGCTGTACGGCGCTGATGACCCGCATGAGGACCCAGAGGGTGCCCGCGAGGACCAGCAGCCGCCAGCCGGCCTCGGCGGCGACCCGCATGCCCCACGGGACGGCCTGCGCCGGGTCGGGCCGGGGCGCGACGGCCACGGGCGTGTGCTGCCGGGACGGCGGGGCCTGCTCGACGGGCGGCGGGCCGGCGTCGGTGAACGGAGCCGGTTCGGGCCCCTCGTCCTCCCGCTCCGCGGCCGCGCGGCGCTCGTTCAACCGGTCACCCATCTCGGTCAGTCGGGCGCCGAGCCGACCGAGCCACCCTGGCACTCGCGACATGATCCGTCCTCTTCCCCCGTCTCTGACCACCACTGCCCCTGGAGTCGTCCGGTCCGACCGTACATGGCGACAGCCCCTCCCCTAGGACGGGGAGAGGCTGCGCGGGGTTGAGAGGGGGCGGGAAGGAAGGTCCCGTGTGCCGGGGACTCAGTACCAGTGGTTGGCCTGCCAGAACGACCAGGCCTCACAGGGGCTGCCGTAGCGGCTGTCCATGTAGTTCAGGCCCCACTTGATCTGGGTGGCCGGGTTGGTCTGCCAGTCGGAGCCGACCGACGACATCTTGGAACCCGGCAGCGCCTGGAAGAGTCCGTAGGCGCCGGACGAGGCGTTGACGGCCCGGTAGTTCCAGCTGGACTCGTGGTCCACGATGTTGCTGAAGCACTGGAACTGTCCGCTGGGCACCATCGAACGCGCCATGGACTGGATCTCCGAGATGGAGTACGAGCCCTGCACGGGGAAGCTGGAGGGGGCCTTGGCAGCCTTCGCCTCGGCCTCGGCCTTCTCCTTGGCCAGCTTCTCGGCCTTCTCGGCGGCTTCCTTCTTCTCCAGCGCGGTCTTGGCGGCCTCCTTGCGGGCCGACTCCTCCGCGGTCCTCTTGGCGCTCGCGTCCGCGGCGATGGCCTGTACGTCGGCCTGCTGCGTCAGGGACGCGGTCTGCACCTGAGCCTGCTGACCCGCGGGGATGTCCGCGAGGAGCGTCGAGTCGGCTGCCGTCGCCTCGGCGTCGTTCGGCTGCGCGGCGCTGCCCGAGGCAACACCCGTGACGCTTCCGACAGCGGTGACCACGGTGGCGGAGGCCACTGCGAATCCCCGGACCGAAATCGGGCTCACACGGTTTCCTTCCAGCATCGTCCGCTTCGGTGACCCTGGCGGACGCAATCGTGCCCCTGGCACTGGCCTCCCCACTGCGGGGTCACGGAGGCGCGGGCCCGGTGGGCAACTCCCTTGCGGGGAGCGCCGCGTGGTTCAGCGGGCGGCATACGACGACGGTATGGAGTTGAGTGTGGTTCCTGTGATGCCGTACCGCTGGGGGTACAGGTGTGTCGTATGCGGGGCCTGACAGGAATGAGACTCTGCCGTAACCCGACGCCGGGTGGCAATTCCGAGTTGCGTGTGAAAGCTCACATCCCGTTTGACGCCTGTGATTCTGAGAAACCGCAACACGCGAAGGCGCCGCCCGACTAGGCTCTTCGCCTTTTCGGACGGCGCCAACTGCCGCGTAACCGGCCCCTAATGGGCCTGTCTTCTCAGATCTGCCCGTCTTCGAGCATTTCGGTCACAAGGGCCGCGATCTGGGACCTCTCGGACCTCGTCAACGTGACGTGGGCAAAGAGGGGATGGCCCTTCAGCTTCTCCACCACGGCGACGACACCGTCGTAGCGGCCGACCCTCAGGTTGTCCCGCTGGGCCACGTCATGAGTGAGAACCACTCGTGAATTGGCGCCGATTCGGGACAGAACGGTGAGAAGGACATTCCGTTCGAGGGACTGCGCCTCGTCCACGATCACGAACGCGTCGTGGAGGGAGCGGCCGCGGATGTGGGTGAGCGGAAGGACTTCGAGCATCCCGCGTGCGGTGACCTCCTCGATGACCTCGCGGCTGGTGACCGCGGAGAGCGTGTCGAAGACCGCCTGTGCCCAGGGGCTCATCTTCTCGGACTCGGAGCCGGGCAGATAGCCGAGCTCCTGCCCGCCCACCGCGTACAGCGGCCGGAAGACCATCACCTTCTTGTGCTGGCGTCGCTCCAGCACGGCCTCCAGACCCGCGCACAGCGCGAGCGCCGACTTGCCGGTGCCGGCCCGGCCGCCCATGGAGACGATGCCGACCTCCGGGTCGAGGAGCAGATCCAGCGCGATGCGCTGCTCCGCGCTGCGGCCCTTGATGCCGAACGCCTCGCGATCCCCGCGCACCAGCCGGATGTTGCCGTCCGGCGAGACACGGCCGAGCGCCTTGCCGCGCTCGGAGTGGATCGTCAGACCGGTGTGCACCGGCAGGTCGGCGGCCTCGGGGACGTAGACGTGCCCTTCCTCGAAGAGGATGTCCACCTGCTCGCCCGGCAGGGTCAGTTCGGACATCCCGGTCCAGCCGGAGGAGCCCGTGATGGCGAGCTCCGCCCGGTACTCCTCGGCGAGGAGACCGACCGAGGACGCCTTGATCCTGAGCGGGAGATCCTTCGAGACGACGGTGACGTCGTATCCCTCGGCCTGAAGATTGCGGGCCACCGCGAGAATGCGGGAGTCGTTGTCCCCCAGGCGGTAGCCGCTGGGCAGCACGCTGGGGTCCGAGTGGTTGAGCTCGACACGAACGGTTCCGCCGAGGTCCCCGATCGGGATGGGGGCGTCGAGACGGCCGTGCCGGACCCGGAAGTCGTCGAGCAGGCGCAGGGCCTGCCTGGCGAAGTAGCCGAGTTCGGGATGGTGCCGCTTGGCCTCCAGTTCCGTCACCACGACGATGGGGAGCACGACCTCGTGCTCGTCGAAGCGGTTCAGGGCATTGGGGTCCGACAGCAGAACACTGGTGTCGAGGACATAAGTGCGCCGGTCAGGCTTGTGGCGCTTTGTGCTGGTCACCACGGAAGGACGTACCCCCTCGGATGAGGTCGGGGAGCGACGGAGTGGAGCTGGACCGGTCGTCGGCCGCGATGCACGGGCCGGGGACCGGCCCTCCACTGCTTCTTCCGTGCGGTGATCGCACGGTCGAGCTGGTGCAAAGGGCCTCCCGGGCGGACGGCCCCGTGCCGCCCGCTGAGATCCGACACCCGTGGTTCGGGCGTCGACCTGCTTGGCTTATGCCCTCGAACATGCGCTGCCATGCCCACTCATAGGGCGGCGCGCTGGTGAACTCCTTGTTACTTCGGTCCCACGGGGGTACTCGCCGGGGTTGCCTCAGCCGCCGTAGCGGCGGTGACGGGCCGCGTAGTCACGCAGGGCGCGCAGGAAGTCGACCTTGCGGAAGGCCGGCCAGAAGACCTCGCAGAAGTAGTACTCCGAGTGGGCGGTCTGCCACAGCATGAATCCGGACAGCCGCTGCTCGCCGCTGGTGCGGATCACCAGGTCGGGGTCGGGCTGGTCGCCGGTGTAGAGGTGACGGCCGATCGTCTCGACGTCGACGGCCTCGGCGAGCTCCTCCATCGAGCTGCCCTTGTCGGCGGCGTCGAGGATCATCGAGCGGACCGCGTCGGCGATCTCCTGGCGGCCGCCGTAGCCGATGGCGACGTTGACCAGTATCCCGTCGGTGGTGGCGGTGGCCTCCTCGGCCTCCTTGATGGTCCGCTGCATGCCGTGCGGCAGCAGATCCAGCGCGCCGACGTGGTGGACGCGCCAGCGGCCGTCGGCGGCGAGGGAGCGGACGACGTCCTCGATGATCCCGAAGAGCGGTACGAGCTCTTCCTGCGGGCGGTCGAAGTTGTCGGTGGAGAACAGCCAGAGGGTGACGACCTCGACGTCCGTCTCGGTGCACCAGCCGAGGAACTCCTCGATCTTGTCCGCACCGGCACGGTGACCCTGGGCGGTCGTGGAACCCGCGGCCTTGGCCCAGCGTCGGTTGCCGTCCATGACGACGCCGATGTGTTTGGGCACCTGGGCGTGGTCCAGGTGACCTTCCACCCGGCGTGCGTACAGCCTGACGAGCAGGCCGCGCAGTGTGTCGCGCAGGTTCACGTGATTGTCAGCCCCTCCGTGCGGATGCGGTCCCCGCGAGCCGAAGGGTATCGCGCCGCGTGTTTCCGGGTGCGGGTGGGTTGTTGGCGCCTAAACGGGGGGTGCGATGCGTTTGTTGGCGGCTGCGGCCCGGTGGGGGTTGATCGCGCAGTTCCCCGCGCCCCTTTGGTGGGGACAGTCGACGTCCCTCAACAGGTACCCCGTGGTGGGCAAAAAAACGGGCCGGTCCGTGGGGGGGGAGACGGACCGGCCCGAGGGGGGGTTTCCACCATAACCCTTTGTAAGTGCTGCTGGGTGCATCGGCGTGCCACAACTACTCTCCGGAGTCGGGCGGCGACGCGGGGAGGGGGGCTTTGGGGCCTTTTCAGGGGCGGTTTGTGGCTGGATCGCGGTGGATTCGCGGGCGGGGAGCGGGTGGGAGGGGTTCCCTCCGGAGGGTGACGCCGGGCGTGGCGCTTGCTTGACGGCACCGCGCGGTCCCCTCCACTGCGCGGTGCCGCTCGCGCAGCTTTGCTCACGCGAATTACCTGCGTTCGAACGTACGCGAGGTGTGGCACCGGCGCGAGCTGCCTGGGATAACAATGTGGAAACCCCGTGGAGCCATGGATACACAGGGAGTGATCGCCCTGGTGGAGTGGGTCGGCGAAGAGGACGGAATCTGGCCTTGTTGGGTTCTAGCGTCGGTGCATGACCTTCACTACGTGGGACCGGGTGAGCGCGCGGCGCTTGGAGCGGCAGTACCTGACGGAGCCCGCCGCGGCCGGTACGCCGGTCGCCGACGTCGTCGGCGCGATGCTCGGCGCGCATGCGCAGGTGCTGTCCGCGGCGGAACTGTCGGTGGGAGTGCGCGGCACCGGGACCACCCGGGTGGAGGTGCGGGAGGCGCTCTGGGAGGGGCGGTCGCTGGTGAAGACGCACGGTCCGCGCGGGACGGTCCATCTGCTCGCCGCCCGGGAACTGCCCCTGTGGTGTGCCGCGCTGACGGCCGTTCCGGCGGGGGCGAGCCCCTTCCCGCCCGAGGTCCGGCTCACCGAGGAGCAGGCGGCGCACATCGTGGCGGCGATCGCGGACGCCCTGGACGGGGTCTGCCTGACCGTCGACGAGCTGACCGAGGAGGTCGTCGCCCGCACCGGTGCCTGGGCCGGCGACCTGGTGATGCCCGCCTTCCAGGGCATGTGGCCGCGCTGGCGCCAGGTGCTGTACCGCGCCGGCCAGTCGGGCGCGCTCTGCTTCGGCCCGAACCGCGGCCGCAAGGTGACCTACACCCGCCCGCCGCACTTCGATCCGCTGCCGCCGAACGAGGCACTGCATGAGCTCGTACGGCGGTATCTGCGCGCCTACGGGCCGTCGACCCCGGCGTACTTCGCCAAGTGGCTGGCAGCCCCGGCCGGTTGGGCCGCCGGGGTGTTCCGGGAGCTGGCGGAGGCCGGGGAGATCGAGGAGGTGGCGCTGGAGGAAGCCCCGGCGTGGGTGGCGGCCGGCGACACCGGCTTCCCCGACGAGCCGGTGCGCGGGCTGCGGCTGCTGCCCTACTTCGACGCCTACGGCATCGCCGCGCAGCCGCGTGAGCTGCTGTTCCCCGGTCAGGCGTACCGGCGGGCGCTGGCGGGCGGCCAGGCCGGGAACTTCCCCCTGCTGCTGGTCGACGGGGTGGTGGCCGGCGTCTGGCACCAGCGGCGCCAGGGACGGCGTACGACCGTCACCGTGGAGCCGCTCGGGCGGCTCTCGGCGCGGCAGGAACGGGAGTTGGGCGAACGGGTGGAGCGGGTGGGGGAAGTGCTGGAGGCCCGGCCGGAGTTGGTGATCGGGAAGGTGACGGCGGGCCCTCACGCGTGACCGGCGGTAGGGGTCAGGGCCTCGGCTTGCGGGCCTCTACGAGGTGACGGCTGCTGTGGGCGACGAAGGGACCCTGGGACTCGATCCGCTCGTGCAGGGAGCGGAGTTCGGGCTCGTACTTCTCGACCGTGAAGCCCGGGACCATCCAGATCACCTTGCGGAGGAAGTGGACGACGGCGGCGATGTCGTGGAACTCCATCCGCAGCCGCTCGGCGCGCAGGTCGACGATCTCCAGGCCGGCGGCCTCCGCTTCGGCGCGCTCGCGGTCCGGGTGCCGGTTGCTCCGTATCTGATCAGGCTGGGGGCCGAGGAAGTACTCGACCAGTTCGAAGACGCTGGCCGGGCCCACGTGCTGGGCGAAGTAGGTGCCGCCTGGCTGAAGCACGCGGGTGATCTCCGGCCAGTCGGCGCGGATCGGGTGCCGGGCGACGACGAGGTCGAAGGTCGCGTCCGCGAACGGCAGCGGCGCGTCGTCCCGCGTGGCGACGACGGCGACACCGCGCGGGCGGAGGCGGGCGGTGGCCTTGGCGACGTTCGGCGGCCAGACCTCGGTGGCGACGGTGAGCGTGGGCGCCCGGGTCGCCTCGCCGAGGGCGAGGTCCAGGACCTCCCCGCCCCCGGTGTGGATGTCGAGCACGGCCTGCGCACCGGCCAGCCGCCGGGCCATCGAGCGCGCGTATCCCCACGACGGGCGCGCCTCGGTGGCCCGGCCCTCGAACCAGGAGAAGTCCCATCCCTCGGTGGGCACGGCGGCGCCTTCGGCCACGAGCTCTTCGAAGCTGCGGCGGGTGGGCTGCTGGTCGGTGAGCGGCTGGTCGGTGAGCGGCTGGTCCATGGGGCGATGGTCGCAGGGGCCGGGCCCGGGGCGCCGCCGATTTTTCGCGGCGGGTGGTCGGGAGCGGGGGTGCAGGGCACGGCAGTGCCGCGTGACCGGACTGCGTGACCGGTGTGGAAGGGTGTCGGGGTATGGGCAGATGGCGGGACGGACAGGGGACGTTGGTCGTTCGCGGGGAGCGGGGCGAGGTCACCGTCGCGCTGGAGATCGCCGCGTCGTACCGGGCCCGTACGAGGGGTCTGCTCGGGCGGGACTCCGTCGACGGGGCGATGCTCCTGTCCCCGGCGGGCAACGTGCACACCTTCCGGATGCGGATGCCGATCGACGTCGCCTACCTGACCCGCGACCTCACCGTCCTCGCCGTACGCACCATGCGGCCGGGGCGGCTGGGCCTGCCCCGGCCACGGTCCCGTCATGTGCTGGAGGCGGCGGCCGGGACGATGGAGGGGTGGGGACTGCGGGCAGGGGCCCAGGTGGAGATCGTGCCCGCGGAGTAGCGAGGTGCGGCTACACGGGCAGGTTGTGCAGCAGGTCCGTCACGCGGGTCGGGTCCGCGGGACCGCAGTGGCCGGAGCCCGGGAAGTCGTGCACGGTGAAGCGGTTGTCGGGGGTGAGGTCGTCGGCCTCCGCGATCATGCGGTCCTGGAGCTCCGGGGAGACGGTCCGGTCCTTGCCGAACCGCAGATACGTGCGCGGAATCCGCCCCCACCGGCCGGCGCTCCCGACGGCCCGGCCCCCGTACGCCGCCATCGACTCGTCCGTCTGCATGCCCTCGATCACCCTCAGGAACGCCGCGTCCGTGTACTCCGCGCAGATCATCTCCTTGAACACCGCGAGGTCACGGCGGTCGCCGCTCCGCCAGTTGAGCCGCAGCACGCCCAGCTTCTCCGGGTCCCCGATCATCTGGTCCCACGGGGTGACGGACCGCTGCCCCTCGGGCGAACCCGCGCAGTCGTTCAGCGACGGCATGCTGCGGCTCGGGCACATCGCGGCCATGTAGCACAGGTGCGAGAGGAGTCCGGGTACGGCGTCCCCCACCCTGCTCAGTGACAGTCCCCCCATGCTGTGCCCCACGAGGATCACCGGCCCGCCGAGCCGCGCGGCCCGCCGCACCACGCCCAGGACCCGCCGCTCGAAGTCCTCGACCGTGAGCGCGGCGACCGGCGAGGCCTCCACCGCGAGCGCCCGCAGATCCTGCGCCTGGTAGGCCTCCGGGATGAACTTCTCGGTCCCGTGCAGCGGTTGGTCCACCGCCACGACCCGGTGTCCGCGCAGCGCCAGCTCCCTGCCGATCGCCGTCCAGAACATCCCCGCGCTGTGCGTACCGTGCACCAGCACGTATGTCCGCTGCCCCTTCGCGGGCCTTCCTCCGGTCGCCCCCGCGACCCCCGCGCCGAGCCCCACGGCGAGCGCGGCCCCACCCAGGGACAGCGCGCCCCGCCCCAGCACCTTCCGCCGCGAAGGCCCCTCGCCGTACTCGCGGTCGCTTCCCCTGCTGCTGTTCTCGTTGTCAGCCATACGACGAGGCTATGGACGCCTCCGCCGCCCCACGATGGCTCTGCACACCCGGGTGGGGGTGTACCTACCGCCACCCTTTCCGTGGTGCGCCGGCCTCAGTCCTCCCCGCGCGGGAACGACACCTCGACGCGCCGGTTCTTCTTGCGGCTCGCTTCCGAGGCGTTGGAGGCGATCGGGTACTGCTCGCCGTAGCCGCGGACCTCGAAGGTGATGTTCGGGTCGTTGAGCTCCTGTTCCAGGACGCCTTCCACGGCGTTCGCGCGCTGTCTCGACAGCACGTCGCCGTGCGCGGAGGAACCGAGGTTGTCCGTGAAGCCGAAGACGCGGATCCGGGTGGCTTTCTGGGTCTTGATCTCCTCCGCGATCGCGGAGATCCGTGACCTCGCCTCCCCACCCAGCTTCGCACTGTCCTTCCCGAACAGCACCTCCGCCTGGAGGGCGAACTTCACGTCCGCGTTCGTGTCCTCGCGGCGTTCGTCACCGCTCTGGTCCTCCACGACCTGCTTGATGTCCAACACCTTCGGCTCCGCGAGCGTCGCCCCCTCGGGGAGCTTCAGATCGGGGTCGTTGGCATCGACGTTCACGGGCGCCGACGCGGAGGGTTCGGTGCCAGGGGGGACGCTGGGGCCGTCGTCGGCGTGTGCGGGGGTGGCGAGCGCCGCGATCAGTGAGGCCGCGGTGAGGGTCAGGGCGAGGGGGTGGAGGCGGTGGGTGGTGGTCATGCTGGCCTCAACCGGAGATCGTGAGGTCGGCGGGGGCGAACATGGGCAGCTGGAGGGAGACCTCGGACGTGCCGGCGGGCGGCGCGGGGAACTGCATGAAAACCGGGATGGTTTCGCCGGCCTTGACGGTGGAGATGCCCGTGGTGGTGAGGGGCCGCCCGTCGGTGTCACGCAGGACGTAGTAGCGCTTCTTCCCCTTGGAGTCCACCAATGTGGCTCCGCCGAAAGAACGCCCGTTCCTGATGATCTCCGTCTCGTTGCCGCTCAGTTGGGCGGGGATGGTGAGCACCTTGTCGCTGTCGTTCTTCAGGTTGCCACTGACCGTGACGAACCCGCCGGAGTCCCGGCCGGCTGAGGTGACTTGGAGCAACAGCCCGTTGGGCCCCTTCAGCTCGGCCAGGGGCGTGTCCGACTGTCCCTCCTGAGTACTCGGCCCGGAGCCGCCGTCCTTGGAAGCCGACGCCGACGTCTCGGGCTTCTTGTCGTCGCCGCCCCCGCCTCCGCAGCCGGCCACACCGACGGCCAGTCCAGCCGCGACAGTCAGCGCGACCACCCCCCTGCGGGCCTTCGCTGTGAACCGAATACTCATCGCTCTGCTTCCTTCGTCACTCGTCGTTCGCTTGTCAGTCGACCAGATGGACGTCGAAAAGGTCCTGGGGTTCCGGAAGATCGACGAGGTCCTCCGGGTCGAGCTTCCATTTCTCGTCGTCCTTGCAAGTGAGCTCCGGCAGCACGTCGTCCCCGGCGCCCTCCCCGAGAGGTGGGAACGTACAGAGCGGCTCGATCACGGCAGTGGCGGATGCCTTCGCGTGGATGTTCTCAGTCCCGGGGACGATGGAGTCACCGACGGCCTTGTTCGTCTCGACTTCGACCGTGTAGCCCGGATACAACTCGTCCGCGATACCGCAGGCCGCGGTGGCGTTGTTCTGCGCGGCCAGCTGGTCGGCCCGCCCACACCCGTCGAACGGCACGCCGTTGCCGTCGAAGATGTCCCGCCACTTGGTCGGGTCGAGTACGTTCTCGACCCACTCGTCCGCAAGCTTGTCCCGCGTGTCCAGGGCTGCCGCCAGCGCCGCGGCATCAGCAGCCGTCTGGGCGCCGTTCCGATTGGCCGCGGCCTGGCCGACCGCGAGATAGGCGAACGCAAGAAAGAGCAGACCCGCCACCACCGTGATGTAGATGGGGAAGGCCTGCCCGGAGTCTCCGCGCCTACAGAGCCGGATCAGGCACCGACGACTTCGGTGATCTTGTCCGTGATGGCGTTGTAGATCGTCTGCCCGATGTCCGTTCCCGTGATCGCCAACACGATCGCCACCACCACCGCGATGATCCCCAGATACTCCACCGCCGTCTGCCCCCGGTCGTCCCGGTTCGCCCGGTTGCGGAGGTACTCGGCGGTGGTGTTGATCCAGTTGCTCATGGTGTTCCCCTCCGATAGCGGCCGCCCGGTGGGCGATCGTCCCACGGTATGACGGAACACCCGGTGTTGCGGAGGGCCTTTGGGCCCAATTCCGGGCCCAATGGCTGATCCGGTGGCTCCCCCCTGGTGTCATCGGGCGTCACCCCAGCCCGAGTCGGGGAGTCGGGGCCGTGCCGAGCCACTTGGCGGTGGCTTCGGAGCGGCTGGCGCTGTGGAGTTTGGCGAAGATGCGGTTGATGTGGTTCTTGACCGTCTTCTGGCTGATGAAGCACATGGCGGCGATCTGCTGGTTGCTCATGCCGGACGCGATGAGGTCCATGATCTCCGCCTCCCTGGTGCTCAGTCGGAACCCCTCCCGGGACGACTGTCCCATAGAGGGTTGCAGTCGTGAAGGGGTTTTGGAGAAACTTCCCGGTGAATCAAGGGGATTCATTTGCGGACGGAAAGGTTCCGGGAGGGTTGCCCGGAGTTGGGCGAGAAGCGTACCCGCCGCGGTGGGGGTGAAGTGGGGGCGGCCCTGCCTGACGTCTCGTACGGCGGTGACGAGCTGGTCCGCGGTGAACTCGCCGTGGACGAGGTAGCCGTCGGCGCCCCGGCGCAGGGCCTCCCGGACGATCTCCGACTCCGTGCTGTACGTCAGCATCAGCACCGGGGCGATCGTCACCAGGTGGGGCAGCGCGGAGATGCCGTCCATACGCGGCATGCGGACGTCGAGGAGGACGACGTCGGGACGGTGGCGGCGGGCGGCCTCGCAGGCCTGGTGGCCGTCGGCGGCCTCCGCCACGACGGTGATGTCCGGGCGGCCGGAGAGCAGGGCGGTCAGGCCCGCCCGGACCACGGGGTTGTCGTCGGCCACGACGACACGCAGGCCGGGGGCGGGAGTCGGTCGGTCTCTCATCGCTCGGCCTCCTCTCGTGATGGGGGGTGGTGGGGAGGGGTGAGTGCCTTCAGCGGGAGTTCCAGGCGCACTTCCGTGCCCTTGGGGTGCGTGCCCCGGCCGACGCGGATGCGGGCGCCGACGGACACCGCCCGCTCGACCATGCCGACCAGGCCGAAGTGGCCGGTACGGCGGAGCTGTTCGAGGGTGGTGCCCGGGGGCAGGCCGCGTCCGTCGTCGTGGACGCTGATGCGCAGCAGGTCGCCGTGGACTCCCGCGCGGACGTCGACGCGGGTGGCGGAGGCGTGCCGGTGGGCGTTCTCCATGGCTTCCGTGGCGATGCTGAGGAGCTGGCGGGCCACGGGGGGTGGGATCTTCGGGGGTGGTTCCGTGCGGTCGCCCATGCGGTGGTAGGCGGTCGGGAGCGCGGTGCGGGCGGTGAAGTCCTGGGTGCGGGTGGCCAGTTCCTTCAGTACGTCGTCCAGTGCGACCAGTGTGGGCTCCCCCCGCAGATCCGCCAGGAGCTCGCGGGATTCCGCGGCGGCCCTGCGGGCGGAGCGGGCGACCAGTTCGGCCTGGTGTCGGATGAGGGCCGGGTCGATGCGGGGCGCGCTCGCGGAGTGCGCCAGGCCGTCCGCGGCCAGGGCCACGCCGTGCAGGGTCTTCGCCACGGAGTCGTGCATCTCGCGGGCCAGGCGGGTCCGTTCGGCGGTGAGCGCCTCCGTCACGGCCAGGCGGGCCTGGACCGTGGTCAGGGCCCGGGTCGCGGCGCCGAAGCGGAGCATGAGGTTGCGGAGCGTGGAGCCGACGGCGCCCGTGATGACGCACAGGCCCGGGAGCAGGAGGGCCTCCGCCGGGCCGGCTCCGGTGTCCTTCAGCGTCGTATGGGCCAGCAGGAGGATCAGGGACTGGAGGGAGGCGAAGACGGCGGCGCCGCGCCAGCCGTAGACGATGCCGGCGAGGAGGGGGGTGCAGACGCTGACGTAGGCGAGGGTGCTGTCCGGGCCGGCCGAGATCAGGAGGAGGGAGCCGAAGAGGGTGTCCACCGCCAGGAGGGTGGGGTGGCGCAGGAGGAGGGCGCCGAAGCGTTCCCAGTCCCTGAAGAGGACGTACGAGCCCATGAAGGTGACGACGACCGCGGCGCCGACCAGGCGTTGGCCCAGGCCGGGGTTGGCGTTGAGGAGGGCGGCGGGGGTGGCCAGGGCGATCATCGCCAGGCGGAAGCCGAGGACCTGGCGGCACATGGCCTGGAGGGCGTTCACCTGGACGTCGATGGTGGGTGGTGAGGGTGTGGGTTCAGGAGCGGTTGCGAGTGGCCCCTGTGGGGGCCTGGTGCCGTCGGCGGACCCGCGTTCGGGCGTCGGCGGTCTGCGTAGCCGTCCCGGCATTCCCGGCATTCCCGGTCTTCCCGGCCTCACCATTGTCATCTCGTCACCCCCCTACTCCCCCGTGATCGACCCGAAGTCCGTCCCCGACCCCAGCAGCAGCCCCGCTCCCAGCAGGAGCATCGTGGCCGGGACCATGAACGTGGTGATCATCATCGTGGCCTTGGGGACGGCTCGGGCGGCCTTGCGGCGGGCGTTCTGGGCGTCGGTGCGGCGCATGTCCTTGGCGAGGGCGACGAGCGTGTCGACGATGGGGGCGCCCAGTTCCTCCCCCTGCTGCAACGCCGTCACGAACATCGCCACCTGCTCGGAGTCGTTGCGGCGGCGCAGTTCGGCGAAGGCCTGGCGGCGGCTCATGCCGAGGTCCATCTGACGGAGGGTGATGCGCAGTTCGTCGGCCCAGGGACCCTCGTACCTGGAGGCGACCCGGTCCAGCGCCTGGCGGAAACCGAGGCCCGCGCTCACCACGACCGCCAGGACGTCCAGGAAGTCCGGCAGGGTCCGCTCGATGACGTCCTTGCGGATACGGATCGCCGACCAGATGCCGACCTCCGTCCAGAACGCGCCGAAGGCCAGCAGGAGCAGGGCCACGAGCAGGTCGCCGCGCAGCAGGAACACCACGAAGCCGACGCCGCCGAGGGCGCCGTAGACCGCGCGGCGGGCCGCGTAGCGGTCGATGGTGAGGCCGCCGGGGTTGCCCGCGAGGTCGATCTTGCGGCGGTACCTGGCGACCTGCTTGGGGCCCATGAGGCGCAGGACGGCGGGGGCGTACCGCATGCCCATGCGGTCGATCAGGGAGTCCACCGCGCCGGTGCGGGTGGCGCCGACCTCCAGGGCGAGCGCGAGGTCGGCGGGGAGTCTGGCGTCCGCCCGGTACATGCGGATGCCGGTGAAGATGCCCCAGACGGCCAGTGCCATCAGGAAGGCGAGCAGCAGTGCCATGTCGGAAAGTCCCTCCTCGCCGCTCAGACGTCGATCCGCGACAGACGGCGGATGAGGATGAAGCCCACCGTGTACAGCGCGAAGGCGATGATCACCGCCGCCTGTCCGAACGGTGAGCCGGTCATGCGTTCCAGGGCGCCGTCCTTGACGCCGTTCATGAGGAAGAGGGAGCCGACGCCGAGGACCGGGACCGCGTACGCCGTCATGTTGACCTGGGCCAGCTGGGTGCGGACCTCGCGCCGGGTCTCCTTGCGTTCCTCCAGCGTCTCGGTGAGATTGCGGAGTGCGCTCACGACCTGACCGCCCGCCCTGTTCGACAACACCAACGTCGTGACGAGTACGACCAGTTCGCGGGACGGCAGCCGCTCGGCCATCTCGCCCAGCGCGTCGTCCATCGTCGCGCCGACCGCCAACTGGTTGGCCACCTGGGCGAGTTCCTCACCGGCCGGGGCCTCCAGCTCCTCCGCCGCCATGCCGATCGCGGTGCGCAGGGCGAGGCCGGCGTGGGTGGCGTTGGCGAGGATGCGGGCCAGTTCGGGGAGTTGGTTGATGAACTTCTCGATGCGCTTCTGCCGCTGCCAGTCCAGGAACTGCACCGCCGCCCAGACGCCCAGCAGTCCGGCGATGGGGCCGAAGAAGGGTGCCAGGGTGGCCTGGCCGACCATCCACAGTCCGGCCACCAGGGCGAGCATCGCGGCGAAGAACTCGCCCGGCGTGACGTCCAGGCCCGTCGCCGCCAGCCGCAGTTCCAGCTTCCGGCCGACCGTCGTACGGCGCAGTCGGCGGTCCAGGGTGCGGAAGTGGCGCCGGCGGCCGATGACCGGTATCTGGCCGGTGGACGTCAGCCGTTCGACCAGGGCGGCGCGCTGGGCCCGGCCCTTGGCGTAGACGTGCACGCCGATCACGGCCAACACGCAGGTCAGCAGTGCGACGCCGATGGTGAGCGTGACGAGGGTGTGGAGTTCCATGGGGGGCGGTCCTACCTGGCTTCTCGGGTGGCTAGCTCGTGCGGTGCCTGGGCCACGCCGAAGGCCTGGGGCGTGGGCTGGCTCGCCATGTAGAGGCGGTCGGCGGTGCGGCGCGGGAGCGGGAAGTGCTGGTAGTCGCCGTAGATCCGGCCGTCGGCGGCCATCGGCCGGGCGTCGAAGCGGGCGACCGTGGCCAGCCGGTACGGCTCGCTGCCGTGGCTGTCCAGCAGGGCGATCTCGGTGACACGGCGGACGCCGTCGGCGAACCGGGTGAGCTGGATGATGACGTCGATCGCGCTGTTGATCTGGTCGTGCAGCGCCTCGAAGGGGATCTCCACCTCGGACATCGACGCCAGCGTCTTCAGCCGCATCAGCGCGTCCTCGGCGCTGTTGGCGTGGACGGTGGCCAGCGAGCCGTCGTGGCCCGTCGACATGGCCTGGAGCATGTCCAGGGACTCGCCGCCGCGGACCTCACCGACCACGATCCGGTCGGGCCGCATGCGCAGCGAGTTGCGGACCAGTTCGCGGATGGTGATACGGCCCTTGCCCTCCACGTTGGCCGGGCGCGACTCCAGCCGGACCACGTGCCGCTGCTGGAGCTGGAGTTCGGCGGAGTCCTCGATGGTGATGATGCGATCGCGGTCGGGGATGAGACCCGACAGGGCGTTGAGGAGGGTCGTCTTGCCGGTGCCGGTGGCGCCCGAGACGATGATGTTGAACCTCGCCTGCACCAGGCCCGCCAGCAGGTACAGCATGTGCTCGTCCAGGGAGCCGAAGCCGACCAGCTCGCTGAGCGTGAAGGAGCGCGGGAAGCGGCGGATGGTGAGCGTGGCGCCGGTCAGCGACAGCGGCGGGATGATGACGTTCACGCGCTCGCCGGACGGCAGGCGCGCGTCCACCATCGGGTTGGACTCGTCCACCCGCCGGTTGACCGTCGACACGATCCGCTCGATGGTCTGCATCAGCTGGTCGTGCGAGGCGAAGCGGATCGGCAACTGCTCGACCCGGCCGCCGCGTTCGACGAAGATCGCGTCCGGGCCGTTCACCATGATCTCGGTGATGGACGCGTCCTCCAGGAGGGGTTCGAGGATGCCGAGGCCGAGTGCCTCGTCCACCACCCGCCGGATCAGCTGGGAGCGCTCGACCGTCGACAGGACCGGGCCCTCACGGCTGATGATGTGCCCGAGGACCCGCTCCAGGCGGGCCCGGCGCTCGGCCGCCGCGAGCGAACTCATCTCCGCGAGGTCGATCTCCTCCAGGAGCTTGGCCCGGTAGGAGGAGACGAGGTGGCCGTCCTCGCCCCGGTTGCCGTTCTCTTCGGGGGAGTTGATGCGTGACCGCAGGCTCATGGGTGTTTCCTCAGTCGTCGAGCGGCGTGTCGAGGGGCATGGTGGCGGTCTTCCGCGCGGCGTCGAAGTCCCAGCCGGGGACGATCGAGGGGATCTGCACGGTCGCGGTGACGGTGACCGTGTCCCCGCCCTCCGCCGCGTCACAGGCGACGGACAGCCAGTCGCTGATCGCGTTCGCGCATCCCGCCTGGGCGGTACCCGGTTCGATCGAGGCGGCCCGCGCCCCGGCCCGGGCCGCCGTGCCGGCCTGCTGGGCGGTGTAGGCGATGAGCCCGATCTGAACACCGGCCATGGCGACGAGGATCAGGATCGGGATGAAGCCGAGGTATTCGAGGGCGACCTGGCCTCGGTCGCGGCCTGTGCTGTTGTCCCTGTCCCTGTCCCTGTCCCTGTCCTTGGCCTTGTCCTTGTCCTTGTACGACATCTCAGTCCTTCACCTCCTCCACGGTCCCGGCGTGTCCCTCCACCTCGAAGGGGAAGCCGATCGAGCCGGGGAAGAGGACGGGGACCTCCAGCCGGACGGTGGCCGTCACATAGCCGCCGCCGGTCTGGCAGTCCGCCTGGCCGGTCCACGCGCCCGGGAGGTGTTCCGTGGCCGCCTGCTGGCACGCGGCCGCCCGCTGCCCCAGCGGTACTTCGGTCGCCGCCCTCGCCGCCTCGTCAGCAGCATTCCCCGCGAGCGTGAACGTGTATCCCAGGAGCACGAACTGCCACATCAGCACCAGCGTCAGGATGATCAGCGGGGTCATGCCGAGGAACTCGACGGTGACCTGGCCGTCGTCGTCCTTGGGGCGGGGCTCGGGCACGCTACCTCCCCAGCTCTTTGCGTCGCCGGAAGCCGACCGCCGCCCGGTCGCCGCCGCGGAACCGGCCGGCCCGGTGATTGGCCGCCTCGGCGCCCTTGACCAGCCCGAGTTCGCCCGCGAGGCCCCACATGGCCTGCTTGACCGTGCCCTTACTGTCGAGTTCGTGGACGCGGCCGGCGTCGACGGCGCTCTGGAGTTCCTTGAAGTTGGCGGGGATCGCGGTGTTCGCGACGAGCGTGCCGGTGATCTTCTGGATCAGCGGGGGCTGGATCTCCGTACCGCGGCTGTGGCGGTTGACGACGACGGTCGTCTCCTCGGCCTTGCGGACCTGGAGCCGGTCCCACATCCGTACCGCCCGTTTGGCACCCCGGACCGCGACCACGTCCGGGGTGGTGACCAGCAGGGCCGTGTCGGCCATCTCCACGACCGCCGCGCCCGCGCCGCTCAGTTGGGCGCCGCAGTCCACGACGACGATCTCGTAGCGGGAGCGCAGGGCGCTGACGATCTGGCGGGCAGCCCGGTCGGTGACCTCCTCGCCGCGTTCGCCCTCGCCGGGGGCGAGCAGCAGGGCGACACCGGTGTCGTGGCGGAAGACGGCGTCGGCGAGGACGCGGGGCGAGATGTCGGTGATGGCGGCCAGGTCGACCACCGAGCGGCGAAACTGCACGTCGAGGTAGGAGGCGATGTCCCCGGTCTGGAGGTCCATGTCGAGCAGGGCCGTGCTGCGGCCGGACGCCTGGGCGGCGAGGGCGAGCTGGATGGCGGTGAGCGTCGCTCCTACGCCCCCCTTGGCCCCGCTGACCGTGACGACGGTGCCGCCTACACCGGTGAACACGTCGCCGCCGACGCCCAGATGACGCCGTACGCCGACCGACCACTGGGCGACCGCGTGGACGCGGGTGGCGAGTTCCTCGTAGCCGAGGGGCAGGGCGATCAGTCCGCGGGCGCCGTAGTCCATGGCGGCCTGGAAGAGGCCGGGGCTGGCGTCGGAGGTGACGAGGATGACGCCGACGGCGGGGAAGCGCAGGGCGACCTCGCGGATGAGCTCCAGGGCCGGGACGGGCCCGATGCGCTCGTGCACCACCACGACCTCGGGCAGCTCGTCGATCGACTCCCCGGCCAGGCGCGCGAGGGTGTCGATGAGCTGGGTGGAGTCGGTGACCGGGGCGACCGGTTCGGCGTCCGGGAGCTGGCTGAGCAGCGTCGTGATCGACCGGACCGCGTCCGCGTCACCGACTGCCGGAAGGATCCTCGTGGGCATGGCGGCCTCTCACTTGTCCTTCGCGAGTTCGTAAGAGCGTTCCTGCTCCGGGACGGTCGTGTCGGTGCCGGGCGCGACCAGTGCGAGCCGGACCTCCTCGGCGAACGACTCGGCGTACGTGATGCGCTGGGCGTCCAGCGTGGTCAGCGCGAAGGTGATGGGGACGCCGTCGGCCTCCTGCCGGGTCCGGTCGTCCGGGTCGGGCTTGAGGGCGGTCAGCCGGCCGACGTCGATGACCTTGGCGTTGGTCACGATGATCTTGGACTGGTCGGGGTCGGTCTCCCGGCGGCCCTCGAAGGTGGCGTACACGTTGACCGTGGAGCCCGGCGTGATCTTGCCCGCCACACCGGTCGCCGCGTCGATCATGATGGCGACCTCCTGCTGCCCGGGCTGGAGGGCAGGCTGGTCGACGATCATGTCGCTCTGGAGCAGGGAGCCCTTCTTCAGCGTGGTGACGGCGATCTTGCCGCGGACGTCCGCGAGATCGGTGACGGCGTTGTCCGACAGCCACCGCTCAGGCATCTCGATCTTCGAGAACTGGCTCGCGGTGAGCCGGGTGTACGGCGGCACGTTCGCCTTGAGCTGGTACGCGGTGACCTCGGGCCCCACCTTGGACTCCACGTCGTTGATGACGGAGAGCACGCCGGCGAACGCCCCGAGGGCGCACAGGACCGACAGGAGCAGGAGTATCACGCCGCGGCGCTGACGGGAGTTCATGGACCGTACGACCTCGTCGGGGGGGTTGGATCGGGCGGAGGAGGGCGGGCCTGGGTCGGCTCACCCGGCGGGCAGTTGGTGCTGGTACCGGGGTGACGCGGAGGGGGCGGACGCGGGGGCGGTGGCCGGGGAGGCGGTGTTGGTGGTCGGGGACGCGGGTGTCGCGGGTGTCGCGGGGCTGGTCGCGGAGCAGAAGACGCAGCGGTCGCCGATCAGCTCGATGCCGCACCAGTGACAGATGTTCTGCCGTACCGAAGTGACCAACTGGTAAAGGACCGAGAGGTCGGGAAGGAAACTGGCGAACTCGATCAGCTTCCCGGTCCCCCACCACTCCTGGGACTCGGCGGGCAGCACGGCCTCGCGCAGCCCCTGCGCCTTCCACGACGGGGCCAGTGTCGCGGTGACCCAGTCGGACTGGAGCTGCCCCTTGGCGACGAGCATCGAGGTGGCGAACTCCGGCCCCGGAAGCGTGACCCCGGGCCCCATCCGCACGAGCTGCGGCTGCGGATGGGCGAGCACACCGAACTGACTGCCGGGCACCCACGACTTGGCGTGCGACTTCAGGCTCACGGGAAGCCGGTCGAGCCTCGCGACGGAACCGAGCAGCGCGCCCGCGTGGATGTAGTGCGTGAGCAGCCGCGCGGCCGAGCCGAGCACCCCGGGGCTGAGGTCGCAGGAGGCGAGCTGCCTCAACTGCCGGGCCAGGACGGCGAGTCCCAGAGGCGGCAGATCGGGCCGGAACAGGGCGATCCGGTCGCTCTCCAGCAGGGAGCGCACGGTGTGCAGCCGCCGTTCGACCGCCTTCGGTACGGCCGCCGAGTACACGACGACGACATGTCCGTGCTGGTCGAGCAACACCTGGAAGGCGGCGAGCGAGTGCTCCAGCGGCTGGCTGTCCAGGTCCGCCAGCACGGCCGCGGGCATGGTTCGGTCGTCCCCTGGCGGCAGTGCCATGTCGGCACTGGTCACGGCAATGGCAGTTGGCACGTGCGCTCCCCGAATCCCCTGCCGGTGGGCTCGCCCGGTGTGACTCCGGCGCACCCGGTCGACTTCACTGCGTGACTACCTGAGCACTGTAACCACGCCCCTGTGACCGGAGAACAGCGTTTCTATGACTTCCTGGTCCTGTTCAGGGCCTAATAGAGGGCGATTTCAGCTCAGATGGGGCGCACTTGCCACGTGATCTTTTACGGCAGCGGCCACTGGAGCCGGTATTGACGTGTCCCCGCCGGAACTCTTGACAGCGAGATTGGTCTGGACCAACTTGGTGATGCTGCGGTGGCGCCACCGCCGTCCCTCGTCCCTCTCCCCACCGGAGGCACCAGTGCACGGCGTACCAGCCATACCCCGAAGCAGACGACGACGCCCATGGGCCCTTCTCGCGGCGACCGTGACAGCGACCCTGGCCCTCGCGACGACCGGCGCGGGCCAGGCCACCGCAGCGGACCTCAACACGGACCTCAACAACGCGAAGAACGCCGGCTTCGAGTCCGGCCTGACCGGATGGACCTGCTCGGCGGGCAGCGGTACGACCGTCCCCTCCCCGGTCCACGGCGGCTCGACGGCCCTGAAGGCGACCCCCGCCGGGCAGGACAACGCCCGCTGCTCCCAGACGGTGGCGGTGAAGCCGAACTCCACCTACACGCTGAGCGCGTGGGTCCAGGGCGGGTACGCCTACCTGGGCGCGACCGGGACCGGCACGACGGACGTCTCGACCTGGACGCCGGACTCGTCGTCGTGGAAGCAACTGTCGACGAGCTTCTCGACAGGATCCTCCACCACCTCCGTGACGGTGTATCTGCACGGCTGGTACGGACAGGCGGCCTACATCGCGGACGACGTGTCGGTGTACGGGCCGGACGGGGGCGGTGGGGGCGGCGATCCGGAGCCGTCGGTGCCGGGGGCGCCGAACGGAGTGACCGTCTCGGGGACTTCGGCGTCGTCGGTGTCTTTGACGTGGAGTGCCGTCTCCGGGGCGACCGGCTACAACGTCTACCGCGACGGCACGAAGGTGACGGCGGTGACGGGAACGTCGGCGACCGTGACGGGTCTGGCCGCCTCCACGTCGTACTCCTTCCAGATCACGGCGACGAACACGGCGGGTGAGTCACCGAGGTCGACGCCAGTGACGGGGAGGACGTCCTCCGGGGGCGGCGTCGGCACAGTCCCCAAGCACGCCGTGACGGGCTACTGGCAGAACTTCGACAACGGCGCGACGGTCCAGAAGCTGTCGGACGTCCAGTCGGCGTACGACATCATCGCGGTCGCCTTCGCCGACGCGACGACGACGCCGGGCGCGGTCACCTTCACCCTGGACTCGGCGGGCCTGGGCGGCTACACGGTCGACCAGTTCAAGGCGGACGTGCGGGCGAAGCAGGCGGCCGGCAAGAAGGTCATCATCTCGGTGGGCGGCGAGAAGGGGACGGTGTCGGTCAACGACGCCACCTCGGCGACGAACTTCGCGAACTCGCTGTACTCGCTGATGCAGACCTACGGCTTCGACGGCGTCGACATCGACCTGGAGAACGGCCTCAACGCGACGTACATGACACAGGCGTTGCGCGCCCTGTCCGCGAAGGCGGGCCCGTCCATGGTCCTGACGATGGCCCCCCAGACCATCGACATGCAGTCCACGTCCAACGCGTACTTCCGCACGGCCCTGAACGTGAAGGACATCCTCACGGTCGTCAACATGCAGTACTACAACAGCGGTTCCATGCTGGGCTGCGACGGCAAGGTCTACGCCCAGGGCTCGGTGGACTTCCTCACCGCCCTCGCCTGCATCCAGCTGGAGGGCGGCCTCTCCCCGTCCCAGGTGGGCCTGGGCCTCCCGGCCTCCCCCCGGGGAGCGGGCAGCGGCTACGTGTCCCCGTCGGTGATCAACAGCGCGCTGGACTGCCTGACGCGGGGGACGGGATGCGGGTCCTTCAAACCCGCGCGGACGTATCCGGAGCTGCGCGGGGCGATGACGTGGTCCACGAACTGGGACGCGGCGGCGGGGAATGCGTGGTCCAACGCGGTGGGGCCTCACGTGCACGGCTTGCCGTAGGCGGCGGGGGTTGCGTGGCGCTGCACGCGACCCCTCAGCCGTTCGGTTCGTCCGCTTCCGAGGCGTCACCGACCGGCTGTTCAACGACGAAGGAACCCTTACCTCGCACGGTGACGATCAGGCCGCGCTCTCGGAGCTCCTGAGCGGCCCGCCGCGCGGTGAGCCGGGCGACGCCGTAATCGTCGGCGAGGTGGTTCTCGGAGGGGATGGGCCTGTCCGGCGCCAGCTCTCCCGACGCGATCTTCCCGGCGATGGCGTCGGCCAGCTGTACGTAGAGCGGTCTGGCGCTCATCGGGTCCAGAGGAGTCTTCGGAGCTTCGGTATCGCTCATACGTCCAACGTAGAGCGGTACCGACCTGCACTGTCGTGTGGATCCCTCTGTACTTGTATGCAGATGTCTACAGCCCTGTGTAGCGTCGAAGACGAGAGACCCCGGCGAGGTGGCTAGACCTCCCGGGGCACGGCCAACCGCTTACTAGGAGCGCCGACGTGCGCGACCTTATCCCTCGCACCCTCCAATGGCTGCGCCTCCTCTTCGCCCCCGGCACCGGGAAACGGCGTCACCGCGTCCCCTTCCCCACGTCCCCTTCCCCACGTCCACATCACACCTGGCCCCCGCAGCTCCCCCGGCACCGCTCCCCGTACGGCCTCGCCACCCCCCTCGACGGCAACGCCTCCGCCCTGGTCCGCCCCTACCTGGCCGCCGACTTCGGGATCGACCTGGACCGACACCTGATCGGCGCGCAGGAGGTGGCGGCCTGATGGAACACGCGCAGAACACCCCCACACCCCGACTCCTGCCCTGGCTGTCCTCCGACGGCAACCCCTGCTACCTGCTGACCGACCACAACGGCGGCTACCTCTCCCGGCTCGCCGACGACATGGAGACCGTCCAGCTGGCCACAGCCACCGACGTACGCGACCTCGCCCGCACCGTGCTGGACGACCCCTCCTCGCCGTACACCGAGGTCCGCTACGCCGGCCTGCGGCTCGCCGAGTGCTTGACGGACGCGTTGCGCGTCGCGGAGTCCCGGGGGTTGCGGCTGCTCGCGCTGGAAGCCGGGGGCACCGGGCCGTGACGACGACGCGTCGAAGGAGTTCACCGATCATGCCCGCCCGTATCGCCGAACCGACCCCGGCCGTCCCACCCATGCCCGAGCGGACCCCGAAGGCCCTGCGCGAGGCGATCGCCGAACACGCTCCTCAACTACTCCCCGACTTCGACGAGCACTGGAAGTGGGCGATCGCCGACACCTACGACATCGGCCCGCTGCCCGCTTTCATGGCTCGCTGGTGGGCCGAGTACGCGATCGCGCGTGATCCGGAACTCGACGCCCACGTGGCCGATCTCTACCACCGCGCGGCCGAGACCACCGACTGCGCCGTGGCCAAGGCATGCATAGAAGAGGTGTCGGACATCCGCTACGGCGCGCGGGAACTGGCGCCTGGTCGGTAATCGACGCCTCAATGGGACCGCCAGCGCGTCTTGTGAGCCGCTTCAGGCCGCTGCGACGATCCCGGCATGGATGCGCGAGTAGTCGGAATACCCGAGGTGGACGGCACCGAACAGGTGGCCGTCGTGATCGATGTGATGCGGGCGTTCACCACCGCCGCATGGGCCTTCCACCGCGGAGCAACCAAGATCGTTCTTGCTGCCGACCAGGACGAGGCTCTGGCGATCAAGGCGCGTCACCCGACCTGGCTCGCACTCAAGGACGGGGCACTGGTCAGCGGGTTCGACCTGGTCAACTCACCTGGCCAGATCCGGGAGGCCGACTTGACCGGCCACACCGTGATCCAGAAGACCACCGCGGGGACGGTAGGGGCCTTGGCGGTTGTCGAGGCGGAATTGGCGCTGTGCGCCAGTTTCGCCGTGGCCGGCGCGACAGCCCAGGCCCTGGCGGACGCCGGCGCCGACTCGGTGACGTTCGTGGCCACTGGCGAGGACGGCCATGCCGCCGAGGACCTGGCCTGCGCCGATTACCTGCACGGACTCCTGACCGGGAACCGACCCGACCCCGCCCCTTGCCTGCACCGCGCCCGCACCTCCCCCGCCGCCGCAGACCTGCGCGCCGGGCGACGCCACGGCGCCCACCCCGCCGATGTGGAGCTGTGCCTGGAGGTCGACCGCTTCGACTTCGCCATGAAGCTCGGCCTTGAGGACGAGATGGCAGTGCTGCGGCCGCTCCGGACTCGACCGGATGCGAAGAACGGGCGAGAGACGGCAATCCGCCCCCACTGCCCGAACCAGCCAGGCTGGAATCAGCGCTTCGGGATCGAGACCTGCCCAGTTTCTTCGCGAGGATTCCTGTAGCGCCACCCTGCATACGGAATTTAATGGTAGCCGTATGCAGAATTGAAATCCCAGGCCAGCTTAAACCATGCAAGCTCACCGAATCTGCTGAGCACTTACATCGCTTGCTCGCCACGAGTCACCGAGGCTGCCTACTTTTGACATTTCCGACGAACAAGTAGCCGGTTCCGAATATACATAGCATCATAACAAGAACCACCCAGCCACCAGAATTTCCTGTCACGATGAGGAATACCGACAGGACTACTCCAGCCACCGCGAAAAGGGAGGCGAATAGCATCCACCTTTTCACTGCTGCGCGTTGTTCCAGCGACCATCCCACCTTTAGCATGTGCGATTCCCTTCTTCCTCGTCCCTACGGCAGGGCGCTGACATTCCCCGCACAGGGCCCGGGTCTCTTTAACCTTCACGAACAGCGCCGGAGGAAATCTGTCCGGCGCTCCATGAAATCGCGTAGCCTCCCAGTGTCGCTGAGGCTGCCACAGCAACTTCCGCTCCGCACGCAGCCCCAGCAAGTCCCCATCGTTCGGGGCGGCCGCCCGGCGGGTCATTCGATCCCAGCCACTCCGGTGGCCGCGAGGACCCCGATGATGATGAGGAAGACTCCTACGATCAGCGGACCCGTCCGCACGGTGGACTCCCCGGCGGATGCATTCGCCCTGCCGAAAACGTTGCGCTGATTCGTGGCGGCGCGTGCGAATTTCTTGCTGTAGATGATGAGCCCAAGGCCTGCGAGGATGCCGAAAGCCGAGAGGAAGATGCGCATCCAAACCTCCTGGTGTGGAGATGTGCGGGCCTGAGCCTGCCGCTCCACGGCGGCCGGGTCGTCGGTGAGCACTTCAGTGCGCGTAGGGTCGACAACACGGTCTCAGCGTTGAGGAGGAAGGCCTTTAAAGCCGACCCCCTTGAAGCGCCAAACTACAAGAGCCCAGAGTGCGCCCAAGATGACCAGACCGACCCAAGCTTCAGTCATCCCTTGTGCCACTATAAGGTAGATCAGGAACAAGACACAGGAGACACTGGCAATAGTCCCCCACCTCAGGTTCCTACGGGTTCTGTCGGCGTGGGTGACGCTCTCCGGCCCCATGCTCATTCCTCCGTATCCGCGATGGCGAAGCAGGCAAGCCAGGCACAGTCAGCCTCTGTTACGACGTCGCACTGTACGTACGATCACCGTCACGGAGATGGCAATGATGAGCAGAAAGCCGCCATGCATATCCACACCTCCCACATTTCCCATACTTTCACCTTCTCCCTCTGATTAGTGACGGTGGGCGCAAAGCCGAGCATGCATCTTGCAGTGGCTTGGGTTTCTGGCGGTCAGACGGCAGTGTCACTGCGACGCTGCCGTAACCACAAGGCTATGCATCCCGCGAGGGTGACAATGAACAGCACCGACATCGCGATACGCAGGATGAGCCATGGCTGTCCGTCGGGATCCCACAGTGCCTCTGCCAGATTGAGAAGCAGTGCGAGACAGAATGTGACCAAGAGGGCAGTCTTCGCCCACGCGGTCTCCCGTCGTGTGGTTTCCATCAGTGATCTCTCACTCCGTGACCCACGCATATGGATTGAAACAGCTGTTCAGATCGCTCGCCTCGTCCTTGAGCGAGTTATCTGTGTCTTGCCATGCGGCTCTTTGGTCTTCGCGAAATTCGCAATTTTCGAGGACCAGGCGAGTCCTGTGAGGTCGGCATTGTTGATGAAGTCGCCTGCGGCGTAGAGGTAGGGATTGGTCTCCTGCCCTGAGGGGTCGGGCTGCGTGAAGCGGCCGAGTTGGGGGTCGTAATAACAGGCGCCCATCTTGTACAGGCCCCTCGGGGTCCAGGTAGGCACCGCTGTAGCGGAACGGCTGCGGGACCGCCTCCGTCGGTGTCGTGCGCGGCAGACCCGTCGGGCCGTAGGTGTGGGTGTGGGTGCGCTTGCCTCGCGTCGTCGACCAGGCCCAGCACGTTCCCGGTGGCGTCGGTGAGGTAGCAGGAGGACTTCCCCCCAGTCGTCATGGAGTTCAAGGTGCCCCCGAGTTCACGGATGAATCCGGTGTCCACACCGCCAGTGGTCGTGGACGCCAGCCCCAGCGCGGTGTGGTGGAACCACGTCGAACCCAGCTTGGTGCGCTCGGAGTTGTCCGTTCCGGCCTGGGCCAGACCGGAGTTCGTGCCGCCGTGCGTGATGCCGGACAGCTGTCTGTGGTCGGTCCAGGTCTCATTAGTGCGGGCGCCGGCCGAGTCGGCCTCCAGCGCGTAGAACAGCCGCTCCTGGCTGTCGTAGGCGTAGGACGCCTTGCGGCCGGGCGTCGATCGACGCCGGATCAACGCAGCCGCTGGGCAACCTCCTCCAGGCCACCCCTGATCAGCCGCCCGTACTCGTCATCGCCGAGCGCCCCGATCGCCGCCTGCGCCTGCCGGAGGTGCTCACGGGCACAGTCGAGATCGCCCAACTTGCGGTAGCACTCGCTCAAGTTCAGGTGGAGCGACGGGTACAGGACGGCCACCGGAAGGGTCACCCCGGCATCCGCCACTCGCGCGCCGGTCAGCAGGTCGGCGGCTGCCAGCGCCCGCTGGTCCCAGACCAGCTCCTCGTGCACGTCGTCCTGCACGTCGGCCATCGCGTGCGCGAGTGTGCAGCGGTGCAGGGGGTCGGCTTGCTCGCCGCCGATCTCGTCCCAGATCTCCGTGAACAGGAGGCGCGCGGCCTCCCGTTCGCCGCCATGGCCGAGCTGCACCGCCTGGCCGATCCGGATGATCGTCGGGTCTGTGATCACGAGCGGCTCCTTCCCTGCGTGTCTCGCGAGGGCGACCGTATCGCCGGCTTCTGGAACCGACACAACAGAAGCTGGCAAGACGTAGAGGTGCTCCAGAAATCAATGCCCAACAGCTGGCCAAAACCGGCCACGCCACGGCGATCCACGTTGCTTCCGACAATACGTCGATGTGATGATCCCGGGCATGATCGAGGCGGAGGGTGGCGGCCCGGAGGGGCGGGTGCGCAGGTCGCGGCTGGCCGAGTACGCGGAGATGGCCGCGGCGGGCGGGCAGTTGGACGAAGACGGCAGTGCCGCGCCTCCGCCGCAGGCGCCGTCCGCCCCGGTGGCCGGACCGCTGGCCATGGTCGATGCTCCCCGAGAGGTCCCGGACGAGGTGGCGCGCCGTCGTCGCGAATTCGCCGTTCTGCTCGGTGAGTTCCGCCGCACCCCGGTCCTCGTACCGGTCGACGAGGACGAGGACCCGCTGGTCGGTGAGTGGGGCGGCGTTCGCTGGATCTATGCCTTCTCCGATGAACCGGCGCTGGCGCGGTTCGCGTTCGCAAGGGGGGAAGGTGGGCGGGAGTGGGTGTATCGGCGGGTGCTGGGCGCGCGGTTGCTGGATGCGGGGGTGCCGGCGGCGGGGGTGCCGTGCGGGGTGGCGCTGGATGTGGGGAGCGGGGACGGCCAGGGGGTGCTGTTCCCGCCGGTGGTGGGGATCGTGCCGGACGCGGCGGCCGTAGACGGGCATGCGGAGGACGGCGGGGAGGAGTCCCGGTGAGCGCGGGCGGCGACGGCAAGGACATCAAGGCGCACGGCCTGGACGGGATAGCCAGGGGCATCAATCTGACGCTGGGCGAGTTGAAGGAACTCGGCGTGGACAGCTTCGCCGGGCAGGGCCGGGGGTTTGCGAATCTGGCGTTGTCCGGGCTGGAGTTGGGCCACGAGGATCTCCAGTCGGCGTTGGCGTCGTTCTGCGAGCGCTGGGAGTGGGGGGTGCGGGCGCTGGTCGAGGAGGGCAACCTCTTCGCGCACCAGGTGGGCCTGGCGGCCGGAACGCTGCACGAGACGGACCAGTACGTCGACGGCATGCTGAAGGTCGCCGCGAACTCGGTGGCCGGCAACCCGTATCTCTCCGAGGACGAGGCCGCCAAGCAGTCGTGGGGCGACATCGCCACCAGCGGTCTGGAGTCCATGAAGAACCCGGACTACAGCAAGGAGTCCTTCGAACAGGCCTGGGACACCAGCGCGCAGGGCTGGAAGGACGTCCAACGCGACGCGCTCACCTCGCAGATGATGGCCGGGCCGATCCCCAGCCCGCTGAACATCCAGGAGTCGACGGGCGCCTCCGACGAGCAGTACGAGGCGCTGGTGGACGAGGTGGCGGGCCCCTCACCCGAGGAACGGGCTCAGGCGGCGGGCCAGCAGCCCGACCAGGACGCCAACGACACCGGCACCGGGACGGCGACTGGGGAGAGCCGCTGATGGGCCTCGGCGACATCGTCAACTCCGGCCTGGGCAAGCTCGAAGACGTCGGCCACGCCGTCACCAAGACGGTCGGCGAAGGTGTCGACAAGGGCTCGGACGCCCTGGCCGAGGGCCTGGACTACATCGGTGCCGACGACACCGCCCAGGTCATCTCCTACGTCGGGGACAAACTCGCCTCCGACCTCGGCGCCACCCCCGGCGAGAAGCAGCTCGGCGACAGCGACCAGCCCTACGACCTCATCCACGGCAACCCGACAGCGATCCGGTCCTCCGCCTCCCATCTGAAGGACTTTGGCACAGCCTTCGACACGGTCGGCGAGGGCATGCGCAAGCTGGACTCCTCGCACTGGAAGGGCCAGGCCGCCGACGCCTTCCGCGACACCTTCGCGATGCATCCCCCCAAGTGGCTGCACGCGGCCGACGCCTGCGACACGGCCGGCAAGGCGCTGGACGACTTCGCCGACACCGTCGCCTGGGCCCTGGCCCAGGCCCGGGAGGCCATCGACCTGCATGCCAAGGGCACCCAGGCGTCCGAACAGGGGATGAAGGCGTACAACAAGCGCGTCGACGCCTACAACACCAAGGTCACAGCGAACGAGGAGCCCGGCCCCCGCCCCGGACCCTTCACCGACCCCGGCGCCGCCGACATCCAACGCGCCCAGGAGATCCTCGCCGAGGCCCGCCGCCAGCGAAACGCCGCCGGCCGCACCGCCGCCGCCTCCCTCCGCGCCGCCCTGGCCCACGCCCCCGCCGAGCCACCCCTCCTGACCCAGATCGGCTCAAACCTCACCGACGGCTACCTCTCCGCCGGCACCGAACTCACCCACGTCGTGGGCGGCGTGGTCAAAGGCACCGCCGGCGTGGTCACCTTCGTCCGCGGCCTCAACCCCGCCGACGGCTACAACCTCACCCACCCCGCCCAGTACCTCCAAAACGTCAGCATGACCCTCTCCGGCCTCACCTCCGCCGGCCTGCACCCCGACCGCACCCTCAAATCCATGTGGGACGGCTTCAAGAAAGACCCCGCCGAAGGCATCGGCCGCCTCATCCCCGAACTCGTCGGAGGCAAAGGCCTAGGACTGGCCCGAGGCGGCGCACGGGCCGGGCTGAAGGCGGGTGCGGAGGAGGCGGCGGAATCGGCGGCCCAACGCGCCGCGCGTCAAGGCGCGGAGGAAGCGCCGGCGGCCACCAGCCGACGTCCCGGCGAAAAGCTCTGCATAAAGGACCCCGTCGATGTCGCCACAGGCACCATGGTCCTCCCGCAGACCGACGTGTCCCTCCCCGGCTCGCTGCCCCTCGTCTTCAAGCGCTCCTTCGAGTCGTCCTACAGGGCCGGAGGCTGGTTCGGGCCCACCTGGTCGTCCACCATCGACCAGCGTCTGGAGATCGACTCCGAGGGCGTCGTCTTCGTCGCCGAGGACGGCCTGCTGCTGTCGTATCCGCATCCCGCCCCCGGTCTCCCGGTGCTTCCTTCCCACGGCCCGCGCTGGCCTCTGGACCGCGAGGACGACGGCTACACGATCACCGATCCGGAAACGCTCCGGACCTGGCACTTCACCGACCGGTCCGAGGATCTCTCCCTCCTCGAACAGATCGACGACCGCAACGGCGCCTGGCTGACCTTCGAGTACGCCACCGACGGCACACCCCTCGGCATCCGCCGCAGCTGCGGACGCCACCTGAAACTCACCGCCCTGGACGGCCGAATAACCGGCCTGTATCTGGCGGGGGCGGCACCCGACGGCTCGGACCAGGAGATAGTCCGATACGGCTACACCCACGGCCACCTCACCGAGGTGACCAACTCTTCGGGACGTCCACTCCGCTTCGGCTGTGACGACCAGGGCCGTATCACCTCATGGACCGACACCAACGGCAGCCGCTTCAAGTACGTCTACGACGACCAGGACCGCTGCGTCCACCAGGAAGGCGAGGCCGGCCACCAGCACTCCACCTTCACCTACGACACGACCGACCCGGAAACCGGCCAACGAGTCACCACCATCACCGACTCCCTCGGACACACCGCCCGCTTCCTGATCAACGACCACATGCAGGTGACGGCCGAGGTCGACGAGACGGGAGCGACCACCCAGCTCCAACGCGACCGCCGCAACCGCCTCTTGGCCCGCACCGATTCCCTCGGCCACACCACGTCGTTCCGCTACGACGAGTCGGGCAACGTGATCTCCCTCCGACGGCCTGACGGCCGCGAGGCACGAGCCGAGTACAACGATCTCGGCCTTCCGGTGAAGGCAGTGAATCCCGACGGCACCGTCATCCGCCAGACGTACGACGCGCGCGGCAACCGCACCTCGCTGACGGACCCGGCGGGCCGGACCACCCGCTTCACGTATGACGAGGCAGGCCACCTGGCCACAGTGGTCGACCCCTTGGGCCATACGACGACGATCCGCTGCGACCGGGCCGGTCTCCCCGTCACCATCACGGATCCCGTGGGGGCGGTGACGGCGTACGAGCGGGACGCCTTCGGCCGCCCCGTCGCCATCACAGAACCCACCGGAGCGGTGACACGCCTGGAGTGGACGGTGGAGGGCCGCATTGCCCGCCGGACCGCCGCGGACGGCGCGACGGAGTCCTGGACATACGACGGTGAGGGCAACTGCACCCATCACACCGACCCGCTGGGCGGAGTCACCCGCTTCGAGTACACGCACTTCGACCTGCTGACCGCACGCACCGGCCCCGACGGCGTCCGCTACGAGTTCGAGCACGACACGGAACTGCGCCTCGGCAAGGTCACCAACCCACAAGGCCTGTCGTGGACTTATACCTACGACCCCGCTGGGCGGCTGGTGTCGGAGACCGACTTCGATGACCGCGTACTGACCTACGCCTACGACTCGGCGGGCCGCATGGCCTCTCGCTCGAACGCGCTCGGCGAGGTCGTGGCCTTCGAACGCAACGAGCTGGGACAGCTGGTCCGCAAGGACGCGGCAGGCCAGATCACGACGTACGCGTACGACATGACGGACGAACTCGCCCAGGCAACGGGCCCTGACGGCACCACCCTGACGTTGCTGCGGGATCAGTTCGGACGCCTGCACTCGGAGACGGTCGACGGCCGTGAAGTGACGTACACCTACGACGATCTGGGCCGCCGTACCGGCCGCAGGACACCCGCCGGTGCGACGACGACCTGGTCGTACGACGCGGCCGGCCGCCGTACCGGCATGGTGGCCTCCGGCCGTTCCATCGACTTCACCTACGACGCCGCGGGTCGCGAACTGGCACGCCAGATCGGCGAGACGGTCACCCTCACGCACGGTTTCGACGAACTCGGGCGCCTGACCACCCAGTCGGTGACGGGCGCGGGCAACCACACCGTGCAGTCCCGTACATACACGTACCGCGCCGACGGCAACCTGATCGGCATCGACGACCACCTCTCCGGCTCCCGCCGCTTCAGCCTGGACCCGTCCGGCCGCGTCACGGCCGTCCACGCGGCGAACTGGACCGAGACCTACGCCTACGACGCGGCCGGCAACCAGACCCAGGCATCCTGGCCCGACACCCACCCGGGCGAAGAAGCGATCGGTCTCCGCGAGTACACGGGCACCCGCATCACCCGCGCAGGCAACGTCCGCTACGAACACGACGCCCTCGGCCGCATCACTCTCCGGCAGAAGACCCGCCTGTCCCGCAAGCCGGACACCTGGCGCTACGAATGGGACACCGAGGACCGCCTGACCTCGGTGACGACCCCGGACGGCACACGCTGGCGCTACACCTATGACCCGCTGGGCCGCCGTACGTCGAAACTGCGCTTGGCGGAGGACGGCGAAACGGTCATCGAGCAGGTGCTGTTCACCTGGGACGGCACCACCCTCTGCGAGCAGACGACGACGTCACCAAAGCTCCCGAACCCGATCACGCTCACCTGGGACCACCAGGGTCTGCGTCCGATCGCTCAGACGGAACGCATCACGGCTGCGGACGCCCCCCAGGACGAAATCGACTCCCGCTTCTTCGCCATCGTCACCGACCTCGTCGGCACCCCGAACGAACTCATCGACGAAGACGGCGAAATCGCCTGGCACACCCGCAGCACCCTCTGGGGCACCACAGCCTGGGCCACCGACAGCACCGCCTACACCCCTCTCCGTTTCCCCGGCCAGTACTACGACCCCGAAACCGGCCTCCACTACAACTACTTCCGGCACTACGACCCGGAAACAGCCCGCTACCTCACCCCCGATCCACTCGGGCTCGCCCCCGCGCCCAACCCGACCGCTTACGTCCACAACCCTCATGCCTGGATAGACCCTCTCGGTCTGACGCCTTGCGATGATGCAGAGAAAAATGCGACCGCGAACAAGGAAACCGTACTGGGGAAGAACGTTCCTACTCGCGAAGAAGCGTCGGTCGGGAATGCCGTGAGTCACAATTACAAGAAGACCTTCTTTACCGCTCACCCGAAACTCGAGGGCGAAGTGGTGGTCCATCACGCCATCGAGCAACAGGTTCTTCGACGCTATCCCGGATTGTTCACACCCAACGAAATTCACTCCCTGGAAAATCTTCGAGGAATTCCAAAGGGTGACATAAACAGTCGAGTCCACTTGAGTGAAATACGTGTATCGTGGAACCGATTCTACGAAGCGCATCCGAATGCGACGCGACAGGAAGTGCTGAACCATGCAACAGCCGTGGATGATATGCTCGGCCATTGGTTCAATCCACGCATAAGATAAAGACCAGGGATGGTGTAAGTAATGTGGCGTGAACTGGCCATGGAATTTACCGATGTCGAGTTGCACGACCCTGCAATCGCAGCCTCCCTCTCGGACATTGAAGAGCGACTCGGGCAGCCCATTCCACTCCCCCTTCGAGCGCTGCTCACAGAGACCGACGGAATTGCAGCCCAGTACGGGACAGAATTTATCTGGACCTCCGAAAGGATTCTCACAGAAAATTTGGATTTCCGTCGCAGCGAACAACTCAAAGCACTGTATATGCCATTTGATTCACTGATGTTCTTTGGCGACAACGGAGGGGGAGACCAGTTCGCATTCGTGCGAACGCCTGAGCGAGATGACGTATTCGTCTGGGATCACGAGACGGACAGTCGCACATGGATCTCACCTTCGCTGGAGAGGTTCCTCCGAGATGCTCTGGCTAGTGGCGGAGATGACTGGTATCGGCAGTAGCATCAACCCGCACCACACCGGATACGAAGGATCAGGCATGTCATTCGGGCCTCCACCGGTCGGCTTCGGTTCCTCCAGCGGGCCCGCGTGGACCCCGCCGACCGCGATCGAGCGGGCGCTGTTGGAGGCCAAGGGGCGGGAGGACTGGGCGGCTTACTTCACCACGCTCGCGCAGAACCGGCTGTACTTCGAGATACGACGGGACAAGGCGGATGCCGAGCCCGGTGGGACTTTCCCCGTGTTCGGGCATGATCTGCGCACCGGAGGTCAGGTCTGGGCCGTGTACACCGCGGGGATGTTGCCCGCGCCGGAACCGGATCGGGTATTCGACAGGGAGCGCCTGGGTTGGTTCGCGACGGTGTGGCGGCCGACCGATCCTCCGTTCATCGTGGTCAACCCCGGAAGTCCGTGTGAGGCGTTCCTCCCGACGGCCCCACCGAATTCGGCCGCATGGTCCCAGTACGACCCACGCGTCGGCGATCCCGACCCGAAGCATGTGCTGCGCGCTCTTCACGTAGGGGGTCCACTGCACGGTCCGGTCGCGCACGGACTCGCCTGTGGCGCTCTGCTCTGTGTGAACAACGGCTCCTTCTGGAACGCCGTGGCCTGGCACGGAACGGGTTATCCCAACGAACGCAAGCTGCTCCGTGAGTGGTGGGGTATCACCACGCGTGCGGAGTGGCTGTCCGCCTTGGCCGGCCTGCTGGCCTGTGAATCGCACAGTGGTGTGTGGGAGTTCGCTCTCCAGCTGCGCCGGACCATTGCGCGTGACTTCGGTGGGCATGTGGACGTGGGGTACTGGCGGCAGGCCGCCGCCAATGTCATCCGCGCCAATTCCGAGGGGTCCGTCGTGATCACCGAGGACGGTGCGACAAAGACCGAGCCACGGCCGGAGTCCGAGACCGAGGCCCGGATCGTGGGTGTGCAGCGGCTGATCGGACGTATCGCGCGGTACGAGGCCCGCATGCGTGCCGACGGGGTGCTCGACGACAAGCGGTACGTCTCTTCCGTGGACGCCTGGGATCTCGGAAGGGCCTCGAAGATGGCGCGGTGGGGACTCGGGGCCCGGTTCGGGACCTTGGAGGAGGCTGAGGCAGCCGTCATCCGGGCGGGGCGTAGCGCGGCGCTGTCGTACAAGTCGTGGCCGGACTTCTCCGCCGGTTACATTCTCGGTCGTTGTCTGCACTTCGACGACGAGGAGTTCGGGGATTGGTACACCGAGATGGTCGACGCCCATCGGATCCTGATGTCCGACTCCGGTAGCCCTTGGCTCAACATTCCCTTCCGGTAGATGTCCCGTCCTTGACGGACTGTGCCTCGACCATGAAATGGCCAGCTCACCGTGACACTCAGCTCACGCATCACACGGCGCGTCTCCAGGGACTACGCCGAGCAGGACCGGCAGGCCGTCGAGGAGGTGCTGTTGGGGGTCGTGGACGGTCGGGGAGTGGGGAGTGACGGGGCGGAGAGGATCGTCGCGGCTGTTCTGCTGCACGCGGCGGGAGACGTGGATCAGCTTCTCGCCATGGCGAACCTGGCCCAGGTGGACTTCCGGGACGTTCTGATGGGTTCCGGGCTCGAACACGGTGACTGGGCCGCTCGGTTGGATGCCGAGTTCGGAGACTGAGCGCTGCTGCCGGCCGTCGTTTTGACCGGAGCGCGGAGTGCCCTGCTTCGGTCGGGGGTGCTCCGATGGGGCGGGAGGTCTTCCCAAGGAACGAGAGGGTGAAAGGACCCCCACCAAACCCCACCCTCTACCCCGCAGGACGCTCTCACTCGCGCGGGTGAACATCTCCAACTCAGGTGGATTTCGCACCGGTTGCCTGCCCTACGCTCGGCGCGACACAACCGCAGACATGCGACGGCCCTCGCCGGGACTGCAATCCCAGTGCGAGGGCCTGACCATCAAGGAAGTAAAGGGCTTCCCGATGGATACCGAAAACCCTAGCGTGCCCCCGCACGCCCAGTCCCGCGTTGGCGCCAACAAGCACCCGAACCGGCGGCGCCCCGACACCGGTGGCGGGCTCGTGCACGACAACAGCCGTCACACCGCCCGCTTCACGGTGATCGGCAACCACCTCGCGCAGCACCCGGAGCTGTCGGGGCTGGCGATCGGGCTGGCCGTGTACATCCAGTCGCTGCCCAGCGGTGCTCGCGTCGACATCAAGACCCTGACCGTCCGGTTTCCCGAGGGGGCCACCCGTATCGCCGCCGCCCTGCGTGAGCTGGAGGCCCACGGCTATCTGCGTCGCGAGCGCACCCGCGTCTCAGGCGGCCGTATCGTCACCCGCACGGTCTCCTGCAATCAGCCGGGCAATCAGCACAGCGACCAGCCGAAGCCACTGTCCGCAGGACGCCTTTCTCCGGTTTCTCCGGCTGCTTCGGCTCTCGGGCGGCGCCCTCCGCGCCCCCTCCCCGCCGTACCACATCCGGCCCACCCCGCCCCCGCCCTGCTCCAGACCGCCACCGACCTCCTCATCGGGCTCCGGCGGCTTGATCCCCGGCTGCTCCTGTCCGCCCGGGACACCGGCCACCTCGCCAACGGCGTCGCCGCCTGGCTTGAGCGTGACGTCAGTGTCAGCGCCGTGCGGCAAGCGCTGACCAGCGATCTTCCTTCCGAGGGGCTGCGGCGGCCTGCCGCGCTGCTGGCGCACCGGCTGGCCGCTCAGCTGCCGCCTCCGCCGGCCTTCCGGAGCGCGGGGCCGCCGCCCGACGTACGCCATCCGCTTCGGAACTGCGACGGCTGCGACCGTGCCTTCCGTGCCCCCGCCCCCGGGCGCTGTCGCGGCTGCCGACCCGATCGCTCCGAGGCCGCCTAGCATGAACGTGACGATCCTTGCCCCTGGGCACAGACGAGGAGCGAGCGCCATGACCATCGCCTCAGGCAACGCGCGACAGGGCGCCTCCCATCGGTACAAGGCCATGCGGGATTTCGTTCAGTCCACGGACGACTCTCTGCCCGGCAAGCTCGAAGTCACCAAGGAAGGGATCGTCCACGACATGATGGCGCCCGTCGGCCCGCATGAGCTGACCACCGTGCATCTCCGCAGACGCCTCGAAAAGGTGATGCCGGAAGAAATCGTGGCCCACACCGGGGAGCCCGACGTCGAGGACGAAGCCGAGGGAATCATGCGTCGGCCCGACGTGATGGTGATCGCTCTGTCGGACATGGACGTTCCGGGCTCCTTCGACCCCCGCACACTCCTCGCCGCCATCGAGATCGTCTCCCGCTCGAACCCGGACAACGACTGGGTGAGCAAGGTGCGCGACTATCCCCTGATCGGCATCCCGGCCTACGCGATCTTCGACCCCCGCACCGGCACCGGCGCCGTCCTCACCGACATCCACGCCACGCCCGAAGGCCCCCGTTACGCCACCCGTAAGGACTTCGTCTACGGCGAGGATGTCACCATCGGCGACTGGACGATCTCCACGGACGGGCTGCCGCGCTACCAGGACCCGGCAGCCGGGGCCTGATCAGCCCATCGGGCGGTAGTGGCCGAGGACGGCTCCCAGGTGGGCCAGCCACTCCGTCAGACGGGTCCTCGGTTTCGCCTCGACCACGCACTCGTAGAAGGTGCCGTCGAGGTGGACGACGGCCATCATGAGGTGTCTGCCGGACGGGCCGGGCTTGTAGTGGACGCTGCGGATCTCGGGCCAGGGGAAGTCGGCCGAGATGTCGTTGATCTCGAAGGTCACGCCCTCCGCGTCCACCACGATCGAGTTGCGGCGGTCGACCGCCATGAACTCCGGGCCCGTCAAGTGTAGTTGTGGGGGCGGGCCGAAGCCCGGGGGCGGTGGGGGCGGTGGCTGGTTGCCGTACGGCTGGGGGTGGGTGGTCATCGTCCTTGGGGCCTGGGTTCGGTGGGTCCTGAGGGTATCTCGCCCTCAGGACCCGGCCCCGGTTCAGGATCCGGCTAGAAGAAGTCCGCCCACGGCTGGTCCCAGATCTGCTTCACGCACAGGACCAGGAAGAGCAGGCCCGCGATGGCCAGCATGGCGTTGCTGAGGAGGCCGTTGCGCCATTCGGTCGGTACGCGGGAGGAGTTGAGGAGCCAGATCAGGGTGCCGGCCAGGAAGGGGAGGAAGGCGGCGCCGAGGACGCCGTAGAGGATGATCAGGCGGAAGGGCTGGCCCTGGAAGAGGAGGATGATCGGGGGGAAGGTCAGCCAGAGCAGGTAGGCGCGGAAGGGCCAGGACTTCTCGCGCGCGCCGGAGGCGACCTCCTCGCCCTTCACCTCGCCGCGCTTCCGATAGCGGGCGACGAAGTCGGCGAACATCAGGCTCACGCCGTGCCAGACGCCGATGAGGGACGTGAAGGACGTGGCGAAGAAGCCGATCAGGAAGAACTTCGCCGTGGCCGTGCCGTACTTGTCCTCCAGGATGTCGCTGAGCTGGATGAGGCCCTTGTCGCCGCTCGCGATCGCGACGTTCGCGGAGTGGAGCAGTTCCGCGCCGACGAAGAGCATGGCCACGACGAAGATGCCGGTGGTGGCGTAGGCGACGCGGTTGTCCAGGCGCATCACCTTCATCCAGCCGGTGTTGGTCCAGCCCTTGGCGTTGACCCAGTAGCCGTAGGCGGCGAGGGTGATCGTGCCGCCCACGCCGCCGATCAGGCCGAGGGTGTTGAGGACGGAGTCCTTCTCGTCCGGCAGGACGGGGAGCAGGCCCGCGAAGGCGTGGCCGAGGTTCGGGGTGACCCGGATCGCCAGGTAGACCGTGACGACGAACATGACGCCCACCAGGACCGTCATGACCTTCTCGAAGACCTCGTACTTGTTGAACCAGACGAAGACCAGGCCGACCAGGCCACAGGCGATCGCCCACCACTTCAGGCCCATGACGTCCGGGAACAGGGCCTGGAGGGGGAGCGCGCTCGACGACATCGCCGCCGCGCCGTAGACGAAGCCCCAGATCACGACGTAGACGATGAAGAACCACGTCGTCCAGCGGCCCAGGCTCGCCCAGCCGTCGAACAGGGTGCGGCCGGTGGAGAGGTGCCAGCGGCCGGCCGCCTCGGCGAGGGAGATCTTGACCAGGCAGCCGAGGACCGCGGCCCACAGGAGGGTGTAGCCGAAGTTGCTGCCCGCGATGAGGGTGGCGACGAGGTCGCCCGCGCCGACGCCCGTCGCGGCCACGACGATGCCGGGGCCGATGTACTTCCAACTGGACTTTCGCGGTGCCGAAGGGGCCGCGCCTGTCGTTGTGTTGCCCGTGGTGTCCGCCATGCGGATCAAGAAAGCGTAAAGAGGGGCGGGGCACAAGAGGGCGTGCGGTGAAGGAAACCGGTGGTGCTCCCGGCCCCGGCGGCTGGGCGGTTCCGCCGGGGCCTTCGCGCTACGGCCGTCTCCGGCCGCAGTCGTCGGAGCCGCAGGTGCCCAGCTCGAACCAGACCGTCTTGCCGGGGCCGTCCTGGTGGCAGCCCCAGCGGCGGGCCAGGGCGGCGACGAGGAACATCCCGCGGCCGCTCTCCGAGGTGCCCGCCTCCAGTACCTGTGGCGTACGGCGGCCGTGGTCGGCGACCTCGCAGCGCAGGGTGCCGTGGGCGGCCGTCAGGGTGAGGCGGAAGCGGCTCGCGGAGTGCAGCAGGGCGTTCGTGGCCAGTTCGCTGACCAGGAGTTCCGCCGCGTCGAGTATGTCCTCGTGGTCGGTCAGGCCCCATTTCTCCAACTGCCGTCGCACCTCCGCGCGGGCCTCGCGGACGGCCGAGGGGCGGGGGTCGTACTCGACGCTCATGTGGCCCGCGCCCAGGGGCGGCTGCGGGTACGCGCCGTACCGGGGGTCGGGGTCCGGGAGGGCTGCCCCGGAGAGTTGCAGCATGGTGTCAGGGTGTCCTTGCGCGGGCCGTGGGACACGGGGAGGACTACCTGATTCCTTACCTGTACGGCTACGCATATTGGAGGCGGACCGTCGCGCCCGTGGGGTGGTCGCGGATGTCGACGTACGCGCAGACCTGGCGGGTGAACCACAGGCCCTGGTCGGGGTCCAGTTCGGCGGTGGGGGGCGGGACGAAACCGGCGAGGGGGTCGTCCACGCGGCGGGTCGTACGCAGTTCGCACACGCAGGACGGGGCCTCGCCCCACAGGAGAGCGTCGGTGACCGGGCCGAGGGTGCTGCTCGCCGCGGTGATCGCCTCCGTGAACAACTCGGCGTCCGCCACGGGGAGTCCGCGGGCGCGGGCCCATTGGCGTACGGCCGTCGCGGTGGCCGCGGTGGTGGTCGGACCGGTGAGGGGGTGGGCGTCGGGCGGGGGTGGGGGGAGCGGTACGGCGTCCAGTTCGGCCGTGATGCGGGCCGGGTCCTCGTAGGCGTCGGTGTCGGGGTGGGTGCGGCGGGCCGCCTCGATGACGGTGGGGGGCGCCGTGCGGGTGTCGTAGGCGCACAGGGCTGTGGTCGCGAACGGGGCGAAGAGGAGGTTGGCGAGGGCCTCGTAGCGGATCCACTCCGCGGTTTCGCGGGGGTCGCGGCCTGCTCGGCCGTTCCACACGGGTTCCATGAGGAGGTGGGCTCGGCCGCCGGGGCCGGCGTGGGTGGCCAGGTAGTCGGCGCTTTGCGCCACGGCGTTGGCCGCGGAGCCGGTGTACCAGTCCGTGCTGGGGATGAGGGCGATGTGCTTGATGTCGTTGCCCAGGGCTTCTCGGAGGAGGTCGAGTTTGTCGGGGGCGGCGATGGCTACGGGTGGGGGTTCATCGGGGGTGGACAGGGCTTCTGTGAGGAAGGGGAGGGCTGCGGTGAGGAATTCGTCGTCTGCGCCGTAGGTGGTCATGCGGTGGGTGAAGGGGGTGGGCATGAGGGTTCCTGGGGGTTGGGGGGCGGGGGTCTGGGGTCGGGCTGGGTGCTGTTGGTTGGGCTGTGCTCGGGGGGGCTGGGGGGGGTGGGATTCGCTTGCCCGCGCTTGCGGGGTGCCGCCTTTCTGTGGGACGGGTGCCGCCCTAGGCGGCACGATTGCCCGCAGGAATGGCGGCGGAATTGCGCGACCAGTCCGCGTCGGCCCGCAGGCGCGCGTCGACCGGACACGGCACTACGACCGCCGCGGTCCAGGCTGCGCGGCAACCCGTTGGGCCGTAACCCACGTGGCGATCTGGCTGCGGTTGTGGAAGCCGAGTTTGGTGAGGATGCGTTCGACATGGCCTTCGGCGGTGCGGCGGGCGATCACGAGGCGGTCGGCGATCTGTTGGTTGGCGAGACCTTGGGCGACGAGTTCGGCGACCTGGGCCTCGCGGCGGGTGAGGTGGACGGGTGGGGCGTCCTGCGACGGGGACGGGGTGGGCGGGTGGTCGGGGAGACCCGGTTCCTGGAGGGCGTAGCCGACGATCTCGGGGAGGGCGAGGCCGGCGCCGCGGTCGTAGCAGGCGGTGAAGGCGGCGCGGCCGATCGCGGAGAGGACGCGCTGTTCGCTGTCGTGGCGGGTGGCGCACAGCGTCCGTGAGCCCCAGCGGTCGCGGTCCACGGCGGTCCAGACGTGGTCGGCGCCGCCGAGCAGGACGGCCGCGCGTTCGTGGGCGCCGCCCTCCGTGGCGATGAGCGCGGCCAGGTCGAGGGTGAGGGCGATGCCGAGGGTGTCGTTGACGGCGAGTTTGAGGCGGAGGGCCTCGCGGGCGTGCCGTTCGGCGCGCGGCCAGTCGCGTTTCACGGTGTGGGCGAGGGCGAGCATCCGCAGGACGTAGGAGCGCACCCACTGCTCTCCGTGTGCCTCGCACAGGCGCAGGGCCTGTTCGCAGATCTGTACGGCACGGTCCGCCTCGCCCAGGAAGCCGAGCGCGCAGGCGAGTTCGACCTGGTCGAGGCCGACGAGGCTGAGGTGCTGGCCGGGGACGCGGCCGCGGGCGACGGAGGCCTCGAAGTGGGTCAGCGCGGCCGGGAGGTCGTCGGCGAAGAGGCGGATGACGCCGATGGCGTAGTCGGCGTGGGCCGCCTCGGCCGCGTCACCGAGGCGGTGGGCCAGGGCGCGGGCCTCCTCGGCCCGGCGCCTGCCCCGGGTGAGGTCCTCGGGGCAGCCCGCCAGCAGCCCCGCGACCCACAGTCCCCGGGCCCGCTCCCGCGTCGGCTCGGGGTTGGCCTCCAGCGCCCGGTCCAGCCAGTACCGCCCCTCACGCGGCGCACCGCACGCGTGCCAGTAGAACCAGAGGGTGCCGGCGAGCCGCAGGCCGGCCAGGCGGTCGGTGGGGGAGGCGGAGGCGGGATCCGGGGCGGAGACCAGGGCGTGGGCGGAGGCCGGAGCGGGGGCCGAGGCCGGAGCGGGGGCCGAGGCAGGAACCCGGGCGGGGAAGCTCGCGGCGCCACCGCCCTCCGCCTCCCCCACGCCTCGCCCGTCCCCAACCCCCGCACCCCGACCGTCCGTCAGCCCCGCACCCGCACCCGCACCCGCACCCGCACCCGCACCCGCACCCGCACCCGCACCCGCACAACCGAACTCCAACGCCACCCGCAAGTTGTCCTGATCCGCCCGCAGCCGCGTCACGATCTCCCGTTGTCGCGGGCCGAACCACGCCCGTTCGCAGGCCGCGGCGCGTTCCTGCATCCAGTCGCGGTGGCGGCGGCGGGTGGCGAGTTCCTCGCCCTCGCGGGCGCGGAGGCGGGACAGGCCGTAGTGGCGCAGGGTGTCGAGGAGGCGGTAGCGGACGCCGTCGGGGCCGGGTTCGCGGCACAGGACGGACTTGTCGACGAGGCCGGCGACGGCTTCGAGGACGTCGTACGACAGCACCTGCTCGCCGTCGGCGCACACGGCCTCGGCGGTCTCCAGGTCGAAGCCGCCGGCCGGGACGGAGAGCCGGGCCCAGACCAACCGCTCGCGCTCGGTGCACAGTTCGTGGCTCCAGTCGACGGCGGCGCGCAGCGTCTGGTGGCGGGGCAGGACGGTGGGGCTGCCGGAGGTGAGGAGGCGGTAGCGGTCGTCGAGGCGTTCCAGGAGTTGTTCGACGCCGAGGACGCGCATGCGGACGGCGGCGAGTTCGATGGCTAGCGGGAGTCCGTCGAGGCGTTGGCACAGGCGGGCCACGGCGGCGCGGTTGGCGGCGGTGAGCTGGAAACCGGGGTCGACGGCGGCGGCGCGGTCGGCGAAGAGGGCGAGGGCCGGGTAGCCGTCGGCGGCGGAGAGGTCGCCGTCCGGGTCCGGGACGGGCAACGGCCGTACGTCCAGGAGGTGTTCCTCGGTGAGGCCGAGGCGGTGGCGGCTGGTGGCGAGGACCCGGACGCCGGTGGTGCCGCGCAGCAGGGCGGTGGCGAGTTCGGCGCAGGCGGTCAGCAGGTGTTCGCAGTTGTCGACGACGAGGAGCAGGCGCTGGTCGCGTACGTGCTCCACCAGGGCGGCCAGGGGTGGCCGGGCGGAGTGGTCGTGCAGACCCAGGGCGTCGGCGACGGCGAGCGGGACGAGGGCCGGGTCGTGCAGCCCGGCCAGGTGCACGAAGCGGACGCCGTCGGGGAAGGCGCGTTGGACCCGGGCCGCGACGCGTGCGGCGAGACGGGTCTTGCCGACGCCGCCGGGTCCGGTGAGCGTGACCAGCCGGGCGCGGGCCAACAGCTCGCGGCCCTGCGCCTGTTCGTGGCGCCGGTCGACGAAGCTGGTCGTCTCGACCGGCAGGAGGTGGTCCCGTCGTGGCGCTGATCCGCCCATGATCAGCCGTCCTGTGGGTGCGTTCCGAGATCCTCACTCTCTCCCCGGCTCTACATATATGCACGTGCTGGTCACACCTGGGAGTGGACTTGGCCGAGGGGCACCACGGGGGAGGCGGTGACGCGTACACTGCGCGGCCGCCTGCGGGGACGGAACATTTCAAGCCACCGCGTCTTTATTCACTCTTGACCTGCTCATGCCATAAGCAGACGATAAGCGGCACACCCGCACCCGCACCCGCACGGCCCGTACGTCGCTGAACCACCCCCCACCCCTAGGAGACTTCATGCGACTCCGCATACGCGGCTCGGGCGGCCGCAGACGCTACGCCGCGTTCGCCGCCGTCCTCGCCCTCACCCTCGCGGCCCCCCTCTCCGCGAACGCGGACAGCGCCGCGAAGCCCGTCCCCTCGGCCGACGACATCCGCCAGTACGAAGTGCACATGCACTCGGACTCCAAGTCCCGTACGGCACTTCAGCGATCCGGTGTCACGGTGGACGACGCCGACGACCACTCCGTCTACGTCTCCGGACGCGCGGACCAGGTCAAGAAGCTCCGGCAGCAGGGCTACGACGTCACGCCGATGGGCGCGGTGCCGGACCGGTCGAACGGCGAGGACGACGTACGGCTCCTCGACTTCCCCTCCGCCGACTCCCGCTACCACAACTACGCCGAGATGAACGCGGAGATCACCACGCGGCTCTCCGCCTACCCGAACATCATGAGCCGGCGCGTGATCGGCAAGTCGTACCAGGGCCGGGACATCGTCGCGATCAAGATCAGCGACAACGTGGCGAGCGACGAGGCCGAGCCGGAGGTGCTGTTCACCCACCACCAGCACGCCCGCGAGCACCTCACCGTCGAGATGGCGCTGTACCTCATCCGCGAACTGGGCGCCGGCTACGGTTCCGACTCCCGCGTCACCAACATGGTCAACGGCCGCGAGATCTGGATCATCCCGGACCTCAACCCCGACGGCGGCGAGTACGACATCGCCAGCGGCTCCTACCGGTCGTGGCGCAAGAACCGGCAGCCCAACTCCGGTTCCTCGTACGTCGGTACGGACATGAACCGCAACTGGAACTACCGGTGGGGCTGCTGCGGCGGCTCGTCCGGGTCACCGTCCTCCGACACGTACCGGGGTTCGGCCGCCGAGTCCGCGACCGAGGTGAAGGTGGTCGCCGACTTCGTCCGCAGCCGGATCGTGGGCGGCACCCAGCAGATCAAGGCGGGCGTCGACTTCCACACGTACAGCGAACTGGTGCTGTGGCCCTTCGGGTACACCACCGCCGACACGACGACGGGGATGACGGCGGACGACCGGAACGCCTTCGCGACGGTCGGACAGAAGATGGCCGCGAGCAACGGCTACACGGCGGAGCAGTCGAGCGACCTGTACATCACCGACGGGTCGATCGACGACTACCTCTGGGGTACGCACAAGATCTTCGGCTACACCTTCGAGATGTACCCCTCCTCCAGCGGGGGCGGCGGTTTCTACCCGCCCGACGAGGTCATCGAGCGGGAGACGTCCCGCAACCGGGACGCGGTGCTCCAACTGCTGGAGAACGCGGACTGCATGTACCGGTCCATCGGCAAGCAGGCCCAGTACTGCGCCTAGGCAGTCGGTAGTACGGCAGGCCGGCGCCGGGGGGTTCACCTCCCGGCGCCCCTCTCGCCGCTCACCCGTCCGTCGTCGGCCGGGCCAGGCACAGCACACCGCCGAGCAGCGCGAACACGGCCAGCAGCAGCGCGGTGTCGGTGTCGTCGATCCGGGTGCCCTCGACCACGTGGGTCCCGATGAACCACCAGGCCGCCCCGCCGGCCAGGGCCAGGACCCGGGTGCCGCGTTCGCCGAGCAGGCGCATGCCCGCCCACAGCAGGAGCGGCATCGCCAGGACGCCCGTGCAGGTCGCCAGCAGGGCCTGCGCCCACCCGGCGCCGATGGACCCGGGTTCGGCCGCCGCGACGGCCTCCGCCCACTTCAGCAGACGCTCCCAGCTCGCGAAGCAGACCATGGCCGCGACCGCCGACACGACCGTGCCCTTGCACCAACGGGCGGTGTTCCTCGTCATGCCCTCACCGTGTCATGGGGGCGTCGGCGGGAGCGTGAGTACGCGTACTCAGTCGGCGTTCTTCTCAGACTTCTCCGGCTTCTCCGTCTTTTCCAGCTTTTCCGACTTCGCCGCCGTCTCCGCGTCTGCGTCGTCCGCCACGGCGTCCTCTTCGGCTACGGCGTCCTCGTCGGCGCCGTCCTCGAAGTACGCGTCGAGCACCGCGTCCAACCGCTCGTCCCACTCGGCGAAGCGCGACCGCGAGCTCGCCTCGATCTCGATGGGGTACCAGCGGCGGTCGGGGGTGTGCACGGTGATGGTGAACCGCTTGCCGAAGCGGGCGGTCTCCGTCTCGACGGCGCCGATCTCGTCCCAGCGGAACTCGCAGGCCTGGTCGTCCAGGGCGAGCCGTACGCCACGGTGGTCGGCGACGATCTTCGCGCGGCGGTCGGAGACCTCGAAGACGGGCCCCTCGGGAACCGTCTCTTCAGCCTCCTCGGCCGATTCAGCCTCCTCGGCTTCACCGGCTGCGATGGCTTCACCGGCTTCCGCGGGTTCCTCGGCCGCCTCGGTCTTCTCCTCCTCCGCCGCTACGGCCGTCTCCGCGGGCTCCCCGGAGTCGGCCGCCGCGGCCTTCTCCGGCCCCGCGGCCTCGCTCTCGGGCGTGTCCGACGCCTTGGCGTCGGCCCCCGCGCCGGACACGGGTGAGGTGAGCCCGGGGATGAAGGCCGGGTCGAATCCGGCGCCTTCCAGGGGCTGGCTGCTCGAACCAATGCGCTGCTCCACAGCGGGCAGTATGGTCGACAAACCTGTGCCGGACACAGTCGCCCCCACTTTCGTTATGAGACGCCTACACCCGGCACACGGCACCCCCGTTCGTTTTGTCACGCCTGATCCCCTTGCGGGGGAACCGGGGTGCCGCGAGCCGCGGCCCTAGACGAACAGGCTGAGCACCGCCGCCACCACGAACCCCACCACCGACAGCACCGTCTCCAGGACGGTCCACGTCTTGAGGGTGTCGCGTTCGCTGATGCCGAAGTACTTGGCGACCATCCAGAAGCCGCCGTCGTTGACGTGGGAGGCGAAGATGGAGCCGGCGGAGATCGCCATGATGACGAGGGCGACGAAGGCCTGGGAGTGGTCGCCCGCGGCCAGGAGCGGGGCGACGATGCCGGCGGTCGTGACGATGGCGACCGTCGCGGAGCCCTGGGCGACGCGCAGGACGACCGAGATCAGGTACGACAGGACGATGATCGGCAGGCCGACGTCGTTGAAGGTGTCGGACAGCGCCTGGGCGACACCGCTGGCCTTGAGGATCGCGCCGAAGACACCGCCCGCGCCGACCACGAGGAGGATGTTGCCGACCGGCTTGAGGGAGGCGGTCGACACCGTCTCCAGGGACTTGCGGGACCAGCCGCGGCGGATGCCGAGGAGGTAGTACGCGAGGAGCAGGGCGAGGGTGAGGGCCACGAAGGGGTGGCCGAAGAACTCGATCACCGAGCGGCCGGTGGAGGGGTCCAGGGCGATCGAGGAGAAGGTGGCCGCGAGGATCAGGATCAGCGGGGTGCCGATGATGCCGAGGACCGTGCCGAGCGGCACCGGCTCCTCGCGGGGCGCGACGCCCTGCTCGCGCTGCTCGTTGACGACCGCGAGCCTGGCCTCCTCCGCCGCCTCGACCATGTCCTGCGGTACGGCGACGAAGATGCGGCGGCCGATCCAGGCGGAGAACGCCCAGGCGGCGAGCACGGCCGGGATGCCGCAGACGACGCCCATGAGGATGACCCAGCCGAGGTCGACGTGGAGGAGTCCGGCCGCGGCGACCGGGCCGGGGTGCGGGGGCAGGAAGGCGTGGGTCATGGACAGACCGGCGAGGAGCGGAAGGCAGTAGAGCAGGATCGACTTGCCGCTGCGCTTGGCCGCCGCGTAGACGATCGGCGCGAGGACGAAGATGCCGACGTCGAAGAAGACCGGGATGCCGAAGATGAGGCCGGTCATGCCCATCGCGAGGGGTGCCCGCTTCTCGCCGAACACCCCGAGCAGTCTGGACGCCAGCACCTCGGCGCCGCCGCTGACTTCGAGGATCGCACCGAGCATGGTGCCCAGGCCGATGATGATCGCGACATGGCCGAGGATGCCGCCCATGCCGGACTCGATGGTGGAGACGGCGTCCGAGCGCTGGACCGTGCCGAAGAGTTCGGTGACCGACAGACCGGCGAGCAGGCCGACGGCTATGGAGACGGCCAGGAGGGCGACGAAGGGCTGGAGACGGGCCTTGATGATCAGGAAGAGCAGCAGGGCGATACCGATGGCGGCGACCGTCAGCAGCCCTGCGGTGCCGTCGATCCAGAGGAGCAGGCCTCCGGTGTGGGGTGGGGTCTCGGCGGGGGCGGTCGCCGCGAGCGGAAGGGACATGAGGGGGTCCTCTGCGTAAGTACCGTAAGTGCATGGGGCTTTCGGGCAGGGGGGAGCGCGGCACGGCACCCCGTGAGGTGCCGTGCCGGGTACGACGTGCGGGAGTTGAGGAGGTGTCGGCTGCGCGTCAGCCGAGGACGGCGAGCGCGTCGATCTCGATGAGGAGTCCGGCGGGCAGGCCGACGTAGACCGTCGTGCGGGCGGCCGGGGGCGCGGTGAGGCCCTGCTCCTCGAAGTAGGTGTTGTAGATGCCGTTCATCTCGGCGAAGTGGTCCACGTCGGTCAGGTAGACGCGGATCATCATCACGTCGTCCCAGCTCGCGCCGCCCTCTTCGAGGATCGCCTTGACGTTGGCGAGGGTCTGGAGGGTCTGCTCGCGCAGGGTGGGGCCGGCGGGCGTGGGCGGCTTGCCCTCCTCGGCGGGGAGGAAACCGACCTGACCGGCGACTTGGAGGATGTTCCCCTTCTTCACGCCGTGCGAGAACTTCGCGGGCGGGGTGGTGTGGGTCTTGGGGGTGAGCGCGATCTTCTCGGTCATGGGGTGACTTCCTTGACGGGGGTCTTGCCGGAGTACTCCCCGCTGATCGTGTCCGCGGTGCGGCGGACCAGCGGGAGCAGGGTGAGGAGTTCGTCGGCGGTGACGACGACGTTGGGCGCGGAGACCGACATCGCGGCCACGACCCTGCCGTCGGCGCCGCGGATCGGTGCGGCGACGCAGTTGATGGACTCCTCGTGGCCGCCGAGGTCGGTGGCCCAGCCCTGTTCGCGCACCCGCTCCAGCTCCTTGAGGAAGGCAGCGGCGTTGGGGGTCGAACGGGCCGTGTACAGGGGGTAGTCGAGCTTGTCGGCGAGGGCCCGGCGTTCGGCCTCCGGCAGGTCGGCCAGGAGGAGTTTCGCCACGGCCGCGACGGTGATGGCGACGGGCTTGCCGATCCGCGAGTACATCCGGACCGGGTAGCGGCTCTCCACCTTGTCGATGTAGAGGACCTCGTCCTCCTCGTAGACCGCGAGGTGGACGGTGTGGCCGCACTGTTCGTTCAGGCGGGCCAGGTGGGGGTGGGCGATCTCGCGGATGTCGAGGTTCTCCATCGCCTCCTGGGCCAGCGCGATCAGGCGGGCGCCGAGGCGGTAGCGCTGGTCGGACTGGCGGTAGACCAGGCCGTGCTCGTGCAGCGTGCGGAGGAGGCGCAGGGCCGTGGACTTGTGGACGCCGAGGCGGTCGGCGACCTGGCCCAGGTCGGCGGGGCCCTCGGCGAGCAGCGGCAGGATGCTCAGCGCGCGGTCGACGGTCTGGCTCATGGGGTGTGTACCTCCTCCTCGGCCCGGTGCGCGGCTGCTGTCCAGCCGGGGCCGAGTCGAAGTCTCCCCCACGCGGTGTCGTCCAGGGCCGCCAGACGGTCGGCGTGGTCGCGGGCGGGGGGCGGGGCGAGGTCGCCGGGTGCGGTGAGGGTGGCCGCGGCGTGGAGGTGGCCGTGGCGCAGGCGGTCCTTCAGGGGCAGGCCCCGGAGGGTGGCGGACAGGAAGCCGGCGGCGAAGGCGTCGCCGGCGCCGACGGCCGCCACGGGGGTGACGTGGAGGGCGGGGACGAAGGCGGGCGGGACGCCGGTGAACGCGGTCGCTCCCCTCGCCCCCTGCTTCACCACCACGACGGACGGCTCCGGCAGCATCTCCCGGATCGCCGCCGGGCCCCCGGTCACCCCCCACGCCTCCTCCGCCTCGTCCTCTCCCACGAACACGATGTCGGCGCCGCGGGCCAGGTCCAGGAGGACCCGCGGCCCCTCGGCATCCCGCCACAGGCCGGCCCGGTGGTTGACGTCGAAGGAGACGAGGGGGCGTTCCGGGCGGGAGGCCGTCAGCGCGCGGAGGAGGTCCAGGCAGTCGGCGGACAGCGCCGCCGTGATCCCCGACAGATGCACGACCCGGCCCGCGCGCACGGCCGCCATGTCCAGGTTCTCCACGGACATCGCCGAGGCCGCCGACCCCGCCCGGTAGTACGCCACCTCGTGGGCGTCCGTGGCCCGGTCCCCCGCCGTACGGAAGTACAGGCCCGTCGGGCGCTTCGGATCACGCCGTACGGACGTCACGTCGACGCCCCACCCTCCGATCGTCTCGACCAGGTGATCCCCGAACCCGTCACCGCCCACCCGGCTGACCCACCGCACCGTGTGCCCGGCGGCGGCCAGCCCACACGCCACGTTGGACTCCGCGCCCCCGATCCCCCGCTCGAAGGAGGGGACGTCGGCGAGGCGGCCGGGCCGGGAGGGGAGGAAGGTGACCATGGACTCGCCGAGCGCGACGACGTCCACGACGTCGGGGGCATTGCAAGGTCCGGTGACGGTCACGATCGTCGTAGCTCCTCGGTGTGTGCGGGGGCGGCGGCTCCGTTGACCCCGCGTTGGCCGAGATGTTAGACAGCGGTAAGCGATATACGCAATGAGCGTTGCAGAGAATGCAACCCATCAGATCAGGGAGGCTCCATGAGTGCCGAAGCGCTCGACCGCCTGGCCGAGGAACGCGTGGACCACCGCTTCAAGGGCCTCCCCCCGGACGCCGACGGCCTCACCGTCGGCGAGCTGGCCGCCCAGCGCCGCAATCTCTTCACCGGCGGTTTCGCCACCCCCGTCCTCGCGCTGTCCGCCGAGCGCCTGGAGCACAACCTCGCGCTGATGGAGACGTACGCGACCCGGCACGGCCTCGCCTTCGCCCCGCACGGCAAGACCTCCATGGCCCCGCAGCTGTTCCAGCGGCAGACCGACCGCGGGGCGTGGGGCATCACTCTCGCCGTGCCGCACCAGGTGCGGGTGGCGCGGGCCTTCGGCGTACGCCGGGTCTTCCTCGCCAACGAGCTGGTCGACGCGGCGGCCCTGCGCTGGATCTCCGCCGAGCTCGACGCCGACCCGTCCTTCCGTCTCGTCTGTTACGTCGACTCCGTGCGCGGCGTCGCCCTCATGGACGCGGCCCTGCGCGGGGCGAAGCGCCCCCTGGACGTCGTGGTCGAGCTGGCCGCCGGTGAGGGCGCCCGCACCGGCGTCCGTACGGAGGCGGAGTGCGCGGCGGTCGCGGACGCCGTGGCGGACACCCGGACCCTGCGGCTGGTGGGGGTCGCGGGGTACGAGGGCGAGGTGCCGCAGGCCACACCGGAGCGGGTGCACGCCTGGCTGCGGCGGCTGGTCGCGCTGGCCGTCGACTTCGACAAGGCCGGGCGGTTCGCCCAGGCGGACGAGATCGTCGTCAGCGCCGGCGGCAGCGCCTGGTTCGACGCGGTGGCCGACGTCTTCGCGGAGATCCCCGGCCTGTCCGCGCCCGTACTGAAGCTGCTGCGCTCGGGTGCCTACGTCTCGCACGACGACGGCCACTACCGCAAGATCACGCCCTTCAACCGGGTCCCGGAGGAAGGTGCCCTGGAGCCCGCCTTCCGTCTGTGGACCCAGGTCGTCTCCCGGCCCTCCCCCGAGCAGGCCTTCACCAACGCCGGCAAGCGGGACGCGGCCTACGACCTCGACCTGCCCTTCGCCCAGGTGGTCCGCCGGGACGGTGTCGAGCGCCCGGCCGCCGGGATCGAGGTGACGGGCCTGTCCGACCAGCACGCCTGGCTGCGGACCGCGCCGGAGGCGGAGCTGGAGGTCGGCGACTGGGTCGGCCTCGGGCTGTCCCACCCGTGCACGTCCTTCGACAAGTGGCAGCTGATCCCGGTCGCGGAGGCGGACGGCACGGTCGTCGACTACATCCGTACGTTCTTCTAGGAGGTCCGGCGTGGAAGAGCTCGTCATCCGGGACGCGGACGTCGTGGACGGCTCGGGCGGTCCGTCGTACCGAGCCGATGTGGTGATCGACCACGGTCGGATCGTGTCGATCGTCCAGGAGGCCGCGGCGGCCGGCTGTCAACGGCCGAAGGCCCGCCGGGAGCTGGACGCCGAAGGGCTCGTCCTCTCCCCCGGCTTCATCGACATGCACGCCCACAGCGACCTCGCTCTGCTCCGCGACCCCGACCACAGCGCCAAGGCCGCGCAGGGCGTGACGCTCGAAGTGCTCGGCCAGGACGGGCTGTCGTACGCGCCGGTCGACGACCGCACGCTGGAGGAGGTCCGCCGGGCCATCACCGGCTGGAACGGCTACGGCGACGACATCGACATCGACTGGCGGTCGGTGGGCGAGTACCTCGACCGGCTCGACCGCGGGATCGCCGTGAACGCGGCCTATCTCGTGCCGCAGGGCACGGTCCGCGCCCTCGTCGTCGGCTGGCAGGACCGGGAGGCGACGCCCCGGGAGCTGGACCGGATGCGGCAACTGGTCGCCGAGGGCCTGGAGCAGGGCGCCGTCGGCATGTCCTCGGGTCTGACCTACACGCCGGGCATGTACGCCAAGGACGCCGAACTGACCGAGCTGTGCCGGGTGGTGGCGTCGTACGACGGCTACTACTGCCCGCACCACCGCTCGTACGGGGCGGGCGCGCTGGAGGCGTACGAGGAGATGGTGGCCCTCACGCGGGAGGCGGGCTGCGCGCTCCATCTCGCCCACGCCACCATGAACTTCGGTGTGAACGAGGGCCGGGCGCCGCAGCTGCTGGCGCTGCTGGACGAGGCGCTGGACGGGGGTGCCGACATCAGTCTCGACACGTACCCCTACACGCCCGGCTGCACCACCCTGGTGGCGATGCTGCCGAGCTGGGCGAGCGAGGGCGGTCCGGAGGCGGTCCTCGGGCGGCTGGCCGACGAGGAGACCGCGGCCCGTGTCCGGCACCACATGGAGGTGATCGGGGCGGACGGCTGCCACGGCGTGCCCATCGAGTGGGACACGATCGAGATCTCGGGGGTGAGCGACCCGGCGCTCGCGGACTTCGTCGGCCGGACCGTCCAGGAGTCCGCCGACCTGCGCGGCGAGGAGCCGTGGGTGACCGCGCGCCGGCTCCTGCTGGAGGACCGGCTCGGCCCGACGATCCTCCAGCACGTGGGCCACGAGGAGAACGTCCGCACGATCATGCGCCACCGCGTCCACACGGGCGGCTCCGACGGCATCCTCCGGGGCGGCAAGCCGCATCCGCGGGCCTACGGCACCTTCCCGCGGTATCTCGGCCGGTACGTACGGGAGTTGGGCGTGCTCTCCCTGGAGGAATGCGTCGCCCACCTCACCTCGCGCCCCGCGGCCCGGCTGCGACTGCCGGACCGCGGGCTGGTCCGCGAGGGCTACAAGGCCGACCTGGTCCTCTTCGACCCGGCGACGGTGGCCGCCGGGTCGACCTTCGACAACCCCCGGGTGCTGCCGACGGGAATCCCGTACGTCCTGGTCGACGGCCGTTTCGTCATCGAGGAGGGCCGCCGGACGGACGTACTGGCGGGACGAGCGGTCCGCAGGACCGAGTAGCCCCCTCCGTCCGCTACGGCTTGGGCAGGGTGCAGCCGCTCCTGCTCAGGTCCAGCTTGTTGTCGAGGCCGAAGCAGGCCGGGATCTGGTAGGTCTGCTGGGCGTAGTTGATGCCCTGGCGGACGGTGACGGTGCCGCTCTCGCTCACCTCGCAGGGGTTGTTGTCGGTGCAGCGGCCGCCGTCCTCGTTGCCGGTGTTGTTGACGGCGACGACCTTGCCGGTGGCGTTGTCGATGACGGGCGAGCCCGAGGTGCCGCCGATGGTCTGGCAGGCGGAGGTGTAGCGGACCGAGTCCTTCCAGGTCCACGCGCCTTCCTTGAGCCGGTAGGCGAAGCCGTCGACGTTGCAGGCGTACGTCCGCTTCCAGTAGCCGGAGACGACCGTGATGGCGCTGCCGGCGGCCGGGCGGGTGTCGTTCAGGGTGAGCGCGGTGATGCCGTACGAGCTCTTGATCTGCGCGTACGTGGTGGTGAGCTGGTACAGCGCCACGTCCGTGTCGGTCATCGTCCCGTAGGCGATCTTGCTGGCCCGCAGGGTCCCGAGCCGGGTCCCCGCGGAGTTCAGCAGCCCGAAGGTACGACTGGAGGCCCGGTCCACGACGACCGTACCGGCCGGCGGAAAGCCGGTCTCCAGGCAGTGGCCGTTCGACATCACCATCGCCGGGTCGTCGTCCTCCGACGCCGGGAAGCGGACGACGGACCCGGAGCAGTTGCTGAGCGAGACGGTGCCGGCGAAGGTGACGGCCTGGACGGCGGGGGCCGCTCTGTCCTCGGCGAGGGCGGCTCTGTCCTCGGCGGGCGCCGCGACGGCGGGCGCCGCGCCCGCCCCGGTGATCACCAGGGCGAAGAGCGCGGCGACGAGAGGCTTCTTCATGTGGGGGTCCCCTCTGCATGACGAGAGTGACCGGAGATCTTCCGGCCACTCGTTTTTTGTCATGCGCATTGTGAACCGAGGGGCATCCGGGGACAAGGAGCTGTTTCAGGCCCGGGCTTGGCGGATTTCCGCCCGTCCGGCTCGGCCGCCCTGCCGGGCCCGTCCGCTACCTGGGGCCCTTGCTGGCGCCCTGACCCCGTCCCGGCCTGGCGTCCGAGTTGCCGGGGGCCGAGTCGGTGGGGGTCTGCGACGTGGTGGGGGTCGGATCGGGCGAGGGGGGCTTTGTGCCGCCCTCGGCGGCCGGGGCGGTCGTCGGGGCCGCCGGGCTCGTCGACGGCGTACCGGCGGTGGTGGGTGCCGCGGGACCGGAGCCGTCCGACGGGCGGTCGCCGGAGCCCGGGTCCGTGGAGGTGGCCGGATCCGGGGCCGTCGCGGTGTCGCCCGCCGCCGGAGTCCTGCGGTCGTGCTCGCCCGGTGCGCCACCGGGCGAGCCGGAAAAGGAGAACCAGGCGATCAGCACGGCAGCGGACACCGTGCCGGCCACGCCCGCGGCGACCGCCACCCGGCGTGAGCGCCCGGCGCCCGCGCCGCGGCGCTTGCGGTGGCCGCGCCCGTGGGAGGCGACACGGTGTTCCGGCGGCGCCGCGGGCGGGGCCGGACCGTCGGCCACCTGGGGCAACTCGGCCGTCTCGTCGTAGGTGTTCTGCCAGCCGTGCGCGGCCGCCGGATCCGCGTACGTCTCGTAGGCGGGTGTCACCCCGCCCCTCGGGTGGTACACGTTCGGCGCCCCCTGGGGCTCCGTCCCGTTTCCGTGCTCACCTGGCCTCGACATGGCGGCGAATTCTAGACAAGGGAGGGGCTCGCGGGACAAACGCCGACGACAACGCCCCGCACCGCGCGTCTCACGTGGCGGAAAACACGACCCACCCGGCGTTACCCCGCCGTAAGCTCCCAGACATGCAGGTGATCCAGTCGACCAAGCTCGCCAACGTCTGTTACGAGATCCGGGGCCCGGTTCTCGAGGAGGCGATGCGCCTGGAAGCGGCGGGGCACCGCATCCTCAAGCTGAACACGGGCAACCCGGCGGCGTTCGGGTTCGAGTGTCCGCCGGAGATCCTGGAGGACATCCTCCGCAACGTCTCGACGGCCCATGGCTACGGCGATGCGAAGGGCCTGCTGGCGGCGCGCCGGGCGGTCGTCATGCACAACCAGACCCTCGGCATCGAGACGGACGTCGAGCACGTCTTCATCGGCAACGGCGTCTCCGAGCTGATCGTGATGGCCATGCAGGGCCTGCTGGACGACGGCGACGAGGTCCTCGTACCGGCCCCCGACTACCCGCTGTGGACCGCGGCCGTCTCGCTGTCCGGCGGCACCGCCGTCCACTACCGCTGCGACGAGCAGTCCGACTGGATGCCCGACCTCGCCGACATCGAGCGCAAGGTCACCGACCGCACCAAGGCGCTCGTCATCATCAACCCCAACAACCCGACGGGGGCCGTGTACGACGAGGCGATGCTGCGGGGCCTCACCGACATCGCGCGCCGGCACAACCTGCTCGTCTGCTCCGACGAGATCTACGACAAGATCCTCTACGACGAGGCCACGCACACACCGACCGCCAAGGTCGCCCCGGACCTGCTGACCCTCACCTTCAACGGCATGTCCAAGGCGTACCGCGTCGCCGGTTACCGGGTCGGCTGGATGGCGATCTCCGGTCCGCGCGCGCACGCCGACTCCTACATCGAGGGTCTGACGATCCTGGCGAACATGCGTCTGTGCGCGAACATGCCGGGCCAGCACGGGGTGGTGGCCGCGCTCAGCGGACGGCAGACCATCAACGACCTCGTCCTGCCGGGCGGACGGCTGCGGGAGCAGCGGGACGTGGCCTACGACCTGCTGACCCAGATCCCGGGCGTGAGCTGTGTGAAGCCGAAGGGGGCGCTGTATCTCTTCCCGCGCCTCGATCCGAAGGTCTTCAAGATCAAGGACGACCGGCAGATGGTCCTGGACCTGCTCCGGCAGGAGAAGATCATGGTCGTCCAGGGCAGTGGCTTCAACTGGCCCGAGCCGGACCACTTCCGGGTGGTGACCCTGCCGACGGCCCGGGATCTGCGGTCGGCGATCACCCGGATCGGGAACTTCCTGGACGGTTACGGACAGCCGTAGATCTTTTGGCTCCGCTCAACTTTAGACGGAATCTAAGCTAAGATGGCTTCCTGACTGCACAGGAGGCCATCCCATGTACGAGCCGATCCGCACCAAGTCGGTCCACAGCACGATGGCCGGCACCCCCTCCGACTTCCCCCACCGCTCCCGCGAGGAAGAGCTGGACATCCAGCTCGCGGGCCACCTCTCCGCACTGCTCGCCGTCACGGACGCGCTGCGCTCGCTCCAGCCGGCCGAGGACCTCGACGCCGCCGCCGAGCGGCTCGCCGAGCAGGTGACGCGCTTGCGGGGCGGCGGTACGCCGGTCCGCGCGGTCGCCTCCGGCACGGGTGACAGTGCGGCGCTGCACGAGCGGGCGCATGCTCTCGCGGGGCGGGCGCTGGTGGTCGCCGCGTCGCGTGCCGACACGGCGGTGGCGATCCTGGCCGCCGAGCGTATGGATGCGCATTCCGCTGCGCGGAGCGCTGCGTTGGCTTGAGCCGGGGGCGCCTAATCGCCGTAGGGCGCTGTGCCGTCTTGCGGGTGCGGGTCCGTTGTGGCTGATCGCGCAGTTCCCCGCGCCCCTATCGGGGCCGTTGCAGTGCCGGGGCCGGTATGTCACCGCCCGTTCATCCTTCTCAGTGGGGAATGTTGGGTTCCGGGAGGAACCTCCCCTGTGTGAGACGAATCGTGGGAATCGTCCTCGCGGTTCTGCTGATCGGTGGCGTGGTGGTAGCCGTCGCGGCGGGCCGGGACAACGGGGACACGGGCACGGCAACGAAGACCGTGCGTGCGGTGATCGGATCGGAGAAGGCGGAGTTCTTCGGCGATCCGGATGTGGTGAAGGCCCTGGCCACCAAGGGCTACACCGTGAAGGCCGAGACCTCCGGGTCCTGGGCCATGGAAGGGCTGGACCTCAAGGGGTACGACCTCGCCTTCCCGTCCAGTCAGGCACCGGCCGACGAGCTGGCCGCGAAGTACAAGGCCCGGCAGCCGCTGCCGGTGCCCTTCTACTCGCCGCTCGTCGTCGTGGCCCACCGGGGCGCCGCCGAGGTACTGGCCGCGAACGGGCTCGCGGCGCTGGAGAAGCACCGCGGCACCCTGAAGATGGCCGCCTACCTCGACGCCGCCGCCGAGGACCGGACCTGGCAGCAGCTCACGGGGGCGGACAAGTACGGGGAGTTGACCGGCACCCTCTATCTCGCCAGCACCGACCCGGAGTCCTCCAACTCCGGCGCCCTCTATCTCGCCGCCGCCTCCTACGTCGCCGCCGGCGGCAAGGTGGCCGCGAGTGACGCCGACGTCGACCGCACCGCGCCCCTGATGCGCAAGCTGGTCACCGTCCAGGGCGCCCAGCAGTCCAGCACGGACGCGACCTTCCGGGACTTCGTCAGCGGCGCCGGCAATCCCCTGGTCCTGGTCTACGAGTCCCAGGTCGCCGCGCTGCTCTCCGAGCAGAAGAGCGTCGACGACCTCGTCGTCCTCTACCCGGACACCACCGCCAACAGCGACCACACGGTCGTACCGCTGACGGACGACGGCCGCGCTCTCGGCGAACTGCTGAGCACCGACCCGGGCCTGCGTGAGCTGGCCGTCCGGCACGGGTTCCGGCCGCAGGGCTCGGCCGCCGAGTTCACCCGGGCCACGGCGGCCCACGCCGAATACCTCAACCAGAAGCTGACCGGCATCCGGCAGGCGCCCGTGCCCACCTCCGAGGTGCTGCACGAGATGGCGCGCCGGGCGCGCGGATGACCACGGGGGAACCGCACATGACCGACGACACCTTTGTCCTGACCCCGCCCGAGGCCGTCACGGCCGTGCCCCGGGAGAAGGCCGGCGGGCTCGTCCCCGTCGACGACACCGTCCGTACCGACATGGCCCGGAAGGCAGCCGCCTACGTCGAGGGCCTCGCCGCCCTGGACGCCCGCTCCCCCGAGTTCGCGGGGAAGGTCGGGGAGATCACCGCCCTCGGCGCCGGGGAGATGCGCAGCGCCGCCGCGCAGTCCAACCGCATGCTGGAGCGGACCGTGCGGAGCCTGCCGTCCAACGGCGGTGACGCCCAGTCCCAGGTGGCCGGATCGCTCGTCGAACTGCGGCGCGTGGTCGAGGACCTGGACCCGCGCGACCTGCCCGCCGCCAAGGGGCGCAGGTTCCTGTCCCGGCTGCCGGGCGGCAACAAGCTGCGCGACCACATGGCCAAGTACGCCACCGCGCAGGGCACGTTGAACAAGATCGTGGGCTCGCTGCGCGGCGGCCAGGACGAACTGCGCCGCGACAACGCCGCGTTGCAGACCGAGCGGGTCCGCCTGTGGGAGACCATGGGCAAGCTCCAGGAGTACGTCGTGCTCACCGAGGCCCTGGACACGGCCGTCGAGGAGCACGTCGCCGCCGTCACGGACCCCCAGGAGGCCGACGGGCTGCGCGCCGACGTCCTCTTCCCGGTCCGCCAGAAGCACCAGGACCTGCTCACCCAGCTCGCGGTGTGCGCCCAGGGCTACCTCGCCATGGACGTCGTACGACGCAACAACGAGGAGCTGATCAAGGGCGTCGACCGGGCGGCCACGACCACCGTGTCGGCCCTGCGGATCTCCGTGATGCTGGCCTCCGCGCTCGACCACCAGAAGAAGGTCGTCGAGCAGGTCAACGCGCTGCGCGGGACGACCGAGGACCTCATCCGGGGCAACGCGGAGATGCTCGCCACGCAGAGCGGGGAGATCCAGCGGATCGCCGCCGACCCGGCCGTGGGGGCGGAGACCCTGCGCTCGGCGTTCCAGCAGATCTACCGGACCCTCGACACGATCGACACGTACAAGGTCCAGGCGACCGAGGCGATGGCGTCGACGGTGGAGTCCCTGACCGCCGAACTCCAGCACGCGGGCGCGTATTTGGAGCGCAGCCGGTCGCGGGGCGCGATGGAAGGAGGGCTCGCGTGAGGCGCATCCCGGTCCTCCTCCTGGCCCTGGCCGCCCTCCTCACCGCGTGCAGCGCGCAGGAGAGGAGGGACGACCCGGCCACCCCCGAAGCCGGCACCCTGCGGGTCCTCGCCTCCAGCGAGCTCGGCGACATGGCCCCGGTCCTCGACCGGGTCGAGAAGGACACCGGCATCAAGGTCCGGCCCACCTACATGGGCACCCTGGACGCCGTGGACCTGCTGACCGAGGGTGCCGCGGACAAGCGCTACGACGCGCTGTGGCTGGCGTCCAACGACTATCTGCGGCTGCGTCCCGAAGCGGCCCGCAAGGTGGTCTCCGAGACGCCGGTCATGTCGAGCCCGGTCGCGGTCGGGGTCAGGCAGGCCACCGTCCGCGAGCTCGGCTGGAAGCCCCAGGACGTCACCTGGGCCCAGGTCGAGCAGGCGGTCCGGGACGGGAAGCTGACCTACGGCATGACCGACCCGGCCCGCTCGAACTCCGGGTTCGCCACCCTGGTCTCCGTCGCCTCCGCGCTCTCCGGCGCCCAGTCCGCGCTCACGGACGCCGACGTCACCAAGGCCACGCCCCGGCTGAAGGAGTTCTTCCAGGGGCAGCAGCTGACCTCGGGCTCCTCGGGCTGGCTGGCCACGGCCTACCAGCGGCGCGGCACCGTCGACGCCCTGCTCAACTACGAGTCCGTCCTCAAGGGCATCCCGGGCCTGACCGTGATCCGCCCCCGCGACGGCGTCGTCACCGCCGACTATCCGCTCTCCTCCCTCGCGGCCACCGGCGCCGCGACCCGCGAGGACGTCCGCCGGCTCGCCGAGGCCCTGCGCTCGGAGCCGGTCCAGCGGCTGATCACCGACCGCACGCACCGCCGCCCGGTCGTCGCCTCCGTCGCCCCGGCGCCCGGCCTCGACACCACCCGCCGCCGCGAACTCCCCTTCCCCGGCAGCCGTTCCGTCGCCGACGGCCTCCTCGACTCGTACGAGAACGAACTGCGCCGCCCCTCCCGCACGGTCTACGTCCTCGACACCTCGGGCTCCATGAAGGGCGACCGCCTGGCCCGCCTCAAGGCCGCGCTCACCGACCTCACCGGGGACTTCCGGGACCGCGAGGAGGTCACGCTGATGCCGTTCGGCTCACAGGTGAAGAGCGTACGGACCCACGTGGTCGACCCGGCCGACCCCCGCTCGGGCCTCGACGCCATCCGGGCGGACACCGGGGCGCTCACCGCCCGGGGCGACACCGCGATCTACACGTCCCTGGAGAAGGCCTACGACCATCTGGGCACCGATCGCGACACCTTCACCTCGATCGTGCTGATGACGGACGGCGAGAACACCGCCGGCGCGGAGGCGAAGGACTTCGACGCCTTCTACGCCGGGCTCGGGACCGACCGCCGTCACATCCCCGTCTTCCCCATCCTCTTCGGCGACTCCGACCGCTCCGAACTGGAGCACATCGCCGACCTGACCGGCGGCCGCCTCTTCGACGCCCGGCAGGGCACCCTGGACGGCGCCTTCGAGGAGATCCGTGGCTATCAGTGAGTACGTCGGCTACCTGGAGTCCCGCAAGAACATCGCGGGCAGCGCGTGCGGCCTGGTGGGACTGGCCCTCACCTTCACGGGTGTGGCCGGACCGTACTGGCCGGTGGTCGTGGCGGGCCTGTACGGCGCGGGTGCGCTGATCGCCCCTCCGGAGCGGCCGTCCCTCCCGGACTTCCCCGACCCCTCGGCCCAGCTGGAGGCCCTGCGGGACGACTTCGAGAAGCTCGGCGGCTACCTCACGGACGTCGACCTGCCCCCCGCCGCGTCCGGCCGCCTCACCGAACTGACCGAGCTGCTGGCCGCCCTGCTCGACCCCGGCTGGGTGAGCGAGGTCCTCGCCCAGGACCCGGAGGGCGTCCACACCCTCTCCCGCTCCATCCGGCACGACATCCCCGAGGCCGTCGACACCTTCGTACGCACCCGCTGGTGGACCCGGATGACCCCGGGCACGGAACCCCCGGAACGCCACCTGGAGCGCCAGCTGACGCTGCTGCACGAGGAGGCGGACCGGCTGGCCGCCGCGTTGCGCGAGACAGAGGCAAGACGGCAGGAAACCCACACCCGCTACTTGGAGGAACGCTCAGGCTGACCAACTTAAGGGGCGCGGGGCTGTGTCAATTTGCGGCTCCGCCGCGTGGGCGCGACCAGCCACAAACGACCCGCACCCGGCATACCACCGAGACCCACATGGCGAAGGCCCGTCGTCACCACCCCCGTCGGGGCAGACGGAGACACGTGACGACGGGCCCAGAGCCACGCACGCCGTTGTACGCGGCCTCGCCGACTACCACCGCGGCCGGCCGTGACGATGTAGCTGGTCAGGGCACGATCGGAGCCGACCGCGGCAGATCAAGGGGGACTAGCCCAGCCGAGCCACCAACGCCCGGTACTCGTCCCACAGCTCCTTCGGCGTGTGATCGCCGAACGTGTTCAGGTGATCGGGAACCAGCGCGGCCTCCTCACGCCAGACCTCCTTGTCGACGGTGAGGAGGAAGTCCAGGTCGGACTCGGCCAGTTCGAGGCCCTCGGTGTCCAGGGCGCCCTTGGCCGGAAGGATGCCGATCGGCGTCTCGACGCCCTCCGCCCTGCCTTCCAGCCGCTCGACGATCCACTTCAGGACGCGGCTGTTCTCACCGAAGCCGGGCCAGACGAACTTGCCCTCGTCGTTCTTGCGGAACCAGTTGACGTAGTAGATCTTCGGGAGCTTCGACTGGTCCTTGCCCTTGGCGACATCGACCCAGTGGCCCATGTAGTCGCCCATGTTGTAGCCGCAGAACGGCAGCATGGCGAAGGGGTCGCGGCGCAGCTCGCCGACCTTGCCCTCGGCGGCGGCGGTCTTCTCGGAGGCCACGTTGGCGCCCAGGAAGACGCCGTGGTTCCAGTCGAAGGACTCCGTCACCAGCGGTACGGCGGTCGCGCGCCGCCCGCCGAAGAGGATCGCGGAGATCGGCACGCCCTTGGGGTCCTCCCACTCGGGCGCGATGATCGGGCACTGCGAGGCGGGGACGGTGAAGCGGGCGTTGGGGTGGGCGGCCGGCGTCCCGGAGGACGGGGTCCAGTCGTTGCCCTTCCAGTCCGTCAGGTGGGCCGGAGTCTCCTGCGTCATGCCCTCCCACCAGATGTCGTTGTCGTCGGTCAGCGCCACGTTGGTGAAGACGGAGTTGCCCCACAGCGTCTTCATCGCGTTGGCGTTGGTGTGCTCGCCGGTGCCGGGCGCGACGCCGAAGAAGCCGGCCTCGGGGTTGATCGCGTACAGGCGGCCGTCCTCGCCGAACCGCATCCACGCGATGTCGTCACCGATGGTCTCGACCGTCCAGCCGCGGGTGGTCGGCTCCAGCATGGCGAGGTTGGTCTTGCCGCAGGCGCTCGGGAAGGCGGCGGCGACGTACTTGGACTCACCCTGCGGGGGCGTGAGTTTGAGGATGAGCATGTGCTCGGCGAGCCAGCCCTCGTCGCGGGCCATGACCGAGGCGATGCGCAGGGCGTAGCACTTCTTGCCGAGCAGGGCGTTGCCGCCGTAGCCGGAGCCGTAGGACCAGATCTCGCGGGTCTCCGGGAAGTGCGAGATGTACTTGGTGCTGTTGCACGGCCAGGGGATGTCCGCCTGGCCCTCCTCCAGCGGCGCTCCGAGCGTGTGCACGGCACGCACGAAGAAGCCGTCGGAGCCCAGCTCGTCCAGGACCGGCTGGCCCATGCGGGTCATGGTGCGCATGGACACGGCGACGTAGGCGGAGTCGGTGATCTCGACGCCGATCGCGGAGAGGTCCGAGCCGAGCGGGCCCATGCAGAACGGGACGACGTACATCGTCCGGCCCTTCATCGAGCCGCGGAAGACACCGCCCTGCCCGTTGGTGCCCTGGAAGATCTCCCGCATCTCGCCGGGAGCCTTCCAGTGGTTCGTCGGGCCCGCGTCCTGCTCCTTCTCGGAGCAGATGAAGGTCCGGTCCTCGACCCGGGCGACATCGGTCGGGTCGGAGGCCGCGTAGTACGAGTTGGGGCGCTTGATCGGGTCGAGCTTCTTGAAGGTGCCCTTCGCCACGAGCTCCTCGCACAGTCGCTCGTACTCGGCCTCGGATCCGTCACACCAGACCACGCTGTCCGGTTGCGTCAGTTCTGCGATCTCGTTCACCCACGAGACCAGTTCCTTGTGGTTGGTGGGGATGACGGTGGGAGCCGCGATGTCGCGCGCCACGATTGCTCCTAAATGAGGGATTGTGTCGTTGTCTGCCCCGTGGGGGCTGCGACCCGGATGCCTTCGTAGCCCGCTCATCCGGTGCCGACCGCACTCATTTGATCATCCGACGAGCCCGCCCATCTGTCCAGAGGGCCGCACAGGTGAGCAGAGTGAGGATCGCCACGTGTAGAACCGACGCTTTGCCTTCACTTGGGATTCAGCCGACGGTTTCTTGGGGAAGTGACCGTGAGATGATGGCCACTCTTCATCGGTCAGGCGTTCGTACTGACCTGTAACTTACGGTTCCGTAGGTACGATGTCCCGTATGACTGCGTCCGCCCACGACGCGCCTAGGGACCCGTCGGCCGCCGGCCGCGGTCCCGTCGCGCTCTCCCTGCCGCATCCGGTCAAGCCCAAGCTCCGCGGCTGGTTGCACCTCGGCATGTTTCCGGCCGTACTCATCGCGGGCCTGGTGCTCACCGCGCTCGCCGACTCCTCCAGAGGCCGCATCGCCTGCGGGATCTTCGCCCTCACCGCCTGCCTGCTGTTCGGCGTGAGCGCGCTGTACCACCGCGGCGACTGGAGCCCCCGCATGGACGGCATCCTGCGGCGGCTGGATCACGCCAACATCTTCCTGATCATCGCCGGCAGCTACACCCCGCTGACGATGCTGCTCCTGCCCGAGACCACGGGAGAGGTGCTGCTCTGGGGCATCTGGGGCGCGGCGCTCGCCGGGATCGCCTTCCGGGTCTTCTGGGTGGGCGCCCCGCGCTGGCTCTACACCCCCTGCTACATCGCGATGGGCTGGGCGGCCGTCTTCTTCCTGCCCGACTTCATGCGCACCGGCGGCATCGCGGTGCTGGTCCTGGTCATCGTCGGCGGCCTGCTCTACAGCGCGGGCGGTGTGATCTACGCCCTCAAGCGGCCCAACCCCTCCCCGCGCTGGTTCGGCTTCCACGAGGTGTTCCACTCCCTCACCCTGGCCGCGTTCATCGCCCACTACGTGGGAATCTCGATGGTCGCGTACCAGCACGGGTAACACTTTCCCGTCTCTTCGAGTTCGAGGGCCACGGCTTCAGAGCCGTGGCCCTTTTTCGCGCGCCGAAACCGATTGACGGTAGCTACCTTTTGAGAGCTACTCTCATTTCATGGACACTTTCACTCCGGATCCCCGCCGCTGGTGGGCCCTGGCCGCGCTCGTCGCGAGCATGCTGACGCTCGGCTTCGACACGACGATCCTCAACGTGGCGCTGCCGACGATGGCCGCCGAACTCGGCGCGAGCACCGGCGAGCAGCAGTGGATGGCCGACGCGTACGTCGTCGTCTTCGCCGCCCTGATGCTCCCCGCGGGACTGCTCGGCGACCGCTTCGGACGGCGGCGGATCCTGGTCGTCGGGCTCGGCGTCTTCCTCGCCGCCTCCCTGCTGGGCGCCCTGGCCGACGACGTGCACTGGGTCATCGCGGCCCGCGCGGTCATGGGCGTCGGCGCCGCCCTGGTCACCCCGCTCGCGCTCTCCGTACTGCCGACGCTCTTCGGCCCCGACGAGCGCACCAAGGCCGTCGGCATCGTCTCCGCCGCCTCCGCGCTGGGCCTGCCGCTCGGCCCGATCCTCGGCGGCTGGCTGCTGGACCACTTCTGGTGGGGCTCGGTCTTCCTGGTCAACGTCCCGATGGCCGCCCTCGGCATCGCCGCCTGCGTCTTCCTGCTCCCCGAGACCCGGGATCCCGCCTCCCCCAAGGTCGACACCCTCTCCACCGCGCTCACCGCGACCGGCCTGGGCGCCCTGGTCTACGCGATCATCGAGGCGCCCACCCGGGGCTGGGGCGACCCTCTGGTCCTGGGCATGCTCGGCGCGGCCGTCGCCCTGATCGCCGCGCTGGTCCTGCGCGAACGGCGGGTCGAGCGCCCCATGCTCGACATGACCCTGCTCGCCCACCGCGGCTTCCTGTTCAACACGATCGCCGCGACCCTGGTGATGTTCGTCCTGTCCGGCCTGCTGTTCGTGCTGCCGCCCTACCTCCAGGCCGTCCTCGGCAACGACGCCCTCGGCACCGGCGTGCGGCTGCTGCCGATGATGGGCGGCATCCTCCTCGCCTCGCGCACCGCGCCACCGGTCGCCGCCCGCTTCGGCGGCCGGGCCACGGTGAGCGCCGGCCTGGTGGTGCTGGCCTTCGCCGGGCTGCTGGGCAGCCGTACCACCCTGGACTCCGGGTACGGATTCGTCGCGCTGTGGCTCTCGGTCACCGGACTGGGCTTCGGCTTCTCGCTCATGCCCGCCATGAGCAGCGCCCTGGGCGCCCTCCCGCGCGACCGCTCCGGCAGCGGCTCGGGACTGATGATGACCATGCGTCAGGTCGGCGGCGCGATCGGTATCGCCCTGCTCGGCAGCCTGCTCGCCGCCACGTTCCGCGACCGGCTCGACGTCACCGGTCTGTCCGCGCGGGCCGCCGACACCGCCGGGGAGTCGGTGGTCGCGGCCCACCTCGTGGCCGCGCGCACCGGCTCGGCCGACCTGGCGGCCTCCGCGAACAGCGCCTACGTGCACGGCATGGGCGTCGTGCTGCTGGTGTGCGGGATCGCCGCCCTGGTCGCCGCGCTGCTCGCGGCGGCCTTCCTGCCGGGCACACCTCCCGCGACCGAGACCCCCGCCACCCCGGACATGGCTGGGGCGCAGGCCGATGCCCGACAATGACTCCCATGACACCGGCACGCTCCTTCCCCCTCTCCGACGCCCCCCAACTGGGACTTCGCGAGCGGAAGAAGATCAAGACACGTACGGCGATCCGCGACGCGACCTACGCCCTGGTCCGCGAGCAGGGCTACGACGCCACCACGGTCGAGCAGATCGCCGAGCGTGCCGAGGTGTCGCCGTCCACGGTCTTCCGCTACTTCCCCACCAAGGAGGACATCGTCCTCACGGACGAGTACGACCCGTTCCTGCTCCAGGAGCTCCGCACGCGGCCGGCGGACGAGCCGTGGATGGACTCACTGCGGTACGTGATGCGCAAGGCCATCGACCTCGCGCTCTCGGAGGAGGCCGAGGCCACCCGGCTGCGGGCCCATCTCATGGTCCAGGTGCCCGCGGTGCGCTCCCGGATGCTGGAGAGCATGTCGGTCACCGGGCGGATGCTCAGCGAGGCCGTCGCCGAGCGCACCGGCCTGGACCGGGAGAGCCTGGAGGTGCGGGTGTACACGATGGGTCTCATCGGCGGCCTCTCGGAGACCTCCCTGCACTGGGCCGAGAACGACTTCCGGGACGACCTCCGCGACCTCCTCGACCGCGCCCTGACGGTCCTGGAACACGGTCTGCCCGGGAAGGCCTGAACCGACAGGGCGCGCTCCACGAGCGGCCGGCGGCCGTCGTGGAGCGCGCCCCGAGCGGTTCTCCGCGAGGCTAGCGCTTGGCCACATCACCCTTTCCGCAGGCGATCCCGTCCCTGTTGCGGTCCAGTTTCAGCGGGTCGTCCTTGCCGTTGACCTTCAGGCGGCCGTAGTCGTTCGCCTTGAGCCAGTCGCAGCGGGCGGCCGTGGTCGCCTTGACCTCGTCCGGGAAGGCGGTGGGCACGCAGACGTTGATCGAGCCGTAGTGCCGGTCGCAGCCGGCGACGGTCGGGCTGACCTTCTGGGAGGTCTTCTTCTTGCCGGGCCCCGCGAACGTGCCTTCCGGGGAGTCGGCGAAGGAGTGGACGTGCGCGGAGGCGTCCGTCGCGCTCAGGGCCGAAGGACCTTGCAGATGGACCCACTTGGCGACCGACGGGACACCGTTGGCGTCGACCGCGAAGAGCATGTACCAGCCGGGCGGGGCCAGGTTGGGGTTGCTCGTCACGTTCAGGTCGATGTTGTTGCCGTCCACGGACAGCGGCAGGTCCACGAACCGCTGGTTCGGGTCCGAGGAGTGCGTGACCGCGGCCGGGCGGATCAGCTCGGCCTTGGCGATGGGCCGGTCGACGGTGATCCGCTGGGTGTCGCCGTAGTTCCACTCGGTGTCGATGACCGACGTGATCGTGGGCCGCGCGCCCTTGAGGAGATAGGGCGGCGTGTAGATCGACACGTTGTGGTTCCAGGTGCCGTTGCCCGGGTTGTCGCCGGTCGACATCACCCGGCCGTCGGGCAGCAGGAACGACGACGAGTGGTAGCCGCGGGCCTCGGGGTCGGCGGCCACCGGGTCGAAGGTGCCCGTGGCCGGGTCGTAGATCGACGACTCGTAGACCGGGTTGGCGCGGTTGTGCAGCGCACCGCCGGTCTCCAGCACCTTGCCGTCGGGCAGCAGGACGGCGGAGACGTACATCTTGCCCTGGGCGCCGGTCTGCGGGACCTTGCCGTTGCCGAGGTCGACCGTGCCCTGCGGCAGCGGCGGACCGGCCACGTAGGCCGGGTTGGGCTCCTTGAGGTCGATGACGTCGGTCAGCCGGTTGGCGTCCGGGTTGGAGTCGATGTTGCCGCCGCCGATGGTGAGGACCTTCTGGTCCTGCGCCGGGGGCAGCAGCACGCTCGCCGACTGGTCGCGCTCGTCCTTCCTCTGGAGGCCCGGCACCTGGGTGACGGTGTTGGCGTCGTAGTCGTAGATCGCCGACCCGGTGCCCGGGATGTTGTTGCCGAAGACATGGCTGCCCGAGTAGAAGAGGCGGCCGTCCTGCATGAGGATCATCGACGGGTACAGGCCCCAGTACGACCAGGTCTGGTTGACCTTCCACGTCGGCAGCCACTGCTGCTCGGCGTCCGACCACCGCTCGGCGGTCACCGAGCCGGTGGAGTCCTCCTTCAGACCGCCGAAGGAGATGACGTCACCGTTGCCGAGGGCGGTCGCCGACGGGTACCAGTGGCCGTCGTTCATGTTGTTGGTCTTGCTGTAGGTCTCGGTCACGGGGTCGAAGATGTACGAGTCCTTGTACCCCTGGTAGCCGACCGTGCCGTCCGCCGTCGGGTAGCCCTTGTTGCCGCTCATCACCAGCACCCGCCCGTCCTGGAGCTGGACGTGCCCGGCGCAGAACATGTCCTTGGGCGTGGGGATGATCTTGTAGCTGCCGTTGGCCGGGTTGTACACGGCGGAGGTGAAGGTGCCCGCCTTGAACATGGCCTCGTCGTTGCCGGAGCCCGCGATCAGCAGCACCTTGCCGTTGTGCAGGACGACCGAGTGCATGGAGCGCACCGGGTTCTTCGTGGCCAGCACGTCCCACTTGCCGTCGGCGCACTGCTCGGCGGTGCCCGTGCACTCCGGGTCCGGGACCGGGTCGGCGACCTGTTCCATCGTGTAGTCGTCGGTGGTCGCCGAGCCCGTGCCGTAGACGGAGACGCCCCAGGTGATGCGGTCGGTGCCGGCCGGGACCTCGGGTGTGCGGACCGTTGTCTGTGTCCAGCCGGCCTGCATCTGGAGGGTCTTGAGGTCGGTCCAGTACTGCCAGCCGCCCGCGGCGTCGTGCCGGAACAGCGTGAGGGAGGCGTCCGGCGTGGTCGACTTGTACCAGAGGCCGAGGTCGTACTGCTTGCCCGGCGCCACCACCGGCGCGCACTCCGCCGACTCGGTGATCAGGGCCTTGCGGTCGCCGTCGACCCGGCGGGTCAGCTCGACCTTCATGGCCTTGGAGCCGGAGTGGGCGTCGGAGGTGGTGGTGAAGCTGAAGTCGTTGTTGCCCCAGCCGGACTTCTCCCAGCAGGCGGGCATGTCGGCGGTGCCGGCGGTCTCGAAGCCGGGGTTCTTGACGAGGTTGGCGGCGGAGGCGGACTGGGGCGAGGTGAGGAGGAGACCGGCGGTCAGGGCCCCCACCCCGACCAGCGCGGTTCTTCTTCGGTACAGGCGGCTCTTCTTTCTCACACTGCTCTCCTTGCTGCGGTACCACTCCCACGCCCCCTGCGCGGGAGGTAGACCAACGCCTCGGTCCCCACGAAGCGCAGGACGAAGGTCGTCACCAGGGCGAGCGCGGTCGCGGAGAGCGCGCCCATCCCGAGCCGGTGGACGAACAGCGCGATCAGCGGGATCCGCAGCACGAGATCGGCGTTGGCGAGCAACCCGAACCGGCCGATGCGGTCCCACAGGCGCCGGTGTCGGCGCCGGTCGCGGAACAGCAGATGTTCGATGAGCAGGAAGTTCCAGGCCACACCGAACTGGTTGGCGATGATCTCGGCGGGCACGTAGTGCAGGCCGGCCCTGGTCAGCATCCACAGCGCGAGCAGGTTCGGCACGAAGCCGGTCACGCCGATCAGCCCGAAGCCGACCATGCGGGCCACCGGCGAGGCGGTGCGCAGCCCGGCCAGATGGCGCAGGAAGCGCAGGCCCTCCTGCGCGCTCGACTTGGACTCGCCCGCGAACCGGTCCTGGAAGACGAACGGGATCTCGGTCACCCCGCGCGGACGGCTGCGGACGGCGAGTTCGAGGAGGATCTTGTAGCCGAGCGGCTGGAGCACCTCGGCGGTGACGGCGCTGCGGCGGATCGCGAAGAAGCCGCTCATCGGGTCGCTGATGCCATGCAGCCGGCGCGGGAAGAGCGCCTTGGTCAGCCAGGTCGCCCCGCGCGAGACGGCGACGCGGTAGCTGCCCGCGAGCCCGGCCCGGCTGCCGCCCTTGATGTAGCGGGAGGCGACGACGAGCCCGGCGTTGGAGCGTTCACCGGTGGCGACCAACTCCGGTACCAGGGACGGCGGGTGCTGGCAGTCGCCGTCCATGACGACGATCCACTCCGAGGTGGCCGCCTTCATGCCCTCGACGACCGCGCCGCCGAGCCCGCCGACCGGCTCGTCCCGGTGCAGCACGGTCACCGGGAACGGGCAGTCCTTGGCGGCCTCGTGGATGACCTGGGGGGTGTCGTCGGTGGAGTCGTCCACGAAGACGACCTCACAGGGCAGCCGCGAGGGCACCGACTCGGTGATCTGGCGCAGCAGTTGGCGGATGTTGGCGGACTCGTTGAAGGTCGGCACGACGATCGTGACGGCCCCGGGCTCCGCTACTTCGGCGGTCTCTACGACCGGTTCGCCCAGCTCTCCGGGCACCGTGTACTCGTGGGTCATCGTGCGCCTCCGGAGGCGGTCTGGACCTGGCGGATCTCGATCCGGTCGTCGCCGGTGCCGAAGGTGGCGACCGGTGTCGAATGCTGGATGGCGGCCTTGACGTTGGGCAGGTCGACCGCGTCGCGCCGGACCGTCGGCGAGGCGACGACGTAGTCGATGTCCTTCCAGCCGCGCGGCATCGTCTTCGTCACCGCCGGGTCGAGGTCGGCCTTGTAGAACCAGATGACGCCGAGACCGGGCCGGTACCCGGCGTGCACCAGGTCCAGCCACATCGCGTCGTCCACGAGTACCCGCGTGTCCTCCGGGTGCTCCACTTCGCTGCTCAGCCACTTGGTGGCGGCCTTGTAGGGGGCGTTGGCGTCGACGGTGACGGCGGTGCGGGCGCCGTCGTACCACTTCGGTACGACATAGGCGCCGGCGGCGATCGCGAGGACCGCGGCCAGGGCGTACCGCCCACCGGTGACCAACCGTTTCTCCCCGTCCGCCCGCCACCTGCGCAGCACGGCGTGGGCGACGGACGCGGTGCCGCCGGCGAGGACCAGGGCGAGGAAGGGCAGCGCCTGGATGACGTACATCGCGGGCAGGTAGCCGTTGGGGCGCAGGGCCAGCGCGGCGAGGATCGCGACCGCCGCCGCCGGGCCGGCCAGCGCGCGGGCGGTGACCGACCAGCGCCAGGTGACCAGGAGCAGGAGCGCGCCGGCCAGGCCGCCGAGCGGCAGGATGCGGTCGTAGTAGAGCCACGACTGGAAGACGCCCCAGGAGCCGGAGCCCTGGTCGAGGATGAAGCCCGAACCGGGCCGGGTCATCTGGTACTTGACGCCGTCCCACAGGGAGACGTGGCCGCCGCCGGGCAGCAGCTCGCCCTTGAGGAGGGCGAAGAGGGGGTAGGCGAAGCCGATCAGCGTGCAGGCCGTGATGGCGCCGGTGACGGCGAACTTCCGGGTGTCCTTGTGGCTGTGCCGCCACAGCGTGACCAGCAGGGCGGGCAGGATGACGAGCATCGTCTCCTTGGTCAGGACGGCCGTGGCGGCCGCGATGCCCGCGCCGAAGTGGTGCCAGAGATGGCGGTTCGGGGAGGCGGCGAGGGTGAACGCGAGCAGCGTCCACATCACCGCGATGTTGTCGAGGAAGATCTCGCGCTGGAGGACCACCGAGAGCGGCGAGAGCCCGAACAGGACCATGCCGAGCCCGGCGGCCCAGCGGGGCAGGGCGAGCCGGCGGCCCAGGACGTAGATCAGCACCGCGCTGATTCCGCTGATCACGAGCATCATCACGCGCATCGAGCCGACGGTCATCGACTCGGGGCTGATCAGCGAGGGTATCCAGGTCAGCACGGCGAGCTGGATCCAGCCGAGGGGCGGGTGGTCGTACCAGTACGTGTAGTGGGCGAGGCCCTTGCCCTCCTGGACGGCCCAGGCCTGGGCGAGGTAGGTGCCCTCGTCGTCGCTGAGGGTCGGGTAGTCGGCGATGTTCCAGCCCTGGACGACGAGGATCGCCACCAGGAGCACTCCGCACAGCAGGAGGTCCAGGCGGGAGGACCGCAGTCGCGTCGGCGGAACCGTTCGGCCGGCCGAACCGGTCTCGGGTGCAGGCTGCCGCTGCGCGGGGACCTTCGGGGTGGTCACCGCGGGAAGTGTGGAGGTCACGCCGGGACGTCCTCTCGGAACTCTCGGTTCGCTTCGGCCGTGGGGAGATGCGCGCCGACATGGGTCGTGAGCTCCCAGTCGGTACGGCCGCGCTGCTCACGCCATACGGCGCGAATGGCGGCCCCCGCGAGGAGCACCTGGTAGAAGGGGCCGCCCACGACGAGCTTGAGGTAGTGGACGAAGCGGACGCGGAGCCCGTACTGCTTGCCGAAGTCGTGCAGCCCGACGATCTCGAAGACGAAGGTGACCAGGGCGGTCACGGCCGGCAGGAAGGTGATGAAGGCGATGCCCACGGGCACGTCGAGGAAGAGCGCGATCACCACGTTCAGCGGGATGATGACACCGGTGAAGGCCTGCATGAACGGCGTCATGAGGGTGTAGCGGGCGAGCAACCGCTGCCCGAAGCCGGGAAGTTGCTTCCAGTCCTTCTTGCGGTACACCTGGAGGAAGCCCTGGTTCCAGCGGGTGCGCTGCTTGAGCAGCGACATCAGCGAGCCGGGCGTCTCCTCCTTGGTCACCATGTCGGAGTCGTAGGCGACGACGACCTTCTTGCCGACGCTGGACAGCCGCACCCCGAGGTCGCAGTCCTCGGCGAGGCAGTCGGGGTCCCAGCCCTCGGCCTCCCTGAGCACGTCCGTCTTGACGAAGACGGTGTTGCCGCCGAGCGGGATGAACCCTTTCTGCGCGTGCAGGTGCAGCCGGGAGCGGAACCAGAAGAAGTACTCCAGGCAGTTGCGCAGGCTGTACCAGCTGGAGTGGAAGTTGATGAGCTGGACGCCGCCCTGCACGACGTCCGCGCCGGTGGTCCGGAACGCGTGGTCGACGTGCGCGAGCAGCTCCGGATGGACCTGGTCCTCGGCGTCGAACACCCCGACGACGTCACCGCGGCAGTGCGGCAGCGCCGTGTTCATGGCCTTCGGCTTGTTCTTCCGCTCGTGCGTGTCGACGACGACCCGCACCCGGGGATCACGCTCCGCGGCGTCGCAGGCGACCGCCGTGGTCTCCGGGTCGTCGTGCCCGACGATCACGATGATCTCGAAGTCCGTGTGGCTCGATTCCAGCAGGCGCCGGATGGTGTGATCGAGCACCGCCTGCTCGTGCCGTGCCGGAAGCAGCAGCGAGAAGGACAGGTGCTCGCCACCGTCCGGTCTGCTGAAGCGGGTGGAGGCGAGCACCTCCGGCGTACGCCAGGCGTGCATCTGCCACCACAGGGTGAACGCCGCCATCCAGAACAGAGCAAGCGAAACGGCAGCGACGAAGACAGCAGTCAGCAACGGATCCCCCCGGATCACCTAATCCCCCCGGTAGCGGCGGGCTCCCCACCCGCCACTTTACTGTGCAGACGTTAGGGGGGAAGTGTGAAGGACGGGGACTGTTCCGATAAATAGTGTGTTTCAGAACGGTATTTCAACCGCCCAACTGTGTCCGCAGACGGTCCCCATCGGTCGTCGGAGCGTCACAAGTGAAATTACGGCAGACGTAGGCGGTCGGTTCACCGGCGCTCAGCGGCCGGTCTGCCAGCAGCGGGAACTCGTCGCCGCCGGGCGTGCCCACGGCGACGACCGCGCCCGGGGCGGTGCCCAGCAGCGCCGTGCGGTGCAGGGCCCGGGTGCCCTCGTCGTCCAGGCCCGGCCCCACGATCGCGACCTCCCGCGGCCCGTCGAGGAAGGCCTCGGCGACCGCCAGCCCCCAGCCGATGAACCGGGGCACCCGCGGTCCGAGCGCCTTGACCACGCCGAGGGCCTTCTCGGCGGCGACGCGGTGCGGTGCGGAACCGGTGTGGGCCGCGTAGCCCAGCAGGGCACCCGCGGCGGCCGTCCAGCCGGACGGGGTGGCGTTGTCGGTGGGGTCCTGCGGCCGGCGGATCAGCTGCTCGGCGTCCGCCGCCGTGTCGTGCAGCGCGCCCGACTCCGGGTCGGCGAACCGCGCGAGGACATGGTCGAGGAGGAAGCCGGCGAATTCCAGCCACACGCCCTCACCCGTCACCGAGGCCAGCGCGAGGAATCCCTCGGCGACATCGGCGTAGTCCTCCAGCACCCCCGCGTTGGCACCGGCCCGGCCGTCCTTGCTGGTACGCGAGAGCCGCGCCTGCTCGTCCAGATGCAGGCGTACGAGGAGGTCGGCGGCCGTCACGGCGGCCTCCACCAGGTCCGGACGGTCGAAGTAGGCGCCGGTCTCGGCGAGCGCGGCGATCGCCAGACCGTTCCAGGCGGCGACCACCTTGTCATCCCGGCCGGGGGCGGGACGGGCCGCGCGCGCGTCGAGCAGCCGCGCCTTGACCGAGTCGATCCTCTCCGCGTCGAACACGCCCTCCTGCTGGGGCAGTTGCAGCACCGAGGAGCCGTGCTCGAAGGTGCCCTCCTCCGTGACACCGAAGTACTGGACGGCGAGTTCGGCGTCCGCCTCGCCGAGCACCTCCGTCAGCTGTTCCGGCGTCCACACGTAGTAGGCGCCCTCGACCTGCCGGCCCGTCCCGTCGTCGCTGTCGGCGTCCAGCGCGGAGGCGAACCCGCCCTCGGCGGTGCGCAGTTCACGGACCAGGAAGTCGGCGGTCTCCAGAGCGACCCGACGGGCCAGGTCCGACCCCGTGGAGCGCCACAGATGGGCGTAGACCCGGCACAGCAGGGCGTTGTCGTACAGCATCTTCTCGAAGTGCGGCACCACCCAGTCGCGGTCCACGGAGTAGCGGGCGAAGCCGCCGCCGAGCTGGTCGTAGATGCCGCCGCGGGCCATCCGCTCACAGGTGTCGCGTGCCATCTGCAACGCGCCCTCGGCGCCCGTGCGGGCGTGGTGGCGCAGCAGGAACTCGATCACCATGGACGGCGGGAACTTCGGCGCCCCCGCGAAGCCGCCGCGCTGCGGGTCGTACTCCCGCGTCAGGCCGAGCAGGGCCGCGGCCAGCTGCTCCTCGCCGGGCGCCTGGCTGTCGCCGTAGGAGATCTCACGCCCCGCCAGATCCCGCACGATCTTCGCGGCGACGTCGGTGACCTCGTCCCGGCGGTCGGTCCACGCGCTGTGCACGCCCTGGAGGACCTGCCGGAAGGAGGGCATGCCCTGCCGCGACTCGGGCGGGAAGTAGGTGCCGAAGTAGAACGGCTCGGCGTCCGGCGTCAGGAACACGGTCATCGGCCAGCCCCCGTGCCCGGTGGCCGCCTGCACCGCCTCCATGTAGACGGCGTCGACGTCGGGGCGCTCCTCGCGGTCCACCTTGACGTTGACGAAGTGGGCGTTGAGCAGGTCGGCGGTCTCCTGGTCCTCGAAGGACTCGTGGGCCATCACGTGGCACCAGTGGCAGCTGCTGTAGCCGACGCTGAGCAGGACGGGCACGTTCCGCTTCCGCGCCTCCTCGAAGGCCTCCGACGACCAGGGCCACCAGTCCACGGGGTTGTCGGCGTGCTGAAGCAGGTAGGGGGACGTCTCGTGCGCCAGTCGGTTCGGCATGGGGTCCATCCTGCCGCAGTACCCCGCCGACCATGCGTCAGGCGGGTCCCGGGCGGTGCCCGCCGGATGATCCAGGGTGCCCCGCCCCCTCGCCCCCGTGCGCCGTACGCAGCACACTTGACCAAGAAAGCCGTTGCTGCCGGAGGGGGACGTGACATGCGGGACAGCCATCGCGCGGAGGCCGAGCGGCTGTTGGCCCGGGCCGTGGAGGAAGAGGTACGGCGCACGGGAGGGCGTACCGACGGCGGTGTACTGCTGTCGCGGGCGCGGGGCGCGCTGGACGGCATGGCGCAGACGGCGGCGGAGGAGTACGAGGCGTACACGCGCGCGCTGGACGAGGCGGCCGCGGGTCAGCTCACCTTCGGGCAGCGCTACGCGAAGGAGGGCGGCGGTACTCCCCTGCTGGTGGCGGGTGTCGCGGCGGTCGCGGCGACCGTCGCCGACCTCGCCCTCGGCACCGGTGCGGGCACCGCGCTGGGCGCCGGGGCGACCGTGGCGGTGGTGGGCGCGGCGGCGACCGTGGTGAAGGTCGCCGGTTCGCATCTGCCCGCCGCGCATCACCGGGCGGGCGCGATGGGCCAGCCGGGCGGGCCCGAGCAACTGCGGCTTCAGTGGCTGACGGCGCTGGAGGTGCGCGGCATCCGCCCGTATCTCGACCAGCAGCGGGTGCGCAACGCCTCCACCGGGCCCAAGAAGGCCGGGCCGCGGCTGAAGGGCGCCGACAAGAGCGCGGCGGCCCGCGGACGGAGCGTGCTGGAGCAGTCCTTCGGCCAACTCCCGGAGTCCGTAGGCCCGTTCGCGGGGCGGCGGGAGGAGATGGCGCGGATCCGGCAGTGGGTGCAGGCGGCCCGCGCCAGCACGGAGACCCGGCCGACGGTGGTCGTGCTGCACGGGCCGTCCGGCAGCGGCCGTACGACACTCGCCGTGCGGGCCGCCCATGACCTGAAGGACTACTTCCGCGGCGCGTGCGTGGTCGACCTGCGCGGGGACAGCCCGGAGGAGCAGCCGCTGTCCACCCGGGACGCGCTGCTGCATCTGCTGAACCGGCTCGGCGCGCCGCGCGAGCAACTGCTGTTCCGGGAGCGTTCCTCCGCCGACCAGCAGGTCAAGCGGCTGGGCGAGCTGTACCACCAGCATCTGACGGGTCTGCCGGTCACGATCGTGCTGGACGACGCCTCGGACGCCGAGCAGGTCCGCGCCCTCGTCCCCGAACGCTCCGACAGCCTGGTCCTGGTCACCGCCCGGCAGCCCCTCGCGCTGTCCGCCGAACTCGCCGCGTGGGTGCACGAACTGCCGGTGCGGACCCTGGACGAGGCCGGCGCCGAGGAGCTGCTGGGCGCGGCGGCCCAGGACCGCACCTCGCCCTACGACGCCGAATCGGCCGACCGGATCAGGGAGTTGTGCGGCGGCCTGCCGCTGGCGCTGCGCATCGCGGGCTCCGCCCTCGGCCCGCGCTCCCCCCGCCAACTGGCCTCGGACCTCGGCGCATACGGCCCCGTGGGCCCTGCCGAGCGGGTCCTGTGGCTGCGCTACACCGACCAGACGGACGCCGGCCGCCGGCTGCTGCGCCGGCTGGCCCTGGCGGGCCGGGCCTCGCTCGGTGCCGCCGCGGCGGCCGCCCTGCTGGCCACCGGCGAGGCGGAGGCGACCCGCCACCTCACGGCGCTGGCCGAGGCGGGGCTGATCGACCATGTCCGCGGCAACCGCTACCGCCTGCACGACGTCGTCCGGGCCTTCGCCCACGCCCGTCTCCTCGACGAGGAGGAGCCGTCGGAGCGGGCGGCGGCGCAGGAGCGGCTGATCGTGAACTACGCCGACCTCGCCGACAACGTGCTCCGCCTGGTCGACGGCAACATGTCGACCCGCTCGGACCGCTTCAGCCCGCACGGCTTCCACTCCCTGGACGAGGCGCTGCGCTGGCTGGACGACGAGTCGAGCTTCATCACGGCGACGCTGAGGCACGCGGAGGGCGTGAACCAGGCGGCCGTACTGAATCTGCTGGGCGCCCTGTGCGACTACTGCCTGCTGCGCGGCGACCTCTACCGCCTGGGCGAGATCAGCGAGCTCGCGCAGGCCGTCGACCAGGGACTGCTGGTCCGCTCGGTGCAGTGGCGCACGGGTATCGCGGCCCGTCAGCTGGGCGAACTGGACCGGGCACGCGCCACCCTCACCTCCGTGGTCGACCTCTACATGGAGGCCCATCACGACGCGGGCGCGGCCCGGGCCCTGTGCTCGCTCGGCATCACCCTGCACCACCAGGGCCAGCTCACCGAGGCGGCGGCCAAGCTCCGGGAGGCCCTGGACCTCCAGGCTCCGCCCGAGCTGGCCACCGACCGCGCCTGGACGATGCACGCGCTCGCGGCGGTACAGCGGGACCGGGCCCGGCTGTCCGAGGCCATGGACCTGCTCAACCAGTCCCTGGTCCTGCACCGGGCCGGCGAGTCCGTCCACGGCGAGGCCTGGGCCCACTTCCAGCTCGGCCAGCTGGGCCTGCGCATGGGCGACGTACCGCGCGCCGAGTCGGAACTGCGCGCGGCCCTCGATCTCTACGGCCGTACCCGCGACTCCCGGGGCGAGGCCTGGGCGATGACGCAGCTGGCCCGGGCCCGGCTCATCGACGGCGACGCCTCGGCGGCGGTGGACGGCCTGCGCCAGGCCGCCTCCCGGCACCGCGACAACGAGGACGCGCGCGGCGAGGCCTGGACCGTCTACTACCTGGGCCAGGCCCTGGAGGAGACCGGTGACCTGGACCTGGCCGTCCGCGAACTCGAACGCTCCCGCACGATGCTCTCCCGTATCCGCGACGTCTACGGCCTGGCCTGCGCCCGCCACCACTCCGCCCGCGTCACCCGCGACCAGCGCGCCGCCCAGACCGGCTCCCTGCGCAACTCCGGCTTCGCCCGCCAGCTCCTGGTCGACGCCCGCGCCGACTTCCAGCGCATCGGCGTCGCCCACGGCGAGGCCTGGACCTGCCTCGAACTCGCCGTCGTCGACGCCGGCAACGCCCGCATCCCCCAGGCCCTGACCCTGTGCGACGAGGCGATCGGCCTGTTCACCTCCTACGGCGACCGCCGCGGCGAGGACTGGGCCCGCTTCCTCAGGTGCACCCTGCTGCCCTACGGCGCCCCGGGCGGCGTCGAGGTCGGCACCGCCGTCGCCCAGGAGGAACTCGCCCAACTCTCCCGCGCCACCCACCCCCTGCGCGACGACAAACTCGACGACTACCTCTCGGCGTACCAACTCCTCCTGGAACGCGGCATCAACCTGGAATCAGGCTGGCAGGCCTGGCGACTGAGGATGGTGCCGGGGCGGCATTCCCGGGAGGTGATGGGGGTGGCGGTTTCGGCTGTGCGGGGGTGAGGACGGGGGTTTCGAGGGCTGCTGCTCCGTCAGTCCTCGTACGGGTCGGCGATCCGCACCGGCTGCCGGACCATCTCCAGCACGTCGGCGGGAAAGTTCCGGCCCGGCACGTAGTACCTGGCCTTCGTGTTGCCGACGGCTTCGAGGAGGCCGGCCTCGGACAGTGCCCGGATGTCCCGTACGGCCTGCTGGTTGCTCAGGTTCTCCGCGCGCTGATAGCGGGCGCGGCGGACGCGGCCGGCGAGTGCCGCGTCGTGCAGGGCGGTGATCTGGCGCTCCTCGATTCCGTGCCGTTCCGCGTAGTCGGTGAGGTCGGTCCAGCAGCGGTTGGAACGGTCGATGCGGTGCCGCACCGACTGGGACTGCTGGTGGTAGGCGAGGAGGTTGAAGCGGATCCAGGGGGCGGTGTCGCGGTCGGGGGACCATTCCTTGCCGCCCACCTGGCCGAGGACCTTGTAGTACTCCCAGGTGTGGACCGACGCCCCCAGCCAGGACTCGATCGACGAGAACTCGGGGGCCAGCACGCCTCCACGGGCGATGAGGAGCGTCTGTAGCGAGCGAGACATCCGGCCGTTGCCGTCGGACCAGGGGTGGATCTTGACCAGGTTGAGGTGTGCCATGGCTGCGCGTACCAGCACATGGGCGTCCAGGTCGCCCTCGTTGAGCCAGGTGACCAGCCCCTCCATCATCGCGGGAAGACGGTCGGCATCCGGAGCGACGTATGCGGCCTCATGGGGCCGCCCGGGCTCATTGATCCACACGCCGCTCTTACGCCACTGCCCCGCGAGCTTCCTTGGGTGGTGATGTCCCTGGAGCATCCAGTGCAAGGCATTGAGCAACGACTTGGAGTATGTGAAGTCGACAACATCGTGCAGCGACTGGATGTACGTCATGGCGTGCTGATACGCCTGTGTCTCCGCCCTGTTCTCCTCTGTGGCGACGACTTCCTGCTCACCGTCGATCAGGTCTTCGACATCGACCGAGTCGACCTTGTATCCCTCGATGCTGTTCGAGCCGGCAATGGCCTCAGCGGTCAGCGTCTTCCGCAGTCCCGCTGTCCACTTCATCGGCGTCCGCACGACCTGATGCCGCAGTTCGTCACGCATCGCGTCGACGCTCTCCAGCACCTCGCGGTCCTTCGAGGAAAGGGCAGGCGTTTGATACAGCATGACTCGATGATACCCACAGGGCATCACGGAATCATGCTGTGTCAGCGTGCGACGCTCAGCCCTGCTTGGCGCCGGGCTCCGCCGGGGTGCTCTCCGAGGTGCTTCCGGACTCTGCCCTCGGGTCCGGAGGCTCCTTGAAGTCGACCCGGTTCATGTGCCTGCTCATGGACTTCATCAGGGCCCACACCGCCAGGGCCATCGCCGCGAAGACGATGAAGCCGAGGACGCCGGGGGTGACCTTGTCCTCGTCGACCTCCTTGGCGAGGGTCGCGAGGTGCGTCATTGCCAGGCTTGCGCTTGCGCTCATGTCAGGCATTGTCGCGGATGCCCGCAAAGAGGTCCGCCTCGGGGAGGGAAGTATCGACGAGGGACTTCGCGAGCTCGTACTCCTCGGTCGGCCAGACCTCCTTCTGGAGATCCAGCGGCACCCGGAACCAGCCGCCGTCGGGGTCGATCTGCGTGGCGTGGGCGATCAGGGCCTTGTCGCGGATCTCGTAGAACTCGGCACACGGGACGTGCGTGGTGAGCGTCCGCTGCTGCATCCCGGACTCCTCCCAGCGCTTGAGCCAGTCGCCGTAGGGGGACTCCAGGCCGCGCTCGACCAGCGCGTTGTGCAGGGCCTCGGTGCGCTCACGGTTGAAGCCCTGGTTGTAGTAGATCTTCTGCGGCTGGTACGCGGGGCCGAACTCCTGCTCCGGGTACTTCTCGGTGTCCGCGGCACCCTCGAACGCCACCATCGAGATCTTGTGGGTCATGATGTGGTCGGGGTGCGGGTAGCCGCCGTTCTCGTCGTAGGTGGTGATCACCTGGGGACGGAACGAGCGGATCTTCTTCACCAGCTCACCGGCCGCCTTGTCGACGTCCTCCAGGGCGAAACAGCCCTCCGGCAGCGGCGGCAGCGGGTCCCCCTCGGGCAGGCCCGAGTCGACGAACCCGAGCCACTCCTGCTTGACGCCGAGGATCTCTCTCGCCTCGTCCATCTCCTTCTTGCGCACCTCATGGATGTGCTCCTCGATATACGCGTCCCCCTGGAGCTTGGGGTTGAGGATGGAGCCGCGCTCCCCTCCCGTGCAGGTCACGACCAGCACGTCCACCCCCTCGGACACGTACTTCGCCATGGTGGCCGCGCCCTTGCTCGACTCGTCGTCGGGGTGGGCGTGCACGGCCATCAGTCGCAGCTGGTCAGTCAAGACTCAATCCTCGTAGGTCGGCGCCCCCATGTGAACGGGTGCGATCGGCGGCTTCTATAGTGACCGAATCGGAGGACGAATAATTCCGGGATCCGGCTCCGGAGCTTGATCCGGGACCTCGGTCCCGCCCCGACCGCCGACGGCCTTGCCGAGAGGACGATCATGAGTACGGCGAGCACCCGACTGCCCGAGGGCCGCTACGGCCGCTCCTCGGACGAGCGCGCCGACCACAAGCTCAAGATCGCCGGAGCCGTGCTGGGGGCCCTGCTGATCGCCCTCGTCGGCTATTTCGCGTGGCACTACGTCGGCCAGAACAAGATCAGCGGCGAGGTGATCACCTTCGAGCCGGGCAAGGACTCGGTCCAGGTGCACCTGGAGGTCCGCAAGGACGCCGGCGCCACCGGCTACTGCACCGTGCGCTCGCAGGCGGAGGACGGCGCCGAGGTCGGCCGGGCCGACTACCGCTTCGACGGGGACGACACCCGCATCGACAAGGTCGTCACGCTCCGCACCACGGCACCGGGGACCACGGCCGAGCTGCTGGGCTGTCACGCGGACTGACGTACGAACGTCACTCCGAATACGTAGGCGCTGACCTGCGCGGACGGGTTTCTGATGGCTTATGTCCTCCCCCTCGGGCCGCTGAATTGTTAGGCTCGTGGTTTCGCCCTTCCATGAAGGAACATTCTTCTGGGTAGGGCGATGCTTTGTATTCCCAGTACCTACGAGGAGCACCTGTGACCCAGACCAGCGAGAACGTCACCTGGCTGACCCAGGAGGCGTACAACCAGCTCAGGGCCGAGCTGGAGTACCTGTCTGGTCCTGCGCGCACGGAGATCGCCGCCAAGATCGCGGCCGCGCGCGAGGAGGGCGACCTGCGTGAGAACGGCGGGTACCACGCGGCCAAGGAGGAGCAGGGCAAGCAGGAGCTCCGCGTGCGCCAGCTGACCCAGCTCCTGGAGAACGCCAAGGTCGGCGAGGCGCCGGCGTCGGCGGACGGCGCGGTGGCGCCCGGCATGGTCGTGACGATCGCCTTCGACGGCGACGAGGACGACACGATGACCTTCCTGCTCGCCTCCCGGGAGTACGCCAGCTCCGATGTCGAGACGTACTCCCCGCAGTCCCCGCTGGGTTCCGGCGTGATCGGCCACAAGGTCGGCGAGGACGCGCAGTACGAGCTGCCGAACGGCAAGAAGGCCTCCGTGAAGATCCTCAAGGCCGAGCCGTACAGCGGCTGACCCACCGGCAGGCTTTCGACTGCCCCGGCGTCCTGGGACGCCGGGGCATCGTCGTGTCCGGCCGGGGCCGCCCGAGCGGTCAGCCGCCTGCCCGGCGGTACTTGCGGACCGCGAGCGTGCGGAAGACCAGGATGATCACGACCGACCAGATCAGCGAGGCCCACACGGGGTGCTGCATGGGCCAGGCGTCGGGCGTCTGGAAGCCCGGCGGGAGGTTGCCGAACAGTTCACGGCACGCCTGGACGGTCGCGCTGAAGGGGTTCCATTCGGCGATGTGGCGCAGGAAGCCCGGCATCTGGTTGGCGTCCACGAAGGCGTTCGAGATGAACGTCAGCGGGAACAGCCAGATCAGACCGCCCGAGGTGGCCGCTTCGGGGGTGCGCACGGACAGGCCGATGAGCGCGCCGATCCAGGAGAACGCGTACCCGAGGAGCAGGAGCAGGGCGAATCCGGCGAGCACCTTGCCGAGGTTCTCGTGCGTGCGCCAGCCCACGATCAAGGCGACCACGGCCAGGACGACGAGGGTGAGCGCCGTCTGTACGGAGTCGGCGAGGGTCCGGCCGGTCAGCACCGCGCCCCGCGCCATGGGCAGGGAGCGGAACCGGTCTATGAGGCCCTTGTGCATGTCGTCGGCGATGCCCGCCCCGGCGCCCGCCGTGGCGAAGGTGACGGTCTGGGCGAAGATGCCCGCCATCAGGAACTCGCGGTAGGCCTGGGTGGAGGTGGACGAGCCGACCTGGATCGAGCCGCCGAACACGTAGGTGAACAGCACGACGAACATGATGGGCTGGACCAGCCCGAAAATGATCATCTCGGGAATCCGGCCCATGCGGATCAGATTCCGGCGGGTGATGACCAGGGAGTCGTTCACCGCGCTCACTGGGTGGCCTCCTTCTTGCCGTTCTCCTCGTCCTTGGCCTCGGCCTCGGCGACATGGCCGGTCAGGGAGAGGAAGACGTCGTCCAGGGTGGGTCGGCGCAGGCCGATGTCGTCTATCTCGATGCCGCGGACGTCCAGTTCACGGATGACCTCGGCGAGGAGCTTCGCGCCTCCTGTGACGGGCACGGTGAGCTTGCGGGTGTGCTCCTCGACGGTGGTCTCGCCCTTGCCGAAGCCGGCCAGCACCTCCCGGGCGGTCGCGATGTGCTCGCGCTCGTGCACCACGACCTCGACGCGCTCGCCGCCGGTGCGGGCCTTGAGCTGGTCGGAGGTGCCGCGGGCGATGACCCGGCCGTGGTCGACCACGGCGATGTCGTGGGCGAGGTGGTCGGCCTCCTCCAGGTACTGGGTGGTCAGCAGCAGCGTCGTACCGCCGGAGACCAGCTGTTTGATGACCTCCCACAGCTGCTGGCGGTTGCGCGGGTCGAGGCCGGTGGTCGGCTCGTCCATGAACATCACGGGCGGGGACACGACGAGTGCCGCGGCCAGGTCGAGCCGGCGGCGCATGCCTCCGGAGTAGGTCTTCGCGGGGCGGTCGGCGGCGTCGGCGAGGCGGAACTGCTCCAGCAGCTCCTCGGCCCGGGCCTTCGCGGCCTTGGCCTTCATCTGGTAGAGCTGTCCGACCATCTGGAGGTTCTCGCGGCCGGTGAGGTACTCGTCGACCGCGGCGAACTGTCCGGACAGGCCGATCGAGCGCCGCACCGCGTCCGGTTCCTTGAGCACGTCGATGCCCGCGACGACGGCCTTGCCGCTGTCGGGCCGCAGCAGGGTCGTCAGACAGCGGACGGTGGTCGTCTTGCCCGCGCCGTTCGGCCCGAGCAGGCCGAGCACCGTGCCCTCGGGCACGTCGAGGTCGACACCGTCCAGAGCCCTTACGTCACCGAAGGTCTTGACCAGACCTTCGGCATGGATGGCGCCTGGCATATAAGTCTCCACGTCTTCGGGGATTCTTCGGAAAGCCTAGATTTGTACGATTCATTCCGCTTGTTCCGCTCGTTCCGCCTGGTGGATGACGGAATCGCGAGGTCGTTCGCAGTGGCACGAGACACACCATAACGCGATGTATCGCGTCTCTCAACGGGATTACCCGAACGGGTGACGAAGCGGAATCCCGGCCTCGGCCGATGTCTCAGCCGATGACGGTGTACCCCGCGTCGCGCAGGGCTTGGCCGACCTCGACGCAGTGCGCCGGGCCCTTCGTCTCCAGGTGCAGCTCGACCTCCGCCTCCGTGAGCCCGAGCCGTGGGTCGGTCCGGACGTGGCTCACGTCGAGGACGTTAGCGTCCACCACTGACAACGTCCCGAGAAGTGTCGCGAGAGCACCGGGCCGGTCCGTCAACCTGAGGCGTACGGCCAGGTAGCGGCCCTGCGCGGTCATGCCGTGCCGCAGGACGCGCTGCATCAGCACCGGGTCGACGTTGCCGCCCGACAGCACCGCGACCACCGGGCCCTCGAAGGCGCCCGGGTCACTCAGCAGCGCCGCGACCGGACTCGCCCCGGCCGGCTCGACGACCAGCTTGGCCCGCTCCAGGCACAGCAGCAGCGCGGCGGACAGCTCGTCCTCCGTCACCGTGCGCACCTCGTCCACCAGCTCGCCGACGATCCCGAACGGCACGTCGCCGGGCCGCCCCACCTTCATACCGTCGGCCATCGTCGCCGGGTTCTCGATCGACACCGGGTGCCCCGCCGCCAGCGAGGGCGGGTACGCGGCCGCGCCCGCCGCCTGCACGCCGATGATCCGCACATCCGGCCTGAGGGACTTCACCGCCACCGCGACACCGGCCGCGAGACCACCGCCGCCGATGCCCACGACGATGGTGCGCACCTCCGGGCACTGCTCCAGGATCTCCAGGCCGACCGTGCCCTGACCGGCGATGACGTCGGGGTGGTCGAAGGGGTGGATGAACACCGCGCCCGTGCTGTCCGCGTACTCCTGCGCGGCGGCCAGCGTCTCGTCGACGACCTGGCCGTGCAGCCGCACCTCGGCGCCGTAGTCCCGGGTGGCGCTGATCTTCGGCAGCGGGGCGCCCTTCGGCATGAACACCGTGGACCGCACGCCGAGCAGGGAGGACGCCAGGGCCACGCCCTGCGCGTGGTTGCCCGCGCTAGCGGCGACGACGCCGGCGGCCCGCTCCTCGGGCAGCAGTCCGGCGATCCGGACGTAGGCGCCGCGCAGCTTGAACGACCCGGTCCGCTGGAGGTTCTCGCACTTGAGGTGCACCGGCGCGCCCACCTGCTCGGACAGGTACCGGCTGCCCTCCATCGCGGTCGTCCGCGCCACACCCGAGAGCATCTTCTGGGCTCCGCGTACGTCGTCGAGGGTGACCGGCGGTACGGAGGGGGCCTCGCGGTAGTTCATGCCTCAAGTCTCGCAGTTCACACGCACGCGCTCGCTCTGTGACCAACCTCCGAGACTGGTTTGCGCAGCGCCGGTACGGCCCGCCGCCCGGCCGCGTACCCTGTCCCCCAACCCAGCACCCCCTTCATGAAGTGAGCCCCCGGCCATGCCCACAACACCAGAAATGTCGATGGACATGACGACCGTCGGTGACACCGGTCTTCTCGACACGTTGCAGCACGAGGTGGCGGTCTTCGCCCGCCGTGCCGAACAGACCCGGCTCGGCGGGGTGGGGCAGGTGCGCAACTCCATGGACCGAGCCGCGTACCTGCTGCTCAACCGGCTCGACAAGGAAGGCCCGATGGGCGTCAAGGCGCTCGCCGCGAGCATGGGGATCGACTCGTCGACGGTCACCCGGCAGGTGGCTCCGCTCGTCGACACCGGCCTGGTCAAGCGCACCTCGCACCCCGAGGACGGACGCGCGGTGGTGCTCCAGCTGTCCCCGCGCGGGCTGTCCCGGCTGGAGGAAGTGCGCTCCTCCCGGCGTCAGTTGATGGCCGAGCTGACACACGACTGGGCGCCGGAGGAGCGCGAGGCGTTCTGCACGCTCCTCACGCGCTTCAACAGTGCACTCTCCGCCCGGATGGCGATCCAGGGCGTACCGGGCGCGGAACCGCCGTCGGCCTCCTGAGGGCCCGCCAGACACACCTGGCTCATTACTCCGACCGGGCGTCGGCCCCCTTGGTCTCCTTGACGCCCGCCGACGCCCGCCACGCGCGCGGGGCAGCCGTTTCCCGCACGGGTCCGGCTCGCTCCTGCGCGACTCTTGACCGGCGGGCCGGGGCTGGCCTCAGATGAGGAGCAGCAGCAGGATCGCCCTCAGGGGGAGGCGCGGTGCGAGGACGGTATGCGTCACGGGGCGCCCGCCGGGCCCGGGAGTTCGAGGCGTTCGCCGCGGGCGCGGCCGGGCGGCTGCTGCATGCCGCCACGCTGCTGACGGCGGAGGACCCGCGCGACAACCCACGCGCGCGGCGCCTGCTGACGCTGGCCCTGGCGCACACGTACGCGTGCTGGGACCGGCTCCGCGGTGAGGACCCCTACGACCGCACCCGCCAGTACCTGGCCACCCGCTTCGCGCACGGGGCGTGGCACCAGTACGGCGCGCTCGGCCGCACCCGGTCCCGCGCCACCGGCGCCCTGGCCCGGCTCAGCCCTCAGGAACGCCTGATCCTGGTCCTCAGGCTGTACGAGGGGGTCGCCGAGGAGCAGGCGGCGGCCCTGCTCGGCCTCTCCCAGGAACGCGTCCGGGCGATCTGCGACCGCGCGATGACGACCCTCCTGCACCCGCCGCGGGGACCCGCCCCGAGGCCGGTCGGCGTGAAGGTGGCCCCCTCATGAGGCGGTGCGGCGCGTGAACCAGCCCCGGCGGGAGGCCGCCGTACGGCAGATCCTGGAGGGCGGGCCGGCGTCCGTGCCGCCGGAGCTGTACGCGGACGCCGTGCGCCGCGGCGGCCGGATGCTGCGCCGCAGGCGGGCCGCGCGCCGTCTGATGTGGCTGCTGCTGTTCGCCGCGACGGTGGCGTTCGTCGTGTGGGCGCTGGTGGCCCAGCCCTGGGTGGAGCCGCCTTCGGAGACGACGCCACCGTTGGACTGGTGAGCCCACCCGACTCCACCCGGCTCCGGGCTCACCGCGGCGCACGTACGGTCTCGGCGACCCCACGGGCCGCCGAGACCGTACGGACTATCCCAGTGCCTGCCGCAGGTCCTCCAGCAGGTCCTCGACGTTCTCGATGCCCACGGACAGCCGTACGAGATCGCCGGGCACCTCCAGCGCCGAGCCGGCCGCGGAGGCGTGCGTCATGCGGCCGGGGTGCTCGATCAGCGACTCGACGCCGCCCAGGGACTCGCCCAGCGTGAACACCTTGGCGCGGTTGCAGACCTCGACGGCCGCCTCCTCGCCGCCCTCGACGCGGAAGGAGACCATGCCGCCGAACGCGCGCATCTGCTTGGCGGCGACCTCGTGGCCGGGGTGGTCCTCCAGGCCCGGGTAGAGCACCCTGCTCACGCGCGCGTGCCGGGTCAGCATGTCGGCGACCTTGGTCGCGTTCTCGCTGTGCCGGTCCATCCGCACCGACAGCGTCTTGGTGCCGCGCAGCACCAGCCAGGAGTCGAAGGGCCCGGCGACCGCGCCCATGGCGTTCTGGTGGTACGCCAGCTCCTCGCCGAGGTCGGGGTCGCTGACGACCAGCGCGCCGCCGACGACGTCCGAGTGGCCGCCCATGTACTTGGTCAGGGAGTGCACCACGACGTCCGCGCCGAGGGCCAGCGGCTGCTGGAGGTACGGCGTGGCGAAGGTGTTGTCGACGACGAGCCGGGCGCCCGCGTCGTGCGCGACCTGGGCGACGGTGGCGATGTCGGTGATCCCGAGCAGCGGGTTGGAGGGGGTCTCCACCCACACGGCCTTGGTCTTGGGGGTGATGGCGGCCCGTACCGCGGCGGGGTCGGAGGTGTCGGCCACCGACCACTCCACCCCCCACCGGGAGACCACCTTGGCGAACAGGCGGAACGTGCCGCCGTACGCGTCGTTCGGGATGACCACGTGGTCGCCGGGGCTGAGCAGCGTACGCAACAGGCAGTCCTCGGCCGCCAGTCCGGACGCGAACGCGAGGCCGCGACGGCCGCCCTCCAGGGCCGCGAGGTTCTCCTCAAGGGCCGTCCTGGTGGGGTTGGCGCTACGGCTGTACTCGTAGCCCCCGCGCAGGCCGCCCACGCCGTCCTGCTTGTAGGTCGAGACCTGGTAGATCGGCGGGACGACCGCGCCGGTGAGGGGATCCGCGGTGTTTCCCGCATGGATCGCCAGGGTCTCGAAGTGCTGACTGATGTGCCTGTCACTCATGGGCCCCGAGCGTAGCCCGCCGACGGGGCCGATGGCGGACGCCGAGGTCGGACCGGGCGACCCGGCCCCCAGGACCCGGGCAGCCCGGTCGCTGGGACCCGGGCGGCCCGGTCGCCGGAGGGGGCCGCGGACCTTGTCCGCGAAGTTATCCACAGGCCGGCGACCCTGTTGGCCAATTGTCGGCGGCGTCTGGAACCCTTGAGGCATGGAAATCCTCTGGGTCCTGATCGCGCTGGTCATGCTGGGCTTCGTGCTGCTCCCCGTCATGCGGCGCCGCCGCGGCATGATCGAGCAGGTCCACCCCGGCCACCCGGACGCCGCGGACCCCGCGAACTACGGCTTCGTGCAGCAGGAGGAGCTGGACATCCGGATGCCCGGCCCCGACCAGGACCTGCTGGACGTCCTGGACGTGGTGCAGCGCTCGCAGGACCACAAGGCGGCCTCGCAGCTGCTGGCCGGCACCGAGACCGAGGGCGAGCTGCGCTGGCAGCGCGTGCAGGCCTTCGCCGGTGCCGCCTCGCTGGAGCTGCGGCAGCGGCCCGGCGGCGTCAGTGAATCGCCGGGCGGGCAGTGGCTCAGGGTGTGGCGGGCCGAGGCGCCCAAGGACGCGGGCGGCGCGGCGGTGCACGCGGAGTTCCTGGTCCAGCAGGCGTGGCGGACGGCGGCGCCCGGCACGGACGAGTTCCGGATCATCATGGAGGAGGCGAGGGCGGCCTGCGGCGACGCGGCGCTGCTCGCCCCCGGTGACCCGATCCCGTACATCATCGAACTGTCGGTGGCGCGCGGACTGGCGTATCCCCGGCCGGAGTTCGAGCAGCTGTGGCTGAAGATCCTGGACCGCGCCCCGAACCACATGGGGGCGCATCTGGCCGCGCTGCACTACTGGTGTGAGAAGTGGCACGGCTCCCGGGCGCTGGCGTACGACTTCGCGGAGGCCGCGGCCGCGCGGGCGCCGAGAGGATCCCTGCTGGCCGCCATGCCGCTCTTCGCGGTCTTCGAGCACCTGCCCGAGGTGAACCTGGTCAGCGGCTTCTACCAGAGCGAGGTCGTGACGAAGGCGATCCACGGCGCGCTGCACGCCGTGCACTCCGCCCGCGCCGACGACCCGATGCTGGCGCACGTCCGGCATCTGCTGGTCTTCTTCCTGGTGCGTTCCGAGCGCTGGGCGGAGGCGATGAGCCAGCTCGTCCACATCGACGGCCATGTCGGCGCCCTGCCCTGGACCCTGTCCTCCGACCCGGCGGCGGAGTTCGCGGTCTACCGGGCCATGGCGGTCGCGGGCTACGAGGCGAACGGCGGCAGCCCGGCGACCCTGCCGCACTGAGCGCCGAGCCGTCCGACGAAGCGCCCGAGATGCGGGCCCTGGTCGACGCGGCGCTCGCGGACGTGGCCGCCGTGGCCGCGGCCGACCCCTCCCACCCGCGCCTCGCGGAGGTCGAGTTCTGCCGGATGCGCGACCTGAGCCTGGCGAACGCGTCGGCAGCTGCCTGACCGGACCCGGTGACGGAATGCGGGGCGGTATCCGGGCGTTGGTCCGGGTGCCGCCCCGCCCGGTTCGAAGAGGAGCCCGCCCATGCTGTTCGGCCGTACGCCCGTCCTGCCCACCGCCGAGCAGGCGCTGACGGGCCGCTCGAAGCCGATCTTCTCCCTCCCCGGCCGCCACACCGTCCTCGGCACTCCTCTGCTCGGCCCCTACCCCGAGGGTTACGGGACCGCCGACTTCGCCCTCGGCTGCTTCTGGGGCGCCGAGCGCAGGTTCTGGCAGCTCCCGGTCGGTGTCTGGACCACCCTCGTCGGCTACCAGGGCGGCCACACCGAGAACCCCACCTACGAAGAGGTCTGCTCGGGCCTGACGGGCCACACCGAGGTCGTCCGCGTGGTCTTCGACCCGGCCCTGATCTCCTACGAGCGTCTCCTCAAGACCTTCTGGGAATCCCACGACCCCACCCAGGGCTTCCGCCAGGGCAACGACGTCGGCACCCAGTACCGCTCCGCCGTCCACACGCACACCCCGGCCCAGGCAGCCGCCGCCGAGGCCTCCCGCACCGCCTACCAAAAGGTCCTCACCGCCTCCGGCCACGGCACGATCACCACGGAGATCCTGCCGTCCGAGGGCCGCCCCTTCTATCCGGCCGAGGGGTACCACCAGCAGTACCTGGACAAGAACCCCGCCGGGTACTGCGGCATCGGAGGGACGGGGGTCGAGCTGGGTGACCCGTTCGAGACGAACTGGGGGGTGTCGTGCCCGACGGGCGTCGCACCTGCTCCGCAGAGCACGGAGAAGTAGCACGCGGTCCCGGCCGACGCCGCCCTCGGCGACGACGACCGTGTGGGCGAGGCGGGGCCGGGTTTTCTACGCTTTCGCGGCTCTATGCCGCCGCCATGGATGAGAGGAGTCTTCACACAACGGAAGGAATGAGTCATGACGGCTCAGCGATTCGCACTGGAAGTGAAAGAACTGCGTCGCGGCGATGAGCATGAGGAAGTCGGGAAGTTACAGAAGTACCTGACGAAGTACGGGTACTTGACCACCACGGTGACACCCGGAAAGCTCGACGACGCCACGAGTGACGCGCTTCGGATGTTTCAGGGCATCGGAGGAATCAGCGCGACAGGCGAACTGGATCCGAGTACCGTCGACGCGCTTGAGCAGCCGCGATGCGGAGTACCGGATCTGCCCACGGTAAATGCCGCCCGCCGAGGGCAGAGCGCGGATTTCGTTCTGCGCGGCTGCAATTACCCCAAGCTGACCTTCACCTACCGGTTCACCAACGGTACCGACGACATCGCCGGTACCGATGAACGTGCGGCTGTCCGGCGCGCATTCGCCACCTGGGCCTCGGTATTGCGTGGCGTGAGCTTCCGGCAGGTCAGCACGGCGAATTCGGACTTTGTGATCGGCTGGCACACCGGAGATCACAGGGACGGCTCCGCCTTCGACGGCATCGGCAACACTCTGGCGCACGCCTTCTATCCGCCGCCGTGCGGCGGAGCGAACGCCGGCTCGCTGCACTACGACGACGCGGAGACATGGAGTCTCACCGGAACCGCCCAGACATTCGACGCGGAGACGGTCACGCTCCACGAGATCGGCCACTTGCTCGGCCTCGATCACTCGGCCGTAACAGGTGCTGTCATGTTCCGCAGCTACGGAGGAGTCCGCCGCAGCCTGACACAGGACGACATCGACGGGATCAGGCGCCTCTACCCCGCGCTGGAGCGCCGCGGCGACAGTGCCGAACAGGCGGGCTTCGTCGGTGAGATCAGCGCCGCGCGCCACAACGACAACCACGCCCTGACCGCCGTCCGCACCCAGGCCGGCACGTTGAAGCTCATCGGATGGCGCCTCAACGCGGACGGTTCCGTGAGCCGTACGGGAGACAGTGCCGAGCAGGCCGGTGCGGCCACCTCGATCGCCCTCGCCCGCTCCACCACCGGTGACCGGTTCGTGACGGCCTGCCGGACCGGTGCGGGCGATCTCAAGCTGATCAGCTGGTCCGTCAGCAATGACGGCACCTCGATACAGCGGCGCGGGGAGAGCGGGAACCAGGCAGGCGCGGCCACTCTGATCCGGGTCGTCCCGGCGAGTCCACTGCTCTGGACGACCGCCTGCCGCAACGGCAGCGGCAATCTGTCGGTCATCGTCTGGAGCCTGAGGCCCGACGGTTCCTTCGCCCGGCTCGCGGACAGCGGAAACCAGGCCGGCGAGGTCCGGGACGTGGACATGGCCGTCGTCGACACGCGACTGGTCCTCACGGCCGTGCGGGACGGATCGGACAATCTCAAGCTCATCCTCTGGCGCGTGACCGACCAGTCCGTGCAGCGCCTGGGAGACAGCGGCAACCAGGCCGGAAACAGCAGGCTGGTCAAGGTCTTCATGGACCCGTCCGGGGTCGCGGTGACCGCGGTCAAGACCGCGTCCGACACCCTGAAGCTGATCACATGGCGCGTCCAGCCCAGCGGCATGATCCAGCGGCTCGGAGACAGCGGGGAACTGGCCGGGAACACCAACGGCCACGATGTCGGTGCGGCCCCCGACGGACGGCTGGCGACCTCCGTCATCACCGAGGCAGGGACCCTCAAGGTCATCCTCTGGCAGGTGGCCGGTGACGGAGTGGTCACCAGGTGGGGAGACAGCGACGACCTCGCAGGCGCCGCCACCCTCCCGGCCTTGGTCAAACCGCAGGGCCAGAACGTTCTCACCGCGGTCCGAACGGCGAGCTCCACTCTCAGGCTCATCACCTGGGGGACCTGACCTCAGGTCCCTGGACCGCTCGCCGGTACTGGAGTGCCCGATGCCTGTGGGACCCGAGTGCCCCATAGGGTGCATCCGTGACTGCCACGTTGAGTTCTACGAAGGCCCGCGCAGCGCTCCGTACGTCGGCGCGTTTCTCCGCGGAGCTGCTGCTCATATTGCTGATGCTCGCGGTGACCCTGTGGGTTGTGGGCCGGATGTGGTCGGTGGTGTGGCCGCTGGTGGTCGGGCTGCTGCTGACCACGCTGACCTGGCCGCCGACGCGGTTTCTGCGTCGGCACGGGTGGAAGCCCGCCCTCGCCGCGTCGGCCGTGACGGTGCTGTTCCTTCTGGTCGCCATGGGTGTCGTGGCATTGATCGCGGTACCGGTGGCCTCCCAGTCCGGGGAGCTGAGCGACGGGGTGTTCAGGGGCGTTCAGGAGGTCCGGGAGTGGGCCGCCGGGCCGCCGTTGAACATCGACGACGCCGAGATCAACAGGGCCTTCGACAGCGCGGTGTCCCGTGCGCAGGACGGTCTGGGGAATGTGGCCGGGGCGGTCGTCACGGGCGTGAGCACCGTGCTGAACGGACTGGTCACCGCCGTCCTGGCGCTCTTCCTGATGTTCTTCTTCCTCAAGGACGGCCCGCGGTTCCTGCCGTGGCTCGCCCGTCAGCTGCCCGGCCGCCTCGCCACCGACGTGCCGACCGTGGCCGCGCGCGGCTGGGACACGCTGGGCTCGTTCGTCCGCTCCCAGGCGGCTGTCGGCCTGCTCGACGCGGTCCTGATCGGCCTGGGCCTGTGGATTCTGGGGGTACCGCTGGTGCTCCCGCTGGCCGTACTGACCTTCGTCTCCGCGTTCGTGCCGATCATCGGTGCTCTGTTCGCCGGTTTCGTCGCGGTTCTCATCGCGCTGGTCTCCAACGGCCTGACGGACGCGCTGATCGTGCTGGCCATCATCGTGGTGGTGCAGCAGCTTGAGGGCAACGTGTTCCAGCCCATGATCCAAAGTCGTGGGCTCGGCCTCCACGCGGCCGTGATCCTGCTGGCGGTGACGTTGGGCGGCAGTCTCGCCGGCATCGTGGGCAGCCTGCTCGCCGTACCGGTCGCCGCGCTGATCGCGGTGGGCTGGGGCTATGTACGTGAGCAGCTCAGCGAACCCTCCCAGGACCCGGGGGCGGACGAGCCGGACACCGGCGCGCCTGTCCCGTCCTAAGCCCTGCCCTAGGCTCGGTCCGGCGGACAGCCCCGGCCCCCGTCGTCACGTTCCCGACAAGTGCCGGGTCACGACCGCGCTGAGTGTGCGGACGCCGCGGGTCGAGCCGGGGTCGATGCCGGTGAGCTCGCGGACCCGGCGCAGGCGGTAGTCCAGGGTGCGGGTGTGGACGTTGAGGGCCCTCGCCGTGGCACCGCGGTGCATGTCGTGGCGGTAGTACGCGTCGAGGGTGGACAGGAGGTCGGGGCCGGGCTCCAGGCGGCGGGCCACGGTGCGGAGCCAGTCGTCGACGAACGGCACGTCCGCTACGGCGAGTTCGACGAACACGTCCGCCAGGGTGTGCGGCCGCAGCCGGGCGGACGCGCGGCGCACTGGAGCCGCCCGGCTGATCCGCCGGGCGCGGTCCAGCGCGTCGGCCAGCTCCGGCAGTGGCGCGGTGGCCGTGCCGACGGCGCAGGGGCGGCCGAGGGCGCGGGCGAAGTCCCCGACGAGATCCGGCAGATGGCCGGGGACGAGGTCGGGCAGAAGGTCGGCGACGGCCCGCGGCGGTGGATTCTGCGCTGCCCCGGCGCCGGAGGGCAGGGAGGACAGGAGGGACAGGGGAGACAGGGGGAACAGGGCGATCAGCTCACCGCTCCCGTCGCCGCCCTCCGGTCCCCACATGACCGGCGCCCCGTGGCTCTTCACCAGCGCCTCGATCTCGTTTTCCAGGAAACGATCGACGGTGGGCCGGTCCGGTAGCCGGAACACCGTCACCGCGCAGTGATCCGGCAGTTCCATGTCGAGGGCCTCGGCGAGTTCCGCCGCAATAGGATCTCCGTTCAGCAATGACCGGGCCAGCAGGGCGACCTGCTCGGTATACGGAATTCGGCGGCGCAGCACGCGCACGAATCCCTGGCGGTAGGCACCGATACCGCGTTCACCCTGCGGGGCGAACCAGGTCATCATGCGCATGAGTTCGTCGACACCGCCGCCGCGCTGGGCATCGGTCGCCTCGTTGATCTCCCGCAGCATGAGCGCGGTGTGCACGCGCAGCACCCGCTGCCGCGAGTCGAGCGACATCCCGGCTCCGGCCCGCAGCTCCCCCATCGACGCGATGTAGTCGAGATCGTCCTTGCTCAACTCGCTGTTGTCCGGCGACAGTTCGACGGTACGACGTCGGAGCCACATCGCGTGCTCCAGCGTCTCGGCCCGGGCCCGTGGGTCCTTGTCCAGGAACCCGAACTCCGGGATCTCACGTGTGTATGTCTCGACCTCACGGCGGGCGTTGGTCGACGCCTGCCGGGCCAGCTCGGCGAAGAGGCTCCCCATGGACGCGAGCATGTCAGTCGGGACGAACGGCCGACAGCCGAGTTCCGGACGGCGTTCATCACTTCGCACAAAACGGCGCCAAGTATATCGACAGGGCTTTTGTCACAGTGCGCAAAATTCTCGGATCAGGGCGTTCTCGTCACCACTTCCGCTTGTGGAGGAGGTGTGAAGCGGCCTTAATGAGAACCGCGTTGCCGTCCCCGGTAATCAGTACGGGCGGGCGCAGGGGAATTCTCAGCCAGGCGCCTCGCACGGCGCCGGCCAAACGGGAGGGAAACACCGATGAAAGCAGGCACGAGAAAGAGAATCACGGCGGCGGTCGCGGTCGGGGTCGCATCGGCGGCACTCATGATCGGCTCGCCGGGCACCGGCTCGGCCGCCCCCGCCGCCGCGCCCGGTCTGCGCGCGTTCGGGATCAGCGGCGACGGCACCCTGATGGCCACGTTCACGACCGACCGGCCGCAGACCCTCGACTGGGTCAGGGCCGTCACCGGCCTCAGCGGCGACACGAGCCTGATCGGGATCGACTTCCGGGTGCAGGACGGCCTGATGTACGGCGTCGGCAACAAGGGCGGCATCTACTCGATCAAGACCCCGCCGGCCACCACGGACGCCGTGGTCACCAAGGTGTCCCAGCTCCAGTACGCGCTGCACGGCACGAACTTCGGCGTCGACTTCAACCCGGCGGCCGACCGTCTGCGCGTGATCAGCGACAACGGCCAGAACCTGCGGCACAACCTCAACGACCACAGCACCATCCAGGACCTGAACCTCACCACCCCGCCGATCGAGGGCACCACCAAGGGTGTCTCGGCCGCCGCCTACACGAACAACGACCTCAACGCGGCCACCGCGACCACGCTGGTCGACATCAACACGACCAGCGACCAGGTCGTCCTCCAGTCCCCGGCGAACAACGGCACGCTCGCCCCGACCGGCAGCCTCGGCTTCGACGCCGGGATCAACGCCGGCATGGACATCTACAGCACCCTGTCCGGCGGCAGGACGGTCGACAACGCCGCCTTCGCCACCCTCACCCCGCCCGGCGCCGGCACGCCCTCGCTGTACAGCGTCAACGTCTTCACCGGCCAGGCCACATCCCTCGGCCAGTTCCCGCTGAACATCACGGACCTGGCCATATCCCTCACCGGTTCCTGATCCCGGCGGTCGGGCGCCCTAACCGCTGTTCGCGGCGATGGCGCGTACGGCTCGGGCGCAGGCAGACCAGCGGGCGCCGTCCCGGGTGCGCACAACTTTGACCGGCGGTTCCGCGCAGGTCCTGCCGTGCCATGTGCAGCGGGCTTCGCGGAAGGACACGCTGCGGGGATCGAGGCCTTCCGGGAAATCCGGCCAGTCGTCGAGCGATGTCATGCCGCGAGGCTAGCCGTCGGCGGCGACGGGCACAGCCGCGTACCGGAACTCGCCACCCGGCCCCGGCAGTCGGGAGTACGGCCTCCAGTCGAGGACGTATGTGCCGCGCAGGGTGCAGGTGTTGGGCTCGTAGGTGCCGTCGGCCCACAGCAGGGTGCCGGTGAGCTCGTGGTCCTGGTGGATCCTGAACTCCCGGTCACGCGTGGGTCTGCGGCCGGGGGTGGGCGGAGCCCACAGGGCGGCCTCGTTGGTCAGCATGACGGCGAGGCCGTTCCGGTCCGGGTGGCGGCAGAAACGCTCCAGTCGGGCGATGTCCCGGACGAAGTGGAGGCGGGCGAGGTCTGTCGCGGCATGCCCCTTCAGGGCGTAGTCCTCGGCGGGTGTGCCCGCGGTGCCCGCCACGGCACCTGTCCAGCGGCGGGTGAAGTACTTGAACTCGATCGCCGTGCGGGCCGAGGGGCCGATGCACAGGAGGTCCAGATACTCGGCCCTGCCCGCGTACCTCTGCGGTACCTCCAGTCTGGAGTGCACGTCCGGGGCGAGTTCCCACAGCGCGCGGGCGAAGCTGTGCTGGAGGTCGGCCTCGGAGTGGAAGACCGGCCTGTGGCGGCGGAGTCGGGCGATGACGTCGTCGAGTGGAGTCCGTCCGGCGATGGTTCTGTCGCCGGACACCGGTGCCGTGGTCACGGTGCCATTGAATCGGACCTCGCCACCCGTCGGGCCGACGGTGCCGCGGTCAGGCCGACGGCGCCCCCGTCAGCACCTCCACCTTCCCCGTGTCGAGCGAGTAGTACGCGCTGACCACGGCCAGATCGCCCTTCGCGACGAGCGGGGCGAGGTCCTTGTTGGAGCGCAGGGCCGCGGAGGTCTGCTTGACGTGGATGCGGATCATGGCGTCCACGGGGTCGGGGTGCTTGGACTTCACCGTCTCCTTGTACGCCGGGCGCAGCGCGTCGGAGATCGCCTGGAGGTTGCCCGGCAGGCTCTTGCCGTCACTCATCGCCTGGTACGCGGCCTTGATGGCGCCGCAGCGCTGGTGGCCGAGGACGACGATGAGGGGGGTGCCGGAGGTGAGGGGGCCGTACTCGACGGAGCCGGTGACGACCGGGCCGACGACCTGGCCACCGGTGCGCAGGACGAACAGGTCGCCGAGGCCGGTGTCGAAGAGGAGCTCCGGCGGGACGCGGGAGTCGATGCAGGAGAGGATCACGCCGTAGGGGTCCTGCTCCTGGGAGACGAGTTCGCGGCGCCCGGGGTCGCGGTCGGGGTGCTGGAGGGCGCCGTCGACCCAGCGCTCGTTGCCGTCCATCAGCCGTGCGAACGCCGTCCAGGGCGAGTCCGGCCGCGTGGTCGGGGTCGCGGAGGCGGCGGCCGCCGGGGTGGCGGCAGGCGTGCTGTCCGTCTTCGACGAACAGCCGGTTATCAGGGCCGCGGTCGTCACCAGGCCGCCGGCGAGAAAGGCCCTGCGCTGCGGCTGTCGAACACCAGTCATGTCTGCTCCCGTTGCGGTGCCGTGCTTGCGGTGCCGTGCTTGCGGTGCCACTTTCGCGGGCGGCCGGTTAGCACCCGTACAGCGCTGATCAAGGGCGCGGGAAGCGTCTGTGCAAGGTACGAAGGGTCATACGGCGTGGCACTGGGTCACCGGACAACTGGGGCGTCGGGCAGGAGAGTCACCGGACAGAGGGGCACCGGACAGAAGGGATTCGAGAATATTTGTTCGAATCCTCGGTGGAGGCAAATCCTCCGTCCTAAGCTCACCCGCATGCTGATTCATCGGACATTACGGATGATCATGGTCATCGTCCTGGCCCTGGCCGCGGCGATCGGGGGCGGCGCCACGACGGCGCTGGCCGAGCAGAACAGAACCGAGCAGAACAGAACCGTCGAGGAGAGCGACCCGGCCGCGGGCCGGCAACTGCTGTTCTACAACCACGCGTACGGCGTGCTCGACCGGGAGACCGCCGACGCCGTCGAGCACTCGCCGTACCTGCGGACCTTCGCCAACTTCCAGGTCCGCACCACCACCGGGGCCGGCGGACAGACCTGGACCGGCCGCTATCTGATGGGCCGTGAGACCTACTTCGAGCTGTTCGGGGTGGGCGACCTGCCCGGCCAGGACGGCGTACTCGGCGCCTCCGGCATGGGCGTCTCGACCGAGCGGACCGGCGACCTCGCGACGGTGACCGAGCGGCTGCGCGCGCGGGGCATCACCCCGATCGAGTTCCAGCAGACGCGCGACTTCGGCGACGGCGTTCCCGTGCCGTGGTTCGACGCGATCTTCACCATCGACCAGTACGACCACTTCGGGGGCTGGGGCATGGAGTACGAGCCGACGTACTTCGACGACCCGCGCAGCAACACCGAACCGGCCTCCTTCCCCGGTGACATCAGCCGGGAGCGCTACCTCAACGACGTCTACCGCGACCGTCTGATGCGTGACGTGACCGCGGTCCATCTCGCGGTGACCGCACGGGACCTGGCCAACACGGTGCCGCTGCTCAAGGCGGGCGGTTTCGCCGTACGGACGTCGGCGGACGGTGACGTGGTCGCGCGGCGCGGTGGCACGGACCTGCACTTCGACGCCGTACCGATCGAGCGCATCGGGCTCCAGAAGGTCGAGTTCGCGCTCAACAAGGCCGTGTCCCGGCACGACGAGCGCATCGGCAACTCGACCCTCGCCGTCGGCCCGGGCCCCCGTGCCGTATGGACGTTCGACGCCAGGCAGTGACCGAGCCGGAGGGCGCGAACCCGAGGACCCGAGGACCCGAGGACCCGAGCCTGAGGGCTAGCCTCCGCTGCCGTACGGCCGCGTGAGGATCTCCAGGCTGTGCCCGTCGGGATCGTCGAAGTAGGCGCCCCGGCCCCCGTCGTTGCGGTTGATCTCGCCGGGACGGCGGTGGCCGGGGTCCGCCCAGTAGGTCAGGCCCGCCGCCCGGATGCGGGCGAAGATCGTGTCGAAGTCGTCCTCGGAGACGAGGAAGGCGTAGTGCTGCGGCGTGATCGGGTCGCCCGTGTCCACGTAGTCGAGGGTCACGCCGTTGGGGATCCGGACCGGGACGAACGGGCCGTACGGGGGGCTCACCGACAGCCCCAGGATGTCGGCCAGAAACCGTGCCGAGGCGTGCTTGTCATGTGCGGCGACGATGGTGTGGTTCAGCTCAACAGTCATCGAGGTCCTCCTCGTACCGACCATACTCCGCGAAAGGTTAAGGTAAGCCTTGCCTTAGCAAATTGCGGAATGGTCGGAGAAGTCGTGCGCGCAGCAGCAGTCAAGGCCGTTCTGGCCGCCACCGTCGTCGGAGGGCTGCTCGCCGGCTGCTCGTCCGCCTCGGACGGCGGGACCGGCACCGGCACCGGGAAGGCGGCCGGCGAACGCAACCCGGTGATGAACTCCTCCGAGGGGCCTTCCGCGGCGCCGAGCGCGCTCGCCGACGGCATGGGTGCCGACACGGACACCGACGGGTCCTTCCCCCGGACCGTCACCCACTTCAAGGGCACGACCACCCTCAAGGCCGAGCCGAAGAAGATCGCCGTGCTCAGCACCGGCCAGCTCGACGACCTGCTGACGCTGGGTGTCGTGCCGACGGCCACCACCCGCGCCGCCAACGCCGGGCTCGTGCCCGACTACCTCGCCGACGCCTTCCCCAAGGACAAGGCGAAGCTCGCCGCCATGACCGACGCGGGCACCCGGCAGGCGCCCAACCTGGAGTCCCTCGCCGCCGCGAAGCCGGACCTGATCCTCGCCAACGACTCGCTCGGCGACCTCTACCCCAAGCTGTCGAAGATCGCGCCCACCGTGATCACGGCGGGCAACGGCATCAACTGGAAGCGCGACCTCCTCCTCGTCGGCGAGGCCGTCGGCAAGGGACAGGCGGCGCGGCGGCTCCTCGACGGCATCGTCCGGGACGCGCGGGAGCAGGGGAAGGCGCTCGACGGCGACCCGACCGTCTCGATGATCCGCTTCACCCCCGACCGCACCCGGATGTTCGGCGTCTCCTCCTTCACCGGGTCGATCGCCGTCGACATGGGGCTGTCGCGGCCCGAGTCCCAGCGGTTCACCGCCATCTCCGAGGACATCGGCGCGGAGAGCATCGACACCGCCGACGGGGACTGGATCTTCTACTCCGTCCAGGGCGACGCTTCCAAGACGGATGCCGGGAGCGTGGTGGCCGGGCCGCTGTGGAAGTCGATGAAGGCCGTGACGGCCGGGCACGCCGTGAAGGTCGACGACGACCCCTGGTACCTCAACGCCGGGCCGAGCGCCGCCCGTCTGGTGATCTCGGAGCTCGCCGAGAACATCGGCGAGAAGTAGGCACCCCGCGCGTGATACGTCGTCTCGCCTGGCCGGCGGCCGTCCTCGCGGTGGCCGCCGCCGGTGTGCTCAGCCTCGCGGTCGGCACGCGCGCGGTACCGCTGTCGGCGGTCGCCGACGCGCTGCTGCACGGTGGCGGTTCGCCCGACGCGCTCGTCGTCCGCTCGCTCAGGCTGCCCCGGACCGAGGTCGGCCTGACCGCGGGGGCCGCGCTCGGCCTCGCCGGGGCCGCGCTCCAGGCCGTCACCCGCAATCCGCTCGCCGACCCCGGCATCCTCGGGCTGAGCCAGGGCGCGGCGGCGGGCGTGGTGATCGCCATCTCCTTCGGGCTCGCGCACGGCTTCTCCGGGTACGTCTGGTACGCCTTCGCCGGTGCCGTCGTCGCCGCGTGCCTGGTGTACGCCGTCGCCGCACGCGGCCGGGGCGGGGCGTCGCCGGTGAAGCTGGCGCTGGCGGGGACGGCGCTGTCCGCGATGACCGCCGGGGGCACGACCGTCGTCCTCACCTCCAGTTCCGCCACGCTCGACCAGTTCCGGTTCTGGCAGGTGGGGGCGTTGAGCGGGCGGGACGCGGGGACCGTCGTACGGATGCTGCCGTTTCTCGCCGTCGGGGCCGTGCTGGTGCTGGCCTGTGCGCGGGGGCTGGACGCGCTGGCCCTCGGTGACGACACGGCCCGGGCCCTGGGGCACCGGGTCCCATGGGTGCGGGGCGCGGCGGCCCTGGGCGCGGCCCTGCTGACCGCGGCCGCGGTGGCCGCGGCGGGGCCGATCGCCTTCGTGGGCCTCGCGGTACCGCATCTCGCCCGGCGGCTGGTCGCTGGTGGATATCGGGCTGTGCTTCCGTTGTCCGCCTTGCTCGGGGCCGCGCTGTTGATGGGCGCGGATGTGGCCGGGCGGGTGGTGCGGCCTCCTGCGGAGGTGCCGGCCGGGGTGATGACCGCGTTGGTGGGGGTGCCGGTGCTGGTCGTGCTTGTACGGCGTCGGGGGGCCGTGTCATGAGAGGTGCTCGGCGTTTGCGGCGGCCGGGGGTTGGGGCGCTCACCCGCGCTGGCGGGGCGCCGCCTCTCTGTGGGACGGGTGCCGCTCCAGCGGCACGACTGCCCGCAGCTGAGGCGGCGGAACCGGCAGGCGACGGCGACCGGTCCAACCTCAGGGGCGCGGGGAACTGCGCGACCAGCCCCCACTCGGCCGCACTCGTACTGAGACCTTCCGCCGGCACCTCCCTCGTCCTTCACCGCCGCTCCGCCCTCGTCGCGACCGCACTCCTCCTCCTGCTCGCCGCCACCATGGCCGCCTCCGCCAGCCTCGGTCAGACCTACGTCGACCCCGCCACCGTCTGGCACACCCTGCGCACCGGAGGCGGCCCGTACGACCTCGTCGTGGGCGAACTGCGGGTCCCCCGGATCGTGCTGGGCGCCCTCGTGGGTGCCGCCCTCGGACTCTCCGGGGCGCTCGTGCAGACCGTCACCCGCAACCCACTGGCCAGCCCGGACGTGATCGGCGTAGGACATGGGGCGGCCGCCGCGACCGTGCTCGCACTCGCCACCGGCGCCGCGGCCTCGCCCGGGGCCATGCCCGCCGTCTCCGTCGCCGGCGGGCTCACCGCGGCCGCGCTGGTCTACGTACTGGCGTGGCGGCACGGCATGCAGCCGAGCCGTTTCGTGCTCACCGGGGTCGGGATCGGGGTCGCGCTGTCGGCGATCGTGCAGCTGTATCTCACGGACAGCGAGCTGGAGGCGGCCGAGCAGGTCAAGCTGTGGCTGACGGGCAGCCTGAACGGGCGCGGCTGGGAGCAGGCGGGGCCGCTGGCCGTCGTCCTGCTGCTGTGTCTGCCCGCGCTGGTGTGGGCGAGCCGGGCGATGCGGCCGCTCGGCCTGGACCCGGAGACGGCGGCGGCGCTCGGGGTGCGGGTGGACCGGACCAGGCTCGGGCTGACCGTCCTCGGCGTGGTGCTCGCCGCGACGGCGACCGGTGCGGCGGGCCCGATCGGGTTCGTCGCGCTGACCGCGCCCCAGCTGGCCCGCCGTGTCACCCGAACGCCCCAACTCCCGCTGCTGTGCTCGGCGTTGACGGGATCGGTCGTCCTGGTCGCCGCCGACCTCGTGGCCCGCACGCTGCTGCCCCCGCTGGAGATCCCGGTCGGCGCGCTGACCTCCCTGGTCGGCGGACCGTATCTGCTGTGGCTGCTGGGACGGCGCACGGCGGTCCGCTGAGGGCCGGCGGATGATCGGCACTGTCGGCGAAACCGGTTGCCGCTTCGTGGTCGGCTGCGCATCCTGCTGGGATGCGCTTCTCCGTCAACATCCCGAACTTCGGCGACTTCGCCGACCCCCGTAACGTCGCGACCGTCGCGGCCGCCGCGGAACAGGCCGGTTGGGACGGGCTCTTCGTGTGGGACCACGTACTGCATCGACAGCACCAGGGGCGTCCCTTCGGAGACCCCTGGATGCTGTTGACCGCGGCCGCGCTGGCCACCTCACGGATCCGACTGGGCACCCTGCTGACGCCGGTCCCCCGGTACCTTCCGCAGCAACTGGCCCGCCAGGTGGCCACGCTGGACCACCTCAGCGGCGGCCGGGTGACCTTCGCCGCCGGCCTGGGCGGTCCGGTCGAGGACGAGTACCGCAGCTTCGGCGACGCCGCGGAGCCACGCCTGCTCGGAGAGCGGCTGGACGAGGGACTGGAGCTGCTGACCCGCTTCTGGTCCGGCGATCCGGTGAACCACCACGGCCGGCACTACGAGGTCCGGGACGTGGCGCTGCTGCCCGCCACCGTGCAGCGGCCCGGTCCGCCGGTGTGGATCGGCGGGTTCTGGCCCCGTCGCGCGCCCATGCGGCGGGCAGCGCGGTGGGACGGCGCGGTGCCGCTCTTCGAGACGGCCCGGCACGGTCACGTACCGGACGTGGCGGAGGTACGCGAGATGGTCGGCTACGTGCGCGAGCACCGTACGGCCGGGGCCGAGCGCCCCTTCGAGTTCGTGCTCGGTGGTGCCACGCCCCCGGACGCGGCGAAGGCCAGGGATGTGATCGGTCCCCTGCACGACGCCGGTGCCACCTGGTGGGACGAGCGGCAGGTCCAGACCGGCCCCGACCTGGACCGCCTCACTCCGGTGCTGCGCCGCGTCGAGGCAGGGCCGCCGGTGCTCTGAGCAGCCCTCCGGAGGACCGGAGGGCTGTCAGGTGTGATGTGCGGGTCGGATCAGATCGTCGCCGTGTCGATCACGAACCGGTACCGCACGTCACTCTTGACCACGCGCTCGTACGCCTCGTTGATCTCGGACGCGGCGATCACCTCGATCTCGGAGCCGATGCCGTGCGCGGCGCAGAAGTCGAGCATCTCCTGGGTCTCGGCGATGCCGCCGATCATCGAGCCGGCGAGGGTCTTGTTGCCGCCGATGAGGGAGAACAGGTTGAGGGCGACGGGCTCCTCGGGGGCGCCCACGTTGACCAGGGCACCGTCGGTCTTGAGCAGGCCGAGGTAGGCGCCGATGTCGAGCGGCGCGGAGACCGTGGAGACGATGAGGTCGAAGGAACCGGCGAGCTCCTCGAACGTCTTCGGGTCGCTGGTCGCGTAGTAGTGGTCGGCGCCCAGCTTCAGGCCGTCGTCCTTCTTGCGCAGCGACTGGGACAGCACGGTCACCTCGGCACCGAGGGCGTGCGCGATCTTGACGCCCATGTGGCCGAGACCGCCCAGGCCGATCACGGCGACCTTCTTGCCGGGGCCCGCGCCCCACCGCTTGAGCGGGGAGTACGTGGTGATGCCGGCGCACAGGAGCGGGGCCGCCTCGTCGAGGGCCAGGCCCTCGGGGATGCGGACCACGAAGTTCTCGTCGACGACGACCTTCTCGGAGTAGCCGCCGTAGGTGGGCTCGCCGTCCTTGCCGATGGCGTTGTAGGTGCCGACCGAGCCGTTCAGGCAGAACTGCTCACGACCGGCCTCGCAGTTCTCGCACTTCCGGCAGGAGTCGACGAGACAGCCGACGCCCACCCGGTCGCCGACCTTGTACTTGGTGACACCGGGGCCGACCTCGGAGACGACGCCCGCGATCTCGTGGCCCGGGACCATCGGGAAGATCGCCTCGCCCCAGCCCTCCTGGGCCTGGTGGATGTCGGAGTGGCAGATGCCCGCGAACTTGATGTCGATCAGCACGTCGTGCTCGCGGACGGCACGGCGCTCGATGGTGGTGCGCTCCAGCGGAGCCTTGGCGGCGGGTGCGGCGTACGCAGCGACAGTGGTCATGCTGTGGTTCTCCTAGAGGTTGCGCGCCCGGCTGCCTTCCGGCCGGGCACGACCTCCAGCCTGCCGCACGGTCCGACATTCGCCCAGGTCACGGCTTTGCGTACGTCCACTGGTCCTACTACTGGCGGGGTCAGGCTGATGAGCGTACGACCGGGAATACTGGAAGGCATGGACGAACACCCCGAATCCGCACCCGAGCCCGCCGCCGGCTCCCTGGACCGGCGTGCCGAGCTCAGCGAGTTCCTGCGCACCCGACGGGCCCGGCTCAGGCCCGAGGACGTCGGGCTGCCCGACTTCGGACGGCACCGGCGGGTACCGGGGCTGCGCCGCGAGGAGCTGGCGCAGCTGGCCGGGGTGTCCGTGGCGTACTACACACGCCTGGAGCAGGGCAACGGGCGGAACGTCTCGGCGGAGGTGCTGGACTCCATCGCCCGCGCGCTGCGGCTGAGCGACGCCGAGCACGCCCATCTCACGCACCTGGCGAAGCCGAAGCAGCACAAGAAGAAGCAGGCGGCGCGGACCGAGCAGGTGCGCGGGGCGGTGCGGCAGCTGCTGGACTCCATCGAGGTCCCGGCGTACGTCTCGGGGCGCCGGTCGGACATCCTCGCGTGGAACCGGATGGCCGCGGCGCTCTTCGGCGACTGGGCGGAGCTGCCCGCGCAGGAGCGGAACTGGGCCCGGCTGATCTTCCTGAGGCCCGAGTACCGGGATCTGTTCCATCCGTGGGAGCAGAAGGCCACCGACGTCGTCGCCTATCTGCGCATGGACGCCGGCTGCCACCCCGACGATCCCCGGCTGTCCGCCCTCGTCGGGGAACTCTCCGTGCGCAGCGAGGAGTTCAGGCGCCTGTGGGCCACCCATGACGTCAAGGAGAAGAGCTACGGCGTCAAGCACGTGCACCACCCCCTGGTCGGCGACCTGGCCCTGCACTTCGAGGCCTTCCCCCTCTCCGACGGCACCGACCAGGTCCTCATGACCTACCACGCGGAACCGGGCTCCCCGTCGGCCGAGGCGCTGCGGCTCCTGGGCAGCTGGGGCGCCGACGCGACCAGGGCGGGCAGCGGGTCGCAGGACCACAAGCCGGTCCCGCCGCGTCAGCCCTGATACGGCGGCGCCGACCCCCAGGTCCACTTCGGCACCGGCTGCTCCGCAGGGGGCTTGGCGTCCGGGCCGGAGAAGTACACGGCCAGGCGGGTGCCCCACTCGACGTAGGCGAGGAACGCGGACCGGAACTCCGCGTCGGCCGGCAGTCCGGCCTCGTCCGCCGCGTCCTGGATCAGGTTCACCCAGCGGCGGCGCTGGGGTTCGGTGATGCCGCGGCCCATGTGCTTGGCCACCATGTGGCCGTGGCCGCCCTGCGTCTCGGAGTAGGCCGCAGGGCCGCCGAAGACCTCGGCGAGCCAGAGGGCGACGTGTTCGGCGTGGTCGGGGGCGAGGCCGGCGAAGACCGGGGCCAGCAGGTCGTCGGCGCGGACCTTGTCGTAGAAGACGGACGTGAGGCGGGCGAAGGCCTCGGCGCCGCCCGCCCAGTCGTAGAGGGTGGGGACGGCGGAGCCGGTGCCGCGGACGGTCGTCGGCTTGTAGTGGCGCATCTCCTGGATGGAGGGGATGTACGGGCGGATCTCGGCGAGGAAGTCGGGGAAGAGGTCCGACTTGCGGAAGCCCTCCATGTGGTCCTCGGTCGAGGTCCAGGTGATGCGCAGGACGTAGTGCTCGAAGTCCTCCTCACAGCGGGCGAGTTCGAAGTCGACGCACTGCGGTGCCGCCGCCAGCAGGGCCGATGCGCGGGTGTAGGCGGACAGGAACTCCGCCGAGCGGTCTTCCGGGATGCGGTAGCGGATGTACTCGACGGTCTCTGTGGTCATGCGCCCACGGAAACACGGAAGGCCTGCCGGAGGCTGTACCTCCGGCAGGCCTTTCGCTCACGGCCTACTCGGCGTCGTACGGCGTGGTGGGACTACTTGCCGTAGTACGCGTTGTAGATCGAGATCGTCGACTTGTTGCCCTTCTTGTCGGCGATCTTGGCGTGGAAGGAGATGGCCTTGCCGGCCGCCGGGTTCTTCGCGGTGATCTTGCCGTTCTTGACCTCGACCTTCTTCCAGGTCTGGCCGTAGTCGTAGGACACGTACACGGACAGGGACTTCAGGTTGGAGCCCTTGGCCGCGCCCGCGACGGTGAGCGGGATCGTCTGCGTCCTACCGGCCTCGACCCTGCTGTCCAGCGCGGTCTTGGCGTTGAAGCGGACCATGGAGGCGGGCAGCATGGCGGGGTCCGAACCGGACGGCTTCTTCGAGCGGAAGGTCCAGCTCGCGTCGATCCGCGTGGAGGCGGCCGCGACCTTGACGCTCCGCTTGACCGAGGTGGTCAGCCGGTACTCGGCGTCACCGGACGGGACCTTGAAGATCCCCCCGCCGAACAGCGGGTCGGTGTTGGTGCCGACCTTGGTGCCGTTGCGGTACAGCGAGGTGGCCACCGACGTGAAGTCGGAGGAGCCGGCGTGGCCCATCCCGTCGGCGAACAGCGGCACGATGCCGTAGATCTCGTTGCCCGCGCGGAAGAGCCCGTAGTCGGCGTTCAGGTGCGGGCCGAAGACCGCGGTGTTGAAGGTCTTCGAGTACTTCTTGCCCGCCTTGAAGGTCTGCGGGCCGCCCAGGGTGTAGACCGCGTCGACGATCGGCTGACCGCCCGCGTCCTTGCCCGCGTACTGCTCCAGGTCGAAGGTCCACTTGATCTTGTCGGCCGTCGAGACGTGCACGGTGCGCGTACCGGGCAGCTTCTGCTCCACCGGCAGACCGATCACCGAGTCCGCCCCGAACTCGCCCCAGGAGACGAGCCCGCCGGTCTTGCCGGGGGCGGAGGCACCGAGGTTGTTCTTCACCGTGGCGAGCTCGCTCGCCTTGAAGGCGCGGGCCTTGTCGCCCTGGATCTTCTTGACCTTGGCGGTGGTGGCCACGTCGTACTCGGTGTTCGCGCCCTTGGTCCACTGGCCGCTCCAGGTCTGCGTCAGACCGGTGACCTCCGAACCCATGGGCGCCATGCGCAGGTTGGCCCAGGTGTCGGCGACGAAGCGGATGCCGATCTCTCCCGGCTCGTAGAAGTAGGTGCTCATCGCGCCGGTCTGCTTGGCCTGCGCGTCGGGCACCGTGATCTTCGCCGACTTGGTCTTGCGGGCGTCCACCGTCAACGAGACGTCCTTGGTGACGGAGAGCTTCGGCTGGACCAGCCAGTCGAGTCCGCCCTTCAGGTTCACGAAGTCCTTCGCGATCCAGGCGTCCAGCAGGTAGGTGCCCTTGGGCACCCGCATGGTCGTGGTGCCGGAGGCCGTCGGCGGAACCTCGTAGGCCCGGCCGTTGCCCAGTCCGGAGTAGCCGAAGAGGACGGTGATGTGGTCGTCCGTCGGCTGACCGTCGCGGCCGATGTGCTTGACCTTGACGTCGTACGACTGGACCTCACGGTCGACCGCCGCGGCCGTACGGACGCTCTGGCCTCCGCCGGTCGCCGTCACGTACGCCGAGTACGCGCCGTCGAGCGTGCCGCCCAGCTTGGTGTTGACGGTGACGTCCACGGACGCCTTGCCGCCGTTCGCCGGGACGGTCACCTTGGTCGCGCCGAGCTTGAAGAAGCCCGCGGGAGCGGCCGCGCCCTTGGGGTTGGTGGCGGTCGCCGACAGGGTGAGCGTGACGTCCTTCGTACCGAGGTTGCGGTACGTCAGCGCCTTGGTGACCGGCTTGTCGTCGGTGTGCGGCCACTGCTGCGTGCCGAAGCTCACCGACACCGGGTCGGCGATCACGGTCTGCTTGATGGCCTTGTCGACCTGGATACGGCCCGAACCCTGCTGGAACGGCGTGTACTTGCCGCCCTTGGTGGACGCCGCCAGGGCGCCCTTGAGCTCGGTGTACGTCCACTCGGGGTGCTGCTGCTTGAGGATCGCGGCGGCACCGGCCACATGCGGGGTCGCCATCGACGTACCGGAGATCGACAGGTAGCCGGCCGGCTTCTCGCCGACCTCCTGCTCGATCAGGCTGCCCTTGGCGGACGCGGCCGTGATGTCCACGCCCGGCGCGGTGACGTCCGGCTTGATCGCGCCGTCGCCGAACCGCGGACCGGTCGAGGAGAAGGGGGCGAGCTTGTCCTTGTCGTCGACCGCGCCGACGGTGAGCGCGGCGTCCGCGCTGCCCGGCGAACCGACCGACTCGGGGCCGGAGTTGCCCGCCGCGATCGCGAAGAGGACCCCCTTCTCGGCGGACAGCTTGTTGACCGCCGCCTCCAGCGGGTCGATCTCCGGGGTGTCGGAGCCACCGAGGCTCATGTTGATGACGTCGGCGCCCTGCGCGGCCGCCCACTCCATGCCCGCGAGGATGCCGGAGTCGTCACCGGCACCGGTGTCGTCGAGAACCTTGCCGTTGAGGACCGAGGCGCCGGGCGCCACGCCCTTGTACTTGCCGCCGGACTTCGCACCGGTGCCCGCCGCGATCGACGCGACGTGCGTGCCGTGGCCCACCTTGTCGGTGGCGTCGGCGGCCGTGCTGAAGTTCTTGGACTCGGTCACCTGGCCCTTGAGGTCCGGGTGGGTGGCGTCGACACCGGTGTCGAGTACGGCGATCTTGACGCCCTTGCCGTCGTAGCCGGCCGCCCACGCCTTGGGGGCGCCGATCTGCGGTACCGACTTGTCGAGGGTGGCCTTGCGGACACCGTCGAGCCAGACGTGCGCGACACCGGAGGCCGTCCTGCCGCCGTTGGTGACCGCGTCCCACAGTTCGGGCGCGTCCTTGTGCGGGGTCTGCACCGCGTCGGCGTTCAGGCTCGTCAGGGTGCGGCGCAAGGTGCCCGCGTCCCGGACCTCGGCCTTGGTGGCGGTGGCCGCGCCCTGGTAGCCGACGATGACCTTCAGGCCGTTCTTCTGGGCCTTGCGGGTCGTCGACTTGTTCAGCTCGGTGATGTCGAAGAGCCGCTGGTCGAGCCTGCCGGTCGAGACCAGCCGGGCCGCGTCGGCCGGGATCACGAGCGTGTGCCCGCCGGCCTTGCGGATCTGAACGGGTATGTGCCCGCGCCCCTCCGCCCGCTGCAGGCCGACGACCTGGCCCTTGGCGTCGACGGTCACGCGGTCGCCCGTGATCAGGGTGATGCTGTGGTGGGACGCGAACGCGGAGGTTCCGGTCGCGCGCTGCTCGGGCTTCGCCGATGCCGGGCTGGTCATGCCCGCGGCGAGTGCGACGGCGGCCGCCGTGGCGACCGAAGCCGCGCCCACTCTTTTCATTTGTCTGCGCAAGTTTCCCCCTTGCAGGTGTGCCGGGCGAATTCCCCGATTCGCCCGGGCGGGGGGGAATCTCGTACGCGTGAACGCGTACGCCCCCCGTAACTCGCAGTATGCCGGGGGGCGTTGAGGCTCCTCAATACACAGGTGCCTGACAGGAAGGTCTGTTACACGATCGCCGGGAAACTCGCCGAAACTACGGTGCGGTGTTCTCCTTGACGGTGATCTTCCCCTTGCGGATGGTCGCCACCCGCGGGGCCTTCTTCGCGATCGCCGAGTCGTGGGTGACCATGATGAAGGTCAGCCCGAGCTCCTTCCACATACGTTCGAGCACGTCCATGATCTCGTCGCGCATCGACTCGTCGAGATTGCCGGTGGGCTCGTCGGCGAGCAGTACCTTGGGCTGCTTGACCAGGGCTCTGGCGATCGCGACGCGTTGCTGCTGCCCGCCGGACATCTCGGACGGCAGGTGTGCCAGGCGCTCTCCCAGACCGACCGACCTCAGCGCCTCGGCCGCACGGTCGCGGCGGTCCCTGGGCTTTGCGCCCAGCGGTACGAGCGCGGTTTCGACGTTCTCCTGTGCGGTGAGGGTCGGGATCAGATTGAAGCTCTGGAAGACGAAGCCGATGTTTTCACTGCGGACGTCGGTCAGTCTGCTTTCGGAAAGCCTGGCCAAATCCGTTCCGTCCAGTACGACTTCTCCCTCCGTCGGCTTGTCCAGTCCGCCGAGCATCTGGAGCAGCGTTGATTTTCCGCCACCGGTGGGGCCTTGAATGACCAGACGGTCACCGTCGGAGATGGTGAGATCGACTCCGTCGAGGGCGTGGACGGTTTCCTTGCCGCGGGTGTAGCGCTTGGTGACGTTTCTCAGTTCGTACATGGGGTGCTCCTGGGTGGTGGGGGTCGTTGTCAGGCTGCGGGCCGGTGGGGGCTGGTCGCGCCCGCGCGGCGGAGCCGCACATCGGCACAGCCCCGCGCCCCTTGGGTGGGTGCGGTCGTCCTCGGCTCCAGCTGCGCCCACCCAGCCACAGCCGACGGGACTACTCGACGCGCCGTAGCGCATCCGCCGGCCGCAGCCGGGACGCGCGCCAGCCGCCGAAGGCGCCGGCGATCAGGCCGCCCGCCACGGCCAGGCCCACCGCGATCGCGACCGTCGTCACGCTCACCGGTGCCGTGAGGGCGACGTCGAGGGTCTTGGTGGCCGTCCGGCGGCCGAAGCCACCGCCTCCACCGGGACCGCCACCCGCGCCACCACCGCCGCCGCCCAACTGCGCCTGAAGCGTGGGGCTGACGGCCGTCACCGCATACGCCCCCGCGAGACCGAGAGCGATGCCGAGCGCACCCCCCAACAGCCCGTTCACCATGGCCTCGCCGACGACCTGGCGGGTCACCCGCCCCGACTTCCACCCCAGGGCCTTGAGCGTGCCGAACTCCCGGACCCGCCGGGACACCGCGGAGGAGGTCAGCAGCCCGGCGACCAGGAAGGCGGCGATCAGCACGGCGATCGACAGCCACTTGCCGACGTTGGTCGCGAGGGAGGACGCCGTGGAGAGGGACCCGGACACCGTGTCCGCGAGGTCCGCGGAGGTCGTCACGGTCGTGTCCGAGACGTTCTTCTGGATCGCGGACTTGACGCTGTCGATCTTCTGGGAGTCGGACGCCCGGACGTAGATCGTGGTGACCTTGTCCTTGGAGTCGCTGAGGGTCTGGGCCTGCTTGAGCGGGATGTAGAGGTTGGCGGCGGAGTCGCCGCTGTCGGCGGTGGCGATGCCGACGACCTCGTACTTGACGCTCTTGATGGTGACGGTGGAGCCGACCTTGAGCTTCTTCTCCTTGGCGTAGGCGGAGTCGACGACGGCGACCTTCGCGTCGGTCTCGGCCGGCTTGAAGGTACGGCCGCTGGTGATCTTGGAGGAGGTCAGCGGGCCGAGGGCCGGCTTGGTGACGTCCGTGCCGTAGACGGAGTAGTTGTTGACGTCGAAGTCGGCGCCGCCGCCCCGCACTTCGCCCTGCGGCTGCCCGGTGCCGCCCCCCTGGCGGCCGGCTCCGTCGCCGCCCCCTTCGTTCTGCTGGAACTGTCCGCGGGTGAACTCCCCGCTGACCTTGATGACCTGGAGGCTCAGCCCGCCGACCGCGTCCGCGACCCCGCTCTGCTCGTCGACCTCGGCGACGGTCGAGGCGGAGAGGGTCTGGAAGCCCTGCACCATGACGCGGTCACTGCTCTGCTCCCCCTCGGTGCCGCTCTCCCGTGCGTCGAACTGGAAGCGCGGGCGCTCGGAGGAGTCCGCCCGCGGCTGGGCCGCCTTGGTGACGGTCATGTCGGTGCCCAGGCCGTACAGCGACTGGAGGACCCTGTCCTGGGCCTTGCCCATGCCGGAGGACACGGAGGTGACCACGATGACCAGCGCGATACCCAGCGCGAGTCCGGAGGCGACGACGAGGGCCGCTTTTCTGCGGCGGCGCAGCTCGCGCCTCAGGTAGGTGAAGAACATGGCCGGAGGCTAGGGACGGCGCGTGATGACTGGATAAGGCCGGGATAAGAGACGGATGAGAAGGCTGTGGCCGGGTCCGGAAACACCGATGCCGCCCCTGGGGGCGGCATCGGAGGACGGTGAACCGTGAACGGGCCTGGGTCAGAGGGCCGAGCCGGCCTTCCAGTCCGCCCAGCTCAGGTTCCAGCCGTTGAGGCCGTTGTCCGGGGCGACCGTCTTGTCGCCGGTGTTCTGGACGACCACGACGTCACCGAGGATCGAGTTGTTGTAGAACCAGTAGCCCGCCGTGCCCTTGTCGTTGGCACCCTTGGTGTCGGACAGGCCCACGCAGCCGTGGCTGGTGTTCACGCTGCCGAAGATGGACTTCGCGCCCCAGTAGTTGCCGTGCACGAAGGTGCCGGAGTTGGTGAGGCGGATGGCGTGCGGCACGTCCTTGATGTCGTACTCGCCCTTGCCGTCGTCGTCGGTGAAGCCCACGGTCGCGCCGTTCATGCGCGTCTCCTTGAACTTCTCCGACATCACCATGATGCCCTCGTACGTCTTGTTCTCCGGCGAGCCGGCGGAGATCGGGATGGTCTTGATCGTCTCGCCGTTGTGCGTGATCTTCATCTGCTTGGACTTCGCGTCGACGTACGAGACCTGGTTGCGGCCGATCTTGAAGGTGACCGTCTTCTGCTGGACGCCGTAGACGCCCTCGGCACCCTCGACGCCGTCGAGCGCGAGCTTCAGGGTGACGGTGGAGTTCTCCGTCCAGTACTTGTCGGGACGGCAGTCCATGCGGTTGGCGTTGAACCAGTGGCAGACGACTTCCTGGCCGCTGGTCGTGGAGACGGTGATGCCCTTCTGGACGGCCGCCTTGTTGGTGATCGCCTTGTCGAAGTTGATCGAGACCGGCATGCCGACGCCGACGGTGGTGCCGTCGTCCGGCGTGAACGTGCCGATGAAGCTGTTGGACGGGGAGACCGTGGTGAAGGAGGCGTTCTCGTGGGCCACGCGGCCCTCGGAGTCCTTCGCCTCCGCCGTCAGCTTGTAGGTGGTCGACCGCTCCAGCTGGGCGCTGGGCTTCCAGCTCAGCTTGTCCGCGGATATCTGGCCGCTGACCTCGGTGCCCGCGGACGTCGTCATCGTGACGTCGGTGAGCGTGCCCTTCTTCACCGTGACGGCGGCGGAGTTGTTGATGGAGGCGTTGTCGGAGCCGTCCTTGGGCGTGATCGTGATCTGGGCCTCGGAGCTCTTCTTGGCCGCCGCCTCGTCGACCTTCGACTGGGAGCTGTCCTTGCCGCCGTCGCCGGAGGCGTCGTCGCCGCCACCCGAACACGCGGAGAGCACCAGCACCCCGCCGAGCAGAGCGGACGCGACCGTCAGGCCCCTGCGCCGCTTACCGACCGTCATCACACGCTTCTCCATCGCTGCCGATTCCCACAAACCCCGAGAGTCCCCGTCAATCAAACTTCAACGCTACGACCGGTTCGTCCCGTTCCACATTCCGCGAAGGTGTGGGGAACACCACGTCCGCTGTGACGCATGGTGTCGGTGTCGGTCAGTGCGCACCTTGAGACGACGAAACCCCGGGCGTCGGTTGCCGCCCGGGGTCACCGATTTCCCAGGACGCTCAGCCGACCGCCACCTCGTCGTCTTCCTCCAGGTCATCATCCTCGTCGAGGTCCCACTCCGACGAATCGGGGTCGTAGTCGATCTCCTCGCTGGACCAGGACGCCTGTGCGAGGTCCACCCCCGGCACCTCCCTGACCAGGTCGAACGGGTCGACGAGAGAGGCGAGGGCCTCCGCGGTGTCTTGCGTCACAGCGCCCTCGGCGTGCGCCCGCTCGTCGGCCGGCATGTCGATGTCGCCCGCGATCCGCGCCAGCGCGGCCCCGGTGACGGCTTTCACGTCCTCGATTTCGAGGACTACTTCCACTCGAAGGCGGACAAAACGTGATGTCTCTGGAGTGCTCATGCCCGGAGAGTACGACCCAACGCTCCCGTGACTTTCCCGTGACCCGCGCCTTTCACTAACATCGCCCCACACGGCCAATTCGCCAGCGCCACAAGGGGATCGATATTCCGTGTCATCCGCTCGTCGTTCGTTGCTGACCGCCACCGCCGCGGGGACCCTGTTGGGTGCCCTGTGGTTCGTCCCCTCCGCCAACGCGACGGGCGACCACCCGGCGAACACGGCGCCGGCTGCGGTCTCCACCACCCAGGCGCGGGTCTCGCCCGCGACCGCCACCCAGATCTCGTCGACCACCGGCGACGGCACCCAACTCGCCGACACCGGCAGCTTCGACACCACCCCGTACGTCATCGGCGGCACGATGTTCCTGACCCTCGGTGCCGGGTTCGTCGTCTACTCGGTGCGCCGGGAACGTCTCGGATTTTGAATTGGCTTGACGTTTTCTTGACAGCACCTTCATAGTCCGCTCATGAAGAGATCATCGAGGGCGCGCACAGGCGCCGCTGTGAGCGTGCTGGCGCTCGCCCTCATCACGGGGTGCGGCGGGGGATCGGACGACAAGGACGCGTCCGAAGGCTCGGACAAGGGCGCGGGCAAGGGTTCCTCCGCCTCGCCGGCCACGGCCGCCAAGGCGCTCGGCGCGGCCGAGTTGGAGAAGCTGCTGCTGGCGCAGGGCGACGTCAAGGGGTACAAGGTCGCCTCCGGTGACGACACCCTGCCGAAGTCGAAGAGCGACGTGAAGGCCGACAAGGCCGCGTGCGCGCCGCTGGCCTACGCGATGGCCGGTCTCGCGCCGGGCGAGACCGACGCGAGCGTGAGCAACACCGTCACCAAGGACCCGTCCTCGGACGCGGCGAGCAAGGCCCCCGAGGACCTCACCGAGGCGGACATCGAGAACGCCTTCAAGGTCGAGATGACCTTCGTGGGCCTCTCCTCGTACGAGGGCGACGGCGCCGCCAAGGCCGTCAAGGCCGTCTCCGACGGTGTCGCGGCCTGCTCCGGCGGGTTCGGCATCACCGCCCAGGGCGAGCAGCAGAAGCTCACCAAGGTCACCGCGGGCAAGGCCTCCGGCAAGGGTGACGAGTCCGTCGCGTTCTCCGTGAACTCCGACATGGACGGCACGGGTACGGCCACCTTCAACACCGAGGTGGTCCGCGTCGGCTCCACCGTCACGACGTACTACACGGTGGACTTCGCCTCGGTCGGCACCGGCAAGGCGGCCGCCGTGCCGACGGCCGTGATCGACGCCCAGCTGGCCAAGCTCAAGTAGCCCCACCCCTGACCGCCCGGGGCCCTGCCGTACGTACGGCAGGGCCCTTTCTCCTGTCCCCGCGGGGCGCCTACTGGAGCGGCCCGGTGACGCTCTCCGCCGCCGCGACCAGCCGTCCCTCGCGCACGAACGCGTCGGCGGCCGCGAGGTCGGGCGCCAGGAACCGGTCCGGCCCGGGGCCCTGGACTCCCGCCTTGCGTACGGCCTCGATGACGGCCCGGGTCGCCGGCGCCGGCGCCAGCCCCTCGCGCAGTTCGACGGCGCGCGTGGCGGCGTAGAGCTCGACAGCGACGACGCGGGTGAGGTGGTCGACGGCCGTGCGCAGCTTGCGGGCGGCGGACCAGCCCATGGAGACGTGGTCCTCCTGCATGGCGGAGGAGGGGATGGAGTCGGCGGACGCGGGCACCGCCAGCCGCTTCATCTCGCTGACCAGGGCGGCCTGCGTGTACTGGGCGATCATCAGCCCGGAGTCCACGCCCGGGTCGTCGGCCAGGAACGGCGGCAGGCCGTGGCTGCGGTTCTTGTCGAGCAGCCGGTCGGTGCGGCGCTCGGCGATGGAGGCGAGGTCGGCGGCGACGATGGCGAGGAAGTCCAGGACGTAGGCCACCGGGGCGCCGTGGAAGTTGCCGTTGGACTCCACGCGGCCGTCGGGCAGGACCACCGGGTTGTCGACCGCGGAGGCCAGCTCCCGCTCGGCGACCAGCCGCGCGTGGGCCAGGGTGTCCCGACCGGCGCCCGCGACCTGCGGGGCGCAGCGCACCGAGTAGGCGTCCTGGACGCGCGGCGCGTCGTCCTGGTGGTGGCCGGTGAGCTGCGAACCCTTCAGCACGGCCAGCATGTTGGCGGCGCTGGCGCCCTGCCCCGGGTGCGGGCGGATGGCGTGCAGCTCGGGGGCGAGGACCTTGTCGGTGCCGAGGAGCCCCTCCAGGGACAGGGCGGCGGTGATGTCGGCCGACTTGTAGAGGGTGTCGAGGTCGGCGAGGGCCATGAGCAGCATGCCGAGCATGCCGTCGGTGCCGTTGAGGAGGGCGAGTCCCTCCTTCTCGCGCAGTTCGACGGGGGCGATCCCGTGCTCGGCGAGGAGCTCACCGGCGGGCCGGACCACGCCGTCCGGTCCCTCGGCGTCGCCCTCCCCCATGAGGGTCAGGGCGCAGTGGGAGAGCGGGGCAAGGTCGCCGGAGCAGCCGAGTGAGCCGTACTCGTGAACGACCGGAGTGATCCCGGCGTTGAGGACGTCGGCCATGGTCTGCGCGACCTCGGGGCGGACACCGGTGTGTCCGGAGCAGACGGTTTTCAGCCGCAGGAACATCAGCGCGCGCACGACCTCGCGCTCGACCCGCGGCCCCATGCCGGCGGCGTGCGAGCGGACGATGTTGCGCTGCAACTGGGCCCGCAGCTCCTGGCTGATGTGCCGGGTCGCCAGGGCGCCGAAGCCGGTGCTCACGCCGTAGACCGGGTCGGGCTTGGCCGCCAGCTGGTCCACGATCGCGCGGGCCGCGGTCAGCGCCGCGACCGCCTCCCCGGACAGCTCGATCCGTGCTCCGCCGCGCGCCACGGCGAGCACGTCGGCCGCGGTCGCCCCGGACGTCCCCACCACCACAGTGTGCATATCCATATTCAGGAGCCTACGCAGTGAATTCCAAGATGTCACCAGTGGGGCCCGGGTTCGCCCCTTACCTCCGCGGACCCACCTCCGGCACCGGGCGCCTCCCCTACGACCGCCCCCGGAACCGCCGCCGCTCGCCGGCCGGCTCGGCCGCCGCTTCGGCGGACGGCTCGTCGGCCAGGCGTACGACGGGATCGTCGGGGCCCTCGCGGCCGGCGACGACCGGGCGGGTGGCACGCTCGGCCTTGGCGCGGTACTGGGCGGCGTCGGCGAGCCGGAAGAGCCGGCGGGCCGAGCGGACGGGCCCGATGGGGTCCTCGGTGGAGGCGACCCCGCAGGCGACCCCCTCCCCCAGCTCCAGCTCGTCCGCCCGGCGGCACAGTTCGTCGGCCGCCTTCACGACCTCGTCGGCGGGTGCCCCGACCGCGAGCAGGCAGAACTCGTCCCCGCCGAGGCGGGCCGCGAGCGCGCCCGGCACCATCGCCCCGCACAGCGACAGCACGGACCCGAAGCGTTCGAGGAGCCGGTCGCCGACGGCGTGCCCTCGGGTGTCGTTGACCCGCTTGAGCCCGTTGAGGTCACAGACGACGAGGCTGACCACCACTCCCTCCCGGCGATGCCGCTCCACGGCCTCGTCCAGCCGTATGTCCACGGCACGGCGATTGGCGAGACCGGTCAGCGCGTCGGTGAACGCCAGCCGCCGCACCTCCTCCAGCCGCTCGACCTGCGCGATACCGGCGGCGACGACGGAGGCCAGCACGGTGGCGAAGTCGGCGTCGCCACGGTCGAAGACGGGAGCGCCGACCGGCCGGGCCACATACAGCTCACCCCAGGCCCGCCCGTGCAGCACGATCGGGGCGACGACACAGCAGCCGCGCCCGCGCCTGCGCAGAGCGGCGACCCTCTGATGGACGTAACCGGGCCTGCGCCCGGCCGCCGGGCCCTCGGCGGTCTCCACCCAGGCGTTGGGCTCGCCGCCGCCCGCCCACCGCTCGTGCAGGAACTCGGTGATCTCCGCGAACTGGTGCACGGGATACGCCTCGGCCTCCGGGAACTCCTCCTCGTCCGCGGCCCGCTCCCCGATGTTCACCAGGACCCTGAGCCGGCCCAGCTCCCGTTCCCACACCGACAGCGCGGCGAAACTGCCCCCGAGGGCACGGCACGCCCCGGCCGCGGCGGCGCGCCACGTCTCCCGTGAGCTGTGGGCCGCCGCCATGCCCTGAGCCAGCGCGACCACGGCCGCCAGGCGCCTGTCCTCACCCATCACTCCAGGTTAGGGAGGTTCCATGACAAAGGGGATATTGGCGGGGTCGTGCGGGTGAGAGGGGCGTGCGGGTGAGAGGGGCGTGCGGGCGAGAGAACGCCACCACCCCCGAGCCACCGCCCCGGGCTCACTCCCCCGGCCACTCCGGCTTCCGCTTCTCGTTGAACGCGGCCACCCCCTCCGCGCGGTCCCCCGAGAACGCCACCGAGCGCCAGGCCGCGTCCTCGACCTCCAGGCCGGCGCGGAGGTCCAGACCGTGACCGAGACGCAGGGCCCGCTTGGCGGCGCGGAGGCCGACGGGCGAGTTGGCGGCGATACGGCCGGCCAGCGTCAACGCCTCCTCGCGGTCCCGGCCCTCGGCCACGAGCAGGTCCACGAGCCCCAGCTCCCGCGCCTCGGGGGCCTCCACGCGCCGCGCCGTGAAGATCAGCTCGGCCGCGCGGGCGGCGCCGACCCGGCGGGGCAGCAGCTGGGTACCGCCGCCGCCCGGGATCACCCCGACGGACACCTCGGGCAGCCCCACCACGGCCGTCCCGTCCGCCACGATCAGATCGCAGGCGAGGGCCAGCTCGAAGCCGCCGCCCAGGGCGAACCCGTGCACGGCCGCGATCGTCGGCACCGGCAGCTCCAGCACCCCGGTGTAGGCACCCCGGGCCACCGGCCGCTGCCGTACCAGATCGGCGTCGCTGAAGGAGTTGCGCTCCTTCAGGTCAGCCCCGACACAGAAGGCCCGCTCGTGCGTCGAGGTCACCACGACCACGCGGACGTCCTTGTCGTCGCCGAGCGCGGTGCAGGCGGCGGCGACGGAGCGGGCCATCTCCGTGGAGACGGCGTTCATGGCCTTGGGCCGGTCGAGGGCCAGCTCCGCGACGTGCCGCCCGTCCCCGTGCCGCCGCACCAGCACGAACTCCCCGAACCGCTCCTCGCTCATGACACCCTCCCGGGTCACCCTGTTAACGACGGTTAACGCCTTGTCGTTCCGATCATCGCAGTCCGGCCCCCGCAGGGGAAAGGGCAGGGGGAAAGAGCTGGGGGGAAAGAGCAGGCCGCCGACGGTTCCCCCTCCGGCTCCCGACACCCCGTTCGAGTGAACATCCCGCCCAACCCCCCTCGCACCGCCCACCACAGCGCATAACGTGCGTCCGCCACGGCACACAGGGGGGCGCGGGGCACTGGGGAGGAACGCGATGACGACGACGGACGCGCCGGCAAAGCCGCAGAGAGCCACCACACCGGCCACGGCGACACCGCCCGGTCAGCGGACCGCACCACCCGAGCCGCCCATCGCCGGGACCCGGCTCTTCACCCCGCGAGGCCGTCATCGCAGGCCACGCCCCCGCAAGGTGCTGCTCGTCGCCGGCGGCCTGGCCCTGGCGGCCGGCGCCCTGAGCCTCGTACGACTGACCCCGGACTCGGGGGTCGCCGGCCTCGGCACCGCGGAGGCCGAGCCCCGCCCGGACGACCCCGGCACCGCCACGGACCGCGCGACCAACGCGGCCGCCACCGTCACCGTCCCCAAGGTGAGCCCGTCGGCCACCGCGGCCCTGGGCGGCACGACCGCGACCCCGGTCCCGGGCGTGTCCCTCGCCCCCGCACCGGCCGCGACCGGCTCGCCCTCCGCCCCCTGGGCCGCCCCGACGACCATCCCCGAGGCCCCGAACACACCGGGCGCCCCGGCACCCACCGCGACCCCCCGCCCGCCGTCGGCCACGCAGCCGGGATCCCCCCAGCCGGCACCGAGCGCGCCCCCGAGCCACACCTCGCCGGCCCCCCAGCCGGAACAGCCCACCCAGCCGGACCGGCCCGGCATCTGCGTACCGGTCGTCGGCCTGTGCGTGGGCTCGCTCACGGATGGGGACTAGAAACGGCGAAGAGGGGCCGGCAGCGGCTACGGCTGTTGCGTGACCCGCCGTGTGAGCAGCCACGGCTCGACCACGCCGAGGCCGCGCACCGGCCGCTGCCACATCGGCTGGAGCGCGAAACGGTAGACCGGCGGCTCCTCGCCCTCCTTCTCGGCGGCCACCGCGGCCTCCGCCGCCTCCGCCTCGGAAGCGGGCGCCTCGGCGGTACGGATCAGCTCCTCGGCGAAGGCGCTGTCGACGAGGACGGCGTCCTTCGGGGCTATCGACGTCAACCGGGAGGCGAGGTTCACCGTCGTCCCGAAGACATCGCCCATGCGCGTGGTGACCGTGCCGAACGCGATACCGACCCGCAGCTCGGGCATCGTCTCGTCGTTCGCCATCGTCTCGATCAGCCGCAGCGCGATCTCCGCGGCCACACCCGCGTCGTCGGCCGCGTACAGCACCTCGTCGCCGAGCGTCTTGATGAGCCGTCCGCCGTGCGCGGCCACCAGGTCGGCGGCGGTGGTCTCGAAGGCCTCGACGAGCTCGCCGAGTTCCTCCTCCTCCATACGACGGGTCAGCCGGGTGAACCCGACGAGGTCGGCGAAGCCGACGGCGAGCCGCCGGTCGACCATCTCCTCGTCGTCGGCGGCCTGGACGACCCGGCCGGCCGAGGCGGCGAGCTGGCGCCGCCAGACGTAGACGAGGAACTCCTCCAGCTCCGGCAGGAGCAGCTCGATGATCGGGTACGTCACCTCGGTGCGGGTCATGCCCGGCTCCGGCGGCTCGGTCAGCCCCTCCAGGAAGGAGTCGATCTGCCACTCGGCCAGCCGGGCGGTGGTCTGCCCGGTCGACCGCGCCACCTGCACGGCCATCGCCTCGCTCAGCAGCCCCGCCTCGACGAGGCCGGCCAGGCGCCTGAGCGCCAGCACGTCCGCCTCGGTGAGCGCCTTGGCCTGCCCGATGTCGGCGAAGCCCATGGCCCGCCAGAACCGGGAGGCCAGTTCCATGGAGACACCCGCGCTCCGGGCCGCCTGAAAGGGGGTGTAGCGCCTCTCGGCGCCGAGGATGAGCTGTTCGAGGCGCAGGGCGAGCGGGTTGTCCTCGCCGGGAGCGGCGGCATCGGGATCCACCCGGCCGTCCGCGTCCGCGCCGGAGCCCGTGTCGTCGACGGTCACGCCTGCTGCCCTTCCGATCTGCCACGGTCAGGTATCGACCGGCCTTCACTTTACGGCAGGTGTGCGCCAGCTCACTCCGTTCGGTTGGGCCGGGGGATCGTGGGTGGCTTGTGATTCGGTCGGCTGCGGGTGCGTGGGGGCTTGTCGCGCAGTTCCCCGCGCCCCTGAGTCGGCATCCTTCACGCCGGGCGCAAGTGGATGATGTCTCCCGCTCCCACCGGCTCCTGCACGCCCGCCTCCGTGGCGATCACCAGGCGGCCGTCCCCATCCACCGCTACCGCTTCCCCCACGACCGAACGGTCCCCCGGGAGCTCGGCGCGGACGGTTCGGCCCAGGGTTGCGCAGCCCGCCGCATAGGTCTCCTGGAGGCCGCTCGCCACCGGGTCTCCCTCAGCGGTGCGCCAGCGGACGTACCAGTCCTCCAGGGAGCGGAGGACTCCGCGGAGCAGGGTGTCGCGGTCGGTGCTGATCGCGTCGGCGAGGGCGAGGGAGCCGGCCTGGGGGACGGGGAGTTCGTCCTCCCGGAGGGTGACGTTGATGCCCACGCCGATGACGACGCCGTCGGGACCGGCGCGTTCGGCGAGGATGCCGGCGGCCTTGCGTTCCTCGCCGGCGACGGTGACCAGGAGGTCGTTGGGCCATTTGAGTGCCGTGTCGACGCCGGCGGCGCGGGACAGGCCCGTGGCGACGGCGACGCCCGTGAGCAGGGGGAGCCAGCCCCAGCGGGTCACCGGCACCCCGGCCGGCCGGAGCAGGACGGAGAAGAAGAGGCCCGAGCGAGCCGGTGCCGTCCATTGGCGATCCAGGCGGCCGCGCCCCGCCGACTGCTCCTCGGCGACGAGGACCGCGCCCTCGGCCGCCTTGCCCTGCTCGGCCAGGGCCACCAGGTCGGCGTTGGTGGAGCCGGTGCGCTGCACGACCTCCAGGTCCGACCACAGGCCGCCCTCGCGGACCAGGGCGCGCCGCAGGGCGGTGGCGTTGAGGGGCGGGCGGTCGAGGTCCGACCACCGGCTGCTGTCTCCTGAGGCATCTCGCGGCGTCATGCAAGCCACCCTAGGTGTGGTAAACGCCGCACTGCTGATGCGGAGGCACCCCACTACGCTACGGATGAGTAACCGTCCCCCCTTTTGAGCAGGCAGGGAGCCGCATCCCGATGTCCGAGCCGGAAGAGCGTCACGAGACCCAGCAGTCCCAGGGGATCGACATCCACACCACCGCGGGCAAGCTCGCGGATCTCCAGCGCCGCATCGAGGAAGCGACGCACGCCGGCTCCGCACGCGCCGTCGAGAAGCAGCACGCCAAGGGCAAGTTGACGGCCCGTGAGCGCATCGAACTCCTTCTGGACGAGGACTCCTTCGTCGAGCTGGACGAGTTCGCCCGCCACCGCTCCACCAACTTCGGCCTGGACGCCAACCGCCCCTACGGCGACGGTGTCGTGACCGGGTACGGAACCGTCGACGGCCGCCCCGTCGCCGTGTTCTCCCAGGACTTCACCGTCTTCGGCGGCGCGCTGGGCGAGGTCTACGGCCAGAAGATCGTCAAGGTGATGGACTTCGCGCTGAAGACCGGCTGCCCGGTCATCGGCATCAACGACTCCGGCGGGGCGCGGATCCAGGAGGGCGTGGCCTCGCTGGGCGCCTATGGCGAGATCTTCCGCCGCAACACCCACGCGAGTGGTGTCATCCCGCAGATCTCGCTGGTCGTCGGCCCGTGCGCGGGCGGTGCCGTGTACTCCCCCGCGATCACCGACTTCACCGTGATGGTCGACCAGACCTCGCACATGTTCATCACCGGCCCGGACGTCATCAAGACGGTCACCGGTGAGGACGTCGGCTTCGAGGAGCTGGGCGGCGCCCGCACCCACAACTCCGCCTCCGGTGTGGCGCACCACATGGCCGGGGACGAGAAGGACGCCATCGAGTACGTCAAGCAGCTGCTGTCGTACCTGCCGTCCAACAACCTCTCCGAGCCCCCGGTCTACGCCGAGGAGGCCGACCTCGCCGTCACCGACGAGGACCGCGAGCTGGACGCGATCGTGCCCGACTCGGCGAACCAGCCGTACGACATGCGCTCGGTGATCGAACACGTCCTGGACGACGCCGAGTTCTTCGAGACGCAGCCCCTGTTCGCGCCGAACATCCTCACCGGCTTCGGGCGGGTCGAGGGCCGTCCGGTCGGCATCGTGGCCAACCAGCCGATGCAGTTCGCGGGCTGCCTCGACATCAGGGCGAGCGAGAAGGCCGCGCGTTTCGTGCGCACCTGCGACGCCTTCAACGTCCCGGTCATCACCTTCGTCGACGTGCCCGGCTTCCTGCCCGGCGTCGACCAGGAGCACGACGGCATCATCCGCCGCGGCGCCAAGCTGATCTACGCCTACGCCGAGGCCACCGTCCCCCTGATCACCGTGATCACCCGCAAGGCCTTCGGCGGCGCCTACGACGTCATGGGCTCCAAGCACCTCGGCGCCGACATCAACCTCGCCTGGCCCACCGCCCAGATCGCCGTCATGGGCGCCCAGGGCGCGGTCAACATCCTGCACCGCCGCACACTCGCGGAGGCCCAGGCGGGCGGCGAGGATCTGGAAGCGGTCCGTGCCCGGCTGATCCAGGAGTACGAGGACGCCCTCCTCAACCCCTACGTCGCCGCCGAACGCGGCTACATCGACTCCGTGATCATGCCGTCCGACACCCGTCGGCACGTCGTGCGCGGCCTGCGTCAGCTCCGCACCAAGCGGGAGTCCCTGCCCCCGAAGAAGCACGGCAACATTCCCCTCTAGGCCGGCTGGGAGCCGTCATGAACATCAAGGTCGTACGAGGCAATCCGACCCCCGAGGAGCTGGCCGCCGCCCTGGCGGTGGTCCGCGCCCGCGCCGCGGCGGTGGCAGAACCGCCCGGCGCCGAACCGTCGACGAAGGACGGGTGGTCCGACCCGTCGAGGATCGCGAGCCACCGCCTGCCCCAGCCGGGACCCACAGCATGGACCCGCACATATTGGCCGGGGTAGCCACGACCCACCCAGGGGCGCGGGGAACCGCGCACGGCAACTGGAACCCGGGGCGCCGATTTGAGTACCCGTACTCAGGCGCCCACCCCCCGCCAAGCCCCACGCTAGGGGCATGCTGTGGTCCGACCCCGAGAACGAGCCGCCCGAGGAACTGCGCGACATGCAGGACATGCTGCGCAGACTGGGCCTGTTCCTGGCGTTGGCCATGGTGCTCGCGATGATCGTGCTCGGCGTGAAATAAGGCGCGCGGATACCCTGACCGCATGACTGATCAGCCCCGCCGCCGACTCATCCTCGCCTCCCAGTCCCCCGCCCGGCTGAACCTCCTCCGCCAGGCGGGTCTGACCCCCGAGGTCATCGTCAGCGGCGTCGACGAGGACGCCGTCAGCGCCCCCACTCCCGCCGAACTGGCCCTCGCTCTCGCGGAAGCCAAGGCATCAGTCGTCGCCGCACTGCCAGAGGCAACCCGCGCGCTGGTGATCGGCTGCGACTCGGTGCTCGACCTGGACGGCCAGGCCCTGGGCAAGCCGGCGGACGCCGAGGAGGCCACCGCCCGCTGGAAGGCGATGCGCGGCCGGGCGGGCACGCTCCAGACCGGCCACTGCGTCTACGACACGGCCACCGGCCGGTACGTCTCGGCCACCGCCTCCACCGTCGTCCACTTCGGGGAACCGACCGACGAGGAGGTCGCCGCGTACGTCGCCTCGGGCGAACCCCTCTACGTGGCCGGGGCGTTCACGCTGGACGGCCGTTCGGCCCCGTTCATCGACGGCATCGACGGGGACCACGGCAATGTGATCGGCATCAGCCTGCCCCTCGTCCGGAAACTGCTGGCCGAACTGGGCGTCGGCATCACGGAGCTGTGGGCGCCGGCGCAGGCGTGAGGGGCGAGCCCCCGTCCTCGGCCGGGGAGCCGGCACCGCCCTCGCCGCCGGGCACGCTGTCCTGGGGCTCCGCGGCCGCGGGGCTCTCCTGGCCGTCGTAGGTCATCAGGAGCAGCACGATCAGTGCCAGGACGACGACCATGAACAGGAACTCGGGCCAGCCCATCAGCCCCCAGGCGAACGCGCCCAGCAGGCCGTGCACGACCGCCGCGCTGATCAGCAGGATGCGGCCGAGGCCGGCCGGGCGGCGGTCGCGGAGGGCGACCAGCAGCGCGACCAGGCCGCAGAAGGCGAAGTAGAGGCCGAAGACGATGCCGCCGATCTTCGAGGACGCCGACATCACGTCCGGGTCGAGTCCGGCGAGGGACATGTCCTGACGGTCGACGACCACCCCGAGGAACCAGTTGAGTGCGGCGACGCCGAGCGCCTCGACGAACAGCACCACCGCCACGATCCACGCCACCGGTCTGCGCACCACCGGGCCCCACCCACTTCCGAGCTTTTCGAGTGCCGTCCGAGGCGGACGTCAGTTACCCCAAGTACGTTCGAGACATCCTGAACGCTACTAACGGGTAAACCGCGGGACAAGGGTTCGGCGGACGGCAAAGAATCATTGGTCCGTTCGTAGGGACTCCACAAAGAAACGGAGTGGTCCGCAGCACGCTCTCACAGAGACCTTGACCACAGAGGAGGGCTAGGGTTTCCGGGAGGAGTCCTGCGTACCTAGGTGCGACAAGGGATTTCGCGGGTGGAGCGAGCCTGGCATCACGCTCCGTGTGGGCAAGCTCACCACTGGGGACGGGTCGATGCGCCGTGTCGGCAGTCCCTAAACTCGGCTTGTTTCAAGGAGGGAGCCTCAATCGTGCGCAAGGTGCTCATCGCCAACCGTGGCGAAATCGCTGTCCGCGTGGCCCGGGCCTGCCGGGATGCCGGCATCGCGAGCGTGGCCGTCTACGCCGACCCGGACCGGGACGCTCTGCATGTCCGCGCCGCGGATGAGGCGTTCGCCCTGGGCGGTGACACTCCGGCGACCAGCTATCTGGACATCCAGAAGGTGCTGAACGCGGCGCGCGAGTCCGGCGCCGACGCCATCCACCCGGGCTACGGCTTCCTCTCGGAGAACGCCGAGTTCGCCCAGGCGGTCCTGGACGCGGGCCTGATCTGGATCGGCCCGCCCCCGCAGGCCATCCGGGACCTCGGTGACAAGGTCGCCGCCCGGCACATCGCCCAGCGCGCCGGTGCCCCGCTGGTCGCCGGTACTCCGGACCCGGTCTCCGGTGCCGAGGAGGTCGTCGCCTTCGCCCGGGAGCACGGCCTGCCGATCGCCATCAAGGCCGCCTTCGGCGGTGGCGGCCGCGGTCTGAAGGTCGCCCGCACCCTCGAAGAGGTTCCGGAGCTGTACGACTCGGCGGTCCGTGAGGCGGTCGCCGCCTTCGGCCGCGGCGAGTGCTTCGTCGAGCGCTACCTCGACAAGCCCCGCCACGTGGAGACGCAGTGCCTGGCCGACAGCCACGGCAACGTGGTCGTGGTCTCCACCCGTGACTGCTCCCTCCAGCGCCGCCACCAGAAGCTGGTCGAGGAGGCCCCGGCGCCGTTCCTGTCCGAGGCGCAGGTCGCCGAGCTGTACGCCTCCTCGAAGGCCATCCTCAAGGAGGCCGGCTACGTCGGCGCCGGCACGGTCGAGTTCCTCGTCGGGGCCGACGGCACGATCTCCTTCCTGGAGGTCAACACCCGGCTCCAGGTCGAGCACCCGGTCACCGAGGAGGTCGCCGGCATCGACCTGGTGCGTGAGATGTTCCGCATCGCCGACGGCGAGGAGCTCGGCTACGGCGACCCGGAGCTGCGCGGCCACTCCTTCGAGTTCCGCATCAACGGCGAGGACCCGGGCCGCGGCTTCCTCCCGGCCCCCGGAACCGTCACCACCTTCGCCCCGCCGTCCGGCCCGGGCGTCCGCCTGGACGCGGGCGTGGAGTCCGGCAGCGTCATCGGCCCGGCCTGGGACTCCCTGCTGGCCAAGCTGATCGTCACCGGCGCCACCCGCGAGCAGGCCCTTCAGCGGGCCGCCCGCGCCCTGGAGGAGTTCCAGGTCGAGGGCATGGCCACCGCCATCCCCTTCCACCGCGCGGTGGTCAGGGACCCGGCGTTCGCACCCGAGCTCACCGGTGGCGAGGACCCCTTCACGGTCCACACCCGTTGGATCGAGACGGAGTTCGTCAACGAGATCAAGCCCTTCGCGGCCCCCGCCGACGTGGACGCGGAGGACGAGCCGGGCCGTGAGACGGTCGTCGTCGAGGTCGGCGGCAAGCGCCTGGAGGTCTCCCTCCCGGTCTCCCTCGGCATGTCCCTGGCCCGCACCGGCCTCGCCGCCGGTGCCAAGCCCAAGCGCCGCGCGGCCAAGAAGTCCGGCCCCGTCGCCTCCGGCGACACCCTCGCCTCACCCATGCAGGGCACGATCGTCAAGGTCGCGGTCGAGGAGGGCCAGGAGGTCAAGGAGGGCGACCTGATCGTCGTCCTGGAGGCCATGAAGATGGAACAGCCGCTGAATGCCCACAAGTCCGGCACCATCAAGGGCCTGACCGCGGACGTCGGCGCGTCCCTCACCTCCGGCGCCCCGATCTGCGAGATCAAGGACTGAGCCGTACGACATCCAGTACGGCACCCCGAGGCGCCCTGCGGACCGGAGCAACGGTCGGCAGGGCGCTTCGTTCTCTGTGCGCCGCCGGCCTCAGCGCCGGCGAAGATCGGCGACCCGAGCCCGTTCCGTGGCCGGAGTCTGCTCGCCCAGCACCGCGGCCGTACGCAACCCGGGAGCGGTGCCCTGGACCTGACCCCGGCGAGGCCCCGGCAGGGCCACGTCCCGGCGCTGTTGCTGCCGCGCCGGGACCCGATCACCCCCCGGGTTCTCCGACGCACCGGCCACGGCGATCTGCACCCCCTGGTCGGCGAGCGCCTGAAGCTCCGTGCCGGCACGGTCGTCGTGCCCGGGCGGCTCGTCGGTCACCAGCCGCGTGATCAGATCGGTCGGCACGGTCTGGAACATGGTGTCCGTGCCCAGCTTGGTGTGGTCGGCGAGGACGACGACCTCGGCGGCGGCCTGGACCAGCGCCCGGTCGACGGACGCCGACAGCATGTTGGACGTGGAGAGCCCGCGCTCGGCGGTGAGCCCGCTCCCGGAGATGAAGGCCCGCGACACCCTGAGCCCCTGGAGGGACTGTTCGGCACCGCTGCCGACGAGCGCGTAGTTGGAGCCGCGCAGGGTGCCGCCGGTCATCACGACTTCCACCCGGTTCGCATGGGCCAGTGCCTGGGCCACCAGCAGCGAGTTGGTGACGACGGTCAGCCCGGGCACCCGGGCGAGCCGGCGTGCCAGTTCCTGCGTGGTGGTACCCGCACCGACCACGATGGCTTCGCCCTCTTCGACGAAGCTCGCGGCGAGATCGGCGATGGCCGTCTTCTCGGCGGTCGCGAGATGTGATTTCTGCGGAAAGCCGGACTCCCGCGTAAAACCGCCCGGCAATACCGCACCGCCATGTCGGCGGTCGAGGAGTCCTTCTGCCTCCAGTGCGCGCACGTCCCGCCGTACGGTCACTTCGGAGGTCTGGACGACGCGGGCGAGCTCACGGAGCGACACGGCCCCGTTCGCTCGCACCATTTCGAGGATCAATTGGCGACGTTCTGCAGCGAACACGAAACTGACAGTAACCCCAACGACCGTCTGCTTTCAGCAGTTTGCGCCGAATAGCAGAAGTTGTTCGCACAGGAGGGCGGGAAGTGGTATAGGGGTTACGCCCGCCGACTATGCCGCACGAATGCTCGACAACTCCCTGTGACCAGCGGGCAATCGCTTTCGGCCGTCAGCCCTCGCTCGTGTCCTTCCGGGTGTGCAACTGCCGTGCCACCTCGGCGATCGAGCCCGAAAGGGAGGGGTAAACGGTGAACGCGTTCGCGATCTGTTCGACGGTCAGATTGTTGTCGACGGCGATCGAGATGGGATGGATCAGTTCGGAGGCGCGCGGCGCGACCACGACACCGCCGACCACGATTCCGGTCCCCGGCCGGCAGAAGATCTTGACGAACCCGTCCCGGATGCCCTGCATCTTCGCGCGCGGGTTGCGCAGCAGGGGCAGTTTCACCATGCGGGCGTCGATCTTCCCGCCGTCGACGTCGGCCTGGGTGTATCCGACGGTGGCGATCTCGGGATCGGTGAAGACGTTCGACGAGACGGTCTTCAGGTTCAGCGGGGCCACCGCGTCACCCAGGAAGTGGTACATGGCGATACGGCCCTGCATGGCCGCCACCGAGGCCAGCGCGAACACCCCGGTCACGTCACCGGCGGCGTACACACCGGGAGCTGAGGTCCTGGAGACCTTGTCGGTCCAGATGTGACCCGACTCGCGCAGCTTGACCCCGGCCTCCTCCAGCCCCATCCCGGCGCTGTTGGGAATGGCGCCGACGGCCATCAGACAGTGCGAGCCGCTGATGACCCGCCCGTCCGCCAGGGTGACCTCCACCCGGTCGCCGACCCTCTTGGCGGACTGCGCACGGGAGCGGGCCATGACGTTCATGCCGCGCCGCCGGAAGACCTCCTCCAGTACGGCGGCGGCGTCCGGGTCCTCACCGGGCAGCACCCGGTCCCGGGACGACACCAGCGTGACCTTCGAGCCCAGCGCCTGGTAGGCACCGGCGAACTCGGCACCGGTCACACCGGACCCGACCACGATGAGCTCCTCCGGGAGCTCGGTCAGGTCGTACACCTGGGTCCAGTTCAGGATCCGCTCACCGTCGGGCTGGGCGTCGGGCAGCTCACGAGGATGCCCACCGGTCGCGATGAGAACGGCATCCGCGACGAGAGTCTCCTCGCTCCCGTCCGCGGCCCGCACGACGACCTTCCGCGACCCGTCCAGGGCCTGCATGCCCTCAAGCCGCCCACGTCCCCGGAGCACCCGCGCCCCGGCCCGCGTCACACTCGCGGTGATGTCGTGCGACTGGGCCAGCGCGAGCCGCTTCACACGCCGGTTGACCTTCCCCAGGTCGACCCCGACCACCCGGGCGGCCTGCTCCATGGGCGGGGTGTCGTCGGCGACGATGATCCCCAGCTCCTCGTACGAGGAGTCGAAGGTGGTCATCACCTCAGCCGTGGCGATAAGGGTCTTCGACGGCACGCAGTCGGTGAGCACCGACGCCCCGCCCAGACCGTCGCAATCGACGACGGTCACCTCCGCGCCGAGTTGGGCGGCCACCAGGGCCGCCTCGTATCCGCCGGGTCCGCCACCGATGATCACGATCCGAGTCACGTACTCCATTGTCCCGCACGACTCACCGTGCCACCGTCCGGGGGCCCGCCCGAGATACCACTGTTACGGGAGTGGCCGCCGATGGCCCTGTCGTACCCTCTCCCCATGTCGCTCTATGCCGCGTACTCCGGCAACCTCGACGCCCGGCTGATGTCCCGCCGCGCCCCGCACTCACCGCTGCGCGCGACGGGCTGGCTGAACGGCTGGCGGCTCTCCTTCGGCGGCGAGCACATGGGCTGGGAGGGAGCCCTGGCGACCCTGGTCGAGGATCCGGACGCCCAGGTCTTCGTCGCCCTCTACGACATCGCGCCCCTGGACGAGGACTCCATGGACCGCTGGGTGGGCGTCGGCCTGAACATCTACCGCCGCGCCCGCATCCGCGTCCACACCCTCGACGGCCAGGAGCCGGCCTGGACCTACGTCCTCAACGCCTACGAGGGCGGCCTCCCCTCGGCCCGCTACCTGGGCGAGATCGCCGACGCGGCGGAATCGGCGGGGGCACCACACGATTACGTGATGGAACTGCGCAAGCGGCCCTGCTGACGGAGCCGGCTCCTAGACTTGAGAGACCGACGCACAACGGGAGAGCGCATGGCCCCCACCACGTACGACGTCTACTACACGGTGCAGGCCGCCGAGGCCCGTGACCGACTCGAAGACCGCCAGCGCACGGCGTTCGACAAGGGCATCGCCCTGTTGGCCCGCGATCCCTTCCTCTCGGTCTCACGCCCCATAAGCTCCACCGGCGACGACCGCACGATCCGTCTCACCCAGAACGTCCTCGTGGAGTACACGGTCAGTCGAGGGCGACTGCTGATTTTCATCGTCGAGGTCTTCAACGACAAGGACATCCTCGTCACCGACGAGTAGCGAGCCGACCGCCCCTCTGTTGGAAACGACAAGACAACGATCGCCATCCCGTGGGCTCTGTCATCTACGCGCGTAGGCCCAAACCGGCTACCCTCTTCGCGTGAACGCATCTCTTCTTCCGGACGACATCCAGGGCGATCCTCACGCCGCCGCCGACGCCGCCGCCGCGCGCCTGCGCGAGCTGACCGGCGCCGAGACCCACGACGTCGCCCTCGTGATGGGCTCCGGCTGGGCCCCCGCCGTGGACGCCCTGGGCACTCCCGACGCCGACCTCCAGGTGACGGAGCTTCCCGGTTTCCCGCCCCCCGCCGTCGAGGGCCACGGAGGCAAGATCCGCTCGTACACCCTCGGCGCCAAGCGCGCGCTGGTCTTCCTGGGCCGCACGCACTACTACGAGGGCCGCGGCGTCGCCGCCGTCGCCCACGGCGTCCGCACCGCGGTGTCGGCCGGCTGCAAGACGATCATCCTCACCAACGGCTGCGGCGGCCTCCGCGAGGGCATGCGCCCCGGCCAGCCCGTCCTGATCAGCGACCACATCAACCTCACGGCGACCAGCCCCATCATCGGCGCCAACTTCGTCGACCTCACCGACCTCTACTCCCCCCGCCTGCGCGCCCTGTGCAAGGAGGTCGACCCCACCCTCGAAGAGGGCGTCTACGCCCAGTTCCCCGGCCCGCACTACGAGACCCCGGCCGAGATCCGCATGGCCCGCGTCATCGGCGCGGATCTCGTCGGCATGTCCACGGTCCTCGAAGCGATCGCCGCCCGCGAGGCCGGCGCCGAGATCCTCGGCATCTCCCTCGTCACCAACCTCGCCGCCGGCATGACCGGCGAGCCCCTCAACCACGAGGAGGTCCTCCAGGCCGGCCGCGACAGCGCCACCCGCATGGGTTCCCTCCTCACCCAGGTCCTGGCCCGTCTCTAGACTTACGGTTCGCGTCACGGGGTGCGTTTCGCTCTGCGGGGTGCGGTGTGAGGTCGTGTGTTGTCTGCGGGTGGGTGGGGGCTGGTCGCGCAGTTCCCCGCGCCCCTGAGATGGGTGCGGTTGCCATGAGTCGGACGTCCAGGTCTCGCCGTCTGGGGTGCCTTGTTCGGTCGTATGGCGGCTGCGGGTCCGTCGTGGCTGGTCGCGCAGTTCCCCGCGCCCCTAACAAGCGGAAGTCGCCCTCCGGCATGAGGCACCCTCCGGGCCGTGGGCGTCTCAGCCGCCCACGGCGGCAAGGGGACGGGGCGGGGGGTGTCCGCCCGCAGCGTCCGGCGTCCAACACGCAGCACAGCTAGAAGACACAGCACCGCCGGACCGAGGACGGAGACCCCCCGCCCCGGCCCCGACCCACCACACAACCGTGGGCGCTACACCCGCCCCCACCGGACCCGCACAGCGCGCCGCAGGCATCCACAGGCACCCACAACGAGAAGACGAGAGGGCTGACCGACCGTGCATGACGACCTCATCGCCCGAGCCAAGGCATGGCTGACCGAGGACCCCGACGCGGAAACCCGCGCCGAACTCGCCAAGCTGATCGACGCCGAGGACGTCCAAGAGCTCACCGCACGCTTCGCCGGCACCCTCCAGTTCGGCACCGCGGGCCTGAGAGGCGAACTCGGCGCCGGCCCCATGCGCATGAACCGCTCCGTCGTCATCCGCGCAGCCGCCGGCCTCGCCGCCCACCTCACCCAGCAGGGCCACACCAACGGCCTGGTCGTCATCGGCTACGACGCCCGCCACAAGTCCGCCGACTTCGCCAGGGACACCGCAGCCGTCATGACCGGCGCCGGCCTCAGAGCGGCCGTCCTCCCCCGCCCCCTCCCCACCCCCGTCCTGGCGTACGCCATAAGGCACCTGGGCGCCGTAGCCGGCGTAGAGGTCACCGCCAGCCACAACCCGCCCCGCGACAACGGCTACAAGGTCTACCTGGGCGACGGCTCCCAGATCGTCCCGCCCGCCGACGCGCAGATCGCGGCGGAGATCGCGGCGATCACCACCCTCAACGACGTCCCCCGCCCCACCACCGGCTGGGACACCCTCGACGACGCCGTCCTGGACGCCTACCTGGCCCGCACGGACGCCGTACTCACCCCCACCTCCCCCCGCACGGCCCGCACCGTCTACACGGCGATGCACGGCGTAGGCAAGGACACCCTCCTCGCCGCCTTCACCCGCGCGGGCTTCCCGCCGCCCACGCTGGTCAACGAACAGGCGGACCCCGACCCGGACTTCCCGACCGTCGCCTTCCCCAACCCGGAAGAGCCCGGCGCGATGGACCTCGCCTTCGCGGTGGCCCGCGAGACGAACCCGGACCTGATCATCGCCAACGACCCGGACGCGGACCGCTGCGCGGTGGCCGTAAAGGAAGACAACGAAGGCAACGAAGACGACGCCTGGCGCATGCTGAGGGGCGACGAGGTGGGCGCCCTGCTCGCAGCCCACCTGGTCGCCCGCGGAGCGCAGGGCACCTTCGCCGAGTCCATCGTCTCCTCCTCCCTCCTGCGCAGGATCGCCGAGAAGACGGGTCTCCCCTACGAGGAGACCCTCACCGGCTTCAAGTGGATCGCCCGCGTCGAGGGCCTGCGCTACGGCTATGAGGAGGCGCTCGGCTACTGCGTCGACCCCGAGGGCGTACGCGACAAGGACGGCATCACCGCGGCCCTCCTGATCACGGAACTGGCCTCGACGCTCAAGGAGGAGGGCCGTACCCTCCTCGACCTGCTGGACGACCTCGCGGTGGAGCACGGCCTGCACGCGACGGACCAGCTCTCGGTCCGCGTCGAGGACCTGTCCCTGATCACCGCCGCGATGGACCGCCTCCGCGAGCACCCCCCGACCCACCTCGCGGGCCTGCCCATCACCCGCGCCGACGACCTCACCCGGGGCACCGCGCAGCTTCCCCCCACCGACGGCCTGCGCTACACGCTGGACGGCGCCAGGGTCATCGTCCGCCCGAGCGGCACGGAGCCGAAGCTGAAGTGCTACCTGGAGGTGGTGATCCCGGTGGGTTCGCACGCCGACCTCCCGGCGGCCCGCACCAGGGCGACAACGCTCCTCACCACGATCAAGCAGGACCTGTCCAGGGCCGCAGGCATCTGAACGGGCTGGGGAAACAGCCCCAGCCCAGCACAACGCAACCCACCACAACGCAGCCCAATCCAGCCCAGCCCAACCCACTCCATCGGGTGATTTACCGCGGCGCATTGACCCAGGCTCCCCACCCCGCCCCACCCCCGGGCAACGGTGGTCCGCAAGCGCCCCCCGACCCACCCTGGAGCCAGCCGTGCCCCCGACCACCCCCAAAACCACCGTCGGCGGACACATCCCGACCACCCGACCCCCCGGACAGACGACCGCAGCCACCCCCACAGACCGCCCCCGAGCCGCCCAAGCTGCCCGAACCCCCCGAGCCCCCCGGGCAAGACAGGCCCTCCGCCACGCAACCCCCGCCCTCCTCGCCTACCTCGCCGTACGCACGACGAGCCTGCTCCTCCTCACCGTCTGGGCCCACCACGAGCACCAGCCCGTCTGGCCGATCCTGGCCACGCAGTGGGACGCGGACTGGTATCTCGGGATCGCCGACCACGGCTACGCGCACGACCTCGGCGCCCGGTACGACGCGAACAACCTGGCGTTCTTCCCGCTGTACCCGTACCTGATGAAGACGGTCGCGGTGATCACGCCCGGCAGCCGGGCGAGCACCGGCCTGGCCATCGCGGTGGTGTCGTCGTTCATCGCGGCGTGGGGTGTGTTCAAGGTCGGCGACCATTTGCACGGCCGCCGTACGGGCGTCCTCCTGACCACTCTCTGGGCGGCGCTCCCGGTGGGCCTGGTGCAGTGGATGGGCTACACGGAATCCCTGTTCACGGCGTGCGCCGCCTGGTCGCTGTACGCCGTCCTGACCGGCCGCTGGCTGTGGGCGGGCACGCTGGCCGCGTGCGCGGGCCTGACCCGCCCGACGGGGATCGCCGTAGCGGCAGCGGTCTCGCTCACCGCCCTGCTCACCGTGGCCCGCCACCGCAGGTTCGAGCCCCGCACACTCGTGGCCGCGGTCGTCGCCCCGCTGGGCTGGTGCGGATACGTCGGCTGGGTGGGCCTGAGGCTGGGCCGCTGGGACGGCTATTTCGCCGTACAGCGGCTGTGGCACAACGAGTTGGACGGCGGCAGGTACACCCTGCGCAGGATGCGGGAGGTGCTGCTGAACAACCCCGCCCCGCAGCTGTTCCTGGTGACGGTGACACTGACGCTGCTGGTGGCGGCCGTGCTCTTCGTCCTGTCGGTGTGGGACCGCCAGCCGTTCGCGCTGCTGGTCTTCACGGGCGTTCTGCTGGCGATCGTGCTGATGAGCGGCGGCGTGTACTTCCCGCGCGCCCGCTTCCTCCTGCCGGCGTTCCCGCTGCTGCTCCCGCTCGCCCTGCACCTGTCCCGGGCCTCGGCCCGCCACCGCGTCCTGATGCTGACGGCGGCGGTGACGTGCGGAGCGTACGGCAGCGCGTACATGGCACTGGTGTGGCCTGCGGCCCCGTAAAGCTGAGCCCACCACCGCCCGCAAGCCACCGCCAAAGGCAAAGACAAAGACAAAGATAAAGCGAAGGCAAAGCCAAAGCCGATACCGAAGCCAAAGCCGAAGCCGATACCGAAGCCGACCTCAGCCCACCACGAGCAGAATCCCCAACAACACAGCCCCCGCCACAGCCGGCCCCACCACCTCATAGGCCCACCGCACGACAATCTCCCCCTGCGCCGACTCCTCCGCCCCCCGGGCTTCGAGCAGCTCCCGCAGCTCATCCATCGCCCGATCGCTCTCGGCCCGTACAGGCCCGTCGGGAACCGCCCGGGCACCGGAGCCGACCCCGAGCGGCCCACCCCCCTGCGCCACCCGCCGCGCCTCCCGCCGAGCCGCCTTGTTCCGGGCCCGCAGCGACACCGGAATGGCCCACAGCTGGAACTTCGCGCCGGACTTGGTCAGCGCCTCGTTGGAGTACCCGGAGCGCAGGGTCTCGATCTGCCCCCAGGGCAGCACGATGATCCGGAAGGGGTTGCGGACGCGCAGCCGGTCCTGGCCGACGAAGACGGCGGGCCGCAGGGTGAAGGCGGTGACCAGCGGAACCACGAGCAGCAGCGCGGCGAGGGCCCGCCAGGGCGTGCTGCCCTTCCCGGCGGCGATCGCGTCGACGCCGAGCCAGCAGGCGATGCCGAGGAGCAGGACACCGCCGGCGATGGCGGCGGCCGAGCGGTGCACGCGCTCCTTGTACTGGGGGTCCGGGGTCGTCATGCCCCCGATTCTGCCTCAGCCCCGTGGCGGGGGAACGACCGCCTCACGGCCGCCTCACGATCACCTCCTCACGGTGGGGTCCACGGGGCCCGTCGTAGGGCCCGCCCAGGAACCGACTCTCCGGGGTGTACAGCCGCTACGCGCGTAGATATGCTCGTCTGGTGACCATGCCCACCACTTCACCCGCCGCACGAGCTCTCGCCGACGTCACCGCGTCCGACGGCACGCTGCGCCGCTTCCTCCACGGGCTGCCCGGCGTCGACGCGGTCGGCCTGGAGGCGCGCGCCGCCTCGCTCGGCACCCGTTCCATCAAGACGACCGCGAAGGCGTACGCGATCGACCTCGCCATCTCGATGGTCGACCTGACCACGCTGGAAGGCGCGGACACCCCGGGCAAGGTCCGGGCGCTCGGCGCCAAGGCGGTCCGCCCCGACCCGACCGACCGTACGACCCCCGCGACCGCGGCCGTCTGCGTCTATCCCGACATGGTGCCCGCCGCCAAGGAGGCCGTCGCCGGCTCGACCGTGAAGGTCGCCTCGGTCGCCACCGTCTTCCCGGCGGGCCGCGCCGCGCTCGCCGTGAAGCTGGCCGACGTCCGTGACGCGGTCGCCGCGGGCGCCGACGAGATCGACATGGTCATCGACCGCGGCGCGTTCCTCGCGGGCAACTACATGAAGGTGTACGACGAGATCGTCGCCGTGAAGGAGGCCTGCGGGACCAGCGCCCGTCTGAAGGTCATCTTCGAGACCGGCGAGCTGTCGACGTACGACAACATCCGCCGCGCGAGCTGGCTCGGCATGCTGGCCGGGGCGGACTTCATCAAGACGTCGACCGGCAAGGTGGCGGTGAACGCCACTCCCGCGAACACCCTGTTGATGCTGGAGGCCGTGCGCGACTTCCGTGCGCAGACCGGCGTGCAGATCGGCGTGAAGCCCGCAGGCGGCATCCGCACGACCAAGGACGCGATCAAGTTCCTCGTGCTGGTCAACGAGACCGTCGGCGAGGACTGGCTGGACAACCACTGGTTCCGCTTCGGCGCCTCCTCGCTCCTGAACGACCTGCTGATGCAGCGTCAGAAGCTGGCCACCGGCCGCTACTCCGGCCCCGACTACGTGACGGTGGACTGATCACCATGGCATCCGCATCTGCATCCGCTTTCGAGTACGCACCCGCTCCCGAGTCCCGCTCCGTCGTCGACATCGCGCCCTCCTACGGCCTGTTCATCGACGGGGAGTTCACGGAGGCGGCCGACGGCAAAGTCTTCAAGACGGTCTCCCCCGCCACCGAGGAGGTCCTCTCCGAGATCGCCCAGGCGGGCGAGGCGGACGTCGACCGCGCGGTGAAGGCCGCCCGCAAGGCCTTCGAGAAGTGGTCGGCGCTGCCCGGTTCCGAGCGCGCCAAGTACCTGTTCCGCATCGCCCGGATCATCCAGGAGCGCAGCCGCGAGCTCGCCGTCCTGGAGACCCTGGACAACGGCAAGCCCATCAAGGAGACGAGGGACGCCGACCTCCCCCTGGTCGCCGCGCACTTCTTCTACTACGCGGGCTGGGCCGACAAGCTCGACCACGCCGGCTTCGGCACCTCACCGCGGCCCCTCGGCGTGGCCGGCCAGGTCATCCCGTGGAACTTCCCGCTCCTGATGCTGGCGTGGAAGATCGCCCCGGCGCTGGCGACGGGCAACACGGTGGTGCTGAAGCCCGCCGAGACCACCCCCCTGTCCGCCCTGTTCTTCGCGGACATCTGCCGTCAGGCGGGCCTGCCCAGGGGTGTCGTCAACATCCTTCCGGGATACGGCGACACGGGCGCCGCGCTGGTCGGGCATCCGGACGTGAACAAGGTCGCCTTCACCGGCTCCACGGCCGTCGGCAAGGAGATCGCCCGCACGGTCGCGGGCAGCCGCAAGAAGCTCACCCTCGAACTGGGCGGCAAGGGCGCCAACATCGTCTTCGACGACGCCCCGATCGACCAGGCGGTGGAGGGGATCGTCAACGGGATCTTCTTCAACCAGGGCCAGGTGTGCTGCGCGGGCAGCCGGCTCCTGGTGCAGGAGTCGATCCAGGACGAGTTGCTGGAGTCCCTCAAGCGCCGTCTGTCGACGCTCCGTCTCGGCGATCCGCTGGACAAGAACACGGACATCGGCGCGATCAACTCCGCCGAACAGCTCTCCCGCATCACCACGCTCGTCGAGGCGGGCGAGGCGGAGGGCGCCGAACGCTGGTCCGCGGCCTGCGAACTCCCGTCCTCCGGCTACTGGTTCGCCCCGACGCTCTTCACGAACGTCACCCAGGCGCACACCATCGCCCGCGACGAGATCTTCGGCCCGGTGCTGTCGGTGCTGAGCTTCCGTACGCCCGACGAGGCGGTCGCCAAGGCGAACAACACGCAGTACGGCCTGTCCGCCGGCATCTGGTCCGAGAAGGGCTCCCGGATCCTCGCCGTCGCGAACAAGCTGCGCGCGGGTGTCGTCTGGTCCAACACGTTCAACAAGTTCGACCCGACCTCGCCGTTCGGCGGGTACAAGGAGTCGGGCTTCGGCCGCGAGGGCGGCCGCCACGGCCTGGAGGCGTACCTCGATGTCTGATCGGCTCACCGTCCTGAAGACCTACAAGCTGTACGTCGGCGGGAAGTTCCCGCGTTCCGAGAGCGGCCGGGTGTACGAGGTGTCGGATTCGAAGGGCAACTGGCTGGCGAACGCGCCCCTGTCCTCCCGCAAGGACGCCCGTGACGCGGTCGTCGCCGCCCGTAAGGCGTTCGGCGGCTGGTCCGGCGCGACGGCCTACAACCGGGGCCAGGTCCTCTACCGCGTCGCGGAGATGCTGGAGGGCCGCAAGGCGCAGTTCGTGCGCGAGGTGGCCGACGCCGAGGGCCTGTCGAAGTCCAAGGCGGCGGACCAGGTGGACGCGACGATCGACCGCTGGGTCTGGTACGCGGGCTGGACCGACAAGATCGCCCAGGTGGTGGGCGGCGGCAACCCGGTGGCGGGCCCGTTCTTCAACCTCTCCTCCCCGGAGCCGACGGGTGTGGTCGCGGTCCTGGCCCCCCAGGAGTCGTCCTTCCTGGGCCTGGTCTCGGTCCTCGCCCCGGTGATCGCCACGGGCAACACGGCGGTCGTGGTGGCGAGCGAGAACTCCCCGCTCCCGGCCCTCTCCCTCGGCGAGGTCCTGGCCACCTCCGACGTCCCCGGCGGCGTGGTGAACGTCCTCTCGGGCCGTACGGCGGAGCTGGCGGCCCCCCTCGCGGCCCACCAGGACGTCAACGCGATCGATCTCGCGGGCGCCGGCGCCGACGAAGCGCTGGCGAAGGAACTGGAGATCGCCGCGGCCGACAACCTGAAGCGCGTTCTCCGTCCACAGCCTGTGGACAACTGGGCGGCGGCTCCGGGCATCGACCGCATGACGGCGTTCCTGGAGACGAAGACGGTCTGGCACCCCACGGGTTCACTGGGAGCATCCGGCTCCTCGTACTGACGTGAAGGGGCGGGGGGAACTGCGGACCGATGTCCGCAGTTCCCCCCGCCCTCCCGCTCCCGCACCACTCAGTTCTTCAGCAGCCCCGCGACCTGCCCCACCACCGGCATGCCCCCGATCGACTGGGCCTGCGCGACCGGCCCCGTCAGGGCCTGCGAGGTCAGCGGCTGGAAGTCGGCGAGCTGGGTGCCCACGCCGTTGTCCAGCGGGTCCACGCCCGTGCCCGCGAGCGGGTTGGGCTTGAGGCCGGCGACCGGGCCGGTGACGTAGCCGACGGTGCCGGTGAGGGACTGGAGGCCGGACTGCGGGTCGATGCTGCCGAGCGAGGTGGGGCGGGTGCGCATCACGTCCACCACCGGCTCGGTGTCCGCGGCGGCCGTCGCCGCGCCCGCGCCCAGGGCCACCCCCGCGGTGGCGAGGGCTACCAGGGCGCGCTGGGCGGTGGGGTTCGGGGAGGACGTGTGTCGTGCCATTGCTGGTGCCACCTTCTGGTGCGCAGGGTAAGCGTGTCGACACGAAGGGTAGTTGAGGTGTGACGCGCGCTCCAAAGACGACCCGCGGGGTCGGCAGGGCGTACGGAATACGTCAAACTGGTGTCCCGTGAGCATCCATCTCCCCACCTCCGCCCGTGTCGTGCTGCTCTGCGGCCCCTCGGGCTCGGGCAAGTCCCTCGTCGCCGCCCGCTCGGGTCTTCCCGTGCTGCGCCTGGACGACTTCTACAAGGAGGGCGACGACCCGACGCTGCCGCTGGTGGCGGGGAGCACGGACATCGACTGGGACCACCCGGACTCCTGGGACACGGACGTCGCCGTCGCCGCGATAGCGGAGCTGTGCCGAACGGGCCGTACGAAGGTGCCCGCCTACGACATCTCGCTCAGCGCCCGCACCGGCGAGGAGACCGTGGACATCGGGCGGACCCCGCTGTTCATCGCGGAGGGCGTCTTCGCGGCCGAGATCGTGGAGCGCTGCCGGGAGCTGGGGCTGCTGGCCGACGCGCTGTGTCTGAACCGGGGTGCGGTGCGCACCTTCCGCCGCCGCTTCCTGCGTGATCTGAAGGAGGGCCGCAAGTCGGTCCCGTTCCTGCTCCGCCGCGGCTGGCGTCTGATGCGTCAGGAGCGTTCGATCATCGCCCGCCAGACCTCGCTGGGCGCGCACGCCTGCGACCGGGACGAGGCCCTCGGCCGGCTCGCCGCGGCCGCGGTGGGCCGCCGTCCGGCGGCGGCACCGACGACGACCTGAGCGCCGTACTCGACAAAGCACATGAAAGCGGGACTGGACGGACCCCCCGGCCCTCCAGCCCCGCTTCTTCGTGCTCCCCCGTGCTTCCCCCGTGTTCCCCCCCGGGTTGGTCCCCCCCCGGTTGGTCCCCCGTGGCACCCGTCGATCCCCCCAGATCTTCGGGTGCCCCCCCTTTTTACTGCTCCCCCGTTACTTGCTTCCCCCCCAACCTTCAGGCGACGAGCTCCCCGAAGGCGTTCTCCTCGTCACGGCCGAAGCTGAGGACCTCGTCCTCACGCAGCCGGCGGAGCGACCGCCAGATGCTGGACTTCACCGTGCCGACACTGATGTCGAGGATCTCCGCGATCTCCGGGTCGGTGCGGCCCTCGTAGTACCTCAGGACCAGCATCGTGCGCTGGAGTTCGGGCAGCCGGGCCAGCGCCTGCCACAGGACGGCGCGCAGTTCGGTGCCGCGCATCGCGTCCGTGTCGCCGGGCGTCTCCGGCAGTTCCTCGGTCGGGTATTCGTTCAGCTTGCGGCGGCGCCACGCGCTGATGTGCAGATTGGTCATCGTCCGCCGCAGGTATCCCCCGACGGCCGCCTTGTCACTGATCCGGTCCCATGCCCGGTAGGTCGAGAACAGCGCGCTCTGGAGCAGGTCCTCGGCCTCGAAGCGGTCACCGGTGAGGTGGTAGGCGGTGGCGTACAGGGAGGCGCGGCGCTCCTGGACGTAGGCGGTGAACTCCGCCTCCGACAGCGAACGACGCTCCCCCGTGGCCTCCCCGTACGCGGCTCCCCCCACCGTGCCCACGGCGGTTGCCGCCGCGGATTCCCCCGTGCGTGCGTCAACCACCGACATGTACGTCGAGTGCTGACGCCCGGTGCCGCGAGCGCACCCCCGCCCGCTCACGGCACCGGACTTCTCAGAACCCCGGCCGACGTCGTGCAGACGCGTGATCACTGCGCTAGTGCTGGTGCTGTGCAGCGTGTTCATCTCGCGCCCCCCGTCGTGGACTTCCGGTGTTCGGTCTGCTCAGGCGGTGGTGCTCCGCGAGTGTTCCGCGGTGCTTCCTTGCCTGTGCCGAGAAGCTTGCCCTGGCACCTTCATCGCCGTGTCCGCCGACTGTCACAGACCTGTCACAGGGCCCCCTCGGAGGTCGCTTCCAGCTTCCGCACAGTGCCCACACAGACAAGAGCGCTAGGGGCCCGTAGAAATACAGGTATCGGCCCGTGAGCGGACAGGTGTCGCAGCCCGGCACCCCCATGGGCCAGAATGAGCCCCGTGCCTTCCCTGTTGCTGATCGAGGACGACGACGCCATCCGTACGGCCCTGGAGCTCTCACTGACGCGCCAGGGACATCGGGTGGCCACCGCTGCCACCGGCGAGGACGGTCTGAAACTGCTGCGTGAGCAGCGGCCGGACCTGATCGTCCTGGATGTGATGCTGCCCGGCATCGACGGGTTCGAGGTGTGCCGGCGCATCCGGCGCACGGACCAGTTGCCGATCATTCTGCTGACCGCGCGCAGCGACGACATCGACGTGGTCGTGGGGCTGGAGTCCGGCGCCGACGACTATGTCGTCAAACCCGTGCAGGGACGGGTGCTGGACGCCCGGATCCGGGCCGTGCTGCGGCGCGGCGAGCGGGAGTCGAACGACTCGGCGAGCTTCGGCAGCCTGGTCATCGACCGGGCGGCCATGACCGTGACCAAGAACGGCGAGGACCTCCAGCTCACCCCGACCGAGCTCAGGCTGTTGCTGGAGCTGAGCCGCCGGCCCGGCCAGGCGCTGTCCCGGCAGCAGTTGCTGCGGCTGGTGTGGGAGCACGACTACCTGGGCGACTCCCGGCTGGTGGACGCCTGTGTGCAGCGGCTGCGCGCCAAGGTCGAGGACGTGCCCTCGTCCCCGACGCTGATCCGTACGGTCCGTGGCGTCGGATACCGGCTGGACACGCCTCAGTGACCGAAGCGCACGGGGGGTTCCGCGGCTGGTTCGCGGCGCGTAAAGGGGTGTGGTCCCGGCTGCGGTTCACCAGTCTGCGGCTGCGTCTGGTCGTGGTGTTCGGGCTGGTGGCGCTGACGGCCGCCGTGTCCGCGTCCGGGATCGCCTACTGGCTCAACCGCGAGGCGGTGCTCACCCGCACCCAGGACGCGGTGCTGCGCGACTTCGAGCAGGAGATGCAGAACCGGGCGGGCGCGCTGCCCGGGAACCCTTCGCAGGACGAACTCCAGCACACCGCGGGCCAGATGGCGAACAGCAGCCAGCGCTTCAGCGTGCTGCTGGTCGCGCAGGACGCCGACGGCAGGACGGTCTACGGCAACTCCGGCGCCCTGAACGGCTTCTCGCTCCAGGACGTGCCGGAGTCGCTGCGCAAGGCGGTGAACAAGCGGCAGCCGGTCAACTCCACCAACAAGTACGCGTACCACCTGTATTGGCAACGGGTGTCCCTCCAGGGCACGCCGTATCTGGTGGCGGGCACGAAGGTGATCGACGGCGGGCCGACCGGCTACATGCTGAAGTCGCTGGAGCCGGAGGCGAAGGACCTCAACTCCCTCGCCTGGTCGCTCGGTATCGCCACGGGGCTGGCGCTGATCGGCTCCGCGCTGCTCGCGCAGGCCGCAGCGACGACCGTGCTGAAGCCGGTGCAGCGCCTCGGGGTCGCCGCCCGGCGGCTCGGCGAGGGGCGGCTCGACACCCGGCTGAGGGTGTCGGGGACCGATGAACTCGCGGATCTGTCGAGGACGTTCAACCACGCGGCCGAGGCACTGGAGAAGCGGGTCGACGACATGGCGGCGCGGGACGACGCGTCCCGGCGGTTCGTGGCGGACATGAGCCATGAACTGCGCACGCCTCTCACCGCGATCACCGCCGTGACGGAGATCCTGGAAGAAGAGCTGGAGGCGGAGACCGGGTCCATGGACCCGATGATCGAGCCGGCCGTCCGGCTCGTGGTCAGCGAGACCCGGCGGCTGAACGACCTGGTCGAGAACCTCATGGAGGTCACCCGCTTCGACGCGGGCACCGCGCGGCTGGTCCTGGACGACGTCGAACTCGCCGACCAGATCACCGCGTGCATCGACGCGCGGGCCTGGCTGGACGCGGTGGAGCTGGACGCCGACCGCGGCATCCACGCCCGCCTGGACCCACGCCGCCTGGACGTGATCCTGGCGAACCTCATCGGCAACGCGCTCAAGCACGGCGGCTCGCCGGTGCGGGTCGCGGTGCGCGAGTCGGCGGCCGAGGACGGCAAGGGCGCGGAGATCGTCATCCAGGTGCGCGACCACGGCCCCGGCATCCCCGAGGACGTCCTGCCGCACGTCTTCGACCGCTTCTACAAGGCGAGCGCCTCCCGTCCCCGCTCCGAGGGCAGCGGACTCGGCCTGTCCATCGCCCTGGAGAACGCCCACATCCACGGCGGCGAGATCACCGCCGCCAACTCCGCCGAGGGCGGCGCGGTGTTCACGCTGCGGCTGCCCCAGGACGCCTCGGAACTCGCGGCGGAGCTCGCCGAGGGCGAGAAGGACGCGAAGAACGCGAAGGACGCCAGGATCTCCAGGGCTTCCAGGACGCCCAGGACCTCCCAGAACGGGGACGCCCGATGAACGTACGCCGCCTGCTGGCGGTGCCCGTGCTGGCCCTGCTGCTGGCCGGGTGCGGCATCCGGGCCACCGAGGTGCCGACCGACTTCGGTCCCGCGCCGTCCCGGGTGCGCTGCGCGCTGTCCGAGCCGGACGTCTCCACGCAGGCCTCGCGCGGGCTGCCGGTGCAGGTGTTCCTGCTGTGCGGTTCGTCGCTGGTGGCCGTGGACCGGCTGGTGCGGGTCCCGGAGGGTACGGCGGACTCGGCGCGGCGGGTGCTGGTGGCGCAGGGGCTGGTGGACGAGCTGGCGGCGACGCCGTCGTCCGCGGAGAAGGAGGCCGGGTACTCCACGGACGTGCGCGGCGGCATGACGGTGAGCGGGCCGCGTCCCGGGGATCCGCAGGACGCGCTGCGGCTGAGCGTGCCGCCGGGGGATCTCACCTCCTACGCCCTGGCCCAGTTGGTCTGCACCTTCTCCGACTCCACGGCGGCGGAGGGCGACGGCTCGGTCGTCCTCGGCGGCCCGGTGCCGGAGGCCCTGAGCCGCTACGAGTGCACCGACGAGGTCCGGGCCCGCCCGGGCACCACGGCACCGCCGTCGAGTGCGGTGACGGGCGGCTGAGGGCCTTCCGACGCCCCTCGGCGGACGACTGTGGCGCATGCCTCACACGGGCGCGGTGGGTGACCCGGAACCGATCGTGCCGGAGGCCGCGTCTAGGGGGTCGTGCAGCGTGAAGGCTCCATCGGCGGCAGCGCCGAGATCAGCGTCCGTGTGGCAGGGGGTGTCCTCCTTGTCGCACATCTCGTGTTCGCCGCCTGGTACACGCTGCGCCCGCTGGACGTCCCCTGGGTGATGCCGCCCAACGTGCATCCGTTCGCGAGCATCCGCTTCGATCTGACGCTGGGCTGGCAGGAGGCCGCCCGCCGGATCGGCGGCGGCCTCGGACTGCTCGCCCCGCTGGGTGTCCTGCTCCCGCTGGCCCACGGCCGGATCGCGGTCTCCCCGCTCGCCTCCTTCGTCCGTACGACCGCCGCCGGCGCCCTGATCTCCCTGGGCATCGAACTCCTCCAGACCGGGGTGCCGGGCCAGCGCGTCGACGTCGACTCCCTGCTGCTGAACACGGTGGGCGTGGCGCTGGCGCACACGCTGCTCGTCCCGGCGGCCCGTGCCCGGCTCCGCCGCAGGGACGAGCGCGCCCGGCGCCACTCCCTGCGTCCGGAGGACGTCCCTCAGGGTCTGACCCCGACGATTCCCAGGGTCGGCATCGCCCCGTAGAGCGACGCTTTGCCCCCTTCGTCTCCGTAACGTTGGGGTCAGTTGAGACGGGTACACGGCCCGCCTCGAACAGACGCTCACGAAGGAGCCGCAATGTCCCGCCTCGCCCGCCCCACCAACGGCCGCATGATCGGCGGAGTGTGTGCCGCGCTGGCACGGCGCTTCGGCACCTCCGCGACGACGATGCGCGTCATCTTCCTGGTCTCGTGCCTGCTGCCGGGGCCGCAGTTCCTGCTCTACATCGCGCTGTGGATCCTGTTCCCCTCGGAGGGCAAGGCGGCCCGCACCGCCTGGTGACGTATGTACGCCGGTGGGGCGCACCCCGTGGACACGGGGTGCGCCCCACCGGCGCGTGCAGGGGTGTCGGGTCAGCCCAGCGGAATGCCGTTCACGGGCAGGCCCTGCGTGGGCAGTCCGGCGCCGCCGACCGGCAGGCCGCCGAGCAGACCGGCGACCGGCGCGGTCGGCCCCTCGGAGAGCACCTGCTGCGCGACCGGCTGCGCGGTGGCCAGGCTCGTGCCGAGGGCCGGCTGCGCCTGGGCGAGCGCCTCACCGGCACCCGGGAGGTTCTTGGTGAGGCTCTCCGTCGGGAGGGTCTTGGTCACGCCGTCCAGGGCCTGCGTGGGGTCGGGCAGGGCCGGGGCAGCGTTCGCGACGCCGGCACCGGCGGCGGCGAAGGCGGCACCGAGGGCGGCGACACCGAGGGTCTTGGCAGCAGACTGCTTCATGAAATTGCGTCCTCGAAATGGAGTTACGGGGATGTGAGCGGTCCACGACCGTAAACATGCACAGGCGCCCGCCGCAAACATCGAAATGCGGACGGATTGTGAAAGCCCGCCCGCATTCCGTACTCCTGATTCTGGTGAATCAGCCTTCCGAGTCCACAGATCCGCTGGTGGAAGCGGTCTGCTGGAACAGCCATTCGGACTTCAGCTCCGCATATCCGGGCTTGACGACGTCATTGATCATGGCGAGTCGTTCATCGAAAGGAATGAACGCTGATTTCATCGCATTGACGGAGAACCACTGCATGTCATCGAGCGTATAACCGAACGCCTCGACAAGGTGCTCGAATTCCCGGCTCATGCTGGTGCCCGACATCAGGCGGTTGTCGGTGTTCACGGTGGCCCGGAAGTGCAGCCGCCGCAGCAGTCCGATGGGATGCTCGGTGTACGAGCTCGCGGCCCCGGTCTGGAGGTTGGAGCTGGGGCACAGCTCCAGCGGGACGCGCTTGTCGCGGACGTAGGAGGCGAGTCGCCCGAGCTTGACCGAGCCGTCCTCGTGGACCTGGATGTCGTCGATGATGCGCACGCCGTGGCCGAGCCGGTCGGCGCCGCACCACTGGAGGGCCTGCCAGATCGACGGCAGCCCGAAGGCCTCGCCGGCGTGGATGGTGAAGTGGTTGTTCTCGCGCTTGAGGTACTCGAAGGCGTCCAGGTGCCGGGTGGGCGGGTAACCGGCCTCGGCGCCCGCGATGTCGAAGCCGACCACGCCCAGGTCGCGGTAGCGGTTGGCGAGTTCGGCGATCTCCAGGGCACGGGCCGCGTGCCGCATGGCGGTGAGCAGGGCGCCCACCCGGATGCGCCGGCCGCTCTCGCGGGCCCGCCGCTCCCCTTCCCGGAAGCCCTCGTTGACGGCCTCGACGACCTCTTCGAGGGTGAGACCGCCGTTCAGGTGCTGTTCGGGGGCGTAGCGCACCTCCGCGTAGACGACGCCGTCCTCGGCGAGGTCCTCGGCGCACTCGGCGGCGACCCGGACGAGGGCGTCACGGGTCTGCATCACGCCGACGGTGTGCGAGAAGGTCTCCAAGTACCTCTCCAGGGAACCGGAGTCGGCGGCCTCGCGGAACCAGACGCCGAGCTTGTCGGGGTCGGTCTCGGGGAGGTGGGCGTATCCGGTGTCCCGGGCGAGGTCGACGATCGTGCCGGGGCGCAGCCCGCCGTCGAGGTGGTCGTGCAGCAGAACCTTGGGTGCCCGGCGGATCTGGTCCGGGCTCGGGGTCTTCCCCATCCGCTCAGTCTGGCTCGTCATCTCCGCACTCTAACTCCTACGCGCGTAGATCGCGCGGTGTACGAAAACGCCGATACGTAACGGTGACCGCACGTACTAGTGGCGTACACCCACCCTTCTGACACTGTTCTGTCATGGCACAGCAAGCGACGCCGGTTCGCACGGCCCGGCTGGGGCGGGCGCTCGGTCCGGAACCGACGGCGGTGAGCGGGGTGGTGCTACTGCTCCCCGCGGGCGACGAGGTCTCCACCCGCAGACCCTCCACCCTGTGGGCGGCCGCGTCCGTCAGGACGTTGGGCCGCCGTTTCGAACGCGCGGGCCGCGCCGAGGGGTTGGCGACCCATGTCGTCCACTACCGCTATCGCGGCTGGAACGGCAGCGAGGCCCATCTCGCCCATGACGCGACGTGGGCGGCCGAAGAGGTCGTACGACGCTACGGCGATGTCTCCGTCTGCCTCGTCGGCATCGACATGGGCGCCCGGGCGGCGCTGCGCTCGGCCGGGCACGAGGCGGTCAACTCCGTGGTGGCGCTGGCCCCCTGGCTGCCCGAGGAGGACGTGGCCGCGCCACCCGAACCGGTGAAACAACTGGTCGGGCGGCAGGTGTTGATCGCGCACGGCACGAACGACGAGCGAACGGATCCGGAGTTGTCGTTCCGGCTGGCGTCCCGGGCGAAGAAGGCGAACCGGGAGGTGTGCCGGTTCGAGGTGCATTCCGACGGGCACGGGTTGCATCAGCATCGGGAGGAAGTGCATGCGCTCGCCGAGGACTTCGTGATGGGGGCGTTGTTCGGGCGGGCGTTTTCCCGGCCGGTTCGGGATGCGATGGCTGCGCCGCCGCCGCTGGGATTGAGGATGCCGCTTGCCTCCGGCTTTGGGCGGTCCCTTCGCCGTTGAACCTGCGGTGCGTGGGTCGCTATCGGTTCGTTGTGGCTGGTCGCGCAGTTCCTCGCGCCCCTAGGTCGGGAGCAGGTTCCCTCTTTTCGACAGCAGGAACCTCTTGAACGCTGCCACCGGGGGTGTGTCCGGGTGGCCGTCGAGCCAGGCGACCGCGATTTCTCGTACCGCTCTGGGGGCTGTGACCGTGAGTTCGACAACTCCCGGGCGGGGGACGGCCGGTGGGGGCAGGAGGGCCACCCCGAGGCCGGCCGCGACGAGGCCCCGCAGTGTCTCCGCCTCCTCGCCCTCGAAGGCGATGCGGGGTTTGAAGCCGGCTTCCTGGCAGAGGTCGTCGGTGATGCGGCGCATGCCGTAGCCCGGTTCCAGCGTGACGAACGTTTCGTCGGCGGCCTCGGCGAGGCGGACGCGTTTGCGGGCGGCGAGGCGGTGGTCGGCGGGGACGACGAGGCGGAGTTTCTGTTCGTCGAGGCGGCGGCCGACGAGGTCGGGGGCGTCCGGGACCGGGGAGGTCAGGCAGAGGTCCAGCTCGCCCGAGCGCAGGCGTTCGATCATGGCCTCGCCGTAGTTCTGGACGAGGCTGAAGCGGACGCGCGGATGGTCGGCGCGGAAGGCGCGGATCAGGCCGGGGACCGTCTCGGAGCCCATGGTGTGCAGAAAGCCGAAGGCGACCTTGCCGGTGGCCGGGTCGGCGTCGGCGCGGACCGCGTCGGCGGCGCGGGCGACCTCGGCGAGGGCGCCCTCGACGGAGGTGAGGAAGGTGCGACCGGCGGGCGTGAGGGAGACCGTACGGCCGATGCGGGCGAACAGGTCGACGCCCAGGTCCTGTTCCAGGCGGACCATGGCCCGGGACAGGGTGGACTGCGGGACCTGCATCTCCTGGGCGGCGCGGGTGACGTGCTCGGTGCGGGCGACTCCGGCGAAGTACGCGAGCCGGGGCGCCAGCAACATGACCATGTCTTCTGTGTCACTGGACGGTGACAGACGGGACTGTGACCTCTGCTGATGCTCCATGGGAACGATTATGGCGATTCCGTGCATTGGACGGATGAGCGGGGTCGTCCTTAGGTTCGAAGCATGTCTCCCGCCAGTACCGGGGCGTCCACCGCCGTGGGCGCCGCACCGTCCGTCCCGTCCCCCGCCTCCCCCGTCGTCGATTCCCGTATGGCCCCGGGCGGGCCCGGCTACCGACGGATGAGCTTCGCCCTCTTCCTCGCCGGTGTCGCGACCTTCGCGCTGCTGTACTCCACGCAGGCGCTGCTGCCGCTGATCTCCGGCGACTTCGGGGTGGCGGCGAGCGAGGCGAGCTGGACGGTGGCGGCCGCGACCGGTGGGCTGGCGCTGTTCGTCCTGCCGATGAGCGCCCTGTCCGAGCGTTTCGGCCGTCGTACGGTGATGACCGCCTCGCTGGCGGTCGCGGTGACCGTGGCCCTGCTGGTGCCCTTCGCGCCCTCGCTGGGCGCGCTGGTGGCGCTGCGGGCGGTCCAGGGCGCGGCGCTGGCCGGGCTGCCGGCCTCGGCGACGGCGTATCTCGCGGAGGAGGTCACGCCCAAGGCGCTGGTCACCGCGATCGGTCTGTTCGTGGCGGGCAACAGCGTCGGCGGGATGAGCGGCCGGGTCATCACCGGCTGGGTCGCGCAGGAGTGGGGCTGGCGGGTCGCGGTCGGGGTGATCGGAGTGATCGCGGTCGGCTGCGCGGTGGCCTTCCGACTGCTGCTGCCCGCGCCGAAGCACTTCGTGACCGGCTCGCTGCGGCCGCGGGTCCTGGCCCGTACGGTCCGCGACCATCTCGCGAACCCGCTGATGCGCCGGCTGTACGCGATCGGCGCGCTGTTCATGACGGTGTTCGGCGGGGTCTACACGGTGATCGGCTACCGCCTGACCGAGGCCCCCTTCGGGCTCCCGCAGGGCGTCATCGGCTCGATCTTCCTGGTCTACCTGGTGGGCACGGTCTCGGCGTCCACGGCCGGCCGGCTGGTCGGGCGCCTCGGCCGCCGGGGTGCGCTGTACGCGGCGGGCGGTACGACGGCCGCGGGTCTGCTGGTGTCCCTGGCCGACTCCCTGCCGCTCGTCCTGCTGGGCCTGGTCCTGATCACCGGGGGCTTCTTCGCGGGGCACGCGGTCGCGTCCTCGGCGGTCAGCAAGACGGCGACGACCGGGCGCGCGCAGGCCTCGGCGCTGTACCAGTCCGCCTACTACATCGGCTCCAGCGCCGGCAGCACGATCGGCGCGGTGGCCTTTCACTCGGGCGGCTGGAGCGGCACGGTGGGGGTCGGCCTCCTCGCCGTGATCGGCGTCGTGGCCATCACGGTCCTCGGCACGCGTGCGGCGCGGGTCGCGGCGCGGCGGGGTCCGGTGCCGGTGCACTGAGGGGTTTCCTTCGCCCCCGCCGCCCCTACCCGTCCCATCCCTGGGGGCTGCCGCCCCCAGACCCCCGCTTCGGCCCTGAAGGGGCCTCGTCCTCAAACGCCGGACGGGCTGAAAATCCAGCCCCTCCGGCGTTTGAGGAGCGGGGTCCGGGGCGGAGCCCCAGCACCTCTCCCACCTGCCCCTTTCCCCACTTGGCGGGCCATTGTCAGTGGGCTGCGGTAGCTTCCGAAGTGCTGGACGCAAAGAGGCGTGACAGATACTCCACAGGGGTGGGTGGACGATGACGAACAGCACGGCGACGCCGACGGACCTCGACGTCACATTGGAACGGCACCGGACGGAGCTGACCGGCTACTGCTACCGGATGCTCGGCTCCTCCTTCGAGGCCGAGGACGCGGTCCAGGACACCATGGTCCGAGCCTGGCGCAGCTACGAGAAGTTCGAGGGGCGCTCCAGTCTCCGCTCCTGGCTCTACCGCATCGCGACGAACGTCTGCCTGGACATGCTCACCGCCGGCAACAAGCGCGCCCGCCCCATGGACCTCTCCGAGTCCACGCCGCTCGCCCAGGCCGCCCTCTCCCCCCGCCCGGACAACACCTGGCTGGAACCCATGCCCGACGCGCGCGTGCTCCCGACGACGGAAGACCCGGCAGAGGCGGCCGTCGCCAAGGAATCGGTCCGGCTGGCCTTCATGGCCGCCCTTCAGCAGCTCCCGGCCAAGCAGCGCGCGGTGCTGATCCTGCGCGAGGTGCTGGCCTGGAAGGCGAGCGAGGTCGCCGAGCTGCTCGACACCTCGGTCGCCTCGGTCAACAGCGCCCTCCAGCGGGCCCGCGCGACCCTCGCCGAGCGGGCGCAGCACGGCGCCGACGCGGTGGTGTCCGACCCGCTGGACGAGGACCAGCAAAAGCTCCTGGACCGCTATGTGGCGGCCTTCGAGGGCTACGACATGACGGCGCTGACGGCCCTGCTGCACGAGGACGCCATCATGACGATGCCGCCGTTCGACCTGTGGCTGACGGGCCACGACGACATCACCGGCTTCATGACGACGCTCGGTTCCGCCTGTGCCGGTTCGCGTCTGCTGCCGGTCCAGGTCAACGGCCTGCCCGGGTTCGCCCAGTACAAGCCGGACCCGGAGAAGGGCGGCTTCACCCCCTGGGCGGTGCAGGTGCTGGAGATCTCAGACGGCCGGATCACCGGGTTCCACTGCTTCCTCGACACCCAGCGCTGGTTCCCGCTGTTCGGACTGCCCCTCCACCTCGAAGGCGAGGCCGACCAGGTCGAGGAAGGCGCGTAGGGCGGGATCGGGGGCGCGCAGCCGGATCCGGCCGCCGCACCTGCGGGCGGTGAGGTCGAGACGGGCCAGCAGGTCGACGGCGGTGAGGCCGGGCGGGCCGAGGTCGGCGACGTCGCACACCACTCGCTCGGCGCCGGTGCTCTCCAGCAGCGCTCGCACGTCGTCGCAGAGCCCGGCCACCTCGTCTCTGGTGACGGGGCCGGTCAGCATGAGTACTGCGGGTGTCATGGCGTCCACGATCTGTAGACCGGGCGGGCGGGCGTAACTCATCGCGGCCGGCGTCCTCGGCTGCCGCCCGGGTCGCCCGCCGACCGGGATCACATTGACCCGCGGCCCTCCTTCCCCGGAGGGTTGCCTGTATGCCCCACATATCGGCGCCGCCCTGGACACCGCACGCCTTCCTCACCTCTGAGGAGGCTCCGTGCAGGGAGTGCTGACCGGGTTCGCGGTCATCGCGGTCGTGATCGGGGTGGGCTATGTCATCGGTCTGCGCGGCTATCTCGGCGACCAGGGCCGACAGGTCCTGACCAAGCTCGCCTTCCATGTGGCGTCCCCGGCCCTGCTGTTCACCACGCTCGCGCGCACCGACCTGTCGGTGATCTTCTCCAGCCGCCTGCTGGTCACCGCGCTCAGCACGGCGCTGGCGGCGGGGGTCTTCGTCGCGGTGGGCGTCGTCCGACGCTGGGGCGTGGGCCGTACGACGATCGGCGCGCTGTGCTCCAGTTACGTCAACTCGGGCAACCTCGGGATCCCGATCGCCGTGTATGTGCTGGGCGACGCCTCGCTGGTGGCACCGGTGCTGCTGTTCCAGCTGATCGGGGTGACCCCGGTCGCGCTGACCGTCCTGGACCTGACCTCCGGCGAGGGCGAGAAGGGCCCGCTGTGGACGCGGCTGCTGACGCCCCTGCGCAATCCGATCGCAGTGGGATCGCTGGCCGGGGTGGCGGTGTCGGCGGCGGGGGTGAAGGTACCGGCCCCGATCATGGACCCGCTCTCCCTCATCGGCGGTATGTCCGTCCCGGCCGTTCTGCTCGCCTTCGGCATCTCCCTGTGCGGCAGCACGATGCCCGGCCGCGGCCCGGACCGCCACCTCGTCCTTCTCTCCGTCGCCTTGAAGTCGGTGGGCCAGCCCGCCGCGGCCTGGGCCCTGGCGGCGGGAGTCTTCGGCCTGCGGGGCGCTCCGCTGCTGGACGTGGTGGTGACGTCGGCCCTCCCGGCCGCGCAGAACCTGTACACGTACGCGTCGACCTACGGGGTGGGCGAGCGGTTGGCGCGGGACTCGATCCTGGTGTCGACGGTGATCTCGGTGCCGGTGCTGATCGTGGTGGCGGCGGTTCTGGGGTGACTGGGAGTCAGCTGAGCGGGAAGATGCCGGTGTCGAGGACCAGCTTGAACGGCTCGGGCAGAGTCAGCTCCTCGCCGTACTCCACCGAGTCAAGCACTCGGTATGTGCCGTTCCGCGGTTCCCCGTAGAGCGTCGCCGTGGGACGTCCTGACTGCCAGGCGTCCAGCAGGAGGTAGAGCGGTACGCCCGCCACGGCGTAGCCGTGGGCCTTCTTGATGCGGTCGTGGTTCGCGTTGCTCTTGGACGTGACCTCGACGACGAGTTCGGCTTCGCCGGCATGCACGCGTGTTCCACGGCGCAGAGCAGCCCTCGGCACGACGCACAGGTCGGGCATGAAGAGGCCGCCCGTCTCCGGGCAGGCGAGGCCGAGGGTCTGATAGACGCCCCAATCGTCGGGAATCGCTGTGTACAGGCGGCGCTGAACCAGCTCAGCAGTGTCGTTGTGCTCTTCGGACGGCGGAGGCGACACGGTGACGATCCCTTCGATGATCTCCACCTTGCTGCCCTCGGGAGCGTCCGTCTCCTCCCAGACACGGACGAGTTCGTCCCAGTCCGTGTTTCCAGGGGAGCCGGGCTCGGCGGCGAGTGCGCTCATGGCGGTCTCCAATCGGTCGTCACCGATCCCAGCATGCCGAACGGGACCGGTGGTGGTCCACCGATCCCGTTCACCCGAATGAGGAAACCGCAGGTCAGGCGATGCGTTCCAGTACGACCGGGGACGCCGTGAAGTCCGTCCCCGCCGCCGCGATGTCGTAGGAGCCCTCGATCGACTGGAGGGCGTACTCGAAGCGTTCCGGGGTGTCGGTGTGGAGGGTCAGGAGGGGCTGGCCCTCGGTGACCGGGTCGCCGGGCTTGGCGTGCATCTCCACGCCCGCGCCCGCCTGGACCGGGTCCTCCTTGCGGGCGCGGCCCGCGCCGAGGCGCCAGGCGGCGACGCCGATGCCGTAGGCGTCGAGGCGGGTGAGGACGCCGGAGGCGCTCGCCTTCACCACATGCTGCTCGCGGGCGACCGGCAGGGTCGCGTCCGGGTCGCCGCCCTGGGCCGTGATCATCCGGCGCCAGACGTCCATCGCGGAGCCGTCGGCCAGCGCCTTCGCGGGGTCGGCGTCGCGCACGCCCGCCGCGTCCAGCATCTCGCGGGCCAGGGCGAGGGTCAGTTCCACGACGTCCGACGGGCCGCCGCCCGCCAGGACCTCGACGGACTCGCGGACCTCCAGGGCGTTGCCCGCCGTGCGGCCGAGGGGGGTGGACATGTCCGTCAGCAGCGCGACCGTCCTGACCCCGTGGTCCGTGCCGAGGCCGACCATCGTGGACGCCAGCTCGCGGGCGTCCTCGATCGTCTTCATGAAGGCACCGGTGCCGACCTTCACGTCCAGGATGAGCGAGCCCGTCCCCTCCGCGATCTTCTTCGACATGATGGACGAGGCGATCAGGGGGATCGCCTCCACCGTGCCCGTGACGTCACGCAGGGCGTAGAGCTTCTTGTCCGCGGGGGCCAGGCCGTCGCCCGCCGCGCAGATCACCGCGCCGGTGCCGTCGAGCACGGACAGCATCTCCTCGTTGGAGAGCAGCGCGCGCCAGCCCGGGATCGACTCCAGCTTGTCCAGGGTGCCGCCGGTGTGGCCGAGACCGCGGCCGGAGAGCTGCGGGACCGCCGCACCGCAGGCCGCCACCAGGGGCGCCAGCGGGAGGGTGATCTTGTCGCCCACGCCGCCCGTGGAGTGCTTGTCGGCCGTCGGACGGGACAGGGACGCGAAGTCCATGCGCTCGCCGGAGGCGATCATCGCGGCCGTCCAGCGGGCGATCTCCCGGCGGTTCATGCCGTTGATCAGGATCGCCATGGCGAGCGCGGACATCTGCTCGTCGGCGACCTCCCCGCGGGTGTACGCGTCGATGACCCAGTCGATCTGCTCGTCGCTGAGTTCACCGCGGTCCCGCTTGGTGCGGATGACGGAGATGGCGTCCATGGCCATGGCTTTGGCTTTCCTAACGGGAGTTACTTGGTGAGATGGTCCGGGCCGAAGGCCTGGGGCAGCATCCTCGACAGCGGCAGGATGCCCGCCGGGGTCTCCAGCAGCAGGTCGGCGCCGCCGAACTCGTACAGCAGCTGCCGGCAGCGGCCGCACGGGACGAGGATCTCGCCGTGGCCGTCGACGCAGGTGAAGTGCGTCAGCCGGCCGCCCCCGGTGTTCTGGAGCTCCGAGACCAGTCCGCACTCGGCGCACAGGCCGAGGCCGTAGGAGGCGTTCTCGACGTTGCAGCCGGAGACGATCCGGCCGTCGTCGACGAGGGCCGCCACGCCGACCGGGTAGCGGGAGTACGGGGCGTACGCCCGGGACATGGCGTCCCGGGCCACCTCGCGCAACCGCTCCCAGTCGACGTCGGTCACTTGCCCTGTCCCTTCCGGTACCGCATACCGTCCGCCTTGGGCATCCTGAGGCGCTGCGCGGACAGCGACAGCACCAGCAGGGTGACGACGTACGGGGTGGCGCCCACGAAGTCGCTGGGCACGTTGTCGGTGAGCAGGTACCAGACCAGGACGAGGACGGCGGTGACCGCGCTGGCCACGCCCTGCCACAGCGCCTTCTTGTACAGCTTCCAGCCGGCCAGGAGCGCGAGCAGCACGACCAGCAGGAGCAGCAGCGCGTGCACGGTCTCGCCGCCGTTGCGCAGCTGGAGGGCGTCGGAGAAGCCGAACAGGCCGGCCCCCATCGCCAGGCCGCCCGGACGCCAGTTGCCGAAGATCATGGCCGCGAGGCCGATGTAGCCGCGCCCGCCGGTCTGGCCCTCCAGGTAGATGTGCGAGGTGACCAGCGCGAGGAAGGCGCCGCCGAGTCCGGCGAGGCCGCCGGAGACGGCCACGGCCGCGTACTTGTACTTGTAGACGTTGACGCCGAGGGACTCGGCGGCGACCGGGTTCTCGCCGCAGGAGCGCAGCCGGAGGCCGAAGGCGGTGCGCCACAGAAGCCACCAGCTGCCCACGAACAGCGCCGCGGCGAGCAGCGTGATCACGGACAGGTTGGTGACCAGTCCGCCGATGATGCCGGCGAGGTCGGAGATCAGGAACCAGTGGTGCTTCTCGACCGACTGGAGGGCGTCCGAGAGACCGGGCACGTCGATGTTGGGCAGCGAGTCCGCGGGCGGGGACTGCTTGGGGTTGCCGCCCGCGTCCGCCGCGCCGCCCTCCGAGAAGACGAGCTTGGCGAGGTACTGGGTGGCGCCGAGGGCGAGCAGGTTGACCGCGACACCGGAGACGATGTGGTCGACGCCGAAGGTGATGGTCGCGACGGCGTGCACCAGACCGCCGAGGACGCCGAAGCCGACCCCGCACAGCAGGCCGAGCCAGGGGCTGGACTGCCAGCCGATCCAGCCGGCGCCGAAGGTGCCGAGGATCATCATGCCTTCGAGGCCGATGTTGACCACGCCGGCCCGCTCCGACCACAGACCGGCGAGACCGGCCAGACCGATGGGCACGGCCAGGGCCAGCGCGGCGCTGATCTGTCCGTCGGAGGTGAGCTGCTCGGCGCCGGTGAGGACGCGCACCGCGGACACCAGAAGCAGCGCACCCGCGACGATCATGAGGATCATGCCGAGCGAGCGGCCGCTCCTGGATCCGCTGTCCGCCTTGGGCGCCGCGGGCGGCGGCGTGTCGGTCATCGTGGCAGTCATCACGCCACCTCCTGCTTCTCGGTCGGGGCGGCGGCCTGGGCGGCGAGTTCGGCGCCGACCCGCTGCTGCTGGCGCTTGAGGCCGTAGCGGCGTACGACCTCGTAGGCGATGACGACACACAGGACGATGACGCCCTGGATGACGCCGAGGATCTCCTTGTCGTAGCCCTCGAATTCCAGGTGGTTGGTGGTGCGCTCCAGGAAGCCCCACAGCAGGGCGCCGAGGGCGATGCCGACCGGGTGGTTGCGGCCGAGCAGCGCGATGGCGATGCCGGTGAAGCCGATGCCCGCCGGGAAGTCGTTGCTGAACTGGTGGCTGTCGTTGAGGAGGGTCGGCATGCCGATCAGACCGGCCACCGCACCCGAGATGATCATGCTGGTGGCGACCATCTTCTTCACGCTGACACCGCTCGCGGCGGCGGCGCTCTCGGACTGGCCCACGGTGCGCAGGTCGAAGCCGAACCGGGTGCGGCCGAGGATGAACCAGTACGCGACGCCGACGAGCGCGGCGATGACGATGAAGCCCCACAGTTCACCGGCCGGGCCGGTGTCGATGGAGAAGAAGTACGAGTCCTTCGGCAGCGGCTTGGTGGAGACGACCGTGCCGCCGCTCTGGAGCTCGGCGAGCTTTCCGGGCTGGAGCAGGTAGGCGATGACCGCGGTGGCGATCGAGTTGAGCATGATCGTCGAGATGACCTCGCTGACCCCGCGGGTCACCTTGAGGACGCCCGCGATGGCCGCCCACAGGGCGCCGGTCGCCATGGCGCACAGGATGATCAGCGGGATGGCGATCCAGCCGGGCACGGTCAGCGCCCCGCCGAGGACGGCGGCGATGAACGCGGCGAGCCGGTACTGGCCGTCGACGCCGATGTTGAACAGGTTCATGCGGAAGCCGACGGCCACCGCGACACCCGCCAGGTAGTACGTCGTCGCCTTGTTGAGGATGTAGACCTGGCTGTCGCTGGCGGAGCCGTAGGTCAGCATGTCGCTGAAGGCGGCGCCCGGGTTCTTGCCGGTGGCGAGGATCACCAGGGTGGTGACGACGATCGCCGCGACGAGCGCGAGCAGCGGGGCCGCGAGGCCGAGGAGCAGCCGCTCCTTGTCGATCCGTGCGGTGAGCTTGTTCATCGGGCGTCGTCCTCTGTGTGCTCCAGGTGGCCGGAGGCCGCACCCGTCATGGCGGAGCCCAGCTCTTCGGGGGTGATCGTGGCGGGGTCGGCGTCGGCGACCAGGCGGCCGCGGTACATCACCCGCAGGGTGTCGGAGAGTCCGATGAGCTCGTCCAGGTCGGCCGAGATCAGCAGCACGGCCAGGCCCTCGCGGCGGGCCTGCCGGATGTGGTCCCAGATGGCGGCCTGGGCTCCGACGTCCACACCGCGGGTGGGGTGGGCGGCGATGAGGAGCTTGGGCGCGTGGCTCATCTCGCGGCCGACGATCAGCTTCTGCTGGTTGCCGCCGGACAGCGAGGCGGCGGTGACCTCGATACCGGGCGTGCGGACGTCGTAGTCCTCGATGATCCGCTGGGTGTCGGTGCGGGCGCCCTTGAGGTCGAGGAGGCCGCCGCGCGCGTTGGGCTTCTCGGTGACATGGCCGAGGATGCGGTTCTCCCACAGCGGGGCTTCGAGGAGCAGGCCGTGGCGGTGGCGGTCCTCGGGGATGTAGCCGACGCCGGCCTCGCGGCGGCGGCGGGTGGCGGTCTGGGAGATGTCGGTGCCGTCGAGCGTGATGGTGCCGGCGTCGGGGGTGCGGATGCCCATGATCGCCTCGACCAGCTCCGACTGGCCGTTGCCCTCCACACCGGCGATGCCGAGGATCTCGCCCTTGTGGATGGTGAAGCCGATCCGGTCGAGGATGATGCGCTCGACGCCGTCGAGGTCGGTCTGGCTCAGACGCAGTCCGTCCACCGTGAGCATCGCCACGTCCGTGACCGTGGACTCGTGGGTCTCCGGGGTGGGCAGTTCGCTGCCCACCATCAGCTCGGCGAGCTGCTTGGAGGTGGTGGTCCGCGGGTCCACCGTGCCGACGGTGGTGCCGCGCCGGATGACGGTGATCTCGTCGGCGACGGAGAGCACCTCGCCCAGCTTGTGGGAGATGAAGATGACGGTGAGGCCCTCGGCCTTCAGCTCGCGCAGGTTGTCGAAGAGGGCGTCGACCTCCTGGGGCACGAGGACGGCGGTGGGCTCGTCGAGGATGAGGGTCCGGGCGCCGCGGTAGAGGACCTTGAGGATCTCCACGCGCTGGCGGTCGGCGACGCCGAGTTCCTCCAGGAGGACGTCGGGGCGGACGCCCAGTCCGTACGCGTCGGAGATCTCCTTGATCTTCGTGCGCGCCTTGGCGCCGATGCCGTACAGCTTCTCCGCGCCGAGAACGACGTTCTCCAGGACGGTGAGGTTGTCGGCGAGCATGAAGTGCTGGTGCACCATGCCGATGCCGCGGGCGATGGCGTCGGCGGGGTTATTGAAGGTGACCCGCTCGCCGGCCACCGTGATGGTGCCCTCGTCCGGCTGCTGCATGCCGTAGAGGATCTTCATCAGGGTGGACTTGCCGGCGCCGTTCTCACCGCACAGGGCGTGGACGGTGCCGGTGCTGACGGTGATGTCGATGTCCCGGTTGGCGACGACGCCGGGGAATCGCTTGGTGATGCCGCGCAGTTCGACGGCTGCGGGAGGGCTGGACGCGTTGATGGCGCACTCTCCTCGGGGAAAAGGGCTGCGTAGGGGAGGGCAGGCGTCGGTGACGCTAGCGCGGCAACTCCGTGCTACACGCGTAGAGTTGACACATTGTTATGGCTCGGCGAGGGGCTGTCAACGCCCCCTCGCCGAGCCCAGGTTCGGCCGGGAACCTCAGGTCACGGAGTGGTCTTGACCTTGATGCCGCCGTCGACGATCTTCTTCTTCGCCGCGTCCAGCTGGGGCTTGATGTCGTCGATGAAGCCGCCGCTGGTGGCGAGCGAGACACCGTCGGTGGCCAGCGAGTAGTTGTTGACGCCGGTCAGCGGCTTGGCGTCGTGGACCGACTTGATGAAGTCGTAGACACCGACATCCACGTTCTTGACCATCGAGGTCAGGATCGAGTTCTTGTACTTGGCCAGACCCGGGATGTTGTACTGGTCGGAGTCCACGCCGATGGCCCAGGCGCCCTTGACGCCGTTGACCGCCTCGATCGCGCCGTTGCCGGAGGAACCGGCCGCCGCGTAGACCACGTCCGCGCCGTTGTCGAGCATGCCCGACGCGGCCTCCTTGCCCTTGTCCGGGCTGGAGAAGCCGGACAGGTCGGTGCCGCGGCTCAGGTACTGGACGTCGACCTTGACGCTCGGCTTGGTGTCCTTGACGCCCTGGACGTAGCCCGCCTCGAACTTCTTGATCAGCGGGGTGTCGACGCCGCCGACGAAGCCGACGTGGTCCTTCTTGGTCTTCAGCGCCGCGGCGACACCGGCCAGGTAGGAGCCCTGCTCCTCGGTGAAGGTGATGCTGTTGACGTTCTTGGCCTCCACCACCGAGTCGATGATGCCGAAGCTCACCTTCGGGTACTTCGCGGACACCTTGCCGATCGACGTGGCGTAGGCGAAGCCCACACCGATGACCGGGTTGTAGCCGGCGTCGGCCAGGTCCGACAGACGCTGCTCACGGTCGGCCTCGGTGTCGGAGCTCTTGGCGGTGAGCTCCTTGATGTCGCCGCCGAACTCCTCCTTGGCCTTGTCCGCACCGCGCGCCGCGGAGTCGTTGAAGGAACGGTCACCACGGCCGCCGACGTCGAAGGCGAGGCCGATCTTGACACCGTCCTTGCCGCCGTCGGAGGCCGAGGACGAACTGTCGTTCTCGGAGGATGTGCTGCCACACGCGGTGGCAGTCAGTGCGAGAGCTGCGGAAGCGATACACGCAGCGGAAAGCTTGGCTACCCGGCGCACGGGAGGCTCCTTCACCTGACCTGAGCGCCATGTCGGCGCTTCATGTGAGCACCATGCCAGTGCTCGGGCCGCGACGCCCCGGCGGCGTCGGCTTCGCGGCATCGTAACGCGCGTAGATGTCAGAAAAAGACCTCTCTCGAAGCCGTTATCGATTCGAGGCAAACAGCGTCTGAACTGAGAGTCTTCGAGCCCCACGCGCCACATTGCGAGCAGTTCACGATTGGCTTACAACCGTGTTGCGCCGGACGGCGGAGCGGCTCTCGTGAAAGCCGCTCCGCTTGCGGAGGTCCCTTGCGGAGCTCCCTTGCGGGGATCCGGACTAGGCGCCGGCCGCGTCCAGCAGCGCCGCCGCCGTGAACAGCTCCACGCCGACCTCGATCGCCGACTCGTCGGCGTCGAAGTCGCCCTGGTGGAGGTCGCGGACGGTGCGCTCGCCGGGGGTGCGGACGCCGAGGCGGGCCATGGCGCCGGGGACGTGCTGGAGGTACCAGGAGAAGTCCTCGCCGCCCAGGCTCTGTTCGGTGCCCTCCACCGCGTCTGCGCCGCGGCGGACCGTCATGGCGTCGCGCAGCAGCTCGGTCACCGCCGGGTCGTTGACCACGGGCGGGACACCACGGACGTAGTTGATCTCCGACTTGGCGCGGTGCAGGTTGGCGACCTCGTCGATCGCGGCGACCACGATGTCGGGCGCCTGCTTCCAGGCGTCGATGTCGAGGCAGCGCACGGTGCCGGAGAGCTCGGCGTGCTGCGGGATCACGTTCGGGGCGTGGCCCGACTCGATACGGCCCCAGGTCACGGCGAGCCCGGCGCGGGTGTCGACGCGGCGGGCGACCAGCGCGGGGACGTCGGTGACGACCCGGGCGGCGGCGGTGACGAGGTCGGTCGTCAGATGGGGGCGCGCGGTGTGGCCGCCGGGCCCGTCGAGCGCGATCTCCAGCCGGTCGCAGGCGGAGGTGATGGCACCCTCGCGCAGCCCGATGCGGCCCGCGTCGACCCGGGGGTCGCAGTGCACGGCGATCATCTTGCCGACGCCTTCGAGCACCCCGCAGTCGATGGCGTCGGCGGCACCGCCCGGCAGCACCTCCTCGGCCGGCTGGAACACCAGCCGCACGGGCCGCGGCAGCAGCCCGCGCCGGTGCAGTTCGGCGAGGACCAGGCCGGCGCCGAGCACCACGGTGGTGTGGACGTCGTGGCCGCAGGCGTGCGCCCGGTCCGGGACGGTCGAGCGGTAGGGGCACTCGCTCTTGGTGTCCGGGATGGGCAGGCCGTCGATGTCGGCGCGCAGCGCGAGCATGGGACGCCCGCCGTCCCAGTCGCCGATGTCACACACGAGCCCGGTCCCCACGGCGAGCACCCGCGGCTTCAGACCGGCCCGCTCCAGCCGTTCCTTGATCGCCGCGGTGGTGCGGAACTCCTGGTTGCCGAGCTCCGGGTGCATGTGCAGGTCGCGGCGGAAGGCGACGAGTTCGGCACGGAGCGCCTCGGGAAGCGCACCGGGAAGCACGGCTTCCCCGGGGAGATCGGCCTCGGACTCTAGCGACATCAATTGCTTCACCCTCTGAAGGGTAGGACGCCCGACCGGTCAACTGACCCTCGATCAACAAAAGTTCAACCCGTTAGGGGAAGAAAATCTGACCGCCGGACGCATATGTACCGTTCGGGGTGGGTACACTCGGCCGATTTTTCCGGCCGGGTGGTTGCCGGAGGGCACCACCCCTTCCTTCACGGATACCACGCCAGGCGGATCGAAGACCGATCTGTTCACCTGTCGGGACCGCGTGGACACGGAAACGGCGCGCGGTCCCGGAGTCATCACCGCCGCGCAACGGCTTCGCGACGCTGTGTGCACGGTACGGCCCGCGGGGGCATCCCGCTCTCATGACGACCACCCTGGCGACGGCTCCCCGGCAGGCCTGCGGCTGCGGGGAGGAACAGCTTCCCGGGCTGCTGGCGCGGGTCGGGCTGTTCGGCACGCTGGGGCTGGCCCTGGCCGCGCTCGTCGTGATGATCCTGGCCGGGTGGCTGCTGTCGACCGGGGTGTGGCTGTTGCGCCGACGGGGCGAACGGGCCGGGGAAGCGGAGGAGGCCGAGAGGGCCGCCGACTCCCCCGCCGACTCCCCCGGGGGCTCCCTCGCGGGCTTCACCTGGACCGCCGAGGACCCCTGACGCGGCCTGTCGGCGGCGGACGGGAGAACTCCGGGTGCGGCCCCGGTGAAGTGCCCGGCGGGGTGGCGGGGCGGCCGCTAGGTTCGACACCGTGAGTGACGAGAACCCGGACTTCATACGGACCGCCCGGAGCTCCTACGACGCGATCGCCGACGCCTACAGCGAGCGGCATCCCGACGGGCTGGGGGCCAGACCGCTGGAGGAGGCCCTGCTGACCGCCTTCGCCGACCTGGTGCGGGCGGGCGGGACCGCGCCGGTGGCCGACCTCGGGAGCGGGCCCGGACATGTCACCGCACGGCTGGACGCGCTGGGGCTGCCGGTCTTCGGGGTGGATCTGTCGCCCCGGATGGTGGAGCTGGCCCGCCGGGCACACCCCGGGCTGCGCTTCCACGTGGGGTCGATGACGTCCCTGGACCTTCCGGACGCGACGCTCGGCGGGATCACCGCCCTGTACTCGGTCATCCACCTCCCCGACGAGGAGCTGCCCGGGGTGTTCGCCGAGTTCCACCGGGTGCTGGTGCCGGGCGGGCACGTCCTGCTGGTCTTCCAGTCGGGGGACGAGGAGGACCGGGTCCATCTGGCGGAGCGCTTCGGGCAGCCCATCGCGCTCGACTACTACTGGCGTACGCCGGAGACCGTGGCGGCGCACCTGGAGAAGGCGGGCCTCACCGTCCGGGCCCGGATGCTGCGCGAGCCGTACGAGGAGGAGACCCGCCCGCGGGCCTTCGTACTGGCGCGCAGGCCCGGCTAGGCGGGACGCCCCCACGCCCCCACGCCTCTATGCCCGCGCGCCGTCTACGCCGTTCTCGCCACCGACGACAACCGGTGCACGTCACGGGCCGTCCCCGTGACCCCCGACAGGAAGCCCTGGGCCCGGGGTGAGGCGCTGTCCGTGAGCCAGGCGGGGTCGATGTCGCAGACGGCGACGCGGACGTCGGTGCCGACCAGCGCCAGCGGCAGGGTGTGCACCACCGTCGACGGGAAGCTGAGGATGGTGCGGCCGACGGGGCCGCGGCGGGCGATCAGCTCCAGCGGGAGGTCGGGGCGGACGATCTCCAGGCCGGTCTCCACGGCCAGGCGGTGCAGCTTGTCGGTGCTCTCGCGGCGGTGGGCGAAGTAGCGGGTGGCGCCGTGGGCCTTGGCCAGGGCGCGGACGGCCTCCAGGTAGTGGTCGGCGTCCACCACTCCGGTCTCGACCAGTGACGTACCGACCATGTCGGCGCCCTTGGTGATGCGGGGCGGGCCGAAGCGGGTGCGGGTCCAGGCGAAGGTGTTGGCGGTGACCACGACGCCGAAGGGGGGTTCCTCCATCGGCATGGAGGAGAAGATCTCCACCTGGCGGTGCTCGTTCGGGGTGAGCCGCTTGCGGGCGGCCGAGGACACCGGGGCGAAGACCAGGTCGCGGGGGCCGGGCCGGCCGCCCTTGCGGTGCCAGCGCACCAGCCGCTCGCCGCTGGCGAGCTGGGAGACGAACTCCATGGTCGCGGTGCCGTCGTCGACGACGACGAGGTCACGGGCGCGGGTGATCGTCAGCAGCAGCTGGACGTAGCGGGAGAAGGGGTCGCCCAGGACGATCCGGTCGGCCCGGCGCAGCATGCCGGCCAGGCCGCCGATGGTGTGGAACGGGGCCAGGGCGCCGCCCCGCGCCTCCTCCCAGCGGACCGCGTGGCCCTCCTCGCGGGCGAGTTCGGCCATGCGGCGCAGCTGGCCGCGGGTCATGGGGTCGTTCGGGGACAGGACGACGAGGGTGAGCCCCGCGCCGGGTGAGCGCTCGTGCGCCCACTCCAGCACGTTCAACAGCTGTACCGGACTCTCGACGAAGGCGAGAGTGTGGGGGCCGGTGGACCCGGCGCGGCGGCTCATCTACGTACGACCGTCCCGTCGTGGTTGTTCTCTTGTGGGGGGTGTGGGACCGGGACTCAGACGCCGACGGGCTCGCCCGCCGCGGCCGCGATCTCGGCCTCGGCGATGACGCCGGTGACGCGGCGCAGCTTCTTCATCGGGCCGAGCTCGGACTCGTAGACCTTCTTGACGCCGTCACCGAGGGAGGCCTCGATGGTGCGGATGTCGCGGACCAGGCGGGTGAGGCCCTGCGGCTCGACGGAGGCGGCCTGGTCGGAGCCCCACATGGCGCGGTCGAGGGTGATGTGGCGCTCGACGAAGGTGGCGCCGAGGGCGACCGCGGCGAGGGTGGTCTGAAGGCCCGTCTCGTGGCCGGAGTAGCCGATCGGGACGTTCGGGTACTCCTCCTGGAGCGTGTTGATCACGCGGAGGTTGAGCTCCTCGGCCTTCGCCGGGTAGGTCGACGTCGCGTGGCACAGGAGGATGTTGTCCGAGCCCAGGACCTCGACCGCGTGGCGGATCTGCTTCGGGGTCGACATGCCGGACGACAGGATGATCGTGCGGCCCGTCGCGCGCAGGGCGCGCAGCAGCTCGTCGTCCGTGAGGGAGGCGGAGGCCACCTTGTGGGCGGGGACGTCGAACTTCTCCAGGAAGGCGACGGCCTCGGTGTCCCACGGGGAGGCGAACCAGGCGATGCCCTTCTCCTTGCAGTACTCGTCGATCTGGCGGTACTCGTCCTCGCCGAACTCCACGCGGTGGCGGTAGTCGATGTAGGTCATCCGGCCCCAGGGGGTGTCGCGCTCGATGTCCCACTGGTCGCGCGGGGTGCAGATCTCGGGGGTGCGCTTCTGGAACTTGACGGCGTCGCAGCCGGCTTCGGCGGCCACGTCGATCAGCTTGAAGGCGTTGTCCAGCTCACCGTTGTGGTTGATGCCGATCTCGCCGCAGATGTAGACGGGCTGACCGGGGCCGGCGATGCGCTCGGTACCGAAGGTGCGGAGGCGGGAGTTGAGAGCAGACATGGCTTCTGGCGTTCCTTACTTGTTGAGGGAATCGAGAGAGGGGCCGAGGATCCAGCTGGCGATCTCTCGGATCGCGCCGTCACCGCCGGGGACGGTGGTGACCGCACGTGCGGCGCCGCGTACCACGTCGTGGGCGCTCGCGACCGCCACGGGCCAGCCGACGAGGGCGAAGCACGGGAGGTCGTTGACGTCGTTGCCGACGTAGAGCACGCGCTCCGGCGCGATGCCCTGCTCCTCGCACCACTGCTTCAGCGCGAGGTCCTTGCGGTCGATGCCGTGCAGGACCGGGAGCTTGAGCTTCCGGGCCCGGGCGGCGACGACCGGGTTCTGCTCCGTGGAGAGGATCAGCATGTTCAGACCGCTCCTGCGCAGGGCGGCGATGCCGAGTCCGTCCCCGCGGTGCACGGAGACGAACTCCTTTCCGTCGGAGTCGATCAGCACCCGGTCGTCGGTCTGGGTGCCGTCGAAGTCGAGGACGACCGCGTCGATGTCGTCGGCGGTCGGGAGGGCGCCGGGGCGGTCCGCGTCGAACAGCGGCGCGAGGGCCCGGGCGCGGGCGAGGTCGTGCGGGTCGTCGATCTCCAGCACGCGGGCGGGGTCGGTGCGCACGAGTTCGGTGCGGCCGAAGAAGCGGTGCTGGTGCTTGCGGAAGCCGGTGGCCTCCATCGCGTAGGCGGCGCCGGTCTCCAGGAGGTCCTGGGGGCGGTCCTGGCGGCGGGGGCGGAAGGACTTGTCGTGGTTGACGCCGTAGCCGCCACCGACGGCCGCGTCGGCCTCGGAGACGGTGCCGGGGGCCACTTCATCCTCGGCGTCGCGCCAGACGAAGCCGTGGAAGGGAGCCACGGTGACGGCGGTGTCGGCGCCGTTCTGGACGATCGCGGCGGCCACCCCGTCGATGTCCTCGCGGACCAGGAACGGGCTGGTGCACTGCACGAACACCACCACGTCGACGGCCGCGCCGTGCAGCGCCTCGTGGGCGTCCATGGCGTGCAGCACGGCGGCCTCGGAGGTCGCGAGGTCCCCGGCGATGGCGGCGGGCCTGAGCACGACCTCGGCGCCGGCCTGGCGCGCGGCGGCGGCGATGGCCTGGTCGTCGGTGGAGACGACGACGTCCGTGATCAGCCGGGCCGCGCGGCACTCCCGTACGGCACGGGCCACCAGCGGGACGCCGCCCACCGGGGCGAGGTTCTTCGCGGGCACGCCCTTGGAGCCGCCGCGCGCGGGGATCACCGCGAGGACGCGGCGCACCGAAGCGCGGTGCTCCGCTTGCGGGTTGGTCATGGGATCTGCTCCTTGGGGAAGGTCGCGGCGCGCGGCGCGGGCGGGCGGGGTCGCGTGGCTCACAGCTCGCCCATCCGCCGGATGACGGGGGCCACGCGCTGCACGCCGTGCCGGTAGGCGCCGCGGGCCGCCCGGCGGACGATCTGCCGGACCGGACCGGGCTCCTTGTCGGCGGCCGGGGCGCCGGGCAGCGGGCTGCCGTCGGGGCCGAGGTGGTGGCGGGCGAGGATGCCGGGCAGGTAGCCGGGCGCGGTCACGGGTGTGTAGTACGGGGCCAGCGGGGGCAGTTCGGGCGCCGCCAGCAGCTTGGCGATCCGCTCGCGGGCCGCGTCGAAGGCGGTCGCGTACGAACCGTCGGCAATGACGCCCTGCCGGGCCACCCACTCCTCGTCGGGCGTGGGCCGGTGCCCGGCGTCGAGCTGGTCCCAGGAGGCGAGGCATCCGGAGCCGACGAAGTGGTGGTTGCCGAGCACCTCGCGCACCCCGAGGTCGGTGAGGACCACGGTGGGGATACGGCGGTGCAGGGACTCCAGGGCGGCCGTGGAGCTGATGGTGACCAGCAGGTCGGTGCGGTCCAGGACCTCGCCCATGTGGCCGTAGGCCATGCGGAAGTTGGCCGGCGGGTCGAGCCGCTGCACCAGCTTCTGGTACGGCAGCTCCTCGATGTGGGTGGTGTGCTCGCCGGGCCTGGAGCGCAGCTTGAGCAGCACCTCGCGCTCGGGGTGCAGTCGTGCGTGCCCCACCAGGCGCTCCAGCAGGTAGACGCGGTCGCGGCGGTTGTCCGGGACCGACGGCTGGACGGCGAAGACCACCCGGTAGGGGTCGTGCTCACCGGTGTAGGTGTCCCCGCCGAGGAACGGCAGGGCCACCTCGGTCACCGAGGAGGCGTCGGCGCCCACACCCTCGTAGACCGCGCGGAAACGCTCGGCGTCCTGGCGGGAGTTGGCGAGGACGAGGTCCGCGCCGTGCCGCAGGAGCAGGCCGTCGGCGAGCTTCTCGTAGACGACACCGACGTAGCCGGTGACGACGACGGGGCGCTTGTCGCGGCCGGCCCAGACGTGCGCCAGGCCGTGCAGCATCGCCTGGACGCCACCGCCGACGAGGGCGATGACGACGACGTCGTACTCCTCCTCGGCCATCGCGCGCAGGAACTCGACGGCCGTGACCTCCCGCAGGGAGTCGGCGGTGACCCCCACTTCGCGCAGCTGGCGCGGGGTGGGCGTGGCCCGCCCGCGCAGCAGGAATCCGCTCAGCGAGGGGCGGACTTGCGCGGCCTCGCGCGCTGCGGCTTCCATGGACGGGCCGGGAGCGAGGCGGTCGGCGGTCAGCGCACCCCATTTCCAGCGGGTGTCCGAGTCCGCGAGGACGGCGATTCGCGGGAGCTTCGTTGTACTTGGCGGCACGAGGAAGACGCTAGGAAGCAATTCCTAGGTATGGCCCAACCTCGACTCAACGAAAAGTTAACAACAAGCCACCGCGAGCCGAACTGGCCCGTCGAAGACCGGGAAGTACACGGGATGCACCGTTCCGACACATTGAGTTCACCCTCCGTACCTTCACCGGAAAGTTGCGCTGCCGGGGGGCCTTCTAACGTTTTGCAGGTGCCAAAGCTTTCCGTGATCGTGCCGTTCTACAACGTGCAGCAATACGCCCCGGACACCCTCAGAAGCCTTCGCGTGAACGCTCGGCGGGACTTCGAGTTCGTGCTGGTCGACGACAAATCGAAGGACGAAACCCCGGCAATTCTCGAACGCGCGGCCGAAGAACTGTCGGATGTCGCGCAGGTGCGTTACATCCGCCACGAGAAGAACGGCGGACTCGCCACCGCCCGCAACACCGGCCTGGACGCGGCGCAGGGCGAGTACCTGACGTTCCTGGACGGCGACGACTGGCTCGCCCCCGGCTACCTCACCGAACTGGTGTCGGCCATCGAGGGACTGGGCTGCGACTTCGTACGCACCGACCATGTGCAGGCCACCGCGCGCGCCCGCAGCGTGCACCGCGCGCCGGTCGGGCTGCGCGGCGAGGTGCTGAACCCGCGCGAGGCGATCCTGCCCGCCGACCGCACCACCTCCGTGGACTACGCCTACGCCTGGGCCGGCGCCTACCACCGCCGTCTCCTCGACAAGGGCCTGCTGCACTTCACCGACGGGCTGCGCACGGCCGAGGACCGGCCGTGGATCTGGAAGCTGCACCGTGAGGCGGAGTCGTTCGCCGTGGTGAGCCTGCTGGGCGTGTTCTACCGGCGCGGGGTGGCCTCCTCCCTGACGCAGATCGGGGACGCCCGCCAGCTGGACTTCATCCGCGCCTTCGACCAGGTGATCGAGGAGACGGCCGCGGACCCGGACGCCGACCGGCTGCTGCCGAAGGCGGTGCGCACCTACTGCGCGATCATCGCCCACCACCTCTCGGACGAGTCCAAGTGGGAGCCGGCGGTCGCCAAGCAGCTGCGGGCGATGAGCGCGGCGGCGATAAAGCGCATGCCGCAGGGTGCGCTCGGTGACGTACTCGAGACCATGGACCTGAACCGCTCCGCGAAGCTGCGCCGGCTGCGGCGCCGGGTCATCACTGCGAAGGCGGCCGCCTGATGTCCCGTACCAGCCCGCGCACCACCCAGATCTTCTGCGCCTCCACGCTGTACGGCGTGGCCACGCTGGCCGCCGGGATCGACTCCGACCTGTTCGCGGAGCCGGACCGCCGGGTGCTGCTGGTCTTCAACAACTCCGCGACCCCGGAGACCACCCTCTCCCTCGACCAAATGCCGGGCTTCGAGCCGCTGCGCAGCCACTTCGACGAGGTGCTGTCCTGGAACGAGGCGATCCGTCCCTTCCACCCCGGCGCCTGGACCCCGCGCGCCGACGACATCCCGCTCTTCGAGCGCTATCTGCGGCTGCTGTGGGGCCTGGGCGAGGACCGGGTGGAGCTGGTCCTGGAGTCCATCCAGGTCACGCCCGCCCTCACGGTGGCGCAGCTGTTCACCGGCGCCCCGGTCGACGTGTACGCCGACGGCCTGATGAGCTACGGCCCCACCCGCAACAAGCTCGACCCGCTGGTCGGCACCCGTGTGCGCCGGCTGCTGCACCTGGACCTGGTGCCGGGTCTGACGCCGATGCTGCTGACCGAGTTCGACGTGCCGCCGGCCGTGGTGCCGACGACGGCGTTCCTCAAGGTGCTCGGCGAGATCACCGCATCCCTGCCGGAGCTGCCCACGCTGCCCGACGACGCGGCGCTGCTGCTCGGCCAGTACCTGTCCGCGCTGAACATCCTCTCCCCGGCCGAGGAGGAGGACCTGCACGTGCGGATGATGCGGGGCGCGGTCGAGCGCGGGCACCGGTCGGTCGTGTTCAAGCCGCACCCCACCGCCCCGGCCCGGTACAGCCGGGCCCTGGAGACCGAGGCCGAGAAGCTCGGCGTCGATCTCACCGTCCTGGACACGCCGGTGCTCGCCGAGGTGCTGTTCGAGAAGGCCCGGCCCGCACTCGTCGTCGGCTGCTTCTCGACCGCCCTGTTCACGGCGTCCTCCTTCTACGACCTTCCGGTGGCCCGAATCGGCACCGAGCGGCTCCTGGACCGCCTCACCCCGTACCAGAACAGCAACCGGGTCCCGGCCCTGCTGGCCGACGCCGTGCTGCCGGACCTGGAGTTGCGCAAGGGCGAGGACGCACTGCCCGCGGACGAGCTGAACGACCTGGTCACCGCGGTCGGCTTCAGCATGCAGCCGCAGATCTACCCGAGCCTGCGCCCGGTGGCGGAGCGGTACCTGTCGAAGCACTTCCGGCCGCGCACCCAGCGCTATTTCAAGCGCAAGCGGCTCACCTCGCTGGGTCTGCCCGGCGGAATTCCGGAGCGGCTGGCGTTCCTGCCCCGCAACGCCACGGCCCGCCGGGTGGTACGGCGGGCGCGGGCCCTGAAGAAGGCCGTGCGCCGCTGAGTGAATTACGGATGAATTCAGAGTTACCGAACAGCAGATCATCGGAAAAGGTCGGACCGTGCACCCACGATCCGACCTTTTTCGTCTTTTCGATTTCCGCGGACCCTCTGACAGACCCCGGGGCCGGTCCTACGATCGCCGAATGCGTATCCCCCAGCTCGAAGAAGCCAACGCCCGCATGCTGGCTCACGCACCATCCGTCCGGCCGGTGGCGACCGGTGACATCATTCGCACACATCGGAAGAAGTTCCCTTATCGGGGCTTCGCCGAGATCGATTCCCCCCATTGCCCACCGTTCGTCATGTTCTGCGTGAACGACGACGCGGTCGCCCTCGACGCCCTGTGGAACGGGCGGTTCGGCTACGAGCCCGGATCCCTCGCCACCTGGGCCCGGCTGGCCGCGCGCGGCGGGACGATCGCCGACGTCGGCGCGCACGTCGGGTACTTCTCGCTGATCGCCGCGCTCGCGGCCCCGAAGGCGACGGTGCACGCGTTCGAGCCGGTGGACCAGGTGCACGCCCGTCTCTCGGTGAACGTCCGCTCCAACGGCGTCCAGAACGTCCGGCTCCACCAGGCGGGCGTCTCCGACGAGCCGGGCTGGGCCGACATCAGCGTCCGCTTCGCGGGCAACCTGCTGTCCACCGGCTCCACGCTGGAGGGCGCCGCCGCCGACGCCGAGCTCAAGCGCATCCGGCTGCTCACCCTGGACGACGTGTTCGCCGAGACCCGGCTGGACCTCGTCAAGATCGACGTCGAGGGCCATGAGATGTCGGTGCTGAGGGGAGCCCGGCAGGTGCTCAAGCGGGACCGGCCGGCCGTCCTGCTGGAGGCCCTGGTGGGCGCGCCCCTGGATCCGCTCCTCGCCGAGTTCGAACCCCTCGGCTACGACGCCCACTGGGTCACCGAACACGACGGCACGCTCGTCCCCTCGTCCGCGTCCCGCCCGCCGAAGACGAGGAACCTGTTGTTCACGCCCCACGGCTGAGCCGTTCTCCCGGGATTCACGAAGCCTCCATAGCTTCCACCAATGCGTCAAACACCTTTCGGGTCCCACCCGTTCGATACCGCGGACGGGTCCAGATGACCCAGCAGGACATACGTCCGTCCGCGCAGCCCCCGGCTCCCGTCGCGCTCGCGGCGGTGGAGCCGGGGCCCGCCCGTCGGCCGCTGATCTCGTACGTCCTGCCCGTCTACAACGAGCGGGACGGCATCGCCGCCTTCCACACCGAGCTGACGGCGGCCCTGGCCGGCCGGCCCGATCTCGACGCGGAGCTGGTGTACGTCAACGACGGCTCCACCGACGGCTCACTCGCGATCCTCAAGGACCTCGCGGAGCGGGACCCTCGGGTGCGGGTGGTCGACCTCGCCCGCAACTTCGGGCACCAGCTCGCCATCACGGCGGGCCTGGACCTCGCCGGCGGCGACGCGGTGATCGTGATGGACACCGACCTCCAGGACCCGCCCAGGGTCAGCCTGGAGCTGGTCGACGCCTGGCGCGAGGGCGCGGACATCGTGCACGCCCGCCGGCGCACCCGGCAGGACTCCGCGTTCAAGCGGGCCACCGCGCACCTGTACTACCGGGTCCTGCGGGCCTCCACCGACGTGGACATCCCGCTGGACACCGGGGACTTCCGGCTCCTGGACCGCAAGGTCGCCGCCGAGCTGTGCCGGTACCGCGAGCGCAGCCGGTTCGTGCGCGGGATCGTCGCCTCGATGGGCTTCCGTCAGAAGGAGGTCGTCTTCGACCGCGACGAGCGCTTCGCGGGCGAGACGAAGTACCCGCTGCGCAAGATGGCCCGCCTCGCCGTCGACGGCGTCACCAGCTTCTCCACCACACCCCTGAAGATGATCACCCGGCTGGGGTTCGTGGTCCTGGCGTTCTCCCTGCTCGGCATCGTCTACGCGCTGGCCATGAAGTTCTTCCGGCCCGACATCACCGTCTCCGGCTGGACCATGCTGATGTGTGTCGTGCTGTTCCTGGGCGGCACGCAGATGCTGTCGCTGGGGGTCATCGGCGCCTACATAGGGCGTATCTACAGCGAGGCGCAGGGGCGCCCGCTGTATCTGGTGCGCGAGGTGATCGGTGGCGACGATGACCGCCGTTGAGGAGGCCGCGGCACCGCCGAGGACCCTGCGCCAGCTGGTCCGCTACACCCTGATCGGCGGCAGCGGGGTCGTGCTCGACCTCGTCGCCTTCCTGCTGCTGCACAACACGGCCGGGATGGACGAACAGCTCGCCAACGCGCTCAGCACGACGCTGGGCATCGCCAACAACTTCGTCCTGAACGCGCGGTTCACCTTCGAGCGGCGCGACCGCCTTCTCGTGCGCTTCCTGCGGTTCTACGCCGTCGGGCTGACCGGCATCGTCCTGACGAACCTGCTCTTCCTCGCCTTCACCGACGGCCTGGGGATCGACGCCAACGTGGTCAAGGCGGCCTCGCTGCCGCTGGTCCTGGCGCTCCAGTTCGTGCTCAACAGAAAATGGAGTTTCGGATGAACCTCGGCATCGTCGGCGCGGGCGCCACGGGTCTGACCGCCGCCTGGGACGCCGTACGCGCGGGCCATCGGGTGACCATCCTGGAGGCGGCGGACGAACTCGGCGGGCTCGCGGCCTCGTTGGAGGTGGGCGGGGTTCCGCTGGAGCGCTACTACCACCACATCTTCCGCAGCGACAAGGCGATGATCGCCCTGATCGAGGAGCTGGGGCTCGGGGACGCCCTGCGCTTTCACCGGCCGACCACCGGTATCTACCGGGGCGGGAAGCTGATCGACTTCACCACGCCCCTCGACATGCTCCGCTTCCCGGAGTTCGGCCCCCTCGACGCCGTACGCTTCGCCGGTTCCTCGGCGGTGCTGAAGGCGGTGCGCGACGGCGAGCGGTTCAGCGACCTGACCGCGCTGGCCTGGCTGCGGCGCTGGGCCGGGAAGAAGGCGACGGCGTCGATCTGGGAGCCGCTGCTGCGCGGCAAGTTCGGGGACCGGGCCGAGCAGGTGTCGATGGCGTGGCTGTGGGCCCGGATCCACTGCCGGACCTTCGAACTCGGCTATGTGGACGGCGGGTTCGAGCGGGTCTACGCGGCGCTGCGGGACGGGATCGAGGAGCGCGGCGGCAAGGTGGAGTTCGGCAAGGCCGTGGCATCGATACGGCAGGACGACGACACCGTGGTGGTGCGGTGCGCCGACGGATCGGCGTACGACTTCGACCGGCTGATCGTCACCACCCCGCAGCCCGTCTTCGCCAAGGCGGCGGGCCTGTCGGCCGACGACACGGTCTGGCGCAACCAGTACCTGGGCGCCACCTGCTTCGTCCTCGAACTGGACCGCAGTGTGATCCCGTACTACTGGCTCAACATCAACGAGCCGGACTTCCCGTTCCTCGCGGTGGTCGAGCACACCCGGATGATCGACCCGTCGGTCTACGGCGGCCGGCACATCCTCTACGTCGGCAACTACGTGGAGCGCGAGGACTGGCGGTTCACGACCGACCCGGCCGAGCTGCTGGAGCGGTTCGTGCCGTATCTGCGGCGGGTGAACCCGGACTTCGATACGGCCTGGATCAAGGACTGGCACTTCTCCAGGGCCGGGTTCGCGCAGCCGGTGGTCACGCCCGAGTACCGGGCGCTGATCCCGGCCCATGAGACACCCATGAGCCGGGTCACGCTGGCGACGATGGCGCAGATCTACCCGCAGGACCGGGGGCAGAGCTACTCGGTGGCGATGGCCCGTAAGGTGACGGCCGCGCTCGGCATCACCGCCTGACGCACAGCACCAGCCGCTCGGTCCCGCCACGGGGGCAGTCGTACACCGCGGTGACCCGGCGCCACAGCTCCGGGTCGACGCGGCCCGGCTGGAACCAGGGCCGCTCCAGGACCGCGTACGGGGCCGGGCCGTGGTCGACGCAGTCGGCGTTCTCCTTGAACGACTTCAGCTCGGCCACGTCCGGCAGATAGCGGGTGCGCTGGAGGAACGTGGCGATCGGGTAGCGGCACCGGGCCGGGTGGCCGAGGTCGTACGCCGCCTCGCCGAAGGCCAGGTACAGCACCGGGGCGCCGGGCGGCAGCTCGGCGCGGATCCGGTCGGCGTCCTCGGCGGCGTTGCGCTGCGAGCGCAGGTACTCGGCGCCGGTGCTGGTGACCTTGCCGTACTGCACCAGGTGCGGGGAGCCCGGCCAGATGCTCGCGGTCAGCAGGACGACACCGGACAGGGCGACCAGGACGGCCGACCGGCTGCGGGTCCGGCGCTTGTCCAGCACCACGTCCGCCGTGGCCGCGAGCAGCGCGACCAGCGCCGCCACCGCCACCTCCCACGACCGCTGCGACTCCTCGGGCAGCTGCGCGTAGACCACGGGCGCCATGCCGTACAGCAGGGACACCGCCCCGAAGCACCACGGCGGCGAGCGGCGGGCGCCCCCGACCGCGACGCCCCACAGGGCCGCCGCCACCACGGGCATCTGTGCCCCGTGGTAGAGGAACCAGTTGCCCTGGACGACCACGACGGCCTGCGCGGCGAGGCCGACGAGCACGGCCACCGCGAGAAGTTCGGCCCGCCGCAGCCGGCCCCGGACCCGGGTGAGGACCAGCAGCAGCGCGCCCGGCAGGAGCAGCAGCACCGGGCTCGCGATCGCGCGGTCCGCGAGGAAGTCCAGGGAGCGGTCGAGGATGAAGTGCGGGCGGATGCCGGTACGGCTGAGGGCCGACTGGTTGATCTGCGGCATGTCCTCGGTCCACTGCCACTCGTGGGACCCGGCCAGGACGCTCATGCCGAACAGCGCCAGCGCGCTGGGCACGCCGACCACGGCGATCCGCACCGCCCGGCCCCGGTCGACCGCGTAGACGAGGAGCACGCCGATCGCGGCGGTCGCGGCCGTGGAGTACTTCATCATCACCGCGAGCCCGAGCGGGAGCGCCGCGAGCAGGGCCGCCGGCCAGGGGCGCCGGAGGCCGAGTGCGGCGGCCACGGCGACCACGGTGAGGACCACCGCCGCCCACTCCGGCTGGAGGAAGTCGTTGCGGGGCGCGAGCGCCAGGGCCAGGCCGGTGGCGCCGGCCGTCAGTGCGGCCTCACGCCCGCTCGTTCGGCGCACCAGGGCCGCGTGGAGCGCGTAGGCGGCCGCGGCGGCGAGCAGGACCCCGATCACGTTCATCGTCGCCTCGCGCGCCGTCGTGCCCCCGAAGGGGGCGAGCCGGTCGAGGAGGGCGACGAACCACCGGTAGAAGAACGGGCGGTGGGTGAAGACCTCGGACGGGGAATAGCCGGCCGCGCGGCCGGTGCGCAGGGCCGCGAGGACGTAGTGCAGGTCGCCGGTGAGCCCCCGGGTGGCCGCGGTGTACACCACGGCCACGGCGGCGGGCAGGGCGACCACCGGCCACCACAGGGGTGACCGGTGGCCGCGCCGGCGCGGCCGGGCCTCGGCGGAGGCCTCGTCGGCCAGGGCGGTCGCCATGGGTCAGCCGCCCAGGATGACCCGTAGGTCGGCCGCGTTCGCCTCGGTGGCCCGCCACAGCTCCCGCTGCCGGCCGTGCACGTCGGCGACCGTCTTGGCGTGGTCGGCGAGGAGGTCCTTCGACCGCTCGACCAGACGTGCCGCGAGATGGCGGTCGTGGACGGAGACGCCCCACTCGGGGCGCTCGATGTCCCGCAGGAAGTACGCCATCTTCGGGTGCGAGATGAGGCTGATGATCGGGGTGCCGGCACCGAAGGGGATCATGCCCGCGTGGCCGCGCATGCCGATGACCAGCTTGGTGCGGGCGTAGAGGTCGAGGATCTCCTTGTTCTCGAAGTCGTACATCGGGATGACGGGCAGCGAGATGCCGTGCTCGCGGCGCAGGTCGAAGGCGATCTTCTCGTCGTCCAGCGAGTGCGCCACGCACCGCACCTCGGCCAGCTCGCCCAGGTCCCGTACCGCCTGGGCCATCTGGGCCAGGAAGTAGCCGTAGTCGTGGCCGAAGCGCAGGCCCGCGCGGTCGTAGGCGGCGTTGATCAGGATGGTGTCGTCGCGCTCGGCCGGGTCCTGCCAGTCGGGCACCAGCTGCCGGGTGACCGTGGTGGGGCAGGGCTGGAAGCGGATCTTGCCGTGCAGGTGGTCCGGGAGCATGGCCCGGACCTTCTCGATCGAGCCGTGGTTGCGCAGTCCGAAGAAGGAGGACTGCTCGACCAGGAGCCGGAGCGACTCCCGGAAGCGGCCGGCCCGGTAGGACTGGCCGTCGAAGGCGTTGAAGCCGACGGCGAAGACCGCGACGGGGACGTCGATGCGCTTGAGCAGTTCGTCCGGGACGTTCCACTGCCAGGCGCTGTTGCCGTTGGGCATGGTGTCCGGGATGAACAGGCCGCCACCGCCGATGACCAGGCCCCGGCGGCGGTTGACCCGCTGGAGGGCGGCCTCGTCGAAGAGGCGGTGGGCGTGCACCGGGTACCAGCGGCGCGAGCCGGTGTCCGGGCCGAAGGCGGAGCGGACGCTCTCCGGGAGCAGCTTGTCGCCGGCGTTGCCCTGACGGTCCATGTAGAAGGCGACGTGCGCCAACTGGTCCTCGGCCGCGCCCAGTTCCTGCGAGGGAACGGCGGCCGCGCGCTGTGCCCACAGCCGGCTGGGGCGGTGGGTCGGGTCGACGGACATACCGGCCGTGGCGTACTTGAGCGCCTCGGTGTTGTCGCCGTGCACCCAGGCCATCTGGGCGAGCCGGGCGTAGGCGGTGGCGGCCCGGTTGGGGGCGGCGGCGGCCAGCAGCAGCTGGGTCCTGGCCTCCTCGTACCGGGAGACGCTCATCAGGGCGTGCCCGAGGACCTCGTGCGGCCAGGCCTCGTCCAGCGGGATGTGCACACCGCTCAGGATGTCGACGGCGTCCTGGTAGTCGCCGGACGCGATGTGCGCGGCGGCCACCTTGCGGGCGGCCTCGACGTCACCGGTGCGGGCCACGTGCGGGGTGCCGTAGTGGACGAGCAGGTCGTGGTGGAGGCCGCCGGAGCAGGCCAGGTACGCGGCGTGGAAGTCGGCGTCGTCCAGGTCGTACGACCGCCAGCGCTCCTCCGCCTGGGAGTACCCGCTCTCGCCGCCCTGCCAGGGCTTGTGGCGGCCGGTGAAGTGCAGGATCGCGGTGTCGTCCGGGACGGGCAGGTCGCCGGAGAGCCGCCGCTTGACGAAGTTGTAGCGGGCGTCGAGGCGCAGGAAGTCGCCGTCCAGGACGGCGTTGAGAATGCCCTGGTCGTGCTTGTCCAGCTCGTAGTCACCGGAGCGTCCGCAGCGGTCCAGCTTCGCGCAGAACTCGTCGGTCAGGTACTCGCGCTGGATGACCAGCAGACCGGAGTTGAGCTTGTGCCGGCCGTAGAAGAACTGCGGGACGGCCGCCAGCCCCTCGCGCAGGCGCAGGAGTTCACCGAGGTCGCCGAGGACGACCATGTCGGTGTCGAGCGTGATGATCGTGTCGTACTCGCGGATCCGGAACACGTCCAGGATGAAGTACGCCTTGCGGACCAGGTAGTTGTCCTGGTCGCCCTTCTTGTACGCGTCGTAGTGGTCGGCGTCGACCCGCTTGAGGACGATGCGCGGGTGCAGGTCGCGGATCTTCGCGATCGAGCCGGGGCGCAGGTCGTCGTAGAGGACGACGAAGTCCTCGCACACGCCCGGGTTGGACAGGGCGAGGCTCTTGAGCAGGACGAGGAAGCCAGGGAGGTAGTTCTCGTCGACGTAGCTGGCGAAGGCGATGCGGCGCTTGCCGGTGAGGGCGTGGGCGTCGGTCGCGGGCGCCCGGGTGGCGGCGGGTATCGGGGAGGTCGTGGTCATCGCAGGGAGATCCTCATGTCGGTCACGCTCTGGGCCCGCTGCATGACCCACTCCTTCTCGCTGGTGTACTCGTGCACGGACGTGATGGCCAGCTTCATCGCCTCGGGCACCCGGTAGGCGCCGCTCTCGTAGAAGTCGAAGCCGATCAGGTCGAGGGTGGGGCTGACGTCCAGGAAGTCCAACAGCCAGAGCATGTTGAAGCCGGAGGTCGGGATGCCCGACCAGACGTCGGTGGAGACCTTGCCGATGTTGCGGACGGGCCAGCGCAGCGACTCGTCGCCGAGGTAGGTCTGGGCGCCGGGCACCAGGCGGTTGCGCAGCGAGTACTTCCAGTCGCCGGAGACCCCGCCGAACACCAGCCGGGTGGTGACGCGCTGGTCCCAGTTGAAGCCGTGCTTGTGGATGGTGACGTGGATGTCGGTGCGGCCACCGGTGTGCTTCGGGTCGATCCGGTAGGAGTTGAAGCGCACGACGAGGTCGTAGTCGTCGATCCGCGAGCCCATCGAACTGGCGCCGACCCGCCCGGAGTTGGCGATCAGGCAGATCGACTTGCCGGCGATCTGGTTGCGGAACTCACCGAGGGTGATCCACTGCACGCCGCCGACGGTGGGGTCGGTGACGGGGCCGCGCATGCGGTTGCGGCGCTGCTCGGCGTAGAGGGCGACGGCCTCGGTGAGCGCGGGCAGGTCGGTCTCCCGGGTGAGGCGCAGGTCGAGGTACTGGCTGAGCAGTTCCTGCCGGTCCTGCACCGGGGCGCTCTCGGCGGCCAGGGTGAGGAGCGCTCCCACGAGCCGGGGCTCGGCGGCGGTCCAGTCGCCGACGGCGTGCGCGGCCAGGCCCTCGGCCCACACCTCGGTGGCCGGGGCGCCGGTGAACTCCCGGGCGCGCGGGCACTGCCGCCCGAGCAGTGCGTACAGCTCGCGCTCCGTCCGCGCCGCGGTGCGCAGGCCGTCGACGCGGGCGCGGACGCCGAAACCGTCGTCGTCGGTGAGGGCGAGGTAGCGCTCGTACGCCTCCAGGGCCTCGCCGTCCTCGCCGAGGGTCTCCAGGAGGCGGGCGCGCAGCCGCCAGCCGGCGCGGGAGTTCCTGCGCTGGGCGAGGACGGTGTCGCTGATGACCAGGGCGAGGTTCAGCTCGTCGTCGTAGCCGCACTCCAGGGCCTTGTTGGCGACGGCGAGCAGGGCGTCCAGCAGCTCGGCCGGGATGCCGGGGGCCGGGGTCGCGGCGCCCTTGACGGCCCGCTTGAGCAGCGCGGTGGCGCCGCCGGCCGGGGCGGGCGCGGGAGCGGTGGCGCCGGTCGTCCCCCAGACGACCAGCAGCCTGCGCAGCTGTTCACCGAGTTCGACCCGGCGGCGGTCGACGCTGCCCACGACCTTGCCGCTGTGCGCCGCGCAGGCGCGCAGGCATTCGTCCAGCTCCCCTCCACGCGCACGTGCACGCCTCTTCTGGACTGTCGTCATGGCACTCCCGTTGTTTTTTTACCCAGCTTTGGCTGTGTTCTTGGGTTTATCGAGACGTGGGGGGATTCTGGGGAAACTTAGGAAGCCAAAACGACATTCAGGTGAACTCACCGGGACCAGACGGCCAATCGTTGGCCGGGCGTCCAGGACCCCCCTGTGATTCGGACTAGCGTGCTGGCAAGTACCTGTTGGAATGCCCGGTGAGGGGATTTTCGTGACCAGCATGACCGTCCGACCGGTGCCCGACGCGCCCCTGGACGCGACCGAGCCCCGCCGGCCGGAACGCACGACCCCTCGTCCGGAACCCCGCCTGCGCGCCCTGGACGGCCTGCGCCTGGTCGCCGCGCTGATGGTGGCCGCCTACCACTACGGCGGCCGCGGCGGCGAGATCACCCATGCCTGGGGAAGCTCCCCGGAGAAGCAGTTCCCGACGCTGCACAACTATTTCGCCTACGGCTGTCTCGGCGTCCAGATCTTCTTCGTGATCAGCGGATTCGTGATCTGCATGAGCGGCTGGGGCAGACCGCTGAAGTCGTTCTTCGCCTCCCGCGCCTCCCGGCTGCTGCCCGCCTACTGGGCGGCCGTTCTGCTGGTGACGGCCGTGTTCGCGCTGCCGATGGTCACCTACAAGGCCCTCTCCCCGAGCGACACCCTCGTCAACCTGACGATGCTCCAGTACCCGCTGGGCGTGGACCGCGTCCTCGGCGTGTGCTGGACGCTGTGGGCGGAGGTCCGCTTCTACGCCCTGTTCGCGCTGTGCGTGGTCCTGCCCGGCGCCACCCGCCGCCGCGTGATCCTGTTCTGCGCGGGCTGGACCCTGGCTGCGGCGATCACCCAGGGCGCGCGGCAGCCGCTGCTGGACATCGTCTTCATGCCGGAGTACGCCCCCTTCTTCATCGGCGGGGTCGGCCTCTACCTCGTCCACCGCGACCGCAAGGACGTCTACGGCTGGGGCATCGTGGCCGTCAGCTTCCTGATCGGGCAGCACTACGCGGTCAAGGAGCTGTGGAACGCCGCCGACCCGAACGCCTTCGCCCACCGCACCTCGTTCGGCATCGCCCTCGTCGTCGCCCTCGGCTTCGTCGCGGTCGCGGCGATCGCGCTGGGCTGGCTGAACTGGGCCAACTGGCGCTGGCTGACGGTCGCCGGAGCGCTGACGTACCCGTTCTACCTGGTCCACGAGCACCTCGGCTGGGTCGTCGTGCGCGCCCTGCACATCGGCCTGGGCCTGCCGTCCGCGGAGACCTTCGCCCTCACCGTCCTGTCGATGCTGGTCCTCGCCTGGCTGCTGAACCGGTACGTCGAGAAGCCGCTGACCCCACGACTGCGGGCGGCACTGGCGAAGATGCGATGAGCCGGTGTGCGGGGGCACGCCGAGCTGTTCACGGGACGTTCAGCCGGCCGACCGATTCTCCGGCGCGCAGCGAGCAGATACCCATGCATGGCGACTGCACACCCCACTGACAGGCTGCCCGGCGAACTCTCGGACGTCCCGGGCTGGTTCCCCCCGCTCGACCAGGTGCTGTTCACCTGGCTCCTCGACCGGCAGGAGGCCGGCGGCTTCCGCGGCGACCTGCTGGAACTCGGCGTATACCTCGGCAAGAGCGCGATCCTCCTCGGCCGGCACCGGCAGGACGGCGAACACTTCACCGTCTGCGACCTGTTCGGCGGCGAGGCACCGGACGGCGCCAACCGCGCCGAGACCGCGAAGTCCTACTCCTCCCTCACCCGCCAGGCCTTCGAACGCAACTACCTCTCCTTCCACCCCGAACTGCCGCGCGTGATCGAGGCGCCGACCTCCGTGATCTCCGGCGAGGTGGCCCCGAAGACCTGCCGCTTCGTCCACATCGACGCCTCGCACCTGTACGAGCACGTCCACGACGACATCGGCGCGGCCCACGAGATCCTGCTCCCCGACGGCATCGTCGTCCTCGACGACTTCCGCTCCGAGCACACCCCCGGCGTCTCGGTCGCCACGTGGGAGGCGGTGCTGAACCGCGGGCTGCGGCCGATCTGCCTCAGCACGCAGAAGCTGTACGGCACGTGGGGGGATCCCGAGGCCGTGCAGGAAGAACTGCTGGAGATGCTCCGCGGCCGGTCGGACGTCGGGCTGAGCGTGCAGCACGCGGCGGGGCACCGGCTGGTGCGGGCGCGGTCGAAGGGGATGCGGGAGCCGGAGTTTCCGCGGTCGCGGCATTACGTTGCCACTGCGCCTGAGCCGGTTGCTACGTCGGTTTCCGCCCCGGTGCCCAAGCGGCGGCGGTCGCCTGTGCGGCGGGTCGCTGTGGATCTGCTGCCGCCTGTTGTTACGCGGGCGGTGCGGAAGGGGTTGAGGGGGCGCGGCTAAGTGGTTGTCCGCGGGTTCGTCGTGGCTGGTCGCGCAGTTCCCCGCGCCCCTGAAGGGGCGCTGACGTACCGTTTCTCGATTCCTGCGAGCACCAGCTCCAGGCCCTCCTCGAAGTGTTCGTCGTAGTTCTGGAAGATTTCCGTGCCCGCCGCGGCCGACAGGGGGAAGTCGGCCATCAGGCGGGTGCGTTCGGTCAGGTCGTACCCCTCGCGGCGCTCGCCGGGGAGGGGTTCGACGCCCTGTTCCTCGGTGACGAAACCGAGGGTGTAGAGGTATGTCGTGGAGGTCGCGCGGACCGCCTGGGGGAGGGTGAACCCGGCGGCCGTGAGGAGGCGCAGGCCGTCCTCCATCTGCTCCACGTGCACCAGCCCGGTGAACCGTGACCCGCTGAAGACCTTCGCGCCGTCGCGGTAGCCGAGCAGTGCCGCGCGCAGTCCGCGGTTGGACTTCAGCAGCCGTTCTTGCCAGGTGTCGTCCGGGTCGAGCGGTGTCCCGGCGACCATGCGGCGGAACATCTCGGTCGCCATCTCGTCGAGCAGCGCCTGCTTGTCCTTGAAGTGCCAGTACAGGGCGGGCGCCTTGACGTCCAGCTCCTTGGCGATGGCACGCAGGGTCAGGCCGTCCAGGCCGACCTCGTTCAGGAGCTTCAGCGCGGTGTCCGCGACCCGTGTGCGGTCCAGGGGCGTCCGGCGTTCCGTAGTCACGCTTGACAGCTTAACAACGTTAAGGGCATGGTCGTACCCGATGGAACTTAACAGCGTTAAGGAGAGTGGCCGTATGGACACCGACGTACTGGTCGTCGGCGCGGGGCCGAGCGGGCTCGCGCTCGGTATCGACCTGGCCCGGCGCGGGATGGACGCGCTGGTGGTGGAGAAGGGCGACGGGCTGTTCCCGGGCTCGCGCGGCAAGGGGATCCAGCCGCGCACGATGGAGGTCTTCGACGACCTGGGCGTCCTGGCGGCGATCCGCGCGGTCGGCGGCGGCTATCCGGTCGGGATGATCTGGCAGGACGGCGAACGGGCCGGTGAGCACCGGATGTTCGACGCCGCCGAGGTCACCGACGACTCCCCCTACAACGAGCCCTGGATGGTGCCGCAGTGGCGCACCCAGGAGGTGCTGTTCGCACGGCTGGAGGAACTGGGCGGCAAGGTGGCCTTCGGGCGGGAGGCTACCGGGCTCACGCAGGACGCCGAGGGCGTGACGGTGGGCTTCGCGACCGGCCCGGACCTCCGCGCCCGCTACCTGGTCGCCGCCGACGGCGGCCGCTCGACCGTCCGCCGCGCCCTCGGCATCGCCCTGACCGGCGAGACGGTGGACCCGAACCCGACCCTCGTCGCGGACGTCCGGATCACCGGCCTCGACCGCGACAACTGGCACCTCTTCCCGCCCAGCGCGGACACCGACGGCTTCCTCGCGATCTGCCCCCTGGCCGGTACGGAGGACTTCCAGGTCATGGCCCGGTTCCCGGAGGGCACGGCGGTCGACCTCTCGCTCGACGGCATCCGCGAGGTCGTCGCCGCCCGCTCCCTCGACGGCATCCGCGAGGTCGTCGCCGCCCGCTCCCACCTCGCCGCGCAGGCCGTCACGCAGGTGCGCTGGGCCTCCGACTTCCGCCCGCGAGCGGCCCTCGCCGACCGGTTCCGGCACGGCCGGGTCTTCCTCGCGGGCGACGCCGCCCACATCCACTCCCCCGCGGGCGGCCAGGGCCTCAACACCAGCGTCCAGGACGCCTACAACCTGGGCTGGAAGCTCGGTGCGGTCCTGCGGGGCGGGGCGGACCCGGCCCTGCTCGACACCTACGAGGAGGAGCGCCGCCCCGTCGCCTCCGCCGTGCTCGGCCTCTCCACCAGCGTCCACCGGGGCGAGACCCGCCGCGGCGACGCGACCCGCCAACTCGGCCTCGGCTACCGGGACTCGTCCCTCACGGAGGAGACCCGGCCTCAACCGGGACCCATCCGGGCCGGCGACCGCGCCCCCGACGGCACGCTGGGCGGCCTACGCCTGTTCGACGCGTTCCGGGGCCCGCACTGGACGCTGCTCGCGATAGGGGTGGAGCCCTCGGAACCAGCCACGTCGGTCCATGTGGTCACCGGTGAGGAGCAACCGACGTACGGAAGGGGCCTGTTCCTGATCCGCCCGGACGGCTACGTCGGCTGGGCCGGCGAAACCCCGGTCGGTCTGCCGCAGTACACGGCACGAGTAGGTGCCTGAGGCAGTCGGACCTCAGAACGCGTCCGACGGAACATACGTCCCCCACACCCCGCGCAGCGCATTGCACACCTCCCCCACCGTCGCCCGGGCCCGCAACGCGTCCTTCATCGGATACAGCACGTTGTCCTCCCCCTCCGCCGCCTTCCGCAGAGCGCCCAGCGCCGAATCCACCGCCGCCTGGTCCCGCTCCGCCCGCAACCTCACGAGCCGCTCCACCTGCTGCGCCTCGATCGCGGGATCGACCCGGAGCGGCTCGTACGGCTCCTCCTCGTCGAGCTGGAACCGGTTGACGCCGACCACGACCCGCTCGCCGGCGTCGGTCTCCTGAGCGATCCGATACGCGCTGCGCTCGATCTCGCCCTTCTGGAACCCGTGCTCGATCGCGGCGACCGCCCCACCGAGGTCCTCGACCTTCCGCATGAGGTCCAGCGCGGCCGCCTCCACGTCGTCGGTCATCCTCTCGACGACGTACGACCCGGCGAAGGGATCGACCGTCGCGGTCACATCGGTCTCGTGGGCGAGCACCTGCTGGGTACGCAGAGCCAGCCGCGCCGCCTTGTCGGTGGGCAGCGCGATCGCCTCGTCGAAGGAGTTGGTGTGCAGGGACTGGGTGCCGCCGAGCACCGCCGCGAGCCCCTGGACGGCGACGCGCACCAGGTTCACCTCGGGCTGCTGGGCCGTCAGCTGCACCCCCGCGGTCTGGGTGTGGAAGCGCAGCATCAGCGACTTGGGGTTCTCGGCGCCGAACTCCTCCTTCATCACCCGCGCCCAGATCCGGCGGGCGGCCCGGAACTTGGCGACCTCCTCCAGGATCGTCGTACGGGCGACGAAGAAGAAGGACAGCCGGGGAGCGAAGTCGTCGACGTCCATGCCGGCCGCGACCGCCGTGCGGACGTACTCGATGCCGTCGGCCAGCGTGAACGCGATCTCCTGCGCGGGCGAGGCGCCCGCCTCGGCCATGTGGTAGCCGGAGATCGAGATGGTGTTCCACTTCGGGATCTCGGCCTTGCAGTACCGGAAGATGTCGGCGATCAGCCGGAGCGAGGGCTTGGGCGGGAAGATGTACGTGCCCCGCGCGATGTACTCCTTCAGCACGTCGTTCTGGATGGTGCCGGTCAGCCGGTCCGCGCCGACGCCCTGCTCCTCCGCCACCAGTTGGTAGAGGAGCAGCAGCAGCGCGGCCGGCGCGTTGATCGTCATCGACGTCGACACCTTGTCCAGCGGGATCCCGCCGAACAGCACGCGCATGTCGTCGATCGAGTCGATGGCGACGCCCACCTTGCCGACCTCGCCGTGCGCGAGGGGCGCGTCGGAGTCGTGGCCCATCTGGGTGGGCAGGTCGAAGGCGACCGACAGGCCCATCGTGCCGTTGGCGATGAGCTGCTGGTAGCGGGCGTTGGACTCCGCGGCCGTACCGAAACCGGCGTACTGGCGCATGGTCCAGGGGCGGCCGGTGTACATCGACGGGTAGACACCGCGGGTGTAGGGGTAGGCCCCGGGCTCGCCGAGTTTCTCGGCGGGGTCCCAGTCTTCCAGGGCCTCGGGGCCGTAGACGGGTTCGATGGGCAGTCCGGACTCCGACTCACGCGTCATGCCCACCACGGTATTGCGGTCTCGGCCGAGGCGCCCCGGAACCGTTCGCAACCGGTCACCCCTGGGGAGACATCTGGGAAGGTGCCGGTGAGACGACGGAGGGCCTGGATGCGTAGTACGGGCATGGGGAGAGCGTTCACCGCACTGCTGGCGCTGACGGCGGTCGCCGTCTGCGGCTGCACGGTCGAGGCCACCGACCAGGACGGGAAACCGCAGGGCCCCATCCGCATAGAGGTGCCGCAGCGCGGCACACCGCCCGCGGACGACGACCCGGAGCCGAGCGGACCGAGCCGCACGCCGCCCGCCACCAGGGCCGCGCCCGCCGTCCTGTGGTCCCGGGGCGACACCGGCCGTGACGTCCGCGAGCTCCAGGCCCGGCTGCGCCAGGTCGCCTGGCTCTTCGACGGTCCGACCGGGACGTACGACGACCTCACGGAGCGGGCGGTCAGGGGTTTCCAGGGCAAGCGCGGGCTGCCGCGGACGGGGCGGACGGACACCGTCACCTGGCAGCGGCTGCTGAGGATGACCCAGGAGCCCGGCCGGTGGGACCTGTATCTGATGGGCGGGCAGCCGGCCGACGATCCGGACCCGCGCTGTCTGACCGGCCGGGCGCTGTGCATCAGCAAGACCAGCCGCACCCTGCGCTGGATGATCGACGGGCGGACCGTCACCACCGTGCCGGTCCGCTTCGGCTCGCAGTACACGCCCACCCGCGAGGGTGTGTTCAGCGTCTACTGGAAGTCCCGCCACCATGTGTCGACGCTCTACGACTCGCCGATGCCGTACGCCCTGTTCTTCAGCGGCGGCCAGGCCGTGCACTACTCGTCCGACTTCGCGGCCCGCGGTTACGCCGGCGCCTCGCACGGCTGTGTCAACGTCCGGGACGAGGCGGCGATCGCGGATCTGTTCGCGCAGGTGAGGAACGGCGACAAGGTCGTCGTCCACTGGTGAGGCGCGGGGTGCGGATATGGGGCGCGGGCGGGACCGGGGGAACGTGTCCCGCCCGCGCCGAGGTGCACGAGCCGTGGGTACGGGGGGAACCCCCGGCTCTGTGCGGCGGCCGATGACCAGTCGGCTCACTCATTACTGCGCCGGAGGGGCCGGAAACGTCACACCCTTCCGGCGAAAAAGTTCGAAGTCCTGGAAAACCGCAGCTCAGAGGGGTCCTTCGCAAGGCTCTTGAGAGGGGCGGCACCGCTGTTCACACCGAACCCGACCCGTCCGTGACCGAGGTGGCGGCCGCCGTAGCCGTCGCTCTCCCCTCTGCCCCGGTCCCGGTCGTCCCGCTCCCGGTCGTCCCGGTGCCCGTCGCCGCCCCTGCCCCTCCCCCTGCCTTTGTCGCCGCCTTCGTCGTCGCCCCGGCCGTCCTTCCTGACGCCGTTCCTGACGTCGGTGTCGGAGCGCCCGGTGGAGCCGTCGGCGGAGTTCGGGGCGGCCAGCAGGCCCTTGCAGTAGTCCTTCACTTGCGAGGGGCCGCCCGCCGCGCCCTCCAGGGTGCGTCTGCGGTCGGCGTTCAGGTTCTTGCCGTCCCGTACGTCGCGGCAGGCCGAGGGAGCGCCGCGCCAGGCGCCGGGCTGCTTCGACCGGCCCTCGCTGCCGGTTCCGGTCCCGGGGGGCGCGGAACCCTCCCGTGCGGTGTCCCTCGGAGGCTGCCGGCCGGTGTCGTTCTCGGCTCCGTCGGGCCGGGGCTCGCTGTGGGCGGCGGGCGGCGACGGGGAGACGAACGGGCGGTTCGGGGTCGCCGCCGCCGAGACCGTGGCGGCGGGGTCCGGCTCGCTGTCGCCCACGCCGGGCAGGAATCCGATGCCGACCGCGGCGGCGACCCCGCCGACCATCCCGACGGTCAGCGCGGCGGCCAGCCCGAGGCGCAGGGCACGGCCTCGGCGGGGGCGCGGATCGTCGGCACGGTCGGCGGGGTCGCCGATGCGCACGAGTCCGGCGTCGGAGGAGTCGGAGGAGGGGACACGGGTGCGGTGACCGGGGGCGGGCACGCCGATCCAGTCGTCCGCGCGGTCCGCGCGGACCTTGCGGAAGGCGGCCAACGCGGCGGCCTCGCCGGGGAGTTCGGCACCCGGCGGGGGTTCCACGGAGAGCGAGTCGAGGGTCTTCGCCAGACGTTCGGCCTGGTCGCGGTCGGCCGCGTCGACAGCTTCGAGTGAGGCTCCGCTCAGCAGAAGCTCCGCCGTTTCGCGGTTCAGCCACCGGCCGGGGGTCCGAGGGGTGTCCCCCGGAAAATCACAGCGCTCGTCGGCCATCACATGTCCTTCTGCGTCCGTGCGCGCATATGCGTCACACCTGCGGACGTCACCGCGTCGGCGCGCGGTTCTCGCTGCGGCGGCAGCGCGTCGAGCACACCGGCCGCGTCCGGATCGCCGTCGAGCAGCTCGGCGAGCCGTTTCAGACCACGGTGCGCGGCCGTCCGGACGGCGCCCGGGCGCTTGCCGAGCGTCTCGGCGGCGGTCTTCGCGTCGAGGCCGACGACCACGCGCAGGACGACGGCCTCGGCCTGGTCCTGCGGCAGCCGGGCGATGAGGGAGAGCGTGCTGTCGGTGGCCATCGACTCCATCGCCTCGCCCGCGGTGTCGGACTCGGCGGGCTTGCCGGTCAGCTCCGTCTCGTCACCGCCGATGGCCGGGCGGCGGCCGCGCATGCGTATGTGGTCCAGTGCGCGATTGCGGGCTATCCGGGCGGCCCAGCCGCGGAAGCGGTCCGCGTCCCCGCTGAACCTCTCCAGGTCACGCGCTATCTGGAGCCAGGTCTCGGACGTGACGTCCTCGGCGTCCGGGTCGCCGACCAGTGTCCGGACGTACCCGAGCAGCCGTGGGTGCACGGCGCGGTACACAGTCCGGAACGCGGTCTCGTCCCCGTCCTGTGCCGCAAGCACCGCGGTCGTCAGCTCCGCGTCGTCCCCCAGCACCCGCTAAGTCCTCATACATGGTCGAGTCGATGGTCGCGACATGGTCGAGTCGTCGCTCGTGGCCTCGGCCCCCTGATGGGCTTCGGGCCCCTGATGGTCGCAATGATCATTCAACTTTTCGCGCCCGGCGCGAAAGGCACGTTACGACCTGAAACCGCTGCTCGTCCATGTCCGCACAAGGTGCAACAAGCTTGTGATGCGATGCCCGGCGGCGGGGGTGTGACAGAAAACGCGTGCGCGACGCTGTAGAAAGTACGGGCCGCCGCGCGGCCCGTGCCGCGCGACGGCCGGGGCCTCTCCTGTGGGGGGTGGCGGCCCCGGCCGTCTCCGCGGTTTACCGGGCGGTCAGAGGACTCACCTCGGCCTCACCCGGCAGTGCGATCCCCGTGCGGGGATCCTGCGGGAGGCACCTGAACCGCTAGTTCTTCTCCTGGGCCGCGTCGGCGGGCGGACCGGCCTTGTCGGCGCCCGAGCCCGACTCCCCTGTCGTGCCGCTCTGACCCGTCGTGCCGGTCCGGCCTGTTGTGCCGCTCTGGTCGCCCTGGTCGTCCTGGCCGCTCTGTCCGGTCCTGTCGGCGGGCCGGTCACCTCCGGTCGGGCGCTCGTTCTGCTTGGTGCCCGTGCCGTCGTTGGCCTCGGGTGCCTTGCCCGGCGAGGCCGGCTTGCCCGTGTTCTTCTCGGCCGCCGCCGCGTCCTTCAGTCGCTCGGCGCAGTAGGCGGTGACCTTCGTCTCGCCGCCCGCCGCCGTGACCAGTCGCCGCCAGGCCGTCGCCTGGAGCGCGTTGCCGTCGCCGCCGACCTCGTCGTAGGCACGGCAGTGGGCCAGGAGGTCCTTCGCCGTGGCCGGCCGGTCCGACGGTACGGCGGTGGCGCGGGAGCCCGGGGAGGGCGAGCCGTCCGGCCGGGTCGAGCCGCTCGCCGAGGGGTGCGGACGGCCCCGGTCGTCGTCGGTACCGCCCGCGGCGGGATGCGAGGTGCCGATCGCGGCGAACGCGGCGCCGCCCAGGGTGAGGCTCGCCAGCACCACGGAGAGAGTGGTCCGCAGCGAGCGCGAGGCGCGCCGCTCACGGGGCCGCCAGTCGTCCCGGCGGCGGGTACGGGCCCGGTGCGTGCCCGCGTCCCGCGCCGCCCGGAAGGCGGCCACGGCCCGCTGCTCCGCCTCCGCGTCGACCCGGTCCACGCGCAGGGCGGCACCGAGCAGGGCCTCCACGGTGCTCAGACCGACGGAACCGGTATCAGGGCGTCCGGTCCCGTGAGGGCCGAATACAGGGGGTTCCGTCGCACCGCCGGGGCGCCCGGAGACACGCCGACGGCCGTGGCCCCCGTCGTCCTTCTTCCGCTCACCCATGCCCTGACCGTCCCTGTCCGTCCCTGTACGACCCGATCGCGGCGCATCCGTTGCCGTGCTGTCCGCCCTCAGGGGCCACCGCCCCGGCATCCGCCGCGCCGACCCTGCCAACGGTCATGCCGCAGGCCCTGCCGCCGGTCATGTCGCCGGTCATGTCGACTCCCCCAGCGTTCGGGGGCTCTCATCCGTCACACCCTCCGCGCCCAGCTGCCGGGCGAGCCGCTTCAGCCCCCGGTAGGCGGCGGTGCGTACCGCGCCGGGCCGCTTGCCGAGGACGCGGGCGGCGGCGGGCCCGTCCAGACCGACGACGACGCGCAGCAGTACGGCCTCCGCCTGGTCGCGCGGCAGACCGCGGACCAGGTCCAGGGCGTACTCCGTCGACATGGACTCCAGCGCCTGGTCGTACGTGCTGCCGGGCCCGGGCAGGTCCAGGACGTCCTGTTCGAGCGTGCTCGGCCGGGGCCGTACCTTCTGCCGGCGCAGGTGGTCCAGGGCCCGGTGCCGGGCGATGGTCGCGCTCCAGCCCCGGAACCCGGCGCCGTCGCCCTGGAACCGGCCGAGGTCGCGGGCGATCTCCAGCCAGGCGTCGGAGGCCACGTCCTCGGCGTCGTCGCCGACGATCCCGCGCAGATACCCGAGCAGCGCGGGCTGCACGATGCGGTAGGCGACCGCGAAGGCCGTCTCGTCACCCTGCTGGGCCCGCGCGACGGCCGCGCCCAGTTCCCCGTCGTACGCCTGCGCGCGGCGGGGTTCGCCTCCCTGGCCCAAGAACTGTCCTCGTCCGTACCGAGTCCGTGGCGGAGCCGCGTCGTGCGGCTTCGCCGCCGTCGCCTCCGCCCCCACGGTCCTCAGCGTCGGATCCCACAGAAGTGTCACTGCTCGTCAGCCATCTCTCCGGCCCGCCGGTCTCGCACCGGTCGTTCACCCCAGCGCAGACGGCCCCGAAAACGTCACCGGTGACATCCGCGCATCCCTGTGCGCTCTGTGAGTGCCACCTGTGGGACAGGTGGGTTTTCTGTGACCGATTTCCAGGGGTGGGGTAGTGAGTCCGCGTAAGACCCATGCGTACAAGCCGTTGAGTCTCGGGCGAAGAGCCTGGCTGACGGCCGGGGCCGTCGTCCTGAGCGGCGCGGGCGTCGTGACGTACGCCATCGCGGATCCGTCCGCGCGGACCGACGCCGGGGCGCAGGGCCGCAAGCCGTCGATCCACACCCTCAAGCTCAAGAGCGAGGGCTCGGGCCGTCGGGTGCTGGACCGCCGGGCCACCGACCGCTTCAGCGCGGTGCTGTTGACCTGGAACGACCCCCAGGCCGACGCCAAGGGCACCCCCGAGGTGCGCACCCGGGACCTGAGGACCGGCAGGTGGTCCGGCTGGCAGCAGCTGGAGCACGAGCCGAACCAGGCCGACGGCGCCGAGGGCGAGCGCGCGGCCGTGCGCGGCGGCACCGCCTCGCTGTGGACCGGCGACTCCGACGGCGTCGAGGTCCGCCTCGTGAAGGCCGACGGCACCGAGGCCGGCGGCCAGCCGGCCGGCATGGACGTCAAGCTCCTGGACCCGGGCACCGACCCGCACGCCCCTGAAGGCCTGGAGCCGGCGGCGTACGCGGAGGAGACGGGCACGCCGACGGCGACGCCCACGGACCCCACGTCGGCGCCCGCCACCGAATCGGCCACCCCGACGCCCCCGGCGACAGCCACACCCACGCCCACCGCCACGGCGTCCCCGACGGTGTCCGCCTCCCCGACCCCCACCGTCCCCGCCCCCCGCCCCTCGACGGTCGTCAAGCCGCCGGTCATCACGCAGGCCGAGTGGGGCGCCTCCACGGACTACGACGGCACGCCGGGCTACGGCACCGAGATCAAGGCCGCCGTCATCCACCACACCGGCACGGACAGCGACAACACGCTGTCCTGCGCCAAGTCCCGGGCCCGGATGCGCTCCATCCAGCAGGAGCACTTCTCCCGCGGCTACTACGACATCGGCTACAACTTCGTCGTCGACCGGTGCGGGCAGATCTTCGAGGGCCGCAGCGGCGGCACGGACCTGCCGGTGACCGGCGCGCACGACGTCGGCTTCAACAGCAACACGGTCGGCATCTCGTACATCGGCAACTACGAGTCCGCCAAACCGAGCCGCGCCGCCCTCGACGCGATCGCCCGGATCGTCGCCTGGAAGTTCGGGATGTACGGCATCGACCCGACGGGCAAGGTCACGCTGACCTCCGGCGTGGACGCGGGCGTCGACGGCAACAGGATCGCCAAGGGCCAGTCGGTCACCCTGCCGCGCGTCTTCGGCCACCGGGACACCAACGCCACGGCCTGCCCCGGCAAGAACCTCTACCCCAAGCTCCCGCTGATCGCCGCGCTCGCGAAGACCCCGGGCGTCTCGCACGCCCTGGCCACCTCCGACTACAACCGCGACGGCGTGAGCGACCTGGTCGCGGGCGTGCCGAAGGCCAACACGGTCAAGGTGGTCCCCGGCGGCGTCGACGGCCCGGTCCCGGCGGCGAAGGTGTCACTCACGCAGAACAGCCCCGGCGTCCCCGGCTCCACCGAGACCGGTGACGCCTTCGGCGCCGCGACCGCCTGGGGCGACGTCAACGGCGACGGCCACGCCGACCTCGCGATCGGCGCCCCCGGCGAGGACGACACCAGCGGCAACGCCGACCGCGGCGCGGTCACGGTCATGTACGGCCCGGCCCTGACCACCGGCTTCTCGTACAACACCTCGGGCGTCACGGCCGCGGGCGCCAGGCTCGGCTCCGCCCTCACCGTCGGCGACTTCAACGGCGACGGCAAGGCGGACGTCTTCTCGGCCGGCGCGGGCCGCGGCGGCACCTGGAACGTCCGGCTGAGCAGCACCAGGTACACCTACGGCAAGCTCACCTCCGCCACCGGCTCCCTCGCCTACCTGGACGCCGCGACCGGCGACTTCAACCGGGACGGCTACGCCGACGTCGCCCTCAACTACCGCGACACCGGCGGCATCGGCCGGGTCGTCCGCTTCGCGGGCTCCTCGGCCGGCCTGGCCAAGGTCGGCGTGATCTCCGTCAAGGGCGGCCGCTCGATCGCCGCGGGCGACGTCAACGGCAACGGCTACGACGACATCGTCATCGGCCAGCCGGTCGCCTCCGAGTCGGGCGGCAGGTCGGGCGGCCAGATCACCATGGTCCCGGGCACGTCCGCGGGCTTCACCACCACCGGCATGACCGTGATCCACCAGGACACGGCGTACGTCCCGGGCGGCAACGAGTCCGGCGACGCCCTCGGCTCCTCGGTAGCCGTCGGCGACTTCAACGCCGACGGCTACGCCGACGCCCTGGCCGGCGCCCCCGGCGAGGACCTCACCCGCGACGGCGCGGGCCGCGCGGACGCCGGCAACGCGATCCTCCTCAGGGGCAGCGCCTCCGGCCTCACCGGCTCGGGCTCCGTGGGCATCTCCCAGGACACCTCGGCCCTCCCGGGCGCCACCGAGACCGGCGACCGGTTCGGCTCGGCGGTGTCCCTAACGGACCTGTCCGGCTACGGCCGCGCGGACCTGACGTTCGGCGCCGACGGCGAGGACGGCACGGACGGGATCCTGCTGTACCTCCCGAGCAACAGCACGGGCCTCGGCTACGGCGACTCCGTCCTCTACAGCAAGTCCACCCTCGGCACCCCGACCGACGGCCGCCTGGGCCAGACGCTGACGCCTTAGGGCCATACCGGCGCGAAAGGGCGCCCCGCCACGGACCCGGAGCAGACCCGGGCCGGGCGGGGCGCCCTCGTCGTTCACGCGCCGGGCGGCACCGGATCCGTCAGAACCCGTTCGCCGCCGCCGTCGCGTCCCGGCACAGCAGCCGCAGCGACCCGTCCCCGGCGAAGCACCGGCGCGCCTCGTCGATCGGGTCCCACAATCTCCCGTCGGGGGTACGGATCCAGTGCTCGCCGCCGGTCGCCAGCCACTCGGCGCCGGTCTGGCGGACGATCACCTCACCGGCGTAGGCCCCGAATCCGCGCAGCACGTCGGCCACGGCGGGGTACGGAGGTCGTTCCCGGCGTATGTCGTCGATCATGCGGTCGAGGCGCCAGAGGCTCTGCGCCGAGTAGTCGAGGCGCAGCCGTGCCCCCTCGCGCAGCGCCGTCACCGCGTCCGCCGCCCATCGAACCGGCTTGGTCGCAGCCGAGGGCCTGGTCTCCTGCTGAGTCGTCACATCCCGGAAAGCGCCACGGGACAGCGTTTCGTCACCCCGATTCGAGGGGTTCCCGGGACCGGTGCAGGACTGCCCCACCTCCCCCGCACGACAGTCACAGGACTCGCCCAGGAACAGGGGTTTACCCCTGTCAGGACCCGCCCGGAGCCTGCCCGGGCCGGCTCCGTCAGCCCCGCCCGCGCGCCCGGCGCGACACCACCGCGCGCAGCACCCGCCGCCCCTCGGTCGACACCTCCCGCGCCCGGCGCAGCCCGCCCGCCCCGTGTTCGGCGAGCAGCTCCAGGACGAGGGTCTGGCGCCTCAGTTCGGCGGAGACGAGCGGCGACATTCCTTCCGTACGGCCTTCCCTGCGCGCCTCGACCCCGTCGTCCGCCGCGGGCGCGCCGACCTCCAGGAGCCGGTGGATCCGGAGCGCGGCCACCGAACAGGCGTCGGCCCACACCCGTATCTCGGCGGCGGCCAGGTCTGCGGGAGCGGCGGCGAGCATACGGCGGGCGAGCAGCGCGGCCTCCTCGTCGCCACCGGTACCGGCGTCACCGGCCTTGCTGCGCACCTGTTCCCAGAGCTCGCCCCACCGGTCGGCGTACCCGTCCTCCGCGAGCCCGGCCCACAGCGGCCGCAGCAGTTCGTCGTCCCCGCCCAGCAGAGGCAGACACCGGTCCAAACAAGCCAACCCGCTGGCGGCCAGCCCGCGTTCGTCGGCCTGACCGATCAGTTCCACCAGGCTCATCAGACCTCCCTCACCGGACGGCCGTCCCTAACGGAGGCCGCACTTCCCCTTACTGCGCGCGACGGACCGGGAGTGTCACAGGGGCACCACGCCGAGCCGGTCGAGCAGGCGGAAGAACAGGTTTTCGGCCAACTCGCCCGCGCCGCTGTCGGGGTCGGCGAACAGCACGTCGAGCACCGGCTGGGCGGCCACGACCTGCCCGGCCTCGGCGGCCCAGGCGACGGCCCGCTCGGCGGCGTCCCGGGGATGCAGGAAGTAGTCCTCCAGGACGGGCCGTTCCTCGGTGTCATCGACGCCATCCGCGTCATCCGCGTCATCGGCCTCTTCGCCCGACCCCGCGGGACCGTCGTCGTCACCTGTGTCGACGCCGAGGTGCGCGGCCATCGCGGTGCGGGCCAGACAGGCCGTCCACACCCCGCTCTCCGGCCCCGCCGCCTCCACGACCACCGACGCGCTGTCCATGACGTACCCGAAGAGCGCGGGCGCCCCGGTCTCCCCGGCGAGCGCGCTCATCTTCCCGACGTCCCCCTCGCCCGGGTACTCCCAGACCTGCCACCCGTCCGGCGCCGACACGCGCAGGACCATGCCCTCCGCGTTCGGCAGTGTCCTCAGCTCCGCGAGGGGCCGCTCGGCGCGGCCCACGACGAAATATCCCCAGAAACCCATGTCCGTCCCGATCCCCCCGGCTGCTCGGCGCGACTCAGCGCAGCTTGGGCCGAATACACCACAGTCGTACGGCAGTTCGCAGGCAGACGGGACAATCCGCCCCCGGCACGCCGGCGTTCAGCCCAGCCGGTCGGCGAGCGCCCTGAACTCCGTCCAGGACAGCGCCGGCTCGCGCGGATCCCACAGCTTCTGCACGGTCGCCCTGAGCGGCATCCGGATCCCGGCCGCGACCTGCGCCTGCGTCTGGGAGTTCGGCAGGTCGCCCCACACCGCGAAGGACCCGCCGAGGATCTGGTCGTCGTACTTCGAGGGCACCGCCTGCGTGCCGCGCACGACGAGCGGTGTCCAGCGCTCGTAGATCCGCTGCCCCGTCGGATAGACGAAGGTGAGCGGCTGCCCGAGGACGTAGTACAGGAACTCGTCGTTGTAGTTGACGAGCTTGCGCCCGGCGCCGAGGTACTCCGCCGGCGGCCGCGCGCCGATCTCCTTGCCCGTCCAGTAGGCGACCCGGAGATCGTCCGCGGGCCGGACGGACGTACCCCGGAAGAAGCCGTCGTTCCACGCGCGCGGGGTCCTGCCGAGCGCCCGGACGGTGGCTGCGCGGTCGTTGAGCCACCCCGTCGTCAGATCCGAGACGGTGGCGCCGGAGCCGTAGGCCTCCCGGGCGGCGGTGGCCAGCTGCGGATAGGTGGCCGCCGGGTTGGAGACCATCAGCGCGCGGTACTCGTCGCCGCCGAGGTGCCACTCCGCGCCGGGGAACAGCTCGGCGTACTCCTTCAGCAGATCGTCGACGATCTCGGCGGAGGCGGGCTTGGAGATGTCGATGGCCCCCTGCGGAGCCAGCCCGGCCGCGCTGCGCAGCTGCAGTTCGGGGTGTGCGTCGATGACGGCCCCCAGATGCCCGGGCGAGTCGATCTCCGGTACGACGGTGATGTGCCGCTGGGCCGCGAGCGCGACGATCCGCCGCACCTGCGCCTTGGTCAGACGGTCCCGCGAGACGACCTCCGGGTGCGAGTCGGACTCGATGCGGAACCCCTGGTCGTCGGAGAAGTGCAGGCCCAGCTGGTTGAACTTCAGATCACCGAGCTCCCGCACCCGGTCCTCGATCCAGGCGGCCGTGAAGTGCTTGCGCGCGATGTCCACCATCAGCCCGCGCACCGGCTTGGCCGGCTCGTCCCGTACGACGCCCTCCGGCGCCGCACCGCCGCGGCGCACCTCCTGCTTGAGCGTGCGGGTGCCGTAGAACACACCCGCGTCGGCGGGCCCGCTGATGGTCACCCGCCCGCCGCGCACGGTCATGGTGTACGACTCCGGGTCCGCCCCCTCGTCACCACTGAGCGCCAGCCGTACGTCCCCGGCGCGCACGTCGGCCGTCTCGCCCGCGTACGACATCCCCAGCTCTCCGGCGAGCAGCCGCCCCTCGTCGGCCAGGTCCCCGTCGCTCACGACGACCCGCAGCCCCTTCTCCGGCTTCCAGCCGGGGCCACGCGCGGGGGTGTGCGAGCGGACGGCGGGGATGGTGCGGGGGGCCTTGGACAGGGGGTACCAGCGGGTCGGACTGGGCGTGGGAGTCGGGCTCGGGCCGGCGGCCGTGTCCTGGGACGCCCCGGCGGGCCCGCCGCCGTCGCCGTCACCGCCGGTGGCCCACAGACCGAGGCCCACCCCGGCCGCGACCGTCACGACGACCACCGCGAGGACCAGCACCCAGGTCCGCCGCAGGGCCGCTCTGGCCGACATCCCGGGTCCGTTCGCCCCGGGTCCGTTGGCCCCGCGCCCGCTCCGGCTCCATCCGTTCCGGCCCTGTCCGTGCTGACTGCGCCTGTGCTGGTTCACGGCGCCAACCTAGGGCCTCGGGCGTCCCGTCACGTCCACCACACGTTCGCAAACTCTCCCGTTCGGATGAAATTCGCGCATCGGTCGGACACGTCCGGGCGTCACTCGATAACGTGGCGCCACATCGCTCACAGCTTCCCCTGTCGAAACACACGTGACGCCCACACATCTTCCTGGCCGAGTCGCCATACCGTCGCTGCCCGAGCAGCCTCGCAGCGCCCCTCTGGACCGGTTCAACACCGCCCCCGTCGACGATCTCCGCCCCACCCTCCTCACCTGCCTCCGCAGCCACCGCTGGGCCACCCGCATCGCGGCCCACCGCCCGTACCCGGATGTGGACGCCCTCCTCGCCGCGTCGGACGAGGCGTCGTACGACCTGACGCCGGGCGATCTGGCCGAGGCCCTGGCGGGCGAGACCCTGCCGGGGCTGCCGACGGACGCGTACGGCGCCGCGCACATGGCACTGGACGCGGCGCAGGCGGCGTACGAAGCCAGATTCGGTCACCAGTTCGTCATCTGTCTCGACGGCCTGGCCCCCGAGGAAGCCCTGGACCACGTCCTGGCAGGCATCCGGTCACGATTGACAAACGATCCGGAGGAGGAACGGGTGGTCGCGGCGGAGGAGCTACGGCGCCTTGCGAGAGGACGGCTGCTGTCCCACCTAAGGGGCGCGGGGAACGGCGCGACAAGCCACGACGGCGCCGCACCCGGCACACAACGTCACACACCACCCCATACGCCGCAACGCTAACCCATACGCGTGCCACTTTGATCACACAGATAGGCCCGGCGTAAGCCCAGCGCCAGCGCCTCGCTACGATGCTGGGGGCCGGTGGACCGTACCCGGCCGGGCCCGTCCGACACAGAAGCCGGCGCGGCCCCAATCCCCGCTCCCGGAGGGTTCTTCCGTGCCGGCTGGAACGCTGTACCGCGGCCGGGAAGGAATGTGGTCCTGGGTGGCTCATCGAGTCACCGGCGTCCTCATCTTCTTCTTCCTGTTCGTTCACGTGCTGGACACCGCGCTCGTCCGTGTCTCCCCCGAGGACTACGACAAGGTCGTAGCCACCTACAAGACCCCGCTCGTCGCGTGCCTGGAGTACGGCCTCGTCGCCGCCATCCTGTTCCACGCGCTCAACGGCCTGCGCGTCATCGCCGTCGACTTCTGGTCGAAGGGCCCGCGCTACCAGAAGCAGATGCTCTGGACCGTCGTCGGTGTGTGGGTCGTACTGATGATCGGGGCGATCTACCCCGTCCTCGGCCACGCCGCTCGTGAACTGTTCGGGAGCTGACGCGCATGTCCACTGCTGAAAAGACCGCGTCCGGTATCGGCCCCGTCGAGGGCGATTCCCTCTACGGCGTCGACAACCCGGCCCCCCTGATCGAGGCCCCGCGCAAGCGCACCAAGAAGACCCCGAAGAGCACTCGGGGCAACTTCGAGATGGTCGCGTGGCTGTTCATGCGCCTGTCGGGCATCGTGCTGGTCGTCCTCGTCATCGGCCACCTGCTGATCCAGCTGGTGCTGGACGGCGGCGTGTCGAAGATCGGCTTCGCCTTCGTGGCGGGCCGCTGGGCCTCGCCGTTCTGGCAGGTCTGGGACCTGTTGATGCTGTGGCTGGCCATGCTGCACGGCGCCAACGGCCTGCGCACGATCATCAACGACTACGCGGAGCGCGCGAACACCCGCCTGTGGCTGAAGGGCCTGCTCTACACCGCCACGGTGTTCACCATCCTGCTGGGCACGCTGGTGATCTTCACCTTCGACCCGAACATCCGCTAGGCACGGGGCTGAGGCAACCACTCATGAAGATCCACAAGTACGACACCGTCATCGTCGGCGCCGGCGGCGCGGGCATGCGCGCGGCCATCGAGTCGACGAAGCGCAGCCGCACCGCCGTGCTGACCAAGCTCTACCCCACCCGCTCCCACACGGGCGCCGCGCAGGGCGGCATGGCCGCCGCGCTGGCCAACGTGGAGGAGGACAACTGGGAGTGGCACACCTTCGACACGGTCAAGGGCGGTGACTACCTGGTCGACCAGGACGCCGCCGAGATCCTGGCGAAGGAGGCCATCGACTCGGTCCTCGACCTGGAGAAGATGGGCCTGCCGTTCAACCGCACCCCGAACGGCACCATCGACCAGCGCCGCTTCGGCGGTCACAGCCGCAACCACGGCGAGGCCCCGGTCCGCCGCTCCTGCTACGCGGCCGACCGCACCGGCCACATGATCCTCCAGACGCTGTACCAGAACTGCGTCAAGGAGGGCGTGGAGTTCTTCAACGAGTTCTACGTCCTGGACCAGCTGATCACCGAGGTCGACGGCGTCAAGCGCTCGGCCGGTGTCGTCGCCTACGAACTGGCGACCGGCGAGATCCACGTCTTCCAGGCGAAGGCCGTGATCTACGCGTCCGGCGGCTGCGGCAAGTTCTTCAAGGTGACGTCCAACGCGCACACGCTGACCGGCGACGGCCAGGCGGCCGTCTACCGCCGGGGCCTGCCGCTGGAGGACATGGAGTTCTTCCAGTTCCACCCGACCGGCATCTGGCGCATGGGCATCCTGCTGACGGAGGGCGCCCGCGGTGAGGGCGGCATCCTGCGCAACAAGGACGGCGAGCGCTTCATGGAGAAGTACGCGCCGGTCATGAAGGACCTCGCGTCCCGTGACGTCGTGTCCCGCTCCATCTACACGGAGATCCGCGAGGGTCGGGGTTGCGGCCCGGAGGGTGACCACGTCTACCTGGACCTGACTCACCTTCCCCCGGAGCAGCTGGACGCCAAGCTGCCCGACATCACCGAGTTCGCGCGCACCTACCTGGGCATCGAGCCGTACACGGACCCGATCCCGATCCAGCCCACCGCGCACTACGCGATGGGCGGCATCCCGACGAACGTCGAGGGTGAGGTCCTGGCGGACAACACGACGGTCGTCCCGGGCCTGTACGCGGCCGGCGAGGTCGCCTGCGTGTCCGTCCACGGCGCGAACCGCCTCGGCACCAACTCGCTGCTGGACATCAACGTGTTCGGCAAGCGGGCCGGTATCGCGGCCGCCGAGTACTCGCAGAAGGCGGACTACGTCGAGCTGCCCGAGAACCCGGCGGAGCTGGTGGTGTCGCAGGTCGAGCGCCTGCGGGACGCGACGGGCACCGAGCGCGTGTCGGTCCTGCGCCGCGAGCTCCAGGAGACCATGGACGCCAACGTCATGGTGTTCCGCACGGAGCAGACGATCAAGACGGCGGTGGAGAAGATCGCGGAGCTCCGCGAGCGCTACCTGAACGTCTCGATCCAGGACAAGGGCAAGCGGTTCAACACGGACCTGCTGGAGGCCATCGAGCTGGGCAACCTGCTCGACCTGGCCGAGGTCATGGCCGTGTCCGCCCTGGCCCGCAAGGAGTCCCGCGGCGGTCACTACCGCGAGGACTACCCGAACCGCGACGACGTCAACTTCATGCGCCACACCATGGCGTACCGCGAGGTGGGCGACGACGGCACCGAGTCCATCCGTCTCGACTACAAGCCGGTCGTCCAGACCCGCTACCAGCCGATGGAGCGTAAGTACTGATGGCAACCCCGATCCTGGACAAGGCGGACGCGGCCGGCACGCCCGAGCCCGGCTTCGCCGACTCCCCGTACATCACGGCCACGTTCCGTATCCGCCGCTTCAACTCCGAAGTCTCGGCGGAGGCGACCTGGGAAGACTTCCAGGTGGAGATCGACCCGAAGGAGCGCGTCCTCGACGCCCTCCACAAGATCAAGTGGGAACTGGACGGCACCCTCACCTTCCGCCGCTCCTGCGCCCACGGCATCTGCGGCTCCGACGCCATGCGGATCAACGGCAAGAACCGCCTCGCCTGCAAGACCCTGATCAAGGACCTCAGCCCCGAGAAGCCGATCACGGTCGAGGCCATCAAGGGCCTCACGGTCCTGAAGGACCTCGTGGTCGACATGGAGCCGTTCTTCCAGGCCTACCGCGACGTCATGCCGTTCCTGATCACCAAGGACACGAACGAGCCGACCCGCGAACGCTTCCAGACGGCGGAGGACCGCGAGCGCTTCGACGACACGACGAAGTGCATCCTGTGCGCGGCCTGCACGTCGTCCTGCCCGGTCTTCTGGAACGACGGCCAGTACTTCGGCCCGGCCGCGATCGTGAACGCCCACCGCTTCATCTTCGACAGCCGTGACGAGGCGGGCGAGCAGCGCCTGGAGATCCTCAACGACCGCGACGGTGTGTGGCGCTGCCGCACCACCTTCAACTGCACGGACGCGTGCCCGCGCGGCATCGAGGTCACGAAGGCGATCCAGGAAGTGAAGCGAGCGCTGATCACGCGCCGCTTCTGATCTCCCTTTAGCGCCTCAGGGCTCTGTTTCCTTCACTTGGGGAACAGGGCCCTCTGGTGTTTTTGGCCGGTTCGCGCTCCTGCCGGTCGGCGCATTCCCCCGTCACACTCCTTTCGAACGTCCCGACCGTTCACGGGAGTTCGAGAAGGCGGGGGTGCGTGACGACACCGGAAGAAGAACTGACACCCGGCTGGCAACAGCCAACTCCACTGGGGTACGGGCATGGCGCCAAAGAAGCCCAGTTCGTCGCCGCTCCGCTGCTGGCGGCGGCCGCGCTCGGCCTCGCCGGAGTGGTGGCAGCGGCCAGGGAGAAGGTGTTCCTCCTACCGGGGCCGACGCTGCTCATGCTCGTCCTGTCGGCCATGTCCCTCATCTACAGCATTCAGCTGGCCTACCACGCACGTAAGTTCCTGTACTCGCAGCAGGACGTTCTCGACTGGTACGGCGCCGACATCGCCAGCCAGCCCCTGCTGTGGAAAGAGCTGCGCCGGGCCCAGAGCACCGACTTCAAGGTCTGGGAGAGGTACATCAGGGGAGCGAACCGCTACTTCAACAGGGGAACCGTGCTCCTCGCGTTCGGTGTCGCCGCGGCTCTGGCCCCCGGCAAGGACAGCAACCAGCCGTCCTGGCGGTGGTGGGCGGCGGGCGTCGTCCTCCTCTGCGCCGTCGGCGAGATCTCCTGGCAGCTGAAACTCAGACGCGAAGTCAACGACCGGTCACAGCGCAAGCGTCCCGGAATCGGCCAAGGAGGCTCTTCATGACCATGCACGCGGTGGTTCTGCCCGGTTACCAACAACCTCCGACCACCTGCATCATCGAAGGCTGTTACGCGAACCTCGGGATCGTGTCCAACACGATGCTCCACCGTCAGTTGTGGAAGCGCGCGCTGCGCTCGGGGCCGACCGCCATCGACGCCTACCTGGCCAAGTACAACGCCGAATTCCGGGGCAGGCACAAGCCCGGCTGCCTGATCGCGGACCTGCCGCCCGTGGTCCACGCCCTGTGCACGGGCGACCGTAACAGGGACGCCATCGAGCAACTGCGGGACGCCCTGCAAGAACTGACCGACGCCCGCGCCCGGGGCGACCAGGCCTCCGGCTGAACGGGGCGAAGCCTCCACCCCAAGGACTTGAGAAACTGACCCCAAGGACTTGAGGAACTGTGGACCTAAGCGCCCGTGGCACCACCGCTGTCGTGCCCCGAGGCCGAACGGTCCGGCACTCCCGGGTGGTCGTATCCGAGCCCTTCCGGTCTGCTCCCCGCGAACAGGTCCGAGACATCCGAGAACACCTCCTCCTCACTGTCCCGGTCCGCGGGCAGCGGATAGTGAAGGGCCTCCAGCAGATCGAAGCGGTGCAGGTCGTACACCAGGTGCATCAGACCCGAGTAGCCCTGCGCCGTCGTCACCGCGCCCTTGTACGCGACCGACGCCGACGCCAGACCGGCGCCGCACAGCCACCAGTGAGACGGCTCGTCGTACAGGGCGGACGCGCTCGTCACGGTCAGCGCGAGAAAGGACCAGCACAGGTTGACCGCCGTGTCGAGCGCGTCGCGGGCCGAGCGGAGCACCTCGGCCATGCGGTCGGACACCTGGAGGTAGATGCGCGGCCAGGAGGACAGGGTCGTCAGTCCATAGCGCTCTCCGGCGGTCAGCTCTCCGGCGCGCAGAGCGTTTCCCAATGCCGTGGGCAGCAGGAGGTTGGCCGGCGGCTGGCCGGCGAGGCGACGACGGGCATCCGCCTGCACCCGTAGCTCCCGGCCTCCGCCCGCAGCCCCGTGAGCCCGCTCCCGCAAAGACCGCCACCGCCGACGCTGCACACGGCCCACCGCGTCGGCGAGCCACGCCGTAGCGGGCCAGCGGTCCCAGTACCCCTCCAGGACCCGAACCGCCCGCACCTGGAACGGCTGCAACAACAGACCGAGCAGCGACGCGCAGCCAACAACCGTGGCCAGCAGGCCGACCACCTCCGCCGGCCGCTCCGGCCACACGGCACCCCAGTCACTCCGCCCCGAAAAGCTCCCCGCCCGTACCAGCGCGAGCACCCCGCCGACGAACAGCGCACACGGCACGAAATGCACCGCCAGCACCCGTCGCACGAAGCCCGCCCTCCCCATACGCCCCTTGAGCGGTGTTCAGTATGGGGCGCGGCGTCACAGAACAGAGGGAGGGGGTCTGGCCTGATGAATCGACGATCCGCCCGCACCCCCCGATGTCAGCTTTACTCCACCACTCGAATGTGATCAGCTACCTCGATCATGTACACGCCGCCTCTTGGGGAAGAGGCGCAGCATGGGGGGGGGAGAGCGCGCTCATGCGTGCCGTAGGGGAGGAAACGCTCCAGCCGTGCCCGCAGTGCGGGACCGAGATCCGTACAGACGCGCGTTTCACCAGATGGTGTGCGGCCTGCGACTGGAACGTCGATCCGGAGCGGGCGGAGTCGGACGAGAAGCGGAGCAGGCTGGAGAGCCTGCGCCACGAGCTGGCGCAGCGGTACGGCGAGCAGTTGCTGGCCGAGCTGAGCGCCGAGGGTGAGCAGCGGCGTGGCGGCCGGGACACCGCTGGCATTCTCGCGTACGCCATCGCGCTCGCGGTACACGGCGTGACCGCCACCCTCGTCGCGAGCGGACTCTGGATCCTGATCGCCGGCTCAGGGGCTGTCGCCAAGGGCCTTGGCATTCTGCTGCTCGCCCTGGCCTGGCCCCTGCGCCCGAGGCTGAACCGGCTGCCCAAGGACGCCCGCGTCCTGACGCGCACGGAAGCGCCCGAGCTGTACGGGCTCGTCGACGAGATCGCGCGGACACTGGGCACCAAGGGCGTGGACACGATCGTCGTCGACACCGAGGTCAACGCGAGCGTGACGCACTACGGCCTCGGCCGCCGCCTCCTGACCCTCGGGATCCCACTCTGGGAGGTCCTCACCCCGCAGCAGCGCATCGCGCTCCTGGGCCACGAACTGGGCCACTTCACCAACGGGGACACCCGCCACGGCCTGGTGGTCGGCACCGCCTACCGGTCACTGTCCCTGTGGCACTACTTCCTCGCCCCGACCCCTAACCCGACGCTCCTGGAGATGTTCGTCAACCTGGTCTACCTGGTGCCTCGTTCACTGATCCAAGGCGTGCTGATGCTGCTGGACCTGCTGACAGCGCGGGCGTCACAACGCAGCGAGTACCTGGCCGACGCGGTGGCGGCTCGCGCCGGTTCCACCGAGGCCGCGGTCGGCCTGATGGACCGCCTCCTCGTCACCGACTCGGTCGTCACCACCCTGCACCGCGAGACCAACAGCCGCCGCACCCGCCGCCCGGGCCAGTCCTCCACGGACGACTCCGAAGGCCTGTGGGAGGCCCTCACCGCCCACATGACCTCCATCCCACCCTCCGAGTACGACCGCCAACGCCGCGCCGCCGCCCTCCGCGGCCACAGCGTCGACTCCACCCACCCTCCGACCCACCTGCGCCGCCGACTGCTCCTCACCGGCCCACCGGCGCCCGCCACGGTGACGGCCGACGCGGGACGGGCCGACCTCATCGCCACCGAACTGACAGGTGCCCGAAAGGCTCTGGCACGGGAGGTCGTGAGGGACGGTTACCGCGGGGTCTGAAGCGACCGGGAGACAGCACTACTCGGTGTCGTCGTCTTCCGGATCGTCATACTCCTCAGCGAGCCGCAGCCCGAGATCGGACTCCCAGTCCAACGCCCACCGCCGCAACTCCACGATCTCCTCCTGCCCCAGCCCGTACGCCGCGAACTCCTCGTCACTCACCCATACGACGCTCTCCAGCCGCTCCCGCAGCTCGGCCAGGTCGAACTCCGCCTCGTCGCGCAGCCCCAGCTGTTCGAGCTCGATCACGGAGTAGTGCCGGCAGGCGGCATGTACGTCGATCACGTCCCGCGGCAGACCACGATCGCCGAGGGCGCGCACCTTCATGACCACCAGGTCTTCGAGATCGACCACGCAGGCATCGTCACCGACGGGATCAGTGTCGAGCAACCGCGCTTCGAGCGGTCCGACGTCGACCACGGCGACCTCCCATTTCTCGCCCCGTAGGCCGTCCGCAAGGCGCGGGAGAATCCCCGGCGCCGGGCCGACGGAGCTCATCGGCAAGTCGATGTACAGGTCACAGCTGGCTCAGGATCGTCGGGTCCGTGATCCTCGTGTCGTCCGCCAGCAGCATCGCCTTGCTGAGGATGACCGCCAGCATGCGGTCGCCCTCGTAGGGGAGGTAGCCGGTCTGCGGGGCGCTGCCCGGGGCGGACTTGGGGACGATGCAGAGGTACTGGTCGTTGGGGGTCATGAGGATGTTGCCGGAGCCGAGGTGGATCTTGTAGGTGTGGCGTTCGCCCTTGACGTGGAGGAAGCGGCCTTCGAGGGTGCAGCGGTCGGCTATGGCCAGCCTCGGGATCAGGCGTTCGAGCAGGACGCGGCGGGTCTCGGCGCTCTGGGTGAGTTCGCCGAAGCCGTACGACGTCCAGTACTCGCGGAAGCGGCCGCTCGGGCCGCCGTCCTGCCAGGTGGGGTCGTTGCCGACGCTGGCCACGCCGACGAAGAGGTCGACGTCGCGGAGGACTTCGGACAGGACCAGGGGCGGGACGGAGTCCAGGGGGAGGGGGTCGACCGGGTCCCGGCCGTCGCGGAGCCACATGTGGTACTCGCCGCCGCAGCAGTGGGCGGAGTTCTCGGGGGCGTCGATCGGGTAGAAGCGGACCTGGTCGGTGCGCAGGCGGAGGAAGCTGCCGGATTCGGTGATGTCCTCGTAGTTCTCGCCGCCGTCGCCCTCGATCCAGTACTCGGCGCGCAGTCCCCACTGCGGGAGTTCGCGGACGGCCGGCGGGGCCTCGTCGTCGACGGACAGGCGGAGTTTGTTGTGCCAGCCCCGGACGGCGGCCAGGGAGTGGAACTGGTGCTGGCGCAGGAAGTGGGCCGCGAAGCGGTTGGAGTAGGTGGCCGTGGTGCGTTCGGCGTCCGTTAGCAGGTAGACCTCGCGGTGGGCCTGTTTGAACGGCTGGGTGATCGCGTGGCGCTCCAGCCAGTCGCGCCAGGCGACGATCTCGGCGGGGTCGTGACCGACCGGGTGCCACAGGCGCACCTCCCGCCCGTCCTCCACGGGGTCGTCGGTCAGGGTGCGCAGGGCGCCGTCGGCGTGTCCGACCGTCGTGCCGTCGACCGTCCAGAGCAGGCGGCGGGCCAGGGTGCCCACGAGGGGGTGGTCGAGGTAGCGCTCGCGCCAGGCGGCGTACGGCCAGGTGCGGCGGGCCAGGAACTGGCGGTCCAGGCGCTCGCTCTGGGCGGAGAGCATCCTGTCGATGTCCTTGGCAGCGGCCTTGAGGTCCTTGAGGTCGTCGGCGTGGTCGCGCCGGACGGACGCCGGGACCGTCTTCACCGGCTTGCCCGCGGCGTTGCGCCAGGTCAGCAGGGCTCTGGTGCGGTGGATCTCGATCAGCGCCGTGACGTCACCCAGGCGGTGCTCGGCGCGGCCGATCTCCGTCAGGCCGTAGGCCGGGACGGCCAGTTCCTCGATCTCCTCGCGGCTGAGGCCCATCGCCTCGGCGCGGGTGTCCAGGGCGGTGTTGAGCGGCTTGAGCGTGCCCTTGTAGGTGACGCGAGTGGCGAGGCGGGCCAGTTCGGCGAGGGCGCTCTCGCCGTCGAGGCGGGCGAGGGCGTTGACGGCCGCGTTGGCGACCTTGGGGTTGCGTGGGCCCAGGCCGGCGACCTTCTTCAGTGAGGTGTCGACGAGGGCGCCGAGCGCGCGCGTGGTGTCGGGGTGCGGCGGCAGGAGGGCGAGGATCCAGGTGAGTCCGCGCAGGGCGTTGGCGTTGTAGGGGTCGTAGGCGTGGTTGTGGTCCGGCTGGTGGGCGGCGCGGTCCAGCGGGAAGGTGCGGGGGCGGCCGACGAGGGCGAGCCAGGGCAGGATCGTCTCGCGGATTCGGTCGGCGCCGAGGGCGTCGATCAGGGCGGCCGCGCGGTGGTTCCACTGGGGCGTCGGCCTGGCCGCGGTGGCGGTGGTGGTGTGGGCGAGCAGGGCCTGCCAGTCGGGGTCGGCGGTGTCTCGTAGGGCTTGCTCGGCCCATTCCTCGCCGACGTTGAGGGCGGGGGTGGTGAGCCTCGCCGCGAGCCGGGTCAGGGACGCCGGGCTGTAGGTGTCCATGGCGGAGCGGCGGATGACGGCCACCACGGCGGGCGCGAGGGCGCGGCCGGTCGCCAGCTCGGCCTCGGCGAGGGCCTCGTAGGACGAGCCGTGCCAGAAGGAGTGCTGCCGTGACAGCTCGTCGAGCTTCTTCAGCCGCTCGGTGGAGAGGAAGTCCTCGGGCAGGTCCCGGGCCACGATGCCCAGCAGGGTCAGGGCATGGCCGCGGGCGTCCGGTCCGGCCCGGTCCGCGTGGTACTGCTCCACGAGGGCGTCGGCGAGCGCCTTGCGCGCGTCCGCGGGCAGTTCGCGCAGCCGGCCGAGGACCTGGGTCCAGCGGCCGGTCCAGTCGCCGTTGTTGACGGCCGCGGCCTTCAGCATGTCGACGGCGAGCGCACCCGTGTCGCCCTCGGCGACGCGCTGCGCGATCAGCTCCTTGTACGTCTGGATGTACGGCATGTCAGCCCCCGACCAGCGGTACGAGCTTCAGGAAGGTGACCTCGGTGCCGAGCACGAGGTCGATCTCCTCGTCGAGGTCGGTGACCTGGCGGTTCCCCACCAGCACCAGGAAGCCGTTGCCCGCGAAGGCCCTGAGCGCCAGCTCGGTCTGCTTCTCGGGGTCTATCCGCCGGGGTGTACGCAGCGCGTAGCCGTTCAGCACCCGCTCGGCGTCGGCCGGCTGGACCAGGCCCTGGAAGACCCCCGGCGTGCGCGCGTTGTACTCCGCGACCTCCTGGAACACCCGGCGGCGGATCAGTTCGCGCACGGCGAGCCGCTCCTCGGCGATCTCCAGGCCCCAGCCGTCGGTGCGGCCGCCGCTGGTCGTCTCATCGACGAACATCACGATTCCCATGCCGCCGACAGTACGAGGCAGCACTGACAATCCAGGGATCCGGCGGATCATCGGCCTACTCTGACGGTATGTCAGACGAAGAGTCGTACGAACTGCTCGGCTTCGACAACGTCCTGTTCCCCGTCGGGGACCTCGCCGAGGCCGTCGACTTCTACGAGCGCGCCGGGTTCACCGTGGGGTTCCGCTTCGACGAGGGCGGGCTCGCTCAGCTGAAGGTGGGGCCGGAGACGCCGGGGATCCTGCTGCGGCAGGAGGAGGAGATCGGGCACCGCCCGCCGCCGTGGCCCTCGCCGCGCCTGTGGCTGGAGGTGCCGGACGCGCAGGCCGCCGCCCGGCGCATGCGGGACGTCGGCATCCCGCTCCTCGACGAGCCCGCCTCCGTCGCCACCGGCTGGACCGTCGAGCTCGCCGACCCCTGGGGCAACGTCTTCGGCTTCACCGACTACAGCAAGCGGCCCGAACTCGCGAGACGGTGACCCGGTGAACCCGTCCGGGCAGGGACCGCCCACGACGGCCGGGGTCCGTACCACTCGTTGGACGCCTCGGGGGCCGCTGCGAAGGAATTAGGCTCTCGTCCCGTGCCTGCGAACCAAGACGGCCCCGAAGTGGGCGGTACCCCGAGCAAGTCCGAGCAGACCCGCGCGCTGATCCTGGAGACGGCGATGCGGCTGTTCCAGGAGCGCGGGTACGACAAGACGACGATGCGGGCCATCGCCCAGGAGGCCGGGGTCTCCGTCGGCAACGCGTACTACTACTTCGCGGGCAAGGAACACCTGATCCAGGGGTTCTACGACCGTCTCGCCGCCGAGCACCGGGCGGCGGTGCGGGAGGTGCTGAACCGGGAGACCGACCTGGAGGCGCGGCTCGCCGGGGTGCTGCGGGTGTGGCTGGACGTGGCCACCCCGTACCACGAGTTCGCGGTGCAGTTCTTCAAGAACGCCGCCGACCCCGACAGCCCGCTCAGCCCCTTCTCCCCCGAGTCGGAGCACGCGCGCGTGGAGGCGATCGGGGTGCACCGGGAGGTGCTGCGGGGGGCGAAGACCAAGGTCCCCGAGGAGCTGCGGGACATCCTGCCGGAGCTGATGTGGCTCTCCCAGATGGGCCTGGTCCTGTACTGGATCTTCGACCGGACCGAGGGGCGTGAACGCAGCTACCGGCTCGCCGCGCGCGGTGCCCGGCTCACCGCGCGGGGCGTCTCGCTGGCCCGGTTCCGGGTGCTGCGGCCGCTCGTGCGGGAGGTGCACGAACTGTTCACGGACTTCCTGCCGGGGATGACGAAGGTGATGCCGGACCCGGCCGCACGGCAGGGGGCGCCCGCACCCACCGAGGGTGAGCACGAGCGCCCCGCCTGAACCCGGACCCGGACCCGGACCCGGACCCGGCCGGTCAGTTGACCGCGTCCACCTCGTCCTCCGAGTCCGCCGCTGAGACCTCGGCGAGCTCCACGTCGTACACCAGGGGCCCCGCCCCCACGACGACGTCCCGCGCGCGTGAGCCGTACGACGCGTCCTCGGTCGACAGCAGATACCTGCCCGGTGCCGGGACGGAGAGGATGTAGGAGCCGTCGGCCAGCGACAGGACCCGGTCCAGTCGACGGCCCCCGGGCGACAGCAGCGACACCGCGGCCCCCTCCACCGGCTCCCCCTCCGCCGTACGGACGAAGCCGTGGACGACCGAGGCGGGACCGTCCGCCGGCTTCTCCGAGGGAGGCGGCACGGCCTCCTCCCTCGGCTCCACCGCCAGATGCGGCAGCCGCTTCTCCAGCCAGTGAGGCAGCCACCAGTTGGAGTCGCCGAGCAAATGCATCGCGGCCGGCACCAGCGCCGTACGCAGGATGAAGGCGTCCAGGGCGACGGCGGCGGCGAGGCCGATGCCCGCCATGGCGCCCTCCAGGTCGCCGCTCAGCACGAACGCGCTGAACACGCAGATCATGATCAGGGCCGCGCAGTTGATGACCCGGCTGGTCTCGGCGAGGCCCACGCGCACCGCGCGCGCGTTGTCGCGTGTGTGCACCCACTCCTCGTGCATCCGGCTCACCAGGAAGACCTGGTAGTCCATGGAGAGGCCGAAGAGCAGGGAGAGCATGATGACCGGCAGGAACGCCGTGATCGGGCCCTCCTTGCCGATGCCGAGGAGTTCCGTCCCCCAGCCCCACTGGAAGATCGCGACCAGGACACCGAAGGACGCGGCGGCGGCGACGAGGTTCATCAGGGCCGCCGTCAGCGGCACCACGATCGAACGGAAGGCGATCAGCAGGAGCAGGAAGCCCAGCCCGATGATCGCGGCGATGAAGTACGACAGCCGTTCGCCGGTCACGGAGGCGAAGTCCTTGAACACGGCCGTCACACCGCCCACATGGGCCTCGGTGCCGGAGGCGGGGATCACGTCGTCGCGCAGCCGGTCGATCAGCTGGTCCGTCTTCTCCGACTGCGGTGACGTCGTCGGGACGACCTGGATCACCGAGACGCCGTTCGCGGGCGGGGCGGCGGCGACCTGGGCCACCCCCTCGGTCGACTCGATGCGGGAGGCCAGCCCGGCCGCGTCGCCCTCCACGACGACCACTTGGAGCGGGCCGTTGAAGCCGGGCCCGAAGCCCTCGGCGAGCAGGTCGTAGGCCTGCCGGGTGGTCTGCGACTCCTGGTGGTTGCCCTGGTCGGTGGCGCCGAGCCGGATCGACAGCACGGGCAGCGCGAGGACCATCATGACCGCGAGGGCCAGCGCGGCGACCGACCGCGGACGCTTTTGGACGTACGACGACCAGCGCGCCGCGAGCCCGCTCGTCTCGTCCGCCTCCGGCCCCGTCACCGCGAGCCGGCGCCGCTGCCTGCGGCTGAGGACCCGCACACCGAGTAGCCCCAGCAGGGCGGGCAGCAGGGTCGTCGCGGCCAGCACGCTCAGCACGACGGTCAGCGAGGTGGCGATGACCACGCCGTCCAGGAAGCGCATGTTCATCACCAGCATGCCGGCGAGCGCGATGCAGACGGTGCCGCCCGCGAACAGCACGGCTCGGCCCGAGGTGTTGAGGGCCGTGACGGCCGCCTCCTCGGGATCCGTGCCGCGCAGGATGCCCCGCCGGTGCCGGGTGACGATGAACAGGGCGTAGTCGATGCCGACGCCGAGTCCGATCAACGAGCCGAGCAGCGGGGCCACTTCGGGCATGTCCGTGACGTGGCTGAGCAGCGAGGTGGACATCAGGCCACTGCCGACACCGGCGATCGCCACTACGAGCGGCAGCAGCATGGAGAACAGCGAGCCGAAGGCGAGGAACAGCACGACCGCCGCCGCCACGATACCCACCAGTTCGGCGGTGCCCATCGGGGGCTCCTGGGTGCGGGCGATCGCCTGGCCGCCCAACTCGACCTGAAGACCGTCCCGTTCGGCCGCCTGCGCCGTGCCGACGACGTCCTCGATGAGCTCCTTGGGTACGGCGTTCGCCTGCTCGGCGAAGGTGACCTGGGCGTACGCGATCCGCCCGTCCCGGCTGATCTGCGCCGCGCCGTCCGCGGCGTAGGGGTCGGTGACCTCACCGATGCCCCGCATCGCGCCGATCTCCTCCAGCGCGGGCTCGATCCGGGACCGTACGGAGGCGTCCCGCACCGATCCCTCGTCAACCTTCCACACCACCGTGTCGGTGTCCCCGGCCGTCTGCGGGAACGCCTTCGTCATCCGGTCGTACGCGCGCTTGGAGTCCGTGTCCGGAAGGGAGAAGACGTTCGCGTAGTCGGTGCCCGCGGCCGAACCGGCCGCTCCGAGCCCGAACAACGCCCCCACCCACAGCAACAGGACCACCAGCCGGTGCCGATAGCACCACCGTGCCAATGCCGCCACGTTCCACACCCCAGTCGGTCGTCGGTCGGTCCCCCGGGTCCTGGGCAACAGAATCGGGGGGCGGCGCGGGTGTGGACACGGGACGCCCATGACTCTCAAGGAACTCCAAAGTGCGAACCGGGGCCGACTGTCAGTGGTCGTGCCGATACTGGGGGCATGACGACGGCTCCAGGCACCGTGCTGGTCGTGGAGGACGAGGAGAGCATCGCGGACGTCCTCGCGATCGCGTTGCGCTACCACCGGTTCGAGGTGATGACGGCGGGCACCGTCCGCGAGGCGCGCGCGCTCAGCGAGCGCACCCGCCCGGACGTGGCGCTGCTCGACGTCATGCTGCCCGACGGGGACGGCCGCGCCCTGGGCCGCCAACTCCGCGCCGAGCGGCCCGACCTGGCGCTCGTCTTCCTCACCGCCCGTGACTCGCCCGCCGAGGTCGTCGGCGCCCTCGGCTTCGGCGACGACTACATCACCAAACCGTTCAACATCGACGAGGTCGTCGCCAGGATCACTGCGGTGCTGCGCCGCACCCGCCCGGCCGACGTCATCCCGCAGCGTCCCCCCTTGCGCTACGGCGACCTGGAGTTGGACGAGACGACGTACTCGGTGCACCGCGACGGCCGCACGGTCGAACTGACCCCCACCGAGTACGCCCTGCTGCGCTTCCTGGTGCGCAACGGCGGCCGGATCGTGCCCAAGGAGCAACTCCTGCGCCACGTCTGGCAGTACGAGCACACGCCGCCCGAATCGACCGTGGTGGAGACCTACATCAGCTATCTGCGGCGCAAGCTCGACACGCTGGGGCCGCCGGTGATCACCACCCGGCGGGGCGTGGGATACGGGCTGGCATGAAGGCCGGGCGCCCCGGCGGCAGGCACGGCATCCACTCCCTGCGCGGCAAGCTGACGCTGGCCAACGTCGCGCTGCTCGCGATCGGCATCGTGGCCGCGACGGCGGTGAGCGTCATGGGCATGCGGTACTACCTGCTCGACCAGATCGACGGCAATCTCGTCAAGACCCGGGACTCCCTCGGCAGCACGCGGCTCACCCTGCGGGACTTGGACTCGCTGAACGTGCTGAGCTTCGCGCGCGACCGGCTCGTGCCGGAGGCACGGAACCAGGACCGGACACCCGACTCGATCTTCACCGCCGTCGACGGCCGGGGCGAGTCGGTCGGCGTCCTCGGCCTCCAGCCGACCGAGGCCCAGCGCGGGCTGGCGGGCGCCGTGGACGACCCGAAGGCGCTCACCGCGGATCCCGAGCCGCACGACGTGACCGTGGGCGGCACCGCCTACCGCACGACCGCGACGCGATTGCCCGACGGCACGTACGTCCTGCTCGCCACCTCCACCGAACTCCTCCACAACGGCGTCGCCAAGGCCGTACGCATGAACCTCGCCATCGGCGGCCTGCTGCTCGCGCTGCTGGCCTGTCTGACGATGGTGAGCGTCCGACGCCGGATGCAGCCGCTGGAGGACATGGTGGAGACCTCGTCGGCTATCGCCGAGGGCGATCTGACCCGGCGCGTTCCCTCCAGCCGCGAGGCGACCCTGGAGGTCGAGCAGCTGCGCGTCGCCCTGAACTCCATGCTCCACCAGGTGGAGTCGGCGTACCGCACCCGCGAGCGCAGCGCGGCCCAGCTGCGCCGCTTCGTCGCCGACGCCTCGCACGAACTGCGCACCCCGCTGTCCGCGATACGCGGCTACCTCCAGCTCTACGACCGGGGGATGCTCTCCGATCCGGACGAGCGCAAGCGGGCCTGGGTGCGGGTGCTGGCGGAGACGGACCGCATGGGGCGGCTGGTGGACGAGCTGCTCACCCTCGCCCGGCTCGACCAGCAGCCCGAACTGCGCCTCAGGAACGTCGACATCAGCCGGCTGGTGCGGGACGCGGCCGAGGATCTGCGGGTGCAGCAGCCGGAGCGGCCCATAGCGGTCGACGCGGCCGGTTCGCTGCTGGTGCGCGCCGACGAGTCCGGGCTGCGGCAGGTCCTCGGCAACCTGGTGGCCAACGTACGCACGCACACACCCGCCGACGTCCCGGTGCGGCTCGGTGTGGAGCGCGCGGACGGGCAGGTACGGCTGTGTGTCGCGGACCAGGGGCCGGGGCTCTGCGCGGAGGACGCGGCGCGCGTCTTCGACCGGTTCTTCCGGGCGGGTGGCGGTGCGGGCAGCGGGCTCGGCATGGCGATCGTGCAGGGGGTGGTGCAGGCCCACGGCGGCGAGGTGACGGTACGGACGGCACCGGGCGAGGGGCTGGCGGTGACGGTCGGTCTGCCTGCGGGGGCGGCGGGCCAGGAGTCGGGGTCGGGGTCGGAGTCGGGGTCGTAAGGGTCCTTCGGAGGGCTCAGGTGCTCACGGTCCGAGGTGCTCACGGGTTCGCGTGGGCGAGCACCAGCGCCCACACCGTCTTGCCGTGCCGGCCCCTGCCCCACACGCCCCAGGCCGCGGCGATGTTCTCCACCAGGTGCAGGCCCCGGCCGGTCTCCTCCCACTCCCCCACCAGCCTCAGCCGGGGCTCCATCCTCCCCTCGTCGGAGACCTCGATCAGACAGGAGCCGTCGGCGAGCGCGGTGACGGCCACCTCGAACTCACGCTCCAGCAGCGGCCCATGGCGTACGACGTTGGTGGCCAGCTCGGACACGAGCAGCACCGCGTCGGCGAGCGCCGGGTCGTCCACGCCGTGGCCCCAGTCGGCCAGATGGTCCCGGACCCGGCGCCGGGCTATACCGACGGAAGCCGGATGCCGGGGCAACCGGAAGGAGTTGCGTCTCAACACGTTTGCTCCTCACCCCGCACACACCTCCGTCACATGGTGCTGCGTCGAGGCGCGGATCGGCGTCACTCCGGCGAAGGTCGCTACCGCGCAATCGCGTCAGATCTGCGGGCGCCGATCTCAGACCGCTGTCATATCCACGTCAGCCGCCAGAGCCTGAAGACGCCGGTGCCGTCCGAAAGATACTGTCCGCCGCCGACATCCTCGTTGCTGACGACGTATTCCTTGGCCTGCCACAGCGGAATCACCGGCACATCGGCCGCGACGGCCTGCTGCAGCTCACGGAAGTCCTGGTCCGCCTCACTGCGGTCGGCGTACCGCTGACTGTCCTGAATCAGCTGGTCGACGGCCTTGCTTCGGTACCCGGTGTTCATCGTGCCGTCGGTGCCGACGAGCGGGGCGCCGAAGGTGTCGGGGTCGGGATAGTCGGCCACCCAGCCGACCGCGTAGGCGTCCAGCCTGCCGGTGGCCCAGCGCTTCTGGAAGTCGGTCCACTCGTACCCCTTGACGGTCACCTTGAACAGACCGCTCGCCTCCAGCTCCCGTTTGATCTCCGCGGCCTCCTCGGCGGCGGCGCCACGACCGGTGCCGTAGCCGTAGGTGAAGCGGACCGGGAGGGTGACACCGGCCTCGGTGAGCAGCCGGCGCGCCTCCGCGGTGCTCTGCTTCGGGTAGAGATCGAAGTACGACGTGGTGTGGCCGGTGATGCCCGTCGGGATCAGCGAGTACAGGGCGTCGACGGTGCCGTCGTAGACCGTGGCGGCCAGTCGCTCGCGGTCGATCAGCCAGGCCATGGCCTGCCGGACGCGCTTGTCGTGCAGCGGGGAGCCGGCGCGGGTGTCGAGGTAGAGGTTGCGGGTCTCGGAGCTGTCGACCTCGGAGACCCGCTGGCTCGGGTCGCTGGCGTTCAGGCCGGCGAGGACCTTCGGCGGCAGTGTCCGGGTGGCGACGTCGATCCGCTTGGCCTTCCAGGCGTCGTCGAGCCGGTCGCCGTCGGCGTAGAAGCTCAGCTCGACGGGCCGCCCGGCGTCCTTGACGGCTCCCTTGTAGCGGCTGTTGGGCGCGAGGACCGCTCTCTTGCCCTTCGCGTACGCCGTCAGGTCGTACACGCCGGTTCCGTCGACGCCGTCGCCGTCGCGGAGTGCGGTCGCCGGGTACTTGGTGCGGTCGACGATCGAGCCGGCACCGGTGGCGACCTTGAACGGGAACGTGGCGTCCGGCGAGGACAGATGGAAGGTGACGGTCCGGCCGCTCGCGCTCACCGACTTCAGGGTGGACAGCAGGGAGGCGGGACCGACATCGGAGTTGATCTTCTTGACCCGGTCGAAGGAGTACTTCACGTCCTCGGCGGTCACCTTGCGGCCGCTCGGGAAGGTGAGCCCCTCGCGCAGCTCGCAGCGGTAGGTGCGCAGACCGCTGCCGACGAAGGCGCACTTCTCCGCCGCGTCCGGCACGGGTGAGGAGCCGCCCGGCTCGAAGGTCAGCAGTGACTGGAAGACGTTGCTGAACAGGGCCCAGGAACCGGCGTCGTAGGCACCGGCCGGATCGAGGGACGTGACGGTGTCCGAGGTGCCGACCTTGATGGTCCTGCCCTCGTCGCCCCGCGCCGGCAGCAGTTGCCGGCCGCCGATCCCTATGGCCGCAAGCACCAGCAGTGTCGCGAGTATCCGCACCCGAACCGAGCGCATCGGTTTTGCCCTCCCCGGGCCCTTCACGGCCCCAGCACATGCCACTCCCCTAGTGGCGCGGATCACCTAATCACAGGAGTTTCGCGTGGGGGAAGAGAGGTTTGCGGAGTTGGTCAAGTCATTACCGCGCCGCGTTTCGGCCATGTTTCGCGGCGGACTCAGTCGCCCTCGAAGCAGAGCCGCTCAGTCGCCCTCGAAGCAGAGCTGTGTCGACGGGTCGGCCGCGCAGCCGCGGGCGAGGCGGGCGATCTCGTCGAGCAGGGTGCGGTCCGTCTCGTCGGGTGTCCGGCCGCGCAGCACGGCGAGTTCGTCGAGGAGCTGGTCCATGTCGGCGGGTGTCAGGGCGAGTGAGCCGTACGGGTCGATCCGGCTCAGCAGGGGCAGGCCGGTCCCGGAGCACAGACGGGCGAAGGCGTCCGTCAGGTCCGCGTGGGCGTCGATCTCGGTCAGCCGTCGGCGCCGAGGGCTGGTGCCGGGCTGGGTCACCCTCATGAGCAGGACGTCGACACCCATGCCGCTCGCGCTCCTCCGCTCACGTCTGCTTCTCCGCCCAGGCCCGCGCCTCCGGTCAGGCCCGCGCCTCCGGTCAGGCCCGCGCCTCCGCTCACGCCTGCTTGCTCGCGAGCTCGATCACCGTGATGTCCGACGGTGCCCCGACCCGGGTCGGCGGGCCCCAGGCGCCGGCGCCGCGGCTGACGTACAGCTGGGTGTCGCCGTACCGCTCCAGGCCGGCGACCGTCGGGTTCGCCGCCGCGGCGAGGAAGTTGCCGGGCCAGAGCTGCCCGCCGTGGGTGTGGCCGGAGAGCTGGAGGTCTACGCCGTGGTCGACGGCGTCGTGGATCTGGACGGGCTGGTGGGCGAGGAGCACGCACGCGCGTGCCCGGTCCCGGTCGCCGAGGGCCTTGGCGAAGTCGGGGCCCTGGCCCTCGCTCTCGCCCGCGATGTCGTTGACGCCGGCCAGGTCGAACCACGGCAGTTCCGTCCGGGCGTTCTCCAGGGGGAGCAGACCGAGCCGGCGCACCTCCGCGACCCACTGTTCGGCGCCGGAGAAGTACTCGTGGTTGCCGGTGACGAAGTAGCTCCCGTGCCGGGCCTTGAGCTGGGACAGCGGCGCCGCCGCCGGTCTCAGGTCCTTCACGCTGCCGTCGATCAGGTCGCCGACGACCGCGATCAGGTCGGGCTGGGTGGAGTTGATCGTGTCGACGACCGTCTGGGCGAAGCCGCGGCCGAGGACCGGGCCCAGGTGGATGTCGCTGACCACGGCGATCCGGTAACCGTGCGCCGCGCGCGGGAGCTTGGCCAGTGGAACGGTGACCCGCTTGACCGTCGGCCCGTTCAAGACGCCGTAGGTGCCGACACCCACGGTGGTGAGGGCGGCCGCCGCGGCGGCGCCTCCGATGACACGGGAGACGAAGAGCCGCCGGGAGGGCGCGGCCACCAGCCCTGACGGCCCGGCAGGCGGCGGCTCCTCGGCCGACGGAGGCTCTGCTCCGGTCGGCGACGGCTGCGCTCCGGACGCACCGGGTCCCGCCTGTGCCCCGGCCGGCACGGATTCCGGCTGCGGCACGGCTGTCGCGGGCTCCGGCCGCGCCACCGCGACCTGGTCCACCGCCCGGCTACGGTCCCGCCGTTCGAGGAACCGCCGCAGCAGCGGTCGTACGACCTCACCCACGACGACGGCCAGCAGCAGGTAGATCGACAGGGCCAGCCACATGAAACCGGGCCAGGCCAGGACGCGCTGGAGCCAGAAGGGGGCGCCGGTGCGCTCGGCGACGAGCGCACCGACCGCCAGCGCCCAGCCACCGGCGACGAGCACCACGCCACCGCGGCGCACCCAGCCCGGACCCCGCGTCGTGTCGCGGAACAGGCGGCGCCACAGATACCAGTTGGCCGTCACGAGAACGGTCAGCGCGATGAGCGCGAAGACGATGACCACGGTGTGCTAACTCCTGAGGGCCGACTATGAGTTCCGCCGCAGTGCGCGTACTCCGCGCAACCCGATGCCCCCGATGACCGTCCCCAATACGAAGGAGACGACGGCGAGCAGCAGATGCACCCAGAAGTACGCCGTCGGGTGACCGTCGTCGAACGCGAGCCCGCTGCCGTCCTTGATCAGGTTTTTGACGAAAGTGACCCAGATGACCCAGCTCCACACCCCGAAGGCGAGCAGGAACCAGGAGACGGGGCGGCTGAGCTTCATGCCTCCAGTATCGCCGTCCGGTGTCCTGTTCCGACTCCGGGGTCGGATGGGCCGCGGGACTTCACGCCCAGTGCCATGTACGTTCCTGAGCGTGCCCGCTCCGAAAAAGACCGCCAGGCGATCCCTGCTGGTCACCTCAGTCGCCTTGTCGTCACTCGCGCTGACCGCCGTGCCCGCGCTGCCCGCCGTCGCGGCTCCCAAGCCGTCGCCGAGTCCGTCGGGGAGTCCGTCGCCGAACCCGTCGGGCAGTCCGTCGGGCAGCCCCTCGGCGAGTCCGTCGGCCACTCCCCCGGCGACGATGTCGAGCGTGGGCGGCGCCCGGCTCGGCCAGGCCGGACCGCAGGTCAATCTGGCGAGCGGGGTGCCGGTGCTGCCCAAGGACCTGAGCGCGCGCTCGTGGATCGTCGCCGACGCAGAGTCCGGTGACGTGCTGGCCGCGAACAACGCGCACTGGCGCCTGCCCCCGGCGAGCACGCTGAAGATGCTGTTCGCGGACACCGTGCTGCCGAAGTTCCCCAAGACCGAGAAGCACAAGGTGGTCCCCTCCGACCTGGTCGGCGTCGGGGCCGGCTCCAGCATGGTCGGGATAAAGGAGGGCGAGACGTACACCGTCCACGACCTGTGGCTCGGTGTCTTCCTTCGCTCCGGCAACGACGCCGTGCACGTGCTGTCGACGATGAACGACGGCGTCGACACCACCGTCAGGGAGATGAACGCCCACGCCGAGGAGCTCCAGGCCCTCGACACGCACGTGGTCAGCCCCGACGGCTACGACGCTCCCGGCCAGGTCTCCTCCGCGTACGACCTGACGCTGTTCGCCCGCTCCGGGCTCCAGAAGAAGGACTTCCGCGAGTACAGCTCCACGGTCACCGCGAAGTTCCCGGGCAAGACCACGAAGAAGAAGGGCAAGACGGTCCGCGGGACCTTCGAGATCCAGAACACCAACCGGCTGCTGACCGGAGCCTCCGGGCTCTCCGTCTACCCGGGCATCGCGGGTGTGAAGAACGGCAACACCACCAACGCGGGCGCCACCTTCACCGGCGTCGCCGAGCGGGGCGGCAAGGTGCTGCTCGTCACGATCATGAACCCGGCCAAGGACGAGCCCAACGAGGTCTACAAGGAGACCGCCAAGCTCTTCGACTGGGGCTTCAAGGCGGCCGGCAAGGTGGAGCCGGTCGGAGAACTGGTGCCGCCGAAGAGCGCCATGCAGTCCGCCCAGCCGGGCTCCAACGCCTCCGGCGAGGCCGGGGGCGCGGGGTCCGGCGGGGCGTCCTCGAAGCCCGTCGCGAGTTCCACGGCCCAGACGGGATCCGGCGGCATGGGCATCGCGTTCGCGATCACCGGCGGGGTGCTGGTGCTGCTCGCGGGGGCCGCGTTCCTGGTCAACCGCCGCTGGCCGCTGCCGGATCTGGTACGTCGTCGCCCTCGTCCGTGAGCTCGGCCTCCTTGCTCTGCGTCGCCGTCCAGGCGGCGCAGAACAGGACCAGTTTCGACGTGAAGTTGATCCACAGCAGCAGGGCGACGGGCACGCCGAACGCGCCGTACATGCTCTTCGCGGCCACACCCTGCATATAGCCGCTGAGCAGCAGCTTCAGCAGCTCGAAGCCGATCGCTCCGGTCAGCCCGGCCACGACCAGCCGCCGGCGCCTCGGCTCGACGCCCGGCAGCAGGGTGAGGACGTACAGGAGCAGCAGGAAGTCGGCGAGTACGGCGACGCCGAACGCGGCGGTCCGCAGCAGCAGGCTGCCCCAGCCGGCCCGGTCGATGCCGAGCTGGTCGGTGATCCAGCCGACCATGGCGGACGCCACGGCGGAGGCGGCGATCGTGACGAGCACGGCGCCGCCGAGGCCGATGAGGATGCCGAGGTCCTTGGCCTTGCGCAGGACCGGGTTCTCCTCCTCGTCGGGCAGCTCCCACACCGCGCGCAGGCACTCGTGCATCGAGCCGGCCCAGCCGATGCCGGTGAACAGCAGCGCGGCGGCGGCGATGAGACCGACGGTGCCGGCGTTCTGGACCAGGGCGTCGACGTCCAGCTGGTCGGAGATGCCGGGCACCTGCTCGGCGATCTTGTCCTGGAGTTCGTTCTGCTGCCGGGTGCTGAGCGTGGCGGCACCGATCGCGGCGGCCACGGTGAGCAGCGGGAACAGCGCCACGAAGCTCGTGAACGTCATGGCGGCGGCCAGCCGCGTCCACTTCACCCGGTCCAGCCGCTCGTACGACCGCCACGCGTGCGTGGCCGTCAGGCGCGTCCACAGCGGCCCGACGACGGGAAGCTTCTTCAGCCAGTCCATGATCCGACTCTGCCCTCGTTGCGAAAGACCCATGTCCGGGTGCCCCAGAACCGCAGGACAGTGGCCAGGACCATACCGATACCGGCCCCCGACACGGTGTCAGCGCGCTGCGAGGTGAAGCCGAGGCCGTAGTGGCTGACGGCCAGACACAACAGCTGTACGACGGCCCCGGCGATGTTCACCGCGACGAACACGGCGTAGGGGCGCAGGCCCTTGGGCCGGGTGTGCCGGTACGTGCCGAGCGCGTTGCCCGCGTACGCCACCGTGCAGCCGGCGGCGAAGGAGAGCACCTTGGCGGTGAGCGGGTCGAGCCCGCCGGGACCGCGGAGCCAGGTGAAGAGGGCCAGGTCACAGGCGTAGGCGAGGAGGCCCGCGGTGGCGAAGGACAGCAGCTCCTGTCGGGGCGGGAGGCTCACCAATTGGCCACCGCCAGGGCGTACATGGCGATCCACACCAGGGCGATCAGGGCGAGGGCGCGGTCGTGGAGGACGACGTCCTCGGGTTCGCCCGCGGTGCCGCGGTCGGCGAAGACGGCGTAGCGCAGCACGGCGAGGATGAAGGCGACCATCGACAGCTGCCGCCAGGGCAGCACGCTGGTGTGCGGGACGCCGCCCTCCTCCAGGGCCCACAGGCAGTAGCCGAGGACGGCGACTCCGGCGGCGAGCTGCCAGACGAAGCGCAGGTAGCCGGTGGTGTACTCGGTGAGCAACGCGCGCGTGGCGCCCGCTTTCCCGGCCATCTGGACCGCTTCGGAGTAGCGCTTGGCGGACACCATGAACAGCGCCCCGAACCCGGTCGTGATCAGGAACCAGCGGGACAGGGGGATGCCGAGGGCGAGGCCGCCGACCATGGCCCGCATCAGGAACCCGGTCGTGACGACGACGAGGTCGACGACCAGGACGTGCTTGAGGCTGACGCAGTACGCCAGTTGCATGGCCAGGTACGCCGTCAGCAGCGCGGCCACGGCCGGGGAGACCAGCCAGGCCGCAGTGGCCGGCGCGAGGATCCCGAGGGCGCCTCCGACGGCGTACGCGACGGGTACGGGGACCTGTCCCGCGGCGACCGGGCGGCGGCGCTTGGTGGGGTGGGCGCGGTCGGCCTCGGCGTCGCGGGCGTCGTTGATCAGGTAGACGGCGGCGGCGCAGGCGGTGAAGAGGGCGAAGACGAGGACGAGTTGGGTGACGGCGTGCTGGGAGAAGAGCTGGCCCGCGGCGGCCGGGGCGGCGACGACCAGGACGTTCTTGACCCACTGCTTGGGGCGCGCGGTCCTGAGCAGGCCTCCGAGAAGCGAGCCCTTGGGGGGCGGCGGGGTGGTGGCGTGGCGTGGAGGCGTGCGCTGTTCCAGCAGCGCCGTCTCCCGGGTGCGGGCGCTGGTCGCCATCGGCGCTGTCTCGGTCATGCGCGCCCCCTCCCGGTCGGTGTGCTTCTCATCCAGCGCGCTCCGGCGCGTGCCGTGAGTGCTCCGAGGGCCGCGCCGGCCGCCACGTCCGAGGGGTAGTGGACGCCGACGATCAGGCGCGACAGGCACATCACGGCGGCGAGCGGCGGGACGCCGTGCGCGCCCAGCGCGCCGAAGGCGACGGCGGCGGCCGCGGCGGAGGTCGCGTGCGAGCTCGGGAAGGAGTGCCGGCCCGCGGTGCGCACCAGGGGCGCGACATGCGCCGGACGCGGGCGGCGCACCACCCTCTTCACCCCCATGCTGACGAGGTGCGCGCCCGCGGTGAGCGCCGTGCCGCGCAACCAGGCGCCGCGCCGCGCCCCGTCCACGGCGGCGCCCGTGAGGCCCGCCGCGAGCCACAGCGCTCCGTGCTCACCCGCCCAGGACAGGGCGCGCGCGGCGACGGCTACGCGCGGGTCGCCGCCGTACGCACGGAACGTCGACAGGATCTGCCGGTCCATCCGGTCCATCTGGTCCATGGGGTCCATGGGGACTCACTGTTCACGCCCACCCCTCCGGAACTCCGGCAATATTGAGCGACATCCCATTAATCACCCATTTCGGGGAGAGAGTTAATGTTTCGGTTGTTTTCAAACTAATCGCTCATAGCGGGGCGATACGGTCATCGGCATGCCTGCCGACACCGTTCCCGTCACCGGCTGGGGCCGCACCGCTCCCACCGCCGCCTGTCTGATCCGTCCACGGACGTACGAGGAGGCCGCGGCCGCCGTCCGGGACTGCGGGGCCCGCGGGGGCATCCCCAGGGGCCTGGGGCGGGCCTACGGGGACGCGGCGCAGAACGCCGGCGGCGCCGTGTTCGACATGACGGGGCTCGACCGGATCCACGTCATCGACGCCGCCGCCGGGATCGTGCTGTGCGACGCCGGGGTCTCCCTGCACCGGCTGATGGAGGTGCTGCTGCCGCTCGGCTGGTTCGTGCCGGTGACGCCCGGCACCCGCTACGTCACGGTCGGCGGGGCGATCGGCGCGGACATCCACGGCAAGAACCACCATGTGTCGGGCTCCTTCTCCCGGCACGTGCTCTCGCTCGAACTGCTCACCGCCGACGGCGAGATCCGCACCGTCGGCCGCGACACCCCCCTGTTCGACGCGACCTGCGGCGGCATGGGCCTGACCGGCATGATCCTCACCGCGACCGTCCGGCTCCAGCCGGTCGAGACCTCCCTGATGACGGTCGACACCGAACGCGCCCGCGACCTCGACGACCTGATGGCCCGCCTGACTGCCGGCGACCACCGCCACCGCTACTCGGTCGCGTGGATCGACCTGCTGGCGCGCGGCGCGACGACGGGGCGCGCGGTGCTGACACGGGGCGACCACGCACCCCTGGACGCGCTGCCGAGGGGCACGCGCGCGCGGAGAGAGCCGCTGGCCTTCCGCACCTCCCGCTTCCCGGCCGCCCCCGCCTTCCTCCCGGAGGGTCTGCTCACCCGCACGACCGTGGGAGCGTTCAACGAGCTCTGGTACCGCAGGGCCCCCCGCGCGCGTACCGGCGAGCTCCAGCGGATCTCCACGTTCTTCCACCCCCTGGACGGGGTTCCGCACTGGAACCGGATCTACGGCCGCGGCGGGTTCGTGCAGTACCAGTTCGTCGTCGGACACGGCCAGGAGGACGCCGTACGCCGGATCGTGCGGCGGGTCTCGGAGCGGCGCTGTCCGTCCTTCCTGGCCGTCCTGAAGCGCTTCGGGGACGCCGACCCGGGCTGGCTCTCCTTCCCCGTGCCCGGCTGGACGCTGGCCCTGGACATCCCGGCGGGACTGCCCGGCCTCGGCACCTTCCTCGACGAACTCGACCAGGAGGTGGCCGCCGCGGGCGGGCGCGTCTACCTCGCCAAGGACTCCCGGCTGCGGCCCGAACTGCTCGCCGGCATGTATCCGCGCCTCGACGACTTCCGGGCGCTGCGCGCGGAGTTGGACCCGCGCGGAGTGTTTGTGTCGGACCTGGCCCGCCGTCTCGCCCTCTAGGAGGCGTGGCAGCCCCCAGAGGGCATCCACGCCCCCGGACCCTTCGTCATAGGAGCTGTTCGTGAAGGACGCCTTCGGCATCCCCCAGTCCCTGCTCGTCCTCGGCGGTACGTCCGAGATCGCGCTGGCCACCGTGCGCCGTCTGATCGCCCGCCGCACCCGCACCGTGTGGCTGGCCGGACGTCCCTCCCCCGCACTGGAGACGGCCGCCGCGGACCTGCGCGCCCAGGGGGCCGACGTGCACACGGTCGCCTTCGACGCGCTCGACGCCGACTCCCACGAGGCGGCCCTCGGCAAGATCTTCGCCGAGGGCGACGTCGACATGGTGCTGCTCGCCTTCGGTGTCCTCGGCGACCAGGCGCGCGACGAGCGCGAACCGGCCGCCGCGGTGCGCGTCGCGCAGACCAACTACACGGGCGCTGTGTCGTCGGGACTGGTCGCCGCGCGCGCGTTGCAGGCCCAGGGCCACGGATCCCTCGTCGTGCTCTCCTCCGTGGCCGGCGAGCGGGCCCGCCGCTCCAACTTCATCTACGGCTCCAGCAAGGCCGGTCTGGACGCCTTCGCCCAGGGGCTGGGCGACGCGCTCCACGACACCGGCGTCCACGTGATGGTCGTACGCCCCGGATTCGTCCGCTCGAAGATGACCGCGGGTCTTGAGGAGGCACCGCTCGCGACGACACCGGAGGCGGTCGCCGCGGCGATCGAGCTGGGCCTGCGCCGCCGCTCGGAGACGGTGTGGGTGCCGGGCGCGCTCAGGGTCGTGATGTCGGCGCTGAGGCATGTGCCGCGCGGGCTGTTCCGGCGGCTGCCGCTGTAACGGGAGGTACAGACTATGTAACTGGAGTTACACAGCCCTGTGATCGGAGTTACAGCTGGCTGGTGGGCAGGGAGCCGCGCTCCACGTGGGTCGCCTGCGGGGGGACCACGGTCCCGCCGAAGACGTACTCGCGCAGCTTGCGCCAGACCCCGTCGGCGCCCTGTTCGTAGAGCGCGAAGCCGGTGCAGGGCCACTCGGCCTCGTAGTCGGCGAGCGCCTCGAAGGCGCGGTCCATGGCCTCGTCCTCGATGCCGTGCGCGACCGTGACGTGCGGGTGGTACGGGAACTGAAGCTCGCGTGCGACCGGTCCGGAGGCGTCCCGGACCTGCTTCTGGAGCCAGGTGCAGGCCTCGGCGCCCTCGGCGACCTGGACGAAGACGACGGGCGACAGGGGCCGGAAGGTGCCCGTCCCGGACAGGCGCATCGGGAACGGCCGGCCGGCCGCGGCCACCTCGGTCAGATGGGCCTCGATGGCCGGCAGGTCGGTGTCCTCGACCTCCGTCGGCGGCAACAGCGTGACATGCGTGGGGATACCGTGAGCAGCGGCGTCGCCGAAGCCCGCGCGCCGCTCCTGGAGCAGGCTGCCGTGAGGCTCCGGGACCGCGATCGACACACCGATCGTTACGGTCCCCACGTCGTCTCCTGTCGTCACTTGTCGTCGCTGTCCGGTTGGGTGTCGGCCGTCCGGCTATCGACTGTACGGCCACGGGTGTGCTGTGGGCAGGCGCAACGGAAGTGATGTGCAGCGCTCTGCCCAGTGGTACGGCGTGTGCGGCGGTGCGCGTCAGTGCTTGGCGGGCAGCAGGCCCACCCGGTCGTACGTCTGCGCGAGGGTCTCCGCGGCGACGGCGCGCGCCTTCTCCGCACCCTTGGCCAGGAGCGCGTCCAGTGTCTCCGGGTCGTCGAGGTACTGCTGGGTGCGCTCCCGGAAGGGGGTCACGAACTCGACCATGATGTCGGCGAGGTCCGTCTTGAGCGCACCGTAGCCCTTGCCGTCGTACTTGCGCTCCAGATCCGCGACGGCCTCGCCCGTGAGGGTCGAGTAGATGCCGAGCAGGTTGCTGACGCCCGGCTTCTCCGCCGGGTCGAAGCGGATCACGGTGTCGGTGTCGGTGACGGCGCTCCTGACCTTCTTGGCGGTGGACTTCGGGTCGTCGAGGAGGTTGACGAGGCCCTTCGGCGTGGAGGCCGACTTGCTCATCTTGACCGACGGGTCCTGGAGGTCGTAGATCTTCGCCGTCTCCTTGAGGATGTACGGCTTCGGGATCGTGAAGGTCTGGCCGAACCGGCCGTTGAAGCGCTCGGCGAGGTCGCGGGTGAGCTCGATGTGCTGGCGCTGGTCCTCGCCGACGGGGACCTCGTTGGCCTGGTACAGCAGGATGTCCGCGACCTGGAGGATCGGGTACGTGAACAGGCCGACCGAGGCGCGGTCCGCGCCCTGCTTGGCGGACTTGTCCTTGAACTGGGTCATGCGGGAGGCCTCGCCGAAGCCGGTGAGGCAGTTCATGACCCAGGCGAGCTGGGCGTGCTCGGGGACGTGGCTCTGGACGAAGAGCGTGCAGCGCTCGGGGTCGAGACCGGCCGCGAGGAGCTGGGCGGCGGCCAGACGGGTGTTCGCGCGCAGGTCCGCGGGGTCCTGCGGGACCGTGATCGCGTGCAGGTCTACGACCATGTAGAACGCGTCGTGGGACTCCTGGAGGGCCACCCACTGGCGGACGGCGCCGAGGTAGTTGCCGAGGTGGAACGAGCCTGCGGTGGGCTGGATTCCGGAGAGCACACGGGGTCGATCAGAGGCCATGTTCACCATTCTCTCAGGTGTCGGGGGCCGATCCGGAACCGCCCGGAAACAGATGGGACACAGGTGGGAACCGATCCGGTCCGGGCGGTGTACCAAGAGTGTGAGGACGCGGGAGGGGGGCCGCATCGTCGATGAGGCCGCGGTGATCGCACGCGTACGCGCCGGAGAGCCGGAGGCGTACGCCGAGCTGGTGCGGGCCCATACGGCCATCGCGCTCAGGGCGGCCACCGCGCTCGGGGCAGGTGCGGACGCGGAGGACGTGGTGCAGCAGGCCTTCGTCAAGGCCTACTGCTCGTTGGGCCGGTTCCGGGAGGGCGCGGCGTTCAAGCCGTGGCTGCTGTCGATCGTGGCCAATGAGACGAGGAACACAGTGCGGACGGCGGCACGCCAGCGCACGCTCGCCGGCCGTGAGGCCGCGTTCGTGGAGGCCGAGCCGCTGATAGCGGATTCGGCGGACCCCGCGGTGGCCACACTGGAGACGGAGCGCCGTGCGGCCCTGCTGGCGGCCATGGAGAAGCTGGGCGAGGAGCACCGCCTGGTGGTCACCTACCGCTATCTGCTGGAGATGGACGAGTCGGAGACGGCCCAGGCGCTGGGCTGGCCCCGGGGCACGGTGAAGTCCCGGCTGAACCGCGCACTGCGGAAGCTGGGCCGCCTGCTGCCGGATTTCCAGCCCCGGGAAGGGGGTGATGAGCGTGAGTGAGCCGTACGACGGTGGCGGCGCCGCCGGGGGGCCGCGCGAGCCTGCCTCCCGGCTGCCGGAGGAGCTGCGGGCGCTGGGCCGGTCCCTGGATCCGCCGGGCGGTGCCGGGTCCGAGACGATGGTCGAGCGGGTGCTGGGGCAGATACTCGCCGAGCAGCTCCCGGTGCCGGTGGCCGAGCCGCCGGGGGCCGGGCGGCGGGTGCGGGCGGCCCGGCTCTGGGCGCGGGCACGGTGGCGGTCGCTGACGGCGGCGCTGTGCGGACTGCTGACGGTACTGGTGCTCACACCCCCGGTGCGGGCGGCGGTGGTCGACTGGTTCGACTTCGGCGGGGTCGAGGTGCGCCACGACCCCTCGGCGGTGCCTTCGGCCGGCGTCGAGGTGCCCGGGTGCGGGCGGTCGCTGTCGTTCGCCCAGGCCGAGCGCCGGGCCGGGTTCGGGCCGCTGATCCCGCGGGCGCTGGGCGTGCCGGACGCGGTGACGGTGAGCGGCGAGCCGCGGGGGCGTTTCGTGACCAGCCTGTGCTGGCGTGAGCAGGGCCGGGTGATCCGGCTGGACGAGTTCGCGGCGAGCCTGGACATCACCTTCGCCAAGACCGTCCGTGAGCAGCCGGAGTGGGTGGATCTGAAGGCCGGTGCCTCCGCCGGCGGCATGGGAGATCCCGCCCTGTGGTTCCCGCGACCGCATGTGCTGAGTTTCTGGCTGGTGGGCGAGGACGGCAGGCGCTACACACGCCAGGAGCGGACGGCCGGGCCGACGCTGCTGTGGACCCACGGCACCGGCGACGAGGAGGTGACGCTCCGGCTGGAGGGCGTGGCCTCGAAGGCACGGGCGGTACAGATCGCGAGGTCGCTCGCCGCGCCGGACAAGGCGTCCTCGCAATAGCCGGACAGCGTCCTCCAAATAGTGGGCGCGGGGTGGGAACCCCGGCGGGTCGGGCGGTGTACCAGAAGTGACACGCGGCTCGCGGACGGGCCGCACGGGGATGGATCCGGTTGGGGGTTCGCATGCGTGGGCTCGGAGAAGTACGCAAGGGCCGATGTCGTGAACTGGCGGCGTTGGCAGGGGCGTTGGCGGTGGTGTTCACGCTGATGGTGTGGGGGGCGTCCGCCGCGTCGGCGGGTGGACCGACGAGCGTGCTCGTGGTCTCCCCGCAGAGCATGGAGACGGCCTCGCTCTATCAATCGGACGAGGAGTACGGCGAGTTGGAGCGGCTGCTGGGAGAGGCGGGCACCGGTACCCGGGACAAGCCGCCGGAGGCGACCCTGATCGGCGGCCGACAGATCAACGTCACGTGGATGGTCCACGATGTCTCGCCCTGGCGGGTGGACCGGGTCTTCCCGTCACCCGAGGCCGACTCCGGCGAGGTCTGGATACATACGGCGGCGACGCTGCCCCAGTCGGTCAACGGCTACTAGCACCGCGCCGAGAACCCCGACCGGCTCCGCGCCCTGCTCGACCGGCTGGGCGTGATGGGTGGGATGGACGATGCCTCGTCGGAGAGGGCGCCCGGCATCTTCCCCGCGCCCTGGGAGACAAGCGGGACGGACCTGGGCACGGACACCGGCACGGCGACCGATCCGCCCGACACGACGACCACCACCGTGGCGGTGGGCACGCCGACGGCGGAGGACGACACGCGGTGGTGGTGGGCACTGCCCGGCGCGGCGGTCGGAGCCGTGCTGGCACTGGCGCTGCGGGCCGTCGCGCCACGGATGCCGTGGGGCCGTCTGCGCCGGGACCCCGGGCCGCGGCAGGAACTGCGGGACGTGTGACGTGCGGAGGGGGACGGACGACGGCCGGCACCTGAAGGGGAACGAATGACGACTCGGAGGAGACGGGCGGGGTCGGTGCGGGTGCGGCTCGCGACCCTCGTGCCGGTGGCCATGGCGATGGCGGCGGTGTTCGGGACGCCGGCGGCCGAGGCGGCGCCGCAGGGTCCCGAGCCGGACCTTCCCGATATGGCGGTGGTCGTCGCGGGCGGTACGGGCCGGACGACGACGGTGCGGTCCGGCGAGGAGGCCTTCGACCGCCTCTGGCAGGTGCTGCGGCCGACCTTCACCGGCACCGAGCGGGTGCCGGAGGCGTGGTCCGAGGGCCGGTTTCCGACGGTGCGGATCACGGTGCTGTGGGGGCTGACAGGTGTCGGAGGCTGGCCGCAGACGAACTCGGCGCCGGGTGGGGATGTGGCGATGTGGCGGCAGGATCAGCTGGTCGTGGACGGGAGCGGCACACCGTGGGTGCGCTCCGACATGGCGCCGGAGGTGAGGGACGACGACATCCGCTGGCACCGGGCACCACGCTCGGCCCTCGACCGGATGGACCGGGCGGGGCTGCTCGACGGCTCCGGTGGCAGGGATGCCGGAGCCGGTGACGGCTCCTCGGAGGGGTGGTCGGCCGATGGGGCCTGGTGGGCGGTGCCGGGGCTCGCCGTGGGGTTCGTGGCAGGGGTCGGCGGCACCCTGCTGATACGCCGCGCGGCGGCCCGGCCGGGGGCCGGACCGCCGCGGGAGGAGCCACGACAGGAACTCATCGATCTGTGAGAGTTCATCGATCCGTGAGAGTCGCCGATCCTTGACAACTCAAGAGGGTGTCCGCAGACCGGGTGGGGTCAGCCGAGGTCGATCTCCGGGTACAGCGGGAAGCCGGCCACCAGGTCGGTGGCGCGGCGGGAGATCTCGTCCGCGATCTTCGGGTCGAGGACGTGCTGCGCCTTGGACGGGGCGCCCTTGCTGGTGGTGCCCGCCTCCGTGGTGGTCAGGACGCGGTCGATGAGGCCCGCGACCTCGTCCATCTCGGCGGTGCCGAGACCACGGGTGGTCAGGGCGGGGGTGCCGATCCGGATGCCAGAGGTGTACCAGGCGCCGTTGGGGTCGGACGGGATGGCGTTGCGGTTGGTGACGATGCCCGAGTCGAGCAGGGCGGCCTCGGCCTGGCGGCCGGTGAGGCCGTAGGAGGAGGCGACGTCGATCAGGTTGAGGTGGTTGTCGGTGCCGCCGGTGACGAGGGTGGCGCCACGCCGCATCAGGCCCTCGGCGAGGGCGCGGGAGTTGTCGACGATGCGCTGGGCGTAGTCCTGGAAGGAGGGCTGCCGGGCCTCGGCCAGCGCGACCGCCTTGGCGGCCATCACGTGCGGGAGCGGGCCGCCGAGAACCATCGGGCAACCGCGGTCGACCTGGTCCTTCAGGGAGTCGTCGCACAGCACCATGCCGCCGCGGGGGCCACGCAGCGACTTGTGGGTGGTGGTGGTGACGATCTGGGCGTGCGGGACCGGGTCGAAGTCGCCGGTCAGCACCTTGCCGGCGACCAGTCCGGCGAAGTGCGCCATGTCCACCATCAGGGTCGCCCCGACCTCGTCGGCGATCTCGCGCATGATGCGGAAGTTCACCAGGCGGGGGTAGGCGGAGTAGCCGGCGACGATGATCAGCGGCTTGAACTCGCGGGCGGTGGCGCGCAGGGCCTCGTAGTCGAGGATGCCGGTGGCGGGGTCGGTGCCGTAGGAGCGCTGGTTGAACATCTTGCCGGAGATGTTCGGGCGGAAGCCGTGGGTGAGGTGGCCGCCGGCGTCCAGGGACATGCCGAGCATGCGCTGGTTGCCGAAGGCCTGCCGGAGCTCGGCCCAGTCGGCCTCGGAGAGGTCGTTGATCTGGCGGACGCCGGCCTTCTCCAGAGCCGGGACCTCGACACGCTGGGCGAGGACCGACCAGAAGGCGACGAGGTTGGCGTCGATACCGGAGTGGGGCTGGACGTAGGCGTGGCGGGCGCCGAAGAGTTCCTTGGCGTGCTCGGCGGCGAGGGACTCGACGGTGTCGACGTTGCGACAGCCGGCGTAGAAGCGGCGGCCGATGGTGCCCTCGGCGTACTTGTCGCTGAACCAGTTGCCCATGGCCAGCAGAGTGGCCGGGGAGGCGTAGTTCTCGGAGGCGATCAGCTTGAGCATCTCGCGCTGGTCGGCCACCTCCTGGCCGATGGCGTCGGCGACGCGCGGCTCGACGGCGCGGATCACGTCGAGGGCCGCGCGGAAGGCGGTGGACTCGTGGGAGAGGGGCTGCTGCTCTGACATGGCGGCCTCCGGGCTGCGTGGCTTGAAACGGTCACGGTTCACGGTTCGGCCCAGGCGCACGGCACTTGTTCACACTCGCAGGCCGCTCCCCGATGGTCCGTCCCATCCCAGCGCGCCAGTCACGGCCTGTCGGCCAGCCTACCGGGCATGCCGACGCGCCACGGGGCCACGTCCACCATCCGGGCGAGGTCTGCGAGGGGTTCAGGGTCCTTGCCTGCGACCGGAGTGCGGCGGTGACGCGACGAGGGCGCGGAGGTCGGCGTCAGCCTAGAGATCGGTAAGAGGGTGTGCACGGCCAGGCCGCTCCTGTCCCCCTCCCCTACAGTCGCTTTGTGCTCTTTGGAATGGTGTGTGCGCTCGGTGCCGCGGTCTGCTTCGGTACGGCGACGGTGTTGCAGGCGATGGCGGCGCGGGCGGCAGGCACCGGCGGGGGAGGCGAGGCGGCGCTGTTCCTGCGGGCGGTCCGGCAATGGCGGTATCTGGCCGGACTGGCGCTGGACGGGCTGGGGTTCCTGTTCCAGGTGGCCGCGCTGCGGTCGGTCCCGATCTACGCGGTGGGCGCGGCGCTGGCGTCGAGTCTGGCGGTGACGGCGGTCGTCGCGGCCCGGCTGCTGCGGGTCCGGCTGAGCGGGAGCGAGTGGGGCGCGGTCGCGGTGGTGTGCGCCGGACTCGCGATGCTCGGGGTGGCGTCGGGGACGGAGGGGGACCGGAGCGGACCGGCCTGGCTGGGGTACGCGATGCTCACCGTCGCCGTGGCGGTGCTGCTGATCGGGCTGGGCGGCGGACTGCTGCCGGAGCGGGCGCGGGCGTTGCTGCTCGGGCTGGGGGCCGGGTTCGGGTTCGGGGTGGTGGAGGTGGCGGTGCGGCTGATCGACTCGCTCGCGCCGTCGGACCTGGTCGCCGATCCGGCGGTGTACGCGCTGCTGCTGGGTGGCGGGGCCGCGTTCCTCTCGCTGACCTCGGCACTCCAGCGGGGGTCGGTGACCACCGCCACCGCGGGGCTGGTGATCGGCGAGACCATCGGGCCCGCGCTGGTGGGCGTGGTGTGGCTGGGAGACCGTACGCGGGAGGGGTTGGCGTGGCTCGCCGTGCTGGGGTTCCTGGTGGGCGTGGCGGGGGCGCTGGCGCTGGCACGGTTCGGTGAGGCACCGCAGGAGCCGGCCCCGGCCGACCCGGGGATTTCCCCGGGGTCTTCCCGGAGGACCGGGGCCTGACGGGCTTCCTACTGTTCCGCGTATCGGCCGGAGGGCCGGCCGGAACACAACAGGGGGTAGTCATGGGACCGAACGACGCTCAGATCGTGCGGGTGTTCAGCCGAGGGCTCAAGGGAACCGTCGCGGACCTCACACTGAACCCGAACGCCGACGGCGAGGTCGTACTGGAGGCGGAGGCCGGGGAGACGCTGCACGACGGCGGCGGGGACTATCTCGTCACGCTCGTGGTGCGTGACCTCAGCGACGGCACCGCCATTCCGGCGCAGGTGCCGAACGCGTCGAAGCCCGGCGAGGTGAAGGGGCGCTTCAGGGACCCCAACTGGGTGGACTTCCCGGCCAGTTTCGGGTTCGTGATGAACAGTGCCGACCTCAAGAACCACCGGGGCCACCTGGTCCAGGCATACGGCTCGGTGGTGTACGGCAACACCAAGCCCGGCTCGACGTTCGCCGTCAGCCAGACGTTCCAGATCCTTCCGTAGGCGCACCCACCCGGGACACGAGTTCCACCCGCGACCGAATGCCGAGCTTGGCGTAGGCGTGGCTCAGGTGGTACTCGACGGTCTTCGCGCTGAGCACCAGCTCGCGGGCGATCTGGCGGTTGGTCAGCCCGGTCACCGCGAGTTGGGCGACGGCGTACTCCTGGGGTGTCAGGTGTTCCCGCGACCGCGGGAGAGCCGCGGGAGTGGTGGCGCCGTCGGGGGCCGCGCCGCAGGCGGTCAGTTCCCGGTCGCAGTGCCGCAGGAAGGGGACGGCGCCGAGCCGCGCGAAGCGGGCCCGGGCCGCCCGGAGATGTTCCAGGGCCGGGCCGCGGCGGCCGGTGCGGCGCAGGAAGGCGCCGAAGTCGAGTTCGGTGCGGGCCCGTTCGAGAGGCAGGTCGACGCGGGCGGCGCGGTCGAGGGCCTCGGCGAAGGCGTCCCGGGCGGACTTCGGGTCGCGGCGGGCGGCGTACAGGGTGCCGCGGATCCGGCAGACGGACGCCAGGGTCGAGGCACGCGAGCGGCGCAGGGCCCGCTGTTCCAGGGCGTCCAGCACCTCCTCGGCCTCGTCGAGCCGACCCGTGGCGACCAGGGCGTCGGCCAGCAGGTCGCGCCAGGGCACGACGCCGGGCTCGGCGGTGAAGTCCAGATCCTCGTGGGCGAGGAGGGTCCGCAGCAGGGTGACCGCGGTCTCCGGGGCGCCGCGGAGGAGGGCCAGGTGGGCGGCCCCGTAGGTCACGAAGATCTCCATCATCGCGGACTCCTGGACCATGCGATGCTCGCGTGCGAGGGTCACGTGCCGTTCGGCCCGCTCGAACTCGCCCCGGGCGGCGAACAGGAGCGCGGCCTCGGCGTGCACCACGGGGGCCATCCAGCCCTGGCCGAGGTCGACGGCGACCGAGGTGGCCGTCTCCCAGTGCAGCATCGCCAGATCCCACGCACCACAGAGGAATTCGGTCTTCGCCAGGATGGTCAAGGAGATCACCCTGAGGGGCACGGGACCCCGGCGGGCGAGTTCCGCGGCCCGCTCCAGCTCGGGGCGTGCCCGGGTCGGGCGGTCGGTGTACAGGTACAACGCTCCTTTGCCCATGAGGAGTTCGATGTCCTCGGGTCCGACGAGCGGGGCTTCGGGGAGTGTGTCGGCCAGCCGGAACCCTTCTTCGAAGGCACCCAGTTGCCCGAGGGCGGCGAGGTGGACGAAGCGCAGGGTGCCGCCGGAGCGGGCCCGGCCGCTGTCGTAGCGGGCCGGTTCGGCCCACTGGCACACCTGGGAGGCGTGGCCGCCCAGCATGTGGACCATCACCTGCTGTTCCGCGATCCGCGCGTCGAGTGCGGGGTCCGCCCCGGGGGTGCGCAGCCGCCATGCCTCGTCCAGCAGGGCCCTGGCCTGGGTGATGCGTCCGGTGAGCAGGGCGAGATGGCCGCGGGCGCAGCACCGTACGGCGTCGTCGGTCGCGTCGGGGAGTGCCGCGGCGACGGCGGCGGCCTCTTCCTCCCGGCCGTCGAACAGATAGGCCTCGACGGCCTCGCAGTCGAGTCGGCCCTGTTCCCGGGGGTGGGAGGCCAGTCGGGCCGCGTAGCGCAGGAGGGGGGCGGCCTCCACCCAGCGGCCGAGGGCGCCGCGTCGCCGGGCGCCGTCGGCTAGTTCGGCGGACAGTGAGTCGTCGGGGCCGTGGGCGGCGAGGGCGCGGTGGTGCAGGCGGGTGAACTCGTCGTCCTCGGTCCGGGCGGCCCGGGCGTGCAGTGCGGTGCGCAGCACGGGACCGAGCCCGTGGTAGACGGCCGCGCGGACCAGGGGGTGGGTGAAGGCGATGCCGGTCGCCGTGTCGTGCGGGGCCTCCTGGAGCAGCCCGTGGGTCAGGGCCTCGGCGAGGGCGGGCAGGGGGTCGGGGGTGTCGGCGAGGCGGGCGGCGCGGGCCAGGGTGCAGTGCGTGCCGAGGACGGCCGCGGCCCGTACCAGCCGGCGGGCGGCCGGTCCGCAGCGGGCGAGCCGGTCCAGGACGAAGGAGGTGTACGACCGCGGGGCGGGCAGGGTGGCCTCGGGGGAGCAAAGCGCGGTGGCCGGTACTTCCTCCAGGAGGGCGCGGCAGTGCAGCGGGTTGCCCTGGGTGTGGGTGTGCAGGCGCCGGGCGGCGGCGGGTGGCAGCGGTTCGGTGAGGAAGCGGGCGCTGAGTCCGACCAGGTCGGTGGTCGCGAGCCCGGCCAGGCGCAGTCGTACGGCGGTGTCGTCGGTGAGGAGCCTGCGCAGTCCGCCGGGCAGCCGCCGGTCGTGGATCTCGCGCAGGGCCAGCAGGACCAGGACGCGGTCGGCGCGTAGTCGGCGCAGGGCGAAGGTGAGGGCGTGCAGGGAGGGGGTGTCGGCCCAGTGCGCGTCGTCGACGAGCACCACGACGGGTTCGTCGCGCTGCAACTCACCGAGGGGGTCGAGGAGTTCGGCGCCGGCGGTGAGCGGGTCGCTGAGCACGGGGCGGCACAGGAGCTGGCTCAGGACGCCGTACGGCAGGTCGGTCTCGTTCTCCGCTCCGGCCGCGGTCAGGACGTGGCCGCGGGCGGTGGTGAGGAAGTGCCTGGCGAGGGCCGTTTTGCCGATGCCCGCGGGTCCTTCGACGACGACCAGCCGCGGGCGGCCCGCGGACGCCTGTTCGTACAGTCGGCGCAGTGCGGCGAGTTCGTCCGTGCGTCCCAGGAACGCCGCTCCGTTGCCGCGTCCCCCGGGCATGGCAGCGTCCATCACAACCCCTCCCCCGAGGCACGACCCGCGGCGCAGCCGGCCGGTGGCCGTGTCCGTACGTTGGCTCGGTTCCAGGATCCAGCCCGGAGGCGGGGGCCGTGGGGAAAGCCGGGGAACTACGCCAACTGGGCAGGGTTCGGGCGGAACTTGTGGCGGACTCGGGATCCGGTCGGGGCCCTCTTGGCGGAACTCTTCGACGGGCGGGTGCACGCGCCGCGGGACGGGGATCGCTCCCGGGCGGCCTCCGAGCCGGCGTTCGAGGTGGTGGGGCGCCGTCCGGGCGATGCGGGGTAAGACCCAATGCGATGGGGAAGAGCCGGGGACGGCCCGGGACGAGGCCGCGTACGCGCGGCGGCTGGCACGGGAGGAGCCGCTGGCGTATCCGCCGGTGGCACGGGAGGACCGTTGGCGTATCCGCCGGTCAGGGCAGCACCCGGCACAGTGCCTCCAGCGCCCCCGCCCACGCGTGGTCGGGCGGTGTGCCGTAGCCCACGACGAGGGCGTCCGTCGGGCCTGTGGTGGCCGAGGGGTGGCGGAAGTAGGAGAGGCCGTGGAGGGCCAGGCCCTGCCAGGCGGCTGCTTGGACCACGGTCTGTTCGGTGCCGGGCGGGAGGCTCAGGACGGCGTGCAGGCCGGCGGCGATCCCCGTGACGTGCACATCGGGGGCATGGGTGGCGAGGGCGGCGACGAGGGCGTCCCTGCGGCGGCGGTAGCGGAGCCGGGAGGAGCGGACGTGGCGGTCGTAGGCGCCGGAGGTGAGGAACTCGGCCAGGGTCAGCTGGTCCAGCACCCCGCAGGTCTCGCCGCCTCCCTTGGCGTCCGCCGCCGCCTCCACCAGGGCGGGCGGGAGCACCATCCAGGCCAGCCGCAGGCCGGGGGCGAGGGACTTGCTCGCGGTGCCGAGGTAGACGACGTGGTCGGGGTCCAGGCCCTGGAGCGCGCCGACGGGCTGGCGGTCGTAGCGGAACTCGCCGTCGTAGTCGTCCTCCAGGACCAGTCCGCCGGTGCGTCGCGCCCATTCCACGAGGGCGGCCCGCCGGTCGCGGTGCAGGGGGAGGCCCATCGGGAACTGGTGGGCGGGGGTGAGCAGGACGGCGCCCTCGTCCGTCAGTCCGGCCACGTTCGTGCCGAGGTCGTCGAACGGCAGGGGTGCGGTGCGCAGTCCCGCCGCCGTCAGCTGCTGTTCGTGGAAGACGAGGCCGTACGACTCGACGGCGACGGAGCGGGTCCGGTGTGCGCGCAGGGCGGTGCCGAGGATGCGCAGGCCGTGTCGGAAGCCGGAGGTGACGAGGATCCGGTCGGGGTCCGTGCGGACTCCGCGGGCGCGGGCGAGGTAGTCGGCGAGGGCGGTGCGCAGTTCGACACGGCCGCGCGGATCGCCGTAGCCGAAAGCCTCGTTGGGGGCGGCGGTGAGGGCGCGGCGGGTGGCCTTGAGCCACTCGGCGCGGGGAAAGGCGGCGAGGTCGGGGGTGCCGGGGCGCAGGTCGTAGGTCGGGCGGGTGCTCTCCCGGCGGGCGTGGGGTGTGCCGGACGGGGGGACGACCGTGCGGTGCGCGACGCGTGTACCCGAGCCCTGGCGGGCGGTGAGCCAGCCCTCGGCGACCAGGTCGGCGTAGGCGTCGGCGACGGTGTTACGGGCGATGCCGAGGTCGACGGCGAGCGCCCGGGAGGACGGCAGCCGGGTGCCTGGGGCCAGCCGGCCGGTGCGTACCGCCTCCCGCAGGGCATCCGTCAGGCCCCGGCGCAGGCCCGGCCCGGTCGGCTCCACATGCAGGTCGACCCCCAGAGTGGCCCAAGATCTCGCCATGGAAATGGACCATACCCCTGGGCTGCCTCACTCCTAGGGTCGAGGACATGACGACGTACACCGATGACACGACGACCGCGGAGCACACCGCGGAACACAGAGCGGGGTACACCGCCGAGCGGCCCGCCCGGCTGGACTGGGCCAAGCACGCGCCCGAGGTCTACAAGGCGATGGTCCGGCTGGAGACCGCCGCCCGGAAGGGACTCGACCACACGCTGTACGAGCTGGTGAAGATCCGCGCTTCCCAGATCAACCACTGCGCCTTCTGCATCGACATGCACACCAAGGACGCCCTCGCGTCCGGGGAGAGCGTCGAGCGGATCGTGCAGCTCAGCGCCTGGGACGAGTCGCGGCACTTCTACACCGCCAAGGAGCTCGCGGCGCTGGAGCTGACGGAGGCCGTGACGGTCCTGACGGACGGCTTCGTGCCCGACGAGGTCTACGAGAACGCCGCCCGGCACTTCGACGAGGCCGAGCTGGCCCGGGTCATCGCCGCGATCACGGTGATCAACGCCTGGAACCGGTTCGGGGTGACCTGCCGTATGGCGCCGGGGCACTACGAGCCGGGGCAGTACAAGTGACGACCCGCACCCGGCTGCTGGACCCGGCGGTCGGGCGGGCGATGTCCGCCCTCAGCGCCGCCGCGAAGAAGGGCCTCGGGGACCCCGCGCTCGCCGAGCTCGTGGTGATCCGGGCCTCGCAGCTGAACCACTGCGCGTTCTGCCTCGACATGCACCTCGCGATCGCGCGCGAGCACGGGGTGAGCGAGAGGCAGCTCGATCTGCTGAGCGCCTGGGAGGAGGCGGAGGACGTCTACGACGAACGGGAGCGGGCGGCCCTCGCGCTGACGGAGGCGGTGACGGTCCTGACGGACCGGTTCGTGCCGGACGCGGTGTACGAGCGGGCCGCCCAGTACTTCGACGCCGGGCAACTGGCCCATCTCGTCGGGCTGATCGCCGCCATCAACAACTGGAACCGGGTGATGGTCTCGCGCCGGATCCCGCCGGGAGGCCATCCACTGTGACACCCACTGTGACCAAGGTCGAGATCTTCCGTGCCCTGCACCGCGGCCGCACTCCGGAGAAGCCCCTTGTCCTGCCCGGCCCCTGGGACGCGGCCAGTGCGCGGGTCCTGGAGGAGGCCGGGTTCCCCGCGCTCGCCACACCCAGCGCGGGGGTCGCCGCCTCGCTCGGGTACGAGGACGGGAAGACCCCGGCCGACGAGATGTTCGCCGCGGTGGCGCGGATCGTCCGGGCCGTGGACGTGCCGGTGTCGGCGGACGTGGAGGGCGGTTACGGACTCGCGCCGAAGGAGCTGGTCGAGCGGCTGCTGGAGGCGGGCGCCGTCGGCTGCAACCTGGAGGACTCCGTCGGGGGCGTCCTCCAGGACCCGCGCGAGCACGCGGACCGGCTCGCCGAGGTGCGGTACGCGGCCGGCGACCTGCTCTTCGTCAACGCGCGCGTGGACACCTTCGTGCGGGGCGTGTCCGATCCCGCACGGGCCATCGAGCGGGCCGCGTTGTACGTCGCCGCGGGCGCCGACTGCGTGTATCCGATCGGCGCCCCGACGACCGTACTGCCCCTGCTGCGGTCCGGGATCCAGGGGCCGCTCAACGTGTTCGCGGAGCTCGACGGCGGCCCCTCGCCCACCGAACTCGGTGAACTCGGGGCCACCCGCGTCACGTTCGGGCCGGGACTCCAGCGGCGGGCGGCCGCCGCGCTCAGGGAGGTCGCCGACCGCCTGACCTGAGCCCGGCGACCACCCCGCGGCCAACCTACTTCGGCAACCACTCCCGCCACGTCGGCTCATGCCCCTCGATCCACTTCTTCGCCGCGTCCTGCGGGGACATCTTCCTGTCGGCGATATCGAGGGCGACCTCGTTCTGGTCGGCCTCGCTCCACTTGAAGTTCTTCAGGAAGGCGGCCGCCTTGCCGCCGTTCTCGGCGAAGTCGGTGTTGAGGTACTTCTGGAGCGGCGTGTGCGGGTAGGCGCACTTGATCTTCTCCAGGTCGGCGTCGCAGCCCTCCTTGTACGCGGGCAGCTTCACCTCCGTCATCGGCACCTTCTCGAAGAGCCACTGCGGCTTGTACCAGTAGGTCAGGAAGGGCTTGTTCTCCTTGGCGAACTGCTCGATCTGGGTGATCTGCGCCGCCTCGGAGCCCGCGAAGACGACCTTGTAGTCCAGGCCGAGGTTCTGCACGAGGGCCTTGTCGTTGGTGACGTACGACGGGGAGCCGTCCATCAACTGCCCCTGGCCGCCGCTCTCCGCGGTGCGGAACTGCGAGGCGTACTTGTTGAGGTTCTTCCAGTCGGTGACGTCCGGGTGCTTCTTCGCGAAGTACGTCGGGACGAACCAGCCGATGTGCCCGGTGACGCCGAGGTCGCCGCCGGGCGTGATCGTCTTCTTGTCCTTGACGTAGCGCTGTTCCTGCTCGGGATGGCCCCAGTCCTCCAGGATCGCGTCGACGCGGCCCTGGCTGAGGGCGTCCCAGGCCGGGACCTCGTCGATCTGGACCCGGTCGACCCGGTAGCCCAGCTCGTGCTTGAGCAGGTACTCGGCGACCGCCACGTCCGCCTGGGCGCCCACCCAGCTCTGGACGGAGAGCGTCACGGTCTTGGCGCCTCCCGCGTTGGCGTACGGGGACGCCTGCTTGGTCATGTCGGCGGCACCGCAGCCGGTCACGGTCAGCAACAGCAGCGAGCCCGCCAGGGCAGTCGTACGACGTCGCATGTCACGCTCCCTTCTTCGTGCCGGCGCCGTGGTCCCGGCGGGTCGTGGGCTGGGTCACCCGGTCCAGCATCAGACCGAGGCAGACGATCGCGACGCCTCCGACCATGCCGGTCGCCAGGTCGCCCTGGGCGATGCCGAACACGACGTCGTAGCCGAGCGCGCCACCGCCGACCAGGGCGCCGATGACGACGACGGCGAGGACCAGGACGACCGCCTGGTTCAGGGCGAGCAGCAGTGCGGGGCGGGCCAGCGGGAGCTGGACCTGGCGCAGCTGCTGCCAGCTGGTGGCACCGAGCGAGCGCGAGGCCTCCATCGCGGCGCCGTCGACCTGACGCAGGCCCTGGGTGGTGATGCGGATGACGGCGGGCAGCGCGTAGATGACGGCCGCGGCGACCGCGGGGGCCCGGCCGATGCCGAAGAGGGCGACGACCGGGATCAGGTACACGAACTGCGGCATCGTCTGGAAGACGTCGAGCACGGGCCGCAGGAGCCGTTCGAGGCGGGTGCTCCTGGCGGTGGCGATGCCGATCGCGAAGCCGAGGACGACGGTGACGGCGACGGCCGCGAGGACCTGCGCGAGCGTGTCGAGGGACTTGTCCCAGACGCCCAGGACGCCGATCCCGGCCATGGCGAGGACGGCGGTCAGGGCGGTCTGCCAGGTGCCGATCGTCCAGGCGAGGGCCGCGACGACGAGCAGCACCGACCACCAGGGCAGGTCCTGGAGTCCGTCGCGGACCGGGTCGAGGACCCAGGTGGTGAAGTGCGCGGCCCAGTCGGCGGTGCCGCCGACGACGGGCACGCCGGTGTAGAGGTGGTCGACCATCCAGTCCTTGGCGGTGTTGACCGGCTCGACGATGTCCACCGTCCAGCTCGTCGGCCACTCCAGCCGGCCGGCGAACCGTGCGACGAGCGCGACGGCGACGGTCACGACGGCGGCCACGGACCAGCCGCGCCGGCCGCGCAGCGGTGAGAGGGCCTCACCCTGGGCGTCCGCGCCCAGCCGTTCACCGGCGGCGCCCGTCACCCGGTCGAGGACCACGGCGAGCAGCACGATCGGGATACCGGCCGCGAGGGCCGCGCCGACGTCCACGGTGCCGAGTGCCTGGTAGACGCGGTCACCGAGGCCGGCGCCACCGATCATCGACGCGATGACGGCCATGGACAGCGCCATCATGATCGTCTGGTTGAGGCCGAGCAGGAGTTCCTTGCGGGCCAGCGGGAGGCGGGCGGAGAACAGGCGCTGGCGGGCGGTGGTGCCGAGCGAGGTCACGGCCTCCAGCACGCCGCTGTCGGCGCCGCGCAGGCCGAGCGCGGTGAGCCGGGCCATCGGCGGGGCCGCGTACACGACGGTCGCGAGGACCGCGGCGGGCACGCCGACGCCGAAGATCAGGGCGACCGGCAGCAGGTACGAGAAGGCGGGCAGGACCTGCATGGTGTCGAGGACCGGCCGCAGGACGCGGAAGATCCGGTCGCTGAGGCCGGCGGCGAGCCCCATGAGCATGCCGAGCACGACGGCGGCGATGACGGCCACGACCATCAGGGCCAGCGTCTGCATCGTCGGCACCCACATGCCGAGCAGCCCGCACACGCCGAACGAGGCGACCGTGAGGACCGCGAGCCGCACGCCCGCGACCCGCCAGGCGACCAGCGCGGCACCGGCGACGACACCGGCCCAGCCGCCCGCGAGGAGCACCAGGTAGACGGCGCGCACCGAGATCACGATGGCGTTGGAGATGTGCCCCAGGAAGTAGGTGAACAGCCAGTGGCTGTCCCGGTTGTCGATGATCCAGTCGCTGGCCCTGCCGAGCGGTGAGGTCAGGTCGACGGTGAGGGCGTCGGGCCAGGCGCCGGAGGCCCACCTGGCGTTGGCGATCGGGACGAGCACGGCCGCGGCGACGGCGAGCAGCACGAGCTTGCCGACGGCCCGGTGCCTGAGCAGGGTGCCGATTCCGGTGAGCCGCATCGGGCCGGATGCGGTGGCGGTGGCCATCAGGCGACCACCTCGCCGGTGTTCCCCTTGCGGGGCCCGGACACAGGCCCGGACACGGGCCCGGACACCCCGGCGACGACGCCGAGCAGTCGCTCGTGGTCGACGACGCCGAGGCAGCGGCCGTCGTCCATGACGCGCACCGGGGCGCCGGTGCGGACGACGGCCTCGATGGCCTCGGAGACGGTGGTGCCGGGGGTGACGGACGCCCCGCCGGTCGCCTCGCCGGCCTCGGCGGGCCGCATGGCGCTGCGCACGCTCATGACGTCGGCGCGCGGCACGTCACGGACGAAGTCGCGCACGTAGTCGTTGGCGGGCGAGCCGACGATCTCCTCGGGCGTGCCGAGCTGCACGATCTCGCCGTCGCGCATCAGGGCGATGCGGTCGCCGAGGCGCAGGGCCTCGTTGAGGTCGTGGGTGATGAAGACCATGGTGCGGCCCTCGTCGCGGTGCAGGCGGATGACCTCTTCCTGCATGTCGCGGCGGATCAGCGGGTCGAGCGCGCTGAACGGCTCGTCGAAGAGCAGCACCTCGGGGTCGACGGCGAGCGCGCGGGCCAGGCCGACGCGCTGCTGCTGGCCGCCGGAGAGCTGGCCGGGCCTGCGCTGCTCCATGCCCTCCAGGCCGACCTTCTTGACGACCTGGGCGGCCCGTTCGCGGCGCTCGGACCTGCCGACGCCCTGGATCTCCAGGCCGTAGGCCACGTTGTCGAGGACCGTGCGGTGCGGGAGCAGGCCGAAGTGCTGGAAGACCATGGAGGCGCGGTTGCGGCGCAGTTCGCGCAGGCGGGTCTTGTCCATGGCGAGCACGTCCTCGCCGTCGATCACGACGGCGCCGGAGGTCGGCTCGATCAGCCGGGTCAGACAGCGCACGAGCGTGGACTTGCCTGAGCCGGACAGGCCCATGACGACGAAGACCTCGCCCTTGCGCACGTCGAAGGAGACGTCACGGACGGCGGCGGTGCAGCCGGTGCGTTCCCGCAGTTCGGTGGGGGCGAGCGCGGCCAGTTCGGGGTCGGCCGGGACGCGCTCCGCCTTCGGGCCGAAGACCTTCCACAGGCCCTCGACGGAGAAGACGGCGGTGTCCGCGGCCTTGTCGACGCCCGGCGGCGTCAGTTCGGTGGTCGTACTCATCACGCACCGCCTCCGATCAGGTCGACAGCCTTCTCACCGACCATGAGCACTCCGATCATCGGGTTCACCGCGGTCATGGTCGGGAACACCGAGGCATCGGCGATCCGGATGCCGTCCAGGCCTCGGATCCTCAACTCCGGGTCCACGACCGCCAGTTCGTCGTCGGCGTCGCCCATCCTGCAGGTGCCCGCCGGGTGGTAGACGGTGTGCGCGACCTTGCGGGCGTACTCGCTCAGTTCCTCGTCGCCCGTGACCTCGGGGCCGGGGGCCACCTCGCGCTTGAGCCAGCCGGCGAGCGGTTCGGCCTTGGCGATCTCGCGGGCGATCCTGATGCCGTCGACGAGGGTGCGGCCGTCGTGGTCGTCCTCGTCGGTGAAGTACCGGAAGTCGAGGGCGGGCTTGACGGACGGGTCGGCGCTGGTCAGGTACAGCCGGCCGCGGCTCTTCGGCTTGGGGATGTTGGGGGTCATGGAGACGCCGAACTCCGGCCGCTCGTAGCCCAGTCGCTCCGGATTGTCCGTGAACGGGATCTGGTAGAAGTGGAACATCAGATCGGGGCCCGCGTGGTCGGGGTCGCGCCGCACGAACAGGCCCGCGTCGGAGTCCATCGCGGAGTTCTCCGGGATGGGGCCGTTGGTCTCCCAGACGATCACCGACTCGGGGTGGTCTAGGAGGTTCTCGCCGACGCCCGGCAGATCGTGCACGACGGGGATGCCCAGCCGGGCGAGGTCCTCCTTCGGCCCGATGCCCGAGTGCAGCAGCAGCCGGGGCGAGTCGACGGCGCCCGCGCACAGCAGCACCTCGCGCCGGGCGCGGACGACGAACTCCTCGCCGTCCTTGGCGCGTACGTGCACGCCCTCGGCGCGGGTGCCGTTCAGCTCCAGCCGGTACGCCCAGGTCTCCAGCAGGATCGTCAGGTTGGCGCGCTCGTCCATCACCGGGTGGAGGTAGGCCACCGAAGCCGAGGAGCGCTTGTTGGTCTCCGGGTGGTAGGCGAGGTCGAAGAAGCCGACACCGTCGTTGAACGGCTTCTTGTTGAAGCCCTCGACGCGGGGCACGTCGAGCGCGTTCTGCGCCGCGTCGACGAAGTCGCGGGCGATGGCGTTGCGGTCCTTGTCGTCCACGGCGACGATGTTGTTCTTCAGCCGGGCGAAGTACGCCTCCATCGGCACCGCGCCCCAGCCCTTGGCGCCGGCCGCCTCCCACTCGTCCCAGTCGGACGGCAGCGGCTTGAAGGCGATGAGGGTGTTGTGCGAGGAGCAGCCGCCGAGGACCCTGGCGCGGCTGTGCCGGATGTGGGAGTTGCCGCGTGGCTGCTCGGTGGTGGGGTAGTCGTAGTCCAGTTCGCCGCCGAGCAGGCCCATCCAGCGGCGCAGGGTCAGGACGTCGTCCCGGCCGACGTCGCTCGGGCCGCCCTCGATGACGGCGACGGTGACGTCGGGATTCTCGGTGAGGCGGGAGGCGATGACGGAGCCGGCGGTGCCGCCGCCGACCACGACATAGTCGTATTCGTGCTCAGGCATGGGGGTACTCCTGGGGGCGTGCGAGGAAAACGCAGGGGGCAAAAGGGGGCGGGGAGGGGTCAGCCGGCGAACCAGCGGACGGGCTTCGGGGCGAGGTTCTGGTAGACGTGCTTGGTCTCGCGGTACTCGGCGAGTCCGGCGGGGCCGAGTTCACGGCCCACTCCGCTCTTTCCGAAGCCGCCCCACTCCGCCTGCGGGAGGTAGGGGTGGAAGTCGTTGATCCAGACGGTGCCGTGGCGCAGTCGGCCCGCGACCCTGCGGGCCCGCCCGGCGTCGGCACTCCAGACGCCCCCGGCGAGGCCGTACTCGGTGTCGTTGGCGAGGGCGATCGCCTCGTCCTCGGTGCGGAAGGTCTCCACCGTGAGGACGGGTCCGAAGACCTCTTCGCGTACGACCCTCATCTCGCGGTGGCAGTGGTCGAGGACGGTCGGTTCGTAGAAGTAGCCGTTCTCCGGCCGCTCCGGGGACGGCTCGGGCCGCTTGCCTCCGGAGCGCAGCACCGCGCCCTCCTTGAGCGCGGAGTCGACGTACGCCTCGACCTTGGAGCGCTGCTGCTCGGAGACGAGCGGGCCGCACTCGACGCCGTCGGCGGTGCCGCGGCCGAGGCGGATCCGCTCGGCCCGGCGGGCGAGTTCGGCGACGAAGCGCTCCCGGAGCGACTCCTCGACGATGAGCCGGGCGCCGGCCGAGCAGACCTGGCCGCTGTGGATGAAGGCGGCGTTGAGGGCCTGGTCGACGGCGGTGTCGAAGCCCTCCTCGGTGGCGCAGGCGTCGGCGAAGACGACGTTGGGGTTCTTGCCGCCGAGTTCGAGGGCGACCTTCTTCACGGTCGGGGCGGCGGCCTGCGCCACCTTCGTGCCGCTGATCAGGCCGCCGGTGAAGGAGACGAGGTCGACGTCGGGGTGCTCGGAGAGCCGGGCACCGACCGAGTGGCCGGGACCGGTGACGATGTTCGCGACGCCGGCGGGCAGCCCGGCCTCGGCCAGCAGGTCGATCAGCGCGACGGTCGACAGCGGGGTGATCTCGCTGGGCTTGACCACGAAGGTGTTGCCGGCCGCGAGCGCGGGCGCGATCTTCCAACTCGCCTGGAGGAGGGGGTAGTTCCAGGGCGTGATGAGCGCGCAGACCCCGATCGGCTCGTGGACGACGACACTGTGGATGTCGGGTGAGCCCGCGTCGACGACCCGGCCCGGCGCGTCACCCGCGACGAGGTCGGCGAAGTAGCGGAAGGCGTCGGCGACGCAGTCGATGTCGACCCGGCCCTCCTCGACGGTCTTGCCCGCGTCCCGGCTCTCCAGGAGACCGAGCTCTTCGCGGTCGCGTACGAGGAGATCGGCGACGCGGCGCAGCAGCGCGGCGCGTTCCGCGACGGGGGTGAGCGGCCAGCCGCCCCGGCCGCCGTCGAAGGCCCGCCGGGCCGCCGCGACCGCCAGGTCGGTGTCCTTCTCGTCACCCTCCGCGACCAGGGCGAACGGCAGGGCGTCCGCGGGGTCGAGGATCTCGCGCGTGGCACCGGAGGTGGCCGCGCGCCACTCCCCGTCCACGTGGATGGTCTTCCGCGCGGGGAGTTCTGCCGGGAGTCCTGGTGTGTCCGCCATGATCGGTATTGCCTTCCGTTCCTGTTCAGTACCCCTGTGTCACACGCGTGTGACTCAGCGGGACCGTGAGCGCCTGCCCCCGCCCTCCGATTGCATGCGCAATCCATGGCCGAAAGTGGGCTGTGTCACTGAACATGCGGGCAAATGGGGCGAAAAGTACGCTGAGAAGGGTGCGCGGCGGAGGTGACGGCATGACCGGCAGAGCGGTGATCCGTACGGCGGTGAGCACGATCCCGCTGCTCGCGCTCACCCTGGGCACGGCGGCCGCCGCCGACGAGCCGAGCGCGCGGGAGCTCGCGACACAGGCGAAGGACAACCTCCTCGACGCCCGGTCCGTCCATCTGAAGCTCACCGACCGCGGCACCAGCCCCAGCGCCGGCGGGACCCTGCCGACCTCGATGGACCTCGCCCTCGACCGGGACGGCAACTGCGCCGGCACCCTGCGCATGGGCTCGAACGGCGGCAAGGTCGAGATCGTCAAGCGGGGCCACGAGGTGTGGATGAAGCCGGACGCCGCGTTCTGGAAGTCCCAGGTGCCCGGCGGCCAGGGCGAGGCGGTCGCCGAGCTGTTCAGGAACCGCTACATTCACGGCTCCACCAAGGACGCCATGCTCAAGGGCATGGCCGACACCTGCGATCTGAACGCCTTCCAGAAGGACATCGCCACACCCGACTCCTCCGGGGCGACCCCGCTGACGAAGGGCGAGGAGACGACGGTCGACGGCACGAAGGTGATCCCGCTCAACGGCAGGGAGGACGGCCACCGGACCACCCTGTACGTCACCTCCGACTCCCCGCACCGCCTGGTCTCCGCCACACAGAAGGGCGACGGGACCGACCTGACGCTGTCCTTCACGGACTACGACAAGCCGGTCCCGTCGCGGACTCCCTCGCCCGACGACTCCGTGGACGTCGGCAAGCTGAAGGAGGAGCTGCGGAGCGTGTGACCCGGTGCGGCGGCGGACTCAGTCGATGGACGCCGGGTCGCAGGCGTAGGGGGCGCAGAAGCCGGCCAACGCGGTGGTCAGGAGCTCCAGTTCGTCCGCACCGCCGTTGGCGTCGGGACCGTACGCCGCGATCGCGTAGATGAACCCGTCCTGGGCCACGAACCGCTCGTCGTAGACGTGCCAGGTGCCCACCTCGGGCTCGCCCTTGATGCTGTCGGCGAGGTACTCCAGGCGGGAGCCCGTGAACCCGCTGGCGGGGTCGTCGAGGTTGTCCAGGGACACTTCCTCGAAGCCGGCCGGCTTGCTGGTCTCCTCGGAGAGATACAGGTCGAACGAGGCGTCCGGCGACTCCTCCGCGACCTGGTACACCTGGAGCCGCCGGGTGCTGTCGGCACTGCGGTAGTTGACCACGGCGATCCCGTACTGCGACGCGACGGTGCTGCGCGTCCAGCCCTCGGGCCGCACTATTCGGAAGCCCTCGGGGTCCTCGAACGGCTCGTATCCCGCGGGGACTTCGGACGCGGTGGGGGTGGGGGTGGGCGAGGAGGTCTCCTCGGTGGGCGTCGGGGACCCGGACGGGTCCCCCTGCCGCGAGACGTCCACCGCCGGGGACGAACTCGCCGTCACCACGGCGTCGTCCTTCTTGTCGTCCCCGGACCGGACCACCAGCGTCAGCACCAGGCTCACGGCGACCCCGACAGCGGCGGCCCCGATCAGCACGGACCACACGGTCCGCCGGCTCATCCCCCCGGCGCGTGCGGGCGCGGCCACCTGATCGCCGGGCGGCCAGGGTGCGGGGGGCCAGGCCCCAGCACCGGCATCGGGGGCCGGACCGGCGGGCGCCGGGTGCGCCGGGGGTACCGGGGGCGTCGGAGGCGCCGGGGTCCCCACCCCGTCACCGGCCGGCGCGTCCGGATCCCGGACAGCCGGTCCCCCGGCCGACACCTGCGTCGCGGGCCATCCGCCACTCCCGCTGCCGCCGGCCGCGGGACCGTGCCGGCCGTCCGCGTCGGACGGCGGTTCGGTGCCCGGCCGGGCGGGCGGTGGTGGGGTCGACAGGGCCCGGGTGCCGTCGTCGTCCTCCCAGCGCTGGGTCTCCTCGTTCCAGTACCGCACTCCCCCGCTCATGGCGTCCCCCCTACATGCCCAGCAGGCCGGTCAGGGCGCCGGCCGACGCGAGGAAGGTCACCACGTTCTGGGAGTCCTCCAGGAGCCGCCGCAGCCGGTCGAGGCGGGACGGCGTGGCCTGGCCGGTGCGGGTGAGGTCGTCCTCGGTGTCGGCGAGCGCCTCGTCCAGCGCGGCCGTCTCGTCACTGGCCCGCACCCGGGTCAGATCGGCACGCAACTCCCGTACGGCGGCGAGCAGTTCCTCGGCGGCGGCGTCGCGCTGGACGCCCGTGCCGTAGTGGTGGCTCTCGACGTGCGCCTGGTCGCCGAAGGCGAAGGTGCCGCCGTGGATACCGCCGTTGATGTTGATGCCGGGCTCGTTGGTCGTCATCGCACTTGCGTCCCTTACGAGTTCGTGGTGGAGGTGGTGGAGGAGGACACGGTGTTCTGGTCGCCGAAGGCGAAGGTGCCGCCGTGGATACCGCCGTTGATGTTCACGATCTTCTGGGCGAACTCACCGGTCTGGTAGCCGTTCGCGGCCAGTGCGGTCGTGACCCCGTGCGCGACCCGGTCCTGCACGCTCTTGAGATAGCGGGAGACGTCCATCTCCTGGAAGGTGGACCCGACGCGCTTCGAGCCCAGCTCCCGCACCGACAGGGCCGGCCCGTCGGGCAGCGCGCCCGCGTACCCGCCGGTCAGCACCCGCCAGGCGTACGCCGCGCCCTTGCCCAGCGTGACCAGCGACCGCACCGCGGACCCGGGCACCCGGGCGACCGCCCAGGCGGCCTTGCCGAACACGTTGTTGTGGCGGAAGGTGTGGGCCGTACGGTCGGCGTTCTTGAAGTCGTCGCGTACCGGCAGCAGCACATGCGGGGCGATCTCCAGCATGAGCATGCGGCCCTGGGTGTGGATGCGCACGAAGACCGTGACGACCAGTTCCTCCTCCCAGCCGCCGACGCGGACGCGCAGGAAGTGCCGCCGCTTCTCGGCGCCCTCCTCGACCGCACGCGCCCGGTGCTCCTCGAAGGCCTGCTGACTGTACGGCGCCTCCTCACGCCGCCGAAGACCCTCGGCGGGCAGGAACACGCACTCGTCGATCTCCAGCCAGCGCAGCCGGTCGCGCACGGTGTGACCGGCGAACTCGGCGGGCAGGCGCAGCCGTTCGAGCAGGGGCCGGATCTGCTCCAGGACCGTGCGGTTGCTGAGCGGCTGCTGCTTCTTCAGGGGGTCGGGACGCAGTTCGACGGCGAGCACCCAGGTCTCGTAGGCCTCACCGGCCCCGCAGAACGGGCGCGCCTCGTGGTACATGACCAGCGGCGCGTGCTGTTCGACGCGGATCCGGTCCTTCAGCCGCTGGAACCGCGGCGCCTCGACCCGCTCCGCCGGGTCGCCGGCCGCGTCCGAAAAGCGCGCCGGGGACAGTTCGGCGTCCATCGTCCTGGCGAACTGTCCGCGCTGTGCGGCGATACAGGCGGCGATGACCGCGAAGAGGCCGAGGGCGAGCCAGGCCCGCCAGGGCTCGAACAGTCCGCCCGACTCGGTGAGGTCCGGGAACAGCAGATCGGTCCAGCCGGAGCCGTCGTCGTAGTACGAGGAGTCGTAGGAGCCGTAGGGGTCCTCGTCGCCCGCGTCGAACGCGACGAACCCCGCGACGAACAGGAACATCGCGAAGGTGATGCGGCCGTACCAGCGGACCAGGAAGGCGGGCAGGCGCCGGTAGACCGGCGGGTCGGCCGCGCCGCCCCGGATCCAGCCGGCGAGCGCGAGCAGCAGGCTGGGGATGAGGAACCCGGCGAGCAGACCGCCGGTCAGGGGCAGTCCGATCACCCACAGGAAGAGGATCAGCCCGGCCCACAGCAGCTCCTGGCGGCGGGCCCGCAGGGCGTGCGCGAGGACGCGGGCCGCGTCGAGGCCGAGCGAGGGCGCGACAATGCGCTGTTCGTTGAGGTGGAGTTCCTCGATGACCCTGTCGCGGTAACCGGAATCCAGGTAGCTGCCCGCGCACAGCAGCCGGGTCGCCTCGCTGGCGTGCGGTGGTGTGGCCGGATGTGGTGGTGCCGGCGGCGCTCCGGCGTCCGCCGACGGTGATTGCTGCGGCACGTGTGCAGTGCTCACGCGTCTCCCCCGATGCGTGCAAAAGCCCTTGTGCAAGGCACTGTTGACAAACAATCAGCATAGGGGGGCGGGTGGGACCGGGGAAGCGGAATACCGAGGCGGTCTCACTCGCCGTGCACACCCGTGGACTCCCCGGCATCCTTTGACTAAGGTCAAAGAAATATGGAGCCAGTGTCGACGGAGCACGTGACGGCCTTGCGCCGCTTCAACCGCTACTTCACCCGCCGTATCGGGGCGCTCGACGACCACTACCTCGGCCAGGACCGCCCGCTCGGTGAGGCCCGGCTGCTGTTCGAGATCGGTGACGGGGCGTCCCTGCGGGAGCTGCGGGGCCGGCTGGGCCTCGACGCCGGATATCTGAGCCGGATGGCGAAGACGCTCCAGGCGCAGGGCATGGTCCGGATGAGCGTGCACCCGGACGACAACCGGCTGCGCCGGGTGGAGCTGACCCCGGCCGGCCGCACCGAGGTCAAGGAGCAGAACCGCCGGGCGGGCGCCCTGGCCGCCGGACTGCTCGAAGGCCTCGCCCCGGCCCAGCGCACCGAGCTGACCGCCGCCCTCGCCACCGTCCGGCGCCTGCTGCGCCTGGCCGCCATCCGCGTCGACCTCGTCGACGGCGCCGCCCCGGACGCCCGCGCCTGCCTGGACGCCTACGCCGCCGACATCGACGCCCGTTTCCCGGAGGGCTTCGACACGTCCGACCTGGTACGGCCCGAGGAGGTCTCCGGGCAGCGCGGCGCCTTCTTCGTCGCGTACGAGGAGGGCCGCCCCGTCGGCTGCGGCGCGCTACGGCGTCTGCGCCCCGGCATCGGCGAGATCCGCCACGTCTGGGTCCACCCGGACGCCCGCCGCCTGGGCCTGGCCCGCCGGATCCTCACGGCCCTGGAGACGGAGGCCGCCGCCCGCGGCCTCGACACCCTGCGCCTCGACACCCACGCGACCCTCACCGAGGCCCAGGCCATGTACCGGGCGTGCGGCTACCGGGAGATCGATCCGTACGTCGACCATGTCTACGGCGACTTCTGGTTCGAGAAGCGCCTCACGCCGTGACGGCCGGGAAACGCCCGTGACAGCGCACGGGCCCCGCTCCGGCCGAAACCGGAACAGGGCCCGTGCGGGGTCCTGACAGAACCTCAGGAGATCCGGATCACCGGATCGGAGGACCGGAGGATCAGAGGAGACCGAGACCGCGGACCGCGTCGCGCTCCTCCGCCAGCTCCTGCACCGAGGCGTCGATGCGGGCGCGGGAGAACTCGTTGATGTCCAGGCCCTGGACGATCTCGTAGGAACCGTCCTTGGTGGTGACCGGGAAGGAGGAGATCAGGCCCTCCGGGACGCCGTAGGAACCGTCGGACGGAATGCCCATGGAGGTCCAGTCGCCCTCGGCGGTGCCGTTGACCCAGGTGTACACGTGGTCGATGGCGGCGTTGGCGGCGGAGGCCGCGGAGGACGCGCCACGGGCCTCGATGATCGCGGCGCCGCGCTTGGCGACGGTCGGGATGAAGTCCTCGGCCAGCCACTTCTCGTCGTTCACGACCTCGGCGGCGTTCTTGCCGGCCACCGTGGCGTGGAAGATGTCGGGGTACTGGGTGGCGGAGTGGTTGCCCCAGATGGTCAGGCGCTTGATGTCGGCGACTGTGGTGCCCGTCTTCTTCGCCAGCTGGGTCAGCGCGCGGTTGTGGTCCAGGCGGGTCATCGCGGTGAAGCGCTCGGCCGGTACGTCCGGAGCGGCGGCCTGGGCGATCAGGGCGTTGGTGTTGGCCGGGTTGCCGACGACGAGGACCTTGATGTCGTCCGCGGCGTGGTCGTTGATGGCCTTGCCCTGCGGCTTGAAGATGCCGCCGTTGGCCTCCAGGAGGTCACCGCGCTCCATGCCCTTGGTGCGCGGGCGGGCGCCCACCAGGAGGGCCACGTTGGCGCCGTCGAAGGCGACGTTCGGGTCGTCCGTGATGTCGATGCCCTGAAGGAGCGGGAAGGCGGAGTCGTCGAGCTCCATCGCGGTGCCCTCGGCGGCCTTCAGCGCCGGGGTGATCTCCAGCAGGCGGAGCTTGACCGGCACGTCCGCGCCGAGCAGCTGGCCGGAGGCGATGCGGAAGAGCAGGGCGTAACCGATCTGGCCGGCCGCGCCGGTGACGGTGACGTTCACGGGAGTGCGGGTCATGGCGTTCTCCGTATGACAGCTGGCGGTGGGGCGTCCCGCCCCGGACGTTTGATCGATCTCTTGGTATCAAGAGATCCACCGGTCAGGCTATCGCGCATCCGGGATCCCGGACGTCCGGGTTCATGTGGCCCAGCCCACAGAGTCCGGCCCCCGAGGAAAAACCCCCGGGGACCGGACGCCGGACACAGAACAAAGAAGAGGCGGCCGCCCGTCCGGGAGAGGGGGGACGAAGGCGGCCGCCGTATGGGGGTACCGGTATCCGGACTCCCGTGGGGGTACGGTTCGCGTGCCCCCGATCCGGACGGGCATGCGCGTCCGAACCGAATTCTTTTCCCGCTACTTCGTGCAGCCCTCCTGCCCCGAGGCCAGCGTCACGCAGGCCTTCGCCTCTCCCGCGTCCTTCACGGCGACCATCGGCGTGTACGCGATGGTGTCCCCGGCCACCCCGATCTGCCCCTTCTGCTCCTTGGCGGTCCCCGCGGTCACCGTCACCGCGTCGCCCTGCGCGGCCTGTGTGATCCGGCCCCAGGCCGCGCCGCAGGTCTCGCTGTAGCGCACCTCGACGACGGTCGCGCCGACGGTCGCGGTCTTGGCGGTGGTGACGAGGTCCCCGCTGCACCCCATGCTCTCGGCGTCCTTGCCGGTGCAGGAGGCACCGCTGCACTTCACGCCGTCGGGCAGGTTCTGGTCGGCGCTGACGGTCGGCGAGGGCGACGGAGCGGCGGCGTCCTTCTTGTCCTTCCCGCCCAGGTCCATGAGGAAGAAGGCTGCCGCGACCAGGACGGCCACGCCGACGAGACCCGCGAGGAACATCGTCAGCCGCCGCCTGCCCCCGGACCCGCCGGACCGGTCACCGCCGGGACGGGGCCCCTGCGGAGGTTCGCCGTACGGAGCCGCCGGCGCCGGCACCCGGTCGGCGCCCTCGGCCGAGGGCGCCGACGAGGAGGTGGACGGAAACGCCGAGGATGTCGGCGAGGACGGCGGAGTCCCCGTCGTACGCCCACCGGAGGACGCCGGTCCCCGGTAGCCCGCCATGCCCCACGAATTGGGGCCCGAGGAGCTTCCCGAGGAGCCTTCGGAGCTCTGCGTGCCCCCCGCGGAACCCGCCGGGCCACCGGTACCCGAGGACCGCACCGAGCCCGCCGAACCCGACGAGTCCCGCACATCGGGTGCCGCCGGCTGCGGCGGCACCGTCGGGGCCACCCCGGCCGGTCCGGCGATGCCCGGTGTGGCCGTGACACTGCCGCCCTTGCGGGCCGTCCTGCTTCCCTTGGCGCCCGCGGGCGGCGCGCCGAACTCACCGAGCGCGGCGCGCGCCTGGGAGATCCTGATGGCCTCCATGGTCATGTCGTGGCGCATCTCCGAGCGGCTCCAGGCGCGCTCGGCGAGCTCCCACATCGTGGTCAGGTGAATCGGATTGGTGCCGGTGACCTCGGCCAGCGCCACGATCGCGCCCTTGGGCGCGAGGAGCCGGCCGTTGAGATATCTGTCCCAGGACGTCTTGCTGTAGCCGGTACGGTCCGCCACCGCCGCGATACTGAGGCCGCTGCGGTCCACGAGCCGACGGAGCTGGCTCGCGAACTCCCTGACCTGCGGATCGAGCTCGTCCGGCAAGGCCCTCCAACGAGGCATTGCTTCCCCCCTCTTCCCCCCGGTAGTGCTGGTATTTCGCGCGTGTCCCCGCTGTCTCGCCGTGCGTGGTACCTCTGCCGAGTCCCGTTGTGGCTACCCACAGGGATGCGCTCATTCAGGATCTCAGTTCCCGGGGTGGGGGCGCACGGGAGCAACGTGGCCGCGGGGATGCACCGTTGCACGCCCGCCCGGTCGAGGTCCAGTGGTCCGTCGGCAGAAAGCCCACGCTAGTTGCGATATCGAACGGCTTCGTGTCAAATCCGCGAACTTGTCAACACATCGACACAGGTACCACACACCGGAAATAACGCCCGTCACGGCAGTGCCCGGCTCACCCAAAGGCAACGGTTCCGACGACACCGACCAGGGCGGTGAGCAGGAGCAGCAGCACGGCGGTCCACAGCAGCCACCGGCTCCTGCCCCGGGCGTTCTCCTCGGGAGGCGTGTCCCACCACGGCAGGGTGGGATCGTCCTCGTACTCCTCCCCCGTCCTGCCGCCATGGCCGCCGTCATCGCCGCCCGCGGGCACCGTCGCCGGGCGCGGCCAGGCCTGGACGGCCATCTCCCAGCGGACGGTGAAGCGTTCGGCCTCGGTGTCGGCGAGACCGGCGATCCGGCACAGCGCGGCGACCGCCTGGCGGGGCGGCGGCTGGCCGGCGTTGAGATAGCGGTGCCAGGAGGACTTGCTGTAGGCGGTGCGGGCGCCGAGCGCGACCAGGCTGAGCCCCGTGCGGTCCTTCAGGAGCCGCAGCTGTTCCACGAAGTGCCGCACCTCCGGCGGCAGATCGTCCGGCAACGGCTGCCAGCCGCCCATCACCCACCTCCACGGCGTCCCTCATGTCCTGGTTCATGGTCGGTTCGACCGGCCCGAACGAGGGACGACACGAGAGCGGTGATCGGTTCCCTTCCTGATCACACCCTGTCGCGGAGCGCGGACACCGTAGCGGAACGGTCACCTCCGTGCCACAGCGGACGGACAGCCGTTGAACAGCCGCTTCCCCGTGCAGGAGGGTGGAAGCACGGCGGCGGCCCGTCCTTGCTCGGGGGAGAGGACGGGCCGCCGTCGCACGACTGTGCGAGGTGCTCAGGTGCTGACCGTGAAGTGCAGGGTGTCCTTGAGGAACGGGATCACCAGCCACGGGTCCGGCTGCACCATCATCGCCAGCAGCGCGATCGAGAGGCCGAGCACGCCGTAGGTGACCATGTCGGTGAAGCGGGAGCGTACGGCGAGCATGCCGACGTCCGGCAGGATCCAGCGCAGCACCCCGCCGAGCAGCAGCGCGACGCCGATCAGCAGGGTGCCGATCCGGAACCGGTCCAGGGCGCTCAGCAGCAGGCCGAGGGCGACCAGGCCCAGGACCGCGAGAACCGGCCACTGCCGGGCGGGCGCGGGGGCGTCGCTCGGCGCGGCCCGGCCACCGCCCTCGGGACGCGCGGTGTCCCTGGTGAACAGCGGGAAGCGGCGGGTCGTCCGGCGCGGCTTCCCCTCGGCGTCGGGAGCGCTGACGGGGTCACGGACCTCGATGTCCTCCACGGCCCCGATGTCCTCGACAGCGGCGCCGGAGCCCGCGGACCCGGCGCTCTCCGCCGACTCCACCGGCTCCACCGCCTCGTCGCCCTTCTCGGGCCTCGTCTCAGCCGACACCGCGCTCCGCCGCCTCGACCACGTTGACGAGCAGCTGGGCCCGGGTCATCGGTCCGACACCGCCCGGGTTCGGGGAGATCCACGCGGCCACCTCGGCGACGTCCGGGTGGACGTCCCCGACGATCCTGCCCTCGGCGTTGCGCGAGACGCCGACGTCGAGGACGGCCGCGCCCGGCTTGACGTCCTCGGCGCGGATCAGATGGGCCGAACCGGCGGCGGCGACGATGATGTCGGCGCGCTTGAGGTGGGCGGACAGGTCACGGGTGCCGGTGTGGCACTGGGTCACGGTCGCGTTCTCGCTGCGCCGGGTGAGCAGCAGCGGCATCGACCGGCCGATGGTCACGCCACGGCCGACGACCACGACCTCGGCGCCCTTGATCTCCACGCCGTAGCGGCGCAGCAGGGTGAGGACGCCGTTCGGGGTGCAGGGCAGCGGGGCCGGCTCGTTGAGGACGAGGCGGCCGAGGTTCATCGGGTGCAGGCCGTCGGCGTCCTTGTCCGGGTCCATGAGCTCCAGGATCCGGTTCTCGTCGATGCCCTTGGGCAGCGGCAGCTGGACGATGTAACCGGTGCAGGCGGGGTCCTCGTTCAGTTCGCGGACCAGCGCCTCGATCTCCTCCTGGGTCGCCGTGGCGGGCAGCTCGCGCTGGATGGAGGCGATGCCGACCTCGGCGCAGTCGCGGTGCTTGCCGGCGACGTACTTCTGGCTGCCGGGGTCCTCCCCGACGAGGATCGTGCCGAGGCCGGGCGTGACGCCCTTCTCCTTCAGCGCCGCCACGCGGGCGGTCAGATCGGACTTGATCGCGGCTGCGGTGGCCTTGCCATCGAGAATCTGGGCGGTCATGTTCCCCATCCTCCCGGATGACCGGGTCCCGGTTCCAATCCGGGTACCCCATGATCGGCGAGGTTGCACTTGCACAACGCATGACGAATGCCGCTGGACAACCCGGACGAGCGTGAAGAACGATGGCACGCACAGTGCCGCGGGCAGCTCATCGGGGGGACAACCGCTTCTGAACCTTTCCTCCGTACGGTGCCGCGCGTGATGTCCCCGCACTTGGAATCAACGGAGGAAACACCGCCATGAGTTACGGCGACCCGAACAACCCCTACGGCAGCCCTCAGGGCCAGCCCCAGCAGCCGCCGCAGCAGCCCCAGCAGGGCTACGGCTACCCGCAGCAGCAGCCCCAGGCGCCCGGCTACGGCTACCCGCAGGCCCCGCCGGTGCAGCAGTCCTACGGCGGCGGCGCCCCGATGACGCAGATGCCGGGCACCGTGAACACGGCCCGCATCCTGCTGTGGGTGATCGTCGGCCTCCAGGTCATCGGCGCGATCGTGTTCGCCTTCAGCGCCGTGGCCATCGACAAGGCCAAGGACGACGCCCAGTTCGAGGCCTTCGCCGACTACCCGACCGGCGTGCTGTGGGGCTTCGCGGTCTTCGCGCTGGCATGGCTGGTATGGGCGGCGATCCTGGCGACGAAGTTCACCAGCGGCACCAACGGCACCCGCGTCACCATCCTGGTCTTCGGCATCCTCACCGCGGTCCTCGGCATCTACCCGTTCACCCTGGTGGGCATCGTCCACCTGGTGCTCGGCATCCTGATCGCCGTCTTCGCGGGCAACGCCAACGGCAAGGCCTGGTTCAACCGCGCCCGCTACTGAGCGCCTCCTCGCGACGGAACAGTTCGCGCCATTCCCGCCCAAGGGCCGTGTCTCACCCGCACGAGGGGGACACGGCCCTGGTGCGGCGGCCCTACTCTGACCCGTGTAGCCGTCAGGCACGGGGAGACGCACCTTGTACAGCATCATCGTGGTACCTCCGCCGACCACGGAGGACGACCCGAACCGGACCCAACGACGACTGGCGCCCGGCGAGCGGCTGATCTTCGGCCGTTCCACCCGCGACGCCAACGACCTGATCGTGCCGCATGACGGGGTCTCCCGCAGAGCGGGCGTGATCAGCGCGCAGGGCGCCTTCTGGACTCTCAGCAACCTCTCCGGCGGACAGACGTACGTCGTGGAGAACCCGGAGGGCGCGGGCGAGCACATCAAGGTGGGACCGGGGCGCCTGGACGCGCCGGTGCCCTTCGAGTTCTCGCGGATCGTGCTGCCCGCCGCGGGCGACCTGCTGCCGATCGAGGTGTGGGCGCCACGCCACGACTATCTGCGCGGCGAGGAGAGCCTGGACGGGGACACCACCACACCGGCCTTCTCGGTGGACCGTACGAAACGCTACTTCGCGGTCCTCGCCGCGCTCTGCGAACCGCGGCTGCGCGGGGAGCCGCACGCCCCCCTGCCCACCGTCGAGCAGGTCGTGGAACGGCTGCGGCCGGCCTGGCCGGCCGCGTCCCGCACGTCCGTGCAGTGGAACATCGACTACCTGGCCGTGAAGCTGCGCCTCAAGCCCGGCCCGGACACCGCGGACACGGGACCGCGGCTCAACGGCAAGAAGGAGTCCCTGGTGTCCCTGGCGCTCCGCTTCGACCTGGTCCGCGAGGACGACCTCGTCGTGCTCGCGGCCCCGGCCACCCGGGGGACACGATGACCGAGCCGTTCGCCGTTCCGGTGCCGCGCGGCTACCGGGTCGGCGTCTGGGAGGTGCGCGAGCCGATCGCGACGGGCGCGTTCGGCAGCGTCTACGAGGCCAGACGCACCGAGGACACCGTCGCCGACGACGGCGTGGAACTGCCGCGCACCGCGGCCCTGAAGTTCCTGCCGACCGGCACCGGCACCCCGCGCCAGCTGGCCCACCTGCGCGAGCTGATCGACCGGGAGGTCGAGCTGTACCGCCGGCTCAAGCGGCCCCGCCTGATCCGGATGTACGACAGCATCACGGTCGACGATCCCGGGCGCCCCGAGTTGGACGGCGCCACGGTCCTCGTCCTGGAGAAGGCGCAGCGGTCGCTGTCCGCCCTGCTCACCGACGCGCCCCGGCCCTCCGGGGGCGCCGCGCTCCTCGCGCAGATCTGCGAGGGGCTGGCCCAGCTGCACCGGGCGGGCTGGGTGCACGGGGATCTGAAACCGGCCAATGTGCTGCTGATGAAGGACGGTTCGGCCCGGCTCGCCGACTTCAACATGGCCGCCGAGATGGAGGGCACCCACGCCTACACGCCGGCGTTCTCCACCCCGGACTACACCCCGCCCGAACTGCTGTGGTCGGAGATCGGCGAACGCGGGCGCCGGATCCGCCCCTCGTCCGACATCTGGGCCTTCGGCGTCCTCGCCCACCTCGTCCTCACCGACTCCTTCCCGCTGCCCGGCGGCACCCCGACCGCCCGCCGGGACGCGGCCGCCGCGTACGCCCGCGGCACCGACGAGCTGCGGCTGTCGCCCGAACTGCCCGCCGCCTGGCGGGAGATCGTGCGCCGCTGCCTGGCCCGTACGCACGCCGACCGCGTCACCACCGACGAACTGCTGAGACAGGTGGAGGCAGCCGCCGGCACCGGCCGCTCCCCCCGGCTGCCCCGCACCCTGCTCCCGCACCGCCGCTCCCGCCGTACGACGATGGTGGCCGCGGTGTCCGCGACGGTCACCGTGGCCGTCCTCGGCTACGGCATCAGCGCCTGGACCGCGTCCGGCTCGGACGGCGAGGACCCGGCCGGATCCGGAAGCGGGCAGGCCGCCGCGGCCGCCTACGGCGCCGCCGAACTCCGTACGGACAAGGGTGTTCCGGTGCGGTACCGGCAGCTGATCGTCGACTCCGCCCACGACTGCTCCCAGGCGGAGGTCACCCCGGCGCTGATCGCCGCGATCCTGAAGGCGGAGAGCAACTTCGACCCCGACCTGTCCGATCCCGACGCGGGCGAGTACGGCATCGCCCGCTGGACCCCGAGCATCCTGCGCTGGTACATGCGCGCGGACGGCGCCCCGGCCGAGGCGACCCCGAGGCCGCCGCTCACCCCCGCCGAGTCCATCCCCGCCGTCGGCCGCTACCTCTGCTTCATGGAACCGCGCCTGGAGACCACCGGCCTGTCCGGCGACCGACGCGTCCTGCTGGCCGCCGCCTACCGCACCTCGACCAAGAAGGTGAACGCCGCGGGCGGCGTTCCCCCGAACGTCCACGACTACGCCGCCCGCGTCGCCCACTACCTCAAGGAGTACACGCCACCCGCCAGGAAGTGACCCTCACAGGTCTGAGGTACCGCTTCGGGGCATCGAGGTCCCTCGGCGCCCCGCCGACACATCGGAAAGCTTCGCCATTGCAACAAGGCTCCCCTTACTCTGCCGTTGGTCGACTGGGGGAGCTCCCCCATGGCGTGGGAGGAGGGGGAAACTCCATGTACAGCGTCATCGTCGTGCCACCCTCGTGCGGCAGCGCGGAGGGGCAGCTCAGGATCGCCGCGGGCGAACGCCTCACGTTCGGCAGAGCCCAGGCGGGTGAGGGACTCACGATCGCGCACGAAGGCGTACCGCGCGTCGCGGGCGAGATCGCCGCACACCACAACTTCTGGCTGCTGAGCAACCTCAGCGAACATCAGACCTACGTCGTGGAGAACCCGGAGGGCGCGGGCGAGCACATCAAGATCGGGCCGGGGCGCCTGGACGCGCCGGTGCCCTTCGAGTTCTCGCGGGTCGTCCTGCCGGCCGCGGGCGACCTGCTCGCCTTCGACGTCTGGGCGCCGCGCCACACCTTCCGCAGCGTCGCCCGGCAGGGGCTCTCCGGCGCCCTGACCGCGCCCGCGTTCACCCTCGACCGCACCAAGCGGTACTTCTCGGTCCTGACCGCCCTGTGCGAACCCCGCCTGCGCGGCGAGCCGCACGCCCCGCTGCCCGCGGTCGAGCAGCTCGTCGAGCGGCTGCGCCCCACGTGGCCCAAGGTCACCCGTTCCGCCGTCTACTGGAACATCGACTATCTCGCCGTCAAGCTGCGCCTCAGGCCCGGACCGGACACCGCGGAGCCCGGACAGCGCGCCAACGGCAAGAAGGAGTCCCTGGTCTCGCTCGCGCTCCGCTTCGACCTGGTCCGCGAGGACGATCTGACGGTGCTCGCCGCGACCGCCGACGAGGCCGTGCGATGACCGGGCAGTCGTACGTCGTCCCGGTCCCCAAGGGCTACCGGGTCGGCCACTGGGAGGTTCGCGCGCCGCTCGCGTCCGGGGCGTTCGCCACCGTCTACGCGGCCCGGAACACCCGCGACGACGTACCGGACGAGCCGCGTCACGCGGCGCTGAAGTTCCTGCCCACCGGCACCCAGACCCCGCGCCGGCTGCACCATCTGCGCGAACTGGCCGAGCGCGAGGTGGAGTTGCTGGGCCGCCTGCGCGCGCCCCGCCTGATCCGGATGTACGACACCCTGACGGTCGACGACCCGGCCCACCCGGAACTCGACGGCGCCACGGTCCTCGTGCTGGAGAAGGCCGAGGGCTCCCTGCACGCCGTACTGGAGCACGAGCCGAAGCCGGCGGCGGGCCCCGCACTGCTCGCCCAGATCTGCGAGGGGCTGCACCAGCTGCACCACGCGGGCTGGGTGCACGGCGATCTGAAGCCCGCCAACGTGCTGCTGATGAAGGACGGTTCGGCCCGGCTCGCCGACTTCAACATGGCCGCCGAGATGGAGGGCACCCACGCCTACGCGCCCGCCTTCGCCACCCCGGACTACACCCCGCCCGAACTGCTGTGGCCCGAGATCGACGAGCGGGGCACCCGGGTGCGGCCCTCCGCCGACATCTGGGCCTTCGGCGTCCTCGCCCACGTCGTCCTGACGGACACCTTCCCGCTGCCGGGCGCCACCACGGATGCCCGCTGCGACGCGGCCATGCGCTACGCGCGCGGCACCGAGGAGCTGCGGCTCTCCCCCGAACTGCCCGCCCCCTGGCGGCAGATCATCACCGCCTGTCTCTCCCCCACCCACCCCGAACGCATCGGCACCGAGCCCCTGCTCCGACAGGTCGAGCAGGCCGCCGGGGCCTCCCCCTCGGCCCGCCTGCCCCGCCTGCGCCCCCGGCGCTGGATACGCCCCGTCCTCGTCGCGGCTCTCGCGGCCGCCTCGCTGGGCGCGGCGGCCACCCTGACGTACACCCTGCGGGACGAGAGCCCGGTGGCCTCGGCACCTCCGACCTGCGAGAAGCCCGCCGTCTACGAGGACCCCGACCACGGCCGCGGCTACACCGCCAACTGGCACACCACGTGGGACTTCACCGTCAAACGCGGCGACGGCGGCAACCAGGTCCTCGAGGTCCAGTGCCTGCTCAGATACCTCCACAAGATCCCCGAGGTCGGCGAGATCGACGGCGACTTCGGCCCCCTGACCCAGGACGCCGTCGTCACCTTCCAGCAACGCGAGGGACTGGTCGCGGACGGCATCGTGAACGCGGCGACCTGGAGCGCGCTGCGCAAGGCGGACGAGGTCTGATCGCCTGGCTGCCCGAGAGCGCGAAGGCCCGGGCGCGCAGCGTACGGGTGGTCGTGGGCGCGCCCACGACCCTGCCGCACACCGGACTTGACGGGTACCTGTAACTTTCCAGGTACCCCTCGCCGACCCGTCCCGCCACTGTGTTCCCGGCGCCACCACGAGGCGGCGCCGACGCACTGGAGGGGACATCGTATGAGCCGTATCAAGGCGATCCGTACGAAGGCGGCAGTGCTCGCCGGGGCCACCGTGCTCGCCGGTCTCGGGGTGGGGGCCATGGCGGCACCGGCGCAGGCCGCCTGGTCCGACTGCGACGGCGGGGCACTGTGTGCCTACCTGAACGCCAACGGGGGCGGCACCCCCGGGCAGGTCTTCGGCAACAACTCCGACCTGCGGCAGTACAACAAGTTCAACAACGCCCGCTCGGCGTACAACAACGGCAACTCCTGCGACGTCCGCATCTGGACGCTGCTGAACCGGGAGGGCAGCTCCGCCCTCCTGCACCGCGGCAACGCCATCTACGACACCCACACCTGGAACAACGGCCAGTTCCGCTACGGCATCGCCTCCAACACCTGGGTGTGCTGATCTCTGTGCGCAGACTGCTGTGGCTGGCGGCCACGGCTCTCCTCGTGGCCGGATGCGGTGCATCCGGCCACGAGGCCCCGGCCGCCCTGCCGGACCCCAGACCCCTGTCCGGCGTGCTGTACGCACCGCCCGCGAACGCCGCCCTGCTGCACGACGCGGAGGAGGCGGCGGTGCGCGACTGCATGCACGAGCGCGGCTTCGAGTACCACGTCATACCGGCGCGCGATCCCTGGCGGCTGGTGGAGGACAACCCCTACGGCCTGCTCCAGCCGGACCGCGCCACCGACGACGGCTACGGCATCACGGCCCAGCGGCTGGGCCCGCCGGCCGGTGATCCCAACGACGAGATCCTCCAGCGGCTGTCCGAGACCCGGCAACGCCAGTGGCACGAGGCGCTGGTGGGGACACCCGACCGCCACCGCAAGGTGAAGCGGCCCGACGGGGTGACCCTCTCCTACGACCCCGGTGCCTGCGTCGAGACCGGTTTCCGTTCCGTCTACGGCAAGCCGTGGACCGAACGTTTCCGGGCCCTGGAAGGAGTCGGCAACCAGGTGGTGACGGCCACCCTGCGCGGCGCCGCCTTTCGGACCGCCGAGCGGAAATGGGCCACGTGCATGGCGGAGGAGGGGCACCCCTACCGCGCGCTGGGCGAGCCGCGCCAGGAGATCCAGGAGCGCGTGGAGAAGGCCGCGGGGGACTCCGAGGCCCTGCGGGAGACCGGGCGGGCCGAACTCGCCGTAGCCCGGGCCGATGTCGCCTGCCAGCAGCGGGCGCGGCTGCACCAGGCGGTGGCCGCGGGGCAGCAGCGGGCGGAGAAGACCCTCCGGGGCGACTGGGAAGCGGAGATCAAGGCCCACCGCCAGGCCAGGGACCGGGCGCTGAAGCACGCCCGCTCCGGGACCGCCTGACGGCACGCCGACCCGACGGCCCGCCGGTTCACCACGACGGGCCGCGGGCCGCGGACCGTTCGACGTCACCGCGTCACAGTGTCCGCACGTCTCAGGAGCCTCCGGGATCTCCCCCGTCCCGGCACGGTAGCCTCGCACCAACTTGCCCGGCACATCTGTACGTTGCGGAAGCACAGCACCACGGGGGACCCATGACGGACCAGTGGCGGTCCACGCCACCGTCGTACACAGCGGCCGCCGGTGGCGCCGCCCTGAGGCAGACGGGCGCCACGCCCCTGCAACCCGCCGACCCCGCCCGCATCGGGCCGTACCTCCCGCTCGGGCGGCTCGGCAGCGGCGGTATGGGGCGGGTCTTCCTCGCCCGGCCCGCCGACGACCGGCCGGGGCTCGCGGCGGTGAAGGTGATCCGGCCCGAGTACGCCGAGGACCCGCAGTTCAGGCGGCGGTTCGAGCGGGAGGCGGCGGTGCACGGGCGGGTCCGGACACCGCACACCCCGGAGTTGCTGGGGAGCGGGTTCGAGGGCGAGCTGCTGTGGATGGCGACGCAGTACCTGCCGGGCCTGAACCTCGCCGACGCGGTGAAGGAGTGCGGGCCGCTGGAACCGGCGGGCGTGTGGCGGCTGGTGGGCGAGCTCGGACAGGCACTGGCGGCACTGGCCGCCGCGGGGGTCGTGCACCGGGACCTCAAGCCGTCGAACGTCGTCCTGTCCCCCCAGGGCGCGCATGTCATCGACTTCGGGATCTCGCAGGCCGCCGACAGCAGCGCGATCACCGGCACGGGCAGCCGGGTCGGCACCCCCGCCTTCATGTCGCCGGAGTATCTGCGCGAGGGCCGCTGCGACACCGCCTCCGACATGTTCTCGCTCGCGAGCTCGATCGTCTACGCCGCCACCGGGCACGCCCCGTTCGGCGACGGCACCGGCGTCGACGTCATGCACCGGGTCGCCTTCGAGGAGCCCAGGCCGCAGGTCATGGACGAACTCGCGGCCGTGCACCCCGCGTTGGCCACTCTGCTGTCCGCCTGCCTCGCCAAGGACCCGGCCGCCCGCCCCACCCCGCACCAGCTGACCGAGGCCGCCACGGCCGCCGGGCACGGGCCCGCCCCCGCCTGGCACGAGCCCCTCGCCGCCCGCCTCCACGACCGGCGCCAGGGCTCCGCCCTCCTGGAGAACGCCTCCGCACAGCAGACCGACCACTTCCGTGCCGCGCTGGAGCGGACGGGGGCCGCCGGGTCCGGGCCGGGGTTCGGTCCGCCCCCGCCCGGTGCGTACGCGGGCGGCTCCACCCCGGCCGGACCGTACGGCGGGTCGCCCACACCGGCGGGGCCGCCCGCCGGCACACCCACACCGCCCGGGCAGTACGGCGGCATGCCCACGCCCGTCGGCCCGTACGCCCCCGTCACGCCCCTCACGCCTCTCCCGGCCGACGAGGGCGGCGGTCGGCGTCCCCGGAGGAAGGCGTATCTGGCCGTCGCGGCGGGCATCGCCGTGGTCGCCGTGGCCGCGGGCGCCTTCCTGCTCACCCGCCCCTCCCCCGCCGACACGGCCTCCGGCTCCCCCACGGCCTCCGCCCACAACACGCCCGACGGCGCGGCGGCCTCGGTCCTGCCCACCGCCTCCCCGAGCAAGGCGGCGGAGAACAAGAAGGAGAAGAAGGGGACGGGAGGAAAGGAGACGGGCGAGGAGAAGGCGAAGGACGACGAGTCGCCCGGCGCGGACGGCGGTTCGTCCGGAGCGGGCGGGGAACGGGTCACCCCCGATCCCGACCCCACCGCCACGACCGGCAACGGCGGCGGCAGCGCCCCCAGCCCCACCCCCACCAAGACCGCGACCAAGCCCGCCACCCCGCCCTGGATCTCCCAGTGCACCTACTACTCCGGCACCGAACTCACCACCCGGGGCGACAAGGGCCAACGCGTCGTCCAGGTCCAGTGCATGCTCACCCAGCGCGGCTACAGCGTCGGCGGCTCGGGCGTGGACGGGCAGTTCGGCGCGGACACGGTCTCCGCGGTGAAGCTGTTCCAGGGCGACAAGGGGCTGGTGGTCGACGGGGACGTGGGCGCCAAGACCTGGGCGGCGCTGCGCAGTTCGACGTAGGCGGCAGGACAGAGCCGTGAACGGGGCGGGCCCCCAGGTGTGCACCCGGGGGCCCGCTCACGATCACGGCTCGGTGGAAACGGTCACGGCTCAGTGGAAGAAGTGCCGCGTCCCGGTGAAGTACATCGTGACGCCGGCCTTCTTCGCGGCCTCGACGACCAGCTCGTCACGGACCGAACCACCGGGCTGGACGACCGCCTTCACGCCGGCCTCGACGAGGATCTCCAGACCGTCGGGGAAGGGGAAGAAGGCGTCGGAGGCGGCGTAGGAACCGGCGGCACGCTCGGCGCCCGCACGGTCCACGGCCAGCTTCGCGGAGTCCACCCGGTTGACCTGGCCCATGCCCACGCCGACCGAGGCGCCGTCCTTGGCGAGGAGGATCGCGTTGGACTTGACCGCGCGGCAGGCCTTCCAGGCGAAGGAGAGGTCCGCCAGCTCCTCGGCGCTCAGCGCCTCACCCGTCGCGAGCGTCCAGTTGGCCGGGTCGTCGCCCTCGGCCTGGAGGCGGTCGGTGATCTGGAGGAGGGCGCCGCCGTCGATCGGCTTGACGTCGATGGGGTGGCCGAGGCCGTCCGGGACGCGCAGCACGCGGATGTTCTTCTTCTTCGCGAGGGCCTCCAGCGCGCCCTCCTCGTAGTCCGGGGCCACGATGACCTCGGTGAAGATCTCCGCTACCTGCTCGGCCATCTCCTTCGACACCGGGCGGTTGACGGCGATCACACCGCCGAACGCCGACAGCGGGTCACAGGCGTGCGCCTTGCGGTGCGCCTCGGCGACGTCCGCGCCCACCGCGATGCCGCACGGGTTGGCGTGCTTGATGATCGCGACGGCGGGCTCGGCGTGGTCGTAGGCGGCACGGCGGGCGGCGTCCGTGTCCGCGTAGTTGTTGAACGACATCTCCTTGCCGTGCAGCTGCTCGGCCTCCGCCAGGCCACCGGTGCCCGCCGTGTAGAGGGCGGCGGGCTGGTGCGGGTTCTCGCCGTAGCGCAGGGTGTGCGCGCGCTCCAGGGTGGTGGCGAGGAAGGAGGGGAACGGAGAGTCGTCGGCCGGCGCGTAGGCGGAGGCGAACCAGGTGGAGACCGCGATGTCGTACTCGGCCGTGTGCCGGAAGGCCTCGGCGGCCAGCCGCTTGCGGGTGGCGAGGTCGAATCCGCCGTCCGGTACGGCGGCCAGGACGTCCGCGTACCGGGCGGGGCTGGTGACCACCGCGACCGAGGGGTGGTTCTTGGCGGCGGCGCGGACCATCGAGGGGCCGCCGATGTCGATCTGCTCGACACACTCGTCCGGTGTGGCGCCCGACGCGACGGTCTCGCGGAACGGGTAGAGGTTGACCACGACCAGGTCGAAGGGCTCCACGCCCAGCTCGGCGAGCTGGTTGCGGTGGTCCTCCAGGCGGAGGTCCGCGAGGATGCCGGCGTGCACCTTGGGGTGGAGCGTCTTGACGCGGCCGTCCAGGCACTCGGGGAAGCCGGTGAGCTCCTCGACCTTGGTGACGGGGACGCCCGCGGCGGCGATACGGCCGGCGGTGGACCCGGTGGAGACGAGCTCCACGCCCGCCTCGTGCAGGCCGCGCGCGAGGTCTTCGAGGCCGGTCTTGTCGTAGACGCTGACGAGCGCCCGTCGAATGGCCCGCTTGTTGCTCTCGGCGGTCACTGGATAACTACCTTTCGTCCCTCAATGCGATAGCCGTTGCGGGCGAGCCGCCCCACGACCTCGACGAGCAGTCTTCGCTCGACTTCCTTGATGCGCTCGTGCAGAGCGCTCTCGTCGTCCTCGTCCCGGATCTCCACCACGCCCTGGGCGATGATCGGTCCGGTGTCGACGCCGTCGTCGACGAAGTGGACGGTGCAGCCGGTGACCCTGGCTCCGTACGCGAGCGCGTCGCGGACCCCGTGGGCGCCGGGAAAGCTGGGCAGGAGCGCGGGGTGGGTGTTCACGAACCGCCCGCCGAAGCGCGCGAGGAACTCCTTGCCCACGATCTTCATGAACCCGGCGGAGACGACGAGGTCCGGCTCGTGGGCGGCGGTCGCCTCGGCGAGCGCCGCGTCCCACTCCTCGCGGCTCCCGTGGTCCCTGACCTTGCACACGAAGGTCGGCAGTCCGGCCCGTTCGGCCCGCGCGAGCCCCTCGATGCCGTCGCGGTCGGCTCCGACGGCCACGATCTCGGCTCCGTAGGCCTCGGATCCGACGGTCGCGATGGCGTCGAGCAGCGCCTGGAGGTTCGTACCGGATCCGGAGACCAGCACGACAAGGCGCTTGGCCGACTTGGCCACGGGCTTGGCGGCCACGGCGGGGGCCCTTTCTCGGGGGTGCGTGTGTACGGGTGGCCGCGCAGGCATACGTCTGTGCGTTCAGCAGTCATACGTCTGTGCATTCATACGAATGCTTCGCGCCCCGGGATACGGGGAAGTCTACGAAGCGGCCGACCGTCAGCAACGATACCGGCACACCGGACGGCCCCCACGGGACGGGGGCGTGGCCGGAAGGTAGCGTCTGGGACGAGCGAACTCGGGAACGCGGTCGACGTGCGGTGCGTTTCCCGAGTGTCAGCTCGCACCAGACAGGCCACACAGCCGAATCACCTAGGGGAAGACGCTCACTTGATGCCGGACCGCAGTCTGCGACTCCTCACGCTCCCCCCGCAGTCCTCACAGGGAGGGGAGCGCAGCGGCGTGCTGCTGCGGGAGCGCCCCGCCTCGCCTCCGGACGCGTCGTCCGACAACACCCCCTCGGGCGGCAAGGACGGCACCGGACAGGGCGGCACACCGCAGGGCACGCAGGACGACAACCCGTTCGCCCCGCCTCCGGAGGGTTCGCCGGACCGCCCCTGGCAGCCGCGGCAGCCGCAGGGAGGGGGCGACCCGGCCCAGGGCCAGGGTCAGGGACAAGGCCCGGACCAGGGCCAGGGCTCCGGTGACACCCCCTGGGGCAGTCAGTGGAGCGACCGCCAGCCAGGCCGCTCCCCCGGCAGCTTCGGCGAGCGTCCGGGCGGTGGCGGCCCGGGCAACGGCCCCGAGGGGCAGGGCGGCGGCCCCGGTACCGGTATGCGCTGGGACCCGACCGACCCGTCCCAGCGGCGCGCGCGGTACGCCCTGCTGAGCGGTATGTGGGCCTTCTTCTTCGCCCTCTTCAGCTGGCCCTCCGTGGCCCTGCTGCTCGGTGCGCTGGCCCTGTACTGGTCCATCAGCGCCCTGCGCGCCCAGCCGGCCCGCGCCCCCGACCCGAACACCCCCGCGCCGGCCCAGACCGGCCGCCCCCAGACCACGGCCGCCATCAGCGGCCTCGTCACCGCCGCCCTCGCCATCACCCTCGTCGCCGCCGGCTTCGCCGCGAAGCTCGTCTACAGCGACTACTACACCTGCACCAACGACGCCCTCACCAACGAGGCGAAGCAGGCCTGCACCGACCATCTGCCGAAGGAACTGCGCGGGTTCCTGGGCTCGGACAGCTGACCGACCGGACCACCTGCCCTCAGGGCGCCGTCGGCGGCTCCGCCGGGTCCCCCGAGGCCTCTCGGAGCGCCGCCCAGCGGGCCCTTCTGGCGGCGTCGCCCTCGTCCCAGGGGGCCTGGGGAGTGTCGACGGGCCGGAAGTCGTACGGCTCGAAGGCGTGGCCGGCGGTGTCGTCGGCGTAGGACACGTAAGGCACGTAGGGCTCGAAGGTGCTCTCTGCGGGGCCGGTCGTGTCGGCTGTGTCGGTCGCGTGGGCCACGTCGGGCGGGCAGGGCACGGCAGCGTCCCGGCCGGTCTCTCCGGCCGGCTCCGTCACCGCTCCGCCGCCGTCCGGTGCCGCTCCGCCGTCCGGCACCAGCGCGGCCGTTCCCGCCGCTGCCGTCCCCGTATCCGCCGCCGTCGCCACTGCCGTCTCCGTCCGGGGCCTGCCGATCGTCGCCCCGTTCTCGTCGCGGTCGTCCCGCACCCGGCGCTCGCGGCAGCGCCACGCCCGCAGGCCCAAGGCCGTCGGGACCGCCGTGGCCGCGATCCAGGCCAGGGCCGCGCCTCCCGTCATCCACCACACCGGCCCGAAGCGCGAGAGCGCGGCGACGCCGAGCGGTCCACCGGCGAGTGCGGCCAGCGCGCAGACCAGTCCCGCGCACAGGACGGCGGCCAGCCCGGCGACCTGGGCGGTCCGCCCTCGCGACCAGGCGCCGGCCCCCGTCCCGCCGGGCCTCTCTTCGCGCGCCCCCGCCACCGCTCCCCGCGCCGTGAACCAGCCCACCGTCAGCCCGGCCGCCACCGGTACCAACGCGACCGTCCAGTTCAGCGGTGTGGCGAGGCCCGGATCCGGTACTGCCGACAGGAGCGGGAACGGCGGGAGCAAGGGGGCCGGGGCGGAGGCAAGAGGGGTGACGGTGTGGCCGACGCCGAGGGTGAAGCCCGGGCCGAGGGCGTAGGCCGCCGCCCAGACGGCCGCGTTCGGGACGAGGGCCAGACACAGGAGCAGCACCGCGAACCGGCCCGACCACCCCTCGGTCAGGCGCAGAAAGGACTCCCGGGTGGCCTCCCCGTGCCACACCAGCGCCGTCGCCAGCAGCGACGCCCCGCCCCCGACCAGTACCGCCGCCCCGGCCCCGGCGGCGCGGGCGGCCGTACCGAGACGGTCCCGCGCGTCCGGCCCGAGGAGGAGCCGTCGCAGGCCGCCCGGCAGCAGGATCAGCACGCTGTCGACGGCCGCGCGCGGACGGCCGTACGCCGTCCAGACCCCCGTCCCCGCGGCCGCCACGACGACCAGCGGCAGGCAGGTGCAGGTCCACCCCCAGGAGGGCCGCAGGTCACCGTCCGAGGCGTACCACGCGGCGGCCGACCCGACGGCGAGGTAGCCGAGGACGACCCCGGTCCACGCCGTACGGGCGGGTACGGGAGGCGGCCCGCCGACCCCCGCTCCCTCACCCTCCGCTTCATCGGCCCCCGCCGCGTCCACCGCGTCGCGCGCCGCCCGGTGCACCAGCCACACCGGCAGGGCGAGGAGGAGCAGCGGGGTGACGCCGACGGGCGCGGGGACGCCGGAGAGCGTGTCGGTGCGGACCAGTTCGGCGCCGTGCGCCAGCAGCCACAGGGACGCGGCGACATGCAGCGCGCCGCTCGGCCCGCTGTCGGGGTACGGCGAGCTGATCCACAGCACCATCACGAGCACGGCGAACGAACCGAGCCCCAGCCCCGCGGCGACGGCGCCGCCGAGGAGGCCGGCGGCCACTCCGGGCGATCGGTCGCGCATCCGGGTGAGCAGGGACGACAGCAGCGGTCGGCGAGCGGTCAACTGGGTCACGCCCGCCATGCTCCCAACGACACGCGCTTTCCCGTCGTAACAGGCGAACCTCCGATGTGTCGCTCAATATACGTTTATGTACTTTTTTGTGCGAAGGGGCACCCGGTGACGCAGAGCCCTGCCCTCCCGCTCCCGCCGCCCAGCGAACGCCGACGCCTGCGCGAGGCGGGGTCGTTGACGCAGGCTCAGGTCGCCGCCCGGGTGGGAGTCGCCCGCGAGACGGTACGCGCGTGGGAGACCGGCCGTACGACACCGCGTGGCCGCAAGCGGGAGGCGTACACGAGCCTGCTGGCCGAACTCGCGACGGGCGCGGCCGACATGCCCGTCCGCACGGAAGCCACGGCGCCCGTACCACCGCTGTCGGAGCCTCGACCGGAGGCGCCCGCGACGCCCCTGACGCCCGCTCAGGCATTCGACGCGCTGTACGCGTTCTGCGCGCCCGCCCTGGTCCGGCAGGCGTACCTGCTCACCGGGCGGCGCGAACTGGCGCGCGAGTCCGTCGAGCGGGCCTTCCAACTCGCCTGGCAGCGCTGGCCCGAGGTGGCCCGCGACCGGGACCCGGCGGGCTGGGTCCGGGCGACGGCGTACGAGTACGCCCTCTCCCCCTGGCACCGCTTCCGCCCGCGCTTCCGGCACCCCGAACCACCCCCCGCCGACGCGCCGGACCGCGCCCTGATGGCCGCGCTCCTCCGCCTCCCGCCACCACGGCGCCGCACGCTCGTGCTCTACGACGGGGTCGGCCTCGACCTGCCCGAGACGGCCGCCGAGACGGAGGCGAGCACCCCGGTGACGGCGAACCGGCTCCTCCACGCCCGCGCCACGATCGCCGCCCGGCTGCCCGAGCTGTCCGACCCCGACGAGCTGCACCGGCGGCTGGCCGAGCTGGCCTCCACGGAACGCCTCCGCGCCGCCAAGCCCCCCACGGTCCGCACCGGCAGCGAACGCCGGGCCCGCTTCTGGACCCGGGCCGCGATCGCCTTCACGGTGGCACTGATCGGCACGACGGCACTCACGGTACGGACCGCGCCCACGCACTATGAGCCGCCTGTCCCGCAGGGAGAGACGGTGCAGGGGGTGCCGCCTCGGGTGGCTCCGGGGCCGTTGTCGGAGGCGGAGGTGGCGTTGAGAGCGAAGCTGCGGGAGGAGACGGTACGGGGTCCAGAGAGATTGATGCCGCTGATTCGTTGACTGCGGGCCGGTGGGGGGGGCTGGTCGCGCAGTTCCCCGCGCCCGCCGAACAACCGGACCCGGCACCCCGTGACGCGCTGATGGGCCCGCCCCCACCAAGGGGACAGGCCCATCGACGTTCAGCTGAGGAGTGACCGCTCAGCCGGCGAGGATCTCCCGCGCCAGCTTGGCCGTCTCCGTCGGCGTCTTACCGACCTTGACGCCCGCGGCCTCCAGCGCCTCCTTCTTCGCGGCGGCCGTACCGGAGGAACCGGAGACGATCGCACCCGCGTGGCCCATGGTCTTGCCCTCGGGCGCGGTGAAGCCCGCGACGTAGCCGACGACCGGCTTCTTCACGTTCTCCGCGATGAACGCGGCCGCCCGCTCCTCGGCGTCGCCACCGATCTCACCGATCATGACGATCAGGTCGGTGTCGGGGTCGGCCTCGAACGCGGCGAGCGCGTCGATGTGGGTCGTCCCGATGACCGGGTCGCCACCGATGCCGACGGCCGACGAGAAGCCGATGTCGCGCAGCTCGTACATCATCTGGTACGTCAGCGTGCCGGACTTCGAGACCAGGCCGATGCGGCCCGGCTTGGTGATGTCGCCCGGGATGATGCCGGCGTTCGACTGGCCCGGCGTGATGAGACCGGGGCAGTTCGGGCCGATGATCCGGGTCTTGTTGCCCTGCGACACGGCGTAGGCGTAGAACGCGGCCGAGTCGTGGACGGCGATGCCCTCGGTGATGACGACCGCGAGCGGGATCTCGGCGTCGATCGCCTCGACCACGGCGGCCTTGGCGAAGGCCGGCGGGACGAAGAGGACGGACACGTTCGCGCCCGTCTTCTCGATCGCCTCGGCGACCGTGCCGAAGACCGGGATCTCGTTGCCGTCGATGTCGACGGACGTGCCCGCCTTGCGCGGGTTCACGCCACCGACGATGTTCGTGCCGTCGGCCAGCATGAGCTTGGTGTGCTTCATGCCCGTGGCACCGGTCATGCCCTGGACGATGACCTTGGAGTCCTTGTTGAGGAAAATAGCCATGGCTGTTTAGTCCCTCGTCCCTTACTTCGCAGCCGCGAGCTCGGCGGCCTTGTCGGCCGCGCCGTCCATGGTGTCCACGCGCTGCACCAGCGGGTGGTTGGCGTCGGAGAGGATCTTGCGACCCAGCTCGGCGTTGTTGCCGTCGAGACGGACGACCAGCGGCTTGGTGACTTCCTCGCCCTTGTCCGCGAGCAGCTGGAGCGCCTGGACGATGCCGTTGGCGACCTCGTCGCAGGCGGTGATGCCACCGAAGACGTTGACGAAGACGGACTTGACGTCCGGGTCGCCGAGGATGATCTCCAGGCCGTTCGCCATGACGGCGGCGGAGGCGCCACCACCGATGTCGAGGAAGTTGGCCGGCTTCACGCCGCCGTGGTTCTCACCGGCGTACGCGACGACGTCCAGGGTGCTCATGACGAGACCCGCGCCGTTGCCGATGATGCCGACCTCGCCGTCGAGCTTGACGTAGTTGAGGTTCTTCTCCTTGGCGGCGGCCTCGAGCGGGTTGGCCGCGTCCTTGTCCTGGAGGGCCTCGTGTCCCGGCTGACGGAACTCGGCGTTCTCGTCGAGGGAGACCTTGCCGTCCAGGGCGATGACGTCACCGGAGGCGACCTTGGCCAGCGGGTTGACCTCGACGAGGAGGGCGTCCTCCTCGATGAAGGTCTTCCACAGGGTGACAAGGACGTTCTCGACCTTGTCGGCGACCTCGGCCGGGAAGTTCGCGGCCTCTACGATCTGGCGGGCGACCTCGGGGGTCACACCCACGTTGGCGTCGATGGGCGTCTTGGCGACGGCCTCGGGGCGGGTCTCCGCCACCTCCTCGATCTCCATGCCGCCCTCGACGGACGCGATGGAGAGGAAGGTGCGGTTGGCACGGTCCAGGAGGAAGGAGACGTAGTACTCCTCCAGGATCTCCGGGGCCGTCTCGGCGATCATCACCTTGTGGACCGTGTGGCCCTTGATGTCCATGCCGAGGATGTTGGTCGCGTGCTCGACCGCCTCGTCGGCGGTGGCGGCGAGCTTCACGCCGCCGGCCTTGCCACGGCCGCCGACCTTCACCTGGGCCTTGACGACGGACTTGCCACCAAGACGCTCGGTGGCTGCGCGGGCCGCCTCAGGCGTGTCGATGACTTCACCGGCCAGCACCGGTACATCGTGCTTGGCGAAGAGGTCCCTCGCCTGGTACTCGAACAGGTCCACGCGCTTCCGTCCCTATCAGTGATCTCGCGGTTCGTTGTCTGCGTGGGCGTGCCGCGAGGGCAACGTGACGTCCGCTGTCTGTCACAAGGGTGGCGCACACGGTGTCCGAGCGCGCGGCATGTCCGTCTCGCAGGTTATCGCTGCTTGCAGGGGGCCCCTAAATCGAGGGTCACACCTGAGCGGTGATACCTGTCACATGATGCCGGGATCACTGGCACGGCGTGCCGCAGGGGAGAGACCTCACCGGGTTGGGGTTGACCCGGTGAGGCCCCTTGAACGGCCCCTTAGGGGCTCAGGACGGGCGATCCCCACCCCAATGGGGACCAGTCCGCCCCATCCATGAGGTTCCGGCCGGACAAACCGATGGCTTTCGGCCGTCCGGGGCCGGGTGCCTCATGGAGATCGGTCGTCCGCCGCTGAGGCGTTTCCTCCGGGCGGCGGCGCACGGGTTGGTGCGAGGGCTGGCGCGAGGGCCGGTGCGGGGGCGTCAGACGCCGTACGCGTCACCGAGGTGCACGTCCTGCGCGTTCTGTACGTCCTGCACGTAGCCCGGGGTGGCCGAGTCGGCCACGCCCTCCACGCCGGTGAGGGCGTGACCGACGAGCGGGTGCGCGGTCTGCCGGACCGTCCCGGTCAGGTCCTGCGCGAAGGGCACGGCCTGCCCGGCGACGCCGTACGCGAACGGGGTCACCTCTCCCGTGACGCCCTGCGCGAAAGGCGCGACGTCACCGGTGACTCCGTACGCCATATCGGTCGCCGAGCCGGTCACGCCGTACGCCAGCGTCGTGGCGCTGCCGCCGACGCCGTCCACGACCGGGCGGACGGTCTCCACGACCGTGTCCACGACCGGCCGGACGGCGCCGGTGACGCCCTGGGCGAAGGGGGGCACCTGGCCGGTGACGCCGTGTCCGAGCTGGGTCGCGTGGCCGGTGACGTCGTACCCGAGGTGGGTCGCGTGGCCGGAGACGCCCTCCGCGAGGGGGGCGGCCTCGCCGACGACACCTCCGGCGAAGGGGCCGACCTCCCGCGTGACGCCGTACGCCAGCGCGCCCGCGTCCTCGACGGCCTGCCCGGCGACCTGGACGACGCCGTGCACGGTGGTGTTCGCGACGGGCGGCAGCACGGAGTCCGTGGTGTCGGCGGCGACCTGACCGACCAGTCCGGTGGCGTACGGCTGGACCTCGGCGACGGTCCCGTACGCCAGCGCGGTGGCCCCGGACGCGGCGCGCTCGGCGACCGGCACCGCTCCGGCCACCGCGGTGTACGCCACCGGTGGCACGGCCGCGGCCGCCGTCTGGTCGACGACCGGGGTGACGGTGCCGGTGGCTTCGGCGACCTGTGCCTGCGCCTGTGTCTGCGTCTGCGTCTGCGTCTGCTCCAGGTCGGGGGCGAAGTCGGAGAGGGGGCCGAAGAGGTAGTCGACCTCGTCCTGGGGCGCGCTCGCGTCGGTGACGGTGTCCCGGACGTCGGTGGGAGTGTCCCGGACGTCGATGACGGCGCCCTCGGACTCGGCCTGCGCCGCGCGGGCCGCCTTGGCGCCCAGGATCGCGGCGGCGCCCCTGGCCTTCGCGGTCTTCGGCGCGGTGCTCGTGGCGACGGTGTCGACGGTGTTGGCGGTGTCGGTGGCGGTGTCCGCGACGGATTCGGTCGTCGCGTCCGGCGTGGAGAGGGAGGACGCGGGCAGTTCGTCCGCGCTTGCCGCGGCGGAACCGAGCGCCCAGGCGCCCGTGACACCGGCGGCTATCACGATGGAACGGCGGATGTTCTTGTTCATGGCGTGCGTCAGATCCTTAGATCCTCGGAAGTTCCGAAGCGCCTCGGCGGAGCCGTTGGGGCCTCGGGACCTGGGAAGGCTGGGGACATCCGGTGCCTGTGGAAAGAGGCGCCGGGCTTCGTCCGGAGATCGGAGGATCAAGAGATGCGGTGATCTGGTGATCCGTTGATCGAGGGGGATCCGGACGGGCGGGCAGACCTGTTCCGCCCCCGCGCGGCAGGTCTACGGCGGGGGATGTCCTGCCTAGGCCGGAGAGACCGGGATGTCCTGGTGCCTGTTCCGGGTTCCGTCGGCGTCGACGCCGACGGCCGCGCCGGGCACGAGCCACAACGGTGCCCGGTGATCGAGGGTGACGGCGTGGGCGTCACCGCCGTGCCGCGAAGTACCGCTGTCCATCGCCGGCTTGCCGACCAGCGCCCCACCCGGGGCACCGGGCGACTGCTCCAGGGGCGCGTGCTCGACGGGGGCGGCCCGGTGCGCGGCTGCCGACCGGGCAGTACTACCGCTCGCGGCGCCGTCCGTGAACCGCGGTCCGTGGACGGGGGACGCCTCTACGGCGGAACGCCCCTCGGAGTCCTCACCCTTCGCCCCCGGTGACGTCACCGCCCCACCCGGCTGCGGCGCGGACGTGACCGGCGCGGGCAACGTCTTCCCCGGAATCTCCGGAAGCCCCGGAACCTCCGGCGCACCGGGAAGCTCGGGAACCCCGGGCGGAGTCGGCAGGCCCGGCCAGGACGGAGCGTCCGGCCAGCTCGGCGACTCGGGCCAGGCCGGGGCATCCGGGAAGGCCGGGAGACTCGGAGCGCCCGGCAGGTTCGGGAGACTCGGCAGATTCGGAACGCCCGGAAGATTCGGGACGGTCGGCAGGTTCGGGACGCTCGGCAGGTTCGGAACGCTCGGCAGCGAAGCCGACGGGGGCAGCTTCGCCTTCGCGTCGGCCAGCCCCCCGGTCACTTTCTCGGCGACATCTCCGACGGGCCGAGTGACCCGGGTGACCTGGGTGACCTGAGTCCCCACGGACCGGACGACCGGCTCGGCCGCAGCCCCGGTGGGGGTCTGTGTCCCGGTCAGGGCACGCGTCGCCTCGCCGACCGCATCCGTCGTCGCCGACCGCACGCTCTCCGTGGGCGCCGACGGCACCCCGTCGACCGCGTGTGCCTGCTCTCCCCAGAGGAGACCGAGCGCGAACAAACCACCCACCAGCACCGCCACTTGCAGCGCATACCGCCCGGCCGCCCTGCGCATCACGCGCAGAGCGGCACCAGGAAACGCGGCAGCCCAGATCAAGGGGGGAGAGTCCTCCCGTGCGGCAGAACGAAGCAGGCGGTACGACGGTCGCCGATCCTTGCACGGGACGCCCGAGGTAGCGCAAGCCCTCCGTTACCGATGGGCACTCATGTCCGTTTTGCTGGGCCAAGACCACGTCAATGGGTCGACAAATCCCCCTCGATTTCCGCGCGGTCGGCTGCTCACGCGGTCTCCGGTATCGGAAGCGGCCGCTTCTCGATGGCCGCCGCCATCACGTCGGGGAAGAGGTCGGGCGTGCACGCGAAGGCCGGTGCGCCGAGCGCGGCGAGCGCCGACGCGTGCTCCCGGTCGTAGGCGGGAGCCCCCTCGTCGGACAGCGCGAGCAGCGTCACGAACTGCACCCCCGAGGCCTTCATGGCCGCGACCCGCTTGAGCATCTCGTTGCGAATGCCTCCCTCGTACAGATCGCTGATCAGCACGACCACCGTTTCCGCGGGCCGCGTGATCTGCGACTGGCAGTACGCGAGCGCCCGGTTGATGTCCGTCCCACCGCCCAGCTGCGTGCCGAACAGGACGTCCACCGGGTCGTCCAGCTGGTCGGTGAGGTCGACGACCGCCGTGTCGAAGACGACGAGCCGTGTGGTGATCGACCGCATGGACGCCAGCACCGCCCCGAACACCGAGGCGTAGACGACGGACGCCGCCATCGACCCCGACTGGTCGATGCAGAGGACAACCTCCTTCTTCACCGACTGGGACGCCCTGCCGTAGCCGACCAGCCGCTCCGGCACGATCGTTCGGTACTCGGGCAGGTAGTGCTTGAGGTTGGCCGCGATCGTGCGGTTCCAGTCGATGTCGTGGTGGCGCGGCCGGTTGATACGGGCGCTGCGGTCCAGGGCCCCCGTGAGCGTGGCCCGGGTGCGGGTGGCGAGCCGCTTCTCCAGGTCCTCGACGACCTTGCGCACGACCGCCCGTGCCGTCTCCTTCGTCGTCTCCGGCATCGCCTTGTTGAGGGAGAGCAGCGTGCCGACCAGGTGCACGTCGGCCTCCACCGCCTCCAGCATCTCCGGTTCGAGAAGCAGCGTGGACAGCCCGAGCCGGTCGATGGCGTCGCGCTGCATGACCTGGACGACGGAGGAGGGGAAGTACGTCCGGATGTCCCCGAGCCAACGCGCCACCGACGGCGCCGACGCCCCCAGCCCCGCCGAACGGTCCCGACCCGCCCGGCTCTGCCCGTCCCCCTTGCCGTAGAGCGCGGTCAGCGCCCCGTCCATCGCCGCGTCCTGCCCGGACAGCCGGCATCCCGTGCCGTCGGCCTCCTCACCGCCGAGCACGAGCCGCCAACGCCGCAGCCGCTCCTGAGCCGGGTCGACCGGACCGGCCGGGTCCGCCTGCGCCGCCTGGCCTGCCTGGCTCGCCTGGTTGCTCGTCCCGGTCGTCATCAGCACACCCCCGTCGGCAGCCGGTCCCAGAGCGGGATCACCGGCACGGTCGTCGTCGGGCCGTGGTCGTGGGCCGCGGTTCGCCACCGGGACGCAGGCGCCGATGCCGATGCCGGTACCAGTGCCGGTGCCGACAGCCGCATCGGCCGGTCTCCCGCCCGGTCTCCGTGCCCCGCACTCACGACCTCCACGGCACCCATGGCCTCCACGACATCCACCGCTTCCAGAGTCACCACGTCCTCCCCCGCCTCCACCCGCTCGGTCCTCATCGCCCCACCCCCACAAGGTCGTTGTCGGCACCGTCGTCCACCGTGTCCAGCCCCAGCAGCAGCCGCACCACCGGCACCACCGCGTCCGCCCGCTCGCCGTCGAGGTCGGGAGCGAAGCCGGGTATGCCGGCCCCGGCCGTCGCCGTACCCCCTGTGCGCCCCGGCCCGCGTCGGACCAGTTCGCCGAGGGTCCGGCGCACGCCCGGCTCGTACGCGGAGAAGGTGCGCCGCAGCAGGGGCAGTACGTCGGTGAACGCCTCCGCCGGGACCCCGGTCAGCCAGGCGTCGACCAGCCCGAGCAGCCGTTCGTCGTGGACGAGCAGCATCCCGCCGCCGGAGCCGCCGCCCACGAAGCCCTCGATCCAGGCGGCCGCGTCCCCCGGCGGTGTTCCCGGCGACAGCACCAGCCCCATGAGCCGCGCCGCCTCGTCCTGCGCCAACTCACCGCCGTCCAGCAGCAGTCGTACGGCACGCCCCCGGATCACGCCGGGCACGGTGTCCCGGTCGGACAGCACCCGGAGCACGGCCTGCCAACGCTGCCGCAGGTCCGCGTGGGCCGGGGCGGGTGCGTCGCCCAGCAGCCCCACCGCCCCGTGCACCGCGTCGACATGGCGGCGCAGCTCCTCGGCGGCGTCCGCGTCGAGGGCGGTGCAGGCCGGGGGCAGGCCGACGAAGATCCGCTCGGCGAGGCCCGCGGCGACCTCCGTCAGCGCCCCTGTGTCGGTGCCGCGCACGTCGCCGTAGCGCAGGGAACGGACCAGGGCGGGCAGGGCCTGGGCGAGATGGCCGACGTCCGCGTCGAGGGCCGCCCGGTCGGTGAGGACCCGCATCACCGTGGGCAGCGCGTCCGGCAGTTCGGCCAGCAGGCAGCGCTCGGCGAGCGCCGTGACGTCGGCGAGGCCCGGTGCCGCGACGGCGTCGGACTCCGCCCTGGCGGTCGCCGCGGCGAGCACGGTCGTCCCCCACACCCCGGCCTCCGCGACCCGCACGGCCAGCTCCGGCTCCCACCGCAGCCGCCAGGTCTCCCGGAACGTACCCGTGCTGCCCCGGGAGGCGACCGGCTCGCCCCACGGCACGCCCAGCAGCTCCAGCCGGTGCAGCAGCCGGCTGCGCTCCGCGTCGGTGTCCTTGCGCAGGTCGAGCTCCAACTCCCGCTCCAGCGCCTCGGGTTTGAGCCGCAGCCGCCGCTGGATCCGGTCGAGGTCCCGCTGCAACGGCACCGCGGGCGCCGCCTGCGGCACCTCTCCCAGCACGTCGCCCACCACGAGCCGGTCGTGCACCAGTGCCAGCGGCACGTCCGAGCCCTCGCACATCACCGCCCGCACGGCGTCGGTCGTCTCGGTCAGTCCCGCCAGCGGGCGGCCCCGCATCGCCGCGAGCGTCTCGGCGAGCCGCACCGCCTCGATGACGTGCGCCGAGGACACCATCCGGTCCTCCTCCCGCAGGAGTCCGGCCACCTTGGTCAGCCACCGCTCGACCGGCCGGTCCGGCGCGCCGAACAGATGGCCGTACCAGCCCGGGGAGTCGATGCCCGCGCCGTACCCGCTGCGCCGTGCCAGCCGGCGGTGCGTCCAGGGCACCCAGGTCATGTCCGTCCTGACCTTGGGCAGCCCCTTCAGCAGCGCCTTGTCGGCGGCCACGGTGGTCCTGTGCCGCAGTGCGGGAACGTGCCAGGCGCCGCACACCACGGCCACTTCGTCCCCGAACTCGCGCTGCGCCGCCCGCATCTGGAGCCGCATGTACGCCTCCCGCACGAGATCCCGGTCGTGTCCGCCGGTCCCGAAGGTCTCCCGCAGCGCTCCCATGGCCTCCTCCAGCACGGTGAACGGCGCGAAGGGGTCCCCCTCGTCGCCCGCTCCCCCGCCCCGGTGCTCGACGACGTCCTCCCACCATCGCTCCGGGTCGTCGTACCCGGCGGTCTCGGCGAGCACGGCCAGCGGATCGACCCGCACCTCGGCACCGGAGACGGGGGCGTCGGCATCCGCGTCTGCGGGGACGTCGGCTTCTTCCCCCCTGTCCGCTTCCTCCCCCCTGTCCGCCGAGGTCGCGTCCTCGGGTTCCGTCGCCTCGTCCCTCCCCCAGACGAGGGTGTGCGTGGCCGGCAGGTCGATGAACCGGGCCGGGACGTCGTGCTCCAGGGCCCAGCGGATCGCGACCCACTCCGGGGAGAACTCGGCCAACGGCCAGAACGCCGAGCGGCCCGGCTCGTCCACGGCATGGGCGAGGAGCGCGACCGGCGGCCGCATGTCCTCCTCGGCGGCCAGGGGGATCAGGGCGTCGGCCTCGGGCGGCCCCTCGATCAATACGACCTGCGGCCGGGCCGCGGCCAGCGCCGCGCGCACCGCCCGCGCGGATCCCGGCCCGTGGTGCCGCACCCCCAGCAGCAGCGGCCCCTGCCGGGGCCACCGCCCCACGGCTTCCTCAGTCCCTGTCACACCGTCCCCTCCCCTCCGCCATCACATGCCGCCCGGTGCCGGTCACGCGCTCACCTCGCGGCAGGCCCGGTAGAAGTCCTTCCAGCCGTCGCGCTCGCGGACGACCGCCTCCAGGTACTCCTGCCAGATGACCCGGTCGGCCGCCGGATCGCGGACGACGGCGCCGAGGATGCCCGCGGCGACGTCACCGGCCCGCAGGACGCCGTCTCCGAAGTGCGCCGCCAGCGCGAGGCCGTTGGTGACGACGGAGATGGCCTCCGCCGTGGACAGCGTGCCGCTGGGCGACTTCAGCTTGGTGCGGCCGTCGGCGGTGACGCCGTCGCGCAGTTCGCGGAAGACGGTCACGACCCGGCGGATCTCGGTGATGCCGTCGGGCGCGGCCGGCAGGTCGAGGGAGCGGCCCATCTGGTCGACGCGCCGCGAGACGATGTCGACCTCGGCCTCGACGCTCTCCGGCAGCGGCAGCACGACCGTGTTGAAGCGGCGGCGCAGGGCGCTGGACAGGTCGTTGACCCCGCGGTCGCGGTCGTTGGCCGTCGCGATCAGGTTGAACCCGCGGACCGCCTGCACCTCCTGGCCCAGTTCCGGGATGGGCAGCGTCTTCTCCGAAAGGATCGTGATGAGCGTGTCCTGGACGTCGGCGGGGATTCGGGTGAGTTCCTCGACACGGGCCGTCATCCCCTCGGACATCGCCCGCATGACCGGGCTGGGGACGAGGGCGTCGCGGCTCGGGCCGTGCGCGAGCAGCTGCGCGTAGTTCCAGCCGTACCGGATCGCCTCCTCCGGTGTGCCGGCCGTGCCCTGCACCAGCAGGGTCGAGTCGCCGCTGACCGCCGCGGCCAGGTGCTCGGACACCCAGGTCTTCGCGGTGCCGGGCACGCCGAGCAGGAGCAGGGCGCGGTCGGTGGCGAGGGTGGTGACGGCGACCTCGACGAGTCGGCGCGGGCCCACGTACTTCGGTGTGATCACGGTGCCGTCGGGCAGGGTGCCGCCGAGGAGATAGGTGGCCACCGCCCACGGCGAGAGCTTCCAACGGGCCGGCCGGGGCCGGTCGTCCTGCGTGGCGAGCGCGGCGAGTTCCTCCGCGAAGGCGTTCTCGGCATGCGGCCGCAACGCTTCGGCGGTCTCCCCGTCGGATACATCGACAGACATCGGCTCTACAGACACAGACATGGCTGAGGCCCCCTCCAGCTCGGCCGGTTCGGATCTGGTGTCCACCGTGCACCACGCCACTGACAATCCGTTCCGACCTGCGCAAACGCGCTGGCCGGGGCGATTGTCAGTGGTGGGATCTACCTTCGATGGCATGACTCAGCAGGGGGTGCGCTGGAGCGCGGACCAGGTGCTGTCGCTGGCGCCTGACGCCGCGTCACGCAAAGCGGGGAGCAAACTCGGCGCGGCCGGTCCGTGGTCCGAGGCGGGCAGTTGTGGGGAGGGGACGGTGTGGGGGCTGTGCAAGGGCAGTGGCAGCAAGCCGTATCAGACGGTCGTGGACATCGCGGACGCGTCCGGCCCGGCGTACAAGTGCAGTTGTCCGAGCCGGAAGTTCCCGTGCAAGCACGCCCTCGGGCTGCTGCTGCTCTGGGCGGGCGGGGACGGCGCGGTGCCGCCGGGGCAGCCGCCGGAGTGGGCCGAGCAGTGGATGGAGGGGAGAAGGAAGCGGGCGGAGGACAAGCGCACGGCGGAGACCGCCGGTTCCTCGTCCGGCTCGGCTGATCCCGAGGCGGCACGGCGCAGGGCGGAGCGCCGGGCCGAGCGGATCACCGCCGGGGCGACGGAATTGGAGCAGCGGCTGGCGGACCTGCTGCGCGGCGGCCTCGCGGGCGCGGAACAGACGGGCTACGGGCAGTGGGAGGAGACGGCGGCCCGCATGGTCGACGCACAGGCCTCCGGACTGGCCGCGCGGGTGCGGGAGTTGGGGTCGATACCGGCGTCCGGTCCGGGCTGGCCGGTGCGGCTGCTGGAGGAGTGCGCGCTCCTCCATCTCCTGGACCAGGGCTGGCTGCACCGCGAGGGGCTGCCGGACGGCCTGGCGTCCACGGTCCGTTCCCGGATCGGCCTGCCCGCCTCGGCGGACGGCCCGCCGGTGCGGGACCGCTGGCTGGTTCTCGCCCAGTACGACACGGCGGACAGCCGTCTGACGACCCGTCGTGCCTGGCTGTACGGCGCCGAGTCGGACCGTACGGTGCTTCTCCTCTCTTATGGCGCCGCCGGCCGCGCCCCGGACCTCGCGCTGCCGGTGGGCCTGGTCCTGGACGCGGAGGTGTCGGCCTACCCGGGCGCGGGCCAGCCCCGGGTGGCGCTGGGCGAGCAGTTCACGCAGCCCGTTCCCGCGCCGATCCGGCCGCCGGGGGTGACGACGGCCCAGGCGGCGGCCCGGTACGGCAAGGCCCTGCGGGACGATCCCTGGCTGGACTCCGTCCCGGTGACGCTGGACCGGGTCGTCCCGACGCCGGACGGCGACTCCTGGCAGCTGGCGGACGCCGACGGGGACACGGCGCTGCCGCTGACCCCCGCCGCCCGTGCGCGTCCGGGCCTGTGGCGGCTGGTGTCGTTGTCGGGCGGCGCCCCGGTCACGGTCTTCGGCGAGTGCGGCCACCGCGGCTTCACTCCGCTGACGGCCTGGCCGGAGGGGGCGGGCGAGGCGGTGCCGCTGTGCTGAGTCGCCCTGCGTCCGCCGTGCCGACCCGGCTCGCGCGCCGTCCGGACGCCCCGCCCCTTCTCACTCGCGCCACGCATGCCTCGCGCGCCGCTGGACACCCGCGACGGGTGAGCCTTCAACCACTCCGGGGCAGCGCACGAGAAACCTCGGAAGGCCACACACGACACCGCACGGAGGGCAGCGCATGAACGGGACTCCCACTCCTGTGGACGCACCCGCGCCGAACGCCTGGGAGGAACTCGTCACGGCGGCGCTGCTCGGCACGGAGCGCCGCACCCCACCGGGCTGTCCGCCGGGCCCCGAGGCCCCGGCGGCGCTGCTGGACGCGGCGGCCGCGGAGACCGTACGACGTCGGGCCGGGCTGCGGCCGGGACGGGCGGCCGCGCGAGTGGAGCCGGCCGCCGAGGACCCGCGCCCACCACTGCCGACCGCCGCGGCGCGCAGGCTGGCGATGCTGCTGACCGACCGACCGGGCACCGGCGGCGGTGGCCGCAGAGGCACGGCACCGGACCTGATGGAGCTGCTGCCGCAGTGGCTCGCGACGGCGAACACCCAGGGGTTCGCGCCCCCTCCGGAGCTGCTGCCCGCCCTCCTGGACGCGGCCCGCGGGCGTACGGACCTGCGGCAGGCGGCGCTGGCCTTCGCGGGGGCGCGTGCGGTGTGGCTCGCCCGGCTGAACCCCGACTGGCGGTTCGCCCTGCGCGCGGCGCCGGGCGGAGGCATGGCGCTGCCGCACCTGGAGGACACGGACAGGATCCGGCAGCTCTGGGAGGAAGGGCTGTTCGCCGAGCGGGTCGCCCTGCTGAGCGCGATACGCGCCCGTGAGCCGGCCGCCGCGCGCGAGCTGCTCGCGACGACCTGGGCGACGGAGCGGGCCGAGGACCGGCTGATGTTCCTCGACTCCCTGCGCACCGGTCTGGCGGCGGACGACGAGCCGTTCCTGGAGCAGGCGCTGACGGACCGGAGCCGGAACGTCCGGGCGACGGCCGCGGAGCTGCTGTCGTCGCTGCCCGGCTCGGCGCTCGCCGCGCGGATGGCGGTCAGGGCCGGGGCGTGCGTGGCCGTCGACCACACCGGGAGCACCCCGACGCTCCTGGTCGAGGCGCCCCATGAGTGCGACGCGGGCATGGAGGGCGACGGCGTCGTGGCCAAGGCTCCGGCGGGCCGGGGAGAGCGGTCCTGGTGGTTCGGCCAGTTGGTGGAGGCGGCACCCCTCGCGACCTGGCCCGCCCGGCTCGGTCGCCGTACGCCCCAGGAGATCGTGGCGCTGCCGGTGGCGGACGACTGGCAGGCCGAACTGCACGCGGCCTGGTGCCGGGCCGCGGTGCGTCAGCGGAACGCCGCATGGGCGCGGGCACTGCTCGCGGCCCCCGCGGCTCCCGAGGCCGGTGGCCCCGGCGCGGTGTCCCTGGCCGAGCGGTCCAAGCTGCTCGGCACGCTGGGCGGCGCCGAACGGGCCGACTGGGTCGCCGGGTTCATCTCGGCCCACGGGCTGTCGGAGGCGTTCCAGCTGCTCGGAGTGTGCGCGGTGCCGTGGTCCGAGCCGCTCGGCCGGGCCGTCGTCGACGCACTCAACATCGCACGGGACGCGGGGAGTTACCCATGGAGCTTCAGCGGCGTGATGGGGCTGGCCGAGCGCTGCCTCGACCCCTCCGAGGCGAGCCGCCTCGACGGGCTGATGGCGGTGCCGGACGAGACGGAGGACGCGAGTCCCGGTGCCGGGGGCTACTGGGCGGAGGCGTTCCAGCGCCTGGTCTCCACGCTGAGGTTGCGGGCGGCGATGGCCGAGGAGCTGGGGGCGGTGTGATGCCTGGGCCGTCGCCGCGCGACGCCGATCTACGCGCCGGCCGGCTGCTGGACGTGCTCCCTGACCCAGTCCACGATCGACTGCGTCGTCGCCCCGGGCGTGAAGATCTCCGCGACGCCCTTCTCCTTCAGCGGCCGGATGTCCGCCTCGGGGATGATGCCGCCGCCGAACACCAGGATGTCCTCCGCCTCCCGCTCCTTGAGCAGGTCGATGACGGCCGCGAAGAGGGTGTTATGCGCACCGGACAGGATGGACAGACCGATCGCGTCGGCGTCCTCCTGAATGGCGGTGTCGACGATCTGCTCGGGGGTCTGATGGAGCCCGGTGTAGATGACCTCCATCCCGGCGTCCCGCAACGCACGGGCGATCACCTTGGCCCCGCGGTCATGGCCGTCGAGCCCCGGCTTGGCGACCACCACGCGGATCGGACCGGCTGCCACACCCATCACTGCCTCCATGAAGCGACTGCATCCATCCGTACCCACAAGTACACGACTACCCGCACCCGCCGGGAAAGTGAACGAACGTTATGGCCCGCATCCCTCAACCGGCAGTTTCGCGGAGGTTACCGAGGGGGAAATCACACGGTGGGACACGTTCGGGAGCCGCAACGAGGTCGTCGCACCGCCGCGCCGCAGTCCACGCGCCGCGGCGGTGCGACGCATCGACACCGGCACGAAGGGCACGCAGGACAGGTAAGGCACGACAGCGGGGAGCCTCGTCGCCTCATCGGCAGGGAAACCCGTCACGTCATTGGCGCACCACCAGCACCATCCGCACCACAGGCCCCAACCATCACAGCATCGTCACCACCAGCTCGACCGGCAGCCCCACCAGCACGCGCCACTCGCCGCACCCACCCCCCGCGCTCCACTCGCGCTCCGTCGATCACCACCTCCGCCGCGTCTCCCCATGAGCGCACACGGGGGACGGAGCCGTCCTCCTGTGTGCCGACAGGAGGTCGGCCATGAAGGTCACCGGGGCAGCACTGCCCATTCTTCCGCTCTGTCAGCGCCTGCTCCCGGGCAAGCTGGCGGGCCTCTCCCTGGCTCTCCTGAAGGCGACCGCCCTGGAGATCGCGATCCTCGCCGGCCACCTCCTTCTCTATCCCTCCGGTATCGCACAGGAGCGCCGCGCCCCCGCGCCCCCGCTCCCCGCACCGGAGGACAGCGCGACCCAGCTGCCCAGGGAGGCCAAGCCTCCGGTCGTGCTGCTGCACGGGTTCATCGACAACCGCTCGGTCTTCGTGCTGCTGCGCCGCAGCCTCGCCCAGCACGGCAGGCAGCAGATCGAGTCGCTCAACTACTCCCCGCTGACCTGCGACATCCGTACCGCGGCGGCACTGCTCGGCCGGCACATAGAGGAGATCTGCGAGCGCACGGGCAGCTCGCAGGTCGACGTGGTCGGACACAGCCTGGGCGGCCTGATCGCGCGGTACTACGTGCAGCGCCTCGGCGGCGACACGCGCGTACGAACCCTGGTCACGCTCGGCACGCCGCACTCCGGCACCAAGGTGGTGCCCCTGGCCAACGCGCACCCCATCGTGCGCCAGATGCGCCCCGGCTCAGAGGTGCTCGAGGAGCTCACTCTGCCCGCGCCGGACTGCCGTACGCACTTCGTCAGCTTCTGGAGCGATCTGGACCATCTGATGGACCCGCTGGAGACCGCCTGCGTCGAGCACCCGGACCTGTCCACGGAGAACGTGCGGGTCAGCGGCATCGGGCATCTCGCCCTGCCCGTGCACCCCGCCGTCGCGGCCGGGATACGCCGAGCTCTCGACACGGCTCTTCCGGGAGAGGAAACAGCGGCGCGCGCCGGCGGTCTGACCGTGGCCTAGCCACCGCCTCGCACCTCGCTCGCACAGGGACGCGACAGGCGCCGGACAGCCCACCAGCATCGAACAGTATTCGAACCCAAAGCCAAACCCGCGCCCGCAGTCCCCCGAAACACAGCCGAATGCCCGTTTCCTGCGCGCCCAAAACAGGTTGAAGATTGTCGCGCCCGCATACCGCCGGGTACAGTCACCGCACTGCTCTGGCAGCCCCTGTTGTCGAGGCGAAAGAGAAGTTGGTGAACGACCGTCACCCGTCGGGGACCATGACCACCCCGGCCCCGGCTTCCGACGCCGACCCCGCGCATTACGCGTCCTACGGCACCCAGGAAGCCCAGTACGGCGACTTCACCACGCACCACGCCTATGACGCCACCGGTTTCGACACCGGCGCCCAGGCCACCGCGACCTTCGACGCGGACCCCCTCTTCGGCAGTCTCCCGGGCGAGAACACGGGCTCGTACGACTCCTCGGACTGGTCCACGGGCAGCCAGCAGCCCCTGAACTACGACATGTACGCGGCCCAGCACCACGCCGCCTACGACACCGGCGCGTACGACGCCACCGCCTGGAACGGCGACCAGCAGCAGCTCTCCGCGATCCCCCCGCAGCACAACGGCCCCGACACCAGCGGGCACTGGGACGCGAACGCCTGGCTCCAGCCCGACCAGTCCGGCGGCCAGGCCGACCAGACCCAGCACTGGGAATGGGGCACGCAGGCCTTCGACACCGGCGCGTACGACGCCACGCAGTGGAACTCCGACGGCCCCGCCGCACCGGCCGCCGAGGAGTACGAACCGCAGGCCGCGTACGGCGAGTCGTACGACACCGAGCACGAAACGCCCGCCCCCGAAGCCGAGTCGGCCGCCACCGACGTACTGCCCTCGATCGCCGACGCGCCTCTGCTGGACGGCCAGGAGGAGGCCACCCCCGCCGCTCCCGCTCCGCTGGGCCGCGCGGCGACGCGCAACGCGGCCCGTTCCCGGCGCCGTACACCCCCCAGGCGTTCGGCGCTGCTGACGGTGGCCGTGCCCTCGGCGTGTGTGATGGGGGTCGCGGGAATCGCCGCCGCCTCCGTCGGCACCCTCACCGAGGACAGCAAGGACGCGTCGACGATGGCCGCGGACGCGACCGCGGTGAAACCATCCGCCGCGAACAACAAGCTCGACACCCAGCTGGAGAACCTCTCCGCCGAGGCGGACGACTTCAGCGACCGGGTCAGCCGGACGCAGGAACGTATCGACCTCAAGGCCCAGCAGGAGGCCGAGCGGAAGAAGGCGGCGGAGGAGGCGGCCCGCAAGGAGCGGCTGCGCCCGAAGTTCGCCCTCCCGGTCGCCCAGCACGGCCTCAGCGCCTACTACGGCCAGTCCGGCATCAACTGGATGTCCGTGCACACCGGGATCGACTTCCCCGTCTCCTACGGCACGACCGTGATGGCCGCGACCGACGGCACCGTCCGGACGCAGTGGAACAGCGCCTACGGCAACATGATGATCGTGACCGCGAAGGACGGCACGGAGACGTGGTACTGCCACCTCTCCAGCTACCGGGTCGCCTCGGGCACGACGGTGAAGGCCGGCGACCCGATCGCGTACAGCGGCAACTCCGGCAACTCCACCGGCCCGCACCTGCACTTCGAGGTGCACCCCGCGGGTGGCTCGGCGATCGACCCGCTTCCGTGGCTGCGCAGCCACGGGATCGACCCGACGTAAGAACCTTCTCGACGTAAGCACGTTCCCGACGTGGGCCCCCGCCGTTCAGCGGGGGCTCGTCGCGTTACAGCTTCTCCACCGGCGCGTACCGCAGCAGGAGCCGCTTCGGCTTGGTGTCCCCGAAGTCGATCGTCGCCTCGGCGTTCGCCCCCGTGCCCTTCACGCCCGTCACGGTGCCGAGCCCGAACTGGTCGTGGGTGACCCGGTCGCCGACGGCCAGGGACACCACCGGCTTCTCGGAGGCGCGGCGCGTGGCGAAGCCGCTCGCGCCCGAGGCGGACGACCGGGAGCGGGACGAGGACAGCGAGGCCGCCACCGCGGACACCGGGCCCGCGGACACGGGTGAGGTGGCACCGGTCCGCTTCCAGTCGACGTGCTGCCCGGGGATCTCCTCCAGGAAGCGGGAGGGCGGGTTGTACGACGGCTGCCCCCACGCACTGCGCATCGAGGACCGCGTCAGATACAGCCGTTCCCGCGCGCGCGTGATGCCGACGTACGCCAGGCGCCGCTCCTCCTCCAGTTCCTTGGTCTGGCCGAGGGCGCGCATGTGCGGGAAGACGCCGTCCTCCATGCCGGTGAGGAAGACGACCGGGAACTCCAGGCCCTTGGCGGTGTGCAGGGTCATCAGGGTGATGACGCCGGAGCCGTCCTCGTCCTCGTCGGGGATCTGGTCGGAGTCGGCGACGAGCGCGACCCGCTCGAGGAACGCGGCGAGACCGACCGGAGCCGCCGCCTCACCTTCCGCGGCTTCCCCGGACTCCTGCTCGAACTCCAGGGCCACGGCGGCGAGTTCCTGGAGGTTCTCGATCCGGGTCTCGTCCTGCGGGTCGGTGGAGGCCTGCAACTCGGCGAGGTAGCCGGTGCGTTCGAGCACCGCCTCCAGGACGGTCGCCGGTCCGGCGCCGGACTCGACGATGGTACGGAGCTCCTCCATCAGCACGTTGAACCGCTTCACGGCGTTCGTCGACCGCGCGGCCATGCCGTACGCCTCGTCGACCCGCTTCAGCGCCTGCGGGAAGCTGATCTTCTCCCGCTGGGACAGGGCGTCGATCATCGCCTCGGCGCGCTCGCCGATGCCCCGCTTGGGGACGTTGAGGATGCGGCGCAGCGGTACCGAGTCCTCCGGGTTGGCCAGCACCCGCAGGTAGGCCAGGACGTCCCGGACCTCCTTGCGCTCGTAGAAGCGGACACCGCCGACGACCTTGTAGGGCAGGCCGACGCGGATGAAGATCTCCTCGAAGACACGGGACTGCGCGTTGGTCCGGTAGAAGACGGCGACATCGCCGGCCTTCGCGTCGCCCGCGTCGGTGAGGCGGTCTATCTCCTCGGCGACGAACTGCGCCTCGTCGTGCTCGGTGTCGGCGACATAGCCGGTGATGCGCGCGCCCGCGCCCGCGTTGGTCCACAGGTTCTTGGGGCGACGGGACTCGTTGCGCTCGATGACCGCGTTGGCGGCGGTGAGGATGGTCTGCGTGGAGCGGTAGTTCTGCTCCAGGAGGATCGTCGTCGCGTCCGGGTAGTCCTCCTCGAACTGGAGGATGTTGCGGATCGTCGCGCCGCGGAAGGCGTAGATCGACTGGTCGGCGTCGCCGACGACGCAGAGCTCGGCGGGCGGGACGTCGTGGTCGTTCGGGGGGACGTCGGCGTCGTCGGCGCGCGAACCGGTGCCGACGAGCTCCCTGACCAGGGTGTACTGCGCGTGGTTGGTGTCCTGGTACTCGTCGACGAGGACATGGCGGAAGCGGCGGCGGTAGTGCTCGGCGACGTCGGGGAAGGCGCGGAGCAGGTTGACCGTCGTCATGATCAGGTCGTCGAAGTCGAGCGCGTTGGCCTCGCGCAGGCGGGACTGGTAGAGCGCGTAGGCCTGGGCGAGGGTCTTCTCGAAGCCGTCGGTGGCCTGGGCGGCGAAGTCCTCCTCGTCGATCAGCTCGTTCTTCAGGTTGCTGATCTTGGCGCTGAAGGACTTCGGCGGGAAGCGCTTGGGGTCGAGGTCCAGGTCGCGGCAGACCAGGGCCATCAGGCGCTTGGAGTCGGCCGCGTCGTAGATCGAGAAGGAGGACGTGAAGCCGAGCTTCTTCGACTCCCTGCGCAGGATCCGCACGCACGCGCTGTGGAAGGTCATCACCCACATCGCGTTCGCGCGCGGGCCGACGAGCTGCTCCACGCGCTCCTTCATCTCGCCCGCGGCCTTGTTGGTGAAGGTGATCGCGAGGATCTGGCCCGGATGGACGTTCCGCTCGCCGAGCAGGTGGGCGATCCGGTGGGTGAGCACCCGGGTCTTGCCGGAGCCGGCGCCGGCCACGATGAGCAGGGGCGCGCCGGAGTGCACGACGGCGGCGCGCTGGTTCTCGTTCAGCCCCTCCAGGAGCGTGGCCGGGTCCACCGCCGGGCGCGGGGCGCCGTCGCGGTAGTAGGCGTCCCGGTCCGGCGGCACGTCGAACTTCCCGCCGAACAGATCATCCGGCACGGGCTCCGGCACGTGATCGTCCTCGGGCGGCGGCGGAGGTTCCTCGTCATGGCCCCGGGGGGTCTGGAGGTTCGCCAGGAAGCTGTCGTCAAAGAGGCTGCTCATCGCTCTCCGAGTCTAGGGCGCCCCACTGACACCCCGCCGCCGCCCCGGGAACATCGCCGAAATCGGCACATGCCCGGGCCCAGAACCCAAGCCCAACCCCCGGGACTCAAGCCCGGGCCCCGGACCCGAAGCCGCACAGCTGGCCGCCGGTCCGGAGCAAGCCCCGACCACCGGTCCCGAGCGCGGGCCGGATCCCAGACCACCCTCCCTCGACAGTCTCCGCGCCGAACTCGGCGCTTCCAGCGTCCAGCGGCAGGCCCGCCGACCACAAACGCCGGACCCGGCTCCACCTCCGAGCCACCCCCGGACCCCGCCCCGGATCAAGCCTGCCCCGCCCCGAAGCCGCACAGTTGACCGCCGGTCCGGAGCGGGGGCCCGGCCGCCGGTCCCGAGCGCGGTCCGGATCCCGTAGCCGCCGTTCCTCGACGGTCTCCGCGTCGAGCTCGGTGTGCCCGGCGGGCCGCCGGCCACAAACGCCGGACCCGGCTCCACCTCCGAGCCGCCCCGGACCCGGCCGCCGGACCCCCACCCCGGACCGAGCCCCGCCTCCCCCTCAGAACCCGAGGATCTTCCAGACCTGACCGCCCGGCGTCCGCTTCCCCTCCAGCGCCGTCCCGTCGCGGTCGGCGATCGACCAGGCGGAGACGTACACCTTGCCGTCGTGCGGATCGACGGCCACGCCCGCCGGGAACGGCACCTTCACATGGGTCCGCTTGCCGTGCGAGACCTTCGTCACGCGGCCCGCGAAGAGCTGGCTGACGTACAGGTCGCCGTCGTCGTCGAGGGCGATGCCGGTGATGGAGCCGAAGCCGGACGTCCAGCCGAGGATCCTGCCGGTCCGGGGGTCGACCTTCCACACGCGCGCGGTGGGCCGGGCGGCCTCGCCGTTGAGCTCGCCGACGTAGAGCTTGCCGTCGGGGCCGAGGGCGAGGGAGGTGGGGACGGACTCGTTGCCGTCGTGGTTCGGGAAGACCGTGAAGGGGCGCGCCCTGCCGTTCGGGGAGACGGCGACCAGGTCGTTGCCGGCCGCGTCCGCGACGATCCTGCGGCCGTCGGGGAGGGCGAGGACGCCGTAGGGATTGGACTCCAGGTTCGCCTTGTGCGGGTTGTACCGGAACTCGACGGCCGCGATGTCGGCGGCGATCTTCGCCTTGCCGTGCCCCAGGCGCAGCAGCTTGCCGAGGGTGTTCCAGGGCGGGGCGGTGGGGATTCCGGCCTCCGGCGGGGTGTAGGTCATCGCGCCCCAGACGTTGCCGTGCAGCGCGGAGACACCGTCGAGGCCGGTCGCGAAGCCGCCGTCGGGGGCGGCGCCCGAGGGGAGTCCCTTCACCACCCGGTGGTGCTTCCACGCGCCCCCGTCCCAGTAGATCTTGGTGAGCGCCGAGCTCGGGCCGATACAGGTCTCGCCCTCGGGTCCCTGCCCGACGCACTTCCTGCCACCGCGGCCGGCTTCGGCGACGTACAGCCGACCGTGGTCGTAGGAGAGCTGGCGCGGGTTGTCGAGGCCGGTCGCGATCACGCGGACGACCGGCTTCTTCCCGCCACCCGCGGCGCCCCCGACGGCGTCGGTGTGTCCTCCCGTGGCGGTCGCGGGCGCGATGCCCACGGTGGCGGCGAGTGTCACTCCCGCGGTGACTCCCGTGGCCACGACGAGTGCCGTGCGCTTCCTGACGGCGTACATGGCGTACCCCATGGCGTACCCCTCTCACCCGCCACGGCACCGGACCGTGGCTGGCTGGAAGCTAGTGCCCCGAAGCGGGCGGACGCCGTCACTCCGGCGAAAATACGCCCAAGTCGTGGCAGATCACTCCGGATTGACCACTGGGCGCGAGGATCTGACCTAAGGTCACGAAAATGTATCGGGCATATCGAACATCAACCTTCACAGCGGCCACACGAGTTGGCTACCGTGCCGGACAGGCCGTACGACCTCCACCGGCGAACCTCGCCGGGCCGCACGGCCTCCGCCGAATCCGCAGCGCCGCCGCGCGACCGGAACCGGGGACCCACCGAACCCGGGGTGAATCGGCCCGTCCCCCGCTCAGGACACGGCCGTAGGGCACACCTTCCAAAAGCACCCGCCCGAACCCGACAGCTAACTCGGTAGGCGGAACACGGAAGGAGTCGCCTCCCTTGGCGTCGCACCGCAAGTCGCGTCCTTCGGGTACGCGCGTAGCAGGCATACGGACCCCCGCGCTCGCCACCGCGGCCCTCACCTCCGTCGCTCTGCTGTCCCAGACGGCCACCGCCGCTCCGGCCGACGACAAACCGAGCCTCGAAGAGGTCGAGAAGAAGGTCGGCGACCTCTACCGGCAGGCGGAGTCGGCGACCGAGAAGTACAACGGGGCCAAGGAGAAGACCGCCAAGCAGCGCGAGCAGGTCGACACCCTCCTCGACGACGTCGCCGAACGCACCCAGAAGCTCAACGAGGCGCGGGAGGAGCTGGGTTCCTTCGCCGCCGCCCAGTACCGCTCCGGCGCCGCGGCGCCCGACACCGCGACCTTCCTGCTCGCGGACTCACCGCAGGACTACTTCGACCAGACGCAGCTGATGGGCCGTATGACGAGCCGTCAGAAGAGCGCGGTCGACGAGTACGTCACCGAGCAGTCGGCGACGATGAAGAAGCGCCAGGAGGCCACGGAGAGCCTTCAGTCGCTCACCGAGACGCAGAGCGACCTGAAGACGGCCAAGGCCACCGTCCAGACCAAGCTCGCCGACGCCCGCGATCTGCTGTCGAAGCTGACCGCCGAGGAGAAGGCGCGGCTCGCCGCGATCGAGAAGGAGAAGCAGGAGGAGGCCACCCGCAAGGCCGCGGAGCTGGCGCGGCAGCAGGCGGCGGAGCAGAAGGCCGCTCAGGAGGCGGCGCGGCAGCAGGAGAGCAGCGCGCCCAGCTCCTCCTCCACCGCCGTCACGGACTCCTCCTACGCCACCAAGGCCGCGAAGGCGCTCGCCTTCGCCCGCACCCAGATCGGCAAGCCGTACGTCTGGGGTGCCACCGGTCCCGAGTCCTACGACTGCTCCGGCCTCACCCAGGCCGCCTGGAACGCCGCCGGCATCTCCCTGCCCCGCACCACCTACGACCAGGTCAACGCCGGCACGACCGTCTCCCTCTCCGCCGCCCAACCCGGTGACCTGGTCTTCTTCTACGACGACGTCACCCATGTCGGCCTCTACATCGGCAACGGCATGATGATCCACGCCCCGAAGCCCGGCGCCTACGTCCGCGAGGAGTCGATCTACTACGACGGCGAGTCGGCGATCCACAGCGTGGTGCGGCCCGCCTGAGCCACGGTCACGTCCACAGCACCGCGATGAAGATGTTCGCCGTGGTCAGCAGGCCCACCAGGCCGAACAGGCCCTTGTCCACCTTCTCGTCGTCCCGCTTGACGTAGACGAGGCCGAGGATCACGACCAGCAGGGCCAGCTTCACGCCGATCTTGATGTTGTTGACGGTCTGGTCGTCGGCCTGGTTGAGGCCGACCAGCACCGCGCCGGTGATCAGCATGGTCAGCGCGCCGTGCAGCATCGCCGGGCTGAACCGTGCCGTCCCCTCGCCCATCGCCTTCATCTGGGTGAGGAAGCCGCCGAGCAGCGAAGCGATGCCGATGATGTGCAGGGCGACGAAGAGATGGATGAGTACGTCCATGAAGCCGGAGCCTAATCAGGGGCGCACGGGGCGGCCGACACCGCCCCCGCCCCCCTTACCCGGATCTTGCATATATGCGGCCCATAGCAGCCCATGAGCCCCACACGTCCGGAATTCCGCACATCGGTCATCGCGCCGCGTGAAGCCGACGGCATCGATACGGGATCACGGTCGCAACCGGTCAACCGGCGGCCTCCTCACGGCACTTCCGCACAAGGCGTTACCCCGCCGTCACCGTCAGGTTTAGCGTCCTCCACCAGGTGACCGGCTCCCCACCGCCGCCCGGGCCAGGGGCGGCAGTCGGCCACCTCCGCCGAGAAGGTCCGGCGGCGTCCCGCTCCCCCTGTGCGGGCCGCCGCCGGACGCGTGATCCGCCCCCCGGGGCGGCCGTACGTCGCTTCCGCTTGGCGTCCGTACGGTGTGGCGGTCGTACGAAAGGACGTGCTCCCCAGTTGGCAGCGCACCGCAAGCCCCGACAACGTTCGGCCGGCGGCACCACGGCCCGCACCGCGGCGACGATCGCCCTCGCGGGCGCGGCCACCGCCACGGGCTTCGACGGGACCGGCCACGCCGAGCCACAGCTGACGCCGGCGCAGGTCAAGGCCAAGGTGGACAAGCTGTACCAGGAGGCGGAGGTCGCCACCGAGAAGTACAACGGCGCGAAGGAGAAGGCGAAGACGGCCGAGACCCGTCTGGCGACGCTCCAGGACGAGGCGGCACGCAGGACCGAGAAGCTCAACTCGGCACGGGAAGCCCTGGGTTCGATGGCCGCGGCGCAGTACCGCGACGGTGGCCTGGACCCCGCCCTGCACCTGGCGCTCTCCTCCGACCCCGACCGCTACCTGGAAGGCGCCGAGTTCGTCGAGCGGGCCGGCACCCGGCAGGCCTCGTCCGTCGCGAGCGTCCGCAAACAGCTGCGGGAGATCGAGCAGCTGCGCGGGGCCGCGCACATCGAACTGACCTCACTGACGTCACGTCGGACGGAACTGGGCAAGCACAAGACGACGATCACCGGCAAGCTCGACTCGGCACGACGGCTGCTGTCCCGGCTGACGGCCGAGGAACGCGCCCGGATCACGGAGAGCGACCCGGCCCGCGCCTCACGGACGTCGACCGGAGTCCGGGACGGTCTGACGGCCCCCGGCCCGGCCACCGCCCAGGCGCCCAACTCCCGCGCGGCGGCGGCCGTCTCGTACGCCTACTCCAAGCTCGGCAGCCCCTACGTCTGGGGCGCCACCGGCCCCGACGCCTTCGACTGCTCCGGCCTCATCCAGGCCGCCTACCGCTCCGCGGGCATCTCCCTGCCCCGCACCACCTACGCCCAGATCGGCGCCGGCCAACGCGTCTCCCGCTCCGAACTCCTCCCCGGCGACCTGGTGTTCTTCTACTCCGGCATCAGCCACGTGGGCCTCTACGTCGGCAACGGCCGGATGGTCCACGCCCCGAACCCCTCGGCCCCGGTACGCGAGGCCCCGATCAGCGAGATGCCGTTCGCGGGGGCGACCCGGGTGGTGTGACCGCGGCGGACGGTGCGACCGGCCACGCGTCCGCCGTGCTCAGACCAGCCGCCGTGCCGTCGCCCACCGGGTCAGCTCGTGACGGTTGGACAGCTGGAGCTTGCGCAGCACCGCGGAGACATGGGACTCGACCGTCTTCACGGAGATGAAGAGCTGCTTGGCGATCTCCTTGTAGGCGTAGCCGCGCGCGATGAGCCGCAGCACCTCCCTCTCCCGCTGGGTGAGGCGGTCGAGGTCCTCGTCCACCGGCGGGGCGTCCGTGGAGGCGAAGGCGTCCAGGACGAACCCCGCGAGCCTCGGCGAGAAGACGGCGTCGCCCTCCTGGACCCGGAAGATGGAGTTGATCAGGTCCGAGCCCGTGATCGTCTTCGTCACATAGCCCCGCGCTCCTCCGCGGATCACACCGATCACGTCCTCCGCCGCGTCCGAGACGGACAGGGCGAGGAAGCGGACGGGCCGTTCGGCGTCGCCCATCAACGGGGCGCAGCGGCGCAGGACTTCGACACCGCCGCCGCCCGGGAGGTGGACGTCGAGCAGGACCACCTCGGGCCGGGTCGCGGTGATGACGGTGACCGCCTGGTCGACGTCCGCCGCCTCCCCGACGACCTCGACACCGGTCTGCTCGGTCTGGCCGATCTCGGCCTGGACTCCCGTACGGAACATGCGGTGGTCGTCGACGAGGACCACGCGCACATGCCGCTCGCCCGCGCCTCCGGTCGGCTCCACGGACTCCGCGTTCCCCTCGGTCGGATCGCTCATCACGTCTTCTCCGCCCTCTCCATGTCCAGCTCGACCTCCGTGCCGCCGTCCGGCACCGCGCGCAGTCGCGCCGTGCCGCCGTTGCGCTCCATGCGGCCGATGATCGATTCTCTGACGCCCATACGGTCGGCGGGTATCGAGTCGAGGTCGAAGCCGGGACCGCGGTCCCGGACGGACACGAAGACCTTCCTGCCCTCGACTTCGGCGTAGACCTGTACGGCGCCGCCCTCGCCACCGTACTTGGCGGCGTTCACCATCGCCTCGCGCGCGGCTTGCATCTGTGCGCCGATTCCCTCGTCGAGGGGGCAGTCGCCGACGACCACGACCTCTATGGGGACGCCGTGCTTGTCCTCGACCTCGGCGGCGTTGCGGCGCACCGCGTCGGCGAGGTGGGTGGGTTCGTCGGCCTCGTCCTTGCCGGTGCCCTCCGGTTTGTAGAGCCAGGTGCGCAGGTCGCGCTCCTGGGCGCGGGCGAGGCGGCGGACCTCGCTCGCGTTCTCCGCGTTGCGCTGTATCAGGGTCAGGGTGTGCAGCACCGAGTCGTGGACATGGGCGGCGACCTCCGCGCGCTCCTGGGCGCGGATGCGCATCAGGCGCTCCTCGGAGAGGTCCTGGGTCATGCGGACCAGGTAGGGACCGGCCAGGAGCGTTATCCCGACGAGGACCGCGAGGGCCGCCTGGAGGATCGAGCCGAGGTGGGCGGCCGAGCCCTGGAGCACGAAGATGCCGGAGACGCCCGCGGTGACCAGCAGGACGCCGCCCACCGCACGCAGCAGGGTGAGGGTGCGCCGCTGGCGGCCGGCCTCGACCCAGCGGGCCCGGCGGGCGTTGTCCGCCTGCCGCCAGACGAGGGCGACGCCCGCGCCGACGAGGACGACGGGCCAGAGATAGGCCTTCGCGCCGTTGCCCAGGTTCACGTTGCCGACGAAGACCATGGCCACGACGACCATGAGGAGCAGGGCCACGATCTGGCCCTTGTCGGGCCTGCGCGCGACGAGTCTGCGCCGGCCGTCCGCGGACGTCTCCGTACTCACCAGGGACGGGGGCCTCTGACCGCCGACGCCGCCGACGCCGAGCGGTACGAAGAACCAGAACGCGGCATACAGCAGGGCACCGAGGCCGTCCGCCATGAACAGGCCGACGAAGACCAGCCGCACCCAGATCACGGGCAGCCCGAGATGCCCGGCGAGCCCCCGCGCCACACCACCGAGCCAGCGTCCGTCGCTGCTGCGGTAGAGCTTGCGCGGCGGCCGCGGTTCGACGAGTGGCGCTGTTGCGGCTTCCGGCATGCCACTGATGGTCACACGACCGGCGTACACAGGCATCAGGGTCGGCCCCTGAGGCTCCCCTGATCTTCACCGGGGTCGTCCGTCGAACGCTCCCCGCACCCCGGCTCAGGGCAGATATCAGGGTCCGTCCAGGGTCGTTCAGACTGCCCTCGCACCGCCGCGCCCGTCACCATGGACCCATGACAGATCACGAGCACGCCGCGACGGGTCCGGGACCCGGCTCCGGCCCGCGCCCCCGACCGGGCGCCGGGCCGCAGGATGCCGCGCCCGCCGCGGAATCCGCGGCCACCCCCGGCGAGGGCTCGCGCGTGCACGCACCTGCGGGCGCGCGGCAAGAAGGAGACACGACCGCCGGGGTCACCGCGCCCGGCGGGGCCGACCTGGCCGAGATCCCCCGCAGGTTCCGGCGCGACCGCCGGCACAAGGTGCTCGCCGGAGTGTGCGCGGGGCTCGGCCGGCAGTACGACATGGACCCGGTGATCTTCCGCATCACCCTCGCCGTGCTCTCCGCGACCGGCGGCATCGGCCTCCTCTTCTACGGCTTCGCCTGGCTCTTCGTCCCGTACGACGACGAGGACGAGAACGAGGTGCGCAAGCTGTTCACCGGCCGCGTCGACGGCCAGGCCCTGACGGCGGTGCTGTTCGCGCTGGTCGGCTGCGGAGTCTTCCTGACCCTGCTGAACAACGGCGGGGTGATGACCTTCGCCGTCGTCCTCTCCCTGCTCCTCGCGGGTGCCGGCTACTGGTCGCGCCAGCGCGGCGCCCCCGACACCGACCCGCTGGCCGCCCAGGCAGTGGCCGACGCCCCGCCGGAGGCCCAGGCGCCGCCGGTCCCCACCGCCTACCCGTCCTGGTGGCGCGACCCCATCGTCAAGGACGGCACCCACGTCGGCGGCACCGGCTATCTGTGGGGCCCGCGGGACTCCCACGACCGGGACATCGCGGCAGCCGTCACCATCAGCCTCGGCACAGCCTGGCGCAGCCGCCCGGACCTGCGCGCTCCGCACCCGCCCCGGCCCAAGCCCCGGGGCCCCCGCTGGATCGGCGGCTGGATCTTCCTCCTCGCCCTCCTCGCGGGCTTCCTCGGCACCCGCCTCACCTGGGACGACCACACCCTCGGCACCAGCCTCCAGACCGGCCTGGCCTGCGCGCTCATGGTCTTCGGCCTGGGCATAGCCGTCAGCGCGTTCCTGGGCCGCACAGGAGCGGGCTCGATCTTCCTGGCGGTCGTCACAGCGGCCCTGCTGGCCGCCTCCGCGGCCCTCCCCGGCGACATCACCACCCACTGGGAACGCACGACCTGGCGCCCCACCACAGCCACCGACATACGCCCGCACTACGAACTCGGCACCGGCGTCGCCACCCTGGACCTGACCCGGCTCGACCTGACCAAGAACCAGACGGTGACCACACAGGCCGACGTCGGCATGGGGCAGCTGCGGATCGTCGTCCCCCGGGACGTGGCCGTGCGGCTGAGCATCGACGTGGGCGTCGGCGACATCCAGCTGCCGGGTGACAACGAAAAGGACGTGGACGTGGCCCCGGACAAGCACAAGGAGGTGACCCTGCCCGCGACGACCGGCGGCAAGGACACCGCCACCCTCGACCTCGACCTCCGGGTCGGCATCGGACAGGCGGAGGTGACCCGTGCTACGTCATGAGTTCCAGCCCGGAAGGCTGGTCGCCGGCACATTCCTCACCCTCACGGGCTTCGTCTACGCCGGTGACGCGGGCGGCCTCTGGGACACCCCGTGGTTCGCGGTCATCCCCCTGGTCGTGGCCGGCCTCTGCCTCGCGGGCACGGTCGGCATGGTGACGGGCGTCATCCGCAAACGCCGAGGAAGGACCCGTCCCCTGACCGGACCCGACGTCTAGTAGCCGTAACCGCCCGCCCGCTGTCGTCGCCGCGACCGAAGCACCGCGTCCAGCGACCACACCGGCGCGCCCGCGAGCACGAGAGGCAGCCACGCCATCAGATAGGCAAGGTCATTGCCGTAGTAGTACGGCTCGGTCGCCCAGCTGACCGTCATCCACAGACTGAGCGAGATCAGCGCCCCGCCGAGCGCGGCCAATCGCGTGAACAGACCGACCAGCGTGCCGATCCCCACCGCGAGCTCCCCGAAGGCGATGGCGTACCCGAAGCCCACGGGATTCTTCACCGCGAGATCGACCAGGGCCGGAATCGCCGACGAATCCCGCACGGTACGCATGAGATCACCGATCGATCCCGACCCGGAGTCCTTCATGAACGCGCTGTCCGTCAGCTTGTCCAGCCCCGCGTAGATGAAGGTCACCCCGAGAAACACCCGAAGAGGAACCAGGGCGTACCGAACAGCCGTGTCCCGCCAGTCACCCCCGCCCTCCGCATAAGGGGAGTGCGAGTCCGTACGGATCCCGTGAGTCATCGCTCTAGCCGCCTCTCGCGCCGCGCCGTGACCCCTCAAATGACGATACGCACGCCAAGCGAACGGCGCTCATCCCCTCACCAACCAGTTTCCTGTCGACACGGGGCGCGTCACTCGGGGTGCGGCGTTCGTCTGCGGGTGCGTGGGGGCTGGTCGCGCAGTTCCCCGCGCCCCTTGGGTGGGTGTGGTTGCCCTGGGTCTGGCGTGCGGGTTCGCCTTCTGGGGTGCCTTGTTCGGTCGTATGGCGAGTGCGGGTCCATCGTGGCTGGTCGCGCAGTTCCCCGCGCCCCTGGAAAGCGGTAGTCGCCGTTGGGCATGAGGTGCCCTCCGGGCGGTGGGCGTCTCAGCCGCCCACGGCGGTAAGGGGACGGGGCGGGGGGTGTCCGCCCGCAGCGTCCGGCGTCCAACACGCAGCACAGCCAGAAGACACAGCACCGCCGGACCGAGGACGGAGACCCCCCGCCCCGGCCCCGACCCACCTACCGGACAAGAGGCGCTACATCCGCCCCCACCGGACCCGCACAGCGCGCCGCAGGCATCCCCCTACTCCGTCACGTCGATCGCATACGCATTCGTCTCCACCCCCGCCGCAGTAACCACCTGCACCTCCACCCGCCCCGGCTCCACATCCACCGGCACAGGCACAGTCAGCACCGCGTCCGTCGGATTGCGAAAACCCCCCGTCACCGGTACCAACGGAACCCGCACATTCACCGCCCCGATCCGCACCACCATCCGCGACAGCCGATCCGCCCCGCCCGCCCCCGGCGGCACGAACCCGGCCCCCCGGATCTCCACGTCGTCTCCGGTACGGATGGGCCCGTCGAGATCCCCCGCCTCCCGCGCCCGCACCACGGAGAGGATCACCGGCCGCCCACCCTCCGCGTACTTCCCGGCGAGATAGGTCCCGGCGGACACGAGCACCACCACCGCCAGCCCCCACGGCAGATCGGGCAACTGATCCGGCCGCCGAGCCAACCGCACCGCCGCGAACAGCACGGCGACGGCGCTGATCACGACGTACTGGATGTCGGAGAAGGCCCCCCGCCCGGAATCGTCCGTCAGGACGTCCGCGGCCCGGGGCCGATCCGCCCGCACCTTCTGAAGGCGCTGCCCCAGCACCCGCACCCCCACCACCCGCCGCACCAGCACACCGATCCCGCACACCACGGCGAGGACGGTGACCACACCCGCCCCCCGCGCGAGTTCGAGCCCGGAGATCACAGCGTCCCGCTCGTCATGGGAGGACGCGGCCGCGAGCCGCCCCACCAGCACGAGCACGGCGTAGGCGAGGAACAGCACCCACGCACCCGCGACGACCCGGGACGTCGACAGCCGGTTGTCCTCACCGATGAGGGGAGCCAGCGCACCACCGCGAGCCCGGTGGAACCACGAGGCCGCAGTCAACGCCCCGGCCACCACGACGGCGGCCAGCAACCCGGCGGTACGGGCGGAGGTCCACCCCGCCCCGATCGCGGTCAGGGCCTGCGCCAGGAGGAGCAGCACGACGGCCGCCCACACGACACACGCCGTACGCCACCACAGCCGCCCCAGCCAGGCCTCGCCCTCGGCCCGCCCCCGCTCGGCGACGAGGTCCGCGGACTGGGTGAGTTCCTCGGAGACCCACTGCCGGGAGGCGGACGCCGAGTGCGCGACGCCGGCGGGCAACCCCTGCCCGGCCGCGAACTCGTCCCGTTTGAGCAGGAATTCGGCCACCGCCCGACGGTGTCCCGCACGTGCCCCGTGCGGACAGTCCCCGCAGGTGCAGCCACCCGCGTGCGCACTCCGCCGCGCTCCCGGCTCCAAGCCCTGCCCAGCCTCCTGCACAGCCACGCCCGACGCCCACCTTCCCCACAACACTCACGAGACAAACCCGACAACACCGCCACACACACCACCACAGACACCACCGCAGACACCACCGCAGACACCGCCGCAACCCAGCACCCACGGCCTACGGCTCACAGAGCCAGACAACTCCCCCACGATGACAGCGCATTGTGCCCTACAGCACACCGTCCGCGTCCGTCAGGTCCATCCAGGTCCGGTCAGCGGGAGTGAAGCACGGGCCGCCGTGTTGACCCGGCTGCGAGAATTTCCCCATGGCCGAGATCATCCAGCGCGACGGGACCTGGGCCTTCGACGGCAGCACCGTCAGGATCACCCCGGGTCTGCACCGCTCCGTGCCGCTGTTCCGGCAGACGTACGGAGAGGTCGCCGTGCCCCTGGAGGCCATCGCGGGCGTCGTCTTCGAGCCCGAACGCAAACGCGGCCGGCTGCGCATGCGGCTGCGCGAGGGCGCCGATCCGCTGCTCCAAGCGACCGGGGGGCGGCTGCCCGACCCCGCCGACCCGTACCGGCTGCTGGTGGACCTCGATCGGGTCGGGGTCGCCGAGTACGTGGCGGAGGAGATCCGCCAGGCCCTGCTCCTGGACCAGATTCCCAAGGAGCCGACCAAGGCCTACCTGCTGCCCGGCCCGCCGGTCCCGGTGTCGGTGCGGTCCTCGGACGGCACGGTCTCCTTCGACGGCACGCAGGTGCGGATCGACTGGTCCGACACTTCCGACCGGGTCAAGCGGGCCACGGGGCCGCGGATCGTCACCATCGGCGACCTCGTCGAGGTGGAGTGGCTGCCCAACTCCGGTTACGAGGACGGCTTCATGCGGTTCGTGACCCGCGAGACGGTGTTCTCCAAACTGCCGCCGGAGAAGGACCCGTACGCCCTGGACCTGTGGGGCAGCGCCCGCCGCGACCTGCTCACGGCCCTCGTCGCCACCGCGGTCACGGCCCGCCTGCCGCACCCGTCGACGCGCACCGCCGTCGAAGAGGGCGAGCCCCCCACGCGGCACCCACGGCACCTGACCCCCCGCCCCCGGCGCGCACCGGCCGTACCGCCCCCGGCGGACCACCACGACGTACTCCTGCGCAGGCTGCGGGAGCTGGGCGAACTGCACCGCGACGGCGTACTCACGGACGAGGAGTTCGCGATGACGAAGGCAGCGGTGCTCCGCGGTTTCTGAAGACGGAACCGCACCGGAAACAGCCCTAACTCAACAGATCCGGCTCACTCCGGCTGATGTCCTGCCACATCGGCTGGTAGTTGATCCACGCCACCAGATCCCCGCCCAGCTGCTCCCGAGTCGCCACCGCCATCTTGTGGTCGATCAGGATCGGCCGCCCCGCGGCCTTCGCCGTGAGCTGCACCTGGCAGGACCGTTCCAGGGACAGGAACCACCAGGCCGCCGCGTCCACCGAGTCCCCGACGGTCAGCAGCCCGTGGTTGCGCAGCACGAGGGCCTTCCGGGTCCCCAGAGCGGCAGCGATACGGCGGCCCTCGTCGGCGTCGACGGCCACGCCGGTGTAGGCGTCGTAGAGGGCGTGGTCCTGGTAGAAGGCGCAGCTCTCCTGGGTGATGGGGTCGAGGAGGTCGCCGAGGGCGGACAGCGCGCGTCCGTTCACGGAGTGGCAGTGGGCGACGGCGACGACGTCGGGGCGGGCGGCGTGCACCTGGGAGTGCACGGTGAACGCCGCCTGGTTGACGTGGTAGCGGCCCTCGATGACCTGTCCGCCGGAGTTGGCGAGCACCAGGTCGCTCACGGTGACGTGCTTGAACGGCATCCCGAAGGGATTGACCCAGAAGCAGTCGCTGTACTCGGGGTCCCGGGCGGTGATGTGTCCGGAGACCCCGTCCTCGAAGCCGAGCCGTCCGAAGATCCGCAGCGCGCCCGCGAGCCGCTCCTTGCGGTGCCGGCGCTCGTCCTCGACCGATTCGTGCATGGGCGGCATCGCGAACCGCAACCGGTCGGTCGGCAGCGGCGCCGGCGGTGTGGGCCCGGCGTCGGGCGTCCCGTGCATGTGTCCTCCAGCACTGGGGTGGCTTTACGGGGCGGAAGGTACCGTCGGTCAGCGCGGGAGAACAGCGCTGGTTCGTAAAGATGGCGGACGCGGTCGATACCCGGCGTCGATACCCGACAGGAGGTGTCGGGTATCGGGGGAAAGCTGGGTTCCATGAACTGGGCAGATTTCTCCGCGTCGGAACCCGATCTCGCCAAGACCGTCGAAGACCGCTTCGGTGCCTTCACCCACCACACCCTCGCCACGCTCCGCAAGGACGGCTCGCCCCGGACCACCGGCCTGGAGGTGCGCTTCCTGAACGGCGAGCTCTGGCTCGGCATGATGCCGAACTCGCTCAAGGCGCTCGACCTGCGCCGCGACCCGCGTTTCGCGCTCCAGGCGAATCCCGGCGAGGGCCAGTCCATGGGCGGCGGTGACGTCCGGATCAGCGGCCGGGCGATCGAGGTGGACGACCCGGAGGTGAAGGCCGGATACACCGAAGAGGTGGAACCGCCGGAGCCGCTCCACCTCTTCCGCACCGAGCTGACGGAGGTCGTACGGACCTACATCGAGGACGACAGGTACCTCGTCGTCCAGGTCTGGAAGCCCGGAGAGCCGACGCGCACCCTCAAGCGGACCTGAACCCCACCGAGAACGCGCCGAGAACCCCACCGAAGGGGTTCACTCCCACTCGATCGTCCCCGGCGGCTTCGAGGTCACGTCGAGCACGACGCGGTTCACGTCCGGCACCTCGTTCGTGATCCGCGTCGAGATCTTCGAGAGCACGTCGTACGGCAGCCGCGACCAGTCGGCGGTCATGGCGTCCTCGCTCGACACCGGCCGCAGGACGATCGGGTGGCCGTAGGTGCGGCCGTCGCCCTGGACGCCGACGGACCTGACGTCGGCGAGCAGGACGACCGGGCACTGCCAGATGTCCCGGTCGAGGCCGGCCGCGGTCAGTTCCTCGCGGGCGATGGCGTCGGCCTCGCGGAGCAGGTCGAGGCGGTCCTTGGTGACCGCGCCGACGATCCGGATGCCGAGGCCCGGGCCGGGGAAGGGCTGGCGCTGGACGATCTCGTCCGGCAGGCCGAGCTCCTGGCCGACCATGCGGACCTCGTCCTTGAACAGCTTGCGCAGCGGCTCGATCAGCTGGAACTCGAGGTCCTCCGGCAGCCCGCCCACGTTGTGGTGGGACTTGATGTTGGCGGTGCCGGTGCCGCCACCGGACTCGACCACATCGGGGTACAGGGTCCCCTGGACGAGGAACTCCACCGCCGGACCCTCGTCCGCGATGATCTCCGCCTGGGCCTGCTCGAAGACCCGGATGAACTCCCGGCCGATGATCTTCCGCTTCTCCTCGGGGTCGGAGACCCCCTTGAGCGCGGTCAGGAACCGCTCCTCCGCGTCGACGACGACGAGCTTGACGCCGGTCGCGGCCACGAAGTCCTTCTCGACCTGCTCGGTCTCACCCTTGCGCATCAGACCGTGGTCGACGTACACGCAGGTCAGCTGGTCTCCGATGGCGCGCGCGACGAGGGCCGCGGCCACGGCGGAGTCGACACCGCCGGACAGACCGCAGATGGCGCGCTTGTCGCCGACCTGCTCGCGGATGGCCGCGACCTGCTCCTCGATCACGTTGCCGGTGGTCCAGCTGGGGGTGAGCCCCGCGCCCCGGTACAGGAAGTGCTCCAGGACCTGCTGGCCGTGCGTGGAGTGCATGACCTCGGGGTGGTACTGGACGCCGTAGAGCTTCTTGTCGTCGTTCTCGAAGGCGGCGACCGGGACGACGTCCGTGGAGGCCGTGACGCTGAAGCCCTCGGGGGCGGCGGAGCAGGCGTCGCCGTGCGACATCCACACCGACTGCTCGTCCGGGGTGCCCTCGAAGAGGGTCGAGCCGGACTTCGAGACATGCAGAGGTGTACGGCCGTACTCGCGGGCGCCGGTGTTGTCGACGGTGCCGCCGAGGGTCTGGGCCATCAGCTGGAAGCCGTAGCACATGCCGAAGACGGGGACGCCGGCCTCGAAGAGGGCACGGTCCAGACGCGGGGCCTCGTCGGCGTAGACCGAGGACGGGCCGCCGGAGAGGATGATCGCCGCCGGGTTCTTGGCGAGCATCTCGGCGACCGGCATGGTGCTCGGCACGATCTCGCTGTAGACCCGGGCCTCGCGGACCCGACGGGCGATGAGCTGGGCGTACTGCGCGCCGAAGTCGACGACCAGGACGGTGTCGGGGGCGGCGGCGGGGGTCGCTGATGACACGGGTTGCCTTCCGGCGTGAGCGAGGTGTGTGTGGGGCCGAGTCTACCGGGCTCGACAGGGCCCTCCCGAGGACAAGCCCGTCTCAGGATGCGAACCGGGTTGGACGCCCCCGGACTGCGCGGCATACTGGCGCCATGCTCACGCACCCGGCCTTCCTCTTTACCTATGGCAACCGGCCCACCGGCTGCCATGGTCGTGCTGCTTGAGCAACTGACGAGCGACTTCCCAGGCGCCCCGGGCCGACAAGGCCCGGGGCGCCTGCCGTTTTCCGGGTCCTGCCGTTCCGGGGCACCCTCACCGACAAGACCGAGGAGCCCCCATGACCGCCATCGACGTGACCGGCGCCCGCACCCCCGAGGCCGCCGACGTGATCACCGGAGCCCGTGAGCGCATCGACGCGCTCGACGACCGGATCATCGGGCTGATCCAGGAACGGATGGCCGTGTCCGCCGTCATCCAGCAGGCGCGGATCTCCTCCGGCGGCCGGCGCGTGAACCTCTCCCGCGAGATGGACGTCCTCCACCACTACAGCGAGGCGCTCGGCAAGCCGGGCACGTCCCTCGCCATGACCCTGCTCGAACTCTGCCGGGGTCGTATCTGAGTTCGGGCCCGCTCTCACCCGTACGGCGCGTGACCGCGACGCGGGGAGCTTCGTTGGTGGGGGTGTCCGTGCCAGCCAGGGGCGGGCCCGCCAGAACCACGCGTGGCTCCAGACAAGTGACCGGACGGCAGGGGACAGCAGCCCGGTCACCCAGAACGGCCGGCTCCGGGGACGCCCGGGGCCGACCGGCGGAACAGAGACAGCGAGAAGTACAAGAAGAAGTAGAAGAAGTACAAGACTGGGTCAAATGGTTGCGGAGGCCGTCGGCATCCAGCACGATGCGTAGAAAGCCCTCCCAAGTCCCCCCGTAGACAACTGCATTGACTTTTGTGGTCCAACTGCCAAAGGTCGAGACCAATCACGCGCCCCGTGTACGCCGGGGCGCCGACCGAGGGCACTGAGGCAAGCGGCGCAACCCCCCGGCGCCGCTCCCCAGGCACCGGCGCTGCCCTGACGTCGGTGCTGACCGACGAAGGGCCCCGCGGTTTCGTACCGCGGGGCCCTTCGTCCGTCTTCCTGGCTTTCCCCCTCGCCTCAGGTCCGGGACGCCGTCCCGCAGTCTCCGCCTGCGGTGATCTCGCGGCTGCGGTCGTAGGGGTCTCTCACCGGGCCGGTCGCCGGGTCGTCCGTGGCGGTGTCCGACGGGAACTCGGGGTGGAGATAGCCGTCGTGGATGTCGCAGGCGGTGTTGCCGACGTCCCGGTCGTAGCGCAGGACGTTCAGGCGGTTCGGGGTGGCCACGAAGCGGGCGGGGTCGAGGAGTTCGACGTCGATGGCGCGGCGCACGATGGTGCGCGCGACCTCGGTCCTGCCGTCGGCGGGGACCAGCGGGTAGACGAAGGTGTAGTCGGCGTGAACCGCCACCCCGCCCTGCTCGCCCTTCTCGAACGCCATCCGGCCGCGCGTCTTGATCACATCGCCGACGAGCCGTACGTCCTCGGGGTCGAAGCGGCTGAACAGGCGCAGCGGGTCGTCGGTCTCGCCGGGCGTGCGCAGGGAGCGGTTCATGTCGTCGACGAGCTTCGGCTGCTTCGGGTCGAGGACCGCGAAGGCGGCCGCGGGGCGTTCGCCGCGGATGGTCTTCGGGTCCAGGTTGCCCGCGACCAGCAGCTTCTTGGTCAGCTGGAGGGCGAGTTCGACGCGCTCCTTCGGTATCCCGTCGACGGCCCTCGCCTCGGGCGGGACGATGCCGGCCGCGCCGTCGGCCCAGCGCAGCGCCGGGGATCCGGCGAACGGGGCGTCCAGGGTGGGGGTTTCGCGGGAGGTGGCGGCGGGGGGTGCGGTGGGGGCGGCGGTCTCGTCGGCCAGGGGGGAGGCCGTGGGGGCGTCCGGGGTGGCCGTGCCGAAGGGGTCGCCCGGCAGCAGGGACGGTTTCATCGCCACGACGGCCACGGCGACGGCGAGGGGCAGACCGATGACCGCCCACAGGCGGCGCCGCCTGGCCCGCCCGTCCGTCCCCTGCCGGACCGGCGCCGCGCGCCAGCTCTCGGGCAGCTCGCCCCGCGCCTCCTGCTGCCGCAGCCTCTCGGTCACCATGCGGGCGCGGGCGGAGGGCTCCTTCACGGCGGAGTCGCGGATGTCGCGTTCGGAGTCGCGGGCGAACTGTTCCCAGACCTCGTCGGGGATCTGTCCGGGGAGTTGGGGGGACGAGGAAGGGTCCTCGGGCGGCTTTTCAGACACGTCGCACAGTTCTAAGCGGTGAGAAAGCGCATTCACAAGGAGAACAGGAGATCCGTTATGTGACTCAGGCCACATAAGAATCCTGTGAAGTCCCGCACAACCATTCACACCCTTCACGAATCAAACCCTGCGAACCAAGGGCCACTCCCGCGCCCCACACGCGGAGGCCTCCCCCAAGCGTGCCGCCGGACGGCGGCACACGGATTCCCGAGGTCTTCATGAAGCTTCGTCGTGCCATGGTGGCAGCGGCCGCGACCGCCGTCATAGCTCCGTTGGCTCTGCTCGCGGCACCGGCCGCCTACGCGACCGAGGACCCGGCGTCCGCGTCGCCGAGTGTGTCCGCGACCGAGACGCCGGCCGACAGCACGTCGCCGTCGCCGAGCACGTCCACCACCGAGAGCGCCCCCGCGACCGCCACGCCCCCGGCGTCGTCCCCGCCGGCGAGCTCTCCCGCGCCGAGCACGTCGCCCACCGGGTCCGCTCCGGCGCCGACCACCTCCGCTCCCGAGCCGACCGAGACGCCCGACCCCGAGCCGTCGGTGTGCGAGGACTCCAAGGTCGACGTCAGCATCAACGGCCTGCCGGGCAAGATCCCCGCCGGCAGCGGCTGGCACAAGTTCTCGCTGAACGTCCTGAACTCCTCGGACTCCACGCTCACGGACCTCGACTTCTTCGCCGGGGCGTCCTCCGACGCGGACGGCGCGGAGCTGTTCCAGTCCAAGCAGGTCCGGCTCCAGGCCTGGAACCCCGAGGGCAAGGTCTGGGAGGACCTCGACGAGGAGGGCTACGCGGTCGGTTACGTCGGTTACACCGACGAGCTCAAGCCCGACTTCGAGGTCGACGTCCCGCTGCGCGTCAACGTCAAGGCCAACGCCCCGGTCGGCGCCGGCTTCTCGCTCGGCGCGACCATCTACGGCGACAGCGACGGCGAGTGCACCGGCTTCGGTGACGTCTCGTACAAGTTCCAGATCGTGGCCGCCGGTACCGACACGGGCGGAACCAAGCCGCAGGAAGGCGGCAAGGCTCCGGTGACCGACCAGAAGCCGGCCGGCAACACCCCTGAGGTCACCGGCAGCCTCGCCGAGACCGGTTCCAGCTCCGCCCTGCCGATCGTCGGGCTCGTCGGCGGTGCCGCGGTCGTCGCCGGTGCCGGTGCGGTGTTCGTGGTGCGTCGCCGTAAGGCCGGGGTCGAGGCGTAAGCGCTGATGACCCGGGCCCGCTGAGGCTCATCGCAAGACAGAGAAGGACCTGCGCTCGGAGGGGGGTGCAGGTCCTTCTCTTTGCCCATGAGGGCTCAGGAGAGCTCAGGAGGGCCGATGAGGGCTCAGGAGGGCTTGGGTCACTGCTTCTTGGGCGGCACCGCCGGGATCCCCAGCAGCGGCAGCTTCAGCGCGCCGAAGGCGTCCGCCGGGACCGCCGGGGACTTGGGCTCGACGGGCTGGAGACGGACGTAGGACTCGCCCTGCTCCGGACGCGGGTCCGCCTCGCCCTGGTTGGGCCAGTACGACATGGCGCGCTCGGCCTGGGCGGTGATGGTGAGGGACGGGTTCACGCCCAGGTTGGCGGAGACCGCGGCGCCGTCGACGACCGAGATGCCGGGATGGCCGTAGAGGCGGTGGTAGGGGTCGATGACGCCGGTCTCGCGGGAGGAGCCGATGGGGCAGCCGCCGAGGAAGTGGGCGGTCAGGGGCATGCCCATGAGTTCGCCGACGTTCGAGCCGGCGAAGCCGTTGATCTCGGCGGCGAGGGCGGACGCGCCCTCCGAGGCCGCCTTGATCTGCTTGGGGTTGGGGGAGCCGTGGCCCTGGCGGGCGGTGAGCAGACCCTTGCCGACGCCGTCGGGTTTCAGGTACGTCGTCAGGGAGTTGTCCAGCGACTGCATGACCAGGCCGATGATGGTCCGCTCCGACCAGCGCCGGTTGGACAGGGAGCGCAGGACCTGGAGCGGGTGGCGGGCGGCGTTGCCCAGCCAGGCCAGCGTCCTCGACGAGCCCTCCACGTACGGCACCTGGAGGATCGACAGACCGCCCATCGAGTTGGAGCCCTTGCCGTAGCGGACCGGTTCGATGTGGGTGTTGGCGTCGGGGTGGATGGACGAGGTGATGGCGACGCCCCGGGTGAAGTCGACCTTCTTCTCCCCCGTGACCTTGCGGTAGCGGCGGTTGTCCGTCTGGGCGCCGACCAGCGCCTCGGAGTTGGTGCGGGTGAGTTCGCCCAGCCGGTCGGACAGGTACGGGAGTTGGCCGTTCGCCTTCATGCGGTGCAGCAGGGTCTGGGTGCCGTAGGTGCCGGCGGCGAGGACGACCCTGCGGGCCTTGAAGGTGCGGCCCGGGCCCTTCTTGCGGTCCGTGGGCAGGGTGGCGATCGCGTAGCCGCCCTGTGAGTCGTCCGTGACCGACACGACCGTCGTCAGGGGGTGGACGACCGCGCCCGCCTTCTCGGCGAGGTGGAGGTAGTTCTCGTTGAGGGTGTTCTTCGCGCCGTGCCGGCAGCCGGTCATGCACTCGCCGCACTCGTTGCAGGCCCGGCGGGCGGGGCCCGCGCCGCCGAAGTAGGGGTCGGGCACCTGCTCGCCCGGTTTCGCCTTCGCGCTGCCGTCGGCGTCCTCGCCGTCCCCGAAGAACACGCCCACCGGGGCCATGTGGAAGGTGTCGCCCACGCCCATCCGCTCGGCCGCCGCCTTCAAATGGACGTCCGAGGGGGTCGTCGTCGGGTTGAGCCGTACGCCGAGCATCCGCCGCGCCTGGTCGTAGTACGGCTTCAGCTCCTCCTGCCAGTCGGTGATGTCACGCCACTGCGGGTCCTCGAAGAACGGCTTCGGCGGTACGTAGAGGGTGTTGGCGTAGTTGAGGGAGCCGCCGCCCACGCCCGCGCCGGCCAGGACCATGACGTTGCCCAGCAGGTGGATGCGCTGGATGCCGAACATGCCCAGCCTGGGGGCCCAGAGATAGTTCTTCAGGTCCCAGGAGTTCCTGGGCAGGGACTCGCGGGTGAAGCGGCGGCCGGCCTCCAGGACGCCTACGGTGTAGCCCTTCTCGGTGAGGCGGAGGGCGGTGACGGAACCTCCGAAGCCTGATCCGACGACGATGACGTCGTAGTCGTAGGTGTCCTGGGGCACGTGCTCTCCTCGTTGAGAACGGGTGGTGTCTAGCGGAACCGGAACGCCTTCATCAGGCGGAGGCTGCGGCTCATGAACTGGGCGTACTTCTCGTCGTCCATGCCCAGGGACGGGGCCATGGGCAGCAGGCGCTGCTGGGCGACGGTCTGGGCCTCGGTGTACTTGAGGATGCCCTCGGAGCCGTGGCGGCGGCCGAGGCCGGAGTCCTTCATGCCGCCCATGGGGGACTGGACGCTGCCGTAGGCGGGGGCGTAGCCCTCGTTGACGTTGACGGTGCCGGTGCGCAGGCGGGCGGCGACCTCGCGGCCGCGGCGGGCGTCCTTGGTCCAGACGGAGGAGTTCAGGCCGTACGCCGTGGAGTTGGCGGCCTCGACGGCCTCGTCGTCGGACGTGAAGCGGTAGATGGAGACGACCGGGCCGAAGGTCTCCTCGCCGCAGACGGCCATCGGGGTCTCGACGCCCTCCAGGATGGTGGGCTCGAAGAAGTACGGGCCGATGTCGGGGCGGGCGACGCCACCGGCGACGACCGTCGCGCCCTTGGCGACCGCCTCGTCGACGTGCCGGGTGACGGTCTCCAGCTGGCGTTCGCCCACCAGCGAGCCCATGTCGGCGCCGTAGGCCAGGGAGGTGCCCAGGCGCATGGCCTTGGTGCGGGCGGCGAAGCGCTCGACGAAGGCGTCGGCGATCGACTCGTGGACGTACAACCGCTCGATGGAGATGCAGAGTTGGCCCGCGGAGGAGAAGCAGGCGCGGACGGCGCCGGCGGCGGCCTTCTCGATGTCGGCGTCGTCCAGGACGAGCATGGCGTTCTTGCCGCCGAGTTCGAGGGAGACGCCGATCAGCCGGGCGGCGGCGCCCTGGGCGACCTCGCGGCCGGTGCGGGTGGAGCCGGTGAAGGAGACGTAGTCGGCGTGCTTGACGACCTCGGGACCGACGACGGGGCCGTCGCCGATGACGACCTGGAAGACGTCGGCGGGCAGACCGGCCTCGATGAGCAGGTCGCGCGCCCACAGGGCGGTCAGGCAGGTCTCGGTGTCCGGCTTCATGACGACGGCGTTGCCCGCGACGAAGGCGGGCAGCGCGTCGCCGACCGACAGCTCCAGCGGGTAGTTCCAGGGGGCGATCTGGCCGATCACGCCACGCGGGTGGCGCAGTTCGGTGACCTTCGTGAGCGTGGGCATGGCGCCCGCGTGCCGCTTCGGCTTCAGGTAGGCGGTGGCCCGGCGGCCGTAGTGGCGGGCCGCGACGGCGACCGCCTGGACCTCCTCGTGGGCGTGCAGGCGGGCCTTGCCGGTCTCCAGCTGGACCAGGTCGAGGACCTCTGCCTGGCGTTCGAGGAGGAGGTCGTGGAAGCGCAGGAGCACGGCCGCCCGCTGCCGGACCGGCGTCCGGCCCCACACGTCCTGGGCCCTGCGGGCCGCCTCGAACGCCTTCTGTACGTCCTGAGGCGTCGACTCGGGCAGGTCTGCCAGCTTCTCGCCGGTGAACGGCGTGTGGTTGGCCGTCCGGCCGGAGCCGGTCACCCCCTTGGTGAGCTGGGCGATCAGCTCCGGGGTCACCACGTCGGCGGCGGTACGGGCGCCCTCCGGGGCGGGGGCGAGAGGGTTCGTGCCGGTCTGGGCCGGGGCCTGCGCGTCCGTCATGAGCCGCAGGGTATGCCCGCGCGGAGGCTTTGGGTACCCGTCGGTAACGCGGATTCACCGAGCGCTCACATGACGCCAGCGATCACTGGCAGGAAATACCCTGATCAGGGCGTTGTGTGACGACGATCACCCTGCCCGTCCTTTCCCTCCGATCTCCAGCCGGTCACGGGCGCCCTCGAAGAGCGCGGTGCCCTTCTTCTCGTCCGGCGTCCCCCTGGGCATGGTCACGGCCAGCTCGTACATACGGTCGCCGTCGGCCCGGACGAGCAGACGCATCACATGGGCCGGGGTGCCCGGAGCGTCGTAGGTCAGATCGGTGAGCAGGGCCTCACGGCCGTGGAAGGTGGTGGAGGTGAACACCCTGACGGTCGGCTCGCGCCCCGCCATGGCGCCCTCGGCCTCCTGGGCCCGCGACTGGTCCATCAGGGAGCGGGACGTCCGGTCCCACTCGGTGAACCGGACCGAGATCGCGAGGTTGTCGCTGTAGACGGCCCGCTGGGGGTCGTCGCCCGCCTCGCCCGCCTTGTGGGTCAGCGTGTACTGCGGCGGGAGGCTGAGGTCGGCGTCGATCCCCTGCACCCTGTGAGCCACCCACCCGCTCCGGCCCTTCTCCCCTGTCGTGGGGGGCGTCCCGCCGGCGGTGGAATGCGTCCCGTCGGCGAACGACGTCCCGAGCCAGATGCCTCCGGCGAGCAGAACACCGAGGAGGGCCACGGATATACGGCCGAGGGTGCGGTGGCGGGGAGGGGCCGCGGACTCCAGCACCTCGGGGGCGGGGTGGGGGTCGGGTGGGGGTACGGCGTCCCCTTCCTCCGGTCCGGCATTCCGCTCGGGCTCGGAGGACTCGGGCTTGGAGGACTCGGGCTCGGGCTCGAAGGGCTCGGGTTCCGGCTCGCCCGCCACCTCCCCCAGGACCCGCGCGACCTCCTCCGCGTCCGGCCTCCGCCCGGGATCCTTGGCCAGCAGCCCCTGGATCAGCGGCCCCAGGTCCCCGGCGTCCTCCTTCAGCGGGGGCGGCTCCTCGGTGAGGATCGCGGCGAGGGTGGCCTCCGGCGTCGTACGGCCGAAGGGGGAGCGGCCGTCGACGGCGGTGTGGAGCAGGGCGCCCAGGGACCACAGGTCGCAGGCGGGGCCGGCGATGGCGCCGGACATGCGCTCGGGGGCGACGAAGTCCGGGGCGGCGACGGACTCGCCACTCCCCGTCGGGAGGTCCTCGCCGTGGACATGGGCCAGGCCGAAGTCGGTGAGGACGACACGGCGGTCCGGGCCGAGCAGGACGTTGGCCGGCTTCACGTCCCGGTGCACGATGCCGACGGAGTGCGCAGCGCGCAGGGCGCCGAGGACGGCGAGGCCGATGCGGGCGGCCTCGACGGGCGGCAACGGGCCGCGCCCGAGCACCTCGTGGAGCGACTCGCCCCGGATCAGCTCCATGACGATCCAGGGCAGCCCGTCCTCTTCCTCCACGACGACATCGTGGATGCGGACGGCGGCGGGATGCTCCACCCGCGCCACGGCCCGGGCCTCGTGCTGGAGCCGGCGAGCGGCCCGCCGGTACTCCTCGTCCTCCGGATCACCCGGCAACCCCGGCTGCTTGACCGCGACTTCGCGCTCCGCGACCTCGTCACGCGCCCGCCAGACGGTGTCCGTTCCACCGGCCCCCATACGCTCGGCCAGGCGGTAACGCCCGTCGAGCAGACGGCCCTTGGGGTCCATGCCGCCCCCGTCGTCACTCATGTCCCATGAGTACCCCGCGGAACGGGTCCTTGTCGATGCGGGTCGATACGGGTCGAAGCGGGCCCCGACGGCTGGGGCCGGGGTGGTCAGCGCTTCTTGATCTCCCAGTTCGCGATGACCGTCCTGGCGATCTCCCGCCCCTGCTCCGTGAAGTAGCCCTTGCCCGGGTAGTCCACCCAGATCCTGTACATGTCGCCGTTGTTGGCGCGGTAGTAGAAGAGCCGGGACTCGCGCGGGCGCGGGTTCTCGGTGTCGGTGGTGCTGTAGACGATGGTGTTCTCGGCGGCGGCCCGGCCCTGGTACTTGGCCTCGCTCGGCATGCCGGTGGGAGCGGGCTCGGTGCCGATGTCGGAGGTGTACTCGCCGTCCTGGAGGGTCTCCCAGTCGGCGAAGGCCTTGGCCAGGGCGGTGGCGGGGATCTCCTTGGCCTTGTCGTCCGCCTTGATGTCGTGGTCGACGTGGATCCGGATCATCCCGCTCGGATCACTGAAGGCCGCGTCGGTGCCGTCCGTGGTGTCGGGGTCCGGCTTCTCCCGCTGGAACGCGGCGGGCGCGGCGACGCTCATGCCGATCCTCGCGTCGAGGTCGTGCTTCTTCCAGCCGTCGGGCAGGGGCCCCGCGAACGGATCCGCAAGCACCAGGTGCCCGGCCACCGCGGCCGCGACGACGACGGCGCCGAGGCCGAGGAGGGTCTTGCGGCCGAGCCTGACGCCCTTCGGCGGGGCCGCGACGTGCGGGATGGCCTGCGTGGGAGCGAGGGCCGGCGGGTTCGCGGTGTGCTCCAGGAGGGCTCGGACCTGGGCCGCGTTCGGACGGCGGGCCGGATCCTTCTGGAGGAGGCCGTTGATGGCCTCGGCGAGCGGGCCGGTCGCGGCGGCGGGCGGGGCGGGGGTGGCGTTGAGGACGGACTGGAGGGTGGCCGGGGTGTTGCTGCGGCGGAACGGGGAGACGCCCTCCGTCACCGCGTACAGGACGACACCGAGGGACCACAGGTCGGAGGCGGGGCCGGGCCGCTGGCCGAGCACCCGCTCCGGCGCGATGTACTCGGGCGAGCCGACGAAGCCCCCGGTGTCGGTCAGGTTCGTCTCGCCCTCGATCTGGGCGATGCCGAAGTCGGTGAGGACGACCCGGTCGTACCGGCCGAGGAGCACGTTGTCCGGCTTGACGTCACGGTGCAGGATGCCCGCCGCGTGCGCGGCCTCCAGGGCGCCCAGCACGTCGAGGCCGATTCTCGCCGCTTCTCTCGCCGCGAGGGTGCCCTCCTGGAGCGCGGCGCCCAGGGAGCGGCCCTGCACCAGCTCCATCACGATCCACGGCTGGCCGTCCACGACCGCCACATCATGGACATTCACGACAGAGGGATGATCGAGCCGGGCCGCGGCGCGTGCCTCGCGGCGCATCCGCTCGAAGGCGTTGGCGCGTTCGCGTTCGGGAAGGTGATCCGGGACGCGGGGCTCCTTGACGGCGACCTCGCGATCCACGGTCTCGTCCTTGGCCCGCCAGACCGTACCCATCCCGCCGTGTCCCAGCTTGGCGAGCAGCCGGTAGCGGCCCGCGATGAGGCGTCCGGTGCCGGGCTCCTGGGGCGGGGCCACCTGAGTGGGCACGGCCGGTGGGTTCGGCGGTTGCAGAACAAAACTCGTCGTCTCGTCGGGCTCGTGGCCGACGCCCCCGTTGCTGCTCATGGCTCCATCCATATCGCGCCATGCGCCTCCGCATCCACAGGGAACGCGAACCGGTCACAGACCCGTGACTCGAATCGTCACCTACGCACCCTTTGTCCGTAAGGGTCGCCCTAGGTGTTCGTGTCCACGAACGTGCCGACCGCCACGTCGAAGTACTCCCGCGCCTCCCGCACCTTCCCGACCGGCGCCGACACCCACACGTCGTACAGCCGGCCGTCCGCCTCCCAGCACAGGTCGTAGGTGTGCCGGGGTCCCTCCGCCGCGGTGAAGCCGTCCCAGGTGAACTCCCAGAGGGCGGCGGGGTGTCCACGGTGCCGGGTGGCGGTGATCCGGCCGTCGCGGTAACCGGGGTTGCTGGTGGCCCCCTCGGCGGCCGAGCGGCGCATCGCCCCGAGCGGGCCGCCCGGTCCGGCGCCGGTGACCCTGACGCCGAGACGGAAGGCCCGTCCCCGGGACGTGTAGAAGACCCGCTCCCCCTGCGGTTCACGGGTGAAGCCCTCCGGTACGGCGAGCGCGAAGCCGGCCGGGTCGTCGGCGAGACGGTAGCCGGAGGGGGCGGACGGCAGGGAGACGGAGGGAGCCGGGGCCGGGATTCCACCGTCCCGGTTCATCAGCAGCGCCGCCGCGGACACTCCCGCGCCCGCCATCGCGGCGACCAGCAGCGCGGACACCAGCACACCCCGCGTGGAACGCCCCGCGGGAGGCCGCCCGGGCAGGTCGGCCCGCGTCGGCGTGTACCCCGACGGCACGTACTCCGAGGGCACGTACTCCGACGGCAGATCCGGCGTGCGGCCCGTGTCCCGGAACGCCCGCAGCATCGACTCGGCCCGCGCCGCGTCGAGCCGCCGCTCCGGATCGCGTTCGAGGAGGCCCCGTACGACGGGGAGGATCGGCCCGGCCTGCGCGGGCGGCCGTATCTCCGCGGAGACGACCGCGTGCAGGATGCCGCCCAACGAGTCGCGCCGGAACGGCGATTCGCCGCTGAGCGCGGTGCACAGCAGCGCCCCCAGCGACCACAGGTCGGACGCGGGACCGGTCCTGGCCCCGGACATCCGCTCGGGAGCGGTGTACTCGGGCGAGCCGACGAAGGTTCCGGTCTCGGTGAGTGTGGTGGCGCCCGAGACCTGGGCGATGCCGAAGTCGGTGAGGACGACACGGCCGTGGCCGGGACGGTCGCCCTCGGCAGGCTCCTCCAGGAGAACGTTCGCGGGCTTGATGTCCCGGTGCAGCATCCCCGCCGCATGGGCCGCCCGTAACGCTCCTGACAGGGCGATGCCGATCCGCGCGGCTTCGTCGGCGTCGAGGGGCCCGTGCGCGGCGATCCGGTCGGCGAGGGAGCCGCCCTCGATCAACTCCATGACGATGTACGGGCGTTCGTCGTGCTCGACGACGTCGTGGACGACGATGACGTGCGGGTGGCGCAACTGGGCGACCGCGCGCGCCTCGCGCAGGGTGCGGTCGCGTCGCCGTCGGGCCTCGGCCGCGGAGAGGGTCTCGTCCAGGGGGAGTTCCTTGACGGCCACGCATCGGCCGAGCAGTTGGTCGGTCGCCCGCCACACCACGCCCATGCCACCGCGTCCGAGCCGCTCCTCGAGCCGGTAACGGCCCGCGATCACACGGACGTTCTCCCCCTCGGTCCCCATGCGCCTCATCATGCCGCAACGGACGGACGCCCTCCGGGGCGGCGACCGGCCAAAACGGCCCGGACACCGGGCCGTTCGAGCCGCCCTCGTAAGGCGGTCTCAGGGGGTCTTCTCCTGCCAGCCCTGAAGAACCGCCTTGAACTGCTTGGCCGTCGTGCCCCAGCTCTTCGCGGGCGCCGACATGTAGATCGCGTACTCGGTGCCGTCGCGGGACATGTACGTCTCCTCGACGGCCCGGCGCGGCCCGGGATACGGCGTGTCCTTGGCCAGCGCGGTCCAGGTGTACTCCCACCGGGCGCCGGGCCGGTCCCGGTAGGTGTTCTCCTCCAGGCTCACCCGCTCGTAGTCGCGCAGCCTCCGGAGCTGCTGCTCCAGATCGATCTGGTGCGCGTACGGGTCACTGAAGTCCGGCGAGGTGTCGACGGCGATACGGACGAAGTGCTTGCCGCCGTCGGGGCTGTAGTCGACCTGCGTGAGGTCGCCGGGGGTGCCGACGATCTTCCGCTCCCAGCCCCTGGGCAGATGGATGCTGAAGCCCAGGGGATCGTCGTAGCGCTTCCACGTGGCCGGAACGGCCCCCTCCTCGGGGTGCTGGGTGCTCCCGCCGGTCGGCGTGGGACTCGGCGAGTCGGCGGCGGTCGTGCCCTGCCGTCCCTCGTCCCACTTCTGGAACGCGACGGCCGTCCCTCCGCCGACGATCGCCGCCAGGACGACCACGAGCACGAGCGACCGCAGCCGACGGCGCTTCGGCGGCTCGGCCACGCCCCCGGTGTGCGGCCCGGGCCCGATCGTCGTCGCTCCGGTCACCGGCGGATACGGCGTCCCGGCCGGCGCGTACGGCGTGCCCCCGCCCGGATACGGCGTCCCCCCGCTCGGGTACGGCGTCGGACCCGACGCGTACGGCGTGGCGCCGCCGGTCTCCGACCCGGTACGGGCCTCCGGCTCACCGTGGCCGCCGTACCCGCCCCGACCGTTGATGTGCCGCGTCGTGACGTACGCCTGGGCCGCGTTCGGCCGGCGTCCCTCGGCCGCCTCGGCGAGCATCTGCTCGGCGGTGGCCGCGTCGGGCCGTACGGCGGGGTCCTTGTGCAGCAGCGCGGCGATGACGGGTCCGAGCGCGCCGCCGTTGCTCAGCTCGGCGGGTTCCTCGTCGACGACGGCCTGCATGGTGGTCAGCGGTGTCGTCCGGCGGAACGGCGACCTGCCCTCGACGGCCGTGTAGAGCGTGGCGCCCAGGGCCCACAGGTCGGAGGACGGGCCCGGGTCGTGGCCGCGGATGCGTTCGGGGGCAAGGTAGTCGACCGAGCCGACGACCTCGCCGGTGCGGGTGATCGTCGTGTCGCCCTCGATCTGGGCGATGCCGAAGTCGGTGAGCAGGACGCGGCCGTCCCGGCCGAGGAGGACGTTGCCGGGCTTGACGTCGCGGTGCAGCACTCCGGCGGAGTGCGCGGCGCGCAGGGCCCGCAGCACCCACATCCCGATACGGGCGGCCTCCCGCGGCTCGATGCGGCTCTGCTCCTTGACGGCGTCGGCCAGCGAGTGGCCCTCGACCAGCTCCATCACGATCCACGGCCGGCTGTCGTGGTCGAGCACGTCGTGCACGGTGACGACGGCGGAGTGGTTGATCCGGGCGGCGGCGCGTGCCTCGGCCCGGGTGCGGGCGAGGAGGACGGCCTGGTCGCTCTCGGAGACGTAGAGCGCCGCGGTCAGTTCCTTGATCGCGACGGCCCGGTGCAACACCTCATCGTGGGCACGCCAAACCCGCCCCATGCCGCCCTTGCCGATCGGGTCGGCGAGCCGGTAGCGGCCCGCGAGGAGCTGGCCCTGCATCTGATTCACGTTGCCCCGCAATGCTCTTGACGGAGTCAGCCTAAGGACCGGCCGTCACCGAAAGGAACCTTGGGGGCGTCAAGGAGACCTCACTGTGACGGTTGTCGCTTTCGGGAACGCGAGTGAACCCGCGGCCCTGGAACGGCGTCGGGGCGACCGTCGCCCGGTTTACTACCCGGTGACCTGATACGTCGCCGACGCCTGCTCGTACAGCCGGGTCACCTCGTCCCGCTCGGCCTCCGGGCCGCGCACCTGCACCACGTGGTACTTGCCGTCGACCAGCAGCGCCAGGTTGCGCACGAAAAGTTCGCGCCCGTCACCGTCGGTCCAGGTGAACTGGCCCTCCGCCATCGACCGCTCGCCGACCTGGATCGACTTCAGCCCGGTCGCGGTGGCCCAGCTGGAGTCCCGGTACGGCTGGAGCTCGGGCTCCTTCTCCCGCTGGTACACCATCGGGTCGCCGCCGTCCCGGGCCGCGCTGTCCCGGCCCGGTACGACGATGAGCTCGAAGTTCCCGTGCGTGTACACGACCTGCCCGCGGCCGTTGACCGCGGTGCGGTCCCAGCCGTTGGCCACGGCGACGCGGAAGCCCTCGGGGTCCTTGCGGAGGGTGAATCCGTCGGCGACCTCGGGGCCGCTGGTCTGCGTCTCGGTGGACGGGGCGGAGGACGGGCTGCTGTCCTGGGGGCCCGGCGAGGTCTGGTCGGGGCGTGGCTCGCTGCTCGGCTCGGGGGACCGCTCGGGAACCGTGCCGACCGTGTCGGAACCGGTGGACTGCGAGGCGCCCTCCCCGTCGGGCTCGGCCTTCGGCATGAACAGCATCGCGTAGGTGATCGCGCCGGCCAGCAGGAGCAGGATCAGCACGAGCAGCGTCCGTCCGAGCCGCCTGGGTGAACGGACCTCCTCCCGGGCCCGCTTGTGGCGACCCTGGTGCGCGGGCAGCCCGGCGCGCCGCTTGCGCACCAGTTCGCCCCGGCGGCGCACGATCGGCAGCCGGCTGGTGTCGGCGGGCGGCGCCGCGACGACATGCGCCCCGGCCTCCGGCTCGGGCGCCGACCGCACCAACGAGCGCAGCCAGCCGCGCAGTTCCTCGAAGTCGAGGCGCTCGGTCGGATCCTGCCGCAGCAGCGACTCCACGACCGGCCGGAGCGGCCCGCACTCCTCGGCGAAGGCGGGCGGCTCCGCGCACACCAACTGCACCAGCTCCGCCGTGGACTCCTCCGGGTAGGGCGCGTGCCCCTGCACGGCACGGAAGAGCAGCGCGCCGAGCGCCCACAGGTCGGTCGCGGGCCCGATGGGCGCCGCCAGCTGCCAGTTCTCGTGCACGGGTCCGGCCTGCTCCGGCGCCCAGCGCTCGGTCACCGGTCCCACCACGGCCATCCGGGCCTGCCGGGCCCGTTCGGCGGCCAGCGCTGTGGCCGGTCCCCGTCGCACCGGCGCGGCGGCGGCGAGTTCGTCCCACCGGCTCGGCCGCGGGCCCGCCGCGTCCTCGACGGCCGGCGCGGTGCCGTGGCCGGCCTGCGGAAGAGCCGTACGTCCCGGCCCGTCGGCGTGGGCGGTCCCGGCCGGCGGCAGGGTCCCGCCGGGCGCGTTGCGCGGAGCCGCCCCGTGCCAGGCACTCCGCACGCCGTAGGGGTCGGCTATCTGGCCCGGGGGCACGGCCCCGGGCGCGTGCCGCACACCGTTCGCGTTGGGGTACGGCGCGTGCTGGGCGCCGTTGGGGGCGGCGGGCAGAGCCGTCGCGTCGCCCTCGGGGGCGGAACGCGCGCTCGGCAGGGCCGCCTGCCCGCTCTGCGCCTCCTGGACCCGGGCCGCGGCCCGCGCGCCCGCGCGATACGCGGCGATGGCACCGGCCCGCGCCGCCCTGATGTCCGTACCGGTGTCGGCGGAGCCGCGGGCGATCGCGGCCGACGCGCCGTTCGCCTGCTCCGCCCCGACCGCCGGCAGCGCACCGTTCTCCCGGGCCTCGATGGCGGCCCGTCGGGCGGCCTCCGGGTCACCGCCGCCGAACGTGACGCCACCGCCGCCCGGCGGGACACCTCCGCCCGGACCGGCGCCGCCCCTCGGCGGGACACCGTCGACCGCACCACGCCCGCCGGCTCCGACGGCCGCACCCGGCCCCGCGGGGCCGGTGGGCCTGTCGACCGCGCCGGGGCCGCCCGGCCCGCCGTTGCCCCAGTCCGCGTCCTCGGCCGGGACCGGGTCGTACCCGCACAGGGCTTCCTCCGCCGCGCCGACCGCGAGACCGGTCAGCATCACCCGGCCGTCGTCGCAGACCATCACCGTGCGCGAGGTGACATTGCGGTGGACCCAGCCGTGGGCGTGCAGGACCCGCAGGGCCATGAGGACGTCGGCGGCGACCTCGGCGGCGCGGTAGGGCGTCAGCGGCTTCTCGGCGAGCAGCGCGGCCAGCGGGCGCGCGGCCACGAACTCGCTGACGACCCAGAGCGAACCGCCCTCGGCGAACACGTCGAAGACCTGGTCGAGCCGGGGATGGTCGGGTATCCGGGCCGCGGCCTGCGCCGCCTCGACGGCCCGGCGTACGGCGGGCTCCGTCGGCCGTCGCGCTCCCGAGCCCGGCGCGGAGCGTCGCGCTCCCCGGGGGTCACGCGCCGTGAACCCGTCCGGCAGCCCCTCGGCGTCGAGGACCTCAGCCTCGACGACCTCCGGCAACGGCACCTGCCGGACCAGGACTTCCTGCCCGCTGTAGGTGTCGAAGGCCCGGGTCTCGGTGAGTTCGTACTCGTCGGAGGGGGGCAGCGGCAGGCGGTAGCGGTCGGCGAGTACCCGTCCCGCATAGTCGTCCACGATGCCTCCCCCGGCCGCCCGGTTGGTCAATTCCGTTCGTCTTGCGACCCGTTCGTACCCATTCCCGGATGCGTACGGTCCGCAAGCATTCACGATACGTGCCGGAGGCAAGTCACAGAGAGGGGATGCCAGATCTCACGCGGCAAACCAGGGATCGAACAAGTAGTCGATCACCGGGCGGCTCCTCATGCGGCTTCTCAAGGCTTCGGCGTGAAGCTCTCCGTCAGTGTCCGCCAGGTGCCCTCGCGCAGGTCCGTGTCCCAGTTCGCGGCTTTCGCCGTGTACATCAGCGCGTATCCCAGGCTGCCGTTGACGACGAATCCCCGGTCGATCGTCCGGTACGTCGTCCCGCCGTCCGAGTAGGTGAACTCCCAGTCGGCCGTGTTCCAGCCGCGGTAGTCCACCGCCTCTATTCGGATCCGCTCGTACTGGGCGCGCCGCATGCCGCTTTCCTGGTTCTTCCAGTCGGTGACCGGATCGCCCTTGGGCGTGGACGTCCAGGCGATGAGCAGCCGCTGCCCGTCGGGCCCGGCGAACCGGTCACCCGCGGCGTCCGAGGAGCGATACTTCCACCCCGCCGGCAGCCCGATCGAGTACCCCTGGCTGCCCTTGTGCGTCGATTTCACCGCGCTGTCGCCGGAACCGGCGTCACCGGAGCCCGACCCGGCCCCCGCACCACCGGACGCGCTCGCCCCGCCGCTCGGCGTGGCCTTCGATCCGGACCCGGCCGACGGCTTGGTGCTCTCCGAGCCGTCCGTGTGGGCGCCGGTGCCCTCGTCGTCCTTGGTGTCGGCGCTCGCGCTCGGACCGGCGGTCACCTTGGTCCCGCCACCGCCCTTGGCTCCGTCGGAGTTGCCGTCGCCGTCGAGCGTCAGCGCCAGCACGGTGCCGAGCACGGCGAGCGCCACGACCACGGCGATGATCACCAGGGTCCGCTTCGGCACCACGTCGGTGAGCGGCGCCCTGGGCACGGGCCGCGACGGCAGGTCCGGCGGCGTCATGACGGGCCACCCGGAACTCCGGCCCGCGGCCCCGCCGTTCGCACCCTGCGCGGCTCCACTCCGCGGGCCGGGCACACCGGTCGACGCGGAGCCGGACGCCGTGGAGGAGGTGGCGGCAGGCGAAGTGGCCGAGGAAGAGGTGGGCGAAGAAGAGGTGGGCGAAGAAGACGAAGCTGCCGAAGCAGACGCGGGCTTGGACGAGAGCGAGGGTGCAGGCGAAGGCGAAGCCGCGGCCGGAGAGGACGTCGCGGCCGACGAACCCGCCGCCGTCTTCGCCGACTTCCCGGAGGACACCGCACCGCCCGAACCCGAACCGGACGCGTCCCCACGCGAACCCGCCGGCGCCGACGAACCCGCCGTGCCGGTCGCTCCCGAAGCCGCCGCACCGGCGGCCCCGGTCCTGGTCGTCCCGCTTCCGGACGCGGGACCCGAGGGAGCCGCCGCGTCACTGTCCGATCCCGAACCGCCATCGGTCGCACCGGACTTGGTGCGGGAGGCGGCCGCGGCGGCGCCACCGGCACCGGCGGCCTTCCGCATGGAGCGCAGCGCGCCGCGCAGCCGCTCGCCCGCCTCCTCGCCGCGCTTGCCTCCGGTACCCCCGGAACTCCTCTTGTCCGCGGAACCCTTCTTGTCCGCGCGCTCCTCGGGCTGCGGAGGCAGCGGCACCACCTTCGTGGCGTCCATCGCCGGCTCCGGCTCGGCCTTCGGTTCCGGCGCGTGGATCACGGCGTTGAGCATCGTCCGCGCGCCCGCGTCGTCGAGCCGCTTGGCGGGGTCCTTGGTGAGCAGGCCGTAGATGACGTCCTTCAGCGGCCCGGCGTTCTTCGGATCCTCCAGCGGCTCGGTCATCACCGCGGTCAGGGTCGCGATCGCGGACCCCTTGTCGTAGGGCGGCGCGCCCTCGACCGAGGCGTAGAGCAGGCCGCCGAGCGACCACAGGTCGGCCGCGGGGCCCGGCTTGTGTCCGCGGGCCCGCTCCGGGGAGATGTAGGAGGGCGCGCCGACGAGCATGCCGGTGGAGGTGATGGACGGGTCGCCCTCGACCTGGGCGATGCCGAAGTCGGTGAGCACGACCCGGCCGTCCTCGGAGATCAGCACGTTGGACGGCTTCACGTCGCGGTGCAGGATGCCCTGGCGGTGCGCGGAGCGCAGTACGTCGAGGACGGCGAGGCCCACCTCCGCCGCGCGCTTCGGCTCCAGCAGGCCGTCCTCACGGATGACCTCGGCGAGCGACTTGCCCTCGACGAGTTCCATCACGATCCACGGCCGGTCGTCCTCCTCGACCACGTCGTAGACCGTCACCGCGCTGTTGTTGCGGATCCGCGCGATCGCCTTGGCCTCACGCAGCGTGCGCGTGATCAGCCGACGCTTCTCGTCCTCGTCGATGTTGGTCGGGAACCGCAGTTCCTTGACGGCGACCGTCCGGCCCAGGGTCTCGTCCTCGGCCCGCCACACCGTGCCCATGCCACCGCGACCGAGCACCCCTCCCAGGCGGTACCGCCCGGCGAGAAGACGCTCGCCGTCGTCCTGACGAGATCCCTGACGGGATGTCCCCGCCCGCTCCGCCTCCGACATGCGTCCCCTCATGCAACCCGCCCTGACAGAGCCTCCATTGTCCCTCACCCGACAAGTGCCCAGCGCCCAGGGTGCCCCTGGGCGGATGTCGGCCCTGCTCTCCGTCGTGTTCCGCCCCGCACCCCACCCAACGGCCGGGCCTCGCTCAAAGGTCCCGACCTGCGACACCCGTTCGAGTGAGTTCTACGATCTGCCCATGTCCGAGACTCCCCCGCACTGGACGGTGCACCATTTCTCCCAGGCCAATCCCGCCGGTCCGGGCTGCGACAGCGTGCCGGCCCTCCTGCGCCGGCTGGCGGATTCCATCGAGGCATTGGGCCCGGTCGAGGTCCAACACCTCGTCATCGAGTCGGAGATCACCGAGCACGGCCCCTGGCGGTCGGGGACCGTCTACTTCCATCCGGCGGAGGCCGACTGAGACCGGCTGAGGCCGGTTCCTATTTCATCCGGCGGAGGCGGCCGGATGAGACCTGCTGAGACCGGTTCCTAGAGCGGCACGATGTCCGGCGCCCCCAACCGCGCCGCGTCCGCCGTCAGGTCGTCCGGCTGTCGTTGCGACTCCCGCTCCGCCTCGACCCGCTTCTCGTAGTGCTCGACCTCGCGTTCGATCTGGTCCTTGTCCCAGCCGAGCACCGGCGCCATCAGCTCGGCGGCCTCGCGGGCGCTGCGGGTGCCCCGGTCGAAGGTCTCGATGGAGATACGGGTGCGCCGGGTCAGGACGTCGTCCAGATGCCGCGCCCCCTCGTGGGAGGCGGCGTAGACGATCTCGGCGCGCAGATAGTCGTCGGCGGCGTGCAGCGGCTCGCCGAGCGAGGTGTCCGCGGCGACGAGGTCGAGGACCTCCTCCGCCAGCGCGCCGTACCGATTCAGCAGATGCTCGACGCGCACCACGTGCAGACCGGTCCGCGCGGCGATCCGCGCCCGCGCGTTCCACAGCGCCCGGTACCCCTCGGCGCCCAGCAGCGGCACGTCCTCCGTGACGCACTCGGCGACCCGCATGTCGAGGCCGTGCACCGCCTCGTCCACCGCGTCCTTGGCCATCACCCGGTAGGTCGTGTACTTGCCGCCCGCCACGACCACGAGCCCCGGCACCGGATGCGCCACGGTGTGTTCGCGCGAGAGCTTGCTGGTGGCGTCCGACTCACCGGCGAGCAGCGGCCGCAGTCCCGCGTACACGCCCTGGACGTCGTCGCGGGTCAGCGGCACCGCGAGCACGGAGTTCACGTGCTCCAGCAGATAGTCGATGTCGGCGCTGGACGCGGCCGGGTGCGCCTTGTCCAGGTCCCAGTCGGTGTCCGTCGTCCCGATGATCCAGTGCCGGCCCCAGGGGATGACGAAGAGGACGGACTTCTCGGTGCGCAGGATCAGGCCGGACGAGGAGGTGATGCGGTCCTTGGGGACGACGAGGTGGATGCCCTTGGACGCCCGGACGTGGAACTGGCCGCGCTCCCCGACCATCGCCTGGGTGTCGTCGGTCCACACACCGGTCGCGTTGACGACCTGCTTGGCGCGGATCTCGTACTCCCCGCCGGCCTCGACGTCCTGCACCCGGGCGCCGACGACCCGCTCCCCCTCGCGCAGGAAGCCGGTGACCCGCGCGCGGTTGGCGGTCTTGGCGCCGTAGGCCGCCGCGGTGCGCACGAGGGTCGCCACGAAGCGGGCGTCGTCCATCTGGGCGTCGTAGTACTGCAACGCCCCGACCAGCGCGTCCTTCTTCAGAGCGGGCGCGACCCGCAGGGCGTGACGGCGGCTCAGATGGCGGTGCACGGGCAGGCCCCGGCCGTGGCCGCGGGCCATCGACATGGCGTCGTAGAGCGCGACGCCCGAGCCGGCGTACAACCGCTCCCAGCCCTTGTGCTGAAGGGGGTACAGGAACGGCACGGGCTTCACCAGATGAGGCGCGAGCCGCTCCAGCAGCAGGCCGCGCTCCTTCAGCGCCTCGCGGACGAGCGCGAAGTCGAGCATCTCCAGATAGCGCAGGCCGCCGTGGACCAGTTTGCTGGAGCGGCTGGAGGTGCCGGACGCCCAGTCACGCGCCTCGACCAGGCCCACGGACAGCCCTCGGGTGACGGCGTCGAGGGCGGTGCCCGCGCCGACCACACCCGCTCCCACCACCAGCACGTCCAGCTCACGCTCGGCCATTGATGCGAGTGACTCGGCGCGTTGCGCCGGCCCCAGGGTCGCTGTCCTCACTGCTGCCTCCCGCTGTAGGTCGCGCCGGTCCCACCGCTGTCGCACCGGTTCACTCCTGAGGAGTGGCCCGGCCCGTTTCCCTCATGCCCAAATTCTGACCGGCTTGCCCGACTTCAGCCACCAGTCGCCCCCAGCCTGTGGACAACTTTCACGGACACGTGGGCCAACGCTCACACACGCACGGAAAGACACACGGAATCAATCCCGTATTTCGGTCATATTTACTCCTAGTCTGACATTGCGCTCGCCCATCCTGTCCACAGGGCTTGCACACCTGTCCCGCTTCGGTTACTGGGAAGGACGGCCCACGCCATGCCCGCAGATCTCGCCGTCATCGGACTCGGCCCCTACGGACTGCCCCTGGCCCAGGCCGCCGTCGCCGCCGGCATCCCCACGCTCGGCTTCCGCACTGGACCCGAGGCCGGCTCGCTCAGCCCCGCCGAACTGCGCCGGATGCTCTCGGGGGGCTTCCGGCACGCCACCAGCCCGGCCGAACTGGGCCGGGTGCGCACCGCCGTCATCTGCGCCCCCACACCACCCGGCGCGGACGGCGGACCCGACCTGGGCCAGGTGGAGGCGGCCGCCCGCACCCTGGCCGCCCGTCTGCGCCCGCACACCACGGTGATCCTGGAGTCGCCGGTGCACCCGGGCACCACCGAGGACTTCCTGCGTCCGCTCCTCGAAGAGGGTTCGGGCCTGCGCGCGGGCCGCGACTTCCACCTCGCCTACTCCCCCAGCCGGGTCGACCCCGGCAACCGCGACTTCACCCCCGCCAACACCCCCAAGGTGATCGGTGGCCTGACCCCCGCCTGCACCGAGTCCGCCGCCGCCTTCTACAGCCGTCTCACCGACAAGGTGGTACGCGCGCGTGGACCGCGCGAGGCCGAGACCGTGCAACTCCTGGAGACCAACTACCGGCACGTCAACATCGCCCTGGTCAACGAGATGGCCGTGCTGTGCCACGAGTTGGGCGTCGACCTGTGGGACGTCGTCCGCTGCGCGGAGACCAAGCCGTTCGGCTTCCAGGCCTTCCGCCCCGGCCCCGGCGTCGGCGGCCACTCCACCGCACAGGACCTGACCGGCCACACCGGCCGCACCCTGCGCATGGTGGAGCTCGCCCAGCAGGTCAACCACCAGATGCCGCGCTACGTCATCCAGCGCGCCGCGGCCCTCCTCAACGAGCACGGCAAGTCCGCGCGCGGCGCCCGGGTCCTGCTCCTCGGTGTCACCTACAAGCCCGACCTCGCCGACCAGCAGGCCACCCCCGCCCAGGAGATCGCGGTCCGGCTGATGCAACTCGGCGCCTCCGTCAGCTACCACGACCCGCACATCCCGTCCTGGAACGTCCTGGACCGCCCGGTCCCGCGCGCCGACTCCCTCTACGAGGCCGCCGCCGACGCCGACCTGACGATCCTGCTCCAGCAGCACCGCACGTACGACCTCCAAGGCCTGTCCGTGAAGGCCCAGTTGCTCCTGGACACGCGCGGGGCCACACCGACGGGGGCGGCCCACCGGCTCTGAGCGCGGCAGGGGGCGGCGAAAAGCAGCGCGAAGCGGCAAGAAGCAGCGAAATCGAGACACGAAATCACTGGTGGGACCGGCGGGGGTCCCTGCTACTCTTCGGCGACTCGTCGCACAAACGTGCGCGAATCCTGCCGCACGCACGTGCGCGCACCCACACCCGCTCATTTCATTCACGGTCCCGCGAGGGACTCGGGGGGATCTCTGTCATGACCCAGCCAACTCCGCCGCCCACCGAGGGCAACCCGTACGCCGCGCAGCCCGCCGCTCCCCAGCCCACCGGTGGCAACCCCTTCGCCCAGCAGCCGGGCGCCGTACCGCCGCCCTCGCCCTACGTCACCGCCCCGGCCCCCGCCCGCGGCAATGTCGCCCTCGGCATCGTCGCCGCCGTGGTCGCCGCCCTGGTCACCGCCGGCATCTACGGCGCGATCATCGGCGCCACCGAGCGCGAGATCGGCTACGCGGCCATCGGCGTCGGCTTCCTCGTCGGCCTCGCCGCGGGCAAGATCGGCGGCTCCAACCCGGTGGTGCCCGTGGTGAGCGCGCTGCTGTCGCTGGGCGCCATCTACCTCGGCCAGCTGATCGGTATCGCGGCGATCGGTGCCGAGGAGCTCAACGTGTCCGTCACCACCGTCCTCACGGACTACTTCGGTGACGTCACCAAGGGCTGGAAGGAGTCCGCCGACGCGATGACCTTCCTGTTCTTCGCCATCGGCGCCTTCGCCGCGTTCTCCGGCGCGAAGAAGGCCGCCTCCTAAGGGCCCCCCAGGACGTACGCACACAACGAAGGGGCCGCCCACCCGATGGTGAGCGGCCCCTTCGACGTCGTACGGCCTACCGGCGGTGCTGCGAGTCCGCCACCGTCACCTCGACGCGCTGGAACTCCTTGAGCTCGCTGTAGCCGGTGGTGGCCATGGCGCGGCGGAGGGCGCCGAAGAGGTTCATCGAGCCGTCCGGGGTGTGGGACGGGCCGGTGAGGACCTCCTCGATGGTGCCGACCGTGCCGAGGTCGACCTTCTGGCCGCGCGGCAGTTCCTCGTTGACCGCCTCCATGCCCCAGTGGTTGCCCTTGCCGGGCGCGTCGATCGCGCGCGCGAGCGGGGAACCCATCATCACCGCGTCGGCGCCGCAGGCGATCGCCTTGGGCAGGTCGCCGGACCAGCCGACCCCGCCGTCCGCGATCACGTGCACATACCGGCCGCCGGACTCGTCCATGTAGTCGCGGCGGGCGGCCGCCACGTCGGCCACCGCGGTCGCCATCGGGACCTGGATGCCCAGGACGTTGCGCGTGGTGTGCGCGGCGCCGCCGCCGAAGCCGACCAGGACGCCCGCCGCGCCGGTGCGCATCAGGTGCAGGGCCGCGGTATAGGTGGCGCAGCCGCCGACGATCACCGGGACGTCGAGCTCGTAGATGAACTGCTTCAGGTTCAGCGGCTCGTGCGAGCCGGAGACGTGCTCCGCCGAGACCGTCGTACCGCGGATGACGAAGATGTCCACACCCGCGTCCACGACCACCTTGGAGAACTCGGCGGTGCGCTGCGGGGAGAGCGCGGCGGCGGTGACCACACCCGAGTCGCGCACCTCCTTCAGACGCTGCCCGATCAGCTCCTCCTTGATGGGAGCGGCGTAGATCTCCTGGAGACGGCGGGTGGCCGCCTCGACGGGCAGGCCGACGATCTCGTCGAGCAGCGGCTGCGGGTCGTCGTACCGCGTCCACAGGCCTTCGAGGTTCAGCACGCCGAGACCACCGAGCTCGCCGATGCGGATCGCGGTGGCCGGCGAGACGACCGAGTCCATGGGGGCGGCCAGGAACGGCAGCTCGAACCGGTAGGCATCGATCTGCCAGGCGATCGAGACCTCCTTCGGGTCGCGCGTACGACGGCTGGGGACGACGGCGATGTCGTCGAAGGCGTACGCCCGGCGGCCGCGCTTGCCGCGCCCGATCTCGATCTCAGTCACGTGTGTGGCCTTTCCCTGATGCGTTGCAGCGTCTTCCAGTATCGCCGACGGGTACGACAAGGGCGGCCCCGGATGCTCCGGAGCCGCCCTGGACGAGGCTGGTGACTACTTCCGGCTGTAGTTCGGGGCCTCGACCGTCATCTGGATGTCGTGCGGGTGCGACTCCTTCAGACCCGCCGAGGTGATCCGCACGAAGCGGCCCTTGGACTCCATCTCGTCGATGGTGGCCGCGCCCACGTAGCCCATGGTCTGGCGCAGCCCGCCGACGAGCTGGTGCAGGACGCTGGAGAGCGGGCCGCGGTAGGGCACCTGCCCCTCGATGCCCTCGGGCACGAGCTTGTCGTCGGCGGAGACCTCGGCCTGGAAGTAGCGGTCCTTCGAGTACGACTTGCCCTGGCCCCGGGACTGCATGGCACCGAGCGAGCCCATGCCGCGGTACGACTTGAACTGCTTGCCGTTGATGAACTGGAGCTCGCCCGGGGACTCCTCGCAGCCCGCGAGCAGCGAGCCCAGCATCACGGTGTCGGCGCCGGCGGCGAGCGCCTTGCCGATGTCGCCGGAGTACTGGAGGCCGCCGTCGCCGATCAGCGGGATGCCCGCGGGGCGGGCGGCGAGGGAGGCCTCGTAGATGGCGGTGACCTGCGGGACGCCGATGCCGGCGACGACGCGAGTGGTGCAGATGGAGCCCGGTCCGACACCGACCTTGATGCCGTCGACACCGGCGTCGATGAGCGCCTGGGCGCCGTCGCGGGTGGCGACGTTGCCGCCGATCACGTCGACGCCGACGCTCGACTTGATCTTCGACATCCAGCTGAGGGCGTTGCTGTTGTGGCCGTGCGAGGTGTCGACGACCAGGAAGTCCACACCGGCCTCGGCGAGCGCCTGGGCGCGCTCCAGGGCCTCGGGACTGGCGCCGACGGCGGCACCGACGAGGAGCCGGCCCTCGGAGTCCTTGGCTGCGTTGGGGTACTTCTCCGCCTTGACGAAGTCCTTGACCGTGATGAGGCCCTTGAGGACGCCCGCCTCGTCGACCAGGGGAAGCTTCTCGATCTTGTGGCGGCGCAGCAGCTCCATCGCCTCGCCGCCGGAGATGCCGACCTGGCCGGTGACCAGCGGCATCGGCGTCATGACCTCGCGCACCTGACGGCTGCGGTCCGTCTCGAAGGCCATGTCGCGGTTGGTGACGATGCCGAGCAGCTTGCCGGCCGGGTCGGTGACCGGGACGCCGCTGATGCGGAACTTGGCGCACAGCGCGTCGGCCTCGGCGAGGGTCGCCTCGGGATGCACCGTGATCGGGTCGGTGACCATGCCGGACTCGGACCGCTTCACCAGGTCGACCTGGTTGACCTGGTCCTCGACGGAGAGGTTGCGGTGCAGCACGCCGACGCCGCCGAGCCGGGCCATCGCGATGGCCATGCGGGACTCGGTCACCTTGTCCATGGCCGCCGAGAGCAGCGGGATGTTCACCCTGACGTTGCGGGAGATGCGGGACGAGGTGTCGACCGCGCCGGGGAGCACCTCGGAGGCGCCCGGCAGCAGCAGCACGTCGTCGTAGGTCAGCCCGAGTGTCGCGAATTTTCCGGGCACTCCGTCGACGTTCGCAGTCATGACACCTTCCCCAAATGGCCTTGATCGGTGCGGATGTCCATGCTAACGGGAAGCGAGGGACGCAAATTCCACGGTTCGGACCCGCTCCGGGCTTCGTATGTTCGTACGGAATCGGCGGCGCGCCCGTTCAAGAACGCGGCCTACTGCTCGGCCAGCGCCCGCAGCCTGCTCAGCGCCCGGTGCTGGGCCACACGGACCGCACCGGGTGACATTCCCAACATCTGACCCGTCTCCTCCGCCGTCAACCCCACCGCGATACGCAGCAGCAACAGCTCGCGCTGGTTCTCGGGGAGATTGGCCAGCAGTTTCTTGGCCCAGGCGGCGTCGCTGCTGAGCAGGGCGCGCTCCTCCGGGCCGAGCGAGTCGTCGGGCCGCTCCGGCATCTCGTCCGAGGGGACCGCCGTGGAGCCGGGGTGGCGCATCGCCGCCCGCTGGAGGTCGGCGACCTTGTGCGCGGCGATGGCGAAGACGAACGCCTCGAAGGGGCGGCCGGTGTCCTTGTAGCGCGGCAGGGCGAGGAGGACGGCGACGCAGACCTCCTGGGCCAGGTCCTCCACGAAGTGCCGGGCGTCGCCCGGCAGGCGGGACAGACGGGTGCGGCAGTAGCGCAGCGCCAGGGGATGGACATGGGCGAGCAGGTCGTGCGTGGCCTGCTCGTCCCCGTCGACGGCGCGGTGGACGAGCGCACCGATCGCCCCTGGGGCAGTGCCCGCCTCGTCGTCGCGCATCGGTCCATGGTGCCCTGGCGGCATCCGATGCGCGGCATCGCCCTGGTCGTTGTGCACCGAAGCGTTATGAGCAGGTGCGCCGGAACTCATCCCCTGCGCCCTCCCCTTCCGCTCGACCGACTCGTCCCCGAGGAACTCCACACCTCAAGGATGCGGCATCCGCGCCGAAACGAGCAGCGGGCGCCGAGGGAACCGATGGACCGACCTCGCAACCGCGCCCCCAAAGGGGCGCGGGGCTGCGTCCATGTGCGGCTTCCGCCGCGGGGCGCGACCAGCCACAAACGGCCCGCACCAGAACGACGACCTGGGATGACCGAGCTCTCAGCGAACGAGACCCCACCGGAACCCGAGAGCGACCGCGTGCGCCCGGTCCGAAGCCCCGAGCTTCTTGAACAACCGCCGGGCATGTGTCTTGACCGTGTCCTCGGACAGGAACAGCTCGCGCCCGATCTCCGCGTTGGACCGCCCGTGGCTCATCCCTTCGAGCACCTGGATCTCGCGCGCCGTGAGCGTGGGCGCAGCGCCCATCTCCGCGGACCGCAGCCGCCGCGGGGCGAGCCGCCAGGTCGGGTCGGCGAGCGCCTGTGTCACCGTCGCCCGCAGCTCGGCGCGCGAGGCGTCCTTGTGCAGATAGCCCCGAGCTCCCGCGGCGACCGCGAGGGCCACTCCGTCGAGGTCCTCGGCGACGGTGAGCATGATGATGCGCGCCCCGGGGTCGGCGGACAGCAGCCGCCGGACGGTCTCGACGCCGCCCAGACCGGGCATGCGTACGTCCATCAGAATCAGGTCCGAGCGGTCGGCGCCCCAGCGGCGGAGGACTTCCTCGCCGTTGGCCGCCGTCGTCACACGCTCGACGCCGGGCACGGTCGCGACCGCGCGGCGGAGCGCCTCTCGGGCAAGCGGGGAGTCGTCGCAGACGAGGACGGATGTCATGGCCGCCCTCCGCAGCTGATGCACGTCACCTTGAGCCTCCAGGCTGGTACGAAATCGTCACCTGTGCGGTCGACCGTCTCGGACGCCTGCCCGAGCACTTGTTGTTTCAACCGCCTCGCACTCTCAACGACGGTCACTCGAAAGAGTTACGGGGCCGTGTGCCATCTTCGGCACTCTACGTGAGGGTGCGGACACGGTGCAGACATGCACGGCGGACCCACAACGTTTCATCACAACCCATGCCCCATTCAGACCCTTTTCTTCCCTTTTCCTGGTGTCTGAGGCTAGATTCGCAATGAGTCATATTTTCATCTCCTTAGATCGTAGTTATACGGTCGTGGACACCGGATCCGCACAGAACGGCTACAAGGGGTCACGTAATGGCAGATTTCTCCCGCCTTCCCGGACCGAACGCGGACCTGTGGGACTGGCAGCTCCTGGCTGCCTGTCGCGGCGTGGACAGCTCGCTCTTCTTTCATCCGGAGGGCGAGCGCGGTGCGGCTCGGAGTGCTCGCGAGAACTCGGCCAAGGAGGTCTGCATGAGGTGCCCGGTGCGCGCGCAGTGCGCGGCGCACGCGCTGGCGGTGAGAGAGCCGTACGGCGTGTGGGGCGGGCTGACCGAGGACGAGCGCGAGGAACTCATGGGGCGGGCGCGGCACCGGCTGGTGTCGGCGTCGGCCGGCGCCGGAGACAGCGCCTCGAACAACTGAAGGAACGTTTCTGCGAAAACGTCTCCACATGAGGAAGGGCACGCGTGCGCGTGCCCTTCCTCATGTGCGCGTGTCCGACGGAGGGCCGGCTATCGCGAGGCGGCGCGGGCGAGTTGCTCCAGCGTCGCCGCCACCGCCGGCACCTGGGCGAGGTCGGGCAGGGTGAGCGCGACGATCTCGCGCCGGACCGCCGGTTCCAGGGTCACCGTGCGCGCACCGCGCGGCCGTACGGACTCGATCGCGAGCTGGGGCAGGACGGCGACGCCCAGGCCCGCGCCCACCAGGCCCACCACCGCCGGATAGTCGTCGGTGGCGAAGTCGATGCGCGGGGTGAAGCCGGCGCTCTCGCAGACCTCGACGAGCTGGCCGCGGCAGCGCGGACAGCCGGCGATCCACGGCTCGCGCGCGAGGTCGCCAATGGCCACGGACGGCGCGTGCGCGAGCCGGTGCCGTTCCGGTACGAGCGCGACGAGCCGGTCGGACAGCAGGGGCCGCACGACCAGGTCGTCCCACTCCCCCTCCTGGCCGCCCGTCGCGCCTTCGTAACGGAAGGCGAGGGCCAGGTCGCAGTCGCCCTCGCGCAACAGCCGGACGGACTGCGGCGGTTCGGCCTCCTCCAACGAGACCCGGGTGCCGGGGTGTGCGGCGCGCAGGGCTGCCAGGGCGGTGGGGACGAGGGTGGAGCTGCCGCTGGGGAAGGAGACCAGGCGGACGCGGCCCGCGCGCAGACCGGCGATCGCGGCGACCTCCTCCTCGGCGGCGGTGAGTCCGGCGAGGATGCCCGCCGCATGCCGGACGAGGGTCTGGCCGGCCTGGGTCAGCCGCATCTCGCGGCCGCCGCGGACCAGCAGGGGAGTGCCGACGGAGGCCTCCAGGGCCTTCATCTGCTGGCTGACGGCAGGCTGCGTGCAGCCGAGTTCGCGTCCCGCCGCCGAGAAGGAACCGGTGGTGGCGACGGCACGCAGCACACGGAGATGACGGGCCTCGATCACTCTTCGAGCATAAGTGCACCTTGGGGCCGCCGTCGAAAAATCCGTCGACGCTTTGATGTCCGGTCGCCTACCGTGCGGCCCATGAAGCTTCTGTCAGTGAACCTGGGCCGCGCGACGGCCGTGCCGTACACGGACAACCCCGAAGGCGTGACGGGAATCGACAAGCGGCCGGTCCAGGAGCCGGTGCGGGTGGCGGCCCCCGGTCCCAAGGGGATCGGCGGGAGCGGGCTGGCCGGGGACGCGGTGTGCAAGAAGCAGCACCACGGCGGCGACGACCAGGCCGTGTACGTGATGGCCCGCGAGGACCTGGACGACTGGGAGGCCGAGCTGGGGCGCCCGCTGCCCAACGGCGCCTTCGGGGAGAACCTCACCACCGAGGGCCTCGACGTCTCCGGCGCGCTGATCGGCGAGCGCTGGCGCATCGGGTCCGAGGTGGTGCTGGAGATCAGCAGCGGACGCATCCCCTGCGGCACGTTCCAGGGCCACATGGGTGAGAAGCGGTGGGTGAAGCGGTTCACCCAGAAGGGCGCGCCAGGGGCGTATCTCCGGGTGATCGAGCCGGGTGAGATCCGGGCCGGGGACCCGGTCGAGATCCTCCACCGCCCCGACCACGACGTGACGGTCGCCCTGGCGTTCCGGGCGATGACCACCGGGCGTGAGCTCCAGCCGCGGCTGCTGGCCGCGGGTGAGGCGCTGCATCCGGAGCTGCGCAAGTGGGCGCTGGAGTACGTGGCGAAGCACGGTTCCTGATCCCGCGTCAGCAGGCGTGCGGCCAGTGCGTTCCTCCTCATGAGGAGGCCCTGTGCAGGGGGCGGACGGGCTCGGTCCGGGTCATTAACCTTGCGCCATGACAACGGCTCTCATCACGGGATCGACCGCGGGCATCGGCGCCGCGTTCGCGCGGCGGCTGGCGGCGGACGGGCACAACCTCGTCCTGGTCGCCCGCGACACCAAGCGGCTGCGCGAACAGGCGACCGAGCTGCACGACCGGCACGGCATCGAGGCGGAGGTCCTCACCGCGGACCTCGCCACCGACGACGGCATCGAGGCGGTGGCCGCCCGGCTCGGCGACCGCAAGAACCCCGTCGACCTGCTGATCAACAACGCGGGCTTCGGCAACAAGGGCCGCTATCTCGACGTATCCATGGCCGACGAGCTGATGATGCTCAAGGTGCACTGCGAGGCGGTGCTGCGGCTGACGTCGGCGGCGACCGAAGCGATGCGCGCGCGGGGCCGCGGCGGTGTCGTCAACGTCGCCTCGGTCGCGGCCTTCGTCCCCCGCGGGACCTACGGCGCCTCCAAGGCGTGGGTCGTCCAGTTCACCCAGGGCGCGGCGCGGGACCTCGCGGGCAGCGGCGTACGGCTGATGGCGCTGTGCCCGGGCTTCGTCCGCACCGAGTTCCACCAGCGGGCCGGGATGGGCACGGACAACATCCCGGGATGGATGTGGCTCGACGCCGACAAGCTCGTCGCGGCGGCCCTGACCGACCTGGCCCGCGGCAAGTCCCTCTCCATCCCGGACCCGCGCTACAAGACCCTGATGGGCCTGGCGAAGGTGGCACCGCGGTCGCTGCTGGGCGGGATCACGTCGAAGACGGGGCGGAAGTACGGGCCGCAGTAGGTGGTTCGAGGTGGCGGCGGCAGGCCGACTTCATTTCGTTCGCCGCCTCGATCACCAGGGGCACCGTCTCGGGAGCGTGCCGGAGCAGGGCGGGCAGGGCCGGTACCCAGCCGCCCGTCCGCAGGGCGAGGGCGGTCGACCGGCGGGCGCGCGCCGGATCCGTGGTGGCGGTGGCGACGGCCGCGTGGGCCGGGGCGGCATGGGCGGGAGCCATCAGGATACGGGTGAGCCGTTCGGCGGGATCGAGGGCGCCCGCCTCGGCGAGCGACCGCACGAGCCGCACCACGGCGCGCGCGGAGTGCTCGTCGACGTCGGGCAGCAGCCGCTCGACGCGGTCGACGGCGTCCTCGTGGCGGCCCACCGCGACCAGGGTCTCGGCGATCCTGATCACCGAGGTCCAGTGCCGATCCCCCCTGTCCTGCCCGTCCTCCCCGTCCTCCTTGCCCGCCTTCTTGTTCTCCCTGTCCTCGTCGTACGACTCGGCCTCGGCGGCCAGGGTCAGGGCCCGGTCGTGCTCGCCGATCTCGACCAGGGTTCTGGCCACGGTGTCGGTGTCGACGAACGGCGCGGTCCCGGCCAGCAGGGCGACGTGTGTTCTCGCCGGCGTGTGCAGGCCCGCCCTGGCCATCGCCAGGGCCAGATCGGCCCGGTAGGTGGTGCGGGCACGGCCGTCCGTCGTCTCCCGGAGCACCTTCTCGGCACGGTCGAAGTCGCCGGCCTGCGCCAGGCCGTTCAGCAGCGCGCCCCGCACCTCGTACGCCATGAGGGGGTCGTCCTCCCGCTTGCGGACGGAGGAGTCCGCGAGCGCCTTCGCCCGGGCGCGGGCACCGCTCGCGGCCAGGCACCGCACGAGCACCGCCACCGCCGCGCGCCGTTGGTCCACGGCGATCCGCCGGAGCAGGGCTCTGGCCCGGTCCAGTTCCCCCACCGAGGCGAGGGCCGAGACCGTGGCGGTCAGTTCCTCGTCGGCGAAGTGGACGACACCCCGCCCGGGGAACAGCTCCTCCACACCGTGCAGGAGCGCCAGCGCCTCCTCGGTTCGTCCGGCCTCGCCGAGGGCTGTGGCCGCGTGACCGAGTTTGCGGGCCGCCGTGACCGCCTCGGGGCATCTCATGTGCGTCTCGACGTCCTGGAGGATCCGCTCCGCCCGCTCCGGCCGGCCCGACCGCGCGAGTTCGGTGGCCACGTCGACCAGGGCACGGGCCCGGCCGTCGGCGTCCTCGATCGTGTCGGCGAGGTCGGTGGCGCGGTCGAACTGCCCTTTCTCGGCCAGTGACCTGACGATCCGGCAGAAGGCGTGCCGCCGCCAGACCAGTTCTCTGGGCCGCCTCGCCAGCTTCAGGGCCCGGTCGAACGCGCCCGCCTCGGCCAGGACACCGGCCAACGACGACAGCAGTTCGCCCTTCTCCCTCTCGGGCGCGGGGAGTTCCCCGGCCAGGGCGATGGCACGGTCGTACTCCCCCGCCTCGGCCAGGCTCAGCGCGATGTTCCGCAGTCCGGAGGTGCGTGTGCTCCCGTCGAGCGAGTGGGCCAGGGCGGCGGCACGGTCGAACTCCCCGGCCTCCGCCAGGCATGTGACGACGTCCCGCACCGCGTGTTCCCGCTTGATCCGGTCCGGAACGGCCCTCGCCACGCGGTGGGCGCGTTCGTGCTCGCCCGCGGCGAGCAGCCCCGTCACCTGGACGACCCGCAGGCGGTCGTCGTCGGCGAGTTCCGCGGCCCGGTCGAACAGCCGCTCCGCGTCCGGGAGTTCACCGGTGCGGGCGAGGACGGCCGCCAGCGCGATCAGCCCCCTGAGCCGGGCCGCGGGGAACACGGCGGCCCGGGCCAGTCGCTCGGCCTCGGCCGTCCGCCCCGCCTCGGCCAGTGCCGCGACGACGACCGCGGTGCCGTGTGCGGCGCAGTCCTCGTCGGGGGCGGCGCGCACCAGCTCGCGCGCACGGTCCAGGAATCCGGCCTCGACGCAGGCGGTCACCACCCCCGTGTAGGCCGGCGTCCGGAAGATCGAGTCGTCGAGGGCGCGGGCGGTCTCGGCGGCCTCCTCGTACCGCCCGGCGCGGATCCGCTGTTCGCTCAGCCGCTGGAGGATCAGGCTGCCGGAGAACCAGCCGCCGCACTGCCGCGCACACTCCTCGGCCTCGGCCCACAGTTCCCGTACGGCGTCGGTCGCGCCCTGCGCCGACCACTCGTCGGCCACCTCCGCCAGCGCCAGCCCCCGCCGCTCCGCGTCCGAGAAGCCGCGTGCCAGCGCCAGGGCCCGGCTCGTGCGCCCGGCCGCGGCCCAGGCCTTCGGCAGGCCGTGCGGCAGTCCTTCGTTGCGGTCGCCGAGGCGCTCGCGGTGGACGGCCAGCCGCACGGAGTCGAGCAGCCCGTGTTCCGGCGACTCGGCCACGGCCTGCTCGGCGGCCCGGATCTCGTTCATCGCGGCACCGTCCCCACCGGTGGACTCCCGCATCCGGTCATGCCGTACGGCATCCAGCGCGCACGCGGCCATCCGGTCCACGTCACCCGTGGCGCCCAGCATGCGGACGTACCCCCGCAGCAGGTACTCCGGCGTCTCCTCCGGCCAGCCGCGCTCCCGCCACTCGTCGGCCCAGGTGTGCAGACGCCCGCGGAAACGCCCGAGTTCGGCGGTGCCCAGCATGTCCTCGGCCTGGAGCTGGAGTTCCTCGTGGCCCAGCAGGTACACCGACACCCGCCTGCCGAAGGTCCGCCCCGCACACGTGTCCAGGACGTTGCGCACGCGGTACGGGACGGCTCCCGTCAGCCCCGCCAGGTCCTGCGCCGTGAGCCCACCGCCCGCCGCCGTGACCAGGGCCAGCAGGTCGTACTCCAGGCCGCCGGTCCCGGTCAGCTGCTTCAGCTCGCGTTCCGCCTCGACGCGCACGGCCTGGGCGTACGGCGACGGATCCAGGGTCCGTACGGCGGCGGGGTCGCGCAGCGGATGGGCGTCGGGGACGTCGCCCGGCAGGGGCGGGTTCAGACGGCCCGCGACCAGGACCCGGAGCCCGTGCTCCGGTCGCCCCGGCAGCAGGCTCGCGATGCTGTGCGCCTCCGGGCCGGTCGTGACGCCCCGGTCCTCGTCCAGGCCGTCCACCAGCAGGACCAGCCGTTCGCCGCGTTCATGGCAGGCGCGGGCGGCCTCGGCGTAGAGGCGCAGGAGGTGGGCCTCGCGGGTCGCGGGGGTCAGGTAGGCGGGGATGCCCTCACCGGAGAGTTCGGTCAGTTGTTCGAGGAGGACGTCGACGTAGGCCACGACATCGTTCTGTGCGCCCAGCCGGGCCGTGACGAAGAAGGGGACGATCCGTACGCCCTCCGGCGGGTGCAGGGCGAACCAGGAGAGCAGGGCCGTCTTGCCCGCCCAGGCTCCCGCGCGCCACCAGGCGTACGCCGGGCCGGCGGAGGTCGTGCAGAACGCGGCGAGGTCCTTCAGCTCGGCCTCGCGGTCGACGAGTTCGGCGGGGGCGATGCGGCGCACCTGCTCCCAGTAGGCCGAGCGCACCGCGGGCGCGAGGAGGACCTGGTTGTTGTCGCCCGTGACGGCCACGCCTATGTCGCCGCCCGCCGAGACGGACTGCCTCCCCCGCACCTGCATGGCCTCATGATGCCGGAGGCGGCGGCGCCATGACCTTGGTACCGCTCGGAGGAGGTCGGGAGAAGGTCCGGAGAAGGTCCGGGGCCACCGGATGGGGCACCTGGTGCGGCGGGGGTACCCGGTCAGTGGCCCGCGAAGGGGAAAGCCCCCGCTTCCGGGAGGGAGCGGGGGCTTTCTGCGAGCTGTGTGGGCTCAGTGGGAGTGGCCGTGGCTGTGACCACCGGCGGCCGGCTCCTCCTCTTCCTTCTTCTCGACGACCAGGGTCTCGGTCGTCAGGAGGAGGGAGGCGATGGAGGCGGCGTTCTCCAGGGCGGAGCGGGTGACCTTGACCGGGTCGATGACGCCGGCCTTGACCAGGTCGCCGTACTCGCCGGTGGCGGCGTTGAAGCCCTGGCCCTTGTCGAGCTCGGCGACCTTGGAGGTGATGACGTAGCCCTCCAGGCCGGCGTTCTCGGCGATCCAGCGCAGCGGCTCGACGACGGCCTTGCGGACGACCGCGACACCGGTGGCCTCGTCGCCGGTCTTGCCCAGACCGCCCTCAAGGACCTTCGCGGCGTGGACCAGAGCGGAGCCACCACCGGAGACGATGCCCTCCTCGACCGCGGCGCGGGTCGCGGAGATGGCGTCCTCCAGACGGTGCTTCTTCTCCTTCAGCTCCACCTCGGTGGCGGCGCCGACCTTGATCACGCACACGCCGCCGGCCAGCTTCGCGAGGCGCTCCTGGAGCTTCTCGCGGTCCCAGTCGGAGTCGGTGTTCTCGATCTCGGCCTTGATCTGGGCGACGCGGCCCGTGACGTCCGCCGAGTTGCCTGCGCCGTCGACGACGGTCGTGTCGTCCTTGGTGACCGTGACGCGGCGGGCGGAGCCCAGCACGTCCAGGCCGACCTGGTCGAGCTTGAGGCCGACCTCCTCGGAGATGACCGTGGCGCCGGTGAGGACCGCCAGGTCCTGGAGCATCGCCTTGCGGCGGTCGCCGAAGCCGGGGGCCTTGACCGCGACCGCGTTGAAGGTGCCGCGGATCTTGTTCACGACCAGGGTCGACAGGGCCTCGCCCTCGACGTCCTCGGCGATGATCAGCAGCGGCTTGGAGGAGTTGGTCTGGATGACCTTCTCAAGAAGCGGCAGCAGGTCCTGGATCGAGGAGATCTTGCCCTGGTTGATCAGGATGTACGGGTCGTCGAGGACGGCCTCCATACGCTCCTGGTCCGTCACGAAGTACGGCGACAGGTAGCCCTTGTCGAAGGCCATGCCCTCGGTGAAGTCCAGCTCCAGACCGAAGGTGTTGGACTCCTCGACGGTGATGACACCGTCCTTGCCGACCTTGTCCATCGCCTCGGCGATGAGCTCGCCGACCTGCGTGTCCTGGGCGGACAGACCGGCGACGGCGGCGATGTCGGACTTCTCGTCGATCGGGCGGGCGGTCGCGAGGAGCTCCTCGGAGACCGCGGCCACGGCCGCGTCGATGCCCTTCTTCAGCAGCGCCGGGGAGGCACCCGCGGCGACGTTCTTCAGGCCCTCGCGCACCAGCGCCTGGGCGAGCACGGTGGCGGTGGTGGTGCCGTCACCCGCGATGTCGTTGGTCTTGGTCGCCACCTCCTTCACCAGCTGGGCGCCGAGGTTCTCGTACGGGTCCTCGATCTCGACCTCGCGGGCGATCGTGACACCGTCGTTGGTGATGGTGGGGGCGCCGAACTTCTTGTCGATGACGACGTTGCGGCCCTTGGGGCCGATCGTCACCTTGACCGTGTCGGCAAGCTTGTTGACGCCGCGCTCGAGGGCGCGACGGGCGTCCTCGTCGAACTTCAGGATCTTCGCCATGGGAGCGGTTCAGCCCTCTCGGAAAACGTGGGTGAAACGAACTGCGCCCCTGACGCCCGGCTTCATAAGGTCGCGGGGGCCCGGGGCGCAGCTCACAAGCAGAGAATGCTTGAAGTGAATTACTTCTCGATGATCGCGAGCACGTCGCGGGCCGAGAGGACGAGGTACTCCTCGCCGTTGTACTTCACCTCGGTGCCGCCGTACTTGCTGTACAGCACGATGTCGCCGGTCTTCACGTCAAGCGGAAGACGCTCGCCGTTCTCGAAGCGGCCCGGGCCAACGGCCAGGACGACGCCCTCCTGGGGCTTCTCCTTGGCGGTGTCCGGAATGACCAGGCCAGAGGCGGTGGTCTGCTCGGCGTCGAGCGGCTGGACCACAATGCGGTCCTCGAGCGGCTTGATGGCAACCTTGGAGCTGGTGGTCGTCACGATCCGACCTCCCCCTTCGGAGATCTCACGGGGTTAACTGTCTGAGGTGGCGACCAGGTGGATCCGTCGTCGCGGGTGCCGGACCTGCCCGTCGCTGTGTTGGCACTCTCCAGTGGTGAGTGCCAGAGCCGAGACTATGACTGCGATTAGCACTCGGTCAAGCGGAGTGCCAGTTGCCTGCGGCGCGGCGCGGGGATTCTGTGACCGTGCGTGTGGTCGGCGGCACTGGGGGCTGCCGCCCCCAGACCCCCCGCTTCGGCCCTGAAGGGGCCTCGTCCTCAAGCGTCGGACGGGCTGGAAGTGCCTGGGCCGGCGTTGAAGAGATCGCCCAGGGATCGAGCAGCCCAGCGATCGGTCAGATGTAGTCCTCCAGGCGTCCCACCGTCAGACCCGCCGAATGGATCTTCCGCAGCAGGCGGGTCGTGCGGTCGACCAGGGTCGGGTCCGCCCGGTCCCCCGAGGCCACCGAGACGATGTCGCCGGGGCGGAGTCGGTGCTCGCCGTGGGTGAACGTCACGGTGTCGCTCTCCATCGAGGCCCGCCACAGGACGACGGCGGCGAGGCCGCAGTCGGAGGCCGCGCGGAGGGTCGTGGGGTCGTGGAGGCCGTAGGGCGGGCGGAAGAGGTGGGGGCGGATGCCGAAGCGGGCGCGGAGTTTGTTCTGCTGGCCGCAGATCTCGGCGCGCTGGCCGGCGTAGGGGAGGCCGCGCAGGGCGGGGTGGTCCAGGGTGTGGTTCTGGATGCTCGCGCCGACCGAGCGGAGGCGGGCGAAGTGGCCGTAGCCCGGGCCGACGACGCTGTCCGTGAGGAACATGGTGACCGGGAGCCGCAGGTCGCGGACCATCGCGACGAACCGGGGATCCCGCTCGGCGCCGTCGTCGTAGGTCAGGAAGACGACCCGGTCGGGAGTGGGGACGCGGGTGACCACGGGCAGGGCGCCGAGGGCGGGGCGGGCCGCCGGTTCCGGGGCGGGGCGCAGGGGGGCCGTGAGGCCCCAGCGGCGGTACGGCGGCTGCTCGGCGGCCGGGGCGCCGTGCGAGCCGGTGCGCTGGGGGGCGTGTCCGCCCGGACGCTCGACGGGGCCGGCCGGGGCGCCGGGCCGGGCGCAGCCGCTCAGCAGCACCGCGGCGGCCGCCAGGGCACCCGCCGTCGTCCGCCGCCTCACAGGTAGTCCTCCAGGCGGGCCACGGCGTATCCCTCGGCCGTGACCTTGTCGAGGAACCGGCGGATCATGTCCGGCATCGTGCCCTTCCAGTCGTCCCGGCCCCGGAAGTGGCTGAGGACGATGTCGCCGCGGCGGATCCTGCGGTCCCACTCGCGGTACTCCCAGCGGTCGACGAAGACCTCCTCGTTCCACAGGGGCACGTACCGGATGCCGCAGGCCCGGGCGGCGCGCAGGGTGTCCTCGTTGTAGTTGCCGAAGGGCGGGCGGAAGAGCGCGGGGCGCTTGCCGTAGCGCTTCTCGATGACGTTCTGCATGCCGCAGATCTCGCGCTTCTGACGGCCGTACGACAGCCCTGGCAGGTAGGGGTGACGGAGGGTGTGGTTGTTCAGTACGACCCCCCGGTCCTGCATCTTCTTGAAGTACCCGTAGTCCTCCTTGACCAGGTAGTCGCTGAGGAAGGCGGTGTACGGGACCTTCAGTTCGCTCATCATCCGCAGGAACGCGGGGTCCTTCTCGGCGCCGTCGTCGATGGTGAGGAAGACGACCTTCTGTCTGGTGGGGACCGTGGTGAAGACCGGCGGGAGGCCGGCGTGGTCGTCGACCTCGAAGCCCTTGCGGGTGGTGATCCGCGGGGTGGTGGCCGGGGGCGCCGGCGGTGTCAGCGGCACCCTCTTCAGACCCCACCTCCCGACCGCGGCGACCCGGGCCCGGTGGGTGGCGCCGAGTCCGGTGGCGTAGTGGTCGAGGGCGCGGGCCGGGGGCGCCTTCAGCCGCTCCTGGCCGGCGGCCGGGCGTACGGGGGTGGAACCGTCCTGGGCGCAGCCCGAGGCGAGGGCGGTGAGGGTGAGGACGGCGAGTGCGCCACGGAAGTGCGCCGTGCGATTCACCCGGCTTTTGTCATTTTGTACTACTACTCGCATGGTGCCGGATCCTCGCAGGCGGCCCCCTCGAACCCCGGGTGACACCGCCACCGGAGGCGGACCATCCACCGACTGGCCCACAAGGGGTCGCGCTGGCCCACAATGACCCGGTGAACGACCTCGCTCCCCTCCTCACCCCCGAGGGCCGCGCCCTCCTCGACGCGGTGCGCGGCACCGCCCCCGCCGACGAACTCGCCGTCGCCACCCGACTGCGCCGCGAGCACCCCGCCGGCCTGGTGTCGGCGGCGCTCGGCCAGGCGCGGCTGCGGCAGCGGGCGGAGGCGAAGTTCGGGGCCGAGGACGCCGGGCGGATGTTCTTCACGCCGAACGGCGTCGAGCAGTCGACCCGGGCGAGCGTGGCGGCCTACCGGGCGGAGCGCCTGGGCGAGCTGGGCGTCGCCTCCGTCGCCGACCTGTGCTGCGGGATCGGCGGCGACGCGATCGCGCTGGCGCGGGCCGGGATCCGGGTGCTGGCGGTGGACCGGGACCCGCTCACCGCCGCCGCGGCGCGGGCGAACGCCGACGCGCTCGGACTGGCCGGCCTGATCGAGGTACGGGAGGCGGACGTCACGGACGTGGACACGACCGCGTACGACGCCGTGTTCGTCGATCCGGCCAGGCGCGGCGGACGGGGGCGGATCTTCGATCCGGAGGCGTACTCACCGCCGTTGTCCTGGGCCGTGGAGGCCGCCCGCAAGGCACCGCACGCGGCCCTGAAGGTCGCCCCCGGCATCCCGCACGAGGCCGTGCCCGCCGAGGCCGAGGCCGAGTGGATCTCGGACGGCGGGGACGTCAAGGAGGCGGTGCTGTGGTTCGGCACCCGAACCGCCGCGCCGGGGACCGTCCGGGCGACCCTGCTGCCGGGACCGCGCACACTGCGCGGCCGTGGGCTGCCCGACCCCGAAGTCCGTTCCGTCGGGCGGTACTTGTACGAGCCCGACGGCGCCGTCATCCGGGCCCATCTGGTCGCCGAGGTCGCCGAGGAGCTCGACGGCGGGCTGCTCGACGCCACGATCGCGTACGTCACCTCCGACGAACTGCGGCCGACGCCGTACGCCTCGGCCTACGAGATCACCGACCGGCTTCCCTTCAACGTCAAGAAGTTGAAGGCCCTGCTGCGGGAGCGCGAGGTCGGGATCCTGACCGTGAAGAAGCGGGGGTCGGCGGTGGAGCCGGAGGAGCTGCGGCGCAAGGCGCTGCCCAAGCCGCAGGGGCCGAACGCGGTGACCGTCTTCCTGACGCGGGTCGCCGGGGCGCCGACCATGCTGCTGGGTCACCCGGTCTGAGCCGCCCGGCGCAGCAGGAGGTCCCGTTCGCGCGCGTTGCGGGTGAGCGTCGCCGCCCGTTCGAACTCGGCGCGGGCCTCCGCCGTACGCCCCAGCCGCAGCAGCAGGTCGCCGCGCACGCTCGGCAGCAGGTGGTAGTCGCGCAGGGCCGGTTCGGCGGCCAGCGCGTCCACGATCTCCAGCGCGGGCCGGGGACCCTCGGCCATCGAGACGGCCACCGCGCGGTTGAGTTCGACGACCGGGGAGGGGGCGCGGGCGGCGAGGAGGCCGTAGAGGGTGGCGATGCGGGGCCAGTCGGTGTCCTCGTAGGTGTGGGCGGTCGCGTGGCAGGCGGCGATGGCGGCCTGGAGGGCGTACGGGCCCGGGGCGCCCGCTGCATGGGCCCGGTCCAGTGCGGCGATGCCGCGGATGATGAGCATGCGGTTCCAGCGGCTGCGGTTCTGGTCCTTGAGGAGGACCGGTTCGCCGGAAGGGCCGGTGCGGGCGGCCGCGCGGGACGTCTGGAACTCCAGCAGGGCGGTGAGGGCGTGGACTTCGGGCTCTTTGGGCATCAGGGCGGACAGCACGCGGGCCAGTCGGAGGGCGTCCTCGCACAGGGACGGGCGCAGCCAGTCGTCGCCGGCCGTGGCGGCGTACCCCTCGTTGAAGATCAGGTAGATGACGTCGAGGACGGAACCCAGGCGGGCCTCGCGGTCGGAGCCGTAGGGCACCTCGAAGTCGACGTTCCTGGTGGCCAGGGTGCGTTTGGCGCGGACGATCCGCTGGGCGACCGTCGGTTCCGGGACGAGGAAGGCGCGGGCGATCTCGGCCGTGGTCAGACCGCCGAGGAGGCGGAGGGTGAGGGCGGTGCGGGCCTCGGCGGACAGGACCGGATGGCAGGCGGTGAAGACCAGCCTCAGCAGGTCGTCGTCGATGTCGTCGGGGTCGGCGGGCTCCTCCGGCGGGGCCACCGCCGACAGGTCGCGGCCGATCTCGGCGAGCTTGCGGGCGTAGTTCTCCCGGCGGCGGATCAGATCGACGGCCCGGTGCCGGGCGGTGGCCGTCAGCCAGGCGCCCGGGTTGTCGGGCACCCCCTCGCGCGGCCACTGCTCCAGGGCCGCGACCAGGGCGTCCTGGGCCAGCTCCTCGGCGATGCCGACGTCCCGGACGATCCTGGCGACGCCGGCGATGATGCGCGGGGACTCCATCCGGAAGACCGTCTCGACGGTTCCGCGCGGGTCGGTGGTGGAGGGCTGTGGGCTCACAACCCCCCATGCAACACCCGGGACGGCTCAGGGCCAAGGAGACTCAGGTACTGGACCCGAAGGAGACTCGGGTACTGGACCCGGGCACTCGGGCTCTCAGCCCTCGGCGATCTCCCGCACCTCGCAGGTCACGGTCCAGTGGTCCTCGTGGACCTTCAGGAACCGCTTGGTCCACTCGATCGCCTCGGCCCTGTCCTTGCACTGGACGATCGAGTAGCCGCCGATGACCTCCTTGGCCTCGGTGAACGGCCCGTCCGTGACCGACAGCCGCCCGTCCTCCCAGTGCACCCGCGTGCCCTCCGAGGTGGGCGTCAGACCGGCGGTGTCGAGCATGACGCCGGCCTTGGTCATCTCCTCGATCAGCTCCCCCATCCGCTGCATCAGCTCCGAGCTCGGGCCCTGCGCGGCAGCCTTCTCCTCGACCTTCACGAGCGACAGATAACGCGGCATGGTGACTCCTCGTGTCCTGCGGGGCGGGTCCTTCCCGGCCTTTCACCCCTGCGTCGATCGGGAGGCGGCCGGATCGACAGGCACGGCGGATTTCTCCGAGGTTTTTTCCGTGGGGCGCTTTTTCGCCCGGCGCCCGGAGCCCGGGCCCGGGCGCCCGGCGCCCGGAGCCGGCGGCTACCTCACCACCGCGCCGAACAGCGCCTTCGCGTACGGCGCCCCCACCGTCCTCGCGTCCACGACGAGGGCCGCGTCCGTCACCACTCCCGTCGGGCGTCCCCGCAGCACCCAGGCGCGGCCGTTGCCGGAGTCCTCGCCGGGCGCGGACGCCGTGAGGTCGGCGTGGCCGTTGCCGTTGATGTCGAGGAGGCGGACGGCACCTCCGAAGCCGTCGCCGGGTTCGGAGGTGCCGGTCACGCCCTTGGTGTCCTGGGTCAGGAGCTGGGCGCCGGTGCCGGTCGGGCCGGTGCGGCTGCCGCGCAGGAGGGTGACCGCGCCGGCGCCGTCGTCGTAGCCGAGTTCCTCGCCGGGCGCGCCGACGGCCAGGTCGTCGATGCCGTCGCCGGTGACGTCGCCGGCGGACAGGTCAGCGCCGAAGTAGTCGCCGGTCTCGGCCGTTCCCGGTACTCCGGGGGTGTCCTGGGTGTACGTCTTCCAGGCGGAGCGTGGCTTGAGGCCTGCGGCCGAGCCCGGGGCGACCGTGATCTTCCCGCGGTCGGCGGTGGCGCCGACGGCGAGGTCGTCGTATCCGTCGCCATTGAGGTCGCCGAAGGCGAACCCGCCGTCGCCGCCGGGGAAGTCGGCCGCCGTGAGGCCCCGGGCGGTGGCGAGATAGAACCGGGTGCCGAAGGCGCCCTCGCCGAGGTAGGTCTTCAGCACGAGGTCGTCGCGGCCGTCGGCGTTCACGTCTCCGACGGCGCCGTCCCACACGTCCTGGTACCGGAGGTGTTCGGCGTCGAGCCCGCTCGTGCGGGCCGGGGTGCCCGAGCGGGAGACGGGGCCCGTCCACACGGTGGCGGTGGTGCCCAGGGGGTCGTCGCCCGGGGAGCGGCCCCCGGCGAACAGGGCCAGGTCCAGCCTGCCGTCGCCGTCGAAGTCACCGGTCCGGGTGGCGGCGGCGGGCACCGACGTGCCGCCGGTGAGCCCGCGGGGGCCGCCCCATACGACGACCGCCCGGGCCTTGCCCCCGCTGGTCCCGACGACCAGCTCCGCGCGTCCGTCGCCGTCCAGGTCGCCCTTGGACAGCTGGAGGCCGAACTGCTCGCTCGTGGCGGGGCTGCCCGGGATGCCGGTCGTGGCGCGGCTGATGACGGTCCGTCGGTCGGCGGAGACGCCGTGCGGGCCGCCGTACAGGACGACGACATGGCCCGCCCGGGTCTGCCCGCCCACCGTGGCTCTCGGGGCGCCGAGGGCGAGGTCCTGGTAGCCGTCGCCGTCGAAGTCGTCACGGACGGGGGCGAGGACGGTCCTCCCCGCGCGGTCCGTGTCCGGCAGGTCCGGCGGGACCGCCCCCAGCACGAGCAGGCCCGCGAGGAGCGGAACTCCCCACGGGACATGCGAGCGCAAGGACGGATACGAACGAAGGGACAACACCAGGACCCCCCAGCCTCAAGACGGCGACACCCTCACCACCCGAGACCCACGACCCGCCGTGGGGGTTGTACCGGCACGGTCACCTCAGCGATTCCCACAGTTCACGCGCCTCCGGCTCCTCGGCCACCACCCGGTTGGGATCGGAGGGCGCCGGCACCACCGGCATCGTCACCGTCGTCACCTCGTCCGCCGACAGCCCGCGCAGCGACTCGCCCAGCTCCATCAGCTCGCCGAGCGAGTCGAGGCCGGTGTCGGTGGTGAGGCTGGTGGTGACCGCGTCGGCGACGGAGTACAGCTCGGTGGGATCGGAGAGCAGGTTCGTCGCGGAGATCCGCTCCAGCAGGGCCTTCACCAGCGTCTGCTGGAGGCCTATGCGGCCGAGGTCGCTGCCGTCGCCTATGCCGTGCCGGGTGCGGGCCAGGGCGAGGGCCTGGGTGCCGTTCAGTTCGTGCGTGCCGGCCTCCAGCTTCAGATGGCTGTCGACGTCGTCGATGTCCTGGTCCGTGGTGACGGTGACCCCGCCGAGCGCGTCGACCAGTCCCGCGAAGCCCGCGAAGTCGATCTCGATGTAGTGGTCCATCCGGACACCGGTGATCGACTCGACGGTCTTGACCGCGCACACGGCCCCGCCCACCGAGTACGCGCTGTTGAACATCGCGCCGTAGGACTCCCGCGTGCTGCCCCCGGAGGACGTCGGGCAGGACGGGCGGGTGACGAGGGTGTCGCGCGGGATGCTGACCACCGTCGCCCTGGTCCGGCCGGCGTCGAGGTGGACCACCATCGCCGTGTCGGAGCGGGCGCCCTCGCTGTCGCCGCCGCCGAGCGCCTGGTTCTCCTCGCCGCTGCGCGTGTCCGAGCCCAGCACCAGGATGTTCAGGGATCCGCTGGGCAGCGGGGAGGCGGACGCGGTGCCGGACGGAGTCGGTGTCGTCATCGCCTTCGGCGGGCGGTTGTCGCCGAGCGCGCCGTTGATGTCGACGCTCTTGATGTTGCTGTTGAGGTGCCAGTAGGCCCAGCCCGCCGCGGCGATGCCGAGCACCAGAGCGCCCGCGAGAGTGAGGCCGGCGGCCTTCAGTACGCCCGACCGCCGGCCCGCTCGTCTGCCGTCGTCCCCGTTCGTGTTGTCTCCCGTCACGATCAGGAACGTACGTCCGAATTATTACGGCCAGCGATGCCAGACCGGCCTTTCTTCGGAAATTCTCAGACTTCTCGCCTTGAAGGGATCATTCCGCTACCGAACGTCATCCGAGCGTGACCGTGGGTGCCGGGTTGCTCCCGCTCCACGAGCCGTTGAACCCGAACGTCACCGAACCGCCGTCGGGCACCGTCCCGTTGTAGGGGGCGTTGGAGCAACTGACCGTCGCCCCCGACTGGGTACAGGTCGCGTTCCAGGCCTGGGTGACGCGCTGGCCCGCGCCGAAGGTCCAGTCGGCCTTCCAGGACGACAGTGCGGCCCCCGAGCAGGCGATCCGCACCTGTCCCGTGAATCCGGTGCTCCACTGGCTGGTCACGCTGTAGGCCGCGGTGCACGCGCCCGTCGGCGGGGCCGTCGTCCCTCCGAGGGCTTCGTGGATCGCGCGGTACGCCGGTTTCGGCGCGTAGTTCTCGTCGTACGGCGTCGCCGCGCCCTGGCCCGGGAAGGTGTCCGGGATCCAGGAGTCGGAGTCGGTGAAGCCCCAGACGGTGGCGCCGGTGCAGCGGGAGACCGCGAGACAGGCGTTCATGACGGCCTTGTAGTCGGCGGCCTGCTGGGCCAGCTTGGCGGTGTCCGGCGGGAGTTGCATACGGATGTCCAGCTCGGTGATCGCCACGTCCAGGCCCAGGTCGGCGAAGCGCTGGATGTTCTGCTGCAGGGTCGAGGGCACCTGGCCGAGGATGAGGTGCGCCTGGAGGCCGACCCCGTCGATCGGGACACCGCGCGCCTTCAGATCCCTGACCAGGTTGTACAGGGCGGTGCTCTTGGCGTTGACGCCCTCGACGTTGTAGTCGTTGATGTACAGCTTCGCGTCCGGGTCGGCGGCGCGGGCCGCGGTCAGGGCCTGGGCGATGTAGTCGACGCCGAGGCCGTTGTACCAGAGGGTCTGGCGGTAGCTGCCGTCCTCGTTGAACGGCTCGTTGACCACGTCCCAGGCGGCGACGCGGCCCTTGTAACGGCCGGCCTCCAGGGCGATGTGGTCGTTCATCAGCCGACTCAGCTGCGCCGGCGTCCAGGTGCCGTTCGTCAGCCAGTTCGGGTTCTGGCTGTGCCAGACCAGGGTGTGGCCGCGCACCTCCTGGCCGTGGGCCTCGGCGAAGTCGACGATCCGGTCCGCCTCGGCCCAGTCGAAGCTGCCCCGGGCCGGCTCGACCGACCCCCACTTCATGGCGTTGCCCGGGGTGAGCCAGTTGAACTGGGCCCCGGCGATCTCGCCGTAGGTCCCGGTGAGTCTGGAGCCGGTGACCGCCGTGCCGATGACCTTGCCCTTGGCGTCGGCGAGGTCGCGCAGGGGTGGGTCGGCGGCGTGCGCGGACGGTGCCGTGACCAGTGCGACGAGGCAGGCGACCAGGGTCGCCAGGGACGAGCCGGATCTCGGAAATCTCATTGCGGGTGCCTCCGAAAGTTTCGGCTGTGCATCCGATTGACTTCGGAGGAGTGTGGGCGCACCCGCCCCACCCGTCAACACATCAGCTTCCGGCCGCGGCCGTACTGCTGCGCACCACCAGGCTCGTCGCCAGCTCCACCCGGGTCGCCGCCGGCGGCTGCCGCTCGCGCCCGAGGTCGAGGACCAGCCTCGCGGCCGCCTCGGCCATCTCGGTCAGCGGCTGCCGTACGGTCGTCAGCGGCGGCCCCACCCAGGGCGCCACCGGCAGGTCGTCGAAGCCGACCACGCTGAGGTCCTCCGGGATCCTCAGGCCCAGCTCGCGCGCGGCCTCGTACAGACCGAGCGCCTGGAGGTCGTTGAGGGCGAAGACGGCGGTGGGCCGGTCGGGCCGGCGCAGCAGTTCCAGGCCCTGCCGGTAGCCGGCCTCGTGATGGAAGTCACCGGGTCTGACCAGCTCGGGGTCGACGGGCAGCCCGGCGGTCTCCAGCGCGGCCCGGTAGCCGTCGATCCGGGCCCGGCTGCACATCATCCGGGAGGGGCCGCTGATCGCGCCGATCCTGCGGTGCCCGAGCTCGATCAGATGCCGGGTGGCGGCGAGCCCGCCCTGCCAGTTGGTGGCGCCGATGGAGGGCACGTCGGCGCCCGGGTCACCGGCCGGGTCCATCACCACGAAGGGGATCGACCGGCTGTTGAGGAGCGCGCGCTGGGACTCGTCGAGCCCGGACAGCACGAGGATCACGCCGTGCGGACGACGGGCGGCGACCTGGTCGGCCCAGGTCCGGCCGGGTGTGAGGCGCCCGGCGCTCTCACTCAGCACCACGCTCAGCCCGGTGTCCCTGGCCACGTTCTCCACGCCCCGGATGACCTCCATCGCCCACGCGCTCTCCAGCTCGTGGAAGACCAGGTCGATCAGGGGCGAGCGGCTGGCCTCGGCGCGGCGGCGCCGGTAGCCGTGGGCGCGCAGCAGTTCCTCCACGCGCGTGCGGGTCGAGGGGGCGACGTCGGCACGGCCGTTGAGGACCTTCGAAACTGTCGGCGCCGAAACGCCGGCCTCGCGGGCGATCTCGGCCAGCGTGGCGGTCTGCGCGGACCGCCCTGCCGTCCGGGTTTCAGCGGGCTCCGGGGGTGTCATGGCGGCGATCGTATCCCTGCGCGACCTCTTGACGAACCCTTCCGACCGCCCTAGGTTCCCAAAACATTCGAATGGCGTCTCGAAACATTCGCGAGAGGGCTATCACCCCGACAGGAGTTTCATGACCACCGCGCCCTGGCGTGACCCCGCCCTGCCCGCCGCCACCCGCGTCGACGACCTCCTCTCCCGGATGACCCTGGAGGAGAAGACCGCCCAGCTCTACGGCGTGTGGGTGGGCGCCAGCACCACAGAGGGCGGTGAAGTCGCGCCCCTCCAGCGCGAGATGGCCGCCGACTTCTCCGACGACGACTGGGCCGAGCTGATCACCCACGGCCTGGGCCAGCTCACCCGCCCCTTCGGGACCGCCCCGGTGGACCCGGCGCTGGGCGCGCAGGCACTGGCCCGCGCCCAGCGCCGTATCATCGCGGCCGGCCGCTTCGGCATCCCGGCGCTGGCCCACGAGGAGTGCCTGGCCGGCTTCACCGCCTGGCGGGCGACGGCCTACCCGGTCCCGCTGGCCTGGGGCGCGACCTTCGACCCGGACCTGGTCGAGGAGATGGCCCGGCGGATCGGCCAGGACCTGCGCTCGGTCGGCGTGCACCAGGGACTCGCCCCGGTCCTGGACGTCGTACGCGATCCGCGCTGGGGCCGGGTCGAGGAGACCATCGGCGAGGACCCGTATCTGGTCGGCACGGTGGGCGCCGCCTATGTGCGCGGTCTGGAGTCGGCCGGGATCGTCGCCACGCTCAAGCACTTCGCCGGGTACGCGGCCTCGGCCGGCGCCCGCAACCAGGCGCCGGTGCGGGCGGGGGTGCGGGAGTTCGCGGACATCACCCTGCCGCCGTTCGAGCTGGCCCTGCGCGAGGGCCGCGCCCGCTCGGTGATGGCCGCCTACACCGACACCGACGGCGTCCCGGCCTCGGCGGACCCGGGCCTGCTGACCGAACTCCTGCGTGACAGCTGGGGGTTCACCGGCACGGTGGTCGCCGACTACTTCGGCATCGGCTTCCTCCAGACCCAGCACCGGGTCGCGGGCAGCGAGGCTCAGGCCGCGCACGTGGCCCTGACGGCGGGCGTCGACGTCGAGCTGCCGACCCTGAAGTGCTACGGCCGGCCCCTCCTCGACGCGGTCCGGGCGGGCGAGGTGCCCGAGTCCCTGATCGACCGGGCGGCCCGCCGCGTACTGCTCCAGAAGTGCGAGCTGGGCCTCCTGGACGAGGGCTGGGAGCCCGAACCGGCCACCCGGATCAACCTGGACTCGGCGGCGAACCGGGCGCTGGCCGGCCGGCTGGCCGAGGAGTCGGTGGTCCTGCTGGACAACCCCGACGGTCTGCTGCCGCTGGCCCCGGACACCCGGATCGCCGTCGTCGGACCGCGCGCCGCCGACGCCCTGGCCATGCTGGGCTGCTACTCCTTCCCGTCCCATGTCCTGCCGCACCATCCCGAGGTGGCGATGGGCATCGAGATCCCGACCGTGCTCCAGGCGCTGCGGGCCGAACTCCCGGACGCCAAGGTCACGTTCGCGGAGGGCTGCGGGGTGTCCGACCCGGACACCGCCGGCTTCGAGGAGGCGGTGGCGCGGACCGCCGAGGCGGACGTGTGCGTGGCTGTCCTCGGCGACCGGGCGGGCCTGTTCGGCCGCGGCACCTCGGGCGAGGGCTGCGACGCCACCGACCTGCGACTGCCGGGCGTCCAGGCCGAGTTGCTGGACACGCTGGTGGCGACCGGCGTCCCGGTGATCCTCGTCCTGCTCACCGGACGCCCCTACGCGCTCGGCCGCTGGGACGGCCGCCTCGGCGCGGTCGTCCAGGCCTTCTTCCCGGGGGAGGAGGGCGGCCCGGCGGTGGCGGGAGTCCTGTCGGGCCGCGTCAACCCCTCCGGCCGTCTCCCCGTGAGCGTCCCCCAGCTCCCCGGCGGCCAGCCCTGGACCTACCTCCAGCCCCCGCTGGGCCTGCGCGTCGAGGTCAGCAACCTGGACCCGACCCCGCTGTACCCCTTCGGACACGGCCGCTCCTACACCGGGTTCGACTGGGCGGACTTCGAGGGCACAGCACCGGAGATCACCACCGACGGCTCCTACGACCTGTCCCTGACGGTCCGCAACACGGGCGAGCGCGCGGGCGCCGAGGTCGTCCAGCTCTATCTGCACGACCCGGTGGCCACCGTCACCCGGCCCGACGTACGCCTGATCGGCTACCAGCGGCTGGAGCTGGAGCCCGGGGCGGCCCGCCGGGTCACCTTCCGGTTCCACGCGGACCTTTCGGCCTTCACCGACCGTTCCGGTCGCAGGGTGGTCGAACCGGGCGCGCTGGAACTACGGTTGGCGGTGTCCAGCGCGGACGTACGGCACACGGCCCGGCTCGACCTGACGGGCCCGGTACGGGAAGTGGGCCCGGACCGCCGGCTGCGCTGCGAGACGGAGGTGTCGGGGGTGGGGTGACCCGGCACCGGACGCACGGGGGGTGCGATGGTCCGGCAGGTTCACGATCAACTGGGGTGCGCGCTGTCGTCGGTGGCGGCCGCCGCCGTCGGCCTGGCGGTGGCGTCCGCCGCCGTCGGCCTGGCGGTGGCGTCCGCCGTCCGCGACGCGCCGAGGCCCTCTCCGGGCGACTACGTCGTGGCCCTGATCGTCACGGCGGTGTGGGCGCTGCTGAAGTCCACGCGGCTCAAGGGCATCGGCATGCTCACGGGCCTGGACGCCGCACCGCCCCTGCCGGAACCGGCCCCCGCCGTCGCGCCCCCGCGCCGCAGCCTTGTCCAGGTGCGCGTGTTCGTCCCGTACCTGGCCGTCGGACTCGCCCTGGCCCTGCTGTTCGACCCGTGGTGGGCCCTGCTCCCGCTGATCGGCGCGGCCGACTGGCTGACCGACGCGCTCGTCTCCGCCCGCTGGGAACACCGTCACGGCCGCCTGCTGTGGCGGGAGCACACGCCGGACGAGCCCGGCCGGCTCGCCCACACCCCGCTCAGCGGTCCGCGACCGCCTCGAACCGCCACCGGTGCACCGCCCGCATGACCAACTCCCCGTCCGGTTCGGGAAGTTCGGGCAGCTCGGCGTCGTGGTCCGCGTCCCACCAGGTGATGACGAGCACCCGGTCCTGCGGCCCCCGGAAGGTCTCCCGGCGCAGCGGCGCGGGCGCGAGCTCCCGCTCCCGGGCCCAGGCCAGCAGGTCCTCGCCCCGGCCCTCGCGGGCCCGGGCCTCCCACATCAGGGCGACCGTCACGGGTACAGGTTCTCCTTGCTGACCTCGTGCACATGGTCGTGGTCGGGTCCGGGCACGTGCGGTTCCGTCACCGGCAGCGAGGAGTCCGCCGAGAGGTCCCAGGCGGACGCGGGCCGGCCACGGGCGACCATCTCGGCGCCCAGGGCGGCCACCATCGCGCCGTTGTCGGTGCACAGCTTGGGCCGCGGCACCCGCAGGCGGATCCCGGCCGCCTCGCAGCGCTCCTGGGCCAGGGCCCGCAGGCGGGAGTTGGCGGCCACACCGCCGCCGATCATCAGGTGGTCGACGCCCTCGTCCTTGCAGGCCCGCACGGCCTTGCGGGTGAGCACGTCCACGACCGCCTCCTGGAACGAGGCCGCCACATCGCGCACCGGCACCTCCTCCCCCGCCGCCCGCTTCGCCTCGATCCAGCGGGCCACGGCCGTCTTCAGCCCCGAGAAGGAGAAGTCGTACGCCGGGTCGCGCGGCCCGGTCAGCCCGCGCGGGAAGGCGATCGCCGCCGGGTCGCCCTCGCGCGCGTACCGGTCGATGACCGGGCCGCCGGGGAAGCCCAGGTTCAGCACCCGCGCGATCTTGTCGAAGGCCTCGCCGGCCGCGTCGTCGATGGTCGAGCCCATCGGCCGGACGTCGGAGGTGATGTCGCTGGACAGCAGCAGCGAGGAGTGCCCGCCGGACACCAGCAGCGCCATCGTCGGCTCCGGCAGCGGGCCGTGCTCCAGCTGGTCCACGCAGATGTGGGAGGCGAGGTGGTTGACGCCGTAGAGCGGCTTGCCGAGGGCGTAGGCGTACGCCTTGGCCGCGGAGACGCCGACGAGCAGGGCGCCGGCGAGACCCGGCCCCGCGGTGACCGCGATGCCGTCCAGGTCCTTCGCGCTCACCCCCGCCTCCTTCAGCGCGCGCTCGACGGTCGGCACCATCGCCTCCAGGTGCGCGCGGGAGGCGACCTCCGGCACGACCCCGCCGAACCGGGCGTGCTCGTCGACGCTGGAGGCGATGGCGTCGGCCAGCAGGGTGGTGCCGTGCACGATGCCGACGCCGGTCTCGTCGCAGGAGGTCTCGATGCCGAGGACGAGGGGTTGGTCAGCCATTGATCTCGGTTCCTTGTGCGTTCACGGAGGTGGCCGGGTCGGTGAGGCGCATCACCAGGGCGTCCACGTTGCCCGGCTGGTAGTAGCCGCGGCGGAACCCGATGGCCTCGAAGCCGAAGCGCTCGTACAGCTTCTGGGCGCGGACGTTGTCGACCCGGCACTCCAGCATCACTTCGGCGCAGTCGAACTCGGTGGCGGCCCGCAGCAGTTCGGTCAGCAGCCGCGCGCCGAGGCCGGTGCCCCAGTGGTCCTGCGCGACGGCGATCGTCTGGACGTCGGCGCCCGCGGTGGGGTTCCCGTCGGGCGCGGGGTCACCGTCGGACGCGGAGCCGCCGTCGCCGGCGGTTCCGGCGGAGGCCAGTCCCGCGTATCCCACGACCCTCTCGCCCGCCTCGGCCACGAGGTAGCGCCGGGTCGCCCCCGGTCCGCGGGAGTGGGCCAGTTCCGACCAGAACATGCCCCGGGACCAGGCGTCCTCGGGGAACAGCGCCTTCTCCAGCTCCAGCACGGGGTCGATGTCCCACCAGCGCATCTCGCGCAGTCGAGGAGTCACGCTGTTGGTGTTGGCGTCGGTGTCGGTCACTTGGGCGTGACCACCTTGTAGTTCTTGGGGACCTGGGCATCGGGGCGGCGCAGGTACAGCGGCCGGGGAGCGGGCAGTTCCTCGCCCGCGGCCAGCTTCCCGGCGGCGAGGGCCGCGAGGGAGGCGGCCGACACGTGCTCGGGCTCGTGGACGACGGGGAAGGTGTCCGGGTACAGCAGCGCGCCCGCGCCGACCGCCGGCAACCCCTTCACCTGCTCGGCGATGTCGGCGGGCCGGTCGACGGCCGGTTCGGTCAGCCGGGTGCGGGAGTCCGCGTAGCGCGCCCAGTAGACCTCCTTGCGCCGCGCGTCGGTCGCCACGACGAAGGGCCCCTTGTCGATGTCGGCCGCGTGGGCGAGACCGTCCAGCGTGCACACACCGTGCACGGGGACGCCGAGCGCGAGCCCGAAGGTGTCGGCGGTCATCAGACCGACGCGCAGGCCCGTGTAGGGACCGGGGCCGATGCCGACGACGACATCGGTGACGGCGTCCAGCTTCAGGCCGGCCTCGGCGAGCAGCCGGTCCACGGCCGGCAGCAGCAGCTCCCCGTGCCGGCGCGCGTCCACCTGGGTCGACGAGGCGATGACGTCCGTGCCGTCGTGCAGCGCGACGGTGACGGCGGGGGTGGCGGTATCCAGAGCGAGCAAGAGCACGCAAACAGCCTACGGCGCCCCGGCGCCGGTGTCGGACGACCCGTGTCGGAGCCCCGGAAGGGGTGGTCACCTGCTGCTACCGTCACGGCACAGCAGGACGTACTGCGCGAGGCTCTACACGAGGCAGAGGTGGACGGTGGCAAGCAGCAGCGCCGGATTCGTGACCGGGCTCACCGTGGCGGCCGTGGCGGCGGTCGGCGTCCTCGCCTACCAGGCCTCGGCCAGCGTCCCGGCCGGCCTCGGCGACACCCGGGCGAGCACCCCGTCCACGGCCGCCTCGAAGGCCCCCCGCGACCAGCGGAACGCCACCGCGCTGCCGGCCGCGTCCGGTGCCGGCCGACGGGTCGTGTACTCGGTGGCCGCCGACCGGGTGTGGCTGGTCGGCGCGGACGGCAAGGTCACGCGCACCTTCGCCGTCACCCCGGGCTCCGTCGACCCGGCGCCCGGCACCTACCCCGTGACGTCCCGCTCGAACTCGGTCACCGGCACCGACGGCACCCCCATCGAGCACGTCGTCCGCTTCACGAGTGTGGACGGCGTGGCCATCGGCTTCAGCGCGGCGCTGGACGGCTCGGCCCCGGCCGCCGACCCGGCCGTACGCACCGGCGGCATCCGCGAGTCCCGCCCGGACGGCGACGCGATGTGGCGCTTCGCGACGATCGGCGAGAAGGTCGTCGTGATCCGCTAGGGCCTGTCCCCGGCGCCCGGTCCTAGGCCGCCTTGCGGTCCTGGGCGGGCCGCTGGGCGGTCTGCGGGTCCGGCATGCGGGGCGGGGTCGAGATCGCGTGCGCGGCGGCGCAGGACGCCAGCAGGTCACGCATGGACACAGCGGCGACAACCGGGTACGGCTGGGCCTTCTCGGTGGCCGACATGGACGCCTCCTGTAAGTTCGGGGGCGGGCGTAGTTAGGTAGACCTAAGTACGGACGGAACACCATGTGACCACGAGCGAGTCGCCGGACGCAACATCTTGCCGACGTCTTGTCGGAACATTCATGAACCCGACCCTCCGCTCCGAGGTCAGGCCGACAGCACGCTCAGGTCCACCGCGGCCCAGCGCCCGCCCAGACCGGTCACCGTCACGTGCCGCACCTCGTCCGTCTCGGGGGATCCGGGGGTCGCCCCCCGCGCAGGCGCAGTGCCCACCGCCCGGTGGATGACGACCGCCAGCCGGTCGTCGGTCAGCTCCTCGACCTTGCCCTCGCCCCACTCCACGACGATCACCGACTCGGGCAGCGAGACGTCGAGGTCGAGGTCCTCCATCTCGTCGAGACCGCCGCCCAGCCGGTACGCGTCCACGTGGACCAGGGGCGGACCCTCCCCGAGGGAGGGGTGCACGCGGGCGATCACGAAGGTCGGGGAGGTGACTGCCCCGCGGACCCCGAGCCCCTCGCCGAGCCCCCGGGTCAGTGTCGTCTTGCCGGCGCCGAGTTCCCCGGTGAGCATCACCAGGTCGCCTGCGCGCAGCAGCTTGGCCAGGCGTCGGCCCAACTCCCGCATCTGTTCGGGAGAGGTGACGGTGATCTCGATGTCAGCCGGGTTGTGCGGTGCTGCTGGTGCTTCCATAGCCATTTACGGTAGCTCCCGCGGGGACGGCACCCGCGCGGGTGAGCAGGTCGGCGAGACGGTCGGTGACCACTTCCGGGTGTTCCAGCATGACCAGGTGCCCGGCGTCCGGCACGAGCACCAGTTCCGCGTCGGGAAGCAGGTCGGCGATGGCCTCGCTGTGCTCGCTGGGCGTGACGAGGTCCCCCACCCCGGCCAGCACCAGCACCGGGAGGCCGGCGAAGTGGGCGAGCGCCTCGGTCTTGTCGTGGTCGTTGAACGCCGGGTAGTACTCGGCGACCACGTCGATCGGGGTGCCCTCGATCATCCGCTCGGCGAACCGCGCGACGGCCGGGTCGACGTCACGGGAGGCGAACGAGTACCGCTTGATCACCCCGGCGAACAGGTCGGCGGTGGCCCGCCGCCCCTTCTCCACCAGGGCGGCCTGCTGCCCCAGCGCCTTCAGTACGCCGGGCAGCACCCGCCGTACGGCGTTGACCCCGGCGACCGGCAGCCCGAAGTTCACCTCGCCGAGCCGCCCCGACGACGTACCGATCAGCGCCACCGCCACCACCCGGTCGCGGATCAGCTCGGGGAAGGCGTCCGCCAGGGCCATCACGGTCATGCCGCCCATGGAGTGCCCGACCAGCACGATCGGCCCGTCCGGTACGGCGGCGTCGATGACGGCCTTCAGGTCGCGGCCCAGCTGATCGATGCTGACCGCTTCCTTGTCCCGCACCTGCGCCACGCCCCGCCCGGAGCGCCCGTGGCTGCGCTGGTCCCAGTGCACGGTCCGCACCACGCCCCTGAGCGCCGCCCGCTGGAAGTGCCAGGAGTCCTGGCTGAGGCAGTAGCCGTGGCTGAAGACGACGGTGACCGGGGCGGGGGCCTTGCGTCCGAAGAGGCGGCGCCGCCGGGGCGCGGGTCCGCCCTCCGGCTCCACGTCGTCGACCTCGTAGTACAGCTCGGTGCCGTCGTCGGCGTACGCCTTGCCGGGGGTGCCGCGCAGCGCGCCGTACGGGCCCGCCGAGTCGAGCGCGAGGCGGGCTTTCTGGCGCATCCCGCGGCCGACGGTGAGCCGCTCTATGGCGACACCGGCGGCCGCGCCCGCGGCGACCACGCCTATCGCGGCACCGGCGATCCCGGTCGCCCTGCGCCAGCCGGCGCCCGCCCCCGTGGCGGCGGAGGCGACGGCCGAGGCGGCGTCCACGACGGCCTCCGCACTGCTCTCGCTCACGTACCGCTCCTCTTCGCCGGACTTCGGCATCGCTGGGACGCCATGATGCCTGTGCTGTCTGTGTTGCCTGTGACGCGGGTGTTCAGGGATGGTGCGGGGCTTGCCGGACTGACGTGCCCTGTGCGGTTACCCCGGTTGTCCCTCGTTCTGTCCCTCGTTCACATAGACGCGGGGAACGCGCGTTCCGATCCGGGTGACGATTTCGTACGCGATCGTCCCCGCCGCCTGGGCCCAGTCCTCGGCGGTGGGCTCACCGCGGTCGCCGGGCCCGAAGAGGACGGCCTCGGTACCGGTCTCGGGCTCGTCGCCCCCGAGGTCCACGACGAACTGGTCCATGGCCACCCGCCCCGCCACGGTCCGCCACTTGCCGTCGACCAGCACGGGGCCGGTGCCGGAGGCGTGGCGCGGGATGCCGTCCGCGTAGCCGACGGGCACGAGGCCGAGGGTGGTGTCGCCCGGGGTGACGTAGTGATGGCCGTAGCTGACGCCGTGGCCGCCCGGCACATGCTTCACCAGGGCGATGGACGCCGAGAGCGTCATGACCGGGCGCAGTCCGAAGTCGGCCGGGCTGCCCAGCTCGGGGCTGGGGGAGATCCCGTACGTCGCGATCCCGGTCCGCACGAGGTCGAAGTGGGACTCGGGAAGCGTGAGCGTGGCGGGCGAGTTGGCGATGTGCCGCACCTCGGGGCGGACACCCTCCTGCTCGGCGTACGCCAGCATCTGCCGGAAACGGCCGAGCTGGGCGGCGATGGAGGGGTGGCCGGGTTCGTCGGCGCAGGCGAAGTGGGACCAGACACCGGTGACCCGGAGGAGCCCGTCGGCCTCGGCGCGCAGCGCGCCGGCGACCAGTTCGGCCCAGTCCTCCCCCGGCTGGCAGCCGTTGCGGCCGAGCCCGGTGTCGGCCTTGAGCTGCACCCGCGCGCTGCGGCCGGCTTCCCGCGCCGCCGCGACGACCTCCCGCAGGGCCCACATCCCGCTCACGGCCACGTCCAGGTCGGCCTCGACGGCCTCTCGCCACGGCCCGCCGGGCGTCCAGAGCCAGCACATGATCCGCCCGGTCAGTCCGGCGGCCCGCAGCGCGAGCGCCTCCTCGGGCGTCGCCGTACCGAGCCAGCCGGCCCCCGCCTCGACCGCCGCGCGGGCACACGGCACCGCCCCGTGGCCGTACGCGTCGGACTTCACCACGGCCATCACGGCCGCGCCCGGCGCATGGGCGCGCAGGGTCCGCACGTTGGCCCGCAGGGCGGCCAGATCGATCTCGGCGCGAGCACGCAGGGGCGCGCTCCGCGGGGCAGCTGTCTCACTCATCGCGCCCCCAGTGTCTCAGAGGGGGCAGGGGAGCCCGCCGGACGCCTACGTGCCGACCCGTTTCCCCCATACATAGACCCGGTCGCCCTTCTTCAGGACGTCCCACAGCTTGCGGGCGTCGGCGAGCCGCAGGTTCACGCAGCCCATGGAGCCGACCGTGGTGTGGATGCTGCCGTAGACCGCGTGGAAGGCCTGGCCGCCGCTGAAGAACTGGGAGTACGGCATGGGCGTGTTGTACAGCGTCGACCAGTGGTTCTTGTGCCGCCAGTAGACCTTGTGCCAGCCGGGCCGGGTCGGGTACGCGGCCCGTCCGCTCCTCATCGGCACCGGTCCGAAGACGACCTTCTTCCCCTTCTGCACCCAGGTGAGCTGCCGCGTGAGGTCCACACAGGCGACCCGGTACGTCCGCACCGGGCACTTCCCGGCGGCGTTCGGGTTCTTCCGCGCCGACAGGTACCGCATCCGCGCCCAGGTGACCGGTCCCGCGAAGCCGATGGCGGGCTTGATCTTCTGCTTCACCTGGAAGGAGCGGATGACCCGGCAGTCGGCCGCCGACTGCTTCCCGTCCACCTTCAGCTTCAGCCACCGCTCGACCTGCCGCTGATACGGCCCGGTCTGCTTGCTGCACGCCACCCGGGCGACGGCGTCCGCCAGCGGCACGTACTCCACCAGCGCGTACGTCCCCTCCACCGCCTCCGCCGGCTCCACGGCCTCCTCCTGCCGACTGGGCGTGTACACCTTCGGCGCGAGCACCTGGTCCGGCGTATCGATCAACCACGGCTGATACGGCCCCGGCGGCACCCCGGGCACGAGTTCCGCCTCGGGTCCGGCGGCGGGAGGCGGCACGTCCGCGGCGGCGGTCCCGACCGGGAGCGCGGTCACCGCGACGAGCAATACGGCGATGCCCTGACGGGCGACACGTCTGCTGATCATGCGATCAGAGAAACCCGCCGCCCCTGGCGATCGGCGGAGCCGCGCGGGCAGGTCACCCGTACCGGCCAGTCACCGAGGCGGCCCTCTCAGCCGAGGAACACATCCCGCCGGCCCGACGTCGCCGCTGCCGGCCGGTGCCACCGGCCAGTCACCCCGCCCCGCTCAGTCGAGGTACACATCCCGCCACGCCCTCCGGATCGCGTCCGCCACGTCATGCGCCCCCACCGGCGCCCCATCCGCCGCGAACCGCCCCGCCAGGCCGTGGAGGTAGGCGCCCACGCTGCCCGCGTCCAGCGCGGAGAGCCCCGCGGCGAGCAGGGACCCGGCGAGCCCGGACAGGACGTCGCCGCTGCCTGCCGTGGCGAGCCAGGCCGTGCCGGTGGGGTTGACCCGTACCGCTCCGCCGGCGGGGTCGGCGACCAGCGTGGTCGAGCCCTTCAGCAGGACGGTGGCGTCGTAGCGCGCGGCCAGTTCCCGCGCCGCCGCGAGCCGGCCGTGCTCGACCTCCTCGCGGGCCACGCCGAGAAGGGCGGCGGCCTCTCCGGCGTGCGGGGTCATCAGGGTCGGCGCGGTGCGGGCGCGTACGGCGTCGGCGTCGGCCAGCCGCAGCCCGTCCGCGTCGATCAGCACGGGCACGTCGGCCGCCACCACCTCGGCCACGGTCCCCGCGTCCTCCCCGGCCCCGGGCCCCACGACCCACGCCTGCACGCGCCCCGCCTTGTGCGGCCCCCGGTCCGACACGAGCGTCTCGGGAAAGCGGGCGATCACCGCGTCCCCGGCGGGCCCCACGTACCGCACGGCCCCGGCCCCGCCCCGCAGCGCCCCGGACACGGCGAGCACGGCGGCCCCGGGATAGCGGTCGGACCCGGCGGCGATACCGACGACGCCACGCCGGTACTTGTCGCTCTCCCCCGTCGGCACCGGCAACAGCCGCGCCACGTCGGCGTGTTGCAGCGCCTCCAGTTCGGCCCCGTCCGGCAGCACCTCGCCCAGCCCGATGTCGACGAGCCGCACCGACCCGGCGTACTCCCGCGCGGGATCGATCAGCAGCCCCGGCTTGTGCGTCCCGAAGGTGACGGTCAGATCGGCCCGCACGGCCGCCCCGCGCACCTCCCCGGTGTCCGCGTCGACCCCGCTCGGCAGATCCACGGCGACCACGGCGGCCCGGGCCCGCCCGGCCGCGGCGGCGAGCGCCTCCGCGTCCGGCCGCAGTCCCCCCTTCCCCCCGATCCCGACGATCCCGTCGACGACGAGATCGGCGCGCGCGATCAACTCCTCGGCGGAAGCGGAGGAAGCGACGGAAGCGACGGAAGCGACGGAAGCGGCAGTACCGGTAGCACCGGCAGAGGCAGCAGCACCGGCATCCCCGCCGGCCCCCACCACCCGTCCCGCCGCCCGCCGCAACGCCCCGAGTCCCCCCGCGTGCGCCCGCTCCGGCGCGAGCAGCACCGCCGTGACGCCCGCGCCGCGCCGGGCCAGCCGGGCCCCGGCGTACAGCGCGTCCCCGCCGTTGTCCCCGCTGCCGACGAGCAGCACGACCCGGCTGCCGTACACCCGCCCCAGCAGGTCCGCGCAGGCGGCGGCGAGTCCGGCGGCCGCCCGCTGCATCAACGCCCCGTCGGGGAGCCGCGCCATCAGCTCCCGTTCGGCTGTCCTGACCGTCTCCACGCTGTACGCAGTACGCATGCGACCGAGTGTGCCGCACCGGCGCCCCCGGCGGCCTTCTCGGACTTTTTCCCCGGACGTATGAATGGGTGCGGGGAAAGCGGAAAGGAGGGCACTGCACAGCGCCCACCCGCTGATTTACGCCACTGTTTCTTGCGCCGCCCGCATGAGCCGAACGAGTAATACGGCATGCGAATAAGCGCTCCGGATCAGGCATTTGTGTCGGTGCGGGACGCCGTTCTACGTTCCTCGGGAATCGCCTGACAAGGGGGTTCGATCGTGAACGGGGGGCTTTACCGCATGAGTTCGATGAATCGTCGCCGTCTGCTCTTCTCCGGGTCCGCTGCCGCCGTCGGCGTCGGCGCCGGCCTGATGACGGGTTCCGCCACCGCGGCCCCGGCCGGCGCGGCCGCGGTCACCGTGACGCCGGACGACGCCCGCTACGGCGACCTGATATCCGGCCTGAACCAGCGCTGGGTCGCGGCTCCGGAACGCATCGCGCTGCCGACGACGACACGCCAGGTCGTCGAGCTGGTGCAGGACGCGGTGGACCGCGACAAGCGCATCAGCATCCGGGGCGGCGGACACTGCTTCGAGGACTTCGTCTTCCATTCCGAGGTCGAGGTCGTCATCAACATGTCGCGGATGAACGGCGTTTCCTTCGACGAGGAACGCCGGGCGTTCGCCGTGGAGGGCGGGGCCACGCTGCTCCACGTCTACGAAACCCTCTACGAGGGCTGGGGCGTCACCATTCCCGGCGGCGCCTGCTATTCCGTCGGCGTCGGCGGTCATGTCAGCGGCGGCGGGTACGGAATGCTCTCCCGCGCCCACGGTCTGACCGTCGACCACCTCGACGCCGTGGAGGTGGTGGTCGTCGACGACACCGGCCGGGCCCGCAGCGTCGTGGCCGGCCGGGACCCGTCCGACCCCCACCACGACCTGTTCTGGGCCCACACCGGCGCGGGCGGCGGCAACTTCGGGGTGATCACGAAGTACTGGTTCCGCACGCCCGGCAGCGACGGCCCGGATCCGGGCGGGCTGCTGCCGAGGCCGCCCGCCGAGGTCTTCGTGACGATGGCGTCGTGGCCCTGGGAGGACGTCAGCAAGGCCGGTTTCGTCGGGCTGCTGGAGTTCTACGGCTCCTGGCTGGAGCGGCACAAGGACGTCACGTCGCCGTACAAGGACATGTGCGTCTGGCTGATGCCCAACCACCAGTCGGCCGGCGACATCGCCCTGATCGCCCAGCTCGACGCGACGGTCCCGGACGCCCCGCGCCTGCTGACCGACTTCCTCACGGGCCTGAACCGGGCCCTCGGCGTCAGCGACACACCGGGCGTACCCGAGCGCACCGGCGGGACGCACCGGTCGGCGTACGCCACCACCCAGCGGCTGCCCTGGCTGCGTGCCACCCAGTACGTGGGCACGGTCAGCCCGACCCAGACCGACCCGAACATGCGCGGCAAGCACAAGTCGGCGTACCACCGCAGGCCGTTCACCCGGCAGCAGATCGAGGCGGTCTACGAGCACCTGACCCGGTCCCCGCAGAACGCCCGGATCGCCGGGCTGGTCATCCCGTCCGCGGGCGGGCGGATCGGCGAGGTCGACCCGGCCGCGACGGCCGTGGCCCAGCGCGACTCGATCATGAAGGTCACCTACGAGACGTACTGGTACGACGAGAGCGACGACGCCGCCAACATCGCCTGGGTACGCGGGGTCTACGCGGACGTGTACGCCGGCACCGGCGGAGTGCCGGTCCCCGACGGGCGGACCGACGGCTGCTACGTGAACTACCCCGACTCCGACCTCGGCGACCCCCGGTACAACCGCTCGTCCGTGCCCTGGCACGACCTCTACTTCAAGGGGAACTACCGGCGCCTGCAGCAGGTCAAGCGGCGCTGGGACCCCCGCGACGTCTTCCGGCACCGCCAGTCCGTCAGGACCTGAGCGCCCGTACCGCCGTCATCGCCGCCGCACGTCCGCGTGCCGCTTTCCCCATCGACCTGCCGACCCTTCCCGATCGACGGAAGGCGCCCCCAGGGGTGCCGGTCCGTCAGGAACGAGGATGCGCCATGTCTCTCGCCACCCCGGCTCCCTCCCCCACCCCCGCCGCTCCCGTCTTCGCCACCCCCGTCGACCTGCCCAAACCGCCCGGCCTGACCTGGCGGGTGCAGTCCCGTGAGCCGGTCGGCTACGACGTGCACGTCGTACGCGGGCTGCTCGACCCGGCCAACCCGGCCCTCGCCCGCGCCTGCGGCGCCGACGGACAGACCCCGACCCGCTGCCTGGTGGTCGTCGACGACAAGGTCCACACGCTCTACGGCGACCGCGTCCGCGCCTACCTGGACGCCTGGCGCGTGGAGTCCTTCTGGAAGGTGCTGCCCGGCGACGAGGCGGCGAAGGAGCTGGAGAGCGCCGTCGAGGTGACCGAGGCGATGACGGCGATGGGCCTGCTGCGCCGTACCGAGAAGATCGTCGCGATCGGCGGCGGCGTGGTCCTCGACGTGGCCGGGTTCGCCGCCAGCCTGTACCGGCGCGGGGTCCCCTACGTCCGGGTCCCCACCACCCTGCTGGGGCAGATCGACGCGGGCATCGGCGTCAAGACCGGGGTCAACCACGGCACCCACAAGAACCGTCTCGGCACCTACTACGCGCCCGAGACCGCCCTGATGGACCCGGAGTTCCTCGCCACCGTGGAGCCGCGGCACATCGTCAACGGTCTGGCCGAGATCATCAAGATGGCCCTGGTCAAGGACGCCACGCTGTTCGGCCTCCTGGAGGCCACCGTCACCGGCGCCGGACCGCAGAGCCTGGCCGCCGGCGGGCCGGTCGCCACCGAGGTGATCTCCCGGTCCATCGCCGGGATGCTCGACGAGCTGGAGCCCAACCTGTGGGAGCAGGTGCTGGAGCGGTCGGTCGACTACGGCCACACCTTCAGCCCCTCGCTCGAACTGCGCGCCGATCCCCCGCTGTTGCACGGCGAGGCGGTCGCCGTCGACATGGCGATCTGCGTGGCGCTCGCCCACCACCGCGGTCTGCTGTCCGCCGAGGACGCCGACCGCGCGCTGCGGCTGATGCACACCGCGGGGCTCCCGCTCACCCACCCCGTGTTCACGACCGACCTGCTCGAAGAGGCTCTGCGGGACGCGGTCAAGCACCGCGACGGCCTCCAGCGCATGCCCCTGACGGACGGCATCGGCCGGGTGCGGTTCGTCAACGACCTGACCCGCGACGAGCTGGACCGCGCCCGCGCGTTCGTACGCCAGCGCGCTGGCGCCCTGGGCACCGCCGAGGACGCGAAGGACACCGACCTGCTGGCCGTGGCGTCGTGACCCGGCACGACGAGATCGCCGTGGTCGACGTGGGCGGCACCCGCCTGCGCCGGGCCCTGTGGTCGCCCGAGCGGGGTCTGCGCGACCTGGTCGACGGGCCGTCGCCGAGTGTGCGGACCCACCCGGACCTGCCCGTGCGGGAGGTGCGGCGGCGGATGGTGGACGCGCTGTGCGCGGCGGTGCCGGCGGGCGTGACCCGGGCCGGGGTGTCGTTCGGCGCGGCGCTGGACCACCGTACGGGCACCGTGTACGCCTCCGCCCCCCTGTGGGGCGCGCACACCGAACCCTTCGACCTGCTCGGCGCGTTGCGGTCGGCCCGGCCGGAGGTCGCCTGGCACCTCGTCAACGACGTGACGGCGGCACTGCTGCACGCGGCCGCCGCACCGCACCGGCGCACCCTGCGCAAGCTTCTCCTGGTCACGGTCAGCACGGGCATCGCGGCCCGCACCCTGGACCTGCGCACGGGCACCGTCGCGGTGGACGAGTGCGGGCTCCAGGGCGAGATCGGCCACCTGCCGGCCGCGGTACCGGCCGCGCTGGGCCCCGTCGAGGCCCGGCTGTGCGACTGCGGGAGCGCCGGCCATGTCGCCGCGTACTCCTCCGGCCCCGGTATCCGGCGGCTGGCCGAGCTGACGCGGGCGCGGAACCCGGAGCGCTGGGCCGCCTCGGCGTTCGGGCGGGCCGGGGCGGAGGCCTCCTTCGAGGACACGCTGCGGTCCGCGCTGGACGCGGGCTCCACGACCGCCGAGGTGCTGCTCGCGGCGGCCACCGAGCCGCTCGCCCAGGTGCTGCGCACCGCGCTGTGCCTGGACCCGGAGCTCGACGAGATCGTCCTGACGGGCGGTGTGGTGTACGGCCTCGGCGACCACGTCCGCCGCGCGCTGCTGGCGCATCTGACCCGTGCCGGCCTCTACCTCACCGCCGACCGGTCCCCCGACTGGGCCGCCCGCCGCCTGACCACGTCCCGCCCCGGCGAGGCGGACCCGCTGATCGGCGCGGGCCTCGCCGCCCACGCGCCCGATGCCGACGGCATTCCGCCGGCGCCCGCCCCTCACCTGACAGGAGCCTTCCGATGAGCGCGGCCCTGCACCGGGCCATCGTCCGGGACGGCCGGCGGATCCGGGTGGAACTGCGCCCCACCCCGCGCCCCGTGGCCGGCGAGGTCCTCCTCGCGCCGCAGACCGCCGGGCTGTGCGGTACGGATCTCCAGATGCTGCGCGGACTGCGCGGTGACCCGGCGCCCGTGATCGGGCACGAGGGCTCGGCGCTGGTCGTCGCGGCGGGGCCCGACGCGGACCCGGCTCTCGCGCCCGGGACCCGGGTCGTGGTCAACCCGACCCATCCGGACGACCCGTCCTTCCTGCTCGGCCACCATGTCGACGGCCTGCTCCAGGAGCGCACGCTGATCCCGCAGAGCGCGGTGCGCGCCGGGCTGGTGACGCCGTTGCCCCAGTCCCTCGCCCCGGGTGATCTGGCCGCGCTGCTGGAGCCGTTGGCGACGGTGCGGTACGCGTTCTCGGTCCTGGAGCGGATGGGGGTCGGCACGCTCGCCGTCTTCGGCGACGGCACGGTCGGGCACCTCGCCGTCCGGGCGGCCGGGCGCCTGCTCGGCCCCGGGGTGCGCACCGTGCACGTCCACCGCACGGACGCGGGACGCGCCTGGAGCGAACACCGGGCGCACCGGGCGGACGTGCTGCTCACGGCGGCCGAGGGCGGCGAGGCCCTGCGTGCCGCGGTCGGCGACGCCCCCGCGGCCGTGCTGCTCGCCACACCGCGCGACGCGACCCTGCGCTGCCTGGAGACGGCGGTGCGGGCCGTGCCCGGGGAACTGGTCGTCGACCTGCTCGGCGGGCTGCCCGCCGACGCCACGAGTCCGCTGCTGCCCGGCGTGGAGCTGGCCGCCGTCCGCGCGGCCAACTGCGGCGGCCGGCCCGCGGTGCCGCGCATCGCGCGGGCCCTCACCGACACCGGCGCCCCGGTGCGGCTGTTCGGGCACCGCGGGGTGGCGGAGCGTCATCTGCGGGACGCGGCGGCCGAGTTGGCGGCGGCACCGGAGCGGTACCGCGACCTGGTCACCCATGTCGCCGACCTCGACGAGGCCGCCGACATCATGCGGCACCTCGCGGCCCACCGTGACCGCACCTGGCGGGGCCGCCGCCTGATCAAGCTCGCGGTACGCGTCGCACCGGACCGCTCCGCCGTCCCCACCACGCCTGCTCCGACCGCGTCGGCCGTCTGAGCCACCCGAACCCACTGCCCCGTGAACCCCCTGTCCAAGGAGTCCAGATGACCGTCCCCCCGCCTCCACCGGCCCCCCGTCGCGCCCTGGTCGTCGGCGGCTCGACCGGCATCGGCCGCGCGGTCGCCGAGTCCTGGGCGCGGTCCGGACTCGACGTCCTGGTGCTCAGCCGCAGCGAGCCCTCGGGTGAGGGAGCGGAGCTGCTGCGCTGGGCCCCGCTGGACCTGTCCGACGCCGAGGCGACCCGTACGGCCCTCGACGGCGCGGCGGCCGAGCCGCTGCACGCCGTCTGCTACTCGGCCGTGTCCTACGGCACCCGGCGCGCCCCCTTCGGGGAGGTCGAGGAGACCGAGTGGCGCCGGCAGACGGAGGTGAACCTGCACGGCCTGTGGCTGACGCTGTCGGCCACCCTCCCCGTGCTGCGGCGCGCACGGTCCGGGCTGTTCCTCGGCATCTCCTCCGAGGTGGTCTACAACGCCGGTCCGGGCCGCTCCGGTTACGCGGCGACCAAGGCCGCGGCCGCCGCGCTGCTCGACTCGGTCGCCCAGGAGGAGGGCTCGGACGGCGTCCGGATCGTGCAGGCGCTCCCGGCGGGCATGGTCGACACCCCCGGCATCCGCCGCCGCCGGCCCGCCGGCTTCGACTACGGCACGTACATGCGCCCGGAGCACTTCGCCGAGCTGGCCCACGAGCTGGTCACGCGGGGCGGCGCCGAGCACCACGGCGACAGCCTGGTCGTGGACGAGTACGGCCGGTGGCACTCCGTGCGGGTGGACGTCCCGGTCTCCCAGAGCCGCGGGGTCCCGGCATGACCACGCCCGGCATCACCGCGCCCGGCACGCCGCCCCCGGCCCCGGTCGTCGCCCTCACCTCCTGGCGGCTGCCCGTGGCGGGCGCAGAGGAGGCGGTGCGGTGTGCGGCACGGCTCGCGGCCGACGGGGTGCAGCTCGACCTCGGCGGGCCGGGGCGCGGTCCCCGGGCCGACGCCCCCGGCACGGTCGCGGCCACGCTCCGGGCGAGCGCCGAGACCGGTGTCGCCCTGCTCGGGCTGACCGCCAACACGCTCAACGACATCGGACTCACGGCCCGTCCGGACAGCGCCGATGCCACCCTGGCCAGGGCGGTGGTCGTACGAGCGCTGGACGCGGCCCGTGAGCTGGGCGTACCGCTGGTGTTCCTGCCCAGCTTCCGGCGCAGCGCCGTCGAGAGTCCGGACGACTTCCGGCGCACCGCCCGGATCCTGTCCTGGGCCGCCGAGGAGGCCGCCGCCCGCGGGCTGACGCTCGCGAGCGAGAACGTCCTGGCGGCTCCCCGGGCGAGGGCGCTGGCCGAGGAGGTCGGCTCGCCGGCCTTCCGGCTGCTCCTCGACCCGTACAACCTGTGCGCGGCCGGGCACGACCCGGTGCGCTGGGTGGTGGCCGTCGGGCCGCACCTCGCCGACCAGATCCATCTCAAGGACGGTCACGCCGGGGTGCCGGCGAGCGCCCCCCTCGGCGCCGGCGAGGGCCGCCTGACGGAGGTGCTCGACGCCGTGGCCGCGTTCGGCCCCGTCCCGCGCGCGCTGGTCCTGGAGAACGACTACCGGGAGACCGGCCACCACGGCGGGGAGTTCGACCTCCCGCTCCGCGATCTCGCCTGGGCGCGGGCCCGTGCCGCGAGCTTCGCACCGCACCCCGAACCACTCGACCCGAATGAGGCAGCCGTATGACGCCGACGACTCCCCTGCAACCGACCCCGCAGACCACCACGTTCGCCCCCGAGGCGCTGCTCTTCGACATGGACGGCACCCTGGTGGACTCCACCGTGGTCGTCGAGCGCACCTGGCGCCGCTTCGCCGCCCGGCACGGCCTCGACGCCGAGGCGATCCTCGCCACCGCGCACGGCCGCCGGACCGGCGAGACGGTCGCCGCGTACGTCCCGGCGGGCGTCGACGCGGCGGCCGAGACCGCGCGGCTGGTCGCGGAGGAGGTCGAGGACGTCGACGGCATCGTGCCGGTGCCCGGCGCTCCGGAGCTGCTGGCCTCGCTGCCCGAGGGCTGCTGGGCCGTGGTGACCTCCGCCGGCCGGGAGCTGACGCACCGCCGGATGGCCGCGGCCGGACTGCCCCTGCCGCCCCTGCTGATCAGCGCCGACGACGTGCGTGAGGGCAAGCCGAGCCCGGAGGGCTATCTGGCCGCCGCGGCGGCGCTGGCCGTCGACCCGGCCGCGACCGTCGTCTTCGAGGACGCCGAGGCGGGCCTGCGGGCCGCCGTCGCCGCGGGCGGTGCCCCGGTCGTGGTCGGCGCGCACGGGGGGACGGCCGCCGAGGGGCTGCCCCGGGTGCGCGACCTGCGCGACGTGACCGTGACCGGCGCCGGCCTCGGCGCGCTGCACGTCACCCTCCGGCACACCGCGCCCGTCCGCGCCTGAGCAGCCCCGACCGCCCTTTTTCGTACCGCACTTGATGGAGTGTGCCCACCCATGACCACCCTGCCCGACACCACCGCCCCCGCCCTGCCCGGCACCGACCCGGCCGGCGCCTCGGTGACCGACCCGGCCGGAAGCACCGTCCCCGACGTCCGGCTCGCCGGCCGCGGCGAACACGGCCTCGTCGCCGAGGGCTACGTCGCCGAAGGGTTCGAGGAGGTGCGCGAGGAGTTCGACCGCAACCTGCGTGAGCGCGACGAACTCGGCGGCGCCTTCTGCGCCTGGTGGCGGGGCGCCAAGGTGGTGGACATCTGGGGCGGCGTCGCCGACTCCGCCGCCGCCCGCCCGTGGGAGCCCGGCACCAAGTCCCTGATCTTCTCGGGCAGCAAGGGCATCGTGGCGATCACCCTGCTCGTCGCCGTCCAGCGCGGCCTGGTCGACTTCGACACCCCGGTCGCCCACTACTGGCCCGAGTTCGCCCGGCACGGCAAGGACCGGATCACCCTGCGCCAGGTCATGTCGTACACCGCGGGCCTGCCCGGGGTCCGGGTGCCGCTGGGCCAGGACGACATCACCGACCCGCTGGCGATGGCCGCGCTCATCGCCGAGCAGGCCCCGGAGGACGACGAGCGGGCGGGCGGCATCCTGTACGGCCCGTACACCGCGGGCTGGATCGCCGGCGAGGTGATCCGCCGGGCCTCCGGGCGGCCCGTCGACCGGTTCTTCGCCGAGGAGATCGCCGCCCCGCACGGTCTCGACATGTCGTACGGCATCAGCGCCGACCGGCAGGGCGAGGTGGCCCAACTCCAGTACGGGGCGCACTTCCTGGACCAGTACACCGGGTTCTTCACCAGCGACGACCCGATGACGCGGCGGATCTGGCAGAACCCGATCCCCTTCCCGCACGAGGAGATGGTCTGGAACCGCCCCGAGCGGCGCACCGGGCTGATCCCCGCGGCCAACGTCATCGGCACCGCGCGGGCCATCTCCCGGCTGTACTCGATCCTGGCCACCGACGCGACGCGGGCACCGGGCGAGGAGTTCACACTGCTCTCGCGCGAGGTGCTGGACGACGCGCGGCGCGAGTACGTGCGCAAGACCGACCCGCTGATCGACATCCGCATGGTCTACGGCGGGGCCGGTTTCCGGCTGCGTTCCACCCCGCGCGAGGGCGTGGACGGTGACTCCTTCGGCCACGACGGCGGCGGCGGTTCGGCCCATCTGGCCTGGCCCGGAGCGGGCGTCGGCGTCTCCTACATCACCAACCGGCTCATCGCGGTGGGCCCCGACGACAAGCGTGCCTCCTCCCTCCTCAAGGCTCTCGCCCGATCGGTATCCCGACTCGGCGCGTGACGGGACCGTCGTCCGCGGACCCACCCCGGCGCGGACGACGGCACCACCGGCGGGCGCCCGGCCACAAGCCGGGGCGCCCGCCGGTTCCCCATTACGCTCGCTCTTCCCCCAACTCCCCCTCACCGGAGCACTTCTCATGGAAACCGGCGCCTCCGTCTTCGCCACCCCCGCCACCATGCCGCCGGGTCCGCTGGCCCGGTTGCTGGAGGAACACGGGCACACCGCCCTGTACTTCGCCGAGCACACGCACGCGGTGGCGGGCGCGCAGTCGGCGCGGATGCCGCACAAGTTCCGGGAGACGCTGGATCCGTTCGTGGCGGCCACCGCCGCGGCCTGCGCCACCCGCTCGCTCCGCGTCGGCAGCGCCATCTGCCTGGTGGCCCAGCACGACCCGCTGGTGCTGGCCAAGACCGTCGCCAGCGTGGACCATCTCTCCGGCGGCCGCGTCGACTTCGGCGTCGGCGCGGGCTGGGCCACGGACGAGATGCGCCACCACGGCGTGGACCCGGACCGCCGTTTCGCCCGGATGCGGGAGCACGTGGAGGCGATGCGGGCGATCTGGACCCGGACGGAGGCCACGTACACCGGCAAGCACGTCGCCTTCGAGGGCGTCTGGTCCTGGCCCAAGCCGGCCCAGTGGCCGCATCCGCCGGTCATGGTCGGCGGCATGGGACCCCGGGTCCTGGACCGGGTCCTGGCCTACGGGGACGCCTGGCTGCCCGACTTCGGCGACGAGGACACCCTCGCCAGCACGCTCCGGCGCATCCCCGAGCTGAACAAGCGCGCCGAGGACGCCGGCCGCGCGCCCGTCCCCGTGGTGCTGGCCGGCGTGCCGCACGACCCGCACGTCCTGGAGCGCTGCGAACGCGCGGGCGTCACCCGCGTCCTGACCCTGCTCCCGGCGGCCGGCCGTGCCGTGATCGAGCGCTATCTGGAGCGGTACGAGCTGGCGATCGCCGCGTGGCGCGGCGAGTGAGCCCATCACTCTCTGCGTAGGGCCCGGTTTCCCCGTAGAGCCCGGTGGGTGCCGCCCCCTCCGCGTCGGCACCCACCGGGAGTCCGCTCAGGCCGCCGCCTGCCGTACCGCGACGGCGCGTTCCATGAAGCGGATCGCCAGCGGGTGGGCGCCGGTCGAGGGGCGGGCCAGCCACAGCGGCATCGGCGGGGCCTCGGTGATCGGGATGAACCGGACCCCGGGATGCGGATTGCGGCGCATCACCAGGTCGGGCGCGACACCGATCCCGCGCCCCTCCGCGATCAGCTCCAGCCACTCGACGAAGCCGCCGCACAGCGTCACCGTGCCGGGCCTGGCCTCCTCCGGCCAGTCCCGCACCTGTGTGGCACCGCTCACGGTGTTGATCATGACGGGGTGCTCGGCGAACTCGGTCCAGTCGAGGCTGCGCCGACGGGCCAGCGGGGATCTTCGGGACACGGCGGCGACCCGCTCCTCCTGGGCGATCCGCACGGTGCGCAGCCCCCGGGCGGGCTGCCGGCCCCGCAGCACGGCCAGCTGGACGGCGCCCTCGTCCAGCCCCGCGCACCGCTCGTCCCGGCGGACGAGGTCGACGGCGACGCCGTAGGTCCGCTCGAAACCGGCGATGGCGTTCTGGAGGAGCTCGTCGGGGAAGAGCCAGCTGAAGCCGATCCGCAGGGTCTGGATGTCGTGGCGCGGTGTCAGCACGGACTCCAGACGGGGCAACAGCTCCTTGAGCTCCTCCCGCAGCAGCACACCGGATTCGCTGAGCCGCACATGACGGGTGGTGCGGTGGAAGAGCCGTGCGCCCAGGGCCTCTTCGAGCCGGTGGATGGACCGGGTCAGGGAGGGCTGGGTGGTGTGCAGGGAGGCAGCGGCCTGGGTGAAGCTCAACTGCTCGGCCAGCACGAGGAAGGCCCGCAGATGGCGTATGCCTATGTCCGCGACGGCCGCCTGGTGGGGCGATATTGCGCGCACTGTGGAGTGTCCTCCATGGGGTGGTGGTCACTTCGAGGGGCTCACCGAACCACTCAGCCCCAAATTACAAACAGAACGATCGTTTTGCAAAGTTGCTTGATGAAGTCACGGCAAAGGCAAAACCAAGTCTTTACCTACCGGCTGGAGGGGGCGGAGGGGCCCGTGGAGCCCGTCAGCGCCCGGTACCAGCCGGCCGCGTCCGCCAGCCCCGCCAGCGGTCCGGGCCCGGGCGGGCAGTCGGCGAACCGCCAGATCTCCCCGCTGTCGTACCAGTGGTCCTCGGACAGCAACCGGAACTGACGCTCGCTGACCCGCCCCGGCGTCCGCCCCAGCTCCGCCACGCACCGCTCGATCGGCCAGTCCCGCCCGGAGACCTCGGGCAGCACCCCGTGCCCGGCGAGCCATGAGAGCAGCTCGCCGACCCGCACCGGCTCCGGGTGACTGGCGTGATGCACCCCACCCGGCAGCCGTACGGCGAGGGCGAGCGCCACGATCAGCCGGGCGAGGTCCCGCACGTCCACCACGGACAGCCGCCCCCGCCCGCCGCCCCAGCGGGCCGGCACCCGCTCCGCGAGCTCGGCCAGCGCGGGCACCACCCACCGGTCCCCGGTACCCAGGACCAGCCCGGGCCGCAGCACGGTCCCCCCGGCGGCCAGCACCAGCCGCTCGGCGGCCAGCCGGGTGCGGCTGGCCGCGGAGACCGGCGCGGGCTCGACCCCGTCGACCGGGATGCCCCGGTGCGGCCCGGCGCCGTACACGGCGGCCGTGGACAGCAGTAGGATCCGCCCGACGCCGGCGCGGCGGGCCTCGCCGAGCAGCGCGCTCGTCCCGCCCACGTTCACCGTCGTGCAGGCGTCCTCGTCGCCGCCGACCCGGGCGGCGAGGTGGAGCAGCAGGTCACAGCCGGTGCCGAGGCCGTGCAGCGAGCCCGGCTCCGTGAGGTCGGCACGGGCCCAGGTCACGCCGGGCAGCTGCTCCTGGCCGGCCGGCGCGGTGCGCACGACGGCCCGCACCGAGAAGTCGGCGCCGTCGGCGGCGGCCGCCGACAGCGCGCGCAGCACGGCCGAGCCGACGAACCCGGTGGCCCCGGTGAGCAGGACGTTCACCCCGCTCACAGCATCGCCTTCCCGCGCTCCACGTCCACGGTCAGCCGGGCCAGGACGGCGGGGGTGGCGACCCCCGGCAGCAGGTAGTTCCACAGCACCGCGATCTGGGCGGGCAGGTCCTCCCGGTCGTTCTCCAGATGGGACATCAGCTGGGTGCCGGTGAAGGCGCCGACCAGGACCCGGGCGAACTCCGCGCCGTCGACCTGGGGCAACAGCTCACCTCGCCGCTCGGCGACGTCCAGCTCGGCCCGGAAGCGGGCGATCCACCAGCGGTAGACGGTGAAGTCCCGCAGCCCGGCCTCACCCTGCTCCACGGCCAGCCGCACCCCGGCCCGCAGCAGCACGTTCCGCTTCAGCTCGAAACCCAGATAGAGGGTCACGTCGATCAGCTGCTGGAGTCCGGCGGGCTCGTCGGGCAGGTTGAGCGTGGAGGCCTGCTCCACGAGCACCGACCGGCCGAGGTCCTCCTTGGACTTGAAGTGGAAGTACATCGCGCCCTGCGTGACCCCCGCCCGTTGCAGGATCCTGCTGACGCCCGCGGCCGAGTACCCGAACTCGTCGAAGACCTCGGCCGCCGCCGTCAGGATCGCCTCCCGGGTACGGACCGCGCGCTCCTGCTTGGGCCGTGTCATCTGGCAGCTCCATGTAAATGAGAAGTGACAGTCGCAAAAACAAAACGATCGCCCTTTATAGTATCCCTCTAGACCCGTGGGACGATCGCCGTGCGGTAACCCCGCCCGCATGGTCTGTCCTGTTTTCCAGACGAAGCTTTCCAGAAGACGAGGGAGCATCCATGACCCGGACCCACCAGGACCCGACTCCGTCACCGTGGGCCCCCGTTCCGCAGAGTTACAGCCACAAGCGCAACGCGGACGAGACACTCCTCACCTCCTGGCGGCGCACCGGCCCCGACAGTTTCCTGATCAGGGCCCGCTGGCCGGAGGTCCACCCCTTCTACACCACCAGAACGGCCGGCATCGATCCGCTGCTCTTCGGAGAAACGATCCGCCAGTGCCTACCGACGCTGTCGCACGCGGCCTACGAGGTCCCCCTCGGCCACCATCTGCTGTGGGAGACCTACGACTACGAACTCGCCACGGACGACCCGGCCGCCTCCTGCGCCACCCCCGCCCTCACCCCCGCGTCCGACCGCCCGCACGACGCGCCCCACGAGATCGTCCTGCACGCCGGCTGCCACGACGTCACCCGCCGCGGCACCCGGGCCAGTGCCGCCACGGTCCGTATCCGCGCCCTCCAGGGCGACCGCCTCATAGGCACCGCGACCACGCGGTTCTCCATCCAGACCCCGGCGGTCTACCGGCGACTGCGCGGCGAGTACGCCGACATCGCCCACGCCCTGGAGCGCCGCCTGCCCCCGCCCACCCCGCTCGCCGCGCCGGAGGCAGGCCGGTCGCGGCCGTACGACGTCGTGCTGTCCCCCACGGACATCCCCGGCCGCCACCGGCTGCGCGTCGACACCGGCCATCCCGTCCTCTTCGACCACGACGTGGACCACGTCCCCGGGATGCTGCTGATCGACGCGGCCCGCCAGGCCGCCCACGCGGCCTCGCCCGTCCGCCCGGCCCGCGCCGTCGGTATGACCACCCGGTTCTCCCGGTACGTCGAGTTCGACGCCCCCTGCTGGGTGGAGACCGCGCCCGACCCCGCCGCCCCCGACCGGCTGCTGGTGACGGCCCGGCAGCACGACCGGGAGTGCTTCACCGCGTCCGTCGCCCTGGCCGCCGAGCCCGCCGCGAGCGCCCCGCTCCCGCTGGACAGATGCGGCGCGGCCTGAGCCGACCGCCCCTGCCCGTCCCCGACTTGACCTTCACCCTGACGTCAAGGTTGATGCTGCCACCCATGACCACATCACCGAATCCCCCCACCGAGCGGGGCACCACCTGGGCCCTGACCCTTCTCACCCTGTGCTCGTTCACCCTCGGCACGGGCGAGATCATGATCGCCGGCCTGCTGCCCGACATCGCCGCCGACGCCGGTGTCTCCCTGTCCACCGCGGGCCTGCTCGTCAGCTCCTTCGCCCTGACCGTCGTCATCGGCGGCCCGGTCCTCGCCCTGACCACCGGGCGGGCGCGCCGCCGCCGGCTGCTGGTCGGCCTGATGATCGTCTACGTCCTCGGCAACGTCGTGTCCGCCGTGGCGCCCTCGTTCTGGCCGCTGGCCGGCGGCCGGATCATCGCCGCCCTGGCCCACTCCGCGCTGATGCCGCTGTTCTTCGGCATCGCGGCGGACATCGTGCCGCCGCACAAGCGGGGCATGGCGGTCGCCCGGGTCTCGCTGGGCTTCAGCCTCGCGATGATCGCCGGTCTGCCCATCGGTACGGCCCTCGGGCAGTGGCTGGACTGGCGTGCCACCTTCTGGGCGGTCGCCGTGCTGACCCTCGCGATCACCGTGCCCGTCGCCGCCCTCGCCCCCGACACCGCGGGCATCTCCGCCGACGAGGACCAGGGCCGGCTGAAGGAGCTCAAGGTCCTCGGCGACCGCCGGGTGCAACTCGTCACCGGGATCACCGCGCTGTGCGCCGCCGCGTCCTTCACCGCCTACACGTACGTCACTCCGCTGCTCACCGACGCCGTCGGCTTCGGCGAGTCCGCGGTCACCGTGCTCCTGCTGCTGTTCGGCATCGGCGGCACGGTCGGCAACCTGATCGGCGGCCGGCTCACCGACCGCTCGGTGCTCGGTGCCGTCTCGGCCTCCGTGGCGGCCCTGATGGTCTCGCTGCTGCTCCTGGGCGCGACGACCGGCCTCAAGTACGTGGCGGTGGGCTTCCTGTTCCTGTTCGGCGCCGCCTACTACGCGGTCATGCCTGCGGTGAACACCCGTCTGCTCAACGTGGCCTCCCAGCAGGCCCGCACCCTGGCGCTGACCGTGCAGAGCTCGGCGTTCAACCTCGGTACGGCGCTGGGCGGCTGGCTCGGCGGCCGGGTCATCGCCGGGGGCGCCGGGCTGCGCTGGCTGCCGGTGGTCGGCGGCGCGGTCGCCCTCGTCGCCCTGGTGTTCGCCCTCGGCGAGGCCGCGGGGGAACGCCGTCGTACGGCGGCGGCCGAGGCCGTGGAGGAACCGGCGGCCCGGCCCGCACCGGCACAGCAGGTGAGCGAAGGCGCCGTCTGACCCTCCCCCACCCTCTCGGAAAGGAACCCTCATGCGCATCGGGGAACTCGCGCACACCACCGGCACCACCACCCGCGCACTGCGGTACTACGAGGAACACGGACTGCTGCACCCCGAGCGCACCTCGAACGGCTACCGCACCTACGGTCCGGACGCCGTACAGGTCGTGGAGAACATCCGGCTGCTCCTGGCGGCCGGCCTCACCACGGAGGACCTGCTGCTCATCGACGGCTGCCTGCGCGACGAGTTGCTGAGCGACCACAGCTGCGCGGACCCCGGTGCCAAGATCGCCGTGTTCGAGCAGCGGCTCGCCGTGATCCAGGGGCGGATCGACGATCTCGCCCGGGTCCGCGCCGAGTTGCTCGACCGGCTCGGCGAACTCCGCGAGCGGGCCGTCCCGCCCGGCGACCGGATCTGCCCCCAGCGCCTGGCGGCCCGCGCGGCCGCCTGAGCCCCGAGCGCACCGGCCGGTGGGCGTCGCCCGTGACAGCGAGCGGCGCCCACCGGCCCGGCGCGTGTCGGTACACCGTTGTCGGCGCACCGTTGTCGGCGCACGGTTGCCGGCACACCGTGAAAGACCGGTCCCGCCCACCCCATTGACGCTTTGCCGCCGCTTTGCCAAACTCCGGGCCCTCACAGCATGAATCGATTCAGTCGAATCGGTTCGACGACAGGACGGGACCGGACCCCATGGGACGCAGAGCCGCACTCCCCACCCGAAAGTCCTTCGGCAAGCGAAAGCTCTTCGGTGCCACCACCCTCGCCCTCCTCACCACCGCGGGCCTGATGACCGCACCGGCCACCGCGGCCGCGCCCCCCGCCGCGGCGGCCGCCTGCGGGGAGGGCTCCTACCAGGCCGAGGCCGTGCTCAACGGCAGCACCTGGACCGCCCGCCGCGGCAGCGGCACCGTCTACACGGGCACCGACATGCGGGCCGCGGTCCAGGCAGCGGTCAACAGCCTCACCGCGGGCCGAACGGCCAAGGAACGGGTCGTGGTCCGCGGTTCGGGCTCGATCTCCGCCGCCTCGCGCATCTCACTCCCCAGCTACACCGCCCTCGACGTCTGCGGCACCATCAACGTCACCGGCTCCGGCAGCGGCGACCAGGCCCCGGTCTACTCCCGCGGCACCCGCGACATCGAGGTCCAGCACCTCACCCTCACCGGCCGCCCGCTCTACGGCATCTTCCTGCGCAACGTCCAGAACGTGATCCTCGGCCAGCTCGACATGCGCCTGTCGGCCGGCCTCGGCGTCCGCATCGACAACCGCGGCGACACCAGCCAGTGGACGCGCAACGTCCGTATCGACAACGTGTACGTCTCGGGAGCGAGCAGCCACGCGGTCGAGACCTACGGCGTGGACGGCCTCACGATCGGCACGGTGACGGCCAGGAACGTCGGCGAGTCCGGGCTTCTGTTGAACCAGACGATCAACGCCACCGTCACGAAGGTGGACGCCGAGAACGCGGGCACCGGCACCGGTTACGCCGCCTTCCGCATGGCCAACCGCAACGGCAGGGTCGGCAACGGCTACCCCACCAACATCCGTGTCGGCGAGGTGATGGCCCGGGGCGGCGGACGCGGCGTCTTCTGCGTCTCCGAGAGCGGCGGCGCCGTCATCGACCGCGTCACCCTCTCCAACACCGGCAACAACTCGGTCCTCATCGAGAACTGCTACAACGTCAACCTCGCCGCCCAGTCCGGCACCATCACCGGCGGCGGCGAACTCCGCCTCGCCGCCCGCTCGGAGTTCCCCAACAACTCCGACATCACCATCCAGAACCTCACGGTCACCAACTCCTCCATCCGCGAGAGCCCCTGCGGCACGAACACGACGTTCCGCAACATCACCCGCGTCAACACGAGCCAGACGATCTGCTGACGTCCTGGCCCGGGTACGGCGGTGACGCCGTACCCGGGTGGGCCATGTCGGACATGCCGCGTCGGACGGATCTCGTGGGACAGGCCTCGCGGAACGGGCCGGAATCGGTCCCACCCCTTCGCGCCCGGGGAAGCGCTTGCCAGGCACCATCACGCACTTGTGGGCATATGCCCGGACCTGAGGTTGTCTCAGACGTCACACCCGTCTCCGGACAACACGTGCGCACAGACGCTCGACCCCCGCAGACTGTGGCCGTTCGGCGAGCGCGGCCGCGTCCATGGCCGTCGCCCGCCCCGTGGACCCGTGGACCTCATGGAGGACGTCCCCGCGATGACCGCCCCGGACAGCGCCACCGTCCCCCTCGCCCGAGCCGTCCGCCGTACCGGCCGCCTGCTGTGCTGGAGCCTGGCCGTAGGCATGGCCGCAGCGGCCCTCGACGTCACCCTCACCCCGCACATCCGCTGGTGGCACACCCTGTGGGTACTGCCGTGGTGCCTCGCCTGCGCATCCGCACTCACCTGGGCCCTGCTCCGCGCCCGCCAGAAGTCACGGAGCGCCCCACCACCGGAGGAGGGATTCCAGGGCGACTGGGAACGGGCGGCGTAAGCAAACGGCGGGCAGTGGGCCGGTGGCCGACGCACGTCACCCCTCCGCGATCACCACCGCCGACGCCACCCCCGCGTCATGGCTGAGCGACACATGCCAGGACCGCACCCCGAGCTCGGCGGCCCGAGCCGCCACCGTCCCGGTCACCCGCAACCGGGGCTGCCCGGTGTCCTCGACGTAGACCTCGGCGTCGGTCCAGTGCAGCCCGGCGGGGGCGCCGAGCGCCTTGGCCAGAGCCTCCTTGGCGGCGAACCGCGCGGCCAGGGAGGCCATCCCCCGCCGCTCCCCGCTCGGCAACAGCAACTCACTCTCCAGGAACAGCCGCTCCGCCATCCCGGGCGTACGCTCCAGCGACGCCCGGAAGCGGTCGATCTCCGCCACGTCGATCCCGACCCCGATGATGCTCATGCCGAGCACCCTACGACCGGCACATCCTCCGCCCCGCGCGTCACCCCAGCAGATCGTCGAGTTCGGCGGCGAAGAGCAGCGCGGGGTCGAACCCCATCCCTTCGAAGTGCCCGGCGAGCTCCAGGGACAGCACGCCGTGCAGCCGGGTCCAGAAGGCCAGGGCACGGCGAAGAGCGGCGGACGGGGCGGAGTGCCCGTCGGCCCACCGCCTCCCGAGCCCCTCGATGTGGGAGTCGAACGACGTGACAGGACCGTCCGCCGGCAGCGCGACGCAGGCGTCCAGCATCATGACCATGTTCTCGGACGCGATCGCGGTGATGTCGTCGGGCGCGTGATAGCCCGGAACGGGCGTGCCGTAGAGGAGGAAGTACCGCTGCGGATCCGCCAGCGCCCAGCCGCGCAGGGCGTGCGCGAGGACGGCGAGGCCGGGTTCGGACCCGGCGGTCTCCGAGGCCGCGCGGAAGGTGTCGGCGAGGCTCCGGTACGCGTCCCGGATCAGCTCGGTGATCAGGTCGTCCCGGCTGGCGAAGTACCGGTAGAGGGCCGGCCCGCTCATCCCCATCTGCTTGGCGATGGCGTTGAGCGAGAGCGCCGAGGCGCCCGCCACGGCCATCTGCTCCCACGCGTGCTTCTTGACCTCCGCCCGGACCTGGGCGCGGTAGCGCTCGCGCGGGGTCTGCGTGCCGGTGTCGCCGCCGTCGGCCATGACCTGCTACCTCCCCAATCCAGTTAGAGCCTATCACTCAAGTTATTGACACTCTCAGGTCTGTGGAGTTACAACTTCTAACGAAGGAGAAACCTAGTAACTGCATGCAAGTGACCGGAGGTCGCCATGAACGCCGAACCACTGATGCCCGAAAACTTCATAGAGGTCGTCCTGCCGGGCGAGGTGGAGCCGGAGGGCCTGGAGATCCGCCACGGCGCCGTCCCCGTCGCGGGCCCCGGCGAGGTCGTGATCCGGATGGAGGCGACCGGCGTCTCCTTCGCCGAACAGCAGATGCGCCGAGGCCGCTACTTCGACCAGCCGGCATTCCCCTTCGTCCCCGGCTACGACATGGTCGGCACCGTGACGGCCGTGGGCGAGGGCGTCGACCCGACCCTGGCCGGCACCCGGGTCGCCGCACTGCTCAAAGTCGGCGGCTGGTCCAGCCACGTACGCGTCGACGCGGCCGACGTGGTGCCGGTGCCCGAGGGGATCGGCGCGGCCGAGGCGGAGACCCTGGTCGTCAACGGCATCACCGCCTGGCAGATGCTGCACCGCAAGGCCCGCGTCCGGGCCGGCGGGACGATCCTGGTCCACGGTGCCAACGGCGGGGTCGGCTCGGTGCTGGTCCAACTGGCCCTGGCCGCGGGCATGAAGGTGATCGGCACGGCGTCGACCCGCCACCACGACACCCTGCGGGACCAGGGCATCGTCCCCATCGACTACCGCACGGACAACCTCACGGCCCGCGTCCGCGAACTCGCCCCCGCCGGTGTGGACGCGGTCTTCGACCACGTGGGCGGCCGCGGCATCGTCGACTCCTGGCGCCTGGTCGCCCCCGGCGGCACGCTCGTCTCGTACGGCAGCGCCTCCACCCGGGACGACGAGGGCTCCAAGCAGTGGCCCATCCTCAAGCTGCTCGGCCGCGTCTGGCTGTGGAACGCCCTCCCCAACGGCCGCCGCGCCTACTTGTTCAACATCTGGGCCGGCCGCGCCCTCGCCAAGAACCGCTTCCGCACCCGCCTCCGCGCCGACCTCGCCCAGGTCTTCGCGGCCCTCCAGCGCGGCGACGTGACCGCCCGCATCGCCGCCCAACTGCCCCTCACCCGCGCCGCCGAGGCCCTACGGCTGGCCGAGTCGGGCACGGTCGCCGGGAAGGTCGTACTGCACCCGTGACAGCCCGCTCCCCCTCCACCCCCGAGAGGCCCCTCATGCCCAGCATCCGCACGACCGCACTCACGCTCGCCGTCACGGCCACCATCGGAATCGCCGCCACTCCCGCCGCCGAGGCGACGCCCCGGCCTCCCACCTGCCGCGGAGAGGGCGTAGACCCGTCAGCTCTGATCCGCTACTCGACCGACACAGTCATCGACGCACCCCTCGCCACCATCTGGAGGCTCCAGACGGACGTGAAACGCTGGCCGACCTGGCAACCCCCGGTCCTCACAGCCGACCGCCTCGACCCCGACCCCCTCCACAAGGGCTCCCGCTTCCGCTGGACAACCCCCGCACCCGCGACCCCCACGACCCCCGCCACCACCCTGACCATCACCTCCACGGTCCGCCAACTCCACAACCACCACTGCATCCTGTGGAGCGGCCCCGCCACCGGCGAGGGCCTGCACATCGACGAGGGCGTCCACCTGTGGACCTTCAAGAAGGTCAGAAACGGCATCCACGTCCACACCGAGGAAACCTGGACCGGCGCCCAGGTCGAGTCGGACATCCCCACGGCGACGAAGGCACTGGGCACGGGCCTGGAAGCGTGGCTGCGGGACCTGAAGAGGGCGGCGGAGGGATGACGCCGCCGACCGCCAACCCTCAGCCCGTTTCGACCTCGACGAACAGATCCTCCGCACGTCCGACTGTGCCGGCCCGATCAAGCCAGCCGTTGAGGCGGTCGAGATCAGTACATGTGGTGACGCGCTCGCGGACATCATCGGAGATGGCGAGGCCACGCACTTCCAGGACCCGGAGGATCCCCTCGGCCGTGCCTTCCGCCTTGCCCTCCAGATAGGCCGTCTCACGAACCGTCCCCCGACCGGGGAAGTAGCTGACGAACGACATGATTCCCTTCCATTTCTCTGCGGCTGGGGTCTTGCCCAGGGTGACTTCCAGGAAGTCGAAGAAGTACTCGGCAGTGTCAGGATCGGTTTCCTGGAGGTCCTGAAGGGCGCTACTGATTGCCTCCAGTATGGCGCCGCAGTCGGGACTGCGGGCGTGCGCCAAAGCGGACAGAGCGGCCAGGGCGAGGTTCTTCGCCACGCTCCTGACGTCGGTGATCACCGGCAGGTTGTCCGGCCCGGCAACCAGAGGACATGTCCGCTGAGCTGTCCACCCGCGCGTACCGCAGTCGAAGGGACCGGCCGCCCACTTGGCTGTGGCCCTGTCCTGACAGACCACGAGCAGCAGTACGGGCAGACCGAACTTCGCCTGGAGGTAGGCGACGTAGTACGCCCAACTGGCCTCCTTCCCCGCGACTTTCTTCGACTGCGACTCAATCGCGAGCAGAAAGTCCTCGCCGTCCGACGGACCGATGCGCAGCACGGTGTCCACGCGTCGCTCCAGCGGCCGAGCCTCCGTCGCATTCGTGGTGACGGCGTCCACCGTCGCCTTCGCGGGGAACGGCACGCCCAACACCCCGAACACGGGAGTAAGAATCTCGGGCCGCTCCGCAACCTAGGTGGATCATGGGATGGGTTGTCCGGGCGATAGGAATGCGTTCACTCTTTCGGGGAGCGAGAAAACGTTCACGCGACCGCGGCCAGCTCGCACCACACGAACTTCCCCCGGTTGCCGTGTCTCGCCAGCGGATGCCACCCCCACAGATCCGCACAGGCCCGCACCAACGCCAGCCCCCGCCCCTCCTCAGCCTCGGCGATCTGCTCCAGCACGCGTGGCGGTTCCGGTGGTTCGGGGTCGGCATCCCACGCCCCGATCCGCAGCACCCCCGCCGACCAGGACACCCTGAGGGCGGCAGGCCCCTTCGTATGCCGTACGGCATTGGAGACCAACTCGGCGGCGAGCAGCTCCGCGAGGTCGACCAGGCGGATCAGGCCGTGCAGGGTCAGGATCAGCCGGAGGGTACGGCGACTCACGGTGACGGCTCGGGGGTCGTTGGGGATGTAGAGGGAGTACTCCCAGGGCGCGCTTTCACTTTCGGGCATGCGCGAACTCCGTTCAGGTGAGGGGAGGTTGCGGCCGACAGGCGGTGGCATTGCCGCAGCCGTCATGGCAGGACGGGGCGGTGCGCTTCCGGAGTCCCGGCGTTCCGCAGCGTGTGCGTCGCATTACTGACGGTAGATCTAAATCTAGAGATTCAGCAAGCCGATCGCGTAATCTGACGCTGAACGAGTCGCACCTGTCGGCGCGTTGAACCTAGGAGCAGTCGAGAGCCTTGAGGCGCGAACCAACGGCACGCCAGATGCGTCTGGCCACTGAACTGCGCAGACTCCGCGAGGCAGCAGGACTCACCGCCCGCCAGGCGGCCGCGCTGCTCGGCGTGAGCCCCGCTCAGATCACTCACATCGAGTCCGCCCTAGCGGGAGTGAGCGAGAAGCGCCTCCGCCGCCTCGCATCTCACTACGCCTGCACGGACGGCGAGTTCATCGACGCCCTGGTCGCGATGGCCACCGACCGGACACGGGGCTGGTGGGAGGAGTTCCGGGGTCAACTGCCCACCTCGTTCCTGGACCTCTCCGAGCTGAACCACCACTCCGCCTTCCGACGCGACGTCGCAGTTCTCTACGTGCCGGGCCTCCTGCAGACGGAGAACTACGCGCGCGCAGTCTTCTCTGGCCGAGTGCCCGAACTCGCCCCTGAAGAACTGGAGTTGCGTGTACGTCACCGCATGGCAGGCCAGGACATCACCGTGCCCTACGAGTTGGTGATCCACGAGGCAGCCCTCCGCATCAGGGTCAGCGACCGCGCGACCTCCCGGGCCCAACTCAGCAAGCTCCGGGAGCTGTCCGACAAGGACAACGTCACCCTGCGAGTCATCCCGTTCGACCTGGACGGCTTCGCCAGAGCCGCCAGCACCATGACTTACGTGGGTGGCCCCGTGCCCAAACTGGACACCGTCGTGCGCGATGTACCGCAAGGCTCCGCTTTCATCGACTCCGAAGCACAGCTGAGCGCCTTCCGAACTCGCTTTCGTAAGGTAGAAGCCGCATCACTCGACCCTGTACGGTCGCGCGACTTCATCAACCGGCTGGCGAAAGAGCTGTGAGACACCCCATGGACACGCCCGACAACTGGCGCAAGTCATCGCACTCAGGCCCCGACGACGGCAACGAGTGCGTGGAGATCGCCAACTCCCCCACCCACATATCCGTCCGGGACTCCAAGGCCCCCGTCTACGGAACTCTGACCTTCCCCACCCTCACCTTTACCACCTTCATCAATGCCCTGAAGGAGCAATGAGGCACCCCCTGGACACCCCCGACAACTGGCGGAAGTCGTCCTACTCGGGCGACGGCGACGGCAACAACTGCGTGGAGATCACCAACTCCCCCACCCACATATCCGTCCGCGACTCCAAGTCCCCCACGAACCGCATCCTCTCCTTCCCCGTGCCCTCCTTCACCACCTTCCTCCAGTCCCTGAAGTCCCCCACCCCCCGATGACCAACTGGCACCTACAAACAGCCCACCCCACCCGCTTCGACTGGGGCCCCACCGGCGCCACCCGCCTCGCCCCCGCCGTCCACGCCCTCGTCGTCGTGGACGTCCTCTCCTTCACCACGTCCGTCACCGTCGCCGTAGACGCCGGCACCCGCGTCTACCCGTACCCCTGGCACGACGACACCGCCACCGCCTACGCCGAACAACACGCCGCAGACCTGGCAGTGGGCCGGAGACAAGCCACCCCCGACTCCCCCTGGTCCCTCTCCCCCGCAGCCCTACGCACCGCCCCCTTCACCCCACGCCTGGTGCTCCCCTCCCCCAACGGCTCGGCGATCTCCGCCGCGGCCGACAGGAACACCCCCGTGATCGCCGCGTCCCTCCGCAACGCGACAGCCGTAGGGAACTGGCTGGCAGCCCATGGCTACGGCACCCCGGACCACCCCGTGGCCGTCATCGCCGCAGGCGAACGCTGGCCGGACGACAGCCTCCGCCCCGCTCTGGAGGACCTGCTCGGCGCGGGTGCGGTCATCGACACCCTGCGCCGGCAGACCGGCGGCGCCACGCTCTCCCCGGAGGCCGCCACCGCCGCAACAGCCTTCCGCCACACCGAGGACATCAAGGCAGCCCTGACCGCCTGCGCCTCCGGCCGCGAGCTGATCGAGGGCGGCTTCCCGGAGGACGTGACGGTGGCCGCCGAGTTCGACGCCTCCCCCACCGTCCCCGTCCTCACGAACGGGGAAGCCTTCACCCCCGCCGGCTGACGCCCTACTCCACCGTCACCGACTTCGCCAGATTCCGCGGCTGATCCACCTCGTTCCCCCGAGCCGTGGCCAGCTCGCACGCGAACACCTGCAACGGCACCGTCGCCACCAGCGGCTGCAACAGCGTCGGCGTCGCCGGGATCCGGATCAGATGGTCCGCGTACGGCACGACCGCCTCGTCCCCCTCCTCCGCGATCACGATGGTCCGCGCCCCGCGAGCCCGGATCTCCTGGATGTTGGAGACGATCTTGTCGTGGAGCACGGACCGCCCCCGGGGCGAGGGCACGACCACCACGACCGGCAGATCGTCCTCGATCAGGGCGATCGGCCCGTGCTTCAGCTCACCCGCCGCGAACCCCTCCGCGTGCATGTAGGCCAGCTCCTTCAGCTTCAGAGCCCCTTCCAGCGCCACCGGATAGCCCACATGCCGCCCCAGGAACAGCACCGTGTTCTTGGAGGCCAGCGAGCGCGCCAGCGCACGCACCGGCTCCATGGTCTCCAGGACGCGTTCGACCTCGCCGGAGATCTGCGACAGATCCCGGATCACGGCCCCGATCTCGTCCCCCCATTTGGTCCCGCGCACCTGCCCCAGATAGAGGGCGACGAGGTAACACGCCACGAGCTGCGTCAGGAAGGCCTTCGTCGACGCGACCGCGACCTCCGGACCCGCGTGCGTGTACAGCACCGCGTCCGACTCCCGAGGAATCGTGGACCCGTTGGTGTTGCAGATGGCGAGCACCTTGGAGCCCTGTTCACGGGCGTGCCGCAGCGCCATCAGCGTGTCCATCGTCTCGCCGGACTGCGAGATGGCGATCACCAGGGACCGGCCGTCCAGGATCGGATCCCGGTACCGGAACTCACTCGCCAGCTCCACCTCACACGGAATCCGCGTCCAGTGCTCGATGGCGTACTTGGCGATCAACCCGGCATGAAACGCCGTACCGCAGGCGACAACCACCACCTTGTCGACCTCGCGCAGCTCTCCCGCCGGGATCCGCACCTCGTCCAGCGTCAGCGAACCGGACGCGTCGATGCGGCCCAGCAGGGTATCGGCGACAGCCTTGGGCTGCTCGGCGATCTCCTTGAGCATGAAGTAGTCATAACCCCCCTTTTCCGCGGCCGACGCGTCCCAGTCGACGTGATACGAGCGCACGTCGGCCGGAGAGCCGTCGAAGCCGGTCACCGTCACCCCGTCCCGGCGCAGCTCCACCACCTGGTCCTGGCCCAGCTCGATCGCCGACCGCGTGTGGGCGATGAACGCGGCGACATCCGAGGCGAGAAAGGACTCACCCTCCCCAACGCCCACCACGAGCGGCGAGTTCCGCCGCGCCCCCACGACCACGTCGAGCTCGTCCGCATGCACCGCGACCAGCGTGAACGCGCCCTCCAGCCGCCGGCACACCAGCCGCATCGACTCGGCCAGGTCGGCGCACGAGGAGAACTCCTCGGCGAGCAGATGGGCGACCACCTCGGTGTCGGTCTCGGAGGCCAGGTCGTGCCCCCGCTCCGCCAGCTCGGCCCTCAGCAGGGCGAAGTTCTCGATGATGCCGTTGTGCACGACGGCGACCCGCCCCGCGTTGTCGAGATGCGGATGGGCGTTCGCATCCGTCGGCCCGCCGTGCGTGGCCCACCGGGTGTGCCCGATCCCCGTGTTCCCCGTCGGCAGCGGCCGTTCCGTCAGCTCCTTCTCCAGATTGACGAGCTTGCCGGCCTTCTTGCCCGCGGCCATCCCGCCGTCCGCCAGCACGGCGATGCCCGCCGAGTCGTACCCCCGGTACTCCAGTCGTTTCAGTCCGGCCATCACGACATCGAGCGCCGACTGCGCCCCCACGTATCCCACGATTCCGCACATGGCCCGCAGCCTACGCACGGATCCGGGCCCGAAAGGGCTCCCGCGTGCCCGATATCGGAAATTCCCACCGCCGTACGAGCCCCGTTCCGGAGAAACCGACGGACCTCCCGGCACCGCCACGAACCGCCCGGGCGGCCGCGCGTGACGGACCCCACCCGCCATCCCGTTCAAACTCCGTTAACAATGGACTGTGATCTCTCCGGTCTCCTCGATCCCCCGGAGCGCCCACCGGCACAAGCCGGAGGCGACTCCCTACGTCGACCTCACCCGCTCCGAGTGGAGTGCGCTGCGCGACAAGACGCCGCTGCCACTCACCGCCGAAGAAGTCGAACAGCTGCGCGGCCTCGGCGATGTCATCGACCTCGACGAGGTGCGGGACATCTACCTCCCGCTGTCCCGCCTGCTCAACCTCTACGTCGGCGCCACCGACGGCCTCAGAGGCGCGCTCAACACCTTCCTGGGCGAACAGGGCGCCCAGGCGGGCACCCCCTTCGTCATAGGGGTCGCCGGTTCCGTGGCCGGCGGCAAGTCCACGGTCGCCCGGCTCCTCCAGGCCCTGCTGTCCCGCTGGCCCGAGCACCCGCGCGTCGAGCGGGTGACGACGGACGGCTTCCTGCTCCCCACCAAGGAGCTCCGGGCACGCGGCCTGATGTCACGGAAGGGCTTCCCCGAGTCCTACGACCGCCGGGCCCTGACCCGGTTCGTCGCCGACATCAAGGCGGGCAAGGACGAGGTGACGGCCCCCATCTACTCCCACCTCATCTACGACATCGTCCCCGACGAGAAGCTCGTCGTCCGCCGCCCGGACATCCTGATCGTCGAGGGCCTGAACGTCCTCCAGCCGGCCCTGCCCGGCAAGGACGGCCGCACCCGCGTCGGCCTCGCCGACTACTTCGACTTCAGCGTGTACATCGACGCCAGCCCCGAGGACGTCGAGCGCTGGTACCTCAACCGGTTCAAGAAGCTGCGCCAGACCGCCTTCCAGGACCCCAACTCGTACTTCCGCAAGTACACCCAGGTGTCCGAGGAGGAGGCCCTCGACTACGCCCGCGCACAGTGGCGGACCATCAACAAGCCCAACCTGATCGAGAACATCGCCCCCACCCGGGGCCGGGCCACCCTCATCATCCGCAAGGGCACGGACCACAAGGTCCAACGCCTGAGCCTGCGCAAGCTGTGACCGCGTGACACGGGCCCGGTCCGGGCCTGTTAGATAGGCGCATGCTGCACCTCCGCCTGATCACCCCGGCCGACAAGACCGACGCCGTGGTCCATCTGATCGAGAACACGATCGGCACCACCCACCTCGTCGTACTGGCGGACGCCGCCCGCGACCCGGCCGGGGACGTGGTGATGTGCGACGTGGCCCGGGAAGCGGGCGACGAACTCCTCACCGGGCTCCAGGAGTTGGGGCTTGAGGACTGCGGCTCCATCGCCGTGGAGAACATCGACCTGTCGCTGTCCAAGCGGGCCGTCAAGGCCGAGGACGACGCCCCCGGGGAGGGCGCGGACGCGGTCCTGTGGGAGCACCTGACGGAGGCGACCCACGAGGAGTCGACCCTCTCCGTCACCTACATCGCGTTCATCACGCTGGCGACGATGATCGCGGCCTGCGGTGTCGTCCTCGACAACGCGATCCTCATCGTCGGCGCGATGGCGGTCGGCCCGGAGTTCGGCCCCCTGGCCGGTATCTGCACGGCCATGGTCCAGCGGGCCCCGCGCCTGGCCCTGCGCTCACTGATCGCCCTGCTGGTGGGCTTCGCGGTGGCGATGCTGGTGACGGTCGGCTTCAGCCTCTTCATGGACGCCGTCGGCCTGTTCACCGAGGCCCGCCTGGAGGCCGACCGCCCCAACACCGGCTTCATCTACGCGCCGGACTGGTTCTCGTTCGTCGTCGCCGTCCTCGCCGGAGCCGCCGGCACACTCTCCCTGACCTCGGCCAAGTCCGGTGCCCTGGTGGGCGTCGCCATCTCGGTCACCACGGTCCCCGCCGCCGCCAACGCCGCCGTAGCCATGATCTACAGCGACACCAACCAGGCCTGGCGCTCAACAGAACAACTCCTGCTGAACCTGCTCGGCATCATCCTGGCGGGCACCCTCACTCTGGCACTCCAGAAGTGGCTCTGGTCAACGCAGCACTCCCGACGACCGGAACGCCGCTAGGGGCGCGAGGAACTGCGCGACCAGCCACAACACACCCGCAGCCCGCAACGCACAGAACCCCCCACCCCGAACCCGAAAGACCGAACCCCCAACTACCCCAGCGCCGACTTCACCACATCAGCCAACCGCCCCGCCACAGACCGAGCCTGGTCGATATCCGCCGCCTCGACCATCACCCGCACCAACGGCTCGGTCCCGGAAGGCCGAAGCAACACCCGCCCCGTCTCCCCGAGTTCCCGCTCCGCGTCGGCGACGGCCGTGGCCAGCTCCGCGGACGTACGCACCCGCGCCCGATCCACATCCGGCACATTGATCAGCACCTGCGGCAGCCGCTCCATCACGGAGGCCAGATCCCGCAGCGACCGCCCGCTCTGAGCGACCCGGGCGGCCAGCAGCAGCCCGGTCAGCGTCCCGTCGCCGGTGGTCGCGTGGTCGAGAATGATGACGTGCCCGGACTGCTCCCCGCCCAGGGAGTACCCGTGCTCCTTCATCTCCTCCAGGACGTACCGGTCCCCGACCGCCGTCTGGATCAGCTTCAGTCCCTCACGCTCCAGGGCGAGTTTGAACCCGAGGTTGGACATCACGGTCGCGACCACGGTCCGCTCCCGCAGCACCCCCCGGTCCCGCATCGCCAGCGCGAGCACGGCCATGATCTGGTCGCCGTCGATCTCCGCACCGGTGTGGTCGACGGCCAGGCACCGGTCCGCGTCCCCGTCGTGCGCGATACCGAGGTGCGCGCCGTGCTCGACGACCGCGGCCTTCAGCAGGTCGAGGTGGGTCGACCCGCACCCGTCGTTGATGTTGAGCCCGTTCGGCTCGGCACCGATCGTGACGACCTCGGCCCCGGCCCGCGAGAACGCCTCCGGCGACACCTCGGCGGCGGCGCCGTGCGCCTCGTCCAGGACGATCTTCAGCCCGTCGAGCCGGTTGGGAAGCACCCCGACGAGATGGGTGACGTACCGCTCGACGCCCTCCTCGTAGTCACGGACCCGTCCGACGCCCGCGCCGGTCGGCCGGTCCCAGGGCGCGCCGGTGCGGTGCTCCTCGTAGACCGACTCGATCCGCTCCTCCAGCTCGTCGTCGAGCTTGTGCCCGCCGCGGGAGAGGAACTTGATGCCGTTGTCGGGCATGGCGTTGTGGCTGGCGGAGAGGACGACGCCGAGGTCGGCACCGAGTTCCGCCGTCAGGAAGGCCACCGCGGGTGTGGGCAGCACACCCACGCGCAGGACGTCGACTCCGGCGCTGGCGAGGCCGGCGACCACGGCTGCTTCCAGGAACTCCCCGGACGCGCGCGGGTCCCGTCCGACCACGGCGGTCGGCCGGTGGCCCTCGAAGGTGCCCGCCTCGGCGAGCACGTGCGCCGCGGCGACGGAGAGGCCGAGTGCCATCTCAGCCGTCAGATCCGCGTTGGCGACACCGCGCACACCGTCCGTGCCGAAGAGTCGTCCCACTTGTCCTCCTGAGAAAGCGTCAGTTCAGTAAGGCGCCTAACGCGGATAGCGGCCATCCGATCACACAAGCCCTTGAACGTCTTGTGCCGTTATACGCCCCCAACGGGGATAAACGAACGCCCCGACAGCACTGTGGCGTGCCGCCGGGGCGTTCGAACGTACTGCGTACGGCAAGTACGAAGCAGGCAGCGAAGCCTAGCGCTTGCTGTACTGCGGGGCCTTGCGGGCCTTCTTGAGACCGGCCTTCTTGCGCTCGACCGCACGGTCGTCGCGGCGGAGGAAGCCGGCCTTCTTGAGCGCGCCGCGGTTGTTGTCGACGTCGGCCTCGTTCAGCGCGCGGGCGACACCGAGACGGAGCGCACCGGCCTGGCCGGAGACACCGCCACCGGCGATGCGGGCGATGACGTCGTAACGGCCTTCGAGCTCGAGCACCTTGAAGGGCTCGTTGACTTCCTGCTGGTGCACCTTGTTCGGGAAGTAGTCCTCAAGGGTGCGACCGTTGATCTTCCACTTGCCGGTGCCCGGGACGATCCGGACGCGGGCGATGGCGTTCTTGCGACGGCCCAGGCCGGCGGCCGGCTGCGGGTCGCCGAAGCGGGACGCCATCGACTCCGAGGTGTACTCACCCTCGACGGGGACCTCGGACTCGGTGGTGTAGCTGTCGATGTCGACGAGCTCGGTCTCGGTCTCTTCGACCGGCTGCTCGGTGGTGGTCTCGGCCACGATTCTCCTCAGATTCTGTTCGGTCTTAGGGGGTGGCCGGACTTACTGCGCGACCTGGGTGATCTCGAACGGCACCGGCTGCTGGGCAGCGTGCGGGTGCTGGTCGCCCGAGTAGATCTTCAGCTTGGAGATCATCTGACGGCCCAGGCTGTTCTTGGGGATCATGCCCTTGATGGCCTTCTCGACGGCCTTCTCGGGATTCTTCGCCAGCAGCTCGTCGTAGCGGACGGAGCGCAGACCACCCGGGTAACCGGAGTGGCGGTACGCCAGCTTCTGGGTCTTCTTGTTGCCGGACAGGTGAACCTTGTCGGCGTTGATGATGATGACGAAGTCGCCCATGTCCATGTGCGGGGCATAGGTCGGCTTGTGCTTGCCACGGAGGAGGTTCGCGGCAGTGGTAGCCAGACGGCCCAGGACGATGTCCTGAGCGTCAATGACGTGCCACTGGCGAGTCACATCGCCGGGCTTGGGGCTGTACGTACGCACTTCGCAGCCTTCTTCTTCAGTGGATGGGTGCTGACACATGGCATCACTGAAGCGATCGTGCAGCTGGGGACGACAATGCCGGGAACGCTGCCCGTATGCCGCCCACTGGTAACTGCTCCAGGGAACCTAGGTAAAGGCCTCTCGCGTGAGAACGAGCGAGCCAATACACAACGAACAAGCAGGATACCGGGATGCCCCCGGATGGGTCAAAACGAGGTCACTGCCGTCGGCTCCACCGATTCTACGGGCATCCGGCGCCGTTCCCGGCCGTGCCGCACGACCGTGAGAGCCAGCACACACAGCGTGAAGGCGTCCTTGAAGGCCCGCCGCTGGAGCGTCTCCAGATAAGGCCAGGTCAGCCCCGGAACCTGTGGCACCAGGGCCAGCCAGAACCACGGGGTCCGGGCCACCGACCCGGCGCGGGGCAGCCCGGCGAGCAGCAGCGGCACGACGACCAGCAGATAGTGGTCGTACGACGGCCGGGAGACCAGGAACGCCGAGAGCATCACGGTCGCCGCCGTCTCGGCCGTCCGCAGCGGCCCGGCGTCGTCCCGGCGCCAGCGCAGATACGCACAGAGCACCCCGGCCCCGGCCGCCACCACCGCCAGCAGCCCGGCCGCCGACGGATCCACCCCCAGCCGCGGCAGCACCGCCGCCGGAGAGGCCTCATACAGCCGTACGAAACTGTCGTCGCCGTGCAGCAGGAACGGCAGGGTCCGGGTGAAGAAGCCCGCCGGGTCGGGCAGCAGCAGCGCGGCCGCGGCGGAGACCAGCGCCGGGAGCAGGACCAGGACGGCCAGCCCCCGCCACTGCCGTGCGAAGAGGAACAGCAGCGCCATGGGGGCGAGCAGCGGCTTGAGCGCGATCGCGGCACCGATCACGGCCCCGGCGCCGACCCACCGCCCCCGTCCCGTCAGCAGCAGGGCCAGCGGCAGCGCCAGGGCCGCCGTCGCCGTCCAGTTCCCCAGCCGCACCAGATGCCCGAAGGGCGCGAAGCCCACAGCGAGCGCGGCCAGCCCCAGCACGGCGAAGCGGCTGCGCAGCGGAACGCCGTACAGCCGCAGCGCGCACGCCCAGCCGCCGGCCAGACAGCCGGTCACCACGACCGGCACCGCCACCCGCAGCGCGAGCTCCGGCAGCAGGGCCTGCGGGACCGCCGCGAGCACCGCGCCCGGAAGATAGAGGAAGTGCGGATCGTCATACGGCGATCCCCCGGCCAGCCAGGTCCGCGCCGCCCGCACGACGATCGCGTTGTCCATGCCCCCGTCCGAGGTCAGCCGTGCCGTGCGCGCCGCCGTCGCCCCCAGCACGGCCGCCAGCGCCACCCACAGATGCCCGCTCGCCCTTCGCACCAACCACCCGGAGATGTCGCTTTTGCGCTCGCTCATCGACCGAACGGTAGGGGTCGCAGAGCTTCTTGGGACGGACCGGCACACCGCTCGGCCCTCTAAGATGCGGCCCATGAGCTACGGGCAGCAGCAGGGACCCCAGTCCCAGTGGGATCCCTGGAAACCGCATTCCCAGCAGCAGCCGTGGGGCAGCAGCGGCGACGACGGGACGCCGGACTGGGCCGCGCTCGCCGAAGCGTCCGAGACCCGCAACAAACGGCGCCGTCTGCTGTTCATCGGTGGTGGCGCGCTCGCCACGATCGCGATCGGTTCGGCCGTGGCGATGGCCGTGGTCTCCGCGAACGGCAGCAAGGGGTCCGAGAAGCCGTCCTCGCTGCCCGCCGGCGGCATCCCGAGCGCCTCGGGCACCGCCGCCCCGTCCTTCGCGCCGACCAGTGCCCCGCCCCCGCTGGACCCGAAGGACTTCGTCTCCAGCAAGAACAAGGACAAGGCGCCGATCGGCCCGGCGATCCTCTTCCCGAACACCCAGCTCGCCCTGGGCTCGACCGCCTACAAGAAGGGCGCGTCGGCCGACACCACGAACTGCGGCTCGGCCACCAAGGGCACCCTCCCCAAGATCCTCGGTGCCAACGACTGCACTCGCCTGATGCGCGTCACGTACGCCGAGAAGAACATCGCGGGGACGGTCGGCGTCGCGCTCTTCGACACCGCGGCGCAGGCGACGAAGGCCAAGAGCCAGTGGGACAAGAAGAGCGTCATCGCCTCCCTGTCCGGCAAGGGCGTGGGCGCCTTCTGCAACTCCGCCATCTGCTACACGACCGCCAACTCCTACGGCCGCTACGCCTATTTCACCGTCACCGGCTTCACCGACGGCAAGGACGTGACGGACAAGAACACCGCCGTCTTCACGGCCGGCGACGGCCTGGCGGAGTACGCGTTCAACCAGATCCGTCGCCGCGGCGAGGCCCAGGCGTCGGCGGCCGCGAACGCCGGATAGCACCCGCACCGGGGCCGGCTCAGCAGCAGCCGGTCCCGGGCAGCGTCCGCTTGTTCCGCGCCTCCTTGTTCCGCGCGGCCAGCAACTCGTCGGCGGGGTACCCGACTTCCTCCAGCGTCAGCCCGTGCGGCCGTACGACGTGCACGGCGGAGTCCCGGACGCCCGCCGCCAGCACCTTCGCGGGCCAGTCGGCCCCCCGGTGCCCGTCCCCCACGAACAGCAGCGCCCCGATGAGCGAGCGCACCATGTTGTGGCAGAAGGCGTCGGCGCGCACGGTGGCGGTGATGATCCCGTCGGCGCCCTTGTCCAGGCTGAGTTGCTGGAGCGTGCGGATCGTGGTCGCCCCCTCCCGCCGCTTGCAGTAGGCGGCGAAGTCGTGCTCCCCCAGCAGCCCCTGGGCGGCCTCGTTCATGGCGTCCACGTCGAGCGGCCAGTCGTGCCACAGGACGTGGTTGCGCAGCAGCGGGTCGACCCCGCCGGGGTTGTCGGTGACGCGGTACGCGTACCGCCGCCAGACGGCCGAGAAGCGGGCGTTGAAGCCGCTGGGCGCCTCTCTGAGCGCCCACACCCGAACATCCTTGGGAAGCCGCCCCGCGAGCCGCTTCAGCAGCTTCTCGTGGTGCTCACGCCACACCGGCTCCGGCAGATCCACATGCGCCACCTGCCCCCGCGCGTGCACGCCGGCATCCGTACGCCCCGCCACGGTCAGCTCGTAGGTGACACCCCCGGACCGCGTGACCGTCCGCAGAGCGTCCTCGATCTCCCCCTGGACAGTCCGCCGCCCCCCGGCCTGCTTGGCCCACCCGGAGAACTCGGTCCCGTCGTACGACAGATCCAACCGCACCCGCACGAACCCGGCCTGCACTTCGTCACTCACACAGAAATCCTCTCAGGAACACGAAAGCGGGCCCGCCCCTTGAAAAGGAACGGACCCGCTGAGCGCCCCGTAAGGGGCGCGGGGAACTGCGCGACAAGCCACGACAAAGCCGCAGCCGCCAAACAAACAGAACCCGGCAGACGCTTACGCGTCCTTGGACTCCTCAGCCGCGTCCTCGGCCTCGTCGGCCTTGGTCACGTCCACCTTGGTCTCCTCGGCAGCCGGAGCAGCCTCGGCGTCCTTGGCGGCACGCTTCGTCGCGGCCTCGGCCTCACCCGTCGCCTCCTGGGCGACCGTCAGGGCCTCGACCAGCTCGATGACAGCCATGGGCGCGTTGTCGCCACGACGGTTACCGATCTTGGTGATTCGGGTGTAGCCACCGGGACGGTTCTCGTAGCGCGGGCCGATCTCGGTGAAGAGCGTGTGGACGATGCTCTTGTCCGTGATCACCTGGAGCACCTGACGGCGGTTGTGAAGGTCGCCCTTCTTCGCCTTGGTGACCAGACGCTCGGCGTACGGACGCAGCTTGCGCGCCTTCGCCTCGGTGGTGGTGATACGGCCGTGCTCGAACAGCGACTTCGCGAGGTTCGCGAGAAGCAGCTTCTCGTGCGCGGCACTGCCGCCCATACGGGCACCCTTGGTGGGCTTCGGCATTGTTCTTCTCCTGTGTGTCTGCCCCGGCCGTATCAGGTACCGGGGTCAGGAACCCGATGAGCGGATGCTCACCGGCAAACGACCGATCAGTACTGCTCGGTCTCCACGAAACCCGCGTCCGCGTCGTCGTCGGCGCCGAAGGCGTCGGCGGCGGCGGTCGGGTCGAATCCGGGCGGGCTGTCCTTGAGGGCCAGGCCCATGCCGGCCAGCTTCGCCTTGACCTCGTCGATGGACTTCGCACCGAAGTTGCGAATGTCGAGGAGGTCGGCCTCGGAGCGGGCGACGAGCTCACCCACGGAGTGGATGCCCTCACGCTTGAGGCAGTTGTACGACCGAACGGTGAGCTCGAGCTCCTCGATCGGCAGGGCGAGATCAGCGGCCAGGGCGGCGTCCGTCGGGGACGGACCCATGTCGATGCCCTCGGCGTCGATGTTGAGCTCGCGCGCCAGACCGAACAGCTCGACCAGGGTCTTACCGGCCGACGCCATGGCGTCACGGGGACGCATGGCCTGCTTGGTCTCGACGTCGACGATCAGCTTGTCGAAGTCGGTGCGCTGCTCGACACGCGTGGCCTCGACCTTGTACGTGACCTTCAGAACCGGCGAGTAGATGGAGTCGACCGGGATACGGCCGATCTCCTGGCCCACCTGCTTGTTCTGCACGGCGGAGACGTAACCACGGCCACGCTCGACCGTGAGCTCCATCTCCAGCTTGCCCTTGCCGTTGAGCGTGGCGAGGACGAGGTCGGGGTTGTGCACCTCGACACCGGCCGGGGGCGCGATGTCGGCGGCGGTGACCAGACCCGGGCCCTGCTTGCGCAGGTACATCACGACCGGCTCGTCGTGCTCCGAGGAGACGACCAGCTGCTTGATGTTGAGGATCAGGTCGGTGACGTCCTCCTTGACGCCCGGCACGGTGGTGAACTCGTGCAGCACGCCGTCGATCCGGATCGACGTGACCGCCGCACCGGGAATCGAGGACAGGAGGGTCCGGCGGAGGGAGTTGCCGAGGGTGTAGCCGAAGCCCGGCTCCAGCGGCTCGATCACGAACCGGGAGCGGAATTCGTCGACGACCTCTTCGGTCAACGAGGGACGCTGAGCGATCAGCATGGTGCGTTCCTTCAGTCAGGGGCGCCCGCTATTTGACGCCCTGATGGTGTTACAAGGGTACGGGCGATACGGCCCGTAAGAGCCGTACCGCCCGAAAACCTCAGACCAAGCAGCCGTACGTCAGACGCGGCGGCGCTTGGGCGGACGGCAGCCGTTGTGCGGGGTGGGGGTGACGTCCTGGATGGAGCCGACCTCAAGACCGGTCGCCTGAAGCGAACGGATGGCGGTCTCACGACCCGAACCCGGGCCCTTGACGAACACGTCCACCTTGCGCATGCCGTGCTCCTGCGCGCGACGGGCGGCCGACTCGGCGGCCATCTGCGCGGCGAAGGGGGTCGACTTGCGCGAGCCCTTGAAGCCGACGTGGCCGGCGGAGGCCCAGGAGATCACGTTGCCCGAGGGGTCCGTGATCGAGACGATCGTGTTGTTGAACGTGCTCTTGATGTGCGCGTGGCCGTGAGCGACGTTCTTCTTTTCCTTGCGGCGCACCTTCTTGGCAGCGCCCTGACGACCCTTGGGGGGCATCTATAACTCCTACGGGGAGGTGGTCGGTCCTACAGCGAAGACCGCTGATGAAGCGTTGTCCGCTGAGGACTACTTCTTGCCCGGCTTCTTCTTACCGGCGATGGCGCGACGCGGACCCTTGCGGGTACGGGCGTTCGTGCTGGTGCGCTGACCGCGGACGGGCAGACCACGACGGTGGCGCAGACCCTGGTAGCAGCCGATCTCGACCTTGCGGCGGATGTCGGCCTGGATCTCGCGACGGAGGTCACCCTCGGTCTTGATGTTGTTGTCGACGTACTCACGAATCGCGACGAGCTGCTCCTCGGAGAGGTCGCGAACGCGGGTGTTCGGGTCGATGCCGGTCTCGGCCAGCGTCAGCTGGGACAGGGTCCGGCCGATGCCGAACACGTAGGTCAGGGCGACCTCCACGCGCTTTTCGCGCGGGATGTCAACACCGGAAACGCGTGCCATTCAATGGCTCCAGTTGATCTTCGGAGGTCTGACACAGAACCGGATCCCGACCGCCGTACCAGGTACGAACCGGGTCCCCGGCCTCCGAACCGGGGGTGTCAGGCACAAGGGTGCCTGGGTTCCGCGTATTACACATTCAGCTCGCGTCGCGCGAATCTCTGCGGATGCAGAGGGTGAGGTCGGTAGCGGTCAGCCCTGGCGCTGCTTGTGGCGCGGGTTCTCGCAGATGACCATGACCCGACCGTGACGGCGGATCACCCTGCACTTGTCGCAGATCTTCTTGACGCTCGGCTTGACCTTCATGGGGTGAGGTTCTCCGGGTCAGTGCCATCGCCTCGGGAAGCCCGGGGCGCGGGCAAGATCTACTTGTACCGGTAGACGATCCGGCCACGCGTCAGGTCGTACGGAGACAGCTCCACCACGACCCGGTCGTCAGGGAGGATGCGGATGTAGTGCATACGCATCTTGCCGCTGATGTGTGCCAGGACCTGGTGGCCGTTCTGGAGCTCGACCTTGAACATGGCGTTCGGAAGAGACTCGACGACAGTGCCCTCGATCTCGATGGCACCTTGCTTCTTGGCCACGCTTCGCCCTTCGAATCGACTACCCTGATCGACCCCCGCTACCGCATGAAGGCATGCGGGTACACGAGAGCCGACGAGTCAGTCTACGTCAGGCCACTCGGAAAGACGAATCGAGGAAGGATGCCCCAAGACAGAGATCATTAAGCCGAGAGCCCAAGGTCCACCCCTCAGCCCAGAGAATCCGGCGCCGCGGCGACCCTTCGCCGTCAGCGCCAGAATGCCGCCCGCAACGAGGCCTGCGGCCCGGGTGAGGGCACCTCACAAGCTTCGAGCGGCTGCGCCGGCCTCCGACCGACGACCGACGGCAAGAACCGACCTCAGGCCAGAGGATCCGGCGCCCCGATGACCCCGTACCCGCCGAGCCTGGCCTTGCCACCGCCCGAAGCCGTCAGGACCTCGGACCCCGTTCCGGATGCCCCTCTCGCGGGCTCGACGGCAGAAGCCGACCTCAGGCCAGAGGATCCGGCGCCGCCGTGATCCCGTGCTCGGCAAGCTTGGCCTTGCCGCCGTCGGGCGCCGTGAGGACCAACGGGCCCTCCTCCGTCAGCGCCACCGAGTGCTCCCAGTGGGAGGACCAGGTGCCGTCCGTCGTGATGACCGTCCAGTCGTCCGACAGGACCTCGGTCTTCGGCGTCCCGAGGGAGACCATCGGCTCGATCGCCAGGCAGAAGCCCGGGACCAGCTTCGGTCCCTTGCCGCGCCGCCGGTCCACGTAGTTCAGGAGATGCGGGTCCATGTGCATCTCGGTACCGATGCCGTGCCCGCCGTAGTCCTCGATGATCCCGTACCGGCCGCCGCCCGGCTTCGGCTGCCGGCGGATGTACGTCTCGATGGCCCGGGAGACGTCGACCAGCCGGTTCCCCAGCTTCATCGCCGCGATACCGGCCCACATCGACTCCTCGGTCACCCGCGAGAGCTCGACCAGCTCCGGGGAGTGCCCCGACCCCACGAAGGCCGTGTAGGCCGCGTCACCGTGCCAGCCGTCGATGATCGCGCCGCAGTCGATGGAGATGACGTCGCCGTCCTTCAGGACGACGTCGTCGGACGGGATGCCGTGGACGACGACCTCGTTCACGGACGTGCAGATCGTCGCGGGGAAACCGCCGTATCCCAGGAAGTTCGGCTTCGCGTCGTGCTCCGCGAGGACCTTGCGGGCGACCTGGTCCAGGTCCTTGGTCGTGGCCCCGGGCACCGCGGCCTCACGCGTCGCCGCGTGGATGGCGGCGACGACCAGCCCCGCCTCACGCATCTTGGCGATCTGCTCGGGGGTCTTGATCTGCACCATGGCGGCGGGGGCCTTTCTTGGACCGGGTCGGGGACCGTGGAGGGAACGGGTGACAGCAAAGGTGCCTTCAACCATACGTGCACCCACACAGCAGCCGCGGCCCCCTCGAAAGGGAACCGCGGCTGCCGAGACGTACTGAAAAGGAGCCGGCCGCCTAAGCGGCGTCGTCCTCGCGGTTGAGCGCCTCCATCGCGCGCCCGGTGACGTCCTCCACCTTGCCGAGGGCCGAGATCGTCACCACGAGGCCCTGGGCCTTGTAGTAGTCGATGATCGGCTCGGTCTGGGTGTGGTAGACCTCCAGGCGCTTGCGGACGGTCTCCTCGGAGTCGTCGTCACGCTGGTACAGCTCGCCGCCGCAGACGTCACAGACGCCTTCCTTCTTCGGTGCCTTGTACGACACGTGGAAGACGTGCGCCGAGTCGTTACGGCAGATTCGGCGGCCGGCGATGCGCTTGACGACCTCCTCCTCGGGGACCTCCAGGTCCAGCACCGCGTCCAGCTTCATGCCCTCGCTGTGCAGCATCTCGTCCAGCGCCTCGGCCTGCGACACGTTCCGCGGGAAGCCGTCCAGCAGGAACCCGCCCTCGGCGTCGGACTGCTCCATGCGGTCCTTGGCCATACCGATGGTGACCTCGTCCGGTACCAGGTTGCCCGCGTCCATGTAGGACTTCGCGAGTTTGCCGAGTTCCGTCTGCTGGCTGATGTTGGCTCGGAACAGGTCGCCCGTGGAGATGTGCGGGATGGAGAGGTTCTGGGCCAGGAACGCGGCCTGCGTTCCCTTGCCCGCACCCGGCGGCCCGACGAGGACGATTCGCATCAGCGGAGGAACCCTTCGTAATTGCGCTGCTGAAGCTGGCTCTCGATCTGCTTCACCGTCTCGAGACCGACACCCACGATGATCAGGATGCTGGTCCCGCCGAACGGGAAGTTCTGGTTTGCCCCAAACCCAACCAACGCCATCGTCGGCACGAGAGCGATCAACCCCAGGTACAGCGAACCCGGCCAGGTGATCCGGTTGAGCACGTAACTCAGGTACTCAGCGGTCGGTCGGCCAGCCCGGATGCCCGGGATGAAGCCACCATACTTCTTCATGTTGTCGGCGACTTCTTCGGGGTTGAAGGAGATCGCCACGTAGAAGAACGCGAAGAAAACGATGAGCAAGAAGTACATGCTGATGTAAATCGGGTGGTCACCCTTGACGAGGTTGGCCTCGATCCAGGTCTTCCACCCCGAGGTACCACTGGAGAACTGGGCGATCAGCGCCGGGATGTAGAGCAGCGACGACGCGAAGATGACGGGAATCACACCGGCCTGGTTGACCTTCAGCGGAATGTAGGTCGACGTACCGCCGTAGGAACGGCGGCCGATCATCCGCTTCGCGTACTGGACCGGAATGCGGCGCTGAGCCTGCTCGACGAAGACCACCAGGCCGACCATGACGAGCCCGACCGCGATGACGGTGCCGAACTCGATCCAGCCGCCGGCCAGGGTGCCCTGCTTCTTGATGGCCCACAGCGCGGACGGGAAGGTCGCGGCGATCGAGATGAACATCAGGATCGACATGCCGTTGCCGATGCCGCGGTCGGTGATGAGCTCACCGAGCCACATCACGACGGCCGTACCCGCGGTCATGGTGATGACCATGACGATCGTGCTGAAGATGGAGCGGTCGGGGACGATCTGGCCGGCCACCTGGCAGCCCTGGAAGAGGGCGCCACTGCGGGCCGTGGCCACCAGGCCGGTGCCCTGGAGGATGGCCAGCGCCACGGTGAGGTAACGGGTGTACTGCGTGATCTTCGCCGTACCGGCCTGGCCCTCCTTCTTCAGGGCTTCCAGGCGCGGGATCACCACCGTGAGCAGCTGGAGGATGATGCTCGCCGTGATGTACGGCATGATGCCCAGCGCAAAAATGGTGATCTGCAACAGCGCGCCACCGCTGAACATGTTGACGAGACCGAACAGGCCCTGGTTGGCAGACGCCTCTTTCACGCACTGCTGGACGGCTGTGTAGTCGACGCCCGGAATCGGGACGTGGGTACCGATCCGGTACACCACGACGATGCCGAGCGTGAAGAGCAGCTTCTTGCGCAGGTCGGGCGTCTTGAACGCCCGGGCGAACGCGGTGAGCACGGTGCCTCCTGCGACCCCCGCGCTACTGCGTCAAGGGTGACGGTCTTGAAGGTCCAATAAGAACAACGACATGTCTAACGGTCGACTGCCGCCCAAGGTGCCCCATGGGAAGCACCTTGTGAAAGTGGGCAGTGCAGGCAACCTTACCGGCGAGACTGCCCCCTAGGAACGACCAACCGGGGATACCCCTTTTGTGGGGTATCCCCGGTCGGGATCGCTCAAGTCATCGAGACGCCCGCTGTGTTCAGAGGAGCTCGGTGACGGTACCGCCGGCGGCGGTGATCTTCTCCTTGGCGGAACCGGAGACGGCGTCGACCGTCACCTGCAGCGCCACGGAGATCTCGCCCTGGCCGAGGACCTTGACGAGGCTGTTCTTGCGAACCGCACCCTTGGCCACGAGGCCCTCGACGGTGACCTCGCCACCCTCGGGGTACAGCGCGCCCAGCTTGTCGAGGTTCACGACCTGGTACTCGGTCTTGAACGGGTTCTTGAAGCCCTTCAGCTTCGGAAGACGCATGTGGAGGGGCATCTGCCCACCCTCGAAGCGCTCCGGAACCTGGTAACGGGCCTTCGTACCCTTGGTGCCACGACCGGCCGTCTTACCCTTCGACGCCTCACCACGACCCACACGGGTCTTGGCGGTCTTGGCGCCCGGGGCGGGACGGAGGTTGTGGATCTTGAGCGGGTTGTTCTCCGCCATGATCAGTCGACCTCCTCGACCGTCACGAGGTGGCGGACGGTGTGCACCATTCCGCGGAACTCGGGACGATCCTCCTTGACGACCTGCGTGTTGATCCCCTTGAGACCAAGGGAACGCAGGGTGTCACGGTGGTTCTGCTTGCTGCCGATGTACGACTTCGTCTGCGTGATCTTGAGCTGTGCCATTACGCAGCACCAGCCCCGGCACGCGCACGCAGCAGAGCCGCGGGAGCGACGTCCTCGAGGGGCAGACCACGGCGGGCCGCGATCTCCTCGGGACGCTGCAGGCCCTGCAGGGCCGCCACGGTCGCGTGCACGATGTTGATCGCGTTCGACGAGCCGAGCGACTTCGACAGGACGTCGTGGATACCTGCGCACTCGAGCACCGCACGCACCGGGCCACCGGCGATAACGCCGGTACCGGGGGACGCGGGCTTGAGCAGAACGACGCCGGCAGCCTTCTCACCCGTGATCGGGTGCGGGATGGTGCCCTGGATACGGGGGACCTTGAAGAAGTGCTTCTTGGCCTCTTCAACACCCTTGGCGATCGCGGCCGGCACCTCCTTGGCCTTGCCGTAACCGACACCGACGGTGCCATCGCCATCGCCCACTACGACGAGCGCAGTGAAGCTGAAGCGACGACCACCCTTCACAACCTTGGCGACGCGGTTGATCGCGACAACGCGCTCAACGTACGCGGTCTTCTCGGCGGCAGCAGCGCCGCCGTCACGGCCCTTCCGGTCCCGCCGCTCGCCGCCACCGGCACCGCTTCCGCGGCGCTGGGGTCCAGCCATTGGATTACCTCTCTCTTTCCGCTAGCTACAAGCGGCTCAGAACTTGAGCCCGGCTTCGCGGGCGGCGTCCGCCAGGGCGGCGATGCGCCCCGCGTACTGGTTGCCACCACGGTCGAATACGACAGCCTCGACACCGGCGGCCTTGGCGCGCTCGGCGACCAGGGCGCCGACCTGCTTGGCCTGCGCGGACTTGTCGCCCTCGCCACCGCGGATCGAGGTGTCCAGGGTGGACGCCGACGCCAGGGTGTGACCCTTGATGTCGTCGATCACCTGGGCCACGATGTGGCGGTTCGAGCGGGTCACGACCAGACGAGGACGCTCCGCCGTACCGTTGATCGACTTGCGGATCCGGATGTGGCGGCGCTTGATCGCGGCGCGCTTGTAGGCGTCGCCCTTGAGGATCTTCTGTCCGTATGCCATGGCTTACTTACCCGCCTTTCCGACCTTGCGGCGGATGACTTCGCCCTCGTACTTGACACCCTTGGCCTTGTACGGGTCGGGCTTGCGCAGCTTGCGGATGTTGGCCGCAACCTCGCCGACCTTCTGCTTGTCGATGCCCTCGACCTGGAAACGGGTCGGGGACTCCACCTTGAAGGTGATGCCCTCGGGGGCCTCGACCAGGATCGGGTGGCTGTAACCGAGAGCGAACTCCAGGTTCGAACCCTTGGCGGTCACTCGGTAACCGACACCGCTGATTTCGAGCTTCTTCACGTAACCCTGGGTCACGCCGGTGATCATGTTCGCCACCAGCGTGCGGGACAGGCCGTGCAGGGCCTTGCTCTGACGCTCGTCGTTGGGGCGGGTGACGCTGAGAACGCCGTCCTCACCCTTGGCGATGTCGATCGGCGCGGCAACGGTGTGGGTCAGAGAGCCCTTGGGGCCCTTGACCGCGACCGTACGGCCGTCGATGGTGACGTCCACGCCGGCGGGAACCGTGATGGGGAGCTTGCCAATGCGCGACATAGCTGTTTCCTCCGTTCCCTTCCGCTACCAGACGTAGGCGAGAACTTCTCCGCCTACGCCCTTCTTGCCGGCCTGCTTGTCGGTGAGGAGACCGTGCGACGTGGAGATGATCGCCACGCCGAGGCCACCCAGCACCTTGGGCAGGGAGGTGGACTTCGCGTAAACCCGGAGACCGGGCTTGGAGATCCGCTTGATGCCCGCGATGGAGCGCTCACGGTTGGGGCCGAACTTCAGCTCCAGGACGAGGTTCTTGCCGACTTCGGCGTCCTCGACCTTCCAGCCCGTGATGAAGCCCTCCTGCTGGAGGATCTCCGCGATGTGAGACTTGATCTTCGATGCCGGCATCGTCACGGAGTCGTGGTACGCCGAGTTCGCATTCCGCAGACGCGTCAGCATGTCTGCGATCGGATCAGTCATGGTCATGAATTGGCCTTCGGCCTCTCTCGCCGGGGTTTCCAGGTGCCCATCCCTCTCCTCGATCCGAGACGAGGCGGGTGCGGTGCGGTGGACCTACGGCGTAGTAAGTCGTATGGGCGTCCAGGCGCCCAACCCTCCTAGCCTAAGCCATGAAGGGGTGGGCACCTGACACAGCCCTTTACTTACCGAGAGCTTCGGGAATCCCTAAAAGACGGGACTACCAGGAGCTCTTGGTCACGCCCGGCAGCTCGCCACGGTGAGCCATCTCACGAAGGCACACGCGGCACAGGCCGAACTTGCGGTACACGGAGTGCGGACGGCCGCAGCGCTGGCAGCGGGTGTACGCACGCACACCGAACTTGGGCTTACGAGCAGCCTTGGCAATCAGAGCCTTCTTCGCCATCTCGCTTACGCCTCCTTGAAGGGGAAGCCGAGGTGACGAAGGAGCGCGCGGCCCTCAGCGTCGTTGGTCGCCGTGGTCACCACGGTGATGTCCATACCCCGGGTGCGGTCGATCTTGTCCTGGTCGATCTCGTGGAACATGACCTGCTCGGTGAGACCGAAGGTGTAGTTGCCACGGCCGTCGAACTGCTTGGGAGACAGACCACGGAAGTCGCGGATGCGCGGCAGCGCGAGCGACAGGGTGCGGTCCAGGAACTCCCACATGCGGTCGCCACGAAGCGTGACGTGGGCACCGATCGGCTGGCCCTCACGCAGCTTGAACTGCGCGATGGACTTACGGGCCTTGGTGACGGCCGGCTTCTGACCGGTGATCGTGGTGAGGTCCTTGATGGCACCCTCGATCAGCTTGGAGTCGCGGGCGGCGTCGCCCACACCCATGTTGACCACGATCTTGACGAGGCCGGGGATCTGCATGACGTTCTCGTACTTGAACTCGTCACGCAGCTTGCCCGCGATCTCCTCGCGGTACTTCGTCTTCAGACGCGGAGTGGTGGTGGTAGCCATCAGATGTCCTCACCCGTCCGCTTGGCAACGCGGATCTTGTTGCCCTCGTCGTCGAAGCGGTAACCGACACGCGTGACGACCTTGTTGCCGTCCTTCTCCACGACCAGCTGGACGTTGGAGACGTGGATGGGGGCCTCGGTCGTGACGATGCCGCCGGCCTGCGAACCGCGAGCGGTCGGGCCGGCCTTGGTGTGCTTCTTGACCCGGTTGACACCCTCGACCAGGACACGGTCCTCGCGGGGGAAGGCCGCGATGACCTTGCCCTGCTTGCCCTTGTCCTTACCGGTGATGACCTGGACCAGGTCGCCCTTCTTGATCTTCATGCTTACAGCACCTCCGGCGCGAGCGAGATGATCTTCATGAACTTCTTCTCGCGCAGCTCACGACCCACCGGGCCGAAGATACGGGTGCCGCGAGGGTCGCCGTCGTTCTTCAGAATGACGGCGGCGTTCTCGTCGAAGCGGATGTACGAGCCGTCCGGACGACGGCGCTCCTTGACGGTGCGAACGATGACCGCCTTGACGACGTCACCCTTCTTCACGTTGCCACCGGGGATCGCGTCCTTGACGGTGGCGACGATGACGTCACCGATGCCCGCGTAGCGGCGACCGGAGCCACCGAGCACACGGATGCAAAGGATCTCCTTCGCACCAGTGTTGTCGGCGACACGCAGTCGCGACTCCTGCTGGATCACGTCTATCTCCTGGATGTCTGCCGGTTCCCGGCGGGAGCACTAAACGTTTAACGCTCCCGCCGAGCCTGGCGGAACTGTCCTGCGGATGGGCCCCGCAGGAATTACATGTGCCACCCGGCGAGCAGCGCAGCGTCAATGACTCACGCTGCTCGGCCGGTTCACCGGCGGGTGAGCGCAAAACGTTTAGCGCTCACCCGCCGAAACGGCGGTTCAGTCCTGCGGGTCAAGCCCCGCAGGGATTACTTGGCCTTCTCGAGGATCTCGACGATGCGCCAGCGCTTGGTCGCCGACAGCGGGCGGGTCTCCGCGAGGAGGACCCGGTCGCCGACGCCGGCAGCGTTCTGCTCGTCGTGCGCCTTGAGCTTGTTGGTACGGCGGATGACCTTGCCGTACAGCGCGTGCTTGACGCGGTCCTCGACGGCGACGACGACGGTCTTGTCCATCTTGTCGCTGACGACGAGACCCTCACGGGTCTTGCGGAAGCCGCGGGCCTCTGCAGTCTGCTCAGTCACGTTGCTCTCACTCATCAGGCGCTCTCCACCGTCTCGATGCCCAGCTCGCGCTCACGCATCAGGGTGTAGATCCGCGCGATGTCCTTACGGACGGCCTTGAGCCGACCGTGGTTCTCGAGCTGGCCCGTCGCCGCCTGGAAGCGGAGATTGAACAGCTCTTCCTTGGCTTCGCGGAGCTTGTTCAGCAGCTCCTCGTCACCCAGTTCGCGCAGCTCGGACGCCTTGGTACCGGCCGACATCACGCTTCACCTGCCTCGCGCTTGACGATCCGGCACTTCATCGGCAGCTTGTGGGCCGCACGAGTCAGCGCCTCACGGGCGATCTTCTCGTTGGGGTAGGACAGCTCGAACATGACCCGACCCGGGTGCACGTTCGCGATCCACCACTCGGGAGAACCCTTACCGGAACCCATGCGGGTCTCGGCAGGCTTCTTCGTGAGCGGGCGGTCCGGGTAGATGTTGATCCAGACCTTGCCGCCACGCTTGATGTGGCGGGTCATCGCGATACGAGCGGCCTCGATCTGACGGTTCGTCACGTACGCCGGGGTCAGCGCCTGGATGCCGTACTCGCCGAACGCAACCGTCGTACCGCCCTTGGCCATACCACGGCGCTTCGGGTGGTGCTGCTTGCGGTGCTTGACCCTACGGGGGATCAGCATGACGGTCAGGCCTCCGTTCCGGTGCTCTCAGCCGGAGCGGCGGCGGGAGCCTCGGCCTTGGGGGCCTCGGCACCGGCAGCCTGCTGCGGCTTACGACCGCGCCGCTCGCCACCACGGCCACCACGGGCCGGGCGGTCGGCACCGCCACCGCGAGCCGGGCGGTTACCCGCACGGGCGGCAGCGTTCTCAGCGCGGACCTCGGCGATGTTCTTCACATCGCCCTTGTAGATCCAGACCTTCACACCGATGCGGCCGAAGGTCGTCTTGGCCTCGAAGAAGCCGTAGTCCACGTTCGCGCGGAGCGTGTGCAGGGGCACGCGGCCCTCGCGGTAGAACTCCGAGCGGGACATCTCGGCGCCACCGAGGCGGCCACCGCACTGGATCTTGATGCCCTTGGCGCCGGCCTTCATCGCCGACTGCATGCTCTTACGCATGGCGCGACGGAAGGAGACGCGGGAGGAGAGCTGCTCGGCGACGGCCTGGGCAACCAGCTGAGCGTCGGTCTCGGGGTTCTTGACCTCGAGGATGTTCAGCTGGACCTGCTTGCCCGTGAGCTTCTCGAGGTCACCGCGGATGCGGTCGGCCTCGGCGCCACGGCGGCCGATGACGATGCCCGGACGAGCGGTGTGGATGTCCACACGCACACGGTCACGGGTGCGCTCGATCTCCACCTTCGAGATGCCGGCGCGCTCCATGCCGGACGTCATCATCCGACGGATGGCGACGTCTTCCTTGACGTAGTCCTTGTACAGCTTGTCGGCGTACCACCGGGACTTGAAGTCCGTGGTGACACCGAGCCGGAACCCATGCGGGTTAACCTTCTGGCCCATTACCGGGTTCCTTCCTTGCTGCTGACGACCACGGTGATGTGGCTGGTCCGCTTGCGGATCCGGTAGGCGCGGCCCTGGGCACGCGGCCGGAACCGCTTCAGGGTCGGACCCTCGTCGACGTACGCCTCGGAGATGACGAGGCTGTCGGCGTCGGTGTGGTCGTAGTTGTGTGCGGCGTTGGCAATGGCGCTGTCCAGCACCTTGCCGACGGGCACCGAGGCGGCCTGCGGAGCGAATCGCAGGACCGCCTGGGCCTCCGTGGCGTCCATGCCACGGATGAGGTCCACCACGCGGCGGGCCTTCATGGGCGTGACGCGGATGTACCGCGCCTGGGCCCTGGCTTCCATGGTTGTCCCTTTCAGGTTTCTTTGTCTGAATGCGATCCGCTACTAGCGGCGCTTCGACTTCCGGTCGTCCTTGACGTGACCCCGGAAGGTGCGCGTCGGCGAGAACTCGCCGAGCTTGTGGCCGACCATCGACTCGGTGACGAACACCGGGATGTGGGTCTTGCCGTTGTGCACCGCGAGCGTGTGGCCGAGCATGGCCGGCACGATCATGGAGCGACGGGACCAGGTCTTGATGACGTTCTTGGAACCGGCTTCGTTCTGGGCGTCCACCTTCTTGATCAGGTGGTCGTCGACGAAGGGCCCCTTCTTGAGACTGCGCGGCATCTAAACCCGCTCCTAGCGCTTCTTGTTCGTCTTGCGGCGGCGGACGATGTACTTGTTCGAAGCCTTCTTCGGCGAACGAGTACGACCCTCCTTCTGACCCCACGGGGAGACCGGGTGGCGACCACCGGAGGTCTTGCCCTCACCACCACCGTGCGGGTGGTCAACCGGGTTCATCGCCACACCGCGGACGGTCGGGCGAACGCCCAGCCAGCGCTTGCGGCCGGCCTTACCCCAGTTGATGTTGCTCTGCTCGGCGTTGCCGACCTCGCCGACGGTGGCGCGGCAGCGCACGTCGACCAGGCGGATCTCACCGGACGGCATGCGGAGGTGGGCCATCTGGCCCTCCTTCGCGAGCAGCTGCACCGAGGCACCGGCGGAGCGGGCGAACTTGGCGCCGCCACCGGGACGGAGCTCGATCGCGTGGATCGTGGTACCGACCGGGATGTTGCGGAGCGCCAGGTTGTTGCCCGGCTTGATGTCGGCCCCGGGACCGTTCTCGACGCGGTCGCCCTGCGACAGGTTGCGGGGGGCGAGGATGTAGCGCTTCTCGCCGTCCGCGTAGTGCAGCAGCGCGATGCGCGCGGTGCGGTTGGGGTCGTACTCGATGTGCGCGACCTTCGCCGGCACGCCGTCCTTGTCGTGACGACGGAAGTCGATCACGCGGTAGGCGCGCTTGTGGCCACCACCCTGGTGGCGGACGGTCACACGACCGGAGTTGTTACGGCCACCCTTGCTGTGCAGGGGGCGAACCAGCGACTTCTCCGGCGTGGACCGCGTGACCTCGACGAAGTCGGCGACGCTGGAGCCACGGCGGCCCGGCGTAGTCGGCTTGTACTTGCGGATTCCCATTTCTCAGTCCTCGTCCGATATCGGACGATCCGACCCGCTTACGCGGTCGGACCGCCGAAGATGTCGATACGGTCGCCCTCGGCAAGGGTGACGATCGCGCGCTTGCTGTCGGCACGCTTGCCGAAGCCCGTCTTCGTCCGCTTGCGCTTGCCCTGGCGGTTGATCGTGTTGACGCCGGTGACCTTGACCGAGAAGACCGCCTGGACGGCCTGCTTGATCTGGGTCTTGTTGGCGGTCGGGTCCACGACGAACGTGTACTTGCCCTCGTCGAGAAGCGCGTAGCTCTTCTCGGACACGACCGGCTTGAGCAGGATGTCACGGGGGTCCGTGAACGACTTGCTCGCCGGCGTGACGACGGTGTTCTTGCCCTCGGCCTCGTGGCGGCGCGCCTTGGCGACGCGCGCGGCCTTGGCCGCCTTGGCGGCCTTCGAGGCGATGCTCGGGTGACGGGTGGCCATCAGGCTTCGCTCCCTTCGGTGTCGGTGGCCTGCGGGCCGGACACGAAGGACTCGAAAGCGGCCTGGGTGAAGACCACGTCGTCGGAGACGATCACGTCGTACGTGTTCAGCTGGCCCGGCTCCAGGATGTGGACCTGGGGCAGGTTGCGGGCGGAGAGCCACGCGGCCTCGTCGGCGCGGTCGATGACCAGGAGCACGTTCTTGCGCTCCGAGATCTTGCCGAACAGCGTCCTGGCGGCCTTCGTGGAGGGGCTCTCGCCCTCGATCACGCCGGTGACGACGTGAATGCGGTTGTGGCGGGCCCGGTCGGTGAGGGCGTGGCGCAGGGCCGCGGCCTTCATCTTCTTCGGGGTCCGCTGCGAGTAGTCACGCGGCTGCGGGCCGTGGACGACGCCACCGCCGGCGAACTGCGGGGCGCGGGTCGAGCCCTGACGGGCGCGGCCGGTGCCCTTCTGGCGGTACGGCTTCTTGCCGCCACCACGGACTTCACCGCGACGCTTGGTCTTGTGCGTGCCCTGGCGGGCAGCGGCGTTCTGCGCGACGACGACCTGGTGGATCAGCGGGATGCTGATCTTCTCCACGCCGAAGATCTCCGCGGGGAGCTCGACGCTTCCGGTCTTCTCGCCGGCAGGCGAAAGGATGTCAACAGTGCTCATCGGTTACCTCAGGCCCCCTTGGCCGCGGTGCGGACCAGGACGAGGCCGCCGTTCGGACCGGGAACCGCGCCCTTGATGAGCAGCAGACCCTTCTCCGCGTCAACGGCGTGGACGGTCAGGTTCTGGGTGGTGACACGCTCGTTGCCCATACGACCCGCCATGCGGAGGCCCTTGAACACGCGGCCCGGGGTGGCGCAGCCACCGATGGAACCGGGCGAGCGGTGCTTGCGCTGGGTGCCGTGTCCGGCGCCGAGGCCCTTGAAGTTGTGACGCTTCATGACACCGGCGAAGCCCTTGCCCTTGCTCTTGCCGGTCACGTCGACCTTCACGCCGGCCTCGAACACCTCAGCGGTGATCTCCTGGCCGAGCGTGTACTCGGAGGCGTCCGCGGTGCGGATCTCGACGAGGTGGCGACGGGGGGTGACATCGGCCTTGGAGAAGTGGCCCTTGAGGGGCTTGTTCACCTTGCGCGGGTCGATCTCGCCGAAGGCGATCTGGACCGACTCGTAGCCGTCACTGTCGTTCGTACGGACCTGGGTCACGACGTTGGGTCCGGCCTTGACGACGGTGACCGGGACGACGCGGTTGTTCGCGTCCCACACCTGCGTCATGCCGAGCTTCTCGCCCAGGATGCCCTTGATCTGCTTAGTCATCGTTCAGATCACCGGCCCTCAGAGCTTGATCTCGATGTCGACACCGGCCGGGAGGTCGAGTCGCATCAGAGAGTCAACGGTCTTCGGGGTCGGGTCGAGGATGTCGATCAGACGCTTGTGCGTGCGCATCTCGAAGTGCTCGCGCGAGTCCTTGTACTTGTGCGGCGACTTGATGACGCAGTACACGTTCTTCTCAGTGGGCAGCGGCACCGGGCCCGCGACCGACGCACCAGTACGCGTCACCGTCTCGACGATCTTCTTCGCCGAGCTGTCGATGACCTCGTGGTCGTAGGCCTTGAGCCGGATGCGGATCTTCTGTCCCGCCATGGCTACTCAGTAGTCCTTTATCTCGTTTAACGCTCTGGAACCTGGTGTTCCCGCACTCGCCCCTCCGACCCACGCGGTCGGGCGTGTCGCGCTGTCGCTGACACAGATGCCCCTTGTTCGGACATCCCTGCCGGGAAGCACGGCCCTTCCGGAACCGCAAGCCGGGGACGAAAGGCCCACCGGGTGCCTGGCCGGTGCCGCGCTGTCACTTCCCGGAAGATTCCCGTACGTCCGCCCCAGCGCTGCCTTACGGCAGTTAGGGCGACGAGTACTGTGGGACTCGCTTCCGGTCCTCCCGGCGGGAGGCGCGCAGCATCAACACTCGACCGAGCAACCCCGCTAGTCTGCCATACGGGGCACGGGCCTGGCCAATCGAGCCGGAGACAATACCCGCAGGGTGACGTACGTCAAACCCTGACCCCGCCGACATCCGGGCACACGAGGCCGGCGGAACCACCGGAACCGGCCCATTCAGCCCCCTCCGAGCCCACCGCGCCCGGACGGCCACCCACACCCCCGCAGCCCCCGCTGAGCCGCCCTACGGCCACTCGACCAGCACCGCGAAGACGGCGTACGCGAGCGGGACCATGAACGGTGCCGCCGTCGCGAGGCCGATTCGGTGGGTCGAGCTTCCGCGTTCCCATGGCAGGGCCCAGCTCGCGGCCAGAAGGAAGAGGGCGATGCCCAGGCCGCCGAGGAGGACGGGGAAGGCGATGCCGAAGCTGGACTCGAAGCGGTCGGCCCGGGTGCCGTCGCAGGAGTCGCACGCCATCGCGGAGAACCCGCCGACGAGATAGGCGACCAGACACGCGGGGAGCGTGAGCAGGGTCGAGATCAGCGGCGCGGCCCATGCCCCACGCGCACGGTCGTCGAGGGCATCGAGAGCGTCGAGTGTGTTGTCGGACATGGGTCCATCCCAGCGCCTCGAACACACGGCCGCATGAGTGTGCGTACTCAGATGACCAGGCCCTGAGGGCTCAGCCCCCCGCGTTCCGCAACCGCGCGAACGACGTGTCCAGCCCCCGCTTCAGCATGCCCGACACCGGCCGCTCCACCAGCCGGTGCACGCCCCAGCTGAGCACCAGGAACCCGGCGATCACCACCGCGACCAGCAGCCGCGCGTCCATCGTGTCGCGCAGGCGGTTGATCAGAGCCGTACCGGCGACGTAGTGCGTGAGGTAGAGCGGATACGTCAGCGCGCCCGCCGTCACCAGCCACTTCCCCTGCACGCGATCGGCCGCGCCCAGCGCGATCGCCACCATGACCAGCAGGAACACGGTGAAGATCAGCACGCTGCCCCGCCACCCGGAGACATGCTCGACCTCGTCGATCCGCTGTCCCAGCTCCAGCTGTCCCATCAGCCAGGCCATCGCGAGGATGCCCCACAGGAGCAGGTCCTGGCCGAAGCGGTGCATCAGGTACAGCGCCAGGCCCGCGATGAAGTACCAGGCCCCCTCGGGGTTGGCGGCCAGCTCCAGCAGGCGGAAGTCGGAGACGGGGGCCAGCATCGCCGCCGCGCCCCAGACACAGCAGAAGACGACCACCTTGCGGTACGTCAGCCCGGTCGCGACCACGACCAGGAACAGAAGGTAGAAGCGCAGCTCGGACCAGAGGGTCCAGTACACGCCGTCGACGTTGGTCACGCCCGAACCGGACTGGAGCATCGTGAGGTTGAGCAGCACCTCCCGCAGCCGCAGCCGCTCCCAGACCCCCGGTACGGCCACCAGCACGCCCGTGGTGAACAGCACCGCGAACCAGTACGCCGGGTACAGCCGGATCACCCGGGACACGAAGAACTGCCGCGGGGTGCGCCCCCAGCACGACATGCAGATCACGAACCCGCTGATCACGAAGAAGATCTCGACGCCGATCCAACCGTAGGACGCGAAGCGGAACACGGTGGGCATGATCTCGGACACCGGCCGGCCCCAGATCGCGTTGCCCGGCTGGTCGACGCGGTGGGTGCCGGCGTAGTGGTGCACGGCCACCATCAGGGCCGCGGCGAGCCGGATGCCGTCGATGGCGTAGAGCCGCCGGCCCGCCCGTCCGCGGACGACGACACGGCGGCCCCCGGGATCCACCGTCCGGGCGCCCTTCGGCGGCTGCTGCTCGGGCACGGCGAGCGGCGGAAGCGGTTGCTGCAAGCCGCCGACGATCCGCCGCGGAATCGACGTCCTGCTGTCCGCGCCCTGCATCGACACCTGTCCGTTCTCGGAGGTCTTCGGAAGTCCCAAGGGGTTGCCGGGCCGAGGCGGCCACCGGAGGCTCCACGCTACGACCGCCCCAATCGCCCGACAGAGAACAGACAAGAACATTCCCCCCGCCCACGCCCCGGAGTTGCCGCACTCCTCGCCGAGCCGCCCCGCAGAGTTCCCCGACTCTTAACCTGACGGCACGCCGGAGGAACCGGCCCCGGCAACGCCAAAGGGGCCCGTACGACCGAAGTCGTACGGGCCCCTTCTCGGTGCTCGCGCTGGAGCTACCAGGTCAGGTCAACAAGCTTACTTGTTGATCTTGGTGACCTGGCCGGCGCCCACGGTCCGGCCACCCTCACGGATGGCGAACTTCAGGCCCTCTTCCATGGCGACGGGCTGGATGAGCTCCACCTTCATCTCGGTGTTGTCACCCGGCATGACCATCTCGGTGCCCTCGGGGAGGGTCACGACGCCGGTCACGTCCGTCGTACGGAAGTAGAACTGCGGACGGTAGTTGTTGAAGAACGGCGTGTGACGGCCACCCTCGTCCTTGGACAGGATGTACGCCTGCGCCTCGAACTCGGTGTGCGGGGTGACCGAGCCCGGCTTGATGATGACCTGGCCGCGCTCGACGTCCTCGCGCTTGATGCCACGAAGCAGCAGACCGACGTTCTCACCGGCCTGGCCCTCGTCGAGCAGCTTGCGGAACATCTCGATGCCGGTGACCGTGGTGGTGGTCTTGTCCTGCTTGATGCCGATGATGTCAACGGTCTCGTTGACCTTCAGGACACCACGCTCGATACGGCCGGTGACGACCGTACCGCGACCGGTGATCGTGAAGACGTCCTCGACGGGCATGAGGAACGGCTTGTCGACGTCACGCTCGGGGGTCGGGATGGCCTCGTCGACGGCGGACATCAGGTCCAGGACCGACTGGCCCCACTCCTTGTCGCCCTCGAGCGCCTTGAGCGCCGAGACCTTGACGACCGGCAGGTCGTCGCCCGGGAACTCGTACTCGGAGAGGAGCTCACGGACCTCGAGCTCGACGAGCTCCAGGATCTCCTCGTCGTCCACCATGTCGGCCTTGTTCAGGGCGACGACGATGTACGGAACGCCGACCTGGCGGGCCAGGAGCACGTGCTCCTTGGTCTGCGGCATCGGGCCGTCGGTGGCGGCGACCACGAGGATGGCGCCGTCCATCTGCGCCGCACCCGTGATCATGTTCTTGATGTAGTCCGCGTGACCGGGGCAGTCGACGTGGGCGTAGTGACGCGTCTCCGTCTGGTACTCGACGTGCGCGATCGAGATCGTGATACCGCGCTGGCGCTCCTCAGGAGCCTTGTCGATCTGGTCGAAGGCCGAGGCCTCGTTCAGGTCCGGGTACGCGTCGTGCAGCACCTTGGTAATGGCGGCCGTGAGGGTCGTCTTACCGTGGTCGATGTGACCGATGGTGCCGATGTTGACGTGCGGCTTAGTCCGCTCGAACTTCGCCTTCGCCACTGGGGTCCTCCTGGGAGTGGTTCTGGTACGCCTTACTTCATCGGCGCCAGGTGATCTTTGCTGGAATGCCCGGGCCCGGGGCAAACACCCGTGAAACCGGGTGTTTGCCGCTGAGGCTCCGGAGTCAAGCCTAAAGCGTGTGAACGGAGTCCGTTACTCGCCCTTGGCCTTCGCGATGATCTCCTCGGCGACGTTCCGCGGAACCTCGGCGTAGGAGTCGAACTGCATGGAGTAGCTGGCCCGGCCGGACGTCTTGCTGCGCAGGTCGCCGACGTAACCGAACATCTCCGAGAGGGGCACGAGGCCCTTCACGACGCGGGCACCGGCCCGCTCCTCCATGGCCTGGATCTGGCCACGGCGGGAGTTGATGTCACCGATGACCTCACCCATGTAGTCCTCGGGCGTGGTGACCTCGACGGCCATCATCGGCTCAAGGAGCACAGGGCTGGCCTTGCGCGCGGCCTCCTTGAAGGCCTGCGATCCGGCGATCTTGAACGCGAGCTCGGAGGAGTCGACCTCGTGGTAGGCACCGTCGAGAAGCGTGACGCGGACGCCCGTCATCTCGTACCCGGCGAGGATGCCGAACTGCATGGCCTCCTGCGCACCGGCGTCCACCGAAGGGATGTACTCCTTCGGGATACGGCCACCGGTCACCTTGTTCACGAACTCGTACGAGGTGTCGCCGCCCTCAAGGGGCTCGATCGCGATCTGCACCTTGGCGAACTGACCGGTACCACCGGTCTGCTTCTTGTGGGTGTAGTCCACGCGCTCGACGGCCTTGCGGATCGTCTCACGGTACGCGACCTGCGGCTTACCGACATTGGCCTCGACCTTGAACTCACGGCGCATACGGTCGACCAGCACCTCGAGGTGCAGCTCGCCCATACCACCGATAATGGTCTGGCCGGTCTCCTCGTCCGAGTGGACCTGGAAGGAGGGGTCCTCCTCCGCGAGACGCTGGATGGCGACACCCAGCTTCTCCTGGTCACCCTTGGACTTGGGCTCGATGGCGACCTGAATGACCGGCGCCGGGAAGTCCATGGACTCCAGGATGACCGGGTTCTTGTCGTCGCTCAGCGTCTCACCGGTGGTGGTCTGCTTGAGGCCCATCACGGCGACGATGTCGCCGGCGCCCACCGACTCGATCTCCTCACGCTTGTTCGCGTGCATACGGTAGATCTTGCCGATGCGCTCCTTCTTGCCCTTGACGGAGTTCAGCACGGCGGTGCCGGACTCCAGGCGGCCCGAGTAAACCCGGACGAAGGTGAGCTTGCCGAGGTGCGGGTCGCTCATGATCTTGAACGCGAGGGCGGACAGCGGCTCGTCGTCGGACGGCTTGCGCCTGACCACGAGCTCGGGGTCCTTCACGTCGTGGCCCTCGATGGCCTCGACGTCGAGCGGGGTCGGCAGGTAGCGCACGACCGCGTCGAGCAGGGGCTGGACGCCCTTGTTCTTGAACGCGGTGCCACAGAACACCGGGGTGACCGTGATGCCGTCGGACTTGCCGGACGCGATGGTGACACGACGGATCGCGGCGTACAGCTGCTCCTCGGTGGGCTCCTGGCCCTCCAGGAACAGCTCCATGATCTCGTCGTCGTTCTCCGCGACGGTCTCGACCAGCTTGCCGCGGTACTCCTCGGCGGCCTCGACGTGCGTGGCGGGGATGTCGACGACGTCGTACATCTCGCCCTTCGCCGCCTCGGCCGACCACACGAGCGCCTTCATGCGGACCAGGTCCACAACGCCCTTGAAGTCCATCTCGGCACCGATCGGCAGCTGCATGATGATCGGAACGGCACCGAGCCGGTCCTTGATCATGTCCACGCAGCGGTGGAACTCGGCGCCGGTACGGTCCAGCTTGTTCACGAAGCAGATGCGCGGCACGCCGTAACGGTCGGCCTGACGCCACACCGTCTCGGACTGCGGCTCGACACCGGCGACACCGTCGAACACCGTGACGGCACCGTCGAGGACGCGCAGCGAGCGCTCCACCTCGACCGTGAAGTCGACGTGGCCCGGGGTGTCGATGATGTTGATCGTGTAGTCGTTGTCCTCAAGCGGCCAGTGACAGGTGGTGGCAGCAGAGGTGATCGTGATGCCACGCTCCTGCTCCTGCTCCATCCAGTCCATGGTGGCAGCGCCGTCGTGGACCTCACCGATCTTGTAGCTGACGCCGGTGTAGAAGAGGATCCGCTCGGTGGTGGTCGTCTTGCCCGCGTCGATGTGGGCCATGATCCCGATGTTGCGGACCTTGGCCAGGTCAAGTGAAGTGGTAGCCATAAGGCTTTCGTCTTCTCTCGGTCTCGATGTGGGTAGCGACTACCAGCGGTAGTGCGCGAAGGCCTTGTTGGACTCGGCCATCTTGTGGGTGTCCTCGCGCTTCTTCACAGCGGCACCGAGGCCGTTGGACGCGTCGAGAAGCTCGTTGAGCAGACGCTCGGTCATGGTCTTCTCGCGACGGGCGCGGGAGTAACCGACCAGCCAGCGCAGCGCGAGCGTGTTGGCGCGACCGGGCTTGACCTCGATCGGAACCTGGTACGTCGCACCACCGACACGGCGGGACTTGACCTCGAGGGTCGGCTTGATGTTCTCCAGCGCGCGCTTCAGCGTGATGATCGGGTCGTTGCCCGTCTTCTCACGCAGACCCTCCATGGCGCCGTAGACGATGCGCTCGGCGGTGGAGCGCTTGCCGTTGAGCAGCACCTTGTTGATCAGGGAGGTGACAAGAGGAGAACCATAGACCGGGTCGATGATGACCGGGCGCTTCGGGGCGGGGCCCTTACGAGGCATTTTCTACTTCTCCTTCTTGGCGCCGTAGCGGCTGCGGGCCTGCTTGCGGTTCTTCACACCCTGGGTGTCAAGGGAACCGCGGATGATCTTGTAGCGAACACCCGGCAGGTCCTTCACACGGCCACCACGCACGAGCACGATGGAGTGCTCCTGCAGGTTGTGTCCCTCACCCGGAATGTAAGCGGTGACCTCGATCCCGCTGGTCAGACGCACACGCGCGACCTTACGCAGGGCCGAGTTCGGCTTCTTCGGGGTGGTCGTGAACACACGCGTGCAGACGCCGCGGCGCTGGGGGGAACCGTCCAGTGCGGGCGTCTTGTTCTTCTCGACCTTGTCCTGCCGGCCCTTACGGACCAGCTGCTGGATCGTAGGCACTACTTCTCCGGTTTCTGTGTGCCGATAGGTGAAGCTAACCTGGAACATCTCCGACCCACGCGGTCGGGTGTGTCGAACCCGCAGCATCTCGCCGCAAGGCGAAAAGGGCGCAGATTACGGTGGCCGCTCTTGGACCCTTTATGCGGTTCGAAGGCACGCACGAGGGCCAGGGCACACCCCAGGCACAAGGCTTGAGCGTACCTAGCTCATGCGCTGCGGTCAAAACAAATGGACCGCACTCGCATCACCAGGCGGAGCATGTCAAGTCCCAACGCCGTGGTTGATCTTCGATTTCACACCCCGCACACGGTCGCGCAGGGCTTGCCGGGACCGCCTCCCGGGCCGCCCAGAGCATCCTTCCAGCGCCGAGTCTCCCTCATCCGCTCGCGATACCCACCGCCAGCACCAGCGTCAGGACCAGTGCCCAGACCGCCGTGGACAGCCAGCCCAGGACGAGCCCCGTCATGGCCAGCCCGTCGCCGGCCTCCCCGGTCCGCTCGATCTCCGCACGGGCCGCGTGTCCGAGGATCACCGCCGGAATGCCGGTGAACCCGAAGGTCGGCACGCACAGCAGCCCGCACACGGCGGCCCCCACGGCCTTCCCGTTGGTCCGCGGCCGCTGCACGGGCAGGAACGTCCGGGGAACGGGTGGCAGGCCCCCTGGCTGCGGCACAGGCCCGGTGGGCAGGTCCGCGACGAGCAGGGCCAGCTCCCCCACCGTCCGGGCCGCGTAGGCCCGCGCCACGCGCTTGTCGAACTCGGGCTTCTCCAGCCGCCCCTCCCCGTACCCCGCTCTCAGCACGTCCACGGCCCGCTCCCGATCGGCGTGCGAGGCGAGCATGGACGGCGCGGTGTGGGCCTGCTGGGCCTGCCAGGGCTGCGGGACACCCTGCCCCTGCCAGGACGGCGTCCGCGGTACCGGCTGGGACTCGCCCTTGTCCTGCCACGGTTGCCACGACGGTTGCGACACGGAGCACCCCCTGGGAGGTCGAATGCCTCCATGATGCTCCAACGCACCGATACCGGGACAGGTTCCCGCGTCTTTCGGACAGCTCCGACCCGATGAGCACACCCGAGGCCCCGCCTCGCGCACCCCCACAGGCTCCCGAACACGGCGCGTCGGCCACCACGGCCGATTGTCGCCCGTTCCCCGCACGGCCCCTTCAACTACGTTGACTGCTGGCGGGATCGACGGCATACCCACAGGTGAACACGGGGGCGGCGGCATGACCGGGGGACGTACGCGTGCGTGGGACGACGACGGCCTCGACGACGGCGTACCCTTCCTCGCCCGCCTGGAGAAAGCCGACCGCGCCGCTCTTCTCGCCATCGGAAGGCCCCTGCACTACGCGGCGCGCAGCGTGCTCATGCACCAGTCCGAGCCCTCCGCCCATGTGCTGCTCCTGCTCCACGGCTGGACGAAGGTCACCGCCACGGCCGCCAACGGCTACGAGGCCCTCCTGGCCCTGCGCGGCCCCGGCGACATCCTCGGGGAGGGCGCCGCGCTCAGCGGCCGCCACCGTTCGGCGACGGTGACCGCCCTGGAGCCGGTGGACGCGATCGTCATCGACGAGACCCGCTTCACCGCGTTCCTCTCCGGCAACGCCCGCGTGGCCCTGCGTCTGCTCGGCCTGACCACCGACCGCCAGCGCTCCACCGACCGCCGCCGGCTTCAGTGGGCGGCCCTGACGGTCCGCGAGCGGCTGGCCGTCCTGCTGCTCGAACTCGTCCGCACCCATGGCACCCGCACCGACGAGGGCATCGAGCTCACCCTCGGGCTCAGCCAACAGGAGTTCGCCGGCTCCGTCGGCTCCTCCCGCGAAGCGGTCGCCCGGCTCCTGAAGGAGCTGCGGGACAAGCAGGTGGTCGCCACCCGCCGTCGCGGCATCGTCGTCCTGCGCCCGGACATACTCCGCCGCATCATCGGCGAACGCCCCGCCTGACCTTCCCACCACGGTTCTGTGCACACGGTCACAGTTCGTACGTGTCATCGGTCCTCCGCCGCGCCACCCGGCCCCTCCGTCGTGCTGCCCTACGAACACGAGCCACGAAGGCCAGAGGCAGCGACGCAGAGAGGCAGACCATGACCAACCCCGTGCACCGCACGATCCTCCTCTTCGACATCGAGCAGTTCGGCACCCGCGACGACGTCGAACAGGCGTTCCTCAGGCGGCTGCTGTACGACGTCGTCGACGCCACCCTCCTCGACGCCGGCATCGACGAGACCGCACGGCTGACCGCCGACCGCGGCGACTCCGTCATGGCGCTCATCGACGCCCAGGCCTCCGTACCGGCCCTGGTGAAAACCCTTCTGACCGAGACCCCGGCCCTCCTGCACAACAAGAACCGCCTGATCGCGACGAGCGCCCGGATGCGTCTGCGCATCGCGCTCTCCTCCGGCTACGTCGCCATCGACGACAACGGCTGGGTCGGCTCCGACCTCAACCACGCCGTACGCCTCCTCGACTCCGACCCCCTGCGCGACGCCCTCAAGGAACGCACCGACGACAGCGTCCTCTGCGTCTCCGACGCCATCTACCAGGGCGTCGTCCGCCACGGCCCCCTCGGCGTCCGTCCCGACGACTTCCACCGCATCACGGTGGAGACCAAGGAGGGACCGACGGTGGCGTGGCTGCACGGGGAGCCGGGTCCGACCGGCTCCGCCGGATCCCCCGCCGGATCCGTCCCGGCCTCGAACAGCCCCGCCTCCCAGCACAACGACATCCGCATCAACGGCGACCAGTACGGCCAGGCGGGTGGTACGCACCACGGTGACCAGCACTTCGACTTCACCCGTCCCGCGCGGGACGAGCGCCGATGAGCCAGGAGGAAGCGGCGGCCGGCGCGGCGAAACCGGCCGAGGAGCCCGCGCAGGACGGCGAGCAGCAGAAGCAGGACGAGGCCGCCGACGGCCAGTACCAGCAGAGGCAGGAGGCCTGGGCGGCGCGCCGGGACCTGATCGCCCACGCCCCCGACTTCGTCTCCACGCTGGTCAACCGCGACCAGTTCGGCCAGACGGGGGGCACGCACTACGGCGACCAGCACATCCACGTCGGAGGCAGGGCCGAGCCGTCCCGCACGTTGTCCGGGCCGGTCCCGCGGTCGGAGATCGAGGAACTGACCGCGGTCTTCCGGGAGTGTCCCCGTTTCGACGAGGCGCTCACGCGGCTGCGGGACGACCGAGTCGTCGTCCTGTCGGGCGGACGCGAGACGGGCCGCCGGTCCGCCGCCCTGATGATGCTGCGCCGTCTCGGCATCGAGCCGATGCGCTCGATCGTTCCCCACATCCCGTTCTCCGAACTGCCCGACCAGGTGGAGACCTCGGCCGGATACGTCCTGTGCGATCTGACCGTCAGCCGCAACCGTCCGCTGCGCGAGGCCCAACTGCTCGCCCTCCGGGAACACCTCGAGCACACGCGGGCGCACCTGGTGATCACCGTCGAGCCCTCGGCAGCACTGGGTGACGTCCCCTTCGTACGGTGGGAACCTCCGTCGGCCGAGGAGATGCTCCACGCCCATGTCACCCCGTCGACCGGGGAGCCCGCCTGGCCGGACCTGTGCGGGCTGACGGCGGTGAAGGAGTTCCTCACCCGGCATCACCGGCCGGACGAGATCAAGCAGTTCGCCCTGCGGCTCGTCGCACACCACCGCGGCGAGATCGACGAGGAGCGACTCGCCGCCTACGGCGAAACCGCCGTGGCGACCCGTGTGACCCGGTGGCTCACCGAGGAGAAACCCGAGCTTCGGGAGAAGGCGTTCCTCGTCTCCCTCGCCGTGTTCGACAAGGCGCCCTACGCGGTGACCGCCGAACTCGCCGACGGCCTCTTCGTGCGCCTGCACAAGACCCAGGATCCCAACGTCCTGCCCGCCATCCCCGTCTTCGGCAGCTCCCGCGAGGAACGGCTCCGACTCGCTCACGCGCACGGGTACATGACCGCGGAGATCACCGAATGGGGGCCTCTGGAGGGCAAGTTCTGCGCCGCCTTCCGGGACGACCGTACGGCTCCGATGCTGTTGGAGGAGGTGTGGAACCTCCATCCGTCGGCACGCCCCGCCGTCGCGGAGTGGATCCGCAAGCTCGCCGACGACCGCCGTCCTCTGGTCCGCACCCGGGCAGCCTCGGCCGCGGCGCTCCTGGCCAGCGCCGATCTGTCGTCCGCGATGGCCCACCTCATCGAGCCGTGGGCGGACGGCCGTAGCCCTCATACGTGGTTGACCGCGGCCAACGCCCTCACCATGACCCAGCTGCTGAAGGTGCCGACCGTGTCCCGGATCCTTCACGACTGGTGCACCGGTGACGTCGAGAACCGCCGCTGGACCGCCATCCGCGCCTACGGCCTCCTGGGGCCCGTGCACCACGAGGAGACCCTGGCCGCCCTCGTGGACGCCATCCACCGGCACCCGTCCACCGAGGCCGACGAGCAGGACGACGACCACGAGGTTCCGGAGGAGGCCCGGCAACTCGCCGACGCCCTCCAACTCCTGCTCCTGGCCGTACGGGAGCCCGTGCTGGCCGCCCTGGCCGAGCTCCTCCGGTCCGACCGCGCGGTCCGCCCGCACGCTCTGCTCGCCTTCCTCCATGCCTGCGAGCAGATGAAGGACGACGACAGCGACCGTCCGCCCGTCCTCGACTGGTACGGGCGGGCCGCGGCGGCCGACGACACGACAGCCGCGCGGTACCTGATCGTGTTCTGGGACGCGCTGCTGAACGACCGGGCGCACAACACGCAGGCCCTCGGCGTCCTGCGCGGCTGGGTCCACCGGACCGATGAGGACCCGGAGGCCGAGTCGGCCCTCGCCCCGCTGCTCGCCGCACTCGTCACCACGACGACCAACCGCCGGCGGATCAGCCATCTGCTGCACACGCTCAGCAACTCGACAGCAGCTCCCTCGTCCGGCGCCGACCGGCTCCTGAAGCGCCTCTCCCTCGACTGACCCGCTTTCGGAGGTCACCCATGGAACACCCCGAGCAAGCAGAGCAGCCCGAAGAACTCGACTGGTTCAGGCAGCAGCCCCGGCAATCCGTCGCCCCTCACTCGGGCGAGGACCCCGTCCGCACCGTCTGGCAGCTCCCGCGCTTCCGCCTCGGCAGCCGGCGTTTCACCGGCCACATCGACCACGCCCTGGTCTGCGTGACCCGGAAGGGCGCACACGAAACGTTTCTGCCTCCCGATCGGCCGACGTCCGTGCGGCGCTACGTCGCCCTGTACGAGGTGGACACCACCCCCCAGGCGTTTCAGCTGAACGTGCCGCTCCCCAGCCTCGACGACACCTTCGAGTTCGAGGCCACCGCCGACATCACCTGGCGCGTCGTCAACCCCGCCCAGTTCGTCAAGAGCCAGGAGCGCGATGTCCCGGGGCTCCTCACCCGCGGTCTGCTGCCCCTCATGCGCAACGCCGGCCGCGGCCATCCCATCGAGGCCGGCGCCGCGGCCGAGCGCAGCGTGCAGCAGGCGGTCAACGGCGCCTCCTCGGTCGGCCTGACGCAGGGCCTGTGGGTCTCGTGCGCCGTACGTCTGCGACGCGACGCCACCGAGCGGTCCCACCAGGCCCGGCTGCGGACCGCCCGACACGAGAAGGAGGCCGCGGGGCCGGAGCACGAGGCATCCCGGCTGCGGGAGGCGTACGAGGCACAGCGCCGGACCGAGCAGATCATGTTCTACGAGTCCACCCTGGCCAGGGGCGGTGTCGCCGCACTCGCCCTGCATCTGACGGCGCATCCCGAGGAGACCCAGCTCGTCCTGGAGCACCTAAGGTCGGGTCAGGACAAGCTGGTGGACTCGCAGCTGCACCTCATCGACCAGGCCCTGACAGGCAACCGCCTGGAGGACTACCAGCTCCAGGAGCCGCACCAGCTCATCGCCGAACGGATGTCGGCCATCCTGCGCACCACGGCCCTCTCCGAGGCCGAGGCCGAGGCCGAGGTCCCGCCCCCGCAGCCGGCTCCGGACCCACGGGCCGTCGAATCCGCTCCGCCCAAGGACGGCTCGGAGCCCGGCGCATGAGCAGGACGAGCGCGGCGTCCGACGACCCCCGGGTGCGGGCAGGCACCCAACTGCTCGCCGACCTCCGCGGTGAGATCGCCCGCGCCGACGCCAAGGCGGCCGTACTGGTCGGCGCCCTCGGACTGTCGGCCGGTGTGCCGGCGGCGCTCCTGAGCAACCGCCGCTGGAGCCCCGCCCTGCTTCCCGCACCCGCCGCCCTGCTGTGGTGGGCCGGAGTGGCCTCCCTGGCCGTCGCCCTCCTGGCCCTGCTCCTCGCGGTGATACCCCGCTGCCTGGCCAGCCGCTGGACGCCCGGCCGCCCGCTCACCTACTTCGGCGACGTACGACGAGCCGCCCGGGCCGGCCGGCTCCCGTCCGCCCTCGCGGACACAGGGCGCGACCCCGGGCACGGCCTCCTGCTCGCGCTCGCCGAGACGAGTGACATCGCCCTGCGCAAACACGTCTGGATCCGGACCGGACTGATCGCCTTCGGCTCCTCGGCGGTGCTGCTCCCCGGGTCACTGCTCTTCACCTGAACCGATCACCACGGCCCACAGTCCACGGCCCTCAGCCCACACCCCCGTCCCCTTCCCGAGTCCGCTCACCGAAGGAACAGTCATGCCCCTGCCCCACGACCGGGAGAAGCCCGGCCAAGAGAAACCGAAGCAGCCGGTCCCCTCCCCGTCCGAACCGGACGGGGACCTCCCCCGCCGCTCCGGCCGCGTCCACATCACCGCCCGTCAGCGCGGTACGGATGCCACCGCCCTGGCCCGCCTGGCGCTCCACTTACCGCACGTGCTCGCGAGCCTGGCCGTCGTCTTCGCGGTGGCGTACGTCCTCGACGCCTTGACCGGACTGCCCTGGTGGCTGCCCTGCGCCGGCTGGGTGCTCAGCGGGGCGGCGGCCTTCCATCGCCCGTGCGAGCGGCTCATGGCGCGGTGGTGGTTCGGCCTGCGCCATCCGACACCGGAGGAGGACCGGAAGCTGCGGTCCGTATGGCAGGAGGTCACCGCCCGAGCCGGAGTGGACGGGCGCGCCTACCAGCTGTGGGTCGAGGACAGCGCCCGGATCAACGCCATGGCGGTCGCGGGGCACCTCGTCGGCGTCACCAGGCACTCGCTCAGCACCCTGCCGTCCGCTCAGCTCGCCGGCGTACTCGCGCACGAGCTGGGCCATCACACGAGGGGCCACGCATGGGCGTCCCTGCTCACCTTCTGGTACACGCTCCCAGGACGCCTGACCTGGCGACTGCTCCGCCGCCTGGTCTCGCGCATCGACCGTCTGCCCGTGGGGACGGCCGCGGTGGTGATCGGCGTGCTGGGTGCGGCCGTGTTCGCCCTCGCGACGGCCACGTACGGCCTGGTGTTCCTGCCGCTGGCCACGCCCTACCTGGCGGCCGCCGTGTCACGCCGTGCCGAGCTCCGGGCCGACGAGCACGCGGCGGGTCTCGGGTTCGCGCGGGAGCTGATGACGGTGCTGCGCGAGGAACACGACCGGGAGGAGGCCGAGCGGGCCTCCGCCACGACCACGGGCGCCCGGCTCGGCGGCGAAGGAGTGATCGCCCGGCTGCTGGAGTCGCACCCGGACGTGCACACCCGGCTCCATCACCTCCAGGCCCGCCTGGACAGCACACGCTGACACGCCGAAGGGCGGCCACCCCACGAACAGGGTGACCGCCCTCGGTTCAAGCAAACGCGTCAAGCAACCGCGCGCTTACTGGTTGTACGGCCCGTAGTCGTAGTCCTCCAGCGGCACAGCCTGGCCGGACCCGGTACCGAACGGCGAGTAGTCGATGTCGTCGTAGCCGACGGCCGAGTACATCGCGGCCTTGGCCTCCTCGGTCGGCTCGACCCGGATGTTGCGGTAGCGGGACAGACCCGTACCGGCCGGGATGAGCTTACCGATGATGACGTTCTCCTTGAGGCCGATCAGGGAGTCGGACTTGGCGTTGATCGCCGCGTCCGTGAGGACCCTGGTCGTCTCCTGGAAGGACGCCGCGGACAGCCACGACTCGGTCGCCAGCGAGGCCTTGGTGATACCCATGAGCTGCGGACGACCGGAGGCCGGGTGACCGCCCTCCTGGACCACACGACGGTTCTCCTGCTCGAACTTCGAGCGCTCGACCAGCTCGCCGGGCAGCAGCTCGGCGTCGCCGGACTCGATGATCGTCACTCGGCGGAGCATCTGCCGGATGATGATCTCGATGTGCTTGTCGTGGATCGACACACCCTGCGAGTTGTAGACCTTCTGGACCTCGCCGACCAGGTGGACCTGGACGGCACGCTGACCCAGGATGCGCAGCACGTCGTGCGGGTTGGTGGCACCCACGGTGAGCTTCTGGCCCACCGAGACGTGCTCGCCCTCGCTGACGAGGAGCCGGGCACGCTTCGAGATCGGGAACGCCGTCTCGTCGCTGCCGTCGTCCGGCGTGATGACGATCTTCTTGGTCTTCTCGGTCTCCTCGATGCGGACACGGCCGTCCGCCTCGGAGATCGGGGCGACACCCTTCGGGGTACGGGCCTCGAAGAGCTCGACGACACGCGGCAGACCCTGCGTGATGTCGTCACCGGCCACACCACCGGTGTGGAAGGTACGCATCGTCAGCTGGGTACCGGGCTCACCGATGGACTGGGCGGCGATGATGCCGACCGCCTCACCGATGTCGACCAGCTTGCCGGTGGCCAGCGAGCGGCCGTAGCACATGGCACAGGTGCCGACGTGGGACTCGCAGGTCAGGATCGAGCGGGTCTTGACCTCCTCGACACCGTGGTGCACGAGCTGGTCGATGAGCACGTCGCCCAGGTCCACGTTGGCCGGCGCGATCACCTTGCCGTCGATGACGACGTCCTGGGCGAGCATGCGGGCGTAGACGCTGGTCTCGACGTCCTCCGCCTTGCGCAGCGTGCCGTCGGCGTCACGCGTGGCGATCCGCAGCTTCAGACCGCGCTCGGTGCCGCAGTCCTCCTCGCGGATGATGACGTCCTGCGAGACGTCCACCAGACGACGGGTGAGGTAACCCGAGTCGGCGGTACGCAGGGCGGTGTCCGCCAGACCCTTACGGGCACCGTGCGTGGAGATGAAGTACTCCAGCACGGACAGGCCCTCACGGAAGGACGCCTTGATCGGACGCGGAATCGTCTCGTTCTTGGCGTTCGACACCAGACCACGCATACCGGCGATCTGCCGCATCTGCATCATGTTTCCTCGGGCACCCGAGTCAACCATCATGAAGATGGGGTTCGTCTTGGGGAAGTTCTCGTTCATCGCCTCGGCGACCTCGTTGGTCGCCTTGGTCCAGATCGCGATGAGCTCCTGCGTGCGCTCTTCCTTGGTGATCAGACCGCGCTCGTACTGCTTCTGGACCTTCTCGTCCTGCGCCTCGTACCCGCGGACGATCTCCTTCTTCGCCTCGGGAACGACGACGTCGGAGATGGCCACGGTGACACCGGAACGGGTCGCCCAGTAGAAGCCGGACGCCTTCAGGTTGTCGAGCGTCGCCGCCACGATGACCTTGGGGTAGCGCTCGGCCAGGTCGTTGACGATCTCGGAGAGCTGCTTCTTGCCCACCGAGTAGTCGACGAACGGGTAGTCCTCGGGCAGCAGCTCGTTGAAGAGCGCGCGGCCCAGCGTGGTGCGCAGCCGGAAGGTGTCACCCTGCTGCCACTCCGGGTCGCCCTCCTCCCGCGCCGGCGGCATCCAGCCGCGCGGCGGGATGGTGCCCACCGGGAAGCGGATGTCGATCGGCGACTGGAGCGCGAGCTCGCCGGCGTCGAACGCCATGATCGCCTCGGCCGTGGAGCCGAAGGACCGGCCCTCGCCCTTGGTGTCACGCAGTTCACCGTCGGTGGTGAGGAAGAACAGACCGAGGACCATGTCCTGGGTCGGCATCGTCACCGGACGGCCGTCGGCGGGCTTGAGGATGTTGTTCGAGGACAGCATCAGGATGCGGGCCTCGGCCTGCGCCTCCGCGGACAGCGGAAGGTGTACGGCCATCTGGTCGCCGTCGAAGTCCGCGTTGAACGCGGTGCAGACGAGCGGGTGGATCTGGATGGCCTTGCCCTCGACCAGCTGCGGCTCGAAGGCCTGGATGCCGAGGCGGTGCAGGGTGGGCGCACGGTTCAGCAGCACCGGGTGCTCGGCGATGACCTCTTCGAGGACGTCGTACACCACGGTCCGGCCACGCTCGACCATCCGCTTGGCGCTCTTGATGTTCTGCGCGTGGTTCAGGTCGACCAGGCGCTTCATCACGAACGGCTTGAAGAGCTCCAGCGCCATCGCCTTGGGCAGACCGCACTGGTGCAGCTTCAGCTGCGGACCGACGACGATCACGGAACGCGCGGAGTAGTCCACACGCTTGCCGAGCAGGTTCTGACGGAAACGACCCTGCTTGCCCTTGAGCATGTCGCTCAGGGACTTCAGCGGGCGGTTACCGGGACCGGTGACCGGGCGACCACGACGACCGTTGTCGAAGAGGGCGTCAACGGCCTCCTGAAGCATGCGCTTCTCGTTGTTCACGATGATCTCGGGAGCACCGAGGTCGAGAAGCCGCTTCAGACGGTTGTTCCGGTTGATCACACGGCGGTACAGGTCGTTCAGGTCGGAGGTCGCGAAGCGGCCACCGTCCAGCTGCACCATCGGGCGAAGGTCCGGCGGGATGACCGGCACGCAGTCGAGCACCATGCCCTTGGGGCTGTTGCTGGTCTGCAGGAACGCGGAGACGACCTTCAGGCGCTTGAGCGCACGGGTCTTCTTCTGGCCCTTGCCGGTACGGATGATCTCGCGGAGACGCTCGGCCTCCTCGTCGAGGTCGAAGGACTCCAGGCGCTTCTGCAGCGCCGCGGCACCCATCGAACCGTCGAAGTAGGTACCGAAGCGGTCCCGCAGCTCGCGGTAGAGCAGCTCGTCACCTTCGAGGTCCTGGACCTTGAGGTTCTTGAACCGGGTCCACACCTCGTCGAGACGGTCGATCTCGCGCTGCGCACGGTCACGCAGCTGCTTCATCTCGCGCTCGGCACCCTCGCGCACCTTGCGGCGCACGTCGGCCTTGGCGCCCTCGGCCTCCAGCTCGGCCAGGTCGGTCTCGAGCTTCTTGGCGCGGGCCTCAAGGTCGGCGTCCCGGCGGTTCTCGACCTGCTGCCGCTCGACGGAGACGTGCGCCTCCAGGGAGGGCAGGTCGCGGGTGCGGCGCTCCTCGTCGACGTACGTGATCATGTACGCCGCGAAGTAGATGACCTTCTCCAGGTCCTTCGGGGCGAGGTCGAGCAGGTAGCCCAGCCGCGACGGAACGCCCTTGAAGTACCAGATGTGGGTGACGGGAGCGGCCAGCTCGATGTGGCCCATCCGCTCACGGCGCACCTTGGCGCGAGTCACCTCGACGCCGCAGCGCTCACAGATGATGCCCTTGAACCGGACACGCTTGTACTTGCCGCAGTAGCACTCCCAGTCCCGGGTCGGACCGAAGATCTTCTCGCAGAAGAGTCCGTCCTTTTCGGGCTTGAGCGTGCGGTAGTTGATCGTCTCGGGCTTCTTGACCTCGCCGTGGCTCCACTGACGGATGTCGTCAGCGGTGGCCAGACCGATCCGGAGCTCGTCGAAGAAGTTGACGTCGAGCACTATGCGTCAATCCCTCTCAGGGTTGTAAGTCATGGGGTCTGAAACGGGGGTCCTGGGGCCGGCCGGAGGTTCCCTCACCAGGTTTCCTCCGGCCGGACTCCCGTCAGACCTCTTCGACGCTGCTCGGCTCGCGCCGGGACAGGTCGATGCCAAGCTCCTCCGCAGCGCGGAAGACGTCCTCATCGGTGTCGCGCATCTCGATGGACATGCCGTCCGAGGACAGCACCTCCACGTTGAGGCACAGGGACTGCATCTCCTTGATGAGCACCTTGAAGGACTCGGGGATGCCGGGCTCGGGGATGTTCTCGCCCTTGACGATGGCCTCGTAGACCTTCACGCGGCCGGTCACGTCGTCGGACTTGATGGTCAGCAGCTCCTGGAGGGCGTAAGCGGCGCCGTACGCCTCCAGCGCCCACACCTCCATCTCACCGAAGCGCTGGCCACCGAACTGGGCCTTACCACCCAGCGGCTGCTGGGTGATCATCGAGTACGGACCGGTCGACCGGGCGTGCAGCTTGTCGTCGACCAGGTGGTGGAGCTTGAGGATGTACATGTAGCCGATGGAGATCGGGTCCGGGAACGGCTCACCGCTACGGCCGTCGAACAGCCGCGCCTTACCGGTCGGCTGCACCATGCGGTCGCCGTCGCGGTTCGGGATGGTGTGGTTCAGCAGACCGGCGAGCTCGTCCTCACGCGCACCGTCGAACACCGGGGTGGCGACGTTGGTGCCGGCGTCGACCTGGTCGGCGCCGATCACCTGGAGGCGCTGCGCCCACTCCTCGCCGAGACCGGAGACGTCCCAGCCGCGGCTGGCGAGCCAGCCGAGGTGGATCTCCAGGACCTGTCCCGGGTTCATTCGGGACGGCACACCCAGCGGGTTGAGGATGATGTCGACCGGGGTGCCGTCCTCCAGGAACGGCATGTCCTCGATCGGCAGGATCTTCGAGATGACGCCCTTGTTGCCGTGACGGCCGGCGAGCTTGTCACCGTCGGTGATCTTGCGCTTCTGCGCCACGTACACGCGCACCAGCTGGTTCACACCGGGGGGAAGCTCGTCGCCCTCCTCGCGGTCGAAGACGCGGACGCCGATGACCTTGCCGATCTCGCCGTGCGGCACCTTCAGCGAGGTGTCGCGCACCTCGCGCGCCTTCTCACCGAAGATCGCGCGGAGCAGGCGCTCCTCGGGCGTCAGCTCGGTCTCACCCTTGGGCGTGACCTTGCCGACGAGGATGTCACCGGCGACGACCTCGGCACCGATCCGGATGATGCCGCGCTCGTCGAGGTCGGCGAGGACCTCCTCGGAGACGTTCGGGATGTCCCGGGTGATCTCCTCGGGGCCGAGCTTGGTGTCACGGGCGTCGACCTCGTGCTCCTCGATGTGGATCGAGGAGAGGACGTCGTCCTGCACGAGGCGCTGCGACAGGATGATCGCGTCCTCGTAGTTGTGACCCTCCCACGGCATGAACGCGACCAGCAGGTTCTTGCCGAGCGCCATCTCGCCGTTCTGGGTGGCCGGACCGTCGGCCAGGACCTGGCCATCGATGATCCGGTCGCCCTCGTTGACGATGACCTTCTGGTTGACCGAGGTGCCCTGGTTGGAGCGGGCGAACTTGGCCAGGCGGTACGTGATGTACGTACCGTCGTCGTTGGCGGTGGTGATGTAGTCCGCGGAGACCTCCTGGACCACACCGGCCTTCTCGGCCTTGACCACGTCGCCGGCGTCGACCGCGGAGCGGTACTCCATGCCGGTGCCGACGAGCGGCGCCTCGGACTTGATGAGCGGCACGGCCTGACGCATCATGTTCGCGCCCATGAGGGCACGGTTGGCGTCGTCGTGCTCCAGGAACGGGATCATGGCGGTCGCGACCGACACCATCTGGCGCGGCGAGACGTCCATGTAGTCCACGTCGTCACCGGCGACGTAGTCGACCTCGCCACCACGACGACGGACGAGCACGCGGTTCTCGGCGAACCGCATGTCGTCGTTGAGCGTGGCGTTGGCCTGCGCGATGACGAATCGGTCCTCTTCGTCGGCCGTGAGGTAGTCGACCTCGTCGGTGACGACACCAGCGGTGACCTTGCGGTACGGCGTCTCCACGAAACCGAACGCGTTGACGCGGCCGTAGGAGGCGAGCGAACCGATCAGACCGATGTTCGGGCCTTCAGGGGTCTCGATCGGGCACATGCGGCCGTAGTGGGACGGGTGCACGTCACGGACCTCGAAGCCGGCCCGCTCACGCGACAGACCACCGGGGCCCAGCGCCGAGAGACGACGCTTGTGCGTCAGACCCGACAGCGGGTTGTTCTGGTCCATGAACTGCGAGAGCTGGCTGGTGCCGAAGAACTCCTTGATGGAGGCGACGACCGGCCGGATGTTGATCAGGGTCTGCGGCGTGATCGCCTCGACGTCCTGGGTCGTCATCCGCTCACGGACGACTCGCTCCATACGCGCCAGACCCGTACGGACCTGGTTCTGGATGAGCTCGCCGACGCTGCGCAGACGACGGTTGCCGAAGTGGTCGATGTCGTCGGTCTCGACGACGATCGAGCCACCGCTGTCGCCGACCGTCTCCGTCTCGCCCGCGTGCAGCTTCACCAGGTACTTGATCGTCGAGATGATGTCCTCGACGGTCAGGACCCCGGCGTTCAGCGGGGCCTCGCCGCCCAGCTTCTTGTTCACCTTGTAGCGGCCGACCTTGGCGAGGTCGTAGCGCTTGGAGTTGAAATAGAGGTTCTCGAGCAGCGTCTGCGCGGCCTCACGCGTCGGGGGCTCGCCCGGACGCAGCTTGCGGTAGATGTCGAGCAGCGCGTCGTCCTGGCCCTGGGTGTGGTCCTTCTCCAGGGTGGCGCGCATCGACTCGTACTCGCCGAACTCCTCCAGGATCTGCTCGGTGGTCCACCCGAGAGCCTTGAGCAGGACGGTGACGGACTGCTTGCGCTTGCGGTCGATACGGACACCGACCATGTCGCGCTTGTCGATCTCCATCTCCAGCCAGGCACCCCGGGACGGGATGATCTTGGCGGAGAAGATGTCCTTGTCGGACGTCTTGTCGATCGAGGAGTCGAAGTAGACGCCCGGCGAACGGACCAGCTGCGACACGACGACACGCTCGGTGCCGTTGATGACGAAGGTGCCCTTGCCGGTCATGAGCGGGAAGTCGCCCATGAAGACCGTCTGGGACTTGATCTCGCCGGTCTCGTTGTTGGTGAACTCGGCCGTGACGAAGAGTGGGGCGGCGTACGTGAAGTCGCGCTCCTTGCACTCGTCGATGCTGTTCTTCGGGGGTTCGAAACGGTGGTCGCGGAAGGTCAGCGACATCGACCCGGAGAAGTCCTCGATCGGGGAGATCTCCTCGAAGATCTCCTCCAGACCGGACTTGGTGGGGACGTCCTGTCCACTCTCCAGAGCCTCCTCGACCCGACTCTGCCAAGCGGTGTTGCCGAGGAGCCAGTCAAAGCTCTCGGTCTGCAACGCGAGCAGGTTGGGAACCTCGAGAGGCTCCTTGATCTTTGCAAAAGAGATGCGCAGCGGGGCGGTGCTGGCGCCGTTGTTCGTATTCGCGGTCGAGGCGTTGCGCGAGGCGGCCAAGAGGGGGTCCTTCCGAGGGCTCGGACTCACTACGCGCGTACCGGTCCCTCTCTAGGTGCAGCGAGACAGATTTCCCTTGATCCAGCCAAAAGGCCAGGTCAGGGATACTCTGGTCATCGATGCTCAAGCGAGGGCATGCCCCTGGTGACGGGCAGGAGGCAGCTAACAGGCAGCGCAAAGGGTCAGTGTAGCCAGTTGGCGCACTGATGTCCAGCCCCGATTTTCTGTGACCCTCGTCGTCCTCAACGCCCTTGGCATGCCTGCCCTCAACGCCTTGCCTCAACGCACGTTGATACTGCCCTCTTCGTCGCCGATCCATGCCTCGGATTCGGACCGTTCTCACGACGCGTCCTGAGAATTGCGCGCTCCGTGCGGTTCGTCAAGGCCCCCTTGTCCGAACCCTGGACGCCCGGAGACACGACGAAGATCACCATACCTCTCGCATACGCGAGTGCAAGGTAACCGTGGCCGACCCTCCTGGAACGCCGAAGAGCGACCACCCGGATGGATGATCGCTCTTCGGTGCTTGAGCGTTACAGCCCTCTTTACGACGGCTGCGGCGCGCAGCGAGCCCCGACGGGCCCGCGAGGTGTTACTTGACCTCGACGGAGGCGCCGGCGCCCTTGAGGGACTCGGCGGCCTTCTCGGCGGCGTCCTTGGCGACCTTCTCGAGGACGGGCTTCGGGGCGCCGTCCACGAGGTCCTTGGCCTCCTTCAGACCCAGGGAGGTCAGCTCACGCACGACCTTGATGACCTGGATCTTCTTGTCGCCGGCACCGGTGAGGATGACGTCGAACTCGTCCTTCTCCTCCTCGGCCGGGGCGGCGGCGGCCGGACCGGCCGGGCCCGCGACGGCGACGGCCGCGGCGGCGGTGACGTCGAACTTGTCCTCGAACGCCTTCACGAACTCGGAGAGCTCGATGAGGGTCATCTCCTCGAACTGCGCGAGCAGGTCTTCCTGAGACAGCTTCGCCATGATGGGCGATCCTTCCACTAATGTCGGCAGGTGCCGGATGTATCGAAACGGCGGGCGTACTTACGGCCCGCTACGACCCGCGCCTGGTGGCGGCGTGGATCAGTGCGCGAGCCGAATTACTCGGCACCGCCCTGCTCGTCCTGCTTGGCACGAAGCGCGTCCACGGTGCGGACGAGCTTCGACGGGAGCGCCTGGAAGACCTGAGCAGCCTGAGTCTGCTTGCCCTTGAAGGCACCCGCCAGCTTGGAGAGCAGAACCTCGCGGGACTCGAGGTCCGCAAGCTTCTTGATCTCGTCGGCGGACAGCGCCTTGCCGTCAAGGACACCGCCCTTGATGACGAGGTTCGGGTTGTCCTTGGCGAAGTCACGAAGACCCTTCGCCGACTCCACCGGGTCACCGGTGACGAAGGCGACTGCCGTCGGACCGTTGAACAGGTCGTCGAGCGTCGAGATCCCGGCCTCGTTGGCCGCAATCTTGGTCAGCGTGTTCTTCACCACGGCGTACTGGGCGTTCTCACCGAGCGAACGACGCAGCGTCTTGAGCTGCGCCACGGTGAGACCCCGGTACTCGGTCAGCACGGCGGCGTTCGAGCTACGGAACTGCTCCGCGAGCTCGGCCACCGCGGCAGCCTTGTCGGGCCTTGCCATAGAGCGTCGGCCTCCTTCCGGGATGATGACGACCGCTCGGAAGGGGCTGGGACAAACGAAACGCCCCGGCGCAGGCGCACGGGGCATAGCTCGACCGGTACTCGCACACCCGAGGGCAGCGAACTCCAGGAGCTCTTCCACAGTCACCTGCGCGGGTCGTCCGCGAATATCAGCGGATCCTTCGGCCACCGCACCCTCTGCGAGGACACGGCAACGACCAGCGGTCTTTGGCTTCTGTAGGAGAGTACGTGACCGGATCGCCGTCAAGCAAATCCGGTCCTACGGTGCTCAGCTGCCGGCCTGCTCCATCATCTCGGCCAGGTCCATCGTCTCCTTGGCCGGCGGAGCGGTGACCGTCACCTTCTCGTTGAGGTCGAGGAAGGTGATCGTCATGTCGAGCGGGCCCTTGTCGGCGTCGCCGCGCATCCGGAACTGCTTGGTGTGGTCGTCGCCGTCGACCCACATGTCCATGGTGAGCTCGTCGACACCGAGCTTCTCGTACTGCTTGATGCTCTTCTCGCGCTGCTCCCGGGTCTTCTTGTCCTCGTCCTTGAGGGAGGCCTTGAGGTCGGCGAGGCCGACGACGCCGGAGTAGCGGGTGGTCTTCACACCGTCGACGGTCTCGCTGCCGACCTTCTTGATGTTGTCGGCGCCGGTGAGGAAGGCGGACTCGGCCGCCGGGTTCTGGTCGGCCTGGCCGGCGCCGGGCGCGCTGCCGCCGAGGCCGCTCTCACCGAGCGCGGACATGTCGAACTTGATCCAGCGCTTGCCGTCCATCTCCTTGGCCGCCGCGGCCGAGCCGCCGATGTACATGGCCTTGTCGACGAGCCGGATCTCCGCGGTGCCGTCCTCGCCCTGGTCGAGCGCCGTCATCTTCATGCTCATCGCGACGCTGGGCTTGGTCCGCATCGAGGCCTCCGCCTTGATACGGCCCTCCTCGGGCAGCCGGCCCGTCATGCGGTACCGGAAGGAGGTGATGTCCTCCGTGTTCTTCGCCGCCTTGGCGACGGCCGCCGCCGGTGTCATCTCCGGCGACTGCTCCCCCTTGCCGCATCCCACCGCCCCGGCGGCGACGAGCAGGACGACGAGCCCGGTGCCGGCGGCTCTACGGCGCACTGAACCACGTACGAAAGACCCCATTGTTTCCCCCCAAGGAACACATGGACGATTCACAGCAAGGCCGTGAGCGTATCCCAGGAGACTCGGGCGTTTTCCTGAATTCCATGAGCCTCAGGAGTCACCCGTGGCGCCGTTCTCCTTCGACAGCAGGTCGCGGAAGTCCTGGGTGTCGGCGGCCGGGGGTCTGTCGACCGACACCTTCACGCCATAGTCGCTGTAGTGCGCGGTCTGGGTCAGCCGTCCGGTGGCCATCCGGCCCTGTTCGACCTTCTTGACCAGCAGGTTTCGGTCGTCGACCCAGATGTCGACGGTCTGCGAGGTGACGCCGGCCTGCTGGAGCTGGCTCTTCAGCCGGGTGTCGGTGACGTCCTCCACGCGGACGGTGCCGGAGTAGTGCGTGGTGCGCTGTCCGTCGACGGTCTCCTCGCCGACCTCGCGTATGTCCCCTGAATCCATGAGCAGCTTCACCGACTCGTCCGGCGTGGTGTTGCGCATCTGGTCGGCGAATCCGACGCCCCCGCCGTCGAGGGCTTCGAGGTCCTTGTAGGCGTATTTGAGCCAGTGCTTACCGCCGGTCTTGCGGGCGAACGCGTCGCCCAGATGCGCGTAGTAGGCGTCGGACAGATAGCGGGCCCGCATCGACGTGACGCCGAGATCGCGCATCGTCTCGGCCGTCGTGCCGCCGGTGTACGTGATCGTCGCGGTGCCGGTGAGGTGCTCGCCCCAGCCGAGGACGCCCTCCGCCCTGATGGACAGCTGGGTCCCCATGACCGTGGTGCTCCGCACCCTGGCCGAGGCGGCGCGCTCGGTGGCCCGCTCGGCGGACCTCAGCGCGGGCAGGTGCGCGGACGCAGTCTTGCGCGCCCCTGTGGGCTTCCCGGACGGTTCGGAGGACTCCGAGGAGGTGCAGGAGGCCGTCCCCGTCAGCGCGACCGCCATCGCGATCGCGAGGACCGCACCCCGCCCCGTCGTGCACTTCATACGTCCCCCTGTGCCGTTGCCGTGTCCGCACGCTAACCCAGGGCACGCCGCCCGCACACGGGAACGGGCCCCGCACCTGGGAAGGTGCGGGGCCCGTGGCCGACTTCAGTGAGCCGTGAAGGCCCGGCCAGGTCAGACGGCGGCCGGGTCCTCCTCGACGAGAAGGTTGCGGGTGCGGTTCGGGTCGAGCGGAACGCCGGGGCCGATCGTGGTGCTGATCGCGGCCTTCTTGATGTAGCGACCCTTGGCGGCGGACGGCTTCAGACGGAGGATCTCCTCCAGGGCCGCGCCGTAGTTCTCCACCAGCTTGGTGTCGTCGAACGACGTCTTGCCGATGATGAAGTGCAGGTTCGAGTGCTTGTCGACGCGGAACTCGATCTTGCCGCCCTTGATGTCGTTGACAGCCTTGGTGACATCGGGGGTGACGGTGCCGGTCTTGGGGTTCGGCATGAGACCACGGGGACCGAGCACACGGCCGAGGCGGCCGACCTTGCCCATGAGGTCCGGGGTGGCGACGACGGCGTCGAAGTCCAGACGGCCCTTCGACACCTCGTCGATGAGCTCGTCGGCGCCGACGATGTCGGCGCCCGCGGCACGAGCGGCCTCGGCACGGTCACCGGTCGCGAAGACCAGGACCCGGGCGGTCTTACCGGTGCCGTGCGGGAGGTTCACGGTGCCACGGACCATCTGGTCGGCCTTGCGCGGGTCGACACCCAGACGGAAGGCGACCTCGACGGTGCCGTCGAACTTGGACGTGGAGGTCTCCTTGGCGAGACGGACGGCCTCGAGCGGGGCGTACAGCTTCTCCCGGTCGATCTTGGCGTCCGCAGCGCGGAGAGACTTGCTGCGCTTGCTCACTACTGCTCCTGTGTGTGCTTGAGGAGTCGTGGTACGGGCCGAGCAGGCCCTGCCACGGCGGTTCTACGAGGTGGGCTTCAGCCCTCGACCGTGACGCCCATGGAACGCGCGGTACCGGCGATGATCTTCGCGGCGGCGTCCAGGTCGTTGGCGTTGAGGTCGGGGAGCTTGGTGGTGGCGATCTCGCGGACCTGCGCCTGGGTGATCTTGGCGACCTTGGTCTTGTGCGGCTCGCCGGAGCCCTTCTCGATGCCCGCGGCCTTGAGGATCATCTTCGCGGCCGGCGGCGTCTTGGTGACGAAGGTGAAGGAGCGGTCCTCGTAGACCGTGATCTCCACCGGGATCACCCAGCCACGCTGCGACTCGGTCGCGGCGTTGTAGGCCTTGCAGAACTCCATGATGTTGACGCCGTGCTGACCCAGCGCGGGGCCGACCGGCGGAGCCGGGTTGGCGGCACCGGCCTGGATCTGGAGCTTGATGAGCCCCGTGACCTTCTTCTTCTTGGGAGGCATTGCTCTCCGGGTCCTTTCGAATCGGATGTGCCCTCACCCAGGTCGCGTCCCGGATGCAGGCATACCGCACAACGATAACGGGTATGGATGCGCGGCCAAAAACCGAGCAGGTCAGACAAGCAGCGACCGCTTGCCTGACCTGCTCGGAAGCGTTACTTCCAGAAGGAGCTAGTTCTTCTGGATCTGGTCGAAGCTGAGCTCGACCGGGGTCTCGCGACCGAAGATCTCCACCAGGCCCTTGACCTTCTTGGAGTCGGCGTTGATCTCGTTGATGGTCGCCTGGAGCGTGGCGAACGGGCCGTCGGTGACGGTGACCGAGTCGCCCACCTCGAAGTCCAGCACCTGGACCTCGACCTTGCGGGCGGGAGCCGGCTTGCCCTCGGCTTCGGCGGCCTCACGCGCGGCCTTCTCCTCGGCCTCCGGGGCGAGCATCTTGACGATCTCGTCCAGGGTCAGCGGGTACGGGTCGTAGGCGTTGCCCACGAAGCCGGTGACACCAGGCGTGTTACGGACGACGCCCCAGGACTCGTTCGTCAGGTCCATGCGCACCAGCACGTAGCCGGGGAGCTTGTTCTGACGGATGGTCTTGCGCTCGCCGTTCTTGATCTGCGCGACCTCTTCCTGCGGCACCTCGGCCTGGAAGATGAAGTCCTCGACGTTCAGCGAGACGGCACGCTGTTCGAGGTTGGTCTTCACGCGGTTCTCGTAACCGGCGTAGGTGTGGATGACGTACCACTCGCCGGGGAGGGTGCGCAGCTCCTCGCGCAGGGCGACGATCGGGTCGACCGGCTCGGCCTCTTCCTCTTCCTCGACCTCTTCTTCGGTCTCGGCGTCGGCGTCGGTCTCGGCTTCTTCGGTCTCGGCGTCGGTCTCCGCCTCGGCGGACTCGTCTGCGTCCTCGACGTTCTCGGCGTGCAGAGCGGCTTCCTCGGCGGGCTCGCCCGCCTCGGCGTCGGCAGCCTCGACCTCGTCCAGGTCCTCGTCGGCGCCCTCGACGATGTCGAGCTCGTCTTCCACGGACACGGACTCGTCCGGCTCGACGGCGTCGTTCAGGTTCTGGTCAGACACGGTGGCTGCTTCTTCCTGGATACATAGGGGTGGAACATGCGAAAAGGGGCGCCGGTAACCCTCGGCGCCCTTCGCTCTGTGCTCAGCCGAATACGTACTTGGCGGCGTGGTCGAGTCCATAGTCAATCACGGTCACCAGACCGATCATGACGATCACGAAGATGATCACGACGGTCGTGTACGTCGTCAGCTGACTGCGCGTCGGCCAGACCACCTTGCGGAGTTCCGCGACGATCTGCCTGTAGAACAGCGCAAGACGCTTGAGCGGGCCCTTCTTGGCTCGCTTGCCGCCCTTACGAGTCTTCTTACTGGACTCGGGCGCCTCGTCCTGGGCATCAGGCGTGTCGATGGAGCCCACGGCGTCCGCCATTCGTCCTCACCTGTTCCCGGGTCGTGGCCGTGCCGCGCCCGGTCTGAGCCGCACGGCGTTGCATTACTGTACGTACATGCGCACACATCCTGGCGAAGGTGTGTGTAGCAGGGCCGGAGGGACTTGAACCCCCAACCGCTGGTTTTGGAGACCAGTGCTCTACCAATTGAGCTACGACCCTTTGTGTGTTCCCCAACGTACCGCATCCGACCGGGTGCTCGGTGTGCACCGGTTGAGCGCAGCCCGCTGAAGGCCAACGAGGTGAGAGTGTACGTGCTCACGAGCGCCCCGTCGAACAGAAAGTGCCCGTAGGGGCGTTGTCCGCGGAAGATCGCCCTGCGTGAGGCCCGAATCCGGACGGTTGTTCAGCGGTTGTTCAGTCTGTGAAACCCGCGTGCCGGGGAAGTTTCCGGTCTGAAACGATGGGCCCCATGAGCCCTGCAACCCCTCCCACCGAGCGCCGGGTCTCCGCCCGAGTCGGCGCGATCTCCGAGTCCGCCACCCTCGCCGTGGACGCCAAGGCCAAGGCACTGAAGGCCGCCGGGCGGCCGGTGATCGGCTTCGGCGCCGGTGAGCCCGACTTCCCGACCCCGGACTACATCGTCGAGGCGGCCGTCGAGGCCTGCAAGAACCCGAAGTACCACCGCTACACGCCGGCGGGTGGTCTGCCCGAGCTGAAGGCCGCGATCGCCGCGAAGACGCTGCGCGACTCGAACTACGAGGTCGACCCGTCGCAGATCCTGGTCACCAACGGCGGCAAGCAGGCCATCTACGAGGCCTTCGCCGCGATCCTCGACCCGGGCGACGAGGTCATCGTCCCGGCGCCGTACTGGACGACGTACCCGGAGTCGATCCGCCTGGCCGGCGGTGTGCCGGTGGACGTCGTCGCGGACGAGACGACCGGCTACCGGGTCTCGGTGGAGCAGCTGGAGGCGGCTCGCACGGAGAAGACGAAGGTCGTGCTCTTCGTCTCCCCCTCCAACCCGACCGGCGCGGTCTACAGCGCCGAGGACGCCGAGGCGATCGGCCGCTGGGCCGTGGAGCACGGCCTGTGGGTGATGACCGACGAGATCTACGAGCACCTGGTCTACGGCGACGCCACCTTCACCTCGCTGCCCGCGATCCTGCCGGAGCTGCGCGACAAGTGCATCGTGGTCAACGGCGTCGCGAAGACGTACGCCATGACCGGCTGGCGGGTCGGCTGGATCATCGGCCCGAAGGACGTCGTGAAGGCCGCGACGAACCTCCAGTCGCACGCGACCTCCAACGTCTCCAACGTGGCGCAGGTCGCCGCCCTGGCCGCCGTCTCCGGTGACCTGGAGGCCGTGGCGAGGATGCGGGAGGCCTTCGACCGCCGCCGCAAGACCATCGTGCGGATGCTCAACGAGATCGACGGCGTGCTCTGCCCCGAGCCCGAGGGCGCCTTCTACGCCTACCCCTCGGTGAAGGCCCTGCTCGGCAAGGAGATCCGCGGCCGCCGCCCGCAGGACTCGGTCGAGCTGGCCGCGCTGATCCTGGAGGAGGCCGAGGTCGCGGTCGTCCCCGGTGAGGCCTTCGGTACGCCGGGGTATCTGCGTCTGTCGTACGCGCTGGGCGACGAGGACCTGGTCGAGGGTGTCTCGCGGATCCAGAAGCTGCTGGCGGAGGCGCGGGGCTGACGTCCGCTTGTCCCATGGGGGCGGTTCCCGGTACCGGGAACCGCCCCCGTCGTATGTGCGATCAAGACCACGTTCGGGGAATCCACTTCCGGGACGACAGTGACGTACGGCAGGATCCTGGAATGGAGCGTGTACGTGATGTCTCTGAGCTGCCCAAAGCCCATCTGCACCTGCACTTCACCGGGTCGATGCGGCCGGCGACCGTCCTGGAACTGGCCGACAAGTACGGCGTGCGCCTGCCGGAGGCGCTGACGGAGGCCCTCACCAGTGGGGAGCCGCCGAGCCTGCGGGCCACGGACGAACGGGGCTGGTTCCGCTTCCAGCGGCTGTACGACGCGGCGCGCTCGTGCCTGCGGGAGCCCGAGGACATCCGACGCCTTGTGCAGGAGGCCGCGGAGGAGGACGTCCGGGACGGCTCCGGCTGGCTGGAGATCCAGGTCGATCCGACGTCGTACGCGCCACGGCTCGGAGGGCTGATCCCGGCCCTGGAGATCATCCTGGACGCCGTGGAGACGACCTCGCGGGAGACCGGGCTCGGGATGCGGGTCCTGGTGGCCGCGAACCGGATGAAGCATCCGCTGGACGCGCGGACGCTGGCCCGGCTCGCGGTGCGGTACGCGGACCGGGGCGTGGTCGGCTTCGGGCTGTCCAACGACGAGCGCCGGGGCATGGCGCGGGACTTCGACCGTGCCTTCGCCATCGCCCGGGAGGGCGGGCTGCTGTCCGCACCCCACGGCGGTGAGCTGACCGGCCCGGCGTCGGTACGGGACTGCCTCGACGACCTCGACGCGCACCGGATCGGACACGGCGTGCGGGCGGCCGAGGATCCACGGCTGCTCAAGCGGCTCGCGGACCGGGGGGTGACGTGCGAGGTGTGCCCGTCGTCGAACGTGGCCCTGGGAGTCTACGAGAAGCCGGAGGACGTCCCGCTGCGGACGCTCTTCGAGGCGGGCGTGCCGATGGCCCTGGGCGCGGACGACCCGCTGCTCTTCGGCTCACGGCTGGCCGCCCAGTACGACATCGCCCGCGAGTACCACGGCTTCACCGACCGGGAACTGGCCGAACTGGCCCGGCAGTCGGTACGGGCGTCGGCGGCGCCGGAGGAGACCAAGGCGAAGCTGCTGGCCGGCGTGGACGAGTGGCTCAGTGGCCCGGTCTCTTGAAGTGGGCGTAGGGCGGATAGGGCTTGAAGCAGACCTCGATCTCGTAGGGGTGCCCGCCGCCGGGCGGCTGCGTCAGTCCCCAGATGCCCGTCACCCTCGCCATGTGCCCCTTGGCGACACCCTTCTGCCGCGGTCCCCAGCCCGCCGCGTACGCGAAGGTCGCGGCCACCTGGGCGAAGGACTCCCGGCTGCCGAACAGGAAGAGCGTGCGGGCGTGGGTGGCGTGCCGCAGCTCGTCCCGGAAGTCCGCGTGCTCGCTCCGCCGGAGCCAGGCCGCGGCGTCCGCGTCCGTACGCGCCTCGTCGGTCCGTGCGGACAGGGGGGTGCCGGCTTTGAGCGTGCGGCGCAGCGCGGGCCAGGCGCTGGGGCGTAGCCCGTACGAGTGGTGCGCCAGGACGAGGTCGACTCGCTGCCCCCAGCCCTCGTCCGGCGGGACCCCGTCCCTCAGCGGCACATGGACGATCGTGTGGCGTGAGTAGGCGGCGAAGGAGCACAGGCCGGCCAGCCGGTTCAGTCCGTCGTGGTCGCCGAGGAGCAGGCCGATGGGTTCCGGGGCGCTCAGCGAGGTGTGGCGCAGGGGGTGGCGGGGCTGGACTATCCGGTGTTCGTGGGGGCCTGTGCGGGGTCTGAACTCGGTGAGGCTCAGACGCATGCGGAGGTCCTGGTCTTCATGGGGTCAGCGTCGCGGTCACGCCGGTCCCCCGGCAAACGAGATTCCGGGCTACAGGCTCGAGATTCCGGACTACAGGCTGACGCCCACCGTCACCGGTTCGTTGACCAGCGTGACCCCGAAGGTGTCGCGTACCCCTGCCACGACCTCGCGGGCCAGGGTGAGGAGGTCCTCCGTGGTCGCCTCTCCGCGGTTGGTGAGGGCGAGGGTGTGCTTGGTGGAGATGCGGGCGGGGCCGGTGCCGTAGCCCTTGGTGAAGCCGGCCTTGTCGATGAGCCAGGCCGCGGAGGTCTTGGTGCGGCCCTCTCCCGCGGGGTAGGCGGGGGGCTCGGCCTCTGCGCCGAGGTGGTGCTCCACTCGTTCCCGGAATGCGGTGAACTGCTCGTCCGTCAGGATCGGGTTGGTGAAGAAGGAGCCGGCCGACCAGGTGTCGTGGTCCTCCGGGTCCAGGACCATGCCCTTTCCTGCGCGCAGCTTCAGGACGGTCTCGCGGGCGGTGGCGAGGGGGACGCGGTCGCCGGGCTCCACGCCGAGGGCTCTTGCCGTCTCGGCGTACTTGATGGGGGCGGAGAGGCCGTCGGCGTCCTCCAGCGCGAAGCGGACGCGGAGGACTACGTGGCGGGTGGGGTCTTCCTTGAAGCGGCTGTGGCGGTAGGAGAAGGCGCACTCGTCGTTGGTGAGGGTGAGCGTTTCGCCGGTGTGGCGGTCGTAGGCGATGACCTCGGTGATGGTGGAGGACACCTCCTGGCCATACGCTCCCACGTTCTGGATGGGGGTCGCGCCCGCGGAGCCGGGGATGCCGGCGAGGCACTCGATCCCGGCGAGTCCGGTCTCTACGGTGCGGGCGACCGCGTCGGTCCATACCTCGCCGGCGGCCAGTTCCAGGTGGGTGCCGGTGAGTTCTGTGCCGCGGGTGGCGATGCGCAGGGCGGTGCCCCCGAAGCCCTTGTCTCCGATGACCAGGTTGGAGCCGCCGCCGATGATCAGCAGGGGGGTGCCTGTGCTGTCGGCCTCGCGGACGGTCTCGATGACCTCCGCGTCGGTCGTCGCGGTCACCAGCCGGGTGGCGGGGCCGCCCAGGCGGAAGGTGGTCAGCGGGGCGAGGGGGGCGTTGTGTCGTACCTGCACGGGGCCAAGCGTACGGGGTGCCTGCGGCGCGCTGTGCGGGTCCGGTGGGGGCGGATGTAGCGCCTCTTGTCCGGTGGGTGGGTCGGGGCCGGGGCGGGGGGTCTCCGTCCTCGGTCCGGCGGTGCTGTGTCTTCTAGCTGTGCTGCGTGTTGGACGCCGGACGCTGCGGGCGGACACCCCCCGCCCCGACCCCTTACCGCCGTGGGCGGCCACAGCGCCCAAGGCCCGGAGGGTGCCTCATGCCCGAGGGCGGCTTTCCCTACCTAAGGGGCGCGGGGAACTGCGCGACCAGCCCCCACACACCCGCACCCGCCATACGACCGAACAAGGCACCCCAGACGGCGAAACCCGCACAGCCCACCCCACGGCGACTGCGGGCGCCTTCTTTTAGGGGCGCGGGGAACTGCGCGACCAGCCCCCACGCACCCGCAGACGACACACGACCCGACGTTCAGCCGGCGATCGTTTCCAGGGACCGGGGGGACTCGGGGGCAGGGACCGGCCCCCCGGTGGGAACACTCCGCTTCCGGGAGGGGATGAGGAGGGCCGCAACCCCCGCGACACCCACCACCGCGCTGCCAGTGACGAGCGCGGGACGCAACCCGTCGACGAAGGACTGACCCGTCTCGTAACCACCTTGCGCGGAGAAGATGGAGGCCATGACGGCGATACCGAGGGCGCCTCCGACCTCGCGGAGGGCGTTGTTGGCGCCGGAGGCGATGCCCTGTTCGGCGGGGACGACGCTGGACATGACGAGGTTGGAGGCGGGGGCGAAGAAGAGGGCCATGCCGATGCCGCTGATGATGAGGCCGGGAAGCTGGATGACGTAGGAGGCGTCGGTGGTGACGACGGCGGCCATATAGCCGAGACCCGCGGCCTGGAGGAAGAGGCCCGTGGCGACGACGGGGCGGCCGCCGATGCGGTCGGAGAGGATGCCGGCGATCGGGGCGACGAGCATCGGCATGCCGGTCCAGGGCAGCATGCGCAGCCCCGCCTCGGTGGGCGAGTAGCCGAGAACGCCCTGCATGTACTGGCTGAGCAGGAAGATCGAGCCGAACATGCCGAGGAACATCAGCAGGCTGGCCGCGTTGATCCCGGAGAAGGCACGGGAGCGGAAGAGCCGCATCGGAAGCATGGGGTACTTGGCCCGCGTGCTGTAGAGGACGAAGGCCACGAGCAGGGCCGCCCCGGTGAACAGCGCCAGCAGGACGAACGTGCTGGTCCAGCCGTCGGCGGGGCCGCGGACCAGGCCGTAGACGATCCCGAAGAGGCCGCCGCTGGCGAGCAGGGTGCCGGGGATGTCGAGCCGGGCGCCGGTGCCGTGGGACTCGGCGAGGCGGAGGCGGGCGAGCGGGAGGAGGATCAGGCCGAGCGGGACGTTCAGCCAGAAGATCCACTGCCAGGAGATGTGCTCGGTGAGGCTGCCGCCGATGAGGGGCCCGGAGGCCACGGCGAGTCCGTTGACGGCGCCCCAGATGCCGTACGCCATCCCGCGCTTGGCGGCGGGAACGGCCGCCGTGAGGAGGGTGAGGGTCAGGGGCATCATGATGGCCGCCCCCACGCCCTGGACCGCTCGGGCGGCTATGAGGCTGTCGATGCCCGGCGCCAGGGCCGCGGCGGCCGACGCTCCGGTGAAGACCGTCAGGCCCACGAGGAAGAGTCTGCGACAGCCGAAGCGGTCGCCCAGTGCCGCGCCGGTCATGAGGAGGACGGCGAAGGTGAGGGTGTACGCGCTCACCGTCCATTCCAGGTCGTGCAGGTCCCCGCCGAGGTCCTCGCGGATGGCGGGCAGCGCCGTGGTGACGACGAGGTTGTCGAGCGCCGCCATGAATCCGGCGACGCTGGTGATGACGAGGGCCCAGACGGCTCCCCCGTGACGTGCGGTCCGTGCGACTTGCTGTGTCATCGCTCCCCCAACAGTCGAACAGTTGATGAGTTAATTAGTTATTGGTCACTAAGTTTCGCGATCACGGAGAATGTCATGGAGAAGCGCCTTGGGTGATGCCTGCTGTCGTTACTTCTCCAGTCGGCCCTTGATGCGCGCCGACGGGTACAGCCCCTCCCAGACCCGGTGCTCAGGCGGAAACCCCATGGCCACCAGGCAGTTGACGAGCATGCCGTACGCCAGGAAGGTCGTCGTGTCGTCGATGTCGGCGCCGAGCGGCAGGTGGACGGTGTCCCACAACCGCATCCAGCCCCTGCGCACCTCCTCGCCGAACTCGCTGTCGCCGTCCTGCTCGGCGGCCCCCACCGCGACGTACATCTGCATCTGCATCATCAGCAGCTGGGGCCGCTCGGCGATGACCTTGGTGTACGCGTTCGCCATGGCGTGCAGGGCCTCTTCGCCCTCCAGCCCCGCGGCGGCCTCCGCGAAGATGCGGATGGTCTCCTCCACGCAGCGCCCTGCAGCGGCGAGGAAGATCGCCTTCTTGCCCGGGAAGAGCCGGAAGAGATACGGCTGCGAGACACCGACGCGCTTGGCGATCACCTCGGTCGAGGTCCCGTGGTAACCGCCGCGGGCGAACTCCCTCATCGCCGCGTCGATGACGCTCTCGCGCCTCTCCTCTGCGCTCATCCTGACCATGCGAGGAAGTTAGTACTCAATCACTAACTCCGTCAAGGGGCTCGCTGGCGGCCACCGAGTTCCGGTGTACGGGAAGGCGCGTAAGGGGCGCCCTCTATTGAGGGCGCCCCTTACGTCGAATCCTTGTGTGGCGGTCAGGCCAGCCGGACGACCGCTCGGGACATGCCCAGGATCTTCTGGCCCGCGCTGGTGGCCGTGAGGTCGACGCGAACCGTGTGGTCGTCGAGCTTGGCGCCGATCTTGCCGCTCACCTCGACGGTGGCGCCCTCGTCGTCGTTCGGGACGACGACGGGCTTGGTGAAGCGGACGCCGTACTCGACGACGGCGCCCGGGTCGCCGGTCCAGTCGGTGACCACGCGGATCGCCTCGGCCATGGTGAACATGCCGTGGGCGATGACGTCCGGGAGACCCACTTCCCTGGCGAACTTCTCGTTCCAGTGGATCGGGTTGAAGTCACCGGAGGCGCCCGCGTACCGGACGAGGGTGGCGCGGGTCACGGTGAAGGTCTGGGCGGGCAGTTCGGTGCCGACCTCGACGTCGGAGTAGGAGATCTTCGCCGTCATGGGATCGCTCACGCCTCCTCGGCCGCGCGGGCGACCAGCTTGGTCCAGGCGGTCACGACGTGCTCGCCGGCCTCGTCGTGGACCTCGCCGCGGATGTCCAGGATGTCGTTGCCCGCCAGGGACTTGATGGCCTCGATGGTCGAGGTGACGGTGAGGCGGTCGCCCGCGCGCACCGGGCGGACGTAGGAGAACTTCTGGTCGCCGTGCACCACGCGGCTGTAGTCCAGGCCGAGTTGCGGGTCCTGGATGACCTGGCCGGCCGCCTTGAAGGTGATCGCGAAGACGAAGGTCGGCGGAGCGATCACATCGGGGTGACCGAGCGCCTTGGCGGCATCGGGGTCCGTGTACGCCGGGTTCGCGTCCCCCACGGCCTCCGCGAACTCACGGATCTTCTCCCGGCCCACCTCATAGGGGTCGGTGGGCGGGTAGGTCCGCCCCACGAAGGACTGGTCGAGCGCCATGGGCCCGGTACCTCCTGGTGTCGATAACGAACGTTCGCTGAAGCGGTCGAAACGACGCGAGGCCGCCCCCCGAACTGCGGGGGCGGCCTCGAGTACGAGCCTGTTTTATCGCGTTTCGCGGTGCGCGGTGTGCGCCTTGCAACGCGGGCAGTGCTTCTTCATCTCCAGTCGGTCCGGGTTGTTACGCCGGTTCTTCTTGGTGATGTAGTTCCGCTCCTTGCACTCCACGCAGGCCAGCGTGATCTTCGGGCGGACGTCGGTGGCAGCCACAGGAGTGCTCCTTGACGAACGGATGGGACAGTTGAACGATTAACGCACAGAAGAGTAGCCGATCGAAGGACCGACCCCACAATCGGCTACTGTCAGTAGCGGTGACCGGACTTGAACCGGTGACACAGCGATTATGAGCCGCTTGCTCTACCGACTGAGCTACACCGCTGTGATGCGATCGGGCCCCGCCTCGCGGCGGGGACCTCTCACACCAGAGCCCCAATACGGAATCGAACCGTAGACCTTCTCCTTACCATGGAGACGCTCTACCGACTGAGCTATTGGGGCGAGCGATGAAGACATTACACGGTCCGCCGCCGTTCACCCAAATCCGTTTCGCGGCCCTCGTCCAGCCCTGATCCGCGCCTCTCCCACCGGCCACGGAGGCCTCTCCCGCACGGCGGACCACACCGGTACGACTATTGCGCTCCTCCCTGTCGTGAGCGTGGCGCCACCCTAGGCTCGACTCACTCTGCGTGATCTTGTGTCCCCTTTGCGCGGTCTCCGAGCTTGCGCAGCCCCCGAGCCTCTGGAGCGCGATGCCCGACAGTCAGCCGCAGCCGCCCCACTCCTCCTCCGGTTCCTCGTCCGGTTCTTCTTCCGACTCCTCGTCGGGGCGGTCCGAGGGGGCCGGGCTGCTGCTCTGCGGGGCGCGGCTCACCGACGGCCGGACCGTGGACGTACGGCTGAGCGGTGGGCGCATCGAGGCCGTCGGGACGGCCGGGAGTCTCGCGGCGGGCGGCACGCGCGCGTGCGGCGCGCGGGTGGACCTCGGCGGCTATCTGCTCCTGCCGGCTCCGGCCGAGCCGCACACGCACGGTGACACCGCCCTGTCGGCCGACGAGGACGGACCGGTCTCCTACGACCCCAGGGACGTCCAGCGCAGGGCCACGGAGGCCGCCCTGCTCCAGCTCGGCCACGGGGCGACCGCCGTGCGCGCCCATGTGCGGGTGGGCGACGTCCAGGGGCTCGGCGCGCTGGCCGCCGTCCTCCAGGCGCGGCGTTCTCTGCGCGGGCTCACGGAGCTGACGACGGTGGCGGTGCCGAGGATGCTGACCGGGGTGGCCGGTGCCGACGGGCTCGCGATACTGCGGGACGCGGTGAAGATGGGTGCGTCCGTGGTGGGCGGGTGCCCGGATCTGGACCCTGACCCGACGGGCTATGTGCAGGCGGTCCTGGAGGTCGCCTCCGAGCACGGCTGCCCCGTCGACCTGCACACCGACGCCACCGAGCCGGCCCGGCTGGCCCGGATCGCGGCGATGGCCGGGGGGCTGCGTCCCGGTGTGACGCTCGCCCCGTGCGGCGGTCTCGGCCGTCTGCCCACCGAGGTGGCCTCCCGCACCGCCGACCAGTTCGCCGCCGCCGGCGTCACCGTGGTGTGCGTGCCCCAGGGCGGCTGCGGCGGCGTCGAACGCCGGGACACGGCTCCGGTACGGCTGTTGCGCGCGGCCGGTGTGCGGGTGGCCGCCGGGAGCGGCGCCCTGCGGGACGTCTCCAATCCCGTGGGTCGCGGGGACCCCCTGGAGGCGGCCTACCTGCTGGCCTCCCGCCACGGCCTGCGTCCCGAGGACGCCTACGACGCGGTGAGCGCCTCGGCGCGCGCCGTCCTGGGCCTGCCGGAGGTCCGCGTAGAGGCGGGCTTCCCGGCCGAACTGCTGGCCGTACGCGGTGACCGGCTGGCGGGGGCGCTGTCCCTGGCGTACAGCCGGATCGTGGTGCACCGAGGGCGCGTGGTGGCGCGGACCAGCGCGGTGCGGGAGTACTGCGACTCCGCTGTGGCGGCCGAGTTGGGGTTGCCCAGGCAAGGGCGGGGCCAGGTGTCGTAGCTCGCGGTCTTGGGCTGCGCCTGTGAGGCGTGGCCGGAGTTGTGCGGCGGATGCGGTCGGCCGGGCGTACGGTCGAAGGCATGCGCATTGTCATCGCTGGTGGTCATGGTCAGATCGCGCTGCGGCTGGAGCGGCTGCTCGCCGCGCGCGGGGACGAGGTCGCGGGGATCATCCGCCGCGCCGAACAGGGCGACGACCTCCGGGAGGTCGGTGCCGAACCGGTGCTGCTCGACCTGGAGTCGGCCTCGGTCGAGGAGGTCGCGGAGCGACTGCGGGGCGCGGACGCGGCGGTGTTCGCCGCGGGTGCCGGTCCGGGCAGCGGCGCGGCCCGCAAGGACACGGTGGACAAGGCCGCGGCGGTGCTCTTCGCGGACGCGGCGGTACGGGCGGGCGTACGGCGCTTCCTGGTCGTGTCCTCCATGGGCGCGGACCCGAAGCACGAGGGCCGCGAGATCTTCGACGTCTATCTGCGGGCCAAGGGCGAGGCCGACGCGTACGTGAGGGGCCTGGACGCCCTGGACTGGACGATCCTGCGCCCCGGCGCCCTGACGGACGACGCCGGCCAGGGCCTCGTCCGTCTGGAGGCGCACACGGGCCGCGGCCCCATCCCTCGCGACGACGTGGCGGCCGTACTGGTGGAGTTGCTGGACACGCCCGCGACGGCCGGGCTGGTCCTGGAGCTGGTGAGCGGGTCGACGCCGGTCTCGGTGGCGGTCAAGTCGGTGGCGGGAAACTGACGTTGGCCGCCGAGGGGGTTCCGGCCGCGCGAGAGGCGCTGCTGCGGCGCATGTACGAGGTCTTCTCCACCGACGAGCGCGACACCTTCGTCCCGCACTGCCTGGCTCCCGACGTGGACTGGCCGAACGTCCTGGACGGAGTCCGGCTCCACGGCCGCGAGGCGGTACGGGCCTACTGGGCCCGTCAGTTCGCGGCCGGGCATCCCCTCGTGCGACTGGAGGCGCTACGGCCCGACGACGGCGACGCGGTGGTGGCCACCGTCCGGCTGGGAATGCGGGACGCGGAGGACGATCACTGGGCCGGGACGGTCGAGCACGTGTACCGGTTCGGCGGAGACGGGCTGGTGACGCGGATGGATGTGCGGGCTGCGGCTTCCGACGCGTGAGTTTCTTGTCGGTGTGTTCCTTGCCGCGCCTCTGAATCCCTTCTGGTCCCTTCTGGTCCTTCCGATCCCTTTAAAACAGGGGCAGTTGCCCGGGGAACTCGGGGACGACATACCCGTCCAGCGCCGGTTGCGCGGCCCCGAGTTCCGCCTGCCTGCGGGACCCGGGACACGAGACCAGGTCTCCGCTCCCCCGCGCGCCGGGCGGATCATGGCGAGCGAAGCGACCGGCGACGACGGCGATCTCGCGGCGGCATTCGGGGCAGTGTCTGCGGCGCGTGGACATGGGGACAGTGTGCCCCGCACGGACCCGGGAGCGGCCGACCCGTACGCCGCATGGGCCACATAGGCCACACACGAAGAGACCCCCTCCCCCTGCGTTTCCGCAGAGGGAGGGGGTCTTCCCCAAAGTGGCGGCGCCAGGATTCGAACCTGGGAAGGCTGAGCCGGCAGATTTACAGTCTGCTCCCTTTGGCCGCTCGGGCACACCGCCGGGGGTTGTTGCCCTTCGAACCGCTTTTCGGCGGGCCTCTGTGGCAACGACGTAAACAATACCCGATAGGGAGGGGTGCTTCGCCACCCGATTGATCTGCGCTCGGGGGGCAGGGGGTGGCTAGGCTTGTCCGGATGCGGCCCGGGTAGTGCCGGGCTCGGCGGCCGCCCCCACGCACGCCGATACGGACCCGTACGCACGCCGATACGCACCCGATACAAGGAGCCACAGGACATGGCCGACTCCAGTTTCGACATCGTCTCGAAGGTCGAGCGGCAGGAGGTCGACAACGCCCTCAACCAGGCCGCCAAGGAGATCTCGCAGCGCTACGACTTCAAGGGTGTGGGTGCCTCGATCTCGTGGTCCGGCGACAAGATCCTGATGGAGGCGAACTCCGAGGACCGGGTGAAGGCCGTCCTCGACGTCTTCCAGTCCAAGCTGATCAAGCGCGGGATCTCGCTGAAGGCGCTGGACGCCGGTGAGCCGCAGCTGTCCGGCAAGGAGTACAAGATCTTCGCGTCGATCGAGGAGGGCATCTCCCAGGACAACGCGAAGAAGGTGGCGAAGATCATCCGGGATGAGGGTCCCAAGGGCATCAAGGCCCAGGTGCAGGGTGACGAGCTGCGGGTCAGCTCCAAGAGCCGCGACGACCTCCAGGCCGTCATCGCCCTGCTGAAGGGCAAGGACTTCGACTTCGCGTTGCAGTTCGTGAACTACCGGTAGCTGGAACGTGGTGCCCGGAAGAAGCGCTGGGCCGCTGGGAGGGGCGGGGACCCGGAGGTGACCGGGTGCCCGCCCCTCCGTACTGCTGGCTGCGGTTCGGGGGTCGGGGTGCTCAGTTGCGTGAGTTGCCGAACAGGATGCGATAGGCCACCAGCAGGACGAACGAGCCGCCGATCGCCGCCGCCCAGGTGGCACCGTCGTAGAAGCTCTGGGAGATCGGGTGGTCCAGCCAGCGGGCCGATATCCAGCCACCGGTGAACGCGCCCGCGACGCCGATCAGGGTCGTACCGATGAAGCCGCCCGGGTCACGTCCCGGCAGCAGGAACTTGGCGATGGCTCCGGCCAAGAGGCCGAGGATGATCCAGCTGATGATGCTCATGCCGTGAACCTGCCCTTCCGAGCTGTGCCCGTGCCGTCCCAAGCCTGTGATCTTGGTCGCCACCGGCGGTGTTGGTGCGTGGCGCTACGGGTGAGTGTTCGTCCCGTGTTGATGAAGAGGACGACACGGCCGCACTCACCGGTTGCAGCGATCAGTGACGTGCGCCGCATGACACCTTCCGGCGCAGAACTGCGGCGCACCCTGGGCGTGGGCGACGCCGTGGTCATCGGGCCGGGTTCGATGATCGGTGCCGGCATGGCTCCCGCTGCCCGGGTGGTGCCGGCGGTGGGTCTGCTCGGCTGCGTGGTCCTGGCATGCGCGCTGCCAGGGGTCTCGGTGGTCGTGGGGGCTGGGGTTCTGGGTGTGGGTGTGGGTGTGGGTGTGGTGGCTTATGTGGTGCGGCGGAGGTTGGCAGGGCGGAAGGGCCAACCCGGCTGAGGAGCGTCGGGGCGGTGGTCGTGCTTGTGTCAGGACGCCTGCGTGAACGCCGTACGTATGCGGAAGTCGGTCCACGGAGCCATTTCCAGGTCCTCGTTCGTCTCCTCGTACCAACCGGTGCCGTCCGTCCAGGTGCGGAGCCAGTCCGCGAGGGTGGGGGCGTCCACGAACCAGGCGTGGTCGGCGTCGTCGGCGTTCGGCTCGAAAAGTAGGACGGGGTTGCGCGGGCTGTGGCAGTCGACGCACGCGTACATGGCGCAGCCCCAGTGGGATATCGGCAACACACCCGCGGGCCAGGGCCAGTCGGGGTCCTTGCGGCCGCTCTCGCGGTTGGCGAGGTACTGCGCCACGGCGGCGGGCTCACCGGAGGGGAGACTGTCCAGCAGGGGCAGCAGGCCGTACTCCGGGCCGAATCCGCCGTCTCCTATCCGGACGTAGAGCTCGGCGAGGAGCGCGGGCAGAGGGAAGCCCAGGGCGGACTCGGCGCGGGCCAGGGTGGTGGTGTCCACCGGCTCGGGGAGTGAAGTCCAGCCCCAGGGACGGGTGTTGCGCGCCTTGGCCGCCACCTGTGTCAGCAACTGCTCGCTCTCGGTCATGCATTCATGATGCAAGGTGCCACCGACAATCGCTCGGGCCTGTGGACAACCTCGGCATGCCACGGATCCTGCCTGTGGACAACTGCGTCGGCGCAAGGTGTCAGGCGAGGCGGACCTCGACGTTCTTCTCGGCCAGGAACGCGAGGAGTTCCTCGAAAACCAGCGAGCGACCGTGGCCCGCCTGCCCAGCGGTGGCAGGAGTGGAAGCGGCAGCTGTCGCAGTGGCAGCCGGGGCGTCCAAGCAGGCTCGGGCCACATCGGCGTCGTGCCAGACGAGGGTGAGCGGCGGTGTGGCGCCCCAGCGACCGCAGAGGCAGTCCGCCAGGGCGTCGAGGCCCCAGCCGAAGTAGCCGCCGGGGCCATTGACCGCCTCTCCGAGGGCACAGAAGAAGCCGGGGCGGTCGGTGATGTGACGGCCGTCGAGGTGGTAGGTCGTGCCGGCGGGCCGATCCGGACCACCGTGGGGGTGGTTCTCCCTGGCGGTGTCCAGCCAGAAGTCGCGCGCGGCGGTGTCGATCCGCGCCCAACGGTTGGGCTCGGTCGGCCGGCCCTCCCCCCACAGCTCCCATACCTCCCGCGCCGCGAGAGGCGGCCGCTCCGACCACAGGTCGAGAGTGAGATCGACCAGACCCGAGCCGCGGGCGGAGGGTATCCATGCCCGCACCTCGCCCTCGGCGGCGGCCTGCACGGGGCGGCCGGAGGAGTCGACGCGCACGACCTTCGCGTGGCCGAGGTCCTCCTCACCGCTGTCCAGCGCCGCACGCAGGGTGCCTCGGGGTGCGCAGCCCAGCAGCCGCAGCGGGGGTTCCAGGGGTTCGTCCCCGTCCAGGCCGATGCGGGCCAGGTCTCGGCAGGTGCCGAGCCGTTCGCCGGTGGCGTCGAGCAGTCGGTAGCCCGGGGACAGTGGAGGACACTGCGGGTATCCCCAGGAATTGTCGTCGGACTCGATGGCCTCGACCGTGATGTCCCGCAGCGTCAGATCACGGGCACAGGCGCGGTCGCCCAGGACGCGCGCGTCCTCCAGGTACCACTCGCCGACCGCCGTACCGGACTTGTCGAGGATCTCCAGGGTGAGGATGCCGAGCGGTGCCGAACCCTCGGCTCGCGCACCGGTGAGGGCCGCCGACAGTCGGCCCTCCGGTGCACAGCCGAGGAGTTCGTACGTACCGCGTGTGGGGGGAGGCGGGTCGGCGAAGAGGTCGGCGGCGTCCTGGCACAGGGCCCACGTCTCCTCGTAGCCTTCCTCGCCCTCGTACTCGGCACGTCGGTCGTACGACAGCAACAGGTACTTCGGCTTCCCCACCCCTACGGTCCGCCTGTCAGCGCGCGGCGAACGGCTGGTCCGTGGGCACGATCTCGCGTCCCAGCGGGAACAACGAGACCGGAATCAGCTTGAAGTTGGCGATGCCGAACGGGATACCGATGATCGTCACGCACAGCACGATGCCGGTGACGATGTGGCCGATGGCCAGCCACCAGCCGGCGAGAACCAGCCAGAGCACGTTGACCACGAAGGACGGCGCGCCCGCGTCACGGCGCTCGACCGTGGTGTATCCGAAGGGCCACAGGGCGTAGACGCCGATACGGAAGGCCGCTACGCCGAACGGGATGCCGATGATCGTGATGCACAGCAGCACGCCCGCGGCCAGGTAGCCGAGGAAGAGCCAGAAGCCGCTCAGGACGAGCCATATGAGGTTCAGGATGGTTTTCACTGTGGGGGACCTGCCATCTTCTCGAGCCGGGCGATGCGCTCCGCCATCGGCGGGTGTGTCGAGAACATTTTGGACAGTCCCTGGCCAGGGCGGAAGGGGTTCGCGATCATCATGTGGCTCGCGGTCTCGATGCGCGGCTCGGGGGGCAACGGAAGCTGCTTGGTGCCCGTTTCGAGCTTCCGCAGCGCGCTGGCGAGGGCGAGCGGGTCACCGGTGAGCTGGGCGCCGGACGCGTCGGCCTCGTACTCCCTGGAGCGGCTGATGGCCAGCTGGATGAGGCTGGCCGCGAGCGGCCCCAGGATCATGATCAGCAGCATGCCGAGGAGACCCGGGCCGTCGTCGTCGTCCGAGCGGCCGATCGGGATCAGCCAGGCGAAGTTGACCAGGAACATGATCACGGAGGCGAGGGCGCCCGCGACCGAGGAGATCAGGATGTCGCGGTTGTAGACGTGGCTGAGCTCGTGGCCGATCACTCCGCGCAGCTCGCGCTCGTCCAGGAGGCGCAGGATGCCGTCCGTGCAGCACACGGCGGCGTTGCGCGGGTTGCGGCCGGTGGCGAAGGCGTTGGGCGCTTCCGTCGGGGAGATGTACAGGCGGGGCATCGGCTGGCGGGCCTGGGTGGAGAGTTCGCGGACCATGCGGTACAGGCCGGGCGCCTCGAACTCGCTGACCGGACGGGCGCGCATCGCGCGTAGAGCCAGCTTGTCGCTGTTCCAGTACGCGTAAGCGTTGGTGCCCAGGGCGATCACGACTGCTACTACGAGCCCCATCCGGCCGAACAAGCTGCCGATGACGATGATGAGTGCGGACAGTCCCCCGAGGAGTACTGCGGTCCTGAGCCCGTTGTGCCGGCGGTGCACGGTACGCCCTCCAAGTCGTGCAGCAGGGGGAACCCTTTGCTTGCTGATCTGCCTTGTCGATCTGCCGTGTCACTGGTGTCGTGGCGTCACGTCCAGTGGACCCTCCCGATCTGCTCAACGCCAGGCGAGGGCCACTAGTTCCCTTGTGCGTACGGCTGCCCACGTCGGCCGTCCGGGTGATGACCGGCGAGGATGCTCAGAACAGACCGGTGTCGGCGAAGCGCAGGACCAGCTGAGGCGCTCCGGAGAGGGCGATGCCAATGACGCCGGTCAGGGCGATCGTGGCGGTGAGGGGCGCGGGCACACGGTGCTTCACGGGCTCGCCCTCGGGCGCCCGGAACAGCAGGGCCGTCCACTGGAGGTAGTAGAACAGCGCGATCACGACGTTGACCGCCATGACGACGGCGAGCCAGCCCAGCCCCGCGTCGACGGCCGCGGAGAAGACGGTGACCTTGGCGAACAGGCCGATGATGCCCGGCGGCAGACCTGCCAGGCAGAGCAGGAAGAACGCCAGGAGGAGGGCCGCGAGGGGGTTCGACGCGTACAGGCCGCGGTAGTCGACGAGGCGGTTGAGCAGCTGCGTGCGGCCCACCAGGGCGGCCACGGCGAAGGCGCCGAGGTTCACGGCGGCGTACATGAGGGCGTACGCGAGCGTGGAGCCGACCGACCGCTCGGCGTCGTCGGAGTACGCGGCGGCGGCGATCGGTACGAGGAGGTAGCCGGCCTGCCCGACGGACGACCAGGCGAGCAGCCGTACGGCGCTGTACGCGCGCGTGGCCTGCTGCCGGAGGGCGCCGACGTTGCCGACGGTCATGGTGAGGGCGGCCAGGGCCGCGAGGGCGGGGCCCCAGACGTCGGCGTACGACGGGAGGGCGACGACCGTGACAAGGATCAGGCCGGAGAAGCCGACCGCCTTGCCGACGACCGACAGATAGGCGGCGATCGGGAGGGGTGCTCCCACGTAGGTGTCCGGCACCCAGAAGTGGAACGGGACGGCGGCCGTCTTGAAGGCGAAGCCGATGAGGGTGAGGACCACACCGGTCTGGGCGAGGGTGTGCAGCTGGCCGTCGACGTCCTGGATGCGTTCGGCGATCTGCGTGAGGTAGAGGGTGCCGGTGGTGGCGTAGACGAAGCTGACGCCCATGAGGCTGACCGCGGTCGCGGTGACCGAGGACAGGAAGAACTTCAGGGCCGCCTCTGAGGACTTCTTGTCACCGTGCCTCAGGCCGACGAGCGCGAAGGCGGGCAGGGAGGCGACCTCCAGGGCGACGATCAGAGTGGCCAGGTCTCGGGAGGCCGGCAGGAGGGCGGCTCCGGCCGCGGAGGACAGCAGCAGGAACCAGTACTCCCCTTCGGGGAGTCCCTTGTCGGCGTCCTTGAGGGCGGTGACCGACAGCAGGGCCGTGAGGAGGGCACCGCCCAGGACGAGGAGTTGGAGGACGAGCGTGAAGCGGTCGGCCGTGTAGCTGCACACGTCGGGAGTGCCGGTCAGGCAGAAGGTGGAGCGGTCGCCGTCCAGGAGGGGCAGCAGCATGAGCGTGGCGGCGGTGAGGCCCGCGACCGACAGCCAGCCGAGGAGGAACTTCTTCTTGTCGCCGACGAACAGATCGGCGACCAGGGCGACGAGTCCGACGACCGCCGCGATGGTGGGCGGCGCGATGGCGAGCCAGTCGACGGACTGGACGAGGTTCGCGGCCAGCGGCTGGGCCGAAGAGGCCAGGGAGCTCATCGGGTGCCTCCTGCGAGGAGCTGCTGCACGGCCGGATCGGTCAGACCGAGCAGGGCCTTCGGCCAGAGACCGGCGGCGACGGTGAGGGCGACGAGCGGGGTCCAGGCAGCGAACTCGTAAGCGTGGACGTCGACGAGCTTCGGGGCTTCCTGCGGTACGGCGCCCATGCAGACGCGGCGGACCACGATCAGCATGTACGCGGCCGTGAGCAGCGTGCCGAACGCGCCGATCGCCATGAAGGTGAGGAAGGCGGGGCGGCTGAGGTCGTCGGCGGGCCGGAACGCTCCGAACAGCGCCAGCATCTCGCCCCAGAACCCGGCGAGGCCGGGCAGGCCGAGCGAGGCGACAGCGCCGAAGGCGAGCAGCCCGCCGAGGCGCGGCGCCTTGCCGTAGAGCGCGGCGCCGGCCTCCTTGGCGAGGGCGTCGAGGTCGGTGGTGCCGGTGCGGTCCTTCAACGCGCCGACCAGGAAGAACAGCAGGCCGGTGATGAGGCCGTGGGCGATGTTGGCGAACAGGGCGCCGTTCACGCCGGTGGGCGTCATGGTCGCGATGCCGAGCAGGACGAAGCCCATGTGGCCGACGGAGGAGTAGGCGATCAGCCGCTTGAGATCGCCCTTCGCGCCCTGCTTGGCGAGGGCCAGGCAGGCCAGGGACCCGTAGATGATCCCGACGACGGCGAAGGCGGCGAGGTAGGGCGCGAAGTCACGGAAGCCGTCGGGCGCGATCGGCAGGAGAATCCGGACGAAACCGTACGTTCCCATCTTCAGCATGACGCCGGCCAGCAGGACCGAGCCGACGGTCGGCGCGGCGGTGTGGGCGTCGGGCAGCCAGCTGTGCAGCGGCCACATCGGCGTCTTCACCGCGAGCCCGATCCCGATCGCCAGAACGGCGATGACCTGCACGGATGCGGTCAGGGACCGGCCGTTGTCAGTGGCGAGTGCCACCATGTCGAACGTGCCCGCCTTGATTCCGATCAGGAGCAGGCCCAGCAGCATGACGACCGAACCGAGCAGCGTGTAGACGATGAACCGCCAGGCGGCCCGGGTCCGCCCCTCTCCGCCCCAGCGGGCGATGAGGAAGTACATCGGGATGAGGACCATCTCGAAGGCGAGGAAGAACAACAGCAGGTCGAGGACGGCGAAGGTCGCGAGGGTGCCGGCCTCCAGGACGAGCAGCAGTGCGACGAAGGCCTTCGGAGTCGGTCCCGCGGGCAGCTTGAAGTACGAGTAGAGCGCGCAGAGGAAGGTCAGCAGCGCCGACAGGACCAGGAGGGGGAGGGAGATGCCGTCGATGCCGAGGTGGATGCGCACGTCGAGTGCGGGGATCCAGCTGATGTCGGTCGTGGCCTGCATCTTCGACGGATGGTCGTGGTCGAAGCCGACCGCGAGGACGATCGCGGCCACGAGGATCGCGCCGGTCACGGTCACACCGTGCCGCAGCACGGCCTGCTCGGGCGACTTCCCCTTCAGCCCGGGCGGGGCGGGCAGGAGGGCGGCGACGGCTCCGAGGAGCGGACCGACCACGATGAACGCCAGAAGGACCTGCATCACGGACTCGTTGATATCGATCACGCCTGCTCACGCTCCCGTGGCGACGAGGACGGCGGCGACCACCAGGACGACGGTGCCGGCGAGCAGCGCGCTCACATAGGTCTGGAGATTGCCCGTCTGGGCACGTCGTACGGCGGTCCCCAGCAGGCGGGGCAGCGCGCCCGCGCCGCGTACGTAGGTCTCGACGACCTCGCGGTCGAGGAACCGGACGAGGGTGGCTCCGGCTTGGACCGGGCGGACGAACAGGGCCGCGTACAGGGCGTCGAGGTGGAAGCCGACGGCCGCGTGGCGGTGCAACGGGCCCAGCAGCAGGCGGCCCGGGTCCGCGGGGTCGGGCGCCGACGCCACGTTTCCGTACGCGGGGGCGTGGCTGGCGATGGCCTCTGCCTCGACGAGTCCGGCGTCGCCCTCGGGGTGGGCGGCGACCGCGCCGAGCGGGGTACGGGCCGCCAAGGCCGTGGTGTGCCGCCAGGCCGCGTAGGTGACGAGGCCGCCGACCAGCGCCACACCTGTGCCGAGGACGGAGGTGGTGAGGGTCGGGGTCAGGTCACGGCCGTCGAACCAGTCGGGCAGCACGCGGTAGGCGAGTCCGCCGACGGCGAAGGACGGGACGGCCAGGACCCACAGCACGAGGGTCATGGTGCGGGGCTGCCTGCCGTGGTCGGGGGCCGAGGCGCCCCGGCCATGGAAGGCCAGCAGCCACAGGCGTGTCGCGTACGCGGCGGTGAGGAGGGCGGTGAACAGGCCGGCCACCAGGACGGTCCAGCCGGCGGCGCCGGGGGCGTGCTCGGTGTGGCCGGTGGCGACGTGCTCGGCGGCGCCGAGGACGGACTCCTTGGAGAAGAAGCCACTGAAGGGCGGGATCGCGGCGAGCGCGAGGAGCGCCACGGTCATCGTCCAGTAGGCGTCGGGCACGCGTCGGCGCAGGTCCTTCATGCGGGACATGGCGGCCAGCGAGTTGGTGCCGGCGGCGTGGATGATCACGCCCGCCGCGAGGAACAGCAGCGCCTTGAAGGCGCCGTGCGAGAGGAGGTGGAAGACGGCGGCCCCGCGATCGCCGACGGCGAGGGCGCCGGTCATGTAGCCGAGCTGGCCGATCGTCGAGTAGGCGAGGACGCGCTTGATGTCGTCCTGGGCGAGCGCGGTGAGCGCCGAGCCGGCCATCGTGACGGCGGCCATGACGGCGAGGACGACCATCGCGGCCCGGGAGGCCTCGAAGACGGGAAGGAGACGGGCGACGAAGTAGACACCGGCGGCGACCATCGTCGCGGCGTGGATGAGCGCGGAGACGGGGGTGGGGCCCGCCATCGCGTCGGGGAGCCAGGTGTGCAGCGGGAACTGCGCCGACTTGCCCGCCACTCCGGCCAGGAGCAGCAGGGCGATCAGGGTCGGGTGGTCGAGTCCGCCGCTCGCGACGGCGCCCAGGACGCGGGTGATACGGAAGGACCCGGCGTCGGTGGCCAGTGCGAACAGGCCGATCAGGAACGGGACGTCACCGAGCTTGGTCACCAGGAAGGCCTTGAGGGAGGCGGCGCGGGCCTCCGGAGTCTCCCAGTAGTGGCCGACCAGGAAGTACGAGCAGATGCCCATGATCTCCCAGCCGACCAGCAGCACCATCAGGTCGCCGGAGTAGACGACGAGGAGCATCGCGGAGGTGAAGAGAGAGACGAGAGCGGCGTAGGAGGGGTAGCGCGGGTCGTCGCGCAGGTAGCCGGTGGAGTAGATCTGCACGCAGGTGGCGACGAGGCCGACCAGGACGGCGACGAGGGCGGCGAAGCCGTCGATGTGCAGGGCCAGTTCGATCGGTACCGAGCCGGTGGGCGTGAGTTCGGTGGTGGCGTCCACGGCCTGGTCGCCGCCCTGGCGCACGGCGACCAGCGCGGCGAGGACGAGGGAGGCGAGCGTCGGGAGGACGGCGAGCGGGCGGACGAAGCCGGGGGCCGTGCGTCCCAGGAGCAGACCGGCCCCGGCGCCCAGGAAGGGAAGGAGGGGGACGAGGACGGCGAGGGTGGTCGTGGTCACGCGGTGGCCTCAGCCTTCCCGGTCCGTGCGGCCGGATCGGCCGTGGGGGCGTCGCTGTCGGAGCCGTCGGCCGGGTGGCTCTCGGGGGCCTCGGCGGAGTCGCGGAGCTTGTCGATGTCCGAGGTGCCGCGGTTGCGGTACACGGCGAGGACGATCGCGAGGCCGATGCCGATCTCGGCGGCGGCGATGGCGATGGTGAACAGGGTCAGGGCCTGCCCGGAGTGCAGGGTCTCCTCGGCGGCCCTGCTGAGCCACACGTCGAAGGCGACGAGGTTGAGGTTGACCGCGTTGAGCATCAACTCGACCGACATCAGGACGAGGATCGCGTTGCGGCGGGCGAGCACGCCGTACAGACCGGTGCTGAAGAGGAGGACGGAGAGTACGGCGGGGTAGGCGAGGTGCATCAGCGGGTGCCTTCCTGCTCGGCCGACGCAGTTCCCTCGGCCGGTGCAGTTTCCTCGGCCGACGCAGTTCCCTTGTCCGGCTCGTTTCGCCCGATCGGGTAATTACGGGAATCCGGGACGGATGGGGAACCACCGGTCACAGCCCGGGAGTTCACAGGGGGAGAGCTTGTCTCCGCCTTCGTCTTGCGGGAGAGGACGATCGCTCCCACCAGGGCGGCGAGAAGGAGGACGGAGAGGGCCTCGAAGGGCAACACCCAGTTCTGGAACAGGCTGGCTCCGGTGGCCTCGGTGGAGCCGGCGGCCGGGCCGTCCAGGTCGATCCAGGTCGTGCGGAAGGCGTCCACGACGACCCAGACCAGAGCCGCACCCGCGGCGACGGCCACGGTGAGGGCGGCCCACCGGTTGCCGGAGTCGGCGTCCGGGGACCGGCCGATCGGGGCCCTGGTGAGCATCAGACCGAACAGAAGGAGGACGACGACGGAACCGACGTAGATGAGGACCTGCACCCAGGCGATGAACTCGGCGGTGAGCAGGAGGTACTCGACGGCGAGCCCACCGAGGGCCACCACGAGCCACAGGGCGGCGTGCACCAGCTGCTTGGTGGTGACGGTGACGAGGGCAGCGCCGAAGGTGACCAGGCCGACGAGAAGGAAGGCGATCTCGACACCGGTCGGCGAGAGAAAGCCTTGGGACTCGGCGGCCGTGGTGACGAGAAAGCCGTGGGATCCGGCGGCCGCGGTGGTGTCCGTGGCGAGGTGGGCGGCGGTCGCTGCGAGAGTCATCCCTGGCCCCCCTGATCCGGTCCTGGCTGATCCGGCCTCGGCTGATCCGGTCCTGGTTCATCCGGCCTCGGCTCGTCGAGCTTTGGCTGGTCGGGCTTTGGCTGGTCGGGCCGCGGCTGGTCCGTCTGCTGCTTGGAGTCGCCCTGCGGGCGGGTGGGTCGCTCGGCTGCCCGGGCCTGTTCGTCGGCGTGGGGCTCGGTGACCGGCGGGGCCTGCTGGGCTGCCAGCTTCTCGGCGGACTTGCGGGCGGCCGCGATCTCCTTCGGTTCCTCCGCGCCGGGATCGAGGGCGGGAGGGGCCGGGACGGTCCACATCCACTCACGGAGCTTGTCGCGTTCGTGGGTGAGGTCGCGGATGTCGGTCTCGGCGTACTCGAACTCCGGAGACCAGAACAGAGCGTCGAAAGGACAGACCTCGATGCAGATACCGCAGTACATGCACAGGGAGAAGTCGATGGCGAAGCGGTCGAGGACGTTACGGCTGCGTTCGCGGCCGCCGGGGGTCGCCGCCGGGACCGTCTCCTTGTGGGAGTCGATGTAGATGCACCAGTCCGGGCACTCCCGGGCGCACAGCATGCAGACCGTGCAGTTCTCCTCGAACAGGCCGATCACACCGCGGGTACGGGGCGGAAGGTCGGGCTGGACGTCCGGGTACTGCTCGGTGACGGTCTTCCGCGTCATCGTACGGAGGGTGACGGCCAGGCCCTTGGCGAGGCCCGAGCCGGGAATGCGGGGCCGGGAGGGCGGGAGAGGCGCGGCCATGGTTACTGGATCACCACCTTGACGATGCCGGTGAGGGCGATCTGGGCGAGAGAAAGGGGGACGAGGAGGGTCCAGGAGAGCTTCTGCAACTGGTCCTCGCGCAGGCGGGGGTAGGTGACGCGGAGCCAGATGACGAGGAAGGCGAGGATCGCGGCCTTCAGGAGGGTCCAGACCCAGCCCAGACCGTCGGCACCCCAGGGCCCGTGCCAGCCTCCCAGGAAGAGGACGGTGGTCAGGCCGCACAGGACGACGATCCCGGCGTATTCGGCGAGGAGGAAGAGGGCGAAGCGCAGGCCGGTGTACTCGGTGTAGGCGCCGAAGATGATCTCCGAGTCGGCGACCGGCATGTCGAAGGGGGGCCGCTGGAGTTCGGCGAGGCCCGCCACGAAGAAGACGATCGCGCCGACGATCTGCCAGGGCAGCCACCACCACTCGAAGGCGTCGAGGATGCCCGGGATCGACACCGTCCCGGCCGCCATCGCCACCGAGGCGGCGGTGAGCAGCATCGGGAGTTCGTAGGCGAGCAGTTGGGCGGCGGTGCGGAGGCCGCCGAGGAGGGAGAACTTGTTGGCGGAGGCCCAGCCGGCCATGAGCGAGCCGAGGACGCCCACGCCCATCACGGCCAGGACGAAGAAGATCCCCGCGTCGACGACCTCGCCGACGGCGCCCTCGCCGGGGCCGATGGGGATCGCGAGGAGGACCAGGAGGTAGGGCAGGAGGGCCACGGCGGGAGCGAGTTGGAAGATGCGGCGGTCAGCGCCCGCGGGGACGATGTCCTCCTTCTGCGCGAACTTCACTCCGTCGGCGACGAGTTGGGCCCAGCCGTGGAAGCCGCCGGCGTACATCGGACCGAGGCGGCCCTGCATGTGGGCCATGACCTTGTGTTCGGTCTGGCCGATGATCAGGGGGAAGGTGAGGAAGACGACGAAGACGATCAGGAGTCGCAGGGCGACGTCGAGAGCGTCGTTCACTGCGGGCCTCCTGCGGGGTTGTCAGGTGTCTCGGGGGTCGCGCGGCTCTCCGTACCGGAGCCGGAGCCTGAGTCGGTGCCGGTATCGGCATCGGCATCGGCATCGGCATCGGCATCGGCCGACGGTTTCGGGTTTGGTTCGGTGTCAGTCGGAGGCTTCGGAGCCGGGTCGGCGTCGCCCTGCCGTTTCGGGGTCGGCTCGGGGCCGGCCGCTGGTTCGGAGGCCGGTTCGGGCTCGTCGAAAGCGGGGCGGGCGTGGTGCCAAGGGGCGTCCGTACTGCGGGGGGTGGTGGAGGTACGGGAGGGGGTGTCCTCGGCCGGGGGTGTCTGGGCGCGCTGCGAGGCAGAGCCCGCCGAAGCGCTGCGCGCACGACGCGGGCCGGCCGGAGCGGCCGGACTCGCGGGGCTCTCCGCAGCGGTCGGGCTGCCGGAGGCCGCCGGTGGGTCGTCCTGCCCTGCGCCCCCCGTCGGTTCCGCTGTCGGCTCCGCACCCTTCACGCCCCCGCCCTCCGCGCCCTCCGCACGCTGCGACGCCGAGCCTTCGCCCACGCCGCGTGCACGACGGGACGCGCCCGTACCCGCACCAGTGCCAGTGCCCGCATCGACGTCGGCCTGCTGGCTCGCCGATCCCTCGGACGCCGAGCGCGCACGACGCGGGCCGGTCGGGGCGGCCGGAGCGTCGGCCCCCGCGGGCGCCTCCGCCTGGCTTGACGATCCCTCGGAGGTGGTGCGGGTTCGGCGGGGTGGGCGTTCTGCGGCTGGGCGGGCGGGGCCGCGGGTCGGGCGGGTCGGGGCTGGGGGGAGTTGGCCTTTCTGAGGGCCCCATTCGTTGGGGTCGGGGACGCCCGGGGGGAGCATTTGGCGGCGCTTGGGGCCGCCGTGTTCCGACTCGCCGGGTTCCTTGGCGCCCGGCCAGGCCTTGGCGACGCGGGCGGCGAGGACGAAGTCCTTGCGGAGGGGGTGGCCTTCGAAGCCCTCGGGGAGGAGGAGGAGGTCCAGGGCCGGGTGGCCCTCGAAGACGACGCCGAACATTTCGTGGGTCTCGCGTTCGTGCCAGGCGGCGCCCGCGAACACGCCGACCGCGCTCGGCAGGGAGGGGGCTTCGTGGGAGACCGTCGTACGCAGGAGGAGGCGCCGTACCGGGGAGAGAGCGACCAGGTGTGCGGCCACGCGGAAGCCCGTGCCCGGTTCGTCGACCGCGCTCAGCCAGTCGAAGTAGGTACAGCCGAGGCGGTCGCGGGCCGTCTCCAGCGCCGCGAGCCAGGAGGCGGGCGGGACGTCGACGGTGAGGACGGCGTAGGACTCCTCGGCCGTGGCCTCGGGACCGAAGAGTTCCTCGACGGGGGTGGGCAGCCAGCCGGCCTCGGTCATCGCTCGGCCCCCTCGGTACCAGCGGCTCCGGCGGTCCCCGGCCCCTTCACCAACCCGCTCTGGAGAGCGGCCGTCGAAGGGCGTGTCACCCCGTACCGCTCCCCCAGCGACTCCCGGGCGATCTTCTCCTGGAGTTTCAGGATGCCCTGGAGCAGCGCCTCGGGGCGGGGTGGGCAGCCGGGGACGTAGACGTCGACGGGGATGATCTGGTCGACGCCCTTCGTCACCGAGTAGGAGTCCCAGTACGGGCCACCGCAGTTGGAGCAGGCGCCGAAGGAGATGACGTACTTCGGTTCGGGCATCTGCTCGTACAGGCGCTTCACGGCGGGCGCCATCTTGTCGGTGACCGTGCCGGAGACGACCATCAGGTCGGCCTGGCGGGGGCCGGGCGCGAAGGGGATGACGCCGAGGCGGATGAAGTCGTGGCGGGCCATCGACGCGGCGATGAACTCGATGGCGCAGCAGGCGAGACCGAAGTTGAAGACCCACAGGGAGTAGCGGCGACCCCAGTTGAGGACCACCTTCATCGGCTCGGGGGCGAGGCGGGCGAGCGCACCCAGCCGCTTCGGCTCCGGCAGCAGCACGGGCTGAGCGGCACCGCTCCCCGACCCGCCGCCCGCTCCCGACGCGGCCGCTCCCGACCCAGCCACGTCCGACCCAGCCACGTCCGACGCGGCCGCATCCGACCCAGCCGCATCCATCGCAGCCGCATCCGGCGAATTCGCTTCTGGCGTCACGTCCATGCCAGGACGCCCTTCTTGTATGCGTACAGCAAGCCCACGGCCAGGAAGCCGAGGAAGATGAACATCTCGACGAGGGTGGTCGCGCCGTAGCCGGGAGCGGCGAAGACCGTGGCCCAGGGGAACAGGAAGATCGAGTCGACGGCGAAGATGACGTACAGGAAGGCGTAGACGTAGTAGCGGACCTGGGTGTGTGCCCAGCCCTCGCCGACGGGGTCGACCCCGCACTCGTACGTCATGAGCTTCTCGGGGGTGGGGACCACGGGCCGCAGCAGGCGTCCGGCGCCGAAGGCCACGGCCACGAACAGCACGCCGACGACGGCGAGCAGCCCGACGACCGAGTACGACTGGAAGTAGTCCGCCGCGACCACGGTCGAATCGACGACGGTGGAATCGGCGACGGTCGATGCGACGACGGTCGGTTCCGGCACGTCCGTCCCCTCGCTCCCTGGCCTGGACTGTGTTCGACGATCTGTACGCACGGGAGTCTAGGCCCTGCTAAAGAGACCGTAAGCAGCCCGTCACGCATCGGTAGAAGGCACAGGTGGCGATGGTGGGGTTTTCCCCAGTCGAGCGCGGCGGCCCGCCTCATGGCGCGGCGGGCCCGGGCGCGGCACGCTAGCCCATATGACTGAACGTCTTCCGTCCTCTAGCCCCTCCGGGGAGGCGGCCGGCGACCGCCTGCCCCCCGTCCGGTTCGCCTTCGACCGGCACACCTGGAAGGAGATCGCCCATCTCCTGGCGAACCTTCCGATGGCCCTGCTCGGATTCGTCTACGTCGTGACGATGCTGTTCCTCGGCTTCGGGCTGACGGTCACGGTGATCGGTTTCCCGATGCTCGCGGCGGGGCTGCTGGGCGCCCGGCAGCTGGGCAAGCTGGAGCGGGCGCGGGCCCGGGCGCTGCTCGGGGTGCGGATCGACGAGCCGAGCCCGTTGCCGTGGCGCGGCGGCCGGAACGGTTTCTTCGCGCAGCTGTGGTCCGGGATCAAGGACCCGGTCGGCTGGCGCACGGTGCTGTACAACTTCATCCGCCTGCCCTGGGGTGTTCTCACCTTCAGCATCACGCTGGTCTCGCTGTTCGTGCTGTGGCCGGTGCTGCCGTTCGTCGCGCGGGGGCTGGCCAACGTCGACCGGGCGATGGTGCGCGGGCTGCTGTCGCCCTCCGACGAGCTGGAGCGGCGTATCGCGGAGCTGGAGTCGGACCGGGGAGTCGTGGTGGACACCGCCGCGGCCGACATGCGGCGCATCGAGCGCGATCTGCACGACGGCGCGCAGGCCCGCCTGGTGAATCTGGCCATGGGGCTGGGTCTGGCCAAGGAGAAGCTGCTGGAGGACCCCGAGTCCGCGGCGGAGATGGTGTCGGAGGCGCACGGCGAGGTGAAACTCGCGCTCCAGGAGCTGCGGGACCTGGCCCGGGGCATCCATCCGGCCGTCCTGACGGACCGCGGCCTGGACGCCGCCCTGTCCTCGGTCGCCTCGCGCTGCACGGTGCCGGTGAAGGTGACGGCGGATCTGGGCGCCCGGCCGGTCGCGGCCATCGAGGGGATCGCCTACTTCACCGTCTCGGAGCTGCTCCAGAACATCAGCAAGCACAGCGGGGCGCGGTCCGCGTCGGTGGACGTGTGGCGGGCGGACGACCGGCTGCTGATCCAGGTGTGGGACGACGGGCGCGGCGGCGCGAGTCTCGACGGCGGTACCGGTATGCGGGGGCTGGCCGAGCGGCTGAACGCCGTGGACGGGCTGTTCGTCATCGACTCGCCCCCGGGCGGCCCGACGATGGTCACGGCGGAGCTGCCCTGGCGGGACCGGTCGGGGACGCCGTGAGCGGATGGCCGTACGCCGGGCGGAAGGGGTAGGGAAAACCCCCCTTCCAAGAGGCCGACGGACTCCATGGTCCGGGCGGCCGTGGCCGAGGAGGGTGGAGGTACGACGGCACAGCCGCGGTACGAGGGACCGGGCAGCACGATCGCGGGGCCTCCGTACGAGGAACCGGGGACCGGGACCGGGACTCGTGACGAGGACACGCCGACACCGCCGCAGGGACGAGGAGAAGGACGACGCCGATGGCCACGGACTACGGACAGGGCTACGGGTACGACAGCGAGCTCGGGCTTTCCCAAGGTGCGCGGCGGCACCGGCTGCCCGCCGGGCTGCGGGCGCCGTTCGAGGCGCGCAGCTGGCGCGAGCTGGGATATGTGCTGCTGGGTCTGCCGATCGGCGTCGTGCTGTTCACGTATGCCGTCACGATGGTCTCGCTGGGGGCGGGCCTGCTCGTGACGTTCGTCGGAATCCCGTTGCTGGCGGTGGGGCTGGCCGGCCTCAGGGGCTTCGGGGCGATGGAGCGGGCCCGGGCGCGGGGGCTGCTGCGCCTGGACGTGGCCGACCCCGAGCCGCTGCGGACGAAGAAGCGGGGCGCGCCGGCCTGGATGGGGGCCGTCCTCAAGAGCGGCACCTCCTGGCGGACGCTCCTGTACGCGCTGCTCTACCTGCCGTGGTCGGTGTTCTCCTTCGTCGTCGCCGTGAACTTCTGGGCGTGCGGCTGGGCGCTGCTGACGTATCCGCTGTGGTTCTGGGTCTTCCCGATGTACGCCGGGCAGGACGGGCTTCAGATCTACGGCGACCAGGGGCACCACATCTACCTGGACAACCCGTTCGAGATCACCGTCACGGCGATGGTGGGGCTGTTGTTCACGCTGGCCACGCCGTGGATCGTGCGGGCGCTGACGATGGTGGACCGGTTGATGGTGCACGGGCTGCTCGGGCCCACGCGGCTGTCGGCGCGGGTCGTGGAGCTGGAGTCCGACCGGGGGGTCGTGGTCGACACCGCGGCGGCCGACCGGCGGCGGATCGAGCGGGATCTGCACGACGGGGCGCAGGCGCGGCTGGTGGCGCTGGCGATGGATCTCGGGCTGGCGAAGGAGAAGCTGGTGGAGGATCCGCAGGCGGCGGCGCGGATGGTGGACGACGCGCACGGTGAGGTGAAGACAGCGCTTCAGGAGCTGCGGGATCTGGCTCGGGGGATCCATCCGGCGGTGCTGACGGACCGGGGGCTGGATGCGGCTCTGTCCGCGGTGGCCTCGCGGTGTGCGGTGCCGGTGCAGGTGGAGGTGGATCTGCCGTCGCGGCCGGCGCCGGCGATCGAGGGGATCGCGTACTTCACGGTGTCGGAGCTGTTGCAGAACATCAGCAAGCATGCTCGGGCGTCGTGGGCGGGGGTGGATGTGTGGCGGGTGGAGGACCGGCTGATGCTTCAGGTGGTGGATGACGGGGTGGGGGGTGCGGATACCTCCGGGGGGTCGGGGTTGGCCGGGCTCGCGGAGCGGTTGGATGCGGTGGATGGGATTCTGGTGGTGGATTCGCCTGTGGGGGGGCCTACTCGGGTGACTGCGGAGTTGCCTTGGCGGGGGGAGCGGGCGGTTCTTTGAGCGTCGGGTGGGGTGGGCGGCGGGGTGTTTTTCCGCCCCCGCCGCCCCTACCCGTCCCATCCCCAGGGGCTGCCGCCCCTTCGACCCCGCCGTTCCAAGGGGCTCCGCCCCCTGGACCCCCGATCGGCCCTTAAGGGGCCTCGTCCTCAAACGCCGGACGGGCTGAAAAGGCCTGGGCCGGCGTTCTGATGCGTCGGTGGGCATCCCCCTCCTCCGGACCCCTCCCCCGGAACCCACCCTCGACAACAAGCCTCGCGCAAGGCCGGATTCGGCCCCCTCGTGGTCGCGTTGGGGATGATTCGGGCCGGTCGGGCCCGGGGGAGGGTGAATGCTGGGATGCTGGGCCTTGTCGTAGGGGTGGATGGGCTTGGGGGGCCGAAGATCGTGGAGGACAGGGTGCGGGTGGTCATCGCCGAGGATTCGGTGCTGCTGCGGGAGGGCCTGACCCGGTTGCTGACCGACCGCGGGCACGACGTCGTCGCCGGGGTCGGGGACGGGGAGGCGCTGATCAAGACGATCACCGAGCTGGACGCGCAGGGTGAGCTGCCCGATGTGGTGGTGGCGGACGTGCGGATGCCGCCGACGCACACGGACGAGGGGGTCCGGGCGGCCGTGCAGCTGCGGAAGTCACATCCAGGACTCGGGGTACTCGTTCTGTCGCAGTACGTGGAGGAGCGGTACGCCACCGAACTGCTGGCCGGTTCCAGTCGCGGCGTCGGCTATCTGCTGAAGGACCGCGTGGCGGAGGTGCGAGAGTTCGTGGACGCGGTGGTGCGGGTGGCCGAGGGCGGTACGGCCCTGGACCCCGAGGTCGTCGCGCAGCTGCTCGGGCGCTCCCGCAAGCAGGACGTGCTCGCGGGGCTCACCCCGCGGGAGCGGGAGGTGCTGGGCCTGATGGCCGAGGGCCGGACCAACTCGGCGATCGCCCGGCAGCTGGTGGTGAGCGACGGGGCCGTGGAGAAGCACGTCAGCAACATCTTCCTCAAGCTCGGGCTCTCCCCGAGCGACGGCGACCACCGCCGCGTCCTGGCGGTCCTCACCTACTTGAACTCCTGACCTACCTCAACCACTGGACATCTGACACCGTGTCAGATACGTCGACACCGGGCCGGAGGAGAACCGCGCGGCGACGGCCCGCGTCTACCAGAGCAGCGCCGGGGGGCGAGTAAATCATGACAAGTCGGGGCGCCGTACCGTCTCAAAAGCGTGTCCATCATGCGAATGACCCAAGGAAGGCGACCCTCACGGTCGTAGGGTTGATCCTGGGAGGGCCCATGGGACGGCCGCTCCCGGACAGCCGCCTCTAGGGAGGTCCAGTTCAGTGACCAGCCAGGTCAGTAGCCCAGCGGAGCAGGCCGACGGAACCGTCGTGGGAGAGCAGCGCAAAGCGGCAGGGGCGAAGGACGTCCGCCGCCTGGACCGGGTGATCATCCGTTTCGCGGGGGACTCGGGTGACGGCATGCAGCTCACCGGTGACCGTTTCACCTCGGAGACGGCGTCCTTCGGCAACGACCTGTCGACGTTGCCGAACTTCCCGGCCGAGATCCGGGCCCCCGCCGGCACCCTTCCGGGTGTCTCGTCCTTCCAGCTGCACTTCGCCGACCACGACATCCTCACTCCCGGTGACGCCCCGAACGTCCTGGTGGCGATGAACCCGGCCGCCCTGAAGGCCAACGTGGGCGATCTGCCGCGCGGCGCGGAGATCATCGTCAACACGGACGAGTTCACCAAACGGGCGATGCAGAAAGTGGGGTACGCGGCCTCGCCGCTGGAGGACGGTTCCCTCGACGGTTACAGCCTCCATCCGGTGCCGCTGACCACGTTGACCGTCGAGGCCCTGAAGGATTTCGACCTCAGTCGCAAAGAGGCCGAGCGCAGCAAGAACATGTTCGCGCTCGGCCTCTTGTCGTGGATGTACCACCGGCCCACCGAGGGCACCGAGAAGTTCCTGAAGACCAAGTTCGCCAAGAAGCCCGGCATCGCGGCCGCCAACATCGCCGCCTTCCGCGCGGGCTGGAACTTCGGCGAGACGACGGAGGACTTCGCGGTCTCCTACGAGGTCGCCCCGGCGTCGGCGGCGTTCCCGGTCGGCACCTACAGAAACATCTCCGGCAACCTCGCGCTGTCCTACGGACTGGTCGCCGCGTCCCGACAGGCGGACCTGCCGCTGTTCCTCGGGTCGTACCCGATCACCCCGGCCAGCGACATCCTGCACGAGTTGTCCCGGCACAAGAACTTCGGCGTACGGACCTTCCAGGCCGAGGACGAGATCGCCGGTATCGGCGCGGCCCTGGGCGCGGCCTTCGGCGGCTCGCTCGCGGTGACCACGACCTCCGGGCCCGGGGTGGCCCTGAAGTCGGAGACCATCGGACTGGCGGTCTCGCTGGAGCTGCCGCTGCTGGTGATCGACATCCAGCGCGGCGGGCCGTCGACCGGTCTGCCCACCAAGACCGAGCAGGCCGACCTGCTCCAGGCGATGTACGGCCGCAACGGCGAGGCACCGGTCCCCGTCGTCGCCCCCCGCACCCCGGCCGACTGCTTCGACGCCGCGCTGGAGGCCGCCCGCATCGCGCTGACGTACCGCACGCCGGTGATGCTGCTGAGCGACGGCTACCTGGCCAACGGCTCGGAGCCCTGGCGGATCCCGGAGCTGGACGAACTCCCGGACCTGCGTGTGCAGTTCACCCAGGGGCCCAACCACACCCTGGAGGACGGCACCGAGGTCTTCTGGCCGTACAAGCGCGACCCGCAGACCCTGGCCCGGCCGTGGGCGATCCCGGGCACCCCTGGCCTGGAGCACCGCATCGGCGGCATCGAGAAGCAGGACGGCACCGGCAACATCTCCTACGACCCCGCCAACCACGACTTCATGGTCCGCACCCGCCAGGCCAAGATCGACGGCATCGACGTGCCGGAGCTGGAGGTCGACGATCCGCACGGGGCGCGGACGCTGGTGCTGGGCTGGGGGTCGACGTACGGGCCGATCACCGCGGCCGTCCGGCGGCTGCGCACGGCCGGCGAGTCGATCGCGCAGGCCCATCTGCGCCACCTCAACCCCTTCCCGGCCAACCTCGGCACTGTCCTCGCGCGCTACGACAAGGTCGTGATCCCCGAGATGAACCTCGGGCAGCTCGCCACGCTGATCCGGGCGAAGTACCTGGTCGACGCCCACTCGTACAACCAGGTCAACGGAATGCCGTTCAAGGCCGAACAGCTCGCCACGGCTCTCAAGGAGGCCATCGATGGCTGAGACGTCCACGGAAGGCGCGGGCACGATCGAGGCGCTCTCGCTCGTTCCCAAGGCCGAGGCCCGCCAGTCGATGAAGGACTTCAAGAGCGATCAAGAGGTCCGCTGGTGCCCCGGCTGCGGTGACTACGCCATCCTCGCCGCGGTCCAGGGCTTCATGCCGGAGCTGGGCCTGGCCAAGGAGAACATCGTCTTCGTCTCGGGCATCGGCTGCTCGTCCCGCTTCCCGTACTACATGAACACCTACGGCATGCACTCCATCCACGGCCGGGCGCCGGCGATCGCCACCGGCCTGGCCGCGAGCAGGCGCGATCTGTCGGTGTGGGTGGTCACGGGCGACGGTGACGCGCTGTCGATCGGCGGCAACCACCTCATCCACGCCCTGCGGCGGAACGTGAACCTCAAGATCCTGCTCTTCAACAACCGGATCTACGGCCTCACCAAGGGCCAGTACTCGCCCACCTCCGAGGTCGGCAAGATCACCAAGTCGACCCCGATGGGCTCGCTGGACGCGCCCTTCAACCCGGTCTCCCTCGCGCTCGGCGCGGAGGCGTCCTTCGTGGCGCGGACCGTGGACTCCGACCGCAAGCACCTCACGGAGGTGCTGCGCCAGGCCGCCGCCCATCCGGGCACGGCGCTCGTCGAGATCTACCAGAACTGCAACATCTTCAACGACGGCGCCTTCGAGGCCCTCAAGGACCGGCAGCAGGCCGAGGAGGCGGTGATCCGCCTGGAGCACGGGCAGCCGATCCGCTTCGGCGGCGACCTGTCCAAGGGTGTCGTCCGGGATGCGGCGACGGGTGACCTGAAGGTGGTGACGGTGACGCCGGACAACGAGGGCCTGATCCTGGTCCACGACGCCCACGCCTCCTCCCCCACCACCGCCTTCGCCCTCTCCCGCCTCGCCGACCCCGACACCCTCCACCACACCCCGATCGGCGTCCTGCGCGCCGTGGACCGACCGGTGTACGACACCCAGATGTCGGACCAGCTGGACACCGCGATCGAGCAGAACGGCAAGGGGGATCTGGGGGCGCTGCTGGCGGGCGGGGACACCTGGACGGTCGTGGGCTGACGCCCGCGGTGAGGACCAGTGAGGGCCTGGGTGCCCACCGCGGGCACCCAGGCCCCCTTCCCGACGTCTCACACGTCTCTAGACGTCGGGGATGTCCTTCTTGGCTCGGATGAGGGTCTCGCGCGTGATCACGACGATGCGCTCGTAGTCGGCTCTTGCGGCGTCCGGAGGAAGGTGGGGGTCGAGAGCGGCGGTGGCTTCGGTTCCGATGATGGCGTAGTTTCCGTCAGACAGCTCAAAGAGGTCCGGGCAGGTCTCGCCGGTATGGCTCCCGCGTTGCTGCGGGGGGACGCCGATGCGGCGGGCGATGCGGACGGACGAGAGCTCATGGCGCAACTGAGCAGCCCCCTTTCGGAGCCCTTCGGGGGCCCCGCACATCGAGAGTGAGGGGCGCTCGCACCCCTCACTCCGGGGGTCACGATGACCCTGCCAAAGCATGCTCACCGTGACGCCGCTCACACCTGTGCACTTCCACGCGCCGCACGAGTGCCCGCTCAGTCGCCGGGCGGCTCCGGCGCGGGGCCGACGATCCACCACTCCTCGGGATCCTCTGCGAGCTCTTCGAGGAGGGCGTCGACGGCCTCTCCCACCAGCCGTTCCAGCGAGCCGTCGGCGAGGCTGCGCCGATGCTCGACCGTGTGCTCCCAGTACTCCGCGAAGATCTCGTTGCGGCACAGGACGCGGAGGTGGCCGAGGAGTTCGCTCCAGTCGATGTTGCCGGTGCGGTGCGAGAGCACGATCGTGGCGTACTCCCGGTTGGCGAAGAGCATCTGGCGGCGTTTGTGGTCGGAGATGCCGCGCAGGGTGCTCATGGCGGCGGCGAGCGTGGGGTCGTCGATGGCCCGGTCGAGCTGTTCCGTGAGGAGGCGGTGCATCTGGATCTCGTTGGCCCGGTGGAGTTCCCGCCCGATGCCGTGGAGCTCCTCGCCCAGCTGAGCGATCCGGCGCATCAGTTCCAGCTGTGCCTCCCGGCGCCGGCGGCGGGTGTCCCGGCCGAGGGGCGACCAGACCAGCCCCAACCCCGCCACCATCGCAGAACCGATCCGCCTAGCGGCTGGCGTCAGTGTGGTCATGTCACGGAAACCCCCGGATGCAGTGTCCACTCCTCCTCCAGCCTGCCCGGCGAACCTCGCGGGCGCGGGAGGCGTGGAGGGGGCGCACGGGTGGACATGGCGCCCCCGTCGCCCGATGCCCTGACGGGCGTGTGCCCCCTGGCGCCGTCTCCATCCACGCCCGTACACAGCCGCTCCCGGCCTGGCCCTTACCTGTAGGTAAGTGCCTTACTTCAAAGTGGGTACTTTCCGCTAGTTAGCGCATCCCCTAGGGTTAGTGACAGATCCGCACCCCCGCAAGGAGATTGCACACCATGAGCATCGTTGTCACCGGAGCCACCGGACACCTCGGCCGTCACGTCGTGGAGCAGTTGCTGGAGAAGGTTCCCGCCGAGCAGATCACCGCGGTCGTGCGGAACGCGGAGAAGGCGGCGGACTTCGCGGACCGCGGAGTGAAGATCGCGCTGGCCGACTACAGCGCCCCCGCCTCCTTCGACGGGCTGTTCGCCGCCGGTGACAAGGTGCTGCTGATATCCGGCAGCGAGGTCGGGAACGACCGCGTCGGCCAGCACACGGCCGTGATCGATGCCGCCAAGGCGGCCGGTGTCGCCCTGCTCGCGTACACCAGCGCCCCCGGCACCCTCACCGCCGCGCTCGCCGACGACCACCGCGGCACCGAGAAGGCGCTGCTGGCCTCCGGCCTGCCCTACACGCTGCTGCGCAACGGCTGGTACAACGAGAACTTCACCGAGAACCTCGCCCCCGTCCTGGAGCACGGCGCCGTCGTCCAGGCCGCCGGTGACGGCCGGATCTCCAGCGCCTCGCGCGCCGACTTCGCCGCCGCCGCCGTCGCCGTACTGACGGGCGAGGGCCACGAGAACCAGACGTACGAGCTGGGCGGCGACGACGCCTGGAGCTTCGCCGAGTACGCGGCGGAGATCGGCCGGCAGACCGGCAAGGAGATCCCCTACAGCGCCGTCTCCGTCGAGGTCTACACCGGCATCCTGACGGGCGCCGGCCTGCCCGAGGCGTTCGCCGCGATCCTCGCCGGCGTCGACGCCTCCATCGAGAAGGGCGAGCTGGTCGTCACCTCCGGCGACCTGGCCCGTCTGACCGGCCGCCCGGCCACCCCGATCTCCGAGTCGATCGCGGTCGCGCTCAAGGGCTGATCGGACTCACGGGCCGATCCAGGCTGAGAGGCCAACCGGGCCTGCCCGCACATCTCCCGAGCGCCCCAGGGCCACACTCCCCCCAGGGTCCTGGGGCTCGTACCACCGGCACCCCCGGCTGTCACGACCGTATGGCGATACGAGCATGACAGCCGGGGGCGCCCGGCGTTACCGTCGTGCGGGCCGGCAGGTGAGCAGGACGTGTGAGGGAGGGCCCGTGGGCGGGACGCCGAAGGGGCCGAGGGGCGAGCAGCGGACAGGTCTGCTGAACGGCTTCGCGGCGTACGGGATGTGGGGGCTCGTCCCCCTGTACTGGCCGCTGATGAAGCCCGCCGGAGCGCTGGAGATCCTCGCCCACCGGATGGTCTGGTCCCTCGTCTTCGTCGCCGTCGCGCTGATCGTCGTACGCCGTTGGGCGTGGGCCCGTGAGCTGCTGCGGCAGCCGCGCAGGCTGGGGCTCGTGGCGGTGGCCGCGGCCGTCATCACCGTGAACTGGGGCCTGTACATCTGGTCCGTGAACACCGGGCGGGTGGTCGAGGCCTCACTCGGCTACTTCATCAACCCGCTGGTCACGATCGCGATGGGCGTGCTGCTCCTGAAGGAGCGGATGCGGCCCGTGCAGTGGGCGGCGGTCGGGGTCGGTTTCGCCGCGGTCCTCGTGCTGACCGTCGGATACGGGCGGCTGCCGTGGATCTCCCTGACGCTCGCCTTCTCCTTCGCCACCTACGGCCTGGTGAAGAAGAAGGTGAACCTCGGCGGAGTGGAGTCACTGGCCGCCGAGACCGCGATCCAGTTCCTGCCCGCGCTCGGCTATCTGCTCTGGCTCGGCTCGCAGGGCGACCTCAGTCTCACCGCCGAGGGCCCCGCGCACGCGGCCCTGCTGGCCTCCACCGGCATCGTCACCGCGCTCCCCCTGGTCTGCTTCGGCGCCGCCGCGATCCGCGTGCCGCTGTCCACGCTGGGGCTCCTCCAGTATCTGGCGCCGGTCTTCCAGTTCCTGCTCGGTGTCTTCTACTACCGCGAGGCCATGCCGCCCGAGCGCTGGGCCGGTTTCGCGCTGGTCTGGCTGGCGCTGACGCTGCTGACCTGGGACGCGCTGCGTACCGCCCGCCGGGCCGCCCGCACGTTCAGGAGCGAGAGCACCAGGCCCAGCAGCACCATACCGACGGGCACCGTCAGTGCCGTACGGAAGGCGGAGAGCGTGGCGTCGGGGTCGGAGCCGCCGGCCTCGCCGGCCGCCAAGCCGTAGACGGCGGTCACCGCGGAGATCCCGATCGCCGAGCCGAACTGGGTGGCGGTGTGCAGCAGCCCGCCCGCGAGCCCCTGTTCGGCGTCGACGACCCCTTCCGTCGCCATGATGGTCAGCGGCCCGTACGCCAGGGCGAAGGCCAGGCCGGCGACGAACAGCGTGGGCAGCATCGCCAGGTACGGCCAGTCCATGCCCACGGGCAGGAACAGCCCGTACGCCACGACCGCCAGCGCGAAGCCGCCGACGATCACCCGGGCGTTGCCGAAGCGGGTGACGAGCCACGGGGTGAGCGTCGGTGCCAGCACCGCGTCGCAGCCCATGATCACCAGCGCGATCGCCGTCTGCACGGCCGACCAGCCGCGCAGTTCCTGGAGGTAGAGGGTCACCACGAACTGGAAGCCGAAGAAGGCCCCCAGGAACAGCAGCGCCCCCAGGTCCGCGCGCACGACCGAGCCCGTCCGCAGGATCCCCAGCCGGACCAGCGGCGCGGCCGACCGCCGTTCGACGGCGAGGAAGGCGGCCAGCAACAGCAGCGCCACCAGCCCCGCGGCCAGGGTCAACGGCCAGTCGTGCAGGCCGTGTTCCAGGCGTACGACGGCGTAGGCGGCCAGCAGCATGGCGCCCGCGGCGGTGATCGCGCCGGGCAGGTCGAAGCCGCGCCGGGTGAAGGGCGGGGCCTCCTGCCGCGGCACCACCCGCACGGCCGCGAGCAGCAGGGCGCCCGCCAGCAGCACCGGGGCGAAGAACACCCAGCGCCAGTCGAGCTCGGTGAGCAGCCCGCCGATGACGAGGCCGAGCGAGAAGCCGCCCGCCCCGGTGCCGGCGAACACCAGCAGCGCCTTCTCGCGCTGCGGGCCCTGCTCGTACGACGTCGTGATCAGGGACAGCGCGGCCGGCGTCATGAACGCGGCGGCGACGCCCGTGACGAAGCGGGCGACGACCAGCATCCAGCCCTCGGTCGCGAAGCCGCCGAGGCCGGAGAAGACCAGGAAGACGGTCAGCCAGGTGAGGAACATCCGGCGGCGGCCGAGCAGATCGGCGGCGCGTCCGCCGAGGAGGGTGAAGCCGGCGTACCCGAGGACGTAGCCGCTCAGCACCCAGGCCGCGGTGCCGGTCGCGAGCCCCAGATCGGATCTGATCGAGGGGATCGCGACCGCCATCATCGCGATGTCGGCGCCCTCCAGGAAGATCGTTCCGCACAGGACGAGCAGCAGTGCCCAGGCACGTCTGTCCATAGGGTTGCCCATGGCAACGCTCCAGAGAAGTAGGGGAGTTACGCAAGTGAGGGTCGGTTCCCTCTTGTAACCACCCCCAGCCTCCGGCAGCATCGACAGACATGGAAGAAGGCACTTCTAAGTCACCGAGTAACTGCGTGAGTACCGACTACGGCGACGCCGACCCCTTCCAATGGGACACCCGCGAGGACTGCCAGGTACGGCAGATCCTCGACCGGATCGCCGACAAGTGGTCGCTTCTCGTCATCGCGCTGCTCGACAACCGGCGGCTGCGGTTCACCGAGCTGCGCCGGGAGATCGACGGCGTCAGCCAGCGGATGCTGACGGTGACGCTGCGCTCGCTGGAGCGGGACGGGCTGGTGAAACGGACCGTGCACCCCGTCGTGCCACCCCGTGTGGAGTACGAGCTCACCCCCCTGGGCGCGACCCTGCACGCCACGATCCAGTCCCTGGTGACGTGGACCGAGGCGCACCAGGAGGAGATCGCGGCGGCGCGGGAGTCGTACGACCATCGCGAGGCCGAGGCTGTCTAGGACAGCGGCTGACCTGAAGCCTGGTTATAAGGGAGGCATGACTGAATCAGCACCCGCGCCTCTCCACTGGAAGCTCGTCGTCGATGCCGGTGACCCGCATGCCCAGGCCGAGTTCTGGGCGGCGGCGCTGCACTACGAGGTCGAGGACAACGACTCGCTCATCCAGGGGCTGCTGGAACACGGCGCCCTGCCCCGCGAGGCCACCGTCGGCTTCCGCGGCCGCCTCGCCTTCCGGGACCTGATCGCCGTACGCCATCCGGACGATCCGTACGACGAGCGCAGCGGCACCGGCCTCGGGCGGCGGCTGCTGTTCCAGCGGGTACCGGAGGCGAAGACGGTCAAGAACCGGCTCCATCTGGACCTGCACGCCGGCGAGGGGCGGATGGAGAGCGAGGTCGCACGGCTGACGGGGCTCGGGGCGAGCGCGCTGCGGGAGGTGAAGGAACCGTCGGGGCACTGGGTGGTGATGGCGGATCCGGAGGGGAACGAGTTCTGCGTGCATTGAATCCTCCCCTCCCTTCATGGAGGGGATTCCTGGCTCAGGCCGCCTCCTGGAGCAGCGCTCCAGGAGGTCTTCCGCCATCAGCACCAGCCGGGTTGAGACCAGCCCGGACGAGCATGACGCGGGCGGAGTTCTTGTCCCGTGGGGACACAGTTCCGCACACGGTGCAGGTGTAGGTGCGCTCACCCAGCGGCAGGCGATGCTTGGCTCTCGCATCGCAGTGCGCGCAGTCCATCGTGGTGTGCGCGGGGTGGACCAGGCGGATGTCCCGCCCGTGCTTGCGGCCCATCTCGATCAGAGCGGCCTTGGTGGCGCCGATGGCGGCGTCAGCGGCCTTGCGGGCCATGGTGCTCTTGGCCAGGAACTTCGGACGGAAGTCCTCGACCGCGATGGCGTCATGGTCGCGGACCGCCTTCTTGGCCCACTTACGGCCGGTGTCCGCACGCTGCCTGGCGACCTTCTTGTACGCCTTGGCCCGCAGTTTCTTCGCCTCGCGGTAGCCCTTCGATGCCGGTTGTCCCTTCTTCGGCTTGCGGCGGGCCATCATCCGGTCATACCGGGCCAACTTCGTCCGGGCCTTCTTGCCGTGCTCGGCGTGTGACAGGTCATGCGCGTCAGACGTGGTGGTCGCAGTCTCCTTCACGCCCCAGTCGACGCCAAGTGCCCGGCCGGTCTCCGGCAGGGGCTCGGCCTGGGCGAGGACGACGAACGAGCAGTACCAGTGCCCGAGGCTGTCCTGGTACAGGCGCACCGAGGACGGCTCGGTCGGCAGTTCCCGCGACCACACCACCGCCACGACGATGCCCCCGGCCAGGTGCAGTCGGCCGTCTTGCAGCCGGAACCCGCGCCGGGTGTAGTTGAGGGTCGGCAGTGCCTCGCGTTTGGCCTTCCACTGCGGCATCCCGGCCCGGCGCGCCATGGGCAGGCGCTCTTGGATGTCCTTGTGCGCCTTGGCACGGGAGCGGCCGAAGTCGCGGATGACCTGCTGCTGGACAACTGACGAGCCCGCACGCAGCCACGGCGTACGGGCACGGGCTTCGGTCAGCATCCGGTCGAGCTGAGCCGGGCCGCATGTGGCCTTCCGGCCGGTGGCCTTGTGGTGCAGGTGTACGGCCCTGGACTTGGCGACGCATTCGTTCCACAGCCAGCGGCATCGGTCCCACTCCGCCTCCAGGGCGGTACCGGCGGTGGACGACACACGCAGCCGGTAGGTGTACCGGGCATGCCCGACCTCCGCAGCCACCCTCACCTGCGCCGTCTCGCCCCCCCTCACGGCCCCCGGCCGGGACACCGTGCCGTCCCGAACCCCCCGAAGGACCATACGTACGACAGCCGCACAGACACACCCCGATCCCACAGCCACCACCCCCACCAGCGATCACAGGCACACGCGTTCGCATCACCCTGGCAAGGGCCGACTGCCGTATGGACACCCGGCGCCCTGAACCGGATGCGGCAACGCTCCGCGTCGCGACACCCGGATGCGATTCCTCCCCGGCGTGAACGCCGGGACCTCCTCGCAAGAAACAGGTGAGCGGTTCGCTGTGCGGTGCCTTGCGCGATTCGCTGCGCGATCCCTTACGTGGTCCGTTATGCGGACCATCCTGACCGGATTGCGCTCTTGACGGAGCGTCAGCCTCAGCTTCACCATCGGGCACCCATTCCCTGAGGAATTCGGAGCCCCCCACATGGCCCCCCACATGAAGCTCTCGGTTCCCGGACGCGCCACGGCCACCGCCGTCGTCGCGGCCGTCTCGCTCCTGGTCGGCGGATCCATGGCCGGTGCGGCCCCCGCCGGCCCCGCCCTCGCCGCCGCGCCCGACATACCGGTGGCCAACGTCAAGGCGCACCTCACTCAGCTCCAGTCCATAGCCACCGCCAACGGCGGGAACCGGGCGCACGGCCGACCCGGTTACAGAGCCTCGCTCGACTACATGAAGGGCAAGCTGGACGCGGCCGGGTTCACCACGCGGATCCAGCAGTTCACGGCCTCCGGCCGCGTCGGCTACAACCTGATCGCCGACTGGCCCGGCGGGGACACCGGGCAGGTCGTGATGGCCGGCTCGCACCTCGACAGCGTCTCCTCCGGCCCGGGCATCAACGACAACGGATCCGGTTCCGCGGCCGTCCTGGAGACCGCGCTCGCCGTGTCCCGGGCGAACCTCCAGCCCACCAAGCATCTGCGGTTCGCCTGGTGGGGTGCGGAGGAGCTGGGCCTGGTGGGCTCCCGCCACTACGTCAACAGCCTGGCCACCGGGGACCGTTCGCGCATCAGCGGCTACCTCAACTTCGACATGATCGGCTCACCGAACCCCGGCTACTTCGTCTACGACGACGACCCGGCCATCGAGAAGACCTTCCAGGCGTACTTCACCGGGCTCGGCGTGCCGACGGAGATCGAGACCGAGGGCGACGGCCGCTCCGACCACGCGCCGTTCAAGAGCGCGGGCGTGCCGGTCGGCGGCCTCTTCACCGGGGCGAGCCGCGCGAAGACCGCCGCCCAGGTGACCAAGTGGGGCGGGACCGCGGGGCTGGCCTTCGACCGCTGCTACCACTCGTCCTGCGACACGACGACGAACATCAACGACACGGCCCTCGACCGGAACAGCGACGCGATCGCGTACGCGGTGTGGGAGCTGTCGGAGTAAGCACGCCGACTCGTCGCCGACTCGTCCCCTGCCCCCGCGGTCAGCCGTCGGTGCGGGCGCGTGCGGTGAGGCGGTCCATGCGGGCGTGGGCCGCCTCCAGCCGTTCCCGGTCGTCCGCGGCCGGGCCGTCCTGCGCGGCGAGTTCGTCCCACAGGGCGATCAGGGCGTGGCCCAGGTCCAGCCCCTGCTCCGGATCCCGTACGGCGCGCCAGGCGGTGGCCGCGCTCTGGATGTTGCCGTACGCGGACTCCGCGTCGCGGGCACCGTGGTGGATGTGGGCGAGGTCGAGCGAGAGCCGGAAGGCGTGGACCGGGTCTCCGGCCAAGTAGGCGATGTACGCGGTCAGTTCACGCAGCCGCAGCACCTCCGGGTGCTCCGGGCCCAACGCCCCCGACGCCTCCGTCACGGTCCGCTCCGCCAACTCCGCCGCCACGTCCGTCCGCCCCGCCTTCACCGCCTCGTTGATCCTCCCCATCGGTTCCGCCAGCACCGCGGGCGCACCGCTGTCCCCCGGAACCGTCAGCAACTCGTCCCCGAGCACGGCCTCGGCCACGGCGTCGAAACCCCGGGGCGGGGTGGGGGCCTTGGGGGCGGGGTCGAGCTCGTCGGGGAGGGGGGTGGGGAGGGCGGCGGGGGTGCGGGTGGATTCGGGGCGGGAGGTGGAGGCGGGAGTGGAGTCGGCCGTGGGGAGAGGGGCCGGGTCGGGGAAGGAGACGGGAGTGGGAGCGGGAGCGGGCGTCGGCGGGGGGCCGGGCGGGGACATCGGTCCGGGCGACGGCAGGGGGTCGGGGTGCGCGGGAGGTGTGTCCATCACCGGCGGCGGCCCGAACTCCCCGGTGGGCTGTACGACCGTTCCCGGGGCGGGTGCCTGGGGCGCCTCGGGCAGAGCCCGCATCCGGAACGTCGGCGCGGCGTCGCTCCCCGCGGGCGGCTGGTCACTCACGGCCCGCATCCGGAACGTCGGCATCTCGTCCCGCACCGGCTCACCCGCCTGCGCCGGTGCGGCGTCCTGAGCGGCTTCGGTCTCCGGCTCCGGCTCCGGCTCGACGTCGTACTGCGCCCACTGAGGCCGTACGTCGGCCCTTCGGCCCCCGGGGGAAGCAGCGCCGTCCGGACGGCCCTCGCTCGGCATGCCCGCCTGCGGAGCCATCCGTACCGGTTCCGTCGTGAAGTTGCTGGAGCCGTCGGGGGCGATGTGGAGGGGGACGACATAGCCGATGCGCTCGTCGTGGACGGTGGCCAGGACGGGGTGGCCGGTGGTGAGGGCGATGTGGTGGAGGTGGTTGAGGACGGCCTGCTGGACCTCCTGGCCGGGGGCGGCGGCGACCCGGACGCCCCCGACCCAGGCGCAGTCGGTGCCGGGCGCGGCGTCCCCGGGGACATGGACCTCGATCGGCGCCTCCCCCACGGCCGGCTGGGCGGTGGGGTGCTGGGCGCGCTTCTTGTCGCGGCTGAGACGGTACATCGGTTCCCTCACTCGGATGCGTCGGTAGGTCGCCGGACATCGCGATCGGGTTCCATGGTGCTCCCTCCCGCCGACGGGCCCGAGTCCCAGCGTCAAGATCCGGTCGTACACATACTGTCGAGTCTCTCCGCCCCTGGCCGGTTCTCACGTCACCATGACGTCACAGCCTCGTTCCAGGAACTCACGCCCCGTCAGAAACGTCTTCCGGATGCCGCGCGCACCGCCGGGTAGGAGCGGCTGACCAGGGAGGAACACCTACATGAGGACGGCCATGGGGACGGTCATGCGAACGGACGGACAGCTCGGACCGGAGATCTGGATCCGCGGCCCGGTGGCCGCACCGCACCCGGGACCGCGCCCCGGCCCCCCGGAGCCCGCCCACGCCTCCGCCGGCCCCCGGCGCCACTCCTTCGTCGGCACCCACGGCGGCGCCGGCACCTCCACCCTCGCCACGGTCTACGGCGGTCACGACTGCGGACGCGACTGGCCGGGCCCGGCCGACCCCCGTTCGGTCCTGCTGGTCGCCCGTACGCACGCGGCCGGGCTGCACGCCGCCCTGCACGCCCTGGAGCTGTTCCGGCGCGGCGAGGCCCCGCCCGGTCTCGACCTCGACGCGGTCGTGCTGGTCGCGGACGCTCCCGGCCGGCTGCCCCGCCCCCTCGCCCAGCGGGTCCGGACGATCGAGTCGGCCGTCGACGTCCACCGCGTCCCCTGGGTCTCCGCCTGGCGCCTGGGCGACCTCACCGGCCCTCCGCCCCGCGAGACACGGGACCTGGCCCGGCTCACCGCCACCGCCTCCCCCGGCCGCTGATTGCGCCGACTTATTGCGTATGCATAAAATGCGTACGCAATAAGTCGTCGTACGCCGACCATCTGGGGGACCTCATGACCCGCCGCTTCCTGTTCGTTCTGGGCAGCAGCCGTACCGAGAGCAACACCGAGATGCTGGCCCGCCGGGCGGCCGAGCAGCTGCCCGCGGATGTCGAGCAGCAGTGGATCACCCTCGCCGAGCATCCGCTGCCGGAGTTCGTGGACCTGCGGCACGACAGCGACCATGTCCGGCCCACGGAGGGGAGCCTCGGGCTGCTGTTCGACGCCACGCTCGCGGCGACGGACATCGTGATCGCGTCCCCGCTGTACTGGTACTCGGTCTCCGCCCCCGTCAAGCGCTACCTCGACTACTGGTCGGGCTGGCTGCGCATCCCGGGCGTCGAGTTCAAGGCGACGCTCGCGGGCCGCACGCTCTGGGGTGTCACCGCGCTCGCGCACGAGGAGTCCGAGGTCGCCGATCCGCTGGTCGGCACGCTCAACAACTCGGCCGCGTACATGGGGATGCGCTTCGGCGGGGTGCTGCTGGGCAACGGCAGCAAGCCCGGTGACGTCCTGAACGACACCGAGGCGCTGGCGCGTGCGAAGACGTTCTTCGCACGGGAGGCGCCGCTCGCCCGCTTCCCCTACGAGACCGACTGAGCCCGGCTGAACCCTACGGAACCCGCCTGAACCCGCCTGGGCCCGCCGTTCAGGACGCGATGTCCTTCGTCGTGAACCGCGCCCAGGCCGCCGAGCCGAACACCACCGCGTACAGGGCCTGGAGGCCGAAGTTCTTCATCAGGTCGTCCCAGTAGACCGGCTCGCGCATGAGGTCGGCGAAGGACAGCCAGTAGTGGGAGAAGAAGTACGGGTGGAGCGCGTCGAGCTGGGGGATCTGGTCGAGGATCTGGACGGTGATGAGCAGGCCGACCGTGGTCGCCATGGCCGCGATGCCGCTGGTGGTCAGGGTCGAGACGAACAGGCCGAGGGCGGCCACGCCGACCAGTGACGCGGCGACCACCAGGGCGATCAGGAAGGCCCGGCCCAGTCCGTCGGTGAAGCTGATCGTCGTGCCGGAGATCGTCGTCAGGTCCCCGAGCGGGAACAGCAGGGCTCCGACGGTCAGCGCCGAGATTGCCACGACCAGGGTCGCCACCAGGCAGAACGTCATCACCGTGGCGTACTTGGTGAGCAGCAGGCGGGTGCGGCCCGCGGGGGCGACCAGGAGGTAGCGCAGAGTGCCCGCGTTCGCCTCGCCGGCTATCGCGTCGCCCGCGATGACGCCGATGGCCATCGGCAGGAAGAAGGGGAGGGTCGCGGCGAGGGCGGTGAAGACCAGGAACAGGCCGTTGTTGGTGATCTGGGAGATGAAGGCCGGGCCTGCCCCTCCCCCGCCGCCTCCGGCGGAGGAACCGTCGCCCGTCTCGATCTTGACCGCGATGCCTACCAGGATCGGTACGGCCGCGAGAACGGCGAGCAGGGCGAGGGTGCGCCAGCGGCGGAACGTGGTGCGTAGTTCGTTGCGGAAGAGGGCGCCGTAGAAGGTTGTTCGGCGGCTTTCGGTTTGTGGGGGCTGGGCGCGCCCACGCGGCGGTAGCCGCACATTCGACACAGCCCCGCGCCCCTGAGGGGTGTCTCCCTCAACCTGCGACATCGAAGCCCTCCCCCGTCAGCGCCACGAACGCGTCCTCCAGCGTGGCTCGTTCGACGGCGAAGCCCCGGACGCGGACGCCCGCCGTCACCAACGCGGTGTTGATGTCGGCCAGTTCGCGGTCCGGAGGCTCACCGGTCACCCGGTCCTCCGTGACTACGACGTCCCCCACCCCCTGTTCCTTCAGCACCCGTGCCGCCTCCCCCGTGTCCGGAGTGGTCACCGCCAGCCTTCCCCGCACTCCCGACGCCAGGTCCGCCACCGGTCCCTGGGTGATCAGGCGGCCCTGGGTCATGACGGCCGCGTGGGTGCAGACCTGTTCGATCTCGTCGAGGAGGTGGGAGGAGAGGAAGACGGTGGTGCCGTCGGAGGCCAGCTCGCGGATCAGGGAGCGGATCTCGCGCATGCCCTGGGGGTCGAGGCCGTTGGTCGGCTCGTCGAGGACGAGGAGGCGGCGGGGCTGGAGCAGGGCGGCCGCGAGGCCGAGGCGCTGCTTCATGCCCAGCGAGTAGGCCTTGGCCTTCTTGCCCGCGGCGGCGGTGAGGCCGACCCGGTCCAGGGCGGCCGCGACGCGGGTGCGCCGGGTGCGGGGGTCGGCGGTCGGGTCGGCGGCGTCGTAGCGGACGAGGTTGTCGCGGCCGGAGAGGAAGCCGTAGAGGGCGGGGCCCTCGATCAGGGCGCCGACGTGGGGCAGGACCGTGCGGGCGGAGCGTGGCATGGGCCGGCCCAGGACGCGGGCCGACCCCGAGGTGGGCTCGATGAGGCCCATCAGCATGCGGATCGTGGTGGTCTTGCCGGAGCCGTTCGGACCGAGGAAGCCGAAGACGCTGCCCGCCGGGACGGTCAGGTCCAGACCGTCGACGGCGAGCTGTCCGCCGCGGTAGCGCTTGGTGAGCGCGCGGGTGTGGATGACGCTGTCGTCCACACCCGGGGAATCCGGTTCGGACTCCGGTTCCGTGGCGGGCGTGTCGCCCATCGGCTCCCTCGATTCGTCGTGCTCGTACGGCACTTACCGCCGGACGCCTACTTGCCGGCGTCGGCCGCCTTCACCAGGGCGGCCTTGTCGACGGCGCCGACGTAGACCTTGCCGTCGTCGGTCATCAGGGCGTTGACCAGGCGGGTCGAGAAGACCGTGCCCGAGCCGAACTTGCCGGTGACCTTGTCGCCGAGCGAGTCCAGGAAGCCGCCGAACTCGCCGCCGGCCTCGGAGCCGGAGGGCATGCCCTCGCCGCCGGTGTCGAAGACGGCGACGGAGTTCCAGCCCTCGCCGATGACCTTCAGACCGTCGAGGCCCTTGCCGAACTCCTCCTCGGACTTGGCGTGCTTCTCGATGCCCTTGTCGATGGCACCCTTGTCGATCGCGCCCTTGTCGCCCGCGCCGTGCGCGGCGCCCTCGATGTCCTCGCCCTCGGTGACCTTCGCGCCCTTGGGCGGGCTGAAGTCGAAGGTGGAGGCGGCCGGCTTGGCGAAGCTGACCTGGGTGAAGCCCGCGTCGACGACGGCGGCGCCGCCGCTGGACGGGGTGAGCGTGAACTTCAGCGGCAGCCCGGTCTTGGAGTCCACGGCCACGGTGATCTGGCCGACGGTGGAGCCGGATGCCTTGGGCTTGATGACGAGCCGGTAGGCGTCGCGGCCCGCGACCTGCGCGGTGCCGTCGACGGTCACCGAGGTGGTGTCGTCGACCGCCTTCAGGGCCTCCTCGGCCATGTCCTTCGGCGTGGCCGGGACGTCCTTCTCCTTCTCGGCCTCCGCGCTGCCGGAGGTGGTCGAGTGGTAGACCTCGTTGGACTCGCTGTCGTAGCCCCAGACGTCCTTGCCGTTGTGGATCAGGCTGTACTCGGAGGCGTTCTCCAGCAGGGAGAGCTTCTGCTTGTCGGGGCCGTCGGCGGCGACGCGCAGGGTGTGCGTGCCGGTGGCGAGCTCGGTGAGCTTGCTCGACGGGTCGGCGGAGGAGCCGCCGTCGCCCGACTCCATGGCGCCGGAGGCCAGGCTGCTCTCCAGACCGCCGAGGTCGGGCAGTCCGAGATCCGTGGTGATCTTCACCGTGCCGGACAGCTGCTGTACGTCCGAGGCGGCGATCTTCTCGATGAGTTCCTGTGCGCTGATCTTCGGCAGGTCGGGGTCGCCGGAGTCGGCGAGCGCCGGGACGAGCCCGATGGTCGCCGCCGCCACCCCCACCACCGCGACCGGGACGACGTACCGCGCGGCTTTGCGCCGCCGGGCCGCGCGCAGGTCGTCGACCTCCGCAGCGGTCATGCTGTCGTCTGATGCGAACGGTGCCATGTGTGCCTTACCTCCGTCGTCGGCGGCGGCTGGTCAACTCCCGTACGTCCACCCCGTAGCCGCCATTCTCACCCGAATCGGTGAGCATTGGTGTTTTCCGTGGTGTCCATCTCACCAAATCGGCCAGGAGCATTCGTCAACCCGCGGGCTCAACTCCATGTACACCTGCGGTATGACACACGGAGGCGGCACCTCCCCCGACCCGTAGGGGTAAGGGTGGAGACGCCGCCTTCCGAACAGGTGATCAGCCGCGCAGGAACACGTAGTCCGCCTGGTACGGCACGCCGACGATCGCGCCCGGCGAGCAGGTGCCGGCCGGGGCGACACCGCCGACGGTGTTCAGGCGCAGGATCTCGGTGGCGTCGGCGAGCAGACCGCGGTGCTTGCCGGACTGGGTGGCCTTGAGGTCCAGTTCGGGGATGTTCTTCTCGCCGTTCGGGGTGCGGGAGATGACGGAGCCGGTGACCGCGCTGCCGTCGCGGGCGATCCACTGCGGGGTCCCGGAGTTGGGCGCGACGAAGGAGTGGTCGATGCGCCCGGCGAGTACGGCGCTGACGTCCCGCTGGGCGAAGGCGAAGCCGCCGCCCTCGACCGGCTTGCACTCGTAGATCTGCTTGCCCTTGAGGACGGACGCCTGGAAGTTGTGGAGCGCGTCACGGAAGTCGAAGCCGGCGACGGTGACCTTGTGGAGCTGGCCGCGGACGGCGCCGCCCGGGAACTCGGCCGTGTGCAGGTTGGCGTAGAAGGAGGTGGGGTTCGTCCTCAGACGGTCCAGCAGGGCCGCGTCCTTCACCTTGACCGTGCCGGTGACGGTCCGCCGCCCGCTCTTGTCCAGCAGTTCGGTGAAGTCGACCTTGATGCCGCCGTTGGTGCCCCGCACGCCCTCGTGGAGGTGCAGCGCGGTCGGCCGGCCCGTCCCCGCCCACTTCACGGCGACCGAGACCTTGTCCCCCTTCACCTTCACGAACTGGAGCGCGGCGCCGTCCCGGTCGCCGACGGCGGGGCCGCCCGCCACCGGGACCTCGTTGGCGCCCCGCAGGCTGGCGGCGAGCACGGTGGTGTCCTCGCCGGCCGTGCGGTCGGCCGCGGCGGCGGGAACCGTCGCGGCGGCGACTCCACCGACGGCCGCCGCGGCGACGGCGGTGACGAGCAGGCGGGAACGGCGCGTCGAGAACGTCGTGTTCATGCCCATGATGTCGTTTTCTCCCCGTATCGCGGTCGACGTCTGCCGCGTCGGCCTCTGGGCATGAATACGGAGGGAATCCCAGTTTGGACTTAGTCCAAGAAAGTGACGTGCGTCACTATCCCGCGCGGTGCACCACGGCGTCGCACAGCTCCATGAGCGCCGCCTTCGCGTCACACTCCCGCAGCGGAGCCAGCGCCGACCGTGCGTCCTCGGCATACCGGACGGTGTCCCGCCGCGCCTGCTCCAGCGCGGGGTGCGCCCGCAGCGCGGCCAGTGCCTCGGCGTGCCGGGCGTCGTCGGTCAGGTCGGAGTCGAGCAGTTCGCACAGGGCGATGTCCTCGGCGACGCCCAGCCGCTCGGCCCGCTCCCGCAGCCGCAGCACCGGAAGGGTGGGGATGCCCTCGCGCAGGTCCGTGCCCGGGGTCTTGCCGGACTCGTGGGAGTCGGAGGCGATGTCGAGCACGTCGTCGGCCAGCTGGAAGGCGACACCCAGCCGCTCGCCGTACTGGGTCAGCACGTCGACCACCGTCTCGTCGGCGCCCGACATCATCGCGCCGAACCGGCACGAGACCGCGACCAGCGAGCCCGTCTTGCCGCCGAGCACGTCGAGGTAGTGCTCGACCGGGTCGCGCCCGTCGACCGGCCCCGCCGTCTCCAGGATCTGGCCGGTGACCAACCGCTCGAACGCCTCGGCCTGCACCCGGACCGCCTCGGGACCGAGGTCGGCCAGGATGTGCGAGGCGCGGGCGAACAGGAAGTCACCCGTGAGGACGGCGACCGAGTTGCCCCAGCGGGTGTTGGCGCTGTCCACCCCGCGGCGGACGGCGGCCTCGTCCATGACGTCGTCGTGGTACAGCGTCGCCAGATGGGTCAGCTCGACCACCACGGCGGACGGCACGACACCAGGTGCATAGGGGTCCCCGAACTGGGCAGCAAGCATCACGAGCAGTGGCCGAAAACGCTTGCCCCCCGCCCGCACCAGATGCTGGGCGGCCTCCGTGATGAAGGGGACCTCACTCTTGGTGGCTTCGAGCAGTCCCTCCTCGACGGCCGTCAATCCGGCCTGGACATCGGCTTCCAGAGCCTGGTCCCGCACGCTCAGCCCGAACGGCCCGACGACGGTCACGAGGGATCTCCTGTCTGCTGGTGTCTACTGGCGATTACACGGTTTGTCGATAGGTCGCTGCCATCACTCAAGTCAGCGTATCCGGTCATGTTTCGATCACCGATAGCGCCCACCCGTCCAGCCCGGGCGGTATCGGATCATCGCGGGTATGTTTTTTGATCACCCGATAGGTACGGATATGCACCGGATTGGACGGAAGTAGCAGAGCGTGTCCCGAACCGACGTCGACACCACCCCCGACAACCAGCCGCCCGGGAAGAACGATCACGCGTTCTTCGGCCAGCCCAAGGGCCTGATGACCCTCTCCGGTCTGGAGGTCTGGGAGCGCTTCTCGTTCCTCGGCATGCAGGCCATCCTCGTCCTGTACTTCGCCGACGCGGTCGCTTCCGGCGGCCTGGGCATGTCGGCCGGAACCGCCGCTTCCGTCTCGGCGGCCTACGGCACGCTCGTCTACCTGGTCTCCGTCGCCGGCGGCTGGCTCGCCGACCGCATCCTCGGCTCCTACCGCGCGGTGCTGTGGGGCGGTGTCCTGATCGCCTGCGGCCACTACTCCATGGCCGTGCCCACCGCCACCATGACCTGGGTGGGGCTGGGGCTCATCAGCGCCGGCACCGGGCTCCTCAAGCCCAACGTGGCCACCATGGTCGGCAAGCTCTACCGCACCGACGACGACCGGCGCGACGCCGGGTTCGCCCTCTACTACATGGCGATCAACATCGGCGCCTTCGCGGGCCCGCTGATCACCGGCTGGCTCGGCGACCACCGGGGCTGGCACTGGGGGTTCTCGGCGGCCGCGATCGGCATGACCCTCGGGCTCGTCCAGTACGTCCTGGGCCGCCGGCACCTGGCGGGGCGCGCGAAGACCGCGGAGTTCGCCCTCGCCCCGGACGCGATGCGCCGCGCGGTCCGCCTGATCGTCGTGGGAGTGGTCCTCGCGGCGGTGATCGCCACGGGTCTCGCGCTCGCCGGGTGGCTCACCATGGGCCGGTTCGTCGATCTGCTCACGCTGGTCTCGGTGATCGCCCCGGTGGCCTACTTCGCGGTGATGTTCGCGAGCCCCCGGGTCACACCGGAGGAGCGCGGCCGGCTCAGGCCGTACATCGTGCTCTTCCTGGCCTCCACGGTCTTCAACTTCATCCTCTTCCAGGCGTACTCGACGATGATGCTGCTGGCCTCGACGAACGCCGAGACCACGATCCTCGGCTTCGACTTCCCGGCGAGCTGGTACGCCTCCGCGCTGGGCGCCTTCGAGGTGGGGCTCGCGCCGGTGGTCGCCGCCCTGTGGGTGCGGATGGGCCGCGGCCAGCCGCACGCCTCCAACAAGATCGCGATAGGGGTCGTGCTCGGCGGTCTGTCGTTCCTGCTGATGGCCCTGCCGACGAGCGGGCACGGCGGCGAGGGCCACCTGATGTCCGCCTGGTGGATCGTCGGCTCCTACCTGCTGCTCGGGCTCGGCGACATCCTGCTGGAGACCTCCGGCATGTCCGCCACCACCAAGCTCGCCCCGGTGGCCTTCTCCAGCCAGACCATGTCCCTGTGGTTCCTCTCGCTCGCCCTGGCCAACGGCATCCAGGCCCAGACGGTCAAGCTCTACGACGACGTCTCCCCGCCGGCCTACTTCGGCGTCAACGGCGCGATCGCGGTGGCCGCGGGCCTGGCCGTGATGGCGGCCGCGCCCTGGCTGCGCCGCACCATGCACCCGGTCCACTGAACTCACGGGGTCACGCTCATGCACATCCGTACGTCCTTCCCCTACGAGACGACCCACGAGGACCTCCGCGTCCCGTTGTCGGACGGCACGCTCCTCTACGCGCGCGTGTGGCGGCCCCTCACGAACGAACCGGTACCCGCGATCCTCGAATACCTGCCCTACCGCCTGACCGACTGGACCGCGCCCCGCGACCGGCAGCGCCACCCCTGGTACGCGGGCCACGGCTACGCCTCCGTCCGCGTCGACGTGCGCGGGCACGGCAACAGCGAGGGCATGCCGGGCGACGAGTACTCGGCGACCGAACTGGCCGACGGGGCCGAGGTGGTGAACTGGCTGGCGCAGCAGCCCTGGTGCGACGGCAAGGTCGGCATGTTCGGCATCTCCTGGGGCGGCTTCAACTCCCTTCAGATCGCGGCCCTCGCACCCGAGCCGCTCAAGGCGGTCGTCACCGTCTGCTCCACCGACGACCGCTATGACAACGACGTGCACTACCTGGGAGGTTCCGTCCTCGCGGTGGACATGCACGCCTGGGCGGCGACGATGCTCGCCTTCGTCTCCCGTCCGCCGGACCCGCACCACGTCGGCGAGGCCTGGCGGGAGATGTGGCTGGGGCGCCTGGAGGAGGTCGAGCCCTTCATCCACACCTGGCTCGACCACCAGACCCGCGACCGCTACTGGCAACGCGGCAGCGTCTGCGAGGACTACGGCGCGATCGACGCCGCCGTCCTGGCCGTCGGCGGCTGGCACGACCCGTACCGGGACACCGTCCTGCGGCTGGTGGAACATCTCCCGCACGCGCGCGTGCGCGGCCTCATCGGGCCCTGGTCCCACCAGTACCCCGACCGCGGTCTGCCGCCCGGCCCGGCGATCGGCTTCCTCCAGGAGACCCTGCGCTGGTGGGACCAGCACCTCAAGGGCATCGACACCGGCGTCATGCGCGAACCCCTCCTGCGCGCCTACATCAGCGACTCCCACCCGCCGGCCACGGTCTACGACACCCTCCCCGGCCGCTGGGTCGGCGAGCCGGCCTGGCCCTCGCCCCACGTGCGGACCCTCTCGTACGACCTTCAGGGCGCCCCGCGACCCGTCCGCTCCCCGCAGCACACCGGGGTGGACGCCGGCCGTTTCTTCCCCTTTGGCAACGACGCCGACCTGCCGCCGGACCAGCGGGAGGAGGACGCGCGGTCGGTGTGCTTCGAGTTCCCGGTGGACGAGGAGACGTGGGTGCTGGGACGGCCGAGGGTGCGGCTCAGGCTGACCTCCGAAGTACCGCGCGGCCAGGTGATCGCGCGGGTCTGCGACGTGGCCCCGGACGGCTCCGCCACCCTGGTCACGCGGGGCGCGCTGAACCTGACGGCCCGGCAGGGGCGGGACAAGGTCGTGCCGTGGGTGCCGGGGGCCACGGAGGACGTCGAGTTCGAGCTGAACGGCATCGGGCACGCCTTTCCCGCCGGCCATCGCATCCGGCTCGCGGTGTCCTCCGCGTACTGGCCGTGGATCTGGCCGCAGGCCGACTCGGCGGCGGGGTTCACGCTGGACCCGGCGGGCAGTTCGCTCGAACTCCCGGTGCGCGAGAGGGAGTTCGACGGGGAGATCGTCTTCGAGGAGCCCGAGCAGTCCGAGCCGCTGGGGGTCACCTCCCCGGTGACCCTCGACGAACCGCGCCCCGAGCGCCTGGTCGTGCGGGACGTGGCCAAGGGCGAGTGGCGGCTTGAGGTGGACCCCCGGTACGGCGGGACCCGGGTGTATCCCGACGGGCTGGAGTTCGCCGAGGACGCGCTGGAGACGTACACGATCAACGAGGTGGACCCGCTGTCGGCCCGCGCCCGCTCGGAGTGGTCGATCCGGCTGCACCGGCCGGACCTGGCCTGGGACGTCACGGTGCGCACCCGTTCGGAGACCACCTGCGACGCATCCGACTTTCTCACCTCGAACGAGGTGGTCTGCACGGACGGCGGAGAGGTCGTGTTCCACCGCACCTGGGAAAAGCACATCCCCCGGACGGCCGGTTGAGACCACATTGGACTGAATGCCCGATTCACCGGACTTGAGGGCGTCGGTGATTTGAGTCACTCGCGACCCGATGGACCTCCCGGCGCACCGGCCCCACTTCCCCCTTGCCCCTCGCGCCAGTTGAGTCTTGGCACCAGCAAAGGATCAAGCGCCCCATAGGCCTCCTAGCGAGGTCAACGGGCACGGTGCGTGAATCCGCCTCTTGTTCCGGACATGTGCTCTCGCATACGTTCCGGGCCTGTCGGGCGGACGCCGAATCCTGCCGCCGCCCGAACCGAGACACATCGACGAAGACACTCGCACGGCAGGAGCGGGGGACCCAGGTAAGTCGCCGGGCCGGACGACACACGTCGCACCGGAACGGCTAGGGGTGAAGTCGTGTCGCCGTAAGGCGGCGCGCCCGGGCAGCTCCCGCCCGAACCCGACAGCTCACCTCGCAGGCGCCGGAGAGGAACAGCGCCATGGCCGCACGAGGTAAGCACCGCCGTACCCGAACCAGCCCGCTCACCCGAGGCGTCATCGCCGCCGGAACCGGGACCGCCGCCCTCGCCCTCCCGCTCCTGGGCGCGACCACCGCGAGCGCCGCACAGCCGGCCAAGGCTCCCGCCGCCGCGCAGGCCGCATCGCAGGTCAGGTCCGTCACGTACACCACGGTCAAGGGCGACACGCTCTACGGCATCGCGGAGAGGTACGACACTCCCGGCGGCTGGCGGCAACTCCACAAGGACAACCGCAAGGCCCTCGGCGACAACCCCCGGCTGATCCACGAGGGGGTCGAGCTGAAGGTCAGGACGACGAAGGCGGGCAAGACGGCCGACAAGGCCTCCACGCCCACCAAGAAGTCCTCCCAGTCCGTCGCCCGTGTCATCCAGGCCTCCGTCAAGACGTACCCGAACAACCTCGACGGCTGGATCCGCCAGGCGATGGACATCATGGCGCAGAACGGAATCCCCGGCTCCTACGAGGGTATTCACCGCAACGTCATGCGCGAGTCGTCCGGCAACCCGCTGGCCGTCAACAACTGGGATTCCAACGCCGCTGCGGGCACCCCCTCCAAGGGGCTCCTCCAGACGATCGACCCGACCTTCCAGGCGTACCACGTGGCCGGCACGGCCTTCGACCCGTACGACCCGGTCGCCAACATCGTCGCCGCCTGCAACTACGCGGCCGACCGGTACGGCTCGATCGACAACGTGTGGGGCGCGTACTAGAACCCGGCGTCAGAACCCGGCGTTCGGGAAGAGCCCTTCGAGGACGACGGCGACGCCGTCGTCCTCGTTCGACCGGGTCACCTCGTCGGCCACGGCCTGGAGTTCGGGGTGGGCGTTGGCCATGGCGACGCCGTGGGCGGCCCAGTCGAACATGGGGATGTCGTTGGGCATGTCCCCGAAGGCGATGGTCCGCTCGGGGCCCACGCCCAGGTGATCGGCGGCCAGCGCGAGTCCCGTCGCCTTGGTGATGCCGCATGGCTGGAGTTCGACGGTCCCGGGGCCCGACATGGTGACCGTGGCGAGGGAACCCACCACGGAGCGCGCCGTCGACGCCAACTCGTCGTCGGACAGGTCGGGGTGGCGCAGCAGCACCTTGCTGATCGGCGCGGACCACAGGTCGTCGCGCCGCCCGACGCGTACGGCGGGCAGCGTGGGGTGCGGCATGAGGTACCCGGGCTCGATCAGGGTCAGCCCGTCCACACCGTCCTGGTCGACCGCCGCGTACACCTGGCCCACCTCGGCCTCGATCTTGCCGAGCGCGGTCTCGGCCAGCTCCCGGTCCAGCGTGACCGACCACAGCAGACGGTCCGTGCGGGCGTCGTAGACCTGTGCGCCCTGCCCGCACACCGCGAGCCCGGAACTGCCCAGGTCGTCCAGGAGCGGTCGCACTCTGGGAGCCGGCCGGCCGGTCACGACGAGGTGCCGGGCACCGGCCGCCGCCACCCTCGCGAGCGCGGCGAGCGACCGGTCGGAGAGCGTGTCGTCGGCGCGGAGGAGAGTGCCGTCCAGATCGGTGGCGATGAGTGAATATGCGGTGGGTGCGGCCATGATCAGAGAATACGGATGGAAAGCCCCACCGACTCGACGCGAACCGGACGGCCGCAGCCTTCACATGCGTTGACGGGCGCTCCGGTTGGGTGTTCAGGCGGAGTCGCGCACCACCAGTTCCGTCGGCAGGATCACCCCGGCGGTGTCCTCGCCGGCGATCTGGGCGAGGAGCATGCGGACCATCTCGGCGCTGATGCGGTCGAAGGGCTGGCGGACGGTGGTGAGGGCGGGGCTGACGGAGGTGGCCGCCGGGGAGTCGTCGAAGCCGCCGACAGCGATGTCATCGGGGACCGAACGGCCGGACTGCTGCAAGGCGTTGACGACTCCCTGGGCCATGAGGTCGGAGGCGACGAACACCGCCTCCATGTCGGGTGCGCACTCCAGCAGCCGGCGGGCCGCCCGCTCGCCACCGCTGCGGGTGTAGTCGCCCTCGGCCACCAGCTCCGGGGCGTGGGGCACGCCCGCCTCGGCGAGCACCTCGCGGTAGCCGGCGAGGCGGTCGGTGCCGCCCGGGAGGTCGAGCGGGCCGGTGATCATGCCGATGCGGCGGCGGCCGGTGCCCAGCAGATGGCGGACCATGTCGCGGGCGCCCTCGCGGTCGTCGGCCGCCACGTAACTCACCGTGGTGCCCAGCCCCATGGGCTTGCCGCAGGCCACCAACGGGATGCCCGCGTCCCGCAGTTCGGCGGCGACCGGGTCCCCGCTGTGGCTGGAGACCAGCAGGACCCCGTCGACATGGCCCGTGGTGATGTACCGGGTCAGCCGCCGCCGGTCGTCGTCGCTGGCCGCCAGCATCAGCAGCAGCGGGATGTCGTGGCGGGCGAGGTGCTCGGTGCAGCCGCGCAGCAGGATGTTGAAGTTGGGGTCCTCGAAGAACTTCTCCTGCGGCTCGGTGAGGAGGAAGGCGACGGAGTCCGAGCGGCCCGTGCTCAGGCTGCGGGCGTGCCGGTTGACCACGTACCCGGTCTTCCTGATGGCGGACTCCACGGACCGGCGGGCCGCCGGTGAGACGTAGTGGCCGCCGTTCAGGAAGCGGGAGACGGTGCCCCGCGACACGCCCGCCTCCCGCGCCACGTCGTGGATGGTGGGCGGGCGGCGGCGTCCGTTGGAGCTGGTGGTCATGTCCCTCGTTCAGGCAGTTCCGGAAAGGGTGTTCAGGACTTGATCGAGCCGCTCAGCAGGTCCAGCGACCAGAACCGCTGGATCACCAGGAAGAGCGCGATCAGCGGGAGGATCGCGAGCAGACAGCCGGTGATGACCAGGGTGTAGAGGGCGGGCTGCGAGGCCCCCTGGGCGAGCAGCGTGTAGAGCCCGAGCGTGATCGGGAACTTGGTGTCGTCGGCCAGCATCACGTACGGCAGCAGGAAGTTGTTCCAGATGCCGACGAACTGGAAGAGGAACACCGTGATCAGGCCCGGCATCATCATCGGCACCGCGATCCGGGAGAAGATCCGCCACTCGCTGGCGCCGTCCATGCGGGCGGCCTCCATGAGCTCGGTGGGCACCGAGGCGGCCGCGTAGATACGGACCAGGTAGACGCCGTAGGGCGACAGGATCGACGGCAGCAGCATCGACCAGTACGAGTCGGCCAGGCCCATCTTCGACAGCAGCAGGTACTGCGGTACGGCGAGCACGATGCCCGGCACCAGCACGCCGGCCAGGATCATCTTGAAGATGGCCTCACGGCCCCGGAAGCTGTAGCGGCCGAGCGCGTAGCCGCCGGCGGCGGAGACCGCGGCGGACAGCAGGGCGCCGAAACCGGCGTAGAAGGCGGAGTTGGCCATCCACTGCCAGTAGATGCCGTCCCGGTAGTTCGTCAGGTCGCTCAGGTTGTCGAAGAAGCCGGTGCCGGGGGCGAAGCTGAAGGTGGAGAAGAGCTCCGACCGGTCCTTGGTCGCCGCGATGATCACCCAGGCGATGGGGATCAGGCAGTACAGGGCGCCGAGGATCAGGACGAGGGTGGGGACCCAGGCGGTGCGCCGAGCGCGGGACGGGCCGGTGGCGTCGGCGGTGAGGGTGAGGGGGGTCATGCCCGGTCCTCCCGGGTGTAGCGGTCGGAGATGCGCAGCAGGGTGAAGGAGAGGACGAACGTGGCCAGGGCCAGGACGACCGCGGTGGCGGAGGCTCCGTAGATGTCGGACTTCAGGAAGGCGCTGTCGTAGATGGCCATCAGCGGGCTCCAGGTGCTCTGGAGGTTGTTCGTCAGGGGCTTGAGGGCCATCGGCTCGGTGAAGACCTGGAGGGTGGCGATCACCGAGAAGAAGAAGGTGAGCACCAGCGAGGGCATCACGATCGGGATCTTGACGCTGAGCGCGATCCTGACGTTGGACGCGCCGTCGATGCGGGCCGCCTCGTAGATCTCCTGCGGGATCGCCCTGAGCGCGGTGTAGATGACGATCATGTTGAAGCCCGTGCCGCCCCAGACCGCGATGTTCGCGAAGGACAGGTACAGGTTGCCGCCGTTGAACAGATCGGGTTCCGGCAGGCCGAACTTGTCCAGCAGGTAGTAGAAGGGGCTGACGGCCGGCAGGTACAGGAAGCCCCACATCAGGGCCGCGATGATGCCGGGGACCGCGTACGGCAGGAAGATCATCAGCCGGGCGAAGGGCGCGCTGCGCGCCTTGGGGGTGTCCAGCATCAGCGCGAAGACCAGCGCCAGGCCCAGCATCGTCGGGATGACGATGAGGCCGTAGCCGAAGGCGCGCAGGACGCTGTGGCCGAACTCGGAGTTGTTGAGCACGTCGGCGTAGTTGCCGAAGCCGTTCCAGACCTCCGAGCGGGCCCCCTTGCCGAGGCCGATGCCCTTGACCTGGACCTTGTGCAGGCTGAGCCAGACCGCGTAGCCGATCGGGACCACGGTGAAGGCGGCGAAGAGCGTCAGCGTGGGCACCAGGAACCAGTACGGTGCGCTGCGGCCGCGACGGCGGGTGCTGCTGGGGCGGACGGACGGGTCGGTGCCGGTGCCGTCCGCCAAGGGCCCGACCTCGATACGGTCGGAGCCCTTGAGCGGAGCGCTGGTCATGCCTCGGTCACCTCGAAGCCCTGCTTCTTCATGTCGTCGAAGGTCTTCGACTGCATCGAGGACAGGGCGGAGAGGAACGGGGCCTCCTTCTTCGCCTTGGTGGCGCTGCCGAAGCCGTCCTGGAAGGCGGTGTAGGCGGTCTGGACGTTCGGGCCCCAGGCGGAGGGCGCCGTGGTCGCGGCGATCTCGGCGGCCGTGGTGTAGAAGTCGGCCTGGTTCGAGAAGAACTCGGGCGTCGTGAGGATGTCGCCGGACTGGCCCTTGGTGGCGGCCGGGTAGATCGCGACCTCCTTGACCAGCGCGGCCAGCGCCTCGGGGTCGGTGTTGATCCAGCGGGCGAACTTCGCCGCGGCCTCGGCGTGCTCGGAGTCGCTGGAGACACCGGTGGAGGAACCGCCCCAGCTGCCGGTGACGTTGTCGCCCGACTTCCACTGCGGCAGCGGGGCCATGCGCCACTTGCCCTTGGTGTCGGGCGCGGAGGAGACCAGCACACCCGGCGCCCAGACGGCGGAGATCCAGGCCAGGTGGGTGCCCTTGTTCAGGGCCTGGTTCCAGGCCGGGGTGTACATCGGCTGGTTGTCGATGACTCCCTCCTGCACCAGGCCGCCCCAGAACTCGGTGACCTGCCTGGTACCGGCGTCGTCGATGCCGACGGTCCACTTGCCGCCGCCGTCGACGGTCCACCACTGGCCGCCGGCCTGCTGGGCGAGGCCCGCGAACAGACCCGGGTCGTTGGAGGAGAAGGTGGTCAGATAGGCGTCCGGGGCGGCCTTCTTGGCGGCGCGGGCGACCTCGGCGAACTCCGTCCACGTCTTCGGGACGCTGAGTCCGTGCTGCTTGAAGAGGTCCTCGCGGTAGTAGAACATCAGCGGCGCGGAGTCCTGCGGCACGCTGTACACGGCGTCGGTGCCGAGGGTCACCATCTTCCACAGGCCGTCGGAGAACTCGGACTTGGCGTCGCCGACGTACTTCGAGATGTCGGCGAGGACGTCGTTGGAGACCAGGGTCGGCAGGGACTGGTACTCGACCTGGATGAGGTCGGGGGCGTTGCCGGCCTTCTTCGCGGTGATCAGCTTGGAGACGATCTCGCCGCCGCTGGCCTGCTTGGACACGGTCACCGTGATGTCCGGGTTCTTCTTGTTCCAGATCGCGGCGACCTTCTCCATGTTCGGCGCCCACGACCAGTAGGTCAGCTTGACCGGGCCGCTGCTCTTGCCGGAGTCGTCGTCGGAACCGCCGCAGGCGGCGAGGGTGCTGGTCAGGCCGAGGGCTGCGGCCCCGGCGAGCATGGAACGCCTGCTGATCTGGCGGCGGTGGATCGACATCTTCATCTCCCCTGATATGGACGAGCGCCTTCGGAACGTCCCGCGTTCGCGGCAACCGCCGTGGGGGGAGGGCTGCGGACACGTGACCGAGGGGCTGTGCGCAGGGACTGCGCGGCTCTGTGATCGTGCACAGTAGAGAATTGTTTCGGGCCCTTGTCAATGGCGAGGTGGTGGGGTTACCTACTTGTTGCTCGCCGATGCTCATTGCTTTCAGGGCTGTGCACGATCACAGAATGTGGGAGTCAGATGCGGCCCGGACGCGACTCGGCCGCGACCCGGATGCGACTCGGGCGCGACCCGGATGCGCCCCGGATGGGACTCGGGCGTGGTCCGGAGCGCCTCTTTTGGTTCTTTCGTTTCGTTCGTCTCACTGTGAAGGGACTTTGACATGCGCAGACGCAGTGTTCTCGCCGCCGCGGGAGCCGCCGCGCTGGCCGTTCCCGTGCTGGGTGCGGCACCGGCCGTGGCGACACCGGGGCTCGGTCCGGCATCGGGTGCCGGTTCGACGCCGGGAGGCCGGGGCCGCCTGGCGATCCGGGGCGTGGACATCTCCTCGCTGCCGAAGAACGAGGACCACGGCGCCGTGTACCGCACCGCCGACGGCCGCCGCGTGGACCCGGTCCGCCTCCTCGCGGGGGCGGGTGTCACGCACGCGCGCCTGAAGGTGTGGGTGAACCCGGTCGACGGCTACAACACCAAGGCGCGCATACTCCCGCTGGCCCGTCGCCTGAAGCGGGCCGGCATCGGCATCTGGGTCGACTTCCACTACTCCGACACCTGGGCCGACCCGGCGCACCAGACCAAGCCGGCCGCGTGGGCCGGCCTGGACGTGGCGGGGCTGAGCAGGGCGGTCTACGACCACACGGCGGACGTTCTGGGGGCGTTGCGCCGTCAGGGCACCCCGGCCCAGCTGGTCCAGATCGGCAACGAGCTCAACGGCGGCATGCTCTGGCCCGAGGGCGACTGGGAGCACTTCGACAACCTCGGCGCCTTCCTCAAGGCCGGCCTGCGCGCGGCCCGCGACACCACCCCGCGCATCCGCACGATCCTCCACCTGGCCAACGGCGGCGACAACGGCCTGTACCGCTGGTGGTTCGACAACGTCACCTCACGCGGCGTCGACTTCGACATCATCGGCCTCTCCTACTACCCGTTCTGGCACGGGCCGGTGGAGCAGGCCGCCGCCAACATGGCCGACATCACGGCGCGTTACGGCAAGCCGTGCGTGATCGCCGAGACGGCGTACCCCTTCACGCTGGAGAGCGAGGACGACGTCAACGACATCCTCCACGACCCCTCCCAGCTGACCCCCGGCTTCCCCGCCACCCCCGACGGCCAGTCCGCCTGGCTCCGCGAGGTCGCCGACCTCGCCGCCGCCGTCCCCGACGGCCAGGGCCTCGGCTACTGCTACTGGGAGGGCGCCTGGACCTACCGCAAGGGCAGTGGCTGGGACCCGACGAACCCGTCCTCGGGCAACGCCTGGGAGAACCTGGCCCTGTTCGACTTCGAGGACAGGGCGCTGCCGGGGTTGCGGACGCTGGGGTCGTATCGGCGCTGAGGTGGGTGGCGGGGCGGCGGGGTGGGTGGGCGACGGTGAGGCGGGGTTGCCGGGCCTCGCAGGTCCGGGACCAGGCCGCCAGTTGCTCGGACAGCTGGTTCGACAGGTGAGCCCGATGGTGAGGATGAGCCCCGAGAGTTCCTTCTCGTCGATATGGTCGGCGACCTCGTCCCGGAGCTCCTCCGTGCCCACGACGGGCAACACAGCCGTAACGTGTGGCTCGTCCACACCGGCCGCACGGCATGCACGAGAGTGAGGCAGCACCCCATGCCCCCCTTCGATGTCCCCGAGGGCGATCCCTTCGGTACACACAACCTTCCGTACGGCGTGTTCTCGCTCCCCGGATCCGTCGACCGGCGGGTCGGTGTCCGACTGGGCGACCATGTCCTCGACGCCGGTGCGGCCGCCGCCGCTCTCGGTTCGCCGTACGTCTCCCTCCTCGCCCGCCCGTCCCTCGGCCCGCTCCTCGCCGCGGGCCGCACCGCCTGGTCCGACGTACGACGCGCGCTCACCGCCTGGCTGACGGTGCCGGCGCACCAGGAGGCGATCGCGGAGCTCTTCCACCCGCTGTCGTCCGTCACCCTGCACCTCCCCTTCGAGGTCGCCGACTACGTCGACTTCTACGCCTCCGAGAACCACGCCCGGAACGTCGGACAGATCTTCCGCCCCGACGCCCCCGACCCCCTGACCCCCAACTGGAAGCACCTGCCGATCGGATACCACGGCCGGTCCGGCACGGTGGTGGTGTCGGGGACGGATGTCGTACGACCGTCCGGCCAGCGGAAGGCTCCGGCGGACGCGGCTCCCGTCTTCGGCCCCTCCGTCCGCCTGGACATCGAGGCGGAGGTCGGCTTCGTGGTCGGCGTGCCCTCGGAGCGGGGCCGGCCGGTCGCCCTCGGCGACTTCCGGGAGCACGTCTTCGGGCTCTGCCTGCTGAACGACTGGTCGGCACGCGACATCCAGGCCTGGGAGTACGTCCCCCTCGGGCCGTTCCTCGGCAAGTCCTTCGCCACCTCCCTCTCGGCGTGGATCACCCCGTTGGACGCGCTGGAGGAGGCACAGGTGACTCCCCCGCAGCGGACGCACCCGCTGCTGCCCTACCTGGACGACACGGGTCCCGAGGCCGAGCCCGGCGGGTACGACCTGCGGATCTCCGTCGCCGTCAACGGACATGTGGTGTCGGAGCCGCCCTTCTCGACCATGTACTGGACGGCCGCTCAGCAGCTGGCCCACATGACGGTGAACGGCGCCTCCCTCCGGACCGGCGACCTGTACGGCTCGGGAACGGTGAGCGGCCCCTCCGAACGGGAGCGGGGATCCCTGCTGGAGCTGACCTGGAACGGCCGCGACCCGCTCGAACTCCCCGACGGCAAGCGGGCGTTCCTGGAGAACGGCGACGTGGTGACCCTGTCGGCCTGGGCACCGGGACCGGACGGCGTCCGGGTGGGGCTGGGTGAGGTGACGGGGCGGGTGGTGGCGGGCTGAGAGAGCCGAGAAAGATCCGAGAGAGATCCGAGAGAGATCCGAGAGAGACCTGCTCACGCCCCAGAACACATCACTTGTCCCACCGGACGTCTCCCGATACCTGCCGTGAGCCGCCCGTCGCCGTCATACTGGGGGGGGGTGGCGGGCTGCGTCGCGGGGACGACGACGGATGCCCACCACCCCGCACAACCCGGCCCGTGCGTGATGTTCCTTCCTTCCCGGAGGCCTGGATTCCTCCTGGAGGCTTGGACATGCGCACCCCGAAGCCTGTGCACCCGTACGCCCCTCGCACCGCACCCGTGGCCGCCTTTGCCCCCGACCAGGATCCGGAGCCCGTGGCATGACCAGTGGCATGACCGTCTGCCTGCTCCTGCTGAGCGCCGTCGGCCTGACGGCCGCCGTGCCGGTCCCGCGCGCGTTGACCCGGGCCGCGTGGCCCGAACGGGACCCGGTGGTCGGACTGTGGGTGTGGCAGTGCCTCGTCGCCACCGTCCTGCTGTCCTGTCTGACCGCCCTGGTCCTGGGCACCGCAGCGGTCTTCCACACGGTCCGCGACCACGTCTTCGCCCCGGCGCCGCCCGCCGTGACCGCGGCGTACGACCTGTCCGCCGCTCCGCTCTGGGCGGTCACCCTCACCGTGCTGCTGGCCGGCGGGGCCGCCTGGACGACCGCGATGCTCGCCCGTGAGCTGGTCGAGGCACGCAGGCGGCGCGGCCAGGCCCGCCAGCACCTGCGCGAGCGCGCCCCGGACCTGCCGGCCGGCCTGGGCGAGACGCGCGGCCCGCTACTGGTGCTGGAGGACGAGTACCCGGACGCCTGGTGGATGCCCGGCAACCCGCCGCAGCTGATCGTCACCACCGGCGCCCTGCACCGCCTCACCGACCACCAGCTCGACGCGGTCCTCACCCATGAGCGCGGCCACGCCCGGGCCCGCCACGACTGGCTGCTCCACCTCTCCACGGCACTGGCCACCGGTTTCCCCCGTATCCCGCTCTTCTCCCACTTCTGCGACCAGACCCACCGCCTGGTCGAACTCGCCGCGGACGACACGGCGTCCCGCCGCTGCGGCCACCTGACCACCGCCTTGGCGCTGATCGAGCTGAACCAGCACCGGGGTGTCCTCTCCTGCGCCAGCAGCCACCGGCTGCTGGGCGAGCGGGTGGACCGGCTGCTGGAGCCGCAGCCGCGTCCTCGGCTGCGGCATCGGGCCATGACGACCGCGGTGGCGGCGCTGGTGCCGCTGCTGCCCCTGTTGATCGTTTTCGGCCCTGGACTGACGGCGCTGGCGTAGGGGCGGTGCCGTAGGGGGCAGTGGCACAGGGGGCAGTGCTTCGGCTGCGCCCCTCAGGCAGATCCCGCCACCGTCACCCGTACGTCCGCTCCCCTATATCCAGTCCTCCGGCTCGGGCTCCGCATCCATCTCCGGCCAGTAGTCGGCACCGGGGTCCGCCTCGTCCGCCGGACGAGGAACCGCCTGAGCAGGAACAGCCGGACCAGCCGCCGCGGGAGCGGGTGCCGGCCCCCCAGGAGCCTCGCCGAGCCCTGCCAGGACTCCGACCACGCCCTCCCCGTACGTCACCAGCTTCTTCTCGCCCACCCCGCTGACACCGCCGAGCTGCTCGACGGACGTGGGCCAGACGGTGACGATCTCCCGGAGAGTCGCGTCGTGGAAGATGACGTAGGCCGGAACACCCTGCTCGCGGGCCTGTTCGGCACGCCAGGCACGCAGGGCCTCGAAGGCGGGCACCAACTGCTCGGGCAGCTCGGCGACGGCGGCCTTGGCCTTGCGCTCGCCCCGCCCGGAACCGGACGAGCCCGAGGCCGACCGCGAGGTCACCGGCTTCTTCGGCTCCTTGCGCAGCGGCACCTCCCGCTCCCGCCGCAGCACCGCCCCGCTCGCCTCGGTCAGCACCAGCGTGCCGTACTCCCCCTCGACCGCGAGCAGTCCCTGCGCCAGCAACTGCCGTACGACACCGCGCCATTCGCCCTCGGAGAGCTCCTCGCCGATCCCGAACACGGACAGCTGGTCGTGGTCGAACTGGATCACCTTGGCCGAGCGCTTCCCCAGCAGGATGTCGACGATCTGCACGGCGCCGAACTTCTGCCCGCGCTCCCGCTGCAACCGCACCACCGTCGACAGCACCTTCTGCGCGGCGACCGTGCCGTCCCAGGTCTCCGGCGTTGTCAGGCAGGTGTCGCAGTTGCCGCATCCGGTCGGATCCGGGTCCTGGCCGAAGTAGTTGAGGAGCTGTCCGCGCCGACACTGGACGGTCTCGCACAGCGCCAGCATCGAGTCCAGGTGGGCCGCGGCCCGGCGCCGGAACGCCTCGTCTCCCTCGCTGGACTGGATCATCTTGCGCTGCTGTATGACGTCGTTGAGGCCGTACGCCATCCACGCCGTGGACGCCAGCCCGTCCCGGCCCGCACGGCCGGTCTCCTGGTAGTAGCCCTCGACCGACTTGGGCAGGTCCAGGTGGGCGACGAAGCGGACGTCCGGCTTGTCGATGCCCATGCCGAAGGCGATCGTCGCGACCACGACCAGGCCGTCCTCCCTCAGGAAGCGGGACTGGTGGGCCGCGCGGGTGCCCGAGTCCAGACCGGCGTGGTACGGCACCGCCTCGATGCCGTTGCGGGAGAGGAACTCCGCCGTCGTGTCCACCGACCTGCGGGAGAGGCAGTAGACGATGCCCGCGTCGCCCGCGTGCTCCTCGCGCAGGAAGCTCAGCAGCTGCTTCTTGGGGTCGGCCTTGGGCACGATCCGGTACTGGATGTTGGGCCGGTCGAAGCTCGCCACGAAGTGGCGGGCCGTCGGCATGTTCAGCCGCTGGGTGATCTCCTGGTGTGTGGCGTGCGTGGCCGTGGCCGTGAGCGCGATCCGCGGCACGTCGGGCCAGCGCTCGCCGAGCAGCGACAGCGACAGGTAGTCGGGGCGGAAGTCATGCCCCCACTGGGACACACAGTGCGCCTCGTCGATGGCGAAGACCGCGATCTTGCCGCGCGAGAGAAGGTCCAGCGTGCCGTCGAGCCGCAGCCGCTCCGGCGCGAGGTACAGCAGGTCCAGCTCGCCGGCCAGGAACTCGGCCTCCACCACGCGCCGCTCGTCGAAGTCCTGCGTGGAGTTCATGAACCCGGCGCGCACACCGAGGGCCCTGAGCGCGTCCACCTGGTCCTGCATCAGTGCGATGAGCGGCGAGACCACGATGCCGGTGCCCGGTCTGACCAGGGACGGGATCTGGTAGCACAGCGACTTGCCGCCGCCGGTGGGCATGAGGACGACGGCATCCCCGCCGGCCACCACATGCTCGATGACCGCTTCCTGCTCGCCGCGGAAGGCGTCGTATCCGAAGACCCGGTGCAGCGTGGCCAGAGCCTCGCTCTCGTTCGTGTCCGGTGTCCCGGTGATCCCTGGCATCTCGATGATTCCGCCCGTCCCGCCCATCGTGTTGTCCCCCGTACGTCGTCCCTCGACCACTGCCTCCACGATAGGGCTCCGGACCGACAGCGCCGGAGTTATCCACAGGCCGGTCCGGTGACGTTCTTTGCTTATGCGTTCGACCCATGCCGCATGGCGCCTGTGTTCACCGATGACTGCGTCCCCAGGATGGGCGACGAAGGACAGCTGCCCGACCGCTTCACGCTCCACGCCTGGATCTACAGGACCGGACGCGCGAAGGCCCCGGCTCCCACCAGGGAGACCGGGGCCCACCGCATGAACACGGCTGACGCGCCGCAGGTCAGCGCACGAAGACTCCCGCCTGGTTCGCCAGGTCCAGGAAGTACTGCGGCGCCACACCGAGCACCAGCGTGACCGCCACGCCGACCCCGATCGCCGTCATCGTCAGCGGCGAGGGCACGGCCACGGTCGGTCCCTCAGGCCGCGGCTCGCTGAAGAACATCAGCACGATGACGCGGATGTAGAAGAACGCGGCGATCGCCGACGAGATCACACCGACCACGACCAGCGGCGCCGCGCCGCCCTCCGCCGCCGCCTTGAACACGGCGAACTTCCCCGCGAAGCCGGACGTCAGCGGAATGCCCGCGAAGGCCAGCAGGAACACCGCGAACACCGCGGCGACCAGTGGAGACCTACGCCCGAGCCCCGCCCACTTGGACAGGTGCGTCGCCTCTCCGCCCGCGTCGCGTACGAGCGTGACCACCGCGAAGGCGCCGATCGTCACGAACGAGTACGCGGCGAGATAGAAGAGGACGGACGACACCCCGTCCGGCGTGGTCGCGATGACACCCGCGAGGATGAACCCGGCGTGGGCGATCGACGAGTACGCCAGCAGCCGCTTGATGTCGGTCTGCGTGATCGCGACGATCGCGCCGCCGAGCATGGTGACGACCGCGACGCCCCACATGACCGGCCGCCAGTCCCAGCGCAGGCCCGGCAGCACGACGTACAGGATCCTGAGCAGCGCGCCGAAGGCCGCCACCTTGGTCGCCGCCGCCATGAAGCCGGTCACCGGCGTGGGCGCGCCCTGGTAGACGTCGGGCGTCCACATGTGGAACGGCACCGCGCCGACCTTGAACAGCAGACCCATGATGATCATCGCGGCGCCGACGAGCAGCAGCGCGTCATTGCCCATGGTGTCCGCGAGGGCGGGGTTGACGGTGGTGACCGTGCCGTCGACGACCCGCGCGATCGTGGCGTACGACATCGAGCCCGCGTAGCCGTACAGCAGGGCGATGCCGAACAGCGTGAAGGCGGAGGCGAACGCGCCGAGCAGGAAGTACTTGACCGCGGCCTCCTGCGACAGGAGCCGCTTGCGGCGGGCCAGCGCGCACAGCAGGTACAGCGGCAGGGAGAAGACCTCCAGGGCCACGAACAGCGTCAGCAGGTCGTTGGCCGCCGGGAAGATCAGCATGCCGGCGATCGCGAACAGCAGCAGTGGGAACACCTCGGTGGTGGTGAACCCGGCCTTCACCGCGGCCTTCTCGCTGTCGCTGCCCGGCACGGAGGCGGCCTGCGCGGCGAAGGAGTCCACGCGGTTGCCGTGCATCTCCGGGTCGAGCCGCCGCTCCGCGAAGGTGAACAGGCCGACCAGGCCCGCCAGCAGGATCGTGCCCTGGAGGAAGAGCGCCGGTCCGTCGACGGCGATCGCGCCCATCGCCGCGATGCCCGCCTTGGTCGTGGCGTATCCGTCGGCGGAGAGCGCCACGACCGCCGCGAAGGCGGAGCACAGGGCCACGACGGACACGAACAGCTGGACGTAGTACCGCGACCTGCGCGGGACGAATGCCTCGACCAGAATCCCGATGATCGCCGCTCCGATGACGATCAGCGTGGGTGACAATTGTCCGTATTCGATCTTCGGCGCGTCGATCTTCGAGATCGGATCGGCCGCAGTTGTCCACAGGCTGTGGACGGCTGATGCGCTCACTTGGCCGCCTCCACCTCGGGCTGGGGGTCCTTCTTCTGTACGTCGGACATGGTCTGCTTGACCGCCGGGTTCACGATGTCCGTGACGGGCTTCGGGTAGACGCCCAGGAAGATCAGCAGGGCGACCAGCGGGACCACGACCACGAGCTCCCGCACCCTGAGGTCCGGCATCGTCGCCACCTCGGGCTTCACCGGGCCGGTCATCGTCCGCTGGTAGAGGACGAGGACGTAGAGCGCGGCCAGCACGATGCCGAAGGTGGCGATGATCCCGATCACCGGGTAGCGCGCGAACGTGCCGACCAGGACGAGGAACTCACTCACGAACGGCGCGAGCCCCGGCAGCGACAGGGTCGCGAGGCCACCGATCAGGAAGGTGCCGGCGAGCACCGGGGCGACCTTCTGCACTCCCCCGTAGTCGGCGATGAGCCGCGACCCGCGCCGCGAGATCAGGAACCCGGCGACCAGCATCAGCGCGGCCGTCGAGATGCCGTGGTTGACCATGTAGAGCGTCGCGCCGGACTGGCCCTGGCTGGTCATCGCGAAGATGCCCATGATGATGAACCCGAAGTGCGAGATCGACGCGTACGCCACCAGCCGCTTGATGTCCCGCTGGCCGACCGCGAGCAGCGCCCCGTAGATGATGCTGATCACCGCTAGGACGAGGATCGCGGGCGTCGCCCACTTGCTGGCCTCCGGGAAGAGCTGGAGGCAGAAGCGGAGCATCGCGAAGGTGCCCACCTTGTCGACGACCGCCGTGATGAGGACGGCTACCGGGGCGGTGGCCTCCCCCATCGCGTTGGGCAGCCAGGTGTGCAGCGGCCACAGGGGCGCCTTCACCGCGAAGGCGAAGAAGAAGCCCAGGAACAGCCACCGTTCGGTGTTCGTCGCCATGTCCAGCGAGCCGTTGGCCCGCGCCTCGGCGATCTCCTGGAGGCTGAAGTTCCCGGCGACCACGTAGAGGCCGATCACCGCGGCCAGCATGATGAGGCCGCCGACCAGGTTGTAGAGGAGGAACTTGACGGCCGCGTAGGAGCGTTGGGCCGCCGCGTTCTCCTCCGAGCCCGCGTGGGCACGGTCCCCGAAGCCGCCGATGAGGAAGTACATCGGGATCAGCATGGCTTCGAAGAAGATGTAGAAGAGGAAGACGTCGGTGGCCTCGAAGGAGATGATCACCATCGCCTCGACGGCCAGGATCAGGGCGAAGAAGCCCTGTGTCGGCCGCCAGCGCCGGTTTCCGGTCTCCAGCGGGTCGGCGTCGTGCCAGCCCGCCAGGATGATGAACGGGATCAGCAGCGCCGTCAGCGCGATGAGCGCGACCGCGATGCCGTCCACGCCCAGCTCGTACCTGACCCCGAAGTCCGCGATCCAGGCGTGGGATTCGGTGAGCTGGTAGCGGTCTCCGTCCGGGTCGAAGCGGACCATGACGGTGATCGCGAGGACGAGTGTGGCGAGCGAGACGAGCAGCGCCAGCCATTTGGCGGCGGTGCGCCGGGCGGCCGGGACGGCGGCCGTGACGATCGCCCCCACGGCCGGGAGCACCGCCGTCGCTGTCAGCAGAGGAAAGGACATCGGTATCAGACCGCCCTCATCAGCAGGGTCGCGGCGACGAGGACCGCCGCACCGCCGAACATCGAGACCGCGTACGACCGCGCGAAGCCGTTCTGGAGCCTGCGCATCCGTCCGGAGAGGCCGCCGACCGAGGCCGCCGTGCCGTTGACGACTCCGTCGACCAGGGTGTGGTCGACGTAGACCAGCGACCGTGTGAGGTGCTCTCCGCCGCGGACGAGGACGACGTGGTTGAAGTCGTCCTGGAGCAGGTCGCGCCGGGCGGCCCGGGTGAGCAGCGACCCGCGCGGGGCGACGACCGGGACCGGCCGGCGCCCGTACTGGAGGTAGGCGGTCGCCACACCGATGACCATCACGGCCACCGTGGCCGCCGTGACCGTCGCCGCGCTGATCGGGGCGTGACCGTGGTCGTGCCCGGTGATGGGTTCCAGCCAGTGCAGGAAGCGGTCGCCGATGCTGAAGAACGCGCCGCCGAAGACCGAACCGACGGCCAGCACGATCATCGGGATCGTCATGGACCTGGGTGACTCGTGCGGGTGCGGCTCATGGCCGTTCTCATCGGGCTGCCAGCGCTTCTCCCCGAAGAACGTCATCAGCATCACGCGCGTCATGTAGTACGCCGTGATGGCCGCGCCCAGCAGGGCGCATCCGCCGAGGATCCAGCCCTCGGTGCCGCCCTTGGCGAAGGCCGCCTCGATGATCTTGTCCTTGGAGAAGAAGCCGGACAGACCCGGGAAGCCGATGATGGCCAGGTAGCCGAGGCCGAAGGTCACGAAGGTGACCGGCATGTACTTCCTGAGACCGCCGTACTTGCGCATGTCGACCTCGTCGTTCATGCCGTGCATGACCGAACCGGCGCCGAGGAACAGCCCGGCCTTGAAGAAGCCGTGCGTCACCAGGTGCATGATCGCGAAGACGTAGCCGATGGGGCCGAGGCCGGCGGCGAGGACCATGTAGCCGATCTGCGACATGGTCGATCCGGCGAGCGCCTTCTTGATGTCGTCCTTCGCGCAACCGACGATCGCACCGAACAGGAGCGTGACCGCGCCGACGATGGTGACGACGAGCTGCGCGTCGGGCGCCGCGTTGAAGATGGCGCCGGAGCGGACGATCAGGTAGACGCCCGCGGTCACCATGGTCGCGGCGTGGATGAGGGCCGAGACCGGGGTCGGGCCCTCCATCGCGTCCCCGAGCCAGGACTGCAGCGGCACCTGGGCGGACTTGCCGCAGGCGGCGAGCAGCAGCATCAGGGCGATACCGGTGAGTGTGGCCTCGCTGGTGCCTCCGACGAGTCCCTCTTCCTCGTGGGTGCCGAGCACCGGGGTGAAGGCGAAGGTCCCGAAGGTGGTGAACATCAGCATGATCGCGATCGACAGGCCCATGTCGCCGACGCGGTTGACCAGGAAGGCCTTCTTCGCGGCGGTCGCGGCACTGGGCTTGTGCTGCCAGAAGCCGATCAGCAGGTACGAGGCGAGACCGACGCCCTCCCAGCCGACGTACAGCAGCAGGTAGTTGTCGGCGAGGACGAGCAGCAGCATCGCCGCGAGGAACAGGTTCAGATAGCCGAAGAAGCGGCGGCGGCGCTCGTCGTGCTCCATGTACCCGATCGAGTACAGGTGGATCAGCGAGCCGACACCGGAGATGAGCAGCACGAACGTCATCGACAACTGGTCGAGGTGGAAGGCGATGTCCGCCTGGAAGCCCTCGACCGGGATCCAGCTGAAGAGGTGCTGGGTGAGCGTGCGGTGTTCGGCGTCCTTGCCGAGCAGGTCGACGAAGAGGACGGCTCCGATCACGAAGGAGGCGCCGGCGAGGGCCGTACCGATCCAGTGGCCGATGGCGTCCAGCCGCCGGCCACCGCACAGCAGGACCGCGGCTCCGAGCAGGGGCGCCGCGATGAGCAGCCCGATCAGGTTCTCTGCATTCATACGGTCCAGCGCCCCTTACAGCTTCATCAGGCTGGCGTCGTCGACCGAGGCCGAGTGGCGGGAACGGAACAGCGACACGATGATCGCGAGCCCGACCACGACCTCCGCGGCGGCGACGACCATCGTGAAGAAGGCGATGATCTGGCCGTCGAGGTTGCCGTGCATCCGGGAGAAGGCGACGAACGCGAGGTTGCAGGCGTTGAGCATGAGCTCGACGCACATGAACACGACGATCGCGTTGCGCCGGACCAGCACGCCGGTCGCGCCGATCGTGAACAACAGGGCGGCGAGGTAGAGGTAGTTGACCGGGTTCACTTCGACGCCTCCTCGGCCCGCTTGAAGGTCGACGGTTCGATCGCGGTCCGCTCCAGGCGCTCCTCGGCGCGCTGTTCCAGCGCCTTGAGGTCGTTGAGCGCCTCCTGGGACACGTCACGGATCTGGCCGCGCTCCCGCAGCGTCTTGCTGACGGTGAGCTCGGAGGGGGTGCCGTCGGGGAGCAGGCCCGCGATGTCCACCGCGTTGTGCCGGGCATACACGCCGGGAGCCGGCAGCGGCGGTACGTGCGTGCCCGCGCGCACCCGCTCCTCGGCCATCTCGCGCTGGGTCTTGGCGCGTTCGGTGCGCTCGCGGTGGGTGAGCACCATGGCGCCGACGGCCGCCGTGATCAGCAGGGCGCCGGTGATCTCGAAGGCGAAGACGTACTTGGTGAAGATGAGGGACGCCAGGCCCTCCACATTGCCGTTCGCGTTCGCCTGCGCGAGGCCGTTGAACTCCGTGAGGGAGGCGTTGCCGATGCCCGCGACCAGCAGGATGCCGAAGCCGAGCCCGCAGAGAAGGGCCAGCCAGCGCTGGCCCTTGATGGTCTCCTGAAGAGAGTCCGCGGCCGTGACGCCGACGAGCATCACCACGAAGAGGAACAGCATCATGATCGCGCCGGTGTAGACGACGATCTGGACGACGCCGAGGAAGTAGGCGCCGTTGGCGAGGTAGAACACCGCCAGGATGATCATGGTCCCGGCGAGACAGAGCGCGCTGTGCACGGCCCTCTTCATGAAGACGGTGCACAGGGCGCCGATCACGGCGACGGTGCCCAGCACCCAGAACTGGAAGGCCTCTCCGGTGGAGGTGGAGTAGGCGGCGAGGGAGGTGGAGTGGGCGGCGAGCTGCGAGGTCATCGGCCGATCACCTTCCCCGACGCCGGTTCGTCCTCGCCGAAGGTGGAGGCGGCCTCCTGCACGACCTCGCCCTTGGACAGGGCCACTTGGGGCTCGGTGCCCGGCGCGGCCTCCGTCACCAGGCCCCGGTAGTAGTCCTGCTCGTCGGTCCCCGGGTAGATGGCGTGCGGGCTGTCGACCATGCCGTCCTCAAGACCGGCGAGCAGCTGCTCCTTGGTGTAGATCAGGTTGGCGCGGCTCGAGTCGGCCAGCTCGAACTCGTTGGTCATCGTCAGCGCGCGCGTGGGGCACGCCTCGATGCACAGGCCGCACAGGATGCAGCGGGCGTAGTTGATCTGGTAGACGCGGCCGTACCGCTCGCCGGGCGAGTAGCGCTCCTCGTCCGTGTTGTCGGCGCCCTCCACATAGATGGCGTCGGCGGGGCAGGCCCAGGCGCACAGCTCGCAGCCGACGCACTTCTCCAGACCGTCCGGATGGCGGTTGAGCTGGTGCCGTCCGTGGAAACGCGGAGCGGTGGTCTTCTCCTGCTCCGGGTACTGCTCGGTCAGCCGCTTCTTGAACATGGCCTTGAAGGTCACGCCGAAGCCGGCTACCGGGTTCTGGAAACCGGGTTTGGTCTCCTTGGGCTCCTCAGCCATCGGACGCCTCCTTTCCATCCAGAGATCCGTCACTCTGAGTATCGGGCCCACCACTGACAATCAGCTCCCGCTCCCGGTGCGAGCGGCGCCTGGGCACCGGTGGCAGCTCCTGCCCGGGCAGTGGCGGCACGGGGAACCCGCCCGCCAGCGGGTCGAATCCGGCCGGTTCCTCGACGGGCCGCTCGCCCGCCTTCGCCTTCTCGCGGAACATGTCGGCGACGAAGGAGAGCAGGAGCAGGGCGAGCACACCGCCGCCGATGTACAGGGCGATGTCGGCGAAGTCGTAGTTCTCGTTGCGCAGCGTCCGCACGGTGGCGACGAGCATCAGCCAGACCAGCGAGACCGGGATGAGGACCTTCCAGCCGAGCTTCATCAGCTGGTCGTAGCGGACGCGGGGCAGCGTGCCGCGCAGCCAGATGAAGAAGAACAGCAGCAGCTGCACCTTGATCACGAACCAGAGGAGCGGCCACCAGCCGTGGTTCGCGCCCTCCCAGAAGGTGCTGATGGGCCACGGGGCCCGCCAGCCGCCCAGGAAGAGCGTCACCGACACGGCCGAGACCGTCACCATGTTCACGTACTCGGCGAGCATGAACATCGCGAACTTGATCGAGGAGTACTCGGTGTTGAAACCGCCGACCAGGTCGCCCTCGGACTCCGGCATGTCGAAGGGGGCGCGGTTGGTCTCGCCGACCATCGTCACGATGTAGATCAGGAAGGAGACCGGGAGCAGGACGACGTACCAGCGGTCCTGCTGCGCCTCGACGATCGTCGAGGTCGACATCGATCCCGAGTAGAGGAACACCGAGGCGAACGCGGCGCCCATGGCGATCTCGTAGGAGATCATCTGGGCGCAGGAGCGCAGACCGCCGAGCAGCGGATAGGTGGAGCCGGAGCTCCAGCCCGCGAGGACGATGCCGTAGATGCCGACCGAGGCGACCGCGAGGATGTACAGCATCGCGATCGGCAGGTCGGTGAGCTGCATCGCGGTGCGGTGGCCGAAGATCGAGATCTCGTTGCCGGCCGGGCCGAAGGGGATCACCGCGATCGCCATGAAGGCCGGGATGGCCGCGACGATCGGCGCGAGGACGTAGACGACCTTGTCCGCGCGTTTGACGATGACGTCTTCCTTGAGCATCAGCTTGATGCCGTCGGCGAGCGACTGGAGCATGCCCCAGGGGCCGTGCCGGTTGGGGCCGACGCGCAGCTGCATCCAGGCGACGACCTTGCGCTCCCAGACGATGGAGAACAGCACGGTCACCATCAGGAAGGCGAAGCAGAACACCGCCTTGATGACGACCAGCCACCAGGGGTCGGTGCCGAACATCGAGAGGTCTTCTGCGGCGAGGGACGGGCTCATGCCTCCACCTCCTTGGGGGCTTCGGCGGCGAGCGTCGCCGGGCCGATGCGGACGAGTGAGCCAGGCCGCGCCCCGGTGTCGGAGGCGACGCCCCCACCGACGGAGTTCAGCGGGAGCCAGACCACGCGGTCGGGCATCTCGGTGATCCGCAGCGGCAGTTCGACCACTCCGGCGGTGCCGGTCACGGCGAGCAGGTCGCCGTCCTTGACGCCCGCCTCGGCGGCCGTGGCGGCCGACACGCGCGCGTGGGCCGCGTGCCGGGTCCCGGCCAGTGCCTCGTCGCCCTCCTGGAGGACACCCTGGTCGAGCAGCAGCCGGTGTCCGGCCAGGACGGCCTCGCCTGCGGCCGGACGCGGCAACTGGGCGCCCGTCTCCAGGGGTTCGGTGGCCCGCGGCCCGTCCCAGGCACCGAGCCGGTCCAGCTCCGCGCGCGTGGTGCGCAGATCCGGCAGGCCCAGATGTACGTCCATGGCGTCGGCGAGCATCTGGAGCACACGCGCGTCTGTGGGCGCGAGGCTGCGGATCATCTGGTCGGGCTTGAGAGCGGACTCGAAGAAGCGCACCCTGCCCTCCCAGTTGAGGAAGGTGCCGGCCTTCTCGGCGACCGCGGCAACCGGCAGGACGACGTCCGCGAGTGCGGTGACCTCGCTGGGCCGCAGTTCCAGCGACACCAGGAAGCCCACTTCCCGCAGGGCGGCACGCGCGCGTGCCGGGTCGGGCAGATCGGCGACCTCCACGCCCGCGACCAGCAGCGCCTGGAGCTCACCGCCGGCGGCGTCCTCGATGATCTGGCCGGTGTCCCGCCCGTAGCGGTGCGGCAGTTCGGCCAGGCCCCAGACCGCGGCGACCTCGTCCCGCGCGCGCGGGTCGGTGGCCGGGCGGCCGCCCGGCAGCAGCGACGGCAGCGCGCCCGCCTCGACGGCACCGCGCTCCCCCGCCCGGCGCGGGATCCACACCAGCTGCGCGCCGGTGGCGGACGCGGCCCGTGCGGCGGCGGTCAGCCCGCCCTCCACGGCGGCCAGCCGCTCACCCACGACGATCACCGCGCCCTCGGAGCGCAGCGCCTCCGCGGCCCTGGCACCGTCGTCCGCCAGGCCGACCCCGCCCGCGAGCGCGTCCAGCCACTCGGTCTCGGTGCCGGGGGCGGCGGGCAGCAGCGTGCCGCCGGCCTTCTCCAGGCCACGGGTGGCGTACGTGGCGAGCGAGAACACCTTCTGCCCGTGCTTGCGCCAGGCCTTGCGGAGCCGCAGGAAGACACCGGCGGCCTCCTCCTCGGCCTCGAACCCGACCAGCAGGACGGCGGGCGCCTTCTCCAGGGCGGTGTACGTGACGCCCGTACCGTCGAGGTCACGGCCGCGTCCGGCGATCCGGGCGGCCAGGAAGTCGGCCTCCTCACCACTGTGCACGCGCGCGCGGAAGTCGATGTCGTTGGTGTCGAGCGCCACGCGCGCGAACTTGCTGTAGGCGTAGGCGTCCTCGATCGTGAGGCGACCGCCGGCCAGGACACCGGTGCGGCTCCGCGAGGCGAGCAGCCCCTGAGCCGCGATCTGGAGCGCCTCCGGCCAGGACGCCGGGACGAGCTCGCCCTCGGCGTTGCGCACCAGCGGCGTGTGGAGACGGTCCCGCTGCTGCGCGTAGCGGAACGCGAACCGCCCCTTGTCGCAGATCCACTCCTCGTTGACCTCGGGGTCGTTGGCCGCGAGCCGCCGCATGACCTTGCCGCGCCGGTGGTCGGTGCGGGTCGCGCAGCCGCCGGAGCAGTGCTCGCACACCGACGGGGAGGAGACCAGGTCGAAGGGGCGGGAGCGGAAGCGGTACGCCGCCGAGGTCAGCGCGCCGACCGGGCAGATCTGGATGGTGTTGCCGGAGAAGTACGACTCGAAGGGGTCGCCCTCACCGGTGCCGACCTGCTGGAGCGCGCCGCGCTCGACCAGCTCGATCATCGGGTCGCCCGCGACCTGGTTGGAGAACCGGGTGCAGCGGGCGCACAGCACGCACCGCTCGCGGTCGAGCAGGACCTGCGTGGAGATCGGGACGGGCTTCTCGAAGGTCCGCTTCTTCCCCTCGAAGCGGGAGTCGGACTGGCCGTGCGACATGGCCTGGTTCTGCAGGGGGCACTCGCCGCCCTTGTCGCAGACCGGGCAGTCCAGCGGGTGGTTGATGAGGAGCAGCTCCATCACACCGTGCTGGGCCTTCTCGGCGACCGGCGAGGTGAGGTGGGTCTTGACGACCATGCCGTCCGTGCAGGTGATGGTGCAGGACGCCATCGGCTTGCGCTGGCCCTCGACCTCGACGATGCACTGGCGGCAGGCGCCGGCCGGGTCGAGCAGGGGGTGGTCGCAGAACCGGGGGATCTCGATGCCGAGCTGTTCGGCGGCCCGGATGACCAGGGTGCCCTTGGGCACGCTGATCTCGGCGCCGTCGATGGTCAGCGCGACGAGATCCTCCGGCGGGACCGCCGCCTCTCCCCCTCCCGAGGGAGCGTTGGTGGTCGCGGTCATGCGTTCACCTCCGTGCGGGAGTCGGCCCAGGCCGTCGACTTGGCCGGGTCGAAGGGGCAGCCGCGGCCCGTGATGTGCTGCTCGTACTCCTCGCGGAAGTACTTGAGCGAGGAGAAGATCGGCGAGGCGGCGCCGTCGCCGAGGGCGCAGAAGGACTTGCCGTTGATGTTGTCGGCGATGTCGTTCAGCTTGTCGAGGTCGGACATGACGCCCTTACCGGCCTCGATGTCACGCAGCAACTGCACGAGCCAGTACGTCCCTTCGCGGCACGGTGTGCACTTGCCGCAGGACTCGTGGGCGTAGAACTCCGTCCAGCGGGTCACGGCACGCACCACGCAGGTGGTCTCGTCGAAGCACTGGAGCGCTTTGGTGCCGAGCATGGAACCCGCGGCACCCACTCCTTCGTAGTCAAGAGGGACGTCGAGGTGCTCGTCGGTGAACATCGGCGTCGAGGAGCCGCCCGGCGTCCAGAACTTGAGCCGGTGGCCCGGCCTCATCCCGCCGCTCATCTCCAGGAGCTGGCGCAGCGTGATGCCGAGCGGGGCCTCGTACTGGCCGGGACTGACGACATGGCCGCTGAGCGAGTAGAGCGTGAAGCCCGGGGACTTCTCGCTGCCCATCGACCTGAACCACTCTTTTCCCTTTTGCAGAATGGCGGGAACCGACGCGATCGACTCGACGTTATTCACAACAGTCGGGCACGCATAGAGACCCGCGACCGCAGGGAAAGGGGGACGGAGCCGCGGTTGACCCCGGCGGCCTTCGAGCGAGTCGAGCAGTGCGGTCTCCTCACCGCAGATGTACGCGCCAGCGCCCGCGTGCACGGTGATATCGAGATCGAGGCCGCTGCCCAGGATGTTCTGTCCGAGGTAGCCGGCCGCATAGGCCTCGCTCACGGCCGCGTGCAACCGCCGCAGCACAGGGACGACTTCACCACGCAGATAGATGAAGGCATGCGACGACCTGATGGCATAACACGCGATGATCATGCCCTCGATGAGGCTGTGCGGGTTCGCGAAGAGGAGCGGGATGTCCTTGCAGGTCCCGGGCTCCGACTCGTCGGCGTTGACAACTAGATAGTGCGGCTTTCCATCTCCCTGGGGAATGAACTGCCATTTCATTCCCGTGGGGAATCCCGCGCCGCCGCGGCCGCGCAGACCGGACTCCTTGACGTAGGCGATCAGGTCGTCCGGCGACATGGCGAGCGCCTTGCGGAGTCCCTCGTACCCCTCGTGCCTTCGGTAGACGTCCAGCGTCCAGGACTTGTCCTCGTCCCAGAAGGCCGACAGCACGGGTGCGAGCAGCTTCTCGGGGCTGGTGTCTTTGAGTTCGGGTGCCAAGGTCATCACTCCCCCTCCTCGGCGGTAGGCCCGGCCGGATGGGCCGGGTCGGAGGCCGACGTGTCCTGTGGCGCGTCGTGCGAGCTCAAGTGCTCGGTGGGTGACGGCTTGTGCACCGCCGTGTCGTGCGGCTCGTCGTGCGGACCACCCTCGCGCGGATGGACCACGCGCGCGGGTGCGGCCTCTCCCCTCGCCAGGCGGAGGCCCACCAGCGAAGCGGGTCCCGCACCGCCGCTCGCCTCGACGGCCCCGGGACGCTCGTCGGGGAAACCGGCGAGGATCCGCGCGGTCTCCTTGAAGGTGCACAGCGGCGCCCCGCGCGTGGGCTCGACCGGACGTCCCGCGCGCAGGTCGTCGACGAGGCGCTTGGCGCTGGCCGGGTCCTGGTTGTCGAAGAACTCCCAGTTGACCATCACGACCGGCGCGAAGTCGCAGGCCGCGTTGCACTCGATGTGCTCCAGGGTGACCTTGCCGTCGTCGGTGGTCTCGCCGTTGCCGACGCCGAGGTGCTCCTGGAGCTCCTCGAAGATCGCGTCGCCGCCCATCACCGCGCAGAGGGTGTTGGTGCAGACGCCCACCTGGTAGTCACCGCTCGGCCTGCGCCGGTACATGGTGTAGAAGGTGGCGACCGCGGTGACCTCGGCGGTGGTCAGGCCGAGCACGTCCGCGCAGAACTGCATCCCGGTGCGCGTGACGTGGCCCTCCTCCGACTGCACCAGGTGCAGCAACGGAAGCAGGGCCGAGCGGGAGTCCGGGTAGCGGGCGATGATCTCCCGCGCGTCCGTCTCCAGCCGGGTGCGGACGTCGTCCGGGTACGCGGGGGCGGGCAGTTGGGGCATGCCCAGGCTGACGCCCCGCTCCGAAGAAGAGGTGGTCACCGGTCGACGCCTCCCATCACGGGGTCGATGGACGCGACGGCGACGATGACGTCGGCGACCTGGCCGCCCTCGCACATCGCCGCCATGGCCTGAAGGTTGGTGAAGGACGGATCCCGGAAGTGGACCCGGAAGGGGCGGGTGCCGCCGTCGGACACGGCGTGCACCCCGAGTTCGCCCTTGGGCGACTCGACGGCCGCGTACGTCTGTCCCGGCGGGACGCGGAAGCCCTCGGTGACCAGCTTGAAGTGGTGGATCAGGGACTCCATGGAGGTGCCCATGATCTTCTTGATGTGGTCGAGGGAGTTACCGAGCCCGTCCGGTCCCAGAGCCAGCTGGGCGGGCCAGGCGATCTTCTTGTCGGCGACCATGACCGGGCCGGGCTGGAGCCGGTCCAGGCACTGCTCGACGATCCGGAGGGACTGGCGCATCTCCTCCAGCCGGATCAGGAAGCGGCCGTAGGAGTCGCAGGAGTCGGCGGTGGGGACGTCGAAGTCGAACGTCTCGTAGCCGCAGTAGGGCTGCGCCTTGCGCAGGTCGTGCGGCAGGCCGGTGGAGCGCAGGATCGGGCCGGTGGCGCCGAGAGCCATGCAGCCGGCCAGGTCCAGATAGCCGACGTCCTGCATACGGGCCTTGAAGATGGGGTTCCCGGTGGCGAGCTTGTCGTACTCCGGGAGGTTCTTCCGCATCTTCTTGATGAACTCGCGGATGTGGTCCACCGCGCCGGGCGGCAGGTCCTGGGCGAGTCCGCCGGGGCGGATGTACGCGTGGTTCATCCGCAGGCCCGTGATGAGCTCGTAGATGTCGAGAATCATTTCACGATCACGGAATCCGTAGATCATGATCGTGGTGGCGCCGAGTTCCATACCGCCGGTGGCGATGCACACCAGGTGCGAGGAGAGCCGGTTGAGCTCCATCAGGAGCACGCGGATGAGGGTGGCGCGGTCGGGGATCTGGTCCTCGATGCCGAGGAGCTTCTCGACGGCGAGACAGTAGGCGGTCTCGTTGAAGAAGGACGTCAGGTAGTCCATGCGCGTCACGAAGGTGGTGCCCTGCGTCCACGTGCGGAATTCGAGGTTCTTCTCGATGCCGGTGTGCAGGTAGCCGATGCCGCAGCGGGCCTCGGTGACCGTCTCGCCGTCGATCTCCAGGATCAGGCGGAGCACTCCGTGGGTGGAGGGGTGCTGCGGTCCCATGTTGAGGACGATGCGCTCGTCGTCGGCCCGGGCCGCGGCCTGGACGACCTCGTCCCAGTCGCCGCCGGTGACCGTGTAGACGGTGCCCTCGGTGGTCTCGCGTGCCGAAGCGGCAGAGGCGGCAGATGCGGTAGACGCGTGCTGCGTGCTCATGAGTACGACCTCCGCTGGTCCGGAGCCGGGATCTGGGCGCCCTTGTACTCGACGGGGATGCCGCCGAGGGGGTAGTCCTTGCGCTGCGGGTGGCCCTGCCAGTCGTCCGGCATCATGATCCGCGTCAGGGCCGGGTGGCCGTCGAAGACGATGCCGAAGAAGTCGTAGGTCTCGCGCTCGTGCCAGTCGTTGGTCGGGTACACGGAGACCAGCGAGGGGATGTGCCGGTCGGTGTCCGGAGCGCTGACCTCCAGGCGGATCAGCCGGTTGTGGGTGATCGAGCGCAGGTGGTAGACGGCGTGCAGCTCGCGGCCCTTGTCGTGCGGGTAGTGGACGCCACTGACGCCGGTGCACAGCTCGAAGCGCAGGGCCGGGTCGTCGCGCAGGGTGCGGGCGACGCGGAGCAGATGCTCGCGCTCGATGTGGAAGGTGAGCTCGTCGCGGTCGACGACCGTCTTCTCGATGGCGTTGTCCGGGAGGAGTCCCTGTTCCTCCAGGGCGCCCTCCAGTTCGTCGGCGACCTCGTCGAACCAGCCGCCGTAGGGCCGGCCCGCCGGTCCGGGGAGACGGATCGAGCGGACCAGGCCGCCGTAGCCGGAGGTGTCGCCGCCGTTGTTGGCGCCGAACATGCCGCGCTGGACGCGGATCTCCTCGCCGCCCTCGCCGCGCTGGCCGGGGAGGTTGGAGGCGCCGAGGTCCTTCTCGGGATTGACCCCGTTCGACCCGGCGCCCGTGGTGCCGTTCGCGTCGCTCACCGCAGCAGCCCCTTCATCTCGATCGTCGGCAGGGCCTTGAGCGCCGCTTCCTCCGCCTCGCGGGCCGCCTCCTCGGCGTTCACGCCGAGCTTGGTGGACTGGATCTTCTGGTGGAGCTTGAGGATGGCGTCGATCAGCATCTCCGGCCGTGGCGGGCAGCCGGGGAGATAGATGTCGACCGGGACGATGTGGTCGACGCCCTGGACGATGGCGTAGTTGTTGAACATGCCGCCCGAGGAGGCGCAGACCCCCATGGAGATGACCCATTTCGGGTTCGGCATCTGGTCGTAGACCTGCCGGAGCACCGGCGCCATCTTCTGGCTGACCCGGCCGGCGACGATCATCAGGTCGGCCTGGCGCGGCGAGCCGCGGAAGACCTCCATGCCGAAGCGCGCCAGGTCGTAGCGGCCGGCGCCGGTGGTCATCATCTCGATGGCGCAGCAGGCGAGGCCGAAGGTGGCCGGGAAGACGGACGCCTTGCGCACCCAGCCCGCGGCCTGCTCGACGGTGGTCAGCAGGAAGCCGCTCGGCAGTTTTTCTTCGAGTCCCATGAGTTAAAGGCCCCTCAGTCCCATTCCAGGCCGCCGCGCCGCCATACGTACGCGTACGCGACGAAGACGGTGAGCACGAAGAGCAGCATCTCCACGAGCCCGAAAACACCCAGGGCGTCGAAGGTGACGGCCCAGGGGTAGAGGAAGACGATCTCGATGTCGAAGACGATGAAGAGCATCGCCGTCAGGTAGTACTTGATGGGGAAGCGCCCGCCGCCGGCCGGCGTGGGGGTCGGCTCGATACCGCACTCGTAGGCCTCGAGCTTGGCCCGGTTGTACCGCTTCGGACCGATCAGCGTGGCCATGACCACGGAGAAGATCGCAAAGCCTGCCCCGAGGGCTCCCAGTACGAGGATGGGCGCATACGCGTTCACCGCTCCTCGCTCCTCTCAGTCGGCACTGACTGCTGGCGATGGCATCGGACTCCCGGCCCGCCTCATCAGCTCCGCGAACCCCGCCCGTCCCGGCGAAGATCGCGAACATGTGAAGCAGGTCACAAGCCCAACTGACCCGCATCTTATGCCTGCCGGTCTGTGATCTGCGACACGGGGTATTGCACAAGCTTTGTGATCTCCACCACCTGACGAAGGATCATGAAGCCGGAAGACCGTCGATCTTCGTACGAGAAGCGTCCGAGCGGTCACGAGAGGTGACATTTCCGCCCGTCGCAGCGCTCTGAGCGGGGCGTCTCCATATCAAGATGCTTCCCTTGCATGCAAATTGGTGCTGGACACACCCACTTGATAGAGGACGGCGTTCACACATCAGAGGGCGTCATGCACCCCGATGTGGACGCGTGCACGCGTTCACGAGCGCGGCCGGAGGAGATCCGGACACAGGACGCGCACCTTCTCGTAATCGTTGCGTGACCTCCGCCACATTCGCGAGAGGCCTCCGAGAAGGAGGCTTGGCCACTCATGGCAACCAGTGGTAGGCGGAGGGCAATTCGGGCGTATCTACGAAAGCCCATGATCACAGGCCGGATCGCACGCGTCCGCAATGTCCGTTACGGCGTCAATAAAGAGCGACACGCCCGACGTTCGGGGTCCCGATTGAACAACTGTGGCGCAGCACACGTTTCTTGAAGGTATGGAGGAGCCCCTGATACCGGTTGTTCTCATGTCCCACACCGCTCACATACGCAGCCACCGGAAACCCCGCCGCAGCGCGACGTCGAGTCTCGCCGTGCGTGCCGGAGTTGCCGGTGGCGTCCTCAGCATGGCAGCGGCGGGCGCGTCGGCCTCGGCGAGCGCTGCCGAGCCCGTGACGCAGACCCTCGAACTGCCCACCCTGACGGCCGACATGGCCACCCAGGTCGCCGAGTCCGCCGACGCCACACAGCAGGCCGCGGCGAACTACCAGCTGCAGGCCGAGCGTGACGCGGCCGCCGCAAAGGCCGCGAAGCAGGCCAAGGCGGACCTCGCTGAGGCGAAGAAGAAGGCCGAGGCCCGTAAGAAGGCCGCCGAGGAGGCCACTCGCAAGGCCGCTGCCGAGCGCGCGACGCGCGACACGGAGCGGACCTCCCTGTCCGCCTCGGCGAGCGTCAGCGCGTCCACAAGCACGTCCACGTCCACGGCCACCGGTTCGGCCGCCGCGATCGTCAACTTCGTCAAGTCGCAGGTCGGCGACAGCTACGTCTCCGGCGGCACCGGTCCCAACTCCTGGGACTGCTCCGGCCTCGTGCAGGCGGCCTTCAGCCAGATCGGTGTCGACCTGCCGCGTGTCTCGCAGGACCAGTCGACCGCCGGCACCCAGGTCTCTCTGAGCAACCTCCAGCCGGGCGACATCCTGTACTGGGGCAGCGCGGGCAGCGCGTACCACGTGGCGGTGTACGTCGGCGACGGCATGTTCGTCGGCGCGCAGAACCCGTCCACGGGTGTCGCCGAGAAGTCGCTGTCGTACGACCCGCCGACCGGCGCGGTGCGGGTGCTCTAGGAGCGGGTGCCCTAAAGGACCGACCACACACACCGACGACACACGACTCACGTCGCACGTCGCAAGGGCCGCAGCCGCTCGGGGGCTGCGGCCCTTGAGGCGCGTGACGGACCTGGCGGAGGCCGTCGCGTTCAGCTCGGGCGGCTTCACCCGGCTCGCCGACCGCATGGCGAAGGAAGGGCTGATCCGCCGCGACCCCGATCCGGACGACCGACGGGCCGCGCTCGCCGTACTGACCGAGAAGGGCGGCGAGGCGCTGGACCGCGCCCTCACCGCCCACGTCGGTCACGCCTTCGGGGCCACCTTGCTCAGGCCGTTGATGATGCGGTCCATCGCGTCGCCGCCCGTGGGGTCGGTGAGGTTGGCGAGCATCTTCAGGGTGAACTTCATCAGGAGGGGGTGGGTGAGGCCTCGCTGGGTGGCGATCTTCATGACCTTCGGGTTGCCGATGAGCTTCACGAAGGCGCGGCCGAGGGTGTAGTAGCCGCCGTAGGTGTCCTTCAGCACGCGCGGGTAGCGCTGGAGGGCCATCTCGCGCCCCGCGGGAGTGGACCGCGCGTGGGCCTGGACGATGACGTCGGCGGCGATCTGGCCGGACTCCATGGCGTAGGCGATGCCCTCGCCGTTGAAGGGGTTCACCAGGCCGCCGGCGTCGCCGACCAGCAGCAGGCCCTTGGTGTAGTGGGGCTGGCGGTTGAAGGCCATCGGGAGGGCGGCGCCGCGGATCGGGCCGGTCATGTTCTCGGGGGTGTAGCCCCAGTCCTCCGGCATGGACGCGCACCAGGCCTTCAGGACCTCGCGCCAGTCCAGTTCCTTGAAGGAGTTGGAGGTGTTGAGGACGCCCAGGCCGACGTTGGACGTGCCGTCGCCCATGCCGAAGATCCAGCCGTAGCCGGGGAGCAGCCGGTCCTCGCCGGGACCGCGGCGGTCCCACAGCTCCAGCCAGGACTCCAGATAGTCGTCCTCGTGACGCGGTGACTCGAAGTACGTCCGTACGGCCACCCCCATCGGGCGGTCCTCGCGGCGGTGCAGGCCCATCGCGAGGGAGAGCCGGGTGGAGTTGCCGTCCGCCGCGACGACCAGCGGGGCGCGGAAGGTCACCTCGCGCTTCTCACCGGCGTCGCCGAGTTTGGCGTGCACGCCGGTGATGCGGCCGGTGCGGTCGTCGATGATCGGGGCCCCGACGTTGCAGCGCTCGTACAGGCGGGCGCCGGCCTTCTGGGCCTGGCGGGCGAGCTGCTCGTCGAAGTCGTCGCGCTTGCGGACGAGTCCGTAGTCGGGGTAGGAGGCGAGATCCGGCCAGTCCAGCTGGAGCCGGACACCGCCGCCGATGATCCTCAGGCCTTTGTTGCGCAGCCAGCCGGCCTCTTCCGAGATGTCGATGCCCATGGCCACGAGCTGTTTGGTGGCGCGGGGGGTGAGGCCGTCACCGCAGACCTTCTCGCGCGGGAACTCGGTCTTCTCCAGCAGGAGGACGTCGAGTCCGGCCTTGGCGAGGTAGTAGGCGGTCGTGGAGCCGGCCGGCCCCGCGCCGACGACGATCACATCGGCGGTGTTCTCGGAAAAGGGGTCGGAGTGGGGCTCGGTCACGGCGGTCACGGCGGGATCTCCCCAAGTTCGGAATCTGCGTGCCGACCGGCACTGGACAGGGGCAGTCTATTCAGCAGGATTGATCACCCGGCTGAAGGGCTGCCCAGTGAACCGAGCTCTCCCCGCAGTGCGGTTGCGTGTGCCCACCGACGAGGACGCCCTCGCCTGGCACCGGGCCTTCGCCCACCCGGACGTCATGGAGTTCCACGGCGGCAGGACGGCGGAGCTGTCCGTCTACGAGGAACTCACCGCCCGCCAGCGCCGGCACGACGCCGAGCGGGGCTTCTGCCTGTGGTCCGTGCTCGACGAGTCCGGGCAGGTCATCGGGTTCACCGGCGCCCAGCCGTGGGAGCGGAGCTGGGGGCCGACGGGTGAGATCGAGATCGGCTGGCGGCTGGGGCGGGAGTACTGGGGCCGGGGGTACGTCACGGCGGCGGCGCGGATGACGCTGGAGCGGGTGCGCGAGGCGGGGGTGCCGGGCGTCGTGGCGATGGTCGACGCCCGCAACACGCGCTCCATCGCGGTGACCCGACGGCTCGGCATGCGGCTCGCGGAGGTCTTCAGGGCACCGGTCCCCGAACCGGCGGCCCCTGCGGCCCTGTCGGGATCGCACACGGCCTCCCAGACCCCCCAAGTCCCCCAGCCCTCCCACCGCGAGGGCCACTGTTACCGGCTGGATCTGTGAGGCCGTCCTCCGCTTTCCTCACTCACCGTCACCAACTGCCACAGATGGAAACTCAGCGCTTCCGGCCGCCGTGACCCCGGGGTTACCCTGCCAGTACCGCTGGGGGTGACATCTGTGCACATAACGCCCAAGACACCCGAAGTACGCGTGCCGCGTCTGGTCGGACTCATGGCCGTGGACGCCCGCGAGACAGCCCAGGCGCAGGGACTGCTCGTCAACGCGCCGGACCGGCAGGACTTCCACCGCACCGTGGTCGACTACGTCGTACGCCAGTACCCGCAGCCCGGCGCGGAGGTGCCGCGGGACTCGGTGGTCTACGTGTGGTTCGACTTCGGTCCGGGTGACGGTGGTGGCGGAGGGATCCGCGAGCCGCGTCTGCCGAAACCCCCCAGAGGCGGGCTTCAGCGCGAGCTGGACGAGCCGCACGATCCGTACGCGGTGCGCTGCACCACGGGGTTCAGCTCTCCTTGACGCCCCGGTGCAGGGCGACGATCCCGCCGGTCAGGTTCCGCCAGGCCACCTTCGACCAGCCGGCCTTCTGGAGGCGTTCGGCCAGGGCGGGCTGGTCGGGCCAGGCGCGGATGGACTCGGCGAGGTAGACGTACGCGTCGGGGTTCGAGGAGACCGCTCGGGCGACCGGGGGCAGGGCGCGCATCAGGTACTCGGTGTAGACGGTCCGGAAGGGCGCCCAGGTCGGGTGCGAGAACTCGCAGATCACCACGCGTCCGCCCGGCCTGGTCACGCGGTACATCTCGCGCAGCGCGGCGTCCGTGTCCTGGACGTTGCGCAGCCCGAAGGAGATCGTGACGGCGTCGAAGACATCGTCCTGGAACGGCAGCCGTGTGGCGTCGCCCGCGGTGAGCGGCAGCCAGGTGTGCTTGCGCTTGCCGACCTGGAGCATGCCGATCGAGAAGTCGCAGGGGACGACGTACGCGCCCGTGCGGGCGAAGGGCAGCGACGACGTGGCCGTGCCCGCCGCCAGGTCCAGGATCTTCTGGGCGGGGCGGGCGTCGACGGCCTTGGCGACCTCCTTGCGCCACACCCGGTCCTGGCCGAGCGACAGCACATCGTTCGTGAGGTCGTACCGTTCCGCCACGTCGTCGAACATCGAAGCGACTTCGTGCGGCTGCTTGTTCAGAGAGGCGCGGGTCACCTCGCCATTCTTGCAGCACGGTCCCCGGCAACCGCTCAGGGGAGCAGCTTGGGCGCTTCTCCCCCGCCAGGTCCCAGAGATGGTCGGTGCGGCGCCACGTACCCCGCCGTCTCGTCCGGTCGCCTGTGAGACATTTCCCCTCCGACAGACATCACGAGAGCGGGTGCATACGTCATGCGGAGTCTCCTGAAGCCGGCGGCCGGGCTCGTCTGCCTGTTCGCCCTGGCCACCGCGGGGTGCTCCACGGCATCCGACGGCACGGAGTCCGACAGCACGGAGTCCGCCGAGACCTCGGACAAGGCGCCGGCCACGCCTGTCACGTCCTACGCCCCGTACGTCAGCGCCACCGACGCCTCCGACCTCGACTCCGCGGGCTCTCCTACGACGTACAACCTGGCCTTCGTCATCTCCACCGGCAGCGGCTGCACACCGAAGTGGAACGACTCGGACCCCATCGGTGACTCGGCCGTGAAGTCCCGCATCGCACGGCTCAAGGAGGGCGGCGCCACCGTCCGGGTCTCCTTCGGCGGCGCCTCCGGCAAGGAACTCGCGGCGACCTGCGACAACGCGGCGGAACTGGCGAAGGCGTACGGTACGGCGCTCGACGCGGCCGGGTCCGATCAGGCCGACTTCGACATCGAGGGCGACGAACTGACCGACTCCGACAGTGTCGACGTCCGCTCCGAGGCGATCGCGCTGCTCCAGAAGGAACGGACCGATCTCGACGTGTCCTTCACGCTGCCGGTGATGCCGTCGGGGCTGGACGCGGACGGGCTGGCGTTGCTGGAGTCCGCCAACAACAGTGCGGTGCAGGTCTCCACGGTGAATCTCATGACGATGAATTACGGGGAGTCCTACGACGGTGACATGGGGGATTACGCGATCACCTCGGCGAATTCCGCGCATGATCAGCTGATGGATGTCTTCGGTACGTCTGATGCCGCTGCGTGGCGGGGGATGGCGTTGACCTCGATGATCGGGGTGAACGATGTGGAGGGGGAGACGTTCACATTGTCCGATGCGGGGCAGGTGCGGGCGTTTGCTGCGGAGAAGGGGGTTGCGTGGGTGTCGATGTGGTCGACGTTCAGGGATCAGGAGTGTGTGGCGGGGGACGCCGATGAGAATGACGCGCTGACCAATTGCAGTGGGGTGGTGCAGGGGGCGGGGGCGTTCGGGGAAGCGTTTGCGGGGTGACGGGTTGTGTGCCGGGTGCGGGTTTGTTGTGGCTGGTCGCGCAGTTCCCCGCGCCCCTGAAGGGGCGTCCCTAGCGCCGTCTGTACACGAGGCGGCCCTTGATCACCGTTGCCACGCAGACTCCCGCGCCCGCCTTCTCCAATGCCGGCCCGTCCGGGGCGTCGAAAACCGCGAACGTCGCGTCGATGAGCGCGTCCACGCCGGTCGGAGGAAGGGGCAGGACGATGGCCTCCGCCAAGTCCCTCCCGGCCAGCGGGTCCAGAGAAGGACGCCCCATCGGATCCGCGAATCGCTGCTCGACCGTCAGCCCCGCCCGGTACACGGCGTCCACCACCGCGGGTCGCCACAGTGTGCCCGCCACCGCCACCGTGCCGTGGGCGAGGAGGCGTTGGACTCCTCGGCGGGCGCTCGCGGCCCAACGGGTGTCTGTCATGGGGAGGTTGGACAGGGCGTCGCCGGTGAGGGGCTCGGTGCCCAGGTCGGCGGCCTCGCGGGGGTCCGGGTGGTAGGCCTGTTCGAGGAGTTCGGGGCCGTGGGGGTTGACCAGGCCGGGTGTGATGACGCCGGGCCAGCGGCGGACGCGGGCTGTGGGGTGGGTGGTGGCCAGCCGGTCGTAGGGGCCGATGGCGGCGATCTGCCGGCCCTCCACGAGGATCGCGCCGCCGGGCACGGGCGGCCGCCGATCCCCCGTGACGAGGAGATCGGCGGCGTGGATCGTGAGCATGGTGGCGCTAGTTGGAGGCGAGGAGCTTCAGCTCGGGGTGGGCCGTGCCGCCCTCGATCGCCGTGGACGAGATGTGGGACATCACGCGCTCGTCGACGGGGTCGTCCGCCGGGTCGTCGTGGACGACGATGTGCTCGTACGTCGTGGTCCGCTGGGCCGGGACCCGGCCCGCCTTGCGGATGAGGTCGATGATCTCCATGCGGTTGGAGCGGTGCTTGGCACCGGCCGAGGAGACGACGTTCTCCTCCAGCATGATCGAGCCCAGGTCGTCGGCGCCGTAGTGCAGGGACAGCTGGCCGACCTCCTTGCCGGTGGTCAGCCAGGAGCCCTGGATGTGGGCGATGTTGTCCATGAAGAGACGCGCGACGGCGATCATCCGCAGGTACTCGAAGAGCGTGGCCTGCGTACGGCCCTTCAGGTGGTTGTTCTCGGGCTGGTAGGTGTACGGGATGAAGGCCCGGAAGCCGCCCGTGCGGTCCTGTACGTCACGGATCATCCGCAGGTGCTCGATGCGCTCGGCGTTGGTCTCGCCGGTGCCCATGAGCATGGTGGACGTGGACTCCACGCCCAGCTGGTGCGCGGCCTCCATGATCTCCAGCCAGCGCTCGCCGGACTCCTTGAGCGGCGCGATGGCCTTGCGGGGCCTCGCCGGCAGGAGTTCGGCACCCGCGCCCGCGAAGGAGTCGAGGCCGGCGGTGTGGATCCGCTGGATCGCCTCCTCGACGCTCACCTTGGAGATCCGGGCCATGTGCTCGACCTCGGACGCGCCCAGCGAGTGGATCACCAGCTGGGGGAACTCCTTCTTGATGGCGGCGAAGTGCTTCTCGTAGTACTCCACGCCGTAGTCCGGGTGGTGGCCGCCCTGGAACATGATCTGCGTACCACCGAGCTCGACGGTCTCCGCGCAGCGGCGCAGGATGTCGTCCAGATCGCGGGTCCAGCCCTTGTCCGTGGCCTTGGGCGGGGCGTAGAAGGCGCAGAACTTGCACGCCGTCACGCAGACGTTGGTGTAGTTGATGTTCCGCTCGATGATGTACGTCGCGATGTGCTCGGTACCGGCGTACCGACGGCGGCGTACGGCGTCGGCGGCGGCGCCCAGCGCGTGCAGCGGGGCGTCACGGTAGAGGTCGAGCGCCTCTTCCGGGGTGATCCGCCCGCCGTCCGCGGCACGGTCGAGCACAGACTGGAGGTCGGCCTTCTCGGTCACCGGGGGGCGTCCCTTTCGTCAAGGGGTTGGACGGACCTGTCCAGCCTACGCCAGCCCTCCGACACCCCCGAGGTCAGGCCGCGTACGCGCCGATCAGCAGCCCGGCGTAGACCCCCGCGATCAGGAACGGGCCGAACGGGATCGCCGTCTTGCGGTCGGCGCGGCGCAGGAGGACGAGGGTCCAGCCGTAGAGGGCGCCGAGGACGAAGCCGGTGAGGGTGCCGAGCAGGACCGTGCCCCAGCCGTACCAGCCGAGGACGGCACCGGCGAGGAGGGCGAGTTTCACGTCGCCGAAGCCCATGCCGCCGGGGTTGATACGCCAGAGCAGGTAGTAGCCGGCGCCGAGGGCCAGGGTGCCGAGGGCGGCGGAGGACCAGTGGCCGGTGTGTTCGGGGACCAGGGAGACCAGGCCGAGCAGGGCGAGCGTGGCGGCGGCCGACGGCAGGGTCAGGATGTCGGGCAGCCGTCTCACCCGGAGGTCGACGACCGTCAGCAGCACTCCGACGGGGGCCAGCAGCAGCCAGACGGCGACTTCCGGTCGGGTGTCAGTGGCCGCGGCGATCCCCGCGCAGAGCAGGGCGGTGACGAAGGAGACGAGGGCGGTGCGGGGGCCGTAACCACCGGACGCCCTGCGGACCACGGCGGTGGTGTCCGGGGCGGGGCGGGCGTCCGGGGCGGGGCGGGCGTCCGCGCACTCCGCGCACCGCGCCCGGCCGAGCCATCCCCGGACCGGGTGCCCTCCCGGGCAGTGCTCGCGCCAGGGTTCCTCCGGGGGGACCGAGAAGCGGTAGGCGGCGCGCGGGACCAGCGCCCCCGCCGCCGCGCCCCACAACGCGGCGAGGACGACCAGCACAGCCGTCATCCCGATCCGACCTTCGACAGCCGTGCCTCGGGACGGCCGGAGTCCTCGCTGTCCGACTGGTAGGAGAGGTCGTCACCGACCGGTGTGATCCGCACGGTGTGGGCGGTCTGGCTGCACACGCCCCGGTTGGACTCGGCACCCACGGCCGTCGCCACGACCTGCTTCTTCGTCACCTGCTTCAGGGTGAGTACGTCGTCGCAGACCCCGCCGAGGGCGTCCGTGTGCCGGAGGGTGCCCAACTCCTCGCCCACGTCGGCCCGGTGCGCGGTCAGCCGGAAGGTCCCCATGGGGAGCGCGCCGTCGAGGGCGACGGCCTGGCCCTCCCACGTGCCGAGGTAGGCGGTGGGGAGAGCGCTCGGCCCCGCGGGGGCGCTGCCGCCGGCACTCGGGCGGGCGGTGGCGCTGCTGCCCGCGGTCGTGCTCGGCGCCGGGGACTGCGCGCTGGTGTCGGAACCGGCCGGGCCGTCCTGGTCCCCGCCCGGCAGCAGGTCGAACAGGAACGCCGATCCGACCGTCACCGCCGCCATCGCCCCCGCGACGGCCAACGCCACCGTGCAGCTCAGCCGACGCCCTCGCCCGGCCCCGGTCTTCGTCTCCGACGACGCGGACACGGAGACGGAGAGCCGCCCGGGGGGACGATCGGAGGGCTCTGCGGAGGGGGCTGTGTCCTGTACGGACTGCGCGGACTGTGCGTACGGGTGCCGGGGTTCGGGGAGGGGAGTCGGCGCGGCGACCGCTCCCATGACCGGTGGCGGACCGAACTCACCCACCACGGCCGCACCCACCGACGGCGTACCGAAACCCACCGGACCGGACAGGACCTCCCGCCCGCCCTGCCCCGCGCCCTCCGTCGACGACGTCGACTCCGCCGTCTCCAGGTTCAGCAACCGCACCGCGCTCCGGCTGACCTGCTCCACCAGCGCACCCGGCAGCCATCCGCCCGCGACCAGCCGGGCCGCGCCCTCGGGGGCCAGGCGGGCGGCCAGGGCGGTGGGGGTCGGACGGGCGGCCGGGTCCTTGGCCAGGCACTGTTCGACCACCTCGCGCAGCTCGCCCTCCAGAGCGCCGAGTTCGGGCTCCTCGTGGACGACCTTGTAGAGGAGGGCCGCGGAGGAGTCGCCGCGGAAGGGCGGTTCGCCGGTGGCGGCGCAGGCCAGGACCGCCCCGAGGGAGAACAGGTCGGCCGCGCCGGTGACGCCCTTGCCGAGGATCTGCTCGGGGGACATGTAGCCGGGCGAGCCGATGGAGACACCGGTGGAGGTCAGGGACGCGGTGCCGTCGGTGGCGCGGGCGATGCCGAAGTCGATGAGGAGCGGGCCGTCGAGGGTGAGCAGGACGTTGGAGGGCTTCACGTCCCGGTGGACGAGACCCAGGTCGTGCACCGCGGCCAGCGCCTCCGCCAGTCCCGCGGCCAGCACCCGCACCGTGGGGACGGGCAGCGGCCCGTGCTCGGCGACCGCGGCCGACAGTGACGGTCCGGCCGCGTACCCGGTGGCGACCCACGGCACCGCGGCCTCGGGGTCCGCGTCCAGGACCGGCGCGGTCCAGGCGCCGCCGACCCGCCGGGCGGCCTCGACCTCGCGGCGGAAGCGGGCGCGGAACTCCTCGTCCAGCGCGAAGTGCGGGTGCACGATCTTCACGGCGACCGTGCGGCCGCCGGCGCTGCGGCCGAGGTAGACCCGGCCCATCCCGCCGGAACCGAGCCGGCCGAGCAGCCGGTAGGACCCCACGACGGTGGGCTCGTCGACTCCGAGCGGCTGCATGACGCCCCCTCCCCCGTACCCGCCCTGTGGGAACTGAGAGGCAGACTACGGCTGAAGCAGTTCCACCTTCACGTCCGCGGGGAATCCCGTCGTGGGGCCGACGCGCCGCGCGAACTCCGCGACCGCCTCCAGCTGGGGGCCGCCGAAGCGGAAGTCGAGGGTGGTGAAGTACCGCTCCAGGGTCTCCTCGTCGAAGGACTCCCAGCGGGCGGCCTGCTCGGCGACCTTGCCGACCTCGTCGAGGGAGAGGTTGCGGGAGGCGAGGAAGGCCTCGTGGACCTTGTGGGTGATGAACGGCTCGCGCTCCAGGTAGTCGCGGCGGGCCGCCCAGACCGCGAAGACGAAGGGCAGGCCGGTCCACTCCTTCCACAGGGAGCCGAGGTCGTGCACCTGGAGCCCGTACTTCGGCCCGTCCAGCAGGTTGGCCCGCAGGGCCGCGTCCCCGATCAGGACCGCCGCCTCGGCCTCCTGCATCATCAGGCTGAGGTCGGGCGGGCAGGTGTAGTAGTCGGGCCGGACGCCGTAGCGGTCGGACAGCAGGAGCTGGGCAAGGCGTACGGAGGTGCGCGAGGTGGACCCGAGGGCGACCCGGGCGCCGTCCAGTTCGTCCAGCGGGACCTGCGAGACGATCACGCAGGACATGACCGGGCCGTCGCAGCCGACGGCGATGTCGGGGAAGGCGACCAGGTCGTCCGCGTTCTTCAGGAACTCCACGAGGGTGATGGGCCCGATGTCGAGGTCGCCCTGCACCAGCCGCTCGCTGAGCTTCTCGGGGGTGTCCTTGGTCAGCTCGAAGTCGAGCAGCGTGCCGGTTCTCGCGAGCCCCCAGTACAGGGGCAGGCAGTTGAGGAACTGGATGTGGCCGACGCGCGGCCGGGTGCGAGAAATGTCCACATCGCGAGACTAGCCCCCGTGGGGTACGCTCCGGGCTCCACCCCGGAGGTCAACCTCTCCGCGATCTTCAAACCTCCGGGTGACGTGATCTTGACCTCTATTGCTTTCGGCTGCCCACATGCTAGGCTCGCCGCAAGTTGCAGTTTGGTTTCCCTTGCAGTACAGAGCCTGCGGAGCATGTAACCGCAGGCTCTAGTCGTTTTCAGACGTATGCAGTTGTGCGGCATCTTGTTTTCACACTTGCAGGGTTCTGGAGCAGGGCAACCCTTTGGGCCCAAGGAGGGCTTATGGCTACCGGAACCGTGAAGTGGTTCAACGCCGAAAAGGGCTTTGGCTTCATCGCCCAAGAAGGCGGCGGCCCCGACGTCTTCGTCCACTACTCCGCGATCAACGCGAACGGCTTCCGCTCGCTCGAGGAGAACCAGGCGGTCACGTTCGACGTGACCCAGGGCCCGAAGGGCCCGCAGGCGGAGAACGTCACCCCCGCCTAAGTCTCTTCGGTTTTCGGAGCCTGGTGCTTTGATCCGGAACAGATAGCAGTACCCAAGGAGCCCCGCGCCGCAAGGCGGCGGGGCTCCTGCCTTTCCCATCCGCTCACGTGTGCTGCATCACCAGCACGAACGTCGTCCCGGGCGCGAGCGCCTCGTAGGAGTGCGGCACATCCCCGCGGTACGACATGTAGTCGCCGGGATCCAGCTCGGCCTCCTCCCCCGCCGGACCGGCCTTCACCCGCCCCGTGCTTACGATCACATGCTCCACGGTCCCCGGAATGTGCGGCTCCGATTCCCGTACGGCACCCGGCTCGGTCCGCATGTGGTAGACGTCCCGCCGCACTCCGGGCGGTCCGGCCGACAGCAGCGTGGCCGCGAACTCGGCCTTCTCCGAGGCCACCGACGGCCCCTGCCCCGCCCGGATCACCTGCACGGCGGGCGCCGGCGGCTCCACCAGCGCGCTGAACGGCACCCCGAGCGCCACCCCCAGCGCCCACAGCGTCTCCACGCTGGGGTTCCCGCTCGCCGACTCCAGCTGGGACAGCGTGGACTTCGCGATCCCGGCCCGCTTGGCCAGCTCGGACAGGGACAGCCCGGTGCGGGCGCGTTCGCGCTTGAGGGAGGCGGCGATCCAGTCGAGGGGGCGCCGGGGCGGGCTGTCGGACATGTCGTTCGCTCCATCGGTATGATCGTTCGCCTTGACGAACATGGCCACTGCCGTCCAGTGTAGTGAACATGCGTACGGCAGAACGAACACCCTTGGTCCGTGACAGCGCGCTCGTCTGGTTCGCCAGTGGCATCGTCGGCCTCTCCTTCGGCGCGATCGCCGTCGCCGGAGGCCTTCCGGTGTGGGTGCCGGTGGTGATGTCCCTGGTCGTGTACGCGGGCTCGGCCCAGTTCAGCGCGGTCGGTGTCCTACTGGCCGGGGGCGGGCCGGTCGCCGCGGCGGCCACCGGCCTGCTCCTCAACACCCGTACGGCGGCCTTCAGCCTCGCCGTCGCGGACCTCCTCGGACCGGGCCGCCTCACCCGCCTCCTCGGCGCCCACCTCGTCACCGACGAGACGGTGGCCTTCGCCCTCGCGCAGTCCGATCCGGCGCGGCGACGGGCGGCCTTCTGGATCTCCGGGCTCGGCCTGTTCGCCGTGTGGAACATCGGCGTCCTGGCCGGGGCGCTGGCCGGCGGCGCACTCGGCGACACCGCCACCTACGGCCTGGACGCGGCCTTCCCCGCCGTCCTCGTCGCCCTGGTGCTGCCCGCACTGCGCGAGGGGCCGGCCGTACGACGGTCCGCGCTGCTCGGTGCCGCGCTGGCCCTGGCGGTGACACCGGCCGTCCCGGCGGGGGTGCCGGTGCTGGTCGCCCTCGCGGGGCTCGCCGTGTACGGGCGCGCCGGAAGGAGTCGTACGGCATGAGCGCGACGGTGGCGATGATGCTGGCGCTGGCGGTCGGGACGTACGCCTTCCGGCTGGTCGGACCGGTGCTGCACGGGCGGGTCGAACTCTCCGCCCGGGTCCAGGAGCTGCTCTCGGCGGGCGCGATCGTCCTGCTGGTGGCCCTGCTGGCGACGGGGGCGCTGACCGAGGGCGGGGGTTTCGCGGGGTGGGCGCGGCCGGCCGGGGTGCTGGTGGCCGGCGTCCTGGCGTGGCGGCGGGCGCCGTTCGTGGTCGTCGTCCTGGGGGCGGCGGGCACGACCGCCGTGCTGCGGGCGGCCGGCGTGGCGTGAGTGTCAGTGGGGGCTACTAGGGTCCCCGGCCATGACCGAAGCCGACTTCCTCACCGCCACCCGTACCTTCTACGACGCCATCGCCGAGGACTACGCCGATCTCTTCCGCGACCCTCTCGCCGAGTCCCCCCTGGACCGGGCGACGCTCCGGGGATTCGCCGAACTCGTGGGCGAGAAAGGAGCCGTGGCGGATCTCGGGTGCGGTCCGGGGCGGGTCACCGCGTACCTCGCCTCGCTCGGCCTGGACGTCTTCGGGCTCGACCTGTCGGAGTCGATGCTGGCGATCGCCCGCCGGGAGCACCCCGGGCTGCGGTACGAGCAGGGGTCGATGCTGGACCTGGACCTCGCGGACGGGGCGCTCGCCGGGGTGGTGGCCTGGTACTCCACCATCCACACCCCTGTGGACGAACTCCCCTCCGTCTTCGCCGAGTTCCGCCGGGTGCTGGCACCCGGCGGCCATCTCCTCCTCGGCTTCCAGGTCGGTGACGTGCCCCGCCGCCACGAACAGCCCTGGGGGCACCCGGTGACCCTGGACTTCCTGCGCCGACGCCCGGAGCAGATGATGGAGCTGCTCCAGGCGGCCGGGTTCGCGCCCGTCGCGCGGACGGTACGCGAATCCCACGGCACCGAGCCGACCCCGCAGGCCGCGCTGATCGTCCGTCGCGCCTAGAGCACCCCGGCGATGTCCCGGGCGGCGATGTACCCGAAGGTCATCGCCGGGCCGATGGTCGAGCCCGCGCCCGCGTAACTGTGGCCCATGACGGCGGCGCTGGCGTTCCCGGCGGCGTACAGCCCCGGGATCACCGTGCCGTCCGGGCGCAGGACGCGGGCGCGGGCGTCGGTGCGCAGGCCGCCCTTGGTGCCGAGGTCGCCGGGGACGAGCCGGAAGGCGTAGTACGGGGGCAGCCACAGCGGGGCGAGACAGGAGTTGGGCTGGACGGAGGGGTCCGTGTAGTAGTGGTCGTAGGCGCTGTCGCCGCGCCCGAAGTCGGGGTCCTCGCCCTGCCGGGCCTGGGAGTTGAAGCGGTCGACGGTGGTGCGGAGCGCGCCGGCCGGGACGCCGATCGAGGCGGCGAGGGCGTCGAGCGTCCACTGCTTGTGGGCCGCGCCGGAGCCGTACCAGTCGTCGGGGAGGACGAAGGTCGGCGCGATGTCCTTCAAGAGGTACCGGTTGCGGTAGTTCTGGTCGACGATCAGCCAGGACGGGATGTCGGGATCGGTGGGGTGGCGCTCGTACATGGTGTGGACGACGTCGCCGTAGGGCGCGGCCTCGTTCACGAACCGCCGGCCCGCCTGGTTGACGATCAGCCCGCCGGGCAGGGTGCGTTCGGCGAGGCAGAAGTAGGGCTCGTCGGGCAGCGGGATCGCGGGCCCCCACCAGGCGTCGTCCATCAGCGCGACGTCGGCGCCGAGCCGCTGCCCCGCCCGGATCCCGTCCCCGGTGTTCTCCTTCGCGCCGACGGTCCACCGCGTGCCGATGGGCTGCCGCTGGTACTGCTCCCGCATGGCCGCGTTGTGCTCGAAGCCGCCCGAGCCGACGATGACGCCCCGGCGGGCGCGGAAGAGACCACCGGGGGTGACCGCGCCGGCGACGGTGCCGTTCTCGACGTACAACTCGGTGAGCGGGGTGCTGAGCCGGACCGGGACGCCCGCGTCGAGGAGTCCCTTGCGCAGTCCGGCCGCGAGCGACTGCCCCATGGTCAGCGGGGCCTGCCCGAGTAGGGCGGCCCGTGTGCCGCGCGCCAGGCATTCGGCGGCGACGGCGGCGCCCCGGACGCTCACGGCGGCGAGGGAGAGCCACTTGTAGTCGGTGCTGAAGACGACCAGACCGGCGGGGACCTCAAGGTACGGCGGGTTCAGCCGGGCGAGTTCGGCGCCGAGGATGTTGCCGTCGAGCTGGTCGGGTTCGATGGAGCGGCCGCCCGGGAGACCGCCCGGCAGCTCGGGGTAGTAGTCGCTGTAGCCCTCCATCCAGCGGAAGCGGAGAGGGCTGTTGGCCATGACGAAGGAGAGCATCGCGGGGCCGTGGCCGAGGAAGGCCCGCTGCCGGTCGGCGGGGACCTCCGGGCCGACGACGGCGGCGAGATAGGCGGCCGCCTTCGCAGGGGTGTCCGGGACACCGGCGGCCCGGATGACGGTGTTGTTGGGGATCCAGATCCCGGCGCCGGAGCGGGCCGCGGATCCGCCGAAGGTGGGGGCCTTTTCGAGGACCACGGTGGTCAGGCCCTGTCTGGCCGCGGTGAGCGCGGCGGTCATGCCCGCGGCGCCGGAGCCGATGACGACCACGTCGTAGGTGCCGAGGGCCGGTAAGTCGGCGGCACGGGCGGTGTGTTGGACGCCGGCCGCGACGGACAGTCCGGCGCCGGCGGTGAGTACGCGTCTTCGGGTGACGGTCATGGGTCCGGAATGTCGCGCGGGGGTCTTGTGAAGTCAAGAGGCCCCCGCGCGACAGAACTCCGTGCTCAGCCGACGGTGTAGGTGTACGGGATCCCGATCAGTTCCGAGCCCATGACGCCCGAGAAAGCCGTGTCGGTGTCGACGTAGACCGTGCCGTGGACGACCGTGCCGACGGGTGCCGTCGGGGTCAGGGTGAGCGTCATCGTCGCGGTCTTCCCGGCCGCGGCGGTGACGGGGTTCCAGTCGGCGTCGGGGTTCCAGAACTCACCGGTGGAGGCCTTGGCGGCCGGGTCGAAGGACTGGGTGGTGGCGGTGACGGAGACCTTCGCGGTGCCCTTGCCCGCGGGCTTGTCCCCGAAGGGGCCCGGGTCGGTCACGTCGGTGGACCACGTCCCGGAGGCCAGCTGCCCGGCGCGGGCGGTGGCGACCGTGGTGCCGGTCGGGCCGGCCGGCGCGAACACCGCGGGAGCACCGGTCCAGGGGTAGATGTTCAGGTCGACCGGGCGGTCGGCGGTGGCCGTGGCGACCACCTCGGTGGTGTGCGAGGGCACCACCCACGCCGGACCGCCCTGGTTGATCTGCACCGTCCCCGACTTGTCGTCGCCCCACACGGGGACCTTGATCTCGCCCATGGTGTCGAGCCTGGGGTCGAGGTAGTAACTCCGCTTGGCCGGGCCGGAGTTGAGCACCCGGACCGGGACGGTGAGCGTGCTGCCGCGCTTGAGGACCCGGGACGGGCTGTTGGGCAGGCCCGGTGCCGTCGCGGTCACGGCGTCGAGGCGGACCGTGCCGGTGACCCGCTGGCTGAACGCCTTGCCGCTGACGGCGTCGGGCAGTCCGACGATCAGCGTCCACCGGCCGGCGGCCGGGCGGTTGGCGGTCAGGCTCGCGTACTTCGTCGGGACGCTGTGCTCGCCCGCGGTCCGGTCGGTGTCCCGGGCCAGGATCTGCCCGTCGGGACCGACCAGGTAGTACACCAGGGTCGCGGCGGGGTCCTCGGCCGCGAGGTCGATCGTCAGGGCGCGCCGTCCGGGCGGTACGTCGACGTAGTAGCCGTTGGTCTGGCCGACATCGCGGCCGACGCCGCCGGTGATGGTCGCGGCGAAGGACGTGCTGTGCCCGGCGGCCGGGTCGACGGGGATCAGCGTCCGGCGGGCCACCGGGAGGGACAGCCGGGTTCCGGTGTCCGAGGCGAACTGGAGCGAGAAGGGCGTGTCACCGGCCGTACGCCCGAACGGGATCCGGACGGGGAACGTCGCGGTGCCGCCCGCCGGGACGGTACGGAACCGCGTGGGCACCCCGGCCGAGGTGTAGCGGTGCCCGGTGATCCGGACGTCGACGGGGCCGCGGTAGCTGCCGGGCTTGAGCGGCTTGTCCTGGAGGTGCATACGGCCGTTGTCCCAGACCAGCTTGACGGTCCAGGTGCCGGGACGCGGGTCGTGGACGTCGACGTGCTGGTAGTTGCTGTGCAGTCCGTAACCGTCGTAGTCGTAGCTGACCTGGGTCAGCCGCCCGGCCGGGTCGGTCAGGACCAGCGCGAGCTTGCCGGACTTGGCGGTGCCGGGCCACACCATCTCGGCGTCCAGCAGCGGGGTGCCCTTGGGCACCCGCACGGTGAACGGCTTGGCGGCGAGCTTGCCTTCGCGGTCGTCCCCGGTGAGCGGGGCGCCCACGGTGACCTTGCGCTGGGTGCGGAAGGTCTGGGTGCCGACGGTGCGGGAGGTCATCGTGACCCGCTGCGGCCGGTCGGCGGTGTTGGTGAGGGAGACGGAGGTCTGCCGGGTGCTGCTGGGCTGTCCGGTGACGCTCAACTGACCGACAGAGGGCACCAGTTGGTCGGCATGCCGGTCGACGGTGTCGATGGCCCTGGCCGCCTGGACGGCCGCGTGGGTGTTCAGCAGTCCCGCGCCCTGCTCGTCGGCGGGGGCGCGCAGGTCGGTCGCCGTACCGGTGAGGATCCGCTTGACCAGGTCCGGGGAGGGCTTGGCTCCGCCGTGCGTGTCCGCGTACGCCTGGATGACGTCGGCCGCCGCGCCGGCCACGAACGGCGCCGACTGGCTGGTGCCGCCGAACACCTGGGTGGGCAGGGCGCAGTCGGTCCAGCGCGGACCGGGCGTGCAGGCGGCCATGCCGACCATGCCCGGAGCCACCAGGTCGACCACCTTGTTGTCCGGGGTCGTCCCGCCGGAGGACAGCGCGGCGATGTTGTCGTTCGTCCACTTCCGGTAGCCGTAGGCCTGCGCCGCCAGCCGGAAGGACGTGGTCGCGCCGACGCCGATCACGTCCGGGTCGCTGGCCGGTGAGCCCACCGTGCCGGAGGTGCCGGAGTCACCGCTGGAGGCGACCACCGTCACCCCCGCGGCGATGGCGGCGTCGTCGGCCAGCCGGACGGGGTCGGTGGCGGCGTCGGGGTAGGTGTTGCCGCCGAAGGACTGGCTGAGGACGTCCGCGTGGTGCTCCACCGCGTACTGAATGGCCCGTACGAACCCGGAGGTGTAGGCATGCGCCCCGTACACCTTCAGGTCCATCAGCTCCGCGCCGGGCGCGAAGCCGCGGACGCGGAAGGTGCAGCCCTTCGGCAGCTTGGCGTACGGCAGCTGCGTGGCCAGGTCGTACGTACGGCTGCCCTGCGCCGCGATGGCACTGGCGTCGCCGAACGCCTCGCCGCCGCCCGTGGGCGCGCTCACGCCGTCCCCGCCGAAGTCCTCGGTGTCGGTGACCACATGGCTGCCGTCGGTGCGGATGAACTCCGGGTTGTCCGCGTCCATGCCCTCGGCGAAGAACGCGACCTTCACGCCTTTGCCGGTGGCGGTGCGGTGCGCGGCGTCGGTGTGGGTGAGGCTGAGCGCCTCGGGTTCGGCGAGGGGTTTGGCGGGGTCCTTGGGGCAGCCGATGCCGTTCTTGGTGGCGGCGGTGGTGGGGGCCGCGGTGGTGGGGGCCGCTGCGTCCCGGGCCGTGGCGGGCTGTCGTATCGGGAGGTCCGGCACGACCGCGGCCACGTCCCGGTCGCCGCGTATCCGCGCCATCGCGTCCGGCTTCAGCGTGGCGGAGACGGCGTTGATCAGGCTCATCCCGCTGACGTGGGTGGCCCCGCTCTCCTTCAGCCGTGCCACCACGGGCGCCTGGTCCGCGGCGGCGGCCCGGCCGCGCTTCGCGGCCTGCGTGTGCATCGGGAGGTCGGTGAGCTGGTCACGCATGACGACGATGACGCGTTGCGCCGGGCCGCTCGCGCCGGTGTCGGCCGCCTGTGCGGGTGCGCTGCCGAGCGAGAAGGCACTCAGCAGGACCGTGGCCGCGAGCGCGGCTCTTCTTCTGTTGTTGTTCATCGAGTTCTCCGCTGGTGGGGGGTGCGGGACGGCTGAAGAACGCGGCCGTCGCCGGTGATCATTCGCCCCAACTCGTGAACTTCGCCAGGCACTTCCTGTCAAAGGATGTTCAAAGCTTCAAACGAGGTCGATCTCGGCCCACACGGTCTTGCCGACGTCCCGCTCCGCGACGCCCCACGCCCGGGCGAGCAGGGTGACGAGGATCAGCCCGCGCCCGTGCTCGTCGTCCTCCCCCGTACGGAACCGGAGTTGCCTGTCCCCGCGCGGATCACTCACCTCGATACGGAGCGTGTTCTCGGGCAGCAGGAGGAGAAGCCTGAGCTCGAAGTCCCTTCCGGGCACGCGGCCATGCGTTACGGCGTTGGCGGCCAGCTCGGCGACGAGGTGCTGGGCGGTGTCGTTCACGTCGCTGTCGTGGGGGTGTCCCCATACGGCGAGCTGCGCGGCGGTGAGCCTGCGGGCGAGGCGGGCGCCGCGTGGGGTGGCGCTCAGACGCTGGGTCAGTTCGTCGGTGGGGGTGGAGATCTCGGCGTTCACGTGACCGAGCGTGGTCGGTTGTCTCTACGCTGACCAGGGGCGACTTGGCGACGCTGGGTAGCTGTACGGGTGTGTTCTGTTCGCGTACGTGATGTCGGGTGAGAGCGGTGAGGCTTGTGGGTGAGCGGAGGCCGGAGACGCCTGCGGAGGCCGAGGGGACGACGGGACTGTTCGTCGCGCTCGGCAAGATGGTGAAGTTCCTGCGGGAGCGGAAGGGTCTGACGCAGCGGGAGTTCGGGGAGCTGGTGGGGTACGGCCCCGACGCGATCTCGGCGATGGAGCGGGGGGTGCGGACGCTTCGGCCGGAAGTGCTGCTCAAGGCGGATGAACTGCTGGACGCCGGGGGGTTATTGAAGGAGGTCATCCCGGAGGTCGAGGACGCGATGACCCGGTCTCGGACGCGGCATCCCGAGTGGTACCGGAGTTATGCGGCTCTGGAGGCGGAAGCCGTCGAGCTGCACTTCTACGCCAACTTCGGGGTGCCGGGCCTGTTGCAGACCGAGGATCACGCCCGGTCCGTGTTCGCGAAACGGCGACCGTTCCTGAACGAGGAGACGATCGAGAAGCGAGTGACGGACCGACTCTCCCGACAGCAGGTCTTCGAGCGCTACCCGGCACCCATCGTGAGCTATGTCCTCGAAGAGGTCGCACTGGACCGGCCGATCGGTGGGCCGCGCGTTCACGCTGATCAGCTTCGACGCCTCTTGCGGGTCGGCGACATGCAGAACGTCGAGATCCAGGTGATGCTGACCCGTCTGGATCAACACCCCAACATGGACGGAGCGTTCAACCTGCTGACGCCCAAGGGGCATGGACAGGTGGCGTACACCGAGATTCAGGGATACCCCCGGCTCATCACCGAGTCAGAAGAGGTCCGGAAGATCGCCGATCGCTATGGGATCATGCGAGCGATGGCGCTCCCACCCTCGGAGTCCCGGAAGTTGATCGAACAGAAGCTGGAGGAGCTATGACTGTCGAGCAGCTCACCTGGTTCAAGTCCAGCTACAGCGACGGCGAGGGCGGCGAGTGCCTCGAAGTCGCCTACGCCTGGCGCAAGTCCAGCTACAGCGGTGGCGAAGGTGGCGAATGCCTGGAAGTCGCCGCAACCCCGACCACCATCCACCTCCGCGACTCCAAGAACCCCACCGGCCCTCACCTCACCCTCTCCCCCACCGCCTGGTCGGCCTTCCTCTCAGGGGAGCCGGTCGGCGAGCGGCGCTAGCGCCTCGAAGGTCAGCGAACAGACCGGAATTGGTCAAGACCTCTTCAAGCCCTCTGGTCACGCGAGGATCGCGCGGGTTCACTGCGCCGCATGACAAGACCTGCTCCTCCCCTGCGGCGCACCGCCGCCCTCCTCACCGCCGCTCTCGCCTCGCTGGCCCTCGCGGCGGGCACCGCGTCCGCCGACCCCACGGTTCCCGTCGAGTTCGGGACCGACTACCACGACCCCGTCACCGCCGCCCCGCCGATCAGCACCCCGCACACCAAGTCGTGCTCCGTCACGGTCGCGGAGGCGCGGTTCAAGGACTTCACGCCGTACACGGGGACGTACACGCCACCGACCGGATGCGGGACGCCCGGGCGGTGGTCGAAGGTCGTGCTGCGGATGGACGGCAGCGTGAAGGGGCGGCAGTACGACCGCCTCGGGTATCTGGACATCGGCGGGGTGCAGGTCTTCCGGACCTCCACCCCGGAACCCTCCCAGGACGGCATCGACTGGTCCGTGGAGAAGGACGTCACCGAGTACGAGAAGACGCTGAGCGGCACGCAGTCCGTCGACATGCTGATCGGCAACGTTGTCAACGACACGTACACGGGCATCCTCGACGTCAAGGTGACGCTCACCTTCTACGCCCCCGAGCCCGGCCACCGCACCGCCTCCGCCACCCCCGACCAGGTCATCCCCCTCAGCGACGGCAACAGCGTCACCACCGGCGCCTCCCTGACCACCCCGCGCAATTCCGAGCGCATCCTCGCCGAGGTGTACGCCACCGGGTCGGGCGGCGGCTGCGAGGAGTTCTGGTACTCGGCCACGACCCCGAAGGCGTCGTACTCGTGCCAGGGCGGGGACGACGGGCCGTACCGCGAGGTGCGGGTGAGCGTCGACGGGAAGGTCGCGGGCATCGCGTCCCCTTACCCGAACGTGTGGACCGGCGGCTGGTCGCCCTACCTCTGGTCGGTGATTCCCTCCCCCACCGCCTTCGACGTACGTCCACTCACCTTCGACCTGACCCCCTTCGCCGGACTCCTCAACGACGGCAAGGCGCACACCGTGGACGTGACCGTGGTCGGCGTGCCGGCCGGGCAGAGCGGGTGGAGCGCGCCGACCAACATCCTGGTGTGGCAGGACGCGCACAGGTCGGTGGTGACGGGGGCCGTCACGTCGTACGAGAAGACCGACCCGGCGATCGGCAACACCTTCACCGACGGCTCGTTGCGGCACCTGGTCACCGACGGCAGGGACGGGCTCAAGGTCACCGGCTACCTCGACACCTCCCACGGCCGGGTCACCACGACCGTGGCGCGCACCCTCACCACGGCCATCGACCACCGGTGGACGCCCGACGAGAACACCGACGACCAGACCGGCAAGTGGACCGATCACCAGGTCGTCGTCAGCAACGGGCACGTGACCCGCACCGACCGTGATTACGCCCTTGACGGCCGCGCCACCATCGACAGCGCGAACCGCCTCCGGGTCGTCATGTCCCTCGCCGACCGCGCCCGTCTCGGCGCCACCCGGGTCGACGACACCTACCACGGCGACGCCACCTTCACGCTCGGCGTGGCCCGCGAGGACCGGCACGCGGTGGCCACGACGAGCGAGCGGTACCGCTTGAGCGCGCCCGGCCGGCACTACGACCACACGCTCGCGACCGAGCAGGGGGTGCTGACGAAGGACGTCCTCCGCTGACGCGGGCCGGCAGGCCGCCCCGCACCCCCCGACGCCTCCCTACGCCTCCTTGTGGGTCAGCAGGATGTCCACGCCCTCCTGCGTGCCGTTCACAGTGAGCTGCGTGGCCACCGGCGGGTAGCCGCTGGCGATCACCGTGTACTGGTCGCTGGCGAGGTCGGTGAACGCGTAGGTGCCGTCGACGCTGGTGGTGCGGGTGCCGACGACGTTGCCGGCCGCGTCGATGAGGGTGACTCGGGCGTCGTCCAGGGCGCGGCCGTCCGGGGTGTGGACGGTGCCCCGCAGGGTCGCGGCGACGGTGAGGTGGATGTCGCAGCGGGTGGTGTCGGCGGAGACGGTGGCGGGGACGGCGGTGGGGCGGTGGCCGGGGGCGCTGACGCTGAGCGTGTAGTCGCCGGGCAGCAGGTCGCCGATGCGGTAGGCGCCGTCCGTGTCGGTGGTGGTGGAGGCCGTCACGTCGCCGTGCTGGTCGGTGGCCACCACGAGCGCGCCGGACAGGGCCGCGTCGTCCCCGCCGCGCACCGTGCCGGTGAGGCCGCCCGGGCTGGGCAGGAACACCAGGTCGTGGGAGACGGGTGTGCCGTTCAGGCTCAGCGTCGCCACCTGCGGCTGGTAGCCGGGTGCCGAACCGATGAGGACGAGACTGCCGCGCTCGGGGGTGTCCAGCCCGTACGTGCCGTCCTCGTGTGAGGTGGCACGGGCCAGCTGGCGGCCCGACCCGTCGAGCAGGGTGATCGCGGTGCGGGGCACGGGCGCGCCCGAGCCGTCGCGGACCTGGCCGCGGATGACGGCGGAGTCGACGGCGGGGAGCGTGGCGGTGGCGGCCGTGGGCGCGGTCGCCGGTGCCGGGGCCTCGGTGTGCGTCCCGGTCTCCTCCTGGGGCGCGGCCACCCTCTGCTTCTTCGCACGGAACAGCAGCACCGTGATGACCACGCCGACGGCGAAGAAGGCGGCCGACCACCAGTAGGCGACCTCGTAACTGTGCAGCGCCGCGTTCGCCTTGACCATCGGGTCGGACAGGTGGTCCGCGGCGTAGTTGGTGGCCGCGGTGGCGGCCAGGGTGTTCAGCAGCGCCGTACTGATCGAACCGCCCACCTGCTGGGTGGTGTTGAGGGCGGCCGAGGCCACCCCCTGGTCCTGCGCCTGCACCCCCAGGGTGGCGTAGCTCATCGCCGCGGGCATCGAGGTGCCCAGTCCCGCGCCGAGCAGCAGCAGCGGCGGCAGCACGTGGGCGGCGTAGCTGCTGTCCAGGCCGAGGCGGGTCAGCCAGACCATGCCGCCCGCGGCCACCAGCATGCCGGTGGGCACGATGATCTTGGGGCCGATCTTCGGGATCAGCACGTTGGTGGACAGCTGCGCCATGACCATCAGCGCGGCCACCATCGGCAGGAAGGCCACGCCGTTCTTGACCGGCGAGTAGCCCAGCGTCGACTGGAGGTAGTAGGTGAGGAAGAGGAAGACGCCGAACATGCCGGCGGAGGAGATGAGGATGGTCGACAGGGCGGCGGCGCGGTCGCGGTCGGCCAGGACGCGCAGCGGCAGCACGGGGTGCTTGGCCCGGGTCTGCCAGAGGAAGAACGCCACCAGCAGGACACCACCGGCGGCCAGGAAGCCCCAGGTCATCCAGTTGTCCCAGTCGTGCGTCTCGGCGTTGGCGAAGCCGTAGACGATGCCGAACAGGCCGCCGGAGACCAGGATCACTCCCGGGATGTCCAGCTTCGGCCGCTCGGTCGGGACGGAGCGGCCGAGGAAGACGACCGCGCCGATCAGCGCGAAGACCGCGATGACGTCGTTGACGTACAGCGTCCAGCGCCAGTCGAGGTACTCGGTGAGCAGACCGCCGAGGACCAGGCCGACGGCGGCGCCGGAGCCGGCGATGGCGCCGAAGATGCCGAACGCCCGGGCGCGTTCCTTCGGTTCGGTGAACGTCGTGGTCAGCAGGGACAGCGCGGCCGGTGCGAGCAGCGCGCCGAACAGGCCCTGGACCGCGCGCGCGACGACCAGCATGGTGAATCCGTTGGCCGCGCCGCCGACCGCGGAGGCGACGGCGAAGCCGACGAGGCCGACGATGAAGGTCGTCTTGCGGCCGAAGAGGTCGGCGAGCCGGCCGCCGAGCAGCAGGAGGCTGCCGAAGGCCAGGGAGTAGGCGGTGACGATCCACTGCCGCCCGTTGTTGTCGAAGCCGAGGTCCTGCTGGGCGGACGGCAACGCGATGTTCACGATGGTGGCGTCGAGCACGACCATGAGCTGGGCGAGGCCGATCACGGCCAGGGCCCACCATCGGTGCTTCGGTGCGGCGTGGGTGTGCCCGGACGGCACGGCGTGGGCGGTGGCGGCCGGGATGGCTTCCACGATGGTGCTCCCCTCGTGGGGCTATGGCTATGGGACTCGCGGTACTCGGACAACCCAATCAGTCCGAAACCGTTTCGTACACCTAACGTAGGTCAAATCCACGGCGAAACTCAAACGTTTCGATTGCAACCGCACAGACTGTGCGGTGAGTCACCCGTGAGTCACCGACGACTCACCGCTGATACAGAGCCTCGATCTGTTCCGCGAAGTCCCGCAGCACGGTCTCGCGCCGCAGCTTCATCGACGGCGTCAGGTGCCCGGCCTCCTCCGAGAAGTCCCTCGGCAGGACGGTGAAGCGGCGGATGGACTCCGGGCGGGAGACCATCTTGTTCGCCTCGTCGACCGCGCGTTGCAGAATCTCCCTCAACTCCGGGTCGTCGAGCAGGAGTTCCGCGGGAACCGGGTGTTTGCCGTTCATCCGGCGCCAGTGCGAGACGCCGTCCATGTCGAGGGTGATCAGCGCCGAGATGAAGGGGCGGCGGTCCCCGAGGACCATCACCTGGGAGATCAGGGGGTGGGAGCGGAGCCAGTTCTCCAGGGGCGCGGGGGCGACGTTCTTGCCGCCGGCGGTGATGAGGATCTCCTTCTTCCGCCCGGTGATCGTGAGGTAGCCCTCGTCGTCCAGCCGGCCGATGTCACCGGTGGGGAACCAGCCGTCGGTGGAGGCCGGGATCACCCCGCCGCCGTGCGGGTCCCAGTAGCCGCGGAAGACCTGGTCGCCGCCGAGCAGGATCTCGCCGTCCGCCGCGATCCGCACCCGGGTCCCGGGCAGCGGCCAGCCGACCGTGCCCAGGCGGGGCTTGAGCGGGGGCGTGACCGTGGCCGCGCCGGTGGACTCGGTCAGGCCGTAGCCCTCGTAGATCTCCATGCCCGCGCCCGCGTAGAAGGCGGCGAGCCGCTCGCCCAGCGGGGAGCCGCCGCAGATGATGTGCCGGATCCTGCCGCCCATGGCGTTGCGGATACGGCGGTAGATCAGGGAGTCGTAGAAGGTGCGGGCGGTCTTCAGGGCGGCGTTCGGGCCGGAGCCGGTGCCGGACTGGCGGGCCTCGGCCGCCTCGGCGTAGCGGCAGGCCACACCCACCGCGCGGTCGAAGGCGGCGGCCCGGCCACCGCTCTCGGCCTTGGCGCGCGCGTTGTTGAAGACCTTCTCCAGCATGTACGGGATGACCAGCAGGAAGGTCGGCTTGAAGGCGCCGAGGTCCGCCATCAGGTCCTCCGCCTTCAGGCTCGGCGCGTGCCCCAGCCGCACCCGCGCGCGGATGCAGGCGATGGCGACCATCCGCCCGAAGACGTGGGACATGGGCAGGAACAGGAGCGTGGCGACGTCCTCGGCCGCCGTCTTGGACTTGAAGACGGGGTGGAGGAGTTCGATGGCGTTGTCGACCTCGGCGAAGAAGTTGCCGTGCGAGAGCACACAGCCCTTGGGGCGGCCGGTGGTGCCGGAGGTGTAGATGACGGTGGCGAGGGTGTCCGGGACGAGCATCCCGCGCCGTACGGCGACCTCCTGGTCGGGGACCTGCGCGCCGAGCTCCGCCAGGCGGGGCAGATGGTCCTTCTCGATGATCCACATGTGCCGCAGGTCTGGCAGCCGGCCCAGCTCCGGGCCCAGCGCGGCGGCCTGGCTCACATGCTCGGTCACCAGGGCCACCGCCCCGGAGTCCTCCAGGATCCACCGGGTCTGGAAGACCGAGGAGGTGGGATAGATCGGCACGGTGACCAGACCGGCCGCCCAGGCCGCGAAGTCCAGCAGCGTCCACTCGTAGATCGTCCGCGCCATGACGGCGATCCGGTCGCCGGGCTGGAGCCCCTCCGCGATCATGCCCTTCGCCAGTGCGAGCACCTCGGCGGCGAACTCGGCCGCGGTCACGTCCCGCCAGCCGCCGTCGTCCGTACGGCGACTGAGGACCCGCGCCTCGGGAGCCGTGTCCGCGTTGTCGAACGGCAGGTCGGCGAGCGAGCCGTGGGCCCGCGGCGGGGCGAGCGGCGGTACGGCCACCTCCCGGACCTCTCCGTCAAGGCGCCGGATCTCGGGCTCGACAAGGACGGGCATGCCGTCGTAGTCGGATCCGGACGTATAGGAGAGGGACATGGTCGGCTCCTCGGGCGTGCAGCTGAAGACAGATCTGCTGCATGTGGTACGCGCGATGCGTGCTCGGGCGTTCACCGCCGGTGCGCGAATCGGATGTTACCGGCGGTTAGGATGGCGATCCTAAGGGGCCCGAGCGGGGAGCATGTGCGGATTTCGGGAGGTTCCGGAGACGGGCGTGTGCAGCCTCGGAAGCGGACCGGGTCACCGCGGCCGGTCGTACAACTCCTCGATCCGCGGCGCGAATCGCTCGGCGATCGCCTCCCTGCGCAGCTTCATCGACGGGGTCAGATGCCCTTCCTCCTCCGTGAAGTCGACGGGGAGCACGGTGAACCGGCGGATGGACTCCGGCCGTGAGACCAGCTTGTTGGCCTCGTCCACCGCGCGCTGGAGGACCTGCCTCAACTCCTCGTCGTCGACCAGGACTTCCGCGGGGACGGGCTGCCTGCCGTTCATCCGGAGCCAGTGGGTGACGCCCTGGAGGTCGAGGGTGACCAGCGCCCCGATGCAGGGGCGGCCGTCGCCGACGACCATCACCTGGGAGATCAGGGGGTGGGCGCGCAGCCAGTTCTCCAGCGGGGCCGGGGCGACGCTCTTGCCGCCCGCCGTGATCAGCATCTCCTTCTTGCGGCCGGTGATGTAGAGGTAGCCCTCCTCGTCCAGGTGCCCGAGGTCGCCGGTGGGCAGCCAGTCGTCGGGGGCGGCCGGGGTGACGCCGCCCGCGTCCGGATCCCAGTAGCCGCGCAGGACATGGCCGCCGGAGAGCAGGATCTCGCCGTCGGCGGCGAGGCGGACCTTGGTGCCGGGCAGGGGCCAGCCGACCGAGCCCATCCGGGGTTTGAGCGGGGGCGTGACCGTGGCCGCGCCGGTCGTCTCGGTCAGACCGTAGCCCTCGTAGATCTCGATACCGGCGCCCGCGTAGAAGGAGGCCAGCCGGCGGCCCAGCGGAGAGCCTCCGCTGATCATGTAACGGACCCTGCCGCCCATGGCGTTGCGGATACGGCGGTAGACGAGCGGGTCGTAGAAGGCGCGGGCCGCCTTGAGGGCCGTGGTCGGTCCTGCGCCCGTGCCGGAGTGGCGGGCCTCCATCGCCTCGCCGTAGCGGCGGGCCACGCGCGCCGCACGGTCGAAGGAGGAGACCCGGCCGCCGGTCTCGGCCTTGGCGCGGGCCACGTTGAAGACCTTCTCCAGCATGTACGGGATGGCGATGAGACAGGTCGGCCTGAAACTCGCCAGGTCGGGCAGCAGTTCGTCCGCCTTCAGGCTCGCCGCGTGCCCCAGCCGCACCCGCGCGCGGATGCAGGCGATGGCGACCATCCGGCCGAAGACGTGCGACATCGGCAGGAAGTGCAGGACCGCCGCCTCCTCGCTGGTCCGCGCCCGGAAGACCGGGTAGAGCAGCTCGATGGCGTTGTCGACCTCGGCGAAGAAGTTGCCGTGGGTCAGCGCGCAGCCCTTGGGGCGGCCGGTGGTGCCCGAGGTGTAGACGACGGTGGCCAGGGTGTCGGGGCCGAGCATCGCCCGTCGTACGGCGACCTCCTGGTCCGGCACTCCCGAGCCGCACTCGGCCAGCCGCTCCACGTGCCGCTTCTCGATGATCCACAGGTGCCGCAGGTCCAGGATCCGGCAGAGTTCCGGGCCCAGTGCGGCGGCCTGCGCGGCGGTCTCCGTGACGAGGGCGACCGCGCCGGAGTTCTGGAGGATCCACCGGGTCTGGTAGACCGAGGAGGTGGGGTAGATCGGCACGGTGACCAGGCCGGCGGCCCAGGCGGCGAAGTCCAGGAGCGTCCACTCGTAGCGGGTGGGCGCCATGATGGCGAGCCGGTCGCCGGGCCTGAGCCCCTCGGATATCAGCCCCTTGGCCACCGCCAGGACCTCGCGGGCGAACTGGTCCGCCGTCACGTCCGTCCAGCCGCCGTCCTCGGTCTTGCGGCTGAGGACACGGTCGTCGGGGGCGAGGCCCGCGTTGGTGAAGGGCAGGTCGGCCAGCGAGCCGTGCGTGGAGGGCGGGACGAACGGGGGGACGGAGACCTCCCGCACCGCCCCGTCCAGATGCCGTATCTCGGGCGCCACCAGAATCGGTGTGCCGTCGTACTCGGTGGAGTGGACCGCCATGGGAGCAGGCGAGAGGGACACAGGCGTCTCCAGGGGCGTTGGCCCGCGGGTGGGGGAGATCCGCAGGTCAGGCAGGAGATCGTACGGCTCACCCGTGAGGGGTCCGTGAGGATTCAGAGGCGGCCCGGGGGCGGAGATGTGGAGCCTCGTCGCCTTTCTTGCCGAAAACGTCCTACTCGGCGGTATGGTGAACCTTTTTCATCTTCTGGCCTCCACTTACCTCGGGTAACCTGACTCTGAAGTAAGGATCTCGGCAGACATCCGTGTGGGGGAATGGGACATGGCCGACCGCTATCTGAGGTTCACCGGCACCGCGCCCGGCCGCTTCCTGACCCGACGCCTCGGCCTGCCGCAGCCCGCCGCGCTCGTCCGCTGGTCGCCCGAACGGCCCTGTCTCGACGGTGACTTGCTCCATCTGACGGCGGGCAAGTCCGACCTGGATCTCGCCGGTACGGGGCTCTCTCTCACCGCCTCCTCTCAGCGGCCCGCCGCTGTGCTGCTGGACGCGACCGGCGTCCGGGACGTCGAAGGGCTCGATGAGGTGCACGCGGCCCTGCACCCCGTCGTGCGGTCGGTGGCGGCGAGCGGGCGGGTGGTCGTGCTGGGCGCGCCGCTCGACCCGGACGACCACCATCAGGCCGCCGTCCAGCAGGCGTTGGAGGGTTTCACACGCTCGCTCGGCAAGGAGATCGGACGCGGGCGGACGGTGAACCTCGTCCGGCTGACGGACGCGCTCGCCGCGGAGTCGACGCTGCGGTTTCTGTTGTCTCCCAAGTCGGCCTATGTCAGTGGCCAGGTTGTGGAGGTGGGGGACGGTCGGGGCGCGGAGACCGGAGACGGTCGGATCGCCGCCCCGGAGGACCGGGACCGCCCCCTGGCCGGGCGCACCGCCCTGGTCACCGGCGGCGCGCGCGGTATCGGGGAGGCGGTCGCCGAGACGCTGGCGCGGGACGGGGCGCGGGTCGTCGTCCTGGACGTACCGGCCGCTCTCGCCGACGCCGAGCGGGTCGCCGCACGCCTCGGCGGGACCGCCCTCGCGCTCGACATCACCGCCGACGACGCCGGCGAGCGGATCGCCCGCGCCCTGCCCGACGGCCTGGACGTCCTGGTCCACAACGCGGGCATCACGCGGGACCGACGGCTCGTCAACATGCCTGCCGAGCGGTGGAGTTCGGTGCTCCAGGTGAACCTGGCGAGCGTGCTGCGCACCACCGACGCGCTGCTGGCGAGCGGGACGCTGCGTTCCGGCGGGCGGGTCGTGGCGACGGCCTCCATCGCGGGGCTCGCGGGCAACGCGGGGCAGACGAACTACGGCGCGAGCAAGGCGGGCGTGGTCGGCCTGGTCCGCTCCCTCGCGCCGCGCGCGCTCGCCGAGCACGGGGTGACCGTCAACGCGGTCGCGCCCGGGTTCATCGAGACCCGGATGACGGCCTCGATCCCGCTGTTCATCCGCGAGGCGGGCCGCCGCATGAACTCCCTCGCCCAGGGCGGCCTGCCCGCCGACGTCGCCGAGACCACCGCCTGGCTCGCCCATCCCGCCTCCGGCGCGGTCAACGGTCAGGTCGTACGGGTCTGCGGCCAGAGCCTGTTGGGGGCGTGAGCGCACGGCGGGAGGACGGGGTGGACCTGCCGTGGAGGGCGGGGCGGACCTGCCGTGCGGTGGGGCGGACCTGCCGTGCCGGTGGGGCCGATCGCGCCCCCTGCCCCCGCCCGACTCGCACTCCGGACGCCCTCACCCGCATCCGACGTGGTCCGCAGCCGACCTGATCCGAAAGGCAGCCCCCAGGTGACGACCCCACCGACCACCACCACCCTGACGGCCGTACCCGGTCTCGCTCCCCTGCTCGCCCGGGGCGCCCTGCTCTCCCCGTTCAAACGGCCGCGCCCGGACGCGGACTTCCCCCGCACCCGGCTCGTCCTGCCCGGCCTGCGGGTCGACCTGGCGCGGCTCGCGGCCTACGAGCGGGTGTGCGGGTTCGCCACCGGGGACGACGCGCTGCCCCCGACCTATCCGCACGTCCTCGGCTTCCCGCTGGTCATGCGGCTGATGAGCGGGTGGGACTTCCCGCTGCCGCTGCTCGGACTCGTCCACACGTCGGTGGAGATCACCCGGCGCGCACCGCTGACGACGACCGCGGAGTACGAACTCATGGCCTACGTCGACGAGTTGATGCCGCACCGGCGGGGCACCGAGGCCGCCGTGGTCACCGAGATGCGGGCGCGCGGGGAGGTGGTGTGGGAGTCGCGCAGCACCTACCTGGCCCGGCACCGCGGTGGTTCACGCCCCGCCGCCCCCTCGGAACGGTCGGAGCGGGAGCCCTTGCCCGCCGAGGCCGAGTGGCGGCTCGCCGGGGACGTCGGACGCAGGTACGCGGCGGCCTCCGGCGACCGCAACCCGATCCACCTGCACCCCCTCACCGCCCGCCTGTTCGGCTTCCCCCGCGCCATCGCCCACGGCATGTGGACCCTCGCCCGAGGCCTGGCCGCCCACGGCACCCCCACCGCCGTCCTGGTCCGCGCCGACTTCCGCGCCCCGGTCCTGCTGCCCGGCACGGTGACCTATGCGGCGGACGACACCGGCCTCTTCGAACTGCGGAGCGGGGACGGGCGGGTGCATGTGAGCGGGGGTGTCTATCCGCTGGTGCCGTGAAGCGGGGCCGGACGGAGGGGCGTTGTGAGCGGGGTCGGATGCCTGGGCGGCGATGTGACCGGCTCGGTCGCCACGGCGCGGTGACACGGACCCGGTGTCACGACACCGCGACACGGCTCAAACGCCACGGCAATGCGAAGCGGGGTCGGAATCCCACCGTGTTGTGAACCGGCTCGGGCGCGACAGCGCTGTGGAGCGTGCCGAGCGCCATGGTGCTGCGAAATGGGTCAGGTGCCACGACTCCGCGAACCGACTCGGGCGCAACGGCGCAGTGGAACGGGCTGGGCGCCACGACCAATTGGAGCGGGCCAGGCGCCACAGCGCAGCGAAGAGGCTCCGCGCCACGCCGCTGCGAAGCGGGCCAAATATCTACGCCCCGTGCACCACATCCACCGCACCGGAAGCCGACAGCTCGTCGCTCATGACGGGTGCCGACCAGGGGCGGCCCTCCATGAGGTTGCCCAGGCCCGCCCAGGCGAAGTTCATGAGGGTGGCCGCTGCCTGCCGGGCGGTGACGCCGGGGGTGGCGTTCGCCCAGGTGGCCAGGGACTCGGCGGCGCCGACGAGGGCCACGGCGAGACCGGCGACCTCCCCCTCGGCGAGATCCGGGTCGCGATGGGCCTCACGGGCCGCGACGACGATCAGCTCGGTCACGAACGCGACGATCTCCTCCCGCATCGCGGCGGCCTCGGCCGCGAAGCGCTCGCCGTGCGTCCGCGCCTGGAGGTGCAGCACCGACCAGGCGTCCGGGTTCCGCCCGGTGTGCGTGAAGAACGCCCCCAGCCCGTCCCAGAGTTGACGGTCGGCCGCCAGCCCCGGCCGCACCCCGGCCCGAACCGCCTCGGTCAGCGCCCGCGCCTCACGGCGGATGCAGGCGGTGAAGAGGTCCTCCTTCGAGTTCAGGTACAGGTACACCAACGGCTTGGACACACCCGCGAGTTCGGCGATCTCGTCCATCGAGGCCGCCATGTACCCACGCTGCCCGAACGTCCGCACCGCGGCGTCCAGCATCTGCTGCTCCCGGACGGCACGCGGCATGCGCTTGCTCTTCACGGCACCCATGGGTCAAGGGTAGTTGGGGCGCCGCCGTCGCAGGTGCTCCGAAGTCCGCGGCAGCCGCTACGAGGTCTGGCCCTGGACCCGCGCCGCGTCGTCCGCGCCGTCCTCCTGGCTGCGGTTCGCCTCCAGGTTGGCCTTGACGCGGTCCACCTTCTGGACGACCTGGACCGAGGCGCGGTCGCGCTCCTTGCGGAGGGCGACGAAGCTGATCGGGGCCGAGATCACCAGGGAGAGCAGGACGACCCACATGCCGTTGGAGGAGCCGAGGCCGCGTGGGACGACGCCGGTGTAGACGAGACCCCAGACGACCACGAGGCAGCCCACGAAGATCCCGAGGCGCATCAGTGTGTAGCGGAGCATCTCAATCCACTCTTCCGAATCCAAAAAGGGGCACTGTCCAGTGAAGCACGGCGGGGTTCCGGTCCTGGAGGGGGGTGCGCCGGGTCGGTGCGGTCAGTGCAGGGGCAGCAGCATGACGATGTCGTCGCGGTCGTCGCCGGGCGCGACGCGGATCGCGCCCGGTATCCGGCCGACCTCCTTGTAGCCGCAGGAGCCGTAGAACCGCTCCAGGCCGAGTCCGCCGCGGCAGGTGAGGCGGATCGCCTCGATGCCCTCGAAGGAGCGGGCCGCGTCGGCGGTGGCAGCAAGCAGCTCACGGCCGTAGCCCTTGCCCTGGTGCCGCGGGTGGACCATCACCGTGTACGCCCAGACCCAGTGGGTCATCAGCCGGTGCGTGTTGAAGGCCAGGAAGGCGGTCGCGGCGACCGTGCCGTCCTCGTCGTACCCCACGAGCAGCCTGGTGCGCCCCTCGGCCATCGCGGCGAAGTGCTTCACCAGCTCCGGCCGGACCGTCTCCCGGTCCACCGGCGCGACGAAACCGACGGCGCCGTCCGCGTTCGACACGTCCGTCCACAGATCGAGCAGGCCGTCCCGCAGTTCGGGCGTCACGGCGGGATCGAGAGTGAAGGTAAGGGGCATGCAATGAGGCTAGCCATTACGGGCGGCGGGCCTCAAGTGCCTTCCGGCGTCACGTGCGTCACGCCACCGCTGGGAGTTCACCGCAGGGCGAGCGGGGTCTCGGATTCGACGCGGGACAGCTTCTCAGGGTTGCGGACGACGTAGAGGCCGGTGATGCGGCCGGCCTCCACGCGGGCCGCCATGATGCCGTCCAGCTCACCGTCCATGTGGATCACCAGCGCCGGGCTGCCGTTGACCACGGTGGGCCCGAAGGTGACCGGGATCCTGCTCCTGCCGAGGCCGCCGGCCAAGAGGCGGGCCACCTTGTCGGCGCCGACGATCGGCCGCAGCGCGGCGTGCTTCACGCCTCCGCCGTCGCCCATGTAGACGACCTCGGGCGCGAGCACGTCGAGCAGGCCTTGCAGGTCCCCGCCCTCCAGCGCCCGCAGGAACGAGTCCAGAGCCGCCCGCGTCTGACTCTGGGACACCACCTCGCGCGGGCGCCGGGCGTCCACGTGCCGGCGGGCCCGGTGCGCGATCTGGCGGACGGCCGCCGGGGTCTTGTCGACCGCCGCCGCGATCTCGTCGTAGCCGACGTCGAAGACCTCGCGCAGCACGAACACGGCCCGCTCGGTCGGCGACAACGTCTCCAGGACGAGCATCACCGCCATCGACACGCTCTCGGCGAGTTCGACGTCCTGGGCCACGTCCGGCGCGGTCAGCAGCGGCTCCGGCAGCCACGGGCCCACGTACGACTCCTTGCGCCGCGACATCGTGCGCAGCCGGTTGAGCGCCTGCCGGGTCGTGATGCGGACCAGGTACGCGCGCTGGTCGCGCACCTGCTCCAGGTCGACCTCGACCCACCGCAGCCAGGTCTCCTGGAGGACGTCCTCGGCATCGGCCGCCGAGCCGAGCATCTCGTACGCGACGGTGAAGAGCAGATTGCGGTGGGCGACGAACGTCTCGGTCGCCCGGTCAACGGCGTGAGCGTCACTCATGTCCTGATCATCTCCCCCTCGGCCGGCCCGGACCTAGGAAACCTGTTCGACGGCCACCGGCGCCGCCGCGCGCAGCGCCTCCAGCGCCTTCTGGCGCCCGGCGCCTCCCTTCACGCGGTGCAGGCGGTACCCGCCGGGCCTGTCCGCCTCATCGGCCAGGTGCTTCACGATGCCCTTGCACACGCCCTCCTTCATCTTCGCGCCGAGGCGACCGTCGATGTGGAACCACACCGCGACGTCGGACCTGTTGCCGAACTGGAAGATGCCGGTGTCCCGGCCCAGGCTGATGCACTGCGCTCCGAACGACTGGTTGAGGGTCTCGGGCCGCTCCTGCGCCAACCGGCTGAGCACCGTGTCGGCGGCCCGCGCACCCAGCGGCATCGCGGCCTGGCAGCTCATCCGCAGCGGCAGACCCGACGGTGCCGCCGAGTCGCCTGCCGCGACGATGCGCTCGTCATCCACGCTGGTCAGCGTCTCGTCGGTGAGCAGGCGGCCCAGGGCATCGGTGCTCAGCCCGCTGCGCGCTGCCAGGTCCGGCACGCCGAATCCGGCGGTCCAGATGGTCACCGCGCTCGGCAGCTTCCGGCCGTCGGCGAGCCGCACGGCATCGCGGGTCACCGCCGTCACCTTGGCGCCGGAGCCGTCGAGCACGGTCACGCCGAGTGCCGCGAGCCGCCCGGCCACCGAACGCCGGCCCCGGGTGTGGAGGTAGGGGCCGAGCACGCCGCCGCAGACCAGGGTGACGGTACGGCCCTGCTCGGCCAGTTCGGCGGCGGTCTCGATGCCTGCGGGCCCGGCTCCGACCACCGTCACCGCGGCCGTGGCGGGCGCGGAGTCGAGGACCGGCCGCAGCCGCTCCGCCTCCTCCAGGGTGGCGATCGGGTAGGCGAACTCGGCCGCTCCGGGCACCTGCGGGTCGGCGGTGCCACTGCCCACCGCGTAGACCAGGTAGTCGTAGCCGACCGCACCACCGCTCGCCAGCTCCACACCGCGCCCGGCCGCGTCGATCCGCGTCACGCTGTCGACCACCAGCCGGACGCCTTCCGCCAGGACCTCCCGGTAGTCGACGACGGCGGAGTCGGTCCCGCCCACCAGCTGGTGCAGACGGACCCGGTGGACGAAGGTCGGGCGCGGGTTGACCAGCGTCACGGTCACGTCGTCGCGCTGCGTCAGGCGGTTGGCCGCCATGACGCCGGCGTACCCGCCGCCGATCACGACCACATCGGTGTTCTCAGCCATGGTGTCTCCCTCGTTGCGAGCGGTTCGAGCGTCGAACGGTTCGAACGTCGAGCAGTTCGAGCGGTTCGAGCACAAGACACCGCCGCATCGATCCCTGTGACACCATGTGAGCCAGATCACTTCGAAGCGTGGCCGTCCGGACGGATTCCCGTACGTCAGCCCAGTGCCCGCGCCGCCACCTCCAAGTCCCCGACCAGCCCCCGGTACGCCGCCTCCCGGTCGTCCGACCGCAGGACCGACGAGGGATGGACGGTCGGCACCAGCCGCTCAGCCCGGCCGTGGATCTCCTCCTCCAGGACCGTCCCGCGCACCTGCGTGACCCGGAACGACGAGCCGAGCAGCGCCTTGCCGGCGGTGGCGCCGAGCACGACGATCAGCTCCGGTTCCACGAGCGCCAGTTCGGCGGCCAGCCAGGGGCCGCATGCCGTCATCTCCCTGAGGCTGGGTGCCTTGTGGATGCGGCGCTTCTTGGGTTCGGCCTGGGTGAACTTGAAGTGCTTGACCGCGTTGGTGACGTAGGTGTCGTCGGGGTCGATACCGGCTTCCGCGAGGGCGCAGTCGAGCAGCTTTCCTGCGGGGCCGACGAAGGGTTTGCCCTGGCGGTCCTCCTGGTCGCCGGGCTGCTCGCCGACGAGCATGACGTGGGCGTCGGTGTTTCCCGCGCCGAACACTGTCTGGGTGGCGTTCTCGTGGAGGGGGCAGCCGCGGCATTCGGCTGCCGCCCGGCGCAGGGTGGTGAGAGTCACCTTCTCAGGAAGGAAGGGCTCGGCGGTGTAGTCGTCCTCGGGCGCCATGGGGGCCGGGTACCCGTCGAGGGATCATCGGACTCATGCCGGGTGCGAGGCGGTCCGCGGGAAACGGGAGACGGGAGGGGGCCCATCTGTCCGTTCCCGGCCGCGGATCGTGGGGGCTTGTCGCGCAGTTCCCCGCGCCCCTGGGTGGGTACAGCCAGGCATGCTTCGACTGTCCCCACCCGCAGCCGGCCGCCGGCCTATGCGCCCCCGTCGGTCTCCGTCACACCCGCATCGGCTGGGGGGACTCCCTACGCTCCGGGTCCGGGCCCTCGTACTCCCGGATGATCTCGTACCGGGTGTTCCGCTCCACCGGCCGGAAGCCCGCGTCCCGGATCAGGTCCAGCAGATCCTCGCGGGTCAGCTTGTTCGGCGTCCCGTAGTTGTCCGCGTCGTGGGTGATCTTGTACTCCACGACCGAGCCGTCCATGTCGTCGGCCCCGTGCTGGAGCGCGAGCTGGGCCGTCTGCACGCCGTGCATGACCCAGAAGACCTTGACGTGCGGGACGTTGTCGAAGAGCAGCCGGGACACCGCGAAGGTCTTCAGCGCCTCCGCGCCGGTCGCCATCTGCGTCCGGGCCTGGAGGCGGTTCCTGACCTTGCCGTCCTTCAGGTCCACGAAGTCGTGCTGGTAGCGCAGCGGGATGAAGACCTGGAAGCCGCCCGTCTCGTCCTGGAGCTCACGCAGCCGCAGGACGTGGTCGACGCGGTGGCGGGGCTCCTCGATGTGGCCGTAGAGCATGGTGCACGGGGTCTTCAGGCCCTTCTCGTGCGCGAGGCGGTGGATCCGGGACCAGTCCTCCCAGTGGGTGCGGTGGTCCACGATGTGCTGCCGGACCTCCCAGTCGAAGATCTCCGCGCCACCGCCGGTGAGGGACTCCAGGCCCGCGTCGATCAGCTCGTCCAGGATCTCGGACGCCGACAGACCGCTGATCGTCTCGAAGTGGTGGATCTCCGTGGCCGTGAACGCCTTGAGCGACACGTTCGGCAGGGCCGCCTTGAGTTCCTTCAGCGAGCGCGGGTAGTAGCGCCACGGCAGGTTCGGGTGCAGGCCGTTGACGATGTGCAGCTCGGTGAGGTTCTCGCCCTCCATCGCCTTGGCGAGCTTGACCGCCTCCTCGATGCGCATCGTGTACGCGTCCTTCTCGCCCGGCTTGCGCTGGAACGAGCAGTAGGCGCAGGACGCGGTGCACACGTTCGTCATGTTGAGGTGGCGGTTGACGTTGAAGTGCACGACGTCGCCGTTCTTGCGCGTCCGCACCTCGTGCGCCAGGCCGCCGAGCCAGGCCAGATCGTCCGACTCGTACAGCGCGATGCCGTCCTCACGGGTCAGGCGGACGCCCTCCCGCACCTTCTCCTCCAGCTCGCGCTTGAGCCCGAGATCCATGGCCACACCTTTCTCCGACGACGTCCCCCACCGTACGTCTATGCCTCTTCGGGCAGCTCCCCGACCCGGTTCTCCCACTTCGTGGAGAGCACGATGGTGGTACGGGTACGGGAGACGCCCTTGGTGCCGCTGAGCCGCCGGATGATCTTCTCCAGGCCGTCCACGTCGCTCGCGCGCACCTTGAGCATGAAGGAGTCGTCGCCCGCGATGAACCAGCAGTCCTCGATCTCGCTGAGGTCCTTCATCCGGGCCGCCACGTCCTCGTGGTCGGCGGCGTCGGAGAGGGAGATGCCGATCAGCGCGGTGACGCCCAGGCCGAGCGAGGCGGCGTCGACGGTGGCGCGGTAACCGGTGATGACACCGGCCGCCTCCAGCCGGTTGATGCGGTCGGTGACGCTGGGTCCCGACAGACCGACGAGGCGCCCCAGCTCCGCGTAGGAGGCCCGGCCGTTCTCCCTCAGGGCCTGGATGAGCTGCCTGTCCACCGCGTCCATGCGATCGAAGCCTTCCGATGAAGAGATCCCGAAGTGATGAGAGGTACTGCCCTGTGCCCTGCTGCTCTGTGCCGTGCTGCCCTGTGCCCTACTGCCCTGTGTCCTGCCGGCCCGGCCTGCCGCCGCCCAGCTCGCCCGCCCAGCGGCGGTACAGCCCGTGTCCGACGCCCGCCGCGTCGAGGACCCGGCCGGCCACGAAGTCCACCAGGTCCTGGATGTGGGTGGCTCCCGCGTAGAAGGCGGGCGAGGCCGGTACGACGCTCGCGCCGGCGTCGTCCAGGGCGACCAGGTGCCGCAGCGTCTGGCCGTTCAGCGGGGTCTCCCGCACGGCCACGACCAGCGGCCGGCGCTCCTTGAGGGTGACGCTCGCGGCCCGTTGCAGCAGGTCCTTGGAGAGGCCGAGGGCGACTCCGGCGACACAGGCGGTGGAGGCCGGGACGATGAGCATCCCCTTCACGGGGTATGACCCCGATGACGGCCCGGCGGCGAGGTCCCCGGGGCTCCAGTGCCGTACCCGGTCGATGTCCGCCTCGAAGGTGTCCGGCTTGCCGTCGGCACCCCGGGCCAGCCATTCCCGCAGGTCGTCGCGCCAGCGCGCGTCCCGGAAGGCGATGCCGGTCTCGTCGAGCAGGGTGAGCCGCGAGGCCCGGCTGACGACGAGGTCGACGCTCTCGCCCGCCTCCAGAAGCGCACGCACCACGGACGCCGCGTACGGCGTACCGGACGCTCCCGACACCCCCACGATCCAAGGCACGCGCTGCGTTTCTCCTGCGTTCACACCCTGAGCCTACCGGCGGGCGACGCGATGTTCAGGGCGGGTGGGCTCCCGGCGGTGCCGGTCACGAGCGCGCCCCGGGTGTCACCGCCGGTGCGGTCACCGCGGCCCCTGCTCGGCGGCGTGGACGATCAGCTCCTTCAGGCCCTCCTCGCGGGAGTCGGCGGTGGTGCCGTAGTCGAAGCTGTGGGTGAACTCGGCGTGGGGGAACAGCCGTTGGAGCCAGACCGCGCAGTAGTGGCCGGGCATCATGCACGCCTCCAGCTCGGTGTAGACGCGGCGCACCTGCTCGGGCTCGACGTCCCGCGCCGCGAGGGCGTCCCAGACGAGTTCCTCCGGGTGCGGGCGGCCGGGGCCGGTGGCGTCGGTGACGATCTGCTTCTGCCCCTCGTCGTCGACGTACTCGAAGGCGGCGGAGAACGGGAAGTTGAGGGTGTGGCGCACATCGTCCAGGACGCGCGGCCACCAGCTCTCGCGGGCCTCGAAGGCGGCCGGGTCGATCGCGCGCAGCTCGGCGTTGAGCTCGCGGAAGGCGGCGGCGGCGATCTGGAGGGTGTCGGCGGCGGCGATGACGGGCGTCCGGCGGTCGAGCGCGGTCAGGGAGGTCACGAAGGCGGCCACGTCCGAGCTGACGAACAGGTCGTCCATGCCGAACTGCCCGAGGAACAGCGCCTGCACCGCCCCGTCGGCCCGCACGCACAGCTGCCCGAGCCGGTCCGTGCCCAGCCGCACCCGTCCGGCGATCTCGTCCGGCACGGTCACTCCGTGGTGCCCGGCGAACATCCCGAGGGTCGGCGCGTCGGTCTCACGGGCGGCGGTGAAGTACGCGCCCACGCTCACGGGCACACCCGTCCCGGTGAGGAGATCCCGCGCCCCCTGAGGGATCCCGTCGGCGTACGCGGCCGGGACGTCTATCCGACGCATTCCCTCCGGGCCGAAGTGCTGCACGGCCAGATCCGGCGGTGGGGTGGACTCGGACGGCATCGGAACCCCTCAAGACCTCTGACGACACGACGACGAACCCCACCGACCTTAGCCGCCACCCGGCCCGGCCCCGTCGGCGCGGGCCCTGTCTCGGCGCCACGGTGCGAGAACCGTGGCCCGCCAACCGCCCATCAGTCCCGGCCCGTCAATCCACGAGCCCACACCCGCCAACCGCCGAACCGCCAAGAGCCGGGCCCATCCGACCGCCGCCCCCGAACCACCCCACCCGCAAACGCGTCCCCCACCGGACCGTGAGCCCAGGGGCGCGCCAACCACCGGCCTGTCCGACCAGCCGCCGGGCCGCCGACCGCCGCGCCGTCAGCCCACCAGCCCCGGACCACCAATCCACGAGCCCGCAGCCGCCATACGACCGAACAAGGCACCCCAAACGGCGAAACCCGCACGCTCGGCCCACTGCACCCGCACACGCGTCCCCCACCAGACCGCGAGCCCAGGGGCGCGCCAACCACCGGGCTGTCCGACCATCCGTCGCCCGGCCGCCGACCGCCGGCCACGAATCCTCCGCCCATCAGCCCCGGGCCCTCCGACCCCTCGGCCCTGAACCGAACCGCCCCACGGCCATGGCCCTCTCGGACCGTCAGGTCAGGGGCCGTACACCCGCCCCCGGATCCCGAACCGCCGTCCAGCCCCCACCCGTCACACCGTCACACCGTCAATCCCCGCACCAACAGATCCAGCAACGCACACACGAACAACGCGATCCCGATGAACCCGTTGACGCTGAAGAACGCCCTGTTCAGCCGGGACAGGTCGTGGGGGCGGACGATGGAGTGCTCGTAGAGGAACGCGCCCGCGACGACGAGGATGCCGAACCAGAAGAAGGTGCCCGCGTCGGTCGCCACCGCGTACCAGACGAGGAGGGCCGTCGTGAGGGCGTGGCAGACGCGGGCGCCCCAGATCGCGGCCGGGATGCCGAAGCGGGCCGGGACGGACAGGACGCCGGTCTCGCGGTCGGCCTCGACGTCCTGGCAGGCGTAGATGAGGTCGAAGCCGCCGATCCAGATGCCAACGGCGAGACCCAGGATCACCGCGTCCCAGGACCACTCGCCGGTGATGGCGAGCCAGCCGCCGACCGGGCCCATCGCCTGGGCGAGGCCGAGGATGGCCTGGGGGAAGTTCGTGAACCGCTTGCCGTAGGGGTAGACGACCATCGGGATGACCGCGATGGGGGCGAGGGCCAGGCACAGGGGGTTCAGCAGCGCCGCCGAGCCGAGGAAGATCACCAGGGCGATCAGCGCGCCCGTCCAGGCGTGCTTCACCGACATCGCGCCGGTCACCAGCTCGCGCTGGGCCGTCCGGGGGTTCCGCGCGTCGAGCTCCCGATCGATGATCCGGTTCACGGCCATCGCGAAGGTGCGCAGCCCGACCATGCAGATCGTCACCAGCAGCAGCCGGCCCCAGTGGATGTTGCGGTCCCACTGGAACATCGCGGTGAGCGCGGCGATGTAGGCGAAGGGCAGCGCGAACACCGAGTGCTCGATCATCACCAGGCGGAGAAACGCCTTGGTGCGCCCCGGCTGCGGGAGCGCCGCGGAAGCTGAACTCACAGCCCGTACTCCTTCCACCGGCGGTCGACCTTCGCCGCCGTCTCCGGGTCGGACAGCACCATGTCGGGCCAGCCGCCGTCACGCGTGTAGCCCTCCTCGGGCCACTTCTTCGTGGCGTCGATGCCCGCCTTGCCACCCCAGAACTGCTGGTAGGACGCGTGGTCGAGGTGGTCGACGGGGCCTTCGACGACCGAGAGGTCACGGGCGTAGTCGGTGTTGCCGAGGGCCCGCCACGCGACCTCGTGCAGATCGTGGACGTCGCAGTCGGCGTCGACGACCACGATCAGCTTGGTCAGGGACATCATGTGCGCCCCCCAGACCGCGTGCATCACCTTCTGCGCGTGCTTCGGGTACTTCTTGTCGATCGAGAGGATCGCGCAGTTGTGGAAACCGCCGGCCTCGGGCAGGTGGTAGTCCACGATGTCCGGGATGATGATCTTGAGGAGCGGGAGGAAGAACCGCTCCGTCGCCCGGCCGAGGGGCCCGTCCTCCGTCGGGGGACGTCCTACGACGATCGACTGGAGCAGCGGCCGCTTCCGCATCGTCACGCAGTCGATCTTCAGGGCGGGGAAGGGCTCCTGCGGGGTGTAGAAGCCGGTGTGGTCACCGAAGGGACCCTCGGGCAGCATCTCGCCCGGCTCCAGCCAGCCCTCGATGACGACCTCCGCCTGGGCCGGGACCTGGAGCGGGACCGTCTTGCAGTCGACCATCTCGATCCGCTTGCCCGCGATGAACCCGGCGAACAGGTATTCGTCGATGTCCCCGGGGAGCGGCGCGGTGGAGGCGTACGACACGGCCGGCGGGCAGCCGAAGGCGATCGCGACCGGGAGCTTCTCGCCCCGGCGGGCCGCCACCTGGTAGTGGTTGCGGCTGTCCTTGTGGATCTGCCAGTGCATGCCGATGGTGCGCTTGTCGTGGCGCTGGAGCCGGTACAGGCCAAGGTTGCGGATGCCGCTCTCGGGGTCCTTGGTGTGGGTGAGCCCCAGGTTGAAGAAGGACCCGCCGTCCTGCGGCCAGGTGAACAGCGCGGGCAGCCGGTCGAGGTCGACGTCGTCACCGGTGAGGACGACCTCCTGCACCGGCGCGTCCCCGGACTTCACCTTCTTCGGCGGTACGTGCGTCATCGCGCCGAGCTTGCCGAAGGCCTCCCTGACGCCCACGAAGCCGTGCGGCAGCTCGGGCCGCAGCAACCCGCCGATCTTCTCGCTGATCTCGCCGTAGGACTTCAGGCCCAGCGCCTTCAGCAGGCGGCGGTCGGTCCCGAAGACGTTCATCGCGAGGGGCATCGCCGAGCCCTTCACGTTCTCGAAGAGCAGCGCGGGGCCGCCGGACTTCTGCACCCGGTCGACGATCTCCCCCACTTCCAGATACGGGTCCACCTCGGCCTTGATGCGCTTGAGGTCGCCCTCGCGTTCCAGCGCCCTGAGCAGGGAACGAAGATCGTCGTAAGCCATGGGGTCAAGTATCCCCGAGCCGCTACCCTGGCCCTGAACCGCCCACCGCTTTCGCTGAGAGGCCGCTCATGCTCCGGGTACTGATGTTCCTCGTGCCGCTGGCGCTGAGCGTGTACGCGTTCATCGACTGCATCAGCACCAAGGACGACGACATCCGTCACATGCCCAAGCCGTTGTGGGCGATCCTCGTGCTGCTGTTCCCGCTCGTCGGCTCGATCTCCTGGCTGATCGCCGGCAAGAAGCGCAGCCCGGCCGCGGAGGGCTGGTCCGGCGTCCGTGGCGGCGGCGGTACCGGCATGGGCCGGGGTTCGTCGCGGCAGTGGGTGGCGCCCGACGACAACCCCGACTTCCTGAAGTCCCTCAACGAGGACGAGAAGGACGGGAAGAGGGACGGCACGAAGGACGGCACGAAGGACGACGACCCGAAGCGGGACGAGCCCTGACGTGGAGTTCCGCCTCCTCGTCACCTTCGAGAAGGTCGCCACCGTCCTGAGCTTCACCCGGGCCGCGGCCGAACTGGCGTACGCGCAGTCCAGCGTGACCAGTCAGATCCGCGCCCTGGAGTCCTCGCTCGGCACCGAGCTCTTCGACCGGCTCGGCAGCCGTATCCGGCTGACGGAGGCGGGCGAGCGGCTGCTGCCCTACGCCCGGCAGATCATCGAGCTGACCGAGGAGGCGCGGGCGGCGGTCGTCGACGCCGAGGAGCCCGCCGGTTCGCTCACCGTCGGCACCATGGAGTCGCTCACCTCCTACCGGCTGCCGCCGCTGCTGGAGCTCTTCCACCACCGCTACCCGAAGGTCCGCCTCTCCCTGCGCACCACCCTCGGCGACGAGACCCGCAAGGCGCTGCGGCAGGGCACGTACGACGTGGGCTTCCTGATGGAGCCGGAGACCGAGCACGCGGGTCTGGAGAGCCGGGTGCTGGCGCCCGAGCCGCTGGTGCTGGTGGCCTCGCCCCGCCATCCGCTGACCGGGCACGTCGGTGGGCTCAAGACGGAGGACCTCGCCGAGGTCCAGCTCGTCGGCACCGAGCCGGGCTGCCCGTACCGCGATCTCTTCGAGTCCGAGCTCGCCGAGCGCACCGGGGCGCCGCCGCCCTTCATGGAGTTCGGCACGATCGAGGCCACCAAGCGGGGTGTCGCCGGTGGCCTCGGTGTCGCGCTGCTGCCCCGGATGGCGGTCGGCGCGGAACTCGCGTCCGGCATGCTGACCGAGGTGTCCTGGCAGCCGCCGTTCCAGCTGTACACACAGGTGGCGTGGCGGGCGGGGAAGCGCCTGCCACGCCATCTGCGGCTGTTCATCGACGCGTCGGTCCGGCTGGTTCAGGAGCAGACGGGCCAGCCGGGGCACTCGGCGTCCGAGGTGTGACCACCCGGGGCGCCTTCGCCAGCGTCACCTTCAGGCTCGCCATCACGATCAGCGGCACGCCCAGCGCCTGCACGAGCCCGATGTGGTGGCCGTAGACCAGCCAGTCCATGACCATCGCGACCGCCGGGTAGGTGAAGGCGAGGACGGCGATCTTCGCGGTCGGCAGCTGGGCGTAGGCGGCGTACATCAGGACGTACATCAGTCCGGTGTGGATGATCCCGAGGCCCACCAGCCACCCCCAGTCCGCGCCGGTGCCGCGCATCGCGCCGAGGTCGGCGAAGGGCAGCAGGAGCGGGATGCCTACGAGGACCTGGACTAGCGCGATGAGGTGCGGCCGTACGCCGCTGATCCGCTTGGTGACGACGGTGGACAGGCCGTAGAGCAGCGCGGCGAGGAGGGCCTGTCCGAGGCCGAGGAGATACGTCCCGCCGCCCGCGAAGTCGCCGGGCGTGACCCCCGAGACGAGGATCAGCCCGGCGAAGGCCACGCCGATCCAGCCGGCCTTGGCGGCGGTGAGCCGCTCGCGGAACAGCAGCGCCCCGAGCAGGACCACGTAGAACGGCTGGGTGTGGTAGACCACCGTGGCCACGGAGATGGACGTGCTCTCGTACGACTGGAAGAGGAACACCCAGTTGAAGACGATGAACACGCCGCCGAGGACGGCGAGCCCGAGGGTGCGGGACGTGAACCCGTGGTCGCGGAGCCAGCCGCGGGCCAGCACGTAGCCCCCCAGCGCCAGGGCGCCGAACAGGACACGGAAGAAGACGACGTTGAAGGGCGAGGCGCCCGACTCGACGACGAAGACGCCGAGGGTGCCGGAGAGCACCATCGCGGTCGTCAGCTGGGCCGTGCCCTTGTTCTGTGAGGTCATGCCCCGACGGTAGGAGCGGGCGAAGTGCCTGGTCCACGCGCCAGTGGGGCGTCCCGCCGATGGGCCCATCGGCGCTGTCGATGCGTGCAGGTTGTACGCCGTCGAGCCATCCGAAGCGGACAGTGCGCCCCTGCCCGGGACAGCGCGTGACCCGGACACTTGTCTCGCATGACGACTGCTCCGGCCGGCTCCGCCACGGCCACCGCGCCCGCGTACGGTGACAAGGTCATCGCCGTCGAGACGGCCGGCTCGGAACCGATCCCCGACGCCGAACGCCACGGCGGCCCGATTCAGTTGCTGTGGACATGGGCCTCCCCGAACATCGAGTTCGCGACGGTCTACATCGGTGTGATCTCGGTCCTCTTCTTCGGCCTGAGCTTCTGGCAGGCGACGGCGGCGCTGCTGCTGGGCACCGGGCTGGGGGCGCTCACCCACGGGATCCTGTCCCTGGACGGGCCGCGGTTCGGCGTCCCGCAGATGGCGATCGGCCGCCTCTCCTTCGGTTACCGGGGCAATGTGCTGCCCGCGGGTGTGAACGCGCTGGTCGCCGGTGTCGGCTGGTTCGCGGTGAACAGTGTGAGCGCGGCCTTCGCCCTGAACACGCTGACGGGCCTGCGCCCGCTCCCCTCGCTGCTGCTGGTGGTCACGGCGGAGATCGTGATCGGCTTCATCGGCCACAACTTCGTCCACACCTTCGAGAAGTACGCCTTCCCGGCGCTGGCGGTGGTCTTCCTGCTCGCCGGGGTCTGGACCTTCAAGGAGGCCGACCTCGGCGGATCCGGCGCGGGCGGCGGCATCGGCGGCTTCCTCCTCGCCTTCAGCGCGGCCTGGGGATACGCGGCCGGCTGGAACCCGGGCGCCTCGGACTACTCCCGCTATCTCCCCCGTACGGCGAGCCGCCTCAGGACGGCCGTGTATCCGGCCGTCGGCCTGTTCGTCTCGATCGCGGTCGTCTCGGTGATCGGCGCGGCGTCGGCGACGATCGTCGCACCGCGGGACGCCACCCCCACGGCTGCCTTCACCGGCCACCTCCCCGGCTGGCTGAGCGATCTGGTCCTGCTGGCGATCATCCTGGGCGCGGTCTCCGCGAACGCCCTCAACGTCTACTCCTCCGCCATGTCCATCACCTCACTGGGCCTGAAGCTCCCGCCATGGCTTGGGCGCGGCGCGATCGTCGTCCTGTGCGGACTCGCCGGTACGGCGGCGGCGTGGGCCTCGCTCGCGGACGCGGGGCACGCCTACGAGGCGTTCCTGCTGGTGATCGCCTACTGGGTGGGGCCCTGGCTGGGGGTCGTCCTGGTGGAACGGTGGCTCCAGGCGCGCACGCCCGACACGGACCTGGCGGGACGGCTGAGCGACCACTCCTTCTCCAACCTGCCGGGTATCACCGCCCTGTTGGCGGGCATCGTGGTGTCCGTCCCCCTGTTCTCCAACCAGGAGAAGTACGTCGGCTGGGTCCCGGACCGCTGGCCGTCCTTCGGTGACATCACCTGCCTGGTCGGCTTCGCGGTGAGCGCGGGGGTGTACGCGGCGCTGCGGGGACGGCTCGGGTCACGGGCCTGACGCGGCGCTCTCAGGGTGCGCCACCGCCCGGCACGGCCGACGGCGCACCCTCCCGCGTCACACCGGCGACCCCACCCTCAGGAACCTCCCCGTCCCGGACGCCTCCGCCGCGGCCACGTCCTCCGGCGTCCCCTCGGCGACCACCGCTCCGCCGCCCGCGCCGCCGGTGGGGCCGAGGTCGATCAGCCAGTCCGAGGCGCGGATGACGTCGAGGTTGTGCTCGATGGTCACCACGGAGTGGCCCGCGTCGACCAGGCGTTGGAGTACGGCGAGGAGGCGGGCGGTGTCGGCGGCGTGCAGGCCGGTCGTCGGCTCGTCGAGGAGGTAGAGGGTGCTCCCGGCCGCGCGGCGGCCCAACTCCTTGGCCAGCTTGAGGCGTTGGGCCTCGCCGCCGGACAGGGTAGTGGCCGGCTGGCCGAGCGGGAGATAGCCCAGGCCGACGTCCGCGAGGCGCCGTAGCCGGGAGGCGACCGCGGGGACGTCCTTGAACACCGTCAGGGCCTCGTCGACCGTCGCCCGGAGCACTTCGCTGATGTCGTGGCCGTCATGGCGCACCGCCAGGATCTCGTCGCGGAAGCGGCGGCCCCGGCAGGCCGGGCAGCGCACCTCCACGGCCGGCAGGAAGTGCATGTGGACGCTCAACACCCCGGCGCCCTCGCAGCGTTCGCAGCGCCCGCCACCGGCGACGTTGAAGGAGAAGGCACCGGGCGTCAGCCGCCCGCCCGAGCGTGCCGCGAAGACCTCCCGGATCGGGGTGAAGACGTCCGCGTAGGTCGCCGCGTTCGAGCGGGGCAGCCTGCTGATGGGTTCCTGGTCGATCGTGACGACCTTGCCGACGTGCTCCCAGCCGTCGATCCCGTCGTGCTCGCCCGGCGGATCCCCGGCCCCGAGGAAGTGCCTGCGCGCGGCCCTGTCCAGTACGTCCAGCAGCAGCGTCGACTTGCCCGACCCGGAGGGGCCGGTCACCGAGACCAGCCGGCCGAGGGGGATCCGTACGGTGACGTCCCGGAGGTTGTGGGCCCGGGCGCCCCGGATCACCAGCGCCCGGTCGCCGGCCCCGCGCGCCCTCGACCGCGGTGCCGGGAGCCGCCCCGAGAGATAGGCGCCGGTCACCGACCCCTCGGTCGCGGCCACCTCGTCCGGGGTGCCCTGGGCGACGATCAGGCCGCCGTCCCGGCCCGCGCCCGGGCCGACGTCCACGACGTGGTCCGCGGTGCGCAGCACGTCCAGGTCGTGCTCGATGACGAGGACCGTGTTGCCCAGGTCGCGCAGCCGGCGCAGGACGTCGACCAGGCGGCCGGTGTCCGCCGGGTGCAGGCCGATGGTCGGTTCGTCCAGGACGTAGAGGACACCGGTGAGGCCCGAGCCCAGGAGGGCGGCCAGGCGCAGGCGCTGGGTCTCGCCCGCCGACAGGCTGGGCGTGGACTGGTCCAGGGTCAGATAGCCGACACCGACGTCGACCAGGCGTCGTACCCGCTCCTCCAGGTCGGCGACGACGGGCTCGACCAACGGCCACTCCTCGGGGGCGACCCGCTGTCCCAACCCGCCGACCCAGGCGGCCAGTTCGTCCAGCGGGAGGCGGGCCGCCCGGTCGATCGTCAGGCCGTGCACGGTGACCGCCCGGCTCTCCGGCCGCAGCCGGGTCCCCTCGCACGTCCGGCAGGCCTCCTTCACCAGCGCCTGCTTCTCGGTGCGTTCCCGGTACTCGGCGTCCTCGATCCGCTCGGCGTACCGCCGCATCAGGGCCGTCACCACGCCCTCGAAACGGCCGGCGGCCACGGTCGCGGGCGGCTCCACCGAGGGGAACCTCCGCCGGAACTCCGGGCTCTCCGCGCCGTACAGGATCAAGTCCTGTTGTGCGGCGCCGAGTTCGTCGAAGGGGAGGTCGGGGTCGAAGGCGAGTCCGTAGTGGGCGGCGGCCGCCCGCAGCAACTCGACGTTCCGTTCGGCGGCTCTCGGGTGCAGGCCGAGGACCGCTCCCCCGGCGAGCGAGCGGGTGCCGTCGACCAGGCGTCGGACGTCCGCCCGGAACACCTCGCCGAGGCCGGTGCACTCCGGGCAGGCCCCGGCGGGCTTGTTGAAGGAGAAGGCGCCCATCACCAGCTCGGGCAGCGGGGTCCCGCAGTGCGGGCAGGGGGTGCGCTCGCCCTCGGCGTTCTCGGCGTCCGCGGCGTTCTCTGCGGTCTCGTCGTCGTACGCGTAGGTGTGGGACGGCGGGACGCTCCCCCCGCACCCCTGGCACACCCGCACACCTATCCGCGACCACAGCAGCCGCAGATAGGTGAACACCTCGGTGACCGTGCCGACCGTCGAGCGCGGGCTGCGGTTGGTGTGGTGCTGGTCGACGCTGATCGACGGCGACAGGCCCGTGACGGAGTCCACCGAGGGCCGGCTGACGAACGGCGTGACCATGCCCAGCGACTCCATGTACTGCCGCTGTCCCTCCCGGTGGAGGGTGTCGAGCGCGAGGGTGGACTTGCCGGAGCCGGAGAGGCCGGTCAGGACCACCAGCTTGTTCCTGGGGATCGAAAGGGAGACGTTCCGGAGATTGTGCAGACGGGCGCCATTGACTCGGATGCAGTCGTCCATGCCTTCAAGTTTTTCATTGAAGTCGCGAGTTGAGACTTTTCGCTACCCTGGGGTGATCATGGCTCCCGACGACCGTCTCCGCCCCGTCGACCTGGCCCGTCTCGCCGGGGTCTCGACCCAGCAGATCCGCAACTACGAGGAAGCGGGCGTCCTGCCCCCGGCCGAGCGCACCGAATCCGGCTACCGCACCTTCCGCGACCTGCACCGACAGGCACTGCTGACCTACCGGACCCTGCTCAAGGGCTACGGCCACCTGACGGCGACCCGGATCATGCAGGCGCTGCACGCCGACGACGTCCCGGCCGCCCTCGCCCTGGTCGACGCCGCCCACGCTACCCTCAACTCCGAGCGCAACGCCCTGCGCGCGACGAGCGAGGCCGTCCAGGCCCTCACCGGCGCCGTCCCGCCCGAGGTGCCCCGCTCCGGCCTGCGCATCGGCGAAGTGGCCGCACTGCTCGGCGTACGGCCGTCGGCCCTGCGCGTGTGGGAGTCGGCGGGGCTGCTGACACCACCCCGGGAGCGCGGGACGTCGTACCGGACGTACGACCCCGCGGACGTCCGCGACGCCCGCATCATCCTGACCCTGCGCCGGAGCCACTACCTCCTCGCGCAGATCGGCCCGGTCCTGGACGACCTCCGCCGCGAGGGCAGTACGGAGGGTCTGAGGACGGCGATCAGGAACCGCGGCGAGGTCCTGACGGCGCGGACACGGGCGATGCTGGAGGGAGCGGGGAGTCTTTCCGGCTATCTGAGCTGTCTGAGCGGTCCCGGCTGTCTCAGCGCAGCCGCGACGACGACAGGATCGACAGCAGGTGGGCCGGGACCATCACCCAGGTGATGACGGCCAGCGCGCCCAGCGCCCAACGGGTCGGATCGATACCGCCGGTGACCTGGTCGGCGACCGCGGCGACCAGGAGGACCAGGGACGCTTCGATGCCGTTCGTCACGCGGTGGATCCTGAAGGCGGCGGCGAGGCGGCGCACGGAGGCCACGCCCTGCGAGCGGGGCCGGGTCGCCTCGTCGTCCACGACACCGAGCCCGCGCCGGGCCCGCGCCACGTCCACGAGGTCGGTCGACGCCTTCAGCAGCACGACACCCAGCGCGGTCGCGATCCCGATCGACAGCCAGCCCCCGACACCCGATTCGGCCGCCCGGTACCCGGCGCCCGCCATCAGCGCCGCGTCCGCGAGATAGGCGCCCAGCCGGTCCACGTAGATCCCGGCCGCGCTGTTCTGCCCCTTCCAGCGGGCGACTTCACCGTCCACGCAGTCGAAGAGGAGGAACAGCTGCATGAGGATCACGGCCAGTACGGCACCCGTCAGGCCCGGGATCATCAGCGCGGCCCCGGACGCGACGCCGCACACCACCATCGTCCAGGTCAGCTGGTCCGGCGTGACCGGCGTCCGCACCAACTGCCGCGTGAAGCGCAGCGAGACGCGCCGCATGTACAGCCGGCCCGCCCAGTGCTCACCGTTGCGGCTCGCCAGCTTGGCCTGCGGCTGACAGACCTCCCGCAGCTCCTCCAGAACCGGAGCAGCAACCATGAACGTTCCCTCTCGCCCGGGGCTCAACTGCCGCGCGCGCGGCGGTGATCGGCACAGGTTACTTGACCTGTTCTCGAGCAGTTCCCACGGCTGTGCTCGCCGCGTCAGGCGACGGTCCGCAGGCCGCCCCGGACCGTCGCTCCCGTCCCCCGCACCACCCGGTGCGCACACGCCGCCGCGAGCAGCTCGCCCAGCAGGTCCGGGTCGTCGATCTCCAGGCCGAGGAGGGACTCGATGCGTTCCAGGCGCTGGTAGAGGGACTGGCGGCCGATGTGGAGGAGGGTGGCCGTGCGGGTCGGGGAGCAGCCGTTGCGCAGGTGCACCTCCAGGGTGCGGACGAGGTCGCTCGGGTGGGCCGCCTCCCAGGCCAGCAGGGGGCCCAGGGCGTGCTGGACCAGGCCCGCGAGGCGTTCCCGGTTGGCGTCCACGCCGCCTCGGGTGAGCTCCCGTTCCAGGGCGAGCGCGCGCGAGGACGTCACCAGGGGGCCGCCGGGTGCGCCGGGCTCGGCGGCCGGCACGGTCAGGGCCAGCTCCAGGCTCGTCCGGGCCGCGCGCAGGGTTTCGCTCCAGCGCAGCCAGCCGGTGTCGGCGGCGACGGCGTGCCCGACGGCCACGGTGAGCCCGGCCTCGGCCGCCGTACGGAAGGCGTCCTGGACCGCGCGGACGGGGTCGCCGGGCCGGTTGCCGGTGAGCGCGAGCAGTGCCAGCACGTCACCCGGGAACGCGGCCCGCAGCACGCCCGGCCCGCCCAGCAGCCGTACCGCACGATCCACCGTGCTCACGTCCCGCGTGCCGTGCAGCGACACCCCGATCAGCCGGGCGTCCGGGCCGGGGTGGAAGCCGGCGAGGGCTGCCCGGGCCTCCACCTCGGGCTGGTTCAGGGCGGCCCGGTCCGCGAGGTCGGCGAGCAGCGCCGCGGTGTGGTCGTCGCCCCACGGGCGGACGACGGAACGGCCCGACAGGCCCCGGGCGACGATCGCCCGGTTCGCCGCCTCCGTGATCCGTACGAAGGGCACGACCCGGTGCAGGGACAGCAGCGGCAGCTCCAGCCGACGCGCCTCGTCGGTGACCTCGGCGGGCATGCTCGGCAGAGAACGCCCGACCTCCACCGCGAGCCCGGCGGCGCCCCGGGCGGCCAGTTCGCGCACATACCGGCGGCGGACCGACTCGTCGGCGTCGGTCAGGCCGAATCCGTTGGTCAGCAGCAGTTCCCCGCCGTCCAGGAAGTTGGCGCCCTCGTACACCTCGCTGGAGTGGACCCAGCGCACGGGCCGGTCCAGGGCTCCCTCCCCCGCCAGCAGTTCGGGTTCGGCGGCGCGCACGGGGTCGAGGGCCAGTACTTCACGAAGGGTGAGTGCGGGCACGGGGACCTCCCAGGGCGCTGACACTTCGTCCGGGTACGGATGGCCGGGAGAGTACTTTCCGCACGTTGCCCTCGTGTTTCGGCCCCAGGAGAGTGGACGCATGAACCCTTTGGATCAGGTGACCGCCCGCGTCTGGCTCACCACCGCCGTCGCCGAGGCCCGCGCCGGCCTCGCCGAGGGCGGCATCCCCATCGGCGCCGCCCTGTACGGCGCCGACGGCACGCTCCTGGGTCGCGGCCACAACCGCCGCGTCCAGGACGGCGACCCCTCCATGCACGCGGAGACGGCCGCGTTCCGTGCGGCGGGACGGCAGCGGTCGTATCGCGGTACGACGATGGTGACGACCCTCTCGCCGTGCTGGTACTGCTCCGGTCTGGTTCGCCAGTTCGGCATCTCGCGGGTGGTGGTCGGCGAGGCGGCCACCTTCCACGGCGGCCACGACTGGCTGGCGGAGCACGGCGTGGAGATCGTGCTCCTCGATGATCCGGAGTGCGTCGCGCTGATGCGTGACTTCATCAAGAACCATCCGGCCCTGTGGAACGAGGACATCGGTGAGTGACACTCCAGCCCCCCGCATCCCCACCATCGACCTGCGCCCCTGGACGGAGGGCGGCCCCGAGGCCCGCGCCGCCATCGCCCGTACCGTCGACGAGGCGCTTCAGAGCGCCGGTTTCCTCCTGGTCACCGGCCACGGGGTGGACCCCGCCCTGCGGGCGGGCATCCGGGAGGCGGCCCGGGCCTTCTTCCGGATGCCCGTCGACGTCAAGCAGCCCTACACCGCGAAGGTCGGCGGCCGCGGCTGGCTCGGGCCGGGCGCGGAGGCCAACGGCTACTCGGAGGGCACCGAGACCCCGCCGGACCTCAAGGAGTCCCTGACCTTCGCGACCCACGACCCCTTCGACGACCCGGTCATCAACGCCGAGTGGTACGCGCCCAACGTCTGGCCGGCCGAGGTCCCCGGACTCCGGGCGCTCTGCGAGGAGTACCTGGACCGGATGGCCGAGCTGGAGAAGCAGCTCCTCTCCCTGCTCGGCGAGGCGCTCGGCCTCGAACCCGACTTCTTCTCACGGCACATGGACCACCCGACGTACGGCTTCAACATCAACTGGTACCCGGGCACGGAGACCGTCGGCGAGCCCCGGCCCGGCCAGTTCCGCATCGGCCCGCACACCGACTTCGGCACGGTCACGATCCTCGACCGCCAGGCCGGCAAGGGCGGACTCCAGGTCTACACCGACGCCGGCGGCTGGGAGGACGCCCCCTACGACCCCGACGCCTTCACCATCAACATCGGCGACCTCATGGCCCGCTGGACCGGCGACCGCTGGCGCTCCGGCCGCCACCGCGTCCTGCCCCCACCGGCCGACACCCCCGCCGAGGAGCTGATGTCCCTCGTCTACTTCGGCGAGTGCACCCCGGGCACGATCGTCGAGTCGGTACCGGCCCCGGTCGGCCGTGTGGCGTACGGGCCGGTCGACTCCCATGTGTACCTGCGGGAGAAGCTGGACTCGATCACGGTCGGCTGAGCGGCATCCCGATCACGGCGAAGGCCGGTTCCCATGACCCGGGTCACAGGAACCGGCCTTCGCCGTAAAGGGCCTACACCCCCGCGTAGGAGTGCTTGCCGGACACGAAGATGTTGACGCCGTAGTAGTTGAACAGCCAGCAGCCGAAGGCGATCAGGGCCAGGTAGGCGGCCTTGCGGCCCTTCCAGCCGGCGGTGGCGCGGGCGTGCAGGTAGCAGGCGTAGGCGACCCAGGTGATGAAGGACCAGGTCTCCTTGGGGTCCCAGCCCCAGTAGCGGCCCCAGGCGTCGCCCGCCCAGATCGCGCCCGCGATGATCGTGAAGGTCCAGAGGGGGAACACCGCCGCGTTGACGCGGTAGGCGAACTTGTCGAGCGAGGCCGACGCGGGCAGCCGGTCCAGGACGGAGTTGGCGAAGCGGCCGGGGGTGCCGCCGGTCGCGAGCTTGTTCTCGTAGCTGTCCTTGAACAGGTACAGGATCGTGGCGACCGCGCCGACGTAGAACACCGCGCCGCAGAAGATCGCGGTGGAGACGTGGATGTACAGCCAGTACGAGTGAAGGGCGGGAACCAACTGGTCGCTGGCGGTGTACAAGACAGTGACGGCGAGACCGAGATCGAGGAGGACCGTGGTGATCAGGAACAGCCCGAGCCAGCGCACGTTCTTCTTCAGCGCCAGCAGCGCGAGGTACACGCCGACGGCCACCGTGGAGAAGGTGATGTTGAACTCGTACATGTTGCCCCACGGCGCCCGCTCCACCGAGGCCGCCCGGGCGATGACGCCCGCCAGCTCGACCAGGAAGGCGAGCACGGTGAGCGAGATGGCGATACGCCCGTAGAGGTCGCCCTGCTCGTCCCCGCCGTGCGCCCCCGGCCCGTCGGGCACGTCCCGCGACCCGGCCGCGGACCGCACCACGACCTGCGGCCGCTCCAGCACGGCGGTGCTGCCGCCCTTCGTCACGGTGACGGCGGGCGCCTTCGCCTTGGCCTTCGCCTCGGCGGTGAGCGCGGCGGCCGTCCGGCCGACCTTGCTGCGGCTGCCGAAGAGCCATTCGGCGATGTACGCGAAGAAGGCCAGGGTGTAGACGGCCATCGCGGAGTAGATCAGCGTGTTGCTGAGGTTGGCGAGGCTCTCGTTGGTGGCGGCGGCGAGATTCGTCGCGCCGGCGAGATCGGTTACGGCGGCGAGAGTCATTTCTCAGGCCTTTCGGCAGGTACGACGTGGGGGTCGGGGGTTTGTGGGGAGTCGTCCTCGGGGGCGGGTGCTCCGGGGGCCTGGTCGTACAGGATCCCGGCGAGCTCGCCCAGTTCCTCGGGCACCTTCGCGGACTCGCTGCGGCCGAGTCCGGCCATCTCGACGACCGTGACACCGTCGGCGCCCTTCACCGCGCGCACCCACACGCGGCGGCGCTGGATGAACAGGGAGGCGGCCAGGCCGAAGATCGCGGTGAGGGCGCCGGCGAGGGCCCAGACGCTGCCGGGCTGCTGGGTGACCTGGAAGTTCGCCCACTCCTTGGTGCCCTCGTAGGTGATCGTGCCGGCACCGCCCGGGAGCTTCATGGACTCGCCGGGCTTCAGGTTCTCCCGGACGTCCTTGCCCTGGGCGTCCTTGAACTGCTTCATGTGCGTCTTGTTCAGCTGGTAGACGCTCTGCGGGATGCCCGAGTCGACGCCGAGATCGCCGTAGTACGGCGTCAGGTTGAGCACCGGGTTCAGCAGGGCCGGGAAGGTCGAGGCGGTCTCGCTGCCCTTGGTGTAGGTCGGCAGGAAGAAGGCCGAGACACCGAGCTGCTCGCGGACGCCCTTGGCGTTCTTGTAGCCGTCGAGGACCTTGACGACTCCGGTGGAGGTGACGTTGGAGTCGAGCGGCAGCATCGGCACGGCGTCGTCGTAGACGAGGTTGCCCTTGCCGTCGCGGATCTTGATGACGGGGGCGTAGCCGTGGGCGGTGAGGTAGACCTTCGAGTCGCCGATCTCCAGCGGCTCGTTGACCTTGATGACGGACTTCCTGTCCTTGCCGTAGGCGCCGACGCTGTAGTCCACGGTGGCCTGGTAGATGCGCGGGGTGCCCTTGTTGGGGCCGCTGGTCTCGTAGGTTCCGTAGAAGTCGTCCAGGCTGAAGCTGAACGGCACCAGGTCGTCGTTGTGGAAGAGGCTGCCCGACTTGAAGTCGTCGTACTGGGTGAGGGTGTTGGAGAAGCCGTCGCCCTCCAGGATCAGCTTGTTGCCCTCGGACTTGAACAGCTGGCCCCAGGCGAAGGCGACGAGCATCACGATCAGCGCGATGTGGAAGGCGAGGTTGCCGACCTCGCGCAGATAGCCCTTCTCGGCGGCGATCGCGTCACCGGCGGCGTGGGCGCGGAAGCGGCGCTTCTTCAGCAGGGTGAGCGCGGCCTCGCGGACCTGCTCCGGTTCGGCCCCGGTCCGCCAGGTCGTGTAGGCGGGCAGCCGGGTCAGCCGCCTCGGGGCACCCGGCGGGCGGCTGCGCAGCTGGCCGACGAACTGCCAGGTGCGGGGCACGATGCAGCCGATGAGGGAGACGAACAGCAGGATGTAGATCGCGGAGAACCACACCGAGCTGTAGACGTGGAAGAGGCCGAGCTTGTCGTAGACGTCCCCGAGGGTGGGGTGGGCCGTGCGGAAGTCGGCGACCTTCGTCTCGTCGCTGCCGGTCTGCGGGATCAGCGAGCCGGGGATCGCGCCGAGCGCCAGCAGCAGCAGGAGCAGCAGGGCGACCCGCATGGAGGTGAGCTGCCGCCAGAACCAGCGGGCCCAGCCGATCACGCCCAGGGCGGGCAGGTGGGGCGACTCCTCCTTGGGCGCGGTGGACAGCTGGGATCCGGCGGCGCCGAGTTCCTGGTCGTCCGCGGCGGTGGGCGTCGCGTCGGGTGTCGTCTTGCTCATCGATCAGATCCCCACAGTGAAGCCGGCGGACCAGCCCTGCATCTCGGAGACGATGCTGTCCCACGCGCCGGTGAGCAGCAGCACACCGGTCACGATCATCATGGTGCCGCCCAGGCGCATCACCCAGACGTAGTGCCGCTTGACCCAGCCGAAGGCGCCGAGCGCCTTGCGGAAGGCGACCGCGGCGAGCACGAACGGTACGCCGAGTCCCAGGCAGTACGCGACCGTCAGTATGGCCCCGCGTCCGGCGCTCGCCTCGTTGAAGGAGAGTGCCTGCACGGAGGCGAGGGTGGGGCCGATGCAGGGCACCCATCCGATGCCGAAGAGGGCACCGAGGACGGGGGCTCCGACCAGGCCGGTGGCCGGCTTCCTGTGGAAGCGGAACTCTCTCTGGGTGAGCCAGGGCATCAGGCCCATGAAGAAGACACCCATGAGGATCATGAGCCCGCCGAGCACCTTGGTCAGGACGCTCTTCTCCTCCTGGAGCGTCTGGCCGAAGTAGCCGAACAGGGCGCCGCCGGAGACGAACACGACGGTGAAGCCGAGCACGAACAGCGAGGCCCCGGCGACCATCCGACCGCGCCGGGCCTCCGCCAGGTCGGTGCCGGTGACGCCGGTGACGTAGGAGAGATAGCCGGGGACCAGGGGCAGGACGCAGGGCGAGAAGAAGGAGACGAGTCCGCCGAGCAGAGCGACGGGAAGGGCCAGGACCAGCGCACCGTTGAGCACGGTCTTGTTGGTGCCGGTCTCGGCGGCGAGCGTCAGGAGCGCGCTCACGTCACTTCTCCGCGAGGACGGGCTTGAGCATGCCGAGGAGGTCCTCCTCGGCCAGGGGCTGGAGCGCCCGCGCCGCGATCTTCCCCTCCCGGTCGAGGACGAGCGTGGAGGGGATCAGCTGCGGGTTGAGCGTGCCCTTCTTGAAGCGGAGCATCAGCTTGCCCGTGGGGTCGTACAGGCTCGGGTAGGTGATGCCGTAGTCCTTCTCGAAGGCGACCGCGACGCCGGTGGAGGTGTCCCGGGTGTTGATGCCGACGAACTGGACGCCCTTGCCGTCGTATGCCTTGGAGACCTTGGCGAAGTACTTGGCCTCGGCGCGGCACGGGCCGCACCAGGAGCCCCAGACGTTGACGACGACGACCTGGCCCTTGTAGCCGGCGACGTCGAGCTGCTTGCCGTCGATGGTCTTGCCGGAGAGGTCGGGGGCCTGGGTCCGCTTGCCCGCCGCGACGGTGTCGATGCCGTTGTTGCCGGTGACGAAGTTGGTGTCGCCGCCCCCGCCGGACGTGCCGCCCGAACCGCACGCGGCGAGGGTCAGTGCGGCGGCCGCGGCCGTGGCGGTGAGAAGAACGGCACGGCTGCGGGGGCGGGTGCGACTACGGCTGGCGGCACTCATGTGAAAAGTTTCGCATGTCCGTTCCGAGGATCTTGCGCACCCCCCTTGTGGGTGGAAACCCGCATTTCAGGCGGCGTTCGAGGAGGTCGCCGAGGGGCTCGGAGCGGCCTCCTTCAGGAACTCCTTCCAGCCACCGGCGGGCTGCGTCCCGACATCGAGTGTCCGCAGCTTGGCCAGCACCTCCGGCTTCTGTACGTCCATCCAGTCGACGTACTGGCGGAAGGAGACCATGCGGACGTCCGCGCCCTTCTCCTTCTCCCGCGCGATGTACTGGAAAGCCTTCTCCACGGCGTCCATGTAGATGCCGCCGTTCCACTGCTCGAAGTGGTTGCCGACGAAGAAGGGGGCGCGGTTGGTCTCGTATGCCCGCTTGAAGCCCTGGATGTAGGCCCCGGCGGCCTGCTTGCGCCAGCCCGGGTAGTTGGAGGAGGGCGCGTTGGTCGAGTTGATCGACTGGTTGGCGAGCATGTTGTAGTCCATCGAGAGGACCTCGAAGCCGCGGCCGGGGAAAGGTATCTGCTGCAACGGCAGGTCCCAGATCCCCTGCTGCTTGGCCGGCCACACCTGACGGCCGCCGGGCGAGGAGGCGTCGTAGCGCCAGCCGAGCTCCTTGGCGGTGGGCAGCAGGTTGTTCTGGCCGAGCAGACAGGGAGTACGGCCGCCGATCAGCTCCTTGTCGTAGTCGAAGGGCAGCGCGGGCAGGTCGCTCCAGCCGGTGTTGGTGCGCCACTCCTTGACGAAGGACTTGGCCTGGTCGATCTCGCTGCGCCACTGCGCGGGCGTCCAGTTGCCGACGGTGCCGCGGCCGGAGCAGAAGTGGCCGTTGAAGTGGGTGCCTATCTCGTGCCCTTCGAGCCAGGCGCGGCGGACGTTGGTGAGCGTGGCCCTGACGTGCTCGTCGGTGAGGTAGCCGATGTCGGAGGCGCCGACGGGGTTGTTCGGCGGGTTGTAGAGGCGCTTCTTCGACTCGGGCAGCAGATACAGCCCGGAGAGGAAGAAGGTCATGCTCGCCCCGTGCTCCTTGGCGAGGTCCAGGAAGCGCGGGAAGAGACCGTTGCCGACCTCGCCGGCGCCGTCCCAGGAGAAGATCACGAACTGCGGCGGCTCCTGGCCGGGCTCCAGCGGCTCGGGCTTCGCGGGCTGGTGGGGCTGCCTGCCGGTGAAGGAGGTGGAGCCGTCACCGATGGGACGCGCGGCCGGCTTCGGGCTGCTCTTTCCCTTGTTCCCGGAACCCCCGGCATGGCTCGACCCCTCTGACGGGGTGGGACTGCCGCAGCCCGCCAGCCCCACGGCGGCCGCGGCTCCCGCGCCGAGTCCGAGCATTCCCCTGCGGGAGAGAGTGCGCATGGCATCCCCGTTCGTCACGTTCTCTGGTGGTCACCCAGTCAGAGGACGTGACGAACAGGTGGGTTCCGCTCACACTTCCGGATTCCGTAACAAAGGCGAGCAAAGGGGAACAGGGGCCGGCAGGGGGCTTACGCCCCAAAGGCCTTGTCCTTGCCCTTCACCGGCTTGGCGCCCGCGAGGAGGTGGGCGGGGACGAGATCGCGGGCCGGCTCGGTGTAACCGACGGAGACGATCCTGTCGCCCTGGTAGGTGAAGGTCGTCAGGGAGGCGAGCGTGCACTGCCGCTTGCGCGGGTCGTGCCACAGCCGCCGCTTCTCGACGTAACTGCGCACGATCCAGATCGGCAGCTGGTGGCTGACCAGCACCGCCTCGTGCCCGCGCGCCCGGTCCTTCGCCGCGTCCAGCGCGCCCATCATGCGGACGACCTGCTCGACGTACGGCTCACCCCACGACGGCTTGAACGGGTTGACCAGGTGCTTCCAGTTCTCCGGCCGGCGCAGTGCCCCGTCGCCGACGCCGAAGGTCTTGCCCTGGAAGACGTTGTCGGCCTCGATGAGCCGCTCGTCGGTGGCGAGGTCCACGCCGTGCGCCTTGGCGATCGGGGTGGCCGTCTCCTGCGCCCGCTCCAGCGGGGAGGCGACGACATACGTGACGTCGCGGGAGGCCAGGTGCTCGGCGACCCGGTCGGCCATCTGCCGGCCCAGCTCGGACAGGTGGTAGCCGCCGAGACGGCCGTAGAGGATGCCGTCGGGGTTGGCCACCTCGCCGTGCCGCATGAGGTGGACGACGGTGATGTCCTTCTTGGCGCCGCTCTTGCCGGTGATCTCGCTCATGCCGCCGTGGCCTCCGCAGCCGCTCGGGCCGCCGCCGGAAGGGCGTCGGCGATCCGCTGAACCGCCTGCTCGTCGTGGGCCGTGGAGACGAACCAGGACTCGAAGGACGACGGCGGCAGGTAGACGCCGTTCGCCAGCAGGGAGTGGAAGAAGGCGGTGAAGCGGAAGGACTCCTGCGCCTTGGCGTCCTCGTAGTTCCGCACGGGCCGGTCCGTGAAGAAGACGGAGAACATGTTGGAGGCGTTCTGCACGGTGTGCGCCACGCCCTCCTTCGTCAGCGCCTGCGACACCAGCGTCTGGAGCTGCGTGGACACGGCGTTGACCTTGGCGTACGCGGCCTCGTCGAGCAGTCGCAGCTGGGCGAGGCCGGCCGCGGTGGCGACCGGGTTCCCGGAGAGAGTGCCGGCCTGGTAGACGGGCCCGGCGGGCGCGAGGTGCGCCATGACGTCCTCCCGGCCGCCGAAGGCCGCGGCGGGGAAGCCGCCGCCCATCACCTTGCCGAAGGTGATCAGGTCGGGCGCGACCCCGTCGATGCCGTACCACCCGGCGCGGCTGGTACGGAAGCCGGTCATCACCTCGTCGGAGATGTAGAGGGCGCCGTTCGCGGCGCAGGCGTCCTTCAGCCCCTGGTTGAAGCCGGGCAGCGGCGGTACGACGCCCATGTTGCCCGGGGAGGCCTCGGTGATCACGCAGGCGATCTCGCCGGGATGCGCCTGGAAGGCGGCGTGCACGGCGTCGAGGTCGTTGTACGGCAGGACGATCGTGTCGCTGGCCTGGGCGCCGGTGACGCCGGGGGTGTCGGGCAGCGCGAAGGTGGCCACCCCGCTCCCCGCGGCGGCGAGCAGCGAGTCCACGTGGCCGTGGTAGCAGCCGGCGAACTTGATCACCTTGGTGCGCCGGGTGAAGCCGCGGGCCAGCCGGATGGCGGACATCGTCGCCTCGGTGCCGCTGGAGACCAGCCGCACCTGGTCCAGCGGCTCGATCCGGTCCACCATCTCCTCGGCGAGCGCGACCTCGCCCTCACCGGGCGTGCCGAAGGAGGTGCCCCGGGAGACCGCGTCCTGGACGGCGGCGATCACGTCCGGGTGCGAGTGCCCGAGGATCATGGGCCCCCAGGAGCAGACCAGGTCGACGTACTCGCGTCCGTCGGCGTCCGTGAGGTACGGGCCGCGGCCCGACACCATGAACCGGGGCGTCCCGCCCACGGCACGGAAGGCGCGGACCGGGGAGTTCACACCGCCGGGTGTGACGGCGGCCGCTCGGTCGAACAGGGCCTGCGAGACAGGCGCATCGTATGAATAGGGCAGTTCGCTCATGTCCTGCGACTTCTCCGACCTTCTCCGACTTCCGACGTCTTCTGGTGCTTCTTGGTCTTCCGGGTCTTCCGGGCTCGATTGCCGGTGACTACCTCAGGGTAGGACAGGGGGCATCCTTGACAGCGGGGCCTTGCCTGTCGGGGAGCGGGGCCTTGCCCGTCGGGGAGGCGGACCGGATGATGGCCGAAACGCCCCTCCACCTCTGACCGAAAGCCGACCCGCTGCTGACCGGACGGACAGTGCGAACCGTCACGTGCGGCCTGCCGCCCTTCGCGATCTGCGAAACTGGGGGCCGATTCACACAGCTCACGGGCAGGATGGTCCGGAGCGGCCTGTTCAGAGGCTGCGAAGATCCTGCGGACAGGTGTTTCAACGCACGTTTCGGCGGGCGGCCGTGGGGGAGGTCACTGACACGATGATCGGGTTGCGCGGCGGGGGCCGCGCGTCCTAGAAAAGCAGTCGGGTGGAGATATGCATCGCGGTGGCGGACTGGGCGAGGGGACTGACGACCTGGGTCCTCGACGTGCCCGGCGGGGAAGGCACCGGCGCGACGCGGAGGAATCGAACGAAGCACGTCAGGGACACGTAGTACCGGGTGGACCGGGTGTGCCGGGTGAGGAGTCCGAGCGGAGCGACCGACGGGTCGAGCGGCTGCGGGCGGGGAGCAGGAATGGTGGTCGGGTGGGGGTGACGTACAAGTACTTCGGCGCGCCGGACGGCGCGACCGCGGCCCGCGTCCCGATCTCGATGCGCCCCGAGGAACTCGGCGGCGACGAGCTCGGCATGAACGGCATGTTCACCAAGATCAAGCCGGAGACCATGGCCGCCATGGTCCTCACCGGCATAGAGGGCGTCCCCCTCCACAAGGTCCCGCCCCTGGAACTCGTCGTCCTCCACCCGGACTACGCCGTCGTCAAACTCCCCATGACCGTCGTCGACCCCCTGCGCGGGATAGGCGAGGAAGCGGTCGGCGCGGCGGCCTTCATCTGGTCGACGGTCCCGGACCGGGGTGGCCCGCGGGACGCGTTCAATGTGTACCAACTGCTGCACGAGTGGCAGGACTTCTCGCATCGGCTTCACGAGGCGGGGCACCAGCCGTACTGCCTGGTGTGGCCCTGAGCCGAGGTTCCACGGTGTGCGGGCGGGGTTCTCGAACCCCGCCTTTTTCATGCCCGGGGGCCGTCAGACGGCCGGGGCGTCCGGCCGGAACGAGCGGCTCATCCCGTTCCCTTACGGCTACGGCGCCGAAGGCGGGCCCGGCCGCGGGTCTTGCGCGGAGCCGGCGAGGCCGGTCCCGGGACCGGCAGGCCGGTGCGGCCGTAGTGGAAGGCGGACATTCCGTCGCCGTGTTGCGAGTTGAGCCGGTGGATGAGGAACATCCCGAGGACGATCACCGTCACGATCACGGCCACGGTCACCAACGCCTCCATGGTCCTCACCTCCCGGTCGGCTGCTGCGGCAGCCCGGCGGTCACGGTCGGGATCCGTGGACGTGCGGCTGGATCGCGGGCCTCGTGTCCGCCTTCGGAGTCCCAGGCCGCTTCCACTGCCCGGTCGTCCTCGTACACCGTCCGCAGGCCCGCGGCCTGCTCCATCAGCCGGCTCGCGGTCGACGTGCCCAGCGGGTCGCCTGCGGCGGCCATCAGCCAGGCGGCCGAAGCCGACGGGATCTGCGGCGGGACCACCAGGAGGTTCCAGCGGCCCGTGCGGTAGGAGAGCAGCAGCAGTTCGTGCGGATCCTGCTCGGACAGGAACCAGCCCACCTTCACCACATGCCCGGCGACGGGCACCTTGCGCGGGACGGTGGGCCAGTGGGTGGGGTTCACCGTCACCCGGGTGATCCGCCCCCACAACGGGTCCAGTACGGCGGTCAGGGCGGGAAGTTCCGCCAGCAGGTCGCGGGAGTGGGGCCACCAGGCGCCGTCCAGCAGAGCCGGTACGGAACCGGCGGGAGCCAGCGACAGACGGAGCGAGGTGGAAGACGAGGAGAGCCGGTCATCGGCTTCTGGTGTCGGCGGAGCGGAGATGATCGCGGTCATGGCCTGGACCCTGCCCCAGGCCTGCTGCAACCGGCCCGGCCTGTTCGATCGCCGAAAACGACACGGGCGTGGGAGCCGGTGCGCGGAATATCCTCGGTAGTTCCAGCGTACTCCCCGGACCGGCCGAGCGGACGCCCTAGCGGACCGCACAGCCCAAGGGGGGCCAAACCGGAAAAAGGGCCCGCCCTTCACTTCCCCGCCAGTACGTTGGTCGTACGGTCCGCCCGTGCCCCCGGCCCTCTCCGTGAAGTGCCGTTCCGCGCAACAGAGGCCCTGCGCAAGGCGAGAGCCACCTCGGTGACAGAGGAAATGGGGGCTCATGGGCCCGTACCCCGTGTTCGACGAGTGCCGTATGGTCCGGGCCTGCGGCGAGCTAGACCTGATGACCACACCTGCCTTCGCACATGACCTGAAGCACGCTCGCCACGGAGCCGGCCGGCTGTTCCTGATCGTCGACCTGAGCGGCGTGACGTTCATGGACGGCAGCGTCATGGTGCCCTTGCGCGCGGCGTGGCTGGACTGCCGCGAGCGGGGTGGCTGGGCGCGCGTCGTCCACACCCGGCCGGGACCCGCGCTCCTGTTCCGGGTCGGCGGTCTGCGGGAACAGTTCCCGCGCTACGCCAGTGCCCAGGACGCCTGGAAAGGCGTGCCGGCGGACCCGGACACGTAATGTACGGAGCAGGCCGTGCGGCGCCTCACCCCGAAGCGTCCCGGACCGGGAATGAGGAACGGTGATCAGCGACGGCATGGCCGGTCTCCTGCGGTCACTGCGCCTGGGCGAGGTCAGTGACCCGGCGCGGGCGTGCGCGCGGGTGCTGGGCGCCGAGGGTGTCGCGCTGTCGCTGCTGCTGGGCGCCGGTCGGACCGCCGAGCCGCTGTGGTGCCAGCCCGGGCTGAGCGCGCGGTTCGACGAACTCCAGTTCACCCTCGGTGAGGGACCGGGACCGGACGCGGTGCGCTCCGGGTCGCCCGTCGTGGAACCGGACCTGGACCGGGTGCGCCCCGAGCGGTGGCCCGTCCTGCTGCCCGCCGCGCGTGAGCTGGGCGTGCACGGTGTGTGCTGCTTCCCGCTGGGTATCGGGGCCATCCGGGTCGGCGTGCTGACCATGCTGTGTGACGGCGACCGGCGGCTGAGCGAGCAGCAGTTCGCCGACGCCACCGTCCTGACGGCCGCCCTGACCGGTGCCATCCTGAACGGGGACCACCGCGACGGCCTGAACGGGGATGTTCCCGGGCTCGGCGTGCTCCCGGAGCGGCCGTCGGGACTGCACCGCGCGGTCGTGCACCAGGCCACGGGAATGATCAGCGTCCAGCTGGATGTGTCCATGACCGAGGCGCTGTTGCGTCTGCGCGCCCACGCCTACGCCGGCGACCGCCCCCTCGGCGAGGTCGCGGCGGACGTGGTCGCCCGCAGGCTGCGCTTCGACAACGACCTCGACGACAATATGAGCGGGCCGTATTCGCCCGACGGTGGAAAGGGATGATCGGCATGGCCCGCGAACGACGTCTGGCCGAGATCTTCGTGGAGGTGGCGGACTCCCTCGTCGAGGACTTCGACGTCATCGACCTACTGCAGCGGCTGTCCACGCGCTGCGTCGAACTGCTCGACGTGTCGGCGGCCGGGATCCTGCTCGCCGACGCACACGGCGAACTCCAGGTGATCGCCGCCTCCGACGAGCACACCCGCCTGCTGGAACTCTTCGCGCTCCAGCACGACCAGGGCCCGTGCGTCGAGTGCTACCGCACCGGCGCCGCCCGCACCAACATCGACCTGGCGCGAGCGGAGGCCACGGCCGGCTGGCCGCGCTTCGCCACACGCGCCCGTGAGACGGGGTACTCGACCACCCACGCCATCCCGCTGCGCCTGCGCAGCCGGATCGTGGGCACGCTCAACCTCTTCCAGACGACGCCGCACCGCCTCGGCGACGACGACATCGCGCTCGCCCAGGCCCTGGCCGACGTGGCCACGATCACGATCCTGCAACAGCGCACACTGGAGCAGTCGCATGTGGAGAACAGCCAGTTGGAGACCGCGCTGACCAGCCGCGTCCTGATCGAGCAGGTCAAGGGCGTGCTGGCGGAACGCTGGGAGACCTCCGTCGACGACGCCTTCGCCGCGTTCCGGTCGTACGCCCGCGCCCATCACCTGCGCCTGTCGGACCTGGCCAAACGCATCCTCGCGGGCGCCTTTGACACCTCCGAGATCCCGGCGCCCGAGCCGGCCCGTCCCGAGGACCGCTCCGACTGACCGGCGTCACCCGGGACGGGCGGAGCCGGGGACGTCCGCCCGGCCCTCGCGGGGAGTAACGTGAGGTCATCGGGAGCACTTCGCGCACCGGCGTCGATGCCGGTGTCGTTCCCGGTGAGCGACGACACCGGGCGGCCGCGCCCATGTGCGGTGTCCGGAGGCAGGTTTGCGTGATGTCCGCGCCCCTCACTCATCTCCCTTTCCGGCCCGTTCCCTACACGGCCCCGGCCGCGCGCCTCATGCTCAGGTCCGAGAGCCCGTCCGGTGGGCAGGCCCCGTTGGACGGTGCCTGGTGGCCCGGTTCGCGTGACCTGCCGGGCGAGTTCTCCGCCCTGACGGATGGTCTGGATCCGCGGTGGGGACGCATCACCCGCATCGCGGTCAACCCCCGCAACTGGCCGATCCTCCCGCCCAGGATCTTCGTCAACGGCCATGTGGTGAAGGTCGGTTGGTTCACCTCGGAGCTGGACCCGCACTCGATCCTCCTGCTGTCCCACGCCATCGACCGGCGGACCCTCCTGGTCGTGCCCCCGGAGACCGACGAGTCCTCGGCCGCCCGACTGATGCACGCCGCGAGCGCGGACACCGGCCCGCCGATGACCGCGACCGCGCTCCTGACGGCGGAACTGGTCGGCCGCCAAGGCCCGGAGGCCACGGCCGCGGAGGCCACCGAAGCCGCCGAAGCCGCCGCCGACGGCGCCTTCCTGTCGTACGGCCGGTATCAGCGGAGCGCCGTCGGGACCGTCGAGATGTGACCGTCGTGGGCCACCGCCCTGGCCGTCGGAAGTGACCCGCCCGGCCCACCGGGTCGGTTCCGACGGCCGCCGCCGGCTCCCCCGAGCGTGGGCGGCGGCCGTCGGGTGGCTCCCGCGCGCCCGCTCCCCCCGACTGGGCGCGCGATCGGAGCCGTGTGCCCCCCATCGGACCGTGCGACGGCATGCGGGAGGCGGCCGCGCGGGTCTCGGACGAGGGGAAGCGGCGGAAGAGGGACGAGAGACGAGGACGACGCCAGGGGCCGACCGGAGTGGGCTCGTGGGAGTCGGCTGCTCCGCGGGGGCTGCGAATCGGTCCTTGCCCGGGGTCACGGGGTACGGGCAGCCCTCGGGACCGCCGAACACCGTAAACCCTAGGTGCGCACTGCCCGGATGAGAACCCCCGGGGCAACACCCGGCACCCCTCCCCGCCAGGAAGACCCGCACCCGGCCTCCCGGGTCGATAGGGGATCGACAGCTCTAATGTTGTGCACTTTATTGACGACGGTGCACACAGCGCCTAACTTCGCCGTGTCCTTCCTCCGCTCAAGGGAGACCGCGATGCCCCCGTCCCCCGTCGCACCAGACCCCACCCGTTCGGAACGAAACCGCCAGCTCCGCCGGGTCGCCCTCTCCGGCCTGCTCGGCACCGCCGTCGAGTTCTACGACTTCCTCGTCTACGGCACGGTCGCCGCGCTCGTCTTCGGCGAACTGTTCTTCCCCGGCGCCGACCCCGCCGTGGGCACGATCGCCGCGTTCGGCACCTTCGCCGCCGGGTATGTCGCCCGTCCGCTCGGCGGGATCCTGTTCGGGCACTTCGGCGATCGGCTCGGCCGCAAGTCGATGCTGCTGCTCACGATGGGCCTGATGGGCGCGGCGAGCTTCCTCGTCGGGCTGCTGCCGACGTACGACACGATCGGGGTGTGGGCACCGGTCCTGCTGATCACTCTGCGGGTCGTGCAGGGCCTCGCCATCGGCGGGGAGTGGGGCGGCGCCACGCTGATGGTCGTCGAGCACGCCGGGGAGCGGCGGCGCGGCCTGTGGTCCAGCTTCACGCAGATGGGAGCCCCGCTCGGCTCCCTGCTGTCCACGGCCGTCGTCGCGCTCGTCGTCACGCTCCCCGAGGACGAGTTCGCGGCGTGGGGCTGGCGGGTGCCGTTCCTGCTGAGTGTGGTGCTGCTCGGCGTCGGGCTGTTCGTGCGGCTCAAGGTGGTGGAGAGCCCGCTCTTCGCCGAGGTGAAGCAGGACCGCGCCGAGTCCCGGCTGCCGATCCTCGACGTGCTGCGCCGCCCGCGCCCCCTGGTGCTGGCCTGCTGCGTCGGCATCGGCGCCTTCACCGCGCAGTCGCTGCTGACGAGCTACCTGATCTCGTACGCCACCGGCATCGGCTACGCCCGCCCCCAGGTGCTGACCGCGCTCACGGTCTCCGCCGCCGTCGCCCTCGTCGTGCTGCCCTGCGCCTCCGCGCTCTCCGACCGGGTCGGCCGCCGCCCGGTCGTGCTGGCCGGAGCGATCGCCTCGGCCGCGCTCGCCTTCCCCGTGATGGCACTGGTCGACTCGAAGTCGCCGGGACTGCTGATCGTCGCCGTCGTCCTCGGCCACGGCATCGCCCAGTCCACGATGTACGGCCCGCTGGGCGCCCTGCTCAGCGAGATGTTCGGCACCAAGGTCCGCTACACCGGCGCCTCCCTCGGCTACCAGGGCGCCACCCTCGTCGGCGCCGGCTTCTCCCCAATGATCGCCGGCAGCCTCGTGGCCGGGAGCGGGACCAGCACGCCCGTCGCCCTGCTGCTGTGCGGCGGCGCGGCGGTCACGGCGGCGACCGTCCTGTTCGTACGCGAGACCAGCAGGACGTCCCTCGCCGAAGCGGACACCGACCCCGACACCGCAGGAAACTCCAACGCCCCCCACACCGAGGAGATCTCCGCATGACGACCGGCACCCGCACCGCAGCACGCCGTACCGCAGCGCGCCGTACCGCCTGCGCCGCCGCCCTCCTGCTCGCCCTCACCGCCGTGCCCACGTCGGCCGTCGCGGTCACGGCGGACCCGGTCCACGTCGAGGGCCGGCTCCCCTCGGGCGCGACCTACGCCATGGACGTGCCCGCCGGCTGGAACGGCACCGTCCTCCTCTTCAGCCACGGCTACAACCCCGGCCCGGCCAACCCCGCCACGAACGGCCCGGACGAGGCCACGAAGTCCCTTCTGTTGAAGCAGGGTTACGCCCTCATCGGCTCCTCCTACGCCACCACCGGCTGGGCCGTGACGGACGCCGTCCCCGACCAGCTCGCCACCCTCTCCGCCTTCACCGGCCGCTTCGGCGCGGCCTCCCGCACCATCGCCTGGGGACGGTCGTACGGCGGACTCGTCACGACCGCGATCGCCGAGCGGCACCCGGAGCGCATCGACGGCTCGATCTCCCTGTGCGGTCTGGTCCACGGCGGGGTCGCCAACTGGAACAACACCCTCGACCCGGTCTTCGCCCTCAAGACGCTCCTCGCGCCCGGCGCCGCGATCCCGCTGGTGGACCTTCCCGACCAGAAGACGGCCGCCGACGCGGCGAACACCCTGACGGCCGCGGTCGACTCTGCGCAGTCGACGCCGGCCGGGCGGGCCCGGATCGCGCTGGCCGCCGCGCTGCACAACATCCCGGGCTGGAACGACCCGGCGCAGCCGAAGCCCGCCCCGACCGACTGGGAGGCCCAGCAGGCGAACCAGTACACCGCCGTCAAGGGCATGGTGAAGTTCCCCGCCTTCAGCTGGCGGCAGGAGGCCGAGACCCGCGCGGGCGGCAACATGTCCTGGAACACCGGCGTCGACTACGCGCGGATGCTGGGCCGGTCCGCCGTCCGCGAGGAGGTCACCGCGCTGTACAAGAAGGCCGGCCTGTCCCTGAAGGCCGACCTCACCGCCCTCCACCGCGCGCCCCGGATCGCCGCCGACCCGTCCGCGGTGCGGTGGATGAGCGCCACCAGCTCCTTCACCGGGAAGCTCGCCAAGCCCCAGCTCAGCGTCCACACCACCGGCGACGCGCTCGTCCCCGTCCAGACGGAGAGCGCCCTGAAGCGGGCGGTCACCGCGGCCGGCCGCACCTCCCTGCTGCGTCAGGCGTACGTCGAGAACGCCGGCCACTGCACCTTCAGCCCCGCCGAGCAGGTGGCTGCCCTGCACACGCTGGAGGACCGGCTGACCGCCGGCCGGTGGGTCGGCACCGATCCGGGCTCGCTCAACTCCCGCGCCGCGGCGGCCGACCCCACGACGCCCGCCCGTTACGCGGCGTACCGGCCCGCCCCGTACCCGCGTCCGTACGACCTTGCGCACCCGGCCGACGGCAGGTGACGTGGCACGACCGCCCGCCGCACGGACGGCGGGCGGTCGTACGCTTGCCCCCGTGGAGGACGACGACATCCTGGACACCTCGGACAGCGCCGACGCCGCGGACGGCGGCCCGGCGCCGCGCCCTCAGTCGCTCATGCTCGCTTTCTTCGGCAACCACGTCCTGGACCGGGGGGAGGTGTGCGTGTACTCGGGCAGCATCATCGACGTGCTCGGCCGCGTCGGGGTGGGGGAACAGGCCGTGCGGTCCACCCTCACCCGCATGGTCAACCGCGGGCTGCTGCAACGGCAGCGCGAGGGCCGCAAGATGTTCTTCGGCCTGACCCCGCAGGCCGTCCGGGTCCTGGAGGACGGCCGCACCCGCATCTGGACCCAGGGTGCCGTCAACGACGACTGGGACGGCTTCTGGACCCTCCTCGGCTTCTCCCTCCCCGACTCCTGGAAACGCCAGCGCCACGATCTGCGCTCCCGCCTGGCCTGGTCCGGGTTCGGCGCGCTGTACAGCGGGCTGTGGATCGCGCCGGGCCACGTGGACGTCTCCGCCGTGGTCGCGGAACTGGGCCTCACCGCCCACGTGAAGATCTTCCACGCCCGGGCCGCCGAGATGACCGACATCGAGCAGATGATCCGCGACACCTGGGACCTGGAGTCCATCGCCGCCCGCTACGTCGCCTTCGACAAACGCTGGACCGCCCACCTCGGCAGCGCCCCCACCGACGACCCCATCGGCACCCGCCTCCGCCTCGTCAGCGAGTGGCTCTGGACCATCCGCACCGACCCCCGCCTCCCCGCCCGCCACCTCCCCCCGGCCTGGCCCGCCCGCCCCGCCCAGGAAACCTTCCACCGCGTCGCCGAACTGACCGCGTCCCCGGCGGACTCGACGGCCCTTGGGCTGCTGGAGACGGCCCCTCTGCGGTAGGGCCTGTCGGGCGGATCAGGCCCTGGCCCGATGGGTCTCACAGACCGGTAGACGACGGACTCGACGCGACAAGATACTGACCACATGCCCGAGCTGATGTCAGAGGACGCGGTCCGAGACCTCGCACGATCCCCGGCCGAAGCACGGTCCTTGCACCACCACGAAGTCTTCCCCGCACACGTGCTCCTCTGCGTCGCTCACCACGAGAGCGACGCGAGCAGCCTGCTGAAGACGGCGGGAGTCGAGTACTTGGTCCTGCACGCGGCACTGGCGGCCGGCCAACCGGCTGGCAAGCCGAGCACCAAGCGAGAGCTCCCGTGGTCCATCTCCATGGAGCACATCCTCCAGCTCTCCCAGAGCTACACCAAGAAGTACTTCACCTCGGGCCACTTGCTGGCCCTGATCCTGGACAACGACAAGGACAGCGTCACACTGCTGAGCGAGTGCGGTCTGAGCGTCCCGGAATTCCGAGCCGCCCTCTCTCAACATCTGGGCGACCTCTGAAGCCCCACCGACCGACACCGCCGACATCACGAGCTGTCCGGCGCGTCCACCTCGACCTCCGCCCACACCGTCTTGCCCACGGGCTCACGCGCTACGGCTCCCCAGCGTGCGGCCAGCAGCGTCACGAGTAGGAGACCGCGCCCGGACTCGTCCTCCGGCCCGGCGACGGTCTGCGAACCGAACCGGAGCTGCCGCTCGGAGGCGTCCGCGACCTCGATACGGATCACCCGCGTCCGCACATCAAGGTGGACAGAGAGCTGGAAGTCCCGCCCGGGCACCCGGCCGTGCCGTACGGCGTTCGCGGCCAGTTCGGCGACCAGCAGAGCGACCGTGTCGGACGTGCCCGAGGTCGGCGGATAGCCCCAGTCCGCGGCCGCCTTCATAGACGAGTTGAAGACCCGCCACCGCAACTGAGAGCACCGCATCCGGGCCGAAGGGGAGCCGGTCCCGGTGGGCTTCCCGGCTCGCCGGTCCCTCGTCGGCGGGGGTCCGGCAGGCCGCGTACCTCCCCCAAGGACTGTGGGGAAAGAGCCAACCACCCTCCCCCACCGGCCCGTTCACCCTCAGGAGTGACCCGGTTGCGGCGAGTACGGACGGAGGGTTACGTTCCCCGCACACCACAACTTCAGACAGACAACGGCCCCCGGCCGGGACTGGCATCCCGATCGAGGGCCTGACCAACCAGGAAGAAAGCACCTTCCCGATGGCTGAGCCGCAGTCTAACGCGCGCCTGCGCGCCGACGCCGGAGCACCGACCTCCGGCGTGATCCACGTCCGCACCCGCCTCACCGCCGACTTCACCGTGATCGCCAACGCCCTTGTGCAGCGCCGCGGAAGCGCGGTCACGGTCGGCGTCGCGGCCTACATCCTCTCGCTGCCCGACGGTGCGATCGTCAGCATCGCCGCGCTCTGCGCCCACTTCGACGAGGGCGAGATCCTCATCTCCCGCGCGCTGCGGGAGCTGGAGTCCGCCGGATACCTGGAGCGGCGGCGCGAACGCGGGCCGGACGGTCAGGTGCGCACCCGGACGTACTTCTACGACGTACCGCGTGGCGAAGGGCCGCAGACCCCGCCGCCCAACCGGGTCGCGGAAGCCCGCCGCTGTCGAGAGCGCTCCGGTACCCCGGCCCGGCGGCACCTCACCGGCCTCGGACGAACAGGCACCGGTACGCACTCCTACGGCAGGCCCCGCGGCGGAGACCGCTCCTCCATCGGCTTCCCCACTCCGGCTCGACGGCATCGACCCCCAAGCCCTCGTCATCCTCGCCTCCCTCCGGATCGTCGACCGCAGACTGGTCCTCTCCGGCCGCGAGGTCACCGAACTGGCCCCGGCCGTCGCCGAGTGGCTCACGCAGGGGATGGGACCGGAGGAGATCACCAACTTCCTCACCAACGACCTACCTTCACACTTCCGGTCCCGCCCCGCGCGTGTCCTCGCGTACCGGCTCCGCGAGATCCCGGTCCCCACACCAACCGACCCGAGCGGCCCACCGCCCGCCCGGTCCGCCGTACTCCCCTGGCAGACCTGCGACGGCTGCGAACGGGCCTTCCGCGCCGTGGAACCGTCCCTCTGCCGGGACTGCTCACTCGACAACGGCGGCGACCACCACCGGCGAGCCGCATGACGACCCGCTGCGCCGCATCCCGTCCAGTGTGTCGTCGGCGTCCGCCGGTGGGAGCCTGTATGTGCGACGATGCGGACCGCGCGCGAAGGAGGTGGATCATGGTCGACAGGTTCTCGGACGGGCTGCTGACACCCGCCGAAACCTCCTCCTGCCTGGAGATTCCTTCGTCCACGCTCGCTTCCTGGCTGAAGGCGACGGCCGCCGGGGCACCCCTGGTGCATCAGGTGGAGCCGGTGCGGAGAGGACAGCCCTCGGTGCCGTTCATCGCTGTCGCCGAGGCCCATGTGCTGCGTTCACTGCGCACGCTCGGTCTGCGGATGAGCGAGATCCGGGAAGCGGCGGCCGCCGTGCGGGACGCCTTCGACACCCCCTACGGTCTTGTGTCGAAGCGCATCGCGACGGACGGCGTGGACATCTTCGTCGAGCACGGCTTCGGAGATCTGCGCCGGGCACGGGACGGACAGGTACCGATCGACGAAGTGGTGTCGGGCTACCTCCGCTACCTGATCTGGGAAGCGGACGACGATTTCCCCACCAGCCTCCGGCTGCGGCAGTACCCGGATTCCGTTCCCGTCGTGATCGACCCCCGATTCGGCCACGGCCTGCCCGTCATCGCCGCCAACCGCGTGCCGGTGAAGGCGGTGACGGACCTCTGGGAGGCCGGCGAAACGGTCGAGGAGATCGCGTACGAGTACGACATGACCCCCGAGCAGGTCGACTCCGTCTGCCACGCCGTGGTGCGCCTTGCCGCCTGAGTTCTTCCTGGACCGAGACCTCGGTCGTCGCGTCGCCGAAGAACTGAGAGCACGTGGGTGGACGGTGCACCGCATCGTCGACGTCTTCCCGGCAGACGCGCAGGACATCCCCGACGAGGAATGGATCGCTCACGGACTGGCCCAGTCCTGGGTCCCGCTGTCGAAGGACGGTCGGATCAAAACCCGGGATGTGGAGATCCAGCCCGTTCTGGACCATGAGGCTGTGCTCTTCTACCTCGACAACCAGCAGCTGCGCAGCTCCGACATGGTCGAACGACTCGATGCCCGGCGCGCCGAGATCTACCAGGCCGTGACGAAGGGCGGCCCTGCCGCCTACGCCGTACGGCATGACCGCATCGAGTGCACCTGGCCCTGACCATCCTCCGCCCGGTCCTGGGGCTGAACGACGTCACCTGCCTCGCCGGGTTCGAGATCGCCTGCTCGATTTCTTGGGCTGTTTGCGCGTCACGGGTTGGCGAGGCGCCACGTCCGGGGTGGAGGAAGGGCTCACGCGTACCGACACGAGGGCCGCGCTGAGAAGGCCTTTCCCACTGACATCGGCCAGCCGCTCTCCGAGCTCTGTCGCCGACGCAAGCAGACGCTGGTGGACTGATGCCGTATGCAGGTCGAGGCCGAAGCCGTAATAGACCAGTGCCGTGCCCCGGGTGCGTGCCGCCTTGAGCCACTGGCCGGAGGCGGACGCGGTGGCGCGGGCCAGGACGGTGCCGTCCTCGTGTTCCAGGACGAGGTCGTCACCGGTCAGGGCCAGAGTGATGTCCTTGGGCGACGGAATACTGACGACCTTGCTGCTCATCAAGCGCCTGAAGCCCTTGTCGCAGGCACGATGGATCTGCAGCTCGGTCGACTTGCCCGACTCATTCGAGGTCACTCCGAGCATGACCGTGGGTTCGAGGAAGACCATGGCACGAGGGCCGGGAATGATCTGATGGATTTCCGGAAGCACAGCCTCCAGGTCGGACGTGCCCCCGAAGCCGGAGTAGGCGGGGTCTGAGGACAACACGGCCCGCCCATGACACTGGGCTGCCTCGTATGCCGCGCGTATCACCGGGTTCGCCAGGAGTTCCGTGCCTGCGGCGGAAACGACGGCTTCGCTCTTGGCCTGCCAGCCGCGATGCACGGCTTCCCCACCCAGCGATGTGAGCCGCGGCAGGAGTCCGTTGTAGGTCCGCTCCCACACGTCGTCCGGGTCATAGGGGTCGGTGAAGACCTTGTCCGTCAGCTGCCGCATCAGCGACAGCGGAGCCGAGCCCCAGGACTCGGCTCTGACGGACTGCCACATGCCGTGCACCACCCTCAGCAGGAGCAAGCGCGCCTGATCCGTCGGGCTCTCCGGCGCCGGCACCTGGTCTATGCCGGTTTCCTCCAGAAGGCGCCCCAGAAACTCGACGGCACGCTGCTCCCCCTTCGTCACCCACTCCCATGCGCTGACGATGCCGGCGTTGTGCACGAGGTGGTACACGGAGAACCGGTGCAGAGTGCGGGACCCGGCGTAAGGCAGGAACTCGGTCAGCGCCGCATCGGCCTCCTGCCATTTGTCCTGTCCGACGAGAGCCTCGATGAGAAGACGCTTCAGCTCTACGGTGGACACCGTCCAGGGCGGAGACGCGGCGATGGCCGCAGCCGCGGCCTGCTCCGCGCGCTCGGCTTCCCCGTCGCTCAGCAGCTCCGAGATGTTCGTCAGATCGCGCATCGCCTGAGACGTCTCGGTGTCCGGGGCGCGGGCAACCACGTCGGAAAAGCCCCGCAGGAGCGTGGCGAGCTCTTCGTGGTGCTCCCCGCGCAACTGGTTCTGCAGTACCAGCAGCGCACTGGCAGCCAGGTCGATCTGATACGGGGCGTTCGGAGTGGGCGTGGCACGAAGACGGGAGAGCACCCGGCTGAGCCGGTCGATGATCTGTGACGTCGCGCCGTCAGGCCGGCGAAGCTGGGCGACGTGTGCCAGCAGGGTTTCGACCTGCGCCGTCACGCCAGGATCGGGATCGCCCGCCTGATCGAGTCGCACCAGTTCTCGTTCCAGCAGCCCTTGGGCGGCCTCGTACTGTCCGTGCGCGAGGTGGAAGGCTGCGAGGTTGCCCATGAGCAGGCATGTGTGGAGGTCTGCGACACCGGCTTCCTCGATGTGCCACACCAAGGCAGTGGCGTGCTGCGAGAGTTCCCAGGAGCGTTCGGCCTGACCCGTCTCGATCGCCCCCAGCAGCCATTGGTTGGTGTGGCCTGCTGCCTGGGGCAACGCTGTCGCAGCGATCCGGTGAAGGTGCAGATGCCGGGCCAGGATCACCTGCAGCACCGTGTTCATCGAGACCGTGTCCTCGCTGCCGGGAAAAGACTCCCCGCGGACAGGCAACGGTTCGTCGAAGCGCACCAAGGAGACGTTGGTGAGTTCACGGAACACCTCACGGACCGGCTGCTCGGCCTCGTCCAGCACCAGCCAGCCGGGGGACGGCGGCAGATGCTCGAGCCCGACGAACGCGCATGCCATGGCGAGATGCACCGGGATACGGCGTGCGGCGAGCCAGCACAGTGCCGCGAGAGTGGACAGCGTGGGTTCCATCAACCCCCTGCCACGGGCACTGTCGACCAGACGGTCGACACTCAACGCCACCGCGGCGGCCAACGTGTGGGGATATCCCGGCGGTACGGCCTCCTCGTCATCCGCTGCCCGCTGCAACAAGGTGTCCGCGTAGGTGTCGAGCCGTTCCACGCCGATTCTGCAGCCGACCAGGTAGCCAGAAGCCACCTCGATCGCCAACGGCCAGCGTTCCAGCGTCTCCGCGAGGTGCCCCACCACCTCGGCATACGCGGCGGCTTCACTGTCGGACAGGCCAAGGCGCAGCCGCAGCAACTGCACCGCGTGTTCGGCACTCATGGCACCCAGCTCGACGCGCCCACGAGCATCGCGCCAGTTCCCGCCCAGCGACGTCACGATGACCCCGCCACGCCCCCGGCGCGGTATCCACGCCCGGGCCGTCTTGGCTGTGGCATCGTCGAGAACCATCAACCACGGCCCGGGCAAGGCCTGAAGCCGCGCATGCACCTGCTCGCGGAGCAGCCGCGGATCTGTCACTGCCACCGGTTCACTCGCGCCCGACAAGTGGCCGAGCAGCCGGGCGAACGACGCGGTCAGCGCCTCCTCCGTCTCGGCCTCGACCCAGAAGACGGCGTCGTAGCGAAAAGCGTGCTCCGCGATGTACGCGGCGGCCAGACTCGACTTCCCCAGGCCCGACAACCCGGTGATCACGCACACCGGGACGTCGGCGGAGTCCGCTGTGGATGGTGAGAGAAGCTCATCGACCTTGCTGACCAGGCCCGGCCGGGACACTTCTGGAACCCTCGGCAGCGGTCCGTAGACCAGGCCGAAGTCCTGCCGTCCCACGGCAGCGACCAGTTCCTCGTCCTCGACCAACAGCAGTCGCTGAAAGTCGGCGATGTCCCAGTGCGCCAGAGCGGGATCGGCTGCACGCCGCATGACCTCGGCCACCAGGTAACCGAGCATGAAGCCGCCGGTACGGCCGGACAGCCCACGACCGCTGCGCGCCCGGTGAGTGCGCAGCATGCCGTTGAGATCCTGACGCAACTGCGTCTCACCACGAAGGTCGAACTCCACTTCGGCCCGGCCCAGCCGCTCCCACTGCTGCGGTGACAGCGCCTTGCACAGGCCCCAGGCGACGGGAGCCCGTTGCAGGAGCGTCTCGATCTCCCTCTGCAGCGCCGGGATGTCCGCGCCGTGGCGCTTCAACGTCTCCGCCAGACGTGAGCAGTTGTGGTCGGGCGATGCCGATGTGATCAACCGGTACTCCACAGCGTCGAAGCCGGTGATCAGATGCACGAGTACCCGTACGGCGTCCGGGGCGCTGACCACACGGGTCGGGCCGGCGCTCTTGACCTGCACGGCCATCAGGGAACGCCCTGACGCGTCGACCAGGTCGAAGTCGACACAGTCGACGAGCTGAACCGAGGTCGTGGTTCCCGGGCCTTCCACACGACACGCCGCCACCTTGTCGCCGTCGAGTCCGACCAGCAGCGCCTCCACAGTGCGCAGGTACTGGTACTGAAAACCGCGAGCGGCTACCCGCCCCCCGTCAACCACCATGCGTCCCTCCCCGGTTGAGCCCTTCCTCGATCATCAGGGCAGAGAGCATCACCGACAACCAGTCGTCAGTTCTGGACGCTCCTACGAGCGCGAGTCAGGCGCCGGGAGGTCGGCGATCGCCGCCGTCCTGGCCGTGGGGTCGGCCGGGGTGACGAAGGCCAGGGTCTTGACGGTCCGGGAGAGGCGGGAAGCGGGCGCCGCTCGCCCTCAGTGTCCTGACCGGAAGCGTCTCCACGTCGCCGAGATTACCGGGCAGGGGACGGGAGTTGGGGGGACAGGGACGGCGAGGTGTAGTCGCCTCTGCCGTACAGGAGTGGTGTACGGGGGAAGACGGCGCTGCCCTCTATCCGGCCCACGACGATGCGGTGGTCGCCGGCCGGCTGGATCTGTACGACCTGGCACTCGGCGTAGGCGAGGACGACGTCGGTGAGGATCGGGGCCCCGCCCGCGATGTCCGACGGGCGCCAGCGCACGTGGTCGAACTTGTCCGGGAGCTTGCCGGCGAAGACGCGTGAGGCCGCCTCCCCGGTGCCGGAGAGGATGTTCACCACGAAGGAGCGGCTGGTGAGGATCGCGGGCAGTGTCTGGGAGTTCTCGTCCACGCAGACCAGCAGGAGCGGCGGGGTGGCGGACACCGCGCAGGTGGCGGTGCAGGTGAATCCGCGCGGCTGCCCGTCCGCGTCGACCGCGGTGACGATCGCGACCTGCGCCGGGAAGGAGCCGAAGAGCTCGCGGAACTGCGGTGGGGTCACGGTCACAACAGCTCCCGTTCGATCTCGCGCAGCAGCTTGTAGCTGTTCTCGATCTCGGCCGGGTCCCGGTGGACCAGGAACACCACGCCCGGTGAGGAGTTGAGGTCGACCGTCGGCCGGGTCAGGGTCCCCTCCGGCTTGCGGAAGCGGATGCTCTGGAACGCCGGGAGCTGTCGCAGGGCCTCCTCCAGGGCGCGCGCCGGCAGCGGCAGTTCGCGGTGGGCTAGGAGGTTGACGCAGCGGGCCGACTCGTGGCGCTCGTAGCGCCGGGGCCGGCCGCGCAGCCGTTCCGCGTCCGGGGAGTGGCAGTCGAGGGTCAGGGTGACCTGGTCGGCGCCGGTGCAGCGGTGCAGGGCGGGCGGGTTGGCGAGGCCCGACAGCCGGGCGCCGGTCTCCAGGAGGCGGGGGCCGTCCGCGGTCAGGATCAGCTCGGTGTGCGCCGGGCCGTCGGTGACCGCGAGGCCGTCGAGGACCTCACCGACGTAGGAGAGGATGCCGTCCAGCTCGGGGGCGTTCGGGGCGAGCAGGTCCTCGTAGTCGTAGACGAGCCGCTTGCCGGAGGTGACCCGCTTGCGGCTGATCCAGGCGTCGGTGAACCAGTGCCCGCCGTCCCGGCTGACGCTGTTGACGACGTACTCGTCCCCGGCGAGGTGTTCCTGGATCAGCACCTCCTCGTTGGCGCTGAGCATCAGGTTGGTCTTGCCGATGCCCGCCCGGAAGGCGGCCGCGACCTCATCCTCGGTGTCGCAGGTGTACACGTCCTCGGAGCCCGCGCTGTCGAGCGGCTTGACGACCACCCGGTCCAGGCCCGAGGCCCGCCACCAGTCGAGGAGCCCGGCGAGGTCGGATCCGCGGTGCTGGCGCGAGGTCGGTACGCCGGCCGCGGCGAGCACCTCCATCATGCGGAACTTGTCGCGGCGGGCCGTCGACAGCGCCGGGTCGTTGCCGCGCAGGCCGAGCCGGCTCGCGAGGTCGTCGGCGACCTCGATGCCGAACTCGCTGGCGGCGATGACGGCCCGCGGCTCCAGGGCGCGCAGGTGCCGCAGGACGTCCTCGGCGTGGCCGGGATAGGTGAGGTCCTCCGCGAAGACCTCGGTGGGCAGGCTCGCGGCGAACGTCTCCGGCAGCCGGGCCCGCGACCGCACATGCACGATGCGGTGGTCGGCCGCCGCCATGCGGGCCAGCATCGCGCCGGTCGTGAGCGCGTCCACCAGGACGAGGGTCGGACGGCCGCTCATCGAGGGTCCACCGCCGCGAGCCGCCGCCTCGGGCGCAGGCCCGTCCAGTCCCGCTCGATCCGGGCGAGGCACTCCTCGCGGGTGGCGGGCTCCGAGGTGGCCCGCCAGCCCGGGGGCACGGGCCGGCCGTACCACCACAGGGAGTGGTGGCCCTCGTCGTTCACGACCACGACGAACCGCTCGGCCGCCTCAGCGTCTGCTGTCGTCACGTTGCTGTTCTCCCTGCCGTGTTCAGACCAGGACCGGGCCGTTGTCCGCCCGGTGGGGGCGGCTGAGGCGGTTGTCCAGGTGGACGAAGATGCGGTGCAGCCAGCGGTCCCGGCCGTCGTAGCGGGGGACGAAGTCGGTACGGCCGTGCACGACCAGGCGGTTGTCGAGGAAGACCAGCTCACCGGGGGCCAGCACCAGGGACTCGGAGGTGTCGAGCATGGTGTCGCGCAGCCGGGTCAGGGCGTGGCCGGCCTCCTCGTCGAGCGCCGAGGTGGCGTTGAAGTCGACGCGCAGGTCGGGGTCCTCGGAGCTGCCGCCCAGGACCGGGTGCGGCTCGGTGCGCTCGGCGGAGCGGAAGGAGGGCGGCGCCTCGGTCACGAAGCGGGGCGCTTCCAGGATCTTGCGGTCGGCCTCGTCGATCCGGCCGAGGACGCGGCGGACCGAGCAGACCTGGGTGCCGGCCGTGCCCTCGTGGTCGGAGCGCAGGCACAACAGGCCGACGTAGTGCGGGCGGTGGGGGTGGAAGGCGTTCTCGATGTGGAACTCCAGCGGTACGGAACCGCCGTTGCTCTGCGAGGCGGCCAGCGAGGGGACCGGCACCACGTTCTGTACGAGCGCCCCGAACTTCTCGTCCCGGTAGGCGATGACCTCGCCGAGCTGCTGCCCGACCAGCATCGCCACGGCGGCCGGGACGGTGGCGGCCCGTTCCACCGAGTCGGGCACGCTCGGGGTCTTTGGCAGCAGGTCCTCGTCGACGGGCAGACCCGCCAGGCACAGCATGCCGTCGGGGCCCGCGTCGCTGCGGTACTCGCGGATGCGTTCCAGCAGGCGCAGGGGCAGCCGGCAGCTGAGCCGACGCGCCTCGGCGACCCAGGCCTCCTCGTCGACCAGGCCGGGGGCGGCCCGGCGCAGTTCCTCGGCCAGGGCACGCACCTCGGCGCGCTCCTCGACGGTGAGGTCGAGACGGAACGGGATGGCGGTATCGACTGATATGTCAGCGATGGACACGGTTTTCGCCTCTCGTGGGTTCGGCACGGGCCGGGAGCAGACACCTGGGACGGCCGGGCAGCCGGCAGTACCGGCTGGGGCGGCCGGGAGCACCGGCCGGGACCGCCGGGCGTGTCAGAGCAGGCTCTGCAACGCGCGCGTGTCGACCTTTCCGTTGGTCGTCAGCGGCACCTGGTCGATGGCGACGAAGTGCGCGGGGATCATGTAGCCGGGCAGGACGGCCGCGAGGTGGTCCCGCAGCTCGGCGGGCTCCGCCCGCTGTCCGTCCGCGGGGATCACATAGGCGGCCAGGGAGCGGGAGCGGGCCGTGCCGACGGCGATGACGACGGCCTCGGCGACTCTCGTGTGGTCCCTCAACCGGGCCTGGATCTCGCCCAGTTCGACCCGGTAGCCGCGGATCTTGACCTGGTGGTCGACGCGGCCGAGGAACTCCAGCGAGCCGTCGGCCCGCCAGCGGGCCCGGTCGCCGGTGCGGTACAGGCGGGCGCCAGGGGCGCCGAACGGGTCGGGCAGGAACCGCTCCGCCGTCAGCGCCGGGCGGTCCAGATAGCCGCGGGCCACACCCGCCCCGCCGATGAAGACCTCACCGGGGACCCCCACGGGCACGGGCTCCAGCCGGTCGGTCAGCACGTACATCGTGGTGTTCGGGATCGGTGCCCCGAGCGGGATCAGCTCCGTCGCGGGCGGCTCGGTGAGCGTCTCGCCGGAGTTGCCCACGGTGATCTCGGTCGGCCCGTACTCGGTGGCCACCGCCGTTCCCCCGGGTCCGGCGAACTCGATCCAGCGGCGGGCCAGTTCACTGGTGAACGCGTCCCCGGCGGCGATGACGAGCCCGGCGAGGTCGTGGATCTCCTCGGGGGTCAGGTCGTAGCTCAGCAGGTCGAGATGGCCCGGCGTCATCTTGATGAAGCTGTATGGCGCTCCCGCCACCAGCTGGTCCCCGAGGTCGGCGGTGTCCAGCGGGTCGGGCAGCAGGTGCACGGGCTGCCCGGTCAGCAGCGGCGCGAACAGGCTCGGCATCCCCAGATCGAAGGAGATCGACGAGAACACCGGCGCCCCGCCGGTACCCCGCGCCGCGTACGCCTCCACCGTCCACAACAGGTAGTTCGCCAGCCCCGAGTGCTCCACCATCACGCCCTTGGGGTCACCGGTGGAACCCGAGGTGTAGATGACGTACGCGAGCGAGCGGGGGTCCGCCGGCGGCGTGCCGAGCGGCTCCGACGAGCACGCGTCGATGACCTCACGGTCGCGGTCGAGGAGGACGAAGGCGAGGTCGGTCGGCGGACTGTCGCCGCCCGCGGGAGTGGCCGCGGCCGACTGTCCGGCGGCGCGAGCGTCGACGCCGACCGGGGCGGCCGGGGCGACTCCGCTCCCGGGGGACCGGCCCGCGTTCTCGCCCGCGTCCTCGTCCGTCGAGCGGGAGCTGCCCTCGGCCGACGGGGCAACCGTTTCTGCTGCACGCTGTCCACCGGCGTCCACGACGGGAGCGGCGGTGTCCTCGACGGGAGCGGTGTCCTCGGCGGCGAGGGGCCGCAGGACCGCCACGTGGGCCGTCTCGCTGATCACCAGTTCGCAGCCCGCCGCGGTGATCATGTGCTGGACACGCTCGGCCGGCAGGGACGGGTCCAGGGGGAGATATCCCGCGCCGGACTTCCACACGCCGAGCAGGGCGGGGAGCAGGTCCGGGGTGCGGCGCAGGCAGACGCCGACCAGGGTGTCGGGGCGGGCGCCGAGGGCGGTCAGCCGGCGGGCGATCCGGTTGGCGCGCGCGTCCAGTTCGCGGTACGACAGCTCGGTGCCGCCGATGCGTACGGCCGGCGCGTCCGGCGTCCTGGCGGCCTGCGCCTCGATGAGCGCACCGACGGTGCGCGCGCCACGGTCCGCGGTCGCGCCGGCACTCCACCTGTCGAGCAGCAACTCCCGGTCGCGGGGGGCCAGTCGGGCGGCGAGCGCGTCCCCGTCGGGGTCGGCGGCCATCGCCTCCAGCACCTCGCGGTACATCACGCGGAGGCTCTCCGGGTACGGCGGGGCGATGGCGGTGGTGGGCGCGGTCAGGGTCAGCTTCGCCCCGGCTACGGCGACTTCGAGGCCGTAGGAGATGTTCGTGGCGCGTGTGCTCGCGTCGGTGACGAACAACACGCGCTCGGCGTACGAGACTTCGTCGGCGGAACCGGAATCGGACCCTGCTGCCGGCGTGGGCTCGGACGTGGCCCCGGAGACCCCCGCGCCCGCTCCCCGCACCGCCTTGGCCACCCGCAGCACCAGTTCCTGCCAGGTCGCCGCCGTGCGCAGGACGGGCAGCCGGTGGACTCCGGTGCCGAGGTCCACCTCGGTGTGGCGGTCGTCCGCCTCGCCCAGCATGCCGAGCACCTTGATGTGGGCGGCGAGCAGCACTGTCTCCCGCTCGGTGCCGCAGATACCGGCGAGCGCGGTCAGCCCGTCGACGAGATCGGCGTACTCGACGTGCTCGATCTGCTTGACGTCCTCGACCGGCTTGACGTGCTCGGCCTGCTCCGCACGCTCGACGCCCGGCGCCGCGCGCCAAGCCGTGGGCAGTCCGAACACGGCGGTTCCGACGCCCACTCCCCCGTTGGCCGAACTCATGGCGATACTCCCTCCTCACGGGAGGCGAACACGTTGTACACGCTGGTCCCCCGGTACTCCTCCGGCTGCTCGACCACGGTCGTCATCCCGTGCTCGGCGAACAGCTTGGTGACCTCGGCCAGTTCGCCGTTGTCGTCCTCGACCTCGACCGCCGCCTGGGCGATCCGGGGCCACAGCGAGTCGCCGATGCCCTGGAGGACCTTCACCTCGAAGCCCTCGACGTCGATCTTCAGGAAGTCGATGCGGTCGATGCCGAGCTCCGCGGCCACCGTCTCCAGCCGGTCGATCCGGCAGGACACCCGCTCCACCGCCTCGAAGCGGCCCTCGATGAGTTCGTCGGCCTCTTCGAGCACCAGCTCCCGGCGCTCCTGGTCGAGAGTTTCCGCGATGTTCCCGATGTACGACTTGACGAGCGCACGGTCCACTTCGGGATCCGCGTCGAAGCCGGACATCATCGAGTACTGCGGATAAAAAGTGAGCTCGCGGGTTTGCGGGGCGTCCCCGAGGGCCATGTTGAAGACGGAGACGTTCGCCCGGTCGCCGACGTTCTTGCGCAACGCGTCGAACGTGCGCGGTACGGGCTCGAAGGAGAACACCCGAGCTTCCGGAAAGTTCGTCGCCATGAACAGCGCGAACATTCCTATGTTGGCGCCGACATCGACGACAACAGGCTGGCCGGTAAACCGGAAACCCTCCGGCGGCACATATGACTGGTCCTCGAATATCTCTTTGTAAAGATACTCGGTTTCGCTGCGGTTGAGCCCATGCACGGACAATCCGTTGGGCAGGGTCCGCAGATCCGTCGACCGGTCGGCAACCTGATCACTCATGCGGCATCGCTCCTGGTCAGACTGGCTGCCAGAAGAGCCGGCGTGGGATTGCGGAACACTGCTGAACTGCGGAAACCGATCCCGCGCTTACGCGCTGCGGCCACCACGTCCACGACCTTCAGCGAATCACCGCCGAGATCGAAAAAATTGTCGTCAGGGCCTACATCGACACCGAACAACCCCCTCCAGATGTCCCGTATCTCGCGCTCGATCTCTTCACCCGACAGGCTGCTCTCGATCACGCAACGGACCGTAGCACGGGGTTAACGGAACGGAAAAGAGATGGTCTCGAATCATGAGACACGCCACATCGAGTCCGTTTTTTCCGCGTCTCGGTCCTTTTCTCGCACTGGACATCTTGAGATACCTCTGCGATATCCTCCGGCGGGTTGGTCGGGGGAACCGGGACGCGCGGATCGCGTACTGAATTGGGAAATTCCCCCTTCCGCTTGTGACGCTTGTGACGAGACGGGGAACGAGATTGTCCGCCGAGACCAGCACGACAGCCGAGACCATCGACACCACCGACGACGTGCGCCGCACGACCCTCGCGGAGCTGCGCCAGTGGCTCTCCGCCGACCATCTGGACGAGGTGGAGCGCTGCGTTCCCAAACTCCGCGCCCAGCTTGAGGAGCTGGGCCCGCTGCGTGAGCGCGTCGTCATGGTCGCCTACGGCGGCGGCAAGGACAGCGCGTACACCACCGCCTTCGTACGGACCATGCAGCTGCGGCTCTTCGAGGAGGCGGGCGAGACCTTCCGGATGCGCGTGGTGACCATGCGGCACGCCGGCATGCCGGTCGCGGTGATGCACAACATCGACCGCACCTACGCGGCGCTCCGGCTCGACCAGGACCCGGACTGCGAGCAGTTCCTGATCGACGGCGACGAGATCTCGCCGTTCCACGTCGACCTGCCGCAGCGCGAGCACGTGATCGCCAGGAACCGGCTGGACATCCTGGTCACCGGCCACCGCACCCTGGGCGACGGCCGTCCGACCTTCTGCAACGCCTGCAACCTGAGCGCGGCCCACGCCTTCGGCCTCGGCGCCTCCCACGACGGCGGCGTGGACGTCATCATCACCGGCGACTCGCCCTACGAGCAGCGCACCTACCTGGTCTGGATCCACCGTCTCGCCGAGCGCATGGGCGTGGCCCCCGTCGGCGACGACCGTGCGGGCTTCCGCGGTGTGCTCAAGGCCACGGACAACATCGGCCGCGCCTACTTCGGCGACATCTACGGCAAGGGCGAGACGGACCTCATCGAGGAGCGCCGGGTCCACCACGACACGCCCGACCAGCTGCGGTTCTTCTCCATCTACGACGACACCGCCTACGCCTCGGGCGACCACTGGGACCTGCTGACGGACTTCCTCGGCTTCCGCTTCGACGAACTCGCCTTCAGCTTCTCCGAGTCCGACTGCGGAAACCCCGCGCTGATGGCCCACATCCGCGGCCTGAAGTGCGAGCGGGTCTTCGGCCGCAGCTACGCGGAGGGCCTCGACGAGTACGTGGCCTTCGGCAAGCAGCTGATGCGCAAGAAGGAGTTCCCGGACCAGCTGATCGAGATGATCAGTGCGCGGTACGAGGGTGAGGGCGCCGTCGAGCGGATGCGCGCGGCCATGGACGCCTACGCCCTGGACTGCTTCGACATCACCGAGGAGCAGCTGGTCTGCATGGTCCACTCCCCCTTCACCGACGCCGGGGCCGGCCTGCCCGCGTATGTGAAGGCCGAGCAGCCGCATCTGCACGGCGAGTTGACCGCCCTGACCGACCTGCTCACCTCGGACGCCGCCCCGGCCGCCGACCAGGCCGCCCTGGTGGCCGAGTTGGAGCGGTTCAGCGGTCTTCCCCTCGCCCAGCTGCGGGTTCTGGCCAACCGGACCGGACGCTCGCTCACCGGTATGGGACAGTCGGGGGTCGTGGATCTCATCCTCGACGGCGACCCGCACAAGCTGCGCATAGCCACCCGACACACCGCCGACGGCCCTGTGGTCGACGAGCTGATCTCCGGAAGGTAAAAGGCATTTGAACGGCATGGAGGCCGCCGCCATCGCGGCCGCGAGCGTGGCGGCGGGCGCCATCAACGCCGTCGTGGGTTCCGGCACGCTCATCACCTTTCCGACCCTGGTGGCCTGTGGTTTTCCGCCGGTGCTGGCCAATGTGACCAACAACATCGGGCTGGTGCCCGGGGTGCTCAGCGCCGCCTACGGCTACCGCCGTGAGCTGCGCGGGCAGCTGCGCCGGCTGCTCCGGTTCGGTGTGGCGTCCCTGATCGGCGGCCTCACCGGTGCCGTCCTCCTGCTCCAGCTGGACTCCTCGGCGTTCGACACCGTCGTACCGGTGCTGATCCTCGCCGCGTGCGTGCTCGTGCTGCTCCAGCCGCGTCTGAACGCGTGGCTGAAGCGGCGCGAGCAGCGCGGGGGCGAGGACGGCGGGGTGCCGATGTGGTGCGGGGTGCTGGGCACCGGCGTGTACGGCGGCTACTTCGGCGCCGCCCAGGGCGTCATCCTGATGGGTCTGTTCGGCAGCTTCCTGCGGGACGATCTGCAACGGCTCAACGCGGCGAAGAACGTGCTCGCCGCGATCGTCAACGGCGCCGCCGCGGTGGTGTTCATCGCGGTCGCCGACGTCGACTGGACCGCGGCCGCGGTGATCGCCGCGGGCTCGACCCTCGGCGGCCTGATCGGGGCCCGGGTGGGGCGCAGGCTGCCGGCGGTGGTGCTGCGCAGCGTCATCGTCGTCGTCGGGGTCACCGCGGCGACGTTCATGATCGTCACCTGAGCGGTCGCCGGGCGCCCTCGTCCAACGGCGCGCCCGGCAGCCGTCCGGTTCAGGGCTGTTCCGCCTCGAACTCGAAGGTCTCGATGATCCGGAGCATGTCCTCGGTGACCTGCCGCTGGTCCTCGTGGAGCAGGATGAACCGGCCGCTGTGCAGGGCGTCGTAACTGCCCCCGGGTTCGAGGATCTGGCCGGGCCGGGGGACGAGTTCCCGCCACACGCTCGGGACCGTCGGCTTCATGGGTGTCGCCCGGGTCACCCTCAGCGGCAGCCCGTCCGGCTTGGGCAGCACGAGCCAGCCGCCGCTGGGATCGCCCTGCTTCGGCGGCAGTTCGACGCTCTCCCCGGACAGGGTCCTGAGGCAGGCCTCGTACAGGTTGACCCCGAAGAGCTTGTTCAGCAGGTGCGGCACCTCGCTGCCGCCGACCCGGCCGCCCACCTCCAGGAAGACCAGCTCGCCGGAGGCGGTGACGAACAGTTCCAGGTGGAAGGGGGTGTCCCGCAGCCCCAGGACCGCGATGCACTCGCGGGAGAACTCCTCGATCCGGGCCCGCAGTTCGGACTCCTGGAGGACCACGGAGCCCAGCGGGGAGCCGGAGCCGAAGGAGAGGCAGTCGCCGACGTAGACGGAGGCGACCTGGAAGGGCACCTCGGACCGGGCGTCGGCGAAGCCGTCCACGTGGTGCACGACCCCCGTGACGAACTCCTCGATCTCGTACCGGGACAGGTCGAGCGTGGGCAGCAGCTCCCGCAGCGTCGCCTCGTCGTCCACCCGGTGCACGCCGATGCTCGCGGCACCGTCGACCGGCTTGACGATCACCGGATAGCCGGTGGCCGCGGCGAAGGCGACGCTCTGCTCGGCGTCGGCGCACCCGGCGAAGCGCGGGACCCGGACGCCCGCCTCGGCGAGCACCTCCTTCATCCTGACCTTGTCCCGGTAGACGGCGACCTCCTCGGGCGTCGGCCCGGGGATGCCGAGCTCGACCCGTACCCGGGCGGCGATCTCCAGCGTGAACTCGGACAGGGCGATCAGCCGGTCGACGGGACCGGCCTTCTCCACGACCTCCTCGACGGCCGAGCGCAGCAGGTCGAAGTCGTTGACGTCCTCGACCTGCACGTAGTGCGCGATCCGGGCCGGGTCGACGAGCACGCCCTCGGCGCCGAGAGCGTCGACGACATAGCTGATCCGGTGCCTGTCGTGGTCGAGGAACTCCTCGTACCGGGTGAGCTCGTTGTCCCAGCGGTCCTCGTCGTCGTCGAAACGGGGCCAGCGGTTGACCAGGACGATATGCATTCAGTGCACCTCAGTTTTCTCGGGGGCGGCCACCGGGTCCCCGGCCCGCTCGGCGAGCACCCGGCGGAAGCTGCGCATGGTCAGCCACAGCAGAGCGGCGCCGACCACGCTGAGCAGCACCGCGAGGACGGCGACGAGATCCTGCGGCTCGATCACGCCGCCGGTGGTCCCGACGAGGAGCCCGGCCAACGGGAAGGACAGCAGGTTGAGCAGGTAGAAGGGCCCCATGACCTTGCCCAGGTGCTCCTGCGGCAGGACCTTGATCCGCTGGGTGCGGTTGAAGACGTTGTAGTACGCCACTCCCGTCATCCCCAGCACGAACGCGGTGCCGTAGACGGCGAACGAGGACGCGGTCCCGGCGACCAGCAGCGCGGCGCACAGCGTGGTGAACCCGATGACGCCGATGACGTACACGTTCACCTTGCGCAGCAGCAGCGGGATGATCAGCAGGTTGCCGAGGCCGACCACGCCGACGAAGGTGTTGAGCAGGCCGAAGGAGGACTCGGAGGCGTCGAACACCCCGGTGACCAGGGCCGCGTTGGCGCTCAGTACGGTCGCGAAGACCAGGTTGATGGTGAAGTTGAGCGCGGCCAGCAGGCGGACCGGACGGTTCCTGACCAACAGGGTCCAGCCGAGCCCGAGTTCGGCGAGGATCTCCCGGCTGCCGCCGCCGTTGCCGGACCGCCACTCCTGCCGGGGCAGCGGCAGCCAGCAGCAGGCGGCGAGCACGAAGACGGCCGCGGCCAGGGCGAGCAGCCAGACCTTGCCGAGGAGGAGCACGGCGACCGCGGCGAGCGCGGGGCCGAGCGCCATCGCCAGCAGCTCCATGTTCTGCACCAGCGACTGGGTCGCCGCCAGCTTCTCGCCCCTGGCCACCTGCGGGACCATCTTCTCGACCGACATCCGCACGGGCGCCGCCAGCATCGACAGCAGCGCCCCGTTGGCCATCAGGGCCGCGGTCGCCCACCCGGGCTGCGCCACGACCACCACGACGACCACGGCGAGCACGGCGGCGCGGGCCACCGACACCCGGGAGAACAGCCGGGCCCCGCCGTCCCGGTCGGCGATCAGGCCGGCGAACGGGTAGGCCAGCAGCCCGGGGAGCCATTCGAGGGCGAAGGCGAAGCCGAGCGTGGAGACGTTCCCGGTCTCCTGGTAGATGAGCAGCGGTACCGCGAACAGCACCACCTGCTCCGCGACGAGCCCCAGCAGGACGCCCGCGGCGAACAGCCCGCGGTGCAGCCCTTCGGTACGTCCTTCGGTACGCGCCCTCACGCCGCCTCTTCGCGCCGCTCGTGCTCCCGGATGAGGGGCAGCACATGGGTGTAGAAGATCCGCATCTCGTCCCGGGTCGGCCACCCGGAGAAGATGAACTCGCTGACCCCGGCGGCCTTGTACTCGTACAGGTAGTCGGCGACCTCCTGGTAGCTGCCGACGACACACAGCGCCGGCCCACCGCGGTAGGCGACCGCGCCCGAGTACAGGTACGGCGAGAGCCAGTCGTCCTGGGCCTTCTCCGCCAGCCGGAAGGAGTTCTTCACGGCCTCGGAGTCGGAGGCGGCGACGAAGCTGCTGACCCAGGCGCGGTGGTCCTCGTCGGGGTCGCGCATCATCTCGGCGAGGTCGGTCAGCGCCTCCTCGCGGGTGGGACGGGCCAGGACGTGCATACGGATACCCGCCCGGCAGCCGTCGGCCAGCACGGGGGCGGTGGCCCGGGCGATTCCCTCCGGGGTGTCGCCGTACCGCAGCCAGACGTCGCCGTGTTCGGTGGCGGTCTTCTGCGCGGGTGCCGAGGCGCCGCTGATATAGATCGTGGGCCGGCCGCCGCCCTTGTACCCGAGACCCAGTTGTGCCTCTTCGATACGGTAGTTCCGGCCCTGGTGGGAAAGCGGCTTCTCGCCCCGCCAGAAACGGTGCAGCACGCTCAGGAACTCATTGGAGCGGGCATATCGCTCGTCATGGTCCAGGAAGTCGCCGTAGTACGCCTGCTCGGCCGGGGAAATACCCGCCACCAGATTCAGGGATATTCGGCCGTCCGACATCCACGAAATGGTGTTCACGACCTGCGTGAAGAGCGTCGGCGACAAAAGGCCCGGACGATAGGCCAGAATGAACTTGACCCGTTCCGTCTCCCGTACCAGGGCGCCGATCATCGGCAGCGGGTCCGGCATGTGGTAACTGATCCCCATCAGCAGGGAATCGACCCCGAGCTGCTCCGCCTCCTGGACGAAGTCGACGATTCCGTCGAAGTCAAGCTCTCCGGATCTGTATTTTTCGGTCGCTTTCTGCTGCCCGCTGTCCAGCGGTGAACACCAGTGGAACTTCAGTTCCTGCATGCGAGCTCCCCGTTCCAGAACATGAGGGCACGCCTGCTCGATCGACCCAAAATCGGGCATTGCTCCCCCGGTGCGGCACACATTCCGGAGGGGACCCTGACACACGACCGGGAAGGCGTCAAGATCAATCCAAATCCTGGAATGCGCCCCCGGAATGCCTTACACCGGATACCGTGCCCTGATCGTCCCCTGAGGAAAGGATGGCCGAAAAGTGCCCCAGACCGCACGCTGGCTCAAGCGATACCGTCCGGTTCCCGCGCCGCGACTCAGGCTGGTCTGTCTGCCGCACGGCGGCGGCACCGCCAGCTTCTTCCGCTCCTGGGCCGACGCCCTGCCCGAGGAGGTGGAACCGGCGGCGGTGCAGTACCCCGGCCGGCAGGAGCGACTGGCCGAAAGCTGTATCGAGGCGATGGATCCGCTGGCGGACTGCATAGCCGAGGCGCTCCACCCGCTCGTCGCGGACGACACCCCCTTCGCCCTCTTCGGCCACAGCATGGGCGCCACGGTCGCCTACGAGGTGACCCGCCGCCTGGAAGCCCACGGCAACGCCCCCCACCGGCTGTTCGTCTCGGGCCAGGCCACCCCCTTCAAGGAACGCACCGGCCCACAACTGCACCAGGAGGACGACGCCACTCTCCTCGCGGGCGTCCGCGCCTACGGCGGTGCCTACGAGACCCTGGTCGACGACCCCGACCTCCTGGAGGTCGTCCTGCCCTCCCTGCGCGCCGACGTCCGCCTCATGGAGACCTACCGCCCCACCACCACGGCCCCCCTCACCACCCCCGTCACCGCCTACGTCGGCGACGCGGACCCCGGCGTCACGGCCGACGACGTGGCCGCCTGGCGCGAGACGACCTCCGGCGACTTCACCCTCCGAACCTTCGAGGGCGGCCACTTCTTCCTCACGACCCACCGAGACGCCCTCCTCGCGGACATCATGCGCAGCGTCACCACGGGGTCGCCTTCCTCGGTCGGGGGCGGCGGATAGCCCCGCCCGGCCTGGACGCCGGCTCTCCACGGAACCGGTCCCCGTACCGACCTCACGAACCACCTCACCGGCTCGAACCCGCGGGCGGCCGCTGTTCTCCCCGAGGACCATGACGGGCGCGAGGCAGCGCCTGTGCCACGCGAACGGGGCGCGCTGCTGCGGTGGTTCGACGAGGCGACCGAGCACTGCCGCCGGCGCTGGACACCGACCGGCCCCTGCTGCCCGTACGGTCCGCCGACCGCGCGGTCGCCTCCCGGCGCTGCCGCCACTGCCTCGAAGCCGGGGCCGTCGGCCGCGTGACCGCCCGACAGTGCCGCTCGACGGTCGCCGGGCCAGGAGACGGGTGCCGTCCGCCTACCGCTTGAACGCCCTTGCCCGGAACAGGGGTTGACCCCATGCCCATACCTCCGTCGGAGGCGGCGAACAGCCCCCGGCCTGGACGCCAGGTCCCGCCTCCCCCGCCACAGGACCGGTCCCCGTGCCAACCTCACGCACCCCTCACCGGAGACGAGCACCGTCCGCCCACCGCGAACGCCCCAGCCCGGCACGTAGGTCGACCTCATGCCCATACCTCCGTCGGGGTGGCGGACAGCCCCGCCCGGCCTGGACGCCAGGTCCCCTCCCCCTCCACCGGACCGGCCCCCGTACCGACCTCACGAACCACCTCACCGCAGACGAGCACCGTGAACACCCCGGCCCCCCAAGTAAGTTGCCCCCCATGCCCACACCCCCGCTGATCCTGCTGCTCTCGGGGAGCCTGCGCGCCGGCTCCACCAACGAGGCCGTTCTGCGCACCGTCCAGGCCCTCGCACCGGCTGCACGGGTTCGTGCCGTCCGTTACGACGGCCTCGCGGGTCTGCCGCACTTCAATCCCGACGAGGACGCCGACCCGCTGCCGCGGCCGGTGGCCGAGTTGCGGGAGGCCATCGATCGGGCGGACGGGATCCTGATCTGCTCGCCCGAGTACGCGGGCACCCTGCCGGGCTCGTTCAAGAACCTGCTGGACTGGACGGTGGGCGGCACCGAGATCGTCGGCAAGCCGGTCGCCTGGACCAACGCGGCCGCCCCGGGTCGCGGCCAGGGCGCCGAGGCCACGCTGCGGACGGTCCTGGGCTACACGGGTGCCGCGCTCGTGGAACCGGCCTGCGTGCGGATCCCGGTGGACCGGGGGACGCTCGACGCGGAGGGCCTCCTCACCGACCCGGAGGCGCGTCGGCAACTGGTGCGGGTGCTGGGCCTGTTGGCGGGCCGCGAGGACACCCCACCACCCGAGGACCGGGCCGCCGCACCGCACGAACTGAACCTGTGGCGCCGGCAGCTGGGGAAGGTACCCGCGCCGGTCTGGCGGCGCACCGAACTCCAGATCCTGATCCTCGCGGACAACGGGCTCACCGACCTCCCGCCCGACATCGGCCGCCTGCACCGGCTGACCACCCTGGACCTCGGCCACAACCACCTCACCGCGGTCCCCGACGAACTCGGCGCCCTGACCGGCCTCACCGGCTTCCTCTACCTGCACGACAACAGGCTGACCGAGCTCCCGGCCTCCCTGGGCCGGCTGACGCTGCTGCGCTATCTCAACGTCGGCGAGAACGCCCTCACCGCCCTGCCCGACTCCCTCGGCCGCATGACCTCCCTGCGCGAGCTGCGGGCCCAGCACAACCGGCTGAGCGCCCTCCCCGACACCCTCGGCCACCTCCGTGACCTGCGCGAACTCTGGCTCCGCGGCAACGCGCTGGAAAGCCTCCCCGCGTCCACGGCCGACCTCCACGAGCTGCGCCACCTCGACCTGCGCGAGAACGCCCTCGCCGAACTCCCCCCGCCCCTGGCCCGCCTTCCCCGCCTCCGTCACCTCGACGTCCGCGGCAACCGCCTCACCCGGCTCCCCGAGTGGCTCCTCGACCTGCCCGCCCTGGAGAAGCTGGACCTGCGCTGGAATCCCTGCGCCCGCGCCACACCACTACTGACCGAGCTGGAGCGGCGAGGCTGCGTCGTCCTGCTGTAACCCGGGCACTGCCCCCGCCACCACCCCGGCCCGACCCTTTACCCCCTCATCGAAAACCGCTGGTCAAAGAAATACCGGAGCGCAACACCTGCTCCAGCCACCCCACCACCCCCCGCCACCACCGGGCCACCCCTCGTTCACGTCCCCCACGAACCATCCGCACATGAGACGTCTCACCCCCGCCCTGGCCTCGGCCACCGCCACCGCCCTGGCCGCACTCCTGGTCGCCGGCCCCGCGAGCGCCGACGTGAACGGCGGTGCCCGGGACAGCTACGGCACCAAGGCGACGTACGCACCCGGCCAGAACCCGCGCACCTACCAGCGGCCCCCCGCCGGCTTCACCCCCGTCTTCACCGAGAACGTCTCCCGGCACGGCTCCCGCGCCGCCACCGACGGCGAGGACGCGGACCTGGTCCTGGCCCTGTGGAAGAAGGCCGACGCGACGGGCGAACTCACCGCGAAAGGACGGCAGTTCGGACCGAAGGCGCAAGCCCTGCAACAGGCCATGAGCACCGTCGGCTACGGCGACCTCAGCGGACGCGGCAAGCGCGAGATCCAGGACACGGCCGTCCGCATGGAACGGCGGCTGCCCGGACTGTTCCGGAAGATCGCCGCCGACAAGGAGAAGATCGACGTCGTCAGCTCGGGCCAGGGCCGCGCGGTCGACAGCGCCAACCTCTACGCCGGCGCGCTCGCCGCCACCGACCCGGCCCTGAAGCCGCTGATCGGCCCGACCCGCACGGACGTCGACCTGCTCTACTTCCACAAGGCGGCGGGCGGCGCGGCCTACCGGGACTACCTCGCGAACGACCGGCGGCTCGCGCGCACCCTGAAGTCGATCACCGACCGGCCCGCCACCCACCGCGCCGCCGGGGACGTACTGAAGAAGCTCTTCAAGGGCGGCTTCGTCGACCGGCTCTCCGACGACGACCGCGTGGCCGCCGCCACGGCCGTCTACAACCTGTACGCCATCGCGCCCGCCATGAGCGACGAGAGCCCCGGCGGCAGGGGCTGGGGGATGGAGCGGTTCATCGCGAAGCGGGACGCGGCCTGGTTCGGGTATCTGAGCGACGCCGAGGACTTCTACGAGAAGGGCCCCGGCTTCGCGGACAGCGACATCACCTACAAGATGGCCGGCTTCCTCCTCGACGACCTCTTCCGGCAGGTCGAGGCCAAGCGCGCCGGCACCGGCGACCTCGGCGCCGAGCTCCGCTTCACCCACGCCGAGGAGATCATCCCGCTGGCCGCCCTGATGGGCCTGCCCGGCAGCACCGAGGGCGCCACCGCCGCGCGACCGTACACCTACGCCGACAACCCGTGGCGCGGCGCGTCCGTGGCCCCGCTCGGCTCGAACATCCAGTGGGACGTCTTCCGCAAGGGCGACACCTACCTGGTGCGGATGCTCTACAACGAGAAGGAGACCGCCTTCAAGACCGGCTGCCGCCCCGTCTCCCCCGGCAGCACGTTCTACGACCTCGCCGAACTGGAACGCTGCTTCGGCCGGACGCCCGACGGCGCCTGACCCCCGCCCGGCCCCGTCCGTCCCTCACTTCGTCCCGACCGTCCGCAGCACGGTCAGCGCCAACGTCCGCGCCACGGCCACCACTTCCCGCACGGACACCTGCTCGCGCGGGCTGTGCGCCACCCGGATGTCCCCGGGCCCGTACTGCACGGTCGGAATCCCGGCCCCGCCGTACAACCGCAGATCACTGCCGTACGGCGCCCCGCGCTCCCTCGGTGCCGGTCCGCCCACCACATCCGCGTGGGCGGACCGGATCACGTCGGGCAGCGGATGCCCCGCGGGCAGCCGGCCGCTCGCGAACTGCCCGCCCGGCCAGGTCACGGACACCGGGTGCGCCCGCAGCCACGGGTCGGCGGCGCACGCGGCGGCCACGCACCGCTCGAACTCCTCCCGCGCGGACGCCGGGTCCTCCCCCAGCCGTACGCCCAACCGCCCCTCCGCGACCAGCAGATCGGGCACGCTGCTGGCCCAGTCACCGGCCCGCAGCACGCCGACCGACAGGGCGTAGGGGATCGGGTACTCGGCCATCAGCGGATCCGGGTCCCGGTTGCGGTCGGCCTCCAGCCGGGCCAGCGCCCGGTGCAGCGGCAGATACGCGTCGATCGCGCTGACGCCCTCCTCCCGTGAACTGGCGTGCGCGGCCTTGCCGTTCACGGTGATCCGGAAGGTCAGCGCGCCCGCGTTCGCGGTGATGAGCGTCCCGGCGGTCGGTTCCGCGATGACACACGCGTCGCCGCCGTGCCCCCGCCTGAGCGTCCCGAAGGCGCCGAGTCCGCCGTCCTCCTCCCCGACGACGAAATGCGCGGCCACCTGCCCCCGCAGCCGCACCCCGCTCGCCCGGACCGCCTCCAGCACGGCCAGATGGGCCGCCAGCCCGGCCTTCATGTCGCACGCCCCCCGCCCGTGCACGACATCCCCGGTCACCCGGGGCACGAACGGATCCCCCTCCCAGGCCGCCGGATCACCGGCCGGTACGACGTCCACGTGCCCCTGCAGCACCAGCACCGGCCCGTCCCCGCCGTCCCGCGTCCGCCCCACCAGCCCCCACGCCTCGTCCCGCGGCGCCTCCGCCCCCGGGAAGTCGGGATGCGCGAGCAACTCGGGCAGATCCATCGCCCACAGGTCGACCTCCAGCCCGTGCCGCTCCAGCCGCCCGGCGAGCAGATGCTGAAGCTCCGACTCGGCCGCACTCCCGGTCACACTCGGAACAGCGACGAGCTCCATCAGCGTCCGCGCGACGGCCACCTCGTCGATCGCCGCAAGCACGGCGGCCTCGTCATCACCCAGCACCTGACAACCCCCTTGTGCCAACCCACCCAGGGGCGCGGGGAACGGCGCGACAAGCCACAACGAACCCGCACCCGCCAGAACACAGAACGCCCCGAACTCACAGGCGCCCGGCGTTCACACCCCACCCACCGTAAACCCGATCACCGCCCCGCCCCCCTCCCGAGGCACGGCGAACGGCGCTCCCCCATGGGACAACGCCACCTCCCGCACGATCGACAGGCCGAGCCCGGACCCGGGCAGCGACCGCGCGTCCGCGGCCCGGTAGAAGCGGTCGAAGACACGCATCAGGTCCCCGTCCGCGATACCCGCCCCCCGGTCGAGAACCTCGACCCGCACGGTCCCCGCCCGTGCCGGCCCGGTGACGTTGATCTCGATGGGATGCGAACCGTCCCGGTCGAACTTGGCCGCGTTCTCCACGAGGTTGGACAGCGCCCGCTGAAGCATCCCCGGCCGCCCGTCGGTCGTCGTGTCCCCGCTCGCCCGGACCACGATCTCCCGCCCGGTACGCCGCCGGGCGAGGCCCGCCACCTCGTCGGCGATGTCCGCGAGGTCCACCCGCTGCGGCGGCTCGGTGTCGGACTGCCCGGCGGCGAGGTCCACCAGCTCGTTGACCAGATCGGTCAGTTCACGGGCCTCCTGGCCCAGGTCCGCGACCAGCTCCTCCCGGGTGGCGGGCGGCAGCTCGTCGATCCGGCGCAGCAGCGAGATGTTCGTACGCAACGACGTCAGCGGCGTCCGCAGCTCGTGGCCCGCGTCCTGGACCAGCCGGCGCTGGTCCTCCTCGGACTGGGCCAGCCGCCCCAGCATGCGGTCGAAGGCGCGGCCGAGGCGGCCGACCTCGTCGTAGCCGTGGACGGGCACCTGGATGCCGAGCCGCCGGGTGCGGGCGACGTCCTCGGCGGCGGAGGTGAGGATGACCAGCCGGCGGGTGATGCGCCGGGCGAGCCACCAGCCGAACAGACCGGCGCCTATCACGACCGCGACCATCAGGATCAGGGTGCGCCGCTGGAGTGCCCGCAGCAGGTCCTCGGTGTCGCTGAACTCCTGCGCGACCTGCACCGCGCCCCGCCCGCTGCCGAGCGAGACGGTGGCGACGCGGTAGACGTCGTTGCCGACGCCGACGTCCTTGTGCTCCACCATCCGCCCGGCCGGGTCGACGCCCGCGATCCTCCGGTCGGCGGCGGTGACCGGCAGCCCCGGCCGCCCGGGGTCCAGGACCGCGCCGTCCGGCCCGAGCACCTGTACGTCGGTACGGGCCGGCCGGACGAGATCGTGGCCCGGCGCCGAGGAGGAGAAGTCGTCCGGTGTCATCTCGTGCTGCCGGACCTCGTCCCGCAGATCCTGTACGACCTCGTCGAACACCGACTCCTGGTCCACCCGCACCAGCCGCGCGGCCGCACCGTACGACAGCACACCCACCAGCACGGTCACGGCCGCGGTCACGGCCGCGAAGGACACCGCGAAGGTCGTCCGCAACGACAGCAGCCGCGGCCGCCGCCTCCCCAGCAGCCGCCCGAGGCGGCTCACTCAGTCCTCCCGCAGCACGTAACCGACGCCGCGGACGGTGTGGATCAGCTGCGGGGCGCCCGGCTCGTCGAGCTTGCGGCGGAGGTAGCCGACGTAGACGGCGAGGTTCTTGGAGCCGGGGCCGAAGTCGTAGCCCCAGATGCGGTCGTAGATGGTGGAGTGGTCCAGCACGATCCCCGCGTTCCGCACGAGCAGTTCCAGCAGCTCGAACTCGGTGCGGGTCAGCTCCAGCTCACGGGTGCCGCGCCAGGCGCGGCGGGCCTGCACGTCCATGCGCAGCCCGGCCGCGTCGATCTGCCCCTCCGGGGCGGACGGCGTCTTCGGTACGCCGGTCAGGGCGCCCACCGGGCTGGTGCGGCGCAGCAGGGCGCGCAGCCGGGCGAAGACCTCCTCGACGTCGAAGGGCTTCACCACGTAGTCGTCGGCGCCGGCGTCCAGACCGGCGATCCGGTCCGCCGTCTCCACCAGCGCCGTCAGCATCAGGATCGGCGTGCTGTCCCCCTCGGCACGCAGCACCCGGCAGACCTGGAGTCCGTCGATGCCGGGCATCATCACGTCGAGCAGAAGCACGTCCGGCGGGGACTTGTGGGCCTGCGCCAGCGCCTCGACGCCGTCGGCGACCGCGGTGACCTGGTAGCCCTCCAGGGTCAGGGCGCGCTCCAGGGCGTGACGGATGGCGCGGTCGTCTTCGGCGAGCAGCACAGTCTGAGGCACGCCCTCAGTGTGCCTCGCCTTCCCCGCCCCACGACGTGATGAGCGGCTCACCGGGTCGCCTTCTTACGCCCCTCTCACCCACGGGGGCGCAACCCAGGGCCTGTCTGGCGGATCATGTCGCGGTCGCGGGGCTCTGGCACGCACTCTCCCACTGCCTTAAAGGCGTGGGGGGACCCCCAGCCGCGTTGTCGCCGGTTGCCGACTCCCCCACGCTCGAACAACCTCGCGCGGGGGGACCCCCATCGCGTCGCCGCCCTCCTCCGCCTTGCAGCTGCACGCACCAAACCCCCGCTCACCGGCACTGATCAGGCACCGTTGGATGCCTGCGACCCGATCCGCCGGACAGACTCTGGGGCCGCCCCCCTACCGTCCTCTCACCCCGTGCCCCGCAGCGCCGCGAGCTGCTCGGCGAACGGCACGACGTCGAGGTCGTTCCTGACCGGCTTCGCCGCGGACTGGCCGTTCATCAGCCCCGCCAGCTCGCCCGCCGCCCGCCGGATCCGACCGTCCAAGCCCTCGGCGCCCCAGTCCTCGGAGGCGGCGTACACGCCGGTCGGGACGACGACGGCCTTGAGGTGGGCGAAGAGCGGCCGCAGCGCGTGGTCCAGCACCATCGAGTGCCGGGCGGTACCGCCGCTCGCCGCGATCAGCACCGGCGTGCCCGCCAGCGCGTCCTTGTCGATCACGTCGAAGAAGGACTTGAACAGTCCGCTGTACGAGGCCGAGAAGACGGGCGTGACCACGATCAGACCGTCCGCCCCGGTCACCGCGTCGATCGCGGCGGCCAGCGCCCGGCCCGGGAAGCCGTTGGTGAGGTTCTGCGCGATCTCCACGGCGAGTTCGCGCAGCTCGACGATCTGCACGTCGACCGGAGTCTGCCGGCCCACGGCGGCGGCCAGCCGGTCGGCCAGCAGCCGCGTGGAGGACGGCACGCTCAGCCCGGCCGAGACGACGACGAGCTTCATCGCGCCGCCTCCTGGTTCCGCAGCAGGGACTGGTGCGTCGGCGCCTCGGGCACATCGGCCGGACGCCCGACCGCGAACTCCTTGCGCAGCACGGGCACGACCTCCTCGCCGAGCATGTCGAGCTGTTCCAGGACGGTCTTCAGGGGCAGCCCGGCGTGGTCGATCAGGAACAGCTGGCGCTGGTAGTCGCCGGCGTACTCGCGGAAGGCCAGCGTCTTCTCGATGACCTGCTCCGGGGAGCCGACGGTCAGCGGGGTCTGGTCGGTGAACTCCTCCAGCGACGGCCCGTGCCCGTAGACGGGGGCGACATCGAAGTACGGGCGGAACTCGCGGATCGCGTCCTGAGAGTTGCGGCGCATGAACACGTGCCCGCCGAGGCCGACGACGGCCTGCTCGGGGGTGCCGTGGCCGTAGTGCGCGTACCGCTGGCGGTACAGGTCGACCATCCGCTTGGTGTGGTCGGCCGGCCAGAAGATGTTGTTGTGGAAGAAGCCGTCGCCGTAGTACGCGGCCTGCTCGGCGATCTCCGGCGAGCGGATGGAGCCGTGCCAGACGAACGGCGGTACGCCGTCCAGCGGCCGGGGCGTGGAGGTGAACCCCTGGAGCGGTGTCCGGAACTTCCCCTCCCAGTCCACGACGTCCTCGCGCCACAGCCGCCGCAGCAGGGCGTAGTTCTCGACGGCGAGATTGATGCCCTGCCGGATGTCCTGCCCGAACCAGGGATAGACCGGGCCGGTGTTGCCGCGGCCCATCATCAGGTCCACCCGGCCGTCTGCCAGGTGCTGGAGCATCGCGAAGTCCTCGGCGATCTTCACCGGGTCGTTGGTGGTGATCAGCGTGGTGGAGGTGGAGAGGATCAGCTTCTCCGTCCGCGCGGCCACATAGCCGAGCATGGTCGTCGGCGACGACGGCACGAACGGCGGGTTGTGGTGCTCACCGGTGGCGAACACATCGAGCCCGACCTCCTCGGCCTTGAGCGCGATGGCGACCATGGCCTTGATGCGCTCACGCTCGGTCGGCGTCCGGCCCGTGGTCGGGTCCGGCGTGACATCGCCGACGCTGAAGATCCCGAACTGCATGGTCGCTCACCCTCCAGGTTGTTGACCGTTCAACTATACATTCCGAACGGCCCCCACGCCCGCCGTATTCCTCTCCGCACGCCCCTCCGTCCACCCCTCCTCCGCAGCTCCCGCAGAACGGGCAGCACTTCGGCAGCAAGACGGTGGTCACCGGGCTCCGGATCGATGATCCCCATGGCCGTAACCCATCCGGAACCGACCGGGCGGCCGGGTCGCGCACCCGCCCCTACGGCACCAGCACCAACCGCCCCCCGCACCCCGCCAGCCGGGCATGCGCCTTCGACGCCTCGCCCAAGGGGTACGTCCCGGCCACCCGGAGAGTCAGCGCCCCCTCGTCCACCAGCCCGACCAGCTCCGCGAGCCGGGCCCCGTCGGCCTGAAACCCGACCGAGGCGGTCCGCACCCCGCGCACCGAAGCCGGATGCGCCTCAGGAATGACACCCAGGTAGGCACCCCGCGTCCCGCACCCACTCCAGGGCCGGCCCACCGAGGACGGCCGCGTCCAGGACGGCATCGAAGCGCCCCGCCCCGACCCCGCCACTCACGAAGTCCACCGCACCCAGGGACCGTATGAACTCCTCGTCCCCCGCACGGGCCAGCGCGGTCACCGCCACCCCGGAAGAACTGGGCGGAGACCCACCTCGAGGAAGTGCACGAGGCACGCGAGCGCTACGACACCGAAGACGCCGGTGTCGCAGCCGGTGCCGGTGCCGCGGTCGACGCCGGGGCCGGCGCTCAGAAGTAGTACTCGTCCCCCGTGTCCAGCACGAGCACCCGCTGCCGGTCGTTGAGCCGGTTGCGGTCCACCGCCCCGCCGCTCCACACCGTGTCGATCTCCAGCAGCACCTCGGACGGCATACCCAGCAGCCGCACCCGCAGCTCGACCCGCTCCCCCAGACCGTCCGCGGCCAGCGCCCCGATCCGGCACAGCACGACCTGCCGTCCCGACCGCGCACACCCCTCCGGCATCGCCTGCCGGTCCACCAGCGGTTCCGACCAGCGCAGCCGCACCGTCGCGTCCGGCACCGCCGACGGCCCGTGGTTGCGCGGCGTGAACCGCACGTCCACCCGGCCGGAGGCCATCCGGGCGAGGCCGTGATAGGCGAGATCCGCCTCGGGCCCACCGTCGGCCCAGCCCTCGGCCGGGCCGTCCCCGACCGCCCCCGCGACCGGCACCGCACCGCCCACCACCGCCAGGGCGACCCCCCACACCACCAGGCCCCGCAACCGCAGCCCTGCCCGCATGCCACCCACTCCTCGCTCCGCCACACCCGTAACCGACACGGGATGTATCCCACGAGGAGCGAGCGACAGGCGCCGTCCATCAGGTGACACCGCTCAGAGCGACCCGCTCGAAACGACTCGCTCAGGACGGCTGGTCGGGCAGCAGTCCCAGCTGCCCCAGGAACTCCATCTCGTCGAAGTAGAGCCGGTAGTCCACGATCCGCCCGTCCTTCACGGTGGCGATGTCCACCCCGCGGATCCGGATCTCCTTCTGCGTCGCGGGGAGCGTCTCCCCGGTGGGCAGGTGCAGCGGCCCGGAGTTGCGTCCGCTGAAGACACCCTCGTCGATGGCCGTGTCCCCGACCTCGTACGAGTGCACCGTCTCGAACGTGGCCTCGGGGACCGCCTCCGTCATCTGCCGCCAGTACTCGACGATGCCGTCGCGCCCGCGGATCTCCCCCTCGTCGGGGGTGAGGGCGACGGCGTCCTCGGCGTACAGCTCGCCGATGGCCTTCAGATCGGGATGCGCGGTCAGCGCGTCCGTGAGCCGGTCCATGACCTCGCGCGCCTCTCCCATGTTCCACCTCCACACGGTCGGAGGATCACCCACCCCATTGTCCCACCGCACCCCGTCGGGCACCGACCGCACAGCGGGATCACCGGCCGCCCCGGCGGCACGCCCACCTATCCTGACGACAGCCAGTCGTACGTACGAACGCACGCATCCCGACCGCACGAGGAGCAAGCCCATGGCCCCCGCCGCCCCGTCCGCCGCCTCCCGCATCGCCGTCGTCACCGGCGCGAGCAGCGGCATCGGTGCCGCCACGGCACGCCGGCTCGCCGAGGCCGGCTACCGCGTCGTCCTCACCGCCCGCCGCAAGGACCGTATCGAGGCGCTGGCGGAGGAGATCACCGCGGCGGGCCACCACGCGACGGCCTATGCCCTCGACGTCACCGACCGCACCGCGGTGGACGAGTTCGCCACGGCCTTCAAGACGATCGGCGTCCTGGTCAACAACGCCGGCGGGGCCCTCGGCGCCGACCCGGTCGCGACCGGCGACCCGGCCGACTGGCGCACGATGTACGAGACCAACGTCATCGGCACCCTGAACCTCACCCAGGCCCTGCTCCCCAAGCTCGACGCGAGCGGCGACGGCACGATCGTCGTCGTCTCCTCCACCGCCGGCCACAGCACCTACGAGGGCGGCGGAGGCTACGTCGCCGCCAAGCACGGCGCCCACGTCCTCGCCGAGACCCTCCGCCTGGAGATCGTCGGCCGCCCCGTCCGCGTCATCGAGATCGCCCCCGGCATGGTCAAGACCGACGAGTTCGCCCTCACCCGTTTCGCCGGCGACAAGGAGAAGGCGGAGAAGGTCTACCAGGGCGTCGCCGAACCCCTGACGGCCGACGACGTCGCCGACACCATCACCTGGACCATCACCCGCCCCAGCCACGTCAACGTAGACCTCCTCGTCCTCCGCCCCCGAGCCCAGGCGTCCAACACGAAGGTCCACCGGGAGCTCTGAGCGAGCCGACGACGGCATGCGCGAGGCCCCCGGTACGACACCGGGGGCCTCACCCTGTCCGCCGTGCGGCTCACCGTCCGCCGTGCGGCTCAACCCTTCACGCAGACGACCTGCTTCAGCTTCGCCACGACCTCCACGAGGTCCCGCTGCTGGTCGATGACCTGGTCGATCGACTTGTACGCACCCGGGATCTCGTCCACGACACCGGAGTCCTTACGGCACTCCACGCCCCGCGTCTGCTCCTCCAGGTCCTTCGTTGAGAAGCGCCGCTTCGCCGCGGTGCGGCTCATCCGCCGACCCGCCCCGTGGGAAGCCGAGTTGAAGGACTTCTCGTTGCCGAGGCCCTTCACGATGTACGACCCCGTGCCCATCGAGCCCGGGATGATCCCGAACTCGCCGGAACCGGCCCGGATCGCGCCCTTGCGGGTCACGAGCAGGTCCATACCGTCGTAGCGCTCCTCCGCGACGTAGTTGTGGTGGGCGCTGATCTCCGCCTCGAAGGCCGGCTTCGCCTTCTTGAACTCCCTGCGGATCACGTCCTTCAGGAGCGCCATCATCAGCGTGCGGTTGTACTTGGCGTACTCCTGCGCCCAGAACAGGTCGTTGCGGTACGCCGCCATCTGCGGGGTGTCCGCGACGAAGACGGCGAGGTCCCGGTCGACCAGCCCCTGGTTGTGCGGCAGCTTCTGGGCGACGCCGATGTGGAACTCGGCCAGTTCCTTGCCGATGTTCCGCGAACCGGAGTGCAGCATCAGCCAGACAGAACCGATCATATCCGTGCAGACCTCGACAAAGTGGTTCCCTCCGCCGAGCGTTCCCATCTGCTTTTCAGCGCGATCGTGACGGAACTTGACCGCATCCGCTACCCCCTCGAACCGCCCCCAGAAGTCCTCCCACCCCGCGGTGGCAAGGCCGTGGAAGCCGCCCGGATCGACGGGATCGTCATGCATTCCCCGCCCCACGGGAATCGCCTGCTCGATCTTCGACCGCAACCGGGACAGGTCCCCCGGGAGGTCGTTCGCGGTGAGAGACGTCTTCACGGCAGACATCCCGCAGCCGATGTCGACACCGACCGCCGCCGGACACACGGCACCCTGCATCGCGATGACAGACCCGACCGTCGCCCCCTTGCCGTAGTGGACGTCCGGCATGACAGCCAGCCCCTGGACCCACGGCAGGGTCGCCACGTTGCGGAGCTGCTGAAGCGCGCCCTCCTCGACCGACGCCGGGTCGGTCCACATACGGATCGGAACCTTCGCGCCCGGCATTTCCACGTACGACATATCGTCCTCATTCCCCCGGAAACCAACAGAAGTCTTAAATCGCAAAACCGGCGCCAAGGTCAATGAAAAGGGACAACGGACCGGCGTCCACGGCCATGCGTGCGATACACATTGTCTCCAGGGCACGACCCCCCGCGGCAAGCGATTAACCAGCGGGGACACTGAAGAACCCGGCTGCGGACCGGCAACAGGACCGGGCACCGCGACACCGTCGAGAGGAGCCTCACCGTGCAGCGGAAGGCCTATGTACCCGGCATCGCCGCACTCCTCGCGGCCCTGCTGGCCGGCTGCACCGGAAGCTCCGGGGACACCGGCACGACGGACGACTCCAACCCCGGCGACCCCGGCACCGCGACGGCCCCCGCCCAGCCGGGCCGGTACCGCACGCTCCCCGAACCCTGCGGCTCCGTCGGCCGGGGCACCCTCGACGCGATGCTGCCCGGCATCAAGCAGATCACGGACGAGGAGCAGCGGACGACGGCGTACGAGGGCGAGGCGACCCTGACGTACGACACGGACCGCAAGGTCGGCTGCCGCTGGAAGGTGGAGTCCACGGACGCCACCGACCATCTGCTGGTCGACTTCGAGCGGGTGGTGTCCTACGACAGTGCGGTGAGCGGCGACGGCCAGGCGGAGCAGCAGTTCGCGAAGCTGGAGGCGGCGGCCGACCTGCCGGAGCCGACGGCGTCCGAGCCGGCGAGCCCGACGGGCACCCCGACCGACTCCGCGTCGGCCTCGGCCTCCCCGACGCCCCCCGCGTCCTCCGCGTCCTCCTCCGGCTCCCCCTCCGGTTCCCCTTCCTCGGGGTCGCCCTCCCCGTCGGTCACTCCCTCCCTCCTCCAGCCCCGTCTCTTGGAGGATCTGGGCGACGAGGCGTTCCTCGACGACGCGTTGAGCAGCTCCGGCTCGACGGCCCAGCAGCGCACGGTGACTGTGGCGTTCCGCACGTCCAATGTCATCGTGACGATCGAGTACGTGGAGCAGCCGACGACGATCGGCGTGGCCCCGGACAGCAAGGAAATGCAGGACAAGGCCAGGAATCTGGCCGCTCAGCTGGCGGACTCGCTGTCCGGCTGACCCCTCTTCACACGCCCCTCACGCGTGCACACGAAGCCGTCGAAGCACGTCCGCACGGCAGCCTCACCGCGTACCGTGGCCCCTCGGACCCGATCCGACGGCAGGAATCACGAGCGTCATGAGTGAAGGAACCATGCAGCGACCAGCACAGCGAGACCAGGGTGACCAGCGAGCGAAGCGTCGGGGCCGGGGCCTCGGCCGCGTCCTTGTCTGCGCGGCCGCCGTCCCCGTGACGCTGATCGTGGCCGGCTGCTCCTCGGACTCCGGCTCCGGCGACGCCGACAGCGGCGGCAAGAGCGCGGACACGGCCGCGTCGGCGTCGGCGAGTCCGTCGCCGACGGTGCAGGCGGCGGTGTACAAGTCGCTGCCGAAGGCGTGCGGGGCGGTGACGAAGAAGACGCTGGGCGAACTCGTCCCGAAGGGGAAGTCCGGCAAGGAGGGCACGGCGGACGAGGCGGACGCACGTTCCAGCTGCTCGTGGAGCAGCCTGGACAACAACGGCGTCAAGGGCTCCCAGTTCCGCTGGCTGAACGTCTCGCTGCTGCGGTTCGAGTCGGACACCTCGCGCGGTTCGGGCGAGGAGCAGGCGCAGGCGTACTACGACAAGCAGATCCAGGACGCCCAGTCCTCGGCGGGCGCGAAGAACACCAAGTCGAAGGCGGTGTCCGGGACGGGTGACGCGGCGACGACGGTGACGTACGACCTGAAGAAGAAGGAAGGCTCCTTCAAGCAGCAGACGGTCGTCACGCGCGTCGAGAACGTCGTCATCACGCTCGACTACAACGGTGCCGGTCTCGCCGGTGAGAAGACCCCGAGCGCGGAGTCGCTGACCAAGCTCGCCGAGAAGGCCACCAAGGAGGCCGTGGCCGCGGTGTCGGCCGCCAACGGCGAGGGCACGGGCGGCGACGCGGGCGCGGCGAGTCCTTCGCCCTCGCCGTCCAAGGGCGCGTCGAAGTCGCCGTCTCCGTCGGCCTCGGCGTCGGCTTCGAAGGCCGCGTCCTCGAAGTCGCCGTCCCCCTCCCCCTCTGCGTCGAAGAAGAGCTGACTGTCACACACGAGCCGTAACGCGCAGCTCACACCGGCCTTTTGACGGAGCCCGGCCCCCTGAAGGGACCGGGCTCCGGCCGTACCGGCACCACGTCCGCCGTACACATGTGCCACCCTGTTGCGCGCAACGACATGCATGGGGAGGGGAGTACGGGTGGCCGCGCCACTTCAGTTGACACGAACGCACCGAGTTCTGATCGGCGTGGTCGTCGCGGGCGCCGTCGTCATCGCCGGCATCGGCTTCGCGGGGTCCTACGCGGCGGTGCGTGAACTCGCCCTCCAGAAGGGCTTCGGGAACTTCAGTTACGTCTTCCCGATCGGTATCGACGCGGGCATCTGCGTCCTGCTGGCCCTGGACCTCCTGCTGACGTGGATCCGTATCCCGTTCCCCCTGCTGCGCCAGACGGCGTGGCTGCTGACGGCCGCCACGATCGCCTTCAACGGCGCGGCGGCCTGGCCGGACCCGCTGGGTGTCGGCATGCACGCGGTGATCCCGATTCTGTTCGTGGTCTCCGTGGAGGCGGCCCGCCATGCCATCGGCCGCATAGCCGACATCACGGCGGACAAGCACATGGAGGGCGTCCGCCTCACCCGCTGGCTCCTCTCCCCCGTCCCCACCTTCCTCCTGTGGCGCCGTATGAAGCTCTGGGAGCTGCGCTCCTACGAGCAGGTCATCAAGCTGGAGCAGGAACGTCTCGTCTACCAGGCCCGTCTGCGCTCCCGCTTCGGCCGGGCCTGGCGCCGCAAGGCCCCGGTCGAGTCCCTGATGCCCCTGCGCCTGGCCCGCTACGGCGTCCCGCTGGCGGAGACCGCCCCGGCGGGCCTGGCAGCGGCGGGCATCGAGCCGATGCTCCTGCCTCCGGTGCCGCAGCAGGAGCTGACCGCGGCTCCGGAACCGGCCGTGGAACAGGCCGTGGCCGCGGTCCGGCGTGCGGCCGAGACGGCGCCCGTCCCGCAGAACGCGGCACCTCGCGGCGAGCGGCCTTCCGAACAGCCCCTTGAGCAGCCGTCCGAGCAGCCCCCCGCGCAGCCGTCCGAGCAGTCCGCCGAGCAGCAGGGCATCGAGCCGGGGCCCGACCAGAGCCCCTGGTTCGAGGCCCCCCGCCAGATCGACTACCAGGGCGGCTACAACCCCGCGTACAACCCGCAGGAGCAGTACGAGCAGTGGTACGCGGAGCAGCAGCAGGCGGAGCAGTACGAGGAGCAGTACCGCCTGGAGCCGGAGGAGACGGGCACCTTCCCCATCCCCGTGGGCCCCAATCGCACCCGCGAGCTGGGCGAGGGCGGCGGCCTCCCGGAGTTCGAGCCGGACGAGGAGTCGTACTACCAGGTCTTCAAGCAGTCGATAAGCGGCAGCGGCTACCCCACTCCCCGTGAGTTCGGCGAGAACGTCGAGGCCGAGTTCAGCATCGCCCTCCCGCCGGAGGACATGAAGCGCATGGTCAACCGCTTCACCAACCGCTACAACGCGGAACTGGAAGAGGACCACATCGCCTGACCGCACGGCGGTACGACGATGGGGGCGCCCGGCGAACACCGGGCGCCCCCATCGTCGTAGAACAGGCCTACCTACTCCCCGAGCAGGGCCCGCACCCGCTCCTGTCCCACCGCCAGCAGCAGCGTGGGCAGTCGCGGCCCCGTGTCCCGCCCGACCAGCAGGTGGTACAGCAGGGCGAAGAAGGTCCGCTGGGCGGTCTTGATCTCGGCCGGCAGCTCCTTCGGCGTGGCGTCGGCGGAGAACCCGGCCTGCACCTTGGGCACGCCGTACACGAGGTGGGTCAGTCCGTCGAGCGACCAGTGCGAGGCGAGTCCGTCGAGCAGCAGCCGCAGCGACTGCTGGGACGCCTCGTCGAGGGACTTCAGCAGCTCGGCGTCGGGCTCGTCGCGCACGATGGTCCGCTGGTCGGCGGGCACGTGCGTGTTGATCCAGGCCTCGGCCTTGTCGAACCGCGGCCGTACCGCGTCGAGCGCGGCGAGCGGGTCGGTGGGGTCGAGTTCGCTGAGGATCCGCAGCGCCTGGTCCTCGTGCCCGGCGGTGATGTCGGCGACGGAGGCCAGCGTCCGGTACGGCATCGGCCGCGGGGTACGCGGCAGTTCACCGCCCGCCGTGCGCACCGCGCGGGAGTGCGCGGCGATGTCGGCGGGGAGGGCGGAGCCGTCCGCGACCTTGGCGTCGAGCTTGTCCCACTCGTCGTAGAGCCGCTGGATCTCCTGGTCGAAGGCGATCTTGAAGGACTGGTTGGGCCTGCGGCGGGCGTAGAGCCAGCGCAGCAGCTGCGGCTCCATGATCTTCAGGGCGTCCCCGGGGGTGGGGACCCCGCCCTTGGAGGACGACATCTTGGCCATGCCGGAGATGCCCACGAAGGCGTACATCGGCCCGATGGGCTGCTTGCCGCCGAAGATCCCGACGATCTGGCCGCCCACCTGGAACGACGAGCCGGGCGAGGAGTGGTCGACGCCGGACGGCTCGAACACGACGCCCTCGTACGCCCAGCGCATCGGCCAGTCGACCTTCCAGACCAGCTTGCCGCGGTTGAACTCGCTCAGCCGGACGGTCTCGGCGAAACCGCAGGCGTTGCAGGTGTACGACAGCTCGGTGGTGCCGTCGTCGTAGGAGATGACCGTGGTGAGGTCCTTCGCGCAGTTGCCGCAGTAGGGCTTGTACGGGAAGTAGCCGGCGGCCCCGGAGCTGCCGTCGTCCTCGGCGGCCGCGCCCGACCCCTCGGCGGCCTCCAGCTCGGCCTCGTCCACGGGCTTCTGCTGCTTCTTCGCAGCGGCGGGGGCCTTCTTGGTGCGGTACTGGTCGAGGATCGCGTCGATGTCACCGCGGTGCTTCATCGCGTGCAGGATCTGCTCGCGGTAGACCCCGGAGGTGTACTGCGCGGTCTGGCTGATCCCGTCGAACTCGACACCCAGCTCGGCGAGCGCGTCGACCATGGCGGCCTTGAAGTGCTCGGCCCAGTTGGCGTGCGCGGAGCCCTCGGGGGCCGGCACGGAGGTCAGCGGCTTGCCGATGTGCTCGGCCCACGACTCGTCGACCCCGGCGATACCGGCCGGCACCTTGCGGTAGCGGTCGTAGTCGTCCCAGGAGATCAGGTGCCGGACCTGGTGCCCGCGCCGCCGGATCTCGTCGGCGACGAGGTGCGGGGTCATCACCTCGCGCAGGTTCCCCAGGTGGATGGGCCCGGACGGCGACAGCCCGGACGCGACGACGACGGGTTTGCCCGGGGCCCGACGCTCCGACTCCTCGATGACCTCATCCGCGAAACGGGAGACCCAGTCGGTGGTCTCGGTGCTCTGAGCCACGATCGGCACGTCCTCTTTACTCAAGGCATTGATGGTGGCCCCATTCTCCCAGACCGCGTCGCGCCCGGGAAAACGGCTTTACCCCCATGGGATACTGGCCGTGTCCATCGATCCCCACGAGGAGAACGGCACCCCCTCCTATGACCTCGGTCACGTCCCTCAGCGACTCCGTCCAGCAGCGTCTCGCGGCGGCCCTCACGGCCGCTCTGCCGGACGCCGACTCCGCGGATCCGTTGCTGCGACGTAGCGACCGGGCGGACTTCCAGGCGAACGGCATCCTGGCGCTCGCCAAGAAGGCCAAGGCGAACCCGCGGGAGCTGGCGACGCAGGTCGTCGGGCGGGTCGAGTCGGGTGACGTGATCAAGGAGATCGAGGTCTCGGGCCCCGGCTTCCTGAACATCACGATCACGGACGGGGCGATCACCGAGACCCTCGCCGCGCGCTACGCCGACGCCGACCGCCTCGGCGTGCCGCCGAAGGAGACGCCGGGCATCACGGTCGTCGACTACGCCCAGCCGAACGTGGCGAAGGAGATGCACGTCGGCCACCTGCGCTCCGCGGTGATCGGCGACGCGCTGCGCGGCATGCTCGACTTCACCGGCGAGCGGACGATCGGCCGGCACCACATCGGCGACTGGGGCACCCAGTTCGGCATGCTCATCCAGTACCTGTTCGAGCACCCGGGCGAGCTGGCTCCGCCCGACGCCGTCGACGGCGAGCAGGCCATGTCGAACCTGAACCGCGTCTACAAGGCCTCCCGTGCGGTCTTCGACTCCGACGAGGAGTTCAAGGAGCGGGCCCGCAAGAGGGTCGTCGCCCTCCAGTCCGGCGACAAGGAGACCCTCGACCTGTGGCAGCAGTTCGTGGACGAGTCGAAGGTCTACTTCTACTCCGTCTTCGAGAAGCTCGACATGGAGATCCGCGACGAGGAGATCGTCGGCGAGTCCGCGTACAACGACATGATGCCGGAGACCGCGCGGCTCCTTGAGGAGTCCGGCGTCGCGGTCCGCTCCGAGGGCGCGCTCGTCGTGTTCTTCGACGAGATCCGGGGCAAGGACGACCAGCCCGTGCCGCTGATCGTGCAGAAGGCGGACGGCGGCTTCGGCTATGCGGCGTCCGACCTGTCCGCGATCCGCAACCGGGTCACCGACCTGAACGCGACCTCGCTGCTCTACGTCGTGGACGTCCGGCAGTCGCTGCACTTCAAGATGGTCTTCGAGACGGCCCGGCGGGCGGGCTGGCTCAGCGACGAGGTCACCGCGCACAACATGGGCTACGGCACGGTGCTCGGCGCGGACGGCAAGCCGTTCAAGACCCGTGAGGGCGAGACGGTGAAGCTGGAGGACCTGCTCGACGAGGCCGTCGAGCGGGCCACGGCGGTCGTCCGGGAGAAGGCCGAGAAGGCGGGCCTGACCGAGGAGGAGATCGCCGAGAACGGCCGGTACGTCGGCATCGGCGCCGTGAAGTACGCGGACCTGTCGACCTCGCCGAGCCGGGACTACAAGTTCGACCTGGACCAGATGGTCTCGCTGAACGGCGACACGAGCGTGTACCTCCAGTACGCCTACGCCCGGATCAGGTCGATCCTGCGCAAGGCGGAGGACGCGGCCCCGACACCGCACCCGGAGCTCGAACTGGCCCCGGCGGAGCGCGCGTTGGGCCTGCACCTGGACGCGTTCGGCACCGCGGTCTTCGAGGCGACGGCGGAGTACGCACCCCACAAGGTGGCCGCCTACCTGTACCAACTGGCGTCGCTGTTCACGACGTTCTACGACCAGTGCCCGGTGATCAGGCCGCGCCCCGCGCAGGACGTCGTGGAGAACCGCCTGTTCCTGTGCGACATGACGGCCCGCACCCTCCACAAGGGCATGTCGCTGCTGAGCATCAGGACGCCCGAGCGTCTGTGACGGCCGGGGCGGGGGCGGCCTCGGCCGTTCCCGCGCGAGCTCCGGCGGCACCCCGGACCCGTTGTCAGTGGCTGCCCCTACAGTCACCGGCATGGCGACACTTCCGAACCCGCTGCCGAGGCTCGCGTCCCTCGGTCTCGCACTCCCGCCCGGCCGGCTGATCGACACGACGGACGAGGGCCCGTGGCACGAGCCGCTGCTGTGGCTGGCCGACGACCTGGCCGCCCCCGGCACCTGGGACGCCCTGCGGCACGCCCCCCGCGCGCTCGGCCTGCTGCCGGTGACGATCGAGGCCGACGGTTCCCAAGGCGCCCCGGAGGGCTGGGACTTGATGCCCGGCGAGATGTCCTACCCCGGGGATCACGACGCCGAGGAGGTGCTGGCCGACCTGTGGGAGGCGTCCGCCGCGGAGGGCGAGGAGTGGCCCGGCCTGGCCGAGGAGCCCGAAGCCGCCGAGGACGACGACCCGGACACCGTGGCCGCCGAGATCGCCGACTCCCTCCTGGCGGGCGGCCCGCTCAAGGATCCCCGCCTCGCCCTCGTCCCCGCCCGCCGCAGCGCCGACATCCCCACGGCGATCGGCTGGACGGGCCCGATGAACCACGAGGGCGACACCGCCCGTATCTCGGCGGTCCTGCGTTCCTGGGAGGACCGCTACGGCATACGGGTCGTGGCGCTCGGCTTCGACCACCTGCTGGTGTCCGTCGCGGCCCCGCCCACCACCCTGTCCGACGCCCAGGCCCTCGCCGCCGAGCACTTCGCCTTCTGCCCGGACATCATCTGGCAGGGCAGCGACACGACCCTGGCCGAGTATGCCGAGCGCCGGCTCGTCGGCCGGCCCGCCTGGCACTTCTGGTGGGACTGACCGCCCCCGGGAGCGACTGACCGGCCCCGCCCCTACAGAACCGCCCCCGGCGGGGCCACGACCCCGAACTCCTCCTCCAACAGCCGCCGCACCTCGGCCGCGTCCGCCACCTGCCGCTCCCTCACTCTCCCGTCGTCGACCCGCGTCTCGATGAGGAGACGGCCGTGCAGCAACAGATGCCGCTCGCCGCTGAGGTGCTGGACGTACAGGCTCTGCGCGAAGGGCGACCGCGGATTCGTCGCGACATGCCAGTTGATGACCTCGAAGTCGGACTTCTCGAACGGCTCCAGGGTGAACGCGTACTGCGCCACCCAGCCCCCGACACCCGAGTCATGGGCCTCCAGCACCCACATCTCCAACGGCCCGTGATGCGGCACGTGCACCAGCCGATGGAGCCGCCCGGCATCCCGGAACTCGGCACCGGCGACCAGCGGCACCGGCTCCAGCAACGCCCCGGTCGCGCCGAACCCGACATCGGCGAGATACGGCCGCGGATCCCCCGGCACCTCGACGAGCAGTGCCATGTGGGTGCGCGGCCGGCTCTCCATCGTCTTGGCGCCCAGGACGACCCGTGCGGTCAGCAGCGCCTTCACCCGGAACCCGAGGGCGTCCAGGGCGAGCGAGAACAGCGTGTTGTGCTCGTAGCAGTAACCACCACGCCACCCGTGGACGAGCTTGGCCATCAGATCAGCGGGACCGAGAGACGGCGCCCTGCCACTGAGAGCCTCCAGATTCTCGAAGGGGATGCCCCGCACATGCGCCAGATGCACCCCCTTCAGCGTCACCAGATCGGCCCGCCGCTCCCCCTCCCAACCGATCCGCTTGAGGTAGGCGTCGAGATCGAATTCCACTGCGTCATCGGGCATACCTCACAACGTAGGCGCCCCCGACGTCCTCTCCCACAATCCACGGCAGGAGCCCCCTTCGGCCTTTGGTCCTAGGCCTCCGCCAGTCCCTCCCCCAGCCGCCGCAGCCCTTCCCCGATCTCCTCGGGTGTCTGCGTCACGAAGCACAGGCGCATGGTCGACCGGTCGGGCTCCCCAGCGAAGAAGGGCGCGCCCGGCACGTACGCCACATCGCGCCGCACCACCTGCCGCAGCAGCGCGGTCGTGTCGTACGACGAAGGCAGCCGCGCCCACAGGAACATCCCGCCCTCGGGCCGCGTCCAGGTGGACCCGTCGGGCAGGACACCCGGCAGCCCGGCCACCATGGCGTCCCGGCGCTCCCGATAGGCCCCGGCCACCCGCCGGACATGGGCGTCCAGATCCCGGTCGGCCAGGTACCGCGCCGCGGCGAGCTGGTTGACGGTCGGGGTGTGCAGATCGGCCGCCTGCTTGGCGACGACGCAGGCCCGCAGCAGTTCACCCGGCGCCCGCAGCCAGCCCAGCCTCAGCCCGGGAGCCATGACCTTGGAGAAGGACCCGAGCAGAACCACCCGGTCACGCGCTTCCTCCCACGAGGCGATCCACGGCACCCGCTCCCCCTCGAAGCGCAGTTCGCCGTACGGATCGTCCTCGACGATCCACAGCCCCCGCCGGGCCGCGACCGACGCCACCGCGCCCCGCCGCTCGGCGGACAGCGTCCGCCCGGTCGGGTTCTGGAAGGTCGGCACGGTGTACAGCAGCTTGGGCCGCTCCCGCACCACCAGATCCTCCAGCGCCACGGGATCGATCCCGTCCTCGTCCCCCGGCACGGCGACCACCCGAGCACCGGCGAAACCGAAGGCCTGGAGGGCCGCCAGGTAGCAGGGACTCTCCACCAGGACCGTGTCCCCGGGCTCCAGCAGCGCTGTCGCGATCAACGACAGAGCCTGCTGCGAACCGGTGGTGACGAGCACATCCCCGTCCCCACTGGCCAGCCCCCGCCCGGTCATCCGCTCGGCGAGCGCACCCCGCAGCTCCGGCTCCCCCTCCGTCGGCGCGTACTGGAGGGCCCGCGCGGGCATCTCGGCGAGTACGTCACGGAAGGCGGCCGCGATGCCCTCCTGATCGAAGAACTCCGGCGCCGGCAGCCCGCCCGCGAAGTTGATGACCTCGGGCCGGGCGGTCACGGCGAGGATGTCCCGCACGGGCGACCCCCCGATCGCCCGGGCCCGCCCGGCCAACGGCGGAACAGGAACAGCCAGAGACTCGACGACGGTCATGACACGACTCCTTCGGCTACGCCGCACAGGCGACTCATGCGCAGCCTAGAGACATACATGCCACCTACAAACAACATTCCGACATACGAACGCCCGAAACCCCCAAGCCCCTGGAGACGCCCCTAACCCCTCTTCCCCACCGCCGCGTAGACATTGATGTCGGCATCCGTCACGTCGTTGATGTCGGCGTACCGCACCTTCTCGATGTCATCGAGGGTCGCGAGATACGAGCTCTCCGGCTGCTCGGGCACGGGCGCCGCGTTGTCGCCCCGCCACCGGTGCGCCGGTACGACCCCGGGCTCCACGACCTCAAGAGCGCTCTCGGTGAAGAACCGCTCCACCTCCGCCGCCGACCGCAGCACGAAGGTGAACCCACGCTCGGTGTACGTACGCTGCACGGCCCGGATGTTCTCGGGATTCAGATCCTCGGTCAGATGGCTCAGCACCAGCCGGCTCCCGGACGGCAGCGCCTCCACCAGCTCCCGCACGATCGGATAGGCCTCCTCGTCCTCCATGAAGTGCAGGAGGGCGACCAGGCACAACGCCACAGGCTGATCAAGATCCAGCGTCTTGGCGGCCTGCTCCAGGATCTGCGCCGGATTCCTGAAATCGGCGTCGATGTAGTCGGTCCGCCCCTCGGGCCCACTGGTGAGCAGGGCCCGCGCGTGCGCCAGTACCACCGGATCGTTGTCGACGTACACGACCCGCGAGTCGGGGATGATCCGCTGCGCGATCTGATGCACGTTCTCCGCGGTCGGCAGCCCGGTCCCGATGTCGAGGAACTGCCGGATCCCGTCCTCACGCGCCAGGGAGGTGACGGCCCGCCGCAGGAAGTCCCGGTTGTGGCGTACGTCGAGATAGCCGCGCGGATTGGCGGCGAGCGCGGCGGCTGCGGCCGCCCGGTCGACGGGATAGTTGTCCTTGCCGCCGAGGAAGACGTCGTAGACGCGCGCGGGGTGCGCCTTGGTGGTGTCGATCCTCCTTCTCAGCTCGGCGGGGTCAAGGCTGAGGGCGTCACCGGACATCGGCGTCTCCAGTCATTCAACTGACAACCATGGGCCAACAACCTAACGCCCAGTGCCACTTGAAGCTGCCCAACCCCGAACAACACCGTCCCGCGTCCCGACCCACCACCCCGGGACACGACATCACCGCAGGTCACAGCGGAAGGAACGGCCACGCCGTCCCGAATCCGCCCCCAACGGTGGCGACCGGCCCACCCCACCACCCAGGGTGGAGCCACCACTGCCGCCCACCGAGAGGCCCACCCCATGCCCGCACGCCCCGCCCGCCTCCGACTGCTCGCCGCCACCGCGGCGGCCCTCGCGGCACTCACCCTCACCGGGTGCGAGGACGGCGAGGGCCTGCGGGACGAGGGCCCGTCCGCCACGAGCCTGAGATCCCCGGCCCCTCACAACACCGAGAAGCCGCGCCCGCCGGAACTGCCCTAACGCAGCTTCTGCGCCACCTCGGTGGCCCAGTAGGTCAGGATGTTCTGCGCACCGGCCCGCTTGATACCGGTCAGCGCCTCCAGGATCGCCCGGTCCCGGTCGATCCAGCCCTTCTCCGCGGCGGCCTCGATCATCGAGTACTCACCCGAGATCTGATACGCGGCAACCGGCACGTCCACCGCGTCGGCGACACGCGCCAGCACATCCAGATAGGGCCCGGCCGGCTTGACCATCACCATGTCGGCGCCCTCCTCCAGATCGAGCGCCAACTCCCGCAGCGACTCCCGCACGTTCGCGGGATCCTGCTGGTAGGTCTTCCGGTCCCCCTTCAAAGAGGACCCCACAGCCTCCCGGAAGGGCCCGTAGAACGCGGACGCGTACTTGGCCGTGTAAGCAAGAATCGCCACGTCCTCCCGCCCGATCTGATCGAGAGCATCTCGCACCACGCCGATCTGCCCGTCCATCATCCCGCTGGGCCCCACCACATGCGCCCCGGCATCCGCCTGCACCTGCGCCATCTCGGCGTACCGCTCCAGAGTGGCGTCGTTGTCGACCCGCCCCTCGGCGTCCAGCACCCCGCAGTGCCCGTGATCCGTCGTCTCGTCCAGACACAGATCGGACATCACCAACAGCTCGTCCCCGACCTCCGCCCGCACGTCCCGGATCGCGACCTGAAGAATCCCCTCGGGATCGGTCCCCGCCGTCCCGACCCCATCCTTCTTGTCCTCCTCCGGTACCCCGAACAACATGATCCCGGAAACCCCCGCGGCCACAGCCTCCGCCGCCGCCTTCTTCAACGTCTCCCGCGTGTGCTGCACCACCCCGGGCATCGCAGCGATCGGCACCGGCTCCGACACGCCCTCCCGCACAAACGCCGGAAGGATGAAATCAGCCGGATGCAGCCTCGTCTCCGCGACCATCCGCCGCATCACAGGACTGACCCGCAACCGCCGCGGCCGCGTACCGGGAAAGGAACCGTACGTCGTCATACCACCTACGCTACGCCCGCCCCGGGCCCCCCTTTGCCGACGCCTCGTCGGCCGGGACGCGCGCCTCGTGGGGTGCGGTTGCCGTGAGTCGGACGTGCAGGTCTCGCCGTCTGGGGTGCCTTGTTCGGTCGTATGGCGACTGCGGGTCCATCGTGGCTGGTCGCGCAGTTCCCCGCGCCCCTGAAAAGCGGAAGTCGCCGTCAGGCATGAGGCACCCTCCGGGCCGTGGGCGTCTCAGCCGCCCACGGCGGTAAGGGGACGGGGCGGGGGGTGTCCGCCCGCAGCGTCCGGCGTCCAACACGCAGCACAGCTAGAAGACACAGCACCGCCGGACCGAGGACGGACACCCCCCGCCCCGGCCCCGACCCACCACACAACCGTGGGCGCTACAGAAACCCCCACCGAACCCGCACAGCGCGCCGCAGGCATCGCACGCCCCCACATGCGCCACCCCCCACCGAGGTCCAAGCTGAAAGAACCAACACCCCGGCGCCCCGGGAGGACAAAATGACCGCCACCCACCCCCCTCACACCCCCCTCTCCGACATCCACGGCCCAGTCCTCCACCCCGGCGAGGACGGCTACGCCGACGAGGTCACCGGCTTCAACCTGGCCGCCCTGCACACCCCGGACGTGGTCGTCGGCGCGACAGACACGGCCGACATAGTCACGGCCCTGCGCTGGGCCTCGGCCACCCACACCCCCGTCGCCGTCCAGGCCACCGGCCACGGCGCGAACTACCCCATAGAACAGGGCCTACTGATCACCACGTCCCGCATGACGGACGTACGCATAGACGAGACAGCCCGCACCGCCACCATCGCCGCGGGCGCGAAGTGGCGCCACGTCCTGGACAAGGCCACCCCCCACGGCCTGGCCACCCTCAACGGCTCCTCCACGGACGCCGGAGTCGTCGGCTACACCCTCGGCGGCGGCCTCCCCGTCCTGGGCCGAACCTACGGCTACGCCGCCGACCTGGTCCGCTCCTTCGAGGTCGTCACCCCCGACGGCACCCTCCACCACACGGACAGCACCACGGACCCCGACCTCTTCTGGGCCCTCAGGGGCGGCAAGGGCAACGTAGGCATAGTCACCGAGCTGACCTGCGACCTGCTCCCCCTGCCCCGCGTACTCGGCGGCGGCATCTACACCGAGGGCGAGCACGCCGAAGCCCTCCTCACCACCTGGGCGGACTGGACGAGAACCGTCCCCCCGGAGATGAACAGCACCTTCAGTCTGCTCCGCCTCCCCCCGTTCCCGGAGATCCCCGAACCCTTCCGAGGCGGCTTCTGGGCAAGGGTCTGCCTCGCGTGGACGGGCGACACACAGGAGGGCGAAACCCTGCTGGCCCCCCTCCGCGCAGCGGCCCCCGTAGCGATCGACACGGTCGAGGACATGGAGTACGCGGCGGTCGACCGCATCTACATGGACCCCCAGGATCCCCTCCCCGCCCGAGAGTCCTGCGCCCTGCTCCGGGACCTGCCACCGGAAGCGATCCGGGCGTTCCTCGACCAGGTGGGCCCGCAGGTCCCCGACGTCCCGCTCCTCCTGGTGGAGATCCGCCACATGGGCGGCGCGCTCTCCCGCCCGGCGGCCACGGAGGACGCGGTCTGCGCCCGGGACGCCGCCTACCTCCTGGAGGCGGTGGGCGTCCTGGCGGCACCCCCCATGGCCGAGGCCGTGGAACGGGCCACGACCGCCCTGAACACGGCCATGGCCCCGTACGGCACGGGCCGCACCATGGTCAACCTGCACGGCACCCCGGGCGACGATTCCGACCGGGCCCGAGCCTGGACCCCGGAGGTCTACGACCGCCTACGCCACACAAAGTCGACGTACGACCCGCAGAACCTCCTCCGCTACGGCCACACGGTGCCGCCGGCCTAGCCCAGAGCCGAAAGCCGACCCACACACCCGAGCCGACCCACACACCCGAGCCGACCCACACACCGGGGCCCACACCCGGCCCGGCACCCACACACTCGGCCCACCCTCAGGTGGTGGTCCGCCGCCGCCGAGCCCCCGGCCGCCGCTCACTCGGCCGAGTAACGGGATCCCCGGCCTCAACAGCAGCCGCCCGCCGCCGAGACCCGAAGTCGGCCAACGCCTCGGCCAACTTGTGCACGGACGGCTCAGGAGCCATCACATCCACCCGCAGTCCATGCTCCTCAGCAGTCTTCGCCGTGGCGGGCCCGATACAGGCGATCACGGTCACGTTGTGCGGCTTCCCGGCGATACCCACCAGGTTCCGCACCGTGCTCGACGAGGTGAAGAGAACGGCGTCGAAGCCACCCCCCTTGATCGCCTCCCGGGTCTCGGCCGGCGGCGGCGAAGCCCGCACGGTCCGATAGGCGGTGACGTCGTCGACCTCCCACCCGAGCTCGATCAGCCCGGCGACCAGGGTCTCCGTGGCGATATCGGCCCGAGGCAGGAAAACCCGGTCGATGGGATCGAATACGGGATCATACGGAGGCCAGTCCTCCAGCAACCCCGCAGCCGACTGCTCCCCGCTCGGCACCAGATCCGGCTTCACACCGAACGCGACGAGCGCCTTGGCGGTCTGCTCCCCGACCGCCGCGACCTTGATCCCGGCGAAGGCCCGAGCGTCGAGCCCGTACTCCTCGAACTTCTCGCGAACGGCCTTCACCGCGTTCACCGAGGTGAAGGCGATCCACTCGTACCGCCCGGTCACCAGCCCCTTGACCGCCCGCTCCATCTGCTGGGGCGTCCGCGGCGGCTCGACGGCGATGGTCGGCACCTCGTGCGGCACGGCCCCGTAGGACCGCAGCTGGTCGGAGAGCGAGGCCGCCTGCTCCTTGGTGCGCGGCACGAGCACCTTCCAGCCGAACAGCGGCTTGGACTCGAACCACGAGAGCTGCTCACGCTGAGCCGTGGCGGACCGCTCGCCGACCACGGCTATCACCGGCCGGGCCCCGTCCGGGGACGGCAGCACCTTCGCCTGCTTCAGCGTCTGCGCGATGGTGCCGAGCGTGGCGGTCCAGGTCCGCTGCCGCGTGGTGGTCCCGGCGACGGTCACGGTCAACGGCGTGTCGGGCTTACGGCCGGCGGCGACGAGTTCGCCGGCGGCGGCGGCCATGGAGTCGAGGGTCGTCGACACAACGACCGTCCCGTCCGAGGCCCCCACCTCCGTCCAGCACCGGTCGGACGCGGTCCGCGCGTCCACGAACCGGACGTCGGCCCCCTGCGCGTCCCGCAGCGGCACACCGGCGTAGGCGGGCACGCCGACGGCGGCTGCGACACCGGGAACGACCTCGAAAGGCACCCCCGCGCGGGCGCAGGCCAGCATCTCCTCGGCGGCGTACGCGTCGAGTCCGGGGTCCCCGGACACCGCACGTACGACCCGCCTGCCGCCCCGCGCGGCCTCCATGACAAGATGTGCGGCATCCCGCACGGCGGGGACGCCAGCGGTTGTTGACGCGCCGTCAACAACCGTTAGTTGAGGCGCGCCTGTGCCCGGCGTGGGACCGGAGGAAAGATCCGCGGGGCGACCCGCGGGATCCGCATCCGTGTTCACCACGGCGACACCGGACCTGGCATGCGTACGTACGACGTCGAGCACTTCGTGCCCGGCGACGAGAACGTCCGCGGTTGCCAGTGCCTCGACGGCGCGCAGAGTAAGTAGTCCCGGATCCCCGGGTCCGGCACCGAGGAAGGTGACGTGCCCGTGTTCAGGACCGGCGACGGGAAGGGTGGTGGGGCTCACTGTGCTCGCTCCCCCATCAGACCGGCCGCGCCCTGGGCAAGCATCTCGGCCGCTAGTTCACGGCCGAGCGCCATTGCTTGGTCGTACGTCTCGGGCACGGGACCGGTGGTGGACAGCTGCACCGTACGCGTGCCGTCGGTCGTGCCGACTATGCCGCGCAGGCGCATTTCCTTGACAATCTGCCCGTCGGCCAACAGGTCGGCCAACGCACCCACAGGTGCGCTGCAACCGGCCTCCAGGGCGGCGAGCAGTGACCGCTCGGCGGTCACGGCGACCCGTGTGAACGGGTCGTCGAGTTCACCGAGCGCTGCGATCAGGTCCGCGTTGTCCGCGGCACACTCGATCGCGAGTGCTCCCTGGCCGGGAGCGGGCAAAACCGTGTCGACCGATAGGAAATCAGTCACTTCATCACCACGACCGATCCGATTGAGTCCGGCCGCGGCCAGTACGACGGCATCCAGTTCACCGTCCCGCACATATCCGATGCGTGTATCCACGTTCCCGCGGATCGGTACCGTTTCGATGTCCAGCCCGTGGCCGCGTGCGTACGCGTTCAGCTGGGCCATGCGCCGCGGCGAACCCGTACCGATGCGCGCACCGCGCGGCAGGTCGGTGAACTTCAGCGCGTCGCGGGCGACGATGACGTCGCGCGGGTCCTCGCGCTCGGGGACGGCGGCGAGCGCCAGTTCGTCGGGCTGCCCGGTGGGCAGGTCCTTCAGTGAGTGCACCGCGAAGTCGACCTCGCCTTTGAGGAGCGCCTCCCGCAGCGCGGTCACGAAGACCCCGGTGCCGCCGATCTGTGCGAGCTGCTCGCGCGAGACATCGCCGTACGTGGTGATCTCGACGAGCTCGACGGGCCGACCGGTCACCTGGCTCACGGCGTCCGCCACCTGCCCGGACTGGGCCATGGCGAGTTTGCTCCGCCTGGTCCCGAGCCTCAATGCCTTATGAGTCATGCCGGCCCTCGGTTCTTGCCGTTCTTCTCTGTGCTGTCCTCGGCACGGGAGACGGCGGCCACCGTCTCGGGGTCGAGATCGAACAGGGTGCGCAGCGCGTCCGCGTACCCGGCGCCGCCGGGCTCGGCCGCGAGCTGCTTGACCCGTACGGTCGGCGCGTGCAGCAGCTTGTCGACCACGCGCCGCACGGCCTGGGTGATCTCGCCGCGCTGCTTGTCGTCGAGTTCGGGCAGCCGTCCGTCCAGCCGCGCGATCTCGTTCGCGACGACATCGGCGGCCATGGTGCGCAGCGCGACCACGGTCGGCGTGATGTGCGCGGCCCGCTGCGCCGCCCCGAAGGCGGCGACCTCGTCGCCGACGATACGGCGCACCTGGTCGACGTCCGCCGCCATCGGAGCGTCGGCGGAGGCGTCCGCCAGCGACTCGATGTCGACGAGCCGAACCCCGGCGAGCCGGTGCGCGGCGCCGTCGATGTCACGGGGCATGGCGAGGTCGAGCAGAAAGAGCACGGGCCGCGGCCGCGGGATCTCGGCGACGGGCTCGGGCCTACGCCGTTCGGGAATCCGTCCGACGGTGGCCGCGGCGGCCGCGAGCGCGGCGATGGCCTCGGTCTCCTGGGCGGGGTCGAATCCGGTGACGACTGCGGCCGGGGCCGAACTCTGCGGCCGCGGCGCGTTGTCCACCCAGGCCGCGTGCTGTTCCAGATCGGCGGCGGCCATCCCGGCCACAGCCGCTTCCCCGAGCACGGAGAAACCGGCGGTCGCCTGCATGGCGGGAAGGTCGAGCGGACACTCGCCGTCGTGCTCCGCCCCGGCCGCGGCCGGTCGTACCGCCTGGGCGGCACCCGGTCCCCGGAGGGACGGCCCTCCGCCGGCGCCGGGCTGCGCGTCCGGCCCTCGGCCACCAGCATCGGGACCGTCGACACCGACCCGCCCCGACACAGCTGTAGCGACCGCTTCCGCCGTCAGGACCAGCCCGGTCGCCCCGGTACAGGACACCACCACATCGGCACGTGTCAGTTCACCCGGCACCGCGTCCATCGACACGGCACGAGCCGCCACGCCCGACTCGGACGCGCCCTCGTTGAGGATCTCCGCGAGGCGCTCGGCCCGGTCCGCGGTGCGGTTGGCGATGACGATCCGCGAGACGCCCGCACGCGCCAGCGTGGCCGCGGCCAGCGAGGACATGGACCCGGCGCCGATGACGAGGGCCTTCTTGCCGCGCGCCCAGTCCTGGACGTCGCCGCCCAGGGCCAGCTGCTCCAGGCCGAACGTGACCAGCGACTGCCCCGCCCGGTCGATCCCGGTCTCGGAGTGCGCCCGCTTGCCGACCCGCAGCGCCTGCTGGAACAGATCGTTCAACAGCCGCCCGGCACTGTGCAGCTCCTGCGCCCTGGCCAGCGAGTCCTTGATCTGCCCGAGGATCTGCCCCTCACCGACGACCATCGAGTCGAGCCCGCAGGCCACGGAGAACAGATGGTGGACGGCCCGGTCCTCGTAGTGCACGTAGAGATAGGGAGTGAGCTCGTCCAGCCCGACCCCGCTGTGCTGGGCGAGCAGCGTGGACAGCTCGGCGACACCCGCGTGGAACTTGTCCACGTCGGCGTACAGCTCGATGCGGTTGCAGGTGGCGAGCACCGCGGCCTCGGCGGCCGGCTCGGCGGCGACCGTGTCCTGGAGCAGCTTGATCTGGGCGTCCGCGCTCAGCGAGGCCCGCTCCAGCACGCTGACCGGGGCGCTGCGGTGGCTCAGCCCGACGACGAGGAGACTCATGCCGGCATCACGGCGGGTACGTCCCCGTCGGGCCCTTTGTCGGCGGACTCGGACTCGCCGCGCGTGGTGGCGACCGGCCCCGCTCCGTCGGCTGCGGCCGCGGCGGCCTCCTCGCCGGCCTTGCGCTGCTCGTGGAAGGCGAGGATCTGAAGCTCGATGGAGAGGTCGACCTTGCGCACGTCGACGCCGTCCGGGACGGACAGCACGGTCGGCGCGAAGTTCAGGATGGAGGTGACCCCGGCGGCCACGAGCCGGTCGCAGACCTGCTGGGCGGCGCCGGCGGGCGTCGCGATGACACCGATGGACACACCGTTGTCGTCGATGATCTTCTCGAGCTCGTCGGTGTGCTGCACCGGAATCCCCGCGACGGGCTTCCCGGCCATCGCCGGATCGGCGTCGATGAGCGCGGCGACCCGGAAACCGCGGGAAGCGAACCCGCCGTAGTTGGCGAGGGCGGCGCCGAGGTTTCCTATACCGACGATCACGACCGGCCAGTCCTGGGTCAGGCCGAGTTCGCGGGAGATCTGGTAGACGAGATACTCCACGTCGTAGCCCACACCACGCGTCCCGTAGGAGCCGAGGTAGGAGAAGTCCTTGCGCAGCTTCGCGGAGTTGACCCCCGCGGCGGCCGCGAGCTCCTCGGAGGAGACGGTGGGGACCGAGCGCTCCGACAACGCGGTCAGGGCACGGAGGTACAGCGGAAGACGGGCGACGGTGGCCTCGGGAATCCCTCGGCTACGGGTCGCCGGTCGGTGAGTTCGGCCAGTTGCCACGGTGCTCCTGCGGGTAGAGCGGGGCTGTTGGCGGTCGTATGTCCCCAGACCGCCCCGTCGAATGCAGGCTATGTCTTTGTGAACGCGTGCACAAAGATGGTGTCCGTTTTGCCCGGCCAACGTGACCGGGGTCACGCACCCCCGGCGCACTGATACGGAACCGGCGCACGGGCACCATCGTTCCTCTTCTCTTGGGGGCAAAACCGCACACTCTCCTCTACGATCCCCGCCCCCGAGACCAACTCGCCGTCGATCCTAAGCCAAGGCTTTGCGCAACCGCTCCTCGTTCACACGCCAGAAAGTGTGCTGCTCCCCGTCGACCAGGACGACGGGAATCTGCTCCCAGTACTGGTCGTGCAGGCGGGGGTCCTCGGTGATGTCCTTCCCCTCCCAGGGAACGCCCAGCTCACCGCAGACCTTCTCCACCACCGCCTGTGCGTCGTCACACAGATGACAGCCGGGCTTGCGGATCAGAGTGACCAGCCGGTCCTGTGGGGTCCGAGGGGCTTTGCGCCGGAAGATGGGGGTCATGCCGGCCATTCTCCCGCCTGTTTAACGGCTCGGCCGCGGAGAGTTCACATCCTCCAAACCTCTCGACTCCGGAACCACCGAACAAACTGGCTATGCTCACGCCATGGCCGCTCTCGGATGGCTCACCCCCCGTAGGCGCTCCGCAACGGCGCGCAGTGTGTTGGCAGGCGAGGCCTCGGCGGAGGCAGCCCGCAAGTCCTCGCAGGACGTATCCGTCTCCGGTGAGGAACCGGAGTTCCCGGTACAGGGCGACGCGCATGCCGCCGCCTTCTTCGACCTGGACAACACCGTCATGCAGGGCGCCTCCCTGTTCCACTTCGGCCGGGGCCTGTACAAGCGGAAGTTCTTCGAGACCCGTGACCTCGCGAAGTTCGCCTGGCAGCAGGCGTGGTTCCGCCTCGCCGGCTTCGAGGACCCCGAGCACATGCAGGAGGCGCGCGACTCCGCGCTCTCCATCGTCCAGGGCCACCGCGTCGCCGAACTCCAGTCGATCGGCGAGGAGATCTACGACGAGTACATGGCCGAGCGCATCTGGCCCGGCACCCGGGCCCTGGCCCAGGCGCATCTGGACGCCGGCCAGAAGGTGTGGTTGGTCACAGCGGCACCGGTGGAGATCGCCCAGGTGATCGCCCGCCGCCTCGGCCTGACCGGCGCCCTGGGCACGGTCGCCGAGTCGGTCGACGGCGTCTACACGGGCAAGCTGGTCGGCGAACCGCTGCACGGCCCCGCGAAGGCGGAGGCCGTCCGCGCCCTGGCGGCGGCGGAGGGCCTGGACCTGTCCCGCTGCGCCGCGTACAGCGACTCGCACAACGACATCCCGATGCTCTCCCTGGTCGGCCACCCCTACGCCATCAACCCGGACTCCAAGCTGCGCAAGCACGCCCGCCGGCTGGAATGGCGCCTGCGCGACTACCGCACGGGCCGCAAGGCGGCGAAGGTCGGCATCCCGGCCGCGGCCGGTGTCGGCGCGGTGGCCGGCGGCACGGCCGCGGCGATCGCCCTGCACAAGCGCCGCCGCTGACGGCCAATCCCCAGGTCATACCCCCACACCTCGCTGTCCAGTCACGTTGGCTGAACACGGCCACAACACGCCCCGGACCCAGACGGAACAAGAACCGTTTCGATCAACAACCGATCACTGAACGGCACTTGATCGGCTCCCAATCGGTTACAGAAGCGACGTAATCGATGATTTGAGCAACTGCGTGTAGCGGTGCCTGCACTAAGCGTTATTCTCCTCAGACGCAATCCGGATCCCCTTCCGTCGCTACGACGGGTGAACGGTTCCGCACTGCACGTGATGGAAGCTCTGCCTCTGGGAGTCCCGTGTACCCACACGTCGGGGTTGACGCCTCGGGCCTGGCTACGCTGCGCGCAACGGTCCAGGACCTGTTGCGCGGCTTCGTCCCCACCGCGTATGCCGTCCCTGCCCTCGCCGTTGCCACCACCCCCGTCGGCCCGTGCTACGCGCTCGCCGACGGCAGCGCCGCCGTCGGAAGACGAGGGCGTTCGACCGGTGCCGCAACCACCGCCCGCCGCCCCGCCGCCGACAGCGACAGCGCCCGCATGATGGATCTCGTGGAGCGCGCCCAGGCCGGGGAGGCCGATGCCTTCGGCCGCCTCTACGACCAGTACAGCGACACCGTCTACCGGTACATCTATTACCGGGTGGGCGGAAAGGCCACCGCCGAGGACCTGACGAGCGAGACGTTCCTGCGCGCCCTGCGCCGGATCGGCACCTTCACCTGGCAGGGCCGTGACTTCGGCGCCTGGCTGGTGACCATCGCCCGCAACCTCGTCGCCGACCACTTCAAGTCGAGCCGCTTCCGGCTGGAAGTCACCACCGGCGAGATGCTCGACGCCAACGAGGTCGAACGTTCACCCGAGGACTCCGTCCTGGAGTCCCTGTCGAACGCCGCCCTCCTCGAAGCCGTGCGACGGCTCAACCCGCAGCAGCAGGAGTGCGTGACCCTGCGCTTCCTCCAGGGCCTCTCCGTCGCCGAGACCGCCCGTGTCATGGGCAAGAACGAGGGCGCCATCAAGACCCTTCAGTACCGAGCCGTCCGCACGCTCGCCCGGCTCCTGCCGGACGACGCGCGCTGACAGGGAACGCTCGGTAATCACCAACTCGCCGTCAGTGAAAGTCCGTTGTCTTCCCGATCCGATCATCCGCCGTCCGTAACCCAAGTGCCGCGCCACTCGTTGTGCGGGATGCAGGCTCCCTGTGGTCACTCCCTGGCCGACTTCGATCACTCGATCGAGTGCTTGTGGTCAGGGCGTGCAACCCTCAGGACCCCCTGGGGAGTCGACCGTCATGACGAGAGGAGGTGCCGCCAGTGATCGCGAACGTATCGGCGCACCGGCGGGCGAACGCCTTCGCCCAGGCTCTGGAGGAGCAGCCCGACCGGGGCACGGCGGCCGAGCAGTCCGAAGGACCACCGTCCCCGGCTGCTGCGGAACAGACCGGGCAGGGTCGGCTGATGGCCCTCACGGAGTGTCTCGGCGAGCTGCCCAAGCCACAGCTGGACCCCGAGGTCAAGGTCGTCCAACGGGCCCAGTTGGTGGCCGCGATGGAGGCCATGCTGCTGGAGGGCACGGCACCCGGAGGCAGGGCGGCGGATCCTTCCGTACCCGAGCAGCGCTCCTCGCGGGCTCGGGGCACACACCGGGCGAGCCCACTGGGGAAGTTCCGGCCACGCTCCCGGCTCACCAAGGGCCTGGCCGCGGGCGGACTGAGCGTCGGAGTCGCCGCGAGCGCCTTCGGCGGAGTCGCCGCCGCCAGCTCGGACGCGCTGCCCGGCGACTCGCTCTACGGCCTCAAGCGCGGCATCGAGGACTTCAAGCTCAGCTACCTGTCCGACGGGAACGACGAGCGCGGCGTGGCCTATCTCGACCAGGCCTCCACCCGCCTCAGCGAGGCCCGTCGGCTCATGGAGCGGGACCGTGGCGGCCAACTCGACCACGAGTCCCTCGGCGAGATCCGCCGCGCCCTGTCCGGCATGCAGCACGACGCGTCCGAGGGCCACCGGCTGCTCACCGCGGCCTACCAGGCCGACCCGGACTCCCTGGGCCCCATCCAGGCCCTCGACAACTTCTCCCGCTCGCACCGCGACGCCTGGGGCGCGCTCCGCGAGCGGCTGCCCGTCCAGCTCGGCGACGTCAGTCAGCAGGTGTCGTCGGTGTTCGACGCCATAGACGAAGAGGTCGCCCCGCTCCAGTCCCTGCTCCCGCAGCCCCCCGCCCAGAGCGGTGGCGGCGGTCAGCGTCAGGGCACCGGCCCCGCCTCCTCCGACACGTCGACCGGTTCCGGCCGTTCCTCGGCGCCCAGCGTCGGCAGCGGCGGCTCGTCCGACAGCGAGGGCACCGGCAGTCACGGCCCCAGCGACTCGGCCGGCTCCGGCACCGAGAGCGACGGCCTGCTCGGCGGCAACACCGGCGGCCTGCTCGACCCGCCGCAGGACACCCTCCCCTCGGCGCCGACCACCAACACCCCGACCACCGAACCCGACGTCACCGTCCCCCCACTCCTCCCGGGCCTCCTCCCCGGCCTCGGAATCGAGGGCGAGGACACGAACTGAGCTCTGCGGTACGACGATGGGGGCGCCCCTTTGCGAGGGGCGCCCCCATCGTCGTACCGAAAGAACACGGGCCTGGAAGAACACGGCCTGGAAGAACACCGACCGCCGCTGCACCAACAGCTTGGCCCCTCCTGTCTGCTGCCCTCGCACTGCTGCGCAGGCTTCGAACAGCTGCGCCGGACTCCGTCCGTCGGCTTCAGCCGACCGAGGCTCGCCCGGGCCGGCCCCCTGCCCTCGTCAGAAGAACACCGACCGCCGCTGCACCAACAGCTTGTACAGCGTGTGCTGGATCTGCTCCCGTACCTGGTCGGTGAGGTTGAACATCAGCATCGGGTCCTCGGCCGCCTCCGGCGGGTAGCCGTCCGTCAGGATCGGCTCGCCGAACTGGATCGTCCACTTCGTCGGCAGCGGAACCGCGCCGAGCGGGCCGAGCCACGGGAAGGTCGGCGTCAGCGGGAAGTACGGGAAGCCCAGCACCCGGGCGAGCGTCCGGGCGTTGCCGATCATCGGGTAGATCTCCTCGGCCCCGACGATCGAGCAGGGGATGATCGGGGTGCCCTGCCGCAGCGCCGTGGAGACGAAGCCGCCGCGGCCGAACCGCTGGAGCTTGTAGCGCTCGCTGAAGGGCTTGCCGATGCCCTTGAAGCCCTCCGGCATCACCCCGACCACCTCGCCCTGCGCGAGCAGCCGCTCGGCGTCCTCCGCGCAGGCCAGGGTGTGACCGAGCTTGCGGGCCAGCTCGTTGACCACCGGCAGCATGAACACCAGGTCCGCCGCGAGCAACCGCAGATGCCGGCCCGCGGGATGGTGGTCGTGGACGGCGACCTGCATCATCAGGCCGTCCATCGGAAGCGTCCCGGAGTGGTTGGCGACGATCAGCGCCCCACCCTCGGACGGGATGTTCTCGACGCCCTTCACCTCGACCCGGAAGTACTTCTCGTACACCGGCCGCAGCAGGGACATCAGGACCTGGTCGGTCAACTCCTCGTCGTAGCCGAAGTCGTCGACCTCGTAGTCACCGGTGAGGCGACGGCGCAGGAAGGCGAGACCGCCCGCGATGCGCTGCTCCAGGCCACCGCCGGCCTGGTGCTTCTCGGGCGGCTGTTCCTCATGTGTCACAGGAACATCATCCTGCGCGGACGGCCTGCTGGGCAGAGGCTGGACCTCGCGGACCAGCGAGGATTCCGTGCCCTTGCGCCGGCCTCCGGCGCTCCGGCGCCGCGCCGGGCGCTGCACGGCGCTCCCACGGGTCCGGTCGTCATCGAACGGAATGACCTTGGCGTCCGCCATCGTTGATGCGCTCCTCAGTTGGCGCTCGTCGTCGGGGGGTGGCCGCTGCCCGCCAGGGGCAGCGCGGCGATCCGGTCGACGGCCCCCGCAAGGGCCTCCGGGGGCAGGAGCCCGGGGCCCCGGCTGCGGGCGAAGTCCGCGAAGGTCTCCGCCGTCGTGTACTTCGGCCGGAACCCGAGCGTGTCACGCATCTGGCCCGTCGACACGACCCGGCCATGGGTGAGCAGCCGGATCTGTTCGGGCGAGAAGTCCGTCATGCCCAGCGTACGCACCAGCGAGCCCGCCCAGGTGACGGCGGGCAGCAGAAGGGGCACGGTGGGCCGTCCGAGCCGCCGTGAGCACTGCGACAGCAACAGCACGCCGTCACCGGCGATGTTGAAGGTGCCGCTGTTGAGCGTGCCCCGCTCCGGCTCGTGCGAGGCGATCCGCAGGACGTCGATCACGTCGTCCTCGTGCACGAACTGGAGCCGGGGGTCGTAGCCGAACACCGTCGGCAGGACGGGCAGCGAGAAGTACGAGACCAGAGGCGTCTCCGCGGTCGGCCCCAGGATGTTGGCGAACCGCAGCACACACACCGCGACGTCCGGCCTCCTGCGGGCGAACCCCCGCACATACCCCTCGACTTCGACGGTGTCCTTGGCGAACCCGCCGCTGGGCAGGGACTTCGGCGGGGTCGTCTCGGTGAACACGGCGGGATCCCGGGGCGCGGACCCGTAGACGTTCGTACTGGACTTGACCACCAGCCGCTTGACGTTCGGCGACTTCTGGCAGGCGCCCAGCAGCTGCATGGTGCCGATGACGTTGGTCTCCTTGACCAGCGTCCGGCTACCGCTGCCCAGCGCGGTCGCGGTCACGTCCAGGTGGACGACCGTGTCGGCCGCCGTCTCCGCGAGCACCCGCGCGATGCCGGGCTGCCGGATGTCGGCCTGGACGAAGTCCGCCCCGCCCAGATGATGCTCGGGGGGCACCGCGTCCACGGCGACGACCCGCTCCACCTCCGGGTCACGCTGGATCCGTCGTACGAACCGGCCCCCCAGTTGACGGGCCACTCCGGTCACGAGCACGACCTTGCCCAAGATCAGCGCCTTCCTTCCAGCCCTCGTACTGTGCCGCGTTCCCCCTGTGCGGCCAACTTAGCGGGTCGATGTTGCGCTGTGATGACCGCCCAATGCGCGAAGTGACGGCATCCACAGACGTACGACCAGAGCCGGCCATGTGGATGCCCCGCATACGCCCGGCCGGACCCCGGTGCCGGGATACGCGTGTGGCCCCCCACCAGGTGTGGTGGGGGGCCACATACGCGCTGCCTACGCGGCGTCGCACTGCTCGATAGCCTGTTGAGGCCTACCGCTTACTTCTTGTTACGACGCTGAACGCGCGTGCGCTTGAGCAGCTTGCGGTGCTTCTTCTTGGCCATCCGCTTGCGCCGCTTCTTGATAACAGAGCCCACGACTACCCTCGCTCACTTCTCATCACTCGGTGCTGGGCGCCATGGGCCCATACGACCTACAAGGGGCTAGCCTACCCGCCCGAGCGCTGAGGTCGTAATCGAGGTGCCAGGGGGACCCCTGACCTTGCCCTGAGGGTCCCCCCGGACCACGTCGTCAGGCGGTTTCCACCCCCACATAGCTCTCGCGAAGGTACTCGTGAACCGCTTGCTCGGGGACGCGGAAGGACCGCCCCACCCGAATCGCGGGCAGATGACCGCTGTGCACCAACCGGTACACGGTCATCTTCGACACTCGCATTACCGAGGCGACTTCCGCCACGGTGAGGAACTGAACCTCGTTCAGAGGCCTCTCGCCAGCTGCAGCCATGACACACCTGAACCTTCCGCACTCGACGGCCACCGGCTTCCCCTTCCGGTGACTCTTCGTCGTTGCGTGCTCACTCCCCAATGTAGGGGCGGGTGATGCAAGTGGGGAAGAGGTGCACCCATCGGCGGCCTACTGTGACAGACACGCTCGATTGAGTACGTAGCGGGTAAGCGGCCTGTAGTAATCAGACCGCACGGCGTCATCAAGTGGAACGGCGACGGACACGACGCCTTCGGCCTCCCCCACGAACAACGCGGGGTCATCCGTGTCGGCCAGCCCAATGGCCTCAAACCCCAGCTGACCAGCACCGCAGACCCACCCGTGATCCCCGATGACAAGCCCGGGCAGCGGCCCGCCGGCCTCCGCCGCGGCGGCCAGCACGGTACGAACCGGGAGTGGTGAGTGCGTGTGTGCGCCGGTCGCACAACCGGAGCCCGGCAGGTCGGGTTCCCGCACCAGCGCGACTCCTCGTACGTAGCCAAGGTTGTACGTGCGTAGGCCGAACCGGGTCGTTATGTCGACACAGTGGCCATGCGCAGGGGTGAGTACGGCACATCCCGCCGCCGACAGCGCGTCCGCCAGAGCGGCGTAGAACCCGAGCAGCCGGTGGGGATGCCCGGTCCCCAGAAGCACCGGAATCCGCCCCCGCGCCGCCGCCCCCACACGTTCCGCAAACACGTCCAAAGCCGCCAAAGTCAGCTCCGGATCGATCACATCCTGACCTTCGGTGGACCGAGGATCACCCGAAACACCACACCGCTCAGCCATCAACGCCACGAGCTCCCGAACCCCCCACTCCCCCCGAGGATCCAGCCCGATCAGCACCCGGGGATCCCGAGCCGCGAACAACCGATAACTCCGCAGACTCACCTCCCGCGAAGTAGCCACCACCCCCGCCAACCGCGCAGCCACAAGATGAGCCCGCATTTCCCCAGCACTCAACACCCCAACGATGCTGACGCATCCCCCCACCCCACACCCCCAGAACCCCCGAACACCCCACACTCGGCGTAACGTCCGAGGAGGAGACGACACGCGTGGCCGCCGCCCCAACACGTGAGAACAGGACGGCACCCCAGAACACCGGCCCGCAGGGGCCGGCACGTCTCATCGCCGGTCCAGGCATTCCAGCCCGTCCGGCGTTTGAGGACGAGGCCCCTTGAGGGCCGACAGGGGGTCCAGGGGGCGGAGCCCCTTGGGACGGCGGGGTCGAAGGGGCGGCAGCTCCTGGGGATGGGACGGGTAGGGGCGGCGGGGGCGGAAACCCCTCAGACGCGAACCCCCACCCACACCCCCTAAGCCAACAACCCCCGCAACGGAAACACCGCCCGCCGCGCAGCCAACACCGCCTGATCCAACCGGTCCGCAGGGTCATACCCCGCCTCCCACCCCGCAAAGGACACCGGCCACCGCCCATCGGTCATCCGCCCGGGCCCCAACTGCCGAGTACGAGCGAACACCTCCTGCCGCCACCCCTCAGGAATCACCGCCTCCGGCGAAATCTCCCGCCCCGCAGCAACCCCCACCAGGTGCGTCCACGACCGCGGCACCACATCCACCACCGCGTACCCACCCCCACCGAGCGCCACCCACCGCCCATCGGCATACGAATGAGCCAGCTCATGACACGCCACCTGCACAGCCCGCTGCGCATCCAACGACACAGCCAGATGCGCCAACGGATCCTCGAAATGCGTGTCCGCCCCATGCTGAGTGACCAGAACCTGCGGCCGAAAGTCCGCGATCACCTCAGGCACCACCGCATGAAACGCCCGCAACCACCCCGCATCCCCGGTCCCCGCCGGCAACGCCACATTCACGGCCGACCCCTCCGCCGAGCCGTCCGCCCCCGTCTCCTCCGGCCACCCGGTCTGCGGAAACAACGTACGAGGATGCTCATGCAGCGACACCGTCAGAACCCGCGGATCCTCCCAGAACGCCGCCTGCACCCCGTCCCCGTGATGCACATCGACATCCACATAGGCGACCCGCTCCGCCCCGAGCTCCAGCAACCGCGCGATCGCCAGCGAAGCATCGTTGTAGATGCAGAACCCCGACGCGCCCCCGGGCATCGCATGATGCAACCCACCCGCGAAGTTCACCGCATGCAGCGCCTCACCCCGCCACACGGCCTCCGCGGCCCCCACCGACTGCCCGGCGATCAAGGCGGACGCCTCATGCATCCCGGCGAAGGCGGGATCATCCATCGTCCCCAGCCCGTACGACGCGTCGGCCGCCCCAGGATCCGCCGACGCCGCCTTCACGGCCTCGACATAGTCCTCGCGATGCACCAGCCGCAGCGTCGACTCCCCCGCCGGCTTCGCCGCCACGACCTCCATGTCCTGATCAAGCCCGAAGGCCTGAACAAGCCTCCAGGTCAGGGCAAGCCGTACCGGATCCATCGGATGGTCCGGACCGAAGTCATAGCCCGTTACTGCCTCGTCCCACATCAGCTGTGCGCGGCCGCTCATGCCCGCCACCGTATCGGTCCGGTTGAGTTTCGAACGACCGGGCGTACACGAGCGTCACCAGCACCAACACCATCGGTACGAGCATGGCCCCGCGGTAGCTCCACAGGTCCCCCAGCGCCCCCACCAACGGCGATCCGACCAGGAACCCCACGTAGTTGAAGACATTGAGCCGCGCGACAGCCGCATCGGACGCACCGGGGAACAACCGCCCCGCCGCGGCGAAGGTCTGCGGCACCAGCACACACAACCCCAGCCCCAGCAGCGTGAACCCGAGCATCCCCACCCACGGCCCGGGCGCCACGGCCACCACCGCGAACCCGACCGCCGCCACCAACGCCCCACACCGTACGACGGCCACGGCCCCGAACCGCCGTACCCCGAGGTCCCCGATGGCCCGCCCGACCAGTGTGGTCACCATGTACACGTTGTACGGCACGGTCGCGAGCTGCTCCGAACTCCCCAGAACGTCCTGGAGATACTTCGCGCTCCAGTTGGAGACGGTCGAGTCCCCGATGTACGCGAAGCACATCACCAGACACAGCGGCAGCAGCAACTTGAACGCGAGACCCTGGCCGCCTCCACCCGCCTTCTCGTCCTCCGCCTCCGCACCGGATCCGTCCGCGGCGTCGACGTACCACCGACTCCCCACCAGCGCGGCCGGTAGCAGCACCAGCACCACCGGCAGATACGACACCCACAACGCGAGATGCCAGTGCGCCCCCACCCAGGCGAGCGAGGCCCCCACGATCCCGCCCAGGCTGAACACGGCATGGAAACTCAGCATGATGCTGCGCCCGTACGCCCGCTGAAGGCTTACCCCGAGCATGTTCATCGAGGCGTCCAGCGCACCCACGGCCAGCCCGAACGCGGCGAGCGAGACACCCAGCTCGACCACGGAGTCCCCGGCCCCCACCCCGAGCAGCGCCAGGAGCACGACGGGCTGGGCCCAGCGCAGCACCCGGCTCGGCGGAATCCGCTTCACCAACTGCTCGGTCGAGACACTCCCGACACCGGCCAGGATGGGTACCGCGGCGAGAAAGGCGGGCAGCAGCGCGTCGGAGACGCCGTACCGGTCCTGAATGGCCGGGATCCGCGTCACCAGCAGAGCGAAGGCCGCGCCCTGCGCGAAGAAGCTGAACGCCAGCGAGGCCCTGCCACGCCGCAGCACATCAGTCATGGCGGCGAGCGTAGGGCCCCGGCGTACTCGTGGGTAGATCTCGCCAAAGATGAGTTTCCTTCAGCTTTACTTCTCTCACTCGGCGACAGCGGCCAAGGGAGCCTCCGGAGCGGCCGAAACCGAGCACTTCTCGCCCTCGGCCCTCTTGTCGCACACCTCCGCCGCGAGCATGGCCGCCATCGGCCCGGCGGCCAGGGCCCCACTGACGAGAAACCCACCGGCCATCGCGACGATCATGATGACGGTGCCCAGCCACACCATCGTGTCCACGGGCAGGGTGTACGCCCCGACGATCCGCACCACACACTCACCGAGCAGCACCACACCCCACACCACGGAGAACACCCGCTCGGCCCGCCGGAAGTCCTCGGATCCGCTCTGGAGACGCCTCCAGGCGGCCTCCCGCCTCTCGTCCCCCTTCACCAGCCACGGCTTCGCGACGGCGGTCATGATCGGCCTGCCCATCGCCACGGAGACCAGGATCCCGATCCCGACCACACTGCTGACCCCGCTGTCCTTGACGAGCATCAGCCGTGGATCCCCGGCGACAAAGCTCAGCAGCAACCCGACCACGTTCACGAACAGGATGAGCGCGGCCAGCCCGTTGACCGTCCGGTCCTTGACCACACTCCACCCGGTCCGCACCGCCGGCACCACACTGCTCCACCCCAGCGCGGCGAGCGTGCTCATCCCGAGCCCGTCCTTGAACAGGTAGTACGACCCGACCGGCACCGCCACGTCCATGATGAGCGGCACAAACGCCTTCTTCTTCGTCATGCCCTCAGCTTCGGACCGACCCCCCGGACGCCAGTAGAACCGATCGTCCGGACCTCGGCGTGACAAATGTCAGACCAGCAGGTCAGCCAACTGCCCCATGTCCGAGAAGAGTTGAGTGGCCCCGGCAAGCCGATCGGCCGGCGTCATCGCGGTGAATCCGAGCACGTCCATCCCAGCCGCCACGGCCGCCTGCACCCCCAGCCGGCTGTCCTCGATCACCACACACCGCGCCGGCGCGACGCCCATCCGCTCCGCCGCGTACAGGAACAGATCCGGCGCCGGCTTCCCCCGCCCCACATCCTGCGAGCTGAAGATCCGCGAGTCCTCGAACCACCGGTCCAGTCCGGTCGTCCGATGCCCCACCCGAATCCGCTCATGACTCCCGGAGGAGGCCACACAGTACGGCACCCCGTCAGCAGCCAGCTTCTCCAGCACCGTCACGGCCCCGGGCACCGGCTCCAACTCCCGCTCGAAAGCAGCGAACACCCGCCCATGAAAGACATCGTCGAACTCCGCCGGCAGCCGCCGCCCGGTCCGCTCCTCCACCAGATCATGTACGCGGTGCATGGCGGAGCCCATGTAGTCGCGCAGGGAATCCTCGTACGAGGTCGGATGCCCCAGCTCGGTGAGATAGCCGGCCAGAAGCCTGTTGGAGATGGGCTCGCTGTCGACGAGCACCCCGTCGTTGTCAAAGATGACCAGGTCATAACGCATGACTGCGAGCTTAAACGCAGAAAGGCCCACACCGTATGGTGTGGGCCTTTCTCAAAAATTGTTCGGCGGCGTCCTACTCTCCCACAGGGTCCCCCCTGCAGTACCATCGGCGCTGTAAGGCTTAGCTTCCGGGTTCGGAATGTAACCGGGCGTTTCCCTCACGCTAAAACCACCGAAACCCTAATGGTTTCGAGCGAACAAGCACACTTTTTAATTGGATGTTCTACTCAAAGCCGGCAACAGTCGTTGCCTCAGAACTAACACAGTGGACGCGAGCAACTGAGGACAAGCCCTCGGCCTATTAGTACCGGTCAGCTCCACCCATTACTGGGCTTCCACATCCGGCCTATCAACCCAGTCGTCTACTGGGAGCCTTAACCCCTCAAAGGGGGTGGGAATACTCATCTCGAAGCAGGCTTCCCGCTTAGATGCTTTCAGCGGTTATCCCTCCCGAACGTAGCCAACCAGCCATGCCCTTGGCAGGACAACTGGCACACCAGAGGTTCGTCCGTCCCGGTCCTCTCGTACTAGGGACAGCCCTTCTCAATATTCCTGCGCGCGCAGCGGATAGGGACCGAACTGTCTCACGACGTTCTAAACCCAGCTCGCGTACCGCTTTAATGGGCGAACAGCCCAACCCTTGGGACCGACTCCAGCCCCAGGATGCGACGAGCCGACATCGAGGTGCCAAACCATCCCGTCGATATGGACTCTTGGGGAAGATCAGCCTGTTATCCCCGGGGTACCTTTTATCCGTTGAGCGACGGCGCTTCCACAAGCCACCGCCGGATCACTAGTCCCGACTTTCGTCCCTGCTCGACCCGTCGGTCTCACAGTCAAGCTCCCTTGTGCACTTACACTCAACACCTGATTGCCAACCAGGCTGAGGGAACCTTTGGGCGCCTCCGTTACTCTTTAGGAGGCAACCGCCCCAGTTAAACTACCCATCAGACACTGTCCCTGATCCGGATCACGGACCCAGGTTAGACATCCAGCACGACCAGACTGGTATTTCAACGACGACTCCCCCTGAACTGGCGTCCAGAGTTCACAGTCTCCCAGCTATCCTACACAAGCCGAACCGAACACCAATATCAAACTGTAGTAAAGGTCCCGGGGTCTTTCCGTCCTGCTGCGCGAAACGAGCATCTTTACTCGTAGTGCAATTTCACCGGGCCTATGGTTGAGACAGTCGAGAAGTCGTTACGCCATTCGTGCAGGTCGGAACTTACCCGACAAGGAATTTCGCTACCTTAGGATGGTTATAGTTACCACCGCCGTTTACTGGCGCTTAAGTTCTCAGCTTCGCCACCCCGAAGAGTGACTAACCGGTCCCCTTAACGTTCCAGCACCGGGCAGGCGTCAGTCCGTATACATCGCCTTACGGCTTCGCACGGACCTGTGTTTTTAGTAAACAGTCGCTTCTCGCTGGTCTCTGCGGCCACCCCCAGCTCATGAAGTAAATTCAATCACCGGTGATGGCCCCCCTTCTCCCGAAGTTACGGGGGCATTTTGCCGAGTTCCTTAACCATAGTTCACCCGAACGCCTCGGTATTCTCTACCTGACCACCTGAGTCGGTTTAGGGTACGGGCCGCCATGAAACTCGCTAGAGGCTTTTCTCGACAGCATAGGATCATCCACTTCACCACAATCGGCTCGGCATCAGGTCTCAGACTATTGCCAGGCGGATTTACCTACCTGACGTCCTACACCCTTACCCCGGGACAACCACCGCCCGGGATGGACTACCTTCCTGCGTCACCCCATCACTCACCTACTACCACCGTGGTTCGGCGGCTCCACCACTTTCCATTCCCCGAAGGGTCCGGAACGGCTTCACGGCCTTAGCATAAATGGGTTCGATGTTAGACGCTTCACAGCGGGTACCGGAATATCAACCGGTTATCCATCGACTACGCCTGTCGGCCTCGCCTTAGGTCCCGACTTACCCTGGGCAGATCAGCTTGACCCAGGAACCCTTAGTCAATCGGCGCACACGTTTCTCACGTGTGTATCGCTACTCATGCCTGCATTCTCACTCGTCAACCGTCCACAACTCGCTTCCGCGGCTGCTTCACCCGGCAGACGACGCTCCCCTACCCATCCCAACGGGCGTTGGCCCTCATGCTGGAATGACACGACTTCGGCGGTACGCTTGAGCCCCGCTACATTGTCGGCGCGGAATCACTAGACCAGTGAGCTATTACGCACTCTTTCAAGGGTGGCTGCTTCTAAGCCAACCTCCTGGTTGTCTGTGCGACTCCACATCCTTTCCCACTTAGCGTACGCTTAGGGGCCTTAGTCGATGCTCTGGGCTGTTTCCCTCTCGACCATGGAGCTTATCCCCCACAGTCTCACTGCCGCGCTCTCACTTACCGGCATTCGGAGTTTGGCTAAGGTCAGTAACCCGGTAGGGCCCATCGCCTATCCAGTGCTCTACCTCCGGCAAGAAACACACGACGCTGCACCTAAATGCATTTCGGGGAGAACCAGCTATCACGGAGTTTGATTGGCCTTTCACCCCTAACCACAGGTCATCCCCCAGGTTTTCAACCCTGGTGGGTTCGGTCCTCCACGAAGTCTTACCTCCGCTTCAACCTGCCCATGGCTAGATCACTCCGCTTCGGGTCTTGAGCGCGCTACTATACCGCCCTATTCGGACTCGCTTTCGCTACGGCTTCCCCACTCGGGTTAACCTCGCAACACACCGCAAACTCGCAGGCTCATTCTTCAAAAGGCACGCAGTCACGACCCACAGAGTAAACTCTGTGAGCGACGCTCCCACGGCTTGTAGGCACACGGTTTCAGGTACTATTTCACTCCGCTCCCGCGGTACTTTTCACCATTCCCTCACGGTACTATCCGCTATCGGTCACCAGGGAATATTTAGGCTTAGCGGGTGGTCCCGCCAGATTCACACGGGATTTCTCGGGCCCCGTGCTACTTGGGTGTCTCTCAAACGAGCCGCTGATGTTTCGACTACGGGGGTCTTACCCTCTACGCCGGACCTTTCGCATGTCCTTCGCCTACATCAACGGTTTCTGACTCGCCTCACAGCCGGCAGACTGTGAAAGAGAGATCCCACAACCCCGCATACGCAACCCCTGCCGGGTCTCACACGTATACGGTTTGGCCTCATCCGGTTTCGCTCGCCACTACTCCCGGAATCACGGTTGTTTTCTCTTCCTGCGGGTACTGAGATGTTTCACTTCCCCGCGTTCCCTCCACATACCCTATGTGTTCAGGTATGGGTGACAGCCCATGACGACTGCCGGGTTTCCCCATTCGGAAACCCCCGGATCAAAGCCTGGTTGACGACTCCCCGGGGACTATCGTGGCCTCCCACGTCCTTCATCGGTTCCTGGTGCCAAGGCATCCACCGTGCGCCCTTAAAAACTTGGCCACAGATGCTCGCGTCCACTGTGCAGTTCTCAAACAACGACCAGCCACCCATCACCCCGCCCTCCTGGGCGAGTTCACTGGGGCCGGCACCCGAAGACAGGACCTTACGGCCGTGCCCTCAGACACCCAACAGCGTGCCCGGCACCCCCGCCACTCGTGATCAGCTTTCCACGCTCCGAAGAGCAGTACTTGCAGCCCGAGATGACTGAGAGTGCCGAATAATCAACGTTCCACCCTTGAGCAACCACCGCAGAACGTTTGCCTGCGTAGTGGCCTCTGACCTGATCCCGAAGGATCCGGTAAGAAGTGCTCCTTAGAAAGGAGGTGATCCAGCCGCACCTTCCGGTACGGCTACCTTGTTACGACTTCGTCCCAATCGCCAGTCCCACCTTCGACAGCTCCCTCCCCACAAGGGGGTTGGGCCACCGGCTTCGGGTGTTACCGACTTTCGTGACGTGACGGGCGGTGTGTACAAGGCCCGGGAACGTATTCACCGCAGCAATGCTGATCTGCGATTACTAGCAACTCCGACTTCATGGGGTCGAGTTGCAGACCCCAATCCGAACTGAGACCGGCTTTTTGAGATTCGCTCCACCTCACGGTATCGCAGCTCATTGTACCGGCCATTGTAGCACGTGTGCAGCCCAAGACATAAGGGGCATGATGACTTGACGTCGTCCCCACCTTCCTCCGAGTTGACCCCGGCGGTCTCCTGTGAGTCCCCAACCTCCCGAAGGAGTTGCTGGCAACACAGGACAAGGGTTGCGCTCGTTGCGGGACTTAACCCAACATCTCACGACACGAGCTGACGACAGCCATGCACCACCTGTACACCGACCACAAGGGGGCGACCATCTCTGGCCGTTTCCGGTGTATGTCAAGCCTTGGTAAGGTTCTTCGCGTTGCGTCGAATTAAGCCACATGCTCCGCTGCTTGTGCGGGCCCCCGTCAATTCCTTTGAGTTTTAGCCTTGCGGCCGTACTCCCCAGGCGGGGAACTTAATGCGTTAGCTGCGGCACCGACGACGTGGAATGTCGCCAACACCTAGTTCCCACCGTTTACGGCGTGGACTACCAGGGTATCTAATCCTGTTCGCTCCCCACGCTTTCGCTCCTCAGCGTCAGTAATGGCCCAGAGATCCGCCTTCGCCACCGGTGTTCCTCCTGATATCTGCGCATTTCACCGCTACACCAGGAATTCCGATCTCCCCTACCACACTCTAGCTAGCCCGTATCGAATGCAGACCCGGGGTTAAGCCCCGGGCTTTCACACCCGACGTGACAAGCCGCCTACGAGCTCTTTACGCCCAATAATTCCGGACAACGCTTGCGCCCTACGTATTACCGCGGCTGCTGGCACGTAGTTAGCCGGCGCTTCTTCTGCAGGTACCGTCACTTTCGCTTCTTCCCTGCTGAAAGAGGTTTACAACCCGAAGGCCGTCATCCCTCACGCGGCGTCGCTGCATCAGGCTTTCGCCCATTGTGCAATATTCCCCACTGCTGCCTCCCGTAGGAGTCTGGGCCGTGTCTCAGTCCCAGTGTGGCCGGTCGCCCTCTCAGGCCGGCTACCCGTCGTCGCCTTGGTGAGCCATTACCTCACCAACAAGCTGATAGGCCGCGGGCTCATCCTTCACCGCCGGAGCTTTCAACCACCACAGATGCCCATGGTGGTGGTATCCGGTATTAGACCCCGTTTCCAGGGCTTGTCCCAGAGTGAAGGGCAGATTGCCCACGTGTTACTCACCCGTTCGCCACTAATCCCCACCGAAGTGGTTCATCGTTCGACTTGCATGTGTTAAGCACGCCGCCAGCGTTCGTCCTGAGCCAGGATCAAACTCTCCGTGAATGTTTACCCGTAATCGGGTGCACACATCACGAGAGCGGAACCACCGGCGGAATAAGCCGATGGTTCACAGCGTCCTCGCTGTGTTTTTCTTCAAAGGAACCTCATCTTCGACCGATCGGCCGGAGACGGGGTATCAACATATCTGGCGTTGATTTTTGGCACGCTGTTGAGTTCTCAAGGAACGGACGCTTCCTTTGTACTCACCCTCGCGGGCTTTCCTCCGGGCTTCCCTTCGGTCTTGCGTTTCCGACTCTATCAGACCGTTTTCCGATCCGATTTCCTCGGTGCTTTCCAGGTTCCCGCTCTCGCGTTTCCCTTTCCGGCGTTTCCGACTCTATCAGATCCTTTCGGGCCTGACTCCCAGTCAGAGGGGGGCTGCCTTCCCGGCTGTTGGGCCGTTCCGACGAGTGAGACTTTAGCGGATTCCTGGCTCCCGAGCTAATCGGGGGCTGCGTCCTTTCGAACGCGGATTCCTCATTTCGTAAATACGCATGCCAATGAAGCGACGGCAGAACACTGTCGTCGAGTGTTGGCTGGTACTTGCGGAATGGCTGTCCGGGGACCGACCGAAGTCGGAGCTCACGTCGGACAACTCGGAGAACACTACGTACGGGGCCGGGGCGTGTCAACTCCGGTCCCCATGGCGCTCTGGAGGCGTACGCTGAGCCTCATGACAACGCGTACGTGCACCCAGCAGTGGTGGGCCGCCTGACGGCGGCCGAGTTCACGTATGCACTCAACGGCCGCCGCCTCGGCGGCCGTTTCTGTGTCTCCCTCCAGCACTCCTGAGGGGCAGCCGGCCGGCGAGGGCGGCTGGCCCAACCGGGAGGAGAGAGATGACGCGCGTATTCAGCGGGGTCAAGCCGACAGGGCACCTGACGCTGGGGAACTACCTGGGAGCCATGCGGCAGTGGGCCGCCGTCGACCAGCACCGTGCCGACGCGCTGTTCTGTGTCGTCGACCTGCACGCGCTGACCGTGGACCACGATCCGGCGCGGGTGCGGCGGCTGAGCCGACAGGCGGCGACACTGCTGCTGGCGTCGGAGCTGGATCCGCAGCTGTGCACCCTGTTCGTGCAGAGTCATGTGGATGAGCACGCGCGGCTGTCGTACCTCCTGGAGTGCGTGGCCACGGACGGCGAGATGCGACGGATGATCCAGTACAAGGAGAAAGCCGTCCGCGAGCGGCACCGCGGCGGGAGTGTGCGCCTGTCGCTGCTGACCTATCCGGTGCTGATGGCGGCGGACATCCTGGCGTACGGGGCCGACGAGGTGCCGGTCGGGGACGACCAGGCCCAGCATGTGGAGCTGTCGCGGGATCTGGCGGTGCGGTTCAACCAGAGGTACGGACATACGTTCGTGGTGCCCAGGTCCACGGTGCCGAAGGTGGCCGCGAGGGTCATGAACCTTCAGGAGCCGGCTTCGAAGATGGGGAAGTCCGACGACTCCGGGCCGGGGATCGTCTATCTGCTCGATGAGCCGGACGTCGTCCGGAAGAAGGTCATGCGGGCCGTGACGGACAGCGGTCAGGAGGTCGTCTACGACAGGGAGTCACGGCCGGGGGTCGCGAATCTGCTGGAGATCCTCGCGGCCTGCACGGGTGGGAACCCATCCGAGCTGAGCGGTGTATATGAATCGTACGGAGTCTTGAAGAAGGACACCGCCGAGGCCGTCGTCGAGGTCCTGAGGCCCGTGCAGGAAAGGCACAGGGAGTTGTGCGCGGATCCTGGTTATGTGGAAGGGGTGCTGCGGGATGGGGCGCAGAGAGCTCGGGCGATGGCCCGGCCGACGGTCGATGCCGCGTATCGGGCGATCGGGCTGCTGCCGGCCGCTGCTGATAGCGCGCTGACTTCTGCTCGGTAGCGCCCGGCGGGTCACGGCGGGAGTGGGCTTGCCGCCCCCGGGTGGGCAGGGGGCGGCGAACCGGGCGTCAGCTGTTGTTGCCGGAGGCCAGTGCGCGGCTGCGATCGCGGGCGGCTTCGAGGGCGGCGATGAGGGCGGCCCGTACGCCGTGGTTCTCGAGCTCGCGGATGGCATTGATGGTCGTGCCCGCGGGAGAGGTGACGTTCTCGCGGAGCTTGACCGGGTGTTCGCCGCTGTCGCGGAGCATGGTGGCGGCGCCGATCGCGGACTGGACGATGAGGTCGTGGGCCTTGTCGCGGGGCAGGCCGAGGAGGATGCCGGCGTCCGTCATGGCTTCGACCAGGTAGAAGAAGTACGCCGGGCCGGAGCCGGAGAGGGCGGTGCAGGCGTCCTGCTGGGACTCGGGGACGCGGAGCGTCTTGCCGACGGCGCCGAAGATCTCCTCGGTGTGGGTGAGGTGGTCGGCGGTGGCGTGGGTGCCGGCGGAGATGACGGACATGGCCTCGTCGACGAGGGCGGGTGTGTTCGTCATGACGCGGACGACGGGGGTGCCGGTGGCGAGGCGCTCCTCGAAGAAGGAGGTGGGGATACCGGCCGCGCCGCTGATGACCAGGCGGTCGACGGGGACGTGCGGGGCGAGTTCGTCCAGGAGGGTGCCCATGTCCTGCGGCTTGACCGTGAGGATCAGGGTGTCGGCGATCTTGGCGGCCTCGGGGTTGGTGACCGGGGTGACTCCGTAACGGGCGCGGAGTTCTTCGGCTCGCTCGGGGCGGCGGGCGGTGACCAGGAGGTCGGCCGGGGCCCAGCCGGCGCGGATCATTCCGCTGAGCAGGGCTTCGCCGATCTTGCCGGTGCCGAGGACTGCGACTTTCTGGGTCATGGTGCGGGGCCCTCCGGGGGTGCGTCGTCCGGGGTTCATCCTCCCACCGGGGGCGTGGGGGTGGCGCAGTTGTCCGGTGGGCGGGACGTCGGGGCGGCCCCTGTTACACCGTCCGCCTCCGCAGCGTCGCCGCTCCCAGTCCCAGGACCAGGAGCGCGCACCCCGCCACGATCAGCACGTCCCGGACGAAGGTCGCGGTCATGTCGGTGTGCCTGAGCACCTCGTTCATACCGTCTACCGCGTAGGACATGGGCAGGACGTCGGAGATGGCCTCCAGGACAGGGTGCATGGTGTCGCGGGGAGTGAAGAGGCCGCAGAGGAGGAGCTGGGGAAAGATCACGGCCGGCATGAACTGGACCGCCTGGAACTCGGAGGCGGCGAAGGCCGAGACGAACAGGCCGAGGGCGGTGCCGAGCAACGCGTCGAGCAGGGCCACCAACAGCAGGAGCCAGGGGCTGCCGGTGACATCGAGGTCGAGGAACCAGACCGCGAGGCCCGTGGCGAGGGCGGACTGGATGATCGCGAGGATGCCGAAGGCGAGGGCGTAGCCGGCGATGAGGTCGCCCTTGCCGAGGGGCATGGCGAGGAGGCGTTCGAGGGTGCCGGAGGTCCGTTCGCGCAGGGTGGCGATGGAGGTGACCAGGAACATCGTGATCAGGGGGAAGATCCCGAGGAGGGAGGCGCCGATGCTGTCGAAGGTGCGTGGGTTGCCGTCGAAGACGTAGCGCAGCAGGAGCAGCATCACGCAGGGGATCAGGATCATCAGCGCGATGGTTCGCGGGTCGTGACGGAGCTGGCGCAGGACGCGGGCGGCGGTGGCGGCCGTGCGGGACGCGTTCAGGGCGCTGGTGGGGGCGGGCGCGGGAGCGGGAGCCGTACCCGGGGTGTGGCCTCCGCCGGTGTTCGTGCCCTCGTTCGTGTGTGCGCTCGTGCTCATCGTGTCGTCTCCTTCTCCTGTGTGCGGTCGGCCGCGATCGCCTCGTCGACCAGGTGCAGGAAGGCCGCCTCGACCGTGTCGGTGTGCGTACGGGTGCGGAGGGCGTCCGGGGTGTCGTCGGCGAGGATGCGGCCCTCGCGCATGAGGAGGAGGCGGTGGCAGCGCTCGGCCTCGTCCATGACGTGGGAGGAGATGAGGAGGGTCGCGCCGCGCCGGGCCGCGATGTCGTGGAAGAGGTTCCACAGGTCGCGGCGCAGGACGGGGTCCAGGCCGACGGTCGGTTCGTCGAGGACCAGGAGTTCGGGGGTGCCGAGGAGGGCGACGGCGAGGGAGACGCGGCTGCGCTGGCCGCCGGAGAGGTTGCCGGCGAGGGCGTCGGCGTGGCTGGTGAGGTCGACGTCGGCGATGGTGCGGGTGACGTCGTGGTGGCGGTGTTCGGAGGCCGCGCGCCCGGGGGCGAGGATCGCGGCGAAGTAGTCGAGGTTCTGGCGGACGGTCAGGTCGTCGTAGACGGAGGGGGCTTGGGTGACGTAGCCGATGCGGGTGCGCAGGGTGGGGTGGCCGGCGGGGCTGCCCAGGACGTCGAGGGTGCCGGTGACCTTGGCCTGGGTGCCGACGATCGCACGCATCAGGGTCGACTTGCCGCAGCCCGACGGGCCGAGGAGGCCGGTGATCTGGCCACGCGGGACGGTGAAATCGAGGGCACGCAGGACTGTGCGGGGGCCTCGGACGACGGTGAGGTCTTCGGCGCGGACGGCCGGCGGCGCGGAAGGGGTGGGAGGGGTGCCGAAGGGGGTGTCGTCGTTCGTCGGTGGACCGGGCGAGTAATTCATCATGCGATGAATACTGCTCTCGGGTCGCGGGGGCGTCAAGCGGGGCGTGCATGGTCGTGCTGGGGTGACCGTGGTGGGGATCTGTTCGAGGGGGTGGGGCCGACGGCGGCGGGCCGGACCGCGCGTGCGCGGTGGCCCCGAGAGGGGTGGGGCCACCGGGGCGGTCAGGCGGGCGTGGCGAGCAGCAGGTCGACCTCGTAGACCTCTTCGACGACCTCGTCGGGGAAGGTCTTGAGGAGGAGGGCGCGCTCGTCGGCGAGGAAGGCGGAGGACGCCTCTTCGCCGTGGACCAGAAAGATCGAGTGGCTGCCGATGTTGGCCAGGTGCGTGTCGAGGGGGACGCTGCGGCTCCACCGGACCCGGCGGCGGGTGAAGGTGAGGCGGCCGGTGGGGTCGACGAGGGCGGAGTGGTCCGTGCCCTCGTTCTGATGGACGGTGCGGTCGCCGCCGAAGCGGTACTGGATGCGGTGGGACTGGGCGGCGATCCACGGCACGTCGAGGGCGTAGGTGTTCCACCACAGGACGAGCGCCCCGCCCGGACGCAGGACCCGGAGGGCCTCCGGGACCGAGCGGACCGGGTCGGTCCAGTGCCAGGCCTGGGCGTAGGTGACGAAGTCGACCGAGTCGGCGGCGAGCGGGAGGTCGTTGCCGTCGCCGCGGATGATCGGGATGCCGGGGTGGGCGCGGCGGAACTGGGCGGCCATGCCGTCGCCGGGTTCCACGGCGAGGACCTCGGCGCCCCGTGCGTGCAGGAGTGCCGTCGCGATACCGGTGCCGGCGCCGACGTCCACGACACGGGCGCCGGCGAGGGGGCGGCCGGTCAGCTCCTCGATCTTCTCGAAGAGGGTGCTCGGGTAGGAGGGGCGGTTGGCGGCGTACTGGGCTGCCGCGGCGTTGAAGGAGTGGGCCCGGGAGGCGTGCGAGGAGGCCGTCATACGGCCATGGTGGCGGGGGTGGGTGTGGAGCGCGGTGAGTTTTCGGTGAGAGCGGGCGGACGCGGGTCTGTCCGGCGGATCATGCCGCGGACGCGGGGTCCGGGACGCTCTCCGCCACAGAGCACCCATCGTCCGCTGACCTGCGCTGATCAGACACCGTTCGTTCCTTGTCCGGGGCCTGATCCGCCGGGCAGGCCCCGGCTAGGAGCGGCGGCGCTTCTTGGACGGGTTGCCGGTGCGGCGGGTGGTGCGCTTTCGGTGTTGGGCGAGGGCCGTCTCGTAGTCGTCGCGGTGGAGTTTCTCGCCGGGGGCCTCGGTGAGGCAGCGGAAGAAGTAGGCGAGGAGCGAGCCGACGAAGCCGATGGCCAGCAGGCCGCGGAGGGAGGCCTGGCGGTCGGGGTCCGGGCGTTTGCGGAAACCGTCCCAGGTGTGGCGGAAGGCGAGGGCGCTGCACACCGCGAACATCACGACGACCAGGAGCGTGACGAAGCTGCCGGTGTCGGCGATCCGGAGGCCCTCGAAGGCGAAGCGGAGGACGAGGCAGGAGATGGCGGCGGCCGCGAGGGAGCCGACGGCTGCCGCGACTCGGCGGAGGGCGTAGCCGTCGTCGTGGTTCACCCAGGTGGTGCCGAAGAAGCGCAGGGGCTCGGGGCGGGGGCCGCTCTCGGAGCCCGCGGGGGTGTTCTGGGTGCCGGATTCGTCGCTCACGCGTCGATTATGGCTCCGCAGGGACCGCGGGCTCCGGGTGGGTTCAGCCGCAGCGGGACGCCACGTAGCCGTCGCTGCCGGTGTGGACGTAGGCGTCCGAGACGAACTCGCCGTTGCTGATGTTGTCCCAGATGTTGGTGGTGCCGTAGGTGCCGGAGACCCAGGTGCCCGGGCTCTGGCAGTAGATCGGGACCCTGGACCCGCCGGGCAGGCTGCGGACGATGCCGTAGCCGGTACCGGGGCCGCTGCGGACGTTGAGACGGACTCCCGGAGCGGTGGTGTAGTAGCGCAGGGCCGCGGCTGTCGTGACGAGTTCTTCCCCGCCGCCCTCGATCTCCTCGACATGCTCAACAGACATGAATGCCTCCCCCGTTCGTCCCATGACTGCCATGGGATGCCGTTGATTCCCCCGAATCACGACATGAACACATGTACGCAACTCGCACGCGGAGACTAGCAAGCCGCCTCTGTCTCGTACGAGTCATCGACTAGGCTCCGTGCGTCGCGCGCGCGGACGAACAGCACGGGGGTGGTTCCATGGCGCCACAGCGGGACACGGGAGCGGGCGCGGAGGCGGAACGTCCCGATTACGCCGGTCACTACCGCCTGGAGTCGTCTCTCGGGTCCGGCGGGATGGGCGTCGTCCATATCGCCCGGAGCACCTCGGGGATGAAGCTCGCGGTGAAGATCGTCCATGCCGAGTTCGCCCGGGACCCCGAGTTCCGGGGGCGTTTCCGGCAGGAGGTGGCCGCGGCGCGGCGGGTGAGCGGGGCCTTCACGGCGTCCGTGGTCGACGCCGACCCCGAGGCCGACCGGCCGTGGATGGCCACGTTGTTCATCCCCGGGCCGACGCTGTCCGACCATGTGAAGCAGAACGGGCCGATGCCCTCGTCCCAGTTGCGCCGGCTGATGGCGGGACTGGCCGAGGCGTTGCGCGACATTCATCGGGTCGGAGTGGTCCACCGGGATCTCAAGCCGAGCAATGTGCTGCTCGCCGAGGACGGTCCGAAGGTCATCGACTTCGGTATCTCCCGGCCGAAGGACAGCGAACTGCGCACCGAGACGGGGAAGTTGATCGGGACTCCGCCCTTCATGGCACCCGAGCAGTTCCGTCGGCCGCGCGAGGTGGGCCCGGCCGCCGACATCTTCGCGCTCGGGTCGGTGCTGGTGCACGCGGCCACGGGGCGGGGGCCGTTCGATTCGGACAGCCCGTACGTGGTCGCCTACCAGGTCGTTCACGACGAGCCGGACCTGACGGGCGTACCGGAGAATCTCGCGCCGCTGATCGCGCGGTGTCTGGCGAAGGAGCCCGAGGACCGGCCGACGCCGGACGAGTTGATGCGGGAACTGCGTTCGGTGGCGGCTTCGTACGACACGCAGGCCTTCATACCGGCGCAGCGGACGAGTGCCGAGGAGCCCCCTGAGCCGCAGGAACCTCCGGAGGCGGGGCCCGAGCCGAAGCCCCTGGCCCGGAGGAGAGGTATCCGCGGGCGCGCGGCGCTCGTGGCCGGAGCCGTCGCCGTCCTCGCCTGCGGTGTGCTCGCCTCGGTCCAGCTGATCGGCCAGGACCCCGCCCCTGGTCAGGACACCACGGCGGGCACGGCACCGGCGGCGTTCAGCGCGTGGGAGGCGAAGCCCGCGCCCGAGACCGGTGGGGTGCCGCAATGCGCCTACGGGGCGGGCCGGGTGCTGTGCGCGCAGGCCGGCCTCGTCTACGCCCTCGCCCCGGCCGACGGGACCGTGCTGTGGCGGCACTCCGTGTCCGAGGAGATACCCGGCGGTCCGCCGGTCGTGTCCGGCGGTCTCGTGCAGACCTCCGCGAACGGCGGCCGCCGTCTGGAGGCGCTCGACCCCGCCTCGGGCAAGCAGGTCTGGAAGCGGAGCCCGTCCGGTTCCGGATCGGTGCGCTACGCCGGCGGGACGATTCTGCTGACGGGGGCGGACGGCACGGTCACGGGCGTGGACGGCGCGTCGGGCGAGACGCGGTGGGAGCGCCGTATGCCGGGCGTCGGGTCCTTCGTGTCGTTCGCCGGGGATCCGCTGGCCTATGCGACGAGGGCGTCGGACGACGGTTCGAGCACCCGGGTCACCGCGGTCGACCCGGGCACGGGTGACGTGCGGTGGGAAGCCCGGCTGGAGGGCATGCTGAGACCCGTCGCCGCCAAGGGCGGATCCTTGGTCTTCCTCTCCTCCGACTGGGCCACGGGAAACACCGACGCCGTGGTCCGCCACACCCCCGGAACGAAGTCGACGACCCGCGTCGCCCTGCCCGTCCCGCGCCAGGACGCCATCGCCGGGGTGCGGGGGAACGTGGTGTACGTGCTGGCCACGGGTGGTTCGCTGGAAGCCGTCGACCTGGACACGCGACAGCGGATCTGGCACCTGGAGACGTCCGTGAGCCGCGGATCCGCACCGGTCCCGGACGGTGAGCGGGTGTTCGTCACCGCTCCCGACGGGCGGCTGCTGGCGGTCGACGCCGGCAGCGGGCGGCTCCTCGGGCAGACTCCGCCGCGGCTCGCCGCCGACACGGACCGGGTCGTGGCGACGCTGCCCACCCCGGTGCTGGTGGACGGTCACGTCTACGCCGCCGCCCCCGACGGCACCGTCTTCGCCGTGGACGCGCGCGACCCCGCCAAGTGGTGACACGGGAGAGGGGCCGCCTCCGAGGAGGCGGCCCCCGCCCGGAGGGTCAGCCCAGCTTGGAGACATCCCGCACGGCGCCCTTGTCGGCGCTGGTGGCCATCGCCGCGTAGGCGCGCAGGGCCGCGGAGACCTTGCGCTCGCGGTTCTTCGGGGCGTACACGCCGTTCAGCGCCTGCTCGCGGCGGGCCAGCTCGGCGTCGTCCACGAGGAGCTCGATGGTGCGGTTCGGGATGTCGATGCGGATGCGGTCGCCGTCCTCCACGAGCGCGATGGTGCCGCCCGAGGCCGCCTCGGGGGAGGCGTGGCCGATGGACAGGCCCGAGGTGCCGCCGGAGAAGCGGCCGTCCGTGATCAATGCGCAGGTCTTGCCCAGGCCGCGGCCCTTGAGGAAGGACGTCGGGTAGAGCATCTCCTGCATGCCGGGGCCGCCCTTGGGGCCCTCGTAGCGGATGACGACGACGTCGCCGTGGGTGATCTGTTTGTTGAGGATCTTCTCGACGGCCTCCTCCTGCGACTCGCAGACGACCGCGGGGCCCTCGAAGGTCCAGATCGACTCGTCGACGCCGGCCGTCTTGACCACGCAGCCGTCGACCGCGAGGTTGCCCTTGAGGACGGCCAGGCCGCCGTCCTTGGAGTAGGCGTGCTCGGCGCAGCGGATGCAGCCGCCCTCGGCGTCGTCGTCCAGGGCCTCCCAGCGCTCGGACTGGGAGAATGCCTCGGCGGAGCGGACGCAGCCCGGGGCCGCGTGCCACAGCTCGACGGCCTCGGGGGACGGCGAGCCGCCGCGGACGTCCCAGGTCTTGAGCCAGTCGGCCAGGGACGGGCTGTGGACGGAGTTCACGTCCTCGTTCAGCAGGCCGGCGCGGTGCAGCTCGCCCAGGAGGGCGGGGATGCCGCCGGCGCGGTGCACGTCCTCCATGTAGTACGTGCGGTCCTTGGCGACGTTCGGCGCGACCTTGGCGAGGCAGGGCACGCGGCGCGAGACCTCGTTGATCTCCTCCAGGCCGAAGGGGACGCCCGCCTCCTGGGCCGCGGCCAGCAGGTGCAGGATCGTGTTGGTGGAGCCGCCCATCGCGATGTCGAGGGCCATCGCGTTCTCGAAGGCCGCGACGGAGGCGATGGCGCGCGGCAGGACCGTCTCGTCGTCCTGCTCGTAGTAGCGGCGGGTGACGTCCATGACCGTCCGCGCGGCCGCCTGGTAGAGCCCCTTGCGGGCCGTGTGCGTGGCCAGCACCGAGCCGTTGCCCGGCAGCGAGAGGCCGATGGCCTCGGTCAGGCAGTTCATCGAGTTGGCGGTGAACATGCCGGAACACGAGCCGCAGGTCGGGCAGGCGTTCTCCTCGATACGGAGGATGTCCTCGTCGGAGATCTTGTCGTTGACCGCGTCGGAGATCGCGTCGACCAGGTCGAGCGTGCGGACGGTGCCGTCGACCAGGGTGGCGCGGCCGGACTCCATCGGGCCGCCGGAGACGAAGACCGTCGGGATGTTCAGACGCAGGGCCGCGTTCAGCATGCCCGGGGTGATCTTGTCGCAGTTGGAGATGCAGATCAGGGCGTCGGCGCAGTGGGCCTCGACCATGTACTCCACCGAGTCCGCGATGAGGTCGCGGGAGGGCAGCGAGTACAGCATGCCGCCGTGGCCCATCGCGATGCCGTCGTCCACGGCGATGGTGTTGAACTCGCGCGGGATGCCGCCGGCCTCGACGATCGCCTCGCTGACGATCCGGCCGACGGGCTGGAGGTGGGTGTGGCCGGGGACGAACTCGGTGAAGCTGTTGGCGACCGCGATGATCGGCTTGCGGCCGATGTCCGCGCCGGGTACACCGGAGGCGCGCATCAGGGCGCGTGCGCCCGCCATGTTGCGGCCGTGGGTGACTGTGCGGGACCTCAGCTCGGGCATCGTCGCTCGCTCCTTCAGACAGATCTGACTGCTACTGAGCGTACGCCCGGGGTCTGACACCGCGGACCCCGTGTCCGCATCGCGGGATGAACGTCTCATCAAAGGGCGGCAAAGAGCGGCGCCGGGCGGCAGCGGACGGCGAGGCTCGGTCAGGGGTTCGTCAGATGCCCCTGCACCACCGGCGCCACCCGCGCGATGATCTCCTCCAGGTCTGCCGAGGCCACCGGTTCGATCTTGATGACGTAGCGCATCATCGCGACCCCGACGAGCTGCGCGGCCGCCAGTTCGGCGCGCAGCTCGGCGTCCGGGGCGTCGAGTTCCCCGGCGATGCGGCGCAGCAGCTGGGTGGAGATCAGGCGGCGGAAGACGGCGGCCGCGGCCTCGTTGTTCACCGCCGAGCGGACGATCGCGAGCAGCGGCTTGCGGGTCACCGGGTTCTCCCAGAGCCCGAAGATGGTGCGGGTCATGCGCTCGCCGGCCTTGTCGAGAGGGCCTTCGAGGACCGCGTCGCGCACTTTCACGGCCGGGGCGAAGGCGACCTCGACGGCCGCCTCGAAGACCTGGTCCTTGGTGCCGAAGTAGTGGTGGACGAGCGCCGCGTCCACCCCGGCGGCCTTGGCGATGGCGCGCACGGACGTCTTCTCGAAGCCGCTCTCGGAGAACTGCTGGCGGGCCGCGTCCAGGATGCGGTCGCGGGTGCCGACCGCGTCCGATTCGGTACGCCGGGGCCGGCCCCGCTTGCGGGCCGTGGCGTCGGTCACGGCCGGCGCACCTGCGCCGTCGACGCCGCCGAGGCCAGATGGAGGCGGGTGAAGGCCAGGGCCTCGGCGAGGTCGGCCTCGCGTTCGGCGGCCGACATCGCGCGGCGGGTGTTGACCTCGATGACGACATGGCCGTCGAAGCCGCCGAGGGCGAGCCGTTCCAGCAGCTCGGCGCAGGGCTGGCTGCCGCGGCCGGGGACGAGGTGCTCGTCCTTGCCGGAGCCCTTGCCGTCGGCGAGGTGGACGTGGCCGAGGCGGTCTCCCATGCGGTCGATCATCTGGATCGCGTCGGAGCGGGCCGTGGCCGTGTGACTGAGGTCGATCGTGAAGTGACGGTAGTCCTCCTTCGTCACGTCCCAGTCGGGGGCGTAGGCGAGCATCTCGCGGTCACGGTAACGCCAGGGGTACATGTTCTCGACGGCGAACCGTACGTCCGTCTCGTCGGCCATGCGCCAGATCCCGCTGACGAAGTCGCGCGCGTACTGGCGCTGCCAGCGGAACGGCGGGTGCACGACGACGGTGCTCGCACCGAGCTTCTCGGCGGCGGCCTGGGCGCGCTGGAGCTTGACCCAGGGGTCGGTGGACCACACGCGCTGCGTGATGAGCAGGCACGGGGCGTGCACCGCGAGGATCGGGATCCGGTGGTAGTCGCTCAGTCTGCGCAGGGCTTCGATGTCCTGGCTGACCGGGTCGGTCCACACCATCACCTCGACACCGTCGTATCCGAGGCGGGCGGCGATCTCGAAGGCCGTCGCGGTCGACTCCGGGTACACGGACGCCGTCGACAGGGCGACCTTCGCATCCGGGATGCGTACGACGGGCTCTGCCATGGGGGACAGATTACGGGGTGCGGTCGGGTGGGTGCGGGGCTCCTCTTCGCCGTTGTGGGGTTCGCCATAGGCGGGCGCGGAGTTGTTCGTGGTTTGTCCACGGCGGCTCTTCACCGGACACACAGAAAACGGCAGGTCCACGGTGAAACAGGGGGTATCGGGTGGAACTTGATGTCGATCACGCCTCTTTGTCCGCAAGGCCGATTGACTGCCCCATGACGTACGGGTCGAAACGCACCCGTAACGGCGTTCAACGAAAGGCGTTTCGCCTCCATGCACCCCCCACGCTTCGCCGTCTCGCGCCCGCGCGCGAGACGTCCTCTCGCCGTCGCGCTGGCCCTCGGGGCCACCCTCTGCGCGTCCGTGCCCGCCCAGGCCGTCGCCGAGACCCCCACGGCCACCACCACCGCCGACCTCGCCCGGTACGTGAACCCCTTCGCCGGCACCAAGCCCGGCGGCCCCGACTTCGGTACCGGCGGCGGCGCGGGCAACACGTTCCCGGGCGCCGTCGCCCCGTTCGGGATGGTCCAGTGGAGCCCGGACACCGACCGTTCCCAGCCCGGCGGTTACTTCTACGACGACGACAAGATCCGCGGCTTCAGCCTGACCCACCTCTCCGGCGCCGGCTGCTACGGCGCCCAGGACCTGCCCTTCATGCCGTACTCCGGGCAGGTCACCTCCTCCCCCGCCACCGACCCCGACCACTACCTGGACGGCTTCTCGCACGACGACGAGAAGGCCTCCCCGGGCTCCTACGGCGTCACGCTCGCCTCCGGCACGAAGGTCGAACTGGCCGCCACCCAGCGCTCGGGCGCCGGACGGTTCACCTACCCGGAGGGCGACAGGGCCGCCTCGCTGCTGGTGAACGTCTCCGGGTCGATCGGCGGCGCCAACGACGCGCAGGCCGACATCAGCGAGGACCGCCGCACGATCAGCGGCTATGTGGCGAGCGGCAAGTTCTGCGGCGGCATCAACCGCTACCGCGTCTACTTCTCGGCGACCTTCGACCGCCCCTTCGCCTCCGTCGGCACCTGGCACAACGACGCCGTCACCCCGGGCGACGAGAGCGTGCGCGGCACCGCGCGCGCCAAGGTCGACATGGATACGGCGGACAAGGCGACCGACGCGACGGGGACGGCCGAGCCCGACGCCCCGACGGGCGACACGGGCGGCGAGAAGGTCGAGAACAAGTCCGTCAGCGTCTCCGGACCCGGCTCCGGCGCCTACGTCACGTTCGACACCGCCAAGGACCGCTCGGTCGGCGTCAGGGTCGGACTGTCGTACGTCAGCGCCGAGGGCGCCGCCGCCAACGCGAGGGCCGAGCAGGGCTCCGCCGGCTTCGACACCGTGGCCGCACGCGCGCGTGCCGCGTGGAACGAGCGGCTGAACCAGGTCGCCGTCGAGGGCGGCACCGACGCTGAGCGGACCACCTTCTACACGGCTCTGTACCACTCGCTGATCCAGCCGAACGTCTTCAGCGACGTCGACGGCCGGTACGTCGGCTTCGACGGGCGCACGCACAGAACGGCCGCCGGGCACACCCAGTACGCCAACTTCTCCGGCTGGGACATCTACCGCTCCGAAGTGCAGCTGTTGGCGCTGCTCGCGCCCGATGTGGCCGGCGACATCGCGCAGTCGATGTACCACCAGGCCCACCAGGCGGGCGACGTGTGGGACCGCTGGTCGGTGAACAACGACTTCAACGGCGTCATGAACGGCGACCCCTACCACTCGATCCTGGCGAGCGTGTACGCCTTCGGGGCCACCGGTTTCGACGCCGAGGGCGCACTGGCCTCCATGGTGAAGGGCGCGACGACCGTCCAGAAATCCAACGCGCGCTATGTGGAGCGGTACGGCCTCGCCGACTACCAGAAGCTCGGCTACCTCCCGGGCGACCCGTCCACGACCCTTGAGTACACGACCGCCGACTTCGGCATCGCGCAGCTCGCGGGGCGGCTCGGGGACACCTCCACGCGGACCGGGTTCATGAAGCGGGCGCAGAACTGGCAGAACATGTTCAACCCCGCCAACGACTCCCTCCAGCCGCGCCTGCGCGACGGCTCCTTCCTGACGCCGTACGACCCGGCCGACTCCAGTTGGTGGATGGAGGGCAACGGCGCCCAGTACCAGTGGATGGTGCCGTACGACCTCGCCGGGCTCTTCGGCGCGGTGGGCGGTGACCGGGCCGCCGTGAAGCGGCTGGACACCTACTTCACCAAGCTGAACGCCGGCCCGCACGAGCCGTACGCCTTCCTGGGCAACGAGCCGTCCCTGAACGCCCCGTACGCGTACGCCTACGCGGGCGCCCCGTACCGCACCCAGGACGTCGTACGGCGCTCCCTGAACACCCTCTACGGGCCCGGTCCCGACGGCCTGGTGGGCAACGACGACCTGGGCACGATGTCCGCCTGGTACGTGTGGGGCGCGCTGGGGATGTTCCCGCAGGTGCCCGGCCGGGCCGAACTGGTGCTGGCGAGCCCGCTGTTCCCGAAGATCACCATCCACCGGGACAACGGCAGGACGATCACCGTGAACGCGCCGGGCGCGTCCGCGGACACGTACTACGTCCAGTCGCTGAAGGTGAACGGCTCGGCGAGCGGGCGTGCCTGGCTGCCGGAGTCCTTCGTCGCCGACGGGGGCACCTTGGACTACACGCTGGGCACCGCGGCGAACACGTCCTGGGGCAGTGCGGCGGGTGACGCGCCGCCGTCGTTCCGGGAGGGCGAGCGGCCGTACTTCACCGGCGTGACGCCCGCACGCGTACGCGTGCAGCCCGGCGACACCTCCGGGAAGGTGACCGTCGGCGTGCGGTCACTGCGGGACGCGGACAGCACTCTGCGGTGGTCCGCCGCGCCGCCGGGGGGGCTGACGGTCACTCCGGCGGGGGGCGAGGTCGCCGTGCCCGGGGTGGGCGGCGGTGACGGTACCGCCTCGTTCACGGTGACGGCCGCGGAGGGCTCGGCCGGGTTCTTCACGGTTCCCGTGTCCCTGAAGGACTCCTCGGGCGCGGTCGTCGCGAAGGCGTCCGTCGCCGTCACCGTCGCCCCGCGCGGGAGCGTGGCGTGGTACCTCGACAACAACGGGGTCTCCGCGGACGACAATGATCCGAGCGGTGACTTCGACGGGGGTGGCGGCAGCTACTCGGCGAAGGCCCTGGCCGATCAGAAGCTCACGCCCGGTGCGACGGTGGACGCCGGGGGCTTCTCGTTCACCTGGCCGAAGGTGGGGCCCGGGGCCCCGGACAACATCGTCGTCGGCGGTGGTGAGCAGGTCCTCGACGTGCCCGGCGGGGCCACGAAGCTCGCGATTCTGGGGAGTGCGAGCAACGGCCCGAGCACGGGCACGCTCACGCTGACGTTCACCGACGGGAGCACGCAGCAGGCGACGGTCGGGTTCAGTGACTGGACGCTGGGCGGGGGCGCGCAGAAGCCGTCGTACGGGAACGTGGTGGCCGCTCGTACCGCGTACCGGCTGTACTCCGGGAGTACGGACGATGTGGACACCTATGTGTTCGCCACCGCGCCGATCGCCGTGCCGGCGGGGAAGCGGCTGGCGAGCGTGACGCTGCCTTCGAGTACGAGCGGTGGACGGATGCACGTGTTCGGGCTCGCCACCGCCTGAGCGCCGGCCGGGTCCGCCGTGAGCGGGCGCGCGAGCTGCGGCTCGTCGCGCCCGCGCGGCGGAGCCGCACATCGATACGGCCGCGCGCCCCTTCAGGGCGCTACAGCGAGCCCATGTGATCAAGTCTGCGCAGGATTACGCCTTCCCTGAGGGCCCAGGGGCATATCTCGACCGTTTCCACGCCGAACAGGTCCATCGCGGCCTCCGCCACCAGGGCGCCGGCGAGGAGCTGGTTCGCGCGGCCCTCGGAGACCCCGGGGAGTTCCGCGCGCTGGTCGGTCGTCATGCCGGCCAGGCGCGGGACCCAGGCCTCCAGGGACTCGCGCTTGAGTTCGCGCTGGACGTAGAGGCCCTCGGCGGAGCGGGCGGCGCCGGCCAGGCGGGCGAGCTGTTTGAAGGTCTTGGAGGTGGCGACGACGTGGTCGGGGGCGCCGAAACGGCTGAACTCGCCGACCGTGCGGGCGATCTCGGTGCGGACGTGGCGGCGCAGGGCCCTGATCGCGTCGGGGTCGGGCAGATCGCCCGGGAGCCAGCCGGCGGTGAGGCGGCCCGCGCCGAGCGGGAGCGAGACGGCCGCGTCGGGCTCCTCGTCGATGCCGTAGGCGATCTCCAGGGAGCCGCCGCCGATGTCGAGGACGAGGAGCTTGCCCGCGGACCAGCCGAACCAGCGGCGGGCGGCGAGGAAGGTCAGGCGGGCCTCCTCGGCACCGGCGAGGACCTGGAGCTCAACGCCGGTCTCGGTCTGCACGCGCGCGAGGACGTCGTCGGCGTTGCTGGCCTCGCGCACGGCGGAGGTCGCGAACGGCAGCAGGTCCTCGACACCCTTGTCCTCGGCGGCCTGAAGCGCCTCGCGGACGACCGAGATCAGTTTGTCGACGCCCTCGGGGCCGATCGCTCCACCCTCGTCCAGGAGCTGGGCAAGGCGGAGTTCCACCTTGTGCGAGTGCGCGGGCAGGGGGCGTGCGCCCGGGTGTGCGTCCACCACCAGCAGATGCACCGTGTTCGATCCCACGTCGAGGACACCGAGTCTCATGTACGGAACGCTACTGCCAGCGGGCGGCTCGGCCGTCTCCGGAGGTGCCTGTGGAGACTTACCCTTGACCCGTGCCAAAGACGAAAAAGGCGAAGGCCGACAAATCCTCCACCGGTTCTTCGCAGCTGAAGCCACCGAAGCAGTCGAAGAAGGCGAAGCGGGCCCCGGCAGCGGACGAGACGGGGCTCGACTTCGCGCGCGCGTGGGTGGAGTTCCCTGATCCGGCGGACGACGAACAGGTCTTCCGCTGCGATCTGACATGGCTGACCTCTCGCTGGAACTGCATCTTCGGCAGCGGCTGCCAGGGCATCCAGGCCGGCCGCGCGGACGACGGGTGCTGCACTTTGGGCGCCCACTTCTCCGACGAGGACGACGAGAAGCGGGTCGCCGGCCATGTGGCCAGGCTCACTCCGGACATCTGGCAGTACCACGACGAAGGCACCCGAAACGGCTGGACCTCCGAGGACGAGGACGGCGACCGGCAGACCCGCCCCTTCCAGGGCTCCTGCATCTTCCAGAACCGGCCCGGCTTCGCGGGCGGCGCGGGCTGCTCGCTGCACATCCTCGCCCTGAAGGAGGGCCGCGAGCCCCTGGAGACCAAGCCGGACGTCTGCTGGCAGCTCCCGGTGCGACGGACCTACGACTGGATCGACCGGCCCGACGACACCCGCGTCCTCCAGGTGTCCATCGGGGAGTACGACCGGCGCGGCTGGGGCCCGGGCGGCCACGACCTGCACTGGTGGTGCACGTCGGCGACCTCGGCGCACGGCGCGGGCGACCCGGTGTACGTCTCCTACCGGCCCGAGCTGATCGAGCTGATGGGCAAGGGGGGCTACGACCGTCTCGTGGAGCTGTGCGAGGAGCGCCTGGCCTCGCAGCTGCCGCTGCTGGCACCGCACCCGGCGGATCCCGTCGGCTGACACCGACCGGCCTGCGCGGGGCCGCGCGGGAACGGCGCGCGGGCGGCACCGACGGTGGTGACCACCCACGCGCGCTACGACGTGGACGGGCTGGGGTCGCCGCCGTCGGACGGCGGCGGCGTCGGGCTTCCCGGGTCGGACGGCGCCGGGTCGCTCGGGGTCGGCTCCGGGTCCGACGACGGGGGCGGGTCGGTCGGCGGAGGGTCGGAGGGCGGGGGTGTCGGGCCTCCCGGGTCTCCGGGATCGGAGGGACCGGGGTCGGACGGGGGCGGGTCGCTCGGGTCGCCGTGGCCGGGACCCGGGCCGGGATAGCCGGGGCCCGGGTTGCCGGGTACGGGGTCGGACGGGCCTGGTGCGGTGCCGTAGCCCTCGATGGAGACGACGGCGCCGGCGGGTGCGATCGCCACGCGCGCGTCCCAGGAGCCGGAGGGTTCGCGCAGCCGGTCGACGTACACCTTGATCGTCAACGATTCGCCCGGGGCGAGGGTTCCCGACGACTGGCTGAAGTAGAGCCAGTCCACCCCGGTGGTCGCCGACCAGCGCACCGGCGCGGAGCCGGTCGCGGTGAGGGTGATCAGGGTGGTGTCGCCGTCGTTGCCGGCCGCGACCTCCAGATGTCCGGCGCCCTTCCGCCCTGCTCCGGCGACGCTGATGACCTCCACCGAGACATCGGGCCTGTCGCCCTTGGTGAAGCGGCCGTCGGGCCTGGTGCTGGCGTTGCCGGCGTTCTCGTAGCCGCCGCCCGCCGCCTCGCCGCCCAGGGCGTCGGAGCCGTGTGCCTCGCTGGCACTGGCGGAGGTGCCGCCCGGGCCCTCGCCGGTCGGCGTGCCCCGGTAGGCGGCCCACAGGGCGAGCACGGGGGCGGCGACGACGGTGGCGACGACGGTCGTGGTGACGGCACGCGCGCGAAGGCGGTCCCTTCGCGCGGCGCGGTCCTTGGGGTCCATCGGGAAGCCGCGCCGGTCGAAGCGGGGCACGATGCCCCGCGCGCGTGGGAGGTGCGCCATCGCCATGCGCACGGCCGCACGGGGCGCCTGGAGGACGGGCAGCTCGGCGGGGGTGACGGCGGCACCGGGCCAACGGCCGGGCACCGCGCGCTCGGCGGTACGGCGGCAGCGCGGGCAGTCGTCGACGTGCCGGACGAGTTCGCGGCGCAGGGCCGTGCTGAGCACCAGCTGGTTGTCACCGGTGAGGCGGGCCACGCTCGGGCAGCCGCCCGTCTCGACGACGGCGAGCGCCGCGCGGGTCCGCTCGACCTCGCAGGCGGCGGAGGACAGCAGCTCGCGGGCGGCGGCCACGTCCAGGCCGAGAACGGCGGCGACCTCGTGGGCGGCGAGGTGGTGGCGGACGGCGAGTTCGAGGGCCTCGCGCTGCTCCGGGCTGGTGCCGGCGGCCTCCGGCCAGGCGAGCAGGGCGAGTTCACGGTGCCGCTGTTCCCGGGCCTCCTCGGAGACGGGCGGGGTCGGAGGCTGCTCCTTCTCGGCGCCGGATCGCCCCGCCGCGTGGGTGGCCTGACGTTTCTGCTTGGCCTCGGCCAGCTTGCGCAGGCACGCCCAGCGGGCCAGGGCGTACAGCCAGGCCCTGCGGTCCCCGGCCGCGTCCGGGCCGCGGCGTTTCTCGGCGAGCGCGAGGACGTCGCCCAGAGCGTCGGTCGCGGTGTCGTGGTCGCACAGTACGGACAGGCAGTAGGTGAACAGGCCGTCGAGGTACGGCTCGTAGCGCGCGGGCGGGCGTTGCGCCAGCGTCCGCGCCGCCGCGCGGTCGCGCCCCTCACGGTGCGCCCGGTGTGCGCCGGTGGCGCGGGTCGAGGTCTCCGGACTGCTGCTCATCACCCGTGGACCGTAGGGGGCGCGTGATGACCCGTTCTCTCCCCTTGAGCACTTTTAATCCGTACGGGTGAAACGATCCCTCAATCGGGGACGGGAACGGCTCGTTCCATGGCCGGTTCCCGACGGGAGTGGCTTGTTCGGGGCGTGGTGACGGCGCTCCTCCGGGCGGCCGGACGGCCGCCGGCCGGGAATGTCAGTGGCGGCGGTTACGGTTCGTGCATGGCCACCCGTACCAAGACCGCCAAGGACCGTCCGTCCTACCGCTGCACCGAGTGCGGCTGGCAGACGGCCAAGTGGCTCGGCCGCTGCCCGGAGTGCCAGGCCTGGGGGACGGTCGAGGAGTACGGCGCGCCCGCCGTCCGTACGACGACACCGGGCCGCGTCACCACCTCCGCCGTGCCCATCGGCCAGGTCGACGGCAGGCAGGCGACCGCCCGCTCCACCGGGGTGCCCGAGCTGGACCGGGTGCTCGGCGGCGGGCTGGTGCCCGGTGCCGTGGTGCTGGTGGCGGGCGAGCCCGGCGTGGGCAAGTCCACCCTGCTCCTGGACGTGGCGGCCAAGTCGGCGAGCGAGGAGCACCGCACGCTGTATGTGACCGGCGAGGAGTCGGCCAGCCAGGTCCGGCTGCGCGCCGACCGCATCAAGGCGATCGACGACCACCTGTATCTCGCCGCCGAGACCGACCTGGCCGCCGTGCTGGGCCACTTGGACGCGGTGAAGCCGTCCCTGCTGATCGTCGACTCCGTGCAGACGGTGGCCTCCCCGGAGATCGACGGCGCGCCCGGCGGTATGGCCCAGGTGCGCGAGGTGGCCGGCGCGCTGATCCGGGCCTCCAAGGAGCGCGGGATGTCGACGCTCCTTGTGGGCCATGTCACCAAGGACGGGGCGATCGCGGGCCCGCGCCTGCTGGAGCACCTCGTGGACGTGGTGCTGTCCTTCGAGGGCGACCGGCACGCGCGCCTGCGCCTCGTACGCGGCGTCAAGAACCGCTACGGCACGACGGACGAGGTCGGCTGCTTCGAGCTGCACGACGAGGGCATCATCGGCCTCGCCGACCCCAGCGGACTGTTCCTGACCCGCCGCGCCGAACCGGTCCCCGGCACCTGCCTGACCGTCACCCTGGAAGGCCGCCGTCCGCTGGTCGCCGAGGTCCAGGCGCTCACGGTCGACTCCCAGATCCCCTCACCCCGGCGGACCACGTCCGGCCTGGAGACCTCCCGGGTCTCGATGATGCTCGCGGTACTGGAGCAGCGCGGCCGGATCAGCGCCCTGGGCAAGCGGGACATCTACTCGGCGACGGTGGGCGGTGTGAAGTTGTCGGAGCCCGCCGCGGACCTGGCCGTGGCGCTCGCCCTGGCGTCCGCGGCCAGCGACACCCCACTGCCGAAGAACCTCGTCGCGATCGGCGAGGTCGGCCTCGCGGGCGAGGTCAGACGGGTCACGGGCGTGCAGCGGCGGCTCGCCGAAGCCCACCGTCTGGGCTTCACCCACGCGCTCGTGCCGGGTGATCCGGGCAAGGTCCCGGCAGGCATGAAGGTCCTGGAAGTCGCGGACATAGGAGAGGCTCTGAGAGTCCTTCCGCGCTCGCGTCGCAGAGAGGCCCCACGGGACGACGAGGAGCGCCGGTAGACTTTGCCCTGGTCTCGCCCGTCCGTACGAACAGCTTGTGCGAAAGGGGAGCGCCCCAGATCCTGCGACCGGAGGAGTGCAGTGGCAGCCAACGACCGGGCAGCAGCTCCCGGAAAGTCCGGTGGGAGCTCCGGTGCCGATGGCCTGATGCGCGCCTCATTGAGCGCCGTGGCACCCGGCACCGCGCTGCGCGACGGCCTCGAACGGATCCTCCGCGGCAACACCGGCGGTCTCATCGTGCTCGGCTCCGACAAGACCGTCGAAGCGATGTGCACGGGTGGATTCGTCCTGGATGTCGAGTTCACCGCGACGCGCCTCAGGGAGCTGTGCAAGTTGGACGGCGGCATCGTGCTGTCCTCCGACCTGTCGAAGATCCTGCGGGCCGGCGTCCAGCTGGTACCCGACCCGACGATCCCCACCGAGGAGACGGGCACGCGGCACCGGACGGCTGACCGCGTCTCGAAACAGGTCGGTTTCCCAGTGGTCTCCGTCTCCCAGTCCATGCGGCTCGTCGCCCTCTACGTCGACGGCATGCGCCGCGTCCTGGAGGACTCGGCGGCGATCCTCTCCCGCGCCAACCAGGCCCTCGCCACCCTGGAGCGCTACAAGCTCCGCCTCGACGAGGTCGCCGGCACGCTGTCCGCGCTGGAGATCGAGGACCTGGTGACCGTCCGGGACGTCTCGGCCGTGGCCCAGCGTCTGGAGATGGTCCGCCGCATCGCCACCGAGATCGCCGAGTACGTCGTCGAACTCGGCACCGACGGACGACTCCTGGCGCTCCAGCTGGACGAGCTGATCGCCGGTGTGGAGCCCGAGCGCGAACTGGTCGTCCGGGACTACGTCCCCGAGCCCACCGCGAAGCGCTCCCGCACGGTCGAGGAAGCCCTGTACGAACTCGACGCGCTCTCCCACGCCGAACTCCTGGAGCTTCCCACGGTGGCGCGCGCCCTGGGCTACACCGGATCACCGGAGGCCCTCGACTCGGCCGTCTCCCCGCGCGGCTTCCGCCTCCTGGCCAAGGTCCCGAGGCTTCCCGGCGCCATCATCGACCGCCTGGTGGAGCACTTCGGCGGCCTGCAGAAGCTGCTCGCGGCAAGCGTGGACGACCTCCAGACGGTGGACGGCGTGGGCGAGGCCCGGGCCAGGAGCGTCCGCGAGGGCCTGTCGAGGCTGGCGGAGAGCTCGATCCTGGAGCGGTACGTGTAGGGGCGGCTCGCCCGCCCCTGCTCAATCCCGCCGTAGCCGCGGGCAGTCGTGCCGCCGGAGCGGCGCCGCGCCTGTCCCGCGGAGAGGTGCCGGGCGCCGACTCCTAGTCGTTCTCCAGCACGAACGAGGCCTGTACGGTCCCGAACCCCGGAGTCTTCGCCTCCACCAGGTACGTCCCCGCCGCGGCCGACCCCGCCGGAGGGGTCGCGCACTCGGGAGCGCTGGGCTTGCGGTCCCACTTCACGGTGTAGGTGATGCTGCTGCCGGCGGGCGCCCGGAACACCAGGTTCCCGGCCCCCGAGGGGCAGTCGGCGGAGGACCAGTAGTCGTCCTCGTCACCGGCCTGAGTGATCGTCACCACCGCGTTCTTCGGTCCGAGATCGACCTTGCAGTCACTGCCGGAGGAGTTCGTGGCGGTGAGGAGGAGGGCGGGCGTGTCACCGGGCCCGTACGTGTTGTGCTGGCTGCGCACGGTCAACTTCACCGAGCCGGCAGTACAGTTGGGAAGCGAGGTTCCCGCGGGAAGCGCATCGCCGCGCCCGACCCCGGCACCCGAGCCGCCACCGGCCGCACCCGCCCCGCCGGCGCCCCCGGAACCGGCTCCGGCGCCCGCCCCGGCCGTGGTCCCCGCGCCGCCCGAGCCGCCACCGGTCCCCGAACCGCCCCCGGACCCGGCCGACCCGGCTCCGCCGGAGTCCTCGCCGGGACTCGACTCGTCCCGTCCACCCGGCGCCTGACTGATCGCCGGCCCGGATCCGGACGGCCCCGGCGTGATCGTCGAGGGTGAGGGGTTCTTGTCGTTGGACCCGTCGGCACCGTTCTTGCCGCCACCGCCGCCGGACGTGACGATCCAGGTGATCAGCAGTGCCAACAGGGCGAGCACAGACGCCAGTACGGCCCTCCGTCGCCAGTAGATGGTGGAGGGAAGCGGCCCGACCGGATTGCGCAGAGATCCCACGGCGCAAACTGTACGAGAGATCGGCGCGTTCACCGGCCCCACCCGCCGCCAGGACTCACAACTTTTCCGGATCATCATCCCGGAACGGGCCGTCCCACCCCTGTCTTTCGTCAGGTGCGAGACCCGACGATCGCTGACTGTGATGGAACATGCCCGACGCCTACCGTCTGTGACATGAACTTCGAGGACGCGGAGCTCTACCGCGACATCACCGACACCGCCCGGGACACCCCTTCGTGGGTACAACACGCGGCCGAGATATGGACGGAGGCCGGCCTCCTGGTCTTCGTCGCGCTCTTCGCGGCGGTCTGGTGGCGTGCCAGACGCGACAGCACCCAGGCGTTCGCGATCGCGGCCCTTGCACCTCTGGCCACGGCCGTGGCGTATGTGTGCAGTGAAGTGGTCAAGTCCGGTGTCGCGGAGGACCGTCCGTGCCGTGCCGTCACCGACGCCGCATCGTCCCTGGCGGCCTGTCCACCGCACGGCGACTGGTCCTTCCCCAGCAACCACGCCACCATCGCGGGCGCTTCGGCCGTCGCCCTGGCGCTGGTCCGCCGCACGCTCCTGTGGCTGGCGGCCCCGTTGGCTCTCCTCATGGCCTTCTCCCGGGTCTTCGTCGGCGTGCACTACCCGCACGACGTGGCCGCGGGGCTCGCCCTGGGAGCGCTCTGCGCCTTCGCCCTCATACGGCTGAGCACGGGCCCGGCGATACGCCTGGCCGAGGCGATGCGCTCCTCCTCGGCACCCGCCGTGCGGTGGTTCACCGGCCCCGGCCCGGCCACACCCCCCGCGCACGCGGCGAACACAGCACACACCACACCCCGGCAACCCACCCGGCACCGCTGAACCTCACGACGTGGGAACAGCAGGTACAGCGGGATCAGCACAGGAACTCAGGACGGCGATGCCCTCACACCCGACGCCTCACGACTCCACCAGCCCCGCCTCGTACGCCACGATCGCCGCCTGCACCCGGTTGCGGACGCCCAGCCGGTCGAGGACCGCGCTCACATACGCTTTCACCGTGCCTTCGACCAGATGCAGCCGGGCGGCGATCTCGGGGGTGGACAGACCGGCGCCGACGAGGCCCAGCACCTCCCGTTCGCGCGGGCTGAGTTCCTGGACGCGGGCGCGGGCGGCGGCCTCGCGGGCCAGGCGCCGGGCACCGCCCGCCTCTCCCCCGCCGGCCAGACCGTCGATGACATAGCGCGCGACCTTCGGCGAGAGGAAGGCACCACCGCCCGCGACCGCCCGGACCCCCGCGATCAGTTCGTACGGATCACCGGACTTGAGGAGGAAACCGGTGGCACCGCCACCCAGCGCACGGGCCACGTAATCCTGTTCGGAGAAGGTGGTGAGCATGGCGACCGCGGTGCCGGGGACCGCTTGCACGATCTGCTCGGCCGCGGCGAGTCCGTCCAGGCGCGGCATACGGACGTCGAGCAGGGCCACGTCCGGACGGTGGGCACGGGCCAGTTCGACCGCCTCCCGTCCGTCGCCCGCCTCGGCGACGACCTCCGTCCCGCCGTCGCTCGCCAGGATGGCCCGCACTCCCGCGCGGACCATCGCCTCGTCGTCAGCCAGCAGTACGCGGATCATCCTGCGAACTCCTCGTATTCCTCGAGTCCCTCGCCGGAGAATCCGACGCCGGGGATCACATCCTTGGCCACGAGCCGCCCTTCGCTGTCGAAGCACAACCTGAAGTGGTCGACGGAGACGAAGAGTTCACCGCTCGCCCGGTAGTAACGGCAGTCGGCGCCCGGGGGTGGCGGTGACGGGGCTCGTTCGGCGGGGGCGTCGCGGGCGGTGTGGTCCGGCAGGGCGGAGGCCATCTGCCGCGCGGTGTCGCCCAGGCGGAGCTGAGCGTAGGCGGTGGGCTGGAGGACCGAGTGGGTCTCCGTGTACGCGTACCAGGCGAAGGCGCCGCCGATCAGGGCGAGGCCCGCGCAGGCGACGACTCCGATGGTGACGGCGACACGGCGGCGGGCGCGGACGAAAGGAGCCGAGGAGGCCGTGGGCCGGGGTGCCGTGGAGGCAGGGTGTGCGGGGATGTGGGCCCGGACGCGGAAGCCGTCTTGGTGCGGGCCCGCCCTGAAGGTGCCGCCGGTCGCGGTGACGGCCGCGCGCAGGCCGAGCAGGCCCGAGCCGGAGCCTTCCGTGGTGGTGTCGGAACTCCTGTGAACGGCCGGCCCGTTGGTGACGGTGACCGTCGTGCCGTCGTCCTCCTCCGTCGCCGCGACGGTCACCGAGGCACCGGGGGCGTGGCGGGCCGCGTTGGTCAGGGCCTCGCGCACCACCCGGTGCAGGAGGCGCTCGGCGACACCGCCCGGCGGTACGGCCGTAGGGGGCCCCGCCGCTTCCCAGCGCACCGGCAGGCCCGAGTCGGCGGCGCGGGCGACGAGTTGTTCGATGGTCTCGCCGGCGGGGGTCAGTGGCGACGGCTCGTCGTCCTCGCGCAGGACGCCGATGATGCGGTGCAGACGTTCCGTGGCGTCGGCGGCGGCCGAGCGGAGGTCCGCCGCGGCGGTCCGGTGGTGTGCGGGGAGGTCGGGGGCGACCTGGAGGGCGCCCGCGCGCAGGGCGATCAGGCTCAGTTCGTGGCCCAGGGAGTCGTGCATGTCCTGGGCGATCCGGGCCCGTTCGCGCAGGCGGGCTCGTTCCTCGGCGTTGCGCTGCTCGCCCTCCAGGCGGGCGGCCCGGGTCCAGCCGGCGGCGGCCAGTTCGCGGCTCTGGCGCCAGTGGCGTCCGCCGAGCCAGGGGAAGAGGCACAGGAACAGCAGGGTGCTCATCAGGACCACCACTTCCGGTGCCGGGTCGGTCCCGAGGAGGGCGATCTTGACGGTGCCCGCGCAGACCACGGCGAGGAAGAGGAGCGTGGCCGGCAGTACCCGGGGTGCGCGCAGGCCGAGCAGCAGGGCGAGGACGCAGAGGGAAGGAGCGTAGGAGACGGAGAACAGGGCGGGTTCGGTGATGAGGCTCAGGGCGGCGATCAGTCCGAAGGCGGTCAGGGGGTGCGGTCGGGCCGACGCGACCGCCACGGCGAGGACGGCCAGTGCGCACAGGAGCTCCCCGACGGGGCGCGGCTCGTTCAGCCCGAAGGTGTCCGCCGAGACCGGGGGCAGCGAAAGGGTCGCCCACAGCAGGAAGACGCTCAGGGCACGAACGCTCCGGGTACTGGGTTCTTCCATCCGCCCGACGCTACCGGCGCCCACGGGGGCGGCACCGCTGTCGATCGTCAGGTGTGCGGGGCAGGCCTCGGCGGCCCCGGTACCGCCGAGGTGCGCCCGGCCCCACACCCACAGAGGCGCCGTGGCCCCGCCTCGGCCCCGCCCCCGGCCGGAGCACCGGACCACCGGCGCACACCACCCCTTCCCGGGGACCACCCGACCGCGCGCCTGCCGGAACACACGACCGAACCCTTCGGCATGGCAGGCTAGGGAGGTCATGACTGCGCCCACGAAGCCCCCGCACGGCGGTCCCGCCGACGCCCTCTCCGCCTCTCCCCTCGGGGAGAAGAGCTCCCTCTCCGGCGAGCACCTGCACTCCCCCGTCATCGACTGGTTCGACGAGCACGCCCGCGATCTGCCATGGCGGCGGCCGGAGGCCGGGTCGTGGGGGGTGATGGTCAGTGAGTTCATGCTCCAGCAGACGCCGGTGAACCGTGTCCTGCCCGTCTACGAGCAGTGGCTGGCCCGCTGGCCGCGCCCGGCCGACCTCGCCGCCGACGCCCCCGGTGAGGCGGTCCGCGCCTGGGGCCGGCTCGGTTATCCGCGCCGCGCGCTCCGGCTGCACGGAGCGGCCGTCGCCATAACGGAACGGCACGGCGGGGACGTCCCGACGGAGCACTCCCAGCTGCTGGCGCTGCCCGGTATCGGTGAGTACACGGCGGCGGCGGTGGCCTCCTTCGCGTACGGGCAGCGGCACGCGGTGCTGGACACCAACGTCCGCAGGGTCTTCGCGCGGGCGGTCACCGGTGTGCAGTACCCGCCGAACGCCACCACGGCCGCCGAACGCAAGCTGGCCCGCGCGTTGTTGCCCGAGGACGAAGGGGTCGCCGCGCGGTGGGCCGCCGCGTCCATGGAGCTCGGCGCGCTGGTGTGCACGGCGAAGAACGAGACTTGTCACCGGTGTCCGATCGCCGCCCAGTGCGCCTGGCGGCTCGCGGGCAAGCCGGAGCACGAGGGCCCGGCGCGCCGGGGCCAGACGTACGCCGGCACGGACCGTCAGGTCCGCGGGAAGCTGCTCGCCGTGCTGCGTGAGGCCCACGGACCGGTGCCGCAGTCGGCCCTGGACCGGGTCTGGCACGAGCCGGTGCAGCGCGCCCGGGCGCTGGACGGTCTGGTGGCGGACGGTCTGGTGGAGCCCCTGCCGGGTGGTTTGTATCGGCTGCCGTTGACCCGGCTCTGAGGACAAATCCTCTATAGCGCCACTATTGGGGGCGTCGCTTTACCCGTTTCCTCCTTCCGTTACACAACCGACGGACAGCCGAGTGCCAGCCGCGCGCTGCTTCGGACAGCCCCGTGACAACACCTCCGTAACTTCATTCCCGTACCCGGCAGACCGGGGCGGTGAAGAAGGAATCCGACGGCGAGCGGGCCGGCGGACACGGGGATTCAGGAGGCGGTCCACATGGCGCAGGGCGAGGTGCTCGAGTTCGAGGAGTACGTCCGCACCCGGCAGGACGCGCTGCTGCGCAGCGCGCGTCGGCTGGTCCCGGACCCGGTGGACGCGCAGGACCTGCTCCAGACGGCGCTGGTACGGACGTACGGCCGTTGGGAGACCATCGAGGACAAGCGGCTCGCCGACGCCTACCTGCGCCGGGTCATGATCAACACCCGTACCGAGTGGTGGCGGGCGCGCAAGCTGGAGGAGGTGCCGACCGAGCAGCTTCCGGACGCCTCGGTCGACGACTCCACCGAGCAGCACGCGGACCGTGCCCTCCTGATGGACGTCATGAAGGTGCTCGCCCCCAAGCAGCGCAGTGTCGTCGTGCTGCGACACTGGGAGCAGATGTCCACGGAGGAGACGGCCGCCGCCCTCGGCATGTCGGCCGGAACGGTCAAGAGCACGCTGCACCGGGCGCTCGCCCGGCTCCGCGAGGAGCTGGAGGCCCGCGATCTGGACGCACGCGCGCTGGAGCGTGAGGAGCGGGAGCGTTGCGCGGCCTAGGAGGCGCTGAGGCCGGTGGCACCGGGCACGCGGACGCGGCCCCCGACACCGCGGGCGGCGCGAGCGGATATCCGTACGGCGTGAGCGGCGCCGGCGCGGGTTCCGAGCGCGTCGGACCCGTGCGGCCGGGGGCCGAGGCTGCCCGGGGGACCGTCCAGGCGGCGATCACGGCGGTGGCCGTGCTCGCCGCCCTCGCCCTTTTCGTGACCGCCTGCGGGACCGGCGGCACCGGGGCCCGCGACGAGGGCCCGGCACACGCCGACTCGGTGGCGGGCGCCGTGCCCTCCCCTTCCGCCTCTCCCACCCCCTCCCGGACCGCCGAGCAGGTGAACGCCGTCCGCCTCCTCAAGGACGACCCGAAGGTCTCCACGGAGGTCAAGAGCGAGCTGAAGCCCTGCGCCGGCGACGCCTACCCGGTCGACGTGTCGTACGGGGACCTGACCGGAGGATCGGCGGACGATGTCGTCGTCAACGTGCTGACCTGCGGTGACTCCGTAGGAGTGGGCTCGTACGTCTATCGCGAGCAGAGTGGTTCGTACCAGAATGTCTTTACGTCCGAGGAGCCCCCGGTCTACGCGGAGATCGACCGCGGCGCGCTGGTGGTGACGCGGCAGGTGTACGACAAGGGTGACTCGGTGACCAGTCCGTCCGGCGAGGAGGTGACCACGTATCTGTGGACCACCGACCACTTCAAGCGGCGGTACGGCACACGCACCGAGTGGGGCGACGCCGAGGGGCCGACGCCGGTGCCGGACAGTTGACCGGCAGCGGAACACCGGTGTGAACCGATCGGGTCCCACGGACCGATCATCCGGTGATGACACGACACCGGACGACACCACCCAGGACGGCACCAGCCGGGACGGCACGACGACACCACCCGAGACGGAGAGCAGAGAGCGGCGCGATGGCAGACCAGACCCACGTCCTGTTCGTCGAGGACGACGACGTCATCCGTGAGGCCACCCAGCTCGCCCTGGAGCGGGACGGCTTCGCGGTCACGGCCATGCCCGACGGGCTGTCCGGACTGGAGGCGTTCCGCGCGAACCGCCCCGACATCGCCCTGCTGGACGTCATGGTGCCCGGGCTCGACGGCGTGAGCCTGTGCCGTCGTATCCGGGATGAGTCGACCGTCCCGGTGATCATGCTGTCGGCGCGCGCCGACAGCATCGACGTCGTGCTCGGTCTGGAGGCGGGCGCCGACGACTACGTGACCAAGCCGTTCGACGGCGCGGTGCTCGTGGCCCGGATCCGCGCGGTGCTGCGCCGCTTCGGACACGCGAGCGGCGGCGACCGTACGGCGGAGGAAGCGACCACGTCGGGAGCCGGCGGCGGCCTGCTGACCTTCGGTGAGCTGGAGATCGACACCGAGGGCATGGAGGTGCGCAAGGCCGGCGAGCAGGTGGCGCTCACCCCGACCGAGATGCGGCTGCTGCTGGAGTTCTCCTCCGCGCCGGGCACGGTCCTGTCGCGGGACAAGCTGCTGGAGCGGGTGTGGGACTACGGCTGGGGCGGCGACACGCGTGTGGTCGACGTCCATGTGCAGCGGCTGCGGACCAAGATCGGCCAGGACCGGATCGAGACGGTCCGCGGCTTCGGCTACAAGTTGAAGGCCTGACAGGGGTATCAGCGGCATGCGGGGGAACCTTCGACGCCCGATGACGGCCCTCACGGACGGGCTGGGCCTGCGCACGGGCCTGAGATGGAAGCTCAGTGCCGCAATCGCGCTGGTCGGCGCGCTCGTCGCGATCGCGCTGAGCCTGGTCGTGCACAACGCGGCCCGGGTCTCGATGCTGGACAACGCGCGCGACCTCGCCGACGAGCGCATCCAGATCGCCCAGCGCAACTTCGACCTGTACCAGAAGCCCAACTTCCCCAACATCAAGGTCGACGACCCGACGCTGCCGCCGGCGCTGCGGGCCAAGGTCGAGCAGGGGCGCCGGGCGACCTATGTGACCGACCGGCCGGGCGGCGTGCCGGACATCTGGGCCGCCGTACCGGTCAAGGACGGGCGGGTGCTGTCGCTGCACACCGGGTTCACCGACCGCAGCACGGACATCCTCAACGACCTCGACCAGGCCCTGGTGATCGGCTCCATCGCGGTCGTCCTCGGCGGCAGCGCGCTCGGCGTGCTCATCGGCGGACAGTTCTCGCGGCGGCTGCGCAAGGCGGCGGCCGCGGCGGGCGAGGTCGCCAAGGGCGAGTCGAACGTACGGGTCCGGGACGCCATCGGCGGGGTCGTACGGGACGAGACCGACGACCTCGCGAGCGCGGTGGACGCGATGGCGGACACGCTGCGGCAGCGGCTGGAGGCCGAGCGGCGGGTCACCGCCGACATCGCGCACGAGCTGCGTACGCCGGTGACGGGACTGCTGACGGCGGCCGAGCTGCTGCCGCCCGGCCGGCCGACGGAACTGGTCCTGGACCGGGCCAGGGCCATGCGCAACCTCGTCGAGGACGTCCTGGAGGTGGCCCGTCTGGACGGCGCCTCCGAACGGGCCGAGCTTCAGGACCTCCTGCTGGGCGAGTTCGTCGCCCGGCGGGTCGCGGCCAAGGACCCGGAGATCGAGATCCGGGTGGTGCACGAGTCGGAGGTCACGACCGACCCGCGCCGGCTGGAGCGGGTGCTGTTCAACCTGCTCGCCAACGCGGCCCGGCACGGCAGACCGCCGATCCAGGTCACCGTCGAGGGCCGGGTCATCCGGGTCCGCGACCACGGCCCCGGTTTCCCCGAGCACCTGCTCGCCGAGGGCCCGAGCCGCTTCCGCACGGGCAGTGCCGACCGCGCCGGTCACGGCCACGGCCTCGGCCTCACCATCGCCGCCGGCCAGGCCAGGGTCCTGGGCGCCCGGCTCACCTTCCGCAACGTCCGCCCGGCCGGCGCCCCGGACCACGTACCGGCCGAGGGAGCGGTGGCGGTCCTGTGGCTGCCGGAACACGCCCCGACGAACACGGGCAGCTACCCGATGCTGCCGTGACCACGCCGTACCCACGCCGTACCCACAGGGACATACCGCTCAGCAGTCACCGCTCAGCAGTCGAGGTCCTTGGAGAAGTCCAGTTCCTCGCTGCGCTGGGTCAGCGAGTACCAGTTGCCGTTGTCGTCACGGAAGATCGCCTCGATGCCGTACGGCCGTTCCTGCGGCTCCTGGAGGAACTCCACCCCGCGTGCCCTGAAGGTCTCGTAGTCACCACGGCAGTCGTCCGTGCGGAAGGCCCCGGCGCCGATCACGCCCTTGCCAACGAGTTTCTTCAGCGCGTCGGACGACTCGGGGTCGAGTCCCGGGCCGTCCAGGCTCATCAGGGCCAGCTCGACACCGGGCTGGTCCTTCGCGCCGACGGTGATCCACGTCATGTCGCCCATCGCGATGTCGTGGCGCACCTCGAAGTCGAGCTTCTCGGTGAAGAAGGCCTTGGTCCGCTGCTGGTCGAAGGTCCATACGGTGGTGATGCCGAGGCCCTTGATCATGGCTCTGCGCTCCTGTCCGGGGCGGTCGCTTCCTGTTCGTCACCGTAGGCGGAGCCGTCCCCGGCGCGCTTCTTCAAAGTTGCGGACCTCGCCGTGGGGAAGCCGCCGGCCCACAGCATCGCGTAGCACCCGGGGATCAGGGAGGCGCCTCGGCCCACGTGCTGGACGCGGTACTCGCTCGGTGTCAGTCCGGTGCGCGCCTTGAAGCGGGCCGAGAAGGTGCCGAGGCTGCTGAAGCCGACCAGGTGGCAGATCTCGGTGACCGTGAGATCGGCGCCGCGCAGCATCTCCTCGGCGCGCTCGATGCGGCGGTGGGTGAGGTACTGACCGGGCGTCTCGCCGTACGCCGCACGAAAGGCCCGTAGGAAGTGGTAGCGCGAGTAGCCCGCGTGTGCGGCCACCGCGGCCAGGTCGAGTTCGGGGTCGGCCCAGTCGCGGTCCATGGCGTCCTTGGCGAGACGCAGCTGCCGCGTCGTGTCCATAGGGCCGATGGTGGCACGTGGCTCCGACAATCGCGGCGCGACCTTGAGAGCCGACGGGAAGGTCGGGCAGCGGAAAGGCCCCCCGGGGCGGACACCGTCCGGGTGGGGGCCTTCGCTCGCTACGGGGTCAGACCGCCTCTGCCACCGGCGCCTTCGCGTCCGCGTTCTCCTCGGAAGCCGTCGGTCCCGCTCCCTTCAGCGGAACCTCCTTCACGAACACCGCCGCCACCAGCGCGGCCACCGCCACCACGGCCCCCAGCAGGAACGCCGAGTGCGTACCGGCGGACACCGCGTGCTGGTACGCCTCGCGCACCGCCTCGGGAAGCTTCTCCAGGCCCTTGGCGTCCAGTTGCGCGGACTGCTCGGTCACCTTGGAGCCCAGCGCTCCGCCGCGCTCGGCCATGACGTCCTGGACCCGGTTGTTGAACAGTGCGCCCATGATGGCGACGCCGAAGGAGGAGCCGAGGGTGCGGAACAGGGTGGTGGACGAGGACGCGACGCCCATGTCCTTCATCTCCACGCTGTTCTGCGCGACCAGCATGGTGATCTGCATCAGGCAGCCCATGCCGAGGCCGACGACGGCCATGAAGAGGCCGGACGTGACCCGCGAGGTCCCGGTGTCCATGGTGGACAGCAGGTACAGCCCGACGACCATCAGCGCGCCGCCGGCGACCGGGAAGACGTAGTACCTGCCCGTGTTGGTGGTCACTCGTCCCGCCACCATCGAGGTCACCAGCATCGCGCCGAGCATCGGCAGGAGCAGCAGTCCGGAGTTGGTCGCGGACGCGCCCTGCACGGACTGCTGGTACAGCGGCAGGAAGAGGGTCGCGCCGAACATCACGAAGCCGGTGACGAAGCCGATGAGCGACATCAGCGTGAAGTTGCGGCTGCGGAAGATGTGCAGCGGCACGATCGGCTCGACGGCCTTGGTCTGCCAGAACACGAACCCGACGAGCGAGGCGACACCGAGGGCGATGAGCTCCATGATCCGCGTGGACGTCCAGGCGTACTCCGTGCCGCCCCAGGTCGTCACCAGCACGATGGAGGTGATGCCGACCGTCAGCAGCGCGGCGCCCAGGTAGTCGATGCGGGCCTGCGAGCGCTTCTTCGGCAGGTGCAGTACGGCGCCGACGAGGGCCAGCGCCACCGCTCCGAGCGGCAGGTTGATGTAGAAGGACCAGCGCCAGCCCCAGTTGTCGGTGATGGTGCCGCCGACCAGCGGGCCGCCGATCATCGCCAGCGCCATCACGGCGGCCATCATGCCCTGGTATTTGCCCCGCTCCCGCGGCGGGATCAGGTCACCGATGATCGCCATGACGCCGACCATCAGACCGCCTGCGCCCAGACCCTGCACGGCCCGGAATCCGATCAACTCGCCCATGTTCTGCGCCATGCCGCTGAGCGCGGAGCCGATCAGGAACAGCACGATCGAGGTCATGAAGACGTTCTTGCGGCCGTACATGTCGCCGAGCTTGCCCCAGATCGGGGTGGAGGCCGCGGTGGCCAGCGTGTAGGCCGTCACGACCCACGCCAGGTGTTCGAGCCCGCCGAGATCGCCCACGATCGTCGGCATCGCGGTGCCGATGATCATGTTGTCCAGCATCGCGAGCATCATCGCGATCATCAGGGCGAGCAGGACGACCCGCACGCTCCTCGGTTGTTCGTCCGGCTCCGTCTCGACCGTCTTGGTGTCCGCCATCGTCTCCACTCCCCTTGGCCTTGCGGTACTGCCCCCGCCGCGCCACTTACTTGCCGACCGGCTAGTTGTCTACACTGGGGAAGGTAGAGCCGTAACTAGCCGGGCGTCAAGTAAGTTTTATGGAAAGCCGAGGAACGCGAGGATGGGCGGCACCATGGACGGCATGAAGCAGCAGCGCCGCGGCAACACCCGCCAGCGCATCCAGGACGTCGCGCTCGAACTCTTCGCGGAGCAGGGCTACGAGAAGACCTCGTTGCGCGAGATCGCCGAGCGCCTGGACGTCACCAAGGCGGCGCTCTACTACCACTTCAAGACGAAGGAAGAGATCCTCGTCAGCCTCTTCGAGGACCTGACGCGGCCGATCCGCGAGCTCATCGACTGGGGCAGCCGGCAGCCGCCCACCCTGGAGACGAAGCAGGAACTCGTACGCCGATACAGCGAGGCCCTGGCCGGCGCCGCACCGCTGTACCGCTTCATGCAGGAGAACCAGGCGACGGTACGGGAACTGCGGATCGGCGAGACCTTCAAGGAGCGCATGCAGGGCCTGCGCGACATCATGATCGACCCGAAGGCGGACCTGGTCGACCAGGTCCGCTACGTCAGCGCGATCTTCACCCTGCACGCGGGGATGTTCCTCCTCCAGGACCTCGACGGCGACGCCGAGGACAAGCGCAAGGCGGTCCTGGAGGTCGCGGCGGACCTCGTCACCCGGGCCCACGAAGGGAGCCGGCGGGCCAAGGAATCCTCCTAGGCCTGCTGCGAAGGCCCCGCCTCAGAGGGTGACGCCTTTGCCCCGCAGGAACGCCACCGGGTCGATGGCCGAGCCGTAGTTCGCGGACGTACGGATCTCGAAGTGCAGGTGGGGGCCGCTGGAGTTGCCGGTGTTGCCGGACAGGGCGATGCGCTGGCCGGTCCGGACGATCTGGCCGACCTTGACGTCGACGCGGGACAGGTGCGCGTACTGCGAGTACGTGCCGTTGCCGTGCTTGATGACGACGGCGTTGCCGTAGGCGGGGCCGTCACCGGCACCGTTGGAACCGGCCTTGGCCACGGTGCCGCCGTGCGCGGCCACCACGCGGGTGCCGCTGGAGACGGCGAAGTCCTGGCCGCTGTGGGTGGACTGCCACATGCCGCCGGACTGGGCGAAGCTCGCGGACAGCGTGTACTGCTTCACCGGGTCGACCCAGGAGGCCTTCCGCGCCGCGCCGGCCCTGGTAGCCCGGGCCTTCCTCGCGGCCTTCGCCTTCTTGACGGCATCGGCCTTCTTGGCGGCGGTCTTCTTCGCGGCGGCCGCCTTCGCCTGCGCGGCGGCCTGCGCCTGGACGGCACTGGCGGCACCGGCCGCACTGGAGGCGGTGGTCGCGGAGGTGGCGTCGGCGGCCACCGCACCCCCGGCCCCCAGTACGACCGACGCCCCCAGACCGACGGCCAGGACAGTCGCACGGGCACGGAGGAGGGACGTACGGGAAGAGCGGAACGGGACGCGCGGGGTCATCGAGAACCTCATGGGGACGGGGACAGAAAGACCACCCCGCGTCAGGCACCCGCCGGATGGACCACCCCTTGGTAACCGCTGACCCCACCCACCCCCAAAAACGTGATCTACGACGAAAGCTAGTACTTATAGGCGAAACACCCCTCTTAGTTCTGCTTATGCACCTTTCGCTCCACACCCGCCGCTTCCACTATTCCCCGTAGTAACGGACAAATCGCCTGTGCGGCATGTCACCGAACGTCAAGATCGAACACCGCCGAATGTGACGGCCACTACGCTGCTGCCCGGCACAGAGGCTCAGGGGGAGGCCACGTGGATCCGACGGTCATCGGCACCAGGCTCGCGTCGAGCGTGGTGGGTCCGCTGGTGAAGAAGCTGTTCGTCACCGAGACGTCCGGCGCAGGGCTGGTGGACAGGCCGGTCCGCATATCCGGCTTCGTCTCGTTCAGGGGCGAGAAGCGCACCCTCGACAGACCGGCGCTGGAGAAACTCTCCGCGGCCGTCGTCGGGCAGGCCCTGGAGACCGGCGAGCGCTCCGTCCCCACGGACGAGGAACCGGCCGTCGTCCACGCCCTCGCCGACACCCTGCACGCCCTCGGCGACCTCACCATGACGGACGTCCAGGCGGTCGAACTCGGCCACGAACTCCTCGCCGCCGCCCTCCGCAACGCGAGCGGCGATCCGGCCCGGCACCTCTCCTTCGACGCGAGCCTGTTCTACGGCAGGCTGCTGGACCTGGCCTGTCTGCACATCCTGCACTTCTTCACGCAGCGGTCCACCTTCGTCGCCCGCACGCTTGTCGAGCAGACCCGCAGGCAGAGCGAACTGATCGCCAAGGTCGACGAGTTGATCGCGCGCACCCCGCCGACCGGCGGCACGGACCCCGCCTTCGAGCAGCGCTACCTGGCCTACGTCACCACCAAGCACAGCCATCTCACGATCTACGGCATCGACCTGGTCAACACCCGCGCCCACTGGCCCCTGGACGCCGCCTACCTCAGCCTCCAGGCGCTGGGCCCCGACGCCGAGGGCGATCACGCGGCGGGCCCGGACGGGGCGCACATCGCCACCGCCGCCACCACGCTCCCGGCCGAACAGGCCCTCGCCGAGCACGACCGGGTGCTGCTGCGGGGCGTGGCCGGCTCCGGCAAGACGACCCTCGTGCAGTGGCTCGCGGTGACCGCGGCCAGGGGCGAGCGCGGCGACCGCGTCCCCTTCGTCCTGCCGCTGCGCACCCTCGCCCGCCGCGCCGACGGCTTCCCGGCCCCCGACGCCTTCCTGACCGCCGTACACGTGCCCTTCCACGCCAACCAGCCCGCCGGCTGGGCGGACCGCGTGCTCACCGCCCGCCGCGGGCTGCTCCTGATCGACGGCATCGACGAGATCCCGGAACGGGACCGCGAGCGCACCCGGCGCTGGCTGCGCGATCTGCTGGACGTCTATCCCGGCAACCAGTGGCTGGTCACCTCCCGCCCCTCGGCCGTACGGGAGGACTGGCTGACCCCCGACGGCTTCACCGAGCTGGCGCTGACGCCGATGGGCCAGGGCGACGTGGCCGCGTTCGTCGCCCGCTGGCACGCGGCGGCCCGCGCGGGCGCGCCGGAGGCCGAGCTGGAGCGCCTCGACGACTACGAGCGCGGTCTCCTCGACGCCGTCCGGACCAAGCCCGACCTCGGCCGGCTCGCCACCAACCCGCTGATGTGCGGCCTGCTCTGCGCCCTGCACCGCGACCGGCGCGGCTATCTCCCGCACGGCAGGCAGGAGTTGTACGACGCCGCCCTGTCGATGCTGCTCGCGCGCCGCGACGAGGAGCGGGACATGCTTCCGGAGCGGGACGGGATCCGTCTCACCGAGCTCCCCCAGATCCAGCTCCTCCAGCGCCTGGCGTACTGGCTGATCCGCAACAACCAGTCGGAGATGGACCGCGAGCGCGCCGAGCGCATCGTCGCCGACGTCCTGCCGTCCCTGCCGGCCGTGGCGGGGCAGGGCGACGCCACGGCCGTCCTGCGGCACCTCCTCGTCCGCAGCGGGCTGCTGCGTGAACCCACGGTCGGCACCGTCGAGTTCGTGCACCGCACCTTCCAGGACTATCTGGGCGCGAAGGCCGCGGTGGAGGACGGCGACTTCGGACTGCTCGTCCGGGGTGCCGTCGACGAGCAGTGGGCGGACGTGGTCCGGATGGCCATGGCGCACGCACGTCCGCGGGAACGGGCCGGGCTCCTCCGGGATCTGATCGACTCCGCCCGGCACCTGGACGGCCCCGCCGCCACCCGGGTACGGCTCCTGGCGCTGGCGTCACTGGAGCACGCCACGCAACTGGACCCGGCCGTCAGGGCCTTGGTGGAGCAGAACGCGGCCGCCCTCATCCCGCCCCGGACCACGGAGGAGGCCCGCGCCCTCGCCTCCGTCGGCCCGCTCGCCCTGGAGCTGCTGCCGGGTCCGGAGGGGCTGACCGACGAGGAGGCGCGGGCGGTCGTCGTCACGGGGTCCCTGATCGGTACGGAGGCGGCGGTGCCGGTGCTGGCGCGGTTCCGTTCGCATCCGGCCCTCGGGGTGCGGGCCCAACTCGCGTGGTCCTGGCACCGGTTCGGGACGCGGCGGTACGGCGAGGAGGTCATTGCCCATCTGCGGGAGGAGGGCCTGTTCTTCACCGCGCACTCCGGGGAACACCTGCGGATGCTGCGCGAGTTGGGCGGCAGGAGCGGCCTCCAGCTCGTCGGGGACATCGACCCGGCCGACATCGTCGATCCCGTCAACCCCGGCCGGGTGACCGAGCTCACCGTCCGCGACAACCTCAGGGTGCGGGATCTGGCCTTCCTCACGTCCCTGCACCGGCTCCACTACCTGGACATCAGCATGTGCCAGTACGTGGACGACCTGTCGCCTCTGGCCGGCCTTCCCCTCTCCTGGCTGTCGCTGGATCTCATGGGCGGTCTGCAGCGGCCGGGCGCCTTCCACACGCTGTCCGGGTCGGCGACCCTGAGCGATCTGGACATCGGAGTGCCCCTGATGGCCGAGTCCCTCGACGAGGCCCTCCCCGTCGATCTGCCCCTGCGCTATCTGCGCTTCACCAAGAACGCGCTCGCGACCACCGGGCTGCGCGGGCTGCACCGGTTCCGCACGCTGAAACAGCTGAGCCTGGCCACCCTCCTCGGCATGGCCCTCACCACCGAGGACTACGAGGAGATCGCCCGGCTTCCCGCACTCGAGCACCTGCACATCAACTGGGACCACCTCGGCTGGCACGGTCCGCCGCTGCCCGGCGTCACCACCCTCCGCCTCAACAACGTCCACGGCATCGAGGACTTCTCCCGGATCCCGGAGCTGTTCCCCGGCCTGCGCAAGATCATGATCGTCGCCGCGCCGGACACCGCGGAACTCCCCGATCCCCTCCTCGCGGCCCTCCCCGTCACCCCCACCATCGCCAGAGTCCACCGCTCTGTGTGACGCACGCCTCTAGCCACTTACCGTCCAGTAACCCTACGGTTCCCCTCGCGCCACCCTCACCAACAAGCATGCACGCGACAACTTCAGCGTGCACGGACGTGAGAGGAACCCCCACAGATGACCACAGGACGCCCTTGGGCGCGCCGCGCAGCCGTCACCGCCGTCTCCGCCGCCGCCCTCGTGGCGCTGGCCGTCCCCGCCGAGGCCGCGACGACGATCACGAGCACCTCCACGACCGCCACGGCCGCAGCGGCTGCCGAGGACGTCGACCACACCACCTGGCAGAAGGACTGCCAGGCCGTCATGGACCAGGCCCTGCCGTACCTGAAGCAGCGCATCGCCGCCACCAGGCCCGGTGAGAAGCAGGCGATCGTCCTCGACATCGACAACACCGCCCTGGAGACCGACTTCGGCTTCAGCTACCCGCAGCCGGCCAACAAGCCGGTCCTGAACGTCGCCCGGTACGCCCAGGACCACGGTGTCGCCGTGTACTTCGTGACCGCCCGCCCGGGCATCATCGCCTCGGTGACCGACTACAACCTCAAGCAGGTCGGCTACCGGGTCGCCGGCCTCCACGTGCGCAGCTTCTCCGACCTCTTCAAGGACGTCGCCGCGTACAAGACCGCCCAGCGCGTCGCCATCGAGTCGAAGGGCTACACGATCATCGCGAACATCGGCAACAGCGCCACCGACCTGTCGGGCGGCCACGCCGAGAGGACGTACAAGCTCCCCGACTACGACGGGCAGTTGTCCTGATCCGACGCCCGGCCCGGCTTCGGCCGGACGGCAGGCACACCCCGCGTGGGGCCGGTACCTTCGGGAACCGGCCCCACGCCGCGTTGCGGGCCTCGCGGCCGTGGACCCCGGCCGACCCGTCGACCGAGGGGGAACCCATGAGCGCGTCCGGCCGTGTCACGACCACGGGATCGTGATGCTGCGCTCGGCCGTCGACCGGTCGGTGGTGGTACTGGCCGGCGCCCAGGGCAGCGGCGTCATGCTGACCCCGAGGCTCGTGCTGACCAGCGCCCATGTGCTGCGCAACCGCGAGTGGATCCGCACGGTCCACCCCGAGAGCGAACAGCCCCTGCCCAGCAGGGCGGTGTGGCAGGACGAGGAGAACGACGTGGCTCTCCTGCTCACCGGCGAGGAGCTCGTCGACCCCGAGCGGTGGGCGCTGTCCCGACTCCGCTGGGGCGTCCTCGACGCGGCCGACCCCCTGCCCGGCTGCCAGATCGTCGGCTTTCCCGCCGTCCAACGCTTCGGCCCCGACGAGCACTTGGAGTACGACCAGCTCACCGGCACCGTGCTGCCGATGGCCGGGCGGATCCGTTCCCTGCTGGTCTGCGAGTTCGACAGGGCCCCGGTGGCCGCCCCGAAGCACGGGGCGTCGCCGTTCGCCGGGCTGTCCGGCGCCCCGGTCTTCGCCGGTGCCGTCCTGATCGGCGTAGTGACCGAGGTGCCCGCGGGACGCGATCACCGGCGGGTCGAGGCGGTCCCCGTGCAACGCATTCTCGAAGCACCCGGGTTCCCCCACCATGTGATGGGAGCCGAGTCCGGCCATGTGCCGCCCGTACTGGAAGCGGTGCTGCCCGGCTGCCACCTCCAGGACGAGCAGTTCGAGCGGCACTACGCGCGCGCCCTGAAGACCCGCTACCGCAAGATCGAGATATTCGGGATCGACGAACTCGGCACCACCGAGACCAACTGGGATCTCGACACCGCGTATCTGAGCCTGGAGGCCATCTCGGCCTCGGCACCACGCGAGCACGACCCCGTCTCCAAGAACGTCTCCATGCCCCGCCGGATCAACGAACTGCTCGCCGACCGCCCCCGGACCCTGCTGCGCGGCGAGGCGGGCGCGGGCAAGACCACCCTGGTGTGGTGGCTCGCCTCGCACGCCGCCTGCGGGGCGCTCGACCACGAACTCGCCGAGCTCAACGGCCTGGTGCCCTTCGTCATCCCCATGCGCAGCCTGCTGGCGCGGGGCATGGCCTTCCCCGCCCCGCACGAGCTGGCCACCGTCGCCGAGTTACAGATCGACCGCGTCCCCGACGGCTGGGCCCGCCGCGTCCTGGAGTCCGGCCGGGCCCTGCTCCTGGTCGACGGCATGGACGAGGTGCCGCCCGCGGAACGTACGGAGGCCCGTCGCCGCCTCGGCGACCTGCTGGCGATGTATCCGCACAACCGCTGCCTGGTGACCGTGCGCCCGCTGGCGGTGGCCGCCGACTGGCTCGGCTCCGAGGGCTTCGAGGAGCTACGGCTGCTGCCCATGCGGGACGAGGACGTCCTCGCCTTCTCCCGGGCCTGGCACGCCGCCGCCCGCCTGGAGTGCAAGGACTTCCGCGACGCCCACCGGGCCGCCGCCGAGGAGAAGAACCTGCACGCCCTGGAGCGCGCCCTGGAACGGGAGCTGGCCCGCAACCCGGCCCTGCTGCGGCTCTCCCGGACCCCGCTGCTGGCCGCCGTGGTCTGCGCGCTGCACCGGCGCCGCCGCGGTTTCCTGCCGGAGACCCGCTGGTCGCTGTACAACGCGGCGCTCACCATGCTGCTGGGCAGCCGCGACACCCTGCGCCGGGTCGAGGCTCCGGAGGGCATCGTCCTCGGTGTCGAGGAGCATCAGCAGCTGCTCCAGCGGATCGCGGCCTGGCTGGCCCGCGGCGGATACGCCGAGTTCAGCCACGCCCAGGGCCGCCACCAGATCGAACTCGCCATGCGGGGCATGCCCCAGGTACGGCAGCAGGGCTCCCCCGAGGCCGTACTGACGCATCTGCTCAACCGCAGCGGACTGCTCCAGGAACGCAACGAGCGGGTCATCCAGTTCATCCACCGCACCTTCCAGGACTATCTGGCGGCGAAGGAACTCCAGGAGAGCGACGGCCTGGGCGAACTGCTCCGGCACGCCGCCGACGAGGAGTGGCAGGACATCGTGCTGCTGGCGGTGGGCCACTGCCACCGGGGCGAGGTCCGCCGGCTGATCGAAGGACTGATCGAGAAGGGCGACCAGGCCGAGGACCTCCGCACCCGCGGCGACATCCACGTCCTGGCCGCCCGCTGCGCGCTGGGCGCGGTGGTGCTGGACGACGAGGTGCGCGAGCAGATCGCCGACCGCGTCCGCGCGCTGATCCCCCCGGCCGACGGCACCGCCGCCGCCAAGCTGACCTCCCTCGGCCCGTACGTCTTCCCGCTGGTGCCCGACCCGGCCGAGCTGAGCGACCAGGAGGCCAAGGCGGTCGTCCAGGTCGTCCGGGACATCGGCGGTTCCGCCTCCCTGCCGCTGCTGCGGCGCTTCGCCCCGCACTGCTCCCCCGGCGTCCGCGAGGTCCTCGTCACCGCCTGGCACCGCCATCCGGTGGAGGAGTACGCCCGTGAGGTCCTCGCCCATGTGCCGCTGGAGGACGCCCAGGTCGTCGTGGTCAACCGGGCCGAGGCCGCCGCGCTCCGGCACTGCGGTCCGGTCGGACACGTGATGACCGACATGGCGATCAGTGGCACGGATCTGGCGAAGCTGCTGCCGGAGCAGGGAATCCGCGAGCTGACCGTGCTCGACAACTCCCTGCTCGGCGACCTGTCCTTCGTCCGTGGCCTGGCCGGGCTGACGTCCCTGTCGCTCAGCGTCTGCCCCAGGGTCCGGAGCTTCACGGCGCTCGAAGGTCTGCCCCTCACCTCGCTCCGCCTGGAGCTCAACGAGATCGAGAAGTCCGCACTGGGCTCCCTCCAGCGGCTCGACCGGCTGACCGACCTGTCCCTGGACGGAACACTGCTCGACAGCAGCATCCCGCTGCCGCCGGGACACCCGACCGTCGAGCGGCTCCGGCTGAGCAGCCCGGCCAAGATGATGATCAACGACCTGTCCCAGTGGCCCGCGCTGCGCGAGCTCGTCGTACGCGGCGACTGCCACGCGCACTCCCTGCTGCTGGCGGCCTCCCGGGCCCCCTCGCTCAGCGCTCTGGAGTTCTCCATCACCTCACTGCGCCTGCCGCGCCAGGTGGTGCCCCCGGCCGTCGACAAGGAGGACGGGCTGCTGCCACGCAGGCCCCGGGAACTCGAACCCCTGCCGACGATCCGCAGCCTGACGCTGCGGGACGTGAGCCGGGGCGGTTCCACCCGGGATCTCGCACGCGTGTTCCCCCGTCTCACCCACCTCGCGCTGGAGTACGCGGAGGAGAGCCGCCTGGACCTGACCCCGCTGCGCCAACACACGGGGCTGTCGATCGTCGTCAACGGGCGAGCCATACGGCCGGAGTAGATCTCGCCGCTTCAAACGGCGTAGGGGCCGCCCACCGGAATCCCGGTGGACGGCCCCTACTGGACGGACCCGGAGGTCACGCCTCCTTGCTCAGGTTCGGCCCGGCACCGCCGGCCGCCTGCTCGATCGGCGGGACGTCGGGCAGCGCCGCCTTCTCCTCACCCCGGAAGGTGAAGGTCTGGGTCTCGCCCTCGCCCTCGGTGTCCACGACCACGATGTGGCCCGGACGCAGCTCGCCGAAGAGGATCTTCTCCGAGAGGGTGTCCTCGACCTCGCGCTGGATGGTGCGACGCAGCGGACGCGCACCCAGCACCGGGTCGTAACCCTTCTTGGAGAGCAGCTCCTTGGCGGACTGGGAGAGCTCGATGCCCATGTCCCGGTCCTTGAGGCGCTCGTCCACCTTGCCCACCATCAGGTCGACGATCTTGAGGATGTCGTCCTGGGTCAGCTGCGGGAAGACGACCACGTCGTCGACACGGTTGAGGAACTCGGGCCGGAAGTGCTGCTTGAGCTCGTCCGAGACCTTGTTCTTCATGCGCTCGTAGTTGGTCTTCTTGTCACCCGAGGCCGCGAAGCCCAGGTTGAAGCCCTTGGAGATGTCCCGGGTGCCGAGGTTGGTCGTCATGATGATGACCGTGTTCTTGAAGTCCACGACCCGGCCCTGGGAGTCGGTCAGGCGACCGTCCTCCAGGATCTGGAGCAGCGAGTTGAAGATGTCCGGGTGGGCCTTCTCGACCTCGTCGAAGAGGACCACCGAGAACGGCTTGCGCCGCACCTTCTCCGTCAGCTGGCCGCCCTCTTCGTAGCCCACGTAGCCGGGGGGCGAACCGAAGAGACGCGAGACCGTGTGCTTCTCGCTGAACTCCGACATGTCGAGGGAGATCAGCGCGTCCTCGTCACCGAAGAGGAACTCGGCGAGGGCCTTGGACAGCTCGGTCTTACCGACACCGGACGGGCCGGCGAAGATGAACGAACCACCGGGACGCTTCGGGTCCTTGAGACCGGCACGCGTACGGCGGATCGCCTTGGACAGCGCCTTGACGGCGTCGACCTGGCCGATGACCCGCTTGTGGAGCTCGTCCTCCATGCGCAGCAGACGCGAGGACTCCTCCTCGGTCAGCTTGAAGACCGGGATGCCGGTGGCGGTCGCGAGGACCTCGGCGATCAGCTCGCCGTCGACCTCGGCGACGACGTCCATGTCGCCGGCCTTCCACTCCTTCTCCCGCTTGGCCTTGGCGGCCAGGAGCTGCTTCTCCTTGTCGCGCAGGGAGGCGGCCTTCTCGAAGTCCTGCGAGTCGATCGCGGACTCCTTGTCCCGGCGGACACCGGCGATCTTCTCGTCGAACTCGCGCAGGTCCGGCGGCGCGGTCATCCGGCGGATCCGCATCCGGGAACCGGCCTCGTCGATCAGGTCGATCGCCTTGTCCGGCAGGAAGCGGTCCGAGATGTACCGGTCGGCCAGGGTGGCGGCCTGGACCAGCGCCTCGTCCGTGATGGAGACCCGGTGGTGCGCCTCGTACCGGTCGCGCAGACCCTTGAGGATCTCGATCGTGTGCGGCAGCGACGGCTCCGCGACCTGGATGGGCTGGAAGCGGCGCTCGAGAGCCGCGTCCTTCTCCAGGTGCTTGCGGTACTCGTCCAGCGTGGTGGCACCGATGGTCTGGAGCTCACCACGGGCCAGCATCGGCTTCAGGATCGAAGCGGCGTCGATGGCGCCCTCGGCGGCACCCGCACCGACCAGCGTGTGCAGCTCGTCGATGAACAGGATGATGTCGCCGCGGGTGCGGATCTCCTTGAGGACCTTCTTCAGGCGCTCCTCGAAGTCACCGCGGTAGCGGGAGCCGGCGACCAGCGCGCCGAGGTCCAGGGTGTAGAGGTGCTTGTCCTTGAGGGTCTCGGGCACCTCACCCTTGACGATGGCCTGGGCGAGACCCTCGACGACGGCGGTCTTGCCGACGCCGGGCTCACCGATCAGGACCGGGTTGTTCTTGGTACGGCGGGACAGCACCTGCATGACCCGCTCGATCTCCTTCTCGCGCCCGATGACCGGGTCGAGCTTGGACTCCCGAGCGGCCTGGGTGAGGTTCCGGCCGAACTGGTCGAGGACCAGGGACGTCGAGGGGGTGCCCTCGGCAGGCCCGCCGGCGGTGGCGGTCTCCTTGCCCTGGTAGCCGGAGAGCAGCTGGATGACCTGCTGCCGCACCCGGTTGAGATCTGCGCCCAGCTTGACCAGGACCTGGGCGGCGACGCCCTCGCCCTCACGGATCAGGCCGAGCAGGATGTGCTCCGTGCCGATGTAGTTGTGGCCCAGCTGAAGAGCCTCTCGGAGCGACAGCTCCAGGACCTTCTTGGCACGGGGGGTGAAGGGGATGTGCCCGGACGGGGCCTGCTGCCCCTGCCCGATGATCTCCTCCACCTGCTGGCGGACCGCCTCGAGCGAAATCCCGAGGCTCTCAAGGGCCTTGGCGGCGACACCCTCACCCTCGTGGATCAGGCCCAGGAGGATGTGCTCGGTGCCGATGTAGTTGTGGTTGAGCATCCGGGCTTCTTCCTGAGCCAGGACGACAACCCGCCGCGCGCGGTCGGTGAACCTCTCGAACATCGTTAATCGCTCCTCAGAGCGGTCAGGCAGTGGGGGGAACTTCCCCTCCCTGTCCTTCCGCAGCTTAGTCCCGCAAGCGGGGACCGCTCATTCCAACTGCCGACACCGTCGATGGCCTCCTGACCCGTGACGCCGACATCTGCTCCAACCCGATGGTGCGAGACGATGTTCCCGCAGGCCAGGCAGTTACCCTCACCATCAGTACGCCGATGGCGAACGTGAGACGTCCTGTCCTGCGTGTCGCCCCCTCCCACTAGGGATGTCTTACCCGCTGGGACGGACACTCCATGCCGCGCGCCCCCGTTCCCTCCGCTATGGGCGAACAACCTTGCACCGCCCCACACCCCCGCACGTCCCCTTGTTCGACACTGTGCGCATTCGTGAGAACACCCAGCGTAACTCGGACGCCGCTTCGGCTGTTGCACTTGGCATGTCTGGAGCCCTCCCCCCGGTCGTCGCAGGTGTCGCCTCGGTCCCGCTCCCCCGCCGCCCGCTCGAACACCAGGACCACCAGGAGGCCGACGATCGGGTCCGCCACTGGTACGAGAACGAACTCGGCTGGGAGACAGTGCCCGGATCACCGGGAACGCCGCTCCGGCTTCGCGTGGGCCTGCGCTTCGACGTCCTGGACGTGCCGGCCGAGGCGGGCCGGGCGGCGCTGCGGCACCTGGCACCGGGCTCTCCGGTGGCCCTGCGGGGCGACCGTGTGCGACTGCTCGTGGCCGCGGGCGGCGCGCAGGAGGTACCGGGAATCCTGGACTGGCTGGAGTGGGGGACGCTGCCGCTCGGCCTCAGGACGATCGGCGAGGGCGGCACCATGGAGGCACCGCTGCCGGGGCCGAACCCGGAACCGGTGCCGGAACCGCTCGGCGTGCGGCCGCTTCCTCCGGGCCGCTCAGGAACCGTGCAGGGGGCCGCCGTGTGGCTGCGGCCCCCCGAGCCTGGGTACGAGGTCGAGGCCTCGCTGCCGACGCTGTCGGCCGTGGGGGGCGATGGGAGCGCCCCCGAGCTCGTACGCGTGCTGAACACGGTGGCGACGCACTGCCACCGTCTGCGGCTGCGGCGCACGAGCGCCCAGCCACCGATGATCTCCCGGACCCGGCACTGAGCCGGGCACCGTGATCGACCGACCGGATCCCGCGATCAGCCGTTGGCCTTCTCGTAAGCCTCGCGAATGGTCGCCGGAACACGGCCGCGGTCATTGACCTCGTAACCGTTCTCCTTCGCCCACGCGCGGATCTGCGCGGTGTCCTGGCTGCTGCCGGAAGCGGCACGCGCCTTTCCACGCCCACCCGAAGCACGGCCTCCGGTGCGACGACCGCCCTTCACGTAAGGCTCAAGAAGGCCGCGCAGCTTGTCCGCATTGGCGGTCGTGAGATCGATCTCGTACGTCTTGCCGTCCAACGCGAACGTGACGGTCTCGTCCGCCTCGCCGCCGTCGATGTCATCGACAAGAAGGACCTGAACCTTCTGTGCCACCGGATTTCCTTTCATCCATAACTCGAGGGCCGGGGTCTGCGGCGTCCCCGTTTCGCCGTCCCCTTGTTATATGCAGTACTGCAGTACGTCGGAAAGCAAACCGCTTTTGCCGGAAAAACACAAACCCCTGGGAGGGACTGGCCGACTCCCAGAGTCCGGAAACGTGCGCGTTTCGGACATAGGGAACCTGGGCAGGGCGGGCCGCCCCGGAATAGGCCTCCCCTTGCGGACCCTTGTCGCCCCTTGTCGCGTCTCGGCGATCACAGATGCAGAAGCATCCGACTGTTGCCCAAGGTGTTCGGTTTCACTCGTTCGAGACCGAGGAACTCCGCCACGCCTTCGTCATAGGAACGCAGTAGCTCCGCGTAGACATCGGTGTCAACCGGTGTCTCACCGATCTCGACGAACCCGTGCTTGGCGAAGAAGTCGACTTCGAAGGTCAGACAGAAAACCCGGCGAACGCCGAGCCAGCGGGCGGTCTGGAGCAACTTCTCCAGCAAGTGATGACCGACGCCGGCGCCCTTCAGCCCCGGCTTCACGGCGAGAGTGCGGACTTCCGCGAGGTCTTCCCACATCACGTGCAGGGCGCCGAAGCCGACCAGCTCGGCGTTGTCGTCGCGCTCGGCGACCCAGAACTCCTGGATGTCCTCGTAAAGCGTCACGGTCGCTTTGTCGAGCAGGATGCGGTCACGGACGTAGGCGTCAAGGAGACCGCGGACGGCCGGGACATCGCTGGTGCGGGCCCGCCGGACGGTGATGGCTTTTGCCGTGACTTCGGGACTCTCCGTCGAGGGACTTGCCGCCCGTCCCTCTGCTGGACTCTCTGCTGACATGAGCGGACGCTATCGCCCGCCCGCCTCCGGTGCCGAGCCGGGGTTCGCCGTGGGGGTATCGGCGGGGGCCGCCGGGGCGGGTTCGGAGGATTCCGGTCCCTGAACGATGTGGACGGCGTCCCGCAGGTGCTGCCGCTGTTCCTCGCTCATCATCCCGAAGAACGCGACGAGAGCGGCGGCGGGGTTGTCACTCTGCGACCAGGCGTCGTTCATCAGCGCCGCGGCGTACGCGGCCCGCGTGGAGACCGCCTCATATCGATAGGCCCGGCCTTCCGCCTCACGGCGCACCCAGCCCTTCTGATGGAGATTGTCCAGAACGGTCATCACCGTGGTGTACGCGATGGACCGTTCCTGCTGCAGATCTTCCAGGACTTCTCGAACGGTCACCGGGCGGTTCCACTTCCACACCCGCGTCATGACCGCGTCTTCGAGTTCTCCCAATGGGCGAGGCACAGCTCAGCACAATAGTGGGAGATCCGGGTATTGACGTGGCGGACGTGCGCTTTCTTCGGCAAACAGCAACAAAAAGGGCGTACAACCCCCGGAACGCGGGAGTCGTACGCCCATGAGGTGCCGCCGGGGTCAGGCCTCCGAGCCCGACGAGTTCTGCCGGGCGCCTTCCACGCGCGCGAGCGCGGCGTCGACGGCCGCGTCCTCCTTGGCCTTGTTCGCCCCGCCCTGGGTCTTCACGATCACCCTGATCACGCCGATGAAGAGCACGGCCATGACGACCGGGGGCACGAGCGCGGAAACGTAGTCCATACGTCCAGGGTAGCCAGCGGCGACAAGACGGGGCGGGGCGGGTTACCCGGCGGCCAGTTCCCGCTGGTGCGGGGGCGGCGGGGCCGGCTTGCGGCGGGGGAAGACCTCGCCCGGGGTGGGGATGGGACGGTCCGGCTTGGGAGCGGGGGGAGTCGACGGCCCGGGAGCCGCGGGCCGCTCGGCCGGCTTCTTCTCCTTCTCCGGCTCCCCGGGGCTCTCGGCCACCGCGCAGCGCCCCCCGGGAAGGGCCAGGAGGCGCGTACGGGAGGCCGGAACCGTCGGCGCGGACGCCAGGGCCCGGTGGGCGGCCCCGCGCGCCAGGCGGCCCCGTACGTCCTGTTCCGCCAGCACCTGGCAGCGGTCCAGCAGAGCCGCCGCGGTGGGATTCCCCCGCAGGGCCCGCAGCGCGGCGAGGTCGTCCGGGTCGGGCCGGTACCCGGCACCCAGCGCCTCTTCCAGAAGCGCGAGGTAGCCGGCTGCGGTACCGGGCAGGGCGGCGCGGTAGCGGGCGAGGTCGGCCACCAGGAACGTACGCAGCCGGGCCCCCTCACGCATCGCCTCGTCTAGCGACTCGGCGAGGCGGAGGCAGTCCTGGACGTCCTCGACCGAGGCGGGCGTGGGCAGCAGGGCGAGGGCGAGAGCGCGGCGGAGCACACGCAGCTCCTCCACACCGAACGCCATGCCGCCCCGGGATCCGTATGGCGTGGGCATGCGGCGACAGTACGCGCTAATCAGACAATTGCCTCACACCTGCCAGGCGTGGCGCCTCGCACCACCCACCCGGCGTCACCCCGGCGCGGGGACGGCCGGGAGTCCCGCGCCGGTCCCGCCGCCGCTCACATCCGCGACACGTTCCGCTCGTACACCAGCCGCAGCCCGACCAGCGTCAGCCACGGTTCGTGCTCGTCGATCACGGACGACTCCCCGAGGACCATCGGCGCCAGCCCGCCCGTGGCGATCACCGTCACCTCGTCCGGGTCCTCGGCCAGCTCCCGGGCCATCCGCCCGACGACCCCGTCCACCTGCCCCGCGAACCCGTAGATGATCCCGGACTGCATCGCCTCGACCGTGTTCTTCCCGATCACGGCCCGCGGCCGGGCCACCTCGATCTTCCGGAGCTGCGCCCCCCGCACGCCCAGCGCCTCGACGGAGATCTCGATCCCCGGCGCGATGACACCCCCCACGTACTCGCCGCGCGCGGACACCGCGTCGAACGTCGTGGCCGTACCGAAGTCCACGACGATCGCAGGGCCACCGAACAGCTCGACGGCGGCCACCGCGTTGATGATCCGGTCGGCGCCGACCTCCTTGGGGTTGTCGGTCAGGATCGGCACGCCGGTCTTCACCCCGGGCTCCACCAGCACCGCGGGCACATCCCCGTAGTAGCGCCGGGTCACCTCGCGCAGCTCGTGCAGCACGGAGGGGACCGTCGCGCAGATCGCGATCCCGTCGATGCCGTCGCCGAGCTCGTCCCCGAGGAGGGGGTGCATGCCCATCAGGCCCTGCAACAGCACCGCCAGCTCGTCGGCCGTGCGGCGCGCGTCCGTCGAGATCCGCCAGTGCTCGACGATGTCCTCGCCGTCGAACAGGCCCAGAACCGTGTGGGTGTTGCCCACGTCGATCGTGAGGAGCATGGCGGTTACTCCGCGGCGCGCAGGTCGAGGCCGATGTCGAGGATCGGCGAGGAGTGGGTGAGCGCCCCGACGGCGAGGTAGTCGACGCCGGTGTCGGCGTACGCCTTGGCGTTCTCCAGGGTGAGCCGCCCGGAGGCCTCCAGTGCCGCGCGCCCGTGGACGAGGGCCACCGCCTCCTCGCACTCGCCGGGCGTGAAGTTGTCCAGCAGGATCAGGTCGGCCCCGGCGTCCAGGACCTCGCGCAGCTGGTGCAGGGTGTCGACCTCGACCTCGATCGGTACGTCCGGGAAGGCCTCCCGGACGGCCTTGAAGGCCTGCGCGACACCGCCGGCGGCGACCACGTGGTTGTCCTTCACCAGGGCCGCGTCGGACAGCGACATCCGGTGGTTGACCCCACCGCCGCACCGCACCGCGAACTTCTCCAGCGACCGCAGTCCGGGCGTCGTCTTCCGGGTGTCCCGCACGCGTGCCTTGGTGCTCTCCAGAACGTCCGCCCACGCGCGCGTGGCCGTCGCGATGCCGGACAGCCTGCACAGCAGGTTGAGCGCGCTGCGCTCGGCGGTGAGGAGGTCACGGGTGCGGGTGGTGACCGACAGGAGCTTCTGCCCGGCCTCCACCCGGTCGCCGTCCTCGACGTGCCGTTCCACCGCGAACTCGTCCTCGCAGACGATCGAGACGACGGCCTCGGCGACCCGGAGACCGGCCACGACGCCCGCCTCGCGTGCGACGAAGTCGGCGGTGGCGACGGCGTCCTCGGGGATGGTCGCGACGGTCGTCACGTCCACGCCGTGGGCGAGGTCCTCCTGGATGGCCACGTTGGCGATGTCCTCGACCTCCACGGGGTCGAGTCCCGCGTCGGCCAAGAGCTGCGCGAGCGCGGGGTCGAGCCCGCACTCCAGGTACTCCTCACCGGCATCCGTGCCACAGGCACAGCCGTCGCCGCAGCCGCCGGACGAGGCGAGGGGAAGGTCGGGGGTGCTCACGTCTGTCACTGCTCCTGAAGGGGCTGCCGGGTCGGGGGGAAGTCTGCGGTATCGGTGGTGTGTACGGCGAGAGTCCGGTCCGGATTCAGCCGTACGACGATGTGGCGGCGCCAGTCCGTGTCGTCGCGCTCGGGCTCGTCCTCGCGCCAGTGGCAGCCGCGGGTCTCCTCGCGCAGGCGGGCGGCGGCGACCAGGACGCGGGCCACGCACAGGAGGTTGGTGGCCTCCCAGGTGTCGACTCCGGGCTCGGCGGTCTTGCCGTTCTCGTCGAGGGCGTCGCGGGCGTCGGCGTGCAGCCTCTGGAGGGCGTCCGCGGCGGTGGCCAGGGACTCGGCGGAGCGCAGGACGCCCGCGCCGCGGGTCATGGTCCGCTGGATCGCGAAGCGGGCCTCGGGCGCGAGCAGGGGGTGCGCGGGCCGGTCGGGGTGCTCGACCGGGGCGGGCACGCGCGCGTGCAGGCCGTTGTCCGCGTGGGTCGCCGCGATGTCGGCGGCGATGCGCTCGGCGTAGACCAGGCCCTCCAGGAGGGAGTTGGAGGCGAGCCGGTTCGCGCCGTGCACGCCGGTGCAGGCGACCTCGCCGCACGCGTACAGGCCGGGGACGGTCGTGCGGCCCCGGGAGTCGGTGCGCACACCGCCGGAGGCGTAGTGGGCGGCCGGCGCTATCGGGATGGGCTCGTGGACCGGGTCGATGCCGTGGGCGCGGCAGGCGGCGAGGATGGTCGGGAAGCGGTGCTCCCACATGTCGGCGCCGAAGTGCCGGGCGTCGAGGAACATCTGCTCGGCGTCCTGCTCCTGCATACGGCGCGTGATGCCCTTGGCGACGATGTCCCGGGGCGCGAGTTCGGCCAGTTCGTGCTGGCCGACCATGAAGCGCACGCCGTCGGCGTCCACCAGGTGGGCGCCTTCGCCGCGGACCGCCTCGGAGACCAGGGGCTGCTGGCCCTCGGCGTCCGCGCCCAGGAAGAGCACGGTCGGGTGGAACTGGACGAACTCGAGGTCGGAGACCTCGGCGCCCGCGCGCAGGGCGAGCGCCACGCCGTCGCCCGTGGACACGGACGGGTTGGTGGTCGCCGAGAAGACCTGGCCCATGCCGCCGGTGGCGAGGACGACCGCGGGGGCGTGCACGGCGCCCACGCCGTCGTGCTGGCCCTCGCCCATGACGTGCAGGGTGACGCCCGCCGTCCGGCCGTCGGCGTCCGTGAGCAGGTCCAGGACCAGCGCGTTCTCGATCGTGCGCAGGCCGCGCGCACGGACCGCCTCGACGAGCGCGCGGGAGATCTCCGCGCCGGTCGCGTCGCCGCCGGCGTGCGCGATGCGGCGGCGGTGGTGGCCGCCCTCGCGGGTCAGTTCCAGGCGGCCCTCTTCGGACTCGTCGAAGTGCGCGCCCGTCTCGATCAGCCGGCGTACGGCGTCGGGGCCCTCGGTGACGAGGATCCGTACGGCCTCCTCGTCGCACAGGCCCGCGCCCGCGACCAGCGTGTCGTCCAGGTGCTGCTCGGGTGTGTCGCCCTCGCCGAGGGCCGCGGCGATGCCGCCCTGCGCCCAGCGGGTGGAGCCGTCGTCGAGGCGGGCCTTGGTGACGACGACGGTCCGCAGACCGACGGCCTCGCAGCGCAGGGCGGCGGTCAGGCCGGCGACTCCGGAGCCGACGACGACCACGTCCGCGTCGATGTTCCACCCGGGCGCGGGCGCGTGCAGTCGTATGCCTGTGCTGGTCACGAGGCGGCTCCGAAGGTGAGGGGGATGTTGTCGATCAGCCGGGTCGTCCCGACCCGGGCGGCGACGGCCAGGACGGCCTCGCCGGTGAAGCCGTCCTCGATGTCGGTGAAGTCGGACGGGTCGACGAGGGCCAGGTAGTCCAGAGCCAGGGGCGGGTCGAGGCGCGCGGCCTCGTCGAGGGCCAGGCGGGCGGCGGCGCGGACGGCCGCCGGGCCGCCCGGGGACGCCTTGGCGACGGCGTGTGTGTCGGCCGCCGCGCGGGACTCCCCGAGGGCGCTCAGTGCCTCGGCACGCGCGTGCGTGGCGGGCACCTCGCGGGCCCGCGCGCGCAGGGCCTCCTGTGCCGCGTGCCGGTCGCGGCCCGCGAACAGCGCGCGGGACAGGGCGAGCGCGGTGCGCCGCTCGGCGGTCGAGAGGTAGCGGTTGCGGCTGGACAGGGCGAGCCCGTCCTCCTCGCGCACGGTCGGGACGCCGACGATCTCCACGCCGAAGTTCAGGTCCCGCACCATGCGCCGGATCAGGGCGAGCTGCTGGGCGTCCTTCTGGCCGTACAGGGCGATGTCGGGGCGGGTGAGGTGGAGCAGCTTGGCGACGACGGTGAGCATGCCGTCGAAGTGGCCGGGGCGCGCGGCGCCCTCCAGGCGCTCCCCCATGGGTCCCGCGCTGACGCGGACCTGGGGCTCGCCGCCCGGGTAGACCTCGTCCACTCCGGGGGCGAACACGGCGTCCGCGCCCGACTGTTCGGCGAGCTTGAGGTCGGCGTCCAGGGTGCGCGGGTAGCGGTCGAGGTCCTCACCCGCGCCGAACTGGAGGGGGTTGACGAAGACCGTGACGACGACCTCGCCGTCGGGGCCGGCGATCTCGCGCGCGGTGCGGATCAGTGTGGCGTGGCCCTCGTGCAGCGCGCCCATGGTCATCACGACGGCGCGGCGGCCCGCACGCGCGCGGGCGTGCAGTTCGTCCGCGGTGCGCAGCAGGGCGGTGGTCGTCATGGGGTGTCCCCTTCGGTGCCGTCACTCCCGTGGTTGTCGTGTGTCCCGCCTGCGAGTACCCCCAGGAGGTCCTCCGCGAGCTCCGGCTTGAGCAGCCCGTGGGCCAGGGCCCGGTCGGCGGTCGCGCGGGCCATCGCCAGATAGCCGGAGACGGTCTGCGGGGCGTGCTTGCGCAGCTCCTCGACATGCGCGGCGACCGTGCCGGCGTCCCCGCGCGCGACGGGGCCGGTGAGGGCCGCGTCGCCGGAGCGCAGGGCGTTGTCGAGGGCGGCGCCGAGCAGCGGGCCGAGCATCCGGTCGGGGGCCTCGACACCGGCCGAGCGCAGCAGTTCCATCGACTGGGCGACCAGGGTGACCAGGTGGTTGGCGCCGAGCGCGAGGGCCGCGTGGTACAGCGGGCGCTTCTCCTCGGCGATCCACTCGGGTTCGCCGCCCATCTCGATGACGAGGGCCTCGGCGGCCAGCCGCAGTTCGTCGGGCGCGGTGACGCCGAAGGAGCAGCCGGCCAGGCGTTGCACGTCCACGGGGGTGCCGGTGAAGGTCATCGCCGGGTGCAGTGCCAGGGGAAGCGCGCCCGCGCGCAGGGCGGGGTCCAGCACCCGCGTGCCGTACCGCCCGGAGGTGTGCACCAGCAGCTGGCCCGGCCGTACGGCGCCGGTCTCGGCGAGTCCCGTGACGAGCCCGGGCAGCGCGTCGTCGGGAACGGTCAGCAGGACGAGGTCGGCGCGCTCCAGGACCTCGGCGGGCGTGACGACCGGCACGTCGGGGAGCAGCTGCGCGGCGCGCCGCCGGGACGCGTCGGAGACTCCGGAGACGGCCACCGGGCGGTGTCCCGCCAGTTCGAGGGACGCGGCCAGTGCGGGGCCCACGCGGCCGGCGCCGACGACGCCGACGGTGAGCCGCGCGGGGCGGTCCTTGGTGTCTGGTTGCTGGGGTGTACTCACGCGACGGCGGCCTTCCCGTTCCAGTCCGCTCCGGGTACCGGACGATTTCTCGTCATGTTAACGCGATCGGTTCGAGAGGCGTTCGGTTGTCCACAGGCTGTGGGTTACCGGGATGATCCCCGGCATGAGCGATACCGCGGAACAGGGCGAGGGACGGACCGGACCGGAGTCGGACGACGAACGGCGCGCACGACAGCGCGAGCGACGCATCGGCGCACACCGCAGCGCGCGGCGCGTACTCGCGCGCTCAGGGCATCAGCGCACGCTCCGGGAGCGCCTGGACCTGCTGGAGAGGGCGGCCGACGTGTACGACCTCGACGAGCTGTCGGACCTCTACGGCGGTGGAGTCGTCGAGGCTCTGGAGGAGAAGGTCGCGGGACTGCTCGGCAAGGAGGCCGCCGTCTTCTTCCCGACGGGGACGATGGCCCAGCAGGTGGCGTTGCGCTGCTGGGCGGGCCGCACCGGCAATCCGACCGTCGCCCTGCACGCGCTCGCCCACCCCGAGGTGCACGAGCGGAACGCCTTCAGCCAGGTGTCGGGACTGCGGCCGGTCCGGGTGACGAGCGAGCCCAGGATGCCCACCGCCGCCGAGGTCCGCGACCTCGACGAACCCTTCGGCGCGCTGATGCTCGAACTGCCCCTGAGGGACGCCGGTCACCTGCTGCCCTCCTGGGAGGAGCTCACGGAGGTCGTGGAGGCGGCGCGCGAACGCGAAGCGGTGGTGCACTTCGACGGCGCGCGCCTGTGGGAGGCCACCGTCCACCTCGGCCGCCCCCTGGACGAGATCGCCGACCTGGCGGACAGCGTCTACGTGTCGTTCTACAAGTCCCTCGGCGGCTACGGCGGGGCCGTCCTCGCCGGCCCCAGGGCACTGACCGAGGAAGCGAGGGCCTGGCGGCACCGCTACGGCGGCACGGTCTACCAGCAGTTCCCCACCGTCCTGTCGGCCCTGGTCGGCCTGGAGCGCGAGCTGCCCCGGCTGCCCGACTACGTGCGCCACGCGCGCGTGGTGGCCGCCGCACTGCGGGAGGGCTTCGCGGCGGCCGGGGTGCCGTGGGCGCGCGTCCACCCCGAGGTGCCGCACACCAACGAGTTCCAGGTCTGGCTGCCGTACGACGCCGAGACCGCGACGGAGGCGGCGGTCCGGCAGACCGAGGAGACAGGGACCGAGCTCTTCGGCCGCCCCTGGGGCACCCCAGGACCGGGACTCGCCGTCACCGAGATCTCCGTACGGGCCGAGAGCCTGGAGTGGACGCCCGACGACGTGAAGGCGGCGGTGACGGACTTCGTGGCCCGGGTGACCGGGGCGGACGGCCTCTAGGGCCGCGGGCGGCTCAGCCACCGGCCCAGGGCCCGGCGGATCCGCCCCCGGGCCGGGTGGGCGGCGATCACGGCCCGGAACCGCCGGTGGTCCCGGAGTTCGCGCACGACCTGCCAGTCGTGGGCGCCGGGGGCGGGCGGGCCGGCTTCGCCGCGCTGCCGGGCCCGGTAGGTGTCGCGGAGGTACTGCTGGGTGATGCTCATGGCGGATCGCCTTCTCGGGACGTGGGGACGTTCTCGGGACGTGGAGGCGGGCAGGCGTGGGAGAGGGAAACGGACAGGCGTCGAGAGGGAAGGGCGTGAGGCCGGAGAGCCGTGGGCTGCGCTGCGGCCCCGGTGCGTCCAGCCTGCGCCGGTCACCGCGGCGCGGTCGCGTCGATTGACGGCGGCCGTCAATCGGCGGTCGCGTTGTCAGTGGCGGGGTGCACCATGAGGTCATGAGCGTGCGCATCGACATCGCGGGGCTGCGGCCGGAGAGGGTCGCCGTCGTGCCCTCCCCCCTGGCCGAGCTCGGCATGGCGCTGCACGCGCTGTCCGAGCCGGGGCACCATCCCGGCCTCCAGGGCTGGGTGACCGGCGTGACCGCACGGCTCGACCCGCATCTGGCGGACCGGATGTGCGAGGCGGACTTCCTGTGGCGGACGACGTTCTCGGACGTGTTCCTGCCGTACGCGGGCCTTCCGGGCCGCACCGCCCTCCCCGGCGCCACGCTCGCCGAGGAGCTGGACCTGCTGGACAAGCTGACGGACGAGCAGTTCGTGGACGGGGCACTGGAGTTCAGCTGTGCGATGCCCTACGGCGGCGGCTCCAGCCCGCTCGTCGATGCGGGGCTGCGTCGCCGCGCCCTCGATCTGGCCGCCACGCGGGGACCTCAACAGGAGCGGTTCAGCGAGCTGTTGCTGACCGACCCGCCCCGGATCCGCGCCTGGCTCCGGCAGTTCCTGGAGGACTGCGACGAGGCGTTCTTCGCCGACACCTGGTCCCGGCTGCGTCACCAGCTCGCGGCGGACGCCCGCCACAAGACGGAGCTCCTGCGCCGCAAGGGTCTGGCCGAGGCGCTGGCCGCGGTGTCCCCCGCGGTCACGCTCGACGAGGCCGCCGGGGAGATCGCCGTCGACAAACTGAGCGTGGGCCGGACGGCCGTGGAGGACGGCAACCTCCTCCTGGTGCCGACCAGTCTCGGCTGGCCGCACCTGTCCATCCTGTACCGCACCGGCTGGCAGCCGGTGCTGCACTATCCGGTCAGCTCCCCGGAGCTGGGAGCCTCGTCCTCCGTCGAACAGCTCGCCCTGCGGATGACTGCCCTGTCCCATCCCGTCCGGATGCGGATCTGCCGCTATCTGGCCCGCAGCGCGTACACCACCAGCGAGCTGGCCCAGGCGCACGGCATGACGGCCCCGGAGATATCCCGCCATCTGAGCGTCCTGAAGAAGGCGGGCCTGATCACCACGCGCCGCCGCGGCCGGTACGTCCAGCACCAGTTGGACATAGCCATCGTGGCCCGCCTGGGCAGTGACTTCCTGGAGGGAATCCTGCGCTGACCGGCCGGCTCAGAGCCTGTTCACAGGCTCTCAGTCGAACCGGATGTGCCGGACGCCGACCCGCGCCTGTCTCAGCCGCGTCCGCAGCGCGCTCTCGCGGTTCGGCCGGAGCGTCAGTCCGGCGAGGACGGCGATGCGGTCGGCGGTCTTCGGCACGGTCGAGTGGTCGGTCCACAGATGCTCGGCGAACTCCGGTTCCCGCAGCCGCTCCAGGCAGTGGTCGAGCTGCCCCACCGCCCAGCTCTCCCTGCCCAGACCGGACTTCTTTCCGGCGACGAACTGAAGGAGGTGTCCGAACCCCCGCTCGCGCAGCCGCTTCAGCACGGTCTCGCGTTCGGCGAGGAGAGTGAAGTGCCGTACGTCATGGCCGAGTTCCCGCAGCCGGCCCACGGTCTGGGCGAAGTAGTCGGAGTCCGTGACCGTCATGGGGACGATGACGACACCGTCGTGCCGGGTGAGGGCGAGGTCCAGGACCTCGACCACGCCCTGCCGCCAGGACCGGAGGTCCTGGAAGTTCCCGCGCAGCTCGGGAGGCATCATGCGGCGCAGGCCGAAGCCGGCGTGCTCGGGATCGCAGACCACGCTGCCGGGCAGGCGACGCTGGATCTCGTAGGCCGTCTGTGTCTTGCCGCCCCCGAAAGGGCCGTTGATCCACAGGAGCATGCGCAGACCCTAGTGGGAGCGGGTTGCGCGAGGGCCACCTGCCCCCAGCCGTGCCCCCTCAGCCGTGCCCGCCCGCGCGCACCAGCCCCGTCTCGTACGCCAGGACGACCACCTGCACCCGGTCCCTGAGCCCCAGCTTGGTCAGGATGCGGCCCACATGGGTCTTCACCGTCGCCTCGGAGAGCACCAGCCGGGCCGCGATCTCGCCGTTGGACAGCCCCTGCGCGACGAGCATCATGACCTCGCGCTCCCGGTCGGTCAGCCGCTCCAGTTCCTTGCGCTGGGGCTCCTTTCCGGTGGTCGGCAGCATCGGCGCGAACCGGTCCAGGAGCCGCCGGGTCGTGGAGGGCGCCACCACCGCGTCACCGCTGTGCACGGCACGGATGGCGGCCAGGAGCTCGCCCGGCGGCACGTCCTTGAGCATGAAGCCGGAGGCGCCCGCCTTCAGCCCGGAGAAGGCGTACTCGTCGAGGTCGAAGGTGGTCAGGATCAGCACCTTCGGCGGGTCGGGCTCCGAGCAGATGCGGCGGGTGGTCTCCACGCCGTCCAGCTTCGGCATGCGGACGTCCATCAGCACCACGTCGACGGACGTCGCACGCAGCACCTGAAGGGCCTCGACCCCGTCGCCGGCCTCGGCGACGACCTCCATGTCCGGCTGGGCCGCGAGCACCATCCGGAACCCGGTGCGCAACAGCACCTGGTCGTCGACGAGCATCACGCGGATCGTCATCGGGAGCCTCTTCCGTTGTCCGTGGGGTCGTGCGGCGGGGGTCGTTACAGGTGTCAACAAAGAGCGTGCGGCGGTGTCAGTGCGCGGGTTTGAGCGGGAGCAGCGCGCTGATGCGGAATCCTCCGCCCGGGCGCGGGCCCGCGTCCAGGGTGCCGCCGACCATGCCGACCCGCTCGCGCATGCCGATCAGGCCGTGGCCCGCGCCGTCGGCGCCGCCCTCCTCGTACAGCTCGTGCGGGGCGCCCTTGCCGTCGTCCTCGACGAGCAGGCCGAGCCCGTCGTCGAAGTAGACCAGGCGCACGCTCGCGCCCGCGTTCGGCCCGCCGTGCTTGCGCGTGTTGGTCAGCGCCTCCTGCACGATGCGGTACGCGGTGAGCTCGACCCCGCTGGGCAGCGGGCGCGGAGTGCCCTCGATCTTGAAGTCGACGGGCAGCCCGGAGCCCCGGCACTGCTCGACGAGGTCCTCGATCTGCTCCACGTCCGGCTGCGGGACGTACTCGCCGCCCTCCTGGTGCTCGCCGGTGCGCAGCACGCCCAGCAGGCGGCGCATCTCGGCGAGGGCCTGGCGGCCGGTGGAGGAGATGGTCTCCAGGGCCTTCTTCGCCTGGTCGGGCGCGGCGTCCAGGACATAGGCGGCGCCGTCGGCCTGGACCACCATCACCGAGACGTTGTGCGCGACGACGTCGTGCAGTTCGCGGGCGATCCGGGCGCGCTCGGCGGCCACCGCGACCTTCGACTGCGCTTCGCGCTCCTTCTCCAGGCGGGCGGCCCGCTCCTCCAGCTGCGCGAAGTAGGCGCGGCGGGTGCGGATGGAGTCACCGAGCACCCAGGCGAGGGCGAACGGCACCGTCATGAAGATCATGAGCGCGATGGTGCCGGCGACCCCGGACTCCCGCTCCGGCCAGCGCAGCTGCGCCAGGGGCGCCGCGCCGAGGCCGACGACCAGCGCCAGCCGTGAGGCCCAGCGGGCCCCGGTCGCCGCCACGGTGTAGGTGATCACCAGCAGGGCGAAGTCGGCGGGCAGGGTCGCCACGTCCAGCACCAGCTGCCCGACGCCGACGGCGATACCCAGCAGCAGCATCTTCTCCGGCATACGCCGTCGCAGCGCCACCACCAGGCACAGCAGGAGGATGACCGGGACGATGAGCGCCTCGGACTTGGTGCCCGGGGTGTCGCTCGGGACGGATCCGACGAAAACCACCGAAATCCCGAGGAGGAAGACGGCCCAGAAGACGTCGACCCATGTCGGGTGTCTGCGGAGGAAGTCGTAGAGGCGTTGCACGTAACCCAGCGTAGGGAAGCGGGATGCGTGCAGGGGTCAACCGGAGGACCGATCCGCATCCGGCGCGCGTACTCCCCAAGGTGGAGTTTTGGTTATTGCGGTCGCTTAGCCTGAGCCGGTGACGGCTGAGGCGAGGGGCGACTGGCAGGGCTGGCGGGCGGCCGCGGAAGACGCTCTGTACGGCCCGGACGGCTTCTATCGCAGGCCGGAGGGGCCGGCCGGGCACTTCCGTACGTCGGTGCACGCGTCGGCGTTGTTCGCCGGGGCCGTGGCACGGCTGCTGTGCCGGGTCGACGAGGCGCTGGGGCGTCCGGCGGAGCTCGGTTTCGTCGACATGGCCGCGGGGCGGGGCGAGTTGGCGGCCGGGGTGCTGGCCGCGCTGCCCTCCGAGGTGGCCTCCCGCGCGCGGGGCTACGCCGTCGAGATCGCCGATCGGCCCGAGGCCCTCGATCACCGGATCGAGTGGCTGGCCGAACCGCCGAAGGGGATCACCGGGCTGCTGTTCGCCAACGAGTGGCTGGACAACGTACCCCTGGAGATCGCGGAGACGGACCCCGAGGGAGTGCCCCGACGGGTCCTCGTACGGCGGGACGGGCGCGAGCGGCTCGGGGAGCCCGTCTCGGGTGCCGAGGCGGACTGGCTCGCCCGCTGGTGGCCGCTGCCGGCCGAGGAGGGGGTGCGGGCGGAGATCGGGCTGCCCCGGGACGAGGCGTGGGCGTTGGCGGTCGCCGGCGTGGAGCGGGGGCTCGCGGTGGCGGTGGACTACGCGCACACCGTGGACGCGCGCCCCCCGTTCGGGACGCTCACCGGCTTTCGGGAGGGGCGCGGGACGGCACCCGTGCCGGACGGGTCGTGCGACATCACGGCGCATGTCGCGCTGGACGCGTGCGCGCTGCCCGGCGGGCGTGTCCTGACCCAGCGGGACGCCCTGCGCGCCCTGGGCATCACAGGCGCACGCCCCCCACTCGCACTGGCCTCCACGCAACCCGCCGCCTACGTGCGCGCCCTCGCGAGCGCGGGCGAGGCCGCCGAACTGACCGCACCGGGCGGACTCGGCGACTTCGGGTGGCTGCTCCAGCCGGTCGGGCTCGCGGACGCGCCTTTCGAGGCCCTACTTGTCGAGGCCCTACTTGTCGATGTCCCCGACCACGAAGAACAGTGACCCGAGGATCGCCACCATGTCCGCCACCAGCGTCCCCGGCAGCAGCACCGCCAGGGCCTGGATGTTGTTGTACGAGGCGGAGCGCAGCTTCAGCCGGTACGGGGTCTTCTCGCCCTTGCTGACCAGGTAGTAGCCGTTGATGCCGAGCGGGTTCTCGGTCCAGGCGTAGGTGTGGCCCTCGGGTGCCTTCAGGACCTTCGGCAGCCGCTGGTTGATCGGCCCGGGCGGCAGCTCGGTGAGCCGGTCGAGACAGGCGTCGGCGAGGTCGAGGGCGTTGTGGGTCTGCGCCAGGAGGACCTCGAAGCGGGCGAGGCAGTCGCCCTCCGTCCGGGTCACCACGCCGAGCGTGTCCTGGAGCTCGCCGTAGGCCAGGTACGGCTCGTCGCGGCGCAGGTCGAGGTCGACGCCCGAGGCGCGCGCGATGGGACCGCTCACGCCGTAGGCGTGCACCGCCTCGGGCGAGAGGGCGCCCACGCCCCGCGTGCGCCCGCGGAAGATCTCGTTGCCGAGCACCAGGTCGTCGTAGACGTCCATGCGCGAGCGCACGGCGGCGACCGCGGCACGCGCGCGTGTGGTCCAGCCCGCCGGCAGGTCCTCCTTGAGGCCCCCGACACGGTTGAACATGTAGTGCATTCGGCCGCCGGAGACCTCCTCCATGACGTTCTGGAGGACCTCGCGCTCCCGGAACGCGTAGAAGACCGGGGTGATCCCGCCGAGCTCCAGCGGATAGGAGCCGAGGAACATCAGGTGGTTCAGGACCCGGTTCAGCTCGGCGAGCAGCGTGCGCGTCCACACCGCGCGCGAGGGGACCTCCATGCCGAGCATGCGCTCCACGGCGAGGACCACGCCCAGCTCGTTGGAGAACGCCGACAGCCAGTCGTGCCGGTTGGCGAGCATGATGATCTGGCGGTAGTCGCGCGCCTCGAAGAGCTTCTCCGCGCCCCGGTGCATGTAGCCGATCACCGGTTCCGCGTGCGCGATGCGCTCGCCGTCCAGGACGAGCCTGAGGCGCAGCACGCCGTGCGTGGACGGGTGCTGGGGGCCGATGTTGAGCACCATGTCGGTGCTCTCCGCGGCGCCGCCGATGCCGACCATGGTCTCCGTCGTAGGAGTCATGGACCAAGTCTCTCCTACGTACGCTGGCCGTATGGAGACGGGGAGCCCTGACGACACGCAGACCACGGGGGACGAGCCGGTGTGGACCGGGTTGCCGCCGAGGCTGCTGACCATGCGACGGCTGCTGCTGGTGGTGTGGCTCGGCCTGCTGGCCGTGGCGCTCGGCCTGCTGCTCGGGCTGCTCGCCGGACCGGCCTGGGCCGCGTTCGCGGTGCTGCCGCTGGCGCTCATGGCCTGGGGCTGGGTGCTGCTCGGCCGCAACTGGGCCTCCTGGCGGTACGCCGAACGCGCCGACGACCTGCTGATCAGCCGGGGTGTGCTGTGGCAGGAGGAGACGGTCGTGCCGTACGGCCGGATGCAGCTGGTGGAGGTCACCTCCGGGCCCGTCGAACGGCACTTCCGGCTGGCCAGCGTGCAGCTGCACACCGCGGCCGCCGCGACCGACGCGACGATTCCCGGCCTCGACCCGGCCGAGGCGGAGCGGCTGCGCGACCGGCTCACCGAGCTCGGCGAGGCCCGATCGGCGGGCCTGTGACGACGCCGGGCGTCGATGACGCCGTAAAAGAGAAACCGCCGCTGACCGAGCGGCGGCTGCACCCGGTGACGCCGCTCAGGCGGGCGTGGGCGCCGGTCGCCGTGCTCATCGGGTGGGCCGTGCACGATCCCGACCAGACGCAGCGCCAGCTGGCCCGGCTGACCACCACCACGCTGCTGATCGCGCTCGCCGTACTGGTCCCCGCCGCCGCCCTCTACGGCTTTCTGACCTGGTGGTTCACCCACTTCGCGGTGACCGAGAGCGAACTGCGCATCCGTACCGGGCTGGTGTTCCGGCGCACCGCGCACATCCGGCTGGAACGGATCCAGGCCGTCGACGTCACCCAGCCGCTGCTCGCCCGGGTCGCGGGCGTGGCGAAACTCAAGCTGGACGTCGTGGGCGCGGACAAGAAGGACGAGCTCGCCTTCCTCGGGGAGCGCGAGGCGCGTGCGCTCCGCGCGGAACTCCTCGCGCGCGCCGCCGGTTTCGCTCCCGAGACGGCGCACGAGGTCGGGGAGGCGCCGGCGCGTCAGCTGCTGCGCACGCCTCCGCGCGATCTCGCGCTCTCCCTCGTGCTGACGGGCGCCACCTGGGGCACCCTGGCCGCCGCCCTCGTCGTACCGCCCCTGCTGTGGCTGGCCACCCACAGCGTGTGGTCGGTCCTGGCGACCGCGCTGCCCCTGCTGGGCGCGGCGGGCGCGAGCAGCGTGGGGCGGTTCGTCAGCGAGTACGACTGGACGGTGGGCGAGTCCCCGGACGGGCTGCGCATCGACCACGGCCTCCTGGACCGCACCCACGAGACGGTGCCGCCGGGGCGCGTGCAGACCGTGCGGATCGTGGAGCCGCTGCTGTGGCGGCGGCGCGGCTGGGTGCGGGTGGAGCTCGACGTGGCCGGGTCGTCCAACTCCGTGCTGGTGCCGGTCGCCCCGCGCGAGGTCGCCGAAGCGGTCGTCGCGCGCGTGCTGCCCGGGGTGACCGTGCCGCCGCTGTCGGCGCTCTCCCCGCCGCCCCGCCGGGCCGCGCGCTGTATGCCGCTGTGGTGGCGGGGACACGGACTCGTCGTCACCGACGCGGTGTTCGCCGCGCGCCACGGGCTGCTGCGGCGGAGCCTGGCACTCGTCCCGCATGCCAAGGTCCAGAGCGTACGGCTCACCCAGGGGCCCTGGGAGCGCCTGTGGCGGGTCGCGGACGTGCGCGTGGACACGGGGGCCAACAAGACCGTGGCGGCGCGGCTGAGGGACGCCCAGGAGGCCGCGGAACTGCTGAAGGCGCAGGCGGAGCGGTCCCGGACGGGACGGGAAGGGGCACGGCCCGACCGCTGGATGGTCTGACCGTGCCCCGTCGCGCACTTGGCGGTCCGTCAGGACATCGCGCTAGGACACCGCGCTGCGCAGTCCCTGCAGGTCGATCTGCTCCGTCTCGTCGTGCGCCGTCAGGTCGATCACCTGGCCGATGCCCCGCGACTCCTCGTCCGCGGGCTTGAACTCCGCCTCGGACTCGGCCTTGTGCAGGGCGAGCGCCTCCTGACCGACCACGTCGGCGAGGTCCTCGTTCTGCACGGCCTCCAGGGCGGCCGGAGCGGCCCCCGCCTTCGCACCGAAGAAGTCGAAGCCGCCCTCGACCGAGGGGCGCCGCACGGGCGTCTGCGGTACGACCGCCACGGCGGTCGGTGCGATGAAGTGCCCGGAGGGCCGCTGGGAGGAGGGCTGCTGGGAGGAGGGCTGCTGGGCGGGGCGTCCCGTCCCGGCCGAAGTGGTGGCGGCCGCGCGCTCGTGCCCGTCGGCCGCCACGGGCTTCCCCCGCGCCTCGTCCTCCTGCGCGGCCTCCGTCTTGGGGGCGCCGGCCTCGGGAGCCGCGCCCTTGAGGGGGCCGACCTTCACCGGCTCGCCGTTCGCGACGGTCTTCGGGTTCCCCGCCGTGTGGGCGGAGTCGGCCTTCACACCGTTCCTGACCGCCGTCTTCGGGGCGTCGTCGGACTCACGCCGGTCCGGGGTGCCGGGCTCGTCCTGAACCGTTTCCTCAGGTTCGGCGGCTTCGGCGGATACGGCGGATTCGACCTCGGAGGCATCCTCGACGGTCTCGGCCTCGCGGTCGTCATCGTCGTCGCCGTCACGGGCACTGTCTTTGTCACGGTCGTTGTCGCTGTCGAGGCGCGCCAGCGCCCCCTTGGCCCGCAGGAACAGCCGCGAGCCCTCGGGAGAGAAGATCGCGGACGGGACCGGAGTCTCTTCGGCGGCGCCGTCGGTGTCAGGGGCCGCGTCGGGGTCGTCGTCGGTGTCGGCCGGGGCAGCCACAGCCCCCGCCTCCTCCGTGGAGGCGACCTGCCCGGGCGGCAGCGCACGCGCCGCCGGCCCGGAGGTCTCTATCTCCAGCAGACGGCGGCCCTCCAGGGCGCTCGCCCGCTCGGTCTCCGCCGTGGCGTACCGACGCAGCAGGGCCGCGTGTTCGTTGCGCAGGCCCGCCAGCTCCGTGCGCTTGGCGCGCAGCCGCTGCTCCAGTTTCACGCGCAGCTCACGCGACTCCTCGAGGTCGGTCTCCAACTCGGCGACCCGTTCCTCATGACGCCACTCGTCGCTCGCCCGCGCGCGCGTGAGATCGGCGACCTGTTTGCCCGCCTGGGTGTCCCAGCGGCGCATGACGGCCGCCCCGACAACCGCCGTCGCCGCGGCCACCGCGGCGACGACCCGGAGCACGCCCGGCTCGGAGAAAACCCAGGGGCCGAACGCACAGACGACGGAGACGCCTGCGATCGCCGACGGAGGCAGCAGCCTGTGCAGAGGTGGGGAATGACGATGACGTCCACGTGGCATGGCCAGAAACTTACCGCGAGTAGGCGAATGATGGCGCCCCGCCCCGTAAAAAGACAGCCATCCCGAAGCCTTCACACATCATCAGGAATCAGACGGGCATCAGACGCGCCCCTGAATTCGGCAGAAGCGACGGGACAACGACGGGACAACGGCGACAAGAACCACGGCCACTTCCAAGATCATTTCCGCTGGTCGCCCAGCCGCCCGCTGATCCACTGGAGCGTCCCCGGAATCTCCCGCCTCCAGGTGTTGAAGTTGTGGCCGCCGCTTTCGAGGATGATCGACGAGATACGGGTCAGATTCGTGTCCTTGGCGCGCTCGATGAACTCCAACGTGTCCTTGTAGTTCGACTCCCCGACCTTGCTGCTGGTGACGAGCAGTGAAGTGTCGGGCGCGGGCATGTGCTTGAGGTACCACAACAGGTCGGCGCGGTCGCGCAGTCCCTTGTCGCCGTGGAAGAGGTCGCCCGTCGTCGCGTCGATCGGCGCTTTGTAGTAGGCCGACAGACCCGCCCCGGCGGCGTACACGCGGGGATGGTGCATGGCCAGCTTCAGCGCGCAGTACCCGCCCGTGGAGTCGCCGATGATCCCCCAGGCGCCCGGCCCCTTGTCCACCCTGTAGTGATCCCCCACGGCCTCGGGCAGATCACTGGCGAAGAACGTCTCCGTCTGCGGCCCGTCCGGGATGTCCACGCACTCGGTGTCCCGCGGCGGCGCCACCGTCGGCCGCAGCATCACCAGGATCATCGGCTGCATACGGCCTTCCTCGGCGAGCTTCAAAGCCGTACCCGGGAAGCGGAGTTTGTCCACCAGGGCGCGGGCCGTGCCCGGATATCCGGTGAGGACGACGGACGCGGGAAACGTGCGGTCGCGGTACTGCGGCTGGAAGTACTCCGGCGGCAGGTACACATACGCCGGCGTGGCGATATGGCTCTTGCGGCCGACGATGTCGACCTTCTGGACCTGCCCTCCGATGTGTGGCCGGAAGTCACCCCCTTCTCGCGCCTTTCGTGTCTCGGTCACCCGCAGAGAGCCGTCGGAACGGACGCCCGGAGTGTGGTCGACGACCACCCCCTGGTCCTTCTCCTGTCCGAACAGGTCCGCCCAACTGGCGTAGAAACCGAAGGCCTGGTTGGCGGCCAGCCCCACCGACGCGAACAGCATCACCTGTGTGGCCAGCAGCAGGCCGACCCGCCCGCCGACCGCCGGCCAGCTCCTGCGCGCCAGCCGCGGCCAGCACCACACCGTGCCGACGAACAGCAGCACGGCGGACGCCACCGCCAGTGCCAGCACCGTCGTACTCGTAAGACCCATTCCTGCTTCCTGCCTGCCCTTCCACCCACCCGTGCCGCGGTCCGTCCCTCGCGCGCTCACACCTCCCTCACACCTTCGCAAGGGCTTGCCCTGGACTTTCCGCAGCCTTTGAACCGGCTTTGGGGGCGTGAGTGAACCTCTGCCCCCGAGACACCGTCCTAGAGGGCGCAATGTCGCCGGATGCCCGAATGGGGCCCGGATCCAAGGTCTCTCGCAGAACTACGGGATGCGATGTCTGTCAGGACAGATGAGGAAATGTCGGGTGGGGTTCCTGCCCGATCACATCGGATGCGCCGCTTTCTGCGCGGTCCGCGGCCCGAGGCCGTACCCGCCCTCGTCGGCAGAGCCTGTGCCCTCGTGGGGCTTCTGGACATCGCCGCGGGCGTCTTCCCGCGCTTCAGGCACAGCCGGATGCACACGCTGGCCGAGGTGCTGCCCGGCGCGTTCGGCCCGTTCGCGGCCGCGCTCTCGCTGAGCGCGGGCGTCCTGCTGCTTCTGCTCGCCCACGGACTCAAGCGCCACAAGCGCCGGGCCTGGCGGGCGGCCGTGGCACTGCTCCCGGTCGGCATCGTGGCGCAGTTCACCTACCGGCACTCCCCGGTGGGCATGCTCATCTCACTCGTCCTGCTCGCGCTCCTGCTGATCCACCGCGACCAGTTCTCGGCCCTGCCCGACCCGCGCAGCCGGTGGCGCGCGCTCGCCAACTTCGTCCTCATGAGCGCCGGTTCGCTCGCCCTCGGCCTGGTCATCGTCAGCGCCCACCCCCAGACCCTGGTCGGCGACCCGAGCCTGGCCGACCGCATCAGCCACGTGCTGTACGGCCTGTTCGGCTTCGAGGGCCCGGTGGACTACCGGGGCAACGCCTCCTGGACGGTGGCCTTCTCCCTGGGCGCCCTCGGTCTGCTGACCGCCATCACCACCATCTACCTGGCCTTCCGGCCCGAGCACCCGGCCGCGCGCCTCACCGAGGAGGACGAGTCCCGGCTGCGCGCCCTGCTGGTCAAGCACGGCGCCCGCGACTCCCTCGGCCACTTCGCGCTCCGCCGCGACAAGGCCGTCGTCTTCTCGCCCAGCGGCAAGGCGGCGGTGACCTACCGCGTCGTGTCCGGTGTGATGCTCGCCAGCGGCGACCCGATCGGCGACGTGGAGGCCTGGCCCGGCGCCATCGAGCGCTTCATGGACGAGGCCAAGGCCCACTCCTGGACCCCCGCCGTCATGGGCTGCTCCGAGACCGGAGGCGAGGTGTGGACCCGCGAGACCGGACTCGACGCCCTCGAACTGGGCGACGAGGCGGTGGTGGACGTAGCGGATTTCTCCCTGGCCGGCCGCGCGATGCGCAATGTGCGCCAGATGGTCAAGCGCATCGAGCGCGCCGGTTACGACACCCGGGTCCGGCGCGTCCGTGACCTCGGGGAGCTGGAGCTGGAGCGGATCCGGCAGGCCGCCGAGGACTGGCGCGGCACCGACAACGAACGCGGCTTCTCCATGGCGCTCGGCCGCATCGGCGACCCCGCCGACGGCGACTGCCTCATCGCCACCGCCCACAAGACCGACGACCACCCCGGCCCCTACGGCGACCTGAAGGCGATCCTGCACTTCGTGCCGTGGGGCACCGACGGCGCCTCCCTGGACCTGATGCGCCGCGACCGCTCCGCGGACCCCGGCATGAACGAACTCCTGATCGTGGCCGCCCTCCAGGCCGCACCGAAGCTCGGCATCACGCGCGTGTCGCTCAACTTCGCGATGTTCCGCTCGGCCCTCGCCCGCGGCGAGAAGATCGGCGCCGGCCCGGTGCTGCGCGCCTGGCGCGGGCTGCTGGTGTTCCTCTCGCGCTGGTTCCAGATCGAGTCCCTGTACAAGTTCAACGCGAAGTTCCAGCCCCGCTGGGAGCCCCGCTTCGTCGTCTACCGCGCCTCCGGCGACCTCCCCCGCATCGGGTTCGCCGCCATGCAGGCCGAGGGCTTCGTCGACCTCGCCCTGCCCCTCCCCCGCTTCCTGCGCCGTCGCACGCACGCCGCACGCGTGTGCGCCCACGCCGTCACGAAGCAGGACGCCCGCGCGGCCTGAGCGCCGAGGCGGCACCGGAACAGGCCCGAGCGGACGTCCCACCCCCCGGGGCTTCCGCTCGGGCCGCAGCTCTCGCGGCCCCGCGCGGGGCCTAGGCTGAACGTATGAGCAAGCAGAGCGGACGCGGTCGCGTCGCGGGCCTTCCCCAATGGGACCGCTGCGCGGTCATGGGAGTCGTGAACGTGACCCCCGATTCCTTCTCCGACGGCGGCCGCTTCTTCGACACCACCGCCGCCGTCAAGCACGGCCTCGACCTCGTCACCGAGGGCGCCGACCTGGTCGACGTCGGCGGTGAGTCCACCCGCCCCGGCGCCACCCGGGTCGACGAGGACGAGGAACTCAGGCGCGTCGTCCCCGTCGTCCGCGGCCTCGCCTCCGAGGGCGTCACCGTCTCCGTCGACACCATGCGCGCCTCCGTCGCCGCCCAGGCCCTCGCCGCCGGCGCCGCCCTCGTCAACGACGTCAGCGGCGGCCTCGCCGACCCCGCGATGATCCCGGTCGTCGCGGAGTCCGGCGCCCCCTTCGTCGTCATGCACTGGCGCGGCTTCCTGGAGGGCGGCAAGGTCAAGGGCGTCTACGACGACGTCGTCGCCGAGGTCGCCGACGAACTGCACGCGCGCGTGGCGGCCGTCCTGGACGGCGGCATCTCCCCCGACCGCGTCGTCGTCGACCCCGGCCTCGGCTTCTCCAAGGACGCCGAGCACGACCTCGTCCTCCTCGCCCACCTCGACCGCCTGCTCGGCCTCGGCCACCCCCTGCTCGTCGCCGCCTCCCGCAAGCGCTTCCTCGGCCGCGTCCTGGCCGGCCCGGGCAGCGCCCCGCCACCCGCCCGCGAGCGCGACGCGGCCACCGCCGCCGTCTCCGCCCTCGCCGCCCACGCCGGCGCCTGGGCGGTACGCGTCCACGAGGTACGCGCGACGGCGGACGCGGTACGGGTCGCACGCGCCGTGGAGGAAGCGCGCGCCGCGGGGCACGCGCCGGGACCGGATTCCCCCGAGGGAGCCCGGTGAGCGCCCCCCACACCGACGTCGAACAGGTCGAAGCCGCCAACACCGCCTTCTACGAGGCCCTGGAGCGCGGCGACTTCGAAGAGGTGTCCGCGCTCTGGCTCACCCCCGCCGACCTGGGCGTCGACGAGCAGTACCACGACCCGGCCGACGTCGGCGTGATCTCCTGCGTGCACCCCGGCTGGCCGGTGCTCACCGGGCGCGGCGAGGTCCTCAGGTCGTACGCGCTCATCATGGCGAACACGGACTACATCCAGTTCTTCCTCACCGACGTCCATGTGTCCGTCACCGGCGACACCGCGCTGGTCACCTGCACCGAGAACATCCTCAGCGGCGGCCCGGCCCCCGAGGGCGGCGAGGAGCTCGGTCCGCTCGTCGGCCAGCTGGTGGTCGCCACGAACGTGTTCCGCCGCACACCCGACGGCTGGAAACTCTGGTCGCACCACGCCTCGCCCGTTCTGGCCGAAACCGACGAGGACGAGAGCGACGAGTCCCCCGCCTGAGTGGGTAGGCGGTCCACAGTGAGCAGGTGGCGCCGCCCGTGGGGACCAAGAAGTGGTTGGAATCACGAACCCCTGGGTATGGGCGGCTACCAACCCGTGAGCCGCCGGGTTCCCCAGGGGAAACGCAAGGTGAAACCTCCTGGCCCCGGCCGGGACCCCGCCCTCGCGGCCGGGCCCTGTCAGTGCCCGCAGGTAGATTCGTGTGAGGCCGGTGTGCCGCCCGCACACGGTACGGACCGGCTGTGACCGACGATTGCAGGAGTGATTCGCGTGGATCGTGTCGCGCTGCGCGGCCTGAAGGCCCGCGGGCACCACGGTGTGTTCCCCAAGGAACGCGAGGAGGGCCAGACCTTCCTCGTGGACCTCGTCCTGGGCCTGGACACCCGACCGGCCGCCGCCGACGACGACCTGGCGAAGACCGTGCACTACGGCATCGTGGCGGAGGAGGTCGTGGCCGTCGTCGAGGGCGAGCCCGTCAACCTCATCGAAACTCTTGCCGAACGCATCGCCCAGGCCTGTCTGAAGCACGAAGGGGTCCAGGAGGTCGAGGTCTGCGTCCACAAACCGGACGCGCCGATCACCGTCCCCTTCGACGACGTGACCGTCACCATCACCCGGAGCCGAGTATGACTGCCTTTGCCAAGGGTCCCACCGACCCGACCGTACAGCCGGTACCCGCCTCCGTCGTCGAGAAGGTCGACGCCGCCGACACCACCCTGCACAACCCGAAACGGGCCGTGATCTCCCTCGGCGCCAACCTCGGCAACCGCCTGGAGACCCTCCAGGGCGCCATCGACGCACTCGAGGACACCCCGGGCGTCCGCATCAAGGCGGTCTCGCCCGTCTACGAGACGGAGCCGTGGGGCGTCGAGCCCGGCAGCCAGCCCTCGTACTTCAACGCGGTCGTGGTCCTGAAGACCACCCTGCCCCCCTCCTCCCTCCTGGAGCGGGCGCACGCCATCGAGGAGGCCTTCCACCGCGTCCGGGACGAACGCTGGGGCGCCCGCACGCTCGACGTCGACATCGTCGCGTACGCCGACGTCCTGGACGACGACCCGCACCTCACCCTCCCCCACCCGCGGGCCCACGAACGCGCCTTCGTCCTCGTCCCCTGGCACGACCTGGAGCCGGCCGCGCAGCTGCCCGGACGGGGCGCGGTCGCCGACCTCCTCGACACCGTCGCCCGCGACGGCGTGGAACCACGCAAGGACCTGGAACTCCGGCTGCCCGAATAGTCGTTAAGGTCAAGACGGCAAGGTCGTCACGACCACAGTCCGGGGGACCCGGGGGAGCTGAAGGGACACCGTGAGAGAGCTGCGCATCAGGGTGCTGGCGGGCGTCTTCGCCGTCGCCGGCATCCTGTCCTGGGCGGGAGCCCGCCTGTGGAACTCGGTCGGGACCCTGCCCAGCGTCCCCCTGGCCGCCCCCGTCGTCCTCGCCCTGATCGCCGCGGTGCTGCTGTCGACGGCCCTGTCGATCCGCGCCCGCCTCAAGGCCCAGCGCGACCGCAACCCCGGCGCCAAGGGCGTCGACCCCCTGATGGCGGCCCGCGCCGTCGTCTTCGGCCAGGCCAGCGCCCTGGTGGCCGCCCTCGTCTCCGGTATGTACGGCGGCACCGGTGTCTTCCTGCTGGAGTCCCTCGACATCCCCGCCCGCCGCGACCAGGCCATCTACGCCGGCTTCTCCGTCCTGGCAGGCATCGCCGTCATAGTGGCGGCCATCTTCCTGGAGCGGGTCTGCCGCCTCCCGGAGGACGACGACCGCAACACGGGAGCCACGTCCACGGCGTGACGCACCAAGCGTTCAGCGGGCCATGATGAGGCTCATCGCCTCGTTGCGCGTCGCCGCGTCCCGCAGCTGCCCGCGCACGGCCGAGGTGATCGTCTTGGCTCCGGGCTTGCGGATGCCGCGCATCGACATGCACATGTGCTCGCACTCCACGACGACGATCACGCCGCGCGGCTCCAGGATCTGCATCAGGGAGTCCGCGATCTGCGTGGTGAGTCGTTCCTGCACCTGGGGGCGCCGCGCGAAGACGTCCACCAGACGCGCCAGCTTGGACAGCCCGGTGATCTTTCCGCTGACGGCGGGGATGTAGCCGACATGAGCCACCCCCCTGAACGGCACCAGATGATGCTCACAGGTGCTGTACACCTCGATGTCCTTCACGAGCACCATCTCGTCGTGCCCCAGGTCGAACGTCGTGGTCAGCACGTCCTCGGGCTGCTGCCACAGCCCCGCGAATATCTCCCGGTACGCCCGCGCCACCCGTGCCGGCGTCTCCCGCAGACCCTCTCGGTCGGGGTCCTCTCCGACCGCGATCAGCAGTTCGCGTACGGCGTTCTCGGCTCGCTTCTCGTCGAACTCCCCGATGGAGCCCTCGCCATCCAGCGTCACGGGGTCGGTCATCTGGTGCCTCGTTCCTCGATGTCCTGCATGCGCGGCTGAAAAACACCGCGCCCCCCAGGCTAGATCCTGGGGGGCACGGCATCCATTCCGGGCCTGATGGGGTCACCGGGGTCCGAGGGTCAGCTCTCGGGGCGATCCTCGGGGGCCGGTTCGGCCACCGGGGCGGGCTCCGCCGCGGTGGACTTCGCGGTGGTGATCGCCGGCGTCGCGCCGTTGGCGCCGTTCGTCAGTGCGAGCTCCCTGGGGGAGAGCACCGGCGGACGGGTGGACGGCGTGCGGCGGGAGGAGCCGGTCCAGGCCGGCCGCGGGGGACGCTTGACGATGGGAGCGAAGATCTCGGCGATCTGCTCCTTGTTCAGCGTCTCCTTCTCCAGCAGCTGAAGCACCAGGTTGTCGAGGACGTCGCGGTTCTCGACCAGGATTTCCCAGGCCTCGTTGTGCGCCGTCTCGATGAGCTTCTTGACCTCTTCGTCGACCAGCGCGGCGACCTCTTCCGAGTAGTCGCGCTGGTGAGCCATCTCACGTCCGAGGAACGGCTCGGTGTTGTCACCACCGAACTTGATGGCGCCCAGGCGCTCGGTCATGCCGTACTGCGTGACCATCGCTCGGGCCGTCGCGGTGGCCTTCTCGATGTCGTTCGCGGCGCCCGTGGTCGGGTCATGGAAGACCAGTTCCTCGGCCGCCCGGCCGCCCAGCATGTAGGCGAGCTGGTCCAGCATCTCGTTGCGCGTGGTCGAGTACTTGTCCTCGTCCGGCAGGACCATCGTGTAGCCCAGAGCACGGCCTCTGGAGAGGATCGTGATCTTGTGGACCGGATCGGAGTTCGGAGAAGCCGCCGCGACCAGGGCGTGTCCGCCCTCGTGGTACGCGGTGATCTTCTTTTCCTTGTCCGACATGATCCGGGTCCGCTTCTGCGGGCCCGCCACGACGCGGTCGATCGCCTCGTCCAGCATGTGGTTGTCGATCAGCTTCTGGTTGCTGCGCGCCGTGAGGAGCGCCGCTTCGTTCAGCACGTTCGACAGGTCCGCGCCGGTGAAGCCGGGGGTGCGACGGGCGACGGCCGACAGGTCGACGTCCGGAGCGACCGGCTTGCCCTTCTGGTGGACCTTGAGGATCTCCAGACGGCCCTGCATGTCCGGGCGGTCGACCGCGATCTGGCGGTCGAAACGGCCGGGGCGCAGCAGCGCCGGGTCGAGGATGTCCGGACGGTTCGTGGCGGCGATGAGGATCACACCGCCCTTGACGTCGAAGCCGTCCATCTCGACGAGCAGCTGGTTCAGGGTCTGCTCGCGCTCGTCGTGACCACCGCCGAGGCCGGCGCCGCGATGGCGGCCGACCGCGTCGATCTCGTCGACGAAGACGATCGCCGGGGCGTTCGCCTTGGCCTGCTCGAACAGGTCACGGACTCGGGAGGCACCGACACCGACGAACATCTCGACGAAGTCGGAACCGGAGATCGAGTAGAACGGCACGCCGGCCTCGCCCGCGACAGCTCGCGCGAGCAGGGTCTTGCCGGTGCCGGGAGGGCCGTACAGCAGTACGCCCTTGGGGATCTTCGCCCCGACGGCCTGGAACTTCGCCGGTTCCTGGAGGAACTCCTTGATCTCGTGCAGTTCCTCGACGGCCTCGTCGGATCCCGCGACGTCCGCGAACGTCGTCTTCGGGGTGTCCTTGGTGATGAGCTTCGCCTTGGACTTGCCGAAGTTCATGACCCGGGAGCCGCCACCCTGCATCTGATTCATCAGGAACAGGAAGACGACCACGATGAGGACGAAGGGAAGAAGAGACAGCAGGATCCCGACGAAGGCGTTCTGCTTCGTCGGCGAGACGGTGTACCCGTCCGGGATCTGCTTGTCCTGGTACTTGTTCTGAAGGGTGCCGGCAAGGGTCGCGCCCTGGTCGCCGATGTAGCTCGCCTGGATCTTCGAGCTGCCCTCGACCTTTTCGCCGTCCTTGAGCTGGACCTTGATGGTCTGCTCGTCGCCGGTGGTCAGCTTGGCAGACTCGACCTTGTTGTCATTGATCGCCTGGATCACCTGGCCGGTGTCCACCGTCTTGTAGCCACCGGACGAGCCGACGACCTGCATCAACACGACCACGGCAAGGACGGCCAGCACGATCCACATGACCGGCCCACGGAAGTATCGCTTCACGTCCATCCATACGGAGCGGTGCCGCCCCGTCCCTCCTGCCATAGTGAGTTTGATAAGACAGTTCTTCTGACGGTACCCCAGCATTGTGGCCCGAAGCCGCACGGAGCCGCTCGGGACGGCTGGCAAATCCCGTCTCTTCATGCTCCAACGGCGCGGGACCCGCTGGGGTTCCCGATCGTCCTACAGGGCTTGGGCCGTCTGGCTCAGCCCTGTTCAGCCACCGTAGACGTGGGGCGCGAGCGTACCGACGAACGGGAGGTTGCGGTACTTCTCGGCGTAGTCGAGGCCGTAGCCGACGACGAACTCGTTGGGAATGTCGAAGCCGACCCACTCGACGTCGATGGCGACCTTGGCGGCGTCCGGCTTGCGCAGCAGGGTGCACACCTTCAGCGACTCCGGCTCGCGCGAACCGAGGTTCGACAGCAGCCAGGACAGCGTCAGACCGGAGTCGATGATGTCCTCGACGATCAGGACGTGCTTGCCCTTGATGTCGGTGTCGAGGTCCTTCAGGATCCGCACCACGCCGGAGGACTGGGTGCCCGCGCCGTAGGAGGACACGGCCATCCAGTCCATGGTGACGGGGGTGGACAGCGCCCGGGCGAGGTCGGCCATGACCATCACCGCGCCCTTGAGGACGCCGACGATCAGCAGATCCTTGCCCGCGTACTCCGCGTCGATCTTCGCGGCCAGCTCGACCAGCTTCGCGTCGATCTCTTCCTTGGTGATGAGCACCTCTTTGAGGTCGGTGCCCATGTCTTTCGCGTCCACCCGCATCACTTTCGGTCGTCCAACCGGCTGCCCCGGCCTCCGAAGGAGTCCGGTATCCCTCACACGAGGGGAGGAGATTCAGCCTTGCCGAATCACCAGTCTGCCACCCTGCCGCTGGGCGACGACCTTGCCGGGGAGATTGATGGCGCCCTGGCCGCGCCAGCCGGTGATCAGCCGGTCGACTTCCTCGATGTGCCGGGCGAACAACGAGCCGGCGGGGGCGCCCGCCTCGATGGCGGCGCGGCGCAGGATGCGGCGGCGCACGGCGGGCGGCAGGGCGTAGAGCTTGGCGCACTCCAGCAGGCCCGCCGCATCGCGTACGGAGGCCTCGGCCTGGCCGGCCCAGGCGTCGAGGGCGTCGGCGTCGTCGCGGGAGAGCTGGGCCGTGCGGGCGAGCGCCTCCACGACGCCCTTGCCGAGCGCCTTCTCCAGGGCGGGCAGGCCTTCGTGGCGCAGCCGGGAGCGGGTGTAGGCGGGGTCGGCGTTGTGCGGGTCGTCCCAGACGGGCAGAGACTGGGCCATGCAGGCCTTGCGGGCGGTCTGCCGGTCGAGCTGGAGGAAGGGGCGGCGGTAACGGCGGGCGGCCCCCGGGCCGCCGGACACGGCCGCCATTCCGGACAGCGAGCGGACGCCCGAGCCGCGGGCGAGGCCGAGGAGGACGGTTTCGGCCTGGTCGTCGCGGGTGTGGCCGAGCAGGACGGCGGCGGCGTCGTGGCGTTCGGCGGCGGCGTCGAGGGCGGCGTAGCGGGCGTCACGGGCGGCCGCTTCGGGACCGCCCTCGCGGCCGACGGTCACGGCGGTCGACTCGACCGGATCGAGGCCGAGTTCGCGCAGCCTGAGGACGACCTCGTCGGCCCGCAGGTCGGAGCCGGGCTGGAGTCCGTGGTCGACGGTGATGCCGCCGGCCCGGATGCCGAGTTTGGGTGCTTCGAACGCGAGAGCGGAGGCGAGCGCCATGGAGTCGGCGCCGCCGGAGCAGGCGACGAGCACGAGCGGCGACGGCGGGCGCTCGTGCGGGGTGGCGTCGGAGGCGGGGGGCGCTCCGGTCGTACGGCTGTACACGGCCGTACGACCGGCTTCGTTGAGGATGTCGTGGAGGACGCGGCGGACCGCCAGGCGTATCGCCGCGACCGCAGGATGGGGACCCATGTCCGGTTCCCTTCATGAAGTTGTCGGGGGTGAGCCCGATGCTCGGTCACTCAGAGTGTGTAGATGGTGACAGAAACGGGCCGTTCCCCGAGCATTGCACGCCTATCGATCGCTCACGCTCCCTCGGACGGGTGATTGCAGGGGCATTCGCCTGCCGTCGGCCGGATTCGATTCACGACTTCCGCGCCGCGTTCACGACGCGAACCGTCGATTCACGACTCCGCCTTGCGATGCACCCGCGCGACCCAGTCCGCCGGTTTGGCGATCTCCGCCTTGGTGGGGAGGGTGTTCGGGGACGTCCACACGCGGTTGAAGCCGTCCATGCCGACCTGGTCGACGACGGCCCGCACGAACTTCTCGCCGTCGCGGTACTGCCTGAGCTTGGCGTCCAGGCCCAGCAGTTTGCGCAGGGCGAGGTCCAGGCGCGAGGCGCCCTTGGCGCGGCGCTGCTGGAACTTCTCGCGGATCTCCTGGACGGTCGGGACGACCGAGGGGCCCACGCCGTCCATCACGAAGTCGGCATGGCCCTCCAGGAGGGACATCACGGCGGTGAGACGGCCGAGGATCTCCCGCTGGGCGGGGGTCTGGACGATCTCCACGAGGGAGCGGCCGCCGTCGTCCTCCTCGCCCTCGGGGCGTCCGCCGGCCAGCGACTGGGCGGCCTCGCGAACGCGTTCGAGGACGGTCATGGGATCGACCTCGGTCTCCCCCAGGAACGACTGGATCTCGCCCTCCAGGTGGTCCCGCAGCCAGGGCACGGCCGTGAACTGGGTGCGGTGCGTCTCCTCGTGCAGGCACACCCACAGGCGGAAGTCGTGGGGCTGTACGTCGAGTTCGCGCTCCACGTGCACGATGTTCGGGGCGACCAGGAGCAGTCGGCCGCCGCCGTTCTCGCCGGCGGGGAGTTCGCGGGTGGAGGGGGCGAAGGTCTCGTACTGGCCGAGGACCCGGGAGGCGAGGAAGGACAGCAGCATCCCCAGCTCGACGCCGGTGACCTTGCCGCCGACGGCGCTCATGACCGCGCCGCCGGGGGTGTTGCCGCGCCGCTCCTGCATCTTGTCGAGCAGCGGCTTGAGGATCTCCCGGAAGCCGGCGACGTTCGCCCGGACCCAGCCGGGGCGGTCGACGACCAGGATCGGGGTGTCGTGAAGGCCCTCCGTGCCCATCCGGGTGAAGCCGCGGACGTGTTCCTCCGAGGCCTTGGCGTGCCGACGCAGTTCCGCGACGACGGCCCTGGCCTCGTCGCGGCTCACGTCGGGGCCCGGCCGCACGAGCCGGGTCGCGGTCGCGACCGCGAGATTCCAGTCGACCATCTCGGCACCACCGATGCTCGTCATGCGTCAACCGTACGTGAGCGCTGCCGCTCAGGGCAGGGCCGCGAGAGGTTGACGGGGCTGGGCCTGGTTCCCACGTGGTACAGGGCCGTCGGCCCGCGACGGTGAGTGCTAGCGGCAGCCGCACGCCGCCAAGGCCGTCGCTGTTCTGTCCAGGGCCGACTGGGCCGCGTCCTTGTTCGTGGTGCCGGAGGCCAGGAAGGCGAAGGCGAGGAGGCGGCCGTTGTGGTCGACGACCGTGCCCGCGAGGGTGTTCACGCCGTTCAGGGTGCCGGTCTTGGCGCGGACGATACCGGCCGCGCCGTCGGTGTAGCGGGTGGTGAGGGTGCCGGTGAAGCCCGCGACGGGCAGGCCGGTGAGGACGGGGCGCAGGTCGGGGCGGGAGGGGTCGCCGGCCTTGGCGAGGAGGGCCGTGAGGAGGCCGGCGGTGAGGCGGTCGTCGCGGTCGAGGCCGCTGCCGTCGTGGAAGGCGACGCCCTTGACGGGCAGTCCGAGCTTCCTCAACTGGGCGGTGATCGCCCGGCCGGCGCCGTCGAAGTCGGCGCGTTCCCCGGTGGCGACGGCGGTCTGGCGGGCGAGGGCCTCGGCGATGTCGTTGTCGCTGTTGGTCAGCATGCGCTCGACGACGGCGGAGAGCGGCGGCGAGGAGACGGTGGCGAGGTTCTCGGCGCGTCCGGTCGCCTTGGAGGGGCCGGGGGCGGTGGTCTTGATGCCGTGGGCCGCGAGGAGGCCGGCGAACTGCCGGGCGGCCTGCGTAGCCGGGTCCTCGAAGCGGTCGGCGGTACCGCTGGTCGAGTCGTCCATGCGGCCCTCGTCCACCATGAGGGCGGTCACGGGCGCGAGGTTCTCGTTCTCCCCGATGGGGTGAAGTTCGGTACCGGGGTAGAGCGTGGTGTCGTACGACAGCGTCACCTGGCGGATGTCGCGTTTCTTCAGGGCGGCGGCCGTCCGGTCGGCGAGGGTGCGCAGGCTGGCCCAGCCCTGGGCGTCCTGGTGGGCGGTGACGGTGGGATCGCCGCCGCCGACGAGGACGAGCTCCTTGGTGTCGGCTTCGAGATCTGCCCGGGTGGTGAGCCGGTGGTCGGCGCCCAGGGCGGTGAGCGCGGCGACCGCGGTGGCGATCTTCGTGGTGGAGGCGGGGGTCAGGGCCCGCTCGGCGCCCTCGCCGTAGAGGCGCTTGCCGGTGGCGACGTCCACGACGACGGCCGAGCGGCTGGTGCCGAGGGCGGGGTCCTTCAGGAGCGGTCCCAGGACGGAAGCGAGGCCGGGGCCGGTCGGGGCGGACCGGACGGTGTTCGCCGCGCCGCCCAGTCCGACCAGCACGGAAGCGGCGCTGGGGGCGGGCTCGGGCGCCCCGTCCGCCGTACCGGACGAACCGTCGTGATCTGCGCCACCCGTGTGGTCCAGGGCAGCCGCCCGGTCCCGCTCGGCCGTACGCTGACCGGTGGAGTCCCAGGGTCCGGCCACGGTCACCACGGAGGCGGCCAGCGCCAGACCGGCGGTGGCGGCGCCCGCGGTGTAGTGCCAGGTCTTGGCGGTCTTCGGCCTCGGAATCCGATCGAGTTGCGGCTTCACCGCCTGCGCAAACCGTGTGACCTGCGGTTTCGCGGCCGTCGTGGCACGGGCGAGACGAGGCCGTACGACGTCCGCGGCTCGCGCGATCCGAGGCCGTACGGCGTCGGAGGCGCGCGTCAGACGCGGTCGTACGGCGTTCGCGACCCGCGTCACACGCGGTTTCGCGGCTCGCCAAGGCCTCAGCTCCGGCACGACCACCAGCCCCTTTCGCGATCACACACCGGCGTGAGGGACACTTAACCACCAGAACTATGTGTTGATCATGGAGGAGCCACCGGTGGAGTTCGACGTCACGATCGAGATTCCGAAGGGTTCGCGGAACAAGTACGAGGTGGACCACGAGACCGGTCGGATCCGCCTGGACCGTCGACTCTTCACCTCGACCGCCTACCCGACCGACTACGGCTTCGTCGAGAACACTCTCGGCGAGGACGGTGACCCGCTGGACGCGCTCGTCATCCTGGACGAGCCGACGTTCCCGGGCTGCCTCATCAAGTGCCGTGCGATCGGTATGTTCCGGATGACGGACGAGGCCGGCGGCGACGACAAGCTGCTGTGCGTCCCGGCGACGGACCCGCGGGTGGAGCACCTGCGTGACATTCACCACGTGTCGGAGTTCGACCGCCTGGAGATCCAGCACTTCTTCGAGGTCTACAAGGACCTGGAGCCCGGCAAGTCCGTCGAGGGTGCCGACTGGGTGGGCCGTACGGAGGCCGAGGTCGAGATCGAGCGCTCCTACAAGCGGTTCAAGGACCAGGGCGGCCACTGATCACTGGTGTGCCCCGCGGGCCGCGTGACCTCGTGCGAGGTGGCGCGGCCCGTTCGCGTATCTGTGCGCATACTGAGGCTGGCGGAACGTGTCGTACAGGGAGCGCAACTCAGTGACGCAGGCGGAGGACCGCAAGCCGCAGTCGGACGAGGCGAGGGGCGTCTTCGACCCCGAGATCACGTCCGAGTTCGCCCTTCCCGACGGGCTCGCCGTGCTCAGAGCGGGGGCCGAACCGGAGACCACCTCGGAGTTCGCCCTGCCCGACGGGCTCGACGTGCCGCACACGCCCGTCGTCGAGCCGGAGGGGTCGGCCTTCACGCCGCCGCGCACCTACAGCGCCCGGCACGCGCCGCCCGCCTTCACGCCGCCGACCGGCATCCCCGTCGTGAGCCTGATCAAGGATCTGCCCTGGCAGGACCGGATGCGCACGATGCTGCGGATGCCGGTGGCGGAGCGGCCCGCGCCCGAGCCGGTGCACAAGGCGGAGGATGAGGGCCCGGCCGTTCCGCGCGTGCTCGACCTGACGCTGCGTATCGGCGAGCTGCTGCTGGCGGGCGGTGAGGGCGCCGAGGACGTGGAGGCGGCGATGTTCGCCGTCTGCCGGTCCTACGGGCTCGACCGGTGCGAGCCGAACGTCACCTTCACGCTGCTGTCCATCTCGTACCAGCCGTCGCTGGTCGAGGACCCGGTGACGGCGTCCCGGACGGTGCGCCGCCGGGGCACCGACTACACGCGCCTGGCGGCCGTGTTCCAGCTCGTCGACGACCTCAGCGACCCCGAGACGCACATCTCGCTGGAGGAGGCCTATCGGCGGCTCGCCGAGATCCGCCGCAACCGGCACCCGTATCCGGGCTGGGTGCTGACCCTGGCCAGCGGGCTGCTGGCGGGCGCGGCCTCCGTACTCGTCGGCGGTGACCTGATCGTCTTCGTCGCCGCGGCGCTCGGCGCGATGTGCGGTGACCGGCTGGCCTGGCTGTGCGCGGGGCGCGGGCTGCCGGAGTTCTACCAGTTCACGGTGGCCGCGATGCCTCCGGCCGCGATAGGGATCGCGCTGACGCTCGCCCATGTGGACGTCAAGGCGTCCGCGGTGGTCACCGGTGGGCTCTTCGCGCTGCTGCCCGGGCGGGCGCTGGTGGCGGGCGTGCAGGACGGCCTGACCGGCTTCTACATCACCGCCGCCGCGCGTCTGCTGGAGGTCATGTACTTCTTCGTGGGCATCGTCGTCGGGGTGCTGCTGATGCTCTACGTGGGCGTTCAGCTGGGTGCCAGCCTCGACCCCGACGCGGCCTTCGGCGACAACAACAGGCCGCTGTGGCAGATCAGCGCCTCGATGCTGCTGTCACTGACCTTCGCGGTCCTGCTCCAGCAGGAACGATCCACCGTGCTGGCCGTGACCTTGAACGGCGGTGTCGCGTGGTCGGTGTACGGCGCGATGCACTACGTGGGCGAGATCTCGCCCGTCGCCTCCACGGCCGTGGCTGCGGGGCTGGTCGGGCTGTTCGGGCAGCTGCTGTCCCGGTACCGCTTCGCGTCGGCTCTGCCGTACACCACGGCGGCGATCGGGCCCCTGTTGCCGGGTTCCGCGACGTACTTCGGACTGCTGGCCATCGCGCAGAACGACGTCGACGCGGGCCTGGTGTTCGTGTCGCAGGCGGCGGCACTGGCGATGGCCATCGCCATCGGGGTCAACCTCGGATCGGAGATCTCCCGGATGTTCCTGCGGGTCGGCTCCTCGGACAAGCGGAAGTCGGCGAAGAGGACGCGGGGGTTCTAGTACGGCCCCGCGCCCCTCGGGCCGTTTCAGTAGCCCCGGTTGTCCGGGTACTGCTGGTTGTGGTTCTGGGGGTACTGCTGGGCGTACGGCTGCTGTTGCTGCGGGGGCTGGCCGTAGTACGGCTGGTCGTAGCCGGTGTGCTGGCCCTGGTTGCCGTAGGGCTGCTGGGGCTCGTCGGGCGACGGGATGCGGCGCAGCTGGGTCGTCGCGTCGTCCATCATCTGGGGGTGCTGCCGGGCCTGGGCCGGGGCCTCGGCGGCGGCGCGCTTCTTCTTTCCGCGTTCGCGGAGGAACTCGACGATGATCGGGACGACCGAGACGATGACGATCAGGACGAGGATGGCCTCGACGTTGGTCTTGATGAACTCGATCTGGCCGAGCCAGTAGCCGGCGAGGGTGACACCGCAGCCCCAGGCCACACCGCCGATGATGTTGTACGTCAGGAACGTGCGGTACTTCATGCGGCCGGCGCCCGCCACGATGGGGGCGAAGGTGCGCACGATGGGCACGAAGCGGGCCAGGACGATCGCCTTGGGGCCGTACTTCTCCATGAACTCGTGGGCCTTCTCCAGGTTCTCCTGCTTGAAGAGCTTGGAGTTGGGGCGGCTGAAGAGCTTCGGCCCGAAGAACTTGCCGATCATGTAGCCGACTTGGTCACCGATGACGGCGGCCAGGACGATCAGCGTGCAGACCAGCCACAGGGGCTGGCTGATGAAATTCCCCTCGGCCACGAACAGACCCGCCGTGAACAGCAGGGAGTCGCCGGGCAGGAACGCGAAGAGACCCGACTCGGCGAAGACGATCAGCAGGATGCCGGGCAGGCTGAAGGTCTCGATCAGATAGTCGGGGCTGAGCCACTCGGGGCCGAGCGCGAGCGTGGTCACGGGAATGTGGCTCCTGCGTGTGGGGGTCGGTCTGGGACTGGCTGCCCAAAACTATCAACGCAGCCGCGGTGACCCAGGTTCCATGGGCGTCCACAGGATGCACCGTGGCCCGGCTGGGGCAAAGCTGTGAGCCATGGGTATCGAAGAATACGGCGGTGGTCAGGGGCCCCGGCCGGATGTGCCGGTCTGAAGTCGATGATCGGCGGTGAGCTCAAGGGGCTCACCAAGACGCTCGTGCAGACCCGCAACCAGGCCATGGAACGGCTGGTGGAGCAGGCCCGCGCGCGGGGCGCGAACGCCGTGCTGATGTTCCGCTTCGACGTCACGGAGGCGGCGGACGTGGGGACGGAGGTGTGCGCCTACGGCACGGCGGTGGTCCTGGTCCGGGAGTAGGAGGGCAGGACGGGCCCCGGCCCGGGAGGAGGTCCCCTCCCGGGCCGGGAATCACGCGGTGCGGCGGTCCGCGTTCGCCAGGATCGCGTCCCTCAGGTGCTCGGCGAGACCCGGGCGCATGGAGTCGTAGAACGCCTTGAAGCGCTCGTCGGACACATACATCTCGGCCAGGCTCCGGTGCATCTCGTACGGGCATTCGTAGTACCACGTGCCGATGTGCCGGCGGTGTTCCTCGGCCAGGTCCATGGCCCGCTCGCCGGTCGGTGGTTCGCCCTCGGCCAGCACGGCGGTGTAGCGCTCGGCCCAGTCGTTCACCTCGGCCTGCAGGCGCTTCCAGTCCTCCTTGGTGTACCGGGCCGCGCGGCGCTGCGACTCGGCGTACGCCTCCGTGCCTCCCCAGCGCCGCTCCGCCTCCTCGGCGTACTGCTCCGGGTCCTTGTCGCCGAAGACCTCGAAGCGCTCCTCCGGCGTGAGATTGATCCCCATCTTGCGTGCCTCCATGGCGTGCTCCACGGCCGCCGCCATCTTCTGGAGCTTCTCGATCCGGGCGGTCAGCAGTTCGTGCTGGCGGCGCAGGTGCGCGCGCGGGTCCGCGGCCGGGTCGTCGAGCAGGGCGGCGACCTCGTCGAGGGGGAAGCCGAGCTCCCGGTAGAACAGGATCTGTTGCAGCCGGTCGAGGTCGGCGTCGCTGTAACGCCGGTGTCCCGCGTGGCTGCGCTCGCTCGGCACGAGCAGGCCGATGTCGTCGTAGTGGTGCAGTGTGCGCACCGTCACTCCGGCGAAACCGGCGACCTGTCCCACGGAGTAGCTCACTTCCGCTCCCTTCTCGGTACGCACTCCACGGTGGATCCTCACGCCACGTGAGGTGCAAGCGGGTTTGTGACGGCGGAACCCCGATCCGCCGGTCTACGTTGATCCTTTCAGGAGGCACGCACATGCCACTGCACCAAGGGCCGGAGCAGCCCGACGAGCGCCCGTTGTCCGTCAATCCCTTCTACGGCGAGGCCGACCCGGTCGGCGGAATGGCCGAGGCCCCGCCCAAGCACCGGCTCCCCGCCGCTCCCCTGCCGCCGTCGACCGCCTATCAGCTGGTGCACGACGAGCTGATGCTGGACGGCAACTCCCGGCTGAATCTCGCCACCTTCGTCACCACCTGGATGGAACCGCAGGCCGGGGTCCTGATGGATGAGTGCCGGGACAAGAACATGATCGACAAGGACGAGTACCCGCGCACCGCCGAGCTGGAGCGGCGCTGCGTGGCCATGCTCGCCGACCTGTGGCACGCGCCCGATCCCTCGGCGGCCGTGGGCTGTTCGACGACCGGCTCCAGCGAGGCCTGCATGCTCGCCGGGATGGCGCTCAAGCGGCGCTGGGCGCGTCGCAATGCCGACCGGTACCCCTCCAGGGACGTCCGCCCGAATCTCGTCATGGGTGTCAACGTCCAGGTCTGCTGGGAGAAGTTCTGCACCTTCTGGGAGGTGGAGGCCCGGCAGGTTCCCATGGAGGGCGACCGCTTCCACCTCGACGCCCAGGCCGCGGCCGAGCTGTGCGACGAGAACACCATCGGGGTCGTGGGCATCCTCGGCTCCACCTTCGACGGGTCCTACGAGCCGGTCGCCGAGCTGTGCGCTGCCCTGGACGCCCTCCAGGAACGCACCGGCCTCGACATCCCGGTGCATGTCGACGGGGCGTCCGGCGCGATGGTCGCGCCCTTCCTCGACGAGGACCTGGTGTGGGACTTCCGGCTGCCGCGCGTGGCCTCGATCAACACCTCCGGGCACAAGTACGGGCTGGTCTACCCGGGCGTCGGCTGGGCGCTGTGGCGTGATCAGGAGGCGCTGCCCGAGGAGCTCGTCTTCCGCGTCAACTACCTGGGCGGCGACATGCCGACCTTCGCGCTGAACTTCTCCCGGCCGGGCGCCCAGGTCGTCGCGCAGTACTACACGTTCCTCCGGCTGGGCCGCGAGGGCTACCGGGCCGTGCAGCAGTCCACGCGGGACGTGGCCCGGGGGCTCGCCGCACGGGTGGAGGCGCTCGGCGACTTCCGGCTGCTGACCCGGGGCGACGAGCTGCCGGTCTTCGCCTTCACGACCGCGCCCGGGGTGGAGGCGTACGACGTCTTCGACGTGTCCCGGCGGATGCGGGAGCGGGGCTGGCTGGTGCCCGCGTACACCTTCCCGCCGAACCGGGAGGACCTGTCCGTCCTGCGGGTGGTGTGCCGCAACGGCTTCTCCGCCGACCTCGCCGAACTGTTCGTGGAGGACCTGGGCCGCCTGGTGCCCGAGCTGCGCCGGCAACCGCACCCGCTGACCCGGGACAAGGAGGCGGCCACCGGCTTCCACCACTGAGCCGGCCGCCACCCGGCCCCTGTTCCTCCCTGCCGTACGGCGACGGCGCCGGCCCTACTTGCTGAGCGCCCCGAACCTCCGCACCGCCAGCGGAAGGAACACCGCCAGCAGCGCCAGCGGCCACAGCGCGGCCGGCCAGACGTGCCCCGGTTCGCCGCCCTGTCCGCCGAACAGGTCCCGTACGGCGGTGGCCGTGTGGGACATGGGGTTCCACTCGATCACCGTGCCCAGCCAGCCGGGCATGGAGTGGGGGGTCGCGAAGGCGTTGGAGAGGAATCCGACCGGCCAGACCAGGATCTGCACGGCCTGCACCATCTCCGGTTTCCCGGCCACCATCGCCAGATGGATGCCGATCCAGAGCATGGCGAAACGGAACAGCAGCAGCAGGCCCAGGGCGCCGAGGAACCCTCCGACCCCGCCGTGCGCGCGCCAGCCGAGCGCGAAGGCCACACCGATCATCACCAGCAGGCTGACCGCCGACTCCAGCATGTCGGCGACCGAACGGCCCACCAGGACAGCGCCGTTGGTCATCGGCATCGAGCGGAAGCGGTCGATGACCCCCTTGTTGAGGTCCTGGGTGACGGCCAGCATGGTCCCTTCGAGGCCGAACGCCATGGTCAGCGCGAGCATCCCGGGGACCAGGTAGTCGACGTAGCTCCCCTCGACACCCCGGCCGCCGCCGACGAGGTAGCCGAACATCAGCAGGAGCATGACGGGGAAGGCGAGCTGGACCACGACCTGCACGGGCTGGCGGACCCAGTGGGCGAGTTCGCGGCGGGTCATGGTCCAGGAATCGGTCAGCGCGTACGTGCTCACACGGCCTCCTTCACTCGGTCGTCGCCGGTGAGGTGCAGGAACACCTCGTCCAGCGTCGGGCGGCGCAGGGCCACGTCCTCCGCCTCGATACCGGCCTCCTCCAGCGCTCGTACGACACCGGAGAGGGCGGCCATCCGGTCGGTGACCGGGGCGCTGAGCAGCCGGCGGTCGGTGTCGACGGACACCTCCGACGCGGGCAGCGGCAACAGGGCCACCGCCGCGCCCAGCTGACCGGCGTCCCGCAGCACCACGTCGATGCGGTCGCCGCCGATCACCGACTTCAGCTGGTCCGGTGTGCCGTCGGCGACGATCCGGCCCCGGTCGACGATCGAGACGCGGTCGGCGAGCTGGTCGGCCTCCTGGAGGTACTGGGTGGTCAGCAGGACCGTCGTACCGCCGCCGACGAGGGAGCGGACCGCGGCCCACACCTCGGTGCGGCCACGCGGGTCGAGGCCGGTGGTCGGTTCGTCCAGGAAGAGCACCTCCGGTTCGGTGATGAGGGAGGCCGCCAGGTCCAGCCGGCGGCGCATACCTCCGCTGTACTGCTTGACCGCCTTGCGGCCGGTGTCGGCGAGGGTGAAGCGCTCCAGGAGTTCGTCGGCGCGCACGCGCGCCTGCCGGGCGCCCAGGTGGTAGAGGCGGCCGAACATGTCCAGGTTCTGGCGGCCCGAGAGCTCCTCGTCGAGAGCCGCGTGCTGGCCGAGGAGGCCGATGCGGAAGCGGACGGCCTGGGCCTCGGCCAGGACGTCGTGGCCGGCCACCTCGACACGGCCGGCGTCGGGCCGCAGCAGGGTGGACAGGATCCGGACCAGGGTGGTCTTGCCCGCGCCGTTCGGTCCGAGCACGCCGTGGACGGTGCCGCGGGCCACCCTGAGGCCGAGTCCGTCCAGGGCGGCCTTGTCGCCGTACCGCTTGCGCAGGCCTTCGGCGACGATCGCGTCGGTCATGTGGCTCCCTTCGAATACGGAGCCCGGTAATCAACTTTGACTACCGGCATCCGACGACGGAGAGTACGCCCGCGCGGGCAATTGGTCAAACTTGATTAGAGACTGTCCTCAGAGGCTGTTCTCAGAGGCTGTCCTCCGGATGCCGCGCCCCCGTCGCGTACGGGTTCGGATCCGGGGTCCGGACGTCGACGAACGGATCGCCCTCGTCCGCGAAGGTGTAGGCGCCGCCCTCGATGCGCTCGATCAGCCCGTGGGTCCACTCGGCCTCGGAGTCGGCCGTGTGGACCCACATGTTCATGATCTCGCCGATGTGTCCGAGCTGCCCGGGCCCGTCCTCGGGTACGTAGTGCTCAAGGACCCCGGACCTCCACTCCACGATCCGCCGGGTGCGCTCCTTCAGCAGGGCCACCGCCTCGGCCCGGGGCAGGTCGACGAGGAAACCGACGGCCGCCGTCTTCACGTCCCCGCGCTGGTCATAGGTGACCAGCGCCTCGCGCAGCAGCCGGTGGTACTCCTCGATGCCCCGCTCGGTGATCTCGTACTCGGTGCGCGGCGGCCCGCCCGCCGTGGACGGTGCGATCTCGTGCGCGTGCAGCAGCCCCTGTTTCGCCATCTGCTTCAGGGCGTGGTAGATCGAGCCGGGCTTGGCGTTGGACCACTCGTGCGCGCCCCAGTACTCCAGGTCGCCCCGCACCTGGTAGCCGTGGGCCCGCCCGTGCATGCGCACCGCGCCGAGCACGAGAAGACGGATCGCTGACATGCGGTCCAGATTAGGACCTCAGCCTGCGGGGGCTGCTGCGAGGGCGACCAGCTCGAAGGCCGTCCTGCCGTCCAGCGACTCCCGGAGGATGTCGGCGTGGCCCGCGTGCCGGGCCGTCTCGCGGATCAGGTGCAGGACCAGCCAGCGCACGGAGACCGCCTCGTCCGGCGGGAACCAGGGCTCGTCCGGGAGCGGGAAGGTGTCGTCGAGGCTGGGCGCCGAGCGGACGAACGCCTCCGTCTCGGCCGCCACCGTCTCCCAGTACGCGAGCTGCTGCTCGACGCTCTCGCCGTCGACCAGGGTGAAGCACTCGTGCCAGTTCGACTCGTCCCGCTTCACCGCCGGCGGCTCGCCCTTGGCCCGGGCCACCCAGCCCTGCTCGACCTCGGCGACGTGCTTGAGCAGTCCGGCCAGGGACAGCTCGCTCGCGCTGGGCCGGGACGAAGCCTGCTCGTGCGTGAGGCCGAGCACCGAGCGCCGGATCCCGCCCCGCTGCTCCGCCAGGAAGGAGAGCAGCGCTCCCCGCTCGTCGCCGTACGCCTCGGCTCGCACGTGAGTGACCATGACCGGCCGCCTTTCATGGGGTCCGTTTCCCTGACACCCATGACGTTAGGGACCCTTGCGGTCAGGTTCTGTCCGCAAGGGGGAAAGCGGCCGGGCGCCCCGTCAGAACGGGAACCGGCTCCGTCCGTGCTGCACCGAGATCCACTTCAGCGTGGTGAAGGATTCCGCGGTCGACTCGCCGTTGAGGCGGCCGATGCCGGAGTGCTTCTCGCCGCCGAAGGGGACGAGGGGCTCGTCGTGGACGGTGCCGTCGTTGACGTGGAACATGCCGGTGTCGATCTGCTTGGCGAAGGCGACACCGCGCTCGATGTCACCGGTGTGGACGGCGCCGCTCAGACCGTACGGCGTGTCGTTGACGAGGCGTACGGCCTCCTCCTCGCCGTCGAAGGGGATGAGGAAGGCGACCGGGCCGAAGACCTCCTGCCGCAGCAGGGCGGAGTCGGCGGGGACGCCGGTGAGGACCGACGGCTCGACCAGGTTGTCGGTGGTGGTGCCGTGCACGAGGGCGGTGGCGCCCTCGGCGATCGCCTGCTCGACGACGCTCGACAGCGCGTCCGCCTGCGAGGAGTTGATGACCGGGCCGATGACGGTCTCGGGGTCGCGCGGGTCGCCCGTCTTCAGGGTCCTCACCTTGGCGACGAACTTCTCGGTGAACTCCTCGGCGACCGAACGGTCCACCAGGATCCGGTTGGCGGCCATGCAGACCTGGCCCTGGTGGACGTAGCGGCTGAAGACCGCCGCGTCGACCGCGTAGTCGAGGTCGGCGTCGTCGAGGACCACCAGGGCGCTGTTGCCGCCCAGTTCGAGGACCGAACGCTTGAAGTTCGCGGCGCAGACGGTGGCGACGTGGCGGCCGACCCGGTCGGAGCCGGTGAAGGAGATGACCTTGGGGACCGGGTGCTCGATGAAGGCGTCACCGATCTCCGCGATGTCGGTGATGACGACGTTCAGCAGACCGGCGGGCAGCCCCGCGTCCTCGAAGATCTTGGCGACCAGGGAGCCGCCGACGATCGGGGTGTTCTGGTGCGGCTTGAGGACCACGGCGTTGCCGAGCGCGAGCGCCGGGGCGACCGACTTGATGGAGAGCAGGAAGGGGAAGTTGAAGGGGCTGATCACGCCCACGACCCCGACCGGCACGCGGTAGAGGCGGTTCTCCTTGCCGTCGGTCGGCGACGGCAGGATCCGGCCCTCGGGGCGCAGCGCGAGATGGACCGACTCGCGCAGGAACTCCTTGACGAGGTGGAGTTCGAAGGCGGCCTTCAGCCGGGTACCGCCGAGCTCGGCGATGATCACGTCGGCGATCTCCTGCTCGCGCTCCTCGACGAGCCGGAGCGCCTTCTCGAACACCCCCCGGCGGGCGTACGGGTTGGTCGCGGCCCACGCCTTCTGGGCGCGGGCGGCGGCCCGGTACGCCTCGTCGACCTCGTCGACCGTGGCTATCGTGATCGACGCCAGCTTTTCGTTGTCGTACGGGTTGAAGTCGATGATGTCCCAGGAACCGGTGCCCTGGCGCCACTCACCGTCGATGTACTGCTGGGCCAGGTCGGTGAAGTACGACGACATGTGATCCCCAAATCGCTAGCAGACGCACGATCGACGTCACGGTCTGATCACGCGTCATCGTACTTGCGCGGCAAGCGAGTTGGGGACGCCGAGCGATGTTCTGGGGAGAACCCTAGGAGAGTTGGAGGAGACCGCGCAGAAGATCACGGCTCTCGTCCGGCCCCGGGCTGTCCTGCTGGAGCTCCTTGAGCGCCTTCTCGTACTGCGTGACGTCCTCGCGCTTGTCGAGGTACAGCGCGCTGGTGAGCTGCTCCAGGTACACGACATCCGACAGGTCGGAGTCCGGGAAGGACAGGATCGTGAAGGCACCGCTCTCGCCGGAGTGCCCGCCGAAGCCGAACGGCATGATCTGAAGGCGCACATTGGGCCGCTCGGAGATCTCGATCAGATGCTGGAGCTGACCCCGCATCACCTCGCGGTCGCCGTAGGGCCGGCGCAGCGCGGCCTCGTCCAGGACGATGTGGACGTCCGGCGCGTTCTCGTCGACCAGGTACTTCTGCCGCTCCAGGCGCACCCCCACCCGGCGTTCGACGTCGGCCTCGCTCGCGCCCTTCATACCGCGCCGCACGACCGCGCGCGCGTACGCCTCGGTCTGGAGCAGACCGTGCACGAACTGCACCTCGTAGGCCCGGATCAGGGCGGCCGCGCCCTCCAGGCCCACATAGGTGGGGAACCAGCTCGGCAGGACGTCCGAGTAACTGTGCCACCAGCCCGCCACATTGGCCTCCCGGGCGAGAGAGAGGAGTGACGTGCGCTCCTGCTCGTCCGTGATGCCGTACAGCGTCAGCAGATCCTCGACGTCCCGTGTCTTGAAGCTCACCCGGCCCAACTCCATCCGGCTGATCTTCGACTCGGACGCGCGGATCGAGTAGCCCGCCGCCTCACGCGTGATGCCCCGCGCCTCACGCAGTCGCCTGAGTTGCGAGCCGAGCAGCATGCGTCGCACCACCGATCCGGGCTCTCCCGCGCTCACGTTCGCCAGCCTCCCCAACCGTCTTCAGGGCCCGAAGTCTGCCACTAAAACACTCCGAGCAGTACTCGTCCGATTACAGAGATGGAAAGAAGCCAAAGTTTCCGCACAGGCCTGGGACAGGTTGTGGGAAGGAATGGGCAAGAGGTAGGGGAGAGAGCGGTGGAAAAAATGACCAACAAGCGGTACGGGAGGGTCCAATTCGGTCGCGTGCACGTGCATCTGCCCTTGCATCTGCCGTACGCATCAGAAACCATGGTCTCGCGCCACCGCTGCATCGCAACGACCGCGAATTCCCGGGAGTGCCACGCATGGCTACGAATGGATCGACCATGCTCAAGCCGTTACGGCAGGGCCTTCCCCCGCTGGATCCCGCGGCCGTCTCCAGCGCCGCCTCCTGCGCACTGCCCGCCCGCTACGAAGCGGTGCGCGAGGCACGGCAGTTCACCCGCAGAAGCCTCGACCAGTGGGAACTGGGCGACCGCTTCGACGACGTGTGCCTGGTGGTCTCCGAGCTCGTCACCAACGCCCTGCGGCACGCACTGCCCGCCAACACCCCGCGCCCGGCCGAGCAGAACGCGCCCGTGCGGCTGCATCTGATGCGCTGGACCGAGCGGTTGGTGTGCGCGGTGCGCGACCCCAGCGACGAGAGCCCCGTCGCACGCGACACCGACGACTTCTCGGCGGAGTCCGGCCGCGGACTGTTCCTGGTCGACTCCTTCGCCGACGGCTGGGGCTGGCACCCCCTCGCGGGCTCGCTCGGCGGCAAGGTCGTCTGGGCGCTGTTCCGCCTTCAGCAGCCGCCGTCGGCCGAGTGAGGCCCCCGGGCGCTTTTTCGCGCCCGGGTTCTACGCGCGTTACACAGCGCGAGACGTCGATCACCCCTTGTTACCGGGGGTATTACCGGTCGGTCAGCCCGCTATGAGGTGATCGAACTCGCCGTCCTTGATGCCCAGCAGCATCGCCTCGATCTCGGCCCGGGTGTAGACGAGCGCGGGACCTTCGGGGAAACGCGAGTTGCGGACGGCGACATCACCGCCGGGCAGCCGGGCGAACTCCACGCAGGAGCCCTGCGAGTTGCTGTGCCTGCTCTTCTGCCAGGCCACCCCGTTCAGCCGGGTGGCAGCCATGCCGTTGTACACGCCGGACGCGTCAACGTCGTACACGTCGTGGTCCACAGGTCGCTCCCCGGTGGTGCACTGGCTGGTGAGGCCATTGATGCCATTGAGACGGTGGTCAACTGATCCGGATCATAGCTCTGTTCATGTGCGGATGCATGGACAGATGCACTCGCAGATGCACGTGCACGCGGGGTGTTCCTGCGGTTACAGCTTGGGCGGGCGCTTTACCGGCATCGCGTGCTTCTCAGGGAAGAGACGCGTAAGAGCCCCATCCTGTTCCATCTACCGCTCTGCGTGCGCATATGCATACGCAGAGCAGGGCGACACCGTTCCCGAGGGGGAGCTCGGAAGGTGTCGCCCTGTTCTGCGTGGGGGCCTTGGGAGCCGGCGGCGGTGGGGGCCGTCAGCGGCTGGAGCTGGAGTACGGCAGCAGCGCCATCTCCCGCGCGTTCTTGATCGCCCGGGCCAGCATCCGCTGCTGCTGGGCGCTCACCCGGGTGACCCGCCGGCTACGGATCTTGCCGCGGTCGGAGATGAACTTCCGCAGCAGATCGGTGTCCTTGTAGTCGATGTAGGTGATCTTGGCCTGGTCCAGCGGGTTGGGACGGTTCTTGACGGGCTTGCGTTCGGGCTTGCGGGGCATGGCGGGGTCAGACCTCCAGGAGGGTGTCGAAGGCGGGCGGCAGCTGCTTCCAGGCGTCGCGGCCCGCGGCGTACTCGGCGTCGGTCAACAGGCAGGACTCCAGCAGCTGTTCGAGTCCGTCGCGGTCGAGCCCGGGGGACGTGAAGACCAGGTGCTGGCAGCAGTCGCCGTGCTCGGCGTGCCAGTCCATGGCGGCCGCGGCCCGGCGCACCGGTGGGACCATCTCCCAGGCCGCGTCCGGCAGGGAGGCGAGCCAGGGGCCCACGCTCTCCACGCACAGGGCGCCGCCGGCCGCGTCCCAGTGCAGCAGCACGTCCGGCTTGTCGGCGAGCCAGAACCGGCCCCGGCTGCGGGCGGCCGCGCAGGTGATGTCCTCCAGGGCCGAGTAGAGCCGCTCCGGGTGGAAGGGACGGCGGCGGTGCCAGACGAAGGTGGCGACGCCGTGCGCGTCGGCCTCGGCCGGGAGCAGGGCGCAGGCCGGGTGCTGGGCGGCCGCCGCGGCCTCCACGTCGAAGCCGGCGAGGGCGGCCCGGGCCAGCGGCGCCTCAGCCGAGCCGCGCCGCGGGTACCGGGTGCCCGCCAGGTCCGTCGGGTGGCCGCTCCCGATGGGGACCTGACGGGCGGTCGGGTGCAGCTGGGCGAGCAGCTCGCGGTCCTCGTCGTCGGCCTCCGGGGAGTCGGCGATCGCCAGGACGGGCGCGTACTCCAGCTGTCGGGCGAAGGTGTCGGCGACCGTCCGCTGGTCGGTGGCCGCGGCGGCCAGGCCGCCGTCGGCGAGGTCGTCGCCGTTGGCGAGGTAGGGCAGGACCAGCGCCGGGTCGACGGCGGTGATCACGCCGGTGACGGTGAGCCCGCCGGCCGCGACCACCTCCGCCATCGCCTTGGGCTCGACGGAGTCCCACAGTTCCACGACCGCGAGCCGGGTCGTACCGTCCTCGGCGAGCAGGAGCAGCTCCGGCACCAGGTCTTCCCTGAGCGCACAGCACGCGCAGTCGTTGACGAGAGGCGTCTCGCCCGCGGACAGGACGCCGTCGGCGTCGCGAATCGTCCGTACGACCGTGCCGGCCGCGGCCGTCGCCAGGTCGTGGTGGAGTACGACGCTGCCCGGGACGTCGGCGAGCAGCTGCTCGACGGCTGCCTTGCGGGCGTCGGCGTGCAGCCCGCCGACGATCACGACGGAGAGCATCAGCCCTTCTTTCCGTACCGGCGCTCGAAGCGCTCCACGCGGCCCGCGGTGTCCAGGACGCGAGCCGTGCCGGTGTAGAAGGGGTGGCTGACGTCCGAGATCTCGACGTCGACGACCGGGTAGGTGTTGCCGTCCTCCCACTCGATCGTCTTCTCGCTGGTCATCGTGGACCGGGTCAGGAAGGTGTAGTTCGCGGCACGGTCACGGAAGACGACGGGACCGTACTCGGGGTGGATGCCCTTGCGCATGACGGATCAGCGCTCCTCTCGGAAGTCGACGTGACGGCCGACCACCGGGTCGTACTTGCGCAGAGTCAGCCGGTCCGGGTCGTTGCGACGGTTCTTGCGCGTCACGTAGGTGAAGCCGGTCCCCGCGGTGGACCGCAGTTTGATGACCGGACGGAGTTCGTTGCGTGCCATGCTGCTATCTTACTGAAAATGAATTCCATTTACGACACCGGCTCAGGAGAGGTGCATCACCCGTGTCCGCCCACTGCATGCTGACCGGAGCCCAGCCCGGCTTCGGCAACCGCATCTCGCACTCCCACCGGCGCACTTCGCGCCGCTTCGACCCCAACATCCAGTCCAAGCGCTACTGGCTGCCGAGCGAGGGCCGCTACGTGCGGCTGAAGCTGAGCACCAAGGGGATCAAGACCGTCGACACGATCGGCGTCGAGGCGGCCGTGGTCCGGATCCGCGCGCGGGGGGTGCGTGTCTGATGGCGAAGAAGAGCAAGATCGCGAAGAACGACAAGCGCCAGGAGGTCGTCGCCCGGTACGCCGAGCGCCGGGCCGAACTGAAGGAGATCATCCGCCGCCCCTCCTCCACGGAGCAGGAACGGCTCGCCGCCCAGCAGGAGTTGCACAAGCAGCCGCGTGACGCCAGCGCGACCCGCGTACGCAACCGCGACCAGGTGGACGGACGGCCGCGCGGCTACTTCCGCACGTTCGGTCTGTCCCGGGTGAACCTGCGCGGGCAGGCGCACGCCGGGTATCTGCCGGGGGTGCGCAAGTCGTCCTGGTAGCTTGCTGCGGTCCTCCCGGCCACCGGGCCGACCGAAACAGCTTGGGAGCTTCCATGACGTGGACGTGGGCGACTTCGGGAACGCGTCGGCGGGTGCGGGTCGCAGCGGCGGCCGCGGGGCTCGCCGGCGCGCTCGTCCTGACGGCGTGCAGTGATGGTGGCGGCTCCGACGACAAGGCCTCGGCCACGCCCACCACGCCCACCGCGTCCGCCTCCGCGGACACGGGCGGCGGGTCCGGGTCCGGCGGCTCGGACGGCTCCACGGCCGCCGCCGGAAAGCTGGCCGGGAGCTGGGTCACCACCTCCGACGGCAAGATCGTGGCGCTGGTCGTCAACGGCAGCGAGGCCGGGCTCTTCGCCACCGGCGGCAGCGTGTGCAGCGGCACCGCGGGCGCCGACACGATCCGCCTGACCTGCGGGGACGGCAACAAGGACCGGGCCGACGGCACGGTCGGCTCCGTCAGCGGTACGAGCCTCAAGGTGACCTGGAAGAGCGGGCTCGGCACGGAGACGTACACCAAGGCGGAGGGCGGGTCGCTGCCCAGCGGGTTGCCTACGGCGAGCTTGGGGTCGTGAGGCCGCCACCCGGGGGGGGCGGCGACCGCGCTGGCCGCTTCGTGCGTGATGATCCTCACGTACCGCCGTTCCGCCGTCCCGCACGCTCCGGAGGACCCCCCATGCGCGCCACTCCCCTCGCCGTCACCGCCCTCGCCGCCGCCCTCCTGCTGACCGCCTGTGACAGCGGCGGGAGCGACGACAACGGGGGCGGCGGGAGCGGCGGCGGTGGCGGTGCCAAGAAGGGCGGGAGTGCCTGCGCGATCGGCACGATGGGGGTCGAGGTCGGCCCGGCCGACGTCGCGCCGGCCATCGGGGACACGGGCAACGTCCCCGTCTCCCTCACCAACCAGAGCGCGCCGTGCACCTTGGAGGGCGTCCCCGGAGTCACCCTCCAGGGCAGCACCTCCGTGCTGGTCGGGGCGGCCCCCGGCTCCCGGGCCGAGAAGCTGACCCTCGCCAAGGGCGAGAGCGCGACCTTCACCCTCACCTACGTCAAGGGCGGCGGCGCCGACGGCAAGAGCCTCGCCGCGACGACCCTGCGCATCGGGCTGCCCGGCACCGGCGACACGAAGAGCTTCCCGTGGAAGTACGGCGCGGTGGCCCTCAAGGGCGGCAAGCCGGACGTGCCGGACGCGTCGGTGGGCCCCTTCACGCGCGCGGGCGACTGAGGCCGGTCACGGCAGACCTCACCGCAGCGGCCGCCGGGCCCTGACCTGGGCCCGGTCGGCGGCCTCCGCGCCCTGCGTCCAGCCGGCCTCGTCGCTGACACCGCGCAGCCGGGTGGTGGTCGTCTCGGGGAACATGCGGTCCAGGCGGTCGGTCACCGCGACCTCGCGGGTGGCCAGGACCGGCAGCAGGTCCTCGCTCACCGGGGTCTCGGCGGCGGCGCGCAGCCGGGTGCCGACGCGGTGGGCGTAGGCCGCGAGGAAGGACTGCCTGAAGGTCTTGGTCCGCTTGCGGCCGCCCGCGCGCTGCGCCGCCTCCGCCTTCGTCATGGCGGACTGCGCCTGCACGAGCAGCGAGGTGTACAGGAGCTCGACCACCTCCAGGTCCGCCTCGAAGCCCACCACGGTGGAGAAGCCGAGTGGCTCGTTCCACACGGCCCGGCAGTGGTTGACGGTGGCGACCGCGTCCAACAGCACCGCCTTGGCCTGTTCATACGGCGGTTCGACCCCGATACGGCAGGCGCCGGGGGTGTCGTGCGTGGGCGCCCCGGCGTCGAGCACCGCCTCGTCGACACTGTGCCGGGCCATCAGCTCCTGCGCCTTGGCGGTGAGCGCCTCGGCCTCCTCCGGGAAGCCGGTCGCCTCCGCCTTGGCGAGGAGCGCGCGGATGCGGGTGAGCATGCGGGTGTCGCCCTGCTCCCGCCGCCCGCCCCGGCCGGGTTCCTCCAACGGCTCCAGCGCGGGCAGCCGTAGCAGCAGCCGGTACAGCTCCAGGACCGCGGTGGCGTACGTGAAGCGGTCGGGGCGGGGCGCGGTGTCGGGTGTGAGCGCGTCCAGCTGGGCCCTCCAGCGGGGGCCGCGCGGCCCGTCGTCCGACGCCTGTGCGCGGATCAGCTCCGACACCAGGCGCAGGTGTACGTCGTCCAGCTCGCGCCGCACGATCCGGACGAGGTCCGCTGGCTGCCAGCCGCGCCGCCAGACCGTCGCCACGAACTCCCGGCCGCGGCGCGCGAGTTCGGTGTCGCAGGCCGGGTCGGCGGCGAGCAGGGAGGCGCCGGTGTCGAGGGCGCTGTCGTCATCGGCGTAGAGGGCGGCCCGGAAGGCGCGGTCGACGGTGCTGGTCACGGGGCGATCGTCTCACCCCTCGAAAACCGGTCACCGGCCTCCGTCCCGGCTCCCGGCATGGCCCGCATGGTGGACATGAATCCGTACGTGGCGTTCCTGGTCGCCGCCTTCGCGCTGTGCGTCACACCCGGCCCCGACATGATGTTCATCGTGGCGGTGGGCGGGCGGGGCGGCCCCGCCGCCGGGGTGATGGCCGCGTTCGGCGTGGCCTGCGCCATGCTGGCGCACGCGGTCGCCGCCGCGTTCGGTCTGTCGGCGCTGTTCCTGACGCTGCCGACGCTGTACCGCGTGCTGCGCTGGGCGGGCGCGGCCTATCTGCTCCATCTCACCGTGAAGGCGTTCCGGGACCGGTCGGTGCCGGGCGAGGAGGGGGGGGCCGGCGGGACCGGGGATGCGGCGGGCGTTCTGGCAGGGGGCCGTCACCAATCTGCTCAATCCCAACGGGCGGCGGCGCCCAAGTAGAGGCAACCTTTGGTTGACACCCTTTCACTGTCAACCTAAGGTTGACAGCATGACGAACCCCGAGTTCACACCGTCCGTACGCCTCGACGACCTCATCGCGGCCATCAAGAAGGTGCACGCCGAGCCCCTCGAACAGCTCCAGGACGCGGTGATCGCCGCGGACCACCTCGGTGACGTGGCCGACCACCTGATCGGCCACTTCGTGGACCAGGCCCGCCGCTCGGGCGCCTCCTGGACGGACATCGGCAAGAGCATGGGGGTGACCCGCCAGGCGGTCCAGAAGCGGTTCGTGCCGAAGGAGTCGGCGGACCTCGACCCCAGCCAGGGCTTCCAGCGGTACACCACGCGCGCCCGCAACGTGGTGATGGCCGCCCACAGCGAGGCCGTCGCCGCCCGCAACCCCGAGGGCCGCCCCGAGCACCTCGTCCTCGGCCTGCTGGCCGAACCGGAGGGCCTGGCCGCCAAGGCGATCACCGCGCAGGGCGTCCTCCTCGACGCCGTACGCCAGGCCGCCTCCGCCGCGCTGCCGCCGGCCTCCGAGGAGGTCCCGGACCTCATCCCCTACGGCTCCGACGCCAAGAAGGCCCTGGAACTCACCTTCCGCGAGGCCCTGCGCCTCGGCCACAACTACATCGGCACCGAGCACCTCCTCCTCGCCCTGCTGGAGTTCGAGAACGGCGAGGGCGTGCTGTCCGGCCTCGGCATCACCAAGCCCGCGGTGGAGGAGAACATCGTGGCGGCGATCGCCAGGATCCGGGTGAAGTCCGACGACGAGAGCTGAGCCTCGTCAGGGGGCCGTTGTCAGACCCTGCTGCCACACTCGCAACCATGAGCGACCGGTGGGCTCTCGCGCCGGCCGAGGGCGGCGGCGTGGAGTTCGGCCCCCTCGGCCCCGACGGGCTGCTCGCCGGGCCCGTGCGCCGGGCGGCGGACGCCGCCGAGGCCGTACGGGGCCTGCCGGAGGTCATGCGCTGGGTGTGGCGGTCGACGCCCGAGACGTATCCGCGCCTGCTCGCCGCGGGGGTGCGAGTGGAGCGGTGCTACGACGTGGAGGACGCGGAGACGCTCCTCCTCGGCCACGAGGGCCGCTACGGCGAACCCCGGTCGGCGGCCGCCGCCCTGGCCCGGCTGCGCGGCGGCCCCGTCCCCAAGGACCCACCGCAGCGCTCCGCCGAACCGGGCGCGCAGTCACCCCTGTTCGAGCCCGAGGCCGCGCATCTGCCGCTCACCGACCTCGTCGAGGTGTACGCCGAGCAGCAGCGCCGCCATGACGCCACCGCGCACCCCGACCGGATGCGCCTGCTGACGGCGGCGGAGTCGGCGGGGATGCTGGTGGCCGCCGAGATGAACCGCGCCGGCCTGCCCTGGAGCGCGGAGGTGCACCGCCGGGTCCTGCACGACCTGCTCGGCGAGCGGTACGCGGGCGGCGGCGAGCCCCGGCGGCTGGCCGAACTCGCCGACGAGGTGTCCGCCGCCTTCGGCCGCCGGGTCCGGCCCGACCTGCCCGCCGATGTCGTCAAGGCTTTCGCGCAGGCCGGGATCAAGGTGAAGTCAACGCGGCGCTGGGAGATCGAGTCCGTCGACCACCCGGCCGTGAAGCCCCTCGTCGAGTACAAGAAGCTGTACCGCATCTGGGTCGCCCACGGCTGGTCCTGGCTCCAGGACTGGGTGCGCGAGGGCCGTTTCCGGCCCGAGTTCCTCGCGGGCGGCACCGTCACCGGCCGCTGGGTCACCAACGGCGGGGGCGCCCTCCAGATCCCCAAGGTGATCCGGCGGGCCGTGGTCGCCGACCCCGGCTGGCGGCTGGTGGTCGCCGACGCCGACCAGATGGAGCCGCGGGTGCTGGCGGCGATCTCCCGCGACCGGGGCCTCATGGAGGTGGCCGGCCGCGAGAGCGACCTCTACCAGTCGGTGTCCGACCGCGCCTTCTCCGGCGACCGCGCCCAGGCCAAGCTCGCCGTGCTCGGCGCGGTCTACGGCCAGACCTCCGGCGACGGCCTGAAGAACCTCGCCGCGCTCAGACGCCGCTTCCCGAAGGCGGTGGCCTACGTCGACGACGCGGCCCGCGCCGGCGAGGAGGGGCGGCTGGTGCGCACCTGGCTCGGTCGCACCTGCCCACCGGCGGCCGGGGCGGCCGAGGCGGAGGAGGCCGGCATCCCCACCGCCGAGGACGACTCCGAGGACCGGTGGATGCCCGGCCACGCCTCCACCGACGCCCGCGCCCGGGGCCGCTTCGCCCGCAACTTCGTCGTCCAGGGCAGCGCCGCCGACTGGACGCTGCTGCTGCTCGCCGCACTGCGGCAGACCTGTGCCGGGATGGCCGCCGAGCTGGTCTTCTTCCAGCACGACGAGGTGATCGTGCACTGCCCCGAGGAGGAGGCCGAGGCGGTCGTGGCGGCGATCCGGGAGGCCTCCGACCTGGCGGGCCGGCTGACGTTCGGCGAGACACCGGTGCGGTTCCCGTTCACGACGGCGGTGGTGGAGTGCTATGCCGACGCGAAGTGATCAGCGCGCGTGGCCGGGCGGATCGCCGGGCTGTTTGTCGGGCGGGGCGCCTCAAGGGGCGCCGGGCGGATCGCCGAGCAGTTCCCGCAGCTCCTGGAGCACCGCCGTGTCGTCCGTGCCCTCCAGCGCGTCGAGCGCCGCGCGCCACTGCTCCCGCGCCTCCCGGTGGCGCCCGCGCTCCCGGAGCAGAAGTCCCTCCTGGTGGCGGGCGAGAGCGCCGGTGTAGCGGTCGGCGCGGGCGTCCGCGCGGCCGAGCAGCTCGGCGCACTCCAGAGCGGCGCGTTCGGTACGGCCGAGCAGGCGCAGGGCGCGGACCAGACCGAGCCGGGTCTGCGACTCGCCGTGCCAGTCGCCGTGCCGCCCGAGGATGCGCAGGCTCTCCTCGAAGTGCCCGGCCGCCTCGGCCGGTTCGCCCAGGGTGAGATGGGCGTAGCCGATGTTGCAGTGCGCGGAGTGCTGCACGATGACGTTGCCGATCTCGTCGCCGATGGCGAGCGAGAGGCGGTGCTGCTCGATGGCGGCCCGCGGATCGGTGTGCTCGTACAGGTTGCCGAGGTGGCTGTGGGTCACGGCCTCGCCGTACCGGTCGTCCAACCGCCGTGAGTACGCGAGGCTCTGGCGCAGTGCCCGCTCCGACTCGGGGTGCCGGCCGAGGCTTTCGAGCAGCAGCCCGCGGTTGTTGAGGCACCGGCGGATCCAGGAGACCGCGCCGAGCCGCCGCCAGATCGCCAGGGCCCGGTCGTTGAGGTCGAGGGCGTCGCTCTGCCGGCCGGTCAGGAAGTGCAGGCCCGCGAGGTCGCCCAGCGCGTACGCCTCGGCCGCCTCGTCGCCCAGCCGCCGAGCGAGCCCCAGGGCGGCCTCCCCGAGCACCTCCATCTCGGCGACGCGGCCGCCGCGCTGGAGGTACGGCACGAGGAGGCGGAGCAGGGTGCAGAGGTGGGCGGCCGTGCGCTCGTCGGGCGCGTCCGCGTACCGCTCGACCAGGGCGACGATGTTCTCCAGCTCCGACTCGCCCCACGCGAAGGCCTCCTCGGAGGAGGCGAACGGCGGTACGGAGAGCACGTGGGCCACGTGCTCGGGCGGCTGTGCCGCGGTCGGTCCCAGGCGGTCGTCCCGTTCGAGGCCGGGTTCGACGATCGCGGTGAGGGTGCGCTCGGCGACGGCCGTGTACCAGCGCACGGCGGTGCGGGCGATGTCGGGGACATGCTGGGCGTCCGCCAGTTCGCGGGCGAAGTCGCGGACCAGGTCGTGCGGTGCGTAGCGGCCGTACGCCGACTCCTCCAGCAGGGCCACGTCGACGAGGCGGTCCAGGGCCTCCTCGGCACGGCCCTCGTCGGCGCCGAGGAGGCGGGCGACGAGGGGGACACCGTAGGTGGGGAGGTCGAGGGCGCCGATGCGGCGGAGGATCAGCGCGGCGTCGCGGTCGGTGCGGCGGCCCGAGGCGGCGAGCGCGTCGTGGGCGACGGCCAGGGAACGGCGTACGGACAGGTCGTCGTACTCCAGATGCCGCAGTCTCCCCTCCGTCGCGGCCAGTTGGTCGGCGAGCACGTCCGGGGTGAGGGCGTGGCGTGCGGCCAGCCGGGCGGCGACGACCCGCAGGGCGAGGGGGAGGCGGCCGGTGAGCTCGACGAGGGGGTGGGCCGCGTCGATCCCGTCGATCCCGTCGCCGTCGTGGCCGTCCGGGCTGTCTTGGCCGTCCCGGCCGTCTCCGCCGCCGCGTCCGGAGGCCGCCCGCAGCAGCGCCGCGCTCTCCTCGTGCGACAGCGGGGCGAGCGGGAAGCGGTGGGCGCCGTCGAGGGCGGTCAGCGGGGAGCGGCTGGTGACGATCACCGCGCAGCCCGCGCCGGCCGGCAGCAGCGGCCGTACCTGTGCGGCGCTCTCGGCGTCGTCCAGCACCATCAGCGTGCGCGTCGGTGCGAGCAGCGAGCGCAGCGACGCGGCGGCCGCGTCCGGGTGTTCGGGGATGCCGCGGGGGTCGGTGCCGAGGTCGCGCAGCAGTGCGGTGAGTGCCTGCGCCGCGGTGAGGGGGGTCATGCCGGGCGTGGCGCCGTGCAGATGGACGTAGAGCTGACCGTCGGGAAAACGTTCCCGCAGACCGTGCGCGGCGTGCAGCGCGAGCGCGCTCTTGCCGACGCCGGCCATGCCGCTGATCACGGCGACGGAGGGGGGTGCGGCGGGGGTGGGGGCGGCTGTGGGGTCGAGGCCGGGCGTGCGGGGGGTGAGGGCTTGGTGCAGGTCGTTCAGTACGGCCGCGCGGCCGGTGAAGTGGCCGGGGGGTGGGGGGAGTTGGGCGGGGCGGGGTGGTGGTTGAGGGGGTGAGGGCGGGGGGTCCTCTTCGCGCGTAGCGTCGGGGGTGGTGGCGGTGGCGGGAGCCGTGTGGGGTGAGGGTGCGGGGGCCGGCCGGCGCGCCGGGGTGGAGGTCGGTGCCTCGCTCGCCGTGCCGGGTTCGGACGCCGGTACCTCGCTCGCCGTCTCGGGGGCCACGCCGGAACCGAGGGTCTCCCCCACCACCGAGCCCACCACCGGGCCCACCGCCACGCCCGGCACCACGCCCCGCAGCACCTCGACGTGCGCCTCGCGTACCGCCGGGCCCGGTTCGATGCCGAGTTCCTCGACGAGGCGGGTGCGCAGGTCGCGGTGGACGGCGAGGGCCTCGGGCTGACGGCCGGTGCGGTGCAGGGCGAGCATCAGCTGACGGTGGTAGGTCTCGCGCAGCGGATGCTCGGCGGCCAGCGCCGCCACCTCCGGTACGAGGGCGGTGAGCCGGGGGCCGCCGAGGGCGAGTTCGGCGTCGTAGCGCCACTCCATGAGCAGCAGCCGTGCCTCCTGGAGGCGCTGCACGAAGGCGTATCCGCCCACCTCGGACGGCAGCCCGCTCAGGGGCGTGCCGCGCCACAGCGCGAGCGCCGCCGCGCTCTCGCGCACCACCCGCTCCCAGCTCTGCGCGGCGTGCGCGCCCCGCGCGGCTGCCATGTGCCGTTCGAAGACATGGACGTCCAACTCGCCCTGCTCGACGCGCAGCAGATAGCCGGGCGGTACGGCCCGCAGCCGCCCGGAGTCGTCGAGCAGCCGGCGCAGCCGGGTCACGTGGTTGTGCAGCGAGGCCTGGGCTGACGCCGGCGGAGTGCCACCCCACAGCGCGTCCTTGAGCGCATCGACGGAGACGGTACGGCCGGCTTCGAGCAGCAACGCGGCCAGCAGGGCGCGCGCCTTGGGGCTCCGCACGGTCCGGACGCCGACATCACCGGCCCGGACGCCGACATCACCGGTCCGGGCGCCGGAGCCACCGCCGCCCTCGCCCTCGTCGCCGCCCCGGCCGTCGTACAGCACGGGCGGCCCGAGCAGTCCGAACCGCAGTTCGTACCGCAGTCCGCACCCCCTCACGCCCCACTGCCTTCCCGCACACCGCGCCCGAGCACGCTCCGGGGAGTTCGTCGGAACCCCGCCGCTCTTGGCGGATTTCCGCCCTTCACACAGCGGTTTCCCGCCACACTCCCTTACGGCGGATTTCGCCGGAACCCGCTACTGTTCCGGCATTCACCGCCACCGTCCGGCGATTTCACGCCACCCTCACATCGAGCGGCCGACAGCTGAACGGGGAACTGTTGGCCACATGTTAGCGATTCGTTGGCGCCGCCTGATGTGATCACTACATCGGATCTGGCCCGAGGGTGCGCGCGTAGAACGCGCAACTCGGGGGAGTGTCGCCGTCGCGGCCGGATCCGAGGACGTGCGCGGGTCCCGGTCGACGAGGTGAACGGCCGGGACCCCCGTCCGCACCCCGTGCCGTGTCCGCGGCCGCGTTCCGTACCGGTGTCAGATGACGGGCGGTCGCCCCAGCCGGGTCAGCCGCCACACCGTCCCCCAGCGCATGGGCCGCCGTTCGCCCGCGGACTGCCGTACGCCTTCCACGAACCCCCCGAACCAGGCGCGCAGTCCGGCCGCCGAGCGCACCCGCAGCAGCGTGAGCAGCGTCCAGACACCCAGGTGCACCGGGATCAGCGCGAGCGGGAGGCGGCGGCGGACCAGCCAGACCCGGTTGCGGGCGTTGACCCGGTAGTAGATGGCGTGCCGGGCGGGCGAGGTCTTGGGGTGCTGGAGCAGCAGTTCGGGCGCGTACAGGATCCGCCAGCCCCGGTCGACGGCCCGCCAGGCCAGGTCGGTCTCCTCGTGGGCGAAGAAGAACTCGGCCGGCCAGTCCCCGACCTCGTCGAGCATCGCCGTACGGAAGGCGTGCCCGCCGCCGAGGAACCCGGTGACGTATCCGCCCCGCAGCGGGTCGCAGGAGCCGACGCGGGGCACGTGCCGCTGCTGTGTCTCCCCGTGCTCGTCGGCGATGCGGAAGCCGACGATGCCGAGGCGCGGGTCGGCGGCGAACAGGTCCCCCACGTGCCGCAGCACGTCGGCGTCGACCAGCAGTCCGTCGTCGTCGAGTTCCACGACGATGTCGACGTCCCCGAACTCCCTCAGCCGGGCCAGGGCCACGTTCCGCCCGCCGGGGCAGCCGAGGTTCTCGTCGAGTTCGACCGGCGTGACCTCGCCGGGCAGCGAGAGCCGTTCGGCGAACTCGGGCAGCGGGGAACCGTTGCCGACGATCACGATGCGGGTGGGCGGGAGGTCCTGCTTGGCCACGGACCGCAGCAGGGCGTCGACCTCGGCGGGCCGGTTCCCCATGGTCACCACGGCGACGGCGATCCTCGGCGCGCCCAACGTCCTCACCCCGCACCCATCACGCATCACACGGCCGGTCACTGAGTCAGTGATGCTAGCCGTTCACGATAAGGACGTCTTAAGTACGCTCCCACGCCCCGGGACCGGTCGGCCGCGAGGGGAATTTCACAAGAACCACCCCTGTCATCCGCCACGTCCTGATCTACGGTGCCACCAGTCACCTACGACGGGGAGAAGCCGTGGAGGACACAAGGACAGCGCTCGCCGAGCGAATCGCCGAGCAGAGAAGGGGAGCCGGTGACCCTCGCGCGCTGATCGGCGAGATGCGGCGCTCGGTCCTCCTGGTGCCGACGGCCGGTGGCGGCCTGTGGTCGGCGAGATCGGGCGGGGTGCGGTGGATCTGCGGATTCACCGACGAGACCGCGCTGGCCCGGTTCGCCCTGCACCACGCGCCCGGCGACCGGCCGATGGACTACGCGGCACTGCTGGGCGCACGCATCGTCGACGAGGTCGTGCCGTCCCTGGACGAGCCCGCCGGACTCGCCGTCGACATCGCCACCGAGGACGGGTCGATGTTCTTCCCGCCGGTCGTCGGTGTCGTCCCGGACGGCTCCGCCGTCGACGCCGACGCCGACGTCGACTCCGACTCCGACGAGACCGGGAAGGGGCGCGGCCATGGGCGGTGACGGGGCTGACGTGCAGTTCGACCGGGCGGCGGTCGCGAAGTTCACCCAGGGCGTGGGCGCGACCATCGACGCGCTCGGTGATCTCGGCGGTGCCACCGGCTCGGTCATGGGCAAGGGTTTCTCGGAGCTGTCGATGACCGGGATGGAGGCCGGGCACCACGGCCTCTCGGTCGACTTCGAGGACTTCTGCGAGCGCTGGGAGTGGGGAGTGCGCGCCCTGGTGAGGGACGCCAGCGCGATCGCGAACCGCCTCGGTCTGGCGGCGGGCACCCAGTGGGAGCACGACCAGTACGTCGAGGGCGCGCTGAAGGTGGGCGTCAACTCCGTGATGGGCGGCAACCCGCACGCCACCGAGGAGGAGATCACCCAGCAGGACTGGGGCGACGTGTTCACACCGGACGCCCTGAACCCGGACTACAGCGCCGAGTCGTTCGAGCAGGACGGCCAGGACATCGAGCAGACCTGGAAGGACACCGGCCGCACGGTCCTCACCGAGGGCCAGGGCGGGCAGCGCTCGGAGGTCCTCAAGGACACGCTCGGTGTCTCCGACGACCAGTGGAACCAGGCGCTGGACGACACCTTCGGCCCCTCGCCCGAGGAGCGCGCCCAACAGGACGAGTCCGGGGGGAACTGACCATGGGCATCGGCGACTTCATCAGTGACATCACGCCCGACTCGGTCGAGAACGCGGTCGAGGACGGCGTCGAGTGGGCCGGCAACCGGGTCGAGGACGCCGGGAACTGGACCGCCGACCGGCTGAACGACGTCGGCTGGGAGTCCGGCGCCGACTGGGTCCGCGAGCAGTCCCGTTCGCTCGCCAACCGCATGGGCGCCGAGGTCGACGAGATGGACCTCGGGCAGACCGAGGACAAGACCAAGCTGATCCACGGCAGCGCCGGCAAGATCGACGCGACCGTCGCGAAGCTCCTGGCCTTCCAGTCGGCCTTCGACGACACCGGCGACGGGCTCAAGGGCCTGGACTCCTCCCGGCTCAAGGGCGAGGCGGCCGAGGCGCTGCGCACCGCGGTGGGCACCCAGCCGCCCAAGTGGTACGCCGCCGCCGACGCCTGCGCGAAGGCGATCGGCGCGCTTGAGGCGTTCGCCTCCACCGTCACCTGGGCGCAGGGACAGGCACAGACGGCGATCGACAAGTGGAAGGAGGGCGTCAAGGCCTCCGAGGACGCCGCCGACGCCCACCGCAAGAAGGTCGACGACTACAACGGCGCCGTCGACCGCTACAACGCCCAGCCCGCCGACAAACGCGACCCCGCCTCGCTCCCTCCCAAGCCCGCGGCGACGTTCGACGACCCCGGCAAGAAGCTGATGCAGGACGCGCAGGACATCCTCGCCGAGGCCCGCAAACAGCGGAACACGGCGGCGGAGACCGCGCGCACCGCGGTCCGCGCCGCCCGCGACATGGCCCCGGAGAAACCGTCGTACGCCGAGCAGTTGAACGACGGGGTCCAGGAGTTCCAGATCATGGGCGACCACGTCGGCGGCGGCATCATCAAGGGCACCGCGGGCATCCTCAACTTCGTCCGCAGCGTCAACCCGACGGACCCGTACAACCTGACGCACCCGGCCGAGTACGCCACCTCGCTCAACAGCCTGGCCGCGGGCCTGGTGGTCGCCGCCAACGACCCGGTCGGCACCGGCAAGCAGATGCTCGACACCTTCATGAAGGACCCGGCCGAGGGCATCGGCCGGCTGATTCCCGACCTCGCGCTGACCCTCGCCACCGGGGGCGGCGGCGCCGCGGTGAAGGGCGTGCGGGTCGCCGAGGAGGCCGCCGACGCCGCCCGGCTGCGCAATCTGGTCGACGACGCCCCCGACGGCACCCACAACACCCCGGACGGCGACCGCACCGCCGGCGGCGACCCGGTGGACCTCGCCACGGGCCGGATGTACCTGCCCCAGACCGACGTCGACCTCCCCGGCATCCTGCCGCTGGTCTTCACCCGGCGCACCGAGTCCGGCCTGGCGATCGGCCGCTTCCTGGGGCCCTCCTGGACGTCCACCGTCGACGAACGTCTGACGATCGACGCCATCGGCGTCCTCCACGTCACCGCCGAGGGGCTCCTGGTCTCCTACCCGCACCCGGTCCCCGGCGCGCCCACCACGCCGGACTCGGGCCGGGCCCGCACCCTGCTGGCCCGCGACGCCGACGGCGACTACACGGTCACCGACCCCGACAGCGGCCTGACCTTCCACTTCGCCGCCCCGCCCGGCAGCGAACCGGGGGGCGACGGCGACGCCTGGCTGACCGGCATCACCGAACGCAACGGCCACACCATCACCGTCGACCGCACCGAGGACGGCCTGCCGCTGGCCCTGGTCCACTCGGCGGGCCACCGGGTGAAGCTGTCCACCGCCGACGGCCTGGTCACCGCCCTGTCCCTGGCCGGCGCGGGCGAAGGCGGCGCGGACCTGCCCCTGATGAGCTACGGCTACCAGGACGGCGATCTCACCGCCGTCACCAAGCCCTCCGGCGCCACCACCACCTTCGTCTACGACGACCGCCACCGCGTCACCGCCTGGATCGACTCCAACGGACACCGCTACGACTACGTCTACGACGACCGCGACCGCGTCGTCGCCGAGGGCGGCGAGGCCGGCCACGTCCAGCTCACCCTGGCCTACACCGAACCCGACGCCGAGACAGGGCACCGCACCACCACCCTCACCACCGCCGACGGGCACGCGACCCGCCACCTGTTCGGCCCCGGCTGCCGGCTCCTGGCCGTCACCGACCCGCTCGGCCACACCACCCGGTTCACCTACGACCGTCGCGGCAACCTCCGGACCCGCACCGACCCCCTGGGCCTCACCACCGTCTTCTCCTACGACGAGGACGGCCGGGTCGTCTCCGCCACCCGCCCCGACGGCAGCGAACTGCGCACCGTGCGCGGACCGTTCGGCCTGCCGGTGGAGGTCGTCGGGCCGGACGGCACCCGTATGGTCCACGAGTTCGACGACCGCGGAAACCGCACGGCGGTCACCGACCGGGCCGGCTCCACCACCCGCTACACCTACGACCACGCCGGCCGGCTCACCTCGGTCACCGACGCCCTCGGGGCCACCTCCCGCGTGGTGTGCGACGCGTCGGGCCTGACCGTGGCGGTGACCGACCCGGCCGGCGCCGTCACCCGCACGGAGCGGGACGCCCTCGGCAGGCCGGTCCGCGTCATCGATCCGGCCGGTGCCGTCACCCGCTACCAGTGGCACGCCGACGGGCAGCTCGCCCGGCGCACCCGGCCCGACGGCGCCACCGAATCGTGGACGTACGACGGCGAGGGCAACCTGCTCACCCGCACCGACGCCGCCGGTGGCGTCTCCCGCTTCGAGTACACCCACTTCGACCTGCCCCTGGCCTCCACAGGCCCCGACGGCGCGCGGTTCGAGTTCGACCACGACGCCGAGCTGCGCCTCACCCGGGTCCGCAACGCGCTGGGCCAGACCTGGACCTACGCGTACGACGCGGCCGGCAGCATCGTCTCCGAGACCGACTTCGCGGGCCGCACGCTCAGCTACGAGGTGGACGCCGCGGGCCGGCTCACCGCCCGTCGCGACGCCCTCGGCGGGACGATCTCCTTCGAGCGCGACCCGCTCGACCAGGTGATCCGCAAGGACGTCGACGGCCGCGTCACGACCTACGGCTACGACCGGGCCGGACGCCTGCTGGAAGCGGTCGGACCGGACAGCGAGCTGCGCTACCAGTACGACCGCCGCGGACTCACCAAGACCGAACTGGTCGACGGCCGCCCGATCCTGTACGCCTACGACGTCCTGGGCCGCCGCACCCGCCGCACCACGCCCACCGGCCACGTCACCTCCTACGCGTACGGCGCCGACGGCCTGCCCCAGCGCCTGACCAGCGGCGATCACCGGATCGACTTCACCCACGACACGGCGGGCCGGGAGCTCAGCCGGGTCTTCGCCGGTCCTGTGCGGGCCGCTGGACCGCGAGAGCCCGAACTCGGCGACTCGATCACCATGTCGTCCGCGTGGGACGAGGCCGGACGACTGGCCACGCAGCACATCGCCGCCCCGGGGCGCGACATCAACAGCCGCGCCTACTCCTACCGCGCCGACGGTCACCTGACCTCCGTCGCGGACCGGCTGTCGGGCACCCGCACCTTCGATCTCGACCGGGCGGGCCGGGTCACCGCCGTCCATGCCCGGGGCTGGACGGAGCGGTACGCCTACGACGACGCCGGCAACCAGACCTCGGCGTCCTGGCCGTCCGGCCACCCCGGCCACGAGGCCACCGGAGCCCGCACCTACACCGGCACCGCCCTCACCCGCGCCGGAGACGTCCGCTTCGAGTACGACGCCCTCGGCCGGGTCACCCTGCGGCAGAAGACCCGCCTCTCCCGCAAGCCGGACACCTGGCGCTACACGTGGGACACGGAGAACCGCCTCACCTCCGTGACCACCCCCGACGGGGCCCGGTGGAGGTACCGCTACGACCCGCTCGGCCGCCGCACCGCGAAGCAGCGCCTGTCGGCGGACGGCGAGAGCGTGGTGGAGGAGGTCCGGTTCACCTGGGACGGCCTGACCCTGTGCGAACAGACCAGCCACCAGGTGGACGCCCCGAGCACGGTCGCCCTCACCTGGGACCACCGGTCCGACGTGCCCCTGGCCCAGACCGAGCGCATCCTCACGGCCGACGACCGCCAGGAGGAGATCGACCGCCGCTTCTTCGCCATCGCCACGGACCTCATCGGCACGCCGACCGAGCTCATCGACGAGACGGGCGCCATCGCCTGGCGCACCCGGAGCACGCTCTGGGGCACCACGGCCTGGTCCCGTGACAGCAGCGCCTACATCCCCCTCCGCTTCCCCGGCCAGTACTACGACCCCGAGACCGGCCTCCACTACAACTACTTCCGGCACTACGACCCGGAGACCGGCCGCTACACCTCCCCCGACCCCCTCGGCCTCGCACCCGCGCCGAACCCCGACACCTACGTGGACAACCCGCTCAGCGCGTGCGACCCGCTGGGTCTGATGCCCAAGTACACGAAGGAGGAGCGGGCCCAGAAGCGGATCAACAAGGTCGTGGACGACATCGTCGACAGAGCACAGGACGGCGAGTTCAGGAAGCGCCACGACTACCACGGGGACACCCGGCACGACTTCAGCGACGAACGGGTCGTCGAGATCCTCAAGAACCCGGACGCCGTGTACCACTCGACGGGCACGGCCGGGACGTTCACCTTCCGGCAGGGCGACGACATCGTGGTGATCGACGGCCCCGGCACCACCCAGGGCCAGGCCATCACGGCGTACGGTCCCTCGGGCGTCAAGGGCGAGTCCGGGGCCACGGCGCTCGGCGGGAAGCCCACGGACCCCGGCGCCCCGGTGACGCACGAGGACATCGTGAACGGCAGGATTCCCGCCAAGGACGGCCGCTTCCAGCCTCCGGCGGTACAGATCAGATGAGGCAGTGATGACGACGAAACTGAAGTTCGACGGCGGCTGGTCCGCGACGGTGACGGACGAGCCGCTCGACCTCGTCCCCCGTCTCCTCGGTACGTTCCTGATCGTCTCCCCCTACGCGGACCGGGTGGAACGGGAGAAGTTCCTCGCGGACACGTTCGGCAGCCAGGACCTGCTGTGGGACCTCCCCGACGTCTTCCGCTTCGCCCCGGACGACCGACGGCTGGTCGGGGCCGAGTTCCGGATTCCGGAAGTGTCCGCCTCCGCCGAGGACTCGGCCCGCGTTCCCGTCATGCCCGAAGTGCGCCCGGGCGGGCTCCGCGCGGAGGAGGTCAAGCAGTTCCGGCACGAGATGTGCACGGTGCTGTGCCGCGCTCCCGGGGACGCCGTGCTCACCTGCCTGCGCGACCTCGACGTCCTCGACGAGCCGCTGGAGGCCCGCGTCGGCATCGCCCCCGACGTGGCGCTCCTCGTCCAGCACGGCACCGTCGTCGGCTGGAGCCTCACCGACCCCGCGCGCTACCTGACCGCCACGTACGCCGACCCCTCCCCCGACCCACCGTCCCCCGCCACCCGCCGGCTGCTCGGCGACTGCCTGGACCTCGTCACCCAGCCGGGAGTCTTCGACGTGGAGGACGGCGACCCGACCGCCCTGTCCCGCCTCCGCTCAACCGCCCACGCCCTCCACACCCAGCCCGACGACCGCCCCCGAGCGGAAGCCCTCCTCGCCCTCATCGCCACCCTGGTCGAGGACTACGGGGACGGGGGTACGGACGGGGCGACTTGAGCCCTGACGGCAACGCGCCCGGCACGGTCGCCACATCCGCATCCGCTTCCATCAAAAGCAAAAGCCCCAGGTCACGGCGAGTGAGTCTCGGCCGGCACGGCCCCGGAGCCATCGGGCGACGCGGCTTGCCACTGCTGGGCTGGTCAGCGGTGGTGTCGCGCCCAAGGCCGCCCGGCCAGTTGCTCGCATTGCGCAGCCCGCAGGCGGGACACGCTCACCACCTCGGGGTGGGCCCACGGTGAGAACGACGCGCAGGTCATCGTCAGTCACCATCGCCGACCACCGTCTCGCGCAGCACGCTCCCTCCGCAGACGCCGGACGGCGAGGATGGCGAGTCATGACGATCGTGTTCCGGGTGCCCGCCGGTGGTGCGGAGCGGGTGGGGTTCGCCTACTCGCCGGCGATGGAAGCCGTACTGAGCCTTCATGTGCTGGTGGAGCCCAAGCACCACCCCGTCCAGCACGGCTGGGTACGCGCGATGCGCAAGCTGTCGCCGGCGCTGAAGCGGGAGATCGAGGCGTTCTCCTACGCGGTGCGCTCGTACTTTCCCGAGTTCCTCTTTCCGCGGCCGACCGGAGGGCTCGCGGACTTCGGCAGCGAGCTGGCAGGCCTGCGCACGGCGGACCCGGAGCTGGTCCGGCTGGAGTTCGCCGTCCCGCTGCTTTCGCCGTGGCCGGGCGGCGGCGAGGGCAGGGATCCCCACGTGCTGCGGGAACCGGAGGTACGCGCCCTGCTGCGGGAGCGTCTCGCGCGGGAAAGCGATGAAGCGATGGCCGCGATGCTCCTCGATGACCCCCGCGCACTCCTCGAAAGGTTCCTGAGCCTGCTGGAGCGTTATTGGCGGGAGGCGTTCGAGGAGGAATGGGCCCGGATCGAACCGGAACTGGCCGCCGGGGTGAGCGAGGCCGGGCACCAGATCGAACAGCGCGGACTGTACGGCATGCTCCGCGGCCTGTGGCCGGAGGTGCGCAGCGACCGGCAGGCCGAACGCTTCTGGCTGGAGCGCCCCCACGACCACGAGGTCGCCATCGGCCCGGACGACACCCTGCTGCTCGCCCCCAGCGCTTATGTGTGGCCGCACGTACGGGTCAACTGCGACGGCCCCTGGCCCCTCGGGCTCGTCTTTCCCGTCTCGTCGATCGCCCGGGAGGCCCGTCCCAGGATTCCTCCCGCACAGCTCGTCGGCATGCTGCGCGCGCTCGCCGACGACACCCGGCTGCGTGCCCTCCGGCTGATCGCCGAACGCCCGCGCAGCACCCAGGAGTTGGCCCCGCTCGTCGGCGTCAGCGAGGCCGCCCTGTCCAAGCACCTGCGGGTCCTGGCGGACGCGGGCCTGCTCGAACGCCGCCGTGAGGGCTACTACGTCCTGTACCGGCTCCTGCCCGGGCAGGTGGCGGGTCTGGCTCCCAGCCTGGAGAGCTTTCTGCACGCCACTGACCCCAATGATTAGCCATCTGCCTAATAAGTGGATCAGATGCGCGAGGGGATCCGACAGTGGCAGCATGTCACTGCTCAGGGACCGCGATTTCCTGCTTCTCTTCGTCGGCCAGGCCGTCTCACGCTTCGGCGACGGCCTGTACACCGCCGCGACCGCCTGGCTGGCCTGGTCGCTGACGAAGGACCCGACGGCCGTCGCCGTGGTCAGCGTGGCCGCGTTCGCGCCCGCGTTCCTGGCCACGTTCGTGTCCGCCTCGTACGCCGACCGTTACGACCGCCGCAAGCTGATGATCGCCACCGATCTGGCCCGGGTCGCCGTGGTGGCGGTGGCCGCGGTGTTGCTGTCCCTCGGTCTGCTGAACCTGCCCCTGCTCGTGGTGACAACGGCGCTGCTGGCCCTGATCGGCGCCCCGTTCGCCCCGGCCCGCAACGCCATCGTCACGCAGATCGTCCCGGCCGACCGTCTGCAACAGGCCAACGGGCTGCTGCAAGTCGCCTTCCGGGCCGCCTTCTTCGTCGGCCCGCTCATGCTCGCGCCGCTGCTGGCCTACGGCTCCATGCGGGCGGCGCTGGTGGTCAACGGACTGACCTTCCTGGGCTCGGCGGGCGCCGTGGCCGCCATCCGCGTGACCCGTCCCGTCCTGGCCGCAGGGCAGGTGGGGCTGTGGGCCGATCTCGCCGCCGGGCTCAGGGCCGTTCGGGCCGCTCCCGACGTGCTGGTGGTCATCGTGACCTTCGTGCTCGCCCTCGCTCTGACCAGTGGCTTCCTGACGGTGGGGCTGGTCGCGGTCGTCGGGCAGGGCGGCCGCTACGGCCTGTTGCTGGGCGTCGCCGGGGTCGCCGAGGTGGCGGGGGCGCTCCTGCTGGCCGGCCTGCGGATGCGCAGGCTCGCCTTGGCGGCGGTGCTGGCCTGGGCCCTGCTCGGAATCTTCCGTGCGCCGCTGGGAATCGTCACCTCCACCACCGGGGCCGCAGTGCTCCTGATCGCCACCGGGCTGGCCTCGGCCCTTACGGACATCCCGCTGATCGCGCTGGTGCAGCAGCGCATACCGAGCCACCACCTGGCGAAGGCGTTGGGCCTGTGGGAGGCCGGAGTGGCAGGGGCCCTGGCCGTTTCCCCCTTCGTGGCCTCGACCACCATCGCACTCACCGGAGTCCAGGACGCCTTCCTCCTCTCGGGCGCCGCCCTCGTCGTTCTGGCCATGAGTGCCGCGCTCACCCTGGCCCGCATGGACAGAGCACAGCGGCCCGGGCAGTCGCGTGTCGGCCTGTCTGGTCCCGAGGCCGAACAACCGGCAGTTGCACCGGAGTCCGCCCGGTGACTGGCCCCCTGCCGTCGTCCCGCCAGCCCCGATTCCGGACGGCCTGCCGTGGTGAGGCTCGCCGCACCAGTCATGAGCCGTTCGCGCTGAACCAGACTTCCGAGCCGCCGTCCTTTCGGCCAGACACGCCTCCTGGGTGCCCGCCTGACCTTCCGCGATCGTCCGGGCGGCGAGACGGAAGCCGTGCTCGGACTACCGACCGGCCTCCAGGGTGAAGCCGCCTGCCCTTTCCGCGACGTCGAACTCCCGGTCCGGCCGCAGCGGCTGTGCAGCCGGTCCTATCGTCCCCGCACCGTGCCGGACTCCCAGGCCCAGGCGGCGATCTCGACCCGGTTACGGGCGTCGATCTTCTGCTGGATGTTGGCCAGGTGGGTCTTGACCGTGGACAGTGACACCACGAGTTGGTCGCAGATCTCCTGGTTGGTGCGGCCCACCGCGACCAGTCGGGCCACGTCGAGTTCGCGGTCGGTGAGCGGGCTTCCGGCGTCCGGGGCGGGCCGTGTGGCGGACAGCTCCCTCAGCAGCCGGACGGTGACGGCGGGGGAGACCAGCGCGTCGCCGCGGGAGGCGGCCCGTACCGCCTCGATCAGCAGGCTGGGCGGGGCGTCCTTGAGCAGGAAGCCGCACGCCCCGTTGCGCAGCGCCGTGTGCACGTAGTCGTCCTGGTCGAACGTGGTGATCACGACGACCCGCATCGGGTTGTGGACTCCGGGTCCGGCCAGCGCGCGGGTGACGTCCAGGCCGTCCAGTTTCGGCATCCGGATGTCGACCAGGCACACGTCGGGCCGCAGTCGGCGGGCGAGTTCCACGCAGGCGGCGCCGTCGGCGGCCTCGCCGACCACCTCGATGCCGGGCTGGGCGCCGAGGATCAGCCGGAAGCCCATGCGGACCATTTCCTGGTCGTCCGCGATCAGTACGCGGATCGCCGTGTCGTTCACGCCGGTGATCCTGCCATGGCGGCCAGCATCGGGAAGTCGGCGGTCACCCGCCAGCCGCCGTCGTCGGTGGGGGCGGCGGTCAGCACGCCCTCCACCGCTTCTACGCGTTCGCGCAGGCCGACCAGTCCGAAGCCGCCACGTCCGCCGACCGGGCCGGGGTGGCGTGCGGCCGGTGCCGTGTTGTGCACCTCTACCCGCAGCCGGGGCCCGTCCATGTCGACCCGTACGGCCACTACGGCGCCGTGCGCGTGGCGGCGCACGTTGGTCAGGGCCTCCTGCACGACTCGGTGCACGGAGGTCTCCACCTCGGGGGCGAGACGCGCCTCGCGGGCACCCGCGGCGACGTGCAGCCGGACGTCGGCTTCGTCTTCGGAGAATGCCGAGACCAGATGGGCGAGTTCCGCCCAGACCTCGCCGGGCCGCACGCCCTCGTGGTCGTCCTCGCGCAGGACCCGCACCAGGCGGCGCATCGAGTCCAGCGTCTCCGATCCGGACCGGGTGATGTTCTCCAGCAGCGGTCCGACCTGTTCCGGTGCGGTGTGCTGGAGTGCCAGCGCGGCGTTGGCCTGGACGATGATGCCGGTGACGTGGTGGGCGACGAAGTCGTGCAGGTCGTGGGCGAGTTCCAGGCGCTGGCGCTGGCGTACGGCGGCGATGTCGCGGGCCCGTTGCTCCTCCAGCAGCCGTGCGCGCAGGCCCCAGGCGAGAGCTGTGCCGGCGCCCAGCGTCATCAGCAGGCACCAGTTGATGGCGGTCTGGCTGTCGGTCTGGATGTCCTTCGGCAGCCAGCGCAGCGGGATCGCGATGGCCGCCACGGCCAGTGCGGCCGACACGGCTGCCGCGGTTCTCGGGCGCGGCACCACCCACACCGCACGGGAAAGCAGCACCAGCAGAGCGACGCTCTCCAGCAGCCCCCAGGTACCGGCACCGTCCGGGCCCGCGACTGTGCCGATCCCGATAGTGAGGGCCAGCGAGCCGCCGGCGACGAGTACGGCACGTACCTGCGTCGTGGGCCCACGGCCGGGCCACAACAGCGCCGTGCAGGCAAGCGGCCCGGACACGATCGGCAGCCAGCTCGTCCAGCGGTAGTCGGGATCCCGGCCGGCGAACACGTCCAGCAGCCCCAGCAGGCCGAGGAGGATCCAGCCGGCGGCGATCAGCGCCCGGCGGAGCGGCGAAGTCTCGGTGTACACGCTCGGCAGAATACGGAAGAGGCGATTCCCCGCGGACTCGGCCGAATGGCCGATGTCCGACCCTCACAACCGGCCGTCCGGCCGAGCCCGCCGGGTGCCGTACGCCCCGATCGTGGACGGCATGCATCCGATGATCACCGTTTCTTCCGGGGAGTCCGCCCGATGAACACCCCCTCCGCCGTCCTGACCGGCACCGGCCTGTTCAAGTCCTACGGCATGGCCCGCGCCCTGGCCGGCGTCGACATCGTCGTGACGGCCGGCGAGTCTCTGGCCGTCATGGGCCCGTCCGGCTCCGGCAAGTCCACCCTGCTGCACTGCCTGGCAGGCATCGAACGGCCCGATTCCGGCGAGGTCCTGCTGGACGGCGAGCGAAGCGAGACGGGGGTCCCCCCGGACGAAGTCCGGGGGAGGGTCGACCAGCTTCGTGAACCGGCCCGCAGCGAGCTGCGCCGCACCGCGTTCGGCTTCGTCTTCCAGTCCGGCCAGTTGCTGCCGGAACTGCCCGCCGACGAGAACGTCGCCCTGCCGCTGATGCTCGGCGGCACGCCACGCCGGGCGGCCGTCGAGCAGGCCCGGCAGTGGTTCGGCCCCCTGGGCCTCCAGGGCCTGGAAGCCCGGCGCCCCGGGCAGCTGTCCGGAGGTCAGGCGCAGCGGGTGGCCATCGCCCGGGCTCTGGTCGGCAAGCCAAAGGTGATCTTCGCCGACGAGCCGACCGGCGCGTTGGACCAGGCCACCGGCATGGAGGTCATCCACCTGCTGACGGACATCAGCCGCCGCCAGGGCGCCGCCCTGGTCCTGGTCACCCACGACGCGAACGTGGCCCGCTGGTGCGACCGCACGGTGCAGGTGCGTGACGGCCGGCTGGCCGAGGTTCACACCGAGTCGGAGGCCGGGGCTGTGACGGGCACCGGGGCCGAGGCGAACGCGGGGTACCGGCGATGAGGACACTGGACCGCACCACCTGGGCGCTGACCTGGCGGCTCACGCGGGCCGGTGGCCGCACCGGCCTGCTCGCCACCGGGCTCGCGGTCGCGGCGGCGGCCGTGTCCACCACACTGCTGCTGCTGTGCGTCGCGATGAACCTCGGTTTCCAGCACCGCGCGGACCGCACCGACTGGCGCAACCCCGTGGAGTCCTCCCGCCCCGTGGCGGTCGAGGCTGTCGGGACCACCTTCACCGGAGGAGCACCCGTCACCGTCGTGGACGTCGCCCGACTGCCCGGCCGCGCCGCTCCCGCCCCGCCCGGCCTCGGCCGCTTCCCCGCGCCCGGCGAACTGTGGGTCTCCCCGGCGCTCGGCGCCCTGCTCGACCGGCTGCCCGCCGACCGCCACCCGGTGCCCGGCACGCTCACCGGAGCCCTGGGCCGCGCGGCACTGGCCCACCCCGGCGAACTCGTCGCGGTGATCGGACACCGCCCCGGCGATCCGGCGGTCACCGCCGAGCGCGCGCCCGATCCGCGCCGGGCCGGCGACATCGTCTCCCCCACTCGCGTCGCGTCCTTCGCCGGCGCGCCGCTGACGGACGGCACGGGCAGGATGTACGAGTCCCTGGCCCGGGTCGCCACCGTCCTCGTCATCGTTCCGCTGCTGGTGCTGGCGGCTTCGGCCGCGCGCCTGTCGGTCTCCCGCCGCGACCAGCGCCTCGCCGCGCTGCGCCTGATCGGTGCCACGCCGGGCCGTGTCGCCGGAATGACGGCCGCCGAGGCACTGCTCACCGGGGCGGCCGGGACACTGCTCGGCGCCGTGGGGTATGCGGTGCTGCTGCTGCCGGCGGCGAGTCTGCCGCTCGCGGGAGGCGCCTGGTACCCGGCCGACCTGTGGATCGGCGCGCTGCCACTCCTGGCTGTCATGGCCGGGGTGGTCGCGCTGGCCGTGGTCAGCGCGCTCGCCGGACTCCGTCAGGTGGTCGTCGGCCCGCTGGGCGTGGCACGCCGCTCCCGCAGCCGGGGCGCGAGCGTCGTGCGGGCGGTGGTCTTCGTGGCCGTCGTCGCCGTTTACGGCTGGATCAGCAAGGAGTACGGCAGCGACGACTCCCTCGCGCTGTACGCGTTCGCCGCGGTCTTCCTGGCGCTGGCCGTGATCGGGCCGTGGGTGGTCCGGTTGCTCGGCAGGATCGTCACCGCCCTGGCCAAGCGGCCGGCGACACTGCTGGCCGGGCGCCGGCTGCTGGACGACCCGAAGGCTGCCTGGCGGATCGTCTCCGGGCTCACCCTGGCCGGTTTCGTCGCTGGCTTCTTCGCCCTGCTCACCCTGGACGCCGCTCCCCCGTGGGGAGGACGGCCCGACCAGCTCGCCCTCGCGGCTCCGGTCCACCAGGTGACGCAGGTGCGGGAACAGGCCGAACAGCGTCTGCGGGCCGCCGGGGTGAGCGCCGTGGTCGGCGTGGACGACGGCTTCGTGGCCACAGCTCCCTACGACAGCCGTCAGGTCACCGCCACCGTCTCCGGCGGCCCGGCCGAACTGGACCGCGCCCGCACCGCGCTGACCGGCCTGACGCCGGACCAGTACCCGCTCACCACCATCGACGTGAACTGGTCCGAGACGCGGTTCACCCAGGACTTCACCATCCTCACCCGAGTGGTGCTCGTGGTGACCTTCACGGTCGCCATCACCTCGGCCGGGATCACCGCGGCTGCCGCCGTCCTGGATCGCCGCCGCACCTACGCCCTGCTGCACCTGGCCGGAACCCCGCTGCGCGTCCTGGACGCCGCCCGCAACCGCGAGACGCTCATCCCGGTCACCGTGCTGGCGGGCGGGGCCGTCGCGACCGGGCTGCTGTGCGGGGGCTCGATGATGCTGGCCGGCGGCGACTCGTCGTTCGAGGCACGTGGCCTGACTGTCCTCGCGGTGTGCTGCGCCGCCGGGGTCGGCGGGATTCTCGCGGCCGGCGGCCTGAGCCGCCCCCTGCTGCGCTCGGTCACCCGGCAGGCGGGGGCGCGCGGGGAGTGATGCCGTGGGTGCCGGCCCGGCCAGGCCCGGCACCCATGCCGCCCGTGGTCGGCCGCGGGCGAGCTCACTGCCTGTCTCCCGCCCGCCCCGGCCGTAGGCGTAATCGACGACCTGCCGGCGGACTGTCTCATCGACGGCCCTGTTTACATTCGGTGGTGACGAGAGTCGTGAGGGTCGTTGACACTCGCGTGAAGGATGTCAACGAGCTGGTGCGGACGGTGTTTCGGGGCGGGTGCACGGATCTCACCGGCAGCCAGACATCACGGGTCCTCAAGGGAGGACCTCTGACGGATTGGGTTTCCCTGTTCGGCGAACACGCCATGTTCATACCGGGAGCGGGACAGGAACCGGTCTGTCGCACAGGGAATGCTGCGCCACCCGCCGGCCGCGGACTTCCCGGCCTCCTGGTCGTCGCACCTGGACAACGCCGACGTCCTTGTCATGCTGCTGACCGCACTGGCCGCGGCGTTTCCCGACGGCCGACACACCATCGAACGAATCACCCCCGTCGGCACCGATGAAGCACTGCTGTACCGGCTGTTCACCGGCACCGCCTTCCTCGGCGCCGTGACAGCCGGTGCCCGCGTGGACTTCGCCGGCACCGACCTGTTCGCCGCCGGCAGCCGGAGCCTTCACCGCACAACGCCACGTCGAAGACCTGCTCACCCTCACCAGCCAACTGCGCCAGGACCACACCGGATCATGACCGTGTCACCGACGCCGGAAAGCAAACGGCGGCCGTACCGAGAAAGTCGATACGGCCGCCGCTGCCGTGACGAGGTTCGGTCGCCCGACGGTGATGCCGGGATGACGAGAATCAGACGCCGTAGGGGTTGTCGATGATGTAGACCCAGTCCCCCTCGGTCGTCCTCTTCATCACCTCGACCGCCTTTCCTTCCACGGTGCCGCTCTCGCTCGTGATCCGCCAGGACGGCTGGACCATCGCCAGGTCGCCGTTCTGATGGACCGACGCGGCCACCACCTCCATGGTGCTGGGCGAGGCGAGGTAGGGCTTCAGCGCTTCCTTGATGCTTTCCCTGCCGTAGACGGGCTGCTGTCCCGGTCCCGGTACGAACATGGCGTCTTCGTCGAACAGGGAACCCAGTCCGTCGAGGTCCCGGTCCTTGAGGTACTGGGCGAAGCGCTCGTGCACGACTTCCGGCTTCATGTTCTTTCCTTTTCTTTTCTTCGTTGCGGACGGGCGGGTCGGCTACAGGCCGATCTACGTGAGCCATTGACCGGTGGGTGCGCGGCGTCAGCGCAGTGCGGTGACCGCAGCCGCTCCCGCGTCGCTGGCGGCGTAGAAGGAGCGGGCCGGTGCGCCGACGGCGGCTCTGGATGAGGTGTCAGCGGGTGTGCGGGGCGGGCAGGGTGACGGGCTCGCCGGGGGTGGGCCAGTACAGCGGGACGCCGGCGGCGTCGAAGGTCTGCTGGACGTGGCTGCGGTCCTCGGTGTAGTGCGCCCAGCCCTCGGCGTGTACGGCCACCACGAGGGGGTCGCCGAGCAGGCGGCGGGCCTCGACGGCCTGGACCGCGGTCAGCGACAGCCGTACGTCACCGAATGCCTCGAAGCCGGCCGCGCCCAGGTGCAGCAGCGCCACGTCGACGCGGTACCGGCCGGCCAGGGCGCTCATCGCGTCCAGGTCGACGGTGTCACCGGAGACGTACACGCTCGGTGTGGAGTCGTCGTCGGTGTGCAGGAGGAAGCCGGTGACCGGACCGGTGAGGTCCTCGGTGCCGACGGGCCCGTGGCGGGCGGGAACCGCGGTGATGTTCAGCGGCGTGCGGCCCGGCTTCGACAGGGTCCGGGTCTGCCAGGGCTCCAGGCCGACGGCCGCGCCCCCGAGGTCGGTGGCGCCGGCGACGGTGGTGAACACGTTCGAGGCAGCGGAGGCCACCGTACGCCCGGCGGTGTCGAGGTTGTCCAGATGCCCGGTGTGGCTGACCACGACGGCGTCGAGAGCGGGCAGTTGCGAGGGCTTCAGCGCCGGGTCGGCGGTCTTGCGCACCGGGACCGGGCCGTCCTGGTACTCGGTGCCGGCGGCGTCGAAGGTCGGGTCGGTCAGCAGCGTCCATCCGGCCAGGTGGATCAGCGCGGTGGGGCCGCCGAGCACCGTCACGGTGTTCACGGCGCGGGTCACGGCAACGTCGGTTACCACAGGTACTCCTTGACGATCAGGGGTTGGCTCACTCACTCTGACTGAGTTACTTTCTCCTGGGAAGTACATACCTTCAGGTGAGGTGAGCACGTGCAGGAAAGCGCGCGAGGCAACGTCCGCAATCCCGCCTGCCCCGGCAGGCAGCTGTTCGACCTGGTCACCGCCCGGTGGGCCGCCCTGGTCCTGGTCGACCTCATGGACGGCCCGCAACGCTGGTCCGAGCTGCGCCGGCGGGCCGGCGGCGTCAGCGACAAGATGCTCGCGCAGACCTTGCGCGACCTCGAAACCGGTGGACTCATCACGCGCACCGTGCACACCAGCCGCCCACCGACGGTGCAGTACGCCCTGACCGACCTCGCCCGCGGCGCCACCGCCGCACTGCAACACTTGCAGGACTGGGCCGAAGAGCACACCAGCGACTACGACCGGCACATCCACACCATTGACCCGAAGCCCTGAAAAGGCAGGCTCGGTGCACACGTCACCGTGCTTCCGCCGTCTGAGTCAGCGCACTGACCAGCATGAACCGCGTGCGGAGCTCAGGACTCGACAACGGCTCGCCGTCACTCACGGTAGGCGCACAACGGCTTCCGCCCCGGCAGGTCGCCGCCGATGGCGGGGATCGTGGGTGGTCTGCGTGCGGGGCGCCGGGCAACTCGGGGACAAGGGGCGGTCGAAGCCGCACGGCACGTCTTCAGCGTGTACCCCATGCGCAGACGCGACCGGTGTGCGGTCCCGTCAGGCGGACGGGGCCGACGTGTCCGATCGCTGATCACGAGCCTGGGCAACCGCATGGTGACCCCGGACAGACCCCGGACAGCCGGCTCTGACCGCCGCGCGCGGAACAGGTCCGCCCGTCCGGAGGGACGGCGAACGGCACTCTCGTCCACCACCTGTCGGACGAGAGTGCCGTTCTCGTGCGATGAGTCAGTCCGCCGCGATGACCGCCGCGCGGCGACGTGGACACTGTGAACCGCTCGCCGTACTTCGTGGCCGGCGCGTCGGCTCGCCGGGCGAATGCACCCTTGCCGCCTGAGCAGCCGTCGATGTACCGCGGCTCCCCCACGCCACTGGTCGACGGCGGAAGCCGGTGCCGAAGAAACGAAGTCGATGTCGGCGTCATCGGGTCTTACGAGCGTCGGTTCATCCCAGTGATCACGCGGCGCACTGACGCCATGGCTCCCCTAGGCTGAGGCCGTGACGCGCCGATCAGGTCAGGTGGCCGCCCTCAGTGAGGTGGCCGACATCATCGCCGCTCAGCGGCAGTCACTGGCCGAGGCGGCGCTGGAGGCCATGCGGACGGAGATTCCCGGCTACACCGCCCTGGTGGACGAAGCGCTGCTGGCCGACGTGGTGGCCCACGTGACGGAGGCGGTCGACGCGCTCAGTGTCAGCCTGGCCCGCGACCGACCGGTCACGGACGACGACGTGGCGTTCGTCCGCCCGCATGCCGCGCGGCGGGCACGGCAGGGTATGCCCCTGGTGGATTTCATGCACGCGCTGCGCATCGCGCACCGCGTGATGTGGGAGGCGATCGCCGACTGGGCGGTGCACACGACCGGCGGGCGTGACGTCGCGCTGGAAGCGTGCGGACTCGTCATGGAGCTGATCAACCGGGGCAGTACGGTCGCGGCCCGGGCTTATCTGGACGAGGAACAGTTCCTGGCCGTGGAAGGCGACCGGGTGCGTCGGGACCTGCTCGAAGACCTGATCGCGGGGCGGGAGCCGGCGCCGGGACCACGGCTGACCGCGGCCACGAAGGCCGGGCTGCATCCCGACACGCCGTGTGCCGTGGTGGTCGCGGTGCCCGTGGGTCCCGTCGGCGACCCCTACAGTCTGCGTTCCGCCGCCTCGCTTCTGGGGCAGGCCGCGGGCGACCCGGCTCGTGCGCTGACCGTGCTGCGGCAGGACGAGACAGTGATCGTGCGGGCGCTGCGCGACAGGGTGGGCAGTGTGTCCGGGGAATCCGTGAGGACGGCATGGCGGACGCTCGCCGACCAGGGGACACGGCTGGCAGTGGGCGTCAGCACGCGGTACGACACCGTCGCCGATCTGGGGAAGGCGTACCACGAGGCGGTCTCCGCGCTGGGCACTCTGCCGCCGGACGGTGGCGTCGTCTGCCTGTCCGATCTCAGTGTGCTCGACTATCTGACCCTCCGAGCGGACGAGACCGCCGCACGGATGGTGCCGGCGGCGCTCCGTACCTTCGTGGCCGAGGACTCCCGGACGGACGGCACCCTGATCAGAACGGTGGAGGAGTACGCGGCCAACGATCTGAACGTGAAGGCCGCGGCCCGGCGACTAGGTGTCCACATCAACACCGCACATCACCGTCTGGCTCGTGTCGAGGAACGGACGGGGTGCGACCTGCGCAGGCTCGCCGACCTCCAGGAGCTGCTGATCGCGATCAGACTGTTCGGGGGCGGCTCCGGCACCTCGGTGTGACCCGGTCACCTCCACAGATGGAGGCTTGAGCACCTCCCCCCACAGCTATGTGATCCGATCACAGTGCGGCGGCCGCATTGTTGGGCGTCATGCCCGATGCCCTGCGCGCCACGGATGCCTAGCGTTGCCGTCGTCGAACCCGCGCGCTCACGCCGCGGCGTTGCCGGCGCCGCCGTAGAGGCGCGCGTCGGGCCTGTCGAGCGTGAGTTCCGGTACGGAGCCGATCGACGGGAACTGATCTAGATGACCGACCCCACACCCATGTCCGCCACGCTCTGCGAGGCCTTCCAGCGCACGGCAGCCGTCGCGCCCGACACGGTGGCCCTGCGCACCGTGGGCGCGACGCGCACCGTCACCTGGCGGGCCCTCGCCGATGACGTGCGCCTTCTGGCGGCCGGCCTGGCCGGGCTCGGAGTCAGGCGTGGTGACACCGTCGCGCTGATGATGACCAACCGGGTCGAGTTCTTCCCTGTCGACCTCGCGGCCCAGCACCTGGGCGCCATCCCGTTCTCCGTCTACAACACCCTGCCGGCCGCCCAACTCGCCCACGTCCTGCGCAATTCCGGAAGCAGGGTGATGGTGTGCGAGACCCAGTACCTCCCCGTCGTCCGAGAATCCGGTGTGGCCGTCGAGCACCTCATCCTGGTGGACGGCGACGAAGTCCCGGCGGGCGGCGAGGAAGCCAGGACCGCCGACGACGAAACCCTGACGTACGGCGACGCAATCCTGACGTACGGCGACGACGCGAAGCCGGCCGAAGGCATCCTCAGCCTGGACATCCTCCGCGCTCGGGGCCGGGCGAACACCTCGTTCGACTTCGACGCGGCCTGGCGCGCCGTCCAGCCGGACGACGTGCTCACCCTGATCTACACCTCGGGCACGACCGGCCCTTCGAAAGGCGTGGAGATCACGCACGCCAACCTGCTCGCCCAAGCCGCGGGAGTGGCACAGGTGCTGGACTTCCGCTTCGGCGACCGGACCACCTCCTACCTCCCTTCCGCACATGTCGTCGACCGCTTCACCTGCCTGTACGCACAGGCGATCTTCGGTGTGCAGGTCACGGTGGTGCCCGACATCAAGGAGATCGCCAAGGCGCTGCCGGACTGCCGGCCGACGATCTGGTGCGCCGTCCCCAGGGTCTGGAACAAGATCAAGCAGGCCGTGGAGCTCGGCATCGAGAGCGAGCCGGACGCGGCCCGGCGGGAGGCTGTCGGGGCGGCGCTGGAGACAGGCCTCAGTCGTACGCGCCTGCTTCAGGCGGGCAAGCCGGTCTACGACGAGCTCTCCGCCGCGTATGCCGAGGCGGACGCCGGCGTCCTGTCCGCCCTGCGGTCCCGTCTGGGGCTGGACCAGGTGCGGTGGGCGGTGACCGGCGCGGCACCCACGCCGCCGGCGACCCTCGAATTCTTCGCGGCGCTCGGCGTCCCCATCTGCGAGGGCTGGGGCATGTCCGAGCTGAGCTGCTTCGGTGCCGTCAGCCCGCCCGCGCGGGCCCGCTTCGGCACCATCGGCACACTGCTGCCCGGCCTGGAAGCACGCCGGGCCGCCGACGGTGAACTCCTGGTGCGGGGGCCGTCGGTGGCGAAGGGGTACCGCAACGACCCCGACCGGACCCGCGAAGCCTTCGACCGGGACGGCTGGTTCCACACCGGCGACGTCATCGTGTCCGACGCGGACGACTACCTGACCATCGTCGACCGCAAGAAGGACCTGATCATCAACGAAGGGGGCAAGAACATCTCGCCCGTCACGGTCGAGACGGCCCTCACCACCGCCGGTCCCCTGATCGGCACCGCTGTGGCCATCGGCGACAGCCGCCCCTACATCACCGCGCTGCTCGTCCTGGACGCCGAGGCTGCGGCGGCCTTCGCCGCCGGGCACGGGCTACGGCCGGACCCGCGCTCCCTGGCCCGCAACCCCCTGCTGATCGACGCCTTGCGAGCCGCGGTGGCCGAGGGCAACAGCCGGCTGGCACGTGTGGAGCAGGTCAAGCGCTTCCGGGTGATTCCCGCGTACTGGGACGCGACGAGCGATGAACTCACCGCCACCTTGAAGCTCAAGCGGCAGAAGGTCGCCGAGAAGTACGACGCGGACATCGCCGCACTGTACGCCGACCCGATCCCCTCCGACATCCACGAGCCGGCCGACCACTGACCGGCCCCATCCGCCCAGCCAAGAAAGAAAGAGGGAGGTGAGCGGGCATGAAGTGGAAGCCTTCAGCTGGCAGCGCCGAGCATGCACCATCCCCGCGAGGCCCCGTCCGACGCCGGCTCGCGATCTCCGGATCTCTGATCCTCGCGGCAGGGCTCTGCGCCATGCCGGTCCACGGGGCGAGCGCGGCCGACACTGTGGGTTCCGGCCAGCCGGTCCGGTCCTGCGAGAGCCTCACGGCTCTGCGCTTTCCGGACGGCACGACGGTTACCAGCGTCTCGCAGACCACCACCACTCCGGCGATCTGCAACGTCGAACTGCTGGTTCCCCAGAACATCCACATGCGCGTGTCACTGCCCGTCGGCACCTGGAACGGGCGCTTCCAAGGGGTGGGAGGCGGTGGCTTCAACGGCTCCATCCCGGACACGGAGAGCGCGGCGAAGGCCGGTTACGCCGCCGCGGGTTCCGACTCCGGTCATACCGCCGACTCCAGCGATGCCTCCTGGGCCTGGTCCCCGACCGGCATGAACGCGTCCCTGATCAACGACTTCCTCTCGCGTGCGCTGCACGAGACGACCGTCAAGGGCAAGGCCGTCATCCAGGCGTTCTACGGGAAGTCGCCCACCTACTCGTACTGGAACGGCTGCTCGAACGGCGGCAGGGAAGGTCTCCAGGAAGCGCAGGTCCAGCCCCGCGACTACGACGGCATCCTGGCCGGCGCGCCGGCGATCCAGGCGGACCGGTTCCTCCCCGCGGCGATGTGGCCCCAGGTCGTGATGCACGAGCTCGGCGACTTCGTGCCCTCGTGCAAGTTCGACGCGGTCAACAAGGCGGTCACAGCAGCGTGCGACAGCCGGGACGGTGTGACCGACGGCGTCATCGCGGACCCCCGGACCTGCCGCTTCAACCCCACCTCGCTGGTCGGCACCGTGACCCCCTGCGGCACGATCACGGCCAAGGACGCGGCCGTGGTGAAAAAGATCTGGGACGGGCCGCGACGCCCGGACGGTCGCCGCCTGTGGTACGGAATCCTGCCCGGCGCCTCGTTCGCCAGACTCGCCGCCACCGCGAACGGCGACGGAGTCCCGACGCCCCTCGCGTCGGGCTGGTTCACCTACTGGCTGGCGAAGGACCCGTCTTTCGACTGGCACCGCCTGACCACGGCCAACTTCACCCACTACTTCGACCGCTCCCGTCAGGAGTGGGGCCCCGTGGTCGGCACGGACGACCCCGACCTGAGCGCCTTCCGTGCCGCCGGCGGCAAACTGCTCCTCTGGCACGGCCTGGCCGACCAGCTGATCCCTCCCCGGGGAACTACCAGCTACTACGAGCAGGTCATCGCCGCGATGGGCGGCCGGGCGAAGACCGAGAAGTTCGCCCGCCTCTTCACGGCCCCCGGCGTGGGCCACTGCCGGGGCGGCTCCGGCGCCGCCCCGGCCGACCCACTGGCGGCCCTGGTGAAGTGGGTCGAACACGGCAAGGCCCCCACCACACTGCGCGCCGAGAACGGGCCCATGAGCCGGCCGCTGTGCCGGTGGCCGGCCGTCGCCCGCTACGACGGACACGGCAGCACGAACAACGCCGCCAACTTCCGCTGCACCGGCCGCCAGTGACGCGCTGAGCGAGGGTGATGCCCGCCCTCATGGTCGCTCGCCGCCAGCGGGCTCCACTGGCCGAGGGCTTTTGATCCGAGAGATGACGAGGACGACGTCCCGGAGTGGGTGGATCAGGTGATGGCCACAGTGGCCGCCGAGGTCCGCAGACGAAGGAAGGAGCTACGCATGAGCGCCCAGGACCTGGCCGACCGCTGCGAGGAGATCGGCCATCCGAGCCCGCGCAACGTGATCGCCAACACGGAGTCCGGCCGCCGCGCCAACCTGCCCCTGGTCGACGTCCTCGTCCTCGCCGAAGCCCTGCGGACCTCCCCGATCTGCCTGCTCTACCCCGTCGGCTACGTCGACCGAGTCCAGCGCCTTCCCCTTCAGCACTCCGAACCGACCTGGGATGCCATGCGCTGGTTCACCGGCGACAGCGAGGACTTCGGCTTGGAAGACGACATGCTCCGCTCCTTCCGCGCCCACGTCCGCCACCAGCGCGCTGCCCTGGCCGCCCTGAAGGGCGAGAAGCACGAGCGCCGGAAGGCCGAGACAGCACCCAACCGGGCAGAACACGAGGAAGCCGCACTCGCCCAAGCCGACTACACGGAAAGGGCGTTGGAAGCCAAGTACCGGCTCCGCAGCACTCACGCCTTCATCCGCGAACTCGACCACATACGCGCCCTGCTCGGCCTCGCCGACACCGACGACCCCGAGGCCATGCCGCTGATCGCCGCCAGGCTGGAGGAGGTCGGCGACGAGAAGTCGCCACTGCCCGATGTCGAGGAGACCCGGCGGCGCCTGAAGTCCGGTCAGGACCTGATCGACCGCCTGACCGTCAGCGAGTGGCTCGACCGATGACTCGACGGCAATGCCGAGATCCTGGAGCAGAACGCCCAGCGCCGGGCCGCGGTGGAGGAGTTGGCCACCGTGCCGTGGAAGGGCACGGACAACCGCGCCCGCCGCAAGGTGATGAAGACGGCGATCGATGCCATGCCGCCGTTCCGGCGTGTGACCGGTCCGGCTACCCGGCTGCGTATCAAGGCGACGCTGCGGCCTGCGTTGAACGACGCGATCGGCCAGCAGATCCTCCCGAACAGACAGGCGCGTTCCTCGACTTCCTCGCGGAGGACCGGCTGTACGCGATGTGGCACCTGATCGCCTTCCGCGGCCTGCGTCGGGGCGAGGCATGCGCGCAGCCCTGGTCGGAGATCAACCTCGATGACCACTCCCTGACCGTCTCCGCCCAGCTCGTCCAGGACGGGTGGGAGGTCGAGACCTCCGAGCCCGAGACGGACAGCGGCTTCCGCGTGGTCGCGCTCGACGACGACACCGTCAACGTCCTGAAGCGGCACCGCGAGGAGTGGGGACCGGCCTGGTCGCGACCGGCATGGTCTTCACCCAGGAAGACGGCTCCTGGCTCCATCCCGGGAAGGTGACCGACCTCTTCGAGCGCCTCGTCGCCGCCTCCGGCCTCCCTCCGATCCGACTGCACGACCTCCGGCACGGTGCGGCCACGCTCATGCTCGCCGCCGGCATCGACGTGAAGATCGTGTCGGACACGCGGCACAACGGCCATGTGACGCGTCATGCCCCGAGCAAGGAAAAACCCCAGGTCACGGCGAGTGAGTCCTGGGGTTCCTCAGAGCCGCCTTCGGGATTCGAACCCGAGACCTACGCATTACGAGACCACGAGTAATCGTGTTGCCTCATGACGACTGATGCTGCGGAATGCCGTTGTGCCTGATCAGATCACATGCGCCGCGCTGAGGGCCGGTACCTCGTGCCGCACCGTCCAAAGGCGTCCGGCCACTCCATGGCCACCTCGGAGGGCACCCGGCGCCCCTGACAGGCACCCCGCGCCACCTGTTGGGCCCGAACAATCACGGGCCCACCTCACGCCCCGCGTCGCAGCGCCTGCTCACACGGACGGTTCCCCGCTGTGGTGTACGCGCACGCCGCGGACGTCCAGCCGTGGAACGGCGCTGCCCGCCGTATCATGACGGCACACGGGAAGGAGCACCGTCCATGAGTGTCGACGTGATCACGCACACCGAGTTCCCCGCGGGATACGTGGTGTTCTTCGGCACCGACGGAAAGATCATCATGACCCCGCAGAGCGAAGAGCACTCCAGCACTATCAGGTCGATGCAGATCGACTCTCTCGCCCTCGGCCGTCACGCGAAGGTCACCTCCGACGTCTACATCGACTTCCCCGCCGACGAGAACTCCGCCCCCGACCTGGCCATCCTCCGCGAGGACGCGCGCAAGGAGGGCAAGCGCTACAGCTTCGAGGACGTCCTGCTGATCTCGGAGGTCGTCTCCACGTCCTCCGCCCGCAAGGACTACGACGACTGCACCGCAAAGTACGGCCGGTACGGCATCCCCGTCTACCTGGTCGTGGACCCCTACGCCCGGGAAGTCGTCCTGCACACCGAGCCGACCTCCAGCGGCTACAGCACCGCCCACACCCGCGCATACGGCACCGGCAAGCTCCCCATCCCCCTGGCCGACGGCCGCACCTTCACCCTCGACCTCGATGAACTCCCCCTGCCGGACCCGGCGCCCGACACTCACTGAGTCTGCGAAACGCACACCGAAGCAGGGAGAGGCTCGGCAGCCGGTCGGCGAGGGCACGATCATCGAAGCCGCGACTGAAGACCTCCGCGCACTGGGGTGCCCGGGGTTTGGTGATCACTCCCGGGGTTTCCCTGTCCTTCCCGCCCCGTTCTGACCCCAGGAATGCCTGGCGGCGGGGCCTCGTCGGGCGGGATTCCAGTTCAGGACCCGGCGGCAAAAGGGCGTCCAGCGCACCGACCCTGCGACGCGAAGAGGCTCTTCTCTCTCCCCCCGCACCGTTCATCCGGTGCGCAGCATGCTCGGCACCATCACCGACGTGGTCCGCTCCGTCGTCGGCCCTGCCGCCCTCACTGCCGACCAAGCCGAGACCGCGATCGTCGAGGCCCCGAACCCGGCCGGCCTGTACGAGGTCGACGAGATCCTCCCGGTCGAGCAGATCGAGGCCGCCGCCCGCGAGTACGAGCGCGCCGCCGACCAGGCCCGCCTCCCTGACCATGGCGAGCGGGCCGCGAAGAAGGTCCTCGAGAGGCTGCCCGCCAGCGCCCACGGCACATGGCGCGTCTTCCGCACTCCGTCCTCACGGCAGGCCCCGGACCTCGCCGAGATCACCCGCATTTTCAAGGCCCACGGCCTCGGCCCCGTCTCGATGAAGGCCTGCGCCCCAAGCCTCAAGGTCAAGCTCGCCGAGACCGCACCGGTCGACGTCGATACCCCGGTCCTCGTCGGCACCTAGCAATTGGTCAAGATCCCCAAAAAAAGGCGCATTTTACGTGCTGCGTAGCAGGGCGGTGATCGATCTCGGGGCGACGTCCCCCGAACGGAGAAGGGCCGCCTGTTCCGCCCTCGCCAGGGCGACTACCACCGAAAGCAGAACGTTCTCGCCCGGTGGTTATGTCACCGGTCCCGAGGCCTGGCCCCAATCTCCTGCATTAAAGGAGCAAGACCATGGCGAAAACAGCAACAAGCGTTGCTCCTGTCGGCGTCACCAAGCACCTGGCTTCGCTGCCTCCACAGCCCGAAGCCCTCAATCTCGACGCAGAAATACAGGCCCGCGCCGAGCAGGACTCCGCCCGCATCATGGCTGCCATCAACGACCCCACCACAGTGTTCGAGGCACTTACCGCTGCGCACGACATCCAGGCCGTGGAGCTGGACAGTCCCTTCGACGGCCTGTACGGGCACTATCTGCAGCACAAGGACGGCACCCGTCTCCTCGTTGTCCCCGCCGGACAGGACCCTTCCACCCGCCTGTGGGCCGCCCGCGCCATCCTCGCCCACCAGGGCGTGATGCCGGTATGACCTTCTCCGACTTCGACAAGGCCACCGCCACCCCCGCCGCGTTCCTCGACCGGCTCGCCGCCGTCCTCCCCGGGGCGGTCGACGAGGCGATGCGGAAGGCCCTCCCGGACGTGTACACCTCGGAGAAAGCCAAGGAACTCGCGGACGACATCTTCCTCCGCCTCCGCCAGCTGTACACCGACAAAGCCACGGAGGTGACGCTGTGACCGTCTCCGCCACGAAGCCGTCCGCCGACCACCTGATGGACACCCCTCTCCCCGTGCTCATCAGCGAGTTGGGCGTCACCCTCACCGACTCCCCGATCACCGACCGAGCGTTCTTCGGCGCCGTCATCGTCCAGCGCAAGACAGGTGAGCTGCGGCTCACCATGCCGACCGGGCGCAGCGAACTGGAGCACGACACCGTCGCCCGGTACCTACTCGCCCAGGCGCTCGGGGTACCGGTGCCTGACATGCCAGCGCCGTTCGTCACAACCCGTATCCCCGCCAAGCAGACCGAGGTGACGCTGTGACCGCCACGATCCCCCTCGACCTCACCCTCACGGTCCGACGCGGAACCACCTCCCCCGGCAAGGCCGCCGACATCCGCGACCTCAGCCCTGCCGACGGCACCGCCACCCTCGTCTACGACAGGCACCTCGCCAACCCCGGCACCGCCGTCTGGCTCGCCCGCATCTCGCTGCGCCAGCACGGGTACGCCGTCCGCGAGGTGATCCTCGACGACATGAGCCCGGGCATCACCGCCCTGTTCCGGGAAGCGTCCCGGCTCCGCCTGGACGTCCACCTGGGCAGCGGCAAAGGCACTCCCAGGGTCGTCACCTACGACGACAGCCCGGCCGCCTACCAGGTCCCGGCTGGCTGGGACCTGGCGGACGCCACCGACCGGCTGCCCGCCGCGCATGCGGCGGCCCGCCCCCACGTTGTCCGCGTACTGCACGCCATAGGCGTAGAGAAGGAGAACAACGGCGGGCGTATCGACAGGGCCCTCGACGTGGCAGCCGGGATGATCCTGGAGACCGGGGACCCCGACCATGTGTGGGACACGCTCACCCGTGTCCTCTGCGAGACCGGGTCCGAGCGGGCGGAGGTGCCGGCATGACGACCGCCGTCAACGCCGACGCCGAACGCATCATCGGGCAACTCCAGGAAGGACACGCCGCGATGAACGCGGCTGGGCTCGGCAGCCCCGCACTGGACGACTTCAACAACCTGCTCACCGAAATGATCGCCGAGGCTCCCGACCCGAAGTTCCGTCTCCACGAGATCGTCGAGCTCCTCACCCGAGAACGCGGCATGACTGCCAAGTCTGCCTGAGCGGCACCCCGTAGATGGCCCCGGGCTCAGCGACTCCACCGCTGGCCCAGGGCTTGGGACTCGACCATTCACCAACAAGGAGCAAACCTTGTGCAGGTATCGCGGCTCCTGCAGCGGTGTTCTGGTTCGGCGGGCTACTCGCCTGGGCCAGGGACCAAGGCGGCCTGGACACGCGGCAACGTGACGGGCTGGCTGGACCGGCAGCAGACGGACACCCAGGCCGCCGGAGGCCGCCGCGTACGAGCGCAGCTCGGACAGCAGCCAGTCGCGGGCCGCGCCGATGCCCCGGGCCGGGTCGTCCTGGACCGAGAGGGTGTGGCGGATGCCGAAGGAGACGAGCTTGCGGACGGCCTGCTCAGTGGTCTCCAGTACCTCGCACTCCATGCACGTGATCGCGCGGCGGCCAGTGGCAACGCCTTTTTGCGGGCGACGGTTCACCCGGTGACGGCGGGGTGTCCCACCCGGCTCGTGCACTACCGTCGCCACGGCTTCCCCGAGCTTCTCGGGGCCCGGGTCCTGACCAAAGCCGCGCCGGCTGTCACCGTTTCCGATGTTGACGACATGGCCGCCGGTGGTCCTGAACTTGTCGCCGCCGCCGACAGGTTGGGCTCCGGTCTTGCCCAGGCGTTCGGCCGTGCCGAAATCCTGCAGTTCTCCCCGGAGGGCGAACTGCGCCGAAGCTACTGGTCTCATGAGTCGCGCCCCGCCCTGGAGCGATGGACCCAGCAGAGCGACGTGAAGATCACCGACGCCGAGGCATAGCGCCGGGGCCGGTGCACCAACAGGTGCTCGCCGCGTACCGCGAGCGACGAGCCTGCACTCCACGTTGTCGGACAGCTACAAGCCCCGAGCTCGGTACGGCTTTCATACACAGCCCCGGAGCCCTCTGTCGTGCACCGCCGCTGCACACATGGCCACCCCTTGGCCACCCCACGCCACGCCACGCCACGCCCATACTGACTCACAAATCAGCGATCCCAAAGAAACAGCAGGTCAGCACCGATGCTCGACCTCAGAACTCGCCTGACTGAGCCCACAGAGTGAAACTCTGACCTACGCATTACATGCACAGCCCAAAACACCCTCAGCAGACACATTCCAAGGTCAAGACAAAAAGAAACCGCAGGTCAGATGCCTGACCTGCGGTTCACCATGGAGCCGCCTTCGGGATTCGAACCCGAGACCTACGCATTACGAGTGCGTTGCTCTGGCCATCTGAGCTAAGGCGGCGCGCTGTCCACACCTATGGTGCGATCAGCAACGTCGGTAAGTCTACACAGTTTCCGGGGGTGCTCCGAACCGCCCCCGGCCCGGTCCCGACCCGCCCCGGCACGGGCTCAGGCCGGTGCCGGACCGGCCCCGGAGGTCTGTGCTCCAGGGCCGGTCCGGGGTCCGACGCGCAGGCTAGGAGCAGCGTTTTCCGTGTGTCGGAGGGGTCCCGCGGAGCAGGTACGCGTTGATCGTGGAGTCCACGCAGGCGCTGCCGCGGCCGTAGGCGGTGTGGCCGTCGCCCTCGTAGGTGAGGAGGCGGGCCGAGGTGAGCTGGCGGGAGAGGGCGCGGGCCCAGCGGTAGGGGGTCGCCGGGTCGCGGGTGGTGCCGACGACGACGATCGGGGCGGCGCCCTTGGCCTCGATGCGGTGCGGTTCGCCGGTGTGCCGCACCGGCCAGTACGCGCAGTTCAGGGAGGCCCAGGCGAGGCCCCTGCCGAAGACGGGGGACGCCTTTTCGAAGGCGGGGAGGGCTTTGCGCACCTCCTCGGGGGTGTCGAAGGCGGCCGGGAGGTCGAGGCAGTTCACGGCGGCGTTGGCGAACATCAGGTTCGCGTAGCGGCCGTCGGCGTCCCGCTCGTAGTAGCTGTCGGCGAGGAGCAGCAGTCCCGCGCCGTCGTTCTCCTTCATCGCCGACGACAGCGCCTCGCGGAGTTGGGCCCAGGCTCCCTCGTCGTAGAGCGCGGCCGTGACGCCGGTGGTGGCCAGGGCCTCGCCGAGGCGGCGGCCGTCCGCGTCGCCGGTGGGGACCGGGCGGGCGTCCAGCTTCCGGAAGAAGGCCTTGAGGTTCCTGCCGACCTCGGCGGGCGCCGTGCCCTTCGTGCCGAGGGGGCAGTCCGGCTGCTGGACGCAGTCCTTCGCGAACGACTGGAAGGCCGTCTCGAAGCCCGCGGTCTGGTCGAGGTTCAGCCGGCGGGCGGGCAGTGAGGGGTCCATCGCGCCGTCCAGCACGAGCCGGCCGGCGCGGCCCGGGAAGAGTCCCGCGTACGTCGCCCCCAGGAACGTCCCGTACGACGCCCCGACGTAGTTGAGCTTCGTGTCGCCCAGCACGGCTCGCACGATGTCCATGTCCCGGGCCGTCTCGACGGTGGAGACATGGCGCAGCAGCTTCGGCGACCGGGCGCCGCAGCCCTCGGCGAACTTCTTGTACGCGTCGACGACGGCCGTCCTCTCGCGCTTGTCGTCGGGCGTGAGGTCGGTCTGCGTGTACGTGTCCATGTCCCGCCCGTCGAGACACTCGACGGGTTCGCTGCGGGCGACGCCGCGTGGGTCGACCGCGACCATGTCGTAGCGCGCGCGGATCTCCGCCGGGTAGCCGATCCCGGCGTACGCCTGGAGGTAGCCGATCGCCGAGCCGCCCGGCCCGCCCGGGTTTACCAGCAGCGAGCCCAGTCGCTCGCCCGGCCCTGTGGCCTTCTTGCGGGCGACGGCGAGTCGGACGTCGCCGTCGCCCGGCTCGGCGTAGTCCAGCGGCGCCTTCACCGTGGCGCACTCGAAGCCGGGGACTCCGCAGGAGCGCCAGCTCGGCTTCTGTCCGTAGTACGACGCGAGGGCGGCCGGGACGGCCCTCGGCAGCGGGGCGAGCGCCGCCTCGGCCACCGCGCCGCCGGAGCTCGTCGCGCTCCCCGAGGAGCAGGCGGAGACGAGCAGCGCGGCCGCGGCGAGGAGGGCGCCGCCGGTACGGACTCCGCCCGGTGGGGAGCTGAACAGTGAGATGCGCCTGGTGTGCATCGATCGAGCGTAACTCTGCGCAGTGGCTCGGATGCTCTGCGTGCCGGTCATTCCCCGTACGAGGGACGCCGTCAACCTTCTGTGATCGGATCCGTGCCGGTCGGCGGCCCGCCGGTGTCCCGAGGGCGCCGTGCCGACGTGAGCGCGGTCAGCCCGCTCTGAGCGCCATCGTCATCGCCTCCACCGCCAGCAGGGGCGCCACATTGCGGTCGAGGGCCTCGCGGCAGGCGGCGATCGCCTCGATGCGGCGGAGCGTGGACTCGGGGGAGCCGGCGCGGGCGAGCCGTTCGAGGGTGTCCCCGACGTCCGCGTTGGCGATCGCCACCCGGGAGCCGAGCTGGAGGGCGAGGACGTCACGGTAGAAGGCGGTGAGGTCGGTGAGGGCGACGTCGAGGCTGTCGCGCTGCGTCCGCGTCCGGCGCCGCTTCTGCTTGTCCTCCAGGTCCTTCATCACACCCGCGGTGCCGCGCGGCATCCGGCCGCCCTGGGAGGCGCCCATCGCCGTCTTGAGTTCCTCGGTCTCCTTGCCGTCCCTCTCCTCGGCGAGCTGCTTGGCGTCCTCGGCCGCCGCGTCCACCAGTTCCTGGGCGGACTTGAGGCAGCCGCCGATGTCGTCGACACGCAGGGGCAGCTTGAGAACGGCGGCGCGGCGCTCGCGTGCGGCCGGGTCGGTGGCCAGACGGCGGGCCCGGTCGACGTGGCCCTGGGTGGCGCGGGCGGCGGCCAGGGCGGCGGCGGGCTCGACGCCCTCACGGCGTACGAGCATGTCGGCGACGGCGTCGACTGAGGGCGTGCTCAGGTTCAGGTGGCGGCAACGGGAGCGGATGGTCGGCAGGACGTCCTCGACGGAGGGCGCGCACAGCAGCCACACCGTGCGCGGGGCGGGCTCCTCCACGGCCTTGAGGACGGCGTTGGCCGACTTCTCGTTCAGCCGCTCGGCGTCCTCGACGAGGATGACCTGCCAGCGGCCGTTCGCCGGCGAGGTGAACGACTTGCGGACGGTGTCCCGCATGTCGTCGGCGAGGATCTGCGCGCCGACGGCGGCCACGGTGCTGACGTCGGCGTGGGTGCCGACCAGTGCCGTATGGCAGCCGTCACAGAAACCGCAGCCGGGGGCCCCGCCGAGGGCGCGGTCGGGGCTGACGCACTGGAGGGCGGCGGCGAAGGCCCGCGCCGCCTGGTTCCTGCCCGCGCCGGGCGGGCCCGTGAACAGCCACGCGTGCGTCATCTTCGACGCCTCGGGCGGCGGTGTGTGCGCGGTGGTCGCGGTGACCAGGGCATCGGCATCCCGGGCGGCGGCACCGAGCTGCTCGCTCACCTTCTCCTGGCCCACCAGGTCGTCCCAGACGCTCATCCCTCACCCCGCCCTTCCGTCACGCCCCATGGCACAGCACCCATTGTGCGGGCTGCCACTGACAACGAGGTCGACGACGACCGCCGGGCGGGCCTCAGCGTCCCCGGCCCCGACGCCGCCCGCGGCCGCCTTCGTCACCGTACTCATCGCCGTGCTCTTCGCCGTGCGGCCCGAGCAACTCGTCCGCCAGCGTGGGCAGATCGTCCAGCGGCGTCTCCTCGGCCCAGTCGGACCGGCTCCGCCGCCGGGGTGCCGGCGCGCCCGTCTCGTCGACCTGCGGAAGCTCACGCGTACGGCCCTCGGTCCCGTCCGGCCGGGCCCCCGGCCGCTCGTCACGGAAGTACCCCGGCGGAACCCGGTCCGAGGGTTCCTCGTCCCGGACGGGCGGCAGTACGGCCGTCTCGTCGGCGGCACCGGGCGGCGCAGGAGGCACGGGAGGCAGCACCGCGGTCTCGTCGGCGGCCCCCGGCGGAACCGGCGGCAGTACGGCCGTCTCGTCCGCGGCGCCCGCCGGCGCGGGCGGCTGCGGCAGCTCGGCCGTCACCTCGGCGTCCGGCCCGCCGGGAGCGGCACCCTCGGAAGGAGCGCCCGGCGAGCGGCCGTCGGTCCCGTCGGCCCGCTCGTCCCGCACCCGGGGCAGCACCGCCGTCTCGTCCACCGGACCGCCCGACGCGTTCGTCGATGTCACCACCGGCGTCGGCACGGTCATCGCCTCCGGCGCGGATCCGGCAGCCGTGGATCCCGTCCCCGTCCTGGGTCCCGCCGCGGCCGCGGCCGCCGCCTGCTCGGCCTGGCGGCGGGCCTCCTCGGCCCGCAGCAGTGCCTCCTCGGCCTTGCGCTGCTTCTCCAGCCGTCGCGCCTCGGCCTCGGTGCGCAGCCGGGCCTCCTCCTCGGCCTGCTTGCGGAGCCGGTCCGCCTCGGCCTGCCGGCGTGCCTCCTCCTCGGCGCGCGCCTTCTCCTCGGCGAGGAGCCGGGCCTGTTCCTCCTCGGCCCGTCGACGCGCTTCCTCGGCCCGCAGCCGGGCCTCCTCCGCCTGCCGTTCGGCCTCGCGCCGCTGCGCCTCCTCCAGCTCGCGCTGCTTGCGCTCCTCCTCCTCGGCACGCAGCCGGGCCAGTTGCTCCTGGCGCTCCCGCTCCAGGCGCTCCTCCTCGGCCTTGCGGGCGGCCTCCTCCTCGGCCTTGCGCCGGGCCTCTTCCTCGGCCTTGCGGCGCGCTTCCTCCTGGGCCAGGATCTCGGCCTCGGACAGCGGCAGCATGTGGTCGAGCCGATGCCGTACGACGGTGGTGACGGCCTCGGGCTCCTGGCCCGCGTCCACGACCAGGTAGCGGCCGGGGTCGGCGGCGGCCAGCGCGAGGAAACCGGAGCGCACGCGCGCGTGGAACTCGGCCGGCTCCGACTCCAGCCGGTCCGGCGCCTCGGTGAACCGCTCGCGCGCGATCTCCGGCGAGACGTCGAGCAGCACGGTCAGATGCGGTACGAGGCCGTTCGTCGCCCACCGGTTGATGCGGGCGATCTCGGTCGGGGACAGGTCCCGGCCCGCTCCCTGGTAGGCGACCGAGGAGTCGATGTAGCGGTCCGAGACGACCACCGCGCCGCGCTCCAGCGCGGGCCGCACCACCGTGTCCACATGCTCCGCGCGGTCCGCCGCGTACAGCAGCGCCTCCGCCCGGTGCGACAGTCCGGCGCTCGACACGTCCAGCAGGATCGACCGCAGCCGCTTGCCCACGGGCGTGGCCCCCGGCTCGCGGGTGACGACGACCTCGTGTCCCTTGGCGCGGATCCACTCGGCGAGCGCCTCGGCCTGGGTGGACTTCCCTGCCCCGTCGCCGCCCTCCAGGGCGATGAAGAAGCCGTTCGACGCGGGCACCGTCTCCGGGTCGTCCCCGCCGAGCAGCGCGTCCTTGAGGTCGGTGCGCAGCGGCACGCCGGACCGGTCGTCGACCTTGGCCAGCACGAGCGCGGCCACCGGCAGCAGCAGCGCGCCCACCAGCATCAGCGTGAAGGCCGCGCCGCCGTGGGCGAAGACGAACTTGCCGTTCTCCAGGCGGTGCGGGCCGATCGCCGCCGCGACCACGGGCGCGACGACCGCGCCGAGCGCCACGCACACGCGGACGACCGCGTGCAGGTGCTCGGTGGTCCGTGCCCGCCGGTACTCCTCGGTCTCCTGGTCCAGCAGCGTGTGCCCGGTGTTGGCGGCCGCACCCGCGCCCGCGCCCGCGAAGGCGAGGATCAGCACCACACTGGTCACGTCCGGGACGAGCCCGGCGGCCAGCAGCGCGACACCGGTGAAGGCGATCGCCAGCGCCAGCAGCCGGCGCCGCGACAGCGTCGGCAGGACCCTCGGTGCCGTACGGATGCCGACGACGACCCCGCCGGTCAGGGCGACCACCAGCAGGCCGTAGAGCACCGGGCCGCCGCCCAGGTCCTTGGCGTGCAGCACGGCCACGGCGACCGCGGCCGCCACCGCCCCGGCGACGGCCGCGCCGGAGAGCACCAGCAGCGGGAGGGCGCCGGTACGGCCCCTGTCGGCGTCCGTGCCGCTCTTGGGCCGGCGCAGTCCCTCCAGCGGCGAACGCGCGCGCGGGGTGCGGGTGTCGGGCAGTTCCAGGAAGGTCAGCACCGACAGGGACGCGGCGAACAGTCCGGCCGCGACGTACGAGCCGAGGGCCGCCTGGTGCTGGGCGAACCAGGCGATCCCGGAGCCCAGCAGGTTGTTGAGCAGGCCCGCGACGACCAGGGCGGCGGCCGCGAGCGGGATCGCCACGAAGCTGGTCCGCAGCGACAGGCGGCGCAGCGCGTCCATGTGGTCCGGCAGCGGTCGTACCGTCGCGCCCTCCGGCGGCGGGGCGGGCAGCAGCGCGGGCGCCGCGCTCTCCCGGCACACCGTCCAGAACCGCTCGGCGATCCCGGTCACGAAGGCGGTGACCAGCACGATCGCCAGGGCGTCCGCGGGCGTCCAGTCGATCCACAGGGGCGCCACGATGAGCGCCAGGACCCGCAGCCCGTCCGCGCCGACCATGGTCCAGCGGCGGTCGAGGGGGCCCTCCTGGGAGGTGAGCGATGTCAGCGGGCCGAGCAGGACGGCACCGAAGAGCAGTGTCGCCAGGATGCGCACACCGAAAACGGTCGCCACTGCGAACGCCACGCCCCGGTACCCGCCGCCGAACGAACCCTCGGCGATCGCCGCCTGGAGCGCGAGGACGACCAGCACCAAGAGCGCGAGCGTGTCGCCGATACCGCCCACGAGATGGGCGCTCCACAGCCGTTTCAGCTGCGGTCGGCGCAGCAGGGCGCGGACGGCGCGCTCGCGGGAGTCCGCGACCAGGGCGTCGTCGGGGGCCGGGTGAAGGGCCGTTGGCTGCTCGGCTGGGGTCATGCTTTCAGCCTATCGGGAGCCACCGACAGGCTGGAGGGCCCGTCCGAACGTGCGCACGCCCCGACACCAAAGTGATGCCGGGGCGTTCGTTTTGCGAAGCCTCCGTGACGGAATCCGTGAGGGAAGAGGGCTCGGCTCAGTCCTCGGACGCCGACTTCGAAGCCGTCGCCTTCTTGGCGGCCGTCTTCGCGGTGGTCTTCTTCGCCGTCGTCTTCTTCGCGGTCGTGGTCTTCTTCGCCGCGGTCTTCTTGGCGGCCGTCGCCTTCTTGGCCGGGGCCTTCTTCGCGGGCGCCTTCTTCGCCGTCTTCTTGGCGGGGCCCTTGGCCCGCTTCTCGGCGAGCAGTTCGAAGCCTCGCTCCGGGGTGATCTCCTCGACGCTGTCGCCGGAGCGCAGGGTCGCGTTGGTCTCCCCGTCGGTCACGTACGGTCCGAAGCGACCGTCCTTGACCACCACCGGCTGCTCGCTGACCGGGTCCGTGCCCAGTTCCTTCAGCGGCGGCTTGGCGGCGGCCCGCCCGCGCTGCTTGGGCTGGGCGTAGATCGCCAGCGCCTCTTCGAGGGTGATCGTGAAGAGCTGCTCCTCGGCCTGGAGCGAGCGCGAGTCCGTGCCCTTCTTCAGGTACGGCCCGTACCGCCCGTTCTGCGCGGTGATCTCCTGGCCCTCGGCGTCGGCGCCGACCACGCGCGGCAGCGACATCAGCTTGAGCGCGTCCTCGAGCGTCACCGTGTCCAGCGACATCGACTTGAACAGCGAGGCCGTACGCGGCTTCACGGCGTTCTTGCCGGTCTTCGGGGTGCCCTCGGGGAGCACCTCGGTGACGTACGGGCCGTAGCGGCCGTCCCGGGCGATGATCTGACGGCCGGTGACCGGGTCGGCGCCCAGCTCGAAGTCGCCGCTCGGCTTGGCGAGCAGTTCCTCCGCGAGCTCGACGGAGAGCTCGTCCGGGGCCAGGTCCTCGGGCACGTCGGCCCGCTGGTGGTTCTCGGAGTCCTTCTCGCCGCGCTCGACGTACGGGCCGTAGCGCCCGACCCTGAGCACGATGTCGTTGCCCACCGGGAACGACGACACCTCGCGGGCGTCGATCGCGCCCAGGTCGGTCACCAGCTCCTTGAGGCCACCGAGGTGGTCCCCGTCGCCGTTGCCGGCTTCGGCCGCGCCACCGCCGCCGCCCGCGGCGAAGCCGCTGTCGGGCACGGTCTCGCCGAAGTAGAAGCGCCTCAGCCACGGCACGGCCTGCGCCTCACCGCGGGCGATGCGGTCGAGGTCGTCCTCCATCCGGGCGGTGAAGTCGTAGTCGACGAGCCGCCCGAAGTGCTTCTCCAGGAGGTTGACCACGGCGAAGGACAGGAAGGACGGCACCAGGGCCGTGCCCTTCTTGAAGACGTAGCCGCGGTCGAGGATCGTGCCGATGATCGACGCGTACGTCGACGGGCGGCCGATCTCGCGCTCTTCGAGCTCCTTGACCAGGCTGGCCTCGGTGTAGCGGGCCGGGGGCTTGGTGGCGTGCCCGTCGACCGTGATCTCCTCGGCGGACAGCGCGTCGCCCTCGCTGACCTGGGGCAGCCGGCGCTCGCGGTCGTCCAGCTCGGCGTTCGGGTCGTCGGCGCCCTCGACGTAGGCCTTGAGGAAGCCGTGGAAGGTGATCGTCTTGCCGGAGGCGCTGAACTCGACGTCCCGGCCGTCGGCGGCGGTGCCACCGATCTTCACCGTGACGGAGTTGCCGGTCGCGTCCTTCATCTGCGAGGCGACGGTCCGCTTCCAGATCAGCTCGTAGAGCCGGAACTGGTCGCCGGTCAGGCCGGTCTCGGCGGGCGTGCGGAAACGATCACCCGACGGGCGGATCGCCTCGTGCGCCTCCTGCGCGTTCTTCACCTTCCCGGCGTAGGTGCGCGGGGAGGCGGGCAGGTAGTCGGCCCCGTACAGCTGCGTGACCTGGGCACGAGCGGCGGCGACGGCGGTGTCGCTGAGTGTCGTGGAGTCGGTACGCATGTACGTGATGTAGCCGTTCTCGTACAGCTTCTGGGCGACCTGCATGGTCGCCTTCGCGCCGAAGCCGAGCTTGCGGCTGGCCTCCTGCTGGAGGGTCGTCGTACGGAACGGGGCGTACGGCGAGCGGCGGTACGGCTTGGACTCGACCGAGCGGACCGCGAAGCGCGTCTGCTCCAGGGCCGCGGCCAGGGCGCGGGCGTTCGCCTCGTCGAGGTGGAGGGTGTTCGCGCTCTTGATCTGCCCCAGGGAGTCGAAGTCGCGGCCCTGAGCGACCCGCCTGCCGTCGACGCTCTGGAGGCGGGCGACCAGCGACGACGGGTCCGAGAGGTCCCCGGCGCGGCCGGTCGCGAAGGTGCCCGTCAGGTCCCAGTACTCGGCGGAACGGAACGCGATGCGCTCCCGCTCCCGCTCCACGACGAGCCGGGTGGCGACGGACTGGACACGGCCCGCGGACAGCCGCGGCATGACCTTCTTCCACAGGACCGGCGAGACCTCGTAGCCGTAGAGGCGGTCGAGGATACGGCGGGTCTCCTGGGCGTCGACCATGCGCTGGTTGAGGTCACGCGGGTTGGCGACGGCCGCGCGGATCGCGTCCTTGGTGATCTCGTGGAACACCATGCGCTTGACCGGGACCTTGGGCTTGAGCACTTCCAGGAGGTGCCACGCGATGGCCTCGCCCTCGCGGTCCTCATCGGTGGCGAGGAAGAGTTCGTCGGAGTCCTTGAGCAGGTCCTTGAGCTTCTTGACCTGGGCCCGCTTGTCGGCGTTCACGACGTAGATCGGCTGGAAGTCGTTCTCGACGTCCACCCCGAGGCGACGGACCTCGCCGGTGTACTTCTCGGGCACTTCGGCGGCGCCGTTGGGGAGGTCGCGGATGTGCCCGACGCTCGCCTCGACGACGTATCCGGGGCCGAGATAGCCCTTGATCGTCTTCGCCTTGGCAGGCGACTCGACGATGACGAGTCGGCGGCCGCCCTGTGCGGTCTCGCTGGTCGGGGACAACTTCGCTCTTCTCTCCGGTCGACGCTGGGATCTCTCCCCAGGCCTTGGTTCCCGGGGTCGGGTCATGCTGACGCTGCGGAGTGTGACGGTACATCCCGCCCCCGTGTCAAACGGGAAAAGCCCGCAACGGCCACTCGAACGGTAACCCGACTACCGCCATTCCTGCCGCCCGGAGTATCCACCGGCCTTTTCGAGCCCATCCGGAGGGTGATCCCTCAGTTACCTGCACGCCTCGTGCGCAGCGGCCCTCGTGGGTGGTCCCGCAGGCGGCTTCACAGGCGACTTCACAGGTGGCTGAAGCACCAGGTTCCGAGGGCGAGGGCGAGCAGCGCGAAGAGGGTCGCGAGGGTCGCGGATGCGACAGGGCTCACACCGTGGGCCACCGGTTGACGGTGCCGTACACGGACCGCCGTCCACACCAGCAGGCCGCCTCCGAACAGGGCGAACACCAGGCCCGCGAAGATCGCCGGTCCGCTCTCCATGGCTTGTGCCGCCCCTTCGTTCTCAGACCGCGGGTGTCCAGTGCGTGGAGGCTGACACGCGCGGGCGGCGGCCAGGAGAACCCTGGGTGAACGGGGGATCGACAGGGCCGCGGACTCCCCCGTTCCGCTCGCGCGGGGTCACGGTGCGGGGCCCCTGGGAGCGGGCCGGACGCGCTCGGAGGCGCCTCAGACCGAGCCGGGTTCACGTATTTTTCCGGTCGTCCTGCCGTTGTCGGCCCGTCCCACGGTGCACACGACCTTGGTGAAGCCCTGCTCCCAGTCGTCCTTGTCGGCCACCCAGCCGAACGTGTTCCGCTCCCGTCCCGGTGCCCAGGTCGGCTCGAACTTGTTGCCGCACAGCTTGGTCGCGTTGTCGATGCCCTTCTTGTAGCTCATGTCCGCGGGTGCCTGGACGGTGCCGACGACCTGGTCCGTGTGGGGTTCGGCGCAGTCGGTGAGCGGGGCCTCGTAGCCCTCCTCCAGCTCCTCGTAGGTCCAGCAGTCGCCGATGCTCATCTGACCCACCCACAAATTCGTGCCGGCGTCGCGGAAGCGGCCCACTTCGCCGCCTATCGCGGCATGGCGGCCCAGTACGAGACATGCCGTACCTCCGCCCGCCGTGGTGAAGCCCTCGGCGGTGGGCACGACGGCGTAGCCGGCCGCGTCCGGCAGCGCCTCGACGATCGTGCGGCTCTGGTTCGCGCACCGTTTCGCCCCCTCGGCGCGGGCGTCGGCGTGGTCGATGGCCGTGTCGACCGCCACGACCTGACCGTCCGGCCAGTCGTCGGCGCAGTCCACCACGCCCAGGTTCGGCACCGACCTGAACGGCGTCCCCGACCAGACCGCCTGCACACAGTCCCCGGTCTCCAAGGGCTCACCGAGCCCGACGGCATCGCCGTACGGCAGCACGGGCCCCGTCGGGGACGGCGTGCCCTGCGACGCGCTCGGCGGGGGCGACTTCTTCGTCACCGCGTTCCGGTCGCCGCCGTCGTCCCCGGTGAGCGACACGGCCGCCCACGCTCCCCCGGCGATGACGAGAACGGCGGCCACGACGAGGGCGACGAGGGCGAGGCGTTTCCGCCCACCGGGCGCCGAGGGCGGACCCGCGCCACCGCCGCCGGGCCCCCAGGGACCGCCCTGCGTGCCGCCCGTGTACGGCGGCGGGCCGCTTCCGGCGTACGGCGTGGGGCTGCCGCTTCCGGCGTACGGTGTCGGGCTGCCGCTCCCCGCGTACGGCGATCCGGCGTACGGAGATGCAGCGGTCCCCTGCGCATACGGATTGCCGGGCTCCGGGGACGGATGCGCGGGCGTGGCAGGGGCCCCGCTCCCCGGCGTGCCCGGCCCCCCGACGTCGTAGGGGCCGCCCGCAGGCGAGTGCGAGGCCTGAGACGCCTGCGGGCTGGACGGCGTACGGAACGTCTGCGGCGCACCCGCCGACGGCGGCGGAGGCCCCGGCGTATGCGGCGTGCCCGGCGTCTGGGCGGTACCGGCGGTCTGCGGAGTGCCGGGCGGCGGCCCGAATCCCGCGCCCGCCGCCCCCTGCACCACCCGCCCCAACCCTCGCGCCACCACCTCCGGCGCGAACCTGCGCACGGGGTCCTTGACCAGCAACCCGAGCAGCACCGGGGTGAGTTCGGCGGCCCGCACCGGCGGTGTGGGCTCATCGCCGAGCAGGGCCGTGAGGGTCGCGTACTCGCCGTGGCGGTCGAAGGGGCCGCGACCCTCGACGGCGTGGTACAGCGTGGCGCCGAGGGAGAACAGGTCGGCGGCCGGCGTGGGCGGCTCGCCGCGGGCCCGCTCCGGTGCGAGGTAGCCGGGCGTGCCGAGGATGCCGGCGGTGGCGGTGAGCCGGGGCTCGCGGGACTCGGGCTGGAGGGCGATGCCGTAGTCGGTGAGCAGCACGCGCGCGCAGGGGTCGCCCGAGGAGTCGGGCGCCAGAAGGATGTTGGCCGGTTTCACATCCCGGTGGAGGATGCCGATGCGGTGTCCGGCGGTCAGCGCGTCGAGGACGGCGAGTCCGATCCGCGCCACCTGGGAGGGCGGCAGCGGCCCGGAACGCCGTACGACGGCCTGGAGGTCGACCGCGTCCGGGACGTGCTCCATGACGATCCACGGCAGCCCCTCGTGCACCACCACGTCGTGCACTGTCGCCACATGCGGATGCCCGCGCAGTCGTGCCGCGTGCCGGGCCTCGCTGCGGGCGCGCGCGATACGTTGTGACGGCTCGCCCGCGTCCATCGGCCCGTCCGGCAGCGCGATCTCCTTCATCGCGACTTCGCAGGCCAGCTCCTCGTCGTGCGCGAGCCACACACGGCCCATGCCGCCCGCGCCCAGGGCCCGCAGCAGCCGGTACCGGCTGTTGATGACCCTTCCCTCACCCTGGTCCGGCGTCTCCCCCGCCATGGCGCCTCCCCCGAGACAGCGCGCGCCTCCCCCGAGAACGCGCGGCGTTTGTCCCTAGAAGGTAGCTTCGCACGCCCCACTGACAGGAGGGCTTTTCGCCAACAATCCCATCAGAATGGACACACGGGCCTCGGGAGGGCGGGCGCACCCCAGACGTCACGCCGACCGGCGAGCTTCACGCCGCGCCGAAGGAGGTCACGCCGGCTCGATGAACCCCTGCTCCACCAGCAACCGAATCTGCGCGGGCGTACGGTCTCGCAGCAACACGGGGTCCTCACCCACCAGTTGGGCAATGGCGTCCAGGATGCGCCCGGCGCTCAACGAGCCGTCGCACACGCCCGCGAAGCCCGCGCCGACGGTGTCCACCTTGGTGGCCCGGCGCATCCCGCGGTTCTGACGCAGCACCACGTGCTCCGGGTCCTCGGCACCGGGCAGCCCCACCTGCTCCTGGACGACCTCGGCGACGAGCCGGAAGTGCGCTTCGAGGAGCGAGGCGTCATCGTGTGCCCGCAGGTAGTCGAGACGCTCGAAGTGCGCCCGCACCGCTTCCCCGAGCGGCTGTTCGACCGGATGCGGCCATTCCTCCACGGTGACGGAGGGCACGTCGGCATCCGTCCTGCGCAGGGTGATCCAGCCGAAGCCGACCGCCTTCACCTTGCGCGCCTCGAACTCGTCCAGCCAGGTGTCGTAGCGCGCCTGGTACTCGGTCGTGTCACCGCGGTGGTCACCGGCGTCCCGCAGCCACAGCTCGGCGTACTGCGTGACGTCCTGCACCTCGCGCTGCACGATCCACGCGTCGCACCCGCGCGGCACCCAGGACCTGAGTCGCTCCTGCCAGTCCTCCCCTTCCACGTGCTGCCAGTTGGCGAGGAACTGCGCGAACCCGCCCTCGCTCAGCCGCTCCCCCGCCCCCTGAACGAGCGAGCGGCACAGATCGTCCCCGCCCATGCCACCGTCCCGGTACGTCAGCCGCGCCCCCGGCGAGATCACGAACGGCGGGTTCGACACGATCAGGTCGTATGTCTCGTCGTCCCGGACCGGCTCGAACAGCGAACCCTCGCGCAGGTCCGCGGCGGGAGCGCCGGACAGGGCCAGCGTGAGCGCGGTGATGTGCAGGGCGCGCGGGTTGAGGTCGGTCGCCGTCACGCGCGTGGCGTGCCGGGCGGCGTGCAGCGCCTGGATCCCCGAGCCGGTGCCCAGGTCCAGGGCGGCGGAGACGGGCGTACGGACGGTGATGCCGGCCAGGGTGGTGGAAGCGCCGCCGACGCCGAGGACGACGCCCTCGTCCCGGCTACCGATGCCGCCCGCGCCGCCGACCGCGCATCCGAGGTCGGACACGATGAACCAGTCCTCGCCGCCGGGCCCGCCGTACGGCCGTACGTCCACGGCGGCCGCGATCTCGTCCGCACCGGCCGGAACCAGCCAGCCGGCCTCCAGGCACTCGGCGACCGGCAGAACGTCCGCCACGGGCGCGTGCGGCACGGGCTGCTGCAACAGGAACAGCCGTACGAGCGTCTCCAGCGGTGTGTCCCCGCGTGTCGCCCGGAGCGCGGGCACGGTCTCACTCCGGGCGAGCGCCGCGTACGCGGGCGCGCCGAGGAGGTCGAGCAGCCCGTCGGCGGTGAAGGACGCCCGGAGCAGGGCGTCCCTCAGCCGGGCGCTGACGTCGGGGCGGTCGGAAGCGGGCAGGGCGTGCAGGCCGGTGTCACTCACGCCCCCATTGTGACCCGCGGACCGCCCGGAGCGCTCGGCCCGCCGACCGGCGCGGGACGTCTCGGGCCGCGCCTCAGCCCGTGGTCGCGGACGGCGTCGCGGAGGCCGACTTGCAGCTCTCCTGCTTGGCCATGGCCTTGCCGACGTCCCCCTCCTCCAGGGTCTTCAGGGCGTCGTTGCCGGTCTGGCTCAGCTTGTCCAGCGAGGTCGCGATGTCCTTGAGGCCGTCCGCGAACTTCGCCTGGTCCTTCGTGTCGAGCTTGTCGACCTGTGCCTTGAGGGAGGCGTACGACGTGGACAGGCCGTTGAGCTCCTTGACGGCGTCCCGCTGCTTCTTCTCGCCGTTCTCGACGTCCGGCGCCCCGGCCTTGGTCACGGCGGCCCCGATCGCCTTGTAGGCGTCCGACATGTCCTGGAAGGCCTGCGCGTCGGTCTTCCGGACCTGCTCCGGTGTGCTGTTGTCCGAGGTCTCCTTCTGGATCGCGGCGTTGGCGGCCGCGATCTTCTTGGCCTGCGGCTGTACGGCGTCGCAGACGTCCTTGGCCCAGGAGTTCAGCTTTTCGCTGCTGTCGTCACTGCTGCATCCGGACAGCGCCAGTACCAGTACCGCACCGCCGGACAGTGCGGCCGCGAGCTTCTTGTTCACCGGATTGGTCCCTTCCATGGCTCTCGGCCCCGGAACATACACGCCAAGGGGACGACACCCTCACGCCGAGCATCCTTTATGCACATTATTGAAGCCATTTGCACCAAGAGAGAGAAGGCTCACGGCCGGGGCGCGCACACGCAAGGGGCGGGCGGGCGGCGCATCAATTCGCGCCGCCCGCCCGCCCCTTGAGCTGGGCCTGGGAAGAACCCGCCTACGAAACCACCGCCGGATCGGCCGACTTGGACTCCCGATCGGCGTTGTCTTCGTCACCCATGGCGATCCCGCGCCGCTTGGAGACGTAGACCGCGCCGGCGATCACCAGGAACGCCAGTACGGCGATGGTGATCCGCACACCGAGGTTCTCGTCGTCGCCGTAGCTGAACTTGATGACCGCGGGCGCGATGAGCAGCGCCACCAGGTTCATCACCTTCAGCAGCGGGTTGATCGCCGGACCCGCGGTGTCCTTGAACGGGTCGCCGACCGTGTCGCCGATCACCGTGGCGGCGTGGGCCTCGCTGCCCTTGCCGCCGTGGTGGCCGTCCTCGACGAGCTTCTTGGCGTTGTCCCAGGCGCCACCGGAGTTCGCGAGGAACACCGCCATCAGGGTCCCCGCGCCGATCGCGCCCGCCAGGAACGAGCCGAGCGCGCCGACACCGAGCGTGAACCCGATGAAGATCGGCGCCAGGACGGCGAGCAGGCCGGGCGTGGCGAGCTCCCTGAGCGCGTCCCTCGTACAGATGTCGACGACCTTGCCGTACTCCGGTTTCTCGCTGTAGTCCATGATCCCGGGATGCTCGCGGAACTGCCGCCGCACCTCGTACACCACGGAACCCGCCGACCGCGACACGGCGTTGATGGCTAGCCCCGAGAAGAGGAAGACGACCGCCGCGCCCGCGATGAGGCCGACGAGGTTGTTGGGCTGGGAGATGTCCATCATCAGGCTCATCGGGGCACCCTCGCCGGACACCCGTTCGCCGACGTCCCGCGCGCCCGTGAGAATCGCGTCACGATAGGACCCGAAGAGCGCCGCCGCCGCCAGGACGGCGGTGGCGATGGCGATGCCCTTGGTGATGGCCTTGGTGGTGTTGCCCACCGCGTCCAGGTTGGTGAGCACCTGCGCGCCCGCGCCCTCGACGTCGCCGGACATCTCCGCGATGCCCTGCGCGTTGTCGGAGACCGGCCCGAAGGTGTCCATCGCGACGATCACACCGACCGTGGTGAGCAGGCCGGTGCCGGCCAGCGCCACCGCGAACAGCGCCAGCATGATGGACGTACCGCCGAGCAGGAACGCCCCGTAGACGCCGAGGCCGATCAACAGGGCGGTGTAGACGGCCGATTCGAGGCCGACGGAGATACCGGCGAGGACGACGGTGGCCGGGCCGGTGAGCGAGCTCTTGCCGATGTCCTTGACCGGACGGCGATTGGTCTCCGTGAAGTACCCGGTCAACTGCTGGATCACGGCGGCGAGCAGGATGCCGATCGCCACGGCGACGAGCGCGAGGACCCGCGGGTCGCCGGCGTGTCCGAGGATCTCCCTGTCCGTGACGCCGTCGAGGTCGGCGTACGACGACGGCAGATAGACGAAGACCGCCACCGCCACCAGCACCAGCGAGATCGCCGCGGAGATGAAGAACCCGCGGTTGATCGCCGACATGCCGCTGCGGTCGGTGCGTCGCGGGGCCACGGCGAAGATGCCGATCATCGCGGTGACCACACCGATCGCGGGGACGAGCAGCGGAAACGCGAGCCCGAAGTCGCCGAAGGCCGCCTTGCCGAGGATCAGCGCGGCGACGAGCGTCACGGCGTACGACTCGAAGAGGTCGGCCGCCATGCCCGCACAGTCGCCGACGTTGTCGCCCACGTTGTCGGCGATGGTCGCGGCATTGCGCGGATCGTCCTCCGGAATGCCCTGTTCGACCTTGCCGACCAGGTCGGCGCCGACGTCGGCGGCCTTGGTGAAGATGCCGCCGCCGACCCTCATGAACATCGCGATGAGCGCCGCGCCGAGACCGAAGCCCTCCAGGACCTTCGGCGCGTCGGCCGCGTACACCAGCACCACGCAGGAGGCGCCCAGCAGACCGAGCCCCACCGTGAACATGCCGACGACGCCGCCCGTGCGAAATGCGATCTTCATCGCTTTGTGCGAGACAGCGGTGAGATCCTTTTCCGGTTCACCCTCCGCCGGAGTCGCCTCACGTGCGGCGGCGGCGACGCGCACATTGCTCCGTACGGCGAGCCACATGCCGATATAGCCGGTGGCCGCCGAGAACACCGCGCCGATCAAGAAGAACACCGATCGGCCGATGCGCTGATTCCAGTCGTCCGCGGGCAGCAGCATGAGCAGGAAGAAGACGACGATGGCGAATACGCCGAGCGTGCGCATCTGCCGTGCCAGATAGGCGTTCGCGCCCTCCTGGATCGCCGTCGCGATCTTCTTCATGCTGTCGGTGCCCTCGCCCGCCGCGAGTACCTGGCGCACCAGGACTCCCGCCACCACTAGGGCGGCCAGGGCCACGACGCCGATCACCGACACCATGACACGGTTGCCGTCGGTCAGTACCGCTGCCGCGAGGGCTGAGGAGTGGTCAAGCTGGTCTGGGGAAGAAAGCCCCGCCATTCGTCCTCCTTGACGCTTGGGCTGAGCTCAAGATGTGGACGGAGTCTAGAGATCTGTTCCTGATCAAAACAGTACGCGGTAAACGGAATCCGCCACACCCTGCGGACAGACCGGTAACGTCTCGAACGCATTTTCACCCGATTGACTGATCAGAAACGACTGATCAGAAATTGATCGTGAATTCCTTCACGATCATCCCTGAATTCAGAATGCTCTTGAAAATGCAACAAGGGCCCTGCTGAGCAGGGCCCTTGAGGTGATCAGCGCAGTGATCAGCGCAGTGATCGAAAAAGCGCGTGGGGCGTCAGGGGAGCACCGCGACCGGCGGTGTGGTCGGCCAGGTCATCCGGATCGACCCGCCGTGTTCCCCTGCGGTGACCTCCACGTCGTCGACGAGTCCGCTGATGACAGCGAGACCCATCTCGTCCTCCTCCATCTCTGCGTCCGGGTCCTCACCCGCGGCACCGGGAGCCCGGTCGCCGGGGGCATGACGCGGCGCTTCGTCGCCGACCTCGATGGAGAACTGCTTCTCCTCCTCGATCAGCAGCACCTTCACCGGCGCCGTGATGCCGCCGTTCCGGTGCAGTCCGACGGCACGGGTGCAGGCCTCGCCGACGGCGAGCCTGACCTCGTCGAGGACGGCCTCGTCCACCCCGGCCCTGCGCGCCACCGCTGCCGCCACCAGTCGGGCGGTCCTGACGTGCTCGGGCAGCGCGCTGAAACGGAGTTCAACGGTGGCCATGCATCCCCCTCGGAACTACGGGCGTGCGGTCGGGGGACCGGACTGCCGATAGCCCGGACCCCCTTGTTACAACATCGGCCGTCCGGGCGCGGACCCTTGCGCCACACCCGGAGCGGTGGTCAGTCGGTTGCCGCCACCGCTTCCTCGACCGAGGTGTGGATCGGGAACACCTTGGTGAGGCCGGTGATACGGAAAATCTTCAGAATGCGCTCCTGGTTGCAGACCAGGCGCAGCGAGCCCTCATGGGCACGCACCCGCTTCAGTCCGCCGACCAGGACGCCGAGTCCGGTGGAGTCGAGGAAGTCCACGCCCTCCATGTCGACGACAAGGTGGAAACTGCCGTCATTCACCAGCTCGACCAGCTGCTCGCGCAGCTTGGGCGCGGTATATACGTCGATTTCGCCACCGACCCTGACGATCGTGCGATCGCCGATGGTCTCGGTCGACAGGGACAGGTCCACGGATCCTCCAGCACCTTGCTATCGAGCGGTCGCCCCTCGGGACACCTCGGCTTGAAGCCCCCAGGACGGTTCGCCAGCCGCGATGGCATTCAATCACTTACCGGCAGGCGTGCACGACGCCTTGGTCCCATTGTCCGTCACGCCGGTGACACACTCGGTGCCGATGGCCAAGAATCACCGATCCGATCAGCCCTCGGCGGACGCCGTGTCCCGCCTCGCGCCGGGCACGATCCTCGACCGGCTCGCCGCGGGGCCGAGCCGGGCTTCGCGCATCACTCATACGGAGCACTTGCCCCCGCGCGAGGGCCGCCATGCCGTCTGGCCGGACCGGATCCGTGCCGAGGTCATCGCCGCCGTGCAGGCCTGCGGTATCGCGCATCCCTGGGCCCATCAGGCCCGTGCGGCCGAGCACGCCCTGGACGGCGACTCGGTGGTCGTCGCCACGGGGACCGCCTCCGGCAAGTCCCTGGCCTACCTCGTGCCGGTCCTGTCGACCCTCCTGGATGGCTCCGAGGCACCCAACGGCCGTGGCGCCACCGCCCTCTACCTGGCCCCCACCAAGGCACTCGCAGCGGACCAGTGCCGATCGGTGAAGGAACTTTCACAACCTCTGGGCACCGCGGTGCGCCCCGCCGTGTACGACGGCGACACTCCGGTCGAGGAACGCGAGTGGGTCCGCCAGTACGCCAACTACGTCCTGACCAACCCCGACATGCTGCACCGGGGCATACTCCCGTCCCACGCCCGCTGGTCGTCCTTCCTGCGCTCTTTGAAGTACGTCGTCATCGACGAGTGCCACACCTATCGCGGTGTTTTCGGCTCCCACGTCGCCCAGGTGCTGCGTCGGCTGCGCCGCCTGTGCGCCCGCTACGGCGCCTCTCCCGTCTTCCTGCTGGCCTCCGCGACCGCCGCCCAGCCCTCGGTCGCCGCGGGCCGTCTCACCGGCCTCCCGGTCGTCGAGGTGGCCGACGACGCCTCACCCCGCGGTGAAGTGGTCTTCGCCCTCTGGGAGCCCCCGCTCACCGAGATGCAGGGCGAGAAGGGCGCCCCGGTCCGGCGTACGGCCACCGCCGAGACGGCCGACCTGCTCACCGACCTCGCCGTGCAGGGTGTCCGGTCGGTGGCCTTCGTCCGCTCCCGGCGCGGCGCCGAGCTGATCTCGGTGATCGCCCAGGAACGCCTCGCCGAGGTCGACCGCTCCCTGGCCCGGCGCGTGGCGGCCTACCGCGGCGGCTATCTCCCCGAGGAGCGCCGCGCCCTCGAACAGGCCCTCCATTCCGGCGAACTCCTCGGCCTCGCCGCGACGACCGCGCTGGAACTCGGCATCGACGTGTCCGGCCTGGACGCCGTGGTGATCGCCGGCTACCCGGGCACGCGCGCGTCCCTGTGGCAGCAGGCGGGCCGCGCCGGACGGGCCGGACAGGGCGCCCTCGCCATCCTCGTCGCCCGCGACGACCCCCTGGACACCTTCCTCGTCCACCACCCCGAGGCCCTGTTCCAGCAGCCCGTGGAATCCACCGTCCTCGACCCCGACAACCCCTACGTCCTGGCTCCGCACCTGTGCGCCGCGGCGGCCGAACTCCCGCTCACCGACGAGGACCTGGACCTCTTCGGCCCGGCGTGCGAGGAACTGCTCCCCCAGCTGGAGGCCGCGAAGCTGCTGCGCCGCCGGACCAAGGCCTGGCACTGGACCCGCCGGGAACGGGCCGCCGACCTCACCGACATCCGCGGCGAGGGCGGCCGACCGGTCCAGGTCGTCGAGGCCGGCACGGGCCGTCTGCTGGGCACGGTCGACGCCGGCGCCGCCCACACCTCCGTCCACGAGGGCGCGGTCCACCTCCACCAGGGCCGCACGTATCTCGTCCGCTCCCTCGACCTGGAGGACTCCGTCGCCCTGGTCGAGGAGGCGAGCCCCTCGTACTCGACGATCGCCCGCGACACCACCTCGATCTCCATCCTGGAGACGGACACCGAGGTCCCCTGGGGCGACGGACGCCTCTGCTACGGCTCCGTCGAGGTCACCAACCAAGTGGTCTCCTTCCTGCGCCGCCGGCTCATCACCGGCGAGGTACTGGGCGAGACGAAACTCGACCTCCCTCCGCGTACGCTCCGCACCCGCGCCGTGTGGTGGACGGTCACCGAGGATCAGCTCGACGCCGCCCGGATCAACCCGGAGATCCTCGGCGGTGCCCTGCACGCCGCCGAACACGCCTCGATCGGCCTGCTGCCCCTCTTCGCCACCTGCGACCGCTGGGACATCGGCGGGGTGTCGATCCCCCTCCACCCCGACACGCTGCTGCCCACGGTCTTCGTCTACGACGGCCACCCCGGCGGCGCGGGCTTCGCCGAACGGGCCTTCCACACCGCCCGCGAGTGGCTCACCGCCACCCGAGAGGCCATCGCCTCCTGCGAGTGCGACGCGGGGTGCCCGTCCTGCATCCAGTCCCCCAAGTGCGGCAACGGCAACGACCCGTTGCACAAGAGGGGCGCGGTACGGCTGCTCACGGTGCTGTTGCGGGGGGCGCCGGAGGAGAAGCCGGGGGAGCGGGGGGTGCAGGAGCGCGAGGAACCGGAGCTGGAGGAGCCGGAGGCTGCGCAGAGGCCGGTGAAGCCGCCGGCGCGGGCCCCGGAGACAGATCCGGCCCTGGGACCGAGTCCGGCCCCGGGGGGCCCGCCCGCGCTCTGACCTCCGTCGCGAACGGGCCCCGCCCCGACGCCGCCGTCACGTCGGAGATCTCGCCGACCAGCACGCACCGCACGAGCCGCGTCTCCTGGGCCCGCGCCACCCGGTCCGCCCGGGCGCAGGCCGCCGTACTGCCGTCCGCCCAGTGGTCCGCCGCGGCGAGCGCCGCGAGGTCGGCACCGCCGGCCGCGCGATGCCGGGTCACCACGGCGTGCCCCAGGGCGAGGACGACGACGAACACCACGCCGAAGACGGCGATCGCCCCGAGACTCCAGACGGTGGCGGACCCCTGGTCCGAGGAGTGCTCCCCCCTCCAACGGGCCCTGCTCCAACGGACCCGGCTCCAACGGGCTCTGCTCCAACGGCCCGTCCTCCGACGGTCCCTCCCCCAACCGCCCCTCATCCGGCCCCCTCCGCGGTCTCGCCCGCAGCCCGCGGCGCCGTCTCGACGGACGCCACGGCCTCCTCCCGTACCTCGAACGGCAGGCCGTGCAGGAGCGGGGGCTTCGCCTCCACGGCGACCCGGACCTGGTCACCCTCCCGGACGACCGTCACCTTCGCGTCCCGCGGTGCCGTCCCTCGGGCCACCGCGACGACCGCGCCGTCCGGATCCTGTCGGGCCGCCGCGCGGGCGCCGGTCCTGGCCGCGTCCACGCACTGGATCTGCGCGGCCACCACCAGCAGCGCCCACACCAACGCCATCGCGACCGTCACCAGCACGGGCAGCACCATGGCCGACTCCATCGTGACGAACCCGGCGTCCGAGCGGCGACGCGCTCCCCGGCCCGTGCCCCCGCCGTCCGAGCGTCGGCGCGCGCCGCCTCCACTCCCCCGCTCACACGCCCGCATCGAGCGCCCGCTTCACGATGCCCTGCAACTCCGCGCTGACCTGACCGCTCGTCACGACCTTGTAGAGGACCACCGCGAACGCCACCGCCGCGACGATTCCCATCGCGTACTCGGAGGTGACCATCCCCGCGTCCCTCCGCACCGCACGCACCCCACACACCGCGCACACCAGGGCACGCAGCCGCGCCCAACCCACCTTGTACATCTCCTTGTACATCGCCTTGTCCGTCACCTTGTGCACCTTGCGCATCGCCTTGCTCATCTCAACCCCCGTGAGGTTCCGTTCCGTTGACCACTTGCTCTACTGACGACCTGCCGGCCCGCCTCCTGTCATCCACCACCCCCTCCGCCTCCCAGCGCGCCCCCCGCCAGCCCGATCACCACGGGCACCACACCGACCGTGATGAAGGCGGGCAGGAAGCACAGCCCCACCGGCGCGGTGACCATCACGGCCGCCCGCCGTGCCCGTGACGTCGCCGCGCGTGCCCACGCGGCGCGGGCGTCGGAGGCGAGCCGGGCGACGGGCCCGGCCGCGGGCAGCCCGGAGACGTCGGCCCGCTCCAACAGCCGCGCCAGGTCGCCCGCCCCCGGTGTCGCGGCGAGCCGCCGCCAGGCCTCTGCAGGTTCGCCGCCCAGCCGTACCTCCGCGGCACCGCGCGCGAGCGCTTCGCCGACCGAGCCGCCGAGCGCCTCGCCGACGGCCTGCGCCGCGATCACCGGCCCCGCACCGGCCGCGATGCAGGCGGCCAGCAGATCGGCTGCGAGCGGCAGTTGCCGGGCGGCCTCGCGGGCTTCGGCCTCCCGAGTGGCTCCGGCCACCGCCTGCCGGAGGTGCCACCGCCACAGGCCCGCCGCGACCACCGTCCCGGCCACCGCGCCGATGACGCCACCGACGAGCACCCACACGGCGGCGGCCACACCCACCACCGGCAGCCATCGCCGAGCGAGCTCCCGCACCTCCCAGCGCGGACCGCCGGGGCTCGCCTCCGCGACCGCGACCACCTCGGCCAGCCGCCGCCGTATCCTCCGCTCGCGCCGCGCCTCCGCCAGTCGGCACACCAGCCACCCGAGGAAGAGCACCGTCCCCGGAACAACCCCCAGCCTGTGGACAACTTCCCCGCTCACACCGCCTCCTGCCCCGAAACCGAACCGAACCCGAAACCCGAACCCGCTCCGCCGACGCCCACGACGGCTCCCTGCCGCCACACCACCTCGGCCCCCGCCCTCACACCACCTCGGCGCCCCGCACGATCCGCGCCGCCCACCACACCCCCAGCCCCTCCAGCGCCCCGCCGACGAGCAGACAGCCGACGCCCGCACCGGTATGCAGCAGCACATGCAGCGGATCGGCGCCCAGAGCCATGCCCAGGGCCAGGCCCAGAACCGGCAGCCCCGCGAGCATCACCGCCGTCGACCGCGCACCCGCCAACTGGGCGCGCAGATCAGCCCGTTGGTCCCGTTCGGCGCGCAGGGCCCCTTCGAGCCGGTCGAGTCCGGCCGCGAGACCGGCGCCCTGGTCCACCGCCACCCGCCAGCACGCGGCGAGGCCCAGCAGCCCCTCGGCGCCCGGCTCCCGCGCGGCCGTCGCGAGCGCACCCGGCACATCACCGCCGAACCGGGCCGCCGCCAGCACGGCCGCCTGTACGTCACCGAGCCCGCCGGAGTCCCGTGCGGCCGGCAGCAGCGCCTCACCCGGTTGCCGTCCGGCGCGCACCTCCCCGGCGAGCGCCGCGCACAACGCGATGACCGCGTCCCCGCGCCGTTCCCGTGCCCGCCTCGCCTCCCGGGCCAGCCGTACGCGCCGCAGCAGCGGCACCCCGGCCAGCCCCGCGACGACCGGCAGTACCGAGGCGCCGAGCACCGCCAGCACCAGCCCGACGGCCGCCGACCACCACTCGGCCCGCAGCCGCCCGCGGATCCCGCGCAGTTCGCCGACCAGGTGCCGCCAGGGCGGCGGCCCGGTGTCCACCACCCCGCCGCCCGCGAGCAGCAACCGTGCCCGCCGCGCCCCGGAGTGGCGTCCGCCCAGCAGCCAGACGGCGGCTCCCACGCACACCGCGGCCGCCCCCATTGGCATCTCACTCGCCCCGCTCACCGCGCCGCCCCCCGTCGAAGAACTCGGTGTCGGTGCGGAGCAGCCCCCGCAGCCGCTCCCACCCCCGCTCGGACACGAACGCCTGCGTGCCCCACCGCAACGCGGGTACTGTCCGGACGAGGCCCGACGGATCCCGCTCCAGCACATGCACCTCGGCGATCCGCCGCCGTCCGGCCCGGTCGCGCACCAGGTGCAGGACGACCGACAGCGCGGCCGCCACCTGGCTGTGCAGCGCGGCCCGGTCAAGGCCCGCGGCCGTACCCAGGGCCTCCAGCCGGGCCGGCACATCGGCCGCCGCGTTCGCGTGGACGGTCCCGCAGCCGCCCTCGTGGCCGGTGTTCAAGGCCGCCAGCAGGTGGACTACTTCACAGCCACGCACCTCTCCCACGACCAGCCGGTCCGGCCGCATCCGCAACGCCTGCCGCACCAGATCCTGGAGGCTGACCAGTCCGGCGCCCTCCTGGTTGGCGGGTCTGCTCTCCAGCCGTACGACGTGCGGGTGGTCGGGCCTGAGTTCCGCCGAGTCCTCGGCGAGCACGATCCGTTCGTCCGGTCCCACGAGCCCCAGCAGGGCGCTCAGCAGGGTCGTCTTGCCGCTGCCGGTGCCTCCGCTGATCAGGAAGGACAGCCGCGCGCTCAGCAGTGCCCGCAGCACCCGGTCCCCGCCCGGCGGCACCGTGCCCGCCGCCACCAGTTCGTCGAGCGTGAACGCGCGTGGCCGTACGACGCGCAGCGACAGGCAGGTGCAGCCGACGGCCACCGGGGGCAGCACCGCGTGGAGCCGGGTCCCGTCGGGCAGCCGGGCGTCCACCCAGGGCCGCGCGTCGTCCAGTCGCCGTCCGGCCACCGCGGCCAGGCGCTGCGCGAGCCGGCGTACCGCTGCGGCGTCCGGGAAGGAGACCGCGGTCAGCTCCAGTCCGCCGCCCCGGTCCACCCAGACCCGGTCCGGGGCCGAGACCAGCACATCGGTCACCGACGGATCGGCGAGCAGGGGCTCCAGCGGGCCGCTGCCGACCAGTTCGGACCGCATCTGTTCGGCCGCGCCGAGGACTTCGGCGTCCCCGAGAACCCGTCCCTGCTCCCGCAGTGCCTGAGCCACGCGCGCGGGCGTCGCCTCGGCCCCGCTCTCGGCCAGCCACTGCCGCACCCCGTCGAGGAGCCCCGTCGAGGACGCCCCCGGTCCTTCACCGATCCCCAGTCGTTCGCCGACCCCCGTCCTCGTCCTCATGCCGCCCTCGCCTCCAGCAACGCCCGCTCCCAGAACTCCTTGCAGAAGCGCGCGAGGGGTCCGCGCGGCGTCGAGCCGGGAGGTTCCTTACCGCCGTGCGGACGCAGCAGGGCGGTCTCCACGGGCATCTCGCCGGCCAGCGGCAGCCCGAGCAGGCGGGCCACCTCGCGGCCGTCGAGTCCAGGGGCGTACGGCCCACGCACCACCACCCGCAGATCGCGCAGAACCATGCCGACGGCGGACGCCATACGGCCGGCCGCGGCGACGGCACGCAGTTCCGCGGGGACCACGAGCAGCCCCACGTCGACCTGGGCGAGAACCTCGGCGACTCCGTCGTCCATACGGCGGGGCAGGTCGACGACGACCGTGCCGCCCCGGCGCCGGGCCGCGGCGAGCACCGCACGGACCGCCTGGGGCGGGACGGCGACACAGTCACCGCGGTCCCAGCTGAGCACCCGCAGTTCGTGCAGCCGCGGCAGGGCCTCCTCCAGGGCTCCGCCCCCGACCCGCCCGCGAGAGGCGGCGAACGCGGGCCAGCGCAGGCCCTCGGCCGTCTCCCCGCCGAGCAGGACGTCGAGCCCGCCCCCGAGCGGGTCGGCGTCCACGAGGAGCGTGCGCAGCCCCTCGCGCGCGGAGGTGACGGCGAGGGCACAGGCCAGCGTGGACGCCCCTGCCCCGCCGCGGCCGCCGATGACGGCGACGGTGAGTGCGGGCCTGCCGACGCCCTCCGCCACGTCGGCGATGCGGTCGACCAGCCACTGTTCACCGTCGGGCAGCATCAGGACGTGGTCGGCGCCGATCTCGACGGCCCGCCGCCAGATCCCGGAGTCGTCCTGGTCCCGGCCGACCAGCACCACCGCGTCCCGGCGCGCGGCCCCACGCACCCGCCGGGCGGCGTCGTCGCCCACCAGGACGAGCGGTGCGGTCTCCCAGCCGCTCCTGCCCTCCGGTACCCCGTGGTGGACCTCGGGTGTGGCGCCGGCCGCCGCGCACAGGCGCAGCAGGTCGTCCAGCAGTTCGGTGTCCTCCGTGACGATCAACGGCCTGCCCTGTCGCCCTCCGGCGGTGGGCGGCGGATCGTGTGTGACGGCTGCGGCCATGGTTTCCATCCCCCTTCGCTGCACCCCGCGCGGCCCCTGCGGAGCCCGCGAGTCGTTCTGCTCGCGCGGCCCCCTGCGGTCACGCGATTCCCAAACATGTGAAGAACCGGAGACCGGCCTCCATATGAACGGCCGATAGGAACCGGCCAAACTCGCCCGCCCAATCGGAACCGGCCATGAAGTCGGTGCGAGCGGGGCGTGCTGGAATCACGGTGCAGCGATCCCGGAAATCGTGTGGATCTTGGTCGATAACTGTGGACAACTCGACCCTTGTGAATATCGCCGTCACCCATACCGGTGACCCCTGTACCACCCCCTGTGCGACCTCCACAGAGCAGCGCGACAGCTACACACAGTGACGGACCATGGACATGCAAAAGAGGCGGCCGCAGCCGCCTCACCTCGGTCTCACGACCGCCTACAGAGAAGGAAAAACCCGCCCGGACGTGCGACGACCCCCGCCGGGGGGGAGAGCGGGGGTCGTCTCCACGGCCGACTCGGGGGGGGAGGAGTCGGGCCGGGTTAGCACGGTCGCGAACGATCCGTGACTTCCATGGTGTACCCGAGAGCCCTCTCAGGCAAACCCACGCGCCCACCTTACGCCGAATGGGCTGCGCCTATGCTCGGGGTTGTGGAAAACCACTCGTTGCCCCGCACAGCGGCCTTCTTTGACCTGGACAAGACGGTCATTGCGAAGTCGAGCACGCTCACCTTCGGCAAGTCCTTCTACCAAGGCGGGCTGATCAACCGCAGGGCCGCCTTGCGCACCGCATATGCCCAGTTCGTCTTCCTCGTGGGCGGCATGGACCACGACCAGATGGAGCGGACCCGCGAGTACCTCTCCGCCCTCGTGCGCGGCTGGAACGTCCAGCAGGTCAAGGAGATCGTCGCCGAGACCCTCCACGACCTGATCGACCCGATCATCTACGACGAGGCCGCCTCCCTCATCGAGGAGCACCACACCGCCGGCCGTGACGTGGTGATCGTGTCCACCTCGGGTGCCGAGGTCGTCGAGCCGATCGGTGAACTACTCGGCGCGGACCGCGTCGTCGCGACCCGCATGGTGGTGGGCGAGGACGGCTGCTACACCGGCGAGGTGGAGTACTACGCCTACGGCCCGACGAAGGCCGAGGCGATCAAGGAGCTCGCCGAGTCCGAGGGGTACGACCTGGAGCGCTGCTACGCCTACAGCGACTCGGCGACCGACCTGCCGATGCTCCAGGCCGTCGGCCACCCCCATGCCGTGAACCCGGATCGTGCGCTGCGCCGCGAGGCCGTCGCGCGCGGGTGGCCGATTCTCGATTTCCACCGCCCGGTCCGGCTCAAGCAGCGGTTCCCGGCGTTCGCCGTGCCGCCCCGCCCCGCGCTGGTCGCGGTCGCCGCCATAGGGGCCGCAGCGGCCACCGCGGGTCTCGTCTGGTACGCCAGCCGACGCCGGTCCGCCCCGGCCTGACCTGCCCCTTCACCGCCATACGCGATTGTTCGCCATTCCGGTGCCCGTTTAGCTCACCTTTGAACCTAAAAGTAAAGAAGTACAGCAAGGGCTTCCACTTGCTCCGGTCCTGGAGTACAAAGGGATTAACGGCCCGCGGGACCAAGGACATCCGAGAGGATCACCTTTAAATCGCATTTGGCCACACGGACCGAGCATGAACACTGGGCACCCACGCGACGTCGACCCGTCGATTACGGGCCAGCCGCACCAGGTGACGGGCAATGTTCCCGACCTGATGGGCATATTTCGAGGACGCTTGGTACCCCGGTGAACATGCCAGCGGCGGTACGAATCCTCGTACCGCCGCAACCCTGTTTCAGGGACTTCTACGCCGCTCCGCGCTGAAGCGCCTCGCACACCGCCGTCGACTCGCGCGCCCCCAGCTCGATCGCCCTGCCGCAGTGTGCGATCCAGGCACCCATGCCCTCCGGGGTTCCGGAGACATAGCCGTCGAGGGCCGCCAGACAGGCCGCGCGGCCCAGCTCGGCATGGCCCACCTCCGCCGCGCAGACGGACTTCGGGTCGAGACCGCTGCCGACCAGGACGATGCGCTCGGCCGTGCGCGCGACCAGGCCGTTGTGCGAGGTGAAGGGCCTGAGCGCGAGCAGCTCGCCGTGTACGACGGCCGCCGTGACCAGCGCCGAGGCCGAACCGCCCGCGATGATCAGCTCGGACAGCCCCTCCAGCCGGCCGGAGACCTCCGCCGCGCTCGGCAGCGGCAGCTCGATGAGCGGCTCGTCGACCGGCTCGCCCGCCTGACGCGGGCGGCCCACCTCGTCGCCGTTGGTGGCCGCCGCCACCAGATGCAGGCGGGCCAGCACCCGCAGCGGCGACTGCCGCCAGATGGACAGCAACTGACCCGCCTCGGCGGTCAGCCGCAGCGCCGCGCCCACGGAGCGCGCCTCGTCGTCGCCACTGAAGTCGGTGCGCCGACGCACCTCTTCGAGCGCCCAGTCCGCACCGGACAGCGCCGCCGAACCGCGGGCGCCGCGCAAGGCCGCCTCGGAAGTGACCGCGTTGCTGCGGCGCCGCATGACCCGGTGTCCGTAGACCCGGTCCACGGCCTTGCGCACGGACTCCACGGACTCGGCCACACCGGGCAGCGAGCCCAGGGCCGCGAGCGGATCGGCGTTCGCGCCTGTCGTACTCATAAGTACGACCCTACGCAAGCCGGTCGCACACCCCACGATGGAGTGGTCTTCTTCACGCCCGCCTGCCACCTACAGCTATGGCGCCACTACGCTCGGTGAATATGAAAATTGCTTTCGTCGGGAAGGGCGGCAGCGGCAAGACCACCCTGTCCTCCCTGTTCGTCCGCCACCTCGCCGCCACCGGCGCGCACGTCGTCGCCGTCGACGCCGACATCAACCAGCACCTGGGCCCGGCCCTCGGCCTGGACGAGGCGGAGGCGGCCGCACTGCCCGCCATGGGCGACCGGCTGTCGCTCATCAAGGAGCACCTGCGCGGCTCCAACCCCCGCATCGCCTGCGCCGACACGATGATCAAGACGACTCCGCCCGGCGAGGGCTCCCGGCTGCTGCGGGTACGCGAGGACAATCCGGTCTACGACGCCTGCGCCCGGCCGGTGGAACTCGACGGCGACACCGTCCGTTTGATGGTCACGGGCCCCTTCACGGACGCCGACCTCGGGGTCTCCTGCTACCACTCCAAGACCGGAGCGGTGGAGCTGTTCCTGAACCACCTGGTGGACGGCCCCGACGAATACGTCGTGGTCGACATGACGGCGGGCTCGGACTCCTTCGCCTCCGGCATGTTCACCCGCTTCGACATCACGTTCCTGGTCGCCGAGCCCACGCGGAAGGGAGTCTCCGTCTATCGCCAGTACAAGGAGTACGCCGCCGACTACGGCGTCGCCCTGAAGGTCGTCGGCAACAAGGTGCAGGGTCGGGACGACCTCGACTTCCTCCGCGCCGAGATCGGGGACGACCTGCTCGTGACGGTCGGGCACTCGAACTGGGTGCGCGCGCTGGAGAGGGGCCGGCCGCCCCGGTTCGAGCTCCTGGAGGACATCAACCGCCGCGCCCTGCACCGGCTGCGGACGGCCGCCGACGCCACGTACGCACTGCGGGACTGGGAGCGCTACACGCGCCAGATGGTGCACTTCCATCTGAAGAACGCCGGGTCCTGGGGCAATGAGCGGACCGGGGCCGACCTGGCGGCGCAGGTCGACCCCTCCTTCGTACTCGGCGAGAGCGTCACCACCCTCGTGTGAGCGCGGGCGTCAGCGGCACCGGACCTCGCGCGATTACCGCCTGGCCGCCGGCGCCCCGGGCACGCCCTTCGGGGCCGGGGCGGGACGGTCGGACAGGAAGGACGCCCAGTCCCGCTTCGGGGCCTCGCCGACGCCCAGGGTGCGCAGCTTCGCCAGGGTCGTCGGATCCTGGGCGTCCAGCCAGTCGGCGAGTTGCCGGAAGGACACACAGCGCACGTCGGGCTTGTTGCACACCCGCTCGATGGTCTCCTCGACGGCCCGCATGTAGGTGCCGCCGTTCCAGGACTCGAAGTGGTTGCCGATGATCAGGGGCGCGCGATTGCCGTCGTAGGCCCGGTGGAAGCCCATGAGCAGGCCGTCGCGCATCTCGTCACCCCACCGCTCGTGATGGGCGGGGTTGCCCCGGGTCGTGGTGCCCGACTGGTTGACCATGAAGTTGTAGTCCATGGTGAGCTGCTCGTAGCGGTGCCCGGGGAAGGGCACGAGTTGCATCGACAGGTCCCACAGGCCCTGCTTCTTCTTCGGCCAGACCTGGTCGTTGACGCCGCTGGTGTCGTAGCGGAAGCCCAGGTCACGGGCGGCCTTCATGAAGTTCTTCTGCCCCTCCAGGCAGGGTGTGCGGGCGCCGATGAGTTCCTTGTCGTAGTCGAAGGGCAGCGGTGCGGCCTTCTCCATGCCGGTGTTGGTCTTCCAGGACTTCACGAAGTGCTTCGCCTGGAAGATCTCGTCCTTCCAGTCCTCCACCGACCACTCGCCGACCCCGCCGCCGCTGCCGCAGAAGTGGCCGTTGAAGTGGGTGCCGATCTCGTTGCCCTCCAGCCACGCCAGGCGTAGCTGCTTCACGGTCGCGGCGATGCCCTCCTCGTCGTTGAAGCCGATGTCGGAGCGGCCCGGGGAGTGCTGCGGGGGGCGGTAGAGGTCGCGCTTGTCCTCCGGCAGCATGTACACGCCGCTCAGGAAGTACGTCATCGTCGCGTTGTTCGCCCGGGCCACCTTGCGGAAGTGCGAGAAGAGCCGCTGGCCGTCCTCACCGGCGCCGTCCCAGGAGAAGACCACGAACTGCGGGGGCTTCTGGCCCGGCTTGAGGCGTTCGGGTCTCGGCAGACGCGGCTGCGCCCCGGTGTACGAGGTGGAACCGTCGCCGATCAGGCGGACCACGCTCTTGGGCGGCGCCTGGGCCGGCTTCGCCTTCTGCGGGCCGGGCGCCCCTGCCCCGGAACCGTCGGTACCGATCGCACAGCCGGCGAGCGACGCGGCACAGGCCGCGGCGGCCACGGCGCCAGCGGTGATCCTCTGGGTGGCGGCCATGTTCCGCCCACCTTCTTCCTTCTCTCGGGGCCAAGGACAGCGCCGCCAAGTTCGCACGGGCCCGAGAAGGAATTAGTACGACAAGCCGATGAAATTGCCACTTCACTCGTGCGAGTTACCTATTAGCCCATTTGCCGGGAAAGTCCATGCCTGGCCTTTACTCTGCATTACGATCCATTTACCGAGCGTTGAATCATCCCGCCGCTGCACGCCGTGACCCACGGCCGCCGACCCGACCCCCCGCCATCGACGGGGGACCACCAGATCCGCGACCGCGCTGCCCCGGAGGAGACGGGAAAATGCCAGCCTGCGTACCCACTCGCGCCGCCCACTCGAATCGGACGAAGCGCGTCCATCAGCCCCACAGCCCGCCGCCGGGCCCCCGCCGCCGTCCGCGCATCGCGGGTGCCGACGTGTCGGCGTCCATCGCGGTCTTCCTGATCGCCCTTCCGCTGTCCCTCGGCATCGCCCTCGCCACCGGCGCGCCCCTCCAGGCCGGCCTCGTCGCGGCCGCCGTCGGAGGGATCGTCGCCGGACGGCTCGGCGGGTCCCCGCTCCAGGTCAGCGGTCCCGCCGCCGGCCTCACCGTCGTCACCGCCGACCTCATCCACCGCTACGGCTGGCGCACCACCTGCGCCATCACCGTCCTGGCCGGGCTCGCCCAACTGGGCCTGGGCTGCCTGCGCGTGGCTCGCAGCGCCCTCGCCGTCAGCCCCGCGATCGTGCACGGCATGCTCGCCGGCATCGGCGTCACCATCGCCGTCGCCCAGCTGCACATCGTCCTCGGCGACACCCCGCAGAGCTCCGTCCTCGACAACCTGCGGGCGCTGCCCGCCCAGCTGGCGAACCTGCATCCCGCAGCGGTGTCGGTCAGCGCGCTGACCCTGGCGCTGCTCTTCCTCTGGCCGCGCCTGCCCGGCCGCGTCGGGCGGTTCCTGCGCAGGATTCCGGCCGCGCTCGTGGCCGTCGCCGGAGCCACCGCCGCCGCCTCGCTCGCCGGGCTGACCCTGCCCAAGGTCGACCTGCCGTCCTGGCGCAGCCACGCCCTGGCCGGACTTCCCGAGGGCCCCGTGCTGGGCCTGGTCGCCGCCGTGCTCACCACCACACTGGTGTGCAGCGTGCAGTCGCTGCTCGGCGCGGTGGCCGTGGACAAGCTGGTGGCCGGCCGTCCCGGCCTGTCCGGCCGTGTCGGGCGCTCCGACCTGGACCGTGAACTGCTCGGCCAGGGTGCCGCCAACATCGTCTCCGGCACCCTCGGCGGACTGCCCGTCGCGGGCGTCGCCGTGCGCAGTTCTGCGAATGTCCAGGCCGGTGCCGTCGGCCGGAACTCCACGATGCTGCACGGCGTTCTCGTAGTGATCGCCGCGCTGCTGATGGTCCCGATCCTGGAGTTCATCCCACTCGCCTCGCTCGCCGCCCTGGTGATGGCCGTCGGCATCCAGATGGTGTCCCTGCACCACATCCGCACGGTGACCCGCCACCGAGAGGTGCTGGTGTACGCCGTCACCACCCTCGGCGTGGTGATCATCGGCGTCCTGGAGGGCGTGACGCTGGGGATCGCCGTCGCCGTCGCCGTCGCCCTGCACCGCCTCACCCGCACCCGCATCACCCACGACGTAACGGAAGGAGTCCATCACGTACACGTACGAGGGCAGTTGACGTTCCTCGCGGTGCCACGGCTCAGCAGAGCCCTGCATCTCGTGCCCCAGGGCGCCCGCGTCGTCGTGGAGTTGGACGGCTCGTTCATGGACCACGCCGCCTACGAGGCGCTCCAGGACTGGCAGAAGGCGCACACCGCGCAGGGCGGTTCCGTGGAGCTGACCGGCCGCCGGGCCGGGATCCGCATCGGCGAGCCCGGAAGCACGACCGGTTTCCGCGCCGGGGGCGCGGCCGCCGAGCCGACGAGGGAGACGTCGAGCTGCCGTTGCAGCCCCTGGACGCCCTGGCGCAACCACCAGTGCGCGCCCCCGCGGTCGGCACCGGACGCCGGCGGGCACGCGAGCGGGCCGGACTGCTCCGAGGGACCGAGTTCGCACCAACTGGCGCGTGGCATCAGCGCGTTCCAGCGCCACACCGCACCGCTGGTGCGGGGTGAGCTGGCCCGGCTGGCGCGCGAGGGACAGCGACCCTCCCAGCTGTTCCTCACCTGCGCCGACTCGCGGCTGGTCACCTCGATGATCACCTCCAGCGGTCCTGGCGACCTGTTCGTGGTGCGCAACGTGGGCAACCTCGTCCCGCCGCGCGGCCAGGAGAGCGGCGACGACTCGGTGGCGGCGGCGATCGAGTACGCGGTGGACGTGCTGAAGGTCCGCTCCATCACGGTGTGCGGGCACTCCGGGTGCGGGGCCATGCAGGCGCTGATGAACTCCGAGCCGGGCGGGGCCCAGACCCCGCTCAAGCGGTGGCTGCGGCACGGTCTGCCGAGTCTGGAGCGCATGGCCGACGACGGCCGGCCCTGGGCCCGGCTCGCCGGCCGGGCACCCGCCGACGCGGTGGAGCAGCTCTGTCTGACCAACGTGGTCCAGCAGTTGGAGCACCTGCGCACCCACGAGTCGGTCACCCGCGCCCTCGGGGAAGGTGCGCTCCAGCTGCACGGCATGTACTTCCACGTGGGCGAGGCCCAGGCCTACCTGCTCACCGGGGCGGGCGAGGACGAGCTGTTCCACCATGTGGAGGCGGCGGACCTGACGGCGTGAGCCGCCCGGGGCGCCGGCGCTGCCGGGCGCGACCGGACACGCTCTGGGACGGCCCCGGTACCGACTTCACCGGGGCCGTCCCGTCAGCGCGCTTCACCCGCACCCCGCACTGAGTGTGAAAGGCGTTACAGAGACTGAACTCTGCCTGGTCGGCGTCCGTGGGTACGGATGACCCCCGCCCGTTGGAAGGGGCAGGAACGACCCCGTCCACAGGTCTACACCAATCGCCCATCGCCCCTTGTCATCGCACCCCCGGTCTGATGAGCTGTGGCTTGGGACACAACGGACACCCTGGGAAAGGCAGATGCCGTGAGCAACGAAAGCCTGGCCAACCTGCTCAAGGAAGAGCGCAGGTTCGCACCCCCCGCCGACCTGGCCGCGAACGCCAACGTCACCGCGGAGGCGTATGAGCAGGCCAAGGCTGACCGGCTCGGATTCTGGGCCGAGCAGGCCCGCCGACTGAGCTGGGCCAAGGAGCCGACCGAGACCCTGGACTGGTCGAACCCGCCCTTCGCCAAGTGGTTCAAGGACGGCGAGCTCAACGTCGCCTACAACTGCGTCGACCGGCATGTGGAGGCCGGCCACGGCGACCGGGTCGCCATCCACTTCGAGGGCGAGCCCGGCGACAGCCGTGCGATCACCTACGCCGAGCTCAAGGACGAGGTCTCCAAGGCCGCGAACGCCCTGCTGGAGCTGGGGGTCCAGAAGGGCGACCGGGTCGCCGTCTACATGCCGATGATTCCCGAGACCGCGGTCGCGATGCTCGCGTGCGCCCGCATCGGGGCCGCGCACTCCGTGGTCTTCGGCGGCTTCTCGGCGGACGCCCTCGCGACCCGGATCCAGGACGCGGACGCCAAGGTCGTCATCACCTCCGACGGCGGCTACCGGCGCGGCAAGCCGTCCGCGCTCAAGCCCGCGGTCGACGAGGCGGCCGACAAGGCAGGCAATGTCGAGCACGTGCTCGTCGTACGCCGTACCGGCCAGGAGGTCGCGTGGGACGACAGCCGGGACGTGTGGTGGCACGAGATCGTCGAGCGGCAGTCGGCCGAGCACACGCCCGAGGCCTTCGACGCGGAGCACCCGCTCTTCATCCTCTACACGTCCGGTACGACGGGTAAGCCGAAGGGCATCCTGCACACCTCCGGCGGCTACCTCACCCAGACCGCGTTCACCCACCACGCCGTCTTCGACCTCAAGCCGGAGACCGACGTCTACTGGTGCACCGCCGACGTCGGCTGGGTCACCGGGCACTCGTACATCGTCTACGGCCCGCTCGCGAACGGCGCCACCCAGGTCATGTACGAGGGCACGCCGGACACGCCGCACCAGGGCCGCTTCTGGGAGATCGTGCAGAAGTACGGCGTGACGATCCTGTACACGGCGCCGACGGCGATCCGTACGTTCATGAAGTGGGGCGACGACATCCCCGCGAAGTTCGACCTGTCCAGCCTGCGCATCCTCGGCTCGGTCGGTGAGCCCATCAACCCCGAGGCCTGGATCTGGTACCGCAAGCACATCGGCGCCGACACCACGCCGATCGTGGACACCTGGTGGCAGACCGAGACCGGCGCGATGATGATCTCGCCGCTGCCGGGCGTGACCGCGACCAAGCCCGGTTCCGCACAGACCCCGCTGCCCGGTATCGCCGCGACCGTCGTCGACGACGAGGCGAACGAGGTACCGAACGGCGGTGGCGGCTACCTGGTCCTCACCGAGCCGTGGCCGTCGATGCTGCGCACCATCTGGGGCGACGACCAGCGGTTCCTCGACACGTACTGGGCGCGCTTCGAGGGCAAGTACTTCGCGGGCGACGGGGCCAAGAAGGACGACGACGGGGACATCTGGCTGCTGGGCCGGGTGGACGACGTCATGCTCGTCTCCGGGCACAACATCTCCACCACCGAGGTGGAGTCGGCGCTCGTGTCGCACCCCTCGGTCGCCGAGGCCGCCGTCGTCGGTGCCGCCGACGAGACGACCGGTCAGGCCATCGTCGCCTTCGTCATCCTGCGCGGCACGGCCAACGCGGAGGACGAGAACCTCGTCGCCGACCTGCGCAACCACGTCGGCGCGGCTCTCGGCCCGATCGCCAAGCCGAAGCGGATCCTGCCGGTGGCGGAGCTGCCCAAGACCCGCTCCGGCAAGATCATGCGGCGACTGCTGCGGGATGTCGCGGAGAACCGTCAGCTCGGTGATGTCACCACGCTGACCGACTCGACGGTCATGGACCTCATCCAGGCGAAGCTGCCCGCCGCGCCGACCGAGGACTGACCCGGCCCGGGGGGTGTGGGGGGCGGCGAGTCCCCACACCCCCCGGCGCTCGAAGTGCATCCCCCGCCGTACTTAGCTAAGCTAAACAACCAAGGTGTGCCGGGAAGTCTGGTCGGCAAGCGATTCGTGCTGCCCATCGACCGGAGGCCCCCCTCGTGCCCGCGCCCCGCACCACCCCCACCCGCAAGGTCTTCGGACGGCTGTCCCTGCCCGAGCGGAACTTCGTGGCGGACGCGCTGCGGACCGAGACGGTCGGTGGCGTACTACTGCTCCTCGCCGCCGTAACGGCGCTGGTCTGGGCGAACGTCCCGGCGGTGCGCGACAGTTACCAGAGCGTCAGCCACTTCCATCTGGGCCCCGAGGCGCTGGGACTGGACCTGTCGATCGCGCACTGGGCGGCCGACGGGCTCCTCGCGATCTTCTTCTTCGTCGCCGGTGTCGAGCTCAAGCGCGAACTGGTCGCGGGCGAACTGAAGGACCCCAAGGCGGCCGCACTGCCCGTGATCGCCGCACTGTGCGGGATGGCCGTACCGGCGCTGGTCTACGTGCTCACCAATGTCACCGGCGGCGGCTCGCTCCAGGGCTGGGCCGTCCCGACCGCCACCGACATCGCCTTCGCGCTGGCGGTGCTCGCCGTCATCGGTACGTCCCTGCCGAACGCCCTGCGCGCCTTCCTCCTCACCCTCGCCGTCGTCGACGACCTCTTCGCGATCCTGATCATCGCGGTCTTCTTCACCGCGGACCTCGACTTCTTCGCGCTGGGCGGGGCGGCGGTCGGCCTCGCCGTCTTCTGGCTGCTGCTGCGCAAGGGCGTACGCGGCTGGTACGTGTACGTCCCGCTCGCGCTCGTGATCTGGACGCTGATGTACAACAGCGGTGTCCACGCGACCATCGCGGGCGTCGCGATGGGCCTGATGCTGCGCTGCACCCGGCGCGAGGGCGAGGAGCACTCCCCCGGCGAGCACATCGAACATCTCGTACGGCCGTTGTCGGCGGGCTTGGCCGTACCGCTGTTCGCGCTGTTCAGCGCCGGTGTCTCCATCTCCGGGGGCGCGCTCGGGGACGTGTTCACCAAACCGGAGACGCTCGGGGTGGTCCTCGGGCTCGTCCTCGGCAAGGCGCTCGGCATCTTCGGCGGGACCTGGCTCACGGCCCGCTTCACCCGGGCATCGCTGAGCGAGGACCTGGAATGGGCGGACGTCTTCGCGGTGGCGACCCTGGCCGGCATCGGGTTCACCGTCTCGCTGCTCATCGGCGAGCTCGCCTTTGACGGCGACGCCGCCCTGACGGACGAGGTCAAGGCGGCCGTACTGACGGGCTCCCTCATCGCGGCCGTTCTGGCGACGGCTCTGCTGAAGATACGGAACGCCAAGTACCGCCGTCTGGTCGAGGCGGAGGAGCGCGACGACGACCGCAGCGGCGTGCCGGACATCTACGAGGAGGATGATCCGGCGTACCACCTGAGGATGGCCGAGATCTACGAGCACAAGGCCGCCGAGCACCGCCGGATCGCCGAACGGAAGGCCGCCGAGCGCGACCCGCTTGCCGAAGTGGCGGGCGGGGCAAGCGATGAGGACGACCGTCCGGCATGATCTGACGGGACGGTACAAAAGACAAGACCATACGCACTTGGTCGGAAGTAGGGAGACCGCGATGAGCGCACCCGACGGCAGCCCGGTCGGCGCCGAACGCAGTATCGGCCAGTTGTTCGCCTCGGCGACGACCGAGATGTCCGCACTGGTGCACGACGAGATCGCCCTGGCGAAGGCACAGCTCAAGCAGGACGTGAAGCGGGGCGCCACGAGCGGCGGCGCGTTCACCGTGGCGGGCGCGATCCTCGTGTTCTCCCTGCCGATGCTGAACTTCGCCCTGGCGTACGGCATCCAGGCCTGGACAGGCGGTCACAACGGCGAGGGCGGCTGGAACCTCGGCTGGTGCTTCCTGCTGTCCTTCGCGGCGAACGTCCTGATCGCCCTCCTCCTCGGCCTGATCGGCGTCGTCTTCGCCAAGAAGGCGAAGAAGGGCAAGGGCCCGCAGAAGGTCGCCGCCTCCATGAAGGAGACGGCGGGCGTCCTCCAGAACGCCAAGCCGCACCCGCGGTCCGACAACAAGGTGCTGGAGGAGCGGGTCCGGGACGCGAAGGCCATCGAGGCTGTGGCACGCTCGTCGTCATGACGGATCCCGCCACACCTTTGGCCCAGCCCGCTTCGGTCGTACGACCGGACGTCCTCCCGGGCGGGAGAAAGGTGACCCACCGGGAGGTCGCCGCCAACGGGGCGCGCTTCCACATCGCCGAGCTGGGCGACGGGCCGCTGGTGCTGCTGCTGCACGGCTTCCCGCAGTTCTGGTGGACCTGGCGGCACCAGCTCCCGGCACTCGCCGACGCGGGCTTCCGGGCCGTGGCCATGGACCTGCGCGGTGTCGGCGGCAGCGACCGCACTCCGCGCGGGTACGACCCGGCCAACCTCGCCCTCGACATCACCGGCGTGATCCGCTCCCTCGGCGAGCCGGACGCCGCGCTGGTCGGCCACGACCTGGGCGGCTATCTGGCGTGGACGGCGGCCGCGATGCGCCCGAAGCTCGTACGACGGCTCACCGTCGCCTCGATGCCGCACCCCCGGCGCTGGCGCTCGGCGATGCTCTCCGACGTCAAGCAGACGCGCGCCGGGTCCTACATCTGGGGGTTCCAGCGCCCCTGGGTGCCCGAGCGGCAGCTGACCGCGGACGACGGCGCGCTCGTCGCCCGTCTCATCCGGGACTGGTCGGGGCCGCGCCTGCCGGACGACGAGGCGGTGGAGACGTACCGCCGGGCGATCCTCATCCCGTCGACCGCGCACTGTTCGGTCGAGCCGTACCGCTGGATGGTCCGCTCCATGGCCCGTCCGGACGGCATCCAGTTCAACCGGCGGATGAAGCGCCCGGTGCGGGTGCCGACCCTCCATCTCCACGGCTCGCTCGACCCCGTGATGCGCACCCGCAGCGCGGCCGGCTCCGGGGAGTACGTCGAAGCGCCGTACCGCTGGCGGCTGTTCGACGGGCTCGGACACTTCCCGCACGAGGAGGACCCGGTCGCCTTCTCCACCGAGCTGATCAACTGGCTGAAGGACCCGGAACCCGACCGGTGACCGAACCCGACCAGTGACCGAATCCGACCGCTGATCGACCCGGTCGGTGACCGTTCCGCTGCGCCTGGTGCCCGACCCCGGTATTCCAACCCTGAACAGCTGTACTACGAACAGCCAATTGCCTGCCGCATAGGCCAATTGGGGGCCCTGGGGGTGGTTATCGACCTTGGGGCAGGGGCACACGTCGGGGTATGGGCTGGACGCACGACTACAGTGACGCAGCACGCAACCGACGCTCGGCCGGAGGCCTGAGCTCCCACCAACGAGGCGGTGCCCCGCAGCTTGCGGGCGGCACGGACCTCCGGGTGGGCATCCCGCGCATCCTGCGCCGCCGGGCCCGCTGGGTCTCGGTACGCCTGCGTCATCCCCGAGGCTGACGCGCCCCCCTTTTTTTCGCACCCCTCCTGAACCGCGGGTTCTTGAATCCGGGGTTCACAGTGCGCAGCTGTCGCTGTCCACCTGCTGGTTCGCGGTGCGCCCCTTGGCGATGTCCTGCTGGATCTCGTCCGCGGTGAGTGCGTAGCCCGTCTCGGCGCTGTCCAGGGACTTCGCGAAGACCACGCCGTACACCTTCCCGTCGGGGGTGAGCAGCGGGCCGCCGGAGTTGCCCTGGCGGACGGTCGCGTAGAGGGAGTACACATCGCGACGGACCGTGCCGCGGTGGTAGATGTCCGGACCGCTGGCCGTGATGCGCCCGCGCACGCGCGCGGCGCGCACGTCATATGCCCCGTTCTCCGGGAATCCCGCGACGATCGCGCCGTCGCCGCTGGCCGCGTCATCGGTGGTGAACCGCAGCGCGGGCGCGTCCAGATCGGGTACGTCGAGGACGGCGATGTCGCGCTGCCAGTCGTAGAGGACGACCGTGGCGTCGTACTTCCTGCCCTCTCCGCCTATCTGGACGGTGGGCTCGTCGACGCCGCCGACGACATGCGCGTTGGTCATGACGCGGCGGTCGCCGAAGACGAAGCCGGTGCCCTCCAGGACCTTGCCGCAGCTCTGGGCGGTGCCCATGACCTTGACGATGGAGCGCTGGGCGCGGGTGGCGACGGCGCTGTTCGCGAGAGCCGGGTCCGGGGGCTCGACCTCCTTGATCGGCTCGTTCGAGAACGGGCTGAAGACCTGGGGGAAGCCGTTCTGCGCGAGGACCGAGGTGAAGTCCTTGAACCAGGTGTCGGCCGCGGTGGGCAGCACCTCCTGCACGCCGAGCAGCAGCTTCGAGTTGCGGACCTCCTTGCCCAGGGTGGGCAACGTGGTCTGCGCGAGCGCGGAGCCGATCAGCCAGGCGACCAGGAGCATCGCGACGACGTTGACGAGGGCGCCGCCGGTGGCGTCCAGCGCGCGGGCCGGGGACCAGGTGATGTACCGGCGCAGTTTGTTGCCGAGATGGGTGGTCAGGGCCTGGCCGACGGAGGCGCAGACGATGACGACGACGACCGCGACGACGGCGGCGGTCGTGCCGACCTCGGCCTTGTCGGTCAGCGCGTCCCAGATGACGGGCAGCAGGTAGACCGCGACGAGGCCGCCGCCCAGGAAGCCGATCACCGACAGGATGCCGACGACGAAGCCCTGGCGATAGCCCACGATCGCGAACCACACGGCGGCGACCAGCAACAGGATGTCCAGCACGTTCACCGGTTCAAGCCTCGCCTCGTCACTTCACGCTCATCACAGGTCGGCCGGGAGTCCGATCCGCCGTGCAGCGGCAATCGGACACAGTGTCCCCCGGGAAGACACGGCACGAAGTTCACCCTGTCACGCACGCCAGTCGAGGGGGACATGGTTGTCCCGGTCCCAGGGACGCTCCCAGCCCGAGTAGTGGAGCAGGCGGTCGATGATTCCGGCGGTGAAGCCCCACACGAGGGCGGATTCGACCAGGAATGCCGGACCTCGGTGACCGCTGGGGTGAACGGTGGTGGCGCGGTTGCCGGGGTCCGTGAGATCGGACACGGGGACCGTGAAGACGCGGGCGGTCTCGTTCGGGTCGACGACGCCGACCGGGCTGGGCTCGCGCCACCAGCCCAGCACGGGGGTCACGACGAAGCCGCTGACCGGGATGTACAGCTTGGGCAGCACGCCGAAGAGCTGGACGCCGGACGGGTCGAGCCCGGTCTCCTCCTCGGCCTCGCGCAGAGCGGCCCGAAGCGGCCCGTCACCCTTCGGATCACCGTCCTCCGGGTCGAGGGCGCCTCCGGGGAAGGCGGGCTGGCCGGCGTGCGACCGCAGGGAGCTCGCCCGCTCCATGAGCAGCAGCTCGGGGCCGCACGCGCCCTCACCGAACAGGACCAGCACGGCGGACTGCCGCCCTGCCCCGTCCTCGGGCGGCAGGAAGCGGCTGAGCTGCAACGGCTCGACCGTCTCCACGGCGTGCACCACCGGATCCAGCCAGGCCGGCAGGCCCGCCTTGCTGAGCGTCACCGGCCCGCCCTGTGTCTTGCTCACGCGCGTCATCTCCACCCCCGTCGTCCTGCCCGGTCCAACGCCCGCCACCCCCGAGATCGTTCCTGTGAACGTACCCAACGGCGTGTCGCCGCGTGACTCATCCGGCGCCCAGCGGCGGAGCGGGTTTCCCGCCGGCGTCCAGATAGGCCTGCGGGGGCTTCAGACGCTGGCCCGGGAAGCCGCCCTTCTCGTACTTGAGGAGCTTGGCGGCTTTGTCCGGGTCCGTCTCGCCCTCGCCGTACGCCGGGCAGAGCGGGGCGATGGGGCAGGCGCCACAGGCGGGCTTGCGGGCGTGGCAGATACGGCGCCCGTGGAAGATCACGTGATGCGAGAGCATCGTCCAGTCGCTCTTGGGGAAGAGCGCCCCTATGGCGGCCTCGATCTTGTCGGGCTCGGTCTCGGTGGTCCACTGCCAGCGCCGCACCAGCCGCTGGAAGTGCGTGTCGACGGTGATGCCCGGCCGCCCGAAGGCGTTGCCGAGGACGACGAAGGCGGTCTTGCGCCCGACTCCGGGCAGCTTGACGAGGTCCTCAAGTCGCCCGGGGACCTCACCGCCGAAGTTCTCCACCAGGGCCTTCGACAGCCCTATGACCGACTTGGTCTTGGCGCGGAAGAACCCGGTGGGCCGCAGGATCTCCTCGACCTCCTCCGGGTCGGCGACGGCCAGGTCCTCCGGGGTGGGGTACTTGGCGAAGAGCGCGGGCGTCGTCTGATTGACCCTCAGGTCGGTGGTCTGGGCGGACAGGACCGTCGCGACGACCAGCTGGAAGGAGTTCTCGAAGTCCAACTCGGGGTGGGCGTACGGGTAGACCTCCGCGAGTTCGCGGTTGATACGGCGGGCTCGGCGGACGAGGGCGGTGTGCGACTCGCTCCTCGGGGACGCCACGGCGACGGGCTTGACCGGGGTCGCCTTCTTCACCGGGGCGGCGGCCTTCTTCGGAGCGACGACCGCCTTCTTCAACGCGGCGGCCTTCTTCACCACGGCCTTCTTCGCCGGAGTCTTCTTCGCCGAGGTCTGCTTCGCCGTGACCCTCTTCGCCGGACCGTCTTCCACCGCAGCCTTCTTTGTCGCTTTTGCCGTTTTCTTTCCGCCACCGGGGTCCTGTTCGCCCACAGCGGAATCTCGACGTACAACCACCCGTCCAGCCCCCTTGGCCTGTGCTCTCACCGGCGATTTGGACACCCGGCCAGCCTAGAGCCCGGCACTGACATCCGCCCCGGACCCCGAAGATCGGCCCCCAATTGGCCCCCTGCCGCTTACCCCGGCACAGGTGTGCGGCATCCTTGTGACAGATCACACTGTTTGGACCGTCCGGCAAAATGGGCACCGTGGTCCCCTGTACCAAGGGGAACAAGATCCCCTGAGCAGGTCGACAAGGAGAGAACTCGTGGACGACGTTCTGCGGCGCAACCCGCTCTTCGCGGCACTCGACGACGAGCAGTCCGCGGAACTGCGCGCCTCCATGAGTGAGGTGACTCTTGCGCGTGGCGACTCCCTCTTCCATGAGGGCGATCCGGGCGACCGGCTCTACGTCGTCACCGAGGGCAAGGTCAAGCTCCACCGCACATCCCCCGACGGGCGCGAGAACATGCTGGCCGTCGTCGGCCCCGGCGAACTCATCGGAGAGCTGTCCCTCTTCGACCCGGGCCCGCGCACGGCGACCGCCACCGCGCTGACCGAGGTCAAGCTGCTCGGCCTCGGCCACGGCGACCTCCAGCCCTGGCTGAACGCCCGCCCCGAGGTGGCCACCGCGCTGCTGCGCGCCGTCGCCCGCCGACTGCGCCGCACCAACGACGCGATGTCCGACCTCGTCTTCTCGGACGTCCCCGGCCGCGTGGCCCGCGCCCTGCTGGACCTCTCCCGCCGCTTCGGCGTGCAGTCCGAGGAGGGCATCCACGTCGTCCACGACCTCACCCAGGAGGAACTGGCCCAGTTGGTCGGCGCGTCCCGCGAGACGGTCAACAAGGCCCTCGCCGACTTCGCCCAGCGCGGTTGGCTCCGCCTGGAGGCGCGGGCCGTGATCCTGCTGGACGTCGAGCGGCTGGCCAAGCGGTCCCGCTGAGCGTCCTGGGGGCTGTCCTGCCGCCCCCGGGACGAGGTCGTCAGATGAGGCCGTGCTCCTCCAGGTACTCCACCTGTGCCCGCACCGACAGCTCCGCGGCGGGCCAGAGGGAGCGGTCCACGTCGTGGTACACGTGCGCCACGACCTCGGCGGACGTCCGGCAGCCGCCCTCCACGGCGGTCTCGACCTGGGCGAGGCGGTGCGCGCGGTGGGCGAGGTAGAACTCCACGGCGCCCTGGGCGTCCTCCAGGACGGGCCCGTGGCCCGGGAGCACGGTGTGCACGCCGTCGTCGACCGTGAGCGACCTGAGGCGCCGCAGTGAGTCCAGGTAGTCGCCGAGACGGCCGTCGGGGTGCGCCACGACCGTCGTACCGCGCCCCAGGATCGTGTCACCGGTCAGCACCGCCTGGTCCGCCGGCAGGTGGAAGCACAGGGAGTCGGCGGTGTGGCCGGGCGTCGGGACGACCCTCAGCTCCAGCCCGCCGACCTCCACCACGTCCCCGGCACCCAGCCCCTCGTCGCCCAGCCGCAGCGCGGGATCCAGCGCCCGCACCTTCGTGCCCGTCAGCTCGGCGAACCGGGCGGCGCCCTCGGCGTGGTCCGGATGCCCGTGCGTCAACAGGGTCAGGACGACGCGCCTGCCGGCCTTCTCCGCCGTATCGACGACATGCCGCAGATGCGCCTCGTCCAGCGGCCCCGGATCGACCACGACGGCCAGGTCCGCGTCGGGCTCGGCCAGGATCCAGGTGTTCGTCCCGTCCAGCGTCATCGCCGAGGCGTTGGGCGCGAGAACGTTGACGGCCCGCGGGGTGGCGGGGCCCGAGAGGACCCCGCCCCGTGGCTGGCCGGGCAGGGCTGCGGCGTCGGTCATGCGGAGGCTCCACCCGTCGGAGAATCGTTCGGGACGTGCTTGGTGAACTCGTCGTGGCCCGGCCAGGACAGAACGATCTCGTCGCCCTCCAGACGGGCCCGCGCCAGCACCGGCGTCAGATCACGCTCAGGGGCCGCGGCGAGCGCCTCAGCGGCCGTGGCGTACGGGATCAGCTGGCGCAGGGTCGCGATGGTGGGCGGCATCATCAGCAGGTCGCCCTCGTCGTACGACACCGCCGCCTCCCTCGGCCGGATCCACACCGTGCGATCGGCCTCCGTGGAGGCGTTGCGCGTGCGCTGCCCCTCCGGGAGCGCGGCCACGAAGAACCACGTGTCATAACGGCGCGGCTCGAACTCCGGCGTGATCCAGCGTGTCCAGGCCCCCAGGAGGTCCGAACGGAGCACCAGCCCTCGCCGGTCCAGAAACTCCGCGAAGGACAGCTCACGGCCGACCAGAGCGGCCCGATCGGCCTCCCAGTCCTCACCCGTCGTGTCCCCCACCACGGAGTCCGCCGCCGGGCCCGCGAGCAGGACCCCCGCCTCCTCGTACGTCTCCCGCACGGCCGCGCACACGATCGCCTGCGCCGTCGTCTCCTCCACACCCAGCCTCTTCGCCCACCACGCGCGCGTGGGGCCCGCCCAGCCGACGTGACGCTCGTCGTCCCGGGGATCCACTCCGCCGCCCGGATACGCGTACGCCCCTCCGGCGAAGGCCATGGACGCGCGTCTGCGCAGCATGTGCACGAGGGGGCCGCTCTCGCCGTCCTTCAGGAGCATCACCGTGGCCGCGCGCCTGGGGGCCGCCGGTGTGAGAGTCCCGCTCGCCAGGGCACGGATGCGGTCCGGCCACTCCGGGGGGTACCACTGCCCGTTTGCCATGGCCGGAGGCTAACTCCGCTTGGGGGGCCGTGTCAGGTTGTGTGTCGTGGGCGGGTGGGTGGGGGCTGGTCGCGCAGTTCCCCGCGCCCCTGGGGGAGCCGCAGTTGCCGTGGGGTGGACGTGCGGGTTTCGCCGTCTGGGGTGCCTTGTTCGGTCGTAGGGCGGCTGCGGGTCCGTCGTGGCTTGTCGCGCAGTTCCCCGCGCCCCTAAAAGAAGGCAAGCCGCGGTTGCCGTAGGGCAGGCCGTGCGGGTTTCGCCGTCTGGGGTGTCTTGTTCGGTCGTATGGCGGGTGCGGGTTCGTTGTGGCTGGTCGCGCAGTTCCCCGCGCCCCTTAGGTGGGACAGCCGCCGATGTTGAGAAGGCACCGTTCGCCGGGGCGTCTCAGCCGCCCACGGCGGTAAGGGGACGGGGCGGGGGGTGTCCGCCCGCAGCGGCCGGCGTCCAACACGCAGCACCTCTAGGAGACACAGCACCGCCGGACCGAGGACGGACACCCCCCGACCCGGCCCCGACCCACCACACAGCCCTGGGCGCTACAGACACCCCCACCGGACCCGCACAGCGCGCCGCGAGGCATCACGCCCCGGCCAGCTCCACCTGCACCTCGACCTCGACCGGCGCATCCAGCGGCAGCACAGCCACCCCCACCGCGCTGCGCGCGTGGACGCCCTTCTCGCCCAGCACCTCGGCGAGAAGCTCGCTCGCGCCGTTCACCACCCCCGGCTGCCCCGTGAAGTCGGAGGCCGAGGCGACGAACCCCACGACCTTCACAACACGAGCGATCCGGTCCAGATCACCGGCGACGGACTTCACTGCGGCCAGAGCGTTCAGCGCACACGTACGCGCCAGCGATTTGGCCTCCTCCGGCGTGACCTCCGCCCCCACCTTCCCGGTGACAGGCAGCTTGCCCTCCACCATCGGAAGCTGCCCGGCCGTGTACACGTACACCCCACTGAGCACGGCAGGCTGATACGCGGCAAGCGGAGGCACAACCTCCGGCAGCGTCAGCCCCAGCTCGGCCAGCCGCGCCTCGACCGCCCCGCTCACGCCTTCTCCCGCTTGAGGTAGGCGACGAGCTGCTCGGGGTTGTTCGGCCCGGGCACGACCTGCACGAGCTCCCACCCGTCCTCGCCCCAGGTGTCCAGAATCTGCTTCGTGGCGTGGACGAGCAGCGGCACGGTCGAGTATTCCCACTTCTTGGTCATGCGGCCGACTTTAGCCGCTGCCCACACCCACCCCACGCCCCCGTTATCCACAGCCTCCTGCTTAGCCCGGCCGCCAACTGGTTACGCTCGAATACGTGAGCAGGCTTCAGGTCGTCAGCGGCAAGGGCGGGACCGGAAAGACCACGGTCGCCGCGGCTCTCGCGTTGGCTCTCGCCACCGAGGGGAAGCGCACGCTTCTCGTCGAGGTGGAGGGCCGCCAGGGCATCGCGCAGCTCTTCGAAACGGAAGCGCTGCCTTATGAGGAGCGGAAGATCGCCGTCGCTCCCGGGGGCGGGGAGGTGTACGCACTGGCCATCGACCCCGAACTGGCCCTTCTGGACTACCTCCAGATGTTCTACAAGCTGGGCGGGGCCGGCAGGGCGCTCAAAAAGCTGGGTGCGATCGACTTCGCGACCACCATCGCCCCCGGCCTCAGGGACGTCCTCCTGACGGGCAAGGCGTGCGAGGCGGTCCGCCGAAAGGACAAGTCGGGCCGGTTCGCCTACGACTACGTGGTCATGGACGCACCCCCCACGGGCCGTATCACCCGCTTCCTGAACGTCAACGACGAGGTCGCGGGGCTCGCCAAGATCGGCCCGATACACAACCAGGCGCAGGCGGTCATGCGGGTGCTGAAGTCGTCCGAGACGGCCGTCCACCTGGTAACGCTCCTGGAGGAGATGCCCGTCCAGGAGACCGCGGACGGCATCGCCGAGCTACGGGCGGCCCGGCTCCCGGTGGGCCGGATCATGGTGAACATGGTGCGGCCGGAGGTGTTGGACGCGACCGATCTGGAACTCGTGCGGGGCACGGCTCGTTCCTCCCTCGCACAGTCCCTGTCCGCCGCGGGGCTCGGCGGGGCCCGGCGCGGTGGCCGGGCCGAGCGGCTGGTGGACCCGCTCCTCGTCCAGGCCGAGGAGTACGCCGAGCGGTACACCCTGGAGCACGAGCAGCGGGCCGTCCTGGGCGAGCTGGGCCTGCCGCTGCACGAACTGCCGCTGCTCGCCGAGGGCATGGACCTGGCGGGCCTGTACGAACTCGCCACCGAACTGCGGGAACAGGGGATGTCATGAGTCCGGACCCGACCCAGGAGACCCGCCAGACCACGGACAGCACCCGCCAACCCACCGACAACCCCCGCCACCCCCAGCACAGCACACGCGACACCACCGACAACCCCCGCCACCACCTCTCCCCCACCCGCACACTCGACCTCGACCCCCTGATCGACGACGCGAAGACCCGCATCGTGGTGTGCTGCGGCTCGGGCGGGGTCGGCAAGACGACCACCGCGGCGGCGCTGGGCCTCAGGGCAGCCGAGCGGGGCCGCAAGGTCGTCGTGCTCACCATCGACCCGGCCCGTCGGCTCGCCCAGTCGATGGGCATCGACTCGCTGGACAATGTGCCGCGCCGGGTGAAGGGCCTCGACGACTCCGCGAGCGGCGAACTGCACGCGATGATGCTCGACATGAAGCGCACGTTCGACGAGATCGTCGAGGCGCACGCGGACCGCGAGCGGGCGGCCGCGATCCTGGGCAACCCGTTCTACCAGTCACTCTCGGCGGGCTTCGCGGGCACGCAGGAGTACATGGCGATGGAGAAGCTCGGGCAGCTGCGAGCGCGCGACGAATGGGACCTGATCGTCGTCGACACACCGCCGTCCCGCTCCGCCCTCGACTTCCTGGACGCGCCGAAGCGGCTCGGATCCTTCCTCGACGGCCGGCTGATCCGGCTGCTGACCGCCCCGGCCAAGCTGGGCGGACGCGCGGGGATGAAGTTCCTGAACGTCGGGATGTCGATGATGACGGGCACCCTGGGCAAGCTGCTGGGCGGTCAGCTGCTCAAGGACGTGCAGACCTTCGTGGCCGCGATGGACACGACGTTCGGCGGATTCCGCACCCGGGCGGACGCGACGTACAAGCTGCTCCAGGCGCCCGGTACGGCGTTCCTGGTGGTGGCGGCGCCGGAGCGGGACGCGCTGCGGGAGGCCGCGTACTTCGTGGAGCGGCTGGCGGCGGAGGACATGCCGCTGGCGGGTCTGGTGCTCAACCGGGTCCACGGCAGCGGCGCCGCCCGGCTGTCGGCCGAGCGGGCACTCGCCGCCGCGGAAAATCTTGAAGAGCCCCGCATTGTCGATCAGGACGGCGGGAAAGCTGGACTTCGTAACTCTCCCGACACGTACGGCAGTTCAGAACCAGCCGCAGTCTCAGAATCTCCCGCGTCCGAGCCCGGTCCCACGTCCGAGCCCGCGTCCGAGCCCGACTCCCCCGTCGCCCCGGACCGCAGCGTCGAACAACTCACCGCAGGCCTGCTGAGGCTGCACGCCGACCGTATGCGACTGCTCTCCCGCGAGCAGCGCACGCGTGACCGCTTCACCGCGCTCCACCCGGAGGTGGCGGTGGCCGAAGTGGCCGCGCTGCCCGGCGATGTCCACGACCTCGCGGGACTGCGGGACATCGGTGACCGGCTCGCGGCGGGGCGTCCGGAACTGCCGGAGACCGACGCCTGAGCCGAGCCCACTGAACAGCTGAGCCCACTGAACAGCTGAGGCCTCTGAAGAACCGCGGCGGACACATGGGCCGAAGCCCCTGCCAGGGGCCTGGAGAGCCGTACTCCGGACCCCGCCGAACTCCGCCGTACCCCGGACCCCTCAGCTCACCGCCGCATAGTTCTCGTACACCTCGTCGTCATCGAGGGGCAGAATCCCGGCCCCCCGCTCGTATTCCGTGCGCGCGGTCTCCAGGAGTCGGCGCCATGAAGTGACAGTCGGCCGCCTGCGCAGCAGTGCGCGGCGCTCCCGCTCCGTCATCCCTCCCCACACGCCGAACTCGACGCGGTTGTCCAGCGCATCGGCCAGGCACTCCGTGCGCACCGGGCAGCCGGTACACACCGCCTTGGCCCTGTTCTGCGCTGCTCCCTGAACAAACAGTTCATCCGGATCGGTAGTGCGGCAGGCCGCCTGCGCACTCCAGTCGGTTACCCAGCCCATACCGGCGCCGTCCTCTCCCGAATCGAGGCTCCCCCACGGCGGCAGCGGCATATTCACCGCCGCCAGTTGAGGACGTTACGGAAGGTGGGCACAGCGCAACACCCCCTTCGGGCCCAATCTTGAATGGCCCGAACGGACTATGCGTAAGCGGCAGATCACCCGGGGGAGTGACCTGGCGACATGCGTGATTATCCCGGCAAACCGGGACAGTTGTGTTGCGTCACAACGGGCACCTGATGACACACGAGGCGGATTCGGACACGCCCCCACCAAAAAAGTTGGGGAACCTCCGGAACGATTCGGGGTCGCCGGACGTATTGATACGTGGCCCTACTGCTGTGACAGTTGAGAGCAGCTTAGGCCAAGGCCTTCACGCGTGTCCGGCGATTGAGAAGGTAGGCGGTCGACCTTGCCCTGCCTTGGACTCACCTTTGCCCTGCCTTCGCACAGCCGCCCAAACGGGCCGCGGGCCGGGCGGGCCGTGAGCCGGGCACGAGTGACGCAGACCACGTCCGACGTCACGATCCCGGTACGGGAACCTCCCGAGGACCCTCGCTCCTTCGGAACGTTCATGACTACGGATTAGGCTGCCCTCATGCCAAACAAGCGCTCGGGCGGAGGCCTGTCCTCCACGCAGCAGGCCGCCAAGTTCCTCGGTGTCAGTGTGCTCGCGGGAGCCGTGATGGCCGGCATCGCCCTGCCCGCGGCCGGGGCACTCGGCCTCGCGGCCAAGGGATCGGTGGAGAGCTTCGACGAGCTCCCGGCCAACCTCAAGACGCCCCCGCTGAGCCAGCGCACCACGATCCTCGACGCCAAGGGCGGCCAGATCGCCACGGTCTACTCGCGTGACCGCACGGTGGTCGGCCTCAAGGACGTCTCGCCGTACATGCAGAAGGCGATCGTCGCGATCGAGGACTCGCGCTTCTACCAGCACGGCGCGATCGACCTGAAGGGCGTCCTGCGGGCGCTCAACAAGAACGCGCAGAGCGGCGGGGTCGCGGAGGGCGCCTCGACGCTCACCCAGCAGTACGTGAAGAACGTCTTCGTGGAGGAGGCCGGCGACGACCCGACGAAGGTCGCGCAGGCCACCCAGCAGACCCTCGGCCGCAAGATCAAGGAGCTGAAGTACGCGATCCAGGTCGAGGAGGAGCTCGGCAAGAAGAGGATCCTCGAGAACTACCTGAACATCACGTTCTTCGGCCAGCAGGCCTACGGCGTCGAGGCGGCCGCCCAGCGCTATTTCTCCAAGCACGCCAAGGACCTCACCCTCGCCGAGTCGGCGCTGCTCGCGGGCATCGTCCAGTCGCCCAGCCGGTACGACCCGGTCAACGACGAGGCGGAGGCCACCAAGCGGCGCAACATCGTGCTCCAGCGCATGGCCGAGGTCGGTGACGTCTCCCGGACCGAGGCCGCCGAGGCGACGAAGCAGCCGCTGGGCCTGAAGGTGAGCCAGCCCCGCAACGGCTGCATCACGGCCGTCCAGGGCGCCAGCTTCTTCTGCAAGTACGTCGAGCGCGTCTTCAAGAGCAACCCGGTCTTCGGCAAGACCAAGGAGGACCGGGCGAAGATCTGGAACCAGGGCGGTCTGACGATCCGTACGACGCTCGACCCGCAGTCGCAGAACTCGGTCGAGGAGTCCCTCAAGGACCACGTCTACAAGGACGACAAGGTCGCCGCGGCGTCCACGCTCGTCGAGCCCGGCACCGGCAAGATCCTCGCGATGGGCCAGTCGAAGCCGTACGGCTACGGAAAGAACGAGACCGAGTACAACTTCTCGGTCGACGCGGCCTACGGCGGCTCCAACTTCGGCTTCCCGACCGGTTCGACGTTCAAGCCCTTCGTGGCGGCGGCCGCGCTGGAGGAGGGCCGGCCGGCGTCGCAGGAGTACTCGTCGCCGTACCAGATGCAGTACCCGAGCCCGGTCCAGACGTGCGACAGCTCGCCGTGGGTGAACACCCGCCAGGAGAAGCTGGAGAACGAGGCCGACTCGGAGAAGGGCCCGTACCGGCTCCAGAAGGCCATGGAGCTGTCGGTCAACACCTACTTCGTGCAGATGATCTCCGACATCGGGCTGTGCCCGGTCATGAAGATGACCGACGGCCTGCATGTGCGGCAGGGCAACGGCGACAAGCTGCCCGAGACGCCCTCGATCGCGCTGGGCGCGATCGGCCTCTCCCCGCTGACGATGGCCAACGCGTACGCGACCTTCGCCGCCCGCGGCATGTACTGCTCCCCGGTCGCCATCGAGTCGATCACGCGGAAGGCCGGGGACGAGCGGAAGTCGCTGGAGGTGCCGAAGTCGACGTGCTCGCGGGCGATGAGCGAGAAGACCGCGGACACGATCAACACGCTCCTGCGCGGTGTGGTCGACTCCGGTACCGGTAAGGAGGCGGGTCTGACGGACGGCCGCCAGAGCGCCGGCAAGACCGGTACCACCGACTCCCGCAAGAACGCCTGGTTCGTCGGCTACACGCCGAACATCTCGGGCGCGGTCTGGGTCGGCAGCGCCATGCAGAACGTCGAGATGACCGACATCCGCATCGGCGGCGTCTACCACGGCGAGGTCTACGGCGGTGACACCCCCGGTCCGATCTGGCGTGACGCCGTCAGCGGCGCCCTGGAGGGCAAGCCGGTGGAGACCTTCAACATCGTCCCCATCCCGAACCCCAACCCCAACCCCGACAACGGCCGCGGCGACGGCAACGGGAACGGCAATGGGAACGGAAACGGGAACGGCGACAACGACGGGGACAACGGCGACAACGGCGGCCAGGCCGACGGTGGCACCGACGGCGGCGGGAACGGCGGCACCTTCCCGAACCCGACCTTCTCCATCCCGGAGAACTGGTTCCAGGGCCAGACCGGGGGCAACAACGGCAACAACGGCGGGCGGGGCTGACGCAGGGACCGTCCAGGGCCGCTGAACGCGTACGGCGATCTCCTCGCCGGCGTTCGGCGGCCCTGGCGTATTCGCGCCAGTTGGCCGACAAGGACCCTCTCCGCGCGGCGGCCCGTGCCATATTCACGTGCGCCCCGCTCAGGGGCGCTGACCGTTGTCCCCGTCCACAAGGAAGCGACCGTGCGCCGAACAGCCAGAATCGCCACCACTCTTGCCGCCCTGAGCACCGTGGTCGGCCTCACCTCGTCCTCCGCCCAGGCCGACAACGCGAACGCGGGCATCTACACGGGCTGGAACCAGGTCGGCTACTGCGAGTTCCGGCCCTACGGCGAGCACCTCATCATCAAGGACCTGGACGCCGACGGGCACTCCATCGTCGCGCAGCTCAGCGTCGAGGGGTACGGGACGTACTACTACTGGAACAGCGAAGGCAACGGCACCACCCGTGACAAGGACCTCGAGTTCGCCGAGGACCACCATGTGACCCTGCGCTGCTACGTCGGCGACTGGAAGGGCTCCCCCACCGAGGGGATCATCTGGGACAGCTACGACAAGATGAACGAGTTCGCCCGCACCTGGACGTGACACGACTGACGTGACAGAACAGTCGTGACACGGCAGGGGCCCGGCATGTGCCGGGCCCCTGCCACGTGACCCTGGTGCCGTCAGGCGATCCCGTCGGCCGGGCTGCCGCACGAGCTCCAGATCACCTTCTTGTCGCCGTACTCACCCACGCATCCCGTGAGGACGACAGGGGTGCCCTCCTTGATTTCCAGGTCGTAGAGCAATCCCGTGCCCTTGCCCTTGTAGTTCCACAGCGTGTAGCTCTCGAACGTGCCGCCGTGAACGTCGTTGTGGACGTCGACAATGGCGACCGCCGAATGCCCGTCGCCTTCGTGGTCGAGGATGTTCACCTTTTCCCCGTCGGCGGTGAAGGACACCATGGACGCGTAGTAGTTCTTGGCGCTGGTGTGGCAGTCCCGCCCAGCCCAGGCATTGGTGCTCATCATGGCCGTGACCGCGGCCGCGGTGCCCACCGTGAACAGAGCCCTCTGATACCGACGCATTTTCTCCTCCTTGGACAATTCAGCGGACAGGTCAGGCGGTCGGATAGGCGATGGTGCAGTTGAGCCAATTGCCGTCATCGGTCTGGCAGACCTTGAGGGCCAGCGTCTGCCCCTCGGTGATGTCGGGCAGCGGCACCTCCACCACGGTTCCCCCGCCCTTGGTGTTGGCCCACCAGCGCGACAGGGCGCCGATCTCCACGACGATCCCGCGGCCGTCCGCCTTGTGGTCACGCAGGTACAGGTGCTCCCCGTGGGCCACGAACACGGCCTCGCTGACCAGGACGTTCCTCTCGTCGCGGAAGCTGACCGTGCAGTCGTCACCGCCCGCGTCGTTGCTCGACGCGTTGCAGTGGACGTATCCGTCGTCCGCCTGGGCGGCTCCCGGGGCGCCCAGCAGAAGCGCCAGCGCGGCAGGGAGGCCGACCAAGGCCTTTTTGACCATATGCATGCGGTGACCCTAGGGGCGACCGCATGTTTCAGGTCAGCCGAACAGCCGGTTTGGCGTGATCACGCCACCTACCTTGCACCGTATTGGCCAACTTGGCGAGATTTATTCTGCTTCCGCTTTCCTCGAATTTTTCATAAGGTGTACACAATGTGATGGGACCGTTTGACGGGGGCGCATGACATTGCCTGAGGTGCTGGAGATAACTGAAATCGAGAGCAAGATCCTCAATATGATGTATTCAGGTCTTGACGACGCGACAATTGCCCGGCGTCTGAATATGGGGTATCGCACGGTACAACGCCGAGTACAGGGCCTGATGCTTCGGGTGGGGGCCACGGGACGGGTCGCCCTGGGCGCCAGGGCCCAGGAACTCGGACTGCTGGAAATCGGCTGACGGCGTATTCACGCCAGCTGCACCGACACGGATCTGCCCGGCTGGGGCGCATGGCACATTTGCCTGCGCCCCATTGCCGTAGAAAAGCTCTTTCCCACTTCAGGAGAAGCTGGATGAGACGCAGAGTCCGTAAGAGATGGTCGGCCGCGGCGATCACGGCCGTGACAGTCGCCCTGCTGCCGTCGGGACCCGCCTGGGCCGCCTCCGCCGCCGCAGACGCCGACCCGGCGGTGTCCGCACCGGGCGAGCCCGCGAGGGCCGGTCAGGATCCGGCCCCGCCCGGTCCGGCGCAGACCCATCCGCCGAAGGTGGAACGGCCCGACAGCACGCTGCCCAAGGACTGGCGCACCTCGAAGGACCGGGCCGTCACCGTGGTCGGCGACTCCCGGGGCCTGCACGTCCTGGTCGCCGACAGTGCCAAGGCGTACCAGTGGCGCGAGGTCGCCGCGCTGCGGGAGGACGGGTTCGAGGCCGACGCCTGGATCGGCAACGTGTGTGTGACCGGCTCGGGCAAGCGGGCCGTAGTCGCGTACGCGCCCCGGGCGTTCACCAACACGCCGGCGCTCTTCGACCGCGGGGCGTTCGCCGCGGTGGTGGACCTCGGCACGCAGAAGGTGACCAAGCTGCGCGAGCAGGTCTCGCTCGCCTACTTCAACCCCGGCTGCGGGACCGGCGAGACGGCGGTGCTGACCCAGGCCGCCGACGAGGAGGCCGGCCAGACCCGGCTGCTGCGGCTGAACACCGCCACCGGCAAGGTGAGCGCCCCGGTGACCGTGCCGGGCCAGGCGACCTCGGCCGTCCCGGTCGGTGACACCATGGTCGCCGCCGTCGGCAACCGGCTCACCCGCATAGGCGCCGACGGCTCCCGCACGCTCCTGGCGAAGACCTCGGGCCCCGCCTTCCATCTGCACCCCGACGCCGAGGGCGGCCTCGCCTTCCTCGACCGCAAGGACGACGACGTCACCGTCCGCCGCGCCCAGGGCGGCAAGCTGACCGCGCTCGCGCACGGCGCCCTCGGCAAGGTCGGCCTGTCCGCCGGTACGGCGGGCCGGCTGTTCCTCACCGGCAAGCCCGAGGACGTGGCCCCCCTGCCGGACACCGTGGACAGGTTGCCGGCCGACGTCGGTGCCGAGGTCTCCTCCCACGGCCGGCTGGTCGTCGAACGGGCCGTGTCCACGGGGCTGCGCTCCCACGTGACCAACCCGCTCGCGACCACCGCGGAGGCCGACAGCCTGCCGTACACCGTGGAGGCCACCGTGCCCGCGACCGGCAAGGACGTGGACTTCACGGTGGCGCCGGACACCACGCCCGCGGCGGAACGGCTCTCGCCCGCCCTCAAGTCGGCGGCCGCTTCCGAGCCGGCGGCCACGACCGGCTCCTCGCTCGCCGCTGCCGACTCCTCGAACACCACCTACGACCCCGAGCGGACCTGCTCCATCCCCCGCAACGACCCCAACCAGCAGGCCCTCCAGCCCACCCCCAACCAGGTCGAGTGGGCCGTCGACATGGCGATCCGGGGGAACCTCACCAGCGGCTACATCAGCCAGGGCGGCTGGCGCTCGCACGCGGGGCTCGGTACGGCGGTCTCACCGTCCACGATGTTCCCCATCCCGGCGCTCAAGGGCGCGGCGGCGGGGTCCCGGATCCCGGCGCAGGTGCTGCTCGGCGTGCTGGCGCAGGAGTCCAACATGTGGCAGGCGTCCTTCCACTCCCTGCCCGGCCAGACCGGCAACCCGATCATCGGCAACTTCTACGGCACCAACATCTACCCCGGCACGACCGGCTACGACCCCGAGAAGATCTGGACGATCGACTGGGCCGACGCGGACTGCGGCTACGGCATGGGGCAGCAGACCGACGGGATGAGCAGCTCCTCGCGCCAGCAGCCCGGCAAGCCGCCCGCGTTCCCCGAGGCCCAGCAGCGCGCGATCGCGCTCGACTACACGGCGAACGTCGCCGTGGCCGCGCAGACGCTCGCGAAGAAGTGGAACGAGCTGCACACCACCGGCCAGACCGTCCGGGTCAACGACGACGACCCGCGGAACATCGAGAACTGGTTCGCCGCGGTCTGGAACTACAACCTGGGCTTCAACACCCCCGACTCCACCGGGAAATGGGGCCTGGGCTGGCTGAACAACCCGGCCAACCCCAAGTACCCGGCCGACCGTAACGCCTTCCTCGACAACAACAGCTACGCGGACGCCGCCCACCCGCAGGACTGGCCGTACCCGGAGAAGGTGATGGGCTGGGCCGCCTACCCCATCGACACCGGCCGCTCCTACAACGACTCCGGAGTGCAGGACAGCGGCAACACCCACGGCTACCAGGCCGCCTGGTGGAACGACCCGGGCTACCGGACGCTCGCCATCAAGCCGCCGCTGGGCGCCTTCTGCAACTCCACCAACGGCTGTGACGCCACCAACCCGCCGGTGTGCACCACCGAGGCCTGCTACAAGCAGTACTGGTACGACGGTGACGCCAAGTGGGCCTCGTGCAGCGGGACCTGCGGCTTCGAGACACTGACGTACAAGACACTGCGGTCCGAACTCGGCCGCGGCAACAGCGGGATGCCCGAGTGCGGGATCGGCGGACTGCCCTCGGGGGCCGGCTCCAGCGCGATCATCGTGGACGACGTCGCCGACGGCGTCGGCACCTTCCGCTCCGACTGCACCAAGTCCTACATCAGCAACGGCTCACTGACCTGGGACTTCGCCTCCAACAACGGTACCTACGAGGGCAAGGAGGACCTGCATCAGGTCGGCGGCGGCCTCGGCGCGCACTTCTGGTTCGCGCACACCCGCAACGCCGAACACCGCATCACCCAGATGAAGGTCACCGGCACCTGGAAGCTCGGCCGCAGCCTCGACCAGTGGGCGCGTGTCCTCGTCCATCTGCCGTCCACGGGCGCGGAGAGCCAGCAGGCGCACTACACGGTCGACCTCGGCAACGGCACCTCCCGCGAGCGCTATCTCAACCAGAAGTCCAAGAAGAACCAGTGGGTCGAGCTGGGCACGTACCGGTTCAAGGGCACGCCCTCCGTCAGCCTGGACAACGAGTCCGCGGACGGCACGGCGGACAACGACGTCGCCTGGGACGCCATCGCCTTCCAGCCGCTGTCGGCCAAGCCGAAGATGGTCGTCGCGCTCGGCGACTCGTACACCTCCGGTGAGGGCGCCGGCTCCTACGCCACCGCCTCCGACCTGGACAACGGCAAGCCCACCTGGAACGCCTGCCGGCGCAGCGCCAACTCCTGGGCCCGCAAGACGACCTTCCCGGGCTTCTCCGACACCATCGGCAACCTGGCCGACACCGCCGCCGGCTCGCTCGACTTCCAGGACGTCTCCTGCTCCGGCGCCCACACCTGGCAGCTGATGCCGGGCACCCCGACGAGCGACGGGAAGGAGACCTGGGGATTCGACGGCAACTTCCACGAGAAGTTCCAGATCGAGTCCGGCGTGCTCAGCGACGACACCGACGTGGTGGCCCTCACCGTCGGCGGCAACGACGCCGGGTTCCCGGCCGTGATGCAGAGCTGCGCCACGACCGGCTGTCCGGCTGACGCCGACGTCAGGGCGGACATCGACGCCACGATGCCCGAGGTCGAGAAGGTGCTGCGGGAGATCCACAGCGTGGCGGGCAAGGCCAAGATCGTGCTGCTCGGCTACCCCCGGCTCTTCAACGAGAACGTCACGCTGTGCGTCAGCGGCGTCGGCGGGGCCGGCATGATCCGGATCAACAACATGGGCGAGTACATGGAGTCCAAGCAGCAGGCCCTGGTGGCCTCCCTCAAGTCCCAGGGGCTCCCGGTCAGTTTCGAGTCCCCCGACAGTGACTTCGAGGGCAAGCGCGCCTGCGACGACAACGAGGGCATCAACAAGATCGTGACCGCCCCGGAGGGAGACGGCGACTTCCGCTGCGAGGTCGGCGGCACCTGGTGCGTCAGCCGCGAGAGCTACCATCCGAACAACACGGGTACGTCGGCGTACTCGGCGGCCTTCCGCCGCGCGCTCGGCAAGCTGTAGCCGGCCGGGCATGACTCTCGACCAAGGCGAGCATGACGGCTGAACAGCGAGGCGGGACCGCACCCTGGGCGAAGGCCCTCGGTGCGGTCCTGCTCGCCCTGCTGGTGACGCTCGTCGTCTCCTGGATCGTCGCCGGTTCCCGCGAGTCCGACCGCGAGCACGCCGCGTTCGAGAGCACCCGCGAGGACGCCCGCCGCTTCGCGGACGCCCTCGTCGCCAGGGGCGCGGCAGGGGGCGCGGGCGGCCCGCTCTCCCGCGAGGACGTCCAGGACACCCTGGAGTCCACCGCGGGCAACGGGCACGGCAACGGCCTGCTGTACGGGCTGAGCCCCGCGTCCGCGGACGGCCGTATGCGCGCCGTTGTGGGCTTCTCCCGCGTCTACGAGCGTTCCGCGTCCCTCTTCGGCCCCGCGGAGGCGATGGCCAGGCGGTGCTTCACGGTCGACCTGCCGGGGTCCTCATCCGCCCGCGACGGCGTCCGGGTCGTGGCGCATGACGCGGATGTGTCGTGTACGGAGGTGGCGGCGGGGGTGTCGTGAAGGGGCCGGGTGTCGCGTGTGGTGAGCGTGCCGGTGCCCGGCTCGTCCGGGGGTGCTCAGCCGGCGAGGAGCTTCTTCACGACCGCGGCGACGCGGCCGCCCTCGGCCTGGCCGGCCACCTTCGGGTTCACGATCTTCATGACGGCGCCCATGGCCCGCGGACCCTCCGCCCCGGCGGCCTTCGCCTCCTGGACGGCCTGGGCGACGATGTCGTTCAGCTCCTCGTCGCCGAGCTGCTGGGGCAGGTACGCGGCGAGCACCTCGCCCTCCGCCTTCTCCCGCTCGGCGGACTCGGCACGACCACCCTGCGCGAAGGCGTCGGCCGCCTCGCGGCGCTTCTTCGCCTCCTTGGTGATCACCTTGAGGACCTCGTCGTCGGAGAGCTCGCGCTTCTCCTTGCCCGCGACCTCCTCCTTGGTGATCGCGGTGAGCGTCAGCCGGAGCGTCGAGGAGCGGAGCTCGTCGCGCCCCTTGATCGCGGCGTTGAGGTCTTCCTGAAGCTTCGACTTGAGCGTGGTCATGGGGTTGATTGTCGCAGGTGTCGGGTGATGGGCGCCCGTGCATTTCACCGGGGCGGCCGGGGACGCCGTCGCGGGCGGTCGGGGACACCTCCGCGGTCTGACACGATGGACACATGCGCGCGCGATACGGAGTTCCCTTGGGAATCGCGGCGGTTGGCGCCGCCGGACTGGCCTACTCCGCGGGATTCGAAGCCCGTTCCTTCCGTCTGCGACGGGTGACGGTCCCCGTCCTGCCCTCCGGTATGCGCCCGCTGCGGGTGCTCCAGGTCTCCGACATCCACATGGTCGGCGGCCAGCGCAAGAAGCAGCGCTGGCTCCGCTCGCTGGCCGGCCTGCGCCCGGACTTCGTGATCAACACCGGCGACAACCTGTCGGACCCGGAGGGCGTACCGGAGGTCCTGGACGCCCTCGGCCCCCTGATGGAGTTCCCGGGCGCCTATGTCTTCGGCTCCAACGACTACTACGGCCCCACCCTCCGCAACCCCGCCCGCTACCTGTTCGAGAAGGCCCAGGGCCGCCACGGCCTCAACGGCAACGCACCCGCCGTGGGCGTGATCCACAACCCGTGGGAGGACCTGCGGGACGGCTTCGACGCGGCGGGCTGGCAGAACCTCACGAACACGCGCGGCATGCTCAAGATCGAGGGCGTGTCGGTGGAGCTCACGGGCCTGGACGACCCGCACATCAAGCGCGACCGCTACGCGGAGGTGGCCGGCGGCCCGTCGGCCGGCGCGGACTTCTCCATGGGCGTCGTCCACGCCCCGTATCTCCGGGTGCTGGATTCCTTCACGGCCGACGGCTATCCCCTGATCCTCGCGGGCCACACCCACGGCGGCCAGATCTGCCTCCCCTTCTACGGCGCCTTCGTCACCAACTGCGACCTGGACACGGACCGGGTCAAGGGCCTGTCCCGGCACATGGCGGACGGCCATGGGGCGTATCTGCACGTGTCGGCTGGGTGCGGGGCGAGCCGGTACACGCCGGTGCGGTTCGCGTGTCCGCCGGAGGTGACGTTGTTGACGTTGGTGGGGCGCGGGTAGGGGGCGTCTGATGCTTCTGGGGTGGTAGCCCCGGAGGGGGCTGGTGAGCCGGGGACGATGGGATGGGCCGGAGGTGACGGGCCGGGTCGGGATTAACCCGCACGGCCCGCCCGCATCGCCCCTTTTGTCGCCCCTGCCTAGCGTGAGGGCATGACCGCCCCCATACCCAGGGACATCCCGGACCTGCCCGCCATCCCCGGCATGCCCGCGCTGCTGCCCTCCCCCGTCCCCGCCACGGCGGTGGTGGCGCCCGTACGCCGTCCGCTGGCCGCCGTGTACCGCCTGTTGATCGCACTGCTGGCGGCCGCAGGGGTGACACTCGACCTGCTCCTCGGCAGCCCGGTCCGGGCCCTGAGCTACTTCTCGGTACAGAGCGCCATCCTGCTGGCGCTGGTCATGCTGGCCTCGGCACGCCGAGCGTGGAGCGCCCGCCGCCCCCTGTCGTCGGCCGTGACCGGCGCGGCCCTCCTCTACGTCACGATCACCGCGCTGGTGTACCACCTGCTCCTGGCGCACGAGGCGAGCCCGTTCTCGACGACGAGCCCTCTGGCCGGCGGCGCCGCCTCCCCGTCGGGCTGGCACACCCTCGCCCACCACATCCTCCACACGGCGGTGCCCGCCGCGGCCCTCCTGGACTGGCTCCTCCTGACCACCCCCGGCCGCCTGCACCTCCGCCAGGCCACGCCCTGGCTCCTCTACCCCCTCGCCTACCTGGCCTTCTCCCTCGGCCGCGGCGAACTGCTCCTCCCCGGCACCCCCGACCGCTACCTCTACCCCTTCCTCGACGTCGACCAGCACGGCTACAAGAGCGTCCTCGGCAACGCCCTCCTCCTCGGCCTCAGCTTCTACGCCCTCGCCCTCCTCCTCATCGCCCTCGACCACGCCCGCCCCAACCCCGTCCGCCACCGGGCCAAAACCGGATTTCGTCTCCGGCCACCGGTGGGCTAAAGTAAACGACGTCGCCGCGACAAGCAGCGGCAATCGGGGTGTAGCGCAGCTTGGCAGCGCGCTTCGTTCGGGACGAAGAGGTCGTGGGTTCAAATCCCGCCACCCCGACAGCTGAGTAGCAGATCAGAGGGCCCTCACCGGGTAGGTGAGGGCCCTCTGACGTTGCCGGGTGTCGCGGCGTGAGGGTCAAGCCACCGCATAGTCGCCCAGGGACGGTTCCAGAAGGTCGAAGGCGAGGTCCGCCTCCGTTGTGACGGTGGTGGTGATCCGCGCAGGGGACTCGTCGGCGAGGGTCAGGTCCTGGATGCGTTGGAACAGGGTGCGGTGGACGGCGCCGAGGAGGGCGGCGGCCGTGCGGGGGGTGATGTCGTCGTGGGGGGTGTCGGTGGTGGTGGCGAGGGTGGTGGCCAGGGCGGACTCTCGTAGGTCGTGGAGGTCGCGGAGGCGGGCGGTGAGGGTGGGGCTGTCGGCGATCATGCGGGCGAAGTCGGGGCCGGAGAAGCCGGCGACCGGGTCGGCGGCGGTGGCCGCGTCGGTGAAGGCGCGGCGCAGTGCCGTCAGGGCGGACTCGCCGGGGCGGCGGTGGGCCACGGTGTGGGCCAAGGAGGCGATGAAGGCGTCCTGGTGGTCCAGGGCGAGGTCTTCCTTGCGGGGGAAGTAGTTGGTCACTGTTTTTTTGGCGACCCGTGCCGCGGCGGCGATCTCGGCGATGGTGGTCTGCTCGAAGCCCTGGGCGATGAACAGGCGGGTGGCGTGGTCGGAGATGAGCTGCCGGGTCTCCTGCTTCTTCGATTCCCGCAGACCGGCGGGAGGCGCGGACGACGAGGTGACGGCAGTAGTCGCAGTAGCCATGGCGCAATCTTACACTCGTTGTATTTTTACGTTGACTCCCCTCAGTGGGTCGGGGTAACTTTACGTTCGTAGTAAGATTTTCTATCACCCGGAGTGGCATCTTGCAGATCACCGCGTCCACCGTCTCGCTCACCGTCGACGACGTCGCCGCCTCCCAGCAGTTCTTCACGGCCCATCTGGGGTACACCGAGCAGGCCGCCGCCGACGGCTTCGCCTCGCTGACCCGGCCGGACGCCGCTGTCGACATCGTGCTGCTCGCCCGCGGCACCCAGGTCCTGCCTGCCGACCAGCGTGACCGGCGTGCCTCCGGGCTGATCCTCGCCTTCACCACCAGCGACATCCAGGGCGAGGAGAAGCGTCTGAGCGCCGAGGGGGTGGACATCACCATGCCGTTGCGGGAGGAGCCCTGGGGTGAGCGGCTGTTCCAGGTCACCGATCCCAACGGAGTGGTCGTGCAGTTCGTCGAGTGGGCGGTTCAGGGCGCGGGCTCGTCCGTCGCCGACGGGTGAATGTACCGGCCTTCGTCGAACGGGGTGAACCAGGAGGCGAAGGCCATGGGTGTCGTGGGGGCGATGGTGAGGGCCGCCACGTCGTCGGGGGCTTCCTCGTCGTCCTCGTCCGTCGGGTCGCCGTAGAGCCACTCGTGGTCCATGCCGTCGTAGACGGTGTCGGTGAACGCGTCGAGAGCGGCCGAGACGTCGTCGTCGAGGAGGCCGTACAGCTCCAGGGCGGTGGTCGCCTGGCCGAGCAGGAATCTGAGGGCGAGTTCCTCGGCCACACAGCTGAGCCGACGGAAGCTTCCGTCGGTGAAGCGGGTGGTCAGGGCGATCACGGTGACCAGGAAACGGCGGGCGAAGGGGGCGTCGTAGCGCAGGGCGTACCGGTCGGGCAGGTGCTCCAGGTGCCACAGGGGGCCCTCGCACTCCGCGACGTTGGTGTCCTCCTGGGTGAGGACCTGGACGTCCTCGAACAGCTCGTCCACCAGGACGTCGGTCGCGTGGACCAGGGCACCGGCCGCGAGTCTGGCGCTGTCCGGCGGGACGGCGCACTCCAGAGCGCGTTCCCCGGCGCGCTCCGTGTCGCCCGTGTCCCGCACCCCGAACATCGCCGGGGAGAACGACCGCAGTTCGTCCGCCAGCTGCAGCATCCGGTTTCGTACGGCCGTGGCCTTCGTCTCGGTGTCGTCGCTGCCGTCGGTGCTCGCGGCGGTCGCGCGCTCGGCGTGCCGGGCCTTGCGGGCGGCCGGGTCCTCGGGCGGGACGTCGGGACCGTCGGCCGCGTCGAGGCTCTCCTTGGCCAGGCCCTGGTGGAGTTCGACCTCGCACCGTTCGATCTTCCAGTCCGCCAGCAGCTCGGAACGTTCCAGCAGTTCGTCCACCAGCGCATGCACCGCGTCCTCGGCGTACTCCAGCGCCGGAGCGTCCACGACGACCTTCAGCAGGGCGCCGCCCGGGTGGACGGCGACGATGGTGTCGACGAGGTCGACCTGCACACCGTCGGGTCCCTCCACGGACTTGACGGAGTCGAAGCCGTCCTCGATGAGCGCGACCGCGCCCGCTCGTTGAAGTGGGTCCATCTCCGAAGTGCCCTCCGGGATGCAGGCGTCCACGCTCACTACGTACGTCACATACCCGAGCTTGGCAGGAGGGAGCCGCTCCGCGCGGGGGGGTGTGTCACGTTTCATTGCCGTGATCACGATGGTGACCAGGGCGGTCACCGCGAGACTGCCCAGCGTGACCATGGCCACGCCGACGCCGAAGAGGCCGGTGGCGTCGTCCGACCAGTCGTAGAAGGCGGCGACGGCCAGGCCGGCGGTGGTGCCGGTCACCGCGGCGACGGGGTGTCGGCGGGCGGCCGCCCAGCAGACCGGGACCAGGAGCGTCAGGGCCAGGCCGATGACCTGCCAGGCCTCGTAGGGGCCGGTGGTCGAGCCGTCGGGATGGACGTCCCGGTGCTGGTCCCAGCCGAGCCAGGCGGCCCAGAGGGACAGGGAGATCGCGGCCAGCACGACGGGCGGCAGCAGGCGGTGTGCCAGCGGGCGGTGTGTCAGCAGGCTATGTGTCAGCGGTCCTCGGCTCATGGGTCGAGGCTTCCGGATCGCTGCGGCCCCGACCAGCGCGCAAGTACTCAGTTCCGTTACTCAGTTCGGTTACTCAGTTCCCCTGCGGCCCGGTTACTGAGTTCCGCCGAGCGGAATCGCTACGTCCGGTACCGGTCCCTCCCCTCGTGGGGACCGGTACCGGACGGTGCGGGCCGCGGGGCGTCCCCGTGTCCTTCATGGAATCCGACGCTCCCCTGCGGGGGTCGTACGGATCTCCATGACGGGCGCGGGATCCCTACAGGTCCTGGTGGATCCACACGGTTTCCCGCGGATCCTTACACTTGTCCGGATCCGTACCGTTGCGCCGGGCTCACAGAGCGAGCGTCTTCGGCGGATGGTGGATCACATGGAAGCTGACCGAGAACGTACGGCGTCATGAGTGGCCCCTCCGGGCACTGGGCTGGTGGCCTGTGTGGGCGACGTCCGGTTGCTGTGCTGCTGGGTCGGGATCCTGCCAGCTGACGATCCGGTGGAGGAGGTTCCGGTGCCGGACGGACGGCTTCTTCGCAGGTCAGCCATATAAAGTGAGTTTTCCGGTCCGGATGTTCAAGCGCGGGGAAAGTAAGGGGTGGAGACCTTGAGTGCCGACTCTGGGGCACGCACGGCCTTCGCCGAGCGCCTCGCGCTGCTCTACAAGGAAGCCGGCAATCCGCCCCTGAAAAGCGTGTCCGAGGCGGTCGTACGGCTTCAGCGGGTCGACGAGCGAGGGCGTCCGGTACGGGTGTCCGCGCAGCGGATCAGCGACTGGCGGCGGGCGAAGAACGTACCGGCCCAGTTCGGCGCGCTGGCCGCCGTGCTGCACGTGCTGATCCCGCAGGCGCGGCGCGCGCGGCCGGTTCCGGTGTCGGGCGGACTGTACGACCTGGCCCAGTGGCAGCGGCTGTGGGAGCGGGCGGTGGCCGACCCGGCCCAGGGCACCGCGGCCGGGTCGGAGCCGGGTGAGGAGCAGGCGGAGCGGGGCGATGCCCCGGCCGTCGCCGGGGGCGTGTGCCCGTACCGGGGACTCGCCTCCTACCGGCATCAGGACGCCCGGTGGTTCTTCGGCCGGGAGCGGAGTACGGACGCCCTGATGGACCTGTTGCGCGAGGCGCGGCCCACGGGGGGTGTCGTCATGCTGGTCGGCGCCTCCGGGGCCGGGAAGTCCTCGCTCCTCAACGCCGGCCTGGTGCCCGCCCTGCGGGGCGGGGTGCTGGGTCCGGAGCGCAGGCCCGTCCTCCAGCTCGTGCCCGGGGCCGATCCCGTCAAGGAACTGGTGCGGCGCATTCCGGAGCTCGCCGACCTCGTCCCCGCCGGGGCGGAGGAGGAGATCGACGCCGACGCGGTCAAGGCGGCCTTCGCGGCCTGGGCGCCACACGAAACGCACGAAACGCAGGAGCCGCAGGAGACTCACGGAACGCAGGACACGCGGGACACGCGGGACACTCCGTCGGCGCAACCGCCGTCCCACCCGACCCCACCCGTCGTCATCGTCGACCAGTTCGAGGAGTCCTTCACCCTCTGCCCCGACGAGGACGACCGGCGCACCTTCATCCAGCTCCTGCACGCCGCGTCCACCCCCTCCACCCCTTCCACCCCCGCCGGGCAGGACGCCGCGGCGCCCCCCGCCTCCGCCCCCGCCCTCGTCGTCCTCGGCATCCGCGCCGACTTCTACGAGCAGTGCCTGCGCTATCCCGAACTGGCCGACGCCTTGCAGCACCGGCACATGGTGCTCGGGCCGCTCACCACCGCGGAGTTGCGGGAGGCGGTGACCGGGCCGGCCAAGGCGGTGGGCCTGGAACTGGAGCCCGGGCTCGCGGAGCTGATCGTCCGGGAGGTGAGCGCGGACGGGCCGCGGGGCACGCACGACGCCGGGGTGCTGCCCCTGCTGTCGCACGCCCTGCTGGCCACCTGGCAGCGCAGGAAGGGCGGCAGGCTGACGCTGGCCGGGTATCGCGCGGCCGGCGGTATCCAGGGAGCCGTGGCGGCCACCGCAGAGCGGGCCTGGTCGGCGCTGGATCCGGCGGCCCGGACGGCGGCGCGGCTGCTGCTGCTCCGCCTGGTGCGGCTGGGCGAGGACACGCAGACCACCCGCCGGCGGGGCACGCGACGGCAGCTGGCGGCGGAGTCGACGGACCCGGGCAAGACGGAGGAGTCGCTGGAGGCCCTGGTGCGGGCCCGGCTGGTGACGCTCGACGCGGAGACCGTCGAGATCACCCACGAGGCGCTGCTGCACGCCTGGCCCCGGCTGCGGGACTGGATCGACGAGGACCGCAGCGGCAACCTGCTGCGCCAGCGGCTGGAGGAGGACGGCCGGGCCTGGGACGACTCCGGCCGCGACTCCTCCCTGCTCTACCGGGGATCACGCCTGGAGCAGGCCCACGCCTGGGCGAAGTCCGCCGGGGACACCTTCCTCACCCGCGGTGCGATGGACTTCCTGGCCGCCTCGGTGCGGCTGCGCCGGCGCACGGTGTGGATCAGCCGCAGTGCCGTGTCGGCCCTGGTGGTCCTGGCGGTCGTCGCCGTCGGCTCGGCGGTGGTGGCCTGGCAGCAGCGCAACGACGCGGTGTTCGAGCAGGTGGTCGCCGAGGCCGACCGGGTCCAGTACACGGACCCGTCGCTCTCCGCCCAGCTGGACCTGGTCGCCCACGATCTGCGGCCGGACGACGCGGGCACCAACAACCGGCTGGTCTCGATCGTCAACGCGCCGCTGGCCACTCCCCTGCTCGGCCACACAGGCGCCGTCTACCTCACCTCCTTCAGCCCGGGCGGCCAGACCCTGGCCACCGCCAGCTACGACCGGACCGTCCGGCTGTGGAACGTCTCCGACCCGTCCCGCCCCAAGCCCCTGGGCAAGCCGCTCACCGGCCACACCAGCTGGGTGAGCAGCGCGGTCTTCAGCCCCGACGGCACCACCCTGGCCACCGCCGGGGACGACGGCACCATCCGGCTGTACGACGTACGCGATCCCGCCCACCCGCGCTCGATCGGCACCCCGCTGACCGGCCACACCGGCACGATCTACCTGCTCGCGTTCAGCCCCGACGGGCGGACCCTGGCCTCCGTCGGCGAGGACCGCACCGTACGCCTGTGGGACATGAGTGAGCAGGGGCATGCCGCACCGCTCGGGGAGCCGCTCAAGGGACATACGGCCGCCGTGCGGGCGGTGGCGTTCAGCCCGGACGGGCGGACCCTGGCCACCGGGGGCGACGACGACACGATCCGGCTGTGGAACCTGGCCGACCGGCGCCGGCCGGAGAAGATCCGCACGCTGACCGGGCACACGGACCTGGTGCACTCGGTGGCCTTCAGCCCCGACGGCCGCACCCTCGCGAGCGGCGGTGCGGACGACACCATCCGGCTGTGGGACGTGGCCGACCCGGCCCGCGCCGCCCAGGTCGGCGCGCCGCTGACCGGCCACACGGGCCCCATCTGGTCGGTGGCCTTCGGCCCGGACGGCCATACGCTCGCCGCGGCCAGCGCGGACAGTACCGCGAGCCTGTGGAACGTCAGCGATCCGGCGAACCCGGCGCAGGTCGGCGAGCCGCTCGCCGGGAGCAGCGGCGAGATGTACGCGCTGGGCTTCAGCCCCGACGGCCGCACCCTCGCCACCGGCAGCGGCGACAGCAAGGTCCGCCTGTGGTCGCTGCCGACCTCGGACATGATCGGCCGCAGCGGGGCGTTCCGTCCGGACGGGCGGGTGCTCGCCACGGCCGCGCGGGACGGCAGCATCCGGCTGTGGGACGTGCGCAGGCCCGACCGGCCGGTGACGCTGACCACGCCCTTCAAGCCCGGGGACGGCGCCGAGCAGCTGCTGTTCTCCCCCGACGGCCGCACGCTCGCGGTGCTGACGGGCAGCCGCGCGGTGTACCTGTGGGACGTCAGCAATCCGGCCCGGCCGGTCTCCCACGGTCCGCCGATCACCCTGCGCACCCGGTTCATGGGCCCCGAGGCGCTGGCCTTCAGCCCGGACGGGCGCACCCTGGCGACCGCCTACGACGTGCGCACCCTCCAGCTGTGGAACGTCACCGACCCCTCCCACGTGGTGCCCTGGGGCAAGCCGCTCACCGGCCACCGGGGCTATGTCAACGCCCTCGTCTTCAGCCCGGACGGACGCACCCTCGCCAGCGGCAGCGCGGACGCCACCGTCCGGCTGTGGGACGTCACCGACCCGGCCCGCCCCACCCTGGACGGCGTCCCGCTGCGGGGGCCCGAGGGTCCCGTCAACGTGCTCGCCTACAGCCCCGACGGCCGTACGCTGGCCGGCGGCAGCGACGACGACACGGTCCGGCTGTGGAACGTCACCGAGCCCCGCGAGGCCTCACCGCTGGGCCCGCCGCTGACCGGGCACACCGAGGCGGTCGCCTCGCTCACGTTCAGCGAGGACGGGCACACCCTGGCCAGTGGCGGCAACGACAACACGATCCGGCTGTGGAACGTCGCCGATCCCTCCGACGCCGGGCCCATCGGCCAGTCGATGAGCCCCGGGGCGAAGACGGGCAACTTCCTGTCATTCAGTCCCCAGAGCCACATGCTCGGGGTGTCCAGCGGCACCGACACCGTCCGGCTGTGGAACCTGGACGTCGACCGGGCCATCAGCCACATCTGCGCCACCACCAGGGGTGTTCTCACTCCGGAGAAGTGGCACGAGTACCTGCCCCGGCTGTCGTACGAGCCTCCGTGCGGCGGCTGAGGACACCGGACGGCTCATGGATTCAGGGCCTCACCGACGTACAGAATGAGTGATCCCGATCACAACTTCCCGATGCGGCCGAGCAGTCGGCTCCCGCTGCCCTACCGGCGTTGTTAGTCTTGGCCATAGCCCGATCGCTGGTGCATCCCCCGTCGCCAGCGGTCGGGCCTTTCGCGTGCCGCCGGGAAAGAGGTGAGGACCCCTGTGAGCAGGCGCATCGTCGTCGTCACCGCCGTCCACGCCCCCTCGGCGCCCTTCCTGCCGGAGGCCCACGCGTCGCTCTGCGCGCAGGAGCTGCCCGGCGGCTGGGAGTGGCATTGGGTGATCCAGGAGGACGGCACGACGGACGCCGTCACCCCATACGTCCCCGACGACCCCCGCGTGACCTTCCGGCAGGGGCGCCCGGGCGGGCCCGGCGTCGCCCGCACTATGGCGCTCGCGCACGCCGACGGGGCGTACGTGCGGATCCTCGACGCCGACGACCGGCTCACCCCGGGCGCTCTCGCCCGTGACCTGGCCGCCCTGGAGGGCGACCGCGCTCTCGGCTGGGCGGCCTCGCGGGCGCTGGACCTCCTCCCGGACGGCTCCACGGTGGGCTTCCCGGGCGATCCCGCCGAGGGGCCCGTGGAGCGCGGGGCCGTCCTGGATTTCTGGGCGGCGAACGACTTCCGCGCGCAGATCCATCCGGCGACCCTCTTCGTCCGCCGCGACCTGCTCGTCGCCCTCGGCGGCTGGATGGCCCTGCCGGCCTCCGAGGACACGGGTCTGCTGCTCGCGCTCAACGCCGTCAGCCGCGGCTGGTTCACGGCCGAGGCCGGTCTCCTCTACCGCAAGTGGGAGGGCCAGGTGACCGGCCAGGCTCCCCACGTCGACCCCGCCGAGCGCACGGCCCGGATGGCGGTGGTGGAGGAACGGGCGCGGGCGCTGGGCACCTTCGGGTGGCGCTATCCGGCGGCCGGCTGAGCCATGGGTACGCGGGCGCGCGGATCAGCGCCCCTGGCCCGCCCCCGCGAGCCACCGGGCCAGGGTGCGGACCGTGGCCTCGTCCAGCCGGTCCACGACGGTCTGTACGGCCGCCACGTCCTCGGCCGTGAGGTCGTAGAGGCCGGCCTTGCCCAGGCCCGCCATGAGCGCCTGGTGCCGGCGGCTGTGCAGGCGCTCGGCGAGCGGGGTGGATTCCGCGGGAGCGGGAGCCGGACCGGGACCGGGGACGGGAGCGGAGGCCGCGGCGGGGGCCGCCGGCCGGGGCGCCTGCTGCGCCGTGGGCGCGGCGATGTCGTACCGCTGCCAGGCCCCGTCGTGCGGGCCCCACAGGTCGACGGTCACGTCCTCCCCGCGGGCCCGCAGGGTCTGGGCCATCTCGCCGAGCGCGTACAGCACGGGCTCGCGGTCGGGTGCCTCCGCGCCCACCCGCCAGGTGTCCGACGCCGGCCGGTGGAACAGGGCGACCCAGCGGGGGGTTCCCGGCGGTCGCGGGCTCTGGGGACGGGTCTCCATTGCGCTCACCCCTTCGAAGCGGCACGGCGGCGGGCGGTCGGTCGGGCTGCGACGGTAACTGACGAGTCGTCAGATATCCAGAGCGGTGCGGTGTGGTGCGGGCCGCCCCGCCCGTCACCGGCTCTCGGCGAAGAAGCCGAGGAGCGTGCTCGTCGCGTCCAGCGCCGTACTGGTGCGCACGAAGCCCTTCGGCGGGGTGATGGCCGAGCCCGGCCAGGTGTGGCCCGCGTCGTGCACGGCGAGGAACTGCACGGTGCCCGCGGAGCGGCCCACACGCAGACCGTACGGTCGTAGCCGCGCTCGGCCCGGGTGGTGGGGGCACCCGCTCCGCCCGCCTTCGCGAACAGCTCGGCGCTGGAGCGGGCCGACCTGGTGGGCGTGACGGGCTCTCCGGCCACGGGGGACGGGGAGGGCAGGCCGTCGATGGGGCGTATGGGGTCGTCGGCGCCGTAGACGATCATGACCGGGACGGGGCCGGTGGGCCGGACCTCGGCCGCGCCCGTGGGGAGTTCGCCGGAGACGGCGGCCGCTCCCGCGAGCAGGCCGGGGCGGTCGGCGGCCATCCGCAGGGCCATCGAGCCGCCCATGGAGAAGCCGGTGACGTAGACGCGCCCGGGGTCGGCGCGCTGCTCGCGGACCAGTTCGGCGATCAGCGCCTCGGTAAACCTGACATCGAGGTCGAGGTCGGGGCGTTGCGGGGTGGCCTGGGTGCCCGCGGCCCAGGCGTTGTCCAGGCCCTCGGGGTAGGCGATCACCATGCCGCGCGCCTTGGCGTTCCGGTCCAGGCGGCTCTGCTCGCGCAGCTCCGGTGCGGTGCCGCCGCGGCTGTGGAAGGCGATGACCAGCGGCGGGCGGGTGCCCTCGGCGGGCGGGGTGGTGGGGCGGTGCAGGAGGTAGATGCGGGTGCGGCCGTCGACCCGGAGTTCCTCGCGGGTGGGGGTGCCGGCGGCCGGGGTGCGCTCCGCGGAGGGCGAACCGATGGAGGGCGAACCGGCGGACTCGTCGGGGCGTTCGCCCGTCGTCGAGCAGCCGGTGAGGGCGAGGGCGAGGGTCAGCGCCGGGACGGCCCCGCGCGTTCCAGCCGGTAGGCTGGCTCGGCTGCGGCACCCCCCACCATCCCCCCGCCCCACGCGGTGAGTTGCGGCCTGCGGCGACGTCTTACGGCATGAGGATGACGAACAGGTGCTGATAGCGGGCCGGTACCGGCTGAACGACCCGATCGGGCGCGGCGCGATGGGGGAGGTCTGGCGGGCCGTCGACGAGACGCTCGGCCGGCCGGTGGCCGTCAAGCTCCTTCTTCCGCACGGCTCGGAGCCGACGGCGGCCTCCCGCTTCCGGCTGGAGGCCCAGACCGCGGGCCGGCTCAACCACCCGTACGTGGTGGGGGTCTACGACTTCGGCGAGTACGACGGCCGGCTCTTCCTGGTGATGGAGCTGGTCGAGGGCGACAGTCTCGCCCGCCTGCTCTCCACCGAAGGGCCGCTGCCCGCCGGGCGGGTGGCCCGGATCGCCGCCCAGGCCGCCGCCGGGCTGGCCGCGGCCCACCAGCAGGGCATCGTGCACCGGGACATCAAGCCCGCGAATCTGCTCCTGGACGCCGAAGGCACCCTGAAGATCGGCGACTTCGGCATCGCCCGCTTCGTCGACGACCCCTCCGGCGCGCTCACCACGACCGGGCAGATCGTCGGCACCAGCCTCTACCTGGCGCCCGAGCGCGCCCTGGGGCAGCCCGCCGGTCCCGCCGCCGACGTGTACGCCCTGGGCTGCCTGCTCTACCAACTCCTCACCGGGCAGCCGCCGTTCCAGGCCGACACCGCCGTGGCGATCCTGCACCAGCACCTCGACACCGCGCCCGTCCCGCCCGGACAACGCGGTGCCCGGATCCCACCCGCCTTCGAGAACTACCTCCTCGGCCTCCTCGCCAAGAAGCCCGAGGACCGGCCCACGGCCGAGCAGGTCGCCGAGTGGTTCGCGGGCGGGGCGTGGGAGGGGCGCGCGGAGCCGCTGCCGGATGTGACGCCGGATGCGCGACCGGATGCGAGGCCGGCGGGTGGCGGGGCGTCCAGGTCTTCGTCGGGGCCGGCGACCGGGGCGAGGGCGGGGAGCAGGTCGGGGGTCAGGTCCGGGTCCGGATCCAGGTCTGGGTCCGGGTCCAGGTCGAGGCCCAGGCCCGGGTCCACGCCGTCCGCCGGATCCGGTGCCGCCGCCGGGCCCGGTGCCCCGGCCGGTGCGCGGGCGGGGTTCTCGCCGGGACGTGGCGCCGGGTACCCGACGGGAGCCGCTGCCGGGGGTGGCTTCCCGTCCGGGGCCGTGGCCGGAGGCGGCGCCGGGTTCTCGACCGAGGCCGGGCCCGCGACGACGTACGCGCTGCCGTCCACAGCCGGGCGCGGCGGCCGTACCGCTCATGGCCGGACGGCCCGAAGACCCCAGGGATCGGGTGTCCGGGGTGCCCTGAGACGGCGGCCGAGGGTCGTGGCTACCGTGGCCGCCGTGGTGATCTTCGTGGCCGCGATGCTCGCGGGCATGGCGTGGTTCTCCCCCGGTCACAGCTCGGCGGAGAGCCCCAGCGGCGGCACGACGCCCCCTGCCACCAGCCCCGCCGCGACGCCTACGCCGGGTGGAACCACGGGCCTGTCGAACGTCACCGTGCCCTCCCCCACCGCTCCTCAACCGGGCGGCGACGAGGACGAGAACGAACCCGACGAGAACGAGAACTGACCGCTGAACCCCGATGGACCCGGGTGAACTCCGATGGACCCCGGGCGCTCAGCCCCGCCCGGGCGCCTCGAAGGGCACCGGCTCCGACGTGAACAGGGTGTCCAGGCGCCGCCCGTACGCCTCCCGTGCCTCGGCGAACCGCTGTGCCGGGAGGGCGTTGGCCTCGGGCACGGTGAACGGCCGGAGCGGTGCCATGCCGGTGAACCGGAACAGGCCGTGCTGGAGCGGATGGAGGACGTCCTCGATACGGCCGTGGATGCCCTGGTCCGAGAAGGACCGCTCGTGGGCGCCGTAGGTCACCGAGAGCAGGGCGCGGCGGCCCGAGAGCGGCGCGTCCGGGCCGTAGGGCGGCGGGAGCTTCGGGCCGTAGGCGAAGCCGCTGGTGAAGACGCGGTCGATCCAGCCCTTGAGGATCGCGGGGGCGGAGAACCACCACATCGGGAACTGGAGGATCACCGCGTCGGACCAGCGGAGCTTGTCCTGTTCGGCGGCGATGTCCGGGGACAGCCGGCCGGACAGGGTGGCCTCCTCGGAGGCGTCCATCACGTGCAGCCGACGATCCGCGCCGAGGTCCGGTACGTCATCGGTGTCCGAGAAGGCGTCTGCGTCCGGGAAGTCGTCGGCGTCCACCGTCGCCTTCCACTTCATCGCGTACAGGTCGGAGACGCGGACCTCGTGCCCGGCCGCACGGAGGTGGTCGACCGCGAAGGCGGTGAGGGCCGCGTTGAGGGAGCGGGGTTCGGGGTGGGCGCTGACGACGAGGATCTTCCCGCCGTGATCGGTTTCCTTCATACCGCCACGTTCTCCCGGGTGTTGGGCGCTCAGCCAGAACCCCCTCGAACCGTCGGCACCGCGATCCTGGTACTGCGAGACCCAGGTACGCGGCCCCGCATACTGGAATCCATGGACGGCGTGGACGACGTGGACGGCAACCGGATCGGCATCGGGGACGGCAAGGCGCTCGGCGGTTTCCTGCGCGCCCGTCGCGGCCGGGTCGCGCCGGAGCGCGCGGGCCTGAACGGCGGCGGCCGGCGGCGCGTGCGCGGGCTGCGGCGCGAGGAGCTGGCCCAGTTGGCCGGGATCAGCGTGGACTACTACGTACGGCTCGAACAGGGCCGCGCGACCCAGCCGTCCACCGAGGTCCTCGACGCGCTCGCCCGGGCGCTGGACCTGGACACGGCGGAACGCCGGTATCTCGACACCCTGGCCACCGGCAGGCCCGAGCCCGCGCCCCGGGTGCGGGTCGGCCCCGTGCTGTCGCGGGCCCTGGAGGCCATGGCCCCGCTGCCCGCCTTCGTCACCGACCACCGCCTCGACGTCGTCGCCTGGAACGACCTGGGCGCCGAGCTGATGGGCGGCCTCGCCGAACCGGCCCGCCGGGACCGCAACAACGCCCGGTTCCTCTTCCACGACCCGGCCGCGCGCGAGATCCACCCCGAGTGGGAGGAGCGGGCCGCGGAGGCCGTGGGTCAGCTGCGGGTGGCCGCGGCACGCTACCCCGACGACACCGAACTCGCCGCGCTCATCGGCGCCTTGGCCGCCGACAGCGCCGACTTCCGGCGGATCTGGGACTCCGGCGAGGTCGTGATGTGCGCGGCCGGACGCAAACGGCTGCGCCACCCCGCCGCCGGGCTGCTCGACCTCGACTTCGAGACCCTGCACGTGCCGGCCGTGCCCGGCGAGAGCGGCCTGGTCATGCACGTGTTCAGCGCGGCGGCGGGCAGCCGGGAGGCCGCCGCGCTGGAACGGCTCGCGACGGCCCTCGTGTAGCGGTCAGTTGTTCTCAGTTGTTCCAAGTCTCGTCGTAGGGGTCCTGCGGCGCCCGGACCGGTGCGGCGGAGCTGACCTGGAGGAAGGGGATCGGGCCGTTGTTCACCGGGTCCTTGGTCCGCTGGGCGGTGTAGGTGCCGGTGACCTCCAGCCAGGTGTCCGGTTGCAGCACCGGCGGGATCCGGCCGGTCAGGCCGACCTTCACCGGCTGCGCGTCGGCGGCGCAGCAACTGAGCGCCATCCGCACCAGGTAGGGGGCGCCCGACTTGTCCAGGGCGACGAATCCGGCCACCTTGATCTGCCGGCCCTTCAGCGTCCGCCCGTGGTCGTAGACGGCGCGGCCCGCGTAGTCGACCAGGCTGAGCCGCAGCGCCCCGTCGGCGGGCAGCTCGGCGTAGCCGTACGGCTGTTGCAGGGCCGTGCCGGTGCGCAGGGCGCTGTAGGAGCCGAGGGCCGGCGGGGCGACCAGGATCAGGGCGAAGAGGGGGAGGACGAGGAGCCAGGAGACGCGGGGCTCGCGGTGGGCGTGGCCGGTGTGATCCGTGCGATCCGTGTGGCCGGTGTCACCTGTGTGGCCGTCCTCCGCGTGCTCGGGTGCGGTCTTCCTGGCCCGCCACTCGTACCAGACGGTCGCCAGCGCCGCCGCGATCAGTACGGCACCGGAGGCCAGCAGCATCGGGCGCAGGCCGACCTTGACGTAGCGCAGGTACAGGTCGGTGAAGCCTGCGTGCAGCAGGGACGCGCCGAGCAGGAACAGGACCGCCGCCTGGGCCTGCCGGCTCACAGGAGCACCGCCCCGGTCAGGACCGACACGGCGACGGCCAGGACGAAGGTGGTGGGGGCGAACCGCAGCGCGAAGCCGCGGCCGAAGGTGCCCGCCTGCATCGCGAACAGCTTCAGGTCGACCATCGGGCCGACCACCAGGAACGCCAGCCGCGCGGTGAGGGAGAACTGCGACAGCGAGGCCGCCACGAACGCGTCCGCCTCCGAGCAGATCGACAGCAGCACGGCGAGGACCGCGAGCGCGAGCACCGACACCACCGGGTTGTCCGCCGCCGCGCTCAGCCATTCCTCCGGTACGACGGCCTTGAGCGTGGCCGCCGCCATCGCGCCCACGACCAGGAACCCGCCCGCGTGCATCACGTCGTGCCGGACCGACCCCCAGAACGCGGCGCCCCGGCTCTGGCCGTCGTAGGCGGCGCGGGCGGGCGGGCGCAGCCAGTCGGCGCGGCCGAGCCGCTGCCACAGCCAGCCCATCGCGCAGGCCACCAGCAGGCTCGCGACGAGCCGGGCGAGAACCATCTCGGGGTCGTTCGGGAAGGCGACGGCGGTCGCCGTCAGGACGATCGGGTTGATCGCGGGGGCGGACAGCAGGAACGTCAGCGCGGCGGCCGGCGCGACACCCCGCCGCACCAGCGCCCCCGCCACCGGCACGGACGCGCACTCGCAGCCCGGCAGGACCACGCCCGCCGCCCCGGCCACCGGGACCGCCAGCGCGGGCCGCTTCGGCAGCGCGCGGGCGAAGAACGACGGCGGGACGAACACCGCGATGGCCGCCGACAGCAGCACCCCCAGCACCAGGAAGGGCAGCGCCTGCACCATCACCGCGACGAACACGGTCATCCAGCTCTGCATCACCGGCGCGGACAGCGCCTGCCGGATCGGGCCCTGCGCCAGCACCAGCAGGATCAGCAACAGGGTCAGCGCGAGCGGGGAGTCGAGCCGCGGCCCCTCGCTCCCGCGCGACGGACCGGCGCGCTCGTCGGCGGCCGGCGGGGCCGGCTTGGTGATGGCCACGGGCGAGGTACCTCCGGCGATGCTCAAGGGTGCTGGTCTCCCTCCCCTCCAGTACGGCGGGCGAGGCGGGGGCGTTCAGCGCATGGTGCACTCCCTGGGCAGCTCCTGGTGGAACCACCCGTCTCTTTGAGGCAGTCTTTCCCCTCGTGGTGAGCCTTCCGAATCAGAGTCCGCCGGGTGACCCGGGCGCGCACATGGTGGTGTGCGGTGACGACGGACTCGCGCACCGGCTCGCCGCCGAACTGCGCGGTGTCTACGGCGAGCAGGTCACGCTCGTCGTCCCGCCCTCCGAGCGCACGGTACGCACTCCGGTGGTCGGCCGGGCCCGCGCGGCCTCGGCGCTGCTGGACCGCATGGTCAACGCGGCCGTGAGCCGGGCCGGCGGCAACGGCGGTGAACCGTCCGGCGAGGTACGCCTGGTGGAGGCCGCCGAGGCGACCGAGGCCGCGCTCGTCGAGGCGGGCGTGGACCGTGCGGCGGCGCTGGCCCTGGTGTACGACGACGACGAGACCAACATCCGTGCCGCCCTCACCGCCCGCCGGATCAACCCCCGGCTGCGGCTCGTCCTGCGGCTGTACAACCGGCGGTTGGGCCAGCACATAGAGGAACTCCTCGACCAGGCGGCCGCGTTGGCCACCGGCGGCACCACGGGCCCGGCCGCGGCCTACGACGCCTCCACGACCGTGCTGTCCGACGCCGACACCGCCGCGCCCGCGCTGGCCGCCACCGCCCTGGTCGGCACCAGCAAGGTCGTGCAGACCGACGGGCTGTTGCTGCGCGCGGTGGAGCGGCCGGCGCCGGGCCCGGGGGCGGTGGCCGATCCCGGACTGGCCACGCTCGCGCTCCTCTCGCCGACCGGCAACGAGCCGACCGGCAACGACCCGACGGGCGCGGACGGTACGGACGGCAGCGGTGAGCACGGGCCGCAGCTGCTGCCGGACGCGGCGGCGGTCCGGGCGGCCACCGGACGCGGGACCGTGGTGCTGGAGCAGGTGTCCTACTCCGGGCCCGCCCTGTCCTCCGGACGCGGCATCGTGCCCCCGTTCGCCTCCCTGTTCTCCCGCCGGCTGCGCTGGTCGCTGGCAGGTCTCGTGGGCGCCGTGCTCGCGCTGGCGGTGGCGCTGTGGCTGGTCACCGACATGCACCCGCTGGGCGCCTTCTACCTCACGCTGCTCGATCTCTTCGCCATCGACGACCCCGCCCTCGGCCAGTCCACCGGCCGGCAGATCCTCCAACTCCTGTCCGGGCTGGTCGGCCTGCTGCTCCTTCCTGTACTGCTGGCCGCGGTGCTGGAGGCCCTGGGCACCTTCCGGACCGCCTCCGCGCTGCGCAAGCCGCCGCGTGGTCTCGGCGGCCACGTCGTCCTCCTCGGCCTCGGCAAGATCGGCACCCGGGTGCTGACCCAGCTGCGCGAACTCCACATCCCGGTGGTCTGCGTCGAGGCCGACCCCGACGCGCGCGGCCTGCCCACCGCACGCCGGCTGCGGGTCCCGGTCATCCTCGGCGACGTCACCCAGGAAGGCGTCCTGGAAGCCGCCAAGATCCACCGCGCCCGCACCCTCCTCGCGGTCACCAGCGCCGACACCACCAACTTGGAGGCCGCCCTCTACGCCCGGTCCGTACGGCCGGACCTGCGCGTCGTCCTGCGCCTGTACGACGACGACTTCGCGACCGCCGTGTACCGCACCCTGAGGGCCGCGAACCCCCGGGCCTCCACGCGCAGTCGCAGCGTGTCCTACATGGCCGCGCCCGCCTTCGCCGGAGCGATGATGGGGCGGCAGATCCTCGGCGCCATCCCGGTGGAGCGGCGGGTGCTGCTGTTCGCCGCGCTGGAGGTGGGCGGCCATCCCCAGCTGGAGGGCAAGACCGTCGGGGAGGCCTTCCGGGCGGGGGCCTGGCGGGTGCTGGCCCTGGACACGGCCGGTGCTTCCGCCGGGGGGCGGCGGGAGCAGCGGGCGGCCGAGGAGGGGCGGGTGCCCGGGGATTCCGGGCTGGTGTGGGATCTGCCGGACACGTATGTGCTGCGCGGTTCGGACCGGGTGGTGCTGGCGGCCACCCGGCGAGGCATGGCGGAACTGCTCGGCCGGCGGGCTCGGAGGGAGCGGGCGGGGACCTGAAGGGACCGGGTGCGGGGCGGAGCCGACGGCGACCGCACCCGCACCCACCCCACCCCGCACCGGCCCGCACCCGGAGTTATCGCTGTCCGCCCAAGTGCCTCTCCGCGAAGTCCAGTTCCAGCTTCACCTGCTTGATCCGCTCGTCCACCACCAGCGAGCCGTGCCCCGCGTCGTACCGGTACACCTCGTGCACCGCCTCTCTCGTCTCCAGCCGCTTGACGTAGTTGTCGATCTGGCGGATCGGGCAGCGGGGGTCGTTGACGCCGGCCGAGATGTAGACGGGCGCCTTGACCTGGTCGACGTAGGTCAGCGGGGAGGACGCCTCGAAGCGCTCCGGGACCTCTTCCGGGGTGCCGCCGAGCAGCGTCCGGTCCATGGCCTTCAGCGCTTCCATCTCGTCGTGGTACGCGGTGACGTAGTCGGCGACCGGTACCGCCGCGATGCCGAGGGCCCATGCATCCGGCTGGGTGCCGAGGCCGAGGAGGGTGAGGTAGCCGCCCCAGGAACCGCCGGTGAGGACCAGCCGGGCGGGGTCGGCGAGGCCGGAGCCGATCGCCCACTCGCGAACGGCCGCGATGTCCTCCAGCTCGATCAGCCCGACCCGGTGCTTGAGGGCGTCGGTCCAGGCGCGGCCGTAGCCGGTGGAGCCGCGGTAGTTGACGCGGACGACCGCGTATCCGTGGTCGACCCAGGCCGCCGGTCCCGCCGCGAAGGCGTCGCTGTCGTGCCAGGTGGGACCGCCGTGGATGTCGAAGACGGTGGGCAGCGGACCGGTGGCGCCCGCCGGCCTCTGGACCAGCGCGTGGATGCGGCCGCCGGGGCCCTCCACCCACACGTCCTCCACCGGGACGGATCCCGGGGACTTCATGCCGGGCGGGTCCAGGACGGCCTTGCCCGTGGTGGAGCGGACGGTCGACGGCTCGGCGGCCGAGGACCAGAGGTACTCCACGGTGCCGTCCGGGCGGGCCGTCGCCCCGGACACGGTGCCGGGCGGGGTCGGGACCTTGACGAGCTCACGGGTCGCCAGGTCGTAGCGGAAGAGCTCGCCGCGGGCCTCGTGACTGTGCGAGACGAGCAGGCCCGAGCCGTCCGGGTACCACTCGGCGCCGACGTCACCGGGCAGGTCCAGGGCGAGGTCCGTCTCCTCGCCCGTGGCCACGTCCCACACCAGGGGCTCCCAGCGGCCCCGGCGCTGGTGGCCGATGAGCAGCCGGGTGTCCCCGTCGACCGGTGCGAAGCCCAGCACCTCCAGGCCCAGTTCCTCGGTGCCGCCCTTGGTGTCGTCCATCTCGGCGACCGCCGTGCCGTCGGGGCGCACCACGCGCAGCGCGGAGTGCATCGCGTCGCCGTGCTCGGTGTGCTCGATGGCGATCAGCGAACCGTCGTGCGCTAGGTCGCCGACGCCGGCCGACTCGCGGTGGCGGTAGATCTCCACCGGCTCCTGGCCGGTGCGCGCGAGATGGATCGTCGTACCGTCCTCGTCGGTCGACCGGCCCACGACCGCCGTACGGCCGTCGCGGCCCAGGGCCAGACCCGCCGGGTAGGACGCGTCGAGGCCCGGGGTGGCGAGCTCGTCCTCGCCGCCGCCGAAGGGCTGTCTGCGCCAGACACCGAACTCGTCGCCGTCCTTGTCGTCGAACCACCAGATCCACCGGCCGTCCGGGGAGAGCACGCCGTCCGTCGTGCCGTTCGGCCGGTCGGTGACCTGGCGCTGTTCGCCTGTCGCGCGGTCCCAGGCGTACAGCTCGTAGGTCCCCGTCGCGTTCGACACGAACAGCGAGCGGTCCGGTGCGTCCTCCGCCCAGTCGGGCAGTGACACCCGTGGCGCCCGGAAGCGCTTCTCCCAGTCCGGCATCTCCTCGTTCCGCTCAGGTGCGGCGGACCCGTTGCTCTCAGTCATGGCCCCATACTGCCCGCACCGGCCGACAAAGCGACGCCCCGGCCCCCAGCCTGTGGATAACTTCGACCGGGCTCTCGCACTCCCCTTACGTTCCCGCGGGCCGGAGCCGGGGCGAGCGCCCGCCGGAGGCCGATTGTCAGTGGCGGGGTGCAGACTCGTCCGCATGACCGAGCTGCGCAAGACAGTCGAGAGCTTCTGGGCCACCGCCGAGGCCCGGGACTGGGACACGTTCGCGGACACCCTGGCCGAGGACGTGGTGTACACGCTGCCGCAGACGCGGGAGCGGATCAGTGGGCGGGAGCGGTACGTCGAGTTCAACCGGGAGTATCCGGGCGACTGGCACCTTCGGATCGAGCGGATCGTCGCCGAGCCGGAGCAGGTCGTCACCTGGACCCACTTCACGGTGGGGCTGGAGGAGATGTACGCCATCTCGTTCTTCACGGGTGACGAGCACGGGCGGATATCGGCGATCACCGACTTCTGGCCGGAGCCGTACGAGCCGCCCGCGGGCCGGGACCATCTCGTCGAGCGCTACTGACCGGTGCGACCCCGCGGGCCTGCCCCGCGGCGGCGCCCCGTACCTTTGAAGGCGTGTACCGGTTTCTGCTGACGCCCCGATGGTGGGGGATCAACGTCTTCGTGCTGCTCGCCATCCCCTTCTGCATCTTCATGGGGTCATGGCAGCTGAGCCGGTTCGAGGACCGGGTGCAGGGCCACCAGAGCGCGGACGCGCAGGCCTCGGCCAACGAGAAGGAGGCCGCGCGCCCGCTGGCGGAACTGCTGCCGGTGGACAAGGCCACCTTCGGCAAGCAGGTCACCGCCACCGGGCGCTACGACCGGCAGTTGCTGGTACCGGACCGTGAACTGGACGACCGGAAGGGCTACTACGTCCTGACCCTGCTGCGCACCGACGGCGGCAAGGCGCTGCCCGTCGTCCGCGGCTGGCTGCCCGGCAGCCCCGATCCGGCGAAGGCTCCCGCCGCGCCGCGCGGGGAGATCACCGTCACGGGAGCGCTCCAGGCGTCCGAGACCCCCGGGGACAACGGGGTCAGCGCGCGGAGCGGGTTGCCCGCCGGGCAGACCGCGGCGATCAGCGCGGCGTCGCTGGTGAACCTGGTGCCGTACGACGTGTACGACGCGTGGGTCACCCTGGACACGGCGGACTCGGGGATGACGGCCGTGCCGGTGAGCGCGCCCGCCGACACGGGACTCGATCTGAAGGCGTTCCAGAACCTGGGGTACACCGGGGAGTGGTTCGTGTTCGCCGGGTTCGTGGTGTTCATGTGGTTCCGGCTGCTGCGACGCGAGGTGGAGTTCCAGCGCGACGCGGAGCTGGGGCTGGTGCAGGAGGCCGAGGAGCCGGTCACCGTGGACGCCGGGAGCAAGTGACGCCGGGAGCGGGTGGCCCGGGAGCGAGTGCCCCGGGAGCAAGGACGCGGGGCTGCCCCTGGGGCAGCCGTGTCACGCCCCCGCCAGTACGCCCGTCCAGTACACCGTCCCCGCGCACGCGTTGGAGATGGTCGCCGAGTCCGACGGGGCTCCGCCCTCTGCCGCGCCGGTGACGACGACACTTCCGTCGGCGGTGCCGTCTGCGGTGGTGAGCTGGGTGGCGGTGCCGGTGTCGCCGCCGGTGGAGGTGCCGCCGTTGCCGGTGGGTTCCGTGGGCGTGGGGTCGGGCGTCGGCTCGGTGGTCGGGTCGGTGACGGTGGGGCAGGTCTCCGAGGGCACCCAGGCGAACTTCACCTGGTAGCTGGAGCCCGGCTTGAGCACCAGCGAGGCGACCTCCAGGGCCGGGTCGGGCAGGCTCGCCGCCGCGTCCCCGGCGACATGCCGGGCCGCGTGGATCTTGGCGGAGTCCGCGGCGCCCACGGCGGCCGGGGAGACCGTGCCCGGGCCGCCGACCGTGCAGTCGGCCGCGGAGGTGTTGGTGAAGGTGAAGGTGCCGTAGACCGAGCCGACGGAGTCCGGGGCGTCGACGGCGTGGGTGACCGAGCCGAGCTCGGCGGCCGTGCAGACGGAGGCACTCGTCGCGCTGGGGGCGGACGGATCGGCGCCGCTGGTCGATCCGGGACCGGTACCGGTGCCCTTGCCCTTGTCCTCCGCCTTCGGGTCGTTCTTGTCCTTGCCTTCGGTCTTGCCGGCGGAGCCGCCGGAGGTGCTCTCGCCGCCGTCCGGGCCCTTGCCCTCACCGGCGCCGCCCTGGGCCTGCGAGTAGTGGCCGGCCACTGACGGGTCGGCGTTGGCTCCGGTGGAGTTGGACACGTGCACGAGGGCCGGGATGGCGGTGCCGACGAAGAGGGCCGCGGCCGCCATGCCGACGACTGCCTGCCGCTTGCGTGCCCGGCGGGCGGGCACCGCCTTCCGCAGGTGGTCCAGAGTGCCGTCGCTCGGCTCGATCTCCTGGACCGCCTGGTGCAGCAGGTTGCGCAGTGCCAGCTCGTCCGAGTCGAGCCCGGTGGGGCTCTGGTCGTCGAGGCCGTGGTTCACAGTTCCGTTCCCAGCGTGCGATTGCTTCGGCGCCTGCTTGTCCGACCGCTCTGTCGGCTCGCGCCATTCATAGGGCTCGTGAGGGACGTGCAGATGACGCCGCCCCTCGGTGTGGTCCTTGTCCCCGCTCATGCCGGTGCCTCCATGGCGACCCGCAGGGCGGCGATGCCGCGCGAGCCGTACGCCTTGACGGAGCCCAGCGATATCCCGAGCGTCTCGGCGACCTGCGCCTCGGTCATGTCGGCGAAGTACCGCAGGACCAGGACCTCGCGCTGGCGGCGCTGGAGGCCCTTCATCGCCTTGATCAGGGAGTCGCGCTCCAGCTGGTCGTAGGCGCCCTCCTCGGCGCTGGCCATGTCGGGCATCGGCTTGGAGAGCAGCTTCAGGCCGAGTATGCGGCGGCGCAGGGCCGAGCGGGAGAGGTTGACGACCGTCTGGCGCAGATACGCGAGGGTCTTCTCCCGGTCACGGACACGTTTGCGCGCGGAGTGGACGCGGATGAAGGCCTCCTGGACGACGTCCTCGCAGGAGGCGGTGTCGTCGAGGAGGAGGGCGGCCAGGCGCAGCAGCGAGCTGTAGTGCGCCCGGTAGGTCTCCGTGAGGTGGTCGACGGTGGTCCCCGCCGCCACCGTGTCCTCCGCGCCGTCGCGCTGGTTCGGGATGCGGGCGGGCCGCGCGGCGGGCATGGGCGCGATCACCGGCATGCCGCCGGGCGTACCGGGCATGCGGGGTCGGAGCGCCGCGCCGGCCGGCCGGAGGGCCGCGCCGCGGGGAGCTGCAATGAAGTCGAGTACCTCAGCCACGCCAGTTGGACACACGTGACCCCATCAGGGTTGTACGCGACTGTCCGTCTTCTGTCAGGCAGCACAACTGACCGTGCGTCAAACGCGCTCATGCCCTACCCGCTCTTCCCCTATGTCCTGAATGACCGGAGCGTCCCCACGCCCCGTGAAACATCCCCGCGCCCCCTGAAAGGGCGTCCGCAAAGACGCTCCCCGCCCACCGCATGGTTGCGGAGGACGGGGAGGCAAATTTTCGAACGCCTGGACGGCACGATTCAAGTGGTACGGACCATCGTCCGCATCACACGTTTCACACAGATCCTACAAACGAACGCGGTTTCGGCCAGGACTTTTCCGGCGGTAACCGCTCCCATCACCACGTGTCTCGCGTTACACCCAGCGTCGCAGCCGGCTGAAACGTCACAGGAACTCCGCCGCCACCAGCTCCGCGAGCTGGGCGGTGTTGAGCGCGGAGCCTTTGCGGAGGTTGTCCCCGCACACGAAGAGTTCGAGAGCGGTGGGGTCGTCGAGCGCCCGCCGCACCCGGCCGACCCAGGTCGGATCGGTGCCCACGACGTCGGCCGGCGTGGGGAACTCCCCCGCCGCCGGGTCGTCGAAGAGGACCACACCGGGGGCGGTGGCGAGGATCTCCCTCGCCTTGCCGACGGTGACCTCGTCCTCGAAACGGGCGTGGACGGTGAGGGAGTGCACGCTCACCACCGGCACCCGTACGCAGGTCACGGCGACCGGCAGCCTGGGCAGTCCGAGGATCTTGCGGGACTCGTTGCGGACCTTCATCTCCTCGGACGACCAGCCGTCCTCGTCCAGGGACCCCGCCCACGGCACGACGTTCAGCGCGACCGGCTCCGGGAACGGCCCGGTGTTGTCGCCCACGGCCCGCCGTACGTCACCGGGACTGGTCCCGAGTTCCGTGCCGGCGACCAGGGACAGCTGCTGCCGCAAGGTCTCGACACCGGCGCGTCCGGCGCCGCTGACGGCCTGGTAACTGGACACCACCAGTTCACGCAGCCCGAACTCGGCGTGCAGCGCGCCGAGGGCGACGATCATGGAGAGGGTCGTGCAGTTGGGGTTGGCGATGATGCCGCGCGGCCTGACGCGGGCCGCGTGCGGATTGACCTCGGGCACCACGAGCGGCACGTCCGGGTCCATCCGGAAGGCGGCCGAGTTGTCCACGACGACGACCCCGCGGGCGGCGGCGATCGGCGCCCACTGCGCGGCCACCTCGTCCGGTACGTCGAACATGGCGACGTCGACCCCGTCGAAGGCCTCCTCCGACAGGGCCACCACCTCGACCTGCTCGCCGCGCACGGCCAGCTTGCGGCCGGCCGAGCGCGGCGAGGCGATCAGACGGATCTCGCCCCAGATGTCCGCGTGCTGGGACAGGATCTGGAGCATGACCGTGCCGACGACCCCGGTCGCCCCCACGACCGCGAGCGTCGGCCTGCCGGTACGCCCGGCACCCTCGGTCATCAGCGGCCGGTGCCCCCGTAGACGACGGCCTCGTCGCTGTCGGAGTCGAGACCGAAGGCGCTGTGCACGGCGCGCACCGCCTCGGCCACGTCGTCGGCACGCGTGACGACCGAGATGCGGATCTCGGAGGTCGAGATCAGCTCGATGTTCACGCCCGCGTCGGACAGCGCCTCGAAGAAGGAGGCCGTGACCCCGGGGTTGGTCTTCATCCCGGCGCCTACGAGGGAGATCTTGCCGATCTGGTCGTCGTAGCGCAGGGAGTCGAAGCCGATGCCGGCCTTGTTCTTCTCCAGCGCGTCGATGGCCTTGCGGCCCTCGGTCTTCGGCAGCGTGAAGGAGATGTCCGTCAGACCGGTGGAGGCCGCGGACACGTTCTGCACGATCATGTCGATGTTGATCTCGGCGTCGGAGATCGTGCGGAAGATCGTCGCGGCCTCGCCCGGCTTGTCCGGCACACCGACGACCGTGATCTTGGCCTCGGAGGTGTCGTGCGCGACACCGGAGATGATGGCCTGCTCCACCTTCTGGTCCCCTTGCTCGATCGGCTCACTGCTGACCCAGGTGCCCCTCAGCCCACTGAAGGAGGAGCGCACGTGGATCGGGATGTTGTAGCGGCGGGCGTACTCCACGCACCGGTGGAGCAGCACCTTCGAACCGGAGGCGGCGAGCTCCAGCATGTCCTCGAAGGAGATCCAGTCGATCTTCTGCGCCTTCTTCACCACCCGCGGGTCGGCGGTGAACACACCGTCGACGTCGGTGTAGATCTCGCAGACCTCGGCGTCGAGGGCGGCCGCGAGGGCCACCGCCGTGGTGTCGGAACCACCGCGACCGAGCGTGGTGATGTCCTTCTTGTCCTGGCTGACGCCCTGGAAGCCGGCGACGATGGCGATGTTGCCCTGGTCCACCGAGTCCCGGATCCGGCCCGGGGTGACGTCGATGATCCGGGCTTTGTTGTGGACCGAGTCGGTGATGACGCCTGCCTGGCTGCCGGTGAAGCTCTGGGCCTCGTGGCCCAGGTTTTTGATCGCCATGGCCAGCAGCGCCATGGAGATACGCTCTCCGGCGGTCAGCAGCATGTCGAACTCACGCCCGGCAGGCATCGGCGATACCTGCTCGGCGAGATCGATCAGCTCGTCCGTCGTGTCGCCCATCGCGGAAACGACGACGACCACCTGGTGGCCGTTCTTCTTCGCTTCCACGATCCGCTTGGCGACGCGCTTGATGCCCTCGGCATCGGCTACGGAGGAGCCTCCGTACTTCTGCACGACAAGGCCCACGTGCGCTCCTCGCTCAGTCCGTGTGTGTCGGCTCAGTTTAACGAGCGGCCGTCATCCGCCTCCGCGTTCCCGCATGGTGAGACGTCCGGCCACCCGCTCTCGGACTGCACATGCCCTGGCCACACCACCGACACTCGGAAAGTGCCGCGGGTCACAAGCGGAATCTGTGAATTAAGTTTCAAGCACTACTGTGCGGCTGTGCACGTTCTACTCGTGGAAGACGATGAGCCGGTCGCCCAGTCGCTGCGGCGCGGCCTGATCCGCTACGGCTTCGAGGTGGACTGGGTCTCCACGGGCGCGGCCGCACTGGCCCACCCGGAGCCCTACGACGTCGTACTCCTCGACCTCGGTCTGCCCGACACCGACGGGCTCGACGTCTGCCGGGCGCTGCGCGGGCGCGGTGACGTGCCGATCATCGTGATCAGCGCGCGCAGCGACGAGACGGACCGGGTGGTGGGGCTGGAGCTCGGCGCCGACGACTACGTCTCCAAGCCGTTCGGGGTGCGCGAGGTCATCGCGCGGATACGAGCGGTGATGCGGCGCACGCAGCCCCGTACGGAGGCGGCCGCCAACGGCGCCGCGCCCGCACCCCCCGGCCCCGACCGGTACGGCTCCCGCCTGACCGTCGACCGCAAGGCCGCCCGCGTCCGCCTGGACGGCGAGGAGGTCGCCCTCGCGCCCAAGGAGTACGACCTGCTGGCCTTCCTCACCGAGGAGCCGGGCGCGCTGATGTCGCGCGAGCAGATCATGGAGGCGGTCTGGGACGCGAACTGGTTCGGGCCGACGAAGACGCTGGACGTGCACGTGGCGGCGCTGCGGCGGAAGCTGAAGGGCGCGATCACGATCGAGGCGGTCCGCGGGGTCGGCTTCCGGCTGGAGATCGTCCAGGACGACGAGCCCTCGTGAACCGCCAGCTCATCCGCAGTTACATCCTGCTCGTCGCGGTGGCGATCTTCCTGTTCACGGTGCCGGTGGCGTTCACGCTCACCAGTCAGCTCCGGGGCGACACCCTTCAGTCCGTGCAGCGCGAGGCCAAGACCATGGCACTGCTGCTGGGCAGCGACGACACCGCCTCGTGCGAGGCCCTGGAACAGATGGCCACGGCCTACGGCAAGGAGACGCACGGCACGGTCCAGGTGACGCCCACCCCCACCTGCGAGCCGGACCTGCCGCGGCCCGAGCGGGACGCGGACCTCACCCGGACCGTGCGGGACGACACGCCCACGCACGACTGGGGTTCCGACTTCATCTGGGGCGAGCACCTGGTGGTGACCGTCCCCGCGGACCACGGCGCCGCCGTACGCATCGCGTATCCGACCTCGGAGATGACCTCCAGGCTCTGGCAGATCTGGGGCTTTCGCGCCGGCCTCGCCGCGCTCGTGCTGGGCGCGGCCGCGGTGATCGGCGGGTTCGCCGCCCGCCGTATCACCGCGCCCCTGCGCGAACTCAACGACATGGCCAGCAAGTTCAGCGACGGCGACCTGACCGCGCGCTCCCCGGTCACGGGCCCGCCGGAGACGCAGACCCTGGCCCGCACCCTCAACCAGGGCGCGGAACGCCTGGACACGCTGGTCGCCTCGCAGCGGATCTTCGTGGCGGACGCCTCGCACCAACTCCGCACCCCGCTCACGGCGTTGCGGCTGTCCCTGGACAACATCGCGGACGGCGTGGACGACGAGTTCGTACGCGAGGACGTGGAGCAGGCGACGGCCGAGGTGGTCCGGATGAGCCGCCTGGTCAACGGCCTGCTGGTGCTGGCCCGGGCCGAGGCGAAGGTCACGGCGCCGGAACCGCTGTCCCTCGGAGACATCGTGGACGAGCGCCTGGCGGTGTGGAGGCCGGCCGCCGACGAGCGCGGAGTCACCGTCGCGCCCATGGGGAGTATCGACGGCCGGCTGCTGGTGATGTCCTCTCCCGGTGCCTTGGACCAGGTGCTGGACAACGTGTTCTCGAACGCCCTGGAGGTGTCACCGGACGGCGGCACGATCACCGTTCGGGCTCAGGCTCGGGGCGACGAGGTGGTGCTGTCGGTGCTCGACGGGGGCCCCGGCATGTCGGATGCCGAGAAGTCCCGCGCCTTCGACCGCTTCTGGCGCGGTCAGGGTCTGACCGGCCGTTCCGGTTCGGGCCTCGGGCTCGCCGTCGTCAAGCAACTGGTGACCGACGACGGCGGATCCGTGACGCTGCGGGACGCTCCCGGAGGCGGCCTCTGTGTGGAGATCCGCCTGCGGGCCGCGCCGCGAGGTGGGGGCTGAGCCTGGGGGGAGTGGGCCCAGCCCCGGTCTGAGGGCCTCGGGAGGCCGGGCCTTGGGAGGCCGGGCCTCGTGAGGCCGCGGCTCACTTCTCCGGCATCGCCGAGGAGTGGTGGTTGACGATCAGCCACTTGCCGCCGATCTTCTCGTACGTGTAGGTGTAGCGGGCCTCGACCATGCGCTTCTCACCGGTGTCGTGGTCGGTGAGCGCGAACCTGTACACACCGGTGTCGATCGCGGAGTTGCTGTCGAGGACGTTGACGATCGTCTTGACCTTCGTACCGACCGGCTTGTTCGCCAGGAAGTGGTCGAAGTAGTCGACGATCTGGGCTCTGTCCGTGCGGACCTGGTTGGAGACGGTGGGCAGCAGGACCGCGTTCTTCGCGTAGAGGTCCGCGACCTTGTCCGAGTCACGGGTCTGGAGTGCCGCGTTCCAGGTGTCGAAGAGCGAGGCGATCTGCGCCTTGGTCGCCTTCTTGCCCTTGGGCGCGTGGTCCTGGCCGGCCATGCTCACGCCGGCGGTGACGGTGCCTACCGCGACGAGGGCGGTGGCGGTGACGACGGCTGCGCGCTTGGTTATGGAACGACGGGTCATCGCTGTCTCCAGTGCTTGCGGTTCGGCTGGTGTCTCCCCCTCCGCGTTCGGTGCGGTGTGGAGTGACTCCAGATTCGCGTTCCGCCGGTTAGGGCCCGTGCAGCCGACGTACAGGGCCGGGACAAGACGCACCCAATTGACGTTCCGTGACCGCTGGATCACTCAGCACGCGGCAGCCGCCTGGCGGTTCCGCAGCAGGGTCACCCCGGCCCCCAGCGAGACGACCCCCATGCCCACGGCCGTCAACACGCCCTGCGCGCCGTCCACGACGAAGGGGGCGGCCGCCGCCACGACGAGGTTGAACAGGAAGAGGAACCACAGGGCGGGCTTGGAGGAGAGCAGCGACTTCATGACGGTGTCCTTCGGTACGGGGTACGGGGGTACGGGGTCGTGGACCTGGTGAGATCAACGATCCCGCCCGCCGACGGCCGCCACGAGGGGGTGCCCTCCCGGACCGGGGGTGTAGTGCGCTACACCTTGGGCCATGACACAACTGCTCCTGCCGGCGATCGTGCTGCTCGGTTCCTCCGTGCAGTGGCTGACCGGCATGGGCTTCGCCCTGGTCACCGTGCCCGCGCTCGTCCTGCTCCTGGGCCCCGCGGACGGCGTGGTGCTCGCGAACTGCGCCTCCGGCGCGATCTGCGCGGTCGGCCTGGGAACGGGCCGGCGCCACATACGCCTCACCGCGATGGTCCCGCTCTGCGTGGCCGCGGCCTGCACGGTCCCGGCGGGCACCTGGCTGACCCGCCGACTCCCCGAGTCCGTACTGCTGTTGGTCATGGGCGGCCTGGTGACGGCGGCCGTCGTGCTGGTCATGCGCGGCGCCCGCATCCCCGCCCTGCGCGGCCGCCGCGGCGCGGTCGCGGCCGGCGCGGCGGGCGGGTTCATGAACGCGGCGGCGGGCGTCGGAGGGCCGCCGGTATCCCTCTACGCCCTCAACGCGGGCTGGACCGTACGGGAGTTCGTCCCGAACGCGATGTTCTACGGCGTGATCGTGAACGCCTTCTCCGTGGCCTCGAACGGGATGCCGCACCTGACCGGGACACAGTGGGCCTCGGTGGTCACGGCCATGCTGGTCGGCGGCCTCATCGGCCGGGCCCTCGCGGGCCGGCTCCCGGAGGAACGGGCCCGACTCCTGGTGCTGTCCCTGGCGTTGGCGGGCGGGATCACGGCGATGACGAAGGGGTTGTGGGGCCTGTGACCGCGAGCTTTGTGGGCCCGCCGTTCAGTCCACGAACTCCTTGAGGGGCTCGGTGTCGAGGGTCATGTTCACGGGCTCGGGCAACTTGACGGAGGCACCGAAGGGCAGCTTCTCTTCGTGGCGGTACCTGCCGTCCTCGGGCTGATTGAACACGACGACCGAGCAGTCGTCGCGGTCGATGAGGAGGTAGACGGGGATGCCGGCGGCGGCGTAGCCGTCGGGCTTCTCGACTCGGTCACGTCGGTTGGTGTCGGAGTCGTAGGACGTGATCTCTACGGCCATCAAGGTGCTGTCGGCCTCCGACCACTCACCGTCCCCCTTGAGACCACCGACACGAACGAGCACACCGTCCGCGCGAGCGCGCCCCTTCCGGTAGCGCTCCGTCTTCAGACCACTCTCGGCGTGCAACCACAGATCAGGACGATGCTGCATGCACACTCGTTGCAGCCAGGCGATCATCTCGCGATGGTTGCCGTCCGCCATGGGCTTGACCACGACCTTCCCATTGACGAACTCCAGCCACACGGTCTCCGGGGCATGGCGTTCGAGTTCCTCGAACTCCTCGACAGACATTTGGGGCTGCTGCTCGGTCCTGGGGGTCATGGCGTCGCCTCCTCGGCTCCATGATGCCCCGACCGGCGCCTCCTGCACGCTCACCGCAGACCCGCCGCGCGGCGCAGCGCCTCGACGCGTTCGGTGACGTCGATGACCTCGTCTGCGCCCGGGAGAGCACTGCCGCCACGCGGGCCTGGGAGGAAGGTGTCCGGGACGGCACCGTAGGCCGGGCCCTCCGCCTCGATCAGCTCGATGCACTCCCGGCACAAGCCGCTCACGATCTCCGTTGTCCGCTCGTCCGCGCCACACAGACCACAGGCCATGATCACGCGGCTGACATGGGCGCGCCGGGCAGCCTTCTGCCGGATCTTCGCCTTCTTCGGGGGCATCTTGTTCTCCAGTCGGTTGCGGGCGAGTCCGCCCGGGTTGGCGACGGTGGGCGGCAGTCCGTCGGTCAGCGCCCTGGTGATGTCGAGTGCCGTCGCCCCACGCGACAGCCACTCCTGAGCGAGTGCTTCGAGAGAACGGCAGTCGCCGTCGGACAGCGGCATACGAGGGTCGACCGAACGAAGGTCGGCGAGCGTCCGGTAGGCGCCGCTGGGCTGCTCGACCGGCTCCTCCGCCTCGGGCTGCTCGACGGCCGAGACCGCTTCCTCGATGTCCTCGACCCTCGCCAAGCCCGGCATGTGGTCCTCGGTCACGTCCTTGCCGTGCCGCTCCCGCGCGAAGTCCTCCCACCACTCGACGGACCTGCGGGTACGCGACCAGTACGTGCGTGTGACCCACCGCATCGAGTCGTCCTCGACGGTGATGTGTTCCTTGATCCAGCGCAGGTGGCCGGCGAGGGTGATACGGCCCAGCGAGGTGCGGACGGCCTGCTGGCCGTAGCGGGGGTGCACGGCGGCGATCGCCTTGTAGCCCATCGCGTGGCCCTCGTCGAGGTGGTCGACGAAGACGGCGATCTCGCGGTCGCGGGGGCTCAGGTGTGCGAAGTCCGCGTCGGCGTGCGGGTCTTCGTCACCGGTGAGGCGTTTGCCGTAACCCGTTTTGGCCATGGGATGGGACGGGGACGGCAGTGCAGGGCTAGGCTGGGCGTAAGCCACGATCGAGTGTCCTTCGATCTGTAGGTCAGGCCCCGGAGCCGGTGTTGGCGCACCGACCGGGGCCGAACTATTTGCTTGTTTGCCGCGAACCTAGAGCGGTATTACGTTCCGACGCAAGCCGATCACGGAACGCCACCCGTTCGAGGTACGACGCCCCAACTCACGTACAGGCTTAGTTGGTTGGGTTGGATTTCAACCAGACCAAGAACCCAAAAACCGATGGGAAGAGCTCGAAGCCCGAGGCTCAAGCTCCGGGCTGAACTGCGGAAATGAACGCCTGCCAGGCAGGAGCGGCAAGGGTGATCTCAGGACCGGCGGCGAGCTTGGAGTCACGGACGTGGGTGCGATCGGCGAACGCTACTTCGACGCAGGCACCGCCCTCGCTGTCGCTGTAGCTCGACTTGAACCACTTCAGCTGGTCACTCACGACTGTCCACCATCCGCTCGATGAAACGGGCCGACTCGTCCGGGGCAAGGGCTTGTGTGCGGATCATGCTAAGCCGCTCCGTCACCCGACTGACAACCCCCGGATCAGCCGACATCTCGCTGACGAACGCCCCCTCCGCGAAGGCGAATCGCTCGTGGTCCCGGGTCTCCAGGAGCACCATGGCCCCCTCCAGCGCGGCGGGGATGGCCCGTTCGAAGGGCAACACCTGCACCACCACGTTCCGAAACCGGGAAACTTCCAGCAGTCGGCGCAGTTGCTCAACATCCACCTGCGGGACGCGCAGTACGGCCTCGAAAAGGACGAAGCTCAGTCCCACCGTCGGCTTCTGCCGGTTGAGGATGGCCTGCCGCTCCAGGCGGGCCGTGATCCGCTCCTCGACGGTCTCCTCGTCCAGGGGTGGGGTGCGATTGTCGATGAGGGCACGCGCGTACGCCTTCGTCTGCAACAGCCCAGGCACAAGGGAGACTTCGTACCACCAAAGACTGGTCGCCTCCCTCTCCCGCTCCATGAAGTCCTGCGCCCGCGCCGGGAACTTCTCCCGGTTCACGAACTGCTTGCCCGCGCTCAACAGCCCTTGCGCACCGCACAGTTCGTCCGCCACGTCGAGCACGCGCGGTGTCGGCCTGCGCACGCCGCGCTCCATGGACGCGATGGTCTCCGGGGAGTAGTTGGCGGCCGACGCGAGCTGCTCCCGGCTGACATCCGCCTTCGCGCGCCAGCGTTTCAACTGGTCACCGCTGTACCGCCAGGCCGCAGGAGCTTGGGAATGGGAGTTGTACTGGCCCACCACAGCACCCACCTCCGACCGGCACACCCCGGTGTGTACCGCAGTCACTACCGAGCGTAGCCTCCGGTGCCTCGACGTGTGACCGAGATGAAGGCAATTGGCCTGGCAGGCGCGCATATGGATGTCGCATGGATCAACTCAAGTGTCGTCGGCCGGGGCGATACGCACGACAAGCGCGGCAAGGGCGTCACGGAACCGACTACCGACTTCGCTGCCGGCGAGTTCCTGCTCCGTCTCGGCGAGCAGAGCAATGGCCAACTCCCGAGCTTGTTGAGGGTGTCCTGCGTCCACCAGCAGTTGCACGATCCGAACACGCGCCGTCAGTCCCGACAGATCCATGCTGTCGGGCGGCACCGAGTACTTCTCCAGATACTCCTGGGTCATCCGAATAGCTCCGGCAAGATCACCCGTAGTCTCGCGGACACCACCGAGTTCCCACATGAGGTCGAGGACTGTCTCGCTGAACGCACCGTCCACTCGGATCGCCTTGATGAGCAATCGCTCGATCTCAGCGGCCGCTCGTACCGCGTAGCGATCGGGATCCGACTCGGCCCTCATGCGCCATCCCTGGGCCACCACAGCGTCGGCGGCGAGGATCACCGGGTCGTCGCCGCCAAGGGCACGCTCCGCTCGGCGGGCGTTCCTCGCTGCCAGGGACAGCCCACCGCTGATGTCCCCCAGATTCAACTTCAGCCTGGCCAGAGATGTCCGTGCGTTGAACGTCCGCCGGGCGTTGCGCCCAAAGACGCGTTTGGCCACGGCCACGTTCTCTGTCAGTAACCGCACCGCGCGGCCGGGCTCGGTCTCCCGGCAACGGTGAGCGACACATTGACGCGCGAGCAGAGTGATCGGGCTCCGTGGCCCCAGGACCCGCTCGGCGCCGGTCATCGCAGCCTCGTGCAGTTCGCTGGCACGGCCGGGCGACAGATTCGTCGCGTACCAGTTACCGACGGCGATGGTCAGCAGTAGCACGCCCTCCGACGCCATCTTCCCGTGGCCGTGCTCGGCGAGTACCTCCGCATGCGTGATCCATACAGAGCCGAGCATGGCCTGCTCGCGCCCGAGTAGCAGACCAACGGCTTCCTCGTAGGTCTCAGCGGCGTCTTCACCCGTCCGCGATATTGCCTGCACCAACCGGTGCACCGATATGGTCTCGTCCTCGTGCAGGCGGATCATGCTGTGCGCAGCGAGGCGGCGCAGAGCCTCGGTGATGTCCGACTCGTCGGCCAGTGGTGCGACGTACGCCCGTGGGATCCCGTCCGGAGCCCACCAGGCGATGACTCGCAGGATGGTCTCGGCGAGCGGCGTGTCCGCCAGACGATCCATGGTCACTCGCCACACGCGGGCGACCGTCCGCAGCCCGTCCACTCCCTCGGCTGTGTTCGCGAGGACCCGCTCGGGGGAGCGGGCCAGCAGTTCCAGATAGGCGCGAGGAATGATGCGGGCTTCCGCACAGTACGCCGCGGCCTGTTCCACGGCCAGCGGCAGACACCCCAGCTCGCCACACAGTTCCTGGACGTCCTGAGCCGGATCGCCATATATCCGTTCGAACAGCTCGACCGCCTCGGCCGGTCCGAGCACATCGACCGGCAGCGTCTCGGCGATCCCGTGCCACCCTGTCGCCCGCCGCGTCGTGATCAGGAAACGCCCACCAGCGATCCGTCCCAGCAGAGGTCGCACGTCCACCGGATCGGAGACGTTGTCCAGCACCAACAGCCAACCTGTGTGGGTCCCCAGCCACTGCACGGCTCGCTCCGCCAGCGCCTCCTGCGACAGCACATCCCGCAGAGCCGGCTGGAGCGCAACCGCCAGCCCCGCCAGCCCGGACTCGATCTCCAGCGGCGTCACGGCGGTAATCCACCACACCGGGTTGTACGACGCCGTTTTCCCCGCCGCCCACTTGGCCGCCAGCGTCGACTTTCCGATGCCGCCCAGACCGTGCACCGCCTGGACGACCACGCCGCCCGTTCGCTCGAACGCCGTGTCCAGGCTCCTGAGTTCTGGTCTGCGTCCGACGAACAACCCTGCCCGGTCAGGCAGGTTGACCATGTTCGGCGGAGCCTGTGGCAGCTCGAACGCCTCCGGTGGGAGAGTCAGGGACCTCTCCGTGTAGTGCGCGACCGCGCCGTCCCCGGTGACTGCCTGCCGGATGGATCCGGCCGCAGCGATCGAACGGTCCCCGGACGCCTCCGCCGCCCCGCTCACGCGTCCCCCGTAGACACCGCCCCGATGTCGCCCCCGGCCGCGACGGAACGCTCACCGGAGGCAGTGACGGGCCCGCTCGCCGGGGGCGGCGTCGAGGTGGGCATGGTGGCCGGGGGTGCCAGGGAGGCCCCGTCCCCCGTCACGGCGGAGCCGATGCCGCCGCCCGCGGCGACCGACCTCGTACCGCTCGCGGTCACCGCAGCCGTGGGCGCCGGAGCGAAGAGCGCGTACACCGTCAGCGCCAGTCCGAGGAGCCCCGCGGTGCCCCCGGCCACACTCGCCCAGGGATCCGCCGCGTCGACGTCCAGCAGCCCGCCGACGACCAGTCCCACGGCTCCCGCGACGCAGAGGCCGACTCCCGTCCACACCAACGCTCTCGACCGACTCGCCATACGCCCATCATGAGGGAGGCAGGGCCCGCCCCGTCACGCGGTTTCGGACCCGCTCCGTACGACCTGCGCCACGCACACGGCCGCGGCGACCGCCCCGACGACACCCGCGGACATCAGGCCGCGGGAGGAACGCCAGGACAGCGCCGACCACTTCGACTGCGCGGACAGTACGGACCCGGTACTCAGCACCGATCCGGCGGAGATCCACGACAGGGCGGAACCGATCGACCCCGCCGACAGGGCGCTCCCGATCGAGCCGACCGACAGGGCCGAGCCCACGGAGCCGATGGACAGCACCGAGCCGACCGAACCGATCGACAGCACCGAGTCCTTCGACCACAGGGACAACAGGGAGTTCTGGGAGGCGCGGGGCGCCGGTACGGGCAGCCTGGTCACTTGATCGACCGCATCCCCAGCGGCTCCGCGATCTCCTCCATCATCACCTTGCCGGCCTCGAACTCCAGGGTCTCGTCCCCCATGGCCTGGTCGGTGTCGAGGCCGTCCAGTTCCTCCAGGGGCTGGTTCAGGCGGACATGGGCGACCACCGACTGCAAGGCCCTGAGCGTCGCCGACGCCGTGGAGCCCCAGTTGGAGAAGTAGGAGAACTGCCACCACCACAGGGCCTCGGTGGTGCGGCCGGCACGGTAGTGGGCCATGCCGTGGCGCAGGTCGGCGACGACGTCGGCGAGGTCGTCGGAGATCCGGGCGGGCACGGGGGCCTTACGGGGCTCGTAGGGGTCGAAGACCTCGGAGTAGACGTCGACCGGCTCCAGCAGGCGGGCGAAGTTCTCGCGGAGCTGGTCGACGTCCGGTTCCGGGCCCAGGTCGGGTTCGTAGCGCTCGTCGGGGACGATGTCCTCGTGGGCGCCCAGGCGGCCGCCGGCCAGGAGCAGTTGGGAGACCTCCAGGAGGAGGAAGGGCACCGCCGAGTCCGGCTCGTCGCCCTTGGCCACCTCTGTGACGGCCACCAGGAAGCTCTCGACCTGGTCGGCGATCTGGACCGCGAAGTCGTCCGGATTCTGGCTGTTGACGTGCAGTGTGGCGTCAGACATCTAGGAGTCGTCTCCCCTCGAAGGCGCGGCCGAGGGTCACCTCGTCCGCGTATTCCAGGTCACCACCCACCGGGAGGCCGCTGGCCAGGCGGGTGACCCTGAGGCCCATGGGCTTGATCATGCGGGCGAGGTACGTGGCCGTCGCCTCGCCTTCGAGATTCGGGTCGGTGGCGAGGATCAGCTCGGTGACCGTGCCGTCCGCCAGCCGCGCCAGGAGTTCTCGGATCCGCAGGTCGTCCGGGCCGACGCCCTCGATGGGGCTGATCGCGCCGCCGAGCACGTGGTAGCGGCCGCGGAACTCACGGGTCCGCTCGATCGCCACCACGTCCTTCGGCTCCTCCACCACGCAGATGACGGTCGGGTCGCGGCGGGTGTCACGGCAGATGCCGCACAGCTCTTCCTGTGCCACGTTGCCGCAGGTCGCGCAGAAGCGGACCTTCGCCTTGACCTCCATCAGGCACTGCGCGAGACGGCGTACGTCCGTCGGCTCCGCCTGGAGGATGTGGAAGGCGATCCGCTGCGCGCTCTTGGGACCGACGCCGGGCAGCCGTCCCAGCTCGTCGATGAGGTCCTGGACCACGCCTTCGTACAACGGACTGCCCGTCCTTCCACTGCTTGTCGAGGGACCCGTCGAGGGTCCTTCTGTCCGTACCGTAGTTGGCCGTTGCCCTTCTTAGAAAGGCTGGCCAGGTCGTGGACTAGAACGGCAGGCCGGGGATGCCGCTGCCGCCACCGCCCAGACCCTGCGCCAACGGGCCGAGCTTCTGCTGCTGGAGGGACTGCGCGTTCTCGTTGGCCGCCTGGACCGCCGCGACGATGAGGTCCGCGAGAGTTTCGGTGTCCTCCGGGTCCACCGCCTTCGGGTCGATCTTCAGCGCACGCAGCTCGCCGGCACCGGTGACCGTCGCCTTCACCAGACCACCGCCGGCCTGGCCGTCGACCTCGGTCCGCGCCAGTTCCTCCTGCGCGTTCGCCAGGTCCTGCTGCATCTTCTGGGCCTGCTGCAGCAGCTGCTGCATGTTGGGCTGGCCACCACCGGGGATCACGATCAGCTCCTCGCGTCGGGACGACTTTTCCCGTTCAGCACGAGCCTACGTGGTCTGTGCGGCCGTCGCCCCAGCACTCTTTCGGGTGACACCATCCTGCGTCCTATACCTGATCAAGGCCCCCTTCCGAGCGGAAAAGAGGCGAAACCCGGTCCTTCGCCACCCGCCCGGCGGTAGGAAGGATGCGGCGCATCGGCACCAGGCGTCACGGTGTCGCTGTCAGGGTGTCACGCAACGTGAGCATTCGGGATCAGTAGGGAGTGCCGGGTGGGTCAGCCGGAGATGCAGCCCGAGGGTCCGCCTCAGGACGGGCGAGGTGAGGGTGCGGCCGGGCTGCGGCCCGGAGAGCTGACCGGGCGGGCGTTCCCGCTCGGCGACTGGGGTGAGCCGGCCGTCCGGCTGGACGAGCTGTACCGGTGGGTGGAGCGCGGGGCGCTGGAGACCGCCGCCTGGTATCTCGCGGACCGGGTGTGGAAGCGGCGCGGGGCCCGGGTCCTGCGGGCCGGCGCCGCGTTCGGGGCCGTGGCGGGCGCCGCGCTGCCGCTCCTCGACATGACCGGCGTGGTGGGCGGGGTCGCCCCCTGGGGGTATCTGGCCCTGCTGCTGGGGGTGTCCTGTGTCGCCGGAGACCGGTACTTCGGCGTGACGTCCGGCTGGATAAGGGACGTGGCCACCGCCCAGGCCGTGCAGCGGCGGCTTCAGGTACTCCAGTTCGACTGGGCGTCCGAGAGTGTCCGGGAGGTCCTCGGCCCCACCGACGGCACGGCCGGCGAGGCCGCCGAGCGCTGCCTCGCGGTGCTGCGGCGGTTCTCCGAGGACGTCACCGAGCTGGTCCGGGTGGAGACCGCCGACTGGATGGTGGAGTTCCGCACGGGCGCCGCGCCCATGGGCATCCAGGGCGCGATCGCCTCCAACAACCGCCAGGAGATCACCGGCGCCCAGGGGCGGCTCCCGCTGCCTCCCGGGGGCACGGCCCGTCCGAACATGCCCCGGCAGCGGCCGCCCGAGCCCAGATGAGCCGCGGACGACGCGGCACAAGCGTCACGCCTGGGGATCGGGGAAGGCCACCGGGCTGCGCAGCCCGGCCCGGTTCACCGCGCGCACCCCGAAGAACACATTGTCCTTGGACAGGTCGACCTCGTACGTCGTCACGTCACCGGCGTCGATGACCTGGGTCCACTCCGGTGCCGTCGTCTCGCGCCGGACGATCTCGTAGCCGCTGAGATCGGGTTCCGTCCCCCGGGTCCACACCAGCCGGGTGGAGTTGGTGAGGGTGGAGGTGACGATCTTCGCGCCGCGGGGGGTGCCGGGGGCCTGGGCGAGGGTCCAGAGGGTGGCCGCGTTGACGCGGGCGACCCGGGCGATGAAGCCGAAGTCGCAGAACTCGGGCAGGTCGCCGTACTGCTTGCCGGTCTCGTCGACCCGTACGTCCTGGTGCTGGTGGGCGAAGTCCTCGGCGGGCTCGGTGAAGCGGGCGGCGGGGTAGCCGCGTTCGAGGAACGGGATGTGGTCGCCGCCCCGGCGGTAGCGGTCGCGGCGGTAGATCACGCGGACGCGCATGCGGGTGGCGTCGTTGTCGGCCACGTCCCGGACGAACCGGGCCAGTTGGCGGGTCGCCGAGTCGTTCTCGCCGCCCACCGAGCGGCGGATCGCGGCCTGATCCGGAGTCTCCGAGGAGGGGACGCCCTCCGCGAACAACCGGATGGTGTACGGGTCCAGGGTGCCGTCGTCGGCCTTCGCGCTGCCGACGATGTCGTTGGTGAACATGCCCTGGACGTCCGCGCCGGCCGCCTTCAACTGCTGGGCCATGTACGCCGATCCGTACAGGCCCTGTTCCTCCCCCGCCACCGCCGCGAACACGATGGTCGACGCGGGCCGGCGCCCGGCCATCACCCGGGCCAGTTCCAGGACGACGGCGACCCCGGAGGCGTCGTCGTCCGCGCCCGGGGAGTCGGAGGTGGCGTCCATGACGTCGGTGACGCGGGAGTCGTAGTGGCCGGAGACGACGTAGACGCGCTCCGGGGTGAGGGAACCGCGCAGGGTCGCGAGGACGTTGGTGATGCGGGTCGCGGTCGGGACGCGCGGGGCCGGTTCCTGGACGTACGACTGGAGTTCGGCCGTCATCCGGCCGCCGGAGACGGCCGCGTACGAGCGCAGCTCGGACAGCAGCCAGTCGCGGGCCGCGCCGATGCCGCGGGCCGGGTCGTCCTGGACCGAGAGGGTGTGGCGGGTGCCGAAGGAGACGAGTTTGCGGACGGTCGCCTCGATGCGGGCCGGGTCGATCTCCCGCAGGAGTGCGCGCAGTTCGCGGGTCGGGGGCTGGGCGGTCGCGGGCGGGCGGTGACCCGGCGGGGCCGCCTCCGCCGCCGTCGGCGCTCCCAGTGCCATGCCGCCGGCCGCCGTCGCGGTCAGGACCGTCCTTCTGGTGGGGCTGGGACTCATGCGCCCTCCCGGGGCTGTGATGCCTGCCGACCCCTGTGATGGTCGTGCACACGACAGCGCGCGGCAAGGGCGCGCGTCGGCCCCCGCCCCGCTCAGCTCCGGGTGTACGTCAGCCTCTCGTCCGTGCCGGCGTTCGCCCGCTCCAGCGTGCCGTCCGGCAGCAGGGTGATCTCCGTGGCCGCGCCCGGTGTGCAGGAGGTGCGCGGCTCGCCGCTCGTCACCGTCGACGGGCCGATCCGCAGCGGGCCGTCCCCGCCGGGCACCTCGACCAGGTCGGCCTGGAACACGCAGTGGTAGCTGTCGTTCCCGGTGGTGCCGTCCGCGACGAGGGAGAGCACGGTGTCGCCGGACTCGCCCTGCTGGATGGTCAGTTCGCGGGTGTGGTGGCCGTCGGCGTTGTCGATCGTGGTGGTCCAGGTGCCGAGGTAGCCGGCCGGGATCGCGCCGTCCGCGGGGGCGGAGGTGATCGGCGCTGTGGGGGTCGGTTCGGGCGTGGTGGGCCCGGGGTTCGCGCCCTCGGTGGCGGACACCGAGGGCGAGGGCCCGGCTTCCTCGCCGTCACCGCCGCCGTTCATCAGCGCGTACACCGACCCGCCGGCGGCGAGCGCGACCACCAGGGCCACCAGGACGAGCAGCACGGTGGACCGGCCGTTCCTGCGGGGATCCTGCGGCGGGGGCGGGCCGTACGGCGGGGTCGGTCCGTAGGGCGGGGTCGGTCCGTAGGGCGGAGTGGTGCCGAGGCCGCCGTAGGCGGGGTGCGGGGAGTAGGAGGCGTACGGCGAGGGCTGCGGGTGCTGTTGGGGGTAGCCGTAGGCGGGGTGGGCGGGGGCGCCCGGGCTCGGCGGGGGCGTCCCGGCGCCGCCCGGCCCCGTGACCATGGTGGGAAGGTGATCCGTCCGGCCACCGCCGGGCCGGCCCGGTGCGGGCGGACCCGGGACCGGGTCGGCGGCGGAGCCGTGCTCAGGAGGCGCTTCGGGGATGCCCGGAGGGGAGTCGTGGCCCGATCCGGGGTCCGTGCCCCCGCCCGAGCCCCCGGCCGCGTCCCGCCCGGCCCCCTCCGGCTCCTCCGCGTCCAGCAGGCTGACCGCGTGTCGCCCCAGTTGGGCCACCAGGGCGCTGGGGAGCCACGGGTCGTGGGAGCGGCCGTCGGAGACAGTGTCGTCGGCACCGGTGCGGTCGAGGATGTCCGCCAGGGTGGGGCGGGAGCCGGGGGTCTTCTTCAGGCAGGCGCGGACGAGGTCGGCTATGCCCTCGGGGACGCCGTCGAGGTCGGGTTCCTCCTGGGCGATGCGGAACATGAGGGCGTGGACACCGCTGTTGGCGGTGCCGAAGGGGAGCCGGCCGGTGGCGGCGTAGGCGAGGACGGAGCCGAGGCAGAAGATGTCGCACGCCGGGGTGATCCGGTCGCCGCGCACCTGCTCGGGCGCCATGAACCCCGGCGAGCCGACCAGCGCGCCGGTGCGGGTCAGTCCGCCGTCGGTCACGGTCTCCAGCGCCCGCGCGATGCCGAAGTCGATGACCCGCGGGCCGTCGATGGTCACCAGCACGTTGGACGGCTTCAGGTCGCGGTGGACGATCCCGGCGGCGTGGATGTCCTGCAGGGCGCCGGCCAGCCCCGCCACGAGGATCCGCACCGACCGTTCGGGCAGCGCGCCGTGGTCGCGGCCGACGACCTGCTGGAGGCTGGGCCCGGCGACATACCCGGTGGCCACCCACGGCACCGCGGCCTCGGTGTCCGCGTCGAGCACGGGTGCCGTCCAGTGCCCGCCGACCTGCCGGGCGGCCTGCACCTCCTGGCGGAACCGCGCCCGGAACTCGTCCTGCGCGGCCAGCTCCTCCCGTACGAGCTTGACGGCGACCGTGCGTCCCCGGTCGGAGCGGGCGACGAACACCTGTCCCATGCCACCGGCGCCGAGCCGTGCCAGCAGGCGGTACGCGCCGATCCGTTGTGGATCCCCGGACCCCAGTTTCTCCATCGTCGCGCCGCCTTCCCCCCGACCCGCCCATGAGCGACAGACCGAGGATAGTGCGGGCCCACCCCGCGGTGAGCTGGGCTTTGTCTACGGTTCCGTAACAGGGAGGCCGACCTGTTCGAGTGTTGTGGACAACCGTTCCAACACCCGGACCGCTTCCGCGAGTTCGGCCTCGTCGCCGTAGGCCTCGGCCAGGCGGTCGGCGAAGGCGGCGTGCCCCGGTGTGATCCGGGCGACGGCCGCGAGGCCCTCGCGGGTCGGTGCGAGGAGTTTGGCGCGGCGGTGGGCGGGGTTGGGCCGGTACTCGGCCAGCCCCTTGTCCACCAGCAGGTCGGCGACGCGCTGCACGCTCTGCCGGGTGATGCCCATCGCGCGCGCGATGCCGGAGACCGGCAGCGGCTCCCTGAGCACCGCCCCGAGTACCTGCCACCAGGCGGCCGTCAGCCCGGCCGGGCGGGCCAGTTCCTCGGCCACGGCGAGGAACTGGCCGTTGAGCCGGAAGACCCCGAGGGCGCTGCCGCTGAGCAGCTCCTGTCGCTCCCGGCTCACAGTGCCCCGGCCTTCTCCAGTACGGCGTACGCCTGGAGATCGGAGTCGTGGAACAGCCGGTACCAGGCGTCCAGCACCTCGCCCTGATGGACCCCGAGGAGTCCGAGGACCTCCCGGGCGAAAGCGACGGGCTCGGTCGGGCCGGCGGTGATCAGCCCGCGGTCGGTGACCGCGTCCGCGTCGGCGTACCGCTCGCCGCCGGCGTACCCGGTCGCGGCGAGATAGAAGGACACCGCGCTGGTGTGGTCCCGGTCGTCGAGCAGCCCCTCCCGCGCGAGCCCGGCGGTGGCTCCGCAGATCGCGGCGACGGGCACCCCGGCGTCGAGGAACTCGCGGGCCTTGCGGGCGAAGGGCGCGAGGTCGTCGGACGTGTCCCACAGGTCGGCGCCCGGGAGGATCAGCAGAGCGCTGTCCTGCGGTCGTACGTCGTCCAGGGCCAGGTCCGGAAGGACACTCAGGCCGCCGACGCTCCGCACGGGCCGCGTCGAGCGGCCGACCGTACGGATCTCGTGGCCGGCGCGGGCGAGGTGCGCGGTGGCGTACCCCGTCTCCCAGTCGGCGTAAGTGTCGTAGACGGCGTGGTGCACGGGCTTGTCGCTGCTCATGACTGCTCCTCCGCTCTCCTCAACCCTCTGTCATGACAGAATGCTGTCACTAACGCAGCATGCTGTCAATCTTCTGAATCTCGACAACCTGTCGCGGATCCCCCCGTCCCACAGACAGGACGCCGATTCCGCTTCCGTATCGCGGACATTTACGCTCGGGAGCATGACCCCTCAGCCAGATCCCGAGGTCGGCGCCGCCGTGAAGGCCGCGGACCGTGCGCACGTGTTCCACTCCTGGTCCGCGCAGGAGCTCATCGACCCGCTCGCCGTCGCCGGCGCGGAGGGGTCGTACTTCTGGGACTTCGACGGCAGGCGGTACCTCGACTTCACCAGCGGGCTCGTCTACACCAACATCGGCTACCAGCACCCGAAGGTCGTCGCCGCGATCCAGGAGCAGGCCGCGACGATGACGACCTTCGCGCCCGCGTTCGCGATCGAGGCGCGCTCGGAGGCGGCCCGGCTGATCGCCGAGCGGACGCCCGGCGACCTGGACAAGATCTTCTTCACCAACGCCGGTGCCGACGCCGTGGAGCACGCGGTGCGGATGGCCCGGCTGCACACGGGCCGCACCAAGGTCATGGCGGCGTACCGCTCCTACCACGGCGGCACCCAGCAGGCGATCAACCTCACCGGCGACCCGCGCCGCTGGGCCTCCGACGGCGCCGCGGCCGGGGTCGTGCACTTCTGGGCGCCCTTCCTGTACCGGTCGAGGTTCTACGCCGAGACCGAGGAGCAGGAATGCGCGCGGGCGCTGGAGCACCTGGAGACGACCATCGCCTTCGAGGGGCCCGGCACGATCGCCGCGATCATCCTGGAGACCATCCCGGGCACCGCCGGGATCATGGTTCCGCCGCCCGGCTATCTCGCCGGTGTCCGGGAGATCTGCGACAAGTACGGGATCGTGTTCGTCCTGGACGAGGTGATGGCCGGGTTCGGGCGGACCGGTGAGTGGTTCGCGGCGGACCTGTTCGACGTGACGCCCGACCTGATGACCTTCGCCAAGGGCGTGAACTCGGGGTACGTGCCGCTCGGCGGTGTCGCGATCTCCGGGGCGATCGCGGAGACCTTCGCCAAGCGGCCCTACCCGGGCGGGCTGACGTACTCCGGTCATCCGCTGGCCTGCGCCGCCGCCGTGGCGACGATCAACGTGATGGCGCAGGAGGGCATCGTCGACAACGCCAAGCGCCTGGGCGAGAGCGTCGTCGGGCCCGCCCTGCGGGAGCTCGCCCAGCGGCACCCCTCGGTCGGCGAGGTGCGCGGTGTCGGCATGTTCTGGGCGCTGGAGCTGGTGAGGAACCAGGAGACCCGTGAGCCGCTGGTGCCCTACAACGCGACGGGAGAGGCGAACGCGGCCATGGCGGCGTTCGGGGCCGCCGCCAAGAAGCAGGGCCTGTGGCCGTTCATCAACATGAACCGGACGCATGTCGTCCCGCCGTGCAACGCGACCGAGGCGGAGCTGAAGGAGGGACTGGCCGCCCTGGACACCGCACTGTCCGTGGCGGACGAGTACACCGCGTAGACGGCGGGGCGGACGACCCACCGGGCGGCCGGGCGGACACCGGCCCGGCCGGGACATAACCACCAAGTACCGGGGTGACTCGAACGCGTAAGGTGGCGTGCCCGTAGACATATACGTGCACGCCACTCCATCGCGACGAGGGAGACGCCCCGACGATGCCCGCCAGTAGCGGCAACGGCGCCGTGACCCGCAGCACCCTGCGGCAGCAGATCGCCGACGCGCTTCGCGACGAGGTGCTGGCCGGGCGGCTCCAGGCCGGGCAGGAGTTCACCGTGAAGGAGATCGCCGAGCAGTACGGCGTCTCCGCGACCCCCGTGCGCGAGGCACTGGTCGACCTCTCGGCGCAGGGGCTCCTCGACGCCGACCAGCACCGCGGCTTCAGCGTGCACCGGTACTCGGTCGAGGACTTCCGCGGCATGATCGAGGCGCGCAGCCTGGTGACCGAGGGGATGTTCCAGGCGCTGGACGACGGCCACCAGAGGTACCGGGATCTTGACGACCCCCGTACCGCGGCCGCCGTGGCGGGGGTACGGCGGCGGGGCGAGGAGGCGCGGCGCGCCGCGGCCGCCGGTGACCTCACCGTCCTGATCGGCTACGACCTGCGCTTCTGGCGCGAGTTGAACGCACTCTTCGGCAATCCCTACCTCGCCGACTTCCTGCACCGGCTGCGGGTGCAGAGCTGGGTGTGCACGGTGCAGCACCTGCGCGGGGTGACCGATCTGCGCGGCCGGCTGTGGTGCGGGCACTCCGACCTGGTGAAGGCGCTCTCCGAGCAGGACACCGTCACCGCGCGGGCGGTCGTCGTCGGCTACAACAGCCACGCCCTGACGCTCATCGAACGGCTCGCGGCCGGGTGAGCGGGGCGGGTCCGGGTAAGGGATCTGCACAGGGCGGACGGGCGGTCCGATCGGGTGCCCCACAAGGGGAGCACACGGTGTGCCGTACCGATTACGCTGCCCTGACGACCGTGCGACCACCGTCGTGCGCCGCGAGTGAGCGAGGAGCTGTCTTTTGGCCTGTGACCTGTGGCTGGTGCCGCTCGTCGACGTGTTGTGCCACACGCCGGACAACCCGTTCGCCGAGGAACTCGCGCAATACAACAAGGTGCTCGCCGAGGCCGGGCTGCCGCCGGTGCCGGTGTACCAGTACATGCCGGGCCTGTCCGGCGACGTGGCCCCGGTGGCGGGCTTCGACTACGACGCGCTGCACTTCCTGCGCCGCGCGTACCTGTTGCAGGTGTGCGGTCTGCCCGTGACCCCGGTGGACGAACTGGGCGGCGACTACGAGCAGTTGCTGGAGATGTTCGAGACGACGGCCCAGCAGTCGCACCTGGTCTGGCACTACGACCACGCGGGCGCGTACGTCCCCGTGGACTTCCCGCATCCGCTCGCCAACGACGAACTCCTGGCGGGCGGCGGCCCGCTCGGCTCCTCCCAGTCACTGCTGCGGGAACTGGAGTTCGTGGCCCCGTCGATCGGCATCGACCCGGCCAACCCCCCGGCCGCGCCCCAACCGCCGCCGGCACCCACGGAGTTGGAGGAGCCCGCCGTACCGGCACCGTACGACCCCAGCCCCTTCGCCCGCGAGCGTCACGTCTGGCTGGGCCTGCACGCGGCGGCGACGCGGAGTCTGGCGCAGGGATCGATGATCATCTTCAGCTGAGGCGGGTCAGCGGCCCAGCTGGGACAGGCCCTTACGGAGGTCCTCGCGGTTCATCACGGGCGTATAGGTGATCTTCGCGCCGAGGTTCATGAAGAACGGCTCGCTGATCGCCGGCATGGAGGAGCTGTCCTGCATGTCGAAGACCAGGTAGGCGGTGCGCTGGCCGTTCTCCGAGGTGAAGTAGGCCGCCTCGGGCTTGATCTGCTCCAGCGACTCCTCGATCAGCTTCGGGAGCGTGCCGTTGCGGATGGCCTCGTTCGCCTTCTCCGTGTCCATGGACGCCTTGAGCAGTACGCGCATCGCACTCACCTTCTTCTGCTGTCGACGCATGCGTACGAAATCAGCCTAAACCCGGACAGCGGCGGCCGTGCTGTCGAGAGCACGACCGCCGCTTCCCCCGTTCGACCGGCTGCTACTGGATGGACCAGCCGACGCCGCCGACACCCGAGCTCAACGCGCCGCAGGTGGCCCTGGACTCGCTGTACTGGCCCGGGTTCAGGGTGACCCAGTCGCCGTGCACGTCCGGGGCGAGGCCGCAGACGACCTCGACGCGGAACTGGACGCTGCGGTCGGTGTTGTTGGTGCAGCCGGCGACGCCCATGTCCGAGTCGACGGCGTGGACCCAGCCCCGGCAGTCGACCGAGCCCGCCGCCGAGGCCGGGGCGGCCAGGGCGCCGACGAGGCCCACCGCCGAGACCGCGGTCGCCAGACCGGTGGCGAGCATCTTCTTGCTACGGATCATTTCTGTGCCCCTGTGAGGTTGCGGTTCGCTTGTGCTCACCTCAGTGAAGAGCAAGAGGGTGGGTGCTGGTACCTGACAGATGTCAGGGTGGCGGGCGTTCAGAACACCGGCGTGCCGTCTTGAGTCAGTTTCCAGTTCGTGGTCGCGAAGTCGGCCGGGTTCAGGGAACCCTTGGCCGTGACGTAGTCGATCATCAGCTGGCGGATCTCGTTGGTGGAGCTGTACGCGATGTCGGCGGCCGCGATGTGCGGGTAGCCGGAGCCGCCGTTGGCGCGGTAGTTGTTGACGGCGACGACGAAGACCTGGTCGTCGGCGACTGGCTTGCCGTCGTGGGTGAGGTTCTGGATGCGCGAGCCCTCCGGCCGGGCGATGTCGATGTCGTACGAGACGCCCGCGGCGGTGTCGTACATGTAGTCCCAGAAGCTGTTGGCGTTGGTGAGGGTGGCGGTGTCGACCTTCGTGCCGCCCGGCACCTGGTGGTAGTACTTCGCCGCGTACTCCAGGTAGTCCCTGAGCTGGGCGCCCGTGAGCTTCTTGCCGTAGAGGGTGTTGTCGTAGATGTAGAGCCCGGCGATGTCCCGGATGGTGACGGAGCCCGCGGGGATGTCGGCGGTGCGGGAGAAGGGCGCGGCGACGGAGACCATCGGCAGGGCGGCGTCGGAGGTGGACAGTCCGGCCTTGACCGAGTCCATCTGGACCTGGTGGATGAAGTCCATGATCGGGACGTCCTTCCAGCACGCCTCGGCGCCCGAGAGGTCCTCGGTGCAGGTGCCCACGGGCGTGTTGACGTACTTCACCACCAGCTCGTGGTCGGCCCGCAGGAGCCCGGTGATCTCCGGGTCCTCCTCGACGGTGCTGGGGTTGAGGGTCTGCGCCTTCTTGCCCGTCACCTGCCACCGGCCGTGGTGCAGTTCGAGCTCGAAGTCGAAGACGGTCAGCCGGTAGCCCCAGCAGTACGGCTCGGAGAGCAGGACGTCCTCGCCGGTCTCCTTGTTGGTGACGGTGTACGACGGCACCTCGACGTGGGTGTGGCCGACCAGGATCGCGTCGATGCCGGGGACCTGCTCGGCGACGAGGTTCGAGGCGTTCTCGACGTACGGCAGTTCGTCGCCGTAGGACGAGGAGCCGTCGAGGCCGGAGTGGTCGGTCAGGAACACCACGTCACAGCCCAGCGCCCGCAGCCGCGGCACGTACTTCTTCGCCTGCTCGACCAGCCCCGGGAAGACCATCCTCCCGCTGACGTTGTCCTTGTCCCACAGGGCGATGCCGGGGTTGGTGAGGCCCAGGATGCCGACCTTGATGTCGGGCGCCCCCGGCACGAAGATCCGCTTCACCGTGTACGGCCGGAAGGCCGGCTTGAGCGTCTTCGCGTCCAGCGCGTTCGCGCCGAGCAGCGGGAAGCGGCACTGGCTCTCGAACTTGCGCAGGGTGTCGATGCCGTAGTTGAACTCGTGGTTGCCGAGGGCGGCGGCGTCGTAGCGCATGTGGTTCATGGCGACGGCCATGGGGTGCTGCACCTTGTCGCCGATCGGGTCGACACGGGCGAAGTAGTACGCCAGGGAGGTGCCCTGGATGATGTCGCCCGCGTCCACGAGCAGGACCCGTCCCTCCCCCTTCGCCTCCCGCTGTTGCTTCACGAGGGTGGCGACCCGGGCGACACCGACGGAGTTGCCCTTGGTGTCGCTGTAGGCCGCGTCCGTGTAGTAGTCCCAGTCGAAGACGTGGCTGTGCAGGTCGGTGGTGCCGAGGATGGAGAACGACCAGGTCTTCGGGGCCTTCGCGGGCTTGCGTGCGGCGGCCCGCGCGGGGGTCGTGGCCATGGCGCCCGCAGCGGCGACGGCCGCCCCGGTGACGGCCGACTTCTTCACGAACTGCCGACGGTTCAGGGGAGGGACGGGCATGGGTGGGCTCCTGGGGAGAGGGAGGGGCTACACGCGTAGATGGTGGCGGGGCGCGGGGCCGGCGGGAACCAGGAGCAGGCCATGTCCAGGTCAACAAAGGGAAATGACCCGAGAGGCGTCGGAAAGTAGCAGAGTGGATACACTGAGTGGCTTCTTGTCGGGCCTGGGACGAAAGGGCGCATCGTCATGGCGCCGTGGCCGAAGGGGTACCTGAGACAAGATCGAGGCACCCACGAGCTGACCACATGCGTGTGCCCCCGTCCGGTGTCGGACGGGGGCACACGCATGTGGACGGAAGCCGGGCCGCCGTCCTACAGGAACGAGTTGATCTCGATCGTCTCGTCGCGGCCCGGGCCGACGCCGATCGCGGAGATCGGGGCGCCGGACATCTCCTCCAGCGCCTTGACGTAGTCCTGGGCGTTCTTCGGGAGGTCGGAGAAGGACTTGGCCTTGCTGATGTCCTCGCTCCAGCCGGGCAGCATCTCGTAGACCGGCTTGGCGTGGTGGAAGTCCGACTGGGAGTACGGGAGTTCCTCGACGCGCTTGCCGTCGATCTCGTAGGCCACACAGACCGGGATCTGCTCCCAGCCGGTGAGGACGTCGAGCTTGGTGAGGAAGAAGTCGGTCAGGCCGTTCACGCGGGTCGCGTAGCGGGCGATGACCGCGTCGAACCAGCCGCAGCGGCGGTCACGGCCGGTGGTGACACCCCGCTCGCCGCCGATGCGGCGCAGCGCCTCGCCGTCCTCGTCGAAGAGCTCGGTCGGGAAGGGACCCGAGCCGACGCGGGTGGTGTACGCCTTCAGGATGCCGATGACCCGGCTGATCTTCGTCGGACCGACACCGGCGCCGGTGCAGGCACCGCCCGCCGTCGGGTTGGAGGAGGTGACGAAGGGGTACGTGCCGTGGTCGATGTCCAGGAGCGTGCCCTGGCCGCCCTCGAACAGGACGACCTTGTCGTTCTCCAGGGCCTGGTTGAGGACCAGGACCGTGTCGGCGACGTACGGGGCGAGCTTGTCGGCGTAGGCCAGCAGCTCCTCGACCACCTGGTCCACGGCGATCGCGCGCCGGTTGTAGAGCTTGGTGAGGATCTGGTTCTTGACGTCGAGGGCCGCCTCCACCTTCTGGGTGAGGATCGACTCGTCGTAGAGGTCCTGGACGCGGATACCGACGCGGTTGATCTTGTCGGCGTACGTCGGGCCGATACCGCGCCCGGTCGTGCCGATCTTCCGCTTTCCGAGGAAGCGTTCCGTCACCTTGTCCACGGTCACGTTGTACGGCGTGATGATGTGGGCGTTTCCGCTGATGAGGAGCTTGGACGTGTCGACGCCGCGTTCGTTCAGTCCGTTCAGCTCGGAGAACAGGACCGACGGGTCGACGACGACTCCGTTACCGATGACCGGGGTGCACCCCGGCGAGAGGATTCCGGAAGGGAGAAGGTGCAGGGCGTACTTCTGATCGCCCACGACCACCGTGTGGCCGGCGTTGTTGCCGCCCTGGTAGCGCACCACATAGTCAACCGAGCCACCGAGCAGGTCGGTCGCCTTTCCCTTGCCTTCGTCACCCCACTGAGCACCGAGCAGCACAAGTGCGGGCACGCGCGTACACCCCTTCCGGGCGGGGCATGTCCAAGGTCAGAGGCGTACGCGACACGGCCCTGTGCCTCGTACACCGGCGACCCTCTTCGGCCACCGACGGCCGTCGTCGGCCGCGACCCGTCGGACCCGGATGCCCCGGAATAGACGAAGCCCCTGGCGCAATAGCGCAAGGGGCTCTTGCACAAAGATGCTACCCGAGGAAGCGAGGCAGGACCGAGGTGGCGACTTATCCGACGGCCGACCAGTTGCTCGTGGTGATCGATCCGGTCGCCCGCAGGACGGACGGGGAGTCCGTACGCATCGCGAAAGACGTGCTCAGCGCGGGTGCGGCGAGTACGAAGGTGTGTCTGCCGGAGGGCCCGGAGGAGTTCGCCCGGGTCCTGGCCCGGCGTGGTTCGCGACGGCCGGTCGTCATCGGTGACGACCTCACGCTGCTCCGCGCGGTGTCGCTGCTGCACCGCCGACGGGAACTGGCCGGATGTGCGCTGTCGATGGTCCCGGTGGGCGTCACGCTGTCGCTGGCCCGGTCGCTCGGGGTGCCCATAGGGGCCGTGGCGGCCGCGCGGGCCGTCCTGGAAGGTGCCGAGCGGCGCCTCGACCTGCTCGTCGACGACAGCGACGGGGTGGTGCTGGGCGCGCTGCGGATCCCGCCCCTCACGCCCCCGGAGGACCCCACGGAGGCGGAGGCCGGGGCGGAGGGCGCGCGGCCCTGGCTGCGGACGTGCCAGTCCCTCGTACGGACCCTCGTGCCCCCGCGCCCCTCCCGCATCACCTCCGCCCCGCCCTCGCCCGGACCCGCCCGGCTGCGCGTCGAGGTGGACGGCGACACCCTCGTCGACCTGGACCAGCCGGTCGAGACCGTCTCCGTGGTCCCGGGCGGCTCCGGCTCGGCCGCGGTGGAGGTCCGCCCCCTGTCGGTGGGCGCCGAGGCCGCCCCCCTCCTGGCCCGGGGCCGCCGCGTGACCGTCTCCGGCGCGGACTTCCGCTACCGGGCGGACTCGGCGGTCTCCGGCCCGGTACGGCGACGGACGTGGACGGTGTGGGAGGGGGCGCTGGGGTTGACGTTGCCGGTGGGGTGAGGGGGCGGGGTCGTGTGTCGTCTGCGGGCGCGTTGTGGCTGGTCGCGCCCACGCGGCGGAGCCGCAAATCGATACAGCCCCGCGCCCCTAGGGGGACCGGGGGTGCCGGTGACATGTCCTACCGCGGTAGCTGGTCCGCCGCGCTCTCGGTAAGGGCTGTCTCGTCCTTCAGGTCGACCCCGCTGTGGCCCAGTTCCCGGGCCCGGGTCAGCAGGGCGGTCAGTTTGGTCGCGGCTGTTTCGTAGGGCAGGCCGAGTGGGGGGCGGATGTTGGACAGGCAGTTGCGGTGGGCGTCGGTCGTGATGCCGGGTTGGGGGGCGTGGGTGAGGTAGGCGCCGAGGGAGTCGGCCGCGGACATGCCGGGGCGTTCTCCGACCAGGACCACGACGGCCGCGGCGCCCATGGCGTGGGCGATGTCGTCGCCGAGGGCCACGCGGGCCTGTTCGGCGAGGACGACGGGGGCGAGCCGCCAGGTGTCGTCCAGGCGGGCCGCGGTCGCGTGCACCACGGCCGCCGCGTGCTCGTGCACCGCCCGGCTGGACAGACCGTCGGCGATCACGAACACCACGTCCCACTCCCCGGCCGGCAGATGCGCGCGGTCGGTGGGGTGCAGGCGGCGGCCGAGGTCGGGCCGCTGGAGGTAGGTGAGCCGGTCGGGGGCGGCGCTGCGCACCCGTACCGTCGGCGTGCCGGGGAGCGCGGCCGCGACCGTGTCCGGGGCGAACGGCGAGTGCACGGCGTCGCGGGCCGCCGCGTGCGCGGCCTGGAGTTCCAGCCGGTGCCGGGTGGGCAGGGCGGCGCCCGCCCGGCCGAGGCCGATCCGGGCCTGGGTGTGCCGGCGCAGGGCCGACCACAGGGCCAGGTCACCGCCGTGAACGGGGAGGTTCGTCATGCGGCCAGGTCCCTTCCGATCGCCGTGAGGGGATGGGCCTCTCCCAGGACCTCGCGGATCCCGCCGCCCTCGTCCAGCAGCCCGATCGAGGCCAGCCACGCCTCGAACTCCGGTGCCGGGCGCAGTCCGAGGACCTGCCGCAGATACAGCGCGTCGTGGTACGAGGCCGACTGGTAGTTGAGCATGATGTCGTCGCCGCCCGGCGTGCAGATGACGAAGGAGGCGCCGGCGACGCCGAGCATCGTGAGCATGGTCGCCACGTCGTCGTCATCGGCGTCCGCGTGGTTGGTGTAGCAGATGTCCAGGCCCATCGGCAGGCCGAGCAGCTTGCCGCAGAAGTGGTCCTCCAGGGCGGCGCGGAGGATCTGCCGGCCGTCGTAGAGGTACTCCGGGCCGATGAAGCCGACGACCGTGTTCACCAGCAGCGGGTCGTAGCGGCGGGCGACCGCGTACGCCCGTGCCTCCACGGTCTGCTGGTCCACGCCGTGGTGCGCGTCGGCGGAGAGGGCGCTGCCCTGGCCGGTCTCGAAGTACATGACGTTGCGGCCGACGGTGCCGCGGTCCAGCGCGAGGGCCGCCTCGTACGCCTCGTCCAGCAGCCCGAGCGTGACGCCGAAGGAGGCGTTGGCCGCCTGGGTCCCGGCGACGGACTGGAAGACGAGGTCGACGGGGGCGCCGCGCTCCATCAGGTCCACGCTGGTGGTGACGTGGCACAGCACGCAGGACTGGGTGGGGATCGCGTACCGCCGGATCACCCCGTCGAGCAGTTCCAGCAGGTCCCGTACGGCCCGGGGGCTGTCGGTGGCGGGGTTGATGCCGATCACCGCGTCGCCGGAGCCCAGCAGCAGCCCGTCGAGGAGGGCCGCGGCCACGCCCGCCGGGTCGTCGGTGGGGTGGTTGGGCTGGAGCCGGGTCGCGAGCCGCCCCGGCAGCCCGATGGTCGAGCGGAACGCGGTCACCACGCGCACCTTGCGGGCGACGGCGACCAGGTCCGCGTTGCCCATCAGCTTGGAGACCGCCGCCACCATCTCGGGCGTGAGTCCGGGCGCCAGCGCGGCCAGCGCCGCCGCGTCGGCCCGCTCGGACAGCAGCCACTCCCGGAACTCGCCGACCGTCAGCCCGGCGACCGGAGCGAAGGCCGCGGTGTCGTGGCCGTCGAGGATGAGCCGGGTGACGTCGTCGCTCTCGTACGGGATCAACGGCTCGGTGAGGAAGGCCGTGAGCGGCACCTCCGCCAGCGCCCAGCGCGCCGCCACCCGTTCCTGGGCGCTGCGGGCCGCGAGCCCGGCCAGCCGGTCGCCGGAGCGCTCGGGGCTCGCGGCGGCGAGCAGACGGGCGAGGTTCTCGAAGCGGTGGCGGTGGCCGCCGAGGACGGACGTGTAGCTCATGGCGGCGACCGTACGAGCCGTGTGTTGCCACCAGATTTCTAAAGGTCTGGTTGACAAATATTTAACGTGCCGAGACTCTTGCTCGACTCATTCGGCCGACAGAGTTCCGGTGCCGTGCAGCACCGTGTGCGGCGACGGAGCACCAGGAGAGGAGCCGGTCCGATGGCAGTGGACGAGGGAGTCGCCCCGGCGGCGAGGACAGACGCGGACGGCACCGTCCACCGGCTCAAGCCCAACGCCGTGGGCCTGCTCGGGGTGGTCTTCATGGCCGTCGCGACCGCCGCCCCGATCACCGCGATGACCGGCAACGTGCCCTTCATGGTGTCGTCGGGCAACGGCATCGGCGCCCCGGCGAGCTACCTCGTCGCAATGGTCGTCCTGGCAATCTTTTCCGTCGGCTTCACCTCGATGGCGAAGCACATCACCTCCACCGGCGCCTTCTACGGCTTCATCTCCTACGGTCTGGGCCGGACCGTGGGCCTGGCCTCGGGGATGCTCGCGACCTTCGCGTACGTCGTCTTCGAGCCGGCTCTGATCGGCATCTTCTCCACCTTCGCGACGACCACCCTCAAGGACCAGACGGGGCTGCACATCCCGTGGTGGACCTTCGCGATCCTGATGCTCGCCGTCAACGCGATGGGCACCTGGTTCGGCGTCTCGGTCGCCGAGAAGCTCCTCGTCGTCCTGCTGGCCACCGAGGTGACGGTCCTCGCGGCGATGGCGATCTCGGTCGCCCTGCACGGCGGCGGCCCCGACGGCTTCACCTTCGGCCCGGTCAACCCGGTCAACGCCTTCCAGGGCACCTCCGCCGGCCTCGGCCTCTTCTTCGCCTTCTGGTCGTGGGTCGGCTTCGAGTCGACCGCGATGTACGGCGAGGAGTCCCGCGACCCGAAGAAGATCATCCCCAAGGCGACGATGGTCTCCGTCCTGGGCGTCGGCGTCTTCTACGTCTTCGTCTCCTGGATGGCCATCACGGGCAACGGCGAGAAGGAGGCCGTGGCGGCCGCCTCCTCCGCGAACCCGCTCGCGATGTTCTTCAACCCCACCGAGCAGTACGTCGGCCACTGGGCGGTCGTCGTCATGCAGTGGCTGATGATCACCGGCTCGCTGGCCTGCGGCATGGCCTTCCACAACTGCGCCGCCCGCTACATGTACGCGCTGGGCCGCGAGGGTGTCCTGCCCTCCCTGAAGCGCACCGTCGGCCGCACCCACGAGCGGCACGGCTCCCCGCACATCGCGGGCCTGGTCCAGACGGTGGTGACCGCCGTCCTGCTGGCCGCGTTCTGGATCGCCGGCAAGGACCCCTACACCGGCACCTACGTCCTGCTCGCCATCCTCGGCACCATGGCCATCCTCGTCGTACAGGCCGTCTGCTCCTTCGCGGTCCTGTCGTACTTCCGCTCCCACCACCCCGAGAGCCGCCACTGGTTCCGGACCTTCACGGCCCCGCTCGTCGGCGGCGTCGCGATGCTCGCGGTGGTGGTGCTGCTGGTCTCCAACATGGGTGTGGCGGCCGGCCCGGAGTCCGGTTCCCTGGTGCTGAAGGCGACACCCTGGCTGGTCGCCCTGGTCGCGGCGACGGGCATCGGCTACGCCCAGTACCTCAAGCGGCGCGACCCGTCCCGGTACGCGCTGCTCGGGCGGACGGTGCTGGAGGAGACCAAGGAACGGTAGGGACTTCCGACGGACCTCCGCGGCGTCGGGGGTCCGGTCCGGGCTACGGCCCGCTGTGGATGAGCGACGCCCACAGATGGGGCCGGCCCGGGTGCTCGGCGCGCAGACGCCGTACGACGTGGTGGAGCGCGATGGCCGCGTCGTCGGCCGACGGCGTGTTCGGCATCAGCCGGTAGAAGTGGTCGGCCGCGCCGGCCGCGACGCTGTCGTCCAGGGGCCACAGGCTCGCGACGACGTGCCGGAATCCGGCCAGTTGGAACGCGGAGGCGAGGTGGATGGACTCGTCCGCGTGCCGTCGGCCGACGTGTCCCGTGGAACACGCGGACAGGTACGCCAGTTCGGCCTCGTGGAGGTCGTGGCGACCGATCTCCGCGATGGACAGCACGCCGTCGTGGAGGTGCAGCCCGCCCTCGGACGGCGTGTCGGGGTTGGTGCCGGCGTGGCAGGCGAAGTGGGCCCAACTCGCCGTGGAGAGCGCGCCGGTCACCCGGGCGGCGGTGGCCTGCTCGTTGGTGAGCAGCGGCATGTCGGGATGGGCGGCGTGCAGGCTCGCCGCCTCGGCGGCGGTGGCCGGCAGGTCCGCCAGGCCCGGGGTGCGGTCGAGGGCGACGGTGAGCCGGCGCAGGGCCGTCGCGGCCGGGCGTCCGCCGGCCCGGGCCAGGGTGCGCAGTGTGGGCGTGTACGACGAGATCACCCGGTCGAGCGCCCCGGCCCGGCCGGCGTGTCCCGCCGCGTGCAGGGGCAGCAGCCCGAGCAGGCCGGTCGGCATCCACCACACGCGGGGCAGGACCCCGTCGTCCGGGCGGAGCCGACGGTCGACCGCGTCGAGGACCGGTTCGACCGTCGTGTCCCACAGCCGGCCGAGCACCTCCGTCAGCACCCGTTGTCGGCGCAGCTCGCCGGTGAACGAGCCGGCGTCGTGCGTCGCTTCCGTCAGCTCGGCGGCCCACGCCTCGACGTCGGCGAGCCGCAGGCCGGGCAGCGGCACCAGCAGCGGGGGCCCGTCGGCGGTGACGACGACGGCGTCGCACCGCTGGAGACCGGCGTTGAGCAGCACGACCGCCCCGCCGGTGGCGGTCGGCCGCAGTTCCTCCCACGTCGGCGGGAGCAGGAACCGGTCCAGGCCCGGCAGCCGGCGGATCTCCGCCAGTACGGCGTCGTGCTCGGCCCACAGCCGTCTGCGCCGGTCGACGACGTCGAGCACCTGGCCGCCGGGCGCGGCCATGGCCGGGGGATCCGGCGCGTTGAGGGCGTCGCGGACGCGGCTCAGCCGGCGGGCCAGAGCCGGATGCTCGGCCTCCAGGTCGGCGAGGGGGGTGCGCAGGGCCAGCCGCGACGCCAGCAGGACCGCCCGGCCCAGCTCACCGGCCTGGACCGCGCCGCCCGGATCGCCCAGGGCACAGTGCACGGCGATCGTCTCGCCGACCAGCCCGCGGTTCGCGCCGAGGCGGTGTTCGTGGTCCGCCGACGAGGTCTCCCGTGCCGCGACCAGCGGCAGCAGCTCCACCGCCGTATCGAACAGCGAGCGGGCGATGTGCGGTTCGTCCAGTACGTAGGCGAGCCGGCCGACCGCCCAGCAGGCGCGGAGCCGGTCGAACGGGGGCGACGTCGTGGCCGCGAGCGCGTCCTGCGCGAGCCGGGCGATCCGCGACCGGTCGAGGGCGCTCCCGGTGTCCCACCGCCTCGTGTAACAGATCCCGAGGAGGTAGATGCGGCCGGCCCGGCGGGGATGGTCACCGGGGGTGGCCGCGACCGCCTGTTCCGCGGCGTCGACGGCGCGGTCGAGGTCGGAGGTGGCGCCGGTCCGCCGGAAGCGCAGCCGGTGGGCGTTGCCGAGGTTGAACAGGTGCCGTGCGCGGTCCGGATGGTCGGCGGGGACGGCCGCGGCCGTCTCCTGTGCCAGGTCGACGGCGCGGTCCAGGTCGGCCGGATCGCCCGCGTGCTCGTACCGCGCCTCATGGGCCCGTCCGAGGTTGAACAGGCGCAGCGGCCGGTCGGGATGGTCGGCGGGGGTGGCCGCGAGCGCCAGCAGCGCGAGGTCGACGGCGTTGTCGAAGTCGGCCCCGCCGCTGCGCCGGGCTCGCGCCCCGTAGGCGGTCCCGAGGTTGGACAGCCAGGTGGCCCGGTTCGGGTGGTCGTTCGGCGTGGTGGTCACGGCCTGCTCGTGATACTCCACGGCCCGGTCCAGGTCGTGCCGGCTGCCGCTGTGCGCGAACCGTTGCTGGAGGGCGTTGGCGAGGTTGTTCAGGCGCATCGCGCGGTCCGGGTGGTCGTCCGGCGTGGCGGCCACCGAGCGTCTCCCGGCGTCGATGGCCGCGTCCAGGTCGGACATCTCCCCGGTGCGGCCGAGCCGGGACCAGTGGGCGAAGCTGAGGTTGGACAGGTGCATGGCCAGGTTGGGGTGGTCGGCCGGCGTGGCGGCCACGGCCTGTTCGCGGTACGCGACGGCCCGGTCCAGGTCGGCCACCTCCCCCAGCCGCGCGAACCGCCCCAGCAGGGCCGCCGCGAGGTTGGACAGGAGGAGCGCCCGGCCGGGGTGGTCGGCGGGGATGGCGGCGACCGCGCCCTCCAGGCTCCCGACGGCCCGGTGCATGTCGCCGGGGTCCCCCTTGCGGTCGAACCGGGCGCCGTACGCGGTGCCGAGGTTGGACAGGCGGTGGGCGAGTTCCGGGTGGCCGGCGGGTGTGGCGGCCACGGCCTGCTCGTGCTGGGTGACGGCCCGGTCCAGGTCGGGAACCTCCCCCAGCCGGTCGAACCGCGCCCGGTACGCGATGCCGAGGTTGGACAGGAACGTCGCGAACCGGCGATGGCCCCGGGGCGCCTCGGCGACGACACGGCCGAGGTGGCCGATGGCCCGGTCCAGGTCGGCCGTCTCCCCCAGCCGGTCGAACCGCGCCTGGTACGCCATGCCGAGGTTGGACAGGTAGGCCACACCGTCGGGAGCGTCGGCCGGGGCGGCGGCCACCGCGTGTTCGTGGTGGGCGATGGCCCGGTCCAGGTCCGCCAGGTTCCCGGTCCGCTCGAAGCGGTCGTGGTAGGCGACGGCGAGGTTGGACAGGGCGGTCACCCGGTGCGGGTTGCCGGTGTCGGCCACGGCCTGTTCCCCGATGCCGATGGCGCGGTCCAGGTCCGCCGGACGGCCCGCCCGTCCGAAACGTGCCCAGTAGGCGGTGCCGAGGTTGGTCAGGGTGACCGGCCGGTGCGGGGAGCCGGCGGGGGCGACGGCCAGGGCGCGCTCGCCGCAGTCGATGGCGCGGTCCAGGTCCGCGAGGTGCCCGGTCCCCTCGAACCGCAGCAGGCGGCCCGTGGCGAGAGTGGACAGGTGGAACGCCATGTTCGGGTCGGCGCCGGTCGCGACGATCGCCCGTTCCCCGCACTCGATGACCCCGTCCAGGTCGTCCGGGTGCCCGGCGCGCTGGTACCGCAGGAGATGGGTGGCGGCGAGGTTGCCCAGGATCAGCGCGGCGTTCGGGTCGCCGTCGTGGAGGGCGGCCACGGCCTGTCGCCCGACGGCGATCGACCGGTCGCCGTCCGCCTGGTCTGCCGTCAGCGCGTACCGGGCCCGGTGGCTCTCGGCGAGGTTGTACAGGCGGGTGGCACGGTGCGGATGGTGATGCGGTGTCAGCGCGAGGATGTTCTGGAACAGCGAGACGCAGGTGCCCAGCAGATTCGTGTCACCGGACGCGGTGGCCCGGTTCAGAAGGTCGACCGCCTGCTGGTTCAGCAGCTCGGGATCGGGCCCGTGGTCGGAGGACATCGTCCGTGAGACTATCGGCCGACTGACGGAAAGGGGAGCCCCGTTGGACGCCGAACGATCGGCCCTGACCACGCTGTGCAAGGAATTCGGCGCGCTGATCGGCGAGACCAGGCGGCACTCCACGACACGTCAGGAACTGCTGGAACGGATCGTGGCCGAGGCACGGGCCCGGCGTCCGGTGCTCGCCCTGCTGGGCCAGTTGCTGAACACCGACCGTGAGACCACCCTGCGCACGCTCGCGACGGCGCTGCCGGGATCCGGGCCGGGCACCGCCCGTCAGGAGACCTTCCGCTGCCCGGACGGCGCCTGCGACCGGACGGCGGTACCGCCACCGGCGGGTGCGATCCCCCGCTGCGCGGTCCTGGACCGGCTCATGGAACGGGGGTAACGCGCGTGGGCGGATTCTTCCAGCAGTTGGCCAAGGCACTGGCCGACCGGTGGATCAGCCTGCTCGTGCTGCCCGGTGCGTTCTTCCTCGGCGCGGTGTGGCTGGCCGTCATCCTCGGCCACGCCGACGCGTGGAACGTCGCGCTGCTGACCCGGCGGGCCGACAGCACCGCCACCACGATCGCCGGCCTGCCGAGCGGGGCGCAGGCGCTCCTCGTCGTGGCCGTACTGGCGGGCGCCGCCGGTGTGGGCTTCGTCGTGCAGACCCTGGCCGGAGTCACCCGGCGCGTCTGGCTGGGGCCCTGGCCCCGCCCCTTCACCGGGGTCGCGACGGCGCGTACGGTGCGCCGGCGTGCGCGGTGGCACCAACTCGTCGAGGAGCGCCGGGCGCTCGAAGCCGCGAGCCCGGCCGCCCGCACCCCCGAGCAGCAGGAGCGGATCGACACCGCGGCCCACCGCATCACCCGGCTGGCCATGGCCGAGCCGGGCAGACCGACCTGGATGGGCGACCGGGTCCACGCCGTGGAGTCGATCGCGCACCATCGCTACGGGCTCGACCTGGCCTACGGCTGGTCCCGGCTCTGGCTGGTCCTCCCCGACCCCGCGCGGGCCGAACTCACCGCCGCGCACACGGCGTTCGCCGCCGCCGTCGCCACCGGGACCTGGGCCGTGCCCTACCTCCTGCTCACCGTGGTGTGGTGGCCCGCGCTGCTGGTCGCCGCGGGCATCGGCCTGACCGGCTGGGCCCGCGCCCGCGCCGCCGTGGCCGACCTCACCACCCTGACCGAGGCCACCCTCGACCTGCACGGCCGCACCCTGGCGGCCGCCCTGGGAATCGTCGCCCCCGAACAGGCGACCGGCCCCCTCACGATCAGCGAGGGCGAACACGTCACCGACCTCGTCCGCAAGGGCCGCTAGTGGTCCTGGTCGCCGAAGAGCTTCTGCCGGTGTGTTCGCCAGCGTTCCATCATCTCGGCGACCTCACCCTCGATGAACTCGAAGAAGGCCAGCGTCTCGGCCATGCGGCGCCCCGCCGGGGTGTCGGCACCCAGGCTGCTGACCCCTTCGCGCAGGGCGTCCTCCCACCGTCTGATGATCGCCTCGCGGTTGGTGAGCGCCTCGTACCACTGATCGCCGCGCACCCGGTACCGCTCCCGCCGTGAACCGGGCTCCCGCTCGCGCGAGACCATGTGCACCTGGGACAGGTAGCGCACCGCGCCGGAGACGGCGGCGGGGCTGATCTTCAGCTGCTCGCCCAGTTCCGACGAGGTCATCACTCCCTCGTCGGAGGACAGCAGCGCGGCGAAGACCCGTGCGGACATGCGCTGCATCCCGGCCTCGACGAGCTGCGCGGCGAAGCTCTCCACGAACTTCGCGACCGCCTCCTGATCACGCCCCATCGCATCCGCCATGGTCGCCACCCTATCCGGGCTTTTAGCGCTTCCTTAACTTCACAAATTTCTGAAAGAAGCGTACGTTCTGAAGCATGACGAAGGCAATCACCGTCTCCGGCCTCCACAAGTCGTTCGGCAGCACCCACGCGCTCGACGGCCTCGACCTGGACGTCCGGACCGGCGAGGTCCACGGCTTCCTCGGCCCGAACGGCTCCGGCAAGTCCACCACCATCCGCGTCCTGCTCGGCCTGCTGCGCGCGGACGCGGGCGCGGCCCAGGTGCTCGGCCGCGACCCGTGGGCGGACGCCGTGGAGGTGCACCGCCGGATCGCGTACGTGCCCGGTGACGTGACCCTGTGGCGCAACCTCTCCGGCGGCGAGGTCATCGACCTCTACGGCCGCCTGCGCGGCGGGCTCGACCCACGGCGCCGCGCCGACCTGGTCGAACGGTTCGAGCTGGACCCCGCCAAGAAGGGCCGGACGTACTCGAAGGGCAACCGGCAGAAGGTCGCCCTGGTCGCCGCGTTCGCCTCGGACGTCGACCTGCTGATCCTGGACGAGCCGACCTCGGGCCTGGACCCCCTGATGGAGGAGGTCTTCCGGCGCTGCGTGGAGGAGGAGCGCGACCGCGGCCGGACGGTCCTCCTCTCGTCCCACATCCTCAGCGAGGTCGAGGAGCTCTGCGACCGCGTCAGCATCATCCGCAAGGGCCGCACCGTCGAGACCGGCTCGCTCGCCGAGCTGCGCCACCTCACCCGCACCAGCGTCACCGCCGAACTCGCGGGCCCGCCCAACGGGTTGACCCACCTGCCCGGGGTGCACGACCTCGACGTCCAGGGCCGCCGGGTACGGCTCCAGGTCGACACCGACAAACTCGACGCCGTACTGCGGTCGTTGACCGACTCGGGCGTACGGTCGCTGACCTCGAAGCCGCCGACGCTGGAGGAGCTGTTCCTGCGGCACTACCAGGAGGACGCGACGGCGGAGGCGGCCCGATGACCACCCTCGCCGCACCCCAACTCACCGGCACCGGAACCCTGTTGAGGTTCGCCCTGCGCCGCGACCGGCTGATGGTCCCGGTGTGGGTCGCGGTCAACTCGCTCATGGTGCTCTCCATGCCCAACAGCCTCAAGGGCCTGTACGGCACCCCGGCCGACCGCGCCGACCTGCTGCGCCAGATGGAGACCAACTCCTCCCTGCGCGCCCTGGTCGGCCCGGTCTTCGACGACTCGCTCGGCGCCCTGACCGCCTGGCGCGTCGGCGTGTACGCGGGCGCGCTGGCGGCCGTGATGAGCCTGATCGTCGTCGTACGGCACACCCGTGACGAGGAGGAGAGCGGCCGTCAGGAGCTGGTGGCCTCGGGGATGGTGGGCCGCAGGGCGTCCCTGACGGCGGCGCTGCTGACGGCGCTGGTCGCGAACGCGGCCCTGGCCCTGCTGGTGACGGCCGGCCTGGCCGGACAGGGCGCCACGGGCGCGCTGGCCTTCGGGCTGGGCCTCGGCGGCGTCGGGCTCGTCTTCGCCACGATGGCCGCGATCGTCGCCCAGCTCACCGAGAGCGCCCGCCTCGCCCGCGGGCTGACGGCCGCCGTCCTGGGCGCCGCCTTCGTGCTGCGCGCGGCCGGCGACTCGGCGACGGACGACGGCTCCTCGGTGCTGACCTGGCTCTCGCCGCTCGGCTGGCTGGAGAACCTGCGCTCCTTCGCCGGCGAACGCTGGTGGGTCCTGCTGCTGTTCCTCACGGCGGCGGCCCTCCAGGGCACGGCGGCCTACGTGCTCGCCGGGCGCCGGGACGTGGGCATGAGCTTCCTGCCGACCCGGCCCGGCCCCGCCGCCGGCCGCCTGGCGTCGGCGAGCGCGCTGGCCTGGCGGCTCCAGCGCGGCAGCGTGCTCGGCTGGAGCCTCGGCTTCCTCCTCGCCGGACTCGTCTACGGCGGGATGACGGACGGCGTGGCCGACTTCGTCGGCGACAACGACAACGCCCGCGAGATCTTCCAGCGGATGGGCGGCCGGACCGGCCTCACCGACGCCTTCCTCGCCTCGATGGTCGGCATGCTCGGCCTGGTCGCCGCCCTCTACATCGTCTCCTCGGTGCTCCGCCTGCACGGCGAGGAGACCTCCGGCCGGGCCGAACCGGTGCTGGCGAACGCGGTCGGTCGGCTGCGCTGGGCCGCGGGCCACCTGGTGATCGCCTTCGGCGGCGCCGCACTGATCATGCTGCTCGCCGGTCTGGGCTTCGCCGTCGGCTACGGCAAGCAGGCCGGGCCGATCCTGGGCGCCTGCCTGGTGCAGGTGGCCGCGGTCTGGGTCGTCGGCGGCCTGACGGTCCTGCTGCACGGGCTGGCCCCGCGGGCGGCCGCGGCGGCCTGGGGAGTGGCCGGGGCGATCCTGCTGATCGGCTGGGTCGGCCCCGCCCTGGACGCCCCACAGGTGCTCCTCGACCTCTCCCCCTTCGGCCACCTCCCGAAGCTGCCCGGCGGGGAGATGCGGTGGGGGCCGGTCCTGACGCTGCTCCTGCTGGCGGCCGCGATGACCGCGGCGGGGCTGGCGGGACTGCGGCGCCGGGACCTGTCGACCTGACGGTGCCTCGCCCCACCCGGGTGGACGCCTGTGCGAACCGGGCAGGGGCGGGGCACGTCCCCTTGGTCATGAGACGGATCATGAGACGGAACGCGGTGGGATGCGGGGGCTGCGCCCTGTCGGTCGCGGGGGCACTGGCCGCCCTGCTCGGGTGGCTCGGCACGGACCGCACCCGGATCCACCTCCGCGGCGGCTTCGAGGGCGAGGGCACCGACTACGGCGTCCTGATCACCGAGCTGCCCCTCGTCGTGCTCGCCGGGGCCGGCCTGCCGCTCCTGGCCTGCGCGCTGGTCAACCGGCTGCTGGACGGTCGCCGGGGCTCAGACCGTCACCGGTAGCCCCTCCAGCCCCCGGATCACGAAGTTCGGCTTGCGCACCGGCTCCGCCGCCAGGCCCAGCGTCGGGGCCTTCTCCAGCAACGCCGTCATGGAGGCGGCGAGTTCGAGACGGGCCAGCGGGGCGCCGATGCAGTAGTGGATGCCCGCGCTGAAGGAGATGTGGGGGTTGTCCCGGCGGGTGACGTCGAGCCGGCCGGGATCCCGGAAGACCTCCGGGTCGTGGTTGGCGGAGCCGAACAGCAGGGCGACCTCCGCACCCCTCGGGATCGTCGTGCCGGCGACCTCGATGTCGTCCAGGACCCAGCGCTCGAAGAGCTGGAGCGGGGTGTCGTAGCGCATCAGCTCCTCCACGGCGGACGGGACGAGCGTGTGGTCCGCGCGCAGGGCCGCCAGCTGGTCCGGGGTGCGGAACAGGGCCCACCAGCCGTTGACCGTGGCGTTCACGGTGGCCTCGTGGCCCGCGTTCAGCAGCAGCACGCAGGTCGAGATCATCTCCTGCTCGGTGAGGCGGTCGCCCTCGTCGTGGGCGGCGATCAGGCCCGAGATCAGGTCGTCGCCGGGCTTCTCGCGGCGCTCCGCGATCAGCTCGCGGAGGTAGTCGGAGAACTCGACCGAGGCACGGACCGCCTTCGCGGCCACCTCCTCGGGCGGGTTCAGCTCGTACATCCCGCAGATGTCCGCCGACCAGGGCCGCAGCGGCGCCCGGTCCGCCTCGGGGATGCCCAGCATCTCGGCGATGACGGCCACCGGCAGGGGCTCGGCGACATCCGTCAGCAGGTCGCCGCCGCCCCGGGCGACCAGCGCCGCCACCAGCTCGTCCGCCAGGCCGCGCACATACGGTCCGAGCCGCTCCACCGTGCGCGGTGTGAACGCCTTCGACACCAGACGCCGGATCCGGGTGTGGTCCGGCGGCTCCAGATCGAGCATCCCGTGGTCGTTGAGCACATGGAACGGCTCGTGCTCCGGCGGCGGGGCCGTCCGCCCGAAGTCCTCGTGCGTGAACCGGTGCTGGTACGTCCGCCCCAGCCGACGGTCGCGCAGCAGCGCCGAGACATCGGCGTGGTGCGGCACCAGCCACTGGTTGGTGGGCGCGTAGTAGTGCACCCGGCCGCGCGCACGCAGCTCGGCGTAGGCGGGGTACGGGTCGGCGACGAACGCCGGGTCCCACGGGTCGAAGGCGAGGTCGGGAGCAGCTGCCATGCACGGACGTTAACCGGCGGACCCGTCCCTGACCAGGGGTGTCCGGCCGACGTCAGGTTGGCGCCCGGCCGGGCTCAGCCCGGTGTGACGAGCCGCGCCTCGTAGGCGAACACCGCCGCCTGCGTACGGTCCCGCAGGCCCAGCTTCACCAGGATCCGGCTCACATGGGTCTTGATCGTCGACTCGGCGACCACCAGCCGCTCCGCGATCTCCGAGTTGGACAGGCCCTGCGCGATCAGCACCAGCACCTCCGTCTCCCGGTCCGTGAGATCGCCGTACGCCGCCTGCGCGGAGGGCGCCAGGCGCGGGGCCTGGGACAGCTTGGAGAACTCGGTGATCAGCCGCCGGGTGACGGAGGGAGCCAGCAGCGCCTCCCCGGACGCCACCACCCTGACCCCGTCGGCGAGTTGGCGCGCGGAGGCGTCCTTCAGCAGGAACCCGGAGGCCCCCGCCCGCAGCGCCTGGTACACGTACTCGTCGAGGTCGAACGTGGTCAGCACCAGCACCTTGGCCGCGCCGTCCGCGGCGACGATCTCCCGGGTCGCCTCGATGCCGTTCAGCTCGGGCATACGGATGTCCATCAGGACGACGTCGGGGGCGAGTTCACGGACCCGGTCCACCGCCTCCCGACCGTTGACGGCCTCGCCGACCACCTCGATGTCGGGCATCGCGTTCAGCAGGACCGAGAAGCCCTCGCGCACCATCATCTGGTCGTCCGCGACCAGGACACGGATGGTCATGCCCCGTCCTCGCTCACCGCGGTCACGGGCAGGAACACCGTCACCTCGTATCCTCCCTCGTCCGTCGCGCCCGCCGTCATCTCGCCGTTCAGCATGGAGACGCGCTCCCGCATCCCGGTGATGCCGTGCCCGGCACCGGGCGAGGGCTTCACCAGCGACAGCTCGGGCGGCGCGCCGTTGACTATCCGCAGGCCCAGACCGCCGAGGACGTATCCGATCTCCACGCGGGCGCTCGCCCCGGGCGCGTGCCGCAGGCTGTTGCTCAGCGCCTCCTGCACGATCCGGTACGCCGACAGCTCCACACCCTGCGGCAACTCACGCACCGCCCCGGTGACCGTCTTGTCCACGCTCAGGCCCGCGTCCCGCACATTGGCGAGGAGCCCGTCGAGGTCGGCGAGAGTGGGCTGCGGGGCGTCCGGCGCCTCGTAGTCCTCGGCGCGCACCACGCCCAGGACCCGGCGCAGCTCGGTCAGCGCGGCGACCGCGTTCTCCCGGATGGTGACGAAGGCACGCTCCAGCTCCGGCGGGGGGTTCTCCACCCGGTAGGGGGCGGCCTCCGCCTGGATGGCGACGACCGACATGTGGTGCGCGACCACGTCGTGCAGCTCGCGGGCGATGGTGGTGCGCTCCTCCAGGAGCGTGCGGCGCGACCGCTCGTGCGCGGTCACCGTCTGCTGCGCGCTCACCTCCTGCTCGGCCGCGCGGCGGATGTGCCAGACGGCCACGCAGAGCAGCACCAGCGCGGAGACGACCAGCATGGGACCGGTGTTGGTGCTGTAGTGATCCGAGCTGGACAAGGTCTCCGCCACCATGCCGTAGGCCGCGGTCACCACCCACATCCACCCGGCCGTGCGCGGTCTGGTGCGCAGGGCGACGACCGTCAGCACCGTCAGGTGACAGGCGAAGCTGCCGGGCAGCCACGGCCATTCGCCCCACTGGTCGCCGAACGGGAGGGCGAGCGGGGTGGCCACCATGGACAACCAGAACGCTCCGACCGGCCGGACCATGGTCACCAGGATCGGGATCACGGTGAGCGGCCCGAGCACCAGGGCCAGCCCCTGGTCGACGGTGCCTATGGCCAGCGCTATCAGGGCGGCCAGGACGAGCGCCGCGTGCGGTGTCCAGGCCGCGTACTCCCGCAGCCGGCCGGGCAGCCGTCGGGAGAGGGGGCCGTCGGTGCGCATGTGCGGCAGCGGGCGGTAGGCGAAGGCGTCGTGGAACAGGTCCTGCCGCAGCCCGCGCAGGGCGTCGGCAGCCAGCCGGAACTCCGGGCTGCGCTGCTTGGCCCTGTCCCCCGGGGGCTTCAGATGCGTCTGGGTCGTCTCGGTCACATACAGAACGGTAGGCGTAGGCCGGGTCGCGGTCGTCCCCAGTGAGAGGGGTTCGTCGGCGTCCCTCTCAGGTACTACGGGTCATGCCCGCAGGTCCGGGAACCGCGGCGTCAGTACCCCGAGGGCTTCACCAGCCCCGATTCGTAGGCGAACACCGCCGCCTGCGTACGGTCCCGCAGGCCCAGCTTCACCAGTATGCGGCCCACATGGGTCTTCACCGTCTGCTCGGCGACCACCAGCCGCTCGGCGATCTCCGCGTTGGACAGACCCTGCGCGATCAGCGCGAGCACCTCCGTCTCGCGCTCGGTCAGTCCGCCGACGCGCTCCTTGAGCGGGGCGCGCGGCCGGTCGCCGAGGCGGGAGAACTCGGCGATCAGCCGGCGGGTGATGCCGGGCGCGAGGAGCGCGTCCCCGGCCGCGACCACCCGTACCGCCTCGGCGAGCTGGTCCGCGGAGGCGTCCTTCAGCAGGAACCCGGACGCCCCGGCCCGCAGCGCCTCGTACACGTACTCGTCGAGGTCGAAGGTGGTCAGCACCAGCACTCTGATGTCCGGGCGTTCACCGGTGATGCGGCGGGTGGCCTCGATGCCGCCCAGCTCGGGCATGCGGATGTCCATGAGCACGACGTCCGGCACGAGTTCGTCGACCTTGGCGATGGCGTCCAGGCCGTCCACCGCCTGCCCGACCACGTCGATGTCGGGCTGGGTGTTGAGCAGCACCGTGAAGCCCTGCCGGACCATCTGCTGGTCGTCGGCGATGAGAACCCGGATGGTCGCGCCGGTTCCGCCGGTGTCATGGGTGCCGCTCGTCATGCGGTGTCGTCCTTCGGGTCGGTGGGAGGGCGGGTGGTCGGGCCGACGGACGGTTCGGAGGCCGGATCCGGTGTGCGGACCGTGCCGTCGCCGTCCGGGACGTCGGCGGGCGTGGGCACCGGTATGTACGCGACCACCTCGTAACCGCCGCCGGACCGCGGCCCCGCGGCCAGGGAGCCACCGAGCATCATCGCCCGCTCCCGCATGCCGAGCAGCCCGTGCCCCGCACCCGGGGAGGGCGGCACCCGCCGTTTCGGCCGCGAGTTGACGACCTTCACGTCCAGCCCGAACCGGTGATGCACGAGGCCGACGGTGACGGTCGCACCGGGCGCGTGCCGCAGGACGTTGCTCAGCGCCTCCTGCACGATCCGGTACGCCGACAGCTCCACGCCGGGCGGCAGCGGCCGCCTCTCGCCCTTGACCTGCACGTTGACGGTGAGGCCCGCGGCCCGGGTGTTCTCCACGAGCGCGTCGATCCGGTCGAGGGTGGGCTGCGGGGCGTGCAGGGCGTCGCCGTCCGGCGCGTCGGGGTCGTCCGGGCGGTCGGGGTGCTCGGCGCGCAGCACACCCAGGACCCGGCGCAGCTCGCCCAGCGCCTCCAGGGCGTTCTGCCGGATGCCGGCGAGGTTCTCCTTGAGCTCTTCCGGGGGGTCCTTGACGAGGTGCGGGGCCACCTGGGCCTGGATCGAGATGACCGACATGTGGTGGGCCACCACGTCGTGCAGTTCGCGCGCGATGCGGCTGCGCTCCTCCAGCACGGTGCGCCGGGCGCGCTCCTCGGCGGTGAGCGTGGTCTGCCGGCCCAGTTCCGCGCGGGCCTCGCGGCGGCCGCGCAGCGCCATGCCCAGCACCACGACGATCGCGGAGAGACAGACCGTGAGCACGCTGGAGGACCCGTAGTCGGAGTTTCCCGACACCCCCTCGACGAGCCAGGAGACCAGCCCGGTCAGCACCAGTGCCTCGGCGGAGACCCGGGTGGGCACCCGGAGCGCGAGCAACAGCAGCACCAACAGGTGGGCGATGATCCCGGCCGCGGTCCAGGGCCAGACTGACCGGCCCGCCACCTCCGGACCCAGCTCGGCGCGCAGCAAGAGGGCCCCGACCACGCTGCCCGCCATCGACAGCCACCACCCCGGGACGGGCCGCCACAGGGCGAGCACCGTCGCCCCGCCCTGGGCGACGGCGATCGCGAAGGCGGCCCCGAAACCCAGGTGGCCGTTGTCCTGGAGCTGCGGGAGACCGCCGAGCATGATGCCCAGCGCGGCCAGACACACCACCCCGTGCGGCAGCCAGCGCAGCCATACCGAGGGCGGCAGCGGGTCCACGCGGAGCGTGCACAGGTCGTCCCGCAGCACCCCCAGCCCCGCCCGCACGCGCCGCACGATCACGTGCCGACTCCCCGTATCCGTCACGCCGCCAACCCTAGGCACCGCGCACCGCCTTCGTGTCCCCGGTACGGGGGCCGCGGTGGACGCGGATCACCCGGGACGGCCGCTTCCCGGCCCGACGGGGGCCGTGCTCGTAGTGTCTGAAGGCCGCCCAGCAGACGGCCAGGGCGAGGGCGAGGACCGGCAGCCAGGCCAGGCGGGCCGCCACCCAGTCCAGCCCGTCGGGGCGGGTGTGCAGCCCCGGGAGGCGGCCGGCGAGGAGACCCGTGGCGGTGGTCGCCATCAGGGCCGTCTGGTGCCACAGGAAGACCGTCATCGCGGAGAGGTTGACCAGCGCCACCGCCGCCCACGCCAGGGGCCGCCGCATCGCGCCGCGCAGCCGGTCGCGCAGCAGCAGGGCGAGGCCGCACTGGGCCAGTCCGAAGGTGACGGCGGCCAGCGTCGGCGGGTTGAGGTTGGAGACACCCGCCCCGGGGACGCCGACCATCGACGCCGGATACCCGGCGAAGGCGACCAGCAGCGCCGTGGCCACCGCCCCGCCGGCGAGCAGCACCCATCCCGCGTACCGGCCCTCCAGCTCGCCCCGCGTCCAGGCGGCGCCCAGGGTGTACGGCACCAGCCAGCCGGCCGCCAGGTTCACCCAGCCGAGCCAGGACGGACCGCCCAGGCCGAAGCGGAACAGGTCCACGTACAGGACGACGGTCAGCGGCCAGAGCGGGTTGAGGCGGAGCAGGAGCGGGGTCGCCGCGGTCAGGGCGGCGAAGACCACCAGGAACCACAGCGGGGACAGGGCCAGCTTGACCAGCGTGTGCACCGTGGCGACCTCGGCGCCCGTCAGGAGCAGGGCCCCGGCCGCCACCGTCCACAGGGCAAGCAGGGCGGCCACGGGTTTGAACAGCCGGGACAGCCGGGTGGTCAGCCACTGCCGGTAGGTCGTGCCACGTGCTCGCGCCGAGGTGTAGCCGCGGGTCGACACATGGCCGCCGACCAGGAAGAACACGGCCAGCGTCTGGAAGACCCAGGAGATCGGGGCCAGCCAGGGCATGTCCCGGAGCGGGCTCGCGGTGTGCAGGGCACCGCCGTCGGCGACCAGGGCGGTCACCAGCCAGTGCCCGAGCACCACCCCGAGGATCGCGAAGGCCCGCAGCGCGTCGACCGCGCGGTCCCGCTCGGCCGGGGTGGCGGCGTCGACCCGGTCGGCGCCCTGGCGTATGCCCTGCCGGGCGCGGTGTCGTATGCCGTGCCCGGCAGGCCGCGGCAGCGGTGTCTCCGGCGGCACCGGCGATGTCGTCTCCGTGGCCGGGGGCGATGTCGTCTCACGCACGGGTGACCTCCGAGGTCTCGCCGAGGACGATCCGGGCCAGATTGGTCAGGGAGACCGAGCCCGGTGCGAAGTAGTCGCTGTGGCCGCCGTCGCCGGCGGCGAAGACATGGGCGCCGAAGGCCGGGGAGACGGGGTCGGTGCCGAATCCGACGGTCGTGCCGAACAGATCGGCCTCGACATGCGGCACCTCCCCCACCCAGTCGTCGGAGCCGCGGGCCGCCCAGACGCGGGCCCGGGTGTGCAGCCCGGCGGCGGTGTCGGCGCCGGTGCCGGGGCTGCCGACCAGGGCGAGGTCGGTCACGGCCGGGTCGCCTGCGGCACGGGCGCAGACGACCGTGCCGTAGGAGTGGCAGAGCAGGGACAGCCGGGTGTCGCCGCCGGTCAGGGCGTGCAGCTGCCGGACGAACTCCCGCAGGTGCGGGGCGGCCTGCTCGGCCCGGTCGGGGGTGAGGACGGTCGTGCTGACGGTGCCCGGTGTCTCGTAGCCGAGCCAGGCCACGACCGCCGTACGCGGGCCGGAGCCGGTGTCGATGTCGCCGCTCGCGCGGGCCTGCCGGTTCAGCTCGTCCCGCAGGTGGACCGCGGTCGCGCGGAAGCGGTCGTAGGTGTCGAGGGAGGTGTCGGAACCGGGGACCAGAACGGCGACGCGGTCGGCGTGGGCCAGGTCGCCGAAGACCTCGGCAGCCCGGCCGGAGCCACGGCCGTCGAAGGTGAGGAAGCGACGCGCGGGGTCCGCCATGGCCCGGTCGGCCGCGGCCCGCTCACGGTCGCCGTGGGCGTCGGCCATCCGGGAGGCCTCCGCCGCGTTGGCCCGGTTGGCCGCGTACGTCTCGTCCAGCGTGGCCGCGGTGACCCGGCCGAGGGAGGCGGGCGCCGGGGCGGGGATCTCCGGCCGCGCGGCGGCGGAGAGAGGCACCACGACGGCGGCGACGATGACGGCGGCGAGCAGCCCCCGACGCCATCCGCGGACACGACGCCCTCTGTGGACACCGCGCCGCCCTGCTCGGCCGCGCTCCTCCCGTACCCGCTCCTCAAGCCCCACGGTCGACTTCCCTTCCGGTCCGCCCGGCCATCGGGCTTGTCTGGAAGGGAAGTTACGGATCAGAGCACGTCGTCCGCGTCACGCCGGGGAGCTCACCTGCGCCGTAGCTCTCAGGTACTACGGGTACGACCGGGGCCGTCCCGGCAAGGGCCTCACCACGCCCGTCTCACCACGCCAGTTGGGCGATCTCCTCCGCCACCACCGCACACGCGTCCGCCGCCGGATCGATCAGCGGGAAGTGGCCGACGTCCTCCAGGAGGGTCAGCCCCACGACCTCGCCCGCCTTCGCCGCCGCGTCCGCGTAGGACTCGGCGACGGCCTCCGGGACGACGAGGTCGGCACGGCCCTGGACGAGGGTCGTGGCGATGCCGGTGGGAAGCAGCAGGGCCGGGTCGGCGTACGGCCGGCGCTCGGCGAAGTGGTCGTCCCCGCCGAGGAGTTGACGGCAGGCGCCCCGGCACACGTCGAGCTTCTCGGCGACCGCGAAGTCGGCGATCGGGGCGAGCGCGACCACGCCGCGCAGCGGGGCCGGACGGTCGAGGTACCAGGGGGCGTCGACGGGCAGCAGATGCCGGGCGGCGGCCCACAGGGCGAGGTGCCCGCCGGCCGAGTGCCCGGTGACGACCGTGCGACGGACGTCGGCCTGCGGAACGGCCTCCCGGACGAGCCCGGGAAGCGCGTCCAGCGCGGCGGCCACGTCGTCGAACGTCTCCGGCCACCGCCCGGCCACCGCATCCGCCGAGCCGCCGCCACCGTAACCGCCACCGCGGCCACCAGCGTCACCGTCACCGGGCACGGCGCCGCCGGCGTCACCACCCCGCCGGTACTCCACACTCGCCACCGCGAATCCCCGCAGCGCCAGCCACCCCGCGAACGGCGACATGTGCCGCCGGTCGTACGGCGTCCGCCACGCACCCCCGTGCAGGACGACGACCAGCGGGGACGGCCCGCCCGGCCCCGCCTCGCCGTGCGGGGCGTAGAAGTCGATCACCTGATCGGGATGATCGCCGTACGCCACGCTGACGTCGGGGTCGACCGCGGGATGCGAGAAGGCCGACTCCTCTTCGGCAGCGGCACGGGCGGCTACGGCCTCGCGCACTACGGCGTCGTCCGGCATGTCCAACCTCTCAACCTCACAGCGTCGCAACGGATTTGGCAGCCGGGAAGGCCCCCCGGAAGAACTCGGCCGTTGGCGGGGACGGTACCAGGCCCGTGACGTGCACGGACACGGGGATGTCACGCTCGGTGAGGGTCAACCGGATTCCGCGCGGCTCCGCCGCGGGCTACGTCCGCCGGGGCTCGGCCAGCACCTCCCCCAACACCCGCGCCGCCCGCTCCACATCGCCGAACCCGACGTACAACGGCGTGAACCCGAAGCGCAGGACGTCCGGGTGCCGGAAGTCGCCCACCACGCCCCGCTCGATCAGCCGCTTCATGACCTCCCCGGCGTCCTCGCAGCGCAGCGCGATCTGGCTGCCCCGCTCCCGGTGGGCCACCGGGGTCACCAACTCCAGGCGTCCTTGGGGCACTCGGGCCGCCACGCACTGAACGAAGAAGTCCGTCAGGGCGAGGGACTTGGCCCGTACGGCCTCGATCGACACCCCGTCCCACACGTCCAGGGCCGCCTCCAGGGCCAGCATGGAGAGGATGTCGGGGGTACCGACCCGCCCCCGGAGCGCGCCCGCCGCCGGTTCGTAGTCGGGCCGCATCCCGAAGGGCTCGGCATGCGAGTTCCACCCGGGCAGCGGGGAGTCGAACCGGTCCTGTATCTCGCGCCGCACATACAGATAGGCCGGTGAACCCGGCCCGCCGTTCAGGTACTTGTAGGTGCAGCCGACGGCCAGATCGACGCCGTGCTCGTCGAGCCCGACCGGCAGGGCGCCCGCGCTGTGGCACAGATCCCAGACCACCACCGCGCCCACCGCGTGCACGGCGTCCGTGAGCGCGGGCAGGTCGTGCAGCCGCCCGGAGCGGTAGTCGACGTGGTTCAGCAGCACGGCGGCGGTGCGCCCGCCCAGCACCTGCGGCACCCGCTCCGGAGCGACCGGGCGCAGGGTGCACCCGGTCAGCCTGGCGGCGGACTCGGCGATGTACCCGTCCGTGGGAAAGGTGGTGGCGTCGGCCACGATCTCGTCCCGCACCGACCCGTCGAGCCGCGCCAGCCGCACGGCACCCACCAGTGCCTTGAGGACATTGACACTGGTCGAGTCCCCGACCACGACCTGCCCGGCCGCGGCACCCACCAGCGGAGCGATCCGGTCACCGATGCGCTCGGGCGCGGTCCACCACCCGCTCTCCTCCCAGGACCGGATCCGCAGCTCGCCCCACTGCCGTCGTACGACATCGTCGACACGCTCCGGGACACCGGCGGGCAGGGCGCCCAGCGAGTTCCCGTCCAGGTACACGACATCATCGAGAACGAACCGCGAACGCACGCCGGCGAGCTCGTCCCCCGCGTCCAGCTCCCGTGCCTTGAAAGCGAGTTCGGAGACAGGTTCAGACATGGGACCGCGCCGTCCACAGCTCGGGGAAGACGTTCTTGCGGGCCCGCTTCTCCAGCCAGGCCACCCCGGCGGAGCCGCCCGTGCCGGCCTTGGCGCCCATGGCCCGCCGGGTGGCGACCAGGTGGTCGTTGCGCCAGCGCCACACCAGCTCGGCCACATCGGTCAACGCCTCGCCCAGCCGGGCGAGTTCGTCGCTCTCGTCACCGGAGTAGAGCGCCGTCCAGGCGGCCTCCACCGCCTCGGAGGGCTCGTAGCGCAGCGAGACGTCCCGCTCCACCACGGCGTCCGGGATCGCGTGCCCGCGCCGGGCCAGCAGCCGCAGCACCTCGTCGTACAGGCTCGGCTCGTGCAGCGCCTTCTCCAGTTCCGCGTGGACCCGGGGCGCGCCCCGGTGCGGGACCAGCATGGACGCGGACTTGTCGCCGAGCAGGAACTCCATGCGGCGGTACATCGCCGACTGGAAGCCGGACCCCTCCCCGAGGGCGCTGCGATACGAGTTGAACTGGGCCGGTGTGAGCTGTCCGAGCGGCTTCCAGGAGGCGTTGAGCGCCTCCAGCTCCCGCACGGACCGCTTCAGGGCGGCGACCGCGACCGGCACGTCGTCCTCCCGCAGCGCCCGCGCCGCGGTCTCCCATTCGTGGACGATGACGGTGAACCACAGCTCCATGACCTGGGTGGTGACCAGGAAGACCATCTCTCCGGGATCGTCGGAGAGGGTGTGCTGGAGGTGGGTGAGCACGTCCGCCTTGACGTAGTCCTCGTACGGCGTCGTGCCCTGGAAGTCGAGATGCGGGGTCTCCGGCTCGTGTGCTTCCTGAGCCTCGTGGGACGACATCGCTGTCTCCTGTTGGTGTACTCCGGGTAGCGGTCCGCCCCTGCCGTTACCGACACGGGGGCCCCGGTCCCCGCCGGGCATCCTCTTCGATGGTCCGCCGAAAAGGCAAGGCCCGCCTGATCACGCAGACGGGCCTCGACCGGAGGAACGCGGTCAGCCCAGGGTCTGGGCCGCCGACGGCGACGAATCCTTCAGGAACTGCGAGCAGCGCTCGTACTCCTCCTGCTCGCCGATCGACTGCGCGGCCCGGGCCAGCCCATGCAGGGCCCGCAGGAAACCACGGTTCGGCTCGTGCTCCCAGGGCACCGGGCCGTGGCCCTTCCAGCCGCTCCTACGCAGAGCGTCCAGGCCGCGGTGGTATCCCGTACGGGCATAGGCGTACGACTCCACCACACTGCCCCGCTCGAACGCCTCGTCGGCCAACCGGGCCCAGGCCAGCGAGGACATCGGGTACTTCGCCGCCACGTCCGCCGGCGAGGTGCCGTTCGCCAGCAGCTCCCGCGGCTCCGGATCGTCGGGCAGATGGGTCGGGGGCGGGCCCCCGAGAAGGTTCTCGTGAATGGACATGCCCCAAGTCTCCTCCATGGGCCGCGGCCCGGCTCCGCCCGGGCATATGCCACTGCGCGTCTACGCCAACCGCTTACGTGCCCGGTCCCCCTCCAGCGGCGGCGCCAGGACGCTCCCGTGCGTCCGGCACTCGGGCCGCCGGCAGTCCTCCGGAGGCCGCCGTACGGTCACGAAGGCCACCACGGCCCCCACGACCAGCACTCCCGCGCACATCGCCATCGCCCGCCCGAACGCCTCGTCGAAGGCCGGCGCGGACCGGTACGCCTCCTCCCCCATCCCCGTGAGCAGCGGCAACGCGGCCACCGCGATCAGGCCGGCCGCCCGGGCCGCCGCGTTGTTGATCCCGCTGGCCAGCCCCGCCCGAGCCGTGCTCACCGACCCCAGCACGGTCGCGGTCAGCGGCGCGACCAGCGTGACCAGGCCGAGCCCCAGGACCAGCAGCGCGGGCAGCACGTCCCGGACGTACGACGCCCCCGGCCCGACCCGCAGCATCAGCAGCATCCCGGCGGCGGCCAGCAGCGGCCCCACGGTGAGCGGGACGCGCGGCCCGATCCGCTCCCCCAGCTCGCCGGAGCGGGCGGAGAGCAGCAGCATCAGGACGGTCGTCGGCAGCAGGGCCACTCCGGCTCCGAGGGCGGAGTACCCGACCACGACCTGCAACTGGAGCGCGGCGAGGAAGAAGAACCCGCCAAGGGCCGCGTACACGCACAGCGTCACCAGGTTCACCGCCGTGAACTGCCGGGACGCGAAGATGTCGGGCGGCATCATCGGATCGTCCCGCCGCTTCTCGACGTACACGAAGGCCACGGCGGCGACCAGCCCGGCGACGGCCGTGAGCGCGACGGCCACCGTGGCGGCCCGGGCCTCGATCAGCGCGTACGTGATCAGCGCCAGCGCCACGGCGGCCAGCACCGCGCCGAGGACGTCGAAGCGCGTGTGCGCCCGCCCGTCGCCCGACTCGGGGACATGCCGCAGGGCGACCGGCACGCACACCAGCGCCAGCGGCACGTTCAGCAGGAACACCCACCGCCAGCCGGGCCCGTCCACCAGCCAGCCGCCCACGAACGGCCCGACGGCCGCCCCGACGCCGCCGAACCCGGACCACAGGCCCACGGCCCGGCCCCGGTCGTCGGCATGGAAGGAGGCCTGGATGAGGGCGAGCGAGCCCGGTGTGAGCAGGGCGCCGCCCACCCCTTGCAGCGCCCGCGCGGCGATCAGCACCTCGGCGTTCGGCGCGAGCCCGCACAGCAGGGAGGCGGCCGCGAACCACACCACGCCCACCACGAAGACCTTGCGGCGCCCGTACCGGTCCCCCAGAGACCCACCGAGCAGGATCAGCCCGGCCAGCGTCAGCATGTACGCGTTGACGGTCCACTGAAGGGCGGCCAGGTCCGCGTCGAGATCCCGCCCGATACGCGGCAGGGCGACATTGACGACGGTCGAGTCCAGCAGGGCCATGCTGGAGCCGAGGATGGTGGTCAGCAGGATCCACTTGCCCCGCGGGGAGGCCAACCGCACATCGGACATGCCCCAGGTATACAGCGAGCCCGGTGCCGTAGCACCGGGCTCGCTGGAAACCGAACGACTACTCGTGTGACGGCTACTTGATCTTCGTGCCCGCCGACCGCAGGTTCTGCGTGGCCTCGACGACGCGCGCGGCCATCGACGCCTCGGCCAGCTTGCCCCAGGTCCGCGGGTCGTAGGTCTTCTTGGAGCCGACCTCGCCGTCGACCTTCAGGACGCCGTCGTAGTTGCGGAACATGTGATCGGCGACCGGACGCGTGAAGGCGTACTGGGTGTCGGTGTCGATGTTCATCTTGACGACGCCGTTCTCCAGGGCGGTGCGGATCTCCTCCTCGGTGGAGCCGGAGCCGCCGTGGAAGACGAAGTCGAAGGGCTGGGAGCCGGCCGGCTTGCCGTACTTGGCGGCCACGCCGTCGTTCAGCTGCTTCAGCAGGTCGGGACGGAGCACCACGTTGCCCGGCTTGTACACGCCGTGGACGTTGCCGAAGGAGGCGGCGAGCAGGTAGCGGCCCTTCTCGCCCAGCCCCAGCGCCTCGACCGTACGCACCGCGTCGTCGACGGTCGTGTACAGGGAGTCGTTGATCTCGTGCGAGACGCCGTCCTCCTCACCGCCGGTCGGGGTGATCTCGACCTCCAGGATGATCCTGGCGGCGCGGGCGCGCTCCAGGAGCTCCTGGGCGATGGAGAGGTTGTCGGCGAGGGTCTCGGCGGAGCCGTCCCACATGTGGGACTGGAACAGCGGGTTGCCGCCGGCCTTGACGCGCTCCTCGGAGACGGCCAGGAGCGGCCGTACGTACCCGTCGAGCTTGTCCTTCGGGCAGTGGTCGGTGTGCAGGGCGACGGTGACCGGGTACTTCTCGGCGACGATGTGCGCGAACTCGGCCAGGGCGACCGAGCCGGTCACCATCTCCTTCTGGTACTGGCCGCCCAGGAACTCGGCTCCGCCGGTCGAGATCTGGATGATGCCGTCGCTCTCGGCCTCCGCGAAGCCGCGCAGCGCAGCGTGCAGGGTCTGGGTCGAGGTCACGTTGATGGCCGGGTAGGCGAACTTGCCTGCCTTCGCCCGGTCGAGCATCTCGTTGTAGACCTCGGGGGTTGCGATGGGCATCTGTCCGCTCCTTGTATGTGCGGGTGGGCGTACGGCGTACGGCTTCTTCTTACGGCCCTGACCTAGACCTTGGGAGGCGACGTCATCGTCGTCCCCATCTTTCCAGACATGCGCGGATGGTCCACGCGCCGGTCAAGTCCAGGTCGAAGTGGTCCGTCAGTCCAGACCCAGTTCATCCTTCGAGAAGGCGAAGAGGTACGGCACGCCCGCGCCCTGCTGGATCTTCTCGGCGGCGCCGGTGGCGCGGTCCACGATCGTCGCCACGCCCACGACCTCGGCGCCGGCCTCTCGTACGGCCTCCACGGCGGCGAGCGGGGAGCCGCCGGTGGTGGAGGTGTCCTCGACGACGAGCACGCGCCGCCCCGCGATGTCCGGGCCCTCGACCCGCCGCTGCAGCCCGTGGGCCTTGGCGGCCTTGCGCACGACGAAGGCGTCCAGGCGCTGCCCGCGCGCGGCGGCCGCGTGCAGCATGGCGCCGGCGACGGGGTCGGCGCCCATGGTGAGCCCGCCGACCGCGTCGAACCGAAGCTCCGCGGTCAGGTCGAGCAGCACCTGACCGACCAGCGGGGCGGCCTCGCCGTCGAGGGTGATGCGGCGCAGGTCGACGTAGTAGTCGGCCTCCAGACCCGACGACAGGGTCACCTTGCCGTGCACCACGGCCTTGTCCTTGATCTGTTGCAGCAGCGCGCCGCGGACGTCAGTCATGCGGCCAGCTTAGAGGCGGCGCCAGGACCAGGTCGTCGTGGCCTCCAGCGGCTCCAGGGGCGTGACCAGGCGCGGCAGCGTGTTCAGCCCGTTCGGCGGCCCGGTCTGCGGCTCCACGCACACCGCGGCCTCCTGCTCGTCGTAGACGACGACCCACTCCTCGCGGCTGGCGACCTTCAGCTCCAGCCGCTCCGGCCAGGTGAGGGTGACGTCGACGCCGCCGGGCATCCCGAAGCAGTCGTCCCACGGGCCGGGCTTCGGGTCGAGCCGGTTGCCGGTGGGCAGATGGTCCTCCCCGCGCTCCTCCTGCCAGGCGGGCGAGAAGCCGAGCGTCACGTCGGCCCCCTCGACGGTCCGGTTGAACCACGGGTGCCAGCCGATCTGGGCCGGGAAGGAGGAGTCGTACGTCTCCACGGACATCGTCAGCGTCAGGGTGTCCTCGGTGAGCGCGACGACCTGCGTGATCCGGCCGGTGTGGGGCCACGGCTCGACCAGGTCGTACGTGATCACCGCCTCGTCGGCCGTCACCCGGGCCGTGCGCCAGGCGCCGTCGCGGGCGGTGCCGTGGATGGCGTGGGGCGGCGAGTTCAGCGGCATCTGGCGCACGGTCGTCCCGTCCCGGAACCGCCCGTCGCGGATCCGTCCGCACCACGGCACCATCGGGAAGCATCCGAACCGCTCCCCCTGCCGCAGCAGCTGCGTCCCTGAGACGCGGAGCCCGCCGATCCGCCCGCCGTTCCCCGGCTGCACGATCACTTCCGCGTCACCCGCGGTCAGCACGATGTCGTCACTCACGGGACGACCCTACTGCGGCGATCAAGGCGGTGGTGGGGGGCGGGGGTTGGGACGGCACGGCGGGCGGGAGACTCAGCGCCGCCGGCGCAGCGCGCGTCCCACCACGATCGCCGAGGCCACCACCACCGCCGCGGCGGGCGCCGCCCACCGCAGTGTCTGGTTCGGGACGGAGGTCTGCGGGGCGGGCACGGGCGCGTACCGCCCCCGCGGGGGTGCGTGGTCGACCTCCTCCGCGCTGCGCCCGATCATCGTCCGCCGCGCGTGCGCGGCCTCCGCGGGCGGTCCGGCGGACCGGGTGAAGTCCTCGGCGAGGTCGTCCGTGAGGTCTTCGGTGAGGTCTTCGAGCGGGGCCGGGGGCATCTCGGCGTCGAAGACGGGGCCGGGTTCCGGGTCGGGCTCGGGTGCGACGGGCTCTCCGGCCGCCGTCTGCCGCTCGGTGGGTGCTTCGGGTTCGGGCTTCGCCTCGGGTGCGGGCTTCGTCGCGGCCTCGGCTTCGGCGCCCACCCCCGCGCCCAGGTTCTCCGCGAAACGGCTCAGCAGCCGGCTCGCGGCCGACGCGACCGCGTCCGCCGGCAGCTCGGTGACCCGTCCGTCCGCGGAGGCCGTCCCGTCGAACGTGAGCGTGGACCCGCCCTCCGCGTCCCGCAGCCGCACGGTGAGCGCGAGCTTCACCGCCCCGCTGCCGCGCGCCTCCACGGCGTCCCCTTCGACGGCGTACGACCCGTCGTCCTGCCCGGAGACCCGTACCGAGCCGCGGTAGGTGATGGAGTGACTGCCGACGCGGACCTTCAGCCGCCCGGTGACGGGCTCGGCGCCGACGTCCTGCTGGAGCCCGGGTACCGCCCGGGCGACCTGTGCGGGCTCGGCCAGCGCCTCCCTGAGCCGCTCGGCCGGAACCGGAACGAACACCTCATGCTCCATGTCGACGGAGCCTACCCAGTGGGGGCGGTCGTGCACCCCCGTTGGTGCAAAGTGACCGCGCGTCCGGGTGGCCGTCCCTGCCCGCAAGACACTCAGTACCGCGGATGCACCAGCGTCGACACCGGCGCCCCCTCCACCCGCGTCCGCGCCGCCGCCCGTGCGTCGGCCGTCAGGGCCGCCTGGGTGAGCGTCCGCGGGCGCGGTTCTCCGGGGGCGAGGCGCAGCGGGGGGCGGGCCGTGGGGGACGCGAGGACGAAGCCCCAGTCGTGGGCGGCCCGGGACGCGCCGGTCGTGCGGTCGGGGCCGGCCGCGAAGGCGAAGGCGCGGCCGCCGACACGGAAGGGGACGGTGTGCAGCCCGGCGGCGCGCATGGTGGTGTCCACGGTCCAGAAGACCTCCGGGCGTGTGGCGACGGGCCCGGTGTGCACGAGGATCCGTCCGTCGTCCGTCAGGACCCGCCGGGCCAGGCCGTAGAACTCCCGCGAGTACAGCTTCGTGCTCGCGGTGATGCCCGGGTCGGGCAGGTCGGCGACGACCACGTCGTACGTCGCCGTCGGCGTCCGGCGCAGCTCACCGAAGGCGTCCGCGGTGATCACATGGACGCGCGCGTCGCCGTAGACATGGCCGTTCAGCCGGGCGAGGGCCGGGTCGTGGCGGGCGAGTCGTACGACCTCCTCGTCGAGCTCGACGATGTCGACGCGGTCGACGCCCGGATACCGCAGCACCTCCCGCGCGGCGAGGCCGTCGCCGCCGCCGAGGATGAGCACGCGCGCGTGGGGGCCGTTCATCGCGGGGTGGACCAGGGCCTCGTGGTAGCGGTGTTCGTCGCGTCCGCTGACCCTGAGCCGGCCGTCGAGGAAGAGGTCGAGGGAGCGGCCGTCGGTGCCGCCGGTGAGGACGATCTCCTGGACGTCGCTCTGGACCGCCACCCGTACGTCCTTGCCGTACACCGCGTGCCGCGCGGCCCGTTCGAAGTCGTCGACGAGGACGGCGGCCGTGGCGAGGAGGGCGAGGACGACGAGGTTGGCGAGGAGCAGGAGCCGGCGGGCGCGGCGGGTGAGGTCGCCGCGGAACAGGCCGAGGACGAGCGCGCCGCCGGCCATGACGTTGACCGTGCCGGTGAGCAGCGCGCCGGTCAGCTGGCCCAGCGCCGGCAGGAGGAGGAAGGGGAACGCCAGGCCGCCGACCAGCGCGCCGACGTAGTCCGCGGCGAACAGGTCGGCCACCGCGCCGCCCGCGTCCTGGCGCCGGATGCGCTGGATCAGCTCCATCAGCAGCGGGACCTCGGCGCCGATGAGCAGGCCGATGGCGAGGGAGAAGGCGACCAGGAGACAGCGCGGGGCGCTCTCCCACACACCGCCCCAGGCGCCGGTCCACGCGAACACGGCGTACAGGGCCATCGCGCTGCCTCCGCCGACGAGGGCGAGGGCCGCCTCCAGCGCGCCGAAGGCGGCCGCCGAGCTCCGGCGCAGCCGTTTCGCGGCGAGTGAGCCGATGCCCATCGCGAAGACCATGACGGACAGCACGACGGAGGCCTGGGTGACCGAATCGCCGATCAAGTACGTGGCCAGGGCGACCAGTTCGAGTTCGTACACCAGTCCGCAGGCGGCGCAGACGAAGACGCAGGCGAGGACGAGGAACCGGCCCGTGCCGGGGCGGACGGGCAGCCGCGCGGGGCCCGCCCACGGCGGCGTGGTGCCGGGCGGGGCGGGCGCGTGCGGTTCGATCACGCTGCGACGTTACGTCACTGCGACGGCACGCTTCGTCACCCACACGTGTGGAACTGTCGGTCAGTTGGGCGCCCCGCGTTTAACCCCCTCGCACTCCGGACGGGCTCACACTCCGGACCGACTGAGGGACACCGGCCGCGGGACGGGTCGTGCCGTCGGTGTCCGCACGCCCACGCGGGACCGGGTGGCCACCAACTGGCCGTCCTGCGGGTACGCGTGCCAGGTGCGCCAGTGGACCTGGCCCTCGTGGCGCTGGGCGAGCATCGCGGTGAAGGCGTGCGGGCTGCCGGGGAAGACGCCGGCCAGGCCGTGGGGATGGTCGGCGACCAGGGCCAGCAACTCCTGGGCTCGGCCGGCGAACTGGCCCGGGGAGAGGACCTCGACACGGGCGGCGAACTCGTACTCCCAGTCGCCGACCCGCTTGGCCACGCCCAGCGGCAGCGGTGTGCTGCTGCCCGCGATACAGGCCACCGTCTCCGAACAACTGCCCTGTTCCTCCTCCAGAAGCACCTGGTGGGACGCGCCGAGGAGTCTCAACTGAAGCTTGGCACACGCCAGTTCGAGATCGAGCGTGGCCAGGGCGGGCAAGGGCTCGCGCCCCAGGGCCCAGGCGAGGTCGGCCGCGCGCGTGTCGGTGTAAGCGGTGTTCAGGGTCGTGAGCATGGGTCGGCTCCGCAAGCACGCAAAGAAAGGGAGAAAGGGAGTGGTGGTTCCGGCGCACCCCGGTCGGCACCGGGGAGTTCGGCCCGGTCGGCCCAGTCGGACGCGTCACCGGCGCCCTCAGGGTCAAGGAGGGCGCCGATGGGACGGCCGAGGGGCCGCGTTGGTGATTTAGAGGGAATCATGAACAGTGGCGCCACCACAGCGTTTTTACCCAACTTCGTGGGGTTTCCATCCCTCAGAGGGCTCCACAGCTCAACTGTTCAACCGTGGCGTGCGCCGGGGCGGTCGGAGCGTGCGCCGGAGCAGTGCCGCGGTCGTCACAAGCCGTTGCCGGCGGGCGTATGAACTGAACAGTGCGCTCGCCCGAACCGGACCCCGCGCCCGCCCCAACCGGACACCGCGCCCGTCCGCGTGACATACGGCGGGGGCGTGGTGACCGGTCCGGCCCCAGGTCCACGCCCAGGTCCGGATCCGCTCACCACGCCCCCGCTTCCCCCCGCTTCCCCCGTTCCGGACGCGGTTCCCCCTTCCGGGAGCTCAGCTGCCCCGTGTCAGCTGCCTCCTCCTCCGCATCCGCCCCCGCCGCCGCCTCCGCAGGACGACGAGCCGCCCCCGCAGGAGTGGCCCGAGGAGCCGCAGGACGAGCCGCCGCTGTCGCCGCCGCCGGCCCACCAGCTGTTGTGGCTGTGGCTGTCGCTGCTTCCACTGCCGTTGTTGCTGCCTCGGCTGTGCGACCGCGTGTACCGCTGGGACCGCTGCCGGCGACCGGAACCGATGACGCCCAGCACGAGCAGGGCCATGAACAGAAGCAGCAGGATGATGCCGATTGCCATGGGCATGACGTCACCCTCCTTTCGTGCAGCTCCCCCGAAGCGGCCCCCCGTGGGCGCCTCACCAGCTGCGTGAACGGGGGATGCCCGGCCCTGTCACGGCCCAAAGCAGAGTTGAGCAACTTCTGAGCTGTGAGTACCGGGGGCGGGGCGGGTGGCGAGTTGAGGAAGCCCGGGGCATGGGCGCAGGATGACCGGCATGACCTCCAGCGCGCGTCCCCACCTCAACCGCCGTCTCGCCGAGTTCGGGACGACGATCTTCGCCGAGATGTCCGCCCTGGCGGTGCGGACCGGCGCGATCAACCTGGGCCAGGGCTTCCCCGACACGGACGGCCCCGAGGAGATCAGGGAGGCGGCCGTCCGCGCCCTGCGCGCGGGCCACGGCAACCAGTACCCGCCCGGGCCGGGCATCCCCGAGCTGCGCACCGCGATCAGCGCCCACCAGCAGCGCCGCTACGGCCTGCTCTTCGACCCGGACACCGAGGTCCTGGTCACGGCGGGCGCCACGGAGGCGATCGCGGCCTCGCTGCTCGCCCTGCTGGAGCCCGGTGACGAGGTCGTCGCCCTGGAGCCGTACTACGACTCCTACGCGGCCTGCATCGCCATGGCGGGCGGCAAGCGGGTCCCGGTGACCCTGCGGCCGCACGAGGACTCCTTCCGCCTGGACCTCGACGAGCTGCGCGCCGCCGTCACCGACCGCACCCGGCTGCTGCTGATCAACACCCCGCACAACCCGACGGGCACCGTCCTGACCCGCGAGGAGCTGACCGCGATCGCCGAGCTCGCCGTCGAGCGGGATCTGCTCGTCGTCACGGACGAGGTCTACGAGCACCTCGTCTTCGGCGAGGCCGAGCACCTGCCCCTCGCCGGCTTCCCGGGGATGCGCGAGCGGACGGTGACCATCGGTTCGGCCGGCAAGACCTTCTCCTTCACCGGCTGGAAGGTCGGCTGGGTGACGGCGGCCCCGGAGCTGGTCGCGGCGGTCCGCTCCGCCAAGCAGTTCCTCACCTACGTCTCCTCCGGGCCCTTCCAGTACGCCGTCGCCGAGGCCCTCGCCCTCCCCGACACCTACTTCACCGCCTTCCGCGACGACATGCTCGCCAAGCGCGACCTGCTCGCGACCGGTCTCGCCGAAGCGGGCTTCAAGGTCTTCCGCCCCGCCGGCACGTACTTCGTCACCACCGACATCCGCCCCCTGGGCACCGCCCTCTCCCAGGAGGGCGACGGCTTCGCCTTCTGCCGCGCCCTCCCCGAGCGCGCCGGCGTCGTGGCCATCCCCAACGCGGTCTTCTACGACCACCGGGACGCCGGCGCCCCGTTCGTGCGGTTCGCCTTCTGCAAGCGGACCGAGGTACTGGAGGAGGCGGTCAAGCGGCTCAAGGCGCTCGCCTGAGCCGCTTGACCCTTGAGCCTGTTGAACGCCGCCCTGGAGCCGCGGGCGGCGACGGCGACGGCGACGGCATGCGAACTCGTCCGGCGGTGCGGAACGGTTTCCCACACCCTGTGGACGGGCACCGCGCTCACCCCGCTCGCCTATACGCCCTGCCCCCGGCCTCCCGCCCATGCCACTGCCCCGCGCGCTCGTCCGGACATACGAAAGCCCGACCGGGGCACGCGACCGTGATGGCCGGTGCCCTGGCCGGGCTCTCGTGCGTCTGCGGGCCTACTCCTCGTCGCCGGAGTCCTCGGGCTTCTCCGCGTCGTTGACCTCCTGCTCAAGGCCGAGCTGCTCGACGAGCCACTTGTCGAACTCGATGGCGGCGCGCACCCAGCTGACGGTGGAGGAGACGAAGTGCTCCAGGCTGACGCCGGTGCCGATCAGCATCTGCGCCTCACCGATCAGGCGGACGGTGCCGTCGTCGTGGGTGTGGCTGTAGACCTTGGGCCACAGGGTCCGCCGGTTCCAGTCGTCGATGGACTCCAGCAGCAGCGGCTTCTCGTCGATCTTGTGGGGGCGGTCGTAGAACGTCCGCACCGAGAAGACCTGCTGGTCCCCTTCACCACGGAACATGAAGTACGTACGGAACTGCTCCCACGGCGCCGCGAGGTCTCCCTCGTCGTCGACGACATACTTCAGCTCCATCTGGTCGAGGAGCTGCTTCACAAGATCCTGATCCGGGACGACGGGGCCCGCCGGTCCTTGGGGCTGCGGCTCGGGCTGGCCCCCGAAGTTCGGAATCGAGGACGGGTCGATGGTCACCGTGAATTTCCCTTCGTACGGATCCCGCCATCCTCCCCCATCCGGGGAGGGGGGTGGCAAGCCCCGACAGATCCTGTCAGCCCTGGGCTGACAGGATCTGGCCGCTCATACCCGCACGGGTCAGCCGTGGACCAGCGCGGTGCCCTGGAGCTCCTGGGTGATGGCGCCCTTGTCGTCACCCACGATGTCGTAGACGATCGTGGCGTCCGCGGACCAGTACAGCTCGCCGTCGTAGACACGGCCCGGGGCGACACAGGTGTTCTTCGCGGTGTCGTAGGTCCAGAAGGGGCTGTCGTTGACCATCGCGGTCAGGTCGCAGGTCTTCTTGGTGATGACCTCGTCGGCCTCGTTCGGGCCGAGGCGCGCCTCGACACGCGTCGTGATCTTGAAGCTGGTGAAGCGGGTGGAGTGGTCGCCGATCTGGTCGACGGCCAGCTTCCAGTAGACGACCGACTTGGCCTGGAAGTCGCCCTGGTCGAGGTTGGCCGCGCCGTTGTTGTCCACGATGTACGTCGTCTTCGGCTTCGCGCCGGGGAAGGTGACGTCGAACTGGGACGTGGCGGACCAGGCGGCCGCCGGGGAGGCCATCAGGACGCCCAGGGCCACGGCGGACGACGCGAGACCGGCTGCGGTCAGGAGCTTGCGCATGCACATTCCTTCTCTGCTGAAGTGTCACAACAGGCATGGGGGCGCGCGGCAGCGCAAAGGTGATGTGCGTGGACGTTCCCCCGTGAAGCGTGCGCCCAGGCCGGAGTGATCAGGTCCACCTCACAGGCGCCCGGTCACTCTAAGCACCGCATGGACATGTCGACAGAGGAATTAGGGCGGTGGCCGGGAACCGACGCCCGAAACGGAACGGCCCCGCACGCCGCGCCTGCCGTACGGCCCACTTCGTGATCTATGGAGTTTCCGTGAAGCGGAGGGGCGGGAGGTGTGCGAGTTACTCCTGTGGTTGGCCGAAAGTGATCATTCCGCCGGCCCTCGTGACACACGTCGGCCCGCCCCGCCGAGTGCGGGACGGGCCGAAACGCCGCGGGTTACGGCCGGCCGTCAGAGCGTCTTGCCGGTCGCCGGTCCCACGATCAGACCGTCGCCGAAGGAGTCCACGCGGACCGTGTCGCCGTCCTTGACCTCGCCGGAGAGGATCTCCTTGGCGAGGCGGTCGCCGATGGCGGTCTGCACGAGCCGGCGCAGCGGGCGGGCGCCGTAGGCCGGGTCCATGCCCTCGGTCGCGAGCCAGGCGAGGGCCTCGTCGCTGACCTCCAGGGTGAGACGGCGCTCGGCGAGCCGCTTGGCCAGGCGGTCGATCTGGAGCCTGGCGATGCGGGTCAGCTCTTCCTTGGTCAGCGCGGAGAAGACGACCAGGTCGTCGAGGCGGTTGAGGAACTCCGGCTTGAAGGCGGTGCGGACCACCTCCAGGACCTGTTCCTTCTTCTCCTGCTCGCTGGTGATCGGGTCGACCAGGAACTGGCTGCCCAGGTTGGACGTCAGCACCAGGATCGCGTTGCGGAAGTCGACCGTGCGGCCCTGGCCGTCGGTCAGGCGGCCGTCGTCCAGTACCTGGAGCAGGATGTCGAAGACCTCCGGGTGCGCCTTCTCCACCTCGTCCAGCAGCACCACGCTGTACGGCCGCCTGCGCACCGCCTCGGTCAGCTGGCCGCCCTCCTCGTAGCCGATGTAGCCGGGGGGCGCGCCGACGAGCCGGGCGACGGTGTGCTTCTCGCCGTACTCCGACATGTCGATGCGGACCATCGCCCGCTCGTCGTCGAAGAGGAAGTCGGCGAGCGCCTTGGCCAGTTCGGTCTTGCCGACGCCCGTCGGGCCCAGGAAGAGGAAGGAACCGGTCGGGCGGTCGGGGTCGGCGATCCCGGCCCGGGTCCGCCGTACGGCGTCGGAGACGGCCTGCACGGCCTCCGACTGCCCGATGAGGCGGCGCCCCAGCTCCTCCTCCATGCGCAGGAGTTTCTGCGTCTCGCCCTCCAGGAGGCGGCCGGCCGGGATGCCGGTCCAGGCGGCCACGGTGTCGGCGATGTCGTCGGGGCCGACCTCCTCCTTGACCATGGTGTCCTTGGCGGCCTCCTCCTCGGCCTGCGAGGCGGCCTCCAGGTCCCGTTCCAGGGTGGGGATCTCGCCGTAGAGCAGCTTGGAGGCGGTGTCGAAGTCGCCGTCGCGCTGGGCGCGTTCGGCCTGGCCTCGCAACCCGTCCAGCTTCTCCTTCAGTTCGCCCACGCGGTTGAGGGACTGCTTCTCCTTCTCCCAGCGGGCGGTCAGCCCCCGCAGCTCCTCCTCCTTGTCGGCGAGGTCGCGGCGCAGTCGCTCCAGGCGCTCGCGGGAGGCCGGGTCGGTCTCCCTCTCCAGGGCGAGCTCCTCCATCTTCAACCGGTCGACGGCGCGCTGGAGTTCGTCGATCTCGACGGGCGAGGAGTCGATCTCCATCCGGAGGCGGGAGGCCGCCTCGTCGACCAGGTCGATGGCCTTGTCGGGCAGGAAGCGGGAGGTGATGTACCGGTCGGACAGGCTGGCCGCGGCGACCAGCGCGCTGTCGGCGATCACGACCTTGTGGTGCGCCTCGTAGCGCCCCTTGAGGCCGCGCAGGATCGCGATGGTGTCCTCGACGGTGGGCTCCGCGACCAGCACCTGCTGGAAGCGGCGCTCCAGGGCGGGGTCCTTCTCGACCCGCTCCCGGTACTCGTCGAGCGTGGTCGCGCCCACCATGCGCAGCTCACCGCGCGCGAGCATGGGCTTGAGCATGTTCCCGGCGTCCATGGCGGAGTCCCCGCCGGCGCCCGCGCCCACGACGGTGTGCAGCTCGTCGATGAACGTGATGATCTGCCCGTCGGAGCCCTTGATCTCCGCGAGGACGGTCTTCAGCCTCTCCTCGAACTCGCCCCGGTACTTCGCCCCGGCGACCATCGCGCCCAGGTCCAGCGCCACCAGCCGCTTGTTCTTCAGCGACTCGGGCACGTCCCCCTTGACGATGCGCTGCGCGAGCCCCTCGACCACGGCGGTCTTGCCGACACCGGGCTCGCCGATGAGGACCGGGTTGTTCTTGGTACGACGGGACAGCACCTGGACGACCCGGCGGATCTCCTGGTCCCGCCCGATGACCGGGTCGAGCTTGCCCTCCCGTGCGGCGGCCGTGAAGTCGGTCCCGAACTTCTCCAGGGCCTTGTACTGGCCCTCCGGATCGGCTGTGGTCACCCGGCGTCCTCCCCTCGCTCGCTGGAAGGCCTCCTGAAGCTTCTTGGCGGTGGCCCCCTGCCCGGAGAGTACGTCGCCGGCCGGGCCGCCCTTCGCCGCGATGCCGAGGAGCAGGTGCTCGGTGGAGAGGTACTCGTCGCCGAGGTCCTGGGCGCGGGCCTGCGCGTCGGCGATCACGGCGAGCAGATCGCGGTTGGGCTGCGGGGGCGCGACGGTGGAGCCGGTCACGCTGGGCAGCCCGGCGAGGACCTTCTCGGCGCCGGCGCGCACGGCGGCCTGGTCGGCGTCGACGGCCGCCAGCAGGTCCACGATGTTCTCGTTGTCCTGGCCCTGGAGCAGCGCCAGCAGCAGGTGGGCGGGGGTCAGGTCGGGGTGCCCCTCGGACACGGCCCGGTTCCCGGCCGCGTTGATGGCGTCCCGGCTCCGGTTGGTCAGCTCGGCGTCCACGTTCGCGTTCTCCTCCTACGTCTCCGTCACGTCTCCGTCAGCGGTCTGCCGCAACTCCCAGTGCTGACTCGGCCAACGTACACAAACTTGAGTCTATTCCACTCAAGGTGGAGTCCGGGAGGCCCTCAGGAGCTAGGTTCCGGGCCATGAGCAGACACTCCCAGGATCCGGGTGCCCCCGACGCGCCGTATCTCAGCTTCTGGCGGGAACGGCACCTGTGCACGCTGACCACACCGCGCCCGGACGGCAGTCCGCACGTGGTGCCCGTCGGGGTGACATACGATCCCGCGACCCGGACGGCTCGGGTGATCGCGAACAAGTCCAGCACGAAGGTGGCCAACGTCCTCGCCGCCGGCCCCGAGGGCGCCCGGGTGGCGGTGTGCCAGGTGGCGGGGCGGCGGTGGGCGACGCTGGAGGGGCGGGCCTTCGTCCGGACGGAACCGGAGCCGGTGGCGGAGGCGGTGCGGCGGTACGCGGAGCGCTACGAGCGGACGCCGGCCCCGAATCCGGACCGCGTGGTGATCGAGATCGAGCTGACGCGGGCCATGGGGCATGGCTGACCGGCACCACGGGGCGGGCCGGGCCGACGACCCGGTGCAGGATGGGACAAGGTGGCCGAGAACGCTCGCGCCCCGCGCGGGCGGCGGAAAAAGCACGGACGGTCGGTAAAAACCGATCCATGATCGATTACTTTGAGCCACGGCCCGACACGGCCTGACACGGGCGGCCGGCACCCATGTCGGCATTTTTCCCGCAAACTGCAGCGGCGTCACCGTGTTCAGGTCACGGTGACGCCGCTGCGGGGGGAAGCACCTGAGCGATCTGTTACGACGGGGGAATCGCGTCAGGCACTGCGGGGGGTGGCTATGGTCCGGGTGGCCGGGGCGTCCGGCTCCACCAGGCGATGGTCACGCTGGTCCAGATTCACAAAGATCATTCCGTACCGGATGGCACACCGCACGGGCTGGGGAGCCCCGCGCGGCCGCCGCAGGCACCGGTAGGCCCGTACGTCCTCGTCCTCGTCCCGCGTCACGACGACCGGCTCTCCGAAAACCGTCACCATCAGGGAGTCACCGGCGTGGGGGATCGCGGTGACCAGGTCGATGAAGTGCCAGCCGGAGCGGTAGGCGGTGGCCATCTCTCTGCGGAACGAGCGGTCGTCGGGTGGAGTGGTCACGTCGTCAGCTCCCGGCTCCGTCGGACTGGACCACCGCCGGCCAGACACTGTCCGCCACCACATGGTCCTTCGGAGCCAGCGGCCAGACACTGTCCGCCCGATTGTCACCCTTCGCACCGGACAGGCCACTCACCGTTCCAATGGCCACGACGGCGGAGAAGGCGGCGACAAGTACCGAGCGAAGCATTTTGTTACGCATAGTCGGCTTCGTCCTCACTTGAAGGTCCCCTTTTCCCCCGTCGGGTAAGACGATGGCTCATTCAGGCACGTCATGGCCACAGCATCAGTGCATCATGTTCCTGCATGTTCAGGACCCTGGGGGGTGGAGATTTGGTGATGGATCGAACTAAAGCGACACATCCCCATGCGGTGACCGAACTGTGTGAGGAAGGTGGCCGACTTTACGCAGACGCTCTACGCAGCGGACGCATCTCCCGCGCGGACGCGAATGCAGCCCCCTGCCTGGTGGAACTGGGCCTACTGCTACCTGATCCGGACGATCGTGACTGGTTGCGCCCGGTGCTACCGGTGGTCGCCCTGACCCAGCGGCTCAATCCCCTTGAGCAGGAGATAGCCGAGCGCAGGCGGCGGTCAATCGAACTGTCCGAAGCTTTTGAGCCGTTCATGGCCCTCGGCACTCAGCTGACGGCGTCCACCCACTCGATCTCAATACTGGAGGGCGGCGAACGCATCAACGCGGCTCTCAACCTGGCCACGACCCAGTGCCAGACCGAGATGCTCACGATCCAGCCGAGCGGACACCGACCCGAGCGCAGCTTGATCCAGGGCCTGGAGCGGGACAGGCCGCTGATCGAACGTGGTGTGCGCATCCGCACCCTGTATCCACACACGGCCCGCTACAACCCCGAGAGGCTCGCGTACGTGGGCCAACTCTCCGACGGCAAGGTGGAACACCGGACCATCGACGGAGTGGTCGAGCGGCTCATCATCTGCGACGAGACCGTCGCCTTCATCCCCATACGTGATGACCAGAAAGTCGCTCTGGAACTCCGTCACCCTGGTCTGGTCCGCTACCTGATCAAGGTGTTCGAGTTCATGTGGGACCGCGCCGTGGCGCTGAGCGCCGGGGCGCCCTACGAGACCGCTCCCGACGGCATCACCGAGATCCAGCACTCCATCGCCAAACTGCTGGTGGAGGGACATGTGGACGAGGCCATCGCCCGCCGCCTGGGCATGAACGTCCGCACCTGCCGGGCCCACATAGCCAAGCTCGCCACGGCGCTGGGCAGCGGCAGCCGGGCACAGCTCGGCTACCTCATCGCGCAGTCGGGGATCCTGAACCAGGAAGAGTGACTCCAAGAAGCTCAAGGGAGGGGACGCGGTGACCCCGGCACCACATCCGGAGCACGGCGCGGAAGACCTGTGCGCGGCAGGGATGCAGCTCTACGAACGCGCCCTGCGCGAGGGACATGTGAGCGGCGCCGACGCCGAGACGGCACCCTGCCTGGTCGACTTCGGCCTGCTGTACCCCACGGCCATGGACCTGAGCAGGCTGAAGCCAGTCGCTCCTGTGGCGGCCCTTCACCGAATGCTGCGCGGTACGGGGGACCGCATCGCCGAGGAGCGCCGCCGCGAAGCCCGGCTGGCCGAGACGTTCGAACCACTCATGCGGATCGACGCACGGCTCACCGGCACCGACGTCTCCCCGGGTATCCACGTCCTGAGCGGGCTCGACCAGATCAACAATGCCATCACCGAGGCCGTGTCCGAGGCATCCGAAGAAGTGCTCACCGTCCAGCCCCACCCCACGCACATCCGTAAATCCTCGGACCGCCATCGCGAAGCCCTGCTCCGCGACCAGGACTTCCTCGACCGCGGCGGCCGCATGCACGCCCTCTACCAGCACACTCTGCGCAACGCGCCCTCCATCGTCGCTCGCTACGAGCAGCTGCGCGGGGACGTGGAGGCCCGCACCCTGGACGAGGTGACCGGACGGCTCCTCGTCACCGACCGCCGGGTCGCCTTCATCCCCGCCAGCAAGGACCGCTCGGTCGCCCTGGAGGTCCGCCACCCGGCCATGGTCGGCTTCCTGGCCACCGCCTTCGACCGCCTCTGGCGCCTCGCCACCCCCATGTACCCCGAAGCCGTCCAGCGCCCCACCCTCAACGGCATCACGCCCCGCCAGCGCGCCATAGCGACCCTCCTCGTCGAGGGCCACACGGACGCCGTGATAGCCGACCGCCTGGGCATGAACATCCGCACCGCCCGCGTCCACATCGCCAAACTCGCGGCGACGCTGGGCAGCGAGAGCCGGGCACAGCTCGGCTATCTCATCGCGCAGTCGGGGATCCTGAACCAGGAAGACTGACACCAAGGGTCCCAAGGAGAGGGGGCGCAGTGACCCCGGCACCACATCCGGAGCACGGCGCGGAAGACCTGTGCGCGGCAGGGATGCAGCTCTACGAACGCGCCCTGCGCGAGGGACATGTGAGCGGCGCCGACGCCGAGACGGCACCCTGCCTGGTCGACTTCGGCCTGCTGCATCCCGCGGTCACGGACCTGACCAGACTGGAGCCGCTCGCCCCGGCCGTGGCCTTGCACAGGATGCTGCGCGGCACCGAGGAGCGGATCGCGGACGAGCGGCGGCGCGAAGCCCGGCTGGCGGAGGCGTTCGAACCGCTCATGCGGATCGACGGCCGGCGTTCGGGCACCGAGGGGTTGTCCATGGTCGGTGTTCTCAGCGGGTACGACCGCATCGGGCGGGCCATCGGCCAGGCCATGGCGGAGAGTTCCAGCGAGGTCCTCACCATCCAGCCGCATACCGGGCACCGGCTCGCCCATGTGCTCCCCGCTATCCACACCGAAGCTCTCGCCCGCGACCAGGACTTCCTCGACCGCGGCGGCCGCATCCGCACTCTCTACCAGCACACCCTGCGCAACGCGCCCTCCGTCATCGCCCGCTACGAGCAGCTGAGCGGAGACGTGGAGGCCCGGACCCTCGACGAGGTGACCGACCGGCTGATCGTCACCGACCGCCGGGTCGCCTTCATCCCCGCCAGCAAGGACCGCTCGGTCGCCCTGGAGATCCGCCACCCCGCGATCGTCGGTTTCCTCGCCACCGCCTTCGACCGCCTCTGGCACCTGGCCACCCCGATGTATCCCCAAGCCGTCCAGCGCCCCACCCTCAACGGCATCACCCCCCGCCAACGAGCCATCGCCACCCTCCTCATCGAGGGCCACACGGACGCCGCGATAGCCGAGCGGCTCGGAATGAACATCCGCACCGCGCGCGTGCACGTCGCCAAGCTCGCGGCCACGCTCGGCAGCGAGAGCCGGGCGCAACTCGGCTATCTCATCGGCCGGTCGGGGCTCCTTGATCAGGAAGGCTGAGGGGGCGGCCCTCGCCGTCGGCCGCGCGGGGCGGTCCGACCAGTCCCACCTGGGCGATGCGGACGCCGAGCTGGGCACGGCTCGCCGCGCCGAGGGTCTCCGACAGGCGCGCGATGTGGGCGCGGCAGGTGCGGACGCTTATGCCGAGCCGTTCCGCGATGACGGCGTCCTGGTGGCCCTCGGCCAGCAGCGCGGCGATGGACTGCTCCCGGTGGGAGATGCCCTCGATGCCGGTGTCCGGGAGCGGGGCGGTCAGCGGGATCGCGAGGCGCCACAGCCGCTCGAAGACCGTGACCAGGTACGCGACGAGGGCGGGGTGGCGCAGCTCCAGCGCGAGGGTGCGGTCGGCGTTGGCCGGGATGAAGGCGACCGTGCGGTCGAAGAGGATCAGCCGGTCGATGACCTCGTCCAGGGTGCGGGCCTGCACCGTGCCACCCATCAACTCCAGGTAGTTGAGCAGGCCTTGGCCGTGCCGGGCCACATGGGTGTAGAGATCGCGCATGCGAACGCCCCGGCCGCGCAGGGCGAGCGCCCGGTGCAGTCCCTCGGTGAGTTCGTCCTCGGGGCGGATGCCGCCGGGCTGGACGGTGAGGACCTCGGTGGTGCACGCCTCGGTCGCCTCGTCCATCGCGGCCTGGATGCGGGAGAGCCCGTCCAGGACCCGGATCGCGGAGCCCTCCCCGACGGACGCGAGCGGGCTCCGGCCGCCGAGACCGGCGTACCACTCGAAGGCGGCGACCGCCGAGCCCACCCGTCGCTGACTGTCGCTGACCTCGTCGTACATGCCGCGCAGCAGCCGGGTCATGACCTCCTGCGGTGCCGTGGGCACCAGCCAGTCCATGTCGTCGGGGTCCGGGTGGAGCAGGGCCAACTCCAGCAGGCAGGGCACCTGTTCCGCGTCACAGCGCGGTACGCGACCACGCCGTACGGCCCGGGAGTAGACGCGGTCCCCGGCCGGGCACAGCCGGTCGGCACCGTGAGGGTGCTCCTCCGCCCCGTGCTCGGCCATCGCCCATCCCACCCCCGGTTCCAGCGTCTTCCGCAGCGCAACTATGCGCGGCCCCGACCGGCTCCGCAACACGGCTCCTCGCGGCCACCACACTCCTCGCCTGTCCGTTTAGTAGCTATATGTCCACCCGTCAGCATGCAAATGCTGCAGCAAGATGAGGGTGGTGCCGCGCTACGCGAGATGCGATCGTCGTTGATCGCAGGGATACGACCGGGTCCGCCGACCAAGCAGCCCTCCCCGGGCGCCCCCAGGGAGGGCTCACCCATGATCGGGCTCGAAGCAAGCGTGTGATCTCAGCGATCAACACCCTGCTTGGAAACTGATACTGATGTATCAACGGGGAAGGTGAAAACCACTTTGACCAGGTGGAACAGCAGCCAACTGCCCAACGGAGCGAACATCGGATTTCGCCCGACGGGGAGCGAGACCATGCCCCTGTCATCACACGCCTCAAACATCGGTCGATTGACAGATCGCGAAAGGCAGGTGTTCTCACTCCTCGCGAACGGGCCGTCCAATCGCATAATCGCCAAGCAACTCGATATTGCAGAGCGGACGGTGAAAGCACATGTGACGAATCTGATGCGGAAGCTTGAAGTCGAATCACGACTCGAGGCAGCTCTGCTGTCAAATCTACACGCAGGGGAGATCAAGCCCTAGAGGCATTGCCCTTGAGGGCGATACCCCAAGGTCCAATAGAACAAGCCTCACCTGAGCAGCATCATTAATCCTGTCAGCCGGAAAGACCGGCGGAGGGCGGTGCAAAGTGCACGCCTGGAACAGGATTACGGGGAGGGACTGTGCGCCGAAAGACGCGCATGATAGCTGCTTCGATGGTGACGGCAGTGGCTCTGGGAATCGCAGCGCCTGCCGCGTCGGCTGTCGCGGCCAACCGCACCACCGCCTCCGCGGCATCACTGTCGGGGACGGTGGCGCCGGCAATGTCGCTCGAGGTGTATCCCGAGGTCGAGCGGGGCACGGAGTCTGCTGCTAGAGCCGAGGGAGAGCGCGTCGCGCAGGGCAGACTCAGCGCTCTCAAGGAACTGCTAAAGAAGAGCAAGCCGCTCTTCAAGGCCGCCGTGAAGGCCGCGAAGAAGGGGAAGGCCGCCTTCGACAAGTGGGTCAACAGCTTGTCGAACTTCAACCCCGTCAAGTGGGCGATCAAGGCGTCACCGAGCTACGTCGTCACTGAGCTCATTGCCTGGCTGGTCCAGCAGGCCATCTGATTCAGGCGCAAGGTACTCCTCCCGGATCTTCCGGGAGGAGTACTGCGCCGCAAAGGAAGGACGCATGAAGAAGTCCCACGAAAAAATAGTCGCAGATAACATGTGGGGGTCGGCTGCGCTCTTCGTGTGCGCTTCTTTCATCACGTTCCTCTTCATTCGAACCGAGGGCGCGAGGACGGCGGGCTGGGCCCTCTATTGGTGTGGCTGGATCGCTCCGTCAATCATGGCAATCTGGTGTCTGGCGAAGCGCCAGAACCCAGGAATAGGCGGCATCTTTTCGTTCACATTGTTGGCCCTGTCCGGATTCCTCTTCTGGCTGAACCATGGGTGAACGAAACATCTCGACTTCTCTGATGTCCGCGCACGGCTTGAGTAAGGAGTTCCGTGGTCGTCGCGTACTTTCCGACGTCTCCCTGGAATTGTCTCCACATACGGTGACAGGATTCCTGGGTGCGAACGGCGCAGGAAAGACCACAGCAATCCGTTTGATGCTCGGGCTGCTGTCAGGGGGTGGCAGAACACTGTTCATGGGGCGCCCTCTGGCACAGTGGCGCGGCCCGGCAGATGTCGTCGGCGCGGTCCTTGGCGGAGTTGCCGGGCATCCCAAACACTCGGTGCGGGCGCACCTGAGGATGGTGGCTGCCGGCATCGGGGCCCCGAGTGAACGCGTGGTCGAGGTCCTCAACCGTGTCGGCATGCAGGATGCAGCCGGACTCCGCCTCGGCGGCCTGTCTCTCGGGATGGCACAGCGCGTAGGGATGGCACAGGCGCTGATCGGAAATCCACGAGTGCTGGTCCTCGACGAACCGACCAACGGCCTCGACCCGCATTCAGTGCACTGGTTACGACGCTTCCTTCGAGACTTCGCAGATGAGGGGCGTGCAGCGCTGGTGTCAAGCCATCAGTTGGCCGAGCTGGGGCAGGTTGCCGACGAGGTTGTCGTCCTCGCACGAGGGCGAATCGTTGCCAGAACGTCCATGTCGGAACTCTCCGGGACCGCACGCGGGCGGGTTGGCGTCCAGAGCCCCTCGCTCGACAAGTTGACGCCGCTGGTCGAGCAGCGGGGCGGAGTTCTCAGAGTGACCGCTCCAGGGACCGCTGAGATCACAGGGTTGTCGAGATTCCAGGTCGGAGACCTCTCGGCTGAGCACTCGGTGCCGCTTCACTGGCTGGATGAGCGTCCTACCTCTCTCGAGGAGTTCTACTTGTCCGTTGCTGATCAGGAGTACGAAAGCCGATGACCGCTGTGAGGCCCAGCGAGACCGGCCATGCCACCCCAGACCGCGCGGTCCCGGCCCTCCCCCTGGCCGGGACCGCGCTCAAGCGCGCTCTGTGCTTCGAATGGATGAGGCTGAAGGGCCTGCGCTCGACCTGGGTTGTACTCGCGGTGCTGGCTGTCCTGAGTCTGCTCAACGGCATTCTGCTGCCCATGGAAGCGAGCGAGCCGACGGGTGAGGGACAAGCCACTGTCGAGGTGGCCCATCTCGTGGACACTCTGCAGTTCAATGCCATTGCCCTTCAATTGCCCCTGAGCGCGTGGCTCCTGGTCTTCGTTCTGGGAACCGGACCGATCACGACGGAGTTCAGCTGCCGGACAGCGCGGACAGCCTGGTTGACCGTCGGCAACCGCGGTCTGTCGTATGCGGCCAAACTCACCGTGGGAGCGGCAGGCACCCTGATGAGCTCTGCCCTTGCCCTTGCCCTGAGCGCCGCGGTGGGATCGGCGGCCCTGGCGGTGACAGGACTGCCGCAGCCCCACTGGTCCGCGGGCTGCGGACCTCTGCTGCGCTACCTCATCGTCATGGCGTTTCTGCCCGTTCTGGCCGGAGGACTGGCCGCGTTGGTACGGAGTCGGCTGCTGACAGTGCTCACACTCACCTTGTGGCCCCTCCTGCTGGAACGCGTCTTCGGACTGGCTGTCCAACGGATCTCAGGCATGGGCGAGATCCAGGCATGGCTTCCGTTCGCCGCGGCCCGAGCGGCCATGAACGGTGTGGAAGATCCCGACGGCTTCACCAGAGCACTGATAGGCACTGACTTGACTCCCATGGCAGGGCTCGGCACCTTCTGCACCTGTGCAACCGTCATCGCATGCTGTGGATGGCTCGCCTACCGGCGGAGGGAGGCACCATGAGCCCGGGCACCACGCCCGCCGCCCGGCGGCTGCCCGCCGTCGACGCGTTACGCGGATTCGCACTGCTCGGCATCCTCGTGGTGAACAGCACGCAGATCATGGACCCCTATGCGGCGGAGGGGTTCCGCGAACCCGGTGCGGCCTTCGTGGACGGCTTCGCTCTGTGGCTGGTGAAGGCGGTGGCGACCGCCAAGTTCTATCTGCTGTTCTCGTTCCTGTTCGGCTACAGCTTCACCCTCCAGGCGGCCTCCGCGGACCGGGCCGGAGCGAACTTCACGGCCCGGTTCCTGCGGCGGTCGCTGGGCCTGCTGGTGCTGGGCGTGGCGCACGCCGTGCTGCTGTACACCGGCGACATCCTCATGGCGTACGGCCTGCTGGGGCTCGTCCTGCTGTGGGCCCGGCGGATCTCGCCCGCGGCCGCGGTCAGGACCGCCTGCTGGATCTACGGCGTCTTCGGCGCGCTCCTGACCGGACTGGGCGTCCTGGCGCTGGGGGTGCCGGACGAGAGCGGCGCGGATCGGGCGAGGATCGCGGCGGCCGTGGCGGCGTATCGCGGCGATGCGGCGACGGTGGTCCAGGCGAACCTGGACCGCTTCCCCGATGCCCTTCTCGGCATCGTCATCATGGCCCCGGGGATTCTCGCCGCCTTCTTCGTCGGTCTGGCCGCGGGACGGCGGGACCTGCTCGGTCACGACCGTACGAGCGGCGGCAGACTGCTGCGGATCGCGGGCGTCGGGCTGGTCGTCGGAGTCCCCGGAGCCGTCTTCTACGCCTCCGCGTCCCAGGGGCCGCTGGACGAGCGATGGCAGTTCCTGGGGATCGGCGTGGGCATGCTCACTGCTCCCGCGCTGTCGGTCGCGTACGCCTGTCTGCTGCTGCTCCTGCTGCGTTCGCCGTCGGGGGACCTGGCCGTGCGGCTGCTCGCCCCGGCCGGCCGGATGGCGCTGACCAACTACCTGGCACAGTCCGTGATCATGACCGTGCTGGCCACCGCATACGGTCTCTCGCTCTACGGCCGGATCGGCACCGCCACCCTGATGGCTCTCGTGTGCGCCGTGTTCGCCGTCCAACTCGCTTTCTCCACACTATGGTTGAGACGCTTCCGGTATGGGCCCGTCGAATGGCTGCTGCGGGTGGTCACGCTGGCGGGACGGCCGGGAGGAAACCCGGGGCGATGACTGATTCACGTCAACCGGCCGAAACAGCGCGGTGATCAGTACGTTACGTACCGCCTCTAACGTCCCCCCATGGCGGACATATTTGACGCGTACGCGTTGGCCGACGCGTGGGACGAGATGTTTGAGCGGCCGGGTGAGGTCAGGACCGCCTATGAGCCGGTGCTGGCCGCGCTCCAGCCGATCGAACCGAGCGAACTGAGGTTCCGGGCCGACCAGATGGCCCGCGCCTTCACGGACCGCGGTGTGACCTACGCCTTCGCGGGCGAGGAGCGGCCCTGGCCGCTGGATCTCGTGCCCAGGATCCTCGACGCCCTCGAATGGGATCTCATCCAGCGCGGGGTGAGCCAGAGAGTGAGGGCCCTGGAGGCCTACCTCGCCGACGCCTACGGACCCGCCCGTGCCTTCGAGGACGGTGTCGTGCCCTGGCGGCTGCTCCTGAACTCCCCGCACTTCCATCGCGCGGCCCACGGCGTCGAACCACCGGGCGGCGTCCGGATCCATGTCGCCGGCATCGACCTCGTCCGCGACGAGGCGGGGGACTTCCGGGTCCTGGAGGACAACGTCCGGGTACCCAGCGGCGTGTCGTACGTCATCGAGAACCGGCGCGCGATGACCCGGATCTTCCCCTCCCTCTTCTCCGAGCAGCACGTCGTGCCCGTCGACGGATACGCCCAGCGGCTGCTCGCCGCCCTGCGGGCCGCCGCCCCGGACGGCGCCCAGGACCCGCGGGTGGTCGTGCTGACCCCCGGCCCCAGCAACGCCGCCTACTTCGAACACGCCCTGCTGGCACGGCTGATGGGCGTGCAGCTGGTGGAGGGGCACGACCTGGTGTGCCGCGGCAACCGGGTGTGGATGCGCACGACCCGCGGTGAGGTGCCCGTCCATGTCGTATACCGGCGCCTGGACGACGACTTCCTCGACCCGCTCCACTTCCGCCCCGACTCGGTCATCGGCTGCCCCGGCATCATGAGCGCGGCCCTCGCCGGACACGTCACGCTCGCCAACGCGGTCGGCAACGGCATCGCCGACGACAAGCTGCTCTACACCTACGTCCCCGACCTGATCCGGTACTACCTCTCCGAGGAACCGGTTCTCCCCAACGTGGAGTCGTTCCGGCCGGACGAGCCGGGCCAGCTGGAAGCCGTCCTGGACCAGATCGACCAGCTCGTCGTCAAACCGGTCGACGGAGCCGGCGGCCAGGGCATCGTCATCGGCCCCAAGGCGGATGCGGCGACCCTGGAGCGGACCCGGAAGGCCGTCCTCGCCGACCCGCGCGGCTTCATCGCCCAGCGGCCGGTCGCCCTGTCCACCTCCCCCACCCTCGCGGGCGAACGCATGGCTCCGCGCCACATAGACCTGCGGCCCTTCGCCGTCAACGACGGCAACGATGTCTGGGTCCTGCCCGGCGGCCTGACCCGGGTCGCCCTCCAGGAGGGCAACCTCATCGTCAACTCCAGCCAGGGCGGCGGATCCAAGGACACCTGGGTACTGGCCGAAGGCCCTGCCGAGCCGCCGGCCCCCGCCGCCGAGGGCGCGAGCGGCCTGCCCGAGGTGGCACCGCGCCAGCACGGACCCGACGGCACCCCCACCGTCGTACAGGAAGGGGCGCAGCAGCAGTGAGCGACGTGATCCTCTCCCGGATAGCCGAGGCACTGACCTGGACCGGACGGTATGTCGAGCGGGCGGACGCCACGGGCCGCATCCTCGACGCCTATCTGCACCGCCTGCTGGAGGACCCCTGGCGCGACGAGGACCTGGCCTGCCGGTCGCTGTACGCGATCCTCGGCGTCGACGCGGGGGACGAGCGGGTCGACATGCAGCAGGTCCTGGACCAGCTGGCCTTCGACGCGCACTCCACCTGCTCCATCGAGGGCGCTTTGGGCGCGGCCCGGCTGAACGCCCGCAGCGCCCGCGAGGCGGTCTCCTCGGAGATGTGGGAGTGCCTCAACTCCACCTGGCACGCCCTCGCGGACCAGCGGCTGGCGGCCCGCCGCACCGGCCCCTACGCCTACCTGGAACTGGTCCGGCGCCGGGCCGCGCTGTTCTTCGGCCTGGCCGACTCCACCATGAGCCGCGACGACAGCTGGCGTTTCGTCGTGCTGGGCCGCAGCCTGGAGCGGGTGGACATGACCGTACGGCTGCTGTCGGTGCGCGTGCTGGACGCCGCGCACGCGCCGGACTGGCCGACCCTGCTGAGCGCGTCCGGTGCCGACGAGGCGTACGCGCGCGTGCACAGCGGCTTCGGCGACACCCCGCGGGTGGCCCAGTTCCTGCTCCTGGACCGGGACTTCCCACGCTCGGCGCTGCACGCGCTGACCACGGCCGAGGAGTGCCTGTCCGCGCTGGGCCGCCCCCGCCAGGATCCGGCCCGCCGCCCGATCGGACGGCTGCGCACCCGCCTGGAGTACCTGGACTCCCAGGCCCTGGAAGACCAGCTGCCCCTGCTCCTGAGCGACTTGCAGCAGGCCTGCATGGCGTCCGCGGAAGCGGTGGAGCAACGGTTCTTCCCCCACCAGGGGCCCGTCGAGTGGGCCCAGGAAGGAGCCTGAGATGGCTCGTCGCCTCCGGATCCGGCACATCACGCGGGTCGCGTACGCCCAGGCCGCGGTCTCCTCCCACAACGAGGTCCGCATGACCCCGCTGACCCTGCCCGGGCAGACCACGCTGGACGCCCGGGTCGCCATCAGCCCGACGGCCACCACCTGGTCGTACTGGGACTACTGGGGCACCCAGGTCACCGGCTTCGACCTGATGGACCCGCACGCCGACCTCACCATCACCGCCTCCAGCCTGGTGGAGACCCATCCCCCGGGCGAGCTCCCGGCGGCGCCCCCCTGGGCGGAGATCGCCGAAGAGACCGCCCGTTCCCGGCTGTCGGAGTTCGCGAGCCCGACACCCCGTACGACGATGCCGGCCGAGCTCGTGGAGAAGGCACGGCAGGTGGCGGCCGGCCTCGACCCGCACGAGACGGTCGTCGCCGTGTCCTCGATGGTCGCGGACCGGGTGTCCTACCTGCCGGGCACCAGCACGGTGAACACCTCCGCCGCCGAGGCCTGGGAGCAGGGCGCGGGCGTCTGCCAGGAGATCGCCCACGTCACCCTCGCCCTGCTCCGGGGCGTCGGTCTGCCCGCCCGCTACGTCTCCGGCTATCTGCACCCCGAGCGGGACGCGGAACTGCACCGGCCCGTCGCCGGCCAGAGCCACGCCTGGGTCGAGTACTGGGCGGGCGACTGGTGCGGCTACGACCCCACCAACCGCACCCGCGCCGACGAGTCCCACGTCGTCGTCGGCCGCGGCCGCGACTACGACGACGTCACCCCGCACAAGGGCGTCTACCGCGGCGTGGCGGGCGGCCCGCCGGAGGTGACGGTGGAGTTCACCCGGGTGGGCTGACGGCTCGTACGCCCAGCGGCCCTCTCCATGCAATGCCCCAGCCCCCTGGCCCACTCGGGCCAAGGGGGCAGACCCGCTCGGGAGGGACCTACTTCAGCTTCGCCGACTGGCACGCGCTCGCGTACTTGGCGGTGCAGATGTCGGACACCTTGTAGATGCCGTCCGCGATCACCGTGGACTTGATGTTGTCCTTCGTCAGGGCGACCACGGGCACCAGCTGAGCCGGGATGTCCTTGTCGGTGGGGCTGTCGACGCGGTCCGAGGCGAGGGCGTCGAACTGGATGCCCTTGCCCTGCACCCGCGCCACCGCCATCTCGGCTGCGGCCTCGGCCTCCTGCGGGTAGGGCTTGTAGACGCTCATGTACTGCTCGCCCGCGACGATCCGCTGCACGGCGGTGAGTTCCGCGTCCTGGCCGGTGATGGGCGGCAGCTCGGTCACGCCCGCGGCCTCCAGGGCCTTGATGACACCGCCGGCCATGGCGTCGTTGGCGGAGTAGACGGCGGCGATGTTGCCCTTGCCGATCGCCTCGATCGCCTTGGCCATGTCGGACTCGGCGATCTCCGGCTTCCAGCCGTCCACGTCGTAGGTCTTGGCGATCGTCACCTTGCCGTTGAGCTCGGAGAGCGCGCCCGCCTTGAACTGGCCGGCGTTGGGGTCGGTGGGCGAGCCGTTCACCATGACGATCTTGGTGGAGGTGTCGGTGTCACCGCCCAGGGCCTCCATGATGGAGCGGCCCTGGACCTCGCCGACGAGCTCGTTGTCGAAGGAGACGTACGCGTCGATCGGGCCCTCGGCCAGCCGGTCGTAGGCGATGACCGGGATGCCCGCCTCCTTGGCCTTGCGCACGGTGTCCGCGATGGTCTTGGCGTCGACGGCGTCCAGCAGGATGACGTCGACCTGGTCGGCGATCATCTTCTCCATCTGCTGGATCTGCTTCGTCGCGTCGGCCTCGCCGTTGGCGTAGACGGTCTTGCCCTGGCCGCCGGTGAGGGACTTCACCTTCTGCTGAATGATCGGGTAGTCGAACTCCTCGTACCGCGTGTTCGTCTTCTCCGGCATCAGTACGCCGACGGTGATGTCGTTGCCCTTGGTCGGGCTCGCCTCGCTGCTGGTCCCGCTCACGCCCAGTGCGCCACAAGCGGTCAGCGAGAGCATGAGGGAACCTGCGGCCACTGCTATGGCGGTACGACGGGTACGGGTGTTCACTGCGCTTGCCTTCCGGACGAGGGTGCTTATCGCGACCCAGGTGAAGGAAGCCAACGCCGCCTTCACCGAGCCGTCAAGGAGCAATCACTTATTGAGATAGCAACGTTAATACGTGCGGCTTCTGTGAAGGTCCACGCCCCCGGGGGCGGCGAAGCGGTCCAAAAGTCCCGTACAACCAATCCGCCCGCTCGTCGGTCCTGATCGTCAACGGCTTTGCCCGCCGTTGAGGATCAGCACTGAAGGACGTATGAATCCAGCCAGACGCACGACCGCCGCGGCCGCGACCGCCGTCGTACTCGCCACCGCCGGCGGCCTGCTCAGCACGGCCGCCGCATCCGCCTCCGCCGCGACGACCTGCGCATCCCCCGTCTTCACACGCCAGTTCTTCGCGAACACGACGTTTTCCGGCACTCCGAAGAAAACGGACTGCGACAACGTCATCGACCAGAACTGGGGCACGGGCGCCCCCGCTTCGGGCCTGCCGAAGGACAGGTTCGGCGTCCGCCACACCGTGACGAGGGACTTCGGCTCCGGCGGCCCCTTCGCGCTCGCCGCTTCCGGCCTGGATGGCATCCGCGTCTACGTCGACGGCGTCCGCAGGATCGACCTGTGGAAGAACACCTCCACCACCGTGTCGAAGACGGTGAACCTCACCATCCCGTCGGGCAGGCACACCCTGCGCGTCGACTACGTCAACTGGACCGGCAGCGCACGCCTCAAGTTCGGCTACACACCCCGCACTTCGGCGACCGTCGACAAGGTCAGGCCGCTCGCCCCGACGGGCGCCGCCGTGACGTACGACAAGGCCACCGGCAAGGCGAAGGTCACCTGGGCGCGGAACAAGGAGATGGACCTCGCCGGATACCGCGTCTACCGCCGGGACAAGGGCAGGACCGAGTACTTCCGGGTCAGCGGCGGCGACCCGCTCACCGGCACCTCGTTCACCGAGGGCCTGCGGTCCACCGGTGCCGCGTACTACTACGAGGTCCGGGCGGTGGACCGGGCCGGCAACGAGTCGGCGGGCAGCACGGACCAGCTCGTCACCACGGTCGACCGGACGGCCCCGCTGACGCCGGTCGTGACCGCGACGGACGACCCCGTGCGCGGAGTCGAGCTGGACTGGCAGGACGACACCTTCGACATTAGGTACGACGTCTACCGAGCCGTCTCCGCCGCCGGCCCGTTCGAGAAGCTCGGCATCTCCTACGGGTCGAGCCGCACCGACGAGACCGCGCCCTACGGGGAGACCTCGTACTACAAGGTCGTCGCGAGGGACCCCGCCGGCAACACCGCCTCCTCCCAGGTCCTCTCCCTCGCCCGCCCGCTGGCCGTGCCCACCATGGACACCCCGGGCACCAACGCGGCCGAGACCGGGATCGAGCTGCGCTGGACGACGTCGAAGGCGGCGCCGACGCAGTACCGCGTCTACCGCTGGGAGCCGTCCGACCCGAACGCCGTCCCGGTGCGGGTCACCTGCGAGACGTACCGCGCGGGCAACGAGGCCGACTACTACCCGCAGTACGGCTGCACCGACTACTCAGCCGTGTCCCACGTGGGCTACGCCTACTACGTCACCAGCGTCGACAGCGCGGGCCGCGAGTCGGCGCCCTCGGCCACGGTCCACACGGGTCTGCGGGACACGACCCCGCCGCCGGCCGTCACCGGCCTCGTCCACACGAGCACGGAGTACGGCACGGTCCTCCAGTGGGACGAGAGCCCCGCCACGGACCTCCGCGTCTACCACGTGCTCCGGGCCACCGACCCCCGTGACACCAGCACCTACGAGTCGCTCGCCACCCTCCCGCCCGGGACGACCCGGTACGTCGACGTGCAGGTGCCGGACGACCAGAACTGGGTCTACTTCGTGGACGCGGTGGACAAGCGGAACAACTCCCTCTACACGCTGTCCGGCAACCCCGCCGAGGTCGTCGCCAACGTCAGCGTCAACGAGTTCCACCTCACTCCGGGTTATGCGCCCCCGAACACCGCGGCCTGGACCCTGTCCGCCACGAACGACGCCGGCAGCGCGGCCCTCACCTGGACCTGCGCCACCGGCTGCGTGCCCGCGACCGGCTTCCACGTGTACCGCTACGACCGCACGAGCGACCAGTACGTCCGCCTCACCGACGTCCCCCTGGCCGCCGACACCCGCACCTGGACCGACCCGGCCACCCCGTCGGCCACCACCAGCCACTACGTCCTCTCGGTCGTCGCCGCCGACGGCACGGAGTCCTTCTCCGGCCTGGCCCCGGTCGTCGTCCCACCCGCCTGAACCATCCCCGAGAACCCCATGCCCGTCTCCGAAACCCGCCTCGACGACAGCCTGTTCGGCCCGCTCACCGTCCACCTGGACACCGAGCGGGGCGCGGTCACCGTCGAGGGCGAGGCGATCCCGCGGATCGTGCTGAACCGCGCCTCCGGCACCCGGGCCGACGACCACATCCCCGTCGGCACCCGGGACGCCGGCCTGCTCACCCTCACCGTCGCCGGCGAGGCGGCCGCCCTGGCCCCGGGCCGGGGGCGCCTGACCCGGCGCTCCTACCGAGTCGACGTCCGCCACGCCGGCCACCACCGGCGCCTGCTCCCCGACTCGGTCCCGTCCAGCCGCCTCCTCCGCGACGGACACCGCCTCGGCGACCTCACCTCCCAGGGCGACGGGCACGTCCTGGCCGAATGGCGCCCGGACGCGAAACCCGACGCCACGGACGTCGCCCTCGCCTACGCCCTCGCCGCCGCCTTCGGCACCGGCGCCCAACCCCTGCCGATGCTCCTCGCCGACGCCATAGGCGACCTCATCCCCTGAACCAGAACCAGAACCAGAGCCGAAGGACTGCTTTGAACCCAGCCAGACGTACGACCGCCACGGCCTCCACCGTCGTCGTACTCGCCACCGCGGGCACCCTCCTCACCGCCCTGCCCGCGTCCGCCGCGACGACCTGCACCTCGCCGGTCTTCAAGCGGCAGTTCTTCGCGAACACCAGCTTCTCCGGTACGCCGAAGAAGACGGACTGCGACAACGCCATCGACCAGACCTGGACCGGCGCCCCGGCCACCGGGCTTCCGAAGGACAACTTCGGCGTCCGGTACGCCGTGACGAGGGACTTCGGCTCCGGCGGCCCGTTCGCCCTGTCGGCCTCCGGGCTGGACGGCATCCGCGTCTACGTCGACGGCGTCCGCAAGATCGACCTGTGGAAGAACGGTTCGACGACGGTGTCCAAGACGGTCAACGTCACGATCCCGTCGGGCAAGCACACCGTCCGCGTCGACTACGTGAACTGGACCGGCAGCGCGAGGGTCAAGTTCGGCTACACGCCCAGGACTTCGGCGACGGTCGACAAGGTCAAGCCCCTGGCACCCACGGGTGCCTCGGTCTCGTACGACCCCGCGACAGGCAAGGCGAAGCTCACCTGGGCGCGGAACAAGGAGATGGACCTCGCCGGATACCGGCTGTACCGCCGCCTGAAGGGGACGACATTCGGCGCCACCCCGCTCGCGACGACGACAGGGACGTCGTACACAGACGCGACCCTGCCCGTGACCGGCGACACGTACTACTACGAGATCCGCGCCTACGACAAGGCGGGCAACGCGTCGGGCGGCACCGCCGACCAGGCCGTGGTCACCGCGGACCGGACCGCGCCCGGCATCCCGGCCGGACTGGACATCACCGACGCCTCCGAGACGGGTGGGCTGCGGATCGGATGGGGCGCGGTCTCGGGGGCGGTCTCGTACCGGGTGTACCGGGCAGCGACCGAGAACGGCACGTACACCCGTGTCGGCACCACGGATGAGCCCTCCTACCGGGACGCCTCCACTCAGGTGCGCGCCAGCTACTACTACCGGGTGACCGCGCTGGACGCGGCGGGCAACGAGTCCGGACAATCCGTCATCGTCAAGGGCGCACGCCGGGACGAGACCCCGCCGCCTGCCGTCACCGGCCTGACGGCCACGCCGACCGAGTACGGCTTCGCGCTGAACTGGGACGCGAACCCGGCGCCCGACCTGTTCCGGTACGTGGTCTACGCGGGCGAGCTCGTCGGCGACGAGGAGGAGCAGGTCTGCTACGTCCACGAGGTGGAGTGGCTGGGCGCCGAGACCACCTCGTACGAGTACACCACCGTGCCCGACGGCGAGGAGCGCTGCATGTTCGTGGACGCCGTCGACAGCTCCTGGAACTCCCACTACAGGTGGACCCGTTCGCCGAACATCGTCACGGCGACCGAACTCGACACGACGCCGAGCGCACCCACCACCTGACCACCGCCCCCGAAGGCCTCACCGCCCTCCTGCGGCAGGTCAAGGACGTATAACAGTCCCCAAGGTCCCCAACATCACAGCCAGCCCCGTACAACCCATGGGCCACTCCACGAGTCGTGATCGTCGCCACCCCTTCTCCCCGGCCTAACGACGATCACGACCGAGGATCCATGAACCCAGCCAGACGCACGACGACCGCGGTTGCCGCCGCTGTCGTGCTCACCACCGCGGGCACCCTGCTCACCGCCCTGCCCGCGTCCGCCGCGACGACCTGCACCTCACCGGTCTACAAGCGGCAGTTCTTCGCGAACACCAGCTTCTCCGGTACGCCCAAGAAGACGGACTGCGACAACGCCATCGACCAGACCTGGACCGGCGCCCCGGCCACGGGCCTGCCAAAGGACAACTTCGGCGTCCGCTACGCCGTCACCCGCGACTTCGGCTCCGGCGGGCCCTTCACCTTCGCCGCCTCCGGCCTGGACGGCATCCGCGTCTACCTCGACGGCGTCCGCAAGATCGACCTGTGGAAGAACACCTCCACCACCGTCTCCAAGACCGTCAACGTCACGATCCCGTCGGGCAAGCACAGCCTCCGCGTCGACTACGTCAACTGGACCGGCAGCGCACGCCTCAAGTTCGGCTACACGCCCCGCACCTCCGCCACCGTCGACAAGGTCAAGCCCCTCACCCCGACGGGTATGGCGTGGGACTACTTCCCCGGCATGGAGGAGGGTGTGAGCGCCGTGCTCGACTGGGCGAGGAACAAGGAGATGGACCTCGCCGGGTACCGCGTCTACCGGCGGGTGCAGGGCACGCCCACGTGGACGCGGGTGGGCACGACCACCAACGTGACGTTCACCGACGTGCCGCCGCAGACGGGACAGTCGTACTACTACGAGGTCCGCGCCTACGACAAGGCGGGCAACGAGTCGTCGGGGACCGCCGACCAGGGCCCGGTGCCCACGCCGGACTACACCGCGCCCGCCGCTCCGGTGCTGAGCGCGACGAGTGTGGAGGCGTCCAACGACCTTTCCTGGACGGGCTCCGCCGACGTGGCCGTCTACCGGGTCTTCCGTAAGACCGACTCGGCGACCACGTACACCGCGCTCGCCGACACCACGGCCACCACCTACGCGGACACCTCGGCCGCGTACGGCCGCGCCTACGACTACAAGGTCAGCGCGATCGACGCGGAAAAGAACACGGCGACCTCCAACGTCGTGCGGACCGCCCGGACGATCACCCCGCCACAGAACGTGACCGCGACGACGCCCAGCTGGGGCGCGGTGTTCACGTGGACCGAGCCGGCCGGCGGCGACACCGCCGACTACGAGGTCTACCGCTCGAAGACCTCGCCGGTGGCCCTCACCTACGACAACCTCACCGACTGCCGCAGCCGCAAGGTCAGCACGGACGCCTCCGGCAACAAGGTCCGCAGCTGCACCGACTACGACGGCGACCAGGGAGCCACGTACCACTACGTGATGACCCGGCAGAACACGGCCGGCCGCTGGTCCACCGCCTCCGCCGAGCTCACCGTCACCCGCCCCGGCGACGAGATCCCGCCCCCGCCGGTGGCGAACCTGACCGCCCGGCCGCTGGAGTACGGCGTCAAGCTGGACTGGGACGACAGCACGGCGGCGGACCTGGAGAAGTACTGGGTCTACGAGGACCGGTCCTGCTGCGAGCCGGAGTACCTCGGCACGGTCGCCGCGGGCACCTCCGAGTTCGTCGTGGGTCCCTCGGTGGCGGACGGTGAGACGAGGACGTACATCGTCGTGGCCGTCGACAAGTACGGCAACTCCCTTACGTACGAGGACGAGGTGGACATCGACGACTGGAGCGGGTCCATCTCCAAGGCCACCGTCACCGAGCTCGACCTCAGGCCGACGAACGTCCCCGAGGACACCGCGCCCTGCTCCGTGCTCACCTACACGACCTACGGCGACCACGGCGGCATGTACATCGAATGCGCCGACTCGGTCGCCACGGAGGCCGCCGGCATCAACGTCTACCGCTGGGACCGCGCGACGAGCACGTACATCAAGGTGACGGACGTCCCGCTGGCGCCGACCGCCACCAACTACACCGACACCACCATCCCCACCGGTACGACGGTCTACTACCTGCTCTCGGTCGTCGCGCCCGACGGCTCGGAGACCTTCAGCAACGTGGACTCCAGCGTGTCCCTGCCGAGCGGAGCGTGATGCCGATGCGCACCACCGTCCCCGCAGCCGCCGTCGTGCTCGCCACCGCGGCCGGTCTGCTCACCGCCGTCGCGGCACCCGCGTCCGCCGCGACGACCTGCACCTCGCCGGTCTACAAGCGGCAGTTCTTCGCGAACACCAGCTTCTCCGGAACCCCGAAGAAGACGGACTGCGACAACGCCATCGACCAGACCTGGACCGGCTCCCCGGCCACGGGGCTCCCGAAGGACAACTTCGGCGTCCGCTACGCCGTGACACGGGACTTCGGCTCCGGCGGCCCCTTCACCCTCTCCGCCTCCGGCCTGGACGGCATCCGCGTCTACCTCGACGGCGTCCGCAAGATCGACCTGTGGAAGAACACCTCCACCACCGTCTCCAAGACCGTCAACCTCACCATCCCCTCCGGCAAGCACAGCCTCCGCGTCGACTACGTCAACTGGACAGGCAGCGCACGGGTCAAGTTCGGCTACACGCCCAGGACTTCCGCCACCGTCGACAAGGTCAAGCCGCTGACCCCGACGGCCGCTTCCGTCTCGTACGACAAGGCCACCGGCAAGGCGAAACTCACCTGGGCCAAGAACAAGGAGATGGACCTCGCCGGGTACCGCGTCTACCGGCGTCTGAAGGGCGCCTCCTTCAGCGCGACACCGCTCGCGACGACCACCTCCACGACGTACACCGACTCGACCCTGCCGGTCACCGGCGACACGTATTACTACGAGGTCCGCGCCTACGACAAGGCCGGCAACTCCTCGTCGGGGACGGCGGATCTGGCCGTGAGCACGGTCGACCGGACGGCTCCGGCGCGGGTCGAGACGGTGTCGGCGCTGGGTACGACCGCGGGCAACTCCCTCACGTGGAAGGCGCCTTGGTCGAACGACGTCCACCACTACGAGGTGTGGGGCGCGGCGCCCGGTCATTCGGACATGGACGGCCCGGAGATCGTCTTCGGCACGTCCTGGACGGACGCCGTGGCGCCCGCCGGGGTGCTCTACGACTACGCGGTGGTCGCCGTCGACGCCGCCGGGAATCTCGCCCCGCTCTCCGATCCGGCGCTGGTCACCCGTCCCGTCGCCTCCAGCGTCCCCGCGCCGACCGCGCTCCAGGGCGCACCGGACGACGCCCGCACCCGCCTCACCTGGGCGGCCGGCGAGGGCGAGGCCACCGGGTTCCGCGTCTACCGGCGCACCGAACCCACCGGTGCCTGGACTCCCCTGGGCACCACCGACGGAGCGTCCTACGACGACACCTCCGCCCCGAAGGGCACGGCGTACTACTACGTCGCCGCGCTCGACGGCAGCGGTGCCGAGTCGGTGCCCTCCGAGGGAGCCACCGTCGACCGGCTCACCCCGGCCACCGCGACCGGGCCCGCCGCGCCGAAGCTGACGCTGGTCAACCCGGGGATCCCGGCGGGGGTTCTCGCGCAGTCGCCCACCCAGGTGACGGCCGCGCCCGGCGCGGGTGACGAGGGGCGGGGGCTGAAGGGCTACGCCTGGGAGATCAGCGGCGCCTGCGGCGACAGCGGCGTCCGGCTGTCCACGACGGGAGCGATCTCCTGGACGGCGCCCTACAACGGACCGTGCACGGCCACCGTGTACTCCGTGGACGCCTACGGGCGTCAGGGCGAGCAGAGTTCGTCGGTGGACTTCTTCGTCGGGCGCTGACAGACACGGCCAATGACGTAAGCGAAGGGGCCCGGAGCAATCTCCGGACCCCTTCGTCACACCTGTCCGCCTAGTCCTTGGCCTTCTTCGGCCGCCACACCACCAGCGCGCTGGTCTGCTGGACCTCCTGGTACGGGACCAGGTCGCGGCGGTACGAGGCGTGTACCGCCGCTTCGCGCTGCTGCATGGCGGCCGCGGCGCCGTCGACCGCCGACTGGAGTTCGGCGACGCGCTGCTGGAGCGCGGCGACCTGGTTCTCCAGCTCGATGATCCGCTTGATGCCGGCCAGGTTGATGCCCTCGTCCTGCGACAACTGCTGGACGGTACGCAGTAGTTCGATGTCGCGGGCCGAGTAGCGGCGGCCCCGGCCGGCGGTGCGGTCGGGGGAGACCAGACCCAGACGGTCGTACTGGCGCAGGGTCTGCGGATGCAGGCCGGAGAGCTGGGCAGCCACCGAGATGACGTAGACCGGGGTCTCCTCGGTCAGCTCATACGGGTTGCGTCGACGACCGTCCATCTCACTCATGCTCCCTTCGCGGCCTGGAACAGCTCCGCCCGCGGGTCCTCGCCCGCGGTCGCCTCGCGATACGCCTCCAGTGCGTCACGAGCCTTCCCCGTCAGGTCCGCCGGAACACTCACCTCGACGGTGACCAGGAGATCGCCGCGGGTGCCGTCCTTGCGGACCGCGCCCTTGCCTCGGGCGCGCATGGTGCGGCCGTTGGGCGTGCCCGGCGGCAGCTTGAGCGTCACCGGGGGGCCGCCCAGGGTCGGGACCCGCACCTCGCCGCCGAGGGCCGCCTCGCTGAAGGTCACCGGGACGGTCACCGTGAGGTTGTCGTCCTTGCGGCCGAACACCGGGTGGGCGTCGACATGCACGGTGACGTACAGGTCGCCGGCCGGGCCGCCGCGCTCGCCCGGCGCTCCCTTGCCGCGCAGCCGGATGCGCTGCCCGTCGTTGACCCCGGCGGGGATACGGACCTGCATGGTCCGCGACGACTTGGCGCGTCCGCTGCCGTGGCAGATCTCGCAGGCCTCCTCGGCGATCAGACCGCGGCCCTTGCAGTCCGGGCAGGGGTCGGTGAGCGAGAAGCCGCCGCCCGAGCCCCTGGCCACCTGGCCCGTGCCGACGCAGGTCGAGCAGACCCGTGGGTTGCCGTTCTTGTCGCCGGTGCCGGAGCAGGCCTTGCAGGGCTGCTGCGAGGACATCCGCAGCGGGACCGTCGCCCCCTCGATCGCCTCGGTGAAGCTGAGGTTGACCTCGGTGTCGATGTCCTGGCCGCGACGGGGCTGGGTACGGGTGGTGCCCGTGCCGCCCCGGTTGAACAGGCCCCCGAAGACGTCACCGAGACCGCCGCCGAAGCCGCCGCCGGCCTGGCCGCCCTGAGGGCCGCCTCCGAAGAGGTCGCCCAGGTCGAAGTTGAAGGAACCGCCGCTCGCGCCCGGCCCGGGACGGAAGCCACCGCTTCCGAAGAGGGCGCGCGCCTCGTCGTACTCCTTGCGCTTCTTGGGGTCGCCGAGGATGTCGTTCGCCTCGGAGATCTCCTTGAAGCGCTCCTCGGCCTTGGCGTTGCCCTTGTTGGCGTCCGGGTGGTACTCGCGGGCGAGCTTCCGGTACGCCTTCTTGATCTCGGCCTCGGTGGCGTCCTTGGGGACGCCGAGGACCTTGTAGTAGTCCTTCTCGATGAAGTCCTTGGTGCTCATCCTCGACGTCCCTCCTCTCTCATCGGTTCAAGCTCAGCCCTCGTCCGGGCCACCGCTCTCCTTGTCGTCGCCGGCCGCCGGGGCCTCGTCGGTCCCCTCGGCCTTGACCGTCTGCGCCCCCGGCTGGGGTTCGGCCACCGCCACCCGCGCGGGGCGGATGGTGCGCTCGCCGAAGCGATACCCGGGCTGGAGAATCGCCACGCACGTCGTCTCGGTGACGTCGGGCGCGTAGCTGTGCATCAGGGCCTCGTGGATGGTCGGGTCGAAGGGCTCGCCCTCCTTGCCGAACTGCTGGAGTCCCATCTTCGCCGCCACGGTCTCCAGCGACTCCGCGACGGACTTGAAGCCGCCGAGGAGTTCACCGTGTTCCCGGGCGCGGCCGATGTCGTCGAGCACGGGCAGGAGCTCGGTGAGGAGGTTCGCGATGGCGATCTCCTTGACCGTGATCCGGTCCCGCTCGACCCGGCGGCGGTAGTTCTGGAACTCGGCCTGGAGCCGCTGGAGGTCCGCGGTGCGCTCTTCGAGCGCCTTGCGCGTCTGGTCCAGCTGGGCCGTCAGGCCGGCGATCTGGGCGTTAGCGTCCCCGGCCGGGGCCGCCCCCTCCTCGGGGGAGGCGGCGGCCTGCGGCTCGGCGTCGTCGGGGGTGGCGCCGGAGGGGACGTCGGGCTTCTCGTCGAAGCCCGGGGTCTCCTCCGTCACGCGGCACCGTCCTTGCGCTCGTCGTCCACGATCTCGGCGTCCACGACGTCGTCGTCGGCCTTGGCGTCACCGGCCTCGGCGCCCTCGGAGGCGCCGCCCGCGGCCTGCGCGCCCTGCGCGTCGGCGTACATGGCCTGGCCGAGCTTCTGCGAGACCGCCGCGACCTTCTCGGTGGCGGTACGGATCTCCGCGGTGTCCTCGCCCTTGAGCGCGGCCTTCAGCTCCTCGACGGAGGCCTCGACCTCGGTCTTGATGTCGCCGGGGACCTTGTCCTCGTTGTCCTTGAGGAACTTCTCCGTCTGGTAGACGAGCTGCTCGCCCTGGTTGCGGGTCTCGGCGGCCTCGCGGCGCTTGTGGTCCTCCTCCGCGTACTGCTCGGCCTCCTGGCGCATGCGGTCGACCTCGTCCTTCGGCAGCGAGGAGCCGCCGGTGACGGTCATCTTCTGCTCCTTGCCCGTGCCGAGGTCCTTCGCGGTCACGTGCATGATGCCGTTGGCGTCGATGTCGAAGGCGACCTCGATCTGCGGGACGCCGCGCGGGGCCGGCGGAAGGCCCGTGAGCTCGAACATTCCGAGCTTCTTGTTGTACGCCGCGATCTCGCGCTCGCCCTGGTAGACCTGGATCTGCACGGAGGGCTGGTTGTCCTCGGCGGTGGTGAAGATCTCGGACCGCTTGGTCGGGATCGTCGTGTTCCGCTCGATGAGCTTGGTCATGATGCCGCCCTTGGTCTCGATACCGAGGGACAGCGGGGTGACGTCGAGGAGCAGGACGTCCTTGACCTCGCCCTTGAGGACACCGGCCTGGAGGACGGCGCCGATGGCGACGACCTCGTCCGGGTTCACGCCCTTGTTGGCCTCGTTGCCACCGGTCAGCTCCTTGACGAGCTCGGCGACGGCCGGCATACGGGTGGAGCCACCGACGAGAACGACGTGGTCGATCTCGGAGAGGGCGATCCCGGCGTCCTTGATGACGTTGTGGAACGGCGTCTTGCAGCGCTCCAGCAGGTCCGCGGTCAGCTGCTGGAACTGGGCGCGGGTGAGCTTCTCGTCCAGGTGCAGCGGGCCCTCGGCGGAGGCCGTGATGTAGGGCAGGTTGATCGAGGTCTCGGTGGAGGAGGACAGCTCGATCTTGGCCTTCTCGGCGGCCTCGCGCAGGCGCTGGAGCGCCATCTTGTCCTTGCCGAGGTCCACGCCGTGGCCGGACTGGAACTGCTGGACCAGGTAGTCGACGACGCGCTGGTCCCAGTCGTCACCACCGAGGTGGTTGTCACCGTTGGTGGCCTTCACCTCAACGACACCGTCGCCGATCTCCAGCAGGGACACGTCGAAGGTGCCGCCACCGAGGTCGAAGACGAGGATCGTCTGGTCGTCCTTGTCGAGGCCGTACGCCAGGGCGGCCGCGGTGGGCTCGTTGACGATGCGCAGGACGTTCAGACCGGCGATCTCGCCGGCCTCCTTCGTCGCCTGGCGCTCGGAGTCGTTGAAGTACGCCGGGACGGTGATGACCGCGTCGGTCACCTTCTCGCCCAGGTAGGACTCGGCGTCCCGCTTCAGCTTCTGGAGGATGAACGCGGAGATCTGCTGCGGGTTGAAGGGCTTCCCGTCGAGCTCGATCTTCCAGTCCGTGCCCATGTGGCGCTTGACGGAGCGGATGGTCCGGTCCACGTTCGTGACCGCCTGGCGCTTGGCCACCTCGCCGACCAGCACCTCGCCGTTCTTGGCGAAGGCGACGACGGACGGCGTGGTCCTGGCGCCCTCGGCGTTGGTGATGACGGTGGGCTCGCCGCCCTCCAGAACGCTGACGACGGAATTAGTCGTGCCCAGGTCGATGCCGACCGCACGTGCCATGGTGATTTCCTCCAGCTGACTTGAGTGGAACGGACTCAAGTGTGCACGACACCCGCCCATGGGTCAACAGACCTGAGTCGTACAGACTCAACTCTTATCCGTTCCTTACACGCAACTGGGCTCTGACCTGGGTGTTCATGGACCGCCGAGGGCCGTGGGGCTTAATACGGAGCAGTGCGAGTACGACGATCAGGGCTCCCGCCGCCACCCAGAGCACGCCGGATCCGGCGACCCGGCCCAGATGCACGAGGACCGCGACGAGTACCCCGGAGAGCGCCCCGACACCCAGCACGACGGTCGCCCCGCGCGCGGTGAGCCCGAGCCGTCTGAGCCGGTGCGCGAGATGGTCGGGGCCGCCCCGCAGCAGGGGCCGCCGGGCGAGGACGACGAGGAGGACGTCGGCGGCCACGATCACCGTCAGCGCGAACAACACCCCCGCGCCGGAGCCGAGTTCCTGCCCGGCCCGGGTCGTCACAGCCGCCGCCGCGAGCACGAACCCCGTAAACAGCGCCCCGCACGCGCCGAGCCCCACGCGCGCGGGAGGCCGGTTGTGCGTCAGGAACCCGGTCAGCGCGGCGGCGACCACACTCAGCAGCACGGCGAGCCCGTGCATCGCCTCGGCCGCCGCGCAGATCCCCACCCCGAAGGCGGTGACGACCCCGACGGTCCCGGCGAGCCCGTCGGCGTGGTCCAGCGCCCTGAAGCCGAGGGTGACGAAGACGATCCAGCCGACGGCGAGCAGCCCCGCGGCCACCCCCGTCCGGGCGTACGGGACGACACAGGCCGCCGCCAGGGCCGTACCCCCGACAAGGAAGCGCGTTTTGACCCGCCGTACGTCCGCGACGAAGCCGAGGACGGCGACGGTCGCCGCGCCGGCAAGCAGCCGTCCGGTTCCGTCCCCGAGGAGGGCGACCCCCGTCCACTGCCCGGCACCGGCCACCGCGCCGACGGCGAGCACGACGGCCACACCGCCGGACAGGGGCACCGGCCGTCGCCACCGCCGGTCGACGAGGCCCAGACGCAGGGCGGGCGATCGCAGGAGTGCTGCGAGGACGGCGGCGAGGAACAGGGCGGAGGTGGCGGCGGCGATCCCGTAGAGCACGGGCCTAAGTTAGCGCCGTTTGTACCAATTAGACACGAATAACACGATCGGGTTTTAAGGTAACCCTCAGCGATTCAGATCACCCCACACCCGGCTACAGTGCGGCGGAAGATGGGGGTAGTCTCAGACGGACTGCATAAGTTACCGCTTAGTAATCTCGGGGAACCCCAGGTGGGTCCCCCCGAAACCCCTCGCAGGCCCGAGGAGCCCCGAAATGCAACTCGCCGCGATCATCGTGTCGCTGGTACTGACCGTGGTCGGCGTGGCGCTGCTGGCACGCGCCATCGGCCAGTTCGTCCGGTACTTCAAACTGGGCCAGCCGCTGCCCGCCGGCGCCCGGACCGACAACCCCTACGCGCGCAGCGTGACGCTGGTGCGTGAGTTCCTCGGTCACACCCGGATGAACAGGTGGGGCATCGTCGGCTTCGCCCACTGGTTCGTGGCGATCGGCTTCCTGACGCTGCCGCCGACCATCATCACCGCCTACGGCCAGCTCTTCCAGGCCGACTGGACGCTCCCGGTGATCGGCGGCTTCCTGCCGTACGAGCTGTACATCGAGTTCATCGCGGCGATGACGACCGTCGGCATCGCGGTCCTGATGGTCATCCGGCTGCTGAACCTGCCCTCGCGGCCCGGCCGCAAGTCCCGCTTCGCCGGCTCCAAGATGGGTCAGGCGTACTTCGTCGAGTACGTCATCCTCACCATCGGCCTCGCCATCTACGTGCTGCGCGGCCTGGAAGGCGCCATCCACCACGTGGAGCACTACGAGGCCGCGTACTTCGCCTCGTACCCGCTGGTCCTGGCCTTCAAGGGGCTGAGCGTCGGCGCGCTCCAGAACCTGATCTACCTGACCGCCATGGTCAAGCTGGGCACCACCATGATCTGGATGATCACGGTCTCGCTCAACACCAACATGGGTGTGGCCTGGCACCGCTTCCTGGCCTTCCCGAACATCTGGTTCAAGCGCGACGCCACCGGTGGGACCGCCCTCGGCGGCCTCCAGCCGATGACCTCGGGCGGCGAGCCGATCGACTTCACCGACCCGGGCGACGACGACGTCTTCGGTGTCTCCCAGGTCGAGCAGTTCTCCTGGAAGGGCCTGCTGGACTTCTCCACCTGCACCGAGTGCGGACGCTGCCAGTCGCAGTGCCCCGCCTGGAACACGGGCAAGCCCCTCTCCCCCAAGCTCCTGATCATGTCGCTGCGCGACCACGCACACGCCAAGGCGCCCTACCTGCTGGCGGGCGGCGGCAAGACCATGGAGGGCGAGGAGAAGGCATCGGAGGAGCAGCTCGCCTCGGTGCCCGCGGCGGCTCTCGCCGAGGCCGAGCGCCCCCTCATCGGCACCGCCGAGGAGAACGGCGTCATCGACCCGGACGTCCTGTGGTCCTGCACCACCTGCGGCGCCTGCGTCGAGCAGTGCCCGGTGGACATCGAGCACGTCGACCACATCGTCGACATGCGCCGCTACCAGGTGATGATCGAGTCCGCGTTCCCGTCCGAGGCGGGCACGATGCTCAAGAACCTGGAGAAGAAGGGCAACCCCTGGGGCCTGGCGAAGAAGCAGCGCCTGGAGTGGCTCAAGGAGGTCGACTTCGAGGTCCCGGTCGTCGGCAAGGACATCGAGGACCTCTCCGAGGTCGAGTACCTGTACTGGGTCGGCTGCGCCGGCGCCCTGGAGGACCGCGCCAAGAAGACCACCAAGGCCTTCGCGGAACTCCTCCACATGGCGGGCGTCAAGTTCGCGATCATGGGCGGCGACGAGAAGTGCACCGGTGACTCCGCGCGCCGCCTCGGCAACGAGCCCCTGTTCCAGGAGCTCGGCATGGAGAACGTCATGGCGCTGAACATGGCGTTCGGCGAGGAGACGGACGACGAGGGCAAGGTCGTCCCCGAGTCGGCGAAGCCCAAGTCGGCCAAGAAGATCGTCGCCACCTGCCCGCACTGCCTCAACACCCTCGACAACGAATACCCGCAGCTCGGCGGCGACTACGAGGTCATCCACCACACCCAGCTGCTCCAGCACCTGGTGGACGAGGGCAAGCTCGTCCCGGTGACCCCGGTCGAGGGCATCATCACCTACCACGACCCCTGCTACCTGGGCCGCCACAACAAGATCTACACGCCCCCGCGCGAGATCATGACGGCCGTCCCGGGCCTGCGTCAGCAGGAGATGCACCGCCACAAGGAGCGCGGCTTCTGCTGCGGCGCCGGTGGTGCGCGGATGTGGATGGAGGAGCGGATCGGCAAGCGCATCAACAACGAGCGCGTCGATGAAGCCCTCTCGGTCAACCCCGACATCGTGTCCACGGCCTGCCCGTTCTGCCTGGTCATGCTCACCGACTCGGTCAACGGCAAAAAGAACGAGGGCAAGGCGAAGGAGTCGATCCAGGTCGTCGACGTCGCCCAGCTGCTCCTGGAGTCGGTCAAGACCCCGGCCTCGGACGACGACGAGCCCCCGGCGGGCTCGACGGAGGCGGAGAGCCAGCCGGAGCCGCAGCCGGTGAAGTAGCCGCCGCTGTAAGCGCGTTGAGACGCCCCCTGTCCTTCCCGGGCAGGGGGCGTCGGCGTTCCCGGGCAGGGGCGTCGGCGTTCCCGGGCAGGGGCGTCGGCGTTCCCGGGCAGGGGCGTCGGCGTTCAGAAGTGTGTGGCGATCCCGAAGGCCCGGCGGAGTTGGGCCATGTCGTGCCGGTCGCGCTCGGACGGCTCGTAGCCCTGGTGGAAGCGGACCTGCTGGTCGGCGGGCAGACACCGGACCGTCGTCCCGCCGATGGCGCCTGTCACGAAGCACGCGAATGGGTGAAAGCTGCTACAGATTTTCTGGTCATTCATAGTCACTTCTAGTCACATATCTCGATTAGCGTGGCCTCGTGAAGCTTTCGGAGTGGGCGCGTCAGCAGGGCGTGAGCTACCAGACCGCCTGGCGGTGGGTGAAGGACGGGAAGATGCCCGTCCCCGTTCGCCAGGCGCCGTCCGGGACGTGGCTGGTCGACGAGGCCGCCGTCCAGTCACACGGGCGTGTCGTGGCGTACTGCCGCGTGTCGTCCGCTGAACAGAAGAGTGACCTTGACCGGCAGGCCGCCCGGGTCGTGTCCGGCGCGAACAGGCTGGGCCTGGCCGTTGCCGAGGTCGTCACCGAAGTGGATTCAGGGCTGAACGGGCGGCGCCGCAAGCTGCACCGCCTGCTGTCCGACCCGCAGGCGGCGGTGATCGTGGTTGAGCACCGCGACCGGCTGGCCCTGTTCGGCGTCGAACACCTCGAAGCCGTCCTGATCGCATCCGGGCGGCGCCTGGTCGTCCTCGACCCCACCGAGACCGCCGATGTCCTGGTGCGGGACATCACCGAGGTACTGACCTCGATGTGTGCCCGCCTGTACGGACGGCGGGCGGCGGAGAACCGGGCCGCCCGCGCGGTCGCGGTAGCGACCGGCGAGGCCGCCGAGTGAAGAAGTTCCAGCCGCAGCCCGGGTTCGTCGTGCAGGCGTACCGGTTCGCCCTGGACCCGAACGCCACCCAGGAGCACGCGCTGCGCTCGCACTGCGGTGCCGCGCGTGCCGCGTACAACTGGGCTGTCGGCTGGGTTACCGCCTCCTGGTGGCAGCGCAAGGCCGAGGAAACGTACGGCATCGCCGAGGCGGAGCTGACCGAGTGGCGGCCGTGGTCGCTGCCGTCGCTGCGGAAGGCGTTCAACCAGGCCAAGACGACCGATTTGAGGTTCGCCGCCTGGTGGGAGGAGAACTCCAAGGAGGCGTACTCCACCGGCCTGGCGAATGCGTCGTCCGCGTTCGACAACTACGCCAAGTCCAAGCAGAGCAAGCGGCACGGCAAGCGGATGGGCACGCCCCGGTTCAAGTCGAAGCGGAAAGCGCGCCTCACATGCCGGTTCACGACCGGCACGATCCGCGTCGACACCGACGGCCGACACGTCACGCTGCCCCGGCTCGGGACGATCCGCGTCCATGAGCCCCCCAGCGGCCTCCTCGTCCGCGTCAAGGCCGGGACCGCCCGCATCCTGTCCGCGACCGTCCGGCACGAACGCGGACGCTGGTTCGTCTCCTTCCAGACCGAGGTCAAACGCGACCTCGAACCGGTGGCGCGCCCGGACGCGGCGGTCGGTATCGACCTCGGTGTGAAGACCCTCGCGGTGATGGCCGACAGTACGGGTGAGATCCGCACCGTCCCCAACCCCGGGCACTACGAACGGGCAGGCAAGCAGCTGCGCCGCGCCTCCCGCACCGTCTCCCGCCGACAAGGCCCCGACCGGCGCACCGGACAGAAGCCGTCGAAGCGGTGGGAGAAGGCCAACGCCGCCCGCAACAAGATGCATCACCGGGTGGCGAACCTCCGCGCCGATGCCCTGCACAAGCTGACCACGAAGGTGGCAGCCGAGTACGGCACAGTCGTGGTCGAAGACCTGAACGTCGCCGGGATGCTCAAGAACCGGCGCCTGGCCCGCCGCATCGCCGATGCCGGATTCGGCGAGATCCGCCGCCAGCTCGCCTACAAGACCAGTCGGCGCCACGCCACCCGTATCGTGGTGGCGGACCGCTGGTACCCCTCCTCCAAGACCTGTTCCGGGTGCGGCGCGGTGAAAGCCAAGCTGCCGCTGCACGTCCGGACCTACGAATGCGACGCCTGCGGCCTGGTTCTGGACCGGGACGACAACGCCGCACTCAACCTCGCCGCGCTCGCGGCAGCCGCAGTAACTGGTACCGGAGTGGCCGGAGGCCAGGACACCGCCCCGGTGGTGTCGAAGCCTCGTGGAGCCGACCAGAAGACCCGTGTCACCCGCACCCGCCGCAAGGCGAGCGCGGTGCGGGCAGGTGGCGCAACCTGCCGCACCAGCGGCAGACGGAAGCGAGAGACCGTACTCAAGCCGAGGCCCTCACGCTTTGGTGATGTGACGGACCTTCCGGGCCGAAATGCCCGGGATGCTGAGACCTGATTACGGTCTCGGCAACGGATGTCACAGCTCGGCCGCAAAGGCGGGCCCGATCCACCGGGCCCGGCACGTCATTCTCCGGGACCAGGTACGTTCGAAGACGTGGCTGGATTCAGGATCGGACGCGGCGGCCGGGACAACCGCGCCCCGCAAGCGCGACCGCAACAACCCCCGCACGGACAGCAGGCGCCGCAGGGGCCGTCGTACGGCTACCCGCCGGCGGCGCCTCAGCCGTACCCGCAACAGCAGCCGTCGTACGGCCGCGGCGGCGGCAGTCCGTGGCCGCAGACGAACGGCGGTCACCCGGGGCCCGGCGGCTACGGCGGACAGGCGCCCCAGGGCGGGCACGGCGAGCCGGAGTACTTCGGCGACCATCCCTCGCACCACGCCCCGCAGGGCGGCCCGGACCCGTACGCGGCCAACAACCCCGGCCACACACAGGCGTTCTCGGTCGGTGAGGACCCGTACACCCAGGGCGCGACCTACCAGGCGGGCTCGGCCCCGGCCGGCCCGATCGGCCCGCGCCTGCACTGGAAGCAACTGCTGCGGGGCATCTTCCTGTCCCCCAACCAGACCTTCCTCCAGATGCGCGACTACACGATGTGGGGCCCGGCCCTCGTCGTGTCCTTCCTCTACGGCCTGCTCGCGGTCTTCGGCTTCGACGGCGCCCGCGAGGACGCGATCAACGCGACCCTGTCGAACGCGGTCCCGATCGTCCTGGTCACCGCGGTGGCGATGGTGCTGTCGTCCTTCGTCCTGGGCGTGGTCACCCACAGCCTGGCCCGCCAGCTCGGCGGTGACGGCGCCTGGCAGCCCACGGTCGGCCTCTCCATGCTGATCATGTCCCTCACGGACGCCCCCCGCCTCGTCTTCGCCATGTTCCTCGGCGGCGACGCGCCCTTCGTCCAGATCCTCGGCTGGGCCACCTGGGTGGTGGCCGGCGCCCTGCTCACCCTCATGGTGTCCAAGTCCCACGACCTGCCCTGGCCGAAGGCGCTGGGCGCGTCGGCGATCCAGCTGATCGCGCTGCTGTCGATCGTGAAGCTGGGCACGTTCTAGGGGTTACGAGGACTTTCCCGCTACGACGGTGAAGGGCTCCCGGCGATGGTGTCGCCGGGAGCCCTTTTTCTGCCTGCGTCCCGGGGTCAGTCGGCCGGGTTGAGGACCACCTTGGCCGTGTTGTTCCTGAGGTTGGGGTCGAAGGTGGTGGACCGGTCGGAGTGGGGGTGGACGGTGACGCTGCCGGTCGCGTCGGGGACGACCCGGTCGACGCGCAGCCGGAAGGGGAAGTCGACCTTCAGGTCGGGCTTGGCCCACAGCGGGAGGGTGCAGGCGTAGTGGCCGATGGTGGGGTCGTCGCCGGAGGTCACGGCGGTGTGGCAGGTGTCGGGCACCGAGGTGGCCGTCGTGCCCTCGGGGAGGTAGTAGTCGATCACGGCGACCGGGTCACCGGAGGCGACGTTGCCGACCCAGGCCGGGCCGCGGTTGACGAAGCGGAAACCGGCGGTGACGGTGTCGCCCTCCGCGCCGCTCACCTCCGTACCGCGCACGGCGAAGTCGGCGGTGTTGTCGGCGTCGATGTGCCAGGCGCGACCGTTGTCCGAGCTGTCGAGGTCGGTGGCGTCGCCGCCGGGCTGGACGGTGTAGTCGAACCGCTCGAACAGCGCGCGGTCGGTGACGGCGAGTTGCAGCGGCTGCGGCAGCTCCACGGTGGCGCCGGGCGCGATGTCGGTGTCGAAGGTGCAGGTGACGTAGGTCGTGGGCGTGTACTCGCCGCCGTCCTCCGGCCCGGTGTAGGTGCACTGCGGGTAGCGGGTGATGACGTCGAGGCCGTACGTCGCCCACATCTGCACGCTGAAGCCGTGGGCGGTCTCGTTGCCGGTGTTGGTGACGGAGAACGGCACGGTGAGGCCGGTGCCGGGCGCGACGCCGGTGACGTCCTGCGGGGCGCTGACGCCGAGGTCGGGCCCGGATCCGACGGTGACGGACGTCTCCGCGGAGCCCTCCGGGGCGGTGAGCGTGCCGTCGGGCCCGCCGGTGGCCGTGGCGGAGTACTCGATCGCCCCCTGCGCACCCACGGCGGCACCGGCCGCGGCCCGCACCTTCAGCTGCACCTGCGCGCTGTACCGGGTCGGCACGTCTCCGGTGTCGCACACGGCTACGGTGCCGGCGTCGTCCGGCGTGCAGTTGTCCGGCCATTCCACCTCGGCGACCCCGGCGAGCCCGGACACGTCGACCGTCAGCCGGCCACCTGTCACGGTGAAGCCGGCGTTGTCGTGGTACAGCCCGAGCGCCAGCGACCGGTACTGCGCGGCCCCGCCCTCCGGAGCGACGATGACCGTCTGCTCGTACGGCGCCTGGATCCACAACTGATCGCTCTGCGGCTCGTCATCACCGAAAGCGACCCCACTCCCGAGCCCGGCGAGCACCAACGCCCCCACGACCCCGGCACATGCCCCGCGACGCACCACACGCCCGACCGAGACAGAACTCATGACATCCCCCAATGGGACAGATTTTCCACCCCGGCACACTTGACCAGCACCGGGCGCGAGTTGGACGACCTGCTGGGGTGGAAGGTTGTAGGTGGGGGGTGTGGGGGGCGGGGTTCTTACCCAGTTCTTGATCAGGGGGCGTGGGGTTAGCATCCCGCATGCCCATTCCGTGGAGATCCAGCGCCGACGCGTTCGCGAAGACCTTGGGACGACACGGAATGGAGGCCGACGCCGTACGCGATGTCACGGCCGCCTGGGCTGCCTTCGGCGAGTTTCTCCAGATCGACGTCGACGGGATCGAACCGCCCCAGGACGACGGCGACGGATTCATCGCCGAATGGGGCAGGTGGAGCTGGAACGACGACCAGCCGGCGCTGTCCTTCCGGCGCCGGCTCGCGGTGACCGGGGCCGGTGAGCTGGGCGACCCCGACTGCCAGCCCGAGTACTGGGCGGTGGAGCTGCTGCTCGTCTTCGCCGAGGACCCGGCGTGGGCCGATCTCGACAGCCTCGGGCATCAGAACACCGGGTTCGACTTCACCGCGATCGGCGCTGCCCGGACCGCCGCGCTCGGAGACGCACGCCGGTTCATGGCGTCGTACCCCCAGCTGGTGGCCATGTGGCGCGCCGAGCCCCTACGCAGTGAACTGAACCTTGAGCAAGTGGCGTAGCCGCGGCCGTGCCGGTGTCGTCGTCGGGCCCGTGGCTCAGACCGCTTCCCTGTTCTCCTTGGGCGCCTGTCCCGCCTTGTGCACGGGGGGCAGCACACTCCAGGGGAAGTTGATCCAGTCGTCGGTGCGCTTCCAGACGTACTCGCACTTCACCAGGGACTGGGACTTCTCGTAGATGACGGCGCTGCGCACCTCGGCGACGGTGTCGATGCAGAAGTCGCGCACCAGCTTGAGCGTCTTGCCGGTGTCGGCGACGTCGTCGGTGATGAGGACCTTCTTGGAGGAGAAGTCGATGGCGTTGGGGACGGGCGCGAGCATGACGGGCATGTCGAGGGTCGTGCCCACGCCGGTGTAGAACTCGACGTTCACCAGGTGGATGTTCTTGCAGTCGAGGGCGTAGGCGAGCCCGCCGGCGACGAAGACTCCCCCGCGGGCGATGGAGAGCACGATGTCGGGCTCGTAGCCGTCGTCGGCGATGGTCTGCGCGAGCTCGCGGACGGCGGTGCCGAATGCCTCGTAGGTCAGGTTCTCCCGTATGTCCGCGGCGCTCATACCTGGGTCCTGTGGAAGTTGAGGAAGGAGCGGGAGGCGGTGGGGCCGCGCTGCCCCTGGTAGCGGGAGCCGTACCGCTCACTGCCGTAGGGGAACTCGGCCGGCGAGCTGAGCCGGAACAGGCACAGCTGCCCGATCTTCATGCCGGGCCACAGTTTGATGGGGAGCGTGGCGAGGTTGGAGAGCTCAAGGGTCACGTGCCCGCTGAACCCGGGGTCGATGAACCCGGCGGTGGAGTGGGTGACCAGCCCGAGCCGCCCGAGGGAGGACTTGCCCTCCAGCCGGGAGGCGAGATCGTCGGGCAGTGTGATGACCTCGTAGGTCGAGGCGAGGACGAACTCCCCGGGGTGGAGGATGAACGGCTCGTCGCCCTCCGGCTCCACGAGCCGCGTCAGATCGGCCTGCTCGATCGACGGGTCGATGTGGGGGTACCGGTGGTTCTCGAACACCCGGAAGTACCGGTCCAGCCGTACGTCAACGCTCGACGGCTGCACCATGGATTCGTCGTAGGGATCGATCCGTACCCGCCCGGCGTCGATCTCGGCCCGGATGTCCTTGTCTGAGAGAAGCACGCCCCGAGGATACGCAAGGCGCGCGGACCGACCACCATCGGACGGGACCCGCGCGCCTGCGCTCGTTGACTCCTACTACTTCCTACTTCCTACTTCTTATTGCTTGTGCTGCTCCTACCGCTTCTCCAGGCTCACCGGCACCACACTGCGGAGCCGGGCACACCGTGGACACCGAACGAGCCGACCGGGGCCGAGCCGCTCGGCCTGCTGCATCGGGAACGAAGCGGTACTGAACACGTGCCCATCGGCACATCGGACGACGGTGCGCTCCATCAAGTCCAAGAGTCCCTTCCCCAAGAGCCGCGTCCGGCTGCTGCTTGCCTGACGACAAAAGCCACATTACGGGATGGGTGGGACGACCCTCCAGGCGGCACTCCGATCCTGCCCGGACCCTCTTCCCCGCCTCCACCGTACGCCCCAACTCCCGCGCCCCGCAGCCCCGTCCCACCCCCGAAACACCCTCGGGCCCCACGGCTTCAGCACCGGGGGCCCGACATGAGGTAAGGTGATTTCGCGTTCCGACACCGGTCCTGACCGGCGTCTTTCGCGGGTGTAGTTTAATGGTAGAACATCAGCTTCCCAAGCTGAGAGCGCGAGTTCGATTCTCGTCACCCGCTCCATGATGAAACCCCAGGTCAGTGGCCTGGGGTTTGTTTGTTGTCTAGTCCAATTTGGGGGCGGCGTGCCCTCTGCGTGCCCTAAGTAGGGGCCGAATGCCTACCGGGAGCGCTCTCCGGGGCGCGCCCGGGCACCTCAAGGCAAGGGCGTCTCGAATCGCGAGACCCATTTCCGGTGATCCCAGTCACACCCTGAGCAAACGGCGCTCAAGTCACTTACGCAAAGGGCGACTTGCTCGGCGTCCTGGGGGTGGCCCGCCTGTGGCGTCTGGCCAACCCCAGCCTCCCGGCACGCGAAGCGTCAGGGCGAGCGCTGCGGGGGCCCGCCCTCTTCATCTTCAAGTCGGCTTCGCGTCTTACGTGCCGCCAATGCGCCCAAGGCGAGAACGAGGGCAGCGGCGAGGCTACCGATGAACTCGGGCAAGGCCGCGCGCAGTACCTCGCACACGAAAGCGCTCACGTGGTCGACCCCTGGGCTTCGCCTGCGACGATCTCCTGCAATGCCCGTCGACGTTCCCTTTCAGCGACCAAGCGCCGCACCTTGCGGCGGACGCGCTCGCCGACGGCTGTCGGATTGTCAGCGTCGGCGTGGCTGGCGGCTTCCCTCCACGTACTGACAGATGGATCTACCCATGCCCACGCCACGGCGCGCTCGGCTGCATCAAGAGCGCGCATTAGAGCCGCCAGGCGGGGGTCCTCAAGTTCGACCTCCAGCGTCGGCAACTGCTGGGAGTCCGGGCGATCGGCCACGAGGTCGTACAGCGTCAGCCCGTCGCCGAGTGGGGTGTCGAGTAGCAGGAGCCGTGACCTATTGATCTTGCGGCGCCACATTGGAGTCGCCTGCCGGTGGCTGATCCTGGTGTCATCCCTGAGTCGCTTCAGCGCGGCGGAGCCGAGGCTGCCGTCAGCATGGAGTGGGTTCGCCCAGTCACCGATGAGAGCCGTGGACACCGCCTCCCGCCAGCCGCACCACAAACCGAGCACATCGGAGGTGAACACATCGAGCTGGACTGTGTCGCCTGTACGAGCCGCCTGTCGGGCGTTCAGGGCGTGCACTATGTCCGGCACCGGACGCCCCATCTCCATGAAACCCCTGACGATCGTCTGGGCCGTTGGCTCCATAGAGGGCACTTGGACGCTGTTGAAGCTGCGGTCGAGCAGCATCTGAGTGCTGGAGTGCAAGACGTGCGGTGGGGGATGCTCCCCCAGCAGACGGGTGGCAACAGTGCCGTCCGAGTGGACAGCGACAAGGCCCCCGTCGACTCCCCAGTCCACCGGGATCACGGCTTCCACATCGACGCCGGCTGACGGGCTTTCCGAGCCCTGGGCGGTCTGCAGAAACCGTGCGGTTCGCAGCACGAGATCGATGTCGACTTCGGGAAGAGTGCAGGGCACCCGTACAAGACTGTCAGGTACAGGAGCTTCCGGTCGCAGCACGTGAGACGCGATGCCTTCAGCGGTCATGAGGTGGCTCCTTGCGGATCAAAGGACAGCTTCACCTCTCGGCCCCGGCAAAGCAGCGTTCCGACAAAGAAATCTCGGCGGTCTGCCCATGGAACCCAGCACTGGGGATTGGCACCACGGCGAAGTGCACGGCCTGCGGGGAGGGCTGCCGTATACGCGCCGTTCCCGCATATGTGGCGGCCAGTCACCTTCCCCAGGTCAGTCGGGCAGCTCTGCCGCCGCCGTCTGCGGCACGGGGTCGGTGTTGTGACGGGCATGCTGCCCCAGGTCCTTGCAGGGCGGAGGCCGGCCAGCCACCCATGGCCTCCGCCGTCATCGTGCTCGGCAGCCGCTGCGTCGGTGCGAAAAGCCCAGACCGGTGACCGGTACGTCTACCGAGCACCGTTGTGCTCGCGGTCTCTGCGAGGCAAGGAGCATGTCCTCCCAAGATCATCTTGCGCGGACCCCGCAGCTTCATAGTCGCGATCATGCCAACGACGAGAGTCATCAATTCCCTTCGGCGGAGGCCAGACCTGCCGGGAAGTAATCACGCAACGTCGCGGCGCACAGAGCTCTCGCCGACGCATCGCCGCGCTTTCCGGAAAGAAGGCCGTCCGCTTCTTGCGAGGGTCACGCGCAAACCTCAATTGGAGCCTTGCTCGCTGATATTGTCTTCTCACTCACCGCCCCAGAGTTGATCAGGCCCGGCCGGACTGATCAGTCCGAGTTGGGGGGTGATGAGGTGCCCGGCAAGATCTTCAATCGAACGAAGACCGAGCCGGCGCGGACGAAGCTCGAGCGGCTTGCTCAGATCGTCACGGTGGCAGCGCGGTCCCTTCAGGGGCTGTACTACGCCCTGCGCATCTGGCAGTAATCGCAGGTCAGCAGGTCCGGCCGCCCCTATAGCGACCGGACCTGCCAGCTAGTCCACGCCTCGGCCCCGCGCCCACTCTTCGCACAGGGGAGCGCGGGGCCTTCTTCATGTCGACCAGCCTGAGCGACGTTACGTCGCCTGCCCCGAACACCACCGCTCACGCGATGGAATCCGTGGAACAGGGCAAGGATACAGCTCTGCGTGGAACAAATTGATCCTCATCCAAATCCTGGCAGCGAAAATCCCAACCCATCAAATCCAAATCCAGGGACCTCACGACACAAAGCTGGCGATAATTTCAATCGCCAAAATAAACTTGGCACACCATTTGCCGGAGGAGAAACCTGGCAGCGGTAGGACTCATTTCGCTGGCAGCATGACAGGCCCATGCGAGCGCACCAGCCCAACCCTCCTGTGTGGTGCGCCCGCGTTGAGGACACCGCGCAGTCATGCCCAACGCCGGCCACACCCACAGGGCGAGTCCTGCGCAACGGTGCACGCCTTGCAAGCACGTGCCGGACTGTTGCAGAACACCCGGGACGGGCCCACCACGCGAGGGTCATCGGGGGACCAGCGGGCCCTTCCGCAGGACGTAGTGATTGTGTGTCGGCCCGAATTCCTAGCCAAAACGCCTTCTCGCCGTGTCAGCTGACGTGCCCAACGAACGGGCAATCCGATCCCATGTCGCGCCTGCGGCACGATCAGCCGCTACCGCGTCAGCTAGAAGTTGATCCACCGCTCGCCGCAGATCAATTACGGCGTCGACACTGCCAACACGTGCCGGTCCGCCGGCCTTCGGCATCCGCCGTGCCACAACGTCGATCGCCTGGACGACCTGCGCCATGGATAGGCCCACTCGCTTGCGCGCCGGTTGCCACGGGCCGCGGGAGTGTCCAGGAGCCAACTGCCGAAGGCGTTGACGCAGCCTCTGCTCTGCCTTGCGACAGGCGTCAGAGCAGAAGCGGCGCCTACGCCCGGCACGAGAACTCCCCACGGCGGAGGACTCGCTCGTCGAACCGGGGAGTCCGGGGAGTTGCTCGTCACACCCCTCCCGCTCGCACATGGGCCTTGGTGAGATCCGCTCGCGATGGGTCACAGCGTGATGCTGTCACGAAACCGCAGATCTGCGGTAGAAGCCTCACGCCAAAACCTCCCGCCTGAGTCGACGAGTTAGCCGTCCCAGGCTCGGCGACCACAACACTCGGGTCACTGAACGTGCCGTTCCGCAAGACCTGTTGAGCCGATCACTCAGCTTCCCGCCTATCGACACCACCCCGAGTGCTTCTCGGCTGGGCGCCCTCTCAGCTGCCGTCTGCGGCTGGCCCGACGAGTGTCAGCACTCTCTACTGCCGTCTTCTGCTTGCGGTATCAACGGCACAGGGCGCGAAGATTTCCCAGGTCGTGGTTCTCTACCGTGACGATGTGATCAACATCGGTTGCGCGCCGCGAGCCACTATGACCGTCACGCAGCAGCGCGGTGCATCTGTGATCGTCGCCCTATCGGACCGCTCCCCGGACGACGTGCTAGTTGCGCAGGAGCCACTTGACGCGGCTACTGAGGCTCCGCGTCTGGAACGTCCCCTGCCTACACGGTGTGACACTCCATCGGTGTGGCAGCCGTACGACTAACCGGTTCGCCTCCAGCACGGAGGCACGCAGACCCATAGTCCACGTAGATCGCAGTCGCAGAGGAATGGGAGCACCTTGGCTGGCAACCAGTCGCGGCGCCCCTGGAAATTGGCGTACATGCTCCGGTCAGAAGCACCTGAAACACACAACCACCCCAGTTTAGGCCAATAGCTCCCGAGAGCGCGAGTTGGTGGTTCACAATGCGCGACATGTCCGCCAGGAACAGCCACTCTCGAAGACGCCGACCAGCACGGCGGTGTGGGCGCCCCACAAAGAACGGGACGCCGTGCAAGCTCGCCCAGGAGATCGGCCGCGGTTGTCGCCACCATGCCACGCGGGCCGAGCGTGAAGCAGCCGCAGCGGCGGCGGAGGCGCGAGCCGAGAGAGCAAGGCAGCAAGCCCAACGAGAGCAGCGGATGGTCGGTGTCGGCCTCGCGTTCGTCACGCTGGTGCTGTTGGCTGGCTTGGGCTCCTGTGCCTGGGACTCCTGGAAAGAGGAGCAGCACGAAGCCGTATGCAGCCCGCTCCGGACGAAGGCACGCGCGCTGAGCGACAAGGCACAAGCGGTACGGATTCCCCTCGTATCCTCCATAGACCCGAGCGTCCTCTCCCTGCAGCTCGGAACCCGCTTCCCCACCGACCTCGGAGATATTGACGCCTCGGCAGCCACTCAGTTGGACATCGCAACGGCGTACGCAGAGAAGCGCAGCCTCGCTGGTCAGGCCGCACGGGTCGTCCTCGACCACCAAGAGTGCTTCAGCGATCTCTACACAGGCCAGGCCACTCGCATCCAGCAGGCCCCCACGGAGGTAAGCGAGGTGGTCATGCCCTCGCCCGCACACTGTCGTGACGGATGGCCTTCCGGGTCGATCGGGCGGCAAGGAGCATGTTCCCACCACGGCGGCGTCGTTCCCGGAAGCTCCTGGGCAACGTTGCTCTTCTCCTAATCGCGGCCGGAGATCGCTTCGGAGGATCGCGTACCGCGGTCCACCCGCTCGCCTTACGCGGGCACGAGATCGCCCAGTACCTCACGCAGGGCCGATGCGACCACGGGTCCCGCTTCGACTACTTGGCGCAGGTCATCGCTCTTCATGTAGCGGTAGCTCTGCGGAGGGTGGAACGTACCACCGGCACGCAGTGCACTGAGCGACACCGGCTCATCGAAGGAAACAGGGTCCGTCAGCATGAGGCCGCTCGCCTGAGTGGCACCGCTCATGTAGGTGTCGTACTCGCGTCGGGTGATTCCCGTCTGGGCACAATGGGCCGACCAGACCTCCTTAGGGGAGGCCACGTGAACCGAGTTGATGCGCGCCATGCCCACCAAGGCCATGGTGGGCGCGGTCGCGTACAGCAGGACTGGGGTTCCGGGAGGCGCGGCAACGCGTTGGCGGCGGACCTCCACCGTCTTGCTGCCAGCCAGGATCGCGGTGGCGAAGCGGGGGTGGACGGACAGCAGCATCGCGCGTTCCGGATCGTTCACGTCGTTCGGTGCCCCTCTTTGTAGACCGCCTGAAACAGCTCGTTGCTGATCTTCGACAGCGAGATCAGCATGTTCGACGACCACGGTAGTCCTAGCTCCCTGGCCAGCGAGCTCAATCGCCGCAGCGTCACCGGCTTGGGAAAGATCTCGGTGTCCGAGAACCTCAGCGCCATGGCGTGGCCGGAGGCATCAGCGGCTTCTTGTACCTCCGCCCGACCATATACGCCCAGATGTTCGAATTTTGAGAAGAGGGCGTCGGGTGTGTCGATAAGCACCTCGTCGAGGCGCGAACTCCCCACCACCATCTGACCGTCCATGTGGGCGCCCCCGTCGCTGACGTACCAAAGGAGGCGGGCGGGAACGCTTTCGCCTCGGCGCCCCGAGGAACGGTAGTAGACGTGCTCCCTGCTGATGCCGAGGACGTGGCTGCGCAGCAGGAGCATGGCCGGAACGTTGAACAGCTCGGTGGACCAGCGCGGCTTGATCGGCAGCAGGAAGGACGGCAACTCGGAGTCGATGACCTTCGCCGGCCACCAGGCGCGCTCCACCATGGCGGCCACCTCGGCCGGCATCTGCGCGTGCAAGGCAGTTGCCTCCACGGTCAGCTCACGAGCGAGTCCGCCGGCCACCGCCTCCACCTCGGCTGCCGTACCGCACACGTCCACCAGGAGAGCAACGAACTTGCCGTCGTGCTCGAAGAAGCCGTCGTCCCCAGCGGCGGCCTTGGCCACAGCTGGGAGATACGGGTCGCTGATACGGATGGTCTCCGCCCCGCAGTCGCGCCCCTGACGCTTTAGCAGGAAGAGAATCTGCCTGGCCAGTGTCTCTTCCAGCGGATGATCCGCAGTTCGGAGTACGGGGACGATCAGCGTCCGACCGTCCAATGCCCATGCGTAGAGGGCGACCGGGTGGCCCTGGCCGTCCCTCAGCAGCTCTCGACGCCACGCGACCGTGTCATCCGTGAGCGACCGAAGGCGCTCGGCGAAAGCCGAGCCGTCGTCGCCGCCCGACTGGTTGAAGAAGGCCACCAGCTCGTCCTCCGCACCTGGTGCCACCTCGCTCGACCGGAACTCCGTGCCCATCAGATCGGCCGGGCGATACACCTGGGCTTGCCGCAACTCGTCCACGTGGAGCGTCACGGTGGAGGGCGATACGACGCGGACACGGGCGACTTCCCAAGCCACGTCGGCGAGACGGGACAGGAGCGGGTTCCGGGTGGCCAGGACTTGAAGGCCGGCGCACGATGTCTCGGCCACGTAGTGCAGGCAGCGTCGGAGTGTCGCGTCGACGGGAAGGTCGGCAAGCGACTCCGCGGCTGCCTTTAGCAGCTCAGCCGTTCGTTCGGCCACGGCCTCGGAGGCAGGGGTGAGCTGGCGTAGGCCGTGGAGCGCTGCCCGCTGGTGTTGACGCTCGGCAGTATCGCCGACGTCCCGGATCTGGTGGACCAGTTGGGGCGTGTACGCGAGTTCGACGAGGTCCGTCATCCAGCCCGCCTCCAGCGCGCGGGACTCCTCCGCATCGGCCGTTTCGGCGAGTCCGCGCAGATCGGCGAAGACACCGTGGTCGACGGTCACCACCAGCAGCGCGTCGCTCTCCACCTCCGTGAACAGGTCCGGGTGCCCGAGGTCCAGCCACCATCCGTCGAGGATCTCTCCATCCCGGCCGCGTCCGCGCACCTCACCGTTCGGGACGAACCCCAGGCTCGTCCACATGTCGCTGAGTTCGTAGTCCCGTCGGCATTTGGCCTTGATGCCGAGCCGTTGGGGATGCCGCTGCTTGATCGCCTCCACCAGCAGTCGGGCGATACCCCGGCCGCGCTGTTCCTCCGCCACACACAGGTGAGCGAGGCGTATATGAGCGCTCCTCTTCGGAAGCCCGAACAGCGCGTAGCCGATCACCTCGTCCGCTTCGACGGCGACCAGAAGCCCTCCGTTCTCAGCCGCCTGTCGATACGCGGGAGGCGTCAGTAGCCCCAGCGTCTTTGTGTAGCGATCGCCCAGCGCCACGGTCTTGTAGATCAACTCGACCTGCGCAGGCGACGCGGGAAGAACCTTGACCGCCATCGCTCCCCCTCCAGAAGGGCCGACCAAGGCCGGCCTCAACTCCCCTGTCAGTCATACAAGGAAAGCTGATCTCAATCGAGGCCAACCCTCAAGGGGGCACGAGGGGCGCACGGTGCTGCAGAGGCTGTCACGGCACGGCTACTGCCGTACGGACCCCGGCCAAGAGCTCTCCGACCGAGATCCGTACAGCCGTGGGTTGTCACGCTTCCTCGGCGTGCCGTCCCTCAGCGTCCGGCTTTCGCAGCTGCTGCCGTACCTCGGCGTCGATGGCATGGGCCAGTCTGCGCTGGTGCTTCGCCGTCGAGTGCTGGTAGATCAGCTGGGCCCGTTCCGAGGACTGGCCGGCGCGGACCATGAGGTCCTTCAGCTTGGCGCCGGTGTCGGCGGCGAGGGTGTTGCCGGTGTGGCGGAGGTCGTAGAAGCGGAAGTTGTCCGGCATGCCGACCTTGGTGCGAGCCTTGCGCCACTTGCGGCCGAAGGTCGAGCGGCGAAATGGGGCGCCCTTCTCGCCGACGAAGATCAGGCCGTCCCCTTCCTTCTCGGCGAACCACTGGAGGTGGCGGCGGAGCTCGGGGAGCAGGAAGTCGGGCAGGTACACGGTGCGTTTGCCCGCGCGGGACTTGGGGTCACCTGTGACGCGTCGTCCATTCGTCAGCTCCGGGGACGCCTGCGTGATCCGCAGGGAGCATTCGTCGAGATCGACACTATGGCGGCGCAGTTCGGCCAGCTCCTCCGGGCGGAGGGAGGCGAAGGCGCCGAGCAGGACCATCAGGCGCCAGCGCGGGCCCATTGCGTCGGCGAGGTCGAAGACCTGCGCGATGGTGGCGGTGGGGCGCTCGTCGGCCTCCTCCTTGCCGGCGCCCTTGATACGGCACGGGTTGGTACGCAGGAGGTCGTCGTCGACCGCCGTCTGCAGGATGCCCTTTAGCAAGCGGTACGACTTGGCGACCGTGGTGGGACCGGTCGCCTTCAGGCGCTCGGCTCGCCACGTGCGGACGGAGGGCGGGGTGATCTCGTCCAGGTCCTTGCCACCAAATGTCGGCAGGATGTGCCCGCGCAGCAGACCTCCGTACCGGTCGACCGTGGTCGCGGCCAGGCCGCGCTCCTCCATCCAACGCAGGGCGTACTTCTCGAAGTTGACCGCACCGGCGTCCGGGTTGCGCCAGGTGTTGCGCTCGATGTCGGCGCGGACGAGGTTGAGCCAGTCCTGGGCGTCGGACCTGGTTTCGAACGTTTCGGGTGCGGTGTACCGCTGGCCGTCGGGACCGATGTAGCGGGCCTGCCACCTGCCCGAGGGGAGCCGCCGTACCGTGCCGAACTCGCGCCGCCGCTGTGGCTTGCGTCCCGCCATCAGGCCGCCTTCCCGTAGCGGGCGCGGATACGGCGGACCGGCTCGACGGTGCGCGCCTCGACGTACTCGGCGACCGCGCTCTCGGGGATGCGCACCGGGCGGCCCAGCTTGACGTAGCGGATGCGGCGCTCGGCGATCAGGCGGCGGACGAAGCGCTCGCCCGTGCCGAGCATCTCGCCGGCCTCGGCCACGGTCAGGAGGCGGTCAGCCATTCACAATCACCTCCTTCGCGGTGCACTGAGAGCGGGGGTGGGCAGGGGGTATTGCAGGTCGGCGCAAGGGCGATGCGTCCTTTACTCGGGGAAGCGGTTTGGGGCAGTAGTCCGGGCCGGTGGCAGGCGGGCCTACGCGGCTTGAACCCCGTGGAGAAGTGCCAGGGGCGAGACCTGGAGGGCCTGGGCGAGAGCGACGAGGTCGTCGATGTCGCAGCGGCGTTGGGCGCGTTCGATGCGGGACAGCATCGTGTTGGTCATCGGACGGCCGAGGGCGGTGGCGCGGGCGGCGAGCTCGCGCTGGGCGAGGCCGCGTTCGGTGCGGAGGATTTCGATGGTGCGGGCGGTCCGTATTCCGGCCGGACCGATTTCCAGGGATCGTGCTGCCATAGCTCCATTTGTAGCTTCCAATCGCCGGTTTGGTTAACCGGCGATCGTCGGCTATGTTGCGCCCGGCGCAGCGGCCGGGACTTACCTGCGGGCTGGGTTTCGAGCATCCGGTTGGCGGTATCTTCGCCAGCCTATAAACATGCTCTGACGTGGGATGTTGTGTTGTAGCTTGCGCTCGCAGCGGGAGTCAACGGGTTCTCGATGTGATGCTTCCGGCTTCATCTGACGGGGCATTATTTCGGCAACCGGCGATTCGGGTTTATGGTTTTGGTCCCTCGCTCGCCGTAAGCGTTCGCCGTCAGCTGTCTGATTTCTCGGCGGAATGCTGGACTTGTGCGGCATGGATGTGGCTGTCTTGGCCATACGACGCCACCAGCCCACCTCCGCCCCTTCGGGCCGGGGTTGTGTGCCACCCCCCTTCCTGCGCACCGCCCGTCGAGGGCCGCCCGCACCTCCCCGCCCTCACCTAGGAGCCGCCGCCTCATGAGCCACGACGCCCGCGAATGGGTGTGGAACCACAGCCACAGCAAAGGCACCGCCCGCCTGGTCCTCGCTCTGATCGCCGACCGGTGCATCGACCGGCGCTGCATCGCGTACGCATCCGTGCCCACCCTCATGAAGCGCGCGAACGCCTCCCGCACCGCGGTGCGTGACGCACTGGCCAAGCTGATCGCCGGCGGGGAGCTTGTCCCGCTGCCTGGACGCAAGGGGCCACGGGGAGAGACGTATTACCGCCTGCCGGACGCTGCCCGGTTCCTCGCCGAACAGGCTGCCGAGGGGGATCAGGATCTGACCCTCCCGGGGGGTCGGAATCCGACCCCTGGGGGACCGGAATCCGACCCTGCGGACGCCTTCGACGGGGGGCCGGAATCTGATCCCCCGGTACGGAATGCGACCCCCAGGGGGGTCGGATTCAGACCCTCAGGGGGTGCGGATTCCGACTCCCAGAACAGAAGAGAACCGAAGGTGAACGGTAGTAACAGCAGTAGCTCTGCCCCGCTCATCCCCGCCACCGACTGGCAGATCGACGACGACGCCCGGGCCTGGCTGCAGGACCACGGCCACCTCGACCGACTCGGCGAGCACGCCCTGCACACCGCCGACGAGAAGTGGCGCACCTATCGGGCCACCTGGGATCCCCGCACCGCTGCAGCCTGGGCTGCCGACTGGCGCGCCTGGATCGCCCGCGAGCGCACCCCCACCGCCGGACGCCCCAACCTCTACGCCCTGCCCGGCGGCACGCCCACCTCGACGACCGGCATGACGCGCTCCGAGGCGCACATGGCCGCCCTGCTCGCCGCCCTCGACGAACCGACCGGATCGTAAGGAGTAACCACCCCTGGAGCGCAACGAAATCGCCGCCATCCTCGCCTACATCGGCCGCCTGGACCCCCGCACCATCCGCACCGGCCCGGGCGAGGCCCGTGACCAGATCGCCCAGTGGCGGGAGCTGCTCGACGACGTGCCCTTCGCCACCGCCCACGGCTGGGACGTCCGCGAGGCGATACGGTCCCACGTCCTCGACTCGCCGTACCCGATCCTCCCGGTGGACGTCGCCCGCAAGTGGCACGCCCACCGACGCGACCGCCTCGCCCGGCACACGGACCCCACACCGGCTGCCGACCCGGACGATCCGGCCGCCTGGCGTGCCGAGCTGCTCCGGTCCCGCAACGCTGTCGCCGCCGGTCTGGCCGCTCCTTCGACGTACCGGCAGATCATCAGCGGTGGCCGGCCCCGTGACGTCGAGGAGCGCCTGCGCGAGATCGGGTCGTCCATCCCGCCGGCCGTCCGCGCCGAGCTGGCCCGCTACCGTCCGACCCGCGCCGCGCGCGAAGCTGCCGGCACCAGCGGCGTCCCCGACGCGCTCAGCGTCCGATGCGAGTGGTGCCAGGCACCTGCGGGTGCCCCGTGCCGTCAACGGCGGACGAACCCTGACGGCACCGCCAGGGGCAACGCCGTACGTGCGACTCCCCACCCGTCGCGCATCGATCTCGCCACCGCCCGGCTCGACCGACAGCGCGCTGCATGACGCAGCCCCGCCTCGCTCCTCTCGCAGCTGCGCCATCCTACGATCGATCGGTCCCGGACGAGCCTCACGCGATCGACGAGGACATCCTGACGGCCGCGTCCCGGGGACCGAGCCCGCGAAGATCGGGGACCGAACCTCGGTCCCCGACGGTCCCCGCGATCACGATCACCTCATGGCGGGGGCCGTGACGACGGCGCATCGGGGACCGAGAGGGGACCGGTCCCCGATTAAACCGCAGCTCAGATGGCATTTCGCGCCGGTCCCCAGAGCGTCCCCAGCGATGGGACCGACCCCGCAGCAGCCCGTTCCCAGTCCCCCTCGGGGACCGCGACCGTGCAGGGAATGGGACGGTCCCCGTGACGATGCGTCAGGGGGACCGTCCCCGATGAGCGTCGCATCCCCGTCCCCAAGCGTTTGGGGACCGTGCACCGCAGCGCTGTGGGGACCGGTCCCCGTTGCGCTCTCTGCATCCATAGCCCCGGCCCCGGCAGCGCCGACCTCGGTTGCTCTGTCCAGATCCCACCCGCCGAATTGCTCCGGCCACGGCCCTCGTCCGCCGTCGGTCGGCGCCCCGGCGGCTCAGCTCCCCTTCCGAACACACCCTGGAGAACCACTCGTGCACGACCGACACCACGAACACACCAACCGGCAGGAGACTCCCATCGCCCCAGACAACCGCGCAGCAAGTTGTCGGGTAAGGAGTCCTTACCCGGCCCCCGCCCCAGGGGAGGCGGAGGCATCCGGCGCGGAGGCGCCGGGGTGGGTCGGCCCGGGGGAGCCGACCGGGAGTGGGGGCAGTGAGCCGTCGTCGAATGTGCCGCAGCAGCCTGCACCGCGTCGCCGTCTGCGTGACAAGCAGCTGCGCGAGCGCCGCGTCCACCCCCGTTACAACGACCACGAGTTCGCCCTCGTCCAGAACGCCGCCGCCCTGAGCCGCATGCAGCCCGGCGGCTATGTCGCCGAGTGCGCGCTCGCCGCCGCCCGTGCCGACGATCCCACTGCGGCCGTCGCCGACTACCGCGCCATGGTCAAGGCGCTGTTGGCCGCCAACCGGCAGCTCGGCGGCGTCGGCAACAACCTCAACCAGCTCACCTGGCACCTCAACAAGGACGGCGCCTGGCCCCATCCCCACACCGTCCAACGGCTTCTGGACCACGTCGAGGCGTCCATCGCCGAGGTGGACACCGCGGTCGCCCAGATCGCCAAGGGGCGGTGAGCCATTGATTCCGAAGATCATCCTTGGCAAGGGGCCCGAGGCCACGCGCCGCACGATCGGCTATCTCTTCGGCAAGGGCCGGGCCAACGAGCACATCGACCCGCACCTGGTGGCCTCGTGGAACGACTTCGCCCCAGACCCGGGCCGCAGCCCCCACCGCGACCCGAAGGAGGTAGAGGCGCAGCTCGCCGCGCAGCTCGACCAGCCCGTGAAGATGCTCGGCGACAAGGCACCCAAGTACACCGTGTGGCACTGCCCCGTCCGTGCCGCACCCGAAGACCCGATCCTCGCCGACGCCCAGTGGGCCGACATCGCTCGCCGGATCGTGGCCGCCGCCGGCATCGCCCCCGCAGGCGACGAGGAAGCCTGCCGCTGGGTGGCCGTCCGTCACGCCGACGACCACATCCACATCGCCGCCACCCTCGTACGCCAGGACGGCCGCCGTCCCAAGCGTGATTACGACCAGCGCGCCGTGCAGCGTGAAGCCCGCCAGATCGAGGTCGACTACGGGCTGAGGCGGTTGAAGCCGGGGGACGGCACGGCCGCCAAGCGCCCCACCAGCAAGGAACACTTCAAGGCCAAGCGCCTGGGCCAGGACGCCACCTCCCGCGAGGTCCTGCGCCTGCGGGTCCGCCGTGCCGTCGCCGCCGCGGCCGACGAGGCCGAGTTCTTCGCCCTGCTGGAGGCCACCGGCGTGAGCGTGCGCCTCAAGCGCGGCCCGTCCGGGGACGCGCTCGGCTGCAACTTCGCCCTGCTCGGCGACACCAACGACAAGGGCGAGCCGGTCTTCTACTCCGGCTCCACCCTCGCCCCCGACCTCTCCCTCCCCCAGATCCGCCGACGCCTCGCCACCACCAGCCCCGAACCGGCGGCTGTCCGGCCCGGCAATCCGTGGCACCAGGCCACCAACGCCACCGAACGCATCCCCCACCACCTCACCCACGGCGACAAGCACGCCGCCCAAGGACAGCTCATCGCGCTCGGCGCCGCACTGGACCTCCTGCCCGTCACCGCACCGGCCGCGCTCAAAGCCGGACTCGAACAGGCCGCCGCCGTCTTCGAGCGGGCCACCCGCTCCCGCATCGCCGCCGACCTCGACAGCACCCGGGTCCTGCGCCGCAGCGTCCAGGCGATCTGGCGTGACCGGCCCCAGGACAGGGACGGGGCCGGATTCGCGATGCTCCTGGATGCCGCGCTCACCGCGGTGGCGTTCGCGATTCACTGGCACCGCACCCGTCAGCACGCACAGCAGGAGGCCGCAGCCGAACAGACCCTCCTCCACTTGCAGGTGGCGTACGCGCAGGTCGCCGAGCCGGTCCTGGCCAGCCTCGCCAGCCGGGCACCCAGCCCGCAGACCAAACGCCGCTACGCCCACCACCTCCAGCAGGCAGTCCCCGAACACGTCGAGCGCATCCTCCACGATCCCGCCTGGGACGCACTCGCCACCGTGCTCGCCGAGGCCGAAGCAGCGGGACACAACGCGGCCACCGTCCTCGACCAGGCGCTCGGCCAGCGCACCCTGGACGACGCCCGCAGCCCCGCCCGCGCCCTGACCTGGCGCATCCGCCGCCTCGGCGAACGCCATCCGCCCAGCCCACGAGCCGAGGCAGCCCGGGCTACTCCCGTCCAGCCTGCGGCAGCGGCTCCTCCCCCGCAGCCCCAGTCGGCACGGCGGCGCTGATTACGGCCTCTCGGACACCTTGGGAGTGAGCAGTTCCAGCGCCTCCTCCCAGCGGTAGCGGTCGGCCCCGCCGCCGGCCTTCGGCCGATGCGGCTCGTACGAGCCGATCAGCACGCCCATCTCGCGCAGTCGTTCCAGGCTCTGCCGGTACGCGGGATGGGCGGCCTGGGCCGAGTTCACGTACGGCAGGACTGCGGTGGGGATGCCCATGCCGTACGCCTCGCACAGGATGCCCAGTGCCAGGGTGTCGGAGATCCCTGCCGCCCACTTGTTGACCGTGTTGAAGGTGGCTGGCGCCACCGCGATGGCGTCGGCGGGCGGCAGCGGACGAGGATCGCCGGGTGAGCGCCAGGCCGAGCGGATGGGGTAGCCGGTCTGGGCCTCGACCGCCTCCGTGTCGATGAACCCCAGGCCCTGCGGAGTGGTGATGACACCGACGTCCCAGTTCGCCTCTTGAGCAGCCGTGATCAGCTTGCCGACGTCGCCGGCGACCCCAGCAGCGCACACGACGATGTACAGGAACGGCTTCTTGGCCTGCTGGTCGGGCTGGTCGCTCACGCGGGGACTCCCAGTTGACGGCTGAAGTGATGCAGTGCGGGCAGCGTACGGCGGCGGTCGCGGGCGGCCATATCCGCCACCAGTTCCCGGACGGCGGGGCGGCGGATGTCCTGGGCCGCGCAGCTTTCGGCGATGCGCAGCGCCTGGTACCCGTCGGCGAGGCGGCCCTGCTGGTTGTAGGCGCGGGCGGCCTCGACCCACAGGGCGGCGCGACGCTCGGGGACGGGAATGTGCCGGCGCATGAGGGGGCGGGCGGTCTTCAGGGCAATGCCGGCGTCCCCGAAGGAGACGGCCGCGCTGACCTGGTGGAGGGCGACGTTGGTGGGGCTGAAGTTCGCCCAGGCGTCGGGCCGGTCGAAGGTGACGTAGCGCGCGACCTCCCGAGCCTCGGTGAGGAAGTCCTCGGTGGTGTCCCGGTCGCCGTTCCTGCTGGCAGCGGTCGCCCCGCGGAGCAGCAGCAGGCCGACCGCTGCCAGGTAGCGCGGCGAGCGCTGGTCGTAGGAGCCGGTGAGCTGGTCGGCGGTGTGGCGGATGATGTTCACGGCCTGTGCGGTGTGCTTCTCGCGGACGAGGACGTGAGCGTGAACGCGGACGCTGGCGGCGAGGGCGACGGGGTCTCCGGACCGTTCCGCCTCGGCCATGGCGCGACCGGCAGCGAGCCAGGCGTTGCCTTGATCGGCTCGCTTCAGCAGCAGGCTCACTGACGTCTGGTAGGCGGTCGCGAGCAGCGCGGACGCGTCGGCCGAGCCGGATGAGCCGTCGGTGGCCCGGCGCAGGTCGGCGATCAGGCTCGGCAGGGTCCGCTCCAGCTCGGTGTAGTCGCACGTGCAGAACAGCCGGCGTGCGGTCCGTGTCCGGTCGCGTAGCTCGTTGATGCCCAGGACTTGGCCGGTGGCCACGGGAGTGGTGCCGGGCAGCAGGACCTGGACCAGATCGTGATGGGGTGCGGCGAGCGAAGGCTGAGCCGCGAGCGCGGTGATGCCGGCGGCGAGGAAGGTACGGCGGTGCATGTCCTCTGTCTCAGGGTCCGAGGGGCTGGCATTCGAAGCGGCGGCGAGGCCAAGGCGGTGCGGTGGAATGTCCAGCACCTGCGCGACCTCGCGCAGCATGCGGACGTCCTGTGTGCCCCGGCCGCTCTCCAGGCGGCTCACCTTCGACTGGTGATACCCCAGTGCGGCGGCGACGTCCTTCTGGGAGCGCCGCTGTAACACGCGTGCCTGACGGATCACTTCACCGATCCGTCTCGCTTCACTCTGTGCCTCGGCCATCTGTGCCACGGCTCCTCCTGCCGTCGCCGATCCTGCCTGCTCAACCGAGCGTAGCCGAGGGGCAATTGGCTGTGATGCAGCTCCTGCATAGGTGATGCAGCCCCAGCACACGGCCTGGTTCCGCTTGTCCCTGACGCGGTTGCGTGGAGGAGCAGCACCGATCCAGGAGGCCGCTCATGGAAGCGCACCACGTCCGTTTTCCCGTTTCCGGCACGTCTGCTGCCGCGGCGTCCGCGCGGCAGCGGCTCGCGGGTGCGATACGGGCATGGGGCGCCCTCCTGGAGCCGGAGCTACTGGAGACGGCGGAGCTGGTGGCCGCAGAGTTGATCACGAACGCGGTACGGCATGCAGGGAAAGGGCCCATCTCGGCCGGTGCCCGCCTGAGCGACGCGCGTCTGCTGATCGAGGTGACCGACACCAGCCCCGACGTCCCACAGGTCGGTCTGCCCGGCGCGGACGAGGAGGGCGGACGCGGCCTGTTCCTCGTCGCCGCACTCGCGGATCGCCACGGGTTCGATCCGATGCCGGCAGGCAAGCGCTGCTGGGCCGAGTTCGAGGTCAGCGATCCGGTCCAGACCTCACGCCCCCTTCCTTTGCAGAGGAGTTGACTGTTGACAGCCGTACGGATTCCCCCCGTCGCCGCCGAAGTAGTCGCCGTCCGGCCGGGCAGCCCGCTGACCGGTTCCGTGACTGTCGACGGGTCCAAGAACGCCGCCCTTCCCCTGCTGGCCGCCGCCGCTGCGCTGAACCGCTCGGTGCAGCTGGCCAACGTTCCGGCGAACACGGACGTCGAGACCATGGTCACCCTGCTTCAGCAGACCGGCTGGCACACGGCCCGCCCCGTCAGCGATCCCGACACCGTGATGATCCTGCCGAGCGACAAATCCCAGCCGGGACCTGCCGCCGAGACCGCCGCCCGCATCCGGGCCTCGTACTACCTCGTACCCGCGCTGCTGGGCGCATACGGGCGAGCACGGCTTCCCTGGCCGGGCGGCTGCCGGATCGGGCGGCGCGGGATGGAGCAGCACTTCAAGGTCTACGAGCGGTTCGGCGACCGCACGACCGTCGACGACCACGGCTACGTCGTGGAGGCAGCAGCCTCCCGGACCGCCGAAACGGTTTCGATCACGCTGCCCTTCCGCTCCCGGGGCGCGAGCATCGCCGCTCTCCTGCGCGCGGCCGTCACCGGACGGCCGCTGCGTCTTGGCCAGCCGAACCTGTCACCAGAAGTGCTCAGCGTCGTCGGCGCGTTGCGGATGGCCGGGTGGGAGTGCCGCGTCAGCGAGTCCGTCCTGACTCTCGTACCGCGCCCGTCCGCCCCCGTGGAGACCATCGCCTGGCGCGTACCCGGCGACAAGATCGAGGCCGGCACCCTGGCCTGTGCGGTCGCGGTGACCGGCGGCGACGCCCGCATCTGCGGTGTGAGCGGCGATGACGTGACTCCGCTGGTCACCGCCCTGCGACAGCTTGGCGTGCCTGCCGGCACCGAGGACGGTGTGCTCACCGTGCGGGCCCAGGCCGCCCGCCCCACCGGCAAGCCGCTGCGAGCCGTCGCCTCCCTCGCGCCCGGCGGTCTGGACGCCGACTTCGAACCACCGCTGATGGCGTTGGCCCTCACCCGCCCCGGCACCCATCTGTTCGCCGACACGATCAACCCCGGCCGCCACGGCAACCTGCTGCCCCAACTCGCCCGCCTCGGTGCCGAGATCCACGAGCACTCGTCCACCGAGTGCCGCTTCACCGGCCCTCAGTACCTGAACGGCGCCGGGGTGGAAGCCACCGACATCCGCACAGGCTCCGCCCTGCTCATCGCCGGCCTGACCGCCCGCGGCGTCACCACCCTCGGCGGGCTCGAACAGCTCCGGCGCGGCCATGCCGACCTGCCCACCAAGCTGCACGCCCTCGGCGCCGACATCTGCGAGGTCACCCCATGAGCCGACAACTCCGGCGGATCACCGCCACCACCGACGTGCACTCCGCCTTCGACTCGGCCGCCCCGATGCTCACCCACCTCCACGCCGCCAAAGCCGACAGCCTGATCGTGGACTGCGGCGACTTCTTCGAGGGCAGCGGCTTCTACCGCTTCGGCAAGGGCCGGATCGAGCACGAGATCCTCACCGGCCTGTACGACCTGCTCGCCCCGGGAAACCACGGCTGGCCGCACTACTTCGAACCAGGGCTGCATGAGATGACGGTGTGCGCCAACGTGTTCGGCGGCGACGGCAACCCCCTCTTCGACCGGGTACACATCAAACGCATCGGCGGCCGTCGAGTCGCCGTGACCGCGGTGATCGGACCGCAAGCGTTCAACGCGATCCCCGTTGGCCAGCGCGCAGGCCAGCATGTCGCCGACCCGGCCCAGGCCCTACGTGAGTTGATGCTGGAGCACCACCACCGCGCCGACGCCTGGATGGTGTTGTCCCACTCCGGCTTTGACGAAGACCTGAAGCTCGCCGCCACGTGCCCGTTCGCGGACGTCATCTTCTCCGGCCACTGCCACAGCGACACCTACGGCCCTGCGCCCGTCGGCGACACCCTCGTCGTCAAGGGCCTCGAACTCGGCCGCGGATACGCCGCCGCCGAGCCCGTCAGCGGCGGCTGGATCGCCCGCGCTTGCGCCTTCCCGGACTCGGCCGCGGTCCCCGAGGACCTCGCCGTGCTGCACGCCAGGATCGCCTTCGTCGCACGGACGCTGACGAGCCGGATCGGCACCGTGAACGAGCCCTACCGCAACACCACGTTGGACCGACGCCACCTGCTGACAGAGATCGCCGGCCGCCTGCACTCCGGTCTCGGCGCGGACGCGGTGATCCTCAACGAGACCGCCCTGCGCCCCACTCCGCTCGGCGACGTCCTGACACTCGGCGACCTGCTGGCCATCGAGCCCTTCGACAACCAGCTCGTCCACGCCTTCCTCCCCGACGAACACGCCCACGGCCGCGACAAGCTGCTCGACCACCTCACTGAACGCGTCGGTCCCTTGGTCATCACTCCCACACCCCTGCCGTTGCCGTCGGCGATACGCAGCGTGCTGACCACCGATTACCTCGCCGACAGCCACCTCGGCGGACGTACGCATCAGGCCGGCCTGCGGTTGGGGCAGGCCGTACGCCGCGTCCTTACCACGCCGCCCTTCCCCTCCACCGCCGACTCACCCGAAGGAGGCGAGCAATGATCCTCACCGGGCACGAGATCACCGCCGCAGCACACGACGGCCGTCTGACCATCACCCCCTTCGAGCCGGACCAGGTCAACCCCAACAGCTACAACGTCCGCCTCGGCCCCACGCTGCTGACCTACACCGCCCCTGTGATCGACGCCCACCGCCCCAACCCCACGCGCGCGATCGAGATCGGCCAGGGCGGATACGTACTCCAGCCCGGCGAGCTCTACCTCGGCCACACCCTCGAACAGGTCGGCTCCAATGCCTTCGTGCCGCTGCTGTTCGGCCGCTCCTCCGTCGGCCGGCTCGGGCTGTTCGTCGAGATCACCGCCCCCATCGGAGACATCGGCTTCCACGGCCAGTGGACGCTGATGCTCTCCCCGATCCGTCCCTTACGGGTCTACGCTGGCATGAAGATCGGGCAGATCATGTTCTTCGTCTCCACCGGCGCCATCGACCTCTACCGTGGCAAGTACCAGGCCGCCCACGGCCCGCAGCCATCGCGGTACTGGCAGGACGTAGCGGGAATCGAGGCGGTCGCGTCGTGATCCTCACCGGCTCCGAGATCGACGCCGCAATCCAGACCGGCGAGATCACGATCGACCCCTACGACCCCGCCCGGCTCTCCCCGAACTCCTACGACTGGCGGCTCGGCGGCACAATCCGTGTCTGCGCCGGCGCCTTGGACGCCGCCGTCCCCACCGCGTTCACCGAGCAGTCCATCCCCACCACGGGCTTGGTGCTGGAGCCCGGGCTGCTCTACCTCGGTGTCACACACGAGCGGACGGGTTCGGAAGCGTACGCGCAGATGCTCAACGGCGATCGCACCATCGGCTCCCTCGGCATCTGGGTGCACGTCTCCGCCCCGCTCGGCCACCAGGGCCACGCCATCCGCTGGACCCTGGAGATCCGCGCCGCCAAACCAGTACGGATCTATCCGGGCATGACCTTCGGCAAGCTCGTCTTCCTCACCGCCTACGGCATACCGGCCAGCTATCAGCAGCAGCCCGCCAAGTACGCGGCGACGGACGGCATCGACATCTCCCGACTCTACGAAGAGCTTCCCGGAGGAGTCCTGTGAGCCCCGAGCCGACCACGGGGCCGATGGCCGCCACTTTCCTGGACTTGCCCACTGGAAGCCCCGGCGGCAGCGTCGAGCTCTTCCTCGACCTCTACACCGGCGACCGCCCTCTCATCCCCGCACGCGCCTTCATGCTGGGCCCGTCGGGCCCCAGACACCGCGTCCCCGCCGGACTCGACCTGCTGTCCGTGGCCGGGAAATGCCTTCAGGGCCCTGCCTTCGGCCGCTACGTCGCAGCCTTGCGCAAGGCTCTAGCGGTCGCGATCGACCCAGCTCAGATCGGCGTACTGCACCTACAGCACCTCACCTTCGGCGCCACCCCCGCCCTGATCCGGGCGCTCCCACTGCATCCCCGCATCGCCCTGGTCCACGGCACGGACCTGATCTTCGCCGAGGCCCACCGCGACCAGTTGCAGGTACTGCGCGAGACCGCGAGGGCGGCCGACGCCATCGTCGTACCCACAGGGGCAATGGCCGACCGCCTCCGCAAGCTCGCCCCAAACGTCGGCCGCCGGAAGGTCACCCTCATACCCTGGGGCATCCCCGATCACCTGCTCACCGATCCGCCGCCCCGGCCCGCCCGCACCTCCTCCAGCCACTTGCGCCTGCTCTACGCCGGACGGCTGACCTCCGAGAAGGGCGTCGAGGCCCTGATCAAGAGCCTGGCCCCGATGCCGGGCGTCGAACTGAGCATGGCCGCGCCCCGAGCCCAATTCCATGCCTTGGCCCCGTTGTTGCAACGAGCAGGCATGAGAGCCCGCTACCTCGGCTGGCTCCGCCGTCCACAGCTGTGGAAAGCCTTCACCGAGCACGACGTACTCGTCATGCCGTCCACCACCCTGGAGGCCATGGGCCTAGTCGCATTGGAGGCCCAAGCCTGCGGACTGCCCGTCCTCTACCAGCCCGTGCCCGGCCTCAACGAAGTGCTCGCCACCTCCGGCTCGGCCACCGACTTCACTCACTCCGCCGCCCTCGCCCGAGACCTGGATCGGCTACGGACCACACCCGGCCTCCTGCCCGCCCTGAGGCAGGCGGGCTACGCGAACGCCGCCCGCTACCCGCTCTCGTCGACCGCCCAGGCGCTGACCGACCTCAGCCGCCAGCTCGTCTGAACAGGGCGAGCGACCCTGCTGGCGACGGCCCGACAGCAAGTACGCCGATGCCGCGGGCTGAAATCCGACACACCATCGCACCGCCAGTCCTACCCACCCCACCTCACTACGCTGGCCCGGCGGGATGCCCACGGCGAACAGGGAGACTATGACGTACCGCACCGATCGCATCAACCGCATCGAGCAGCTCCTGAACGAAGGCGTCCGCGACAAGGTCTACCCAGGCGCCGTGTGGGCCGTCGGCGACTCCGCCGGGACCTCCGCCCACGGCACCACCGGGGTCCTCGACCCCGACGAGCCGGACACGCCGATGCGGCGCGACACCGTCTTCGACGCCGCCAGCCTCACCAAGGTCGTCGCCGTCTGGTCCTCCATCGGCGCCCTATGGGAGGAAGGCAAGCTCGACCTCGACGTCCCCCTCAACGACTTCTGGCCCGAAGTCGCCGGCCACCCGCTCGGGGCCGTAACCGCCCGCCAGCTGCTGACCCACACCGCCGGCGTCCCCCTGCGGGCTCAGCTGAAGAACCTCTACGGCATCGACCCACAGGACGTGCGCGACGGCGTCCTCCACGAGGCCCTTCATCGCCCTCCCGGCGAGGCGGTCGAGTACACCGACCGGGCCGCCCTCATCCTCGGCTACCTCGCCGAGCACCTCTCCGGCCAGCGCCTCGATCGGCTCGCCACGGAACGGATCTGGCAGCCGCTGAACATGGCCTCCACCCGCTTCGGGCCGCTGCCCGCCGAGATCGCTGCCCGATGCGCGCCGACGGAACTCGACCAGGACAGCGACACTCACCTCAAGGGCGTCGCCCACGACTTCTCCGCCCGGCTCCTGGGCGGAGTGTGCGGGATCGCCGGCGCCTTCACCGTCCTCGACGACCTCGCCCTCTTCCTGCGCCACATGCTGGACACCTCAACCAGCCTGGGGCGAGCCGGATTCGGCCCCACCTGGACCAGACAGTCACTGACCGTCCAGACCGGTACCCTCGAACCCGCGCGCGGCTTGTTCTGGCACCCCGCCCCTGGCACCCACCCCGATGACGACATCTGGGTCCACTACGGCTTCACCGGCACCGGCATGTGGATCTCGCCCCAACGGGGGCGCTGGGCAGTGCTACTGACCAACAAGCTCTACTACACCCGCGACCGCCAGCCCTTGACCGACGTCCGCAACGCCTTCCGCGCCCTCGCCTTCGCCTGAAGCCACGGTCGGCGAATCCGTTGAGAGAGTCCGGCCAGAGCACTAGCTTCCAGAACGCGTGACGGGCCCGACCGATCCTGGTCAGGCCCGTCATGTGTTTTCATCCGGTGGCCTACAGCCGTCGCACCCTATGCGAGGGCAGGAGCCCAACACCGTTGTCAGTGCCTGCTGTCAGGATCAGCATCGCCCCACGTCGTCGTCTGGAGGACACATGAGTGCCGATCTTGGTCCGCTGGCCATCACACGCCGCAGCAGCAGTGAGCTGATACGGGCCAACGGCGAAACGGTGGGAAGACTCGGCGACTTCTGGAGCTGGGCCTGCTCCGACCTCGCCAACAACACCATGCGCGGCGTCCTGGCCGAGTACCTCGTGGCCACGGCACTGGGCGCCGCGATCGGCACACGCACCGAATGGGACACCGTTGACATCCGTACGCCCGAGAAGTGGCGCGTGGAGGTGAAATCGGCGGCTTACCTGCAGTCGTGGGCACAACCCCAGCTGTCGAAGATCGAGTTCGGCATCGCGCCGGCTTCCGGCTGGGACGCCCAGACCGGCGCCACCTCAGCGGAGGTAATGCGCCGCTCGGACGTGTACGTGTTCTGCCTGCTGCACCACCAGGACAAGCAGACCCTCGATCCCCTGGACCTCGACCAATGGACCTTCTATGTCCTGCCCACCCGTGTTTTAGACGAACGCTGCCCGACCCAGAAGTCCATCAGACTGTCCAGCCTCGTCGAGCGCCTCAGCCCGCTGAAGACCGACTTCGCCAGCTTGCCGAAAGCGGTCTCCGCGTGCGTCGAAGGCATGCGATAGCCCGAGGACAGCGGTCTCAACCCACGTGGTGAGCTTTATCGACGGTTTTCTCCAAATGAGCACCAACAAGGCCAGGGCTGACGGACACAATCGCCATGACGTTGCCGATACGGATCGCCGTCTGCTTCGGCTCACCCAGTCGTCGTAACCATCGGTCCGCCCAGCACCCTCGCGGATGGATTGCACAACGTCCGGGAGGGTAATTCGCTACGGCTATTTGCTGTGGCGCAAGAGCCGATCGGCATCTTCTGCCAGGCAGACGGAAGTAAGGCGTTTGGGATGCCACATGACGATCTGTGTCGTGCCGAACCCGTACCAACCCGGTCCGCCGAACGCCGCTACGAGGCCGGATTCCTTCCACTGTTCGATGCGACGTCGGTCCTCCTCGCTCACTGAATACGGCGCGGACGTGATCGCCGCCGGCAGCCCGTCCTTTATCCAGTAGACCGGGTGATCAAGCCAGCTCTCGTCGTCGCGAGAGCCAGAACCGTACTTGCCACAGGCATCAGATTCACACTGCCTGCTGGCGTTGCGCAACAGCCACTTCGGGCAGCATCCGCTCTCGCTGCAGCGCAGACCATGGTCTTCTGCCCAATCGACGATGACCTGTTGAGCCACGCGCACGTGTGCAGCAGTCTCCTCGTACTGTTCCGGGCTGAGCTGACTGCGTCGCTGCTTCGGGACAGCGAGCCCGTACGGCCATAAAATCTCGCCCTGCTCTTTCTTGAAGATCTTCGACGCCCGAATCTCCAAACTGCGATTCATTTCTTCCTCCTGGGACCGGCTAGAGGCGATGACCGTCGGGTTGCCCGGTGAGGGATTCGGCTGGACTACCCAGATCATGCGTCTCGTACGCTCGGTGACAAGGCACCTGGTGGCTCCGCCTGGCGTCGATTCTCCGGATGGAGTGCAAGATCCTGGTGTACGTTGTGTGCGGCGCTGCTGCGGCAGCGTGTCTCGCTACATCCGGTCCCGGCGCCGGAGCGAGCAGTGGGCTCTTGAGAGTCACCGCAGTTGGCAGTCAGTACGCCTTAGGACATCCGATCTGTCTCTTCTTGTCGTCGCCGGGCGGCAAACAAGGAGGGCCGACGCATGTCCAGCTCACGCAACACCAACCGTCTGGCCAAGAAGATCCGCAACCAGACGTCACTCACGCTCTCGACCGCTTCTAGGCTCGCCCGGCAGGCCAACGTCTATCTGGGATCCTCTGTCGCAGACGCCGTCGATACTCATCAGCGCCGTCTAGAAGCGCACATGGCCCATGCGTTGGCAAGCAGCTTCAAGGACCGTCAACTCAACGGTGCTCTTCTTGGCGTGCGTGAAGCGGGGCCAGACGGTCAGAGCTTGGAACTGACCCTGGAGTCCGACATGGCGGACGAGGTTCTGCGTGAGCTCCTGCCACGGTTCGATCACATCTACGGCGGCATCCGCGGAGTCCCCGGGCTTCGCATCCGAGGGAACAGGGACCGCGTGGTTCTCCACGACGCCCTCAGCCCGGCGCAAGTCACCGTGACCCGCTCCGATCACGGTCGAATGCGCCTACCGTCCGCGCGCGAGGGTGAAGTGCTTCTTTGGAAGCGCGCCCCTGGCGGCCTCTCTCGCGACGAAAGGCAGGAGGCCGAGGAGTGGGGCGACTCGGAAGGCAGCGCGGACCTACGGGTGCGCGATCTGTTGATGAGTCGAATTCTGCGTTGTCCACGGTTGGTGAACAGGACAGCAGAGCCGCACGGGTTCGCCAACTGCTATACGCATCATTCCGGTGATCTTGTCATCGAGTGGTGCTGCGGTGACACCGTGGAGACCCTCTGCGCAAACCTCTTGGCTCACGGCATCGCTGACGGTCTGCCACGGGAGAACGCAATCGAGTTGTTCTCTCGTCACTCGGCTCACCTCGGCGATCGCACAGTGATCTTGAATCGCCACAGTTCGTGCCCGTACGGCAACAAGGCTCGGGAGGCCGTGAAGTACATCAAGAAGGGCTACGTCGCATGACCTTGTCCGTGATGGTGCTCGGAGTGCCGGCATGCGTGGTCCTGGGCGTGATCGCACGTTGCGGGCGGGACCTGGCAGTGCTTCGCCGCCTGGAGCGGCTTTTGGAGGGCTGCGACCAAAGGCAGCGAGTTGAGGTTTGCCGGATCCTCGCCGCCTCGTTGCACACGGCTGGGACACCGAACCCGCAGCATGCCCCACCGACCGAGGAGTAGGGCGCCGACGACCCTACGACTCCTTCTTCGTGGAAGCACTGGTGTCGTGCGCCTGTTGTTCCAAAGCCTGGCCGACGGCCACCACGGCCTCGCTCAGGCGGCGAAACACCTTCGTGCGTAGCCCAAGACGTCTGACTCCTCGCTCCAACGGCTCCCGCATGTGTCGCTCGCAGACCACGAAGTCCGCATACCCGGCCGCGCACGACAGGTAGATCATGTCCGTGAGGTCGTTCCTCTGCCAAGTCGTGCCCTTGTTGAGGTGGCGGTTGTGAAGCATTTCGCGATAGAGCCCGGTCGCAGGCAATGTGCTGAGGCCGTCCATCGGCTGCTTCTGCCCCCACTGTTGGAGGTCCTGCGGAGAGAGACCGGCCGCGTGTGCCCCCTCTGCCAGGTCGCGCTGAAGGTCGGCGAACAGGAAGGCGTCAATAGATCGCCGCTTCTGTTGCGAGTCCCAGTTCTGGCCATCCAGCCAATCGCTGAACTGCTGATTGGACTGGACCCATCCGGGCTCTGGCCCAGGCTCAACCCGCTCGGTGTCGAGCATGACGTCGATGTACGCGGAAGCAGACGTCAGGGAGACCATGCGAAAAGCGTCGGCGACGGAGAAATCCGAAGGCGGTGAGTAGGATGTCAATCGACTTGCTGAATGGAGCGAGTTGGGTGCGAGCGTGAATACAGACGCCGCTCGCACGTCATCGCCCTGGCCTAGCCAACCGCGGAACATCCCGCCGATTTCGTCACGCCGTACCTGAAGCGGATCCCGCATCTGCCATCCCCGGCTGAGTTGGAGGATCGTCAAGCCGAGACGGTACCGCTTGTCCGCCAACGACCACTTCGTCGTCTCGTGGTAGTGGCCGGCGGAAGCCGGGAGGACGATACGACGGTCCCGTACCCACTCGGCCAACTGATCTGCCGCATCTCGATCTTTACTCTCTACTGTCGCCCCACCTTGCAGGGCCTCGCTGACCGGGCGCCACATGTTCTGGTCCAGGTATACGACGAGACGACGCTCAAGCTGGTCAAGGTCACGAGCAGGCAGTTCAAAGGCGATGTCATCGCCCTTGCACGTGACGGCAAGCAAGCCGCCGAGAGCAGGCGAGTAGTGCAACCGCGAGAGGAGGCTTGTGCTCTCAAACGGTGACTGGCCCATCGGCTGCCGAGCCTCCTTGCCGTCCGAGCGAGTCAGCACCACGGATGACGTCTCTCTGTCGAGGGTCATCATCACGACGAAGGGTTCGGACTTCTTACTCACGGCAACATCTTGCAGGCACAACACCCCGACGCCCAAGGCCGAATCCATGCGCCGTTGCCCGCGAGATCACAGCATCCTGGCGATCTTTGAACGCTCGCTGACACTAGGTGTTGCGGGTCAGGACGTTGGTGACGGCGCATAGTGGTGGGCAAGGTTGGTGGCGAGGTCGCGGAGGTGAGCCCTGGCTTCGGTGGGGTCGTGCACAGTGATGGTGCTCCCGAACGGCAGTAGTGCTCGCACGTCCTCCAGATGTAGGAAGCGGATTGTTACCTTGTGGCCGGTGGCGGATTCTTCATGGTCGTCCCGGACGAGTCGTTGGCCAAAGATCCGTTGCGCTCGCTCGATCTGGGTCTGGTCGATGGTGGCGCTTACCTCTATCGCATGGTTGTGTTCCCACCGATCAATGAGCGCTGCGGCGACGGTGGCCAGGGTCTGGCTCTCGCGGATCCGTCGTGGCTGGTCGACTTCTTTCCACGTCGTGATCCGTTCGAGTCGGTACATCCGCGGCACTTGGGCACAGTCGGCGACGAGATACCAGATGCCGGCCTTGGCGAGCAGTCCGTAGGGATCCACGACCAGGTCGCGTGGGCATGACTCGCGTGGGCTGTCGTACTCGATCCGTAGCCGACGACCTCGCCGCACTGCGCCGATCAGCGAAGCCGGAGTCGTGCCGGAAGCTCGTGCCTGGAGCCAGGGACGGCTGTCCACGTGCACCACGTCGGTGAGCGGCAGGAGCTCATGAACTCGACGCGGCTGTGTAGCGACGATCTTGGAGAGCGCCCGCTGGCTTTCGACGGATGCGTTGAGCTCCGCACGTTGCTTCTCATCCAGCCCGGTGAGCGACAGATGATCACGCTCGCCCGGCGTGAGTCGCGTGAGGTCGAGCCCGGACCCGGGCAGCATGGCCACGCCTCCGAGGCGGCCCCGTTGTGCGGTCACCGGCAGACCGGCGTCGCGGAGCCAGTTCAGGTCCCGGGTGATGGTTCGAAGGGACACCCCGAGCGCCGAGGCAAGTTCCTGTGTGGTCACGGCATCCCTCGATGCGAGGAGCAGCATCAGGGAGAAGAAGCGATCTGGGGTCACACACCGATCTTTTCAGGAACTGCGACACGATGCGTCGCATATCCCGGTCAGGCTGGTGGATGCGTACCTCCGACCTGCGAAAAGGAACAACCATGACCACATCCGTCGTGTCCATCGTCTACGTGAACGACGCTCCCGCCGCAGCTCGTTTCTACGGCGACCTCCTCGGCATGAGCCCCTCGTTCGAGACTCCGGGATACATCACCTTCGACCTCGGGCCAGGCGCTGACCTCGCTCTGTGGTCTGACCAGTTCGAGGATCTGTCACCGGATGTCCCGCGCACCAGTGAGGTGTGCCTGGCCATCGACGGTGGGCCCGACGAGCTCAACGCGATCTTCAAGCAGTGGCAGTCCAAGGGCGTCACGATCCTTCACGAGCCTCATGATGCGGGGTTCGGGCTGACCTTCCTCGCAGCCGATCCTGACGGGAACCGTATCCGCGTCGCACCGCGGGGCTGAAAGGCCACAACGCGGCAGGCGCGCACGACAGGTGTCGCGCCTGCCGTTGTCTGACATGGGATCCAGGTGCAGGCTGGCCGGGACGGCGGAGCGGCCACAGGCGGCCCGGGTGTCCACAGCGTGCCCGGCCGGCGGTCGCTGGGGGTGCGGACCTCCAGGGAGCGGGCAGGGGATGGCACTTTGCCGAAGCGCGGGGTGTGGTACTTCGGCGCTACCTTGCCGGAGTTCGTGCGGCAGGCGGAGCCGGGTTCCACCCCGCAGGTGGGGCTTTGCGACAGCGGAAGGTGGTGTGAAACGGACACCGGGCCACCGCCCGCCGAGCGTCGCAATATGGACCGTTTCTGCGCCGGGCGGCGGGAAAACGGGCGTCCACCCTCACGACCCTCTCAGCCCAACTCCCTGCGGCCGGTGCCGCCCGGGAGGGAGGATCACCCCCATGAGCGCGCGCGAACTCAGCATCATCTGCGATGCCTGCAAACTCCCTGTTGACGACGAGGAGGGGTACGTCTGGATCGACTACGGAGAGATCAACCGATACGAGACCGCATTCCGTGCCTGGGAGGAGGAGACCGGGACCGAGCTTGTCCCCGGCCGGAAGGTTCGGAGCTTCATGGACGTGTACAACGGCCCCAAGCGGGTTCGCTGGCAGGCCCACCACAAGGCGTGTGACCCGGATGCCGGAGCCGGTTCCTACACGATCGAGGCTGAGCGACTGCGTACCTGGGCCGACCTCGCAGAGTGGACCGCTCAGCTAATGGGCCTGCGCTGGTTGAGCGGTACGGACTGGTCGGACGTGCTGCGGTCCGCAGCGCACGGCACCGGGCTACGCATCACCCCGGTGGCACCGCCAACGCTCAACGCGTAAAGGAGCCGTCAGCCGGACGACCTCCCCACACTCTGGGCCACTGTCGGCTGTGGCGGGCATCCTGGGCGTCGTGATCGTGACGTACCCGCGCCGCACCTGTCCCGTGTGCCAGCGGCCCATAGCCATCCCGAACGGCAAGTTCGCCCGCTACGACCCCGAATGGCGCGCACCGGGCTGGCCGCTGGTCTCCTGTACCGGCTCCATGCGCCTACCCCCGCTGGGCAGGGAACAGCCGGTGCTGTTAGAGCCTGAGGACCGGGCCGCGCCGGTCGCTGCGCAGCTCGGCTTGTTCACGGACGGGTGACCGGCTCGGCAACTCCGCTCCGTTCCGCCGGCCGTTACCGAGCGGAGCCGCCGCGGCGGTCGTTCCGCGCGACGCAGCCGGTTGGATGGGTCGGGTGACCCAGGTACGGGGGTTGAGGACGTACGCCAGGCGTTACGTAGCGGAAGGCGTGCGCAGCGGTGTGCGGCCAGCCTCGATGGCTTCTGCCGCCTCCTTCTCGTCGTAGATGAAGGTTCCTTCGCCGCGGCAGTCGTCGCACCTATCCCAGACGAGCTCGGGTTCATCGTCGTCGGTGCCCCGAATGACTTGCACAGACCCGTCGCCGTCGCATTCGTAGCAGGTGAACTCGTACTCGCCGGGTACCAGTTCCATCTGGTTGTCCCTCCCCAGGAGCCTGTGTGGACTGTGATCCTAGCCAGCTGCTGAGGTAGTTCGTCGCGGAACATACAGACGCACGATCTGACGCCGATGTTCCTCAAGCCCCGGTGGGGTCCCGGGGACGCCGTACCGAAGGAGACCAACTGTGGCTGAGTGCCTGACCGTTCTGATCACGACCGACGCCGCCGAGAAGGCCCAGGCTCTGGCCGCAGCGCGGTGGAGGCCAAGGTGGCGGCCTGCGCGCAGATCGATGGGCCGATCACCAGCGTGTACCGGTGGGAGGGGGCAGTGCAGACGGACCAGGAATGGCGCGTGCTGTACAAGACGACCGCCGAGCGGTACCCGGAGCTGGAGGCGCACATCAAGCAGGTGCACGACTACGACTCGCCGGAGATCATCGCCACCCCGGTCACACACGGCAGTGACGCCTACCTCTCGTGGGTGAGCGAGGAGACGGCCAAGGGCTGATCAGGCGGCGAGTGCGGCCCGGATGTCCTCGGTAAGGTCCCGCGCCGCACTGTGCTGCTGTGGCAGCAGCGCGGCCATGGACGCCAGGCGCTGGCGGCCCATGGTCGTGGGCGTGGTGGTCGCGGCGTCCACGAACCGGCGCCCGACCTCCATGCCCCGGTAGTCGTCGTCCCCCAGGTGCGTCAAGGCGTCTTCGCCACCCGGCCCAGGCCGGGGTGGCGAAGCTGTGAGTACGTGGAGACCGTTAGGGAGTCCAGGCGGGGCCGCTGGTAGAAGCGAATCCACGCCTGTTCGGCGTCGGGGTTGGCGTAGTCAAAGGCAGTGGTCGCCCGGTCCAGGGCGCGCACCGCGCCCTCCCGTCGGATGACCGACACCTCCTCACAGACCTTCTCCCCGATGTCGGCCCGCTCTATCGCCTCGGCGATGTCCACCCCGTGCAGGCCCGCGTTGCAGGGGCCACTCCGAGCCACCTCCGTCCCGAGTTGTTTTGCAGCCGCTGAGCCCTGCTCCGTGTGCTCCCGCAACCGCGCCCTTCCAGCCAGTGTTCGCTCCCAGAGCTCGGTGGTCCGTCAGCCGCCAGGAGGAGCCCTCCACGCCTCCAATCCGGCTCCGTGCCCATAGCGTGCCCATAAGACCGGTGAACCACGGTCAACTACGGTGCGAACGTGCGCTCCCAGGCGTCACGTCGGAGTACGTATGCCCAGGTCAGAGGCTATCCGGTCCCCCAAGCGCCGACGCTTCCCAAGCTGAGAGCGCGAGTTCGATTCTCGTCACCCGCTCCAAAGAGAAACCCCAGGTCAGTGGCCTGGGGTTTGTTTGTTGTCTGGTCGTTAAGCGCGCAAAGGTCGACCAAGTCGCGTAAGCAAAACAGCAGTTGTCAGGCGCGCCAGTGCCGCGCCCTGGACGAGGGTGATTCACCCTCGTCCAGGTGCACGGTCCGGCAACGGAGGCTCAGTGCGCGGCGCGGCGGGCCAGCGCCCCGCGCGAGCGGGTTACCAGCGCGGCCAGCAGGGCGGCGCCGAGGGGCACGGCCACCAGGAGGGCGGCGAGCGTCTCCCAGGGGACGACGATCGGCACGTACGGCGGGGCGTCACCGGCGCCGCCCCAGCCGTTGTCGAGAGCCTCCTGGTAGGAGCGCATCTGCTGGCGCCCCTCGGTCAGCCGCAGCCCGACCGCGGGCAGGACACCGGCCGCCGAGCCGAGGACCACACCCATTGCGGCGATCACACCGCACTGGAAGCCGCTGAGCGTGCGGCGCACCCGGGGCGGGGCGCCGACCGCGGCGAGCGTCTTGAGATCGGCCTCGGCGTCGGCCTGGGCGAGACCGGTGGCGATGCCGGCCGCACCAATGGTGACCAGGCCGGCGAAGACGGTCAGCGCGAGCAGGACGAGCCCGTTCTCGTCGACCCAGCCCTGCTCCACGGTCAGCTCGACGTCGCTGCCGAGCTTGGCGATCTCGGCGTCGAGCTTCTGCCGCTCCTCGGTGCTGGGCATCCGGTCGGTACTGAAGAAGGCGCCGAGGGGGACGGTGGTCAGTCCGGCGGCCTTGGCGGCGGCGGGGCTGAACACGCTCTGCAGTCCGTAGGAGTCGGGCGAGCCGGGCACCTGGTAGGCGGGGAGGGACTTCAGCTCGCCCGGGACCGGCTTGTTCTGCTCGGCGGCGCGGTCGGCGGCCTCCGGGTCGGTGATCAGCTTGATGCCGACGGTGCCGTTCCGGTCGACCTGGGGCTTGTGGAAGCTGAGGAGCTTTCCGTCGGCGAGGGCCTTGGCCGCGCCCGGGTCGTCGATGCCGAGGACCTTCAGGAGCGGGGCGTCGGCGATGAGGAGACCGCCCTCGACGTAGACGCCGTTGCCGTCGCGCGAGAGGCAGCGCCAGTCCTTGGCGAGCGCGCGCCGCTGCTCCTTGGTGTACTTCTCCGCCGGGTCGGAGCCGTCGGGGGTGCTGACCCACAGCGGGCACTCGTTGGCCGGCGGGGTGACGACCTCGAAGCGGCCACAGCCCTCGCCCTCGCCATACGGGGCACAGCCGGGCTTGCCGACGGCGATCCGGAACACGTCGGCGCGGACGTCGACGGGCAGCGTCCGCTGCACGGCGTCGCGGACCTCGGGGACGTCCCGGCCGCCCTCCTCGGTGACGAGCGCGGCGACGGCCCCGTGCGGCAGGCTGGCCCGGTACTCGGCCACACTCTGGGCGTCGCTGCTCGCGGCGTACGTCGAGACGGCGACGGTGCCCGCGACGGCGGCCAGGACGGCGGCGACGGCGGGTGCCGTACGGCCCCGGTTGCGGACGGCGTCCCGCAGGGCGAGGCGCGGCGAGAGGGGCAGCCAGCGGCTGGCCCGGCCGAACAGGCCGACCAGGGCGGGCGTCATGGCGACCACACCCAACTCGGCGATGGCCGAGCCACCCGCGACCAGGACGAACTGGTCGGAGACGACCGAGCCGTACAGGGCGATGGCCGCGCCGAGCAGGACGGCGCCGAGGCCGATCAGCGGCAGCACGCGGCTGCTGCGGCGCACGCCGCGACGGCCGGTGAGCGAGGCCAGGACGGTCTGCCGGGAGGCGGTGACGGCCGGGACGATCGCGGAGAGCAGGCCGGTGAGGACGGCGAGCGCGGCGATGGCGAGCAGTTCCAGCGGCTTGACGGTGAAGCCGCCGAACCGCTGCCCCATGTAGTCCTCGATGAGCGGCCGGAGGGCGAAGGTCAGGATCAGGGCGAGGACCGTGCCGACCAGGGCCGCCGCGGCGCCGATGACGAGGCCGCCGCTCAGCATGATGGCCCGGATGTGGCTGCGGGCACCGCCGTTGGCGCCGACGAGGCCCAGCTGGCGGCGGGAACGACGGGCACCGACGGCGAAGGCGGGACCGGCGAGCAGGCAGATCTCCAGCATCGCCAGGCCGACGACCGTGCCCACGGCGGCGAGCGCGGCGGCGTCGGCGGCCCCGCTGCTCTCGTAGTTGGCCCAGCCTTCCTTCTGGTAGAGCGGCACCTCGGAGTCGGCGGGCGGGTCGAGGGCCACGGCGCGCGAGGTGACCAGGACGCCCTTGGCGTTGATCGCCTGGACCGTGTTCCACGTGAAACCACCGGACTTCTTCACCAGGTAGGTGGTGGAGACGTCGGGCTTCGGCAGTCCGGCCTTCTCGACCGCCTTGGCGTACGGCGCGAGGAAGGCCCCCGGCAGGGCGTTGACCTGCTGTGCCGTGAGGTCGCTGGGCAGCTCGTACGAGCCGCTGATCACATAGGTGCGGTCGAAGCCGCGAGCGGTGAGGGTGGAGCCGACGGACAGCCCGCTGCTCTCCAGGAACCGGGTGGTCGCGGCGATCTCGTCGTTCTTCTCGGGGAAGCGGCCCTCCTGCAGCCGCATGATGCCCCGGGCGACGGGATCGGCGGCGGCCAGCTCACGGACCTCGGCCTGGAGCAGACCGTGCCTGGTGGTCAGCTTGGCGCTGCCGCTGCTGTCGGTCAGCACCGTCGAACCGGCCGGGATGGTCTTGGTGACATCGGTCGGACCGTCGGGCCAGGACTTGCCCGGCGAGTCGTAGTCCCCGGCCGGGTTGTGCTGCTCGCCCTTGGGGTCCTGCAGGATGGCCACGCCGGCCATTCGGGCGTCGGAGAAGCGAGCGTCGGCGGCACCCAGGGTGCGCTCCATCCGCTGCGCGGGGGTGAGTTCGGCGCTGCGGAGGGTCAGGTCCAGGGCGCTCACGCCCAGGATCGGCAGCGCGATCATGGCGAGGACGAGGAAGCTGCGGCCCTTGGAGCGCCAGGCGTCGCGGCGGGCGATGCGGACCGCGGCCCGCCAGGAGTGGAACCAGGTCGTCACCGCTGGGCCGCCCGGCCGGTCAGGAGCGAGTCGGCGTCGCTGCGTAGGGTCTGGTCGACGACGGCGCCGTCCCGCAGGAAGACGACCCGGTCGGCCCAGGCGGCGAACCGCGGCTCGTGGGTGACCATGATGCCGGCGGCTCCGGCGTCGCAGCGGGAGCGCAGCAGGGCCAGCACGGACTCGCCGGTCTCGGAGTCGAGGGCGCCGGTGGGCTCGTCGGCGAGGACGAGCCGGCGGTCGCCGACGAGGGCGCGGGCGATGGCCACGCGCTGCTGCTGACCGCCGGACATCTCGTCGGGGAACCGGTCGGCGACATGGCCGAGGTCCATCTCGCCGAGGGCGGCGAGGGCCTCGGTGCGGGCCTTGCGGGCCGATATGCCGTCCAGTTCGCGGGGCAGGGCCACGTTCTCGGCGGCGGTGAGGGCCGGGATGAGGTTGTAGTCCTGGAAGACGTAGCCGATGCTACGGCGGCGCAGGGCGGCGAGTCCCTTGATGCCGAGGGCGGTGATGTCGGTGCCCTCGACGAAGACCTGCCCGGAGGTGGGGGCGTCGAGGCCGCCGGCGATGGTGAGCAGGGTGGACTTGCCGGAGCCCGACGGGCCCATGACGGCGACGAATTCACCGGGGTGGACGTCGAGGTCGATGCCGCGCAGGGCGTGCACCTCGGTGGCGCCGGAGCCGTGGACGCGGGTCAGGTTCTGCAGACGCAGCACGGGCTGCTGCTGTGTGGACATGGTTCCCCCCTCGGGCGTACGCCGGCGAACGGCCGGACGTCGGTGCGACGGACGGTCGTTGGCGGCGCCGTGCGTACGTATGGGTCTGGTCGGGTCTTCGGATTCTTCAGGTGGTACGGGTGGGTCGGGTGAATCCGGTGAGTCGCGTGGATCCGGTGGACTCGGTCGGCCCGATCGGCCCTGTGGATCCGGTCGTTCGGGCGCTCAGGGCCGGTCGTGCAGGGCGGACGTCACAGACGGTGGCGTGCGGCCTCCTCTGCCCCGGCTCCCGCCCGCGCCCCCATTCCCGCCACTCCCGCTGCCGCCCCCGGCGAGGCCGGCTCCGGCCCCGCCGCCGGGGCGGTCGACGAGAGACGGATCAGCCGGGACTCGCAGTGGTCGAGCCAGCGCGCCTCGGCCTCGAGCTGGAAGATCAGCTGCTCCAGGACGAGGAGCCAGGCGATGTCGTCCCGCTCCCGTGCCCCGTTCTCCTCCACGGCGGTGAGAGCCTGCGCCTTCAGCCGGGTGTAGTCCTGCATGGCCTTCACGGTGTGCCGGCGCTGGGACTGGATGACGTCACGGATGTCGACCCCGGGCGCCCCGACGGCCATGGCCAGCTTGATGGCCAGCTCGTCACGGGCCGGGCTGGTGCGGTCGACGGGGTTCTCGAACCAACTGCGCAGTTCGACGCGACCGCTGTCGGTGATCGCGTAGAGCGCGTGGCCGGCCTCGTCCTCGCCGTCCTGCACGACCATGCCGTCGCGTTCAAGCCGGCTGAGCGTCGTGTAGACCTGACCCACGTTGAGCGGCCAGGTGGAACCAGTGCGGGACTCGAACTCCGTACGGAGCTGTGAGCCGTAGCGCGGGCCGCGTTCGAGGAGGGCGAGAAGCCCGTGGCGGATGGACATACCGAGTATGTATACCGAGTAAGTCCGCGTGGACAAGCGTCCTGAGGGGGACGCCGGAGGTCCGACTCAAGGGGGACCGGGCCGTCGCGAGCCGCTCAGCGGCAGCGCATCCGCACCCCGAGGAAGCCGATGCCGAGGCCCACCAGAGCCAGCCCTCCGCCCAGTGTGAGCACGGGAATCCGCCGGTTGGAGAGGTCGAGGGGGCCTCGGTGCCGGTCCGGTGAGCGGGCCGCCGGCAGCTCCGCGGACGAGCTGTCGGCGGCCGGGGCGTCCGTCTCGGGTACCACCTCGACCCCCTCGTCCGGCTCCTCGGCGGGCTCCGCCTCTGTTGCCGTTCTGGTACGAGCGGGCTCCACCGGGCTCGTGGAGGACGGCGAGCCGGAGGGGTCGGCCGGTCGGCAGCGCAACCTCGCAGTCGCACGGGGCGGAGCCGAACAATGGGACGAGGCATGCTCGGCGGCAGACCTTGCGGCCGACCTGATCCGTCCCCGGGCCACACTCGGTGTCGTGGCTTCGGAGGTCGCGCTCGTCCGTAACGAAGCGCTCGCGGTCCATGCAAGACTCCCCGCCACCCTTCCAGCGAACCTGCGGCGCGAATGCCTCGACGCTTTCGCGGTGTTGGAGGAATCGCTGGAGGCCGCAGGAGACCGTGGCTCGGCACTCGAACTGAGGAGATGGATCCACAGTTGGTGCAGTTCGCGCAGACCGCCGGCACGACCGTGGTCGCACTGATGGCCACAGAAGCGTGGAGCGCGACGCACGACCGGGTTGTCGCACTGTGGCGGCGTTTTCGGCCGGCCGGCGTCGAGAACGTCGAGGCCGCTCTCCAGATCGGAATCACCCTGCGGACCCGCTCGCCCGCAGCAGTGGCGTTCAGCCCGGACGGACGCACTCTGGCCATCAGCACAGGCGACTCCGTCGGGCTGTGGACCGTCGACCTGCCCGACCCGGCCCGCGCGATCCGGAACACCTGCGAGGCCGTTACGCATCCAGTGTCTGCACTCGCGAGGACACTGCTGGAGCAGACAGCCGAGCGAGCCGAACCCGAGGCATCGGCCTTCACGCTCACGCACGATCCCGCCGATCCGCGGCATCGTGCCCATTGCGTGCCCGTAAGAACGGACAACCACGGTCAACAGCGGTGCGATGCGCCCCCCACGAGCACCTCAAGGAGAAAGTGTATGTGCAGGTCAGAGGCGTAGATCCCGCCCAAGCGCCGTCGCTTCCCAAGCTGAGAGCGCGAGTTCGATTCTCGTCACCCGCTCCACATTGAAACCCTAGGTCAATGGCCTGGGGTTTACTTGTTGTCTGGTCCAATTCGAGGGTGACGTGGAGTTGGGCCGCGGCAAGGGTCACGCCATCATCCACGCCCACCTGTGACCGACCCCGCCTCGTTCTCCTCGCCGCTGGAGCCCGGGTGTTCGTCGCCCCGGTCCACAGGGCGGGCGTGCCGCGAGCACGCCGGAAGCCGTTGTGCGGTGGAGGCCGCAGGCAGGACGCCTGCTCTGCTCGTCCGCATGGCGACAGCCGTCACAGCCGGCGACTGGTGACGTCCCCGCCGGGATCGTCGGCCAGCACGATCGCTGTGGTGATCCGTTTGCCCACGGGTTCGCGGTGGACCGCGAAGCTCTGGCCGACCGCCATGACGATCTCCAGCCCGTGCTGGCCGATCCGCAAGGGGTCGGGTGCGAGGATCGCCGGCGGCGTCGGGTTGCTGTCCCACACGGTCACCTCCACCACGCCGCCACTGACTTCCAGCGTCAGCAGGCACGGGCCGGGTGCGTACTTGCGGGCGTTGGTCACCAGCTCGCTGACCACGAGCTGAACCATCCCCATCGCGCGCCCGGACACCGGCAGCCCGTGCTCGGCCTGGACATCGGTGAGGAAGCTGCGGGCCAGATCCCGGGCGACGGCGATGTCCTCGCTGCCCTCGAACGCCCCCGACACCGAAAGGAGGTTCTCCACCAGAGACCGCCCGCCCTCACTGCCCGCCGTCTGAACCATGCTGTCCCACCTCCCTCCCCTGCACCCGAAGGTGCTGCGACGCCCCTACCCCCGAACCTTCACCTCAGGCGTGCCGGGGCAGTCAGGAGGGTGACGTCTCCGGGGTTCCTTCCCGTCCCGGCGCAAACAGGCTGAGGCATGTGTCACAGCCATGCTGTGCCTGCCGCTTCAGCGGGAAAACGCGTTGGCAACCCAAAAGGAGGCTGACGTGGCACGCGATCGGATCGGACTGGCTGAGGTGCTGGCAGCGGCGGAGGACGCCACGCCGATGGCCTCCCTCGATGTCGTGGCGCGCAACCTGCGCGATCGGTTCGGCGCGCGATACGTGTCGTTCCTGTTCGTCGACGTGGTCGGTCAGCGCCTGCTGCGGGTCAGCGAGGAGGCGGCTACGCGACAGGAGCGCCGCGCCGAACAGGTTCCCTTCGACGACAGCATCTACGACGAGGTCCTGTGCGCCCAGGAAGTGGTACAGGCGCCGGACGGGGAGCGCGGGCAGCGGGTGCTCGCGCCCGTCACCAATCGCGGCGACGCCGTCGGTCTCCTGGAGCTGTTCCTTCCCCAGGTCACACAGGATGTGCTGGAACAGGTGGAAGAGGCTGCGCACGCGTTGGCGTACATCATCGTCACCGACCGCCGGTTCACCGACCTGTACCACTGGGGCAACCGCACCACCTCGGTCAGCCTGGCCGCGGAGATCCAGCGCCAGCTGCTGCCCTCAGCCCCCTCCTGCGAGGCCGCCGAGTTCGCCCTCGCCGCGGCGCTGGTCCCGGCCTCCGACATCGCCGGCGACACCTACGACTACTCCCTCGGCCACGACACCCTGCACCTGTCCATCACCGACGCCATGGGCCACGACGTCGACGCCGCCCTCATGGCCACCCTCCTGGTCAACGCCTCACGCGGCGCCCGCCGCGCCGGGATGGACCTCGCCGAACAGGCCCGCCAGACCCATCAAGCCCTCCTCGACCACGGCAGACACACCTTCGCCACCGGCCAGATGCTGCGCATCGCCCTGGACGGGACCGGCGCCCAGCTCGTCAACGCCGGCCACCCCTGGCCCCTGCGACTGCGCGACGGCACGGTCGACGAACTGCGCCTTGCCGTGAACCTGCCCTTCGGCGTCGCCGCGCACAAAGGCCCCTACCAGGTGCAGGACCTCGACCTGCGCCCCGGTGACCGCCTCGTGCTCTACACCGACGGAATGCAAGAACGCCAAGCGCGGAAGGTCGACCTCCCCGGCCTCATCCTTGACACCGCCGACGAACACCCGCGCGAGGTCGCGCGCAATCTGGCCACCACCGTCACCGATGCCTGCAACGGCCACCCGGAAGACGACGCCACCGTCCTGTGCCTGGACTGGCACGGCCCCCAGTTCGCAGGCCGCGCGCGAACGCCCGGACCGAGATATGCCCAGTCCGCGAGGACGTCACGCGTTCTGCGGTGAAGGCTGTCACCCCTGCATTCGCCAAGCTCACTTCCTTCTTCAGCAAGAACCTGTGAGCCCCTGGCCCCCGCCCTCTCAGCCCGGCGCCGATCAGGCACCGCCCAATGTGCCCCGCCTCTGGCAGGGGGCATGCCTCTTCGGGTGCGCGGTGGGCGAGAACGCGAGTTCGATTCTCGTCTCCCGCTCTTCCTGAAGCCCCAGGTCGCGCCGAGGGCAAGGAAATGCTCTCCTGGAAGGAGCCGCAGGAGAACACGCCGATGCGTCACAGCCGGACTTCCGCCCCAGTAGCCGACCGGTCGGTCGCCCCGACCGGAACGGGTGGAGGGTTGCTGCCCACGCGGGATCTCGCGGCCGCCTGGTTGTTCGTGGTCCTGATCGCGGTGCCCGCCTGGTTGCTGACGATCGGCCAGGCCCGGGACATGGGGGTCGAGCCCGGCACGATGGGGATGGCGCTGCCGCTGTTCCTGCTGCTCTGGGTGACGATGATGGCGGCCATGATGCTGCCGTCCATGGCGCCGGTGGCCATCACCTGGGCCCGGGGCATCGGCCGGCAGTCCTCTGGCTGGGCCCGGACCGCCCGTACCGTCGAGTTCGTCGCCGGATATCTGCTGGTGTGGATGGCGTTCGGGCTGCTCACCTACGCAGCGCTGGCGTTCACCGGCAGCCTCGTCGACGACCACCCCGCGACCGGTCGCTGGATCGGCTCGGTCGGCTTCCTGCTCGCGGGCCTTTACCAACTGGGCCCCCTGAAGACCGTCTGCCTGCGGCACTGCCGCGACCCCTTGGGCCACCTGGTGCGCTACTCCGGCTTCCGGGGGCCGGCGCGCGACCTGCGGGTGGGCCTCCACCACGGCGCCTACTGCGCCGGCTGCTGCGCCGGGCTGATGGTCGTCCTCGTTCCGCTGGGCGTGATGAACGTGGCAGCGATGGCTGGGCTGGCCGTGGTGATCTTCTTGGAGAAGCTGTGGTCCCGGGGCCCCCTGCTCGCCCGCGCCATGGGCGTCGTATTCCTCGTCCTGGCCGTGCTCGCACCCTTCCAGGACTGGCTGCTTCCCGGGCTGCGGGACTCGATGCCGTCGATGGACGACATGTGATCCCTTGCCCGTGACCGGGTTCCCCATGAGGGAAGGAAGGTGCAAGCTGGAAGGGAGACCGTCTCCCGATCCCGGGACCGGGCTCGGCACACACGGTCTCGCCACTCCGAGTGAGCCTCCTGGGGCTCGGCAGGAGGGAAGCGAGATGACAGAACAGGCCACCACTGCGACACGCTGGCATCTGACCGGCGACTGGTTCGATGTGTGCAAGTGCGCCATCCCCTGTCCGTGCACGTTCGCCCAGCCCCCGACCTACGGCGACTGCGAAGGCGTCTTGGTCTGGCACATCCGGGAGGGCAGCTACGGCGACGTCCGTCTCGACGGCCTCAACGTCCTGATGCTCGGCTCCTTCACGGGCAACGTCTGGGCCGGCGAGCACAGCGACCCCTACGCCGCCGTCTTCCTCGACGAACGCGCCGACGAACAGCAACGCGGTGCTCTCGGGGCCGTCTTCGGCGGCGAGGCGGGCGGCTGGCCGGCGCGGTTCGGGGAGATGTTCCACCCCGAGATGCGTGGCATGGACGTCGCACCCATCCACGTCGAGATAGACGATGACCTCGCCGCCTGGCGGGCCGAGGTCCCCGGCCGCGTCACAGCAGCCGCAGAGGCGCTCACCGGCCCGACCACCGCGGACGGCGCGCGTGTCCAGGTCCACAACGCCCCGGGTGCCGAAGTCGGACCGGGCCAGGTCGCCACATGGGGCCGGGCCACCGTCGACCACGCGAATGCATTCGGCTTCTCCTGGGACCGCTCCGGCAAGTCGAGCAAGCACTTCCCCTTCGACTGGAGCGGCCCCGACTGACCCACCCGGCCACACGGACCGGCTCGGGCACAGCCCTGAGCGACCCTCTCGGTCGTCGGCAGCCCGAGATCACCGACCGCATCCCCCACCCGCACGGACTGCTCGAACACCCGCCAGATCCTCCAGATGTACGTCGGCGGCATGCCACAGCGCGACTTCCTGCGCGGCATCGAACCGCTCGGACCAGGGTGCTCCCGCAGCTCCGCGCCGAGATGGCGAAACCATGAGCTGAGCCCCCTGCCGCCACTACGGCTGATACCGCTGCCCCGGAAGAAAGCCAGGAGGTAGCGGAGGAGCGCGACAGGCGCATCCTGGCCCAGGCTTGCTTCATGGCCTTCGCGCACCCGGATGACGGGCACCTCCTCGCAGACCGCAGGGGCCGCTCCGAGCCGGCTCCGTCCCGACTTGTTCGGCCGCCGAGACCTGCTCCATGTGCTCCCGCAACCGTGCGCTGCCGCTCCACGACTAAGGCCCAGGTCATCGACCCGGGCCTTTTGCTGTCCGCTGTGATCACTCGCCGCGTGCCAGATCCGTGCCAGAACGCTGATCGTCTGGAGCAACGTCATCGTGAACGCTGATCGGCGTCCACCCCACCACGAGGTGACCCGAAAAAGGTTCCAGCTCAAGGCAACCCTGAGAGGAGCCTGTGACGACAAGGGAGCGGATCCGGCTTTCCTCCGGTGAACAGCGTGGAAGGAGAACCTCACCCCCATGGACAACCCCACGAGCGGCGGGCGACTCGACCGCCGGTCTTGAACGGGCCGTCCACGAGTCGGCCGCCGGCTGCCCGAAGGCACCCGCCGTACCAGGCCCTCCAAGCCTGCACGAGCCGGCCCGTCGACCCGAGACGCAGGCTTTGTCCGCATATTTTGCCGACGTTAGGGCGAGGCGCCGCACTCGGCGGATCGCTCCTCAGAGGGAAGTGGAATGGCGTTCATGGATGGGGACCACGCGGGGCTGGTCGTCGCGGCGCAGGCCGGTGACGATCGGGCGCGCGAGGAGCTGATCGCCGCGTACCTGCCGCTGCTCTACAACATCGTCGGGCGGGCGCTGAGCGGTCATGCCGACGTCGATGACGTGGTCCAGGAAACCCTGTTGCGCGTGGTGCGCGACCTGCCTGCTCTGCGTGCCCCGGAGAGCTTCCGGTCGTGGCTGGTGTCGATCACGCTCCGCCAGATCAATACCCACTGGCACCGGCAACGCACCTTCGCCGACCGGACCACGGTCATCGACGAGGCGCGCCAGATACCGGATCTCCGCGCCGAACCCGAGGACGTGACGATCCTGCGTCTGCATGTGTCGGACGAGCGCCGCCAGGCTGTCGAAGCCGCCCGGTGGCTCGATCCGGATCATCGGATGCTGCTCTCGCTGTGGTGGCAGGAATGCGCCGGCTCGCTGAGCCGTGCCGACATCGCCGCCGCGACGGGGCTCACGGTCGCCCACGTCGGAGTCCGCCTGCAACGCATGCGCGAGCAGCTGGAAGTGAGCCGGACGATCGTCGCCGCGCTGGAGGCCGACCCGCGCTGTCCGCAGTTGGACGAGACCGTCGTCGGCTGGGACGGTCTGCGTACATCGGTGTGGCGCAAGCGGATCGCGCGGCACACCCGCGACTGCCCGCTCTGCACGGCGACGACGGCGGAACGGGTTCCGTCCGAACGGCTGCTCGTGAGCCTCACGCCGCTGGCCGTCCCTGCCGCACTCATCTCCGCGCTGGCCGCCAAGGGCCTGCTGTCGGGTACGGCCGCGAGCACCACCGGGCTGGCCACGGCCTCTGTCGCCGTCGGCACAGCGACGGAGGCGGCCGGTGTGCACACCTCGCTGATCGGCAAGCTCTACGCGGCGACCGCTCATCCGCTGGCGGGCCTCACCACCGGCGCCGTGCTCATCGCCGGGGGCGCCGCCTACGTGGCCTGGCCCGAACCGGCGCCCCGGGTGCCCGGCGTCACCGCCGCTCCCACGGCCGGCCACTCCACGCCGGCCGGGCCGTCCCCGGCGAGTCCGTCCGCCACCGCCGACGCTGTTCCGCTGGGCGCGCATTCGCTGGAGTCCGTGGATCAGCCCGCCCTGTACCTCACGTATGCCGGCGACTTCGCCACGCTCGGCCCGGTCTCCTCGGCCGGCAGCGCGCAGGCACGGCAGCGGGTCACCTTCACGGTCGTCCGGGGGCTGGCCGACACACGGTGCGTCACCTTCCGCGCCGCCGACGGCCGCTATCTGCGCCATCACTACCTGCGGCTACGGCTGAGCACCGACGACGGCAGCGAACTGTTCCGCGAAGACGCCACGTTCTGCGCGCGCCCCGGGGCGGTCGCCGGGTCGGTGACCCTGCACGCGCACAACTATCCCGGATCGGTCATCCGCCACCGCGACGGTGGCATCTTCCTCGACGGCTCCGACGGCACGAAGGCCTTCGCCGGCCAGGCCTCCTTCATCGTGCGCAGGGCCTGGGCCTGAGTGCCGCACCGCTCATAACGCTTTTCGCCTGAGAGATGCCTCACCGAGCGATCGGCCGGACGGCGCGACTTTTCCGTTACGAGACCGCGCGTTCAGCGGCCTCCTATGCGTGGGGTGCTCTTCCCGCCGCTCACATGACGTGCCGGCGCGTGGCAGGTTCCCCTTCCCCCTTTGACGTATCCCCGAAGAAAGCCCCTCTGATGACGCGACTGACGCGACACACGCACGAACCTCTAGGTGAATCATGAAGGGCCTGCACCGGCTCGGCCGGCGTCGCCGGACATGGGCGATAGGACTCTCGGCCGCGGCGGTGGTCGCCGGTGTCGTGACGATCCTCCCGAACTCCGCCGGAGCCGCGTCACTGGGTACGGAGGCGGCCCCCTCGGGCCGGTACTTCGGCACCGCTGTGGCCGCCGGCAGGCTCGGCGACTCGGCGTACACCGCGATCGCCGACCGGGAGTTCAACATGATCACCCCGGAGAACGAGATGAAGTGGGACGCCGTCCAGCCGTCCCGCGGCAAGTTCGACTTCGGCCCCGCCGACCGGATCGTCGACCGTGCGAGGGCGAACGGCCAGCGCGTGCGCGGCCACACCACGGTCTGGCACTCGCAGCTGCCGTCCTGGGTCTCCTCGATCGGCGACGCGAACACGCTGCGCAGCGTGATGAACAGCCACATCACCACCACGATGACCCACTTCAAGGGCAAGGTCTACGCCTGGGACGTGGTCAACGAGGCGTTCGCCGACGGCGCCGGCGGTCAGCTCCGCGGCTCGGTGTTCCAGAAGGTGCTGGGCAACGGCTTCATCGAGGAAGCGTTCCGCACGGCCCGCGCGGCCGACTCCTCGGCCAAGCTCTGTTACAACGACTACAACATCGAGAACTGGTCGGACGCCAAGACCCAGGGCGTCTACAGGATGGTCAAGGACTTCAAGTCCCGCGGCGTACCGATCGACTGCGTCGGGTTCCAGAGCCACTTCGGCACCGGCGGCCCGCCGTCCAGCTTCCGGACCACCTTGTCCAACTTCGCCGCCCTGGGCGTCGACGTCCAGATCACCGAGCTGGACATCGCCCAGGCATCGCCCACCCACTACGCCGACGCCGTCAAGGCCTGTCTGTCCGTGGCCCGGTGCACCGGCATCACGGTGTGGGGCGTGCGGGACAGCGACTCCTGGCGCACCGGCGAGAACCCGCTGCTGTTCGACAACAACGGCAAGCCCAAGGCCGCCTACACCGCCGTCGTCGACGCCTTCAAGGCCGCCGCCCCCGCTGCCACCGCCGGCGGGACGACCGGCGGGACCGGTACCGGGGAGATCAAGGGCCTTGCCTCCGGTCGTTGCATCGACATCAACAACTCCACCACCGCCAACGGCACCCAGGCACAGCTGTGGGACTGCAACGGACAGACCAACCAGCGCTGGACCCACACCTCCGGCAAGCAGCTGAAGATCTACGGCGACAAGTGCCTGGACGCCAAGAACAAGGGCACCACCAACGGCACCGCGGTGGTCATCTGGGACTGCAACGGCGGCGCCAACCAGCAGTGGAACATCAACACCGACGGCACGATCACCGGCGTCCAGTCCGGGCTGTGCCTCGACGCCGTCGGCGCGGCCAAGGCCAACGGCACCAAGATCCAGCTGTACTCCTGCGCGTCCGTCGACAACCAGAAGTGGACCGCCCCGTCCGGGTCGTCCGGTTCTTCCGGGTCATCCGGGTCATCCGGGTCGGGCGGCACCACGTGCGCGCTTCCGTCGACGTACAAGTGGAGTTCGACGGGCCCGCTGGCGCAGCCGGCGAACGGGTCGGTCGCGCTGAAGGACTTCACCACCGTGACGTACAACGGCAAGCACCTGGTCTACGCGACCACCTCCACCGGATCGCAGTGGGGCGCGATGACGTTCCGTCCGTTCACGAACTGGTCGGACATGGCGACGGCCCCCCAGACCGGGATCAGCGGGTCCGCGGTGGCGCCCAAGCTGTTCTACTTCGCGCCCAAGAAGATCTGGGTGCTGGTCTCGAACGGGTGGGGTACCGCCTGGCCCTTCAGCTACCGCACGTCCAGCGACCCCACCGACCCGGGCGGCTGGTCCGCGCCGAAGGAGCTGTTCACCGGCAGCCTCCCCGCAGGCTCGGAAGGCACCCCGATCGACCCGACCGTGATCGCCGACGACCAGAACATGTACCTGTTCTTCGCCGATGACAACGGCAAGATCTACAAGTCGGCCATGCCGCTCGGGAACTTCCCGGGCAGCTTCGGCTCCTCGTACACCACGGTCATGAGCGACACGAAGGCGAGGCTGTTCGAGGCGCCGGAGGTCTACAAGGTCCAGGGCCGGAACCAGTACCTCATGATCGTCGAGGCGATGGGCGCGAACGGGCGCTACTTCCGCTCGTTCACGGCCTCCAGCCTGAACGGCCCGTGGGCCGAGCAGGCCGGCAGCGAGTCCAGCCCCTTCGCGGGCAAGGCCAACAGCGGTGCCATCTGGACCAACGACATCAGCCACGGTGACCTGGTCCGCACCAATCCCGACCAGACCATGACGATCGACCCCTGCAACCTGCAGTTCCTCTACCAGGGCAGGGACCCGTCCTCGGACGGCACCGACTACGTGAAGCTGCCGTACCGCCCGGGTGTCCTCACCCTGAAGCGCTGACCTGCCGGATCCACGGCGACACGGTGACACGGTGACATACAAGGAGAACCTCACCCCCATGAACAACCCCACGAACGGCGGGCGCCGCGGGCGTCATCGCCGTCGCTGGACCGCCACCGGCCTGGCGCTCGGCGTGCCCGCCATCGTCGTGCCGTACTTCCTGTTCGTACAGGAGGACTCGCAGGCCGCGACGGTCGACGCGGGCGCCTACTACCGGCTGGTTTCCGTGCGCAGCGGCAAGGTGCTGGACGTCAGCTCCTTCTCCACCGCCGACGGCACCCGCATCCAGCAGTGGACCGACCAGAGCACCGCCAACCAGCAGTGGAAGCTGAAGCCCGCCGGGGACGGCTACTACGAGCTGGTGAACCGCAACAGCGGCAAGGTGCTGGGCATAGCGGGCGGTTCGACCGCCCGGGCAGCAGCCGCCGAGCAGCAGACCGACAGCTCCTCGACCGCCCAGGAGTGGCGGATCGACGAGGTGAGCGGCGGCGACGCCGTCACCCTCACGTCCCGCAGGAGCGGCCAGGTCCTGGAGGTCTCCGGGGGCTCCACGGCCCAGGGCGCGGCAGTCGTCCAGTATCCCGGTCACGGCGGCGCCAACCAGCAGTGGAAGCTGGTGAAGATGGCCGGGGCCCCGGCGGCCGGGACCGCCGAGGCGCGGACCAGGGCCGCGTCCGGACCGTACCGGTGGAAGAACGCCCAGGTGGTGGGCGGCGGTTACGTCTCCGGGCTGGTGTTCAACCAGAAGGAAAAGGGCCTGCTGTACGCCCGTACCGACATGGGCGGCGCCTACCGCTGGGACCCCGCGGCCGAGCAGTGGATCCCGCTGACCGACTGGATCGGCGAGAAGGACTGGAACCTGCTGGGCATCGACTCGGTGGCCACCGACCCCGTCGACCCCAATCGGCTCTACCTCGGAGCGGGCACCTACACCAACGACTGGGCGGGCAACGGCGCGATCCTGCGCTCCACCGACAAAGGCCGCACCTTCAAGCGCACCAACCTGCCCTTCAAGCTGGGCGGCAACGAGGACGGCCGCGGGGCGGGCGAGCGGCTGGTGGTCGACCCCGCGAACAACGCCAACCTGCTCCTGGGCACCCGCAAGAACGGCCTGTGGCGCAGCACCGACCACGGCGTCACATGGAGTCAGGTCTCCTCGTTCCCCGTCAGGAACGGGGCGAGCAGCGGCGCCGGCATCGCCTTCGTGACGTACGGCAAGGCCGGCAGCAAGACGGTCTACGTCGGTGTCGGCGACAGATCCACCTCCCTGTACCGCTCCACCGACGGCGGCGGCACCTGGCAGGCCGTCGCCGGGCAGCCAACCGGCCAGCTGCCGCAGCACGGTGTGCTCTCCGGTGACGGCTCGCTGTACGTGACGTACACCGACAACCTCGGACCCAACGGCGTGACGGCGGGTTCGGTGTGGAAGTACACGCCGGGCAGCGGGGCGTGGAAGAACATCTCCCCCTCCCAGGGCGGTTACGGCTTCTCCGGTCTGGCCGTCGACCCGCGCAAGCCGTCCACGGTGATGGTCACCACCCTCGGCCGCTGGTGGCCCGAGGACGAGATCTACCGCAGCACCGACAGCGGTACGACCTGGAAGGCACTGGCCGACAAGTCGAAGCGCAACGCCTCCGCCGCTCCTTACGTCGGCACCCACACCGGGCACTGGATGACCGCCCTGGCCATCGACCCCTTCAACTCCGGGCATGTGCTGTACGGCACCGGCAACGGCATCCTGCGCAGCAAGGACGCCAACGCCTCCGACAGCGGCGGCACCAGCCACTGGAGCATGGGCGCCCGGGGGCTGGAGGAGACCGCGCTGCTGGACGCGATCGCCCCGCCCGGCGGCGCCACCGTCATCACCTCCATGGGCGACCAGGGCGGCTTCCGGCACGACTCCCTGACCAAGGTGCCCTCCGGGCGGCTGAGCAACCCGATGATGACCAACAGCACCGACATCGACTTCGCCCAGTCCAAGCCCGCGCTGATGGTCCGCGTCGGACGTGGCGGCGCGCAGGACGGCGCCTACTCCACCGACGGCGGCCGCACCTGGAACGGCTTCAGGTCGGAGCCGGTGGCCGGTGCCCAGGACGGCCGTGTCGCGCTCGCGGCGGACGGCTCCACCGTCGTCTGGACGCAGGCCGGTCAGGCCCCGTACCGCTCGGCCGACAACGGGGCGAGCTGGTCGAAGGTCAGCGGCCTGGGTACCGACGCCGTGGTCGTCGCCGACCGCTCCTCGGCCAGGACCTTCTACTCACTGTCCGGCGGCACGCTCCACGCCAGCACCGACGGCGGCGCGACCTTCACCGCCCGCGCCCGCAACCTGCCCACCGGCCGGCTCACCGCCGTCCCCGGCATCGCCGGTGACCTGTGGATCGCCGGCGCCGACAAGGGACTGCTGCACTCCACCGACGGCGGCCGTACCTTCACCACGCTCAAGACGGTGCAGTCCGCCTCCGCCCTCGGCTTCGGCAAGGCCAAGCCGGGCACCAACTACCAGGCCCTGTACCTGATCGGCACCGTCAAGGACGTCACCGGAGTCTTCCGCTCCACCGACAAGGGCGCCACCTGGCTCCGCGTCAACGACAAGGCCCACCAGTGGGGCGCCATCGGCAGCGTCGGCGTCATCACCGGCGACCCCGACACCTACGGCCGCGTCTACGTCGGCACCAACGGACGCGGCCTCCAGTACGGCGACCCGTCCTGACCCACACACCGAGCGGGGCCGCAGCCACAACGGCCGGCGGCCCCGCCAAGGCAGAGGGACCCGCGTAACGCCCTGGGACCCCCTTCTGCACGAGCCCGTGCCCAAAGCGTGCCCATAAGGGCGGGCAACCATGGTCAACAGCGGTGCGACCAAGCCCCCACGACGGCGCCCGCACGACGAATCCGAACAGGTCAGAAGCCATGCGGATACCGCTCATCGCGCATCTCGACAAGACTGGCCGCCGAGGATCTCGCGTCAGAGCGGAAGGTCGTCCGGGAGTACCCGGAACGCCTTGTGGCGGCCCAAAGGGCGTACGGCACGGAAGTCACGTCGGTCGAGGGCGAGGATCGCATCGGTGTCATAGTCCGCAGCCAGCGCCACGTTCACCGCGTCGGCGAGGTCGAGGTCCAGCGCGCGGTAACGGACACGGACGGACTGGGCAGCACCCAGGTGATTCTCCGTGATCTCCGGCAGGACGACCCGGCCCCGACCCATCCAGCGCCGGAGGTCGTCGACCGCGCTGACGGCAGCCTCCCGCCCCAACTCGCGTGTGGCCACGTGGTCGAGTTCTGCCAGCAGAAGTGGGGACATGACCAAGAGACCGGCCGCCGTGATCGCCTCATTCGCCGCCGCGTGCTCCGGGTGGGTCGAGTCAAGAGCAGCCAGGAGGCCGGACGTGTCCGCGATGACGATGATCACGAGGCGGTTCCGGGATCCGTCTCGTGTCGGACCGCGTCGACGACCGCGTCACGGACCTCGGCCTTGGACGGCGTACGACCCGACCCCTCGAAGGTCCGTGAGAACAGCGGCTCGTCCCAGACCCGGTTCGCCATGGCCGCGAGATGGATCCCCTGCCGGATGATCTCAGCCTCGCTTATGCCCCTCCGCTTGGCCGCCTCCTTGATGATCGCCAGGTCTTCGGGGTCGGCATAGACGTTCGTACGCTTCATGGACATGTACCAAGGGTAGCCCATGTACTGGATTGATGTATGTCATCGCGGTGCTCCTGGCCGCCACCGCCGCGGCCCTGTCGTATGTCCACCGCGGCACTGCGTATTCCGCCGACGGCCGCGCTGTCGGCGTCAGGCGGCGTCAGGCCGCGTCGATCAGTGCCAGGTCCATCGGTACGAGCGTGGTCGACGCCAGCAGTGCGCGGATCAGGTTGTCGTTGAGCGCGTTGCCCACCGGCTCGCCGAGCTCCTCGCGGGTCAGCCAGGGCACCCCGTCGCGGGACAGCCGTGTGCGCACACCGTTGACCAGGTGCTCGACGCGCTTGTCCGTCCAGCCCGCATGCGGCTGCGACTCCGCGAGCTCGGCGGCGGTCTGCCGCCAGGTCAGCGGCTGCGGCCGGGGCTCGTGCAGCAGGTACCGCCGGCCGAGTACGACGAGGGCGAGCTTCTCCTGTTCGGTCAGCACCCACACCCGGGGCGGGCGGGTGACGTCCCCGTGCCGCGGTACCGGCCGCCGCTCGCCCTCGGGGCCGGTGACGAAGACCTCCAGCAAGTGCTCGCGGCCACGTGAGCCGCCGGCGAACAGCGGCGTGTAGCCGGTGTCGAGCGGCAGTGGCTGCTCGCCCCGGTACAGCAGGCGGCCACCGGCGCACCGGACCGGCAGGCGCCCGGCGTTGCTCACCCACCAGCGGCCGTCCCGGTGGGTGAGCGTGCCCTGGTGGCGGCTGACCTGGGGGTCGTCCTCGCCGAGGCAGACGTGTACCTCGGGCCGGTTGCGGCCGAACAGGACCTCGCGCCCGTCCCCGGGGCCCAGCGTGATGCCGCCGGTCAGTGCGAGCGCGAAGAGGGTGCCGGGCAGCGGCGCCGACGCGCCCCGGGCGAGGCTCCCGTGGGTGGCGGGCAGCAGACGGCCACCCGGAGTGGGCATTCCCCGTTCCCCCAGCCGTCTCCGTGCCATTCCCCGCTCGGTCATGTCACCTCTCCGGCAGTCGCTTCGCGATGTTCCGTACGGCGACGGCTGTGAACTCCGTTGCGATGTCGCACAGTTGCCTGGACGGCTGTGGGGCGTACACGGTCAGTTGGAAGAGTTCGGTGGTGCGGTCGCCGACCGAGTCCGTGAAGGTGCGGTGCGGGGTCCGTACGGTGCAGCTGTCGGCCTCGGCCTCGTCCGCGATGAAGTAGCTCTTCGTGCCGGCGACGTTCACCGGCGTTCCGTCATCGGCGTCCAGCGAGTCGTCCCGGCTGAACTGGATCTCCACCTCGCGGTTGCCGTCGTCGCTCGACCAGTCGCAGTCCCAGGAACCGAAGCCGCGGTCCCGGTTGTCCGCCTCGACGCCGGGAAGCAGCTTGAGCTCGGTGGAGTCGAGCAGCGTGCAGGTGTCGAGCAGGGCAAGGGAGTTCGCGGCCGGCGACGAGGAACGCCGGGGTACCGGGCCCTCGGCCAGCACGCCGACCACGTGATCGGTCGCGGCGTCGGCCATGGCGCACGGGTCGGGCGACCGTTCGGCGAGCTGCTTGCCGATGACGCGGATCTGCTTGCCGTCGGTGGTCAGTACGGCCCGTTCGCAGGTTCTCCCGTCACGTTTGAGTGTCACGACCGTGAGGCCGCCGACCAGACGGGTGGACCGGATGTCATCGAAGTCGTCACGGTCCGAGTCGAGGTTGACCTGGACGTCCGCGTTGTCGTCACCGCTGTTGTTGCGCACCAGGACGTCACACCGGTCGATCTCCCCGTGGTCGGGGTCCAGTGCGGTGCCTCCGAAGCGGCTCAGCGAGGCGGCGTCGAGCAGCCCGCAGGGGTCCGCCGTACGCTCGTCGCCCATGGCACCGGCCTGCGCCGTGGCCAGGGGTTTCGCGTCGGTCGCGCCGGTGCGGCCACCCTTGTCATCCTTGCCCCCCTCGTCCTTCGAGGCCCACGGGGTGAAGAGAACGAGCCCGGCTGTGATCGCGCCCGCCGCGACCAGCGCCACCGCCGTGATCGCCCAAGGGTGGCGCCGTCGGCGTACCGGCCGTGACGGCTGGAGCATGAAGGGCGTGGAGTCCTGCGGGCGGCGGGCGAGTCGGGGCAGCCGGAGCGGGCGGGAGCCGAGGTCCCGCGGGTCCCGCATACGGCTGTCGTGCGACTGCTCGTGCAACTGCTCCTGTATGTGCGGGGGCGGGGGTGCGGCGCGCGTCAGCAGCTTCTGCGCCCCGGCAGCGTCGGGCCGGCGCCGGGGCTCCACCTCCAGCAGAGCGGTGAGCGGCTCCTCCAACGGGCCGGCGCGGCGCATCGGCTCGATGTGTCCCTCGACGGCCCGGGCCAGATACGCCATGAGGTGTTCGGCCTCCCCGTACGGCGACCGGGCCTCGACCGCCGAGAACAGGGAGGCGCCCAGGGAGAACACGTCGGACTTCTCGCCCGCGGGCTGCCCCTTGGCCAACTCCGGGGCCAGATAGCGGGGTTTGCCGCGCACACTGTAGGTCGCGCTCTGTGTGACGTCACTCCACAGGGCTCGCGAGATCCCGAAGTCGGTCAGTCTCGCGACGCCTTCCTCGGTGACGAGGATGTTCTCCGGCGTCACATCGCCGTGCACCACGCCCTCGTCGTGGGACTTCGCCAACGCGGCCGCGATCTGGCAGCCGATCGACCCGGCCTCCTCGGGCGTGAGCGGGCCGCTCTCCGTCACGATCTGCGCGAGGCTGCGCGAAGGGACGTACTCCATGATGATCCAGCAGGTGGCGCCCTCGTCGACGAAGTCGAAGACGCCCACGATGTTCGGGTGGTGCAGCCGCCCGGCGTTGCGCGCCTCGCCCATGAGCCGTCGCGTGGCCCGATCGTCCTCCAGGCGCGCGCACTTGACCGCGACCCGTCGTTCGAGCCGCTCGTCCCAGGCCAGCCAGACGACACCCATCCCGCCTGTTCCGACGGGCTCCTGCAAGAGATACCGGTCGGCGATCCTGTCCCCGGCCTCTGGCGTCACCAGCACCGCCCCACTCCTCGCCCCGTCGCCCCGTCTCCGACGGCCCTGCCAGGTGACGGAGTGTACTCAGCTCGCACTTGGCGGTGATCTGTTTCACCGGACTTCGTGGGGACTCACCCAGAACCCCCACAGCGCCCCGGGTTCACGGTCCGCATCGCGTCGGTGTCGTGGTCGGCGGCCAACACCATCCACAGATGAGGCATGCGCCTTCTGCCCATCCGGGCAGGCGGCGTTGTGCCGCGGTACGCGACAGGCGCAGGTCCTGTGACTCCCCTGGTTCTCTCCCTGGGCCGCACGCAACAACGCCGGCACGCGCCTTGCCCGTCTTGCGCAAGGTGCCTCCTTCCGAGGGCGTGACGGCGCCGCCGCACCGCCTGGGCCGAAGCCGTGCCCCACCCGTGCCCGTAAGGGCGGGCAACCACGGTCGACAGGGGTGCGACACGGGCCTCGCCGCTACCGCGCGGGAAGGTATCTACGCAGGTCAAGAGTATGAATCCCGCCCACGCGTCGTCGCTTCCCAAGCCGAGAGCGCGCGTTCGATTCGCGTCACCGCGGTGATCAGATACCGCATGCCGGGTTCATGCCAGGGCGCCGGTCGTCGGCGCGCCCCGGTGAGCGTCCCGATCTGCTGTCAGAGCCACCCGCCAGAATCTGCCCATGCTGATTGCGACTAGCGCCCGAGGCCAGGGGGTGAAGCGCCCCTCTCAGCCCAGGATAGGAACCATGCTGGCCAGCCTGCGGCGAGGCAACGAGCACCTGGTGCTTGAGCGGCAGGGCGAAGGCCGCGGCGCGTGCCGGACGATCCGGTAGTCCGGCTGGGGGGGGGGACGGCTCCCGGCGGACGGCAGAGGCAAGCCGCGCCTCATTCAGCGCCTCGGCGGTGTCACCGGCGTTCGCAGTCTCCTGATGGACCACCCGCGGCTACTGTTGAATCCACTGGATCCACGCGGTGGAGCGGACCCGGTTGGCGGTCGAACGATCGGGGGGCCCATGGACGGCACCGGAAGAAGTGACGGCCCGGCAGGCGTGAACACGAAGCTGTACCTATGCTCGCTCAGTCTGGCCGCTGCGCTGCTGATCGTCATCAGGCTGTTCGCGTTGCCGCACTTGGGCGGGGCGACCAAGGTGAGTCTCAGCGACACGATCATCTCGATCGTCGACGCGCTCACCGGGGCCGCGGTGGCCTCCTTGTGCGTCTCCCTGCTCGTGGTGTTCTTCTACGGCCTGAGGCGGCAGGGACCGATGGAGGTTCAGGTCGCCGCCCCCGGGTCAATCTCCGCCGAGCTGGACAAGGCAGCAGGCGCCACCAACTCCTGGGACTACCGGGGTCATACGGCTCGGTATTTCAGATCGGCGGTCCTGCCGACCCTTCTCCGACGCGCTGAGAGACAGGGACACTATCTCTCGGTGAACGTGCAGGTGCTCGATCCGGACAACGGCGAACTCATGGACTTCTTCGCCGAGTACCGGAGGAACGCGAACCCCGACCGGCGGGACTACTGGACCCGCCGGCGCGCGCAGGCGGAGATCGCCGCGACCATCATCAGGCTCCAGCTCCTGAGTTACCAGTTCTCCCGGCTCAACTGCCGGGTGTACCTGGCGTCCACCGTTTCACCGTTCACGATCGACCTATCCGATACCTGCGTGATCGTGACCCGCGAGAAGGCCGGCACGGCCGCGTTGAAATACCCGGTCGGCTCGTCCTTCTACGACTCGACCAAAGAGGACATGCGGCTGAGCAACAGCCAGAGCACCGAGTTACCTCTCCCCCGGTCCGCCACCGAGCTGGATCCTGGTTCCGTCGCAGACGTTAGAGAAGTCCTCTCCCTGCTGGACATACTCCAAGGGGCGGACGACGAACTCCTGAACCTGACGCTGGACGCATACCGAAGGCCGGTGAACCCCTATGCCAACGCGTGAGGCGGTTGGCTCGTGGATGACCCGTCAAGGGTGGCCGGACCTGCGGACGTTCCTGGACGACGCACCCCCCTACCTGCACCCCTACGGATTCATCGTGTTCCGCCTGCCTTTGGACACGTTCCCGGAGTGGGGCATCCGCGTGCATCTGTGGCCGCCCGCCGGAGAACGGAGAACGGACTCCGACCCCTTCATCGTGCACAGCCACGGCTGGGACCTGCTGACACGTTCCGTCGTGGGCTGTGTCCGGCACGCGATGTACGACGTGGATGACGGCGCGACGGCCGTCTGGTACGACTCATTCACCGTCAAGAGCTCACCCGGCGCCGGAGCCAGCGTTCTCTCGCCGGAAGGAAGGTCCACGAGTGTCCGCATGGTCTCGGAATGGGACGCCACACCGCAGGAGAGTCCGCTCCACATTCCTGCCGGGAGGTTTCACACCACGACAGGCCCGCATGAGGCCGTATGGGATTCCTGGTCCGTGACCCTGGTCGCCACCGAGCACGTGGCCAGCAACGACTCAAGAGTGCTCGGCCCCACCAAAAGCAGTGCCGTGGTCAACGAACGAACCGCGATCACGGATCCCGGTGTTCCGCTATCCGCCATCGACCACGCGTACGAGCAGCGGGCCAACGGATCCAACCGGTGGACGTCCTTCGTCTTCCTGATCGACTCGGGAAGGATCCTGCTCGCTCGGACTCGCCGCTATCCCGGGTACTGGCATCCCGTCGGGGGCCAGATGGAGTCCTGGGACGACACGCCCTTGGACACCGCTCGCCGCGAGGTGGGGGAAGAGTTGGGCATCGACTTGAACGCGAGGGAGATGATCTCGCTCGGGTGCCTCGTCAGGGACGAAGGGCCGGGGAAGATCCACGCATGGGTCTGCGTCGGAGACTTTCCCGCGTGTCCCGACGTGCAGGAGGAGGAGATCCACGAGATCCGGTGGACGACGCTGGAGGAGGCCCTTCGCGCGGACTCCCTGGCCGCGTCACAGAGCTTCCTCACCACCATTTCGGACCGGCGGCGCGAGTTCGGCCTGGAGATCTGACCCCCCGCCGCGAAGACGGCGCCGGGCGCATGGGAACGCCCCACGGACCCGGCGACAGCCACCACTAGCGCACCGTCAGCGATCCGGGAGTGGCCCTGGCAGTCCTCTCGCACGTGCGGTGAGGATGACAGAGCCCTCGGTGCGGGCGCTGACCCCGTACGCGGGTGCGGTGATCTGGTTGGTCTCCCGCCGGTCGGGCCCGGTGTAGTGGTGGTGGGTCTCGGTGTGGGTGACTTTGCGGGCGCGCAGGGCGGGTCCGATGGCGGTGGCGACCGCGGCGATGGCAGCGCTGGGGAGGGTGACGAACAGGACGGACGTGAGGTGACGGCGGCACATCCCTGCCAGGTGAGCCAGATGCCGGACCCGAGTGGACCCGACCGACGCACCACAAGCGCACCAGATAGAGCGGGGAACAGCGAGGAAACACGGTGAAGGCGACCAAGAGCGATGAGACCCCATCCCAGGCGAACTCCCAGTTCAGCAAACTACCCGTCCCAAATGCCCGCAGACTCCCAAGCTGAGGATCTCCGCACCGTCGTAACACACTGGCCGTTGAGGCTTGCTCTGGCTGACGGACACGCGGACAGCATGGCTGAGGCCGATGGGGGTGCAGTGAGTCACACGCGCGCCTGATCGGTCGACGCACGCGCCACGGTGGCTGATTTTTCTCGGCTCAGTTCAAGCCCCGCCGATTCATCAGCTCTGTTCAGGGGGAGAGCGTGAAGCCGGCGGACTGCTCGACGTGGAACGCCGAGCCCGCAGCCGTCGGAGTCCACCCCATGTGCAGGGCAAGCCGAACAGCTGCGGCAACGCTGGACGGCAGTACAGGCTCAGCCTCGCGACCGATCCAGTTGCTCAGATGCGGCTGGCCGGTGGTGACCACGAGCGTCATGCCCGGCGTGTCCGCATGCTCGACCGCGAACGTGCACGGAGACCAGGCCAAGCCCTGAAAGTACGTCGGTCTGCCACGCAGACGCCAGCGGTAGGCCGTACCGTCGACAACGATCCGTCGTGAGCCCTTGCGGACCAATGCCATGACTCCCCCTCAACAGCCACGATGCTAGCGAGCCTGGCCCCGTCGGCCGTCTCAATTTCCGTCCCGTTCACCGCCGTTCACGGCCGTTCAAACGGGACCGAAGGCGGTAGCCGACCACCGGTGAACGCAGGTGAACGGCCCCATCCAAGGTGCTCAAGACCACCACCACAGCTGGAAAGCGTGCATAAGTAGCGCACTCTCGACGTACTCACCCGCGTGCGCCTGCATCGCCTGACGAGCCGCCCTTGCGCCCTGCCCTGTGTCGGCTACGTGCCACACGCTGGCTGCCTGGACGCGAAGCGAACCAACGGGAGGGGGAGAAACCGTGGGTGAGTGGAAGCAGGGGAAGTGCGGTTGGCCGACGGCGGCCGGAGGTCGCTGTCAGAACAAGACGCTGAAGGGCACGTCACGTTGCTACCTCCATCAGGGTGACTGGACGAAACGTGGCCAGGCCGAACTGAAGAAGCGTGCACGCAGGAGCCGCAAGAAGTGATACATGCGCGGTCCAGGACCTCTCTGCGGCTGTCATTGGGAGGGGGGTGGTGTCGAAGCTTCACGAACTCCCGGACCGACGTGGCTCGGGGGCCTCTTCTGAGCCGCCCCCCTTGGTCGCGTACTCTCCATACTGAGACAGCAGACCGACCCAACGCTTTGCAGCGTACGGGCAGCCACTGACAACACCGGGGAACCACGGTGAACGCCGCCGAGGCCGATGGGGCAGCGCCCAGGCCGTTCGCCCAGGTCAGCGCCCGAGCTGCCCTCAAGTGCTCGCGGCTTCCTGAGCTGAGAGCGCGAGTTCGATTCTCGTCACCCGCTCCACACCGAAGGCCCAGGTCAAAAGCCCCGAGCCTTCTTTGTTGTCTGGACCGACCAGAGAACTCGCACTGGCAGTGGGACGTTCCGAAAGGCACGTCAGCTCGTTCAGAGTTGGCCAGCTGCAGACAGGACAAGCACGCAGAGGCCCATCGACGTGGCAAAAGCGGTTCCGCCGTACAGGACTGCCTCAGCGAATGCGGCTCCGGTGCTGGTCTTCAGGATCCCGGCGACAAGAGCCACGACGAGCGAGAACAGCGCTGCCACGAGTAGCCACAGGTACCTCGTTCCGGATCGTGGCTCGGACGGCGGAGCATTCACAGGAGTCTTCCTTCGCGGACGGACTGAAAGGAGAGGAGGGCGTCATTCGGGGACCAGGACGCCGGTCAGCAGATGCGCGGCGAGCGTGCTGCGGTGGTGAGTCGCGGCCTGGATGAGTTCGCGGTGCGCGGTGATCTGCGCGTCCACGGCATCCAGGGCGGCACTGATGCGCCGCTGTTGGGCAAGAGGCGGCAGCGGTACGGGCAGAAGTGCCAGTGTGGCGGCGCTGAGGGAAGGAACGGCGGTGCCGCGGGCGTACTCCTTGAGCCAGTGCGCTGTCTCCGGCAGAGACAGGTAGGCGAGCAGGTAGCCGGGGAGGACAAGTGGCTCCCCTTCCATCTCCAGGGCACGCAGCCGCAGCAGGTTGGTGCTGAACAGCCAGCCGTCCTGCGCCTTCTCGACCAAGGCAGGGGGCATCTGGGCACCGGAACGCACGCACAGGATGTCTCCGGGGCTGAGACGGAACCTTGCCAGTGCGCGGGCGACATCCACGCTTACTTTCTCCATGCCACGATCGTCGATACGACCCTCACGCAGGTGCTTGGGCATCACGACACGGAGATCGCCTGCCGCGGAGCGAACCTCGGCCGGCAGACGTGTGTAGGACGGACCAGCCATGATATCGACCAGTTCTCCCAGCGGGACCCGACGCCAGTCATGAGGCAGTCCGTCGTACGAGCGCACGGTGGCTGACGGCAAGGGGCCGTACGAGAGCGCATCGACCGCGCCGTCCACGGCTTTCGTTCGACGCCTCGCCTCGGCGAGCTCCCGCTCCGTGGCTGCTGCCTCGGTAACCGCATCAGCCGGTGACGCCGTGGACATCCATCTGTCCACATAGTCGGCGGGACTGAGCGAGTAACCGGCAGCCCGCACCGCCTCCAGCGGAGCAGCGACCGCGAGATGGCCCGCGCTCTGCCGACCGATGCGGAATCCGGTCCCTCGTCGCCACGCCTGAACGGTTTTCGTGACAGCTCCGACGTGTTCGTCGGAGAGAACTCGGGGTCCGCGAGTCGCCTTGTCACCCAGGTCCCGGGCGTCCACGAAAAGGATCTCCTCGCGCACCGCCGCGGAACTCCGCAAGAACCACAAGCAGACGGACACCTGTGCCCCGGAAAAGAGCTGAGGCGGCAACGCGACAATGCATTCGACGGCGCCATCCTCCACCAGCCTGCTCCGGATCTCCCGCTCCCGGACGTCTGTGGAGGTGCCCGCGCTGACCGGCATCACCACACCTGCACGGCCCTCGTCCTTGAGTGACACCAGGACGTGCTGGAGCCAGGCGAAGGCAGGACTACCGGGGGGAGGCGGTCCGTACGGCCAGTCGATGCCCTCACGCGGCTTCGGCACGGCCCCGTGAGCGTTGAAAGGCGGATTGGTCAGAATTAGGTCGGCCCGGTGGCCCTTCGGCCAGGCACGTTCGTTCCATGGGGCCGCGGTGCCGGCTTCCAGTTCGACCGGGATACCGTGCAGCGCGAGGTTCATTCCGGCGAGCCGAAGTGTGCCGCGCTGCGGGCTCTCACCACGCAGAGTCAAAGGCACGACTCCACCGAGGCGTTCAGCGACTCCGTCAAGCATCTCGCCTGCGCGCGCATACGGGTCGTAGACTCGTCGCGCGGAGTCCTCGTCCCCTATGGCGGCGTCCCGCATCAGCCGCACCACGGCACGTGGGGTGAAGAACTCTCCGCTGGGAAGCGCGGCTCGGGAGCCGAATTCATCCACCAGTTGTCGGAACTCGTCGATCCCCAAGCCGTCGGTCAGGCGGACCACCTCGACAACATCCCCGTACTCTCGAGGTTCCAGCCTGACGATGGCTGTCCGCATGCCCGGCGGCACACCGCGCAGGCGCAGTGCCTCGTCGGCTGCCTCCCCGATCTCCTGCAACAACGCCGCCGTGGCAGTCCTGGATCGAGCCCGCACCGGACGTGGGAGCGACACCGAGCGCGGGCTTCCGCTCACTTGAAGAAAGACGAGGGAGAGGAGTAGGGCAAGGTAGTCCGTCATCGATGCGCCGCCGCGCACGGCGTCGGCCATCGGTCCCAGCAGTTGTGCAAGTTGCCGCGCACGCTCTTCTTCGTCGCTCAACGGACCGCTGCCTGCTGCCTCACCGCTCAGCGCGGCGGCTCCCTGACGGGCACCGTCCGACGCGACGAGGTTCCGCCGCATACGGTCGGCATAGGTGAACCCGATCGGCTCGTCGGACGCACGCGCACGTGACGGGATCTGACGGGAGTCGAGCCAGCGGAGGACCGCCCGTAGACTGAATAGTTCCGTTTCCCCCGTCCTGACCGGCTCCGGATAATCCTCATACCGACGTTGCCAGTTGGTGACAGCCGGCCGCATCACCCCGGCCAGCTCCGCAAGTTCGGCCCTCGACAGCAGGCGATCGTCGCTGAGACCCGTGCCGTCCATGAAACCCCCGTACACCGTCCTGGTTGCTCTCGATGAAGGAACGGTAGAGAGGCGACAGCGGGAGCGTCAATCAGCGCACCGAGGGTGCGCACATCGACAGCTAAGCTGGACGCATAGGTCGCGCTTCAGATTTTCAGGGACCATCAAGGCGCTGAACAGCTCTTTTACCCTACCGCCGCCCCCATTGGTTGCCAATCACCATGAGGTGAAGAAAATTGCTTGTTAATGGGCTACCTGAGAAGGGCTTGCGCCAGTCTGCGGCTCAAGATCCTCACCGCAGGCTCTTCCTGGATAATCGACGTACGGCAACACGGCCCGGCCTCTCTGATCTTCGCCGTGTCAACTTCGCTCGGCGTGCGCCTGCCGCGCTCTCCGGGCTCGTCGGCCCTCAGTACGGCGCAGTGACCTTGCCGCTGCATCTGGCGTGGTCGGGGCTGGCCACGTTCGATCTCGATCAGCCGCGGCTGCGGATGAGCTACTCCCGGATCGTCCTGGCCGAGGGACTGCAAGACGATCTGGTCCGGTTCCTCAATCGCAACCTTCTGGTCAGCCTATGGCCCACATTGCGCACACTGGTCAGCCGTGATGTCCGGGAGGTGTGGGAGACCTCCTTCGCCGAGCTGGCTCACGAAGCCCAGGCCGCTGCGTGAACCTCACGGAACTGCACCGTCGCCTGTAGGTGAACGGGCTCAGTCAGGATCTCGATGTCGCAACCGAGAACCCGGAGCGCATGGAGGATCGCCACTGCCATGCGCACCGGCCTGGAAGAGCGTGGATGGCGCGTGAGAGCTCTGGAGACAGATCCGCTGTCGGCGCGGCTCATCGTCACCGATCCCGCCAGCGGTGAGGAGTGCGAGGCCGACGTCCTCAAGGAGACACTTTGGCGGCCCCCTGTGCACACCGAGCACGGGCTGGTGCTGTCCCTCGAAGATGTCGTCGGCACCAAGGTTCGCGCACTGGCCGACCGCGGACTGACCAGGGATCTGGTCGACGTACAGGCCGCTGCCGACCGCTGGAGCCACATCGAGTTGGAAGAGCTTGGACGGCGCCACGCCCGCGACTCCTTCGAATACGTCACCAACCATTCGCGAGTCCACGTCTGAGTGCAGCTTCCGCCAAGGCCGCCAGCAGCTACGTCGGCACAAGGTGATCAGTGTCTGTCGGTGGGCGTCACCACTCAAGTGAGGGCTGTCGCCGGGTTCCGACTCGTGGAGTGGGAACCCGGCGGGGTCGGTGAGGTCAGCGGACGTCGACGTAGTCACCCGCGGCGGTGGCGGGTGCGGTGGTCGACGTGCCGATGAAGGCGTACCGCCAGTAGCCGTCCGTCGACGCCTTCGCCGTGGTCTTCAGGTTTCCTGTGCTGCTCGTCGTGACCGTCTTCACGGTCGTGTACGTGGACGTCCCCTTCTTACGGAACTGCAGCTTCACCGCCTGGCCGGCGTAGCCGTGGTAGCCGCCGCGCGTCTCCCAGTCCACGCGGGAGAGCTTGCCGGTGATGGTGAGGGTCTTGCCCTTGGCCACCGGTTCGGGAGCCGCGTTGGCCGTCAGCGTCGCGTCCCGCACGACGGAGACCGACTTGGCAGCGTGCAGGTCGGCGTGGCTCGTGCCGTCCGCGGACTCGGCCCAGGCAGCCAACTTCCAGGTGCCGGCCAGAGAATTGCGGCCCAGGGTCCAGCGCGGCTGGATATAGGCGAAGTGCGCCTCGCAGGTGGAGGTGGTCGCGTTGACCTTGGCGCAGGCCGCCGGCCAAGTGCCGTGGAGGACGGCATCGGGGGTGTCGTACGAACCCTTGTAGAGGTACATGTCTCCGCTCACTGTCCCCGAGGGGTCGGTGGCGGTGAACTTCGCCTTGAACTCCTGCAGCGGCGCGTCGGTCAGCTCCACCCGCTTGCCCCCATTGACCACGACGTTCGAGATGCGCGTCGCGCCCACCCTCTCGTCGCCCTGGGGCGCCGGGCCCGCGAATGCCCGCACGATGGTGCGGCGGAGGATGCCGCCCTGGTCGTCGGCGGCCGTGACGCGCAGCGAGACGAAGGAGGCGCTGGCGGGAACGCCGAGCGTCGCCGAACCGTCCGGCGCGACATCCAGGTCCGTCCAGGTGGCGCCGCTGTCCGTGGAGTAAGCGAGCCCGGTGATCCGGGTGTTGGCCGTCGTCGCGTCCGAGTTACGCGTGGCCGCGCTCGCCTGCACCTGGACCGGACCGGCGGCCGCGCGGCCGTACCCGTCTAGCCCCGGAACGCTCAACCTGGCGTCGATGAGCGGGAGTTCCCGGCCCTCCGCGTAGCCCGAGCGGAACGTCCACTCGTTGTGTACGTCCGTGGACAGCCGGGAGTACGGGACCCGGCGGTGGACGGTCTGGTCGAGGGTGTACGTCGCCTGCAGCGACGGCAGGCTGGACGACGTCAGCGAGTGGTACGCATCGAGGCCGTCGGCCTGGGCGTAGGTGGTGCCGTCGGCGGAGGTCAGCTTGTACGAGTACGTCGCACGGCCGTCGATTGCTGTGTGCCCGGCCGAGTCGCCGAAAGCATTCAGCTCGGACAACCGGATCTTCCCGAAGTCCCGCTGCGAACCACCCCACTCCGAGCGAACCGGCTGAAGCGGAGCCGCACCCAGGGTCTCGCCCGCGCTGGTTCCAGAGGCCAGTGTCCGGTCCGGGAGGTTCAGGCTCAGCTCGCCGGTGCCGTAGGACAGCAGCCGACCGTAGGTGACGCCCGCGGTGGCGTACTCGGTGACCGAGCCGGCGACGGGCACCGAAGAGCCGATGAACACGCCCGTCAACTCGCCGAAGGACGGGACGCTCTGCAGATAGGCCGTGGTCCGGGTGCCCGGGGCGCCCACCTTCGTGACGGTCTTCGCCAGGGTCGAGGCACGGACTGTCGCGATGGGCGAGGCGGGCACCGTGGTCTTGAAGCTGTGCGTGAGGTCGTAGCGGTAGGGACTCGGCACGCTTGCCGAGGCGCCCTTCTTGGCGAGCACCTCGTGCACGCGCAGCGAGACGCCACTGACCGAGAAGGGAGTGACGTACACCTTGTCGGCCCCCGAACCGGCGAAGCCCGCCAGGTCGCCGCCCGGAACACTGATCCACACGGCGGACGCGTCCCGGGTGGCGGTGGTGTCGTCGGTGCGGATGGCGGTCTCCTTTGCCGCGCGCTGGTCGAAGGTGACCGTCTTGGCGGCCGAACCGACCGAGAAGGTACGGGTGAGCAGGTAGCTCGGCTCCAGCCAGTCGTTGTGCAGCGCGACCGAGAAATAGTCACCCGGCGGCAGCTTCACGGTCGACGAGGCGCCCGCGGTGTCGCTGTCGACGGCGTACCACGCCCAGGTCTTGCGGTCCCAGACGTAGAACAACTTGGATCGGACATCGGCGTTCGTGATGCTCAGCTTGACCGCATACGTCGACGCCGCTGCGTACGTCGTCGCGGGAACGCCCCGAGCGTCTTCGGTGCGCGCCGTCGACCGGAGCTCAGCGGTCGGGCGGTCCGCCGCGGACTTCCCGGTCGGCCGCACGGACACCGTGCCGTCCAACGACGCGACGGAGTAGCGTGTCGGGTCGGCGGCACCTGCCGCGTCCGCCGTCACCCGGATGTCCCGTCCGTCGACGAGCTCGACGCGCCCCTGGTCCCCCAACTCGGCGCTCCGCCCGGGATGGTATGCCGTGTCCTCCGCCGGCGAAACCGTCCCCGTCGTGGCCGGTTCACCGTCAGACGCCGCCGCCACGGGCATGAGCAGCGTCGAGGCGATCAGTGCCGCTCCGCACAGCCCCGCCGCAGCACGTCTTCGAATCCGCCCCACACGGAAAACGGACATAAGTTGTCCCCCCTTGGCTGTTTCCCCTGAGAACCGCCCCCGGCGCATCCGCCACAGAAGACGATCAGCTCACTATAGGGGCGGTACCGACATTGCTGAGAGGGTTGTCGATCCGCAGCGGTGCGATCCGACTCGTACAGCCCCGGAGCGTTCCCGCAGCTGATCGCGGACGTGGCCCCAAGACCCGTGACATCAAGCGCCTTCGTCCTGGAGCTCTTCCAGGACAAGGGGAACCACCCCCGGTGAGCGCCGCGCAGTTCACCCAGCGTGAGCAGTGCGCACGACAGCCTCGGTCTTCTCGACCCAGTCGAGGTACCAATCAGCGAATCCGAACTGGCCGAGGGGACTGAGCCTTCCGTCCCCCGGACGCTCGTCAAGCCATACCTGCCCACATTGCGGACCAGAGACGACCAGCCAGTGGAAGTAGCCGCATCCTTCGTGACTGAGGCATACAGCGCCGGACAAGAACCAGTCGGACAGCCTCTCGTCATCCTTCAACCAGGCCCGATACGCCACATCGAACGCCGCTTCGTCTTCGAAGTCGGACTCAACGGGTTCCTTGCGCTCATGTTCGGCCTGAGCACGCACGCTCTCCTCGCCACCCGGAAAAGGGACGCGCAACCGCTCGTGGACCGTGCCGCCGCCGGGGTCACTCCACAGCCACCCGGCGTCTGAACGGCTCAGGGTGGTGAGTCCATACCCCGGACCGGCACCGCCGGCACCGACTTCGAGGAGGAAGGCCCGGTAGTCCGCAGGGAGCGAGATGCCCCACTGCGCTTCCGCCCCGGACACCTCAGCCTCCGACAGCGGATCCGCAAGGTGGAAGCGGTGCCCTGTGCCTCCGTACTTGCCCCACGCGCCGAAGACCTGCTGCGCCTTGTCGGCACGAGCCAGAGTCTTCACCCGCTCACGGACGCCGTTCCACGTCGTCTCCCCCATGAACCGAAACGTAGCGATGTCGTGGACGTTGTGCTCGCTCGGGTCGGACGCATGACGGGCGACGGCGCGGTGGTCGGCACTGTCGTGGAGAACAGCCAGGCCGTGGTGGGCAACCAGGCCGTAGCGGTCAGCCGCCGCTTGTCCGCGGTCGTCGGGGAGTGCCCGGACGCGTCAGGTCACGCCGAGGAAGTGCAGGACGGCAAGCACCCGGCGGTGGTCCGCGTCGGCCTTCGGCAGGTCCAGTTTGGCGAGGATGCTGTTGATGTGCTTGGCCACTGCGCTCTCACTGACCACGAGCTGCGTGGCTATTCCGGCGTTGGACCGCCCGCCATCAGCTCCAGGACCTCGCGTTCTCGTGGGGTGAGACGGTCCAGCGGGTCGCTGTGGCGGCGTACCAGCAGCTGGGAGACGACCTGCGGGTCCAGCGCGGTGCCGCCTTCGGCCACGCGCCGCAGGGTGTCGGCGAACTCCTCGACGTCCGCGACCCGTTGTTTGAGGAGGTAGCCGATCCCCGACGTGTGGGCGGACAGGAGATCGGCCGCGTAGCGCTCCTCCACGTACTGGGAGAGCAGCAGTACGGCAGTACCGGGCCACTGCTGTCTGATGACCAGCGCGGCTCGTACCCCCTCGTCCGTGAAGCCGGGAGGCATCCGGACGTCCACGACCGCGATGTCCGGCCGGTGTTCCTCCACCGCCGCCAACAACGCCTCGGCGTCGCCGACTTCGGCGACCACCTCGAATCCGGCCACCTCCAGGACCTTGGCCACGCCGATCCGCAGCAGGACGGAATCCTCGGCGATCACGGCGCGCACGGCAACTCCACGGTCATGACGGTCGGTCCTCCGACGGGGCTGTCGACCGACAGCCTGCCATCGACCGACGCGACCCGCTTGGCCAGCCCGGTACCGCCGGCGGGTTCGGCGCCGCCCACGCCGTCGTCGCTGACGACGAGAACCAGGGTCGCGTCGAGGCACTCCACCGTGACCTCGGCCCGGGAAGCCTCGGCATGCTTCACCACGTTCGTCAGCGCCTCGGAGACCATGAAGTACGCGACGGCCTCGACCGCGGGCGATGGCCTCGACGGCAGGTTGACCGTCACCCCCACTGGAATGGGCGCCCGAGCCGCGATACCCGAGAGCGCGGCGTCGAGGCCGCGATCCTCCAGAACGGCCGGGTGCAGCCCGCGCACCAGGTCGTTCAGCCCCTCTATCGCCTCCTTCGCCTCCCGGTGCGCCTCGTCGATCACGCGGCGGGCGTCCTCGGTCAGGTCACCGAGCGTCGCCTTGGCCAGTCCGAGGTTGACCGCCAAGGAGACCAGCCGCTGTTGGGCGCCGTCGTGCAGATCGCGTTCGATACGCCGCCGTTCGGCGTCGACCGCGTCCACCAGGCCCGCCCGGCTCTCGGCCAGGTCCTCCACCCTGCGCGCCAGCTGCTCCTCGCGGCTGGGTCCGAGCCGGGCCGCGGCGGTGCGGGTGTCGAGCCGGGTGAGGGCTCCGGACAGCCAGGATGCCGCGTAGAGCAGGGCGATTCCGGCGGCGGTGGCGTATGCCGCCGAGAGGGTGTAGCCGGCCTGGCCGAGGCGCCGCTCGGGCGGAACGAGCCAGATCCATACGTAGACCGAGGCGGCCACGGCGGACGTGGCCCACATCAGAAGGACGAAGACCGCTCCGAGGGCCAGGAGCGGCCCGACCAGCAGGTGGTAACCGAGCTGCCGCCGGCCCGCCGGGGAACGCAGCCACTCGGGCAGCGGGGGACGCGGCCCGCCGTAGGGCGAGGGGATGTCCACACCGAGACGGGTGCGGAAGCGGGCGTGCTGGGCCTCGGTCAGCGACGGCCCGGCCAGCAGGACGGCCGCGAGCGGGACGAGAACCGCGAGGAGGGTCGCCGCCAGCGTCCGCGGGACGAAGAAGATCCATGGCAGAGCCATGACGACCAGGACAGCGAGCTGGATCAGAACCCCGGTGACGAGGAACGCGACCGGGCGTCCGGCACCCTGGAACGGCCACTGGATCACGCGCCGCAAGCGGCGGTTATGTGTATGAGGGAACGGTAAGTGCCGAGGTCAGGGGCGGTCCATGACGTAAGCGTCCGGCTTGGGGGTGTAGGTGGTGCCACCCCGGAACGGACATCTGCGTTACTGACTGTGATCGCCGCGCGGTCGAGGCTGGAGGCCATGAAGGAGAACCCCGAACACGAGGAGCCCGGGAAGATGAGTGCGCTGATCACTCGTCAACCCCATGGTGTCGAGCGCCGGTCGGCCCTACGGCGGGTGCGCCGCTGGTACCGGATGGAGCACGTCCTGGTCGCCTGCGGACTGGCCCTGCTGCCCTGGCTGGTCGTGCTGGCCGGCACCCTGCCCGCAGCGGCCGTTGCCTCGAACTGGCGCACGGCCTGGATCGGCCTGGACGCCGCGGAGGCGGTGGCCTTGATCGCCACGGGACTGCTGGCCGTACGAGGTCACCGCCTGCACCCGCTCACGGCCACCGCCGCCACACTGCTGGTGGTCGACGCCTGGTTCGACACCATGACGGCGGCACCAGGCGTGGACCGGGTCTCGGCGGTGGCGATGGCACTCGGCGCGGAGCTGCCGCTGGCGGTGGTGTGCGTCGTACTGGCGGGGGGCTGATCCTCAGACCGCTATCCGGTTCGACACCGTGGTCGGCTCCGTCTCCGGGACCGTGCGCCACAAGGCGGCGGAGAGCCAGATCAGGATGGCGCCGACCAGGATGTGCAGCGTGCTGGTGAGGAGGGATTCGGGGAACGCGGTGAGGAACGCCAAGAGGGGCAGGACCACGGCGTACCCCCAGGACGGGATCCGCGGGAAGACCCGGGCGCGGATCATGGACGCCCCGAACAGGGCGCAGCCCACGGCGAAGACGGCTGCGGAAGCGAGGAGCGCGGGGACGGTGGGGCCGGTCAGGGTCTCTTCGATGATGGCGTCGTCCAAGTAGAAGAGCACCAGGTTCGACGCGAACGCGGCGCCGCCGAACAGGCCGAGGCCGATGAGGTTCAGGGTGACGGCGCTCGTGCCGAGGCGCCCGGTGGCCGGGCCCTGGCGCCGGTGCAGTGCGGTGAGCAGTGGCAGGGCGAAGGCGGGGGCGAAGGCGAGCGGGACGCTGGTCGCCGAGGTCTCTCCGGTGAACGCCTCGACCAAGCCGGGCAGGGCGATCAGCAGGCCGGCCAGCACGCCGCACAGGGCGCCGGCGCGAAACGTCGATGAGTTCAAAGAGGTCGCAGAGGTCGATGAGGGCATGGTGATGCTCCCCTTGCTCGGACGGTGGGTGGTTGACCGGACGGTTGGCTGCCGGTTCGGACGGTGAGTGTCCGCTCGGGCAGCGGGTCCGGGTCGTAACCGTAGGAGGCGGACGGTCGGCGTCGGGAGGTGAAAGACGTCGTGTGTCGGCGGCCGAAAGTCACGGCCTACGGGCGGCGCCGAGCCGTTCGGCACGTGTCGTCGCGCTCGATCCGGGCGGGATGTGCTCGCGGTGTCCCCTGGCGGTCGTGGTCGGCCTAGCCTTGCGGTGACGGGTGAGGGGGTGCGCATGGTGGCGTATGTGCCCGTGCCGTGGGTGTCGCCGCTGCTGTACGGCGTCGTACTGGTGGGTGGTCTGTACTCCGCGGCGGCCGGGCTGGGCGACGGCCCCGGGCCGGCGGCCTGGCGGACGGCCGGCTTCGTCGCCGTGATCGGTGCGCTGTTCGTCCTGGAGGCGCTCGGGCGCCGTCGGCCCGATGCCCGGGCAGCACTGCTGCTGGCCCGTTGCACCCTGATCGGAGCGGTGGTGGTGCTGGACGCCTCGGGGCTGTCTCAAGTGCTGGTCGTACTGGTGCCGTTCACCGCCTACTTCGCTTTCGGCCGTACGACCGCCCTGGCGCTGGCCGCGCTGTGTCTGGCCGGGTTGCTGACCACGTACCTGGTGACCGCGCCCGGCTGGTACCGCGAACAGGAGTATGTGGCCGACCTGTTGATGCTCTTCGTCGGGCTGGTGCTGGCGATCTCGATGGCGGCGGTGGCCGCCGGGGAGCAGCGTGCGCGGCTCGATCTGGAGGCGTATGCCGCGCGGGTCGCCGAACTGTCCGCCGCCACCGAGCGCAACCGGCTGGCGCGGGACATCCATGACAGCCTCGGACACCATCTCACCGCGATGTCCGTGCAGTTGGAGATGGCCTCGGAGTTCCAGAGCCTGGATCCCGACGCGGCCCGGCGGGCACTGGAGGAGGCGCGGCGATCGGTGCGGCTCGCGCTGGGCGACGTACGGCAGTCGGTGCGCGCCCTGCGGGACGAGGCGACGCGCCCCGCGCTGTCGGCGGCGCTCGCCGCGCTGGCGCAGGACGGTGCGGCAGGGCCGCGGGTCACTGTCGAGGTGAGCGGCGACGAGGAGGGTTACGGCGTGGCCGAGTCGACCGCGCTGCACCGGGCCGCGCAGGAGGCCGTGACCAACGCGTGCCGCCATGCGCGGGCCTCGCGGGTGACCGTGGTGGTTCGGTTGGCCGGGAGCGCCGCGCGGCTGGAGGTGACGGACGACGGTCGCGGCTTCGCACCGGAGGCGGCCGCCGCCGGGTTCGGGCTGCTCGGCATGCGGGAGCGGGTCCATCTGGTGGCGGGGAGCGTCGACGTCGAGAGCAGCCCGGGCGCCGGCACCCGGGTGACGGTGACGGTCCCGCGCGGGACGACGGCGAAGTCCTCGGTGGACGGGCAGGCGGTGACATGAACGACGAGGAGCCCGACCGGGCGGCGCCCGTGCGGGTGCTGGTGGTGGACGACCAGCGGCTCATCCGGGACGGCATCGCCTCCCTGCTGTCCATCCGGCCGGGCATCGAGGTCGTCGGCACCGCCGTGGACGGCCGGGACGCTGTGGCGCGGACGCTGGAAAGGGAGCCGGACGTCGTGCTCATGGATGTCCGGATGCCCGGGATGGACGGTGTCGAGGCGGTCGCCGTCCTGCGTGAGCGGGCGCCTGAGTGCCGGGTCGTGATGCTGACGACGTTCGACGACGAGGAGTACGTCGTGCAGGCGATGCGGGCCGGCGCGCACGGCTATCTCCTCAAGGACCTGCCGGCCGAGGAACTCGCCCACGCGGTCCGCCTGGCGCACGCGGGCGTCACCCAGCTCGACTCGTCGGTCGCCCACCGTCTGACCGCCTTCCTGCCTCGTCCCGAACCAGCCTCCGAGGCTCCCGCCGTCTCCCTCAGCCCACGCGAGACGGACATCCTGCGGCTCGTGGCACACGGCCACACCAACAGGGAGATCGCCGCGCAGCTGTACCTCAGCGAGGGCACCGTCAAGAACCACGTCTCCCGCATCCTCAGACGCCTCGCCCTGCGCGACCGCACCCAGGCGGCGCTCCGGGCCCGGGATCTCGGTCTGCTGTGAGGCTCGGGCGTCAGCGGCAGACGGCCCAGTGGTACGGCCCTGGAGGGCAGGTTTCCCGGTCTGGTCGAGGCCGTTGTGGCCGCGGATCAGGGCCGGGGCTGACGTGGACGTATACGACGACGCGGGTGCCGCCGAGGGTGCCGGTGAGGTCTGGCAGCGGCACCCTCGTGCGGGCGGGTCAGGCCGCGGCCAGTGTGGCGGGCTCGGCGGGATTGTCGGGCTCGTCCAGGAGGGCCATCAGGGTCGCTCGGGCGCGGGCCACGCGGGAGCGGACTGTGCCGATGGGGCAGTCGCCGGCCTCGGCGGCCTCCGCGTAGGGAAGACCGACGAGTTGGGTGAGGACGAAGGCCTCCCGGCGCTCCTCGGGCAGCGACTCCAGCAGGTCCAGCAGGACCACGCCGTCGTCGAAGCCGGGCAGATCGCGTGGTTGCGCGTTCTCGACGGCCAGCTGCCAGTCGGGTACGTCGGCCAGGCGGGGGCGGGCGGCGGCGTACCGGAAGCTGTCGATGACCGAGCGGCGGGCGATGGACAGCAGCCAGGAGCGGGCGGAGGAACGGCCCTCGAAGCGGTGCAGGCTGCCGAGGGCACGCAGGAACGTGTCCTGTGCCAGGTCGTCGACGGCCTGGGGGTCGGCACAGAGGTAGGCGACGTAGCGCTGGACGTCGCGGTGCAAGGCCCGGACGAACTGCTCGACCGCGTCCGCGTCACCGGCGCGGGCGGCGAGGGCCCACGCGGTTATCGAGTCGTCGAGCGTTGCCCTTTTCTCGACTGCATTCGCGGTCGTTTCCGCGGTTGCTTTCTCTGCCGCGCGGGGCGCGGTGGGCAGGACAGAAGTGATCACCTGGTGTCCTTCTCGTCATCCGTGATCCGGACCGGCGGCGCACGGGCGCGCGGGCGGTCCGGTGAGTGGGGAGACGGCCGTACGACGGCTGTGCGGGCGTACGGCCGAGGCCCAAGGCACCGCTGCATGGGTGACCTCGGGATGCCGGCTGTCGTCAGGAGACAGCGGTCCCCAGGGGCGGACCCCGAGAGGTGATCGCGTGGACGAGAAGACGCAGGCTCGGCGCCCGGTCCGAGCGGGGGCGGCGTACGCGCGGGCGAGGGCGGTCCGGGGCGGCGGGCAGGAGCAGCGGCAGCCGTAGCGGCGCCGCCAGCCATCCGGCCACCGCCCGCAGGATGCGGAACGCGGCCCGCTCGCCGTACGCCAGCCAGAGGCCGGTGAGGAGCGCGGCGAGCAGGTGGGCGGCGAGCATGCCGGACGATGCCGAGCCGCCGCCGTCCATGGAGTGCCCGATGTGATCCGCGTGGCCCATGTCCGCGTAGCCCATGTCCATGTGGCTCATGTCCATGCGGTCCACGCCCGGCTGACCCATGTGACCCATGTCCATGGAGGCGGTGCCCCCGAACCCTGTCGCCGACGGGGCGGGCGAGGTGGACTGGGCGAGCGAGAAGGCCGAGTGCAGGGCCGTCTGCGCGGCGACCACGACGGTCACGACCAGCGGCAGTCCGCGCTCGCGGCCCGCCAGGCCCCAGCCCACGGCACCGGTCGCGGCCACACCGGCGGCGAGTGTCCACGCGGGCACGGAGGAGCCGGACATCAGGACGTGGCCCAGAGCGGCGAGCACCACACAGACGGCCGCGAACACCGCGGCCCGTACTGTGCGAGAACACCACCCTGCTGTCATGGCGCCTCATCCTCGCATCCGGACACCGCTCGTCATACGGGAGTACGGAAATCGCCCCGGGCCTCGACTCACCCCACGACACGTGATCCAGGGCACATCCGGGGCACATCCGGGGCACATCACGAGGCGTCGACCCGGTCGCGCACGCCCCCGTCATGCGGCACGCCCGCTCTGGCTGCTACTGCCAGACGTATCTGGCTGCTACTGCCAGACGTACGAGCGGCAGTGGTACATAGCCGAGTCGTCCCAAAACCCTGTGCTCGTTGCCTCGCGTCCCGTGCCACACAGTGGATGCCGTGCCGCACCGAAGGCCTGGTGAGGCGGCTGCCGATCGCGTTCCCCCTGTCTCCCCATGCCCTCCCCCGTGTCCCGGCGCGCGAAGACGCTCATGTCCTCTTCCGTCCTCCGCCTTCCGTCCTCCGCCCTCCGCCCTCCGCCCTCCGCCCTCCGTCGACCGAGAGAGTGGTCATGTCCACCGAGACCTCCGAGTCACCTGCTCCTCCCCCCGAGGGATCCGCGTCCGCCCCGACCCGGCGCACGTTCATCGCGACCACCGCCGTCGGCGGTGCCGTCGTGGCGGGCGGCCTGGTGGCGGGGTCGTCCGTGTTCGGCGCCGAGCCCGCGGAGGCCGCGGACGCGGCGCCCTCAAGCCGCGTCACCCTGACCGTCAACGGCGAGCGGCACACCGTCACGGTCGACAACCGGACCTCGCTGCTGGACCTGTTGCGTGAACATCTCGGCCTGACCGGTTCGAAGAAGGGCTGCAACGCCGGTGCCTGCGGCGCCTGCACCGTCCTGGTCGACGACCGCCGGGTCAACTCCTGCCTGACGCTGGCGGTCCGGCTGGAAGGCGCCGAGGTCACCACCATCGAGGGCCTGGCCAAGGGCGAGCGACTGCACCCGCTCCAGCAGGCGTTCATCGACCAGGACGCCTTCCAGTGCGGCTTCTGCACCTCCGGCCAGATCATGTCCGGCGTCGGCTGCATCGACGAGGGGCACACCGGCTCGGCGGAGGAGATCCGGGAGTTCATGAGCGGCAACATCTGCCGCTGCGGCTGCTACGTGAAGATCGTGCGCGCGGTCGAGCAGACCGCGCACGGGAAATGAGGCACGGCCCCCATGCATTTCTTCTCCTACACCAGAGCCTCCGACACCCGACAGGCCCTCGCCGCGGGCCGCGCCGGCGGCCGGTACATCGCCGGCGGCACCACCCTGGTCGACCTGATGCGCGAGACCGTCGAACGCCCCGGCACCCTGGTCGACATCAGCGCCCTGCCCCTGCGCGAGATCACCGTCACCCGGCGCGGGGGCCTGCGCATCGGCGCGCTGGTCCGGATGTCCGAGGCCGCCGTGCACCGGGGGGTGCGCGCCCTGTATCCGGTGATCTCGCAGGCGCTGGAGCTGAGCGCGTCGGCGCAGCTGCGGAACATGGCCACCATCGGCGGCAACATCATGCAGCGCACCCGCTGCACCTACTTCCGCGATGTCACCGCCGACTGCAACAAGCGCGAGCCCGGCTCCGGTTGCGCGGCCCTGCACGGCGTCAACCGCACCCACGCGATCCTCGGCACCTCCGACGACTGCGTGGCCACCCACCCCTCCGACGTCGCCGTCGCCTTCGCCGCGCTGGAAGCGACCGTGCACCTGCTCGGCCCGGACGGGGAACGCGGTGTCCCCTTCGCCGACTTCCTGCTCCAGCCGGGCAGCACACCGGACCGCGAACAGGCCCTGCGCCCGGGCGAGTTGATCACCGCTGTCGAGCTTCCGGCCCTTCCGCGCCCGCTGAGGTCGGGCTATCTGAAGGTCCGCGACCGGCAGTCCTACGAGTTCGCACTCACCTCGGCGGCCGTCGCCCTGCACATCAGCGGCGGGGTGATCCGCCAGGCGAAGGTCGCCGCCGGAGGCGTGGGCACCGTGCCCTGGAAGCTCACCGCCGTCGAGCGGCAGCTGATCGGGCGGCGACCGTCCGACGCCCTGTGGACCACGGCCGCCCAACGCGCCGCCGACGGGTCCCGGCCCCTCCAGCACAACGGTTTCAAGGTCGAGTTGCTCAAACGGACCGTCGAGCGCCAACTGCGCGTCGTAGGAGGTGGCAAGTGAGCCCGCAGCCGAAGGCAGCCGTCGGCGCCCCGCTGTCCCGGGTGGACGGACGGCTGAAGGTGACCGGCCAGGCCAAGTACGCCGCCGACCACGACATCAAAGGGGTCCTGCACGCGGTCGTCGTCGACAGCAGCATCGGCCGCGGACGGATCACCGGTATCGACACCCGCGCCGCCGAAGCCCAGCCCGGCGTCCTCGGCATCATCAGCCACCTCGACAAGCCGAGGCTGGCCTACCGCGACAACCCGGGCCCCTTCCCGGGCGGGCGGCTGCGCGTCTTCCAGGACGACACCGTCCGGTTCTTCGGCCAGCCCGTCGCCGTCGTGGTGGCCACCGCGCTGGAGGCCGCGCAGCACGCCGCCGAGCTGGTGAAGGTCTCCTACGACGCCGAGCAGCCGTCGACCGACCTGACCCGCGGCCAGGCCGTGGACGGGCCCGCGCCCTTCGCGCGGCCCTACGCCCGGGGCAATGCGGCGGAGGCGCTGGGTAGCGCGGACGTCCGGATGGAGATGACCTACCGGCTCTCCCGCAACCACCACAATCCGATGGAGACGCAGGCCACCGTCGCCCGTTGGGACGGTGACGAGCTCACGCTGTGGGACAAGACCCAGCATGTGATCGGCACGCGGAACGAGCTCGCGGCCGTGTTCGGCATACCGCAGGAGAACGTGCGCGTCCTGTCGCCGTTCGTCGGCGGCGCGTTCGGCAACGCCCTGCGGGCCTGGCCGCACGTCACCATCGCGGCGCTCGCCGCACGCGAGCTCGGCCGTCCGGTGAAACTCGCGCTGACCCGCAGGCAGATGTACTTCACGGTGGGCTACCGGCCCGCGTACGAGTACAAGCTGAGCCTGGGCAGCACCCGGCGCGGACGGCTGACCGCGATGACGCACGAGATGAAGTACGAGACCTCCCGCTACGAGCAGTTCTGGGAGGCCAACCTGGCGCTCGGGCAGATGCTCTACGCCGTGCCCAACGTCAGCCAGAACGTCCGGATCGTGCCGCTCGACGTCAGCACCCCGATGTGGATGCGCGGCCCCGGCTACAGCAGCTCCGCGTTCGTCATCGAGACCGCGGTGGACGAACTCGCCCACCGGCTCGGCATCGACCCGATCGAGCTGCGGCTGCGCAACGAACCCGGCGAGGATCCGTCCACGCAGCAGCCCTTCTCGACCCGGCGGCTGCGCGAGTGCTTCCGCGTCGGTGCCCGCGAGTTCGGCTGGCACCGGCGCAATCCCAGGCCGCGCTCCACGCGTCACGGCGACTGGCTCATCGGCACCGGCGTGGCCACCGGCTGCTACGACGTCTTCCGGGGGCAGGCCCAGGCCCACGCCCGGCTCGACGCCGACGGCACGGCGGTGCTCCAGTCGGCGACCCACGACACCGGCACGGGCACGTACACCTCCATGACCCAGGTCGCCGCGGACGCCCTCGGCCTGGCCGTACGCCAGGTCGAGTTCCGGCTCGGTGACTCCGCCATGCCGCCGGCGCCTGCCCAGGGCGCCTCGCAGACCATGCTCAGCGTGGGATCCGCCGTTCAGGACACCTGCGACAAGCTGCGGCGGCAGGCCGTCCAGCTCGCCGTCGAGGACGAGGGCTCACCGCTGCACGGCGTCGCCGCCGACGACGTCGTGGTCCGCGGCGGCCGGCTGCACGTCAAGGGCAGCCCCGCGCGCGGGGAGACCTACCGGCAGCTTCTGGCCCGCAACAACCTCACCCACCTGGAGGCGCGCGGATCGTACACGCCGGAGGAGGAGAGCCGGTTCTCGATGTACGGCTACGCGGCGATGTTCGCCGAGGTCGCCGTCGACGCCCGGCTCGGCCTGGTCCGGGTGCGGCGGATGCTCGGCGTGTACGACGCGGGGCGCATCATCAGCCCCAAGCTCGCCGACAGCCAGGCCATCGGCGGCATGGTGGGCGGCATCGGCGCGGCCCTGCTGGAGCACACGGTCACCGACCACCGCGACGGCCGGATCGTCAACGCCAACCTCGCCGACTACCTCGTGCCCGTCAACGCCGACATCCCCGATCTCAAGGCCGTCTATCTCGACGGTGAGGACTACAGGGCGGACCCCATCGGCGTGAAGAGCCTCGGAGAGCTCGTGCAGATCGGTGTGGCACCCGCCATCGCCAACGCGGTCTTCCACGCCACAGGCCGCCGCGTCCGCGACCTGCCCATCACCGCCGAAGCCCTCCTCTGAACCCCGCCCGGCCGGTCCGCCGCCGCGCCGCACTGTCCCCCTACCGGCGCGGCGGCGGTCCACCCACCCACGAAGGACACCCTCCGAAGGACACCTCTCATGCTGAACATCGCGGACATGCTGTACCGCTGGTGCCGCGAGGCCCGCCCCTTCGCCCTCGCCACCGTCGTCCAGGTCAGCGGCAGCGCACCCCTGCCACCCGGCACCGCGCTGGCCGTGAGCACCGACGGCGAGGCGGTCGGCAGCATCTCCGGAGGGTGCGTGGAGGGAGCCGTCTACGACCTGTGCCGACAGGTGCTGGAGTCGGGCGAACCCCCGGTGCGGGCCCGGTTCGGCTACTCCGACGACGCCTTCGCCGTGGGCCTGACCTGCGGCGGCGAACTGGAGGTCCTGGCCCAGCGGATCGACCCCGCCGACCGGCCCCACCTCACCACCGCCCTGGAAGACGTGCTGGCCGGCCTGCCCGTCGCCGTGGCGCAGGTCGTGGACGGTCCGCGGCACCTGCTCGGCCGTATCCTGTCCGTCCTCGGAGGCGGCAACGCGTACGACGGGACACTGGGCAGCCAGCGGGCGGATCGGGCGGTGGCCACCCAGGTCCGCGGGCTGCTGCGGGCGGGCCGAACCGCCTGCGTCGAGGTGGGCGGGGACGACGGCACCTGCCCCGACAGGCTGACACTCCTGGTCCACACGCACGCGGCACCGCCCCGCATGCTGATCTTCGGCGCGGTCGACTTCGCGGCCGCCCTCAGTCAGGCGGGGCGCTTCCTCGGCTACCGGGTCACCGTGTGCGATGCCCGCCCCGTCTTCGCCACCCCCGCCCGCTTCCCGTACGCCGACGAGGTCGTCGTCGACTGGCCCCACCGCTACCTGGAGGCCACGGAAGTCGACGCCCGTACCGCGCTCTGCGTCCTCACCCACGACGCCAAGTTCGACATCCCCCTGCTGCGCCTGGCCCTCGGTCTCCCCGTCGGCTACGTCGGCGCGATGGGGTCCCGCCGCACCCACGAACACCGCCTGGAACGCCTGCGCGAGACCGGCGTACCCGATGAGCACCTCGCGCGCCTGCGCTCACCCATCGGACTCGACCTCGGCGCCCACACCCCCGAAGAGACGGCGATCTCCATCACCGCCGAGATCATCGCCCACACCAACAACGGCACCGGTCTGCCCTTGTCCCGCGTCCCCGGTCCCCTCCACGGTTCCGTCCCGGTGCCCCGGATACCGTCGTCGGCCGCGCTCCTGTCCACATGACGGCGCGCCGCCGTGTCAGCGCCGCCGTGTCAGCGCCGCGACTCCATCTCCCAACTCGCCAGTGTCCGCAGGGCTTCCTCCGACGGGGAGCCCGGTTCGGCGTGGTAGGTGGTCAGCCGCATCGGGGCGCCCCCGGGCAGCGCCAGGGGTTCGTGGACGAGGTCGAACTCTCCCACCAGCGGATGCCGCATCCGCACGGACTCACCGGCGCTCCCGCAGCTCACCTCGTGCCGTGCCCACAGCTGCCGGAACTCCTCGCTCTTCTGCGACAACTCCTGGATCAGGGAAGCGAAATGCGGATCGGCGGGGCTCTTGCCGGCGTTCATGCGCAGCGCGCCGACGACGCGCCGAGCCGGGCCGTCGGGGTGGACGAACCGGTCGCGCGTCTCGGGCCACAGGAAGATCAGCCGGGCCACATTGCGCTCCTGGGGCGGCAGTTGGGCCCAGTCCCCGAAGACGACGGCGGCGAGGCGGTTCCAGCCCAGGACGTCCAGGCGCCGGCTGACGACGTAGGCGGGCACGCCGATCGTGTCGAGGAGGTGCTGGACGGTGGGCCGCAGCCGTTGCGGCGGGGGTACGGCCTGTGGCGTGGCGTCCCGTTCGGGCTGGGCGAGCCGGATCAGATGGCCGCGCTCCTCGTCGTTCAGGCGCAGGGCGCGGGCCACGGCGTCCAGCACCTCGGCCGACATGGTCTCGCCGTAGCCCTGCTCCAGGCGCGCGTAGTACGCGTAGGACACCCCGGCCAGCTGTGCCAGCTCCTCGCGCCGCAGTCCGGGAACCCGCCGCCGCCCGTACGAGGGCAGGCTCACGTCCTCGGGCCTGAGCCGGGCCCTGCGAGAACGCAGGAACTCCCGCAGCTCGGCACGCCGGTCGAGTCCGGACGTCACTTGGTCACCGGGCGCCACGTGTGAAGACATCTCTGTCCTCCCGTTGTCAGACGTACCTCGCTGTGCCAGGCAGAGTACAGCATCGAATCTGCAACTCATCTTGATACTGAGTCTCACAGTGATGTACGGTCTCGATATAAGACTTCGCAAGCCTTCATCAGCTTCACTTCGAACGGAGCGCTTTCCCATGAGCAAGATCTGGTTCGTCACCGGTTCCTCGCGCGGCTTCGGCCGCCAGTTCGTCCAGGCCGCCCTGGAGCGCGGCGACAAGGTCGCGGCCACCGCCCGCGACACCGGCTCCCTCGCGGACCTGGTGGCCGTCCACGGCGAGGCGATCCTGCCGCTGACCCTGGACGTCACCGACAAGGCCGCCGCCACCGAGGCCGTCCAGCGGGCGCACGACCACTTCGGCCGCCTCGACATCGTCGTCAACAACGCCGGCTACGGCCTGTTCGGCGCGGTCGAGGAGCTGACGGAGCAGCAGGTCCGCGACCAGATGGAGACCAACTTCTACGGCGCCCTGTGGATCACCCAGGCCGCCCTGCCCCTCCTGCGGGCCCAGGGCAGTGGCCGCATCGTGCAAATCTCCAGCGTCGGCGGTGTCACCGCCTTCCCCAACCTCGGCGTCTACAACGCCTCCAAGTGGGCCCTGGAGGCCATGAGCGAGGCCCTTGCCCAGGAGGTCGCGGGCTTCGACATCAAGGTCACCCTCGTCGAGCCCGGCGGCTTCGCCACCGACTGGGCGGGCTCCTCCGCCACCTTCGCCGGGCAGCTGCCCGCCTACGACGACCTGCGCGCGGCCGTCGCCGCGAACTGGGGCACCGTCGAGCACGGCGACCCCACGGCCACCGGCGCGGCCCTGCTGAAGATCGTGGACGCCGACAACCCGCCCCTGCGGGTCTTCTTCGGCACCGCCCCGCTCCAACTCGTCCCGCACATCTATGCCGAGCGCCTGAAGACCTGGGAGGAATGGGCCGACGTCGCCACCCAGGCCCAGGGCGGCGCCGCCTGATACTCAGTATCAAGTTGAGCCCTTGCGGTAGCCTGCCGGTATGAGCGAGCCCGCCCGTACCGCCGACCAGTCCGCACCCAAGCCGCCCGGACTGCGCGCGCGCATGCGTGCGGCGGTCCAGGCGGAGGTCGTCGAGGTGGCGCACCGGCTCTTCACCGAGCAGGGATTCGACCGGACGACCGTCGACCAGATCGCCGGCGAGGTGGGCCTGTCGCGCGCCAGCCTGTTCCGGTACTTCGGCACCAAGGAAGAGATCGTCCTGGGGCGCCTGGAGGAATCCGGCCGCCGGATCGCGGAGGCGCTCGCCGCCCGCCCCGACGACGAGCGGTCCTGGGAGGCGCTGCGCAGGGCGTTCGACGTCCTGACGCAGGCCAACGAGCAGGCGCCCGAGCAGACACTCGCCTATCTGCGCATGCTCCAGGAGACCCCGTCACTGCGTGCCGGGCACCACGAGAAACAGATGCGCTGGCAGGAGCTGCTGGTGCCGGACATCGCCCGGCGGCTGGGAGCGGACCCCAGCCACCCCGAGGACACCAGGCCGGGCGCACTGGCCGCCGCCGCACTCGCCTGCCTCGACGTGGCCGCCACGGCATGGGTGGCCTGCGAGGGCACCGTCCCGCTGGCCGTGCTGCTCGACCGGGCGATGGGCGCGTTCACGGAGTGACATCGCCCGCCGGATCCGGCGGGCGATGTCAAAGGGGTCGCAAGGTTTCTGCCGGGCGCGGGCCAAGATCGGTCCTGGGGCGATGCGCGGCCCGTGGCGGAGGTGGATAGTTCCCGGCACCTACCGTCGTGCGGCCATGCCCGCAGGTCAGAGTGCGGCCGAGAGCGCCGATGCCCACTCGTGATGACGGTCCTCGGTTTCGAAGGAACCGCATGAGCAAGAGAGTTCAGGCCGCGACGGGATGTTCCAGACCCGCGGCGAGCAGGATCCGTACGAGAGTCACGGTGGTGTTGGCCGCCTCGGCCGCCGTCGCTCTCGGCGTCGCGGCCGCCGGCCCCGCCACCGCGGCCGGTTCGAGCACCGCGGCCGGGCCGGACGTACCCAGGCGCATAGGCACCGCTCCCCGGGTCCCTGCCGGCGGGTCCGTCGTCGGCGCCACCGCGTCGGGCACCACGCTGCACCTGAGCGTGCATCTCTCCCCGCGTGACCCGCGGGCGCTGGCCGACTTCGTCACCGCGGTGTCCACCCCGGGTGATCCGCTGTATCACCGATACCTGGCCAAGGGGCAGTTCGCCGCGGCCTTCGGCCCCACCCGGGCCACCGTCGCCGACGTCTCCCAGGCGCTGAAGGCGGCCGGTCTCGCTCCGGGCAGGGTCAGCCCGGACGGCCTGTCCATCCCGGTCACGACCACCGTCGCGCGGGCGTCGCACGCCTTCGCCACCGGGTTCAGCAACGTCCGCCTCAAGGACGGCGCAAGGGACGGCACAGGAGACGGCACGATCGGCTATCTCAACACCTCGGCCCCCGCGCTGCCCGCCCGCGTGGCGGCGTCGGTGACCGGGATCGTCGGTCTGAGCGACCTCGGCACCGTCGTCAGTCACCACACGCCCGTGCGGCACGTGAGCGAACCGGCCCCGGTGACCGGCCGCGGCCCGCGCACGGTGGCCCCCCGGACGTACAGCCCGGGGCTCTGCGCCGACTTCACCGGGTCTGGTCTCTCCGACGGCACCGACTACTACAGCCCCGGCAAACTGGCCGGCACCTACGGGATGACGAGTTCCGCCACCGCCGGTGCGGGCCAGACGGTGGCCGTGTTCGAGCTGGAGAACGTCGACCCGGCCGCCGTCGCCGCGTACCAGTCCTGCGCGGGTACCGCCGCCTCGGTCTCCCATGTGTACGTGGACACGGCACAAGGGGCGGGTGCCCCGGCCGGCAGCACGGTGGACGACCAGCCGGTCGGTGTGGAGTCGGCGCTCGACATCGAGGATCTGATCGGTCTGGTCCCGGGCGCGAGCATCATCGACTACCAGGGCGTGGACGCCTCGTCCGCGACCGACCAGAACGTCCTCGACGTCTACCAGAAGATGGTCACCGACGACCAGGCGCAGGTCATCTCCACCAGCTGGGGCCTCTGCGAGCCGGTCGAGAGCGGCGCGACCGCGAACGCCGAGAACACGATCTTCGCGGAGGCCGCCGCACAGGGGCAGAGCGTCGTCGCCGCCTCGGGCGACAGCGGTTCCAGTGACTGCGAACCCGCGACCGGCTCCGCCTCCGCCGCCGTCGACGACCCCGCGAGCCAGCCCTACGTCACCGGCGTCGGCGGCACCACGATGACCGGGTCGGGCGGCACCGCCACGCAAAAGGCCTGGAACTCCGACGGCGGCGGCAGTGGCGGCGGCGTCTCGACCCGCTGGCAGCCCACCGTCTACCAGGGCGGTGTCGCCACCACGGGCAAGCGCGCCGTCCCGGACGTCGCGGCTCTGGCCGACCCGAGCACCGGCTACCCGGTCTACTTCACGGACGCCGCCCAGGCCTCCGGTCCCCTCCCCGGCATCATCGGCGGGACCAGCGGCGCGGCCCCGACCTGGGCCGCCGCCGTCGTCCAGGCCAACGCCGCCACGGCCTGCCGGACGAACGGCCGGGCCGGCTTCCTCAACGACGCTCTGTACCGGGCGGGACGCGCCGACTACCCGGCCGGCTTCTGGGACGTCACCAGCGGCAACAACTCCGTCTTCGCCACCGGGTTCACGGCAGTGGCGGGCTACGACGAGGTCACCGGCCTGGGCGCGCCCAGGGAAGCCGGTCTGACCACCGCGCTCTGCGCCCCCAGGGGCACGGCGGCCACCGGAGCCTCCACCTTCCATCCGCTGGCCGCTCCGCGGCGCGTGCTGGACACCCGCAACGGCACCGGCTGGGGCCTCAGTTCCCATCCGACGACGAAGCCCCTGGTCGCCGGCGGCACCGCCCCGGTCAGGATCGAGGGCGTCGCGGGGATACCCGGCAGCGGTGTCACCGCGGTCGTCCTCAACCTCACGGTCACCGGCACCACCGGCTCGGGCTCGCTCACGGCCTGGGCCGACGGCACCACCAAACCGTCCACCAGCGCCCTCAACTGGACCGGTACCGGCCAGACCCTCGCCGCCTCGACGACGGTCGAGGTGGCCGGTGACGGTGTGGTGGACCTCGCGACCAACAGCGCCACCCATCTCATCGCCGACGTCCAGGGCTACTACACCAGTGACAGCACCGGGTCCGGCTACTCGGCGCTGAAGCCGGCCCGTCTGCTCGACACCCGCGACGCGACCGGCATCTCCACCACCGGCAAGATCACCGACAGGGCGGTCAGCCTCAAGGTCCGCGGCCGTGGGGGCGTGCCGAGCGAGGCCACCTCCGTGGTGCTCAACCTGACGGCGACCCAGACCGTCGGCAGCGGATACCTGGAGGCCTACCCCGAGGGCGCCACCCGCCCGACCGCCTCCGACGTCAACTGGTCGGCCACCGGGACCACCGTCCCGAACCTGGCCGTCGTGCCGATCGGCGGCGACGGCAACGTCAGCGTCTTCGTCCGCGGCACCAGCCATGTGATCGCCGACGTCTCCGGGTACTTCTCCCCGGCCGGCGCGACCTTCCGGACGGTGCCCCCGCAGCGCCTGCTGGACACCAGGAGGACGACGGCGCTCGGCTCCGGCGCGACGCTGGCCCTGCCGGTCGCCGGCGCCGGCTCCATCGCGGCCGATGTCAAGGCCGTCGTCCTGACCGTGACGGTCACCGGTACCACCGGCACCGGCTATCTCACCGCCTGGGCCGACGGCACCGGCCGGCCGACCGCGTCCAACCTGAACTGGGTGAAGGGCAGGACGATCTCCAACCAGGTGATGGTGCCGGTCGGTTCCGACGGCAAGGTGGACTTCTACACCAACAGCACCACCCAGGTGATCGCGGACGTGACCGGCTACATCAGCTGAAGTGTGGGCGGCAGGGGCGGGTGCGGGATGATGGCCGGCATGCGTATCCGCCTCGACGCCGTCGACCTGCCCGGCCGTACCCGCCCCGCCTCCGCCGACGGCGCGGTTCCCGCGTACGACAACCTCCACGTCGCCGTGCAGCGCCGCGACCGTCCGGCCGAGCTCCTCGACCCGCAGCCCGGCGACGCACCGTCCGCGACGTGGACGCTGGAGTGCGTCACGAGCGCCTCGGCGACCGGCACCGAGGTCAAGGGCGCCTACGTGCAGAACAGGCTGGGGCGGCGGTTCATCTATCTGTCGTGGGGCACGGTCGACGAGTCGGGCGTCTTCACGATGTTCCGCCGCGCCAAGGTGATGCTCGACCTCGTCCCCGCCGACGTACTCGCCGCCGCCGAGCGCGACGGGCTGCTGGTCGGGCGCCTCGGTCTGACCGACGCGCACGGCGGGCCCCTGTGCGCACGGGTCGAGCCCCCGCACATCACCTGGACCGCCGCACACGCCTAGGAGGTCTCGGGCGCCGCGTGCGGCGGGATCACGGGGAGGCCGACGCCGGTGCGCCGCCCCCGGGATCGCCCGCCGCGGCCGCCATGAGCGGTTCCGCGGCCACCTCGGGCGTATCCGGAGGCACCACCAGCAGGTCCCAGCGCCCCCGGCCGGGCGCCAGCAGGACGACGGTGTGCGCGGCGGAGGCCGCCAGGTTCCTGCGCAGTCGTACGACCTGGTTGGACACGAGTATCCGGCCGGGCACCGCGGACCACTCCGCCCCGTTGACCGTGACACTCGTGACGTGGCCCCAGACGCGCGGCAACCCGGCGAGGAGCCGGGGGAGTTCCACGAGCAGGTCGTAGGAGCGGGGCCACCACGCTCCGTCGAGGGACCGGGGCAGGCCGCCGTGGGGTGCCAGGCGCAGCCTGAGGACGGGGTGGGAGGGAAGCGGGGGTTGCAGTGTGGTGGCCATGACGGCTCCTGCCGATTGCCCTGCGCGGATGGGTGGTTGACGTCAGGTGCGCCGGGCCGCGATCCGCTCGGCCGTCGGCCAGCGCACGTCGTGGACCCAGCCGAGGCGTTCGAACAGGCGGATGACGGCAGCCGACGGGTCGATCTGGCCGCGGTCGACGCCGTGGCGGGCGCTGGTGGGATCGGCGTGGTGGAGGTTGTGCCAGCTCTCGCCGAAGGAGAGCAGGGCCAGCGGCCAGAGGTTGGTGGCCCGGTCGTGGCGCCGGGTGCGGAACGGGCGCTCACCGATCAGGTGGCACAGGGAGTTGACGCTCCAGGTGACGTGGTGGAGCAGCGCTATGCGGACGAATCCCGCCCACAGCAGGGCGGTCACGCCGTGCACCCAGCTGCCGCCGATGGCCCAGCCCGCCGCGAACGGCAGGGCGAGCGTCAGGACGCACAGCAGGGGGAAGGCACGGGCCACGGCCCGGATGTCGGGGTCGGCCAGCAGGTCGGGGGCGTAACGCTCGGGGGGCGTGCGGTCGTTGCGGAACAGCCAGCCGACGTGGGCGTGGACCAGCCCGCGCAACTGGCCGCGCAGATGCGTGCCGTAGCGGTAGGGGGAATGCGGATCGCCCGGCCGGTCGGTGAAGGCGTGATGGCGGCGATGGGTGGCGACCCAGCCGATGACATCGCCCTGGAAGCTCATCGAACCTGCCACCGCGAGCGCGATCCGCACGGGACGGACGGCCCGGTAGCCGCCGTGCGTGAGACCGCGGTGGAAACCGACCGTGACCCCGAGACCCGTGATCGTGTAGAGGACGCCCGCGAGGACGATGTCGGCGGGATGGACGAGACTCCCCCACAGCAGCCGGCCGAGCAGACCGAGCGCCACGAACGGCAGGACGACGATCGCCGCCGTCACGGCCACGTACAGCCGCTCCCCTCCGACGCGCGCGGGGGCCGGGCCGTCCGGCGGGAAGGGGGACGTGCCGTCGTACCCCTGGGGCGGGGCGGCCGTGACGGTGGCGGTGGGCTCGGGTGACATCGAAGGGCTCCTTGACCTCGGCGATGGCCGTGGGACGGAGGCGCGGCCGGGGTCACGGGCTGCCCTGACGGGTGGGGCGTGCCGGGGGGCGGCCTGCCGGCCGGGCACGAAGCACCCTTGTCCTCTCACCGTACTCCCCCTGTGCGCACACACGTCCGGATCCCACCGATCGGTCCCGTCCGGCAGGGTGCGTCCCGCACCGGTCCGCGTTGACACCGACCCCCGCCGGACGTTGACTGGCAGCACGGCGCAGGCGGTGCACCGACCCGACGGAAGCGGTACACACGACGATGTACGACCAGACACGCGCTCAGCAGCCCGCGGACCGGCCCTCGGGCCGGGACGGCCGCCATGTCTCGGGGCCCGAGCCGCTGCTCCCGCCGGGCGAGCGGGACGAGATCGTCCGGCGTCTCGGACACGCCGTCAACACCTTCGCGGCCACCCCGCGTGAGGCACTGGAGGAGGCGGAGAGCGCCTACGACGAAACCGTCGACAGGCTGGTGAAGGCCCTCGCGGAACAGCGGAAGGCCCTGCGCGCGGGCTGGGAGGACCAGGAGCCCGAGACGGACTCCACCGAACTGCGGCTCGCGCTGCGGCAGTACCGGGAGATCACCCAGCGGCTGCTGCGCACGTAGCCGAGCGCGGCGCGGCCCCCGTGAGCGGTCGCGGGGGCCAGGTCACGCGAGGTCGTCGGGGGCGAGTCCGCAGGTGCCGGACCTCGACGTGCCGTCCTGCCCCGTCAGCTGGACGAGGGCCCGGCCGTCGGCGTCGTGGCTGTAGGCGATCGTGCAGGTGAGCTGGCGCAGAGCGGTGCCGTCCAGGCCCTTCAGGGCGAGGGGCAGGCGGATCGTGACCCGGCCGGCCGAGGATGCCTCGATCACGACACTGCCACCGCGGCGGGCGGCGGGGAGAGCGGTGCCCAGGCCTGCCGCCCGGTCCTCCTCGCGCGGGCCGTTGAGCAGCGCCGCGACGACCTTCTCCGTCGGCACCGGACCGGCCGCCTCGCCGGAGCTCTGGTCCGCCGAGCCCAGCTCCTCGGCTCCCGCACCGAACCCGACTGAAGGCTCGGTCGTCCGGATCACCGGGCTCAGCCCTCCGTCGGGGGCACGGAAGAAGAGCAGCATCTCGGATTCGCGGTTGAAGAACGCCTGGAAGGAGGCGGGGCCGCCCGCCTCGATGACGTCGGTCTCCGGAATGCCGCAGCCGCCCAGCAGCGGTACGACCGCGGCGACAGCAAGGGCCGCCGCACGCCGGCGCGTCCGCGCACGCCTCATCCGCCGGCCTCCTCCGCGTGGAGCGGTATCTCGACGGTGAAGACGGCCCCGCCCTCGGACAGGTTCCCCGCGCGGATCGTCCCGCCGTGCAGTTTCACGTTCTCCCGGGTGATCGCCAGCCCGAGGCCGCTGCCCGCCGAGCGGGTGCGGGCCGCGTCGGCCTTGTAGAAGCGGTCGAAGATGTGCGGCAGCGACGCGGGGCGGATGCCGGGGCCGCTGTCCCTGACCTCGGTGATCAGCACGGGCGGGCCCGGGGAGCGGGCCTCGGTGCGCAGGTGGACCGTGACGGGCGCGCTGCCGTGCCGCAGGGCGTTGCCCACGAGATTGGCGACGACGATGTCGAAGCGGCGCGGGTCGAGCCGGGCGCGGATGCCGTCGGGGAGGTCGGTGCGGACCCGGCCGTCGGTCCAGTGCCGGTTGTGCAGGGTCTTGCGGATGGCCTCGGCGACGTCGACCTCGTCCAGGTTCAGCTCGGCCGCGCGGGCGTCGAAACGGGAGATCTCCATCAGGTCCTCGACGAGCACGGCGAGCTTTCCGGTCTCCGCGCTGACCAGCCGGACCGCCCGCGCGGTGTCGGGGTCCAGGTGGTCGGCGTCCTCGTCGAGGACCTCGGTGACGGCGAGCATTCCGGCGAGGGGGGTGCGCAGTTCGTGCGAGACGTCGGAGGCGAAACGGCGGGCGCGTTCCTCGGCCTCGCGCAGTTCCCGTACGGAGTGTTCGAGTTGGCCCGCGGACTCGTTGAAGGTGCGTGCCAGGTCGGCCAGTTCGTCGCGGCCGCGCACCGGGATCCTGGTGTCGAGCCGGCCGCTGCCCATGTTCCGGGCCGCCTGGCTCAGTTTGCGCACCGGGCGCAGCACGCTGCGCGCGGCGATCAGGCCGGGGATCAGGGCGACGGCGAGGCCGGGCAGGGCGCCGTCCCGGGCGGCGATGAGGAGGGCGTCGACGTTGACCTGTTCGTCGGTCATCCGCATGACGGCGTACAGGACGAGTCCGCTGGGCAGCAGGCTGTCGGGGCCGGTCTTGAAGACGGTGGGCATGGCGATGGTCAGGTAGGGGACGCCGTCCTTGACGACCCGCTCGAAGCTGCCGTGGGGGTTGGCGCGCGCGGCGCGGCGCAGTTCGGGGGTGATGACGGTGGAGACGGGGTTCTCGCCCGAGGAGGCGCGGACCGAGCCGTACTCGGCGAACACCACCCAGGGGTGCGGCTTGCCCTTGCGGGCGATGTCCCTGAGGACCGCCTCCATGTCCTCCCCGCCCCGCACGGGCAGCGCGAAGGCGGTCTGCTGCACGTGGTCGCGGAACGAGGTGACCGCCGTGTCCTGGGCGGTCTGGAGGACCGCGTTGCGGGCCTCGCGGTAGGTCAGGGCGGCCGTGGTGCCGGCGCTGACGGCGGCGACCAGCAGGAAGGCGAGCATCAGCCGTGTCCGCAGCCCGAACATCCTGATCCGCGACCGGCCGGGCCCCCGGCCGGTGATCACAGCGGGCCGAAGCGGTAACCGAAGCCCCGCAGTGTCTGGACGTAGCGGGGGCTGCCGGCCTCGTCCTCGATCTTGCCGCGCAGCCGGGCGACGCACGCGTCGACCAGCCGGGCGTCGGCGTGGTAGCTGTGCTCCCAGACGTGCTCCAGCAGTTGCTGCCTGCTGAACACCTGCTCGGGGGCGGCGCACAGGTGCAGCAGGAGCTTGAGTTCTGAGGGCGCGAGCGCGAGCGGCCGGCCGGCCTTGGTGACGGTCAGTCCGACCCGGTCGATGGTGAGTTCGCCGTAGACCTCGATGGCCGGGCGGCCCGGGCCGCTGTCGTCCAGGCGGCGCAGTACGGCACGGATGCGGGCCTCGATCACCTCGGGGCGGGCGGGCTTGACGATGTAGTCGTCGGCCCCTGCCTCCAGGCCGATGACCACGTCGAAGTCGTCGCCGCGCGCGGTGAGCATGATGATCGGCAGCTGGCTGTGCTCGCGGACCTGGCGGCAGACCTGGACGCCGTTCATGCCGGGCAGCATCAGGTCCAACAGGAGCAGATCGGGGCGGAATTCGGCCATCGCCGCGAGGCCGGTCTCGCCGGTCGCGGCCGCCCGTACGTCGTGGCCGCGGCGGCGCAGCCCGAGTTCGACCCCCTCGCGTACGGAGGGGTCGTCCTCGATGAGGAGCACGCGGGGCATCGGCAGGTCTCCCTCGGTGGTGATCAGGTCCGGGTCCGTCTGCGGCGTACGCCGGAGAGCAGCGCGTCGAGTTCGGCGAGCCGCAGCGGACGGGCGAGCAGGGCGAAGGCGAGGACGACGGCGGCCGCGCCGGCGGTTGCGGCGGCCAGGGCCCCCGCCCGTGCCGCTCCCTGGGCCGCGAAACAGCCCAGCGCGGTGGCGGGCACGGCGGCGAGCAGCAGCCGTGCGTGGGCGCCGGCGGCGGACGAGCGCAGCGGGCGGGCGACGGCGAGGCGGCGGCTCAGCACCAGGCCGGTCACCGCCCAGCCGGCGCACAGCGCCAGGGAGTATCCGGCCGCCATGCCCGTCACGGCCCAGCGGGCGGGCAGCAGGTGGGCGGCGGCCAGGGACAGTCCCGCGTTGAGGGCGACGATCACGAGGTTGAGCAGGAACGGCGTACGGGTGTCGGAGAGCGCGTAGAAGGCGCGGGACAGGACGTACTGACCCGACAGGGCGATCAGGCCCGGCGCGAAGGCCATCAGGATCCCGGCCATGGCGGCGGTGTCGGCGGCGCTGGTCCTGCCGTAGCCGAAGACGAGGGCCATCACCGGCTGGGCGAGGGCGAACAGCGCGCAGGCGGCGGGGACGACGGCCGAGGCGCACACGCGCAGGGCGTGGGAGACGTCGCGGCGCACGGCGGCGGTGTCCCCGTCGGCGGCGGCCGCGCTCATGCGGGGCATCAGGGCGGTCACCACGGAGACCGTGATGATGCCGTGCGGTACGACCCACAGGGCGTAGGCGTTGTTGTAGGCGCCGTACCCGGGGCCGCCGTCGAGACCCGCGGTGGTGGCCAGGCGGGTGGTGACCCAGTAGGCGGCCTGGTTGGCGAGGACCAGCAGGACCAGCCAGCCGGCCGCACGCAGCGGGCGGGTCAGTCCGCTGCCGCGCCAGTCGAAGCGGGGCCGCCAGCGGAAGCGGGCCGCGCGCAGCGCGGGGACGAGGGCGAGGGCCTGGGCGGCGATACCGGCGGTCGTGCCCCAGCCGAGGACCGCGGTCTCGCTCGCGGTGAGCGTGTCGCCGCCGCCCAGGGACAGGGCCAGGTACAGGCCGAAGACGGCCATGACGACGAGGTTGTTGAGGACCGGCGCCCACATCATCGCGCCGAACCGGCCCCGTGCGTTGAGCACCTGCCCGAGCAGGGTGAAGAGCCCGAGGAAGAAGATCTGAGGCAGGCAGTAGCGGGCGAACGCGGTGGTCATCGCGGCCTGTTCACCGGTGTAGTCGGTGTACACGTCGACGATCGCGGGGGCCGCCCACACGGCGGTCGCGGTGATCGCCAGCAGGGCGAGGACACAGACGGTGACCAGCCGGTCGGTGTACGCGGCACCGCCGTCGGCGTGCTCCTTGGCGGCCTTGACCAGCTCGGGCACGAAGACCGCGTTCAGGGCGCCGCCGAGGAGCAGCATGTAGACGATGGTGGGCAGGGCGTTGCCGACCGCGTAGCCGTCGGGGACCGGCCCGATGGTGCCGATCGCCGCCGCGACCACGGCGGACCGGGCGAACCCGGTGGCGCGGCCGACGATCGATCCGGCGGCCATGACGGCACTGCCGCGCGCGGCGGAGCCGGCCTTCGCGGCCCCCTTCGCGGTCTCCTTCGCGGCTGTCCGGGTCGGCGTCACCGGCGGTTCAGGTACGCCTGGAAGGCGCGGTAGAGCGTGTGGTTGGCGCTGCCGCCCAAGGGTCTCTCCCATTCCCCCAACGTCTCGACGACCTGTCCCCCGGTGCCGAGCTTCCACCGCAGCAGTCCGTACGCACGTTCCTCAGGATCGAGAGTGGAGGGTACCCCGCGCATGTCGTAGACGTCGGCGCCAAGAGCGTGGGCGTCCTGGAGCATCCGCCACTGCAACGCGTTGGAGGGCCGGACCTCGCGGCGGTGGTCGGCCGAGGCGCCGGTCTGGTACCAGGCCCGGCGGCCCACCGTGATCAGGGTGTGGGCGGCCAGGATCTCTCCCCGGTGACGGGCGAGGTACAGCTTCATCCGGCCCGGCTCCTCGGCGTTGAGTGCCGCGTACTGACGCTCGTAGTAGGCGAGCGAGCGGCCGAGCCGGAACCCGTCGCGCCGCTCGGTGATGCCGAGCAGCCGGTAGAACTCGGGGAGTTCGGCCGCGCTGCCCACCACCACCTCCACGCCCTCCTTCTGGGCCCGGCGGACGTTGCGGCGCCACTCCTGGTTGAGGCCGGACCACAGGTCCTCGGTGGTGCGTCCGGCGAGCGGCACGTGGAAGACGTGCCGGGGCTGGGCGTCACCGTCCCCTCCGGTCCCCGCCCCGCCGGTCCCGTCCCCGCCGCAGCGGTGCCAGCCCCGGGCGCGCAGCCGTTCGGCGACGGCGGTGCCGAGCGGGTCGACCTCGCTGGCGAGGACGTCGCCGAGGCGCCGCCCCGGGCCGGCGAGCTGCTTGAGCCGGTCGGCGTCCCAGCGCCGGTAGGCGGGCGACGGGCCGATGCGTACGGCGAAGACGCCCGACCTGCGCAGGTGTTCGAGGAGCGGACCGAGCCAGCCGTCGACGTCGGGGTCGGCCCAGTCGGCGACGGGGCCCTCGGGAAGGTAGGCGAAGTACCTGCGGGTGCCGGGGAGTTGCCGCAGCAGCACCAGGGCCACGCCCGTCAGCGCGCCGGCCTCCGGGTCCGGGCCCCAGCCGAGCAGGAGGGAGCGCCAGCCCTCCTTGACGTCACCCCAGGACGGGCACTGGAGGAAACCGGCGCCGAGCGCGGCGCCCTCGGGGGACGCGAGGAAGGCGCGGTAGGTCTCCGCGGTGATGGGGCACAGGGCCACGTCCCGGTTCGGTGCCGGGCACACGCGGCTGGGCGGCACGAGCAGCGCTGACACAGTCTGAGCCTCCTTCTCCCCGGGCCGGTCGCGGGGACTGACAGGAGGTTCACAGCGGTCCATGACCGCTCCGCGCGGCGAATGTGACGGGACCATGACCGTTCCTCACCAGACGCCGTCACATCGCTCCACAGCGGCTGACCTCGGGTTTTCCGGCTCTACAGTCACGGCATCCAGCCCTGTTCGCCGCTCCCGGAGGTCCTGTTGCCCCGCACCCGTGCACTCGCCCACGCCCGTGTCCGGGCCACCGTCATGGCCACCGCCGTGGCCGCCCTGCTGGTCCCGCTCGCCGCCTGCTCGTCGAGCGGGACCACCGGCGCCCCGGACACCAAGATGAAGCCGAACGCCGACGACCGGCCGGTCACGGTCACCGTCACGCCCACGGGAGAACGGGTCCGGGCGGGCGAGCCCGTGCGGGTCACGGCCGCGGGCGGCAGGCTCACCGCGGTGACCGTCACCGACGCCGAGGGCCACCGGCTCACCGGGAAGGTCGCCGCCGACGGCCGGTCGTGGGTCTCCGCCCGCAAGGCCGTGCCCGGCGCGGCGTACGAGGTGACGGCGGCGACCCGGTCCGGGGCCGGAACCGCCAGGACCACCAAGGCCGCCTTCACCACCGCTGCGGCCGGCCAGGTCAACAAGGTCGACTGGCGTCCGGGCACCGGCACCACCGTCGGCGTCGCCCAGCCGATCTCCCTGGTCTTCGACAACCCCGTCAGGAACCGGGCCGAGGTCGAGAAGCAGCTCAAGGTCACCACCTCGAACGGCACCGAGGGCTCCTGGGGCTGGATCCGCGACTGGTCGGGCCGGGACCGGGTCGACTGGCGGCCCAAGGCGTACTGGAAGCCCGGGACCAAGGTGACGCTGAACGCCGAGCTGAACGGCACCGACTCGGGCGCGGGCGGCGGCTGGTTCGTACGCGACTACACGACCAGCTTCACCGTCGGCGCCCGGCAGATCGTCAAGGTCGACCTCGACCACCACCGGCTCACCCTCCTGCGCGACGGCGAGACGGTCCGGCGCATACCGGTCTCCGGCGGCACGCCCGGCGGCGACAAGCGCTCCTGGCGCGGGACCGCCGTCCTCATGGCCAAGGAGGGCACCATCAACATGAACTCCGAGACCGTGGGCCTGGCCGACGCCTACAACAAGATGGTCGACCACTCGATGCGGCTGACCTGGTCGGGCATGTACGCGCACGCCGCCCCGTGGAACGCCCGCTGGTTCGGCAACTCGAACCAGAGCTCCGGGTGCATAGGGATGAGCGACGCGGACGCGGCCTGGTTCTACGCGCAGGTGCGGCCGGGCGACCCGTTCGAGATCACCGGCAAGGACACCAAGGGCGTGGTCGCGCCGGGGAACGGCTTCGGCGCGTGGAACGTCCCGTGGGCCGAGTGGAAGGGGATGAGCGCGCTGCGCTGAGGAGTGCCCGGGGAGGCGTCACCGGCGCGTCCCGGCGGTGGGTGTGGGTTCCGTGCCGTCGGCGCGCAGGGTGCCGTGACCGGTCGCGGGGCGGTCGGCGGCCCCCGCCCCCTTCTTGACGTGGCGGGGCACGACGTCCTGGGGGAACGTCAGCTGCCGGCTCATCCACTCAAGGGCGGGGGGCATCTCCTGCACCCAGGTCGGGAAGTTGTGGCTGCCGTGCTCGGGCAGGATCGACGCGACCCGCATGGGCGCCTTGACGGCCTTGATGAAGGCCTGCGTCTGCGGATAGCCCCGCTCGCCGTGCTTGCTCTCGGCCACCAGGACGGAGACCTGGGGGGCGGGCAGGTGCTTGAGCCGCCACATCAGGTCGTGGCCGTTGATCCGGTCGGCGCGGCCCGGGCCGCTGCCGAAGAGATCGCCGGTCGTCGGATCGTCCTTGACCTTGTAGTCGGGCGACAGGGCGGCGGCCGTCGTGTACACGTGCGGATCGCGCATCGTCAGTTGCAGGGCGCAGCTGCCGCCGGAGGAGTAGCCCATGACACCCCAGGCACTGGCGTCGTGGCCCACCCGGTAGGCGGACTTCAGGGCCTCGGGAAGATCCTTGGCGAGGAAGGTCTCGGTCTGCGGACCACCCGGTACGTTCACGCACTCGGTGTCGCGCGGCGGGGCGATCGTCGGCCGGATCATCACCATGACGGTCGGCTGCATCCGGCCGCTCCTCTGGAGTTCCCCGGCGGTCTGCGACACCCGCAGATGCTGCGCGAGGTTGAAGATGCTGCCCGGGTAACCGCTGAGCGCGACGATCACCGGGAAACGCTGCCGCTGGTACGCCTTCTGGAAGTACTGCGGCGGCAGATAGACGAAGGCCGGGTCGACCACGCCCGTGCGCCGGCCGATGACCTTGACGGACTCCACCCGCCCGGTCACCGCGGCGGGGCCGGCGGGCAGCCCGCTGACCCGGCTCAACTGCTCGTCGCCGGCCGGCTGCACCAGGGCTCCCCGCACGGCGACGTCGTTCCCCGTGCCGACCCCCGGGCCCCCCGCCTGTGTCACTCCGACCGGGGCCGTCTCGACGCGGCCGAAGAGTTCGCCCCACGATCCGAAGAACTGGTACGACGAGTTCAGCCAGCACGCGAACGCCGCGATGATGACCACCTGGGTCGTCCCGACGGCCACCAGCCGGGCGAGCACCTGCCGCCACCCCTGGCGGGCGAACCGTGGCCACAGCCAGACCAGCAGCGCCACGCAGACGGCGGCGAGGGCCACCATCACATATACGGTCGTCTCGCTGGTCAGCCCCATGCCACTCGTTCCCCGGTTTCCCTGCCGTGCGTTTTTCCTTCATCCGGAAGGAGGGCCGTGGAGCCCTCCGCGTTCCCTCAATGAGCACAAAAAGGGCAAGGAGCGTCTCGTCACGGAGTCACGGAGTCACGGGTGCGGGCTTCCGCGCGGTCCGTGAGCGCCGCCGGTCCCGTACCGGCCAGAACAGGACATAGGCGGCCGAGGCCACGGCGAAGCCCAGGCGGACCAGCCCGCGGGTCGCGTCGTCGGGGACGACGAAGACCGTGCCGTACAGGGTGAGCAGCCCGATCACGTCCCACAGCAGGGTGCCCAGCAGGACGGAGGCGCCGTCTCCCCTTCTTCTCGCTCGCGGTTGCGGTCACCTCCTGAGAGGGCCGGAAGGCGAGGAAGGTTCTTTCCGCGCCGGCTCTCGTTCTGCGCCCACCCGTCCGCCCCGTCCCCCGGGGGGAATTGTCCGAGGTCGGTAACAGGCGGATCCCCCGGCCGACTTCCCCCCTCTTGCCGGATGCACAGATCCACGGCGACGACAGGGAACGGCAGACATGGTGCGAAGTGGTGGACGGCGTTGGTACGGCCAGGTGCTCGCGGCGGCACTCGGAGTGACCGCGGTGGCCGCCATGGCCTCGTTCTGGAACGCGCAGGTCGGCTCGGCCGAGGGGCGCCCTCCGGTCAAGTCGTCGGCGAAGCCGCACGCCCGGAAGGCGGCGCCGGTGTCGGCGGAGATCGTGCACGCCTCGGACGGGGGCGCCCGCGGCGTCAACATCACCATCGACGACGGGCCGGACCCCGTGTGGACACCGCGGGTGCTGGAGGTGCTGCGGGACAACGGCGTGAAGGCCACGTTCTGCATGGTGGGCACCCAGGCCCGCGCCCACCCCGACCTGGTCAAGGCGGTGGTGGCGGCCGGGCACCGGCTCTGCGACCACACCGTCTCGCACGACGTCACCATGGACCACAAGTCCAAGGCCTACCAGTCCCAGCAGATCCTCGACGCCGAACGCATGATCACCGAGGCGTCCGGGGGCGTCCGCCCGCTGTACTACCGGGCGCCGGGCGGCGCCTTCACCCCCTACAGCCGCCACCTCGCCGCGTCCCACGGCATGCGCCCGCTCGGCTGGAACGTCGACACCAAGGACTTCGAGCTCCCCGGCACGAACACCATCGTCGCCACCGTCAAGGACGAGATCTCCAACGGCCCGACCCTCCTCTTCCACGACGCCGGCGGCGACCGCTCCGAGACCGTGGCCGCCCTCGAAGAGGTCCTGCCGTGGCTGAAGGAGCAGGGGTACGCCTTCGGCTTCCCCGTGCGGTAGACGGCCGTCCGGCAACTCCCCCGTATCTGCACGTGCTGTTGATTCGCCGTGATCACGCGGCTGACATCATGGCCGGGCACGATCCGCCGCAGTGGCGCCGTGCGCAGAACGGGCGAGCTGCGGAGGCACGACATGCACAGTGGTCGGGTCGCGGTGGTGGGCGGGAGCATCGCGGGGTGCGCGGCGGCGCTGGCGCTGCGGCGGGCCGGGGCCGAGGAGATCACGGTGTACGAGCGGGCGGCGGGCCGTATGACCGACCGCGGGGTCGGGGTCGCCGTGCACAACGCCCGCTACGCGGAACTGGAGTCGGCCGGCTACCTCGACGCCTCCATACCGTGGGTGCAGATCACCCGCAGCCGCTACTACGTCCGTGACGACGCGGCCGCGCACCACCCGCTGGGCCGCGAGATCGCCGTACTGCCCTTCCCGTTCCGCACCTACAACTGGGGCTCGCTCTGGCACGACCTGCGCCGCCGGATGCCCGGGACGGCCGACGTCCGGCCCGGCTCGGTGGTCGAGGCGGTCGAGGCCACGCCGGAGGGCGCCGAGGTCCACACGGGCGGACGCAGTGAGCGCTACGACGTGGTGGTCGGCGCGGACGGCTACCGCTCCGCGGTGCGCGCGTCGGTGTACGCCGACGTCCGCCCCGAGTACGCCGGATACCTGGCCTGGCGCGGCGCCTACCCGGCGAGCCGGCTGAACGCGGCGCAGTTGCTGCCCGAGGACGAGGGGGCGTACATCGTCTTCGAGGGCGGCCATCTCGTCGTGTACCGCATCCCGGACGAGACCGGCGGGCACCGCGTCAACTGGATCCTCTACACGACCCCGCCCCCGGGCCTGGACCAGGGCATGGACACCCCCACGAGCCTGCCCCCGGGCACGGCCGGTGACGGGCTGCGCGCCCATCTCGCCGATGTCTGCGCCGAGTCGCTGCCCCCGTACTGGGCCGACCTGGTGCGGGCGACGGTCCACGACGAGCTGTTCCTCCAGCCCCTGTACGACTTCACCGCGCCCCACTACGCCGTGGGCCGGGCCCTGCTCATCGGCGACGCGGCCACGGTCGCCCGCCCGCACACGGGCGCGGGCGCCGTGAAGGCCCTCCAGGACGCCACGGTCCTGGAGACGGCCCTCACCTCCACGACCACCTGGTCCGAGGGCCTGGCCGCCTACGACACCGGCCGCGCGCCCTCCGGCCGGGTCATGCTCGACCTCGGGCGGCGGCTCGGGCGCGCCCTGGTCACCGAGACCCCGAACTGGCGGACCTTCGACCAGACGGGCCTGGAGACCTGGTGGAAGCAGGCCACGGGGACGGGTGAGTTCGGCGGGCGACAGCTGTCGCGGTAGGGGTTCACCACCCATATGTGCGAAGCAAGATATACTTGATAGCTCGGGTGATATCTTCAGGTCAGCACCTACGGAGGGCAGCAGATGAGCCGAACCGTGATCGATCTCGACGATCAGCTGGTGGCGGACGTGGCCAAGGCCCTCGGCACCAGCACCAAGAAGGAGACGGTGAACACCGCCCTGCGCGAGGTGCTGGAGAACCGACGGCGCGCTCTCGCCCTCACCCGCCTGCGAGCGGCAGCCGAAGAGGGGGCCTTCAACCTGGACCTCTTCGAGGACAAGGGGAACTACCGCCGGTGAACGCCGCGCAGTTCCTGATCGACACCAGCGCCCTCGCGCGCATGCTGCGCGCCGACGCCGAGCAGTACGGATGGGACCAGGCGGCAGCCGCTGGGCTCATCGCCACCTGCCCCATCACCGAGCTGGAGTTCTTCTACAGCGCGCGTTCCGCCGCCGACCGCACGCAGGGCATCGAGGACCTGCGGCTCCTCTTCGGCTGGGTGCCGGTCGACGACCGCGCCTACGACCGCGCCTGGCAGGTCCAGGAGATCCTCACCCAGCAGGGACGGCACCGCAGCGCCGGAGCCGTCGACCTCGTGGTGGCTGCCACGGCCGAGCTACAGGGACTGACCCTGCTGCACCGCGACCGCGACTTCGACTGCATCGCGGCCGTCACAGGACAGGCGCTCCAGTGGTACGGCCCCGACGCCGGCAAGTGACTTACGGACCACGGACGAGCGTCGCTACCCCTGACCCGGGGCATTGAAGTTGATTCCGGAGAAGTCCCGACCCTGCACGACCGGGCCTCTCTGAGTGCCGCCACTCACGGTGTTCGTCGTGTGCCCATCTCCGGTACGGAGCATCTGCGCCTGCTGCTGCCAGTGCGTCAAGTCCGCGCGGAAGAGGGGATCTTGCTCTGCGCGGCGGATCAGGGCCGCACCGAGCGCACGCGCTCGCTCGACATCGTGAGGGGCCTCGGACAAGGAGGCCAGCTCGGCGTCACAGGTCGTCGGCTCCAGCGCCCCGGCGGCTCCCTCCGACGGCCCTCTCCTCACCAACCCGCGTAGTTGCGCCCAGAGTTGGTGCCCCACTTCACCGCCTGCCCCGGTCGCCACCGCCACGAGAAGGCTCGCCGAGATCGGATCCACGCCTGTACCCCCAACCGCTCAGCGGAGTCGAACAGATCGGATCGTCATCGTCTCAGAACCACCCGCCCACCGGGGCAATGGGCGTCGGCCACATCCGAGGGGCGATGTCCGGTACCGAGCCGTTGCCTACGCCTGGTACCGGACACCCGGCCCCCTACATGCCGAAGAAGGTCGAGCCAGGGGCCTGAGAAATTGCATATGCAATGCAAGTCAATACGATGGCCCCGATGTGCAAACGTTTCACGAGGTCTTACACCTTTCTGTCTTTCATAGACCGTGGGTCGCCGTTCTGAAGCGCAGACAGGACAGAGCTCCGACCGAGCGTGGCGGGCCGGCCTCAGCGCCTCGTTGGCGACGAGACTAGCGCGCTGCATGCCCCACACGCTCGCCAATGACCGCACAACTGAAATTTGGTGGCTCCGCACACATCCCTGTGCTCCGCCGTACCGCCTATCTTGACTGCGCGGTAACCTCGCCCCGAAGTTCGGCAAGAGCCTCGGCGGCACGGGCCTCTTCCACAGAGGCTCCCATGCTCCTGCTGAGCGTCAGGCTCTCCTCCAGGTGAACCACGGCCAGAGCCGCGTGTCCCGCATCCCGTTCAGCCAGGGCCAAGTCGTAGAGCACGTTGACCTCGTCGCCCGCCGCGCGAATGGCACGTGTCATCTCAAGTGCGGCGATGTGCTGCCGGAGGGCCTCCTCCGTGCGCCCGGCGGCACGGTACGCCCTGCCGATACCCGTGAGGGCGATGGCCTCCGCGCGCCGGTCTCCGACAGCCCGCAGCACCGGCAGGACCAGGCCGTACAGGGCGAGGGCCTCATCAGTTCTGCCGAGCACGTCCAGGACGGACGCCAAGTTCATCTGGAGCGTGGCCCTGTCTCTCGGATTTCCCATGCGATCCGCCACGACCATCGCCTTCCGATAAGCCGCTTCCGCATCCGCCGGGCGCCCTGTCCTCTTATAGAGTTCCGCCATGTTGTTCAGCGCACTGTACCGCCCACGTTCGTCTCCTATTTCCGTGAAATCAGCGAGAGCCGAAGTAAAGCAAGCCAACGCCTCTTCGTTCTCCGCCAGATGGAGATGTGTTATTCCCAGTAAATTACGACAGCGCGCTATCCGCAGCAGATCGTTTGTTCGCAAGAGAAAATTCATTGAGGTTTTCTGAAGGGATCGAGCCTGTGCATACTGGCCCGTCTGCCACAGGGGCACCGAGAGCTGGTGAATGCACTCGGCCTCCAGCCCCCGGTCCGGCAGAGAGCGCATGACGTCCAGCGCCTCACGAGCGGCCGAGATCGCCTCGTCATAGCGAGAGCCGTGGGTGCGCACCGCGCAGAGGTCGAGCAGGGCCCGCACCCTGGCCGCGCTGTCACCTGCGGCCTTCCAGTGGGCGGCGGCACGCCGCAGCAGCGGTTCCGCCACGGAGAGGTGTCCCTCCATGTCCAGAAATCCCGCCAACACATGGACAGACAGGGCGAGTTGATATTCCGAGCCATGCTTTGCAATCCAGCCCAGAGTGTCCAGCAGATTGGCCGACTCGGTGATCAGCCACTGTTCTGCCGACTGCGCATCGACGATTCCCGGGCAGGACGGGATGGCGGGATCATCGGCGTCGAGTTCCGTGCGCGAACGGAAGGGATAGGCCAGCCGGTCCGCCCGGTCCGCGGCATGAACGTAGTGATCCACAAGGCCTTGTACGGCCTGTCGGACATCGTCCTCGGAATCCGCGGCCTCGATCAACGACCGCGCGTAGTCGCGCAGCAGATCATGCATGATGAAACGGTGTGGAACGGGCTCGGAGACCAGGTGGTGAGAGAGGAGTTCCTCGAGTACTCGTTCGGCCTTGTCCAAGGAGAATCCGGTGAGCGCGGTGATCGCACGCGGCCCGAACTCCACCCCCACATGCAGTCCGATACGGCGGAAGACCAGCTGCTGCTCAGCGTTCAGAGCGTCGTACGAGACCGCGAAGACATGCGTCAACGTCCTGTCGGAATCGTGTAGTTGGGACAGATGGCCACGGCCGCCGCCGAGCTGACGCAACAGGTCGGACGTGGTCCACGAGGCACGGGCGAGCAGGCGGCTGGCCGCGATCTCGACGGCCAGCGGGAGGTAACCGCATATCCGAACAATCTCGGCCACATCTGATGAATCGGTGTCGCGTCCTCCCCCCAGCCGCTGTCTGAAGAGCGCCACCGCGTCCACAGGCGGCAGCACATCCAGGGAGACCGGCCGCACTCCGGGCAGTCCGGGCAGCCGACGGCGGCTGGTCACGACGACCGCTGTCGGGGAAGCCCCTGGGAGCAGGGGCCGGATCTGGTCGGAGGAGGTCGCGTCGTCGAGGATCACCAGCATCCGGCGGTCACGCGCTGTCGAGCGCCACAGCGCGACCAACTCGTCGAGCTGGTGCGGTAGTTCCTTGGCAGGCACACCGAGCAGCCGCAGCAGTTCGGCGAGTGCCCGGGCCGGGGTCAGCGGTGTCCGGTCGGTCGAACTCCCGCCCAGGTGGAGGAAGACGCGCCCGTCCGGGAAACGGTCCCGTAATCGATGGGCCAGGTGGAGAGCCAGGCCGGTCTTGCCGACGCCCCCCATGCCGTGGATCGCCTCGACGGTGACCACGTCCGAGGCTCCTCTTTCCTCGCAGAGCGCCGCGGTGAGCCGTCGCAGTTCGTCCCGTCGTCCCGACCACGGGACGTCGCGCGGCAGGTTGTCGGGAACCCGGCGCGTGGGTGGCGGCGCCGTCCTCTCCTCGGCTCCGGCGCGGGAGAGCAGAGCCGCCGCAGGGTTGCCTGCGAGGATTCCCTGATGAACCCGGTGCAGCCCCCGGCCGGCGTCGAGACCGATGTCACGGACAACACGCTGCCGCGTCCGCTGGAGCAGCCGGGTCGCTTCGGCCGTCCGGTTGCTGCCGTACAGGGCTACGGCCAGCTGTTCGGCCAGGGCCTCGTCCACAGGATGGGCCTCGGCCAACGGCAGAAGGACGGGTACGGCGTCGGCGAACTTCCCTGCGTCGAAGAGGATCTCGGCTCGGGTCATCGCGGCCACGAGGGTGGTCTCACCGATGGTGACGCGCAGATGCTCGGCCCATGATCCGGCGATACCGGCCAGCGGTTCGCCGTGCCACAGCCCCTCCGCCCGGTCCAGCAGTCGCAGCGCGGCTTCCTCGTCCCTCCTCTCCCTGAGCGAACGGGCCCGCTCGACGCAGCTCGTGTAGCAGCGCAGATCCACCTGGTCCGGATCGATCTCCAGGCAGTACGAGTTCGTACGACTGACGATCGCGGGCATGTGATCCCCGGCGATGCGCAGGGAGCCTCGGATCCGTGAGATGTGGGCGTGGAGCGCTTCCCTGGCCTTGGCCGGCGGATGCTCGTCCCAGATACGGTGGATCAGGGTGTCCACGCTCACCGTGCGGCCCGCGTCCCAGGCGAGGGCGGCAAGCGTCACCCTGGTTTTTGTCGATCCGAGATCACTGCGGTGGCCCGCTGCCCGGATCTCCACTGATCCCGAAAGCCTGATCTCGAACTCCACCAGCGTCCTCCCCGCCGGTAGGGCCTGTGATTGCCGAGCATTCGAGAATGTCATGAACCTGGCATTGCCGACCACATGAAGGCACTACGCGCTCAAGATTGACCGATAAGTAGCTGAATTAGTTCATGTCCCGTCCGGACCGGGGAGTGACTCCTGGGAAACCGAAAGGAGTTGCGTACGTGCGTGCTTCCTCCCCGGACGGACCGGAGGCGTTGCTGTCGGCCCTGGCCACCTGCGGCGCCGACCCGGATTCCCCCGCATGGCGCGACCTGACGCGGATCATGGACACCGTGGCCCGCGCGGATCCGGCGGTGTCCCGGTTCTGGCCCCCACATGTGACGGGGGGGCATCCCGCCGAGCCGACGCACTGGCGGGAACTGGCCCGGGAACTCCACGTCCTGGCGTCGCGTGACGCGGCGGCACGCCAGGCCCTGACCGAGTGGGTGCGTCACCACCCCGGCGCCGCCCGTACGCCGTCCGGTCCGGCGCCCTCGGCGACGGCCAATGTCATCAGCGGCGACTCCGTGCTCCACGGCCCCAGCGTGCAAGCCCGGGACATCCACGGCGGCATCCACTTCCACCCGTCCTCCCCGCCACCACGGGCGGGCCTCCCCGTGCCCCGCCAACTGCCTCCGGTGACCGCACGGTTCGTCGACCGGGAGGACGACCGACGGGCCCTGGACGCCCTGCGTGCCCGGCGCGCGCCGCACGCACCTCAGGTCCTGGTGGTCAGCGGGCTCCCGGGCGTCGGAAAGACCACCTTCGCCACCCACTGGCTGCATGAGCACGCCGAAAGTTTCCCCGACGGCCAGCTCTACGCCGACCTCGGCGGACGGGCCACCGACGAGGGCGACGGACCTGTGTCCCCCGCCGCCGTACTGGAAGCCTTCCTGGTCGCACTCGGCGCGTCCTCGGTACCGCCCGGTAGCGCTCAACGGAGCGCGCTGTGGCGTTCGATGACCTCAGGTCTACGACTGGCGCTGCTCCTGGACAGCGCGTTCACGGCTGCGCAGGTACGCCCGCTCCTGCCCGGCACACCGACCGGCCTCACCGTGGTGACCAGCACAAGCATGCTGACCGGACTCCACATCGACGGCGCGTCCGTACACCGGCTGGAGGGGCTCCCCGCCGAATCGGCCGTCGAACTCCTCGCCTTCGGCGGTGGGACGCGCGTGGCACGGGAGCCGACCGCCGCGCGTGAAGTGGTCAGACTCTGCGGCCATCTGCCTCTGGCGGTGGCTCTGGCCTCTGCCCAGCTCGCCCTGCGTCCTCACCGTTCCGTGTCCGCCCTGGTCGACAGCCTGGGTCGTCGAAGCCCCGTCGAGACGCTGCACGTCGAAGGGGAGGCCGTGATGCGTACGGCACTCGACAGGACGTACGACGTTCTCCCGGACAACAGCCGTGTCCTCTACCGCCGGATGGGACTTCTGCCCGCGGATCGCCACGACCTCGCGTTACTGACGGCCCTCGCGGGCAACGAGGAGGACACGCGCGACACCGGGCAGGCTGCCGACATCGCCGTCCATGCTCTGGTGGAGGCGAACCTCCTGCAGGAGACGGGCCCGGGGACCTATCGCTTCCACGACCTCGTCCAGCCGCACGCCCGTCGACTCGGCGAGGAGCTGGAGGACGCCGACCGGCAGGAGCGCACACTGCGCTGCTTCGTGGACTGGTGCCTGTCCACCGCGGCTTCGGCGGAGACCCTCCTCACCCCCAGCCACCGGCTGCCCGGGCACGACCTCTCCGCGTGCACCGTGCCTCCGACCCCGCTCACGGGTCCCGAGGAAGCCCTCGCCTGGCTGGACACGTACCGCAACGGCCTGATGGGGGCGGTACGGCACTCGGCCCGGGTCGGCTGGGACTCCTTCTGCTGGCGCCTGGTGGACCTCATATGGCCCCTTTTCCTGCGATTACGTCCGTCCGAGATGTGGATCGAGGCGCATCGACTCGGTCTCGACGCGGCGCGCCGATGCCGTTCGCGGCAGGGCGAGGGCCGCATGCTCACCTCCGGCGCGATCGGCTTGCGGAACGCGGGCCGGTACTCGGAGGCGGCGGACTGGTACCGGCAGGCACTGGAGCAGGCTGCGGCCGACGACGACGTACGCCAACAGGCACAAGCCGTCAGCGGGCTGGGCCATGTGAGCCTCCTGGCCCACCGGCTCGACGAGGCACGCGGCCACTTCGAACACGCGCTGCGTCTGAGGGAGGCGATCGGCTACCGACGCGGAGCCGCCCTCTCCCGGCGGCGTCTCGGCGAAACCGCTCTGGCCGGCGGCGACCTGGCCACGGCCACCGAACAACTGCGCCGTGCCGGCACCGAACTGGACTCACTGGGCGAGACATACGAGGCGACCCGCGTCCTGGCTCTTCTCGGCCATGTCCTGGACCGCAGCGGGGACGGTGAGGGAGGCGCGCGCCGACTGCGTGAGGCTCTCGCGCGATTCCGAACGGGCGGCACCCGGTCCGAGCACTGGGAGGCACGCTGTCTGGAATGGCTCGGCCAGGCCGCGGAGTCGCTTGGTGATCATGATGAATCGATACGCCACTACGAGGCCGCCCGGGAACTCTTCCGACGCCTGAACCCCGAGGACGCGCAACGCCTGGACGGTCGGCTGCGGCGGTCATGACCGCCGCAGCCGACCGTCCCGCCGGTCAGCGCCGCGGCGTCGAGGAGACGGACACCAGCGCGTGCGGCGACCGCCCGGACACCACCCAGGCGTGGACGACCGAGGCGACCGCGTGCAACGGGGGTGGGGCAGCGGACCCGCACCGCCCCGGCCGTACGAACGACACCCCACCGGTCCGGCCCCGCACTCCGACCACAATCGTCGTGGCCGTGTCCCGGACGGCGGCGGCGAGGCACCCGGGGCGGCCCGACAGCAGCTCGCGCACCCGCCGATGCGCCGACTCGGGCGGCAGCGGAACGTGGCTCACGAGCACATCGGCGTACTCCATGAGCCCGGCCCGTTCCGGACTGTCCGCGTCCACCCACAGGTGCACATCGCAGGAGGGCGAGGCGGGCTCGTGCGGGCAAGGGAGGGGACACGTATCGGTGTGCCGCCCCACGGACGAGGCCAGTGGGGCGAGCCGGACGAGACCCGGACCATGCCCCGCACGCGAGCGCCACACGACGAACGACGACCGGCCGCCCGGGTCGTCATCACCAGGTGCACCCTGCCATGCCGCACGGAAGCACACCGTGGCCCACGCGGCATCCGGCTCCGAGATCACAATCCGGTCGCTCACACCGCCTCCCCGCGGCAGGCGGGGATCTCCCACCGGGTCAGCGACGGCGGCAACGGGGGTGGTGCGACGAGCGGCGGAAGGGCGGGCTCTCCCAGCCCGAGCATGCGGTAGACGACCGACCGCATCCGTCGGTGGAACTGACCCGGCACCGAAGACAACGAGGCGGCCACCTGGTCGTACTGTCCCGGACAGCGCAGTTGTGCGGCGTACTCCAATTGCTCCGCCAGCGGGTACACCGGAGACACCACGGGCGCGACAGCGGACAGCAGAGCCGCCGGTGAGCGGGTTGACACCTCGCGCCGGGGCCCGGCCGTCAGCAACGTCGTCGCGTCTGTGAGCGTCCCATATGCGGTGAGTGATCCGTGGTCGCCGATGATCCAGTCGGCCGCGATCAGCGGCGCCTGCCAGTCGGATTCCGGAGGCAGGACGGCGATTCCCCGGCCCCGGCAACAGGCCAGCCAGCCGTGCACCTGCCGGATGCCGTGACCGGCGAACACATTGGGATGCACCAGCATCGCGATGCGGTAGCCGTCGCCGCGCACCTGGCCCAGCAGCTGCGGCAGCAGGGAGTCGAGCCGCCCGAACGTCGAAGCCGGACCCCAGGTGGACGTGACGACCACGAGCCGTTGCCCGTCCTCGATTCCCAGTGCACGGCGGTATGCCTCGCGGCGGGGCTTGCCGGCCATGATCCGGTCGACGCACGGATCTCCCACCACATGAGCCACCGGAAGCGCTTCCGGGCAGGACCGGGCGAGTTCCTCCAGGTCCCGGTCGTGCGCGTAGACGATCGCCGCCGGAACCAGCCGTCCCTCATGCAGCAGGTGCCGGCGACTCAGCATCCCGGGCCATCTCCGCTCTCCCTGCGCCAGCGCGGCGACGTCGGTGAGCAGTTTGATATGTCCTGCCCCGTGCGAGATGCGTAAGACCGGAGTCCGTAGTTCGTGCACCCCGCGGGAGCCCGCGGCGAGCGCGAGGTCGAACTCGGTCCGCAGAGCATCCTCCCAGGGCACTGTGGCGATACCGAGGCTCCGCAGGAACTCGGTGGTTCCGTTGCCGAAGGCGTGCGGTGCGACGGTGAAGACCAGCTGAATACGCAGATCGGTCTCCAGCAACTCGAAGACGTCGCGCAGTCGTTGGGCGAAGGTCACTGTGTGCACGACCACCAGGACCCTCTTGCAGTCCCGTACCGTCAGCCAGTGCCCCTGCTCGATCAGTGCTGGTTTCGTCGTTCTGACAGACACGCGATCCCCCATGGCTTGTCGCTGCTTACACCCGACGTCAGGGGGGTCCCCCGTGCGTGCCACGCTTTCCTTGCACGCCTCTTGCAACACCCTTGCCCTGCCGTGTGACGCACCACGGCAAGGCGCCGCGGCGGTCAACCGCCGTTCAGTGCCGATGTGTTGCCGTGTCACGGGCGCGCCACGGCGGTGTCCTGATGGGAGGACAGGCGCGACCGGAGGGCTCTCAGGTTCCTCATAGTCGACACAGAGGCGGGCGACCGGCGGAGAACGCCGTCGGCTCCCTGCCGTTCCCACCCGGAAGGAACCTCCCATGATGAACCGCCGGCTCCGCAAGGCCGTTGTCGTCGCCGCCGCCCTCACCACCGGGCTGCTGATGACCGCGTGCCAGAACGACACCGCCGGCACGTCGTCCGGCCGGAGCGGATCGGACGCGGCGGCGGTCGCGGAGAAGGCGTCGGATTCCAAGGGCTCCAAGGGCTCCGACTCCAAGGTCACCACGGACGGCAAGGGCACCACGGGTTCGCGGGGCGTCAGCGGTGCGTTCGAGAACGGCACGGTCACCTATCTCGCCCCGGGCAAGTTCATCGTGTCCGTACCGGGCAAGGGCGACCAGCAGTTCCTGGTGGCCGACGACACCGAGGTCTACGGCGTCGGCACGATATGCGGCGAGGCGGGGTCCAAGGTGGACGCGCCCTGCACGCTGGACCAGTTGGAGGCGGCCGCCAAGAAGGGCGCGGTGAACGCCGACGTGGAGATGAGGAACGGCATCGCGACCCTGGTGACCGAACGGCGGGCCACCGCTGGGCAGAACACCGGCTCCGGCACCCGCGAGACCGTCGTGGAGGGCATCAACAAGGGCAAGGGCGTCAGCGGAACCTGGTTCGGCAACGTCTCCTACCTGGCGCCGGGCAAGTACACCGTCTCCGACATGAAGGGCGTCGAGCAGCAGTTCCTCCTCGCGGAGGACACCAAGATCTGGGGCTACGGCGACATCTGCGGTGACACGAACACCGGCGAGGGCGGCCAGGGCGGCACCCAGTGCACCGAGGCCGAACTGGAGAAGGCCGCCAAGAAGGGCTTCACCGCCGAGGTCGTGGTCGGCAACGGCATCGCCACGACCATCCGCGACGACCACTGAACCGCACCCCGCGCGGCCCTCACCGCCACATGGCGTCCGCGCTGACGGGGGACAGGGAGGGCCGTGTCCGGACCTTCGCCTTCGAGAAGCCGTACCTGTCGAAGGCGGTCCGGTCGGCGATCGGGCGGTAGCCGTACCAGGCGTCCCAGATGTACGTCCGCCCGCCGCTGCCCCGTCTGACCAGGGACGCGTTCGCCAGCTCGCGGGCCTCGCCCCAGCCGCACTCCGCGAAGACGTCGGCGCTGACGACGGCGACGCCGTTCCAGTCGTCCCAGAGGTTGAAGTACACGATCGCGTCGGGGACGTAGTACAGCCGGCGCCCGGGACCGACCAGGTAGATCCGGAGGTCGGTGAGCGTCTTGAAGCGTTGCCCCGGTGCCGGGCAGACGGCGGTGGTGGACGCCGGAGGCGCGGAGGCGTCCGGCGGGGGTGCCGTCGGCGGGCCGCCGGACGCCTCGACCAGGTCCGGTTCGCCGGGCGCGGGCACGGGCGCGGTAGCGCGGTCGCAGTGCGGCAGGTCGCCGAAGTTCTTCGTGCGGGTCCACAGCCTGTGGACGGCCCGGATGTTCCACTCCGGGTCCATCGCCTCGCGCGGTGTGCCGCCGAGTTTCCGCAGCACGGCATCGGGGATCTGGAAAAGACCCCAGTTCCGGGTGCCGTCGGTGTGCGGCACGACGTGGAGCGGATCAAGGCGCGACTGGCAGTCGGCGAGGTCGACCGCCTCGTCGGGCACCGCGCGGAACACCTCGCGGACCCGCTGCCGCACCTTCGCGGGTGACCAGCTGTCCATCCTGACCTTCGACGCGTAGAGCGCCTTCTTCGTCTCCCCGTCGACCACTCCGCTGACCCCGATACGGGACAGCACCTGGAAAGCGGTCACCCTGCGCAAGGTCTGCGGCCCGAAGTCACCGTCCACGTCCAGCTCGGCACCGGTCCTGGCCAGCAGCCGCTGCGTCTCCCGTACGCAGGTCCCGCGCTGCCCCTCACTCACCGGCTCGGCACACTTCGCCGACAGCAGCGGGCGTTCCTCGTCGTCGGTGGGACCGGGTCCGGTCACGGCCGCGATGCCCCACGCGGTGGCGCCCAACGCGAGGACGAGGGCGAGCGTGACGAGGGGGTGGGGTGTACGGCGGTGCCAGGGGGGACGGGGGGTGGAGGCCGGTGGGGGTGCGGCGGCCGGGTCCGGGTTCGAGTCCGGGTCCAGGTCCGGTCCGTGGGTCCCGTCCTGGTCGGTGTCGTCCTGGTCGGTGTCGTCCTGATCGGTGTCGTCCTGGCCCGTGTCCTGTTCTCCTTCTACGCCCGACTCCCGTGCCGCGTCCGCGAGGGCCCAGAGCCGGTGCAATCGGCGCAGTTCCTCCGGTGACGCCCCGCAGGCCGTGGCGAACCGGTGGGCCGATCCGTAGTCCTGCGGGACGTACGAGCCGGAGCAGTACCGGTGCAGGCTGGAGCTGCTGATGCGGGTCCGCCGGGCCAGCGCCCCGTAGCTGAGGCCCGCCCGGTCCTTGAGCGCCCGCAGGCAGGCCGCGAACTCGTCGAACTCCCCGGGCCGCGATCCCATCGCCCTTCCCCCTCGGCACCCACTGCCGTGCCGTCACTCTGCCCCACCGGCGTCCCAGCATCCCACCGAGCGGTGATCCGTTGCCAGCGGCCGATGCGGCCCGCCTCCGATACGGGGCCCGCCTCGTCGCTGACAGCCGTATGGATCCCAATTACCCTGAGCGCGCGAGCGGTTGTGATTCTCAAGGGGGACGAGTGATGTGGGGTGTCCGACAGCGCTGTACGGCACTGATCACGGCTGCTCGGACGAGGCTCGGACCGGGGCCGAAACCGGGACCGAAACCGGGACCGAGGCCGACCGGGAACCGGGTCACCGGGTACATAGCGATCGGCGCCGTGGGCACCCTCATCGGCACCTCGCTCGCCGTCGGGGCCGGTGAGTCCGGCACGCGGCCGAGGCTCGCCGATGTCGGTGCCTGGCTGGCCGGCAGTGAGAAGGGGGAGGTCGCCCACGCCCACGGTCTGACCGGGGACGTGGACGGCAAGGTCGTACTGCCGGCCGGGATGGCGGGTCATCCGGTGTCGGTCGCGCAGGACGGCGACACCACGCTGGTGCTGGACGAGCGGACCGGCGAGGTCGTACGGATCGACGCCTCGCAGCTGAGCGCCGCACAGTCCGCGGACTACGGTGCGGCGGGGCTGCAACTGGTCTCCGGCGGGGCGTACGCCTATGTCGTCGACCCCCACAAGGGCACCGTCCAGCGGATCGACCCGGCGATGACGACGCCCGAGAGCCCGCCCGTGGACGTGGGCGGAAAGCCGGGAGCCGCCGTGGTGGACGCGGAGGGCACGCTGTGGGTGCCGCTGCCGGACAGCGGCACGGTGGTGCCGTTCACCAAGGGCCTCAAGGGTACGGCGGTCAAGGTGGCCGAAGCGGGCCACGACCTCGCGCTGACGCTGGCCGACGGCCACCCCGTGGTGACCGACGGGACCGCCGGTGTGATGCGGGTGCTGACGGCCACGGGCGTGCAGGGCTCCTTCGACCTCGGTGACGCGGTCACCGGGACGGACCCGGACGACGTCCTGGTACCGGCGGGCACCGACGGCTCCGCGGTGCCCGTACTGGCTGCCGGCACCGGGGATCTGGTGGTGGTGGACGTCCGCAGCCGGCACACCACCCGCGCCCACGTGCAGACCGAGGGCCACGAACTGGGAGCACCCCACCTGCTCGGCAAGCGGGTCTACATACCCGACGAGTCCACCGGCCGGCTGCTGGTGTACGACACCGCCCTCTCCACGCCCGCCCCACCGGTGCCGGTCACCGAGGGGGCCGGTGAGCTCGAACTCTTCGTGCGCGACGGCCTGTTGTGGGTGAACGACCCGGACGGCTCCGCCGCCGCGGTGATCGACGCCGACGGCGAGGTCCGGCACATCGGCAAGTACCGGACCGAGGTGCCGTCCGCGCGCGAGCCCGGCGACGAGCCCATCGAGGACAGCATCCCGACGGGCGTCCCCGGCGGGCCTGTTCCGCCCCCGCCGGGCGCCCCGAACGCGACGGCCCCGGTGACCGATCCCCCGTCCGGCAACCCTTCCGGCGACCCGTCCGGACAGCCGCCCGGCCCCGGGCCCGGCGGCCCCACGCAGCCGGAACCCGAGCCCGGCGCCCCGGGCGCACCCCAGGCCGAGTCGCGCTCGGGCGCCATCCGCATCACCTTCGCCAAGGCCCTGGGCGCGACCCCGCAGCGCTACGTCCTCAAGGGCGCCACCCCCGACCAGACCGTCACCCCGGACGGTGTCGGCCCCGACGGCCCGTACACCTTCGAGGTCCGGGGTGGTTCGTGCGACGAGCAGTACAGCTTCACTGTCGTCGCGGAGTACGGCGGGGGGAAGCCGGACAAGGAGTCCGCACCTTCGGCACTGGCGCGGCCTTGTATTGCGCCGGGGGCGCCGCGGGGGCTCACTTTCACTCCGGCCGAGCGCGGACACGGCGGCACGTTGACCTGGGACGCGCCGCAGGACGCCGAGGGCACGGTGACGTACACGGTCAACGGTCCAGGCGGGTCGGTGCAGATCACCGAGCGCAGTCACAGGTTCGAGAAGCTGCGGAACAGCACCAAGCATTGGGTGGCGGTGATGGCCCGCAACGCCGCCGGATCGGGCACGGCGACGGACGGGTGGATGGACCTGACCCCGCCCTCTCAGCAGATGACCATCGTGAACAACACCGCCAACGACGTCCCCGTTGGGATCCGCTCGTTGCCCACCACCGTTGGCAGCGGCCGGCCAGGCGAAATCCCCGGCAACAAGGACGGCGAAGTCACCCAGGTCACCACCGTCCACTGCAACGTCAGGGGCCAGGAAAATTCTTACGGCGATGAGACGACCGATGTCTGGGCTTACCACACGTTTCACAGTCCCGTCACCAACAAGGACATCATCGGCTACACCTCTGACCTCTACGTGAACTCCCGCTCCAACCCCAAAGTCTGGGACTGCGAATGACCACCCCCCACCCCACCCCCACCCCCCTAGCCCCCCTCTTCCACACCCTCGCCGACAACATAGAACGCGTCGTCAAGGGCAAGCGCGACACCATAGAACTAGCCCTGACCTGCCTGTTCGCAGAGGGCCACCTGCTGATCGAGGACGTGCCGGGCACCGGCAAGACCACCCTCGCCCGCTGCCTCGCCGCGTCGATCGAGGCCGACTTCGCGCGGGTGCAGTTCACGCCGGACCTGTTGCCGTCGGACATCACCGGCGTCACCGTCTACCGGCAGAACACGGGCACGTTCGAGTTCCTCCCGGGCCCGGTCTTCGCGAACATCGTGCTCGGTGACGAGATCAACCGCGCCTCCCCCAAGACGCAGTCCGCGCTGCTGGAGGTGATGGAGGAAGGCCGGGTCACCGCGGACGGCACCACGCACCCGGTGCCCCGCCCGTTCATGGTGATCGCCACGCAGAACTCGGTGGACATGGGCGGCACTTACCCGCTGCCGGAGGCCCAGCTCGACCGGTTCCTGATGCGGATCACCGTCGGCTACCCCGATCACTCCTCCGAGGTCGCGGTCATCAAGGGGGCGGGCACCGACACCACCCCCGAGTCGCTGTCCCCCGTCGCCACCGCCCGGGAGATCGCGGAACTCATAGCGAGCGCCACCGAGATCCAGGTGGCCGACGCGCTGTACGACTACCTGGTGCGGGTGGTGGCGGCGACCCGCACCCTCCCCGACGTACGGCTGGGGGCCTCGCCGCGTGGTTCCGTCGCCCTGTTGCGGGCGGTCCGGGTGCGGGCGGCCTCGCAGTCCCGGCCGTACGCGTTCCCGGAGGACGTCAAGGCGCTGGCCGGGCCCGTCCTGGCGCACCGGCTGATCCTGACCCCGGAGGCCGAACTGAGGGGCGTCACCGGCATGGACGTGATCGACGAGGTGCTGGCCACCGTGCCGCTGGACAGCAGAGCGCGCGTCTGATGCTGTCGGCCACCGGATGGGGCACGCTGGCCGCGGGCACCGTGCTGACCGGCTTCGGGTACGCGCTCGGGTACGGGGAGGCCGCCGCGCTCGGGATGGCCTGTCTGCTCGCCGTGGCCGTCGCGGTGCTGTGGGCTCTGCCCGCGCCCGTGCTGGACGCCGAGCGGCGGATCGCGCCGAGGAGGGTCGGCCGGGGCGATTCCGCCGAGGGTGTCGTCACCCTCACCAACACCGGGTCCCGCACCCGGCGCGGCCTGCGCGCGGTCGACCGGTGCGGCGAGGGGGACATCACCGTCGAGGTGCCCGCCCTGCACCCGGGCACGGCCCACGAACTGCGGTACGCCCTGCCCACCGCCCGCCGCGGCCGCGTCCCGGTGGGTCCGCTGCGGCTGGAACGCACCGACCCGCTCGGGCTCGCCCGCCGTATGCGCCCCTACGGTGATCCGGACACGCTGCTGGTACGGCCCCGGGTCTGTCCGCTGCCCGTGCTGCCGTCCGGGCAGGCGCACCATGTGGAGGGGCCGGCCTCCGACACCGCCGACGACGGCTCGCTGACCTTCCACGCGCTGCGCGAGTACGTGCTCGGCGACGACCTGCGGCGGGTGCACTGGCGGTCCACGGCCCGCACCGGCACGCTGATGGTCCGCCAGATGGTCGACGTGTCGCTGCCGCACACCACGGTCGTGCTCGACACCCGGCAGCGCGCCTACGCCTCGGAGGACGCCTTCGAGCTGGCCGTGGACTGCGCGGCCTCCGTCGCCCACGCCGCCGCCCGCTCCCACTTCCCCGTGCACCTGGTCGCCGAGAGGGGACCGCTGCTGCACACCGACGGCTCGGGCGACGACGGCGATGCGCTGCTGGACGGGCTGGCCGTCGTGGGCCGTTCGGACCTGAAGTCCCTGGCCGCCGCGTTCGACGGTATGGAGAGCCACCGCGGGGGTGGGGCCCTGGTCGTCGTCACCGGCACCGACGACACCCGGGGGCTCGGTGCCGTCGACCGGGTACGGCACCGTTTCGACCGCGTGACCATGGTGCGCGTCGGCGCCGAGCCCGAGGCCGCCCGCGAGGTGTCCGGTCCGCGTCCCGACGTACCGCAGCTGCACGTCGCCTCGCTGGAGGACCTGCCGGCCGGATGGCGCCGGGAGGCCGCGCGATGAGCACGACCACCGCCGTCACCGCCACCACCGCCACCTCCCCGGCGCGCCACGACGACGTACCGGCTCCGGCTCCGGCCCCGACCCCGCCCGCGGAGGCGGCCGACCGGGCCCGACGGCTGTGGTCGCTGCTGCCCGTGGCCGCGCTGTCCGGCGCCGCGGGGTACGGGTTCACCCGGGTCTTCCCGCCGTCCGAGCTGCTCCCGGTGCTGGCGGTGGCGGTGCCCGTCCCGGTCGTCCTGTCGGCGGTGCTGTCGGGCCTGCTCGGCCGCCGCTCCGCCCGCGAGGGCCGCCGTCCCGCCGGCACCGGCTCCCGCCCCACCACACCGCTGTGGCCGTCCGCGCTGCTGACCGTCGTCGCCTGGGCCGCCGTCGTCAGCGCGACGCTGTTCCACGAGGTGAGCGACGGCCTGCCCGGCGGGCCCGCGCTGCGCGCCGCGTGGTCGGCGCTGCTCGACGCGCCGCACGCGCTGCTCTCCACCATCCTGCCCGCGCCCGGCGAGCCCGAACTGCTCGTGCTGCCGCACGCGGTGGTGTGGACGGCCGCCGCCGTCTCCGCGGAACTCGCCCTGCGCACCCGCGCCCCGCTGCTCCCGGCCCTGCCCGCGATCCTCGCCTTCGGCGTCCCGCTGGTGCTCGGCGCGGACGGCCCGGGAACCTCGTACCCGGCCGCGGGCGTGTTCGCCGGGGCCGCCGCGCTGCTGGTCCTGGTCCGCTCACGGGTCCGGATCCCGCTGCGGGCGCTGGCGCTCCGGCTGCCGGCCGTCGCCGCGCTCGGCCTCGTCGCAGCGCTGCTGGGCCCGCACCTTCCCGGTGTCGGATCGCCCTACGACCTCCGCGAGACGGCCGTCACGCCACCGGCCGCACGGCCGCAGTCCACCAGCCCGCTGGACCAGGTCGCGGCCTGGATGCGCAACGGCGACGAGGAGGTCTTCACCGTACGGACCTCGGGCACGGCCCCCGGGAACTACCGGCTGGCCGTCCTCGACCGGTACGACGGGACGACATGGAGCAGCGGCGCGGGGCTGACCCGTACCGGAGGCCGGGTGCCGGCCGAGAAGGGCGCCGAGCCGGACCGCACCAAGAGGCTCGAACAGCGTTTCACCGTGCGGTCGTTGCCCGGGATCTGGCTTCCCGCCGCCGACCGGCCCACGTCCGTGCGCACGCCCGAGGGCACCTCGCTGTCGGTCGACCCGGACAGCGGAGTGCTCTCCACCGGCGAGGCGGTCCCGCGCGGCTTCACCTACACCGCGACCTCCCGCCTTCCCGAGTACGACGCCGAACGGCTGCGGTACGCGGCCGCCGCCGACGATCCGGCGCGGCTGCGCCTGCCCGCCGTCGACGCGGCCGGGCAGCCGATCCCCTCCGTCCAGTCCTTCAGGAGGATCGCCGAGCGGGTCACCGCGGGCAGCACGCACCCGTACCAGCGGGCCGTACGCCTGGCCGACTGGCTGCGCGCGACCTACCGGCTCGACTCCGGGGCGCTGCCCGGACACACCTACCGGAACCTGGAGTTCTTCCTGGCGGACGGCGGGCGCGGCACGTCGGAGCAGTTCGCCGCCTCCTTCGCGGTGCTGGGGCGCACCCTGGGCCTGCCCACGCGGGTGGCCGTGGGGTTCCGCCCGGGGACGCGGACCGGCGCCGGGACCTGGCGGGTGCGGGGGGAGGACGTGCTGGCCTGGCCGGAGGTCGGGTTCGCCGGTGTGGGCTGGGTGCCGTTCCATCCCACGCCCGGTGAGGTCACGCAGGGCGGCTCGTCCGCCGTGGCGGTGGAGGAGCCGGAGGACAGCCGGCAGACGGACCGGGAGACCGCCGGACCGGCGCGGCCGTCGACGCCGCGCACACCGGACGGGCCGGCTCCCGCCGCCGGGGGCGAGCCCGGTTCCGGTGTGTCCCTGTGGCTGGTCGCTCCTGTCGTCCCGCTGCTGCTCGTGACGGGCTATGTGCTGTACGCGCTGTGGCTGCCGTACCGCAGGCGCAGCAGACGACGCGGCGACCCGGACGTACGGCGCCGGGTGCTCGGCGCCTGGCAGCAGATCACCGAACGCCTCACGGAGATCGGCCTGCCCGCCACGGGAGCGCACACGGCACAGGAGGTCGCCGCGTTCGGCGCGGCGAGCGTGGGCGGTGACGTGGGCCTGCGGCTGCCGGAACTGGCCACTTTGGTCAACGAGGTCGAGTACGCGGACCGCAGACCCGACGCCGAAGCCGCGGACGCCGCGTGGGCGGACTGCGAGGCGGTCGAGAGCACCGTCCGGCAGCGCGTCCCGCGCCGCACCCGGCTGCTCCGCCTGCTGCGTTCCGCGGCGCCGGGATGGTCGGCCCCGGCCTGGCGACGCTGATGTGACCTTCGTCGCGAAGGTGAATTCCAGGTGCGTTCGCCGCTGTGCCGTCCGATGGCGGCGGAGACGGGCCATATCACCCGTCGGAGGAGGTCACAGCGCTGCGGGCGGGGCCCCGCAGCGCGAGGATCATGTCCACGTCGGGCAATATCTGTGTTCGTGGAATGAGAAATAAGTGCGGGGCACGGCGAGTATTCCCAGGGCGCCGGGCGGAGGGAAATTATCGAACGTACAGGCCCGGTCGCACCGTGCTACTGTCGATCTCAGTTGCAGGTGTGGTTGCCAGAAGGTTTTTTCCGACGGGTTGATCATCACGGCGACAAAGGAATTCGCACACGGCGAATTCCCGACACCGTCTCCGAAGGAGAAATAAAATGGCTACTGGCACCGTGAAGTGGTTCAACGCGGAAAAGGGCTTCGGCTTCATCGAGCAGGACGGCGGCGGCGCCGACGTCTTCGCCCACTACTCCAACATCGCCGCCCAGGGCTTCCGCGAGCTGCTGGAAGGTCAGAAGGTGTCCTTCGACATCGCGCAGGGCCAGAAGGGCCCGACCGCCGAGAACATCGTTCCCGCCTGACACCGGCGACGCGTACTTCGCAGCTGGGGCCCGCACCTCTGGGGTGCGGGCCCCGGCTCGCTGTGTTTCAGGGCAGCGCGAGGACATACTCGCCCCCATCGTTTTTGGCTCGTCTCGAGATTCTCTGCGCCGCTCCACCGCTGCGGGAATTCCTTGATACGTGCCTCATCAAGGAAGGTTCCGCATGAATCGTGCCCGCACATCCCGATCGACCCGTTCCGGCGGCGGCTACGGCGGCTCCGGTGGCTCCGGCAACTCCCGCGGCTATGACCGCTTCGGTTCCGGCTCCGGTTCGAGCTCCGGCTCCGGCGGCTCCGGCCGCTCCGGTGGTCCGCGCCGCTCCAAGGGCTCCGGCGGCCGTCCGTCGGGCCGGACCGTCATCCAGGGCGAGTTCGCGCCGCCGAAGACGATCACGCCGGGACTCCCGGCCGTCGAGGCGTTCGCCGAACTCGACATGCCCGCCCGCCTGTTGGAGACGCTCGGCAACCAGGGCGTGACCGTCCCGTTCCCCATCCAGGGGGCGACCCTGCCGAACTCCCTGGCCGGCCGTGACGTCCTGGGCCGTGGCCGCACCGGCTCGGGCAAGACCCTCGCCTTCGGCCTCGCGCTCCTGGCCCGTACGGCGGGCCGTCGTGCTGAACCGCGCCAGCCGCTCGCCCTCGTGCTCGTCCCGACCCGCGAGCTCGCCCAGCAGGTCACCGACGCGCTCACTCCGTACGCCCGTTCCGTGAACCTGCGTCTGGCCACCGTCGTCGGCGGCATGTCCATCGGCCGCCAGGCCGGTGCGCTGCGCGCCGGGTCCGAGGTGGTCGTGGCGACGCCCGGGCGGCTGAAGGACCTCATCGACCGCGGCGACTGCCGGCTGGACCAGGTCGCCATCACCGTCCTCGACGAGGCCGACCAGATGGCCGACATGGGCTTCATGCCCCAGGTCACCGCGCTGCTCGACCAGGTGCGCACCGACGGGCAGCGGATGCTGTTCTCGGCCACCCTGGACCGCAACGTCGACCTGCTGGTCCGCCGCTACCTGCACGACCCGGTGGTCCACTCCGTCGACCCCTCGGCGGGCGCGGTCACCACGATGGAGCACCACGTCCTGCACGTGCACGACGCGGACAAGCACCGGACGACCACCGAGATCGCGGCGCGGGACGGCCGCGTGATCATGTTCCTCGACACCAAGCACGCGGTGGACCGGCTGACCAAGCACCTGCTGGCCAGTGGCGTCCGCGCCGCGGCCCTGCACGGCGGCAAGTCGCAGCCCCAGCGCACGCGCACCCTCGCCCAGTTCAAGACCGGGCATGTGACCGTGCTGGTCGCCACCAACGTGGCGGCGCGTGGCATCCACGTCGACAACCTCGACCTGGTCGTCAACGTGGACCCGCCCAGCGACCACAAGGACTACCTGCACCGCGGCGGCCGTACGGCCCGCGCCGGCGAGTCCGGCAGTGTCGTCACCCTGGTCACCCCGAACCAGCGGCGCGACATGAGCCGGCTGATGGCCGCGGCGGGCATCACTCCCCAGATCGCCCAGGTGCGCTCGGGCGAGGCGGAGTTGAGCCGTATCACCGGTGCCCAGGCACCGTCCGGTGTCCCGGTCGTCATCACCACGCCGACCGCGGAGCGTCCCCGTGGCGCGTCCTCCTCCTCGTCCCCGTCCCGGGGCCGTCGGGGACGCCGGGGACAGGGCGGTCAGGGCGGTCAGTCCGGCCAGGGCCAGTCCTCGGGCGAGGCCGCGCGCCGCAGGACGCAGCGCCGGTCCCGCTTCGACTCGGCCGCCTGACCTCCGCGCCCGCTGATCCACCACGACGAACCGGTACGGCCCCTGAACGCGGGGCCGTACCGGTTCGTCGTGTGAGCGCGGTCAGTTGGTGAAGGTGACGTACTTCCAGGCGCCGTGGGTCGTGGAGTTGACGCTGTCGCCCGAGGAGCCGTTGACGTACGACGAGCGCATGCGGGCGCGGATGCCGGACTCGCCCGGTGCGTCCAGGGAGACGGCCGACTTGCCGTTGGCGGCGAGGGCGAAGTACTCCGAGCCCGAGTCGTACCAGGAGCCCTGGTAGTAGACCTGGAGCTGGAGGCGCTGCTTGCGGCCGGTGTAGTAGTTCATCGTCGTGGTGAACAGCGGGGCGGTGTTCTTGCGGAAGTAGTAGTACGTCGTGGAGCCGATCCTGCCCGTCTTGTAGTGCTTGGAGACGGAGGTGGAGATCTTCGCCTTGGCGTACGCCGTCGACTTCACGGTCTTGGAGGCGTACCGGGCGTCGCCGGCGAAGACCGCGGTGACGGTGGTGTCCCGGGTCATGTCGACGGTCGCCGTCAGGTTGCCCCGGGAGTTGACCTTGCCGGTCTTCAGCAGCTTCTTCGGCTTGTCGGTGCCGAAGGGGTCCGTGTAGATCGCGACGGTGCGGTTCTTGTACGTCGTACCGAGGTGCGCGGTGAACGTGACGTCCTTGCCGTACGCGTACAGCTTGCCGTTGTTGTTCAGGGTCAGCGCGGTCGCCTTGCGCGAGACGTCCACGGCGTCGGAGCCGGAGGCGGCGGCGTGCGTGGTGTCACCCGCGTAGGAGACCTTGTAGGTGACCTTGCCGCCGGCGGGCGGGGTGTCCGTGAAGGAGAAGCCGCCGTCCGCCTTCGTCTTGGCCGCGGCCAGCGTCCTGCCGTTCGGGGACTCGACGTCGGTGCGGGTCACCTTGAGGGCGGTGCCCGCGGGGACGTTCGTCTTCGAGGTGAGCCTGCCGGTGACGGTGAGCTTCTTGGCGCGCTCCGACTTGGCGGGCGCCGACACCTTCAGGGTGGGCAGTTCCTTGGTGGGGTCGGTCAACGCGCGCAGGGTGTGGGTGCCGTGGCTGTTCACGGAGACGGCGAAGACGCGGCTCGCGTCCGGCGCCCAGGCCAGCGCTCCGTCCACGAGGGTGTCGGCACCGCTGTGGTCGCCGGTGTTGGGGAAGTCGTACTCCCGCGTGGGCGCCGGGTCGCCGGGCCGGTGGATGTGGACATCGGGGTCGTACCAGGAGAAGCTGCCGCCCGCGACGCTGCCGTCGGGCGCGACCCGGACGGCGTTCGGGTAGGCGCCGACGGGGTAGCCCTGCTGGGCGGCGAGGTCGGTGGTGGAGTAGGCGCCGACGCTGTAGTTCGGGCCCCACGAGGTGAGGACCTGCTTGCCGTCGGGCGTCAGGTCGATCTGCTTGACGCCGCTGTCCGTGCTGCCCTCGGCCCGCAGCGTGGCGCCGTCGGCCGTGACGTCGTACACGGCGAGTCCACTGTTGCCGCCGGCCGCCAGGACGCCCGGGACGGCCGGGTCGGAGGCCAGGAGCGATCCGGAGCCCTGGGCGAGGCGGACGACGGGCTCCGCGCCGGAGATGTCCAGCGAGCCGAAGTTCGTGCCGTACGAGAACCAGATCCGGCCGTCCACGACCTCCAGGTCGGAGGGGGCGGCCGCGCCGAGCGGGTAGCTCAGGGTGGGTGTGGCCGTCTGCGTGTCGACGGTGACGATCCGGTTGCCGTCCTTGACGGCTCCGTACAGCTGCCCGGAGTCGGCGGACAGGGCCAGGCCGGTCACCCCGGGCATGCCGGTGAGCGTGGCCCTGACGCTGCCCGCGTAGTCGGTGATGACGATCTTGCCGCTGGTCGGGTCGGATATGTAGACCAGCCGGTGGAGCCCGTCCACGACCATGTCGCCGACCGACTTCACCGGCAGGACCTTCGCGGAGTCGGCCGCCGCCGGACCCGCCGTGCCGGCCACCAGGGCCGCGGAACTGAGGACGACCGCGAGTGCCGTCGCGATCGAGATGCTGCGCGTGCGCACAGTGATGTGAACCCCCACGGAAGACGCCCGGTGGTCACCGGGCGGAAAAGGAATGGGCCGCGCGTCCCCCCTCGCACCGATGGAACGGGTGCGTGGACGCCGCCGCGGATGCAGCGTATGGCATGGAAGTGACAATTGAGGGCTGAAATAACCGCTGCCCGGTGACGCGCGGCCCGGCGGCCCGGTCGGCCGACGGTGTGGACGCAAAGGCTTGTCGATCTTCCGGGAAACGAGGCGGCTCGGCCCCAATTCCCGTGCGGGGGCCCACGCCACCCCATACGATCCCTCTCGCCGCTCGTACACCAGTACCCATCGAAGGGCATCGTGTGCGGGCATCCGAACGGGAGGGACCACTTGACCATGACCATCGGCGCGAGACCTCGCGCCGTCCTCGCTGCCCTGGGCACCCTCGGGCTGGCGCTGACCGCGGCCGTGTCACCCGCGAGCGCGGCCGGCGGGACGCCCACCACCCCGACCCAGCTGTTCAACGGCTACCGGAACTGCTCGACCGACGCGGACCGGCCCTCGTACCGCTCGGCCCACGAGGGTCTCGTCGTCATGGGCATCCCGGGGACCACCGACACCTCCGCCGACCCCCTGATGGGCGTGCGCTACCAGGTCTGGCCGGTCAGCGACCCGACGCAGGTCACGACGGTCGCCCGGGACCGTGTCTCCCCCGGCTTCGAGGCCCCCGTGACCCTGCCCGCCAGCGCGCTCGCCGACGGGCAGACCTACGCCTGGCAGGCGCGGTCGGTGATCGGGGACGCGGTCTCGGACTGGACGGCCCCCTGCTACATCACGATCGACAACACCCGCCCGGCGAACGCGCCCACCATCTCCTCGCCGAACTACCCGCCGGAGGGCTGGACCGAGGGCGGCGAGCCGGTCGAGTTCACGCTGGGCGCGAACGGCGCCGACGACGTCGAGGGCTACGAGTTCTCCTGGCAGCAGGACCTGCCGGTGATCGGCGTCAGCATCGGCGAGTACGGCATTCCGCAGCCCGTCGACCCGTACGAGAACACGAAGTACTTCAAGCGCGCGGACACGCTCGGCGGTTCGGCCACGCTCAAGCTGATCCCGCCGTCCGGCTCCGGTCCCATGACCCTGTGGGTGCGCAGCCTGGACCGGGCCTACAACGGTTCCGCGACCGCCAGTTACCGCTTCTACGTCGGTTCCGCGGGGCCCACCATCACCCCGTCCGTCCCGAATCCCGAGTTCGGCGAGCCGACCGATTTCACGTTCCGTCCCGACCCGGGGCTCCAGGCGAAGAGCCCGGTCGTCAGCTACTCCGTGCAGACCGTCGGCGGCCGGAACGACCGGACCTTCGAGATCCCCGCGGACGCGGACGGCACGGCGACGACACGGCTCACCCTGGACGGCGAGTACGGCGAGAGCCTCCAGGTCTCCAGCAAGAGCGCGAACGGCTGGGTCAGCGACCGGACATGGTGGGGCGTCAGCTACGACACCACCCCCACCGTCACCTCCGCCGCCTACCCCGAGAACGGTTCGAGCGGCGGCGCCGGCGTCCCGGGCACCTTCACGTTCACCCCGAAGGTGAAGGACGTCGTGAGCTACACGTACACCTTCAACAACGGTGACCCGGAGGTCACGGTCCCCGCGGCCGCCGACCACACCGCGAGCGTCGACTGGACCCCGCCCACGGACGGCTGGTACGACCTCACGGTGTACGCGACGACCGGCTCCGGCCTCAGGACGGCGTCCTACGACTACTACTTCACCGTGAACTGACGACCGACACCTCGGGTCGGCCCCGGCACCCCCCATGGGTGCCGGGGCCGACCCGTTCGGTTCACCACGTGATTCGGTTCACCACATGATGGCGTCGTCCATCGACTGCTGCCAGTACGTGACCTTGAGGGAGTCGTCGACGTAGACGCCCTTCGCGGGCAGCGACGGGGTGGCGCCCTTGCCGACGCTTTCGAAGCCCGAGCGGCCCTGGAAGTAGACGGCCAGGGACTTGGCGGTGTAGCCGTTCGAGGCGCTGCCGTCGGTGGCGGACAGGCTCACGGAGGCGTAGCCGGACTCGCCCGGCGCGAGCGTGACGACCGCCTGCGGCTGCGACTCCTCGATGACCGGAGGCACGGACTGGGCCTGGCCGAAGCGGACGGCCGGGTAGCCGTAGAGGTGGCAGGCCTTGCTGCCGGTGTTGGTCACCGTGAGCAGCATGTGGTTCACGGGACGGTTCAGCGGGGCCGCGACCGTCTTGGTGACGGACCCCTCACAGGTGACCGCCTTGCCGGAGGCGGCGGGCGCCTTCGTCCCGGCGCTGTGCGCGGTGTCACTCGAACCGGCCGAGACCTGCTGGGCGTTGGAGGACCCCGAAGAGCCCGTGCCCGTGGACCCCGTCGTCCCCTTGGAGTCCGACGAGCCGGTGGTGCCCCCGGCGTCGGAACCCGTGCCCGGGGAAGAGGCGCCGGTGGAGGGGCTCTTGGACGTGGGCGCCGTGGAGTTGGTCGAGGCGGCGCCCTCGTCGGTGGTGCCCGTTCCGTCACCGCACGCGGTCAGGGAGAGCGCGGCGAGAACGACGGTCGCGGCGGCGCCGACGAGACGGGTGCGGGAGGTGCGGAGGTTCGACATGCTCAGGTGCCCCTTCGATGTTCGGGTGGCGTGGGTGATTGGATGACCGAAGCTTGTGAGGTGATCCGTCCCAACCGCCACGCACAGCGGGGAGTTGGGGACGCTGGAACACCGAAACGCGCTCTGACCAGGGCGAACACCAGAGCCCTGGAACGCGCGACTGGGACACGGGGGGATGAGAGGAACAGGTGTCGGAGGCAACAGGGGCGAGGGAGACCGAGGAGTTCGCGCGGCTGCTACGGGAGCTCAAGGACCGCTCGGGACTGAGCTACGGGACGCTCGCCAAGCGCCTGCACATGAGTACGTCGACACTGCACCGCTACTGCAACGGCACCGCGGTCCCCGTCGAGTACGCACCGGTGGAGCGCCTCGCGAGAGTCTGCCGGGCGACCCCGCAGGAGCTGGTGAACCTGCACCGGCAATGGATCCTGGCGGACGCGGCCCGCGGACGCAGGACGGAGCGGGGCGGGAGCGACAACACGGCCGAGGCCGCGTCCGAGCCGGAGACGGTGACGGAGGCAGAGGTAGGGACAGAGCACGGTGACCCGGTCGCCGTCGTGACGGCGAGCGAGCCCGCGCCGCCCCGCCCCTCCTCCTGGCTCCGCCGCCGCCGTACCGCGCTGATCGCCACCGTCGTGGTGGCCGCGGTCCTGGGGGCCGCCGTGTACGCCCTGCGTCCGACGTCCGCCGGGGACACCACCTCGGTGTCGCCGATCGCCGGTGCCACGGACGACGGCGAGACCGGGAAGCCCTCCGCCTCCCCGTCGCCGAGCCGGAGCGGACACAAGCCGTCCCCCTCGGCCTCCGCGTCCCCCACCAGGACGGCCGGTTCCGGGGGCGGCGGAACCGGGGGCGCCGGATCCGGCGCTTCCGGGGGCGACGGCGGGCAGAGCGGCGCGGACCGGCCCGGCACCGCCGTCCCGCTCACCGTCGGCGTGCGCCCCTACGTCTACGACAGCCCGTGCAGCCAGCGCTTCCTCGTCGACAGCGAACCCGAGCACGTCGGCCCGCCGGCGCCCGAGCAGGACGCGCCACGCTGGGCGGCCGCGTACGGGGCGGTCTCCTCGGACGAACAGCGGGTCGCCCTCACCGTCCAGGGCACCGGCGAGGACACCGTCGTCGTGGAGGCGCTGCACGTGCGCGTCCTCACCAAGGGCGCGCCGCTCGCCTGGAACGACTACTCGATGGGCGTCGGCTGCGGAGGCGGCGTCGAGACCAGGTCCTTCGACGTCGACCTCGACAGCGGCAGTCCCACGGTCGCCGTGAAGAACGGCCAGCGCGACTTCCCCTACAAGGTCAGCGAGTCCGACCCGGAGGTCTTCTACGTCACCGCCCACACCAAGGCGCACGACGTCCGCTGGGACCTCACCCTGGACTGGTCCAGCGGCAGCCGCCGCGGCACCGTCCACATCGACAACGACGACACCCCGTTCCGCACCAGCGCCGACGCGGACCGCCCGGGGTACGACTATCCGCTGGGCGGCGGCGAGTGGATCGAGCGGGTGGGCTGATCCGGGTCCGCCGGGCAGGCCCTACGCGGCGATGACGGCGACCCCGGTCCTGCCGCCGTCGACGTCCACCACGGTGCCGTGCACGAAGGCCGCTTCGTCGCTCGCCAGCCAGACCGCGGCGTGCGCGATGGCGTCCGGTGTGCCGACGCGGCCGGCCGGGGTGCCCTTCATCATGACCTCGCCGGGATGGGGCTCGGCGCCTTCCGGGGCCGGCGGGAGGATCACGCCCGGTGAGACGGCGTTCACCCGGACGCCCATCGGCCCGAACTCCGCGGCCCAGGCCCTGGTGAGCGTCTCCATGGCGCCCTTGGTGGAGCTGTAGAGCGCGCCGAGCGGAACGCCGAGGCGGGCGATCCACGAGCCGAGGTTGATGATCACCCCGCCGCCTGCCTGCGCCATGGCCGGGACGACGGCCGCGGTGAGGAAGAACGGTGCCTTGACGTTCACGCCGTAGACCTGGTCGAAGGTCTTCTCGTCGGTGGCGATGGTGCCGGGGGCCGGATAGACGCCGGCGTTGTTCACCAGGATGTCGAGCCGCCCGCCCAGCGTCTCGCGGGCGCGCTCGGCCAGGTCCTCGGATGCCGCCGCGCTGCCGTCGAGGTCTGCGGCCAGGAAGTCGGCCCGGCCGCCGGACGCGCGGATCCCTTCGACGACCTGTGCGCCCCGTTCCCGGTTGCGCCCGGAGACGATGACATGGGCCCCCTCGGCGGCGAACGCCTCGGCGATCGCCTGTCCGATGTTGCTGGTCGAGCCCGTGACCAGTGCCGTCCTGTTCCGCAGTCGTGCACTCATGACGCGATCACTCATGACGCGGTCTCCTTGTCTCCCGGTAGTGCGTCTCCCGGTGGTGCGGACCACTGTGCGTCGCAGAAAATGGACCAGCAAGTCCAAACTGGGGAGGCCGCACATGCCACGGACGCCGGACGCCCTGACCGCCAAGGGCCGCGCCACACGGGCGCGCATCGTCGAGGGGGCGGCCGAGGTGCTGCGCGAGCAGGGGGTCGCCTCCACCACCCTCGACGACATCCGCGCCCGGACCGGCACCAGCAAGAGCCAGCTCTTCCACTACTTCCCCGACGGCAAGGACGAACTGCTGCTGGCGGTGGCCCGGTTCGAGGCGGACCGGGTCCTCCAGGACCAGCAGCCGCACCTGGGGCGGCTGGACTCGTGGGAGTCCTGGCGGCGGTGGCGGGACGTGGTGGTGGAGCGCTACGAGGCCCAGGGCGACCACTGCCCGTTGGGGGCGCTGTTCCTCCAGGTCGGGCGGTCCCGTCCGGGCGCGCGGGCGATCGTGACGGAGCTGATGCTCCAGTGGCAGCGGGAACTCGCCCGCGGTGTGCGCGCCCTCCAGTCGAACGGCCTGGTCTCCCCGTCCCTCGACGTGGACCGGACGTCCGCCGCCCTGCTGGCCGGCATCCAGGGCGGCGTGGCCATCATGCTGTCCACCGGCGACTCGACCCACCTCAGGGCGGCCCTCGACGAGGGCATCGCACACCTGCGCGCGTCGGGCCCCGCCGTGAGCGGAAGCCCCGCCTCCTCCTCCGGCCTCGCCCCTTTCGTGGATCGCCTCGATCCGGTGTGACCCCAATGCGGTAGAACGGCAAATTTATACGCGTTGCCTGGCGGGGCGGGCAAATATAAGGTCAACGATTGCGCCCGGAAAGGGCGTTGGCGTTTTCCAGGAGGGGAAATGAAGAAAGCGGCACAGTTGGGGCTTCCCGTGGCGGGGGCCATGCTGCTCCTCGGCGTGGCGACAAGCCCCGCCCAAGCGGCCACCCATTCCGGTTCCTGCTCCACCACCGGCGCGTCCGGTTCGTACTCCGTCAGCGGCTGGGACTATCCCGACGCCGGCATACCCGACGTGAACCTCAAGGTGAAGGACACCCTCGCCGACGACCACCACGTCCGCGTCCGGCTCTGGGTCGCCTACGCCGACGAGGAGTACGCCTTCCCCTGGCGCGCCAATTACGACGGAAACGGCACCAGCAAGTCGTGGGACACCCATGTCTCCGGCCCCGGGAACATCTTCGGCGTAAAGGTCGAGGTGGCCCGGTTCGAGGGCGACAGGAAATTGAACTACTGCACCTCGAATTGGTACCCGTAGCGGACTAAGCCAGTAGACGAAGCAGTAGAGGAGCAGTAGAGAAGTAATAACAGGCGAATCCCCGGACCCTGCGGAAAACCGCAGGGTCCGGCTGCGGAGAACCGCACCACGTTCAACGGCAATCCTCATTCCCGGGCTGATCCGCCGGTTCCTAGCGTGGTCCATGGATCGCGGCACCCGTCCGCGGTGACCTCGCGCAGCCTGGAGACTCTCGCATGGACCTCATGACCCTGGCTCTGGCCCAGGAACCCGCCGGCGGAATCGCGGGATGGGCGGCCGACCTCGTGGACGCCATGGGCGGCCCCGGCGCGGGTCTCGCCATCGCCCTGGAGAACCTCTTCCCGCCGCTGCCCAGCGAGGTGATCCTCCCGCTGACCGGCTTCGCGGCCGGCCAGGGCGTCATCAGTCTGTTCTCGGCCCTGTTCTGGACCACGCTCGGCTCCGTGGCCGGCGCCGCCGTCCTCTACTGGATCGGCATGCTGTTCGGCCGTGAGCGTATGTACGCGATCTGGGCCGGGCTGCCGCTGGTCAAAGTGACTGACCTGGAGCGGACCGAGGAATGGTTCCGCAGGCACGGCACCAAGGCCGTCTTCTTCGGCCGTATGGTGCCGATCTTCCGCAGCCTGATCTCCGTGCCGGCCGGCCTGGAGCGCATGCCGATGCCGGTCTTCCTGCTGCTCACCACCCTGGGCAGCCTGATCTGGAACTCGGCGCTCGTGCTGTCCGGCTACTGGCTGGGCGACCGGTGGGACCTCGTCGAGACCTATGTCGGGGTCATCAGCAAGGTCGTCCTCGTCCTGGTCGCGGTGGCCGTGGTCCTCTACGTCGTGGTCCGTCTGCGCTCCCGCGGCTCCGCCCAGCACCGCCGTACGTCGTGACGAGACCCCTTCGCGTCCCGGTTCGCATCCCGGTCCCCGTCCCGGTCGAGCGATCTTGCCCCGGGTGCGCCGCCGGGCTAGCCTCGGCGACCGTGCAGGGGGACTCGGCGGACTTCACCACCCGGCCCCTCCCGACGGCGCCCGGACCCGCGCGTCCGGGAGGAGATCCTCCGCCGACGCCACCGGCGGCGCTGCCCCGGCGAGCCGCCGGTGTCCTGTCGGGCTGTGCGACCGCGTCACTGGGGCTGCTGTACTTCGCCGTCGTCGGCACCCTCCTCGGCCCGCCGCTGCTGTGGCCGCGCACCCGGCGCCACGCCCTAGTCGTCCTGACCGCCGGGGCCCGCCGGCTGGTGAGGCTCGAACGCCGCCGCCGTTCGGCCTTCTTCGGGGACAGCTTCCCCGACCGCCCGGTCCCCGACCACCGCATCCTGCGCTACCTCGCCACCCGTACCTACGCCGGTCTGCTCACCGCCGTCGTGCTCGGTCTGCTCGGCTTCGGTGTCGTGCTGGCGGGGCTGCTCGTCGCCGCTCTCGCCCGGGGCACGCTCGGCTGGCGGGAGTTGCTCACCCAGGCACTGCTCGGCGGGGTGCTGCTCTTCCTCGACGTACAGGGCCTGGTGTCGCTGGAGGCGTTCGACGCGCGGCTGGCACGCGAGTACTTCGGTCCGTCGGAACGCGAGCTGATGCAGCGGCGCATCGACGAACTGGCCACCAGCCGGGCGGCGGTGCTCCAGGCCGTGGACACCGAGCGCCGGCGCATCGAGCGGGACCTGCACGACGGGGTGCAGCAGCGTCTGGTGGCGCTGGCCATGCTCCTCGGACGCGCCCGCCGCGGCCGCACGCCCGAACAGGCGGACAGCCTGCTGGAGCAGGCCCACAGGGAGTCGCAGGACGTGCTGACCGAGCTGCGGGAAGTGGCCTGGCGGGTCTATCCGACGGCGCTGGACAATCTGGGTCTGAAGGAGGCGCTCGCCGGGGTGTCCGAGCGGTGCGACATCCCCGTCCGCATGGACTTCGCCCTCGCCGGACCGCTGCCGGCCTCCGTCGAGACCGCCGCGTACTTCGTCGTGTCCGAGGCCGTGACCAATGCCGCCAAGCACTCGGCCGCCACGGAGATCGTCGTGAGCGTCCGCGCCCACGGCCCTGTCCTCGTCGTCCGGATCGAGGACGACGGCGTCGGCGGTGCGCACCTCACCGGCAGCGGACTGACCGGTCTGCACAGCCGGGTCGGCGCCCTGGACGGCCGACTGCACGTCCACAGCCCCACTGGGGGGCCCACCACGATCACCGCGGAGCTGCCGTGCGGGTAATGCTGGCCGAGGACTCGACCCTGTTGCGAGAGGGGCTGGTTCGGCTGCTCGTCGAGGAGGGGCACGAGGTGCTGGCCGCGGTGGGTGACGGTGTCGCCCTGGTGCGGCAGGTCGAGGCCCAGCCGCCGGACATGGTCGTCGTCGACATCCGGATGCCTCCCACCCACACGGACGAGGGGCTGCGGGCGGCGCTGGAGATCCGCGAACGGTGGCCCGGCGTCGGGGTCCTGGTGCTGTCCCAGCACATGGAGCGCAACTACGCGGCACAGCTGCTGACGTCGAGTGCGGAGCGGGTGGGCTATCTCCTCAAGGACCGGGTCGCCCAGGTGGAGGAGTTCCTCGACGCGTTGGAGCGTATCCAGGCGGGCGGCGCCGCCATCGACCCGGAGGTCGTACGGCAGTTGGTGATCCGTACGACGCACGGCGACCCTCTGGCCCGGCTGACCCCGCGCGAGCGCGGCGTCCTGGAGACCCTGGCCCAGGGACACACCAACGCGGCCATCTCCGAGAAGCTGCACATCTCCACGAGCGCGGTCGAGAAGCACCTCAACTCGATCTTCGACAAGCTCGGACTCGCGCACACCACGGGCTACAACCGCCGGATCCTCGCCGTACTGCGGTATCTGGAGTCCTGACGGGCGAGGTGCCGGGACGAGGAGGCGGGCCGGCACTCAGTACGACTTCCCGCGCAGCGTGTGCGAACACCAGCCGATGACCGTGGCGTTGGCCAGGGCCCCGAACACGATGGCGAGGATCAGCGGGGCGGCGCCGTCGGGGAGCGCGAGGACGACCAGGCTGGCCGGGGCGGTGGCGAGGAGCGGGACGACCGCCGCCATGGACTCGCCCGAGTCGTCGGTGAGGCTCACCACGAGCGCCCATCCGAGCAGCACGGCACAGAGCGCGAGGTAGATGAGGGCGACGACATCGGTGAGGGCGTGGCGAAGGCGGATGCGGAGGCGGCGGAGACTTCGGCCGGACTTGGTACCGGTCACGACGGTGGGCTCCTCTCAGGTTCTCCTGGGTCGGTTTCCCCCTGGATCGGCCCACGAACAGGGCGGCGTACTCCGACCGGATGTCGGTGTACGCCGCCCTCGGGTGGGACGCGGTGCGGGAGTGGCCCGCGCGGTCATGGCGGTTACTTCGGGTCGGCGTTGAACTTCGCGGTCGACCAGAAGTAGCCGAGCACCGCGAGGCCGAGGCACCAGGCGACGGCGAGCCAGCCGTTGTGGCCGATCTCGGTACCGAGGAGCAGGCCGCGCAGGGTCTCGATGGCCGGGGTGAAGGGCTGGTACTCGGCGATCGGCTGGAACCAGCCCGGCATCGCGTCGATGGGCACGAAGGCGCTGGAGATCAGCGGCAGGAAGATCAGCGGCATCGCGTTGTTGCTGGCCGCCTCGGCGTTGGGACTGATCAGGCCCATCCCGACGGCGATCCAGGTGAGCGCCAGGGCGAACAGCGCGAGCAGTCCGAAGGCCGCCAGCCACTCCAGGACGGTGGCGTCGGTGGAGCGGAAGCCGATGGCGACACCGACTGCGCCGACGAGCACCACGCTGATGATCGACTGGAGCACGCTGCCGACGACGTGCCCGATGAGCACCGACCCGCGGTGGATCGCCATCGTACGGAAGCGGGCGATGATGCCCTCCGTCATGTCGTTGGAGACGGACACCGCCGTCCCGATCGTGGTCGAGCCGATGGTCATCAGCAGCAGCCCCGGGACGAGATAGGCGACGTAGTCGGAGCGGTCACCGCCGCCGATGCCCGCGCTCATGGTGCCGCCGAAGACGTAGACGAAGAGCAGCAACAGCATGATCGGCGTGAGCAGCAGGTTCAGGGTGAGCGACGGGTAGCGCCGGGCGTGCAGGAGGTTGCGGCGGAGCATGGTGGAGGAGTCGCGGACGGCGAGGGCGAGGGAACTCATCGGGCGTTCTCCTTGGACTGGGTGGCCTGGGTGGGCTGGGCGGGCTCGTTGATGTCGTTGGGCTGGCTGGTCTGGTCGGTCTGGTGTGGGATGCGGGCGTCGCCGGTCAGGGCGAAGAAGACGTCGTCGAGGTCGGGGGTGTGGACGGTCAGTTCGTCGGCCTCGACTCCGGTGGAGTCCAGCCAGTCCAGGATCGAGCGCAGTTCGCGCTGGCTGCCGTCGCTGGGGAGCTGGAGGGTCAGGGCGTCGTCGTCCGGGGCGGCCTCGCCCAGGGCTGCGGCCGCGGCCCGGTAGGCGGCCGGGTCGGTGAAGCGGAGCCGGATGTGGCCGCCGGGGATGAGCCGCTTGAGTTCCTCCGCGGTGCCCTCGGCGGCGATCTTCCCGTCGTTGAGGACGGCGATCCGGTCGGCGAGTTCGTCGGCCTCCTCCAGGTACTGGGTGGTGAGGAAGACGGTGACGCCGCCGGTGACCAGCTCGCGGATGATCTGCCACATGGTGTGACGGGAGCGCGGGTCGAGTCCGGTGGTGGGCTCGTCGAGGAAGATGATCCGCGGGTCGCCGACCAGGGTCATGGCGATGTCGAGGCGGCGCTTCATGCCGCCGGAGTAGGTGGAGGCGGGCTTGTGCGCCGCCTCGGTGAGGTCGAAGCGTTCCAGCAGTTCGGCGGCGACCCGCCGGCCCTCGCTCCGGGGCAGGTGGTGCAGGTCGGCCATCAGGAGCATGTTCTCCTCGCCGGTGATCAGTCCGTCCACGGCGGAGAACTGCCCGGTGACCCCGATCGCGGCCCGTACCGCCTGGGCCCCGGTGGCCAGATCGTGGCCGCCCACCTGGGCCCGGCCGCCGTCGGCGGAGATGAGCGTGGACAGGATCTTCACGGCGGTCGTCTTGCCGGCCCCGTTCGGCCCGAGCAGCGCGAACACCGACCCGGCCGCAACGTGCAGGTCGACGCCGTCGAGGACGGTCTTGTCGCCGTAGGACTTGCGCAGCCCGTTCGCCGCGATGGCCCAGGTGGTCATGGTGGTTGCTCCTGTGGAGAGGCGGTGGCGGGGTCAGAGACTGCGGGCGGTGATGTCGCCGTGCGAGGTGGTCGCGCGGATGCGCAGGCCGGCCGCGGCGCCCTCGGTGTTCTTGAGCGCGTTGTGGACCCGGCCGTACGAGGTGCTGGCGTCCAGGGAGGCGGAGGCGTCGGGGGCGGTGTCGATGGAGATGTCGCCCATCTGGGTGGTCAGTACGACCGTGCCGTCGACCGCCTCGGTGATCCGGATGTCGCCCCGCTGCGTGCTGATCTCGGCGGGGCCGGTCAGCCGGCCGACCGTGACGTCACCGTCGGCAGCGGTGAGGCGGACGCTCGCGGCCTCGTCGATCTTTACGGCACCGGAGGCGCCCTCGAAGACGACGTCACCGAGGCGTCCGACGGCCCGGAACTCGGCGGCGGCCGCCTTCGCCTCGACACCGGAGCCGGCCGGCAGCTGGACGGTGACCTCGACGGAACCGGAGGGACCGAAGTACTGGTTCTTCGCGGCCGGGGCCGCGATCCGCAGGACGCCGTCGCCGTCGCCGTAGGTGACCTCGATCTGTTCCGCGGCCTTGGCGTCGCGGCTCTTCGCGGCGTTCGCGGGCCGGACCTCGACGGTGGTGTCGGCCCGGTCGGCGGCGATGAACCGGATGCTGCCCGCGGGGATGTCGAGGACGGCGGCGATCGGGGCGGGGGTCTGGAAGGTCTGCATGGTTTCTCTCCTGCGTTCGTTGTCGTTGTCGTTGCCGTTGCCGTTTCTGACTCCGCAAAAGCTACGTTGCGTTCGCGGATCCTTCAACAGCTTCGTTGCACTCAATCGACATTGACGCAGGTAAGAGCTGCAATTTCATTGCAATGAATCAAAATCTAACGCAACAACAGCTAGGTGTAGCGTTGCAATGAGATGCCGGTGAAAGCTATGCTGACGGCAGCAAGGAAGCACAGAGAGAGATAGACGGGAGATCACGGTGCCGGGAGGCAGACTCACCCAGCAGGAGCGCCAGCAGATCGCGTCGGGGCTGGCCGACGGCCTCGCCTACGCGGAGATCGCCAGACGTCTCGACCGCCCGACCTCGACGATCACGCGCGAGGTGATGCGCAACGGCGGCCCCACCACCTACCGCGCCGACCTGGCCCACCGCGCGACCGAACGCCGTACCCACCGGCGCAGGCAGACCGCGCCCCGGGGAGCGCAGGCACCCCCGCAGGCCCACGGGCGGGACGCCGAAGCCGTACGGGAGTACGAGGAGGCGTTCACCACCCTGCTCATGCAGCAGGGCCTGCCCAAGATGATGTCCCAGGTGCTGACCTGCCTCTTCACCACCGACGCGGGCAGCCTCACCGCGGCCGAACTCGTCCAGCACCTCCAGGTCAGCCCGGCGTCCATCTCGAAGGCGGTCGCGTTCCTCGAAGTCCAGGGCCTCGTCGCCCGGGAACGCGGCGAGGGCCGCCGCGAGCGCTACCTCGTCAACGACGGTGTCTGGTACGACTCGATGATCGCCGCCGCCCGGTCCAACGCCGAGCTCGCCGACACCGCCCGGCAGGGCGTCGGCGTCCTCGGCGCCGGCACCCCGGCCGCCGTACGCCTGGAGAACATCGCCCGCTTCATGGACTTCGTCGGCGAGAGCATCACCCGCGCCGCGGAACAGGCCCGCGACGTCCTCTACGCCAAGCCCGCCACGCCCCCGGCCGAGCCGACCCCGGACCACTGAGGGCCGCCCGGCCTGCCGAGGCGCAGGTCAGGCGTGCCGTCTCGCTCCGGCGCACCCTCACCTCTCTCCACCCCACCCGGCCCCGAAACCCCTGGTCAACGCTACGAGGCCCGGCGCGGCCCGCCGAGCGGCCGTGACCGTCCAGATCCCGACAGGGCAACGGTTGTGGACGGGCGCAGCGAACGGGATGGTTGTGGCCGCATACTGGAGTCAATGACTAAGCCCGCTGCTCCGAAGCGCCATCTGCCCACCAGCCCCTTCAAGGCCCCGGTCGCACCGCCCCCGAAGCACTTCGAGGTAGGCGACCAGGTCACTCACGACATGTACGGCCTCGGCCGGGTCATCGGTATCGAGGACGGAATCGCCGCGCTCGTGGACTTCGGTTCCTCGCGTATGCGGATCCTGAGCCCGTACACCAAGATGACCAAGCTGTAGCTGTAGCACCTGTAGCACCGCTGTGCCCGGTCACGGCACACCAGGCCCTTCCCTGGACCTGAAACGAAAGGCAGACCTCCCATCGACCCGACCTCGCTGTTCTCCGCGCCGGAAGGACAGTCCCGTTCTTCCAGCGCGGAATTGCCGCCTCCCACGACCAACCCGTTCCAGGCCCCGGACTTCGGCGACGACGAGTCCTACCTCTTCGAGGACACAGAGGGGTCCGACCTGGATCTGCGGGCGGTGACGGGGGGCTGAGCGGCCCGGCACGACGGTGAGGCTCGCCTGCGAGCACACCTGAATCACGTCTGAGTCCCGTCTGAGGCTGGCCAGAAGCACGCCTGAGGCATGCTTGAAGTACCTCTGAGGCATGCCTGAAGTACGTCTGAAGTACGCCTACGGAAGCCGCTCCCGCCGCTCAGCGCATCGCCGCGTCCATGAGCAGGTAGAGCAGTCCGACGAGCGATCCGCTGCTCACGATCTCGCGGCGGTCGATCATCCCCCGAACCTCGGAGAGGGGAATCCACTCGATGCGGTCGGACTCGTTCCTCTCCGTGGGCGGCCCGGCGTAGATCGCACCGTCGATGCGGAAGACGTGGTGCTGCGAGTCGGTGATGCCGTTGGCCGGCTCGGCGTACACGAGAGGCTTGACGGGACCGGCGCGCCACCCGGTCTCCTCCAGGACTTCACGCACCGCCGCCTCCCCCGGCGTCTCCCCGTCCTCCACCAGGCCCATGGGCAACTCCCAGGCCCACGAGTCCGTGATGAAGCGGTGCCGCCACATCATCAGGACTTCCCGACGGTCATTGACCACGGCGGCCACGGCCAGGTGCCGAAGACGGACGACGTGGTACTCCCACCTGTGCCCATCCGGCTGCTGGACGTCGACCAGACACAGGTTCACCCACTCGTTGGTGTGGATCCGCCGTTCACCGTGGGTCTTCCATTCCATGCCTGGGGTTCCTTTCGACCGGTCGCCGGGGGCGTGGAACGTGCCGCGGGCGGAGGCGAGTTGGCTCCCGTTCCCGGCATCCCCTCATCCCGTGCCTTCGAACCCGACTTCCGGGACCGGCGACCATCTCGCCACACAACTTGCCCACTCGTCTATATGAGTATGCTTGTTGGGGCGTACGAGTTCTTGTTGGGGCGTACGAGTTACCGAAGAGAGCTGCACGACGTCCGGGGAGCGCCACTGTCCCACCCGTCGGGCAGGATCCGGTCATGCTGATTGCCACGAGCGCCCGGGGTCACACCGTGAAGCGCCCTTCGAAGCCTGCGATAGGCACCATGCTCGCCAACCTGGGGCGCGACAACGAGCACATGGTGCTCGAACGACAGGACGAGGACCTCCCAGGCGACTGGTACATCCAGGTCCTGCTGCGCGAGAACAACACGTACCAACTGGAGTACCGGGACGGCGTTCCCGCAGAGCACTACCAGACGCAGACCATCTCTCAGGAGAAGGTGCTCCGGGCGCTGCTCGGCTGGGCGGCTGACACATCGGGCTGGCGAGAAGACTTCATGTGGAACAACATCAGTTCCATGTTCGAGCCGTCCGCCCCTGAGGACACGGACGAGCCGACCACCTAGCATCCGTCCACTCCCGGTCACGAAATCACGTGGCCGGGAGCTGGTACGACAGGACGTAGGCGTCCGCCGCCATGACCGTGTCACAGACCTCCACGGCTCTCCCCTCCGTGTCGTACGCCGTGCGGATCAGGTGGATGACGGGCACGCCGGAGGCCAGCCGGAGCGTCTTGACCTCGGTGGGGGAGGGCATCCGGGCCCGGATCTGTTCCTCGAAGTGGTCGAGGTGGTGGCCCAGTTCTTCGAGGCGGGCGTAGATGCCGCCGGGGCCGGGGTTGGGTTCGGCGATCTGGGTGCCGCGGGCGATGTCGAGCGGCAGGTAGGAGGTGGCGAACTCGACCGGCTTCCCGTCGAGCAGGTACCGGCGCCGGCGGGCGAGCACACGTCGCACCGAACCGAGGCGAGTGGAGATGTCCTGGCTGGCCTTCTCCTCCTTGACCTCCAGACTGTCGACCTGGGGGTGACTGCCGGCGGCGTCGGCTTCCACGATGAACGCGGACTTCCCTTGCTCACGGTGACGCCGGGCGAAACGGTCGGAAGCCAGTCGTCGGACTGGGGGACGCGGTCGTACGAAGACGCCCTTGCCGTGCTCGGCGTGCACCAGACCCTCGCCCTGGAGGATGGAGAAGGAGTTTCGAACCGTCATACGGGAAACTCCGTAATGCTCGACTAGCTCCGCCTCGGAAGGCAGCTTTTCCCCCTCCTTGAACCGCCCACGGTCGATGGCCTCGCGCAGCTGGTCAGCGATTTGCCGGAAGACCGCACGATCACTCGTGGGGTCGAGATCGCCGAGAAGGCTCGGAAGAGACGTCACATGTACTCCTTTAGATATCTAGACGAGTGGGCGAGTGTTGTTGCTACGGTGGAGAGCCTAGCCATCCGAGAGGGCCGAGGAACGTGAGCACTGACCGTCCGCACTCCGTGAGCGTTGCCGGAGTCATCGTCGACGACCAGGACCGCGCCCTCTTGATCAAGCGCCGCGACAACGGCCACTGGGAGCCCCCGGGCGGAGTCCTCGAACGCGAGGAAACCATCCCCGAGGCCCTCCAGCGCGAAGTCCTCGAAGAAACCGGCATCAAGATCGCACTTCCCGCGACACTCACCGGCATCTACAAGAACATGACGGGCCTGATCGTCTCCCTCGTCTTCCGCTGCGAAGCCGCCGACGGCACGCCCACCACCGGGGACGAGACCCGCGCACTGCGCTGGGCCACTCGTGAAGAAGTCACCGAACTCGCCGACGAGGCATACGCGATCCGCGTCCTTGACGCTCTGGACGCGGCATCCCCGCCGGCCATCCGCGCCCACGACGGCGTGAAACTCGTCTAGCCCGAACCCGCTGCACATGGCGGCCTACCAGCACGAAGGAACTTGTATGCACGAGTATACGAGCACCGCCCGGGTCTGGGGCCTCACTTGCCCAGGATTTCCGGAAGAGGTCAGCCGGGCCCGCCGCTGGACGAGAGACATCCTGCGCGGCTCGCCCCTGGCCGACGACGCAGAACTGATCGTGAGCGAGCTGAGTGCGAACGCGATCCTCCACACGGCCAGCGGCATGGAATCCGGCAGCTTCCACCTGGCCCTCGCAGTGACCCGGCAGGTGATCGCCCTGTCGGTGACGGACGGCGGAGGAACCGGCACAGCCCCCAAGGCCGAGCACCAGGACGCCGAGGCCGAACACGGCCGGGGCCTGGGCATGGTCACCGCACTCGCCCACCGAGTCGTGGTCCACGGCAGCGAGGGCGGTTACACGGTCACCGCGGAACTGTTCACCGGCACCCGACCGGGAGACCACCTGTGCTGAACGGCGAAGCCCGCCGGGGCTACTGGTGCGAGTGCTGGACGGAAGAACTCACCGACGAGGGCGAGTTGGTGTTGCGGGCGTCCTTCGACGCCTACTCGGCACCCCAGGCGGACAGGTGGGTTGCCGTCGCGCTGCGCACCATCTCTCCGGCGTTCGACCCGGAGGCATCCGAGCAGGCATGGCAGTGGCTGTACGACGGCCGCATCGCGACGAGGAAAGCATTGCTGCGCGCCGAGCCCAGTACGGTGACGGTCACCCAGGCTCGCATTCGCATCACCTGGACGATCCGACCGGTGCTCTTCTTACCGTTGGCCCACCGCCAAGGCATCGAACTCCCAGCCTGCGCATACGTCTTTAAGCCTGGAGCCCTTGAACACCCGTCCTAAGGGCTGTCCCGCAAGTGATCTTGATGTGCGATGGTCTTGGGCTGTGGCTGGTGCGATCACGGCGTCGGAGCCGTCTTGGATAGCCCCGTTCACCGGGCTGAGCCCGCGCACCTTCGGCAAGTTGGTGACTCAGCTGCGCCGAGAGGGTGCCGACGCGCCGGGCCGTGGTCGGCCCTGGAAGCTCCCTCTTCAGGACCGGGTGCTGCTTGTGGCCGCTTACTGGCGCACTAACCTGACACTGAGGCAGCTGGCGCCGTTCGGGGTGTCGAAGTCGGCGGCGGACCGGGTCATCGACCACCTCGGACCGAAGCTCGCGCTCCCGCCGCGGCGCCGATTTCGCGCGAACGCCGTGCTGATCGTGGACGGCACCCTGGTGCCGAGCCGCGATCACAGCGTGGCCGAGCAGTCAAAGAACTATCGGCATTCGACGAACCATCAGGTGGTCGTCGACGCCGACACCCGGCTGGTGGTCGTGATCGGCCGTCCACTGCCGGGCAACCGCACGACTGCCGTGCCTGGGCCGAGTCCGGCGCGAAGGACGCCGTCGGGAAGACCGTAACGATCGCCGACGGCGGCTACCGCGGAACGGGACTGGTCATCCCTCACCGCCGCAGCGCGGACGAAGAACTCCCCGGCTGGAAGCAGGCGCACAACAAAAGCCACAAACAGGTCCGGGCCCGCGTCGAGCACGTCTTCGCGCGCATGAAGACCTGGAAGATCTTGCGTGACTGCCGCCTCCGCGGCGACGGCGGCACCACGCGATGCGCGGCATCGCCCGCCTGCACAACCTCAACGTCACCGGATAGGCGAACGAGCCGGCCCACGGCCGGTCCCGGGTCACTTCATCTGCCGGCGGGCTTGTTTCACCTCGCCGTCGATGGCCCAGGCGTCGGCCACCGGTCCGAGGTGGCCGAGCTTGTCGGGGTTGATCACCGAGCGGATGGTCTGGATCTGCCCGTCGAGCACGTCGAGGGCCAGGGCATGGAGGACCCTGCCGTCCCTGTCTCGGAAAATGGCGCCGGGCTGGCCGTTGACCTCGTGCGGCTCGAACGTCACGTCGATCCGGGCCAGCAGCGGGAAAACGGAGGCCAGCAGCCGGGCCACGTTCTCGGCGCCGATGACGGCCCTGGCCAACTGCGGGGCCTTGCCGCCGCCGTCCCCGACCATCTGCACGTCGGCGGCCAGCAGATCCCGCAGGCCGGCGACATCGCCTTCGCGGAGGGCGTCGAAGAACCGCGTCGCCAGCTCCTGCCGCTCCTGACGGTCCGCTTCGAACCGCGGCCGCCCGGCCTCCATGTGCCGCCGCGCCCGTACCAGCAGCTGCCGGCACGCCGCCTCCGAACGCCCCACCGCCGAGGCGACGTCGTCGAACCCGAAACCGAACACCTCCCGCAGCACGAACACCGACCGCTCCAGCGGGCTCAGCCGCTCCAGAAGCAGCAGCGCCGCCATCGACACCGAGTCGGCCAGCTCCGCCGAGCGCGCCGGATCCTGGTACGGATCACTCAGCAGTGGCTCGGGGAACCACGGGCCCACGTACTCCTCCCGCCGCACCCGCGCGGAGCGCAGCACGTCGATCGAGATCCGCGTCACCGTGGCGGACAGAAACGCCTTGACCGACGTGGGAAGGGTCGTCGAGCCATCGAAGCGCAGCCATGTCTCCTGCACCGCGTCCTCGGCCTCGCTCACGCTGCCCAGAATCCGGTAAGCGATCGAGAAAAGCAGTGGCCGCAGCTCCTCGAACTCGTCGACCTTGTTCACGCCGCATCCCCCTTGAGATCTTCCCGCCCGGCCGTATCTCCCGGCGCGGGCCAGTTCTGGTGATCTTGCGGTCCGTCAACGGGGCTGTGCAACACCCCCGCGCCCGGGGTGACAGTGCCCCGGGCGGCTCATCGATGGCCAAATCAGTGGAACTGCCCGACCTCGTAGTCGCCGGCCGGCTGCTGGGCGATGATGTTCAGCCGGTTCGCCGTGTTCATGAAAGAAACCAGGACCACCAGGGCAGTGAGCTGCTCCTCGTCGAAGTGCTTCGCGGCACGCGCCCAGACCTCGTCGCTGACCCCGCCGGCCGCGTCCGCAACCCGGGTCCCCTGCTCCGCCAGCTCCAGCGCGGCACGCTCGGCCTCGGTGAAGACCGTGGCCTCCCGCCACGCCGCCACCAGGTTCAGCCGCACCGGGGCCTCCCCGGCAGCGGCGGCCTCCTTTGTGTGCATGTCGATGCAGACGGCGCAGCCGTTGATCTGGCTCACGCGCAGGGCCACGAGTTCCTGTGTCGCGGCCGCCAGCGGCGAGTCCTTGAGCGTCTTGCCCGCCGACATGAGGTGCTTGAGGGCTTTTGCGGCGGTCGGGCTGGCGAAGTAGTTCAGTCGCGCGTCCATGGTGTGCTCCTCCGTGCTCGTCGGTGGCTACACCCCCTGGGACGAGACAGCCCGACGCCCTGTGACACGGACGCGTGTGATCCACGTCTCCCCGAACTCGGATGTTCGGAGATGTCACATGCGGGGGCGCTGTCTCGTCCCAGGGGAAGCAGGAATCCTCGATCAAGGAGCTGATGATGAACCTCGCACTCTGGATCATCGCCGGACTGATGGCCGCCGTCTGCCTGACCGGCAGCTCCAAAATGTTCGTGCCCAAGGAGAAGCTGGCCGCCATGGGCGGCACCGCCACCCGATGGGTCGAGGACTTCAGCCCTGGTGCCCTCAAAATCATCGGCGCCATCGAGCTCCTGGCCGCGGCGGGCCTGATCCTGCCCGCCGCGCTCGACATCGCACCGGTCCTGGTACCGCTGGCCGCCACCGGACTGGTGCTGCTGTTCGCCGGCGCGCTGACCATGCGCCTCCGCCGTGGCGAGAGAGTCACGATCGCGGGCGACCTGGTCTACCTCGCCCTGGCCTTCTTCCTGGCGTGGGGCCGTTTCGGCCCCGAGTCCTTCACCGGCTGATCACCCAGGTCGGCGTGAGCCGGTTGCCGAAGGCGCGCGGGCTCACCCCGGTGCACGGACTCCAGCACGGCTCCGGTGCCGTGATCACACCAACCACAATCCGAGATGTCGCAATCAAGATCACTTGCGGGACAGCCCTTAGCGACCCCGCCGCACGACAGCCTCGGTCTTCTCAACCCAGTCGAGGTACCAGTCAGCGAATAATCCGACCTGCCCGAGGGGACTGAACCGCCCGTCGCCTGGACGCTCGTCGAGCCACACTTGCCCGCGCTGTGGGCCAGACACGACCAACCAGTGGAAGTAGCCGCAGCCTTCGTGACTGAGGCACACAGCGCCGGACAAGAACCAGTCGGACAGCTTCTCGTCCTCCTCAAGCCAGGCGCGGTACGCCGCGTCGAAGGCTGCTTCGTCCTCGAAGTGGGACGCGACGGGCTCCTTGCGCTCATGCTCGTCCTGCGCACGCACGGTCTCTTCCACATCCGGGAAGGGAAAGCGCAGTCGCTCGTGGACGGTGCCGCCGCCGGGGTCACTCCACAGCCACCCGGCATCTGTGCGGGACAGGGTCGTGAGTCCATAGAAGGGTCCTGCACCGCCTGCGCCGACTTCGAGGAGGAAGGCCCGGTATTCCTCAGGCAGCGAGACACCCCACTGAGCCTCTACCTCGGCGACACTCGCCTCCGAGAGCGGATCAGCAAGCCGGAAGTGGTGCCCCGTTCCCCCGGACTTGCCCCACGCTCCAAAGACCTCCCGCGCCTTGTCAGCACGGGCCAAAATCTCCACCCGCTCTCGGACACCGCGCCAAGTCATCGCCCCCATGCACCGAAGCGTAAGGCAGTGGATCTACGCCAGGCGGGCACACAGGCAAGCCGAGGCAAACGGTATCGAGGCAAGACAACCAGCCTGCTCGCCCGTGTCTAGTCCCAGGTGATGCCTGACCAGCAAGCTCCGAAGTGACACCCGGCGACCGTGCACTTGCGACAGGCCCGCAGCGTCTCAGTTTCCGTCTCATTCAGCTCAGTTCACGTCCGTTCAGTGCAGACCCGAAGCTGTCCCGACGTCAACGACAGGTCGTCCATGAACGCAGGTGAACGCCGCTGCACCCACAGTTGGAAAGCGTGCAAGTGCCCCATGCCCAGGTTCGGATGCTTGCAAGTCATGTTGACGTGAGCCTCGCGAGTTCCTCATGGAGGAGTGGTTCGTTCAGCCAGAACGAGCGATGCGGTCGCCGTGTGAGTGATGAGTCCGTCAGTGATAGCGACGACAGGGAGTTCCAGCGCATCGCAGCTCAGTTGCGGCCCGCTTGATCAGCGGCCTCTGGCCGCTCCGCTCCCGCCTATCGCCGCGCATCCGCTCGCGTCATAACCGCCGGCAGCAACGCCGTTGTCCGGCGACAGCACACGCGACCCGCCCAGCACGCATATGGACTCGACAACACCACCGTCAGACCGTCTCCGCCAGGACGCGGGCGTGATCGGCGGTGAGCAGGCCGATGTCCTCGACGTCGGACGTCAGGATCGTGACCCGGCCCTGATGGTGCAGGGCCGTCGCGCAGAGCATGGCGTCGATGGCGTGTTTGTGGCCGTGCAAGCCGGTGCCGCGGAGCAAGTTGGCGGCCGAGTGGGCCAGGGTCTGGGTGACCGGCTCGACGTGGAGGCGCGACAGCGTCCACCGTAGGGCGGCGTCGTCGATCCGGGGATGGATCACCTCGACCAGGACCGCGGCGGACGTCACCACGGGTAGGTCCGCCTCACGGGCCGCGACCAACCACTCGTGCACCTCCCGGTCCCGCTGCACCGCCTTCGCCAGTCCCTCGCTGTCCAGGACGAGGGCGCCACTCACGCAGCGGCCCCAGCCCCGGACGCCTCGCCGGTGAGTCGACCGCGCTTCGCCGCGACGGCCTCTGGGTCGGCCGGCCCGTGCACCGCCTCGAACTCTGTGATCAGCTCGTCCAGGTTGTCCCGCTCTATCTGCCGCTGAGCCGCCTTCTCCAGATACGCGGACACCCCGCGCTTACCGACCCGCTCACGGATCGCCTGGAGAGTACCGGCGGACAGCGTGACGGAGATGCCGCTGCTGGGACCGTCACCGGGCGAGAAGTCGGCGTCGTCAGTCATGCATCCACTATGGCATTAGAAATGCTATAGAGCGACGGGCCATGTCACGCGAACTGGCCGGGCTCGTAGTCCCCCGCCGGCAGCCGGACCATCACGTTCATGCGGTTGGCCGCGTTGATGAGGGCGACCGTCGAGACCAGGGCGATGAGCTGGTCCTCGTCGTAGTGCTTGGCGGCCCGCTCCCACACCTCGTCCGGGACGCCGCCGGCGCCGTCGGCGATACGGGTGGCCTCCTCCGTCAGCTCCAGCGCGGCGCGCTCGGCGTCGGTGAACACCGTGGCCTCCCGCCAGGCCGCGACCAGGTGCAGACGCTGGTGGGACTCGCCCGCGGCCACCGCGTCCTTGGCGTGCATGTCCGTGCAGAACCCGCAGCCGTTGATCTGGCTGGCCCGCAGCTTGACCAGTTCCTCCGTCGCGTGGGGCAAAGACGACTGCGAGATTGTCTTGGCCGCTGCGGCGAAGTGGCGGAAGAACGTGGTTCCGATCGGGTTGGTGAGCAGGTTCAGGCGCGCGGTCATGGCACTCAACTCCGGTTACGTCGTGGGTGGTTATGCCTTGTACCTCACAGACGGAACCGGTCCGGGAGTTGTGACAGCCGCCGGGCCAGGCCCGAGCTACTGGAGCAGCTCCAGGCAGTCGCTCGCCTTCAGTGCCGACAGGAAGTCCGCCGCGTCGAAGAGCGCGCCCGCCGACACGACACCGACCGCATCCCCGCGGACCCGGCCGGACAGGATGCGCTCGACCGCCTCCACCACGAGCGGCGCGGTCACCGCGTAGATGTCCTGACCGCTCACCGACGCGCGTCGTTCCTCGTCGCCGGTGCGGACTACGACGTCCACGACGAAGGTCTGGTCGGAGCGGCCCCGCTCGTCGACCGGGGACGGGGGTGGGGCGTCCGAGGACACGACGTCCTTGGCGGCCGTGGCCGTCATGTAGGTGCGGACTTCGGGGACCGGCACATGGCTCGGGACCGTCACCACGTCGGCCATCGTGAACTCCGCGATGACGGGCTGCGTGCCCAGCGGGTCGGGGAAGGTCCACTCGGCCGTGGGAGGGGCGTCGTCGCGGTACTCCAGGCGGCCGTTGGTGTAGACGGCCCGTCGGCCGCCTCGCCTGGAGCGGGAGATCCGGCCCGCCGCACGGGTGCCCTCCGTGGGGTGCCAGTGGCTCAGCGCGTAGGCGATGTGGACCTCGTCGGCCTTCGTCCAGTCGCCCATCGCCGCGGTGGCCAACACGTCACCCAGGCCGCCGTAGAACGCCATCGCGGGGACGATCAACACACCAGCCGCGCGGGCTCGGTCCGCGTAGTGCGCGAACGTGTCGGCGTTCGCCTCGATCTCCGCCGCCACGTCCACGTACGGAATGCCGGCGCGGAGGGCCGCCTCGATGACGGGGGCGGCCGTCGTGGCGAAGGGGCCCGCGCAGTTGATCACCGCCTGCGCACCGGAGAGGGCTCGGTCGAGGGAGGCCGGGTCGTCGACCGACGCCGGGCGGATCTCGACGCCCTGACCGGACATCGTCCCGACGTCCTCACCAGCCATCGCGGTCCCAGCCATATCGGTCGCCAAGGACCGCAGCTTGTCCGCGTCCCGGCCGATCGCCACCACCGCCAGGCCCCGGTCCAACAGCTCCCGCACCACGAAGCGGCCGGTGTGGCCGTACGCGCCGAACACCGCCACCGTCGGCACCGCCGTAGCCACGTCCATCTGCTCTCTCGATCCCCGTGCCACGCTCATGCGTCCCCCTCGTTCCAGTCATCCGCCTGCTCGATGTGCACCATCCTCGCCAGCCCCCGCACCCTGTCGTGAGTGTCTGGAACGACACACCCCGTACAGTTCCGGACATGACCACCGTCGCCCTGGCCCTCACCCCCGGCATGCTGCACTTCGAGCTCTCCGTGGCGTACGAGGTGTTCGGCACCGCCCCGCCGGACGGGACCGACATCCGGACGGCCTGGTACGACTTCGAACTGTGCGGGTCGGGGCCCGTGCGCGTCGGGCGGTTTCAGCTGGAGCCCGATCACGGGCTGGACCAACTCCGCCGCGCCGACACCGTGATCGTCCCCGGGTGGGCGGACGTGGACGAGGAGCCCCCCGCCGAGCTCATCGACGCCGTGCGCGCGGCGCACGAGGCCGGGGCCCGTGTCGCCTCCCTCTGCACGGGCGCGTTCGTGCTGGCCACGGCCGGGTTGCTGGACGGGAAGAGGGCCACCACGCACTGGGCGCACACGGCGATCCTGGCCGAGCGTCATCCCGAGACCGACGTCGATCCGGACGTGCTCTACGTGGACAACGGCAGTGTGCTCACGTCCGCCGGGAAGGCGGCGGCGCTCGACCTCTGTCTGCACCTCGTGCGACTGGATCACGGGTCGTCGGTCGCGAACGCCGTCGCGCGGCGGCTCGTCGTACCGCCTCATCGCAGCGGTGGGCAGGCGCAGTTCGTCGCCACGCCGGTGCCCGAGCGGGACGACCATCCGCTCGGCGCGCTGCTGCCGTGGGCGGTGCGGCGCCTCGATCAGCCGTTGACCGTGGAGGACCTGGCGCGGCACGCGGGGATGAGTTCGCGGCATCTGACCCGGCACTTCAAGGCCGCCACCGGCACAACACCCTTGCAGTGGCTGCTGACCCAACGGATACGGCGTGCGCAGGAGCTGCTGGAGAACACCGACCGCGGCGTCGACGCCATCGCGGCCGCCACCGGCATGGGGACGGCGACCACCCTGCGCCGCCACTTCAACCGCACGGTCGGCGTGCCCCCCGACGCCTACCGCCGCACCTTCCGCTCACGGCCGTCTACCCACCCTCAACCGTGACCGACAGTTTTCGGGCCTCCCGGGATCTTGACCCCCGTTCCCTCGGACCGTACGTTCCCAGGCATTCCCACGGGAGAAAACGGTTACTACCCAATTCCGTGCGTCCGCGCCCACGTCCACGGAGGTCCGATCACCATGAGAGCCGCAGGAGACCAGAACCAGGACGGCACCGGCCGCCCCCGGCCGATATCCCGCCGCAAGGTCCTCAAGCGCGCCGCCCTCACCACCACCCTCACCGCAGTCGGCCTCGGCGCCGCACGCCCGGCCCATGCCGCGGAGCAGGGAGCCCTCACCACCACCGCCCGCATGGCCGGCACCTCCCTCACCCTCACCCTCCGCGACGGCACCCTCCACTGGTCCGCCCACCGCAACGGCAAAACGGTGATCGACACCTCGGCCCTCGGCCTCCGCCTCGCAGACGGCACCGTCCTCGGCACGGACGTCACCCTCACCGGCACCCACCGCGGCACGGTCCACCGCACCTGGAAACCCGTCTACGGCCGCAACGCCCGCGTCACCGACCACTACCAGGAACACCGCTGGAACCTCCGCGACAACGCGACCGGCATCCGCTTCGGCGTCCGCATCCGCGCGTACCGGACCGGCGTCGCCCTGCGCTACGTCCTCCTCGACCAGGACAACGCCACCACAGCCACAGCCACAGCCACAGCCACCATCGCCGACGAGCTGACCACCTTCACGTTCCCGACCGGCACCACCGTCTACAGCGCCCGCGACGAGAACGCCTACGAACTCGTCGCCCCCCACGCGATCCCCGTCACCGGCACGTCCACCACGGACAACGGCCCGCTCACCGACCTGCCGCTCACGGCCACCCTCGCCGACGGGCTCATCGCCTGCGTCTGCGAGTCGTCCAGGGTCAACTTCCCCCGCCTGATGCTCAGTTCGGTAGAGGGGCAGCCCAACACCCTCTCCGCCTTCCTCATGGAGCACACCGCCCGCGGCACCGGCCCGGTGGAGACCAGCACGACCGTCACGACCCCCTTCGCCACGCCGTGGCGCGCGGTCGTCATCGGGTCCACGCACGCCGAACTCGTCGACAACGCCGAGCTGGTGCTCAATCTGGCGCCGGAGAGCGTCCTCGACGACACCTCCTGGATCAAGCCCGGCAAGGTCTTCCGCTGTGAACTCAGCACCGCCGCCGGACTCGCGGGAGTCGACTTCGCGGTGGAGCGCGGCCTCCAGTACATCGAGTACGACGCCGGCTGGTACGGACCGGAGTTCACCACCCTCGACGCCACGACCCCCATCGCCGCGATCGACATGCCGTCGGTCATGTCGTACGCCGCGAGCAAGGGCATCGGCGTCTTCCTGTACGTCAACCGGCTCGCCCTCACCGACGCGGACGCACTGTTCGCGCTCTACAAGGGCTGGGGGGCGGCAGGCATCAAGCTCGGGTTCATCAACGACGGTACGCGGTCGATGACGGACCAAATCATCGAGTGGGCGGCCACGGCGGCCCGCCACCGGCTCCTCATCGACATGCACGACGACGTGCGGCCGTTCGGGTTCGAGCGGACGTATCCGAACTACATCAGCCTGGAGGGCGTGCGGGGCAACGAGCAGTTCCCGACCGCGACGCACAACGTCACGCTGCCGTTCGTGCGGAACATCGGCGGGCCGATGGACTACACGATCTGCTACGGCCAGTCACGCGACAAGACGACCAACGCCCACCAGATGGCGATGGCTGCGGTGTACTACCAGCCCCTCAACTTCCTTTTCTGGTACGACAAGCCGTCCAAGTACGCCAACACGGCCAACTGGCCCGGGCTGCCCTGGTTCAACGCCGTTCCCGTGACCTGGGACGAGAGCCGGACCCTGGCGGGGGCGATCGGGGAGTACATCGCGGTCGCGCGGCGGAGCGGGGACACCTGGTACCTCGGCGCGATGACGAACGAGACGGCCCGGACCCTGTCGATACCGCTGGACTTCCTGGACGGCGACGGCTCCACCGCCTACACGGCGACGGTGTACGCCGACGGCGAGCCCGGCAGCAGCCCGTTCCGGACGCCGGTCGTGGTCAGTACGGCGACCGTCCGCTCGGACACCACCCTCGACGTCGTCATGGCCGGGGCCGGCGGGCAGGCGGTCGTGCTGACACCGAGCGGCTGAGCCGAGCTGGGCTGAACCGAGCCCCGCTCCACCAAGAACCCCCTGGGTGCGGCACCCAGGGGGTTCTGTTTCATCCACACCTGTTCCCATGGATGAACATCAATCACATACACAACCATTGACGCGGCCATGGCAAGCGCTTACCTTCCGGTAGCAAGCGCTTCCCCCGCAGTCCCCCCGATGCCCCCTCGGGCTTCATGTTCATGCACGCGAACCTCCTTGGCCAGCCCGCACGCAAACCATCTGGAGACGAACGATGCACCGCATGCACCGCAAGCACCTGGGAACAGCCCTCGCGTCGGCCGGCCTCGTCGCCGGCACGCTCGTCGCACTGTCCGGCCCCGCGGCGCAAGCGGCACCCACGGCCACCACGATCTACGTGGCGCCGAACGGCAGCGCGAGCGCGGCCGGCACCATGTCGGCGCCGACGACGCTCGCCACGGCGATCAGCAGGGCCGCCGCCGGCGACACGATCTACCTGCGCGGAGGGACGTACTCCTTCTCCTCGACGGTGACGATCCCGCAGACCAGCAACGGGACCTCCGGCGCGCGCACCACGCTGGCGGCCTACGGCAGCGAGAAGCCGGTGCTCAACTTCTCGGCGCAGAGCGAGAGTTCGTCGAACCGGGGGCTTCAGCTGTTCGGCTCGTACTGGCACCTGCGCGGGTTCACCGTGGAGCGGGCCGGGGACAACGGGATCTATGTCGGCGGCAGCAACAACGTCATCGAGCGGACGGTGACCCGCCACAACCGGGACACCGGGCTCCAGCTCGGCCGGATCGCCTCCTCCACGCCGAGCAGCGCGTGGCCGGCGAACAACCTGATCCTGAGCGCCCAGTCGCACGACAACGTGGACTCGGACGGGGAGGACGCGGACGGGTTCGCGGCGAAGCTGACGACCGGGAAGGGCAATGTGTTCCGGTACGCGGTCGCGCACAACAACATCGACGACGGGTGGGACCTCTACACCAAGACCGACACCGGGGCCATCGGGCCGGTGACCGTCGAGGACTCGCTCGCCTACGACAACGGCACCCTCAGCAACGGCTCCCAGGCCGGCAACGGCGACCGCAACGGCTACAAGCTCGGCGGGGACGACATCGCCGTCAACCACGTGGTGAAGCGCAGTATCGCGTACGACAACGGCAAGCACGGGTTCACCTGGAACAGCAACCCGGGCACGATGACGATCTCCAACAACCTGAGCGTCAACAACACCGAGCGCAACTTCACCTTCGACGGCGGCACGTCGGTGTTCCGCAACAACACCTCCTGCCGCAGCGGCAGTGGCACGAACGACCGGATCATCGGCAACTCCGACAGCTCCAACCAGTTCTGGTCCGGCAGCAACGGGTCGCGGTGCTCCGCGTACTCCGGCACCCTGGGCTGGTCCTTCGCCTCGGACGGCCGCCTGGTGGTGACCCTCGGGGGCAAGCAGGTCACGCTCTAGCGCGGCAAGAGTAAGAGATCCACATGAACCCCCGGGAGACCCTCCCGGGGGTTCATGCATGGCATGTACCTTCCAACTGCCGTTCTACGCGCGAAGATTCGGCACCCGCACCGCCTCCCCACCCCCACCACCCGGAGGTACACCGGATGCTCGGCCACAGCACGTCCCCCCGCCGACTCACCACCGCCCTCACCGTCCTCGGCCTGCTCACCACGGGCGCCGTCGTGCAGGCGTCCACCGCGGCACCGGCCGTCGCGGCGACCCCGCACCGCGTGCTGTTCGACAACGCCCACGCCGAGACGGCGGGCAACGCGGACTGGATCGTCTCCACCAGCCAGCCCGACCCGACCGGCGAGGACGCCTCGCCCTCGGCCGAGACCGACTGGACGGGGGCGCTCTCCTCGTGGGGCGTGGCCCTCCAGCGGACCGGCGACTACGCGCTGGACACCCTGCCCTCGGGGTCGAGCCTCACCTACGGCGGCTCCTCGGCGACCGACCTGTCGAAGTTCGACACGCTGGTCCTGCCCGAGCCCAACACGCTGTTCTCCGCCACCGAGAAGACGGCGATCATGAACTTCGTCAAGAACGGCGGCGGCCTGTTCATGATCTCCGACCACACGGGCGCCGACCGCAACAACGACGGCGAGGACGCGGTGGAGATCCTCAACGACCTGATGACGAACAACAGCGTCGACAGCGACGACCCGTTCGGCCTCTCCATCGACTCGCTGAGCATCAGCTCCGGCTACCCGACGGCCATCGGCGACGGCACGGACCCGGTGCTGCACGGCTCCTTCGGCACGGTCACCAAGAGCCTGATCGCCAGCGGCACGACCGCCACCCTGAAGCCCTCCGACAACTCCGCCGTCAAGGGCCTGCTCTACCGCAGCGGTTACTCCGGGAACACCGGCGCCTTCTTCGCCACCAGCACCTACGGCAGCGGCAGGATCGCCTTCTGGGGCGACAGTTCCCCGATCGACGACGGCACCGGCCAGTCCGGCAACACCCTCTACGACGGCTGGAACGACACCGGCGCCACGAACGCGGCACTCGCGCTCAACGCGACGGAATGGCTCTCCTCGTGAGCCGCTGACCGGGGCTTTCGCCGGGCCCGCCGGCACCTTGAGGCCGGCCGGCGGGCCCGGATCCTGGCCGCGTGCTCAGCCGTAGAGCGCGATCCGCGGCTGCACCGTGCCCTGTGCCGCCGGGTTGAGGACCGTGAGGCGGTAGGCCTCGGTGAGGGTCTCGCCGGGGTGCAGGACGCGCTGGGCGGTGGTGAGGTCGGTGAAGAGGGTGCCGGTCTGGGTGCCGAGCTGGACGGTCTTCCAGCAGCCGTCGGTGGTGCGCTGCTGGACGGTGACGTCCGTCGGCTCCAGGAAGGGGCCCGCGTCCGGGGACGACACCAGGAGCTGGGGCGCGACCGTGACGTCGGCCGCGGTGTCGTTGGTGTAGGTGACCTCGATCTTGTGCCGGTCGGAGTGGGCCTTGAGGTCGCTCGTCGGCAGGTCCACGAACGCGGTGGGGACGAGGGGCGCCTGGTCCTGCGCGGTGCTGGAGACCACCGAAGTGGCCGGCTGGGTCGCCGCCATGGCGGGACCCGCCGTGGCCAGGCCGGTGAGGCCCACGACAAGGGCCACCAGGGCAGCCCTGAGACGGTTCTTCGACGACACGTTGGTTGATCCTTCGGGTTCGTTCTCGGTGGGGGGTTCCGCTCGGCCTGCGGCCGATGGAACCAGTCGACATGACCCACGGGGCAACTACTGCCGGGTAGTGGAGAGATGTTGTGGAAGGACCGCCACAACGGCTCCCAGCGACACGTTCGTCCTTCTGGGCACCACGAGAATCCTCGAACCTCGCAGAACCTCATACCCTTCACAGGCATCAGACAGATTGAGTCCGATCCGGTGGGGTCGACGTGGCACATGAGCCCGAGGGGGAGCACACAGTGAGTACGGAAGATCAGGTCGCGCGCCGGTCAGGCAGACGCGCCAGAAAGGGCTTCGGGCGACTGAGAATCGCCGGAGCCGCCGTGGCCGCGCTCGCGGTCACCTGGACGGGGGCCCAGGTGTGGGCCGCGCAGTCCCCGGCGGACGCGGAGGGCTCGGCGCCGGTGCCGACGCTCACCTGGACCGACTGCCAGGGCGGCTTCCAGTGCGCCAACGCCCAGGTGCCGCTGGACTATCGCGACCCCCAGGGCAAGACCATCACGCTGGCGGTCATCCGCAAGCAGGCCGCCGACCAGTCCCAGCGCAAGGGCACGCTCTTCATGCAGCCCGGCGGCCCCGGCAACTCGGGTGTGGACTTCGTCCGCAACAACTACGCCGACCTGCCGGCCGCGATGCGCGACGGCTTCGACGTCTTCGGCTACGACGTGCGCGGCGTCGGACGCAGCTCCCAGGTCCAGTGCTGGGACGACCCGACCTACACCCAGGCGGTGACCAACGCCAAGGGTGTGCCCGGGCCGGACGCCTACGAGCCCGCCGTGAAGCAGGCCGCCGACTTCGACCAGGCCTGCCAGGCCAACTCCGGTGAGGTGCTGCCGTATGTGGGCACCGCCTATGTCGCCCGGGACATCGACCTGCTGCGTCAGGCGCTGGGCGAGGACCAGCTGACGTACTACGGGCGGTCGTTCGGCAGCTACATCGGCACCGTCTACGCCGCGATGTTCCCGGACCGGGTGCGCGCGCTGGCGCTCGACGGCGCGTACGACCCCGAGCACTACACCAACCAGCCCTACGCCTACGACCGTCCGCAGTACCTGGCGCTGGACGGCGCGATGGGCCGCTTCCTGGACTGGTGCAAGGCGGACCAGGCGACCTGCGGATTCGGCGACGGCGACCCGCGGGGCGCCTTCCAGAAGCTGAAGGCCGACCTGGACGCCAACCCGGTGACCACGGCCAGCGGCGGCAAGGCGAACGGCTACACGCTCGTCTACCGGCTGATGTTCAACATCAACGAGGGCAAGGTCATCTGGCCCTCGCTCGGTGAGGCGCTGCACAAGGCGCAGGCGCGGGACAACACCTCCTTCCTGCTGCGGCCGCCGTCCCCGGCGAGCTTCGACTTCCTCAACCCGAACGTGGCCGTCGAGTGCGTCGACAAGGACTACCCGACCGACCGCGCCCGGCTGAAGCGCGAGGTCACCACCAACGCCCGGCTGGCCCCGCTGCTCGGCCCGGCCATGGCGTACGGCCCGCCGACCTACGACCACCAGCACGCCACGGCGTGCGTCCAGTGGACCGGTGAGCACGTCAGCCGCTACGACGGCTCCTTCCGCGCGAAGGGTTCGGCGCCGATCCTGGTGCTCGGCACGACCGGTGACCCGGACACCCCGTACAAGGACGCGGTGGCCCTGTCCCGGCAGCTCGACAACGGCCGGCTGCTGACGTTCAAGGCCGAGGGCCACACCGCCTTCGGGCGCAGCGCCTGCGCCACGGACGCGGTGGTGAACTACCTGGTGGACCTGAAGGTCCCGGCCCGCGGCACCACGTGCGCGGACGAGACCCAGCCGCCGTCCAAGACGCCGACGACGGCGCCGTCCGGCACGACCCTGGGCGAGCTGCTGAACGGTGTGAACGACCGTCTGGACAAGCTCGGCCGGCTGCGCTGATCGAGTCCGTGACACGCTGTCCGTGACACGCTGAGGAAGGCCCAGGCCGGTGACGGTCTGGGCCTTCGTCGTGCGTTCGGACGGGCGCGTCGGGTGTGGCGCGCGCCACAGGAACCGCGGCGGGCCCGCGGGGAGTAACAGGTGTGACGGATACAGAACCAGCGGAGTCGCTACGGGCCCGCATACGGGCCGGGGACCGTACGGCCTTCGCCGACCTGTACGACCGGTACGCGCGGGCGGTCCACAACCACGCCCTGCGGCTGACCGGCGACTGGTCGGAGGCCGAGGAGGCGATGTCCGAGACCTTCCTCGCCGCCTGGCGCACCCGGGAGTCGGTGGATCCGGAGGGCGGTTCGCTGGGGCCCTGGCTGCTCGGCATCGCCACGCACAAGGCGCACAACGCCAACCGTGGCCGGCGCCGACGGCTCGCCTTCCTGGCCCGCAGCCCGCGGCCGCGGCCGGTGGCGGACTTCGCGGAGGAGACCGCGGGCCGCATCGACGACGCCCGTCGGCTCGCGGCGGTCCACCGGGCGCTGGGGCGGTTGCGCCGCCAGGACCGTGAGGTGTTCGCCCTGTGCGTGGCCGCCGGACTGGACTACCGGCAGGCCGCCGAGGCGCTCGGCATCCCGGTCGGCACCGTGCGCTCCCGGCTCTCGCGCGCCCGGGCCCGGCTGGCCCGGCTCGCGGAGCACGGTGCGGGGCCGGCCGGTGCGGAACCACCGGCGGCCCGCGGAGAGATGGAGAGTGAGGCCGCGCTCGCGGCCCTGTTCCTGCGGGAGGAGACCTCATGAACGCCGACAAGTCCCGGTGGGACCACCCGTCCCGGTGGGACCAGGAGTGGGACCTCCCGCCGGAGCGACACCTCCACTTCAAGGACGTTCTGATGCAGCAGATCGACCAGGACCGCGCCCGTGAATCCGCCGCCGGGCAGGAGCCACCGGCAAGACGCCGCCAACTGCTGCGGCCCGCGGTGCTGTTGCCCGTCGCGTCGCTGGCGCTGGCCGGGGCGCTGGCCGTCACCCTCTCGGGCGGCGGCCACGGCTCCGCGCCCTCGACCGGGGTGACGGGATCGGGCGGGGCGACCGCTCCGTCCGCGCCGGCGAGCGGCGCCTCCGTCACGCTCGACCGGATCGCCGTCGCGGCCATGGCGTCCGACGCGACGCCGGTGCGCGACGACCAGTTCGTGTACGTCAGGAGCCTGGCCCTGTCGAACACGGGCACCTTCGACGGGCCCGTACGGCTCGGCAAGGTCCCGCACGAACGGCAGATCTGGACGCCCCAGGACCCCGGTCCGCTCAAGACCGTCGGATGGATCCTGGAGACCGGCGAGGGCGCGGTGATGCCGGGCCAGATGATCCCCATCGAGGGCGGCGACGCCGTGACGGCGGGCATCCACCACCCCACCTACGCGTGGCTGGCCTCGCTGCCGACCGACCCCGACGCCCTGCTCGACCTGCTCCACGACCAGGTGAGGGTGGCCGACGGAGAGTCCAGGGAACAGGCCGTGTTCACCACGATCGGCGACCTCGTCGGCGAGACGATCATGCCGCCCGCCAACGCCGCCGCGTTCTACCGGGCCGCCGCGCGGATCCCCGGCGTACGGGAGGTCCCGGACGCCGTCGACGCCGCCGGCCGCCGCGGCATCGCCATCACCCGCGAGGACGCCGGCTCCGCCACCCGCGACGAGTGGATCTTCGACCGCCACACCTTCGCCTTCCTCGGCTCCCGCTCGTACATCACGCACGACGAGAGCCGGGGCATCACCACCGACACCCTCTACGGCAGTTCGGCCGTCATGCAGCGCACGGTCGTCGACCGGCGTGGGGAGGAGCCGGCCGGGGCGAAGAGCTGACGGCACCGGAATCAGGCCTCGGCCGGCCCGCGTCGGAGAGTTCGGCGATGTGTCGGCCGCGGGGGGACGGTGTCGCCGTCGGCGCTCCGGACGCGGCGCGCCCACCAGGCCCGCGCCCGTCGCTGCTCGTACAGACTCCGGGCGGCCCGGGTACCGGTCGCGCTGCCGGTACACAACCTTCCGGTGCCTCGGGCCGTCTCACCGGGCAGGAGCAGTACACAACCATGGGGGAATCATGCGACGCATCTCAGCCACTGTGGCGGCACTGGTTCTGGCGGGGGCCGGACTGGGCGCGGCGGCGACCAGCGCCGCCGCCGCACCGGCCGCGGCCGCCTGCCCGACGGGCTGGGGCAGCGGGGACAAGGGCACGGTGGGCTCCAGCATCATCCCGCTGACCAACGTCCGGGCCGGCCAGCACGAGTGCTACGACCGCCTGGTGTTCGACGTCCCCGGCGGCGGCAGCGAGATCGGCCACTACGTCGGATACGTCGACGAGTTCCACCAGCTCGCTTCGGGGAAGCAGATACCCGTGGCCGGCGGGGCCATCCTCGAAGTGCGGGTCGCCGCGCCGAGTTACGACCCGCACGGCGGCGGGGCCGTGTACCCGGGCCGGGCGGGCCAGCCCCTGCCGGGTGTGGACGTCAGCGGATACACCACCTTCCGGGACACCCGGTTCGGCGCCAGCTTCGAGGGCGAGACCCAGATCGGGCTGGGCGTCCGGGCCCGGCTGCCGTTCCGGGTGATCCAGCTGCCCGACCGCCTGGTGGTCGACGTGGCGCACAGCTGGACGAGCACCGGCTGAGAGGTACCGGCGTAGAGGCGGCCCGCGTCAGGACCGGGCGCGGGCCGCCTCCACGAACGCGGTGATCAGGGCGGGGTCCTTGACCCCCCGGCTGCGTTCCACACCGCTGGAGACGTCGACGCCCCACGGCCGGGTCGCGTCGACGGCGTCGCGCACGTTGTCCGGGGTGAGCCCGCCGGCCAGGAGCCACTTCTCGCCGGGGCCGACCTGCGGCTTGCTGGTCCAGTCCCAGGCGACGCCGGAGCCCGGCACGGGGGCGTCGACGAGGAGCATGTCCTCGCCCAGCTCCCCGCAGCGCGGCACCGCGTCGCCGAAGGCGGCGGCCCGGATCAGCGTCCAGCCGCCCGCCGCGAGGTCGTCGTAGTAGTCCCGGTCCTCCGGCCCGTGCAGCTGGACGGCACGGATGTCCGCGGCCTCGGCCACGGACCGCACCTCGTCCAGGGGTTCGGCGCGGAACACACCGACCGTCAGGACGTGCTCGGGCACCCGGCGGGCCAGCCGCGCGGCCGTCGCGGCGTCGATCCGGCGGGGGCTCGCGGAGAAGACGAACCCGATCGCGTCGGCGCCCGCCTCGACGGCCGTGTCGACGTCCCGCTCGGTCTTCAGACCGCAGATCTTGACGAAGAGGGAGTTGCTCACGGCCCCACGGTACCGACGCGGGCGAGGGGCCCGGCGGCCGTGGGGCGGGCCTCGGCGAGGACAATGGCCGTATGAGCATCGTGAAGATCAACGTACTCACCGTTCCGGAGGAGCAGCGCGAGACGCTGGAGAAGCGGTTCGCCGCCCGCGCCGGCGCGGTGGAGAGCTCGGACGGCTTCGAGTGGTTCGAGCTGCTGCGCCCGGTGGAAGGCACCGACACCTACCTCGTCTACACGCGCTGGCGCTCCGAGGAGGACTTCCAGAACTGGATGACCGGCCGCGGCCAGTCCGCCCACCGCGGTGGCTCCGCGGAGGGCGAGCGCCCGAAGCCGGCCGCGACGGACTCGACGCTGTGGTCCTTCGAGGTGGTCCAGCAGGCGGCACCGAAGCAGGACTGACACCGGACACCATCCGGCCACCCGGCCACCCGGCCACCCGGCCACCCGATCGAACATATGTAGTTGTGTCGACTGTTCGATCACCCCTACGTTGGCGCGTCATGAGCATGACGCGCCGAACGATCGTCAAGGGCCTCGCGGCGACTCCCTTAGCCGGAGTCGCCGGCGGCCTCCTCGCCCCCGGTACCGCCCACGCGGCCACCCTCGACCCGAGCAGGTACCGGCTCACGAGCCGCGATTCCAACGGCCACGGCCGGTTCGCCGACCTGACGGCGGGGCTGGCGGCGAAGCTGCCCACGGTGGACGCGGCCACGGTCGTCGCCGACACCAACCGCAGCGCCGACCGCCTCACCGGCGCCCCCAGCACGTCGGAGGCCTTCCAGACCGGTTTCGCCTGGGACCCCGACGACCAGCAGGTGCCGTACTGGATACCCCAGGGCGTCACCACCAGCGCCGACGCCTACGGCAACGGCCTCTATCCCGAGGGCGGCGCCAACAAGGTCGTCCTGGTCTCCTGGTACTTCGAGACCGACACCGACGCCGACCCCGAGGACGAGTACGCGCTCGACAAGGGCATGCGGCTGACCTTCGTCGACCACAACACCCCCGCCGCGCCGGCCTACCGGCACGTCCTGCTCGTCGAGCCGGTGCGGGCCGGCTCCGGCGCGTACTCCTTCGCCCCCGTCCGCAAGCACGCCGGCGGGATCATGTGGTACGGCGATCTCCTCTACGTCGTCGACACGTTCAAAGGCCTGCGGATCTTCGACCTGAGGACCCTGTTCACGGTCGCCACCGCCGAGAAGGACGTGTGCGGTCTGCACACCGACGGCCGGTACTACGGCTACGGGTACCAGTACGTGCTGCCGCAGAGCCACGCCTACGACAACGCCGGCACCTGGCTGCGCTACTCGGCGATAGGCCTCGACCGCGCCAGTAGCCCCGACAGCCTGGTGATAGGCGAGTACTCGCTCTCCGGTGCCGTCGACTACGACGAGCCCGGCGACCCCTACAACGGCTCGACCAGACCCACCAACACCACGCCGAAGGTGGTCCGTTGGGCGCTCGACCACACCGACCGGCATCCGGCCTCGCTCACCGCGACCGAGGCCGTCACCGTCGCCCAGCAGAAGATCCAGGGTGTCGTCTCCCGCACCACCAAGCACTACCTCTCGGCGAGCGCGGGCCCCTCCGCCAAGGGCACCCTGCGCACCTTCACCTCGGGCGCCAACTCCGCGAGCACGGTGGCCGATCTGGCCATCGGCTGCGAGGACCTGAGCTTCCACAGCAGCGGGGCGTCCGGCTGGGCGTACGGCGAGTCGGTGATCTGGAACGTGAGCGAGTACACGGGCGCCCGGTACGTGTACGCGGTCCGCGCGGACGGTTCGTGAGTCAGGCGTCGAAGTCGTCGAAGTCGACGTCCCGCGTCTCCGGCAGGGCGAGCAGGCACAGCAGGCTCACCAGGCACAGCGCCCCGGTGTAGAAGCCGAGGACGAGCGGGGAGTCCCAGTGGCTGTGGAGCCAGGTGGCCGTGAGCGGGGCGAGGCCGCCGCCGAGGGTGTTGGCGAGGATGAACGTCGTGGAGGCACCGGAGTAGCGCAGCGGTCCGGGGAACAGCTCGGCCAGGAAGGCCGCCGCCGGGGAGAACATCAGGGCGAGCAGCAGCAGCCCGACGGTGTACGCGCCGGTGATCACCACGCCGTCGCGGGTGCTGAGGGAGGCGTACATGGGGACGGCCCACAGGACGGACCCGGCGGCTCCGGTCAGCATCACCGGGCGGCGGCCGATCCGGTCGGCGAGCCGCGCCACCGGCAGGGTGAGCAGGATCCCGGCCCCCGCGCCGATGCTCGCGGCGGTGAGCATGGTGTTCTGCGGGATGCCGAGTTCCTTCGGACCGTACGACAGGCTGTAGACGATCGTCAGGTAGTAGACGGCCGAGCCGCCGATCGCCGCGCCGATGCCGAGCAGCAGCCGCCGGGGATGGCGGGTGACCAGCGTGCCGAGCGGGAAGCGGGACGCCGGTGCCCGGGTGCGCTGCTGTGCGGTGAACAGCGGTGACTCCGAGACCGTCGAGCGCACCCAGAGGCCGATCACCACGAGCACCGTGCTGAGCAGGAACGGGATCCGCCAGGCGCCCTCGGCGAACCCGTCGCGGCCGGCGTAGTGCAGGGTGGGCAGGATGACCGCGCTGGAGAGCAGGAAGCCCAGCGAGGGGCCGACGTTGGGGACGGCCGCGTACAGCGCCCGGCGGCCGGGCGGCGCGTGCTCGGCGGCCAGCAGCACCGCCCCGCCCCATTCGCCGCCCATGCTCACGCCCTGGAGCAGCCGGAGCGTCACCAGCAGGACGGGAGCGAGGAGTCCCGCGCTCTCGTAGGTCGGCAGCAGTCCGACGCCGGCCGTGGCCACGCCCATCAGCATCAGTGAGGCGACCAGGGCCCGCCGTCGGCCCAGCCGGTCGCCGATCGTCCCGAACAGCACGACCCCGAGGGGACGGGACAGGAAGGCCGCGGTGAAGGTGAGGAACGCGGCCAGCGAGGAGACGGTGGCGTTCCCGGAGGGGAAGAAGGCGGGGCCCAGGACGAGCGCGGAGGCGGTTCCGTACACGGCGAAGTCGTAGTACTCGATCGTGGTGCCGATCAGACTCGCCGCTGCGACCTTGGGAGGGGAGCTCTTCCCGGCCTTTTCCGATAAGCCGTCGGATATCGGGCCGACGGCTTCCGGGATGGTTCTCGGCGGTGAATCGGGCATGGGGAACCCACTTTCGACCACGTCATAATTCGGGGACGACGTCCATTGTTCCGCCCCCAATCCCCGCCGGAGTCAAGGCAGTTGTTCCTGTCGAAGCGCTGTCAATAATCATGTGACGCACCGCATAAAAATTTCCGGGCGATGCCACCTTGCCAAGCCGCAAATAACCCCGGAATGCTGATGCGCGCCTCGCTTGAAAGTTCTACGACCATCGTTTTCGGCTGGGAAGGCATTGACCGTGCTGAGAACCGGCAAGTTATTGCGCTCAAGAAGGCTTTCGCTCGCGGGGGACGGGCGACATCTGTTCGTGCCTCTCGACCACAGCGTGTCGGACGGCCCGGTCGCCCCCGCCGGGCAGTGGGAGAACCTGCTGCGCGCCCTGGTGGCCGGGGGCGCCGACGGGATCATCGTCCACAAGGGCCGGGCCCGCGGCCTCGCCCCGGAGATCCTGAAGGACTGCGCGCTGGTGGTGCATCTGAGCGCCAGTACGGCATGCTCCGCCGACGTCGACGCCAAGGTGCTGGTCGGTGATGTCGAGGAGGCCCTCGCGCTCGGCGCGGACGCGGTCAGCGTCCATGTGAACCTCGGCTCGGACACCGAGCGGCAGCAGCTGGCCGACCTCGGGGCGGTGGCCCGCTCCTGCGACACCTGGGGGATGCCGCTGATCGCGATGGTCTATCCGCGCGGCCCCCGCATCGACGACCCGCGCGATCCCGCCCTCCTCGCGCATCTGGTCAACGTGGCCGCGGATCTGGGCGCCGACATGGTGAAGACCTCCGTCGCCCTGCCGCTGGAGCGGATGGCCGAGGTGGTGGCCCACAGTCCCATCCCCGTCCTCGCGGCCGGCGGCCCGCCCGACGGCTCCGACCTCGTGGAGTACGGCGCGGCGGTGATGGCCTCCGGCTGCCGCGGACTGGCCGTCGGCCGCCGGATCTTCTCCTCACCCTCCCCCGCGACACTGGTGTCCCGGCTGGCGGCTGTGGTGCACGGCGATGCCCGGACTTCGGGTGACATGAGCATGACCGACGATGAAGTCGGCTCCCCCTACTCGACGATCGTGGCAGGTGTCGCATGAGGTTCGCGTGGATCGATCTCCGTGAAGTCCCCCGCCCCCAGCTCCAGGCGGTGGTGGACGCGGCCGTCCACACCCGTATGGCCGGGGTGGTCTCCGCCGACGCGGAACTGCTCGGGACCCTGCCGCCGACGGTGACGCGGGTGCTGGTGCCCGGCGGCCCGGCGTCGGCGTCGGCCGCTGCCCCGGCCCCGAAGAAGGAGGCGAAGGACTCCGGACCGGCCAAGGACTCCGGGCAGCCGAAAGACGCCGGGCAGCCGAAGGATCCCAAGCCCGGCATCGACGTCCTCCTGCGCACCTTCACCACCCAGGACGACCTGGACGCCCTCGCCGCCCACCACCGCGACGCCACCGGCACCCCCGTCGCCGGTTTCATCGACGTACGGGACGACCGCACCCTCCAGCTGTCCTGCGCGGGCGCCCTGGTGCTGCCGTACACCGTGATCCACTTCGCCGATCCGACCAAGATCCCGCTGGAGATCGTGCTCGCGGCGGCCGAGCCGGGCGAGGGCGAGCTGGTGACCGTCGTGGAGAGCCTGGAAGAGGCGGCGATCGTCTTCGACGTGCTGGAACGCGGCTCGGACGGCATCCTGTACGGCCCGCGCGGCGCGGACGAGGTGTTCGCGCTGGCCCGGCTCCTGGAGGCCACGACACCCCAGCTCCAGCTGTCCACCCTGACCGTCGAGAGCATCCGACACGTCGGGCTCGGCGACCGGGTCTGTGTGGACACCTGCTCGCACTTCGAGGAGGACGAGGGCATCCTCGTCGGCTCCTACTCCTCGGGATTCGTGCTGTGTTGCAGCGAGACCCATCCGCTGCCGTACATGCCGACCCGGCCGTTCCGCGTCAACGCCGGTGCCCTGCACTCGTACACGCTCGGCCCCGACAACCGCACCCACTACCTCAGCGAGGTGGGCTCCGGCATGGCCCTGCTCGCGGTCGGCGCCGACGGACGCACCCGGCGGGTGGTGGTCGGGCGGGCCAAGCTGGAGTCCCGGCCGCTGCTGGAGATCCGCACCCACGCCGAGGACGGGCGGCTGGTCAGCCTCACCGTGCAGGACGACTGGCACGTCCGGGTGCTCGGCCCCGGCGGCAAGGTCCTCAACGTCACCGAACTCCAGCCGGGGGACGAGCTGCTCGGCTACCTCGCCGCGGACAAACGCCATGTGGGCCTGCCCATCGGCGAGTTCTGCAAGGAGGTCTGATGGACGACCTGGCCCCGCTGGTCCAGCGGTGGTTCGACGCCCGGGACGACCGGCTGCCGTATCTGACCCACCGCCAGGACACCGTCACCCGGGGGGAGTTACGGGAGCGGGTGGCCCAACAGGCGGCTGTGTTCGCCGGGTACGGCATCGGTCCCGGCAGCACCGTGGGCCTCAGGACCCCGCCCAGCTTCACCCAGGTCGAGGTGCTGCTCGCGCTGTGGCGGCTCGGCGCGCAGGTGCTGCTGTTCGACTTCCGGCTCAAGCCGGCCGAGGTGGAGGCGCTGTGCGCGACCTGCCGGCCGAGGTTCCTCGTCGGCGCCGGGACCAACGTCCGGGCGGCCTTCGGTTTCCGGCCCGAGTACGAGGTCGCCACCGAGGTCCGCAGGACCGGCCGGCCGGCCGCCACCGGGCACCGGCTGGTGCAGTTCAGCTCCGGCTCCACCGGGCGGCCGAAGGTGATCGGCCGGACCGCCCGTTCGCTCGCCGCCGAGGTGGAGCGGTTCGCCGCGGTGCCCGGGATGCCGGGCGAGGGCGACCGGGTGCTGCTGCTCAGCTCCACCGCGCACAGCTTCGGCCTGATCGGCGGCCTGCTGCACGCCCTCGCCACCGGCGTCTCCATCGTCTTCGCGCCCCGGGTCACCGCCCGCGACATCCTGCGGACCGCCGTGGAGCACCGGGTCACCGCCCTGTTCGGGGTGCCGATGCACTACGAACTGCTCGCCTCCGCCGCCGACCCGCCCGCCCTGCCCGACCTCCGCCTCGCCGTGTCCGGCGGCGAGCTGATGCCCCCCGAGGTCGCGGCCCGCTTCACCGATCGCTACGGCGTGCCGGTCGGCGAGTCCTACGGCACCACCGAGTCCGGAGTGGTCGCGATGGACGTCACCGGCGCCCTGCGGCCCTCCGTCGGACGGGCCGCCCCGGGTGTCGTCCTGCGCGCGCACCGCGGCGAACTCGACGTCGCCCTGGAGGAGTCGCCGTATCTCTTCGACTCGGGCGGCACCCAGTACGCGGACGGCTGGCTGCACACCCGGGACCGCGCCACCGTCGACGCCGACGGGGCCGTACGCCTGCACGGCCGCGCCGACTCCCTCGTCGTCGTCGGCGGACTGAAGGTCGACCTCACCGAGGTCGAGCACGTGCTGCGCCTGCACCCGGCGGTCGAGCAGGCGGTGCTGGTCCACGACGGTGTCACCGAGGCGTACGTCGCGCTCGCCGCCGGTGTCGAGCGCCCGACCGCCGAGGAGTTGCTGCGCTGGTGCCGGGAGCGGCTGGCCGACTACAAGCTGCCCCGCGCGATCCGGCTGCTGGCGGCCCTGCCCCGCACCTCCAACGGCAAGCTGCTGCGCCAGGCGGCGGCGCTCCAGGCGGCCCCTCTGTCCCCCGACGCGGCCCCGGTGTCCCCCGACGCTGCCTCCGTGTCCCCCGACGCGGCCCCTCTTTCCCACGACGCGGCCCCTCTTTCCCACGACTCTGCCACGGGAGTGTCCTGACCATGAGCACCTCGACCTCACTGGAAGACGAGATCCGCGAGTTCGTCCTGACCTCGGTCATCGACGAGATGAACATCCTGACCGGCCGCGAGGGCATCACGGACGACAGCCCGGTCACCGTCGGCGGCCTGGAGGTGGACTCCCTCAGCCTGATCGAGCTCACCCTGCGGCTGGAGACCCGGTTCGGCGTCGAGATCCCGGACACCGACATCGAGCCGCTGGCCTCCCTGACCCTCGGCGGGCTGGTCGCCGAGGTCGTCCGGCGCGGTGCGAAGGCATGAGCACACAGGCCACGCCGCTCATCACCACCGCCACCGTCCGCGCGCTGCTGTCCGACCGCAAGATCTTCCCCGGGGTGCCCGAGGATCTCGGCGAGGACGCCGAACTCGTCCTGGACTCCCTCGGGCTGGTGTGGCTGCTGCACGTCCTGGAGGAGCGCCACGGCCTGATCGTGGAGCCCTCCGACGAGGACATCGCGGGCCTGACCTCGCTGCGGCGCCTGACCGCCTACCTGCGCGCGGTCCAGGCCGACGCGGTGGAAGGGGGCGACCGCGATGAGCGGTGAGTCCACGGCCGGCGGAAGGAGGCCGCGGGGATGAGCGCCGACGTTCAGGTCACCGGCTTCGGTGTCCGCACCGCGTTCGGCCCGGGCGCCGAGGCGCTGCGGCGCGGGGTCTTCTCGGGCGTCCCCGCCTTCGCCCCCACCACCCGCTTCGACACCGCCCCGTACCGCACCCCGATGGCGGCCGCCGCCCCGGACGGCCCGGACGCGGTCGAGGACTGGGCCCTGCGGCACGCACTCGCCCAGTGCGGCACCGAGGCCTTCGACATGGCCGGACTGGGCCCGGGCACCGAGGCGCCGGTCCTGCTGGGGGTGGCCGGGGACTGCACGAGCGTGACCCGGTACTGGCGGAGCGACGCGGGTGCCCCGGACACCCGGCGGGCCGCCGACGCCGTGCCCGCGCGGCTGGCCGAACTCCTCGCCGAGCGGCTGAAGTCGACCGGCCCGCGCCTCGCCTTCACCAACGCCTGTGTCGCCTCGGCGGCCGCGATCATCCACGCCTGCCGGCTGATCGCGTCCGGCAGGGCGGAGGTGGCGGTGTGTGCGGGCGGCTACCTCGTGGAGGAGGAGACGTTCGGCAAGTTCGACTCGGGACGGGCGCTGTCACGCGACGGCCGGGTCCGGCCGTTCAGCGCGAACCGCACGGGGCTGCTGCTGGGGGACGGGGTGGCGGCCGTGGTGCTGGAGTCCGCGGAGCACGCCCGTCGCCGCGGGGCCCGACCGCTGGCGGCCGTGACCGGCTGGGGCGCGGCCACCGACGCCCACCACATCGCCCAGCCGCACCCCGAGGGCATCGGCCTGACCCGCGCGGCCCGGCAGGCGCTGCGGCTGGCGGGCGACCAGGACGGGGACGCCGTCGGCTACGTCAACGCGCACGGCACCGGCACGAAGTACAACGACGGCGCCGAGACCCGCGGTCTGCGGGCCGCCTTCCCGCGGCGGGCGGAGGCGATCCCGGTCAGTTCCACCAAGAGCACCACCGGCCACCTCCTGGAGGCGGCGGGTGTCGTGGAGTTCGTCATCACGATGCTGGCCGTCATGGACGGCGTCCTGCCCCCGACGGCCGGATACGACCGCCCCGACCCGGAGTGCGACCTCGACTACGTCCCCGGCCGGCCCCGCCCGGCCGACCTCCGCCGGGCCCTCACCATCAACGCCGCCTTCGGGGGCGCCAACACCGCACTCGTCCTGGAGCGGCCATGACGACGAGCGAACGGACCCCCCTCGGCGCACCCCTGACCGTCCTCGCCGCCGCCACCGCCACCCACGGCACCGGCCGCGACGAGGACATCCCCCTGCCCAAGCTGCCCGGCTTCGTCGAGTCGGCGTTCAGCCCGCTCGTCTTCGAGGTCGCCGCGCGCTGCCTGACCGCACGGCCCTGCGACGGCTCCCGCACCGCCGTGGTGCTGGCCGCCCTGACCGGCGACACCACCACCGCCGACCTGGCCAGCAGCCGCATGGTCTCCGGGCGGGTCCACAACCCGCTGCTGTTCATGCAGGCCACCGCCAACTCCGTCCTGGGACACCTGAGCCGGGAGTTCGGCATCACCGCCCAGACGTTCAGCGTCTCCACCCTCCGCGACGCGGCGTCCGAACTCCTGGACATGGCAGACCTGTTGCTGGAGGACCCGGAGCTGGAACACGTACTGGTGGTGGGCGTGGAGCTGGGCGGCGGCGAACGACTCGACGCCGTGTACCGCGACCTCGCCACCGACGGCGGCCTTCCCGTCCCGGCACTGCCCGCGGGGGCGGGACGCTCGGCGGCACTGCTGCTCGGCCGCGCCGACACCGCCGCCGTGCCCACTCCCGCCGCCCCACCCGTGCCCCCCGGCAGCCTCCAGCGCCTCTTCGACCTGGCCGCCGCCCACCGGAACGAGACGGAGACCCATGCTCATCAGTAGGCAGGAGCGGGCCCGCATCTGCTCCGACCCCGAACTCGGCGCCGGCAACATCCTGCACCGCCTCACGGCGTACGACCGCCCGCGCGACGAGGTGGTCCTGCACACCGACGGCACCTGGCGGGCCCCCGACGGCAGCCGCCCCGAGGCCCTGACCCTCGGCGCGCTGACCGAGGCGGTCGACACCTACGCGGGCTGGTACGCGGCCCACGGGGTGCGCCCCCGCGACCCGGTCGCGATCCACTCCCACTCCAGCACCGAGTTCGCGCTGAACTTCCTCGCGCTGACCCACCTCGGCGCGATCCCGTCGTTCGTCAACGGCAACCTGCCGCCCGACACCGCCCGCGAGTACGTACGCCGGCAGGGCGCGGTCGGCGCCTTCACCGACGCGGAGCACCACGAGGTGCTGGCGGGGCCCGGATCCGGGCTCGGTTTCCGGGTCACCGCCGCCGACATCCGCCCGGAGCACCGCGCGTCGCTGCCGCCGTCGTACCCCTACCGCCACGACCCCGGCGACCCGGTGCTCATCTCGCACTCCTCCGGCACCACCGGCATGCCCAAGGGGGTGCCGCACACCCACCGGACGCTGATGTACGCGCAGCTGCACCGGCTGCGCTACTCCACCGGCACCGACATGGCCCGCACTTTGGTGGCGCTGCCCGGCGCGCACAACGCGATGGTTGCGACGCTGCTGTACTGCCTGCTGCTGCGCACCGACATCAAGCTGCTCTCCAGCCGGCGCGGCACCGATGTCCTGGACGCCATCGAGGAGTTCCGGCCGACGACCGTGCTCGCCTTCGCCGGGACCTTCGGCGAGATGGCCGCCGAGGACCTGAGCGCCCGCGACCTGTCCGGCGTGCAGGTGTGGTTCAACACCGGCGACGCGGCCCACGAGGCGCACATCCGGGCCCTGGTCCGGCACGGCAACCATGTCGAGATCGGCGCCGACCTGCGCCGTACCCGTGTCGAGGGCTCGGTGTTCGTGGACGGGCTCGGCTCCTCCGAGGCCGGCTACTCCGTCTTCCACAACCGGCACACCAAGGACACCACCGCCTACTCCCGCTGCGTCGGCCGGCCGATCGGCTTCGCGGAGGCCGCCGTACTCGCCGAGGACGGCACCCCGCTGCCACCGGGCCGGATCGGCCGCCTGGGCCTGAAGTCACCGACCCTGACCCCGGGTTACTGGAACGACTCCCTCACCTGGAACCGCATGCGCCTGGGCGGCTACTGGCTCACCGGTGACCTCGCCCACCAGGACGAGGACGGCAACTTCTACCACCTCGACCGGGCCCCGGACGCGATCCGCACGGCCCACGGCATCCTCTTCAGCACCCGCACCGAGGAGTTGCTCCTGCGCGAGCTGCCCGAGCTCACGGACTGCACGGTCGTCGCGGTCGCCCCCGACGGGGTCCGCGCGGACTGGGACGGCGACGGGGTGGCCGAGGCCTACGCGTTGCTCCAGCTCACCGACGGCGACGACGGGGAGGAGGAATGGACCGAGCGGGTCAACGCCGTCCTTGCGGCCGCCGGTTTCCCCCCGGTCACCCGCGCCCTGCGCATGAAGGCCGAGGACGTGGCCAAGGGCGCCACCGGCAAGGTCCTCAAGCGGGTGATGCGGGACCGGTTCACCGCCGTTCCTGCCGTTCCGGCCGAGGAGCGGGCATGAGCGGCGAGCGGGCGCGGACGGTGGACGCGTACCGGCTGTGGTGGCAGCACGACGCCCACTGGTACCAGGGCGTGGCCGCCCGCTTCGGGCAGTCCGTCGCGAACGAGATCAACGCCGAGGCCCTGCGCAAGGTCGCCCTCCACGTCGGTCAACGGGTCGGCCGCCTCGCCGGTCCCCTCCCCGACACCGGCGACCCCCGCAAGGACCTCGACGACCTCCGCCGCCGCTACGACGACTGCGGCGAGCGCATGTTCCCCAGCGAACTGCGCAACGCTTCCACCGAGGTCGAGGCCGACGACCTCATCGTCCTCACCCTGCGCCGGAACTTCGCCATCACCATGGTCCGCATGGCCGGCTCCCTCGACGGCTACCGCTGCCCGTGCACCGACATCCACGCCGGCTGGTCCGAGGGCCTGGGCGTCACCCTGACCGAGAACCGGGCCGAGACCTGCCTGCGCGAGGGCGCCCCGGCCTGCCGACTGCTCCTGCGGATCGCGCCGGACGAGGAGGCCTGACCCATGCGGGTCCTTGTCGCCGGAGCCACGGGCGTGATCGGACACCCGCTGGTGGGAGCACTACGGGCACGGGGCCATGAGGTGACGGCACTGGTCCGGACCGCCGCCCGGGCCTCCGCCGTGGACGCGGACGCCGTCGTCGTGGCCGACGCCCTCGACCGGGAGGCGCTGTCGGCGGCGGTGTCGGCGGCCCGTCCCGAGGTGGTCGTGCACCAGATGTCGGCGCTGCGCCTGCTGGGCGACGACCCCGCCGGGGCCTTCGCCCTGACGGCCCGCCTGCGTACCGAGGGCACCGCCCACCTCGCCGCCGCCGCCCGCGCGGCCGGCGCGCGGCGCCTGGTCGCGCAGTCCATCGCCTTCGCCACCGCCCCGGCCGCCGTCCTGGTCCTCGACGAGGACGCGCGCCTGTACGTCGACGCCCCGGACCCCGGCTGGGCGGCCACGGTCCGCGCGGTGGCCGACCTGGAACGCCAGGTGACGGCCACCGACGGCGGCCTGGTCCTGCGCTACGGCACCCTGTACGGCCGGGGCACGGCGTACGCCCGTACCGGCTCGACGGCCCAGCGGGTCCTGGCCGGACGCCTGCCGCTGCCCGGCGACGGCCCCGGCATCACCTCGTTCCTGCACGTGGCGGACGCCGTGGGAGCGACGGTGGCAGCCGTCGAGTCCACCACCACGGGCGTCCTGAACATCACCGACGACGACCCCGCCCCCGCCGCCCTCTGGCTCCCCCACTACGCCCACGTCCTCGGCGCCCCGCCCCCACGCCGGATCCCGGCCTCCCTGGCCCCCCGCCTCCTCGGCTGGTACCCCACCCACCAACTCACCACGGCACACGGCGCGTCGAACACGAGGGCCCGCACGGAACTGGGCTGGAAACCGGGGCGCCCGAGCTGGCGAGAAGGGCTGGGCAGGGAATGAAAGCCTCCGCAGCCGCGGGCGGTCGTGCCGCGCCGCCCACCCGGACCTGGCCCACCCTCCTGGTCATCGTCTGCGCGCAGATGCTGATCTGGCTGGACACCTCGATCCTGAACGTCGCCGTCACCACCCTCGCCGACCCCACGACCGGTCTCGGCGCCACCCCCGGCGAACTGGAGTGGATCGCCGGCGCCTACACCCTCGTCTTCGCCGGCACCCTCTTCGCGGGCGGCGCCCTGGCCGACCGCCACGGCCCTCGTACCACCCTCCTCGCGGGCCTCGCCCTCTTCGGCGCGGCCTCCGCCGCGGCCGCGTTCGCCCCGAACCCGCCCGCCCTGATAGCGGCGAGGGCGGTCATGGGCGCCGGCAGCGCCCTGCTGATGCCGGCCACCCTGACGGTCATCGTCCAGAGCACCCCGGAGGACAAGCGCACCAGGGCGATCGCGATCTGGAGCTCCTCCAGCGGACTCGGCGTGGCCATCGGCCCGGTCGCCGGCGGCGCACTGCTCAGCCACTTCTGGTGGGGCTCGGTGTTCCTGGTCAACGTGCCGGTCGTCGCCCTGTGCCTGGCCGGCGTCCTGGCCCTCGTACCCCGGCTGCCCCCCTCGCACCGCCGCGTCCTGGACCTCCCCGGCCTCGCCCTGTCGGTGCTGGGCCTGGGTTCGGTGGTCTACGGCATCATCGAACTCGGCGGCGGAAAGCCCTGGTTCGGGCCCCATGTCCTGCTCCCGCTCGTCCTGGGCACCGCCCTGCTCACCGCCTTCGTGGCGGGCCAGCGCCGGTCCCCCACCCCCAGCCTGGATCTGCGGCTGTTCCGGCAGCCGGGGTTCACGGCGGGCAGCGTGGTGCTGCTGATCGCGTTCATGGCACTGGCCGGCCACCTGTTCTACGCGGCCTTCTACCTCCAGGGCCCCCGGGGCCTGACCCCCGCCGACGCCGGAACGGTGATGATCGCCGCCGCGGTCGGGATCGTCCTGGGCAGTCAGGCGTCCCCGGCGACGAGCAGGCTCCTGACGGCCCGTTGGACGGTCGCGGCCGGCGTCCTGGCCACGGCGGCCACCTACCTCGGCTACCTGTGGTTCGACGCCGGCACACCCCTGGTGCTCATCGCCGCCCTGCTGTGGATCCAGGGCTTCGGCATGGGCCTGGTCGGCACCCCGGTCACGGCCGCGATGATGCGCGCTGTGCCCCCGCATCTCGCGGGCGCCGGGTCGGCCGTCAACAGCGTCACCCGGCAGGTGGGCGGAACGCTCGGTGTGGCGATGGCCGGTTCGATCCTCTCCGGGGTCTACCGAAGCCGTATGGCGGACGCCCCCGTCCCCGAGGCCCTGCCGCCCGACGCCGAGGAACGGGCCCGCACCTCGGCCGAGTCGGCCCGCGCCCTGGCCGACTCGCTGCGCCTGCCGGACCTGGCGGCCACCGCCGACCGCGCCTTCCTCGACGCGATGTACGCGGCCACGTTCTGGACCGCCCTGCTCGCGCTCGTCGGATTCGCGGTGTGTGTCGTGGGCCTGCGCACCCGAAACCCCGACGGCGACAAGGGAGTCGACCATGGACCGGACGCTGCCGACGACACCCCGCTCGGTGCTCGTGACGGGCGGGAACCGGGGAATCGGGCTGGCCACGGCCCACCGCTTCGCGAGGGCGGGCGACCGGGTCACGGTGACCCACCGGGGCGCTGAACCGCCCGACGGCACCGGATTCCTCGCCGTACGCTGCGATGTGACGGACAGCCGACAGGTGGACCGGGCCTTCGAGGAGGCCGAGGCGGCCCACGGCCCCGTCACCGTGCTGATCGCCAACGCGGGGGTCACCCACGACCGGTTGCTGCCGCTGATGCGCGAGGAGGACTTCACCTCGGTCGTCGACACCAACCTCACGGGCGCCTTCCGGGTCGCCCGGCGTGCGGCGCGCGGGATGCTCCGGGTCGGCCACGGCCGTATCGTGCTGGTCTCCTCCACGGCCGCCCTGCACGGCGCCGCCGGGCAGAGCAACTACGCCGCCGCGAAGGCCGGGCTGGTGGGCCTGGCCCGCTCCCTCACCCGGGAGTTCGGGCCCCGTGACATCACCTGCAACGTCGTGGCACCGGGCCTGACCGACACGGACATGGCCCGCGCCCTCACCCCCGAGCAGCAATCCGAGCTGCTACGGCGGACCCCGGCCGGCCGCGCGGCCCACCCCGACGAGGTCGCCGAGGCGGTGGCGTTCCTCGCGGGGGCCGGGTATGTGCGGGGAGCGGTGATTCCGGTGGACGGGGGCGCGGGGCTGGGCCACTGACGGGACGGTCGGGGCCCGCTCGCCTGCCCTACTTCAGCCCGATGGCCGCGCAGTCCGCCGCGTACTCGGGCGTGCAGATCTCCTTGACGGTGTAGACGCCGTCCTGGATCACCGTCTCCTTGATGTTGTCCTGGGTGACGGCGACCACCGGCACCAGGCTGGCGGGGACGTCCTGCTGCGTCGGGCTGTCGATGGTGTCCGGGGTCAGCGCGTCGAACTCGATCCCGTGGTCCTGGACCTTGGCGACGGCCAGTTCGGCCGCGTTGTCCGCCTCCAGCAGGAACGACTTGTACACCGTCATGAACTGCTCGCCCGCCACGATCCGCTGGAGCGCCGCGAGGTCCGCGTCCTGCCCGGTCACCGGCGGGATCTTGGTGGCCCCCGCCTCCTTGAGCGCGTCGATGACGGCGCCCGCCATGCCGTCGTTCGCCGAGTAGACGGCGGCGATGTTGTTGAGGCCGATCGCCTTGATCGCCTTCTCCATGTTGGCCTTGGCGACCTGGGGCAGCCACTCCCGGGTGTCGTACTGCTTGGCGATGATGACGTTGCCGTTCAGCTCGCTGAGCGCGCCCTGCTTGAACAGGGCCGTGTTGGGGTCGGCGACCGAGCCGTTCATCATGACGATCTTGCTGGTCTTGGCCTTGTCGCCGAGGGCACCGACGATCGCGCGGCCCTGCACCTGGCCGACCAGCTCGTTGTCGTGGGAGACGTAGGCGTCGATCGGGCCCTGGGCGAGGCGGTCGTAGGCGATGACGGGTATCGCCGCGTCCTTCGCCTTCTGGATGTCCTTCGCGATCGCCTTGGCGTCGACCGCGTCCACCAGGATCACGTCCACCTTGGCGGCGATCATCTGCTCGAACTGCGTGCTCTGCTTCTTGGCACTCGCACCGGCGTTGGCGTAACGGACCGTGCCCTTGTCGTTCGTCAGGGCCGCGACACGTTTCTTGATGAGCGGGTAGTCGAATCTCTCGAAGCGACCGGTCTCCCGGTCGGGCAGGAGCAGACCCACCGTGATGTCGTCGCCCTTCTTGGGGCCGGCGGAGCTGCTGCTGTCGCCGACACCTTCGATGACACCGCACGAGGCGAGCAACAGCGTCGACAGGGACACGGCGACGACGTGGGGGAGACGGCGCACGGTCGAGCTGAGCGTGGGGGAAACGTTCACAACAGGTGCCTTCCGGGGCAACAGAGCAACCTGGCAACCAGGTGGTGAAAGCCAACGCGGTAAGCGCGTTCAACGTCAAGGGTTCTGGTTAACGAGATAGCAACAGCAACGCCAAGGCAGGGCATGCCGCAGCTCACCCGCCGGCGGGGTCCTCCAGGACGACATCGTCACGGTGGGCACCGAAGAACTCGCTCCGCCGGGCCATGATCTCGCGCATCGGCGTACCGCGGGGAACCCCGTACACCGTCCCCAGGAAGTCCAACTCCCTTTGTACCGCCCAGACCTCGTCGTGCCGGTCGGGAGACAGCAGCCGGGCCGGGGAAGAGGGAGGCGCCGGTGGCGGCGAAGGCCTCGCTCCCGACACTCGCCCCGTTGACGTGGGCGTGCGGGCCGATCATGACCGCGTCGCCGAACACCGCGCACGCGCGCGCCCGTGGGGTGCCTTTCCGTCAGGTGGGGCCGCCGCCGAAGCCGATCTCGTTGCCGTCGGGGTCGTGGTACGTGACCTTGCGGACGCCGTTCGCGTACGTCTCCCGCTGGGTCGGGGTCAGCCCGCGCTCACCGATGGCGGCGATCCGGGCGTCCAGGTCGTCGACGAAGAGCGTCTGGAGCGCGTGGCCTCCGTGGCCGGGGCGGTGCTCGATGTAGACGTACCGGTGTTCCGCCAGTTCCCACACCGCCTCCTTGTCGTTCGGGAAGAAGACCGGCGGACCGCCGAGGAGGCGCTCGTACCAGGTGAGGGCGGCCTGGTAGTCGTTGACCGGAATGCCCGCGAAGAGGTCGACCGTCATGCCGTCATGGTAGGCGCGGGGCCCGGCCGGGGTCCCGGATGTCTACGGAGTCCAGAACACCGCCCGGACCTCCCACCCGTGTTCCGCCCGCGGCCCCGTGTGCAGACGGCCGCCCAGCGCGGTGACGCGTTCGGTCAGGCCGACGAGGCCGAAGCCGCCGCCGTGCGCGGCGGCCGGGAGCTGGGTGCCGCCGCGGCCGTCGTCGGACACCGTCACCTCCAGGCGGCGACCGTCACGCCGTAGCGCGACGACGATCTCGGTGGCGTCGCCCGCGTGCCGCCGGACGTTGGTCAGCGCCTCCTGGACGACCCGGAAGGCGGCGGCCTGCACCTCGTGCGGCAGATCGTCCGTCACGGCGGGATCGCGGCGCAGGGTGACCTTCTGCCCCGGACCCGCGAAGCCCTCGGTCAGTTCGGTGAGGGCGGCCAGGTCGCCGACGGGACGCCGGTCGGCCGCCTCGCTGTCGGTGTCGCGCAGCACGCCGACCGTGCGGCGCATCGACGCGAGGGCCTCGGTGGCGGCGCGTTCGATGCCCGCCAGGACGGGATCGAGTTCCTCCACGGGCGCACCCTGCCCGGCACGCCCCGCCTGTCCGGCCTGCCCGGCCGCCATCATGCGGGCCATCTGCGTCTGCACCAGGATCCCGGTGACGTGGTGGGCGACGAAGTCGTGCAGGTCGGCGGCGATCGCCACCCGCTCCTCCCGCCGGGTGTCGGCGACGGCGACGGTACGGCGGTAGTCCAGGGTGCGCAGATAGACCGCGAGCCCGGCGATCAGCCCGACCAGGACCAGGCCCGCGAGGATGACGCCGTACGCCTCGTTCGCGTGCCCCCAGTAGTACCGGGCGGGCGTGGCCAGCAGGGCGCCCGCGTCCAGCACCGCGCACGGCACGACCCAGCGCGGTGGACAGTGCCGTACCGCCACGAAGAGCAGGCACAGCAGGAGCACGACCTCGCCCGGGCCGAACGGGACGTCCCGGCTCAGCGCGACCGCGGACACCGTGGCCAGCAGCGACAGCAGGGCCGGGACGCCGGTGCGCAGCTGCGGGATCAGCCACCCCGGCCGCCGCCCGGCCGGCCACAGGACGGCGGCCAGGCCGGCCGCGAGGACGACCACCGTGGGCCACACGGGGTAGCCCACCCCCTGCATGATCTGGAGGTCCAGGAGGGACGCCCCGACCAGGGCACCCACGGCGAGACCTCGTGCCAGGCCGCGTGCGGAAGGGGATCTCATGGGGATCACGGTAGGCCGCCGCCGTCGGCCACGGGATCGGCCGAACGGCCGAGGCTCGCGGTTCACCTGGTATTTTCCGCCCCGGGGCGGGACCGATGGACGGATGTCCCGGGCGCCCCGCGGACGAGGAGCGGACCATGCCGGACAGCAGGTTCCTTGTCGGCGTCGTGTCCGGCGCGGCCGTCGTGCTGGTCCTCGGCGGTGTCGGCACCCGGCTGGCCTCCACCACGGAGTCGACCACCCGGCTCGACCGGTTCGACACCGTGACCGTGGACGGCCACAAGGCCCTCGCGCCCAACATCGTCGCCGGCCGGACCGAGTCCCTCTACCACCCGCTGCCCTGGGTCGGCACGAAGGTCACGGTGTCCTGTCCGGCCGGCCTGAAGGCGGTCGCCGGTGCCACCCTGACCTGCGCGGGCCGCAGGAGCGACGGGACGACGATCGACATCCCGGTGAGGGTGATCAGCGCGACGGACACCCGGATCACCTGGACGTTCGAACGGTAGGCCCGACGCCTACGCCTCCACCCGGAGGAGGTCGTCCAGGCCGGCCGCGCGGAACGCGGCCACCACGTCCTCCCGGCCCTCGGTGAAGTGGGCCCAGCTGTCGCAGTGGACGGGAACGACCCTGCGGGCACCGAGAATCCTGGCCGCCTCGGCCGCGCCGGCGCTGTCGAGGACGAGCGGCGCCCCGTCGAAGAGGGCGGGGAAGCGGGGCGCTCCCGCGAAGAGCACGGCGGTGTCGACCGGCCCGAACCGCTCGGCGATCCGGCCGACCAGGGTGAGCGAGGCGTTGTCGCCGCTGACGTAGACCGTGGGCAGGTCGTCGGAGGTCAGGACGAAACCGACGACCTCGCCGGTGATCTTCTCCACTCCTTCGACGTCGTCGGGCCCGTGCAGGGCGGGTGCGCCGGTCACGGTCAGCGTGCCGCCGTCGGGGCGGTCCAACGTCACGGAGGTCCAGGGCGCCAGCGGTCGCGCGCTGCCGCCGAGGCGCTCGGCACCGCTGGGGGTGGTGAGGGTGAGCGGTACGTCGGCGAGGAGGGCCCGGCCCGAGTCGTCGAGGTTGTCGGCGTGCTCGTCGTGCGAGAGCAGCACCACGTCGACCGGGCCCAGGTCGGCCGGCGTGACCGTGGAGGGCGCGGTCTTGGTCAGGGTCGGGCCGCCGGCACTCGGGTAGTCGCCGGGGGCGTCGAAGGTCGGGTCGGTGAGGAGCCGGAGTCCGCCGTACTCGATGAGAGCGGTGGGGCCACCGAGGACACGGACGGGGATGGTGGACACGAGAAGGATCACCTCACGGATGGATGGATGTTTATCCGTGAGAAAAACTAGCCGTGCTCACGGATGGATGCAAGCCCTACCATGAGAACCGTGAGAGAGACCGAGACCGAGACAGTGACCGGGGCCGAGGTCGAGGCCGGGGCCGCTCGGGAGACCGTGAGGGGAGATGGGACCGTGAGGGGAGCCGAGACGGCGGCGGGAGCGGTCGGCGCGGCGGGACAGGTCGGTGCGGCAGGAGCGGTCAGTGCGGCAGGACCCGTCGGACTGATCTCGAATGCGGCCGGATCGCCGGAGACGCTAGTCCCGCCCGCGCCGGGCGCCGAGCGGTATCCCGCGCTGGACCTCGCCAACAGCGCGCCCGCTCTGCCCGGGGGCCAGTACCTGGACTTCCTCGGCAGTCCCGCGGCGGCGGGTCAGTGGCTGGCCGACCGCGGCCTCGCCCCGGCGGACGCCGGACTCCGGGAGCTGTGCACGTCCCGCCTGCGGGGCCTGCGCGAACACGTCAGGGCGCTGCTCGGCTGCCATGTGGACGGCCTGCCCGCGCCGGCCGACGCACTCGCGGCCGTCAATGACGCGTTGACCAGGGCTCCCTCGGCGTCCCTGCTGCACTGGGACTCGGCACGGGGCCTGTACCGGGCGACTTCGCACCCTGTCACACAGATCGTGGACCATGCCCTGGCGGCTCTCGCCGCGGACGCCGCCGATCTGCTCACCGGTCCGGACGCCGAGCGGCTCACGGCCTGCGGGTCACCCCCGTGCAACCGTTTCCTGCTCCGGCACGGCCGGCGTCACTGGTGTTCCACGCGCTGCGGCGACCGCGCGCGCGCCGCGCGCGCCTACGCCCGCAGGACCGGGAACGCTACGCCGACGCCGCCTCCGGCGGGGTCTCGTGGCAGGTGAACCCGAGGCGGGTGAGCGCCCTGGTCACTTCGAACGCGGTGAAGTCACGGCGGTCCTGGCGGGTGATGACCTCGCCGACCTGCTTGACGGGGTAGATCCGGCGCCCGATGACCACGCAGGCTCCGCTGAGGGGTTCCGGCCGGACGCTCTGCATCTGTGCCTCGACCTCGGATTTGACCAGGTCGAAGGGGTAACGGGCGATCACACAGCGCATGGTGCCTCACCAGGGGTCCGAGAAGATTGGGGATAAACGAACAGGGCCCGCACCCAAGGTGCGGGCCCTGTCGAAACCGTCAGACGGTTACGCGGGAACGATGTTCTCCGCCTGCGGGCCCTTCTGGCCCTGCGTGACGTCGAACGTCACCTTCTGGCCTTCCTGAAGCTCACGGAAGCCCTGGGTGGCGATGTTCGAGTAGTGGGCGAAGACGTCGGCGCCGCCGCCGTCCTGCTCGATGAAGCCGAAGCCCTTTTCCGCGTTGAACCACTTCACGGTACCGGTGGCCATGTCATATCTCCTGAGGCAGTGCTGGAGACCCACACTTCGTGAGCCCCCTTCATCGCTGTGATGATCACCTGCCCGGAAAACCCGGCATGCAAAATGGCAACCACAACTGCAACGACGTCGACCGTAGCACGAATCATCAAGATGCGAATTCAAGCAAAACGGCACCGCGAAAAGCCGCCGGGAATAACCAAGAAACCACTTCCCCGCCCACCTCTTTTTTCTGTTCCGGCGGACTCAGTTTTCCTCGGGCGGCTGGCGGAGCTCCGCGTTGTCCTTGAGGGCCTCCTCCAACCGGTCCTCCAGACCGATGATGCGGCACGCGGCCTCGATCGGCGTCCCCTGGCCGACCAGCTCCCGCGCCCGGACGGCCAGCCGCAACTGATGACGCGAATACCGGCGATGCCGCCCACCCGAACGCGACGGCGTGACCAGCCCCGCCTCCCCGAGCGCACGCAGAAACCCCGGCGTCGCACCGATCAACTCGGCCGCCCGGCCCATCGTGTACGCCGGATAGTGATCGTCATCCAGCCGATCACCGCCGTACGGCCGCTTTCCCGAGGCCATGTCACCTTCCCGCGAGCCGCCGGACCACGACACGCCACAGGGCTCCTTGCCCGCAAGGTAACTCTAGTCGCCCGATCGGAAACCCTGTCACGGCGAACATAGTTCTCAGAGTCCACCCGTCGGTGCCGGGTCCTACCGCACCAGCGCGCCGAGCGTCTCCGTGAACGCCCCGGCCGAGTGGTCGGCGTGGGTGCGGATTCGGGTGGTGATGGCGGTGGCTCCGTCGCCTTCGATGAGGTGGGCGAGGCGGTTGATGCGGTGGGTGAGGGATTCGGGGGTGTCGGGGAGGGTGGAGAGGTAGAAGTCGGCGGCGTCGTAGGACATGTGGAAGACGTGTTTTTTGACGTCGCTCAGGGTGAGGTAGTCGTCGTGGGTCGTCGGCACCGGCTCGGGGGCGCCGACGCAGACCGCCGGGGTGCCGGCGCCCCAGGCGTTGACGCTCAGGTGGTAGGTGTCGGTGATGACCAGGCGGTAGCGCGACAGGACGTTCACCAGGTCGCCGATGGTGTGGTCGCCGGGGCGGGTGGGGATGTGGGCGACGGAGGGCGGGATGTCCCGGTCGAACCAGGGGAGCCATTCGAGGGGGGCGCCGAAGCGGTCGGCGAGGCCCTGGCAGAAGTCGGGCAGCCAGGCCGGGATCCGGGTGCGGGCGCCGAGGAAGACGCCGATGGCGCCGCCCTCCGGGAGATCCTCGGACCAGGCGGTGGTCGGGAGGTGGTCCAGGTCGCCGGGGCGGGACAGGAGCGCCGCGTCCGAGCCGAAGTACTCGGCCGTACGGTCCCCGCGCAGCAGCGCGATCCTGGCGGCCGACACCGGGTCACGCATCCAGACGCGGTGGCTGCCGGTCATGAGGCGGGAGAAGAGGGGGCCGAACTCCTTGTCCTCGTCGCCGGGGTGGCCGGAGGAACCGGGGGAGCCGGAGTAGTCGGCCTGCGTGTTGTGCAGGATCGTCCCGCCGTAGCTGAGGGTCCGCGCAAGGAGGTCGTCCGGCTGCTCCGACAGCAGCAGGGTGCGGTACAGCAGGGCGCGGGCGGCGGCGCGGTTCTCGGCGAAGCCGAAGTCGAGCAGGCGGTTCGTCGCGTCCTGGGCCAGATAGTGCCGGGTGTGCAGGAAGTCGCCCCAGAAGACGACCGCGTCGTGGTCGCGGAGCTCGTCGACGTGCTCGATCAGCGAGCGGAACCGGAACGGGAGCCCGGTGCCCCGCGCGCACTCCCTGAGCGGCACGGTCTCCGGTGCGTGCAGGGTGTACCAGGTCGGGTCGACCGCGGTGCCCATGCGCCGTCGCAGGGACTCGAAGGCCAGGTCGACGGTGAGCATTCCGGTGTTGCGGTACCCGATGTTGGGCGCGGTGATGACGGCGACGCGTGCCATGTGCTCGTTTCCCTCGGCCGTTGCCGGCGCCTCGACGTGTGGCGCCGACCATCGGCCAACGTACACATCACCGCCGGTCCGGGACCTGCCCGCCCCCGCTGCCCGGGACCGTGTGACTCAAACACAAATCAAGCCACATAGCGTGGCGAAATTCGGCCATACTAGGACTATGAGTACGGCGACGTTTGTAGTGGCGGCCACGTCGGGCGATGTACTCAACGTGCTCGCCGCCTTCGCGGGTGGTCTGTTCGTCGCGGGTGCCCTGATCTGGGCCGTGCGACTGGGCATGCGGGTCCTCGACCAGGAACTTCCGCACCCCCGCCCGGAGGAGCAGCCGAAGCTGCCCCTGACGGGCGCGGTGCACGAGATGCGGGAGATGCGGGAGCCGGACGAGATCCCGGCCGCGGTGGGGCGGGAGCGGCTCATGCCGTACCAGCTCCACCACCAGGGCAGCAGGACGGGGAAGGACCAGCACCGGCACCGGTGGCTGCCGGGCTCCAGCGGCTCCTTCGGCAGCGGCGGCCTCGGTCACACATAAGGCCTCACGCATAAGGCCTCACGCATAAGACAGCAGGACATACAGGGGGCTGCCCCGCCGACAGGGCAGCCCCACGACGGGGCCGTGAGGGGAACGGTCCCGTACTGGATGCCGCCGGGGCGCCGGGACGGACGCCTTGCCATGACAGCCGTGGGGTCGGACCAGCACTGCCGGCGCCCGGCACGACCTCTCCCCGGCGGCCCCCTCAGACTGCCCTCCCGGCCACCGCCCGCGCATCGGACTTCCGGGAAGATCGGTACACCTAGCGGCGGCGGCACCCCGGAACTCCGCGTACGGAGACCGCTACCTACGACGGCCCCGCCACCGCCGGGATCTCCGTGCGCGAGGTGATCCGCAGCTTGGCGAGGATGTGCTCCACGTGGGCGTCCACCGTGCGCTTGGAGATCACCAGGCGTTCGGCGATCTCGCGGTTGGACAGCCCCTGCGCGACCAGCGCGGCGACCTCGCGTTCCCGGCGGGTGAGGGCGTTCGCGGTGACCCGCGGCCCGGGCAGCCGGGTGCCGGACGGGCGGGCGCGGGCCGGGGGCTCGTCCAGGTCGGCACGGACGGCCTCCAGGACCGCGCGGCCGGGCATCCGGGCCCCGGACTCGTGCCACCGAGCGAAGGTCTCCGCGCCCAGTGCCGCACGCACCCTCTTCTGCATCGCTTCCCGCTCCTCCAGCAGCCGGGGCAGCATCGCCACCGGGTCCCCGCTCAGCCGGCGCGCGTGCTCGGCGTACCCCAGGAGCCAGCAGGCCCGTACGAAGCGCTCCTGGCGGGCCGCGTTCCAGGCCAGCCCCAGACAGGCCAGCGCGGCCACCAGCACCTCGCCGACCTCGCTCGCGGCCTCCAGCCCCCGGCGGAACAGCGCCTCGCTCTTCCCGTGCTCCCCGGCGAGCGAGAGGATCACCCCCTGGACGGTCAGCGTGGAGCCGTACAGCTGGCGCTCGCCGGTGCCCTCCAGAAACGCCAGGCCGGTCTCGCACAGCCGGAGCGCCCCGGCCGTGTCGCCGAGGACGGCCCGCAGCAGGGCACCCTCGTAGTGGACGACAGCGATGCCCAGCCCGTCCCCCGAGGCGACGATCCGCAGCCGGGCGCTCTCCAGGACCGCGAGCCCCTCCTCGACGGCTCCGCACAGCGCGGACAGCGCCCCGACGTAGGCCTCCGCGAACACCTCCACCCGGCTCTCACCGGCGGCCCGCGCCACCTCCCTGGCCTGCGGAAACCGCTCCAGCGCGGTGTCGAGGTCGGCCGTCCACACCGCGAAGGCGCCGGTCATGAACAGGCCCCAGGCCCGCTCGGGACAGGGCTGCGGGACGCGGTCGAGCCCCTTGTCGATCCAGTACCGGCCCTCGGACAGGGTGCCCGCGGCCCGCCAGAACGCCCCGAGCCGCGTCGCCAGCCACAGCGCCTTGGCGGTGGTCCGGCCCCCGGCCCCGAGGCCGTACTCCAGCGCGGCCCGCACATCGGCCACGTCGTCCCGGACCGCCCGGTGCAGCGCGACCTGCGCCGGGCTCAGGAACTCGTCCCAGAACCGCCCGGCGAGCGCCTCGTAGTACGCGAAATGCCGCTCCCGTACGGCGGTGGCGTCGACGTCCGTGCCGGGCAGCCGCTCGGTGCCGTACTCCCGGATCGTGTCCAGCAGCCGGTAGCGGGCGCCGTCCTCGCCGATGCGCTGCACGACCGACTTGTCCACCAGGCCGATCAGCGCCTGGACCACCTGCTCGCCGACGAGGTCCCCGCCCGCGCACACCCGCTCCACCGCCGGCAGGTCGAAGGCGCCGGCGAACACCGACAGCCGCGCCCACAGCAGCCGCTCCGGCGGAGTGCACAGGTCGTAGGACCAGTCGATGGCCGTACGCAGGGTCTGGTGGCGGGTGAGGGCGGTGCGCCGGCCGCCGGTGAGGACCTCGAAGCGGCGGTCGAGACGGGCGACGAGTTCGGCGAGGGGCACCGCGCGCAGCCGTACGGCGGCCAGTTCCAGGGCGAGCGGGATGCCGTCGAGGCGTTCTACCAGGGCCCGGGTCCGCTCGCGGTCGGCGTCGGTGGCGGTGGCGGTGGCGGTGAAGCCGGCGCTGACGGCCGAGGCCCGCTGGACGAACAGGTCCACGGCGTCCTCGGTCGGCAGCGGGGCGATGGGCACGCAGTGCTCGCCGGGGACGTCCAGAGGCTGCCTGCTCGTGGCGAGGACATGGAGCCCGCCGGCCTCGCGCAGCAGGATGTCGCAGAGCATCGCGCACGCGTCGACGAGGTGCTCGCAGGTGTCCAGCACGAGCAGCAGCCGCCGCTCCCGCAGGTGTTCGACGACGGCGTCCAGCGGTGTCATCCCGGACTGCTCGGGCAGCTCCAGCACGCCCGCGAGGGTCGCCGGGATCAACTCCGGGTCGTGCAGCGCGGAGAGCTCCACCAGCCGGACGCCGTCCTCGAACCGGCCGGCGAGTCCGGCGGCCGCCCGCAGCGCCAGCCGGCTCTTGCCGACACCGCCCGGGCCGGCCAGGGTGACCAGTCTGGAGCGCTGCAACGCGTCGTGGACCACGGCGAGTTCGCCGCCGCGCCCGACGAAGCTGGTGAGCTCCACGGGGAGTTGTCCACCGCGCCGCTGCCCGAACCCGAAGCCGAATCCCATGGCACCCCCGTCGTACCCCGTCGCCGCCCCCGCCATCAGCACAGCGTAGCCATGCGATTCCCCAGCGTGTATCACGCACGATTCCCATGCCAGCCCTTCGGGGGAAACGTGGGGGCGGGGCCGGGGCCCCGCCAGGGGAGTGGTCCGTTCGGGTGACAGGGAGCACTCGGCATGCGCGGGCCCGCGCGCGGTCCTTCACTGGAAGGAGGACGCGGGGCGAGACGGATGAGTGAGAGCGATGACTGAGACGCCTGCCGCCTTCACCGAGCAGGACCACTTCACCGAGCAGGACTACGCGCTACGGATGGACCGCGCTGCCCGGGAAGCGGCCGTCGTGGGACTGGCGGGGCTGCTGGCCACGCCCGGACCCGACCTGATGTGGCTGTGCGGCTACCGGCCGGCGGCGGCCACCGAACACCTCACCCTGCTCGTCCTGACCGCCGACTCCGAACCCCGGCTGCTCGTCCCCGCGTCGGAACGCCCGGACGCGGAGGGGGCGCCGGGCGCCGTGCGGATCTCCGCGTGGAAGGACGGCCAGGATCCCTACGCGGCGGCCGCGGGCCTGCTCCGCCCGCACGGCCGTTACGGCGTCTCCGACTCGACCTGGGCGCTGCATCTGCTGGGCCTCCAGGAGGTGCTGCCGCTGACCACCTACCGGCCGCTGAGCACCGCGCTGCCGATGCTCCGGGTGGTCAAGGACGAGCACGAGGTGGCCCGGCTCGCGGCGGCCGGGGCGGCGGCGGACGCGGCGTACGACGACGTCCTGTCCCTACGGTTCGCCGGGCGCCGTGAGACGGACGTGGCCGCCGACCTCGGCCGGCTACTGCGCGAACACGGCCACGGCCGGGTCGACTTCACGGTGGTCGGCTCCGGCCCCGACGGCGCGGACCCGCACCACCGGACCGGCCGACGCACCCTCACCGCCGGCGACATGGTCGTCCTGGACTTCGGCGGCCACCGGGACGGCTACGGCTCCGGCATCACCCGCACGGTGCACGTGGGCGAGCCGACCGCCGAGGAGCGCCGGGTGCACGAGGTCGTCCAGGACGCGCAGCAGGCGGCGTTCGAGGCCGTGCGTCCCGATGTTCCGTGCCAGGACGTCGACCGCGTGGCCCGCACGGTGATCACCGACGCCGGGTACGGCGGCCGGGGCGTCCCCCGCACCGGGCACGGCATCGGCGTCACCGCTCACGAAGCGCCGCACCTCGCCGAGGGTGAGGAGCAGCCCCTCCTGCCCGGCATGTGCTTCTCCCTCGTGGCGGGCATCCACCTGCCCGGCCGCTTCGGCATCCGCCTCGGGGACGTCGTGACGTGCACGGAGACGGGCGGGCGCCGCCTGAACACCGCCTCGCGGGAGCTGGCCGTCGTGAAGTGAGGACCCACGTGCCGTCAGTGGCGGACCAGGCAGAACGGATGCCCCGCGGGATCGGCGTAGACCCGCCAGCCCTGTCCGCCGCCGGAGCCGTCCGTGGAGCCGTCCTCGGAACCTGCGCCGGAGCCGTCGTCCAGCAGCGTGGCGCCCCTGGCCAGGACCTCCTCCTGGGCCCGGTCGAGGTCCGCCACGCCGAAGTCGAGGTGGAACTGCTGCGGCCGCTCCGGGTCGGGCCACCGCGGCGGCCGGTGGTCCGCGACCCGCTGGAAGGCGAGCACGAGCCCGGACGGCGTGTGCAGGGTGGCCCAGTCGTCGCCGAGGGCCCACCGCCGGTCGGGCCGGTCGACGTCTCCGCCCAGCAACGCGCCGTAGAAACGGGCGAGTTGTGCGGGATGGGGGCAGTCCAGCACCACGCACTGAAGGTCGGCGATCACTGCTCCTCCTCTCCTTCTTGATGACGGACACCGCTGTGCCGCACGTCACATTCGGGGCCTGTCACAACAGCCCCCCGTCGTCCCGTCAAAGAGGTGTAGCGAACACGACGACGACACAGGAGTCCCTCATGGAAGCTCGGCTGAACCTCCTCGGCAACCCGGTCGCGGGCAAGATCATCAAGCACCTCGCGGGCGCGGGCCGGGCGGTCCTCGAAACGGAACTCCCGGCCTCGACACAGGAGTTGGTGAAGCTGCGGGCCAGCCAGATCAACGGCTGCGGCTTCTGCACGGACATGCACACCAAGGACGCCGTGGCCGCGGGCGAGTCCCACCAGCGTCTGCACCTGGTCGCGGCCTGGCGGGAGGCCACGGTGTTCACCGACGCCGAGCGCGCCGCGCTGGAGCTGACGGAGGAGGCCACCCGGATCGCCGACGGCGCCGGCGGTGTCCCGGACGAGGTGTGGGAGCGGGCCGCCAAGCACTACGACGAGGACCAGCTCCTCGCCCTGGTGACCACGATCGCCCTCATCAACGCCTACAACCGCATGAACGTCGCCATCCAGATGCCCGCCGGCGACTACCAGCCCGGCCAGTTCGGCTGACCCGCGTCCACGGGCGGGAGCCCCCGGGGCCCGACACCGGTCCCGGGGCTCACACGGTCACTGTGATGGTGATCTGCTCGCTCGTCGCGCTGACCCCGTTGAGGGTGGCGGTGGCCTGGAGGCGGCCGGGGCCCGCGGCCAGGGCGGCGCTCGGGGCGCAGGACCACAGGCCGTCCGCCGCGGCCGTCGTCGTGCAGACCTCGTTCTCCCCGGCGTCCCGGACGGTGATCTGCGCACCCGGGTACGCCGTGCCGCTCGCCTCCGGCAAAGCGTCCAGCGGTACCCCGGAGTGCGGGCGGCTCAAGGTCGGCTCGGTCAGACCGACGGTCACGACACACGCACCCTGGTCCCTCGCCCTGCCCCGCGCGTCCAGCAGCCGCAGCGAACAGTCGCTCAGCCGCGTCCCCGGCACCGCGTCCGCCGGCACGGACAGCACGAAGGGGAAGGTCAGCCCGCCCCACGCGCCGGTGCCGGGGGTACCGCCCGTGAAGGTGTACGTCCCGCTGCCCCCGTCGGACGCCACCGCGCCCCGGTAGCCGCGGGCGTCCAGCGGCGCGTCCGTGACCGCGGTGCCGTCGGGAGCGGTCAGGGTCAGCACCGAACCGGCTTCCAGCGCCGCCCCGCCGTATCCCGCGACCGCGACGACGCCCTCCCGACCGGGCGCGATGGTCACGGCGGCCCACAGCTCACGCCCCCGCGTCTCACCGGCCTGCGCGGGCGCGGGCGCGACGGTCGCCACGAGCGTTCCCGCCATGGCTGCCCCCGCCCAGACAGCCGTCCTCCTGGACCGCGAACTCGATCCCGTCCTCGACCTCGACCTCGACCTGCTGGACCTCTTCATCGTCGGCGAAGCTCCTCACGGGGATGTCGGCGACACCGCTCCGTGTGATTCTCCCGGCCCGTTTCCGCAGGTCGCGCGCGCTGCACGGCCGTATGGGCGAAGCGACCCGCGACCGCGGCCCACCACGGCGGTCCGTCACCGCGGCGGCCCGTCACAGTTCGGCGGCGCCCCACTCCCCTACGACCGCCTCGTCGCCCACCGACACCTTCCCTGGCCGCAGGACCGCGAACTTCGCGCCGAAGACGATGCCGCCGCTGTCGCGCGAGCGCCGGTAGCGCGCCAGGGTGCGCAGCGGCTCGGGGCCGGACCGTACGCCGGTCTCCTGGTCGACGACGGTGACCGCGCAGCGCACGGCGAGCTTGGCGTAGCCGAACTCGGCGCCGCCGAGGGTGAGATGGAGGACGCGGTCCTCGGTGTGGGGCTCGTCCCAGCCGCCGATGACGATGTTGGGGCGGAAGCGGGCCATGGGGAGCGGGGGCGCGCCCTGCTCGCCGAGGCGCAGGTTCAGCAGGTCGAGGCTCGCGCGGGAGACGACGAGCAGCGCGCAGCTGTCGGCGTAGCCGGAGGTGCCGGGGATGCGGCCGTCGGTGACCCGGTGGTGCTCCGGCGGCACCCGCACCAGCCGGCTCGGCTCCCCCAGCACGGCCGTCAGCCACGCGGCGACCTCGTCGCCCTGGTCGATGCCCCGGAACGGTTCCCCGAACAGCGTCACGTCCCGCCGCGCCCCGCCGACGTCCACCGTCACCCGCACCTCGCCCGCCCCCGGCGCCCGCAGCGCCAGCCGCCCGCCGTCCTCCCCCACCTCGGGCGTGATCAGCGCCAGCCGGGGGTGCCGACGCTGGGTGCGGTAGACCCCGTCCTCCCCGACGACCATGAAGCTCCGGTCGTGGGCCAGGCCCGCGGCCCCGGCCTCCGCCTCGGCGACCGTGATCCCCGCGCATCCCTTCACCGGGTAGTACGTCAACTCCACTACTGCGGCCACGCCGTTCCCCTCCCCTGTCAGGACCGGGCCCGTCCCCACCGCCGTCGCCGGCACGGACCCGTCGTGTGTCCAGATTTCAGGAGAAACGTCTGGAGTGGTTGACGGGTCGGCAGATTTTTTACCGAACCGATCGAGTCCCTGGGCCCTCTCGTCCGTACTTCTGTCCGTCAGACCCGCCGAGCCGGCGGACCCTCGACCGGGCAGGAGGCACGGTGCGCTTTTCACGGAACGCGATGGGAACCCTTTTCGTGGGCGGGGCCCTCACGCTGACTCTGGGCGCGCTCGCCTACCCATCGATGCTCGGCCTGGACACCGTCTCCAACGCCCAGGACCGGATCATCGCCCAGACGCAGTGGGGGCCGTTGACCGAGCAGGACCGCAACTTCGTGGTCGCTGTGCGCGCGGCCGGGCTGTGGGAGTACCCGCTCGGGCAGATCGGCCTGAGGAAGGGGACGACCCCGGAGGTCAAGAGGGCGTCCGAGCACCTCGTGGACGGACACGCGGCGCTGGACGCCAGCTGCCGCAAGATCGCCCCGATGCTGAACATCACCCTGCCCAACGTGGCGAGTCCGCAGCAGCTGTCCTTCGTGAACCAGATCGACTCGCAGACCGGCCAGGCGTTCGACTCGAACTTCGCCAACATCCTGCGGACCACCCACGGCTCGATCTTCAACACGGTCGCGAAGATCCGCTCGACCACGAAGAACAGCCTGGTGCGCCAGCTGGCCGACCAGGCCAACAACACCGTCCTGGACCACATCACGGTCATGGAGAACACCGGCCTGGTCAACTACGACACGGCCCTCTTCCAGCAGACCACCCCACCCAAGCTGCCCAAGTCCGACATGACCCCGCCGCCGCCGCAGCCCGGTGAGCCGATGGTCGTCCTGACCCCGCCGGCGACGGCGACGGCGACGCCCACCATCACGCCGTAGACGTCAACGCCGTAGACGTCAGGACCATAGGCATCAGGGCGCCAGCCAGACGGTGGTGTCCGTCCCGAGCCGCCCGTCCTCCAACGGGCGGCTCGTCAGCAGCACTTCGCCCGCCGGCAGCTCCACGGCCGTCCCCGACAGGTTGGCGACACACCGCCAGCCGTCGTGCCGGGTGAAGTCCAGGACTCCGTCCGAGGCGCCGTCCGCCCAGGTCAGCGACTCACCCTCCAGCAGCTTGCGGCGCAGCCGCAGGGCCGTGCGGTAGAACTCCAGGGTCGAGCCCGCCACCCCGTCCTGCGCCTCGACGGCGTACCCCGCGAAGCTCTCCGGCTGCGGCAGCCACGCCCCCGCCGCCCCGAAGCCGTACGACGGTCCCGTGCTCGTCCACGGCAGCGGCACCCGGCATCCGTCGCGCCCCTTGCGCACCCGCCCCGTCTGCTCCCAGATCGGGTCCTGAAGCACCTCCACGGGCAGATCGGCGACCTCGGGCAGCCCCAGCTCCTCGCCCTGATAGACGTACGACGATCCGGGCAGCGCGAGCATGAGCAGCGTCGCGGCGCGGGCCCGCCGCAGCCCCGCCGCCTCGTCCACGGCCGGGGCGTGGCCGCCGGACAGCAACCAGGCGTTCTCGTCGGTGCCCGGCGGGAGCATGAGCCGTGAGGTGTGCCGTACGACGTCGTGGTTGGAGAGCACCCAGGTGGCGGAGGCACCGGCCGCGCGGGCCGTGGCGAGCGAGTCGACGATCACCTGGCGCAGTTCGGCCGCGTCCCAACCAGCCTCCAGGTACTCGAAGTTGAAGGCCTGGCCGAGCTCGTCCGGGCGGGCGTACAGCGCGCGCCGGGCGCCCGGGACCCAGGCCTCGGCGACCGCCGTACGGGGCGGGCGGTAGGAGTCGAGGATCCGGCGCCAGTCGCGGTAGATCTCGTGGACCTCGTCACGGTCGTAGAAGGGATGGCCGCCCGGCGGCAGGTGTTCCAGGGCCTCCTCCGCCACCCCCGGGAGGTCGCCGAGGTCGCGGAGGGGTTCGCTCAGGTCCTTGGCCAGCGCGTGCGCCACGTCGACCCGGAAGCCGTCGACGCCGCGGTCGGACCAGAAGCGCAGGGTGGTGCGGAAGTCGGCGCGGACCTCCTCGTGCGCCCAGTTCAGGTCGGGCTGCTCGGGGGCGAACAGGTGCAGGTACCACTGCCCGTCCGGCACCCGCCGCCAGGCGCTGCCGCCGAAGACGGACTGCCAGTCGCTGGGCGGCAGTTCGCCGTGCGTCCCACGGCCGTCGCGGAACACATAGCGCTCCCGCGCGGCCGATCCGGGCCCGGCGGCCAGGGCCTCCCGGAACCACGCGTGCTGGTGCGAGGTGTGGTTGGGCACCAGGTCGACGATCACCTTCAGGCCCAGCCGGTGCGCCTCGGCGACCATCGCGCCGAAGTCGTCGAGGGATCCCAGCCGTGGGTCCACGTCCCGGTAGTCGGCGACGTCGTAACCGCCGTCGGCCAGCTCGGACGGATAGAACGGGCTGAGCCACAGGGCGTCCACGCCGAGGGCGGCGAGATGGTTCAGGCGCTCGGTCACCCCCGCCAGATCCCCGAGTCCGTCACCGTCGGCGTCGGCGAAGCTGCGGGGGTAGACCTGGTAGACGACGGCCTGGCGCCACCAGTTCGGGTCGCGGGAGGAGAGGTCGGGGTGCGGAGCGGTCACGGGTCTCCCTCGGAGCTGCGGTCGAGGACAGGCGGGTGGTCGAAGGCAGTCAGCTATCTGTCCACATCGGTATCTGTCCACCATGCCGGGAACGCGAACTCGAACGCGGTCCGGAGCGGTTCATTCCTCGTGTGACGAAATTGTGATGGCCTCTTGAACTACCTCTGCATCTTCGCTGGTTGACAGCGTTCCGGCCGAAGATCCACGATGTCCGAACACCGTGGCGCATGTGACCGATGAGCCCGGTGATCTCTGAGTTTTCTGTCTGCTCTTTGTCTTCGCTGTGTTTTGTGTGCCCTTGGCGGCACATGTCACCCCTCACACCTCCGAATGGGATCCGCATGTCCATAGCTAGACGTGTCACCGCGCGCCGCCTGCTGGGGACGGGCGCCGCGGCGCTCGTCCTCTGTTCCGTCTCCGCCCCGACCTCCTGGGCGACCGGCACCCCCGGCGGCGACGGCTGGAAGTCGGGCGGCCACTACAAGCCGGGAACGGGCGCGGGCACGGAGACCGTGACCGACCGCTGCCAGTTCTCCCTCGACGGCTCGAACTTCTACGACTCGGTCAAGGTCGACGACCAGAACCTCAAGCCCACCGACGACGGCAAGGTCCACGTCAAGGTCCGCACCGCCGGTGACGCCTCCACCTGCACCGCCTCCCTGGCCTCCTACCTCGCCCACGGTCCGACGTTCGCCACCTCGGGCGAGCAGGTCTTCGTCGACTTCGACACCGTGACGGTCAAGCCCGGCCAGACCGACTCGCTCGACGTCTCCGTCCCCGACGCCGGCTGCTTCGCGCAGATCGACCTCTACCGCGGCGCCGTGAAGTTCGACGGCAAGCTCGACGCGCAGGACGGCTTCCAGCACGGCGACCTTCCCAAGGGCCCGGACCGCCCGGTCATCAAGGACAAGCTGATCGCGGCCTGGAACGGCGGCACGAAGTTCTGCGCCCCCACGGAGACGCCCCCGGCCTCCACCCCGCCGGCGACGACCCCGCCGCCCGCCGACGAGACCACCCCGCCGGCTTCGGAAACCACCCCGCCCGCCTCCGAGACCCCGCCCCCGGCCGACGAGACCACGCCGCCGGCCTCGGAGACCCCCTCCACCCCGACCGCCTCCACCTCCACCACCCCTCCGGCCCCCGGCCCCAACGGTGGCGGCGGCGACCTCGCGGAGACCGGCGCCAACAGCTCCACCGGCCCGATCGCCATCGGCGCGGCGGTGCTGCTCGCGGGCGGCGCGGGCATCGTGGTGATGACGCGGCGCCGGAAGGCGACGCGGTCCTGATCGACGCGTACTGGGCCTTTTCGGCCTGAGCCTTCTAGGCCTGAGCCTTTTTCGGCTCTTGGGGCCGCCCGCCGGTTTGAGCGCGGGCGGCCCTTTCGCGTGCCTCTTCTGCATGCCACGAAGTTGGCCGGAAACACCACACGCCGTGACAACGGGCCGGGTGTGGCCTGTCACCGCTGGTAGTTAGAGTTACTTATGAATCGTTGACTGCCGGTGGTGTGGTGTACGGGGGAGGACACGGGTGTTGCCCAGTGACAGCGACAGCGGGTCGGCGTCGGGAGCTTCATGGTTCTCCGGCATATTCGACGCCGCACAAAGCGCTGCCGGTGCCGCGTCCGCGGTGGCCGCGGAGTACGCCTCCTTCACGAAGTTCCAGCAGCGCATCGACGAACTGATCCGCGACCTGAAGGGCTCGGACGCGGGCCCGGAGAAAGTCGCCCAGGATCAGCTCGTACGCCAGCAGCTCGGCGGCGGCGACGGCGCGTGGGCGGAGGCGGCCGGCCTGCACGGCGCGTACGAGACGGTGATAGGCGAGCTCGAAACACTGTCGAAGCTCCTGTCCGACTCCATGGAGGGCATGAGCATCGCCGTCCTCGCCTCCCACAAGGGCTACCAGAACATCGACACCGACGTCCGCGACCGCATGGTCGCGATCAGCACGGAGACGACGAAGCACTACGGCGGGGCGTACGACCCCGAGGTGGCGCGCACGGGCAACGCGAACGGCGCGGGTACGGCGGGTGCGCCGAAGGCCCCGTCTGGTGGCGACGCGGGAGGCTCGATCTGATGCCGGCCCAAGGCCCCGGCGGCACCCCCTTCGAGAACATGAGCCACGAACAGATGCTGGCCTGGCTCGACCAGGCCAACGCCGGCACCGTCCAGGCCGCGGCCGACCGCCTCATCGCCGCCGCCAAGGAAATCCGCAAGATCGCCGACGAGCTCAAGGTCCGCCCCCAGTACGTGGAATGGAAGGGCGACGGCGCCGACGCCTTCCGCACCTGGACCGGCGACCTCGCCAACTCCACCCTCCGCCTGGGCGACTTCAGCGAGGACGCGGCCAAGTGGCTCAGCCAGGCCTCCGGCGCCATCGCCGTGGCCCAGTCCTCCATCCCGCGCGACATGCCGAGCGCCAAAGCGAACCTCGCAGCGGCGACCACCGCACGCAACGATCCGGACGCGGCAGCGGTGAGCGCGAAGTCCCGCAGCGAACTGGAGGCACTGGCGGCGAACCGGGAGAAGGTCCGCCTTGAGGCTGCCGCGCAGATGCGGAAGCTGGGGCAGTCGTATCAGGTGTCTTCGGCACAGATGGGGGCGCTGGAGAGACCTAAGTTTCCGCCGCCGCCGGCGGCGTTTGTGCCTGATCCCAGGTTGGACGTCCACTCCGGCACGGCCGAGGCCCGATCCAGCAGCTCCCCCGGAGCTACGTCGTCCGCGACCTCAGTGCCTGCCCGAGAGGGTTCCTCTGGCGCTCCCGACCCACGGCTGTCCCCGAGCGGCACACCGACTGAACGCCGTCCGCAGGTGGACGTGGATCAGCCCACCCGAATGGGTATCGACTCCGTCGACACTCTGCTTCCACGTACGCCGACCCCGCATGCCGTGCCAGAGCCTCTGCCCGGTCCTGACCAGGTGAAAGGCGGTCCGACGCCTCAGACCGGCACGGTTCCTCCGGCGTTCGGCACCCCCGTCAGCAAGAGCCCGACAGGGCAGGGACGGTCTCCTGTCACGGGAAGGATGCCCTTCCAACCCGGGCAAAGCGCAACGGCGAACCCCGCACGCATGCCAGGGGGCGGAAGCGGCAACGGCATCGTCGGCGGTCGCCCTATTCCACAGTCCCCCGACAGGTCGACGGGCATCCCTCGCGGAACCGTCGTAGGCGGAGAGGGGACAGCTCCGCGCGGCCCGATGGGCCCGACCGGCGGTTCCACGAATCCAGGCGGCCGCATGGTGGGCCAGCAGGGCCAGACGCCTGGTCGTCGTCCCTCGGTCTCAAACGGTGGCGTCGTCGGCGGCCGTCCCCTCCCGAACGCCGGTGCGAGCAGCCTCCGTCCCCAGCAGCCGGGACGTGCGGGAACGACGGGGGCCAAAACTGGCGCCCCCGGCACCGCGGCCGGTCCCGGCACAGGGGGCCGCGGCGTCGTGGGCGGCACGTCCAGCGCCGGGCGCCAGGGTGAGGGGCATGGTGGCGGCAGCACCGGTGCCTCTCGTCAGACCCCCGCAAGGAGAGCAGACAACGGCAACGGGCGACCATATGGCGTGGTCGAGGACGAGGAGACCTGGCGACAGGGCAATCGTCCAGCTGTACCACCGGTCATCGACCGTCGTACCCAGGAATAGCAGGACTAGAGAGAGCTACGTTCATGCGCACCAGCAGCACTCGATACAGAGGCCGCCGTGCCGCGGCAGCGGCGGCCCTCGGCCTGCTGCTGGTGGGCGCCGCAGGCACGCCGGCCCAAGCGTCGACCCGCGAGAAGCAGTGGTTCCTCGACGCCATGAAGGCCGAGCAGATGTGGCAGACCAGCACCGGCAAGGGCATCACGGTCGCCGTCATCGACACCGGAGTCGACCCCAGCAATCCCGACCTGGAGGGACAAATCCTCAAGGGCAAGGACTTCGCCACCGACCAGTCCGGAGACGAGCACACCGACTACGAAGGCCACGGCACGGGCATGGCCGGCCTCATCGCCGGAACGGGCGCGTACGACGGTGGGAACGGTGCCTTCGGACTTGCCCCAGGTTCCAAGATCCTTCCGGTCCGTCTACCCAAGAGCGGCACGGCGGCCAACGAGGCTGAGGGAAACAGAATCTTCAACGAAGCGCTCGCACCAGCGATCCGCTACGCCGCCGATGCAGGCGCGAAGGTCATCAACATCTCGCAGGCCGCATCGGAAGGTTCACCACGTGTCACTGAAGCAGTGGAGTACGCCCTCGACAAAGGGGCATTGCTCTTCGCCGGTGTAGGAAACAGCGGGAACAAGGCCAATGAGGTGATGTATCCGGCGGCCACCCCAGGCGTCGTAGGCGTCGCGGCCGTGGGAAAGAATCTCCGCAGAACCGCCGAGTCCGAGTACGGCCCGCAGGTGGATATGGCCGCACCCGGCGAGGACATGGTCGCGGCCTGTGGCAGCGAAACCGGCCTCTGCCGTACCCACGGCACCAGCGACGCCACTGCCCTCGCCTCCGCCAGCGCCGCCCTCATCTGGTCCAAGCACCCCACCTGGACCAACAACCAGGTCCTCCGCGTCATGCTGAACACCATCGGCGCCCCCACAGACGGCAAGAAGCGCAACGACGCCATCGGCTACGGCATCGTCCGCCCCCGCATCGCATTGCAGAACCCGGGCGACCCGGGCCCGGCGAACAAGTACCCGCTCCCGGACTTGGCAGCCGCGGCAGCCACATCACCCGCTCCCAGCACCTCCGCTCCGGATACAGGCGACGCATCAGCTTCTGACACGGCCAAGGCGGAGAACTCGGACGACAACTCCGCACTCTGGACTGTGCTGGGGTCAGTCGGCGCAGTGGTGCTCGTCGGAGCACTGGTCACCTTCGTAGTCGTACGCCGACGGTCGGCCACGTCACCGCAAGCAGCCCCGGCTCAGCAGCCACCCCACCCCGGCGGCCCGTATCCGCACCCGGCTCACCCGACTCAACCGCCCTACCCGACGCCCGGCAGTGCACAAGCACCACCGACCTGGCACGGCGGGAACTCGCAGCCACACCCCCAGCAAGGGCCGGGCCCTCACCAGTAAGCACCGGCTGCGGAACCACTCACGCACGGGCGAGACAGCTGTGAAGCATTGACGGGAAGTGACGCCTGAGTGATCAAGCCGTCGCTCACCGTTGGTAAGTTGAGGCGCTGGTAAGAACCGCCGCGATCAGCCACGACCAGCCGACGCGGCACGAGGGTCACGGGAGGGCTCGGGGCATGGCCTGGGACGAGTGGGAGCAGCTCAAGGCCGAGTCGGCCCAGAGAACTTCGACGCACATGCAACTCAACCAGCTTGCCGCAGACGGCGGCGGAGGCAGGGCTGGTGCCTCCGGTGATCTGGTGGTCAACCAGGACGACCTCGGCGCCGTCGGCCATGAGGCGCACACCCTCTACGAAGACCTCCGCACAGGGACGGACATCGCTGGCGCGAACCCCGACAAGGGCGGTGCCGGGTCAACGATGCAGGCCGCTGCCGCGTTGAAGTCGCACGGCTTCGAGATGGGCAGCGCCCTGGAGTTGACAGTCGAGATCTGGACATCCCAGGCCAAGACAGTCCTCCAGGCCTGCGCGCACATCTCCAACCACCTCGACTACAGCAAGAAGCAGCACGCCAAGGACGACGACGACATCGCGGCCGTGGTCAGTCGCCGCGACGGCTCCGCCCAGTCCGTGTCCGAGATCAGCAAGTACTTCAAGTAGGAGCCGACCGGTGACCATCAAGTACATGGATCTGGTCGAGGCGGACCTCGGCAAGCTCGGCACCGCCGTCTCCGACTGGAAGAGCACCGCAGGCAAGCTCAAGACCGCGGCGGAGAACGCCCGAGACGGCATGAAGGCCAAGTCCGACAAGGCCCGGTGGGCCGGCGCCAACGCCACGGTGACACGCGACTTCGTGAACAAGACCACGAAGGAGATCGCCGACCTCCACACCGAGGCGAACAGCATCTACCAGGTCCTCGACGACGCCCACACGGAACTGGTCTCACTCCAGAAGCAGATCAAGACCGCGCACGAAGAGGTCAGGAACCGGGGAATCCGCGTCGACGACTACGGCGACGGCACGGTCCGCTGCGTCTACCCACACGACCGCACCACCGGCGACGCGCACACCCAGGAAGAGATCGAGGCCCGGCAGGAGCTGGAGGGCCGCATCAGCCGGATCCTCTCCCACGCCTGGGAGATCGACGCATCGGTGGCCCGAGCCCTGCGCAAGAGCCACGGCGGCGACCCGAACAACGCCGGGCACAGCTCGTACGGGTCCCTGAACGATGCCCAGGCGGACCGCGCACTCGAACTCGCCCGTAAGGGCGACCAGATGACAGACAAGGAACTGGCCGAGTTCAACCGGCTGATGCAGTGGAACGGCCGAGAGAAGAACGGTGAGTTCGCGACTGAGTTCTACAAAGGGCTCGGTGGACCCCAGAAGACGCTCGAGTTCTACGCCGAGATGTCCATCGACGGCACCGACGCGGACGCGACCAAGACGCGCCTCGACGCTGTGCAGGACCTCCAGAGGAACATGGGGTACGCGCTGGCCAAGGCCACGGACCCAGGCACCGAACACCATCTGCCCAGCACTTGGGGAGACGATTTCCGGCGTCTCGGCACGCAGGAGATCGGGTGGGAGAAGGGCCAGATGAACAAGCCGTACGGCTATCAGGTCCTCGGCGGCCTGCTGCGCTACGGCAATTACGACTCCAAGTTCCTCACCCCCATCGCCGAGCACGTCACCCAACTACACAAGAAAGATCCGCACTTCTTCCTCCACAACAAGCCCATGGGGCAGGAGGACACCTACGGATTCAACCCATCAGGCAAGCTGGGCACCGGAAACGACCCTCTCAACAGCGTCCTGGAAGCCCTCGGCCACAGCCCTGAGGCCGCCGAGAAGTTCTTCACCCAGCCGCCGACCGCGTACAACGAGGACGGCACTGAGAAGAAGGGCGGCACCCTCGGCTTCGACAAGTACCTCGACCTGTTCACCGACAAGGACTTCGAGTGGACAGTTGACACCAATGACACAAACGTCCTGGCCGACGAGGACAAGACGAAGAACGCCCTCGGCTATGGGCCGGAAGCCCTCGGCCACGCTCTTGAGGCGGCGACGACGGGACGGCCGTATGACAGCGACGCCACTGGTGATGCGATCCGGCACGAGCCGGAGAGGGCAGCACTCATGCAGGACATCGTCGAGAAGTTCGGCCGCAACCCTGAGCTCATCCGGCACAACGAGAACGGCGATCTAGACGCGGAGAGTGGCCCGCTGTACGCGATGCGCGGGAGTCTCGGCGACATCACTGCCGAGTACATGGGCGATTTCCAACGAACTTTGGCAAACGCCGACGAAAGCCAGTATCCGTCCTTCGGTTCGCCCGCGAATTTGGCGCCAGACACGGCACAGCGCTTCCTGGCCGAAGTCGGGCAAGACCCAGACGCCTACGCCTCGATCACCTCTGCCCAGCAGGCGTACACAGCGAACGTCGTCAACGATGTGATCAACGGAGACAGTAACTCTTCCGTCTCGGACGCCGAACGGCTGCGCAATGCCACACGCCCCGGTGGCATCATCGCGGGCATCATGAGTGAGGCACGGGCCGACGCTGTGCTCGACTATCACGCCGCCTCGGATACAGAGTTCAACGATGCTGCTGCGGACAAGCAGAAATGGGTGGACCGCATCCTCGGAATGGGAATCGAGACGACCACTGCACGAGTTCCGATCGTCGGCGCAGTCGTCGGTTGGGCCTCCGAAGACATCCAGGGCTCGGTCATGGACAGCATCCAACGGGATTCGTCGGACCAGGCCGAAGGAGATGCGACGCGGACGTACCACGAGGGTCGTTCCGCCCTGTCGGATTCCGTCAAGGCCGCAGTTGAGGCAGCCACACGCAACGGCGATCTGAACCCCAAGACGATCGGTGATCTCAAGGCTTCGGCAGCTAACGGCGCCGACGACGGACACACGGCGGGTGCCGCGATGGAGAGTGCAGGAGACGCATCATGATCAGGGGAAGAGCTATTGCTGGGCTCGTCACGCTCTCAACGATTTTCCTCGCCGGATGCTCCGGCGAGGAAAAGAACTACGCAGTGCCTGATGAACTGTGCGGTGCACAGGTGAAGTCCGAGCTCATCAAGAGCCTCCTCCCGAGTGGGGATGAGATTCGAGTCGTCGATGAAGAGTCGAAAAGTACATCCCCGCACCATTTCTGCGAAGTGCTGGTTGACGACAAGGTTGAACTCAGTACGGAGGGGGTCTGGCAGCCCGCCGGTACCACCGCCAAGGAAGCAGCAGAGAAAAGTCTGGTGTTCAACACTCACAGCACTGAGGGCGGCAAGTTCGCGATCGGAGAGCGTAGAGCTCTCACAGTCGTTGACTGCAAGAATCCCAAATACAAGGCGGAGCGGTTCTCGTTCGAGGTTGAGGTGAATCACCCCGAGGGAGAAGAAATCGGCGACAAGATGCAAAGTTTCCTCGCCGCCTTCTCCGAGGCCTACCGGAAGACCCTGTCCTGCGAGTCCTGAAAATCTCACTCCTGGAGAGCTGGGGCGAAACGGCGGCTGGGCTCCCGGTTTAGAGATCTTCAACCTAGATCTTTCGCGAGGGTCCACCGACTGAGTCGGTGGACCCTCGCGAAAGATCTAAGGCTTGTCCCGCAACCCTGAGGTGGGCGGCTGATGGAGCGGAAGGTTCGCTGCCTATCCTCGTGTTGTGCAGCTACCTCGGGAACTGTCGAACGACGTGCCTGTCCTGGCGGAGGCGTTTCCGGCCCGTCTTGCCGATGACGTGCAGGACGTGCTGGCCGTCATGCCAGATACCAGGTTCGCGCCGGTGCCGCCGTTCGAGGTCGAGGTACAGGGGGAAACGGTCGCCATCCCCTCGCGCATCTACAACGAGGAGCCGACCGCCAACCTGCAACGGCCTCTGACCGCAACCCAGCAGGGGATCTTGCACTGCCTGTACTCCAGGCACAGCGATGGCCTGGTCCGTCAGCGTCATCTTGAGCAGATCGTGGCGTCGAACGAGCCGTGGGTGGCCCCGTTCGTCGTGCGGTTGGCCGGCGAGTACGTGCTGGAGATCCTTGAGGTCATCAGCCGGGGCCTTCCTGGCCTTTTCACCCCGGGATCGGCCCAGCGCCGACTCTACGGGGAGTTCATCGCTCGGAATCCGGCCTTCTTCGCACGCACAGAGCGGCGCGTGGTCAGCTACTGGTCGTGTTACTACCGTTGGAAGTACAGCGCGTTTGGGACGTATCCCGGATCCGTCCTGTTGGAAGCGTTCCGAGCCGCTGTGGCGGAACAGGTGGACCGGCCGTGGCCGCGGCACACCCCGCCCCCGTTGGCGGATACGGGGACGGGACCCGCCTGAGTTCGAGCGCGGCCCTATCCAGCGAGGCTGAGATTGTGCAGGCGGGCGATACCGCGCATGGCGCGGTGGACGCCGTCTCCCTTGAGCCGGCAGTCACGGAGGATCTTCCAGGACACATACCACTCCGACTGGCTCGGAGACCTGGCGCGCCGGGCGGGGGCCGAGGAACCGTCGGCCTTCATCGCTTACGGGTGGGACGAATGCCTGCGCGCCCTGGACACGGTCGCCGAGGCGCTGCGCGATCCAGATCCGGACCGGGACCCCTGCGAGCTGACCGGTGCGGGCTGGATCGCCGAGGAAGCACTCGCGACCTCCCTGTACTGCTTCCTCCTTGCTCCCGACGAGCCCCTCACCGTGGTGCGCCGGGGAGCTTGGTCATCCGGTGACTCCGACTCGATCGCGGCGCTGGCCGGCGCGTTCGCCGGGGCATGGCAAGGTGGTCGTGCCTGGCCGGCCGATTGGGTCCGGGCGATCGAGTACCACGACCGGGTCCGCCCCTTGGCTGCCCCCTGGGACTCGGGGGCGTTCGGAGCCTCCCGTCCACGCGGCACCCGTGGGTCGGGGTGACCGGGAAGGCTGGGATGCCGAACCCCGCTCAGCAGGCAACGGCCTGGCTTATGTCCATCTACGCCGGCCTCGTCGAACTGGCCGCGCCGCATCCGGTGTACGAGACGGGCACGGCGTGGATGCTGGCATGCCGGACCGTGCCCCAGCCCCACTATCCGCGTACGCCGATGCTGGCCGCTTCCATCGTGGTGCCCATGGACGGCAGTTCTCCGTTCCACCCGGCCCCGGGCGACCCGCTCGGGGACCTTGTCTCGGCGGCCTCCCGCGAGGATGCGGCGCTCCGGGTGGCGGGCCAGTCCCGCCGGATCAACGCCCGGGGCTGCACGGTCTCCCTGCACAGCACGATCAGCGGTGCCCGCTCGGTGCCGTTGCCCTGGAAGCCGTTCGACGAAGCGCCCGGCTGGGTGGCACGGCTGAAGCACCGCTATTTCTCCGAGTTCACTCGGATCCCCGTCGACAGCTGGGATGACGTGGTCAAGGCCATTGCCGAGCCAGGCCCGGACACCCGAGGCGTGGTGTGGGTCCGTAGGGAGATCGGCGGCCACGAGTCGACCGGCAACCTCCTATACGCGCACAACAACAACGGGCAGGTCGTCCTGCTGGACGGCCTAACATCGTCGCTCGCCCGGCTCGACATTTCTATGGTCCGGGAGTTGGTCCTGCTCCGTGCACTGCCTGCAGAACACGCATCTTGTCGGCCGCTGTGACGGCAGCCGGCGGAGGACTTGCGTCAGCAGTCGACAGGGGCCAGTGCTGGCTCGGCGGCACGTGACAGGGCAGGTAGTCCTGGACAATCTTCGGCGACGGCTCATTCATCTGCTGAACCGCGTCGGGCATCAGTGAGCAGACCGACACTGTCGTGAGCCTGTGGCAGTCTCAGTCCTCCTGGAACAACCATTGGGGTGGTGGGGGCGGAGGTGGCGGGACCACTGGAGGGGGCGGAAACCGGGGTCGGGGTGGAGCCACCGTAGACGGCGGTGGGGGTGGCGACGGCGGACGGGTGGGCTGTCGGGGCCGGGGCTGTGATGAGACTGGGGGCGGCGGACCTGGTGGAGGGGGCGGGGGCGACTCCACCGCCGACAACAAGGGCCCGCCTGCCCGTAGTCGGGCGACGCTCAGTTCAGCACGGCGGCGGGCACGCGGGTCGTCATCGCGTTCATAAAGGAGCCGGACGCCGGCGCGGCCTAGGTTCTGGGTGGCGAGCAGGCGATAGCCAAACGCGTGGGCGATCTCCTCGATCCGGTGCTGTTTCGCGGCCGTTGTAAGACCGAGCAGTAGATCGACACGGCCACGGCCGTCAAAACTCCCGCGGATCTCGTCGTCGTTCACACGGCCCTCCTCTCAGGTCACTGGGCCCCGTCGATACCGAACTCATAGGCCACTTCCCAGCGCACGTCCGGAACGACGATGTCTGCCGTCTCCACCGGGCGCCCGTCGCTGTCGTAGTACGTCCGCTCGATCTCCAGCACCAAGTCGCCCACGCTGATACCCAGCAGATTGGCCTGAGCCTGGGTCGCCCTGGCAGGGCGCGGTACTTCGACCGCCGTTTCGACCTGTACGCCGATGGAGTGCATGCGCTCGACGACCCCCATGCCGGCCAGCGGGCCCATTTCAGGCAGCACGATGGGTGTTCCGTCCGTGATGGCCATCGGCTCCCAGGATTCGGAGAGTTGGACCGGCCGGCCGTCCGACAGGAACTCGTACCGAGTGGTTACGCAGAGGTCCCCCAAACTAATGGCGAGTCGTTCCGCGATGGGCGCCGGGGCGGGGACGCGGGCCTGACTGTGTGCTTCCCAAGTCCCGGCCTGCTCCCTCTCCTTCATGTCGGCACGGAATGGGGATCCGCCTCGGAGTTCGCGATGCCGCGAGCGGACCATACGCATCCGCTCGCGTGGCTTGCGGACATACGTACCCGATCCCGCGCGCCCTTCGAGCAACCCTTCGATGATCAAGCGATCCATGGCTCGTTGTGTCACGTTGCGGCCTACGCCGTACTCATCGGCGAGCTGTGCCCTGGAGGGGAGCCGAGACCCCACCGCCCACTCTCCCGCAAGGATCCGAGCGCGCAGGGAGTCGGCCACTTCGAGGTATGGCGCCTCTCGGGGCATGGGCGACCCTCCGGTTCCTCCGCGATGCGGCAGGGGTTTCCAACAACATTGACAAGTTACTGCATCAGGTGAAAGCTACTGAAGTAGAACTACTCTCCGCGCCCATCGCGTCACAGGGGGATTCTTTGTGTGTTCTGCGAAGTCAAAAGCGGTCGCATTGGCCGCCCAACTCAGCGTTCTGACAGGGCACACAGCGCTCATCGAAGAGTTCACCGACCGGATCCGCGTCCGGATCGCCCTTCCCGCCCACCTCACTGACACCTGCCGACGCGCCCTCCTCGTCGCGCTCGCCGAGGCCGACCGGTACGGCCATGACGTGACCGTGGAGCGCTCGGCCATCTGGGCCGAAGTCGACGTTGGAGCCGGAGTGGCACAAAACCCGACAACAGCCTGTCGAGATCGGAGTTGACCCCATGTCCTACGCGATCAGTCGTGCTCTCGACCGCGTCCGCGCCCTCTTCGTCCCACGCGGAAAGCACCGCATCAAGGCACTGTCGTCACGCGTCATCCCTCTAAGAGACCCTGCGGATTCCGGCGACCGCACCGCACCCACTTCGCGCCGAACGCGCGCCATCGCCCCGACGGTCCGCCCCTGGTACGAGCCCCTCGACGGCGCGGAAAGCCCCCTCATCCGCCCCTACCTCACCGCCCACGAACGCGAAGAAGGCGAGAAGGCCCGCCTCCAGCGCCTGCGCCGCGACACCCTCTGGTGTGCCACCTACGGCATCGACCTCGACACCCGTGACATCCACGCCGTCCTGGGAGCCGCGTCATGAACACCGAGGCCAACCACGTACGGCTCCTGCCCTGGACCGGCAGTCATGGGCAGCCCAGCCTGCTTCTCACCGACGGGGACGGGATCGTCTCCCGGCTCGCGGACCGGGTCGAGGACGTGCAACTCGGGCTGGCGGGACGGCTCCTGGAGCGGACGCGGGGCATGCTCCCGGGGCACGGAAGGGCCATCGGCGGACTCGCCGTACTGACATGGCAGTTGGCCGACGCGTTGCAGGACGCGCTGCTCATCGCCGCCTGTCGGAGGGCCCGTCTGCGGACCGGGAAGCCCTCCGTGGTCCCGCCGGACGGAGTGCAAAAAGCGCGAGGGAATCCATCCCGCTGCCCCACCGGCTCCTTCGCTCTGCTCGCCCTCCCAGGACACGACCTCACCTCCGCCGGCATCGCCCGTCGGCACGTCCGCGACGTCACCCGGGCCTGGGGCCTGCCACCCAGTACGGCGGACGACCTGGAGACGATCGCCGGAGAGCTCGTCGCCAACGCCCTGGAGCACAGCGGGAGTCGGACGGTCACGGTTACCTGCGCGCTCTCCGCATACGCGGTCGTGATCAGTGTGACCGACCAAGGGGGCGGCATCTGCAAGCCGGTGGCGCCTGCCGCACCGCCGCGGCCCGAGCAGGAACGCGGACGTGGACTGCTGATCACCGGAACGCTGGCCGACCGCTGGGGAACGCGTCAGGCGGACGGTGAACTCACGGTCTGGGCCGAGGTCGGCCTCGATCCACGACCCGTCGATGCGGAAGACACAGAGGTCGCGGAGATCACGGAGATCTGAACTCCTGATCGGACCGCGTCCCCTGGGGCCAGTCAGTTGACCGTACGCAGCACCGCTCGCACAACTGTCATGACTCCTCGCCAGATCCAGTTGAGCAATCCTCCCGCGACAGCAAGATCGGCGGCGGTTGCGGCAGCGTCCGTCCGATCCGACTTGGACCGGCACTGGGAGCAGGAGCGGGGCCAACTGCGCTTGCTGGCACCGCACTTCGTGCATATCGACATGAGCTCATTCTTCCCCGCCACCACACGCACTTCCTCGAACGACATCACCTATGCGCACGAAAGTTCGATTCCCTGGCTCGCGTCGAAACGACATCCACAACTCCACAGCCGCCTCAACGCCGACCGTCCCCTTCGGCACCGCGACCGAAGACCCCTGGTGGCCTGTCCGGCCCTTTCCGGCCCTGTCCGACGCTGGATGGGAACCCTTGCGAGTCGTTAGGAACGTATCCCTAAGGACCGTACTCCTAAGCTTCGCGCAACCGAGGCCGGACGGGCCGCTGATCCATGCACCCCCCTCCCGACCCTGGAACGTTGCAGGTACACCCCACAACGCAACCCCGCCAGACTTGCCGCGGATGATTCGCCGGGGCAAAGCGCATCGGTGACTGCGACGACACGGGGAGCACAGATGAGGGCTGGGCATCGCATCGCCGCGCTGGCGGGGAGTGCTGTTCTGGTGGCGACCGGGGTGGGCGCGCTGGCCGCTGCGCCGGCCGTCGCGGCGGGGAAGTGTGCGGGTGGGTACTCGATCGTTCCGAAGGACGGCTGGGGGAAGGTGACCTACTCGGTCTGCCAGGACGGGAACTCCAAGGGGGTCCAGGGCAGGTTGACCGATCTCAAGACGGACGGCTGCCGCGTCAAGGTCGAGTTCAAGCACATCCGGGACGGCGAGGACGGCTACCGGACCAGCAACACGGGAACGACGACGACGTTCGGGCTGGTGTACATCTACGGCACCGAGAGCATCAAGGCGTCCCTGTCCAGGGACTGCTGACGCGCGTCCGACATCCGACAGCGGTCCACGCCGTCCCGACCCGTCCCGACCCGTCCCGACGCGGCCCGACGCGGCCCGACGCGGCCCGACGCGGCCCGACGCGGCCCGGACGTCCGAGCCCTCACCACCGAGACGGTTCCCGGTGGTGAGGGCATCGGCGAGGGAGCGCGTCAGCAGTTCCTGATCGACCAGACCGGGTTCCAGTTGTACGCGTTGCTGCTGCCGCCCGCCGGTACGGACGTCAGGAGGTTGCCGCTCTGGCCGTAGAAGCGGGCGGTGGCGCCGCCGGTCTGCTGGTTGCGGTAGGAGCCGGTGCCGACGAAGTTGGACAGCTCGTAGGTGGTGCAGTAGTAGAGGTAGTAGACGACGTGGTCGCCCTTCGTGGCGTCGTAGGCCGCGACGCACAGGTTGCCGCTCTCGCAGGTGATGGCGGCGGCGTTGGGGACATGGACGATCTTGGCCGGCTTCGGCCAGACTGACGGGGGCTCGGCCGCAGCCGCCTGGACGCTCACGGGAGCGGAGGCGGGGGCCGCCTGGGCCGGGGCCGTCGTGGCGAACGCGGCCGCCGTCAGACAGGCCAGTGTGCCGAGCGTGCCCCACACAGATCGTACGGTGCGCTTTTCGCGCATTCCTCAACCCCCTGAGAGCGGTGGCGCCTTGGTCGGGACCCACAGTGTCGGCGGCCTTCGCGCCCCGCCACACGTTGAAGCCCTGGCTTAGACGGAAGCCGCGCCTTCCAGCAGGGCGAGGCCCGCGGGGGTGATCGTGTGCAGGACGTGTCTGCTGCGGCGGACGCTCAGCAGCAGGCCGGCCCGGCGCAGGACCGCCGTGTGCTGGCTGGCGGCGGCGCCGGAGATGCCCAGGCGGAGGGCGAGTTCGCCGGTGGTGCGGCCGGTGACCACGTCCTGGAGGATCGCGGCGCGGGTACGGCCGATGAGGGCGCTCAGTTCGGCGGTGCCGCGGTGCGGGGAGTCCGGGGAGTCCTGGGGGCGGGCCCAGCCGAGTACGTGCTGTATGGGGTAGACGAGCACGGGCGGCAGGTCGGGGGCCGCGAGGGTGACCGGTCTTCGGAAGCAGAAGAAGGACGGCTGGAGGAGCAGACCGCGGCCGGACAGATGCAGTTCGCGGTCCACCGGGTAGTCCGCCTCCAACACCGGCGGCCGCCAGCGCAGTACGGGACGGAAGCTCGCCAGCAGTCCGTCCGTACCGCCCTTCAGGACCGCCCGGACGCGGACGGCCCGGTCGGCGTCCACCTGTGCCCGGATGTGCGGCCAGAACGGGGCGAGGGCGTGCCGGTGGTAGTCGTGGAAGGTACCGCCCAGGCGGGCCAGGGCCTCCCGCTCGCCCTCCGCCACCGCCCGGATGCCGGACGACAGGGCCCGTGAGCGGCGCGGCGAAGCGGCGAACCTGGTCAGGTCCCGGCGCAGGACGGCCCGTGGGGTGCGCAGAACGGTGTCCACCGCACCCTCCAGGCCTCCGCCGGAACCACCGAGATCCGGGGTCAGGAAGTCCGGTGAGTAGCCCCGCGGCGGCAGCAGCGTGGTGAGCAGGCCGTGCTCCGGGCGCAGCCGCGGCCGTACCAGCCGCCGCCAGTCGCCGAACATCAGGGGGCCGTCGTCCCCTACGAGGGCCTGGACACTGTTGGCTATCTCCCACAGGGGGTCGGGAGCGGCGGCTACGCGGACACGTGCGATGTCGTCGGTGGTGAAGTGCACCCGCAGCATGGGGGTCTCCGAGGTGGGGGCTCCGATGGTGGTCAGTCATCGGTCGGTGGCAGCGCCCCTGACAGTGGCCGATCCGCCCAGCCGGTGCAAGAGGGCCGACACCAGAGCTCCCCAGCCCCGCCTACGGCCCTCCTACGGCCCCTCCACCACCGTCAGCCACAGCTTCACGTACCGCTCGACGTCGACCTCCAACGCCACGTCCACCAGGGGCTGTTCGCGCCTGCCCTCGTGGATCTCTGACTCGCCGGGCACGGGGCGGCGGTCGACGACCGTCTGGCCGCGCGTCGGGCCGGGGGCCAGGGAGACCTCGACCGGCAGGGGTTCGGTGGTGATGCCCTCGGGGTCGACGACCGCGCAGACCGCGCCCGCGTCACCGAGACCGCCGGTGGGGGTGGGGTCGCCGGAGGTCGCCGGGTCGCGGTGGGCGAGGAGTTCGCCGGCCATGCGCAGGGCCGGTTCCGAACTGGCGCGCAGGCGCTGGACGTCGGCGGCCGGGACGAGGACCCGCTGGAACACGTCCAGGCCGTACATGGTGATCGGCACGCCGGCGGTGAGCAGCACGGCGGCCGCCTCCGGGTCGTGCCAGACGTTGAACTCGGCGACCGGGGTGGCGTTCCCGACGGCCACCGCGCCGCCCATGAACACGATCCGCTCGATGTTCCGGACGACCTCGGGGTACGTACGGAGCAGCAGGGCGATGTTCGTCAGGGGCGCCATGGGGATGAGCGTGACCGGGCGCGGGGAGGCGAGGATCTCGTGCCGCAGCAGGGTCACCGCGTCCACGTCGACCGGGACCCGGGTCGGCGCGGGCAGGCCCAGGTCGCCCATCCCGTCCCGCCCGTGCACGTGCTGTGCCGTGCGCAGCGGCTCGAGCAACGGCCGTTCGGCGCCCCGCGCGACCGGGATGTCCCCGGCTCCGGCCTGCTCCAGCACGGTCAGGGTGTTGCGGACGACACCGTCCACGTCGGTGTTCCCGGCCACGCAGGTCACCGCGCGCACGTCGAGACCGGGGTGGCGTACGGCGAACAGCAGGGCCAGGGCGTCGTCGACACCGGTGTCGCAGTCGATGATCACCGGGATGGGCTGACCGGTCACGGCCACGCTCCTCTCTCAACAGGCGTCCGCGCTCTACAGGCTTCCGCTCTCAACAGGGCTTCCGCCAGTGACCTTACGCAGCCGGTCAGAGTTCGGCGCCGTGAGCCCCGACCACGTCCGAGATCCGCCGCAGCAGCCCGTCCACGGCGACCGCTCCGGGCCTGCGGCCGTCCCGCAGCCGTACGGCCGCCTCGTCGCCCTCGGCCTCCCGCTCCCCGATCACCGCCTGGTACGGCACGAGCCGGGCGGCCCGGATCCGGGCGCCGAGGGTGCCGTCGCCGGGGCCGTACGCCTCCGCGCGCAGCCCGCGCGCACGGGCCTGCCGTACGACCTCCTGCGCCCGGTCCAGTTGGGCGTCCGCCACCGGCAGCACCACCAGCTGGACGGGCGCGAGCCAGGCCGGGAACGCGCCGCCGTGTTCCTCGACGAGGTGCGCCACCGCCCGCTCGACGCTGCCGATGATGCTGCGGTGCACCATGACCGGGCGGTGTTTCGCCCCGTCGGCGCCGATGTAGTGCAGGTCGAAGCGTTCGGGCTGGTGGAAGTCGATCTGGACGGTGGACAGGGTGGACTCGCGGCCGGCGGGGTCGGTGATCTGTACGTCGATCTTGGGGCCGTAGAAGGCGGCCTCGCCCTCGACGGCGTCGTACGGCACTCCCTGGAGCACCTCTTCGAGCAGTGCGGTGGCCCGCCGCCACAGCTCGGGGTCGGCCACGTACTTGCCGCCCTCGCCGGGCAGCGACAGGCGGTACCGGGCGGCGCGGATGCCGAGATCGGCGTAGGCGCGGCGGATCAGGTCCAGGGCGGCGCGGGCCTCCCCGGCGGCCTGCTCCAGGGTGCAGAAGATGTGCGCGTCGTTGAGCTGGATCGACCGGACCCGGGTCAGACCGCCCAGCACGCCCGACAGCTCCGAGCGGTACATGCCGCCCAACTCGGCCATACGCAGGGGTAGTTCGCGGTAGCTGTGGGAGCGGGAGCGGTAGATCAGGGCGTGGTGGGGGCAGAGGCTGGGGCGCAGGACGACCTCCTCCGCGCCCAGCTTCATCGGCGGGAACATGTCGTCGCTGTAGTGGGACCAGTGGCCCGAGATCTCGTACAGCTCCCGTTTGCCGAGGACCGGCGAGTACACGTGCCGGTATCCGGCCGCGCGTTCCGCCTGCCGGACGTACTCCTCCAGCTCGTGCCGTACGACGGCGCCGTCGGGCAGCCAGTACGGCAGCCCCGCGCCCATCAGCGGGTCGGTGTCGAACAGGTCGAGTTCACGGCCGAGGCGGCGGTGGTCGTGCTGGGGGTTCATGGGGGTCTCCTCGGATCTGGGGGCGAGGGACCGGAGCGGGAACGACGAAGCCCCGGGGCACTCGCCCCGGGGCTTCGGACTGCGTCAGCTGTCAGCGCGCCGGGACACTCTCCGGCGTCGTCGTGAGAGACGGGTTGGGTGACGGCACGCGCTGCATGGAGGGGACGGTAGCGGAGGGGCGGAGCCGGGCGCGAGCGCTTTTACGGAGGGCCGGGTAACCCGGACGGCCCGGAGCGCTGGTGGAGGCCGCGTCCCGGTGGTGCCGTAAAAGGGCGCACCGATCTTGAAGCACCCTCCAGGAGGCACCCCGATGGCCCCACCCCGCGTCCGCACCGCCTCCGTACCCCGCGTCCGCAGCGCCTCCGTCCTCGCCCTCTCGGCCCTGCTCACCACCACCGCCTGCTCCGCCCTCTCCACCCCGCCCACCGCCCAGAAGCCGGACTACGCCCCGACGACCGCCGCGCCCACTCCCAAGAAGAGCGCGCCCGCCACCCCGCCCGGCCCTGCCGCCCTCACCGCGGCGCAGGCGCAGGCCGCGCTCGTCACGGAGGCCGATCTGGGGGAGCCGTGGATGCCGACGCAGGGTGCCGCGACCTGGCACGACGGGCTGCTGAAGGCGACGACCCGGCAGCCGGACTGCCGGCGGCTGCTGGACACCCTCTACGCCGAGGAACCCTTCGGCGCGGACACCCCGGCGCGGGCGGTCATCGGCCTAGACGACGTGTGGAACGAGTCCCAGCTGCGCCACCAGGTCATCACCCGCCCCCCGGCGGAGCTGGACCGCACGCTGGCCTGGCTGAGGACCCTGCCGCAGAAGTGCGCGCGGTTCACGGCGACCACCGGCCCCGGCTATGTGCAGGGCGTCCAGGTCGTCGACGCGGGCCTGCCGGAGGTGGGGGACGCCCGGCAGGGCCTGCGGGTCGTGCTGACCGGCGAGACGCCCGAGGGCGAACCCACCGTGCTCACCATGGACCTCGTGGTCGTCCGGGTCGGCGACGACGCGCTCGGTCTCACCCACGGCGGCCTCAGCGAGGTCTCGGCCGACGTCACCCAGGCCGCCGTACAGCTGGGAGCACAGCGGCTGACGGAGGTCCGCAGGACGGGCCGGGTGCAGGTCTGACACCGACGGGGGCGGGAAAGGGCGGCGGACGGGAGCGGGAACGGGCGGCGGACGGGGCGGGTCACCGGTCGGGGCCGAACCGCTTCCGATGGGAGACCACGTCGTGTGCCACTTCCAGGGCGGTGCGGCTGTGGGCGAAGGCGTGGGCGCGCAGGCGGGCCAGCGCCTCGTCCGCGTCGACGCCGAGCTGCACCATGATCATGCCGACCGCCTGGTAGACCTCGTCGTGGTCGGTGGCCAGTCCGCTGAGCCAGGGCCCGTCCCCCAGGCGGCCGTTCTCCTCCTCGTGCGGCAGGGCCATCAGGGCCACCGTCATGACGTTGGCCACGAACTGTGCGGTGCGCAGTTCGCGGTGGGTGAGTTCGCCGGGGGTGTCGCTGTACAGGTCGAGCGTGCCCACGCACACGCTGTCGCTGCCCAGCGGGATCGAGTACACCGCCCGTACCCCGGCCGCCGTCGCCTGTTGGGCGAAGACCGGCCAGCGGCGGGCGTCCTGGCCCTCGGTGAGGTCGCAGGCGAGGACCGGGACACCGGCCTCGGCGGCGTGCACGCAGGGTCCGTCGCCCAGGGTGGCCTGGACCTCCGCCAGATGAGCGGCCCTCTCGCTGCTGGAGCTGAGCTGGACGGGCATGCCGTCGCTGCACAGCGACACGGTCGCACCGGTCACCGGAAGCAGCTTGACCGCCGCCGCGCACAGCCGTCCGGGCACCTCCGCGGGCGGAGCGCCCCGCGTCTCCTCGGCGATCAGGTCGGCCGGGCGCACTGGGTCGAACCGGCGTTCCCGGTCGGTGTTCTGTCCGGGCAGGTGGGTCTCGCCTCCCGCCGAGCCGCAGGGACCGGGGTCGCCGCCGGCGACGCCCTCACCGTCGTCCCGCCGCACGGCCTTCGCCTCCTTCGATCGCAGCGCGGCTGTCAAGCTGCCTGTCCCGTGATGGGCCTCCATGAGCCCCGCCCGACTACCCCTCGCAGGCCCGGCGAAACGCGGGCGGACGGCCCGCGGGGACGGCCCGGCGAGAGGGCCGGTCACCGCTGTTCGTAGGGGTCCGCCGGTGCCTTCACCCGCTCGACCGTCGCCGCGTCCAGGACAGGCGGCCAGGCCGCGTCCGTCCCGAGGGCGCCCTCGGGATGCCAGGTGCCGGTGACGGTGATCCAGGTGTCGACCGGCGGGGCGCCGTCCGGGGCGCCCCGCACCTCGGCCTTGCCCGCCGTGGCGTCGGCGGCGCAGCAGGTGACGGCGAGCCGGGTGACGTACCAGGTGCCGTCGCCGTCGCGGGTGACGAACCCGGTCAGCCGGACGGTACGGCCCGTCAGCGACCGCCCGCTGTCGTAGACCGCCCGCGAGCCGAACTCCGCGACGGTGAGCTCGACGGGGTCACCGTCGGGCAGCGCCGGGAAGCCGCCCACGCCCTGCGCGGCCTGCCGGGCGGCCTCGCGCTCCGCGCTGTAGGAGCCGAGGGCGGGCGGCGGGAAGAGCAGCAGGGCGAGGGCGGGGAGGGTCAGCAGCCAGGCGACACGGGGGCTGCGCTCATGACTGTGCCCGTGCCCGTGCCCGTCGTCGGGCTCGTGCGGGCCGTCGTGCTCGTCATGGTCATCGTGGTCATCGTGGTCGCCGTGGTCGTCGTGTGTGGCGCGTCGTACGGCGGCCATGGCCAGGCCGAGCAGGACGAGCGCGACGCCGGACACGATCAGGTAGGGCCGCAGCCCCGCCTTCACGTAGCGCAGGTACAGCTCGCTGAAGAGGGAGATCCTCAGGATCGCCGCGCCGACGAGCAGCAGGAGGACACAGGAGCCGTAGCGCCTCACAGCAGCCACCACCCGACGAGCACGCTGCTCAGCACGGCCACCACCCAGGTCACGGAGGAGAAGCGGACGGCGAAGGCGCGGCCGAAGGTGCCGGTCTGGAGCGCGATCAGTTTCAGGTCGACCATCGGCCCGACCACCATGAAGGCCAGCCGGGCGGTGGGCGAGAAGCCGCTGAGCGAGGCGGCGACGAACGCGTCGGCCTCGCTGCACACGCACAGCACCACCGCGAGCAGGGCCAGCAGCAGCACCGACAGCCAGGCCGAGCCGGTGAAGACGTCCAGGACGGAACGCGGTACGACGATGTCGAAGGTCGCCGCGGCCGCCGCGCCGAGCACCAGGAAGCCGCCCGCGTGCAGGAAGTCGTGCTGGAGTCCGGCGCCGAACGCGCGCAGGCCCGAGCCGGTGTGGCCGGTGCGCCGCTCGGGCAGCCGCAGCCACTTCTCGCGCCCGAAGCAGGCCCACAGCCAGCCCATCACCACCGCGGTCGCCAGCGAGGCGACAAGCCGGCCGAGCACCATCTCGGGTTGTCCGGGGAAGGCGACCGAGGTCGCGACCAGGACGACCGGGTTGATGGCGGGCGCGGAGAGCAGGAAGGCGAGCGCGGCGGCCGGGGCGACCCCGCGCCGCATCAGGCTCCCGGCCACCGGCACCGACGCGCACTCGCAGCCCGGCAGGACGACACCCGCCATGCCGGCCACGGGGACGGCGAGGGCCTGGTTGCGGGGCAGCAGCCGGCGGAAGACCTGCTCCGGCACGAAGGCGCCGATCGCCGCCGAGACGACCGTACCGAGCAGCAGGAACGGCACGCCCTGGACCGCGACGGCCGTGAAGACCGTCCACCAGGCGGCGACGGGCGGGGTGTAGAGGTCGAGGGCGAGGACCGGGCCGAGGACGGAGGCGACGGTGGCGAGGGCGATGAGCGCGGCGCCGCCGAGGACGCCGTACACGAGCGCGCGTACGGCGATCCGCAGCCCGTCGCCCACGGTCCTCTGGACAGTCCTCTGGTTCTCCACGCGCCTCGTCCGCTCTCGGGTGTTCCGGGCAGGCTAACGGGACGGTCCTGTGGTCAGGCCCCGAACCGTCACAGAGGAGGCTGTGCGGGGGCGGGGCCGAGGGTGGTGGTGCCGGGGGCCGTACGGTGGCCCAGGCCCGTCCGGTACGCGTCCAGCGCGGCCTCGACCCGTCCCGTACGGCGGAGCAGATCGCCCAGCAGCCGGCACAGGTCGGCCAGGTCACCGGCGGCGCCCGCGCGCTCCAGCAGGCTCAGGGCGCGGACGTAGTGCTCCTCGGCGGCCTCGGTGTCCCGGGCGTCCTCGGCGATGATGCCGAGGAGGCGGTGGGCGGCGGCGGAGTGCAGGGCGCCGCGCTCGGAGGAGAGGTCGCTGAGCACGTCCTGGAGCAGGGCCGCGGCCTCCTCGGATCTGCCGCGCCGGTGCAGGACGTCCGCGAGCTCCACGGCGACCTGGCTGGAGTAGAGGGCGGCGCGCTTGGCGGAGAGCATGGTGAGGGCCTGCCGCAACTCGTCCTCGGCCCGGGCGAGTTCGCCGTTCTGGGCGTAGACGTAGCCGCGCATCCAGTGGCAGTTGGCCAGCTCGGTGCGGATCTGGAGCTGGCGGTAGAGCTCGGCCGCCTTGGCCAGGGAGGCGTCGGCCTCGGCGACCCGCCCCTCGGCGAGGAGGGTGCGGGCGACGGAGCGGTGCATGTGGGCGACGAGGGCGGGGTCGCCGGCCCGCGGGGCGAGGGCGAGGGCGAGTTCGGCGGCCTGGGCGGCGCGGGCGTGCGCGCCCATGTCCATGTAGGGGGCGATGACGCTGGCATAGAGCAGGAGCAGCGCGTCGGGGTCGTGCAGGCCGCCGCGGTTGAGCTCGTCGATGGTGGATTCCAGCAGGTAGACGGAGTAGCGCAGTTCGCCCGCCAGGTAGTGGGACAGGGCGCGGCCGCGCAGGGCCGGCACGCGGGCCGGCAGCGGTACGTCGCCGCACGCCTTCTCCGCCCGCTCGAAGTACTGGCGGGCCTCCTCCAGCTCCCCCGTCTCCACGGCGCATTCGCCGAGCCCGAGCAGGGCCGCGGCCCGCTCCTCGCCGAGGTCGAGCTCCTCCGCCTCGGCCAGCAGCCGGGTGTACTGCCCGGCCGCCGCCTCGGCCTCCCCGGTGGCGAGGGTGCGCTGGGCCCCGGTGAGCCGCAGCCGCAGGTCGGTGACGAGCCGGGCGGGGCGGCCGGTGGCCAGTTCCTCGAAGCCGACGCCTAGCCGGTCGCAGAGATGGCGCAGCGCGTCGTCGGAGGGGCGGACGCGGCCGGCTTCCAGGGTGGAGATGTAGGCCGGGGTGTAGGCGGGTTCGGCCACCTGCTTCTGGGTCAGCCCGCGCTCGACCCGCAGCCGCTGCACCCTGCGCCCGATGGTCACCGGGTCGTCGCGCTCCGGCATTCGCCAACTCCCCTGGTGCCTCTTGCCGTTCGACTCCGACAGCCCCTAGGTTAAACCGCGTATTAAGCATGCTTAAGCCGCTGCTGCTGCGAGGTTGCCGTGCTCGAACGCACCAGCACCACCGGGCGTTACGCCAGGAGTCTCATCGCCGCCGTCATCGCCGTCTCCGCTCTGGTCCTGGCGGCGAACGCGGGCCCGGCCAGAGCCACGGAGGTCCACCCCGCCGAGGGCACGACCCAGACGCACCGGGTCACCGGGACCGCCTCGGACCAGCACTCGGTATCGGGTCGGCATCCGGCATCGGTCCGGCCCGCCGGGATGTGACCGAAGCCATCCCGGACACCCCTCCTCACCTGCGGGGAGCCCGCTTACGGTGGAGGAATGTCCCCATTGGCCAGGATCAGCAGCGGCTACGCGCCCCGCTTCGCGGAGTTCGCGTTCGAGCCTGCCTTCCTGGCCGCCGTGGACCAGCATGTGGCCGAGCTCAGGGAGCGGCTCGACGCCAACCACCCCGGGCTGATCCCCCGGCCCCCGCACCGCGAGGTGCTCGCCGACTACGCCCTCGGTTTCCTCGACGCGCTCGACGAGATCGACTGGCGCGAGCCGGTGGGGCACGACTACGCGGTGTGCCGCCTCACCGCCATCAGCTGGCTGGTGACGCGGCACGACCTCGTCTGAGGAGCGGAGTCCCGGGGATCACACGCGGGCGCCAAGAGATGGCTACAGCTGGAACTCCGCCGGGTTCAGCCCCAGCGTCGCGCACGCCTCGCGCAGGATCGACTGCTCGGCCTGGGAGAAGTAGCCGTCGGCACCGGCGATGACGATGCCGGTCTGGACGACGGCACGGGCCTCGGTGGGCTTCTTGGCGGCCTTGGCGATCTCCTGGAGCGCCTCGGCCTTGCCCTGCGCGAAGTTGCGGGTGAGCAGGTCCACGTGCTTGTTGAAGCGCTGGCGCAGCTGGTCCGGCGGGAAGTTCTGGAGCACGTCGTTGCTCAGGATCATCGACTCCATCTGCTGCTGCTCGGCCGGGTCCACCTGCCCGTCGGCCGCCGCGACCAGGGCGCACATCGCCATGCTGGCGTCCCGGTAGGCACCGCTCTTCAGCTCGGTCTTCAGCGAGCCGAGCTGGGTCTTCAGCAGCCCGACCAGCTGGGCCTTGGAGCCGCCGCGCGACCCGCCGCCCTGCGCGCCGCCGCCGAATCCCGCGCCGCCGTGGCCGCCGGTCGTGCCGTGCCCCGCGGTCGTGCCGTGCCCGCCGGTCGTGCCGCGTGCGCCCTGCGCCTGCTGTTGCAGGTTCTTGGCCTGGTCCTTGAGCCGGTCGAACAGTGCCATGTGGCGTCACCTCGGTGTTCGTCTGAGTGCTGCGCTCTCACCGGCTCCAACGGACAGGCGTAGGTAAATGTTCCACCAAGTCCCTCAGGGTTCCACCAAGTCCCTCAGGCCCCGCAGATCTTCAGAAATCCCGCGTCGGGGATGCTCGTCCGCCACTGCCCCCTGCTCAGCCCCGTGCCGCCGGTCCGCGCGCACACCGTCTCCCGCGCGCGTGCCGGATCGACGGCGTACCGCTGGAGGGGCACGTGCGCGCTCCCCGCGTACAGCGTCCTGCCGTCGGGGGCGAAGGCGAGCGATGCGACCGCCTCGCGCCCCCGCCTCGTACGCGGCCGGCGTCAGCAGCCGGCCCTTGCGCCGCCGCCAGGTCTCCAGCAGGGCGTGGGAGAGCATCTCGGCAGCGCGCCGGGCTCGTCCACGACGTCCTCGACGAGCCGGGCGATCAGTTCCCGCTCGACCAGGTGTCCGACCGCCCGCGCGGGCTTGACGACCGCGTCCCGCAGCTCGTCCGCGGTCATCGGGCCGAGCAGCAGCCCGGCCCCGTTCAGCGCGTCCGCGAGACCCCGGTGCTCACCGCGGCGGGCCTAGAAGTCGGCCCGTACGGTGATCAGGACCCGCAGACCGACCGCTGCCCGGGTCGCGGGCGGCGAGCAGCAGGTCGATGAAGCGGGAGCGCTCCTACCGGTTCGGTCCAACGGTGCCTGGGAGTAACACCCCTGACGCGGCCGCCGGCGCACACTCCCCCTTTGGCGCCGGCGGCCGCTTTCCCCTGCCCGGGGTCACATGTCGGTCGGCCTCGGCGGCATCCCGGTGTCCGTGCCCATGCCTGTGCCTGTGCCTGTGCCTGTGCCTGTGCCGCCCTGCATGCCCGGCATGTCCGTCCGCTCCCGCACCGGCTGGTTGCGCATCGCGTCCTCGCGGCCCGCCTGGTAGGCGGCCATGCTGCCCTTCGCGCGGGTGGACTCCGTCTCCACGCTGGTCAGCATCCGCTCCCAGCGCTGCCGCATCGGTTGGATCATGCCGCCGCCGACACCGACGACCAGGATGCCCGCGACGGTGCCGAGCGCCGCGTACAGCAGGGGCCGGGTGACGTCCCGGGCGATGCCCGCCTGGCCGAGGGCGGCGATGACGCCGAGGGCGAGGACGCAGCCCCACATCACGGTGGCGACCGTACGGCCGTACGACGTCGACGACAGCGCACCGGCGACGATGGTGCGCACCGCGTTGGCGATGGCCATGGCGACCACGACGAGGACGACGGCGACGATGCCGCGCGGCAGCCAGGCGACGATGCCGTTGATCATCGTGGAGACGGGGTTGGTGCCGAAGACGCCGAGCGCGAGCTGGAGGGTGATCAGCATCAGCGCGTAGTAGACGATCTTGCAGACGATTCCCGTCATGTCGTACGAGGAGTCCCGCAGCACCCGTTCCGTGCCCGCCCGTTCCGACAGGCGTTCGGAGCCGACCTTGCGCAGCACGCGGTCCAGGACGCGGGCGATCAGCTTCGAGACGAACCAGCCGATCGCCAGGACGATCAGGAAGGCGACGAGCTTCGGCACGAACTGGGCGACCTTGGACCAGGCGTCGTTCAGTCCCTGGGTGAAATCTATGGAGAGGGTCGAGGAGAGGGTGGAGACAGAGCCGGCCATCAGCGGCACATCCTTAGTCGGGTACGTCGAGTGCGTCCCCCTTCTTCGTGGATAGCAGCGGTAGAGCGCGCGGACCGTGGTGGAGGGGCCCGTACGGGTGACACGCTGGCCCTCATGACGTCTCCCGCCGCCCGCACCGCGCTGGACCTCACCGCCGATCTCCCGGTGTCCGCCCTGGAGGACTTCTACCGGGACCTGCACCGCCACCCCGAGCTGTCCCTGGACGAACACCGCACGGCGGCGAAGCTCACCGAGCGCCTGCGCCGTGCCGGGTACGACACCACCGACGGCATCGGCGGTACGGGCGTCGCGGGCGTCCTGCGCAACGGGGACGGACCGGTCGTCCTGCTGCGCGCCGACATGGACGCGCTGCCGGTCCAGGAGGAGACCGGGCTGCCGTACGCCTCCGAGACACCCGGGCTGATGCACGCCTGCGGGCACGATCTGCACGTGACGTGGCTGGTGGGGGCGGCCGAGGCGCTGTCCGCGGGGCGGGACACCTGGTCCGGAACCCTCCTGCTGGTGGGCCAGCCCGCCGAGGAGACGGGCCTCGGCGCGGCCCGCATGATGGCCGACGGCCTCTACGAGCGTTTCCCGCGCCCGGACGTCCTGCTCGGCCAGCACGCGGCGCCCGGTCCCGCCGGTCTGTACGCCCACGTACCGGGCCTGATCCTCTCCGCCTCCACGGACATCGACATAGTCGTCCACGGAGTGGGCGGCCACGGCTCACGTCCCGAGACGGCCGTCGACCCGGTGGTCACGGCCTGCTTCCTGGTCACCCGGCTCCAGACGATCGTCTCCCGCGAGGTGGCGGCCGGGGAGTCGGCGGTCCTGACGGTGGGCCGCATCGAGGCGGGCACCCTCCCGAACATCATCCCGGCCTCGGCGCGCATCTCCCTGAACATCCGCACCCAGTCCGAGCACGTCCGCACCCGCATGATCGAAGCGGTACGGCGGATCGCGGCCGGTGAGTGCGCGGCGGCGGGCTGCCCGCGCGAGCCGGAGGTCACGGTCGGCTCGTCCTTCCCGGCGACCGTCAACGACTCCGAGACCGACCGACGGGTCTCCTCCGTCCATGCCGAGGTCTTCGGCGCCGCGACGGTCCTCGCCCCCGGGCCCGCCATGGGCAGCGAGGACTTCCCCCGCCTCGCCGCGGGCGGACTCCCCTACGCCTACTGGTTCGTCACCACCACCCCGCCCGACGTGTGGGCCACGGCCCCCGGCGACGACCTCCACCACAAACTCGCGGCGGTCCCCAGCAACCACAGCCCCCACTTCACCCCGGACCTGACCACGGTCGCCCCGGGCGTGCGGGCGTTGGTGTCGGGTGCGCTGACGTTGCTGAACTAGGGGGTTCTGCTGGGGGAGTACGTGCCGGGCGTGGGCTACCCCTGCGTCTGCAACTCGCTCAGTTGGCGCCGTACGGCATCCAGGGCGCCCTCCCGGCGTCCGGGCACCCGTCCCCTCAACTCCGCCAGTACCGCCCCGAGTTCGCGGGCACTGCCCACGTCCCGGATCTGACCCCACTGGTGATGGGCCCGGTCCACGGCCGCCTCGACCGCCGGCGAGTCCGCGGCCTGCCCCGCGGTCAGCCGCGCGTCGGCCACCGCCAGCCACGTACGGCAACTCCGCACCGAGTCCCCCGCGAACATCGCCAGATCCGCCCGCACCTCCGCCCAGTGCAACGCCTTCTCCGACCCCACCCCGTGCGCCCGCACAGCAGCCCGCTCATGCTCCGCGGCGAGCGCGTCCGCATCACGATGCCGACCGTCCTGAACCGCGGCGGTGATGTAGGTGTGCGGGTCGTCGTCCTGGGGTGGGGAGTTGCGGGGGGTGGTCGGGTGGGGTGGGAGGGGGGTGCTGGGTTCAGGGGGGAGGGGCTCGCTCGGTTCCGGCTGAGGGGATCCGCCGGTCTCGGAGAACTGAGGCACGCTCGGTCCGGGCTGGAGGGGCGCGCTGAGTTCGCTGGGAAGGGGCGTGCTCGGCTCGGGCGGGAGGGGCTCGCTGGGCTCCGGGTGAGGGGATCCGCCGGTCTCGGAGAACTGAGGCACACTCGGTCCGGGCTGGAGGGACGCGCTGGGTCCGCTGGGGAGGGGCTCGCTCGGCTCGGGCAGGAGGGCAGCACCGGACTCGGGCCCAAGCACAGCACCAGGCTCGGCCTGGAGGGATCCCCCGGACTCGGACGACACGGGCTCCCTGGGCTCAGGCAGAAGCGGGGCGCTCGGTCCGGACAGAAGGGAACCACCGGACTCGGCCCCTAGGACAGCACCGGGCTCAGGTTCGAGGGACCCCTCGGGCTCGGAGGACTGAGGCTCACTCGACTCAGGCAGGAAGGGCGCGCTGGGCTCGGGGGGAAGGGGCTCACTGGGCTCCGGCTGAGGGGATCCGCTGGACTCTGAGGGCAGGGGCACACTCGGCTCGGGCCGGAGGGCAGCACTGGGCTCAGGCTGGAAGGACCCCTCGGGCTCGGGCGACAGGGGCTCCCTCGGCTCAGGCCGGAGGGCCCTGCCGGGCTCGGCGGACTGGGGCTCGCTCGGCCCGGACAGAAGGGCAGCACCAGGCTCGGAGCCCAGCACAGCACCGGAATCAGGCTGGAGGGACCTCCCAGGCTCGGGTGACACGGACTCGCTCGGCTCAGGTGACTGAAGTTCCCCGGCCCCGGGCGGCAGCGGCGTGCTCGGCTCGGGCGGCTGGAGGTCGTCGGGCTCAGGCGGAAGGGACGCGATCGGCTCGCGAGGCAATGGTGCGCTGGGCTCAAGGGCCTGGGGCGGAAGGAGCACGCCGGCGGCGAGCGGGCACGCTTCGTCTTCGTCGGTCTCCGAAGTCCGGGGTGCTTCAGGCTCCGCAGGCCGAGGGGACGCCGCCGAAGGTCCGGGCACGTCGAGTTCGGCGGCCCGAGGGGCGGCTTCCCCTGGCTGGGGAAGGCGAGTTTCCGGGGACGTCGGAGATCCGGTATCCACAGCCTGGGGAAAGTCACCCTCGACGGGCCGGAGGTGGTCGGTTTCCACGGGCCGAGGGACGCCAAGCTCCGGGAGCCCGGCGAAGTCGCTCTCCACCGGCCCGTGTCGGCCCGTCACCGTCGGGCCCGGCATCGTACCGGCGGCGGGCGGCCCCGTCGGGCGGGGAACGGTGCTCTCGGCGGGGAGGGGCATCCCGGTGCTGTTCCCCGCGGCCCGCGTCACGTCGCCGGTCTCCGAAGTCCGGGGTGCTTCAGGCTGAGGGGGCGCCGCCGGAGGCCCGGGCACGTCAAGCTCGCCGGCCCGGGCCCCGACGTTCGGGCCGGGCATATCCAGCCCGTCCGGCGTTTGAGGACGAGGCCCTTCGGGCCGATACGGGGGGCTGGGGGCGGAGCCCCCAGGGACGGTCACCGGAACACCGGGCGCCACAACACCCGACGTCACAGAACCCGGCGTCACAGACCTCGCCGCCGCAACACCCGACGGCACAGACCCCGCCGCCGGAACACCCCCCACCACAGACCCCCGCGTCACAGACCCCGCCGTCACAGAACCCGGAACCGACAGCAAAAGATCCCCGTACGCCTCGCTCCCCAGTCGGCTCACCGCCTGCTGGTGCAACTGCTCCACCGGCGGACGCCACCCGCTGCGCAGAATCGTCGCGACCGCCTTCATGTAGGAGGGAACGGCGACGGTCCGCCGGGAGGAGGGCGGGGGCGACACGCGCCCGTACACCGCGGCGTTGCGCCCGCAGTCGAGCGGGTGGGTGCGCAGCCACTGCCAGGTCTCCGCGTCGGCGTGGAGGTCGAGGAAGAGGGTCGTGGTCCCGGGCACCCGCAGGCGCAGTTCCTCGCGGATCCACTGCCAGGGAAACCCGGTGTAGCGGACGGTCGCCGTCGTGGTGCGGGCCAGCGCGAGGTGGGGCAGATGCTGGCGGCGGTCGAGCAGCAGCTGCCCGGAGACGTAGACGGTCAACGGCCCGGGCGCGGTCGCGGCGGCCCGCAACCGGGTGAGAACGGCCTGCGGTTCCAGGGGATCCGCGAGCTCGACGACGTTGGCCGTGTCCGTGCCGGACAGCACGGCGGGCGGCACGGCAGCGAGCACGGGAAGTACGGACGCCGCGTCCACCAGACAGCCCTTGCCCGCCGGTGACGCGGCAAGCAGCAGCACGGTCCCGGGCATCGGTCCCTCCCCATCCCCCGTCGATCACGTACGTCAGCACGGTAACCGCTGCGGCTGCAAAGGTCTGCCTCAGGACTGCAAACGTCCCTTTCCGGCGCTTTCGGGACCCGGGGACCCCTCCCGTCGCCGTACCGCGAACACCGTCGTGTCATCGGCCAGCCGCCCGCCGCAGTGCCGCAGCGTGCCGTCGCGAACCAGGGCGACCAGCCGCCGCGGTTCGGCGGCCCGCGGATCGTCGGCGACGGCCCGGGCGACCTCCTCGCCGAGCGGATAGAAGCACCCCTCCCCGTCCCGGGCCTCGGTCACACCGTCGGTGGTCAGCAGCAGGGTGGTGTCCGCGTCCAGCCGGACCCGGTGCACCCGCGGCAGCAGGTCGTGCGCCAACTCCCCGAGCCCGAGCGGGAGTCCGTCCCCCGGCGGCAGCGGCCGTACGCCCGAAGGACCGACCGCCAGCGCCGGTTCGTGGCCGAAGACGACGGCCTCCACGACGTCCCGCTCCCCCGCGGGGAAGCCGAGCAGCACCGCCGTCGCGAACCGGTCGCCGTCCTCGCGGCCCAGCGCGGTGCGGTGGATGCCGTGCCGGCGCATCCGGATCTCCAGGCGTTCGGCGACGGTCGCGAGGTCCGGCTCGTGGTAGGCGGCCTCGCGGAACGTGCCGAGCAGCGCGGCCGCCGCCTCGACCGCGCCGAGCCCCTTGCCCTGGACGTCTCCGAGGAGGACGCGGGTGCCGTGCAGGCCGGGCTGGATGTCGTAGAAGTCGCCGCCCACACGGGCCTCGGTGTCGGCGGCGAGATAGACGGCCGCGTGGTCGAGACCGCCCCAGCCGGGCGGCAGTTCGCGCAGCACGGTACGGCGGACCGTCTCGGCGATGTCCCGCATGTGCAGCATGCGGCGCTCACCGCGGACCCGGACCGTGCAGGCGAGGGTGGCGAGGAGGCCGCCGATGCCGACGAGGACGAAGTCGGAGAGGCCGATCCGGTACTGGTGCGGCCAGGCGCCGTCCACCACGAAGTACGCGGCGAGCGAGACGACGGCGAAGGCGGCCGTGACGCCCACCCCGCAGATCGCGGCGGCGATGCCGGGCACCAGCACGATCCAGGAGATGATCCGGAACTCGCCGGTCGTGTTGAAGTCGATGACGACGATGGCGACCAGCAGGAGCAGCGGGGCCAGCCAGGCGACGCCGCGCCCGCGCACCCGCAGCATCTGGTGGCGTTGCAGGACGTCCCGCGTCCCGGGGCGGGGCAGGGGCAACCGGGCAAGCCCTCTCCGGCGACCACTCACCGGTCTCAGCAGTCGGCCGCTCACGCGCCCAGCGAAACACGCCCGCGCGAGCCCCGCATCCCGACTTGCCAGGCCCTCGTCCCCGGGTGTGCTCTGGTAGTCGGGGGCGAGGAGAGAGAGGAGCGCTCTCATGGCTCATGCGGCACCCACGCCGGGCGGCATGCGCGGCACCCGCGATACCCGAGGTGTCCGCCGTACCCGCGTCACGGCCAGGCCGATCCGTACGCCCGACGTCTTCAGCGAGCGGACCCACCGGATGGCGAGGTTCGGGATCCCCGTGGTCCTGGGGCTCGTCTACGGCTACTGGGCCGCGGCCAACCGGCGCGACGGCGGGGCCATCACCGGCTGGAACCTGCTGTTCGGCTTTACGTGCGCGGTCGCGTTCATCATGCTGTGCATCGCCGTGGCGACACTGGCCCCACGGCTCCAGCGGGAACTGCACTCGGGCGTGAAGTCCGCGTTCGCGGGTGTGGCGATCGGCTTCCTCTACAGCCAGACCGGCGCGAGCGTGCTGCGTTCGGCGGTCATGGGAGCGGTGATCGCGGCAGGCGTCTTCATGGTGTTCTTCTACCGCTACTACACGCGCGAGGACGGCGCCGGAAACCGCATCCGCTGACCGGCCGACGGCATCACAGGACGGCCGGCCACACAGACCGGCCGCACGACGGCGCATGGACCCCGGCTCGACCGCCGGGGCCCACGCGTCTCCCTCATTCCCTCCACTCACCGGCCGACGGGGACCCAGTCCCAGCCGCCCGATGAGGATCCGGAGGCACTGAAACTCCAGGAACCGGAGGCGCTCCAGGACGCGGAGCCCGACGCGCTCCAGGAGCCGGCGGCCGCGACGGCCCAGGACTCGTTCCAGCTCGGGTCGCTCCGGTCGGCGTTGTGCCAGTCGCCGTTCTTCCACTGCGGACAGGGGTCCGCGCAGGTCGGCACCCAGCGTCCGCCGGTGTCGACGAACGCGGCGCTCACCCATCCCCGGGCGCCGACGAACCAGTACCAGTGCGGATTGCCGTTGACGCTCTGGCCGCGGACCATGCACTCGACGCGGTCCTGGCTGCCCGGCGAGAGCCGGTCGACGACGGCGGAGTGCGTGGTGGGCGCCGCTCTGACGTTGAGGGCGGTGCCGGAGACGATGGTGCCCCAGATCGGATGGCCGCCACCGCGCCCCTCGGCGTACGTGGGCGGGGCTGCCGCCGCCGTACCACCCAGCGCCGATACGGCGAGGGTTCCGCCGGTGAACAGGGCCGCGGCCAGGATCCGCAGGGCCGGAGTGCTGCGCATGAAATCGGCCTCCTTCTCCCCAGAAGCCCCCAGAACCTCCCAGAACCTCCCCAGCACCAGGAAACACCCGTTCGGGTGAACCCTCCACCGGAGAGCGGAATCACCGGTTCCCCCGGCTCGCGCGCGCCCCGACCAGGCCCTTGCCTTGAGGGGTGCCCCCGTCGCCCCCACCGCCCCCGTCGCCCTCGCCCTCGCCCTCGCGTCCGCGGAACGCCCTGTCGGCCGTCCTGATCGCCCTCGCCTGCGCCCTCGTGCCGTTCGGCGCGCTGGCGGCCTGGGTGTCGTACGGGCTCGCCGACACGGGCCGGTACGTCCGGACGATGGCCCCGCTGGCCGGTGATCCCGCGGTGCGGGAGGCGATCGCGGACACGGTCGGGGCCGGGATCGCGGACGAGGCGGACCTGCGGCGGTCGATGCGGCCCTTCGTGCACGACGCCGTGCGCTCGTTCACCCGCACCGACGCCTTCCGCACGGTCTGGGACACGGGCAACCGGGCCGTCCACGACGCGGTGCTGCGGGCGGTACGGGACGGCCGGGAGCGCGCGGTGACCGTGGACCTCGCGCCGGTCGCCGCCCAGGTGAGGGACGAACTCGCCCAGGACAACGGGCCGTTGGCGCGGCGCATCCCCGTCCGGCACACCGAGGTCGCGGTGCTCCCGGCCGAGGACCTGGCCCGGCTCCGGAAGGGGTACGACGTGCTCGACGTCGCCGGTCTCTGGCTGCCCGTCACGGCCGCGGCCCTCGCGGTCGCCGGGATCTCGGTCGCCGCCTGCCGCCGCCGCGCGGTCACCGCGACCGCCCTCGGCACGGCGCTGGGCGGCGCGCTCCTCGGGGTCGCGGTCGCCGTCGGCCGGTATCTGACGCTGGCCGATCTGCGGGACCCGTCCCACCAGCCGGCCGCCGGCGCGATCTACGACGCCCTCACGGCCACCCTGCGCACGGTCTCCTGGCTGCTCGTCGCCCTCGGTCTGGCGGTGGCGCTGACCTGCTGGCTCACCGGCCGCTACGGCCGGCTGCTCCCCGGGCCGCGACGTCGGCGAGCGTCCGCAGCGCCCGCCGCAGATCCGGCACCGGAGCCGACGCGAGCCCGAGCCTGACCGCGTCCGGGGTGCGGTGCGGGTCCACCACGAAAGCGGGTCCCGGCGTGAGGGCGATCCCGTGCGCCGCCGCGGCGGCCGTGAAGGTGTCCGCGCGCCAGGGCGCGGGCAGCTCCCACCAGGCGTAGTAGGCGCGCGGGTCGGACCGTACGCGGAACCCGCGCAGTTCCTCGGCGACGATCCGCTGCCTGCCCTCGGCGTCCGCCCGTTTCGCGGCGACCAGCCGGTCCACCGTCCCGTCCGCCAGCCACCGCACGGCCGCCTCCACCGCGAACCGCCCCGCGCTCCACCCGCCCGAGCGGACGGCGGCGGCCACCTCGTCGGTCCGGTGCGGCGGTACGACGAGGAGGCCGACGGTGAGGCCGGGCGCGACCCGCTTGGAGAGGCCGTCGACGACATGGGTGAGGCCGGGCGCGAGGGCGGCGAGCGGCTCGGCGTCGGGCGGGTCGGCGAGGAAGGACCAGATGCGGTCCTCCACGACGGGGAGGTTCAACTCCTCGACGGTGCGGGCGAGTCGGTGCCGTCGGTCGCCGCTCATGGTCAGGGAGGTCGGGTTGTGCAGCGTCGGCTGGACGTAGAGCGCGGACAGGGGCGCCGCGCGGTGGGCGGCGGCCACCGCGCCGGGGCACATCCCGCCCTCGTCGGTGGCCAGCGGCACGAGGGTGATGCCGAGCCGGGCCGCGATCTCCTTGACCACGGGATACGTCAGCGCCTCGACGCCGACCCGGCCGCCCGGCCGGACCAGCGAGGCGAGGGCGGCGGCGATCGCCTGCCGGGCGTTGCCCGTGAACAGGAACCGCTCGGGCGCCGGACGCCACCCGGGGGTGGCCAGCAGTCCGGCGGCCGCCTCCCGGGCGGCGGGGGTACCGGCGACGGCGGCCGGGCGCAGCGCCTCGGTGAGCACGTCGGGGCGCAGCAGCGGCGCGAGGCCCGGGGCGAGCAGCTCCGACTGGCCGGGCGCGGAAGGGTAGTTGAGCTCCAGGTTCACGGGCGCAGAGGTCGCCGACTCCACGATTCCCCGCTCGCCACCCGGCCCCGCCGGGCTCGCCCGTACGAAGGTTCCCCGGCCGACCTCCCCGACGACCAGTCCCCGCCGCACGAGTTCGGCGTAGACCCGGCCCGCCGTGGACCCGGCGATCCCGTGCCGTCGCGCGAACGCCCTTTGCGGCGGCAGTCGTTCGCCCGGTCTGAGCCGGCCCTCGGCGATGTCGTCGGCGAGGCGGTCGGCGATCCGCCGGTAGTCGTTCACGAGCTCCCCCATCACATTGCACCGAGCGCAAAGATTTTATTGCACCGACCGGTTGGGCCGATCTAGGGTCACTCACATGACCCGTTCCGAGATATTCCTCGCGTACGAGGACAAAGGCGCCGATACGTCCCGAGTGCCGCTGGTCCTGGTCCACGGCCACCCCTTCGACCGCACGATGTGGGCCCCGCAGCTCGCGGAGTTCTCCGCCGGCCGCCGGGTCATCGCCCCCGACCTGCGCGGATACGGTGCCTCTCCGGTCGTCCCGGGCATCACCCACCTCTCCGACTTCGCCCGGGACCTCGCGACACTGCTGGACGACCTGGCGGTGGACGCCTTCGTCCTCGCCGGGCTCTCCATGGGCGGCCAGATCGCCATGGACTGCTACGGACGGTTCGGCGACCGCGTTCACGGACTCGTCCTGGCCGACACCTTCCCCGCCGCCGAGACCCCCGAGGGCAGGAAGGCCCGCAACGACATGGCCGACCGGCTGCTGCGCGAGGGCATGCGCGGATACGCCGACGAGGTCCTGGACAAGATGGTCGCCCCCTACGCCTCCCCGGAGGTCAGGGCCCACGTCCACCGCATGATGACGGCCACCCCCGCCGAGGGCGCCGCGGCGGCCCTGCGCGGCCGTGCCGAACGCCCCGACTACCGCGGCCTGCTGACCCGGGTCACGGTCCCCGCCCTGGTGGTCGTCGGCGCCGACGACGCCTACACCCCGGTCTCCGACGCCGAGGACATGCACGCCCTGATCCCCGACTCGACCCTGCGGGTGATCGAGGGGGCGGCCCATATGCCGAACCTGGAACGGCCCGAGGAGTTCAACGCGGCACTGGGGGAGTTCCTGGCGCGCGTGGACGGCGCCTCGTAGCCTCGGGACGATGACCGACCAGCGGGGGCGCCGACTCGGGATGTGGACCTCCGCCGTGCTGTTCACCGGCGTCAGCGTCGTCGTGGGCTGCCGGGCAGCCGACACCGACGCCGTCACCCCCGTACCGCAGCTCCTCGCCTTCCTCCCCTGGCTCCTCGCCCCCACCGGGCTCGCCCTGGCGATCGCGCTGCTGACGCGGTGGTGGGCCGGGGTGGTGTGGGCCGTGGCCGTGCTCGGCCTGCTGGCCTGGTACATCGAGCCGTACGGTCACAGCGGCGAACCCGGCGGGCGGCCGCTCGCCACCCTGCGCGTACTGACCTCGAACGTCGAGTTCGGGCAGGCCACCCCCGCCCTCGTCGACACGGTCCGCCGGCACCGCCCGGACGTGGTGTTCGTGGAGGAGTGCGACCCCGCGTGCGACGCGAGACTGAAGGAGTCCCTCGCCACCGGCCACCCGTACCGGCAGGCCGTAGAGGGAGACGGCTCGGCGGGCTCGGTCATCCTCAGCCGCTTCCCGCTGAAGGGCACGGCGGCCGTCCTCGGCACGATGGGCATGCCCGGCGCGATCGCCGACGTGCGCGGGAGGGCCGTACGGCTCCAGCTGGCGCACCCCATGCCCCCGCTGCCCGGCCAGGTCGACGTGTGGCGGCGGGAGCTCGGCGCGCTGCGGGAAGTCGCGGCCTCGGCGCAAGGAACCCCCACCGTCCTGGCCGGTGACTTCAACGCCTCCCAGGACCACGCCGCCTTCCGCGCCCTCCTCGACACCGGACTGCGGGACGCGGCCCGCCTCACCGGATCCGGCCGCACACCCACCTGGCCGGCCCGCACCGCCCCGACGCTCGGCGCGCAGATCGACCACGTCCTGGTCTCCCCGGACTTCTCCGCGCGGGACGCCCGCTTCCTCGACCTGGACGACACCGATCACCGCGCCCTGCTCGTCGACCTCACACTCCACCAGCGGGAACCGCGCGGGGATGACGTGTAATAGGCGCATGTCACGAGAGTTCCCCATCGGCCTCACGCCCCCCGACTGGCTGGTCCGGAACCTCCGACCCCAGCAGACCCCCGTCAACCGGCCGGCCGTCGCCCGGGCCGCCCTCGCGATGGCCCTCCCGCTCGCGATCGGCCTCGCCACCGGCCACACCGCCTACGGCGCCCTCGCCTCCATGGGCGCCCTGTCCGGCGTCATCGGCGACACCGCCGACGCCTACCGCATGCGGATCCTCAACATCGCGATCCCTCAGCTGTTCGGCGCCGTCGGCGTCACCCTCGGCTCCCTGGCCTACGGCCACGGATGGGTCGCCGTCGGAGTGGTGACCGGCATCGCGCTGGTCTCCGGGATGATCTCGACGATCGGCGCGGTGGCCTCCGTGTCCGGTCTGCTGCTCCTGCTGAACTCCGTGGTGGGCGCGGGCCTCGCCATGCCCGGCGACTGGTGGCTGGCCCCACTCCTGATGACCGGCGGCGGGCTCCTCGTCCTGGCCCTCGCCCTCCTGGCCTGGCCGCTCAGGTCGGGGGTGCCGGAGCGGACGGCGGTCGCGGACACCTACCGCGCGGTGGCCACCCTGATGGCGGCGTGCGGCCGCGAGGACTACGACGCCGCCCGGCACGCCGTCACCCAGTCCCTGAACCAGTCGTACGACCTGGTCCTCGCCCGGCGTGCGCGCCACCACGGCCGCAGCCCCGAACTGACCCGGCTGCTCGCCCAGTTGAACGCGATCACCCCGGTCGTGGAGGCCGCCCCCGCCGCCCACCTCTCCGGCCGGCCGCTGCCCGACGAGCTCCCGGCGGCCGTACGCCATCTCGCCGAGGCCATCGAGACGGGCTACACCGGACCCATAGGGCTCTCCGTCCCCGTCCCGGTGACGGAGACCGCCCGCGCCGTCGACCACGCCCTGCGGCACGCGGCCGAGGTGGTCGCCTCCCCGGACGTCGACCCCCGCGGCATCGACGACCGGCTCGGACGCCCGGCCGCGCTCGGCATCCGCGCGGCCCGCGCCGCCCGCACCGTCGCCCTGTCCGCCGCCTCCTGGCGCTACGGCCTGCGCCTCGCCCTGTGCATCGGCCTCGCCCAGGCCCTGGTGTCGATCGTCTCCGTCCCCCGCTCCTACTGGGTCGCCCTGACCATCACCTTCGTCCTCAAGCCCGACTTCGGCTCGGTCTTCTCCCGCGCCCTGCTGCGCGCCCTCGGCACGGTCGCCGGCCTGGTGATCGCGGCCGCGGTCCTGTCCCAGGTCCCCCGCGGCTGGTGGGACGTCCCGGTGATGCTGCTCCTCGCCCCGCTGATCCCGGCCCTGACCCCGCGCGGCTACGGCTACCAGACGGCCGCGATCACCCCCGTGATCCTGCTGCTGTCGGACGTCCTGAACCACCAGGGCACCGCCCTGCTGCTGCCCCGCCTGGTGGACTCCCTCATCGGCTGCGCCATCGCCCTCGTCGCGGGCTATCTCCTGTGGCCCGAGAGCTGGCACACCCGCGTCGGCGACCGCCTCGCGGACGCGGTCGCCGACACCGCCCGCTATGTGGACCAAGCCTTCGGCACGGACACGGAACCGGCCGCGCGGGCGCGGATGCGCCGCCTCCTCTACCGGGACCTCTCCGTCATCCGCACCGAGTTCCAGCGCGCCCTGACCGAGCCCCCGCCCACCGGCCGCCGCGCCGCCGCCTGGTGGCCTCTGGTCGTCGCCGTGGAACGCATCGTCGACGCCACGACGGCGGCACGGGTACGGGTGAAACACGGGGCGGCCCCGCCGTCCGCCGCCGAGGTGTCCCAAGTGGCCCTACAGCTGCGCGAGTTGGCCGACGGACTACGGGAGGTGGAGAACCTGTACGAGGTCCGCACCGATCTCACCGGCCCGGCGGGCAGCGTCCTGGAGCCCCTGCGCCAGGAGGTGGCGGCGGCCCGGGCGATCACTTCCCCCACCCCTTAGGGGCGCGGTGAAGCGACCGCCCGTCCCAGCACTCCTTGACACCTGCCGGGCGTCAGACGCCGATGTCGCCGCCGTCCGCGCGCCACACGGCCACGACCGAGGGACGGACGTACTTCCCCGGCCCGTCGGGCCAGGCACTGGCCGGCTTGTCCACGGTGGCGCCGTCGACCTCGCCCGGGTGCTGCACGGCGACGAGCACGCGCCGGTCCTGGACGACCGGACCGCAGGTCTCCGCGCCGTTCGGCATGGTCAGGAACTGCTTGAGCTCACCGCGCCGCTCACCCCGGGTGGCCACGCCGAACAGGCCGTCGTGGTAGCCGAGCTGGGCGCCGTCGGTGGAGATCCACAGGTTGCCGTACGGGTCGAAGGCCACGTTGTCCGGGCAGGAGATCGGGCTGACCTTGTCCTTGGGGAACCCGGCGAAGTAGGTCGCCGGGTCGTTGGGGTCGCCCGCCACCAGGAACAGCGACCAGGCGAACCTCGTGCTGTCGGCCCGGTTCCAGCGCTCGGTCAGCTCCAGGACGTGCCCGTGCTTGTTGGCGTTGCGCGGGTTGGCCTCGTCGGCCTTGGCGTTCGTGCCGACACCGCGGTTGGAGTTGTTGGTGAGGGCGACGTACACCTTGCCGGTGTGCGGGTTCGGCTCGATGTCCTCGGGCCGGTCCATCTTGGTCGCGCCGACCTTGTCACCGGCCAGGCGCGTGAAGACGCAGACCTCCTCGGCGGTCATGCCCTCGACGTGCGAGACGGCACCCTTGGCGGTCGCGGTGACCAGCGGAATCCACTCGCCGCTGCCGTCGAACTCGCCGTCGCCGGGGAGCTTGCCGGTGCCGTCGATCTCGATGGCGGGGGAGTCGCCGGTGAGCTTGGCGACGTAGAGCGTGCCCTCGTCGAGCAGCGACAGGTTGTGCTCGCGCACGGCCCGGCTGCTGCCGTGCTTCATCCGCTTGGTGCCGACGAACTTGTAGAAGTAGTCGAAGCGCTCGTCGTCGCCGGTGTACACGACCGGCCGCCCGTCACGCGTGAGCCGCACCGTCGCACCCTCGTGCTTGAACCGGCCGAGCGCGGTGTGCTTGCGGGGCGTGGAGTCGGGGTCGTACGGGTCGAGCTCGACGACGTACCCGAAGCGGTGCGCCTCGTTGGGCTCCTGGGCGAGGTCGAACCGCTTGTCGAACCGCTCCCACTTGCGCTCGCTGGCGCCGGTGCCGATGCCGTACCGCTTGTCGGTGGTCCGGCTCGCGTTGGCGAAGTACTGGTTGAAGTTCTCCTCGCCGTGCAGGGTGGTGCCCCACGGGGTGGTGCCGCCGGAGCAGTTGTTGAGCGTGCCCAGCACCTTCCGTCCGGTCGGGTCGGCGGAGGTCCTCACCAGGTCCGACCCGGCGGCGGGCCCGGTCAGCCGGAACGCGGTGGTGGCGGTGACGCGCCGGTTCAGCCGGTGCCGGGGCACGGCGGTGAGCTTCCCGCTCCTGCGGTCCCCCTCCACGACCACGGCGGACAGGCCGTGGGCGGCCCAGGCGATCTCGACCTGCTCGCGCGTCGGGTTGGCGGCGTCGTACCCCCGGAACATCAGCACTTCGTCGGTGTACTCGTGGTTGGCGACGAGGATCTGCCGGTTGTGCTCGCCGGGCAGCGGCAGCAGGGACAGGAAGTCGTTGTTGTACCCGAACTGACCGGCCTGGGCGGCGGCGGTCTGCTTCTCCGGGTCGAAGGCGGGCGCACCGCGCAGGATGGGCTCGCCCCAGCGGATGACGATGTTCTGTTTGTACCCGTCCGGGATGGTCACGGTGTCGGCGGTGTTCGGCGCGACGGCGGTGAACCGCAGCCCACGCGCCCCCTTGCCGGTCCCGTACCCGGACTTTCCTACGGCCTGCCCGGCGGCCTCGGCGGCCTCGGCACGCGGCGCGGCGACCGCACCGCCCGCCGCGGCGGCCACGGTGACGACGGCCGCGGCCCGCATCATCGAACGGCGGCTGAGCGCGCCGGCGATGACATCACCGACGTACTCGTTCGCCGACGTGTTGGGCGCCGGGTGGAAACATGCGTCCCCACACCGGAAACGGCAGGTCAGGGCGGACCGGCCGCCGGAATGGGTTTCGGACGACGGCGTCATGATCAACGGCAACTGCTTGCGCACTTTTACGCTCCCCTTGCTTCCCCTTGAGTCCAGCGTGACGGACGGTAGGTGCACGTTTGTGCGGTAGCGAAGCGCGCCGATGAACGGAGGGTGAACCCGGGGTGGATGTAGGCCGATGACGGTCCGGCCGCCTTGATCACCGACCGCTCCCGACGAAGTCCTGATGTGCCCCTTGACTCCGGGAAGCCCCTAGGTTCCTGCCCCTGCCGAAGATCACCACCAGGGGCCGCTAACCTTACGTGTCCGTCCTGGCCAGGGATTGACGGGCTTCAACTCACGCGAAGGGTTGCGCACATGGGCATTCTCACTCTCCTGCGGAACACGTTCGGACGGTCACGCAAGGCACGTGCCGCCGAGGCAGAGGGTGCGGAACGAACTCCTTCGCAGGAGATCTCCTCCCAGGAGACCACCCCCAAGGTCCCCTCCCCCTCCCCCGAACCCACCCCCACCCCGGCTCCGGCGGCCCAGTCCCCCGAGCCCCGCACCACCCCCCTCACCCCCCAGGAGGAGCACGACCTCGTCGCCGCCGCCTTCGACAACATCACCGTCCCCAAGCAGTCGCCTCCGGCGGAAGCGGCAGCGGACGACCCGACGCCACCGGGCAGTACGGCCACCGGGGCACCGGCGACCGAGGCCCCCGTCACCGAGGTGACACCTGCGGCGGAGCCGGCGACCTCCGAGGAGCAGACCTCGGAGGCGACGGCCGAAGAGCCGATCTCGGAGCCACCGACCGAGCCGGTCACCGAGGAGCCGGTGGCCGAGTCCACGGCGGCCGAGGAGCCGGTGGTCGACGAGCTGGTGGCGGAGGAACCGGTGATCGACGAGCCGGTGGCCGAGAAGCCAGTGGCCGACGAGCCGGTGGCCGAGAAGCCGGTGATCGAGGAGTCCGCCGTCGAGGACGCCGTGGCGGAAACGCCGGAGGCACCGGCGGAGGCCACCCCCGAACCGGAGACCACCCCGGAACCGGAGCCCGCGGCTGAGGCGCCCGCAGAGGAGCCCACCACCGAGCCCCCGGCGGCCGAGGACGCCACGACCGACCCGACGCCGGAGCCTGCCACGGAGCAGGAGCCGGAGGCGACGGTGACGGAGGCCACCCCCGAGCCGCAGACGGCCGAGGCGCCCGAGACGACCGACTCTCCGGCAGCCGCCGACGGCGAGGACACCCCACAGGGGCCACCCGCAGCCGACGACGAAGCCAGCACGGGTGGTGCGGGTGGGAACAACCCGTCCGAAGGCGAAGCCGAGGACGCAGAGACGGCACCGCAGCCGCAGGCACCCGCCGAGGACGCAGAGACGGCCCCCCAGCCCCACGCACCCACCGAGGACACCGTCCCCGCAACCCTCCGCACCGCCTACCAGGCAGCGGCCACCACCCTCACCACCAAGAACCTCACCGGCGCCAACGCCAAGGTCTACCTCGTCCTCGACCGCTCCGCGAGCATGCGCCCGTACTACAAGGACGGCTCGGCCCAGGCCCTCGGCGAACAAACCCTCGCCCTCGCCGCCCACCTGGACCCCGCGGGCACCGAGAACGCCAAGGTCCACGTCGTCTTCTTCTCCACGGAAGTGGACGGCACCGGCGAACTCACCCTCACCGACCACGACACCAAGATCGACGACCTGCACGCCGGCCTCGGCCGCATGGGCCGCACCAGCTACCACGTAGCCGTGGAAGAAGTGATCGCCCAGCACACGAAGGCGGCCCCCGACACCCCCGCGCTGGTCGTCTTCCAGACGGACGGCGCCCCCGACGCCAAGACCCCCGCCACCCAGGCCCTCACGGACGCGGCGAAGAACCACCCCCACGTCTTCTTCTCGTTCATCGCCTTCGGCGACCCGGAGAACAAGGCCTTCGACTACCTCCGCAAGCTGAAGACCCCGAACACGTCCCACTTCCTCGCCGGCGAGACCCCCCGCGAGCTCACGGACGCGGAGGTCTACGAGGGCATCCTGGCCACCTGGCGCCCGTAACCCCCCGCAATCCCCCGTAACCCCCCGTAATCCGTCAGGTACGCCGCCCGCTTCCCACCCCGTAAAACGGGAGGCGGGCGGCGTACCCATGTCGGCTACGATTTCAAGGTTCCGTACATAGCAACCTGGGAGCAGCCCCCGATGGCTCGACACCTCATCACCAGCGCCCTTCCGTACATCAACGGGATCAAGCACCTGGGCAACATGGTGGGGTCCATGCTCCCGGCGGACGTGTACTCCCGGTACCTCCGCCAGCGCGGCCACGACGTCCTCTACATCTGCGCGACGGACGAACACGGCACCCCGGCCGAACTGGCGGCGAAGGAGCAGGGCCTCCCGGTCGACGAGTTCTGCGCGCAGTCGCACGACGCGCAGAAGGCGGTCTACGACGGCTTCGAGCTGGCCTTCGACTACTTCGGCCGCAGTTCCAGCCCGCAGAACGCCGAACTGACGCAGCACTTCGCCCGCAAGCTGAACGAGAACGGGTTCATCGAGGAGCGCGCGATCCGCCAGGTGTACAGCCCGGCGGACGGCCGCTTCCTCCCGGACCGCTATGTCGAGGGCACCTGCCCCCACTGCGGCTACGACAAGGCCCGCGGCGACCAGTGCGAGAACTGCACGCGCGTCCTGGACCCCACGGATCTGATCGACCCGCGCTCGGCGATCTCGGGCAGCACGGACCTCGAAGTGCGGGAGACCAAGCACCTCTTCCTCCTCCAGTCCAAGCTCCAGCACGAGGTCGAGGCGTGGGTGGCGGCCCACGAGGAGGAGTGGCCGCAGCTGGCGTCCTCGATCGCCCGCAAGTGGCTGAACGAGGGCCTGCACGACCGCGCGATCACCCGCGACCTGGACTGGGGCGTCCCGGTCCCGGCCGACACCTGGCCGGAGCTCGCGGCCGAGGGCAAGGTGTTCTACGTCTGGTTCGACGCCCCGATCGAGTACATCGGCGCGACGAAGGAGTGGGCGGACCAGGACCCGGAGAACAGGGACTGGAAGTCCTGGTGGTACGAGGCGGACTCGGGCGAGGACCCCGTCCGCTACACCGAGTTCATGGCGAAGGACAACGTCCCGTTCCACACGGTGATGTTCCCGGCCACGGAGATCGGCGTACGCGAGCCGTGGAAGAAGGTCGACTACGTCAAGGCCTTCAACTGGCTGACGTACTACGGCGGAAAGTTCTCGACCTCGCAGAAGCGGGGCGTCTTCACCGACCAGGCCCTCGCCATCCTCCCGGCCGACTACTGGCGCTACTTCCTCATCGCCAACGCCCCGGAGTCGGACGACTCGTCCTTCACCTGGGAGCACTTCACGGCCACGGTGAACAAGGACCTGGCCGACACCCTCGGCAACTTCGTCAACCGCGTGCTGTCCTTCTCCAGGAAGCGCTTCGGCGACGAGGTCCCCGCGGGCGGCGAGCCGGGCGAGGCGGAGACGCGGCTCGGCGAGCAGATCGCCGAGCTCCTCGCCGAGTACGAGTCCCAGATGGAGTCCCTCCAGTTCCGCAAGGCGGCGGCGGCCCTGCGCGCCCTGTGGTCGGCCGGCAACTCCTACCTGGAGGAGAAGGCCCCCTGGCTCCAGATCAAGACCGACCAGGACGGCGCGGCCCTCACCCTGCGCACGGCGATGAACCTGATCCACCTCTACGCGGTGGTCTCGGAACCCTTCATCCCGGCCTCCTCTGCGGCCATGCGCCAGGCCTTCACCCTGAAGGACGACAACGCGACCTGGATCTCCCCGACCGAGGCCAAATCCCTCACCACCGTCGCCCCCGGCACCCCCTTCACCGTCCCCCCGGTCCTCTTCGCCAAGCTGACGGACGAGGACCTGGAGACGTACAAGGAACGCTTCGGCGGCGAACCCGCGTAATGCCTCCCGCGCACCCAGGCTCTGGGGAAGCACTTTCCCGGGGCCTGGGTGCATCGCGCGTTCATCACGGCCTACGCACGTAGAGTCAATCTATGTAGACTGGATCTACATAGATTGAGGAGGCGCCTGGCCATGCCCACTCCCTTCGTAGGCCGTCAGTCCGAACTGGCCCTCCTGCGCAAACGACTGGAGCGGGTGAGCCGACAGGGCGCCGGGGTCGCGGTCGCCATAAGAGGCCGACGCCAGGTCGGGAAGTCACGACTGGTGCAGGAGTTCTGCGACCGCGCCGGGCGGCCGTACGTCTTCTTCACCGCGACCAAGGGCGCGTCGTCCGTCGAAGGCATCGCCGACTTCATGACCGAACTTCGTGAGTCCTCGCTCCCGGCCGACCCGGAGCTCGTCCCCAAGACGGCCCCCACCAACTGGCCGGACGCCTTCCGGTCCCTCGCCGCCGTGCTGCCCACCTCCCCCAGCATCGTCGTGGTGGACGAACTGCCCTGGCTGGCAGAACAGGATTCCGTGTTCGACGGCGCTCTCCAGACCGCCTGGGACCGATTGCTGGCCGACCGTCCCGTACTGCTGCTCCTGCTCGGCAGCGATCTGCACATGATGGAGCGGTTCACGGCATACGACCGCCCGTTCTACGGCCGCGCCGACAGTCTCGTCCTCGGCCCGCTCGACCCCGCGGAGACCGGGAACGCATTGGGTCTGGACGCGGTCGACGCCCTCGACGCGCACCTGGTCTCCGGCGGCCTGCCGGGGATTCTGCGTGCCTGGCCGCACTCCACTCCGGCGCTCGATTTCATCAAGGCCGAGTGCGCCGATCCGGCATCGCCCCTGTTCGGCGTACCCGAGTCCGCCCTGCTGGCCGAGTTCCCGGCACCTGATCAGGCGCGCCGCGTCCTGGAAGCCGTGGGCAGCGGCGACCGTACGCACGCGAACATCGCGGCGACGGCGGGAAGCCAGAGCGGCGCGCTGCCGTCCGGCATACTGTCCCCCCTCCTGCGGCGCCTCACCGACGAGAAGCGGGTCCTCGCCGCGGATGCCCCGCTCTCCACCAGGCCCGGCAGACCCGCCCTCTACCGTGTGGCGGACACCAACCTGCGCCTCTATCTGGCCGCCCTGCGCTCCGCGCAGGAGTTGTCCAGGCGCGGCCGTCCCGAGGCCGCGTACCGGGTGGTGGAGCGGCGGTGGGCGGCCTGGCGGGGCCGGGCCGTGGAACCCCTGATCCGTCAGGCGATGGAACTGGCCGCCGCTTCCGGCGAGTTCCCCTGGCCCGACACAGAGGTCGTCGGCGGCTGGTGGAACCGCCAGTTCTCCCCCGAGATCGATCTGGTCGGCGCCGACCGCTCACCGGTGGCCCAGACGGTCTTCTTCGCAGGCTCGGTGAAATGGCTCTCCTCTCCCTTCGACCGACATGACCTGACCGCCCTCTCACAAAGCGCCGCCGCCGTCTCCGGTTTCACAGGGGACGCGGCCGGCCTGGCCGTCGTTTCCCTCTCCGGTACGACGGATCAGGTAGCCCAGAGCGGAGTCGGACTGGTGTGGGACGCACATGACGTGCTCTCCGCCTGGCGTTCCTAGCGCAGCCGGACTCGAGGGGCTCTTCCTGCGCGCCTTGTGCAAGGTGTGGCTCGCCCGAGTCCGGCCCTGGGCCACCCCGGCGCTGCCGTGTCCGCGCCAAGCCGTAAGGTTTGCGCCATGGCAGTGCCCGGGGTCATTCCGATCGCGTACGAGCCGAAGCACCGCACCGAGACGATCGGGCGGTATGCGGACGGTCAGTTCCTGGCGTCGATCACGTATGCCTTCCCTGAGGGATTCCGGCTGGAAGAGGGCTGGGAAGAGCAGAAACGTCTGTATGCGGTGCTGCACACCTTCGACACCGAGGGCAATTACCGTGACTCGGACATCTGGTGCGCCGGCACCTGGGCGGAGCAGCGGCGCATCCCAGAAGGCGTCGCCTCACCCCTCACCCGCGCCCAGGTCCACCGCGGGACCCTGCTGCGCAGCCTCCCCCGCCGCTCCTACACGGACATCGCGATCCGCCCGTTCCGCGTCACCCACGACGGCGTCCTCTTCGGCCTGGTGATGCGCGAGGACGACGGCGAGGAGTGGGCCGAGCTCTACCCGGACCGTCTGGCCTTCGGCGAACCGTGGGACGGCACGTACGACACGTGAGCGGACGGCCGAAATCCTGCCCTACGCCTCCCTGACCGCCCTCAACAAGGCGGACAGACCCTCACGAGTGACGGGCAGTATTCGGTCGGGGTCATCGCTCTCACGGAGGAGCAACGAGTCTTCGGCGTGGGCGATTTCAACGCAGGAGGACCCGTCCGAGCCGCTGGAGAAGGACGACTTCTGCCACTGGATCACGTCTACAGCTCCTTCGCGAGGCGGTGGATGAAGTCCCGCGACGGTGCGGGCTCAAGCGATGCCGACTCCACTTTACGGAAGAGTGTTCGCATCGACTGGAGCTGTGCGGCCGCATCCACGAAGCCAGAGCCGGACGGGGTGTCCTTCTGCACGGTGTCCAGTGCCGGCACGCGTCCACCCGCGTACAACAGGGCCGCACTCGCCCCGGCGAATCCGTCGACCCTGAACGGAATCACCCGCACGGTGATGCCAGGACGCTCGGACTGCCCGAGAATCTCGTCCAGCTGGGCACATGCCACTCTTCGGTCGGCGACGCGAGTCCGCAGCACCGACTCGTGCAGCACCGCCGTGTAGGGACACTCGCCGTTCCGGCCGAGAACCGCCTTGCGCTTCATACGGTGGGCGACCCGCGCCTCCAGCTCGTCGGCCGGGAGCTCCGGACGCCAGTAGGCGAAGACGGCACGGGCGTAGTCCTCGGTCTGCAAGGGCCCTGTGACGTGGGTGGTGCCGGCCTCCTGGACGAAGCTCGCGTGATGCTCCAGCTCCGCCAGGTCGAGGAACGACGGCGGAAGCAGCTCCCGGTACTCCTCCCACCACCCGTCGACACGGATCGTCGCCATCTCCACGAGCGCGTCGATCAACTCGGCGTCCTCACAGGCGTACTGAGCGGCCATTCTGCGGATCCGAGCCTCGCTGACTCCCGCGACACCCGACTCGATCTGGCTCATCGTCACGGAGATCACGCCCAACTGCCCTGCCGCCTGCCGCGCCGTGAGCCCTGCCGCTTCCCGCAGTCTGCGCAACTCCCGTCCCAGCCGCTGTTGTCGGGCCGTCGGCTGCTTCCGTGGCACCTACGCCTCCCCGTTCCACCACATCGAGTGACCAGACTACGACAACGGGTTGCGGCGTACTAACTTTATTCTCTACCGTCAGTGACGCGACGCACACTCTGCGGAACACCGGGAGCCCCGGAAGCGCACCGCCCCGCCCTGCCATGACGGCGCGACACTGCCACCGCCCGCGAGCCGCTTCACCCCACCTCACCTACCTGGAGCTGCCCCATGCCCGAAACCGAATCCGGACCCGAACCGTGGGAGTACGTCCTCTACATCCCCAACGACCCCCGAGCCGTGCCCATCTGCCGCCGCACCCTCCGCCAGATCCTCACCGCGCACGGCCTCCCCCACCTCGCGGAAGCCGCCGAACTCCTCGTGACCGAGCTGGTCACCAACGCCGTACAGCACACGAAGGGCCCCGCCGCCATAAGGCTCCGCGCGGAAGGCACCACCCTCCGCATCGGCGTCTGGGACGCCGACCCCACACCACCGCGCCCGAGCCGTCACACCACCCCGGAGGCCGAGACGGGCCGCGGCCTCACGCTCGTCCGGGAGTGCGCCGACACCTGGGGCTGGGTGCAGCAACGGGACACCCGGAACATCGTCGGCACCGGAAAGTACATCTGGTGCGAACTGACCTCCGCGGCCTGAACGTTCCTCCGTTCCCCGTACGTTCGAACCGGAGATGGGGGAGAGCTTCCTTCTGCCATGGGCCCGGGCACCGTTCCGCCCCGGGCCCCGGCCCCACACCGCGTGCGTTACGACAGCACCCCCGCCCCCGTCGTCGCCCCCAGCGACGTCGGCAGGCTCTTCGCCGAGGACTCCAGCCCCGCCGTCAGCGTCGGCGTCCAGTTGACCGTGGTCTTCAGGTCCTTGGAGGACGCGGCGTTGTAGGCGGCGACCAGGTCCGTCACCGTGCCGTTGACCTGGTTGCCCGTGCCCTTGATCGCGCCGGTGCCGTCACCGCTCAGGAGCTTGGCGACCTTCACGCCGGCCGGGACCTTCCAGTGGTTGTTCTCCGCGACGACCTGGGCCTTGGCGCGGGAGTTGATGCTGTACTGCACCGCGTAGCCGTTCAGGGGCGTCACGTCGTAGAGGTTGTTGTAGATGTGGATCTGGCCGACGCGGGCCAGGGGCGCCCGCTGGACGATGCCCTTCCACACGTTGTGGTGGATGGAGACGCGCAGCTTGCCGGCGGGCTCGCTGTCGCTGCTGCCGATGAGCATCGTCTTGTCGTGGTTGGTGAACTGGTTGCGGGAGACGGTCACCAGGTCGGAGCTCTTGGTGATGTCCAGGGATCCGTCGTGGATCTGGTACTCGCGGCCGAAGTACTCCGGGTTGGCGCCGTCGAAGCGCGGGGCGTCGGTGAACGTGTTGTGGTCCGCCCAGACGTGGGTCGCGCCGCGCAGGGTGACGGAGTCGTAGTTGGAGTTCCAGTTGCCCTCGTCGCCGTCGGTCGGGTCCCACTGCGGGAAGCAGTCCTCGGTGGCGGCGAAGGTCAGGTTGCGGACGATGACGTTGTCCACGTTCTGGATCTGGAGCATGCCGCCGGTGATGCCGGCCTTCGTCCCCGGCACACCCACGAGCGTGGTGTTGGCGGGCACCTTGAAGACGATGTTCGCCGCCTGCTTCTTCTGCGCGGCGGCCCGCGCCGTCTCCTGCGTGCCCGACGGCAGCTTGGAGCGGCCGTACACCGCTGGGTCGTACGCCTTCAGGTACGACGTCAGCGAATAGCCCGTACCCGACGCGTAGTTCGCACAGCTCAGCTTCTTGCCGGCGGCGTCGGTGTTGGCGTCGATGGTGCCCTTGACCTTGATGATCCGCGGGGTGGTGTCGGAGGCCGAGCCGAGGGCCTTCACCAGCTGCGCGCGGGTGCTGACGGTGAAGGTGTGCGCCGCGTCGGCCTTCGTGCCGCCGGTCGTGCCGGTGCCGGAGGAGGCCCAGCCGTCCTTGGCGGCGAGCGTCTGGTGGTACAGGTCGACGGCGTCCGCGTTCGCGCTCATCACGAAGTACGAGGCACCGAGACCGGTCGCCGCGACGGCTGCGGCGGAGGCGAGGAGGGTGCGTCGCTTGCGGAGGGAGCGGCGGTGCGAGGGGGTTGCCACGAACGGGTCCTTACGGTGATGGGGTGACGTGCTGTCATCCCGTCAGTGGCCGCAGGAAACCGAAGGGTTGCCGTTTCCGATCACATCTTCCACAAGCCTGTACACACTTCCCCCGCAGACGGTATACATCCGGAAGATCATGTGAAGCCGGTGACTTACCGGCACAAGTGGGGGGATCCACAACCATGGCACTTTTCGGCAACGCGCACACCGTCGACCCGGCCCAGGCGCAGCAGGACTACGCCCGTCTGCTGGGCCCCGGCGAGCAGGTGCAGGCCGCGTACCAACTGGTCCGCGACGTCATCCTGTTCACCGACCGCCGCCTGCTCCTGGTCGACAAGCAGGGCATCACCGGCAAGAAGGTGGAGTACCACTCCATCCCCTTCCGCAGCATCACCCACTTCGCGGTGGAGACCGCCGGCACCTTCGACCTCGACGCCGAGCTGAAGATCTGGGTCTCGGGCAACTCCGTCCCGATCCAGAAGACCTTCACCAAGGGCGTCGACATCTACGAGGTGCAGGCGATCCTCACGCAGTTCGTCGCGAAGTAGCGCCGGGCGGCGGGGTGGTGGCGGTTCAGACGGGCACCGCTGCCGCCGCCATCCACCACGGCACGCTGTACCAGCCGGCGGGGACGCGCCGCCCCGCGACCTCGCCGCCCGCGTAGTAGTACGGCGTCACCCCGCCCGGCCGGTTCGAGACGGCGTACGTCCGTCCCTCCACCGCGACCCGGCCGTCCCGGGCCATCACCCTGACCGTCGCGCATACGTCGCACGGTCAGCCCCGGCCTGCCCGCGTGATGGCCAACTACGCGGAGGAGATCCGCATGCCCCGAGCACTCTCAGCCTAGGAGCAGCACCAGCACCAGACAGCCTCGGTGCCTGTTTCTGAGAGGAGAATTCCTCCCCAGTCGAACACCGACAGACAGGCTACCAACGGGTCCCGTCACCAAGTGCGAATTGGTGGGACCATTTTGGCAGTTACACGAGTCAAAGGACCCGTCACTTTGTCGGCCTTCCCACAGCCAAGCCGGTGGCCTGCCCCCTAGATTGACGCCCGCACCCGAAATGAACCCGGGCAGAACCCGCAATCTCATCGGCGGCATACATCCCATCTAAGCCTTCTTCGGGTGCCCGGGAACCGTGGCGGCTGAGTTGCGCTGCTTCCCACCATCTCTCTCCCCCCGTGCCGTTCGGCATTTCGGGCCCCCACAAACAACTGAAAGTGCACCAAGTGATGAGATACCTCCAGCGTTTCGGCCCCGGACTGGCCATCTCTGCTGCGGCGATCGCGTTGAGCACGCCCGGACCGGCCATCGCCGACGAGGCGACCAACGGCAAGGACGCCACGTACTACATCTCGCTCGGCGACTCCCTGACCACGGGCTACCAGCCGGACGTCGACAAGGACACCGACCTCGCCTACACCGACGATCTCTACGCGCAGCTCAAGCAGCGCACCCCCGGACTGAAGCACATACGCCTCGGCTGCACCGCTGAGACCACCGAGTCTCTGATCAAGGGCGGCAAGTGCGACTACCCGAACGCCAAGTCCCAACTGGACGCCGCCCTGCAGGCCTTGGCCCAGCACCGCGGCAAGGTCGCCTACGTGACCCTCAGCGTGGGCGCGAACGACATCCTCCTCAACTGCGTCGGCCCGGCCGGCACCCTCGACGGGGCGTGCCTGAACAGCCGGAGCCAGACCATGGCGAAGAACCTCGCCCAGATCGCGGGCGCGCTCCGCGAGGCGGGCACGGAGAACACGCAGTTCGTGGGCTCGAATTACCACAACCCGTTCCTGGGGGCCTGGCTTCAGGGCGCCGGGGGGCAGCAGGCCGCCAAGGAGTCGGCACCCCTGGTCAAGGCCGCCAACACGGGGATCACCCAGGTGTTCAAGTCCACCGGCTTCAAGGTGGCGGACGTGGCCGGGGCCTTCTCCTCGGACGACTTCACCACGCAGGTGAACGTGCCCGGCGCGGGCGAGGCGCCGGTGAGCGTGGCCAAGATCTGCCAGCTGACCTGGGCGTGCACGATGAAGGACCCCCACCCCAACGCCGACGGCCACAAGGTGATCGCCGGCGCCTTCGCGGCGCAGCTCGCCGACACCGACGTGCCCGGTGCGAGTCCGTCCCCTACCCCCACCCCTGACGACTCGGCCACGCCCGAGCCCGGCACCAGCACGGGCAGCGGCAGCGGCACCGGCAGCGACACGGGGGCGAACCAGCCGTCCACGAACGGAGACCTCGCCGAAACCGGCGCGTCGAGCAGCACCCCCGTCCTCGCGGGTGCCGGTCTCGCCGTCGTGGCGGCCGGCAGCGCCGCGGTCTACTTCGCGCGCAGGCGCCGTACGACAAACGAGAGCTGACAGTCAGTCAGTAGATCCCGGACGACAGCAGGCCGCCCACGATGTCGCGGACGGCCTGCTGCGCAAGGCACAGCGCGATGGGCACGGTCACACACGGGTGTTCTCCATCCCCCGCTCCTACGCCCACCAGCTGCCGGCCGATGTGGGGCCGGTGGAGAAGGCCCGCGTTTTGAACTGAGAGGTTTCACATGACCGAACCAGCCGCAGCAGTTCTGGCCCGCTTCAGTGAACAAGTACTGGGTCTCCCCCTGCCCGTGGGAATCCGCCTCTGGGACGGCAGCACGGCCGGCCCCAAGGACGGGCCGGCCTTCGTCCTGCACAACCGCGAAGCCCTGCGGCGCCTGCTGTGGCGGCCCGGCGAGCTGGGGCTTGCCCGCGCCTGGGTGGCCGGAGACCTCGAAGTCGACGGCGACCTGTACGAGTTGCTGAAACGCATCTCGACGCTGCTGTGGGAACGGGAGGAGTCCGGCAGCCGCACGGCGGCGCTCCGCGGAGCGCTGAGCGTGCTGACCACACCCGGCAGCCTGCGTACCGTGAGCCGGACGCTCGGCCTCGCGGGTGTCGTGCTCCCGCCGGCACCGCCGGCCGAGGAGGTGGTGCGCCGTCGCGGTCCCGCGCACAGCATGCGCCGTGACAAGGCGGCCATCAGCCACCACTACGACGTGGGCAACGACTTCTACGCCCTGGTCCTGGGCCCCTCGCTCGTCTACTCCTGTGCCTACTGGCAGGGCGACCCGTCCTCCGGCTCCGACAACACTCTGGAGCAGGCCCAGGAGGCCAAACTGGACCTGGTCTGCCACAAGCTCGCTCTGCGCAAGGGGCAGCGGCTGCTGGACGTGGGCTGCGGCTGGGGCTCGATGGCCATGCACGCGGCCGAACGCTACGGCGTACAGGTCGTAGGGGTCACCATCTCGGACGAGCAGGCGGCACTGGCTCGCGAGCGTGTTGCCGCGGCGGGGCTTGAGCACCTGGTGGAGATCAGGGTGCAGGACTACCGCCAGATCGACGACTCTCCCTTCGACGCGATCTCCTCGATCGGTATGGCCGAGCACGTGGGCGGGAAGCGGTACCGAGAGTACGTGGACATCCTGCATCAACTGCTGAAGCCCGGCGGGAGGTTGCTCAACCACCAGATAGCGCGGCGTCCTGTGCGGGACGAAGGGAAGTACCGGATGGACCCCTTCATCGACCGGTACGTCTTCCCCGACGGCGAGCTGGCTCCCATGGGCTCCACCGTGTCGCTGCTGGAGGAAGCGGGCTTCGAGGTGCGCGACGTCGAGTCCCTGCGCGAGCACTATGCCCTCACGCTACGTGAGTGGGTGGCCAGCCTCGAAGCGCACTGGGACGAGGCGGTCAAGCTGACCTCGCCCGGGCGGGCGCGGGTATGGCGCCTGTATATGGCGGCGTCGGCGGTCGGGTTCGAGACCAACACGATGGGCGTCAACCAGGTGCTGGCGGTCAGGACCGGCGGTGACGGCCGGTCCGGCATGCCGTTGCGCAGGGACTTCGTGGGGGCCTCGGCCTCGACCTCGACCTCGGCGCTCGCCTGACGAGGCGTCGGTCCGGTGCCGTCGGTGGGTGGGACACGCCGCAGCCCGCCTGATGTGCTGCCTGCTGACACCGTCCTGCTCAACGGTCATGCATTGCGGAGGCCCCCGGTCGACCCGGCCGAGATCGGCATGCCCCAGGTCCGTCCGGCGGAACGGCCCGCTGGAGAACACGGATCCGTCGTACCCGGCGACGGCGATCCGTGTCGCGGCGCCGGCTCCAAGGCTGAGCGCGGAGACGTCGAGGCCGTAGTACGCGGGATCGTCGGCGGCCGTGGCGGGCGAGGGCAGGTCCGTGCCGCTGGTCAGCCCGCTCCGGCTGCCCCAGAGGACCGTCACCGCACCGGAGTCCGGCTCCTACGGTTCCGTCGAGTACAACCGGAACACCCCCTCCGTGGAGTCCGTCGCGCTGGGCGACTTCGACCGCCAGGGCGTCCCCGATCCCGCCGTCGTCACCACCCGTCTCGACGGACTGAGCGGCGGCCAGGTCTACGCGGATCCCCTCATCGGCAACGAACTCCAGCAGGGCAACGGCCTGATCGCGGCCGTCGGCGACATCAACGGCGACGGATACCACGACCTCGTGGCAGGCGACCCCGACGAGCCCGACGCCGACGGGACGGACGGCGCGCTGGGAGGCCGTGTCCTCATCTGGCACGGCTCGAGGAACGGCGTCCTGACCGACGCGAAGCCCGTGCAGATCACCCAGAACACCGCGGGCGTCCCGGGTGCGAGCGAGAAGGGCGACGACTTCGGCGCCGCGCCGGCCGTGACGGACCTGAACCGGGACGGCCTCGCCGACATCGTGGTGGGCTCCCCGTACGAGGACCTCGCCAAGGCCGATGCCGGCCAGGTGACCGTCGTCCCGGGCCGCCGCTCGGGCGCCCTCGGTACCGGCGCGACGGTCTCGGCCGGGGACGTGAATAAGGACGGCCGGCCCGAGCTGTTCGTCGGCGCGGCCGGTGAGAACAACTACACCGGCGCGGTGGGGGACCTCCCGCCCGACCGCCACGGGCAGCCGCCTGTTCACGGCCGCCTCGGTCGGGCTCACGCAGGCCGACAGCACGCTCATCGGCGGCAACGGCCTCCTCTGGATCGTCCGACGGACCGCGCCGCCTCCGCTCAGGAGGCCACCGGCCGCCGGCCGCTCTCCGTGGCGGTCCGGGACAGGCCGCCGGTCTTTCCGCGGGTGTTCTTGATGTAGATCACGCCGATGACGGCGAGCAGCGAGGCGGTGGAGAGGGTGTACAGGCCCCCCTTGGTGCTGCCGGTCGTGTCCTGGAGGTAGCCGAAGAGGAAGGGGGAGACGAAACCGCCCAGGTTTCCTATGGAGTTGACCACGGCCAGCCCCGGCGCGGCGATCTTGAGGTCGAGGCCGGACTGGGCCATCGGCCAGTACAGGGAGGCCGCGCACTTCCCGCCGACGGCGGCGAGGGTGAGCGCGGCGAGGCCGAACCAGGGGGAGCCCAGGGTGGCCAGGAAGGTGCCGACGGCCGACAGGACCAGGGCGATCGCGAGGTAGGGGCGGCGGTCGGGGGCCTTGTCGGTGTAGTGGCTGACCGTGTACATCGCGATCACCGCGCAGATCCACGGGATGGCCGAGAGCAGTCCGACCTGGAACGGCGAGAGTCCGCCGATGTCGTCGACCAGGCTCGGCAGCCAGAAGGTGATCGCGTACCCGGTGAGCGCCATCGCGAAGAAGACACCGGTCAGCAGGGCGACCTGCGGGTGCAGGATGAGCTTGAGGCGGGACACCTTGGGCGCCCGGGTGCGGGCCTCCTCGTCCCGGGCGACCGCCGAGGCCAGCGCGTCCTTCTCCTCCCGCGTGAGCCAGCCCGCCTCCTCGATGCGCGAGACCAGGAAGAACCCGGCGACGATCCCGACGACGATCGAGAAGACGCCCTCCAGCACGAACATCCAGCGCCAGCCGGCGAATCCGCCCACGCCGTGCATTTCGAGGAGCGCCCCGGTGATGGGCCCCGTCACGATGTACGCCGTGGCCGAGCCGCCGAGGAAGATCGCGTTGGCCCGGCCGCGGCTGGAGTCGGGCAGCCACTGGGTGAAGTAGAGGAGCACACCGGGGAAGAAGCCCGCCTCCGCGACACCGAGCAGGAAGCGCAGGACGTAGAACATCGTGACGTTGTGGATGAAGCACATCGCCACGATCACCAGACCCCAGGTGATCATGATGCGGGTCAGCCACACCCGGGCGCCGAAGCGCTCCAGGAGCATGTTGCTGGGCACCTCGAACAGCGCGTAGCCGATGAAGAAGAGGCCCGCGCCGAGGCCGTAGGCGGTGGCGCTCACCCCGACGTCGGCCCTGAGTTCGTCCTGCACGAAGCCGACGTTCGTCCGGTCCATCTGGTTGACCAGCAGCATCAGGACGAGGAGCGGCAGCATGCGGCGCAGGAACTTGGTGACGGCCCGGCGTTCGGCGTCTGGTATCACGACTTCTGACATCGTTGTCTCCCTCATGGTGCACATACGTGAACAGCAATCACGTACGCGGGCACCTCGGGACCTTACGGAGGCCCGTGTTCCGGGTCAATGGGCTGGGCGAAGCTCCACATATGTGAACGTGCGGTCATCGCGCGCACCCATCGACCCGGACCACGGGGTCAGCGGGTCAGCGGGTCAGCGGGTCAGCGGGTCAGCGGGTCAGGTGCCGCCGCCGGTGTTGGTCGCCTCGGGATCGACACCCATCGTGAGGGAGCCGACGACCCCCTTGGCGATGTTCTTCCGGTTGTACTTCAGCTTCAGGAGACCGCCCGCGGCGCCGCTCTGGTCGTAGATGGTGTCCTCGGTGAGCGTGGTGCGCTCGGTGGTGCTGGTGGAGTACGGCTCGACCTCGGCGGAGGCCAGCACGGACTCCTCGTCGAAGAAGAACTGGCCGGTGTGGCAGGAGTGCCCGCCCTCGTAACCGGCGTCGGTCCACTCGCCGTCCACATGCACCTTGGTGTGGATGTGGACGCAGCGGCCCCGGTACCAGCCCGGGAAGATCGTCCTGAAGGTGACCCGGCCCTGCCGGTCGGTCCTCCAGGTGCCGCGCAGATACCGCTCGTCGTCGGTGGGCTCCTCATGGACCCCGCCGGTCCCTCCGGTCGGCGCGCCCGACGGCGGCTCACCGGTCGGGGTGCCGGAGGGGGTGTCCGTGGGGGCGCCGGTGGGCGCGCCGGTGGGAGGCGTGCCGCCACCGCCGGTCGAGGCGTCCTCGTAACCGGAGTAGATGCCGAGCGCGTCGCAGTGCCAGATGTCGACGGCCGCGTCGGCGATCGGCTTGCAGGTCTCGGAGTCGACGACCTTGAGGTCGAGGGTGAGCGGAATACCCTCCTTGTCCTCGGTGATGTCCCGGCGGATCTTGTCCGCGTCGATGTAGTAGGGCCCCTCGGTGGTCTCCGAGGTGAGCCGGTAACAGACCTCCGCGCCGCTCGACCCGGAACTCGACGTGGGCCTCGCCGTCGTCGAGCCCGTCTCGTCCGCGGAGGCGGTCATCGCCAGAGCGCTACCGGCCCCCACGGCGACCACCGCCGCGCCGCCCGCCACGACCACCTTGCGGCGCGTCAGATCCCGCTTGTGTTTCGGCCCTTCGGCCGTCTGGTTTCCCGTCATGGACAGCGAAGCTAGGGGCGGCACCTGTCAGCGGGATGGGTAAGAGCTGGGCAAGAGCCCTGCGTTCGAAAGTGGCTCGGAAACGACGGTGGACAGGACCTGAGGCCCTCCTGATGGTCCTAGCGGACGAAACCGCGGACCGGGTGCCAGTCGCTCCACGTGGAGCAGTTGATCCAGCCGATGTCGTTGCTGTAGTCGCGCAGGCACACCTTGATGCGCCCGTAGCCGTCCTCGTCGAAGTCGTAGTCGCACACCTTGTAGCCGTTGTCGGCGCCGTTGGAGTCCACACAGGTGCCGGAGCGGCCGTAGTCGGTCTCCCAGCGGGTGACCGTGCTCATGCCGTCGCCCTGTGTGTCGGAGACGCCGATGGTGTCGTCGTAGTTCTGGAAGTAGCCCGAACCCGCGTTGTCGGAGGTGGACATCCAGATGCTGATGGCATTGGCCGGCCCGGCGGCCAGGACGACGGCGGCCGCGGCACCCGTCACCAGCCCGATCGTGGTCTTCAGTCGCTTCACTTCGGCGTTCCCCCACTCGGTTCGTGATCACGCAGGCGAACACCCTCGCCTGCGGAAGGTCACACTCCTGTGATCACATGGGTAACGGGTACATGACAATGCGTGCACGACGCTCCGCACGCACGCGATGGCCCCGGGACGACTTGCGTCCCGGGGCCTCAGCACCGCGTAAGAAGCCTCGCTTCGGGCTGTCCGCCGCCTACTTCGGCTGCGGCTTGCGCACCGTCAGGTGCAGCTCCCTCAGCCGGGTCTCGTCCAGCTCCGTCGGCGCGCCCATCATCAGGTCCTGGGCGTTGCCGTTGAGCGGGAAGGCGATCGTCTCGCGGATGTTCGGCTCGTCGGCGAGCAGCATCACGATGCGGTCGACGCCGGGGGCGATGCCACCGTGCGGCGGGGCGCCGAAGCGCAGGGCGCGCAGCATGCCGGCGAACTCGCGCTCGACGGTCTCCTCGTCGTAGCCCGCGATACCGAAGGCCTTGAGCATGATGTCCGGCTCGTGGTTCCGGATCGCGCCGGAGGACAGCTCGACGCCGTTGCAGACGATGTCGTACTGCCAGGCCAGGATGTCCAGCGGGTCCTGGTGGTCCAGCGCGTCCATGCCGCCCTGGGGCATCGAGAACGGGTTGTGCGAGAAGTCGATCCGCCCGGTCTCCTCGTCCTTCTCGAACATCGGGAAGTCGACGATCCAGCAGAACCGGAAGACGTTCTCCTCGAAGTGCCCGGCACGCTTGGCGGCCTCGACACGGACCGCGCCCATGATCTTCGAGACCTCGTCGAACTCGCCCGCGCCGAAGAACACGGCGTGACCGGCGGCCAGGGACAGCCGCTTGGTCAGCTCGGCGACGTTCTCCTCGGTGAGGAACTTCGCGATCGGGCCGGTGAGCGACCCGTCCTCGGCGACCCGCACCCAGGCCAGGCCCTTCGCACCCTGCTCCACCGCGTACTCGCCGAGCTGGTCGAAGAACTTGCGGGGCTGGCCGGAGACGTCCGGCACCGGAAGCGCGCGCACGTGCTTGCCGGCGAACGCCTTGAACTCCGAGCCCTCGAAGATGTCGGTGATGTCGACCAGCTCCAGCTGGGCGCGCAGGTCCGGCTTGTCGGAGCCGTACTTCAGCATCGCCTCACGGAACGGGATCCGCGGGAACGGCGAGGTGACCTCCCGGCCGCCGCCGAACTCCGTGAACAGCTCGGTCATGAGCTTCTCGATCGGCTGGAAGACGTCCTCCTGCTCCACGAAGCTCATCTCGACGTCGAGCTGGTAGAACTCGCCCGGCGAACGGTCCGCGCGCGCGTCCTCGTCACGGAAGCAGGGCGCGATCTGGAAGTAGCGGTCGAAGCCCGAGATCATCAGCAGCTGCTTGAACTGCTGCGGGGCCTGCGGCAGCGCGTAGAACCGGCCCGCGTGCAGACGGGAGGGGACCACGAAGTCACGGGCGCCCTCGGGAGAGGTCGCCGTCAGGATCGGGGTCGCCATCTCGTTGAAGCCGAGGGCCACCATCTTGTGCCGGATCGCGGAAATGACCGCCGTACGCAGCATGATGTTGCGGTGCATGCGCTCGCGGCGCAGGTCCAGGAAGCGGTACTCCAGGCGCCGCTCCTCGTTGACCCCGTCCTCGGTGTTGATCGTGAACGGCAGCGGGGCGGCGGCACCGAGCAGCTCGACCTCGCCGACCTCGACCTCGACCTCACCGGTGGGCAGGTCCGGGTTCACGTTCTCGGTTCCACGTGAAACAACCTTGCCGTCTACACGGACCGTCGACTCCTTGGTGAGCTTGTCGAGGGCCTCGTAGGCGGGCGTGCCCGGGCGGGCGACCAGCTGCGTGATGCCGTAGTGATCGCGCAGATCGATGAAGAGGATGCCGCCCAGGTCGCGCCGATTGTGCAGCCAGCCACTCAGCCGGACGTCGGTGCCGACGTCAGAGGCGCGGAGCTCGCCGCAGGTGTGGGACCTGTACCGATGCATCGTCGTTCATCGTCCTTCGTTTTGTGGTCTGCCGAGGGTGCTCTCCTCGACGGGAACGGGCCGCTGTGCCCGGCATCCCAAGGGTACCGGCCGCCCCAAGCCGGACTCCCCACCATTAATGCCCACGGACATGGGTGGCCGTTCTGGACAAGACTTTCCTACAGTGGGCCAATGCGCACTGGTGAGCCCCTGCCCGCCGTGGGGCAGGTACTCGCCGCCCTCGCGACCGGTCTGTGGCGCTGGGACAACGACGCGGAACTCGTCATGCTGGACGCCGAGGCCGCGCGGCTCATGGGGCTGCCCGCCGAGCAGGTCACCCTGACCGAGGCCCAGGCCCGCGCCCGTTTCCACCCCGTCGACTGGAACGAGATCGACGGCATCGTCCATCTCGCCGTCGCCGAGGGCACCCTCGCCGAGGCCCGGCTGCGGGTCATGGACGAACGGGGCCGGGTGATCCGCACCGTCCGCAGCCGCTCCAAGCCGGTCGTCGACCCGGCCAGCGGGATGTACGCCCTGTTCGGCACCCTCCAGGAGGTCACCGAACCCTCCCCGGGCAGCGCGGCCCGCACCCCGGTCACCGGTGACTGGCGCCGCTCCCGCGAGGCGTTCCTGCTGGACGCGGGGCGCGCCCTGGCCGAGGCCCGCTCCACGGCCGAGGTGCTGCGGGTCGCCGCCGGCCTGTCCATGCCCGGGTTCTCGCCGGACGGCCTGGCCGTCTTCGGCCTGGCGGGGGACCGTCTGACGATCATCGGCCAGCACGGACACCGGCACGGCGACGAGGGCCCCTTCTCCCACATGGCCCTGGACACGGACTACCCGGCCGCCGAGGTCGTCCGCACCGGCCGCGCCGTCTATCTCTCCTCCCCCGAGGAGTACAAGTCCCGCTACCCGGCGACCTGGCCCCTCGCGCAGGACTTCGGCCGGCAGTCCTGGGCGTTCCTGCCCCTGATCGTGGCCGGCCGCACCCTGGGCGCCTGGATGGCGGCCTTCACCTACCCGGTGGCCTTCACCCCCGACGAGCGTTCCGTCCTGACCACCGTCGCCCGGATGCTCGCGCAGGCCCTGTCCCGCGCGGGCGTCACCGAGTCGGAACGGGAGCTGACCGACGGCCTCCAGCGCTCCATGCTCCCCAAGCTCGGCCCTCGCATACCCGGCATGAGCGTGGCCGCCCGCTATGTCCCCACCGGCGGCGGCCTCCAGGTCGGCGGCGACTGGTACGACATGATCCCGCTGCCCAACGGCCGCTTCGCCCTGGTCATCGGCGACGTCCAGGGCCACGACGTCCGGGCGGCCGGTCTGATGGGCCAGCTCCGCATCGCCCTGCGCGCCTACGCCTCGGAGGGCCACCGGCCCGACGCGGTCCTCTCCCGGGCCTCCCGCTTCCTGCACGGGATGACGGACGGCTACCGGGAGGGGGAGGGCGGTGGGGGGACGTCGGGGGGCGGAAGCGGGGCGGGTGCCGGTGCTGGTGTCGGATCTGGTGCCGGTGTTGGTGTTGGAGCCGGTGTTGGTGTCGGCGCCAGGGACGACCTCCTCGCCGACCTCCGCTTCGCGACCTGCCTCTACATCGAGGCCGACCCCACGACCGGCATCCTGGACGTCGCCCGCGCCGGCCACCCCGACCCGGCGATCCGGATGGCGGACGGCACGGTCCTGAACCGTCCGACGGCCGGCGGCCTGCCCCTCGGCATCGACCCGGACGCCGACTACCCCACCACCCGGATCACCCTCGAACCCGGCGAAACGCTCCTCCTGTGCACCGACGGTCTGATCGAGACCGGCGGCCACGACATCGAGACCGGCTGGAAGCGCATCCGCTCGATCCTCGAAGACCACCAGGGCGACCTGGAGGAACTGGCCGACGCCCTGGTCCAGGCCGTGCACGGCCCCTCCTCCCACCACACCACCGGCCCGCTCGTGGACCGTCGCGAGGACGACATAGCCGTCCTGCTGCTGTGCCGGGAGGGGGACGGCTGCGGTTGCGGCGAGCCGGTGACGGTCCGCCCGACCGTCCGCCGCACGATGCTCTCGGTCGCCCAGGCCGAGCCGGAGCGGGTGGCGGTGGCCCGCCAGCAACTGCGCGAGCTGCTGCACGACTGGGCCTCGGCGGACCAGGTCGACTCCGCGGTCCTCCTCCTGTCCGAGACGCTCACCAACGTCCTCGTCCACACCGACACCGACGCCCTCCTCCTGGCCGAGGTACGGGGCGGCCCTGGCGACCGCCGTATGCGAGTGGAGGTCACCGACACCAGCGACGACCTCCCCCACAAACGCAGACCCGGCGAACTGGCCTCCTCCGGGCGCGGCCTGATGCTCATCGAACTCCTCGCGGACGCGTGGGGCGTGGACCCCCGCGGCGAGGGCAAGAGCATCTGGTTCGAGCTCTACGAGTCGACGGCGGACCCTTCGGACCTGTCCCTGCCGGAGTAACCAATCGGCCGACCCTCGCGCCGCGTCCCTCAGACGCCTGCCTCTTCCCCATATCGGGTGAACATGCTTGCTTCGGACACGAGTTGCATCCTCTGCTGCCTAGCTTCCTGAGCGGAGGTGATGCTCGATGTACGAGCAGAACAACAAGGAACAGCAGCAGGACGCGATCGACATCAATGACTTCGTGTACGCGGCCACGGGGGCGCGGATGCGGAGGCTGACGATGCCGGACGGGACGCACTGGTTCCCCGTCGCGGATGTACTCAAGGAACTGGGGTACAGCAACCCCCGGAAGACTCTGGCGGACCATGTCCCCGCAGAGCACCGAGAGATTCTCGAGACCGTAACTGGAGGGCACGGTCTCGGCATTCCCGCAGGTCGGGAGTGGCGCCGAGACATGAATCTCGTGGACCTCCAGGGTCTGATCCGGTTGGTCAACGGCTGCACCAAACCATCGGCTCAGCCCTTCAAGGCCTGGGCCTCCGAAGTCATCGCCACCGTCCAGCGCGACGGTTCCTACTCCCTGGAACCGTCCCCCGCGCAGATCCCCGGCACCGGCGCCCCCGCCTACGTCATGCCCCAACAGGTCGCCGACGCCATCGTCCGTCTCGAACAGCGCAACCTTGAGGCGGACGAGATGCAGTCGGCTCTCGCAGGAGAGCGCAATGACCTGCTACGGCAGATCAGCGGCAGCCTGAAGGACATCGCCGAGTCCCTTAGGCCCCGTCCGGAGAACCGGCCGGCCTCGAAGTTGACACCTCAGGAACTTCTCGCGTCCTGGAAGGAGAAGAACCTCGTCGTCACCGAGGACGTCCACGCGGTCGCCGCCTACCTGGCCCCGACTCTGCTCAACGGCGGCGCCCACCACACCGTGACGGAGATCGCCCACCGCACCGGCCTGCCGCGCGAGCGGGTCCACGACTGCCTGCGCATGCTGCTCAGAAGGGGCTGCATGCGCCAGGCGGGATGCACCCCCGACGGCGCACCGGTCTACGTCCTGCCGTAGCGACGAGCACCCCACGAAAACAGGCCCGAAGTCGCAACTCCAACTTGCGGCTTCGGGCCTTGTCGTACCGTACCGGACCTACAGCCCGCCCTCAGTCATTCCATGAACCGCGGGGATCGTCCCCAGCCGGCCCTTCTGGAAATCGTCGAACGCCTGCTGCAACTCCTCACGGGTGTTCATCACGAACGGCCCGTAGTGCGCCATCGGCTCACGGATCGGCCGGCCGCCCAGGAGGACGACCTCCAGGTCCGGCGTGTGGGAGTCCTGCTGCTCGTCCGCGCGGACGGTCAGGGAGCCACCCGCGCCGAAGACGGCGGTCTGGCCCAGATGGATGGGCCGCCGCTCGGCACCCACCGCACCCCGGCCCGCCAGCACGTACGCCAGTCCGTTGAAGTCCTCGCGCCACGGCAGGGTCAGCTCCGCCCCCGGCGCCAGCGTCGCGTGGATCATCGTGATCGGGGTGTGGGTGATACCGGGACCGGCATGGCCGTCCAGCTCACCGGCGATGACCCGCAGGAGCGCGCCACCGTCCGGAGAGGCGAGCAACTGCACGTTCCCGCCCCGGATGTCCTGGTACCGCGGCGCCATCATCTTGTCCTTGGCGGGGAGGTTCACCCACAGCTGGAGGCCGTGGAAGAGGCCGCCGGACATGACCAGGTGCTCCGGCGGCGCCTCGATGTGCAGCAGCCCCGCGCCGGCCGTCATCCACTGGGTGTCGCCGTTGGTGATGGTGCCGCCACCACCGTTGGAGTCGTGGTGGTCGAAGATGCCGTCGATGATGTAGGTGACGGTCTCGAAGCCGCGGTGCGGATGCCAAGGGGTGCCCTTCGGCGCACCCGGCGCATAGTCCACCTCCCCCATCTGATCCATCATGATGAACGGATCCAGATGCCGGTAATTGATCCCGGCGAACGCCCGTCGCACCGGGAAGCCCTCGCCCTCAAAACCGCTCGGAGCGGTCGTGACGGTGAGTACGGGACGGGCCACGGCGTCGGCGGGTGCGGCGACGCGCGGCAGCGTCAGCGGGTTCTCGACGGTCACTGCAGGCATGTCGGTACCTCCTCGTGCTCCGAGTTTAGTTGAGCGTTGAACTTTCTGCCACCCCCAACGACGAAAGTCCGGGAGGCATTCCCACAGAAAAGTCAGGGCCCCCTCACAGGAACCCCGACCTTCATCCAACTGGACCCGAGCGGATCAGGCGACGAGTTCCGCCTTCTTCGCGTCGTTCTCGCCGGCCGCCGCCGCCCCGGCCCGGTCACCGCCAGCACCTCTCCCACCCTTCCCGTCCCGCATCACCAGCGCCGCCAGCACCGCCGCCACCAGGACACCGATCGCGCTCACCGCGAAGGTCATGGACATGGAGGCGGTGAAGGCCTCGCGGGCCGCGCGCACCAGCCCCGCGTCGCCGTCGGCGGCGGCCAGCGCCCCCGCGATCGAGTGCCGGGCCTCCTCGGGCACCCCGGCCGGCATCCTGGACGCGAACCCGCTCGACAGCAGCGAGCCGAGGATCGCGATCCCGAGGGCGGTACCGGCCTGCTGGACGGTGTCGTTCAGGGCCGAGCCGACGCCCGCCTTGTCCTCGGGGATCGTGCCCATCAGCGCGTTGACCGCGGCCGGCATCGCGAGACCCGCACCGAGACCGAGCAGGCCCAGGGCCACCGCCGGGACCGTGAAGCCGGAGTCGGCCGAGACCGTGGCCATCAGGGCGAAGCAGGCCACCATCACCAGCATCCCCGTGAAGATCACCCACCGGTTGCCGTAGGTGGCGGCGAGTTTGACGCCCACCCCGTTGCCGACCAGCGCCGCGACCGCCAGCGGCAGGAACGCCAGGCCCGCCTCCATCGCCGAGTAGTCGAGCACGAACTGGAGGTACTGGGTGAGGACCAGCAGGAGACCGCCGTTGCCGATCTGGACGAGGGCCAGGGAGAGCGAACCCCCGCTGAAGTTGCGGTGCTTGAAGAGGACCAGCGGGACCATGGGCGACTTCGTGACGTTCTCCCAGACCACGAAGCCGGCCAGGGCCAGGACCGCGGTGACCAGGGTGAGGGTCGCCCGGCCGCCGAAGGCCCCGTGCTGCGGGAGCTCGATGATCCACCAGACCAGGGCGGTCATGCCCACCGCGGAGAGCACCGCGCCGAGCGGGTCCGGCTTCTGCCAGGGCGCCTTCGACTCCGGCATGAGGGTCAGCCCGGCGACGAGGGCCAGGACGACGACGGGCACGTTGATGAAGAAGATCGCCTGCCAGGAGAAGTGCTCGATCAGGACCCCGCCCAGGACCGGGCTGCCGACCAGGCCCAGCATCGACACCGAGCCCCAGGCCGCCATCGCCTTGCCGCGCTCGTCCTCGTCGAAGACGGTGATGAGGATCGAGAGGGTCGACGGCATGATCAGCGCGCCTCCGACACCCATTGCTATGCGGACGGCGATCACCTCGCCGGGGCCCTCACAGAAGGACGCGGCCAGTGAGGCCGCTCCGAAGAGCACCAGGCCGATCAGCATCACCTTCCGCCGGCCGAAGCGGTCGCCCAGGCTGCCCGAGGTCAGCAGGAGGCCCGCGAAGACCAGGATGTAGGAGTCGAGGATCCACTGGGTGTCCTGGGCGCTCGCACCGATGTCGGCGGTCATGGCGGGCACCGCGACGGTCAGGGCCATGTTGTCGACCACCAGGACCAGCGTGCTCAGGCAGAGCACGACGAGGATCCACCAACGTCGTGGGTTGCGCGCTTCGGTTTCCATCGGACTCCCCTTCGAGAACACCGTTCCTTCGATGCGAACACTGTACGCACAGCGGAACAGTGTTCGCAACCTCTTATCACTGTACGCTGGATGCGAACGTCGTACGCCATACGCCGTATGCAACGAAGAGTCCCGCACCCACCGAAGAGTCCGAGGAGTGCCATGGCAGACAGGGCGACACAGCATCCGATTCCGTCCGTATGGGCCCGCCCGGAGCACAAGCCCGACCAGCCCACGCTCAGCCGGGCCGCGATCGTGCGCGAGGCGATCGTCATGCTGGACGCCGAGGGCATCGAGGCGCTGAGCATGCGCAAGCTCGCCACCCGGCTGAACGCCGGTGCCGCCTCCCTCTACCGGCACGTCGCCACCAAGGACGAGCTGATGGAGCTGGCGGTGGACGAGGTGGCCGCCGAGATCCACGTACCGTCGTCGGACGGCCCCGACTGGCGCCCGGCCGTCGCGGAGGCGGCCCGCTCCTTCCGTACGACGGCGCTACGGCACCCCTGGCTGTCCTCGGTGCTCGGACAGGCCGGGCTCGCCTATCTCGGCCCGAACCTGATGTCGTACTCGGAGCGCCTGGCCACCCTGTTCGCGGTGGCCGGCTTCGAGGATCCGAACGGCGCGATCGACGCCGTGCTGTCGTACGTCATCGGCATGAGCACGACGGAGGCCGCCTGGCTTCTCACGGTCGCCCGCTCGGGCGAGAGCGAGGCCGACTTCATCGCCCGTCTGCTGCCCGCCGCCCAGCAGGCCGTCGACGGGCACGAGCATCTGGCCAAGGGCTATGCGGTGACCGCGGAGACGATCGCCGACCCGGTGGCCCTGCGGGACGCCAAGTTCGCCTACGCCCTGGACATCGTCCTGGACGGCCTGGAGGTGCGGCTCGCCCGCTGACATACGGCCGCGAGCGCGGCCGGTGCCGGTGCCGGCTCAGCCGTACATCCGCCGCATCGCGAACTCGACCATCTGCTCCACGGCCTTCGCGTCGAAGACCATGCGGTGCTCGCCCTCCATGTCGAGGACGAAGCCGTAGCCGGTGGGGAGCAGGTCGATGACCTCGGCGCCGGTGATGACGAAGTACTTGGACTCCTTGCCCGCGTACCGGCGCAGCTCCTTGAGCGAGGTGAACATGGGGATCACCGGCTGCTGGGTGTTGTGCAGGGCGAGGAAGCCGGGGTTGTCGCCGCGCGGGCAGTAGACCTTCGAGGTCGCGAAGATCTGCTGGAAGTCCTCGGCGGTGATCTGCCCGGTGGTGAAGGCGCGCACGGCGTCCGCGAGCGAGGGCGGGGACGGCTCGGGGTAGAGCGGCGCCTGCTGGCCGTAGCCGTTGCCGCCGGACATGGGCTGCTGCGGCGGGGCGTACTGCTGCTGTGCGCCGACGTTCTGGTCGTAGCCGTACATGCCGCAAGCGTACCGACCACGGCCGGGGGGCGGGCCGCTACGGGGTGGGCGGGCAAACCGACAGGGGATCGACAGTGACTTGACAGCCCCTGGCCTGGTGTTCTAGCCGTCCCCGCTCATAACGTCTGTGTTGTCAGACAACAGCACCGGAACCGAGCGCACCGGAACGGCACCGGACGGGCAAGGGGACAGCCATGCACGGACACCACGGCGATGAGGTCCACGAGCACGACAGGGGACTCTCCTACGACCTTCCCGTCCTGGCCCGCCGCCGGATGATCCGGCTGATGGCGGGGGCGAGCCTGGTTCCGCTGGTGGGCTGCTCGTCGGAGGACGGGACGGCCGCTTCGGCGCCCTCCTCCCAGGCGTCCCCGGGTGACGCCTCCTCGCCGGCCACCGACGCCTCCGTCGAGTGCGCGCCAATCCCGGAGGAGACCGAGGGCCCCTTCCCCGGCGACGGTTCCAACGGCGTGAACGTCCTCAAGGAGAGCGGTGTCGTGCGCAGCGACGTCACCAGGAGCTTCGGCGACTCCGCGGGCGGCACCGCCGAGGGCGTGCCGCTGACGATCACGCTCACGGTGGTGGACGCCGCCTCCGGCTGCGGCACCCCCAAGAAGGGCGCCGCCGTCTACATCTGGCAGTGCGACCGGGAGGGCAGGTACTCCCTGTACAACGACGGCGTGACGGACGAGAACTATCTGCGCGGCGTCCAGGAGGCGGACGACCAGGGGCGGGTCACGTTCAAGAGCATCTTCCCGGGCTGCTACCCGGGCCGCTGGCCGCACGTCCACTTCGAGGTCTTCGGCAGTCTGGCCGACGCCACGGCGGCCCGGTCCATCACGAACACCTCGCAGCTCGCGCTGCCGCAGGACGTGAGCGAGACGGTGTACGCCACCGACGGCTACGGCGAGAGCGTGCGCAACCTTGGCGAGCTGTCCCTGGAGTCGGACATGGTCTTCCGCGACGGCCACGACCAGCAGCTCGCGACGGTCACGGGGAGCACCGGGCGGGGGTACACCGCGAGCCTGACCGTGCCGGTGTGAACCGTTCCGGTGTGACCTGTCACAGATGAGTGGATCGGGGTTGCGACTTATTACCGACGGGTAGCATCATCGTAGCTACTTGTTGGTACGTGAACCAGCGCGAGGAACGAGTGCCTCGCCGATCCCTTTCTTACGGAGCCGTTTCCATGGGGCACTACAAGTCGAATCTCCGCGACATCGAGTTCAATCTCTTCGAGGTGCTCGGACGCGACAAGCTGTACGGCACCGGTCCGTTCGAGGAGATGGACGTCGAGACCGCGAAGAGCATCCTTGAGGAGCTGACGCGTCTCGCGGAGAACGAACTGGCGGAGTCCTTCACGGACGGCGACCGCACCCCGCCGGTCTTCGACCCCGAGACGAACACCGCGCCCGTACCGGCGTCCTTCAAGAAGAGCTACAAGGCCTTCATGGACTCCGAGTACTGGCGGCTCGGCCTGCCCGAGGAGATCGGCGGCACCACCTCGCCCCGCTCCCTGATCTGGGCCTTCGCCGAGCTGATCCTGGGCGCCAACCCGGCCGTCTGGATGTACTCCTCGGGCCCCGCGTTCGCCGGCATCCTCTTCGAGGAGGGCAACGAGGTCCAGAAGCACATCGCCAAGGTCGCCGTGGAGAAGCAGTGGGGCTCCACGATGGTCCTCACCGAGCCCGACGCGGGTTCCGACGTCGGCGCCGGCCGCACCAAGGCGGTCCAGCAGGAGGACGGCTCCTGGCACATCGAGGGCGTGAAGCGGTTCATCACCTCCGGTGAGCACGACATGGAGGAGAACATCCTCCACTACGTCCTCGCGCGTCCCGAGGGCCACGGCCCCGGCACCAAGGGCCTGTCCCTCTTCCTCGTCCCGAAGTACCTCTTCGACTTCGAGACCGGCGAGCTGGGCGAGCGCAACGGCGTCTACGCCACCAACGTCGAGCACAAGATGGGCCTGAAGGCCTCCAACACCTGCGAGATGACCTTCGGCGACCGGCACCCCGCCAAGGGCTGGCTGATCGGCGACAAGCACGACGGCATCCGCCAGATGTTCCGCATCATCGAGTTCGCCCGCATGATGGTCGGCACGAAGGCGATCTCCACGCTGTCGACGGGCTACCTGAACGCGCTGGAGTACGCCAAGGAGCGCGTCCAGGGTCCCGACCTGGCGAACTTCATGGACAAGACCGCGCCGAAGGTCACCATCACCCACCACCCCGACGTACGCCGTTCGCTGATGACGCAGAAGGCGTACGCGGAGGGCATGCGCGCCCTCGTCCTCCACACGGCCGCCGTCCAGGACGAGATCCAGGTCAAGGAGGCGGCGGGCGAGGACTTCTCCGCCCTGGAGGCGCTGAACGACCTGCTGCTGCCGATCGTCAAGGGCTACGGCTCCGAGAAGGGCTACGAGCAGCTCGCCCAGTCGCTCCAGACCTTCGGCGGCTCCGGGTTCCTCCAGGAGTACCCGATCGAGCAGTACATCCGCGACGCCAAGATCGACACCCTGTACGAGGGCACCACCGCGATCCAGGGCCAGGACTTCTTCTTCCGGAAGATCGTCCGCAACCAGGGCGCGGCGCTGAACTCCCTCGCCGAGGACATCAAGAAGTTCCTGGCGCTCGGCACCGGCGGCGACGAGCTGGCCGGGGCCCGCGAGCACCTGGCCAAGGCGGCCGTCGAGCTGGAGGCCATCGTCGGCCTGATGCTGACCGACCTCGCGGCCACCGAGCAGGACGTCAAGAACATCTACAAGGTGGGCCTGAACACCACCCGCCTGCTGATGGCCTCCGGTGACGTCGTCGTCGGCTACCTGCTGCTCAGGGGCGCCGCGGTCGCCGCCGAGAAGCTGGAGGCCGCCTCCACCAAGGCCGTTTCGGCCAAGGACGTGGCCTTCTACACCGGCAAGATCGCGGCGGCGAAGTTCTTCGCGGCCGACGTCCTGCCCGGCGTGACGCTGGCCCGCAAGATCGCCGAGGGCGTCGAGCTGGACCTGATGGAGCTGGACGAGGCCGCGTTCTAGGACACACCCGTACAGCCGCACATCGCTTGCCCGAGGCCCGCTCCCCATCGCCGGGAGCGGGCCTTCTTACGTCGTTAAGGTGAACCCCATGAGCGCACCCTCCCGCTTCGACCGCGGCCACACCGACGACCTCATGACGTTCCTGACGGCCAGTCCGTCGCCGTACCACGCGGTGGCCAGCGCCGCCGAGCGGCTGGAGAAGGCCGGTTTCCGCCAGGTCTCGGAGACGGACGCGTGGGAGGGCTCGGCCGGCGGGAAGTACGTGCTGCGCGGCGGTGCGATCGTGGCCTGGTACGTCCCCGAGGGTGCCGCGCCGCACACCCCGTACCGGATCGTGGGCGCCCACACCGACTCGCCCAACCTGCGGGTCAAGCCGATGCCCGACGCCGGGGCGCACGGCTGGCGCCAGGTGGCCGTGGAGATCTACGGCGGGCCGCTGATGAACTCCTGGCTCGACCGCGACCTGGGGCTGGCGGGCCGGCTGACCCTGCGGGACGGCTCGACGCGCCTGGTGAACGTGGACCGGCCGCTGCTGCGGGTGCCGCAGCTCGCCATCCACCTGGACCGCGCGGTGTCCACGGAGGGCCTCAAGCTCGACAAGCAGCGCCATCTCCAGCCCATCTGGGGACTCGGCGACAACGTCCGCGAGGGCGATCTGATCGCGTTCCTGGAGGAGGAGGCCGGGATCGGCGCGGGCGAGGTCACCGGCTGGGACCTGATGACGCACTCCGTGGAGCCGCCCGCCTACCTGGGCCGCGACCAGGAGCTGGTGGCCGGGCCGCGCATGGACAACCTGCTGTCCGTGCACGCCGCCACGGCCGCGCTGACCGCCGTCGCCGCGACCGGGGACCTGCCGTTCATTCCCGTGATCGCCGCCTTCGACCACGAGGAGAACGGCTCGCAGTCGGACACCGGCGCGGACGGGCCGCTCCTCGGCGACGTGCTGGAGCGTTCGGTGTTCGCGCGCGGAGGGGCGTACGAGGACCGGGCGCGGGCCTTCGCGGGCACCGTCTGCCTCTCCTCCGACACCGGCCACGCCGTGCACCCCAACTACGCGGAGCGGCACGACCCCACCCACCACCCGCGCGTCAACGGCGGCCCCCTCCTCAAGGTCAACGTCAACAACCGCTACGCGACGGACGGTTCGGGCCGCGCGGTCTTCGCCGCCGCCTGCGAGAAGGCGGGCGTGCCCTTCCAGTCGTTCGTGTCCAACAACTCCATGCCGTGCGGCACCACGATCGGCCCGATCACCGCGGCCCGCCACGGCATCCGGACCGTCGACATCGGCGTGGCGATCCTGTCGATGCACAGCGTGCGGGAGTTGTGCGGCGACAAGGACCCCTACCTGCTGGCGAACGCGCTGACGGCCTTCCTGGAGGGGTAGCGTCCGTTCCGGAACGGGCCTCCGCCGCATGGGGGTTGACAACGGGGGTACCCGCAGTTCCGGACCGGAACGACCGGACCGGACAGGAGGCGACACTCATGGGCCTCGGCGGATGCATCATTCTCATCGCCGTGGGAGCCATCCTCACGTTCGCGACCGACTGGGACATGCAGGGGGTCAATCTCGACCTGGTCGGCATCATCCTGATGGTCGTCGGACTGATCGGCGTGAGCACATTCAGCAGCATCGCCCGCCGCAGGCGGGTCGTCATGCCGCCCAACACCCCGGTGGTCGAGGAGGAGCGGCGCCACACCACGCGCAGGGACGGCTACAGCGACGGCTACGGCGTCTGACGCGCCTGAGACGTCTGGGGAGCGTGACGTCTGCCCCGATGGGTCACGCCAGCGTGTGCCCCGTCGTGGCCTCCACATGGGCCGGTACCTCGTCGTGGCGATCGCCCACGGTGGAGGTACCGGTCGGTTCGAGCAGGAGGATGTCGGTCGGGACGGGCGCGTACGGCTTGTGTTCGACGCCCCGGGGGACGGTGAAGACCGAGCCCTTGGGGAGGGTGACCGTGCGCTCCCCCGCGGGCTCGCGCAGGGAGATCCGCAGCTCCCCCTCCAGGACCAGGAAGAACTCGTCAGTATGGTCGTGGACGTGCCATAGGTGCTCGCCCTCCACATGCGTGACGCGTACGTCGTAGTCGTTGACGGTGGTGACGATGCGGGGGCTCCACTGCTCGCTGAAGGACGCGAGGGCGGCGGAGAGGGAGATCGGATTCATGGGGTCATCGTGCGGGGCACCGTACGGGCCGGACGAGTGCTAGAAATCGCACATGCCGCAAGGATCCTCTCAGCATCGCCCCCATAAGGTCGCCGTCATCGTCGACGAGGGCACCAACCCCTTCGAGGTGGGTGTCGCCACCGAGCTGTTCGGGCTGCCGCGGCCCGAACTCGGGCTGCCCGGGCCGCTGTACGAGGTGGCGCTGTGCACGCCGACGCCCGAGGTGCGGATGAACCACGGCTTCTTCACCCTGTCCGGTGTGCCCGGTCTGGAGGCGGTGGACGACGCCGACACCCTCGTCGTCCCCGGCCGCCCCGACAACGTCGTCCCCCGCGACGAGGACGTCCTGGAGGCCATCCGGCGCACCCACGCGCGCGGGGCCCGTGTGATGAGCCTGTGCACCGGCAGCTTCGCCCTGGCCGAGGCCGGGCTGCTGGACGGCCTGCGGGCCACCACGCACTGGATGTGGGCCGGTCTGTTCCGCGAGCTGCACCCGAAGGTGCGGCTGGAGGCGGACGTGCTCTTCATCGACGAGGGAGGCGTCCTGACCGCCGCCGGGAGCGCCGCCGCGCTCGACCTCGGCCTGCACGTCGTACGACGGGACCACGGCGCGGAGATCGCCAACGCCGTGTCACGGCGGCTGGTGTTCGCCGCCCACCGCGACGGAGGGCAGCGCCAGTTCGTGGAACGGCCGCTGCCCGACGTACGGGAGGAGTCCCTGGGCCCGCTGCTCGCGTGGGCCCAGGAACGGCTGGGGGAGCCGCTGACGGTGGGCGACCTGGCGATCCGCGCGGCCGTCTCCCCCGCCACGCTCCACCGGCGCTTCCGCGTCCAGCTCGGGACGACTCCGCTGGCCTGGCTGACGGGGGAGCGCGTGGCGCTGGCGTGCCGGCTGATCGAGCGCGGCGAGGAGCGGCTGGACGTGGTGGCGGCCCGCAGCGGACTGGGGACGGCCGCGAACCTCCGCGCGCGCGTGCGCCGCGAGACCGGACTCAGCCCGTCGGCCTACCGGCGGCGTTTCGGACCGGCCGCCGGGGAAGCGGTGAGGGTATGAGATTCCTCGTACGCGACCGGCTCCTCGGCATCGGTGACGACTACTGGATCGAGGACGACCGGGGCGAGAAGGTGTTCCTCGTCGACGGCAAGGCGATGCGGCTGCGGGACACCTTCGAGCTCAAGGACCGCCAGGGACGGGTCCTGATCGACATCCGGCAGAAGATGTTCGCCCTGCGCGACACGATGGTCATCGAGCGGGACGGCGAGCCGCTGGCGACGATCAGGAGGAAGCGCCTGTCCCTGCTGCGCAACCACTACCGGGTCTCCCTCGCCGACGGCAGCACCGAGCTCGACGTCAGCGGCAAGGTCCTCGACCGCGAGTTCGCCGTCGAGTACGACGGTGAGCTGCTGGCCGTCGTCTCCCGCCGCTGGCTGCGGGTGCGGGAGACCTACGGCGTCGACGTGGTCCGGGAGGACACGGATCCGGCGCTGCTGATCGCGGTGGCGGTGTGCGTGATCCACCTGGCGGAGAAGGAACGGGAGGACTGACGCCTCCTGGACAGGCCCTGACGCCGGTGAGTCGACCTGAGGCGCGGTGCCCCCGGCACCGCGCCCTGGAAGGTTTCAGGTACCCATCGACGTATCCTCCCGGCACGCTGGCCCCCGACAGCGCATGACATGAGCTGACCACTCATTCGTCACGGCACATCGGGGGATATCCGACCATGTACAGCAGCAACGGCGCGCACAGCGTCATCGTGGTGCCGAGGCACCGTCGTCCGTACGCCCCGAGCGGCGGCCGCCGCTCAGCCACGGCCCAGATACGGCTCGCGCCCGGTGAGCAGCTGGCCTTCGGGCGCGTTCCCGCGGGCGACCACGAGCGGGGGTTGACACTCCGGCACGAGGGGATCCAGCACACCGCGGGGTTGATCACCGCGTATCGCGCCTACTGGACGCTGACCAATCTGAGCCCGTGTCAGACCTACCTCGTCGAGAACCCGGAGGGCGCGGGCGAGCACATCAAGGTGGGGCCGGGGAGGAGGGAGGCGCCGATCCCGTTCGAGTTCGGACGGGTGGTGCTGCCCACCGGGCAGGAGCTGATCGACTTCGACGTCTGGGCGACCTGCCACGACTACCAGGGCGGGCGGGAAGGCCGGGAGGGCCAGGACCAGGCTCCCGCCCTCCCGGCGGCCCCGGCCCTCCAGGCCTTCCCGCTCGACCGGACCCGCCGCTACTTCCTCGTCCTGGCCTCGCTCTGTGAACCACGGCTGCGCGAGGCGCCGTTCGCACGGCTGCCCAGCACCCGGCAGATCATCGAGCGGCTGCGTCCGGCCTGGCCCGCCGTCAGCAAGTCCGCGGTGCAGTGGAGCGTCGACTACCTGGCCGAGAAGCTCTGTCTGACATCGGCCCGGCACAGCGGAAAGCGCGAGTCACTGGTGTCACTCGCGCTCCGCTTCGATCTCGTACGGGAGGACGATCTAGCCCTCCTGAACCGGCGCCGTCAGGCGTCGTAGGTGTACAGCTCGGCGTCGATCTTCTTGCCGGTGGCCGTCCACTTGAACTCCTCGCGGTCGCCCTTCGGGCAGGCGGCCGCACTCCGCTTGGTGGTGCCGTTGATGTTGGCGCTCACCTTGGCGCACTTGCCGTCCGACTTGGTGTCCTCGACCCAGCCCTCGATCGTGACCGTGTTCTTGCTGGCGTTGCAGCTGATCTCCCAGTGGGCCTTGGCGCCGGGGACCTTCGGGTTGAAGTTGTCCCCACAGGTACCGGCCGCGGCCGTACCCGAGAAACCGAGGACGGCACCCCCGGCGAGTACCACCGCGCCCACACCCATCGCGGACAGCTTCTTGATCCTGGTCATCGCAGTCATCACAACCCCGTGATTCTTCGGTGTCCGGGACTCCCTGCGAGCCCCGTGCACTCGATTCTGGGGAAGGAGGCGACTACCGGGTACTGAGCGAAGTCAGGGTCGGTCCTCGACCACGAGGCATCGGCGTCAGGACCGGTCCGGTGCCTTGAGCCCGAGCACCCGGTCCTTCAGCGCCGGGAACTGCTCCCGTGTCGTCGCGACCTTCCCGGGGTCGAAGTCCACCGTGAGGATCTCCTCGTCGGCGCCGGCCTCGGCGAGCACCTCGCCCCACGGATCCACCACGATCGAGTGACCGGCCTGCGGAACTCCCGCGTGCGTCCCGGCCGTTCCACAGGCGAGCACGAACGCCTGGTTCTCGACCGCCCGCGCCTGGGCCAGCAGCGTCCAGTGCGCCCGGCGGCGCTCCGGCCAGCCCGCGGGGATCACCAGGGTCTCGGCGCCCGCGTCGACGAGAGAGCGGAACAACTCGGGGAACCGGAGGTCGTAACAGGTGGCCACACCGACGGTGGTGCCGGGCAGCGGGACCGTCACCAGCTCCCGGCCCGCGCCCATCAGCACGGCCTCGCCCTTGTCGAAGCCGAAGCGGTGGATCTTGCGGTAGGAGGCGGCCAGGTCACCGGTGGGTGAGAAGACGAGGGAGGTGTTGTAGAGGGTCCCGTCCGGGGCCCGCTCGGGAATCGAGCCCGCGTGCAGCCAGACGCCCGCGTCGCTCGCCGCCTTCGCCATGGCCTCGTACGTCGGGCCTCGCAGCGGCTCGGCCTCGGCGTCGAACTCCTCGAAGGCGAAGGCACCGGTGGTCCACAGCTCCGGCAGCACGACGAGGTCGGCACCGTTCTGGTCCCGCACCAGAGAGGCCACACGGCGCCGACGGGATTCGACGGATTCGCCCTCTTCCACGGCGATCTGGATCAGAGAGGCGCGCACACTACCACCGTCCTGGCATTCGAGCCGTCCACACGGGCCTACGATCGTCACACGAAAGCACTGCCGGGGTGCCTCACAGCAGCGTAACTTAGCGTTCCAAGACACCCGCCGACAGCCACCGCCTCCCACTGGCAACGCCGCCAACACCTGCCCGTGCACCGACCGCCGAGGGGTCCCGTTCCGTGAGTCTGCATCCCACCCTCCAGCCCTACGCCGACGCCTGGACCCACTCCATCGACGCGATATCCGAGCTGGTGACCCCGCTTGTGGAGGGAGAGTGGAACCGGCGTACCCCGTGCCCCGGCTGGTCGGTCCGTGACGTCGTGTCCCATGTCATCGGCCTGGACTGCGAGATGCTCGGCGACCCGCGCCCCATCCACACGCTCCCGCGCGACCTGTACCACGTCACCAACGACCACCAGCGGTACATGGAGATGCAGGTCGACGTCCGCCGCCACCACACGGCACCGGAGATGACGTCCGAGCTGGAGTACACGGTCATCCGCCGCAACCGCCAGCTGCGGAACGAGTCCCGGGACCCGGGCACGAAGGTACGTGGCCCGCTCGGCAGCGAACTGACGCTCGAAGAATCAATGCGCAAGCACGCGTTCGACGTGTGGGTGCACGAACAGGACCTGCGCACCGCCCTGGGCCGTCCCGGCAACCTCGACTCCCCCGGCGCGCACGTCGCCCGTGACGTGCTGCTCGACGCGCTCCCCGAGGTCGTGGCCGCCAAGTCCGAGGCCCCGCGCAGTTCGGCGGTCGTCTTCGACGTGCACGGCCCCGTCGAGTTCCTGCGCACCATCCGCGTCGACATCCAGGGCCGCGGCACCCTCGAAACCGCTCCCGCCCTCGGCCCCGCCGCCACCCTCACCCTCGACTGGGAGACCTACGTCCGCCTCGCCTGCGGTCGGGTGAGCGTGGACGCGGTGGCCGACCGCGTGAAGGCGGAGGGCGACCCGACCCTGACGACGGCGATCCTGCGCAACTTCACGGTGACGCAGTAGGAGGCGGGGGCGGCGCCTGCGAACGCCGGTTCAAAGGGCCGGCCGAGGGACTCGCCCAGGGGACCGGGCCGGGCATATTCGCTGTCGCCCCGGCCAACCCCGCACTAGCGTCCGCCCCATGACAGACACCCGTACCGACGCCCGTACCGACACCCCTGGCGACGTCCCGCCCCACCTCACCCGCCTCACCTTCCACGGTCCCCTCTCCGAGACCCGGGCCACCGCCCTGGTCCGGCGCCTGGCGGCCGCGAAGCCCTCCACGGTGCTCGACATCGGCTGCGGCTGGGGCGAGTTCATGCTGCGCGTCCTGGACGCCGTACCGCAGGCGAACGGCGTCGGTGTCGACCTCAGGGAAGAGGATCTGGCCCGGGGCCGCCGCGACGCCACGGCGAGGGGCCTCGCCGACCGGGCGGAGTTCGTGGCGGAGTCCGCCCTGGGAACGACCCGCGGCCCCGTCGACCTCGTCCTGTGCCTGGGCGCCGGCCAGGCCCTGAGCACGGCCGAGCCGCCCCTGCACACCGACGAGGCGCTGAAGGAGCTGCGCCGGCTGGTGGCCGACGGCGGCCGCGCGCTGTTCGGCGAGGGCTTCTGGCAGCGCACCCCGACCCCGGCGGAGCTGTCCGGCATGTGGCCGGGCGCCTCGGCCGGTGAGCACTACGACCTGGCGCGCCTGGTCGACACCGCCGTGGCCGCGGGATTCAGGCCCGAGTGGATCGAGACGGCGAACCTCGACGAGTGGGAGGAGTTCGAGTCCGGCTACCAGGCGGACACCGAGGTGTGGCTCGCGACCCACCCCGCCCATCCCCTCGCCGCCGAGACCCGCGACCGCCTCGACCGCCACCGCGCCCGGTGGCTGACCTACCGCGGAGTGCTGGGCTACGCGTACCTCACCCTGGTCCCGGCCGCCTGATCGACAGCGCTCCGGGCGCACCGCGCACCCTCACACGGGCACGTGCACCGTCTCCACCCGCGACGCCACCAGCCGCTCCCGCTCCCGCCGGATCGCCCGCTTGCGCAGCCGCAGGATCTGGCTGACCCCCAGGGCCTGGAGGACGAAGACGGAGGAGAAGGCGACGGAGTAGTCGCCGCCGGTGGCGTCGAGCAGGACGCCCACGGCGAACAGCGTGGTCATGGAGGCGACGAACCCGCCCATGTTGGTGATGCCGGACGCGGTCCCCTGCCGCTCGGGCGGGTTCGCCGGGCGGGCGAAGTCGAAGCCGAGCATCGAGGCGGGCCCGCACGCCCCGAGCACCACGCACAGCACGACCAGCAGCCACATCGGGGCGTGGTCGCCGGGGTAGGCCAGTGTGGCGCCCCACAGCAGTGCCGTCGCCCCCACGGTCGCCAGCGCCAGCGGCAGCCGCGCCTCGTGGTGGCGGGCGACGACCTGGCCGTAGACGAGCCCGATCATCATGTTGGACAGGACGACGAGGGTGAGGAGTTCGCCCGCGGTCGCGCGGGACAGGCCCTGGGCCTCGACGAGGAAGGGCAGGCCCCACAGGAGCAGGAACACCATCGCCGGGAACTGGGTGGTGAAGTGCACCCAGAGCCCGAGCCGGGTCCCCGGTTCGCGCCAGGACGCGGCGATCTGGCGTCGTACGTAGGCGGCGCCCCGGTGCGGGAAGGGCTCCGGTTCGTGCCCCTCGGGGTGGTCCTTCAGGAACAGCAGGAGCAGGACGAAGACGACGACACCGGCGAGCGCGCTGCCCGCGAAGGCCGCCGTCCAGCCGATGCCGTGCAGCAGCCGGGCCAGGAGGAGGGTGGAGACCAGGTTGCCCGCCATGCCGACCAGCCCGGCGAGCTGCGCGATCAGCGGGCCGCGCCGGGCCGGGAACCAGCGGGTGCCCAGCCGCAGCACGCTGATGAAGGTCATCGCGTCACCGCAGCCGAGCAGCGCCCGCGAGGCGAGGGCCATGCCGTACGACGGGGAGAACGCGAAGCCGAGTTGTCCCGCGGTGAAGAGGACCACGCCGAGGCCCAGCACCTTCTTCGTGCCGAGCCGGTCGACCAGCAGGCCCACGGGTATCTGCATACCGGCGTAGACGAGGAGCTGGAGGATCGAGAAGGTCGACAGCGCGGAGGCGTTCACATGGAAGCGGTCGGCCGCGTCGAGGCCGGCGACGCCGAGGGACGTACGGAAGATGACCGCGACGAAGTAGACGGAGACGCCGATCCCCCAGACGGCGGCCGCGCGCCGGCCGCCCGGCGGGTCACCCGGGAGGACGGTGCCTGAGGTCCGGGTCATCGGACCTCACCCCGTGCCAGGTGGGAGAACCAGCCGACGTGCCGGTGGACGATCTCCACCGCGGCCTCCGCGTCCCCGGACCGCAGCGCGCGGAGGATCTCCTCGTGCTCGGCGAGGGTCTTGGCGATCCGGTCGGGGTGGGAGTGCATGACGGCGACGCCCATGCGCAGCTGGCGGTCGCGCAGCTGGTCGTAGAGGCGGGAGAGGATCTCGTTGCCGCCGCTGCGGACGATCTCGGCGTGGAAACAGCGGTCGGTGACGGCGGCTCCGGCGAGGTCACCGGCCGCGGCCTGCTGCTTCTGCTGGGCGAGCAGTTCCTCCAGGCGTTCGACGAGCCCGGCGGGGGCGGGGACCGCCTTGCGGGCCGCGTGCTCCTCGACGAGCAGCCGGGTCTCGACGACGTCGGCGATCTCCTGGGCGGAGACGGGAAGGACGAGGGCTCCCTTTTTCGGGTACAGCTTGATGAGCCCCTCGGCCTCCAGCCGCAGCAGCGCCTCCCGCACAGGTGTGCGAGAAACCCCGACGGCCTCGGCCAGTTCACCCTCGGTCAGGAGGATGCCGCCCTCGTAGCGGCGCTCCAGAACACCCTGTTTGACGTGGGCGTAGACGCGGTCGGCGGCGGGAGGTTGCTTGACGGCCAGGCTCATGCCGACAGCTTAGATACAACACGTACGCATGATGGCGACCGTCCAGAATACGGACGGGTAGATCGGATGGTCCGGTAAAGAACCCAACCCCGGCCGAGCAACCCCACAACCTTCTGTGCTAGTTACGAGTCACACACCTGCGGCCCCACATTCCTTGCTCACCTCAATCGGCCGCACCTCAGGGGCAATCGACAACATCGGGGTATCTCAGTTGATAACGGGCATCAAGGGCGGCTTCAAGTCCGTCCGCTTCCGCCGAGCCGCCGCCGTCTCCGTGACCGCCGGCGCCGTCCTCGCGACCGGAGCCCTCACCGCGGTCCCCGCGCAGGCCGCCACCGCGCCCACGATCGTCGCCAAGGCCGGCTACGTGATGAACAACGCGAACGGCGCGGGTCTGTACAGCAAGGCCGCGAACACCAAGCGCTCCACCGGCTCCACCACGAAGATCATGACTGCGAAGGTCGTTCTGGCGCAGTCGAACCTCAACCTGAACGCCAAGGTCACGATCCAGAAGGCGTACAGCGACTACATCGTGTCCAGGGGCGCCTCGTCCGCCCGGCTGATCGTCGGTGACAAGGTCACCGTGCGCCAGCTGCTCTACGGGCTGATGCTGCCGTCCGGCTGCGACGCCGCGTACGCGCTGGCCGACAAGTTCGGCTCGGGCTCGACCCGTGCGGCGCGTGTGAAGTCGTTCATCGGCAAGATGAACACCGAGGCGAAGAAGCTCGGTCTGACCAACACGCACTTCGACTCCTTCGACGGCATCGGCAACGGCAAGAACTACTCGACGCCGAAGGACCTGACGAAGCTCGCCAGCAACGCGATGAAGAACTCCACCTTCCGCGCGGTCGTGAAGACCAAGACGTACACCGCGAAGACCATCACCAAGACGGGCAGCACCCGCACGATGGGCACGTGGAAGAACACCAACTCGCTGCTCGGCAGCTACAGCGGCACGATCGGTGTGAAGACCGGCTCCGGCGACGAGGCCGGCTACTGCCTCGTCTTCGCCGCCACCCGCAACGGCAAGACGGTCTACGGCACGGTCCTCGCCTCCACGAACGCCACCCAGCGTGCGACGGACGCGAAGAAGCTCCTCAACTACGGCTTCGCCAAGCTCGGCTGAGTCGGAGTCGGGCAGCGCCCGAGCAGGACCGAGTGGGCCGCGCTTCCCGTGAGGGAGGCGCGGCCCCTCTTGTTACGCCCAGGTGATCAGGCGCTTCGGCTGTTCCAGGACGGCCGCCACGTCGGCCAGGACCTTCGAGCCCAGTTCGCCGTCGATCAGGCGGTGGTCGAAGGAGAGGGCCAGGGTGGTGACCTGACGGGGCTTCACCTTGCCCTTGTGGACCCACGGCTGGAGCTTGATCGCGCCGACGGCGAGGATGGCGGACTCGCCGGGCGGCAGGATCGGGGTGCCGGTGTCGACGCCGAAGACGCCGACATTGGTGATGGTCACCGTGCCGCCCTGCATCGCGGCGGGGGACGTCTTGCCCTCGCGGGCCGTGGCGACCAGCTCGGCCAGCCCCTCGGCCAGCTGGGGCAGCGTCTTGGCGTCGGCGTCCTTGATGTTCGGGACGATCAGCCCGCGCGGGGTGGCCGCCGCGATGCCCAGGTTGACGTAGTGCTTGACCACGATCTCCTGCGCCGCCTCGTCCCAGGACGCGTTGACGTCCGGGTTGCGCCTGATCGCGACCAGGAGCGCCTTGGCGATCAGCAGCAGCGGATTGACCCGCAGCCCCTGGAACTCCTTGTCCTGCTTGAGCTCCTCGACCAGCTTCATCGTGCGGGTCACGTCGACCGTCACGAACTCGGTGACATGCGGCGCGGTGAACGCCGAGCCGACCATCGCCGCGGCCGTCGCCTTGCGCACACCCCGGACCGGGATCCGGGTCTCGCGCGCCGCGTCGTACGACGCCGCCGGCGCCGCGGGAGCGGCCACCGGGGTGACGGGCGGTGCCGTCACCGGCTCGGGGGCCTGCTGCGGCGGGGTCACCGCGGCGTGCACGTCCTCGCGCGTGATGATGCCGTCCGGGCCGGACGGGATCACCGTCGCCAGGTCGACACCCAGGTCCTTGGCCAGCTTGCGCACCGGCGGCTTGGCCAGCGGGCGCGGCTTCGCGGCCGCGGCCGCCCCATGGCCGTTCAGCTCGCTCTGGATCGCCTTCGACGCCTCCTGGGCCGGGATCTCCGGGCCCTTGCGGGGGCGGCGCTTGGTGGAGGAGGTGGCCACGCCGTAGCCGACGAGCACCGGCTGGCGGCCCGAGCCCGCGGCCGGCTTCGACGGCTCGGGCTTCTTCTCGGCGGATACGGCGGGCGCGGCAGCCACGGCCGACGCGGATGCCTCGGGCGCCTGAGCGGCCGCCGCACCCCCGCCCGCGACATCCACCGAGATGATCGCCGTGCCCACGTCGACCGTGGTGCCCTCGCCGAAGCGCAGCTCGCGGACCACGCCGTCGTAGGGGATGGGCAGTTCGACGGCCGCCTTGGCGGTCTCGACCTCGCACACCACCTGGCCGTCGGTGACCGTGTCACCGGGCTGGACGTACCACTTGAGGATCTCGGCCTCGGTGAGGCCCTCGCCCACGTCCGGCATCTTGAACTCGCGTACGGACGCTTCCGTCATCGTCGTCACGACCCCTCTCCTCAGTACGCCAGCGAGCGGTCGACGGCGTCGAGTACCCGGTCCAGTCCGGGCAGGTACTCCTCCTCCAGCCGGGCCGGCGGATAGGGGGCGTGATAGCCGCCGACCCTGAGCACCGGGGCCTCCAGGTGGTAGAAGCAGCGCTCCGTGATCCGGGCGGCGATCTCCGCGCCCGAACCGAAGAACACCGGGGCCTCGTGGACCACCACCAGGCGGCGGGTCTTCTCCACCGACGCCTGGATCGAGTCGAAGTCCAGCGGGGACACCGAGCGCAGGTCCAGGATCTCCAGGGACCTGCCCTCCTCGGCGGCCGCGTCGGCCACCTCCTGGCAGAGCTTCACCATCGGGCCGTAGGCGACGAGGGTGAGGTCGGTGCCCTCGCGGACCACCCGGGCCTTGTGCAGCGGGCCCGGGATCGCCTCGGTGTTGACCTCGGCCTTGTCCCAGTAGCGTCGCTTGGGCTCGAAGAAGATCACGGGGTCGTCGCTCTGGATGGCCTGCTGCATCATCCAGTAGGCGTCGCCCGCGTTCGACGGGGAGACCACCTTCAGGCCCGACACGTGCGCGAACAGCGCCTCGGGGGACTCCGAGTGGTGCTCGACCGCGCCGATGCCGCCGCCGTAGGGGATACGGACGACGACCGGGAGCTTGACCTTGCCCAGGGAGCGCGCGTGCATCTTCGCGAGCTGGGTGACGATCTGGTCGTAGGCCGGGAAGACGAAGCCGTCGAACTGGATCTCCACCACCGGGCGGTAGCCGCGCAGGGCGAGGCCGATCGCCGTGCCGACGATGCCGGACTCGGCGAGGGGGGTGTCGATGACGCGGCTCTCGCCGAAGTCCTTCTGGAGGCCGTCCGTCACCCGGAAGACACCGCCGAGCTTGCCGACGTCCTCGCCCATGACGAGGACCTTGGGGTCGGTCTCCAGGGCACGCCGCAGCGATTCGTTGATCGCCTTGGCCAAAGCCATTTTTTCCACAGCCATCTTTTCCACGGTCATGGTCAGGCCCCCTCTCCATCCGCGAACGACGCCTGGTAGGCGGCGAACTGCGCCCGCTCCTCGTCGACGAGGGCGTGCCCGTCCGCGTAGACGTTCTCGAAGATGGCGAAGTGGTCCGGGTCCGGCATGGCGCGGACCGCTTCGCGTACTCGTTTGCCCAACGCCTCGCTCTCGGCCTCCAGTTCCGCGAAAAATCCCTCGTCCGCGTGGTTTGAGGCCTCCAGGTACCGGCGAAGGCGCAGGATCGGGTCCTTCGCCTCCCACGCCTCGCGCTCCTCGTCGGCGCGGTACTTGCTCGGGTCGTCGGAGGTGGTGTGGGCGCCCATGCGGTAGGTGTACGCCTCGACCAGGGTCGGGCCCTCGCCGCCGCGGGCACGCTCCAGCGCCCACCGCGTCACCGCGAGGCAGGCCAGGACGTCGTTGCCGTCGACGCGGACGCCCGGGAAGCCGTAGCCCTGCGCGCGCTGGTAGAGCGGGACGCGGGTCTGCCTCTCGGTCGGCTCGGAGATCGCCCACTGGTTGTTCTGGCAGAAGAACACCACGGGGGCGTTGTAGACCGCGGAGAAGGTGAACGATTCGGCCACGTCGCCCTGGCTGGAGGCGCCGTCGCCGAAGTACGCGATCACGGCGCTGTCCGCGCCGTCCTTGGCGACGCCCATCGCGTAGCCCGTGGCGTGCAGCGTCTGGGAGCCGATGACGATCGTGTAGAGGTGGAAGTTGTTGCTGTTGGGGTCCCAGCCGCCGTTGTTCACGCCGCGGAACATGCCCAGCAGGTTGGTGGGATCGACCCCGCGGCACCAGGCGACGCCGTGCTCGCGGTAGGTCGGGAAGACGTAGTCGTCCTCGCGGGTGGCGCGGCCCGAGCCGATCTGGGCGGCCTCCTGGCCGAGCAGCGAGGCCCACAGGCCCAGCTCGCCCTGGCGTTGCAGGGAGGTGGCCTCGGCGTCGAAGCGGCGGGTGAGGACCATGTCGCGGTACAGGCCGCGGAGGTCTTCGGGGGTGATGCCGGTGACGTACTTGTCGTAGGCGGCGCTCTTGACGCGTTTGCCCTCGGGCGTCAGCAGCTGGACGAGCTCGGGCTCGCCGCTCGGCGACTTCTTCGCGGCCGCGGGCTTCTTGGCGGCCGTGCTCTTCGCCGTCGTTCGCTTGCCGGCCGTGCCACCGGTCGTACCTGCGCTGCGTCGCGTGGTGCGCGCGGCAGTGCTCTCCACGGTCACGTGTGCTCCTCCGTCGGTCCGGCTACCCGGGTTCGCCGGGTGCCAGTGCGGCTCGCCTGTGGGCCCGCGGGACGCACGGGGTGGGTGCGCCCGGTCGGGAAACAGGCGTGACAGGTGCCCCGGCGAGCGCCCTGCAAAATGCACGTTACCCAGTGCTCCACAATTCTGTGAAACCCCTCCTGACCTGCGTTTTTGCTTGGATTTCCAAGTAAATTCGCAAAATCGGGAACAGTACCTGGTCACAGCCTTGCAGGGGGCCGGAACAACGGCACGTTATCCCGGTGACCCAGGTCACGGGAAGAGCCCGCCGAAAGCGGGATCACGCGGCCCGTGTGACACTGACCGCGTGCGAGAAGACGGAAAAATCAGGGTATTTCTCCTGGACGATCACGAAGTGGTACGGCGCGGTGTCCATGAGTTGCTGTCCGTCGAGAGCGACATCGAGGTCGTCGGCGAGGCCGGCACCGCCGCCGACGCCCTGGCCCGCATCCCGGCCGCCCTCCCGGACGTGGCGGTCCTGGACGTACGCCTCCCGGACGGCAGCGGGGTCGAGGTGTGCCGGGAGATCCGTTCGCGGGACGAGTCCGTCAACTGCCTGATGCTGACCTCGTTCGCCGACGACGAGGCCCTCTTCGACGCGATCATGGCGGGCGCCTCCGGATACGTCCTGAAGGCCATCCGCGGGAACGAACTGCTGGACGCCGTCCGGGACGTGGCGGCCGGCCGGTCCCTGCTGGACCCGGTGGCCACCGCGCGCGTGCTGGAACGCCTGCGCGACGGCGAGCGCGCCGAGCCCGACGAACTCGCCCGGCTGACCGACCAGGAGCGCCGGATCCTGGACCTGATCGGCGAGGGGCTGACCAACCGCGCGATCGGCGAGCGGCTGCACCTCGCCGAGAAGACGATCAAGAACTATGTGTCGAGCCTGCTGTCCAAGCTCGGCATGGAGCGGCGCTCCCAGGCGGCGGCCTACGTGGGACGACGGCAGGCCGAGGCGCAGCGGCGCTGAGCGGCAGACTCGGGACCTAAGACCCCCGTCGGGGGGCCGGGCGCCTCTTCTTCGCCCACGCGCGCGTGCCGGACAGTGGCCGTATGCCCACAGCCGACCGCCTCGCCGTCGACCACCTCGCCGTCGCCCGTTCCGCTGTCGACCGTTCCGCCGTCGACCGTCTCGCCGTCGATCTGCTCGCCCGCGCCGACCACGGCCGGGCGGTCACCAGCATGCGGGCGCTGCCCTTCATCGCCCTCGCGCGGCACATCGTGGTGGACGGCCGGGTGCTGCTGCGGATGCCCAGGAACTGCGGGTACCACCGGGCGTGCGTCGGCGGCGTCGTGGCCTACGGCGCGGACAACCTGAGCTCCGCCGGGCCGGGGGAGGGCCTGTGGTCGGCCCAGGTCGTGGGCGAGTGCACGGCGCACGACCCCACTCCCGCCGAGATCGCGCGCTTCGGACCCGCCCCGCGCCGCGTGGACGGCGAGCCGTACGAGCCCGTCTACCTGAGCATCGATCCGCGGTTCGGCACGGTGCACTCGACCGACGACGGCCTGGAAAGCCACTTCGAGCACATCCCGTGACCGAAAGCGACTGCCTGTGACAACGCCCAGCTCAGAGGCCTGAATCGTGCCCTAGCATCGGGCAGCGTGCCGCGCTCTTGTGTACCACCCCCCATGCCCCACGCGCCCCCGCTGGGCGCCCTTCTCCGGCAGTACGCAGCCGGTTCCGTCCTCGCCTGCGAGCCCGTCGACCAGGGGCTGCTCAACCGCGGCTACCGGCTGTGCACGACCCGCGGCCGCTACTTCCTCAAGCACCACTTCGACCCCGAGACCGCCACCCCCGCCGCCATCGCCCGTCAGCACCGGGCCACCGAGCGCCTGGCCGGCCTGGGCGTCCCCGTGGCGCCGCCGCTGCCCGACCGCGAGGGCCGCACGGTCGCGGTCGTCGGCGGTCACACGTACGCCCTGCACCCCTGGATCGACGGCCGGCACCGGCACGGCGGCCAGCTCACCCCCGCGCAGTGCGCACGGCTGGGGGCGCTTCTCGGGGTGGTGCACGCGAGCCTGGAGCGCGTGATGCCGACGCACGCGCGGGCGCGCGACCGATCGGACACGAGCCGCCGTGCCTCCGAGAGCCCCGACCCCGGCGACACCTTCGCCCTCATCGACGCGCTGCTCGCCCGGGTCCGCCGGCACCGCCCCGCCGACTCCTTCGACGAACTGGCCCGCCACCGCCTCCTGGAGCGGCGCGCCCTCCTGGAACGGCACGCCGACCGAAGGCCTCCGCGCGGCGGCTCGGTGGGCTGGGTGCACGGGGACTTCCACCCGTTCAACCTGCTCTACAAGGGCGACGCCCCGGCCGCGATCGTCGACTGGGACCGGCTCGGCGTCAAACCCCGGGCCGAGGAGGCCGTACGCGCCGCCGCGATCTTCTTCGTACGGCCCGCGGGCACCCTCGACCTGCCCAAGGTCCAGGCGTACGCGCGCGCGTACCGGCGTACGGCGGGCGCCACGCCCTCACAGCTGACGGCGGCCGTGCACCGGGTGTGGTGGGAGCGTCTGAACGACTTCTGGATGCTGCGCTGGCACTACGAGCGCGGGGACACCCGCGCGGACCCCCAGTTCCCGGCGGCCTCGGCGCTCGCGGTGTGGTGGACGCGGCGGTACGAGGCTGTGTGCGAGGCGTTCGCGGACTGAGGCGGGACCCGTGGGGCCCGTGGGGTGGTAGCGGAACCCGTGGGTGATGTGAGCTCCGGAAAACAGCACGCGCGCGTGGAGCCCGTTTCCGGGTCGCACGCGCGCGTGGAGGCTGTCTGGGGCGGGCCGGTCAGCCGCTCCCGTCTCCGCCACCGTCGCCGCCACCGATCGCGTCGCCCCCGATGGCGCCACCGGACGTGTCCGTGGGCCCACCCGTCGGCGTCGGCGGGTCGGACGGCGTGGGATCGCCCGTCGGCTCCGTGGGCGTCGGATCCGCCGTCGGGTCGTCCGTCGGCTGCTGCGTGGTCGGCGACGGTGTGTAGGACGGCGTGTACGAGGGCGTGTAGTCCCCGTTGGAGCCCGTGCTCGTGCCGTTGTCCGTGCTGGTGTCCGTCGGCTCGTCGGTGGTGTCGTCGCTCGGCGTCTCGCTGGGCGTCGCGTCGTCGGTGGTCTGCGAGGTGGTCGGCGACGGCGTGGTGCTGTCGCCGGGCTTCTTGTCGCCGCCGCTGTTCAGCGCCAGCGCGACGCCCGCCGCGATGGCGATCACCGCCAGGACGGCGAGGATCCACAGCTTGCCGCGGCCGCTGCCCCGGTTGCCCCTCCCCTCGAAGCCGCCGTCGTCCCCGCCGCCGTAGCCGGAGGGCAGGATCTGCTGCGGGATCTGCGCGGTGCCGGAGGCGTCGGCGCCGTGCGGCAGCACGGTCGTGCTCGCGAAGCCGGCCCCCGCGGCCCGCCGGCCGTCGGGCACGTCGACGTGGCCGGTGTTCCAGGTACCGGTGTGGCCGCCCTGCTCGTACAGCATCTGGAGGCCGTACTGGACCAGGCCGCGCATCTCCTCGGCCGTCTGGAAGCGGTCGTCCGGCTCCTTGGCGAGCGAGCGCATGACAAGGCCGTCGAGCTCAGGCGGGACCCCGTCGGAGACCTCGGACGGCGGCGTCGGGATGTCCTGGACGTGCTGGTAGACCACCGACAACGGGGTCTCACCGGTGAAGGGGGGCCGCAGCGCGAGGAGTTCGTAGAGCAGGCAGCCCGTCGCGTACAGGTCGGAGCGGTGGTCGACGGCCTTGCCGAGGGCCTGCTCCGGGGAGAGGTACTGCGGGGTGCCCATGACCATGCCGGTTTGAGTCATCGTCGTGGACGCGCCGTGCAGGGCTCGGGCGATGCCGAAGTCCATCACCTTGACCGCGCCGTTGTGCGTGATGATGACGTTGGCGGGCTTGATGTCGCGGTGCACGATGCCGTGCTGGTGCGAATAGGCGAGCGCCTCCAGGACACCCGAGACGATGATCAGGGCCTGCTCGGGGCCGGGCGCCTCGGCGTTGAGGAGGAGGTCGCGGATGGTGCGCCCCTCGACGATCTCCATCACGATGTACGGCACCGACTGGCCGCCCACGAAGTCCTCGCCGGAGTCGTACACGGCGACGATCGCGTGGTGGTTGAGCCCGGCCACCGACTGGGCCTCGCGCGTGAAGCGGGCCTTGGAGACGGGGTCCTCGGCGAGGTCGGCGCGCAGGAGCTTGACCGCCACGGTGCGCCCGAGACGTACGTCCTCGGCGGCGAACACCTCTGCCATGCCGCCCCGGCCGAGTCTGCGGGTCAGCCGATATCGGCCGTCACCGACCAGCCCGCCGTTACCCCACAGCTCCGGCGCATCTGACATACCGCCGCCAGTCGCCTCGGGGTCGGACGGGCCCTGAGCGCGCTGCTGTGCCATCAGTCCTCGCCGTCGTTTCTGCCCGCGGTGCGCGCGGTGTTGTTACGGTCTCCGTCGGCCACGCTACAGCCTCCGCGCAAGCCGCCGGTCCGGGAAGGCCCTGGAGACCGGCCCGAGACGGACCGGCCATCAAACCCGTATTACATGTCGGCGTGCAAATCCTGTGTACCGGCCGTACGTCCGCTGTAACGCTTCCGCGACGCTTCTTTCGCGTACGGTCACGGAACGGGCACCGAACTTGACGTGTCAGTGCCCTCCGGCAGACTTGGCCGGGATTAGACACTGGATCAACGAATTTTCGGGATCCTCTCGGCAGGACGACACTCGCCGGCGCTCGAAAGGCTATGGGGGACACACAACATGAGCCAGGACTCCGCACACGGCCGGTATGCGGGGCGTGCGCTGGCCGGTGGCCGCTATCAGCTGCGCGATCTGCTCGGCGAGGGCGGCATGGCCTCGGTGCATCTCGCCTACGACGCGGTGCTCGACCGCCAGGTCGCCGTCAAGACGCTCCACACCGAGCTGGGACGGGAACAGGCCTTTCGCGAGCGTTTCCGCCGTGAGGCCCAGGCCGTGGCCAAGCTCACGCACACCAACATCGTCTCGGTGTTCGACACCGGCGAGGACGAGCTGGACGGCACGACGATGCCGTACATCGTCATGGAGTACGTCGAGGGCCGCCCGCTCGGCTCGGTGCTCAACGCCGACGTGCAGCAGTACGGCGCGATGCCCGCCGACAAGGCGCTGAAGATCACCGCGGACGTGCTGGCGGCCCTGGAGATCAGCCATGAGATGGGGCTGGTCCACCGGGACATCAAGCCGGGCAACGTGATGATGACCAAGCGTGGCGTGGTGAAGGTGATGGACTTCGGCATCGCCCGCGCCATGCAGTCCGGTGTCACCTCCATGACCCAGACCGGCATGGTCGTCGGCACCCCGCAGTACCTCTCGCCGGAGCAGGCCCTCGGCCGCGGGGTGGACGCGCGTTCCGACCTCTACTCGGTCGGCATCATGCTGTTCCAGCTGGTCACCGGGCGGCTGCCGTTCGATGCGGACTCGCCGCTGGCCATAGCGTACGCACACGTCCAGGAGGAGCCGGTGGCTCCTTCCTCGATCAACCGTTCGCTGCCGCCGGCCGTGGACGCGCTGGTCGCCCGCGCGCTGAAGAAGAACCCGAACGAGCGTTTCCCGAGCGCCGAGGCGATGCGCGACGAGTGCCTGCGCGTGGCCTCGTCCTTCCAGCCTGCCGCTCCGAGCATCGTGCCGGGTGTGCAGACGTCGAGCGGCGCCGGTGTCGGCTCCGCGGTGTTCCCGCCGGTCGACCAGACGCCCCCGCCCCAGGGCAGCGTGCAGACGCCGTACCAGCCGGCCCCGACGCCGAGCCCGTACGGCGCCCCGCACGGCACCCCGCCTCCGTCGACGCCCGCCCCGTCGTACGGCTATCCGCAGCAGGGCGGCTACCCGACCCCGGGGCCGACGGCCTACGCGCCGCACCAGTCCCCGTCGACGCCGCCGCCGTACAACCTCACCCCGCAGCCCACGACCACGGCCTCCGGCGGGAGCGGGGGCGGCAGGAGCAACAAGCCGGTGATCGTCGGTTCGATCGTCGTCTCGCTGCTCGCCGTCGGCGGTCTGCTCGCGGCGCTGCTGCTGAACAGCGGCGGCGACGACGAGGCGGGTGGCGACAGCAGTGCCAGCCCCTCGGCCTCGGCGACCAAGGCGGCGGGCTACCGCGGTCCGGACACCACGAAGACGGTCGAGACGACCGAGTGCACCGAGCCGGCCGAGTCGTACAACGACCCCGACCAGGTGCGGATGCCGAGCTTCCAGTACAAGAACTGGGACTCGGTCCTCAAGTGCCTTCAGGCCGCCGGATGGCACTACAAGATCAACAAGGTGGACGAGAACACCTACGGCGACGGGACCGTGATCCAGCAGTTCCCCGACTCGGGCACCGACTTCGACCCGAAGAACCCGCCGAAGATGCAGTTCGACGTCTCCACGGGCAATCCGGCGTGAGACGCGTGTGACCGTGTCACGTGAGGTGACCGTGTGACGTGATGTGACTGTGTCACGTGACAAGGCCCGGCAGCGTCTGCTGCCGGGCCTTCGCCGTCGTCGGGGTGGTTGAGGCGGTGGGTGGGCGGGTGGGCTTACAGGTAAGGGCCGCCCGAGCGGCCGGCCGGGTGGCCGCCGTCGTCGCCGTCGTGGCCGACGCCCGGCGGAAGGGCGCGGCGCATCTGCTCCAGCTGGGCCCGCGCGGCCATCTGCTGGGCGAAGAGGGTGGTCTGGATCCCGTGGAAGAGGCCCTCCAGCCAGCCGACCAACTGCGCCTGCGCGATCCGCAGTTCCGCGTCGCTCGGGGTCGCCTCGTCCGTGAACGGCAGGGAGAGCCGCTCCAGCTCCTCGACCAGCTCCGGGGCCAGACCGTCCTCCAGCTCCTTCACCGAGCTGGCGTGGATCTCCTTGAGCCGGACCCGGCTCGCCTCGTCGAGGGGAGCCACCCGGACCTCTTCGAGCAGCTGCTTGATCATGCTTCCGATCCGCATGACCTTCGCCGGCTGTTCGACCATCTCCGTCACGGGAACCTCGCGGGAGTCATCGTCGCCTCCGCCACCGATGGCCATCCCGTCCTGACCCACGACCAAAATCTGGGGGTTCTCCGGCGACCGTTCGTTCCTCGGCATCTCCATGCCGCCATTCTCTCGCACGCCTACACCTCACCACCGTGGTGCCCCCGCCGAAGCCTGATCCACCGTTCCCACGCCATTTCGCTCCTCCGGCCCGCCCTGGAATGCCGGGGTAACGGCCGAATGTCAGGGTTGTCCCGTGACTGCCCGCCCGCGTGTGCTGCGTCTGCCGCGATTGCTGCGATTGCTGCGTTCCACGGCGCTGATCGTCGTGGTGGGGGCGAGTGCGGTCCTCATTCCGTACGGGGGTGTTTCGGCGTACGGGGACGAGTCGGCGTACGCCGCTCCCGACCTTCCCGTGCTCGATCCCTCTCCCTCGCTCTCCCCCTCCGCCGCGCCCTCCCGGGCCGGGAGTCGGGCCGGCGAGGGGCGGGAGCGGCCGGGGCGGCGGGAGGAAGCGGCCGAGGACACGGCCGACGACGGAGACGTGGACGCGGGTGGCGGCCGGGAGGGTCGGTACGACGGCGCCCCCACAGCCGTACCGGAAGCACCGGCGCAGACCGCGGCGGCGGTGCCCTCCGGGCTTCCGCAGCGGGCCGCCGGCCGGGCCGCCGAGCGGTCGGCCGGGCCGCGGCTGCACATCCTCCCGCTCGGCAGCGGCCTCATCCTCGTCGGACTCGGCCTGGGCCTCGCCTTCGTCGCCCTACGGGTACGGCGGGGGATGCCCTGAGCCCCACGGCTCTGTCAGGCCGCGCTCGGCCCGCCGTTTCCGTGCCTTCTACGACGCGATCAGCAGCACCTTGCCCACGTGGCCGCTCTCCTCCACCACCTGGTGTGCGGCGGAGGCCTCGCGCATCGGGAGTTCGCGGTCGACGACCGGGCTGATGTGACCGCCGTCGATGAGGGGCCAGACGTGTTCGCGTACGGCGGCGACGATGGCGGCCTTCTCCTCCGGGGGGCGGGCCCGCAGGGAGGTCGCGCTGATGGCGGCGCGCTTGGTCAGGAGGGTGGCGATGTTCAGTTCGGCCTTGATGCCGCCCTGCATGCCGATGATCGCGAGCCGTCCGTTGACGGCGAGGGCCTGGACGTTGCGGTCGAGGTACTTGGCCCCCATGTTGTCGAGGATGACGTCGGCCCCCGTCCCGCCGGTGGCCTGCCTGACCTCCTCTACGAAGTCCTGCTCCCGGTAGTTGACCAGGACGTCGGCACCGAGCTCCGCACAGCGGTCCAGCTTGGCGCGCGTACCCGCCGTCACGGCGACCTTCGCGCCGACGGCCTTGCCGAGCTGGATCGCCATCGTGCCGATGCCGCTGGAGCCGCCGTGCACGAGCAGCGTCTCGCCGGGGCGGAGGTGGGAGATCATGAAGACGTTGGACCAGACCGTGCACACCACCTCCGGGAGCGCGGCGGCCCGCTCCAGGGCGACGCCCTTGGGCACGGGCAGCAGCTGCCCGGCCGGTACGGCCACCTTCTCGGCGTAGCCGCCGCCCGAGAGCAGCGCGCACACCTCGTCGCCGACGCTCCAGCCGGAGACTCCGGTGCCGAGTGCGGCGATCCGCCCGGAACACTCCAGGCCGGGGTAGGGGGACGCGCCGGGCGGCGGGTTGTAGAAGCCCTGCCGCTGGAGGATGTCGGCGCGGTTCACGGCGCCGGCCGCCACCTCGACGAGCACCTCCCCCTCGCCGGGCACGGGATCCGGGACCTCGCTCCACACCAGCGCCTCGGGACCACCAGGTTCGGGAATCGTGATCGCATGCATGAAGGGGACGCTACTCCCCACCCCTCCGTCACCGGCCCCCGGTCCACACAGCGCCCACCCATTGCCGGGCCCTTGCCCTTCCCCACGCTCGCCCCCGCGCCGCCGGGCCACCACTCGCGTCCAGCCCCTCCCTCTCCGCCGGCGCCCGCACCCTCGGTCGAGTCCTCCCCGAAGCCGTAACCCTCCTGTGCCGTCCCCTTCCGTCGTAGCGCCCGCTCCCGCGAGGGACCACGCACGGGAAGTTCGTGAGCAACCCCGCCGCCCCGGCCCGCGCCCCCGAGCCACACCCCCGGCCCACCCCTCCTCCGCCCCCCGACCGATCCCCCTCGGTCCTCCGACCGATCCCCCTCGTCCCTTGGACCGGACCCTCAGAAAAACCCTGTGCGGGACCGATGAGTTTGGGCGACGGTAAAGGTCTCCCCATGCGTAACCCAAGTACGCGGAAGGACTCCCCATGAGCCAGCACACGTCCGGCCTGGCCATCGAGACCGCAGGGCTGGTGAAGACGTTCGGCGAGACACGTGCCGTCGACGGAGTCGACCTCGCGGTGCCGGCCGGCACCGTCTACGGCGTTCTCGGTCCGAACGGCGCCGGGAAGACCACCACGGTCAAGATGCTCGCCACCCTGCTCCGGCCCGACGGCGGCCAGGCCCACGTCTTCGGCCACGACGTCGTCCGGGAGGCCGACGAGGTCCGCAGCCGGGTCAGCCTCACCGGCCAGTACGCCTCCGTCGACGAGGACCTCACCGGCACCGAGAACCTGATCCTGCTGGGTCGCCTCCTCGGTCACCACAAGCATGCCGCGCGACAGCGCGCCGGTCAGCTGCTGGAGGCCTTCGGCCTCACGGACGCGGCCGGCAAGCAGGTCAAGCACTACTCGGGCGGCATGCGGCGCCGTATCGACATCGCCGCCTCCATCCTGAACACGCCCGATCTGCTCTTCCTCGACGAGCCGACGACCGGCCTGGACCCGCGCAGCCGCAACCAGGTCTGGGACATCGTGCGCGCGGTCGTCGCCCAGGGCACCACCGTGCTGCTGACCACGCAGTACCTGGACGAGGCCGACCAGCTCGCCTCCCGGATCGCCGTCATCGACCAGGGCAAGGTGATCGCGGAGGGCACCAAGGGCGAACTGAAGGCCTCCGTCGGCGCCGGCTCCGTCCATCTGCGCCTGCGCGATCCGGCCCAACGGCCGCAGGCCGAGCAGGTGCTACGGCTGACCCTGGACGCCGACGTCCAGCTGGAGCCCGATCCGGTGGCCCTGACGGCCCGCGTCGGAGCCGGGGCGGCGAACGGGCAGGGGGCGGCCGAGCAGGCGGCCCGCGCGCTCGCCGAACTGGCCCGCTCCGGAGTGGTCGTGGACAACTTCTCGCTCGGCCAGCCCAGCCTGGACGAGGTGTTCCTCGCCCTCACCGGACACGACACCCAAGACGGCAGCAAGAACACGAAGGACGAGGTGGCGGCATGAGCACCGCGACACAGACCGAGAGCAAGGACCTCGCCCCCGTCAGCGCCGAGTCGCTGGCCGCGCTGCTCGTCTCCGGGGAGCGGCCGCCGCGCCCCAGCGCGCTGTCGGCCTCGCTGACCTTCGGCTGGCGGGCCATTCTCAAGATCAAACACGTGCCGGAGCAGCTCTTCGACGTCACGGCGTTCCCGATCATGATGGTGCTGATGTACACGTACCTGTTCGGGGGCGCCCTGGCCGGCTCCCCGAAGGAGTACATCCAGTTCCTGCTGCCGGGCATCATGGTGATGTCGGTCGTGATGATCACGATGTACACCGGTGTCTCGGTGAACACCGACATCGAGAAGGGCGTCTTCGACCGCTTCCGGTCGCTGCCGATCTGGCGGCCCTCGACGATGGTCGGCTATCTGCTCGGCGACGCCCTGCGCTACACGATCGCCTCCGTCGTGATGCTCACCGTCGGCCTGATCCTGGGCTACCGCCCGGACGGCGGGATCGTCGGCGTGCTCGCCGGGGTCGTCCTGCTGGTCGTGTTCTCGTTCGCGTTCTCGTGGATCTGGACGATGTTCGGTCTGATGCTGCGCACCGAGAAGTCGGTGATGGGCGTCAGCATGATGGTGATGTTCCCGCTGACCTTCCTGTCGAACATCTTCGTCGACCCGAAGACCATGCCGGGCTGGCTCCAGGCCTTCGTCAACAACAGCCCGATCACCCATCTGTCCTCGGCCGTCCGCGAGTTGATGGCGGGCGACTGGCCGGCCGACGAGATCGCCTGGTCCCTGGGATGGGCAGGACTGTTCCTCGCCGTCTTCGGGCCGATCACCATGCGGCTCTACAACCGCAAGTGATCGGCCGTACGACAGCCGGCCGGCCGCTGGCGGCCGGTCAGCCGCGGGGCAGCGGGCGGACGTCGGGCGCGATCTGCGAGCCTGGCGTCGCCCGCACGATCGTGATCAGCCGGTCCGTCAGCTCCAGGGTGCCGACGGCCGGATCGTCGTAGCCGAGCACCCGGTGGCCGCGTACGACACTCACCACGAGGTCGTCCGTCTCCCGCGGGTTCCTGCCCACCTCGGCCTTTATGACCGGCCGTTCGACGATGTCGAGGCCACTGCCCTGCTGGATGAGGTCCTCCATCACCATGCCGGCCGCGGGGCTGAGCACCGACAGGCCCAGCAGCCGGCCGGCCGCGCTGGCACTGGTGATGACGGCGTCGGCGCCGGACTGCTTCAGCAGCGGCGCGTTCTCCTCCTCACGCACGGCGGCCACGATCTTGGCCGCCTTGTTGAGCTGCCGGGCGGTCAGGGTCACGAGGACGGCCGTGTCGTCGCGCTGCGTCGCGATGATGATCTTCCGCGCCTTGTGCACCTCGGCCTGCTTCAACACCTCGCTACGGGTCGCGTCGCCCACGATCCCCGCGTACCCCTCGGCTGTCGCCGCGTCGATCGCCTTCGAACTGGGGTCGACCACGACGACCTGCTCCTTCTTCAGTCCCGTCGCACAGACGGTCTGGATCGCCGACCGCCCCTTGGTGCCGAAGCCGACGACGACTGTGTGGTCGCGCAAGGTGGACCTCCAGCGGTTGAGCCGCCACTCCTCCCGGGTGCGTTCCGTGAGGACCTCGAGCGTGGTGCCGACCAGAATGATCAGGAACAGCACCCGCAGGGGTGTGATGACGAAGATGTTGGTGAACCGGGCGGCATCGCTGACCGGGGTGATGTCGCCGTACCCGGTGGTGGAGAGGGTGACGGTCGCGTAGTACCAGGCGTCCAGGAAGTCTACGGAACCGTCGGAGTTGTCGTTGTACCCATCGCGGTCGACGTAGACGAGCATCGCGGTCGTCACGAGGACCAGCAACGCCATGAGGACGCGTCTGGCCACCTGACGGAAGGGGTGCTCCACCACCTTCCTCGGGAGTTTCACCCGATGGGTCACGAGATGCTCGTCCGCCTGGCGGGCGATCGCGTCATGGCCCGGAAGTTTCACGTGAAACACACCCCGATTCCGCCGCTCGCCCAGGGCAGGTCGAGAAGCTCCGTCTCCTGTCCGGCCCCCGCCCCGCCCGGTGGCACGACGGCCAGGGCATCGGCGGCCGCGATGCCCCGCAGCATCGCAGGACCGTTGTAGTGCAACGGCACCGCCCCGTCGCCGCGCAGCACGACGGGGATGAGCCGGGTGTCGTACGGATGCCCGTGCGCCTCGCCCCGCAGCGGCAGGGTGTACGGCTCCGGCGTGGGGTGGGCCGCCAGCGTCCGCAGCAGCGGCTCGGCGAGCGTGAGCAGCCCCGAGACGGCCGCGAGCGGATTGCCGGGCAGCCCGACGAGATGCTGGTTCTCCTTGATGCGGGCCAGCAGCATGGGGTGGCCGGGGCGCACCTTGACGCCGTCGACGAGGAGTTCGGCGCCGATGCGGCGCAACGTCGGGTGGACGTGGTCGACGGGACCCGCGGCGGTGCCGCCGGTGGTGACGATCAGGTCCGCCCCGGAACCGGTGATCGCCTTGCGCAGCGCGTCCGCGTCGTCACCGAGTCGTCGTACGGCGATGACCTCGGCGCCCAGCGCACGCAGCCAGGGCGGCAGCATCGGGCCGAGCGCGTCCCGGATCAGACCGTCGTGCGGGGTGCCCTCGGTGAGCAACTCATCGCCCAGCACCAGGACTTCGACCCGGGGGCGCGGTACGGCGGTGAGGGTGTCGTATCCGGCCGCCGCGGCGAGACCGAGCACGGCCGGGGTCACGAACGTACCGGCCGGCAGGAGATGGTCGCCGCTACGGCACTCCTGTCCGCGCGGGCGGATGTCCTGCCCGGTGACGACCTCCCGGGTCGCGTGCAGACGGCCCTTGTCGTCGGAGCGGCCGTGCTCGCTGCGCAGTACGGCGGTGGTGTCCTGCGGGACGCGGGCACCGGTGGCGATCCGGACGGCCTCGCCGTCACCGAGGGGGTCGGGCTCGGCGTGCCCGGCGAGAACGCCTTCCTCCCGTACGTCCCAGGGGCCGGGTCCGGCGACGGCCCAGCCGTCCATCGCGGAGGTGTCGAAGGAGGGCAGGTCGGTGAGGGCGGGGAGGGGGGCGGCCAGGGTGAGGCCGAGGGCGTCGTCGAGCCGCACGGAGACGGGGGAGCGGCGCGCGCCCGAACGGGCGGCCCGGGCGGCGGTCGCGCGGGCCTCGGGCCAGGGAGTGGCCTTGTGGCGGTGATCCGGCTTGGGCGAGCCGCCCTGCGGGGCGGGCGCGGGCGTGTGGTGGTCGCCGGGGGAGCGGACGTCGTCCTCGTTCACCAGGGCGAGCACCTCCTCGACGTCGAAGTCCTCGGCGTTCTCGGCGTTCTCGGCGTCCTCTCCGGTCCGGGTCGCGCGGGCGGTCATCCGGCGTCCGGGGCGGCGTGGGGCTCGGCGGTGTCGCCGTCGGGCCTGCCGTCCGCCTTCTCGTCCTTGCCGTCCGCCTTCTCGTCCGCCCAGCGCAGGGCGAGGGCGACGGCCTTGCGGGAGGCCTCGGCCACCGCCTCCGGGCCTCCCCCGGCGCGGGCGGCCGCGTAGCCGACGAGGAAGGTGGTCAGCGGTGCCGCGGGCCTGGCCACGCCGTGGGCGGCGTCGCGGGCCAGGTCGAGCAGCGCCTTGGTGTCGACGTCGAGGTCGATGCCCAGTTCGTCCTTGACTGCGGAAATCCATTCATCCAACACGTGCCCATGCTCCCTGATCCGTGACCTGGCGGTGGCGATGTCGTCCCAGGTGTCGCAGTCGAAGGACGCGACGGGGTCGGACACCCGGGTCAGAACGAGCCCGGCGGTGAGGCGGCGCAGAGGGAGACCGGCGAGGCGCCCCGGCCGCCCCGGCCCGTCGTGCTCCGCGGCGAGTGCGGCCAGGGCGCGGCGCAGCGCGGGCGCGCGGTAGGCGGCGACCAGCGGCTGATCGCGGCCCTCGGCGTCGGTGAGGAGCACGCCGTCCGCGCCGCTCGTGCGCAGTGTGGCCAGCAGCAGCTGCACCGTCGCCCCGGTCAGGAACGGCAGGTCGGCCGAGAGAACGACGAGGTCGTCCGCCGTGGTGTGTCCGAGGCCCGCGTCGAGGGCGGCCACCGGTCCGCCGCCCGGCGGGTCCTCGCGTGCCCAGGTCACCGGGTGCGCGGTGGGCCGGGGGTCGGCGACCACGACGGTGGTGCGGGCGTCGGCGCAGGCGGCCAGCACCCGGTCCAGCAGCGCCCGTCCGCCCACGCGCACCCCGGGTTTGTCCGCGCCGCCGAGCCGGCGGGCGGCACCCCCGGCGAGGACGACGGCGTCGTATGCGGTCATCCCCCGAGTATGCGTGCCGCCGCGATCACAGGGAACGTGTGGGATCACAGGGAACGTGGGGGCGGCGCCGCGATCAACGTGTGGGCGGCGCCGCGATCACAGAGTGCGCAGCAGCACCGCCGGCTGTTCCACGCAGTCCGCCACGTACCGCAGGAAGCCGCCCGCCGTGCCGCCGTCGCACACCCGGTGGTCGAAGGTGAGCGAGAGCTGGACGACCTGCCGTACGGCCAGCTCGCCCTCGTGCACCCACGGCTTGGGGACGATGCGGCCGACGCCGAGCATGGCCGCCTCGGGGTGGTTGATGATCGGTGTGGAGCCGTCGACGCCGAACACGCCGTAGTTGTTCAACGTGAAGGTCCCGCCGGTGAGTTCCACGGGTGTGAGGGTGCCCGTGCGGGCCGCCTCGGTGAGCCGGGCGAACTCCGCGCTCAGCGACTGGGCGTCGCGCGCGTGGGCGTCCTTCACGACCGGTACGACCAGGCCCCGTTCGGTCTGCGCGGCGAAGCCGAGGTGCACCCGGTCGAGCCGGACGATCTCCCTGGCCTCCGTGTCCACCGTGGAGTTGAGCTCGGGGAAGCGGGCCAGGGCCGCGGTGCAGATCCGGGCCAGGAGGGCGATCAGGGAGATCTTCGGCCCGCCGGCGGCGTTCATCGCGGTGCGCGCCCGCATGAGCTCCGTCGCGTCGGCGTCCACCCAGCAGGTGGCCTCCGGGATCTCGCGCCGGCTGCGGGAGAGCTTGTCGGCGACAGCCCCGCGGACTCCCTTGAGGGGGATCCGGGTGCCTGCGGAGGCAGGCGGTGCCGTCGGCTCGGCGGGCGCGGCGGCCCGGACCTGTGTGGCGGCGGCCCGCAGCGCGTACTCGACGTCCGCCCGCAGGATCAGTCCGTCGGGCCCGGAGCCGGTGAGTTCCCGCAGGTCGAGACCGTTCTCCCGGGCGAGCCTGCGCACCAGCGGGGAGATCACGGGAACGGGGCCGTCGGCCACCTCGGGAGCCGCGGAAGCCGTGGAAGCCGTGGCCACGGTGCCGGCCGCCCCGTTCGCCTCCGCGGGCACCCGCTGCCCCGGCCGCACCCGCCTCCTGCGCGCCGGTGCCTCCGAAGTGCCGTATCCGACAAGGACGTTGCCCGAGCCCTTGGTCTCGCGGCTCTCGGTGTCCCCGCCGGTGGCCGGCGCTCCCACCGCGACGGTGATCAGCGGCGCCCCCACGGGGAGTTCCGTGCCCTCCTCGCCGTAGCGGGCGGTGACCACGCCGCCGTAGGGGCAGGGGACCTCGACCATCGCCTTGGCCGTCTCGACCTCGACGACCGGCTGGTCGACGGTGACGACGTCACCGACCTCCACCAGCCAGCGGACGATCTCCGCCTCGGTCAGGCCCTCGCCGAGATCCGGCAGCCTGAACTCCAGCACCTGGGCCATCAGTTCTCCGCCTCCCACTGAAGACGCCCCACGGCGTCCAGGATCCGGTCCACGCCGGGCAGGTGGTGACGCTCCAGCATCGGCGGCGGGTAGGGGATGTCGAACCCGGCCACGCGCAGCACCGGCGCCTCCAGGTGGTGGAAGCAGCGCTCCGTGACCCGGGCCGCGATCTCCCCGCCCGGTCCGCCGAACCCGCCCGACTCGTGTACGACGACCGCACGCCCGGTCCGCCGTACCGAGGCGGCGACCGTCTCGTCGTCGAACGGCACCAGGGAACGCAGGTCGACGACTTCGAGGTCCCAGCCCTCCTCCCGGGCCGCCTCGGCGGCTTCGAGGCAGACGGGCACGGACGGTCCGTACGTGATGAGCGTGGCGCTCCGGCCCGAGCGCCGCACCACCGCGCGGCCGATGGGTTCAACGCTCTGCGGCTCGTCCGGGTTCCAGGAGTCCTTCGACCAGTACAGCCGCTTGGGTTCGAGGAAGACGACGGGGTCGTCGGAGGCGATGGCGGCGCGCAGCAGACCGTAGGCGTCGGCGACGGTCGCGGGTGTGACGACATGGAGCCCCGGAGTCGCCATGTAGTACGCCTCGGAGGAGTCGCTGTGGTGCTCGACGCCGCCGATGCCGCCGCCGTAGGGGACCCGGATGGTGATCGGCAGGGGCATCGCGCCGCGGGTGCGGTTGCGCGTCCGGGAGACGTGCGAGATCAGCTGCTCGAAGGCGGGGTAGGCGAACGCGTCGAACTGCATCTCCACGACCGGCCTGAGGCCGTACATCGCCATGCCGACGGCCGTGCCGAGGATGCCCGCCTCGGCGAGCGGGGTGTCCGTGCAGCGGTCCTCGCCGAACTCCTTGGCGAGGCCGTCGGTGACCCGGAAGACCCCGCCGAGGGTGCCGACGTCCTCGCCCATGACGTGGACGTTCGGGTCGGCGGCCATCGCATCGCGCATCGCGCGCGTGAGGGCCTGCGCCATGGTGGCCGGCTTCAGCGCGACGGTGGTCATCGCTGCTCCCCCTCCGCCGCCAGCTCGGCCCGCAACTGGTCCTGCTGCTCGCGCAGTTGCGGGGTGGGCTCGGCGTACACATGGGCGAAGAGGTCCATGGGGTCGAGCACCGGGTCCTGGTTCATGCGTTCGCGCAGGTCCGCGGCCAGGGTCTCGGCGGCGTCCCGCGCGGCCCGGATGCCCGCCTCGTCGATCAGACCGCGCTCGGTCAGCTCGTGCTCCAGGAGGGCGATCGGGTCGTGTCCGCGCCAGGTCTCGACCTCGGCGTCGCCGCGGTAGCGGGTCGCGTCGTCGGCGTTGGTGTGGGCCTCGACGCGGTAGGTGATGGCCTCCACCAGTGTCGGTCCGCCGCCCGCGCGCGCGTGGCGTACGGCGGCGGTCAGGACCTCGTGCACGGCGGCCGCGTCGTTGCCGTCGACCAGGCGTCCGGGCATGCCGTAGCCGACGGCCTTGTGGGCCAGCGACGGGGCCGCGGTCTGCTTGGCGAGCGGGACGGAGATGGCGAAACCGTTGTTCTGGACGAGGAAGACGACCGGCGCCTGCCAGACGGCGGCGAAGTTCAGCGCCTCGTGGAAGTCGCCCTCGCTGGTGCCGCCGTCGCCGACCATGGCGAGCGCGACCACGTCGTCGCCCTTGAGACGGGCGGCGTGCGCGAGGCCCACGGCGTGCGGGAGCTGGGTGGCGAGCGGGGTACACAGGGGCGCCACCCGGTGCTCGCGCGGGTCGTAGCCGGTGTGCCAGTCGCCGCGCAGCAGGGTCAGCGCCTGGACGGGGTCGAGGCCCCGGGCGACGGCGGCGAGGGTGTCGCGGTAGCTGGGGAAGAGCCAGTCACGGTCTTCGAGGGCCAGCGCGGCGGCGACCTCGCAGGCCTCCTGGCCGGTGCTGGAGGGGTAGACGGCGAGCCGGCCCTGCTTGGTGAGGGCGGTGGCCTGCGCGTTGTACCTGCGGCCGCGCACCAGCTCGGCGTACAGCCGGCGCAACAGCTCGGGGTCGGCCTGCGCGGCCGCCTGTGTGCCGAGGACGCGGTACGGCTCGGCGTCGGGCAACAGCGGCGCGGGATCCGTACGGGGCTGCCAGGCGGGCGGCGGCGATGGCCGGTACGCGCCCCGCTGCTCCATGACCGTCATGACGGCACCTCCTCGTGGGAGACGGCTTCGGGCGCGCCACGGGTGTGATGCGCCTCACCTACCGATTGTTCGGTCGCCGGCACATTTTGGCTACAGGCCCCCTCAGGCTGTGGACAAACGGTTCTCCACAGCCTGAGATGGACGCAGTACGTCCACGAGAGGGAGGCGGGGGGACATGGCACCTGAACAAATGGCCGAGAGCCCGGACGGCAGCGGTCCCCCGCCGTCCCCGCGTCCGCTCGACGCCATCGATCAGGACATCCTCCAGATGCTCCAGGCGGACGGCCGCGCGTCGATACGGTCGGTCGCCGAACGGGTCCACGTCTCGCGCGCCAACGCCTACGCGCGCATCAACCGCCTCATCGAGGACGGCGTCATCCGCGGCTTCGGCGCCCGCGTCGACCACGAGCGCGCCGGCCAGGGCACGTCGGCCTACATCACCCTGAAGATCGTCCAGAACTCCTGGCGCACGGTCCGCGAGCAGCTCCGGCAACTCCCCGGCGCCTCGCACATCGCCCTGGTCGGCGGCGACTTCGACGTCCTGCTCCTCATCCACACCCCCGACAACCGAGCCCTGCGCGAGCTGGTCCTCACCCGCCTCCAGGCCATCCCCGAGGTCCTCAGCACCCGCACCCTGCTGGTCTTCGAGGAGGAGGACCTGGAACCGCAGAGCTAGGACCCCAGGGCCCGTCCTAGGCTCCCCGCAGCCCGCCGAACACCAGCCGTGCCACCGCGTCCGCGACCTCGCGTTCGTTCATCCCCCGGCCGTCGGGGCGGTACCACTCCACGATCGAGTTGATCATCCCGAAGACGAGGCGGGTCGCGAGGCGTACCTCGACGTCCTCGCGTACGTCGCCGTCGGCGGCCGCGGCCTTGAGGAGTTCGGCGACCCGGTGGTCGAAGTCGCGGCGCCGCTCCAGGGCCCACCGCTCGGTGCCCGTGTTGCCGCGCACCCGCAGCAGCAGCGTGACGTAGGGCAGTTCGGCGATGAGCACCTCGACCATGCGCCGCACGACGTACTCCAGGCGCTCGGCGGCGAGCCCCACGCGCGCGTGTTCCTCGTCGAGGATCTCGAAGAGGCCGTCCAGGGCCCGGTTCACGGCCCGGCGCAGCAGCTCCTCCTTGCCGGTGACGTGGTGGTATATCGAGGACTTGGAGATGCCGGCCGCCTTGGAGAGGTGCTCCATGGAGGTGCCGTCGTAGCCGCGTTCGTTGAAGACCTGCACGGCGACGGACAGCAGCGTCTCGGGCGTGTAGGTGTCGCGCTTGGCGGTGGTCATGAGGTGCCGCCCTCCCGCTTGTCGGTGGCGTACGCGTGGCGGTACAGCGCGAGCGACGGAGCGTACCGCCCGGAGGGATCGCGCAGATGCAGGTCGTCCAGGAGCGCGTAGGCCCAGTTGCGGCCGAGCCTGCGGCTCCACTCGAAGGGGCCGAGCGGGTAGTTGACGCCCAGGCGCATCGCGGTGTCGATGTCCTCCTCGGTGGCCACGCCCTTGGCGACGGCGTCGTGCGCGAGGTCGACGATCCGGGCGACCGTACGGGCGACGATCATCCCGGGGACGTCCCCGATGACGCTGACGTCCTTGCCGAGCGCCTGGAAGAGCCCGGTGGCCTCGGCGAGGGTCTGCGGGGCGGTGTCCTGGGAGGCGGACAGGGCGATCCGGGTGGCCCGGCGGTAGTCGAGCGCGAGGTCGAAGTAGACGACGTCCCGGAACTCCACCGAGGTCTGCCCGTCGGCCAGCGCCAGCTGACCGCCGCCGGGCAGCACCAGCCGGGTGCCGTGGTCCTCTTCCTCCTCGCGGACCTGGATGCCCGCCTCGCGGATCAGCCCGACCAGCTCGGACGCGGGACCCAGGTCGCCCTCGACGCTCACGTAGGCGGGCGGGCGGGCCCGCTCCGCGGTGTGCGGCTCGGCCTGCTCGGCGTCGTCGCCGTAGGCGTACCAGCCCTGCCCGGTCTTGCGGCCGAGCCGGCCGGACTCCACGAGCCGCTGCTGGGCGAGCGAAGGCGTGAAGCGCACGTCCTGGAAGAAGGACCGCCACACCGAGCGCGTGACGGACTCGTTGACGTCCTGCCCGATGAGGTCGGTCAGTTCGAAGGCGCCCATCCGGAAGCCCCCGCACTCGCGCAGGACCGCGTCGATGGTGGCGGGATCGGCGCCCTGGGCCTCGTAGACCGCGAAGGCCTCGGCGTAGAAGGGGCGCGCGATGCGGTTGACGATGAAGCCGGGGGTGTCCGCGCAGGCCACCGGCGTCTTGCCCCAGGCACGGGCCGTCTCGTACGCGCGCGTGGCCGAGGTGACGTCCGTGGCGAACCCGGAGACGACCTCGACCAGCGGCAGCAGCGGCGCCGGGTTGAAGAAGTGCAGGCCCACGAACCGGCCCGGGTTGCGCAGGGCGCCGCCGATGGCCGTCACGGACAGGGACGAGGTGTTGGTGGCGAGCAGACAGTCCTCACCGACCACGTCCTCCAGCGCGCGGAACAGTTCCTGTTTGGCGTCCAGCCGCTCCAGGACGGCCTCGACGACCAGGGTGCAGTCGGCGAGGTCGGCGAGGTCGGAGGCGGGCAGCAGGCGGGCGCGTGCCGCGTCCCGGTCGGCGCCGCCGAGCCGGTCCTTCTCGACGAGACGGTCGAGGCGCCCGCCGATGGTGTCGGCCGCCTCCTGGGCCCGGCCCGGGACGGCGTCGTACAGCCGTACGCAGTGGCCGGCGACCAACGCGACCTGGGCGATGCCCTGGCCCATGGTGCCGGCGCCGACGACGGCCACGGGGCTGCTGAGGTCGAGTGCTGTCATGTGCGCGATCCTCCCGCACGGGGTTTTCCACAGATGCGGCGGACCCCCTTGTCCCGACCGATCGTTCGGTTACTCTAACTCTGACCGCCCACCCGTCGCCCACCACCACCCTGAACGAGACGCTTCGCGCCCCACCCCTCAATAGTCCCGCCCATGTTTCTGCCCAGGTCATGGACTCGACGAAGAGTTCAGGAAACGAGGAGTTGGTCCCGCATGGCCGCCGAACTGACCACGCACGAGCTCATCGCCAAGCACCGGCCCACCCTCGACCAGGCGCTGGAAGCGATCCGTACCCGCGCGTACTGGTCCCCGCACCCCGAACACCCCAAGGCCTACGGCGAGCACGGCAGCCTGGACGCGGCGGCGGGCAAGGCCGCCTTCGACGCCCTCCAGGGCACCCGCCTCGACCTCGGCCAGCCCGGCACCGACGGCTGGGTGGGCGGCGAGGTGTCGCCGTACGGCATCGAGCTGGGCGTGGAGTACCCGCACGCGGACGTCGACGTGCTGCTGCCCGCCATGAAGGCGGGCCAGAAGGCCTGGCGGGACGCGGGCGCGGAGGCCCGCGCGGTGGTGTGCCTGGAGATCCTCAAGCGGATCAGCGACCGGACCCACGAGTTCGCGCACGCGGTCATGCACACCTCCGGCCAGGCCTTCATGATGGCGTTCCAGGCCGGCGGCCCGCATGCCCAGGACCGCGGCATGGAGGCAGTGGCCTACGCCTATGTGGAGCAGGTCCGCACACCCGACACGGCGGAGTGGACCAAGCCCCAGGGCAAGCGCGACCCGCTCGCGCTGACCAAGCTCTTCGTCCCCGTCCCGCGCGGGATCGCCCTGCTCATCGGCTGCAACACCTTCCCGACGTGGAACGGCTACCCGGGCCTGTTCGCCTCCCTCGCCACCGGCAACGCCGTCCTGGTCAAGCCCCACCCGCGCGCCGTGCTGCCGCTCGCGCTCACCGTGCAGGTCGCGCGCGAGGTCCTGGGTCAGGCCGGCTTCGACCCGAACCTGGTGGCCCTGGCCGCCGAGCGGCCCGGCGAGGGCATCGCGAAGACCCTGGCGACCCGCCCGGAGATCCGGATCATCGACTACACCGGCTCGACGGCGTTCGGCGACTGGCTGGAGGCCAACGCCCGCCAGGCGCAGGTCTACACCGAGAAGGCCGGCGTCAACACGGTCCTGGTGCACTCCACCGACAACTACAAGGGCATGCTCTCCAACCTGGCCTTCTCGCTGTCCCTGTACAGCGGCCAGATGTGCACCACCCCGCAGAACCTCCTGATCCCCCGCGACGGCATCCGCACCGAGGAGGGCCCCCGGACCTACGACGAGGTGGTCGCCGACCTGGCCCGCGCGGTCGACGGCCTGCTCGGCGACGACGCCCGCGCGAACGCCCTGCTCGGCGCGATCGTCAACCCGGACGTCAAGGCCCGCCTGGAGGCGGCCGCCGGTCTCGGCGAAGTCGCCCTCGCCTCACGGGAGATCGGCAACCCCGAGTTCGAGGGGGCGGTGGTCCGCACGCCTGTCATGGTGAAGCTCGACGGCGCCAAGCCCGACGACGAGGCCGCCTACATGAGCGAGTGCTTCGGTCCCGTCTCCTTCGCCGTGGCCGTCGACTCGGCCGCGGACGCGGTGGAGTTGCTGCGGCGCACGATCCGCGAGAAGGGCGCGATGACGGTCGGCGCGTACACCACCGACGAGGAGGTCGAGTCGGCCGTACAGGAGGTCTGCCTGGACGAGGCGGCCCAGCTGTCGCTGAACCTCACGGGCGGGGTGTACGTCAACCAGACGGCCGCGTTCTCCGACTTCCACGGATCGGGCGGCAACCCGGCGGCCAACTCGGCACTCACCGACGGGGCGTTCGTGGCCAACCGCTTCCGGATCGTCGAGGTCCGCCGGGAGGCGTAGCACTCACGCGCCTGCCCGCCCGCTCTCAGAACCCGGCGGCGCTCCAGTGGTACAGCGTCATCGCCACGCTCGTCGCCAGGTTGTAGCTGGAGACCTGGGGGCGCATCGGCAGCGCCACCAGGTGGTCGGTCCGCGCGCGCAGTTCGGCGGACAGCCCGCTGCGCTCGGAGCCGAAGGCGAGGACGGCGTCGTCCGGGAGCTTGACGCCCCGGATGTCATCGCCCTCCGGGTCGAGGGCGAACAGCGGCCCGGCGGGCAGCTCGTCGACGGCCAGCCGTTCCACGACGGTCGCGAAGTGCAGGCCCGCGCCACCGCGCACGACCGTGGGGTGCCAGGGATCCAGCGTGCCGGTGGTCACGACTCCGGTCGCGCCGAACCCGGCGGCCAGCCGGATCACGGCGCCCGCGTTCCCGAGGTTGCGCGGGTTGTCGAGGACCACGACCGGGGCGCCGCGGGGCCTGCGCTCCAGCGTCCGCAGACCGGCCTCGCGGGACGGCCGTACGGCCAGGGCGGCCACCGCCGTGGGATGCGGGCGCGGCACCAGGGAGGCGTACGCCGTCTCCGGCACCTCGGTCAGCAGCGCGTCCAGCGTCTCCCGTACGTCCGGTGCCAGTTCGTCGGCGAGGGCCAGCGCGGCGGCGCGGTCGGCGGTCACCGCCACCGGGACCTCGGCGCCGAAGCGCACCGCGTGCTTGAGGGCGTGGAAGCCGTCGAGCAGGACGCAGCCGCCGGCGAGCCGGTGCCAGGCGCTCAGGGGGTCGCTCATGCCGTGCAGCCTACGGTCATGCCGTGTGGCCCACGTGCGCGTCCTTCGCGCCCTCCGGGACCGGCGGCGCGGGCTCGGGAGCACGGCGCACACGCGCGGTCAGCCGCCCCCACGCGCGTTCCGCCCGGCCGCCGAGCCGGCGCAGGAACGACGTCGGCAGGAAGACCGCGTCGGTTGCGATCATCGCGAGCGAGAAGAACGGCAGCCCGAGGACCACGGCGATCACGGCGTGCTCGGTGATCATGGCCGCCAGCAGGACGTTCTTCACCCGCCGGTTGAACAGCGTGAAGGGGAAGGCGACCTGCACGGCCACGGTGCCGTAGGTCACCAGGAGCACCATCGTGCCGCTGGCCGACAGCAGGTCGGCGAGGGCGGGCCAGGGCGAGAAGTAGTCGAGGTGGAGGGGGTAGTAGACGGCGGTGCCGTCCTGCCAGCGGGTGCCCTGGATCTTGTACCAGCCGGCCGTCGCGTAGATCAGACACGCCTCGGCCATGATCACGAGCAGCGCGCCGTTGTGGACGATGTTGCCGACGACATCGAGCAGGATCCGCGGCTCGCGCGACCGGCCGAACCGCCCGACGGCCCACCACAGGGCCTGCGCGAGCCATACGACCCACAGCAGCAGCGGGATGAACCGGTCGCCCTCGAACAGCCGGCCGGCCAGGGTCACCGCGACCAGCGCCAGACCCAGCACGCCCCACAGGACGGGACCGGCCCGGTCCACCACCCGCTCCCCGCGCGCCCGTGCCGCCTGCGCGCGCCGGGCCCGCCGCGCGTCCAGCGACCACACCTGGCCGCAGCGCGTGAAGACGAGGTAGATGCCCATCAGGTGCAGGACGTTGTCGCCGCCGTCGCCCATGAAGATGCTGCGGTTCTGGAGCGAGAGCACCCCGACCATGAAGAGCACGGTCATGGTGCGGGTGCGCCAGCCCAGCAGCAGCAGGACGCTCGCCAGGACGGCCAGCACGTACACACATTCGAACCAGAGGCGGCCGTCGGACCACATCAGGGCCGTGAAGGCGCCGTTCGTCGAGATCAGCTGCTCGGCGAGTCCCCAGCTCCAGGGGCCGTCGGGGCCGTACATCTCCTGGCGGTGGGGGAACTCGCGCAGCAGGAACAGCAGCCAGGTCGCGCTGAAGCCGATCCGGATGACAGCGGTCTGGTACGGGCCGAGGGCGGCCTCGGTGACACGGGCGATGACGCCGGAGACGCACAGGGAGAATCGGTTCACTGCGCGCTCCCCGCGGCCCGGTCCGCCCCGGCGGCCGTGGCCACCGTGCTCTCGGAGTTCTTCGGCAGCGACCACCAGGGCAGCACCCGGTAGACCGGCCGGTCGGAGACCGTCTCGTCGCTCCACTTCGGCGGCTTCACGTTGGTCGTGCGCGAGCGGATCTGCACGAGCTCGACGGCACCGCCCTTGCCGGCCACGTCATCGCGTTCCAGGCGCAGGGTCACGATGCGGCGCAGATACGTCTCCGACAGGGAGCCGCGCAGGCCCACCGGGCGGTTCTGGCCGTCGTGCGTGGCGACGAAGAAGTCCCAGGCCCGCCGCAGCTCGTTCTGCTGAGTGTGGCTCGGCAGCAGATTGCCGTCGATGGCCCGGCCGTCCTGGGCGGACAGGTCGTACCAGCCGGTGGTCCGCGTCCCGCCGTCCCCGGTGGCGACCTGCGCCCGGACCTGGACCGCGATGTTCTGCTGCAAGGGGTTCGGCGCGAAGAGCTTCCAGTTCTGCTCGAACTCCGGGTAGATCCAGTCGTCGATCGCCCCGCCGTGCTGCTTCGTCACCGTGTTCGACGGCGCCACATGCAGGAACACCATCCCCACCTGCACACACACCAGGACCGCGACGACCGCGAGGGCCACGGCGACACCTATCTGGTACGGAAGCGAGAGACCGGCTACTCCGGTACGGCCCTCGGCCAGGGGCGAAGGGGGCGCCGCGCCCGGCTCGTCCGGCCCCGGCGGGGCCTTCGAGCCTCCGTCGTACGCGTCCATTCCGCCCCGTCTCCCGATCGCGATCCCGGCCTCTTCCCGGCCGCCGGACCGCCCGACCACCCTGCCGTTCGCCGGTGGTGCCCAGCTTCGCCCGTGGCGTCCGGTATCGCCCGCGGCCACCGCGGCCGTCGCTCCGACTTCACGCGACATCCACGACGCCCGCACGGAACGGTACTCACGCAGGCCCGCCCGGCACAGCCCCCTCCGGCCCCGTCTCGACGTGGCCATCACCACGTCCGGGCAGGCCCACGGGCCGTTCACAGCGGTTGACACCCTACGGCGCCGTCCGCATCGAAGCCGGTGAACCGAACGATCGGCAGGCGCACCGCCCCCGAGCCCGTCGGTGCGGTCCCCCGAGAGTCGTTCCCTTCTTCTAGAACCTGTTCTATCTTGACGGCCCGTCAGATCAGGACGGTCAGATCAGCGAATCCGCCGGGAGGACTGGACCGTGGACTTCACCTTCAGCGAGGAGCAGCAGGCGGCGGCCGAAGCGGCACGGGGGGTGTTCGCCGGGGTCGCGCCGGACGCGGTGCCCAGCCCGTCCCTCACGGCGGGTGCCGTCGCCGAGGACTTCGACCGCGCGCTGTGGGCCAGGCTGTCCGACGCGGATCTGCTGAGCCTGCTCGCGGCCCCCGAGCACGGTGGCGCGGGCCTCGACGCCATCGCCCTGTGCCTGGTGCTGCGCGAGGCGGCGAAGGTCCTGGCCCGGGTACCGCTGCTGGAGCACAGCGCGGCCATGGCCGCCGTACAGGCCCACGGCGGCCCGGAGCTGAGGTCCGCCCTGCTGCCCGCGGCCGGTCGCGGCGAGGTCGTCCTCACGGTCGCCGCGAACGGCCGCACCGGCCACGACCCGGCCGAGCTCGCCGTGACCGCACGCCGGGAGGCAGACGCGTGGATCCTGGACGGCGTGCAGACGGCGGTGCCGTGGGCCTACGGCGCCGACGTCGTCCTCGTCCCCGCCCGCACGCCCGCCGATCTGACCGTCCTCGCGGCCGTTCCCCGCCGCCACGAGGGCGTCGCGCTCGCCGAGCAGATCTCCACCACCGGCGAGCGGCTCGCCGAACTGCGCCTGGACTCGGCCCGGCTCGCCGCCCGGGACGTCGTCGAGGCCGAGGGCGCGTGGGAGTGGCTGCGCGATCTGCTGACCACCGGGACGTGCGCGCTGGCTCTCGGTCTGGGCGAGCGGGTCCTGCGGATGACGAGCGAGTACACCGGCAAGCGGGAGCAGTTCGGGTTCCCGGTCGCCACCTTCCAGGCCGTCGCCATGCAGGCCGCCGACCGCTTCATCGACCTGCGGGCCATGGAGGCCACGCTCTGGCAGGCCGCGTGGCGGATCGCCTCGGGAGCACCGGGCACCCTCCCCGCCTCCGGTGACGTGGCCGTCGCCAAGATCTGGGCCGGCGAGGGGGTGCGGAGGGTCGTGCAGACCGCCCAGCACCTGCACGGCGGCTTCGGTGCCGACGTCGACTACCCCCTGCACCGCTATCACGCCTGGGCCAAGCATCTGGAGCTGTCACTCGGTCCGGCCGCGGCCCACGAGGAGGCCCTGGGCGACCTGCTGGCGGCCCACCCCCTGGCGTGAGGCGCGTCTACAGAACGAACCCCTGCTGCCCCTCGTCGGTCACCACGGACCGCCCCGCCGCGGCCCACACCTGCATCCCGCCGTCCACGTTCACCGCGTCGACGCCCTGCTGGACGAGGTACATCGCGACCTGGGCCGAGCGCCCGCCGGAGCGGCAGATCACATGGACCCGCCCGTCCTGCGGCGCCGCCTCGGTCAACTCGCCGTACCGGGCAACGAACTCACTGATGGGGATGTGCAGCGCCCCTTCGGCGTGACCCGCCCGCCACTCGTCGTCCTCGCGGACGTCCAGCAGGAAGTCGCCGTCCTTGAGGTCCGTGACCTCGACCGTGGGCACACCAGCTCCGAAATCCATGCCCCGACGCTACCCGACACCGCCGTCCGCACGGACGGGCACCGGGGTCCGTCCGGACACCGCCTAGCCGAGCAGCTCCGCCAGCTCGGCCTCGCGCACGGCGACGTCCGCCAGAAGCTTCTCGGCGATCTCCTCCAGCAGGGCGTCCGGGTCGTCCGGAGCCATCCGCAGCATGGAGCCGATCGCGCCCTCCTCCAGCTCCCGCGCGACCACGGCGAGCAGTTCCTTGCGCTGGGCGAGCCACTCCAGGCGGGCGTAGAGCTCGTCACTGGGCGTCGGCCCCTGCTCGGGCGGCTTCGGCCCGGCGGCCCACTCCTCGGCCAGTTCCCGCAGGAGTAGCTCGTCGCCCCGGGCGTAGGCGGCGTTGACCCGGGTGATGAACTCCTCGCGCCGGCTCCGCTCGCCTTCTTCCTGCGCCAGGTCGGGGTGGGCCTTGCGGGCCAGCTCGCGGTAGAGCTTGCGGGCCTCGTCGCTGGGCCGCACCCGCTGCGGAGGCTGCACCGGCTGCTCGGTGAGCATCGCCTCGGCCTCCGGGAACAGCCCCTGGCCGTCCATCCAGCCGCCGAACAGCTCCTCGACCCCGGGCATCGGCATGACCCGGGCCCGCGCCTCGTCGGCCTTGCGCCGGTCCTCGGGGTCACCGCTGCGGGCCGCCCGTGCCTCGGCGATCAGCGCGTCCAGCTCGTCGAGCCGGGTGTACATCGGGCCGAGCTTCTGGTGGTGCAGCCGCGAGAAGTTCTCCACCTCGATACGGAAGGTCTCGACGGCGATCTCGTACTCGATCAGCGCCTGCTCGGCGGCCCGTACGGCCCGCTCCAGCCGCTCCTCGGGCCGGGGCGCAGCCCCCTCGGGCGTCGCCCGGTCCTCACCGGGGACACCACCTTGCTCAGCTTCCGGCGTCGTCACCCGACCAGCGTAGGCCACACCCGGCCGGGAACCTCCGGCACCGCCCGGTCACCCCCGGCCGTCCAGCGCTCCCAGCGTTCTCACACCCCCAGCTCGGCCGCGATCCGCCCCGACCGCACGCCCGCCACCAGTTCCGCGTGATCCGCCTCGGTGCGGTCGGCGTAGGCGACGGCGAACGCGGCGACGGCCTCGTCCAGTTCCTCGCTCTTGCCGCAGTAGCCGGCGATCAGGCGCGGGTCGGCGCTGTGGGCGTGGGCGCGGGCCAGGAGCGCGCCGGTCATCCGGCCGTAGTCGTCGATCTGGTCGGCGGCCAGGGCGGCTGGGTCGACGCTGCCCTTGCGGTTGCGGAACTGGCGTACCTGGAAGGGGCGTCCGTCGACCGTCGTCCAGCCCAGCAGGATGTCGCTGACCACCTGCATGCGCTTCTGCCCCATCACCACGCGCCGCCCTTCGTGCGCCGCCTCGGGCGCCTCGAAGCCGGCGCTCACCAGATGCGGCACCAGCGCCGAGGGACGGACCTCCTTGACCTGGAGGACGAGGGACTCGCCCCGGTGGTCCAGGAGCAGCACGACGTAGGACCGGGTGCCGACGCTGCCGGTGCCGACGACACGGAAGGCCACGTCGTGCACCGCGTGCCGGGCCAGGAGGGGGAGGCGGTCCTCGGAGAGCGTGCCGACGTACTCCTCCAGGGCGGCCGCCACCACGGTGGCCTCGGCGTCCGGGACGCGGCGCAGCACCGGCGGGGCGTCGACGAAGCGGCGCCCGCCGTCCTCGGTCGGCTCGGTCGACTTCGCCGCGAAGCGGCCGCTGGTGTTGGCCCGCGCCTTCTCGGAGACCCGCTCCAGGGTGCCGACCAGGTCGTGGGCGTCGGTGTGGGAGACGAGTTCCTCGTCCGCGATGGCGTTCCACGCGTCCAGGACCGGGAGCTTGGCCAGCAGCCGCATGGTGCGGCGGTAGGCGCCCGCCGCGTCGCCCGCCGCCTTGCGGCAGCGGTCCTCGTCGGCGCCCGCCTCACGGCCGGCCAGCACGAGCGAGGCGGCGAGCCGCTTGAGGTCCCACTCCCAGGGGCCGAGCACCGTCTCGTCGAAGTCGTTGAGGTCGATGACCAGGCCGCCGCGGGCGTCGCCGTACAGACCGAAGTTGGCCGCGTGGGCGTCGCCGCAGATCTGGGCGCGGATCCTCGTCATGGGGGTGCGCGCGAGGTCGTAGGCCATGAGGCCGGCCGTTCCGCGCAGGAAGGCGAAGGGTGTGGCCGCCATCCGGCCGACGCGTATCGGCGTGAGCCCGGGGATCCGGCCGCGGCCGGACTCCTCGACGGCGCTGACCGCGTCGGGCCGGGAGATGTCCAGGTCGAGGGCGGCGTGCGCCGCGCGCGGGACCTGGTTCCGCAGCGCCTTGCCCTCCTCCTTGGGTGTTCCCTGCCCGGGCCACTGCGCGAACCCGCGGACCGGCGGCAGCCGACGGGCACCGCCGTCACCCGCCACGACCTGCCGAGCGGGCACCGCGTCCCCAGCAACCGTCCTGGCACCGACCTCGGTCATAGCGACCGCCTCCCCCGCACACGTACCGGCTCACGCACGAACATCAACTCGTGCCGACCGTACAGCCGGTGGCGGAAACGCGTCAGACCCTGTGGACAACTCCACAGCTGTGGAAAACGCCGCCGCAGGCAACCGCAGGCAGCGGCGGAGGACCGCACGCCTCGCGAGCCCGGCTCAGCACCCTGTCGGCCGCTCGCCCTCCGGCAGATACCGCTTCGCCCACTTCCCCAGTTCCCTGAGCGCGGGGTCCAGGGCCGCCCCCGACTCCGTCAGCCGGTACGACACCCGCAGCGGCGGCCCCTCGTCGACCTCGCGGACCACGAGTCCCGCGGCCCCGAGTTCGGTGAGCCGGTCGGAGAGCATCCGTTCGCTGATGCCGGGGATGGCGCGACGCAGGTCGACGAAGTACGCGGGCCCATTGGTCAGCACGGACACGATCGGGCCGGTCCAGCGCTTGCCGAGCAGCTGGAACACCCGCGTGATGGCGTGGTCCACCTGCTTGCACGCCCCCGGGTCGTGGCGCTGCTCGACCGGCATGCCCTCGTCGACCGTCATGCCCTCAGGGTACTGCTCCCGCGATACGGGGTGAAAAAAAGTAAGCGACTGTGTTATCCATAGTCGAGTACGAATCCTCAGCCTGCGGGCGAAGGCTCCCGCGGGCCCGCTCTCCACCACTCCTGGGAGAACCATGGCCACGCTGCTGCACATCGACTCGTCCGTGTTCCCCACCGACGCCTCCGCGTCCCGGACCGTGACGGACGCCTTCCGCACGACCTGGCAGGAGCAGCACCCCGAGGGCACGGTGATCTACCGCGACCTCGCCAAGAACCCGGTGCCGCACATCAGCGCCGACGCCCACACCGCCGGCTTCTCCGATCCCGCGACGCACAGCCCCGAGCAGGCCGCCGCCTTCCACGCACGCGTGCGGCTGATCGAGGAGCTGGAGCAGGCGGACGCGGTGCTGATCGGCGCCCCGATGTACAACTTCGCGATCCCGTCCACCCTGAAGGCGTGGCTGGACAACGTGATCCTCATCGGCCGCACCGCCATGACCGAGGACTCGAAGATCAAGGGCACCCCGGTCACCGTGGTCGCCAGCCGCGGCGGCTCCTACGCGCCGGGCACCCCGCGCGAGGGCTACGAATACGTGCAGAACTACCTGACGGCGATCTTCACCGACATGCTCGCTGTGGACGTCGACTTCATCGTGCCGGAGCTCACGTCCGCCCCGCAGAACCCGGCGATGTCCGAACTGATCCCGCTCTTCGAGGCCTCCCGCGAGAGCGCTCTCCAGAACGCCGCCGCCAAGGCCAAGGAGCTGACGGAGCGCCTCGCCGCGTAACCGCCGGACGGCGAAGCCCGGCGGGAGCCTCAGGTGGGGAACATCGATGTGATTGTCCTCACCTGAGGCGAACAGCACATACGAGAAAGCCCCGTAGGTCCGAGACCTACGGGGCTTCCAGCTGTGCGCGAGGGGGGAGTTGAACCCCCACGCCCTTGCGGGCACTGGAACCTGAATCCAGCGCGTCTGCCTATTCCGCCACCCGCGCATTGGGTGTGTCCTGGGGCTCCGGTCCGTGTGGTTCGGCGCCTTCCGACACCCAGAACATTAGCACGCTGGCAGGGGTGGATTCACATCCCTTACCGGCGGGCAGCCGCCCACCAGCGGGTTCTGGAGAACCCGACCGACCCGGGGCTCTTTCGGCTACGTATCAACCAGTACCGGTTCACGTATCAACCTCGTACCGGTAGCGGCCGTCTCCCCCGGAGCAGGTCGGGGTCCACGGTCAGGTGCGGGACACTGGTCTGCGGCCGCCTCTACGATCCTTGACAGCGGAGTTCGACAGCGGAGTTCGAAGCGGGGCTCCACAGGGAACTTCGGAGGCGTCGACACCTGTCGACCGGGCCGACAGGGGGAACCAGCCGATTCACCGGCGCGTGGATACGATCAGTAAGCAGTACCAGGTAAGCAGTACGCCAAGCAGTACACACAGCGGCACACGACGCAGTACCCAGGACGGCAAGGACGGAGGAGGTGCCCCATGGGAGTCCTGAAGAAGTTCGAGCAGCGTCTCGAAGGTCTGGTCAACGGCACCTTCGCCAAGGTGTTCAAGTCCGAGGTCCAGCCCGTGGAGATCGCCGGCGCTCTCCAGCGCGAGTGCGACAACAACGCGACCATCTGGAACCGCGACCGGACGGTCGTACCCAATGACTTCATCGTGGAGCTGAGCACGCCGGACTTCGAGCGGCTGAGCCCCTACTCGGGCCAGCTCGGCGACGAGTTGGCCGGCATGGTGCGCGACTACGCCAAGCAGCAGCGCTACACCTTCATGGGCCCGATCAAGGTCCACCTGGAGAAGGCGGACGACCTCGACACCGGCCTGTACCGGGTGCGCAGCCGTACGCTCGCCTCCTCCAGCGACCAGCAGGCTTCCGCGCCGGCACCGGCCGGACGCCCCGGTTCTCCCGCCCCCGGCGCACCCGGCGGCTACGGCTACCCGCCGGCCGCCGCGCCCTCGGGCGCCCCGCCGATGCCGGCCGCGCCACCGCCCGGCGGCCGTGGCGGCGGCTACGGCTACCCGCAGCCCGCGGGTGCGCAGCGGCCCCCGGCCGCGCCCGCCGCGGGCGGTCGCACCCGCCACTGGATCGAGATCAACGGCACCCGCCATCAGATCTCCCGCGCGACACTCGTGCTGGGCCGCAGCACCGAGGCCGACGTGCGGATCGACGACCCCGGCGTCTCCCGCCGGCACTGCGAGATCCGGACCGGAACGCCCTCGACCGTCCAGGATCTCGGATCCACCAACGGCATCGTGGTGGACGGGCAGCACACCACCCGCGCTACGCTCCGCGACGGCTCGCGGATCGTCGTGGGCAGTACCACCATCATTTACCGGCAAGCCGAAGGGTGAAGCGGGGGCAATGTCAGAGCTGACCCTCACGGTCATGCGGCTGGGTTTCCTGGCCGTACTGTGGCTGTTCGTGATCGTGGCCGTGCAGGTCATCCGCAGCGACCTGTTCGGAACGCGCGTCACACAGCGCGGCTCGCGGCGGGAGAGCGGACGGCAGCAGCAGGCCGCCCGCCAAGCCGCGCCCCCGCAACAGCGCCAGCAGGCCGCCGGGGGCCGACAGCGTCGTAACGCCCCGACCAAACTGGTGGTGACGGAGGGCACCCTCACCGGCACCACGGTCGCGCTCCAGGGACAGACCATCACCCTGGGCCGGGCGCACGACAGCACCATCGTGCTGGACGACGACTACGCCTCCAGCCGCCATGCCAGGATCTACCCGGACCGCGACGGCCAGTGGATCGTCGAGGACCTGGGCTCCACCAACGGCACGTACCTCGACCGAACGCGGCTGACGACCCCCACACCGATTGCGCCGGGCGCGCCCCTCCGCATCGGCAAGACCGTCATCGAGCTGCGGAAGTAGTGCTACGTCATGAATGAGCGCGAGCGGAGCGAGCACGCAGCGGCGGCCCTCACCCCGGGCCCCGGCGCGCTCCCGACCGGAGGGTGGGCACCGTGCGGATGTACCCGGAGCCGACGGGCGAGGTGCGCATGAGTCTGTCACTGCGCTTCGCCGCCGGATCGCACAAAGGCATGATCCGGGAGGGCAACGAGGACTCCGGATACGCCGGGCCGCGTCTGCTCGCGATCGCCGACGGCATGGGCGGCGCCGCGGCCGGCGAGGTCGCCTCCTCCGAGGCCATCTCCACCATCGTCGCGCTCGACGACGACGTCCCCGGCTCCGACATCCTCACCTCGCTCGGCACCGCCGTACAGCGCGCCAACGACCAGCTGCGTTCGATGGTCGAGGAGGACCCGCAGCTGGAGGGCATGGGCACGACGCTCACCGCCCTGCTGTGGACCGGCCAGCGACTCGGTCTCGTGCACGTCGGCGACTCGCGCGCGTACCTGCTGCGCGACGGCGTCCTGACCCAGATCACGCAGGACCACACCTGGGTGCAGCGCCTCGTCGACGAGGGACGCATCACCGAGGAGGAGGCGACCACGCACCCGCAGCGCTCGCTCCTCATGCGCGCGCTGGGCAGCGGCGAGCACGTCGAGCCCGACCTCTCCATCCGTGAGGTCCGCGCCGGCGACCGCTACCTGATCTGCTCCGACGGGCTGTCCGGGGTGGTCTCCCACCAGACCCTCGAAGACACCCTCGCCAGCTACCAGGGCCCCCAGGAGACCGTCCAGAGCCTCATCGAGCTCGCGCTGCGCGGCGGCGGCCCCGACAACATCACCGTCATCGTCGCCGACGTCCTCGACCTCGACACCGGGGACACCCTCGCCGGGCAGCTCTCCGACACCCCGGTCGTGGTCGGCGCGGTCGCCGAGAACCAGAACCACCTGCACGACCCCGGCATCATGCAGACCCCGGCGGGACGTGCCTCCGGGCTCGGCCGCCAGGTGCCCGGACAGGGCGGCGGGGGCGGCGAGTTCGGCCCGCCCGGCTCCGGCGACACCACCGGTTACATCCCCGCCAACGGCTTCGGCGACTACTCCGACGACGACTTCGTCAAGCCCCGCAAGGGCCGCAAGTGGCTGAAGAGATCCTTCTACATCGCCCTCACCCTCGCCGTCGTCGGCGGCGGGCTCTACGGCGGCTGGCGCTGGACGCAGACGCAGTACTACGTCGGCGTCAACGACGACCATGTCGCGCTGTACCGGGGCATCAGCCAGGACCTGGCCTGGGTGTCGCTCTCGAAGGTGGAGAAGGACCACCCCGAGATCGAACTCAAGTACCTGCCGCAGTACTGGCAGAAGTCGGTCGAGGGCACGATCGCCGAGGGCGGCCTGAGCAACGCCCAGAAGAAGATCGACGAGCTGGCCGTGCAGGCCTCCGCGTGCAAGAAGCGGGTCGCGCAGCAGCAGTCCGAGAGCGAGCAGAACTCCAAGACCGGAGAGGGCGAGGCCGGAGGCACCACGGGAACCACCCGTACCTCCCTCACGTCCAAGGCGACACCGACCCCGAACCCCTCGGGCTCACCGTCGTCCCCGACCCCGTCCACGACCGCCCCTACTCCCACTCCCGGCCCCACCCTCTCGGAGGAAGAGAAGCAGGTCGTCGGGCAATGCGGTACGCAGTAGGCAAGCCGTGAGAGGCCCAGTCACACGATGAGCAGCACTACGAACTCGCCGACCCACCACACGTCCACGATCGGCGCCATCGGCGCGCCGAGCCGGCGCAACACCGAGCTGGCGTTGTTGGCGTTCGCGGTTCTCATTCCGGTCTTCGCGTACGCCAACGTGGGCCTCGCGATCAACGACAAGGTGCCGCCCGGCCTGCTGAGCTACGGACTCGGTCTCGGGCTGCTCGCGGGGATCGGCCATCTCGTCGTACGGAAGTTCGCCCCGTACGCCGACCCCCTGCTGCTGCCGCTGGCCACCCTGCTGAACGGGATCGGCCTGGTCATCATCTGGCGGCTGGACCAGTCCAAAAAACTCCAGCGGAGCAGCACCTTCGTCGAAGCGGCACCGCGCCAGCTGCTGTACTCGGCGATGGGCGTCGCCCTGCTGGTCGTCGTGCTGATCTTCCTCAAGGACCACCGCGTCCTTCAGCGCTACACCTACATCTCGATGGCCGGGGCCATGCTCCTGCTCGTGATGCCGCTGATTCCCGGCCTCAGCGCCCCCACCTACGGCGCCAAGATCTGGATCAAGATCCCCGGCCTCGGCACGCTCCAGCCCGGCGAGTTCGCGAAGATCGCCCTCGCGGTGTTCTTCGCCGGCTATCTCATGGTCAAGAGAGACGCCCTGGCCCTGGCCAGCCGTCGCTTCATGGGCCTGTACCTGCCGCGCGGCCGCGACCTCGGTCCGATCCTCGTCGTCTGGGTGATGTCGATCCTCATCCTGGTCTTCGAGACCGACCTCGGTACATCCCTGCTGTTCTTCGGGATGTTCGTCATCATGCTGTACGTCGCCACCGAGCGGACCAGCTGGATCGTCTTCGGTCTGCTGATGTCCGCGGTCGGCGCGGTCGGCGTGGCGAGCTTCGAGCCGCACATCCAGACGCGTGTCCAGGCCTGGCTCGACCCGATGCGCGAGTACGAGCTCTCCCGCGCCGGCGTCCAGGACGGCGTCGTCCACTCCGAGCAGGCCATGCAGGCCCTGTGGGCCTTCGGTTCCGGCGGCACCCTCGGCACCGGCCTCGGGCAGGGCAACTCCGACCTCATCGGCTTCGCCGCCAACTCCGACTTCATCCTCGCCACCTTCGGCGAGGAGCTGGGTCTGGCGGGCGTCATGGCGATCCTGCTGCTCTACGGCCTGATCGTCGAGCGCGGTGTGCGCACGGCGCTCGCCGCCCGCGACCCGTTCGGCAAGCTGCTGGCCATCGGCCTGTCCGGCGCCTTCGCGCTCCAGGTCTTCGTCGTGGCCGGCGGTGTCATGGGCCTCATCCCGCTGACCGGTATGACGCTCCCGTTCGTGGCGTACGGCGGTTCCTCCGTCATCGCCAACTGGGCGCTGATCGGCATCCTGCTGCGCATCAGCGACACCGCACGCCGCCCGGCCCCCGCCCCCGCTCCCAACCCCGACGCCGAGATGACCCAGGTGGTCCGCCCGTCATGAACAAGCCCCTGCGCCGGATCGCGATCTTCTGCGGACTCCTCGTCCTGGCCCTGCTCATCCGCGACAACTGGATCCAGTACGTCCAGGCCGACGAGCTGCGCACCAACAAGGAAAACCGCCGCGTCACCATCGAGCGGTACGCCTCGCCCCGCGGCAACATCATCGTCGACGGCAAGGCGATCACCGGCTCCAAGGAGTCCGACGGGAGCGACTTCAAGTTCAAGCGCACCTACATGAACGGTCCCATGTGGGCGCCCGTCACCGGGTACGCCTCCCAGGCCTTCGGTGCCACCCAGCTGGAGTCCATCGAGGACGGCATCCTCACCGGCAACGACGACCGGCTGTTCTTCCGCAACACCCTCGACATGCTCACGGGCAAGGAGAAGGAGGGCGGCAATGTGGTCACCACCCTCAACGGAGCCGCCCAGAAGGCCGCCTACGACGGTCTGAGGAAGCAGGGCGGCAAGGGCGCCGTCGCCGCGATCGAGCCGTCCACCGGCAAGATCCTGGCGCTGGCCTCCTTCCCGTCGTACGACCCCTCCTCCTTCGCGGGCAACTCCACGACGACCGACACCGACGCGTGGACGAAGCTCCAGAAGAAGAACGACCCGAACGACCCGATGCTCAACCGCGCCCTGCGCGAGACCTACCCGCCCGGCTCCACCTTCAAGGTCGTCACCGCGGCGGCCGCGCTGGAGAACGGCCTGTACACCTCGGCCGACCAGAAGACGAAGTCGCCACTGCCGTGGACGATGCCGGGCACCACCACCATTCTCCCGAACGAGGGCACCATCCCTTGTGAGAACGCGAGCCTGCGGGTGGCCCTCCGGTACTCCTGCAACACCGTCTTCGGCAAGGTCGGCTCCGACCTCGGCAACGACAAGATGCTCGCCGAGGCCAAGAAGTTCGGCTTCGGCTCCGAGCAGTTCACGCCGGTCCGCGCCACCGCCTCGAACTTCTCCGACAACATGAACCCGTCCGAGACCGCGCTCTCCTCGATCGGCCAGTTCAACACCGCCACGACCCCGCTCCAGATGGCCATGGTCGCCTCGGCCGTCGCCAACGACGGCAAGCTGATGAAGCCGTACATGGTCGACACCCTCCAGGCCCCGACCCTCGACCCGATCGAGAAGACCGAGCCGGAGGAGCTGAGCCAGCCGCTGTCGGCGAGCAACGCGCAGATCCTCCAGGACATGATGGAGACCGTCGTCAAGGACGGCACCGGCAAGAACGCCCAGATCGGCGGCGGTGTCACCGTGGGCGGCAAGACCGGTACCGCCCAGCACGGCGAGAACAACAGCAAGAACCCCTACGCGTGGTTCATCTCCTACGCCAAGATCGCCGACGGCAGCGCGCCGGTCGCCGTGGCCGTGGTCGTCCAGGACGACGAAGCCGTCCGCGAGAACATCTCCGGCGGTGGCCTCGCGGCGCCCATCGCGAAGAGCGTGATGGAGGCGGTCATCAACAGCAAGAAGTGACCCCGCTCACGTCCCCTTCACATCGGTGCACGTTGCGATACCGGTCCTGTATCGGGTGACGCACTTGGCCAGGTCACACAAAGCTAGCCGGGTACGGTAGGCCCGGACGGCAGCCTCCGACCGCACACCCGTGCCGGTCGGGACCGACGGAGAGGGCTGGTAGGAAGCTATGGAAGAGCCGCGTCGCCTCGGCGGCCGGTACGAACTGGGCCAGGTGCTCGGTCGTGGTGGCATGGCGGAGGTCTACCTCGCGCATGACACCCGCCTGGGGCGCCAGGTGGCGGTGAAGACCCTGCGCGCGGACCTCGCGCGCGACCCGTCCTTCCAGGCCCGGTTCCGCCGGGAGGCCCAGTCGGCCGCCTCGCTCAACCATCCCGCGATCGTCGCGGTCTACGACACGGGCGAGGACTACATCGACAACGTGTCGATCCCGTACATCGTCATGGAGTACGTGGAGGGCTCGACGCTGCGTGAGCTGCTCCACTCCGGCCGCAAGCTGCTGCCGGAGCGCGCCATGGAGATGACCATCGGCATCCTCCAGGGCCTTGAGTACGCCCACCGCAACGGCATCGTGCACCGTGACATCAAGCCGGCGAACGTCATGCTGACGCGCAACGGCCAGGTCAAGGTGATGGACTTCGGTATCGCCCGCGCCATGGGCGACTCCGGCATGACGATGACGCAGACGTCGGCGGTCATCGGCACCGCTCAGTACCTCTCGCCGGAGCAGGCGAAGGGCGAGCAGGTCGACGCCCGCTCGGACCTGTACTCCACCGGCTGTCTGCTGTACGAGCTGCTCACCGTGCGCCCGCCGTTCGTGGGCGACTCCCCGGTCGCGGTCGCGTACCAGCACGTCCGGGAGGAGCCGCAGTCCCCGTCGGTCTTCGACCCCGAGATCACGCCCGAGATGGACGCCATCGTCCTGAAGGCCCTGGTCAAGGACCCGAACTACCGGTACCAGTCCGCCGACGAGATGCGCAACGACATCGAGGCCTGCCTCGACGGCCAGCCGGTCGCGGCCACGGCCGCGATGGGTTCCGTGGGCTACGGCGGCTACCCCGACGACCAGCCGACGACGGCGCTGCGCGCCGACTCGGGCGCCGGGGCCACCACGATGCTGCCGCCCGTCAATCCCGACGACGGCGGCTACGGCTACGACGACCGCCCGGCCCGGCGCCGCCAGCAGAAGAAGTCCAACACCTCGACGATCCTCCTGGTCGTGGCCGGTGTACTGGTGCTGGTGGGCGCGATCCTGATCGGCCGGTGGATCTTCGCGGGCGACGGTGTGGCCAACGACAAGACCACCGTCCCGGACTTCATCAGCCAGACGGAGGCGCAGGCCAAGGGCCTGGCCACCAACGCGGAACTGAAGCTGAGCATCACCAACAAGCCCTGCGAGGACCAGGCCAAGGGCAAGGTCTGCGACCAGGACCCGGACTCCGGCGCAGAGGTCAAGAAGCAGACCACGATCAACCTGATCGTCTCCACCGGGGCGCCGAAGGTCGCGGTGCCGAGTGTCCTCGGCAAGGACGTCGACGAGGCGAAGCAGATCCTGGAGGACGAGCAGTACAACTTCACCGTCAAGACCGAGGAGCAGGTCTCCACGGAGGAGGCGGGCAAGGTCCTGGAGCAGGATCCCGGTCTCGGCACGGAGGTCCAGAAGGGCACCACCATCACCCTCACCGTCGCCAAGGCGGAGGAGAAGGTCACGGTGCCGGACGTCCTGAACCAGTCCTGTGACGCGGCCAAGGCCCAGATGACGGCCAACAACCTGGTCGGCAACTGCGTCGAGGTGGAGACCCAGGACCAGAACCAGGTCGGCAAGGTCATCTCCACCGACCCGCAGGCCGGCACCCAGCTCAGCAAGAACCAGACGGTCACCATCCAGGTCGGCAAGGCCGGTCAGCAGGTTCCCGTGCCGGGCGTGACCCAGCAGAGCCTGAAGGACGCCAAGAAGGCCATCCAGGACGCCGGGCTGACCGTGGGCAACATCGCCGGTTCCCAGGACGACAACGCCGTCGTCATCAGCCAGGACCCGCAGCCCAACACCCAGGTCGACCGGGGCACCGCGGTCAACCTGATCGCCGTGGACCAGAACAACGGCAACGGTGACGGAGGCAACGGCGGCTTCTTCGGCTAGCTCCCAAGCGGCCGGCCTCCACAAGGGTCTCCACAAGGAAGGGGCCTCGACACCCTGAGCGGGTGTCGAGGCCCCTTCCTCATGCCGGGGGAGGCCGCCGGGGGGAGGCTGCCTCAGTCGAGTTCCTTCGGCGGTGTCCGCCTGCTGTCCACCGGATCCACCCGGACCAGTTCGCCCCAGACCACGTAGCGGTAGCGGCTGGTGTAGACGGGCGTGCAGGTGGTGAGGGTGATGTACTTGCCGGCCTTCTTCTTGCCGGACTCCTTGGGGACTGCGGCGAGGGTCTTGACGTTGTACTTCGAGGTTTCCGGAAGCGTGGCGTAGACCTTGTAGACGTACCACTTGTCCTTCGTCTCGAAGACGATCGCGTCACCCTTCTTCAGCTTGTCGATGTTGTGGAACTTCGCGCCGTGGCCGTCGCGGTGGGCGGCGAGGCTGAAGTTCCCGTTCTTGCCGCTGGTCGGGAGCGTGGCCTTGACGGGGTCGGTGTAGTAGCCGGCGACGCCGTCGTTGAGGATCTTCGCGGACGTGCCCTTCTCCACGAGGACCTCGCCGCTCTTCATGGCGGGCACGTGCAGGAAGCCGATGCCGTCGCCGGTGTCCAGCGCGCCCGGCCCCTTGTTCTGCTCCTGCGCCCAGGTGTCACGGACCTTGTCGCCCTGCTGGTCGGCCTTGCGGTCGGCGAGGACGTTCGTCCACCACAGCGAGTAGACGACGAACAGGCCGAGGACCAGGCCGCCCGTGATGAGGAGTTCGCCGAAGACGCTGACCGCCATGGCGATACGACCGCCGCCGCGACGACGCGGGACGGGGCGCCCGGGCGATGCGGTGTCGGTCTGCTCTGCGGTGCCGTCGGTGGTCGCTGCCACGTTCATCTGCCCTTACTGGACGAGCGCATCCGGCTTGCCCTTGCTGCGCGGCCGTTCCTCGGTCATCTTGCCCCAGACGATCATCCGGTACTTGCTGGTGAACTCCGGCGTGCACGTCGTCAGCGTGATGTAGCGGCCGGCCGTGGTGAAACCGGACCCCTGGGGGATGGGGTCGATGACACTCGTGTTGCTCGGGGACGTCACCGGCAGGATCGACGACATCTTGTAGACGTAGTACTTGTCCTGCGTCTCCACGACGATCGGGTCGCCCGCGGTGAGCCGGTTGATGTACCGGAACGGCTCACCGTGGGTGTTCCGGTGACCGGCGAGCGCGAAGTTGCCGGTCTTCGCGTCGGGCATCGCCGTCTTCAGCGGGCTCTCGCCGTAGTGGCCGACCATGCCCCGGTCGAGGACCTTCTTGTTGCTGATGCCCTCGGCGATCGGCACGACCACGTCCAGCTTGGGGATGTGGAGGATGGCGAAGCCCTGACCCGGCTCGAAGCTGCCCGGGGCGCGCTTGCCGCTCGCCCAGTCGTCCTGGAGGCTGCTGGCCTCCTTGTCCGCCTGCGCGTGCGCCCGGACGTTGGTCCACCACAACTGGTAGCTGACGAACAGCAGCATCAGCACGCCGGTGGTGATGAACACCTCACCGAGGGCCCGGCTGGCGATCACGGCCGGGCCGGGCTTGCGCGCCCGGGCCTGCCGACGGGCCTCCACGCGGGAGAGCGGTCTGCCCCCGCTCGCCGGGCCCGCCGGGTCCGCCGCCGGCTCGGACGCGCCGCCATGACGCCCGTGACGGCCCTTGGCGGCCTTTCTGCGGGCCGCCCGCCCGCCCGGGGTGACTCCTGTGGCAGCGGAGGCGGTTGAGGCGTCAGACGCCGATATGGACTCGCCACCGGAGCGGCGGCGCGGCGGATCGGGTACCCGCAGGGCGACGGTCTCGTCGTCGGCCGGCGGTATCCACGGCTCGTCGGCGCCCGTGGTGTCGTACGACGGCTCGGCGCCCGGGGGGTCGAACGACGCGCTGTCGTACCACTCCCCGAGCACGGCGGGATCCTCGTACGGCTGCTGCTTCCCGTACGAGGCTCCCGACTCGCGCTCGGGGCGCAGTGCCGTCACGCCGTGGCCCTGCCCACCACCGGGGCGAGCCCCGCCGACCTCGCCACCGCGTCCTGGTCGCCGCACTCCACCAGCCAGTTGGCCAGCATCCGGTGGCCGTGCTCGGTGAGCACCGACTCGGGGTGGAACTGCACACCCTCGACGCGCAGTTCACGATGGCGCAGGCCCATGATGATGCCGTCGTGAGTCCGGGCGGTGACCTCCAGCTCGGCCGGCACCGTCTCCGGCTCGGCGGCCAGGGAGTGGTAGCGGGTCGCCGTGAAGGGCGTGGGCAGGCCCGCGAAGACGCCCCTGCCCTCGTGCTCGACCAGCGAGGTCTTGCCGTGCAGCAGCTCGGGGGCGCGGTCCACGACACCGCCGTAGGCCACCTGCATCGACTGCATGCCCAGGCACACTCCGAAGACGGGCACGCCGGTCGAGGCGCAGTGCCGGACCATGTCCACGCACACGCCCGCCTCCTCGGGGGTGCCGGGGCCCGGGGACAGCAGGACGCCGTCGAAGCCGTCCTGGGCGTGCGCCGTGGACACCTCGTCGTTGCGCAGGACCTCGCACTCGGCGCCCAGCTGGTACAGGTACTGGACCAGGTTGAAGACGAAGCTGTCGTAGTTGTCGACGACGAGAATGCGCGCGCTCACTGGTTGTCCACCGTCACATCGTTGAAGGGAAGCAGCGGTTCGGCCCACGGGAAGACGTACTGGAACAGGACGTAGACCACGGCCACGATCAACATGAGTGAGATCAACGCCTTCACCCCTGCGTTCCCCGGCAGATGCCGCCAGATCCAGCCGTACATGCCGTCCCTTTCGTCGCGCCACGGCACCTGACTCACGCCGTACCGCACCAGACTAACGGCGCAGGGCCGCTGGTTTCCCTGCCTCCACAGGCTGTGTGGAGTCCAGGTGCGCCCAGACGATCAGCCGGTGGCTGTGCCCCCACTCGGGATCACACGTGGTCAGTGTGAGGTAGCGGCCCGCACGCTCGTACCCCGACTTACGTGGCACAGGGTCGATCACCTCGACGTCCGAGGGAACTGTTTTGTAGGGCCCTTTGTCGATCCGATACGTGAACCAGGTCGTCCCGTCCGTGAGCACCACCGCGTCGCCCCGGCGCAGCCTGGGGAAGTCCTTGAAGGGATCGCCGTACGTCCGGCGGTGGCCGGCGACCGCGAAGTTGCCCTTCTGCCCGAGCCGTGCGGTCTCCGCGTAGTGGCCGAGGCCCTTCTTCAGGGTGCCCGTGGCGGTGTTCTCCAGGACGGGCTTGTTCCACGTGAAACCAAGACGCGGGATGTACATGATCGCGAAGGGCTTGCCCGCCTCGTACGGCGCCGGCCGCGTGGGACTCGGCTCGGCGGCGCCCGGGGACGCGGTCGGCCGCACGGGTTCCTGCGCCCACCGCTCCTGGAGCAGGTCGATCTGGTCGTCCATGACGTGGTCGGCCTTCACACCGGTCCAGAACAGCACATAGACGACGAACAGCACGATCAACGCACCTGCGGTGATGCAGAGCTCGCTGAAGGTTCTGACGACCACCCGCACCGACACTGAGCCCCCCGCGGCTACTCCACAGGCTTCGCGTACTGCAGATCCACTGTGCCCGAGTAGCCGGGGAGAGTCACCCGCCCGTCCTCCTCGACTTTCCAGCCGAGCCCGTAGACGTTGACGTACACCATGTAGTTCTGGATCGCCGGCGACGCGGAGAGCGCCTTCTGGAGCTTCTCCGGGTCGCCGACCGCCGTGATCTTGTACGGCGGTGAGTAGACGCGGCCCTGGAGGATCAGGGTGTTGCCCACGCAGCGCACGGCGCTGGTGGAGATCAGCCGCTGGTCCATGACCTTGATGCCCTTGGCGCCGCCGGCCCACAGGGCGTTCACCACGGCCTGGAGGTCCTGCTGGTGGATTACCAGGTAGTCGGGCTGCGGCTCGGGGTAGCCGGGCAGCTTGGCGGTGGCGTCCGGCGGGGCGTCGTCGAGCGTCACCGAGACGGCCTCGCCGGCGAGCTTCTGGGTGCCCGCGTTCTTCTCCAGGGCGGCCAGCTTGGCGTCCTCGGCCCGGGTGCTGCCGTCGTCGCGCTCGGCCAGGGACTCGATGTCGTGGCGCAGGGCGGCGTTGGTCTCGTCGAGCTCGCCGTTCTTGCCGCTGCGCTCGTGGATGAGGTCCGACAGCTTGAGCAGGGAGGCGTCCGTGCGGATGTTGGTGCCCTTGGCCGTGTTGAAACTGGTGAAGAAAAGGAGTCCCGCGAGGGCGAAGACGCCCGCGGTGAGCACCCGCACGGGCCGGAAACCTCGTGGGCGGGCAGGACTGGATTCTGTCCCTGGAGAGTCGGCAGAATTGCTCAACGTACCCTTATCTCCTTCGGCACCGCGGAAGCACTACGCTAACGGACGCCCGGGGGAGCGCTAAGAGTCCCCTTGTACGCTGCCCCGGAGCCAGCCACATTCCCTGCGCGGCCACGCAGCGCATCGACAGGAGAGACCCTCGTGCCGAAGTCACGTATCCGCAAGAAGGCCGACTACACGCCGCCGCCTGCCAAGCAGGCGACCGCCATCAAGCTGACCACCAGCACCTGGGTTGCGCCCGTCATGCTGGCCATGTTCCTCATCGGCCTGGCATGGATCGTCGTCTTCTACGTCACGGACGGATCGCTGCCCATCGACCAGCTGGGCAACTGGAACATCGTGGTGGGCTTCGGCTTCATCGCCGCCGGATTCGGCGTCTCCACACAGTGGAAGTAGCGGTCGAAGCGCAGGTCACCCGACGGTGAACACAGCTCTGCCCAGGGCTATCCACTGAGTTATCCACAGCCACTGTCCACACGGTGGGGAAAAGACGACGATCTGTGGATAACCCCTAGAGCGTTGACGCCGGTGTGACTGACACACCGGTAACCGAAAGCACGTTCGCCCCCTGTCTGACCTGCGGAAACCCAGGTCAACGGCAGGGGGCGCGATGCTTCACACACGGTATGCACAAGATCCGGCACACGCTGTGGACAACGCCTGCTCAGGTGAGCTGTGCGGTCCTCAGCAGCGTGACAAGCACGATCACCGCCAGGACCAGGGCACAGGTGCCGTACTGGATCAGCGCCCGCCGCTCGCGCGGGGCGTGGACCATGGCGTAACCGGTGACGACACCGGCCACGAGACCGCCGATGTGGGCCTGCCAGGAGATGTTGAACCCGGGGCTGAAGGTGAAGATCAGGTTGATCACCAGCAGGGCGATGATCGGCCGCATGTCGTACTGGAGCCGGCGCACCAGGACGGCGGTGGCGCCGAAGAGACCGAAGATCGCGCCGGAGGCACCGAGCGTGGCCGTGCTGGGCGAGGCCAGGAGATAGGCCAGGGCGCTGCCGGCCAGACCCGAGACGAAGTACACCGCGAGATAGCGGGCACGGCCGAGGGCCGCTTCGAGGGGGCCGCCGAGCCACCACAGGCTGAGCATGTTGAACCCGATGTGCCAGTACTCCTGGTGCGTGAACATCGACGTGACCAGGCGGTACCACTGCCCGTCCGCGACACCCATGGTCGGGGCGAACGGAGCCGGCGGCCAGGCGCCGACCAGGACCAGTTCGTTCAGCAGCGAGGTCGAGTTCTGGACCGCGATGAACACCGCGATGTTGATCCCGATGAGGATCTTGGTGAACAGACGGGGGTCGGCGGTGATGGTGCCGCCCGCGATGGTGCGGGGCTGGGAGGCGGTGGGCGCGTGCCCGGTGCCGGAGCCGTTGCGGACGCAGTCGGGGCACTGGAAGCCGACGGAGGCGCTGACCATGCACTCCGGGCAGATCGGCCGCTCGCAGCGGGTGCAGCGAATGCCGGTCTCGCGGTCCGGATGCCGGTAGCAGCCGGGCACGCCCTGGGCCTGAGGTGAACCGCCTGCCGCCTGTTCCATGGCCTTCCCCTCGGTCGTCGTCCGCACTGCACCGCCCCGCTCATCCTTACGGTTGAGCGGGGCGTTTGGTTCCCTTCGCGCGTTCCCGCGGGAGGTCAGCGGGTCTCGACGACGACCGACTCGATGACGACGTCGTTGACCGGGCGGTCGTTCGGGCGGGTGGTCTTGACGGCCGCGATGGCGTCCACGACCTTCTGGCCGGCCGGGTCGACGATCTCGCCGAAGATGGTGTGCTTGCGGTTCAGCCAGGCCGTCGGGGAAACGGTGATGAAGAACTGCGAGCCGTTGGTGCCCGGGCCGGCGTTGGCCATGGCCAGAAGGTAGGGCTTGTTGAAGGAGAGGTCGGGGTGGAACTCGTCCTCGAACTCGTAGCCGGGGCCGCCGATGCCGGTGCCCAGCGGGTCCCCGCCCTGGATCATGAAGCCGCTGATCACCCGGTGGAAGATCGTGCCGTCGTAGAGCTTCTTGGTGGACTTCTCGCCGGTGGCCGGGTGGGTCCACTCCCGTTCACCCTGGGCGAGCTCGACGAAGTTCCGGACCGTCTTCGGGGCGTGGTTCGGCAGAAGCCGGACTTCGATGTCCCCGTGATTGGTCTTCAGGGTGGCGTAAAGCTGCTCGGCCACGATCTGCCTTCCGTTGTCCTTCTGTGCCCCACCGATCCTTGCACGCTTCGCCCCAGGCGTCGTCCGGCACCCGCCCCGCTGCCCGGGTTCGGCGGTTTCGCTTGCAGAAATCCGGCCGAGTCGTCCCGGGCCGGGGGCGCGACGCGGCGATCCGTGGCATTGTCGACGACAAGCTCTCGTTGCCCGGTATTCACCCTCTATTGCACGTGATCGGTTGTTGAGCAGTTCTTGATCCAAATGATCCGGAGTCAGCCGCCCATGACCCGGATGCCCGCCCTCACATGCCCGGGCGTTCTCCAACAGGCATGATCCGTAAAAGGGTGGAAAGTCGAAATACCGTACGCCACCGAGGAGGAGGATCCCGTGACCCGCATCGACAGCGTGCGCGCCGCGACCGGCTCGGCGAAGGACAGCGTGCTGCACGCCGCGGAAGTGGTGGCGCCCTACGCCGATACGGCCAAGGACAGGGCCGCTCACTACACACACGAGGCACGCGTACGGCTCGCGCCGAAGGTGTCCCAAGCCACCGAACAAGCTCGCGTCCAGTACGGCGCCCATGTCGCGCCCCGTCTGGAACAGGCCCGTTCCCAAGCCCTGGCCCATGTCCCGCCGAAGGTCGACCAGGCCGCCCATGAGGCCGCCGCCCGCACCCGCAAGGCGGCCCGGCATGCCGCCGACTACTCCCGGCCGAGGATCGAACAGGCAGTGGCCGCGGCCGGGCCCGTCCGGGACGAGGCCGCCGCCCGCAGTGCCGCCGCGCTCGCCGCCCTGCGCGGCCAGGTCTCGCCCAAGGAGATCCGCAAGCTCGCCCGCAAGCACGAGCGGCGGGCGCGCGTCGGCCGGCTCGCCAAGGGGCTGGCGGTGCTGGGGATCGTGGCGGGTGGCGCCTTCGCCGCCTGGAAGTGGTGGGACAAGCAGGCCAACCCGGACTGGCTGGTCGAGCCGCCCGCCGCGACAGAGGTTCCCGAAACGGGCCGGCTGACCTCGGTGGACGGCAGCGGCCAGTCCGTTCTCGACCCCGAGGTCCAGGCCAAGGAGGCCGAGGAGGAGTCCACGCACCGCGACGAACAGCGCTGACGAGGCTTGCTCTGCTTGTCTTGCTTGCCTTGCTCGTCCAAGGGCGGGAGACCTATGGTCTCCCGCCCTTGGCGTTGGGTGCGCTCGGCTCGTTCCCAGTTCAGCCCTGTCCCGAAGAGACCCGAAGAGACCCGAAGAGACCGGCCAGCCGAGCGCCGGAGTGATTGCCTCCGCATACGCTTCCCGCCAGGACCGGCCACGTTCCCGTCCAATGCGCTCCGGCCGGCAACAGGGCGGTGCCGAGAGCAGCACGGCGAGCGGCGCCGTCGTGAGTCCGCGCCGGGCGCCGGCAGATCCCACTGCCGGGCCGGAAGTTCACCGCGTGGAGGGCACTGCCGAGCACGTCGCCCACGTAGGGGAGTCGGACGTCGACTTGGGCGTCTGTGTCGAGTGTCCTCGCGTCGGGCCGCCCCCTGTCACGAAAAAAGCCTCCCGATCCCGCGTTTCCGCAGGTCGAGAGGCATTTTCGGTGTGGAGCCTAGGGGAGTCGAACCCCTGACATCTGCCATGCAAAGACAGCGCTCTACCAACTGAGCTAAGGCCCCGAAGGATGGCTGTCCGACCGGAAGAAGCGTGTAACGGTCGGTGCCGCAGACCAGAGTACCGGGTCACCCCGGGGATTCCGCAAAAGGGATTGGGGGTCCCCGTGACCGACCACTCTCCGTAAGATGCTCGGCGTGGTTCGCTACCGCGAAGCACAGTTTTTGGGGAAGCGATGGGGAGACGCGAATGGACGCCGCACAGCAGGAAGCGACCGCAAGAGCGCGGGAACTGCAGCGGAACTGGTACGGGGAGCCGCTGGGGGCGCTCTTCCGGAAGCTCATAGACGATCTTGGTCTCAACCAGGCTCGTCTCGCGGGGGTGCTGGGCCTGTCGGCACCGATGTTGTCGCAGCTGATGAGCGGTCAGCGGGCGAAGATCGGCAACCCCGCGGTCGTGCAGCGCGTGCAGCTGCTGCAGGACCTGGCGGCCCAGGTCGCGGACGGCAGCGTGAGCGCCGCCGAGGCGACCGAGCGCATGGAAGAGATCAAGAAGTCGCAGGGGGGATCAGTGCTCAGCAACACCACACAGACGACGAGCAGTTCGGGGGCGCCCACGGTCAAGCGGGTGGTCCGCGAGATCCAGTCGCTGCTGCGGTCGGTGGCCGCCGCGGGAGACATCATCGAGGCGGCGGACACCCTCGCCCCGACCCACCCGGAACTGGCAGAGTTCCTCCGGGTGTACGGCGCCGGACGCACCTCCGACGCGGTGGCGCACTACCAGTCCCACCAGAACTGAGGCCCCGGCCCGGTCACCGAAGGGGGTTCGGTGGCCGGGCCGACGGCCGAGGGGGCGCGAGGGGGTCGCGCCGTCCGTCGGGAGGGACACGCGGGGGTGTGTCTCTCACCGACGGGGCGCGAGAGGGGTCGTATCGCTCGTCGTGGGGGAAGCAAGGGGGGTAAGCGAAGGGGGAGGGGCAACGCACAGCCATGGGTGAGGTCTTCGCCGGACGGTACGAACTGGTCGACCCGATCGGACGTGGAGGGGTCGGCGCCGTCTGGCGTGCCTGGGACCACCGACGCCGCCGGTACGTGGCCGCCAAGGTCCTCCAACAGCGGGACGCGCACGCGCTGTTGCGGTTCGTCCGCGAGCAGGCGCTGCGCATCGACCACCCCCATGTGCTGGCCCCCGCCAGCTGGGCGGCCGACGACGACCAGGTCCTGTTCACCATGGACCTGGTCGCCGGCGGCTCCCTGGTCCATCTGGTCAACGACTACGGTCCGCTGCCCCCTGGCTTCGTCTGCACCCTGCTCGACCAGCTCCTGGCGGGCCTCGCCGCGGTGCACGGGGAAGGCGTCGTGCACCGTGACGTCAAGCCCGCCAACCTGCTGCTCGAAGCCACCGGCACGGCGCGTCCGCGGCTGCGGCTGTCCGACTTCGGCATCGCCATGCGCCTGGGCGAGCCCCGCCTGACGGACACCAACCTCGTGGTCGGGACGCCCGGCTACATCGCGCCCGAGCAGATGCTGGGCGCCGAACCGGACTTCCCCGCGGACCTGTTCGCCGTGGGACTGGTCGCCCTGTACCTGTTGGAGGGCGCCAAGCCGGACACCAAGGCCCTCGTCCAGTACTTCGCGGCCCACGGCATGCCGAGCGCGCCCAAGGGCATACCCGAGCCGCTGTGGCAGGTCGTGGCCTCTCTGCTCCAACCGGACCCCCAGGCGCGCTTCCGCACCGCCACGGGCGCGCGCAAGGCCCTCGCGGCCGCCGTGGAGCTCCTGCCCGAGCCCGGCCCCGACGACGAACTCATCGAGATCTTCGACCAACTCGGCCCCCTGCCCCCCGGTTTCGCCCCCCACGGCCCACTCCAGCGAGCCCCGGGGGTGGAGACCACGACCAAGACCTCCCGCACGGGGAACGGGCGTGACAGCGCCGCCGGAAGCCGGTCGGACAGTGGGGTCGAGTCGGGTAGCTGGGGTGGCTCGGAGGCGGGGAGCGAGGCGGTCGACCGTGGCGGGTCCGGTGATCCGGGCGGCGAGGACAGCGGAGTCGGCTCGGGCGGCGCGGGTGCCTCGGGCGGCGGGAGCGGTGTAGGCGGCGAGATGGGCGGGGCCTACCCGGCCGCCGGGACGGGCTTCAGCGGGCACGCGAGCTACGGCGAGGGCTCGGGCTCCAGGTCCGGTGCGGGCTACGGGCACGGTGCCGGCCCTGGAAGCGATGCAGGCTCCGGGACCGGTACCGGTGTCGGCAGGAACGAGGGGAGTAAGGGAGGCTGGGGTGGAGCGAGCGGTTGGGGCGGTGCGGGCGACGGCGCGGCCCCTGCTCAGGGAACGCCCGGTGCTCAGGGAACGCCCGGCCGGGCCGCCGAGGTCTCCCGGCCCGGTTCGGGCCCTCCGTCCATCCACCCGATGACGGACCCCGCGGCCGCCGCGGCCGGATACGCCGGCTACTCCGACGCGGGTCCCGAGCCCGCCCGCCCGGTTGAGGGACCCGCGCACCCAGGTCGGGGATTCGCACCGGATCAGCCTGACACGGGCTCGCTCTTCAGCAACCCAAGGGCGCCCGGCCGGGGCGGCAACGGGTCGTCCGGCGAGGGCGTCTCCGTCTCCGGGGAACCCGGCGTAGGCCCTCACCAGCCATCCGACGCCATGGGCCACCACCGGCCGCCCGGTACAGCCGCCCCCGAGCCATCCGGACCGGGAAACCCCGGCGTGCCCCAGTCCTCCGGCACCGCCACCCCCGGCTGGTCCGACGCCGGCCGCTCCATCCCGTCCCACACCACGGGCCCGGAACCGTCCACGCCCTCGCAGCCGAGCAGCATGTCGGACACGGGCAGCTTCCACCTGTCACCCCCGCAGACCACCGGATCCACCCCCCGGACACACACGCAGCCCCCGCAGCCGCCACGGGCTCAACCGCAGCCAGAAGCCCAGCCACAACCCCACCAGGGACCAGCGCACCAGTCCCCCCACTTCGCCCCGCACGACCCGGCGCATGCGCTGTCCTCCCCCCGGTCGGTCGCCCCCCACTACCCGGCTCATCCCCCGACCACGGCACTGCACCGGAGCAACGAACCCTCTACTGTTTCGTACACCGCTCAGGCCCCCCGGGTTCCACCTCCCGCGCAGGCAATTTCGCAGCCTCGCCACCGCGCCCGCCGCGCCGCACGCCGTCGCTCCGGCCCGCCCGCCAAGGTCGCGATCCCGATCCTGCTGCTGGCGCTCGCCTGCTACGCCGTGGGTTTCTGGGCCCTGACCCAGCTCTGAAGCCCGCCAGGCAGCCCCCGCCCCCACAGCCCTCGCCCGCGCAGCCACAGACCCAGACCCAACCTCCCCACCCCTACCCCCCGGCCCCAACCCTCCGACGCCCCACCCCCACCCACACCCCAAGCACCGCCAACAGCACAGTCCCGCCCCCGAGCCCACCCACCGCAAGCAGCTTCATCGCGGTGTCACCACCCCCCGCGGCTCCACCCCCGTCCCCACCGACCGCGTCGCCCCCGGCAACCGTCCCGCCACCACGCCCCGTCACCGCGAACACCCCGCGCGGATCGGACTCCCCCGCATACCCGGGACCGTTCTTCGGCACCCCCGAGACCCGGACGCGCAGCGTCATCCCGAACGGCCCGTCGCCGAACTTGTCGGCCACCTGCTCCGAGAGATGCACGACGAGGTAGTAGGAACCGGCGAAGCGCATCCCGCTCACCCGGTCGGCCACGGCATAGCGGTTGGGATGGGCGACCGGAGGCAGCGCGCGCAGGCCGGCCTCCCGCTGCCTGCCGTCGTAGAGGGCGCCGCCGCCGTCGACGTAGCCGCGCACGGGGTTGTAGAGGGACAGGGTCAGCGCTCTGGCCACGACGCCGTCGCCCCCGCCGGAGCTGCTCAGTTCGGCGGTGGCGTGGAGCTGCTGTCCCCAGTCGACGGGCACGGCGTAGAAGAGCGTCTCCCCCGGCAGGAGGTCGTCCCGCCAGGCGCCCTGCCCGACGGATGCCGCCGTGGCGAAACCAAGGCCGCCGGGGCGGCGCCGGGCCTCGCCGGTCACGGGTGCGGGCGAGGCGGAGTCCCAGACCTCGGGGGCGTTCGTCTCGCCGGCCTGGTCGAGGCGCGGCTCGGACACCGTGGCGATCTCCAGATCCCAGTCGTCCGGCGCGGACTCCTCCCTGTGGATGCGTTCGACGACGACGTAGTACACGCCGGCCTTCTCGCACCGCGCGCCGGCGCGTGACGCGTCGCGTGCGCCCAGGGCCGTCAGGGGACGGGGACTGCGGTCCGTACCGATGCTGACGGTGTCGATGGAGCAGGAGTGACTGTTGCCGTCCTGGACGGACACCCGCATGCCCTCGGTGGCGGAGACCGTCGTACCGGGCGGAGGAACGGCCGTCACAGCGACGTACGCGGTCGAGGTGGCGTCGAGTTCGAGGCGGTAGTAGAACGCGCCCTCGACGGGCAGGGAGCTGCGGTACGTCGCCCCCTGTGCCAGGCGCTCGGCGTCCGCCGTGCTCAAGGAGCCCTCGACCGACGGGGCGTCCGCGGCGAAGGCGTAGGGGCTCGGCGGCCCGGCCGCCCAGGCATCCGCTCCGGGCAGCGCGGCCGCCGTGCCCATCACCAGACCCACGACGGCCACCCGCACGGCCGCCGACGCACGACCACGACCCGGACCACGACCGGGGCCAAAGCGGCGACCGAGGCCAAGCCCACACCGCGATTCGCCCCGCCACCACGCCGTGCGCCGCCCCACCACGCGCCCGCCCATCACGCGCCACCCCACTCGTCGTTGCCAGGACCGTGCGACCGTGGCCCATCCTGCCCCGCCGAGCCACACGCCATCCCTGCAATCCGCACGGGCGTCCGAAACACCGGACCGGGCAACACAAAACCCCGACCGCAAGGCGGCCGGGGTCTGCTCAGAACCGAATCTCGGTACTCACGAACCCGTGGGCACGGAGTCAGTCGCCTCCGTCCACAGATCCTGCTCGGCGCGATCCGCCTGGATCTGGCGGTACACGAGGAGCCCGCCGATGGCGGCCAGTGCGACCAGGAGAAGCTTCTTCACCGCGCGACCTCGTCTTTCCTTGACGTAGGGGACCTCTGGCGCCCGACTATACACACCGACCGAGACCGATCGGTGACCTACGTCGGGGCTCAACTCCCGTCCGGATCACCGCAGTAGAAGCGGACGGCAGTGCTCCGATCAGAGGGTGATCACACCCTCACGGCGGGTGACCTTTTGCGCCCCTTCTCCCACATCACCGCCTTTTCCGCCTCCTTGCACCCATCCGTGTGGTGTTCATCTGAAGATCGACGCGCCACGGGCGTCGATCCACCACTTCGCGACCTCCATACACATCATGAGGAAAGTACGCAAATCGCCCAACCCGAAAGTGAGGGAATCATGGCCCGGAACAAGGTCATGCACCTGTGGACGGCGGTCGTCACCGCCTTCCTCGCACTGTGCACGGCGCTCGGCCTCATCACCACGACCGCCGCCGCGGCCGTACCCCAGACCTCGACGACCCGCAACAGCAGCACGGAGGCGACGGCACTGGAGCTGTCCGCCTGGTCCGAGCTCTACGAGCGGTGGTCGCACGACAGATCCCTGCCGCCCACGATGAAGCAGCGGATCCGCGCCGAGGCCCACGGCAAGACCCCCAGCTGCCGCCACCGCCCCACCACGGACGCAGACGCAGACGCGGACACAGACGCTGGGGCGGGCGCCGGCCCGGACACAGAAGCGACCGACACACCCTGCACCACGGACGCGGACGCGGGCGCGCACGCGGCACCGGCCGCCCCCTGATACATGACGAAAGCGGGCGCCCCCCGCTTGGGGAACACCCGCTCTCCTGGACCTGCTTCTGTGGGGCTAACAGGATTTGAACCTGTGGCCTCATCCTTATCAGGGATGCGCTCTAACCAACTGAGCTATAGCCCCGCCGCGCTCTGCGGTGTGTGTCCCGCGCGCTGACTCCTGAAGATTAGCGCACGACGCGGGCAGTCCCAAAATCGGTTCTCACAGAACGCTCAGCGAGTGTTTGAACCGGTCGTACCGGTCCTCACTCGTCCTCGGCCAGCGTCAGCTCGACGCCGCCGACGAAGCCCGCGGAGAGGTTGTAGATGAAAGCGCCGAGAGTCGCGAGGGCCGTCGCCAGGATGACGTCGATGACCGCGATGATCGACGTGAAGATCAGAACGTTCGGCAGGGAGAGGAACGACTGGAGGTCGAAACCGTTGGACTCGTTCGAGCCGGTCGCCTCCGAGATCGTGCCCCCCACCGTCGAGAAGACGCCCATCGCGTCCATGACCATCCACAGCACGGCCGCCGCCACGATCGTGCAGATGCCGAGAGCGATGGAGAGCAGGAAGCTGACTTTCATGACGGACCACGGGTCGGCCTTGGAGACCCTCAGACGCGCCTTGCGGGTGCGCGGAGTGGTGCGCGCGCCGGTGCGCGGACGTCGTACGGCACTGGAGGGCGCCTGCGCCGGGTAGGCCTGCGGCGGGTGATAGGGCCCCGCCGGCTGCTCGGGCTGCCGTTCGCCGGGCAGCGGAGAGGTCGTCGTCTTCGGCGCCGCCTGAGAGGCGGGCTGCGGTTGAGGCTGAGCCGCCGGCTGAGGTTGCGGCTGGCCCCCCGGAGTGGCCGGGGCCGAGGCCCGGTCCGCGCCGCCGGCGGGCCGCTTGGCCTGCGGACCTCGGGTGTCCGTCACAGTTCCCCCCTGGGATCCATGCGTGTCGGGCGAGCGCACCTCGGTCGAAGGCGGCTTGATCGCCTGAAGGTTGGTCGTGTGCGGATCTGTTGTCTTCGCGGCGGAGCCACGGCCGCCGCCGTCCGTCTCCGGACCGGTAGAAGGACCGGTCGAGGTTCCGGTCGATCCGGCGCCCGTGGCTCCGCTCACGATGACTCACTCCTCGTGCTACTCGGTCGAGGGCGCCTCGCCCTCGTCCGTGCCGGTGGTCGCGACACCCTCGGCGGTCTCGTCGACGGCCACATCGCCGTCGACCTCCTCCGCCTCGCGCCCAGCCTCGGCGTTACGTGCGATACCGACCACGGCATCGCGCTTGCCCAGGTTGATCAGTTGGACGCCCATGGTGTCACGGCCCGTCTCCCTGACCTCGTTGACTCGCGTACGAATCACACCGCCGCCCAGCGTGATGGCGAGGATCTCGTCGGTCTCCTCGACCACCAGCGCGCCGACGAGAGAACCACGGTCCTCCACGATCTTGGCGGCCTTGATGCCGAGGCCACCGCGACCCTGGACGCGGTACTCGTCGACGGCGGTCCGCTTCGCGTACCCGCCGTCTGTGGCAGTGAACACGAACGTACCGGGTCGAACAACATTCATCGAGAGCAGCTGGTCTCCCTCACGGAAGCTCATGCCCTTGACACCCGAGGTCGCGCGGCCCATCGGACGGAGTGCGTCATCCGTCGCCGTGAACCTGATCGACTGCGCCTTCTTGCTGATCAGAAGCAGATCGTCCTCGGATGAAACGAGTTCGGCTCCGATCAGTTCGTCGTCCGAACCGTCCTCCGTCTCCCGGAGGTTGATCGCGATGACGCCACCGGAACGCGGCGAATCGTAATCCTTCAGAGGCGTCTTCTTCACCAGACCACCCTTGGTGGCCAAGACAAGGTACGGCGCCACGTCGTAGGTGCGGATGGCGAGGATCTCGGCGATCGCCTCGTCCGGCTGGAAGGCCAGCAGGTTGGCGACGTGCTGTCCACGCGCCTCCCGGCCGGCGTCCGGCAGCTCGTAGGCCTTGGCCCGGTAGACGCGGCCCTTGTTGGTGAAGAACAGCAGCCAGTGGTGCGTGGTCGACACGAAGAAGTGGTCGACGATGTCGTCTTCCTTGAGCTTCGTACCGCGCACGCCCTTGCCGCCGCGCTTCTGCGCCCGGTAGTCGACGGTCTTGGTGCGCTTGACGTAACCGCCGCGCGTCACCGTGACGACGATGTCCTCCTCGGCGATCAGGTCCTCGATGGACATGTCACCGTCGTAGGGCACCAGCATGGTCTTGCGGTCGTCGCCGTACTTCTCGACGATCGCGGCGAGCTCCTCGCTGACGATGCCGCGCTGGCGGACCGGCGAGGCCAGGATCGCGTTGTACTCGGTGATCTTCGCCTGGAGCTCGTCGTGCTCCTGGACGATCTTCTGACGTTCCAGGGCGGCCAGTCGGCGCAGCTGCATCTCGAGGATGGCGTTCGCCTGGATCTCGTCGATCGCCAGGAGCTCCATCAGGCCCGTGCGCGCGATGTCGACGGTGTCGCTGCGCCGGATCAGCGCGATGACCTCGTCGATGGCGTCCAGGGCCTTGAGCAGACCGCGCAGGATGTGCGCCCGCTCCTCGGCCTTGCGCAGACGGAACTTCGTACGCCGGACGATGACCTCGATCTGGTGCGTCACCCAGTGGCGGATGAACGCGTCCAGCGAGAGGGTCCTCGGCACACCGTCGACCAGCGCCAGCATGTTGGCGCTGAAGTTCGACTGCAGGTCCGTGTGCTTGTACAGGTTGTTCAGTACGACCTTGGCGACCGCGTCACGCTTCAGGACGATGACGAGACGCTGACCCGTACGGGAGCTGGTCTCGTCCCGGACGTCCGCGATGCCGCCGACCTTGCCGTCCTTCACCAGGTCGGCGATCTTCTGAGCGAGATTGTCGGGGTTGGTCTGGTACGGCAGTTCCGTGACCACCAGGCACTGGCGGTTCTGGATCTCCTCGACCGCGACGACCGCCCGCATGGTGATGGAGCCACGGCCCGTGCGGTAGGCCTCTTCGATGCCCTTACGGCCGACGACGAGCGCGCCGGTCGGGAAGTCCGGGCCCTTGATGCGCTCGATGAGCGCGTCCAGGAGCTCCTCGTGCGAGGCCTCGGGATTCTCCAGGTACCACTGGGCGCCGGAGGCGACCTCGCGCAGGTTGTGCGGGGGGATGTTGGTGGCCATGCCGACCGCGATACCGGCCGAACCGTTGATCAGCAGGTTCGGGAAGCGCGCCGGCAGGACGGTCGGCTCCTGGGAGCGGCCGTCGTAGTTGTCCGTGAAGTCGACGGTCTCCTCGTCGATGTCACGGACCATCTCCATCGACAGCGGCGCCATCTTGCACTCGGTGTAGCGCATGGCCGCCGCCGGGTCGTTGCCCGGGGAGCCGAAGTTGCCGTTGGAGTCCACCAGCGGCATCCGCATCGACCACGACTGCGCGAGGCGGACCAGCGCGTCGTAGATCGAGGAGTCGCCGTGCGGGTGGTAGTTGCCCATGACGTCGCCGACGACACGGGCGCACTTGTAGAAGCCGCGCTCGGGGCGGTAGCCGCCGTCGTACATCGCGTACAGGACGCGGCGGTGGACGGGCTTGAGGCCGTCCCTGACGTCCGGCAGCGCGCGGGAGACGATGACGGACATCGCGTAGTCGAGGTACGAGCGCTGCATCTCCGTCTCGAGCCCGACGGGCTCGACACGCTGGGCGATGGCGCCGCCCTCTTCAGGCGTGAGCGGGCCGGAAGAAAGGTCTGGGGTCTCGTCGGTCATTGCTGGTGAAGATCCTTCCTGGTGCGGTCAGCTGAGACCGACTCAGATGTCGAGGAAGCGGACGTCCTTGGCGTTGCGCTGGATGAACTGGCGGCGCGCCTCGACGTCCTCGCCCATCAGGACCGAGAACAGGTCGTCGGCCTGGGCGGCGTCGTCGAGGGTGACCTGACCGAGGACGCGGTGCTCCTGGTCCATGGTCGTGATGCGCAGTTCCTCGGCGTTCATCTCGCCGAGACCCTTGAAGCGCTGGATCGAGTCCTCGCGGATGCGCTTGCCGCGCTGGCGGCCCAGCTCGATCAGCGCGTCGCGCTCGCGGTCGGAGTACGCGTACTCCACCTCGTCCCGGCCCCACTTGATCTTGTAGAGCGGGGGGCGGGACAGGAACACGTGCCCGGCCTCGACCAGCGGCCGCATGAAGCGGAACAGGAAGGTCAGCAGCAGGGTGCTGATGTGCTGGCCGTCGACGTCGGCGTCCGCCATCAGGATGATCTTGTGATAGCGCAGCTTCTCGATGTCGAAGTCCTCGTGGACTCCGGTACCGAAGGCCGAGATCAGCGCCTGGATCTCCTGGTTCTGGAGGATCTTGTCGATCCGCGCCTTCTCGACGTTCAGGATCTTGCCGCGGATCGGGAGGATCGCCTGGTACTCGGGGTTGCGGCCGGACTTGGCCGAGCCGCCGGCGGAGTCACCCTCGACGATGAAGATCTCGCACTTGGTGGGGTCGTTCGACTGGCAGTCGGAGAGCTTGCCCGGAAGGGAGGCCGTCTCCAGCAGACCCTTGCGGCGGGTGAGGTCACGGGCCTTGCGGGCCGCCACGCGCGCGGTGGCCGCCTGGATGCCCTTGCGGATGATGTCCGCGGCCTCGTTCGGGTTGCGGTCCAGCCAGTCGTTGAGGTGCTCGTAGACGACCTTCTGGACGAAGGTCTTCACCTCGGTGTTGCCCAGCTTGGTCTTCGTCTGGCCCTCGAACTGCGGTTCACTCAGCTTCACCGAGATGATCGCGGTCAGACCCTCGCGGATGTCGTCACCCGTGAGGTTGTCGTCCTTCTCCCGCAGCAGCTTCTTGTCGCGCGCGTACTTGTTGATCAGCGAGGTCAGCGCGGCCCGGAAGCCCTCTTCGTGCGTGCCGCCCTCGTGCGTGTGGATGATGTTGGCGAAGGAGTACACGCCCTCGGTGTAGCCACCGTTCCACTGCATGGCGAGTTCGAGGGACAGGCTCCTGTCCTTGTCCTCCGCCTCAAGGTCGATCACGGTGGGGTGCACCACGTCTCCCTTGCGGGAGTTGAGGTACTTCACGAAGTCGACGATGCCGCCCTCGTAGTGGTACGAGACGTGCTTGACCTCGTGCTTCTCGTCCTCGCCCGCCTCGTCCGCGCCGGCGGTGGCCTTCGCCGACTCGCGCTCGTCGGTGAGGTTGATCCGCAGACCCTTGTTGAGGAACGCCATCTCCTGGAAGCGCCGTGACAGCGTCTCGAAGGAGTAGTCGGTGGTCTCGAAGATGTCCGGGTCGGCCCAGAAGGTGACCGTGGTGCCGTGCTCGTCCGTGGCCTCGTGCTGGGCCAGCGGGGCCGTCGGGACGCCCAACTTGTAGTCCTGCGTCCAGCGGTGGCCGTCGGTCTTGATCTCGACGGACACCTTGGTCGACAGGGCGTTCACGACGGAGACACCCACGCCGTGCAGACCGCCGGAGACCGCGTAGCCGCCGCCACCGAACTTTCCGCCCGCGTGCAGGACCGTCAGCACGACCTCGACGGCCGGCTTGCCCTCGGAGGGGACGATGCCGACCGGGATGCCACGGCCGTTGTCGATGACGCGTACGCCGCCGTCGGCGAGGATCGTGACGTCGATGGTGTCCGCGTGACCGGCCAGCGCCTCGTCGACCGAGTTGTCGACGACCTCCTGGACCAGGTGGTGCAGACCGCGCTCACCTGTTGAGCCGATGTACATACCGGGTCGCTTGCGGACCGCGTCCAGACCCTCGAGGACGGTGATGGCACTGGCGTCGTACGAGGCTGTGACCTCGCCGTTCGACGAGATCGCCGCAGCGTCGGTGGACGGGATGTTCTCGTTGGGGTTGCCGGAATCGGCCACGAAGCGCCCTTTCTGGCACAGCACGAGCCGGGCTCGTCGGCGGGTTGCCGGAGCGGCTGCGGCATGTTGCGTTGGTAAGCCTTGATCAGCGTTGCTCAGCTTGTCCCGGACGGTCCCCACGAATGGGGCGGGATTAGCTTCCAGTCTACCGGTAGCGCCGACAGTGATGGGGGTTTGCCGGTACCTGAGTCCTCATGTGGCGCCCTCAACCGGCGTCTTCCGGGTCCCCATATACGGAGCGGTGCTCCAAGAGGCTCACGGAGGCACTCAGCGCTTTCGGCTGTCAACCCTTTGCTACTTGGGAGTCAGGTCGAAATTCGCAACCGCGTGCAGTGGCACGGCGGAGCCGCCCACGCGGAACAGACGTGATGTAAGTCACCCGTAAGCGTCGTCGGACCGACCGCTGCCGGGAGCCCTCAGAGGGCCGTAACGACGGGCAGGACCGCTGGGGCCCTGCACCTTGATCAGCGTCACCGCGCCGTGCCCGAGGTCCTGGTTGAGACGGGCGACCAGCTGCGGCGCGAGCAGGCGCAGGTTCGTCGCCCAGGCCGTGGAGTCGCAGCGCACGACGAGCACCCGCTCGTCCTCGTTGTACGTCTCCGGCACACAGTGCTTGGCGACGTCCTCGCCGACGATCTGCGGCCAGCGGCCCATCACCCCGCCCACCGCGGCCGGCGTCTCCCAGCCGCGCTCGGTGATCAGCCGGTTGATGGCGGAGCCGAGCGCCATGGGGTCGCGGCCGTCGGCGCGCGCGCCGGAGCGCAGGCCGCCGCCACGGCGCGCCTGCTTCTTCTGCTGTGCCGCGTCCCCACGCGCGCGTGCCTGTTCCTTAGCCGCCCGCAGCGCCACGCGCGCGAGGTCGACGCCGGAGGGTTCGGGGGCCTTGCCGGGACCGTCGGCCGGGGGCTCGTCGGCGCTCATGCGCGCTCCACCGCCCCGTCGGCCACCGTGAACCGCGTCCCCGTCAGCACGTGCGGTACGTCGTCGTCGACCGCGGCGGTGACCAGGACCTGCTCGCCGGGCGCGACCAGCTCGGCCAGCCGCTCGCGCCGCCGGGTGTCCAGCTCGGCGAAGACGTCGTCGAGGACGAGCACCGGCTCGTTCCCCTCGGCCCGCAGCAGGTCGTAGGAGGCCAGCCGCAGCGCGAGCGCGTAGGACCACGACTCCCCGTGCGAGGCGTACCCCTTGGCGGGCAGCTGGCCCAGCTTGAGCAGCACGTCGTCCCGATGCGGTCCCACGAGGGTGACGCCCCGCTCGATCTCCTGCTTGCGCGCCTCGGCGAGCGCGGCCGTCAACTGCTCGTAGAGGTCGTCGCGCGTGTGGGCCTCGCCCGGCGCGGACGGCTTGTAGTCGAGGGCGACCGGGCCGCCGCCGGGGGCCAGTTGCTCGTACGCCTTGTCGGCGAGCGGCTGGAGCGCGGCGATCAGGTCGAGCCGCTGGGCGAGCAGTTCGGAGCCTACGCGCGCGAGGTGCTGGTCCCAGATGTCGAGGGTGGACATGTCCATGGAGCGGCCGCCGTGCCGTCGGGCGAGCGCGGCCGACTTCAGGAGGGTGTTGCGCTGCTTCAGCACACGCTCGTAGTCGGAGCGCACGCCGGCCATGCGCGGGGAGCGGGCGGTGATCAGCTCGTCGAGGAAGCGGCGCCGCTCCCCGGGGTCGCCCTTCACCAGGGCCAGGTCCTCGGGGGCGAACAGCACGGTCCGCACGATCCCCAGGACGTCACGCGGCCTGACCTGCGAGGACCTGTTGATCCGGGCGCGGTTGGCCCGGCCCGGGTTCAGCTCCAGCTCGATCAGCTGCTGCCGCTCGCCCTGCCTGACCTGCGCCCGGACGATGGCCCGGTCGGCGCCCATACGGACCAGCGGGGCGTCGGAGGAGACCCGGTGGCTGCCGAGGGTGGCGAGGTAGCCGACCGCCTCGACCAGGTTCGTCTTGCCCTGCCCGTTGGGGCCCACGAAGGCGGTGACGCCCGGGTCGAGCGGCACTTCAACCCGGGCGTACGAGCGGAAGTCGGCCAGCGACAGATGCGTGACGTGCATGGTCGGGCGGCGACCTCCCCCAGCTTGTGGACCGCCGAGCAGTCCTGTGGATTACTTCTTCTCGACCGCGTGGCCGCCGAACTGGTTGCGCAGCGCCGCGATCATCTTCATCTGCGGAGAGTCCTCCTGGCGCGAGGCGAACCTCGCGAAGAGGGAGGCCGTGATCGCGGGCAGCGGCACGGCGTGGTCGATGGCGGCTTCCACAGTCCAGCGTCCCTCGCCGGAGTCCTGTGCAAAACCCTTCAGCCTGTCGAGGTGCTCGTCCTCGTCGAGGGCGTTCACCGCGAGATCCAGCAGCCAGGAACGGATGACCGTGCCCTCCTGCCAGGAGCGGAAGACCTCCCGGACGTCGGTCACGGAGTCGACCTTCTCCAGCAGCTCCCAGCCCTCGGCGTAGGCCTGCATCATCGCGTACTCGATGCCGTTGTGGACCATCTTCGCGAAGTGGCCGGCGCCGACCTTGCCGGCGTGCACCGCTCCGAGGTCGCCCTCGGGCTTGAGGGCGTCGAAGACCGGCTGCACCTTGGCGACGTTCTCCGCGTCGCCGCCGTACATCAGCGCGTAGCCGTTCTCCAGGCCCCAGACGCCGCCGGAGACACCGCAGTCGACGAAGCCGATGCCCTTGGCTGCCAGCTCCTCGGCGTGCTTCTCGTCGTCCGTCCAGCGGGAGTTGCCGCCGTCCACGACGACGTCACCAGGCTCCAGAAGTTCGGCCAGCTCGTCGACGGTCGCCTGGGTCGGACCGCCGGCCGGGACCATCACCCACACGACCCGCGGGCCCTTGAGCTTGCCCACAAGCTCTTCGAGGCTGTGGACATCCGCGAGTTCCGGGTTGCGGTCGTATCCGACGACGGTGTGGCCCGCGCGGCGGATCCGCTCGCGCATGTTGCCGCCCATCTTGCCGAGGCCGACGAGACCGAGCTCCATCAGTTGTTCCTTAGGTTGCTGTGGCGTGTGAGGCACTTTCGTACCCACGTCCGAGCCTAAACCCGGACGCTCACGCACACCTGTGGGCATACGCGCTCAAACGTACGCCCCGACCTGCGGGTTCTCCGAAGGGAGCCGTCAGCCGCTGAGCCGCACCGGCATGATCAGGTACTTGTAGGCCTCGTCCGCCTCGGCGTCCAGCGCGGGCTTGCCGCTCAGCAGCGCGGGCTTCGTCGACGTCGTGAACGACAGCTGGGCCACCGGGGAGTCGATGGCGCTCAGGCCGTCCAGCAGGAAGGTCGGGTTGAAGGCGATCGAGACGTCGTCGCCCTCCAGCTGGGCGTCGACCCTTTCCACAGCCTGTGCGTCGTCGCTGGAACCGGCCTCCAGGATCAGCACGCCCTGCTCGAAGCTGAGCCGCACCGGGGTGTTGCGCTCGGCGACCAGCGCCACACGCTTGACGGCCTCCACGAAGGGGGCGGTCTCGATCACGGCGATGGAGTTGAACTCCGTCGGGAACAGCGAGCGGTACTTCGGGAGGTCGCCCTCCAGGAGGCGGGTCGTCGTACGACGGCCGGCGCCCTCGAAACCGATCAGGCCCTCACCCGCGCCGGAGCCGGAGAGCGCCAGGGTGACGCTGTCGCCGCTCGTGAGCGCCTTGGCGGTGTCCAGGAGCGTCTTGGCGGGCACCAGGGCCACTGCGGACGCCTCGGGGTTCTCCGGCTTCCACAGGAACTCGCGGACCGCGAAGCGGTAGCGGTCGGTGGAGGCCAGCGTGACGGTGTCGCCCTCGATCTCGATGCGCACACCGGTCAGGACCGGCAGCGTGTCGTCGCGGCCGGCGGCGATGGCCACCTGGGCGGCGGCGGAGGCGAAGACCTCACCGGGGACGGTGCCGGTCGCGGTCGGCATCTGGGGCAGTGCCGGGTACTCCTCCACAGGCAGGGTGTGGAGTGTGAACCGGGAGGAGCCGCAGACCACCGTCGCCCGTACACCGTCTGTGGAAATCTCCACCGGGCGGTTGGGGAGAGCTCGGCAGATGTCGGCGAGCAGGCGGCCGGAGACCAGGACCGTGCCCTCCTCCTCGACCTCGGCCTCGACGGACACCCGTGCGGAGACCTCGTAGTCGAAGCTGGAGAGGCTCAGCTGGCCCTCCTCGGCCTTCAGCAGGAGGCCGGCGAGGACAGGCGCCGGCGGACGGGCCGGGAGGCTGCGAGCCGCCCAGGCCACTGCCTCCGCGAGTACGTCGCGTTCCACCCGGATCTTCACTGTTGCCGCCTCCTGCTGTTGCCGGCGCTTCTCGGCCTGCCTGGCTTCGTCGTCTGTCTCGGTGTCGTCGGCCCCGATGCGGGGAAGGACGCCGGGGAACAGTCTGACGCACCCCACTGACAGTAGGTGCCTCTCGGGGTCAAGTCGTGACGAGGGGCAGCCGAGGGCCGGACGGCGAGTTGTGCACAGGCCCCACTTCGAAACGGATTCCCAGCTCTCTCTAGTTGTCAGTAGTAGTAGGGGCTGTGGATACCGTGGATAACCGCGTTTTCGCAGGTCAGACCGGAAATTTTGTCCACTGGCCCTGTGGGCGGAGGCGGTGGACAACCGGGGTTCTCTGTGGAGAACAGAAAGTTCTGCACACCCCGTGCACAGGGCGAGGCGACTTCTCCCCAACGTCGTCCCCAGCTTTACCCACCTTTCCCACAGGCCAACCCGGCACCTTCGTGTGACGCCTTTCACTCGACCCGGTGATCAGGCGCGTCGCGTTGCCGAACAGTGGACAGGGATGTGGAGAAGCTGGTGATCGCTGGGGACAACCGCCCTCAGCCTGTGGGTTGTCGGTGGACAACTTCGTGCACAGCTTGTGGATCACCGCGCTGTCCACAAGCTGTGGAGATCCTTCGTCCACGAATCCACAGCCACCTGACCTCGCCCGATGGTCTCTCGACGGGAGCGCCTGTGGACGCGATCTGGACAACTTCCCGGTCCCCAGGGTGTGGACGGGAAAAAGTCGCCGAATCTGTGGAGAGAGGCCGTAACGCGGCAGGTAATCGAACAGCGGGAGACCCCGGGACGACGAAGGGCGCCCCGGGGAACTCGTCCCGGGGCGCCCTTCGTCGTCGTCAGGCTGTCGCGATCAGCCGTTCTTGATGCGGTTCGTCAGCTCCGTCACCTGGTTGTAGATCGAGCGCCGCTCGGCCATCAGATTGCGGATCTTGCGGTCGGCGTGCATGACCGTGGTGTGGTCGCGGCCGCCGAACAGGGCGCCGATCTTGGGCAGGGAGAGGTCCGTCAGCTCGCGGCACAGGTACATCGCGATCTGCCGGGCCGTCACCAGCGCGCGGCCGCGGGAGGTGCCGCACAGGTCCTCGATCGTGAGACCGAAGTAGTCGGCGGTGGCGGCCATGATGGCCGTCGAGGTGATCTCGGGGGCCGAGTCCTCGCCGCCGGGGATCAGGTCCTTCAGGACGATCTCCGTCAGGCCCAGGTCCACCGGCTGCCGGTTGAGCGACGCGAACGCCGTCACCCGGATCAGCGCCCCCTCCAGCTCGCGGATGTTGCGCGAGATCCGGGAGGCGATGAACTCCAGTACCTCCGGCGGGGCGTTGAGCTGCTCCTGGACCGCCTTCTTGCGCAGGATCGCGATCCGCGTCTCCAGCTCGGGCGGCTGGACGTCGGTGATCAGACCCCACTCGAAACGGTTCCGCAGCCGGTCCTCCAGCGTGACCAGCTGCTTCGGCGGCCGGTCGGAGGACAGCACGATCTGCTTGTTGGCGTTGTGGAGCGTGTTGAAGGTGTGGAAGAACTCCTCCTGCGTCGACTCCTTGTCCGCCAGGAACTGGATGTCGTCGACGAGCAGGATGTCCATCTCGCGGTAGCGCTTGCGGAAGCTGTCGCCCTTGCCGTCGCGGATGGAGTTGATGAACTCGTTGGTGAACTCCTCCGAGCTCACGTACCGCACCCGCGTGCCCGGGTAGAGGCTGCGCGCGTAGTGCCCGATCGCGTGCAGCAGGTGCGTTTTGCCGAGCCCGGACTCCCCGTAGATGAAGAGGGGGTTGTACGCCTTCGCCGGCGCCTCGGCGACCGCCACGGCGGCCGCGTGCGCGAAGCGGTTGGAGGCGCCGATGACGAACGTGTCGAAGAGGTACTTCGGGTTCAGGCGCGCGGTCGGCTCACCGGGGCCGGTCGCCGGCGCGGGCTTCGCGGCCAGCGGGCCGGGGGCTCCGGTGGTGGGCAGCGCCGAGCCGACGGGGCCGCCCCGATGGACGTGTCCGGACGGCTGCTCCGGGAGCTCACGCCGCACGTCACGCTGGTCGTAGTCGGAGCGGGGCTTGTCGTAGTCCGGCCGCTGGTCGTAATCGGGGCGCGGCTTGTCGTAGTCGGGCCGCTGGGAGTCGTACGACGGGCGCTCCATCGACTGCGGGCGGTAGTCCTGCCCGTAGGAGTCCTGGGGCGGTGCCCCGTACTGGTCCTGCGGCGGCGAACCGTAGGAGTCCTGGGAGGGCGACGCGTACGGGTCGCGTTCCGGGAAGCCGAGCCGCGGCTGCTGCCAGCCGTAGTCGTCCTGCTGCGGGGAACGGGGCCAGGCGCCGGGTTCCGGGCGCTGGTACTCACCGGGGTAGGCGGGGCGGGCGGTCGGCAGCTGGTCGGCGCGGGGCTGGTGGTCGCCCTGGGGGCCGGGGCGCGGCTGGTCGTAGTCGGGCCGTTGGTCGTCGGCGCGGTGGCGGCCGTATCCCTCGTAGGGGGACGGCGGGTGCTCGGGCTCCTCGTAGCGGGACTGGGGCCGGGCCGGGGGCGCCGACGGGGCCGGGGGCTCGCCCGCGGAGTCGTCGACGGTGATCGCGATACGGATCGGCCGACCGCACTCACGGGTCAGCGCCTCGCTGACCACCGGGGCCAGGCGGCCCTCCAGTACGCCCTTCGCAAATTCGTTCGGAACGGCGAGCAGGGCGGTGTCCGCGACGAGCGCGAGCGGCTGGCAGCGGCGGATCCAGCGCTCGTCCTTGCTCTCCACCCCCTGTCCGCGGCCCTCACCCAGTAGGTGCTCCAGTACTCGTGGCCACACTGCGGCAAGATCGGCAGGTACGTCAGCCACAGGGCACGCTCTCTCACGGGTCCCACGAACGTGTGGTTCGGGACGGGTAGGGATTCAAATGGGGTGGAGCCCAAAACGAGGGGGTCAGAGGAACGAACGGGAGTCCAGCCACGGTAGTCAGGGCGATGGGTGCGGTTCAAGTTGTTGTCCCCAGGCTGTGGATAGTGTCTCCCGCTGACCGCTGGTTTGACCGGATGGCGCAGCCGCGCGTACCGTAACCAGGTCGAGTTGTCGATGGCTGCTGCCGCCTGCCTCCGATGGGCACAGATCGCGATCGGGTGATCGGGAAGCGGTGCACTCGGGCGTTACTGCGAGCTACTCGTGGGCGCACGGTGACAGCCAGGACGGCACCCCGCAACCACCGATTTATTTCTGGAGCCCCCGAGTGAGCAAGCGCACCTTCCAGCCGAACAACCGCCGCCGCGCGAAGACCCACGGCTTCCGCCTGCGGATGCGCACCCGTGCCGGCCGCGCGATTCTCGCGAACCGTCGCAGCAAGGGTCGCGCCAACCTGTCCGCCTGATCCCGATCAGGTCATGACGTCGTGCTGCCTACCGAGCATCGGCTGAGGCGGCGCGAGGACTTCGCGACCGCGGTACGACGGGGTCGTCGGGCTGGCCGCCCGTCTCTCGTCGTCCATCTTCGTAGCGGTGCCACGAACCCGCACGCGCCTGGGGAGAGCGCTCCCCCGACACGTGCGGGTTTCGTCGTCAGCAAGGCCGTGGGGGGTGCGGTGGTGCGCAACAAGGTGAAGCGCAGGCTTCGCCATCTGATGCGCGATCGAATCGCCCAGCTGCCCCCCGGTAGCCTGGTAGTCGTACGAGCGCTGCCCGGTGCGGGCGACGCCGACCACGCACAACTGGCCCGAGACCTGGATGCCGCCATCGAGCGGCTGCTGGGAGGGGGCGCGCGATGAAGTACCCGCTGCTGGCGCTGATCAAGCTGTACCAGTGGACCATCAGCCCGTTGCTCGGGCCGGTGTGCAAGTACTACCCGTCGTGCTCCCACTACGGCTTCCAGGCCATCGACCGTCATGGTGCGGTCAAGGGAACGGCACTCACGGCCTGGCGCATCCTGCGATGCAATCCGTGGTCGCTGGGCGGCGTGGACCATGTCCCGCCGCGCAAGCGTCCGCGGTGGCACGAAATGTTGCGTAACGCCTGGCGTGCACGCAAGGGCGGGCCCTCCTCCGCCGAACCGGCCACCGAGGGGCAGGCTCCTTCGAGCCCGGCCGCAGAGACCCCGTCCCATGCCCAAGGAGCATGATTAGTGGACACGATTGCCAGCTTCTTCAGCTTCATCACGACACCTGTCTCCTGGGTCATCGTCCAGTTCCACAAGGTGTACGGCGCCCTCTTCGGCGACGACTCCGGTTGGGCCTGGGGCCTGTCCATCGTGTCCCTGGTGATTCTGATCCGTATCTGCCTGATCCCGCTCTTCGTGAAGCAGATCAAGGCGACCCGGGCGATGCAGACGCTTCAGCCCGAGATGAAGAAGATCCAGGAGCGCTACAAGAACGACAAGCAGCGCCAGTCCGAAGAGATGATGAAGCTGTACAAGGAGACGGGTACCAACCCGCTCTCCTCGTGCCTTCCCATCCTGGCGCAGTCGCCGTTCTTCTTCGCGCTGTACCACGTGCTCAACAGCATCGCGAACAACGAGACCATCGGCTCGATCAACCAGAGCCTGCTGGACAGCGCGCAGAAGGCGCACATCTTCGGCGCCCCGTTGGCGGCGAAGTTCACCGACAGCTCCTCGGACGTCGCGGCCCTCGAGGCCTCGCTGACCACGGTCCGCATCGTCACCGCGGTCATGATCGTCCTGATGTCGGCGTCGCAGTTCTACACGCAGCGCCAGCTGATGACGAAGAACGTCGACACCACGGTGAAGACGCCGTTCATGCAGCAGCAGAAGATGCTGATGTACGTCTTCCCGGTCATGTTCGCCGTCTTCGGCATCAACTTCCCGGTCGGTGTCCTCGTCTACTGGCTGACCACCAACGTGTGGACCATGGGCCAGCAGATGTACGTCATCCACAACAACCCGACCCCGGGTTCCAAGGCCCAGGCCTCGTACCTGGAGCGCCTGTACAAGCACGTGACGCACCACGGCAAGACCCGCAGCCGCGGTGAGAAGGCCATCGTCAAGGCCATCGTGGCCAAGGGCCGCGACCGCAACGAGTTCGAGCGCAAGTTCATCAACGGTCTGAACAAGGCGGGCCTCGCGGCCCAGCCCGACGGCACGGTGATCAAGAGCGAGGTCCAGGCCACCGCCCAGACCGAGGACGGCACGCCGACCAGCGCGGCCGCTCCGAAGCGCCAGCAGCCCAAGCGGCAGAGCAAGTCCCAGCGTCAGTCCGGTACCGCCGTGGGCGCTCCGAAGACCGCCGGCGAGCCCACGTCGCTGAAGAAGACCGACGAGCCCGAGGACGCCAAGCCCGCCGCTTCCGGCAAGGGTGCCTCGAAGCCCGCCTCCGGTACCCGCAGCAAGGCCCAGTCCGGACAGCGCAAGGGTCCGCAGCGGCCCAAGTCCCCGTCCAAGAAGTAAGAAGGAGTCCATCCCGTGACGGAAGGCACCACCTCCGCCGCTGCCGAGGGTGCAGACACCCTCACCCGCCTGGAGCAGGAGGGTGAGATCGCGGCGGACTACCTCGAAGGTCTGCTGGACATCGCCGACCTCGACGGCGACATCGACATGGACGTCGAGGCCGACCGCGCCGCTGTGTCGATCGTCAGCGACGCGGGCGGCCGTGACCTCCAGAAGTTGGTGGGCCGCGACGGCGAGGTACTGGAAGCCCTCCAGGAGCTCACCCGCCTGGCCGTGCACCGGGAGACCGGCGACCGCAGCCGTCTGATGCTGGACATCGCGGGCTACCGCGCCAACAAGCGCGCCGAGCTGTCCGAGCTGGGCGCCAAGGCCGCGGCCGACGTCAAGAACACCGGTGAGTCCGTCAAACTCAAGCCGATGACTCCCTTCGAGCGCAAGGTCGTGCACGACGCGGTCAAGGCCGCCGGCCTGCGCAGTGAGTCCGAGGGCGAGGAGCCGCAGCGCTTCGTCGTTGTGCTCCCCGCCTGATCCACTTACGTTCCACCGGCCCCGTCTGTAGCGCAGACGGGGCCGAACTTTGTCAGCCTGATAGTTCTGGTGGTTCTGGCATCGGTGTCCCTGTGCGCCGACGCCGTACGGAAGGACGGTCCCCCGTGACGGAGGCAGCGGAGCTTCCCCCCGCGCCCGAGCAGGCGCGCGAGGTCTTCGGTGATCGCTTCGCGGACGCGGTTCGCTATGCGGAGCTGCTCGCGGAGGCGGGTGTGCAGCGCGGTCTGATCGGCCCGCGTGAAGTGCCCCGGCTGTGGGAGCGGCATCTGCTGAACTGCGCCGTGCTCTCCGAGGTCGTTCCCGAGAATGTGACGGTGTGCGATGTCGGTTCCGGCGCCGGCCTGCCAGGCATCCCCCTGGCGCTCGTCCGGGGGGACCTGAAGATCACTCTGCTGGAGCCCCTGCTGCGGAGGACCACCTTCCTCACGGAGGTCGTGGAGCTGCTGGGCCTGGACCATGTGACGGTCATGCGCGGCCGGGCCGAGGAGGTCATGGGCAAGATCACCCCCGTGCATGTGGTGACGGCCCGGGCGGTGGCACCGCTCGACCGCCTGGCCGCCTGGGGCGTCCCGCTGCTGCGCCCCTACGGCGAGATGCTGGCACTCAAGGGAGACACCGCCGAGGAAGAACTGAAGGCGGCGGGAACGGCCCTGAGCAAGCTCGGCGCGGTGGAGACGTCCATCCTCCATGTGGGCGAGGGCATCGTGGATCCGTTGTCCACGGTGGTGCGCGTCGAAGTCGGGGAGAGCCCCGGCGGTGTGCGCTTCGCGGCCAAGCGTGCGAAGGCGGCCCGGACGGGCCGGACGCGACGCCGTCGCTGATCCGTCCTGACGACGAGACGTACTCCACACAAGCTGCCAAACCTATACATGCCGGAGTGTCGCAACGATTCGGCCGCAGTAGCTGTGCATCGTGTTTCACGTGAAACGTCGCTCACTGCTGCACGGCATCATCAGCCGGGGCCGCGCCGCGGCCGAACCCCGCGACCGTAGGCCTCTCGGTTCACTCGGAGAGGTAACGGAGTTGTCCACAGAGGTGGATTTCTCCACAGAACAACAGGCCTCACTGGTTCACGACCCCGAAGACATGGGAGGCTCTGTTCATTGCGAGCCTGAAGTCGAGGAGAGTGAATCCTTGCGGTCCGACGCCAACATCGCGGGACCGATGACCGATCCGGTCCCCGGTCCCCGTACCGAGTCGATGGGGGACGATGTTTCACGTGAAACACCGCCCCCGATGGACGACACTCCGATCGGTCGTGCTGCCCAACTGGCCGTAGAGGCTCTCGGCCGTGCCGGTGAGGGCCTGCCACGGCCCGAACAGACCCGTGTCATGGTGGTCGCCAACCAGAAGGGCGGGGTGGGCAAGACGACGACGACCGTCAACCTTGCCGCTTCGCTGGCCGTGCACGGCGCCCGTGTCCTGGTGGTCGACCTCGACCCGCAGGGCAACGCGTCCACGGCCCTGGGTATCGATCATCACGCCGAAGTCCCGTCCATCTACGACGTGCTGATCGACAGCAAGCCCCTGGCCGAAGTCGTCCAGCCGGTTCCGGATGTCGAGGGTCTCTTCTGCGCGCCGGCCACGATCGATCTCGCCGGTGCGGAGATCGAGCTGGTCTCCCTGGTGGCACGTGAGAGTCGGCTCCAGCGGGCCATCCAGGCGTACGAACACCCCCTGGACTACATCCTCATCGACTGCCCGCCCTCGCTCGGCCTGCTGACGGTCAACGCGTTGGTCGCCGGTGCCGAGGTCCTCATCCCGATCCAGTGCGAGTACTACGCGCTGGAGGGCCTGGGCCAGCTGCTGCGCAACGTGGACCTGGTGCGGGGGCATCTCAACCCCACCCTGCACGTATCGACGATCCTGCTCACCATGTACGACGGCCGGACGCGACTCGCGTCTCAGGTCGCCGAGGAGGTGCGCACCCACTTCGGCGACGAGGTGCTGCGCACGAGCATCCCTCGCTCGGTCCGTATCTCCGAGGCGCCGAGCTACGGGCAGACGGTACTGACCTACGATCCAGGATCGAGTGGTGCCCTCTCCTATCTTGAGGCGGCACGAGAAATCGCGCTGAAGGGCGTGGGCGTCAGCTACGACCCGACGCAGGCGCATATCGGCATCCAGAGCAACCCGAGCATGGTGGAGGGCATCCAGTGAGCGAGCGACGGAGGGGTTTGGGCCGTGGGCTCGGCGCATTGATCCCTGCTGCCCCGACGGAGAAGACGGTGGCTCAGGCCGCGGGGGGTGTCGCCTCGACGTCCCCCACAGCGGTTCCGGTCCTGACGACCGACCGCGGCGTGGCCGCGGCCAAGGTGGCCACGCTGCCGCCTGTTGTACAGGAAGCCGAGGAGCTGTCGACGGCCGACGGAACGGATCTGCTCGCGGCTCCCGCGGGGGTCCACTTCGCGGAGATCCCCCTCGACTTCATCAAGCCGAACCCGCGGCAGCCCCGTGAGGTCTTCGACGAGGACGCGCTCCAGGAGCTCGTCACCTCCATCAAGGAGGTCGGTCTCCTCCAGCCCGTCGTCGTACGGCAGCTCGGTCCCACGCACTACGAGCTCATCATGGGCGAGCGGCGGTGGCGAGCCTGCCGCGAGGCCGGTCTGGAAGCGATTCCGGCGATCGTACGGGCCACGGAGGACGACAAGCTCCTTCTGGACGCCCTGCTGGAGAACCTCCACCGTGCCCAGCTGAACCCGCTGGAGGAGGCCGCGGCCTACGACCAGCTGCTGAAGGACTTCAACTGCACGCACGATCAGCTGGCGGACCGTATCGGTCGCTCCCGGCCGCAGGTCTCCAACACCCTGCGTCTGCTGAAGCTGTCGTCGTCGGTCCAGAAGCGGGTGGCCGCGGGGGTGCTCTCGGCGGGACATGCGCGGGCGCTGCTCTCCGTCGAGGACTCGGAGGAGCAGGACCGGCTGGCTCATCGGATCGTGGCCGAGGGGCTGTCGGTGCGGGCCGTCGAGGAGATCGTGACCCTCATGGGCTCGCGGCCGCAGAAGGCTCAGCGGCCCAAGGGGCCGCGGGCGGGTGCCCTGGTGTCCCCGGCGCTCACCGATCTCGCCACGCGGCTCTCGGACCGCTTCGAGACGCGGGTGAAGGTCGACCTGGGCCAGAAGAAGGGCAAGATCACCGTGGAGTTCGCCTCCATGGAGGACCTGGAGCGAATCCTTACTTCGCTCGCCCCCGGCGAGGGGCCGGTCCTTCAGAAGAGCCTTCTGGAGGACTCCGACGACACGGAGGACTGATCCTCCGGGCGTCGCGGTGAGCCGCTTGAACGGCTGACAGGGCGGGCCGTGTCCGATGTGCACCGGACACGGCCCGCCCTTTGCTTTCAGGCGGTATCGGCGGAATGGCTTCGTGGATACGATGCGTTCGGGTATGGCGCATCCACCCGGCAGGACCTGTGAAGGGGAGAGGCAGGGACCATGCGAACGGTGAGCCGAACCGGACTGGTGAGCGCGGGCCTTGGGCTGGGGGCGGTCGGCGGGTTCGTCGGCAGCCTGCTCAGGGAACGGAATGCTCTGACGGCCGCCCGCGACGCGGCGGGCGAAGGAAGCGAGGAACAGCCTTCATGGGGCGCCGGCTCGTACCGCTCACGCTGGACAACCTTCAGGACCTTCCCCAGCGCTGTCGCGCGTGCGTCTTCTGGGAGTTGGACCCAGTCAGCGGAGAAGCCGCGGTAAAGGCGGGAACCGCCGCTCTGGAGAAAGAGGCCTGGATCTCCGCCGTCCTGTTGGACTGGGGATCCTGCGGTCGGGTCGTCTACGTCGACGACGTACCGGTGGGCTTCGTCCTGTACGCCCCTCCGGCGTACGTTCCGCGCTCGTCGGCATTCCCCACCAGCCCTGTGTCCCCCGACGCGGTACAGCTGATGACGGCGTTCATCATGCCGGGCTACCAGGGGCAGGGGCTGGGCAGAGTGATGGTCCAGACGGTGGCCAAGGATCTGCTGCGACGCGGCTTCAAGGCGATCGAGGCGTTCGGGGACGCACGCTGGAAGGAGCCCGCCTGTCTGCTGCCCGCGGACCATCTCCTGGCGGTGGGCTTCAAGACCGTGCGGCCCCATCCCGCGTATCCACGGCTGAGGCTGGAGCTGCGGACGACGCTCTCCTGGAAGGAAGACGTGGAGATGGCGCTGGACCGGCTTCTGGGAGCGGTACAGAAGGAACCCGCGCTACGACCTCTGTGAAACATGAGTGGGGCCGACCCGAAAGGGTCGGCCCCACTCATGTTTCACGTGAAACGTCACTCGGCGATGAAGTCCTCAAGGTCACGGACGATCGCGGCCTTCGGCTTGGCGCCGACGATGGTCTTCGCGACCTCGCCACCCTGGTAGACGTTCAGGGTCGGGATGGACATGACGCCGTACTTGGCGGCCGTACCCGGGTTCTCGTCGATGTTGAGCTTGACGACCTCGATCTTGTCGCCGTACTCGGCGGCGATCGCCTCGAGCGACGGCGCGATCTGGCGGCAGGGTCCGCACCAGGCGGCCCAGAAGTCCACCAGTACGGGCTTGTCGCTCTTGAGGACGTCCTGCTCGAAGGAGTCGTCGGTCACGTTCTTGAGGGTGCCGGCCACGGCGGGCTCCTTAAATGGTTGTGCGGGGTGGGGTGGGTGGCGAGGGTGGGTCAGACAGCGGTCTTCTCGGGCTCGGCCTTCTCCTCGTCCGCGAGAGCGGCGAGGAAGCGCTCGGCGTCGAGAGCGGCGGAACAGCCGGTGCCGGCCGCGGTGATCGCCTGGCGGTAGGTGTGGTCGACGACGTCACCCGCGCCGAAGACACCGGTCAGGTTGGTCCGCGTGGAGGAGGCTTCCACCTTCAGGTAGCCCTCCTCGTCCAGCTCCAGCTGGCCCTTGAAGAGTTCGGTGCGCGGGTCGTGGCCGATGGCGATGAACAGGCCGGTCACCGGCAGGTCCGAGAGCTCGCCGGTCTTGAGGTTGCGCAGCTTCAGCGAGGCCAGCTTCTGGTCACCCTGGATCTCGGCGACCTCGCTGTCCCACACGAACTTGATCTTCGAGTCGGCGAAGGCGCGCTCCTGCATCGCCTTGGAGGCGCGCAGGGTGTCACGGCGGTGGACGATCGTCACGGACTTGGCGAAGCGGGAGAGGAAGGTCGCCTCCTCCATCGCGGTGTCGCCACCACCGATCACGGCGATGTCCTGGTCCTTGAAGAAGAACCCGTCACAGGTGGCGCACCAGGAGACACCACGGCCGGAGAGGGCGTCCTCGTTCGGCAGGCCGAGCTTGCGGTGCTGCGAGCCGGTGGTCACGATAACGGCCTTCGCCCGGTGGACCGTGCCCGCGGTGTCGGTGACGGTCTTGATCTCGCCGGTCAGGTCGACGGCGACAACATCGTCCGGGACGAGCTCGGCACCGAAGCGCTCGGCCTGGGCGCGCATGTTGTCCATGAGCTCCGGGCCCATGATGCCGTCCTGGAAGCCGGGGAAGTTCTCCACCTCGGTGGTGTTCATGAGCGCACCGCCGGCGGTGACGGCGCCCTCGAACACCAGCGGCTTCAGCGACGCGCGCGCGGTGTAGAGCGCCGCCGTGTAGCCGGCGGGCCCGGAGCCGATGATGATCACGTTACGGACGTCGCTCACGGCTGGATTCCTCGTCTCTGGACTGCGTCTTAGGACCGGGGGAGCCCCTTTCAGAACTCTCACCCCACCCAACGGATCCTAAGGGGCCTGCATTCCCGCTGTGGCCGGGCACACGGGGATGCCACACCGTACGGGATACCACGCGAAAGAAAGACGAAGCGTGCGCGCTCGGGGCGGAGCGCAGGACAGAGCTCAAGGGTGGGTCTGGGACCGTGCCGAAGGCCGGGTTCGGGACCGTGCTCAGGGCTGGCTGTAGGACCGCTTCAGCAGGACGTCGGCCTTGGCGAGGGACGGGTCCGCTTCGCAGGCCCTGTCCATGACGTAGGCGGTAACCCGAGCGCCGGCCGAGGCGTCGCGGAGCACGACGAGCAGGACCTCGGTCCCGTTGTACTTTCCCGGCTCGGTCGCGAGTGGCGAGTCGTCGCGGCCGATGCCCTTCTGGACACACGCGGGGACGTCCGGGCCCTGAAGGATCCGGGGGTCCTTGTCGCTGGGGACCGACTCCGCGCCCAGGGTGTGCGGATTGCGGGATCCGCCCGTGGCGCTCTGGTTCTTGGCGAGGAGGTCGGAGACCTCCTTCTCCAGGGTGCCCTCGGAGAAGGTGTCCGTGGCACTGGACCGCGGGCTCTGTGCCTCCGGATCGGCGGGCTTGCCGTCGTTCAGTGAGGACAGCAGGACAGATCCGAGGCCGAGGGCGGCCGCCGTGAACACCGCCCCCAGGACGACGCTCCTGCGCCTGTTGCCCGTCCTGCGCTCCTTGCGGCCGGGGCCGGTGGACGAGGCACGGGCATGACCGGAGGGACGGTCCACCGGAGTCGATGTTTCACGTGAAACAGCCGTCGCTTCGGCAGGGATCAGTCCGACAGAGGACTTCTCGTCCGCGGAATCGGGCGCCGTGGCGTCCAGCAGGGCTTCCGCAGCGAGGGCCGCGTCGATCCGGCCGGCGACGTCAGCGGGCATGGAGGTGGGGCCGGGCAGGGTGCCGAGCAGTCCCCGGATCTCCTCCAGCGACGCGTGGACGTCCGCGCAGAGTTCGCACTCGTCCAGATGCCGCCGTACGTCCGCGGTCCGGGTGGGCGGGAGCAGACCTTCGGTGAGGTCGGAGATCTCCGCGACGTCCGGGTGTCCGGCCATGTCTGTCGTGGATGTCACGCTCGCCCACCTCCGCCCTTCACAGCAGCTGAATCGTCTGGTCCCGTATGCGGCGGATCCGCCTGACGCGGTCCCGCTGCGGGTGGGACGGATGTCCCCTGCGTCCGGTTCCGTCGCGCAACCGCTTCTCTGCCGTCGCCGGTGTTTTCCGGCCGCAGATGAGTGAGGAGGGGCAGGAGTCTGGCCCGCCCCCGGGCGCAGCGGCTCTTCACCGTTCCGGTGGGCACGTCGAGCATGCGGGCGGCTTCCGCGACCGGGTAACCCTGCATGTCCACCAGGACGAGTGCGGCTCGCTGATCGGGGGGAAGCGTGCCGAGCGCTTCCAGGAGCTGGCGGTGGAGGTCGTTGCGCTCCGCCGGCGCCGAGGCCGACTCGTGCGGCTCCAGCAACTGCTCCAGGCGCTCGGTGTCGTCGACCGGAGAGGTCTTGCGAGAGGCCGCCTTGCGGGCGCGGTCCAGGCAGGCGTTCACGGTGATCCGGTGCAGCCAGGTCGTGACGGCCGACTGGCCCCGGAAGGTGTGGGCGGCCCGGTACGCCGACACGAGGGCGTCCTGGACGGCGTCAGCGGCCTCCTCGCGGTCCCCCAGCGTCCGCAGGGCCACCGCCCAGAGCCGATCACGATGGCGCCGCACGAGCTCGCCGAAGGCGTCCGGGTCGCCGTCGACATGGCGGGCCAGGAGGTCCCGGTCGCTCACGTCGCCGTAAGCGGTGTCGTCTGCCATCGGACCCCCTCCCCTTGTCTGCGGTGAGCTCTCAGCCCGTGAACTTCACGTCGGTGATGGCCTGCTTGTAGCCGGACTCGCTGTAGTTGGCGGAGTCTTCGCCGGAGTACGGCAGCGCGGTCAGCCAGACGAGCACGTAGCGGCTCTTCACCGGCTTGTCGACCGCCACCTTCACCGAGGTGCTGTTGGTCGTCGCCTTGCCCAGCTTGGTCATCGAGCTCAGCGGGGTGGACGACCCCAGGGAGTCGGTCGCGTACAGCTCGACCGTGGTGTGGTTGCCGACGTACCGGAGCGAGAGCGTAGCGGCCGACACGTCCTGGGCGGAGCCGAGGTCGTAGACGATGCCGACACCAGGCTTGATCACCATGTCCGGACCGTCCTTGTAACTGCTGGTCCGCCACCCCGTCGTCGCGCTGTTGTCGTACGTCAGGCCCACGTCGTTGGGGTGCTGGGCGTCGCCCGCCGCCACGTACTCCTGGGCGCCCTCGATCGGGAGCGGCTTCGTGGGCTTGGGCGCCGCGCTGTTCTTGTCGTCGCCGTCGTTCGTCTGGGTCTGGTTCTCGTCGGACTTTCCGCCCTGGTCCATCAGGGCGTCCGCCAACTGCCAGCTGCCCAGGCCCAGCGCGGCGATCAGCAGGGCGGAGACCGCCCACTTCAGCGCGCGGCCGGTACGGCTCTGGAGCGGGGGAGGTGGCGTCGGTACCGGCTGGGTGCGACCGGGGTGAGGCGCCTGGCGGCCGTACGTGCCCTGCTGGTAGGTCGTGCGCTGGTAGTCCGGCGGGGCGGTGAACGAGGGCTCCGGCGGGCGGATGCGGGGCATCTCGCCGATCGCCTTCACCAGCTCCTCGGGCGTGGTGCACGGGGATTCGTGACGGGAGGCGGTCGCGCCGTCGTTGGCGAGGGCGCGCATCGACAGCTCGGACAGACCGCGGTGGACGCCGGCGCGCACCTGGTCGGGAGCGATGAGGCCGACGTCCTTGGGCAGGCCGGACAGGCCGTAGGCGTCGCTCTCGTAGGGCCAGCGCTGGGTCAGCGCCGCGTAGAGCAGGGCGCCGATCGACTCGGTGTCGGTGCGCTGCGGGGTGTCGGAACTGATGCCGCGCAGCGCGGAGTTGACGGCGAGGCCGCGGATGCGCCACTGACCGCTCGACGTCCGCAGGACGGCGTTCGGGTTCAGACGCAGATGCGCCAGGCCCTCACGGTGGGCGGCGGCCATGGCCGAGGCGACCTGGCTGACCATCTGATAGGCGTCGTAGACCTCGAGCGGGCCGGGGGCCAGCAGCGCGGTCAGTTCGGTGGCGTCGGGCAGCCACTCGTGGACGACGTAGACGAGGTCGTTCTCCTCGACGGCGTCCAGGACCTGGACGAAGCGGGGATCGCCGAGCAGGGCCGCGGAGCGGGCCGCGGCCAGCACGGAACGGGCCCGGGCATGATCGGCGGGAAGGATGTGGACGCCGACGGCGCGACGGAGTTTCTCGTCGACGGCCCGCCAGCTGCTGAATCCGTCCAGACGGGTGACGCACTCCTCGAGACGGTAGCGTCTGGCGAGTTTGTGGCCGCTGTGCAGCTCCGGCGGCGAGGCTTTCCCAGGACTCTCGGTCCCACCACTCCCCTGTGCCTCGACGTCTTCCGTGTCCCGCTCCCGGTTCTGGGCCACCCCGTCGGCCGTGGACTGGTCCGCCTCGGCGGTCAGCGGCTCGTCACCGCTGTTGTCTGCCACGTCGACGGCAGCCGTGCTCCGTTCCGCCACCGTCGTTCCCTGCCTCCCCATCCATTGCGCGCCGTACGGCGCCGAAACCAATTGTGCCCACAGTCCGCCGCTATGCACGACACACGGTGGCGGACGATGGTTGTGCGCCTACCCCCACCTCAGCGTCCCAGGCGCCCGCGCACCATGCCCACCAGGGAGTTCAGCTCCTCGATGCGCATGCGGCGGGCGGCGACGAAGAAGATCCCGAGCAGGACCGCACCGCCTGCGATGATCGCGGCGAAGGATCCGAGGACGCCCTGGCCGAGCGAGTGGCCGATGCCGTAGCAGGCCGCCCCACTGAGCAGCGCCGCGGGCACCGAGGCGATGCACAGCCTGGCGTACGTCCGCAGGACCCGGTTGCCGTCCAGGTCGCCGCCCAGCCGCTTGCGCAGCCGGTTCCAGGCGACGCCCACGCCGATCGCGTAGGCGAGGCCGTACGAGGCCGCCATGCCCGCCACGGCCCAGCGGGCCGGCAGTACGAAGAAGCAGAGCGCCGAGGCGCTCGCGTTGACCGCGGCCACGATCACCGTGTTGTAGAAGGGGGTGCGGGTGTCCTCGTAGGCGTAGAAGGCGCGCAGGACGACGTACTGCACGGAGTACGGGATCAGGCCGAGGCCGAAGGCCATCAGCATGAACCCCATGTTCGTGGCCTCGCTGATGCCCGAAGAGCCGAAGATCAGGGTGCACATCGGGATGCCGAGGGCGAGGAATCCGAAGGCGATGGGCACGATGGCGACGGCCGTGGTGCGCAGGCCCTGGGAGATGTCGTCCCGCACCGCGCCGGCGTCGTCCTCGGCCGCCGAGCGCGAGATGCGCGGCAGCAGGGCGGCCATCAGGGACACGGTGATGATGGCCTGCGGCAGACCCCAGATCAACTGGGCGTTGGCGTAGGCGGAGAAGCCGGTGCCGTCGACGGGCGAGTCCTTGCCGGCCGCGGTGGACAGCTGCGACACGACGATGGCGCCGGCCTGGTTGGCGAGCACGAACAGGACGGTCCACTTGGCGAGCGTGACGGCCTTGCCGAGCCCGTGGCCCTTCCAGTCGAAGCGCAGGCGCAGGCGGAAGCCGGTCTCCCGCAGGTACGGGATCATCGCCAGTGCCTGCACCACGAGACCGAGCAGGATGCCGATGCCGAGGAGCCGCTGGCCCTCCGGCGGGATCGTCGTGACCTTCATGCCGGAGTCGGCGGCGGTGCCGTAGACCCACAGGAACATGCCGAGCGTCACGATGATGACGATGTTGTTCAGGACCGGCGTCCACATCATCGCGCCGAACCTGCCGCGCGCGTTGAGGATCTGGCCCATCACCACATGGACGCCCATGAAGAAGATGGAGGGCAGGAAGTAGCGGACGAAGGTGATGCCGACCTCGTTGGCCGCAGGATCGCCGGCGACCGAGTCGGAGAGCATGCGGATCAGGACCGGTGCGCCGAGGACCGCGAGGACGGTGAGCGCGCCGAGCGCGACCATCACCAGGGTGAGCAGACGGTTGGCGTAGGCCTCGCCGCCGTCCTCGTCCTCCTTCATCGCCCGCACGAGCTGCGGTACGAAGACGGAGTTGAGACCACCGCCGACGGTCAGGATGTAGATCATCGTCGGCAGCTGGTAGGCGACCTGGAAGGTGTCACCGAGGAGGCCGACGCCCAGCGCCGAGACGATCAGCGCGGAGCGGACGAAACCGGTGAGGCGGGAGACCATCGTGCCCGCCGCCATCACGGCGCTCGACTTCAGCAGACCGGCGGCCTTCCCGCCCTTCTTCGCGGGAGCCGCGGAGGCCGTGGGAGCCGCCACCGGAGGCACCGCGGTGCCCAGGTTCATGGTCTCGTCCGCCGCGGGCGCGGGAGCCGCCGGAGCCTGGTACTGCTGGTACTGCGGCGCCGGCGCCTGTCCGCCCGGTGCCGGGGCGGGGCCCGGCACCGACGGGGGCTCCGACTGCGGACGCCCGCCCTGCTGCTGGTCCCGGAAGAGGTGCGCGAAGGCGTCCGGCTCGTGCCGCTGCTCGCCGGCGCCGGCCCGGGTCACCAGGTCGTCGACGCCCACGTACTGGGTGGTGCGGGGGTCGTCGCCGTACGGCAGGTACTGGGTCGGGCCCTCAGGCTCCGGTGCCGGGGTCTGGGCCCACACGCGCGGGTCCGGGGCGTACGGGGACTGGGGCGGCTGTGCGTACAGAGGCTGCTGCGGCTGGTGGGCGCCGGGCGGCGGAGGAGGGTGTGCGGCGCGGTCGTAGAGGGCCTCGGCCACCGGGTCCTGGGCGGAGAGGTCCTGGGCCCGGTAGGGGTCCTGCTCGTAGGCGTCCTGGAGGTACATGTCGGCGGGGGGCTGCGACGGCACCTGGCCGTGCTCGGGCGGCGGGCCCTCGGGGTGACCCGAGCTGCCCGCGGCCTGGCCGCGGTCACCGTCGTACGGCGCGTTCATGGTTACCCCACCTCATCGTCCCGGGCCCATCGGCGGCCACGACATCCTCAACGGTCCACTCTCTCACCCGTGCCGGACGGGTCGGCGCTTTCCGCTGCGGTGTCCGGCCCCGGGTCACTCGGCTGCTGCGGGGCGTCTGCCCCCGGCCGAGTGCCGGACTCCTCCTTGAGACGGTCTGCGGGGCTGTCGGGGTTCTCCGGGGCGTCCGCGGCCTCGCCCGCCTCGTCGGGGCCGGGCTCCTCGGCCTCGCGGGCGGCCGCGCGCTTGCGCTGGGTGTACATCCGGAAGCCGGCGAGCACCAGCAGCAGGACGCCGCCGCCGATGACCAGCATCACGGTGGCCGTGAACTCGGTGACCCTCACGTCGAACTGCACGGCGTCGCCGTACGGCTGGCCGTCCTCGGTGTACAGCTGCGCGATCACCGACGCCCGGCCGTTGGCGTTGGCCGTGGTGGTGAACTTCACCGTCTGGCTGTGACCGCCGGAGACCTCGACCTTCTGCTCGCTGTAGGCCCGGCCGCCGATCTCCAGACGGTTGGGGCTCAGCGAGGTGAGCCGCAGCACCAGGTGGTCCACGCCCTGCACCAGGTTGTTCTGCACGGTCACCGGGATCGTGGCACTGCGTCCGGAGAGCTTGGTCTCGGACTTGTCGATCAGCTTGACCTGGTCGGCCAGCGAGTCGAGGTACGCCTCCACGTCACTGCGGAAGCCGGCTCCCTCGGCGGTGTGACCGCGCCAGGACGTGGACATCTCACGGTTCATGGCCCGCCCGAAGGGGGTCACCACGCGGGACTCGTCGCTGAGGACCACCTTGAAGTTGTCGAGCTCGTCCTGCGTCCGCGCGATCTCCTCGAAGGCCGTCCGCGGCAACTCCTGCCGGCGGAGCGAGGAGGGGTACTTCGACGCCGGGGGGACCGTCGTGGTCGCCGCCGGGTCCGGCTTGGCGGCGGCGGCCGCGGTCAGCTCCTGGGGCTGGGACCAGTTGCCGCCCTGGAGTGCCGTCAGTGCCTCGGCCATCGCCCGGGCCTGGCTCGCCGAGGGCACGCGCTGCGGTGCGACGACGATGCTGCGCTGCTTGTCCGTCTGGAGGCCGAGGGTGAGGCTCTGGGCGAGGAACCGCTGCACGGCCAGCGTGGACGCGGAGGCCCTCGTCAGGTCGCCCTGGAACGCCGTCGACAGCCGCGCGTCCGCGACGACCGCCGTGGTGCCGCCGCCGATGGGCCGGGCCGCCGAGGGCGTGTAGGACAGGCCGCTCGTCTCTTGCAGGCTGTCGCTGCGCGCGAGCACCTTGTCGGCGCCGGCGGAGGTGGCGACCTTCACGATCGAGGGGTCCACGGCGCCGTCCACCGGCCAGGCGAAGTCGGTGTTCGGCGTCACGTGGAGCACGGTCCTGACCGTGGTGGTGGCGACGTCGGTGGCCTCGTCGAGGTGGCTGAGGGAGCCGGTGACGCTGGTGCCGTTGTGTGCCAGGGACGCGAGGTCCGGGTCGCCGAAGGGCAGGGCGGCGACCTCCTTGTCCGCCACCGCCTTCTGCAACTCGGCGAGCCAGGCCTTGGCGAGGTTCTGCTCCTCGACGGTGCCCGCCCTGGTGGTGTCACCCGTCTTCACCCGGTAGGCGCGCGTCATCGCGTCGACCGAGGCGAGCAGGTCCGGATCGATCACCCAGGTGATATCGAGGTCCTTGCCCAGCGACACCATCTGGTCCAGCCGGCCGCCGGGGGCGATCTCCTTGGTGAGGTCGTCGTTGAGGAACACCGGAGTCTGCTGCTCGTTGGACCCGGTCTCCGCCGTCATGTGGACGGACGAGACGAGCGGCCACAGATACGTCGTCCTCGTCCTGGTGTCGGCCTCGTCGGACTGCCACGGCAGGAACGTCCGCTGTACGCCGAGAAGCTGTTCCCAGGGCTGCGCGGAGGTCTCGCCGGAGAGCGCGACGGCGAGCGGGTAGACCCCGCTGCCGCCGAGGTCGAGCTCGTCGGCCGGGACGGAGATGGAGAAGGGTTCGGCGACACCTGGGGTCAGCTTGGCGAACTTCGCGACGTACTTGCCGCCGACCTCCGGCCCGGTGGGGCCCTGGACGTCGGTGCTGTCCTTGGCGGCGGTGTCGATCGAGGACCGGGTGGCGATCTCGGATCCCACGCTCAGTCCGACGTGGGCTTTCGTGACGGACTGCTTGCCGTTGTTGGTCACCGTGCCGGACACGGTGATGGTGTCGCCCTCCGTGGGGGCGCTGGGGGTGAGGGTGTCCAGCGCCACGGACACCGTGCCCGAGTCGGCGGCCTCGGCGGGTGTGGCGGTGGACAGCTGGCACAGTCCGGCCAGCAGGGGCGCCCCGGCGAGCAGGGCTCCGGTACGCCGGAGCCACCGGCGGGCAGGTGAGGCACTGGTCCCCTGGAAGTCTGCCGCCTCGGCCACGCGCTCGCCCGTCCCTCGTCGTCGTCAGTGGTCGTCGGAATGTGCGTCCACGCATGGTAACGATGCGCGCTGAGGGTAAGTGCCGCGGACTGCTCCACAAGATCGGGGGAGACTGTCGTGCTGTCCCGAATGTGCACGTATAAAGGGGGCCTCGCCGGTGCCGCTTCCGTGCGGCTTCCGTGATCTTCACGGGCAGACCTTGTGCGTGGACGCGTGGGGGACCTGCGCCCGGGTAATGCAGGCGCCTGCGGTGGCCCGGGCCACGTACCCTTTTCTGTTGTGCCGAACGCCAACGAAGACAAGTCCAGTGCCCTGAGTCAGGTGCAGCACCGCGCGGTGACCGAACTGCTGCGAGTGGCCCCTGTCGCCGACGACCTCGCCCGCCGTTTTCAGCAGGCCGGGTTCACGCTCGCCCTGGTCGGCGGTTCGGTCCGGGACGCGCTGCTCGGCCGGCTCGGCAACGACCTGGACTTCACGACCGACGCCCGCCCCGAGGACGTACTGAAGATCGTCCGACCATGGGCGGACTCCGTGTGGGACGTGGGGATCGCTTTCGGCACCGTCGGAGTCCAGAAGGACGCCCGCGTCGGAGACGTCGATCGAAGCTTCCAGATCGAGGTCACCACCTACCGGTCCGAGGCGTACGACCGGACCTCGCGCAAGCCCGAGGTCTCGTACGGCGACTCGATCGAGGAGGACCTCGTCCGGCGTGACTTCACTGTCAACGCGATGGCCGTCGCGCTGCCGGAGAAGGAGTTCATCGACCCGCACGGCGGGCTCGACGACCTCGCGGCACGGGTGCTGCGCACTCCTGGCACTCCGGAGGACTCGTTCTCCGACGATCCGCTGCGGATGATGCGGGCCGCGCGTTTCGCCGCACAGCTCGACTTCGAGGTCGCCTCCGAGGTCGTCACGGCCATGAAGGATATGTCCGGGCGGATCGAGATCGTCTCGGCGGAGCGGGTGCGGGACGAGCTGAACAAGCTGATCCAGTCCGCCAACCCGCGCAAGGGCCTGACACTCCTGGTCGACACCGGACTCGCCGACCACGTGCTGCCCGAGCTGCCGGCGCTGCGCCTGGAGAGCGACGAGCACCACCGCCACAAGGACGTCTACGAGCACTCGCTGATCGTCCTGGAGCAGGCGATCGCGCTGGAGGAGAACGGGCCCGACCTGACCCTGCGCCTGGCCGCGCTGCTGCACGACATCGGCAAGCCGCGCACACGTCGCTTCGAGAAGGACGGCAGGGTCTCGTTCCACCACCACGAGGTGGTCGGGGCGAAGATGACCAAGAAGCGCATGACCGCGCTGAAGTACTCCAACGAGCTGGTGAAGGACGTCTCGCACCTGGTCGAGCTCCATCTGCGCTTCCACGGATACGGCACCGGAGAGTGGACGGACTCCGCCGTCCGCCGCTACGTCCGTGACGCCGGTCCGCTGCTCGACCGCCTCCACAAGCTGACCCGCTCGGACTGCACGACCCGGAACAAGCGCAAGGCCGCCGCGCTCTCCCGTGCCTACGACGGTCTGGAGGAGCGGATCTCTCAGCTCCAGGAGCAGGAGGAGCTGGACTCGATCCGTCCGGACCTCGACGGCAACCAGATCATGGAGATCCTCGGCGTCGGCCCCGGCCCGGCGATCGGTCGTGCCTACAAGCACATGCTGGAACTGCGGCTGGAGAACGGCCCCATGGAGCACGACGAGGCGGTGGCCGCACTCAAGGAGTGGTGGGCCGAACAGGTCTGAGACCGTCCGAGCGGAGCTGTGTCCGGGAAACGGGGTCATGTTTCACGTGAAACATGACCCCGACGCCTTATCGCGGCGCCTTCGGATCTGCCGTGGGGCGATGTTTCACGTGAAACATCGCCCCGACCGCCCCGTAGATCAGCGCGACCGTGATCACCAGCGGCACCGAGCGGCCGTCCGGCGGAAGCATCAGAGCGGCGACGGCGGCGGCGCCCACGAAGGCGACATTGAAGAGCACGTCGTAGACGGAGAAGATCCGCCCGCGGAAGCCGTCCTCGACCGAGGACTGCACGATCGTGTCCGTGGCGATCTTCGCGCCCTGGGTGGTCAGGCCCAGCACGAACGCTGCCGCGAGCATGGGTGCGGTGGCGAAGGGGAGGCCGAGCGCGGGCTCCAGGACTGCGGCGGTCGCGGCGCACACGACGATCCAGCGGCCGGGGCCGAGCCGCCCCGCCGCCCAGGGCGTCACGACGGCCGCCGCGAAGAAGCCGGCACCGGAGATGCCCAGCGCCAGCCCCAGCAGGGCGAGCCCGTCCTCGGCGTCGGAGGTCAGGGCGTACCGGCAGAGCATCAGCAGCATCACCAGCAGGGCACCGTAACAGAACCGCATCAGCGACATCGCGCCGAGCGCCCAGGCGGCTTCCCGGCGCTCGGGTGCCGCCAGATGCCGTACCCCCGCCACCAGATCACGGGCGGTACCGGCGAGTGCCGCTCCGAGGCGGGGCTGCACCGCCGCGGGGTCGGGCCCCAGGAGATCCGCTGCCATGCGCAGAGAGGCGAGCGCACCGCAGAGATACAGGCCGGCTCCCAGCAGCACCACGGCCGCGTCGGAGTCGGCGACCGCCAGCCGCAGGAGGAAGGCGAGGCCGCCGCCGGCCGTCGCCGCGAGGGTGCCCGCGGTCGGGGAGAGGGAGTTGGCGATCACCAGGCGTTCGGCGTCGACGACGCGGGGCAGCGCGGCGGACAGACCGGAGAGGACGAAGCGGTTGACGGCGGTGACACACAGCGCGGAGGCGTAGAAGAGCCAGTCGGGGACGTTGCTGACCATCAGCACGGCGGTGGCCGTGGCCATCACGGCGCGCACCAGATTGCCGTAGAGGAAGATCTGGCGGCGGCGCCAGCGGTCCAGCAGGACGCCGGCGAAGGGGCCCACCAGGGAGTACGGGAGCAGCAGGACGGCCATCGCGGAGGCGATCGCGGTGGCCGAGGTCTGCTTCTCCGGTGAGAAGACGACGTAGGCGGCGAGCGCGATCTGGTAGACCCCGTCGGCGCCCTGGGAGAGCAGCCGCACGGCGAGCAGACGTCGGAAGTTCCCCAGGCGGAGCAGGACGCGCAGGTCACACACGACGGACATGGAGCACAGCCTCACATACGGGGAGGGCCCCCGGGCGTTACCACCCGGAGACCCTCAATAGCCCTGGCAGGAGCGTTTTTCAGTGCGTGGTGCTCTGTGCTGGTCAGCGCTCGACGTCGCCGTTGATGAACTTCTCGACGTTCTCGCGGGCCTCGTCGTCGAAGTACTGCACCGGCGGGGACTTCATGAAGTAACTCGACGCCGACAGGATCGGGCCGCCGATGCCGCGGTCCTTGGCGATCTTCGCGGCGCGCAGGGCGTCGATGATGACGCCGGCGGAGTTCGGGGAGTCCCAGACCTCGAGCTTGTACTCCAGGTTCAGCGGGACGTCACCGAAGGCACGGCCCTCCAGACGGACGTAGGCCCACTTGCGGTCGTCCAGCCAGGCCACGTAGTCGGACGGGCCGATGTGGACGTTGTCCGCGCCCATGTCACGGTCGCGGATCTGGGAGGTGACGGCCTGCGTCTTGGAGATCTTCTTGGACTCGAGGCGGTCCCGCTCGAGCATGTTCTTGAAGTCCATGTTGCCGCCGACGTTCAGCTGCATCGTGCGGTCCAGGACGACGCCCCGGTCCTCGAACAGCTTCGCCATGACGCGGTGCGTGATGGTCGCGCCGACCTGCGACTTGATGTCGTCACCGACGATCGGGACGCCCGCCTCGGTGAACTTGTCCGCCCACTCCTTGGTGCCGGCGATGAAGACCGGAAGGGCGTTGACGAAGGCGACCCGCGCGTCGATGGCGCACTGGGCGTAGAACTTCGCCGCGGACTCGGAACCCACCGGCAGGTAGCAGACCAGGACGTCGACCTGCTTGTCCTTGAGGATCTGGACGACGTCGACCGGGGCCTCGGCGGACTCCTCGATGGTCTCGCGGTAGTACTTGCCCAGACCGTCGAGCGTGTGGCCGCGCTGGACCGTGACGCCGGTGTTCGGCACGTCGCAGATCTTGATGGTGTTGTTCTCGGAGGCGCCGATGGCGTCCGCGAGGTCCAGACCGACCTTCTTGGCGTCGACGTCGAACGCGGCGACGAACTCGACGTCACGGACGTGGTACTCGCCGAACTGGACGTGCATCAGGCCGGGGACCCTGGACGCCGGATCGGCGTCCTTGTAGTACTCGACTCCCTGAACCAGCGACGCGGCACAGTTGCCCACGCCGACGATGGCTACGCGAACCGAACCCATTCCGGTTGCTCCCTGTGTGTACGAGTGAGGCCCTGACGGGGCTCTCACGTGGCGGTGTCGTCGGGCGAATCCGTCCCGGGGGTGTCCCCGGGACGGGGCAGATCGCCCGGCGCTCCAGATGTGGTGTCCTGCTGAGCGGACCCCCCGGAGGCGGAACCCTTCAGGTCCCGTCCGGCCCGCTCGCTCTCGATGAGCTCGTTCAGCCAGCGCACTTCGCGCTCCACGGACTCCATCCCGTGGCGCTGGAGCTCAAGCGTGTAGTCGTCGAGGCGCTCGCGGGTGCGCGCCAGAGAGACGCGCATCTTCTCCAGGCGCTCTTCCAGCCGGCTGCGCCGACCCTCGAGGACGCGCATGCGCACATCGCGCGAGGTCTGCCCGAAGAAGGCGAACCGAGCGGCGAAGTGCTCGTCCTCGTACGCGTCGGGCCCGGTCTGTGAGAGGAGCTCCTCGAAGTGCTCCTTACCTTCCGCCGTCAACCGATAGACGATCTTGGCGCGACGCCCTGCGAGTGGTGCGGCGAGGGCGTCCTCGGAGGTGTTCCCCGGCTCCTCGATCAACCAGCCGTTGGCGACCAGCGTCTTGAGGCAGGGGTACAGGGTCCCGTAGCTGAAGGCCCGGAACACGCCCAGCGAGGTGTTGAGTCGTTTGCGCAGCTCATAGCCGTGCATCGGGGACTCGCGGAGCAGGCCGAGGACGGCGAACTCAAGGATCCCGGAACGCCGGCTCATACGCTCGCCTCCTCGCCTTATGTCGCTCCGATGTATCGACTCGATACATCAGGACGATAGAACGGCCTTCTGAATGCGGCAAGTGGGAGATCGGTGAACGGGATCACATCAACGATTCATCGGAAGCAAGTTGCCTGATTTGGGGTGAACTTCGGGGCTAGGCAGGTTTTGACGGTGCGTAGGCTGTGCGCCATGTACGCCACCGGGAACCAAGTGACGCCTGGGGGGCGTCACCGTCCTTGGTGCAGTACGGGTGAATGCAGAAGCGACCGCATCCGTACTTCGGGGGGACCGGAAACCAGCCGCCGTTTCCAGGCGCGCAAGGGTGCGCCTGCCCGAGGAGTAGTCGTTCGATGAGCGAGCACCGTCGCAAACCGCCGCAGCCGCAGGGAGGCGGACGTGCCGCGGCCCGACGCGGCCAGTCCGGTTCGTCCTCCGGCCGCCGCGCGGCACCGCGAGGCGCCACCGGATCTCCTTCCGACTATGGGCTGAGTTCCCATGCGTCGGACTCTTACGACCCGGGAGGCGATGATCGTCCGCAAGGTGGCCGAGCCGAGGCCCGCCGGGCGGCACAGAGAAGCAGTGGAAGCCGACGCAGAGCTGCCGAGCCCGCGGGCCGGGGCCGCCGTGGCGCCCCCGCAGGGCCTGGTCGTGGCCGGGGGCGGCCCGTCCCCGACAAGAAGCGGATCATCGACTATCCCCGCGCGGGCAAGTACGGCCTGGCGCGCTGGATGCCGTCCTGGAAGCTCGTGACGGGCCTGTTCATCGGGTTCTTCGGCAGCATGGTGGCCGTCGCGGGCATCGCGTACGCCATGGTGGGCGTGCCGGACATCGCGAAGACCGCCTCGGCCCAGAACAACGTCTTCTACTGGTCCGACAACACGGAGATGGTCGCGACCGGTGGTGAGACGAACCGCCAGAACGTCAATCTCTCGCAGATCCCCAAGGCGATGCAGTACGCCGTGATCTCGCAGGAGAACAAGACCTTCTACACCGACAGCGGCATCGACCCCAAGGGCATCGGCCGTGCCGTGTTCAACATGGCCAGGGGCGGCCAGACGCAGGGTGGCTCCACCATCACCCAGCAGTACGTCAAGAACGCGATGCTGGACGACCAGTCCCAGACCGTCTCGCGGAAGTTCAAGGAGATCTTCGTCTCGGTCAAGGTGGGCTCCACCATGTCGAAGGACAAGATCATGGAGGGCTACCTGAACTCCGCTTACTACGGTCGCGGGGCCTACGGGATCCAGGCGGCAGCGCGGGCGTACTTCAACAAGGACGCCAAGAACCTGGACGAGGGCGAGTGCGCCTTCCTGTCGGCGATGCTCAAGGGCGCCACGTACTACGACCCTGCCGGTTCGACGTCCATCGACCCGTCCGCCACTCCCCAGGCCAACCAGAGGCGTGCCCTGGCACAGATGCAGGACACCCTCGACAAGATGGTCGAGTACAAGCACCTGGACCCGGCGACGCGGGCCAAGTACACGACGCTGCCCCAGTGGCAGAACCCGCGCAGCAACAACGCCCTGAGCGGCCAGGTCGGCTATCTCGTCGACCTCGCCAAGGCGTACCTGATCAACAACGACATCGTCTCCGCCGACAAGCTCCAGACGGGCGGCTACTCGATCTACACGACCTTCGACAAGAACAAGGTCAAGGAGCTCGAGAAGGCCGTCCAGAAGGTCCAGAAGGCGAACATCAAGCCCAAGGAACGCCCGAAGACGGACACCCACGTCCAGTTCGGCGGGGCTTCGGTGGATCCGGAGACCGGTGCCATCAAGGCCATCTACGGCGGTGAGGACGCCACCAAGCACTTCACCAACAACGCCGACGCCACCGGTGCCCAGGTCGGTTCGACCTTCAAGCCGTTCGTGCTCGCGGCCGCGATGAAGTGGGGCGTGCGCGACCCGGAGCTCGGGCCGAACCAGGCACAGGACGAGCGCACCAAGGTCTCTCCGAAGAGCCTGTTCAACGGCAAGAACAACCTGAAGATCAAGAACTACGACGGCACGATCTGGAAGAACGAGAAGGGCAAGGAGTGGCTCCAGGAGAACGACGGCAAGCAGTCCTACGGCTCTCCCCCGAACTACCGGATCGATGTCCGTGAGGCGATGCGGGAGTCGGTGAACTCCGCCTTCGTACAGCTCGGCATGGACGTCGGGTTGGACAAGGTGAAGGAGGCGGCCATGGACGCCGGCATCAAGGAGAACAGCCTCGCAGGCACCAACTTCCCGTCCTTCTCCATCGGTATCTCCGACCCCAGCGCGATCCGTATGGCGGGTGCCTACGCCACCTTCGCGGCCAGCGGCAAGCAGAACGAGCCGTTCTCCGTGCAGAAGGTCAACGACAAGGACGGCACGGTCTTCACCCACAAGACCGCTCCCAGGCAGGTGTTCGAGGAGAACGTCGCCGACAACGTCACGGACGTCCTCAAGACCGTGGTCGACGACGGAACGGGTACCAACGCCCAGCTGCCCGACCGTCCGGTGGCGGGCAAGACCGGTACCACGGACGGCAACAAGTCCGCCTGGTTCGTCGGCTACACCCCGCAGCTGTCCACCTCGATCAGCATGTTCCGGATGGACGACGACGAGACGAAGAAGAACCGCGAGTTCCTGAAGATGTACGGAACGGGTGGCCAGGACAAGATCCACGGTGCCTCGTTCCCGGCCGAGATCTGGCACGACTACATGGAGCAGGCACTCAAGAATGCGCCGGTGAAGGAATTCCCCACGCCGGAGCCCATCGGTGAGGTCGTCAACGCCGCTCCGACGCCGACGCCGACGCCGACGCCGAGCGAGACTCAGTCGGCCAGTCCGACGCCGAGTCCGACGCCCAGCGAGAGCTCGCCGTCCCCGACGCCCACGCCGACGCCCAGCTGCCAGTTCGACTGGCAGTGCACCGACACGGGCGGTGCGGACACCGGTGGCACGGACGGAGGCGGAGGCGTGACACCCACGCCGACGCCCACGGAGTCGGACGGCAACAGCAGAGGGAACGGCCAAGGAGGCATCTTCGGATGACCGCCGGGTGACAAGCCCGGTATAACGCCGTGATCACGAATATCGGGGCCCGCCGGATGGCGGGCCCCGATATTTTTGTCACCCGGAACGGGGCACGTCAGAACTTGGTGCTGCACTTCAGGGGATATTCATTCCCCTGGAACTTGATGCAGATCCGGTACTGGTAGGAGGCTCCGCCCAGCATGTTCGACCAGTCGTTCCCGGAACTCGGCACGGCGACGGAAAGCGACCTGAGGAGCGTCCCGGACGAGTTGTACTTCTCGATGTAGCCGTACGCGTTGTAGACCGGATTGCTCGACTCGTTGTACACACGGACCCAGGCCGCGTCACAGGTGCTCGACCACCGCAGCTCGCCGATCCGGTTGTTGTTGTTCACCGTCCGCGCCGTGGTCGTGTACTGGTCGCTGCAGTCCATGGCCATGGGGCCCTTGTTGTCGCACCCGGTGCTGTTGCAGCCGGCCGCGTACGAGGTCCCGCCCAGCGGAATCAGCACGGCGGTCATCGCCGCTCCCGCGACGGCGGCGGCCTTGACCTTTGTCGATGTCCTCATCGTTCCCCCTCGCCTTTGGCATAAAGCGAATAATTCCGGGTAAATTCTGCATTCCGGTTCGCGACGCTCACTTTATGTGTCGGCAGCGGGCGCCAGCAAGATTTTTCAATGCCTATATTTCTGTGCATACAGGGCGAAAGACTGGCGTGAACGCGCCACGCGTCGCGGATTCCGGACAACTGATTCCGGGTATTCCTCGGCTGATTCACCGGCCGGCGACCGCGGGCCTGCCGGCACCGGTCGGGCCGTACGCACGGGCACCCATGGCGACGTACGGCAGGATGTTCCCCATGCCCAGTGCAGAATCGACGCCGGCGCGCGTGCAAGAGCCGGATACGGTACGGCCCACCCGGGACGACAAGGTCGCCGCGGCCGGCAGCGAGTTGATCGGTGGCCCGCTCGGACGGCGTGCCCTGCTCGGGACGTCCTGGTGGACCCCCGTGCGGGTGATCGCGCTGGTGGCGATCGGGATGTTCGCCCTCGGCCTGGTCCAGAAGGCGCCCTGCTACAACGGCGCCTGGTTCTTCGGCGCCAGCTCGCAGTACACGCACGCGTGCTACTCCGACATCCCGCACCTCTACCAGGGACGCGGCTTCGCCGACGGGCTCGTGCCGTACTTCGACCGGCTGCCCGGCGACATGCAGTACCTCGAGTACCCGGTGCTGACCGGCGTGTTCATGGAGGTCGCCTCGTGGCTGACGCCCGGCAGCGGCACCATCCAGGACCAGGAACAGTGGTACTGGATGGTCAACGCCGGAATGCTGATGGTGTGCGCTGCCGTCATCGTCGTCTGCGTGACCCGTACGCACGCCCGGCGCCCCTGGGACGGTCTGCTGGTCGCCCTCGCGCCCGCCGCGGCGCTCACCGCCACCATCAACTGGGACCTGCTGGCGGTCGCTCTGACGGCCGCCGCGATGCTGATGTGGTCCCGCGGCCGCGCACTCGCCTTCGGTGTCCTGCTGGGCCTCGCCACGGCCGCCAAGCTCTATCCCTTCCTGCTGCTCGGACCGCTGCTGGTGCTGTGCTGGCGGGCGGGCAAGTGGCGGGAGTTCGGGACGGCCCTGGCCGGCGCGGCGGTCGGCTGGCTGGTCGTGAACCTGCCGGTGATGCTCTTCGCCTTCGAGGGCTGGTCGAAGTTCTACACGTTCAGCCAGGAACGCGGTGTCGACTTCGGTTCGTTCTGGCTGATCTGGGCCCAGAACTCGACCAACCCGCCCACCACCGACTCCGTCAACACGATGGCCACGCTGCTGGTGCTGCTGTGCTGCGGAGGCATCGCGGCGCTCACGCTCGCCGCCCCGCGCCGTCCGCGCTTCGCCCAGCTCGCCTTCCTGATCATCGCGGCGTTCATCCTCACCAACAAGGTCTACTCGCCGCAGTACGTCCTGTGGCTGGTGCCGCTGGCCGCCCTGGCCCGGCCGAAGTGGCGGGACTTCCTGATCTGGCAGGCGTGCGAGGTGGCGTACTTCCTGGGCATCTGGATGTACCTCGCGTACACGACCAGCGGCAACGCCCACAAGGGGCTGCCGACCGACGGCTACCACTGGGCCATCGCCGTCCACCTGCTGGGCACGCTCTACCTGTGCGCCGTGATCGTGCGCGACATCCTCATGCCCGAGCGGGACGTGGTGCGCCTGGCCGGTGACGACGACCCCTCGGGCGGTGTACTCGACGGCGCCGAGGACGTCTTCGTCCTGGGCCCCGCCGCCCATCCGCCGCGGCACGCGGCCCACTTCGAAGGCTCTCGGGTCGAGTGGGGCAAACAGGACACCGCCGACGGTTCGCTCTGAGCGAACAGCGCCCGGCCGCCGTACTCGAAAGGCCGTACACGGAAGATTCCGTGTACGGCCTTTCGGCTGTCTCTACGACGCTCAGCCGCTGTGTCTACGGCGCTCAGCGGTCGACGATGCGGTCGAACTGCGTGGTGGTGTGCCGCAGATGGGCCACGAGCTCCTCGCCCACCTTGGGCTCGGGGGCGTCGGACGGCACGAACAGGATCGAGACCTGCATGTGCGGCGGCTCGGCGAACCAGCGCTGCTTGCCGCCCCAGACGAACGGAGAAAGGTTCCGGTTGACCGTGGCGAGGCCGGCGCGGGCGACGCCCTTGGCGCGCGGCATGACGCCGTGCAGCGCCTTGGGGGCCTCCAGGCCCACTCCGTGCGAGGTACCACCCGCCACGACCACCAGGTAGCCGTCGGAGGCCGCCTTCTGCTGCCGGTAGCCGAAGCGGTCCCCCTTGGAGACACGGGTGACGTCCAGGACCGCACCGTGGTACTCCGTGGCCTCGTGATCGCCCAGCCACAGCCGGGTGCCGATCCGGGCGCGGAACCGCGTCTGCGGGAACTGCTGCTGGAGACGCGCGAGTTCGTCGGCCTTGAGGTGGCTGACGAACATCGTGTGCAGCGGCAGCCGGGCCGCGCGCAGCCGGTCCATCCAGCCGATGACCTCCTCGACGGCGTCCGAGCCGTCGGTGCGGTCCAGCGGCAGGTGGATCGCGAAGCCCTCCAGGCGCACGTTCTCTATGGCGGCGTGCAGCTGCGGCAGGTCCTGCTCGCTGATGCCGTGCCGCTTCATCGAGGACATCACCTCGATGACCACCCGGGCACCCACCAGGCCGTACACCCCGTCTATCGACGACACCGAACGGATGACCCGGTCGGGCAGCGGGACGGGCTCCTCGCCGCGCCGGTACGGCGTCAGCACCAGCAGGTCACCGCCGAACCAGTCCTTGATCCGGGCGGCCTCGTACGTCGTGCCGACGGCGAGGACGTCCGAGCCCAGCCGGGTGGCCTCCTCCGCGAGCCGCTCGTGTCCGAAGCCGTAGCCGTTGCCCTTGCAGACCGGCACGAGGCCCGGGAACTGCTCCTGCACGTGCTTGTGGTGCGCCCGCCAGCGCGCGGTGTCGACGTAGAGCGTGAGCGCCATGGCCGGACCTGGAACCTTTCTGGTCGCTGCGGTGTATCAGAGGTATGGGAGCTATTGAAGCGAAGAACGCGACGTCAGCGGCGCGACATGTAGATGTCGAGCGCCTTGTGGAGCAGCTTGTTGAGCGGGAAGTCCCACTCGCCGAGGTATTCGGCCGCCTGGCCGCCGGTGCCCACCTTGAACTGGATCAGACCGAAGAGATGGTCGGTCTCGTCCAACGAGTCCGAGATGCCCCGAAGGTCGTAGACGGTGGCGCCGAGCGCGTAGGCGTCGCGCAGCATCCGCCACTGCATCGCGTTCGAGGGCCGGACCTCACGGCCGATGTTGTCGGAGGCACCGTAGGAGTACCAGACGTGCCCGCCGACGATCAGCATGGTCGCCGCGGACAGGTTCACACCGTTGTGCCGCGCGAAGTACAGCCGCATGCGGTTGGGGTCCTCGCTGTTGAGGGCCGTCCACATGCGCTGGAAGTACGACAGCGGGCGGGGCCGGAAGTGGTCGCGCACGGCCGTGATCTCGTACAGCCGCTGCCACTCCTCCAGGTCCTGGTAGCCGCCCTGGACGACCTCGACGCCGGCCTTCTCGGCCTTCTTGATGTTGCGACGCCACAGCTGGTTGAAGTTCTTGTGGACCTCTTCCAGGGACCGGTTCGCCAGCGGCACCTGGTAGACGTAGCGGGGCTGCACATCGCCGAAGCCGGCGCCCCCGTCCTCCCCCTGCTGCCAGCCCATACGGCGCAGCTTGTCGGCGACCTCGAAGGCACGCGGTTCGATGAAGTCGGCCTCGATGTCACGCAGTCGCTTCACGTCGGGGTTCTGGATGCCGGCCTTGATGGAGGTGGCCTCCCAGCGCCGGATGATGACCGGCGGGCCCATCTTCACGGAGAACGCGCCCTGGTGCTTGAGGTGCGCGAGCATCGGTTCCAGCCACTCGGTCAGATTCGGCGCGAACCAGTTGATGACCGGGCCCTCGGGCAGATAAGCCAGGTATCGCTTGATCTTGGGGAGCTGCCGGTAGAGGACCATGCCCGCGCCGACCAGCTCACCGGTCTTGTCGTCGAACCACCCAAGGCTCTCGGAGCGCCACTCCGCCTTGACGTCTGCCCAGGCCGGAACCTGCATGTGGCTCGCCGACGGCAGGCTCTGGATGTACGCCAGATGCTGCTCGCGGCTGATCGTCCTCAGGGTCAGGCTCATTCGGGGCGCTCCTCGGGCTGGTGTGTCCCCATGGGTACAGGGGCTCCGGCTCTCGCGCCGAAGCCTACTGCGCCTGGCGGGCGCCCCGACTGGGCGTACGGAACCTTCGCCCCGGCTCAGTGGGCCACCGAGACGTTCCGTCGTCCGTTATGAGGTTTTGGGGGAAGGGTGTCCCTGGTGTCAGAAGACTCCGCCGAAGAGCCCGCCGTGCGCCATGCCGAGGAAGAAGCCGACCCCCGCCGCGCCGAGGCCGAGGATCAGCCCGAAGCGCTCACGGGTCGTCTCCGAGATCCACTGGCCGTACGCGCCGGTGAGGATCCCCACCAGTCCGGTCCAGGAGCTCAGCAGGTGCAGGTCGTGGAACATCGCCGTGACGAACGACGTGATGCCGAGCACCAGGGTCACCGCGAGCAGCGTGTCCTGGAGAGGATGGGGCTTGCCGTCCGTGGCGAACAGCCCTCCGACGGTGTTGGGTCGCAATGCCTGTGCCATAGGGCACCTCCTGCGAAAGGCGGCGCATCGTAGCGCCATACACACCCGATGTGTACAGATTGACGGTCCCCGAGGCCTGATTACAACCGGAAGCCGCTGTGCGGGTACTCTGTACCCTCTGCACCGGTGTCTGCCCACGTCACGACCCGGGAGTCCTTCGAGGAACCCCGATTGTCAGTGGCGGCCGATACCGTTGCGTACGCATCACAACCCTCCTGCCACGGAACGACCGTGGCCGCTGAGTCCAAAGGAGGTGGGTTCCACATGCGTCACTACGAGGTGATGGTCATCCTCGACCCCGATCTGGAGGAGCGCGCCGTCGCCCCCCTGATCGAGAACTTCCTCTCCGTCGTCCGCGAGGGCAACGGAAAGGTCGAGAAGGTCGACACCTGGGGCCGTCGTCGTCTCTCGTACGAGATCAAGAAGAAGCCTGAGGGCATCTACTCGGTCATCGACCTGCAGGCCGAGCCTGCGGTCGTCAAGGAGCTCGACCGCCAGATGAACCTGAACGAGTCGGTCCTCCGGACCAAGGTCCTCCGCCCCGAGACCCACTGAGCTTCGCTCAGCTGATCTCGGGATTCGAGTAGCAGCAACCAAGCAGCCAGAGCAAACCCGCCGAGAGGTTCCCCCATGGCAGGCGAGACCGTCATCACGGTCGTCGGCAATCTTGTCGATGACCCCGAGCTGCGCTTCACCCCGTCCGGTGCGGCGGTCGCGAAGTTCCGTGTCGCGTCCACCCCCCGCACCTTCGACCGTCAGACCAACGAGTGGAAGGACGGCGAAAGCCTCTTCCTGACCTGCTCGGTCTGGCGTCAGGCGGCGGAGAACGTCGCCGAGTCGCTCCAGCGAGGCATGCGCGTCATCGTGCAGGGCCGGCTGAAGCAGCGGTCCTACGAGGACCGTGAGGGCGTCAAGCGCACGGTCTACGAGCTGGACGTCGAGGAAGTCGGCGCCAGTCTGCGCAGTGCCACGGCCAAGGTCACCAAGACCGCCGGCCGTGGTGGCCAGGGCGGCGGTTTCAGCGGTGGCGGTGGTGGCGGCGGCGCCCAGGGTGGCGGCGGCTGGGGCGGTGGCCCCGGTGGCGGTCAGCAGGGCGGCGGCGCTCCCGCCGACGACCCGTGGGCGACCGGCGCTCCCGCCGGTGGCGCCCAGCAGGGCGGCGGCGGTGGCGGCGGCTGGGGTGGAAACTCCGGCGGCAGCAGCGGTGGCGGCGGCTACTCGGACGAGCCCCCCTTCTAGGCCTTCGGGCCGAGGGTGGGGCCTACCCACACTTCTTGATCACACAGGAGATACACCATGGCGAAGCCGCCTGTGCGCAAGCCGAAGAAGAAGGTCTGCGCTTTCTGCAAGGACAAGGTCACGTACGTGGACTACAAGGACACGAACATGCTGCGGAAGTTCATTTCCGACCGCGGCAAGATCCGTGCCCGCCGCGTGACCGGCAACTGCACGCAGCACCAGCGTGACGTCGCCACGGCTGTCAAGAACAGCCGTGAGATGGCGCTGCTGCCCTACACCTCCACCGCGCGATAAGGGAAGGGTGACCGACTCATGAAGATCATCCTCACCCACGAGGTCTCCGGCCTCGGTGCCGCGGGCGACGTCGTCGACGTCAAGGACGGTTACGCTCGCAACTACCTGATCCCGCGGAACTTCGCGATCCGTTGGACCAAGGGTGGCGAGAAGGACGTCGAGCAGATCCGTCGTGCTCGCAAGATCCACGAGATCCAGACCATCGAGCAGGCCAACGTTGTGAAGGCCCAGCTCGAAGGTGTCAAGGTCCGTCTGGCCGTCCGCTCCGGCGACGCCGGTCGTCTCTTCGGTTCCGTCACCCCGGCCGACGTCGCTTCCGCGATCAAGGCTTCCGGTGGCCCCGAGGTCGACAAGCGCCGGATCGAGCTGGGTTCGCCCATCAAGACCCTGGGCGCTCACGAGACGTCCGTGCGTCTGCACCCCGAGGTTGCCGCCAAGGTCAACATCGAGGTCGTCGCGGCCTGACGCTGCGCTCGGCTTGAGCAGTTGTGAGAGGGGCCGCACCCGTGAGGGTGCGGCCCCTCTTGTCTGCCCGAGAGCGGAGACGGCGGCACGCGGTGTTTCACGTGAAACGTGACGGCCCGCGATGTTTCACGTGAAACGGTCAGCGGGTGGCACCGGTGACGAGCCAGCGGCCCGAGCGGGTTCGTAGCCAGAGCGTCAGCATCCGTACCGTCATCATCAGCGTCATGGCCGCCCAGACAGCCGTCAGTCCACCGCCCAGTGTCGGGATCGGCAGGGCGACCGGAGTGAAGACCGCCAAGGTGAGGATCATCGCCCACGCCAGATAGGGGCCGTCTCCGGCGCCCATGAGGACCCCGTCCAGGGTGAAGACGACTCCGCAGATCGGCTGGGAGAGCGCCACGATCACCAGAGCGGGCAGGGCTGCGTCCTTGACCACGGAGTCACTGGTGAACAGGGGCAAGAACAGCGGCCGGGAGATCACCACCAGGACGCCGAGGACGACCCCGACCGCGATACCCCACTCCACCATGCGACGGCATGCCTGGCGGGCGCCTGCTGTGTCGCCGGCTCCCAGATACCGCCCGATGATGGCCTGTCCGGCGATGGCGATGGCATCGAGGGCGAAGGCGAGCAGACTCCACAGGGACAGGATGATCTGGTGTGCCGCGATGTCGGCGTCGCCGAGCCGCGCCGCGACGGCTGTGGCGATCATCAGGATCGCCCGCAGCGAGAGGGTGCGGACCAATAGGGGGACGCCGGCTTGTGCGGAGGCTCGGATCCCGGCCGCGTCGGGGCGCAGGGAAGCTCCATGACGACGGGCGCCGCGGACCACCACCACGAGATAGGCGACGGCCATGCCCCACTGGGCGATGACGGTGCCCCAGGCGGAGCCCGCGATCCCCAGATCGGCACCGTAGACGAGGCCGACGTTGAGGATCCCATTGGCGATGAACCCGGCGAGGGCGACGTACAGCGGTGTCTTCGTGTCCTGGAGGCCGCGCAGGACGCCGGTCGCGGCGAGGACGACGAGCATGGCCGGGATGCCCAGGGACGAGATCCGCAGATAGGTCGTCGCGTAGGGGGCGGCGGTGTCGGAGGCGCCGAAGAGTTCCACGAGGGACGGCGCTGTGGGGAGCACGACGGCGATGACGCCGGCGCCGAGCAGCAGGGCCAGCCAGATGCCGTCCATGCCCTGGCGGATGGCGGCCTGGAGATCGTCCGCTCCGACCCGTCGGGCCACGGCGGCCGTGGTGGCGTAGGCAAGGAAGACGAAGATGCTGACGGCCGTCGTGAGAAGGGCCGAGGCGATGCCGAGTCCGGCGAGTTGCGCGGTGCCGAGATGGCCCACGATCGCGCTGTCGGCCAGGACGAAGAGGGGCTCGGCGACGAGTGCGCCGAAGGCCGGAACGGCCAGCGCGACGATCTCTCGATCGTGCTGTCGCCGGACGGCCTTGGGTGTCGCGGGAGCCTGTGTCATGAGCACTAATCTAATCGTCCACAGGTAAGAGATGCAATCCCGTAATGACCCTTACTGTCTCGCTGGTGTCGTCCACTCCTGTGTACGGTTCGAACTGATCTTGGTCCGACTGGGAAAGTTTTTCTTCTGCACAGCCGGTGGACGGGAAATGGGCAGGTCAAGGCGGGTGCTGCGGCAACTCGTGGAGCTTGTTCACAGGCCTGTCCACCGGGTCGTGCACAGGTTTTGAGGAGTTCTCCACAGCATCCGGGCCGTCGTCCACATGGCCTGTGGATAACCAGATTGGCTGACGGTGCCCGCGGGCCTACGGTGGTCCGGCGCCCGCTCCGTTTCGTCGGCCTGGAAATCAGCACAAAACCGACGCGCCAGAAACGGAGTTGGGCCTCTTATTTGTCAGTGCCGTGCCGTAGAAATGAGGGGCACGGCTAGGTCCGCTCGGCGGACGGGAGGAGGTGGCTCGGTGAGCATTTCCGAGCCCTTGGACGACCCGTGGGCCGACAGCGGTCCCAGTGATCGTCTGCCCGCCTCCCGCGGCCGCGGCAACGGAGGCCGGGGCCGCGACGAACAGCACGAACGCGGCCGGGACACCGGTGAGTGGGACGGCGGGGGTACGGCGTTCGAGCGCGTACCGCCTCAGGACCTCGACGCCGAACAGTCCGTCCTCGGTGGCATGCTCCTGTCCAAGGACGCCATCGCCGACGTCGTCGAGGTCATCAAGGGCCACGACTTCTACAAGCCCGCGCACGAGACGATCTTCCAGGCGATCCTCGACGTCTACGCCAAGGGCGAGCCGGCCGACCCCATCACGATCGCCGCCGAGCTCACCAAGCGCGGCGAGATCAACAAGGTCGGCGGCGCCTCGTATCTGCACACCCTCGTCCAGACGGTACCGACGGCGGCGAACGCCGAGTACTACGCGGAGATCGTGCACGAGCGCGCGGTCCTGCGCCGCCTGGTCGAGGCCGGCACCCGTATCACGCAGATGGGATACGCGGCCGACGACGACGTCGACGAGATCGTCAACCGGGCCCAGGCCGAGATCTACGCCGTCACCGAGCAGCGCACCAGCGAGGACTATCTGCCGCTCGGCGACATCATGGAGGGCGCTCTCGACGAGATCGAGGCGATCGGGTCGCGCAGCGGTGAGATGACCGGTGTGCCCACCGGCTTCACGGACCTCGACTCGTTGACCAACGGTCTGCATCCGGGCCAGATGATCGTCATCGCGGCCCGACCCGCCATGGGCAAGTCGACGCTCGCGCTGGACTTCGCGCGCGCCGCGTCCATCAAGCACAACCTGCCCAGCGTCATCTTCTCCCTCGAAATGGGACGCAACGAGATCGCGATGCGTCTGCTCTCCGCGGAGGCGCGCGTCGCTCTGCACCACATGCGGTCCGGCACCATGACGGACGAGGACTGGACCCGACTCGCCCGCCGGATGCCCGAGGTCTCGGCCGCGCCGCTCTACATCGACGACTCCCCGAACCTGTCGATGATGGAGATCCGCGCGAAGTGCCGACGGCTGAAGCAGCGCAACGACATCAAGCTCGTGATCATCGACTATCTCCAGCTGATGCAGGCCGGTGGCTCCAAGCGCTCCGAGAGCCGTCAGCAGGAGGTCTCGGACATGTCCCGTAACCTCAAGCTCCTGGCCAAGGAGCTGGAGGTCCCGGTGATCGCGCTCTCGCAGCTCAACCGTGGTCCCGAGCAGCGCACCGACAAGAAGCCGATGGTGTCCGACCTGCGTGAGTCCGGCTCCATCGAGCAGGACGCCGACATGGTCATCCTGCTGCACCGCGAGGACGCCTACGAGAAGGAGTCGCCGCGCGCGGGCGAGGCGGACATCATCGTGGGCAAGCACCGTAACGGCCCCACGGCCACCATCACGGTCGCCTTCCAGGGTCACTACTCGCGCTTCGTGGACATGGCTCAGACCTGACGCACCGCTGTAGGGGGCCGCTTTGGTTCAGCGAATGCCCATGTAGTTGAGCAGTAGGCGAGCAAAGCTGCTGAAGTAGGATCTAGACGTCAGCTTCGCTGTAGCAGACGACAGTCACACTGGAGAGGTCGGACGCTACAGTGGTACTGTAGCTAGCGGGGATGGAGGTGATGAAGTGGCGATCGAAGAGAATGGCTTCCTTGAGTACCTGCAATTGCAGGAGGGGCCGCCCGATTTGGTGACGAAGTCTGAACTGATAGCGCGGGTACGAGGTGAGGGCTACTCGATCAGTGATCGGCAGCTGACCTTTTACGTGACGGAGGGGCTGGTCCCTCGCTCGGTTCGGGTCGGATCTCGTGCTGGCGCCTATCCGTCCATCGTCGTCGAACTACTGACGTGGATCCTGCGTGCCCGCGACATCGGAGTGCCGATTGAGACGCTGAAAGAGCTCTTGCCGGTCTGGAAGTTCTTGATCCGTGCCCGGTCATCACGAGAGCTCGATCTCGGTGAACTGGAGTACGTGGCGCGTCAGCACGTCACCTCTGTAGAGGGATCGCTTGGCGTCGTGCGCACCGTAGTCGACGTGATGACCTGCTACTGCCCGAAGCACCGGAAGGACATAGTCATCGTCGCCAAGGACGGCACCAAGATGCCGATGGGCGACAGGACGAGCACGGTCGGCTTTGCCGTCGCCCGCAAACCCGAAGCAGAAGACGCCGACACTGACCCCAGCCCCCGCTGGTTCGCAACGACCAGAGTGAGTCTGGCATCGACGGACCCTGGCTCATCGGATCCCACGACGGTGATCCTCGGCATCAAGCCGAACGAGCCCCTGCCATCGAGTCCTGGGGATGAAGAGCCCGAGTCCAGCGATCAAGCAAAGGGGAGCGCTGACAAGGCGCACAAAGCTGACTGAGGCGGGCACGCCAATGCCCGCCTCAGTCGAGGGTCGCTACGCAACCCCGTGGGCACACGAAGCGTACGGCCCTCACTGGTAGGCCGCCAAGCGGCATCACATGTGAGGAGAATCTGAACGTGGCAATCCAGATCACAGCCCGGCGTATGTCGGGCGGCACTACGCACCAGCACATTGCCGAGCTTCGGTGGACGGAGCCGTCCACCGGAAAGAGTGGCCGAAACTCGCGAGCTGACATCGTGGGGTGGATCGAGAACAAGAACATCAAGGCGTACACCGACGATGGCAGGGGCAACCGGGCCGATGTCGGGGTCGTGACCCCCAGCCACGGCGCGAAGTACCTCCGCACTCACGCGGACGGTGTGTGGACGAACAACCTGTTGGAGCTCCCGGAGTTCTAATCCCACCCGGGGCGGAGAGCGACGCCGCTCTCCGCCCCGAGCGGCACTTGGCCGCCGAGGTGTTGAGCGCAATCGGAGTTGAACACTCTCAAACTCCTCTTGATCGTTGTCACTCGACCTGATGCATGCGGGCGGTCTGGCGCTTATGCGCTCGCGTTCCCTCGCAGTGTTCCCCCAGCAGACGTCCCTCTGACGGATGCAGATCGGGGCAGGTGTGAGCTTTTCAGGGACGCAAGTCGTGACTGGAGTGCCGTCAGAGCTGGACAACGGTACCGGCATGGTGTCGCTGCGCCAGCTGGATGGCACGGCGATAGAGAAGCCACTGAAACATCTGCGACCAGCACAAGCAGCGCGGGCCAAGCCGTGGCGTACGTTCCGAAACCGCCATGGGCAGAAACACCATTCCGGCTACTACTGGTGCGCCACGACTGGCGGCCACATCATCTACGAGAGCCGCCTGGAGCTCGCGCGGCTGATGCTGGCCGACTTCGACCCTGAGGTGGTGGAGATCGCGGCCCAGCCGTTTCGGATTCGAGCTCGGGTAGCTGGCCGGGACCGACGGCACGTTCCGGATTACTTGCTCGTTCGGGCTGACCGGTCGGTGACGGTTGTCAACGTCAAGCCCGCCTCCCAACTGGCAAAGCCGGAGATCGCCGAAGCCTTGGCCTGGCCGGCGAAGTTGATCGAGAACCACGGCTGGGCCCATGAGATCTGGTCCGGCGAGGACCCGGTCTACCTGGCGAATGTGCGCTTCCTGGCGAGTCAGCGCCGTGATGGGCTCGTGGCAGACGAGGTGCTGGAGGCGGCCCTTGCTGAGGCAGTTAGAGGCGTGACCATTCGGGAGCTGACGCTGCGGCTGCAGACGTCTTGGGCTCCCGCGCTCCTCAAGCCGGCGGTGCTGAAGCTGCTTTGGCAGCAGCGGATCACGACGGACCTGCGGCGGCACCTGGACGGCGACAGCATGGTGGAGGCCTGCGCATGACGTCACAACGTACGGTCATCGCAATCGGTGTCCGGCTGAGCTACGACGGCGGACTGTGGCAGGTCGCTGAACTGGATGCCCCCAACGTGCTGTTGCGCGATGCTCACGGAGGACTCCGGCAGGTCGACATCGGGCACCTGCTGTCGCAGCCCTCGACACGGCTGATCGACGCCGACTACGACGAACCGATCGAGGGCGTCGGGGCCGATCTGAGCAACCTTTCCCCGGATGAGCGAGACGAACTGGTCGACCGTATTGCCCACATGCAGGAACTCCGGACGGGATATCGGCGAGGACACGCCGAACTGGCGCTACCTGGTGAGCCGCGCCCGGAGTATGACCCCAGCGTCCGAAAGGGACAGCGGTATGCCGCCAAGGCCGCGGAGCTGGGACTCGGGGTGTCGACGGTGCGGGCCTGGCTGACCGGCTTTGAGACCGAGGGATCGTCGGCTCTGTTGGACAAGCGGTGGACGCGTCGGCGGGATGTGCTGGCAGGGATCGATCCGCGCTGGATCGACATGGCCCGGACTGTTCTGAGTGAGCACACCGATGCGAGTCGGCCGACCCAAGACCTCCTGCTGGCCAAGATCCAAGCCCGGCTTGAAGCCGAGGACGCCGAGTTGGAGGATCCACCTCCACCGGTAAAGCCTCCGAAGACGACCAAGGGCCGCAAGATCCTGCGCGAACTCTCCCGAGGCACAGGCGCTTTCGGCGGTACCAAGAACAAGCGGTCCGCTGCAAACCGCCCGGAGACGCCCTACGGGCGGCTACGGGCGACCCGGCCGGGCGAGTACCTCATCCTGGACACCACGCCCCTGGACGTCTTCGTCATGGACCCGGTCACACTGCGCTGGGTGACGGCCGAGCTCACGGTTGCGATGGACCTTTACGACCGGTGCATCACCGGGCTGCGGCTGACCCCGGTCTCGACGAAGGCGGTGGATGCCGCAGGGGTCCTCTTCGAGTCGATCCGGCCGCTGCCGAACGACGCCGAATACTTTGTGACCAGCTGCGATATCTACCACGGGCTGCCTCGCAGTGTCGTGGTCGACGCCACACAGCTGGCCGATGCCGACGGCAATCCGCTCCTGCCGTCCGTGGCTGCCGAGACCGTCGTGGTGGACAACGGCAGGATTTACATCTCGGAGCACTTGCTGAGCGTCTGCGAACGACTCGGCGTCTCGGTGCAGCCGGCGCGTGCCTACCAGGCCACCGACAAGGCCGCTTTGGAGAGATTCTTCCGCACCCTGCGGGAGCAACTGCTGGCTCCGCTCCCCGGATACAAGGGACCGGATGTCTACAGCCGCGGCAAGGATGTCGAGAAGGACGCCTACTACTTCCTCGACGAAATGGAGGCGATCATCCGGCAATGGGTGGACCAGTGCTATCACCGGCAGAAGCACGCAGGGCTGTGTATCCCGGAGGTCCCTGGCCTGGATCTGTCTCCGCTGGAAATGTACGGGCACGGAGTCAATCGAGCTGGCTTCATCCAAGTGCCCGCCCGCACGGACCTGGTGTTCGACTTTCTACCCGTTGAGTGGAGGACCGTCCAGCACTACGGTGTCGAGGTCGGCGGCCTGCGCTATGACGCCAAGGCGCTGAACCTCTACCGGAACCGCACCAGCCCCTACACCGGAAAGCACACCGGCAAGTGGCCGCTGCGGATCGACCGCGACGACGTCAGCCGGATCTACTTCCAGGACCCAAAGACTAAGTCCTGGCATGCGCTCCGCTGGGAGCACGCCGACGCCGTCCGGGGCCCCTTCAGCGCCGAAGCCCTGGCCTACGCCCGCCAGCTGGCCGCGACACAGCACCGGTTCCCCGACACCAAGCGAGCCCTCGCCGAACTCCTGGAGCAGTGGGACGCCGGCCTGGCCCGCACTCCGGCCGAGCGCCGCATGGCGATCCGCCTGTCCGAGCAGCGCCTGCGTCTGGTGCCGCCCGAAGCCGCCGAGGACAGCGAACCGGACGACCTGCCCGTGATCCCGTCCAAGAAGCTGACGCCCCAGCACACCGCTGAGGCGGCGCATCTGGAAGGGGACGACCTCGGCGGGGACGACGACAGCGAGGACGAGCTCGACGCGGATGACTCCGCCGAGGCCACCGACTTCTACGCCACCGCCATGGAGATCGCATGACTGACCCGATCCGTTCCTTGGAGAGGGCCTACAGCCTCTCGGTCAAGCGAGGCTGGAACCGGTACACCAACGAGCCGGACCGTGTCCCTCCCACACTGCTGAGCAAGCGCGAGCTGGCTGCACTGTCGTCGCGGGCGCGACTGGAGTACGAAGAGCACCGCGCGGTCTGGCACGCCAACATCGGTCCGATCAAGACCCCGCAGCTGGAGGTGGTTCATCGGGATTTGTGGAACGTACTGAGGTCCAACCGGCAGGACGGTGACAAGGTGCGGCCCTCCGTGGTGATCGACGCTTTCCCTGGCTTGGGCAAGTCCACCATCGCGACGAGTTTTGGTCGCGACTTCCATCGCGCACAGATCGAACGCTACGGAACGCTGACCGAGGACGGGCAGGAACGCGTTCCTGTTGTTCGAATCCAGCTGACCGACAGGACCAGCCGACGCGACTTCAACTCAGCCCTATGCCGCTTCTTCGCCCTCCCCAGCTACGACCGGGGCAACGCCAACCAGCTAGGGAACCGGGCCGCTGACGCGATCCTCAGCTGCGAAACGAAGCTAATCATCGTCGACGACGTGCACTTCCTGGACATGCGGCGGCGAGATGACCGGGCCGTCGCGAACCACTTCAAATCACTCGCCAGCACCTTTCCCGTCACGTTCCTACACGTCGGCGTCGGCCTGGAAGCCCGTGGCCTCCTGGCCGAAGGACTGGGAGACGATGACGAGGACCTCGCACAGAACGGACGCCGCCTGACGCCACTGACCGTGGAACCGTTCGAGGTCGAGACCGAGCCAGGCCGTCGCATTTGGCGGGACCTACTGCTGGCCGTAGAGAAGAGCGTCGTACTCGCGAACACGCATCACGGAATGGTCGCCGACGAACTGTCGGATGAGCTCTTCGCCCGCAGTACCGGTCACTTCGCCTCGCTGATGGCTCTGATCGCCCGCGGCTGCGAGCGAGCCATCAAGGACGGCGATGAGCGATTGACTGCCGATGTCCTCAACCGGGTCAAGAACGACGCCGCAGCGGAGAAGGCCCGCCTGGACATGAAGGCCGCCTTCGATACAGGACGTATTTCCAGCAAGCCGTCCCGTCGACGCTCAAAATGAAGCAGATCGCAGGAATTAGCAGCCCACCCATGAGCGGCGCCTTGGACACTATGGCGATCCGTCTTCCGCCGGCGCCCGAAGAGGCTCTGGACAGTTGGCTGGATGCCTACGCCTACCGACTGCACGCGGAGGTGTCCGACATCCTCGAACTGGCTGGCTTGGGCGCATCGCGCTACGCACGCATGAGAAGTCTGTTCGGCAACAGGCCTTGGACACCGGAGCTCTACCCACAGGAATTCGCGGCACTTAGCGCCGTCACAGTAACTCCGCTCAGGCAGCTCGCCTCGATGACGATGGAGCGTTACAGCGGGTCGTTGATCACCCTTGACCACAACAAAGGAATTCTAGAGAAGCCGTCGTGGTGGCGTCACACCAGAGTATCGAAATTCTGCCCCGATTGCCTTGCCGTCAGCGGTGGGCGCTGGAAACTTTCATGGCGGCTGCCATGGTCATTCGCCTGTCGCGACCATGCATGTCTGCTCCTGGATACATGTCCAGTCTGCAGTCAAAAGGGCAGAGTGGCGTGGAGTCTTCGGGAATCCCCCACGCCGGGCCTATGCCGGTCAATTCTGCCCAGCGGCCGGGGAGATACATCGATGCGCACTTCGCGCTGCTTGCAGCCTCTGGCGGAATGTGAAGCGACTCGTCTTGTAGGGTCAGGCTTGGTTCTGGCGGCACAGGCAGAAATTGATCATGTCATGGCCGACATGGATCGCTCAAGAGAAGGGTCTCCCGAAATTCCCGATATCAGTCCGCGGGACGCCCTCGAAAACCTCCGTGCCTCGGCCCAAGCCGCGATGTCAGCTCTGTATTTCAGTCCCGATCGGCTACCCCGCGACGTGAGAGACATCGTGGCGGAACTGGACAGCACTCCAGAAGGGCTTCGAAAAGACCGACCAGACGGACCCGCCGTCAGAACCACTGAAGCTGAAGTACATACGACAGCATTCGGATACGCGACAGCCGCCCGGCTTATCCGGGCCGGGGCCCTGCACCCTGATCCAGATATTGCACAGTGGATTCTGGCCGCTGGCACCTCCGGTGGCCGTGGCACTGCGCCGCAAGCTGGCCGTGTGCTCACCCGGTGGGGCCGCTCGAGCCCTGAACTGCAGGGCGCATTGTTGAAGGAGCTCGGCCCCCGACTTCGCCCTGCGGATCGCCTGCGTTACGCCACGTACACGCGTCGGCCCAGTCGCCCTGTTAAAGGGACTGGAGCAGACCGCGCCAACAACGTCCCCAGCTTGTTCTGGCGCGGTCTTGCCGTTCAGTTCACTCCTGCTGATCTCTTCGGTCATATTCCTCTAAATTACCGTGTCACCCTGAGCATGATGTTGTTGCTCGTGGGGAGTAGTGACACCAGTCCGAGGCAGGCTCGCGATCTCCTTTTCTCCGAAGATCTTGGGATGCTGCCCAGGGAAACTGCTCACGTCACTCGTAAGTTGCAGCAAGTGGGTGCTTTGGATTCGGTTCTCCGAGGAATCTCAATCCTTGCACAAGCGATCGATGAATACGGTGTACCAATTGACTATTCTCGCCGGCGAAGACTATTCTCTCGGGCGACACTTGACGAGCGATCATACTTCGAATTATGTGAGCAGACGGGAAGATGGCGACTACCCGCCGAAAGAAGGCAGATCCTGAGGCTCAAGCTGATTGAGATCCTCACTGGTACTCATCCACGCTATCTGCCAAGTTCAGTCAACCTCGACGCCCATCCCACGCAGACAAACGGCTATGAATTCACCATGGCCCGGCTAGATTTAGAACTTACGACTCATCTCCGCCAGCAGGCTGCACTACTCCTGGAAGTATCGGACATCAATGAGCCCGTCGAATGGGAGCCGCCTGCGGAATGGATTGGTGGAATTGACCTACCGGGGTTTACGGTGGATTCAATTAATGTCCAGCGCCTGTGGTGTCTGCTTGAATCTGGACAGAGGGTCACGCGCATCGCGACAGAATTAAAAACGAGCGCAGAGCATGTCCGGGCCGCAGCTCAGCAGAATCCCATGCCGCCGAAGATTCCTTCAAAAGGCCAGCGCGCGAAGGCTCGACGATTGGATCTGCCGAGCAGAGATCAGATCCGGAGATACCAAGAGCAAGGACTCGGGACAAGGGCTATTGCGCAACTCTCCGGATGCACGCGAAACCAGTTGAAGAGAATGTTGGATCTGGAGGAAATCTCGACGCTTCCCCCTGGCCGTCCGTTCACCCATGAGGTTGACCCAGTCTGGCTTCGCTTGGAGTATGAGACGAAGGAGCGGAAATTTAAAGACATCGCCCGAGAAGCCGGAATGAGCCCCCATGCTCTGCGGGACCATGCGGTCAGACACGGAATTCCGATTCGACCGCGAGGCGGACGCCCCTCACACCCGCTGGCGCAACTCGGTCATCCCAATGACTTCGCTTCAGAGGTGTGGAAGGCATTGTCCGGTAAGGGGGCGCTTCTACGTGCGGAACGCTTCCTCGCCATGCTCGACGCGGAGAACATGAGTAGTGCGGCAAGAAGCCTCAACATCTCGCAGTCCACTCTCTCCGCTCAGATCACTCAACTTGAACGGGCAACTGAAGCCCAACTCCTGGAGCTTGCGTGCAGCGGACGCCGCAAACTTAGACTTACTGCGGAGGGTGAACGCTTCGCCGTGGGTCTTCGCAGTGCGCTGTCAGCCCTCGCCGAAGGGGGCAGAGGGCGTCCTGGGAACCCTTCGGCTCCTTGAACGTGCTGAACTACAAAGAGCTGTTGCCCTGCGGGAGTGCTCAACCACTTGGACACCTCGAGTAGACGTGCTTGCCTACATCGGCTGCCTACAACCGCCGGGACGGATCCGGCGCGGGGTAAATGAGGTCGACGCCCGGTTGCCCGGCGGGGTGGACTGTGGCCATGACGACACCTCAGGAAGAGCTGCTCCCCGGCACACGGCGGGCGTTGCTGCACCGGATCGCCGTGGCCCAGGCCGAGGGGCGGACTCCGTCGCTGGTAGCGGCGGTGGTGCGGGGCGGACGGACCGTGTGGCACGGTGCGCGGACATCGGTGGACGGGCACGGGCCGGACGAGAACGTGCAGTATCGGATCGGCTCGATCACCAAGACCTTCACCGCCGTTCTGGTCCTGCGACTGCGGGACGAGGGGGTGCTCGATCTCGGCGACCCGCTGGAGAAGCACGTCCCGGGCACGGGCGCGGGGGAGGCGACCATCGCCGAACTGCTCGCCCACACCAGTGGGCTGGCCGCCGAGTCGCCCGCGCCGTGGTGGGAACGCACACCGGGATCCCTGCGCCCCGACCTCGCGGACGTCCTGGGGGAGCAGCCCTTCCTGCATCCGGCCGGTCGGCGTTTCCACTACTCCAACCCCGGCTACACCCTGCTGGGCGCGCTCGTCGAGAAGCTGCGCGGAGCCCCGTGGGAGGAGGTGCTGCGCCGCGAGGTGCTCGAACCGCTGGGCCTCGACCGCACCAGCACCCGGCCGCAAGCGCCGCACGCGGGCGGCTGGGCGGTGCACCCCTGGGCGGACGCCCTGTTGCCGGAGCCGGTCGAGGATCTGGGCCGGATGGCCCCGGCCGGTCAACTCTGGTCCACCACCGGCGACTTGGCCCGCTTCGCCGTCTTCCTGGCGAAGGGGGACGAGCGGGTCCTGAGTGCCGCGTCGCTGCGGGAGATGAGAACGCCGGCCGCGCCGTCCGCGACAGCGGATCTGTCGGCCGGCTACGCCTACGGTCTGGGGCTGGAGATCCGGCACCAGGACGGGCGGGCTCTGGTCGGACACTCGGGCTCCCTGCCCGGCTTCCTGGCCGGTCTCATCCTCAGCATCGAGGACGACATCGCGGCCGTCGTGCTGGCCAACTGCACCTCGGGACTGCTGGTGGGCACCGTGGCCGCCGATCTCGTAGCGATCGTCGCCGAGGCCGAGCCGAGGATTCCCGAGCCCTGGCGTCCGCTGTCCGAAGTCGACGCGTCCGTACTGGAGTTGGCGGGCCAGTGGTACTGGGGGACGCACGCGTTCGGCCTGCGCCTTACGGCCGACGGTCTCGCCTCCCTGGAACCCCTCTCCGGCAAGGGGCGCCGCTCGCGGTTCCGGGCGAACGGCGACGGCACCTGGACCGGTCTTGAGGGCTACTACGCCGGAGAGCTCCTGAAGGCCGTACAGCGGCCGGACGGGTCGGTGAGCCATCTGGACCTCGGCTCGTTCGTTTTCACGCGTCAGCCGTACGACGACGGGGCTTCTGTGCCGGGTGGGGTGGACCCCGAGGGGTGGCGTGGCATCGGCTAGCCGTGCCCGCATGGAAGAGGCCTCTGTTTCACGTGAAACAGAGGCCTCGTGCCTTGTGTGGCGTCCGGGAGTTCGGACGTGTCACAGTTGGAGCTTGAAGCCCACGTGGGAAGCCGTGAAGCCGAGCCTCTCGTAGAAGCGGTGGGCGTCGGTGCGGGTGTTGTCCGAGGTGAGTTGCACCAACTGGCACTCCTGACGGCGGGACTCCTCGATCGCCCACTCGATGAGCCGGGTGCCCAGGCCGCTGCCGCGCTCGTCGGCGTGGACGCGGACGCCTTCGATGACCGACCGGGTGGACCCGCGCCGGGACAGTCCGGGAATGACGGTGAGCTGGAGCGTGCCGACGACTCGGCCCTCGCGCACGGCGACGACCAGGTGCTGGTTGGGGTCGGACGCCAGCCGCTCCAGGGCCGCCAGATACGGGGCCAGGTCGTCCGGCGACTCCCGCTGAGCGCCCAGGGGGTCGTCGGCGAGCAGCGCGACGATCGCGGAGACGTCGTCCGTCGCGGCGGTGCGTATCTCAAGATCTCCCATGGCCGAACCCTATGCGGCGGTGGTGTGACGCATCACGATAGTAGGCGTTTGCATATAAAGAGCGTCTGCAACTATTGTCTAAGTGTTCAACGCGCTCCTGCAATCGTCTGGAAGGTGTCCACCCCCATGCCGCTCGCGCTTCTGGCCCTCGCGATCGGGGCCTTCGGAATCGGCACGACCGAGTTCGTGATCATGGGTTTGCTGCCCCAGGTCGCGGGCGACTTCGGGGTGTCCATTCCCACCGCAGGCTTCCTTGTGACCGGCTACGCACTCGGTGTCCTGTTCGGCGCCCCGCTGATGACCGTGCTCGGCACCAAGATCCCCCGCAAGCGGATGCTCATGCTGCTCATGGGTCTGTTCGTCGTCGGCAATCTGCTGTCCGCGCTCGCCCCGACCTTCGCTGTCATGCTGACCGGCCGGATCGTCGCCTCGCTCGCCCACGGTGCCTTCTTCGGCATCGGATCGGTCGTCGCGGCCGAGCTCGTCGCCCCTGAGAAGAAGGCCGGCGCCATCGCGATGATGTTCACCGGCCTGACCGTCGCCAACGTCGTCGGCGTACCGCTGGGCACCCTCGTCGGACAGTCCGTCGGCTGGCGCGTCACCTTCGGGATCGTCGCGTCCCTGGGCGTCGTCGGGCTGCTGGGCATCGCCAGGCTCGTCCCCGAGACGCCCCGGGCCGAAGGCGTCCGCCTGCGTCACGAACTGGCCGCCTTCAAGAACGCGCAGGTGCTGCTGGCGATGGCGATGACCGTCCTCGGGTTCGGCGGTGTCTTCGCGGCCATCACCTACATCGCACCGATGATGACCCACGTCGCGGGCTTCGCCGACGGCTCGGTCACCTGGCTGCTGGTGCTCTTCGGCCTCGGCATGGTCGGCGGCAACCTCGTCGGCGGCAAGTACGCCGACCGCGCCCTCATGCCCCTGCTCTACGCCTCCCTGGGCGCCCTGGCCGTCGTGCTCGCCCTCTTCACCCTCACCGCCCACCACAAGGTCCTGGCGGCCGTCACGATCACGCTGATCGGTGCCCTGGGCTTCGCCACGGTCCCGCCGCTCCAGAAGCGGGTCCTGGACCAGGCGCACGGCGCCCCGACGCTGGCCTCGGCCGTGAACATCGGTGCCTTCAACCTCGGCAACGCGCTCTCCGCCTGGCTCGGCGGTCTCGTCATCTCGGCCGGACTCGGCTACACCGCTCCCAACTGGGTCGGCGCGGCCCTCGCCGGAACCGCCCTGCTCCTCGCCGTCCTCTCGGCCGCCCTGGAGCGCCGGGACAGCGTCTCCAGCGCGGTGGTCGCCCAGTCCGCGCCGAGCGCGACCGAACAGCGGGCCGCGACCGTCCGGCACTGAGCCGGCACAGCAACGCGCTGGCCGTACGACAGAAAGCGCCGGTTCCCAGGATTCCCGGGGACCGGCGTCGCTGTGTCGGGCTGACTCAGCCCGCCGCCACCGTCAGTGGGGCGAACCGTCGGCTCCAGTCCCCGGGCAGCTCCGGGATGCCGTACGTCATGACCGCGTTGAACGCGACGGACGCGAGGCCGCGCTTCTTGGCCCACGTCAGCAGCTCCTCGTGCCGCACGTCGATGTCGGTGCGCAGGGGACGGTCGGTGTGGGCGGCGAGGGAGGCGAGCAGGGCCTTCGCCGTACGGGTGTCGTGTGCGATCAGCGGGCCCACGACGTGAGTGTCCATGTTGGGCCAGGCGGCCGCGTAGCCGATGATCCGGCCCTCCTCCTCGGCGACACGCAGCTGGTCGGCGAAGGCGGGCAGCCGGGTGATGAGGGGAGTGCGATCGGAGCCGAACACCTCCTCGTCGAGCCGGAGGAGGGTGGCGAGGTCCTCCGCGGTGGCCGCGCGTGTCGCGACCTCGGACTCCGTGTCGTCCGGCGTGAAGTGACCGCGCAGCATCTCCGCCCGACCGATGACCTTGAAGCCGAGGTCCTCGTAGAGCGGGAGGCCGTTCGGTGTCGCGTGGAGGGTCAGCGGAGTAGGGCTCATCGTCGAGACCACATGGCGCATGAGGCGGCGTCCCACACCCTGGCGGCTGTGGCGTTCGGCGACCAGCACCATTCCGATGGCGCCCAGGTCGGGGCGGCCCTGTGGCCCGTACTCGGTGACGACACAGGCCGCGGCCAGCCCGCCGTCGGGGGCGTCGATGCCGTATCCCTTCCCGGCCGTGAGGAGGAAGCCCCACTTGTGCTCCTCGCGTGGCCACCCCCGGTCCTCGGACAAGTCGGCGCACGCGGTGACATCGCGGAACGTCAGACGGCGGATGGGCAGAGCGATGGGGGAAGGTGTCGGCACGCAGGTCAGGCTGTCCGACGGGTGCCCTCGGCGTCCACTCGTTTCTTCGGGTACGGGCAAGCTTTTGGCCAGCCATGGCCAACCCCTCACCCGGCCGACAGATGCCGGGTGTTTCACGTGAAACATCGGCAAACGGTGCCTGTCCGACAGCGGTCGGCCCGGGAGCCGGGTGGGTGGCCCTGACAGGACGAGCTCTAGCCTCAAGGACATGGCCAGACTGCATCTCTTCGACCTCGACGGCACGTTGCTGCACGGATCCAGTGCACCCGTGGAGATCTCCCGGCAACTCGGTCTGGAGGCCGAGACGGTGGCGCTCGACCAGGCCGTCGGCGCGGGGCTCATAGGACCACCCGAGTACGCGGCGGAGGTGCATACGCTCTGGGCGGAGCTGACCGAAGCCCATGTGGCGGCGGCTTTCGACGGCGCTCCGTGGCTGGCCCGGATCCGCGAGGTCTGGGAGGAGATCAGGCGGACCGGCGACTACTGCGCCGTCGTGTCGCTCTCCCCCTCGTTCTTCGTGGAGCGGCTCCTGGGGTGGGGCGCGCACGCGGCGTACGGGTCCCGGTTTCCGTCCGTGCCCTTCACCGAGCCGGTGGATCCCGCGGGTGTGCTCAGCGAGGCGGCCAAGGTACAGATCGCCGACCGGCTGTGCGCGGAGTTCGGCGTCACACGGGCCGACTGCGTCGCGTACGGCGATTCACTGTCGGACAAGGACCTGTTCGGGGCGGTGCCCCTCTCCGTCGCGGTCAATGCGGACCGCCATCTGGCCGGTCTGTCGACCCACTCCTACCTGGGCATGGATCTGTGGGAAGCCTATGAATTGGTGCGGCACGCCCGGTAATTGAGGGAATTCATAGTTCACCCCGTCCTCTCATCGTGAGGGCGGAGGGGGGACTTGTGTGCGAAGCGTCGACCGGTAGGGTCGACTCCGGTTCGCGTCGGGGCGAGGTGCACATGCTGTGCCCTGGTGTGGGCCGGAGCACGGGCCATGCAGCCTAACGGGACGGAGAGATCGAAGACCTGCATTTCCGGTTATGCGGCCGAGGTGTCCCGGCCGGGTGGGACTCTCACGAGAGTGCTGCGGCCAATGTCACACTCTCGCCTTACTTGTCCGTACGGAACCGGAACACGGGTTGAATGTCGCCGCATTGGCTGTGGCACCGAACGAAAAGGCACACCGTCTACGGGGGAAAGCAGGCACCTTCCGACCGAGGAAGTGCGTAGACCGACCGAAAGATGTTCGAGGCGAGGCACACCATGGACGCTCCGACCACCACGTCGGCCGACAACGGCACTTCAGGCGGCGGGGGCGGCTGGTTCACGCCGCACAAGCAGCCGGAGACGGCTCCCGGCGGCGAGCAGGAGACACCCGAGGGCCGTCCCGAGGGACGTCGCCCGGCCGCGATACGCCCGGTGGGCAGGCACGCGACGACCGAGGTGGCCCCCGGCACCGACCCGCCGGCGGAGGACTCCACAGCGCCTCCCACGGCAGACGGAGCACGGCAGACCACCCCGCTCCCGACGCAGGCCCCGGCGCCCACCGCCACGACCCAGGCCCCGGCCTCCACCGCGGCGATACCGGCCTCGGCGTCAGCCCTCACCTCCGGCACAGCGACCCAAACCCAGACCCAGGCACCGCCGCCCGCCGAACCGCGAGTCCCCTCCCAGCGATCCACCTCGTCCCAGGCCGCGCCCGAGACCACCGCGCTCCAGGCCCTCGCGCCGCCCCTCCCGCAGAGCACCTTCGCGGACGCCTCCCAGAACGCCTCCCCGGACGCCGTCCTCATCCGCCGGACCATGGCCGAGGTCGCTCCCGTCGCCGACAAGGTCACGTCGTACTTCTACGCGCTGCTCTTCGTACGCCACCCCGACCTGCGCTCGCTGTTCCCCGCCGCGATGGACGCGCAGCGGGACCGGCTGCTCAAGGCCCTGCTGACCGCGGCCGAGCACATCGACAACACCGAGGTGCTGGTCGCGTACCTCCAGAACCTCGGCCGCGGCCACCGCAAGTACGGCACCCGGGCCGAGCACTACCCGGCGGTCGGCGAGTGCCTCATCGGCGCGCTGAGCAAGTACGCGTCGGGGATCTGGAACGCCGAGACCGAGGCCGCCTGGGTCCGGACGTACACGACGATCTCGCAGGTCATGATCGACGCGGCGGCCGCCGACGAACTGCGCGCCCCGGCCTGGTGGTACGCGGAGGTCGTCGCCCACGATCTGAGAACCCCGGACGTCGCGGTCGTCACCGTCCGCCCGGACCAGCCCTACCCCTTCCTCGCCGGGCAGTACACGAGCCTGGAGACGCCCTGGTGGCCGCGGGTGTGGCGGCACTACTCCTTCGCCTCCGCGCCCCGCTCGGACGGTCTGCTGTCGTTCCACGTGAAGGCGGTCCCGGCGGGCTGGCTCTCCAACTCCCTGGTGCACCGCGCCCGGCCGGGCGACATCCTCCGGCTCGGTCCGCCGGCCGGATCGATGACCGTGGACCACACGACCGACAGCGGACTGCTCTGCCTGGGCGGAGGGACGGGGATAGCGCCCATCAAGGCGCTCGTCGAGGACGTCGCCGAGCACGGCGAGCGCCGGCGTGTGGAGGTGTTCTACGGCGCCCGCACCGACCACGACCTCTACGACATCGACACGATGCTCCGGCTCCAGCAGTCCCACCCCTGGCTCTCGGTCCGGGCGGTCATCGACCAGCAGGCGCAGGTCCAGCTCCCGGACGCCATACGCGACTACGGGCCGTGGCACGAGTTCGACGCCTATCTCTCGGGCCCGCCCGGAATGATCCGCAGCGGTGTGCACACGCTGAGGGACGTCGGGATCCCCTCCGAGCGGATACGCCACGACTCGGTGGAGGAGCTGGTCTCAGCCGAGTGACCTCGGCGGGTGTCAGCCCAGGTCGGACGCGTGCATGGCGAGCACGCCCTCGATGTTGCCGTCCAGGTAGTGGCGCAGCGAGAGCGGCACGAGGTGGACCGAGGCGATCCCCACCCGGGTGAAGGGCACCCGCACGATCTCGTACTCGCCGATGGGCTCGTCCACCTCGGGGCCGTGCCTGAGGGCGGGGTCCATGGACCCCAGGCGGCAGACGAAGAAGTGCTGCACCTTCACGCCGGTCGCGCCAGCGTCCGCGCCGATGTGCTCGACGGTGTCGACGAAGCACGGCACCACATCGGTGATCTTGGCGCCCAGCTCCTCGTACACCTCGCGGTGCAGGGCGTCGACGACGGTCGCGTCCGTCGGCTCGACCCCGCCGCCGGGAGTGAGCCAGTACGGGTCCATGCCCGGCTTGGTGCGCTTGATCAGGATCAGGTCGGCACCGTCCAGCAGAACGGCGCGGGCGGTGCGCTTGACCACGGGTCGGACGGTCATGGGAGAAATGTGGCCCCGCTGGTTCCACGTGAAACATCGCGGGCCGTCATCGAATGAATCCGGCTGCTGAACAGCCCGGACCGGGGCTCAGCGCCAGTCATCGGCAGCCCGCAGCAGCCATTCGTGGGCGCGTGCGATGTGCGGCATCGCGAGAGTGCCGGTGCGCACCGCCAGGAAGTACGTCCGCAGGGGCGGCACCACGGGATCGTGCAGCGCGACGACGTCACCGCGCCGCAGCGCGGAGGCGCACAGATAGCGGGGCAGCACGGCGAGCCCGGCGCCCGCCGCCGCACAGGCGAGGACGGCGCGCAGGTCGGGGACGATGACGGTGCCGGGGGCGCCGGGCCGGGAGTCGAAGACGGAGGCCCAGTAGCGGGAGACGAAGGGCAACGACTCGTGCACCTCGATCAGAGGGACGCCCTCCAGTGCGTGTGCGCCCTTGGCCGCCAGGATGCTCTCCAGCGCCCGCACCCCCTTGCGGTGCGTCTTCCCGGCACCGAGCAGTTCGGCCCAGCGCGGGGCGGCGACCAGGACGTGCTCCTCGTCGCAGAGCGGAGTCGCCGTGAGGAGGGCGCCGCGTGGACGGGCCGTTGTGATGGCCAGATCGTGATGCCCGGCGGACAGTCCCTCCAGCGCTTCCTCGGCGTTGCCGTAGGAGGCGCGCAGCGCGAAGCCCTGGCCGTCCTCGCCGGTCAGCTCGGTGAGCGCGGGTAACGCCCGCTCGGAGGTGAACTCGGGCGGGCCGACGAGGTGCAGGGTGCGCAGCGAGGACTCGTCGTCCAGCCCGGTCTCGGCGATCTCCACCAGGGCGTCGAGATGCGGCGCCGCCTTGTGGGCGAGCTCGTCGCCGATGGTCGTCGGTGTCACCCCGCGGGCCTGCCGTAGGAAGAGAGGGCGCCCCAGCTGTCGTTCCAGCGTGCGGATCTGCGAGGTCACGGCCGGCTGCGACAGGCCGAGCAGGGCGGCTGCCCGGGTGAAGGAACCGGCCCGGTGCACCGTCACGAAGGTGCGCAGCAAGGCCAGATCCATGGCGTTGTCCTCCTCTTCCCTGCCCTTCTCCCGGCCCGAGGCAGGGCCCAACTATAAATATGTCGATAGGTCTCTGTCGCTACTGTGATTGGACACTGACACAGAGTCAACTAGCCTTGTCTGCGCGGTTCTTAGCGCGCAGAACCGGGGCGGTCCGAGCCACGAGGGGGGAGGCTCGGACCGTCCGTTGTACGTAGCCGGGCCGTCCCGCACGCCCGCTAAGCCGTCAGTGCGCCGACTCGTCCAGCGCTCGGAGCACGTCCGCCACCAGGTCCTCGGGATCCTCGGCACCGACCGAGAAACGAATGAATCCCTCCGGTACGTCGTCCCCGCCCCAGCGTGCGCGTCGCTCGGCCGTGGAGCGCACCCCGCCGAAGCTGGTCGCGTCGTCAACGAGCCGCAGCGCGTCCAGGAAACGCTCGGCACGCGCGCGCGTGGGCAGCGTGAAGGAGACCACGCAGCCGTAGCGCCGCATCTGCCGCGAGGCGACCTTGTGCGAGGGGTCGTCGGGCAGCCCCGGGTACCGCAGCCCGCTCACCTCGGACCGCTCGCGCAGCGCCTCGGCGAGCACCAGAGCCGTCGCGTCCTGCCGCTCGACCCGCAGCTGGAGCGTGGCGATCGAACGGTGCGCGAGCCACGCCTCCATGGGCCCGGCGATCGCTCCGGCGATCTTCCGCCAACGCCGTACGGCGGCCATGGCCTCGGCGTCGCGGCCGGTGACGTATCCCAGGAGGACGTCGCCGTGCCCGGTGAGCTGCTTGGTGCCGCTGGCCACCGAGAAGTCGGCGCCGAGCTCCAGCGGCCGCTGCCCGAGCGGCGTGGCGAGGGTGTTGTCCACCGCGACCAGGGCACCCCTCGCGTGGGCCGCCTCGGCGAGCCGGCGGATGTCGCACACGTCGAGCCCCGGGTTGGACGGGGTCTCGATCCACAGCAGCTTCGCGCCGTCGAGGACGTCGAGCGCTGCGTCGCCCGCGGTCGGCGCGGTGCGCACCTCGATGCCGTACGCCTCCAGCTGGGCGCGTACCAGGGGCATCGCCTGGTAGCAGTCGTCGGGCACCACCGCGGTGTCTCCGGCGCGCAGCTGGGAGAAGAGCACCGACGAGATGGCGGCCATGCCGGAGGCGAAGACGAGCGTCTCGACGTCGTCCTGCCCGGGCGCCTCCAGCTCGCCGATGGCCCGCTCCAGCAGGGTCCAGGTCGGGTTGTCGTCGCGGCCGTAGCCGTACGGTCCCGTCACCTCGCCCGGCAGGTGGTAGTGGGCGGCGAACACCGGGCCGGGCAGCGTCGGCTCGTGCTTGACCGGCTCGGGCAGCCCGGCCCGCACCGCGCGCGTACCGTCACCGCTGCCGAAAGGCGCCGTATGCCCGTCCGCACCACTCATGCCGCCCGTCCCTCCAGGTCCTCGCGTATCGCGGCGAGGAGGCCCTCGCTCGCCGCCTCCACCATCTCAAGGCACTCCTCGAAGCCGTCCATGCCCCCGTAGTACGGGTCCGGAACGTCGAGGTCGTCGCCCGCGGCGGGGTCGTAGGAACGCAGCAGCCGGACCTTGTCCGCGTCCTCGGCGGTGGGGGCGAGGCGGCGCAGCGCCTTGAGGTGTCCTGCGTCGAGGGCGATGACGAGGTCGAGGCGGGAGAACCAGGACGGCTGGAACCGGCGGGCGGTGTGCTCGCCGTCGTAGCCGTTGTTCACAAGGACGGTGACGGTGCGCGGGTCGGCACCGTCACCCTCGTGCCAGCCGCCCGTACCGGCGCTGTCGGCCTCGACCAGACCGTCCAGCCCGGCCTCCGCCATGCGGGCGCGGAAGACCGACTCGGCCATCGGTGACCGGCAGATGTTCCCGGTGCACACGAAGCAGACGCGGTACGTCATGACTGGGTCAGTCCTCGTCGGGAAGGACGACGTGCAGCGCCCAGGCCACGATCGAGATGATCAGGCCGCCCAGGACGGCGGTCCAGAAGCCCTCGACGTGGAAACTCAGGTCGAGCTTGTCGGCGAGCCACGAGGTCAGCAGCAGCATGAGCGCGTTCACCACCAGGGTGAACAGGCCGAGCGTCAGGATGAACAGCGGGAAGGTCAGCAGCTTCACCACAGGCTTGACCAGGAAGTTCACCAGGCCGAAGACCAGGGCGACCAGGAGCAGCGTCCAGACCTTCTTGCCGGTGCTGTCACCGGTCAGAGTGATCTTGTCCAGCAGCCATACGGCGACCGCCAGGGCGCCCGCGTTGGCGATCGTCTTGACTACGAAATTCTTCATGTGTCTGATCGTGGCAGACGAGATCGGTTACGAGCAGTGCGACAAGAGCGGACGAGGGCGATGAAGGCATTCCGGCTGGACGAACTGGAGGCGGAGCGCGCCGCCAATGAGGGCGCCTACCTGCAGTTTCTACGGGAGCGGCACATGTCCGTCGGTCTGTACGCGCTCGACGCCGGCGAGCATGATCCACAGAAACCGCACAACCAGGACGAGGTCTACTTCGTTGTGAGCGGTCGCGCCGCGATCACCGTCGGCATGGAGACCACCCAGGTCGCGCGTGGCAGTGTCGTGTACGTGCCGGCCGGGGTGGCCCACAAGTTCCACCACATCAGCGAGGACCTCAGGGTGATGGTGGTCTTCTCTCCGCCCGAGAGCTGACCTGCGGTCTCAGGGTTCCCTAGGGGATCAGTCAGGGGCCGACAAGGGCTGCGAGGCCCCCGCCGGACCCCCTTCCCGCCCTAGCATCGAGTGCAGGACGTCAGAAGATCCGGCACTCGAAGTGCCGGACAGCGCACAGGTATCGGAGAGGTTGGGGCGATGCGAGAGATCTTCGCAGGACTGCCGTGGTGGATTAAGTGGGTCGCGGTGCCGGTCATCGCCCTGGTCGTGTTCGGCGGGCTGATAGCCAGCGTCGTCGGCTTCGTCATCACACTGCTGTTCAAGGTGCTCGTCTTCGTGGCCCTCGTCGGTGGACTGATCTACGTCGTACGGAAGTTCACGACGAGCTCCTCGTCGCGCGGCGACTGGTGAGCGCTCGGGGTGAGCGGGGTGACCGGGTGACCGGTCGGCGTGGGGCAACCGGCGGTCGGTAACAGGAATCACCGGTTCCCTCGCGCGGGGGAAGTTTCCCGGGCAGGCCGTCTGTGAGCGGTGACAGGCGGTTAGAGTCCGGAATTCGACGCGGGGACGACCCCCGTGAGCGGTACACCCCCCACCCCCTCCCGTGTTCCCTCCGCACGGGCTGCCCCCCTCGCGCTTCGGGAGTGCCCCTTGGCCACGGCCGACACCGCATCCGCGGATTCTTCCCCGCCCTTCGTCACGGGCCGGGCCGCCGTCCCGACCCCTCCCGTGCAGCGGCAGGCGACCTCGGCGGAGCGCCCGGGGACGGAACCCTCCGCACCACCGCACTCCGCCACCCTCATCGGATCGGTGCAGCGCGCCATGCGCCTGCTGGAGGCCGTCGCCGAGCACGAACACGGAGCGCCCGCCAAACAGCTGGCCCGCGAGACGGGCCTGGCGCTTCCCACGGCCTACCACCTGCTGCGCACTCTGGTCCACGAGGGCTATCTGCGCCGCGACAAGGGCCTGTTCTTCCTCGGTGAGGCCGCCGAGCGGCTGGGCAGCAGCGGAGCCCAGCAGAAACGTCGCAGCGCGGTCGCCGAGACACTGGCCCACTGGCGCGACGCCATCGGCGTCCCCGTGTACTACGCCATGTATCGCGACGGCGAGATCGAGGTCGTCTGCGTCTCCGACACCCCGGGCAATCCGGCTGTCGAGGAGTGGGCCGACTTCCGCGAGACCGGCCACGCACACGCCATCGGCCAGTGCCTGCTGGCCCAACTGGACGAATCCGCGCGCCGGGACCACCTCGACCGCTATCCCGTGCAGTCCATCACCCCGTACACGGTCCGCGACAGCCACAGCCTGCTCCGGCGGCTCGACCGCGTGCAGCGCATGGAGCCGGTGACCGAACGGCAGGAGTACGCGCTGGGCACGGTGTGCGCGGCGATTCCGATCACGGTGGGTAACACGGCCGCGACGATGGCCATCTCGCTGCCCGCACACCAGGCCGACCGTCTGCCTGCCGCGACGCAGCAGCTCCAGGCCGCGATGGGGCGACTTCTGGGCTCGCTCGCGATCTCTATCAGTATCTGAAAACTCACTCCTTGTGATCTGTCGTGCACGTTCAGCAATATTTCATCAGTGTCCAAGGGATCACTCCCGGCCAGTCGACGTCACACGACGGGGTAAGCGATGCGCGAGTCCGTTCAGGCAGAGGTCATGATGAGCTTTCTCGTCTCCGAGGAGCTCTCCTTCCGGATCCCGGTGGAGCTGCGCTACGAGACCTGCGATCCCTATGCCATCCGGCTGACCTTCCACTTGCCGGGTGACGCCCCGGTGACCTGGGCCTTCGGCCGTGAGCTGCTGATCGACGGGGTCGGGCGGCCGTGCGGGGAGGGCGATGTGCGGGTCTCGCCCGCCGACGCCGACATCCTGGGCGACGTCCTGATCCGGCTCCAGGTCGGCAGCGACCAGGCCCTGTTCCGCTCCTCCGCGGCCCCGTTGATCGCCTTCCTGGACCGTACGGACAAGCTGGTGCCGCTCGGTCAGGAGGGCGCCCTCGGCGACTTCGACGCCCACCTCGACGAGGCGCTGGACCGCATCCTGGCGGAGGAGCAGAGCGCGGGCTGAAGCCGTACCTCGACGACATTGGAGGAACGCTTCAGCAAGGAGGCATCCGGTGAGCGGGCCTCCTCACGCTCAGTGCTTGCGCCTACGTCCCTTGCCGCCACGGGCCGGAGCGGGAGCCGGTGCCGAACCGGCGGGAGCACCGACAGCCGTCGGTCCCGCCGCCCCCGCGGTCGGGGTACCGGTCGCCGTCCCCGGCCGGTCGGCGGAGACCACCAGGGCCGCCAGCGCCGTGGTGACCGGCACCGAGGCGACCAGGCCGATCGAACCCACCAGGGTGCGCACGATCTCCTCCGCGACCAACTCGCTGTTGGCGACCGTCCCGACACTGCTCTGGGCGATCGAGAAGAGCAGCAGCAGGGGCAGCGCGGCGCCCGCGTAGGCGAGGACGAGCGTGTTGACGACGGAGGCGATGTGGTCGCGGCCGATCCGGATGCCCGCCCGGTACAGCCCGCGCCAGCCCATCGACGGGTTGGCCTCGTGCAGCTCCCAGACCGCGGACGTCTGCGTGACCGTCACATCGTCCAGGACACCGAGCGAACCGATGATGACGCCGGCCAGCAGCAGACCGCTCATGTCGATCGACGGATACAGCCCGTGGATCAGCCCGGTGTTGTCGTCGGTGTTGCCGGTGAGCGCCGCCCAGCCGATGAACAGCGAGCCGAGGACGCCGATCAGGAGCAGGGAGATCAGTGTGCCCAGCACCGCCACGGATGTCCGGGCCGAGAGGCCGTGACACAGGTAGAGGGCGATCAGCATGATGGCGCTCGACCCGACCACCGCCACGACCAGCGGGTTCGAGCCCTGGAGGATCGCGGGCAGCACGAAGAAGTTGAGGATCAGGAAGCTGATGGCCAGCGCGACCAGTGCCATCAAACCGCGCAGCCGGCCCACCACCACGACAGCGACCGCGAAGATGCCGGCGAGCAGCGCCATCGGGAAGCGCCGGTTGACGTCGGTGACCGAGTACTGGAGGTCCTTCGGCGCGGAGGGCTCGTAGGCGACCACGACCTTCTCGCCCTCGTGCAACTGCCGCGACTGGTCCGGCTGGACGATCTCCGTGAACGTACGGCCCTTGTCGTCGCCGGTGTCGACCCGGATCGTGGCGCGCTTGCAGGTGCCGTTCGCCTGCTGCTGCGCCGACGAGCCCTCCGCGGTGGAGGTGTCACCGGTCGGAGTCCCGCCCGAGGCGTTCACCGACTTGCAGCTCAGGCTCTCGACCTTGGTGACCGTGGCCTGCTGGGTCTGCCGGTCGAAGCCGACCCCCGTGCGCTCGTGACCTGGCGCGCCGCCCGGCCAGAGCACCACGAGCCCGACCATCACCGCCGCGGCGAAGGGGATGAGGACGGCCCCGATGACCTTGCGCAGATGTTTGGAGACGGGCGCCGCCGGGCCATGACTGTGCGAGTGTCCGTGCCCGCCACCGGGTCCCTGCCCCTGCCCCCCACCGGGCCCGTGACCATGTCCGCCGCCGGGCCCCTGCCCGTGCCCGCCGCCTGGTTCGTGGCCCTGCCCACCACCGACGCCGGGCCCATGCCCGCCGCCGGGACCCGGCCCGTGCCCACTGCCGCCCGCCGGCCCGTGGCCGTGGTCATGGCCACGGCCATGACCGTCGCCGGGACCGCGGCCGTTTCCGGAGCCGGCCCCCTGGGGCGGCTCGGGTGGCGGGAAGGGGAACTGCTGTGTCGTGGTCACCGACCGATCATCGCAAGAACGACAGGGGCCCTCTGTTCACCGCGCCCGAATTGACGCTAGCGTGGAGGCACCTTTGTACACGCGGGAGCTCGGAGCACCGGGCTGAGAGGGCGCTGACCTCCGTCCCAGCGATGTTTCACGTGGAACGTCATCCGAAGAGAGTGACGTTCCCCACGAAACGTCGGCAGACGGAAACCGCTGCGTCGACCGCCGAACCTGTTACCGGGTAATGCCGGCGTAGGGAGTAGGTCTCATGACCATCAAGGACGCGCGCACGCCTGCCTCCGACCAGGACGAACAGCCCGCTCAGGGCGAACCGTCCCCGGAGGCCGGGAAGTCCATCGGCTGGCACAAGGCGTACGTCGAGGGCTCACGCCCCGATCTGCGGGTGCCGGTTCGTCAGGTGCACCTCACCAACGGGCAGTCGGTCACGCTCTACGACACCTCGGGCCCGTACACCGACCCGTTCACCGAAACCGATGTCCGTCGGGGACTGGCCCCGCTGCGGGAGAACTGGATCATCGCCCGAGGCGACACGGAGGAGTACGCGGGCCGTCCCGTCCGCCCCGAGGACGACGGCATCAAGCACACCTCGCCGCGCGGTGGCCTGCGCAACCTCGACGCGGTGTTCCCCGGACGGCCGCGCCAGCCGCGCCGGGGCCGGGACGGCGAGGCGGTCACACAACTGGCGTACGCGCGCCGGGGCGAGATCACACCGGAGATGGAGTACGTGGCCATCCGGGAGAACGTCTCTCCCGAGGTGGTCCGCGAGGAGATCGCCGCGGGCCGGGCCGTGCTGCCGGCCAACGTCAACCACCCCGAGATCGAGCCGATGATCATCGGCAAGCGCTTCCTGGTGAAGGTCAACGCCAACATCGGCAACTCCGCGGTGACGTCCTCCATCGAGGAGGAGGTCGAGAAGATGACCTGGGCGACCCGCTGGGGCGCCGACACGGTCATGGACCTGTCCACCGGCCGAAACATCCACACCACCCGCGAGTGGGTGCTGCGCAACTCCCCCGTCCCCATCGGCACGGTGCCGCTCTACCAGGCCCTGGAGAAGGTCGACGGCAAGGCCGAGGAGCTGACCTGGGAGATCTACAAGGACACCGTCGTCGAACAGGCCGAGCAGGGCGTGGACTACATGACGGTCCACGCGGGCGTGCGCCTGCCGTACGTGCCCCTGACGGCGAACCGCAAGACGGGGATCGTCTCGCGCGGCGGTTCGATCATGGCGGCCTGGTGCCTGGCGCACCACAAGGAGTCGTTCCTCTACGAGAACTTCGAGGAACTGTGCGAGATCCTCGCCGCCTACGACGTCACGTACTCGCTGGGCGACGGCCTCCGGCCGGGCTCGATCGCGGACGCCAACGACGAGGCGCAGTTCGCGGAGCTGCGCACGCTCGGGGAACTCAACCGGATCGCCAAGCGTTTCAACGTACAGACCATGATCGAGGGCCCGGGACATGTCCCGATGCACAAGATCAAGGAGAACATCGACCTTCAGCAGGAGATCTGCGATGAAGCTCCGTTCTATACGCTCGGCCCGCTGACGACGGACATCGCTCCGGCGTACGACCACATCACCTCCGGCATCGGCGCCGCGATGATCGCCTGGTGGGGCACGGCGATGCTCTGCTACGTCACGCCCAAGGAGCACCTGGGCCTGCCCAACCGGGACGACGTCAAGACCGGTGTCATCACCTACAAGATCGCCGCCCACGCGGCGGACCTCGCCAAGGGGCATCCCGGTGCGCAGGAGTGGGACGACGCGCTGTCCGACGCCCGCTTCGAGTTCCGGTGGGAGGACCAGTTCAACCTCGCCCTGGACCCGGACACGGCACGGGAGTTCCACGACGAGACCCTCCCCGCCGAGCCCGCCAAGACGGCTCACTTCTGCTCCATGTGCGGACCGAAGTTCTGCTCGATGAAGATCTCCCAGGACATCCGTCGCCGGCACGGCGGAGGTCAGGACGAGATCGAGGAGGGCATGGTCCAGAAGTCGAAGGAGTTCGCGGCGGCGGGCAACCGCGTGTACCTGCCGATCGCGGACTGAGGGATCGCGGACCGAGGACGGCATGACGAAGTCCCGGCCGCGGCCGGGACGTCTTCAATGCACCGGCGACGGCCGGTGTCCGGCCCGGTCTTCGGCTTGCGCTCCCCACCGTGGGGGCGCAAGCCGAGGAGCTGCCCGGGCTCGTGTTCCGGTGTGCTCCGGCCGGTCGGCTCCTCCGACTGGCCGGCTACTCCGGTTTGTGCTCCGGTCCTCCGAAGTCCGGGCTGGTGTAGTCCGGGCTCGAGAAGCTGGGGCGTGAGCCCGGGGCTCCGTCGTCCGGGCTGCTGAAACCGGGGCGGTCGTAGCCGAGGTGCGGCATGCGACTGGTCGGCGCAGGCGGTGCCGTACGGCGCAGTGCGGCGGTGCCGGGGTCGACCAGGGCCTCGCGCAGGAACGGCAGGATGCCGCGCTCCAGCAGGGCCTCGCGCCAGGCGTCCCGGGCCCGGGACACCTCCGCGCTCATCTCGCCGTAGGGACCGGCTTCGAGCGAGGGGCTGTTGCGCAGGGCGGTGAGGAGCAGACCGACGGCGGCGACGAGGATCGCGGCCGCGGTCATGGCGCCGAACACCCATCCGGTGGTGAGCATGGTCTGGGCGAAGGCCGGCTCGGGGGTGAGCATCTTCAGGATGTAGCCCACGAGCAGGAAGATCGCCGCTGCGGTTCCGGCCAGGACGGGAGCCAGGACCGCGACGACGGCGACGGCGCCCGCGCCGGCGGTCTCGGCGGCCTCTCCCATGGTGGTGGCGAGCCCCATCGCGCCCGTGCCCGGCTCCTCGGAGCCGGACTCGCGCGAGGACGACGGGGTGGACGGCGCCGGATGGCGCAGTTCCTCGCGGACCTTCACGTAGTGCTGGTACTCGGTCGCCGCGGCCGCCGTGATGAGTGCGGTGGCGTTGAGCGCCATGGTGCGCAGCTGTTCCGGGTTGAGCCGCTGGCCGACAGCGGCCAGTTCCGGGCGGTGTGGTGCGGAGCGCAGCGCCTCATCGAGGATCCGCTCGTATTCCTGGCGGTCCTCGCTCAGCAGGTGCTGCGGAACGCTGTTCATGTGCATCCCCCGATGCTCCGTAGGGCTTGGGGCTCGCACGCTGACGAGCCGTCGGGCAGAAACGGAGGGGAGCCTGCTACGGATAAGCCGATGGTAGAGCGACGACGGCACGCGGTGACAGGGGGTTTACCGAAAATGCCCTCTGGCCAGCGCCGTCGTCGGACGTTCCGCCACGGTGGAACGCCTGCCCTGTGAACGTTCAGATATCCAGGGGAAGTTGCTGGACCAGCAGCTTTCCGGCCATGGTCACTCCGCCGTCCATCCCGATGGCCAGCCCGTCGGCGTAGACGTGCGGTCCCTCGACCAGAGGACCGGCTGGATCCTCACCGTCCTCGGAGCCGACCTCGCCCAGCAGATACGGAATGGGGCTGTGGCCGTGAACGATGCGGGTGCCGCCGTACATGTCGAGCAGGGAGCGCACGGCGTCGGCGCCGCCCTCGTCGCGGAAGGAGAAGCGCTTGGTGAACTTGCGGAACAGGTCCCACACCTCGTCCGCGTCGTTGCGCGTGATCGTCTCGCGGACGGTGTCGTTGACCGCCTCGATCGAGTCGCCGTAGTCGAGGTAGGCGGTGGTGTCGGAGTGGACGAGCAGATGCCCGTCGACGGACTCCATGGCGTCCAGGCGGGCCATCCATTGCAGGTGGTGGTCCTGGAGGCGGTCCATGTCGGTCTTCTGGCCGCCGTTGAGCAGCCAGGCGGCCTGGAAGGTGGCGGTGCCCGCGCCGGAGTTGACGGGGGTGTCGCCGAACCGCTTGGCGCCGAGCAGCAGCAGTTCGTGGTTGCCCATGAGGGCCTTGCAGTAGCCGCCGGCCGCGGCGGCCTCGGCGGACAGCCGCATCACGAGGTCGATGACGCCGATGCCGTCCGGGCCGCGGTCGGTGAAGTCGCCGAGGAACCACAGCCGGGCGGTGCCCGCGGCCCAGTTGCCGGCGGCGTCGATCAGGCCCTTCTCCTGGAGCGCGGCCATCAGTTCGTCGATGTAGCCGTGCACGTCGCCGACGACGTACAGGGGGCCGGGAAGCGTGTCCGGCTGGGGAGCCGGGACGAGTGCGGGGTCGACGGCCGCCGTATCGAGGGTGTCACCGCGGTGGATGACCGGAAGGTCGCGCTCGGTGGGCGTGTACCCCTCCGGGTAGGCCTGCTCGTGCGGCGGGACGATGTCACCGGGGTGGGTGCTCTGGCCGTACGAACCGGTCTCGTGCACGTACGCGGGAACCCGGAAGTCGCGCAACGTCGCCGTACGCTCCGTCTCGGGTCCCTGACCGGCCCCCTGAGTCATCAGACCCCTCCACCATCACGCCGCATCTGCACCGCGTCGGACTGCCTGGTCGCAGCGGCCCGCGGTGTCGTGGGCCCATCATAGGAATGCGGATCGCGCCATGTGATGACCCAGGGGTGGTGAATCGGAGCAAGACTCCTGTTCATCGTGGCATTCGCCCCGATTGGGCAGGGCTTCGTCCGTCGCCCGATCACCCTTGCCCCGCCCCGCTGAACGCGCTTTCCGTTCGCCGACCGTCCGACTCTACTTCTCCTCGGGCGACCGAGGTGGGCTGACCGTCGTGCGCGGTGGACGTCGCTGGGACGAGGTACGCACGATCAGCTCCGTCGGTATCACCTGCTCGACCGGCCGGTCCGATTCGACCCCCTCGATGGCGTCGATGAGGAGCTGGACCACCGCGGTGCCGATGCGGCGCGGCTTCAGGGAGAGGGTGGTGATGGGCGGCTCGGTGCTGGCGTACACGGTGGATTCGCTGCAACAGACCAGAAGCAGGTCGTCCGGTACGCGCAGTCCGTAGCGCCGGGCGGCGGCGAGCAGGTCGGTGCCGTTCGGGTCGAACAGGCCGTAGACCGCGTCCGGCCGGTCGGGCCGGGCGAGCAGCCGGTCGGCGGCGACGGCGCCCGCGCACGGATCGTGCGCCGGGTAGGCCTCGTAGACCGGATCCTGGCCCACGCGCTCGCACCAGCGCAGATATGCGGTGGTCGAGAGGTGGGTGTAGGTGTCCGTGGTGGTTCCGGTGAGCAGACCGATGCGGCGGGCGCCGGCGTCGGCCAGGTGGTCGAGGATGCCGAGGACGGCGGCCTCGTGGTCGTTGTCGACCCAGGCGGTGACCGGCAGTGTGCCGGCCGGGCGGCCGTCGGAGACGACCGGTAAGCCCTGCCGGACCAGTTCACTGACGACCGGGTCCTGGTCGGACGGGTCGATGACGACCGTGCCGTCGAGGGCGACGTTCGACCAGACGTCGTGGCGCGAGGTCGCGGGGAGGATGACGAGGGCGTAGCCGCGGGCGAGCGCGGCGGAGGTGGCGGCTCGCGCCATCTCGGCGAAGTAGGCGAATTCGGTGAAGGTGAAAGGTTCATCCCCGTACGTCGTCACGGTCAGACCGATCAGTCCGGACTTGCCGGTACGGAGGGTTCGGGCGGCGGCCGACGGGCGATAGCCCAGCCGGTCGGCGACCTCGCGGACATGGCGTCGGGTGGCGTCCGGGAGCCGGCCCTTGCCGTTGAGGGCATCGGAGACGGTCGTGATGGAGACTCCGGCGGCGGCGGCCACGTCTCTGATTCCTGCCCGCCCCGGCCGGCTGCCTCGACGTGAGGTTTCCGCGCGGCTCACCTGGTGCTTCCCTGCTGCTGTCATGGCGAGCCGATAGTAGGGCTCATGCGGTGGGGTAGGGCGGACGCATATGCACGCGTTGACAGGCACGTTTCTGCAAGGTCACGGGGTGTCAATTTCCTTGGAAAGTTAGGCAGTTGGATGATCAGACACCAGGACGTGACTTGTCGGTGCGCACCGGCCTGCCAAGTCGCGGATGTCTCGAAGAGGTCTCAACTCACCTTCACGAGGGATGCGCGCCACGGCGTGAGCCACCGGCGCGTAGATATATGTGGCCGCGCCCCCCGATTCGTCGGGCTTCGTACGGCGATGCCCCTGATGCGGGTGTGACGGAAGGGGTGTGTGCTCGACGCGTTCCCGCTCGTTCCCGCCGGTACGCACCGGGGCCGAATCCTCATAAGGTGAGGAGTATTGGAATCCGGTGGTGGTCACGAGGAGGACTGCGGTGAGCGAGACGAGCCCCAAGCTGCGCGCCGAGCTGGAGGGTATCCCCACCTACAAGCCGGGCAGGCCCGCCGCGGCAGGTGGCCCCGTGGCCTACAAGCTGTCCTCCAACGAGAACCCGTATCCGCCCCTGCCCGGCGTGATGGAGAGCGTGACGGCGGCCGTCTCCTCGTTCAACCGCTACCCGGACATGGCGTGCACGGGCCTGATGAACGAGCTGTCCGAGCGCTTCGGTGTGCCGCTCACCCATCTGGCCACCGGCACCGGCTCGGTTGGTGTCGCCCAGCAGTTGGTGCAGTCGACGGCCGGCCCCGGCGACGAGGTGATCTACGCCTGGCGGTCCTTCGAGGCGTACCCGATCATCACGCGCGTCAGCGGTGCCACGGCGGTGCAGGTACCGCTGACCTCGGGCGATGTGCACGACCTCGATGCGATGGCCGACGCGATCACCGAGCGGACCCGGCTGATCTTCGTCTGCAACCCCAACAACCCGACGGGCACGGTCGTGCGGCGGGCCGAGCTGGAACGGTTCCTCGACCGGGTGCCCGCCGATGTGCTGGTGGTGCTGGACGAGGCGTACCGCGAGTTCATTCGCGACGCCGAGGTGCCGGACGGCGTGACGCTGTACCGGGACCGGCCCAACGTCTGTGTGCTGCGCACCTTCTCCAAGGCGTATGGCCTGGCCGGGCTGCGGGTCGGCTTCGCGATCGCCCACGAGCCGGTGGCGGCGGCACTGCGCAAGACGGCCGTGCCCTTCGGTGTGAGCCAACTCGCACAGGAGGCGGCCATCGCCTCGCTGCGCGCCGAGGACGAACTGCTCGGCCGTGTCGGCTCGCTGGTCTGTGAGCGCATCCGGGTGGTCGACGGGCTGCGCGCCCAGGGCTGGACGGTGCCGGAGACCCAGGCCAACTTCGTGTGGCTGCGGTTGGGGGAGCGCACAGTGGACTTCGCGGCGGCGTGCGAGCAGGCCGGTGTGGTGATCCGCCCGTTCCCGGGTGAGGGCGTGCGCGTCACGGTCGGCGAGTGTGAGGCTAACGACATCTTCCTGAAGGCGGCCGAGGGCTTCCGTAAGGAGCTGTAGCGCCTTCGGCCCTGTTTTAGCAGGTCAGAGGCGTTTCAGGGGGCTCCCGAAGAGAAGCGGGGGCCCCCTTCGCATGTCGAACCCCCGTGCGTCATAATTGCTTGTGAATGTGAACGCTTTCACAAGCGGCTGAGTAAGGAGCGGTGACGTGGACCTGGCTTTGGCGCCGGAGACCCTGGCGCGCTGGCAGTTCGGCATCACGACCGTCTACCACTTTCTCTTCGTTCCCCTGACGATCTCGCTGGCGGCTCTCACGGCCGGCCTCCAGACCGCATGGGTGCGCACGGAGAAGGAGAAGTACCTCAGGGCCACCAAGTTCTGGGGCAAGCTCTTCCTGATCAACATCGCGATGGGAGTGGTCACCGGCATCGTGCAGGAGTTCCAGTTCGGCATGAACTGGTCCGACTACTCGCGCTTCGTCGGCGACGTGTTCGGTGCCCCGCTCGCGTTCGAGGCCCTGATCGCCTTCTTCTTCGAGTCCACCTTCATCGGGCTGTGGATCTTCGGCTGGGACAAGCTGCCCAAGAAGATCCATCTGGCCTGCATCTGGATGGTCTCGATCGGCACGATCCTGTCGGCGTACTTCATCCTCGCGGCCAACTCGTGGATGCAGCACCCCGTCGGCTACCGGATCAACGAGGCGAAGGGGCGGGCCGAACTCACCGACTTCTGGCTGGTACTGACCCAGAACACCGCGCTGGCCCAGGCCTTCCACACCCTCTCCGCCGCGTTCCTCACCGGCGGCGCCTTCATGGTCGGCGTCTCCGCGTTCCACCTGCTGCGCAAGAAGCACATCAGTGACATGAAGACCTCGCTGCGGCTCGGTCTGGTCACCGTCGTCATCGGCGGCATGCTCACCGCGATCAGCGGTGACACCCTCGGCAAGATCATGTACCAGCAGCAGCCGATGAAGATGGCCGCCGCCGAGGCACTGTGGGACGGCGAGAAGCCGGCGCCCTTCTCGATCTTCGCCGTCGGTGACGTCGACAAGGGCCACAACAAGGTCGCCATCGAGATCCCGGGCCTGCTGTCCTTCCTCGCCAAGGACGACTTCACCTCGTACGTCCCCGGCATCAACGACGTCAACAAGGCCGAGCAGGAGAAGTTCGGGCCCGGCGACTACCGGCCCAACATCCCCGTCGCCTACTGGGGCTTCCGCTGGATGATCGGCTTCGGCATGACGTCCTTCGCGATCGGCATGCTCGGACTCTGGCTGACCCGTAAGAAGTTCCTGCTCCCGCAGCAGCTGCGGGTCGGCGACGACGAGGTGCCGCATCTGGTGCTGCTTCCCAGGGCCAAGAAGGCCCTCGGTCCGAAGCTGACCAAGTGGTACTGGCGCATCGCCGTCCTGACCATGGGCTTCCCGCTGATCGCCAACTCCTGGGGCTGGATCTTCACCGAGATGGGCCGCCAGCCCTGGGTCGTCTACGGCGTCCTCCAGACCCGCGACGCGGTCTCCCCCGGTGTCTCCCAGGGCGAGATCATCACCTCGATGATCGTCTTCACCAGCCTGTACGCCATCCTCGCCGTCATCGAGGTCAAGCTGCTGGCGAAGTACATCAAGGCGGGCCCGCCCGAGCTCACCGAGGCCGACCTCAACCCGCCCACGAAGATCGGCGGCGACCTCCGTGACGCCGACAAGCCGATGGCCTTCTCGTACTAGGCCGAGGGAGATCGAGTCATGGAACTTCACGACGTCTGGTTCGTACTCATCGCGGTCCTGTGGACCGGCTACTTCTTCCTGGAGGGCTTCGACTTCGGAGTCGGCGTCCTGACCAAGCTGCTGGCCCGCAACCGGCCCGAGAAGCGGGTGCTGATCAACACCATCGGTCCCGTCTGGGACGGCAACGAGGTCTGGCTCCTCTCGGCCGGCGGTGCGACCTTCGCCGCCTTCCCCGAGTGGTACGCCACCCTCTTCTCGGGGTTCTATCTGCCCCTGCTGCTCATTCTGGTCTGTCTGATCGTCCGGGGTGTCGCCTTCGAGTACCGGGTGAAGCGGCCCGAGGACAAGTGGCAGCGCAACTGGGAGAACGCGATCTTCTGGACCTCGCTGATCCCGGCGTTCATGTGGGGTGTGGCCTTCGGCAACATCGTGCACGGCGTGAAGATCGACAAGAACTTCGAGTACGTCGGTACGGTCGGGGACCTGCTCAACCCGTACGCGCTCCTCGGCGGACTGGTGACGCTGACGCTGTTCACCTTCCACGGCACGGTGTTCACGGCGCTCAAGACCGTGGGGGAGATCCGGGAGCGGGCGCGGAAGCTGGCGCTGGGCGTCGGTCTCGCCGCGGCCGTGCTGGCGTCGCTCTTCCTGCTGTGGACCCAGGTGGACAGCGGTGACGGCAAGAGCCTGGTCGCGCTCGTCGTGGCGGTAGCCTCGCTGGTCGCGGCGCTCATCGCCAACCAGGCCGGGCGTGAGGGCTGGTCGTTCGCCCTGTCCGGCCTCACCATCGTGGCCGCCGTGGCGATGCTCTTCCTGACGCTCTTCCCGAACGTCATGCCGTCCTCGCTCAACGCGGACTGGAGCCTCACGGTCAGCAACGCCTCGTCGAGCCCCTACACCCTGAAGATCATGACCTGGTGCGCGGTGATCGCCACGCCGATCGTCATGCTCTACCAGGGTTGGACCTACTGGGTCTTCCGCAAGCGGATCGGCACACAGCACCTCGCCGCCGACGCCGCGCACTGAGTCCGACGGGGGTGTGTTTCACGTGAAACACACCCCACTGGGCCGAAGGGCATGTTTCACGTGAAACCAATCGATCCGCGTCTTCTTCGATACGCCCGCGCCACCCGTCTCTTCATGGGGGCCGTCGTCGGTCTGGGTGTCGTCGGCGCCGTGCTGGTCATCGCGCAGGCGATGCTCATAGCCGAAGTCGTGGTGGGCGCCTTCCAGCACGGCATGTCCGTCACCGAACTCCGCACCCCCTTGCTGCTGTTGGTGGCTGTGGCCGCCGGCCGGGGGCTCGTCTCCTGGCTCACCGAACTCGCCGCCCACCGGGCGAGCGCCTCGGTGAAGTCGGAGCTGCGGGGGCGGCTGCTGGAGCGTGCCGTCGCGCTGGGTCCCGGGTGGCTGAGCGGGCAGCGGACCGGATCGCTGGTCGCCCTGGCCACGCGGGGAGTCGACGCCCTCGACGACTACTTCTCGCGCTATCTGCCGCAGTTGGGGCTCGCGGTGGTCGTGCCGGTGGCGGTGCTGGCGCGGATCGTGACCGAGGACTGGGTCTCGGCGGCCATCATCGTCGGCACCCTGCCGCTCATCCCGATCTTCATGGTGCTGATCGGCTGGGCCACGCAGTCCCGGATGGACCGTCAATGGCAGCTGCTGTCCCGGCTGTCGGGGCACTTCCTGGATGTGGTCGCGGGTCTGCCGACCCTGAAGGTGTTCGGCCGGGCCAAGGCGCAGGCCGAGTCGATCCGGCGCATCACCGGCGAGTACCGGCGGGCGACCATGCGGACGCTGCGGATCGCCTTCATCTCCTCCTTCGCGCTGGAACTGCTGTCGACGCTGTCGGTGGCGCTGGTCGCCGTCACGATCGGCATGCGGCTCGTCCACGGCGAGATGGACCTGTACATCGGTCTGGTCATCCTGGTGCTGGCACCCGAGGCGTATCTGCCGTTGCGCCAGGTCGGGGCGCAGTACCACGCGGCGGCGGAGGGCCTGGCAGCCGCCGAGGAGATCTTCGCGGTGCTGGAGACGCCGGTGCCGGCCTCGGGCACCGCTGCCGTGGCGACGGGCGCCGTGGCCTTCGACGGGGTCACCGTCCGGTACCCCGGCCGGTCCGGGGACGCTCTCGCGGATGTGTCCTTCGCCGTGGAACCCGGGGAGACGGTCGCGCTCGTCGGGCCGAGCGGCGCGGGAAAGTCGACGCTGCTGAACGTCCTGCTGGGGTTCGTGCGGCCCGCCGAGGGCCGGGTCCTGGTCGGGGGAGTCGATCTCGCCGACGCGGACCTGGAGCAGTGGAGGTCGCGGATCGCCTGGGTGCCGCAACGGCCGCACCTGTTCGCCGGGACGATCGCCGAGAACGTGCGGCTCGCCCGGCCCGACGCCGACGACCTCGACGTGCGGCGGGCGTTGGGTGACGCGGGTGCGCTGGAGTTCGTGGACGCGCTGCCCGAGGGTGTCGGCACGGTGCTCGGCGAGGACGGGGCCGGTCTGTCCGCGGGGCAGCGGCAGCGGCTCGCGCTGGCCCGGGCGTTCCTCGCCGATCGGCCGGTGCTGTTGCTCGACGAGCCGACGGCGGCCCTCGACGGGGCGACCGAGGCGGAGATCGTGGCGGCGGTACGGCGGCTGGCGGTGGGACGGACCGTGCTGCTGGTGGTGCACCGGCCGGCGCTGCTGGAGGTGGCGGACCGGGTGGTGCGGCTGGAAGTCGCGGACCGGGTGGTGCGGCTGGAGGAACCGGCCGTCTCCCCCGCCCAACCGGAGACCGGGGGCACGGCGGCCGAGGCGCGTCCGATCGAGACGGAGGCCGGTCCCGCTCCCGTGCCGACCGCGCACGCGACGAGCACCATCGAGACGGCGAAGCCCGTGGCGGGCGCCCGAGGCGTTCTCGTGCGCGTCCGTGCCATGTCCGGGCCCCGACGCGGACAGCTCGCCCTCGCCCTGCTGCTCGGCAGCCTCGCGCTCGGCAGTGCCGTCGGTCTCATGGCCACCTCCGGGTGGCTCATCTCGCGGGCCTCGCAGCAGCCGCCCGTGCTGTATCTGATGGTGGCCGTCACGGCGACGCGCGCCTTCGGCATCGGCCGGGCCGTCTTCCGGTACGCGGAACGGCTCGTGTCGCACGACGCGGTGCTGCGGATGCTGGCCGAGACCCGGGTCGCCGTCTACTGGCGCCTGGAGCGGCTGGCGCCCGCCGGACTGCGGCGCGCCCGCCGCGGCGATCTGCTCTCCCGGCTCGTCACCGACGTGGACGCCCTTCAGGACTACTGGCTGCGCTGGCTGCTGCCCGCCGGTGCCGCCGTGGCCGTGTCCGCCGCGTCCGTGGGCTTCACCGCCTGGCTGCTTCCGGAGGCCGGGGCGGTCCTCGCCGTCGGGCTGCTCGCGGCCGGTGCCGGTGTTCCCATGCTCACCGGTGCGGTGGCCCGGCGCTCCGAGCGCAGGCTGGCCCCCGCTCGGGGCGTGCTGGCGACACGGGTGACCGATCTGCTCACCGGGACCGCTGAGTTGACCGTCGCCGGCGCCCTGTCCGGACGTACCGCCGAGGCGCGGCGGGCCGACGGGACGCTCACCCGGATCGCCTCGCGTGCCGCCACCGCCACCGCGCTCGGCGACGGGCTCACCGCGCTGTTCTCCGGTCTGACCGTCGCCGCGACCGCGCTCGTCGGCGCCCAGGCGGTGGCCGCCGGACGGCTGGGTGGTATCGCCATGGCCGTCGTCGTTCTCACTCCGCTGGCCGCCTTCGAGGCCGTTCTCGGTCTGCCGCTCGCGGTTCAGTACCGGCAGCGGGTGCGCCGTAGCGCGGAGCGGGTGTACGAGGTTCTGGACGCGCCCGAGCCCGTGCGGGAACCGGAGCGGCCCCGGCAGGCGCCCGCGTCGCCCTTCCCGGTGGTGGTCAGGGGCCTGGACGCCCGTCATGCCGGGCAGGACCGCGACGCGCTCACCGGACTCGATCTGACTCTGGAGAAGGGCCGCAGGGTCGCCGTGGTCGGACCGTCCGGATCCGGCAAGACGACGCTCGCCCAGACGCTGCTGCGCTTCCTGGACGCGGACTCCGGCTCGTACACGCTGGGCGGTGTGGACGCGAACGCGCTGGACGGCGACGACGTACGACGGCTCGTCGGGCTGTGTGCGCAGGACGCGCACCTCTTCGACAGCTCGGTGCGCGAGAACCTGCTGCTCGCCCGGAAGGACGCGACCGAGGACGAGCTGTGTGACGCGCTCGCACGGGCCCGGCTGCTGGACTGGGCCGAGGGTCTGCCCGACGGCCTGGACACGCTCGTCGGCGAGCACGGAGCACGCTTGTCGGGGGGACAGCGGCAGCGGCTGGCGCTGGCCCGGGCGTTGCTGGCCGACTTCCCCGTCCTCGTGCTCGACGAGCCCGCCGAGCACCTGGACCTGCCGACGGCCGACGCGCTGACCGCCGATCTGCTGGCCGCCACCGAGGGCCGTACGACCCTGCTCATCACCCACCGGCTGGCCGGCCTGGCGGCGGTGGACGAGGTGATCGTGCTGGACCGGGGACGGGTGGTGCAGCGCGGGACGTATGCCGAGCTGGCGGCTGTGGAAGGGCCGTTGCGGGGGATGGCGGAGCGGGAGGAGGCGGCGGATCTGCTGGTCGGGGTGCGGTGAGTGCGCATCCCGGCGAGCACGCGCCCCGATGAGTGCGCATCCCGGCGAGTACGTACTCCGGTGGGCGCTCACCCCAGTGAGCACGCGTCCCCGTGCGCGATGTGCCGCCCGTCCGGCTCGACTTTCCGTACCAAAGGGGACTAATTAGGCTCGGTGCATGTCTGCCGCCCCGTCCTCCGGAGTCCCCTCGCCCTCCCCTGCCCTGGACCTGCCGGCCCGGCCGGCGGCGCGGGTGCCACGGCTGCTGGAGGCGATGCGGTCCGTCGGCAGCGGTCTGGAGCTGCACTCCACGCTGGAACGCATCTGTGAGACGGCCGCGGCCCTGACCGGTGCCCGCTACGCGGCCCTCGGTGTGGTCGCCGAGGACGGGGACGGTCTCGACGACTTCGTCTTCCGCGGGGTCGGCACGGCGACCGCGCGGCGGATCGGACGGCTGCCCGACGGACGCAAGGGTCTGCTGGGGGCGCTGATCCGTGACCCGGAGCCGGTCCGGCTCGCGGACCTCGGCGAGGACCCGCGCGTGTGCGGTTTCCCCGAGCACCATCCGCCGATGCGCGGCTTCCTCGGCGTTCCCATCCGCGTCCAAGGCGAGATCTTCGGGAACCTGTACCTGACGGAGAAGCGCGGTGGCGCGTCCTTCGACGACGAGGACCTCGACATGGTGCGGGTGCTGGCCACGGAAGCCGGTATCGCCATCGGAAACGCCCGGCTGTACGAGGCGGCCCAGCAGCGCGAACGCTGGATCGACGGGTCGGTGGCCGTCACGACCGCCCTGTTGTCCGGCGGCGACGCCGACGACGCCCTCCAGGTGGTGGCCGAGCAGACGCGCCGGCTGTCCGGTTCTGCCGCCGGGATCGTGCTGCTGCCCGCCGACGAGGGCGGTCTGGAGATCGTCGCCGTGTCCGCGGACCGGCCCTCGAACGCGCTCGGCAGGGTGATCGGCCCCGAGAACGAGATCGTCGCCGAACTCCTGGACGGTCGGGCCGTGTTCGTCGAGGACGCGGCCGCCGACCCGCGCCTGGCCACCGGTCCCGCGGGACACTACGGCCCGATCATGATGCTGCCCCTGCAGAGCGACGGCCGGGTCCTGGGCGGTCTCGTCACGCCCCGCGCACGCGGGGAGCGGCCGTTCACGGAGGCGGAGCGGGCCCTTGCGGTCCAGTTCGCCTCGCAGGCCGCGCTCGCGCTGAAGATGGCCGAGGCACAGCGCGACCGCGAGCGGCTGGCGGTGTTCGAGGACCGCGACCGTATCGCCCGCGACCTGCACGACCTCGTCATCCAACGGCTGTTCAGCACCGGGATGATGCTGGAGAGCGCACAGCGCCGGTCGCTCGTGCCCGAGGTGCGCGACGGTGTGGCCAAGGCCGTCGACGCACTGGACGTCACCATCCAGGAGATCCGCACCGCGATCTTCGCGCTCCAGCAGGAGCCCTCCGAGACCCCGGCGGGACTGCGCACGCGCGTGCTGCGCGAGATCACCACGGCCGCCGTGCCGCTCGGCTTCACGCCCTCGTACCGCTTCGTCGGCCCGGTCGACAGCGTCGTCGGAGACGCCACCGGCAAGAACCTCATCGCTGCCCTGCGCGAGGCGCTCTCCAACGCCTTCCGGCACGCCGGGGCCCTGCGGATCGACGTCGTCGTGGATGCGACCGTGACGCTGCCGGACGGACGGCCCGGAGTGCGGCTGACCGTCGCGGACGACGGTGTCGGCATCCCCGAGGGCGGCCGGCGCAGCGGACTGCGGAACCTCCGGCGGCGCGCGGAGTCCCTCGGCGGAGACAGCCGCCACGGCCCCGGCATCGGGAAGGACGGCGGCGGTACGACGGTGGTGTGGCAGGCACCGCACTGACCCCGCACCGGCTCACTCCGCGGCATGGCCTCACTGACCCATCTGCCGCAACCGGTCCCCCACCCGTACGACTTGAACAGGACCGCGCCCCCTTGCCCGGGTCACGATCGCTGACATGCGCTCACCTCGCCGTCACCCGCTGCTCGTTCCGGCGCTGCTGTGCGCGTTCGCCGTGCTCGCGGCCCGGCCCACCGACACCACCGATGCCGCCGACAACGACGGCGCAGGCAGCCACGGAGCAACCGATGTGGGGGTCAGCGCGCAGGTGGCCCGGCTGTACGAGGACGCGGCCGTGGCGACGCGACAGTACGAGCAGGGGCGGACCGAGGCCGAGGCGCAGCGGGCACAGGCCCTGAGAGCCGAGGCGCTGCTCGACCGCGAGCGGCGGGAGATCGCCGTCCTGCACGAGGACCTGGGCCGGATCGCGCGGGCCCAGTACCGCAGCGGTGGCGGTCTGCCGCTGACCGCGCAGATCATCCTCGCGGGCAGCCCGGACGAGCTGATGCGGGGTCAGCACGTGTTCTCCCAGACGCAGCTCGCCGTCAACAACTCGATCGACAAGAGCCGCCGCGCCGAGTCCCGCCTGGCCGCGGACGAGGCGAAGGCGGCTGCCGCCTGGCAGGAGCTGGAGAAGCGGAACACCGAACTGGCGGATCTCAAGCGAGACATCGAGTCGAAGCTCGAACAGGCGCGGTGGCAGTTGCAGGGGCAGGCCGACGCCTCGGTCGCGGCCGGTGCCTGCCGTGGTGCCGTCCGCCTGAACCAGCCGCGGTCGGCTGTGACGAGCGCGTGGCTCGCCCCGGTGGAGACGTACGCGCTGTCCTCCGGCTTCGGCAGCGGCGGCGCCCGGTGGGCGAACCGGCACACCGGGCAGGACTTCGCGGTGCCGATCGGCACGCCGGTGCGCGCGGTCGGCACGGGCCGTGTGGTGAAGGTGTCGTGCGGGGGCGCTTTCGGCATCGAGATCGTCGTCGAGCACGCGGGCGGCTATTACACGCAGTACGCCCATCTCGCCGCCGTCACCGTCGACCAGGGCGACCGGGTCACGCCCGGGCAGTGGATCGGACAGTCGGGCACGACCGGCAACTCCACGGGCCCGCACCTGCACTTCGAGGTGCGGGTCACCCCGGAGATGGGTTCGGGCGTGGACCCGGTGCCGTGGCTGTCGGCTCGGGGAGTGGTACTGGGGTGAGTCGCCGGCGCCGCTATCCGCGCTCGGCCACGAGCCGCTCGATCACGACCGCGACCCCGTCCTCGTTGTTGGCGACCGTCCGGCCCGACGCGGCGGCGATCACATCCGGGTGCGCGTTGCCCATCGCGTACGACCGGCCGGCCCAGGTGAGCATCTCGACGTCGTTGGGCATGTCACCGAAGGCGACGACCTCCTCGTGCGAGATACCGCGTTCGGCGCAGCACAGCGCGAGCGTGCTGGCCTTGGAGACGCCGGGTCCGCTGATCTCCAGCAGGGCGCTGGGGCTGGAACGGGTCACGTTGGCACGCTCGCCGATGGCCAGCCGGGCGAGGGTGAGGAAGGCGTCCGGGTCGAGCGTGGGGTGGTAGGCGAGGATCTTGAGGACCGGCTCTGCGGCCCCGGGACCGTCCGGCGCCAACAGGTCCTCGGCGGGCTGGAGCTCGTCGGGGATCTCCATGTGCAGCTTCGGATAGGCGGGCTCCTGGTGGAAGCCGAAGGTCTGCTCGACGGCGTAGACCGTGCCCGGCGCGGCCTCGCGCAGCAGCCGTACGGCGTCGAGGGCGTTCTCCCGCTCCAGTTCCCGCACCTTCACGAAGCGGTGGGCACCGGGCCCGCCGTGCAGGTCGACGACCGCGGCGCCGTTGCCGCAGATGGCCAGGCCGTGGCCGTGGACGTGGTCGCTGACGACGTCCATCCAGCGTGCCGGACGCCCGGTGACGAAGAAGACCTCGATGCCCGCCTCCTCGGCGGCGGCGAGGGCCGCGACCGTGCGCGGGGAGACCGATTTGTCGTCGCGCAGGAGGGTGCCGTCCAGGTCGGTGGCTATCAGTCGCGGCGGGACGGTGGCGGCCGGGGTCTCGGGCTGTCGAGTCGCTGAGGTCACCCGCCCATTGTCCTTCAGATGGCCCGCACGGCCGTGCGGGCGTCCGCACATCTGAGGAGATACCGCCCCCACCTGCGCGTTCGTCGGCGCTGTCAGCGCAGTTGAGCCGGTGCTTCCATGGCGATCTGCTCGAAGATCTTCTCGTCGGCGGCGAAGTCCGAGTCCGGAACGGGCCAGTGGATCACGATCTCCGTGAAGCCGATCTCCCGGTGCCTGCCCGCGAAGTCCACGAACGCGTCGAGGGACCCGAGTGGACGGCGGCGGTCGGGCGTGAACCCGGTGAGCAGGATCCGGTCCATGCCGCTGACGTCCCGCCCCAGCGCGGCGCACGCGTCGGCCAGCTTCTCGTGCTGCCCGCGAATGGCTTGAACCGACTGGTCAGGTGTGCCGTTCTCGTACAGCCGTGGGTCGCCGGTGGTCACCCACGCCTGTCCGTACCGCGCGGCGAGCCCGAGCCCGCGCGGACCGGTCGCCGCGATGGCGAAGGGCAGCCGGGGCCGCTGCACACACCCGGGGATGTTGCGGGCCTCGTGCGCCGAGTAGAAGTCGCCCTCGTACGACACGGAGTCCTCGGTCAGCAGACGGTCGAGCAGCGGCACGAACTCCCCGAACCGGTCGGCCCGCTCCCGCGGGGTCCATGGCTCCTGCCCGAGCGCGGTGGCGTCGAAGCCGGTGCCGCCCGCGCCGATGCCCAGGGTGACCCGGCCGCCGGAGATGTCGTCGAGGGAGATCAGTTCCTTGGCGAGGGTCACCGGGTGCCGGAAGTTCGGCGAGGTGACCAGGGTGCCCAGGCGCAGGTGGTCGGTGACTCCGGCGGCCGCGGTCAGTGTGGGGACGGCTCCGAACCACGGTCCGTCCCGAAAGCTGCGCCAGGACAGGTGGTCGTAGGTGTAGGCGGTGTGGAAGCCGAGCTGCTCCGCGCGTTGCCATGCCTCGCGACTCCCCTCGTGCCAGCGGCGGTACGGGAGGATCACGGTGCTCAGACGCAGACTCATGGCACCGAGCGTATGCGTTCCGGAGGTGTTTCACGTGAAACAGTCACGGACCGTCATCGCGCGCGCCCGCTCAGCCACGGACTGAGGTTGATCACCGGCATCCACTCCTTGTGCGTACGGTCGCCCGGCAGCGGCACGATCAGGAAGTAGCCCGGCGGGAAGCGACGGCCCTTGACGTAGGCCAGGTCGTCGAAGACGGAGCGGAGGAAGGCGGGTACGTCGTCGCGCGCCACGTCGGGGCACTCCACGCCCTCGACCTCGATCAGCGCGTCGTCGTCCGGGTAGAGCCGCACGCTCACCCGGGGCGCTCCGCCGAACTCGACGAACGCCTCGTGCGGCAGGGATCCGTCCGGGTCGGTGGTGACGCCGACGCCCGCGGAGGTGCGGCGGGAGGTCCGGTCGGCGCCTATGTCGTGCGTGACCTCGATCTCGCGCCCGTATTCGGCGGCGAGGAGGCGCAGGGCGGTGACGGCGGACTCCGTGGAGGGAAAGTGGTCCATACCACTGATGATGGCGGACCGAGGGTCAGTGGCGCTCGGGAAACCGCAGGTAGCCGGGCGGCACGGCCTTGGTGAGCCACACCCCGTTGGCGCTCACGCGGAAGACATGGCCGTCGCGGTGCATGGCGCCCGTGTCCACGGACAGCACGACCGGACGGCCGCGGCGGGCGCCGACGCGGGTCGCCGTCTCCCGGTCGGGCGAGAGGTGCACGTCGTGCCGGTTCATGGGCCGCAGGCCCTCGGCGCGGATCGCGTCCAGGTGGCGGTCCACGGTCCCGTGGTAGAGGTACGGCGGCGGAGCCGCCGGTGCCAGTCCGAGGTCCACCTCGACGCTGTGGCCCTGGCTGGCCCGGATCCGGCTGCCGTCGACCGCGAAGCGCTGCTTGTCGTTGGCGGCGACGACGTGGTCCAGTTCCTCGCGGGTGAACCGGAACCCGTGTGCGGTGGCCGCGGCGATCAGCGTGTCGATCTCGACCCAGCCGGCCTCGTCGAGGCGGAGCCCAATGCGCTCGGGCTGGTGACGCAGATGCTTGGACAGGTACTTCGACACCTTCACGGTGCGTCTTTCATCCATCCGATCAGGATGACGGGGGAGACGCGCATCACGCATTTTGTTTTGCGGTCGATGTTTGATCCACAACCAACTGTAGTTATCCACAGGCTACTTGGCAGTTCTGTGGACAACTCCCCGACATGTCAGCCCTCTTCGTCAAGATCGTCAGGGGGCACCGCATTTGACGTGAGCGCATCCAACGCCCTTGCCCTCACCTCCCGTTCAGCCGCCAGCCCGATGAACTCCGCCGCCCTCTCCGCCCCAACCAACCGCTCCACCTCCCGCATTGTCTCCTCGGAGACGGACACGGAACGTGACATCGGGCGGGTCTGCGCGGGCTCCTCGCTCCCGAGGTGCTGCCGCAGCTGCCGTACGGCCAACAACCGCATCGCCCGTGCGAGTTCGGCGTCCACCGTCTGCTGCGCGAGTGGCCGCAGCCGTCGTACCAGTGAGGCCGCCGCGGCCGCGTCCGCGTCGGTCAGGTGGTGGGGTCCTTCGAGGTAGCGGGCGAAGACGTGCTCGGTGGTGAACTCCAGGAAACGCGCGGCGATGTGCTCGACCTGCCCCCTCAACTCCCGCAGATGGCCCGAGATCGCGGACAGCGGCACCCCCGCGGCGTGCAACTCGACGGCCACGGCCAGCTCTTGGGGGCTCGGTACGATGAAGGAGTCGTCGTCGCCGGGCACCGGCTCCAGTACGCCCAGCTCCACGGCCTCGGCGACCGCCGCGTCGTCCGGGGTGCCGCCGAACCGCTCCTCCAGCTCGGCACGCGAGATGCGTACCGCCTCCTCGTCGGTCCACGGACCGTCGACCTCGGCGACCAGCCCGAGCACCCCGCCCAGCCCGCGGCCCGCGTCCCACGCCTCCAGCAGCTCCTTGATGGACGCCAGGGTGTACCCGCGGTCGAGCAGACCGGCGATCTGGTGCAGACGCGCGAGATGGGCACCGGAGTAGAGGTTGGCCCGGCCGCGGCGTTCGGGGCGGGGGAGCAGGCCGCGGTCCTGGTAGGCGCGGATGGTACGGACGGTGGCGCCGCTGAAGTGGGCCAGGTCCTCTATCCGGTAGGCGGGGGGACCGGCCGGAACACGCCCCGCGGACGCCTCGGCCGGGCGGACGGGGCCGGTGCCCTTCGCCGCCCCGCTCACGTGGCCGCCCTCGCCGCCGGTGACCGCTTCAGATACGCCACGGCCCTGCTCAACGACCCTTCCCGGGACGGGTGGTACGACCTGCGGAGATACCGCGGCACCGCCGCCCCCAGCTCCCGCCAGGCGGGCAGGAGGCCCTTCCGTATCGCTCTGTCGTGCTCGGCGAGCGAGTAGCGCACCCGTCCCGCGAGCTGGGGGTCGTGGCGTATCAGGTATGCCGTCCCCCACACCCACAGGCCGAGCATCACCGGGGCGGTGACGGCCATGCCGGCGACGCGACGGGCATATCGGGGTGCGCCGGTGCCGGCGCAGTGCTGGTACATGTCGAAGGCGACCGCGCGGTGTTCGACCTCCTCGGCTCCGTGCCAGCGCAGCAGGTCGAGCATGACCTCGTCGGCCTCGGCCCGGTCCAGGCCCTCGGCGGTCAGGACCCAGTCGCCGAGCACCGCCGTGAACTGTTCGATCGCCGCGACGACCGCGAGCCGGAAGCGCAGCCACTCCCGCGGGGATATCGGAGCCCCGAGCGGCGGCCGTTCGCCGAGGAGTCGTTCGAAGAGGAGGTCGACGTATCGGGTGAAGTCCGTGGTGTCGAGTCGCTGGGCGGCCAGATGGTCCAGGACGTGGGTGTGCTGGACACTGTGGGTGGCCTCCTGGCCCATGAACCCCTTGACCTCGGCGAGCAGTTCGGGGTCGCGGACCAGGGGGAGGGCTTCCTTGAAGACCTTCACGAACCACCGCTCCCCCGCGGGCAGCAGCAGATGCAGCACGTTGATGACATGGGTCGCGGTCGGCTCGCCGGGGATCCAGTGCAAAGGCGTGCGCGACCAGTCGAAGGCCACCCTGCGGGGTGCGATCCGGTGGCTCACAGCGGTGGCTCCAGCCGTGCGATCGCCCGTAGCGCGCCGGGCGCCAGGCGGGACAGCAGGCGGGCACCGCGGGCTTCGGGTGTCACCGGGACCACGGCCTCGTTGCGCACGACCGCCCGCAGGATCGCGTCCGCGACCTTCTCCGGCGGGTAGTTCCGCAGCCCGTACAGCCGGGCGGTCCGCTTCTGGCGGCGCTTCTCCTCCTCGGCGTCGACCCCGGCGAAGCGGGCGGTGGAGGTGATGTTGGTGTTGACGAAGCCGGGGCATATCGCGCTCACCCCGATGCCCTGACCGGCCAGCTCCGCGCGCAGGCACTCGCTCAGCATCAGCACGGCCGCCTTGGAGGTGCCGTAGGCGGACAGCGCCTTGGAGGGCTGATAGGCCGCCGCCGACGCGGTGTTGACGATGTGGCCGCCCTGGCCGCGCTCGGTCATCTGCCGGCCGAAGAGCCGGCAGCCGTGGATCACGCCCCACAGGTTGACGTCGAGGACCTTCTTCCAGTCCTCGGGGGTGGTGTCGAAGAAGGAGCCGCCCAGTCCGATGCCGGCGTTGTTCACCAGGACGTCGACCACGCCGTACTCGGCGGCGACCTTGGCCGCGAGTTTCTCCATGGCCTGCTCGTCGGAGACGTCGACCGTCTCGGCCCAGCTCTGCGGGGCGCCGAGCAGGCGGGACAGTTCGGCGGTACGGGCGGCGGCCTCCGCGTCCCGGTCGACGGCCACCACGCGCGCCCCGGCCTCGGCGAAGGCGAACGCGGTGGCCCGGCCGATGCCGCTGCCGGCGCCGGTGACCAGGACGAGCTGCCCGCCGAACCAGTCGGCGTACTTCCCGGTGGCCGTCGACACGTCCGGCCGGCCACCCTCGACGGAGGTCACGAACTCCGTGATCCAGGCCGCCAGTCGGTCGGGCCGGGTGCGGGGGATCCAGTGCTTGGCCGGGAGCGTGCGCCGGGTCAGCTGCGGGACCCAACGGTCCAGGTCGTCGTAGAGCTTCTCGGACAGAAACGCGTCGTTCAGGGGCGTGATGAGCTGCACGGGCGCGTGTGCGTAGGCGTCCCGGCGGGGGCGGCACAGTCGGGAGCGGAGATTGTCGCGGTACAGCCAGGCCCCGTGGGCCGCGTCCTTGGGCAGGGACGAGGTCGGGTAGGTGCCGCCGGGGATCTTCTCGACGCGTTCCAGGAGGCGGGGCCAGTGTTTGCCGAGGGGGCCGCGCCAGGCCAGTTCGGGCAGCTTGGGGGTGTGCAGGGCGTACACGTACCAGGACCGGGCGCCCTGGCCGAGGAGTTGGGCGACCCGGCGCGGGGTGGGCCGCCGCAGGCGGGTGTCGATCCAGAGGCCGAGGTGGTCGAGGGAGGGTCCGGACATCGAGGTGAAAGAGGCGACGCGGCCCTCGGTGCGCCGGACGGTGACGAACTCCCAGGCCTGGACCGAGCCCCAGTCGTGTCCCACCAGGTGCACCGGCCGATGGGGGCTGACCGCGTCGGCGACGGCCAGGAAGTCGTCCGTCAGCTTCTCCAGGGTGAAGCCGCCGCGCAGCGGCCGCGGTGCCGTGGACCGGCCGTGGCCGCGGACGTCGTAGAGGACGACGTGGAAGCGTTCGGCGAGGCGGGGCGCGACCTCGGACCACACCTCCTTGCTGTCCGGATAGCCGTGCACCAGGACGACCGTCGGCGCCGACGGGTCGCCCAGTTCGGCGACGCACAGCTCGATCCCGCCGGTCCGTACCCGGCGCTCGCGCGCACCTTTCAGCACCGTCACTTCTCCTCCGCCCAGCGCCGCACGTGCGGCAGATCGTCGTCCAGCCAGAAGGCGCTCTGCTCGGGGTCCCGGGAGTCGGTGACGACCAGGATCTCCTCGAACTTCGCGCCCGTACCCCTGAAACCCAGGTGGGGTTCGACCGCCCACAGCCCCGGCTGGGGCGGGTGGTCGGAGAAGCGGTACCGCGACCACAGCGGGGACCAGCCTTCGCGGTGGCCGTGCAGGGCGTCGGCGGCCAGGCCCTTCAGGGACTGGGTCCCGAAGCCGAAGAGGTGCGGTGACCAGCGGCGTTCCCGGACGCGGTCGACCTTGTGCGCGATCACGCCGAAGGGGTAGGCGCGGTGCCGGTTGGCGTATCCCTGGCGGACCATGAGGCGGTCCACGTCCTCGTAGATCTCGCGCAGCGGGCGCCGCTCGCGAACCGAGTCCAGGATGAGCTCGCGGTGCACCTCCAGGTCGGCCATCAGCCGGTCCTGCACCGGGTTGATGCCGAGGGAGCCCGAGTAGCCGATGTCGGCCGTGAAGCCCTCGTACACCGGGGCCATGTCCAGGATGAACGGCATTCCCGGCTCAAGGCGGCGGTCGGTCGGGAAGAACTGGAGCGGTACGCGGAAGTTCACGAACGCCGTGCGGTCGCCGAACCAGGCGAAGGGGAGATGGAACCAGTCCTTCACCCCGCGCTCGCGCAGCCACACGCGCTGCATCCGCGCCGCCTCGCGCTCGGTGACGCCCGGCTCCAGCCGTGCCGCGACGGCTTCCGCGCACGCGTAGGCGAGCTGTTGGACCCGCCTGAATCCGCCCAGTTCAGCGGAGAGTTCGCTGCTCACTGCCGTCGTCATGCCGCCCCGTCTCCATCGACTGCGGTACGCGTCCGTAAGGTGACACTGGCGAATGTGACAGTAGTCGGAGGCGGCGTCAAGGGGCGGGTTCGGGGCTGTGGACAACCGGGCCTGTGGACAACCGGGGCCGTGGGAAACAGGGGTCGTGGTAACTCTCAGGCAGGGGTTCCCCTAGGGCCCCGTACATCTGGAGGCTGATACCAAGACGGCTCTGTGGGGTGACGACCCGCGTGGCGCAGGTCACTACCGTCGACGACGTGACTGTGATCGCGACCGAAAGCCTGAGCAAGCGGTTCCCCCGGGTGACCGCGCTTGACCGGCTCTCCGTGGACGTCGGGCCCGGTGTGACCGGACTCGTCGGAGCCAATGGAGCCGGCAAGTCCACACTGATCAAGATCCTTCTGGGTCTGTCCCCCGCCACCGAGGGCCGCGCCGAGGTGCTCGGCCTCGATGTCGCCACCAAGGGCGGTGACATCCGCGAGCGGGTCGGCTACATGCCGGAACACGACTGTCTGCCGCCCGACGTCTCGGCCACCGAGTTCGTCGTGCACATGGCCCGCATGTCCGGCCTGCCGCCCACCGCCGCCCGTGAACGCACCGCGGACACCCTGCGCCATGTCGGGCTGTACGAAGAGCGCTACCGTCCCATCGGCGGCTACTCCACCGGCATGAAGCAGCGCGTGAAGCTCGCGCAGGCCCTCGTCCACGACCCGCAGCTGGTCTTCCTGGACGAGCCGACCAACGGCCTCGACCCGGTCGGCCGCGACGAGATGCTCGGCCTCATCCGCCGCATCTACACCGACTTCGGCATCTCCGTCCTGGTCACCTCCCACCTGCTGGGCGAACTGGAACGCACCTGCGACCACGTCGTCGTCGTCGACGGCGGCAAGCTCCTGCGCTCCAGCTCCACCACCGACTTCACCCAGACCACGACGACCCTCGCGATCGAGGTCACCGACACCGACGAGCACCCCGACGGCACCCGAGCGGTCCGAGAAGCGCTCCACGCGCGCGGGGTGGACCTTCTGGAGGGCGGCGGAGGCCTGCCGGGCGCCGGCCACGTGCTGCTGCTCACGGCGCAGGGCGAGGAGACCTACGACCTGGTGCGCGACGTGGTCGCCGACCTCGGCCTCGGCCTGGTGCGCATGGAACAGCGCAGGCACCACATCTCCGAGGTCTTCACGGACAGCGACGCCCAGCAGGACACACAGCGGAAGGAGGCGGTCGGCCATGGCGGTTGAGCACCCCGTAGCGGCAACCCCGGGTGACCAGACCCGCATCCACAACATCGGCTACCGCGCCTACGACGGCCCCCGTCTCGGCCGCTCGTACGCCACGCGCTCGCTGTACTCGCAGTCCCTGCGCGGCTCCTACGGCCTCGGCCGCTCGGTGAAGTCCAAGGTGCTGCCGATGCTGCTGTTCGTGGTGATGTGCGTGCCCGCGGCCATCATGGTCGCCGTCGCCGTCGCCACCAAGGCGAAGGACCTGCCCCTGGACTACACGCGCTACGCGATCGTCCTCCAGGCCGTCATCAGCCTGTACGTCGCCTCGCAGGCACCCCAGTCCGTCTCACGCGACCTGCGCTTCAAGACCGTTCCGCTGTACTTCTCGCGGCCGATCGAGACGGCCGACTACGTCCGCGCGAAGTTCGCGGCCCTCGCCTCGGCGCTGTTCATCCTCACCGCGGCCCCGCTGGTCGTGCTCTATGTGGGCGCCCTGCTGGCCAAGCTGGACTTCGCCGACCAGACCAAGGGCTTCGGCCAGGGGCTCGTGTCCGTGGCACTGCTCTCCCTGCTCTTCGCCGGCCTCGGCCTGGTCATCGCCTCGGTCACCCCGCGCCGCGGCTTCGGCATCGCGGCCGTGATCGCCGTCCTGACCATCTCCTACGGTGCCGTCTCCACCCTTCAGGCCATCGCCGAGGCGCAGGACGCCGCCGGCTCCATCGCCTGGATGGGCCTCTTCTCGCCCATCACGCTCATCGACGGACTCCAGTCCGCGTTCCTCGGCGCCACCTCGGCATTCCCGGGCGGAGTCGGACCGACGAACGGGGAGGGCGTGGTCTACCTCCTCGTCACCCTCGGCCTGATCGCCGCCTGCTACGGCCTTCTGATGCGCCGCTACCGAAAGGTCGGACTGTGACCACGCTCACCATCGACCACGTCTCGCGCTGGTTCGGCAACGTGGTCGCCGTCAACGACATCACCATGACGATCGGCCCCGGCGTGACCGGACTCCTCGGCCCCAACGGCGCCGGAAAGTCCACCCTCATCAACATGATGGGCGGCTTCCTCGCCCCCTCCACCGGCACCGTCACCCTCGACGGACAGCCTGTGTGGCGCAACGAGGCGATCTACAAGCACATCGGCATCGTCCCCGAGCGCGAGGCGATGTACGACTTCCTCACCGGCCGCGAATTCGTCGTCGCCAACGCCGAGTTGCACGGCCTGGGCGCCGTGGCCGCCCAGCAGGCGCTGGCCACGGTCGAGATGGAGTACGCCCAGGACCGCAAGATCCAGACGTACTCCAAGGGCATGCGCCAGCGCGTGAAGATGGCCAGCGCCCTCGTCCACGACCCGTCGCTGCTCCTGCTCGACGAGCCCTTCAACGGCATGGACCCGCGCCAGCGCATGCAGCTCATGGACCTGCTCCGGCGTATGGGCGACGAGGGCCGCACGGTGCTGTTCTCGTCCCACATCCTCGAAGAGGTCGAGCAACTCGCCCGCCACATCGAGGTCGTCGTCGCCGGACGGCACGCGGCCAGCGGCGACTTCCGCCGCATCCGCCGCCTGATGACCGACCGCCCGCACCGCTACCTGGTGCGTTCCAGCGACGACCGCGCCCTCGCGGCCGCGCTGATCGCCGACCCGTCGACGGCCGGCATCGAGGTGGACCTCGCCGAGGGCGCGTTGCGCATCCAGGCCGTCGACTTCGGCCGCTTCACCGCCCTGCTGCCGAAGGTCGCCCGCGACCACGGCATCCGGCTGCTCACGGTCTCGCCGTCCGACGAGTCCCTCGAGTCCGTGTTCTCGTATCTGGTCGCGGCGTAGGAGGCCACAGATGTACGACCCCACAGTCGCCCGACTCACCTACCGGGCCCTGCTCGGTCGCCGCCGGGCCCTCATCCTGGGCGCGCTGCCCGTCCTGCTGATCGTGATCGCGGTGATCGTCCGCGGTCTGGTCGGCGCCGACGACCAGACGACGGCCGACCTGCTGGGCGGGCTCGCGCTCGCCACGATGGTGCCGATCATCGGTGTCATCGCCGGCACGGGCGCGATCGGCCCGGAGATCGACGACGGCTCGGTGGTGTACCTGCTGTCCAAGCCGATCAAACGACCCACGATCATCTTCACCAAGCTGATCGTCGCGGTCGCCGTGACCATGGTGTTCTCCGCGGTGCCGACCCTGATCGCGGGCCTCATCCTCAACGGCAACGGCCAACAGATCGCCGTCGCCTACACGGTGGCCGCGCTGGTCGCCTCCATCGCGTACGCGGCGCTCTTCCTGCTGCTCGGCACGGTGTCGCGGCACGCGGTGGTGTTCGGGCTGGTCTACGCGCTCGTCTGGGAGGCCCTGTTCGGCTCCCTGGTGGCCGGGGCCCGCACCCTCAGCGTCCAGCAGTGGTCGCTGGCCGTGGCCCACAAGGTCGCGGGCGGGGACCTGGTGACCTCGGACGTCGGGCTCCCGACGGCCACGGTCCTGCTCGTCGTGGTGACCGTGCTGGCCACCTGGTACGCGGGACAGAAGCTGCGGTCGCTGACGCTGGCGGGTGAGGAGTAGACGCCGGCGGGCGACGAGGTGACGTCCCGCTTATTGACAGGGACTTCACCTCTGTCCGGGCACACTGGACAAACGGGGACGCACGGGAAGGCACGGCCAGGAGGACGGGGATGACGGACGAGACAGCACAGCACGACGGTCGTGGCCGGTCCGAGGGCGTGTGGGACGACCTCGTCCTGGACGAGGACTTCATACGATCCGCCGAGACCTCCGAGCCGTCCGCCCGGGCCCGTATGCTCACCGCCCGTTGGCGCGGCAAGGAGCCCGAGCCGCAGCCCTGGCGCTCCGACGAGCCGCCCGCCGGGTGGTTCTTCAGCAAGGGGCGCCGGCGCAGGTGGCGGCGCCGCTGAGCTCCTGACGGCCGGTTAATTCGGTGGCGTCCGACTCGGCGTACAGGCACGATGGTTGTGTCCACGACGCCGGGTCGAACCGGCGCCAGATTCTGGGAGAGGAGCGGGGCGATGTCCATGCACGGCAGTACGTCCAGCTCCCTTCAGGGCAGCCCGCGGCGGGCTCCGGAGTAGTTACCCCTCCGTGGAGCCCGCCCGCACGGGGAGCTGCCCGGGGCGGCCGCTTCGAGCACGCGAATCGCACTCGCGTGGGCCGCCCACCCGGAGGATTGGCCGAGTGGTAAGGCACTGGCTTGCACTGTGTTTGATCAAAGGCAGCCAAGGTCGGGTGTGAAAGCCCGCGCACGTTCGATTCGTGCATCCTCCGCGAGACGTTGTCACTGGGACTTGGCCGGGGTTTTCCTGGCCGGGGGTATGTCGAGAGAGGTCCGGGGGCGTGCTGTGAGGGTTCTCCGCGCGGCTTCTTGATGCTTCGGGGGGGGACACGCTCGCGTAGGTCTGCCGGGAAGTTGGTTGGCGCGTGAGCTGTCCGGTGTGCCGGGGGACCGTGGTCTGCGATGTCGAGTGCCGCGGCTTCCTGTCCGGGTGTCGCGGCCCTCGAACTGGGCGTCGGGCTCGTCCCCGTCCGTAAGGGTTGCCCTCCGCGAGGGAGAGGGCCTGCTCCCCGAGAGGAGGCCGATCGGCCTCGGCGCGAGTCGCAAGTCATCAGGTCTCACTGGCAGTCGGGGCCTTGGACTCAGGGAGCCTGAGCCATCAATCCACCCCGGTCCGTCGGGCCGGGTGTCGTCCTGACGGTGAACTTGAGCCGACAGCCCGTGCGTCGACGGCCGGGGTCACTTGCCCGAGCCGTCGCCTTCGGACGGTGCGGGCCGCAGTCGGCGTAGGTCCTTGTGGGCGTGAGCTGAGGCCTTTGGCTCGCGTGCTGCCCCGAGCTGTCGGCTCGCGCGGTGGGTTCAGTTCTCAACCTGCTTTGGCGGCGCGCACTTTCAGCCCGTACACGCATGCTGCCCTTCGCTACAGCTGTCGGCTCCGGGCGTCGGCCGAGGTCTCCAACCCGCGTGCTGCCCCGAGCCAGCAGCTCACGCGGTGGGTTCAGTGCCCAACCCGCGCTGACAGCCCAGATCTTCAGCCCGTGCAGGCGCCCCGAGTCCTCCGCTCCAGCGATAGACCTGGACATGACCCCAAGCCCTCAGGCCGCGCGATGGCCTCAGCCCTCGGCCCAAACCCGAACACTCAACCGACGCCGCCTGCACAGACCTTCAGCCCGTGCAGGCACCCCCGAGCCACCGGCTCCAAGCCCCCGCGGACCCTGGACGTGGGCTCGAAGCCCTCAGCCCAGCAGCCGTTCCAGGACGACCGCGATTCCGTCGTCGTCGTTGGAGGCGGTGACCTCGTCGGCGACGGACTTGAGGTCGGTGTGGGCGTTGCCCATGGCGACGCCGTAGGAGGACCAGGCGAACATGGGGAGGTCGTTGGGCATGTCGCCGAAGGCGATGGTGTCGGCGGCCTTGAGGCCGAGGCGGCGGGCGGCGAGGGAGAGGCCCGTGGCCTTGGAGAGGCCGAGGGGGAGGAGCTCGACGATGCCCTCGCCGGCCATGGTGACGGTGACGAAGCCGCCCGCGATCCGGCCGGCCACCTCGGCGAGCTCGTCGTCCGTGAGGGTCGGGTGCTGGATGTAGATCTTGTTCAGGGGGGCGGCCCAGAGGTCGGCCGCGTCGGTGAGAGGGGTCGAGGGGAGCGCGCCGACGACCGAGTACCCGGCCCCGACCAGCACCTCGCCGTCCAGCCCGTCGCGGCTCGCCGCGAGGAACAGCGGCCCGACCTCCGCCTCGATCTTGGCCAGCGCCACCCCGGCCAGCTGCCGGTCCAGGGTCACCGACGTCAGCAGGCGGTCCTCGCCGACGTGGTACACCTGCGCGCCCTGGCCGCAGACGGCGAGGCCCTGGTAGCCCAGGTCCTCCAGGACGGGGCGGGTCCACGGGGCGGAGCGGCCCGTCACCACGATGTGCGCGGCACCCGCCGCGGTGGCCGCGGTGAGCGCCTCACGGGTGCGCTCCGAGACCGACTGGTCGGACCGCAGAAGCGTTCCGTCGAGGTCGGTCGCGACGAGCTGGTAGGGGAAGGCCGTACTTCCCTGGCGTGCCGTACTCACTTGGCGACGGGCTCCAGGATCTCCCGGCCGCCCAGGTACGGGCGCAGCACCTCGGGCACCCGGACGGAGCCGTCGGCCTGCTGGTGGTTCTCCAGGATCGCCACGATGGTGCGCGGTACGGCGCACAGCGTGCCGTTGAGCGTCGCCAGCGGCTTGACCTGCTTGCCGTCACGGACGCGGATCGACAGCCGGCGGGACTGGAACTCGGTGCAGTCCGAGGTCGAGGTCAGCTCGCGGTACTTGCCCTGGGTCGGGATCCACGCCTCGCAGTCGAACTTGCGGGCGGCCGAGGAGCCGAGGTCGCCGGAGGCCACGTCGATGACCCGGAACGGCAGCTCCAGGGAGGTCAGCCACTGCTTCTCCCACTCCAGCAGGCGCTGGTGCTCGGCCTGCGAGTCCGCCGGGTCGACGTACGAGAACATCTCGACCTTGTCGAACTGGTGCACGCGGAAGATGCCCCGGGTGTCCTTGCCGTGCGAGCCGGCCTCTCGGCGGAAGCAGGGCGAGAAACCGGCGTAGCGCAGCGGCAGCCGGTCGGCGTCGATGATCTCGTCCATGTGGTACGCGGCGAGCGCGACCTCGGACGTGCCGACCAGGTAGAGGTCGTCCTTGTCGAGGTGGTAGACGTCCTGGGCCGCCTGGCCGAGGAAGCCGGTGCCGGCCATGGACTGCGGGCGGACCAGCGCGGGCGTCAGCATCGGCGTGAAGCCTGCCGCGGTGGCCTGCGCGATCGCCGCGTTGACGAGCGCCAGCTCCAGGAGGGCGCCCACGCCCGTCAGGAAGTAGAAGCGCGAGCCGGAGACCTTGGCGCCACGCTCGGTGTCGATCGCGCCGAGGATCGTGCCGAGCTCCAGGTGGTCCTTGGGCTCGAAGCCCTCGGCGCCGAAGTCGCGGATCGTGCCGTGCGTCTCCAGCGTGACGAAGTCCTCCTCGCCGCCGACGGGCACGTCGGGGTGGACGAGGTTGCTCAGCTGGAGAAGGAGCTCCCTGGTCTCGGCGTCGGCCGCGTCGCGCTCGGCGTCGGCGGCCTTGACGTCGGCGGCGAGCTGGCCGGTCTTCTTCAGCAGCTCGGCCTTCTCGTCCCCGGACGCCTTGGGGATCAGCTTGCCGAGCTGCTTCTGCTCGGCGCGCAGCTCGTCGAAGCGGACGCCGGACGACCTGCGCCGCTCGTCGGCGGACAGGAGGGAGTCGACGAGCGCGACGTCCTCTCCACGGGCGCGCTGGGACGCGCGCACACGGTCGGGGTCCTCACGGAGCAGGCGAAGGTCAATCACGGGGCCAAGGCTACCGGTGCGCGGTCACGCCTCTCGACTCACTATTGCGAAACGCGCCTTACGTTCTGTTATGGGGTAATTGCCCTATGTGTTCCGTGATGTGATTCATCGCGTGTGCCGCGTGGGTGCCGCCGTGTCAATGAAAAGCGTCCCACTCCCTGGAACGGGGCACGTGCGCGGCGGCTGGTTGACTCGATTCCCTTGTGCGGAAGGGGACTTGGGGTGCGGCTGTCCACAGGAATCCACACCCTCCGAAAAGTTATCCACAGGCTGTGTGGAAGATCTGTGGACTTCGGAATTGATCACTCCGAAACGCGTCGGTGACACCGAGGATTCCCGGCACAAACCCCACTTACCCCCACTTTCGAGTGGAAAGAGGTCGCCCCAAAGGATTGACCAAGGGAAAAGAGTGGACGAAGGGTGATGTGTGTGACGGTGAACGCGGAGGCGGCCTGTAGGCCGATTTGTCGACAGAGTGGCGCTTCGCTGTCGACTTGTCCCCAGGTCGAGAAGCCCACCTGTGGATAACTCCTGTGGATAACTAAAATCTGCAGGTAAGACCGGGCCCGCACCAGCCCGACCGCCTCAGCCCGAGCGACTCAGGACGCCTCAGGCCCGACCGGCTCAAGACCGGCCGTCCTGGCACCGGGCCACCCAGTCCGCCGCCGAGACGAACTCCTCGTCGGACGTCCCCGGCCGCGGCGCGCTCACGTCCCTGACGCTCACGCCCGCACGCGGGTACGACCCGAGGAACCGCACTTCCAGGCAGATCCGCTTGAGTCCCATCAGGGCCTCGGATACCCGGCGGTCGGAGATATGGCCCTCGGCGTCGATGCAGAAGCAGTAGTTGCCGATGCCCGCACCGGTCGGCCGGGACTGCAACAGCATCAGGTTGATCCCCCGGGTGGCGAACTCGCCGAGCAGGTCGCGCAGCCCACCGGGGTGGTCGTCGCGCTGCCACAGCACCACGGACGTCTTGTCGGCGCCGGTCGGCGCGGCGGGCCGGGCGGGGCGGCCGACCAGCACGAACCGCGTCTGCGCGTTCTCGGCGTCGTGGATCCCGGTCTCCAGGGCCTGAAGGCCGTACCGGGCGGCCGCGAACTCGCCGGCGAACGCGGCGTCGTACTGGCCCTCCTGGACCAGCCGGGCGGCGTCCGCGTTCGAGGCGGCCGACTCCCAGTGGGCGTCGGGGAGGTTGCTCTTCAGCCAGTTGCGCACCTGGGGCTGGGCGGCCGGGTGGGCGGAGACCGTCTTGATGTCCGACAACTTGGTGCCCGGCCGCACGAGCAGCGCGAAGGTGATCGACAGCAGCACCTCGCGGTAGATCATCAGCGGCGCGCCCGCGACCAGCTCGTCGAGGGTCGTGGTGATGCCGCCCTCGACGGAGTTCTCGATCGGCACGAACGCGGCCTCGGCCTCGCCGGCCCGCACCGCGTCCAGCGCGGACTGCACGGACACGTACGGGATCAGCTCACGCGTGGCCGCCTCGGGAAGCGTGCGCAGGGCGACTTCGGTGAAGGTGCCCTCAGGGCCGAGATACGCATAGCTCGCTGGCATGACCTCACCCTAATGGCCCTTGCCAAACCAGGCGCGGATGTCCCAGGTCAGCCCCTCCGCTGAGTGAACCGGCGTGACCACGGCCCGCCCCGAGCGTTCGCGTGACACCGACACCGACACCGACACCGACACCGACACCGACACCGACACCGACACCGACACCGACACCGACACCGACACCGACACCGACACCGGCTCCGCCGCCTCCCTCACCCCTCCAGCAGCCGCTGCCCCACGTACTCCCCCTCCGCCGCCCCTCCCGGCACCGCGAACAGGCCGCTCGCCTCGTGCCGGATGAACTGCGACAGCGCGTCCCCCCGGTCGAGCTTGCGCTGGACCGGGACGAAGCCGCGCAGCGGGTCCGCCTGCCAGCAGACGAAGAGCAGGCCCGCGTCCGGTACACCGTCCGCGTCGAAGCCGTCGTGGTACGAGAAGGGGCGCCGCAGCATCGCCGCCCCGCCGTTCTGATCGGGCCGGGTGATCCGCGCGTGGGCGTTGAGCGGGACCACCAGATTGCCCTGGGCGTCCGCCTTCTCCAGGTCCATCGCGGTGGTCTCGGTGCCCCCGGTCAGGGCGGCCCCGTTGGACTTCCGGCGCCCGATGACGTTCTCCTGGGCGGCGACCGAGAGCCTCTCCCAGTCGTCCAACAGCATCCGGATCCGTCGTACGACGGCGTAGGAGCCGTCGGCCATCCAGGACGGGTCGCCCGACGACGGCACGAAGATCCGCCGGTCGAAGTCGGACTCCGTCGGCTTCGGATTGCGCGTGCCGTCGAGCTGGCCCATCAGATTCCGTGCCGTCATCGGATGAGACGTGGCGCCCGGCGAGCGGTTGAAGCCGTTCATCTGCCAGCGGACGCGCGCCGCGCCGCCCGCGTCCTTCTGGATCGCGCGCAGGGCGTGGAAGGCGACCAGGGCGTCGTTGGCGCCGATCTGCACCCACAGGTCGCCGTTGCTGCGGGCCTTGTCCAGCTGGTCGGAGGAGAAGTCGGGCAGTGGGTCGAGGGCGACCGGGCGCTGCTTCGCCAGCCCGGTGCGGGCGAAGAAGCTGTGGCCGAAGCCGAAGGTGACCGTCAGGGAGGAGGGCCCCGCGTCCCGGGCGACATCCGTGTCGTCCTGGGTCATCGCCTCGCCCGCCATCAGCCGCCGGGCCGTCTCCGACCAGCGGCGCATGAGGGCGGCGGCCTCCTTGCGGCCCGCGCCCGCCGCGAGGTCGAAGGCGACGAGGTGGCCGCGGGCCTGGAGGCCCTGGGTGATCCCGGACTGATGTTTCCCGTGAAACATCACCTCGTCGGTGCCCACCGAGGCGAGCGGGGTGGCCTCGGCGGGCCGGGCGCCGTAGCCCACGGCCCCGCCGGCCGCGCCGAGGACGAGCCCGGTGGCCCCGGCGGTGCCGAGCAGCTTCCGGCGGGAGACGCCCGCCACGGCCGCGGCGGGGGGCTGCTCGGAGGGAGCCTCCCCGGAAACGCTCCCCGCGGCGGCGGGAGCTTCGGGAGTGGACTGGTCAGCCATGGTTCGGTTCAGCCGATCTGCGCGTTCTTGGAGACGGTCGTCTGGTCGATGTCGGAGGTCCGCACGGTCGCCGCGACTTCCCAGTCGCCCGCCACGGGGATCTGCACTCCGTTCGCCGACCAGTGGCCGGTGGTGATGTGGTCGGGCACGACGGGCAGCGGCCCGATCTTCTGGGACTCCAGGGTGAAGGCGATCTTCACCTCGGGGATGTCGAAGGCGCGTCCGTTGGGCCGCTGGACGTAGACGTGCATCTCGTTGGCGCCCACGCGCGCGGGATCGAGATCGACGGTCACGACCCCCTTGCCGTCCGAGCCGCCCGTGTCGAACGGCATGGTCAGGGTCACGGCCCCGGCCGACGCGTCCGACGACGAGGAAGAGGAGGACGAGGTGGCCGCCTTGGCCTCCTCCTCCGTACGGCCGGGCTCGGTCTGCGTCAGCACGGTGGTGACGGCCAGCAGGACGACGGCGACACCGGCCTCGGCGAACACCGAGCGGCGCAGTCCGAACCGGTTCGGATCGGCGTCCCGCTCCCGCTTCTGCCGCGCCGCGTCCACCGCGGCCCGCTGCCGGGCGAGCTGCGCGTCCCGCTTGGACGTGCCTCCCGCCTTCGCGCCGCCTGCCTTCGTATCGCCCGCCTTCGCGCTGCCCGCCTTCGTGTCGCCACCCTTCTTGGTGGCACCCCTGGCGGCACTCCCGGCGCCACTGACGGACACGGATTCCTTCTCCGGCGCCTTCCGGCTCCCCTCGCCGACCGTCTGGGCCAGCCGAGCCGTCCACCGCCGTGAGATGTACGCGATGCCCACCAGCAGCGCCACCAGCCCGATCTTGACGAGCAGGAGCTGCCCGTACCACGTGTCGGTGAACGCCGACCAGGAGCCGAGCTGCCGCCACGACTGATAGGTGCCGGTCAGCACCAGCGCGACGACGCTGCCGAAGGCGACGGTCGAGAAACGGCGTACGGCCGCCGAGTCGACGGGCGTCTCGGCGGGCGCCTTGTACAGGGCGACGAGCAGGGCCGTCAGCCCGCCGAGCCAGGCGGCGACGGCGAGCAGATGGACGACATCGACGGGCATCGCGATGCCCGCCTGGAGCCCGACGGAGGCGTGCTCGGACATCGCCCAGCTCGCGGCGAGCCCGGCGGACACGACGACCCCGCCGACCGCGAGCCCGAAGGTCAGGTCCCGCTTCTCCTCGTCCTCCCGCTTCTCGTACGCCCCGAACAGCACCGCGATGAACAGTGCCGCCGCGGCGAGCAGCAGCAGCCGGGACACCAGCGCGGCGCCCGTCTTGGTCTGGAGCACCTGTCCGAGCAGGTCGAGGTCGAAGATGTCGCCGACCTTCCCGCTGCCGGTGTAGGAGCCGCGCAGGAGCAGCAGCAGGAGGGTCGCCGAGGTGAGCGTGACCCATCCGGAGACGACGAGCCGCTGCACGGCCCGCACACCGGCCCCGCGCTGCCAGCAGGCCAGCACGAACGCGGCCCCGCCGACCAGGACGACGAAACCGGCGTACGACATGTACCGGCCGAATCCGTAGAGCCCGCCGACGAGCCCGCCGCCGACCGTCTCGTCGGAGACCGCGACGCTGGTCTTGGACGGCGCGCCGATGGAGAAGGTGTAGGCGCCCGCGACGGGATGGCTGTCCGCGGAGACGACGTGGTAGGTGACGGTATAGGTGCCGTCGGGCAGGCCGCTGTGCAGGCGCACGGCGTACGTAGTGCCGCTCAGGTTGGTCGGTGTGCCGTTCTGCACGGCCTTGCCCTTGGGGTCGAGCACGCGCAGCGAGTCCGCGGACAGGCTGACCTGTTCGGAAAAGGTCAGCGAGACCTGGGTGGGCGCCTTGTCGACCACCACCCCCTGCTGGGGATCGCTGCCGGTCAGCGCGGCGTGCGCGGAGGCCGGGCCGGCCGTGGCGAGGAGCAGTCCGGTGGTGGCCAGGAACAGCAGCACCAGGGTCCGGACGCGGGGGGCGATGGTCTGGGTCACGGTGGTCCCTCCCTCAGTGTCCGGTCTTCGGGACGTACGTCGCCGACTTCACCGGCATCTTCACGACGACGGGGTCGGACTCGGAGAAGTGGAGCTCGACGGTGACCGTCTGGCCCTGCTTCGGCTTGTGCTTCAGCTTGTCGAACATCAGATGGTTGGCGCCGCTCTTGAACACGAGTCGACCGTGGGCCGGGACGGAGAAGCGGGACACCTCCGCCATCGCGCCGCCGTTCGTCTCGTGCATGGTGACCTGGCCGTCGTCGCTGGTCACCGAGGTCAGTGCGTCCGCCGTGCCGCTGTCGTTGGCGATCGTGAGGAAGCCCGCGGCCATGTCGGACACCGGCTGCGGCATGTAGGCGCCGGAGACGGAGATGCCCCCGCCGTCGGTGCCCCCGTCGCCCGAGCCGGAACAGCCGGTGAGGACCAGGGCCCCGGTCAGCAGCACGCCGGAGACGGCCGTACGCCTCACGGGGTCCGCCCCTTGACGATCTTGGGCAGGTCCTTGGTGTAGTCGTCGACCGTGGCCTCCTCGCCGTAGAGCAGGTACCCGGCGTCGGTCTTCGGGGAGAAGGCGACGACCTGGGTGCCGTGCATGGAGACGACCTTGCCGTTCTTGTCCTTGTGCGTCGGCTCGATGGAGATGCCGAGGGTGCGGGCGCTGGACTGGATGGTGGCGAAGCTGCCGGTGAGGCCGACGAACGTCGGGTCGATGCCCTTGAGCCACTTGCCGAGTTCGGCCGGGGTGTCGCGGGCCGGGTCGGTGGTGACGAAGACGACCTGGAGTTCGTCCTGTTCGGCCTTGGGCAACTGCTTCTTGGCGACGGCGATGTTGCTCATCGTCGTCGGGCAGATGTCGGGGCAGTGGGTGTAGCCGAAGTAGAGCAGCGTCGGCTTGCCCTTGGTCGCCGCGCGGAGGTCGTACTTCTTGCCCTGGGTGTCGGTGAGGACCAGGTCCGGCTTCTCGAACGGCTGGTCGAGGACCGTGGCGGCCTTGTCGGAGCCGGGCTCCTCGGAGACCACGGAGACCGGTGAGCCGCTGTCCTCGCCGCCGCTTCCGCAGGCGGAGAGGGTGAGGGTGGCGGCGGCGAGGAGTGCGGCCGCTGCGAACGTCTTCTTACGCATAGAGAAAAGTCCCGGATGTCAGTGTTCCGACGTGCACCGGGGGCGCTTCCCGGTGCACGTCACATGGAGCGGAAAGGGGCTCAGGCGGCAGTGCGCCGACGGCCGGCGAGCACGCCGTAGGCCACCCCGACGACGCCGACGACGATGCCGACCACGCCCAGGACGCGGGCGGTGGTGTCACTGGAGTCGGCGGGGGCGGCGGTCGAGGCGGAGGCGTTCTCGGCGGAGGCGGGGTCGGCGGCCTTGTCGGTCGCCGAGGAGCCGTGGTGGCCGTCCTCGGAGGCGGCGGCCAGTTCCAGGACCGGGGCCGGGTTCTCCGGTTCCTCGTCGCCCTTCTTCTGCTCCTCGATCCAGCGCACGACCTCCTTGTTGGAGTACGTCTGGAGGGCCTTGAAGACGAGGGTGTCGGTGTCCTCGGGCAGCGCGCCGACGGAGACCGGGAACTTCTCGAAGTAGCCGGGTTCGATGCCCTTGCCGTCGGCGGTCCAGGTGACCTTGGTGACGGCCTCGGTGAGCTGCTTGCCGTGCGCCTCCACGGGCTTGGCCAGCTTGGACTTGGTGATCTCGATCTTCCAGCCCGGCACCGGCTCCGGCATCACGGAGGCGAGCGGGTGGTCGGTCGGGAAGTTGACTTCCAGCTTGGTGGTCGAGGCGTCGTCGCGCTCGTTGGGGACCTTGAAGTCGACGACGGCGTAACCGCCCTTGGCGGCGGCGCCCTCGGGCTGCACGGTGACGTGCGCGAACGCGGGAGAGGACAGGACGACGACGGCGGTTGCGGCGACGGCGCCGGCGGCGGCGAGTCGAGAGGCCTTCATGAACAGCACTCCACTTCGGTACAGGTGATGAGAAGGGGTACGCGTGCGCCGGTGGGACCGATCATTCGGGGACGTGGGCACACGCGCGTGCCGCGCGACTGCGGCCCTTCTCCACAGCGGTGGAGTGGTGCGGGTCGTGTCGCGTCAGGCGGCGAGAGAGAGCGCGGCGGGGCCGGGCGGGCCGCGCCGGATCACCGAGTGCTGGAGTGCGGTGGTACGGGGTGCCGGCGACGTGAGCAGGGCCGTGCGCGGCGGCCGCGGACCGGCCTCGGGCGTGCCCGGCAGCCCGGCACGCAGGGCGCGCACCAGCGCGAGCGCTCCGCGCAGGGACCGTACGAGCGCCCCCTCGGCGACCGAATGCGCCGAGTAGGCCGACAGTTCGACGAGCCGCAGCAGGGCCAGGTCCCCGCGCCGCAGCAGCCAGCCGGTGGCGACGGCCGCGAGGAGGTGTCCCAGCAGCATCGGCAGGGACGGCAGAGCCGACAGCGGGGAGCCCACGGCGGTGGACATGGCGTCCGCCGGGTGGTGCGCGGAGCCGATGCCCGTGCCGCCTACGTCCGTGCCGCTGATCGGTCGGATCCGCGCGTTGGTGAGGATCCGCTGGGCCTGCGCGGGGCTGATGGCCGCCGCGGTGGTCCCGCAGATGAGCCGCGCGGCCTGCGCGACCAGCGCGGCGTCGGACACCGGGGCGGCACCGGCCGCCGTACTGACCGCCGACCCCGTGGCCGCGGCCGCCGTCGTACCGTGCTGCCCCAGCCCGAACACCACGTGCAGCGCGGTCTGTCCGACCGTGAGCAGGGCGGCGATGCCGGGCAGCGAGCGGGTGCGCCCGGCGAGCGGTACCACGAGCAGGACGGTCCCCAGGAAGCCCGCGCCGAGCGTCCACAGCGGAATGGTGGCGCAGGAGGCGAGCGCATGACCGGCCGCGGCCAGCACGACGCAGACCGCGGCGAACACCGCGGCCCGCAGAACCCGGAGATCTCCTCCGGAGCGCGTGTGGGGGGCAGTCATGGCGGGCCAATCATCGCACTGGCCTTATGGACGCCATACGGCAGGTCCGCAAGATGACGTACGGGCCGTACGGCCGGAAGGCCACCTCTGCCACGTGGTGCCCCACGTACACCGATCGGCACCCCCGGCACATCGCCCGTATGGGCGGCATCACGTCAACTATGTGCTTACACCGGGGCACGCGCGGCAATACGTAACGGTATGTCGAGCCGCGGCCGGGAGGCTGGAGCATGAGCATCTGGTGGTCACTCCATCTGCGGCGTGAGGCCGCGAGCGTGCCGCTCGCGCGGCGCCTGCTGCTCGGCACCATGGAGACCGCGGGAGTCGATCCCGACATCTCCTACGACCTCTCCGTGGCCCTCAGCGAGGCCTGCGCGAACGCCGTCGAGCACGGCGGGGCCTCCGGGCCGGGCGGTCCGTCGGAGGCGTACCGGGTCACCGCCTACCTCGACGGCGAGAAGTGCCGTATCGAAGTCACCGACTCGGGCCCGGGGTTCGCCCGCGCCCAAGCGCCCCAGGTCCCCCAGCCGGTCCGCTTCGCGGCCGACGACGACGAGAACGGCAGAGGCCTCGGTCTCATCCAGGAGCTCGCCGACCACGTCCACATCGGCAACAAACCCGGCCGGCGCGGCGCGGTGGTCAGTTTCGACAAGATCCTCAAGTGGAAGAAGGACGCGCCGCTGATGGCGGTGTAGTGACGCTTCGCGCGAGCCCGCCGGGCACGCGCGCCTGGAGCATTCCTACCTCTCGCACAGCTGCGGCTCAGGTTCCTGAGGGCCGGCCCGCCTAACGTCCCGGCCATGACGGGAAACCAGCCGTGAGAAGCCGTGCGGACGACGCGCTGGCGCAGGCCGCCGTGGACGCGCTGACCGGGCAACTGGAGCTCGCTCCCAAGCCCGGCCTGCCGGATCCGCGCGACCTGAACGCCCGTACGACCCGGAGGGACCACCGTGCGCTGCGCTGGTCGGCCAAGGCACTGGCGCCCGGCCTCGCCGCCATGGCCGCCGCCGCCCGTCGCACCGGCGAGCCCACGCCCCGGCTCCGCACCGAACTGGGCGCGATCGGCCGGTGCACCGAGCACTCCGTGGGCCTCGCCGGGGGCGGCCACCGGGGTGCCCTGTGGGCGCTCGGCCTGCTCGTCGCGGCCGCCGCGCTCGATCCGCGGGCGGCCCCGAGGGACGTCGCCGCGACGGCCAAGCGGATCGCCGCGCACCCCGACCGGCGCGCCCCGCGCAGGCCCTCCCGCGGCTCCTCGGTGTCCGCCAGGTACGGCGCCGCCGGGGCGCGGGGCGAGGCACGGGCCGGGTTCCCGCACGTACGGAGGGCGTGGGACGCGCTCACCGCCGCCCGCTCGGCAGGCGCCACGGAGGCCGAGGCCCGCCTCGACGCCCTGCTCACCGTGATGTCCACCCTCCAGGACACCGAACTCCTGTACACCGCGGGCCCCCTCGGCCTGCGCCGGGTCCAGACGGGCGCCCGCGCGGTCCTGGAGGCGGGCGGTACGGCGACGGAGCCCGGCCGCCGGGCCCTGGACGCCCTCGACACGGACCTGCACGCGCACGCGTGGAGCCCACGGGGGAGCGCCGGCCTGCTGGCGGGGGCGCTCTTCCTGGACTCCGTCCCGGTGCGGGCCGCTTCACCGGCGCGGGCGGCCTGAGCCGTCCACCGGTCAGCCCACCGGCACGGGCCGCCCGGGATCGACCCGCTCGCCGGCCCGGCGCGTCGCCGGGCCCATCGCGTACGACGCTCCCAGCGTCGCCACGCCCAGCAGCAGCCACCCGGGCGTCCCCCACCCCATCACCAGCGAGGTCAGCACCAGCGGACCCAGCGTGCGGGCCACGGTCACGCCGGTGCCGAAGAACCCCTGGTACTCGCCGACCCGCTCGGCCGGCGCCAGCTCGAAGGACAGCTGCCAGGAACCCGCCGACTGCCCCATCTCGGCGATCACCTGAAGCACCGCGCCCACCGTCAGAACGGCCACGGCCACCCACGGCGAGGCACCCGCCGACAGCGCGAAGACCGCGCATGCCGCCAGCATCACCCACCCCGACCGCCGCACCGCGCGCGTGGCCGACGCGCGTCCCCTGATCCCGCGCGCCATCCGCACCTGGAACAGCATCACGGCCCCGGTGTTGAGCACGAACAGCACGGAGACCAGCCAGGCGGGCGCGTCCGTGCGCCCCGCGATCCACAACGGCAGCCCGAGGCTGAGCAGCGGCATCCGCAGCAGGAGCACGGTGTTGAGCAGCGTGAGCAGGACGTACGGGCGGTCGCGGACCACACTCGCGCCGTGCCGCTTCTCCGGGACCCGCGCCCGCACCGCCGGCACCCGCGTCAGCAGCCCCGCGCACACCAGGAAACTCACCGCGTCCAGCGCGAACACCCCGAGATACGCGGCCTCCGTGCGGGCGTTCAGCGCGAGCCCGCCCAGCCCCGCGCCCACCGCGAGCCCGGCGTTGAGCGTCGCCTGGAGATGCGCCAGCAGCCCGGTCCGCTCCCCGGCGCCCACCAGCCCGGCGAGCAGTGCCTGCCGGGCGGCGGCCAGCCCCGACTGGGCGGATGCGTAGGCGCAGGCTGCCAGCACGAAGGGCACGAAGTCCCGCACGACCAGGAAGGACGCCACCGCGAGCCCGGTGGCCAGCGCCAGCAGCACCGCCGTACCGCGCGCCCCGCGCCGGTCCGCGAGCCGCCCGAGCGGTACCCCCACCAGCGAGCCGACCGCCCACCCGAGGGTGAGACCGAGCCCCACGCGCGCGGGGGCGAGCCCGACGACGTGGGTGAAGTAGAGCGCCGAGGTCACGTAGTAGGCGCCGTCACCGACGGAGTTGGCCAACTGGGCCAGGGCCAGGACGCGTTGCGGCCCCGCGGGCGGGACGAGGGAGTTCGTCATGCTGACGACCCTAGAAGCGCAATGGGCCGCAGGGCAGACCCAATCAGAGGCCCTTTCCTTGGCCCAATCAGCGGCCTGGCGGACCGCCGCCGTGCTCTCAGAGCCCGGCGTCCAGCACCTTTCCCAGGGCCTCCAACGCCTCCGGATACGCCCGCTCCCGAGGCGTCCCGTACCCCACGACGAGTCCCTGCGGCCGCCCCTCGGCGCCGGGGGTGTGCCAGTGCTCCCCGAGCCGCCCCACCGCGAGCCCCGCGGCCGCCGCCCGCTCCAGCACCGCCGCCTCGTCCTCGACCTCCACCAGCGCGTGCAGCCCGGCCGCGATCCCGCGCACGCGCCGCCGCGCCCCCAGCCGTTCCACGAGCCGGTCCCGGCGTCTGCGGTACCTGAGCCGGCTCGCGCGCACATGACGGTCGTAGGCATGAGTGCCGATCAGCTCGGCGAGCGCCAACTGGCCGAGGGACTCGGTGTGGTGGTCGCTGTGCAGCTTGGCGTCGGCCACCGCGTCGACCAGGTCGGCCGGCAGCACCATCCAGCCGAGCCGCAGCGCCGGCCCGAGGGTCTTGGACGCCGTTCCCAGGTAGACGACCTGCCCCGGCGCCATCCCCTGGAGCGCGCCGACGGGCTGCCGGTCGTAGCGGAACTCCCCGTCGTAGTCGTCCTCGACGACCAGCGCCCCACGCGCGCGTGCCCAGTCGGTCAGCGCCCGCCGCCGCGAGGGGTGGAGCGTCCCGCCGGTCGGGTACTGGTGGGCGGGGGTGACGACGACGGCCGCCGAGGCCCCCAACTCCTCGACCCGTACGCCTTTTTCGTCCACCGGTGCGGGCACCACCCGCCCGCCGCCGCGCCGCACGACCTCCCGGTGGAACGGCAGCCCGGGATCCTCCATGGCGATCTCGGCCCCGCCCAGCACCCGTGTGAGCAACGCCAGCCCCTGCACATACCCGGAGGTCACGATGATCCGCTCGGGCGGCGCGACGACTCCCCGGGCCCGCCCGAGGTACCCCGACAGCGCGGTCCGCAGCTCGATCCGTCCCCGGGGGTCGCCGTAGTCGTAGGCGGCGGACGGCACGGCGTCGACGACCCGGCGCAACGCCCTGAGCCAGGCCGCCGCCGGAAAGGCCCCCACATCCGGGCTCCCGGGCCGCAGATCGAAACGCGGCACACGCGCGCGTGCGGACGCCTCCGGCGGTTCGGCGTCGAGGGCGGGCAGCGGGGCGACCCGCGTCCCCGACCCCTGCTGAGCGGTCAGATACCCCTCGGCCACCAGCTGGTCGTAGGCCGCCTTCACGGTCCCCCGGGAAACCCCCAGCTCCTCCGCGAGCCGCCGGGTGGCGGGCAACCGGGTGCCGGTGGTGAGCCGCCCCTCGCGCACGGCGTCGCGCAGAGCCCTCTCTAGCCCGGCACGACGCCCTTCACCGGCCCCGGCTTCTATATGCAGGTCCACTGCATCCCCCTCGGGGGCGCGGGGCCGTCAGCCCTTCAGCGACGCCATCCAGGTCTCGACCTCGTCGGAACGGCGAGGCAGCCCGTCCGACAGATTCCGGTTCCCGGACTCCGTCACCAGGATGTCGTCCTCGATCCGCACACCGACCCCGCGGTACTCCTCGGGCACGGTCAGATCATCGGCCTGGAAGTACAACCCGGGCTCGACGGTCAGCACCATCCCCGGCTCCAGCACTCCCTCGACATACGTCTCGGTCCGCGCGGCAGCGCAGTCGTGCACGTCCATGCCGAGCATGTGCCCCGTCCCGTGCAGCGTCCACCGCCGCTGGAGACCCAGCTCCAGCACCCGCTCGACCGGGCCCTCGACGAGCCCCCACTCCACGAGCCGCTCGGTCAGCACCCGCTGCGCCGCGCCATGGAAGTCGCGGTACTTCGCCCCGGGCTGCACGGCCGCGATCCCGGCCTCCTGGGCGTCGTACACGGCGTCGTAGATCTTCTTCTGGAGGGCGCTGAAACGACCGTTGATCGGCAGCGTCCGGGTGACGTCGGCGGTGTAGTACGTGTGCGTCTCGACACCCGCGTCCAGGAGGAGCAGGTCACCGGAGCGCACCGGTCCGTCGTTGCGCACCCAGTGCAGCGTGCACGCGTGCGGCCCGGCCGCGGCGATCGTGCCGTAGCCGACGTCGTTGCCCTCCACGCGCGCGCGGAGGAAGAACGTGCCCTCGATGTACCGCTCGGAGGTGGCCTCCGCCTTGTCGAGGACCTTCACGACGTCCTCGAAGCCGCGCACGGTCGAGTCGACCGCCTTCTGGAGCTCCCCGATCTCGAACGCGTCCTTGACCAGCCGCGCCTCGGAGAGGAAGACCCGCAGCTCCTCGTCGCGCTCGGCGGTGACCTTGTCGGTCAGCGCGGCCTCGACACCGGCGTCGTAGCCGCGGACGACGCGGACGGGGCCGGTGGCCTCGCGCAGGGCGTCCGCGAGTTCCCGCACGTCGGAGGCGGGGATGCCGTAGAGCTTCTCCGCCTCGGTCAGGGAGTGGCGCCGGCCGACCCACAGCTCGCCCTGGCCGGACAGCCAGAACTCGCCGTTCTCCCGGTCGGAGCGCGGCAGCAGGTACAGCGTGGCGGTGTGCCCGCCGGAGGCGGCCGGCTCCAGCACGAGCACGCCGTCCTCGGTCTGGTTGCCGGTCAGGTACGCGTACTCGACCGACGCCCGGAACGCGTACTCCGTGTCGTTCGAGCGGGTCTTCAGGTTGCCCGCGGGGATCACCAGACGCTCGCCCGGGAACCGCGCCGACAGCGCGGCGCGGCGCGCGGCGGTCTCGGCGGCCTGCGGGACCGGCTCCAGGTCGCGCAGCTCGGTGTCGGCCCAGCCGGACTGCATGCTCTCGGCGAGTTCGTCGGACACGCCCGGGTACAGCCCGTTCTTCCGCTGCTTGATCGGCTCTTCGGTCTCTTCCGGGTTCTCCGGGGTGAGCTCGTCGGCCACGGTCATCCTCCTAGATACGGCACTGGACCCCCTCCATCGTACGGTCGTACAGAAGGGGGCCCAGGGCCGTTGGGCCTGTTACCGAGGGGAGCGCGGGCCGCTACTCGAAGTGAGCCGCGAGCAGCACCACGTCCTCCTCGGAGTCCGCCGAGTCCAGCCCGTCCGGCAGCACGGCCCGCAGGACGTGGTCGGCGACGGCGCCGGGGTCGGACCGCAGCGCCTTCGGCACACCGGCCGCGGCCGAGTGCAGCCGGGCGAAGGCGCGGTCCGTGGGGTCGCCGGTGCGGTGCAGCAGTCCGTCGGTGTACAGCAGAACCGTCTCCCCCGGCTGCACCTGGAGCTCCACGCTCGGCGCCTCCCAGCAGGCGAGCATCCCGAGCGGCGCGGACACGGACGTCTCCACGAACTGCGTGCGCCGCTCGCCGATCAGCAGCGGCGGGCTGTGTCCGGCACCGGCCAGCGTGATCTTGCGCAGCGCGGGTTCGCAGTAGGCGAACAGCGCGGTGGCCGAGCGGGCCGGCTCGGTGAGCCTGAGCAGCAGCTCCAGGTCGGACAGGACGGCGACCGGGTCCTCGCCCTCCATCACGGCGTACGCCCTCAGGGACGCTCTGAGCCGTCCCATCGCGGCGATCGCGCTGGGCCCGGACCCCGTCACGGAACCCACCGCGAGCCCGAGGGCGGCGTCCGGCAGCGGCAGCGCGTCGTACCAGTCGCCGCCGCCCCGGGCGCAGGTGCGGTGCCGGGCGGCGAGCCGCATGCCGGCCACGCGCGGGAGCCGGGACGGCAGCAGCTCCTCGGACATGGTCGCCATGCACGCGCGCGTGCGCTCCAGCTCGACGAGCCGCGCCAGGTGCTCGCCGGCGTAGCGGGCGTACAGCCCGACGAGGTGGCGCTGGCGCTCGCTCGGTTCGGCGGGCTCGTCGTAGAGCCACACGGCGGCGCCGAGCCGGCAGGGGTCCTCGGTGGTCAGGGGGAGCGCGTAGCAGGCGGCGTAGCCGAGGCGGGCGGCCACCTCGCGGTGGCGGGGGTCGAGGCCGTCCTCGGAGAGCAGATCGGGCTCGGCGATCTCACCGTCACCGCCCGGCAGGCCGTCGAGGATCCTGCCGTACGACATCGCGCTGCGCGGCACGGTCTCGATGGACCCGAGGTCGGCGCGGGCGAGGCCGAGGCCGATGGTGGTGTCGGGGCCGAGGCCGTCGCCGGGTTCCAGGACGACGAGGCCGCGGCGGGCGCCGACCAGGGCGGCTCCGGCGCGCAGCACCTCCTGGAGGGCGTCGGCGAGCACGTCCGTGCGGGCCAGGCGTTCGGTGAGTTCGTGCAGGGTCGTGAGGTCCGAGACCCAGCCGGCGAGCCGGTCCTGGAGCAGGGCGCCCGGTGCGTTCGGTGCGAGCACCGCTGAGGTGCCCGAGGCGGCTGGCGCGGGCGCGACAGTGTGTGCGGGTGCGGGAACCGTTGAATCGATTCCAGCCACTTTCGGAGGGTGAGGGGCGTTCATGGCGTCCGGCTTTCCGACCGGTGCGTATTGCTCAAAAGCATCGCAAACCCCCATGTCATTCTGCGCCGCTAGCAGTGTCTCCACATGTACACGCACTCGTGAGGGGATGTCCAGCATTGTCCTGCCGGGATTCCTGGTGTCCATGAGGCGGTGGTGCACCACTTGCCAAAAGGCGAACTTGGCTTAAAACTGCCTTAGGCAAGCGCTTATTGCGGTCGACTGGCCTTGCTCAACAGAGCGTCACAGCGGTCGTGATGGGTACGTACTCGGAGAAGGCCAGGGGTGGTTGGGAATCACCCGGGAACCTGGCGACGGACCCGGGCGTCTTAGCCACCGACGACCGAGCCCCATCCTCCCGTGGCGGAGGCGAAGAGAAATACGCGGGACGGCAAACGCCAGACTTCGCCACCCCCACGCCAGGCTCAGCTTTTGATACACCGCAGTATGGGCGCGGCTGCCGCGGCGCAGCCGGTGTTCGACCCATAGGGGTTCCCCTTGTCTCGGACAGGGGTGTGATGCGCCAACAGGTACGCACAGTGAAGTGATCGACACATGGTGTGATGTGGTCCACGGTGTTGCCAGCGGTGCAACGGAAAGGAACGAGCGCTCATGCGCGAGATCCTCGGAAGGCGACGCAGGCTCCTGTCCCAGCGCAGCGACGGGGGGCCTGATTTGATCAGCGCGGCCCTGACCTTCGCCACGGAATGGCAGTGGCCCGTACTCCCCGGCGTGGCTCCGGACCCAGAGGGTCGGGCCCGCTGCGGCTGCCCCGACCCGGAATGCACGGTCCCCGGTGCCCACCCCTTCGACCCCGGTCTCCTCGCGGCCACCACCGACGCGCGCATGGTGCGCTGGTGGTGGGCCAACCGACCCGCCGCGCCGATCGTCCTGGCCACGGGTGGTACCGCTCCCTGCGCGGTCAGCCTTCCGGCCCTGCCGGCGGCCCGCGCCCTCAGCGTCCTCGACCGTCAGGGCATGCGCCTCGGCCCGGTCGTCGCCTCGCCCACCCGTTGGGCGATCCTCGTGAAGCCCTATTCCATGGAGCAGTTGGGCGAACTGCTGTACGCCAAGGACTTCGTCCCCGGCTCCCTCCGCTTCCACGGCGAGGGCGGTTACATCACCTTGCCGCCGTCCGAGACCGGCCTGGGCGAGATCCGCTGGGAGCGCGCGCCGCTGCCCGGCTCGGCCGCCCCGTGGGTGCCGGACGTCGAGGCCGTGGTGGACGCCGTGGTCGAGGCCCTCACTCGTACGGGTGTGAGCGCACCCGAGTTGTAGGGGTGTCGCGCGCGGGCGGCGCTTTCGCCCGCGCGCGGTCGTTATCTTCCGCCTATGAACGTTCGTCTGCTCGCCCTCACAGGCGTCGTGGTGTGCGCGGTCGCGCTGCCGCTGGCCGTGGCGTCCGCGGGACAGGTGGGTGGCTCCGCGGAACAGGCGGGCGGCTCTGCGGAACAGGCGGACGGCGAGGAGCGCGACGCCGTCCGTCCTTCCGTACGACCTTCTTCCGTACGGCCCTCCGCGCACGACGATCACAAGGAACCCGGCGCCGCCGACCCCGCCCGCCTGCTCGGCCTCGGCCTGGCCACCGCCGCCCGCTGCGGTCCCGAACTGACCTCCCCCGACGGTGTCGAGGCGCAGACCTGTGTCCTGACGCAGGGTGAGCAGACCTGGGCGCGGACCTACTACCGCAATGTGACGGGCGGCGCGCTGGAGGCCGTGCTGAGCCTCATGGGTCCTGGCGGCCGCACCGTGCAGATGCATTGCGCGGTGGGGTCCGAGGACGAGCCGGGCAGTTGCGAGACGCCCAGGGAACGCACCCGCCGGGACGTGGACGGGTACACGGCGGTCGCGGAGTTCGCGGCGGCTCCCGGACAGGGACCGCTGCTGCTGCGCGCCGGGAGCAACTCCGGGGTGCCTACGGGCAGTTGACGTACGGCGTCACTGCGTAAAGGAACCCGGACACACAAAGACCCGGTTGCTGGCGACGGGGGATGCACCAGCAACCGGGCTAATGGAACGGTAACAAGAGATCGGCTGTTCGCAAATTCGATCTCGATTTCGCCTCGGCTATTCGGACACCGATTGGCTTGTCCTGAGCGGGAGTTGGAATCGGAGTCAACTTTTCACCAAGGCCGCGGTGCGGCTGACCGACCGGTCAGCCGCACCGACTGTGTCAACTGAGCGTGACCTGCCGGTTGGTCAGGCCGCCGCGCGCGCGACGCTCGTTGGCGGTCAGCGGTGCGTCGCTGGCGAGGGCGCCGGCGAGCCGCTCGGCGAACTCCGCGGCCGGCTTCTCGATGTCCTCCGCGGTGATCTCGCTCGGCAGGTCCCAGACCGGGACGGTGAGCCCGTGAGCGCGGAAGGAACCCACGAGGCGCGTGCCGTCACCGAGATGCGCACGGCCCGCCGCGTGCAGCCGCGCCAGGGCGTCCAGGAGCTGCTCCTCGGGGTGCGGCATGACCCAGCGCAGGTGGTTCTTCTCCGGCGTCTCGCACCAGTAGGCCGCGTCCACACCGGTCAGTCGCACGGTCGGGATCGCCGCGGCGTTGGCCCGCTCCAGGGAAGCGGTCACCTCCGGAGTGGCGTTCTCCGCGTCCGGAACCCAGAACTCGAAGCCCGCGTGCACAACTGGCTCGAACACGCCTTCGGGGTCGAGCAGGTCCTGGAGCCGCGGACCGTCGGCCGGGGCGCGGCGGCCCTCCACCGGAGTGCCGGGGGGCGCGGTGAGCGCGCGCTGGAGGGTGTCGGCGAGGTCGCGGCTGATGTCGCCCGACGCCGTGTCGTTCTGGAGGCCGAGCAGCACCGAGCCGTCGTCGCGGCGCAGCGCGGGCCACGCCATCGGCAGCACCGTGCCCAGCGTGACCGACGGGACGCCCTCGGGGAGACCGCCCTTCAGCGTCAGCTCGACGGTCGCGGCCGGCACCAGCTCGCGCAGCGCCACCCAGTCGCCCTCGCCCGGCAGGCCCTCGAAGGGGCGCTGCACCAGCTCGGTCACGGCCTGCGCGGCGGCCCGGCCGTGACAGGCCTTGTACCGGCGGCCGCTGCCACAGGGGCAGGGCTCGCGCGCACCGACGACCGGAACGTGCCCGTCAGCGCCTACGGCGCGGGCCCCGTCCGTGAGCTGCGGCCGCTTGGCCTTCGTCTGGGGTCGCTTCTTGGCCATGATGGGTGTCTCCCGGTTACGGCTCGTCTCGTACGGCGCGAGCCTAGCCGTTCGCGCGTTGACCGAAGGGAGCCTGTGGACAACGGCGGCCTATGTGCCGACCTGTGGACCTGTGGACGGTCCGGCACGCGCGCGGTGCCGGCCGGCCTCAGTCCAGGTCGTCGAAGGCGTCCGCGAAGTCCAGGCCGGGCAGTGCGGAGACCGACGGTGCCGTGACGCGCGTAGCGAAGTCGTCGCGGCGGTGCCCGGCGTCCGGATCATGAACGTCCTCGTGGACGACCACCCATACCGTGACCTCGCCCCGGGCGTCGTCCCTGACGCCCCAGTCGTCGGCCAGCGCGGTGATGATGTTCAGCCCGCGGCCGCCGTGCGCGGTGACCGAGGGCGTCGCCGGAGCCGGGCGGGTGGGCCCACCGCCGTCCGTCACCTCGACCGTGAGTCTGCCGCCCTGGTCCACACGCCACGCGGCGCGCACATCACCGTCCCCGGCCAGGGCGTCGCCCAACGGCCGACCGTGCTTGCACGCATTGCTCAAGAGTTCGGACAGAATCAGTACGGCGTCGTCGATGACCGATTCCGACACTCCTCCACGGCGCAACTGCGTCCGCATACGGTGTCTTGCCTTGCCCACGCCCGCAGGGCCATGGGGTACGGCCATGCTCGACGACGTGGGCACCTCCTGTGCCACCACCAACGCCACCCCCGAGACCTCCTTCGCCCCACGCCACGGTGTGGATGCCCCATTGGCCTGTACCGGAAACCGGTCGATCGACCTCCGCCGACGCATTCGTCACGAGCGAATACGGACCGAACGCGCCGGAGCACTCCCCGTAACCGTCTGGCTGGATTTCGACGGTGTGCCGAAGCTGGAGAATGGCGTCAAAGGGACGGATGGGTCAAGAGTTTCGTCACAGGTCTTTACCAGTCGGCGGCAAAAATGCCTTTACCGGTCGCTGTGTCCCTTGTCGGGCGACGTTCTTCTGTCGTTCTTCTGTCGGCCGGTGGCTCAGCGGCCCAGGCGGTCCAGCACCGCGCTCGGGCGGTTGGTGATGATGGCGTCGACGCCCAGGTCGAGACAGAGATCGACGTCCTCCGGCTCGTTCACGGTCCACACGTGCACCTGGTGACCGGCCCGCTTCAGGCGCTCGATGTAGGCGGGATGGTTCCGCACGATCCGGATCGACGGCCCCGCGATCCCGACACCCGCCGGCAGCCGCCCGTCACGCAGCCGGGGCGAGACGAACTGCATCAGATAGACCGTCGGCAGCGTCGGCGAGGCCGCCCGCACCCGGTGCAGCGAACGCGCCGAGAAGCTCATGATCCGCACCGGCGACTCGGCGGCCGAGGCCGGGGAGTCGAGCCCGAACCGCTTCAGGAGCACCAGCAGCCGCTCCTCGACCTGCCCCGCCCAGCGCGTGGGGTGCTTGGTCTCCACGGCCAGCTCCACCCGGCGCCCGGCGTCGGCGACGAGCTCCAGCAGCCGCTCCAGGGTCAGGACCGAGGTCTCCTCCCGGTCCTCCGGACGGTGCTCCCAGTCCGGCTCCTCGTCCCGGGTCCGCCAGGAGTCCCGCGTCTTCCAGGAACCGAAGTCCAGCGCGGCGAGGTCGGCGAGCTCCAGCGCCGAGACCGCTCCGCGGCCGTTGGACGTACGGTTGACGCGACGGTCGTGGACGCAGACGAGATGTCCGTCCGCGGTCAGGCGTACATCGCATTCGAGGGCGTCGGCGCCGTCCTCGATCGCCTTCCGGTACGCGGCCAGCGTGTGCTCGGGAGCGTCTTCGGAGGCTCCGCGGTGGGCGACCACCTGTGGATGGTGCTGTCGTACGTGGGTCACCGCGTCATGGTGCCACCGCGCGCGGGTACGCGTGGATGGGCGTCTCGAAGTTGCATCCTTTATGTCTGAGATGACCTATATAAAGAATGGTCGTGGACGCACAGGCACCGCTTATGGTGCTCTGACGGCCCGTGGGAAAAGCTGACGACATACAAAAACATGCACAGCTGATTCGCGCCGGACCGTCGACGAGCGTCGACAGCGTGACAGTCGACAGCCTGAAAGAGCGTGACCGAGTGCGACCGACAACAACAGCCGTGGATCGAGGAGACAAGCTGTGAGCACCGAGAACGAGGGCACCGCGGTACCCCCGGCCCCGTCCGCACCCCCCGTGCCGGTGGATGCTCCTGCTGCTTCGGCGCCCCAGGAGCACACCGCTTCCGGCTCGGACGCCCCGATGACTCCCCTCCCGCCGACCCCGTCCGGCACCCCCGGCGACCAGCGACCGGAGCAGGACCACCTGGTCCACGCCGGCCAGGCCCCGGCCTACGCCGCCGCGGGCTCCGGCGGCGCACCGCACGGCCAGGGCTCCGGCCCCGAGGGTGCGGGCGCCTGGCCGCCCCCGCCGCCTCCGGCCACCCCGTCGTACGCCGACGGCGGCTCCGGGGGCACCACCGGCGTGTGGGGCGCCGCCTACCAGCAGCCCGAGCCCAAGCCCCGCAGCGGGCGCGGCGGACTGGTCGCCGGGATCCTGGTGGCCGCGCTGGTCGCGGGCGGCCTGGGCGGCGGCCTCGGCTACACCCTCGCCAAGAACAACGAGAACGGCTCCTCGACCACCGTCTCCGCCTCCGACAGCGGCGGCTCCGTCAAGCGCGACCCGGGCACGGTCGCCGGTGTGGCCGCCAAGGCGCTGCCGAGCACCGTCACGATCGAGGCCGCGAGCAGCAGCGGCGAGGGCGGCACCGGCACCGGTTTCGTCTTCGACACCCAGGGCCACATCGTCACCAACAACCACGTCGTCGCCAGCGCGGTCGACGGCGGCAAGCTCACGGCCACCTTCCCGAGCGGCAAGAGGTACGACGCCGAGGTCGTCGGCCACGCACAGGGCTACGACGTCGCCGTCCTCAAGCTCAAGAACGCCCCGAACGACCTCAAGCCGCTGACCCTCGGCAACTCCGACAAGGTGGCGGTCGGCGACTCCACCATCGCGATCGGCGCCCCCTTCGGCCTGTCGAACACGGTGACGACGGGCATCATCAGCGCGAAGAACCGCCCGGTGGCCTCCAGCGACGGCAGCGGCTCCAACGCCGCCTCCTACATGAGCGCCCTCCAGACGGACGCCTCGATCAACCCGGGCAACTCCGGAGGCCCCCTCCTCGACGCCCAGGGCAACGTGATCGGCATCAACTCGGCGATCCAGTCCAGCAGCAACGGCGGCCTGGGCGGCACCAGCCAGTCCGGCTCGATCGGCCTCGGCTTCGCCATCCCGATCAACCAGGCCAAGTACGTCGCCCAGGAGCTGATCAAGACCGGCAAGCCCGTCTACGCCAAGATCGGCGCCTCCGTCTCCCTGGAGGAGGGCACCGGCGGCGCCCAGATCACCCGGCAGGGCGCCAGCGGCACCGACCCGGTCGAGTCCGGCGGCCCCGCCGCCAAGGCCGGCCTCAAGCCCGGCGACGTCATCACCAAGCTCGACGACCGCGTGATCGACTCCGGCCCCACCCTCATCGGCGAGATCTGGACCCACCAGCCCGGCGACAAGGTCACCGTCACCTACGAACGCGACGGCAAGACCCACACCGTGGAACTCACCCTCGCCTCCCGCACCGGCGACAGCTGACCCCCCACCCACCCGAGCCAACGGTTACTCTGGTCCCCGCGCTGCCGGTCGTCCGGTGGTGCGGGGTGGGTTGCCCGAGCGGCCTAAGGGAACGGTCTTGAAAACCGTCGTGGCAGCGATGTCACCGTGGGTTCAAATCCCACACCCACCGCAGTGCTTGAAGGGGTGTCCCGGTTCCGGGGCACCCCTTCGGCGTGAGGATGCGCAAGGCCCTTCATGACCGCCGGCCCGGTCTGGAGCAGGCGTCCCGTACTCACGTGGACGTCGAGCGTGCCGCCCGCAGCATCCGCAGCTGTCCGATCTCCGCCGCGTTCTTCATCAGCTCGGCGTTCACCCAGGCCAGCATGTCGGCGACGGTGTAGGAGGGGTCGTCGGGGAGGGGGAAGCGGGCGGTGGTGTCGAGGTCGGTTTCGGTGAGGTCGGCGAGGGCGGTGAGCCAGTCCGTGCGGAGGCCGCGGAGCCATTCGACGGTGGGTTTTCCGGGGCCGGGCCAGATGACGTCGGTGCGCTCTCGGGGCGGGCGGCCCGTCGTGTGGTCGAGGGTCACGCTCCACCACCAGCCGATGTGCCAGCTCAGCCAGGCGATGGTGGGCACGGGGACCGGGTCGGGCTCGGTGTCCGCCCAGTCCGGCACCCAGGCGCCGTCGGCGGTCCGGCGGACCGTCCAGCAGTGGGGCGCCGGTTCCCACAGGAAGTCCTCGGGTTCCAGCCGGTCGAGGTGGTACTCGAACAGTGCCCAGGTGAGATCGAACTGACGGCGCAGCAGGTCTGATCGGGAAACGGTCACCGTCCGACCCTGGCACACCGCCCCCGGCCCGCTGAATTGGATTTCCCGGGCTACAACTCGTGGTCCTCGGCCAGTTCCTCCCACGCCACGTCCCGCAGATCGGGCTCCGCGTCGCAGTCGGAGGGCACGTGGGGCGTGGACTGGAACCAGACGACTGTGAGGGCCGAGCGGTACAGGATCGGATCGTGGGCCGGGTCCAGCGCCGTGGAGCGGAACGACCCGACGCAGGCCACACGCGGCAGCACCTCGACCGGTCCGAACGCGCCGGTGTACTGGTCGGGATGCTCGCGGGGCGGCGGCACGAGGTGCACCGGCGTGGACGGGAAGGCCTGCTCGGCCGCGCGCATCAGCCCCCGGATCGTCATCTCGTTGACCACCTTGCAGGGGTACCCCTCCAGCATCCCGCCGTACGTCGAGGACAGGTGGAGCGCGGAGAGGTCGAGGGCGCGGCCGGAGGTGAGGACGACGTGGCTCAGGGACATGGTGGGGACTCTAGGACGGCGGTGGTGCATCGTGCTCCTGTGTTTCTCACGCCTCGTCCTGAGGCCGCTGTCTCTCATGCCTTCCCCGAGGCCGTACGGGGCCGCGTCCCGGCCGCGCTGCGAGCAGATGCCGGGCGTACCTCTCAAGGCCGGTGCCCCGTCATCCGCGCCGCCGACGCGATCGTCGCGCGGGCCTCGCGTTCGGTGAGACCGGTGTTGAGGGCGGCCTCGACGAGGGGGTCGACCAGGGCGGGGCCGATGCCGTCCTCGTAGGCGCGGCAGGCGGCCCAGAACAGGCGGGTGTTGCGCTGGCCCTCGTGCGCGGCGAGGACGAACTGGACGAGTCCCTGGCCGTGTCCGCCGACCGAGGCGGGGGTGGTGGGCTGGTGGGTGCGGGGCGGCGGGAGCAGCAGGCGCAGCAGCGCGGGCGGGCAGGCCGCGGGGGCGAGGTGGGCGGTGCCGGGGGCGGTGGCGTACTCGCCGTGGTCGGTTCGGGAGCCGGGGCCGACGAGGTAGCCGCCGGCGCCGCGGATGTCGATGCCGGGGGCGAGGCGGCCGGCGGAGTTGGGGACGACGACGTCGGGCGGTCCGCTCAGCCAGAGGTGGCGGCCGCCGCTCGGGGTCAGGACGACGACGGTGTCGGGGATCGTGAACAGGTGGCGCAGGGCCAGTTCGCGCAGGGCGGCGGAGGAGTTCGTGCCGGACTTGGTGTCGAGGTCGATGCCGATGAGGTGGTGCGGGGGCAGTCCGCAGGCGATGCCGTAGCCGGTGGCCCAGGGGGCGGCGGCGAACAGTTCGCGGATGCGTGCCGGGTCGGTGGCGGCGTCGTAGACCCCGTGTCCGAAGTGGCCACATTCGCCGTGGCAGGGCGGGGCGGCGGGGTCGTCGCGGTGGGGGGAGCGCAGGGCCGGGAGTTTCGTCCGGGACAGGGGGATGACGGCCAGTCCGCGTTCGGCGGCTGACAGGGCGTGTGCGAGGGCCAGCGTCGTGGCCTGCCGGTCGGTGGTGGCCATACCTCTATGTTCGTACACCTGTTCGAAAAAAGAAAGAGGGATCGGCCCCGACTCGCCGGGCCGAACAGATTGGCTGGAAATGTGCCGGAACGCTTCATCTCTTGCGGGAGTTGGGGCGGAGCTGTCCCTACCGTCCTGACCTGCGGATGTAGGTCACGAAAGGGGTTTATCGACTTGTCATCACGCTTGAGGGCGAATAACGGCTTCCGGGGTGGTTCGCCGGGGATTCGGTGGGCAATTCTGATCTCGCGACGTCGTGCACCACGCCAGGCGGTCGGCCAACTGCCCTGGTGGAAGCCGTACTTCATGCTTTTCCGGCCCTTGTGCCGGTGGGTAATCCCTGTTCTGGAGGAACAACATGGCAAGCATCCGTACCGCCCGTGTCATCGCCGCCGTCTCCGCTCTTCCGCTCGCCGCCGTGCTCTTCACCGGCGTCGCGACGGCGGACAACGGCGCGATCGCGGACGACGGATCGAGCGCGTCCGTGACGAACGCCGCGGCGGGCATCATCGGCAGCGGTGTCGGCGGGGACAACAACGGCAACTCGTCCACCACGCAGCAGCAGGCGGTCGGCTCCGGTGCCTCGAACCAGAGCAACACCGCCCAGGTGAACGGTTCCGCGTTCACGGCCATCAACCAGGGGAACGACAACACGTCCGTCAACTTCACCCCGCTGTGGTGGTGATCTGAGGGGCGGGGACCGGCCGGGTCCCCGGCTCCGGGGTGTGCTCTGTGGGGTGTGACATGTCTGCGCGGCGGTGCCTTCGGCGCCGCCGCGCAGGCGTTTTCGCGTGCGGTTCCGTCGCCCTTGACGGGAGACCGTATCTGACGGACAGTCAGAAACCGTCGCGGGAAGAGTGGGAACCCGAGGGGCGGCTGCGGTGTACCAGAAGTGACAACACGATGCGGCAGGGGACGACGAGCACGGGACGGCGAGGGGGCCAAGGATGGACGAGGAGCGGTCGCAGGGCCTGGACCAGCGCCAGGACGGCCTGGAACAGCGCCGGGGTGACCTGGAGAAGCGGCTGAAGGCCTACGAGGGCCGCCCCTCAGCCGTGGCCGGCACCGGCAAGGACCCCGTCAACCTGCCCATGATCCGGCACTGGTGCGAGGCGATGGGCGACACCAACCCGGCGTACTCGGGCCCTGACGCCGTCGCCCCGCCCACCATGCTCCAGGCGTGGACCATGGGCGGCCTCTCCGGCCACACGGCCCGGACGGAGGCGTACGACGAACTGCTCGCCCTCCTGGATGAGGCGGGCTGCACCGCGGTCGTCGCCACCGACTGCGAGCAGGAGTACGTCAGACCCCTCCGGCCCGGCGACGAGATCACCTTCGACACGGTGATCGAGTCGGTGTCGGAGCGGAAGCGGACCAAGCTGGGCACGGGCTACTTCGTCACCACCCGGATGAACATCCGGGCCGGCGGGGAGCTCGCCGGCACCCACCGGTTCCGCATCCTCAAGTACGCCCCCGCGCACCGCCCGGAGAAGAAGCCCCCGCGCCCCCACCCGGTCGTCAACCGCGACAACGCCGGCTTCTGGGACGGCGTCCGTCAGCACCGCCTGCTCATCCAGCGCTGCGCGGACTGCGCGGCCCTGCGCTTTCCCTGGCTGCCGGGCTGCGGCTCCTGCGGCAGCCCCGACTGGGACACCGTGGAGGCGACGGGCGAGGGCACGGTCTACTCCTACGTCGTCATGCACCACCCGCCGTTCCCGGCCTTCGACCCTCCCTACGCGGTAGCGCTGATCGAACTCACCGAAGGCGTCCGCATGATCAGCAACATCGTCGGAGTGCCCCACGACCGGGTGCGCATCGGCCGACCGGTCCGGCTCGAATTCCAGCGGTACGACGACGAGGTGGTCCTGCCGGTCTTCCGCGCCGCCGAGGAGCCGGAGGGGAGGACGTATGCGACCCGGTGAGGCGCTGCCGCCGCTGGAGATCCCGGTCACCCGGACGCTGGTCGTCGCCGGGGCGATCGCCTCGCGGGACTACCAGGACGTGCACCACGACGCGGAGCTGGCCCGGCAGAAGGGCTCCCCCGACATCTTCATGAACATCCTGACGACCAACGGCCTGGTCGGCCGCTACATCACGGATCACTTCGGCCCCCGGGCCGTCCTCCGCAAGGTCGCCATCAGACTCGGCGCCCCCAACTACCCGGGCGACACGATGGTGTTGACGGCCACCGTCGAGGAGGTGACCGAGGAGACGGGCGCTGCCACCGCGACCGTCCGCGTGGTCGGCGCCAACACCATCGGCCGCCATGTGACCGGCACGGTGACGGTCACCGTGCCGACCCTCCCGTCCGATTCATCCCACTCATCCCACTCGTCCGACTCGCCCTCCCGGCCCGCCCCGGCCCACCCGGCCGCCTCCCCCGAGGAGGCGGGATGAGCGTACGGACCAGGGACACCCTCGGCGGACGGGCGGCGATCGTCGGCGTCGGGGCCACGGAGTTCTCCAAGGACTCCGGACGCAGCGAACTGCGGCTGGCGGCGGAGGCGGTCCGGGCGGCGCTGGACGACGCCGGACTGCGCCCGGACGACGTGGACGGGATGGTCACGTTCACGATGGACACCAGCCCCGAGATCACCGTGGCCCAGGCCTGCGGCATGGGCGAGCTGTCCTTCTTCTCCCGCGTCCACTACGGCGGCGGCGCGGCCTGCGCCACCGTCCAGCAGGCGGCGCTCGCCATCGCCGCGGGAGTCGCCGAGGTGGTGGTCTGCTACCGCGCCTTCAACGAGCGGTCGGGGCGGAGATTCGGCTCGGGCGTGCAGCACCGGGAGCCGTCCGCCGAGGGGGTCGCGCTCGGCTGGTCCCTTCCCTTCGGGCTGCTCACCCCGGCGTCCTGGGTGGCGATGGCGGCCCAGCGGTATCTGCACACCTACGGCCTGACCCCGGAGGCCTTCGGACACGTGGCCGTCACGGCCCGCGGGCACGCGGCCACCAATCCGGCCGCCTACTTCCACGGCCGCCCCATCACCCTCGCCGACCACGCGGCCTCCCGCTGGATCGTCGAGCCCCTCCGCCTGCTGGACTGCTGCCAGGAGACCGACGGCGGCCAGGCGCTCGTCGTCACCTCCGTGGAGCGGGCCCGCGATCTGCCGCACCCGCCCGCCGTCGTCGCGGCGGCCGCCCAGGGAGCGGGCCGGGGGCAGGAGCAGATGACCAGCTTCTACCGGGACGACCTGACCGGCCTGCCGGAGATGGCCGTCGTCGCCCGCCAGCTGTGGCGGACCTCGGGGCTCACGCCGGCCGATGTCGACGTGGGGATCCTGTACGACCACTTCACACCGTTCGTGCTGATGCAACTGGAGGAGTTCGGGTTCTGCGGAAAGGGGGAGGCGGCCGACTTCGTCCACCGCGCGGAGCTCCCGCTGAACACCCACGGCGGACAGCTGGGGGAGGCCTATCTGCACGGGATGAACGGCATGGCGGAAGGAGTGCGCCAGCTGCGGGGCACCGCGGCGAACCAGATACCGGGCGCCGAGCGCGTCCTGGTGACGGCGGGGACAGGGGTGCCGACGTCGGGCCTGGTGCTCACCTCGGACCGGTGAGGGCGCATGACCCCCAGGGGTAATCCCGCAGTACCCCGGGCCCTCTCGTCCACCTTCAGGAGGTGGAGTCAACCCCACCCCTACAACCTGAGGGGGACTCGTCTTCGGGACCTGCGGCCGATCCGCCGGAGCCGCCCTCGTACCTAGCGTAGAGCCATGACCACACTCGTCTGCACCAGCGCTTCGAAGGCCGCAGGCCCGGCGACGCGGACTCTTCCGTACCCGTCGTTCGCTTCGTATGTGAAGGCCCGCCAGCCGGTGCTGCTGCGTACCGCCCGGTCGCTGACCGCGAACCCGAGCGACGCGGAGGACCTGCTGCAGACCGCGCTCACCAAGACCTACGTCGCCTGGGAGCGCATCGAGGACCATCGAGCGCTGGACGGCTATGTCCGCCGGGCGCTGCTGAACACGCGCACCTCGCAGTGGCGCAAGCGCAAGGTGGACGAGTTCGCCTGCGACGAGCTGCCCGAGCCGGAGCCGGTGACCGGAAGCGACGACCCGGCCGAGCAGCAGGCGCTGCACGACGCGATGTGGCGCGCGATCATGCGGCTGCCCGCGCGGCAGCGGGCGATGGTCGTCCTGAGGTACTACGAGGACCTCAGCGAGGTGCAGACCGCGGAGGTGCTCGACGTTTCGGTGGGGACGGTGAAGTCGGCGGTGTCCCGGGCGTTGGGGAAGTTGCGGGAGGACCCCGAGCTGGGGCTTGTGCGGTAGGTGGGCGGCGGTTGGCCGAGAGGCGGGCCTCTACGGTCTCTCCCCAGTACCCCCCGGTAGAAGTCCTGAGGGGCCAATTTCACCCCGCTAATCTCCAGATCAAGTCATAAGGCGCCCAAATCTTTTCCAGGCGCCTGTATGTCCGCGCCGTATCCGCCTGCGTGCGGCAGCGCGGCACCCCCACGTACTGGAGAAAAGCGCATGTCCAGGCACAAGATCACGCCCAGAAGCAAGGGCATCCTCCTCGCCGCCGCCGGTGTCCTCGCGGTGGCGGGCGCCGCTGGTATCACCGCGAGCGCCAGCGCCGACGAGCCGTCGAAGGACGCGAAGGGCCCCGTGCCCAAGCTGGTCGTCGGCACGGTCTTCGCCCCGGTGAGTGCGGCGCAGTGGGCGCAGGCGGTCACGTACGACACCGCGCGGGTGCCCGTGGGCGCCCGGGTCCAGGTCAAGGAGGAGCTGCGGCGCGACGGCGGGACCCGGATCGAGCTGCGCGTCCGGGACCTCGGTGCCGACCGCGTCTACGGCGCCCACGTCCACACCAAGCCGTGCGGCAAGCTGCCGGCGGACGCCGGACCGCACTACCAGGACAAGGCGGACCCGACGCAGCCCTCTGTCGACCCCGCGTACGCCAACGCGGACAACGAGGTGTGGCTGGACCTGGCCGCCAACAAGGACGGCTCCGCCCGCTCCATAGCCACCGTGGACTGGCGCTTCCGTGACGGAGGGGCCCGTTCCGTGGTGATCCACGAGCAGGCCACCGCCACCCACGCCGGTCACGCCGGTACCGCCGGCCCTCGGCTCGCCTGCGTGAACGTGCCGTTCATGTGATCCGGCCCCGGTGATCCACCGGCCGATCCTTCGACTGACCCATCAGCCGAGGGATCGGCTGATCCACCAGCGGTGCCCACCGGTCGGCAACCCCCGATCTCGGCAAACCGATCCGTTGCAGCTAGTGACGTACCGATTGGTATGTGCGCAGAATGACCGCAGCCCTTACTGCCGCGTAGGCAATGTCGCCCGGGAGGCACGCCGTGCTGAGCACGATGCAGGACGTACCGCTGCTGATCTCGAGGATCCTGGTTCACGGATCCACCATCCACGGCACCTCGCAGGTGATCACCTGGACCGGTGAGGACGAGCCGCACCGCCGCTCCTTCGCCGAGATCGGTACCCGAGCCGCCCAGTTGGCGCACGCGCTGCGCGAGGACCTCGGCGTCGCCGCCGACGACCGGGTGGCGACCCTCATGTGGAACAACTCCGAGCATGTCGAGGCCTACTTCGCGATCCCCTCCATGGGCGCGGTCCTGCACACGCTCAACCTCCGCCTCCCGCCCGAACAGCTGGCCTGGATCGTGGGCCACGCGGCGGACAAGGTCGTGATCGCCAACGGTTCGCTGCTCCCCCTGCTGGCCCCGCTGCTCCCGCACCTCAAGACGGTCGAGCACGTGGTCGTGTCCGGGCCCGGTGACCGTGGCCTGCTCGCCGGCGCGGACGTCCAGGTGCACGAGTACGAGGAGATCCTCGCCGGGAAGCCGACGACGTACGACTGGCCGGAGCTGGACGAACGCCAGGCCGCCGCCATGTGCTACACCTCCGGCACGACGGGCGACCCCAAGGGCGTCATCTACTCCCACCGCTCGGTCTACCTGCACTCCATGCAGGTCAACATGGCCCAGTCGATGGGCCTGACCGACCAGGACACCTCGCTGATCGTGGTCCCGCAGTTCCACGTCAACGCCTGGGGTCTGCCGCACGCGACCTTCATGACCGGCGTCAACATGCTGATGCCGGACCGCTTCCTCCAGCCCGCGCCGCTCGCCGAGATGATCGAGCGGGAGAAGCCGACGCACGCGGCCGCCGTCCCCACCATCTGGCAGGGCCTCCTCGCCGAACTCACGGCCAGGCCCCGGGACGTCTCGTCCCTCGGCCAGGTCACCATCGGCGGCTCGGCCTGTCCGCCCGCGCTCATGGAGGCGTTCGACAAGCTGGGCATGCGGGTCTGCCACGCCTGGGGCATGACGGAGACCTCCCCGCTCGGCACGGTCGCCCGCCCGCCGGCCCACACGATCGGTACGGAGGAGGAGTTCGGGTACCGCCTCACCCAGGGCCGTTTCCCGACGAGCGTCGAGGCACGCCTGACCGGACCCGGCGGCGAGCGCCTGCCCTGGGACGGCGAGTCGGCCGGTGAGCTGGAGGTACGCGGCCCCTGGATCGCGGGCGCCTACTACAACGGCCCGGACGCCGAACCCCTGCGCCCCGTGGACAAGTTCAGCGAGGACGGCTGGCTGAAGACCGGTGACGTCGGCACCATCTCGCCCGACGGCTTCCTCACCCTGACCGACCGCGCCAAGGACGTCATCAAGTCCGGCGGCGAGTGGATCTCCTCGGTCGAGCTGGAGAACGCCCTGATGTCCCACCCGGCCGTCGCCGAGGCCGCCGTGGTCGCCGTCCCGGACGACAAGTGGGGTGAGCGCCCCCTCGCCACCGTCGTCCTCAAGGAGGGCGCCACCGCCGACTTCGAGACCCTGCGCGCCTTCCTCGCCGACGAGGGCCACATCGCCAAGTGGCAGCTCCCGGAGCGCTGGACGATCGTCGAGGCGGTGCCGAAGACCAGCGTGGGCAAGTTCGACAAGAAGGTCCTGCGCAGGCGGTACGCGGCCGGAGAGCTGGACATCACCAAGCTCTGACCCGACCGACCCACGGCGGTACGACGACGCTGCGGTCCGGCAACACAGGGGTACGGCAACACGGTGGGCAGAAGCACCAAGGCGCCTCTGCCCACCGTAGAACCCGTAGAACCCGTAGAACCACCCCTGTCCACTACGTCACCGTCGTACCGAAGTAGTCACCCACCCCAGCACCAGCCACGCCCCCGCCACCGCGCAGACCCCGCCCCACCCGAAGTGGGTGAAGGCCGAGCCGGCGAGGGCCGAGGCTAGGGCGCCGCCGGCGAAGCCGGAGACGACGTAGGCGGTGTTGGCGGTCGCGGGGGTGGAGGTGGTGGTCAGGGCGAGGGTCTGGTTGGCGACGTGGGAGGCGACGAGCGCCGCGTGGACGGCGATCGCGGCCACGAACAGGGCCCACATCACGTGCCCGCCGAGCCAGAACAGCGGCACGGACAGGGCGGCGAGGGCGAAGGCGGACCGTACGACCTTGGCGGCGCCGAACCGGTCCACGAACCCGCCCGCCAGGGGCGCCACGACGGTGGCGGCCAGCCCGAAGAGACCGAAGAGACCGGCGGTCGCGGTCGACAGGCCGTACGCCGACCCGGTGAGCAGCAGGGCGAGGGAGGTCCACAGGGCGCTCCAGGCGCCGAACATCCCGGCCTGGCGTACGCACGCGCGCCACAGGTCGGGCGAGTGGCGGACGACGGACGGCAGGGCGGTGAGCCCGGAGAACAGCGGGCCGGAGCGGCGGCGTTCCTCGACGGGCAGGGCGTAGGCCGTGGCCAGTCCGAGGAGGGCGGTCAGCGCGGCCGCGCCCACGAACACCCACCGCCAGCCGAAGGCCTGCCCGGCCAGTCCGCCGAGCACGCGGGCCGCCACGATCCCGGTGAACAGGCCCGCGATCACGGCCGCGACATGGCGGGCGCGGCGATCGGCGGGGGCCCGCTGGGCGACCAGCGGGACGAGCAGCTGCGGGACGACGGTGGCCGCGGAGGCGACGAGGACGGCGGCGGCCAGAGCGGTGGTCCCGGAGGCCGTCGCGCCCGCGCCCAGTGCCACGGCCGCGACCAGGGACAGGACGCCGACCAGGCGGCGCCGGTTCACGCTGTCGCCGAGCGGGGCGAAGACGAGGAGGCCGGCGGCGTAGCCGAACTGCGCGACCGAGGCGATCCAGGCCACGGCGGAGGGGGTCGAGCCGAAGTCGTGGGCGATGAGGGGGAACAGCGGGGCCGCGAGGTAGATGTTGGCGGCCGTGACGGCGGTGCAGAGCGCGATGAGGACGAGGAGGAGGGAGTCCGCGCGGCGCGTGGGAACCCGGGCGGACCGCCGGGCGGCGACGGTGGCTGTCGGCATGACCGGACCTGTCTCCTTAGAGCGAGCTATAACAACTAACTGGTTGGTTGGAACAGCACAACAGTCTGGCGCGGCCGTCGATTCCCTGTCAACCAAACGGTTGGTTACTTGCCGCGCTACCCTGGCCCCATGGCAGCAAGGGACCCCGAGGCCACCAGAGCCCGGATCTTCGAGGCGGCGGTGTCGGAGTTCGCCCGCCATGGCATCGCCGGCGCCCGCATCGACCGCATCGCGACCGACGCCAAGGCCAACAAGCAGCTCATCTACGCCTACTTCGGCAACAAGGCGGAGCTGTTCACGCAGGTCCTGGGCAAGGCCATGCTCGACCTGGCCGTCGCCGTCCCCGTCGACCCGGACGACATCGAGGGCTGGATCGACCGCGTGATGGACTACCACGAGGTCCATCCCGAGGTGCTGCGCCTGCTCTTCTGGGAGGGCCTGGAGTACGGCGCCACGACCGAGCTGCCCGACGAGGCCGAACGCCAGGAGCACTACCGCCGCAAGGTCGCGAGCCTCCGGGACGGCCAGGACCGCGGCATCGTCACCGACGCCGTCCCGGCCCGCGACCTGCTCTTCCTGCTGATCGCCCTGGCCAACTGGGCCGCCGTCGTCCCGCAGATGAAGCGCATCCTGATCGGCGCCGAGCCCGCGGACCGAGAACGCCTACGGGCCTCGGTGAGAGAGGCGGCACGGCGACTGATCGCGAAGTAGCGGCCCGCCGGCCCCTCCCGGTGAGGGGCTAGTTGGTGCCGATCCGCGCGAGCAGGTCCACGATCCGCGACTGCACTTCCGCGCTGGTCGAGCGTTCGGCGAGGAAGAGGACCGTCTCGCCGGACGCCAGCCGCGGCAGGTCGGCCTGGTCGACGGCGGCCGTGTAGACGACGAGCGGGGTGCGGTTGAGCTGCCCGTTCGCCCGCAGCCAGTCGAGGATCCCGGCCCGCCGCTTGTGCACCTGCATCAGGTCCATCACGACCAGGTTCGGCCTGAGCTGCCCGGCCAGCGTCACCGCGTCCGTGTCGCTCGCGGCCCGCGCGACCTGCATCCCGCGCCGCTCCAGCGTCGCCGTCAGCGCCAGCGCGATCTCCGCGTGCTCCTCGATCAGCAGCACCCGCGGCGGATGCTGCTCGCTGTCCCGCGGCGCGAGCGCCTTCAGCAGGACGGCGGGGTCGGCGCCGTAGGCCGCCTCGCGCGAGGCCTGCCCGAGCCCGGCCGTGACCAGCACCGGCACCTCGGCCGCGACGGCCGCCTGCCGCAGTGACTGGAGCGCGGTACGGGTGATCGGGCCGGTCAGCGGGTCCACGAACAGCGCGGCGGGGAAGGCCGCGATCTGCGCGTCGACCTCCTCGCGCGAGTGCACGATCACCGGCCGGTAGCCCCGGTCGCTCAGCGCCTGCTGCGTGGTCACGTCCGGCGCCGGCCACACCAGCAGCCGCCGCGGATTGTCCAGCGGCTCCGGCGGCAGTTCGTCGTCCATCGGCTGCGGTCGCGGCGTATCCGCCACCTCGACGGCCCCACCGGGACCGTCCAGCGGCTCGGGCCCTTCGGCCGCGTTCTCGTCCGGCGCCCCTATGGCGTACGACCGCCCGGTCCCCTCGGTCACCTGCGCCAGCCGGGACTGCCCGGCCAACGAGTGCTGCGGCTGCGGCTGGGCCTGCGCCGGTACGGCGTTCTGCTCGGCCGTCGGGTGCGGACGGGCCGCCTGCTCCGGCTGCCCGGCGGCCGGGTCGGGCCGCGTACCGAGCTTGCGCCGCCGACCCGAACCGCCCGGCTGGCCGGGCGGAGGCGTGGACGTCGACGGGTGCGGAGGGTGCGGTGCGGGCGCCGTCTGCTGGGTCGCCTGGGCCTGCCGGGTGAACGGCACCCCCTGACCCAAGGTCCGCACACTGATCGCCCTGCCCTGCGTGGAGTTCGGGTCCACCGGCGCCTCGGCCGCGGCCTCGGCGGGCAACGGCTGAGCCGCCCGGGCCCGCGCGGCGCCGGCCTCGGGAGGGAGGGGCGCGCCGGGGGCGGGCGCCTGAGGCGTCTGGGCCTGCGGGTTCTGGGTCGCGGGGGGTGCGACGCCGTTCGGTGGCACGGGGCCGTTCGGGGGCACCGTCGCGGGCATGCCTTGGGGCGGCACGGGCCCGGCGGGCGCCTGCGGGTTCACCGGAGTGGCGGCGCCGTTCGGCGGTACGGGTGTCTCGGCGCCGGAGGTGTCCCCAGTACCGGGCCACGGCTGCGGGGCCGGGGGGCCTTGGGCGGGGGTACCGGGCGCGGCGGCGCCTGGGGCGGCCGGGCCCTGGGCCGGGACCGCCTGGCCAGGGGCCATCTGCCCCGGAACGGCGTGCTGGACCGGGGCGACCGGCTGCCCGGGAACGGCGAGTTGACCAGGGACGCCGGGCTGCTGCCCGGGTGCGGCCTCGGCGGGAAGCGGCTGACCGGCTCCGGACGGGTTGGGCATGCCCTCAGCAGGGAGGGCCTGGTTGGGGAGGACCTGTCCGGGCACGGCTGCCTGCTGGCCGGGTGCCACCTGGCCGGGCATCGGCTGCCCGGCCATGCCCTGCGCGGAGACGGGCACCGGGCCGCCGGGGGCCGGTGCCGCTGTTCCCTGGGCCGGCACCGCCTGGCCGGCCGCGGCCTGAGCCGGAACCTGCAGGCCGGGGGCCATCTGCACACCATGGACGGTCGCACCGGGAGCGACGACGGGGGCACCCGGCTGAACCGATTGCCCCGGCTGGACTGGCTGCCCCGGCTGGACCTGCTGCCCGCCCTGACCGGCCGTCACGGCCTGTCCGGGCGGGGCGGTCTGGGCGGTCTGGGCCGCGCGGGCCTGGGGCACGCCCGGCTGGGGAACACCGGCCTGGACCGGCACCGCCCCGGCGGCGGGGACGGCCGTACCCTGCGCCGGAATCTCCTGTGCGGGCGCCCCGGGGGCCTCCGTCTCCGCGCGCTGGCCGACGGCCCGGCGGCGACGCCCCGTAGGCGCGTTGGTGGGGTGCGGCTGCGGCGGGGTGTGGTCGTCGGCCTGGCTGGACGGCACGGCGTCGTGCCGCCCGTCGTCGACGGGGGCGTCTCCGGGACCACCCTGGCCGGGCACCTGAACCGGAACCTGTGCCGGAGCCTGCGCTTGTCCGGGCACCTGCGCCTGCATCTGCGCCTGAGCCTGAGCCACCTGGGCCGGGTCCGCGTCCGGCCGGTCGGCCGCCGCCGGTGGCAGGGCGAACACCGCGCGGGGCCCCGCCTCCTGCGCGGCTGCGCGCTCGGAGGCTGCGGCCAGCGCACGCCGACGCCGCCCGGTCGGCTGCTGCGGATCATCGACGGAGGCATCGGGACCGTGGTCCTGTGCCTGTGCCTGCGCCGGATCGCCGGAGGCCACCGCGGGCAGGGCCGGCGGCAACGCGTGCTGCTCGCCGCCGTCGGGCCGGGTCCGCCGTCCGCCGGGCGCGGGCACGCCCTGGGGCGGCACCGTCCCGCCGAGTCCGGATCCCACGGCCGCGGTCCCGGCGGCGTGCTCGGCGGCCGTGACGACGGCTCCCTCCGAGACACCGGCGCCCGCGTCGCCGTCCTCACCGGTCATGCCGTCACCGGTCATGTCCGCGCCCTCGGCGGGCCGCCCACGGCGCCGCCCAGTACCGCCGGAGCCGTCGCCGGCCTCCCCCGCCGCCTGGGCCGGAACGGCCCCCGCTGTCTGTGCGGCGGCCCGCCGCCTGCGCCGCCCGGTCGGTGCCGTGGGGTCCGCCTCGGCGCCCTCGCCGTCGGCGTGCTCGGCCTGCTCGGCGTCGAGGAAGGCGTCCGTGGAGGACCGCCGGGCCCGCCGCCGACCGCCACCGGCCTGCTCGGGTGACACAGGAGGTGCGGGCGGTGCGGTCTGGGCGCCGGCCGCCTCCAGCGCCGCCGGACCGGGGGCCGCGACAGCCCCGGCCCCACCACCGATGGGCACTTCGAGGACGTAGGCACTACCACTCATGCCCGGCACTTCATGGGTCTGCAACACACCACCGTGGGCGCGCACGATCCCGCGCACGATCGGTTCGTGCACCGGGTCCCCGCCGGCGTACGGCCCGCGCACCTCGATGCGGACGACCTCGCCGCGCTGCGCCGCCGCCACGACCACCGTGTTGTCCATGTAACCGCCCGCCGAGACGGGCGCGTTGCCGGTCGCGTCGACGCCGGCGACGTCCGCGACCAGGTGCGCGAGGGCGGTGGCCAGCAGCCGCGGGTCGACCTCGGCCTCGATCGGCGGGGCGTGCACGGCGAACTGGACCCGGCCGGGACCGATCAGCTCCACGGCTCCGTCGACGCCCGCCGCGACGACCGCGTCGAGCATCACTTTCGTGCGGGTGATACCGGCCGTGCCGTTGTCGATCCGCTGGTAGCCGAGGACGTTGTCGATGAGGGTGGTGATCCGCGAGTAGCCGGCGGACAGGTGGTGCAGCACCTGGTTCGCCTCGGGCCACAGCTGCCCGGCGTCGTCGGCGGCCAGCGCGGACAGTTCGCGGCGCAGCTCGTCGAGGGGCCCGCGCAGCGACTGCGCGAGCAGCGTGAGGAGCTGCTCGTACCGCCCCGACAGGGCCTCGTACCGGTCCTTCTCCCGCTCGCCGAGCGCGGCGTAGCGCTCCTCGCCCGCGGCGAGTTCCTCCTCGTGCTGCTCCTGGAGGTCCTCCAGCTCGGTCACGTGCTTCTGGCGCAGCGCGGTCAGCTCGGAGGCGTGCTCCTCGGAGAGCCTCTCCAGCTCCGCGGCGTGCCGCTTCTCGACCGTCTCCTTCTCCTCGGCGAGCGCGTCGTAGGGCCGCCGGTCGGTGAAGGTCAGCACGGCGCCGACGAGCTGGTCGCCGTCGCGGACGGGCGCGGTCGTCAGGTCCACCGGGACCTTCTCGCCCTTCTTCGACCACAGCACCTGCCCGCGCACCCGGTGCTTGCGCCCGGAGCGCAGGGTGTCGGCGAGCGGCGACTCCTCGTACGAGAAGGGAGTCCCGTCGGCCCGCGAGTGCAGCACCAGATCGTGCAGCTCCCGCCCGCCGAGATCGCTGGCCCGATAACCCAGTATCTGAGCGGCGGCCGGGTTGACGAGGACGATCCGCCCGTCGGTGTCCGTCCCCACGACGCCCTCGGAGGCTGCCCGCAGGATCATCTCGGTCTGCCGCTGTGAACGGGCCAGTTCGGCCTCGGTGTCCACGGTCCCGGTGAGATCCCGTACGACGAGCATCAGCAGCTCGTCGCTGCCATAGCCGTAGCTGTCGTAGGCCTGCTGGCCGTTCTCCAGGTTCGCGCTGGTGACCTCGACCGGGAACTCGGTCCCGTCGGTGCGCCGCGCGACCATCCGGGTCGGCTTGGTCCGCCCGCGCGGATCCATGTGGTCCGGCCGGCGCATCGAGCCGGGGATGAGCTTGGAGTCGAACTGCGGCAGCAGATCGAGCAGCCCTCGCCCCACCAGAGCCGTCCCCGGGGCCTCGAAGGCCTCCAGCGCGATGGTGTTCGCGTTGACCACGGTCCCATTGGCGTTGACCAGCACCAACGCATCGGGAAGCGCGTCGAGTATGGCTGCGAGGCGAGCAGCGCCTCGGGATGGCCTGCTGCTCACGAGACGCTTCCTCCCTGTTACCGCACCTTGCCGACCGCTCGGGCCATCTTGCCAACCTGCCCGCGGCGTGTCACGCGAGGGAGTCTAAAGGCAGCGGTTGCGCTCGCGACGCCGGATGAGAGGGAGGTCGCACGACGAAGTGACGTAGAACGTGTGACCCCATGTCGTGGCATCGCGAGCTCTTCACGCTCCTTTACGGCATCGGGGATTCCGCCCCGAAATGCCGGTGCCGGGGTCGGAGGTGCGGGTGGGGCCCTGTCGTGGGGGTCACCGGCCCGGCGGGGGCGGGTCCGGGAGCGGCCCCGCCATGGCGGGCTACCGGCCCAACTGGGGCAGCAGCGGAACGAGCCGGTCCCACCGCCCGATCTCGCAGCCGTTGCTGCGGTCGAAGCGCGCGTCGACCGGTCGCCCGGCCCAGGTCCCGGTGACATGTGCGGTGGCCGGGCCGCCGTACTGCATGGTGCACATGCTCCCCTTCGGCACCGGGGCGAAGCCGTCCTTCCCCCACCGGGTGCTGCGGTCCATGACGGCACAGGCGCCACCGGCGTCGGGGTGGCTGCCCTCGGAGGGATGGCAGTCCAGCTCGAACCGTCCGTCCGCACCGCCTCCCGCGTTCCGCACGGTGACCGTGAGGTGATCGCCGCGGACCGCCGTCCGGTCCTCGTCGCGGACGGGCGGGGGTGCGAGGGGTGAGACGGCGACGGCGGGGACCGCGGACGCGGCGACGACGGACCCGACGGAGCCGGCGAGGAGAAGGAGCCGGGTGACCTGTGACATGACCTGTGAGCTGACGTGTGACATGACCTGACTAACGCCGCGGCCCGACGGACGTTGCGCACCGCGACGCAGGGCCCGGTGAGGGGCTCGGCGAAGGGCTCGGCGAAGGGCTCGGTGAAGGGCTCGGTGAAGCGCCGACAAGCGCTTTGCCCTGCGGCCCGCCTGCCTAGTACCGTGGGAGGCGATTGGTGACACCGCGCTCGACTGTGTCATCATCTGCACGCACCACTCGCGCTCGCGCGGGCGGCTGTGCGGGAGGCGTCGCCTAGTCCGGTCTATGGCGCCGCACTGCTAATGCGGTTTGGGACTTCAATCCCATCGAGGGTTCAAATCCCTCCGCCTCCGCACCAGATCACGAAGCCCCGGTCCCGCGGACCGGGGCTTCGTCGTACCCCCTCCAAACCAACGTTTCCGCAGGTCACAAGGGGTATGGCCAATGGATTTCACATGACGGCGGCAGTCATGTAATGTTCTTCCTGTCGCCGCGAGCGGCCCGGACGGGCAAGAAGCGAAGACACATAAAACAGAACACAAGCACTCGTAGCTTAACGGATAGAGCATCTGACTACGGATCAGAAGGTTGCAGGTTCGAATCCTGCCGAGTGCACACAGGACGAAGGCCCCGGGAGATCATCCCGGGGCCTTTCTCGTTCTTCTCAGTGCAGTTGCTCGGCCAGGCCGATGATGATGCCCTCCGGGCCGCGGACGTAGCAGAGCAGGTAGCTGTCCTCGAAGCGGGCGATGTCGCCGAGGACTTCGGAGCCGTGAGGGCGCAGGCGGGCGATGGTGTCCTTGATGTCGTCGACGGCGAACATGACGCGGTGCGTGCCCAGGATGTTGTGCGGGCGGTCGCGCGGTCCGGCGCTGATCGCCGCGGGGGTGTGGTACTTCGACAGTTCGAGCCGGCTGTTGCCGTCCGGGGTCCGGACCATCGCCACGTCACAGCGGACGCCTTCCAGGCCGGTGCACTGGTCGGCGACGGGGCCCGTGACCTCCGCCCTGCCCTCCAGTTCCATGCCGAGCTCCACGAAGAACGCGATGGCGGCGTCCATGTCCTCGACGACGATGCCGACGTTGTCCATCCGCTGAATGGCCATGCTGGTTTCTCCTTCTTCCGTGTGCGGCCGGTGGTGGCCGCTGATGTCCCTGGGACGGAGCCGATGACACGTTCTCGACATCCGCAGACGCCGAACTCCGAAAAATCTCAGAATGAGGTGCCGCTGTTCGGCGGGCGGGTCACTCCGGGCGTGGTGAGGGTCGGGGACACCGTCCGGCGGCCTGCCATCACGGCGTCCCCGTTCGTCGCGGAGCTGTTGGGGCACCTTGAGCGGTGCGGGTTCGCCGGTGCCCCGCGGCATCTGGGAACCGATGGGCTCGGGCGCGATGTGTTCGGTCACCTTCCCGGCTGGGTGCCCGCGCGGTTCCGGCGGTGGAGCGACGGCCAGGTCGCCGCCGCGGGTGCCCTGCTCCGTGCTTTCCACGACGCGACTCGTGACAGTGGTCTGGTGGGGCGGTGTTCGGTGGTCTGCCACAACGATCCGGGGCCGAACAACGCGGTCTTCTCCGCTGCGGGGGGCGTGCCACTGCCAGTGCCTGTGCCGGCGCTCGTGCCTGTCGCTCTGATCGACTTCGACACCGCCGCTCCGGGGGAACCGCTTGAGGATCTTGGCTATATGGCGTGGACGTGGTGCGTTTCCTCCAAGGAGTCGGTCCCCGGGCGCCAAGCCGCGCAGGTACGGGTCCTCGCCGATGCCTACGGGCTGGACGCCGACTCCCGTTCCGGTCTCGTCGATGCGATGGTCGACCGACAGGAGCGCAACGCTCGTTGGTGGCGGGTCCGCCTCGACGGGACCGGTGCCGCCGATCGTCGGCGGACGGTCGAGCGTATCGACTGGTCCGAGCGTGAACGGGCCTTCACGGTGGCCCATCGTGAGGTCTTCGCGGCGGCTCTGCGGTGAGTGGATGCCGTGGAGTCCGCGCCGCTAGCCGTAGAACGGACCCGGTGCGTTCCACGTCGAGTGGCCGAAGACGTTGTCGTCGGTGATCGTGACGCGGATGTTGGAGACCTTCAGGCCGTACTGGGTGGGGGTCGTGCCGGTGGGGCAGTCGACGGGGACGGCGGGGAAGTTCATGTAGAAGTGGGGGCCCGCGTCGCGGGTGGGGGACTGGCGGAGTTCGTGGAGGACCCAGTTGGCCTCGGCGTAGTAGTAGGTGCGGAGGAGTTCCTGCTGGGTGGTGCGGACCACGAAGGCCGTGCTGTGGTCGAAGGTGCCGTCGGGGCGTAGGCAGCCGAAGGTGCGGGCGGTGTCGGCGTAGGCCTTGAACCAGTAGTCGGTGCTGCTCAGACCGGCGAGGTAGCCGGGTTGGTTGCGGACGTTGTGGAGGGTGACGGCGAGTTTGAAGCCGCCGCAGCCCGGGGTGGGGTCGTAGTCGTGGTAGGTGTTCAGGCACTTGCGGTCGCCGAAGTAGGCGGTGGGGTCCGGGGTGTAGGGCTTCGGGACGACCGTGTCGGAGAACCTCACCGTCGCCGAGACGCCGTCGGGCGTGGGTGCCGGGATGTCGACCGTGGTGGTGGCCTGGGCGGGGCTCGGTGTGGAGAGCGCCAGGCCGGTCGCGGCGAGCAGGGCGAGGGTCAGTCGCGTCAGGGTTCCGCGCTTCTTCCGGGGCTCGCCGGGCCTGCCGGGCTCGTCGGACTTGCCGGGGCTCTTGGCTCTCCGCGTGCTCTGGCCGTTCCGCATGTGAATGAAACCCCCACGTCGCCAGTGGTCAATGGCATGAGCACGTTAGTTTGTGAATCGTGGGTTATCCGGCAAACGCCTCGGTCCTCACAAACGGAAGGTTCCAGTCGTCCGTGGTCTTCGTCGGCCTGAGGGCCGCCACCGGCTTGGGGGCCGCCGGCTCTCGGTTGCGGTCGGTCGCGAAGACGAACAGCCGCAGGACCAGGAAGCGGCCGGTGCCGGCCAGGCCGGACGCGGTGAGGTAGACGGTCTGCTCCCAGAGCAGGGAGGGGGACGACTGCACCGTGTGGAGAAGGAACATCGCGGCGCAGGTCACCACGTAGGCGGCCGTCGCCGAGCCCGCCGACTGGAGGTGGCGGCGCAGGCCGGGGCGGCGGCCCGTGCCGAAGGTGAAGAGGGCGTGCAGCTCGGTGCACAGGAGGGTGGACACGACGGTGATCGCCGCGTTGGCGACCGCCCAGGGCATCGTCAGGGCCAGCAGCGGTACGGCGAGGCTGGCGAGGACGCCGACACCGCCGCCGCACACGACGAAGCGGACGAAGGAGGCGAGGGGGCCCGGGGTCACGAGGGTGCTCTCCGGCCGCCGCGCGGGTCGCGTCCCGGTCGCCGGGCGGTGCTGCGGCGCGGCCGGGCGGTGCGGCGACCTCTCCGGGCGGTGCAGCGGCTGCGGCGAGAGCAGCGACTCCATGGCGGTTTCCCTTCCGGGGACGGTGGCGCGGGTCTCCTGGACTCGCTTGTCGGGCTCAGTCGACACCGACCGGGCTTCAGCCGGGCATCAGCCGGGCTTCAGCGCGGATCAGGTGGGATTCGGCTGGGTCAAACGATGCCGTCGTCCGTCGGCGGAAACGATGGAGTGGCCTCCCGAAGTGGGGGTAGGGCCAGCTCCACCATGAAGGGGTGGGCCGTCGGGGTAAGGGTCAGCCCAGCAGGCGTACGAAGCCGCCGCGCGTCGTGTCCGCGCCCAGCAGGCGGTACCAGTCGATCACTTCGGGGAGCCGGTCGAGGGACAGGACCACCGCGCCGCCCGCCCGTTCGGCGTCCGCGCGCCACGCGGACATGGCCACCCCGGGAACGTCGTCCTTCCCGCCCCCCTCGCCGTTCTCGCCGAGGACGGGAGCCATCAGGGCGGGGATCATCAGCCCGGCCTCCCCCGGACCGTCCACCACGCACACGGTGAGTTTCGGCGCTATCCCCCAGCCCTCGCACACGGGCACCGAACCGTCCTGCGCGGTCACGGGCGGGAAGGCCGGGAGCGCGTCGTGGACGGGGGCCTGGGACAGCAGGAGTACGGGAGGGCCGGTGGCCGTACCTCGTACGAACAGGGTGTTCTCGGGATCCAGGAGCATCGGGACACTGTCGCAGGTCCCGGCCGTATCCGGCCGCCGGGGCCGGTCACTTGCGGTCGGTGTCCTTGGCGTCCTGGGTGCGGAGTTCCTCGATGTAGCCGAGGGCGAGGGCGGTGGAGCGGGTGAACCAGTCGTTGAGTACGGCGATCTCGTCGGGGGAGTAGTCGGCGAACAGGGCGTTCAGGCGGTCGTAGTAGGGGCCGTAGAGGGCGTACACGCGGGTCAGCGCGTCGGGTTGGGCGGCGACGCGGACGCGGCGGCGGTCGGTGGGGTCGGGGACGCGGGTGACGAAGCCGGCGCGTTCGAGGCGGTTGAGGATGCCGGTCACGGCGCCGGTTGTGACGTGGGCGTGCTCGGCGAGGTCGCCGGCGGTGAGCAGTTCCGCGCCCTCTTCGGCGGCCTTGATGACGCAGGCGAAGCAGAGCAGGTCGGTGACGTTCAGACCCAGCCGCTGGGCCATCTCCTGCTGGCCGAGGTGGGCGGTGGCGATGAAGAAGTCCATGGCCGACAGCGCTTGGGCCGGAGTGGCGGTGGGGCGCGGCTTGGCGTGCATCGGATTCCGGTTTCCCTTAGCGCGTGAGAGATTTATGGGCTAAATTTCTTAGACAGTGAGGCATCTGGTCTGGGGAGGCCCTGTGAGTGCACACCAGTATGACGAGGGGCACACCGTCGCCGGGTGGACCGGCTTCGGGATCGCGACCGTGGGGACTTCGGTGGTGGGGCTGGGGGTGTGCATGGTGTCGGTGCCCGTCCTGGCGGTCGGGCTCGCGATCGTGGTGGGGAGCGTCCTCGTCACCTGGGCCCTGCATCTCACCGGCTGGGGCAAGCCGCCGGGGCGGCGGCCCAGGGAGGAGTGGGGGATGGGGGTGCGCGACTCCGGGGCGCGGGCCGGGCATCCGGGGTGCGTGGGGTGCCGGCTGGCGGGGCGCGGGGCCCGGAGGGCGGGTGCGGCCGGCGAGGTCGTGCCGGTGCCGGTGGCCGCGGCCGGGGAGCCGGAGCCGGCGGCCGCTCGTACCGGGGGATGAGGCCGGCGGTGGTCCGCTCGGCGGCCGTTGTCAGTGGTGCCCTCTAACCTCGTGAGGGATGGCACAGGCATGGAAGTGCTCGGGGCTGCGGTGGGCGGCGGACGGTCCCGTGCTGGCGTGGGACGGTGGGCGGCGCAGCGCGCTGACCTGGGGGAAACGGGTGGCCTTCGGGGTCGCGGAAGGGGGCGCGCGGACATGTGTGGGGGCACGGGGGCATCCCTGTCCGGCGCGGGCGGCGGTGTCGGGGCGGAGTACGGGGGCGCGTTGCGAGGAGTGCGGGCGGCTGGACCGGGCGCACTCGGTCGCCGCCGACACCCTCACGGACGATCCGCGGCCCTACCGCGTGTACCTGGCGTGGTTCGGGCCCGGCATGGTCAAGGTCGGGATCACCGCCGAAGAGCGGGGCTCGGCCCGGCTGCTCGAACAGGGAGCCGTCTGCTTCAGCTGGCTGGGTACTGGGCCGCTGATGGCCGCACGGCGCACCGAGGAGTTGCTGCGGGCCGCCCTCGGGGTGCCTGATCGGATCCCGTACGTCGACAAGCGGGCGGTGCGGGCCGAGTTGCCGGCGTCGGAGGGGGAACGGGCCGCCGAGATCAGGGACTTGCACGCACGGGCCACGGCTCTCGGCGGATGGCCGGAGTCGCTCGCCCCGGCGCCGTACCGGTCCGTCGACCATGTCCGGGCCTTCGGGCTCGCGGAGTTGCCCGCCGCCGTGGGGGCAGTGGGTGAGCTCGTCGCGGGCGGCGCGGTGAGCGGACGGCTGGTGGCGGCCGCGGGGCCCGACCTGCATCTGGAGACGGCGGGCGGGGTGGTCGTGCTCGACACGCGGTTGATGCGGGGGTGGGAGCTGGTTCCCGCCGGGGGTGGGGAGGGTGGGGGTGAAGTGACCGTTCCTGTGCGGGAGTTCAGGCGGGCGGTGGGGGTGCAGGACGGGTTGTTCTGACGGGGGTGGGAAAGGGTGCGGTCGGCCGGGGGGCGGGAAAGGGGGCGGTCGGCCGTGGCGGGGTGGGTGCGCGGGCATGCGGGCGAGGTGTTGTGCTCCCGGACCTGCCCGGCCCGTCACCTCACCGTCCCGCCATCTGCCCAGACGGCCACCGGCCCGGTCCCGCCCAGGACTGTCACCGCCCCGGCCCTGCCCGGCCCGTCACCTCACCGTCCCGCCATCTGCCCAGACGGCTACCGGCCCGGTCCCGCCCAGGACTGTCACCGCCCCGGCCCTGCCCGGCCCGTCACCTCACCGTCCCGCCATCTGCCCAGACGGCTACCGGCCCGGTCCCGCCCAGGACCGTCACTGTCCCAGCCCCGCCCGGCCTGTCACCTCACCGGCCCGCCACCGGCCCAGGACCGACCGTCCCAGCCTCGCCCCGCCCGGCCCGTCACCGTCCTTCGGCGGCTGCCCCTTCCGTGATGTGGGCCCGCCGCGCGCGTTGGGCCTCCCGGGTCACCGCCCAGGCGTCGGCCACCGGGCCCACGTGGGCCAGCTTGTCGGGGTTGATGACGGAGCGGATGGTCTGGATCCGGCCGTCGGTGATGTCGAGGGAGAGGGTGTTGAGGATCCTGCCCTCGCGGTCGCGGAAGAGGGCGCCCGGTTGGCCGTTGACCGGGTGGGGTTCGACCGTGACGCCGACCTCCATGAGCGGGGCGAACATCGCGGCGAGGAGGCGGGAGACCTTGTGGACGCCGACGATCTCGTTGGCCCACTGGGGGGCCTTGCCGCCACCGTCGCCGACCATGTGGACGTCGGCGGCGAGGAGTTCGCGCAGGCCGTCGACGTCGCCCTCCCGGAAGGCGTCGAAGAAACGCTCGGCGAGTCGCTCGCGCTCCTTGCGGTCGGCCTCGAAGCGGGGCCGGCCCTCGTCCACGTGCCGGCGCGCCCGTACCGCGAGCTGGCGGCACGCGGCCTCCGAGCGTCCCACGGCGGACGCGATCTCGGCGAAGCCGAACCCGAACACCTCCCGGAGGACGAAGACCGCCCGTTCGAGCGGGCTGAGCCGCTCCAGCAGCACCAGGGCCGCCATGGACAAGGAGTCGGCCAGCTCCGCCGAGCGCTCGGGGTCCTGGTAGGGGTCGGTCAGCAGCGGCTCCGGGAACCATGGACCGACGTACTGCTCACGGCGTACGCGGGCCGAGCGCAGGACGTCGATCGAGACGCGGGTGACCACCGCCGAGAGGAAGGCCTTGGGGGACACGGGCCGGGTCGGGGTGGTCTCGTAGCGCAGCCAGGTCTCCTGGACGGCGTCCTCCGCCTCGCTCACACTGCCGAGGATCCGGTAGGCGATCGCGAAGAGCAGCGGCCGCAGCTCCTCGAACTCCTCGGTACGGCTCACCCCCACTCCGCTCGCATTCACTCCGCTCACACCCACGCCCCGGTCCCGTGCCGCGCCCGCCTGCCCTCGTTCCCGTGCCATCCCTTACCGCCTCTCCCCTTGCACCGTGCGCGCCCGTCCTCACCCCATGCCACGCCCGTCACGCCCGTCCCCCTCCGCCCGCCCCCCGACCCGCCAGCGCCTCCTCGAAGCCCCGGCGCCAGGACGGATGGCCGGGCTCCCAGCCGAGTTCCCGCCTGGCCTTGGTGTTGGAGAAGGCGCGGCCCTCGGTCATCAGGCGTACCGCCACCTCCCCGGCGAGCGGCCGGGCCAGCCAGGTGGGTACGCGCAGTGGCCGTTTCGCCCCCGCGCACGCGGCCAGGTGGGGCAGCCACTCGCTGGCCGGGGCGGGATCGTCGTCGACGATGTTGAAGATGCCCCGTACCTGCTGTTCCACGGCCAGGACGGTGGCGTCGGTGGCGTCGTCCAGATGCACCCAGGAGCAGTGCCCGGTACCGCCGCCGACGACCGGGAACTGCCGCTTGCGCAGGGGTGCGGTCAGGTCGTCCATGGCGTCCGGGCCGTAGAACCAGCCGTAGCGCAGGACCGCGCCGCCTGCGGAGACGACGGCGTCCTCGACGTGGCGGATGGCCTCCATGCCGGGCTGGGCCGCCGTGCCGGTGTACGGGTCCAGCGGGTCCTGTTCGGTCTTGACCCAGCCGCCCTCGCGCAGGCCGTTCCAGCCGCCGTAGCTCTGCGCGACGACGTGCCGCACGCCGGTCGCCTCGGCGGCGGCGAGGAGGTGGTCCGTGCCCTCGGTGCGCAGCCGGATGGTGGTCGCGAACCAGCGGTCCATGTGTTTCATGTCGGGCTTGCCCGCGTGGGTCACGGAGATCGCGGTCATCTGGTGGACGAGGGTGTCCGGCCGGGCCTGGGCCACCGCCTCGCCGACCGACATCGGGTCCAGCCCGTCCATGACGACGCCCTCGGCGCCCAGTCGCTCCAGCAGGTCCAGCTTGGCCGCGCTCGTCGTCGTGGCCGTCACCTGGTGGCCCCTGGCCACGAGCCGCGGCACCAGCCGCCGTCCGAGGACCCCCGTCCCGCCTGCCACGAACACCCGCATGCCGCTCACCTTCCAGAAGTGCTGTCCCTGCTCGCCGAACCGGCGCGCCTTCCCGGTCCCGGAACCGGCTCTCAGTACTGGGACGGTCGGGCCCCGGGATATGTGACATCCGAGCCCGCCACATCAGAACGGCTGTGCCGATGCGGCAGGACAGACGTGAAGGAATACGGCCAATATTGCCTACTGGTCAGTCGTGTTCTAGGCATGGTGATCAATGGCGATCAACAGCGTTCACGAAGAACGCATGCCTGAGAGGACGGCCTCCGTCTCATGAAACCCCCCACCATCGCCGTCTCCGCGGCCACCGCGCTCGTCGCGGTGCTGCCCCTGGCCGGCACCTCCGGTGCCGTACCGTTCGGCGGTCACGACCACCGTGGTCACGACCACCGTGTGGTCACCACGGCCGCCGACGAGACGTTCCACCTGCGGCTGAAGGTCGGCCCGACCGTCCTGCCCGCCTCCGGCGGCACGGTCGAGGTCAAAGGCGCCGGGTACAACCGGGCGCAGGGCATCTTCCTCGCGTTCTGCGCGATCCCCGAGGGTGTCGTCGTAGGCGATCCCACGACGTACAAGACCCTGCCCGGCCCGTGTCTGCCCGGCCGGGAGAACCAGGACGGCTCGTCGCGCCGGATCACCGACTCCGGCACGGGCACGCCCGGGATCACGCTGCCGTACGAGAAGGGCGGAAAGTTCCGTACGACGCTGGAGCACGTGAGGCCCCAGATCGCGGACGGGGTCGTCTGTGACGTGACCGTGCGGTGCGCGGTCGTCACCCGGGCGGACTTCACGGCCACGAACGACCGCCTCTACGACCTGTACGTCCCGGTGCACTTCGCGCCCGCCGTCGCGAACGGGAAGCACTAGCGACCGGCCGGGCGCCGGGCAGGCACCGGTCGCACCGGTCACCAGCTGGGACAGCGGTTCCCAGGGGTTGCCTGAGAGCTCCCTGTGCGTTTCTCAGGGAAATCACAGACTGCGGAAAGGGTGCTCTCAGGCGGCCCCGACAGGGTGTTCAGCATGACCACGACCTCGCCCCAGGGGCGCACCGAACTGCTGAGGCCGGACGGGAGCCCCGTCCGCGTGCTGGTGGTGGACGACGAGCTGTCGATCACCGAACTGCTGTCCATGGCCCTGCGCTACGAGGGCTGGCAGATCCGCAGTGCCGGTGACGGCACGGGTGCCCTCCAGACCGCCCGTGACTTCCGGCCCGACGCCGTCGTCCTCGACATGATGCTGCCGGACATGGACGGGCTGGCCGTCCTGGGGCGGCTGCGGCGTGAGCTGCCGGACGTGCCGGTGCTGTTCCTGACGGCGAAGGACGCCGTGGAGGACCGGATCGCGGGCCTGACCGCGGGCGGCGACGACTACGTCACCAAGCCGTTCAGCCTCGAAGAGGTCGTGGCGCGGCTGCGCGGGCTCATCCGCCGCTCCGGTGCCGCCGACCGGCGGTCCGACTCCGTGCTGGTCGTCGGTGACCTCACCCTCGACGAGGACAGCCACGAGGTCTCGCGGGCCGGGGAGAACATCCACCTCACCGCCACCGAGTTCGAGCTGCTGCGCTTCCTGATGCGCAACCCGCGGCGCGTGCTCAGCAAGGCGCAGATCCTCGACCGTGTGTGGTCCTACGACTTCGGCGGCCAGGCCAATGTGGTCGAGCTCTACATCTCCTACCTGCGGCGCAAGATCGACGCGGGGCGCGAGCCGATGATCCACACCCGGCGGGGAGCCGGTTATCTGATCAAGCCCGCGGTGTCATGAGCGGACGACGACGGCCGCGTGCGCAGAAGCGTCCAGGCAAGCCCCGCACCCTGCGGGCCCGGCTCGTCGTCGCGTCGGTGGTGCTGATCGCGGTGGTCTGCGCGGTGATCGGCACGGTGACGACACTGGCCCTGCGGTCCCATCTGTACGACCAGTTGGGCGATCAGGTCTTCGACGCCGGGAAGCGTCTCGCGGGACCTCCGTTCGGCAAGGAGGACGACAAGGAGGACGACAAGGCGGACGACAAGCTCGTCACGGGCCAGGACCGGCTCGACGGCTTCGTCACCTACGGACCGACGCAGCTGAAGACGGTGGCCGCGAAGGTCGGTTCCGACGGCACGATCTCCAAGGCGGTCGTCGCCGAGCAGGCGTCCGACGACACCCGCCAGCGGATGACGGCCACGCCGCTGAGCGCGGCCCAGCGTGCCGTGTTCGCCGATGTGCCCACGACCGGCAAGCACACCGTGACCATCCCCGGCCTCGGTGACTACCTCGTCATGTACGTGCAGGGCAATGACGGCTCCGCCTACTACGTGGCCCTGCCGACCACCACGGTCGACAGCACCGTCAACACCCTCGTCATCGTCGAGCTCAGCGTCACCGCTGCGGGTCTCGGCGCCGCCGTCATCGCCGGATACGTCCTCGTGGGCGTCGCCACCCGCCCCCTGCGCAGGGTCGCCGCGACCGCCACCCGGGTCTCCGAACTCCCCCTGCACACCGGCGAGGTGAACCTCAGCGAGCGGGTGCCCGAGGCGGAGTGCGATCCGCACACCGAGGTCGGCCAGGTCGGGGCCGCGCTCAACCGGATGCTGGACCACGTCCACGGCGCGCTGCACGCACGGCAGCAGAGCGAGACACGGGTACGGCAGTTCGTGGCGGACGCCAGCCATGAGCTGCGCACCCCGCTCGCCTCCATCCGCGGCTACGCCGAACTCACCAGACGCGGCCGGGAGGAGGTCGGGCCGGACACCCGGCACTCCCTGGGCCGTATCGAGTCCGAGGCCGGCCGTATGACCCTGCTCGTCGAGGATCTTCTGCTGCTGGCGCGGCTCGACGCCGGGCGGCCCCTCCAGTTCGAGCAGACGGATCTGATCCCGCTGGTCGTGGACACCATCAGCGACGCCCGCGCGGCCGGTACGGAGCACAACTGGCGCCTGGACCTGCCCGACGAACCGGCGCTCGTCTCCGGGGACGCGGCGCGCCTTCAGCAGGTGCTCATCAACCTGCTGGGCAACGCCCGCAAACACACCCCCGCGGGGACGACGGTCACCGCGCGCGTGCAGCGGCGCGGCCCCTGGATGTGCGTGGACGTCGAGGACAACGGCCAGGGCATCCCGGACGACCTGCTCCCGCATGTCTTCGAACGGTTCGCGCGCGGTGACTCGGCGCGTTCCCGGGCCACCGGCTCGACCGGTCTGGGCCTGGCGATCGTGCAGGCCGTGGCGACCGCGCACGGCGGTGCCGTGACCGTGGACAGCGCTCCGGGACGGACCGTCTTCACGCTCCACCTGCCCGCGGTGGGTCCCGTGACGCCCCGTCCGGCGCCCGAAACCAACTGGCAATCGCACTCACAGGCACAGCACAGCGCCGCCATATGGGTGCAACAGGGGGCTTGACCAGAGTCGTTCGCATGCGAACCGATTCTTCTCCCGGCACCCTGCCGGCGCGGGAGCACCTCCCGGCCGGCGACGCCGGTACGCCTGTCCTGGACGTAGTGATCCCCGTCTACAACGAGGAGAAGGACCTCCAGCCGTGTGTGCTGAGACTGCACGACCATCTCCGGCGCACGTTCCCCTACGCGTTCCGCATCACGATCGCGGACAACGCGTCGACGGACACCACCCCCCAGGTGTCCCGGCGGCTGGAGGCGGAGATCCCGGAGGTGAGGGCCTTCCGGCTGGAGCAGAAGGGCCGCGGCCGGGCGCTCAGGACCGTCTGGTCCGCCTCGGACGCCCCGATCCTCGCCTACATGGACGTGGACCTGTCCACCGACCTCAACGCCCTGCTGCCGCTGGTGGCCCCGCTGATCTCGGGCCACTCCGACCTGGCGATCGGCTCCCGGCTCGCCCGTAGCTCCCGGGTGGTGCGCGGGCCGAAGCGGGAGTTCATCAGCCGGGCCTACAACCTCATCCTGCGCGGCTCCCTCCAGGCCCGCTTCTCCGACGCGCAGTGCGGCTTCAAGGCCATCCGCCGCGATGTCGCCCGGCTGCTGCTGCCGCTGGTGGAGGACACCGGCTGGTTCTTCGACACCGAGATGCTGGTGCTCGCCGAGCGTGCGGGACTGCGGATCCACGAAGTGCCCGTCGACTGGGTCGACGACCCGGACTCCACCGTCCACATCGTGAAGACGGCGACCGACGACCTCAAGGGCGTGTGGCGGGTGGGCAAGGCGCTGGCCGGCGGTTCGCTGCCGCTGGACCGGCTCGCCCGGCCCTTCGGCGACGATCCGCGCGACCGCGAGATCAAGGACGTACCGAAGGGGCTGGCCCGTCAGCTCGTCGGGTTCTGTGTCGTCGGCGGTCTGTCGACCCTCTTCTATCTGCTGCTGTACAGCGTCTTCCGGCAGTTCGGCGGCTCGCAGCTCGCCAACGCGCTCGCGCTGCTGGTCTCGGCGGTCGCGAACACCGCCGCCAACCGGCGGCTGACCTTCGGGGTGCGCGGGCGGGGCGGCGCCGTCCGGCACCAGGCGCAGGGCCTGGTCGTCTTCGGTATCGGTCTCGCGCTGACCAGTGGCTCCCTGGCCGCCCTGAACGCGGCGACCTCCGACCCGGCCCACTCCACCGAGCTGGCGGTGCTGATCGCCGCCAACCTGGCCGCGACGGTCCTGCGGTTCCTGCTCTTCCGCGCCTGGGTCTTCCCGGACCGCCGCGAGGACGGCACACCGTCGACGGTGGCCGCCTCCCTCGCCTCGCACGCCCCCTCCTCGCATGCCCCCGCCTCGTACGCCCCCTCCTCTCAGACCTACGCCACGGTGCCGCCCGCGCAGCCCTACCGGCACCACGCCTACGCGCCGCTGCCGCAGCGCCCGACGACGACACCGACCCGAGGGAACGACTCCTGATGACCACCCACACCGACCGTCCGACCCCGCCGGGCCCCACGGGCCCCACGGCCTGGGACCCACCGACAGCCAGTGGCGATACGGCGGTCCAGGCCCCGATGACGCCGACAAACCCCACAAGTCCCCCGGGCCCCACGGCTCCCGAGGCCGGCGAGCCCCGGCAGCCCGTCGTCCGCAGACTGTGGCGGGGCTGCCCCGAGGACCCCCGCTGGGCACGCCCCGCGTTCCTCGGCCTGCTCCTCGCCACCACCCTTCTCTACCTCTACAACCTGAGCGCCTCCGGGTACGCCAACTCCTTCTACTCGGCGGCCGTCCAGGCAGGCAGCCAGTCCTGGAAGGCGTTCTTCTTCGGCTCGCTGGACGCGAGCAACGCCATCACCGTCGACAAGCCCCCGGCCTCTCTGTGGCCGATGGAGCTGTCGGTCAGGATCTTCGGCCTCAACTCCTGGGCGATCCTGGCCCCCGAGGTCCTGATGGGCGTCGGCACGGTGGCCGTGGTCTACGCGTCCGTGCGCCGCCGGTTCAGCCCCGCGGCCGGCCTGATCGCGGGCGGGACCCTCGCGCTGACCCCGGTCGCGGCGCTGATGTTCCGGTTCAACAACCCGGACGCGATGCTGGCGCTGCTGATGGCGCTGGCCTGCTACCTCGTCGTCCGCGCCCTGGAGGACGGCCGGACGAAGTGGCTGGTGTGGGCCGGTGTCGCGATCGGCTTCGCGTTCCTCGCCAAGACCCTCCAGGCCTTCCTGATCCTGCCGCCGCTGGCGATCGTGTACGCGGTCTGCGCGCCGGTGCCGGTGCGCAGGCGCTTGGGCCAGCTGGCCGCGGCCACCCTCGCCCTGGTCGTCTCCGGCGGCTGGTGGGTCGCGATCGTCGAACTGTGGCCCGCCTCCTCCCGCCCCTACATCGGTGGTTCGCAGAACAACTCCTTCCTTGAACTGACCTTCGGCTACAACGGCCTGGGCCGCCTCAACGGCGAGGAGACCGGCTCCGTCGGAGGCGGAGGCGGCGGTGGCGGCGGCACCGGTCAGTGGGGCGAGACCGGCTGGGACCGGATGTTCAACTCCGAGATCGGCGGCCAGATCTCCTGGCTGCTCCCGGCCGCGCTGATCCTGCTGGTCGCGGGCCTGTGGGCCACGCGCAGGGCGGGCCGGACCTCCGTCACCCGCGGCGCGTTCCTGGTCTGGGGCGGCTCGCTGCTGATGACCATGGTCGTCTTCAGCTACATGGCGGGCATCTTCCACCAGTACTACACGGTGGCCCTCGCCCCCTACCTGGCGGTCGTGATCGGCATGGGCGCGGGTCTGCTGTGGGAGAAGCGGGCCGAGATGTGGGCCTCCCTCACCCTCGCGGCCTCCGTCGTGGCGGCCGCGTCCTGGAGCTACGTCCTGCTCGACCGCACCTCCGATTACCTGCCCTGGCTGAAGTGGTTGGTCCTGATCGGCGGCCTGGCCGCCGCGCTCGGCCTGATCTTCGCCGGCCGTCTCGACCGGCGACTCGCCCTCGCGGCGGCCTCCCTGGGCCTGGTCGCCGCCCTCGCCGGTCCGACCGCGTACACCCTCAGCACCCTCCAGGAGGGCCACACCGGCTCCATCGTCACGGCCGGTCCGGCCGGCGCGAGCATGATGGGCGGCGGTCCCGGTGGCGGCCGCGGCGGGGGTGGCGGTGGCTTCCCGGGCGGCGGCCAGAACCAGCAGAACGGCAACGCGCAGGGGCAGCAGGGCAACGGCAACGGCCTCCCCGGTGGCACGGGCGGCGGCGGCTTCGGCGGCGCCATGCCGGGCCAGAACGGCACCTCCCCGGGCACCCCCCAGGGCAACGGCACCACCCAGAACCAGCAGGGCGGCATGCCCGGCGGCATGGGTGAACGCGGCGGCATGGGCGGCGGAGGCGGTGTCGGCGGCCTGCTCAACGGCGCCAGTGTCACCGACGAGGCCAAGAAGCTGCTGGAGACCGACGCCGGCCGGTACACCTGGGCGGCCGCGGCCATCGGCGCCCAGAACGCCGCGAGCTACCAACTCGCCACCGGCGACCCGGTGATGGCGATCGGCGGCTTCAACGGCACCGACCCGTCCCCGACGCTCGCCCAGTTCAAGGAGTACGTGGCGGACGGCAGGATCCACTACTTCATCTCCAGTGGATCCAGTGGATCCGGCGGCTCCGGCGGCGGTACGGGCGGCAGCAGCACCGGCACGTCCTCGCAGATCACCACCTGGATCGAGGCCAACTTCAAGAAGGTCACGGTCGGTTCGGCCACCTTCTACGACCTGACCCAGAAGACGAGCGGCTGACGCTCCCCGCACGCGGAAGGGCGGCGACCGAAGTCGCCGCCCTTCCGCGTGCGACGGGAAAGAATGTTGTACGCCGTATAGGAACTGCTCTACGGTGTACAGCATGACAACGTCCCCCCAGGAACAGGCACCTGCCCAGACCCCGCACGGCGGCCATCCGCAGCGCTGGCTGATCCTCGGCGTCATCTGCCTCGCCCAGCTCACCGTGCTGCTCGACAACACCGTCCTGAACGTTGCGATCCCCTCGCTCACCCGCGAACTCGACGCCTCCACCGCCGACATCCAGTGGATGATCAACGCCTACTCGCTCGTGCAGTCCGGCCTGCTGCTCACCGCGGGCAGCGCCGCCGACCGCTACGGCCGCAAGAAGCTGCTGATGGCGGGGCTCGCCCTGTTCGGCGTCGGTTCGCTCGTGGCCGGTCTCGCCACCACCAGCGGCCAGCTGATCGCGGCCCGCGCCGGCATGGGCGTCGGCGGAGCGCTGCTGATCACCACCACGCTCGCCGTGGTCGTCCAGATCTTCGACGACTCCGAGCGGGTGAAGGCGATCGGCCTCTGGTCCACCGTCAACTCCCTCGGCTTCGCCACCGGCCCTCTGATCGGCGGTGTGATGCTCGACCACTTCTGGTGGGGCGCGATCTTCCTCATCAACATCCCGGTCGCGGTGATCGGCCTCGTGGCCGTCCTGACCATGGTCCCCGAGTCCAAGAACCCCCAGGGCGACCGCCCCGACCTGCTCGGCGCGCTGCTCTCCACGATCGGCATGACGGGCGTCGTCTACGCGATCATCTCCGGCCCGGAGCACGGCTGGACCTCCACGACCACGCTCACCTCCGCCGCCACAGGCCTGATCGTCCTGGCCGGCTTCGCCGCGTGGGAGCTGCGCATCCCGTACCCCATGCTCGACATGCACTTCTTCCGCAACCAGCGCTTCACCGGCGCCGTCGCGGGCGCGATCCTCGTCGCCTTCGGCATGGCCGGCTCGCTCTTCCTGCTCACCCAGCACCTCCAGTTCGTCCTCGGATACGGCCCGCTGGAGGCGGGTCTGCGCACGGCGCCCTTCGCCCTCACGATCGTCGCCCTCAACCTCACCGGCGTGAGCGCCAAGCTCCTGCCGAGGATCGGTACACCGCTGACGATCGCCGTCGGCATGACCTGCCTCGCGGTCGGCCTCGCCGCGATCGCCCTGCTCGGCGGTGACGGCTACGGCGGCATGCTGCTCGGCCTGGTCGTCATGGGCGCCGGTGTCGCCTACGCCATGCCCGCCATGGCCAACGCCGTCATGAGCGCGATCCCGCCGGAGAAGGCGGGGGTGGGCGCGGGCGTCAACGGCACGCTCGCGGAGTTCGGGCAGGGGCTCGGTGTCGCGGTGCTCGGCGCCGTCCTGAACTCCCGGTTCGCGGCCCTGGTTTCGGTGGCGGCGTCCTTGCCGGCGGCGCTGGCCGAGGCGGGGTCGGCCCAGGAGCGGCGGGAGATCACCGACGCGTTCGCCTCCGGCCTGGAGACCAGTCAGCTGGTGGGCGCGGGTGCGGTGTTCCTCGGAGGGATGGTCGCCGCCCTGTTGTTGCGGCGTGCTGAGCGGGCAGTGTCCGTCTAGGAACTCGGTGCGTGGGGCCCGCCTGCGGCTACGGGTACGTTGTGGCTGGTCGCGCCCACGCGGCGGAGCCGCAGATCGACACAGCCTCGCTCCCCTCAGGGGTGGTGACCACACATCCAGGAAGGTGCGCCATGGCGAACGCAGGCCGGCAGCAGGCCGGGAGCCGGACCAGTGTCTGGCTCCAGGGCAAGGCGCGCCGGAGCGGGCGGGGCGGCGGGCAGCCGTCGGGGCTGGACCGGGAGCGCATCACCGAGGTGAGCGTGCGGCTGCTGGACACGGAGGGCCTGGCCAAGTTCTCGATGCGGCGGCTGGCCGCGGAGCTGAACGTGACCGCGATGTCCGTCTACTGGTACGTCGACACCAAGGACGACCTGCTCGAACTCGCCCTGGACAGGGTCATGGCGGAGATGGGGCTGCCCGACGCGACGGCGGACGAGGACTGGCGCGACCAACTGCGCGTCCTGGCCCAGGAGTACCGGACCATGCTGGTCCGTCACCCCTGGGTGTCCCCGCTGGTCGGACGGTTCCTCAACATCGGCCCCCACCACCTGGCCTTCGCGCGCACCGTCCAGCAGGTCATCCGCAGGACCGGCCTGCCCGTCCACCGCGTCACCGGCGCCATCTCGGCCGTCTTCCAGTTCGTCTACGGCTACGGCACCATCGAGGGCCATTTCCACACGCGCGTCACCGACACGGGCATGACCCCCGACGAGTACTTCCGCACCTCTCTGGACGACTTCTCGGGCGTGGCCGAAGCCTCCGAAGTCCTCCAGGAGTCCGCCGAGATCATGCGGGCCCGGGGCGGCGACACGGTCCAGGAGATGATGGACCGGGACTTCACCTTCGCCCTGGAACTCCTGGTGGCGGGCATCGAGGCGATGGTGACAAGGGGAGAGTGAACCCACCTAAGGGGCGCGGGGCTGTGTCGATCTGCGGCTCCGCCGCGTGGGCGCGACCAGCCACAACGAACCCGCAGTCGCCCACGAACCGCCACGCCCCGAGCTCTCACGCGTCCGGCGAAGCCAACCGCGCCGGGAAACCGCCCGTGGCGACCGGCCCCCACCGCTCCGGCGTGACCCGGATGATCGACTTGCCCTGCTTGACCATCGCCTCCCGGTACTCGTCCCAGTCGGGGTGCTCGCCGGCGATGTTCCGGTAGTACTCCACCAAGGGCTCCACGGACTCGGGGGAGTCGAGCACCTCGGCGGTCCCGTCCACCTGCACCCACGGCCCGTTCCAGTCGTCGCTCAGCACGAGCAGGCTCACCCGCTCGTCCCGCTTGGCGTTACGGGTCTTGGCCCGCTCGGGGTAGGTGGAGACGACGATCCGGCCCGAGTCGTCGACCCCGCAGGTGAGCGGAGAGGCCTGCGGAGAGCCGTCCCCGCGCCGCGTCAGCAGCACGGCCCGGTGCCGGGGCCGTACGAAGTCCAGCAACTCGTCGAGGGAAACAGCCTGGTTCGTCGCGATGTTCGGTGCCATGGGCCCACCTTAGGACGCCGGAGCCTTCGGTGGTCAGGACGCCAGGGCCTCGTCCAGGCCGTCGTACACCGGCACGTCCCGCCGTAGCCCGGTCAGCTCCATGACGCGGCGGCACACGCCCTCGGGATCCGCGGCCACCACGCACCGCACGCCGGGCCGGAGGCGGCGGCGGACGTCGTCGACGAGACGGGCGCCCTGGGTGTCCATGAAGTGCGTGGCGGTCAGGTCCAGGACCAGGAGCCGCAGCCGGTCGCCGCGGGCGTCCACGGCGGTCATGACACGGTCGAACAGCGGCGCCGCGTTGCAGAGGTCGATCTCGGGAGGCAGGGCGAGAAGGGTGGTGCAGCCGGGCAGATCACGCAGACCGCGCAGCTCGCACGGATTCGGGAGGAAGGTCATGGCGCTCACCTGGTAGACGATCGTCCGGATTCCGGAGCGGCCACTTCCTGACCATGTCCCCACCATTCCACCACGGGGAGAAGGCGTCCGGAAGTGGTTCCCGCCTTGGTCGGCCGAACGTCACTTGGACGCAACGGAGCAGATAAAGTGCTGTCCGTCCTGTGCTCGCAGTCGGGAATGTGCTGCGGAGCTCTCCTGCGCACGGTCGTTGGCCGTGCATGCCGAAGAGGTTCGTGGTGGCTGCGTCCGAGTTTCCTGATTTGCCCCTTTTTTCTGCCGGTTTCGATCTGGCGGAAGCGCTGACGGTGGCAGCTCAGCAACTGCACGACACGGCCACTCCGCAGAGCACCCTGCGTACCGCGGTCCGCCTCGCCGTGCACCTCCTGCCCGGTGCCGACCACGCCGGTATCTCGGTGATCGAACGCCCCCACCACCGCCGTACGGTCGCCTGGACCGACGAGGTCGTGCGTTCGGCCGAGTCCGGGCACACGGACCGCGACCGGCCCCCGTACTGGGACGACCTGTGGACCGCGCCCGTCGTACGCGTGAAGGACAGCGAGGCCGACGACGGCGGGCGGATGCTGTCGGACCTGGGCCTGCGCTCGGCGCTGTCGCTGCGGCTGCGCGCCGACCGCCGCCGGCTGACCGTGCTCACGGCGTACGCCCGCAAGCCGCGCGTCTTCGACGAGGCGGCCACCCGGGTCGGCCGGCTGTTCACCGCGCACGTCAGCCTCGCCCTGGACTCGGCCACCGTACGGGAGCAGCTGACGGAGGCCATGCGGACCCGGGACCTGATCGGGCAGGCCACCGGGATCCTGATGGAGCGCATGACCATGGACGCGGCGGAGGCCTTCGAGTCCCTGGTGAAGGCCTCGCAGCGGGAGAACATCAAGTTGCGCGACCTCGCCCGCCGCATCGTCGATGCGAACAACGCCACATGAACGGTTGGGGCGGCCCGGGGCGTTAACGGCCGTTGACGGGATATCCGTACGGTCATGAGCCCTGACACGCCCGACACGCTGGAAATGGCCATCGTGCGCAGCAGCGGTCTCGACACGCTGCTGCGCGATCTCACCGACCGCGCGGTGCAGGCGGTGCCCGGAGCGGCCGCGTGCAGCATCACGGTGCGCCGCGCCGACCGGCTGCTGACCCTGGCCGGCAGCAGCGGCCTGCCCGGCGGCCTCGACATGCGCCAGTACGAGAACGGCTCGGGGCCGTGTGTGGAGGCCGCCGCGACCAACGCCGAGCAGTACGCCCCCGACCTGGCCGTGGAGACCCGCTGGCCCACCTACACCTCGTACGCGGTCTCCGCCGGGGTGCGCTCGGTGCTGGCGGTGCCGATCGACGTGGAGGGCGAGAGAGGCGCCGCGCTCAACCTCTACGGCGTCGAGCCCGACGCGCTGGGCCGGGGCCGGGACGCCGCCCGTGCGTTCGCGGTCCGGGCGGCCGACGCGATCAACGTGGCCCTGCGTGTCGAGCGCCGCCACGAGTCCACCGCCGACGTGCGCACCGCCCTGCTCTCCCGCAGCGTCATCGACCAGGCGATCGGCATCCTGATGGCCCGCGAGCGGATCGACGCCCAGATCGCCCTGGACCGGCTGCGCCGGGTCTCGCAGGACCGCAACGTCAAGCTCCGGGACCTGTGCACCGACCTGGTGGACCGGGTCAGCGGCAACGGCCGGCCGACGGACGCGCGCAACGGCCGCGGCTGAGGGCGCCCCCGCGCGGCGGGATCGTCGTGGCGGCGGGTTCGCGCGGACGCCTGCGCGGGCCTTGCCCGACCCCCTACCGTTTTCCCATGAGCGCATCGGACCTCGGACCCGAGGACCAGTGGCCGCTGCCGCCCGCGTGGATGTGGGACTGCACCGAGTGCGTCCGCCGCTACGAGGCGATGAAGCACGTACAGGCCGTCATCGCCGGGCTGACCGCCGAGGACCCCGGCGTCGACTGGGACGTCACCGACAGCATCGTCGGGACGCAGATCAGCCTGAGCCGTCATCTGGCCGACGCGCACCGCGACGCGCTGCCCGACTACGACCCCTCCTGCCGTACCTGCGCCGAGCACCGGGAGTCCGTGGACCGCAGGGCCCGCAGCAGCCCCGACCTGCTCCAGGGCGCCGTCATGGTGGCCGAGGAGCACCGCGCCCGCCATCTGTTCGCCCCGCCCCGCATCGTCGGGCTGATGTGAGCGGGCCCGGGGCCCTCAGCCCTGCGGCAGCGACTCCCCCTGCACGGCCTGGATGTCCAGCTCCACCCTGAGCGTCGTGCCGATGGCGGCGATACCGGCCTGGACGACCTGGTTGTAGTTCATGGCGAAGTCCTCCCGGTGCAGCTCGGCCGTGGCCCGGAAGGCCGCCCGGGTGCCGCCCCAGGGGTCCGCGCCCGTGCCCAGGTAGGCGAGGTCCACGTCGACCGGCCGCACCACGCCGTGCAGGCTCAGCTCGCCGTGCACGGTCCAGCGGTCGGACCCGGCCGGGGTGAGCCCCGTGGACCGGTAGGTCAGCTCCGGGAACCGCTCGACGTCCAGGAAGTCCGCCGACCTCAGGTGGGTGTCCCGCATGCCGTTGCCGGTGTCGATGGACGCGGCCCGGATCACCGCCTCCACCCGGGACCTGGTCACGTCGTCCGGCGCGACCTCGATCACCCCGGAGAACTCCGTGAACCGGCCGCGCACACTGGAGATCCCCAGGTGCTGGGCGACCGCGGCCACCCCGGAGTGCGCCGGGTCGATCGTCCAGGGCCCGGGCGGGGGCAGCTCGGTGCCGCCCTGCCGGGCCAGGGTCACCGTGCCGACCTCGGCCCGCCCGCTCGCGGTGACGATCGCGCTGGAGGCGGCCGGCGCGTACCCGACGGCCGTGACGATCACGGTGTACGCCCCCGGCGCCAGAGCGGTCTCGTCCCGTACGGCGCCCTCACCGTCCGCCTCGGCGCGCAGCACCTGCGAGCCGGTCATGTCGGTCACCGTGACGACCGCGTGCGACACGGCCCAGCCGTCCCGCGTACGGATCTTCGCGGTCAGTCCCATCTCGTCAACTCCTCGCATGAGACCGGCCCGTGGCGAGCGGGCCTCGCGCACCTCCGCTCGAAGTGCGCGCCCACCGCCACGGGCCGGGGTCCGAACTACTCGCTGTGGTGGGCGAGTTCGATGTCGTGGTCGTCGACCCCGCGGCCGCCGACCGTCAGCGCCGTCGCCACCGGCGGGTAGCCGGTCGCGATGACCGTGTAGTCGCCGCCGTCCAGATCGGTGAAGGCGTACGCCCCGTCGGGACCCGTGGTGGCGGTGCCGACCACGTTGCCCGCCGCGTCGACCAGGGTCACCCGGGCGTCGCCGAGGGGACCGTGCGGTGCCCGTACGACACCCTGGAGGTGCGCTCCGGCGTCGAGGTCGACCTCGATCCGGGTGACCCCGGTCCCGCCGACCTCGACGGGCAGGGCCTGCGGCCGGAACCCGGCGGCGTTGACGGCGACGGTCACCGGACCCGGCACCAGCTCGGCGAAGGCGAACTCGCCCTGCTCACCGGTGGATCCGGTGGCCAGCAGGTCCCCGCGCACATCGGTGACGATGACCATCGCGCCCTTGACGGCCTCCCCGTTCCGGGCGGCCCGCACCAGACCGTTCAGCCCGCTGGTGCCGCTGAGCAGGATGTCGTACGACACCGGCTCGTCGGCCACCACGACGGTGGAGGCCTGCGGCTGGAACCCGTCGGCGGAGGCGATCAGGACGTAGGAGCCCGCTCCGGGGACGCTCAGCGCGTAGGACCCGTCGGCCTGCGCGACCGCGCGGCCCAACTGCCGTCCGCCCAGCGAGATCAGCGTCACCGCCGCCTGCGGCACCGGCGCGCTCTCCGCGCCCCGCACGAAGCCGTGCACGGGGACACCGCCGGAGCCGGCGGCCTCCTCGGGCCGGGCGATCGTGGCCACGGCCGCGAGCCGCTGCATGCCCTCGGCACCGGTGTCGGCGCTCTCCGTGGCGGACTCGGCGACGGCCCAGCTCGGGACGCGCTCCCTGTCGGAAGCCGCGGCGGAGGCGGAGGTGGGGGCCGGGGCCGGGGTCTCCTCCGCGGTGGTCTGCGCCAGCGCGCCCTTGGTCTTCAGCGGAACCTCCTTGATGAACAGCGTGATGAGGAAGGCGACGGCGGCCAGTGCCCCGGCGATCAGGAACACGTCCGCGATGCCGTGGCCGTACGCGCTCTCCATGACCGTGCGCAGCGGCGCGGGCAGCTTGCTCATGTCCGGGATCTCGCCCGTGGAGCTCGAACCGGACGCGAGGGAGGCGTACTTGGGGCCGAGGTCGGTGATGCCGTCCTTGGCGTAGTCGGTGATGCGGTTGGCCATGACGGCACCGAGCGCCGAGACGCCCATCGCACCGCCGAGGGACCGGAAGAAGGTGACCGTGGAGCTGGCCGAGCCGAGGTCGGCGGGGGCGACCTGGTTCTGCGTGGACAGCACCAGGTTCTGCATCATCATGCCGATACCGAGACCGAGCAGGCCCATGAAGACCGCGATCTTCCAGTACGGGGTGTCGTACCGGATGGTCCCCAGCAGTCCGAGGCCCGCCGTGATGAGCACGCCACCGCTGACCAGCCAGGCCTTCCAGCGGCCGGTGCGGGTGATGAACTGCCCGGAGACGGTGGAGGAGATGAACAGACCGGCGATCATCGGGATCGTCAGCACACCCGACATGGTCGGGGACTTGTCCCGGGCCAGCTGGAAGTACTGGGCGAAGAAGACCGTGCCGGAGAACATCGCGACGCCGACGAACATCGAGGCGAGCGAGGACAGCGTGATGGTGCGGTTGCGGAACAGCCGCAGCGGGATGATCGGCTCGCTGGCCCTGGTCTCGACGAGCACGAAGACCAGGCCGAGCAGGATAGAGCCGCCGATCATCGTGTACGTCTGCCAGGACAGCCAGTCGTACTTGTCACCGGCGAAGGTGACCCACACCAGCAGCAGCGAGACCGCGGCCGAGATGAAGAACGCGCCGGCCCAGTCGACCTTGACCTGACGCTTGACGACCGGCAGGTGCAGGGTCTTCTGGAGCACGATCAGCGCGATCACGGCGAAGGGCACGCCGACGTAGAAGCACCAGCGCCAGCCCAGCCAGCTGGTGTCGGTGATGACACCGCCGAGCAGCGGGCCGCCGACGGTGGCGACGGCGAAGGTCGCGCCGAGGTAGCCGGAGTAACGCCCGCGCTCACGCGGGGAGATCATCGCCGCCATCACGATCTGCGCGAGGGCGGACAGACCGCCGACGCCGATGCCCTGCACGACGCGGAAGGCGATCAGCGTGCCGGCGTTGTGCGACAGACCGGCCGCCGCCGAACCCAGCACGTAGATGACGAGGGCTATCTGGACGAGCGCCTTCTTGCTGTACAGGTCGGAGAGCTTGCCCCACAGCGGGGTGGACGCGGTCATCGACAGCAGTGCGGCGGTGACGACCCAGGTGTAGGCGGACTGGCCGCCGCCGAGGTCGCCGATGATCTCCGGGAGGGCGTTCGAGACGATCGTGGACGACAGGATCGCCACGAACATCCCGAGCAGCAGCCCGGAGAGCGCTTCCATGATCTGCCGGTGCGTCATCGGGGCGCCGTCGGCGGGGGGCCCTCCCGAGTGCCTGGCGTGGGCCCGCACACCGGCCGGTGTGGTCGTTGCCATGAAGCTTCCTTCTCTTACTGGGTGGTCGCGGGTGTACGGGGAGACGGTTCGAGAACGGGGGATGCGGGGGGCCGGGGCTCGGTGTCGGCGGGGAGCGCGGCGGGCACGGCACGACAGTCGTCGAAGCTCGCCCTCAGCCGCGCCATGAGCGCGGTCAGCTGGGCCACCTCCTCGTCGCTCCAGTCGCCCAGCCGCTCGGCCAGCAGCCGGCCGGTCCGCCGGGACAGCTCCTCCAGCTGCGCCCGGCCCGCGGGCGTCAGGCGCAGGATGCGGGAGCGCTTGTCGGCCGGGTCGGGGGAGCGCTGGATCCAGCCCCGCTCGGCCACGTGGGCGACATGGCGGCTGGTGACCGACATGTCCACGGCGAGCAGCTCCGCGAGCTTGCTCATGCGCATGTCCCCGTGGCGCTCCAGCAGCGTCAGCACGGCGCCGGAACCGCTCGGGCAGCCGGACGGCATGATCCGTCCCAGCTCCCGCTTCACGGCGCCGAAGGCGCTGAACTGACGGATCAGCTCCTCGTACTGCGCCTGCTCGGCCATCACACCTCCCGGATTCGTTGCTCAGGGCAACCATAGAAGCTGTTGGTTGCTACAGGCAAATAAAACGAGGGGGGTGGCGGCTCAAAACTTGGCAAAGGCAAGTATTGCGACCGTAAATACGCAGGTCGCGGGATGTGGTACGGAGCGCGGGCCCCCACTTGGGTCGCACCCCTGGATTCGCTAGGGTCTCGGGGCATGGCTAACACCCAGGGCCCCCAGGGCACCAACGACCCCGCAGGCAGCACCCAGATGTTCCGCGCGTTCGTCGACGAGGCCCCTCAGGCCCGTCAGCAGCAGGCCGTCGCGTCCAGCGGTCCGCGTCTCGGCCTGATCATCGGCGTGGTCGTCGCGGTGGCGATCGTCGCGGCCGTGGCCTGGCTCGCGCTGAAGTAACCCCGCCGCCCCCACCTCCGCCGGTCGGACACGTCACCGTGCCCGACCGCGGGAACGGACGACGGCCGCCGATGCACCGATCAGGGCGCGCCGACGGCCGGTCCAGGTCACTCCAGGGTGTCGCGCCACGATGGCCGACGCTCTGTCGAACACGGACCCCGGCAAGGGGGCCGGTCAGTCGGAGATGAGTCCTTCCCGCAGCTGGGCCAGCGTGCGGGTGAGCAGCCGGGAGACGTGCATCTGGGAGATGCCGACCTCCTCGCCGATCTGCGACTGGGTCATGTTGGCGAAGAAGCGCAGCATGATGATCTGCCGCTCACGGGGCGGCAGCTTGGCCAGCAGCGGCTTCAGCGACTCCCGGTACTCGACGCCCTCCAGGGCGGTGTCCTCGTAGCCGAGGCGGTCCGCGAGGGAGCCCTCGCCGCCGTCGTCCTCCGGGGCCGGGGAGTCCAGCGAGGAGGCGGTGTAGGCGTTGCCGACCGCGAGGCCGTCGACGACGTCCTCCTCGGACACGCCCAGCACCGTGGCGAGTTCCGCCACCGTGGGAGAGCGGTCGAGCTTCTGGGAGAGCTCGTCGCTGGCCTTGGTGAGCGCCAGCCGCAGCTCCTGGAGCCGGCGCGGGACGCGCACCGACCACGAGGTGTCGCGGAAGAACCGCTTGATCTCGCCGACCACCGTCGGCATCGCGAACGTCGGGAACTCCACGCCCCGTTCGCAGTCGAAGCGGTCGATCGCCTTGATCAGGCCGATGGTGCCGACCTGGACGATGTCCTCCATCGGCTCGTTCCGCGAGCGGAAGCGAGCGGCCGCGTAGCGGACCAGCGGGAGGTTGAGCTCGATGAGGGTGTCCCGGACGTAGGCACGCTCGGGGCTGTTCTCGTCGAGTGCGGCGAGCCGCAGGAAAAGGGAGCGGGACAGGGTGCGGGTGTCGATGGCTCCCGAGGTCGGGATGGCCGGGGCCGTGACGGCCTCGACGGCCGTAACGTCGTCGAGCGCGGGCGCAGCCTCGCTCTTCGTGAGCGTGAGCACCTTCGAGCTGCCCTGGTCTGCGGACATGCCACCCCCTTTGGGTCGCGAGGACGGTCGCGGCGAACGCCCCATGGAGGAACGATGCCTTCACCTGAATACCGGAGCCGAGGCCCCGGCAAACGCGCTTCCGGCAGAATGTCACATGTCGGCAACACGCTGTAGTGACATGTCGACATGCAAGACGTGAATACGCCCTGGATGAAGGGGGTCTGACGGTTTTTCGGCGCAGAAATGCAGGGATCTACGCCGGTGAGCGATTCGCTCGCGCCGGTGATACCTCGATCACCCTTGCGATCTGCGGTGTTCCGAAGTGTGCGCCCTGTGCGCCTCTTATGCCTCGATCCGATTGGCGGATCGCAGCCGCTGGAAGCTACGCGCGAGTAGCCGTGAGACATGCATCTGGGAGACGCCGAGTTCCGCACTGATCTGCGACTGGGTGAGATTGCTGTAGTAGCGCAGCAGCAGAATTCGCTGTTCGCGTTCCGGGAGTTGGACCAGCAGATGCCGGACGAGGTCACGGTGCTCCACGCCGTCCAGCGCCGGGTCCTCGTAGCCGAGCCGGTCGAGGATCCCCGGCAGCCCGTCGCCCTCCTGCGCGGCCTCCAGCGAGGTGGCGTGGTACGACCGCCCGGCCTCGATGCAGGACAGCACCTCCTCCTCGGTGATGCGCAGCCGCTCGGCGATCTCGCCGGTGGTCGGAGTGCGCCCGAAGGTGGTCGTCAGGTCCTCGGTGGCGCCGTTGACCTGCACCCACAGCTCGTGCAGCCGGCGCGGTACGTGGACCGTGCGGACGTTGTCCCGGAAGTACCGCTTGATCTCGCCGATGACGGTCGGCATGGCGAACGTCGGGAACTGCACACCCCGGTCCGCGTCGAAGCGGTCGATGGCGTTGATCAGCCCGATGGTGCCGACCTGGATGACGTCCTCCATCGGCTCGTTGCGGGAGCGGAAGCGGGCGGCCGCGTAGCGCACGAGCGGGAGGTTGGCCTCGATGAGGGCCCCGCGCACCCGGTTGTGCTCCGGGGTGCCCGGCTGCAAGCCCTTGAGCTGCGCGAAGAGCACCTGGGTGAGGGCCCGGGTGTCGGCGCCTCGGCTGCGTTGGGGAGTGGCTGCCGCAACCTGTTGGGGCGGCGCAGTACTGGCCGACACGGTCAACGCCACCTCTTCATCGGTCAACTCATCCGTCAAAAGCGGTCATAGCATCACAAGACATGTGCACTGTGTGCAAGCACCGCATAATCCGTGTTATGCCGTGTTGAGCAGCACGTTGGGGCCCAAGACGCAGCGAGCCCCCTGCCGTTCCCGGCAGGGGGCTCGAACGTGGAGGCCTCAGAACTCGTAGTCGGCGACCACCCAGGTGGCGAACTCCCGCCACAGGGCGACGCCCTCCTGGTGGGCGGGATGCTCCAGGTACCGCTTCAGGGCGCCGGTGTCCTCGACCGCGGAGTTGATGGCGAAGTCGTAGGCGATGGGCCGCTCGCTGATGTTCCAGCCGAGCTCCCAGAACCGCAGCTCCTCGATCTGCTCGCCGAGGGCCCGGAAGGCCGCCTCCCCCGCCACGACCCGTGGGTCGTCGCGCTCGACACCCTCGTTGAGCTTGAAGAGGACGAGGTGGCGGATCATCTGGGCTCCCTGGTTGCCGCGCAGGCTGTCACGCCGCTACTTCGCCCCGTCGGCGAGCCAGCTGAAGAAGTCGCCGATGGACTTGGCGGCGTCCGATATGCCCTCGAACCCTATCTGGACGTAGTCCGCGGCCTTCGCCGGGTCCGTGATGATTATGTAGAGCACGAAGACCACGAGCACATAGACGGCGATCTTCTTCGCGTTCACCGCCATCGCGGCCTCCCCTGTCTCCCCGGTCACAAATACGCCAACGAGCGCACATGATCGCACGAAGGGGGCGGTCTGACGACGGTGATGATGTGTGAACCGTGCGGGGGGTCTCGTCCGATGAGGGGGTGAGCGCCGGTCCACAGGGGGCACGGGGCGGCAGCGGAAGAGGAGAAGACCGATGCTGATATGGATGACCTTGGGACTCGTGGCCGTCATCGGCGTGCTGTACGTGCAGACCCTGCTCGACTGCGTCCGCACCCCGGCGGCGCAGGTCCGCTACGTACCGAAACTGCTGTGGCTGCTCTTCCTCCTCCACGCCCCCATCCTCGGTGCCCTCATCTGGACCTACTTCGGCAAGCGGCCCGAGCGGGCGGGCGAGGTGTCGTCGATGTCACTGGCCTGACGCCACCGGAGGTGAGGGCGGCCGGGTCGTGGTGGCGGCCCCGCCCACGCGGGCATCGAAGCACTCCCGTTCGCCGTCGGCCGACGCGGGCAGGAAGCAGGCCCGGACGGTGCTGCCGGAACGGACCTCGGCCATCCCGGTGTAGACGAAGGTCGCCGCGTCGTCCTTGTTCCTGACGCGCACGCCGTACGTCGGTCCGCCCGCCGTGACGTCCAGCCGGTCGCCGATCTCGGTCCCCCAGGCCCGGGCCCAGCTCGCACCGCACTTCCTGCTGTGGCGCAGCTCGACGTGGGCGCCGGTGGCCGTGCGGTGCGAGGCGAGGGTGTCGGGGCCGACGCCGCAGATCAGGCGCATCGGGTCCCGGCCTTCGCAGGCGGCTCCGTGGCACTGGGGAGCGAGGGAGAACGGGACGGAGGCCGGCCGCGGTTCGTCCTCCTGAGCCTTCGAGTCCGGCAGCAGGAGGAACAGCAGCGCCGCGACACCACCGACGATCATCGTGTACACCGACGCCAGCGCCACCAGGAGCCTGCGCCCGCCAAGTCGCCGCCGCCAGGTCCCGGCGGGTGGTGGCGCCTCCTGAGGGTGCGGCCGCGACGGCTCGTCCGCGTCAGGGGCGGCTGCGCGGGCCACCGCGCGTCCGCTCCACTGCGACTCGGCGATCTCCCACAGGGCCAGCAGCCGCCCGTCCGGTTCGTTCGCGAGCCGGCACAGTTCCCGTACGGCCTGGCGAGGGGGCAGGCTCTTGCCGTTGAGGTAGCGCTCCCACGAGGACTTGCTGTACGCCGTTCGCTCCGCCAGCGCCGCCAGGCTCAGCCCCGCACCGGCCCGCAGCTCCCGCAGCACCGCGATCAGCCGGGTGTGTTCCGCGGTCACTTCGGATCCGCCTCCCGCAGGGCCTGCCAGGTGGGCGGGTCGATGACTCCGTTCACGATCAGCCCGTTCTGCTTCTGCATGCGTTCGACCGCTCGCCGTGTCTTGGGTCCGAAGGAGCCGTCGATGTCCCCCGGCTCCGCTCCCGCCCGGCGCAGCAGGCACTGCGCCTCGGCCACTTCGAGCCCCACCTGGGTGTTGGACAGGAGGACGTCCGTGGTCCGGCTCAGGCCCGCGTACCAGCGGCCGTCACGCTGTTTCAGCCGACAGGTGTAGAGGACCGGCACCATGGACTCCGACCAGGTGGCCGGGGCCGTCGCGGCAGCACCGCCGCGCTCGCGCGCGAGCTGGGCACGGGCCTCGGTGAGCCGCACCGCCAGCACGAGCGCCACGGAGACGGACAGCACCGTGACCACGGCTCCCGCCGCGACCGCGACGCGCAGATGACGCCCGTACGGCTGCGGCTTCGCGGGGGCGGGGGCGTCCGCCGGTGTCGCGGAGGGGTTCTCGGGGGCACCGGTGGTGACGGTCCGCCCCTCCGCCCAGCGTTGGACGGCGATCTCGTGCAGGGCCAGCAGCCGGGTCGGATCCTCACCGCCGATACGGGCCATCGCCTCGACGGCCTCCCGCGGCGGCAGGGACCTGCCGTTCAGATACCGCTGCCACGACTTCGCGCTGTACCCGGTCCTCGCGGCCAGTCGCCGCGTGCTCAGTTCACTGCCGTCCTTCAGCCGTCGCAGTCGCACGATCAACTGGTGGACGTGCGGATGCAGTTCTGCGGGCAGTTCGTTCCAGCGCGACACGCTTCCCCCACTCGCGTTCGGGACCGCAGACCCGGTCCCCCCGTGTCCCGGCCTCATTCTGCATCAGCTGCCACGGGGATCACAGAGCGGGCATCCCGTCCCGCCGCGGGGACTTGTCGTGTGACATCTGAGCAGGTCAGCGCGTGGGACGTCCCGGGACGAGGTCACTTCCCCGCCAGCTGTGGCCGACCAACGCGCCGAACCCGCAGTCTCGTTGCGGAGCCGGCCACCGCGGTCGGCTCCGCCCAGCCACCTCACCAGGAGCGTTCCCTTGAAGCTGAACAGAAAGATGGCGGCGACCCTCCTCACCGCCGGCCTGGCCGCGACCTCGACCATGCTGACGGCCCCGTCCGCCTCCGCCGACAGCATGCACGGCTGCTCGTACCCGCGCGTCTGTGTGTACGACGACGCCTACTCCGGCGGTAACCCCTACGGCTGGTACCAGGACTACACCTACCAGCCCATCCTCGGCGGCGGGAACCGGGTGGTCGCGGTCGTCAACACCCGTAACGACGACTCCGTCTGGCTGATCGACCAGGGCGCCTCCCCGGACGCGTACATCTGCATCCCGCGCGACACCCCCGTCAACCTCGGCAGCCACAAGCACCCCGGAGGCGACAGCTGGGCGTTCGAAGCCGACGCCATCAAGATCTGGAACGACAACGGAACGTGCAGCGGCGACTTCAAGGTGAGCCAGGGCCGCATCAAGGACGGCTGGCGCCCCTGACCGGCCTGCTGTCCCTGGAAGTCGTCAACTGACGGCACCTTGGACGGAGAAGCACGAAGGGCCCCGTCTCACGACAGGGCCCTTCAGAAGCGGTAGCGGAGGGATTTGAACCCTCGGTGACTTGCGCCACACTCGCTTTCGAGGCGAGCTCCTTCGGCCGCTCGGACACGCTACCGAGGGAGACTTTACAGCACGCTGGGGCGTGCTTTGAAATCGGTATTCGGGCCTTCAGCGGCTTCGGAAGAAGTCGGTGAGAAGCCGGGCGCACTCCTCGGCGAGCACGCCCTCGATGACCTCGGGCCGGTGGTTGAGCCGCCGGTCGCGGACGACGTCCCACAGGGAGCCGGCCGCGCCCGCCTTGTCGTCCCGGGCGCCGTAGACCACGCGGTCGACCCGGGACTGCACGAGGGCGCCGGCGCACATCGTGCAGGGTTCCAGCGTCACGACGAGCGTGCAGCCGGTCAGCCGCCACGCGCCGACCTCGGTGGCGGCCCGGCGGATCGCGAGGACCTCGGCGTGGCCGGTCGGATCGCCGGTGGCCTCGCGTTCGTTGTGTCCGGCCCCGAGCACGGTGGTGCCGTCCGGCCCCAGGACGACGGCTCCCACCGGCACGTCCGGGCCGGCCCGCCCGGCCTCGTCCAGGGCGAGCCGCATCGCGGCCCGCCAGCGGTCGCGTACCGGGTCGGGTGTCGGTTCCGTCGTCGACGGGGTCAGCGGACGGTCTCCAGGACCTCCGAGGCGCCGAGGGAATCGGCGATCTCGGTGAGCGCGTCCGCGGACAGCGCCTTCAGCTCCTTCACGCCGACGCCGAGGTCGTCGAGGATCTCGGCGTCGCCGACCGGGCCGTGCGGCACGGCCTCGCCGGTGCCGCCCGCCTCGGAGTCGTCGTCGTCCTCGTCCTCGTCCTCACCGTCCTCGGTGCCGTCGAGGTCGAGGGCGTCCAGGTCGGGCTCGTCGTCCCCGGGCTCCCTTCCGAGCAGTTCGTCGGTGAGCAGGATCTCGCCGTAACTGCTGCGAGCGGCGGCAGCGGCGTCCGAGACGTAGATGCGAGGGTCCTCCTCGCCGTCGATACGGACGACGCCGAACCAGGCGTCCTCCTGCTCGATGAGCACCAGCACCGTGTCGTCCTCGGGCGAGGCCTCACGTGCCAGGTCGGCCAGATCCGACAGCGTCTCCACATTGTCGAGGAGTTCTGTGTCGCTCGCTTCCCACCCGTCTTCGGTGCGCGCGAGCAGTGCGGCGAAGTACACCGTGACTCTCCCACTGGTCATAGGTGTGCCGGTTGGGGGTCCCCCCGGCGGAGGTTGCGGGCGGGGAGAGCTGTGCTCCGAGCCCCACCCACTCGGAATCGTGGCAGAAACCAGGCGCTCAGGGGACGTCTTCGGCTCCCTGTGTGTCCGGCTGCCGCCGATCTCGCGTTCATGGAGGGCTCACCAGCGCACTCGTCGCCGCCAACAGCGGATCGTACGCGGCTTTTCCGGGCGCCCACGCACGGCCACCGGTCCGGGGACCGCGCATGAAGTGATCTTGCCAACTCCGGCCTCGTCGGCGTGTCTCCGCGCTTACCAGTGCCTTACCGGCGAGCTACCTCCGAGTACTCGGGCACCATGCCCCGGCACCGTGTTCCGTCACCAGCGAAACGTCCGCATGCGCATCGCGTGCCGCAGCCGGGCGGTCTTCGCGCGCCGGGGCTGGACGCGGTCGCGCAGCTCGCGGGCCTCGGCCAGATCGCGCAGGAACCTGGCGCGCCGCCGTCGGCGCTCGGCTTCCGTCTCGTGTCCGGTTTCGTGCTCAGGCAGGTCAGGCATCGGATCACCACCCTGGTCCGTCACTCCACTTTCCCCCGGACGGCGGGTTTGATGCCAGCGCGAGCAGGGATGCGGCCCGGTTACTGTTGTGGACATGCGTCTCCATGTCGTCGACCACCCCCTGGTGGCCCACAAGCTCACCACGCTGCGCGACCAGCGCACCGAATCCGCGACCTTCCGCCGTCTCGCCGACGAGCTGGTCACCCTCCTCGCCTACGAGGCCACGCGTGACGTGCGTACCGAGCAGGTCGACATCGCGACGCCGGTCGCCCGGACCACGGGCGTCAAGCTGTCCTACCCGCGCCCGCTGGTGGTGCCGATCCTCCGGGCGGGCCTCGGCATGCTCGACGGCATGATGCGGCTCCTGCCGACCGCCGAGGTGGGCTTCCTGGGCATGATCCGCAACGAGGAGACCCTGGAGGCCTCCACGTACGCCACGCGCATGCCGGAGGACCTCTCCGGCCGCCAGGTGTACGTCCTCGACCCGATGCTCGCCACCGGCGGCACCCTGGTCGCGGCCATCCGCGAGCTCATCAAGCGCGGCGCCGACGACGTCACCGCCGTCGTCCTCCTGGCCGCCCCCGAGGGCGTCGAACTCATGGAACGCGAGCTGGCCGGCACCCCGGTCACCGTCGTCACGGCGGCCGTCGACGACCACCTCAACGAACACGGCTACATCATCCCGGGCCTGGGAGACGCGGGCGACCGCCTCTACGGCGCCGCCGAGTAGACGCAGGCGGCAAAGAGACGCGGGGCCGTGTCGGTACGCGGCCCCGCGGTGCTCAACAGCTCTTCTTGGACGAGGAGTCCGCCGGCTTCGGCGAGGACAGCGCGGCCAGCGCCTTGTCCGCGGCGGCCTTGCCGTTCAGCGCCTTGAACCCGTCACCGATGATCAGATCGACGTCGGTGCCCTTGCGTCCGTCGGGCCGCTGCTCGGCCCCGCTCAGCTGCGTGGCCAGGACCGGCAACGAGGTACGCAGAGACGACGGGGGCCCGAGCAGCAGCCCCGTCCCCTTGACCTTCTTGTCGTAGTCCGCCGTCGCGTTACCGACGTCCCCGATCTTGAACCCGCGCTTCTTCAGCTCGTCCGCGGTCTTCTTGGCCAGGCCGCTGCGGGCCGTCGCGTTGAAGACGTTGACGGTGATCCGGTTTGGCTTGATCACGACGGCGGCGCTGGGGGACGCGGACGGGGACGGCGTGGCCCGGGTCCCGCAGTCGGCCTTGGGTCCGGCCGCCGTCGCCTTGTCGCCACCGCCGGTGAAGACGTCGATGAGCTGCAACGTGCCCCAGCCGACCAGCCCCAGCGCGGCGGCGGAGGCGACCACCCCGACCACGAGCCTGCCGCGGCGCCGAGGTCGGCGCATCCGGGGGTGTGTGTCGCCCGTGATCCGGTACTTCCCGCCCATGCCGGGGGGAGTCAGCATGCTCATGGGCGCAGCGTAGTGCGCCTGGGCGGCGATGCCTACTAGATGATCATTGGACACCGGCCGGTAGACCCAAAAGGCCCACTGCGGGTGTCACAAACGGCCCGCCATGGGTTCACAAAAGGTCCACCGCGGGTGTCAGTCGAGTTCCAGGACCCGGGCGTGCAGCACCTGGCGCTGCTGGAGCGCGGCGCGGACCGCGCGGTGCAGGCCGTCCTCCAGGTACAGGTCGCCCTGCCATTTCACGACATGCGCGAAGAGGTCGCCGTAGAAGGTCGAGTCCTCGGCGAGCAGGGTTTCCAGGTCGAGCTGGCCCTTGGTCGTCACGAGCTGATCGAGGCGGACCGGGCGCGGCGCGACGTCCGCCCACTGCCGGGTGCTTTCCCGGCCGTGGTCGGGGTACGGCCGGCCGTTTCCGATGCGCTTGAAGATCACACGGAAAGCCTACCGGTCAAGACCTTCCGGGCGCAGCCATGGCGACGGAGTGCGAGGCTGGAAAAGATGGTGCAAAAGGTTTCATAAGGGAAACAGGGGTCCGTCATGAGGGACAGTGAGACCGTGCCAGAGGCAGTTTCCGGTGCCATGTCCACGCCCTCGCGCGGCGCCCCCGCCCTCCCCGCTCCCGCGCTGGAGATCGCCGCCGGATACGCCTTCACCGGTCCCGCCCTCGATCTCGGCGCCCTCCTCTGGGACGGTCTTCTTCGTGACGCAGACCCCGAAGGACGTACCCGCCGACGTCCTCGCCCAGCTCGGCAACCGCGTCCAGCACGCCCTGCGCGCCTTCACCCCGGACGACCAGAAGGCCCTGCGGGCCACGGTGAAGACCTTCCCGAACTCGGCCTACGACCTGGAGGAGCTGCTCACCGGCCTGGGCACCGGCGAGGCCGTCGTCACCGTCCTCAGCGAGAAGGGTGCCCCGACCCCGGTCGCCGCGACCCGGCTGCGCGCGCCGGAGTCCCTGATGGGCCCGGTCGACACGGCGGTCCTGGACCGGGCGGTGACGGCGTCCCCGCTCCACGCGCGTTATGCACAGGCTGTGGACCGCGCATCGGCGTACGAGAAGCTGACCGAGTCCCGCGGTGCGAAGGGCCCGGACGAGATGGCCCTGCGGAAGGCCGAGGAGCCGAAGGAGCCGAAGGGATCAAACGCACCGAGGGCACCCAAGGCACCCGGGGAAGCCCCCCGGCAGGAGCCCTCCGTCGTCGCACAGGCCGTGGGCAGCGGCGTGTTCAAGTCCCTCGCCCGCTCCCTCGGCACTCAGATCGGCCGTGAGATCACCCGCTCGGTCTTCGGGACGGCCCGGCGGAGGCGGTGACCCGTCGGGCCCCGCCCCCGCCGACGGATCAGCGCCCGCGTTCCTTCTCGGGCTGCTCCGGCCTGGCTCCCTTCACCTGCGGTTTCGGTGTGCTGCGGGCGGCCTCGGCGCGCAGCAGCGCGCGCAGGACCGCGTACGGATCAATGGCCATGTCTGTGTTCCTCGCGTCGTGCCGATGAACCGGGGGACCGGAGAGGACCGGTCCCCTCAGCAGCGCAGGACCACCGTCCGCAGGGCGGCCAAGGTGTACGACGGCCTCGGCACCGCCGGGAGCGGAGCGCCCGCCGGGACGCCGGGCGCCGGCTCCGGCCGGGGCGCTGGACGCAGGGGTACGACGGGACGCCGGGCGGCACGGGCCGGGAGCCGCAGGGCGGTGTCGAGAAGGTCGTACTCGATCGCCTCGCCGGCCGGCGGTGTCGCGGGCGCCGCGTGTGTTCCGGTGTGCGCGCCCGGCAGCACCAGGGCCACGAGCAGCACCAGCACCCGCAGCCAGGCGCGACGACGGCGCGGCAGGCTGCGTTCGGTGCTCATGGGAGGTGATCTCCCCGCGCCCCGCCGAAGGCCCAGCAGCCGACGCCGAGAACCGCCCGTTCGGCGGACAGGGGGCGGTTACGACCCCGCTGCCTTGGCCGCCTTCGCCGCCGCCTTCATCTCCTGTTTGTGGGCGCGGACCTTGGTGAGGGACTCGGGGCCGGTGATGTCGGCGACGGAGCGGAAGGACTTCGGGTCGCCGTAGGCGCCGGCGGCCTCGCGCCAGCCCTTGGGCCGGACGCCGAGCTGTTTGCCGAGCAGGGCGAGGAAGATCTGGGCCTTCTGCTTGCCGAAGCCGGGGAGCCCCTCCAGGCGGCGGAGCAGCTCGGGTCCGTCGGCGACGCCCTTCCAGACGAGCTCGGCGTTCCCGTCGTAGTGCTCGACGAGGTACTGGCACAGCTGCTGGATCCGCTTGGCCATGGAACCGGGGTACCGGTGCACGGCCGGCTTCTCGGAGAGCAGCGCGGCGAAGGCCTCGGGGTCCTGCGCGGCGATGTCGTGCGCGTCCAGATCGTCCGCGCCGAGCCGGTCCGCGATGGTCCGGGGCCCCTTGAACGCCCATTCCATCGGGACCTGCTGATCCAGCAGCATCCCGACCAGCGCGGCGAGCGGAGACCGTCCGAGCAGTGCGTCGGCCTCGGGGTCCTGGGCGAGGTGAAGCGTGACGTCCATGACCCCGATCATGCCCCGGCTCGCGTCAGAGCTCCACGTGAGCGCTCGGCAGCGCCTCACCGAAGGCGCCCTCGACGCCCCGGACGGTGATCCCGGAGCTGGTGCCGCACAGGTTCACCGAGCCGCTCGGCACCGGGCCGGAGGCCGAGCCGCGGGCGACCCACACGCAGCCGTCGCTGTTCTCGCCGGGTGCCCCGACGATCGTCTCCGCCCTGCCGTCCCTGTTGAGGTCGGCGAGGTGCACGGCGGCGCCGAACCGGTCGGCGGTCTCGGCGGCACCGGGGACGCCCGCGGTGTTCTGGGTGTATCCGGCGGCCTGGGTGGTGGTCAGGCCGGTGGCGGAGCCGCGCAGCAGGACGGCCGTACCGGCGGAGGCGAGGGTGCCGACGGCCTCGCCGGGGGAGCCGACGAGGACGTCGGCGTATCCGTCGGCGTTCACGTCGCCGACGCTCAGCGACTGCCCGAACATGTCGCCGTCCTCCGCGGCCCCGGGCACCCCGGCGGTGTCCTGGTAGTAGACGTGGGGCTTCTGGGTGGCGGTGATGCCCTGCGCGCTGCCGTAGAGGACCTGGATCTCGCCGCCGCGGTGGGCCCAGCCGTCCGGGCCGCCGGACATGGAGTCGTCGGTGGAGACGGCGGTGACGAGGTCGCCGTAGCCGTCGCCGTTGAGGTCGCCGATCACGCCGGCGTGGCCGTCGGCGTAGGGCAGCGCGGTGCGGTAGGAGGGCGGGGTGGGGTCGCCGTCCTTGACGCCGGGCTGGACGTAGACCGGTCCGCGCAGGTCGCCGTCGGTGGGGCCGGGCAGCCAGAACTGGTCCGCGTCGCCGTCGCCGTCGACGTCGCCCATCACGACGCCTCGGGTCTCGCCGTAGAAGGTCTCCCGGACGGGGGTGGTGGCCTGTCCGGTGCGGGTGAAGGGGCCCGTGTAGGTGGCGCCCTCGCAGCCGGAGCCGACGCTCAGTTCGGGGGCACCGTCGCCGTTCATGTCGCCGGTGGCCAGGGAGAGGCCGAAGCGGCAGTACGTGCGGCCCTCGCCGTAGCCGGCGGGCGGGGAGATGTTGGTGGCGGTCTTCAGGCCGGTCGAGCTTCCCCAGACGACCGTCACCGAACCGCGGGCGTAGTCGCTGCCGACGGCCTCGTCGGGGGTGCCGACGATCAGGTCCGCGTAGCCGTCCCGGTCGAGGTCCGCGCTGGTGACCGTCCGGCCGAAGCCGTCGCCGTCCTCCGGGGCGCCGGGGACGCCGGTCGTCGCCTGGGTGAGGACGGTCCGGCGGGTGGCGCTGACCGAGGACGCCGATCCGTACAGCACGACGACCGCTCCGGCCGACTCCACGCTGCCGTTGGCGGCGTGCGGCGCGCCGACCGCGAGGTCGCGGTAGCCGTCGCCGTTGAAGTCGTCCTGGACGGCGGCGGTGTTGGCGCCCTTGTAGGGGGTGGCGGCCGACGAGGCCGTGGGCGTGAGGGTGACGCCGACGACCCCGGCGAACACGGCGGCCGCCATGGCTGTTCTGCGCAACGGGACTCCTTGACCGAAGCAACGGATGTCCCACTCGACCCACCGGTCACCGCAAGGGTTGCGCCACTTGGCGAGATCTTTGCGACAGGACCTACGGCCGGACGCGCGGGCTCAGTCCGCCCGCCAGTACCCCAGCGCGTGCACGCGCTGCTTGGGGACGCCCAGTTCCTTGCGGACGTACGACGACAGCGTGCGGGTCGTGGCCGTGTCGCAGGCGATCCAGACGTACGGCTCGGGGCTTGCCTTCAGCAGGTCGGGGAGGGACTGCTTCACCTCGGCGACGAGGTGGGCGCCGGAGTCCTCGCGGGGAACGGGGCGTACGTCGTGGCGGGAGGGGTCGGTGCGAAAGGGGAGGTCGTCGAGGGTGGACTCGAACCAGACGGTGGCCGGGGCCCCGTCCAGCTCGTCCAGGAGGGAGTTGAGCGCGGGCAGCGAGGCCGGGTCTCCGATCGCGAAGACGTGCGAGGGCTCGGGCTGGGGCCGCTGGAAGCCCGTCCCGTGCACGGTCGCCTCGATCGTGTCCCCGGGCTTCGCCGCCCGCGCCCAGTCACTGGCGCACCCCTCGTGGAGCGCGAACTCCAGGGAGAAGGTGCCGGCCGCCGGATCCGGGTCGACCAGGGTGTAGGCGCGCTGGTGGGGCTTGCCGGCGTTGTCGAACCAGAGCCGGACCCACATGGTCGGGTGGATGCCGGTCTCGGCGAGCATGCCGCCGTCGGTGAGGTGGACGCGGCGGTAGTGCTCGGTGACGTCCTCGGCGCCCGTGACGGTGAGGACGAAGTCCTTCGCGCGCAGCAGTTTGAGGACCGCGCCCTCCCAGCCGTGCCCCTGCGCCATGACGATTTCACCCTTCACGTACGATTCCCACACATCGAGCGTCTACTTAGGTGAGCCTAACCTAAAAGACTGAGGGAGCACAGGGTGATCACAGGGATCTACCGCGACGCCTGGGGGATACCCCATCTCCGTGCGGGCAGCGCACGGGAACTCGCCCGCGCCCAGGGCCTGGTGACCGCCCGCGACCGGGCCTGGCAGCTGGAGGCGGAACGGCACCGCGCCCAGGGCACCTCGGCCGCCTTCCTCGGCACCGACGCCCTGGCCTGGGACGGATTCGCGAGACAGGCCCGACTCGACGACACCGCGAGACGCTGTTTCGCCGCGCTGGAGAGACGGGACCCGGAGACCGCCGACTGGGTCCGGGCCTACGTCGACGGCGTCAACGAGGGGCTGGCCGGGGCCACGGCGCCGGAGTTCGCCCGCGTCGGCCTAGCCCCCGGCCGCTGGCAGCCCTGGACCCCCCTCGGTGTCTGGCTCTCCACGCACATCCTCTTCGCCGGCTTCCCGGCCAAGCTCTGGCGCGAGCAGGCCGTCCGCCACCTGGGCCCCGCGGCCGTCGGCCTGTTCGCCGCCGACGGCCCCGGCACCTCCGGCAGCAACGGCTGGCTGGTGAGCGGCGAGCGCACGACCACCGGCCGGGCGGTGATCGCCGGCGACCCGCACCGCTTCATCGAGGAACCCGGCGTCTACCAGCAGATACACCTGTCCTGCCCGGAGTTCGACGTCGTCGGCCTCGCCGTCCCGGGCGTCCCCGGCATCGCCCACTTCGGCCACACCGGCACGGTCGCCTGGGCCATCACCAACGCCATGGCCGACTACCAGGACCTCTACCGCGAGCGCCTGCGCCGCACCGGCGCCGGTGTCGAGGCCCTCGGCCCGGACGGCCGCTGGCGGCGGGCCGCCCGGCACACGGAGACCGTCGCGTGTGCGGGCGGGGAGCCGGTCGAGGTGGAGGTGATCGAGACCGACCGCGGGCCCGTCATCGTGGGCGGCCCGGAAGGACTCGACGGTGGTGTCCCGGAGAGCGGCGAAGAAGTCCTCGCCCCGCTCGCCGTCAGCCTCCGGTATCCGCCCCGCGTCACCGGGGACCTCGGCTTCGGCGCCCTGCTCCCGCTGCTGCGGGCCCGCACGGTCGCCGAAGTGGACCGGGCCTTCGACGTCTGGGCCGAACCCGTCAACGTCGTCCAGGCCGCCGACACCGAGGGCGGCCTGCTGCACCGGGTGGCCGGCCGGGTGCCCGAGCGGGCCGAGGCCAACCGGGTCCGGCCGGTGCCCGCGTGGGAGCCCGGGCACGAGTGGCGGGGCTGGCACGAGATGCCCCGCGCCGGCCTGACCGACGGCATCGCGGTGATGGCCAACCAGCGCGGACCGTCGGCCCCGCTGGGCGTCGAGTTCGCCCCCGCCCACCGCGCCGACCGCATCACGGCCCTCCTCGACGGCAAGGACCACTGGTCGCCCGCCGACATGCCGTCGATCCACATGGACACCCGGCTCTCCTCCGCCGGACCGCTGCTGGACCGCCTGGCGGAGCTGGACGGACTGTCTCCCGAGGCGGCCCGGACCAGGGACACCCTGCTGCGCTGGGACCGCCACATGGACGCGGACAGCACGGACGCGGCGCTGTACGCGGCGGTACGCGGTGCCGTCGTACGGCGGCTCGCGGCGCACCCCGCCTTCGCCGCGCTGACCACCCCGCCCGCCTACCCGGAGGTCCTCCTGCCCTGGATGCACCTCGTCCCGCGGATCGGCTTCGCGCTCGAGCACCTGCTGCGGGCCGAGGAGTTGTACGGCGTCGACCGGGCCGAGGCCGTCCGCGCGGCCGTCGAGGAGGTGGCCGCGGAACCGCCCGTGGGGATGTGGGGCGACACCCACCGTCTGTCGCCCTGGCGCGCGCTGCCCGGCGCCGGGGACGAGGAACCGGGGCTGTCCGGCGACCACGACTGCGTGCTGTGCACGTCGGCCGTGCCCGGCTGGAGCGATCTGAGCGCGCGTGGCCCGGCCGCCCGGTACGTGTGGGACCTGGCCCGGCGCGAGGACAGCCTGTGGGTGGTGCCCTTCGGCGCCTCGGGCGTGCCCGGTTCGGCCCATCACCGTGATCAACTCCCCTTGTGGCTCAAGGGGGATCTCGTCCCGGTCGTCACCGACTGGGACCGGCTCATGAAGGAAAGCGATGTCTGACACCCAGCCCCGTGACCTCACCCGCGAACTCGCCCGTGACCCCGTCCACGAGCAGACCGTCGACGGCTACGGAACCGTCCGCGTGCTCCCCCTGGACGCGCACGCCGACGCCGGGACGGTCCACGCGTGGGTGAGCGAGGAGCGGGCGGCGTTCTGGGGCATGAACGGGCTGACCAGGGACCAGGTCGCGGAGATCTACGCGCACATGGACACCCTCGACACCCATCACGCCTTCCTGCTGCTGAAGGACGCCGAACCGGTCGGCCTCCTCCAGACCTACGACCCGCGGGCCGACCGCGTCGGCGAGTGCTACGAGGTCGAACCCGGCGACATCGGCGTCCACCTGCTGCTCGCGCCCGCGGGCGGGGACGGGACCCGGCCCGGCTGGTCGTCCGCGCTGCTCGGCGCCGTCGCCGGATTCGTCCTGCTCGGCCTGGACCGCCGGCGGGTCGTGGTCGACCCCGACGTGCGCAACGAGAAGGCGATCGCCCGCTTCCTGAAGCAGGGCTTCGAGGCGGGGGAGGCCGTCGTCCTGCCGGAGATCGACATCCCGGACGTGTACCTGCCCGAGAAGCACGCCCAACTGGCGTTCCTGCGGCGGGAGGTAGCCTTCCCGGGTGACTCCTGACGATCTGGTCGCCCACTACGGTCTGGAGCCCATCCCGCGTGAGGGCGGGCTCTTCCGACGCACCTGGGCGGGACCCGAACGGCCCGACGGACGACCGGAGGGCTCCGCGATCGTCGCCCTGCTGACCGCCGCGCCGGGCGACTTCTCTGCCCTGCACCGCCTGCCCACCGACGAGATCTGGCACTTCTATCTCGGCGACCCGCTCGGGCTCCTCCTGCTCGCCCCGGACGGCACGTCCTCGACTCCCGTCCTGGGCCCGGACGTCCTCGCCGGCCAGCACCTCCAGCTCACCGTCCCGGCGGGCACCTGGATGGGCGCCCGGGTCGTGGCCGGAGGCGCGTGGACCTTCTTCGGCTGCACCATGGCCCCCGGGTTCACCTACGAGGGCTACGAGCACGGGGACGAGAAGGAGCTGACGGCGCGGCACCCGGACCGGGCCGAGCTGATCGCGGGACTGTGCCGTCCATGACACCTCCGGAACACCCCAGGCCCCCGGGACTCCTGGACGGACAGATCGCCCTGGTCACCGGCGCGGGCGGCGGCATCGGGCGGGGCATCGCGCTGCGGTTCGCCGAGCACGGGGCCGCGGTGGCCCTGCACTGCCGTACGTCCGTGGCGGCGGCCCGGGAAACCGCCCGGCAGGCGGGCGACGCGGGCGCCCGGACCGTCGTCCTCCAGGCCGATCTCACCGACGAGGACGCCTGCCGCCGTCTGGTGCGGGAGGCCGCCGAGTGGGGCGGCGGGCGGCTGACGGCACTAGTCAACAACGCGGGGGTGCAGCCGACGCGGGCCCTGCCCGAGATGACCGCGGGCGAGTGGCGGGAGGTCGTGGACACCAACGTGTCGAGCGTCTTCTCGTGCACCCGGGCGGCCGCGGAGGTCATGCGGGAGCAGGGCGGCTCGGTCACCCACATCGCCTCCATCGAGGCGAGCCGGCCCGCCCCGGACCACGCCCACTACTCCGCGTCCAAGGCGGCCGTCGTGATGCACGCCCGGTCGGCGGCGCTGGAGTACGGCCCGCTCGGCATCCGCGTGAACACCGTCTCGCCGGGGCTCGTCCACCGGGAGGGCCTGGAGGACGCCTGGCCGGACGGGGTGCGGCGATGGCGGGAGGCGGCTCCCCTCGGGCGCCTGGGCCGCCCGCAGGACATCGGCGACGCGTGCGTCTTCCTGGCCTCGCCGCTCGCCTCCTGGGTGACCGGGCACGACCTGGTCGTCGACGGGGGCGTGTCGGCGCGTTCGACGTGGTGAGCGCCACGGACCGGCCGGTGAGCACGAGAGCGCCCGCGTCCGTACTACCGCGGAAGGCGGCGGTTCCGGATGCGGAGTACACACGTGGAACGTGAGGGTGAGCGCGGCGCGGGGCGACGACACCGGGGACTTCAGGGGCTGGTGCTGCTGGGCACCGTGCTGGTCCTGCTCCTCGGCGGCGGTGCGGGAACGGCGTCCGCGCACGCGGCCCTCCGCTCCACCGACCCCCGGGACGGAACCGTCCTCAAGACCGCCCCGCGTGACATCACCCTGACGTTCACCGAGTCCGTCGGCCTGCTCGACGACTCCTTCCGGGTCCTGGACCCGGAGAACCGGCGGCTGCGTCCGGCGAAGGTCGTGCACGGGCCGGACGGTTCCGACACGGTCCGGGCGACCCTGCCCGGGAAGCTCGGCGAGGGCACCTACGTGGTGGCCTGGCGGGTGGTGTCCGCCGACAGCCACCCGGTCTCGGGCGCCTTCACCTTCTCCGTCGGCAAGCCCTCCGCGACGACGGCGACGATCGACACGGGGCCGGTGGAGGACCCGGCGACCGGCGGCCTCTACAACATCGCCCGCTGGCTCGCCTATCTCGGCGCCGCGCTGCTCATCGGCACGGCGGCCTTCGTCGCGGTCTGCCGCCCGCCGGACTCGGGTCCGCTGCGCGGGCCGCTGTGGGCGGGGCTGTGGACCCTGGGCGGTGCCACGCTCGTCCTGCTGGTGCTGCGCGCCCCGTACGAGTCGGGCGCGGGCCCGGCGGCGGCCTTCGACCTCTCGTCCTTCACCCGCGTCCTCACCACCCGCCCGGGCGAGGCACTGCTGGTCCGCCTGGCCCTGCTGCCGGTCGCCGCCTTCTTCGTCGTACGACTGCTGCGGCGCGCGGCGTTGTCGCGGGCCTGGCTCGCGGGCGGTGCCGTCCTCTCGGTCGCCCTGGCGCTGACCTGGGCCGCCGCGGAGCACGCGTCCGCCGGGATCCAGGTGCCGGTGGCGATGACCTCGTCCGTGCTGCACGTGCTGGCGATGGCGGTGTGGCTGGGCGGCCTCGCGGCCCTGCTGGTCACGCTGTCCCGCTCGTCGGCGGCCCCGGCCGCCCTGGTCACCCGCTTCTCCCGGCTGGCCTTCGGCTGCGTCACCGTCCTCGTCGTCACCGGCGTCTACCAGTCCTGGCGCGGCCTCGGCTCCCTGTCCGCCCTCACCGACTCGACGTACGGCAGGCTCCTGTTCCTGAAGCTGGTCGCCGTGGTGCTGCTGCTGGGGATGGCGGGACTGTCCCGGCAGTGGACGGCACGGCTGGTGACGGAGTCGGCGGGGGCTGGTGTGGCGAAGCCGTCGGAGGCTGTGGTGGAGGCCGTGGTGGAGGAGCGTGTGCCGGAGCGGGTGGGCGCGACCGGGGGCGCGGCGGGTGGAGCGAGCGCCGGGTCGGAGTCGGAGTCGGAGTCCTCCGGGCCTGCCGGGCCTGCCGGGCCTGCCGGGCCCGCCGAGTCCGTCCCCTCCGAGTCCGTGCCCGCCGAGTCCGTGCCCTCCGACGACCCGTTCCGGCGCGGCCTGCGCCGGTCCGTGCTGGTGGAGGTGGTCATCGCGGTCGCGGTGCTGGTGTTCAGTACGATCCTCGCCGGCACGCTGCCGGGCCGGGCCGCGGCGGAGGCGGCGAAGGACGCCTCGGTGGCGGGGCTGCCGACCGCGTCCGTGTCGTACGTGCCCTTCGAGGTGGGCCGGGCCCGCGGCAAGGTGCAGATCACCCTGGATCCGGGCCGTAAGGGCGAGAACTCCGTGGAGGCCGTGGTCCTCACCCCCGACGGCGGTATCGCCACCGTCCCCGAACTGCGGCTGTCCTTCACCCATCCCGTCCAGGACATCGGCCCGATCGACGCCGAACTCGCCGACAAGGGCGGCTACTGGGGGACGAGCGCGCTCACCCTGCCCCTCGCCGGTGTCTGGGAGATGAAGGTGACCGTCCGGGTGTCGGACATCGACCAGGTGAGCGTGACGCAGAACGTGCGGATCGGCTAGGACCCGACCGTCGGACGAGGACCCGCCGGACCAGGACCAGGACCAGGACCAGGACCAGCCAGCCCGCCCGCCCGCCGGTTCAGGCTCTAGGCGAACCCGATGAGCGTGTAGACACCGACCAGCCCGACCGCGCCCAGGGTGGTCCCGGCCACGGCCGTCCACATCCGGCCGATGCCCTGACGGGCGTAGTGGATGCCGGACGCGCCGAACGTGACGGCGAGGCCGCCGGCGATGAGCGACCACGGGAGGGTGGCGAACATCAGGGCGGGCCAGGCTCCCGTGGCGGCGACGAGCCCGAGGAACAGGGCGACGGGGCCGAGCGCGGTGGCGGGTGAGTCGTCCTGGCGAGGTGTGGTGACTGCGGACATGCGTTCCCCCTGCGGTTGCTCGTGTTCGCGTGTTGAACACGTTCAATTCTCGTGATCGATCGTAGCAGGGGAGCCCGGCAGGATGCTCGACATCAACTCGGCGGCGCGTACCGCCGAGTCGCCGCAGCAGTTGTTGAACAGGACGTGGAGTTCGTCGACTTGGGCGGCGAGGGCGCGTAAGCGGGGCGTCCATTCGGCGAGTTCGGCCGGTGAGTAGTCGTGCCGGAAGCGGTCCTCCTTGCTTCCCGTGCCCCACGCGGCGCTGCGCCCGTGGAACCGCACGACGGACAGACGGGGTGAAGTCACCGGTGTGGCGGGCGGGATGGAGAAGGGCAGCGTCTGGGTCATGTCGACGGCCACGGCGCTGAAGCCGAGCCGGGCCAGCAGCGCCTCGGTCGCCGGCCGCTCGCCCCACCACGCGGGGTGCCGGAACTCCACGGCCACCGGCCACCCGTCCGTGCGTACCGCACACTCCGTCAGGAACGTCTCGGCCCGCGCCCCCGGCCGGAACCAGGGCGGGAACTGGAACAGCACGCAGCCCAGCCGCCCGGCCGCCCGGATCGGTTCGATCCCGTCGGCGAACCGCGCCCACACCTCGTCCAGGACCGCCGGGTTCCTCGCATCGGCGGGCAGCCCGCCCGGCATCACCGCCTCCCGGGTCGGATGCCCGGTGAGCAGCGAGAACGCCTTCACGTCGAAGACGAAGCCGTCCGGAGTGCGCTCCACCCACAGCCGGCTGTTCCGCTCGCCGGGCAGGGCGTAGTAGCTCGCGTCGACCTCGACCACCCCGAACCGCTCGGCGTAGTACCCGATCCGCCCCTCGGCATCGCGCCGCCCGGCCGGGTACCAGCCGCTGCCGACCAGAGCGCGGTCGGTCCAGGAACACGTGCCGACGAGGATCCTCCCAGCCATGCGGAACCGGTTACCCGTCCCGCACCGACCGATCCCTCACCGACCGGTCCCTCAGCGGCCGATTCCTCACCGACCGGTCCCTCACCGACCGGTCCCCCGCAGTCTGCGCACCCCCATCGCGCACACCCCGCAGAACGCCCCCCACAGCGCGTTGACGACGAACAGCGGCACGATCGCGTACGGCTTGGCCGCCGGGCCCCGCAGCTCCCCGTCGAGGAGCGGGGAGAGGACCGCGCTGCCGATCAGCACGGCCAGCGCGTAGGCCACGCCGACGGCCACGAGGGTGAGCAGGGGTTCGGGTACGCGGGTGAGGCCGACGGCGAGGATCCAGGTCAGCGCGATGACGGCGGTCAGGACGAGCGCGGTGACGGGCCGGCCGAGCGCGTCGCTCAGACCGGTGACCGAGAACAGCGGCCGGATCAGCGCGGTGGCGGTGAGCGCGGCCACCATCGGCCGGTTCACGCGGCGCAGCCGCCGGGCCAGGGCGAGCGGAGGACTGAGGTCGGTGCTCATGGCCCCAGGGTCGGCGGGCGGGCGCCGGACGGGCGTCGGCCGGGAGAGGACACCTGGCGTACCCCGTCGGTTGCGGCCGCCGGACCGCTCGTACCCCTGGAGTTGCGGGGCGGCCGTCCCCTCCTCCACCGCCGGAAGGACGGCGCGGTGGACGCGGTCTGCCTACGCTGGCGGCATGGTGTCGGTCACGGTGTCCCGTCGGCTGCGGCCGGTGTTCCCAGCCGGGCCGCGGCATCCGCGACGGCCGCGATCGCCACGCGAGCCGCGATATCCGCGCGGGCACGCGGCGGACGCGGCGCTCGCCGCCGGTGTCTTCGTGCTGGTCGCGCTCGGCAGCATGCGCTCGCTGGTCGGCGGGCGGACGGAGTCCTGGCAGGCCGTGGCGGTCGACTGGACGCTGCTCACGGCCGCCTGCGGGGCGCTGTACCTGTGCCGTCGCCGCCCGGTGGCCGTGGCGAGCCTGGTCCTGGTCCTCACCATCGCCTACTACCTGACCAGCCTCTACGACGGTCCCCTCATGCTCGCGTTCGTCGTCGCCCTGTACACGGTCGCCGCCGCCGGCCGGCTGCGGGCCGCGGTCGTCCTGGCCGCCCTGGCGCTGGCACTGACCGGCGCGGGCACCCTGCGGGGCAACCACGACGTCAACGGCGTCGCCCTGTTCATGCTGGCCGGCTGGCTCGTCGGGGTGGTCGCCCTCGGGTGGGTGCGGCACAACCGGCTGGCGCTGGCCCGGGAGGCGGAGCAGCGGGCGGCGAGCGAGGAACGGCTGCGGATCGCGCGGGAGTTGCACGATGTCGTCGGTCACCACATCTCGCTGATCAACGTCCAGTCCGCGGCCGCCCTGCGCCGCCTGCGCAAGGACCCGGCGGGCGGGCCGGAGCGGGCCGAGGAGGCGCTCGGCGCGATCAAGGAGACCAGCAGGGAGGCGCTGCGCGAACTGCGGGCCACCCTGGGCGTGCTGCGTCAGGTCGACGAGGCGGCGCCCACCGCGCCCGCGCCCGGCCTCGACCGGCTCGCCGACCTGGTGGAGTCCGCACGCCTCGCCGGTCTCGACGTACGTCTTGAGTCCACCGGTGACCGGCCGCTGCCCGCCGAACTGGACCTGGCCGCCTACCGGATCATCCAGGAGTCCCTCACCAACGTGACCCGGCACGCTCGCGCCACCACGGTCACCGTCCGCACCGAACGCGGCCCGCGGCAGTTCACGGTCGAGATCACCGACGACGGCCGGGGACCCGCCGCCACGGGAGGCCTGCCCGGCAGCGGCATCACCGGCATGCGGGAGCGGGCCCGCGCGCTGGGCGGCGAACTGACGGCGGGCCCGGGCCCGCACGGCGGGTTCATCGTCCGGGCGTGGCTGCCGTGTGCCGGGCGGGAGCCCTCATGACCGAGGAGCCTTCATGACCGAGGAGCCTTCATGACCGAGGAGCCTTCATGATCGAGGAGTCGTCATGATCAAGGTCGTGCTGGCGGACGACCAGCGCCTGGTGCGGGCCGGCTTCCGGTCGATCCTGGAGGACGAGGACGACTTCGAGATCGTCGGCGAGGCGGGCGACGGCGCCGAGGCCCTCGCCGTCTGCCGCGACCGGCTCCCCGACGTCGTCCTCCTCGACATCCGTATGCCGGGCGTCGACGGCCTCCAGGCGGCCCGTGACATCGCCGCCGACTCCCGCCTCGACGGCGTCCGGGTCGTCATCCTCACCACCTTCGACCTCGACGACTACGTGTACGGCGCCCTGCGCGCCGGTGCGGCCGGTTTCCTGGTCAAGGACACCGAGCCGGAGGAGCTGGTGCACGCCGTCCGGGTCGCGGCCCGCGGCGACGCGCTGATCAGCCCGTCCGTCACCCGCCGCCTCATCGCCGAGTTCGCGGACCGCGTGCGCGCCCCGGAGCCGAGCCCCCGCCTCAACGCCCTGACCGACCGCGAACGCGAGGTCATGCGCCTGGTCGCCGCGGGTCTGTCGAACGACGAGATCGCCGCCCGCCTGGTCCTCAGCCCCGCCACCGCCAAGACCCACGTCAGCCGCATCATGACCAAGCTCGACGTCCGCGACCGCGCCCAACTCGTCGTCCTCGCCTACGAGTCCGGCATGGTCACCCCGGGCTGGCTGCAACCGGGGACGTAGCCGGCCGGACCACCCCACAACTCCTGGGGTACGCCAGGTGTCCGCCCCGGGCCGATGCCCCGGGGCACGCCGGGGCCGGACGCTGCCGGACATGAGCACCCTCGTCACCGCCCGCGCACACCCGGGCCTCCTTCTCCGCCTCGCCACCTGGTCCCAGCGCCACCGCTGGCGCGCCCTCCTCCTGTGGGTCGTCGTGGTCGCCGCCGTCACGGCCGGCGCGCAGAGCGCGGGCAGCGCCTACCGCAACGACTTCTCCCTCCCCGGCACCGGCTCCCAGGCCGCCACCGACCTGCTGAGACAGCACGGTTCCGCGCAGGCGGGCGACAGCGTGCAGATCGTCCTGCGGTCCCCCGACGGCCTGACCGGCGACCGCACCACCGTCGAGCGCCTGCTGTCCGACGTCCGCGCCCTGCCGTCCGTGACCGACGTCCGCGGCCCCTACGACGGTCCCGGCGCCGTCTCCGAGGACGGCACCATCGGCTACGCCACCGTCCTCATGGGCGGCAAGGCCGAGGAGATCCCCCGGGAGGATGTCACCCGGCTCATCGACACGGCCCGGGCCGCCGAGGGGAACGGCCTGACCGTCGAGCTCGGCGGGGACCCGGTCCGCGGTGCCGAGGAGGAGGGCGGCGGGGCGTCCGAGGGCGCCGGAATGCTGGCCGCGCTGGTCATCCTCGTGCTGCTCTTCGGCTCGCTCGTGGCCGCCGCGCTGCCCCTGATCACGGCCCTCTTCGCGGTCGGCGGCGCGATCGGCCTGATCGGTCTCGCCTCGCACGTCTTCACCGTCGCCGACTTCACCCCGCCGATCATGATGCTGGTCGGCCTGGGCGTCGGCGTCGACTACGCCCTCCTGATCTTCTACCGCTACCGCCACGAGCTGATGCGCGGAGCGGAACCCCAGGCCGCCACCCGCATCGCCCTCGACGCGGCCGGCCGTACCGTCTTCTTCGCGGGCTGCACGGTGATCATCGCGCTGCTCGGCCTGGTCGCCCTGGGCCTGGGGTCGTTGCAGGGCGTGGCCCTGGCCGTGGCGTTGACGGTCCTGGTGACGATGGCCGCCTCGCTGACCCTCCTGCCCGCGCTGCTGTCCTTCTTCGGGCCCCGCATCCAGCGCCATGTGCGCAAGCGGGCGGCGAAGGGGGGCCGGGAGGAGGGCCACCGCTGGCGCCGCCTGGCCACGGCGGTCCAACGCCGCCCGCTCCCCGCCCTGTTGATCGCGGTCGTCGCCCTCCTCGCGCTCTCCGCCCCGGCATTGGGCATGCGCCTCGGTTTCGCCGACGCGGGCAACGACTCGCCCACGTCCACGAGTCGCAAGGCCTACGACCTCCTCGCGGAGGGCTTCGGGCCCGGCTTCAACGGCCCGTTGATCCTGGTCACGGAGGGAGACACGGCTGCGGCGGCGCAGTTGCGCGAGACGCTGGACTCCACGCCGGGCATCGCGGCGACGACCCCGCCCTTCCCGTCCTCCGACGGCGAGCTGTGGACCCTCATCGCCTACCCGACGACCGCTCCCCAGGCCGAGCGGACCGCCGACCTCGTCCACACCCTCCGCGACGACGTCCTCCCGCCCCTCGCGGACAGCACGGGCGCGCGTTACCTGGTCGGCGGCCCGACAGCGGCGGCCCAGGACTTCGCGGACGCGGTGTCGTCGCGCATCCCCCTGTTCCTCACGATCGTGGTCGGCCTGTCGACCCTGCTCCTGCTCCTGGTCTTCCGCTCGCTCCTGATCCCCGTCAAGGCGGCCCTGCTCAACCTGCTGTCGATCGCCGCCGCGCTCGGCGTGATCACGCTGGTCTTCCAGGAGGGCTGGTTCGGTGTCCAGCCGGGTCCGGTCGAGGCGTTCATCCCGGTCATGATCTTCGCGATCGTTTTCGGACTCTCCATGGACTACGAGGTCTTCCTCGTCTCCCGCATCCACGAGGAATGGGAGCGCGAGCGCGACCACGCCCACGCCGTCCGCGAGGGCCTCGCGGCCACGGGCCAGGTCATCACCGCGGCGGCGGCCATCATGATCGTCGTCTTCGCGGCGTTCATCCTGAGCCCCAGCCGCATGCTCCAGCAGTTCGGCCTGGGCCTGGCGGTGGCCGTCCTTTTGGACGCGGTCGTCATCCGCTGCCTGATCGTCCCGGCCGTGATGCAACTCCTCGGACCCCGGGCCTGGTGGCTCCCGGGGTCCCTGTCCCGCCGCCTGCCGCGCGTGGCCCTGGAGGGCCGTGGCGAGTCAGCGGCCGGCTGAGGCGTACGACACGAATTCGGCCCAGGCCTCCGGCGCGAGCGCGAGCCGGGGGCCTGTGGTGCGGTGCTTGGAGTCGCGGACGTGGATCGTGCGGGGCGCTACCGCGATCTCGACGCAGGACTCGCCATCGTTGCCGCCGCTGTAGCTGCTCTTGAACCACGCCAGTTCGGAGGCGTCGCGGATCATGTCTCTCCCAGCATTTGCTCGATCAGGGTCAGCGACTCCCCTGGGGAGAGCGCCTGCGCCCGGATGGTGCCATACCGCAGCTCAAGGATGCGGAGCTGTTTCGGATCTGAGGTCGGGCGGCCGCTGAAGGCGCGGTCGGAGCGCCCAACCGCCGTGCCGTCCGGGAACTTCAGCACCTCGATCCTTCCGTCCAGACCGGAGTGGACCTCGCAGTTCATCGGCATCACCTGAAGCACGACGTGGTGCAGCTGAGCCGCCTCCAGCAGGCGTTCGAGCTGCCGCCGTCGAACCATTGTGCCCCCGATGGGACGCCGCAGCACCGCCTCTTCCAGGACGAAGTGGATCGACGGAGCCGGATCCCGGTCGAAGACCGACTGCCGAGCCAACCGCGCCGCCACCATGCGCTCCACGTCGTCCGGTGAGTACGGGGGCTGCACCGCTCCGATCACCGCCCGGGCGTGCTCCGGCGTCTGCAACAGCCCCGCGATGATGTTGCACTCGTACACGCCGATCTCGATCGCCTGGGCCTCCAACTTGCCCAGTTCCCGCACCTTCTTCGGGTAGCGGACCTTCTTCACGTCCTCCCAGGTCGCGGAGATGAGCCCGCCCGCCTCCAGCACCTCGTCCGCCCGGTTCAGGAACTCCTGCCGGGGGATCCGCTTGCCGCCCTCGATCTTGTAGACCATGTCTTCGCCGTACCCGACGGCCGTGCCGAAGTCGGCGGCCCGCATGCCCACCGCCTCGCGCCGCAGCTTCAGTTGCCGTCCGACAGTGGCGATGACCGCGATTCCCCACTCGTCGTCCGGGTCGACCTCCCAACCCGGCTCGTCCGCCTCGGTCTTGAGCTGCTGCATCCGGTACCCCTCCAGCCCTGCGCCGTTCAACCGTGCCGTGTCGCCCCCTACCCCTGCGGCCCGTTCAGACAGCCCAGACAGCGCTGGACAACGACCGGACAATTACCCTACGCAACGGAGTAGTCACTGTTCACGGTAAACATGTGCGGCCACTCTGAGTGACGTGATCCAGGAATCCGCCGCCACCCGCATCCGCAACTTCAGCGTCCAGTTGTCCCCCACGCCCCGAGGAGCCCGCCTCGCCCGACTGCTGGCGACCGAACAACTCCGCACGTGGGGGCTCCCGTTGGACCCGGCCCGCCAGATCATCGCCGAGCTGGCGACGAACGCGGCGACGCACAGCCGCATCCCCGGCAGGGACTTCCGGCTGACGCTCTACGTCGTGGGAGACACCCTGCGGATCGAGGTGACCGACACGTGCGGTGACCGGGAGCCGCGTCCCCAAGTCCCGGACCTGGACGCGGAGTCCGGCCGGGGGCTCGTCCTCGTAGAAGCGCTGGCCGAGAAGTGGGGCGTCTCTCTGGGCCCGCGTCCGCGCAAGACGGTGTGGGCCGAGCTGTCAGTCGGGGACGTGTGAGGGCAGGCCGAACAGCGGGAACAGGCGGTCGGTGTCACGGAACGCGTTGATCCCGGTGATGCGGTCGGGGCCGTACTTGATGACCTGGAGGGCCCAGGGGGCGAAGCCGGGGCCGTCGGGGCGGGGCCGGTACTGGCCGAACGCGGGGGAGCCGTTGGCGATCGTGGGGATGAGGCGGGAGCCCTTGCAGCCGATGGCGGGGCCGTTCAGCCAGGCCTGGATGTCGGAGACGCCCCGCATCCAGAGGGCGTAGGGCGGCAGGGAGAGGGTGGCGTCGACGTGGAGGAGCATGCTCAGCTCGACCATGTCGAAGCGGGAGAAGGCCTGGGCGTACCGGTCGGCCAGGACGCGCTGGACGGAATCGGGCGCCGGGTCGGCCCGCTCGGCGCGGTGGGCGGCGAGGGTGGCGCGGGCCCGCTGGAGCGCGCTGTTGACCGAGGCGACGGTCACGTAGTGCAGGTCGGCGACCTCGCGGGCGGAGAAGGCCATCACGTCACGCAGGAGCAGCGTGGCCCGCTGCTTGGGAGACAGGTGTTGGAGCGCGGCGACGAAGGCCAGCCGGACGGACTCGCGGGCCACGCTCGCCTCGGCCGGGTCGTCACCGTCCGCGCCGGTCAGGTGGGCCGGGCACGGCTCGATCCAGGTGCCGCTGTCCAGCGGGGCGCCCGGCGAGACGGCACCGGAGGTGGGGCCGGACAGGTCCATCGGCAGCGCCCGCCGCTTGCCCGCCGCCAGGGCGTCCAGGCAGACGTTGGTGGCGATGCGGTACATCCACGACCGCAGCGAGGACCGCCCCTCGAACCGGTCGAGGCTCCGCCAGGCCCGGACCATCGTCTCCTGCACGGCGTCCTGCGCCTCGAAGACCGAGCCGAGCATCCGGTAGCAGTAGCCGGTCAACTCGGAGCGGTAGGTCTCCAGTTGATCATCGGTCGTGGTGACATCCCCCATGCCACGGCACTGTACTCAGCCGTGGCTCCGGGGGAACCGGTCGAGCCGGAGGCGGACCGCCGCGGTGGTGGTGCGGGCGGTGTCGCCCATGGTGGGCGCGAGCCTCGCCGCACTCCGCCGAGGCGACGAGGAGGCCGCCCCGGCGCCTCGACCCCGCCCTCGGCGAGCCCCGGCCGCCGTCCTGTGTGCCGTCGCCGCCCGCCCCGACGCCCCGCTCCTCCCCGGCGCCTCCCGCGTCACCGGGCGCCCGCATCGCAGGCCCGGCCGGCAGCGGACCGCGCTCGCGCGTGCCGAGTGTCCGGTCCTGGTCGTCGTAGGACCACGGCTGGGACGGCGTGAGGCCCGGGCGCGGGAGTCACAGGACGATGCCCGCATCCCGGACGCCCCCTGTCATCAAGGCCACATTCCGCAGGATTCGCATGACGTTCGATCGGGGCGAAACGTATCTTGCTCGTCCCGAGTGTCGTTTTTGTTCGCTGTGTCGAGCATGCGTGGAAGTGGGTGTGCCGGTGGGGCGTCCGGAGAGGCCGGTCGATCCGACGGCCGGTCCCGTGCAGCGGCTCGCCCACGAGTTGCGGGTGCTGCGGGAGCAGGCCGGACGGCCGACCTACCGCGTGATGGCCGAGCGCGCCCACTTCTCGACCGCCGCCCTGGCCCAGGCCGCCGCCGGCAAGCGGTTGCCCTCGCTCGACGTGCTCCAGGGGTATGTGCGGGCCTGCGGCGGCGATCCGGCCGAGTGGGAGCCGCGGTGGAAGGAGGCCGAGGCCGAGGTCGCGGGCGTACCGCGTGAGGACACGGAGGACATGGCACCGCCGTACCGCGGCCTCGCGCGCTTCGAGCCGGACGACCGTGAGGTCTTCTTCGGCCGGGACCGGCTGATCGAGGAGCTGCACGAACTGGTGTGCGATCGCCGGTTCGCGGTGCTGTTCGGGGCGTCCGGCAGCGGCAAGTCCTCGCTGCTGCGGGCCGGGCTGATCCCCCGGCTGCGGGACGAGATCGGCGGCCGGAGGCGGCCGGCGGTGCTGCGGGTGCTCACCCCGGGCCCCCGGCCCGCCGAGACGTACGCGGATCTGCTGACCCCGGCCGAGGACGAGCCCGAGGTCTGGGCCGTGGTCGACCAGTTCGAGGAGGCCTTCACCCTCTGCCGCGACCGGGCGGAGCGGGCCCGCTTCATCGACCTGCTGCTCACCTCCCGCGACCCCGGCTCCCGGCTGCGCGTCCTGATCGCCGTCCGCGCCGACTTCTACGCCCGCTGCGGCGAGCACCGGGAACTGGCCGCGGTCCTGCGCGGCGCCGGGCTGCTGGTCGGGCCGATGAGCGCCGACGAGCTGCGGGACGTGGTGATCAGGCCCGCGCAGACGGCCGGACTGATCGTCGAGCGGGAGCTGACCGCGCGGATCGTGGACGAGGTGCTGGACGAGCCCGGCGGTCTGCCGATGCTCTCGCACGCCCTGCTGGAGACCTGGCGGCGGCGCCGCGGCCGGATGCTGACCCTGGCCGCGTACGAGGCGGCCGGCGGGGTGCGGGGCGCGATCGCGGCCAGCGCGGAGGACACGTACGGACGGCTGACGCCCGCGCAGGCGCGGGCCGCCCGGCGCCTGCTGCTGCGGATGATCGAACCGGGGCTCGGCACCCCCGACACCCGGCGCCCGCTGCCCCGCGCCGAGCTGGAGGAGTGGTCCGACCCGGACGTACGGGTGGTGCTGGAGGGGCTGACCCGGGCCCGGCTGCTGACCGGCGACGACGACGGCGTCCAGCTGGCCCACGAGGCCCTGATCACCTGCTGGCCCCGGCTGCACGACTGGATCGAGGAGGACCGCGAACGGCTGCGCCACCACCGGGCCCTGACCGAGGCCGCCCGGGTGTGGCGGGAGCACGACCGCGACCCCGGCGCGCTGTACCGGGGCAGCCGGCTCGCCCGCGCCGGGGACCTCTTCCCGGGCCACCTCGACGACCCCGCGCTGACCGCGACCGAACGGGCCTTCCTGATCGCCGCGTTCGAGGCCCGGGACGCGGAGGCACGGGCCGCCGCCCGGACCCGGCGCCGGGCCCGCACCCTGCTGACCACGCTGTCGGCGGTGCTGGCGGTGGCCCTGGTCGCCGGGCTCGTCGCCTGGCAGCAGCACGCCGACAACCGGCGCCGCACCACCGACGACGCCGCCCGCCGGGTCGCCGAGGTCGCCGACGCCCTGCGCACCACAGACCCGCGTACCGCCCAGCTCCTCGGCGTCGCCGCCTGGCGCGTCTCCCGGCTGCCCGAGACCCGCCGCGCCCTGATCGGCGCCCTCGGCCAGCCCGAGACCGACACCTTCACCGCCCCCGTCCACGGCCACGAGCCCTCGCGGTACCTCGTCGACTCCGGCCGTACGCTCCTCGGCGTCGAGGGCCGGACCTGGCGGACCTGGTCCGTGGCCACCCACCGCCCCCTCGGCTCCGGCCGGCTGCCGCGCGGCCGGGTCGCCACGGCAGCGCCGGACGGCCGACTGCTCGCCGTCCTCGGCCCGGACGGCGGCACCCGCCTGTGGGACATGACCACCGGCCACTGGGCCCGCACCCCCGCCCTGCCTCCCGGCAGCCTCGAACTCTTCACCGGCGGCGGCCTCTACTCCGAGAACGACATGGACGGCGACCGCGTCCGCCTGCGCTCGACCACCGACGGCCGCGTGCGCTTCGAGACGGACCTGCCCACGCTGACGGAGGTGACGGCGAGCCCGGACGGACGGCTGGTGGCCGTCTGCCCGTCCGGGAAGAGCCCACGGGTCTACGAGGTCGGCGGGGGAGCGGTGTCCGGGCCGTGGGAGGAGGAGAAGAGCGACGGCGTCTGCGACGACGACCACACGCTGCTGGAGTTCGGCGCCGACGGGCGGTTCGCCGTCGCGTCCGCGCGTGGGGTGCGGGTCTGGGACATCCGCACGGGACGGTGGATCGCCGACCTCGACGTTCCCCGGCTCTCGACGGCCGCCTTCAGCGCGGACGGCGCCTTCCTGGCGACCACCGACGCCGAGGACATCAAGATCTGGCGGCTGTCGGACCCGGACACCCCGGTCTTCCGGCACGCCCTGAACAACCAGCACCTCTCCGATCTCCCCGTCTGGGACCCCGACCGCCCGCTGCTGCGCTACCTCGAAGGCAGCACCGTGCACACCCTGGACCTCACGACCACCGTCACCGCGCCCTGGTCCGGACACCCGCTCACCGCGGCGGTGCTGAGTCCGGACGGCCGTGCGCTCGCGACCGCGCGGCGCACGGGGGCGACGTACCGCGTCGAGCTCAGGGACACCCGCTCGGGCAGGGTGGTGCGCACGCTGCCGACTCCGCCGCTTCCTGTCCCGTCCGGTCCTTCTGATCCCTCTGGTCCGACCGTCGACCCTCCCGACATGCTGCCCCTGCTGGCGTTCAGCGCCGACGGCACGGCTCTGGCGTACGGCGTCTCCGTCCCCGGCCGGGACGGTCTCGCCCAGCGCGTCACGGTCTGGGACCGGCGCCTGGACCGTCGTAGCGCCACACTGGGCCTGTCCCCACGCTCGACCCCCGGATCCGTGGCCGGGCTGGCGCTCGGTGCCGGTGGCCGCACGCTGTACGCGGTCCGTGTCCCCGGCCTGGGTCGGCTGAGCACCGAGGTGTGGGACACCGTGAGCCGCCGGCGGACCGCCGTGTACCGGACCGACAGCGTCCATATCACCCTGCGCCCCGACGAACGGCTGCTCGTCGCCGAGGACAGCGCCGTACGCCTGCCCTCCGGCACCACGACCGGCTCCGACCTCGTGCAGGGCGGGGGCGTCGGCGCCCTCGCCTTCGCCCCCGACGGCTCCCGCCTCGCGGCCGGCGACCTGACCGGCCGGGTCAGCCTGTGGGACAAGGACGTACGCCAACGCGCCGGTGTGCTCCGCAACGCCTTCCCCACCCCGCTCGGCGACGCCCCCGAGGCGGTCGGCGCCCTCGCGATCAGCCCCGACGGCAGCACCCTCGCCGTCGGCGGCGACGCCGGGACCCTCCAGCTCTGGGACACCGCCACCCAACAGCCCCTCGGCGGCCCGCTGCCCACCCCCGGCGAGGCGATCACCTCCCTCGCCTTCTCCGCCGACAGCACCACCCTCTACGCGGCCGGCACCCACGTCCCGCTCCAGCGCTACACCGTCGACCCCGCCAGGGCCGTGGAGCTGATCTGCGCGCGGCTGGGCGGCACGAACCTGACGAGGGCCCAGTGGAAGGCGTACGTCCCGGACGCGCCCTACCGCACGGTGTGCGGGAACTGAAACGGCTTTTCTGATCCGACTCTGATCTAAATACGATCGAACGCCGATCACTCGCACAGGAAATTCTGCACCGTTCTCTGAGAGAACATTGATGGCCGATCCAGGCGCTGACTGTGTACTTATTCCAGTCGCTGGGGAATTCCACCGGCACCCCACCTCTGGAAGGAATTGGCCATGGTATTCGAGCGCCGTCGGCCCGAGAACAAGAAGAGATTCGCCCGAACCGCCGGAGCGGTGGCCGCCGTAGCGGTCGGCACCACTCTGCTCGTCGCCCCGCAGGCCTCCGCGGCCGACAAGCCCTCCGTGCGGGAACTGCTCCAGCAGTGCAACACCACCAGCAGCTTCTGCGCCTTCCACCCGCAGTCGTTCCGCACCTACACCGGACCGGCACACCGGGTCGGCGAACCCACCTACAACTGCGACAACACCGCGGGCGAACTCAGCGTCGGCGGTCAGGACACGACCGGCTCCTCCGACAACGTCGGTATCACGATCACCGCCAGCGCCGGGTTCGCGAAGGTCTTCGAGGTGGGCCTGGAGACCAGCTACAACCGCACCTGGGAGCGCAGCCACACCGACACCGTCGAGCGCAAGAAGCACCTCAACCCCTGGGACAAGGGCTGGATGGAACGCGGCACGCCCAAGCGGCAGGCCACCGGCTGGTACGAGATCCAGTTCAAGAAGCGCTATTACGGCCACTTCGTCTGGTACGTCAAGAACTACACGGAGTCCGGCTGGGACGTCGGTAATCCGGGCGGCGGTTACATCAACATGCACAGCCAGCCGATGACACGGCAGGAACGCAACGAACACTGCCACCGCTGACCCGTCATGCCAGGGAATTCCCTTTCACTGAAGCCCTTGGTCATCGCCGTCGGCTCGCTCGTCCTGCTCATCGGCGGGGCGGCCGGTTGCACGATCGGCGGCGGTGACGAGGGCTCCGCATCCGGCTCTCCGGTCGGTTCCGGTGCCGGATCCGACTGCTCGACGCCGGCCGTGATCGGTACCGACGGCTCGGCCGAGGGCCGGGTCGTCGGGGCCCTCTACGGCGAGCTGCTCACGGGCGCCGGCAAGCGGGTGCGGATCTCGGCCACCCGGTACGCGTCCCCCGCGGACACGGCCCGTGCCGTGGTCGAGGGCAGGCTCGACCTGGCCCCGGCGTACGAGATGACCACGCTGCGGGCCCTGCCGGGCGGCCAGACCGTGCCCGGTGACCTGGCGACCACGCTGAGCATGGCACTGCCGCCGGGGATCGACGCGCTGCCCCCGGCGGCGGCCCAGAACGGTGTCGTCCTCGCCGTCACCCCGGCCACGGCCCACCGCCACGGACTGCGCGATCTCACCGACCTCGGGGGAATCAAGGGCCTCCGGCTCGGCGGATCGGCCGCCGGCCACCCCGACGCCCCGACGGCGACCGCACTGCGGCGCGTCTACGGCGTCACGCTCACCCCGGCCGGCACGTCGAGCACGGCGGACGTGCTGGTCCTGCGGGGCACCGACCCCCTGATCGCCCGGGAGCACCTGGTGGTGCTCACCGACTCCCGGGGCGTCGTCCCGCCCGAGCACGTCTTCCCGCTGATCAGCGCCGCATGCGCGGACGTGGACGGCAGAAACGCCCTGGCCCGCCTCGACAGTGCGCTGACCACCGGACAACTGGCGGGCCTCGCCTCGTCCGTGGCGGCGGGCCAAGACCCGTCGAAGACGGCACGCGCGTGGCTGCGTGCCGGGACGACCCACTGACGCGCGACCAGCGCGTCACTCACCCAAGAAATGGTGGTACCTCATGAAGCTCAGCAGGAAAGTCGCCGTGGGAGTGCTGGCCGCGGCCGCCACGCTCGGCGGCATCGCGATGCCCGCGACGGCCTCGGCCGCGACCAAGTACGGCCAGGTCCGGGTGTGCAGCGGCTCGAACGAGACGGTCAAGTTCTTCCTCGTCGGCGAGAACCAGCACGGCGACTGGGCCGGCTCCCGGTTCTGGGAGATCGCGCCCCATGGCTGCACCACGGCCTCCGACTACTGGTGGACGCTCGGCCGCTCGGTCGAGTTCCACCACCGCAAGCCCAGCACGGGCTGGCGCTGGGAGCCGCGGGTGCTGCCGGCCAACGGCAACAAGAACGGCAGCACGATCACGCTCCACATCGGCTAGCGTGACGGGCTTGCTCCTCAGGCCACGGTGCCGTGGGTGTGCGCCGGATCCCCGGCGCACACCATGTACCCCGCCCCGCGCACCGTGCGGATCACGGACTGCCGGGAGTCGCCCAGCTTCCGCCGCAGGTAGTAGACGTAGGTCTCCACGACCCCCGACTCGCCCTGGAAGCCGTAGTTCCACACGGTGTCCAGGATCTCCCCCTTGGAGATCACCCGCCCGGCGTTGCGCATGAGGAGCCTCAGCAGCGCGAACTCGGTCGCGGACAGCCGGACGGCCCGCCCGTGCAGCGACACGTCCCGGGTGTTCTCGTCCAGCTCGACGCCGGCCGCGCGCAGCTTGTGGGCGGCCGGCGACGGGGCCAGGCCCCCGGCCCGGGAACGGCGGACCAGTGCCCGGATCCGCGCGCTCACCTCGGTGAGATCGGCGGGTCGGGTGACGTAGTCGTCGCCGCCCATGGCGAGCGCCTGGCACTTGCCCTCGATGTCGCTCCGGGAGCTGAGGAACATCACCGGGGCGTCGACCCCCGCCGCCCGGAGCCGCCGGCAGACCTCGACCCCGCATCCGTCGGGCAGGGTCGTGTCCAGCAGGACGGCGTCGGGTCTGCGGCGGCACACCTCACGGATGAGATCGGCACCCGTGGCCGCGATGTGCGCGTCGAAACCGAGGAAGCGCAACGCCATGACGAGCGTTTCGGATGCCTCGGTCGCCTCCTGGCTCACGAGCACGTACGGATGGTCGGGTACACGCGATTCGTAGGTCACAGGACCACTCTGGCGACCGGATCGTTGTCTACGAAGCCCTCCCGACCAGCGAAGACAATCCCGCGGGGTCCGCGATCGGGGCGGCGCGTCACCAGCTCGTGCAGAGACCCTCGTCCGGGCAGAACATGACCCACACGGAGTTGTAGCCGGACACCACGGTCAGCGACGTCGGGGAGGGCTCCCCGTTGACGTAGGACCCCGGGTCGGGCGTGGCGGTGAAGGTGACCCGCGTGCCGACCGGGAAGGTCGCTTCGCACGAGCCGGCCGGGTACGGCGCGCTCGCGTCCTCGGCGTACGGGTCCCACGCCGTCGTGTGGCAGGAGATCCCGGCGGGGCTGCTGGTGACGGTGCCGCCGCCCCACCCGTCACTGATCCACGCGTACACCGTGCCCTGCTGGGTGGCGGCGGGCTGAGCCGCGGCGGCGGGCGCGGCGGTGGCGAAGGCGAGGGCCGCGGCGGCCGCGACCACGGGGAATGCTGATCTGATGCTCATCGGTTGCTCCTAGGTCCGATGCCTCCATGCTCGACCTCTCCCCGGAGCGCGGCCCATCCCAGAAATGTGGGGATTTGCGACGTACGCTCGAATCATGGCCGTCCCCGCCGTCCCCGTGAGCTCGTACGCACGGTCGCACGAGCGGGTCCGCCGCCTCTGCGAGACCGGCGGCGACTCCCGGAACCTGCGCGGACGGCTCCTCGGCGAACTGCGCGCGGCCGTCGCCTTCGACGCCCACGCCTTCCTCCTCACCGACCCCGAGACCACGGTCGGCTGCTCACCCGTCGCCGACCTCCCCTGCCCGCGGGACCTGCCCACGATGACCCGCCTCAAGTACCTGAGCGCGGTCCACCGCTGGACGGCCCTCGACGGCATCGCCCTCCTCAGCGACCTCCCCGACCCCGCCCACAGCCTCCTGTGGCGCGACCTCCTGCACGCCTACGGCGTCCGCGACATCGCCTCCCTGGTCTTCAAGGACCGCTTCGGCTGCTGGGGCCACCTCGACCTCTACCGCTACGACCGCCCCTTCACCCCCGCCGAAGCCGCCCACCTGGCCCACCTCACCGCCCCGGTGACCGCGGCCCTGCGCCGCAGCCAGGCCGGCACCTTCGTCGTACGACCGCCCCACACGCGCCGCACGAGTCCGCTGGCCCTGCTGCTCTCCCCCGACCTGCGCGTCCTCGCCCAGACCCCCGACACCGACGCCTGCCTGAGCCTGCTGACCCCGCCCGGGCCCGGCCGCCCGGCGGTGCACGCGAGCGTCTACGACGTGGCCGCCCAGCTCCTGGCCGTCGAGGCGGGCGTCGACCCCAACCCACCCCGCTCCCGCGTCCACCTCGCCGACGGCCTCTGGCTCACCCTCAGCGCCGCCCGCATCGGCGACGCCTTCCCCTGCGGCCGCCGGAACACCATCGCCGTCACCATCGAGGAGACCTCCCCGGCGGAACGCCTCTCCCTCTTCACCAGAGCCTTCGCCCTGAGCCCCCGGGAGGCCGACGTACTGGGCCACCTGGCCAAGGGCAGCGACAGCCACACGGTCGCCCGCGAGATGTCCCTCTCCGAACACACCGTCCAGGACCACCTGAAATCCGTCTTCGCCAAGACGTCGACGAACACCAGGGGGATGCTGCTGGCCAGGGCGCTGGGAGCCTGAGAAAGGCTTGCGGACAGTCGGCTCGCGGGCGGTGGAGGGCTCGCGGGCAGAGGAGGGCTTGCGGACAGAAGGTGTCCGCAAGCCCTCCTACGGTCGTTCCATGACTCAGCCCCAGGCACAGAAGATCCTCGTCACCGGAGCGACGGGCACCGTCGGCCGCCAGATCGTCGCCGAGCTGCTGGCCCGAGGCCACGCGGTCCGCGCCCTCACCAGGGACGCCGCGAAAGCCGACCTCCCGGCGGACGTCGAGGTCGTCCAGGGCGACCTGACCGACCCCGACACCCTGATCCCGGCCCTGGAGGACGTCACCGGCCTCCACCTGATCACCTTCGGCGGCCCCTACTTCGCCCCCCTGGAGACCGGCCCCCGCATCCTGGACCTGGCCCGCGAGGCGGGCGTACGCCGTATCACCGTGCTCCACGGCGGCGGCCCGACCCTGCTGGAGGACGCCGTACGCGCCACCGAGGACATGGCCTGGACGGTCCTCATGCCGGTCGAGTTCATGTCCAACGCCCTGGAGTGGGCGCCCGGGGTCGTGGCCTCGGACGAGGTCCGCGAACCCTTCGTCACCCGCCTCAGCGCCATGGTCCACGAGTCCGACATCGGCGCCGTCGCCGCGGTCGCCCTCACCGAACAGGGCCACGCAGGACACGAGTACGTCATCACCGGCCCCGACCTGCTCACGGTGGAGGACAAGGTGCGGGTGATCGGGGAGGCCCGAGGCCGCCGGATCACCCTGACCGAACTCACCGAGGACGAGGCCGTGTCCCAGTGGCGCGCCTCCGGCCACCCCGAGGAAGTGATCACCTTCCTCCTGGAGGCCTACGGCAACACCCCGGAGGTCGGCCGCACCGTCCTCGACACGGTCGAGAAGGTCACCGGCCGCCCGGCCCGTACGTTCACCCAGTGGGCGACGGAACACGCGGAGGTGTTCACGGCACAGTCCGGATGGCAGCCCGGGAGCTGATCAGGGCGTGGTGGCACAGGGCCTGATCAGCACCCTGGTCAGCTCATTGGGGCAGGTCGCTCAGCCCGCCGTCCCGTCCGTCGAGGAAGCTGACGGTCAGGTCGAGCCGCTCGCCCGCTGCGCGGCCCCGGGGGTCGTAGATGTCGCCCCGCATGCGGAACCGCTTGGTGCGGTTGCCGTCGTCGACCCACGGATCCATGGTGAGCGCGCCGGCGAGTGGCACGCCGAGAAATCCATGGCGCCGCTCAGTGCGAAGGACTGCCGCCTGTGCGGCCCGGCCGGTCGTCGTCGTGATCCTGCGGCTCGGTGCACCGGCCGGCGCCGTAGTGGAGCCGCTGCGCGGTCTCGATGAGGGACACCAGGGGGTCTCCTGCCGCGCGCCGCCACCCGAACCAGGGGCCGAGGCCCTGCCCTGCGCGGCGGCGGGAAAGCCACCCGCTCAGGCAACCCAGCGCAGCACCGCGGCGGTCACCGCGTCGCCGAGGGAGCTGATGGCGGCGACGGCATCCTGGTCGCCGGGGAGCGGTGCGACGCCGCGGATGGTGAGCGCGGCATACAGGTCCAGCCGGCGCCGGTCGGCGGGCCGCAGGGGGATGTCCAGCCGCTGAGCCGGGTCGGGAGGCGGCAGCGGGTAGTCACCGTCGTCTTCACGGGCGTACGGGTCGCAGATGGACCAGACGTCCTTCGCCGGGACGAGTGTGTCGCCGTATGCGTTCACCGCTGATCTCCCTTGCTTGGCGTGTCTGTCTGCCCGTTGAAGTCGCCGGACCGCAGGCCCCGGTTGCACCATTCCCCCGTAACCCCCCAATTGCCGCAAAAGTAGGAAGACCGAACCGACCAACGACGAAGGGCCCCGCTGCAAGCAGCGGGGCCCTTCGACATCGTGCCCGGTGAGGCACTGGCGGAGGATACGAGATTCGAACTCGTGAGGGGTTGCCCCCAACACACTTTCCAACTGTGGTGGTGCTCTGCCTGGTCTCGTCCGGGGCCGTTTACCTGCGTTCATGCGCGGTCGGCTCCTTGGTCGGCATCGGCTGCGGGTCTCCACTGAACGGCCATGAACGGCGCTGAATGAGACGGAAACTGAGACGGCGACCGGCAGAATCTCAGTGACCCTGCACGGTCCCCCGTGGCATGTTGGGCCGCATGGAGCACGAGACGAGCCCCCGCAACCCCGCCGGGATCCGAGTGGGAGACATCTACGAGGACTGCTCTTTCCACCCGGTTCTGTGCACCGAGATCGACGATGACGGCGCGGTGGTCCTCAGCGGTATCTCACTGATTGACGGCACCTTTCCGCGGTCATGTGACGCACAGTACTGCGCACCGACCTGGATACCGGTCGAGGACGTCATGGCCATCAAGAACGATCTGACGGGGTACACCCGTCGGCGGCAAGCCGAACTGAGAGCCGTCGATCGGGAGGCAGAGTGAGGGTGCCCATGTCCTTGATCGGCTCTGTTGTCGAGCGGACGGCGTTCGATCACCAGGTACGGCTCTACTTGCAGGTGCCTGCTGTGGGCGGGGGACGTGGCGTTGATGCCGAGTTGATCGTGGAGACGTCGTTTCGGCTTCGCGATGCAGGCGGCACATGGCATGAGCTGGAGCCGGGGACGGGAGCACTTCTTGCCCCGGTGCTCGGCCTGTTCGGGCAGCCGGTCACAGCCGTTGACGTCCAAGGCCGCGGAGACCTGAGCATCGACTTTCACTCCGGTGCCAGCTTGCGGGTGGGACCCGATCCACAGTTCGAGTCATGGCACTTGACTGGATGCGGTATCACCCCTGTCACCGTCGGGCCTGGCGGCGAGGAGCACTGGGAACGCTGAGGCTAGCCGGCCCGCGAACCTCGTGCTCTCAGCTTGGGAAGCTCGGGTTTCTTGGGGGCGCGCACCGCACTGACCTGCTGCGGAATGGGGCTCCAGCCGTTGGGGATCTACAACCGATTCCCCGCTGTTCCCCGTGAGTCCCGCAGGATCTGGCACGCGAATGGCACGACTCTTACGCCTTATCCCCAACGAGCACAAAGATCACCACCACGATCACGAGCAAGATTGCCGCACCCCACCAGTCCTGTGGCCTCCTTCCCGGCAGCGGCGGACGGTCGCGCTGTTCTCCGGCCCCGAGCATCAGCCCACATCGCCGACAGAAGCGCAGACCGGGCCCCCAGACCTTCCACTCGGCCGCACATCTCTCACATCGAACTATCCGCCCCTGATCCACCATCCTGAAAGGCTATCGTCGCCACCGGACGCGGTTGCAGATTCCGCTTTTCATGAGGGCGTGCCCTACGCGTGCCCGTTCCGGCAGGAAGCAGCGGGAAACCACGGGGAGTGACGGCAAGGATCGGACGTAGGCACAGGTCAGCATCGTGCCTGGTCAGCCCGCATCCGCATACGCGATCTCGCCCCCTGGGTGGGGCTGGGGCCTTTGGGATGTGAGCCTCAGCCGACGAACGTCAGCGAAGACGGTCGGTGCGTCGATCGGTCAGGCGCGCGTGTGCCACGGCACCCACCACCGGGCCTCAGCCACGCTGGCCGGTGACGTCCGTCAGAGCAAGCTGTGCCGGCGGAAGCGTGGTGATGAGGCCTTGAATGATGACCTCTTTGTCCCGAAGCAACTGGGGTGGGGGAGCTGCCTTGGGCTGGTGTGCCTCTCACCTGTACTGACGGTCCGCAGACGTTCGCGAGCGTCCGCCGTTGTTCGTCGGCGTTGTCACGCAGTTAGACACTCACCCCGTATCGCTGACCCATCTTCTGAGGCGCCTGCGTTCCCTCTTGTTCGGCTCGGCTCGGCTCGGCCACGCTTCGCCCACTCGCCTTGATGGAGGTAACAGCGTGCCGTGCCCCATCGTCTTGTTCCGGCGGTGACGTCCGATGGTTGGCGTAGGGGCTAGATCGCCATTTTCCGCCGAATCGCCCGTGACGATGGCACGGACCTGGCAGCCTATGAACGGCAACGAAAGGACCTGAGATGCCCATTCTCTTCTTCGCCGCTGCTGGTGCCCTCGTGGCAGGCGGAACCGGCGGAGGTTGGTACATGTGGAAGCGTGGTCAGCAGGAAGCGGCCAAGCGGCTGCAGCATGAGGACGCCGAGGCCGCCAAGCAGGCGCTTAGGGATGCCATCGACCTTGCTGACCTGCGTAGCGAGGCGAAAGCGGCAGGCTTGGACCCGGATGAGGTCGTTGCCGGATACGAGAAGTTGCGCGACTCACAGCTGTCGACTGAGGACGTACTCAAAAGGCTCGGCCGCGCTGCCATCACCGGCTGAACAACTCTTCCCCATCTGGGCCCGACCGCAGGTCCTTGGCCAGCAAACTGAAGTTCAGAGAGCGTGCACACGGCTCCGGAGGCCCTTTGAGGCCAAGATAACGCAGCACGTCAGGGCCTCGGGCGTGGCAGATCTGGCGAGCTGAGTCCGCAGATAGGCCACATGCAAACGAGGGGCCCACGGGAGCTATCAGTTGGGCTGCGCCGCTGCTCATTCAGCCATAACGTGACCCGAGGGTCGACGGACAGAGTCGTTCCGACGACATGTGCGTCGATGTTGCGGGAATGCGCGTCTCAATGCAGCCCGCTCCTGGGTGTCGGGATTACGAAGCAGACCGTCGTATTCTCGGCGAGGGCGATTGCGGCCGACACCTGTTGGACGTCGGCTTTGACCGGCAAGCCGGAGATCAAGCGGTCACTGGGCAGGGGGAGCCATAACATGCCGGGCATCGAGGCGGAACGCATCGCGCAGCTGGGTGACGAACTCAAGATTGGGTTCTGCGGTCTGAGCCTGGCCATACTTCCGCTAGCTGACCCCCGTCAGCCGCTCATGGCCATCTACCGCGACCTGTACGAGCAAACCGCTGACTCGCCGTTGGTCATCTACCGCAATGACGGTACCCCGCACTCTGCGGAGCGGCTGACAGACATCTTCGCCAAAGCCAGCTCAACTGCGGGTGCTGGACTCGGTGAGGATCTGCTGAACTTCGCGACGATGCATGGTGCAGCCCGCCTGGGTGATGCCATCCAGCGCGCCGGGCTGAGTGACAGGACAAGCCCGTTGCTTCAGTTCGTGCGGCACTTCCGCAACGCTTGTGCGCACGGCAATCGTTGGCACTTTCAGAACGGGGAACCGAGGCAGCCAGCAGAGTTGCGCGGCATTGTCCTGACATCGGCGCTGCACGGCTCCAAGGCGGCTGGGGGGACTGTTGGTGCGGGCGACTACCTGGACATGCTCGACGACGTGGCGGCCCACTTCCGGGCCTGAGGCTCGTCAGTCCGTCTCGATGACAGCCAGGACAAGCCGCCGCTCTCACTCGCCATCCGCTTGTGTCATCGGATTCCCGGCGCCAGATGGATGACGGGTCATCACAGTTCCTTGGATCAAGCCTTGTCGTACAGGCTGGTCATCGACTGATCGCACGGTACCGTGATAGGTCGGTGACAGTGCGTGTGGAGGAGGGGGCAGGTGCAGCAGCCTGATGCCCGCAAGAAGACGATCAACCCCAGCGCGTACAACGCACTGGCCGACGCACTCTGGTTGATCTACTGGAACAAAGACCCTTTTGAGCTGTATATCCGCGGAATGCTGAAGGACCACAGCGAGCTCCTGCCGCAGCTCAATTTCCAGGCCACCAAGCGCGAAGTCTCCGGCCAGTTGGTCAAGCTGCTGCGGGCCAATGAGACCCGGTACCTGGACGTGACCGTGGCGCTCATGCTCGACATCGCTGCCATGGACCGGTTTCCGAACCTCGAACGACAGGTCGATGGTGACGTCATGGTGGCCAAGGCCACGGCGGCCGTCGCGGAACTGCGGCGCTGGACCGGCAAGCAGCAGGACATCATCAAGGAACACGAGGAGCACGCGGCGGCCATAGCCGAGAGTGCTAAGAAGGACCAGGATGGCCGGGTCTTCGCCCAAGCTCATGACGATCTGAAGCAACGGTTCATCGTGATGCATGCGGCAACCGACAAGCACCAGCGGGGTACGGACTTCGAGGGCTTCATCAACGAGTTCTTCGCCCTGTACGACTTGGAGCCGCGGGCGGCCTACATCATGGAGTACGAGCAGATCGACGGCGCGTTCTCCTTCGACACTGACTACTACGTCCTTGAGGCCAAGTGGTGGAAGGAGCGCATCGGCCGGCGGGAGCTGGACGTCTTTAAAACCAACATCGAGCGCAAGGGTAAAAACACCCTCGGCTTGTACGTCAGCATGAGCGGCTTCACGTCCGATGCCCTGGCGATCTACAGCCTTAGCACGCCGTTCATCACGATGGACGGCGGCGACTTCATGGCTGTGCTGGACCAACGCATCCGCCTGGACGACCTGATGACTCACAAGAGGAAGCACGCCAGCCAGACTGGTCACTGCTATCTGCCCGTCTCTGAAATCTTCTCTAGGACGGAATAATATAGTGGGCGGGGTGGAGATAGGCGATTTACGCCAACATTGGCTTTCTGTGAAAGTGAAGTAATGAACGCTGACGATGAAGTCTTCGACTGGTCAGAGATTGAGCAGGGGTGGCTCGGCGGCGGACAAGTCGCTTTGCCTGCAGAGACGATCGTTGGAGTCTTCAATAGTGTGGTATCGCACTTTGGGCGCACATGGATCGAGGCCTCACGAACCACTAATAGGGCCGTTGAGTCAGGAGCTTTGCCGACCCTGAGCATCGTCACTCTTGGGCAGCGGCTTGAATCATTGGCCAACGCGGTCAACTCAGATGACCTGCTTCGTAAGCTTCGGGAACGGCAGCCGGACGCATCAGGTGAGCTTACGGCCATACACCTCGTTCGTTCAGGTGCCTGGGATGTTGCGCTTGAGCTCGAACCGCCAGGGCTTATCCCGGGTGGAAATAGGAATCCAGATTTCCGAATCAAGCAGGGCGATTTGGACTGGACGTGCATTGAGGTTAAGCAGACCAGCACGTCTCAAGCTCGCGCACAAGCAGAAAAGGGCCTTCATCGCCTCTCTGCCGGGCTGATCGGGGATTGCGGGGGTAACTTCACGCTTGAGGTATTTTTTAAGCGGGAGCCCACTCCTGACGAAGTCGAGGAAGTAGCCGCGCAGATCATCAACTTGCACTCCGACCGAGGCGCAGAAGAAATATCGCTAAGGGACGGACTCGGCACACTCTACTGGAATGACCGCACTCCAGGAAGCTTGGAAGTGGATGACCACGGTGAGCCCAGGACGCGCGTCAACAGTATGGCAACCAACATGGTGGAGGGCGTAGTTCAGAGTGACATTGTTGTCCGTTGGCCGTTTGCGGATGCTAGGGCGCAAGTGTTTCTCGATAGCGCGAGAAAGCAGCTCCCGACGGATGTGCCGGGACTCGTCATGGTTGATGTTTCAGGCGCACTGGGCGCGATGAAGACCTGGCGCGCTGTGATCGAGCGTCGGTTCCAACCGTCCATGTACACCCGCGTCTCTGGTGTCTGTCTGTTTTCCTCGGGCGTCCATCTGGCTGACGGTGGCTATGAGTGGCGGCCCGAGACCCAGCTCATCCGAAACCCGCATGCGCGCATTGCGCTCCCCGAATGGATCGCGGAGCAGATAGAGCGCTTCAGGCCTTGACCGTCGCTACTGCCCATGCATCGCGCTAGGTCATCGTGCCGCCGGCGCGGGACCACAGATGTCTTCTTGCCCTGGGTGTTGTCGGGGATCTTGGGGACCTGGGTTTTTGCTGGCCAGGTGCGGTGGGTTCGTGCGCCTGGTGGTCGTCGTTGGTCGTCATTGGCCACTGTTGAGCGGCATCGGGCGGCCCAGGGACGGCCCAGTGGCTCCGCCCAAGATGGCTCCGGGCTTCAGCGAGAGGGTCGCCGTTTGGGAGGTACCGGGCCAGGAATGACGTCCTTGCCGAGGTGCTCCTTGATCAGATATTTCAGCTCAGGCCCTTCGATGAGCTGGAGCCGGCCATGCTGTCGGGCAAAGTCATGACTGGCACGTCCGAACCAGGACGTGGTGATCAGGATTCCCTTGGCGGCGCGCTTGTGCTCGACCACTCCGGCGAGGGCTTGGACGGACTCGACACCCACGAGTTTGCTGTAGCGCTTGGCTTGGATGATGCACTCACCATTGAACACGGGGTCTTTGCTGACAGCTACCGCGTCAACGCCCTCGTCCTTTGATGCCTGGGTGTTCCACGCTTCCATGCCGATCGCCTCAAACAGTTGGCGAATCAGATGCTCGAACTCAGTAGGCGTCAACTGCACCAGCACAGGCCTGCTGTCCAGGCCGGCCACCACGTCCATGCTGTCCATGAGCCGGTACTTTGTGAGGTCGAACTCGATGATCGGCCGAATCGGTTCTAGGTCATAGGGGTTCGGCGACACCAACGCGTTGAGCCCCTTGAGGCAGGCTGCTGGATCAACCTGGCTGAGGCGGAGCTTCCCGAACTGCTCCCGACTGGTGCTTAGGGTCACGAGGCAGGGTGAGACCTCCTGGCCAGTGGCGCGGTCGACCGTTTTCACGTGGCCGTTCAGGATGACCCCGTTGATGATCTTGTCAGGATCGCTCGTCAAGATCTCGTAGACGGTCCTCAGGGCAACTTGCGCCAAGACAGAGGCGTAGATCTCCTTGCGTTCCTTCTCAGGCCTTGGCAGCACGTTCGTCTCGTCGCGGCTCTTCACGTACCGATAGCCCTTCGCGGCAGGCACGATCCCTTCGGGAGGCAGGTGGATCTCGACAAGCACATCACCGGTGGCAGGGCGGAAGGCGACTCGATGCTCGTGCGGGAAGCCCAACGGGTACGCCGAAGCGCTGAGAACAGCGCTTAGGTGAGCCTCCACCGCTGCGGGCTCACCGGCTCGATAGGCCTCGCGTTCCTCATCCAACTGCCTATTGAAGGCGGTCACTTCAGCAAGAGCCTGCTCTTCGCCTTGGCGGTGCTCGGCGCGCTTCCTCTCCTGCGCCTCCAGTCGCTTCTCTTCAGTTCGCCTGTGGCGTTCTTGCGCTTCATCGAAGCGCACCCGCGCCTCGGCTACCTCGGCTTCGTAGCGCTTCCTACCCAGACCCAGGACAGCAGACAGACCACCCGGCTCCGGGGGTGCGAACCCCTCCCAGCGCGGGGAAGGTTCCGGACGAGACCAAAGACGCTCGTCTAAGACCGTCGGCGTGTACGTCCGCCGCCGGCGTTCGAAGGTCGTTGGTGGATCACCGACCAAGGCATCCCTCAGCAACTGCCCGAGCTGCTCAACCTCATGTTCCACCCCAATCGTGCGCACCTGAGCCTGCTCGGCTTGCTGCTCTTGATACGCGGCCTTGCGTTCTCGCTCCCGCCGCTTGCTGGCTGCCTCAGCCTCCTTACGTGACCGCTCAACCTGGCGGGCCTGTTGCTCCTGGGCTCGCCGCAAAGCTTGTTGCTGCCGCTGGTACTCATTGCCTCGGCCGCCACCGCGCTGCGCCACTGCTGTCCCCTCCTCTAGCTTGACTCCCCGAGCTGCATTCCCCTCCCACCTCGCAGAATCACCCGCTCAGAAGTCAGACATGGCCTCATCTGCCAAGAGACTTGCAAGGGCACGCTCCAGCTGCTCGGGGAGCCTCTCCATCAGCCTCCCGTAGCTGACCTGGGGTTACGCGTGACTGAGGCCTAGTTAAAGGAACTGATCATCAGCGCTCTTCATGGCTGCCCAACCTGGCAGCCTGACTCACAGCTCTGCTGTGCGAGACGGCGGTACCGATGGGCGCGGGAGCAAGCGGGCTGACGCCACGCGCACGCGTTGCTCCCCTGTTGGCGTCTCACGAAGTTTAGTTGCTCAGAAGACCCACCAAAGCTCGTGCGCGCTGTGGGCACGAGAGCTAGCATCGCTGGCTGTGCCTTGGGTAAACTTGCCGGATAACTGCTTTTTGCACAGCCTCAAAGCTCGCTACGTGCACCCATCCAAGCGGTGGTTCTCTCCTGACGGAGAGCGCATCTACACCTGGGATGGGGAGCACGGGGGAGAGGTAGAGGTGTTCAATAAGCGAGGGCGACACCTTGGTGTAGCTCATCCCGTCTCAGGTGAAATGATCAAGCCCGCGGTCAGGGGGAGGAGGATCGATGTCTAAGGCCAGCTTTGTCGATGATGCGCTCATCGGTGTCGCAGGGATCGACGACGTTGACTCCTACGTCGACGCTTGGCACGACGAAGACGACACCGATCTCGAGCTACATGAGTGGCTGGGGATGACCTGGGATGAGTACCGTCTCTGGGTCGAGAAACCGAGCACACTGCGTTACATCGTCGCAGCTCACCGCCATGGTCGCACCGTCAGCGAGGAATTGATCAAGAGTTCAAAGGGGCTCGCCCTCGCCGCCCGTGCAGACTCAGCCGACGAAGTTGAAGGCGTCCTCACTTGGCTCCAGAAAACTGGCCGTCTCTAAAAGCTGCCCGCACCAGGGCAGAGACGCTGGTCCATAAATTTGACTTGAAGCCGCCTGTCGACATCAGGACCCTTCTTCATGAGCGCGCACAGGTGGCGTACGAGAACTGGTCACATGAATGTGACGCAGTGACCGTCCTGGGGGAAGAAACTCCGCGTGTTTTCGTCCGATGCGGCCTCCCCTCACTAAGGGAGCGATTCACGCTTGCCCACGAGCTGGCCCATATCGAGCTAGCGTGGCATGTTGGGACCGTCGGGTGCCATATCGACTCGGCCTCCATTGGGAGCGAATTTTCGATAACAACCGCAAGCGGCACACAAGAGCGTGAGGCGAATGAATTTGCGTCACGACTCCTCGCACCAGACCGCTGGCTTTCTTCTCTGGTTAGCAGCATTTCCTCATTCGATCGTGCCGCTATGCAGAAACTTCTCGATCATTTGGCCATCGCCGAGCTATCCGCGCAGGCCGGCCTCATCGCCCTATCCAGGCATCTACTGCCTGGACACGCCCTGTTCGTTGATCAGAACTTCGCCATCAGCCGAGGTACATCGTGGCCTGGCACATCACCTCTCGATGACACGGAGATCGAAGAATATCTTGAGCGGGCGGTAAGCGTTGAGGAGTTTAGTCATCAAGGGCGCAAGATATTTTGGGCCCTTACTGTGCCACCAACGGAGCCGCTATCGGAGGCCGAACGCGTACTTCTGGACGGCCGTACTCCGCACCAGGTGCTCATTTCTTCTTGCGCTAGAGTATTTGGTGAAGATTCCGCCACCCCGAAGGCTATGTCCATCAACGGCGTGGTCGGTGGAATGACAAACGATCTAGCCTTGCAGTGGCATGAGAACGCAATTGTTGCGGTAGTTTGGCAAAGAATTCTAGACAATCCTGACCTGCGGGATATTCTGGCAGATCACGAATTCCCGCTTTATCTCCACAAGCGCGCTCGCGCGATTGTGGAAAAAAGAGCAAGCAAGATCGTGATTTAGCAGGTTGCAGGGAGGCGGCTTTTCTGTCACGAGGTCGGCGCAGCGGCTTTGGGGTGGCGCTGCTTTGGCGCGAGTGATCATGGCCCCGTAAGCTTCCGGCGCGTCGGGCAGTCTGTGGACCTGCCCGGTAAAGCACGACGTTGGGGCCATGATCTTCGAGGCTCGCGCCAAAGTGGCTCCGTAAAGCCGCGGAGCCGACCGCCCCAGCCACGACGTACCCCTTCTCTGGCATCAGGCGGCTGCATGCTTTGAGCGCGGCACGGGCGCCGGCCGGGCTGGAGCGGGGCGGAGACAGGAGCGCAGGCCCGGCCGGGGGCCGGGCCGCGCGCGGTGAGCGGAGCGAGCCGCCTTGAACCAGTAGAGAAGGTTGTAACTCACAGGCAGGAGCTAACGAGTCGCTCGCTCTGGCAACCTGCAGGTGTGGCAGGTGCCTGATGGTTAGCTGGGTGTCTTCACGAGTTGGACGAGCTCCGCGAAAGCGGCATCGGTACGAATTAGCTGTTTAATGTCGGTGCGATTGATAGCGGTCGTAAGTAGCGCTGGGCTGCGTTTCAGATCCTGCCTGTTTTCTCCCAGCCACCGCTCTATGCCTGGGTCCACGACAATGGCACGCGCTCTTTCAGTAGCTAGCAATCTTCCGAGGAACGTGTCACGATCCTCAGGGCTCATGTCGTCGGTTTCTACTAGAGCCACAACATCGCTCTGGGTGTCGAGTGTGAGAACCGCTGCAATGTTTGTTATTCCAGATCGCCCCATGGTGGGTACCACTGAGAACGGTCGAGCTTTTATCGATTCGACCGCTCTCCGTAGAAGTTGATCTGTGATTACTTGATCTATCCGTCCCTCGACCAGAACTGTGAGATGTTTCGCGCGCTCAGTTCTGACGTACGGCATATATATCTCGCCTTCTTCTGCGGCTGCCCGCAGCTTGAAGCGCAAGACTCTGGCGAAACCGACCTCGGCTGCTGCCGATACGTCCTCAGGTCCGAAAAGTATGACGTTGAGGACTTTCCCAACCCTGACGGCGTCTACTGCCTCCTGGCTGTAGTTGGACATGGAGAGGAAGACTCCGATGGTGCCGACGAGTTTTCCGTCCACCTTTCCGCGGAACTGATAGATGGACGAAGCGGGTAGAGGCTTTCCGTGCCATTTAGCTTCTAGCAGATAGAACTGTCCATCTAGGGCGAAAGATCCATCAATTTCTTCCCCTTTGGGGCGGTATCTAGCTCGCGGCTCAGTTGTAGACGCGAGAAGGAGTTGCTTTAGCCACTCCTCGAAGATCTGCCCTCGTCGTTGCTCGGAAATCTTTTCTCTTGCGTTCTGAGGACTGTACGGATTAAGGAGGTCTTTAAGCAGTCGAAGATCGCCAGTAAAATCCATGATTGACCTTACCGAGAGAGGTGTGAAGCTACGGCGAGATGTGGTTTCTCAGTACCTTCTGATCTTCCATAGCGGGGCTTCATGCTGTTCTGGCTTGATGCCGAGCAAGAGCCTGCGGATGGAATCAAGTTGAGAGCCGCTTAGGTTCAGAACTTCGGTGATATGGCGAAACGTCGTGTGAGTGATTCCGCGATTTCGAGCCTCGACCTCAAAGCGGTCTAGCTCAGTCAGGATCGCATCAGAGTCCAGCCTTGACGGGGACTGCTGGCTGAGCCATGCGGCCTTGTTGCGCTCGTAGTCGATCTCCGAGTAGCCGCAGATCTCGCGGCTGTAAGCCTCGACCTCGTCCAAACTCTCCGTCGTCAAGACTGCACGGGCTAGTTCGTTCCGGCTCAATGCCTCGTCCAGGTCGACCTGGTGGACTGTCGGGCCCTCGTCCGTGAGAGGTACGGGCAAGCCTGCGTCTCGGACTTCGCATGTACCGCGTACGCCGCAGGCCGTCGCCGCGAGCATCCCGGTTGCCTCGGAGGGGTGCCATTCCAGTACCGAGCTGACCGATTCGACGTCCTTCGCGGTGAAGGTGTGGATGAGCGGGCCGAGCATGCCGCGTACGTCGTCGAGCGGCAGTTCTCCGTCCAGTCCGGGTCCTGCGACCAAGAGCCGGACAGAGGCGTTCACTTGGCAGCATGCCGCGAGCGTGAGGGCGTCGGCTAGCGGGCTCTTCAGCGTCGGCTCGTCGCCCCGGGCGAGGATGTCGCCGCCCACATCGAGGAGATCGATGGATTCCGGGGAAAGGTGGCTGACGAGTTCTTCGAGTTGGCGTGTGACGCCCTCTTCGCCGTGATGCGGGTCGAGGAGCGCGAAGGTGTGCGGGAGCTCTGCCGCAAGCCGGGGGAGTGTGGAACCCGCTGGAGCGATCGGGCGGGCGTCCGCCGGCACCGTCCAGACCATTGGGGTGAGTTGCTCAAGCCCCGCGAAGTTGTCCGGCCCCCGCGGCCCCGGTACCGGATCGACGAGCAAGCGGTCCCACGCGTACGTGAGGATCACCGCCTGGTCCTCGTCGCCGTAGAGGGCGGCGTGAAGCATTGCGGCGGCGACTGCGTCGCCCCCTCCTCCTGCTGCGACGATCAACCGCTTCATGCGGCCAGCGTACGGGGTAGGGGGTTGACCACTCACCCTATAGTGGCTAGAGGCCATAGCCACTTGGACGAGGAGGGTGAATGCCTCAGATCGAGGAGGCTCAGCCGAAGTATCTCCAGATCGCGCACTTCATCCGCGATCAGATTCTTCGGGGAGACTTGAGGCCGGGGGACGAGGTGCCCTCGGAACGGCAGTTGGCGGTGGACTGGAAGGTGTCCCGGCCAACGGCTGCACGGTCGTTGGAGGCCCTGAGTCACCAGGGGCTCGTCGAGAAGCGTCAGGGATCGGGCACGTACGTGCGCAGCCTGGAGGTCAACCGGCGGGCACGTGAACTGTACGGCAGGGCCCGACAAACCGGGAAGATCTACACGCCTGGCGAGTACGCGGTGATTACGTCGGCTGGCTGGCTGGACGCACCGGATCATGTCGCCGAAGCCTTGGGCCTGGTCAAGGATCGTCGCGCCGCGCATCGGCGGAGGGTGACCAACAACCAGGACGGACCGATCACGTTGTCCACCTCGTGGTTCGCTCCGGACGTTGCCGAGCGTGCACCCAAGCTCTTGGATCCTGAGCGGATTCAGCAAGGGACGCTCATGTACGTCGAGAGCATGACGGGGCGCCAAGGCAGCTATGCCGAGGACCGGATGTGTGCTCGCGGCGCCACGGACGAAGAAGCGTCGGACCTGCAACTGGAGTATGGGGAAGCCGTCCTGATCGTTCATCACGTCGTCTTCGACCTCCAGGATCGGCCGTTGGAGTTCGCCGAGGCCGCCTATCCCCCGCACCGTTGGGCCTTCGAGCAGGGCTACCCGCTGACCTGATACCTCGTCAGTTGCGCCGAACCGCTTGCACATTCCAAGTGGCTAATGCCACTATCCACAAAGTGGCTAAGGCCACTTGGATCGGAAGGGGGCACGGCGTGACGAGTCAGCGGCCGGACAAGAGCGCGCGGTTAGCTTGCCGGGGATGCCGAGGACGTGGTTGGAAGCGCGTCGGCTCCCGTACGGCTCTGGCGCTCTCCGTGGCCAACGACCGCGTTCGTGCCACATCGAAACGGCGCTGCCTCGACTGTGACGGCAGCGGCAAGGAGTGAGCGCGGATGGATGACGCCACCGATGGCCGTCGCGGCTTCGGTACCGCACGTCTCGGAGCGATGATCCTGTTTCCGGCGCCAGAGTCGGTCCCCCGAGCCCGACGATGGTTCCGGAAGCTCATTGCCCCGTACAACCCGGCCTGCTCGATCGAGGACTGCACGCTGATGGTCTCCGAGCTGGTCACCAATGCCGTTCTCTACGGACGGGCAGATGAGCTCTGGTGGGTGCGCCTTGAGTGGTACCGCGTGGAGACGGCGCTTCGGATCGAGGTGCACAATCCGGGCTTCCCGGCGAACGTGCGGCTGCGGCGCCCAGAGGCCAACGACGCGCACGGCCGGGGCCTGTTGCTGGTCGACTCCATCGCAGAGTCGTGGCACGCCGGGCCCAGTCGATTCGGTGGGACGGTGGTGTCCGCCGTCGTGGCTGACGCCTGGCCGACGAATGAGAACTTCGGCCACGTCCTACTGTGAGTGTGTAAGTGTCGCTAGTCTGGTTGACCAGTTGACTTGGCCAATCTCGACGGGCGGCGTTCATGGCGTATGAAGTGGAGCCACCGAAGTACGTGCGTCTCGCGCAGACCATCCAAGGTCGCATCGAGGACGGCACGTACCCGCCCGGCACGCGGGTGCCCAGTGAGAACCAGCTGGTGCAGGCTTTCGGGATGTCGCGCCCGACCGTTGTGCGAGCTCTGGAGCTGCTGAAGCGTGACGGCTGGCTGGAGTCCCGGCAGGGATTCGGCACGATCGTGCGGGGGCGCCCCGAGGTCGTCGAGCAGCAGGACCGCCGTGGCCGAGCGGCGCTCACGCGTGACGAGTCGCAGACGCCGGGCCGCCTGATCGAGGTCGGCCACGTGCCCGTACCTGCCCGCGTTGCCTCCGCCCTCGGCCTGCCCAAGCAGGCGAAGGTTCTCGTGCGCCGGTTTCTGGTCGAGGAGGACGGTGAAGCGGTCGAGTTGGTCTCGTCCTACTTCCCCGCCGGCCTGGTCGACGGAACCGAGTTGGAGACGTCCGAAGCGCTGAGCGGCAGCGTCCGCGAGCATCTTGAGGCGCGGAAGAAGGTGCGCTTCGACCACGTGACGGAGCGGGTCTCGGCGAGACTGCCCGACAGTGGAGAGGCTGAACTTCTGGAGCTCCCCGAGGGGGTTCCTGTCCTCAGCGTGCTGGTCATCGCCTGTGACACCTCGGGGCAAGCCTTGCAGGTCGTCGATGTGCTGCTGCCTGCCGACCGGCAAGAGCTGGAAGACACCTATCGGTTGAACTGAGCGTAGCTCGGGGCGAGTTCCTCTCCGCACTCACTTGACAAGTCAAGTTAGCAACCTTAACTTCGAACTTGCTAAGTCAACTTGTCAGGTGACGAGTTGATCGACTCAGAAGGAGAAACCCCTGTGCGTGTGATCCGCATTGATGCCTCGTCCGCCACGATCCTGCTCACCGAAGCGCCGGCACCGAAGGTGCGCGACCGGCAGACCGGCGAGATCGCCAAGGATGCTGTGAGCGGTGAGGCTCTGATGACTGTCGGCGTCGTCTTCATCGACGAGGGCGAGTCGTCCCTGATCCAGGTGACGATCCCCGAGAGCGGTGTGACCGACGGACTGACCGTCGGCGCTCCGGTGTCGCTTCCGGGGCTGATCGCCCGGCCCTGGGAGAGCGTGTTCAACGGGCAGCAGCGGCACGGCATCGCCTACCGGGCCACCGCCATTGCGCCCGGTGCCTTCCCGATGGCAGAGGCGGTCTGATCGACGTGACCGACCTCGTGACGTGGGCTGAACTGGGCGGGTCGCTCGTTGCGATAGGCGGCGGGGCCTACGCCCGGCACGCTTACCCGGCGGCGTACTGGTCCACGGTCGGGCTGCCGATCTCGGCGGCACGGCTGCTGGCCTCGTACACCTCGACCATGGACGCCTGCGGCCTCACGGTCGAGCCGCCCAGGTGGCGGGCCCTGGCCATCAGGGCGACGACCCGCCGGGAGGTACGACCCGTGCCTCCGCGCCGGGGACTGATCCGCCCCACCTCGACGGGCCTCCGGATCCGGCTGCGGCTGGCTCCGGGCCAGGAACCGGCGGACGTCGCCGCCTCGGCGGAACGCCTTCGCCATGCGTGGGGCGTGCATGCCGTGTACGTGCGTGACATCAAGCCCGGTGTCGTCGAACTGCGGCTCGTCGGCTTCGACGTCCTGCGTAAGGTGCGGATGCCTCGCCGGACTGTCAGTGATCATCTGCGGGTTCCCGTGGCACTGCGAGAAGACGCCACGGCGTTTGTACGTGACTACCGAGCCGTTCCGCATGAACTCGTCCTCGGCGCCACGCTTTCCGGCAAGTCCATGTACCTGCGGAACCTGCTGACCAAGCTGGCGGCTCAGCCGGTGGTCCTGGTCGGCATCGACTGCAAGCGCGGCGTCGAGCTGGCGCCGTTCGCCGCCAGGTTCTCCGCGCTGGCGACCGACCCTGATCAGGCGGCCGAGCTGCTGCCCGTGCTCGTCAAGGAAATGGAGGATCGCTATGACCTGATCAAGGCCCGACAGGGCCTCGCGCCCGGCATCCCGGATGAACAGATCACCTCGGACATCTGGGGTCTGCCGGATGACGAACGCCCGGCTCCCATCGTGCTGTTCATCGACGAGGTGGCCGAACTCTTCCTCGTCGCCGCACGCAAGGAAGAGGAGCGGAGGGACGAGATGGTCACCCAACTCATCCGGCTCGCTCAACTCGGCCGCGCGGCCGGGATCTATCTGGAGGTCTGCGGCCAGCGGTTCGGTGCTGAGCTAGGCAAGGGAGCGACCATGCTCCGTGCTCAGCTGACGGGCCGTGTCTGCCACCGCGTCAACGACGAAGCCTCCGCGAAGATGGCGCTCGGCGACATCGCCCCCGAGGCGGTCTATGCGGCCTGCGCCATCGCCGCCGAGCTGCCCGGCCTGGCCGTCGTCGGCGACACCTCCGGCGGCTGGTCACGCATCCGTACCCCGTACCTGTCCCTCGATGAGGCTGCGGCCACATGCCGTGAGGCGGCCCACCTCACCCCGGATGTTCCGGCGCTCACTCCCTTCCGGCCGTACGTCCCACCCGTGCCGGTGAGGGACTCCGGGCCGGTGACTGCCCCGCTCCCCGTCGTCGAGTAGTCAGCCCCGATCCAACGGCCGGCGCGTCGCTCTGCGCCAAGTCCCTACCCCCTCCATGCCCGAAGAAGGGAGAGCGGTCTTCATGTGCCCCGACTGCGAGGATTTCGCCCGCACCGTCCTGCTGCTCGGCCAACTTGCCCTGTACGCCGACGTGATCGGTGCTGACCAAGACTTCGTCGAGGCTCTCGGCCCGTCGCTCGCGGCGTCTCTGCCTGAACCGCCGCCCGGTGTCTTCCCGTCCGGCTACGACCCCGAAGACGGCCCGGACTACCCCGGCACGGCGTCCTGATGGCCCGCTCCACCGTCCGTGTGGACGCGGTCCTGGTCCAGGCCGTCATCGCCGGAGCCCTGTCCTTCGCCCACCTGCACGACCTGGCCGCTGCTGCCGGACAGGGTGGCTGGAAGGCGTGGGCTTACCCAGTCAGCGTGGATCTGCTCCTGGTGGCCGCGTGGCGGAGGCTCCGCTCCGGCGGGGCCAAGACGGCTGCCTGGTGCTGGTTCCTCGTCGCGCTGATCGCGTCGCTCGGGGCGAACGTCGCCACGGCCGGGCTGCTTGACCTGGGCGCTGTACCGGCCTGGCTGCGCATCCTCGTCGCCGGATGGCCGGCCGTCGCCTTTCTCGGCGGAACGCTGCTCGTGCACGGATCTCCGGAGCCGGAAGCCGCACCGGTCCCGGACAAGAACCCGACTGCCCAGGATGAGGCTCCGGCTCCCGCCTCGGCGCCCCAACTGCCCGCCGCTGCACCGGAGTCAACTCCGCCTCCGGCAACCACCGTCCCGCCCGCCCTGGTCGCCCACGCGCGCAAGGTCGCCGACGACCACCGCGCCCGGACCGGAGCTCCCATCGACACTCCAACGCTTCGTGCCCGGCTCGGAGTCCCGCTACCGCTCGCCGAAGCCATCGCCGCCCAACTCGCCTGACCCCGGAGGAACTTTCCCGATGCGCCCGTCCACGCTCCGCGCGCTGAAACGCGCCGCCGAGCTGACCCGACAGAACCGCCTCACCGAAGCCGTGCTGATCGCCGAGCCGGTGATCCTCGCCGCCGACAACTACGAGGGCGACGAGATCTTGCGCTGGCTGGCCGACCACGTCACCGACTTCACGGGCGAGACAAAGGAGATCGACTGATGCCCGCCAACCGCCGCTTCCGCCGAGTCGTCCGCATCGGCCCCGTCCAGGTCGGCACGTCCTACGACGGCCGGGGTCGGGAGAAGCACACCGCCGCCTGCACCGCTCCGCGCTGCGGCTTCTCCACGGACTACGACAGCCGCGCCGCCGCCGAGCTGGCCGCGCGTACCCACCGCTGCGCCGCCCGCTGAGGAGGGTCTGTGACCGTCTCGTTCCCGCTCGTCTTCGTCCTGGGCGTCATCGCCTGGGCCGCGATCAAGTTCCTCGGCATACGCCTCTGGGTCGCCGTAGTGATCGCCCTGTTCGGCTTTTGGCTCTCGCACACCGTCCTCGCCCCCGCCATCGAGTCCGGCACCCGTTCCGGGGTCGGCGTGGTCAACGGCACCGACAAGTGACAAGGAGGTCAGCCATGTTCCGCCCCAAGCTCCCCGACGTCCCCACGCTGCCGACAACCCCCGTCGTCCCGCAGCAGACGCACACCCCGATGCCCTCGACCGGCCAGTCGCTGACGCCCTACGTGGGTGTTGTCGCCGGCGTGGTCGTCGTGGGTGTCGTCCTGACCGCGCTCCTGGCGGCCGTCGCCATCACGGCCGTGTCCGTGGCCGTCGCCGCCGTGGTCCTGCGCTCGCTCCTCAACGGCGCCAACAGGCGCTGACCGGCCGCCGGGGCGGCAACAACGCCGCCAAGCATCCCGCCGCCCCGAGGCCGTCCCTCCCAACCGCCGAAACAGCCGAAAGGAACTCCCATCATCACCCGGCAGACTCCGCCCCCACTGGCGGAACTCTCCATGTTGGCCTCCCTCGGCACCATGCCCGAGCTGGGCCGTCAACTCTCCGGCCTGGGCGGCTGCACTCACCCCGTCCGCCTCGACGGCCACCGCACGGAGTACGCGGTCAACAAGGCGACCGGCGAGATCGGCGATGTCCTGCACCACCTCGACTCCGCCACGCTCCCCGCCGGTCAGCTCCTGGTCCGCTGCAACAACCGCCGCGCGACCCGTTGCGCCGCCTGTGCCGAGACCTACCGCCGTGACACCTACCACCTGATCACCGCCGGACTGCGTGGCGGCAAAGGTGCCTCGGAAGCGGTCGCCACCCACCCCCGCGTCTTCGCCACACTGACCGCGCCGAGCTTCGGCCCGGTCCACAACCGCCCCAACGGCGGCCGGGACTGCCGCTGCGGCATCCGCCATGACGAGAACGATCCAGCCCTGGGCACAGCCCTTGACCCGGACACCTACGACTACGAAGCCGCCGTGCTCTGGAACGCGCACGCCGGTGCCCTGTGGCGGCGCTTCTCGATCTACCTGCGCCGAGAGGTGGCCAAGCGCGCCGGTCTCACCCAACGGGCCTTCCTCGACCACGCCCGCATCTCCTTCGCGAAGGTGGCCGAGTACCAAAGGCGCGGCGCGGTCCACTTCCACGCGGTCATCCGTCTCGACGGCCCGGAGGGAGGAGAAACGGCACCCCCGGCCTGGGCCTCGACCGAGGTGCTCACCGACGCCATCCCGGCTGCCGCGACTGCCACGCGAATTGCCGGACCCGAGGTCGACGGCCGGTCCCACCGCTTCGTCTTCGGTCGCCAGCTCGACGTACGTCCGATCCGCTCCGCCGACTTCGATGGCGGCCAGGAGCTGACCGAGCGCGCTGTAGCGGCGTACATCGCCAAGTACGCGACCAAAGGAGCCGAGACGGCGACGGGCACCCTGGATCGCCCGATCCGCTTCCTTGCCGAGCTGGCGCAGGCCCGGATCAGTGACCACGCCCAGCGCATGATCCGCACAGCCTGGTCCCTCGGCGCACGGGCGGACCTGGCAGACCTCCGCCTACGGGCCTGGGCTCACATGCTCGGCTTCCGCGGCCACTTCTCCACCAAGTCCCGCCGCTACTCGACGACCCTCGGCGCGCTCCGTGACGCCCGTGCCGAATGGCGCCGGGCCCAAGCAGCAGAGACCAGCACCGCGCCAGTCACCTCCGAAATTTCGGAAGTGACGTCGACCCTGGTCCTCGCCCACTGGGTCTTCGCCGGAACGGGCCTCAGCGCCGCCGAAACCTGGCTAGCGGCCTCCCTCGAACCCGCCCCCGGAACGGAAGGAGAACCCACCCATGGCTGAGCCGCAAGCCGTGGACAACGTGCATGCGACCGCTGACCCTTCCTTGGTCCTCCTGACCGTCGAAGAGACGGCTCGGCGGCTGCGCATCGGCCGTACGACGTGCTTCCGCCTCGTACGCGCGGGAGAGATCGAGTCCGTCACGGTCGGCCGTCTGCGGCGAGTACCGGCCGACGCCGTCCCGGCTTATGTGGCCAAACTCCGCCATCGCCCTGCCGAAGCAGCCTGAGAGGAGACGTCATGGCAGAGCAGAAGCGAACTCGTCAGCCCAACGGGGCCTCCTCGATCTACTTCGGCAAGGACGGCAAGTGGCACGGCCGGGTGACGGTCGGAGTCCGTGATGACGGCAAGCCGGACCGCCGCCACATCGAGCGCAAGACCAAGGCCGAGGTGACCAGGGCCGTCCGTGACATGGAGCGGGCCCGGGACGAGAAGAAGCTAAGGAAGCCGGGTCAGAGCTGGACGGTCCAGGCCTGGCTTGAGCACTGGGTCGAGAACATCGCCAAGCCGTACGTCTCGGAGAACACGTACGACGGCTACGAGGTCGACGTACGCGTACACCTCGTGCCCGGCCTGGGCGCTCACAAGCTCGACAAGCTGGAGCCCGAACACCTGGAGCGCTTCTACCGGAAGATGCAGGAAGCCGGGAGCTCCGCCGGCACCGCCCACCACGCGCACCGAACGATCCGGGTCGCCCTTGGCGAGGCCAAGCGACGCGGTCACGTCGCCACCAACGTGGCCGAGATCGCTAAGGCTCCGCGCCTCGAAGAAGAGGACATCGAGCCGTTCACGATCGAGGAGGTTCAGAGTCTCCTCGTCGAGGCGGCCAAGCTCCGCAACAGCACGAGGTGGGTCGTCGCCCTGGCGCTCGGGCTCCGCCAGGGGGAGGCGCTCGGCCTGCACTGGGAGGACGTCGACCTGGATGCGGGATACGTCCGCATCCGCAAGAACCGGCTCCGCCCCAAGTACGCCCACGGCTGCGGCGACAACCCGTGCGGTCGGAAGGCTGGCTACTGCCCTCAGAAACAGCAGACCCGCCGCGAGCACAAGTCCACCAAGTCCCGCGCCGGGCGTCGCACGATCGGTCTGCCCGATCCGCTGATCAAGCTCCTCCGCCAACACCAGGAGGTACAGGAGAAGGAGAGGACGGCGGCCGGTGCCGACTGGGAGGACAAGGGATACGTCTTCGCCTCCCCGACCGGCGGCCCTCTGAGCCCGAACACGGACTTCCACATCTGGAAGCGGCTGCTGCGGGACGCGGGCGTACGAGACGGCCGTCTCCATGACGCTCGCCACACCGCCGCGACCGTCCTCCTGATCCTCGGCGTCCCGGACGTCGTGGTCGACGCGATCATGGGCTGGGAGCCTGGGGGAGCGGCCCGCATGCGCGCTCGCTACATGCACGTCACCGGAACGCTGCTGCGGAAGGTGGCTCAGCAAGTAGGCGACGCTCTCTGGGAGCTCCCGAAGACGAACTGAGACGGAAACTGAGACGGACAACGACGAAGGGCCCCACCGCGAACGGTGGGGCCCTTCGACATCGTGCCCGGTGAGGCACTGGCGGAGGATACGAGATTCGAACTCGTGAGGGGTTGCCCCCAACACGCTTTCCAAGCGTGCGCCCTAGGCCTCTAGGCGAATCCTCCGCCGCAAACAATACAAGACGTTGAGGAGTGCTCGCGAACTCGTTCCCACCCCCTGCCATCGGGTACTGTTTGGGCAGCCCCTCACGCGGCGCTATCTGACTGAACTCCCCCAGGGCCGGAAGGCAGCAAGGGTAGGTTGGCTCTGGCGGGTGCGTGGGGGGCGTTGTCGTTCCCGTGGGGTCGGGTTGTCAGTGGGCGCCTATAACCTCGTAAGCGTGTCGTCTCTCGCGCTGTACCGCCGTTATCGCCCGGAGTCGTTCGCCGAGGTCATCGGGCAGGAGCATGTCACCGACCCGTTGCAGCAGGCGCTGCGGAACAACCGGGTCAATCACGCGTACCTGTTCAGTGGTCCGCGCGGCTGCGGCAAGACGACCAGCGCCCGCATCCTGGCCCGCTGTCTGAACTGCGTGGAGGGGCCCACGCCGACCCCGTGCGGTGAGTGCCAGTCCTGCCGCGACCTCGCGCGCAACGGCCCCGGTTCCATCGACGTCATCGAGATCGACGCCGCGTCCCACGGTGGTGTGGACGACGCCCGTGAGCTGCGCGAGAAGGCCTTCTTCGGACCCGCGAGCAGCCGGTACAAGATCTACATCATCGACGAGGCCCACATGGTCACGTCGGCCGGTTTCAACGCGCTGCTCAAGGTCGTCGAGGAGCCCCCGGAGCACCTGAAGTTCATCTTCGCCACCACCGAGCCCGAGAAGGTCATCGGCACCATCCGGTCCCGGACCCACCACTACCCCTTCCGCCTGGTGCCGCCCGGCACCCTGCGCGAGTACCTCGGCGAGGTCTGCGGCCGGGAGAACATGCCCGTCGAGGACGGCGTGCTGCCCCTGGTCGTCCGCGCCGGCCAGGGATCCGTGCGTGACTCGATGTCCGTCATGGACCAGCTGCTCGCCGGGGCCAAGGACGACGGCGTGACCTACGCCATGGCCACCTCCCTGCTCGGCTACACCGACGGCTCGCTCCTCGACTCCGTCGTCGAGGCGTTCGCCACCGGTGACGGCGCCGCCGCCTTCGAGGTCGTCGACCGCATCATCGAGGGTGGCAACGACCCCCGCCGCTTCGTCGCCGACCTCCTGGAGCGTCTGCGCGACCTGGTGATCCTCGCCGCCGTGCCCGACGCGGCCGAGAAGGGGCTCATCGACGCCCCGGCCGACGTCATCGAGCGGATGCAGGCCCAGGCCGGCACCTTCGGCGCCGCCGAACTCAGCCGCGCCGCCGACCTCGTCAACGCGGGCCTCACCGAGATGCGCGGCGCCAACTCCCCCCGTCTCCAGCTCGAACTCATCTGCGCGCGCGTGCTGCTCCCCGCCGCCTACGGCGACGAGCGCTCCGTCATGGCCCGCCTCGACCGCATCGAACGCGGCGTGAACTTCTCCGCGGGGGCGGGTGCTCCCGCCGCGGGGTACGTACCGGGCCCCGAGGCACACGGCGGCAGCGCCCCCATGACACCCCAGGTCCAGGTCCAGGCCCAGGCCCAGGACCGCGCCCAGCCCCAGACCCCGGCCCCGGTCCCGCCGGGCGGCGGCCCCGCCGCGGCACGCGCCGCGGTCAGGACAGCCGGCGAGGGCGCACCCGCGCCGGAGTCCGCGAGTCGGCCCGCCCCGGCGGGCAACGGCCCCGCGAACCAGGGCTCACCCGGCGGCACACCGACCGCCGGCCACCCCGGCGCAGGGCAGCCCGAGCACACCGAGCAGCCCCAGCCCCCGTTCCAGCCGCCCCCCGCCCCCGCCCCGGCCCCCGCGTCCACCCCCGGCGCCTGGCCCACGGCCGCCCCCGCCGGCGGCGCTCGACGTCCCGGCGGCTGGCCCACCGCGGCCACCGCCGGCAGCGGCCGACCCGCGACCCCGTCGGCCCAGCCCGCAGCACCCACCGCCCCGCCCGCCCCCGCTGCACCGCAGGCACACCAGCCGGCCCCGCCATCGGCCCCCGCCGCCTCCGCCTACGCCCCTCCGGCCGGCGGCGTCGACCCCCGCATGCTCTGGCCGAACATCCTGGAAGCCGTCAAGAACCGCCGCCGCTTCACCTGGATCCTCCTCAGCCAGAACGCCCAGGTGGCCGGCTTCGACGGCACCACCCTCCAGCTCGGCTTCGTCAACGCCGGTGCCCGCGACAACTTCGCGAGCAGCGGCAGCGAGGAGGTCCTGAAGCAGGCCCTCTCCGAACAGTTCAACGTCCAGTGGAAGATCGAGGCCGTCCTCGACCCCTCGGGCGGCTCGGCCCCCGCCCCGTCCGGCGGCTACGGCGGTGGAGGCGTCGGCTACGGCGGTGGCGGCACCGCCGGTCCCGGCGGTGGAGGCGGCTACGCCCCCACGAACACCGGCCCCACCCCACCCCCTCAGCACTCCCCGTCCCCCCAGGCCACCCCCGCACCCCCCAGCACGCCCTCCGCCACGGCACCGGCACCCCGGCCCGCCACCCCCGAACCGCCACCCCCGGTCTCCATCGAGGACGACATCCCCGAGGACGACGACCCCGACCTCGACGAGTCCGCCCTCTCCGGCCACGACCTCATCGTCAGAGAGCTGGGCGCGACCGTGGTGGAGGAGTTCTCGAACGAGTAGCGGCATGCGGCTGTGGCAGCGGCACGCAGGGCACTCAGCCGTAGCAGTGGCACGCGGCCGTGGCAGCCGCATGGAGCCCGCGGCAGCGCCACGCGCGTAACCGCGGCAGCGCCCGTCCTGGCCTCCCGCCTTGGAGGAACCCACAACCGTCCCGCCCCCACCCCTTCGGAACCCCGCACAAAAACCCCGTTAGGCTGACCCCCGTGAAGGTCCTCGTCATCGGTACCGGTGCCCGCGAACACGCCCTGTGCCGCTCCCTGTCCCTCGATCCCGACGTCACCGCTCTCCACTGCGCCCCCGGCAACGCCGGCATCGCCGAGGTCGCGGAGCTGCACCAGGTGGACGCCCTGGACGGCAAGGCGGTCTCCGCGCTGGCCGAACAGCTCGCCGTGGACCTGGTCGTCGTCGGCCCGGAGGCCCCGCTCGTCGCAGGCGTCGCCGACGCCGTCCGCGCGGCGGGCATCCCGGTCTTCGGCCCCTCCGGGGAGGCCGCGCAGCTGGAGGGCTCGAAGGCCTTCGCGAAGGACGTCATGGCGGTGGCGGAAGTCCCCACCGCCCGCTCGTACGTCTGTACGAACGCGGACGAGGTCGCCCACGCCCTCGACGCCTTCGGCACCCCGTACGTCGTCAAGGACGACGGACTGGCCGCCGGCAAGGGCGTCGTCGTCACCAGCGACCTCGACGAGGCCAAGGCGCACGCCGCCGCCTGCGACCGCGTGGTCATCGAGGAGTTCCTGGACGGCCCCGAGGTCTCCCTCTTCGCCATCACCGACGGCGACACGGTCCTGCCCCTCCAGCCCGCCCAGGACTTCAAGCGCGCGCTGGACGGCGACGAGGGCCCGAACACCGGCGGCATGGGCGCGTACTCCCCGCTGCCGTGGGCCGACCCGAAGCTGGTGGACGAGGTCCTGGAGACGGTCCTCCAGCCCACCGTCGACGAGATGCGCCGTCGCGGCACCCCGTTCTCCGGCCTGCTCTACGCCGGTCTCGCGATCACCTCCCGGGGCGTCCGCGTGATCGAGTTCAACGCCCGCTTCGGCGACCCGGAGACCCAGGTCGTCCTCGCCAGGCTGAAGACCCCGCTGGCCGGTGTCCTGCTGGCCGCCGCCACCAGCAACCTCGCCGACCTGGAGCCCCTGCGCTGGAGCGAGGACGCGGCGGTCACGGTGGTCGTCGCCTCGCACAGCTACCCCGGCACCCCGCGCACCGGCGACACGATCACCGGCCTCGCCGAGGTGGCCGCCGAGGACGCCCCGCACGCGTACGTCCTGCACGCCGGGACGAAGCAGGACGGCGACGCGGTCGTCAGCGCGGGCGGCCGCGTCCTGTCCGTCACGGCCACCGGCAAGGACCTCACCCAGGCCCGCGACCGCGCGTACACCGCCGTGGGCCGCATCCGCCTCGACGGCTCCCAGCACCGCACGGACATCGCGGCGAAGGCGGCCTCCGAGGCCTGAGCGGCATCCGGGCGGCCGGGTGGACCGGGCCGGTTCTCCCGTCCCCGAAGGATTCCCCGGTCCCCGAAGGCTTCTCCTGTCCCCGAAGGTGTCTCCGGTCCCCGAAACAGCTGAATCTCCCGGCCCCGAACAACCCGGCAGGCCCCGGATCCGTCTCAGGATCCGGGGCCTGATCCTTGCTTTACGTCATCGCCTCTCCCCAAAGCCATTCCATCGAGTGACCGGTGGTCTATACGGCTGACGGGGACCCGGGCCCCAACTAGGGTGCGGCGCAAGCGGTCCGGCACTTGGCCCACCGGCATTGCGATGTCAGTGGTGGCTGCCACAGTGGGGGAGTGAGCAACGCCAGAAGAGCCAGGCCGTCGGGACAGCAGGGAGGGGGCGGGACCAGGCCGTGACCGGTATCGGTGTGGAGGCAGGCGCGCAGGCCGCGCGGCATCGAGCCCTCGCTGTGCTGCGCATCCGCAGCCGTGCGCTGGCGGTGGCGCTGCTGCCCGCGGCCGTCGCCGTGGTGCTGCTGGCGGGCGGCTCCACGGGCCATCTCGTGGGCCCCGGCTGGGACGCCTCCCGCCGGACCATGTCCGCGCTCGCCGTACTGGTGCTGCTCGCCGCCGGCGGCATCGCCCTGGTCGTCTCCCGCGCCCGCCCGGCCGTCAGCCCGACGGTGGCGATCGCCGAGGAGTCGGCCCCGGACCTGTACCGAATGGTGCGCGACCTCGCCGACCGCCTCGACGTCCCGGCCCCGTCCGCGATAGCGCTCACCCCGGACTGCGACAGCTGGCTGGAGGACCGCACCCACCCGTCCCACGGTCCGCCCCGCGGCGAGGAGCGGGACGAGATAGCGGGCGCCCGGGCTCCGCACCGCCGCGCGGCCCGCACCGACATCGCCCCCGTGCTCGTCATCGGCTCCCCCTTCCTGTGGTGGATGCGCGTCGGCGAACTGCGCGCGGTCCTCGCCCCGGTCGTCGCCGGTACGGGACCTTCGGCGCAGCCCGACATAGCCGCGGCCCGCCGCTTCGTGCGGGGCCTGGACGCCGCGGTGGCCGTGACCTCGGCCCCCGGCCGGAACCCGGTCTTCCGTACGGTGCTCGCGGGCGTCGGCTGGGTCGCCCGTCTGCTGCTGCGCAGCTGCCGGGGCCATGCCTCCGAGATGGAGCGCGCGGTCGCCGCCGCGGCCGCCGAGCGTGCACAGGCTGTGGACTACGGCCTGCGGATCGTCGCCCAGGAACAGGTGGGCCTCGCCTACGCCGGCTGGGACCGGTTGCTGACCAAGGTCGCGCTGCCCGCCTGGCGCATGGGCCGCTGGCCCTCCCGGCTGGACGCGGGTGTCGTCGCCGCCCTGACCGAGCTGTCCCGCCGGGACCGTCTGGCCGAGGGTTTCGCCTCCCGGCTCGGCGAGCGCCCCGCCTGCGACCTGCTCGAAGAGCCCGGCGCGGTGGACGAGGCGGCCTCGCTGCTCGCCGCCCGCCTCTTCCACGGCGGCCCGGCCGAGACCGGCCCGGACTGGTCCCCGGTGGCCTGGCAGGAGTATCCGGACGAGGTCGTGGACCGCAAGTGGCGCACCGACGCGGCCCGTCTCCACCGGGTCCTCGACACCCTCGGCGTCCGCCGTTCCCCCGACCCCGCGTCCCCGGACCCGGACGGCCCCACCCTCTCCCGGGTCATCGACCACCTAACCGACCCGGCCCCCCGCCCGCGCCGGACCGAGGTCCGGCCGTACGCGCCCGAGGAAGACCGGTCGTACGACGGCGAGCAGGCTCCCACCGGCACCACCGGCACCACCGGCACCACCGGCACCACCGACTCCTCCGGCGACATCCGCACCCCCGAGGGTGAAGCCCACCCCGGTGAAGACCACCCCGAGGACCCGGGCACCGAACGCTCCACCGCCCTCGCCGCCCGCCTCACCGCCGAGATCGCCCGCGAGGACGCGGCGGCCGCCCCGCAGGGCACCACGCCCGCGTCCGCCCCGCCCGCCCCGGGACAGGGCAGCCCCGACATCGCCCTGTGGGACGACGGCATGCTCCCGCTCTTCCCGCTGCAACCGCCCCGCACCGGCCGCGAGCTGCTCACCGACCACGTCACCGCGATGGTGTGCTGCGCCGCGATCGACACCGCCGGCGCGACCCCGGGCCTCGACTGGCTGGACGGCCCCTCTCTTCTCGTCAACGGCGAACGGGCGGCCGACCTGACCCCGCGCGTCCTCAGCCTCGTGGAGGAGGGCGACCCGGCTCCCCTGAGAGCCTGGCTGATCGAGTCCGGCATACGCCCGGAGAAGCCGGTACGGCTCGTCTGACGGACCCTCGTCACCGCCACACCGGCCCGCCCTTGTGACCGGAGCCCCTGCTTCCACTTTCGGTCAATTCGCAACGAATAGTGACAGTGCGCGTGCGTAATGTGATGTGCTGGGACCGATCGCGCGCCTGGCAAGGGCTTACGACATACGACAAACACACAGGCCACATGCCGCACCTGCACAGCCGCACGCACACGCGCGACGCACACCGCACGCACACGGGGGCACGAGGGAGGGCAGCCACCATGGGGTCGGACCAGATCCGCCGCTGGGAGTCGGGAGCGCTCGCGCACGCCGTCACGGACCCCTTCGGCCAGGGCCCCGTCCCCTGGCTCCGCGGCAATGTGACGTACTTCGACGACGGCCAGGTCGTCCCCTGGTACGTGGAACCGGGCCGGCAGCCCGCCGACGACGGCCCCCGGGTCCCGGCCCCCCGCTCCTCCACCGGAGGCCCCCGCTCCGCCGACGACGTGCACCGCCAGATCAAGGGCTTCGCCTCCACCGGCGCGGTCGCCCCCGGCGGGGCGATCGACTTCCACGTCACCGTCGACCCGCCCCAGGAGTTCGGCGTCGACGTCTACCGCATCGGCCACTACGGCGGCGACGGCGCCAAGAAGATCACCACCAGCCCCCGTCTGTCCGGCATCGTGCAGCCCTCGCCGCTCACCGCCGACCGCACGGTCTCCTGCCACCACTGGTGGCTGTCCTGGCGGCTCCAGATCCCGTCGTACTGGAGCATCGGCGCGTATGTCGCCGTCCTCACGACGGCCGACGGCTACCGCTCGCACATCCCGTTCACCGTCCGCGACGACCACCCCGCGGACCTGCTCCTGCTCCTGCCCGACATCACCTGGCAGGCCTACAACCTCTACCCCGAGGACGGCCGCACCGGCGCCAGCCTCTACCACGCGTGGGACGAGGACGGCCGCCTCCTCGGTGAGTCCGACGCGGCGGCGACGGTCTCCTTCGACCGCCCCTACGCGGGCGCGGGCCTGCCCCTCCATGTGGGCCACGCCTACGACTTCATCCGCTTCGCCGAGCGCTACGGCTACGACCTCGCCTACGCCGACGCCCGCGACCTGCACGCGGGCCACATCGACCCCACCCGTTACCGCGGCCTGGTCTTCCCGGGCCACGACGAGTACTGGTCGGCCACCATGCGCGGCACCGTCGAGCGCGCCCGCGACCAGGGCACCTCCCTGGTCTTCCTCTCGGCCAACACCATGTATTGGCAGGTCGAGTTGGGCCCCGCCCCCTCCGGCGTCCCCGACCGCCTGCTGACCTGCCGGAAACGCCAGGGCCCGGGCAAGCCCGTCCTCTGGCGCGAGATCGACCGCCCCGAGCAGCAGCTGATCGGCATCCAGTACGCGGGCCGCGTCCCCGACCCCCACCCCTTAGTGGTCCGCAACGCGGAGCACTGGCTGTGGGAGGCGACGGGCGCGCACGAGGGCGACGAGATCGAGGGCCTGGTCGCGGGCGAGGCCGACCGCTACTTCCCGCGCACCCCGCTGCCCGAGCACGACGAGCGCATCCTGCTCGCGCACTCCCCCTACAACGACACCGAGGGCGCCCTCCGCCACCAGGAGACCTCCCTCTACCGCGCCCCCTCCGGCGCCCTGGTCTTCGCGTCCGGGACCTTCGCCTGGTCCCCGGCACTGGACCGCCCGGGCCACGTCGACGCACGCGTCCAGCGCGCCACAGCCAACCTTCTGGACCGCATCTGCAAGCGTGACTGAGCTCACCCATCACACCCCAAGTCCAAGGTCAGCGGCCCGTACGGGACAATCGAACCCTTGGACTTAGCCACGGGGAGGAACCGTGTCCGGATTCGTAGAAAAGCCCGAGCCGATTCAGGTTCCGGGCCTGGTGCACCTCCACACCGGCAAGGTGCGCGAGCTGTACCAGAACGAGGCGGGCGACCTCGTGATGGTCGCCAGCGACCGCATTTCCGCATTCGACTGGGTACTGCCGACCGAGATCCCCGACAAGGGCCGGATTCTCACCCAGCTCTCCCTGTGGTGGTTCGACCAGATCGCCGATCTGATCCCCAACCACGTCCTGAGCACCGACGTGCCGGCCGGCGCCCCCTCCGAGTGGGATGGCCGCACCATGGTCTGCAAGTCGCTCCAGATGGTCCCGGTGGAGGCCGTGGCCCGCGGCTACCTCACCGGTTCCGGACTGGTCGAGTACGACGAGTCCCGTACGGTCTGCGGCCTCGCCCTGCCCGAAGGCCTCGTGGACGGCTCGGAGTTGCCCGCCCCGATCTTCACCCCGGCCACCAAGGCCGCGGTCGGCGAGCACGACGAGAACGTCTCCTACGAGGAGGTGGCCCGCCAGGTCGGCGCGGACACCGCCGCCCGGCTGCGCCAGGCCACCCTCGCCGTCTACAGCCGCGGCCGGGACATCGCCCGCGACCGGGGGATCATCCTCGCGGACACCAAGTTCGAGTTCGGCTTCGAGGGCGAGACGCTCGTCATCGCCGACGAGGTCCTCACCCCGGACTCCTCCCGCTTCTGGCCGGTCGACCGGTGGGAGCCGGGCCGCGCGCAGCCGTCGTACGACAAGCAGTTCGTCCGCGACTGGCTGACCTCGGCGGAGTCCGGCTGGGACCGCAAGAGCGAGCAGCCCCCGCCGCCGCTGCCGCAGCGGGCCGTGGAGGCGACCCGCGCCAAGTACGTCGAGGCGTACGAGCGCCTGACGGGTACGAGCTGGTCGTAGGACACGAAGAAGCCCCCCGGCAGAAGCCGGGGGGCCGATTCAGAGCGGACGACCAGGTTCGAACTGGCGACCTCAACCTTGGCAAGGTTGCGCTCTACCAACTGAGCTACGTCCGCAGTGCGCCGTGGCGCGAGAGCAACTATACCCAACCTCGCTCGCGGGCGAGACGCACGGCCGCGTGACGGTTCTCCGCCCCGAGCTTCGACACGGCCGACGACAGATAGTTCCGCACGGTTCCCTGTGACAGCGCGGCCCGCTCGGCGATCTCCGCGACGGGCGCCCCGTCGGCCGCGAACTCCAGGACCTCGGCCTCGCGGGCGGTCAGCGGCGAGTCACCCGCGGAGATCGCGTCGGCGGCCAACTCGGGGTCGACGTACCGGTTTCCGGCATGGATCGTGCGGATGATCTCCGCGAGCCGCTGCGCGCTGACGGTCTTGGGCACGAACCCGCGCACCCCCGCCTCCAGGGCCCGCTTCAGATGACCCGGCCGCCCGTGACTGGTCACGATCAGCACCTTGCAGGCGGGCAGATCGGCCCGCAGCGATGTGGCGACCTTCACACCGTCCGCACCGGGCATCTGGAGATCGAGTACGGCGACATCGGGCTCGTGCGCCCGCGCCATGGCCAGCGCCTCCGGCCCGGTCGCCGCCTCCGCGACGATCACGAGATCGTCCTCCAACGCGAGCAGCGCGGCAAGCGCCCCCCGGATCAGATGCTCATCATCGGCAAGCAACACCCGCACACCCACACGACCACCTCCTTGCCCACTCACCCTCACGCCACCGCCTCCCCGCCCACCAGCGGCACCTGTGCCACCAACCGGAACACACCCTCGCGGACCCGTCCCGCCTCCAGCGTCCCGTCCACCGCCGCGAGCCGTTCCCGCAGCCCCGCGAGCCCCGAGCCGGAGCCCTCGGAATCCTCGGAACCCGAGTCCGTGGCACCCGACGTACCCAAAGAACCCGAGCCCCCGCCCACCCCATCGTTCTCCACCGTCAAGATCACCCGCCCCTCCGCCACCCGCACGGCGACCACACACCGCTCGGCGTTCCCGTGGCGCAGGACGTTGGTGGTCGCCTCCCGTACCACCCACCCGAGCGCGGACTGCACCTCGGCGGGGAGCCCAGCCGCCTCGCCGGTGACCTCGCAGCGGATTCCGGCGGCCGCCAACACGCCCTGCGCACCGGCGAGTTCGATGTCGAGGTCGGCCTCGCGGTATCCCCGTACGACATCCCGCACCTCGCGCTGCGACTCCCGGGCGATCCGCTGCACCTCGATCATCTGATCCACGGCCTCCTCCCGCCCGCGCCGCGCCAGCTGGACGGCCAGCTCGCTCTTCAGCGCGATCACGGCGAGGTTGCGTCCGATGACGTCGTGCAGGTCCCGCCCGAACCGCAGCCGTTCCTCGGCGACGGCGAGCCGGGCGCGGGTCTCGCGGCCCGCGTCGAGTTCGTAGACCGCTTCGAGGACCCAGACGGAGAAGATGGACGTGAAGGCGAGGAACCCGCCACCGGCCAGCACTACCACCCCGATGATCAGCGCGCCCTGGACGGAGCCTCCCATGGGGAACCCGCCGGCCGCGGCGCCCGCCGCGTAGCCGCCCACGAGGGCGAACACCCGGCGGCGCCGGCGGACCCCCAGCGTGCTGGTACCGGCCCCGAAGATCAGCACACCGGCGAAGACCGAGCCCGTCGCGCTGTCGACACCGTCGCTGTCCGGACCGTGCTCGGCGATCGCGATTGCCGCGACGGTGACGGCCATGGTGACCACGGCGAGCACCCAGAGCATCCGCACCGGCTGCTCGCGCCGCCCGCAGGTCCAGTCCAGCGCCCGTGACGCGGTCAGCGCGCACACCCCGGCATGCGCGCACACCAGGAGGAACAGCCAGACCGCGATCCAGCCCCCCACCTGCCCGAAGGTCGCCAGCCCGATCCCGACGACCTCGGCCACCGCGAAGAAGTGGAACGACCACCGCGTGTACGTCTCCACCTTCGCCGGTGTGCTCTTACGCCGCCACCAGCCGCCCCCGGACGCCCCACCCGACGGGCCCCCGGACGCCCCACCCGACGCGCCCCCTGACGTCCCGCTCGACACCCCGTTCATCGTCCCGCTCCCCGTCGTACCCTCAGCGCCGCGGCTCCCACCGGAACCACCGCCGTACAGCAAACACGGCGAGCACGGTCCAGGCCAGCGCCGTCACCACGGGTCCGATCGACTCGTACGCCGACAGCTCACCGCTCCAGCCGCCCCGCAGCAGGGTGATCACCGGGGTCAGCGGCAGCAGTTCGAGCACGGTCGCCAGCCGGTCGGGCATCAGCTCCAGCGGTACGGCCAGCCCGGAGCCCACCATCGAGACCAGCATCAGCGGCATCCCGGTGACCTGCGCGCTCTCCACGGTCCGGGTGAAGCTCGCCGTCAGGGCGGCCAGCGCCGCGCACATCACCAGGCCCAACGCCAGCCCGACGACCGCGAGATGGGGCGCCTTGGGGGCGGACACGTCGAGCAGGACGGCACAGCCCGCGGCCAGCAGCAGGGACTGGACGAGCCCGGTCCCGACGGCCGGCAACGCCGCCCCGGCCAGGATCTCCCGGTCCCTGACCTCACCGGTGCGCAGCCGCTTGAGGACGAGTTCCTCGCGCCGCCCGACGAAGACGCCGATCAGCGCCGAGTACACCGCGAACAGCAGCGAGAACCCGATGGCACCCGGCAGCAGGACGAGACCGACGTTCAGCCCGGTCTCGCTCAGGTCCATGTCCTTGACCACCGTCCGCGCGCTGAACGGCAGCACCAGCGGCACGAACACGGCCGCGACGATCATTCCCTTGCTGCGCCCGAACAGCGTCAGCTCGGCCCGCGCGAGGGCGGCCACGCGCCCGGCCGGGGTGGTGGTGAGGGCCGTCCCGCTCATACCGCGTACTCCTTCACATCCGTGGCGGCCTCGGCGGCCGCCTGTCGGGCGATCCCGAGGAACGCCTCCTCCAGCGAGGCGGACCGCACGTCCAGCCGCCGCAGTTCGACCCCGGCCTGCTCGGCCCACCCCAGCAGCCCGGTGGCCGCCCGCTGCAACTCCCGCGTCCGCAGCCGTACGAGCCTGCCCTCGACCTCGTGTCCGAGCACTCCCAGCCGGCCGAGCGGCGGCAGGTCGCCCAGGAAGTAGCCCTCGGGCAGCTCGAAGGAGATCCGGGACGGCTGGGCGGCGGTCACCTCGGCCGGGGTGCCGGTGGCCGCGATGCTCCCCCGGTGCAGGATCGCCAGCCGGTCGGCGAGGTCCTCCGCCTCTTCCAGGTAGTGGGTGGTCAGCAGCACGGTCGTACCGCCGTCGCGCAGTTCGCGCACCAGGTCCCAGGTCTCCCGGCGCCCTTCGGCGTCCAGGCCGGTCGTCGGCTCGTCCAGGAACAGCACCTCGGGCTTCCCGAGCAGCGCCAGCGCCAGGTCGAGGCGCCGCCGCTCACCCCCGGACAGCTGCTTGACCCGTACGTCGGCCCGGTGCTCCAGTCCGACCAGGCCCAGCGCCTGAAGCGGCGGGCGCGCCCCGCTCACGCAGCCCGCCCACATCCGCGCGGTCTCCGCGACGGTCAGCTCGGAGGGGAAGCCGCCCTCCTGGAGCATCACCCCGGTCCGGGGCCGTACGACGGCCCGCTCGGTGTGGGGATCGTGCCCGAAGATCCGCACGCGTCCGTCGGTCGGTGGCGCGAGCCCTTCCAGCAGTTCGACGGTGGAGGTCTTGCCGGCGCCGTTGGTGCCGAGCAGCGCGAAGACCTCGCCGCGGCGTACGGAGAAGGAGATGCCGCGCACCGCCTCGAACCCGCCCCCGTACACACGCCGCAGGTCGGTGACCTCAATCACGTGTTCGTGTCCGTTGGTGTTCATGTCTTCAGCGTTCCGGTGATCCGGGGCCGTCGGCAGTGCGCGCTGTCATCACTGAACATGACAAATGTCAGACGGCCGCGCGCGATGCCTCGAAACACATGTGGGCGCACGAAAAGACCCCGGTCCGAGGGACCGGGGTCTGATTCCCGAGCGGACGACCAGGTTCGAACTGGCGACCTCAACCTTGGCAAGGTTGCGCTCTACCAACTGAGCTACGTCCGCATTGCATCCGACCGGCTCTCACCGATCGGCGCGAGCATCAGCCTACCTGATCCGCTTCCAGAGGGGGAACCCAGCTGGTCGGACCGGCGATGCAGAGCGGGTGACAGGAATTGCACACTGCGCCTTCCCCCTGGAAGGGGGATGTTCTACTACTGAACTACACCCGCATGTACTCCGTGGGCTGGGCTTTTCCGTCCCCGCCCCTCGGCGTGCTCCAGACTCTAGCTGACCAGGTGGGGTGCAACGCAAGTCGGTTGTCCCGAGGGGCGGCTGACCTGTTGTCGGCCCGTGAACCCGCCAGGGATCAGCGCGCCTCGGCGAACGCCTCGTAGACCCTCTTCGGGATCCGTCCGCGCGCCGGAACGTCCATCTTGTTGGCCTGCGCCCAGGCCCGCACGGCCGCCGGGTCGGGGGCGACCTCCGTCTGCTTGTACGCCTTGCCCGAGCGGGAGCGCTTGCGGCCGGCCTCCACGTACGGCGCGAGCGCCTTACGCAGTTCCTTGGCATTCGTTTGGTTAAGGTCGATCTCGTACGACTTGCCGTCGAGTCCGAAGGCGATCGTTTCCGCCGCTTCCGAGCCGTCGATGTCGTCAGAGAGAGTGACCACGACCTTCTGCGCCACGAATATCGGTCCCTTCGTACGGCACGCTGACAATTCATTTGTACCGTGTCCGACAATGCATTGTGAAGCTCGACTAAATCCTCCCGCGTGTCCGAGCGCAATAGGTATTGGGTATCGATCTCAGATCTTTCCCCGAACTTTTCGCCTCTGGGTGCGCCGTTGTCGGATCGTGACAGCCGTCACGTAGATTCCTACAAGTCGACGCGCGTAGAAATTTTGTGCAGGTAGTCTGAAACCACTGCAGGAACCTGCTCAGCACCACACCACCGGGAGTGCACGTGGCACGCGTCGTAGTCGACGTCATGCTCAAGCCGGAGATCCTCGACCCCCAGGGCCAGGCGGTGCAGCGCGCACTGCCGCGGCTGGGTTTCGAGGGGATCTCGGACGTACGTCAGGGAAAGCGATTCGAACTGGAAGTTGACGGGCCGGTTGACGAGGCCGCGCTCGCCCGCATCCACGATCTCGCGGAATCCTTCCTCGCCAACACCGTGATCGAGAACTTCACCGTCCGGGTCGAGGAAGTCGCGGAGGCCGTGAAGTGACCGCTCGTATTGGCGTCGTCACTTTCCCGGGCAGCCTCGACGACCGGGACACCCAGCGCGCGATCCGCCTCGCGGGCGCCGAACCGGTCGCCCTCTGGCACAAGGACAAGAACCTCCACCAGGTCGACGCCGTGGTGCTGTGCGGCGGTTTCTCCTACGGCGACTATCTGCGCGCGGGTGCCATCGCGCGCTTCTCGCCGGTGATGGAGCCCGTCATCGAGCAGGCGAAGGCCGGCCTTCCGGTCCTCGGTATCTGCAACGGCTTCCAGATCCTCACCGAGGCCCACCTCCTCCCGGGCGGGATGCTCGGCAACGACCACCTGCACTTCATCTGCCGCGACCAGAAGCTGCGGGTGGAGAACGCGGAGACCTCCTGGACCAGCGACTACGCGGCCGGCCAGGAGATCCACATCCCGCTGAAGAACATGGACGGCCGCTATGTGGCCGACCAGTACACGCTGGACAAGCTGGAGGCCGAAGGCCGGGTGACGTTCCGCTACCTGGACTTCAATCCGAACGGCTCGCTCAACGACATCGCCGGCATCACCAACGAGGCCGGGAACGTCGTGGGCCTCATGCCGCACCCCGAGCACGCCGTGGAGCCGCTCATCGGCACCGGCCGCACCGACGGCCTCCCCTTCTTCACCTCGATCCTCAAGAAGCTGGTCAACGCATGAGCCGGACGCCTCTGGACACGGTCGAGCACGCGGCCGCGACCCCCGACGTCGAGCTGCCCTGGGCCGAACTGGGCCTGAAGAAGGACGAGTACGAGCGGGTGGTGGAGATCCTCGGCCGCCGCCCGACCGGCGCTGAGCTCGCCATGTACTCGGTCATGTGGTCCGAGCACTGCTCCTACAAGTCCTCCAAGGTGCACCTGCGCCAGTTCGGCGAGAAGGCCCCCCAGTCGGACGCCCTCCTCGTCGGCATCGGCGAGAACGCGGGCGTGGTCGACGTCGGCCAGGGCTACGCGGTCACCTTCAAGGTCGAGTCGCACAACCACCCGTCGTACGTCGAGCCCTACCAGGGCGCCGCGACCGGTGTCGGCGGCATCGTCCGCGACATCATCGCGATGGGCGCCCGCCCGGTCGCCGTGGTCGACCCCCTGCGCTTCGGTGCCGCGGACCACCCCGACACCAAGCGCGTCCTGCCGGGCGTCGTCGCGGGCATCGGCGGCTACGGCAACTGCCTGGGCCTGCCGAACATCGGCGGCGAGGTCGTCTTCGACGCCTGCTACCAGGGCAACCCGCTGGTCAACGCCGGTGCCATCGGCGTGATGCGGCACGAGGACATCCACCTCGCCAAGGCGTCCGGCGCGGGCAACAAGGTCATCCTCTACGGCGCCCGGACCGGCGGCGACGGCATCGGCGGCGCGTCGATCCTGGCCTCCGAGACCTTCGACGACGCCAAGCCGTCGAAGCGTCCGGCGGTGCAGGTCGGCGACCCCTTCCAGGAGAAGCTCCTCATCGAGTGCACCCTGGAGGCCTTCAAGGAGAAGCTGGTCGTCGGCATCCAGGACCTCGGCGCGGCCGGTCTCTCGTGTGCCACCTCCGAGCTGGCCTCCAACGGCTCCGGCGGCATGCGCGTGACCCTGGACGACGTACCGCTGCGCGACTCCACGCTCTCGCCCGAGGAGATCCTCATGAGCGAGTCGCAGGAGCGCATGTGCGCGGTCGTGGAGCCGGAGAAGGTCGACCGGTTCCTGGAGATCTGCGACAAGTGGGACGTCATCGCCACCGTCATCGGTGAGGTCACCGACGGCGACCGCCTGGAGATCTACTGGCACGGCGGCAAGATCGTCGACGTCGACCCGCGCACGGTCGCGCACGACGGCCCGGTCTACGAGCGCCCCTACGCCCGCCCGTCCTGGCAGGACGCCCTCCAGGCGGACGACGCGAACAAGCTGGCGCGGCCCGCTTCGAGCGACGAGCTCAAGCAGCAGGTCCTCCAGCTGGTGAGCTCCCCCAACCAGGCCTCCAAGAAGTGGATCACCTCGCAGTACGACCACTTCGTGCAGGGCAACACGGTGCTGGCCCAGCCCGAGGACTCGGGCATGATCCGCATCGACGAGGAGACCGGCCTCGGCGTCGCCATCGCGACCGACGGCAACGGCCGCTACGCGAAGCTGGACCCGTACGCGGGCGCCCAGCTGGCTCTGTCGGAGGCGTACCGCAACGTCGCCACGACGGGAGCCAAGCCGCTCGCGGTGTCGGACTGCCTGAACTTCGGCTCGCCCGAGGACCCGGCCGTCATGTGGCAGTTCGCGGAGGCCATCCGCGGTCTGGCCGACGCCTGCCAGCAGTTGGGCACCCCGGTGACCGGCGGCAATGTCTCCCTCTACAACCAGACGGGCGAGGCGGCCATCCACCCCACCCCGGTGGTCGCGGTCCTCGGCGTCATCGACGATGTCGCCCGCCGCACCCCGGTCGCCTTCCAGGAGGAGGGCCAGCTGCTGTACCTCCTCGGCGACACGCGTGAGGAGTTCGGCGGTTCGGCCTGGTCACAGGTTGTGCACGACCACCTCGGCGGCCTTCCCCCGAAGGTCGACCTGGAGCGTGAGCGCCTGCTCGCCGAGATCCTGATCTCGGCCTCCCGCGACGGCATGATCGACTCCGCGCACGACCTCTCCGACGGCGGCCTGATCCAGGCCGTCGTGGAATCCGCCCTGCTGGGCGGCAAGGGTGCGCGTCTGATCGTCCCGGACGGCCTCGACGCCTTCACCCTCCTCTTCTCCGAGTCGGCCGGCCGCGCCGTCGTGGCCGTCCCGCGCTCGGAGGAGGTCCGCTTCAACGACATGTGCGGCGCCCGGGGCCTGCCGGTCACCCGCATCGGTGTCGTGGACGGTGAGACCGTCGAGCTCCAGGGCGAGTTCGAGCTGTCCCTGGAGGACCTCCGCAAGGCCCACGAGGAGACGATCCCGGCGCTGCTGGCGTAAACGCCTGGTGCCGTACGGCGATGAAGGCCCCGACCGCTCCGGCGGCCGGGGCCTTCGGCGTCCTCCCGCGTCCTGCGTCCTCCCGCGTCCTGACCCTTGCTCCTGCGAGGTACCGCTCCTCGTGATCCCCCGAGAAGCTGACTGCCGTACCGAGCAAGGCAGTTGAGCAGGGCAATCGAGCCAGGGAGAGGGACATGACCGGTAGGACATCGACCCGTAGAACCGCCGCGGCCACGACCGCCGCGCTCGCCATGGCGGCAGCGCTGATCACCGGAGCGGCGGCCGCCCCGGCGGGTGCGGCGACGGCCGCCGTCACCTGTAGCGGTCTCGCGACCCTGAGCGACCCGGGCGTGGTCCCGAGCCCTCAGACGGCGAAGACGGCCACGGGTTCCACGGGCACCGCGCAGGTCCGCTACGGCACCTACAACGGCAAGCAGTACGGCTGGGCGCGGACGACCGACTACAACTCCAACGACCTGTACATCAAGTTCGAGATCGACACCGACGGCGACCGCAACGCCAACTGCTCGTACTACAGGCTGGCGACGGGCCGGACGTACACCTCGGCCAAGGCCACGCACTCGTCGAGCGACGTCGCTTTCCGGGCCTGCCTGCTGTACAACGGCGGCTTCGACTGCGACGCGGCCGCCACCAAGACCGGTTGGTGGTAGCAAGCGGTGCCCGCCCCCCGGTCGTACGCCTAACAGGCCTTGGCCCAGGTGTGCGACCGGGGCTTCGTCCCGGCCGGGAGGTTCGCCCGGGTGCCGTTCTCCACGCAGCCCAGGCGGGCGCGCAGGGAGGTCTCGGAGAAGTAGACGACGTCGACGTACGTCTCGCCGGCGGCTGTTCCGAAGCCGTTGTTGAACACGGATCCGGCGCTGTCGCCGGCCCAGGAGCAGGACTGCGCGCCGTCCCGCCAGTTGGGGTCGTCCTGCGTCCAGGCGCACATCCGGCCCCGGCCGTCCGGCTCCGTGAAGAAGCAGACGTCGCCCTGGAGACACCGGGCGTAGCCGGCCGGGTCGGCCCGGCCCCGTTCTCGGTTGTCGGGCCAGGCGAGCAGCCCGACGGCGAGAGCACCGAGGGCGGCGGCGGCCAGCGAGACCGACAGGTACCGCCGGCGCGGGGCGGCACGGTGGGGAAGCGCCGCCCCGCGTCCGGCCTCGACGACCCGGGGCAGCAGGGACTCGGCGTCATGGGCGGCGCGCTCGGCGTGGGTGCGGGCCAGGCAGTCGGCCACGACCGGCCGCCACGCAGCGGGCAGCCGTGGCGAAAGGCGCAGGTCCTCGGCGCGCCGCGCGTAGCGCACGGCAGCCTCCTTGCGGGCGGCGACCGTCGCACCGGGCAGCGGGTGGGTGCCCGCGAGGACGAGGTGGGCGAGGACTCCGAAGGCCCAGATGTCGGCGGTGGGCCGGGTCCGGGTACCGCGTTCGCCGTGCGTCGGCCGCAGCAGCTCGGGCGGTGAGTGGTCCGGGGTGGCGAAGGGCGGGGCGTAGGCGTGGGTGCCCTCCAGTTCGGCGGCCGTGCTGAAGTCGGCGAGCCGGGCGGTGCCGTCCGCCATGAGCAGGACGTTGGCGGGCTTGAGGTCGCCGTGCACCCAGCCGGCCCGGTGCAGCTGGGCGAGCCCCTCGCAGACCTGGGCGAGGAGTGCGGGACCGGCCTCGCGGGCGGCTTCCGGGCGCTCGGCCAGCAGGTCCTCCAGTGACCGCTCGGCGCGTTCGAGGACCAGGACGGTGGCGCCGTCGAGGTCGGGGCGGTCGGGGTCGTCGACGGTGAGGACGTCGTGCATCCGGATCAGCCGGGGCTCGCGCACGCTCCGCAGCAGCGCCGTCTCGCGCTCCACCAGGTCCCGCAGATGCCGCAGCTGGCGCGGGGTACGAGTGCCGGTCGGCAGGAACTTCAGGGCGGTCCGCGACGGTGTGCCGTCGTCCCCGCCGGTCTCCCGGGTCGCCGCGCACACCGTGCCGAACGCGCCCGAGCCCACCGTCGCGCCGACGGTCCAGGGGCCGACCCGGTAGCCCTCCGGGACGGTCAGGGTGTGCGGCGGCCCCGTGCCGGACGTCATCGCAGCACCTCACCGGCCAGCAGGTGCATGTCGTCCTCGCGTACGAGGTCGAAGCGCAGCGCCAGCGCCACCAAGGTCTCCTTCTTGCCGTGCCGGCGGGGCGCGTAGGCCTCGCTCGGCCGCAGGCGCAGCTTCTCGGCGAGGTAGTCGACGTTCCACTGCACGGATCCGCGGTTGGCCTCCGGCCACACCCCGCGCAGCCGCTCGACCAGTTGTTCGGCGGTCGGCAGCGGGGCGTACGGCTCTCCCCGCAGCCGGGGTTCGCACAGTGCGGCGAGCACCAGGAAGTAGCGGGCGCCACGGTCGAGCGGGAACGCCGACGCCGTCGGGGCTCCCACCCGGCCGGGGTGGTCGCGGTCGAGGTAGTCGTGGCCGGGTGCCCAGACGTCGAAGGTCACCAGGTCGTGGGTCGCGGGCAGGACGACCCGGGCGAACTCGAACGACACGGGTGCGCCCAGCCGCCCCGGTGCGATCTTGATGTGCTCGCCGGCCCCCTCCGGGTTCTCGACCACATAGGTCCGGTCGCGGCTGAGGTTGCTGAGGGACCAGAACGTCGGGTGCGCGGTGATCTCCCCGGCGACCCGTGAGACCCCTTCGTGCGCGATCGCCATGCCGCCGCGCGGCACGGCCCGCCCGAAGGCCAGGGAGTCCCCCGGCAGGAGACGGATCTGCTCCTCGGGGCCGGTTCTGCCGTCGTGCGGCGGTACGACGATGACGGTGTCCACGCAGGACCTCCCCCTGTAGTCCGGCCCCTGGGCAGTCATCAAGGTAAGGACCCCGCCCGCCCCACGCACACCTCTGCGCCGCACTGGCGTGTCCACCGGGCTGTTCTCGACAACTAGGCTCCAGCCATGCCCCCGGCCAAGAAGCGCGCGCGCACCTACGACTCCCGCAAGATCCGCGCCGCGGTACTGACCCAGTTCGACGCCGTACGGCAGGCCGTACGCACCCTGACTCCCGGGCAGCTCGCCCTCCCCACCCGCCTGGACGGCTGGACGGTACGCGACCTGGCCGCGCACGTGACGATGGCCGTCGAGACGGTCAGCCGGAACCTGGCGCGGGAGGAGCCGGCGAAGGCGGAGCTCACGCTGCTTCAGTGGCCGTTCGCCACCGCGGCCCGTGCCGGGGACATCGCGGACGGCACCCGGGAGCTGGCGGAGGCGAACACCGACCTGGACGCCCTCTACACGCGCACCGCGGAAGGCATCGTCGAAGCTCTGGCCACCGCGTCCGACACCCGCGTCCTGGCCGCCCGCACCGGCGCCATGACCCTCGCCGACTACCTGGTCACGCGCACCGTCGAACTGGTCGTCCACACCGACGACCTCAACGCGGCCGTCCCCGGCCTCGACATCCCCCAGGACCGTCAGGCCCTCGCCGCCGCCACCCGCCTGCTCGCCGACGCGCTGGCCGCGAAGGCGCCGGGCGGCTCGACCGAGGTGCGGATCCCGCCGTACGCCGTGGTGCAGTGCGTCGAAGGACTCCGGCACACCCGGGGCACCCCGCCCAACGTCGTCGAGACCGACCCGCTGACCTGGATCCGGCTCGCGACCGGGCGGCTGGCCTGGCGGGACGCGCTGGAGGAGGCGAAGGTCAGCGCGAGCGGGGAGCGGGCCGATCTCGGCGGACTGCTGCCGCTGATGCGGTGAGCGGAGGCCGGAAACCGCAGTGAACGGGGCCGGGAGTGGAACCGATCACCCCATGCGCCCCGTCGAATCGGCATGTACAGGCAGAAGCAGCGACTGATGATCACGGCGACGGCCCTGGCGATCCTGCCGCTCGCGGCGGCCTGCGGCGAGGAGCAGGCCGGACGGCAGCCGGGCAGCGGCTCGGTCCGCGTCGAGCCACCCGTCACCGGCACCAAGTGGAACATCGCCACCGTCACGGCGGACGGCACGACTCACAAAACCAAGGGCGACGCGCAGATCGCGATCGACCCCAAGACCGGCAAACTCGGCGGCCGGCTCGGCTGCAACCACGTCAACGCCACCGCGACCGTAGGCGACGGACATATCACCCTGGGCGCCCCGGCCACCACCCGAATGATGTGCGAAGCCTCACTCATGGACACCGAACGTGCCCTGCTGAAGCTCTTCGATGGCAAGATCACTTACCGGATCGATCAGAACACCCTCACGCTGACCAGCGCAAACGGCACGAGCGTGCGGGCATCCGCGGCCAAGTGATCCACTTCCGTCAAGCGTGGGGGCACATTCCCCAATTCGGACCAGTGGTCGATCTCGCCTACACTCGGAACCGTGCCACGTGGTGACGGACGACTCAACCACGACCTGCTCCCCGGAGAGAAGGGCCCCCAGGACGCCTGCGGCGTCTTCGGTGTCTGGGCTCCGGGCGAAGAGGTCGCCAAGCTCACGTACTTCGGGCTCTACGCCCTCCAGCATCGGGGCCAGGAATCCGCGGGTATCGCGGTCAGCAATGGCTCCCAGATCCTCGTCTTCAAGGACATGGGCCTCGTTTCCCAGGTCTTCGACGAGACCTCGCTCGGTTCACTCCAGGGTCACATCGCGGTCGGACACGCCCGCTACTCGACCACCGGCGCCTCCGTGTGGGAGAACGCCCAGCCCACCTTCCGTGCCACCGCGCACGGCTCCATCGCGCTCGGCCACAACGGCAACCTGGTCAACACGGCCCAGCTCGCCGAGATGGTCGCCGACCTGCCCAAGCAGGAGGGCCGTACGCCGCGCGTCGCGGCCACCAACGACACCGACCTGCTCACCGCGCTCCTCGCGGCCCAGGTCGACGAGGACGGCAAGCCCCTGACCATCGAGGAGGCCGCCCACACGGTCCTTCCGAAGGTGCGCGGCGCGTTCTCCCTCGTCTTCATGGACGAGCACACCCTCTACGCCGCCCGTGACCCGCAGGGCATCCGCCCGCTGGTCCTCGGTCGTCTGGAGCGCGGCTGGGTGGTCGCCTCCGAGTCCGCCGCCCTCGACATCTGCGGCGCCGCGTACGTCCGCGAGATCGAGCCGGGCGAGTTCGTCGCCATCGACGAGAACGGTCTGCGCACCTCCCGATTCGCGGAAGCGAAGCCCAAGGGGTGTGTCTTCGAGTACGTCTACCTGGCCCGCCCGGACACCGACATCGCCGGCCGCAACGTCTACCTCTCCCGTGTGGAGATGGGCCGCAAGCTCGCGAAGGAAGCCCCGGTCGACGCCGACCTGGTCATAGCGACTCCGGAGTCCGGCACCCCGGCCGCCATCGGTTACGCGGAGGCCTCCGGCATCCCCTTCGGCGCGGGCCTGGTGAAGAACGCCTACGTCGGCCGTACGTTCATCCAGCCCTCGCAGACGATCCGGCAGCTCGGCATCCGCCTGAAGCTGAACCCGCTGAAGGAAGTCATCAAGGGCAAGCGACTGGTCGTCGTCGACGACTCGATCGTGCGCGGCAACACCCAGCGCGCCCTGGTCCGCATGCTCCGCGAGGCGGGCGCCGCCGAGGTCCACATCCGGATCTCCTCGCCGCCCGTGAAGTGGCCCTGCTTCTTCGGCATAGATTTCGCCACCCGCGCCGAGCTCATCGCCAACGGCATGACCATCGACGAGATCGGCACCTCTCTGGGCGCCGACTCCCTCTCGTACATCTCCATCGACGGCATGATCGAGGCGACCACCATCGCCAAGCCGAACCTGTGCCGGGCCTGCTTCGACGGCGAGTACCCGATGGAGCTGCCCGACCCCGAGCTGCTCGGCAAGCAGCTTCTGGAGACCGAGCTGGCGGCCGGTCCGGCGGCCACGGCCGCCTCCGACGCGATCCGCCGCCCGTAAGACGGCCCATCACATCTGCCGTCATACCTGCCGTACGACACGAAAGTTCTCACCGTCATGTCTGAGACAACTGGTGCCAGCTACGCAGCCGCGGGCGTCGACATCGAGGCGGGCGACCGCGCCGTCGAGCTGATGAAGGAGTGGGTGAAGAAGACGCAGCGCCCCGAGGTCCTCGGCGGCCTCGGCGGTTTCGCCGGTCTCTTCGACGCCTCCGCCCTCAAGCACTACGAGCGCCCCCTGCTCGCCTCCGCCACGGACGGCGTGGGCACCAAGGTCGACATCGCCCGCCAACTCGGCGTCTACGACACCATCGGCCACGACCTGGTCGCGATGGTCATGGACGACATCGTGGTGTGCGGTGCCGAGCCGCTGTTCATGACCGACTACATCTGTGTCGGCAAGGTCCACCCCGAGCGGGTCGCCGCCATCGTCAAGGGCATCGCCGAGGGCTGTGTGCTCGCCGGCTGCGCCCTGGTGGGCGGCGAGACGGCCGAACACCCCGGTCTGCTCGGCCCGGACGACTTCGACGTCGCCGGCGCCGGTACGGGCGTGGTCGAGGCGGACCGGCTGCTCGGCGCGGATCGTATCCGTAAGGGTGACGCGGTCATCGCCATGGCGGCCTCGGGTCTTCACTCGAACGGGTACTCGCTCGTGCGGCACGTCCTGCTGAACGAGGCGGGCCTCGCCCTGGACGCCCGGATCGACGAACTCGGCCGCACCCTCGGCGAGGAGCTGCTGGAGCCCACCAAGATCTACTCGCTGGACTGCCTGGCCCTGATCCGCACCACCGATGTGCACGCGTTCTCGCACGTCACGGGAGGCGGTCTGGCGGCCAACCTGGCCCGCGTGATCCCCGACGCCCTGCACGCGACCGTCGAGCGCTCCACCTGGGCCCCGGACCCGATCTTCGACCTCGTCGGGAAGACGGGTCAGGTCGAGCGCCTGGAGCTGGAGAAGACCCTCAACATGGGCGTCGGCATGATCGCGATCGTCCCCGAGGAATCGGCGGACGTGGCCCTGGCCACCCTGGCCGACCGCGGGGTCGAGGCATGGGTCGCGGGCGAGATCACCGAGCGCGGCGACCACACCACGGGCGCCGAACTGGTGGGGGACTACGCCTGACAGGCAGCGCAAAACCCGGTCCGGTGGTGTGGACCACTACCGGACCGGGTCAAGCACAGCTGATGCGTCAAGCGCCGCGGCGGTGTTGGGACGTGGGACCGGACTCGTCGTCCTCGTCCTCATCGTCGTTATAGAGATCCGCGTACTGGGAGTACGGGTCATCTTCCTCGTCGTCGTCCTCGAACGGCTCGCCATTCGGCGGCTGACTCGAAGTCGAAGCGCCCAGCTCATTGGCCAGACGCGAGAGGTCAGTCCCGCCGCTGCTGTACTTCAGCTGGCGGGCGACCTTCGTCTGCTTGGCCTTTGCCCGGCCGCGCCCCATGGCTCGACCCCCTCGGATACGGGGCTCGGTGGCCCCAGAGTCTTGACACGCGTTCATGATCTGGAACGGACTCTCCATGGAGAGACCGGTCCGTAGGGCTTCCACGGTACCTGAGCCCACGCCCATACGGTACGTCGCCCGCAGGACGCGCCTGGCCCCAGAACCCTCGGGGAGCCCTTTCCCCGCTGGTCAACCGCGATTTTAACCACTTCTTGGCAGCCGACCCGCCGACGAACGTGAGAGTTCTCTCTAAGTGTGCGCCGACAGGTACCGGCCAAACCCGGGAAGGGGCCCTCAGTGTGTCCCGCGTCCCTCCGCCATCCGCTGCTCGGCGATCCGGTCGGCCGCGGCGGCCGGTGGAATCCCATCCGCCTTCGCACGTGCGAATATGGCGAGCGTGGTGTCGTAGATCTTCGCGGCCTTGGCCTTGCACCGCTCGAAGTCGAACCCGTGCAGTTCGTCGGCGACCTGGATGACACCGCCGGCGTTCACCACGTAGTCCGGCGCGTAGAGGATCCCGCGGTCCGCGAGGTCCTTCTCTACTCCGGGGTGTTCGAGCTGGTTGTTGGCGGCCCCGCAGACGACGCTCGCGGTCAGCACCGGCACGGAGTCGTCGTTCAGGGCCCCGCCCAGCGCGCACGGGGCGTAGATGTCGAGTCCCTCGACGCGGATGAGGGCGTCGGTGTCGGCGACGACTGCCACGGAGGGGTGCGCGTCGGCGATCCGCCGCACGGCCTCCGGCCGTACGTCCGTGATCACCACCCGGGCGCCCTCGTCCAGGAGGTGCTCCACGAGGTGGTGGCCGACCTTGCCGACCCCCGCGACGCCGACCGTACGGCCGCGCAGTGACGGGTCGCCCCACAGGTGCCGCGCGGAGGCCCGCATGCCCTGGTAGACGCCGAAGGCGGTCAGTACAGAGGAGTCGCCGGCGCCGCCGTGCTCGGGGGAGCGCCCGGTCGTCCAGCGGCACTCACGTGCGACGACGTCCATGTCGGCGACGTACGTGCCGACATCGCACGCGGTGACGTAGCGCCCGCCGAGCGAGGCCACGAAGCGGCCGTAAGCCAGCAGCAGTTCCTCGGTCTTGTCGCGCTCCGGATCACCGATGATCACGGCCTTGCCGCCGCCGTGGTCGAGACCGGCCATGGCGTTCTTGTACGACATCCCGCGCGCGAGGTTGAGCGCGTCGGCGACGGCCTCCCGCTCGCTCGCGTAGGGATAGAAACGCGTACCGCCGAGCGCGGGGCCCAGGGCGGTGGAGTGGAGGGCGATGACGGCCTTGAGGCCGCTCTTGCGGTCCTGGCAGAGCACGACTTGCTCATGGCCACCCTGGTCCGAGTGGAACAGGGTGTGCAGTACATCAGCAGGTGCGCCGGTTACGTCGGTCACTGTGGTGACTCCTGAGTAAATTGCGGCGGGTGGAGATCAGCTCCCGTGTGGGTGGCGGGGGCTGTGAGGATGAGATTAGAGCCTGGGAGGCCCGCCATCCGTGCAGTGCTCAGGATCATCTACGACCGGGGTACGTCCGTGCGACGATTTGCATAGTTTTCCCGCTCGTTCGTGTGCGGGTTCCGCAGGTTTTCCTGGCAGCGGGAGGGGGAGGGAGCAGGCGTGCCCAAGGTGTCCTCGGTGATCGTCCCGTACACGACCTATCTGCGCGTGTACGAGCCGCTGGCCGCCTTCCCCGAGCCCGAGCGCGGCCACTGGGCGCGCTACGCCCGGCGCTCCGACCGTCCCTCGTACCAGGACGAACTGCGCCGCTCCCTGGCCGACTTGCTGCCCACCCCGCCGATCCCGGTGCCGGTGCACGAGAGCGCCGACGCGTTCGTGCTGGATGTGGACGGCGTGGTGTGCGTCTGCCCGTGGCGCACCCGGCTGCGCGGCTGGCAGGCCCTGGACGAGCTCACCGAGGAGCTCCCGCCGCCCGTCCTGGACGCCGTGCTGCCTCCCGTCGTACGGCGGCAGGCGGCCCAGGACTACGAACGCTGGCTGGCCCGCAACCCGGACGCCCGGCCCTGGATCCGTACGGCGACCTGGCAGGTGCCGCTGAACTGGTTCGTGCTCGTCGGCGACGAGGAGCGGCGGTTCGACAAGGGCTCCGCCGAGACCCCGCCGACGCTGCGCTACCGCACGCCCATGGTGCAGGCCCGGCGGCGCGTGGCGCGGGCCCTCAGAGCCCTGAAGGAGTCCGTCGACGAGGGACCGCTCATCGACGGCGTGATCGACGTCGGGCGCTGGCTGGAGGAGTTCCACCCGCGCTCCCTGGTGGAGCTCGACTACGGCGGCCTGGTGCACGTGCTGCCTGTCGGTGAGCTGGAGGACGACCACTCGGCGGCGGACGTGGCCGAGGGCATCGAGGCGCTCCGGCACGGCGACGGGGTCACGGCGGGTGAGGCGTACGGGCGGGTCGTGGAGCGCTGGCGGTCGGTGCGGGACCGGCGCTCGGCGAACTGAGGCGAACCGAGCCGAAGCGGCCGTCAAGTGGCCGAAACCGGCCATGGGCCGACCCAGGTAACGAACTGACGTTTGACCTGACGCCCGTTTTGGGGTTTCGTCCTCGCTCTGAGGTACGTGAAGTTCCTGAGATTTCCCCAACAAGGGACGTAGGTCCCGATCCGGGCGTTCGTCTCAAGTGTGGGTCAAGCGTGATGGACCGCACGTACGCGGCCCTTGCGTCCCTTGCCCCTCCTCATGCCAAAATAGGACAAGGATCCCGGGGGAGGATCCATCTTTGGGGGGTCTGATGACTCCTGATCGCTCTGTGACTGATCGTCACAGTGGCGTGACTGTCCGCTATGGCATGGTCCATCGGCTTCCGTCGCCGATGAACGTCTGGGGGGCAAATCCATAGGTTTGGCCGACGCGGCTGGACAGATGGTGTAGTTGTAGTGCCGAGGACAAGCCGTTCGTCCTATAACCGACTCGACTCGCGTCCGCCATTTCGGGCAACGCGGGTCAAGGTGCAGAATTTAGAGGAAAGAACCGAGATGGTTCGGTTCTCCCGAGGAGGCCGCTCATGACCGCTCGCACCCCTGATGCCGAGCCGCTGCTGACCCCGGCTGAGGTCGCCACCATGTTCCGCGTCGACCCCAAGACGGTCACACGGTGGGCGAAGGCCGGCAAGCTTACGTCCATCCGCACGCTCGGCGGGCACCGCCGTTACCGCGAGGCCGAGGTCCGCGCTCTGCTCGCGGGTATCCCGCAGCAGCGCAGCGAGGCCTGAACAGCCTGAACAACTGAATACCGGGCAAATCGGCTGGTCCCCCAACTGGTCGAGGCGTCCGAACCCTGGCTACAAGCGACGCGGGTGCTGCCCCAACAGAGCCCACGCCCAAGCCTCTCGGGGCTTTCCGAGCAAGCAACAAGGGTGCGTCGTCGATCGCGCTGGACTCCGCCGGGTCCAGCGCGATCTTTTTTGTGCGCGGAACGTGGGCGGGTGGGCGGCTCTGTGAGCGGCCCTGTCGGAGTCTGGGGAGGGGTGTCGGATCTCCTGTGGGCGGCCTCTGCGGCTGGTGCAATTGCACATATTAAATTGACCAGTTGTAGGTGAGGCGTAAGTACCGCGGTTTCCAAAACTCATGCGGTGACACCCGTCACATGCCGGAGTCCTTGTTGCTCCCGTTCCCCGTGCGCTAGTGGAAGCATGCGCTCCACCTCCCCACGCCGGAACGGGCGTTGAGACCGGCGACCGTCACGCGCCGGCGGGGCTCTCGTCCTCGGCGACGCGCTCCTCGGGCCCCTGTGCCGCCTGCGGGGGCGAATCCATCGCCAGCCGCAGCAGGCGATGGCAGATCGGGCAGTGACGCGTCAGATGGCCGAAGGAGGAAGCGGCCGACAGGTGCGCACGGAGCAACGCCCGCGTCTCGTGCCTGACCGAAGCCGCCATACGCCACCTCCGGGAAGCGGGCCCTGGTTTCTGGGTACCGGGGTCTGCGGACGCCGTCAAGAAGGCGTGAGGGGCCCCGAGGGCACCACGGGCAGCCGGACAGGCACCCTGAGCACGCAAAAGAGCCCGGATCCGAAGATCCGGGCTCTCATTGACTGCGGTCCTGACGGGATTTGCTGCGTCTGATTGCGGCAGCGCCGCGGGCGCGGCCTCCACCTTGGCAGGGTGGCGGTCACGGGCGGCGGGGGCGCATGAAGAAGGGCCCGCGACCCCTGACGGGGGCGAGCCCTTGCTTTCACTGCGGTCCTGACGGGATTTGCTGCGTCTGATTGCGGCTGCGCCGCGGGCGCGGCCTCCGCCTTGGCAGGGTGGCGGGCGCGGGCGGCGGGGGCGCATGAAGAAGGGCCCGCGACCCCTGTCGGGGGCGAGCCCTTGCTTTCACTGCGGTCCTGACGAGATTTGCTGCGTCTGATTGCGGCTGCGCCGCGGGCGCGGCCTCCACCTTGGCAGGGTGGCGGGCGGCGGGGGTGGTGACACATGAAGAAGGGCCCGCATCCCCTGTCGGGGGCGAGCCCTTGCTTTCACTGCGGTCCTGACGGGATTTGAACCCGCGGCCTCCACCTTGACAGGGTGGCGAGCACTCCAAGCTGCTCCACAGGACCAGGTTTCGCGGCGCTATTCGTGCGTTGCGCTGCGAGAAGGACTGTACAGGAGCGGGCGCCCGCTGCGCGAACTCACCCAGGGTGCACGGGTGGTCACGGCGCGGCCGCGTCGATCGCCTTCACGATCCGCTTGTCGGAGACGGGGTACGCCGTGCCCAGGGCGTGGGCGAAGTAGCTGACGCGGAGTTCCTCGATCATCCAGCGGATGTCCAGGACGGTCGAGGGGACCGGCCGGCCCTGGGGCATCTGCTCCAGGAGCCAGGCGTACTCGTCCTGCATCTCGTGGACCTTCTCCATGCGCGTGGTGTCCCGCTGGACGCCCGTCGGCATCTGCTGGAGGCGCCGGTCCGCGGCCACCAGATAGCGCATCAGGTCCGGCAGGCGACGCAGCCCCGCCTCGGTGACGAACCCGGGCTTCACCAGCGCGTCCAGCTGCTTGCGGACGTCCTGGAGGTTCGGGAGGAGGGCGGGGCTCCGTGCGGCCTTCAGACGGCGCTCACAGGCCTGCCAGGCGGCCAGCACCTGCTGCACCTGGCCCACCGTACGGACCGTGGTGTCGACGATTTCCGCGCGCACCTTGTCGTACAGCTTCCGATACGACTCCTCGTCCCACGCCGGGCCGCCGAAGTCGCCGATCAGCCTGTCCGCCGCTGCCCTCGCGCAGTCGTCGAACAGCGCCTGGATCGAGCCGTGCGGGTTCGCCGAGAGCGCCAGCTTCTGCGGATTCGTCAGCTTCTCCGAGGCGAACTTCGCCGGGTTGACCGGGATGTTGCGCAGGATCAGCCGTCGGGTGCCCTTCCACATCGCCTCCGCCTGCTCCGCCTCCGTGTCGAAGAGGCGTACGGAGACGGTGTCGCCGTCGTCCACCAGTGCCGGGTAGGCCTTCACCGGCTGGCCGGCCCGGCGGGTCTCGAAGACCCGGGTGAGGGAGCCGATCGTCCAGTCGGTCAGTCCCGCGCGCTCCAGGGACTCCCCGCCCCGGCGTTCCGCGGTCGCCGCGGCCGCCTGGGACAGGGCCTGGCGTGCCTTCGGCTTCAACTGGAGCTTCAGCGCCTGGAGGTCCTTGTCCTCGGCCAGCTTGCGCCGCCGTTCGTCGACGATCCGGAAGGTGATCCGCAGATGCTCCGGGACCCTGGACCAGTCGAAGTCCTCGGCCTCGAAGGGCACTCCGACCATGCGCTTCAGCTCACGGGCCATCGTGACCGTCAGCGGCTCCTGCAACGGCACCGCCGTCTCCAGGAACCGTCTCGCGAAGTTCGGCGCCGGCACGTAGTTGCGGCGGATCGGCTTCGGGAGGGACCGGATCAGCTCGGTGACCAGCTCTTCCCTGAGGCCCGGGATCTGCCAGTCGAAGCCCTCGTCCGTGACCTGGTTGAGGACCTGGAGCGGGACGTGGACGGTCACACCGTCGGCGTCCGCGCCCGGCTCGAACTGGTAGGTGACCCGGAACTTGAGCGGGCCCTGCCGCCAGGAGTCCGGATAGTCGTCCTTGGTGACCGCCTCCGCCGACTCCCGGATGAGCATCTCCCGCTCGAAGTCGAGGAAGTCGGGCTGCTCGTGCCGCTTGTTCTTCCACCAGGAGTCGAAGTGGGCGCCGGAGACCACGTGGTCGGGCACCCGCTGCTCGTAGAAGTCGAAGAGCGTGTCGTCGTCGACCACGATGTCCCGGCGCCGGGCGCGGTGCTCCAACTCCTCGACCTCGCTGAGGAGTCTGCGGTTGTCGGCGAAGAACTTGTGGTGCGTGCGCCAGTCGCCCTCGACCAGGGCGTTGCGGATGAAGAGCTCGCGGGAGGTCTCCGGGTCGATCCGGCCGTAGTTCACCTTCCGCTGGGCGACGATCGGCACGCCGTACAGCGTGACCTTCTCGTACGCCATCACCGCGGCCTGGTCCTTCTCCCAGTGCGGCTCGCTGTAGGTGCGTTTGAGGAGGTGCTCCGCGAGGGGCTCCACCCACTCCGGCTCGATCTTGGCGTTGACGCGGGCCCAGAGGCGGGAGGTCTCCACGAGTTCCGCGGACATCACGAAGCGCGGCTGCTTCTTGAACAGCGCCGAGCCGGGGAAGATCGCGAACTTGGCGTTGCGGGCGCCCAGGTACTCGTTCTTGTTGCCGTCCTTCACGTCCTTCATGCCGACGTGCGAGAGCAGACCGGCGAGGAGGGAGACGTGGACGCTCTGGTCGGCCGCGTCGTCCTCGTTCGGATGGATGCCCATCTGCTTGGCGACCGTGCGCAGTTGGGAGTAGATGTCCTGCCATTCGCGGATGCGCAGGAAGTTCAGGTACTCCTGCTTGCACATCCGGCGGAAGGAACTCGACCCCCGCTCCTTCTGCTGCTCGCGGACGTACCGCCACAGGTTCAGATAGGCGAGGAAGTCGCTGGTCTCGTCCTTGAAGCGGGCATGCTGCTGGTCGGCCTGGGTCTGCTTCTCGGCGGGGCGCTCACGCGGGTCCTGGATGGACAGCGCCGCCGCTATGACCATGACCTCCCGGACACAGCCGTTCTTGTCGGCCTCCAGGACCATGCGCGCCAGCCGCGGGTCGACCGGCAGCTGCGCGAGCTTGCGGCCGGTCTGGGTGAGCCGCTTGCGTACGTCCTTCTGTGCCGGGTCCAACGCGCCCAGCTCCTGGAGGAGTTGGACGCCGTCACGGATGTTGCGGTGGTCCGGCGGGTCGATGAAGGGGAACTTCTCGATCTCGCCGAGGCCGGCCGCGGTCATCTGGAGGATGACGGAGGCGAGGTTCGTCCGGAGGATCTCCGCGTCGGTGAACTCCGGACGCGCCTCGAAGTCCTCCTCGCTGTACAGCCGGATGCAGATGCCGTCGCTGGTCCGGCCGCAGCGGCCCTTGCGCTGGTTGGCGCTGGCCTGCGAGACCGGCTCGATGGGCAGCCGCTGGACCTTGGTGCGGTGGCTGTAGCGGGAGATCCGGGCGAAGCCGGGGTCGATGACGTACTTGATGCCGGGGACGGTCAGCGAGGTCTCGGCGACGTTGGTCGCCAGAACGATCCTGCGGCCGGTGTGCTGCTGGAAGACACGGTGCTGCTCGGCGTGCGAGAGCCGGGCGTACAGGGGGAGGACCTCGGTGAACCGGTAGTTCTTCTTGTTGAGCGCGTCCGCGGTGTCCCGGATCTCTCGCTCACCCGAGAGGAAGACGAGGATGTCGCCCTTGCCCTCGCCCTGGAGCTCCTCCACGGCGTCGCAGATCGCGGTGATCTGGTCGCGGTCGGAGTCGTCGCCCCCGGAATCGGACACAGCCTCCTCCAGGAGCGGCCGGTACCGCACCTCCACGGGGTACGTCCGGCCGCTGACCTCGACGATCGGGGCGTCGCCGAAGTGCCGGGAGAAGCGCTCGGGATCGATGGTCGCGGAGGTGATGACGACCTTCAGGTCCGGCCGCTTCGGCAGCAGCTGGGCGAGATACCCGAGCAGGAAGTCGATGTTGAGGGACCGCTCGTGGGCCTCGTCGATGATGATCGTGTCGTAGGCGCGCAGTTCGCGGTCGGTCTGGATCTCGGCCAGCAGGATGCCGTCCGTCATCAGCTTGACGAAGGTGGCCTCCGGGTTCACCTGGTCGGTGAAGCGGACCTTCCAGCCGACGGCCTCGCCCAGCGGGGTGTCCAGCTCCTCCGCCACGCGTTCGGCGACCGTGCGGGCGGCGATACGGCGGGGCTGGGTGTGCCCGATCATGCCGCGGACGCCGCGTCCGAGCTCCAGGCAGATCTTCGGGATCTGTGTGGTCTTGCCGGAGCCGGTCTCACCGGCCACGATGACGACCTGGTGATCGCGGATGGCGGCCGCGATGTCGTCCTTCTTCTGGCTGACGGGCAGCTGCTCGGGATAGCTCACCGCGGGCACCCGCGTCCGCCGCGCGCCCATCCGCTCCTCGGCCTTCGCGACCTCCGCCTCGACCTCGGTGAGAACGGCGGCCAGGGCGTCCGGCTTGCGGATCCGGCGCGCGCCTTCGAGCCTGCGCCCGAGCCGGTGCGCGTCGCGCAGGGACAGCTCGGTCAGGCGGGCGGCGAGATCCCCGAGAGCCGGTTGACCGGGGGCGGGGGCAGGGTGCGTAGACATACGCGATCCAGGATCTCATCCTCGGGAAATTCCTGGCGAACGCTTTTGCCGCGGGTGCCTGTGGGAACGAACCCGTGGGCCCGTGGGAACGAAGAAGGCCCCGATCCGGAGATCGGGGCCTTGGCTGTGGCTGGGGCCGGGGTCGAACCGGCGACCTTCCGCTTTTCAGGCGGACGCTCGTACCAACTGAGCTACCCAGCCACGAGGCTTCCGGAGAAACCTCAGCGGTCCTGACGGGATTTGAACCCGCGGCCTCCACCTTGACAGGGTGGCGAGCACTCCAAACTGCTCCACAGGACCTTGCTGTTGTGCTGACCGGTGATCCCAGTGTCGCACATCGTTTCGCCTGTCCCCACCGAGTTTCCGCCGCTCTCACCGATGGGGGTGGAGGGCGTTGTCAGCTGGGGTGACGTCGCTGGAGCAGCGTATCAGAGGATGAGCGGTGCCCTGAAAACGAGCAGGATGTGGGGGCTGGGGGCGATGCCTGCGGCGCGCTGTGCGGCTCCGGTGGGGGTTCGCGTAGCGCCCACTGTCCGGGGGGGGGCCTCATGTCCGACGGCGGCTGCTGCTTTTCAGGGGCGCGGGGAACTGCGCGACCAGCCACGACGAACCCGCAGTCGCCATACGACAGGACGAGGCACCCCAGGCGGCGGAACACGGCCTGGAGTGCCTGTACGGGAGGTGTCCTCGCGGTTGGTATGGCGGTCGCGCTCAATACCCCGCGGCTGCGTCGACTGATCGACGCAGAGCGATGATGTGCCCCCAACGGGATTCGAACCCGTGCTACCGCCTTGAAAGGGCGGCGTCCTAGGCCGCTAGACGATGAGGGCTATCGGCCCGCCTGGGCGCCTTGCGGCGCGTCGGGGACTTGAGAAGCATATGGGATGCCGGGAGGGATCGCCAAAACGGTTTACGGGGAGCCGGTCGTGGGGCTGGGGGAGCCGGGTGACGGGGAGGTGGGCGAGGGAGACGGTGACGGGCTCGCGCCGGGCTGGTTCTCCTCGGCGAGGTGGCGGCTGACCTCGGCGGTCGTCAGGCCGAGGCCGCCCAGTTCGATGGCGTCCCAGGCCTGGAGGCGGCGGGAGTCGCGGTCGACGTAGAGGATCGAGGCCTCGATGGGGTCGGGGTACTTGCCCTCGATGGCGCGCAGGCCGCTGCCGCCGGTGGAGCCCTCGACGCGCAGCCGGGTGCCGTTCTTCATGATCTCCATCTCCTCGTGGTGGAGGTGGCCGGACAGGACCAGCGGCACCGTGCCGTCGACCATGCGGGCCGCCGCGGGCTCGTGGGCGACGGCGATGTCGACCGGGGTGCCGGCGGTGCTCTGGTCGCGCAGGGCGGCGGCGAGGCGGGCGCCGGCCAGTTCCTGGGACTGCGAGGTGTCGGGCCGGCTGGAGCGGTCGGGGGTGAACTGGGGGTCGCCGATGCCGGCGAAGCGCAGGCCGGCGATCGTCCGGGCCCTGCCGTCGTCCAGGACGTGGACGTTCTTCAGGCCCTCCAGATAGCGCTGGGTCACCTGGGAGTCGTGGTTGCCGCGCACCCAGACGTAGGGCGCGCCGAGGTCCTCGATCGGGTCGAGGAAGCCGTTCTCGGCCGCCGTGCCGTGGTCCATCGTGTCGCCGGAGTCGACGATGACGTCGACCTTGTACTGCTCCACCAGCGAGGCGATGATCTTCCAGCTCGCCGGGTTCAGATGGATGTCGGAGACGTGCAGGACGCGGATGGTGGTCGGGTCGGGCGCGTAGGCGGGGAGCGTGGAGGTGGCGTCGTAGAGCTTGGTCACGTTGGTGACCAGGCGGGCCAACTCCTTCTGGTAGACGTCGAATTCGGTGACGATGCTGCGGGCGTTGCCGACCAGGGACGGGGCGGAGGAGAGCAGGCCGGAGAACCGCGGTTCGAGGACGGAGCCGGGGTTCCAGGTGGCGTAGGCGGTGCCGCCCGAGGCGGCCAGCAGGGTCAGGGCGAGGCCGCCGCAGGCCAGGGCGCGGCGGGGGCGGCGGTAGACGGCGAGGCCGAGGACGGTGGCGCCGGAGACGACGGCGACGCAGGAGCGCACGGCGAGGTCGAGGGTGCCGTGTCCGACGTCCCGGGTGACCTCGTCCTGGAGCCCGGAGAGCCGCTCGGGGTGGTCGACCAGGGCCTGGGAGCGGACCGGGTCGAGCTGGTCGACGTTGACGTCCAGGCGGACGGGGGCGTGGTGGCTGTCCAGCTGGAGCGCGCCGAGCGGCGAGACGTTGATCTTCGTGCCGCCGGTGAGGGACGGGCGCAGCGTCATCGTCGTGTTCATGGGGCCGACGGGCACCCGGACGTTGCCCACGATCAGCAGGCCCAGCCAGGCGCCGAGGACGACGACCGTGACGAGGCCGAGGGCGCGGGACCAGGGGTGCGGATGGTGGACGAGTTCGACGGTCGGGTGGGGACGGCGGGTGCGGTAGTGGCGGACCAGGGCACGCGGGGTCTTGCGCAGTTGGTTCACGGTGTTCCGGGCGGCGAGGGGGACGCGGACCATTGGTCCCGTATGCCCAAGTCCGGGTACGGATATGCGGGCGTGCTCATGACTCTCGTACGTCCGTCCCGTACCGGACAATGGGCTTGTGCTGGAGATGACGCGCGAGGAGTTCGAGGAACTGGTCGCCGAGGCCCTGGACCGGATTCCGCCGGAGTTGACGCGGCTGATGGACAACGTCGCGGTGTTCGTCGAGGACGAGCCGCCCGCGGACGATCCCGAGCTGCTCGGGCTCTACGAGGGGACTCCGCTGACCGACCGGGGGGAGTGGTACGCCGGTGTGCTGCCGGACCGGATCACGATCTACCGGGGGCCGACGCTGAGGATGTGCGGATCGCGGGAGGAGGTCGTCGCGGAGACGGAGGTGACGGTGGTGCACGAGATCGCCCATCACTTCGGGATCGACGACGCGCGGCTGCACGCGCTCGGGTACGGGTGACGGGTACGGCTATCGGAGGCGGCTGACGGATACGGGTGAGCCGGTGGCGCCGTCGGCGTGCGCCGTCGGATACCGGTCGCGTGTCCTCTTGTGGGCGGCGGGAGTTGAACGGGTTGACTCCTTCACCCCACCCTCGGAGGTGGCCTCGTGCGCCCCTTGTACGTACCCGTTCGTCTCGCCGCCACGGTCATGGCCGTCGCCGCTGCCGCCGGCTGCATGAGCGTGGGTGACGGCGACGGCGGCAAGCGCGCCGAGCCCTCGCACTCGGCCGGGCAGCGGGGAGGTGCCGAGCCGGACGGCGGGACGGCGGTGTCGGGCGGCGGCTCGGGCCTCGGCGCGGCGGCCGGTGACGGAAAACACGGTCAGGGCCGGCACAAGAAGGGCAAGGGGGAGTCGGCGGCCCCCTCGGGTTCCCCGTCGGCCGAGGTCAGCGCCTCCGCCTCGGCGGGGACCAAGCCGGACAAGCCCCCGAAGCCGGGAGCGCCGACGCCCACCAGGGCCGAGCCGACGCCCACGCGGACGGTGGAGCCGCAGCCGACGCCCACGCAGGAGCCGCCCGTGTCGCCGACGCCCACCCCGACGGTCGCCGAGCCGTCGTCCTCGGCGCACCCGGAGACCCAGCCGCAGCTCACCCAGCGGGAGCCGGCGCCGGAGGCGGGTTCACCGGTGTAGGACCCGTGTCACCGGGCGTGGTTCCGCGGGAACAAAGGGGCGGTTGCGGCTTGTTGGTTCGAGTGCGTCCTGACAACTGTGTGTGTCGGTGCGGTGGGAAACGCGATGTGAACCATGTGTGATCCACGACTCCCGGGCTCGGTTTGCCTTCGGGGGTGGGGGGTGCGTATGGTGGTAGATCGTTTGATCCCATTGCCCGGCGCCATTGCAGAGAGCGCCGCGTGGCGCGTTCTCTCCCTTGCCGTGGCTGACCGCATAGAGGCGGTCGTATTGCGAAATCACGGAGTTGACGGGCGCGTGCCGACGAGACTCCGGAAGGTTTCGCTTACGCATGTCCATTTCCAGTACTGATCACGTCGTCGTGCCCGAGAACGAGGGCACCGAGGACACTCCCGAGGTCACGTTCGAGAGTCTCGGCCTCCCCGAGGGTGTCGTGCGCAAGCTCGCGCAGAACGGCGTGACCTCCCCCTTCCCGATCCAGGCCGCGACCATCCCGGACGCCCTGGCCGGCAAGGACATCCTCGGCCGTGGCCGCACCGGCTCCGGCAAGACCCTCTCCTTCGGTCTGCCGCTGCTGACGAAGCTGTCCGGCGGCCACACCGAGAAGAAGAAGCCCCGCGGCATCATCCTCACGCCGACGCGTGAGCTCGCGATGCAGGTCGCGGACGCCCTCCAGCCGTACGGCGACGTGCTCGGCCTGAAGATGAAGGTCGTCTGCGGCGGTACGTCGATGAGCAACCAGATGTACGCCCTGGAGCGCGGCGTCGACGTCCTCGTCGCCACCCCGGGCCGTCTGCGCGACATCATCAGCCGCGGCGCCTGCTCCCTGGAGAACGTCGAGGTCGCCGTCCTCGACGAGGCCGACCAGATGTCCGACCTGGGCTTCCTGCCCGAGGTCACCGAGCTGCTCGACCAGATCCCGGGCGGCGGCCAGCGGATGCTGTTCTCGGCCACGATGGAGAACGAGATCTCCACGCTGGTCAAGCGCTACCTGACCAACCCGGTCACGCACGAGGTCGACAGCGCCCAGGGCAACGTCACGACCATGTCGCACCACATCCTGATCGTGAAGCCCAAGGACAAGGCGCCGGTCACCGCCGCGATCGCCTCCCGCAAGGGCCGCACCATCATCTTCGTCCGCACCCAGCTGGGCGCCGACCGCATCGCCGAGCAGCTGTGCGACGCCGGTGTGAAGGCCGACGCGCTGCACGGCGGTATGACGCAGGGCGCGCGTACCCGCGTTCTTGAGGACTTCAAGAAGGGCTACGTCAACGCGCTCGTCGCCACCGACGTCGCCGCCCGCGGCATCCACGTCGACGGCATCGACCTGGTCCTGAACGTGGACCCGGCCGGCGACCACAAGGACTACCTGCACCGCGCCGGCCGTACCGCCCGTGCGGGCCGTACCGGCACGGTCGTGTCGCTGTCCCTGCCGCACCAGCGCCGCCAGATCTTCCGGCTGATGGAGGACGCGGGCGTCGACGCCGGGCGTCACATCATCAACTCCGGTACGGCCTTCGAGCCCGAGGTCGCCGAGATCACCGGCGCCCGTTCGATGACCGAGGTCCAGTCGGAGTCCGCGGCCAACGCCGCCCAGCAGGCCGAGCGCGAGGTCTCCCACCTCACCAAGCAGCTGGAGCGGGCGCAGCGGCGCGCGACCGAGCTGCGCGAGGAGGCCGACCGTCTGGTCGCCAGGGCCGCCCGCGAGCGGGGCGAGGACCCGGAGACGGCGGTCGCCGAGGCGCAGGCCGTGGTGGCCGAGGCCGTGGCGTCGGCGGCGGCGGCCGAGGCCGTGGTCGCCGAGCAGCCCGCCGAGCGTCCCGCGTACGAGCAGCCGCGTCAGCGCCGTGACGAGCGGGGCAACTACGAGCGTCGTGACGACCGCCGTGACGACCGTCGGGACGACCGCGGTGGCCGTTCCTTCGAGCGTCGTGACGACCGTGGCGGCTTCAACCGCGACCGCCGGGACGGCGAGCGGGGCGGGTTCCGCCGTGACGACCGTCGTGACGACCGTGGTGGCCGTTCCTTCGAGCGTCGTGACGACCGCCCCTCGGGTGGCGGTTTCAACCGTGACCGTCGTGACGAGCGTCCCTCGGGTGGCTTCAACCGTGACCGTCGTGACGAGCGTCCCTCGGGTGGCTTCCGTCGTGACGACCGTCCCTCGGGTGGCTTCAACCGTGACCGTCGTGACGAGCGTCCCTCGGGCGGCTTCCGTCGTGACGACCGCCCCTCGGGTGGCTTCAGCCGCGACCGCCGTGACGAGCGTCCGTCCACCCACCGGGGCAGCGACCGTCCCTTCAACCGTGACCGTCAGGGCGACCGCCCCACCGGCGGCTTCCGCTCCGGCGGCCACGACCGCCCCTCCGGCCGTCGTGACGACCACCGCGGCACCGGCACCGGCACCGGTTCCTTCGGCCGCCGCGACGACAAGCCGCGCTGGAAGCGCAACGGCTGACACAGCGTGAGCTGAGAAGGGCCCGTACGACTTCGGTCGTGCGGGCCCTTTTCGCACGTTTTATCGACTACCGCAACCTGTGTGACCGTTGTTAACATCCGGTGCATCGCGTGGTGGAACGTGGCCGAGGGGGAAAGACGACGAGGCCTGCCGCCGCGCCTTTTCTGACTTCCCTGGGGAGGGACCCTTGACCCGGCGTGCCCGGATCGCACTCACTCTTGTCTCGCTGGCCGCTCTGGGCGCCGGCACCCTGACGACCGCGGGCCAGGCGGCCGCGGACACCACCCCGACGCCGATCACGACGGACGGCGTCTGGGGCCTCGACTACGCGGCCGGATATCTCACCACCGTCGAGTACCGGCCGAACGGTGAGCAGTACGTGGTCGGCAGGCAGCTCTCGCCCGACGGCTCCACGGTTCTCCAGCAGGACACCCGCGGATACGCCGGCAGCTTCGCCGACGGCACCCACCTGAAGCGGGTGCCGTGCGACGCGGGCGACTGCGTGCTACTGCGGGCCACCGGTACGCAGAGCGTCGGCTACTTCCGCGTCGACGAGTACGGCAAGGAGCGCGCCCAGATCTGGCTGGAGCCGAACAGCTACCACTCGGCGTCCGAACCGGACGTCACCGGCGGCCGTTTCGTCGACGCCACCGGCCGCTACTTCGTCTACACCGCTGCCTCCACCGGCAAGCAGTACGTCGACGCCGTGAACCGGTACCGCGCCGAGGACGTCCGCCTGACCCGCCCGATCACCGCCGCCTCCGTGTGGGGTTCGGCGCTGTGGACGCCGGGCTCCGGCAACGGTGTCGTCACCCAGTACGACCTGGAGGGGAAGAAGACGGTCGCGACCGTCTCCACCGGCGCCCCCTGCACGGTCAAGGAGCTTCAGGTCATCGGCCGTTGGCTCTACTGGAACTGCGGTCCGACCGGCGCCGCGGGCGTGTACGACCGTACGGCCCGCAAGAACATCAAGGTGCCGTCCGGGCCCGCCCTCGTCGGTGACGGCTACCTCGTCCGGCACGACCGGGCGGCCGGCAAACTGATGCTGACGGACTACCACTCCGGTACGGCCGCCGCCGCCCGCGAGATCGCCGACCTGCCGGCCGGGAACACCGCCGACCAGCGGCGGCTGACCTGGGCGGTGGACAAGTTCGGCGGCGGCATCGCCTACGTCGGCACGGACAACGCGATCCGGACCGTGCCGAGCGGGGTGCCCGCCCAGTCGCTCGGGAAGATCGAGTCGGACCTGGACGACAGCGACTTCGACGCCGCCGGCCGCTACAGCGGCAACATGACCTGGAACAGCACCTGGCAGCTGAACAAGCCCGCCGACTGGACCTTCACGGTCAAGAACGTCCAGGGCCGCACCGACCGCACCCTCAAGGGCAGCGGTACGCAGATCGACCTGGCCTGGGACGGGAAGACGGAGTCGGGCGCGTACGCGTACAACGGCCCCAAGACCTGGACCCTGACCGCCACCGCGGCGGACGGCGGGGGCACGTACACCACGAGCGGCAGGTTCGGGCTCACCGGCGGCCGCCAGGGCCACCACGACCAGGGCGGGTACGCCTACGGCGAGCTGGTCACCCTCAACTCCTCGGGCACGCTGAGCCTCCAGTACACCCACGGCAAGGGCACCTTCGACTTCAAGCAGAGCGGGTCCGGGTGGCCCGCCGGGACCGTCGCCGTTCCCTTCGGCGACATGGGCAAGGACCGCTGCGCCGAGATGCTGGTCCGCATGCCGAACGGCGAACTGCGCCGCTACGCCGGCAAGTGCGGGGCGTCGTACGGCCCGTCGAGCAGCCACACCTCCCTCGGCACCGGCTGGAACGCCTACAACGTCCTGACCGCCCCCGGCGACCTGACCGGCGACGGCCGTACCGATCTGCTGGCCCGCAAGGCCTCGACGGGGGATGTCTATCTGTTCGCCAACGACGGGGCGAGCAAGCTCAAGCCGGGCGTGAAGATCCGCAGCTGGGCGACGTACAAGAAGATCGTCGGCGCCGGTGACCTGACCGGCGACGGCTTCGGGGACGTGCTGGTGCAGGACCGGGCCGGGACGCTGTGGCGCTACGACGGCACCGGGGCCGGCCAGGTGAAGGAGCGGGTGAAGGTCTTCTCCGACTGGGGGACCTCGTACAACGTGATCGTCGGCGTCGGCGACCTCACCGGTGACGGCAGGAACGACCTGGTCGCCCGGGACACCGCGGGCAACCTGTTCCGCAACAACGGCGACGGCAAGGGGTCGTTCGGGGCGCGGACGAGGATCGCCACCGGCTGGGGCGGCTACAAGGGCCTCTTCTAGAGGGTTTTCCGGAGGGTTCCTTTCTCGCCAAGTTGTGACGTGTGTCACGCCCCCGGTGTGGGAATCGCTGGGGGCATGACAGATGACGCCATAGAGAGCGGGCAGTCCGGGCCTTCGGGTCTTTCGGACGAGGAACGGCTTGCCCAGCTCGGCTACACGCAGGTCCTGGCCCGCCGCATGTCGGCGTTCTCCAACTACGCGGTCTCCTTCACGATCATCTCGGTCCTGTCGGGCTGCCTGACGCTGTATCTGTTCGGCATGAACACCGGCGGCCCGGCCGTGATCACCTGGGGCTGGGTGGCCGTCGGCCTGATGACGCTGTTCGTCGGGCTGGCGATGGCCGAGATCTGTTCGGCCTATCCGACCTCGGCGGGCCTGTACTTCTGGGCGCACCGTCTGGCCCCGCCGCGGACCGCGGCCGCCTGGGCCTGGTTCACCGGCTGGTTCAACGTGCTGGGCCAGGTCGCGGTGACCGCGGGCATCGACTTCGGGGCGGCGTCCTTCCTGGGCGCCTACCTGAACCTCCAGTTCGACTTCGAGGTCACCCCGGGCCGCACGATCCTGCTCTTCGCCGGGATCCTGGTCCTGCACGGCCTGCTGAACACCTTCGGCGTGCGGATCGTCGCCCTGCTCAACAGCGTCAGCGTGTGGTGGCACGTGGTCGGCGTGGCGGTGATCGTGGGCGCGCTGACGTTCGCCCCCGACCAGCACCAGTCCGCGTCCTTCGTGTTCGGCGAGTTCGTGAACAACACGGGCTGGGGCAGCGGGGTCTACGTCGTCCTGATCGGCCTGCTGATGGCCCAGTACACCTTCACCGGCTACGACGCCTCCGCCCACATGACGGAGGAGACGCACGACGCGTCCACGGCCGGCCCGAAGGGCATCGTGCAGTCCATCTGGACGTCGTGGATCGCGGGATTCGTCCTGCTGCTGGGCTTCACCTTCGCCATCCAGTCCTACGACGGGGCGCTCTCCTCGCCCACGGGGGCACCGCCGGCCCAGATCCTCCTGGACGCCCTCGGCGCGACCGCCGGCAAGCTGCTCCTGCTCGTCGTGATCGGGGCCCAGCTGTTCTGCGGCATGGCCTCCGTGACGGCCAACAGCCGCATGATCTACGCCTTCTCGCGCGACGGCGCGCTGCCGTTCTCGCACGTCTGGCACACGGTCAGCCCGCGCACCCGCACCCCCGTCGCGGCGGTGTGGCTGGCGGCGGGCGGCGCCCTGGTCCTCGGCCTGCCCTACCTCATCAACGTGACCGCCTACGCGGCGGTGACGTCCATCGCCGTCATCGGCCTCTACATCGCCTACGTCATCCCCACGCTGCTGCGGCTGCGCAAGGGGGAGGAGTTCGAGCGGGGGCCGTGGCATCTGGGCCGCTGGTCGCGGGCGATCGGGCTGGTCGCGGTGGCGTGGGTCGGCGTCATCACGGTCCTGTTCATGCTGCCGCAGGTCTCCCCGGTCACCTGGGAGACCTTCAACTACGCCCCGGTGGCGGTCCTCGTCGTCCTCGGCTCCGCCGCCACCTGGTGGTTCGCCTCCGCCCGCCACTGGTTCCTCAACCCCGACCACGAACGCACCCTGGCCCGCGAGGCCGCCCGCGCGAATGCCCCCGAACCGGTGGATCCGTAACACTCCCCTCACGATCCAACCGCCGACAGGCCCGTGTCACCGATACCCGATCGGCGACACGGCCTGCGGCGGCTATGCTCGGGGAGGCAACATCGCCGAGGGCCCTTAGCTCAATTGGCAGAGCAGTGGACTTTTAATCCATTGGTTGTGGGTTCGAGTCCCACAGGGCCTACCGGAAGCCCCGGTCCAGAGTGCGTCTGGACCGGGGCTCGCTGCTTTTGCGGGGCCTTGGAGATCGTCGAGCCCGGGCAGGATTCGTGTGACGGGTCCGGGGAAACCGGTTGACAGCGGTGCGGTCGCCGGGGTCGCCGGTGGTTCGCCGTCCATCGGCAGGAGAAGAAAGATGCTGGCATTCGTGGCGGGCGCGTTCTTCGTCATCGCTTTCATCATCCGTGTCACCGAGACGTCCACGGAGACGGTCTTCAGTCCGACGAGCCTCATGTTCGTCGGGCTCGCTTTCCTCGCGGTGCACATGGCCGGCGTAGGAGCCGGCTGGTCCCCTCGGCGAAGCGGGCGTCGCCGGTGAGGGACCGGTGAGGGGCCTTCACCAGCGGCACATCGCCCTACTGCACGCGCCCCTCGCCGGTCTCCGGTGTGTCGTCCTCGTCCGGCAGGTGGACGTCGTTGACCGCGATGTTCACCTCGACGACTTCCAGGCCCGTCATCCGCTCCACCGCCGCGATCACGTTCTCCCGGACGTCCGCGGCGACGTCGCTGATGCTCGTCCCGTACTCCACGACGAGCTGGAGGTCGATGGCGGTCTGCTTCTCACCGACCTCGACCTTGACGCCGCGCCCGGCGCTCGCGTGCCCACCTGGCACCCGGTCGCGCATGGCTCCCATGGTGCGGGTGAAGCCACCGCCCAGCGCGTGGATGCCGGGGACGTCCCGTGCGGCGATCCCGGCTATCTTCTCCACCACGCCGTCCGCGATGGTCGTTTTGCCACGAGGCTCCGACGCGTCCGGCAGCTCCGTGCCCAGGCGAGCGCGGGGTTCATCCGGACCGGGCTTCCGCAGAGTTGAACCGTTCGGCTCCGTCATGTGAGCCACCTCCTCGGGTGGTGCGCGGAGTGCCGGGCTCCGGCGGCCGACGGCCGCCGTGCTTCACGTCCGTGAGTACCGCGCGGTGCCTCGGTCATGCGTGCGCACCGTGTCCTGAGTGCTTCCGCACCGGTACACCCCGGTGACTCCCGGATTAACCTGGAAGAACGGGGTACCGGGCTCGTACCGGTCCTGATCGACGGCTCAGGAGGCAGGGCATGATCCACGCAGCCGATATCCGAGAGTGGCGCAACTGCGACGTCGTCGACCCGAAGGGCCACAAGATCGGCGTACTCGAGGCGGTCTACGTCGACACCGCCACCGACGAACCGGCCATGGCCACGGTCCGCGTCGGACTTCCCACCCGGCACCACCTGACCTTCGTGCCCCTGGACGAGGCGACTCTCGGGCCCGGCTACGTCAAGGTCACCTACGCCAAGGCCGTGGTGAAGAAGGCACCCTCGCTCGGGGTGGACGACGTTCTGCCCGCCGAGCAGGAGGAAGCGATCTTCCAGCACTACGACATGCCCTACCGGACGGGCGCAGGCGGCGAGCGGCAGCTCGCGCGCCGCTGACCGTCCGTCACTCCGTCACGCACGGCCCGAGGGAGGCGTTCGCGTCATGGCTCTCCTGCTGTTTCTCGTTCTGGTCGCTGTCGTACTGGGAATCATCGGAGTCGCGGCGGACGGGCTGGGCTACCTGCTGATCATCGGCATCGTGGTCCTGGTGGCCGCCCTGGCCCTCACCGCCGCGCGCTGGTCCCAGCGCTCCCGTCGTCGCCCCATCCGATAACACCGGCGGCATCGCGGGTGGGGAATCAATATCTGTACCCGTGAGGTGAGGTTTTGACGGAATGCGCGGACAGATTCTTTGTCGCGATAAATAGAACGGGACTCTCCACCGCACACGGGCCGTTGCGGTGTGCTACTGTCGATCTCAGTTGCAGTTGTGGTTCCCGAAGTATTTCCGGTTTTTCTCGGGCGGGGTGATCATCGCGGCGACGCGGAATTCGCGCACTGTGGATCCCGAACACTGCCCCCAAGGAGATATGACATGGCTGCTGGTACCGTGAAGTGGTTCAACGCGGAAAAGGGCTTCGGCTTCATCGAGCAGGACGGTGGCGGCGCCGACGTGTTCGCCCACTACTCGAACATCGCCGCCCAGGGCTTCCGCGAGCTGCTTGAGGGCCAGAAGGTGAACTTCGACATCGCGCAGGGCCAGAAGGGCCCGACGGCCGAGAACATCGTTCTCGCCTGACGCTGACGCGTACTTCGCAGCTGGGGCCCGCATCCTTCGGGGTGCGGGCCCCAGCTGCTCGCATTTCCCGCGGTGGTTTCACCACCGCGGCAGACGCCCCGGATATTCATCCCCATCGCGTCACTCATTTCAGAGCCTGCGCCCGTACGGGTTTCCCGTCGGCCAGATTCGATTTCTGCGTCCCACCGGCCCATTCTTGCAATTCTCCGTGCCGCTCATCGCTGCGAGGATTCCTTGATATGTGCGCCGCATCGAGGAAGATCCCACATGAACCGCACACGCACGAACGACCGCTTCTCCCGCACCCGTAACGGCAATGCCGTTTCCGGAAGGGGCGGCAGCCGGTTCGGCTCGTCGGCCCCGAACCGTTCCGGTGGTCACAGCCGTCGCCCCGCCGCGATCCAGGGGGAGTTCGCCCTCCCCAGGACGATCACCCCCGCGCTGCCCGCCGTGGAGGGCTTCGCCGATCTCGACATGCCCGGGCAGCTGCTGACCGCGCTCGGCTCGGCCGGCGTGACCGTACCGTTCCCGATCCAGGCGGCGACCCTGCCGAACTCCCTGGCCGGCCGTGACGTCCTGGGCCGTGGCCGCACCGGCTCCGGCAAGACCCTCGCCTTCGGGCTGGCGCTGCTGGCCCGTACGGCCGGACAGCGGGCCGAGGCCAGGCAGCCCCTGGGACTGATCCTCGTACCGACGCGTGAGCTGGCGCAGCAGGTCACCGACGCGCTCGCCCCGTACGCCCGCGCCGTGAAGCTGCGGCTGGCCACCGTGGTGGGCGGGATGTCGATCGGCCGGCAGGTCAGCGTGCTGCGCGGTGGTGCCGAGATCGTCGTCGCCACCCCGGGACGCCTCAAGGACCTCATCGACCGCGGCGACTGCCGGCTGGACCAGGTCGCCATCACCGTCCTCGACGAGGCCGACCAGATGGCCGACATGGGCTTCATGCCCCAGGTCACCGCCCTGCTCGACCAGGTCCGCCCCGGCGGCCAGCGCATGCTGTTCTCCGCCACCCTGGACCGCAACGTCGACCTGCTGGTGCGCCGCTACCTCAGCGACCCCGTCGTGCACTCCGTGGACCCCTCGGCCGGAGCCGTCACGACGATGGAGCACCACGTGCTGCACGTCCACGGCGCCGACAAGCACACGGCCACCACCGAGATCGCCGCCCGCGACGGCCGCGTGATCATGTTCCTCGACACCAAGCACGCCGTCGACCGCCTCACCGAGCACCTCCTGAACAGCGGGGTACGGGCCGCCGCGCTGCACGGCGGGAAGTCGCAGCCGCAGCGCACCCGCACCCTCGCCCAGTTCAAGACCGGGCACGTCAACGTGCTGGTGGCGACCAATGTCGCGGCGCGCGGCATCCACGTCGACAACCTCGACCTCGTCGTGAACGTCGATCCGCCGACCGACCACAAGGACTACCTGCACCGCGGCGGCCGTACCGCCCGGGCCGGCGAGTCCGGCAGTGTCGTCACCCTGGTCACCCCGAACCAGCGCCGTGACATGACCCGGCTCATGGCGGCGGCGGGCATCGTCCCGTGCATCACCCAGGTCCGCTCCGGCGAAGAGGCCCTGCACCGCATCACCGGCGCCCAGGCGCCGACCGGTGTCCCGGTCGTCATCACCGCACCGGTGGTCGAACGCCCCAAGAAGCGCCCCACCTCACGCGGCCGGCGCCGCCCCGCTTCGACGGCCCGGCGCACATCCGTACGGCAGTCCACGGTCGCTGCCGCCGCGTAGAACCCTTGTGATCAGGAAGGCGACCGGCCGACGGCATCGGGCCGGCTGAACGCCTTCACCACGGTTCGGCCCCGTCTCTCCTTCTCCCTGTGAGGCAACATGCGCTGTGTCATCGCCCGTTTCCCGTTCGACCTGACCAAGAGCGGCGTGCTGGAATCCATGAAGGGCGTCAAGCCGGAACCGGTCACCGGCGAGTCCGTGATCATCGGGCGACGCCACTACCCGGTCAAGCAGGTCGGCCAGGTCATCACCCGTCAGGACCGCCGTGATTTCAGCGCCGGTGAAGTCCTGCGGGCCATGTCCCGGCTCGGCTTCACCTGCCGCACTCTCCCCGAGGCCGCCCCCGAGCCCGTCGACAGTCCGTACCTGCGGGCCTCCGCGCTGCTCGGCGCCCCGGCGTCCGTCTGACCGAGGGGTCCGGCGCGAGCCGGACAGCAGTGAGGGCCCGACCGGCGTGCGCCGGTCGGGCCCTCACTGCGTGCCGTGCCTTTCCCGGCACGGCGACGGTTCAGATTTCTGGTGGGTCAGTGGTCCGAGTAGCTGAAGTCACCCACGGTCCAGGCGCTGACGTCCTCGATCGCGATGCGGTACATCCCGCCCGTCTCCGGGATCCCCACCGTGCCCTGGAGAATCCGGGCGACATGGAAATGCAGATGCGTGGGCGGCCCCTCCTTCTTCGCGGTGGTGTTGAACACGGCGGAGAACGCGCCCAGTTGGGCGGAATCCGTCAGGACCTCCGACACCCTCTGCCGCCACACGGCTTCGGGAGCCAGTCGACCGGTGATGACAGCACCACCGGTGACCACGGTCAGGGACATCTGGTTGCTCTGCCCCGACTCCACAAGGGCGGCGATGTCAACGATCAGCTCGTCAGGCTTCGGCATGAGAGCGGATTCTATGCTCCGGCCCGCCCGGGCGACCCGGGCGGTGGGGCCACGGAGGCAGGGCGGGCGTGTACTCGTCGGCCCGCCCGCCGGATCCGTAGACCGGCCGATCGGGATACCTCATCGCCGAGCCCGCCAAAATCTATGCTCGCTGGAGTAGACATTGGGCTCTCGGATCATTACGGTTTCTCTTGTAGCCGAGATCGAGCGAGGCCCGGCAGACACGAACTGCCGGGCATGCAGTACCCACACGACGGCCAGGGGCCGCCGTGAGCAGGACCCGAAGTTGTTCGGCAAGCAAGTGCTCAAGAGGGAAGAACGGAGGATCCGAGCGCCATCAGGATCGCCCGGGAGGAAGACCCGTCCCGGGTACCGCAGGACATCGATAGGCAGGTGGTCTCCGGTCACGCATCCGCGATCCCCGCACCCCCGTCGAGGTATCGGACGGCCGTGCGGAAACAGAAGGCCGGTGCAGCACTAGGGCCGGCAGATGGTGTTGTATTTCCTTCGGGGCCCTGGTGCCGCACGGCATCAGGGCCCCTCCACGCGTTCCACTGAGAGGTGAGATGACAGCAGACCAGTCGCTGGGCCGTCTCGACGACGACGACTACCCCGCCTACACGATGGGCCGGGCCGCCGAACTGCTCGGTACCACTCCCGGCTTCCTCCGTGCCATCGGCGAAGCACGGCTGATCACACCCCTGCGCTCCGAGGGCGGACACCGCCGCTACTCCCGCTACCAGCTGCGTATCGCGGCCCGTGCGCGTGAGCTCGTCGACCAGGGCACCCCGATCGAGGCCGCATGCCGGATCATCATTCTTGAGGACCAGCTCGAAGAGGCGCAGCGCATCAACGCCGAGTACCGCCGAGCCGAGGGATCGGCCAAGCCGTCGTCCGCGGCCTGAGGTGAGCGGGCCCGCCGGCACCGGCGGGCCCTCACCCACGTACGTGGCCGAAATACGACGTGGGAGTTTCCTGTGGTGACGGCGTGTGCGGACGGGTAGCGTCTGTGGCAGCTGTCGTGGTTCGGAGTTCCCTCAAGCCCACGCCTCAGGTGTGGGCGTTTTGCTGTGCTGTGCCGCAGGGACCAGGGCGATCACCTCCGTCTTCCCATCCCGGGGAGGCGTTCATCGACTGGAAGGCATGACTATGGCTACGGGAACTGTGAAGTGGTTCAACGCGGAGAAGGGCTTCGGCTTCATCGCCCAGGACGGCGGCGGTCCGGACGTCTTCGCGCACTACTCCGCGATCAACTCCTCGGGCTTCCGTGAGCTCCAGGAGGGCCAGGCCGTGACGTTCGACATCGTCCAGGGCCAGAAGGGCCCTCAGGCGGAGAACATCACCACCGCCTGACCCCTCACGGGGTGCACGTCCGGGCCGCGCAGCACATGCTGCGCGGCCCTCACCCTTTTCCACGGCCGGTTCGGCCGATCCGCTGCCACACGGCGGCCCCCCCCCGCATCGTCAACCTCGTAGGTCTCAGTAGTCGCACCGGAACGGGGCGTCCTACGGTGCAGTCCTGATCCCGGTGACTGTCGTGGGTTTGGGGAATCCGTGTGGAGATGGCGGCGAGTGTGAAGTCGGACATGGCTCCTGTGCGTCCTCTGAGAGAAGGTACGAGTCGGGACGGACACGGCTAAATGATCAAGGAGTAACGGGGGCCATGGCGTGGGACGAATGGGAACAGCTGAAGGCGGAGGCGGCGGAGCGGCAGTCCACGAGGATGCAGCTCAACCAGTTGCCGCCCGACGGGGGCAGTGGCAGCGGTGGCAACAGCAAGACCTCGCACGGTGACCTGACCGTAGGCCAGGACGATTTGGCGGCGATCGGGGACCGGGCGTTCGCGCTGTTCGACAAGTTGAACAGTCAGGGCAAGGTCGCGGACGCGAGCACGGGGAGCGCCGCGACCGATCTGAAGACCCAGGGCTTCGCGCTCGGCGGCGCGCTGGAGCGGGTCGACCAGCAGTGGGAGAAGCAGCTCAGGTCGCTGATCGACGCCTGCGCGCACATCTCCAATCACATGGAGTTCTCGGGCAAGGTGCACCAGGGTGACGAGTACCACATCGTCGGTCAGGTCAGCTCGATCGCGACCCTCGACCAGGGCTTCGACGAGAACCCGAACAACCCGGAGGGCCGATGAACCTCAACACCCTCCGCTTCGGTGAGTTCGGCAAGCTCTCCACGGCCGTCACCGACTGGAGCACCCTGGTCACCAATCTGGAGGCCTTGCAGCGGGAGGCCGCCGAAGGGCTCAAGGGGTTCGCCGACAAGGCGAACTGGACCGGTGTGAACTCGCAGGTGACGAAGGTGTTCATCACCAAGACGGCCGGTGAGTTCTCCGACGCCTACAACCAGGCCAAGACGATCCGGAACATCCTCCAGGACACCCACGACGAGCTCGTCGGCCACCGCGAGCGGCTCAAGACGGCCATCGCGAACGGCCTCAAGAAGAACCTGACCGTCATGGACACCGGCAACGGCTCCTTCACCGTCACCATGAACGTCCACCCGGACCGCGCGGCCGAGGGCCACACGCCGCCCGAGCACAAGCCGGAGGACGTCACCGCGCTGCGCGACGAGGTGGCGAGGATCCTCGGCGACGCCATCACCAGTGACGAGACGGCCGCGGAGGCCCTGAAGGCGATCGTCGGCCAGTCCGAACTGGGCTTCTCCGACGCCTCGTTCAAGGACCGCGACTCGGCGGCGCAGTCCCTCAAGGACGCGCAGCGCGTCGCGGACCTGGCGAGGAAGGGCGACGACATGTCGCCCGAGGAGTTCGACGAGGCCAACCGCCTCATGGCCGCCCACCGGGGCGACCCGCTGTTCCAGGAGAAGTTCGCGACGACCCTGGGCCCGCGCGGCACCATGGACTTCTGGGCGGACATGTCCGATCCGACGGACGGCAGCAGGCTCCTGCACGACCGCAGGGACCAGTTCGCCGAGTTCCAGAAGAACCTCGGCCTCACCCTCGCCGGAGCCACCCAGTCCGACTCGCCGGCCATGCGGAACTGGACCGACCAGATGGTCCAGTTGGGCGACCAGCGCTTCACCCAGCGCGGCGGCGACGTCTACGGCTTCCAGATCATGAGCAACCTGATGCGGACCGGGGACTACGACAACCGGTTCCTCAACCAGTACGGCGACAAGCTCGTGGCGATGGAGAAGGAGATGAGGATCCCGGACCGGCTCTACCAGATGGAGCCGACGTTCAAGACGAACTTCATCGGCGAGGAGCGCGGCCTGGACCCGATGTCCGGCTTCATGACCGCCCTGTCCAACAGCCCGGACGCGGCCACCGAGTTCTTCAAGGACGACCAGCCGCAGGACAACGCGCGCTGGGTGCTCAAGGACCGGCCGTACTTCGACGACAGCCCGCTCCACGACGGCCCCAACGAGGGCAAGGACGCGGCCGGCCGGGCGCTCGTCGCCGCCGGCACGGGCATGAACCCCAACGACCCGAACGCCCGCTACGTCGAGCACACCGACGACCACCGCCGGGTCCTCGACCGCTCCCTCGGGATCCTCGCCGAGTCCAAGGACGACTTCCCGGCCGAGTTCCGCGACGACATGGCCAAGATCCTGGTGAACCACGGCGACGCCACGCACCACACGATGAGCTCGCTCGCGACCGACGAGAACGACCCGCGTCAGCTGGACCGCAAGCAGCTCCTGGAGGTCACCAAGCAGATCTCCCGCGACCAGGGCGCGTACGGCATGCTCAACCAGGGCCTGACCCACGAGATCGTCCGGGACATCCACAACGACAAGCCCGCCGACCCGCGCCAGACCCTGCTGCGGGCCGGCGCCACCATGGGCTTCCTGGAGGAGGCGCGCTACCAGGCGCTGGAGGTCGACAAGGAGAACCCGACCTGGAGCGCGAAGTTCATCGAGAGCGGGGTCGGCGCCGCGGTCAGCTACATCCCCGTGGCCGGGCCCGTGGTGGACAAGGGTGTCGGTATCGCCGTGGAGGCGTGGAAGCAGGACGAGGAGGCGCGCATCAACGAGGAGAACTCCCGGGTGAAGGGCGAGACCTTCACCGAGCGCGAGGGCCAGCTCCAGGCGCTGGCGAGGGAGTGGATGGCGGCCAATCCCGGCAGCCTGAACGGCCGCGACGAGTACACGATCACCAGCGACATCAACGGCGCCGCGTTCGACGGCAACAACCGGGCGCAGGGACTGGCGGGCAAGTGACGACGACGATGCGACCGGCCCGGCGCCGCGGCGCCCGTGCGCTCGCGGCGGCCGCGGTGGCCGGGTCCCTGGCCCTCGCCGCGGCCGGGTGCGGGGAGTCCGGCGACTACGCCGTGCCCGACCGGGTGTGCGGTGTCCCGGTGGACGCCGACACGCTCTCGCCGCTGCTGCCCGACGGCGAGAAGCTCACCGAGAGCCGCCGGGACAAGGGCCCGGGGAGCAAGTCCTGCCGGGTGACCGTGGACGACACGCTCGTGGTCTACCTCGCCGGGGACATCACGGACCGGGGTACGGACGCGGTGTCCCCGGGGGACCGGGGGCTGCGGCGGCTCGGGGAGCCGGCCCTCGTCCAGGGCGTCGGGGACAAGGCCGCGGTGGCCGACGGCGGGGCCAAGGCCATGGCCTCGTGCACGTACAAGGGCGAGCCGCGGCAGTTCGTCGGACTGGTCCAGCTGGAGGCCGACGCCCCGGTCCCCGCGAAGACCCCGGAACGCCGGGACGCCCTCCTGGCGTTCCTGAAGTCCTGGTTCCCGGCGGCGGGCGAGGCCCAGGGGTGCGCGCCCTAGACGGTGGGGCGAGTGCGGGGGGCTGTTCTACGGGCCCGGGGTCACCCGGCGGTACGCGGCGCGGGCGTGCGCGAGGCGGGCCAGGATCGTGCCGGCGAGGGTGGCGAGGGACAGACAGGCGAGCCAGAAGGTGTCGCGGTGGCCGGTCCAGGTGAGGGTGCCGGCGGGCGGGATGGCGAAGCCGTTGAGGATGAGCCAGCACAGCACGGCCGTGCCGGGGGCCGCGGTGAAGCGGGCGTGGATGCCGAGCAGCGCGGCCAGCAGGGAGAGCGCGGCCAGGGCGGTTCCGGGGTTGTTCGGGCCTATCAGCGCGTTGTGCAGGGCCACCAGGGCCAGGGCGCCGCCGAAGGCCGTGGCCCACACCAGCGGGGTGGCGACGGGCTGGGGAACGGGTTTCGCGCCGATCCTCAGGGACACCAGCTCGATCATGCTCCACGCCTCCTCACGGCCCTCCCCGATGCCCACGGGCGTCGGCCGCCACCACGGCGTGGAGCCTGGACACGGATTCTCCCACCAGCCGTCCGGCGCACCGCCGTTGCCCGAACCCGGACGCTGGCTAGGGTGGCACCCACAGCTCTTCGAACCGACGCTCACACCAGCCAGGGGGCAGACGTGGGGACTCCGCGCCTGAGCAGTACGCCGTTGCCGGGGATCGGGGTCCGCTACGACCTGACCACACGGGAGCGGCGCCGGCTGTCCGTGGTCGCGCACCGCGACGGCGCCCGGACGCTGAACGCGTACCACGGGGACGACCCGGACGACTGCGCGCTCTCCGTACGGCTGACCTCCGGGGAGGCGGCGGCCCTCGTCGACGCGATGCTTCCGGCGCACCACAGTCCCAGCCTGCTGTCCACCACCGAGCTGGGGCTGGTGGCCGAGCGGATCGAACTCTCGGCGGTCTCGCACTGGAACGGACGGCTGCTGGGCGAGACCCGGATGCGCACCGACACCGGAGTCTCGATCGTGGCCGTACTACGCCGCGCCGAAGCCATCCCCTCCCCCCGCCCCGACTTCCGCCTCTCCGGCGGCGACATCCTGATCGTCATCGGCACCCGAGAGGGCGTGGACACGGCGGCGACGATCCTGGCTCGGGAGTGACCTGCTTCGGGGCGCGCCCCGCACCACCGCCGGGGTGATCCGGGATGCGGCCGCCTCGACGGCCCACCCGTGTTCCTACGCCCGTCGTCCCGCGCGGTCGGGTCGGTGGCCCGGGGGCTGACCCGGAACGCGTCCTGCGCGGCTGGCTCGGCGGCTTGCCCACACCCGCTGCCGGATGATCCGGCACGCGTCCCACGCGGCCGGCCTGCGTTGCTGCGCGGGGGTGACCTGACACCCGTCCCATCCGGCCCGCTCAATGGCCCACCCGTGCCGCTGCGCGGACGTGTCCCTACGTCCGTCCCGTGCGGTCGGGTCGGTGGCCTGCTCGTACTGCTGCTGGGGTCCCGTGCGGCTGGCCAGGCGGTTGGCCAGCGTCGCTGCGCGGGGCGTGACCTCACACCCCTGCCCCGCGCAGATGGGTCGGCGGCCTGCCCGTACCGCTGCCCGGGGCGATCTGACACCCGTCCCATCCGGCCCGCTCAGTGCCCCACCCGTGCCGCTGCGCGGACGTGTCCCTACGTCCGTCCCGTGCGGTCGGGTCGGTGGCCTGCCCGTACTGCTGCTGGGGTTCCGTGCGGCTGGCCGGGCGGTCGGCCAGCGTCGCTGCGCGGGGCGTGACCTCACACCCCTGCCCCGCGCAGATGGGTCGGCGGCCTGCCCGTACCGCTGCCCGGGGCGATCTGACACCCGTCCCGTCCGGCCCGTTCAGTGCCCCACCCGTGCCGCTGCGCGGGCGTGTCCCTACGTCCGTCCCGTGCGGTCGGGTCGGTGGCCTGCCCGTACTGCTGCTGGAGTCACGTGCGGCTGGCCCGCGTCGTTGCGCGGGGCGTGCCCCACCTCCGCTCCGCGCGGTCGGATCGGCGCTCCCAGGCCGCTGCCCAGGCATACGCCCACACCCGTCCCCTTCGGCTGGTTGGCCCGTGACCCCTGTCCGGGCGTGGGCGTAAAACCGGCCCGCCCCCCAGTCAGTGCCCCATCCCTACCGCCTCCGTAGGTTCGGTGGTCGGTGGGGTCGGGGGTGTGGGTCGGGGGGCGGGGTGGAGGCGGTTGGTGAGGCGGCGGGCTGCGGGTTCGGTCCAGCGGGCGGTGATGGGGCCGAGGACGACCAGGATGAGGACGTAGGCGGTGGCGAGGGGGCCGATGCGGGGTTCGGTGCTGACGGCGAGTCCGGCGATGACGATGGAGAACTCGCCGCGCGCGACGAGTGTGCCGCCCGCCCGCCAGCGGCCCTTGGCCGAGATTCCGGCCCGGCGGGCGGCCCAGTAGCCGGTGGCGATCTTCGTGAGGGCGGTGACGGCGGCCAGGGCGAGCGCGGGGAGCAGGACCGGCGGGATGTCGGCCGGGTCGGTGTGCAGGCCGAAGAAGACGAAGAACACCGCCGCGAACAGATCGCGCAGCGGGGTGAGGAGGACCCCGGCGCCTTCGGCGACCTCGCCCGAGAGCGCTATGCCGACCAGGAACGCGCCCACGGCCGCCGAGACCTGGAGGTGCTGGGCGATGCCGGCGACCACGAGGGTGAGCCCGAAGACGACCAGCAGCAGCATCTCCGCGCTGTCGGAGGAGACCGCCCGGCTGATCAGCCGCCCGTGCCGCAGCGCGAGATAGAGGACGGCTCCCACGGTGCCCAGCGCGATCAGCAGGGTGACCGTGCCGCCCGCCAGGCTCACCCCGGCGAGCAGGGCGGTGAGGATCGGCAGGTAGACGGCCATGGAGAGGTCTTCCAGGACCAGGACGCCCAGCACCACCGGTGTCTCCCGGTTGCCGAGTCGTCGTAGGTCGCCGAGGACCTTGGCGATGACACCGGAGGAGGAGATCCAGGTGACGCCGGCCAGCGCGACGGCGGCGACCGGACCCCAGCCGAGCAGCAGCGCCATCACCGCGCCCGGGGTCGCGTTGAGGACGAAGTCGACCGCGCCGGAGGGGTATTGGGTCTTCAGGCTGGTGACGAGCTCGGACGCGCTGTACTCCAGGCCGAGCAGGAGCAGCAGCAGGATGACGCCGATCTCCGCACCGGTGGCGACGAACTCCTCGCTGGCCTGCAACGGCAGGATGCCGCCCTGTCCGAAGGCGAGCCCGGCGAGGAGATAGAGGGGTATGGGGGAGAACCCCACCCGTCCGGCGAGGCGTCCCAGCAGGCCCAGGACGAGGATGATCGCCCCGAGTTCGATGAGCATGGCGGTGGTCTGGTGCACGGGCGTCTGTCCTCCGTCGGTCGGTTCGGTGGCGGCGTCTGTGCCTTCGCGGGTGCCTCGGCCGTGCGTCGGAGCAGGAGATGGGGCGGCGGTGCCGTACCGGCGTACAGGTGCGCGGGGCCGCCTCTCGGGGCCGTCGACGGCTCAAGGGGTCGGAGAAGAGGGTGGGTCGGGCCGGGAGGCGCGGGATGCGCAGGCCGCGGCGCTGCTCGATACGGCGCGGGCGGAGCCACGCCGGGCGGCGTCAGGTGCCGGGCGTCGAGTGCCAGGCGTCAGGCGCGGCGCACGGGGCGGCGGTGCGGGCGGGTGCGGCCGGTATCAGGGACGCCGTCGCGAGCGGCGTTGTCGACGCGCACAGGGATGATTCGACCCATGTCACGCCCCTCGACTCATGTCGGCGGCAGAACGCCGACCCCCACCACGGCTGAGCAAAGCGATGCTCAGGAGAGCGTAAGCACTCGGTAAAGGATTCTAGCGCACGCGGAACAGGCGGTCGGCGACCGCCGGACAACCGCCAAATGGGTTACAGCTGACCGCCGTTGGTGTCGGACGCGGGCTCCGGCAGGGCCACGCCGTGCCAGTTCAGCGCCTGCGACGCCTCGTGCTGCGCCTGCTCGGAGACCACGCGCGCCTCCGCCACGGCGTCGCCGCGCTCGCGCACCAGGCTCTCGTAGACCGGCAGATGGTCGCTTCCGGACGGCTGGGGTGTCACAGGTCTGGTCCTTTTCGCTGTCGTACGTCTCTTCCGGTCCGTATGGGTCAGCGTCGCGGGTCCGGCCTCGCGTTACCCGATTTTCGGGGTGCCCCGAGAACCCCCGCACGAGTCTCACATCACCTGCACATGGCTCTGTGAAGGCGTCGTTAGTGTTACTGGCTGCTCGATCCCACGTGCGAACGTGACCGAGCCGCGGCCCGGTGGGGTCGGCGGCCCCATACAGGAAGACCGCAATGGACTACTGCTCCTCGTGTCGTCGGCATCTCAACGGCGCCCTGGTGTGCCCCGGGTGCGGCGCCTACGCCCCCGACATCGCCCCGGCCACTGCCGACCACCGGACCGCCCCGGCCGCCGTCGCCATGACGGCCGCACCGGACTCCACGGCCTGGGACGCCTGGTACGACGGCCGCCCCCACGACGAGGCGGGCGAGCCGGGCGAGACGGGTGAGCCGGCCGTCGACACCGACGGTGTGCCCATCGCGCCCGAGGGGCGGGCCGCACGGCGTCGCCAGCGCGCCCGGTGGAAGAAGAACCAGCGCCGGGCCGTGGTCGCGACCGCCGTCGCGCTCGTCGGCGGCGGCCTGACCCTGGCCTCGATGGACCGGCAGTCCGGCGACCACACCCAGGCGGCCACCGCCCCCGTGGACCCGGGCACCGGTGTCGAGGAGCAGACGGCCCAGGTGTCCGGCCCGGCCGGGACCCAGCCCGAGACCCGCCACGCCACGTCCACGCCGGCCCGCTCGGCCTCGGCCGGCCACGAGAGCGGGCGGTACGTCACCGCCTCGCAGGGCACCACCACCTCGAACGCCGCCCGCACGGACTCCGCCTCCGCTCCTCGCGAGACGACGGTGTCCACCTCGCCGGCCCGCTCCACCGTCGCCTCGGTCGCCGACACGGTCTCCCGCGCCACCGGCACCACCGGCACGACGAACACCACGGGCACCACCGGCACGTCGGGTACGTCCGGCTCGACCGCCACGACGCCCACGCAGACGCCCACCGACACCGCCACCGACGGCTCCGGCTCCGGCAGCTCCGGCTCCGGGACGTCCGGCTCCGGCACGGGGGCCTCGCAGTCCGACAGCTCCACGTCCGCGACCTCGCCGTCGGGGATCTGCGTGCTCGGACTGCTCTGCATCAGCTGACCCGGCCCGCCACGACGCACAGAACCCCGGGGCCCGAGCCCCGGGGTTCTCCGTGTCCGTTCGTCCGTGTCCGCTCTCCGTCTACGCCGCCTGCCTGCGCTGCAACGCCCGCGCCGCCGAACGGCGGTCGCCGTCCAGGGTGTCCCGGGCGACGCCGGCGCCCTCGCCGGGGGAGGCGTTCCAGGCGCGGAGCTTGTCGGCGACGCGTTTGACCGCCGGCGAGGTGGGCGGGACGTCGATCTGGAAGTGGCTCTCGTCGGGGGTGGTGAAGTCGCCGCCCCACTTCACCACGCCCTCGCAGTCCGCGAGGATGTCGCGGATCACGGCGGCCTGGGGCGCGAAGAACCCGCCCTTCACGCCCGCCGGATAGCAGTCCGGGCGGATGTCGACGGCCGTGCCGGAGGCGTGGTTGGTCTCGTAGCCCTTGGTGGTCGCCGGGGCCCGGTAACCGGTCACGTCACCGTCGAGCAGGGCCTCGATCTCGTAGTGGAAGCGGCGGACGACGTGCACGAGGATCGTCTCCACGTCCCCGATCGCCACCTCGACGCCGAAGCCCGTGCCGGGCACCGGGCGCGTCCAGACACTGCCGCCGTCGTCCGGGGCCGCGGCGATCGGCCAGCCGTTGGCGGAGACCGGGCCGGAGCCCGCCGCCGTCCCGGACGCCGTGCCCGACGCCGCCGATCCGGCCGCCGTGCCGCTCTCCGTGCCGTTCGCGGAGGCCGTCACCGCCGTACCGGAGACCGCGCCGACCGCGACCGCCGTGGTGACCGCCGAGCGCAGGAAGTGCCGTCGTGTTGCTGCCATGGGTGTGCTCTGCTCTCTTCTCTGAGCTTCTCTGACGCGTTTCTGAGTGTGTGTGCGATGCCCGTCAACGGCCCGCGCGCAGGGGCGCGTAGTACTTCTCCAGCACCTGGTACAGGCCCAGTTGGACGGGTCCGTCCAGGAGCCGCAGGGTGCTGTGGTCCGTGTCGGCCAGGCCCGGGCGCGGCAGGCCCAGGTCGTGGGCGGAGGTGATGAGGGCGTAGGCGACGGTGTTGACGCGGAACGTGGTGTCGTCGCGCAGCTTCCGGCCCATCGCGCGCAGGTCCGCCGGGTCGTTCGCGTCGAGGATCGGGCCGCGCAGGATGCGCGTGCGGACGCAGTGGTTGCGGGCGGCGACGGCCGCCTTCGGCGAGAGCGTCGTACCGGTGCGCGCCGCCCACAGCACGCTCGCCGCGATCAGTGCCTTGCGCATCCGCAGGGTGCGGGCGAGATCGGTCAGTACGGCGTCGTAGGCGATGAGGGTGTCGAAGGCCTCGGTGGTGCCGGCCGCCCCCGGGGCGACCTTGGTGGAGGTGGGTGTGGGGTCGCCGGCGCCCTTCTCGGGGATGCCACACGACTGGAGGTAGGCGCGGACGTCGGCCAGGGCCACCGCCCGTCGGGAGAGGTCGAAGCGGACGTCGAGGTCGGTCGCGGCGCCCGGCGGGTCGTAGGAGATCTGGCCGCGGTCCCGGCCGGAGGCGATGTTCTTGTCGATCTCGATGGCGCCGTCGCCGCTGCCCACGGAGAGCGTGACGATCTGGTCGAAGGCCCAGTCCTCGGGCAGCGGGGAGGCCACGTTCCCGGTGTACGCGGTGGACATGTCGGAGACGAAGCTCGCCGAGGTCAGGCCCTCGCCGCCGACCCGGGAGCACACCGCGCGCGGGCCGTAGATGCCGGTGCGGTAGCCCGCGCCGTCGGCGTCGACCGCGGCCTTCAGCGCCCGGAAGTACGGCAGGACCCCCGAGTCGACCTCGCTGTCGACGGCGTCGTAGTCGACCGCGAAGTAGATCCGGGTGCCGGGCCTAAAGCCGTGGTAGCGGGCCCAGTGGAGGGCGTCGGCGGCGTCCGAGGTGCCCTGCGCGGCGGTGAAGTAGCTCGCGGCGGCACCGTTGGTCTGGTAGATCGGGAAGCAGGCCAGGCCGTTGTCGGCCATGACCCTGAGCTCGCCCGGCTTGATCATCTTGTCGAGGCTGGTGCCGGCGACGTTCGACAGATACCGCCCGACCACCTCGTACCCGGCGGCGGCCAGCTCCTTGGCCCGGGCGGCCGTGACCTCGGTGGAACAGTCCGCGGCGGTGCCCGGACGGGTGGTGTCACCGGTGGAGACCAGCAGGGACGCCCAGGTCGCGAAGTCGCCCTTCCCGGTGACCGGCAGCCGTACGAACTCCTGGAAGGCGCACACCCGTACGGCCAGCCGCGCGTCGAAGGCGTCCGTGAAGGCGACCCCGCGCCGCCGGTTGAACGCCATCGCCGCCGAGAACAGCCGCACCCACGCGCCGGTCGACCCCACGCTCACGGGGTTGTTCCTGACCCCGGCCTGGGTGCCGGGCCCGAAGACGCCGTTCGCCACGGCGTCGGTCATGCCGGTCTCGTACTGCACGGCGAACATCAGCGCCCGCTGCACGTCCCGGGAGTAGCGGCCGTCGCAGGCGATGACGAAGAAGTTCGCCCGCCCGATGTACGTGGCGTTCATCCAGCGCTGCGCCGCGCGGACGGTGTCGTCGCCGCCGTCCCGGAGCGTGTACGCGTCCATGGTCAGCAGCGCCTTGAACAGCTTGGGCACCACCGCGTCCCCGGGGAACGGCCCGTCGAGACCCGCGTCCGCCTTGATCTCCCGTACGGCGGCGGCGACCCGGGCGCCGTACGTGCCGTCGATGTCCCCGCCGTCGTAGCCCTTGCAGTACAGGGCGGACTGGAGGATCCGTATGACGTTGGCCGGGGCGGTCGAGCCCGCGTCGATGGACGGCCACTTCTCGGTCAGCGTGCGCAGGGTGGTGGGCCCGAAGTTGTCCGCGAGGGCGGTGATGCCCAGCTCGTACTGGAGGGCGCGGATCAGGGCGTTCAGCGTCGGCCAGGTCACCACGCCGGTCTCGTCGACCTTGGTGATGCCCGGTACGTCGCCATAGGTGCTGTTGATGAATCTCTGGGCGCGCAGCACCATCTCGTCGGCCATGGGCGGCTTTCCTCTCATCCTGGGGGGTGAGGAAAGCAAACAGGAGCAACATCACAGGTCCACCGACGCACCTTCGTTACCCGCCGGTCTCCTCGGGAAGATCGCGAAACCTTCGCAATCCCCACGGGTGCGCAAGGCGCCGTTCGCGCCCGGTGCCCGCCATGGTGCTTTCGCGTCGGGTGTAGCCCGCTACACCTCCGTCCGGGTGCACGCTCCCCCGACGGCCCGCTCACCCGTCCTCTAGCGTTGACGCATGTGGAGAACGGTGCGGCAGGCCGCCAGGGCCACCGGGTACCTCGCGGTGGTCGCGGCGATGACCTTCGCGCTGTACCTCTTCATCACCGTGCTGCTGCTCACCGCCACCGGCACCCTCGCGGTCGTCGGCGCCTGGCTGCTGCCCGAGACCGTGCTGCTGATCCGCCGGATCGCCGGGGCCAAGCGGACCATGGTGGCCGCGTGGACGGGCCGGCGGATCCCCGAGGCGTACCAGCCCATCACCGGCACCCTGGGCGAGCGCCTGCGGACCGCCGTACGCGATCCCGGCACGCTGGTCGACCTGCGCTGGCTGGTCGCCTCCTACGTCTACGGCGCTCTCCTCGTCCTCGCGCTGCCGCTGTGGCCCCTCGGGCTGGTCGTCGACGGCGTCGGGTGCGGGCTGCTGCGGCGGCGGGCGGTCGTGCTGCCGCTGATCACGCGGCTCGCGGACACCGAGGCCCGCTGGTCGACCGCCCTGCTCATGCCCTCCCCGCGGGCCCGCCTCGCCGCGCGGGTCGAGGAGCTCAAGGAGACCCGGGCCGACGCGATCACCGCGCACGGTGCCGAACTCCGCCGTATCGAGAGGGACCTGCACGACGGTGCCCAGGCCCGTCTGGTGGCCCTGTCGATGCGCATCGGGCTCGCCAAACGGGCCTACGACCGTGATCCCGACGCCGCCCGCAAGCTCCTGGACGACGCCCAGGACCAGGCCGAACAGGCGCTGACGGAGCTGCGGCACGTGGTGCGGGGCATCCACCCGCCGATCCTCACCGACCGCGGTCTGGCCGGCGCCGTCCGGGCGCTCGCCGCGAGCAGCGGGCTCGCCGTGACCGTCGACGACGGTGGCCTGGACGAGGGCGTGCGGCCACCCGCGGCCGTGGAGGCCGCCGCCTACTTCGTCGTCGCCGAGGCGCTGACCAACGCCGCCAAGCACAGCGGCTCCCCGACCGCCGAGGTCCGGCTCGCCCGCACCCGGCGCGGACTCACCGTGCGCGTGCGCGACGACGGCCGGGGCGGCGCCGACGAGACCGCCGGCGCCGACGGGACCATGGGTGCCGGTGGTGGCTCGGGACTCCTCGGCATGCGGCGCCGGGTCGCCGCGCTCGACGGGACGTGCGATGTGACCAGCCCCGTCGGAGGGCCGACCGTGATCGAAGTGGAGTTGCCGTGCGTGTGGTGATCGCCGAGGACAATGCCCTGCTGCGGGAGGGTCTGGTGCTGTTGCTGACATCGGCCGGCCATGAGGTCGCGGCCGTAGTCGGCACCGGGCCGGAGATCCTTCCGGCGCTGCTGGAGCACCGGCCGGACGTGGCGGTGCTCGACGTCCGGATGCCGCCGGGGTTCCGCGACGAGGGGCTGCGGGCCGCCCTGGAGGCGCGCAGGGAGCTGCCCGGGCTGCCGGTGCTGGTGCTGTCGCAGTACGTGGAGGAGTCCTACGCCGCCGAGCTGCTGGCCGGGGGCAGCAGCGGGGTCGGCTACCTGCTCAAGGACCGGGTCGGGCGGGTGGACGAGTTCCTCGACGCGCTGGAGCGGGTGGCCGCCGGCGGGACGGCGCTGGATCCGGAGGTGGTGACGGAGCTGCTGACCCGGCGCCGGGACACCCCACTGGACTCGCTGACCCCGCGCGAGCGGGAGGTGCTGGCGCTGATGGCCGAGGGCCACGACAACGCCACCATCGCCAGGACGCTGGTCGTGACCGAGCGGGCGGTCCACAAGCACATCGGCAACGTGTTCCTGAAGCTGGGGCTGCCGGTGAGCGACAGTGGGCATCGGCGGGTGCTGGCGGTGCTGGCGTATGTGGCGCACCGCAGCGGGGGCGGGGGTGCTGGGAGCTAGAGCGCCGGGTGCTGGAGCGCCGGGTGACTCAGCCCGCGTGCAGGCCCGTCAGCTCGCCCAGCGGCAGCGTGTGCTGGGTCTGGAGGACCTTCGCGCGCAGGTAGCGGACGTTGTGCGCGGTGGTGAAGACGCCGGTGGGGACGCGGTCGCGGACGGCGATCCCCAGGTCGCGGAGCTGCTCGGCCTTGTCGGGGTTGTTGGAGAGCAGGTCCAGGGTCGTGACGCCGAGCGCCTGGAGCATCTGCGCCGCCGCCGTGTAGTCACGGGCGTCCTCGGGCAGGCCCAGCGCGGTGTTCGCGGCGTACGTGTCGAGGCCCTGGTCCTGGAGGGCGTAGGCGTCCAGCTTGTTGTAGAGGCCTATCCCGCGGCCCTCCTGGCGGAGGTAGAGCAGGATTCCGCCGCGGTCCGCGATGCGCTCGACCGCCTCGCGCAGCTGCGGGCCGCAGTCGCAGCGGGCCGAGCCGAAGACATCGCCGGTCAGGCACTCGGAGTGCAGCCGGACCAGCGGGGTGGTGCCGGGGGCCGGGTCGCCGAGGACCACTGCCACGTGCTCCTGGCCGTCGGCCAGGCCGTGGAAGGTGACCAGTTCGGCGTCGACGGCGTAGCCGTCGTGGAAGCGGAGCGGCACGCGGACTCGGGAGCGGGGGGTGGCGGTGGCGGTGACGGCTGCGGTGGTGGCGGCGTGGTCGGGCATGTGGGTTCTCCCGGGTCCGTGTTCGCAGCTGTTTCAGATTTGAAGCAGCTCTCTGGGTGGGGACCCTACCCCATGCTTGAAATTTGAAGCAACCTGTTTGTGGGGTTCGTCATGGGCTGGGGGTTCGTCGGGGGAGCGTCGTGGGCTGGGCGTTCGTCATGAGCACGGTGGTGTGGAGCGCCTTCGCCAGGGCACCTCGTCCGCCGCGGGGCGGGTCGTCTCGCCCTCCAGGGCGCGTGTGATGCCCGTGCAGATCTCCTCCAGCTGGCCCACCTGCTCCTCGGTGAGATGGTCGAAGAGCGAGGCCCGGACCGTCTCGACATGGCCCGGCGCCGTGCGCTCCAGTACGGCCATCCCCTCGTCCGTCAGCGCGGCGATGCTGCCCCGCTTGTCCCACCGGCAGTTCTCCCGCCGGATCAGGCCGTCCTTCTCCAGCCTGGTCACGGCGTACGTCAGCCTGCTCCGCGTGATCTTCAGGCTCTCGGCGAGGTCCGTCATGCGCAGGGCGTGTTCCGGTGTCTCGGAGAGATTGGCCAGGATGGAGTAGTACAGGTGCGGCATGCCGGCGTCCTGCTGGAGCTGCCGGTCGAGCGTGTCCTCCAGGAGGTGCGTCGCGGCGATGTACGCGCGCCAGGCGCGTTGCTCCCCAGAGGTGAGCCAGCGAGTCGTCATGCCGCCAGTGTAGGTTTGTTTCAAACTTGAACCAAGACCCGCCTCGTCGTTCAGCCAGCCTGGGAGCGCCGCACCGATGCCCCGTCCTTACGTCCTCCTCTCCGCCGCCGTCTCCCTCGACGGCTACCTGGACGACACCGGGCCCGAACGCCTGCTGCTGTCCAGCCCTGCCGACTTCGACCGGGTCGACGAGGTGCGCGCCTCCGTCGACGCGATCCTCGTCGGGGCGGGGACCATCCGGGCCGACAATCCCCGGCTGCTGGTCAACTCGCCCGCGCGGCGGGCCGCTCGGGTGGCCGCGGGGCTGCCGGAGTATCCGCTGAAGGTGACCGTGAGCGGTTCCGGTGACCTTGATCCTTCCGCGAGGTTCTGGCACACGGGGGGCGACAAGGTCGTCTATACGACGTCGGCGGGGGCGGAGCTTGTCCGTGAGCGGGGGGTGGCCGCCGATGTGGTGCCGCTCGGGGCGGCGCTGGACTGGCCGGCGCTGTTGGAGCATCTGTACTCGGTGCGGGGGGTGCGGCGGCTCATGGTCGAGGGGGGTGGGCTGGTCCATACGCAGCTGCTGCGGGAAGGGCTCGCCGATGAGCTTCAGCTGGTGCTGGCGCCGCTGTTCGTCGGTGACCCCGAGGCGCCTCGGCTGTTCGGGCCCGGGGGGTATCAGGGTGGGCGGCTTCGGCTGGTGGAGAGCCGGCGGATCGAGGACGTCGTGCTGATGCGGTACGAGCCGACCGCGCCGGGGGTGGGGCGGGGGGTGTCCGCGGCGGACCGGCACTGGCTGGCTGTCGCCTGTGACCTGGCGGTTTTGTGCCCGCCCTCGCGTACGGCGTTCAGTGTGGGGGCGGTGGTGGTGGCCGCGGACGGGACGGAGCTGGCGCGGGGGTACTCCCGCGAAGGGGGTGACGTCGCGGTCCACGCGGAGGAGGCCGCCCTCGCGAAGATCGCCCCCGATGACCCTCGGCTCCCCTCCGCCACGGTCTACTCCAGCCTCGAACCCTGCGCCCGCCGAGCCTCCCGGCCCGTTCCCTGCGCTCGCCTCATCCTCGCCGCCGGCATCCACCGCGTCGTCACCGCCTGGCGCGAGCCCGACACCTTCGTCCCCGCTGCTGACGGCAACGGCCTCCTCACCGACGCCGGCGCCGAGGTCCTCCTCCTCCCCGAGTACGCGCCCCGCGCCAAGGCCCCCAATCACCACCTCCTCACCTGACGAATGCCTGCGGCGCGCTGTGCGGGTCCGGTGGGGGCGTGTGTAGCGCCTTGTGTCCGGTGGGTGGGTCGGGGCCGGGGCGGGGGGTGTCCGTCCTCGGTCCGGCGGTGCTGTGTCTTCTAGCTGTGCTGCGTGTTGGACGCCGGCCGCTGCGGGCGGACACCCCCCGCCCCGTCCCCTTACCGCCGTGGGCGGCCACAGCGCCCAAGGCCCGGGGGCACCTCATGCCCAACGGCGACTTCCGCTTTCCAGGGGCGCGGGGAACTGCGCGACCAGCCACAACGAACCCGCACCCGCCATACGACCGAACAGGCACCCCAGACGGCGAAACCCGCACAGTCGGCCCTACGGCAACCGCGGCTTGCCTTCTTTTAGGGGCGCGGGGAACTGCGCGACCAGCCACAACGAACCCGCACCCGCCATACGACCGAACAAGGCACCCCAGACGGCGAAACCCGCACAGCCCACCCGCGGGGAACTGCGCGACCAGCCCCCACCCACCCGCAGCCGACACACGACCCCAGACGACACACCCCGGCCACAAACACCACGCACCCGACCGAACGGCCCACTATCCCCTGCGGCTCAACCCCCGGAGGGCCACGCTGGGTCGGAAAGAGTTCCGCGGAGGTGCTGATGAGGTTTGCCCGAAGACGTGCCGTAGGGATCGTGGCCGTCGCCCTGGTCGCCGGCCTCGTCGGATCCTGCGGCACCCCCGGGACGGATGCGCGGACGATGGCGAGGGTGTTGCCGGCGGACGTGGAGTTCACACATCCGGGGGTGCTGGTGAGCGAGGGGCAGTTGGGGGTCGTACGGGAGAGGGTCACGGCGGGGAAGCAGCCGTGGCTGAAGGCATATCTGGGGATGCGGGACAGCAAGTACGGGGCGTACAGGTACCGGCCGGAGCCGTATACGGCCGTGGACTGTCCGGCGGGGGACAGGGCGGGGCACGGGTGTGTGGAGGAGCGGGAGGACGCGCTCGCGGCGTACACGCAGGCCCTGCTGTTCGGCATCACCGGCAAGCAGCGGCACGCGGTGAAGGCCAGGGAGATCATGGACGCCTGGTCGGCGCGGATGAGGCGGCACACCGGGGAGAACGCCGGGTTGCAGACCGGGTGGGCGGGGGCGACCTGGGCGCGGGCGGCGGAGATCGTGCGGCACACGCCGGGGGGCGGCTGGCCCGCCGACCGGGTGCGGCGGTTCGAGACCATGCTGCGCACCGCGTATCTGCCCGGGGTGACGAAGAAGGTCCCGGACTTCAACGGCAACTGGGACCTGGTGATGACGGACGCGGCCATCGGCATCGCCGTCTTCCTCGACGATCACGACGTCTTCGACCACGCTCTGGAGCGGTTCCGGGAGCGCGTGCCCGCCTACTTCTATGTGGAGAAGGACGGTGGTGTGCCGCTGACACCGCGGGGGAGCACCGTGGACACCCCGCAGGAGCTGACGGCGTACTGGTTCCGGCAGTCGACGTACAAGGACGGCGTCTCGCAGGAGACCTGCCGTAATTTCAGGCATGTCGGGTACTCCATCGCCGCCACGGCGCACATCGCCGAGACCGCGTGGCATCAGGGCGTCGATCTGTACGGCGAGGTCAAGGACCGGCTGAAGGCCGCGCTCTCCTTCCACTCGCGCTACCAGGCGGGCGAGTCCGCGCCCGCGTGGCTGTGCGGCGGGAAGGTGGAGCGGAGCATGGGGCCGGATCTGGAGGTGGCCCTCAACCATCTGGAGGGGCGGCTCGATGTCTCCGTGCCCGCCGCGCACAAGCTCGCGGAGGAGACCCGGCCCGGTGGTACCGACGATCTGTTCGTCGCCTGGGAGACCCTCACGCACGCCGGCAACCCGGGGCGCTGAGGCCACCGGTTTCAACCGATGCGACTTCTGTCCCGCGGATGGCGTACAGTGGTCTCAACGACGCGGGGTGGAGCAGCTCGGTAGCTCGCTGGGCTCATAACCCAGAGGTCGCAGGTTCAAATCCTGTCCCCGCTACTGAAGGCCTGAGGCCGGAATCCGAAAGGGTTCCGGCCTCAGGTGTTTTCTGTGTCCGCCGTGACGCCCTTGATCGTTGTCACCAGGGGTGAGGGGATAAGTCTCCTCCGGTAACAACTGACATACCGTCAGTTCCTGTGTGACTTCTGAGACGTGGTCAACTCGCCCGTTTTTTGCCGGTCATGGCCCGTAAGTCCAGCCGGATTTCGTTAACGATCAAGCGGAACAGCTTGGAATCGAGCCCTCGCGTCTATTAACGTTCGATAACGCAGCGCGGTCGTCCCAGCCGTCACAAGAGGCGGCTCCGTGCTCACGCGCCGAATCCTGCAAGGAACCGGGGAACCATCCCTTGGGGTGAATCGCGCGGATGCCACCGTGGAACCACGGTCGGTATACGCGCGTAGGAGACCTTCCTGCTCCGAACCCGTCAGCTAACCCGGTAGGCGATAAGGAAGGAAAGGAGTACGCCCACGTGGCGTCCAACCCGCCTGCCCCAGAGGCCCCGTTCGTTCCGGGTCAGCGTGACTCCGGCACCCTTGTGTACGGCGGCTACGGCGCCGACGACGAGGCCCCCTTGGGAGAGTGGAACCCCACCGCGGAGTCCATTCGCCCCGTACGCGGCCGGCATCGCGTCGCCAAACAGCGTGGCGGACTCGCCCGCAGCTCCACCGTCCTGGGCGTCGGCGTCATAGCCGCCGTCGGCGCGGGCGGCATGGCCAGCGCCAACACCGGCAAGCCGCCGGTCTCCATCTCCATGCCCGACCTGGGCTCCGTGGGCTCCCTCATCTCGGACGACTCCGACGACGAGCCGGTCGCCACGACCACCCTCAGCACCCTCGGTACGACCTCCGCGGACACCGCGCAGGGCACCTCCGACGCCGGTGAGGCACTGCGCTCCCGCATCCTGGCCCAGGCCGAGCGGCAGCAGGACCAGGTCGAGAGCAAGGCCGCCGCCGAAGCCGCGGCCGCCGCCGAGAAGCAGGTCGCCGACGCGGCCGCCAAGGCGGAGAAGGAGGCCAAGGAGAAGGCCGCCGCCGCCAAGAAGAAGGCGGAGGAAGAGGCCGAGAGGAAGGCCGAGGCCGAGCGTCTCGCCGAACTGGCCAAGCAGTTCACGCTGCCGACCTCCTCGTACACCATTACGTCCACGTTCGGTCAGGCCGGCTCGCTGTGGTCCTCCGGCTACCACACCGGTCTCGACTTCGCCGCGCCCACGGGCACGCTCATCAAGGCCGTCCACACCGGCACGATCACCCAGGCCGGCTGGGACGGTTCGTACGGCTACAAGACCGTCCTCACCCTCGATGACGGCACCGAGATCTGGTACGCCCACCAGTCGTCGATCAACGTCAGCGTCGGCCAGAAGGTCAACACGGGCGACGTCATCGGCCGGGTCGGCGCCACCGGCAACGTCACCGGGGCCCACCTCCACATGGAGGTGCACACCGGCGGCTCCGGCACCGGTATCGACCCGATGGCCTGGCTGCGCGGCAAGGGGCTCAACCCGTAACAGCCGTCTCCTCGTCGGTCGTCCGGACGGATTGTTTACGGGGAGTTTGCGGGCGGGGCGGAAGAGCAGCCTCCGGGGCGGGTGTTGATGTGGAGCATGACTGCTTTCTCCGCCTCATCCCCGCTCCGCAAGCTCGGCACCTCGGATCTTGAGGTCTTCCCGCTCTCCCTCGGCGGCAACGTCTTCGGCTGGACCGCCGACGAGGCCCAGTCCTTCGCCGTCCTCGACGCCTACACGGCCGCCGGCGGCAACTTCCTCGACACCGCCGACTCCTACTCGGCCTGGGTCGACGGCAACTCGGGCGGGGAGTCCGAGACCGTCATCGGCAAGTGGCTCAAGGCGCGCGGCAACCGGTCGGACGTCGTGATCGCCACCAAGGTCAGCCAGCACCCCGAGTTCCAGGGCCTGTCCGCCGCCAATATCAAGGCCGCCGCGGACGCTTCCCTGAGCCGCCTCGGCACCGACCACATCGACCTCTACTACACCCACTTCGACAAGCCCGAAGTGCCGGTCGAGGAGATCATCGGCGCGCTCGACGAGCTGGTGAAGGCGGGCAAGGTGCGGCACATCGCCGCCTCCAACATCTCGCCCGAGCGGCTGGAGGCCTCCCTCGCCTTCTCCGAGCGCGAAGGGCTCGCGCGGTACGTCGCCCTCCAGCCCCACTACAACCTCGTCTCCCGCGACACCTACGAAGGCGACCTCCAGTCGCTGGCCGAGCGCTCCGGCCTCGCCGCCGTCCCCTACTTCTCCCTCGCCTCCGGCTTCCTCACCGGCAAGTACCGGCCCGGTACGACGGTCGACAGCGCGCGGGCGGCCGGGGGCGCCGGCAAGCACCTGGAGACCGAGCGCGGGCGCCGGGTCCTCGCCGCCCTGGACGAGGTCGCGCAGGCCCACGAGGCGCCGGTCGCCACCGTCGCCCTCGCCTGGCTCGCCGCGCAGCCGACGATCGCGGCGCCCATCGCCTCCGCTCGCACGGTGGAACAGCTGCCGGCGCTGCTGGGCGTGGGTGAACTGACCCTCACGGACGCGGAGGTGGCTCGGCTGACGGATGCGTCTGCCTGAGGCTGGGCACGGGGCGCCACGGGGGTGGGGCTGAGTCTTTCGGTGGTGCCGGGTTCTTCGTTGGTTCTACGACCGGTACGGGTTGTACGCGGGATACGGCATCGCCTGGCGGGTGGCGGCTGCCGGGTGGGGGTGGCTGTAGCCGTAGCCGTACGCGCCGTACACCGGCCACGGTGGCGCGGCCACCGCTACCGGCGGTGCCGTCATCCTCGCCGCGTGGTCCAGCGCGGGACGCGCCACCTCGCGGCGCCACCACAGCTCGTGCAGCAACTCCCGTTCCCGTACGACGAAATCGGCGCCCGCCCGGCCACGGCGCCCCCGATGCCGTAGGAACGCCAACGACGTCGCGTACGACTCGTACTCCGACACCGCCCGCGCCGCCGGTTTTCCGCCGCGCCGCACGGCGTACTCCCGGGCCAGCCGTCGTGCCCGCATCGAGCCGAGCGCGTACGGCTCGGCCGGGGTCAGCCAGCCCGCCGCGACATAGGCGGGCAGTTCCTCGCGCACGGTTCGCAGCTCGCGCTGCCGGGTCCAGATGACGAGCCACGTCAGCAGGCCGAACGCGGGCACCATGAACACCGCGTAGACGGCGAAGAACCCGTACTCGCCGAACGTCGACGAGCCGTTCCACATCGCGTGCATGCCCATCGCGAGCAGCAGCCCGGACAGGGGGAGCACCACGCGCCGCACGTGGTGGCGTTCCGCCGAGAGCGCGGCGATGCCGAAGCCGATGCCGGTCAGGACCGTGAACAGCGGGTGCGCGAACGGCGACATGACGATCCGTACGAAGAACGTCGCCGCGGTGACGGACGCGATGCCGCTGTCGCCGCTGAGCTGGTCCGTGCCGAACGCCGTGCCGAGGTAGAGGATGTTCTCGGTGAACGCGAAGCCGGTCGCGGTGACCCCGGCTATCACCACGCCGTCGACGATCCCGGTGAAGTCCCGTCTGCGGAAGAGGAAGACGAGCAGGACGGCGGCGGCCTTGGCGATCTCCTCGACGACCGGCGCTATCACCGTCGCGCCGAGGGTGTCGGCGCTGGACGGGTCCGCCGTGGCCATGGCGATCCATCTCGTCGCGAAACTGTTCGCGATGATCGCTATCAGCGCCGCCGCGCAGGCGCCCCACGCGAACGAGAACAACAGGTTCCGCCAGGGGCCCGGCTCCACCCGGTCCAGCCAGCGGAACGTGGCTATGAGCAGCGGCACGGGGAGGATCGCGAGGCCCAGACCGACCAGGAACCCCTGTGTGCCGGTCTGTTCGCGGACCAGGGCGAGGATGACCAGGCCGGAGAGTGCGAGCAGGGTGCTCAGGGCGGCGTAGCGCACCCATGTCCGCTGCCACCAGTGCGCGTGCCGCGGCGTCGCGCCGCCGGCGGGGGTACCGGCTTCGCCGGTGGGGCCGCTGGGGGGCGTCGGGTACGGGGGACAGATGGCCACAGCATCGACCTTAGCGAGACAGGGGTGGCGCCCGCAGGAGCGCGGGTCCTCAGGCGCCGGTGGGGGGTGGGTCGCCGTGCTGTACGCGGCGGAAGAGCAGGTCGTTCACGACATGTCCCTTCTCCAGTCCCTGGCTCTCGAAACGGGTCTGCGGCCGGAACTGCGGACGCGGCGCAAAACCGCCGTCTTCCTGGGTGTTCTCGAACGCGGGGTGTGCCGTGAGGACGTCGAGCATCTGCTCCGCGTACGGCTCCCAGTCGGTCGCGCAGTGCACGATCGCGCCGGGGGCGAGGCGGGTGGCGGCGAGGTCGAGGAACTCCGGCTGGATCAGGCGGCGCTTGTGGTGGCGCTTCTTCGGCCATGGGTCGGGGAAGTAGACGCGGAGGCCCTGGAGGGCGGACGGCGGGAGCATCTCGCGGAGGAGGATGATCGCGTCGCCGTTGGCCACGCGGATGTTGGTGAGATTGTTGTGGTCGGCGAGGTTGAGGAGGTTTCCCTGGCCGGGGGTGTGGACGTCCGCGGCGAGGATGTTCGTGGTGGGGTCCTCGGCGGCCATTCGGGCTGTTGTCTCGCCCATCCCGAAGCCGATCTCCAGGTACACGGGGTTGTCGTTGCCGAACAGCTCAGCCGGGTCGATGAGCCGTTGGCCGTCGATGTCCAGGCCCCACTTCGCCCACAGCCTCTGCAGCGCGTCCGCCTGTCCGGCGGTCACCCTGCTCCGCCGCGGCTGAAAACTCCGGATCCGCCGCTCGAAGTGCGACCCCGCGGGGTCGGCCTGGGGGCCGTCCGGAAAGCGCGGCTCGCCCTTGGCCCGGGTGTGGCGGGTGGGCACGCCGGGGGCGTGCGGGGTTTCGGGGGCGTTGAGAGAATCAGACACAGTGCTTCGATTTTACGGCGGGCGGGTGGATGCCTGCGGCGCGCTGTGCGGGTCCGGTGGGGGCGTGTGTAGCGCCTTGTGTCCGGTGGGTGGGTCGGGGCCGGGTCGGGGGGTCTCCGTCCTCGGTCCGGCGGTGCTGTCGGGCCTGGAGGTACTCCGTGTCGGACGCCGGCCGCTGCGGGCGGACACCCCCCGCCCCGTCCCCTTACCGCCGTGGGCGGCCACAGCGCCCAAGGCCCGGGGGCACCTCATGCCCAACGGCGACTTCCGCTTTCCAGGGGCGCGGGGAACTGCGCGACCAGCCACAACGAACCCGCACCCGCCATACGACCGAACAGGCACCCCAGACGGCGAAACCCGCACAGCCCGCCCGACGGCGACTGCGGACGCCTTCTTTTAGGGGCGCGGGGAACTGCGCGACCAGCCCCCACGCACCCGCAGCCGCCCTTACGACCTTCCGCGGCACCCCAGACGGCGAAACCCGCACGGCCACCCCACGGCAACCACACCCACCCCAGGGGCGCGGGGAACTGCGCGACCAGCCACAACGAACCCGCAGCCGTCCTACGACCGAACAAGGCACCCCAGAAGGCGAAACCCGCACAACCCACCCGCGGGGAACTGCGCGACCAGCCACAACGAACCCGCAGCCGCAAAACGACCTCACACCGCACCCCATGAGGCGCACCGCCCCTACTACACCGCCCCCAGCGCCGCCAGAGCCCGCCGTGCCACTTCCCGGCCGATCGGGAGGGATGCCGTCGCCGCAGGGGAGGGCGCGTTCAGGACATGGACCGCGCGATCCGTCTCGCGGATGAGGAAGTCGTCCACGAGGGTGCCGTCGCGGAGGACGGCCTGGGCGCGGACGCCCGCGGACGTGGGGATCAGGTCGGTCTCCTGGACCGGGGGCAGGAGTCGCCGGACCGCCGTGGTGAAGGCGGCCTTGGAGACGGATCGGCGTAGCTCGCCGGCGCCGTAGCGCCAGTGGCGGCGGGCTATGCGCCAGGAACCGGGCCAGGAGAGCGTCGAGGCGAGTTCGCGGGGGCGGAGGACGCTCCAGTCGTAGCCCTCGCGGGCCAGGGCGGGGACGGCGTTGGGGCCGATGTGGACGCCGCCGTCGATACCGCGGGTGAGGTGGACGCCGAGGAAGGGGAACGCCGGGTCGGGGACGGGATACACCAGGCCGCGGACCAGCTCGGGCCGGGCGAGCTCGTAGTACTCGCCGCGGAAGGGGACGATCCGCATGCCGGGGTCGTCGCCGGTCATCCGGGCGATCTCGTCGCAGTACAGGCCGGCACAGTTGACGAGGACACGTGAGCGGACGATGTCGCCGGTCCCGGTGAGGACGGCGACGCCCAGGTCGGTGCGGCGGTCGATGCGGACGACCTCCGCGCCGTAGCGGATCTGCGCCCCGGATGCCTCGCCGAGATGCCGGGCGACGCCGACGAAGTCGCACACCCCGGTCGTCCCGACGTGTATGGCGGCGAGACCTTTGACCTCGGGTTCGTAGTCGGCTATCTGGGGCGCGCCCAGTTCTCGTACCGGTATGCCGTTCTCCCGGCCGCGCTGCACGAGTGCGTGCAGGCGGGGGAGCTCGTCCCGCTCGGTCGCGACGATCAGCTTGCCGGTGACGGCGTGCGGGATGTCGTACTCCGCGCAGAACTTCACCATCTCGGCGGCGCCCTTCACGGCGTAGCGCGCCTTGAGGGAGCCCGGGCGGTAGTAGATCCCGCTGTGGATGACACCGCTGTTGCGCCCCGTCTGGTGCCGGGCCGGCCCCGGCTCCTTCTCCAGCACGGTGACCCGCGTCCCCGGTACGGCGCGCGTGATCGCATACGCCGTCGACAGCCCGACGATTCCCCCACCGATCACCAGCACGTCGCAGTCGTACGCGATCCCCGGCCGCACCTGCATCACCTCCCACCCTCGATAGTGCACTGCGCCACTGACAGTCACTTCAAACGCAGGGCACGGCAGTACTGGGGCGGGGGGCAGGCATGCGCCTACGCCGGCGCCATCAGTAAGGGACGCGCCCTCTCCCGCAGCTCCACCACCCGCGGCTCGTCGCCGTACGGCTCCAGCCGGTGGAGGAGATCCTTCACGTACTCGGTGGTGCGGGCCGAGGAGATGCGCCCCGCGACCTCCACCGCCCGCACGCCCTGCTCGCACGCCGCATCGAGATTGCCCGACTCCAGCTCGGCGACCGCGGAGACGACGAGTCGCAGGCCGTGCGAGCGTACGAACTCCTCCGTCGGCTTCGAGAGGGCCTGCTCCGTGAAGCGGCGTACCTGGCGCGGTGCCTTCAGGTCGCGGTAGCACTCCGCGGCGTCGGCGGCGAAGCGGTCGTAGGAGTAGAAGCCGAGCCAGGACGGGTCGGGGTCGCCCTCGCGGGAGCGCTCCAGCCAGCCCTCGGCGGCCTTGAGGGCCGCGCCGGCGGCCTGGGCGTCACCCGCGCGCGCGTGGGCGCGGGCCTCGACCAGGCGGAAGAAGCTCATGGTGCGGGCGGTGGCCAGGCCCCGGTTGCGTTCCAGCGCGGCCTGGGCGAGGTCGACGCCCTCGTCGCCGAAGCCGCGGTAGGTCGCCTGGAGGGACATGGAGGCCAGGACGTAGCCCCCGAGGGGCACGTCCGCCGCCGCGCGGGCCAGGCGCAGGGCCTGGATGTAGTAGCGCTGGGCGGCTTCCTGCTGGCCGGTGTCGAAGGCCATCCAGCCGGCCAGGCGGGTGAGCTCGGCACTCGCGCCGAAGAGGGCTCTGCCGACCTCGTCGGAGTAGGAGCCGAGCAGCAGCGGGGCCGCCTCCACCCGCAGGCACTCGGGCACCATCGAGGAGCGCCAGTCGCCGCCGCCGTACTTGGAGTCCCACCGCCGGGCGTCCTCGGCGGCCTCGCGCAGCTTCTGCACATCGCTGTGGCCGACTTTGAGCGGTGCGCCGGAGGCTTCGGCGGGGCTCACCTCGCGCGCGACCGAGCTGTCGGCCGGGGTTATCAGCCATCGTGAGGCCGGCGTTGCGTACGCGCTTACTGCGAACGATCCGGCCAGTGACTGCCAGATGCCTCCGGAGCCGGCCCGGCGGCCCGCGAGGTCGAGACGGTAGAGCTCCGTCGCCGACTTCACCGCCTGTCCGACGTCCCTGGGGAAGGCGAGGCCCACCTCGGGTGCGGGATCCGCGTCCGCCAGGCCGATCTCGTGGAGCGGCACCGGGCGGCCGAGCTTCTGCCCTATGGCGGCGGCGATGAGGTGCGGCGCGGCGCCCTGCGGCACCATGCCCTTGGAGACCCAGCGCGCCACCGAGGTCTTGTCGTAGCGAAGAGTCAACCCGCGTTGAGCGCCAAGATCGTTGACGCGTCGCGCGAGTCCTGCGTTGCTGATTCCCGCGAGGGCGAGAACGGCGCCGAGTTTTTCGTTCGGCCCGCGTTGCTCCCTGGACATTGCGCCACCCCTCGACACAGACGGCTGCCGCGCTGGCATAACCACGCGGCATTCGTAAACCCAGCGTAGTTCGCCGCATCCCAAGCGTTAAGAGGCATTGTTCCGGATGGCGGGATTGTGGTCCGTACTGAAGTGCGGGTCCGATACGCGCAGTTGCGTCGTGCTCCCGCTGTGTGGCCGTGCGCCTGCGCGTGCGCTCTTCTCCGGCCATCGCGGGAGCGGTTCCATGGGCCGTGCGTGGGTCGGCCCGCTGTACTGGATCCAGTGGGCTGGGGGACACCGCCGCCTCATATCCCCGCGGGCGGCGGACGGGCCCGGGGGGCGTGCCGCGTCCCCCGGGCTGCGCGACGCCCGGGCGGTGGGCGGAGCATGTACGGAGTGTGCTCGACGCCGCTCTCTTGACGCCGATTTGGCCAAAAATCGACCCTGCCCGGAGCGGGCGATCAGCCCTCCCACCACGGTACTTGAGGGCGCGCGGGGCGTTTTTGGGGAGCGTTTCGGGGGCGCATTCGCGTCGCAGCCGTCCGGCCGACACATCGTCAACTCCCTTGTCCACAGCCCCTGGACCGTCGGTACGGCGGATTCCGGAGTCGCTGTGGGAGTATCCGCCGGGGCGCGTTCCGGGGAGCACAAGCGGCTCCGCCGCCCCTCCGGCGCACCGTCCTTCATGGCAGCATGGTGCCGAGTTCGTACGGTGCACTGGTTGTCCACAGCCTGTGGAGGCGGCGATGCGGTGGTTGGTGGGATGGAGCAGCACCGCCGCGGGGGCCCCCGAGATCGGCTCCGCGGGGGCGGTGGGACACGACGGCGAGACCCTGCACCCGGTGGGGTCCCATCTCCTGTGGGGCGATCCCGATCCGCTGTGGGCGGTCGGCGACTGGCGCCCGGACGAGGTGCGGGTGGTGAAGGCCGACGCCCAGACCCGGATCGCCGTCCTCGGCATCTGCGGGGCGACGGACGAGCAGTTGCGGGTCGGGCTGTTCGCCGCGCGCGGCGGCGCACTACGGCACCTGACCGCCTGGCCGGGCAGCTACACGGCCGTCGTCCAGGTCGGGCGCCGCATCACTGTCTGCGGTGATCTGGCGGGCGCGCGGCCCGTGTTCTACACCCCCTGGAGCGGCGGCACCGCCTACGCGACGGCCGCGCTGCCCCTCGCCGACCTCATCGAGGCCAACCTCGACTACGGCCATCTCGCCGCGCTCCTCGCCGCCCCCGACGTCCCGGCCGCGGTGTACGACTCCACGCCCTACGACGGCGTACGGCGCATTCCGCCGGGGCACGCGCTGATCCTGCGCGCCGGGGCGCGTGAGATCGCCGGCTACGAGCAGGTCGCCTCCCTCGCGGTGGCGGCCCCCTCGGCCGACCCCGACAGCGCGGTGGACGCCGTACGCGACGCCCTGGTGGAGGCGGTCCGCGCGCGGCTGTCCGCGCCCCGTCACGTCCCCGGCGCCGACATAGACCCGGGTCCCGTCCCGGGCATGGGGCCCGCCGAACGCCGTGCCGCGCGCGGGATGCCGGTCGCGGGCATCGGCGCGGACCTGTCCGGCGGCCCGGCCTCGGGCACCCTCGCGCTGCTCGCCGCCGGCCTGCCGGGCATGCCGGGCACCGTCCTGGGCCACGGCACGGGCGCGGGGGAGCGGCTGCTGGCCGTCACGTTCAACGACCTCGCCGTCGGCGGCCGCGAGGCCGAGCTGGAGCGGGCGGGCACCCTCGCGGCCAATCCGCGGCTGCACCACGTGGTGGTCACCGGCGGCGAGGAAACGCTGCCGTACTCCGAACTGGACGGCCCGCTCACCGACGAACCCGCCCAGAGCCTGGTCACGGCCGCCCGCCATCGCGCGCGCCTCGCGGCAGGCAGCGCGGACCACTTCACCGGCTACGGCGCCCGCCAGGTCCTGGACGCCCATCCGGCCCGCCTCGCCGACCTGCTGATGGACCGCAAGCGCCGCCACCTGGTCCGCCCGGTCGCCGCCCTCACCAGGGCGGACGGCTCGGTCCTCGTCCCCGCGCGCGTGTACGGCGCCGCGCGGCGCCTGGCCCGTACGCCGTACCGCACCGGCCTGGAGGTCCTCGCCGACCGCCTCATGCAGCGCCGCTTCGACGATCCCGGAGGTGCTGTGGGGGCGTCTCTCGCCGCGCTCACCTGGGGCAGACCGGGACCCGCGGCGCGCTGGCTCACCGGTGAGGCCCTTGCTGAAGTATCGGTTCGCCTGCAGGGTGCGACCCACCGCTCCGGGGTCGGTCCCGGCCAGCGGCCCGGCGACTTCCGCGCGCGTGCGGCCCTCACCCGCAGCGCGACGGATCTGCGCGTCCTGGACCAGGCCGCCGAGATCCGCTTCCAGCGCCTGCACGCCCCGTTCCTCGACAACCAGGTGGTCCGCGCCTGCCGCACCCTCCCGGAGGCTCTCAGGGTCCAGCCAGGGGCCCGTGCGGCCATCCTGCGTACGGTCCTGGAGGGCGCCGGCGTCGCCGACCTCCCACCCGGCTGGGGCGCCCCCTCCCACGCCTCCTCGGCCGCGGCCGCCCGCACGGGTCTCCGTGTCGCCGCCGACTCCCTGATGGCCCTCTTCGGCAATCCCCTGCTCGCCCAGGCCGGTCTCGTGGAGGCCCGCGTCGTCCGCAAGGCCCTGCGTGCCGGGGCCGAGGGCGAGGCCCTCCCCCTCGACGGCCTCGCCGACCTCGTCTCCCTAGAGATCTGGCTCCAACGCCTCCTCGCCCGCCGGGGCACCTGCTGGACCGGAACCCCGGCACGCGCGCGTGCGGTCCCCGCGGGGATCACCCCGCAGCGGGGGGCACTGGGCGCGGGGGCGGCCGCGCGACGGGCGTAGGTGCCCCCCCGCCCGCCCACAGGGGGCGGCGCTGTGTGAGCACCGGCCCAGGTACTTCCAGCCCGTCCGGCGTTTGAGGACGAGGCCCCTTCAGGGCCGTGGGGGTCCGGGGGCGGAGCCCCCGGTGGGCGCCCGGTGGAACCCCTGGCAGACTCCCCGACCGTCGCCGACACGGCCGCCCCCACAAACACCGTGCCCCGCACAGCCACCCCGGCGACAATGACCCGGTGCGGTACAGAATCCTGGGCATCACCCAGGCGGAGGACGTCCACGGCACCGGCATACCCGTCGGCGGCCCCCGCCTCCGCGCGCTGCTCACCGCGCTCGCCCTGCGCCCCGGCCGCGTCACCCCGCCCGGCACCCTGATCGACGAGGTCTGGGCGGACGCCCCGCCCCAGGACGCCCCGGCCGCCCTCCAGGCACTGGTCGGCCGCCTCCGCCGTACCGTCGGCAAGGACGTGATCGACTCCGTCCCCGGCGGCTACCGGCTCGCGGCGACCGCGGACGACGTGGACCTGCACGTCTTCGAGCGGCTGGTCAGGCACGGCACCGCCGCCCTGGCCCGCGGCGACGCCCGGGCCGCCGCCCGCGACCTCGCCGACGCCCTCGCCCTGTGGCGCGGCCCCGCCCTCGCCGACCTGCCCGACCGCACCGCCGCGGCCGGGCCCGAGGCCCTGCGCCGGGAGGCGACCCGGGCCCGCATCGAGGCGGACCTCCTCCTGGGCCGCGCCCACGAAGCCGTACCGGAACTGACCGCCCTGACCGCGGCACACCCCTACGACGAACCGCTGCACGTCCTGCTCATCCGGGCCCTGCGCGACACCGGCCGCCCCGCCGACGCCCTCGCCGCCTACGAGCGCGCCCGCCGGGCCCTCGCCGACGGTCTCGGCACCGACCCGGGACCCGAACTCCGCACCTTGCACACCGAACTCCTCCAACCGGCACCGGCCCACGACCCCGCTCGCCCCCCGCGTCCGGAGCACCCCGGGCCCGCCGAGCACCCGGCCCGCCCCGAGCCTGAGCCCCGCCACGAACCCTCCATCCCCACCGGCAACATCCGCCCCCGCCTGACGACTTTCGTCGGCCGGGAACCCGAACTCGACGCCATCCGTTCCGAAGTGCACAGGGCCCGCCTCGTCACCCTCACCGGACCGGGCGGCTCGGGAAAGACCCGCCTCGCCGAGGAAGCCGCCGCCGGGCTCCCGCAGGCCTGGCTGGTCGAGCTCGCCCCGCTCGACCGGCCGGAGGCGGTGCCGGGCGCGGTGGTCAGCGCGCTCGGTCTGCGCGAGACCGTGCTCATGACCACCGAGCTGACGGCCCCGCAGGACGACCCGGTCGCCCTGCTCGTCGAGTACTGCGCCCCGCGCAGCCGGCTCCTGATCCTTGACAACTGCGAACATGTCATCGAAGCGGCGGCCCACCTAGCCGAGACACTCCTCACCCGCTGCCCGGGGCTCAGGATCCTCGCCACCAGCCGCGAACCCCTGGGCGTCCCCGGCGAGTCGGTGCGCCCGGTCGAGCCCCTCCTCCCCGACCAGGCCCACCGCCTCTTCGCCGAGCGCGCCGCCGCCGTCCGCCCCGACGCGGACACCGTGCTCGGCGACAAGGAGGCCGTCGCCGAGATCTGCCGGCGCCTGGACGGCCTGCCGCTCGCCATCGAACTCGCGGCGGCCCGGCTGCGGCTGCTCACGCCCCGGCAGATCGCCGATCGCCTGGACGACCGCTTCCGCCTCCTGACCACCGGAAGCCGTACGGTCCTGCCCCGCCAGCAGACCCTGCGCGCTGTGGTCGACTGGTCCTGGGACCTGCTCGAAGAGCGGGAGCGCACGGTGCTGCGCGAGGTCTCCGTGTTCGCGGGCGGCTGGGACCTGGCCGCCGCCGAGGCCGTCTGCACCGGGCCCGTCGCGGACCTCCTCGGGGCGCTCGTGGACAAGTCCCTGATCGTGGCCGCCCCCTGCGCGCGGGGCGGTGGCGACGGCATGCGGTACCGCATGCTGGAGACCATCCACGAGTACGCCGTCGAGCGCGCCGCGGAGCTCCCCGGGCCGCGCGCCGCGACCGAGCGCCGGCACCGCGCGTGGGTGCGGGCGTTCGTGGAGGAGGCGGATCCGCAGCTGCGTTCCGCCGGGCAGCTTCCCTGGATCTCCCGCCTGGAGACCGAGGTGGACAACATCCGTGCGGCCCTGCGGCGCGCGGTCACCGCCGGGGACGAGACCGAGGCCGGCGCCCTCGTGCTCGCGATGGGCTGGTTCTGGTGGCTGCGCAACTACCAGCACGAGGGCGCGGAGTGGGCCGACCAGGCACTGCGCCTCGGTGCCGCCCAGGACGCCTCCGCCGGCCTCCTCCCCGCCACGGCCGCCCTCGACCCGGTCGACGCCTTCCTCGCCGCCCCGGACGGCGAGCGGCACCATCCGTCGCACGCCCTGCGGATGAACCTCCGGATGCAGCACCTCTTCCTCAAGACCGAGGTCGAGCCGCTGGAAGGGACGCTCGACGACCGGCTGCGCGCGTATGTCGTCCTGGTCCGCGACCACTTCGCGCGCGGCGGTCCGCACGCGGCCCGGATGCCGGGCCTCGCCTGGCCGTTCACCACGTACATGCTGGACCGGCCGACCGACGCCCGTCCCCTCATGGCCGCCGCCATCGCCAACTGCCGCGCTCACGGCGACGACTGGGCGATCGCCGTGTCCCTGATGTTCCGTACGCACATGGTCGTCGACTCCGCGGGGGGCCTGGCGGGCGTGGACGAGGACCTTGAGGAACTGAGGGTGCTCAGCCGGCGTTCCGGCGACCGCTGGCTGCGGGCCCAGGTCGCCAGCGCGACCGCCGAGGCGGCCATGGCGCGCAGCCGCCTGACGGAGGCGAAGAACGAGTACGAGGAGGCCCTGCGACTCGCCCGCGAGGTCGGCGCGAACGGTGAGACGCCGTTCCTCCTCGCCCGGCTCGCCGAGATCGCCTACCGCGAGGGCGACCGCCCGGCCGCGCTGATCGCCCTGGACGAGGCGAGCGTGGCCGGCGAGCGCTACGGCGTCTCGCACACCCGGGCGTTCGTCCTGCTGATGCGGGCCCAGATCGCCCTGGACGAGAAGGACACGGCCGGCGCGCGCGAGCTGCTGGCGACGGTCCGCGCGGAGATCGCGCAGCATGCGCCGCCGCCCCAGTTCGAGGTCATGATGAACGCCGTCGCCGCCATGGTGACCGTCGCCGACGCGGGGCCGGAGCACGGGCTGCCGCAGCTGGCGGACACCGTCCGCGACGCCATCCACAAGAGGTGCGCGGAGACCGTCGTGGCGGGCCTCGTGGACGGCGCCGCCGCGCTGCTCTGCGATCTCGGTGACCACCCGCGCGCGGTCCGGCTGCTCGCCGCCGCGGAGCACTGGCGCGCCGGCGATCCGCGCCTCACACCGGACGGCGAGCGGGCGGCCCGCGCCGAGACCACCGCCCGCGCCGCCCTGGGCCCCGCCCGACACGGCAGGGAGCACGCCAAGGGCCGGGCCCTCACTCCGCAGGACGCCCTCACCGAACTCGACGAGGCCGTGGGCGCCCTCTGAGGCACGGCTGAAGCGGCCTCAGGAACGGGCGAACTAGGAGCAGGCGAGCTAGGAGCAGGCGAACTTCGACTCCGCCCAGTCCGCGAGTGCCAGTTTGTCGAAGGGGCTGTGCGGCTCCACCACCAGCCGCACGGTCTCCCGCCCGGCGAGGTTCACCCGCACCGGCACCGCCGCGTCACCGCCCTGGACCAGGCCCGACCGCCACAGCCGGACCCCGTCGGCGTAGACGGAGAAGTAGACCTTGCCGAGACCGAGCATCGAGTCGTCGACGCCGACCTTCGCGTCGTAGGCCGTGCAGGTGCGGTTGAGGTCGATCGTGACGGAGGACTGTCCGTGCACGGTCACCCCGTGGGCGTACCGCTTCCCGCCGATCGGCACGCCGTACCGCTGCCACACCCAGCTGCTCTCGCCGATCCGCATCTCGGGCCCGGAGCCGTCGCCGGTGATGTCGTACGACAGCTGGCTCCACTGGTAGACGGCCGGCACGGGCGGGGGAGTCGGGGTCGGTGTGGGGGTGGGGGTGGGGGTGGGGCTCGGCGTGGGGGTCGGCTTCGGGCTGGGAGCCGGGGGCGGAGGCGTCGGCGTCGGTGTGGGGGTGGGTGTCGGGGTCGGCGTGGGAGTCGGGGTGGGCGTGGGGGCGATCACCGGGGGTCTCGGCGCGGGCTGCTTCTTCGGGGGCGCGGGTGGGTTCTCGGCGGGCTCGACCACGGGCGCGGACGCGGGCGGTTTGGCGTCCGGCTTCTTGGGCGGGCTGTCGTTGTTCATCAGCGCGAGCGCCACCGCGGCGGTCGCGACCGCCACCACACCGGCCGCGATACCCGCCTTCACCGGTGCGCCGAGCCCCTCGGAGGCCGCCGCGCCCCCGGCGCCCGCCCCGCCGGACGAACCGCCGCTCGCCGCGGCGGCCGCCCCGGCGGCACCGGCCGCGCCCGCTCCGGCACCGCCGGCGATGAGCCCGACCGCCTTGGCGTATCCGGCGGCACCGAACCAGCCGATGACGGCGATCGGCACGACGGTGGGGATACCGCTGGCGACTTCCTTGATCTGGCCCGCGGCCAGCCGGCACTTGGCGCACTCCTCCAGGTGCTTGCGCAGTCCCCGTTCGGCCCGGGTGCGCAGGCCGCCGCGGGCGTAGGCGCCGAGCCGGTCGGCGTAGCGGGCGCACTCCTCGTCGCTGGCGAGGGTGGCGCTGACGTGGGCCTGAAGGTAGGCCTGCTTGAGGCCCTCGCGGGCGCGGCTGGCGAGCACGCGGGTGCCGTTGGCGTCCAGCCCGAAGAGCGTGGCGACGTCACTGGGCGACTCGTCCTCGACCTCGGTGTGCCACAGCACGGCCTGCCAGCGCTCGGGCAGCGACCGGAAGGCCTGCATGGCCATCGACTGCTCGGCCTCGTGCATCGCCCGCACATCGGCGCCGAGGTCCAACGTGTCGTTGTCGGACACCTCGGAGACCCGCGCGGCCTGCGAGGCGAACACCGCGAAGTCGTCGACCAGTTGCTCCCGCTTCGCGGACTTCGTCCAGCTCGCGGCGACCCGTCGGACGGTGGTCAGCAGATACGCGCGTACGGCGTGCTCGGGGCCGGAGCCGCCGCGCACCGCCTGGAGCATGCGGGCGAAGACCTCGGCGGTGAGGTCGTCCGCGGTGTGCCCGTCGCGGCAGCAGGTGCGGGCGTACCGGCGCACCGCGTCCGCGTGGCGCCGGTAGAGCTCCGCGTAGGCGGAGTCGTCGCCCGCGCGCATCCGCGCGATGAGGTCGGCGTCGGGCGGTGGCAGCTCCCGCGGCGGCGGCAGCACACCGCTGTCCTCGCGCCGGTCGCGCTGGGACGGCACGGTGCCCTCCACGGGCTCCGCCGGTTCCACGAGCTCTGCGGGCTGCGCCGGGATGCCGACGGACTCCACCGGCTCGCCCTGCGGTGCGCCGGACCGTCCCCCCTGGTTCGGCACCTGTGGCGTGCCACCGGCCTCCGCGCCATCGTCGCCGAGTGGCCCGTCCCGCCCGTCAAAACTCATCGCGGAAAGCCCCCGCCGCCGGCCCAACCAGTCCAGAACACCGGGTCAGAGTGCCATATTGGCTTTTGGTCAGGACCGGTCGGTGCGGACCATCCACTCGTCCGTGGGGTTGTCCCGCAGGGCAGTACTAACCGTCACCCGTACGGGGAAGGCTCAACGGGCCTTGCCTGGCCAGGAGTTGGATGCGGCACCCGAAAGGTCCGGAATGCGACCGGGGTGCGGGCCCACGGGACGGGGTGCGGGCGCCACAGCACCCACACCCCGCAGTCACCCGTTAGTGGCGCCGGACAGGCACCGGTCGGGCACCCGTCAGACACCGGACGTCACGACGGCCGCGACCGCAGCCCCTCCAGCAGGATGTCCAGCAGCCGCGCCGAGGCCGCCGCCTGCTGCGCCGCGTCCGGCAGCGAGGGCGCCGCCGTGGCGATCACCAGCAGGACGTCCGCCACCGACACATCGGCCCGCAGCTCGCCCGCCGTACGCGCCCGCTCCACGAGCTGGCCCACGACCTCCAGCAGCGCCGCCGCCCCCGAGTCGTCGTCCGCGGAGAGCGCCGGAGCCTCCTCGGACACCAGCCGCAGCTCCCCGGAACCCGGCTGCATCCGCTGATGGGGCACCCGCGCGCCGTCGTACCCGGTGGTCTCGTCCGCCACCCCGACCCGCAGCACCTGCGGCGGCAGCAGCCGCCCGGCGCCCGAGGCCACCGAGGTCCGCAGGAAGCGCGACAGCGCCGACCACGGCTCGTCCTCCTGACCGAGCGCCGCACGTGCCTGGTCGGTCAGCCGGGAGGTCTCCTCCTCGGCTATCCGACGCACCAGGACGTCCTTGCTCGGGAAGCGCCGGTACACCGTGCCGACACCGACCCGCGCGCGTCGCGCCACGTCCTCCATCGGCGCGCCGTATCCCAGCTCGCCGAAGACCTCGCGCGCCGCACGCAGTACGTGCTCCAGATTGCGCTGTGCGTCCACGCGCAGCGGCGTGGTGCGCGAACTGTCGCGCCCGTTGCCCGCCGCCCCGCTCATCGCTGAACCCATCGAACTCATCGTGCCGCCCAACGCCCCACCACCTGGTGCGATGGTGGACGCGGACGACCAATGAGAGCCCTGAACATGCATAAGTGATCCCCCGGTAATGACGTCTCCCCCCGGAGACTCTCCCCGCCATCGAAAGCCGGAGCGAACGGAAGAGGCCGCTTACCGGACCCACCCGTCGCGGACCCGAAGGCGCATCCCCCTACACCCCGTCGACACACGAACATAGTTGAGTGGGGGTCAATTCAGAAGGGGCACGTTCCGCACGGAGCGTTCCCCGATCGGAGTACGCGACGCATACGTCCTGAATGCACCCCCTCGGATCACCCGGCGCACACCATCTGACCTGCGAGGCTTCCGCGCCCTCCGCGGATTCGGCCAACTCGGCGCGCCGACGGCACGCGGTCACACAATTTGTCGGGGCTGTGGACAAACGCAAGCGCCGGGTGCGTCATGGGATGGTGAAGGAACGTGCGCGCATTCTCGTTGTCGGCGGCGGCTACGTCGGGATGTACACGGCTCTGCGTCTCCAGCGGAAGCTGAAGAAGGAACTGAGCCGGGGCGAAGCCGAGATCACGGTCGTCAGTCCTGACCCGTACATGACCTATCAGCCGTTCCTTCCCGAAGCGGCCGCCGGCTCCATCTCGCCGCGCCATGTGGTCGTACCGCTGCGCCGCGTCCTGGACCGCTGCCGGGTCGTCATCGGCGAGGCCACCGCCATCGACCACGCCAAGCGCACCGCCTCCCTCACCACGCTCGCCACCGAGGAGGAGGGCACCGGCTCCGAACAACTGGTCTACGACGAACTGGTCCTCGCCCCCGGCTCGGTCTCGCGCACGCTGCCCGTCCCCGGTCTCGCCGAGCACGGCATCGGCTTCAAGACCGTCGAGGAGGCCATCGGCCTGCGCAACCACGTCATCGAGCAGATGGACATCGCCTCCTCCACCCGCGACCCCGCCGTCCGCGACGCCGCCCTCACCTTCGTCTTCGTCGGCGGCGGCTACGCCGGAGTCGAGGCGCTCGCCGAGCTGGAGGACATGGCCCGCTACACCGCGCGCTACTACCACAACATCCGCCCCGAGGACATGAAGTGGATCCTCGTCGAGGCCTCGGACCGCATCCTGCCCGAGGTCGGCGAGGAGATGGGCCGCTACACCGTCACCCAGCTGCGCCGCCGCAACATCGACCTGCGCCTGAACACCCGCCTGGAATCCTGCGCGGACCGCGTCGCCGTCCTCAGCGACGGCGCCCGCTTCCCCACCCGTACGGTCGTCTGGACGGCCGGCGTCAAACCGCACCCCATCCTCGCCGCGACCGACCTGCCGCTGACCGGGCGCGGCCGCCTGAAGTGCACGGCCGAACTCGCCGTGGACGGCGCCCCGCACGCGTGGGCCGCGGGAGACGCCGCCGCCGTCCCCGACGTCACCGCCGAGGAACCCGGCAGGGAATGCGCGCCGAACGCCCAGCACGCCGTCCGCCAGGCCAAGGTCCTCGGCGACAACATCGCGCACACGCTGCGCGGCGAGCCCCTCCAGACGTACTCGCACGCCTACGTCGGCTCGGTGGCCTCCCTCGGACTCCACAAGGGCGTCGCCCACGTCTACGGGCGCAGGCTGAAGGGCTACCCTGCCTGGTTCATGCACCGCGTCTACCACCTCAGCAGGGTGCCCACCTTCAACCGCAAGGCCCGCGTGCTGGCCGAATGGACCCTGTCCGGGCTCTTCAAACGGGAGATCGTCTCCCTCGGATCACTCGAACATCCCCGAGCGGAGTTCGAACTCGCGGCCGGTGGAAAGCCTCCTCACCACCCGACGGACGACCCGAAGGGGTCGTCCTGACCGGACCGAGGAACTCCGGCCGCAAGGTAGGCGTCTGACGGATGTCGACCCGGCAGGCCGCCCTGCCAGACTGGTCCCCGACCTGGACGGACCTTGGACGGCCCGACCCCGCCCTTCGAACCCACGAGACTCTCCCCACCGTGCTGCAATCCCGGGGCCCCCGGACCCCCCACCGGGCCCGGAGCCGGCGGAACACGCCGCAGACGACGACACGAGGCAAGGATTCGTGAACTTCACGCGCTGGAGCGCCCGGCTCCCCGGAACGCAGCGCCGCGCCGCAGCGCGGACCGACCACCCGGTCACCACCGACCGGCGGGAGGACGCCGCGGGCTCCGTCCCCGCGGCCCGCGCCGAACAGCTCACCGACGGCACCGGGCCCTCCACGCCCGCCGTCGACGAACTCCCGGTGCGTGAGGTCCTGGACCGCGTCCCGGCCCTCGTCGCCCTCGTCCACGGCACCGACCACCGCCTCGCCTACGTCAACGACGCCTATGTGACGGCCTTCGGCGTCCGTCCCACCGGCCATCCCGCGCGCGATGCCCTCCCCGAGTTCGAGGAACTCGGCCTGTTCCCCCTCCTCGACCAGGTCCTGCGCAGCGGCAAGCCCCGCACGGTCAAGTCCCGCAAGGCCCCCGACGGCCGCTCCTACACCTTCACCTGCACCCCGGTGGCCGAGGGCGGCGGCGGAGTCCTGATCTTCGCCACCGACGTCACCGACCACGCCGAGGCCGCCGAGCGCCTCAGGACCAGCGAACGCCGCCAGCGCGAGACAGCGGTCACCCTCCAGCGGTCCCTGCTCCCGCAGGAACTCGAAGAACCGGACGACCTCCGCGTCGCGGCGACCTACCACCCCGGCGGCACGGAAGCCGCGGTCGGCGGCGACTGGTACGACGTCATCACCCTCGGCGGCGGCCGTACGGCCCTGGTCATCGGCGACGTGATGGGACGCGGCGTCCGCGCCGCGGCCGTCATGGGCCAACTCCGCACGGCGGTCAGGGCCTACGCCCGCCTCGACCTCCCCCCGCACGAGGTCCTCCAACTCCTCGACGGCCTGGCCATGGAGATCGACGCCAACCAGATCGCCACCTGCGTCTACGCCATCCACGACCCGAACGAGGGCCGGCTGATCTACGCCTCGGCCGGCCACCTGCCGATCCTCGTCCGCGACGAGAGCGGCGCGGTCCAGCGCGCCGACGAACCCACCGGCCCGCCCCTGGGCACCGGCGGCTGGATGCACGCCTCGGGCTCGATCCCGCTCACCCCCGGCTCCACGGCCGTGCTCTACACCGACGGCCTGGTCGAACGCCGGAACGAGGACCTGGACGAAGGCATCGCCTCCCTGGAACGCGCCCTCTCCGGAGCGACCGGCACCCCCCAGGTGGTCTGCGACCGCCTGGTCCGCGCGGCCGGCGTGACGGCGGAGCACGACGACGACGTGGCGGTCCTGGTCCTCCAGCACCCGGCCCGCACCGGCCCCGACAGCGACCTCTTCCGCAACGCCGCTCTGGAACTCCTCGGCGGCGTGGAAGCGGCCCCACGCGCGCGTGCCTTCGCCTCCGGCGTGCTGACCAGCTGGCGGTTCCCGGCGGAGCTGCACGACCTGGGGGTCCTGGCGGTGAGTGAACTGGTCGCCAACTCGCTCCAGCACGGCACTCCACCCATGCGCCTGCGCCTGCGCCGCACCGACCGCCGCCTGATCGTCGAGGTCACGGACGGCGACGACCACCTGCCCCGGCGCCGCCGCGCGGAAGCGGGAGACGAGTCGGGCCGGGGCATCGCCATAGTGGCGACGATCGCCTCGAACTGGGGATCCCGCAGGACCCCCGGAGGCGGCAAGGCGGTCTGGTGCGAGTTCGCCCTGCCCAAAGCCCCCTGAGCCGGGCCGCCGTCAGGCGGTGACCGACTCCTGCTGTGCTCCGCCCTGGGCCACCACCCGGCTCTTCCGCAGCGACGGCTGGTTCTGTACGGCGGTGAGGTGCCGGCCCAGGCGCAGGGCGAGGACGCTGATGCCCAGCGAGAACAGCAGGAACGTCACGATGTACGGCGCGTGCAGTGACGCCCCCATGGGACCGCCCACCGCCGGGCCGACCGCCAGCGCCAACTGCTTCACCAGGGCGAAGGCCGAGTTGTACTGGCCCGCCATGCCCTCCGGTGCCAGATCGGCGACCAGCGGGGCGACCGTCGGGGACAGCATCGCCTCACCCAGTCCGAACAGCGCGTACGTCGAGACGAACGCGGCCGTCGCCATCTCCTGGCTCCCGTGCCCGAGCCCCGCGTACCCGGCCATGAGCCAGGCCACGGCCCAGATCAGGCCGACGGCCGCGATCACCCGGGACCGCTTCCGCCGCTCCACGAACCGCAGCACGGCGAACTGCGCGACCACGATCATCGCGGTGTTGGCGGCCAGCGCCGTCCCCAGCGTGGACGTGGAGATCCCTGCGGCCTCCACCCCGTACGCACTCAGCCCCGACTCGAACTGTCCGTAACAGGCGAAGAACAGCACGAACCCCAGGACGGACAGCTGGACCATGGCCCGGTTGCCGAGGAGCTGCTTCCAGCTGCCCTTGGCGGACGGGGGCGCACCCTCGACACGAGGCGAGTGCGGCATCCGCACCGTCGTCATCACCACGGCCAGCAGCAGGAACATCGCCGCCTCGATCGCGAACAGCACGGTGAAGGACGCGGTGCTCGACGTGTCGACGAGATGCCCGCCAATGAGGCCGCCCACACCGAGCCCGAGGTTCTGGAGAAAGAACTGCATGGCGAAGGCACGCGAGCGCGTGTCGGCCGTGGAGCAGTCCACGATCATCGTCGCCAGCGCCGGCTGCATCACGGCCTGCCCGGCGCCCAGAGCGGCCGCCGACAGCAATACGGTGGCCGCCGTGCCCGCGAGTCCCAGGCTCAGCGCTCCGACGGCGGCCGTGACCAGGGCGGTGAGCAGCACCGGAAGCGGGCCGCGCCGGACGATGGCCCGCCCGGCGAACGGCAGCACGGTCAGCGCCGCCACGGCGAAGACGGCGAGGACGAGCCCCGCCGTCACGGCCCCCAGCCCCCGCACCTGCGCCACGTAGACGTACAGGTAGGGGACGGTGAAACCGAGCCCGAACGCGCTGAGTGCGTTACCCACGTGGATCCGGCGCATCGCTGCGCCCATCGCCCTGGTCACGTTCACCTCTCTCAGATAGTTGGAGTGCCTCAGTACTTAGAACCGAAGACTTCAAAGCTAAAGTTCGAAGCTAAACAGTACACCTAGAAGAACTTCAACGCCAAGCAGCCCCATGCGATACTTCGGCCCATGGGTGACACCCCCGGCAACACAGGCATGGGCATCGGCGGCGAGCCGACCCTCGAAGAGCAGATCGCCGCCTACCAGCGCGAGTTCCAGGACCTCGACCCCCAGGTCGAGAAGATCGTCTCGGCCCTGTCCCGCCTCAACCGCCGGATGAACGTCGCTTACGGCCGCCAGACCTCCGCGCTCGGCATCAGCAACGCCGAGTGGGAGGTACTCAAGGCCCTCGTCCTCTCCGGCGCCCCGTACCGCCTGGGCCCCAGCGAGCTCGCCAAGCGGCTCGGTCTGACCCCGGCCGCGATGACCCACCGCATCGACCGCATGGTCACGGAGGGACTGGTCACCCGGGAGCGCGACGAGTCCAACCGTGTCCGCGTGATCGTCGAGCTGACCGGCGAGGGCCGCGAGAAGTGGCTGGAGGCGATGCGCCTCGCGTCCGTCTTCGAGGAGGACCTGCTCCAGGACCTCTCCCCGGACGAGCGCACGGCCCTCGGTGAGCTCCTCACCCGCCTCCTGCGTAGGGTGGAGGACGCGCAGCCGGACGCCGGCGGCCGTCTCAGCGACCTGGACTGAGGCCGCGAGAAAAGATCTTGACAGGCGGTGCTTGACAGCCACCTGCTCGATCCGTAGAGTTCTTCGGGTTGCCACGGAGCCGTAACGGTTCTGCGGCAGCACCTCTGCCGCAGTAGCGGCACCTCACACCACAAGCATGATCTCCCAGCCGGGTTGAATTCGGCGTGCCCGAATTCAATTCGATTTGGGGTCGGCACCTCGATTTGAGACCAGCCGACAGAGTCCGCTAAGGTTTGAGACGTCGGAACGGCCCAACAGCCGGGAAGGCAGCCCCCCTCTGACTGGGAGTCAGGCCCGAAAGGATCTGATAGAGTCGGAAACGCCGGAAAGGGAAACGCGAGAGCGGGAACCTTGAAAGCACCGAGGAAATCGGATCGGAAAACGGTCTGATAGAGTCGGAAACGCAAGACCGAAGGGAAGCCCGGAGGAAAGCCCGCGAGGGTGAGTACAAAGGAAGCGTCCGTTCCTTGAGAACTCAACAGCGTGCCAAAAATCAACGCCAGATATGTTGATACCCCGTCTCCGGCCATCACGGCCGAAGATGAGGTTCCTTTGAAGAAAACACAGCGAGGACGCTGTGAACCATCGGCTTATTCCGCCGGTGGTTCCGCTCTCGTGATGTGTGCACCCGATTACGGGTAAACATTCACGGAGAGTTTGATCCTGGCTCAGGACGAACGCTGGCGGCGTGCTTAACACATGCAAGTCGAACGATGAACCACTTCGGTGGGGATTAGTGGCGAACGGGTGAGTAACACGTGGGCAATCTGCCCTTCACTCTGGGACAAGCCCTGGAAACGGGGTCTAATACCGGATACCACCACCATGGGCATCTGTGGTGGTTGAAAGCTCCGGCGGTGAAGGATGAGCCCGCGGCCTATCAGCTTGTTGGTGAGGTAATGGCTCACCAAGGCGACGACGGGTAGCCGGCCTGAGAGGGCGACCGGCCACACTGGGACTGAGACACGGCCCAGACTCCTACGGGAGGCAGCAGTGGGGAATATTGCACAATGGGCGAAAGCCTGATGCAGCGACGCCGCGTGAGGGATGACGGCCTTCGGGTTGTAAACCTCTTTCAGCAGGGAAGAAGCGAAAGTGACGGTACCTGCAGAAGAAGCGCCGGCTAACTACGTGCCAGCAGCCGCGGTAATACGTAGGGCGCAAGCGTTGTCCGGAATTATTGGGCGTAAAGAGCTCGTAGGCGGCTTGTCACGTCGGGTGTGAAAGCCCGGGGCTTAACCCCGGGTCTGCATTCGATACGGGCTAGCTAGAGTGTGGTAGGGGAGATCGGAATTCCTGGTGTAGCGGTGAAATGCGCAGATATCAGGAGGAACACCGGTGGCGAAGGCGGATCTCTGGGCCATTACTGACGCTGAGGAGCGAAAGCGTGGGGAGCGAACAGGATTAGATACCCTGGTAGTCCACGCCGTAAACGGTGGGAACTAGGTGTTGGCGACATTCCACGTCGTCGGTGCCGCAGCTAACGCATTAAGTTCCCCGCCTGGGGAGTACGGCCGCAAGGCTAAAACTCAAAGGAATTGACGGGGGCCCGCACAAGCAGCGGAGCATGTGGCTTAATTCGACGCAACGCGAAGAACCTTACCAAGGCTTGACATACACCGGAAACGGCCAGAGATGGTCGCCCCCTTGTGGTCGGTGTACAGGTGGTGCATGGCTGTCGTCAGCTCGTGTCGTGAGATGTTGGGTTAAGTCCCGCAACGAGCGCAACCCTTGTCCTGTGTTGCCAGCAACTCCTTCGGGAGGTTGGGGACTCACAGGAGACCGCCGGGGTCAACTCGGAGGAAGGTGGGGACGACGTCAAGTCATCATGCCCCTTATGTCTTGGGCTGCACACGTGCTACAATGGCCGGTACAATGAGCTGCGATACCGTGAGGTGGAGCGAATCTCAAAAAGCCGGTCTCAGTTCGGATTGGGGTCTGCAACTCGACCCCATGAAGTCGGAGTTGCTAGTAATCGCAGATCAGCATTGCTGCGGTGAATACGTTCCCGGGCCTTGTACACACCGCCCGTCACGTCACGAAAGTCGGTAACACCCGAAGCCGGTGGCCCAACCCCCTTGTGGGGAGGGAGCTGTCGAAGGTGGGACTGGCGATTGGGACGAAGTCGTAACAAGGTAGCCGTACCGGAAGGTGCGGCTGGATCACCTCCTTTCTAAGGAGCACTTCTTACCGGATCCTTCGGGATCAGGTCAGAGGCCAGAACATCGGCGTACGTCCGGTGCTGGTTGCTCATGGGTGGAACGTTGATTATTCGGCACTCTCAGTCATCTCGGGCTGCAAGTACTGCTCTTCGGAGCGTGGAAAGCTGATCACGAGTGGCGGGGGTGCCGGGCACGCTGTTGGGTGTCTGAGGGCACGGCCGTAAGGTCCTGTCTTCGGGTGCCGGCCCCAGTGAACTCGCCCGGGAGGGCGGGGTGGTGGGTGGCTGGTCGTTGTTTGAGAACTGCACAGTGGACGCGAGCATCTGTGGCCAAGTTTTTAAGGGCGCACGGTGGATGCCTTGGCACCAGGAACCGATGAAGGACGTGGGAGGCCACGATAGTCCCCGGGGAGTCGTCAACCAGGCTTTGATCCGGGGGTTTCCGAATGGGGAAACCCGGCAGTCGTCATGGGCTGTCACCCATACCTGAACACATAGGGTATGTGGAGGGAACGCGGGGAAGTGAAACATCTCAGTACCCGCAGGAAGAGAAAACAACCGTGATTCCGGGAGTAGTGGCGAGCGAAACCGGATGAGGCCAAACCGTATACGTGTGAGACCCGGCAGGGGTTGCGTATGCGGGGTTGTGGGATCTCTCTTCTGTCGTCTGCCGGCGACAGGACGAGTCAGAAACCGTTGATGTAGGCGAAGGACATGCGAAAGGTCCGGCGTAGAGGGTAAGACCCCCGTAGTCGAAACATCAGCGGCTCGTTTGAGAGACACCCAAGTAGCACGGGGCCCGAGAAATCCCGTGTGAATCTGGCGGGACCACCCGCTAAGCCTAAATATTCCCTGGTGACCGATAGCGGATAGTACCGTGAGGGAATGGTGAAAAGTACCGCGGGAGCGGAGTGAAATAGTACCTGAAACCGTGTGCCTACAAGCCGTGGGAGCGTCGCTGTATGTGCTTGCACATGCAGTCGTGACTGCGTGCCTTTTGAAGAATGAGCCTGCGAGTTTGCGGTGTGTTGCGAGGTTAACCCGGGTGGGGAAGCCGTAGCGAAAGCGAGTCCGAATAGGGCGGTATAGTAGCGCGCTCAAGACCCGAAGCGGAGTGATCTAGCCATGGGCAGGTTGAAGCGGAGGTAAGACTTCGTGGAGGACCGAACCCACCAGGGTTGAAAACCTGGGGGATGACCTGTGGTTAGGGGTGAAAGGCCAATCAAACTCCGTGATAGCTGGTTCTCCCCGAAATGCATTTAGGTGCAGCGTCGTGTGTTTCTTGCCGGAGGTAGAGCACTGGATAGGCGATGGGCCCTACCGGGTTACTGACCTTAGCCAAACTCCGAATGCCGGTAAGTGAGAGCGCGGCAGTGAGACTGTGGGGGATAAGCTCCATGGTCGAGAGGGAAACAGCCCAGAGCATCGACTAAGGCCCCTAAGCGTACGCTAAGTGGGAAAGGATGTGGAGTCGCACAGACAACCAGGAGGTTGGCTTAGAAGCAGCCATCCTTGAAAGAGTGCGTAATAGCTCACTGGTCTAGTGATTCCGCGCCGACAATGTAGCGGGGCTCAAGCGTACCGCCGAAGTCGTGTCATTCCAGCATGAGGGCCAACGCCCGTTGGGATGGGTAGGGGAGCGTCGTCTGCCGGGTGAAGCAGCCGCGGAAGCGAGTTGTGGACGGTTGACGAGTGAGAATGCAGGCATGAGTAGCGATACACACGTGAGAAACGTGTGCGCCGATTGACTAAGGGTTCCTGGGTCAAGCTGATCTGCCCAGGGTAAGTCGGGACCTAAGGCGAGGCCGACAGGCGTAGTCGATGGATAACCGGTTGATATTCCGGTACCCGCTGTGAAGCGTCTAACATCGAACCCATTTATGCTAAGGCCGTGAAGCCGTTCCGGACCCTTCGGGGAATGGAAAGTGGTGGAGCCGCCGAACCACGGTGGTAGTAGGTGAGTGATGGGGTGACGCAGGAAGGTAGTCCATCCCGGGCGGTGGTTGTCCCGGGGTAAGGGTGTAGGACGTCAGGTAGGTAAATCCGCCTGGCATGAGTCTGAGACCTGATGCCGAGCCGATTGTGGTGAAGTGGATGATCCTATGCTGTCGAGAAAAGCCTCTAGCGAGTTTCATGGCGGCCCGTACCCTAAACCGACTCAGGTGGTCAGGTAGAGAATACCGAGGCGTTCGGGTGAACTATGGTTAAGGAACTCGGCAAAATGCCCCCGTAACTTCGGGAGAAGGGGGGCCATCACTGGTGATCCGTTTTACACGGTGAGCTGGGGGTGGCCGCAGAGACCAGCGAGAAGCGACTGTTTACTAAAAACACAGGTCCGTGCGAAGCCGTAAGGCGATGTATACGGACTGACGCCTGCCCGGTGCTGGAACGTTAAGGGGACCGGTTAGTCCAACTTCGGTTGGGCGAAGCTGAGAACTTAAGCGCCAGTAAACGGCGGTGGTAACTATAACCATCCTAAGGTAGCGAAATTCCTTGTCGGGTAAGTTCCGACCTGCACGAATGGCGTAACGACTTCTCGACTGTCTCAACCATAGGCCCGGTGAAATTGCACTACGAGTAAAGATGCTCGTTTCGCGCAGCAGGACGGAAAGACCCCGGGACCTTTACTACAGTTTGATATTGGTGTTCGGTTCGGCTTGTGTAGGATAGCTGGGAGACTGTGAACTCTGGACGCCAGTTCAGGGGGAGTCGTCGTTGAAATACCAGTCTGGTCGTGCTGGATGTCTAACCTGGGTCCGTGATCCGGATCAGGGACAGTGTCTGATGGGTAGTTTAACTGGGGCGGTTGCCTCCTAAAGAGTAACGGAGGCGCCCAAAGGTTCCCTCAGCCTGGTTGGCAATCAGGTGTTGAGTGTAAGTGCACAAGGGAGCTTGACTGTGAGACCGACGGGTCGAGCAGGGACGAAAGTCGGGACTAGTGATCCGGCGGTGGCTTGTGGAAGCGCCGTCGCTCAACGGATAAAAGGTACCCCGGGGATAACAGGCTGATCTTCCCCAAGAGTCCATATCGACGGGATGGTTTGGCACCTCGATGTCGGCTCGTCGCATCCTGGGGCTGGAGTCGGTCCCAAGGGTTGGGCTGTTCGCCCATTAAAGCGGTACGCGAGCTGGGTTTAGAACGTCGTGAGACAGTTCGGTCCCTATCCGCTGCGCGCGTAGGAATATTGAGAAGGGCTGTCCCTAGTACGAGAGGACCGGGACGGACGAACCTCTGGTGTGCCAGTTGTCCTGCCAAGGGCATGGCTGGTTGGCTACGTTCGGGAGGGATAACCGCTGAAAGCATCTAAGCGGGAAGCCTGCTTCGAGATGAGTATTCCCACCCCCTTTGAGGGGTTAAGGCTCCCAGTAGACGACTGGGTTGATAGGCCGGATGTGGAAGCCCAGTAATGGGTGGAGCTGACCGGTACTAATAGGCCGAGGGCTTGTCCTCAGTTGCTCGCGTCCACTGTGTTGGTTCTGAAACCACGAACGGCCCCGTATTGGCTACATACGGTGCGGCTGTACAGTTTCATAGTGTTTCGGTGGTTTTAGCGTGAGGGAAACGCCCGGTTACATTCCGAACCCGGAAGCTAAGCCTTACAGCGCCGATGGTACTGCAGGGGGGACCCTGTGGGAGAGTAGGACGCCGCCGAACAATCTTTGAGAAAAGCCCCGTGCCAATGGCACGGGGCTTTTTCTATTTCACGTCTACTTCACCAGCTTCGTGTCGTACGCCAGGATCACCGCCTGGACCCGGTCCCGGGAGTCCGTCTTCGCGAGGATGCGGCCCACGTGGGTTTTCACCGTGGACTCGGCCAGGTGGAGGCGGGTGGCTATCTCCGTGTTGGTCCAGCCCTTGCCGATGACCGTGAGGATTTCCCGTTCGCGGTCCGTGAGGGCGGCGAGGCGGGGGTCGGGGGCTTCCGGGGTGTCGGCCGGTATGGCGGTCGGCAGGTGGTGGGCGTAGGCGTCGAGGAGACGGCGGGTCAGGCTGGGGGCCACGACCGCGTCGCCGGTTGCCACGGCGCGGATGCCGGAGAGGAGGTCCTCGGGCTGGGCGTCCTTGACCAGGAAGCCGGAGGCGCCGGCGCGGAGACCGGAGTAGGCGTACTCGTCGAGGTCGAAGGTGGTCAGGATGAGGACGCGGGTGCGGGAACCGGAGGCGATGATGCGCCGGGTGGCCTCGATGCCGTCGAGGCCGGGCATGCGGACGTCCATCAGGACGACGTCGGGATGGAGTTCGGCCGTCATACGGGTCGCCTCGGCACCGTTGTTCGCCTCCCCCAGCACCGTCATGTCGTCCTGGCTCTCCAGCAGCATGCGGAAGCCGAGGCGCTGGAGGGGCTGGTCGTCGGCGATGAGGACCGTGGTCACTGCGGGGATTCCTCCGGGAGGTGAAGGTGGACGCGCCAGCCCTGTTCGGGGTGGGCGCGAGGGCCGGCCTCAAGTGTGCCGCCGTAGAGGGCTGTTCGTTCGCGCATGCCGGGAAGACCGCGGCCCTCGGTGCCGTTGAGGGGGCCGCCGCGGCCGGTGTCGGTCACGGTGACCGTGACGGCGCCGGAGTCGTCGTAGGAGAAGTCGATGTGGGAGGTGGCGTCGGGGCCGGCGTGTTTGAGGGTGTTGGTGAGGGCTTCCTGGATGACGCGGAAGACGGTGAGCTGGCGGCCAGGGGGGAGGGTGGGGGTGCCCTGGACGGTGGTGTCGACGGGGAGGCCGGCGGCGCGGACGCCGTCGATGAGGGGGGTGAGGTCGGCCAGGGTGGGCTGGGGGGTCAGGTCCGCGGGGGGTGCGGGCGTGTGGTGCTGTGCGGTCTCGTCGCGTAGGACGTCCAGGAGGCGGCGGAGTTCGGTGAGGGCCTGGCGGCTGGTGGTGGAGATCGCGGTGAGGGCCTCGGCGGCGCGCTCGGGGGACTTGGTGGCGGCGTAGCGGCCGCCGTCGGCGAGGCCGGTGATGACGGCCAGGTTGTGGCCGATGATGTCGTGCATCTCGCGGGCTATGCGGGCGCGTTCGGCGGCGGCGGCGAGGCGGGCCTGCTGGTCGCGTTCCACCTCCAGGCGGCGGGCGCGGTCCTCCAGGGCCTCGGTGTGGGCGCGGCGGGTGCGGACCGTGATGCCGATCGCCGCCGCCACGGCTATGGACATCAGCACCGAGACGATGTCCTGGTCGGCGCCTCCCCGGGCGTAACGGGCCGTCATCACGGCCACGGGCGCGGTGATCAGGGCCGTGGCCCACCAGAGGTTGCGCGGGGGACGGCGCAGGGCGATGTGGAAGACGACGAGCAGCTGGAGCAGGACCGCCTGGAGGGCGATTCCGGTCCAGGAGTTGACCAGGGAGACCGGGGCGATGGCGACGAGTACGGCCCTGGGGTGGGTGCGGCGCCACAGGAGGGGGACCGAGAAGCCCAGGCTCAGGATCAGGACCAGCCAGCCGGGGTTGTCGCGGTCGCGGGTCACGTTGAGCCAGCCGTCGCCGAAGTAGTCGATCAGGGCGGCCGTCACCCAGAACCCGGTCAGGAGCAGGTCCCAGGGGAGTGGGTGGTGCTGGTCGAAGGCACGTATGCGTCGGCTGACGCGGTGGACGTACTCGGTGAGGGGTTCCGTCGCTCGTTCTTCGGCCACGCGGTCCATGGTGGGCTGTTTCTCCGCCGGCGTCATACCTTCGATGGTCGCCCGGGCGGGGGCCGGAGGCGTCGGGCCGGGGGCGGTATTTGAGGTGAGCGGGCTAGTACCCGGGTACTACCGTGGCCGGTATGAGCTATGTGATCCGGTCCATACGTGCTGATGAGTGGCCTGCGGTGCGGGAGCTGCGGCTCGCCGCGCTCCAGGACCCCGTCGCGCATCTCGCCTTCCTGGAGACCTACGACGACTCCGTGACCAAGCCGGACTCCTTCTGGCGGGAGCGGGCGGCCAAAGGCGCCGAAGGGGCGACCGGAGTGCAGCAGATCATCGCCGAGGACGCGGACGGGCGGTGGATGGGAACACTGACCGTGCTGGTGGAGGAGGCCGGGTCGACGGACTGGGCCGGGTTTCCCGTCGAGCGGCGCCAGGGGCATGTGGTGGGCGTCTATGTGCGGCCCGAGGCGCGCGGGACCGGGCTGACCAAGGAGCTGTTCGAGGCGGGCCTGGAGTGGGCGTGGGGCCGTGACGCCGAGCGGGTGCGGCTCATCGTGCACGAGGACAACGGGCGGGCGCAGGGGCTGTACCGCAAGGTCGGGTTCGTGCCGAGCGGGGCCGTGGTGCCGTTGGCGCCGGACTCGGGGGAGTCCGAGCTGGAGTTCGTGCTCGAACGTCGGTGACCGGGCCGGGAGTTCGTGCCCCGTCCCGGCCGGCGGCCGCAGGCGGCTACACCGGCAGTTCGGCGTCCGGCCAGCGGGTGCGGGCCTGTTCGCGGGACCGGAGCAGGGCCAGGGTCGGCATACCCCGGTCCGCTCCGGTTGCCAGCAGCTCCGGGAGCTGGGGAAGCGGAGCCACGGCGGCGACGTCGTCCAGGACGAGCGTCAGTGGTGGGTCGAGGCGACCGGAGGATGACCGTTCGGCCATGCGCCGGCCGCGCTCGACCACGCTTGAGGCGAGGGCCGTCAGGAGGGGCATGGCGCCTGGGTTCGTCCTGGGGTCCTCGATTGATTCACCCACCATGTAAAGCGTGCCCCCTTCGTCGACGAAGGAATCCAGGGCGAGGGCATCAGTTCGGTTGGGTGTGCAGGCTTCCCGGATGTTCACCGTGAACAGGGCGGAGAGCGCGCGGCTCGTCAACTCCTGGGCGATGTCCCGGCGTTCGGGGTGCGCGGTGAGGGCGGCCTCGAGTTCGCCCGCCGAGCCGGGTGCGGCCTTGGGGTTGGTGCGCAGGGTTCGTACGGCGTCCTGGACCTGGGTGCCCTGCGACCAGCGGTGGACGTGGCGGATGGTGCGGCCGTCGATGGCGGCGGCGTGCAGATAGCTCCGCAGGAGCGTTTCGGCTACGGCTGTGAGGGCGGCGTCGATCTTCGCGGTGGGGCGGATCGGGGCGAGGAGGGCGGCGGCTCTCGCGATGGCCGTGTCCTTGTCCTCGCAGCCGGAGGTGGGCGACCAGTGGAGGCGGGCCGGGGTGTCGCAGCGGTGGGTGGGGTCGTAGACGTGGACCGGGCCGAGTTTGGCCCGGGCGTCCTTGGTGTCCTGCCAGAGGGCCGGGTTCGAGGTGAGGACGAGGGCGGGGCCCTCCGCGTCCCGGATCGCCTGGGTGGCGGTCGCTCGGCGGGATTCCGGGGAGCCGTAGTGCACCGCGCCCTCGGTGCGGTCGGTTTCCCACCCGCCGACCCTTGTGCCCTTGGACAGAGAGGTGTGGAGGGCTGCCTCCGCCGACGCCGCGTGCAGCGGCTCCGTCAGTTCCTTCGGTTCCGGCGGCGCCTCGGGACTGATCGCCGTCGGTGGCTGCTGGTGGGCCGGCGGTTCGGGCGCGGCAGGAGCCTGTTCCGTCGCCGGCCTCTGGGTCGGTACCTCGTGCGGGCCCGGGGCCGCCGCCTGTGCCATCCGTTCCGCCCGTGCCCTCGCCCGTACCGCCCTCCACCTCGCCACCGTGCCCATGACGAACACCGTCAGGACGACGAGGATCATGAGCTGGCCGATGAACAGGCCCCAGAAGAGGCCGTAGCCGGAGAGCTGGGCGCGGGGGGTGTCGGGCCAGGCGGCGGGGATGTCGTGGGGTTCGGCGACGAGGCTGCGCATGGCCAGGGGGGTGCGGGCGAAGGTGACGCCGTCGGGCCAGGTGCCGTGGGCGAAGAGGGCGGACAGGCCTGTCGCCGACCACGCGAGCAGGGTCATGCCGAGAAGGAACGCGAGTATGCCGACCAGCAGGCCGTCGGGGATGCCTCCCTGGGCGTCCTGTCGGCGCTCGCGTTCCGCACCCGGTCTCATGGCTCTCCCGGTTGTCCGACTGCCTGAAGTTTCCTACGCCACCGTCGACTCGGAGTCGCCGAGGTGCTGTTCCACGAAGGCCGCCGCCCGTTCCTCCGCCTCCAGTTCGGCGGCGCGCAGGGCTTCGTCCGCGAGCTCCACGGAGGACTCGGTCATCGCGCGGTCAGTGAAGACGAGGGGGCGTTCGGTCTCGGTGACCAGGTGTTTGACGACCTGGACGTTGCCGTTGACGTCCCACACGGCGATGCCGGGAGTGAGCGAGGGGATGATCTCCACCGCCCAGCGGGGCAGGCCGAGGACCCGCCCGGTGGCCCGTGCCTCGTCCGCCTTCTGGGCGTAGATCGTGCGGGTCGAGGCCATCTTGAGGATGGCCGCGGCCTCCTTCGCCGCCGCTCCGTCCACCACGTCGGACAGGTGGTGGACCACCGCCACGAAGGACAGACCCAGCCGTCGGCCGAACTTCAGCAGCCGCTGGAAGAGCTGGGCGACGAACGGGCTGTTGATGATGTGCCAGGCCTCCTCGACCAGGAAGATGCGCTTCTTCCGGTCGGGGCGGATCCAGGTGTGCTCCAGCCACACACCGACGATCGCCATGAGGATGGGCATGGCGATGGAGTTGCGGTCGATGTGGGACAGGTCGAAGACGATCAGCGGGGCGTCCAGGTCGATGCCGACCGTCGTGGGGCCGTCGAACATGCCCCGGAGGTCACCGTCGACCAGACGGTCCAGGACCAGGGCCACGTCCAGCCCCCAGGCCCGTACGTCCTCTATGTCGACGTTCATCGCCTCGGCCGACTCGGGCTCGGGGTGCCGCAGCTGCTCCACGATGTCGGTCAGGACCGGCTGGCGGTCCACGATCGTCTCGTTGACGTAGGCGTGCGCGACCTTGAGGGCGAAGCCCGACCGCTCGTCCAGGCTGTGCCCCATCGCGACCTCGATGATGGTCCGCAGCAGCGCGAGCTGGCCGGTCGTCGTGATCGCGGGATCCAGCGGGTTGAGGCGGATGCCGTGGTCCAGGGCCGCCATCGGGTCGAGCCGGATGGGAGTTATTCCCAGCTCCTGCGCGACGAGGTTCCATTCACCGACGCCGTCCTCGCCCTGCGCGTCCAGGACGACCACCTGGCGGTCGCGGAAGCGGAGCTGGCGCAGGACGTACGTCTTCTCCAGCGCCGACTTGCCGTTGCCCGACTCGCCGAGGACCAGCCAGTGGGGCGCGGGGAGCTGCTGACCGTACAGCTGGAAGGGGTCGTAGATGTAGCCCTTCCCGGAGTAGACCTCGCGGCCGATGATGACGCCCGAGTCGCCGAGACCGGGGGCGGCGGTCGGGAGGTAGACGGCCTGGGCCTGGCCCGTGGAGGTGCGCACCGGCAGGCGGGTCGTCTCCACCTTTCCGAAGAGGAAGGACGTGAAGGCGTCGGTGAGGATGGACATCGGATCCCGCATGCGGCGGCCCCTACCTTCGAATGCCGGTGGCGAACGGAAGCGTGTTCACGAAGGCGCGATGGTGCTCGCGGTCGCACCACTCCAGCTTCAGGTACGACTTTCCGGCCGAGGCCCTGATGGTCCGCTTGTCGCGGGCCAGGGCCTCGGGGTTGCGGGAGGAGACGGTGATGTAGCCGACCAGGTTGACGCCGGCCGCGCCGCTCGCGAGGTCTTCGCCGCGCTGGTCGAGACGGTTGTGGGAGGCGACGTCGCGGGGGTCGACGGTCCGGTTCATCTTGGCGGCCCGGGACGCCTCGGCCTCGTCGTTGGTCTTCTCGGTCAGCATGCGCTCGATGGCGACCTCGGTGGGTTCGAGGTCCATCGTGACGGCGACGGTGCGGATGACGTCCGGGGTGTGGACGAGGAGTGGCGCCAGGAAGTTGACGCCGACGGGTGTCATCGGCCACTCCTTCACCCAGGCCGTGGCGTGGCACCAGGGGGCGCGGGTGGAGGACTCCCGGGTCTTCGCCTGGAGGAACGTCGGCTCCATGGCGTCGAGTTCGGCTGGCCAGGCGTTGCGCTTGGTCATCGCCTGGATGTGGTCGATGGGGTGGTCCGGGTCGTACATGGAGTGGATCAGCGAGGCGAGGCGGCCCTGGCCGAGCGGCTGCCGTACGCGGATGTCCGCCTCCTGGAGGCGCGAGCAGATGTCCGTCAGCTCACGGGCCATCACCACGGCGAGACCGGCGTCCCGGTCCAGCTTGCGGCCGGACTGGGGCCGGGCCGCCCGGGCCATCGCGTGGGCCTCGGCGGCGAGTTCACGGCTGTAGTGCATACAGGCGACGAGGTACGCGCGGTGCTGCTCGCTGCTCGTCGACACCATCGACTGGAGTTGGTCGTACGACGACTGGAGCCAGACCGGCGCCTTCTCGTCCCCGCGGACGGAGACGTCCTTGGCGTGGGCGTCGGGGTCGGCGGGCAGGGTGCGGGCGAGCATCTGGATCCGGGTGACGAAGCCGTCGCCGTTGGCCACGTGCTTGAGCAGGGTGCCGAAGCGGTCGACGAGGGCTTCCTGGTCCTCGGAGTCGCGCAGACCGACACCGGGGCCCTCGATCTCGATCGCCGCGGTGACCGTGCGCCGGTCGGCGTGCAGCAGTACGGCGATCTCGTCCGGGCCGAACGGGGCGGCGAGCCAGGTGATGCGGCCGATGCCGGGCGGCGGGCCGATCTCGACCTCGCGGCCGTCGGCGAAGGTGCCGGCCTCCATCACTCCCGAGCGGTAGGCGGTGCCCTGCTTGAGGGTGCGCTTGTAGCTGCGGTTGATCTCGAACCACTTGTAGAAGGTGCGGCGCTTGTACGGCACGTACACCGCGGCCAGCGCGAGCATGGGGAAGCCCATGAGCAGCACGATGCGCAGGGAGAGCACCGGGACCAGGAGCCCGCACATCATGCCGAGGAACGCGCCGCCGATGATCAGCGCGATCTCACCGGTCTCCCGATTCCTGCCGACGATCGCGTTCGGCCGGGCGCGGCCGATCAGATATGTACGGCGGGGCGTGACCGGATGGGACACGTGGGACTCGGTCGTCAACGCCCTTCACCTCCCGTGCGGTTGGTACTGCTGTTGCGGGTGTTGCTGGCGTGCGGGGTGTTCACCGGGCTGCCGGCCCGGGGAGCGGGTGCGGCGGAGGGGACAGATCCGCCGCCTCCGTTCGCGGTGCGTGAGCTGTGGGCGGCGACCCCGCCGGATGCGGGGTTGCTGGGCCGGGCGCCGTTGCCTCCGCCGGACTGGCCGTTGTTGTCCGCGCGGGTGCTGTGGGTCTTGATGCCCTGCGCGACGAGGGTGGCGGGGGAGCTGATGACCGCGGCGGCCTTGCCCTCGGCGCCCTGCATGATGCGGTTGTTGCGGGAGCCGGCGATCTCGTCGCCGAAGCCGGGGACGAAGCGGTAGATCATCGCCGAGGCGAAGATCGCGAGCAGGATGATGGCGAGGCCGGAGACCACGGCGGAGAAGGCGTCCGGGCCGTCGTCGGAGGAGAGCGCGCCGGCGAGGCCCAGGACGATGACGATGACCGGCTTGACGAGGATGACGGCGATCATGATCCCCGCCCAGCGGCGGACGTGGCCCCACAGGTTCTTGTCGACCAGGCCGGCGTAGACGACGGTGCCGAGGAGGGCGCCGACGTAGAGCAGGGCGGTGCGGATGACGAGCTCCAGCCAGAGCACTCCCGCGGCCAGGACGCTGACCAGCGACACGACGATCAGCATGATCGGGCCGCCGCCGATGTCCTCGCCCTTCTTCAACGCGCCGGAGAACGTGCCGAAGAAGGCGTCCGTCTGGTCGCCCGTCGCCTTGGCCAGGACCTCCGAGACGCCGTCCGTCGCGGATACGACCGTGTAGAGGATGAGGGGCGTGAAGGCCGACGCGAGGACCGTCAGCCACAGGAATCCGATCGCCTCGCTGATGGCGGTGGTGAGGGGGACACCTCGCACCGCCCTCTTCGCCACGGCCAGCAGCCACAGCAGGAGGGTGAGGATCGTGGACGCCGCGAACACCACGGCGTACTGCTGGAGGAACTTCTGGTTGGTGAAGTCCACGTTCGCCGTGTCCTTCACCGCTTCACTGAGCTTGTCCACGGTCCAGGCGGCGGCGTCTGCGCAGCCCTTGGCGAGGGAGGAGAGGGGGTCGAGGGTGTTGGTGAGGGGGTTGGAGCCGCCGCCACCGCCGGTGGAGCCGCCACCATCGTTTTCGCAGTACTCCTTGGCGGGGCCGACGATGAGGTCGCAGTTGCCGTCCGACGGGGTCGGCGACGGTGTGGGTGTCGGGGCGGCGACGGCACGGGTGGCCAGCATCAGGACCGCGGTTTGTACAGCGGTGAAGGCTGCGGCGACCTTGAGCGTGCGGCGCGGACTACCGGGCATACGAGAACCCTCCGTACTCCTCGACGGCCTTGGCCATCTCGTCGGCGCTGGACGCCTTGTCGTCGCCGGGGACGGGGGCGGGCCCGTCCTTCTGGGAGAAGCTGTCGACCTTCCAGTCGCCGTCGGCCCAGCGCAGTTGGAGGGTCATGGTGAACCAGTCGCTGGTGACGGGGTTGGTCGACTTCGCCCCGGCTGTGCCGTACAGGCCGGTGCACCAGACCTCGGCGGTGGCCGTGGTGTCCGAGTAGTTCGAGACCTTGGTGCCGACCGGCACCGTGCGTGAGACGTACGTGTTGCCGGCCGTGGCGTTGCCGTTCGCGTCCAGGCCGACCTTGGTCAGGAACTCCTTGGAGTAGGCCTGGTCGAACTTCTCCGTCAGAGCGGCCTGCTTGTCGGCGACGAAGAGCTGCTTGACGATCTCGCCGCGCCGGGCGGGCTTGAGGATGTCGGCCGAGACCAACGTCACCGCATAGTTCGCGGCAGCGCTCTGCGCCCCCTGCTCGTCCTGGGCGAAGCCCGTTTTTACCGGGGTTTTTCCCGTTGGTGCCGTGGCGGCAGCCTCTGGCTGGGAGCCGGCGGTTTTGGGGGTGGGGGAATCGTCTCCTCCGCGGTTCGCGAAGGCGATCGCGGCGATGAGGAGGACGACGACGCCGACGACGGTGACGAGGCTTCGGGAGGAGGAGCGGCCGGGTCTGCGGGCGCCGCCGTAGACGTCGGTGGGGGCGTCGGGGTAGCGAGTGCGGGTGTGGCCCGTCCCGGCGTAACCGCCGGAGGCGGACGTGTCGTGGTCGTCACCGAGACTCATGCCGCGTACGCCCCCTCGACGTCGTGCGAAAACGCGTAGGAGTACGACGGTAGCCGCACTGGTTCCCGCGCGGGCGCGGTGTGGTGACTCGACATCAGGGAAACGCAACCTCAGCCGGTGGGCACGACGGACGGGTGGGTAGAGGGAGGTGGGGGGACCGGGGCGCGCCCGGCCGGACCGAGGTGCGGCGACCGGGCGCCGTGCCTACACGGCCATGCCGTACACGATCGTGAAGAGCGTGCCGAGTGAGCCGATGATGAAGACGCCGGTCAGGCCCGCGATGATGAGGCCCTTGCCCTGTTCCGCACTGAAGGTGTCCCGCAGCGCCGTGGCACCGATGCGCTGCTTGGCGGCGCCCCAGATGGCGATGCCGAGGCAGAGCAGGATGGCCACCGCCATCACGACCTCGATCATCACCTTCGCCTCGTTGCCCAGGCTGCCGAAGGGCCCCCAGTCCGGAGCGATTCCGCCGATGATGGTGTTGATGTCTCCCTTGTCGGCCGCAAAGAGCATGTAAGTCACCGCCCCTGGTGGGTAGTTCCGCGCCCCCTGCCTTGGCGCAGAGGTCAGGCATCATTGTCGCCGACAATGCCGCTGTCGTATGTCGACTTGGCGTCATTGATTGGCGGGTTTCGTACGAATACCTTGCCACCGGCCCGCATCGGTGCCTGGGGAGTCCCTCGAACGGACGTAGGGCGGTATACAGGGAGTCGTATCGTCACTCTGTGTATCACGGCAGGTCACGCCGGGCAATGAGATAAGGGCGGAACCTGTCGTGTGGTTCCGTCGTTGACCCCTCTTACGGATCGGTGATCAGGTCGCTGGTCTGCGGGATCCCCGAGATCGTGGTGGAAGGCTAACCCGGAAATGACGAACGGGCCGCGGCTGGGTGCCGCGGCCCGTTCGTCACGGACGGATCACATGAGGGTCAGAGGCCCATGGGGGGTCAGCCGGTGAAGGCCGCCGTTCCCGCGGGGGTGCCGAGGCCGGTCGGGCCGTCGTAGCCGGTCCGGGCGGTGCAGAAGTAGCTCGTGGAGCAGGTGCCGTTGCTGCCGGAGGTCACGTCGTTGAGGGCCGAGGTGTTCCCGTAGGGGTACTGGGACGGGTAGTCGCTGCTGCCCGGGGTGCCGGCGAGGGCGTAGACGGCCGCGATGATGGGGGCGGAGGCGCTGGTGCCGCCGTAGGTGTTCCAGCCGGTGCCGTCGGAGCCGTAGGTGTCGTAGACGGAGACGCCGGTGGCGGGGTCGGCGACGGCGGAGACGTCGGCGATCATGCGCTTGGCGCAGCCGGTGTCGGTCTGCCAGGACGGCTTGGCGTCGTAGGCGGAGCAGCCGGAGCCGGTGCCCTCGGTGCTGTTGGTGTTCCAGACGCTCTCGGTCCAGCCGCGGGTGGTGGAGGACTTGGACAGCTTGGTGCCGCCGACCGCGGTGACGTACTTGGAGGCGGCCGGGTACTCGGCGCCGTAGCCCTCGTCACCGGCGGAGACGGTGATGGCGACGCCGGGGTGGTTGAAGTACGAGGAGTCGTACGACGTGTCCGAGGAGGACTCGCCGCCGCCGTAGCTGTTGGAGACGAACTTCGCGCCCAGCTTCACGGCCTCGTTCACGGCCGTGCCCAGGTCGGCCATGCTCGACGAGTTGGCCTCGACGAGGAGGATCTTCGCGTTCGGGGCGATCGCGGAGGCCATGTCGACGTCGAGTGAGATCTCTCCGGCCCAGCCGCTGTCGGCGCTGGGGAGGGAGGTCGTGGAGCCGGTCTGGCTGACCTTCTTGAAGCAGCCGTTGGCGGTGGTGCAGGCGGAGAGGCCGTAGTACGAGCGGTAAGTGGCCAGGTCGGCCTCGGCGTTGGGGTCGTCGTAGGCGTCGACGATGGCGATGGTCTGGCCGGAGCCGTTGGAGGCCGAGGCGGAGGTCAGGCCGTAGGCGGACCGGAGGTCGCTGGGGCCGTAGCCGGTCGGGGTGGCCGAGGCGGCGTTCGGCTTGACGGTCGCGGGCGCGACGCCCTTCTTCGCGGCCTGCTCCTCCTGGAAGGCGGTCGTGCCGCTGGTGACGCGCAGGGCGTTGCAGGACGCGAAGCCCTTCTTCGGGGTGGCGCCACACGCGCTCTCGTACTGCACGTGCGCCTTGGCGACGGCCGCGGCGATCGCCTTGCCGCTCGCCTTGGGCTGCGCGGCCTGCGTGTCCGCGCTCGCGTGGGCCGCGGTGCCGAGGCCGGCGATGAGGAGGGCGGCGGTGGCCGTGGCGGCGGAGCCGATACGGCGCCATCTGCCGTTCAGGGGGGCGGTGTTCGGGGACGTACGCATCGTAAAGCCTCCTGGGAGTGGGTGCAGAGGCCTGCGGGGTGGGGGGTCCACCGGTGAGGTTCCCGGTGGGGGCGGCGGCCCGCGACGACGATCGCTTGTTGGGTACGCGACAAACAAGACAGGTTGCGGAAACCTGACTTCCGCCTTACCGAAGGATGTTGAGGGCTTACCGGCCAATGGCCCCCCGATGGGCGGCGAATGGCCATGCCTTGACCATCTACACGCGTTGCGCACAACTCCCTTGGGCTGTTACTTGGGGGCTGTTACCTGGGGCCGTTACCTGGGCTTGAGTCCGTGGAGCAACTGGTGGATCAGTTCCTCTACGGCGTCCAGGGCGGCGTCGGGAGCGTAGATGCCGTTGGCCGTGAAGGCGGCGAGGCCGTGCAGGGCGGCGCCCACGGTGAGGGTGAGCTGTGCGGGGTCGCCCGCGATGATCTCGTTCTGCTGCTGGGCGGCCCCGATGACCCGCTCCAGTGAGCCCACCGTGCGGTCGAGCGCGGCCGTCATCTGCTCGGAGGCGTCGGGTTCGTGCTTGCGGGCGTACATGAGCTCCAGCAGCTCGGCGTTGTTGATGGCGAAGCCGAGGTAGGCCCGGGCGAACGAGGTCAGGCGCGGCTGGAACGGCAGGGCCGGGTCGTCGGCGGCCTCCAGGGCCTCGGCCATGCGCTCGAAGCCGGTCTCGGCAAGGGCGTTGAGCAGGGCCTGCTTGTCCTTGAAGTGGCGGCCGGGGGCGGCGTGGCTCACGCCGACGTCGCGAGCCAGTTCCCGCAGTGACAGGGAGGTGACGCCCTTCTCCCGGAGGGTGCGTTCCGCGCTCGCGAGCAGGGCGGTGCGGAGGTCTCCGTGGTGGTAGGGGCGGGTCTCGCGGATCTCGCGGGTCTCGGGCTTGGGCATGGAGGTCATCGTATCCCGATGTAGGCATCGCCACTATTGTTGTCGTCGCCATCATTGTAGTCATTGACAGCATTGTTGGCGGCGCCTACATTGGGGATATGGCAGCAGACAAGCAAGACACGTGGAACGCGACCCGACTTCCTGACCTCGCCGGCCGCACCGCCGTCGTCACCGGCGCCAACAGCGGCATCGGGCTCACCGCCGCGACCGCGCTGGCCGCGGCGGGGGCGCATGTGGTGCTCGCCGTACGGGATCCGCGGCGGGGTGAGGCGGCGGCGCGGACGGTGAACGGCAGCGCGGAGGTGCGGCGGCTGGATCTGGCGGATCTGTCGTCCGTGCGGGAGTTCGCGGCGGGGTGGGACGGTCGGCCGCTGGACCTGCTGATCAACAACGCGGGCGTGATGATGGTGCCGCAGGGGCGGACCGCGGACGGGTTCGAGATGCAGTTCGGTACGAACCATCTGGGGCACTTCGCGCTGACGAACCTGCTCCTGCCGTACATCACCGACCGGGTGGTCACCGTGTCCTCCGGCGCCCATCGCATGGGGGACGGGGAGATCCACTTCGACGACCTTCAGTTGGCGGGGGATTACGGGCCGGTCCGTGCCTACGCCCAGTCGAAGCTGGCGAATCTGCTCTTCACGCTCGAACTCCAGCGTCGGCTGGGTGAGTCCGGGTCCCGTGTGCGGGCTCTGGCGGCTCATCCCGGGTATGCGGCCACCAACCTTCAGAGCCACGCTTCCAGTCGGGCGGCGTTGCTGTTCATGAAGATCGGCAATCGCTTCTTTGCGCAGGACGATCGGGCGGGGGCGTTGCCCACGTTGTATGCCGCGTCTCAGGATCTGCCTGGTGCGAGCTATGTCGGGCCGGATGGGCGGGGTGAGTTTCGGGGGGCGCCCACTCTGGTTGGTCGTAGCGCGGCGGCCAGTGATCCGGTGGCGGCTCGTCGGCTGTGGGCGGCTTCGGAGGAGTTGACGGGGGTGCGGTTCCCGGAGGGGGCTTCGGCTGTGGCTTGAGCCGTGATGCCTCGCGGCGCGCTGTGCGGGTTCGGTGGGGGCGTGTGTAGCGCCCACTGTCGTGTGGTGGGTCGGGGCCGGGGCGGGGGGTGTCCGTCCTCGGTCCGGCGGTGCTGTGTCTTCTAGCTGTGCTGCGTGTTGGACGCCGGACGCTGCGGGCGGACACCCCCCGCCCCGTCCCCTTGCCGCCGTGGGCGGCTTTCTCGCCCACCGTCCGGGGGCCTCATGTCCGACGGCGGCTGCGGGTGGCACTGGCGCGACGAGCCCGACCGGTTCTCGACCGGTCGGGCTCGTCGTGTGGGGGTGTTGGGGTTTGCTACTGCTGGGGGGCTGGTGCGGGGGACGGGGCCGGGGAGGTGGGTGGGGTGGCTGCGTCGGTGGGCTTGGCGGGGAGGGGTTCGAAGGCCAGGGCGTCCCAGGCTATGGAGTCGTCGCCGGTGCCGTTGGTGGTGTCCGAGCTGAGGGAGACGCTTGGGGTGCCTTGGAATTCGTACGAGCCCAGGGAGAGCCAGGTGTTCTTGCCGCCGGAGTCCTGGGAGATCGTCTTGTCCACGACCGTGCCGTCGCCGAGGGCGATGTGGTAGGTCGCCTCGTCGGTGTTGGCCTGGTGGTCGGGCAGGTGGACCATGATGCGGGCCCAGCCCTTGAGTGAGCGGTCGGGGGTCCAGGTGCCGGTGACGACCGAGTCGGTGTACTTCGGGTCGCGGGTGTGGGTGAACCAGAAGTGGCCGCCGAAGGCCGAGCCCAGCTGGTGGAAGTCGATCTTCGACGGGTAGACCGTCGTCCCCTTCTGGTCCGCCGAGCCGAAGGTGAACGACAGCGTGCCGCGGCTGGTCCAGTTCCGTTGGCCGGCGCACGGGTTGGTGTCACCGACGCGGAACTTCGCCGTGTTCGGCACATCGTCCACGATCAGCGCGTTCTTCGGCAGGGTGGAGGAGCAGACCGCCGGGTGCGGCGAGGTGGGCTGCGGCTCGGGGTCGGTCGCCTGGTACGTCAGTACCTCGGTGCCGCATGTCGTGGCGCAGTCCGTCCACTTGACCGGTTCGTGCCACCAGCACTTGAAGTCGTCGCGCTGGCACGGTCCTTCGGGCTGGCTCGACCCTGCGACCTTGCGGGGCTTGGCGGGGTCGCACTCATTGCCGGCGGGCGTGCAGAAGGTGGTGTGCGGGGGCTGGGCGTCCTGCGCGTTGCCCGTCGGCCAGTCGCCGACCGCGTAGCCCGGGCCGCTCGTGCCCGTCGTCGGATCGGTCTTCTTCTGGGCGTGCGACGCCCAGCCCAGCACCCGCTCCGGGTAGGTCCACAGGTTGGGCGTACGGGCGTCGTCGTCGCCGTTGGCCAGGAAGATCTTCCGGTCCGGCGGGTAGATGCCGTTGGCCGGGTTGTTGAACCAGCCCAGACCCCAGGGGGCGGCGGCGTCGGAGGCGTCCGGCTTGTTGAAGCCGCTGTTGTACGCCCACAGCGCGAACCACCAGTTCTCCAGGTACTTCGGGTCACCGCCGTTGGCGAGGATGCCCTCGTCGTACACCTGGTTCCACTTGTCCTGGAGGTGCTGCACGCTCGCGGCGATGTTGGCCGCGTAGTCCACGGTGATCGCCTTCTGCTGCTCGGCGGTGTACGTGGTGTCCGACTTGGCCATGCCGCTGGTCACCTGGCCGATGCCGTAACCGCAGTCGGAGGCCGACCAGTCGACGGTGTGCACGCTGCCGCCGTTGCCGTAGTAGCCGCCCTGGGTGAAGTTGCCGCTCTCACCGGGGGCCGCCAGGGAGCTGGCCTGGAGCATGTTGGTCTCCTGGGCGAGCACACCGAGCAGGATCTGCGCGGGCACCCGGCCGCCGCCCTTGAGCTCGATCGGCGGGAACAGGCCCTGCGGGGTGTACGACGAGAGGTCCGTGCCGTTCCAGCCCTTGTGGCGGCGGGCGTCGAGCTTGCCCTGCACGGCGAGGTCCGACGCCCACTCGACCATGGCGGGGCTCGGCTGGAGGGCCTGGAGTCCGGGGTCGTTGCGGGTGATGGCGCAGGTGCGGTCGGGGTCGGTGGTGGTGGTCGCGGGGCCGGTGTCGGTGTCGGCGGTGGTCTGCGCCGAGGTGGCATCCGTTTTTGTGGACGTGTCCGTGGCGTCCAGCTGCATGCGGGTCAGCTGGCTGCTGTGGTCCGGGGTGTTCGCGCCGCCGCCGAGCAGGGCCGGGGACTGTGCTGTGCCCTGGCCCTGGGGGGCCTTGGGCTTCACGCGGAAGTCGACTGTCTCGCCGCTGCCGGTCAGCAGGGCGTTGATGCCGACGGGGCGGGCGGTGCCGGGGGCCGCCAGGGCCTTCCTGGTTTCCGCGTTCTTGCCGTCGCCCGCTCCGGCCGCCTCGGTGCCGTTGGCGACGCCGGTGAGGGCGAGACCGCCGGTGGTGGAGACATCCGACGTGGCCGGGACGCCGTCGAGGATCTTCCAGCCCGTGGGGAGCGCGGAGTCCTGGACGTGGTCCTGGGCGTCCTTGCCGGTCAGGAAGACACGGCCGCCGGTGCCGCGCAGCGACAGCGCGCCGAGCAGGCCGGAGCCGAGCAGTTGGTCGGAACCGCCCTGGGCGACCCGGCGGACCTGCACCTTCTTTCCGGCCGGGACCTGGTAGGCGAGGCCGCTGTGCGCGTCCGGCACCAGCCGGAACGGCGTGCCGTCGGTGCGGGCCAGGGTGCGCAGGACACCCTTGGCGTTCACCGAGACCACCGACTTGCCGGCGGCCGCGGCGATCCCGGAGCCGAACGGCACGGGGGAGGTGAGCTGGCCCGGGACGGTCTGCTCGTGCGTCAGCCTGCCCTGGCGCGCGTCGAGCGTCAGCAGCTGGGTGCCGTTGCCCTGCGGCCGGGAGAGCACGGCCTGTTCGCCGTCGCCGCAACCCGGGTTGAAGTAGGCCATGGAGACCAGCTCCGGCAGTTTGGTCACCTTGCCGGACTTCAGGTCGACCACGGCCGCGAACGCGCCCTGCTGGAAACTCTGTTGGTCGTTGACGACCTGCCGGGGCGCGTAGACGACCACCGCGCGGTCGCCCGACGCCGTCACACAGCTCTGGCCGATCCACTGGTCGGTGTCGATGCCCGGCTCGGACAGGGTGGCCGCGGTGCGCCAGGCGTAGGCGTTCGCGGCGTCCGCGACCAGGACGTGCAGGCCGGTGCTGTCCCCGTCGTACGTGACGATCCGGTCGTCGGAGTCCTTCCAGCCGGACGGCAGTCGGGAGGTGTCGGTCACCCTGTCGGACAGGGTCGGTCCGTCGGGTTCCGACGAGCTGGTCAGGGCCGCGGACGCGAACGGCGCCACGATCGCCATCGCCAGGACGGATATCGCCCCGGCCGCGAACATACGGCCACGTCGGCTTTTCGGCACCCGCCAGCGGTGCCTTCCCTCTGGGGTTCTACGTGAAGTGCGCACGGAATTCCGCCATCATTTACTTGTGAAGGTCTTGGCCTGTCCTCGGCTCCCCCGGACAGGTCAGGCGGAAGTTATCAGGGGACTGTGTACGCGATAGGGCTTGTACGGGGGTCTACCGGCGGGTATTCACGGAATGTCCACGAGGATCGGCAGAGCCCCATATGTCGATTCCGGCCGTTGCGAAATCCGACGCGATTTTTCAGGGGCCGGTGAGGGCTCGGGACTTGAAGAAATGCGGGCCGTTGTGCACCCACTTCTTCTCCTCTATACGTCGATCCCGTCAACGAAGTGGTCGAACTCACCTGCCTGTACGCCGAGTACGAAGGCGTCCCACTTGCGGCGGGTCGTCGTGACGACGGTCCCGGGGGCGCTGGTCTCCCTCAGGTACACGGGAGCGTCCCCGTCGTCCCCGCCCGCGCTGTCCCCGAACGCGATCTCGATCCAGGGGCCGGGCCCGGTCGCCTCCGGCGGGGCGGCGCGGGTCCAGGTCAGGTCGGTGGGGATGTCACCCACGGTGGAGCTCCTTTCTCAGTGGCACGGCCACCGTAGCGCTGACCGGTTTCTCACCTTCATGCGGAAGGGTGGGTTCCGATGAAGCGCATGCCTCCTACCGCCGTTCTGCACGTCGTTGTGGTCGTGCTGCTTGCCGTCACCTCGGCCTCCGAGGCCGCCGCGGACGACGGCTCGGGGCCGTTCGGGGTCACCGTGACGGCCGTGCCGAGTGCGGAGACCGTCCGGGTGGGTGCCTTGTTCTCCGGGGACGGGCACTTCTGCACCGCCTCCGTCGTGCACAGTCCGGGGCGGGATCTCCTGGTCACCGCGGCGCACTGTCTGGACAGCGAGGGCGGGGGGCTGGTGTTCGAGCCCGGGTACCGGAACGGGCGTGCGCCCTACGGGGTGTGGAAGGTCGTGCGGCGGTATCTGCCCGGTGGGTGGGCGAAGGGGCAGGACGAGGACAGCGATGTGGGGTTCGCGGTCGTCGCGGGGAAGGGGGACCGGGGGGTCGAGGACGTGGTGGGTGGGAACCGGTTCGTCACCGGTACGGCCACGGGGGCGACCGCCGTGACCGTCACCGGTTATCCCAACTCCCGTGAGACGCCGGTGCGGTGCACCAACAAGCCGACCCGTCACAGCCGTACCCAGCAGCGCATCGACTGTCCCGGCTTCAGCGGGGGGACCAGTGGCAGTCCGTGGGTGAACGGGGACGGGCGGGTCGTCGGGGTGCTGGGCGGGCACGAGCAGGGCGGGGTCACGCCGGATGTGTCCTACAGCGTGGTGCTGGGGGCGGAGGCCGCGGCGCTGTACCGGGCCGCGGCAAAGGGGCCTGCGGTGAACTGATCTCTGTGGCAAGGTCGGTTCGGTGGACGCACTGAAGGATCGGGACCCCGCGCACATAGGCGCGTACACGCTTCTCGCCCGGCTCGGGGCGGGCGGGATGGGGCAGGTCTACCTCGCCCGTTCCCCCGGTGGGCGACTGGTCGCGATCAAGGTCATCCGCGAGGAGATCACCGACCATCCGGAGGCGCTGGCGCGCTTTCGGCGGGAGGTGGAGACGGTGCGCGCGGTGCGCAGCGCGTACACGGCGAACCTGATCGACGCGTCGCTCGACACGGCGCCCTACTGGCTGGCCACCGAGTATGTGTCGGGGCCTACGTTGAGCGGGGCGGTGGGGGAGCGGGGGGCTTTGCCGGCCGACAGCGCGCGGCGGCTGTTCGCGGCTCTGGCGGAGGCGCTGGCGGCCGTCCACGGGTACGGCGTGACGCACCGGGACCTCAAGCCGCAGAACGTGATCCTCTCCCCGCAGGGCCCGCTGCTCATCGACTTCGGCATCGCGCGCGGCGCGGCCGACACGGCCCTGACCCAGACCGGCTTCGCCCCGGGAACACCGGGATACACCGCCCCCGAGGTGATGATCAGCAACCAGGTCGGTGCGGCCGCCGACGTGTTCGCCCTCGGAGCCACGCTCGCCCACGCCTCCACCGGCCGCCCGCCGTTCGGCTCCGGGCCCACGCACGCCGTGTCGTACCGCGTGGTCCACGAGGGCATCGACGTCGCCGGCATCGAACCCGGACTCGCCGCACTGATCCAGGACTGCGTGGCCAAGGACCCCGCCGAGCGCCCCGGCCTCGACACCGTCATCGCCCGCTGCGCGGTGTCCTCCGCCCTCACCGAGGATCCGTTCTACGCCCGGCTCAGCGTCGACACCGAAGCCGTACCGCAGGATCTCCAGGCGGCGGTGGCGGCGGGGCTGGTCCCGGCGGGGCACGGTGCCGCTCCGCTCTATCCGCCGACCGCCGGGCCGGGGTACGTCCCCACCGTCGCCCCCGCGTACGTGCCGACGCTCGCCCCCGCGCCGCCGACGGCCGTTCCGGAGCCGGCCATGTCCCGGCGCACGCTCTGGACGGCGGCGGTCACGGTCATGGCCGTGGTGGCGACGGTCTCCGTGGTGGCCCTGCGGGCGCTGGACGACGGCGGGGGGAAGGGAGAGGAGGCCGGTGGCTCGCCCTCCGGGTCTCCGTCCGCGTCGGTGAAGGTGCCCGAGTACATCGTGAACAACAAGATCTCCCACGACTTCTGGACCCACTCCGACGACCCGAACGACGAGACGTACGGCCGCGGCGCGTGCAAGCAGGTCGGTGCGGTCAGCGCGCCGAAGGAACTCCAGTACAGCGCGGTCGACGCGGATGCCCCCGACGGCACGACCGTCCGGGAGCGGGTCAGGATCTCCTTCCGGTTCAAGTACGCGGAACTGGAGAACAAGAAGCCCGACCCGTACTACGTGTCGGTCGGGGTGAGATCACCGCACGACATCGAGCCCTCGACGGGCAAGCCCTTCCAGGTGGACAACAAGGGCATCGGCTACACCAGCAAGCCGGTGGACATCTACACCCGCTGGAAGGACGGCAAGGACATCGAGTTGGTCTATCCCGACGACTTCCGGGAACACACGGCGACGGGCAGGACGTACGACTCGATCCCCGTCACCAACGACCCCGGCGACTGGACCGTCGTCTTCTACCACGTGAAAAACAGTCCCACCGACTACGAGAGCATCGGTTGCACCGGGTTCCGGGTGGGAAGCTCCTAGACTGACGTGGGCGGACTCCATGCGGGCGAGGGGCGGTTGACGGTGCGTAAGGCATGGATCGTGGGGGGTGCCGCCGTCGGGGCGGGGCTCAGCTTCGTGATGCTGCTCGTCGTCGGTGTGTACCTCGTCGCCGGAAACCTCGCCAACACCGTGAGCGGCGGCGCCAAATCGCTGGCCAAGGGGGCCGTCCCCGCCGCCTACCAGAGCCTGGTGCAGAAGTGGGGCAATCTGTGCCCCGCCATCAATCCGGCCCTGCTCGCCGCCCAGCTCTACCAGGAGAGCGGATTCAACCCGAGCGCCAAGAGCCCGGCGGCCGCCCAGGGGATCGCCCAGTTCATCCCCGGGACCTGGGCCACGCACGGGGTCGACGGTGACGGGGACGGCGACAAGGACGTGTGGGATCCGAACGACGCGATCCCGTCCGCCGCGTCGTACGACTGTTCCCTCGCCTCGTACGTGAAGGACGTTCCCGGGAATCCGACCGAAAACATGCTGGCCTCGTACAACGCGGGTGCCTACGCGGTCATCAAGTACGGGGGTGTGCCGCCGTACCGGGAGACCCAGAACTACGTGAAGCAGATCACGACTCTGGAGGAGAGCTTCGCCGCCCCCGTAAGCCGCGTGGACCCTTCGAAACAAGCCGCCGGTGCCATCGACTACGCGCAGAAGAAGCTGGGGACGCCGTATCTGTGGGGTGGGACGGGGACCGCCGAGCAGGGTGGGCGGTTCGACTGTTCGGGGCTTACTCAGGCGGCGTACGAGAGTGTGGGGATCACGCTGCCGAGGGTGGCGAACGATCAGTACAACGCGGGGCCGCATCCGGCCAGGGACGAGCTGCTGCCCGGGGATCTGGTGTTCTTCTCGGACGACCTCACGAACTCGCGTGCCATCCGGCATGTGGGGATTTATGTGGGGGGCGGATACATGATCGACGCACCGAGAACGGGTGCTGTGATCCGGTTCGACCCGATCGACACCCCGGACTATTTCGGCGCCACGCGGGTCACCGAAGATGGCGCGAAAGCACTCCCCACGACGGTGTGAGCCGAGCGTGAACCCACCCCCTGAGCTGCACGGATGAGTCTCTCTTCGATAACGTCTGAGTGATCATTCGGTGGAGTGTGGAACGTATGGACTGGAGTCATGCGTTCCTAGGTTTCGTAGGCGAGCGAAGCGGATCTACACACCACGGGGGTGGGCAACAGCGGTGCGCAGCAAGGGCGCGCGCCGGGAGAGACGACGAAGGGGCCGCGCATCATGGCTGGACTCGCAGAATCCGGGTCGAACCCCGACGTCGATCTGCTGTACGACATCAACGGCCTCGCCAAGGACGCTCCGCCGTGGTTCGACCGGGTCATGGAGTTCGTCGGCGAGTACGGAATCCTGTTCGGCGTCGTGCTGCTCATCCTGTGCTGCTGGTGGACCGTGCGCCGCCGGGGCGGCGAGGACGCCGCGTCCTCCGTGGCCGCCCTGGTGTGGGCACCGCTGGCCGCCGGCATCGCCGTCCTGGTGAACGTGCCGATAAGGGGCTTCGTGGAGCGGCCCCGCCCCTTCCGCACCCATGAGGGCCTGGAAGTCCTCGTTGCCGGCAAGACCGACTACTCCTTCGTGAGCGATCACGCGACCATCACGATGGCCCTGGCCGTCGCCCTCTTCGTCGCCCACCGCAAGTTCGGGCTCGTCGGCCTCGGCCTCGCGCTCGCCGAGGGCTTCTGCCGGGTCTACATGGGCGTGCACTACCCGACGGACGTGGTCGGCGGATTCGCGCTCGGTACCGCGGTCGCCCTGCTGCTGTCTCCCGTCGCCATGGCCCTGCTCACCCCCGTCACCAAGGCGATCGAGCGGTCTCCGCGTGCCGGGTGGCTGATCCGGGCGCGGGGGGCGTCGTACGACGGGGACGAGCAGGAGGCCGTCGTGCCCGGGGCGCGGAAGGAAGCGACGGGGGCCGAGGAGCGGGACCTCGCTGCCTAAGCGCTCCGCTGGACGAGCAGTGACAAGCCTGCGGGCCGGTGGGGGCTGGTCGCGCAGTTCCCCGCGCCCCTTACGGGGCGCGGTACCACTACAGCGCCTGTGGGAACGTGAAGAAGCGGTTCGGGTCGTACTGCTTCTTGATCTTGGCCAGGCGGGTCGCCGCGTCGCCGTAGTACGCCGTGCGCCAGTCCTTCAGGGACGCGTCCGTGTAGTTCTGGTAGGCCGCTCCGGAGGCGTACGGCTTCATCGCCGTGTGGGCCGAGGCCAGCCAGGACTGCGCCGTCGCGCCGCTCGTGCCGGGCCGCCACGCGGCGATGTACTGGGCCAGCATGCGGGAGCGGCGGTGGACGAACGCCGTCGCCGTGGGGGAGACGCGGTTGACCGCGCCGCCGAGCGCGGTGAACGCGATGCTGCCCGAGCCGCCGCGCACCGACCGCAGCTGCTTCAGCAGGGTCTGGATCCCGGCGGCGGAGAGCGAACGGTCGAAGAAGTCCGACTTGGCCGCGTACGTCTCCCGGCCCAGGGCGCCCTTCGGGGCGCGGCCCGGGGTGGAGCCGGGCAGGTGGCACTGGGCGTCGGAGGAGAAGGACGAGCAGCCGGCGTAGATCTCCATCGCCTCCTCGTACGTACGACGGCGCAGGGAGACGCTGGTCGCCCGGGCGCCGGCCTTGGCCGCGAGGCGGTCGACCGCGTTCTGGAGTTCGCCGTGGGTGCCGAGGGAGAAGGCGGCGACGGAGACCGTCGGGGTGCCGCCGGCGTGGCCCTCCAGGTGCAGTGACGACCAGATCTCGTCGGGCTGGGTGGGGCCCCACTCCTGCCAGGCCTTCATCACCGCGGCCGCCTTCGACCAGGGCCACGACAGGTACGCCGTCACCGCCTGGGGGGCGGGGTGGGTCCGGTACTGGAGTTCCGTGACGATGCCGAAGTTGCCGTTGCCCGCCCCGCGCAGGGCCCAGAACAGGTCCTTGTGGTCGGTGGCGTTCGCGGTGAGCTGCTTGCCGTCCGCCGTGATGACGGTCGCCTGGGTGAGGCTGTCGCAGGTCAGGCCATAGGCCCGGGAGACCACGCCGTGGCCGCCGCCGAGGGTGAGGCCGGAGACGCCGACGCTCGGGCAGGAGCCCGCGGGGATCGTGACGCCCTTCGCCGCCAGGGCGCGGTAGACGTCGATCAGCTTGGAGCCGGCGCCGACGACCGCGGTGGTGCCGCTCGCCCTGACGCGGTTGAGCTTCGACACGTCGATGATCAGGCGGCCGTTGCCCGAGGACCAGCCGGCGTAGGAGTGGCCGCCGTTGCGGATCGCCACGTGGAGGTCGTGGGAGCGGGCGTAGGTGAGGGCCGTACGGATGTCCTCGGCGTGGGCGATGTAGGCGACGGCGGCGGGTTTGAGGGAGTCGAAGCGGGTGTTGTAGAGCTGGTGGGCCGTGGGCCAGTTGGCATCGCCCGGGCGGACGAGGGGGCCGTCCAGGTCGCGGGCGAGGGCGGCCCAGTTGGCGGGCGTGCTGCGGGAGGCCGTCCTGGTGGCGGTCTGGGGGGTCGTGTTCGTGCCGCCCGTTCCGGAGGATCCGGTGGATGCCTTGCAGGCGGTGGCGGCTGCGACCAGGGCCGTCGCGGTGCCGCCGATGAACGTGCGCCGTTCCATGTTGCCTCCCGTGGGGTTACGTGGAACGAGACGGAGTGCTGGGGGCCGGGGTTCCATGGTGCGGGGTGTCTGTGGCCGGCCGGGGGTGGGGTCGCTCACCCGCGCTTGCGGGGTGCCGCCTGCGCCCACCCGTGCCGCCCTAGGCGGCACGATTGCCCGCAGCTGGGGCGAAACGGGAGTCCGCTGCTGAGCGTGAGCGGGTTATGTGGACGCATGAGCCTGGGCGTCTGTTCTTGCGAGGCTTCTTGCTCTTCTGGCCGGGCCGCGCCAGCCGCAGGTGCAGTGGGCCGTGCAGAAGCGGCCCTTCTCGATGGTGGACGTGCGGTGCTCCGGGATGTCCGGAGGAGGGGGGAGCCTGTCCTGCTGAGCCACGCCGACAACGTTACCCAGCCCGGGTAAAGCGCTGGTATGCGCGTGACGGGGCCACCTACCGGTCGTTATCCGGAACGACAAGGGGCCCGTGACGGACGTACCGGCTGGGGGGCAGGCAGACGATGGCGCAGCGGCAGCACAGGCGGACGGGCGGAGCGCGGGTGGGGGCGGCGGTCGTCGCCTGTGTGTGTCTGGCGGCCACGGGATGCGCGGGGAGCGCGCGGGGGTCCGCGGACGGCCGGGGCGCCGATCCGGTGCAGACGATGCGGCAGGCCGCCGACGCCCTGGTGGACGCGGGGAGTTCGAAGGCGCGGACGTCCATGGAGATGGCCACCGGCGGGACGCGGGTGACCATCCGGGGTGAGGGTGTGTACGACTACCGGCGGCAGCTGGGGCGGCTGAAAGTGGTGCTGCCGCAGGACCCGGCGGGGACGAACCGGCACCGGCCGATCACCGAACTCCTCGCACCCGGCGCGCTGTTCATGAAGAACCGGGGCGCGGGTGTGCCCGCCGACAAGTGGGTGCGGGTCGACACCGCCACGCTGTCCGACGGGAATCTGGTCACCGGCGGGGCCACCGATCCGCTCGCCGCGGCCGAGGTGCTGCGCGGGACGCGGTCGGCGACGTATGTGGGGGAGACCGAGGTCGCGGGGGCCGCGGTGCGGCACTACCGGGGGACGGCGGATCTCGGTGTCGCGGCCCGGGGCGCCTCGGCGGCGAACAGGGGGCCGCTCGCGGCGGCGGCGAAAGGGTTCGCCACCGCCGAGGTGCCGTTCGACGTCTACCTCGACGACGAGGGACGGATCCGCAAGATCCGGCACCGGTTCAGCTTCGTGAGCGGGGAGCGCAACGGCACGGTGGCGGTCGCCTCGACGACGCTGCTGTACGACTTCGGGGTGCGGGCGGACGTAAGGCTGCCCGCGTCCGGGGACATCTACGCCGGGAAAATCGCCGAGGAATGAGGCCCGCCGCCGGGGGCAGGAGGCCGTGACGGGCGTCAAGGACTAGCCCGTCCGTGCCATGCGCGGTGCGTAGGCCGCTCCCTACTCTAGGAAGTCGGTAACGGCAGAGAAGAGGTGATGCGCGTGGCTCCGGTCGGCGGTACGGCAGTTCAGGACCACGTGGCCCTCGCCGAGATCGAACTGTGCGGAGAGCTGATCATCGCGGCCTCGGCGGCCGGCGAGGAGCGGCTCAGCCTGGAGAGCATCGACGAGGTGCTGCGCGTGGCCGAGGAACGTGCGGATGCCTCCGGCTTCTGAGCCGGAGGCATCTCCCCCGAGGTATCTCTTCGTCGCAGCTCAGGTGCGCAGCAGGCGGCCGATCGCCTTCGTCGCCTCCTCGACCTTCGCGTCGATCTCGGCACCGCCCTTGACGGCCGCGTCGGCGACGCAGTGGCGCAGATGCTCCTCCAGCAGCTGGAGGGCGAAGGACTGGAGGGCCTTGGTGGAGGCGGACACCTGGGTGAGTATGTCGATGCAGTAGACGTCCTCGTCGACCATCCGCTGAAGGCCACGGATCTGGCCCTCGATACGGCGCAGACGCTTGAGGTGCTCGTCCTTCTGCTTGTGGTAGCCGTGCACGGTTTCGGCCGCGGGCATGGGGGAAGGCGCTTCCGCTCCGGCCTCGGTGGTCGTCATCGCGTCCTCCGCATCACTGGGCACACTGGGGACATTCATATACCCCTACTGGGTATATCGTACCGAACTTTGCTGGGTATAGGGCCTGCGGAAGGCCCCCGTGCCGACCACTCTGCCTGATGGGCGACACTGGGGGACGGCCCATTAGCCGTGGCCGGATGATGCACTTAGCATCAGCCTGACCGAAACCGATGCACCCCGAGGACCCCTTGTGCGCTTTCGTCTGACCCCCAGGGAGACGAGCTTCTACGACATGTTCGCCGCCTCCGCGGACAACATCGTCACGGGCTCGAAGCTCCTCATGGAACTGCTCGGGGCGGACGCTTCCGCCCGGGCCGAGATCGCAGAGCGTATGCGGGCCGCCGAACACGCGGGTGACGACGCCACGCACGCGATCTTCCACCAGTTGAACTCCTCGTTCATCACGCCCTTCGACCGCGAGGACATCTACAACCTCGCGTCCTCCCTCGACGACATCATGGACTTCATGGAGGAGGCCGTCGACCTGGTCGTCCTCTACAACGTCGAGGAACTCCCCAAGGGCGTCGAGCAGCAGATCGAGGTGCTGGCCCGGGCGGCGGAGCTGACGGCCGAGGCCATGCCGAACCTGCGGACCATGGACAACCTCACCGAGTACTGGATCGAGGTCAACCGGCTGGAGAACCAGGCCGACCAGATCCACCGCAAGCTGCTGGCCATGCTCTTCAACGGCAAGTACGAGGCCATCGAGGTGCTGAAGCTCAAGCAGATCGTGGACGTGCTGGAGGAAGCGGCCGACGCGTTCGAGCACGTGGCGAACACGGTGGAGACCATCGCCGTCAAGGAGTCCTGAGCACTTCATGGACACCTTCGCTCTGGTCGCGACCATCGGGGTCGCGCTCTTCTTCACCTACACCAACGGCTTCCACGACTCGGCCAACGCGATCGCCACCTCCGTGTCGACACGCGCGCTCACGCCCCGGGCGGCGCTGGCGATGGCTGCTGTCATGAACCTTGCCGGTGCGTTTCTCGGTTCCGGGGTCGCCAAGACGGTCAGCGAGGGGCTGATCCAGACACCCGAGGGCTCGAAGGGGATGGGCATCCTCTTCGCCGCGCTGGTCGGCGCGATCACCTGGAACCTGGTCACCTGGTACTTCGGTCTGCCGTCGTCCTCCTCGCACGCGCTGTTCGGCGGCATGGTCGGTGCGGCGCTCGCGGGCGGCACGACCGTGTACTGGCACGGCGTGCTGGAGAAGGTCGTCATCCCGATGTTCATCTCGCCGGTGGTCGGTCTGGTCGCCGGCTATCTCGTGATGACCGCCATCATGTGGATCTTCCGGCGGGCCAATCCGCACAAGGCCAAGCGCGGGTTCCGTATCGCGCAGACCGTGTCGGCGGCGGGGATGGCTCTCGGCCACGGCCTTCAGGACGCGCAGAAGACGATGGGCATCGTGGTGATGGCCCTCGTCATCGCCGACGTCGAGGACTACGGCGATCCGATTCCGGTCTGGGTCAAGATCGTCTGTGCGGTGATGCTGTCGTTGGGTACGTACGCGGGGGGCTGGCGGATTATGCGGACCCTTGGGCGCAAGATCATTGAGTTGGATCCGCCTCAGGGGTTTGCCGCGGAGACCACGGGGGCGTCGATCATGTTCGCCACGGCGTTTCTGTTCAAGGCGCCGATTTCCACCACGCATGTCATCACCTCCGCGATCATGGGTGTGGGGGCGACCAAGCGGGTGAACGCTGTGCGGTGGGGTGTTGCCAAGAACATCATCCTGGGGTGGTTCATCACGATGCCGGCGGCTGCCGCCGTGGCCGCGTGCTCGTTCTGGATCGTCAACCTGGCTTTTCTGTAGTCGGGTTTTTTCTCGCCCCCGCCGCCCCTACCCGTCCCATCCCCAGGGGCTCTGCCCCTTCGACCCCGGGGCCTTATGGGGTGCCTTGTTCGGTCGTAGGGCGGGTGCGGGTTCGTCGTGGCTGGTCGCGCAGTTCCCCGCGCCCCTTAGGCAGGGAAAGCCGCCGTCGGGCATGAGGTGCTCCCAGCCGCCCACGGCGGTGAGGGGACGGGGCGGGGGGTGTCCGCCCGCAGCGGCCGGCGTCCGACACGCAGTACCTCTTGGCCCGACAGCACCGCCGGACCGAGGACGGAGACCCCCCGACCCGGCCCCGACCCACCCACCGGACACAAGGCGCTACATCCGCCCCCACCGGAGCCGCACAGCGCGCCGCAGGCATCGCGTCGGCCGATGACAGGAAACGGGCCCGCCCCCTGCACGCATCGCAGGAGGCGGGCCCTTTTCGGCCTCGCGGTGGCACCGCCATGCAGCACCGCGAGGGGTTCTCGGAAGGAGGTGCGGCTCAGCCGAAGCGGCCGGAGATGTAGTCCTCCGTGGCCTGGACCGACGGGTTGGAGAAGATGCGCTCCGTGTCGTCGATCTCGATGAGCTTGCCGGGCTGCCCGACGGCGGACAGGTTGAAGAACGCCGTACGGTCGGAGACCCGCGCCGCCTGCTGCATGTTGTGCGTCACGATGACGATCGTGAAGCGCTCCTTCAGCTCGCCGATCAGGTCCTCGATCGCCAGGGTGGAGATGGGGTCCAGGGCCGAGCAGGGCTCGTCCATCAGCAGCACGTTCGGCTCGACCGCGATCGCGCGCGCGATGCACAGACGCTGCTGCTGACCACCGGACAGCCCGGACCCCGGCTTGTTCAGCCGGTCCTTGACCTCGTTCCAGAGGTTCGCGCCCTTGAGGGACTTCTCGACGACGTCCCCGAGCTCCGACTTCTTGTAGCTGCCGTTCAGCCGCAGCCCCGCCGCCACGTTGTCGAAGATCGACATCGTCGGGAAGGGGTTCGGCCGCTGGAACACCATGCCGACCTCACGCCGCACCGACACCGGGTCGATGCCGTGGCCGTACAGGTCCTCGTCGTCCAGCAGCACCTTGCCCTCGACCCGGCCGCCCGAGGTGACCTCGTGCATACGGTTCAGCGTGCGCAGGAACGTCGACTTGCCGCAGCCGGAGGGGCCGATGAAGGCCGTCACCGAGCGCGGCTCGACCGTCATCGAGATGTCCTCGATCGCCTTGTGGGAGCCGTAGTAGGCGGTCAGTCCGCTTACGTCGATTCGCTTGGCCATGATTACGTCACTTCCATAAGTCTGGGGGTCGCTGAGGGGCCCCGCGCGGCGGTAGCCGCATATTGATGCTTTAGCGACCGGTCTTGGGGGCCTTCCAGCGGGCGATGCCGCGAGCCACCAGATTCAGGATCATCACGAAGGCGATCAGCGTCAGCGACGCCGCCCAGGCGCGGTCGTAGGCCGCTCCCGAGCCCGCGCTGTTCGCGTACTGCTGATAGATGTACAGCGGAAGCGACTGCTGCGCACCCTCGAAGGGGTTCGAGTTGATGAGCGAGTTGCCCCACACCAGCAGGAGCACCGGGGCAGTCTCGCCCGCGATACGGGCGACCGCCAGCATGATGCCGGTGGTGATGCCGCCGAGGGAGGTCGGCAGGACCACCTTCAGGATGGTGCGCCACTTCGGCACGCCGAGCGCCAGGGAGGCCTCGCGCAGCTCGTTCGGGACGAGCTTGAGCATCTCCTCCGTGGAGCGGACGACGACCGGCATCATCAGGATCGCCAGGGCCATCGAGCCGGCGAAGCCGAAGGGCTGCATCTCGAACATCAGCATGATCGAGAGGATGAACAGACCCGCGACGATCGACGGGATGCCCGTCATGACGTCGACGAAGAAGGTGACGGCCCGGGCGAGGTTGCCGCGCCCGTACTCCACCAGGTAGATCGCGGTGAGCACACCGACCGGCGCGGCGATCACCGTGGCGAGACCGACCTGCTCCAGGCTGCCGATGATGGCGTGGTAGATGCCGCCGCCGGGCTCGGAGTCGGCGATCAGACCCATCGAGTGGGTCAGGAAGTAGATGTCGAGGACCTTCGTACCGCGCGAGATCGTCGACCACACCAGGGAGACCAGCGGGATCACGGCGAGCAGGAAGGCGACCCAGACCAGCGAGGTCGCGATCCGGTCCTTGGCCTGGCGGGGGCCCTCGACGCGGGCGGCGATGACGTACGTGCCGATGACGAAGAGGACCGCGGCGATCAGGCCCCACTGGATGTTGCTGTGCAGGCCGGCGCCCAGGCTGATGCCGATGCCCAGGGCCAGCGAGCCGGCCGCGATGGCGTACGGCGCCCACTTGGGCAGGCGCGCGCCCTGGAGGGTGCTGCGGGGCTTGTCGGCGATGACGGCGTTGCTCATGCGTTGGCCCCCGAGTACTCCTTGCGGCGGGCGATGATCGCGCGCGCCCCGCCGTTGACCAGCAGGGTGATGACGAACAGGACCAGACCGGAGGCGATCAGCGCGTCCCGGCCGATGTCGCCGGCCTCACTGAACTTGCTGGCGATGTTCTGGGCGAAGGTGCCGCCGCCCGGGTCGAGCAGGCTGGCCTGGATGTCGAAGGTCGGCGAGAGCACGGTGGCCACGGCCATCGTCTCGCCGAGCGCACGGCCGAGGCCGAGCATCGAGGCGGAGATCACGCCGGAGCGGCCGAAGGGGATGACCGCCATGCGGATCACTTCCCAGCGGGTGGCGCCGAGGGCCAGCGCGGCTTCCTCGTGCATCTGCGGGACCTGGCGGAAGACCTCGCGGCTCACGTTGGTGATGATCGGAAGGATCATGATCGCGAGCAGGATGCCGACGGTGAGCATCGAGCGGGGCGCGCCGCCCTGCCAGGAGAAGATGCCGGTCCAGCCGAGGTAGTCGTCGAGCCAGCCGTAGAGGCCGTTCATGTTCGGTACGAGGACCAGGGCGCCCCAGAGGCCGTAGACGATGGACGGCACGGCGGCGAGCAGGTCGATCACGTACGCGATGGGGCCGCTCAGCTTGCGCGGGGCGTAGTGCGTGAGGAACAGCGCGATGGCGACGGCGATCGGGACCGCGATGACCATGGCGACGATCGAGGAGACGATCGTGCCGAAGACCAGGACGGCGATGCCGAACCGGGGCGGGACGACACCGGTGTTCCACTCGAAGGCGGTGAAGAAGTTGGCGTCGTCCTTGCTGATCGCGATCGAGGCGCGGTAGGTGAGGAAGCCGGCGATGGCGGCCATGATCACCAGCAGCAGGATGCCCGATCCGCGGGAGAGACCGAGGAAGATCCGGTCACCGGGTCGGGTGGCGCCGCGGGCCGCGCGCTTCTGCTCGGCCTGCGTGGGCTGTGGGGTGGGAGGGGGGGTGTCGGTTATCTCTTTGGTGTCCATCGGGTTCTCCGGTCTGCGGAGCCGTACGTGGTGTGCGGCTCCTGGCGGCGGTGCACCGGACGATGCGGTCCGGCCCGGGTTTTTCAGGTCCGGGCCGGACCGCACTCAGGTCAGCTCAGGCCCTCGATGGTGGTGCGGACCTTGGCGATGATGTCGGCGGGGATCGGCGCGTAGTCGTTCTCGGCGAGGATCTTCTGACCGTCCTCGGAGGCGACGTAGCGCAGGAACGCCTTGGTGGCGGCCAGGGTGTCGGCCTTGTTGCCCTTGTCGCAGGCGATCTCGTACGTCACCAGGACCATCGGGTAGGCGCCGTCGGCCGTGGTGTTGTAGTTCAGCTTCAGCGCCAGGTCCTTGCCCGTGCCGACGACCTGGGCCTCACCGATGGCCTTGGTGGCGTTGTCGACGGTGGCCTCGACCGGGGCGGCCGCACCGGTGTCGAGGGAGATCGGCTTGATGCCGTCCTTGGCGTACGACAGCTCGAAGTAGCCGATGGCGCCGTTGGTCTCCTTGACCTGCTGGGCCACACCGGAGGAGCCGGACGCGGACTGGCCGCCCTTGGCCTGCCAGGCCTTGCCGCCCTCGTAGGGGAAGTCCTTCTTGGCGGTGGCGATCAGGTACTTGGTGAAGTTGTCCGTGGTGCCGGACTCGTCCGAGCGGTGGAACGGCTGGATCTTCAGGCTGGGCAGCTTGACGCCGGGGTTCAGCTTGGCGATCGCCGGGTCGTTCCAGTTGGTGATCTTGCTGTCGAAGATCTTGGCGAGCGTCGCGGAGTCGAGCGTGAGCTTGTCGACACCGGAGACGTTGAAGCCGACCGCGATCGGGCCGCCGACCATCGGGAGGTCGATGGCCTGGCCGCCGGTGCAGACCTTCTTGGAGGCGGTGACCTCTTCCGGCTTGAGCGCGGAGTCGGAACCGGCGAAGGCGACCTGGCCGTTGGTGAACGCGGTGATGCCCGCGCCCGAGCCGGAGCCCTTGTAGTTGATCTGCACGCCACAGGCCTGGGTGAACTGCTTGACCCAGGCGTCGATCGCGTTCTTCTGCGCGGAGGAGCCGTCGGCGAGCAGCTGGCCCTTGGCGTCGTCACACTTGATGTTGCCCGCGGCGGCGGTCGCGCCCCCCGTGGCGCCACCACCGTTGCTGGTGTCGTCGGAGCCGCACGCCGTGAGGGCCAGGGCGCCGGAGACGGCGATCGCGCCGAGAGCGAGAGCCCGCCGGTTCTTGCGCTGAAGCTTCACTTGAGGGAGTTCCTTCCAGGAGCCGCCGTCCTGAACCGGCGGCGTGCGAAGACTGAGTGGTGCGGGCACGTGTGCGATGTGCGGTCCGCACCGCGTAAGGCTGAAATTAGGCAGATCAGGTGAAGGCGCCGAAGGCCGTACATGAACGAGGGGTGAACCCTGGTGGACGGTGCGGTGAGGTCACGGAACGCTTACGTCGAGGACACGGTGAGATCCCGGACGCGCACGCCGGGTGACGACTTTCGGACTATGTCAGGTGCAGCGCTGTGAGCAGGGCGTCCACGAGGGTGCGATCCCTCGGTTGGGTCAGCCGGGCGCGGGCGGCGGCCGGCGGGAGCCAGAGAACGCGGTCGACCTCGTCGTTCGGCGTGAACATGCCTCCCGTGGCCTCGGCCGCCCAGTAGCGGACCTGCTTGGGGCGGCCGTTCGCGAGGTAGCGGACGGTGGGCAGCGGGGCGCCGGGCGCGGCGCGCTGGCCGGTCTCCTCGGCGACCTCGCGCAGGGCGCCCGCGAGGGGCTCCTCGTCGCGCTTGAGCTTGCCTTTCGGGTGCGACCAGTCGTCGTATTTCGGCCGGTGGACGAGGCAGACCTCCAGCCCGCCGTCGAGCGGGGAGTGGCGCCACAGGACGCAGCCGGCCGCCTGGACAGGGGTTTCCCGGGTCTCGGTCACTGCGGTCGCCGCCTCCTTCAGGTGCTGACCGGATGCTTCTGCCACGACTGCTGGAAGGTGAAGCGGGCCGCCTCCACCTCGTGCCGCTGGTCGGCATGGAGCACGCCGAGGGCGTACGCCGTGGCGGGGGCGATCCGGGGGGTGCGCGCCGCCTGGGCCGCGGCGGCCGCCGCCTCCGAGGCGTCCCGGTGCCGGTCCAGGGCCCGGCCCGCGTCGAACAGCCTCACGTCGACGGGGGCGCCGGTGCCCTGGAGGACCTCGCGGGCGTAGCGGTGCAGGCGGAGCAGGAGCCTGACCTGGTGCCAGGGGGTGTCCTGCGGGTGCGGGGCCGGGTCGGGGGAGAGGCCGTGGATGAGGGCCTCCGCGTTGTAGGGGTGGCCGGCGGTGACCAGGGGGAGGGCGGTGACGGCGTCCGCGAGGCGTTCCTCGGCCGCGGTGGCGAGGGGGCGGAGGTCGGTGGCGGGGGCGCTCTGGACCAGGGGGACCTCGCTGGCCAGGACGGCGATGCAGTCCGCGACGGCGTGGAAGCGGGAGGAGCCGAGGGCCTGGAGGGCGGTGCTGTGGGCCCGGGTGCGGGCGAGGGTGAGCTGGCGGTCCAGGAGGGCGCCCGCCTTCGCGGCGCCCACGGTGAGGTTGCCGCGGTCGGGGGCGGCGGGGTGGGTGGGGGAACCGGAGTGTTGTGGGTCGGGCGCCGTCCCGGCGATGTGCTGGGCGGGGAACACCGCCCCCGACAACCGGTGCAGGGCCAGGAGCAGCCGCTCCAGCCGGGACTCGTAGGCGTGCTCCATGCCCAGCGTGCCGGAGAGCCAGGCGAGCTCGGGGCGCAGGGACTCCGACCAGTCGGGGTCGAGGAGGGGGCGGAAGGTGTGGAGGCTGGCGCTGACGCGGCGCAGGGAGCGGCGCAGGGCGCGGGCCGCGTCGACGGGGTCCTCCGCGCCCGGTCCGGCGCCCGCGGCCGTCGTACCGCCGGATTCGCGGTGCAGCCGCAGGGCGCGGAGGAACTCCGTGGCCTGGGCCCGCAGGTAGCCCGCGAGGGCGTCCCCGGTCACCGGGCCGACGTGCCGGGACACGGGGTCCGTCGGTTCAAGGTGTTGCTGTGCCACGCCGGCGCCTCCGGGCGTCTATGAGCATCTCCTGGACGTTGCGCAGGGGTTGGCCGTCCGGGTCGGTCGCGTGCCGTGTCCACTCGCCGTCGGGGCCGAGGTGCCAGGAGGCGGTGGTGTCGGACATGCCCGTCTCCAGAAGGCGGTTCAGGGTCGCCCGATGGCCCGGGTCGGTGACCCTCACCAGCGCCTCGATACGGCGGTCGAGGTTGCGGTGCATCATGTCGGCGCTGCCGATCCACACCTCGGGTTCGCCGCCGTTGCCGAAGCCGAAGACCCGGGAGTGCTCCAGGAAGCGGCCGAGGATCGAGCGGACCCGGATGTTCTCCGACAGGCCGGCGACGCCGGGGCGGACCGCGCAGATGCCCCGCACCCAGACGTCACAGGGCACGCCCGCCTGGGACGCGCGGTAGAGGGCGTCGATGATCGCCTCGTCGACCATCGAGTTGACCTTGATGCGCACGAAGGCGGGACGTCCGGCACGGTGGTGCTGGACCTCCTTGTTGATCCGCGCGATCAGGCCGTCCCGCAGGGACTTGGGGGCGACCAGGAGCCGGCGGTAGGTCTCGCGGCGCGAGTAGCCCGACAGGCGGTTGAAGAGGTCGGAGAGGTCCGCGCCCACCTGCGGGTCGGCGGTGAGCAGGCCGAGGTCCTCGTACAGCCGGGCCGTCTTCGGGTGGTAGTTGCCCGTGCCGACGTGGCAGTAGCGCCGGAGCGTGTCGCCCTCCTGGCGGACCACCAGGGACAGCTTGCAGTGGGTCTTCAGGCCCACCAGGCCGTAGACCACGTGGCAGCCGGCCTCCTCCAGCTTGCGCGCCCACTTGATGTTGGCGTGCTCGTCGAAGCGGGCCTTGATCTCGACCAGGACGAGGACCTGCTTGCCGGACTCGGCGGCGTCGATCAGCGCGTCGACGATCGGGGAGTCGCCGGAGGTCCGGTACAGGGTCTGCTTGATGGCGAGGACGTCCGGGTCGTCGGCCGCCTGCTGGAGGAACGCCTGCACGGAGGTGGAGAACGAGTCGTACGGGTGGTGCAGCAGCACGTCCCGGGTGCGCAGCGCGGCGAAGATGTCGGGCTCGGAGGCCGTCTCGACCTCGGCCAGGTCGCGGTGGACGCCCGCGATGAACTTGCGGTACTTCAGCTCGGGGCGGTCCAGCGAGGCCACACGGAACAGGCCCGTGAGGTCCAGCGGGCCGGGCAGCGGGTACACCTCGGCCTCGCTGATCTTCAGCTCGCGCACGAGGAGGTCCAGCACCTCGCGGTCGATGGACTCCTCGACCTCCAGGCGCACCGGCGGCCCGAAGCGGCGCCGCATCAGCTCCCGCTCCAGGGCCTGGAGGAGGTTCTCGGCGTCGTCCTCCTCGACTTCCAGGTCCTCGTTGCGGGTGAGCCGGAAGGCGTGGTGCTCCAGCACCTCCATGCCCGGGAACAGCTCTTCCAGGTGGGCGCCGATGACGTCCTCTATGGGGACGTAGCGGCCCGGGGAGCTCTCCAGGAAGCGGGAGAGCAGCGGCGGCACCTTGACGCGGGCGAAGTGACGGTGGCCCGTGACGGGGTTGCGTACGACGACCGCGAGGTTCAGCGAGAGACCCGAGATGTACGGGAAGGGGTGCGCCGGGTCGACCGCCAGCGGGGTCAGGACCGGGAAGATCTGGTGCCGGAACAGGGTGAACAGGCGGGCCTGCTCCTTCTCCTGGAGTTCGTTCCAGCGGACCAGGTGGATGCCCTCCTCCGCCAGGGCGGGGGCGACGTCCTCGTGGTAGCAGGCGGAGTGCCGGGCCATCAGCTCGCGGGAGCGGGCCCAGATCATCTCCAGTACCTCGCGCGGCTGGAGGCCGGAGGCGGACCGGGTGGCGACACCGGTGGCGATACGGCGCTTCAGGCCGGCCACCCGGACCATGAAGAACTCGTCCAGGTTGCTGGCGAAGATGGCGAGGAAGTTGGCGCGCTCCAGCAGCGGGGTGTTCGGGTCCTCGGCGAGTTCGAGGACCCGCTCGTTGAACGCGAGCCAGCTGCGCTCCCGGTCGAGGAAACGACCCTGCGGAAGCTGGGGACCGTCGAACGGTGCCTCCTCGTACGCGTCGAGATCGGCGTCGAGGTCGGGTTCGAGATCGGAGACGGTGGCCGACACGGTGTGCGGTCGGTGCGCGGCTATGGAGCCCACGGAGGGCTGGGCGTGCTGGACCTGTGCCTGGGTGCTGGGCTGGCTCATGGAGCCATTCTTCCGCGTCAGGAGCGAAACGGGCGCGTCGGACTGCGCGGGCGGGAGCGTGGCGGGGACGCGGGCGTCCCCGTTCCCCGCGGTTCCCTCGGGGGGAGGCGAAGGCTCTGGCACGGCGGGCTTCATTCACCGAGCCTCGCAAGCCTGTCTGAACCAACGGTTACGGAGACATGGCGTGCGGGATATCGGGGGGCGGCTCGCGGGCGTCTACATCCACCGGGAAATGCCGCAACCGTACGTCCCTCCCCCCGTGGAGGGACGTACGGGGTCGTGCGGCCATTCGGTACGGGCGTCATGCGCCTTTCAGGCGGTACGGCGCCGCAGCACCCGGAAGGCGGCGGCTGTCGCCACGGTCGCCACCGGCAGGACCAGGTAGGAGAGGGCACCGGCGGGCAGGGCGGCCGGGACGGTGTACCGGTGGCCGGGGCGGTCACGGCGAGGGCGGTCGTACGGCGGCCTCCTCGCGGGGGTGCGCGCCGCCGGTGAGACGGCCGAGGACGCGGAAGGCGGCGAGTACGGCGACGGCGGCCACGGCCAGGACGATGCCGGTCTCCACCAGGTGCAGGGGCCAGTAGTGGGACCGCGGGTGGTAGACGGCGTAGTACCCGGTGACGCCGTGCTCGCGGAGACATTCGGCGGTCTGGGACGGATTGCGGCCGTCGCACAGCGAGTAGTCCACGCCCTCGACGCGGCGTCCGTGCAGAAGGGTGCCGTTCTCCCGCACCCAGACGTCGTTGGGCAGGTCGAAGTAGGTCGAGGAGACCCGGGTCACCGTCGGCCACAGCGACGTGCGGTTGAACGCCAGGACGGCATGCAGCACCAGCATGACGAGGAAGGAGAGGCTCAGGGCCGGCAGGCCGCGGCGCAGGACGAGCGCGGTGAGCGTGCCGACCGCGAGGGCGCACAGGGCGTACGCCACCAGGGCGGGGCCGAGGGGCACGAAGACGGTGTTGAAGAGCCAGTTGTCTTCCAGCAGGCTTCGGTGCGCGCCCCAGCCCCAGCGGAAGGCCAGGACCAGGGCGGTGCCGCCGAGGACCAGCGCCACCGCGGGGACGGCGAGCTTGGCGGCCAGCCAGCGGGCCGGGGAGACACCCTGCGTCCAGGCCAGCCGGGCCGTGCCGTTCTCCAGCTCGCGGCCGATCAGGGCACCGCCGGCGAAGGCGGCGACGGCCAGGAAGCTGTAGCAGGCGAAGGCGCCCACCAGGCTGATCCGGTCGGCGTAGGCCATCGTCGTCAGGACGGTGCAGCGGTCGTGGCGGGCGCAGTAGTCCTGCTCCCGCAGCGCGCCGTCCGCGGTCACCTCGACCGTCCACACCAGCACGGCGATCGCGGCCAGCACGAACACGGTCCACACGATCAGCGAGGCCCGGTGCAGCCGCAGCACCGTCCGGGGCAGCCCGCGCAGGGCGGGGGCGCTCATACGGCGGTCTCCGCACGGGCGGGTGCGGGCGCGGTGGTCCGGCGGTGCAGCACCCGGAAGGCGGCGAGGACCAGCAGCGCGGCGACGAGGAGCAAGAGGCCGCTGGCCATGAGCTGGAGGGGCCAGTAGTGGGAGCGGGGGTGGTACTCGGTGTAGTAGCCGACGGCGTCCACGCGGTCGAGGACGGCACGGCACTCCGGGTCGAAGCCGCTGATGCACCCCTGGTCGCCGACGCGGTCCCCGGAGGAGGTCAGCAGGCCCGTCTCGACGCCGATGCCGGAGCCCTTCGGACCCTCTTGCAGGCTGCTGACCCGGGTGACCTTGGGCCACAGGTGGGGCAGAGCCTGCTGGACGCCGAACCACAGCAGGCCCGTGATGCCCAGGCCACCGCCCAGCGCGGCCAGGGAGCGGCGCTTGACCAGACCCACCAGGGCGCCGGCCGCCAGACCGGCGAGGGCCAGGGCGACGGGCAGGGGACCGCCCGCGGAGAAGATCTCGAAGCCGTACCAGGGCTTGGCGGTGTCGATCCGGCCGTCCCCCACCGACCACATCGCGGGGTGCAGCAGGACCAGCGCCCCGGTGCCGACGGTGACCACAGCGGCGGGCAGGGCGAGCTTGGCGGCCAGCCAGCGCAGCGGGGAGATGCCCTGGGTCCAGGCCAGGTGGGCGGTGCCGCTCTCCATCTCGCGGCCGATCAGGGAGCCGCCCGCCCAGGCGGCGACCAGGAACGGGACCGCGAGGAGGGCGAGGGTCGCGTACTGGTAGACGTCCTTGTGGAGCAGGATCGCGTACTGGTCGTAGCGGCACGGGCCGCTGAGCGCGCAGGCGTTGTACTGCTCCCAGGCCCGCGCCGCGCCGGTGGTGACCGGGCCCCGCAGCCACAGCAGCGCGGCGCCGAGCACCAGGACGAGGATCGTCCACAGGGACAGGGCGGGGCGGTGCAGCCGGGTCAGCCACGACACCAGATGCGGCGCGGAGGCCGTGGGTGTCGTGGGCGTCTGGGGCACGGGAGGTGCGGTGGGGGCGCTCATGCGGAGAGCTCCTCGGTCTTGGCCGCCGGCGTGAGCGACGGTGCGTCGGGGCTGCGCAGATGGGCGAGGACCAGCTCCTCCAGGGAGGGGGCGGTCGTACGCCAGTCGCCCGGGAGCGGGCCCGCCGGGCGGATCAGCGCGCTGATCCGGCGGCCGGTGGTGCGGGACTCGACGACGGTGTGCGGGGCGAGGTCGGTGCCGGCGGGCGCGGAGACGCGGGTGTGCGCGTCGAGGAGTTCGTCGAGCTCGCCGGCCAGCCGGATCCGGCCGTCGCCGACCAGCAGCAGGTGGTCGCAGGAGTCCTCCAGTTCGGCGACCACGTGCGAGGACATCGCGATCGTGGTGCCGTACTCGGCGGTCTGCGCCATCAGCACGCCCATCAGCTCGTGCCGGGCCAGCGGGTCGAGGTCGGCCATCGGCTCGTCCAGGAGCAGCAGTTCGGGCCGCTTGCCCAGCGCGAGGGCGAGCGCCACGCGGGTGCGCTGGCCGCCGGAGAGCGCGCGGATCCGCTTCCTCGGGTCCAGGTCGCCGCCGGCCACGATCCGCTCGGCGGTGGCCGCGTCCCAGCGGCCGGGGTTGAGATCGGCGCCCGTCCGGAGCGTCTCGGCGATGCTCAGCTGCTGGTAGAGCGGCTTGTCCTGGGCGACGAAACCCACCCGTGGACGTGCCTGGCCCGGGTGCGTGCCGAGGACGGTGACCGTGCCCTCGGTGGGGGCCAGCAGTCCGGCAGCGAGGGCCAGCAGCGTGGACTTGCCCGCTCCGTTGGGGCCGACGACGGCGCAGACGCGGCCCGCGGGGAGCCTGAAGGCACAGTCCCGCAGGGCCCAGCCGCCCTTGCGGCCGAAGCGCTTGCCCAGCGCGGTGGCCTCGATCGCCGTGTCGGTCATGAACGGTCTCCCTGAGTCTTCTCGGCGGGCCGCGCCGCGAAATGCGTTTCCAGTACGGCGGTGAACAGTGCCGCCACGTCGTCCCGGTCCAGCCCGGACGCCCGGGCCCGTTCGGCCCACGCCTCCAGCTCCCCGCGCAGGGGCGAGTCCGCCGGGGCGGCGCCCAGTGAGCGCCGCACGAACGTGCCGAGCCCGCGCCGTGCCTCCACCAGGCCCTCGCGCTCCAGCTCGCGGTAGGCCTTGAGCACGGTGTTCGGATTGATGGCCGTCGCCTCGACGACCTCACGTGCCGTGGGCAACCTGTCTCCCGGTTCGAGGTGGCCCAGCCGGAGCGCCTGCTTGGTCTGCTGGACGATCTGGACGTAGGTGGCGACACCGCTGTGCCGGTCGATGCGGTACTCGACCACGCGACAACCACCCTTTCACTAATTGAGTAGTGAAAGGGTGGTGGTAAGGGGCTTCGAAAGTCAAGCCGTGTTTGTGTGAACCGATCCAACGGGCTCGTGCGATGAGGAGACGTGAGCGAAACGAGAAGCGACGGGGAGCTGCTGCGGGCCATCGCGGCGGACGGGGACCGGCGCGCCTTCGAGGAGCTGTACCGGCGGTTCGCGCCGTGGCTCACGGCACGGCTGCGTGGGCGGTGCGCGGATGCCTCGGTGGTCGACGACGTCGTACAGGAGACCTTTCTCGCGGTGTGGCGGGGGACCGCCCGCTACCGGGAGGAGGGGGATGTGGCCGGGTGGCTGTGGCGGATCGGCTCGCGGCGGCTCATCGACGCGCTGCGCGGCGACGGGGCGCGGGGCCGGCTCAGACAGGCCCTGGCGCGGCTGCGGCACCGGGACGAGGCGTCCGCGGAGGAACGCGTGCTCGCGGGGGTGGAGCACGGGGACCTCGCGGGTGCCCTCGTCCGGCTCTCGCCGGAACTGCGGGCGGTCCTCCAGGCCACCGTCATCGACGGCCTCACCACCAGAGAGGCGGCCGTCCTCCTCGGCATCCCGCCGGGCACGGTCAAGACACGGGCCATGCGGGCCCGCAAGCAGCTGCGGGAGGCACTGGCATGAACAGAACCGACCGACCGACCGCACGGGGCACCGGCGTGGGCGGCTCGACGCGACCGAGCGCACGGGGCGCCGACACGAGCGGCTCGACGCGACCGAACGTGCGGGGCACCCGCGTGGGCGTCTGGGATCGACCGGCCGCGCGAGGCATCCGGCCGAGCGCCTGGGCGCGACCGAACGCACAGGGCACTGGCGTGCGCGTCTGGGACAGCCCGGCCGAGCGAAGCGCCGGCGCCGGGATCAGTACGTCCGCACGATCCTGGGAGGTGACGGCATGACCTGGCACGTGGACGAGCAGGACCTGCGGGCCTATGCGCGGGGTGAGCTGGCGGCTCCGATGCTGTGGTCCGCCGACACGCATCTCGCCGGGTGCGGGCAGTGCAGGGGTGCGCTGGCGGACGTGAGCGACCCCGTCGCGCTGGACGCCGGATGGGAACGGCTGGACGCCGAACTCGACGCTCCCCGGCTGGGAGTACTGGAGTCGCTGCTGGTGCGGTGCGGGATCCCCGACCACATCGCGCGGCTGCTCGCGGCCACGCCGGTGCTGCGCGGCTCCTGGCTGGGCGCGGTCGTCGCCCTGCTGGTGATGACCGTCGCGGTGGCCAACGCCACCCCGCCCACGACCTCCCCGACGCTGTTCCTCGCTCTCGCGCCGCTGCTGCCGCTGGCCGGGGTGGCGCTGTCGTACGGGCCCGCACTGGACCCGACGTACGAGATGGCCGTCGTGGCGCCGATGCACGGCTTCCGGCTGCTGATGATCCGCACGGTCGCCGTGCTGGCCACCGGGCTCGGCCTCAACGGGCTCGCCACGCTGGCCCTGCCCGGCTACGGGCTGCGGGCCCTGGCCTGGCTGCTGCCCGCGCTCGCGCTGACCACCACCGCTCTGGCGCTCGCCCCCCGGCTGGGCCCGGTACTGGCGCCCTCGCTGGTCGGCGGCGCCTGGATCGCGGTGCTGCTGATCGCGGACGCCCAGCGCGCCGCCGACAGCGATCCGCTGGCCCCCTTCACCGCGACCGGCCAGGGCGTGGCCGCGGCGGTCGCCGTGCTCGCCGCCGGCGCGCTCCTTCTGCTCCGTGACCGCTTCGACCTCTTCACCTGGAGTGCCGAATGACCCCCACCGTCTCCGCCTCCGGGCTCAGCCTCCGCTACGGCGGCACGCGCGCCCTGGACGACGTGTCGCTCCGGCTGACCCCGGGCGTCACCGGGCTTCTCGGGCCCAACGGCGCGGGAAAGACGACCCTGCTCAGGGTGCTGGCCACGGCCGTGCCCGCCGACCGCGGCGCCTTCACCGTGCTCGGACACGACCCGAGCACCTCCCGGGGACGGCAGGAGGTCCGGCGCGCGCTCGGCTACCTGCCCCAGACCCCCGGCTTCCACCCGGACTTCACGGCCTTCGAGTTCGTCGACTACGTGGCCATCCTCAAGGAGCTGACCGACCGCACCGCCCGCCACCGCGAGGTGCGGCGGGTGCTGGAGGAGGTCGACCTCGGTGACGTCCGCGGCCGGCGCATCAAGAAGCTGTCCGGCGGCATGCGGCAGCGGGTCGCGCTGGCCGCCGCACTCGTCGGCGACCCCGGTTTCCTCGTCCTCGACGAGCCGACCGTCGGACTCGACCCCGAACAGCGCATGCGCTTCCGGGAGTTGATCGCCCAGGCCGGCGAGGGCCGTACCGTTCTGCTCTCCACCCACCAGACCGAGGACGTGGCGATGCTCTGCCACCGGGTCCTGGTGATGGCCGCCGGAGCCATCCGCTTCGACGGCTCCCCGGCCGAGCTGACCGACCGGGCCGCCGGCCGGGTGTGGAGCAGCACCGAACGCGCCCCCGGCGCGAAGGCGGGCTGGCGCACAGGCACCGGCATCTTCCGCAACGTCGGCGATCCACCGCCCGGCGCCGACCTCCTCGAACCCACCCTGGAGGACGGCTACCTGCTCACCCTCGACGGCGCGGGCGCGGAGGTGGCGGCATGAGCGCGGTCATGGAGGCGGCGGCCCCGCCCGTCGCGACCGACGAGAAGCGCCGCGGCCGGGCGGCCGTGGTCGCCCTCGCCCGCTTCGAGGCACGCGAACTGCTGCTTCAGATCCCGGTGGCGCTGACGCTCGTGGTGTACGTCGGCTACACCCTGTACGGACTCCTCTTCCCCAACGACGGCATGGACGCCTACCCGGCGCTCCAGGACGCCGACCGCGCCACCCAGAGCGGGCTGTCCCTGCTCCTGAGCCTCGCCCTGCTCCTCTGCGTCAACCGGGCCGCCCTGCGCTCCCATCGGCGCGGCACCGACCGGCACTTCGACGTGCTGGTCATGGAGCCGTGGCGGCGGACGGTCGCCCACGCCCTGTCCACCGTGCCGTACGCGGTGTTCACCGCGCTGGTCGTGCTCGGCGAGTTCACCTGGCAGGCGCTGCGGCCGGGCGCGGTGGGGCACGGCTCGGTGGCCGAACTGGCGGTGTCCCCGCTGTTCGTCCTGCTCAGCGGGGTCGTGGGACTGCTGATCGCCCGGCTGATCCCGGTGGTGTTCGCGGCACCGGTGCTGGTGATCCTGCTCTTCACCGCGTTCGTGTTCGTCTCGGCGGGCACCGGTGACGCCGAGTGGAGCCGCTGGCTGTCTCCGATCGTCACCGAGAACTCCAGCGAGACCCTGCCCTCCGACCTGATCGGCCGCCCCGCCGCCTGGCACGCCCTCTACCTCGTCGGTCTCGTCCTGATGGTTGTCACCGGCGCGGTGTTCGCCGGCCGCGGCGGCCGGCGGTCCTGGCAGATGAAGGCGGCCCTCGCCGGCACGCTGGTCCTCACGCTCACCGGCGCGGCCGGCCAGTCCCAGGGCGTCTCGCCGGAGCTGACGGCGGCCCGGGAGAAGGCCTCCACCCACCCGGAGAAGGACCAGACCTGCGTCAAGCACGGCCGTTCCGAGTACTGCGCCTTCCCCGAGTGGACCGTGCGCACGGGCACCTGGGCCGGTGTCGTCGACCGCGTCCAGGACCTCGCCGGCGGAAGCGCCGCCGAACAGCCGCTCCTCGTACGGCAGCGGGTCGAGGCCCGCTACGGCCTGGACGGCGACGGCTCCGTCACCGCGTCCACCACGCCCCACCAGATCACCGTCGGCACCCGCTGGGGCGGCAACCGGGTCCCCGAGTTCGCGTCCGCCGTCGCCTCCGCGCTGGTCGCGGGCGACGAGGCCGAGGGCGGCGAACTGTGCGACGGCCGCATGGTCACCGTCATGTGGCTGGCCGTGGGCGGCGCCTCCGACCCGCTCTCCGACCTGCGCGACGTCCGCCTCGACGACAGCCTCAGCGGCTCCGCGATCGTGCTGACGCCCACCAACCCGCTGTCGATGTCCGCCGGTCAGACCGACGTCGTACGGGAGGTGCTGTCCCGGCCGCGCGCCGAGGTCACCTCCGCGGTCAAGTCCCACTGGGACGAACTCACCGCTCCCGGCGTCAAGACGGCCGACGTGGCCCGGCTGCTCGGGGTCAAGTCGCCGAAGGAGGCGGACGACTGCAAGCAGGGGGAGTGAACGAGGGGAAGCGCGGGACCGGTTGCTGAGGAGGGCGTGCGGTGCGGGGAATGAGCGGGGCACTGGTGGGGGCGGTGGCACGGGCGGTGCCGTGGCGGGCGGTGGGGGCGGGGGCGGTCGCAGGGCTGCTGGTGGTCGGGGTGCCGCGGATGCTGTCGGACGAGCTCGATCCGTGGCTGGGGCTCAACCTGCTGCGGGGGGCGGCGCTCGTCTTCGCGCTGGGCCTGGCCTTCCTCCTGGACGACCCGGCCCGTGAACTGACCACACCGGTCACGACCCGGCGCCTGCTCCGCACGGGTCTGCGGGTCGCACTGGTCGCCCCGGTGGCCGCCCTGTGGTGGACGGCCGCGGTCGCGCTCGTCCCCGAGGAGGCGCGGCCCCCGGTCGGTGCCGTCACCCTGGAGGCTGCCGCGACCGTCACGCTCGCCCTCGCGGTCGCCGCCCTCGCCGTACGCCTGAGCGACGAGCCGGAACCCGGCCCCTCCGTGGCCGCCGCCGTCCTCACCACCGCCTGCCTGGCGCCCCTCCTCCTGCCGTCCCGCTGGGAGCTGTTCGTCCAGGCGGACGACCCGCGCTGGGAGGCCGCGCACCAGCGGTGGGCGTGGGTGCTGGTCGGGGCCGCGCTGGTGTGGCTCGCGTGCGGGCCGGAACCCCTGCGCAGGCGGCGCGTGTTCCCGCGGCGCCGGGCGGCGGGGGCCGGTCCGTCCGGCGCCTGAGAGCGACGGCTCGGAGGGCCCCCGTGCTACGACCACGCGACCTCGCTGAACCCGGACAGGGTGCTCACGTCTCCGTGCGGTACATCAGGTCCGTCTCGTACGTCGTGAAGCCCAGCCGCTCGTACACCGACACCGCGGCCTTGTTGTCGGCGTCGACGTAGAGCATCGCCGTGGGCAGGCCCTGGGCGGCCAGGTGGCGCAGCCCGATCGTGGTGAGGGCCTTGCCGAGACCGCCGCCCTGGGCGCCCGGGCGGACACCCACGACGTAGACCTCGCCGAGGCGTTCCTCGGCGTGGACCTTGGTCCAGTGGAACCCGATGAGGTCCTCGCCGCGGAAGGCGAGGAAGAAGCCCGCCGGGTCGAACCAGGGTTCGGCCATACGGTCGTCCAGGTCACGCCTGCCCAGGGAGCCCTGCTCGGGATGGTGGGCGAAGGCGGCGGCGTTGACGGCGATCCAGGCGTCCTCGTCGGTGCCGGGGACGAAGCCGCGGACACTCACACCCTCGGGGAGCACCGGGTCGGGCAGGTCCAGGTCGGTCAGCGGGCGCCGCATCTGCCGCAGTTCGCGGAACAGGGTCAGCCCGAGGACCTGCGCGAGATGCCGGGCCGCCGAGTGCCCCCCGTGCGCCCACACCCGCAGCCGCTTGCCGGACGCGGCGAGGAGCGCGGACCCGAGGGCACGCCCGTGGCCGTGGCCGCGGTGCGAGGGGCGGACGACCAGTTCGGCCGCCGGCGCCTCCACGGGGTCGGTGTCCTCCAACTGGGCGTACCCGACCAGTTCTACCCCCACATACAGGAGCAAATGGGACACGCCCTCACGCGCCCCACCGCGCAACTGGAGCCGCCCCTGCTCCGACACCGCCTGCTGGCCGTCGCTGTCGGCGGCTTCCGCGAGCAGTCCGAGCACGGCCTCGGTCCGGTCCGGGGAGAGCGCGGAATGGGTCTCGATCGAGCGGGAGATGGCGGGCCGTGCCGTGTCGTCGCTGGTCATGCGTACGAGGGTAAGGGGAGGTCCGGGCAAAGTGGCGGCAAAGAAGCAACCAGGATGTAACCAGCAAACCTCTGTCGCGCTACGCGCGTTGACCCTAGGCTGCGCCGGGACGGGGGCCAGTCCTCATAGGGATCACCGGGGATCACCGGGGATCACCAGAACCAGCAGAAGCACAGGGGGGCGTATGCCAGCCATATCCCAGCCGCACCAGCCGGAGTCGGTGCGCCGCAGACGTCGTACGTACCGGCTCGTGGCGGCGGCCGCCGGGCTCGCCACCGTCGGCGCGCTCGCCGCGGCGCTGCCGGGGACCGCGACCGCGGGCCCGAGCAAGGGCAAGCCCGGGCACGCGTCGAGCCGTTACCAGGACGTCCAGCTGCTGTCCTTCAACGACCTGCACGGCAACCTGGAGCCCCCGTCCGGCTCCTCCGGCCGGGTCACCGAGCACCAGGAGGACGGCACCACCAAGACGATCGACGCCGGTGGTGTCGAGTACCTCGCCACGCACCTGCGCAACGCCCGCGACGGTCACAAGTACTCCATCACCGCGGCCGGCGGCGACATGGTGGGCGCCTCCCCGCTCATCTCGGGCCTCTTCCACGACGAGCCCACCATCGAGGCGCTGAACAAGCTCGACCTGGATGTCACGAGCGTCGGCAACCACGAGTTCGACGAGGGCGCCAAGGAGCTGGCCCGGCTCCAGAACGGCGGCTGCCACCCGACCGCCGGCTGCTACACCGACAAGAAGTTCGAGGGCGCCGACTTCCCCTACCTCGCGGCGAACGTCCTGGACGAGAAGACCGGCAGGCCGATCCTCAAGCCGTACTGGGTGTGGAAGAAGAAGGACGTCAAGGTCGGCTTCATCGGCGTGACCCTGGAGGACACCCCGGGGGTCGTCTCCGCCGAGGGCGTCAAGGGCCTGAAGTTCAAGGACGAGGCCGAGACGATCAACAAGTACGCCAAGGTGCTCCAGCGCCAGGGCGTGAAGTCGATCGTGGCCCTCATCCACGAGGGCGGCGCGCCGGCGTCGCAGACGTACAACTACGACTGTGACGCGCCCGGCGCCGGTGACGGCATCTCCGGCCCGATCGTCGACATCGCCAAGAACATCACGCCGTCCGTGGACGCGCTGGTCACCGGCCACACGCACGCCGCGTACGTCTGCACGATCCCGGACCCGTCGGGCAAGCCCCGCATGGTCACCTCGGCCGCCTCCTTCGGCCGCCTCTACACGGACACCACGCTGACGTACGACCGCTGGACCGGCGACATCGCCCGCACCTCGGTCAAGTCGGCGAACCACGTGGTCACCCGGACCGTCCCCAAGGCGACGGACATGACCGAGCTGATCAGCCGGTGGAACACCCTCGCGGCGCCCATCGGCAACCGCGCGATCGGCCACATCTCCGCCGACATCCCGAACGCGGGCACCGAGTCCCCGATGGGCGACCTCATCGCGGACGCGCAACTGGCGTACGGCAGGCAGCTCGACCCCGGGACCGACCTCGCGCTGATGAACCCGGGCGGTGTCCGGGCCGGTCTGACGTACGCGGCCAAGGGGACCGAGGGCGACGGCGTGGTGACCTACGCCGAGGGCTTCACCGTGCAGCCGTTCTCCAACACGGTCAACCTCCAGGACTTCACCGGCGCCCAGCTCATCAAGATCCTCCAGGAGCAGGTCAGCGGCTCGAACGCGGCCGCCCCGAAGATCCTGCTGCCGTCCGCGGGCCTGACGTACACGCTGGACCTGACGAAGACCGGCGCGGACCGGATCGTCGTCGACTCGGTCAGGCTGAACGGAGCCGCCGTCGACCCGGCGGCCACCTACCGCGTCGCGACGAACAGCTTCCTCGCGGGTGGCGGCGACGGCATCACCACGCTGGGCCAGGGCACGGGCGACCTGGTCGGCACCGACGACCTGGCGGCTCTGGAGCAGTACCTGACGGCCAACTCCTCGGCGGCCGACCCGATCGAGCCGCCGGCGGCGAACCGGATCACGATCGTCCAGTAGTTCGTGAACTGATCGCCAGTTCGTGAGCTGAGTCGCATACCAGCGGTTGAGGTTGCGGGTGGGGGGCATGCGCATGATCGGATGGATCGATGCGTTCCCCCCACCACATACCGACGCAGGGCAGTACGAATCCGTACGAGGAGCTGGGCTCCTGGGAGCCCGAAGGACCCCAGGAGATCCAGGAGTCCGTTGAGGACGATCCCTGGTCCCCGCCCCACCACGGCCGCAGTGGCCGTCGGCGACGGCGGGGACGGGGGCGGTTCGCCGGGCTCCCGTTCGCACTGAAGGCGGTCTGCGGCCTCGTCGCCCTGACCGCCTTCCTCGTTCTCGCCGACCGCTGGGCCGTGCTCTACGCCGAGCACCGGGCCTCGGACGCGCTGGAGGACCGGCTGAAGCTGAGCGCCGCGCCCGAGGTGGAGATCGGCGGCTTCCCCTTCCTCACCCAGGTCGCCGACAAGCGGCTGGACTCGGTGCGGGTCACCGTCCCGGACGTCGCCGCCGACCGGATCTCGCTGGCCCGGGTCTCGGCCACCGCCCGCGACATCCGGCTGGACGCGGACGGGCTGACCGACATACGGGGAGCGGACATCCGAGGCGTCGACGGTGACGTCCTCCTCTCCTTCGACGATCTGAACCGTGAACTCGGTGCCTCCCAGGTGACGTTCAGCGAGGACGGCCGGGACCGGATCCTGGCCCGGGGCACCCTGCCCGTCGCCGGGCACGATCTGCGGCTGCGGGCCGACGCGCGCATCCGGCGGGACGGTGACCGGGGCATCGACACCGAGGTCGGCGGAATGCGCCTGGACATCGGGGACCTGGCGACCTACCGCCCGGGCAGCGGTGCCTCCGAGGGGCTGCATCTCACCCGTGAGTCCGCCACCGCGCTGAGCCGTGAGACGCGCAAGGCGAGGGCGTTGCTGGCGGTGCCGTCGGTGGTGCGGGCGCTGGGCGTGCCCGACGCCACCGTGCGCGACGCGCTGAACTCCGAGGCGGCACTGTCCAAGCTGACCGGCCGCCCCGACTTCGTACGCCAGGCCATGGGCCTCAACCTCGTCGATCTCGCCCTGGAGAACCCGGAGTTGCTCCAGCGGCTCGGCTTCGACCCCGCCCTCCTCGACGCCCTGCCCCGCCTGACCCGCCCGGTCCTCGCCGACCGACTCTCCCTGGGCTTCCGGCTGCCCGAGCCGGAACGCGGGGACCTGCGGCTGCGGGACGTACGCGTGGCACAGGACGGCATCCGCGTACGGATCGCGGGCTCGGGCCTGGCCGTCGGCTCATAAATTCTGTGTTTATCCCCGAGGGAATTCACATCGAATCTTATTGAGGTCTCAGGTCTATCGGCCTTTTTGGCTGCGGAAATGCCGTAGTGTTTTCCATGTCGAAAGCGAACGGCGCGAACGACGCAGACGCAAAGGAGAACACGATGAGCTTCCACAAGATCGCCCCGGTGAAGAAGGCCCGCAAGCCCGCCCCGGCCCCCAAGAAGCACCAGTCGAAGAAGGCCGCGCCGAAGCGTCGCCCGGTCGGCCGCAAGGGCTGACAAAGAATTCGCCGAAGTAATTCAGAGAAACCTGAGCAACTCAATCTGCTCAAAGCAATTCACAGCTGTCTGCAAGGGATATGGACATGAGCTTCCGTAAGATCGCCCCCGTGAAGAAGAGCCACAAGCCCGCCGCCCCGGCCTGCAAGAAGCCCGCTCCGAAGAAGGCCGCGCCGAAGCGCCGTCCGGTCGCGCACCAGGGCTGAGGCGGGGACGCCACGAGGCGGGGTCGTCGGTCAGCGGGTCGTTCACAGACTCGCCGACCGGGGCCCCGCCTCGGCCATGTCCGGAGCACATGTCCGCAGGAAACAGCGGGAAACAAAGGGAGTTGCTGACATGAGGGAAGTCCGTGAGGCCTTCCGCCGTTTCTGGCCGCTGACCCGCGGGGACCGCAGGTGGCTGGCGGTGATCGTGACGTGCGTGGTGGTGGCCGCGCTCGCCGAGACCGCCTCGATCCTGCTGTTCGCGGAACTCACCGACAACGCCCTCCGGGCCGGTTCGCTCTCCGCCTTCTGGGGCCCGGCCGGCGCCTGGCTGGGTGTCGCCGTGCTCGGCGCGCTCGTCGGCTACCTCGGCAACTCGCTCGCCACCTGGACCGCGGAGAGATTCGTCCTGCGCCTGCGTGCGGACGTCTTCGGACATGTCCAGGACCTCCCACCCCACTTCTTCCAGAAGCACCGGCAGGGCGACCTGGTCGAACGCCTCACAGGAGACGTCGAGGCCATTGAACAGATGGTGGTCTCGGGAGTCGTCGGCACGGTCTCGGCGGCCTTCTCCGCCGTCTTCTACGCCTGCGCCGCCTTCTACCTCCGCTGGGACCTGGCCCTGGTCACCTTCGTCCTGGCGCCCCTCTTCCTCCTGGCCGCCCGCCGCTTCTCCGGCCGTATCAGGGAGGCCTCACGGGACGAGCGGGTCGCCGACGGCGCGATCACGTCGGTGGTGGAGGAGTCGCTGGGCCATGTGGTCCTCACCCAGGCCTACAACCGTCACGCCGACGAGGCGCGGCGCCTGGACCGCGAGGCCCGCGCCTGGATGAGGGCGTCCGTGCGCGGAGCGCGCCTGAGCGAGATGTACGAGCAGCTCGTGGAGGTCGTGGAGACGCTCTGCGTCCTGACGGTCATCGGCCTCGGCGTCTGGGAGATCTCCGCCGGCCGCATGACCCTCGGCCAACTCCTCGCCTTCGCCGCCTTCGTCGGCTACCTCTACCCGCCGATCCGCAGCCTCGGCCAACTCGGCCTCACCCTCACCGCCGCCACGGCGGGCGCCCGGCGCCTGGGCGAGATCCTGGACGCGCGGCCGTCGGTCACCGACCCGGAACGGCCGGTCCCCGCCTGGCCGGTGCACGGCCGGCTCGCCTTCCACGGAGTCTCCTTCCGCTACCCGAACGCCCCCCGGGACTCCCTCCACGACGTCTCCTTCACAGCCGCCCCCGGTGAGCTGGTGCTGATCACGGGCCCGAGCGGTGCCGGCAAGTCGACCCTGTCGAAACTGCTGACCCGCTTCTACGACCCTTCCCTCGGCACGATCACGCTGGACGGCGTCCCCCTCCCCGACCTGGGCCTCGGCTTCCTGCGCGAGAACATCGCCCTGCTCCCCCAGGAGACGCTGATCCTCAACGGCACGATCCGCGAGAACATCGCGTGCGGCCGCCCCGGCGCTTCCGACGCGGACATCGAACACGCCGCCCGCGCGGCCGCCGCCCACGACTTCGTCACCGCCCTCCCCGACGGCTACGACACCCCGCTCGCCCCCGGCACGGCAGCCCTCTCCGGCGGCCAGCTCAAACGCCTCACCATCGCCCGTGCCATCCTCCGCGCCGCCCCCGTCCTCGTCCTCGACGAACCCACCGCAGGCCTCGACTCCGTCGCCGCCCGCCGGATCATCCAGCCCCTCCGCCACCTCACCTCCGGCCGCACCACCCTCCTGATCACCCACGACCTCACCCTGGCCCCGGACGCGGACCGGATCCTGGTGATCGACGGGGGACGGTTGGCGGAGACGGGCACGCATGCGGAACTGGTGGCGCGGGGCGGGACTTACGCGCGGCTGGCCGGACCGTCACCGGCGGCGGTGACAGGCGCGGACGACACCTTGGTGCTCCGGCTGTGAGGTGTGGGCCCGCCGTCAGAGTGCCACGAGATCGACGACGTTGATCACGACGTGGCGGTTGGACACCACATAGGTGATGAAGCCGCCTTGGAAGGCCGCCGACCAGCTCGGAGCAGCCCCGCCCCGACCCCCGGTCGCCGAGCAGCCGTTGGCCGCGTCCCGCTACCGTCCCGCCCACATCTGCCCCTGTGAGCGTGAACAGATCATGCAGCGCCGTATGAACGGGACGCTGACGCTGCTCCGGCAGAAGGACGGAAGTGCCGTTGCCTACAAGGAAGGCAACGGCTGCAGCCGGTTGATCGAAGATCCGGACGAGGTCCTGCGACAGTTCCCGTCCGCGACAGCAAGGTCCCCGACGGTCAGGTGCTGCTCTTCGGCGCGTCCTCGTGGGCGTCCTTTCTGGCGGAGCTCAAGGGCTGACCAACCCCGCCCTCTTGTATCAAGCAGTTGACACAAGTTCCCGGTCGCGGCATCTTGTACTCACCGCTTGATACAAGAATGGCAGCCACGCTCACGGGGGTCCCCGCATGCTCGACACCGTCCCGGCCGAATCCCGGCTCCGCGCCCATGCCGACCGCTGTGCCCGGTGGGCGGGCCTGGTCGCGGGCGTCGTCGTCGCCCAACTGCTGGCCCGTATGGACTCCGACGACCTCGGCGCGGGGGTCCTGTACGCGCTCGCCGCGTTCGGTCTGTGTGCCGTGGGGGGGTGTGCTGCTGGGCGACGCCCTCGCCCCGCGTCCCCGGGCGGTGGTCCGCACCGCGGGGCTCACCCCGCGCCGGGTGCGCGACCAGGTGCCGCCCCGTATGACGCGGCTCCTGCTGATCCAGGCCGCGTCCTTCGTTCTTCTGCTGACGGTCACGACCGCGGTGGCCTCCCCCGACGACCTGGGCAGGGCGGGCCGGGCCCTCGCCGTCACGTGCGGGGGTGTGACCGAGGTCCACAGCCCCTGGCCGGGCAGCTTCTACGCCGTCCCGATCGGCGTCTCCCTCGCCGTCGGAACCGCCGTGTGCGCCTGGGCCCTGCGCCGGATCGCGCACCGGCCGGGCGAGGAACAGGAGCGCCGGGACCGCTCGTCGGCGATCACGGCGGCCTGGGGGCTGCTGGTCTCGACCCAGCTGCTCGGCGCGGCCACGACGACCAGCGGCGCGCTGACGAGCACGACCTGCGACGGCGCGATCGGCACGGCCGCCGTGGTGCTGCTCGCCCCGCTGGTCCTGCTCGCCCTGTTCACCGTGGCCTGGTCCCTCTTCACGGTGCTGGCACCGCGGACGGCCCGACGATGACCGGCCCGACCCTGCGCGTCGACACCACGAGCCCGGTCCCGCCGTACGAGCAGATCCGGGCCCAGCTCGCCACGCTGATCGGCACCGGTCGGCTGGCGACGGGCGAACGCCTGCCGACCGTCCGTCAGCTCGCCGCCGACCTGGGCCTGTCACCGGGCACCGTGGCCCGCGCCTACCGCGAGCTGGAGGCCGCGGAGCTGATCCGCACCCGGCGTGGCGCGGGCACCCGGGTCGCGGCGCTCCCGGTCGGCCCGACGCGGGCCGACCCCGCCCGACTCGCCGCTCTGGCACGGGACTTCGCCGTCCAGGCACGCGCCCTCGGTGGCGCCCCCGAAGAGATCCTGGACGCCGTGCGGGAGGCCCTGGACGACAGGGACTAGAGGTCAGCCCTTCTTCCGGTCGAACCAGATCGTCGCCGCCGTAGGCACCAACCCCGCCCAGAAGATCACCTGAGGAAGCGTGCGGTCCGTCCAGGGGAGCTGGGTGAGGACGAGGGCGCAGAGCATGGCCCAGGCGGACTGGGTGAGGACGATGCGGGACCAGGGGTGGCGGTGGAGGAGGGAGGTGAGGTTGACCTTGATGCCCTGGCGGAGGCGGCGGTAGCGCAGTGCGGCGCCCAGGGTCCAGATCGCGGCCATCGGGACGAGGTTCCACAGGCGCTGGCCGAGGGGGAGGGGGAGGTCGCGCTGGGCCTCGCCGGCGACGGCGAAGAGGTCGAGGCCGGTGCCGGCGAGGGCGACGCAGAGGAGGGCGAGCCAGCGGATGCCGCGCAGAAGGCGGTAGGAGGCCTGGTCGAGGCCCTGTCGCATGGGTGCGGAGTCGGGGGCGGAGGCGAGCGCGTCGGCGTACAGGGTGGCCGCCTCGGTGGCCTTGACGCCGGGGGCGGCGGCCGCCTTCCCGGTACGGCGTTCCAGGGCGGCCTTGTGCTGCGGGTCGAGGCGGAGGATGGCCTCGTCCAGCCGGTCGGCGACGGTCCGGTTGCCCGCCAGGTCGGCGATGCCCCACGCCACCTCGTAGGGGAACACCTCCTCCGGTGCCAGCCGGATCGCCTCCTGGGCGAGCTCGCCGGACTCGCGCAGGAAGGCGTCCATGGCCTCGCGGGTCACCGCGCCGCCGTGCTCCTTGCCGTAGCGCAGCGCCCGGATGCGGAACAGCCAGTTCGCGAGCAGCGCGTAGCCGTACCAGAACTCGGGGTCGAGGCGGATGGCCTCGCGCAGGACGTCCTCGGTCTCCAGGAAGCGGCCGCCGACGGCCTGGAGGGCACGCGCGTGCATGATGAGCGCGTCGACGTGCTCGGCGTCGAGGGCGAGGGCGCGTTCGGTCGCCTCCAGCGCCCGGTCCGCCTCGCCCTCCCCGCTCAGATGGCAGCGGGCCAGGTCGATCCAGGCGCGGATGTCGTCCGGGTCCTCGGCGAGCCGCTGTCCGAGCAGCGCCTTGGCCTCGTCGTAGCGCCCCAGCTCGTAGAGGGCGCGGGCCCGCTCCACGGCGGGGTGCATGACGGTACTCACAGCTTGCGCCTCTTCTTCAGGTAGGCGACCAGGTCGTCGTACATCCCGCCCTCGTTGGCGAACATCGCCACGTTCCGGGCGGAGGCGAACCACGGCTCGGCCGACGGGACGACGTCCTTCGCCGCGGCCAGCAGGTCCTTCATGCCGATCATGCGTACGGTGCCGGAGCGGGCGGAGTCGAGCAGCGCCCGTTCGGCCGCCGCCTCGCAGACGTGCGCGAGGTCGGCGCCGGACAGTCCGTCGGTCACCTTGGCCAGCTTGCCCAGGTCGACGTTCTCGATGGGGCGTTCCCGCAGGTGGTAGCGGAGGATCGCCTCGCGGGCGGGGCCGTCCGGCGGCAGGACGAGCAGCGTGCGGTCCAGGCGGCCGGGGCGGCGCAGCGCGTTGTCCACGTCCCAGGGCACATTGGTCGCGGCCAGCACGAACACGCCCTCGTTGGCCTCCGCCGAGCTGATGCCGTCCAGCTCGGTGAGCAGCTGGTTGACGGTGTTGCGCATCCCGCTGTGGGCCGTACGGCTGCGCTTGGCGCCGAGCGCGTCCAGCTCGTCGAGGAAGACCACGCAGGGTGCCCGGCGGCGGGCGGTCTGGAAGATCTCGTGCATGTTGCGCTCGGAGTTGCCGATCCACATGTCGAGGACGTCGTTCACCGACACGGAGAGGAAGGAGGCGCCGAGTTCACCGGCGACCGCCCGCGCGATGAACGTCTTGCCGCAGCCGGGCGGGCCGTACAGCAGCAGTCCGCCGCGCAGGCTCTTGCCGTACAGCTTGCGCAGTTCGGGGTTGCGCAGGGGCGCGAGGAAGGCGGCCTCCAGGCGGTCCTTCACCTCCCGCATGCCACCGACGTCCGCCAGCCGTACGGTGCCGGGCGCCTCCACGTCCCACGCCTCGGCCTCGGCCTCCCCGGGATCGTCCTGCCCGTCCGCCCGGACCGGCGACTCGACGAACCGCGGCGGCACGACGTCCCCGACCTGCTCCTCGGCGGCCTTCCAGTCGAACCCCGGGCGCCGCGGGGGCTGTTGCCGCGCCGGCACCTCCATCGCCCGCCCCGGCACCTCCATCGCCCGCATCATCAGCTCCCGCGCCCGCACGTCCCCCGGCGCGTGCTGGAGCGCGGCGGCCGCCTCGGCGACGGCGGCCTCCGACCGGCCCTCGTTCAGGAGGAGTTCGGCCAGGTGCAGCCGCAGGGGTACGTCCGCGGGGGCCGCGGCGACGGCCGTTCGCAGGCTCTGTATGAGAGGGGAGTCGTCCGGCATGATCCGTGGCCTACGCAGAGAGGCCGGACGTCGTTGATGATGTCCCGGTGACTCAAGTGACCGTTCGCATCAGCACAGTGATCTCGGCCGTCGGCGTCCTCGCCGCCACGGTGCTTCTCGTCGGCGCCGTTCTCCAGTACCGGGACGGCGCGTCCCCGCTCTGGGTGGTGCTGGGCGGGGTGATCCTGCTGAGCGCCGCCCTCACGCTGGTGGGCGATGTCCGCCACTCCCGCCGACGGCTTCCGGGGGAGTGGCGGACCGAGGAACAGGACGCGATCAGCGACTGACGGTCGTCAGGAGGCGGCCGGTGTCCAGCCGGCCAGCCAGTCGGAGACCTCCTGCCCGGCGGCCTGCGCGTCGGTCAGGTGCGGGCGCTCGGAGCCCGCGGCACCCGCGCCCGCGCCGGTGTTCTTGTACTCGGCGAAGCGGTCGTCCTTCCAGGAGAAGCCGCTCATGTCGGTCCAGGGGGTGGTCCGGATCGCGGCGCTGAGGGTGGTGTTGCGAATCGTGGTCTGCGGGTCGAGGCTCGCGTCACCGCCGGCGTGCCAGGGGCGGCCGAGGTAGAAGGTGCGGTCGGAGACACCGCCGTTCACCGTGGAGTTGGCGATCAGGATGCCCCTGCGGTTGGCGGCCGTGGAGGGGGCGGTGATGTAGCCGGCCGAGGTGCCGTTCCAGCGCTTCTTGAGGGTGATGACCGACCCGTCGATCACCGCGGTCGCCCGGCCGAAGATGAAGTCGACGTTGCCCACGATGTAGGAGTTCTTCATGTAGACCCGGCCGAGCCTGTCCTTGGCGGCCGTGTCCAGCAACAGGGTGTCCTGGTCGCCCTCGACGATGATCGAGTCCAGGAACACCTTGTCGGAGGCGGTGCGCAGGGCGACGGCCTGGTGCCCGGACAGGGACTGGTTGGCGGCCTCGTCGAAGTCGTTGGAGACGGTCAGGTTGCGGGCCTGGAAGTCGTCGGCCTCGACGGCGACGGTGGCGCTGCCGCCGGTGCCGTACGTGCCGCCGCCGGGCTTCGGGGTCCCCGACGCGTTGTTGTAGACGATCGTCGTGTCCTTACGGCTGCCGCCCGTGCCCTGGATGGTGACGTGCGGCTTGTTGGAGGGGACCTTGACGAGCTCGCGGTACGTCCCCGGCTTCACGGCGATCACGACGCGGGAGGGGTTGTTCGCCGGTACGGCGTTCACGGCGGCCTGCACGGTCGTGTACTGGCCGGTGCCGTCCTTGGCGACGGTGAGGGTGGTCGCGGCGGCGGCCTTGGTGCTGGCGGTGGATGCCGTACCGATGGAACCGCGGGGCCCGGCACCGGACTTGAGGAGGCCGGGCACGTCGGCCGTCCTGTCGGCGGTGTAGCCGTAGTACGACTTCGGGTCGAAGGCCGTGCCGCCGCTCTCGTTGCGGCCGGTCGTGGAGACGAAGGTGTTGCCCTTCTGGACCAGGCTCGCGGTGCTGTCCTTGATGACGGGGTTGTTCATGCCCTGGAAGTAGGAGTTCTCCAGGAGCATCTTCGTCTTCCCGCGCGCGTAGTTGCCGTAGGACGACTTGATGGTCGTGCCGGCCACGTCCTCCAGGAAGTTGTTGTACAGGTGCGCGTGGGCGGCGTTGTCCGTGGAGGGGTTGCGCTGCTCGGTCTCGCGGATCCAGTTGTGGTGGACGGTGATGTCGGTGACGACGTTGTCCGTCCAGCCGATGCCGAAGGCCTTGTTGTCGTTGCCGAGCTTGTTCCAGGAGACGGTGACGTTGGTGGTGTCCTTGCGGACGTCGATGAGACCGTCGGCCATGTTCCGCAGGTCGTTGTGGTCGATCCAGACGTGGTGGGCCCCGTCCATCTGGATCGCGTCGAAGTCGTGCTCCTTGTCGTTCCACACGCCCTGGTAGGCGTCCCGGACGGTCAGGTTCCGGATGATGACGTTGTGGACGCCCGACCCGAGGAAGAAGCCGCCGCCGACGATGTGCCCGGAGGTCCCGGCACCGACGATGGTCTTGTCCGACCGGACCTTGATCTCCTTCCCGACGGGGTTCATGGTGATGGTCGCGGCGACGACGATGACGTACGGCTCGGCGGCCGTCGCGTACTTCTCCAGGTCGGCGAGCGTCTTCACGGTGACCGTCTTGCCGTCCCGGCCGCCATAAGTACCGTTCTGCCCGAGCGAGTTGACGGAGGCGAAGCCGTCGGCGGTATCGGCCGCCCACGCGGGAGCGGCGGCCGCGGCGGCCTCCGCCTGCGCCCCGACGCCGAACACCGTGCCGTACGACATGACCCCGGCGGCCGTCAGCGCCAGGGGGACACCGGCCGCCAGGGCCGTCCTGCTTCTGCGGTGGCGTGCCTTGCTGCGGATCTCACTCATGCGGGTTCCGTTCCGTGCGGGGGATGGACCGCTGTGGAGTCGCCACCGGGGGCGGGGAGGTTGCCGGCCCCGGCTGAGCACGATCGGGTGAAGGCGCGGGAGGAACGGGGCAGGAGGTGCTGGGGTGTGGCTATGGTGGGGCTATGGCAGACACCACCACCATCCAGGTCTCCAAGCAGGCACGCGACCACCTCGCCCAGGTGGCGAAAGAGCGGGGGATGACCTTGGGGCAGCTTGTCGAGGAGCTGGCTGGCCAGCAGCTCACGGCCGAGCAGATCGCTGAGCGCGTGGCCACGACTCGGAAGGTCCTGCGCGAGCGCATGGGCTGCACGCTCTCGGACGAGGAGTTCGATCAGGGGCCCGACGTCCTGGGCAACGTGTACGCGATGGCCGCCGAGAAGATGCACGCTCTCCGAGGACAGGCCGCGTGATCATTCTCGACACCAGCGCGGTGGTCGCGCTCGCTCAAGGACATCGCGCGCTCCACCACCTCGCCGACAATGTGGCGCACACGCCGGGCGACTGGCTGCACGTTCCGGCGCTGTGCCTCATGTACGCGGAATCGCAGGAGAAGGGCCTCGCGAGCGACGTACTCGCGCTGCCCGGTGTCATGGTCGACCCTCTCACCCAGACCGCCGCGGCCACGGTCGGCGCGATGCACAGGGACGGCTGGGGTGGTACCGACGTCTGCCACACGCTCTACGTCGCGACGCCGCACCAGGAGACCGGTGGCATGTCGATCATCCTGACCGGGCGGGAGGACGACTATCCGCCGGGCATGCTCACCGTCGACATCGACTCCCCCGGCATGCTCGGCTTCCACTGACCCCGTCCGCGCACCCTACGCAACTCCCCCCGCAGCCGTGTCCGGCGCTTCCGGTGGAGGTGTCGGGGCCCCCGGGAGCCGTACCGTCGCCACCGTGCCGCCGTCCTGGGCGCGGGTCAGGGTCACCTCGCCGCCGGCCTGCTGGACCGTGCGGGCCACGATGGACAGGCCGAGGCCGGAGCCGGGGAGGGCGCGGGCGCTCGGGGAGCGCCAGAAGCGGTCGAAGACGTGGGGGAGTTCGTCCTCGGGGATGCCCGGGCCGTGGTCGCGGACCGTGAGGACACCCTCGCCGAGCCGGACCTCGACGCTGCCGCCGTCCGGGCTGAACTTCACCGCGTTGTCCAGGATGTTGACCACCGCGCGTTCGAGAGCGGCCGGTTCCGCCCGGACGTACCAGGGCTGGAGGTCGGCGGTGATGGTCAGCTCGGGGCCGCGGAGCCGTGCGCGGCGCAGCGCCGACTCGACGGTGTCCTCCAGCGCGATCACCTGGACACGCTCACCCCGCTGTCCCTCCGAGCGGGACAGCTCCTGCAAGTCCCCGATCAGCGCCGCCAGTTCGGTCATCTGCGCCTTCACCGAGGCGAGCAGCGCCTTGCGGTCCGCCTCCGGGATCGGGCGGCCCGTCTCCTCGCTGCGGGTGAGGAGCTCGATGTTCGTACGAAGGGAGGTGAGGGGCGTGCGGAGCTCGTGCCCGGCGTCCGCGATGAGCTGTTGTTGCATCTCCCGGGAGCTGGCCAGGGAGGAGGTCATGGAGTTGAAGGAGCGGGAGAGGCGGGCGACCTCGTCGTCGCTGTCCTCCTCCACCGGGATCCGAATGGTCAGATCCTCGGTACGGGCCACGTGCTCGACGGCCTCGGTGAGCTTGTCGACAGGACGCAGACCGGCCCGGGCGACGGTGAGACCGGCGGCACCGGCACCGACGACCCCGACGCCGGAGACGAGCAGGAGGATGAGTGCGAGTTCGTTGAGCGTGGACTGGGTGCCCTTGAGGGGGGTCGCGAAGAGTACGGCGACTCCCCGCCCGTCGTTCGTGTCGACGCCCAGGTACAGCGTCAGCACACGGACGGCGTTGCCGTTCTCGTCGGTGCCGTTGCGGACGAAGCCCACCTTCGCGTTCGCGCCCCTGATGACCTCCCGGTCGGCCTCGGTGACCTTGACCGTGCCCGCCGAGGTCGGGTCGACGCAGGGGGCGCCGCTCTCCTTGATCGCCTGGACGTAGTCGTTCCGGCGGGGGGTCTGGCTGTTGTCCAGCGGGGTCTGCGTGCACCGCCCGAGGAGCGCCTGGGCCGTGCCCGGCCGCCGCATCATGTCCTTCAGACCGGCGTCGACCTGCTCGTACAGCTTCCCCTGCACGATGAACCAGCACGTCACCGACACCGCCGCCACCGCGAACGCCACAGCCGCCGCGACGAGGAGGGCCAGCCGGGAGCGGATCGGCAGGGACCGGTACCGGCGCATCACACGCCTCACTCCGCGCCACCTTGGCGCAGCACATACCCCACCCCGCGCACCGTGTGCACGAGCCGCGGCTCGCCGCCCGCCTCGGTCTTGCGGCGCAGGTACATGACGTAGACGTCCAGGGAGTTGGACGAGGGCTCGAAGTCGAAGCCCCAGACCGCCTTCAGGATCTGCTCGCGCGTGAGGACCTGGCGCGGATGGGCCATGAACATCTCCAGGAGCGTGAACTCCGTACGGGTCAGTTCCACCGCCCGCCCGCCCCGCGTGACCTCGCGCGTCGCGAGGTCCATGCGCAGGTCGGCGAAGGTGAGGGCCTCGTCGTCCTCGACGGCGTTCGATCCGGAGGCCGCCGCGTAGGAGCTGCGACGCAGCAACGCGCGGACCCGGGCGAAGAGTTCGTCCAGCTCGAACGGCTTGACGAGGTAGTCGTCGGCGCCCGCGTCGAGCCCGGTGACCCGGTCGCCGACGGTGTCGCGGGCCGTCAGCATCAGGATCGGCGTGGTGTCGCCGGCGCCGCGGATCCGGCGGGCGGCGGTCAGGCCGTCCATGCGGGGCATCTGGATGTCCAGGACCACCAGGTCGGGCCGGTAGGCGGCCGCCTTCTCCAGGGCGTCCGCGCCGTCGACCGCGACCTCCGTGTCGTAGCCCTCGAAGGCGAGGCTGCGCTGGAGGGCTTCGCGCACCGCCGGCTCGTCGTCGACGATCAGGATGCGCTGGGTGTCACGGTCGCCATCGGCGGAGCTCATGGGCTTGGTTCCTCGGGATGCGGGGGCCAACAGGGAACGGAAGGGGCGGAAAGGGCGTTGAACGCTCTCAGCCTCGCATGATTCCCGGCCGGCACTGTAGGAGGAGCTGGGAGGAGCTGAGGGGGACCTCGGACCGGTCGCGATCAGCCGCGCAGGGCACGGCGGCGCCGCCGTGCGGCCGCGGCCGTCGCGCGGCGGCCCGCCCCGGTGGCGAGGGCGACCTCGGGTGCCCGCGGCGCCGGAGCGTGCAGCTCGTGCGCCACCGCGAGGGCGAGGGCGAGCCCGGCCGGACCGGCGCCGGCCACCGTGTGCGAAACCTGCTGGATCATGACGTGCTCCTCACGAGGGTGCCGGTGTCAGCTGTCGGAACCGCCGGCCCGCAGGGTGGCCAGGTCGGACTTGACGGTGTTGATCGGGATGGCGAAGCCGAGGCCCTGGTTGCCCGCGTCGGCGGAGCTGGCAGCGGAGGAGTACATCGCCGAGTTGATGCCGATGATGTTCCCGTTCATGTCGATCAGGGCGCCGCCGGAGTTGCCGGGGTTGAGCGAGGCGTCCGTCTGGAGCGCCTTGTACGTCGTCGTGGACGAGCCGGTGTCGCCGTTGAACTGCTGACCGCCGAACTCGAACGGCCAGCCGCCGCCCCCCTGCTGTTGCTGCTGCTGTCCCTGGTCCTCGTCCGTGGAGACGGTCACGTCACGGTTCAGGGCGGAGACGATGCCGCTGGTCACCGTGCCGGTCAGACCCTCGGGGGAGCCGATCGCCACGACCTCGTCGCCGACCTGCACCCCGTCGGAGTTGCCGAGGGTGGCCGGGGTCAGACCGGAGGCGTTCTCCAGCTTGATCAGGGCGAGGTCCTTCTTGGCGTCGGTGCCGACGACCTTCGCGGTGTAGGTCTTGCCGTCGCTGGTGCTCACCTTGATGGTGGAGGCGCCGGAGACGACGTGGTTGTTGGTGATGATCTCGCCGTCGCCGGTGATGATCACGCCGGAGCCGGTGGACTCACCCGCGTTCGAGGTGGCGTTGATCTCGACGATGCTCGGGCTGACCGCCTTGGCGACCCCGGAGACCGTGCCCTTCGCGGAGGACGGCACCACGTTGGTGCTGGTGCTGCTGGAGGCGACCGTGTCGTTGCCGGTCAGCTCCTGGATGCCGTACGCGGTGCCGCCACCGATCGCCGCGGCGACGATCGCCACGGCGGCCAGGAGGGCGAGCGGGCCCCGGGTGCGCTTCTTCGGAGCGTGGGCGGGGGCTCCGGGCCCGGGGAGCACGGCGGTCGGCTGGGCCGGCGGCTGCACCGGCGGGGGCGGCCACTCCGGGTTCACGGGGGAGGAGGCGTGCTGCTGGGCGCCCTGGTACGGGTTCTCGTACTCGCCGTCGCGGCGGAAGCTCTCGGTCATGGCAAACAGCTTGTCCGCCGTCCATGAGAGCTCCCTGAGTGCCGGCTGAGAACCCCGGCAGAAGCTGGTTCGCCCGATATAAAGACGCTTCTCGCAGCTTGCGGGGCTCTCTCAGGAAACCTTCAGGAAGCCACCTTCAGGAAGCCATCGGCGCTCTCACGAGCAGCCGCAGGACCTGCGCACCACCAGCCGGGACGGGAACTGCTTCAACCGCTCCCGCCGGGACCCCGTCACCCGCAGCCCGTCGTCCAGCACGAGATCCACCGCGGCCCGGGCCATCCCCGACCGGTCCGAGGCGATCGTCGTCAGCGGCGGATCCGCCAGCGCCGCTTCCTTGATGTCGTCGAAGCCGGCCACGGCCAGCTGACCCGGCACATCCAGCCGCAGCTCCCGCGCCGCACGCAGCACGCCGATGGCCTGGTCGTCGGTGGAGCAGAAGATCGCGGGCGGCCGCTGGGGCCCGGAGAGGATCTCCAGGGCTATGCGATACGCGTCGTACCGGTTGTAGGGCGCCTCGAAGAGCCGGCCCTGCGTGGACACCCCCGCCTCGTGCATCGCGCGCCGCCAGCCCTCGACGTGGTCGGAGACGGGGTCGCCGACGGAGGGGGTCTCGGCGGTGCCGCCCACACAGGCGACGTACTCGTAGCCGTGCTCCAGCAGGTGCTGTACGGCGAGCTGGGCGCCGCCGACGTCGTCGGTGACGACGGCGACGTCGTCGATGGCCTCGGGGCGTTCGTGCAGCAGGACGACCCGCGCGTCCCACGCCTCGATCTCGGCGGCGGCCAGGTCGTTCAGCGCGTGCGAGACCAGGATCAGGCCGGAGACCCGCATCCCGAGGAACGCCCGCAGGTAGTGGACCTCGCGCTCGGCGACGTAGTCGGTGTTGCCGACCAGGACCATCTTTCCGCGCTCGGACGCGGCCTGCTCGACCGCGTGCGCCATCTCCCCGAAGTAGGGCTGGCGGGCGTCGGGCAGGATCAGGCCTATGAGATCCGTGCGGCGGGACGCCATCGCCTGGGCGACCCGGTCGGGCCGGTAGCCCAGTTCCTTGATCGCGGCGAGGACACGCTCGCGCGTGGCCGGGGCAACCGGCCGGGGTCCGTTGTTGATGACATAACTGACGACGGCGGTGGACGTCCCCGCCAGTCGCGCCACATCATCCCTGGTTACCTTGGCCACGGCCGGAGTCTACGCGGATGGACCAGTCCTGGGCAGGGCGTCAAGCGGGCTCCCTGCGCCCTCTGTGCGGAACCGGTGCCCGCCACCGGCCCTCGCTATGCCTCGGCCGGGATCTCGGTCTCGTCCAGAGCGGCCGTCTCGTCCGCATCCTCCGGCTTTGGCCGCGCTGCCGCGGCCTTCGCCTCGTCGCTGACACGGTCGCCCTTCTCGGGCGTAACGAATCGATAACCGACGTTCCGGACGGTCCCGATCAGCGACTCGTGCTCGGGTCCGAGCTTGGCGCGCAGCCGACGTACGTGGACGTCGACCGTACGGGTGCCGCCGAAGTAGTCGTAGCCCCAGACCTCCTGGAGCAGCTGGGCGCGGGTGAAGACGCGGCCCGGGTGCTGGGCGAGGTACTTGAGGAGCTCGAACTCCTTGAAGGTCAGGTCGAGGACCCGGCCCTTGAGCTTCGCGCTGTAGGTGGCCTCGTCGACGGAGAGGTCGCCGTTGCGGATCTCCATCGGGGAGTCGTCGTTGACGATCTGCTGTCGGCCCATCGCGAGACGCAGGCGGGCCTCGACCTCCGCGGGACCCGCGGTGTCGAGCAGGACGTCGTCGATGCCCCAGTCGGCGGTGACGGCGGCGAGGCCGCCCTCGGTGACCACCAGGATGAGCGGACAGCCCGGACCGGTGGAGCGCAGCAGCTGGCACAGGCTGCGCACCTGCGGAAGGTCACGGCGTCCGTCGATGAGGATGACGTCGGCACCAGGGGTGTCTACGAGGGCGGGGCCTTCCGCCGGAGCCACGCGCACGTTGTGGAGCAGCAGCCCGAGGGCGGGCAGCACCTCCGTCGACGGCTGGAGGGCATTGGTCAGGAGTAGCAGAGAACTCATACGACTGGTTCCTCCTCGGTCCCGGCGAGGTCGCGGCTTTCGTATACAGGGGTATCCGAAAGCACAAAAGGACCCGGGGGCTGCATTGCCCGAGTCCTCTGTTGAGGAGAATAGCCCACATGGGCATGGATCCGGCAGGTCGTGTGGTGCGTTCCACCGCACGTCCACACTCTGAGACGAGCAGACACGCACCTATCCGGACGTTTCTGCACACGGTCGACGGTGTGACGATCGATTCCGTATACGATCCGCCGGCCGTTGTATACGACGCTTCCGCGCCACCTGCACGTGACCTGGTGTTCGTGATCGCGCACGGTTTCACGGGCGATGTGGATCGTCCTCATGTTCGCCGGGTGGTCAAGGCGTTCACGCAGTACGGCGCCGTCGTCACGTTCTCCTTCCGCGGCCACGGAGCCTCCGGCGGGCGCTCGACGGTCGGTGACCGCGAGGTGCTGGATCTGGCCGCCGCGGTGCGGTGGGCGCGCTCCTTCGGCCACGAGGGCGTGGCGACTATCGGCTTCTCCATGGGCGGCTCGGTGGCCCTGCGGCACGCGGCCCTGTACCGGCCGGAGGGCGGGCCCGACGGATCGGGTGGGCCCGACGGCTCGGGGCGCGCGGGGCGCACCGGAGCGCATACCGACGCGGTGGTTTCCGTGAGCGCTCCCGCTCGCTGGTACTACCGCGGCACACCCCCTATGCGCCGCCTCCACTGGCTGGTAACCCGCCCCGAGGGCCGTCTGGTGGGCCGCTACGGCTTCCGTACCCGTATCCACCACCGTGAGTGGGACCCGGTGCCGCTCTCCCCGGTGGAGGCGGTCCCGCGGATCGCCCCGACCCCTCTCCTGGTCGTGCACGGCGACCGGGACGGCTACTTCCCCCTCGACCATCCCCGCATGCTCGCCACCGCCGCCGGTGACCACGGCGAACTCTGGCTGGAGCCGGGCATGGGCCACGCGGAGCACGCGGCCACGGACGAGCTGCTGGCCCGGATCGGGTTCTGGGCCCTGGCACAGGGCGGCTAGCCTGACGGGGTACACAGCCGATCGAAGAGGAACCGCATGCCAAAGGTCACGGTGCGCTACTGGGCCGCCGCGAAGGCCGCGGCCGGCGTCGCCGAGGAGCCGTTCGACGCGGCCACGCTCGCCGAGGCGCTGGACGCGGTGCGTGAGCGACACCCCGGTGAACTCACGCGCGTCCTGCGGCGATGCTCCTTCCTCATCGACGGTGACCCCGTGGGCACCCGCGGACATGAGACGGTACGGCTGGCCGACGGCGGCACGGTCGAGGTGCTCCCGCCGTTCGCAGGAGGGTGACGATGACCGACCAGCCGTATCAGGGGCAGTACCCGCAGGACCAGCAGCCTCAGGGGTACGACCCGTACCAGCAGCAGTCACAGCCGCAGCAGGCCTGGCCGGGGTACGAGGGGTACCAGGGGCAACAGGGGCACCAGGGGTACGAGGACCCGCAGGCCGCCCAGCAGCACACGCAGCAGTGGCAGGGGCAGACCTGGGAGACCCAGGTCCACCAGCAGGTGTCGCAGCAGGTCTCCGCGGCCGAGACGGCGTACCTGCCGCAGCAGGCGCCGGCACAGGCCGCGTACCCGTCGCCGTACGACCCGCCCTACGGGCAGCCGCAGCCGCAGCCACCGCACCAGCAGCCGCCACACCAGCAGCCCCAGCAGCCGCAGGCGGCCCACACGCCGCCGCCCGCCGGGCCGCCCCCGTCCGACGGGGCCGCCGCCTCCTACGGCCCCGCCACCGTCGCCGGCAACGCCCGGATCACCGATGCGCAGCGGGCCCGGCTGGAGGGCCGGTCCCCGATCATCGAACCCGGCATGCAGCCCGCCGCGCTCACCGCGCTTCTCGGCCTGCTCCTGTCCGGTGCGGCGGCTGTCGGGTCGTACGCCCTCCTCGTGCCGCTCGTCGTCCTCCAGGCCGTGACGGCCGCGGGCTGGTTCCGGCTGAACGGCATGTGGCCGGCCCGGCAGGGCATCGCGCTGGCGTTCCTGGGGGCGCTGGCGGCGGACGCCACGCTCCTCACGGCCGGCCGTGAGAACGCGCCCGCCGCGATCCTCGGCACCCTCGGCGTGTGGGTGCTGCTCTCCCTCGTCCTCCAGCTGCGCTCGCACGCCGAACCGGACGAGCGGATGTACGGCCTGATGGCGACGGTCGCCTCGGCTGCCCTGGCCATCGTCGCCACCGGTCACCTCGCCGCCGACCCGGACGCGGTCACCGTCGGCGCGGCCGCCGTCGCGGTCGCAGTCCTGGCCCGCGCCCTGCCGCTGCCGACCCCGGCCTCCGTGGCCGTCGCCCTGCTCGCCGCGGCCGGTGCCGGTGTCGCGGTCGGCGGCATGACGGACCTCGGCGCGAAGGGCGCCCTGCTGGGCGCGGGCGCGGCGGTCTGCGCGCTGATCGGCCACCGGGTCGCCGGCTACGACTACCCGTCGCGCTTCGTCCACTTCACGGCGGGCGTCGCCCTGCCGCTGGCCGCCTCGGCACCGGCGGTGTACGTGCTGGGACGGGCGCTGAGCTGAGGCAAGCGGGTTCTCGCCCCCGCCGCCCCTACCCGTCCCATCCCTGGGGGCTGCCGCCCCCAGACCCCCGCTTCGGCCCTGAAGGGGCCTCGTCCTCAAACGCCGGACAGGCTGAAGATCAGCCCCTCCGGCGTTTGAGGGAGCGCCCTACTCCTGCCGCCGTTTCCTGCCGTCCAGCTCGTCCCACCACTCGTCGGACTTCGGGTCGCCGGACGGGTCGTCCCACCAGCGGTCGTCGGGGCCGCGGCGGTTGGCGACCATGGCGGCGACCGGCGGGATGACCATCGCCACCACACACATGCCGACGGCCACCGGCACCGACCAGATGCGGACGACCGACCAGGCCAGGACGAACAGCCCGATGCAGGTGCCCATCATGGCGAAGTACACGTGACGTCGCCGTGCGTACATACCTTCAGGGTAGGCCCGGACACGGCGAAGGGCCGCACCCCCGGTGTCCAACCCGTGGGTGCGGCCCTCGGCCTTGCTCGGCGTCCCGTCAGACGGCGATCGCGACCTCCGCGAGGCCGCCCTGCTGGGCGACGACGGTACGGTCGGCGGTGCCGCCGGGGACGAGGGCGCGGACGGTCCAGGTGCCCTCGGCCGCGTAGAAGCGGAACTGTCCGGTGGCGGAGGTGGGGACCTCCGCGGTGAACTCGCCGGTCGAGTCCAGCAGGCGGACGTAGCCCACCACCGGCTCGCCGTCGCGGGTCACCTGACCCTGGATCGTGGTCTCACCGGGCTTGATCGTCGAGGCGTCGGGGCCGCCGGCCTTCGCTCCACACATGTCTTTCTCCAAGAGGGGTCTGACCGGAAGGAAGGCCGGTCGGGATTGCGGGACTTGTCGCTCGCTGCCGGACTTACTTGTTGGCGCCGAGCTCGATCGGAACGCCGACCAGGGAGCCGTACTCGGTCCAGGAGCCGTCGTAGTTCTTGACGTTCTCGACACCGAGCAGCTCGTGCAGGACGAACCAGGTCAGCGCGGAGCGCTCACCGATGCGGCAGTAGGCGATGGTGTCCTTCGCGAGGTCGACCTGCTCCTCGGCGTAGAGCTCCTTGAGCTCCTCGTCGGACTTGAAGGTGCCGTCGTCGTTGGCGTTCTTCGACCACGGGATGTTGCGGGCGGACGGGACGTGGCCCGGACGCTGCGACTGCTCCTGCGGCAGGTGGGCCGGGGCGAGCAGCTTGCCGGAGAACTCGTCGGGCGAGCGCACGTCGACCAGGTTCTGCGAGCCGATGGCCGCCACGACGTCGTCGCGGAAGGCGCGGATCGCGGTGTTCTGCGGCTTGGCCTTGTAGTCGGTCGCCGGACGCTCCGGAACCTCCTCGACCAGCTCGCGGGCGTCCAGCTCCCACTTCTTGCGGCCGCCGTCGAGGAGCTTGACGTTCTCGTGGCCGTAGAGCTTGAAGTACCAGTAGGCGTAGGACGCGAACCAGTTGTTGTTGCCGCCGTAGAGGATCACCAGGGTGTCGTTGGCGATGCCCTTCGCGGACAGGAGCTTCTCGAAGCCCTCCTGGTCGACGAAGTCGCGGCGGACCGGGTCCTGGAGGTCCTTGGTCCAGTCGATGCGGATCGCGTTGCGGATGTGGTTCTTCTCGTAGGCGGACGTGTCCTCGTCCACTTCCACGATCGCGATGTTCGGGCTGTCGAGGTTGGCCTCGACCCAGTCGGCGTCGACCAGGACGTCGCTGCGGCTCATGCTCTTTCTCCTCCGGGGCAGTTGCGGCGGGGCGTGCGAGAAGGGTGCGCGTGGCGCACGAATGCCCTTGCACAGGGCGGGGGATGCGGAGGCCGGTGCCGTCCGCTCAGAAGGGGCGACAGAGCATGGCGGCGACGCGGCACAGGTCTACTGCCCGCCGCTTCGTGAGATCCGCCTGTCGCTTCATAAGGCTCGATCGTAGGGACGGACAGGCGGCCATGTCACCGGTGTGTCGCATTTTGAGATGCGATCGTCCGGGATGTGGGATGAAGAACCCGCCCGGGCCGTGCGGACACGGTTCCCGGGCGGGCGTGGTCGTCATCACAGCCGTGGAACGGACGCCGGCGTCTCGCCTTTCGGACACCTGGCGTCCATCGAAGGCGGTTCTACCCGGCCAGCTGGACGTTCGAACCCTTCACCGTGATGTCCACACCGTTCTGCGCGGCCTGCACCTTGTCGAGCTTGATGCCGCCGGGCAGGCCCTCGATCTTCTGCTCGAAGTCGGTGATGGAGCGCACCTCGTTCTCGGCGGCCTGCACCCCGCCGAAGCTGGGGACCGAGTCGGCGTGCACCCGGACGGTGTCCCCCTCGACGGTGACGGTGCTCAGGACGGAGACCGGCTGTTGCAGGGCGCTCACCTTGACGTCGACCTTGATCTTGCCGTTGCCGCCGTCGGAGAGGCCGACGACCTTGGCGGTGATGCCCAGCGGGAGTTCGGTCTCCTCGGACGCGGCGGTCTTCAGCAGCTCGGCGTAGGTGATGGAGGCCGTGCCGGAGGCCGTCGTGGCGGTGGCGGAGCTGTAGTCGCCGGAGAACGCGACGCCCCGCATGTTCGCCTCCAGGTCGTCGATGCGGATCTTCTGCCCACCGGTGCCGGTGTCCGCCTCGTAGTCCTTCATGCCGACCCGCACGTCGTCCAGCTCGCCGCCGGCCACCTGGGTGAGGAACGGGAAGCCCTCGATCGACACGTCCGGCGTCGAGGCCAGGCCCTCCTGGGTCCTGAGCCGGTCCGCGACCTCCCCTTCCGCGAAGTGGACCGCCACGCGGTCGGCGACGACGAAGAGGCCGCCGAGGATCACGGCGACGATCAGAAGTATTCGCAGGGCGCGCATGCGGTGGGTCCCCCCAGGGGCGGCGGTGTTCTCGACGGACGGGTGGCCGTCGAGCGTGAGAGTAACCCTGCGGCGCCCGACGCCCCGAGAATTGTCGATCAGCTGTGACAGGACCCGCGGGGGTGACGCCCGACGGCACTCAGTAGACGAGCGCCTGTGTCTCGTCCCCCAGCGCCTCCTGTACGAAGACCTGTGCGCCGGCGATCCGGACGCCGTCGATGACGTCCTTCTCCGTGATGTCCCGGCGGGCCGCGCACTGCGTGCACAGGGTCACACGGCCCCCCGCGAGGAGGGAGTCGAGCAGGTCCGGCAGCGCGGCGGCGTGCGGGAGTTCGAACTCGGCCGCCCTGCCCGGCAGCGCGAACCACGCCGACTCCCCGGTCAGCCACAGCGAGACCTCGACACCACTGGCCACGGCCACCGCCGCCACCGTGAACGCCTGGGAGCAGCGCTCGGGGGCGTCGGCCCCCGCGGTCACCTTGATCACGAGCCTCTTCTTCATGCGGCGAAGCGTAGTGCGGGCCGGCCCGCCGTCGCCGTTTCGTGATCGGTTTCCCTACAACCGCGGGTGTCGGCCGTGAGTCTCCTGTGAGCGCGCGTACGGAACGCGCGCCTCATGTCGTAGGGGACGCAGTGGAAGTACCCGTGGAAGCACCCGAAGCAGTACCCGAACCGGAAAGACCCGTCGCGCCGCGGCCGCGCCGCCGCGGCCGTACGGCGCTGTTGATCGCCGGGGCCGCCGTGCTCGGCGTCGTCGCCGGTACCTGCACCGGCTACGTCGTGCAGGCCGGCCGCGAGCCGACGAAGCTGCCGTCGCTGTCCCAGCCGACGCTGCGGGAGGCGAAGGGGGAGGGGCCCGAGCCGCTGTCCGCCGCCCAGGACCGGCGGGCGAGGACCGACGGCGACCTGCGCAGGCTGCTGCTGAAGAAGCCGGGCGGTGCGAAGGACGCCACGTGGCTGAACGTGGACGACGGCTGGATGGACCTGGCCGCGTACGCCGACAGCTACCAGAAGCCGGACGAGATCTTCGGCGAGCTCATCGGCGACGAGTTCCGCCGGGCGGCCGTCATCGGCTGGAAGGCCGGCGGCGACACCACCGTGGAGATCCGGCTGATCCAGTACCGGCAGGAGGAGGCCGTCGCGGCCGCCGACCGCGCGGAGAACAACCAGTACTGGGCCGGGGACGAGGACGACACCGACAGCTGGACCGTCCCGGGCACCGGCAACGGCATGGTGTACGTCCACAACAAGCCCGAGACCGAGGCCGGCTACGTGCCGATGTACACCGCGGAGGCGTTCGCCTGGCGCGGCGACATCGCCGTGGAGATCTGGATCCACGACAGCAGGCCGATCACCAAGAAGAAGATCATGGACCTGGCAAAGCGGCAGATGGAGCGGCTGTGAGCGAGCACCCCAACGAGCCGCGCGAGGCGCCGGAACCCGTCGCCGGCCAGGTCGGCCAGGTCGGCCAGGTCGAGTTCGTCGCGCCCGCGACGCCCGTCGCCGCCCCGCCCGCCAAGAACCCCGCCCTCCGTCGTCGTATCGCCGCCGTGGCCGGGTCCGTGCTGCTGGCCGGGGCCGTCGTCGCCGGGGTCGCCGGCACCGCCGTCGTCGTGAACGCGGCCGACCGGGACGCGGGCGACCCCGTCTGGACGTTCCCGAAGCCCACGGAGGACACCGGGAAGGCGCCCACCGCCGAGGGGCTCGCCGGCCTGCTCGTGCCGTACGGGACCGACGGCTGGGTCAGGGGCCCGGACCTCGGCGCGTACGGCTCCGACGCGCAGCTCAGCGGCGCCCAGGCGACCGCGCTGCGCAAGGAGTCGCTGAGCGGTCTGCCGCGGAGCCAGCGCAAGGGGCTGGAGAAGCAGATCGACCGGCAGAAGCTCACGGGCATGGCGATGCGCAGCTACCTGAGCGGGCAGCCGTACGCCCTCGACAACAACGACGGGATCTACACGGTCAGCATCGTGCTGGCGCGGATGGAGTCCCGGGCGGCCGTGAAGGACATCTCCACCTTCCAGCAGGAGTTCCTCGACGCGCTCGACGTCTTCCGCAAGGGCCCGGAGATCAAGGGCCACAAGAACGCCGAGTGCTTCCTGCCGCCCAAGGACGCCGACACCGACCTCGACAGCGTCTTCTGCTCGGCCTATCAGGGCGACGTCCTGGTCACCGCCACCGCGGACGGCGTCAAGCCGATCGACGCCAAAGGGGTCGCGATGCTGCTGAGCGAGCAGCTGGACCGCATATCCGAACCGGGGGAGGCGGTATGACCACCGACCAGCCACAGACCATCGACGGCGAGCCGCGCGACACGGAGCCCGCCCCGCCGCCCCCGCCCCTCATGACGCCCCCGCCCCCGCCCGCCCCTTCCGCCCCCAAGGACCGCCGTGCCCTGCGCGCCGTCCTGCGCTGGACCGCGGCCGTCGTGGTCTTCGCGGCCCTCGGCACGGCGTCGGCGTACGGGATCACGCGGATGGAGCGGACGGACGTACCGGGACTCGCGACGGAGTCGGACGGCCGGTGGGCGTATCCCGAGCTGACGAAGCCGCCGCTGCCGTCCGGCAGCCCGGAGCCCTTCGCCGACGCCAACAAGGCCGGCGCCCACTACGCCGACCTGCGCGCCCTCCTGCTTCCCGCTCCCGAGGGCGGCACGGAGGACAAGGCGCTGCGCGGCTCGGACGGCTGGCTGGCGACGAAGGACTTCCTGGCCGAGTACGAGACGGAGGAGCGCGACGAGTTCCGGCAGGAGCTCACCGACAACGGCCTCCGGCACATCGCGGCCCGCGGCTGGACCACGCCGGACGGCACCCGCACCCGGGTCTACCTCCTGCACTTCGACACCGCGGCCGTCGCGGACGAGCTGTACACGGACCTCGCCGCTGCCGACAGCCCCGGCCACATGCTCGACGGCAGCGAGGTGCTCGCCTTCGACGACCAGTACCCGGAGGTGGCCCGGGCCGACCACGTCGAGCGCTCGGTCTACGTCGAGAACAAGCCCTACGGCGCCGAGCAGGTCCGGCAGGCCTACCTGTCCGCCGGGGACGTCCTCGGCGTGATCATCCAGTCCCGCAGGGGCGCGGCCGAGGCCGTTCCGTTCCAGCAGACGGTGACCTTGCAGAGCCAGCTGCTGGGCTGACACAGAGCACCGGGCCCCGGCCGCGTAAGCTGGGGCCCGGCTTTTGCCGTACCGCCCCATGACGATCGTCCGAGGAGCACTCCGTGCTTGAGGTTTTCTTCGAAGCCCTGCTGATCCTGGTCTGCGTAGGCGTGCTCGGTTTCGCCTGGCTGACCGTGAAGAAGCTGTACCAGGGCCAGCGCTGATCCCCGTCTAGGAACCGCCACTCATGATCGAGATTCCGTCCGACCTCCACAAGGACCTCGTCCCCCTCGTCTTCCTGCTCGGCAACTGGGCGGGCGCGGGCGTGCACGACTTCCCCGGCTCCGAGAAGTGCAACTTCGGGCAGGAGGTCAGCTTCACCCACGACGGCCGGGACTTCCTGGAGTACTCCTCCCGGACCTGGGTCCTGGACAACGACGGCAACAAGGTCAGGCCCCTGGAGACGGAGTCCGGCTTCTGGCGGATCGACGCCGACCGCAAGGTCGAGGTGACGATGGTCCGCGACGACGGTGTCGTCGAGATCTGGTACGGCGACCTCGCCGCCAAGAAGCCCCAGATCGACCTGGTCACCGACGCCGTCGCCCGCACCGCCGCCTCCGGCCCCTACAGCGGAGGCAAGCGCCTGTACGGCTACGTCAACAGCGACCTGATGTGGGTCGGCGAGAAGCAGACCCCCGAGGTCGAGCTGCGCCCCTACATGTCGGCGCACCTGAAGAAGGTCGTCACCCCCGAGGACGTCGAGCGCTGGGCCAGGGCCCTCCCGGACGACATGCCGGACGACGGCATCGCTTTCTTCAAGTAGTCCTAGACTCCTTGGTGTGGTGAGCACCGACTGGAAGAGCGACCTAAGGCAGCGCGGCTACCGACTCACGCCGCAGCGCCAGCTTGTCCTCGAAGCCGTGGACACCCTTGAGCACGCGACCCCCGACGACATCCTCGTGGAAGTGAGGAAGACGGCGTCGGGGGTCAACATCTCCACCGTCTACCGCACGCTGGAGCTGCTGGAGGAGCTGGGCCTGGTCAGCCACGCCCACCTGGGGCACGGCGCGCCGACGTACCACCTCGCGGACCGGCACCACCACATCCACCTGGTCTGCCGCGACTGCCAGAACGTCATCGAGGCGGACATCAAGGTGGCCGCCGAGTTCACCGCCAAGCTGAGTCGCGAGTTCGGGTTCGAGACCGACATGAAGCATTTCGCGATCTTCGGCCGCTGCCGGGACTGCTCACTCAAGCATTCAACTACCGAGTCGTAGGCTTAGGCATATGAAGAGCCCTCTGCTGTCCCTGCCCGGCGCCGTCCCCGCCGAGGGCGTGGACGAAGGCGTCGCCGCCCACTACGGCGATCTGTTCCGCGAACAGCGCGCTCTCGCCGACGGCACCGGATTCGTCGACCTCTCCCACCGCGGGGTGGTCACCGTCACCGGCGAGGACCGGCTGAGCTGGCTGCACCTCCTGCTCACCCAGCACGTCAGCGACCTGCCCACGGGCGAGGCCACCGAGGCGCTGATCCTCTCCGCGCACGGCCACATCGAGCACGCCCTGTATCTCGTCGACGACGGCACCACGGTGTGGGCGCACGTCGAACCCGGCACCCAGGACGCGCTGGTCGCGTACCTGGAGTCGATGAAGTTCTTCAACCGTGTCGACGTCACCGACCGCACGGCCGAGTTCGCGGTCGTCCACCTGCCCGCCGGTTCCATCGCCGAGGTCCCCGGGGAAGCCGTCGTACGCGAGACGGCGTACGGCCGCGACCTCTTCCTCCCGCGTACGGACCTGGAGTCCTACGCCGAGAAGTCCGGCCCACCGGTCGGCATCCTGGCCTACGAGGCCCTGCGCGTCGAGCACCACCGCCCGCGCCTCGGCTTCGAGACCGACCACCGCACGATCCCGCACGAGCTGGGCTGGATCGGCACCGCGGTGCACCTCCAGAAGGGCTGCTACCGGGGCCAGGAGACCGTCGCCCGCGTCCAGAACCTGGGCAAGCCCCCGCGCCGCCTGGTCTTCCTCCACCTGGACGGCAGCGAGGTCCACCTGCCCCCGGCCGGCACCGACATCCGCCTGGCCGACGACGGCCCCGACGGCCGCAAGATCGGCTTCGTCACCACGTCCGTACGCCACCACGAACTCGGCCCGGTCGCCCTCGCCCTGGTCAAGCGCAACGTCCCCCTGGACGCGCGCCTAGTCGTGGATACGACGGCGGCGGCCCAGGAAGTCGTCGTAGAACCCTAGAACCCTAGAACTCGGATCCTCAGATCTCGACGAGGACGGTGAAGGGTCCGTCGTTCGTCAGGGACACCCGCATCCGGGCGCCGAAACGCCCCGTCGCCACCGTCGCGCCGAGGGCCCGGAGCTGGGCGACGACCTCCTCGACAAGGGGTTCGGCCACATCGCCGGGGGCGGCGGCGTTCCAGGTGGGGCGGCGCCCCTTGCGGGCGTCGCCGTACAGGGTGAACTGGCTGATGACGAGCAGCGGCGCGTCGATGTCACTGCACGACTTCTCGTCCGCCAGCATCCGGATCGACCACAGCTTGCGGGCCAGTTGGGCCGCCTTCTCCTTGGTGTCCTCGTGGGTCACGCCGACGAGGACACACAGTCCCTCGCCCTCGATCGCGCCCACCGTCTCGCCGTCCACGACGACGCTCGCGCCGTCCACCCTCTGCACCACTGCACGCATATGACCATCATGCCGTGCCGTGCGGAGCCTCCCTTCGGGGGCTTCTTTTTGATCCTTACCCCCCCATCTGGGGCCGATCGGGGGCACTCGGTCACATAGCGGCCACTTGGGGTGGCACGATGCTTCCCACACGCCGGTCGAGGGGACGGTAGAGGCACATGAGCACACCGAGTACCGAGGGGCGGCTGGGATTCCAGCGGCCGCCCGTTCAACGCACCGACAGCCCACTGCTGGCCACCGACCCACCCGAGCCCGACCTGGCCGTGCTGAGCCTGCCCGAACTGCGCACCCTGCGCCGGGACGCCCAGCGCGACGAGGCCGACCTCAGCTATGTGCGGCGGCTGCTCCAGGGCCGTATCGACATCCTGCGGGCCGAACTGGCCCGCCGCTCCCCGACGGAGACGGCGGCCTCCCTGGTCGAGCGACTCCCCGAGGCCTCGGTCTTCGAGCGCCTCCCGGAGATCCTCACCGACGCCCCGGCCCGCCACCGCTCCTCCGCCCGCCACGTCACACTCGGCACCCCGTACAGCGAGGAGTACCGCCTGCTGGCCGCCGAGATGCTCGCCGAGGTCGAACTCTCCGACCTCGCCGCCCGCACCGACCTCGAACTCAACACCGCGATGGGGCGGCTCGTGCGGTACGAGCAGCAGGTGTCCCGCCGCCGACAGCGGTTGCAGCGGACGGCTGACGGCTCCAGTGCGGAGATCGCGCGGCGGTATCGGGAGGGGGAGGCTCAGGTGGATGACTTGCTGGTGTGAGGTTCGTTGCCGTGCGCTTTGGGGGGTGGCGGGTGCGGTCGTATGGCGGGTGCGGGTGCGTGGGGGCTGGTCGCGCAGTTCCCCGCGCCCCTGAAAAGCAGCAGCCGCCGTCGGGCGTGAGGCACCCCCGGGCCGTGGGCGTCTCAGCCGCCCACGGCGGTAAGGGGACGGGGCGGGGGGTGTCCGCCCGCAGCGGCCGGCGTCCGACACGCAGTACCTCTTGGCCCGACAGCACCGCCGGACCGAGGACGGAGACCCCCCGCCCCGGCCCCGACCCACCACACAACCGTGGGCGCTACACACGCCCCCACCGGACCCGCACAGCGCGCCGCGAGGCATCCGCACGCCCGGCCGGGAAATCCTGGCGACACCCACTCGCCGCGCACCTACCGTGAACTCATGACCCGCCCGCACCCTGACATCGACGTCCGCCCGATCACCGACCCCGAACTCGGAGACTGGCTGCGCGCCGTGAACACCGGCTTTCTGCGCGCGCCCACCGTCCCGGACAGCGAACTGGAGAGCCGCCGGGGGCAGTTCGAGCCCGGCCGGTACCTCGGCGCTTTCGACAGCGGCCGCTGCGTCGCCACCTTCCGGTCGTTCGCCCAGCAGGTCACGGCCGTGGGCGGCGCCGCCGTGCAGGCCGACGCCATCACCGGCGTCACCGTCACCGCCACACACCGCCGCCGCGGCATCCTCACCCGCATGATGGCCCAGGACCTCGCCGCCGCGAAGGAACGCGGAGACGTCGTAGCGACCCTGATCGCCGCCGAGTACCCGATCTACGGCCGCTACGGCTTCGGCCCCGCCACCTGGATGGCGGAGTGGGCCATCGACGTCCCCCGCACGGGCCTCGACCGCCGCAGGGCCGCCCCGGACGACGGCGCCCGTATCGACCTCGTGGACGGCGAGGACGTACGCAAACTCGGCCCCGACCTGCACGAGCGGGTGAGGCGCGCCCAGCCGGGCGCGGTGAGCCGCGACGACATGTGGTGGAAGATCAACACGGGGGTCGTACGGTACGACCCGACGTGGACAGAGCCGTTCTACGCGGTGTACCGCTCCGCGGACGGCGAGGTCGAGGGACTCGTCGCGTACAAGTCGGACGACAACTGGCACGACAAGCAGCCGCACAACACGGCGACCGTCCACTGGCTGATCGCGTCGACCCCGACCGCGGAGCGCGCCCTGTGGCACTACCTCTGCTCGATCGACTGGATCACGCGGGTGAAGAGCGGCTGGCGGTCCCCGGACGACCTGCTCCCGCTCTACCTGCCGGACCCGAGGGCGGCCAGGATCACCGCGCAGGCGGACTGGCTGTGGGTGCGGATCCTGGACGTCGTACGGGCGCTTCAGGCGCGGACGTACGCGGGGGAGGGGACTCTGATCCTGGAGGTGGCCGACAAGGACGGGCTGGCCGGCGGGCGGTACCGGCTGGAGGCGTCCGAGGAGGGCGGATCCTGTACGCCGACGACGGCGTCCGCGGATCTCACGCTCGACGTGAGCGACCTGGCGGCCCTGTGGCTGGGCGACGAGTCGGCCGAGCGGCTGAGGGCGCTGGGGCGGGTGCGGGAAGAACGAGCGGGCGCCGCCCGGTCGGCCGACGCCCTGCTGCGTACGTCCAGGCGACCTTGGTGCCCGGACATGTTCTGAACCTCCCTCCTGCCGACGGCAGTTGCTGTGTCGTGCTGTCTTGCTGCTTCGCATCCGTAGCGAGCTCTTCAGTTGTGGCGGTACTGGTCCTCCGTGACGTGCTGTTCAGTTGTGGCTGTGCGGATGTTGCCGTGTTCAGTTGTGACTGAGCTCGGTATCGCCGATGTGACCGGTGTTCAGTTGTGGCTGTACTGAATGTGGCCGATGTTCAGTTGTGGCTGTGCAGACGGACCGAGCTCCCGGCTCCCCTCCGGAAGGGAGCCCGGTCAGCCGGAATGGGCGAGCAGCATCACGAGGATGACCGCTCCGATCCCACCGATCGCGATGTTCTTCGCCTTGATGCCGACGGTCAGGGCGACGAAGGCGACGATGCCCATGGCGCCCCACTTCCACTGCACGAGTGCTTCGAAGCCGACGGCAAGGGCGGCGATGGCGAGGGCGATGATCGGCATGCGGTCCCTCCTTCGGGCCGGTCCCCCAACGGGACGTGGTCCCCGCCGGTCGCCTGGAGGGCCAACCTTGCGGAAGCTTGACCATGTTGCTCAAGTTGGCGACCAACTTCACTGTACTTATCTCCGCTTGGATGCGGCTCATAACCACCTTTCGCTGAACTGCCCAAAGATGGCGGGAAGTTGTAGTGTTTGGTTGTGGACCCGAAACACGCCGCCGTCAATGGGCGGAGGAGGGCACAGCAGCCACACAAGTCACATCGTGAGGTGGCCGACGAGTTGCGCGCCCGCATCCGCTCCGGGCAGTTGCGACCGGGTCAGCGCATGCCCACCCAGGCCAAGCTGGCGGACGAGTTCGGGGTGGAGCGGGGAGTCGTACGGCAGGCGCTGTACATCCTTCAGTCCGAGCACCTGTTGACCAACGTATCCAAGGGAAGCCCCGCGACCGTGGCTCCCGACCCCGCCCTGACCAGGCCGTTGACGGGTCCCGCCGCGCCACCGCTGCCCACCACCGTGGCCCTCGGGCCGCGCATCGAGTCCGCCTTCGCGGCTCCGCAGGTCGAGATCGACGCCCTGTGTCTGACCTCGGTCTCCCTCACGCTCGCCATCGGCGAACCCCTGCGCCAGATCCACGTCGGGCGACTGAAACCGGCCAAGATCGCGGTCCGGGTGCTGCTGCCGAGCCGGGACATCGATCTCGCCTTCCCGGTGGCCGTCGACGGGCGCAGCGAGCACGACGCCCCGGTCCACGACCGCTGGCTGGCGCAGCGCAACGCGCAGGGCCAGGTGCTGAGGCACAACCTGCTGGCCCTGCGCGGCTCCCACGGCATCGATGTGCAGGTGTCCTTCCGCGCCCTGCCGTTCACCCCGCCGGTGAAGCTGTATCTCCTCAACGGGGTGGAGGCGCTCTTCGCCTACTACACGCTGTCGCGCCGCAAGGCGGAGATCGACCACGAGAACCTGGAGATGTACGACGCCACGGGCGCCCTGTCGATGCTGTTCGCCTTCGAGCAGGGGGCCGGACTGCGGGACACGACGTTCGTCGAGCAGTCCCATCTGTGGTTCAACGCACTGTGGGAGACGATCAGTTCGGAGCTGACGCTCACGACCTGAGGTCTCCCACAGGGGTCATGGTGAGGCGGGGCCGTCGAGTCACAAGGCGGGCCCCGCGACGAGCAGGGCGAGCATGACCGCTCCGACGGAGCTGACGGCCGGGCTCTTGGCCTTGATGCCGATGGTGAGCAGCAGCAGACCGACGACGCCGGCGGCGCCGTACTTCCACTGGACGGTCTGCTCGATGCCGACGACGAAGACGGCGGCGAGGAGGGCGAGAGCAGGCACGGTGGTTCCCCCTTCGGTCGTGCCGGGCGAGGCGGTGCGAGGCGGGCGTGGGGGGTCATGATGGTGCGGAACGATCCGGGATGGTTCGGATGAGGCGAACCCTTAGCCAACTAGACCAAGTTGGTAACCAACTCAATGGTAGTTGTCCCCACTTGGTACATGGTTCAAAACAACTTTCAAACAACTCCACATAGATGGATGGAAGTTGTAGCGTTTGGTCGTGACCCAGGAGAACGTGGCAGTGAACGGCAGCAGAAGACTCTCGCCCCAGGAGATCGCCGACACCCTGCGGGATCGCATCCGTGCGGGCGACCTCAGGGCGGGAGACCGCCTGCCCACCCAGGCCGAGCTCGCCGAGGAGTTCGGGGTCGAGCGCGGCACCGTCCGCCAGGCCCTGCGCGCGCTCCAGGAAGACGGTCTCCTCAGCAACGTCAGCAAGGGCAGCCCCCCGAGGATCGCCGAACCCCCGCGAACCGGCCGCGCGGAGGAGCCCCAGCCGACGATGGTCGGCCTGGCCCCCCGCCTGGTCGAGGCCTTCACCGTCCCCCACGTCCGCGTGGACGCGGCCTGTCTGACGGCCGAGACGCTGATGCTGGCCCTGGGCGAGCCCATCCGCCACATTCACGAGGGCCGCATACGCCCCGACTCCATCGACGTCCGCATCCTGCTGCCGTCCCGCGACATCTCCCTGGCCTTCCCGGTCCCCGTCGACGGCCGCGGCGACGACGACCCGGTCCACCAGCGCTGGCTCGACATGCGCAACGCCCAGTCCCACGTCCTGCGCCACAACCTCCGCGCCCTGCGCTCCTCCCACGGCATCGACGTACACGTGTCCTTCCGCGCCCTGCCGTTCACCCCACCGGTGAAGCTCTACCTCCTCAACGGCGAAGAGGCCCTCATCGCCTACTACATGGTCACCCGCCGCGAGGAGGCCTCCGACAGCGGCGTCCTCGACATGTACGACGTCCTCGGCACCGAATCACTCCTTTTCTCCTTCGAGAAGGGCACCGGCCAACGGGACGCCGCGTTCGTGGAGCAATCGCAGAAGTGGTTCGACGCCCTCTGGGAAACCATCACGACGGACCTGACACTCTCCTAGTGACTCCTGATACGACGCAGACTGAACCAGTGACAGTGGAGATCGAGAACCTGCGTGACCTGATCGCTCGGCCACACGTCGTGCTCTGGGACTTCGACGGGCCGATCTGCCGGCTGTTCGCGGGCCATGCGGCGGACCGGGTGGCGGACGACCTGGTGAACTGGCTCGAAGGCCGCGGCCTGCACGGGCTGCTGACCGAGAGCGAACGGAAGTCCCTGGACCCGCACATCGTCCTGCGGGCCGTGGACCGTCGGCACCCGGGCAGCGACCTGGTGGACGAGTTGGAGGAACGTCTCACCCAGGAGGAGCTGCGGGCCACCTCGTCGGCGATGCCCACGGCGTACGCAGATCCGCTGATACGGACCTGGCAAGCGGTGGGTTCCCGGTTGGCGATCGCCACCAACAACTCCCCGCGCGTGGTGCGCACCTACCTGGAGAGCCGCGGCCTGACATCCTGCTTCGCTCCCCACATCTACGGCCGCACGCAGCAGCTCAACCACCTCAAGCCCGACCCGCACTGCCTGAACAGGGCCCTGAGCGCGATGGGTTCGGCCCCCTCGGACGCACTGATGATCGGCGACACGCCCTCGGACCTGCTCGCGGCCGATGCGGCCGGCGTCCCGTTTCTCGGCTACGCGCGTAACGAACGCAAGGAGAAGCTGCTGAGGGACGCGGGCGCCACAGCGATCGTGCCCTCGCTCAAGCCGGTTCTGGAACTGCTCCGGTCCGGGCCTCAGGCCTGAGTCATCAGGAACGCGAACACCACGGCAGCTCCCACCGCGAGACCAGCGCGGCGTGCCCGTATGCCCACGCCGATCAGGAACAGGAGCACCACACCGACGACCCCGAGCTGCGTCTGCGCCCACAGGTTCAGGGAGAGCTCGCCGAGTCCCGCGATCATGTGAAACAGGAACATGTCCATCCACCTCCCTTCCACTTCCGGTGAAGCGCCCCAGTGTCATTCCAATTGGACTGCTTACCGTGAAGGTGGTCTGCCCTGTCTCGGTGATCCCTTAACCAACCGGCCAATCTGGCGGACCAGTTGGGGAAAAATGGTTTGCTGGTGGACTGGAGGCGGTACGGTCCACCTGTGGACGGACAGCAGGCCGGCGAAGGTGGCGGCAAGGAATTCCAGCGGATCGCAGACGAGTTGCGCGGCCGCATGGCCGACGGAACGTATCCGCTGCGGTCCTTCCTGCCGTCACAGCGTGATCTGGCCGAGGAACTCGGGGTGTCCCGGGACACCGTGCAGCGGGCGCTGCGCGAGCTGGCCAGCGAGGGGTGGATCGAGTCGCGGCAGGGCAGCGGGTCGAGGGTGGTCAAGACCCAGCGCATCCAGTCCCCCACGCCCAGGGCCACCAGATCGCGGCACGGCCCGAGGCTGGAGCCGCTCATCAGCGAAGCGTTCGAGCAGCCCGAAGTCACGCTGGACGTCTACACGTTGACCTCGCAGACCCTGGACGCGCACATCCGGCTCCAGGCCGAACGCATCCACGGCGGCTACATAGCTCCGCAGCGCATCGCCCTGCGCATGCTCCTGCCCGACGCCTCGCTGCCGATGCCGTACCCGCGCGCCAAGGACGACCAGAGCGACCCACGTCCGCAGGAGCGCCTGCGCGTCATCACCGAGCGGCACACGGCGTCGCTCCTGAGCGCACTGAACGATCTGCGGACCGAAGGCCTCGTACCCTCCGTCGAGGTGCAGATCCGTCACGCCCCGCTGACGCCGACCTTCAAGGTCTACCTGTTCAACGGCGGCGAGGCGTTGCACGGGGCGTACGAAGTGATCGAGCGCAAGATCATGCTGGACTCCGACGAGGAGATCACCGCACTCGACGTCCTCGGCCTCGGCGCCACCCTGACGCACCATGTGGCGGACGGCGATCCGAACTCGTCGGGCTCCGTCTTCGTGGAGAGCATGCAGAAGTGGTTCGACTCGGTGTGGAACCTGCTCGCCGAATAGCCCGGGAGGGCACGGCCGGAGGGGGCTGCGGCTTGCTGTAGCATCGCCCGCACCGACTGAGCAATCGCTCGCTTCCATGCGTATGGATAGGCCAACAGGTCAACTCCGGGCGGCTTCGCACAGCCCTCGCACAGCCCTCACGCAGAAGAGTGGCAAACCATTCATCGGGGCCACGCGAGTGGCATCCCGGGCGTCACGCTGTCGTGCGCGGGACCTCACCGCATGCTAAGCGTTTGCCATATCTTCTCCCTCTTCGTACCCGGAGCAGCCAGTGGGCGCACCTCCTCATCCGCTTCACCTCGCGGGGGAGCGCGCCAGGCTGGACCCCTCCTACGTCGTGGAATTCGTGCAACAGGCCACGCAGCTCGGGCTGGCGAGCAGCGGACACCACAACCAGAACTACGTGCTGCCGCTGACGGAGCAGATGGCGGAGCTGCTCGGCCGCGAGGCCGGCACGTCCGTCACCGTGCGGATCCGGCGTCCGGACGTACTGCCGGTGGTGATCAGGACCTGGCGGGACGAGGCGGAGATCCTCAACGCCATCAAGGGTGTCCTGCCCCACGTCCCGCAGTGCCTGGTCAGGCATAACCGATTCGCCATCCACAGCTATGTGGAAGGCGTACCGCTGTCCACCGTCTGTGGAAACGGCAAGCCGGTGGACACGCTGCTGATCCGGGCACTGGCCGGTCTGCTCGCCCAGATGGCCCAGGTGCGGCGCGGGGCGCTGCCTCCCCTGCCACCCGGGTGGCCCAGCAACGACATGGACAGCCAAGGGTTCCTGCGGACCCTCGCGCATCTGGCGGACCGGCAGATCAGGCAGCCCAACTGGGCTGCCTTCGGTGGACTGTTCGCCGCCCTCGGTATTCCGGAGGACGCCCTGCTCCGTCTGGCCGAGCGGGTCCCCGTCATGGCCCGGCGGCCCTACAGCCTGCTCCACGCGGACCTGCACCGGGACAACCTGATCCTGTCGTACGAGTCCGGTGTCCCGCCTCTCATCTGCGTCGACTGGGAACTGGCGACCTACGGCGACCCGCTGCACGACCTCGCGACCCATCTGGTCCGGATGCAGTACCCGGATCACCAGTGGGCCGAGGTGATCGAGGCGTGGGCCGTAGCCATGCACGAGATTCGCCCGGCCGCCGTCAGCGGTCTGTCGAGGGATCTGCGGCCCTACCTCAACTTCGAGCGAGCGCAGTCCGTCTACCCGGACGTGATGCGGGCCGCCCGGTCCCTGGACGACTCCCTCACCCAGAAGAGCCTGGACGAGGCCACGGCGGAGGTCCGCCGGGCGCTGGAGGCGGCGGCGGAGCCGCTGCGGCTCAGGAACGTGCCGCGCGAGCAGGAGATCGAGCGGGCCCTGTTCCGGTGGTGGGCGTCACGGAGCGGCCGCGACGGAGGAGCCCCCGACTGGGCCTCGAAGTCCTTCGTCTGGTTGCCGGACCGACGGGTCCCCGAACGCGAGGACTTCCCCAACTGGGCCGTACGGGACGCGCTGGCGGCGGAAGGGGCGGCACCGGCCGGCCGGGTGTTCAAGGGAACCGCGCACCTCAACTCGGTGGTGTGGGTGCCGGCCGTGGACTTCCCCGTGGTGGTGCGTCGCAAGGTGCCCGGGTTCCGCCGCAGGGAGCGCAGCTTCCTCAGCGAGCACTCCGTGCTGCGTGCCATCGAGGAGTCGCCCGCCGAGGTGGCGGCGCCCCGCGTCCTCGCGCTGGGCGAGAGCTACCCGAGCGACACCTTCGCCATCCACACGTACGCCGGACCGCACGACACCGGCCGGCCCCCGAGCCACCCGGTGCACGGCCTCCTGCCGCACGAGGCGGACGGGCTCGTCGACCAGCTCTGCGCGCTGACGCAGGTGAACTACAAGCAGGTGGACCCGACGGCCGGCGACGGCGGCTTCCACCACTGGCTGCGGGACCAGCTCGTCCTGCTGGTCTCGGAGCTCCCGAAGGAGTCCCAGCAACTGGCCAGGCTGCTCGGGCTGCCCGACGCGGAGGGGCTGCGGCAGCTGCTGTCCCGTCACGAGGTGAGCCACCGCAAGCCCGCCCTGCTGCACGGCGACCTCAACCCGTGGAACCTCGTACGCCGTGACGACCACCTGGCGCTCACCATCATCGACTGGGAGATGGCGGTGGTCGGCGATCCGCTCTACGACCTGGTCCGGCACATGCACCTCACCCCGACGCGGCCGGAGATCCGGGACCGGATGTTCCGCCGCTGGGAGAAGAAGCTGCCGCGCCCGTGCACCCAGGACTGGCGCAAGGACTGGCGGGTGTACCGCTGGATCGAGATCGTCCGGTCCGCGTACATCGACCTCGACCGCCTGGTGACCGCCGAGAGCCTCGACGCCCCCAACGTCCGGCGGGCCGTGAACTCGTACGCGATCACCCTGGCCGCGGCGACGGGCTCACTCGGTCTTCCCGTCCGCCGGACCGCCAACCCCTACCTCGCCAGGGCCCTGGGATAGGCCGGCGGGCGGCGCCGCCCGTGACGCGTAGCTGCCCTGGACGAAGGAGGCCACGCGTCGGCCGCGCCACTCCTGCGGGGCGCCCGGGCCGAGCGCGGTGACCGTGCCGGGCTGCGTAGGCTCACAGACATGGCTGAGATCGGGCTGCGTGAGCGCAAGAAGCAGCGGATGTACGAGGTCGTGTCGGAGATCGCGATCGGGTTGTTCCTGGAGAAGGGCTTCGACGCGGTGTCCGTGGCCGAGGTGGCGGCCGCGGCGGAGATCTCGAAGCCGACGTTGTTCCGGTACTTCCCGTCCAAGGAGGACCTCGTGCTGTACCGGTTCGCCGATCACGAGGACGAGGCAGCGCGGGTCGTCAGGGGCTCGGACGAGGCGCCGTTGCGGGCGTTGCGGCGGCGGTTTCTGGAGGGGCTGGCGCAGGGGGATCCCGTCACTGGGCTGAATGGTCACCCCGGGGTCCTCGCCTTTCATTCGCTGCTGTACGGCACTCCGGCGCTGGTGGCGCGGCTGTACGGCTATCTGGAGCGGTCGGAGGCCGCGTTGGCAGAGGCGCTCGGTGGTGGGCTGGACGCGCGGCTGGCCGCCGGGCAGATCATCGCCGTACAGCGGATTCTCGCGGAGGAGAACTGGCGGCGGATCGCGGACGGGGAGCGGGTGGAGGAGGTGCGGGCGGACGCGGAGGCGGCCGCGCGGCGGGCCTTCGGGCTGTTGGAGGCGGGGCTGCCGTATCTCGGTGGGACGGAGAGCGTTACCGAGTAAATTATTTAACTCGGTTACGTCATTCCGGTATCCTCCTTAGAATGACGTCAGCACTCCAGGAAGCCCTCCACCGCGAACGCGCCCACCACGCCCTCTGCCGCGCCGCCCTCGCCGCCATGGTCGACGGCGCCCAGGAACACGTCGTGACCGGCGAGGACGTCTCGGCCTCCGGAGCCGACGCCGAAGTGCTCGGGTATCGGTTGCGGAGCCGGGCCAAGGAGATGCGGGAGCTGCCCCAAGGGCCGTTGTTCTTCGGGCGGTTGGACTTCACGGACGACGCCGGGGACCACTCCGGGCAGAGCTACCACGTCGGACGGCTGCGGATCAGCGAGCATCCCGCCGCCCCGCCGCTCGTCGTGGACTGGCGGGCGCCCGTCTCCCGGGCCTTCTACCAGGCCAGCGCCCGGGATCCGCAGGGCGTGGCCGTACGGCGGCGGTTCGGGTGGGCGCCCGGCAGCCGGGGGGACTCCGCCGACCTCACCGGGATGGAGGACGAGCACCTCGCCCAGGGGGAGTCGCGCGTCAGCGACATCGTCACCCAGGAGATCGAGCGGCCCCGCGTCGGCCCCATGCGGGACATCGCCGCGACCATCCAGCCCGAGCAGGACGATCTCGTACGAGGAGATCTGGGCGTGTCCGTCTGCGTGCAGGGCGCTCCGGGCACCGGGAAGACCGCCGTCGGGCTGCACCGGGCCGCCTATCTGCTCTACACCCACCCACAGCGCATCCGTCGCGGCGGCCTGCTCATCCTCGGCCCCAACCGGACCTTCCTGACCTACATCTCGGAGGTGCTGCCCGCCCTCGGCGAGACCGGCGTACGGCAGTCGACGCTCCAGGAGGAGATCGCGCGGCACCCGGTCAAGGGGGTCGACGAGGAGCGGACGGCCGTCGTCAAGCACGACGCGCGGATGGCTCAGGTACTGCGGCGGGCGCTGTACGCACGGGTGTCGGACGGCGGTCCGGTCGACGCCGTCGAGGTTCCCGACGGTTCGTACCGGTGGCGGGTCGACGTCGGGCAGCTCGCGCGGATCGTGGCCGACGTACGTGCCGAGGAACCGCCGTACGGCGTCGGGCGGGAGCGGGTGCGCAGCCGGGTGGTGCGGAGCGTGCAGATGCAGGCCGAGCGGCGGGCCGGGCCGCAGAACAGCGCCTGGGTGCAGAGGGTCTCGCGGGCGCGGGCGGTCAAGGAGTACGTCGACGCCGTGTGGCCGCGGGTGCGGCCGGAGGAGGTGGTGGCCGAACTCCTCAGTGACGAACGGGCGTTGGCGTCCGCCGCCGAGGGAGTGCTGGACGCCGACGAGCGCAAGGCGCTGCTGTGGCCGAGGCCGCCGCGGTCGTGGAAGTCGGCGCGGTGGTCGGCCGCCGACCTGGTGCTCCTCGACGAGGCCGCCGGGCTGATCGAGCATCCCGAGGGGTACGGCCATCTCGTCGTCGACGAGGCGCAGGACCTCTCCCCGATGGAGTGCCGGGCCATCGCGCGGCGCGCGTCCTTCGGTTCGCTCACCGTGCTCGGCGACCTGGCCCAGGGGACCACTCCGTGGGCGGCGCGGTCGTGGGACACGGTCCTGCGGCACCTGGGGAAGCCGGACGCTGCCGTGGTGCCGCTGACCATCGGATTCCGGGTGCCGGCGGCCGTCGTGGCGCTCGCCAACCGGCTGCTGGCGCGGCTGGACGTGGAGGTACCGGCCGGACGCTCCCTGCGCGGGGACGGGGAGCTGAGGTTCCGCGAGACGGCGGTGGCGGAGGTCCCGGACGCGGTCGTGGCCGCCGTACGGGACGCCCTGGCGCGCGAGGGGTCCGTCGGGGTCGTCACGGCGGACGCGGACACGGACCGGGTGGCGGCCGCCCTCGCCGCGGCCGGAATCGCCGCGGCGGGGCCGGACCAGCCGGCCGCCCGTGTGAACCTCGTCCCCGCGAGCCTGGTCAAGGGACTCGAGTACGACCATGTCGTCGCCGTCGAACCCGCCGCGATCGCGGAGTCGGAGGCGCGGGGCCTGCACCGGCTGTACGTGGTGCTGACGCGGGCGGTGTCCCGGCTGGAGGTGGTGCACGGGCGGCCGTTGCCGTTCTGAGCGGTTGCCGTTCAGGCGGGAGAGGCGGGAGAGGAGGGCGCGCGCCGGCCGCCCCGCCCGTCAGGCGACCGTGTCGAGCAGCGGGATCAACTGCTCCTCCTCGTACGTCAGATGGGCCTCCAGCTCGGTCGTGAGGCGCTCGACCTCCGCGCGGGCGGTGGCCCGGTCGGTGTCCTCGGCGGTGACGGCGCGGCGCAGGTCCTCGGCGAGGGCCGCGATCCGCTCGTGCTCCTCGCGCAGCCGCGCCAGCGCGGGGGCGGCCTCCGGGTGGCGGTCGGCGAGGACGGGGAACATGCCGATGTCCTCGCCGGTGTGGTGGTTGTGCAGGCCCTGGCAGAACGTCAGGCAGTTGACGCGGAGCTGGGCGCCGAGCGTCGAGGTGCCGGTGCTCATCTCCTTGCGGATCTGGGCGAGTTCATGACGGAAGGCGTCGTGGACGACCTTGATCGCCTCGCCGAAGGAGCCCGCGTTGATGTTCGGCGGGCCGCCCTGGGCGATCTCGTGCAGGGCGACCACAGGGATCACCCGGTCCGTCTTGCGCTGGTACTCCGCCCAGCCGGGTTCCGCCTCCACGGCCCGGGCGAACGCCTGGTCGCGTTCCTCGCCGGTGAGCACCTCGGCCCGTGCCTCATAGGTGAACGCGCCGGTCTCCACGGTGACCCGGGGATGCGCGAGGAGGTTGCCGTACCAGTGCGGGTGCTTCGGCGCGCCGGCCGCCGAGGCGATGACGAGGATCCGGTCGCCGCCGTCGGGGAGGTAGCCGACGGGAGTGGTGTGCGGGGTGCCGGTACGGGCGCCGGTGGTGGTGAGCAGGATCAGACGGGCGCCTTCGAGCCAGCCGCCCACGCGGCCCTTGTGGGCGCGGAACTCATCGATGATCTGATCATTGAACGGGTTGGGCACGCTGTCTTCTTCTTTCTCTCTGTGGTCGCTGGTTTCCTTTCGAAGCGGCACAGAGAGAGGGCGGGCCCCTGGCCCACCCCGGCCTCACTCAGAGGCCGGGCACCCAACTCGCTCACGGCACAAGGCCGACCCGGCAGTCATGGCACGGGACGGTAGCGTCCTCGGCATGATCGAAGCCACCGAGTTTCTGGACATTCCCACGACCACCCTGGCCGATCTGCTGGGCCGTGAGCAGGTCATGGACATCGGGATACGGCCGTTGTGGGGGCCGGTGCCCCGGATCGCCGGGCCCGCGTTCACCGTACGGTGCCCTCCCGGCGACAACCTCATGCTGCACGCGGCGATCCACCGCGCCGAGCCCGGCTCGGTCGTCGTGGTCGAGTCCGGCGACCTGGACTACGCGCTCGCCGGCGGCAACGTCTGTGCCGTGGCGCAGCGCCGGGGCATCGCCGGCTTCGTCGCCGACGGTCTGATCCGCGACCTCGCCGAGGTACGCGACCTGCGCTTCCCCGTCTACGCCCGCGGAATCATCCCGATCCCCGGCACCAAGGCCGCCGTGGCCCCCCTCGGTGAACCCGTCCGCTGCGGCGGGGTGACCGTCGCCCCCGGCGACATCGTCGTCGCCGACGAGGAAGGCGTCGTCACCGTCCCCGCCGCCCACCGCACCGACACCCTCACCGCCGCCCGCACCAAGCTCGCCAAGGAGGCCACCGAGACGCTGGACGACTGGGAGGCCGCCCATCGATCCCGGATCGACGAGATCCTGGCCAGGGGTGGGTTCCGGGGCTGATCTGCGATGTGCTGGGGCGTCCTGCGGCATCCTGGGCCGTGATGCTGCTCTTTCTCGACGTCGACGGCACACTCCTTCCCTTCGGCGCGGCCCACCCGTACCCGGAGTACGAGGCACGCTTCGCCCTGCCCGAGCAGGCCGGCGCCCACCCGCTGCTGCCCCGTGTCGATCCGGCGCTGGGTGCTCGGCTGGGGGCGCTGGGCTGTGAGTTAGTGTGGGCCACGACCTGGATGGACGACGCCAACACCTGTCTGGCCCCGTGGCTCGGACTGCCTGCGCTGCCCTTGGTGGACTGGCCGGACGAGGACGAGGACGAGGGCGGGGACAAGGGCGGAGTCGGGGGCGGGGGCGAGGCAGACGGTGACACGGGGGCGGTCGGGCTCCACTGGAAGACCCGGCCCCTCCTCGCCCGGGCCGCCGACCGGCCGTTCGTCTGGGTCGACGACGAGATCACCGCCGCCGACCGGGCATGGGTGGCTTCCCACCACCCCGCACCGGCCCTGCTCCACCGTGTGGATCCCCGGTGCGGTCTCACCGAGGCCGACTTCGTCGCGCTGGAGGCGTGGGTTCGGCGGACGAGGGGGTGAGGGCGCAGGTGGTGAGGGTAGGAGTGTCCCGGCCACCCTGGGAGCTCGTGCCGGGTGGGGTGTCCGGCCTAGCCTCGTGGGCATGGACACCGACACCGAGAACCTGCTGGGGCAGTTCCTGCGGGCCCGCCGCGAGCGGCTCCGGCCGGAGGACCTCGGTATCCGGGCGGACGGCCGCCGCCGCGTGGCCGGGCTGCGCCGCGAGGAGGTCGCGCAGCTCGCCGGTGTGAGCACCGACTACTACGTGCGGCTGGAGCAGGGGCGCGAGCGCCATCCGTCGGTCCAGGTGGTCGAGGCGCTGGCCCGGGCGCTGGAGCTGGAGGAGGACGCGGTCGCACACCTGCACCGGCTCGCGCTCCCGACACCCCGGAGGCGACGCCCGGCCGCCCGGCGCGAGCGCGTCAGCCCGCACCTGCTCAACATGATGGCGGCCTGGCCCCGGACACCCGTCGTGGTGCTCGACCGCTGTCTCGCCGTACTGGCCGCCAACGCCCTCGGCACCGCCCTCTTCGACGGCCACACCTACCGCGACGACCTGGTCCGGCTGGTCTTCCTCGACCCCGACGCGCGTGACTTCTACCCGGACTGGGACCGGGTCGCGGCCAGCACCGTCGGCGGTCTGCGCGCGGCCGTCGGCACCGACCTCGACGATCCCCGCCTCGTCGAGGTGGTCGGTGAACTGTCGCTCAAGAGCGAGACCTTCCGTCGGCTGTGGGCCCGTCACGACATCCGCCAGAAGACCCACGAGACCAAACGCTTCCGCCACCCCGTCGTCGGTGAACTGACCCTGCATTACGAGTCGTTGACCGTGAACAGCGCCCCCGGCCAGCAACTCGTCGTCTACCACGCCGACCCGGGCAGCCCCTCCGAACAGGCACTGTCCCTGCTCGGCAGCTACACGGCCGACGACGGTGCTTCCGCCGAAGAGGTCCGGCGACGGCGACCGGGGCAGCCCGCCCCGCAAGAGCCCGCACGACACTCGCCGCACCGGCCTCCGGCGGACCCCGACACGGTCTGACAGCTCGGCTTCCCGGTCCCACCTCCTGATCCCCGGATCCGGGTCCCCACTTCCTGACCTCCACCCACCTGACCTCCACCCCCTGATCTCCACATCCCCGCGCGTCGGACGCCGCCGCGCCATGCCGTCGTGCCCGCAAGTGCCCGCACGACGGCCCCCCCCACACACCACGCACCCCCGGCAAGAGAGCTCCCCTCGGAGAGGCACCACGCCATGACCGTCCACGAGACCCCCACCCACGACACCCCCACCCCCACCACCCCCGTCTGGTTCATCACCGGCTGCTCGACCGGCCTCGGCCGGGCCCTGGCCACCGCCGTCCTGGAACGCGGCCTGCGAGCCGTCGTCACCGCCCGAGACGCCGGACAGGTGGCCGATCTCGCCGCCGAGCACCCCGGCCGGGCCCTGCCCCTGGCGCTCGACGTGACCGTTTCGGAGCAGACGGAGCGGGCCGTCGAGCAGGCGGAAGCCGCCTTCGGTCACATCGACGTACTGGTCAACAACGCCGGCTACGGCTACCTGGCCGCCGTGGAGGAGGGAGAGGACGAGCAGGTCCGCGCATTGTTCGACACCAACCTGTTCGGGCTGGCTGCGGTCACCAAGGCGGTCCTGCCGGGCATGCGCGCCCGCCGCAGCGGCCACATCGTCAACGTCTCCTCGCTCGGCGGCCTGGCCGCGTTCGGCGCCACCGGCTACTACCACGCCACCAAGTTCGCCGTGGAGGGTCTCTCCGAGTCACTGGCCGCCGAGGTCGGTCCGCTGGGCATCGGGGTGACGCTCGTGGAACCGGGCGCGTTCCGCACGAACTGGTCCGGCCCCTCCATGCGCCAGTCGCGGATCCGCATCGACGACTACACCGATACCGCCGGCGCCCGACGCGCGGCCACCCTCGCCACCTACGGCCGCCAGCCCGGCGACCCGGCACGTGCCGCCGAAGCGATCATCACGGCCGTGGGCGCGGACGCCCCGCCCCTGCGGCTGCTGCTCGGCCAGGTCGCCTACGACATCGCCTCGGCCCGCCTCGACACGCTCAGGACCACCTTCGACACCTGGCGCGATCTCACACTCAGCGCCGACTACCCCGCCACCGAGGAGAAGACCGCATGACCACCACACCGGCTTCCGCCATCACCCCTTCCGATACCACCCCTTCTGATACCACCCGTTCCAAAACCGTTCTGATCACCGGCGCGAGCAGCGGCATCGGCCGGGCCACCGCGCTCCGGCTCGCCCGCGAGGGCCACCAGGTGGTCCTGGGCGCCCGCCGCGAGGACCGCCTGGCGGAGATCGCGCGGGAGATCGAGACCGCGGGCGGCAAGGCCGACGTGCACCGCCTCGACGTGACCGACCGCGAGGACGTCGTCGCTTTCGCGGACGCCGCCGTCGAGCGGCACGGCCGGATCGACGTCGTCGTCAACAACGCCGGAGTGATGCCACTGTCCCGGCTGGACGCCCTGCTCACCGACGAGTGGGACCGGATGATCGACGTCAACGTGCGCGGTCTGCTGCACGGCATCGCCGCCGCCCTGCCGCACTTCCAGGAGCAGGGAGGCGGCCACTTCGTCACCGTCGCCTCCATCGGCGCCCACCAGGTGGTGCCGACGGCCGCGGTCTACTGCGCCACGAAGTACGCCGCCTGGGCCGTCACCGAGGGCCTGCGCCTCGAACTCGACCCGAGCATCCGCGTCACCACGGTGTCCCCCGGTGTCGTGGAGTCCGAACTGGCCGACTCCATCAGTGACCCGCTCGCACGGGACGCGATGCGGACCTACCGAGCCGACTCCATCCCGCCGGACGCCATAGCCGACGCCATCTCCTACGCGATCGCGCAGCCGCCCGGCGTGGACATCAACGAACTGGTCATCCGCCCGACCCGGCAGCGCTGAGCGGAAGCCGGACCTGCGCCCACCTCGGACCCACGCCCACCTCGGACCCACGCCCACCTCGGACCCACACCCACCTCCGACCTGCGCCCACCTCGGACGTCCGAGTCACCCGGCCATGCCGGCACTGCCGTCCCTGAAGTCGCCCTCGCCGAAGGGTCCTTGGCCGGAGAACACCAACCCGGCGAAGCGTTCGCCCATGCGGCGGTGGGTGGCGGCGTCCGGGTGGAGGTCGTCGGGGAGGGGGAGTTCCGCGGCGTCGGCCTCGCCGTAGAGGTCGCGGCCGTCGAGGTGGTGGAGGTGGGGGTCGTCGGACGCCCGCTGCTTCACGATGCGGGACAGCTCGTCCCGTATGACGCCCAGGGTGAGTTTCCCGCTCGCGCGTTCCGCCGGATCGCCCATGGCCACGAACCGCAGCCGCCCGGAGCTGATGGCGCTGAAGTCCGGGGCGCTGGGGCCGGGTGTGTCCTCGTGGATGGGGCACAGGATGGGCGAGACGACCAGCAGGGGAGTGGTGGGGTGCCCCTCGCGGATGGTGTCGAGGAAGCCGTGGACAGCCGGGCCGAAGGCGCGCAGGCGCATCAGATCGGCGTTGACCAGGTTGAGGCCGATCTTGACGCTGATCAGGTCGGCGGGGGTGTCGCGCAGGGTGCGCGCGGTGAACGGGTCGAGCAGGGCGCTGCCGGCCAGGCCCAGGTTGATCAGTTCCACACCGCCGAGGGAGGCGGCGAGGGCGGGCCAAGTGGTGGTGGGGCTCGCGGCGTCGGAGCCGTGGCTGATCGAGCTGCCGTGGTGCAGCCACACCCTGCGGCCCGGATCCCGGGCGGGTTCGACGGGGGCGTCGGTGCGCAGGGCGATGAGCTCGGTGGTCTCGTTGTGCGGCAGCCAGATCTCGATGTCCTTGGCGCCCTCGGGCAGACCCGTGAAACGGCGGGTGCCGGCCGGCCCGGACCGGTGCTCGGCCGTCCCTGCGGCCATGTCGATGGTCAGGGTGTGGCCGCCGCTCACGCTGCCCCGGCCGGCCGGGCGGCCGTCGACGAGCAGGTCGTACACACCGTCCGGCCGGGGCGGGGCACCCACATAGACGCGCTTGGTGGGCCGTGTGTCCAGCTCCACGGCGGTGGTCCGGCTGCGGAAGGCCAGTCGTACGCCTGACGGCTGGGACTCCGCCATGGCCAGCTGCGGGTCGGGACACTGGGCGCGCGCCCAGGCCGGCAGCCGGTGCGGCAGGACACCGTCCTCGGTGCGCTCCACGTCGAGGGCGCCGCGCAGGAGCTCCGCGGTGACGGGCGTGGTGATCCAGTGGTGGCCGGTGTTCTGGTGGTCGGTGTTCATTTCTCCCGGGCTCCTTCCGGTGGCACCGCGGACCAGTTCCGCAGCAGGGTGTCGAGGGCGTCGAGGATCCGTGACCAGCTCTCCTGCGAGTCGGGGGCGCTGTGGCTGAACCCGCCCGCCAGTTCCAGGTCGACGTAGCCGTGGAAGACGCTGCCCAGCAGGCGGACCGCGTGGGTCTGGTCCGGCTCCGGCAGGTCGTAGCCACGCAGGAGGGCGCGTGTCATCTGGGAATGTCTGATGCCCGCGCTGGCGGCGGCCTCCGCGGGGGTGAGTCTGAACTGGGCCGCGGCGTAACGGCCGGGATGCTCCCGGGCGTAGTCGCGGTAGACGTCGGCCAGGGCGATCAGGGCGTCCTTGCCGGCCCGCCCGGCCAGGGCGTCGGCGGCCCGGTCGGCGAGTTCCTCCAGGGAGAGCAGCGCGATTCTGGCCTTGAGGTCACGTGAGTTCCTCACGTGCGAGTACAGGCTCGCGACCTTGACGTCGAACCGCCGGGCGACCTCCGAGACGGTCACCTCCTCGAAGCCGACCTCGTCCGCCAGCTCCGCCCCCGCGTGGGTCAGACGCTCCGGGGTCAGTCCCGCACGCACCATAACAACCCTCCTATTCACCTGAGTCGATTATGCCCATGCCTAAAGCTTTTAGGCAACCAGTCACGTCATTTTGGTTCGAGTCCGTGCCCGCGTCCCCCGTACCGTCGGCCCATGGCTGACGAGTGCTTCGGGCATCCACGGCTCGCCGCGATCTACGACGCGCTCGAACCGGACCGCGCCGATCTCGAGGCGTACGTCCGCATGACCGAGGAGTTCGGGGCCCGCCGGGTGCTGGACATCGGCTGCGGGACCGGGATCCTCGCGCTCCTCCTGGCCGGCCGGGGCGTCGAGGTCGTAGGCGTCGATCCCGCCCGGGCCTCCCTCGATGTGGCCGCCGCCAAGCCCGGCGGCGAACGGGTGCGCTGGATCCACGGGGACGCGACGGCGCTGCCACCGCTCCGCGTCGACCTGGCGACCATGACGGCGAACGCCGCCCAGCAGATCACCGACCCGGAGGCGTGGCGGCAGACCCTGCGGGGTGCCTACGGCGCCCTGCGGCCTGGCGGGCGCCTGGTCTTCGAGACCCGCGACCCGGCCCGGCGCGCGTGGGAGGAGTGGGACCGCGAGACGTCGTACGCCGTGACCGAGATCCCCGGCGTCGGCCCCGTGGAGACCTGGGTCGACGTGATCGAGGTGACCGGCCCGCTCGTGACGTTCCGCTGGACCTACGTCTTCGCCGCGGACGGTCGGGTGCTGACCTCGGAGTCGACCCTGCGGTTCCGCGAGCGGCGCGAGGTCGAGACGGAGCTGGTCGCCCAGGGGTACGTCGTGGAGGGCGTCCGTGACGCACCCGACCGGCCCGGCAAGGAGGTCGTGTTCGTCGCGCGGCGGCCCGAACAGGCTTTCGATGCCGTGGAATCAGGGCGGGAATCAGGCGTGTGACAGGCGCCTAGGAACGCCGGCGCCCCACCATCGCGACGGCCGTCCCGATCCCCGCGATCACCAGCCCGAGCCCGCCGAAGATCAGTGGCAGCAGCCACAGCGAGGCGAACCCGTTGATCTCCGCGTCCTCGGGGGAGTCGGCGCGGTACAGCACCTCGACCTGGTCGCCCTTCTCGTACGAGGGCGGATTGGAGCCCGTGGTGCTCCGGAACGTCCTGTGCGCGCCGTCCGCCGAGGTGAACTCGACCACCGGGTACGCCGAGGGCTTGTCGGGCACCCTCGTCCTGCGGGACACGCCCCCGTTGCTGTCGTCGTCCCGCCACTCCAGCGCCACCACCGTGCCCTTGGCGCGCTGTGCGTCCGCCAGGAGCGAGATCGACTTCCCCGTCAGGATCAGTCCGATGATCAAGAACACCGACCCGAACGCGATCAGCCCGAACGCGACCCACCGGCGGACGCCCCACTCCCGCACCTGAACCTGCACGACGTCCCTCTCACTCGTCCGGAGTCAGAGGGACGCTATCCCAGAGCGGCGCGGCCGCTCGGCCCAGCCCTCGACTCGGCGCCTTGGCTCAGCCCTCGGCCAGCCCTCGACCCAGCCCATGCCTCAGCTCTTGCCTCAGCCCTTGACGGCCTCCCCGATCCGCGGCGCGGCCTGGTCGGGTGTGAGATGCGTGGCGTCCCGGCGCTAGGCTCACTGGCCTGTCGCCGACCTGAGGAGGCGGGCGAATTGGCCGCCGTGGTGCTCGTTCACGGCCTGTATCACCGTCCCGAGCACTTCGACGTAGTGGCAGACCGCTTGCGGACCGCGGGAACCCACGTTGTCGTTCCCGAGCTCCACCGGGGCTCATTGCCCGACGACACGGCAGCGGTCCAGGCGGCCATCGACTCGCTGCACGAGCCTCCGCTCGTGCTCGGTCACTCCTACGGCGGATCAGTGATCACCGGGGTGCGCGGAGCGGGACACCTGGTCTATCTGGCGGCCTTCGTACCGGACGCCGGCGAGAGCGCGACCAGTCTGGGCGGGGCGTCCCCGCGGCTCCAGGACGCGATCACCCCCGAGCCCGACGGCTCGACCAGCCTGCACCCCGACCTGGCTGTCGACACCCTCTACGGCGACTGTCCCGAACCCCTTGCCGCCCGGGCGGTCGGCCTCCTGCGTGCGCAAGCCCCCGGCTGCGGGCGAGGAGTCCCGGAGCACCACAGCTGGAAGCACACCCCCTCCACCTACGTCGTCTGCGCGCAGGACCGGGCCATCGACCCGGGGCTGCAACGGAGGATGGCCTCGCGCTGCACCGACGTGCGCGAGTGGCAGACGGGCCACTCCCCGTTCGTAGGACAGCCCGACCTCGTCGTTGACCTCCTGCGGCAATTGCTCGGTGGCGCTTGAGGCGGTGTAGTCGGGTGTAGTCGGTCTTGTCGCTCGCCACTCCCGAACCATGTGCGAGCCCTACTCCGGATCAGTGTCTTCGTTGAAATCGCCCAGATGCACAGGCACAGGCACAGGCCATCGGTCGAGTTGGACGGTCGCCAGCAGGTCCGGCAGGAGAGAAGCCATCTTCTTCGGCCGAACGGTCTCCGTGGTGCCGGCCAGTTCCGTGATCGACCACCAGCGATGCCCGTAAAGGGCCTCTTCCGTCCGGATGTTCATCGCGCGCGCCTCATGTGGGGCGACACGGGCAAGACGGTATTCCTCGTACTGGTCAAAGCCCCGGCCGTCGACGCTGAAGATCGCCTGCCGGGTCCAGACGACGGGGCTCAACCGCCCGACAGGAAGTGACAGAGCCGTCTCCTCCCACACCTCGCGCACAGCGGCCTGGAGGTAGTCCTCGCCTTCCTCGACGCCGCCACCGACGGTGAACCACCATCTCGCCCCCGGACTGCGCGGATCACGACCGCACAGCAGCAGTAGTCGGTCATCGTCGTCCACCAGGAGAACTCGGGACGTCCACCGCTCCGTCAGCGTCATGTCTACGTCAGACCGTCTGCCAGAACGCGGTCGAGCGCTGCCCGGCCGGCGGGTCCCCATGTCGGCTTGCCGCCGGGAAGGCCCCGGTCTCCGGCCTGGCCCATGAGCATGAGGAACAGGCTTTTCATGGCAGCCAGCCCGCGGGCGCGCCGGATCGTCGCCTCGTCCGCATGCGCGTACGCGTCGAAGAACCGTGAGGCGGCGCCCGAGGGAAGGAGCACCCACGCGGCCGCGAGGTCCCACGCCGGATCGTCGGCGAATATGGAGTCGAAATCGATCACACCCGAGAGCGTCCCGTCCGTGACCACGACGTTCGCGGGATGGAGGTCGCCGTGCAGCCAAACCGGCGGGCCCTCCCACTCGGGTGCCGCTACGGCGTCGTCCCAGACGGCCCGGACGTCGTCGGCGGCGATGGCGCCAGGGTCAACGGCTTGCAAGAACCTCTCGAAGCCCTCCGTGCACTCCTTGGGGTGACCGCCGCGGTCCGACATGCTGGGCGCGTCGGCGGGCGCCTCCACATGGAGCGCCCTGAGGAAACCCGCCAGAGTGTCGGCCGCGTGGTCACCGCGGCTGATCGGGGCGTGGTCCAGCGGCTCGCCGGGAACCCACGTCATCACGGTCCAGTGCTTGGGGAAGCGCGCGGACGGTTCACCGTTCCGCACCGGGGTCGGCACCGGGAGCGGCAGGCGCGGGGCCAGGACGGGCAGCCATCGGCGCTCCTTGAGCTGGAGCTCCGGGGTGGGGGTCATACGCTGCATGCGTACGGCCAACTCGTCCCCGAGCCGCCACATTTGGTTGCCCCAGCCGCCCGCCACCTCACGAATGGCCAGCCCCGCCAGGTCCGGATGCTGCTCCCGCAACAACTCGCGGACCAGGTCTGCGGTGATCTCGATCTCGGAGTCGGTCATGCGGAGCCACAGTAGTGGGGCGGGCGAGGCGGCTCCCGCTCTCCAGAAGATCCAGCCACTCGATGTCCGATCCCGCTGGATCTGAGGCGCGGCGACGCCTTGACCTGGATGCCTCGCTTTGAGCGAGGCCCTCCGGGCGGGCCCGTCTCGCTGAAAGTGGGGCATCCAGGCGTCAGTCATGACCTCACGCGGCAACTCCCCTGCGTCAGGTGATTGGTGACCTGCGCGGTGTCCCGCTCGGTCCGAGGCACCCGTGCAGATACCTCGGACCGAGCGGGACTGCCTCACCTTCAGCGAGACCGGACACTCGACCTTCGCTCGGTCACACGTGGCATAGCGCACTTTTGCAAGCGGCTGCTTGCAATAGTTAGCGGGGATGGTGCAAGGTGGGGGCATGGCAACGCTCAACGTCGGCAATCTCGGTGAGTACCTGCGCGAGCAGCGGCGCAACGCGCAGCTGTCGCTCAGGCAGCTCGCCGATGCCGCCGGGGTGTCCAATCCGTATCTGAGCCAGATCGAGCGCGGGCTGCGCAAGCCGAGCGCGGAGGTGCTCCAGCAGGTCGCCAAGGCGCTGCGGATCTCCGCGGAGACGCTGTACGTGCGGGCCGGCATCCTCGACGCCGAGCGGGACCGGGACGAGGTGGAGACACGTGCCGTCATCCTCGCCGATCCCACGCTGAACGAGCGGCAGAAGCAGGTGCTGCTCCAGATCTACGAGTCCTTCCGCAAGGAGAACGGGTTCGAGATCGCCACCATGAGCACGGCGGACACCTGGGACGGCGGCGGTACGGCTGTGAGCGACCCCGCCGCGGACGACACCGTCGCGAGCGGCAGCCCTACGGCGAGTGGGGGCGAGCCCGCCACCACGCGCCGTACCCGTAGGACCGAGAAGAACGACCGGGCCGACCAGAGCGACAAGGCCGGTAGGAACGACGGCGGCGACGCCGACCCGCAGCAGACGGCCAGTTGAGCCGGACCAGGGCACCGGCCGCCCGACTGCGGACCCCAAAACCCTCAGCCGAAAGAGAATCCGGGAGGACCATCACCATGGCCATCACCGACGACCTGCGCAAGACCCTCAGCGACCCGACTCCGCTCTATTTCGCCGCCGGTACCGCCGACCTGGCTCTTCAGCAGGCCAAGAAGGTGCCCGGCCTGGTGGAGCAGCTGCGCGCCGAGGCCCCGGCCCGTATCGAGGCCGTTCGCAACACCGACCCCAAGGCCGTCCAGGAGAAGGCCCAGGCGCGTGCCAAGGAGGCCGCCGACCGTGCCAAGGAGGCTCAGGAGAGCATCCAGACCAAGGTCGGCGAGTTCATCGGCACCCTCGACGGTGACCTCAAGAAGCTCGGCAGCACCCTCGACGCGGACCTGAAGAAGCTCGGCGAGAGCGCCCAGGACTTCGCCCTGCGCAGCGTCGGCGTCGCCGCCGAGTACGCCGTCAAGGCCCGTGAGACCTACGAGAAGGTCGCCGAGCACGGCGAGCAGACCGTGAAGACCTGGCGCGGCGAGGCCGCCGAGGAGATCGAGGAGCTGGCCGTCGCGGTCGAGCCGAACCCGGAGCCGGCCCCGCAGCCGGTCGAGGTCAAGGCCGAGCCGAAGCCCGCCGAGGCCAAGGCCGCGCCCGCGCCCGCCCCCGCGAAGAAGCCCGTCGCGAAGAAGGCGCCGGCCGCCCGCAAGACCACCGCCAAGAAGACGACGCCGCCCGCCAAGTAAGGCGTCGCGGTACACGGCCGGGCCGGGCACTCCAGGAGTGCCCGGCCCGTTGTCCGGGTAGCGGTCCTGCCGGACGGGTACGGTGACCGCGTAGGGACGAGCCGACTCGGGTGGTGGACGTAGTGCTGATGCAGGGCTTCGCAAACTTCATGTGGCTGCTGAGCATGGCTCTGATCGTGTTCAGCGCCTTCGCGCTGCTGGACGCCGTCACGCGCCGCGAGGACGCCTACCGCGCGGCCGACAAGAAGACCAAGCCCTTCTGGCTGATCATCCTCGGGATCGCCTTCGTGGTGAACCTGATCTTCCCGATCCTGTCGTTCCTGCCGATCATCGGTCTCATCGCGACGATCGTGTACATGGTCGACGTACGACCGGCCATCCGCAGCCTTCCGGGCGGCGGCCGCAGCAGGCGGGGTTCGAGCAGCGACGGCCCCTACGGCCCGTACAACGGCGGACGCTGAGCGAGCCCACGAAGGACGCCCCCGCGCCCCCGCGCCCTCGCGCCCTCGCGCCCTCGCGAAGGACAATCCCGCCGAGAACGCAGCAGCTGAACGGCGGGAGTCCGCTCAGGTCAGGCCACCCGGTTCAGGTCAGGCCACCCGGTCCAGCAACACCACCGCCACGTCGTCCGTCAGCTCGCCCCCGTTGAGCTCACGCACCTCGTTCACCGCGGCCCGCAGCAGCTGCTCGCCCCGCAGGCCCTCGGCCAGCTGCCGCCGCACCATCTCCACCATGCCGTCCTGGCCGAGCCGCTCGCCGCTGTCGCCGACGCGGCCCTCGATCAGACCGTCGGTGTAGAGCATCAGGCTCCACTCGCGGCCCAGCTCCACCTGCATCCGCGGCCAGCGCGCCCCGGGCAGCAGCCCGAGCGCCGGGCCGTTGTTGTCGTACGGCAGCAGCCGGGCCGGCCGGCCCGGGCGGGCGATCAGCGGGGCCGGGTGCCCGGCGAGGCACAGGCCCGCGCGGCGGCCGTCGGGCGCGATGTCCACCGTGCACAGCGTCGCGAAGATCTCGTCGTCGGAGCGCTCGTGCTCCAGCACCTGCTGAAGGGTGCCGAGCAGCTCGTCGCCGCACAGGCCCGCCAGCGTCAGCGCACGCCAGGCGATGCGCAGCTCCACACCGAGGGCCGCCTCGTCCGGGCCGTGCCCGCAGACGTCGCCGATCATGGCGTGGACCGTGCCGTCGGGCGTGCGCACGGTGTCGTAGAAGTCACCGCCGAGCAGGGCGCGGGAGCGGCCCGGGCGGTAGCGGGCGGCGAAGTGGAGCGAGGAGCCGTCCAGCAGGGGCGTGGGCAGCAGGCCGCGCTCCAGGCGCCGGTTCTCCTGGGCACGCACCCGGCCCTCGGCGAGTCGCCGCTCGGCCGTGTCGGAACGCTTCCGCTCCACCGCGTAGCGGATCGCCCGGCTCAGCAGCCGCCCGTCCAGCTCGTCGCGGAACAGGTAGTCCTGGGCGCCCACCCGCACCGCCTCGGTGCCGCGCTCGGCGTCCCCGGACGCGGTGAGCGCGAGCACGGCGTGCCGGGGCGCGAGCTCCAGCACCTGACGGAGTACGGCGAGCTCGTCGTCGTTGTCCTCGACGCGGCCGGGGGAGGGCAGCGCGAGGTCCAGCAGGATGCAGTGGACGTCGTCGGTGAGCAGCCGCTCGGCCTCGGTCAGGTTGCGGGCCGTGCGGACGCGGATCGGCTTGCCGGCCGAGTCCCGCAGCTCGGGCACGACCGTGGAGCCGCCCGGATCGTCCTCGATGACCAGCAGGGTCAGCGTGGTGTGGGCACCGGCCGGCGCGGGCACACCGGCGGGACCGGCCGCGACAGGGGCGCCGGTCGGGCCGGTGACAGATGTGGCTGTAGTTGTGGCTGTGGCGGCAGCAGGGCTGATCCGCTCGGCCGTGGAGTCCCCGGCCGGAGTTTCCGTGCACGGGACGTCGGTGTCAGGGGCTTCCGTGCGCCGGGCCCCTTCCTGAGAAGGGCCGCTGCCTGGGAACGCGGCCTGCGCCTGACCACTCTCCACGGCCGGGATCGCTCTCTGCCGCGGTACGGGTACGGGCATTGTCTTGGGTTCCTTCCCTCCCCCCGAGGGCACGGTAGGGCGAGGGGTCTCGACCTACCGACGGGGACCATAGCGGTAGTCGGCGCCGCAACGGAATGGTGTACGGCACGCATCATCGACCCTGGCCGCTGTCATATGCCGTGATCCGTACCGCAGTTGGACAGGTCGGCAACGGTCCGGGGATGACGAAGGTCACGTCCGGCACGGGTTTGCGGGCCGGTTGGGCGTGCCCTGAGTCACATGGCACGGGTCACAGCCGCCCGGATCCGTGTGGTCCGGGCCACCACCGACCCAGCGCCGTGGCGCCCGCCCACCGTCACGCGTCCGGGCGGACCACCCCGAGGATCGGCATCGACCCCGCCCCCGCGACCGTCACGGTCCGCCCCGGACGCGGGGCGTGCACGATCGCGCCGTCCCCTATGTACATCGCGACATGGCTGGCGTCGCCGAAGTAGATGACGAGGTCGCCGGGGCGCATGTCCTTCACGGCGACGCGCTTCAACTGCTGCCACTGCTGTTGCGAGGTGCGCGGGATGACGCTGCCGGCGCTCGCCCAGGCCTGGGAGGTCAGCCCGGAGCAGTCGTACGACGTCGGGCCCTCGGCGCCCCACTCGTAGGGCTTGCCCATCTGTTCCGTGGCGTACTTCACGGCCTTCTCGCCCTGGGTGGAGGCCTTGCCGCTGATGTCGTCGAGGACGCCGGAGCCGAGCCAGGCGGTCTGGGCCTTGAGCGCGGCCTGCCGTTCCAGCTCGGCGAGGCGTTCCTTCTCCTCCTTCTCCAGCTGGTTCTCGAGCTTCTCGGCCGCCGCGATCTGCTTCTCGATCCGCTTCTGGGCCTTCGCCTTGGCCTTGCGGTTCTCCTCCAGCTTCTGCCACTGGGCGGAAGCGTCCCTCGCGTACTGCTCCAAGTCCTGCTGGGTGCGGGTCATTTCCCCGATCAGCGCCTTGGTGCCGCGCTGCCCCTGGAGCACCCGGCCCGCACCGTCGAGAAACTGTTGCGGATCGTCGCTGAGCATCAACTGCGCCTCGTCCGGCAGCCCGCCGCTGCGGTACTGGGCGCGGGCCGCGGCACCGGCGCGGTCCTTCAGCCGGTCGAGCTTCTCCCTGCCCTCGACGATCTTCTTGGCCAGCGCGACGATCTGGGCCGACTGCGTCTCGGCCTTCTCCTCGGCGGCGTTGTACGCGTCCGTGGCGACGGCCGCGTCGTGATAGAGGTCGTCCAGCTTCTGGCGTACGGCCTCAAGGTCCTTGTCGGGCAGAGGAGTCGGGGTGGTGACCGACGCGGGGCCCGGTGAAGTGGTCGGCGTGGGCGTCGGGGTCGGTGCCGCGAACGCCGTGCCCGGTGCCGCCAGTGCGGTGACCGCGCAGACCAGGGTCACGGCCGCTGTGATCAGCCCGCGCTTGCCCGCACCCATAGCTTGCCCCCAAAGCCGATGAATCTGATTTACCGTCAGTAACTTACGGACGCCGGGGGGATCGTGTCACGTATGTACGCAAAACGACAGAGGTCGTGGCTCTCAATGCTCGGTTCCTCCCCTCCTCCCGCCCCCGGCATGACGATCTCCCCGCCTGTGTGACGAACGACTCACCGAGATCGTTCCCAACGGTCACACCCGCGGTGCCAACGCCTCCCACGCCACCGTCACTTCACCCTGCCGCCAGCGCACCGGCCCGTCCGTCACCGGCCAGTCGGCCGCCAGGTCCCGCACCGCCCGGATCCAGCGCTGGCGCGCGCCGTAGGAGGCATAGGGAGCGGCGGCCGCCCAAGCGCGGTCGAAGTCGCGCAGAAAGGCGTGCACCGGTTCGCCGGGCACATTGCGGTGGATGAGCGCCTTCGGCAGCCGCTCGGCGAGATCCGTGGGGCGCTCCAACGACCCCAGCCGCGTCGCGAAGGTCACCGTGCGCGGCCCCTCGGGCCCGAGCGCGACCCACACATGCCGCCGCCCGATCTCATCGCAGGTCCCCTCGACAAGCAGCCCGCCCCGCGATCCCTGCCCGGCCGGAGCCAGCCGGGCACACAACCGCTCCCATACACCGACGACCTCGTCCTCGTCGTACTGACGCAGCACGTTGGCGGCCCTGACGAGACACGGCCGCCCCTCGACCGGGATCTCGAACCCGCCGTGCCGGAACACGAGCCCGTCCCGCTCGTACGGCCTCGCCGCCGCGACCCTGGCCGGTTCGATCTCCACACCGACCACACGCGTGTGCGGCGCCGCGACGCGCAACCGGGCCAGCAGCTCGACTGCCGTCCAGGGCGCTGCCCCGTACCCCAGATCCACGGCCACGGGATCCACGGCCCGACGCAGCTCTGCCCCATGCGTCGCCGCGATCCAGCGGTCCATCCTTCTCAGCCGGTTCGGATTCGTGGTCCCACGCGTGACCGTGCCAACGGGGCGAGTGGCGGCGCGGGGGGTCATGTCTATGAGGGTATGTGGCCGTGCGCTTTGCGGGGTGCGGTGTGCTGTCGTGTGGCGGCTGCGGGTTCGTTGTGGCTGGTCGCGCAGTTCCCCGCGCCCCTAGGGGAGCCGTGGTTGCCGTAGGGCCGGCTGTGCGGGTTTCGACGTTTGGGGTGTCTTGTTCGGTCGTATGGCGGGTGCGGGTTTGTTGTGGCTGGTCGCGCAGTTCCCCGCGCCCCTGGAAAGCGGAAGTCGCCGTCGGGCATGAGGCACCCTCCGGACCGTGGGCGTCTCAGCCGCCCACGGCGGTAAGGGGACGGGGCGGGGGGTGTCCGCCCGCAGCGGCCGGCGTCCAACACGCAGCACAGCTAGAAGACACAGCACCGCCGGACCGAGGACGGAGACCCCCCGCCCCGGCCCCGACCCACCCCACAACCGTGGGCGCTACACACGCCCCCACCGGACCCGCACAGCGCGCCGCGAGGCATCAGACGCCCACAACCGCCACCCCTACCCGTACTCATCCGGCAGCCGTATGCCCGCCCCGCCCACCTCCCGCCCGAGCGGTCGCGCGCGGTCCTTCGGTTCCTCCCAGTGCTCCTGGCGGCCGAGGGCGGTGAGGTCGAGGTAGGGGATGTTGTAGTGGAAGTGTTCGATACCGCGGCCGAACGCGGAGTAGGTGTGGAAGACCTCGTCCCCCACGCGCAGGAACGCGCTGATGCCCGGCCAGTCGCCGCGCAGCTCCGGTGACCAGGGCATTCCCGCCGCGGCGAGTTCGGCCTCGTCGCGGTCGAAGACCCGCACAGGGGCGACACGTTCGTCGACGGTCGCGTGGAAGTCGTAGTTGAAGTCGTCGCCGGCCGAGGAGTACCAGGGAAAGGTCCACCCCATCCGCGCGCGGTACGCGGCGAGCTTCGGGTACGGAGCACGCGACACCGCGGCGAGTGTCGTGCGGCGGGCGTGCAGCTGCCGGAGCCCGGCGATGGTGTCGGCCGCGGAGGAGCAGCTGGAGCAGCCGGTGTCACGGGGGTGTTCGACACCGTCGGCGTCGATGTCGTAGGTCCACATGAAGTGGTGCAGGACCAGCTGGGGCCGCCCCTCGAACAGGTCGAGCAGGCTCACGGAACCCGTGGGGCCAGAGAAGCGGTAGGGCTTGTCGACGCGGACCATCGGCAGCCGCCGCCGCTCCGCGTTGACCCGGTCGCGCGCCCGGGTCAGCTCCTTCTCCCTGGCCAGCAGCTCCTGACGGGCGGCGTGCCACTCCTCGCGTGACACCACCTCGGGCAGATTGCCGTAGTCGGTCATACCTCCAGCCTGCTCCCGACAGCCGCCGTAGGCGAGACCGCGTAGGCGAGGCCACCACCCCTCCCCACTCCGTCAACGTCAACGCACCCTCCCCTCGAACGGTTGAGCGACCAGGGGTAATGCCTAGGCAAAAACCCCCGCGCCCGGAATGGGAACCCCTCCCTCCGATGTTGGACACCCTTGGAGGGCGCCCCACACCCTCCGCCCGGCATGCCCGCAGCAAGGAGGAACGCCACGTGAGCCAGTACGTCAGCAGGCTCCAGCGTCGCTCCCAGGCCGCCACCCCCCGGCTGCGCCTGCACCGCCGCCCCCGCCGCGTCGCCATGCTCTCCGTGCACACCTCGCCGCTGCACCAGCCGGGCACCGGCGACGCGGGCGGCATGAACGTCTACATCGTGGAGCTCGCCCAGCGCCTCGCCGCGATCAACATCGAGGTGGAGATCTTCACGCGGGCGACCACCGGCGGACTCCCGCACTCGGTCGAGCTCGCCCCGGGCGTCCTCGTCCGGCATGTCGACGCCGGCCCGTACGAGGGCCTGGCCAAGGAGGAGCTGCCCGCGCAGCTGTGCGCCTTCACGCACGGCGTGATGCAGGCGTGGGCGGGCCACCGCCCCGGCTACTACGACCTGGTGCACTCGCACTACTGGCTTTCCGGCCACGTCGGCTGGCTCGCCGCCCAGCGCTGGGGCACCCCCCTGGTGCACGCCATGCACACCATGGCCAAGGTCAAGAACGCCAACCTGGCCGACGGCGACACCCCCGAGCCCGCCGCCCGTGTCATCGGCGAGACCCAGATCGTCGCCGCAGCGGACCGCCTCATCGCCAACACCGCCGAGGAGCGCGACGAACTCGTACGGCACTACGCCGCCGACCCCGACAAGGTCGCGGTCGTGCACCCCGGCGTGAACCTCGACCGCTTCCGCCCCGCCGACGGCCGCGCGGCCGCCCGCGCCCGCCTCGGGCTGCCCCAGGACGCCCTGATCCCGCTGTTCGCGGGCCGCATCCAGCCCCTGAAGGCCCCCGACGTGCTCCTGCGCGCCGTGGCGGTCCTCCTGGACGAACGCCCCGACCTGCGCTCCCGCCTCCTCGTCCCGGTCGTCGGCGGTCTCAGCGGCAGCGGCCTCGCCAAGCCGGAGGGCCTCCAGAAGCTGGCCTCCCGCCTCGGTATCGCGGACGTCGTACGGTTCCACCCGCCCGTCGGGCAGGAGCAGCTCGCCGACTGGTTCCGGGCCGCCTCCGTGCTCGTCATGCCGTCGTACAGCGAGTCCTTCGGACTGGTCGCCATAGAGGCGCAGGCGGCCGGCACCCCCGTGCTCGCGGCCGCGGTCGGCGGACTCCCGGTCGCCGTCCGCGACGGGCAGACCGGTTTCCTCGTACGAGGGCACAATCCCGCCGACTACGCGCGCGTGCTGCGCGACTTCGCCGACAGCCCCGAGCTCGCGCCCCGCATGGGCGAGGCCGCCGCCCGGCACGCCGAGTTCTTCGGCTGGGACACCGCGGCCGCCGCCACCGCCGACGTCTACACGGCCGCGACCCAGTCGCACCGCCGTCACGTACGCTCCCACCATGGGTGACACGCAGAAGGCGGGACAGGTCATCGAGGGCTTCCTCAAGGACGCCGAACTCGAATGGGAGAGCCCTGCCGACGGCAACTACGTCGTCAAGCTCCCCGGCACCCGCAAACTGTCGACGACCGTGTCCCTCCTGGTCGGCCGCCACTCCCTCTCGCTGAACGCCTTCGTCGTTCGCCACCCCGACGAGAACGAGTCCGGCGTCCACCGCTGGCTCCTGGAGCGCAACCTCAGGCTGTACGGCGTGAGTTACGCCGTCGACCCGCTCGGCGACGTCTACGTCACCGCCAAGCTCCCCCTGTCCTCCATCACCGCCGACGAGCTCGACCGGCTCTTCGGCCAGGTCCTGGAGGCGGCCGACGGCGCCTTCAACACCCTCCTCGAACTGGGCTTCGCGACCGCCATCCGCAGGGAGTACGAGTGGCGGGTGTCCCGGGGCGAGTCGACGCGCAACCTGGACGCGTTCGCACACCTCACCCAGCGGTCGGCCGACTGACCCGGGAGTTCCGCTCCGCGATCAGGATCCGCGATCAGGATCCGAGGTCAGAATCCGCGATCAGGAGGGGTCCGGGGGCAGCGACGAGGTCGGCCGCGGACCGTCGGTGGGCCCGGGTTCGTCGGTGGGCCGGGGCCCGTCGCTGGGATCGCCCGGCTGGTCCGCGCGGTCCAGCTCGTCGGCGAAGGCCCGCAGCGCGTCGGCCAGTTCCTTCTTCGTCGGCAGCTCGTCGACCTTCCGGTCCAGTTCCGTGATGCGCCGGTTGAGCTCGTCCAGCTCGCTCGGTGCGGACGGCTGGGGATCAGTGGGCTCGTCCGGGTCGGTGGGCTCGCCCGGGCCGGTCGACGTGTCGGGGTCCGTGAAGGTCGGGCTCGGGTCGGCACCGCCGGTCCCGCCGCCTCCGCTCGTGCCCCCGGAGCCCCCGTCCGGTGGGACGGGCACCTCGCTCGCCTCGGTCGGCACGGGAGTGGGCCCCTCGTCGGAGCTCGCCGCGAGGGCGACCCCGCCGACACTGAGGGCTATCAGGGCCGCCGCCCCGGCGACGGCCGTCGAGACCCGTCTGAGCCGCAGGACGCCGGCTGCGGGCGACATATCAGGTTTCTGTGGTTCCGGTGATGTCTGTGTGTCCTCCATGGAAAGGACGCTAACCGCCGCCGATCACGGACGGACGCCTTCCGCGGATCTCGCGTACCGACCCGGCGTGACCCCCACCAACTTCCGGAAGTGCCGGGTGAGATGGGCCTGGTCGTGGAAGCCGGTGAGCGCGGCGACATCCGCCGGCCCGCGCCCCGCCAGCAGCAGCCGCCGGGCCCGGTCGACGCGGCGGGCGTTCAGATACTGGTGCGGAGCGATGCCGTACGCGGTACTGAACGCCCGTACGAGATGGGCCGGATGAGCCCGTACGACCCGTGCGGCCTCCTCCAGCGACAGCCCCTCGACCACCCGCTCGTCCAGCAGCTCGCGCAGCCGCCCGGCGAGTGCGGGGTCCCGGCGCGCGGGCCGCGCGTACAGCCGGGGCCGCAGCAGCACCCGCAGCCGGTCGCCGATCAGCGTCAGCCTGCTCTCGGCCTCCAGCTCCTCGCCCGGCCGCGCGAGCGCGGTGTGCATCTGCCCGACCCGCCGCCGCAGTACGGGATCCCGCAGATCGGGACCGTCGACGGCGGGCCCGATGAGGTCGTCGCCCAGATGCGTGCCGTCGAGGTAGACGACCCGCTTGCGAAAGCCGTCCGGTGTGACGGGCGAGCCGTTGTGCGGGACGTGCGGCGGCAACAGCGACACCGTGTCGCCCGGCGTCCCGTGCTCGTGCCGGTCCAGGTCGTAGCGCACGGCCCCGTCGTCCACGATGAGCAGCGTCCACGCCTCATGGACGTGCATCGGATAGGCGTACTCGGTGAAGTGGGCGTGGAAGACCTCGGTGACGCCCGGGACGGCCGGGCGCCAGGCGGTGACTTCCTGCCGGGTGACCATGCAAAGAACGTACAAGACGACACCGGGCACCGATCGGCAGTCTCGACGTATGAGCGACGAACCCATCCGTTTCGACACCAAGATCGCCGTCCTGCTCCGCGAGGACCTGGAGCCCTGGCAGCGCCTGAACGTCACCGCGTTCCTCGTCAGCGGCCTGGGCACGCAGGCCCCCGAGGTGGTCGGCGAGCCGTACGAGGACGCCGACGGCGTGACCTACCTGCCGATGTTCCGCCAGCCGGTGCTGGTCTTCCAGGGCACGAAGGAGACGCTGACGACGGCCCACGCGCGCGTGCTGTCCCGCGCGCTCCCGCGCGCGGTGTTCACGAGTGACCTGTTCGCCACGGGCAACGACCGCGACAACCGGGCGGCGGTGCGGGCCGTGCCGACGGGGGACCTGGACCTGGTGGGGCTGGCCGTGTACGGGCCGCGGAACGCGGTGGACAAGGTGGTGAAGGGGGCGCGGATGCACCCCTGACGTCAGGGGTACTGTCAGGCCGGTTCGACCTCGGTCGGCACGGTGGCCGCCGGCGGCTTCCCGGCGGTGACGGGTTCCTCGGCCGGCAGGCGCCGCATCAGGGCCGCGTATCCGATCGCGGCCACCGTGCCGACGACCGCGCACAGCCCCCACAGCCACTCCGCGCCGTACCGGTCGATGACGACGCCGGACATCAGGGGGGCGATCAGGCCCGCGACGGACCAGGACAGGGTGTACATGCCCTGGTAGCGCCCGCGGCCGTGGGTGGGGGACAGCCGGACGACCAGGCCGGTCTGCGTCGGCGCGTTGATCATCTCGCCCAGGGTCCACACGCAGACGGTGAGGGCGAACAGGCCGAGGGACCCGGCGAAGGCGGTGAGGCCGAAGCCGTAGCCCGCGAGGAGCGAGGAGACCACCAGCAGCCGCTTGGTGTCCCGGTGTTCGATGAACCGGGTGACCGGGATCTGGAGCGCGACGATCAGTACGCCGTTGACGGCGATCGCGACGCCGTAGTCCGCGGGCGTGAACCCGGCCTCGCCCATGGCCACCGGCAGACCGACCGAGCCCTGCTGGAAGACCAGCGCGATGAGGAAGGACAGTCCGACGACGCCCATGAAGCGCCCGTCGCGCAGGACGGTCCCGAGCCGGACGTCTTCCACGGACCCCTTCTCGGCCTTCCTCTGCTCGGGCCGCGACTCGGGCAGCTTGAGGAAGATGACCACCGCGCACACGGCGGTCATACCGGCCTCGATCAGGAAGCCCGCGAGGTAGCTGGTCTCGGCGATGAACCCGGCGGCCGCGGAGGAGACGGCGAACCCGAGGTTGATGGCCCAGTAGTTCAACGAGAAGGCCCGCACCCGGTCCTCGGGCCGCACGATGTCCGCCATCATCGCCTGTACCGCTGGCCGCGAGGCGTTGGACGCCATGCCGACGAGGCAGGCGACCCCCGCGATCGCGACGGGATGGTGCACGAACCCCAGCAGCGCGACGGACACCGCGGTCGACGCCTGCGCGATGAGCAGCGTGGGCCGCCGGCCGAGCCGGTCGGTCATCACCCCGCCGCCCAGGGACGAGATCACCCCGCCCAGCCCGTAGAGCGAGACGACGAGCCCCGCGTAGGAGGCGGAGTAGCCCCGGTCCAGGGTCAGGTACAGGGCCATGAAGGTGGCGACGAAGGCACCCAGCCGGTTGACCAGCGTGCTGGTCCACAGCCACCAGAACTCGCGGGGAAGCCCGGAGACGGTCTCCCGGACGGCACGTCTCAGGGCAACGACGGACATGACGGATCCCCCACGGATGTAAGCGGCTCAGGCGGCAAGAGCAACTTACGAGGGGCGCGTGGCCGGTGACCACTCGATTAACAGATCCCGTCAACCGTCCGCCTGCCGGGCGCACCGCCCAAGAGGCCGAGCCCTTCGATTACGCTCGTCCGCATGGCCGACGCACCGTACAAGCTGATCCTCCTCCGCCACGGCGAGAGCGAATGGAACGCGAAGAACCTGTTCACCGGCTGGGTGGACGTCAACCTCAACGAGAAGGGCGAGAAGGAGGCAGTCCGCGGCGGTGAGCTGCTCAAGGACGCCGGCCTGCTCCCCGACGTGGTCCACACGTCCCTCCAGAAGCGCGCCATCCGCACCGCCCAGCTCGCCCTGGAGTCCGCGGACCGCCTCTGGATCCCGGTCCACCGCTCCTGGCGTCTGAACGAGCGCCACTACGGCGCCCTCCAGGGCAAGGACAAGGCCCAGACCCTCGCCGAGTTCGGCGAGGAGCAGTTCATGCTCTGGCGCCGCTCCTACGACACGCCCCCGCCGCCGCTCGACATCGACGCCGAGTACTCCCAGTTCTCCGACCCGCGCTACGCCACTCTCCCCCCGGAGCTGCGCCCGCGCACGGAGTGCCTGAAGGACGTCGTCGTCCGCATGCTCCCCTACTGGTTCGACGCCATCGTCCCGGACCTCCTGACCGGCCGCACGGTTCTGGTCGCCGCCCACGGCAACTCCCTCCGCGCCCTGGTCAAGCACCTCGACGGCATCTCCGACGCCGACATCGCGGGCCTCAACATCCCGACCGGCATCCCCCTCTCCTACGAACTGGACGCCGACTTCAAGCCGCTCAACCCCGGCGGCACCTACCTCGACCCCGACGCGGCCGCGGCGGCGATCGAGGCGGTCAAGAACCAGGGCAAGAAGAAGTAGCCAGAGCTGATCAAGCCCCCTACCTGCGGGTTGTCCGCTGGTAGGGGGCTCGTTGTTGTGCTGGGGCCGTCTCTGAGCCGTGAAAGGGATTCGGGGCCGCTGTCAAGCGTTCCGGTGTGCCTCGGTGACTGACGAAGTCACCGGTATGCTTGTCGCGCCTTACCTGAACCTCCCCTGAACTCCGCGCAGTGGTATGCGAGTTCAAAGGCTCCGGTCTGAGAAGCGGGCCGGCTGGAGGAGAAGGGGAGGTGGTAGAGGTGAGCCTTGAGAAGGACGAGCCTCGTGGGTGGACCAGCGCCGAGAGGTGGCAGGTCTGGCTTACGGGAGCGGGCCTAGTGGTGGCCATCGCTACCGGCGTGATGCAGTTCGCTCGATGAGCGAGTCACGCGCGAGAACGGTCGGGATCGGGTGCTGCACATGCAGCGAGCCCGGTCTGCTCCTACGCGACCGGGCTCGCTGACTGCACGAGGGCCTGGATCTGGTTGCCGCCGGATCCAGGTCCGCAGTCTTTCTAGACTCCAATCTCTCACGCGTGAAATCTCGAATCAACTTTGTGAGCGTGCTCCCGAACTTTGCTCGCTCAACATTTCAGCGAACATTGCCAGCACAATGTTCAGACGGATCCTGCGGCGGTTGGCTCTGACCATGGCGTACGTCTTTGGTGATCGAAGACCGAAGCCATAGCTTTGCGGGTCCGCTCCTGGCTGGACGGCATCAGGCGGCGCGGCCGAGCTGGGCGAGGCGGATGAGCTGGGTGACCATCTCGTCCCGGCGTTCCTCGTCCTTCTTCGTGGCGACGAGGAAGAGTTCGGCCACCTCGTCGACGAACAGCACGATCGGCACCGGGCGTTCGCCCTCGGGCAGGCCCCAGATGTCGGAGGTGATCTCCTCTTGGCGCGATGCCCTGCCGGGCCTTGATCAGGTCGTAGTGGTCTTCCATCTCCTTGACGAGCACGGGCAGCAGCTCGGCCGCCTCGTCGGGATCGGTCGCGAGGGCCGAGAGCCGGGAGGCGAACGGCGCCAGCTCCACATCCCGCTTGCAGTCGATGCCGACTAGGGCGACGGGCTGCCGGGCGAGGCCCGTGACCAGGTGCCGCAGGTACATGGACTTGCCGGACAGGGTGGCGCCGAGGGTGAGCTGGTGTGGTAGTCGCGTATGAAGGGAGTGGCGTCTTTTCGCAGTGCCACGGGCACCTTGAGGAGTTCGGCGGTGGCCTTACGGGGCATTCGCGCGTTTCGCAGTACGTCGAAGCCGACGAGCCGTAGTTCGACGACGCCCGGCTTGACGGTCGAGACGTACGCGGCGTGAACGCCCCAGGCAGGCCGAAGCCGTTCGGCCGAAGCGGCGACATCGGTGGGTTCCTGTCCGGGAGCGAGCCGGAGACGAAGCCGCAGCCCGGTCGAAGTAGGCCGACTGATCCCCCGCCGAGGCGGCACCGGCCGGACCTCACGCCGGGTCGTGGCCTTGACGACGAGGACCCGCAGCCGGGACGGCGCCACGGTCAAGCCGCACGCCTCCATGACCGAACCGTACGAGCCGAGGAGCCGGGCGGTGAATATCGGCAGGCCGACCGTGGGCCAGTACACGCGAGGGTGCTTGGCCCGGGTGTAGGCAGCCCCGCCGCCGAGCGCGGCGACAGGACCACCCACCTCCAGAAGTGTCACCAGATCGGACATCAGGCCGTGGCCCCCATCGCAGCCGGGAAGGCGGCCGGAGTCACGGCTGCGGCGCGGTAGGCGATGCCGTGGCAGTGGCTGTACGACGGCCGCATAGACACACGACGAGCCCTTGTGACTGAGCACGCTAGTTGTCACCTGAGCAGGACAACTGTCACCGTGCGGCCTGGCGGATTCCCGTGCAGGTGTGACTGAGCGTCCTGGCTCGCTCGTGTGAGCGCGGCGGGCGGGCTCGGCCGTGGGCAGCCATGGGGATGTCGGACCGGTACAACATCTACCCGGAGCGCCAGCCCAGGTGTCGTACCCTGCTCTTATGCTCGCTCGATGACGTCTCACGAAGGAACGCACTCCACCGTTCTCGTCCGGGTCGGCGACCGGCACGCACAGATCGACGAGCAGCTCGCACCGACGATCCAGGCGATCTGGGAGTGTGGTTTCGACACCTTCACCTGCTGCCAGGATGTCGGCGAGAGCAACGCGGACTGGCCGCAGAAGCTGCCGCACATGGAGGAGTGGGTGGAGTCCAGGCGCGGCTGGACGCTGATCGACTTCCCTGTCGACAGCGGCCTGGCCTTCCTCTCGGCCGTGGCGAACGCCGGCCTGCGGGACGCGTTCTACGTCCGGATGACGCATTGGGCAGCCCCGGACGCGTGGGACATGACGGTCAAGCCGATGGACGCGGCGATGTTCCAGGAGGAGCTGGCATCTCAGTTTCGCCTACAGCTGCTTCAAGTGAGCTTCCCTGCATACGACTTGCCAGAACTGACCCGGCGCCTCCGCGAGCACGCCGCGGGGCGCTTGGTGGCTCCCGCCCCCACCGACTGGAGCACCGTCGGCCGCTAAGCCGTCTCTTCCCGGCCGACCTGGGAGCCTTGCCTGCCGGCGGCACTCGCTGTCGTCCGCGCCATGATCTCAAGTGATCATCTGCTCAACTGGATATCCGGAGCACCCCGGACCTCCGCAGATCGCCGACGTCTTCGAGGATCACAACGCCGAGAGCCACGGCCACGGCTGGGAAGGCCTGACCGAATCACTCGTCCGGTCCCGCATACCCGAATGCGACCACAAGGGCGTGTACCCCGCACCGTCGGCTGCCCCGGCGTGTACCCCACCGGACCCCTGAAGCTCCGCCACCCCGTCAGAGAAGCGGAACCCGGCGTACTGGTGACAGCAAGACCGCAAACGATCTCAAGGTGACAAGAACAATGCACCTTCGGTGACAACAATCGTGCTCACGGCACCCCGGAGAGCAAGGTCGGGGCAGCTCAAACGTGACAACTTCCGTGCTCGGTCACAGCCCTCTTGCGCTCCGAACCCTGCACGGTGTCGGTCACCTTCTACACCACCCGCATCACATGGACGATCCGCCCCGTGATCTTCGTGCCCCTCGCACACCGCCAAGGCACAGAACTCCCAGCCTGCGCATACGACTTCAAGCCCCGACCGCCCCAGCGGACCGACTGAGTTGCAACTTTCTCTACTGGTTCAAGGCGGCTCGCTCCGCTCCCCGCGCGCGGCCCGCCCCCCGGCCGGGCCTGCGCTCCAGTCTCCGCCCCGCTCCAGCCCGGCCGGGGCCCATGCCGCGCGCACAGCCATCAGCCGCTTGCTGTGAGAGGCGTGGCTGGGGCCGGTCGAACCCACGCCCTTGGCCGCCTCGTCAGATCTGCAAAAGCATCCGCTGGAGGTGTCGTTAACTCCTTACGATGGCCCCATGACAGAAGCATCCGATCGTATTGGAAGCAACATCCTCGCCACGTGCGGTACCTGTGACCAAATGGTCATGGCGGTGGTCGAGGGCGAACTAGTCGAAAGAAATCTAGAAAAAGGGCTCCCAACTCTTCTGCAACTCGCACGATGCACTAAATGCGGCGAGGGTCTTCTAGCTTTGGAAGAGGATTACGGGAAGGGCTGGGATGGAGAGCCCGTCACAGTTTGGCCCAACACCAGAAGAATGCTCAGTTGGCTCATTCCTGAGCCACTAAGGCGACAGCACGAGGAAGCCCACCGCTGCTTTTCCGTTAAAGCGTATACGGCCACTGTCGTAATGGTGCGGCGAACATTGGAGGGTGTCTCTATTGATCAGGGTGTCAGTAAGCGGGCACCACTAATCCGCATGCTGGAAGAGCTGAAAGAAAGCGGAAAGATCGACGGGCGCCTCCTGGAATGGAGCCAAGCTCTCCGACTGCTCGGAAATGAAGGAGCGCACTACAACGATAATCCTGTGACGCAGGGTGACGCTGCCGATGCCCTGGCACTTGCCGAAGCGCTGATGGATTACCTCTACGTCTATGCGGCGCAATTTGAAAAATTCAAGCAACGACGCGAAGAAAAGGAATAGGGATCAACGAACAGACAGGCCTTGCCATCCCTCAATTGTCTTCATCGCATCTTGCCACTTAGTGAATCCGACCCTCCCGGGCTTAATCGCTTTACGCAATGGGACACTCATGATTTCCATGGTTTTCAGCATCTCCAAGATTTCCGCCAATCCATCCACGAAGGGCTGAAGGCTGGATGAGCCTTGAGTGATGTCCGCGATGATCTTTTCTGCAAGCTCAGCACCATGCGAGGTGTTGACGCCAACCAACTGTCCTACCATCGAACGCAGGAGGGCATCTGCACCCGTAACTGATTGGGCGAGAGCGGTAGCGCTGCTCTGCAGTTTTAGGGACGGCTCCTGGACGGCCCTAGCCATCACCACCGATTGAGCGCGCAAAACGGCTGGCGAAGTCGCGCCAAATTTCTGCATTTCATCCTGAACAACCGTGCACCAATTAGTCAGATCTCGCGTCGAGTCTTCCATCTCCGACGCGAGGCGTTCCCCGATCTGATTCAATTCATCAAAGTGCTGAAAAAGATCGAAGTCATCATCACCGCTCACTGCCTCAAGGGTCAATTCGGAAGATTCTACATTTGCAAGATTTTCTTCTGCACGGGAAATGACACTAACCAGCTTATCCGTGATACGCGAAAGCGCTTCCCTCCATTCCCTTGTCCCGCGACCAGCCAAAAAAGCTTCCTCTAGATTCTCAAATTGCAGCGACTCGATCAATCGCACCTCGGGCATTTGGCTATCCGCAGTAATGCCACTCGCGCCGAGAATAACCACAGGAAGGATTAGATACCCAGCCCCAAGCAGTTCTGCGCTTCCATGAAAAGCATTCAGCTCCTCGCGGCATGCCGGACGATTGAAGTATTGCATCGTGATAATCGGCATGAAAATGGAGGCCCCTCGCAATTCGGAGTCAATTCTGCGCCTCCAGTCCGTTCCCCAGCCAATGCTCTCCCGATCAAAGAAGATATCGAGTGTGCCGCCCGTCTTGGCGGCGTAGAAACTCTGCAAATCTTTAGTGAAGTGCTCTACGGCCTGGTTAAGCAGTTCATCATCGAGATGGGCGTAGCTCACAAAAATGCGGTTTCCTTGGCCGGTCGGGTTGACGTCCATGCTTCCTCCGCAGTGCTGTGTGCGCGTGCTGACTGGACGTATTGTGCCGCTTTGACATTGTCTGTGTGGGCGATACCTAAAAGATCAAGGTCTTGCCAGTGGCGTGCCAGTAGCTCGATGCCCCACCCAGCCGCCTTCATCGCTCCCGGGAGGTTTGGCCCGGCAACTGTCCGTAGATCACTTAACCGGCCGGAGCCGGGGACTCACCAGGTGCAGAGCCCAGCGCTCGCCTCCCGGGCCGGTCATCGGATGTGGCTCTGATCGACGACACAAGCCAGTAGCGTGGCCGAGGCCGGTGGGGGTGAGCGAGACACGCGCGCGCCTGATCCGGTCGGCGCTCCCGCCGTCGTGGCTGGCTGTCGTCGGCTGACGCACAGACAAACCCGTATCCAAGTCTGAGTAGACGTCATCGGTCACCCACCTGCGGCAGGCGTGGCAGCACTGTGCATCCTGGGCACCATGACGAATCCCGAAGGCCCGTACGTGAAGGTGCACTTCCGGCTTGAGATCGGGGACGACTGGCCCCCGGCATCGGTGGAGAGCCTGTGGGCCGTCGACCAGGGTGACGGCACCGTGCGGCTCGACAACATCCCGTGGTTCGTTCGAGGCATCGCGTGCGGGGACTTCGTGGCTACCGAGCCCGACGAAGAAGGCGTGCAATGGGCTGGCGAGGTGGTTCGGCGTTCGGAGAACTGCACTATCCGCCTCATCGTGTTCCGTGACAGCGGCTCGGGAGCCGCACGGCAGAGCGTGATCAACGCGTTCAAGGAACTCGGCGTCGACGGCGAGGGCATAGAACGGTTCGGCATGGTCGCCCTGGACGTTCCGCCCACCGCCGATCTCGCCAAGGTGCAACGGCTCCTCAAGCACGGCGTGGCCAAGGAGTGGTGGGACATGGAAGAGGGATGCATCACCGCCCAAGGGCGGGCCACGTCCGTTGGCTGACGCCGTTCATGTGACCCATGGCTGGGCCGTCCCTGGGCCGTCCGAGGCCGCTCAACGATCGCCAATGACGACCAACGACAACCACCAGGCGCACGAGCCCACCGCCCCTGACCAGCAAAAACCCAGCTCACCAAGATCCCCGGCAAGACCCAGGGCAAGAAAAAGTAGGGTTTGTGATCATGTCTTCCACCTGCACTAACGGTGCAAGTGGGAGGCATTTTCGTGCCCTGGAACCTCTCCGGGACCTCTAGTGCGGTCGTCGTCATGCGCGCCGCATGCGTTTCTTCGTCGATCGGTACAGCCGGAACGAGCCGAACGAGAGGAACAGCATCCGTAGTGTGGGGTCTCCGCGTCGCAGCCGGGACTGTCGATACACGTCGTGCGAAGCGATGTCCCTGACCCATGAGAAACCGTTGGCGTCCTGGAAAGCGATACCACGGGCAAGGGTGCGCCGGCCGTTCATGTAGCGCGGTACTTCCAAGGTGATTTCTTCGTCCTTCAGCACCATCGGCACGTTGGAGGGCAACCGCTCGATGCCCCCGGCGCCTTCGTAGAGCGCATCGACGTAGAGGATGGGGCGATCAGCGGTGTTGCGGACATGGATGCGGATGAAGCTACCTTCATCGTTGGCATCCCGCTCCGCCCATGTGACGATCTTCAGGGCTTCGTTCCGTTCGTCCTTCTTCCTGTCACGTAGAAGGATGTGGAAGCCCATGAGGAGGGAGCCGCCTGTGAGTACGGCGCTGAGCCATGCGGGGACGGTGCCCCATTCCAACCCGTTCATGACTGCGTCTTGCGTCGCCTACGTCGTACAGAAACACGGGTTGAGCCTCTTCTGAGCCGCAGGAACGAACCCCTGGCCCGAGGGCGCCGACAGGGGTTCGCACGTACAGAATCAGCGTGGAGCAGAGGGGCGAAGCGCCTTGCTGAGAGCGTTCCGAGCGCGCTCGCGGCTGAACCGCTCCGAGTCTGATGGAGGTGGTATGCCCCGGTTCAACCATGGTTTCTGACGCCGGACGACCGTGCTCGATGGCGGTCGCTCGCGACCGAAACGGGCGCGACCACGGTGCTCGTCTACCTGGAGGCGAGCCACGAGGAACTTTGGGCCCGTGTGAGCAAGCGGAATGCGCGGCATGAGGCCGACCCGAACTCGATCTACTTCGCTGAAAGCGACCTGCTCCGCTACCGAACCCGGTTCGTGCCTCCGGAGCCAGGTGAGCCCCACGTCGTGTACCACGGGGACCCCGATTCGGTACTGAAGGCACTGGACGAGGCCACGCGGCAGGGTAAGGCATAAAAGGTGCGGCCTACGGCCGCGCGACCCTTGGCAGCTCGCTACGCTCGCGCACAACGGCCGCCGTGCAAACTGGCACCATCGCGCACCGTCCACTGCCACTGCGCGACGGACGGTCGACGAAGATGCCACCTCCGCCGTGCCGGGGCCTCTTCACTTCAACCAGTGGGGCCAGCGTCCAAAGCGTCCGCAACCTTGTTAGGCGGCCGTTAGGGCAAGGGAGGCGAAACCCGCCAGCCGCGTTCCCCCGGCTAAGAGTCGCCCTTCGTAGTCGCCTTGAGATCCAGGACAGGGAGGCTACGGGGATCCACAGGTGTCCAAGTCGGTTGCTTGCGCATCCTTCCCGCTGAGCCGATCAACGTACACCGGCGCGATGGCAATAGGCACGTCTGCCGAGGCGGGGTCGATCCGCCCTGCGTGGTCACGCAGCCACGCTCTCCCGTCCGTATCGATCACGAGAAGGGATGCCAACACCTGAGGGTCTCGGTCGTTGGGAGTGAGAAGACGGTCTGGGAGCAACACTCGCTTGCAAGGTGGAATCTTGCTCAGCCATTGGAAGGGAGAAGACACGGCGGGATCGTTCACTGGCCTTGTCGAAAAGTAGATCGATACTGGGTCCAACGAACGGTTGGCGATCACCGTCTTGCCTCCCTCAACCCAAAAGTTCACCTGCGCAACCTGTTGACGGTCGCTCGCAAGCTGCTGCTCGCGGGATTGATCGAGCTGGTCGTCTGCGACCTGCGAAGACTTCACCGTGCCCCAGGCGGTGACGCCGAGCCCGACTGCGGCCACCACAGCGGCTATAACCGTGGTGTGCCTACTCAAGTCGGCGCGTTCGTACCAGCCCTTAAGGCCGCGTCGGATCGGCGCGTCGGGCGGTTGGACCGCTTGCGACTCATGGGCTACCTGTTGAGGCTCTGTGGCCGCAGGAGAGGGGAGGGCGGGGCGTGGCGGAGTCGGCCGGACACTTCGGCGTGGTGGGTGTGGTTGGGGAACTGGAGAGGGCATACATCCTCGCAGCGCTTCTGTGTGTGCTCCCAGAAACGCACTGGAGAGGCTGCCGGTTCCATATGCTGGCCGCGTCCTAAGGAACGGCTTACGGCCGCGCGGCCCGTGGCAGCTCGCGACGCCCATCGGGCTCCGTAAGTTGTTAGGCGGCCGAAGAGACCACCCATAGCCAGGGGTGGCCTCTTCGGCGCTTCGAGGAGTTAGCGTCCGCAACCTGCCTTCCACTGATGGCTGCCTGACCTGCGGAAACGCACTCTTAGTGGCTGGGGGTGACCGGACACTGCGGACGCTAAACGTTTTGTTTAGCGTCCACAGGAACAGTGCAGGTCAGAGGAGGCGAGCGATCCCCGGCGGACGCTGCGGACGCTATCTCCCCTCAACTCTCTAGTAAGAGAGCGAAAGACGGCTCTTCAGGAGGGGATTCCGGTGCGCGCGGCCGCCTGCCCCCTCCTGAAGAGCCGGGGTGAGCCGCACAGAGCGGGAAGGGCCAGCGACGCTCACCCAAGCCTGCCGTCCGCCCCTTGGAAGGCCCCCGGATGGCATTCCAGGCGGGCAGGCAGGTCCGTCGCCCGCTCCTGGATTTCCGTCCTCGCGTACAAGCAAGGGGAGCACCACCTCGCCGCGCGGGGTGCTCCCCTTGCTTGTACGTGCCCGTGCACCGGGCCGTCATCCCGCCCGATTTGGGGTGGTTGCAGTCGCCGGTTGCGTCGATAAGGCTGGTTGACCCCCTGCAACCTTCTGTGACCTGCGAGTTTCCATGGTTTCCGGGCAGGGGGCCCTACGCGCACGCGCGCGTAGGGAAGGCGCGAACTGCCGTATCACAGCGCCTCCGCGGGGCCATCGGGGGCCGTTCGCGCCTCCGGGCGTCTTCCACCCTGTGCAGGGGGTCCAGGCGTCCTGGTGGGCGGCTACGGCCTTCGTCCCGGCGAGGTCGCCGCGCGAGCGTAGCGAGCTGCCGATCAACGCGCGGCCGTAGGCCGCTCCTTCATGCTCATCCCCCAGGGGGCCGCCAACAGGGCCATGCCGGCGCCCGCTTGTCTTGTCGCCTGTCGTGAGGAGGCAGCGGCGCACTGCGCGGGAGTCGAAACAGGCTCTGACCTGTGAGCCGACAAGCGACAAGCGACCCAGGCCCGATAGCGATCTGGCCGGCGCCCCTCTCAGAGGCGCCGAACGGCACAATTCCGGGGTCTGCCTAGATAGCTCGCTAACCGCTAACGTGCTGGTCATGAGCGGCTTCGGTCGCTATCAGGGTCGCTAACGTTAGCGACCCCTGTCGCTAGCGCTAGCGGCAGATCGGAGCCCGAGCCGGGCCGAATCCTGGAACCCCCGAGGTCAACCACCAACGACCGACAACGACCACCAACGACCGTCCGACCGCAGGTCAGTTGAGGTGAACACCCCGCTGACCAACCCCAAAATCCGGGCGGTCGAAACCCAGGGCAAGAAGAAGTAAGCAGCGCCGAACAAACACACCTCGCCCGGGGCGGCCGCCCAGCCGCCCCGGGCGAAGTCATGTGGGGCGGGCGCCTACTCGGTCGTGAGGTAGGCGCGTTCGATCGTCTGGATCAGTGTGTTGCCCTTGCGGTCGGTCAGTTTGGCCCGCAGGGAGACGGAGCCCGGCTTTGCCGGGTGGGTCAGGGACAGGTGGGTGTTGCCGACGGGCTTGGTGGGCTGCCAGGTGGTGCCCTCGTCGTAGGAGACCTCGAAGGTGAGGTTCTCGGGCCGTTGTCCGGTGGTCGCTCCCTCGATGCTGAAGGGCACCTCGAACCGCTTGCCCGCCTTCGCCGTGCTGGAGAGGGTCAGGGCGGGGGAGAAGCGGATCACCGACAGCGGCAGTGCGGTCGGCTCGTTCTCGGGGGTCTTGGCGGAGCGGAAGGTCCACTCCGCCCGGACGCGGGTGCTGACCGGGTACACCGCGGGGTCACGGGAGTTGTCCAGAGTCAGGTGGTAGGTGCTGTCCTGGGCGGGGACGGTGTATTCGGTGACGCCCTCGGTCGGCGGGACGCCGAAGTCGTCGGGGATCTCCTTGCCGTCGGCCTTGAGCGAGCTCTCCACCGAAGTGTGCACGCTGGTGCCCCAGTGTCCGGCGCCGTCGCCGAAGAGTGGCAGATGGGCCCTGATGACGTTTCCGTGCCGTTCGGCACCCGGGCGGTCCGTGCTCGGTCTCGGCCGGGCGTCCGCGGTACCGCCCAGGGCCGGGCCGAAGACGCCGACGTTGAACCGCTCGGTGTAGTGCCGGCCGGCCTGCCAGGTCCTGGGGAACTGCATGAGGAAGGACTCGAAGCGCTTGTCGTCGCCTTCGCCGCTGGTCTGCCACATGCGGAAGGACCACTTGACGCCGTTGCCGAGGATGTAGTCGGTGGTGCGCAGGGGCAGATCCCCCCTCAGGTCCTTGTCGGTGGGAATCAGGCCCCCGACGGGCGCCTCGGGAGCGACCTCGACCTGGACCTTCCTGTCCGCGACGGTGGCACCCGCCTGGAAGTCGACCTTGGCGAGCTGGTTCCGCTTCACCTCGGCGGCGAAACCGCCCAGCCGGCTGCCGCGGTCCCAGGCCAGGTGGTAGGTGACCGGCCTGCCCTTGTCGTCCCTGCTCGTCCAGTCGCCGGAGTACTGGGCGGACACGTCGTCGGCGGACGGCTCCGGGCCGAGCCGTCCGAACCGCGCGCCCTGGAAGGTCGGGAGAATGAAGTGGCGTGTACCGGCGACCGGCCCCTCGCCCCGGTCGACGCTGATCGTGACCGTGCCCTCGGTGTTCTCGGCCGCCGTGTCGGGCACGGTGATGTCCACCGGCTCTGCCTGCCGGGCGTCGACGGCGACGGTGGTGTCCTTGTCCAGCCGCAGCTTCGGCTGCACCAGGAGGGCCAGGCCGGACGGGGAGTCGGGGTGGATCGAACCGTTGAGGGTGTAGTCGCCCTTGGGCAGCCGCACCGTGACCTCGCCGTCCTCGTCGCTGAGGTGGTAGGACGAGGAGCCGTCGTAGCCCTGCAAGGAGGTGGCGGCGTCGCCGGTCGGCCGGCCGTTCTCGTCGATGTGCCTCAGCGTCAGGTCGTACGTCTCGGCCTCGCGCTCCACCCCGACGGCGGTGCGTACGGCGATCTTGTCGTCGGCCGAGACGGCGGACACCGAGCCGCCGATGGTGCCGTACGTATTGCCGGTGCGGGTGTCCGCGGTCACGTCGGCGCTCGCCTCGCCGCCCGCCGGGACGGTGAGCCGTTGCGGTGAGACGGCGAACACGCCCTCGGCGGCGGGCTTGCCGTCCACGGTGAACGCGTCGACGGACAGGTCCAGGGTGACCGGCTCGGTGCCGAGGTTGCGGTACGTGAGCTGCTTGGTCACCGGTTTGTCGTCGTCGTGCGGCCACCGCTGCATGCCGAAGCCGAGCGGCCCCTGCTCGGTCACGACGCTCTGGCCCATCGCCCGCACCACGTCGGTGCGGCCGGTGCCCTGCTGGAAGGAACTGTACGAGCCGGGCTTCGCGGAGCCGGTCAGGACCGCCTCGAGGCGCTCGCCGCTCCAGTCGGGGTGCCGCTGGGCGAGGAGGGCGGCGGCGCCCGCCACATGCGGGGTCGCCATCGAGGTGCCGTCGAGGGTGAGGTAGCCGGGTATGTCGGAGGGGTACTCGCCCTCGAAGACGCTGCCGGCGGCCGCGGCGGCCGTGATGGCGGCCCCGGGCGCGGTCAGGTCCGGCTTGACCCCGCTGTCACCGGCGCGCGGGCCGCGGCTGGAGAAGTCGGCGAGCCGGTCGGCCTTGTCGACCGCGCCTACGGTGAGCGCGGCCTCGGCGCTGCCGGGCGAGGAGACCGTCCCCTCGCCGAACTCGCCGTCGTTGCCGGCCGCGACGACGAAGAGCGTGTCGGTCTCGGCGGAGAGCCGGTTGACCGCCTCCTCCATCGGGTCGATGCCGGGGCCGTCCGTGTCGCCGAGGCTGAGGTTGACGACGTCGGCGCCCTCGGCCACCGCCCATTCCATGCCCGCGATGACGCCGGAGTCCGAGCCGGAGCCGTCGTCGCCCAGGACCCTGCCGTTCAGGATCTTCGCGCCTGGGGCGACGCCCTTGTACTTACCGCCGGGCTTGGCCCCCGTCCCGGCCGCGGTGGACGCCACGTGGGTGCCGTGGCCCTGCACGTCACCGGTGCCGGACGAGTCGGAGAAGTTCCTCTCCGCGATGACCTTGCCCGCGAGATCGGGGTGGGTCGTGTCGATTCCGCTGTCCAGTACGGCGATCTTGACGCCGGTGCCGTCGTAACCGGCGGCCCAGGCCGTCGGTGCGCCGATCTGCGGCACGCTCCTGTCGAGGGTGGCCCGGCGTCTGCCGTCCAGCCACACCTTCTCCACCGCCGTCGAAGCGGTGAACTCCGCCGTTCCCACCGCATCGCGGCCGGCGGCTCCGGTCAGGGCCTCCCAGAACGCGGCACCACGCTTCTTCACGGGGCGCATCGCCCTGCCGTTGACGACCGGCAGCGCACGGCCGATTTCGGTCCCCGCCCGGGTGAACGGGCTCGTCGTCGGCGCCTTCTTGCCGCGGAACGTGACGATCAGCGGCAGGTCGGCGCGGCCCGTGTCGTCGTAGCCGTCCGCGACCAACCGGGTCACATCGAACAGCCGTGGGTCCAGCCTGCCCCGTGCCAGCAGCAACTCCGCGTCGCCGGGGACCACATGGGTGTGCCCGTCGACCACCCGGACCGAGAACGGTATCCGTTCCCGGCCCTCCGCCCGCTCCACCCCTGTGACCCGACCGCTGCCGTCCACCAGGACCCGGTCGCCGGTCACCAGCGTCACGGTCCTCACCACCTGGGCGGCACCGGCGGCACCGGCCCGCTGGGCCACCGCCCCGGACCGCGTCGCCTCAGCCACCCCGCCCAGCAGAAGGGCCGTGGAGGCCACCCCTGCCACCACGACCGCATGCCGTGGTCTCGCGCGTAACCCCACCTGAACTCCTGACACTTCGGAAATCCGACAGGAGCCGTCCTGCGACCCCGGGAACCCCGGAGCCCCACCCGTACGCCGGAGGCTCGCCCTAGAGACGGACGGGGGTGCCATCGGGTTGGCGAAGCATCCCTCTTTTTTCTGACGGCACGTCAGTCGGGTGGGTGGCGTGTTTGGATGAGGCGAACCTCAGGCAATCTGCCGGAGCTTCGTCGTTCCAAGGGGGGAGATGTCGTCTCTGGCGATCACGTGGACGTTGGGCAGTCACGGCTGGGCGAGCGTCAGGTTCGCTGACGATCACGGTGAGGCCGAGGCCATCGCTTCCTACGTCAATGACGCGCCCGAGGAGTTCCTTTACGCCGTTGCCCGGCTCGTCCTCGGTGATGAGGACACCCGCGCCGAGTTGGAGGGAGAGCCGCAGGTGTACCGGTGCTTCTTCCACAGAGACGGATCCGTGGTCGATGTCCGCCTGGTCCTGGCCGACGACGCCCAAGCTCCGGACAGCTCAGGGGTAGTTCTCTGGGCAGGCCGCCACACCGTCACGGCACTCGCACGGTCCGCCGTCCGGGCCTTCGACCGGATCGACTACGAGCAGGGCGAAGAAGCCTACGAGTCTCGATGGGGCCGGCCGTTTCCCCGGACCGAACTCGAAGCTCTGCGGACCGCGATGCGGTCGTACCAGACCTCAGGTCAGTTGCCCTGAGGTGTGAAGCGCGTCGAAGACCAGCTGGTCCACTGCCGAGACCCGCGCGCGATCGCCGTAGCCGAACCAGCCCAGCTCTTCGACCTCCATCGAGGCGAGGAGCGGACCGGTGTACTCGGCGGTGTAGCAGAACATCCGGAACTCGGTGCGTCCGTCGTCGTCGTTGCGTGTTTCGAAGGTGCCGACGTGCACCATCGTGGCCGTATCGACCCGGGTCCGTAGTTCTTCGGCGATCTCGCGGGCCAGGGTCTCGGCGTCGGACTCACCAGGCTCCCGCTTTCCGCCCGGGAAGTAGAAGACGTCCAGACCGCGGTTGCGCGTCACCAGCACCCGCCCGTCACGCACCAGGACCCAGGCCACCTTCTCCGGAACGACCTCGATGTGCCTCATCCACGGACCCTACCCACCCGTCAGGCCGCCGCCTCCGCCAGATGGTGGAAGGCCTGGGTCGTGCCGGGGTGGGCCATTTCGTCGAGGAGGTGGCGCCAGTCGAGGTCGGGGGCGGTGGCGGTGGGGTGGGTCTGGTCCCAGGCGGTGAGGAGGGGGGCGAGGTCGGCCGGGTAGGGGAACTCGGGGGCCGTCGGGGTGCCTGTCTGGGAGGTGAGCGGCGACTTCATGGGAGTTTCCCTTCCGGAGGGGGCTGCGCCCCGCTGGGATCCGATGCTTCTACGATGCCGCCGGCCGCCGGTCGGAACCATGGAGTGACCCACCGGATCGAGGGTGGTGCTGACCGCACCCCGCAGGGGGTTGTGCACCCCCCCTGCGGTGTGTCACGCGGGGTCGCGTGGAGGGGCGCTCCCGGCCCCCGGTCTCCCCGGCCCCAGGTCTCCCCGGTCCCCGTCCCCGCCTCCCCGCGCTCAGACCGTCAGCGGTACCTCGTGGATCTCGTCCGCCTTGTGGCCCGCGCGTTCGTGGATGCGCTGGACCGCGTCGGCGGAGGGGGCCTCGGAGAGGCAGTAGACCGTGCCGGAGGCCGGGTCGGCCCAGGCGCGCTCGAAGTGGACGCCTTCTTCCTTCTCGATGGCGAGGTCGGCCTGGTGGGCCTGGTGAAGTTGGTCGGCGGTGATGCCCTGCATCCCGTGGTGGACGTCCATGAACCGGGACATGGCCGGACCTTCCTTTCTTCGCTCCCCCAAGGCTCTGTTGCTCTCCTTCAAGAGTGCGCCCGTGTGGCGGCAGGGGCCAGCGTTCCGCCCGGACGCCCGGACGGGAGCACGACGAAGGGCCCCGGCATCAGCGCCGGGGCCCTTCACCGTCGTACAGGAAACGCTCGTTCAAGAACGCTCGTACAAGAACAGTCGTGACGTCCTCAACCGCACTGGCAGGGGTTGCCCGACTGGCACCCGCACCCGCATCCCGATCCGCAGCCGCACGCGCCGAAGAGCGGGAGGCTCTTGATCTCGGTGGGCTGTTCGGTCGGGCGCTGCTGGGTGGGGTCGGATGTGGGGGTGCTGGGGGATTCGGCCATGGTCCCTCCATTCAAGGCTGGTGCCTGTGCCCATTGGATGCCCGCTCAGCTGGGCGCATCAACGGCGCACAGAGGCTCGTACGCGCCCCGGACAGACCTCCGCCCGACCCCCGGAGGGTCACGCCCCGTCCGCCCCCGTCACCGGCTGGATCTCCGGCTGGACGTCCGCCTGGATCTCGTCCGCGTGCTCGCCCGTCACCAGGTACACCACGCGCTTGGCGACGGAGACCGCGTGGTCGGCGAAGCGCTCGTAGTAGCGGCCGAGGAGGGTGACGTCGACGGCCGTCTCGATGCCGTGCTTCCAGCGCTCGTCGATCAGGTGCTGGAAGAGCGTGCGGTGCAGGAGGTCCATCTCGTCGTCGTCCTGCTCCAGCTGGAGCGCCAGGTCGACGTCCTTGGTGGTGATGACCTCGGCGGCCTTGGCCATCAGGCGCTGCGCGAGCTGGCCCATCTCCAGGATCGTCGCGTGCAGGTCGTGCGGGACCGCGCGCTCCGGGAAACGCAGCCGGGCGAGCTTCGCCACGTGCTGGGCCAGGTCACCCGAACGCTCCAGGTCGGCCGACATGCGCAGCGACGTCACGACGATCCGCAGATCGGTCGCGACGGGCTGCTGGCGGGCCAGCAGGGCTATGGCCCGGGCCTCCAGGTCGTGCTGGAGGTCGTCCACCTTCTGATCGGCCTCGATCACGCTTTCGGCCAGCTTCAGGTCGGAGTCGAGGATCGCCGTCGTGGCGCGCCCGATCGCCGACCCCACCAGCCGGGCCATCTCCACCAGGCTGTCGCTGATCGAGTCCAGTTCCTCGTGGTACGCGTCCCGCATCAGGGTTCCCTCTCGTACGTGTAAACCGGTGCTTCGCACCCCACGCTCCCACGTTCCGGCTCCTACGCGTCCGTTTCCGTCATCCCAAATGAACCAATACTGGCTCCAAGGTGAACTCTGGGCGACGAGTGTTCGAGGTCGCACCTCGACAGCTGTGGCCAGGAGCGATTGCGTGCCTAACCTGGAGGCATGGACGTGAACGCGGCTGTCGCCGCAGCGGCAGCGATCGCCGGTGTACTCACCGGCGTCATCGCCATGCTGGCGTTCCGCTGGAGCGAGCGGGAGCAGAAGCGCCCCACCCGCACCTCCCTGCACACGGACCCGGTGCTTCCGCCGGGCGTGGACACCGTCCTGTCCGTGCTGCGCTCGTCCGCCGTCGTCCTCGACGAGGCCGACGCCGTGGTCAAGGCCAGCTCCGCCGCGTACGCCCTCGGGCTGGTGCGCGGCGGCAAGCTGTCCGTGGAGCCCATGCTCCAGATGGCCCGCGACACCCGGCGGGACGGGGAGATACGCCAGGTGGAGCTGGATCTGCCACGGCGCGGGACCGGGCGGGGCGAGGCCCTCGCCGTGTCCGCGCGCGTCGCGCCCCTCGGCTCCCGGCTGGTGCTGCTCCTCGTGGAGGACCTCACCGAGGCCCGGCGCATAGAGGCGGTGCGACGTGACTTCGTCGCGAACGTCAGCCACGAGCTGAAGACCCCGGTGGGCGCGCTGTCCCTCCTGTCCGAGGCCGTCATGGACGCCTCGGAGGACCCGGAGGCGGTGGAACGCTTCGCCGGGCGGATGCAGATCGAGGCCACCCGGCTCACCAATCTGGTCCAGGAGCTCATCGACCTCTCGCGCGTGCAGAACGACGACCCGCTGGAGGACGCCGAGCCCGTCCGGGTGGACGAACTGGTGGCCGAGGCCATCGACCGCTGCCGCCACCAGGCCGGCACCAAGCAGATCACGATGGCCGCCGGAGGCGCCGCCGATCTGCGTATCTGGGGCAACCGCGGCCAGCTCGCCGCGGCTCTCGGCAACCTCGTCGAGAACGCCGTCAACTACTCGCCCGCCCGCACCCGCGTCGGCATAGCCGCCCGCCGGGTGAACGCGCCCGGCGGAGACCACATCGAGATCGCCGTGACCGACCAGGGCATCGGCATCTCCGACAAGGACAAGGAGCGCATCTTCGAGCGCTTCTACCGCGTCGACCCGGCCCGCTCCCGCCAGACGGGCGGCACGGGGCTCGGGTTGGCGATCGTCAAGCACGTGGCCGCCTCGCACGGCGGGGAGGTCACGGTGTGGAGCTCCGAGGGACAGGGCTCCACCTTCACACTGAGGCTGCCGGAGGCGGGTGCGGCCCGTGACCGTGCGCACCAGCACCCCGACGTCGACGGTCTCGACGATGAGACCGAAGAGGCCGACCCCTCGTCCCCGTCCCCCCAGCCAACGGCTTCTTACGAACCGCTTCCCTCCCCGGAGGTCCTTCCGTGACCCGAGTGCTCGTCGTCGAGGACGAGGAGTCCTTCTCCGACGCCCTGTCGTACATGCTCCGCAAGGAGGGCTTCGAGGTCGCGGTCGCGACCACCGGGCCCGACGGACTCGACGAGTTCGAGCGCAACGGCGCCGACCTCGTCCTCCTCGACCTGATGCTGCCGGGCCTGCCCGGCACCGAGGTGTGCCGTCAGCTGCGCGGCCGTTCCAACGTCCCCGTCATCATGGTGACCGCCAAGGACAGCGAGATCGACAAGGTGGTCGGCCTGGAAATAGGAGCCGACGACTACGTCACCAAGCCGTTCTCCTCGCGTGAGCTGGTCGCCCGTATCCGGGCCGTCCTGCGCCGCCGCGGCGAGCCGGAGGAGGTCACCCCGGCCGCCCTGGAGGCGGGCCCGGTCCGCATGGACGTCGACCGCCACGTCGTGACGGTCTCCGGCTCCAAGGTCGACCTCCCCCTCAAGGAGTTCGACCTGCTGGAGATGCTCCTGCGCAACGCCGGCCGCGTCCTGACCCGCATGCAGCTCATCGACCGCGTCTGGGGCGCCGACTACGTCGGCGACACCAAGACCCTCGACGTCCACGTCAAGCGCCTCCGCGCCAAGATCGAACCCGACCCGGGCGCGCCGCGTTACCTGGTGACGGTCCGGGGGCTCGGTTACAAGTTCGAGCCGTAGACCGGCCCGCGTGGCCGCGTCAGCGGTCCGCACCGGCGGTACGACGAAGGGGCGGAACCTCCTCAGGAGGTCCCGCCCCTTTCTCGTACGTTCTCGTACGGCGTTCTCGTACGACCGCTCAGTGGCCGGCGGCCGCGCCCTCGGGCGTTTCGCCGCCGGTCGCGCCACCCGTGGGGGTGACGGACGGGCTGGGCGAGCCCGTGGTGCCCGCACCCGGCGTCTCACTGGTGCTGGGGGACGGGCTGGCGGTGCCCGGTGCCGTCGGGATCTCGGTCGGGCCCCAGCCGGAGAAGTAGTGCTCGGCCGGGACGACGAAGGCGCGCAGGCTCACCTCACCGGTCCTGCTGAAGGTGAAGGTGGTCCGCTGCGCGTTGCCGTTCTGGACGGACTCGCCGAGCTCCTTCAGTACGGCGGAGGCGTTGCCCTTGCCGCCGAGGATGACGGAGCCGCCGGCCGGGACGGTCAGCTTGCCCTTGCCCTTGGCGGGCTTGAGCGCGGCGGTGCCGGCGCCCTGGACGCTCACCGAGTCCAGCGTCTCGGCGGTGCGGCCGCTGTTGAAGATGGTGGCCGAGATCACGGCCGGCCCCTTGGTCTCGGGGTCGGGCTGGGTGATGATCACGACGTTCTGGAGCTTGATGTCCCCTTGGGACGTGGCCGCGTTGTCCGGCTTGATCTCCAGGGTCTGAGGGCTGTTGCCGGCCGCACACGCGGAGAGCGAGGCGATCGAGAACGCGATGGCGGCGGCGGCGAGGGCGCCGCGTCGAAGGCTGCTGCTCACGGCGGCGGCAACTCCTTGACTTGAACGAGGCGGCCTGTAAAGCCGCGCTAAGTGTCTGTCAGCGGCCTTAGGTTACCGAGCCGTTCCCGCGCCGCCGCACCCGACCCTCCCCGAAGCGTCGTCTTCCGGCAGCGGCGGGTAGTCACCTCCGTCACAAGTGACTCCTGAGTCACTTTGGCCCCGCACTTGTCCGCCATTCACATAAGCACCCCTCGCATCCCCTTCCGCCGGCTCGCAAAACTTCAGTGAAGGAATGCGCGATCGCCCACGGAATTGATCACCGCCTGATCCGCTGGGCGCCCGTGATCAATTCCGGATTCGGCGCGGAAGCGACTCCGGGCATCGAACGGAGTAGCGGAAGTCGCACACTTGGAAGCGGACATATGGGGATGTTAGGTCGCTCGGACGGCCCTCCGGATGCGTGTAACGGCCGCGTTTCACCTCCCCCGGAGAGCCGCTCCGACCTGCGAATACCTTCTTCCGTTCGGCCCGCGCAGCACGTTCCTGTTGCTGTTGTCAAGCCCCGAGATATGCCCTGACCTGCGAAAACGCCATTCAGAACCCGCAGTTTCCGTGTTACCCTGGATAGCCACGGAAGGGGTACCTGTCACATGACGTTCAAGGTTGGCGACACCGTGGTCTATCCCCATCACGGGGCCGCGCTGATCGAGGCTATCGAAACTCGCCAGATCAAAGGCGTGGACAAGACCTACTTGGTGCTGAAGGTCGCCCAGGGTGACCTGACAGTGCGTGTGCCAGCGGACAATGCGGAGTTCGTCGGCGTGCGTGATGTGGTCGGTCAGGATGGTCTGGACCGGGTCTTCGAGGTGCTGCGCGCGCCGTACGCCGAGGAGCCCACGAACTGGTCTCGTCGTTACAAGGCAAACCTGGAGAAGCTCGCCTCCGGCGATGTCATCAAGGTCGCGGAAGTCGTGCGCGACCTGTGGCGTCGTGAGCGCGAGCGCGGACTCTCCGCAGGTGAGAAGCGCATGCTCGCCAAGGCCCGCCAGATTCTGGTGAGCGAGCTCGCCCTCGCGGAGAACACCAACGAGGACAAGGCCGAGGCCCTGCTCGACGAGGTCCTCGCGTCCTGACTCCGACGCGAGCCGGTCTCGACGCAGCAACCGGTCTCAGCTCATCACAGTGCCGAGCATCACAGTGCTGAGGGGTCTCACATAAGTGCCGCGGTGCCCGATGACGTATTTCTCGTCGCCGGGCGCTGCGGCATGTTCGCGCTCAAAACAATGCCGTGCGCGGGTTCACCTCGGAGGAGAGATCCCCCGATACTTGGCGTGCCGGGCCCGGGCAGCTTGCTCGACCGGTGTCACGGAAGGGTCCGGTCAAGGTGTCGCGCCCGGCACGCTGAGGCCATACCCACGACGGCCCGGCACACAAACCTGACAGGAACCGATGTCTGACGATTCGCGCCCTTCGCCCGCGGAAACCCCGCTGGAGGCGTCCGCGGAACCACCGGTGAAAGCCCGGGTGAACGCCCGTACCGCCGCCGTGATCCCCGCCGCCGGCCGAGGCGTACGACTGGGCCCGGGCGCCCCCAAGGCGCTTCGCGCGCTGAACGGCACGCCCATGCTCATCCACGCGCTGCGCGCCCTGGCGGCCTCGCGCGCCGTCTCCCTGGTCGTCGTCGTGGCCCCGCCCGACGGCGCCGGCGAGGTCAAGTCCCTGCTCGACGCGCACGCGCTGCCCGAGCGCACCGACTTCCTCGTCGTCCCCGGCGGTGACAGCCGTCAGGAGTCCGTGAAACTCGGCCTCGACGCGCTGCCCGCCGACTACGACATCGTGCTGGTCCACGACGCCGCCCGCCCCCTCGTCCCCGTCGACACCGTCGACGCCGTCATCGAGGCCGTGCGCGACGGCGCACGGGCCGTCGTCCCGGCGCTGCCCCTCGCGGACACGGTGAAGGAGGTCGAGCCCGCCGCGACCGCGGGGGAGCCGGAACCGGTGATCGCCACCCCCGCGCGGACCCGGCTGCGCGCCGTACAGACCCCGCAGGGCTTCGACCGCGCCACCCTCGTCCGCGCCCACGAGAGCGTCACCGACAACGTCACCGACGACGCGAGCATGGTCGAGCAGCTCGGCGAGACGGTCGTGGTCGTTCCCGGCCACGAGGAGGCCTTCAAGGTCACCCGCCCCCTGGACCTGGTCCTCGCGGAGGCGGTCCTGGCCCGCAGGAGGCTCAACGATGGCTTCTGAGACCCCCTACCCGCTGCCCCAGGTCGGCATCGGCACCGACATCCACGCCTTCGAGGAGGGCCGCGACCTGTGGTGCGCCGGCCTGAAGTGGGAGGGCGAGGGCACGGGTCTCGCCGGCCACTCCGACGCGGACGTCGTCGCCCACGCCGCCTGCAACGCCCTCTTCTCCGCGGCCGGCCTCGGCGACCTCGGACAGCACTTCGGCACCGGCCGCCCCGAGTGGTCGGGCGCGTCCGGAGTCACCCTCCTGACGGAGGCGGCCCGCATCGTCAACGCGGCGGGCTTCCGGATCGGCAACATCGCCGTACAGGTCGTAGGACCCCGTCCGAAGATCGGCAAGCGCCGGGACGAGGCCCAGAAGATCCTGTCGGAGGCGGCGGGAGCACCGGTGTCGGTGTCCGGCGCGACCACGGACGGGCTGGGCTTCCCCGGCCGGGGCGAGGGCCTGATGGCCGTGGCGACGGCGTTGGTCGTGCGCACCGTGTGACAAACGGATTGCGCACCGCGTGACAAACAAACAGGGGGACCCACGCACCCCCTTGCGCCTACTACCCTAGGGATCGTGACCATTCGCCTGTACGACACCAGCGCCCGGCAGATCCGTGACTTCGCCCCGCTCACGCCGGGTTGCGTCTCGATCTACCTGTGCGGTGCCACCGTGCAGGCCGCCCCGCACATCGGCCACATCCGCTCGGGCCTGAACTTCGACATCATGCGTCGCTGGTTCGAGTACCGCGGCTACGACGTCACGTTCATCCGGAACGTGACCGACATCGACGACAAGATCATCGCCAAGTCGGCCGTCCAGGGCCGCCCCTGGTGGTCGATCGGCTACGAGAACGAGCGGGCGTTCAACGACGGCTACACCGCCCTCGGTTGCCTCCCGCCGACCTACGAGCCCCGTGCCACCGGGCACGTGACCGAGATGGTCGAGATGATGCGCGGGCTCATCGAACGCGGCCACGCCTACGAGGCCGACGGCAGCGTCTACTTCGACGTGCGGTCCTGGCCCGCGTACCTGGAGCTGTCCCGGCAGGACCTGGACGAGATGCGCCAGCCCGCCGAGGAGGGCATCAGCGGCAAGCGGGACCCGCGGGACTTCGCCATGTGGAAGGCCACCAAGCCCGGTGAGCCCGACTGGGAGACCCCCTGGGGCCGCGGCCGCCCCGGCTGGCACCTCGAATGCTCCGCGATGGCCCACAAGTACCTCGGCTCCGCCTTCGACATCCACGGCGGCGGCCTCGACCTGATCTTCCCCCACCACGAGAACGAGATCGCCCAGGCCAAGGCCTACGGCGACGAGTTCGCCCGGTACTGGGTGCACAACGCCTGGGTCACCATGAGCGGCGAGAAGATGTCGAAGTCGCTCGGCAACTCCGTCCTCGTCTCCGAGATGGTCAAGGCGTGGCGCCCCATTGTGCTGCGCTACTACCTCGGCACCCCGCACTACCGCTCGATGATCGAGTACAGCGAGGAGGCCCTGCGCGAGGCCGAGTCGGCGTTCGCGCGGATCGAGGGCTTCATGCAGCGCGTCGTGGAGAAGGCCGGCGACGTCGAGCCCTCCGCCGAAGTGCCGCCCGCCTTCGCCGAGGCGATGGACGACGACCTGGGCGTCCCGCAGGCCCTTGCCGTCGTCCACACCACCGTCCGGCAGGGCAACAGCGCCCTCGCGGCCGACGACAAGGAAGCCGCCGTGGCCCGCCTCGCCGAGGTGCGCGCCATGCTCGGCGTCCTCGGCCTGGACCCGCTCGACCCGCACTGGGCCGGCGAGACCGACCGCGGTGACGACCTTCATGGCGTGGTCGACAGCCTCGTACGCCTCGTCCTCGACCAGCGCGAGGCCGCCCGGGGCCGCAAGGACTGGACGACCGCGGACGCCATCCGCGACCAGCTGGGCCAGTCGGGCCTGACCATCGAGGACGGCCCGCAGGGGCCGCGCTGGAGCCTCGGCCCGCGCTGACCGCGCGGCGGTCGCCGAAGATCGATTGTGCCGTCCGGGCCTCCGGGCGGCACACTGCATAGACAGACGTACGAAGATTTCCACAGCGCTCGCAAGTGCATCCGTAGAGAACAGGTAGGTCATGGCAGCCAACAACCGCCGCATGTCCGGCAAGAAGGGCGCGCAGGTCGGCAGTGGCGGCCAGCGGCGCAAGAGCCTGGAGGGCAAGGGCCCCACCCCGCCCGCCGAGATGCGCAAGGGCCACAAGAAGAACCGCATCGCGGGCGCCAAATCGCGGCAGACCACCCGCCGTCCCGTGCCCAAGGGCCGCGGCGGCAAGTCGGCGTCCGAGCTGGTCGTCGGCCGCAACCCGGTCGTCGAGGCGCTGCGCGAGGGCGTGCCCGCCTCCACGCTCTACGTCCAGCAGTTCATCGACAACGACGAGCGGGTGCGCGAGGCGCTCCAGCTCGCGGCCGACCGCGGCGGCATCAACCTCATGGAGGCGCCGCGCCCCGAGCTCGACCGCATGACCAACGGGCTCAACCACCAGGGCCTGGTCCTCCAGGTCCCGCCCTACGAGTACGCCCACCCCGAGGACCTCGCGAACGCCGCCTACGACAACGGCCAGGACCCCCTGATCGTCGCCCTCGACGGCGTCACCGACCCGCGCAACCTCGGTGCCGTCGTCCGGTCCGTCTCCGCCTTCGGCGGCCACGGGGTCGTCGTACCGGAGCGGCGTGCGGCCGGTATGACCGCCGGTGCGTGGAAGACGTCCGCCGGTACGGCCGCCCGGACGCCCGTCGCCCGCGCCACCAACCTCACCCGCGCCCTGGAGGCGTACCAGAAGGCCGGCATCGTGGTCGTCGGCCTCGCCGCCGACGGTGAGCACGAGATCGGCGAGCTGGAGGCCCTGCGGGGTCCGGTCGTGATCGTGGTCGGCAGCGAGGGCAAGGGCCTGTCCCGGCTCGTCGGCGAGACCTGCGACTACCGGGTGCGCATCCCGATGCCGGGCGGCGCGGAGTCCCTGAACGCCGGTGTGGCGGCGGGGGTCGTGCTGTACGAGGCGTCGCGCCGACGCGGCTGAACGCGCGTGCCCCTGCTCACCCGTACGGGTCAATCTGGGGGAGCGGGGCGAGCTTGACGCGGTCCGGACACTTCCGGCGAGTCAAAGCAGTGTCCTAAACACACGTCACTCGGTTAGATGAGTGTGGACACCAGAACACCCCGCACACCCACGGGGGACGGCCCGTCGGGCTTCGACGACGCTCCCGCGCTGAGCATGGTGAAGGTGCCGAGCGATCCGGCGCAGATCATCGTCAATCATGCGAGCTTCCGCGTGCAGTTGGGCGCGTCGACGCGGCGCGCCGCCCAATCCCCGCGGGTCGCACGGCACTTGAGCGCCACCGAGGACACCACCCGGATGCCGGCCATGGGCGCGGCGGCCGGCAGACCGGGCGCGGCGGCGGGCGCCCGCCGCCGGCCCGTCGTCTGGAGCGGCAAGTCCGACCCCGACGACACCGGCGCCCACCGCCTGCTCCAGGCCGTGCGGGGCGGCAGCGTCCGCCACCCCGACCCCACCGCCCCCTCCGCCGACGCCGGAGCCACCCAGGTCATCCCGCGCATCGACGTCAACAGCGGCTACGCCGACGACGGTTACGACGACCTCGACCAGACCGTCGAGACACCCGTCGTAGGAGCCCAGCGCACCCCCGACGCCGACGGCACCCGACTCCTGCCCACCATGCGCACGGTCGGCAGCGCCTACGACGAACCCGCCTACGCGGGCGAGGAGTTCGAGGAGGACACGGGCCCCGAGGACCCCCGGCCCGCCAAGCGCTACGGCGACGACGCCGCCCGGCACGCCTACTACCCGGGCCGCCGCATGAACCTCGGCGTCGTCCTGCTGCCGCTGCGCATCTTCCTCGGCTTCATCTCCATCTACGCCGGCATGGGCAAGCTCTGCGACCCCGTCTACTTCGACGGCGGCGAACGCGGCTCCATGGTGAAGTGGCTCAACACCCTGCACCCCTGGGAAGTCGCCGAGCCCCTCAGGCAGTTCGCCCTCCAGCACCCCGTCGGCGCCGGCCTCGTCATCGCCTTCCTCCAGGTCATCGTGGGCGTCCTCACGATCCTCGGCCTGTGGCAGCGGGTCGCCGCCGTGGTCGGCGCCGGACTCTCCGCCGCGCTCCTCGTCACCGTCAGCTGGAAGAGCGTCCCCGCCTACGACACCCCCGACATCATCTACCTCGCCGCCTGGTCGCCGCTGATCATCGCCGGCGCCCCCGTCTACTCCATCGACGGCCGCCTCGCCGGCGGCGCCTGGCGCCGCCTCGGACCCCGCGCCGAACTCTGGGACCTGCGCCGCCACGTCCTGCGCCGCGGCGCCCTCATCACCGCCATCGTCGCCGGACTCACCCTGCTCGTCGGCTCGCTGCTCGGCGGCGCCGTCCGAGACGCCGACCGGGTGATCGTCCCCGGCCCCGGCGAGGCCCCGCGCAACAACCTGCCCGGCTCCCCGCTCCCCGAGGACTCCGCCAAGGGCCGCGACAAGAGCCCCTCGGCCTCCGGCTCGCCCACCCAGGGCGCCACGGCGGGCGCCAGCCCGACCGCCGGCACCGCCACCACCCCGGACGCCACCCGCGACACCGGCGCCACCACCGGCGGCGCACCCAGCCAGACCCAGGGCAGCACCGGCCAGGCCCCGCCCCAGCAGTCCTCCCCGGCCGACGAGGCCCCCAGCACCACCACCGGCCCCACCAACGGCGGCAGCACCTCCAGCGGCTCCACAGGCGGCTCCGACGGCGGAGGCTCCACCTCCCAGCCGGGCCTGGTGGGCGGCCTGTTGGGGTAACGGAGCCGGTGGGCGGAATCCTGGGCACGCCCGCCGGCTGAGACGACCGGACCCACGCAAGAGGTCCCGCACGAGGGAGAATGTGCGGGACCTCTTGTCATGCCGCCAGGCGGCGGCGTACGACCCTCAGCGCCCCAACGCGGCCAGTTCCTTCGCCGCCTCGGTCAGATCCTTCGCCGTGTCGATGGCCCGCCAGTACGCCCCCTGCGGAATGGGGAACCCCGCGAGCTTCCGCTCCCGGGCCAGCCGCGGAAACGTCGTCCGCTCGTGATCCCCGCGCTCCGGCAGCAGCCCCGCGAACTCCGCCGAGAACACATACACACCCGCGTTGATCTCGACCGTCGACGGCGGCGCCTCGATGAAGTCGGTCACCCGCCCGAACCCGTCGGTCTGCACGGCACCCCAGGGGATCCGCGGCCGCGCCAGCGCCAGCGTCGCGACCGCGTCGCGCTCGGCGTGGAAGTCCGCCATGTCGCGGAGCGAGAAACGGGTCCAGATGTCGCCGTTGGTGGCGTACCAAGGCCGCTCGGGGTGGGGCAGATGCGCGGCGGCGTACTTCAGGCCGCCACCGCGGCCCAGCGGCTCCGGCTCGACCACCGTCTTCACGTTGACCGGCAGGTCGGCCGTCTCCAGCCACTTCTTCAGGACGTCCGCGAGATGGCCGCAGCTGACGACCACGTCCGTGACGCCCTCTTCCGCGAGCCAGACAAGCTGATGGCCGATGATCGGCGTCCCCGTACCGGGGATCTCGACCATCGGCTTGGGCCGGTCGTCGGTGTAGGGGCGCAGCCGGGAGCCCTGGCCCCCGGCCAGGACCACGGCTTGAACGGGGCGGGACGCGGCGTTCGGATCGCTCATGATTCGAACTGTACGTGGCGGTCCGGGCGCGACCGGGCCCGGCAACCGTTCCTTAACCTGCCGTTACCGCCCTCCTGTGGCGAGCCGGCTCGGGAAGCTCGCCGCAGGAGGGCGGAAGGCACTCGGCTGAGAGGTGCCGCTCAGTCCACCGGCCGCCCCTCAGCCGAAGGCCGTCGCGACGCCCGTCGCGAAGGACGTGTCGCAGACCGGGCGGGCGAAGGACTGGGCACGCGTCGGGCCGTAGACCCGGACCGCGGCCTTGCCGAGGGCCCGGGCGATCGACACGCAGTGCTTCGCCAGCGACGGGCGGTCGTTCACCGCCTGCTGGAGGTGGGTGAGTGCGATGCCGGGGTCCTTCTTCTGGAGCTCGGTCAGGAGCTGGTCGCGCAACACGTCGTGCGGTGCCTGGGGGGCGGTGCGCGCGGAGGTGTCGCCGTTCGAGGCGTCCGACGCGGTGAGTACCGAGTTCGAGGAGGGGTTCCCCGACCAGTCGACTCGGGTGACCGCGAGGGTCCCGGAGAGCACCAGGACGACGGGCAGGACGAGGGCGAGGGACTGGCCGATCCGGCGGGCGGGACCCCGGCCGCGTCGCGTCTGTTCGTTAGTGGAGTGCTTCACGCGTGTGAGGGTAGCGCGGGGTGATGATTTGGCGACATTTAGTCACCGGTTCGGGGGATGAAGTAGTGCCTCTGACTGGGTAACGGGTTGACGCACACTGCTCGAAATGACCGGTCTGCCGGGGTATTTGTCGACAACGAAAAGGGCCCCGCAGCGGTCTGCGGGGCCCTTCTCGTCAACCTGGGTGAATTACCCGGGGTTGTACCGCGTCTGCGCGGGTCAGTCGGTGAGGCGCTCGCCCGTGGAGGTCGAGAACACGTGGGTCTCGCCCGGACGCGGCACGACGTGCAGCGTGGCGCCCTTCTCCGGGACCGCACGGCCGCTGACGCGGACCACCAGGTCCTTGAGCTCGTCGTCGACCTTGGCGGAGCCGTAGACGTAGCCGTCGGCGCCGAGCTCCTCGACGACGTTGACGGAGACCGCGAGACCGGCCGGGGCGTCCTCGGTGTCCTTCGTCAGGGCGGCGGCGGCAGCGCCGTTGTGCTCGACCACGTCGAAGTGCTCCGGGCGGACACCGACGGTGACGGTGGTGTCACCCTTGTCGGTGGCGGCCTTGAGGGCCTCGCGGTTGACCGGGACGACGCTGTTGCCGAACTTCACACCGCCGTCGGTGATCGGGACCTCGACGAGGTTCATCGCCGGGGAGCCGATGAAGCCGGCGACGAAGAGGTTCGCCGGGCGGTCGTACATGTTGCGCGGCGAGTCGACCTGCTGGAGCAGACCGTCCTTGAGGACGGCCACGCGGTCGCCCATCGTCATGGCCTCGACCTGGTCGTGGGTGACGTAGACCGTGGTGATGCCCAGACGGCGCTGGAGCGAGGCGATCTGCGTACGCGTCGACACACGCAGCTTGGCGTCCAGGTTGGACAGCGGCTCGTCCATGAGGAACACCTGGGGCTCACGCACGATCGCGCGACCCATGGCGACACGCTGGCGCTGACCGCCGGAGAGGGCCTTCGGCTTGCGGTCCAGGTACTCGGTGAGGTCGAGGATCTTCGCGGCCTCCTCGACCTTCTGCCGGATCTCCGCCTTGTTGACGCCGGCGATCTTGAGCGCGAAGCCCATGTTGTCGGCGACGGACATGTGCGGGTAGAGCGCGTAGTTCTGGAACACCATGGCGATGTCCCGGTCCTTCGGCGGCAGGTGCGTGACGTCGCGGTCACCGATGCGGATGGTGCCGCCGTTGACGTCCTCGAGCCCCGCCAGCATGCGGAGCGAGGTGGACTTGCCACAGCCGGACGGGCCGACCAGGACGAGGAACTCGCCGTCCTCGATGTGGATGTCGAGACCGTCGACGGCGGGCTTCGTGGAGCCCGGGTAGATCCGGGTCGCCTTGTCGAACGAAACAGTGGCCATGGTGAAGGCCCCCTTCTACCGGCAGGAACGTGCCGGACGATCCGTTGTAGGAAGGTGGTGGTGTAGTCCACAGGTGGACTGGCTCAGGACGGTACCCGGCGTTCACCCGTATGTCAGTACCTGGAGGACTGTGAACTTCGCGGAAATTTTCGAATGGGGCAGAGCATCGCACTTTTGACCAGGCAGAGCAGCTGTCTTTTGACCCTGCTGACAAGCTTCCTGCTTCACTGTCTGCTGCCCGGCCATACACAGCCCTGGCGAGCTGTGCCTGACAGGTCTTACGCGGACTCCACAGGCATTCCGGCCGACGGCCCGTCGGTCCGTACCGCACCAGCCGCCTACGCGGCCAGCAGACGCAAACCCTCGTCCCGAAGGTTCACAGCGGCGTTCACATCACGATCGTGAAGCGCACCGCACCCGGCACACGTCCACCGCCGGACCGAGACATCCATCCTCGGACCCATGACATGACAGGCAGAGCAGCGCCGAGTCGAAGGGAAGAAGCGGCCCACGACCACCAGCGTCCGGCCGTACCACTCGCACTTGTAGCGCAGCTGCCGAAGCAGCTCACCCCACGAAGCGTCGAAGATCGCCTGGTTCAGCTTCGCCTTCCGGCGCCGCCCCTTGCCACGCGCCGAACGCACCAGAGTCGCGACAGACAGGTCCTCCACCACGAGCACTTGGTTCTCGCGCACGAGGCGGGTGGTGACCCGGTTCAGCATGTCCCTGCGTACGTCACTGATCAGCGCGTAGAGCCGCGCGATCTTCTCCCTGACCTTCTGCCGATTCTTCGAACCCCTCACCTTCCTGTGCAGCTCCCGCTGCAACCGCGCCAGCTTCTCCGCATACCGCTTCAACAACCGCGGATGATCGAACTTCGTCCCGTCATCCAGGATGACCAGCGACGCCAGCCCCACATCGATCCCCACCGCCTTCGGCTCCCGCGAACCCGACACGAACACGGTGGGCAACGGCGCTATTGGCTCCTCCACCAGCATCGACACGAAGTACCGGCCGGCCCGATCCCGCGTTACCGACAACCGCACCGGAACCACCCCCGCAGGCAGCGCCCGCGACCACCGGACGTTCAACGGCTCCGACTGCTTGGCCAGCGTGATCAGCCCGGTCCCCGGCCGCTCCGGATCCTCCACCCACTTGAAACCCGTACGCACATATGTCGCCGTATCCCGCGATCGCCCCTTCTTCTTAGGCCTCGGATACCTCGACTCCCCCTTGAAGAAGCGCCCGTAGGCCCTGTCCAGATGGCGCAGAGACTGCTGAAGGACCGTCGACGACACCTCCCGCAACCACGCCGTCTCCTCCTTCCGCTTCCAGCCGGTCAGAGCCCGACACGTCTCCGCGAAGCCCACATTCACGCGGTGCCGCTCCCACGCCCCGGAACGCAGAGCCAGCCCCTCGTTGTAGACCCACCGACAGGCCCCGAACGTCCGCTCCAACTGCCCGGCCTGCTCCTTGGTCGGATAGAAGCGGAACCGGTAGAGACGGTGCTGTGTGTCCGACGCCTTGGCATGGGGCTTCAGCGGCGTCGCCTTGCGAGCGCGGTGCTTACGGCGGTCACCGATGCCGAGGACCTCGCGCTTGATGCGCTGGGCCTCCTCGCCCTCCACCGCCTGCGGCTTCTGCTTCTCCGCGGTCTCCCCCATGAGCCCCTCCCCGACGATCCGATCTTCGGAACAGCACGTCAGCTCGATCAACGAACGGGTGCACGGATGGTCACGCCCGGATTTGGGACCGCGTGAGCGGAGAACTGCATGGCCAGGGGAAAGGGGCTCTGTGTACAGTGGTGCCGCCTTCGCGTACCTCGTTGTACGCAGCGCCTCCTTAGCTCAGTCCGGCCCAGAGCGGCTCACTTGTAATGAGCAGGTCGTCGGTTCGAATCCGACAGGGGGCTCTGGTGGAACCCCAGGTCAGGAGCGTCTGACCTGGGGCTTTTTCCTTTACCGGACGCGGCGGCGCTGGGCGCGTGCTGCTCGGCGGTCCACGGTCTCAGTTGCGGGTTCCGGGCCGGGCCTGGAGCCGCCCCCACGCGACGCATCGCGTCCTGGGAGGGGTGTGATCTGCCCTGCACGTACCGGAAGGTCTGGCTGATCTAGGTGGGTCGGAGGATCTCCATGGTGGTGGCCATGTCCACCACCATGGCGTTCAGGATCGTGCCGGCGGTATGGCGGCTGCCGTCGTAGATGCGTCGGTCATCGATTCCGTTCTTCGAGTGGTTCCTTGCACTCTGCCCAGTCCGTCCGGGGGCCGAGGGGAGGGCCCGTCCGGCCGAGTGAAGACGGCCTTGTGTCCCTGCCATGCGTGCACCGCAGGCGTGAGGGTCCGGGCAGCCATGGGGCGCCACATGAGCCGCTGGAGCTGCCACTGGGGGTGGAACAGATCGCTCTCCAGGTCCATGTACGGCCGATGCAAGCCGTTTCGCCCTGTCGGAAGCCGATGCGTACTCCGACGCGCCACCTCATGAAGAATGGGCCGCTTCGCTGTGGCTTCCAGGAAAGCCTTGGCCTCTTCCATCGTGAACGGGTTCGCCTCGGTCTCATCGACCGTGGGCGGATCCATCAGAGTGGCCACGTTCTCGACAATGAGCTGGAGGCCGTCGGGGCTGTCGTCGTCCCTGACGCCTATGGTCACGCAGCCGTGCCACCAGCTGTCGCTGACCTCGTAGACGGACGATTCCATGTTCGGTTTCGGGGCTCACGCACCCCTCCATGCGGGAGTGCGAGGGCGACGAGCCACCCCCACCCCCTAGCTCGTATATGAACAGCCCGCCTCGAAATCTCTAGACCGAGCACCTCAAAGATCGGTACCGTCTCGGATCTGCTGAACTTATCGAATTTCTATGGCTTGTTCGTAGGAACCGTGGTCTACGAGGTCATATGTGACGATCGAGGGTTGAATTACTGGATCACGCACTCGCCCCAAAGTGATTGCGGCAGAGATCGGTAGAGCGCCAAATAGGTGAAGGCGGACGATATTCTTATGGCGCCTCTCAAGTTCGCCGAAAAATCTCCGATATGTCATGCGAAGATTCTCGAGCGTATCGCTTGAGTCGATGATCCCACCGGAAGGAGTTTGATTCATGGGGTGCATGTGAAACACCGGATAATGTTTCAAGTGCTGAGGAATTTCAGTTTCATGGACTGTTCCGGAGATGCTCGCTAGCAGGATCGCTTCGGTACCGTTGGCGACCGGAGGTAAGGCGATGTCGAACTCGACAGGAGGATTCAGGTTGGGCCAGATCCATGAGTCAGTGGTTTGCTGACGTTGATAGAAGTCGATCCCGTATCCATCGCCTAGCTTTCGACCCAGGTAAACGAGCAGTGGAAGTCGCGCGTACGCAAAGACGCTCACGTGCTCTACGTACCCTTTCCTTAAACCCTCGTTCAGCTTATTGTCGACGACTTCATCAATCATGGCTTTGGCGAAATCGTAGTACTCCGCTGTTGGTGCCGAATTCACATCTTTGGCGTCTGCGTATTCTCCTGGCAGTTGTCTTAGATCGATTTCTAGCCCATGGCGATCATATGAGAGTTTGAAGTATGGGAATCGATCGCTTGATGCAATTACTGCTTCTGCTGCTGTTCTCTGCGCGAGTTCCAGAGGGCTTCCACGCAACTGTCCAATCATTCGTAGAACCACGGTTCTACGGTCGGCGCCGAGGCCTGTCACATGCTTAATTCGCTCCTCGTGATTACGCTTCGTTTCGACGAGCTTGTGAACAGTAAACATGTCCAGGGTGATGGGGTCATCAATCTCGGCATGACACTGTCCGCACGCAAGGATTATATTGTCTGCCAGATCTCTCTGTTCCTTTGGGTACTTAGTCAGCCCGCGAGGGGAAGCGGCAGATTGCTGCTGCCCCACGATGTGCGCCAGCTCGCCAAGCGAGACAGGTTCGTCCGTCAGGTTCCCATCCAGTAGGTCTCTATTGCAGATCGCGCACCGGCCGCCAGAACGGACCCAAACTCGCCGTTTCTCGATTTCCTTTAGGTTGGGGCGGGTGCCAATTTTGCGTCGTTGACGTGCTGGCTTCGGGCTCACTAGGCAGCCTTCACTAAGAACTCATCGGGATCTGAGGTGTCAAGAGGAGTCCCTGAATCGATTTGCGACTTTCGGGGAAATTTCCTGAGGCGGCATCCGTGATTGCTCTGTCGAGTACTTTACAAGCGTCATCCAAGCATGCAAGGACTTCGTCTTTCTGTCTCTCCAATCCGATGGGTGGGCCAATTCCGGCAGGGTCTGGAGTGAGTCCATGGCTTAGAGTGTCCCTCGCATAGCGGAAGAAGGAATGCACTCCTTCCAGTAGAGGCGTGGGTCGCAGGATGCAGGAAAGAGCCAACGCTTTGATATTCCACGATGAGAGCGGCTGTTCAACCTTGCGATTCCATTGCTTGGCAATCCGGACTACAGCGTTAAACGATGAATTTGTTGCAAAATTCGCTTGCCTGATTATTTCGCTATGCTTGATAGGGTCTGATCTGTCCCACGTGTTTCGTTGGAGGTTTGGGATAAATACCCCGACGTCTTCCGTGTTGTCAAGGGCTACGATCACATCTGCTGTGAATTCGTAGTGTTGCTTCTTTGTGTCGGATCCAAAATTTACGACGACTGCGCGCTTTTGATCGGTGAAGTCTGCGGAAAGTCCCGGGTAGTGTGCACTGGCCAAAGTCTCGATGACTTCACACGTGTGTTTCATGATTCTGCTTGGGCTATGGCGCCGCTCATTGGTGGCCCAAGGTTCTCTGAGGATGACCCCTAGGTCTACGTCGTTAAGTGGACTCAGGGCGTCGCCATGCGCAATGCTGCCATTGACGTATACTCTTGACCCGAATTCCTTCGAGAGTGCTGAGCTGAGAACACGTAGACGATCTTTGGCTTCAGTGTATTCGACGCTGGTTACGGATACCTGATGGTCGATCGCAATTAGCAGGTGTTCTAGTTCTTGCTCGGCCGCTCGGGGCTGAGATTTTATATCGCGACCATGAGTCACTTGAACCTCCTCTCGTGTAAGACGCTAAGAATGCAACTCAGCATACTCGGACGCAGGGGGCCAATGGCGCCCTGGCGCAGTCACGTTGCCTACCACGAAGAAGCTCGTTCCAGAGTTCTACTACGGCTGCCGGAGGGCCGGGCGGGCGGTTCATCTACCCACGGATCACGTCTGTTGTACGCCCGCGGTCTGAATGGTCGATGCCCCTGTCCTGGCTGCTAGTGGCGGTCTCAGTTGTGGTCTGACTGGCGCCTCCTCCGGGGTAGTCCACCGTCATCCACCGGGAGATCAAAGCCTCCCTGACCAGGGAGAGAGCCCGTCTCGCGGATAACCACGGACGTCCCGGACCAAGATCGGACAACTTGTAATGCGTAGGTCGTCGGTTCGAATCCGACAGGGGGCTCTGGTGGAACCCCGGGTCAGACGCTTCTGGCCTGGGGTTTTTGCTGTTTGTGGGCTGTGAGGATGGCCTCGGTGCGGGCCGGGGCGAGGTGGCGGACGGTTTCGCGGACTGTGACGCCGGAGGCGTGGGCGGCTCGGGGGAGGAACCAGTCGTAGACCTCGTCGGGGTGTTGTCGGCTTGTCTGGCGGAGGACCCAGCCGAGGGCCTTGCGGACGAAGAAGCGGGGGTCGGTGAGGAGGGGGGCGGCGGTTTCGGTGAAGGGGGGCCAGTAGTGGGGGAAGCCGTCCGGTTCGGCGAGGGGGACGAGGAAGGTGAGGATGCCGGAGCGGCGGATCCACTGGGTGTCCTCGGTGGCCCAGCGGCGGTAGGTGGGCAGGGCCGTGGGTTCGCGGAGGAGGAGGCGGCCCGCTACCGAGCCGGCGAGGAGGTCGACCAGGGCCCAGGTGTCGCTGTCGCGCAGGAGGTCCTCCAGGAGGGCCGTGTCCTCGGCCTTGAGGACGTGTACGTGGCGTTCCAGGAGGACCGCGGTCGCGATGCGGGTCTCGTGCACCTCGGGGTGCCACAGGGCGCGGGCGCAGGACAGCAGACGGGGGCGGTCGAGGGGGCCGTGGGTGCGGGCGGCGTCGGCGACGAGGGTGCGGATGACGGGCATGCGTACGCCGTGGTGGTGGAGGTCGCTCTTGAGGTAGCGCCTGGTCTGCTCGGCGGTGCGTGGGTCGCCGGCCTCGCGCAGGGCCGTGGTGAGGTCGTCCACCAGGTGTGCCGTTGCTGCGTCCACTGGCCTCTTCCGTTCAGTGTGTGGGGTGGCCGGGCTCCAAGTCCTCCGGTCCCGGAAGGCGTAGGTCCCGGATCGCGGGGTCGGAGATCCGGGCGACCAGGGCCTTCGCGAAGCGTTCCGCGTGCAGGACGCGGTAGGGGCGGGAGTGGTACGGGCGGGTGGCCGGGTCGACGCGGTCGGTCAGGCGGAGTTGGTTGTGGAGGTCGGCGACGGCTTCGTAGGCGCTGGCGAGGTGGGTCTCGCGGGTGCGCCAGTCGGGGGCGGTGAGGGCGGCGGTGAGGGCCGGGGTGAGGTGTTCGCCGGCCGGTATGCGGGCGAAGGCGCTGCCGAGCCATTTGCTGTACGGCGGGTAGTGGCGGGTCATCAGGAGGCACAGGCGCATGAGGTGGCGGGTCTGGCGGGCGGCCACGACGGCGGAGCCGAGTTCGTCGCCGACCTCGCCGCAGCGGCCGACGAAGGCTTCCTCGTGGGAGAGGGCTTGCCACTGGCGGGCCAGGACGTGGAGCCAGAGGTCGTGGGGGTACCAGCGCAGGGTGGTGCGGATGGGGGAGAGGGTGTGGAGGCCGTCGTGGAAGACGGCGCCGGTGGTGACCTCGGCGAGGCGCTGGGTGGGGGTGGTGAGCCAGTCGGCGGGGGTGAGGGGGGAGGTGGGGTCGAAGCCGAGGGTGGCGGTGAACCAGGCGGAGGTGTGGGTGACCTCGACGCGGTGGTGGACGGGGCCGTCGGTGGCCCGCATGACGCGGATGTCCTTCGCCTCTCCGGTGGGGGCGAAGTTCGTGGGGTAGCCGTGGAAGGTCTTCGGGAGGTGTTCGGCGAGGACGTGTCTGATGCGGCCGGCGTGTCGGGGGACGTCACGGGCGCGCAGGAAGAGCTGGAGGCGTGGGCCCCATTCGTGGTCCGCGGAGCGGGCGGTGTCGAAGCCGAGGACTTCGGAGCCGCTGCCGATGCGGGCGGCGGAGTGCGGGATGCCGGGGGCGGCCTCCTCCAGCAGGGGGCGTACGGCTTCGGTGTAGAAGCGGCGGGAGAGTTCGAGGCCGGGTAAGAAGGCCGGCATATTCGGGGCGCTCATGCCAGGGGTACCCATGGGAGTGGTGCTCATGTCATTGAGCCGTGCCCATTCGGTGGGGTGTCATGCGGGAAACCTTCACGAGTGCCTCGTCGGTGAGCCGGTAAACCGTCCACTCGTCCTGCGGTCGGGCGCCGAGCGACTCGTAGAAGGCGATGGAGGGGGTGTTCCAGTTCAGGACGGACCATTCCAGGCGCTGGTAGCCGCGGGTCACGCAGAGGTGGGCGAGTGCGGTGAGGAGGGCCTTGCCGTGGCCGCCGCCGCGGGCGGCGGGGCGGACGTAGAGGTCTTCGAGGTAGATGCCCTGGACTCCGCGCCAGGTGGAGAAGTTGAGGAACCAGACGGCGTAGCCGACGACCTCGCCGGTGGTGTCGTCGACGGCGAGGTGGGCGTGGGCGGCCGGGTGTTCGCCGAAGAGGGCCTGTGTCAGTTGGTCCTCGGTGGCCCGCACCTCGTCCAGGGCCCGTTCGTACTCGGCGAGTTCGCGGATGAGGGTGTGGAGGACGGGGACGTCGGCGGGGGTGGCGGTGCGAATCATGGGGTCAAGCTAGCCGCCGTACCGGCGCAGGCGCCTGGCGATTTCGAGGTGTTCGGGTGGGGGCGGTTCGTCGTCCTCCAGGTGCCAGAGGGTGTTCTGGAGGACGCGGCCGAGGGTCCAGGCGCGGGCCCGGGCGCGGTCGAGGCCGAGGTGGTCGGTCATGGCGTCGAAGCGCCAGCGGGTTTCGGCGGGGTCGTAGCGGTTCCACAGGGCGGGCAGGAGTTCGAAGCCGGGGTCGCCGGCGAGGGGTTTGGGGTCGATGGCGAGCCAGGGGGCGCGGGTGGAGGCGAGGACGTTCTCGTAGTGGAGGTCCCAGTGCAGGAGGCGGTCGCCGGGTTCGGCCGCGACGTCGCGCAGGGCTGCCGCGCAGTCGGCGATCAGGCGGCGGTCGCCGGGGTCGGGGATGCGGGACAGGGTCGTCGGGGTGGTCTCGTCGAGCATGTCCCGGGCGAGGTCGCCGAGGCGGCGCAGTTCCGGTGGTGCGGGGGTCGCGGTGAGGTGGGCGAGCAGGCGGGCGATGATCCGGACGGCCTCGCGGGAGTCGGGGAGGTGGGACAGCATGCGGGTGGGGTCCAGGCGTTCCAGGAGCATGGTGCCGGTGGCCTGGTCGTGGTCGAGGAGGCGGACGGCTCCGTGGCCGTTCCAGGCGCGCAGGGCGACCGGTTCGCCCTCGGTCTCGTCGTCGGGGAGCTGGAGTTTCAGTACGGCCGGGGTGTCGTCGTCACGGCGGACGACCGGGAGGACGAGGGCGGCGACGCCGTGCATGGCGGGTCCGTCCAGGCGCAGGTCCCAGCGGTCCAGGAAGCCGGCGGCCAGTTCGGGCAGGGCGGTGACGAAGGTTCGTCCCTCGGCGCCGTTGTAGAGCTCTTGTGCAGCCGCGAACTCCTCCGGGATGTCGATCACGCTTCGGACCCTATCGGCGTGCGTGAATCGGCTCATGGGTATGCGCCGGGGTTTCCACAGGGTGTGGACGTACGTCCGTGGCGCCCCGGGCACCTATGTGTGGCTGGCGGTCCTGTTCGTGACGTCGGTGGCGTTGCACCGTATGTCGCCGGAGTTCGAGGAGGAGTTCCTGCGGCAGCGGTCCACCAACCTCCACGAGCTGTCCGACAATCCGGTGCGGGTGCTGGTCGCCGGCGCGATGTGGATCGAGGGCGGCTACTGGCTGCCGTACGCCGTCCTGTACTCGGTCTTCCACGCGCCGGTGGAGCGGTGGCTGGGGACCGTGCGGTGGCTGGTGGTGTGCGGGGCCGCGCATGTGCTGGCCACGCTGATCAGCGAGGGGGCGCTGCTGTGGGGGATCAGGCACGGGATGGCGCCGGATTCGGCGGTCAACACCCTGGACGTCGGGGTGAGTTACGCGCTGGCGGGGGTGGTGGCGGTGCTCGCCTACCGGATCCCGGTGCGCTGGCGGTACGCGTACGTCTTCGTCGTCCTCCTGGTGTACGGGGTGCCGTTGGTGACCGGGCGTACCTTCACCGATCTCGGGCATTTCGTCTCCGTGCTGATCGGTTTCGGGTGCTACCCGCTGGCCAGGGGGCGCCGGAAAGTGCGGAATCCGAAGGAGACAGCGGCCGCCGGCAGGGGCTGACTTCCCGCCATGAGCAGCTCGGTGAGCGGTGTCGTCAACGGTGGCATCTCCTTCTGGTACGCGGACGACGGCATCCCGGCGATGCGGGACCCGCTGGACGGTGACGTGTCCGCGGACGTCGTGATCGTGGGTGGCGGGTACACGGGGTTGTGGACCGCGTACTACCTGAAGAAGGCGGTGCCCTTCCTGCGGATCGTCGTCCTGGAGCGGAAGTTCTGCGGCTACGGCGCCTCGGGGCGCAACGGCGGCTGGCTGTACAACGGCGTCGCGGGCCGGGACCGGTACGCGAAGCTGCACGGCCACGAGGCCGCCGTACGGCTTCAGCGGGCGATGAACGACACCGTCGACGAGGTCGTGCGGGCGGCGGACGAGGAGGGCATCGAGGCGGATGTCCACAAGGGCGGCGTCCTCGAAATCGCCTGTACTCCGGCGCAGTTGGCGCGGCTGAATGCCTTCCACGCCCATGAGCTGTCGTACGGCGAGAAGGACCGTGAGCTGTACGGCGCCCGGGAGACCGCCGAGCGGATCCGGGTGGCGGACGCGGTGGGGTCGAGCTGGACGCCGCACGGGGCGCGGGTGCATCCGGTGAAGCTGGTCAAGGGGCTGGCGGCGGCCGTGGAGGCGCTGGGGGTCACGATCCACGAGCGGACCACGGTGACGGAGATCAGGGCCAAGCACGCGGTGACGCCCTACGGCACGGTCCGCGCCCCCTATGTCCTGCGCTGCACCGAGGGCTTCACCGCGGGGCTGAAGGGGCAGCGGCGGACCTGGCTGCCGATGAACTCCTCGATGATCGCGACCGAGCCGCTGACCGACGCGCAGTGGGAGACGGTCGGCTGGGAGGGGCGTCAGGCGCTGGGCGACATGGCGCACGTCTACATGTACGCGCAGCGCACCGCCGACGGGCGGATCGCGCTGGGCGGCCGCGGCGTGCCGTACCGCTTCGGATCGCGCACCGACAACGACGGGCGCACGCAGGAGGCGACGGTCGAGGCCCTGCGGGAGACCCTCGTCCGGTTCTTCCCGGCGCTGGCCGGGGTGCGGATCGAGCACGCCTGGTCGGGCGTGCTGGGCGTCCCGCGCGACTGGTGCGCGACGGTCACCCTGGACCGGTCCACCGGGATCGGCTGGGCCGGCGGCTACGTCGGCTCGGGCGTGGCCACGGCGAATCTCGCGGCTCGGACGCTGCGGGATCTGGTGCAGCGGGACTCCGGGCAGGGTGGGCGGACGGAGCTGACGGAGTTGCCGTGGGTGGGGCACAAGGTGCGGCGGTGGGAGCCGGAGCCGTTGCGGTGGGTGGGGGTGCGGGGGTTGTACGCGGCGTATCGGTCGGCGGATCGGCGGGAGTTGGCCGAGCCGGGGGTGGGGTCGTCCCGGTTGGCCCGGGTCGCCGACCGTATCGCCGGGCGGCACTGACGACATCGCCGGGTGCCACCGGCGTAACTTTCGTCCCTGGAAACGCGCGAGTGCTGTGTCGCATCTGTGTGCGACGATCGCCTCAACGACCACTGTTCCAGGGGGGATTCCATGTCGGACGACGACTCCTGTCCACCTGCGAGACGTGGCAGGACCGCCGTCCTCGCCGCTCTTCTCGCACTGTTCGCCCCACTGCTGACCCTGACCGGGGTGAGCCCCGCGGTCGCCGCCGACGAGGCGTGCGCGCCGCTCGCGCTCGCGCCCTTCGGTGACCCGGGCGACGCCGTCGGCAGGGCGACCGTGGCACCCGACGCGAGCGTCTGCTACACCGTCACGGTCGAGACGCCGGGCCTGTATCTGGCACCGGCCCTCGACGACAGCGGCAACACGCTGACCAGGCAGCTGATCGCCGCCGACGGCGATCAGGTGGACTGCTACGGCGACGGGTACACCACCTCCGGCATGTGCGCGGTGCCCGCGGTCGGCACCTACACGCTGAAGGTCCTCAACACCGACTGGGAGGACAAGGCCACCAACGTCACCTTCGTGCCGCTCGGCTCGGCCAAGGGCTGCGCGGACCCCGTCGGCACCCACTGGGATCAGCTGGACGTCGTCCGGACGACCGTGAGTCGGGTCGAGGTCGACTGCCAGCCCTTCGAGGGCAGCGGCGGCGACCGCATCCGGCTCACCCACGGCTCGAAGACCTACGGCGACTCCCTCGCCTGGATCACCGACGCGACCGGCGCCCGGATCTGCGAGCGGTTCCCGGAGAACGACGAGGACAGCTGCGTCCTTCCCGGCGACGGCCCCTACCGGGTCGTCTCCACCGTCTCGCGCGCGGAGAGCGGCTTCCCCGCCCAGTACGGCGTCAAGGTGCGCCGCCTCGACGACCCGCGGGGCTGCGCCACCGCTCCCGTGCGTCCGTACGGCGTGCTGGAGCCGCAGGACCTCACCGCCAACCCGTGCTTCACCTTCACCGCCGGCGCGGCGGGCCCGTACACCGTGCACTCCGTGAGCGAGGGCCGCGAGGTGGGGGTGGCCCGCGTGTACGACGCGGGCGGGCTGAGCGTGTGCCGGTTCGGGGCCGACCCGTGCCGGATCAGGACGCCGGGCACCTACACGGCCGTCGTCGACGACGGCAGCTCCCCCTTCCGTGACACCCGCGCCGGGCTGGTCGTCCTCGACCGGGCCTCCGACGCCGGGTGCGTGGCGACCGGGACGGGCCTGCACCGGGGCGAGCTGAGCACGGTCGGGCAGTACGACTGCCTGGCGCTGGACGTCCCGCAGGGCGCCCGGATCGCCGCGCTCACCTCGCTCTCCTCGGCCGGGCTCACTCCCGAGGTGGAGGTGCTGGACCGCACCGGCACCCCGCAGTGCGGCGAGGACAAGCTGCGCGGCGGCGACTGCGCCCTCACCGGTGAGGCGCCCTACCGGGCGCTCGTGCACACCGAGGACGGCGGGGACACGGCGACCGGCGCGTACGCGGTGGCCTTCCACCGCACCGACGTCGCCGAGGGCTGCCCCGTCCTGCCCGCCGGCAGCTTCGCCGCGGGTGGCGCCAAGGCCACGCTGACCACGGGCGGCGGCGTCTTCTCGCACTGCCTGGGCATCCCGGCGGACGCGCACACCAAGGCCGAGGTGTTCCAGCTGGTCGCGACCTCCGGGACCGCCTCGGCGGGGTTCTCGGTGCTGGACTCCGACGGCAGGCGCGTCTGCGAGCGGTACGCCACCACCAACGGCTGGACCATCTGCTCGCTGACCCCGGGCAAGGCCCACACTGTGCTGGTGAACGGCCGGGACGAGACCGCCACGTACACCCTGACCCGGCGGGACGTCACCGCGAGCGCCGCCTCGGCGGGCTGCACGGCGAACGCGGCGGCCAAGGTCGGCGGGCCCTCCGTGCGGAGCGCGTACGGCGCCCCCGGCACGCTCGACTGCCGCCAGGTGACCACCGGCGCGGACACCGACGTCGTGCACGTCAACGTGCGGGACGCCCTCGGCACCGCCAACTCGGCGGTCGTCGCCGGGGACGGCCGGGTGGAGTGCTCCTTCCGCAACACCTCCTGCGCGGTCACCGGGTCCACCACCCATCAGGTCCTGGTGCAGACCCCGGCCACGATGAAGGCGGCGCCCGAGTACCGGCTGGACGCGCTGCGCATCGCCACCGCCGACGGTCCGGCGCCGGAGTGCGCCGAGGTGCCGTCCGTGGCCTACGGGTACGGGCCGGTCACCGGCACGCTGGACGAGTCGCACACGGCGGTGTGCGCGGCGCTGCCGACGGCCGGGTTCGACCGCTTCGAGACCGACATCAAGGACACCGCCGGCGCCACCACCACGGCGGTGCCCGTGCTGTACAACACGACGACCTGGGCCAACGGCTGCACGCACTACATCCCTGAGGGCTACGACTGCGACGCGCTCGGCTCGTCCGGGCAGAGCACGCCGACGGTGTTCCTCCTCGGCCTGCCCGAGAAGGCGTCCGCGACGGCCTACAGCGCCAAGCTGACCTGCACGTCCGCGCCGTGCGGCACCGAGGAGACGGCCGTCACCGCGGTCGGCCCCGACACCGGGGCGGCCGGCGGCAAGGTGAGGGTGACGGTCACCGGGACCGCGCTCGGCCCGGACGTCACCGTACGGCTCGGCCAGGCCGGGAAGACGGTCACGGCGAAGGCCGACTCGGTCTCCGCGGACAACCGGACGGTGACCGCGACCCTCGACCTGACGGGCGCGGCGACCGGCACCTGGAACGTCAGCGTGCTCACCCGCGGCTGGGAGTTCCCGCGCGGCACCTTCACCGTCACCCCCCGGCCCGTGCTGGAGAACACGGCGGCGCCCAAGGTCACCGGGACGGCCAGGACGGGGGCCAAACTCACCGCGACGCCGGGGAACTGGTCGGCCGCGCCGACGTCGTACACGTACCAGTGGAAGGCGGACGGCAAGGCGATATCCGGTGCCACGACGTCGACGTACACCGTCCCCGCCTCGCTGGTCGGCAAGAAGCTCGCCGTGACCGTCACCGCGGTCAGGGACGGCTGGACCGGCGGGACGGCGACCTCGGCGGCGGTGAGCGTCGCCAAGGGGGACGCGCCCAGGGCGACCAAGGTGCCGGTGATCAGCGGGACGGCGAAGGTCGGCAGGACGCTGAAGGCGTCCCCGGGGACATGGAGTCCGGCGGCGACCTCGTACGCGTACCAGTGGTACGCGAACGGCAAGGCGGTCAGCGGGGCGACGAAGTCCTCGCTGGTGCTGAAGGCGGCGCAGCGGGGCAAGAAGATCACCGTCAAGGTGATCGCGCGCCGGACTGGCCACACGGACGGGTCGGCGGTGAGCAAGGCGACGAAGGCGGTCGCCAAGTGAGCCGCTGAGGCGATGCGGACGAACGGGCCGGATGAACGAGCCGGACCGACGAGCCGGACCGACGAGCCGGACCGACGAGCCGGATGAACGAGCCGGCGAACGTGCCGGATGAAGGGAAGGGGCGGGCCCGGATCTCGGGTCCGCCCCTTCCCGTGAGGTCATGGCTCCAGTACCACCTTGCCGGTCGTGCCGCGGTTCTCCAGGGCCCGGTGCGCGGCTGCCGCCTCGGTGAGGGGGAAGCGGTGGACGGCCGGGGTGAGGTGGCCGGCGGCGGCTTCGGTGAGGGCGCGGAGTTCCAGGGTGCGGATGGGGTTGGGGCCGCCGGCCTTGTGCATCATCGTGGGGCCGAGGACCTGTTCGGAGAGGCCGTCGACGAGGTAGGGCTCGCCGTCGTGCAGGCCCGTGCCGGACCAGCCGAAGACGATGTGCCGGCCGCCGGGGCCGAGGAGGGCCACCGCCTCGCGGGCGATGTCGCCGCCCACGCCGTCGAAGACGACGGTGGCGGGCCGGCCGCCGAGGTGGGCGCGGACCTTGTCGGGCCAGGACGGGTTCTTGTAGTCGACGGCGAGGTCCGCGCCGTTCCGCTCGACGAGGGCCGTCTTCGCGGGGCCGCCGGCGAGGCCGACGACGGTGGCGCCGGCGTTCTTCGCGTACTGAACGAGCAGGGTGCCGATGCCGCCCGCCGCGGCCGGGACCACGGCCACCGAGTCGGGGCCGAGCTCGGCGAACTGGAGGATCCCCATGGTCGTACGGCCCGTGCCGATCATGGCCACGGCCTGGGCGGCGTCCAGGTTCGCGGGGATCTCGTGGACGCGGTCGACGTCGGTGACGGCGAGTTCGGCGTAGCCGCCCGGGGCGAAGCCGAGGTGGGCGACCACGCGCTTGCCGAGCCACAGGCCGCCGACGCCGTCGCCGAGGGACTCGACCGTGCCCGCGACCTCGCGGCCCGGGATGGTGGGCAGGACCGGAGGTTCGGGCAGCGGGCCCCGCATGCCCTCGCGCAGGGCCGTGTCGAGGAGGTGGACGCCGGCCGCGGCCACGGCGATACGGACCTGGCCGGGGCCCGGCCGGGGGGCCTCGACCTCCTCCAGGGTGAGGTTCTCGGCCGGGCCGAAGGTGTGCAGGCGGATGGCGCGCATCGGGGTCCCCCATCGGTCGTTGTCGCACGGCGGGTGCCGCGGAGGTGGCGGTGACGTGGTGTCGGCGGGCCGCCGTTCTCCGTGGGGTCCACTCTTCAACCTCAAGCATGCTTGAGGTCAAGGTGGCTCCGGCCGAGGGCCAACGACACTGCGGTGAGGGCGCTGTTGAAGGAGACCTCGGAGAGCACACCGGGCGCGGCGACCTGGTCGCCGGCCAGGTAGACACCGTCGCCGCGGTCGATCGCCGGCCGGTCCCGCCAGCTCGTGCCCGGCAGGTCCACGGCACCGGTACGGCCGTTCGCCACGGATTCCCGGCGCCATACGACCCGCTCCCGCCAGCCCTCGTAGGCCAGGTCGAGGAGGTGTTCGGCGCGGGCGACGCCGTGCGCCTTCGACTCGTGCGGGGCGATCGGGATCTGGCCCTGGATCAGCTGCTCGCCGGCGGGGGCGAGGGAGCGGTCCTGGGCCGTGAACCGTTCGATCCACCCGGGGGCGTCGAGGTCGGAGACGGCGAAGGCGTCGCCGCGCCGGGCGCGGACGGCCAGGTCGATCAGTGTCGTACGACCGCTCGCCCAGGTCAGCGAGTCGTCGCCGAGGAGACGGCGGGCCGCGTCGAGGGAGGTGGCGACGACGACGGGAGTGTCCGTGGGCAGTGTGTCGACACGGGACAGGGTCTCCATGCGGACGCCGAGGTTCCAGGCGCGGGCGGCCATCCGGTCGATGAGATTGCCCCAGCCGCCGCACGGATAGTGGGCCTCCGGCGGCAGCTTGGTCGCCCGCCGCAGCCGTTCCTGCACGAACGCGGCGGACAGGGCGCCCGGGTCGTGATGGAACAGGGCGACGGCCGAGTAGTGGGCGGCGGCCCGCGCACCCTCCTCGCCCGCCTGTTCGGTCGCCCAGGACATGAAGTCCCTGTCCACGGGCGCCTGCCGGGCGCTGTGGCGCAGCAGCTTGACCATCGCGAACGGCGGGGTGCGGCGGAGCGTGTCCTTGTGGCGCAGCCGCAGCCGGGCCGCCTCCAGCGGGGGGATGGGCGCGAGGGGGCCGATCAGATTCCGCTGCCGGAGCCAGGACCAGTGCGGGCCGCCGCTGTAGAGGGCGTGCGGCCCGTCGTTCGTCCGATACGGCCCCTCGGCGGTCCGGGCCCGCCCGCCGAGGGTGTGGCGGGCCTCGTAGACGGTGACCTTGGCGCCCGCCTCGGCGGCGGTGATGGCCGCGGTCAGGCCGGCGAAGCCGCCGCCGATGACGGTGATGCGGTGCATGGGTGGGATCTCCTTCGGGTCGGGGCGGGGGTCCTCGTTGGTCCTGGTTGCCTCTCTGCGTGCTGTATCTACGACTGATTGAGCGGGCCGGAATGTGACATGGGGGGTGTTGTCGCAGGTCAGGGGGATTGTCAGTGGCGGGGTGCAGCATGGGGGCATGACGAGGCGAGCGGTGGGCGGGTCGGGCGGGAGCGGGGGTGGCCGTGGGGCCGGTGGGCCGGGCCGGGCCGGCGGGACCGGGGTGAAGGCGGCGCGGCGGCCGGAGGTGCGGCTGCCGCCCCTGGAGCCGTACAGCGCAGGGGGATTGGAGCCGGACGGGGACTACGACGGGCTGGACTTCCAGGAGCTGGACCTCGCCGGGCAGGACGGCGGCGGCGCCCGCTTCATGGACTGCGCGCTGACGGGCTGCGCGCTGGACGAGACCCGGCTCTCCCGCGCCCGTTTCCTGGACTCCGTCCTCACGGGCCTGAGAGGGGTCGGCACCAACCTCGCCGACGCCACCTTCCGCGACGTCCACATCCTCGACGCCCGCCTGGGCGGCACCCAGCTCCACGGAGCGGTCCTGGAACGGGTCGTCATCCGCGGCGGCAAGATCGACTACATGAACCTGCGCACGGCCCGCCTCCGGGACGTCGTCTTCGAGAGCTGCGTCCTGGTCGAACCCGACTTCGGCGGCGCCCGCCTGGAACGCGTGGAGTTCCTCGACTGCACCCTCAAGGCCGCCGACCTCACCGCCGCGACCCTGACCGATGTGGACCTCCGCGGCGCCGCTTCCCTGGAGATCGCCCGCGGGGTGGACCGTCTGCGGGGGGCGGTGATCAGCACGGGTCAACTGCTGGACCTGGCGCCGGTGCTGGCGGGGGAGTTGGGGATTCGGGTGGAGGGGTAACGGGGTGACGGGGAAGGGGTGAGGGTGACGGGGGAGGCGTGATGAGGGAGCCCTTGTAGGGCCCGGGGCCCGGGACCCGGCTTCAGCGCACCCGCGGAAAGCGCGCCTGGAGGGACCAGATCGCCGGGTTCTCGGCCAGGTCGTCGTGGAGGTCGCTGAGGTCGGCGACGAGGTCCTGGAGGAAGTCGCGGGCCTCGCGGCGGAGTTCGGTGTGGGAGAAGGTCAGGGGTGGCTCCTCCGCCGGCATCCAGTCGGCCTCGATGTCCACCCACCCGAAGCGGCGCTCGAAGAGCATGCGGTCGGTGGACTCGGTGAAGTCGAGTTCGGCGCGCTGGGGGCGGGAGGCGCGGGAGCCGGCGGGGTCGCGGTCGATCTGTTCCACGATGTCGCACAGCGCCCACGCGAAGTCGAGCACCGGTACCCATCCCCAGGATGTGGACAGTTCCCGGTCCGCCTTGGTGTCGGCGAGGTAGACGTCACCGCAGAACAGGTCGTGGCGCAGCGCGTGGACGTCCGCGCGGCGGTAGTCCGTCTGCGGGGGGTCCGGGAAGCGGTTGGAGAGGGCGTAGCCGATGTCGAGCACGTACGTGATGGTGTCACGGGGTCCTCAAGGCGTTCCTCATAGGATCACAGCCGTGGCCACCCGATCCCGCTCCGCACGGCTCGTCCCCGCCTCCACGCCCATGGCCCTCGCCCTCCTGCTCACCGCGTGCGGCGGGACGGGCGTCCAGGGCACCCCCGGTGGGGCGGGACTGCGCGACCCGTACTTCCCCAAGGCGGGCAACGGCGGATACGACGTCAGCCACTACGACCTGACCCTCGCCTACACCCGCGACGGCGGCCGGCCCCACCTCACCGGCACGGCGACGATCACCGCCCGTGCCACCCAGGACCTCTCCGCCTTCGACCTCGACCTCAAGGGCATGACGGTCGGCAAGGTCACCGTCGACGGCACCGGCGCCCGCTGGAACCGCACCGGCCAGGAGCTCACCGTCCGCCCGCGCGACGACCTCGACAAGGGCGGCACCTTCCGCGTCACCGTCCGCTACTCCGGCACCCCGGAGACGATCACCGACCCGGACGGCTCCCGGGAGGGCTGGCTGCCCACGTCGGACGGCGCGCTCGCCCTCGGGGAGCCGACGGGCTCGATGGCCTGGTTCCCCGGCAACCACCACCCCTCCGACAAAGCGACGTACGACCTCGCGGTGACCGTGCCGCAGGACCTGCGAGCCGTGTCCAACGGGGAACCGACCGGCGAGACGACCACCCAGGGCCGTACCACCTCCACCTGGCACACGGCTGAGCCCATGGCGAGCTATGTCGCCACACTCGCGATCGGTCACTACACCGTCCGCCGCTCCAGCACCCCGGACGGCCTGCCGGTGTACGTGGCCGTGGACCCGGCGGAGGACAGGGCGAGCCGGAAGGTGCTCGCCCGGATCCCCGAGGTCATGAAGTGGGCGGAGTCCGTGTTCGGCCCGTACCCCTTCTCCTCCACCGGGGCCGTCGTCGACCACGCCCCCGACGTCGGCTACGCCCTGGAGACCCAGAACCGTCCCGTCTTCCCCGGCGCCCCCGACACCGCCTTCCTCGTCCACGAACTCGCCCACCAGTGGTACGGGAACTCCGTCACCCCGAAGACCTGGCGGGACATGTGGCTCAACGAGGGCTTCGCCACCTACGCGGAGTGGCTGTGGTCCGAGGACCACGGCGGCGACACCGCCCAGCAGACCTTCGACGCGCTGTACGACGACGGCGAGAACACCTACGAGGACCTCTGGTCCTTCCCGCCCGCCGAGCCCACCAGCGCCGCGCACCTCTCCGACAGCCCCGTCTACCAGCGCGGCGCGATGGTCCTCCACCAGATCCGCCGGGCGGTGGGCGACGACACCTTCCGCGCCATCGTCCGCGGCTGGCACACCACCCACCGCCACGGCAACGCGGACACCGCCGACTTCACGGCGTACGTGGAGAAGCAGGCCCCCGGCGAGGACCTCGACGCGATCTGGGCGGACTGGCTGTACGGCGAGGGGAAGCCGGCGAAGCGGTGACAGGCACCGGTCAGGACTCGACCAGTCGCTTGCGCAGCACCGTGCACGGGCGGCCGCGTTCGCGGTCCGGGCGGTGGGCGATCGGCTCGTAGCCGAGGGCGGTCCAGAAGGCGAGGGCGCGGTCGTTGCCGTCGAGGACGGCGAGGCGGACGGCGGTGCGGCCCGCGCCGCGGAAGCGGTCCTCCACCCGGGACGCCAGCTGCCGTCCGTGGCCCTGCCGCCGGACGTTCGTGTCCACCATCAGCAGGCCGATCCACGGGTCCGGGTCGGCCGGGTCGGGGTGCCGGGCGAGGGTGATCGCGATCCCGGTCAGGCGCCCCTCGCTCCGCGCGAGCAGTACCTCCACGTCCGGGTTCGACAGTTCCGCCGCCAACGCGGTCGCCACCTGCTCCGGCCGGATGTCGTCCGGGTCGGGGAAGTCGCCGCTGAGGGCCTGGAACTCACGGTCGGCGGCGTAGAGCGCGGTGAGCTCGGTGAGGAGCGGGGCCGGGATGTCACGGTCGGGGGTGACGGGAAGGGGGGTGAGGATCACGCGGGGCAAGATACCCCCGAAAACGCCGGAACCCCCGGCCGGAGCCAGGGGTCCCCGCAAGCGCGGTGTCCGTCAGACGTTGACGCCGAAGTCCTGGGCGATGCCCACCAGGCCGGAGGCGTAGCCCTGGCCGACCGCGCGGAACTTCCACTCCGCGCCGTTGCGGTAGAGCTCGCCGAAGACCATGGCCGTCTCCGTCGCCGCGTCCTCCGACAGGTCGTAGCGGGCGATCTCGGTGCCGCCGTCCTGGTTGACGATGCGGATGTAGGCGTTGCGGACCTGGCCGAAGTTCTGCGAGCGGTTCTCCGCGTCGTAGATCGAGACCGGGAAGACGATCTTGTCGACGTCGGCCGGGAGGCCGGCGAGGTTGACGTTGATCGCCTCGTCGTCGCCGGCGCCCTCGCCGGTGCGGTTGTCACCGGTGTGGACGATGGTCTGGTCCGGGGTCTGCTTGTTGTTGAAGAACACGAAGTGGGCGTCCGAGTAGACCTTGCCCTGAGGGTTGACCGCGATCGCGGAGGCGTCGAGGTCGAAGTCCGTGCCGGTGGTGGTGCGGACGTCCCAGCCGAGGCCCACGGTGACGGCGGTCAGGCCCGGAGCCTCCTTGGTGAGCGAGACGTTGCCACCCTTGGACAGGCTTACAGCCATTGTTGGGAGTCCCTTCCCTCGTTTATGTACGGCAGTACGGACATGAAGCTACAGCTACCTCCATGAACGCCGAGAGGGGTGCCGAAGGTTCCTGGTGTCTTTACTTTCTTTACCGAGCCGGTGGACCGAGCCGATGGTTGCCGGTCCGTGGCGATATTCGCGTGACGTGGACCGGACAGAGAGGGGAACATGGACGGCATGTCCGGTCCTCAGCGGGGGTCTGGGGGTTCGTCCCCCAGAAAACTCAGTATTCGCGGCTCCGTCTCGCTTCCCGAGGCCGAGCTCATGTGGCGTTTCTCGCGGTCGTCCGGTCCGGGCGGACAGCACGTCAACACCAGCGACTCCCAGGTCGAGCTGCGCTTCGACCTCGCGAAGACCGAGGCGCTGCCCGAGGTGTGGAAGCAGCGGGCCCTGGCCAAACTCGCGGGGCGGCTGGTCGACGGTGTCGTCACCGTCCGCTCCTCCGAGCACCGCTCCCAGTGGCGCAACCGCGAGACCGCCGCGGTACGCCTGGCCTCCCTCCTCGCCGAGGCGACGGCCCCGCCGCCCAAGCCCCGCAGGGCCACCCGCATCCCGCGCGGCATCAACGAACGCCGGCTGCGGGAGAAGAAGCAGCGCTCGGACACGAAGCGGGGCCGCTCGGGCCAGGGCTGGGGCTAGAGCCACCGCCCCCGGCCGGACCGGCCGGACACCCGCCACGCCCCCGTGTCACATCTCCTCCGCGTCACCCGTCAACCAACCGACGACGGACGGACCGTGACGAGGGGCAGTGACCATGGGCTACGACGACTTCCTTGCCGAGCGTTTCGAGGCGCACCGCGGGCATCTGCGGGCCGTGGCGCACCGCATGCTCGGGTCGGTCACCGAGGCCGACGACGCGGTCCAGGAGGTCTGGCTGCGGCTGAGCCGTACGGACGCGCGGCGGATCGACAACCTCGGGGGCTGGCTGACGACGGTGGTCGGCCGGGTCTGCCTCGACATGCTGCGCTCGCGCCGCTCCCGCGCGGAGGAACCACTGGAGACCGCACCGCAGCGCCCCGGCACGACCACCGGCCCCGGCCCTGGTCCCGGACCCGGACCCGTCCCCGACCCCGAGCAGGACGCTCTGCTCGCGGACTCGGTCGGGGGCGCCCTGCTCGTCGTACTGGAGACGCTCACGCCCGCCGAACGGCTGGCGTTCGTGCTGCACGACCTGTTCGCGGTGTCCTACGACGAGATCGCGGCCGTCGTCGGGAAGTCCCCGCCGGCGGCGCGGCAGCTGGCCAGCAGGGCCCGGCGCCGGGTGCGGGGCGCCCAGGCGCCCGACGCCGACCTGGCCCGGCAGCGGGAGGTCGTCGACGCGTTTCTCGCCGCCGCGCGGGCGGGGGAGTTCGACGCGCTGGTCGCGGTCCTCGATCCGGACGTCGTGGCGCGTACCGAGGTCGGGGTGACGACGGGTGCGGCGGCGGTGGCCCGGGGCGCGAGCCGGTTCTCCCGGGGGGCGGGTGTCCCCGTACCCGCTCTGGTGGACGGCCGCACGGGCATGGCGGTGTTCGTCGACGGCCGGATGGACCGTGTCCTTTCCTTCACCGTCGTGGACGAACGGATCACCGTGATCGACATCACCACGGACCCGGACCGTCTCGCCGTGCTGGACGTCGAGCTTCTTCAGGAGGCGCCCAGTTCCAGCACGCCCACCGTCTCGCCCTCGACCGTCTCGCCGTTGGGCCGGAAGCCGAGCCGCAGGTAGAAGTTCTCCGGGCCGTCGGGGCCGGGGTGCCAGGTGACGTGGAACTCCTTGCCGCCCCGGCGGCGGATCTCGGCGGCGACGGACTCCACGGCGAACCGGCCGTAGCCGTGGCCCTGCGCGTCCGCCGCGATGTTGAGGCGCCACAGGCCGGAGCGGAAGAGGGTGCCGTCGTCACGCCAGTCGATGTCGAAGAAGGCCATCAGGAAGCCGACCGGACGGTCCCCGTCGAGGATCAGGCGCGGCCAGGCGGTGTCCGGATGAACGTAGGCCTCGGCGAGGGACTTCACCACGGAGGTGACCGCGAATTCCTGCTCGGGGCGGACCCGGATGCCGATCGCGGCCTCGAAGGTGCGGGGGGTGATCTCTTCGAGGCGGAGTCCGGAGGGCGTCGTCATGCGCGCACCCTAAGCAGGCGAATCACGGCGGGGCGAGCGAATTCCGGGGGCCCGGCCGGGTGAAGGTCACCCCAACTGCCGGTAGCGGCCCCGGAAATACGTGAGCGGTCCGCCGTCCGCGCTGGGGAGGGACGCCGTCAGGACGCGGCCGATCACGAGGGTGTGGTCGCCGGCCGGCACGCGCTGTTCCGTGCGGCACTCCAGGGTGGCCAGGGCGCCGCCCACGAGAAGGGCGCCGGTCGCCGCGCCACGGACGTAGGGGATGTCCTCGAAGAGGAGGCGGTCGCTGATGCGGCCCTTCATGGCGAAGCGGCCGGCGATGTGCCGCTGGCTCTCGGAGAGGACCGACACCGCCCACAGGGGCTGCTCGTCCAGCAGGTCGTCCATGCGGGAGCCGTTGCGCAGGCTGACCAGTACCAGGGGCGGGTCCAGGGAGACCGACATGAACGCCGTCGCCGTCATGCCGACGTCCTCGCCCTTCGGGCCCTCGGGGTCGAGCGGGGCCTCGAACGCGGTCACCAGGACCACGCCGGCGGCCAGCCGGGACAGGGCGGTGCGGAACTCGTCGTTGCTCACCCCCACAGGATGCCCGGAGGCGGGCGCGGGGATCATCGGGGGCGAGGTGACGGAGGGAGTGTGGGGCACGCCGGAAACGCTAGTGTCCGTCCTGCACGCACCACATCGGGCCTTCGCCCGAGACCGGACCTAGGTCTCCCGACCGAGCACAAAAATTACGTTCAGTAAGCGCACTGGTAAACCGCAGAAACCCCACTCAATTGTTCATCTTTCGCTGTGACTTGAGTCACAAGGGGCAGTAATTGTTGACCCTGTGTACCGAGTGAGGAGCGCGCTGTGATTCAGTGGCGGGGAAGCTCCACTTACGAAGCGCACTGACGATACGCCGATGAGAACCCTTGATTCGCTGCGAGGTCTCGGGGGGAGGGCGAGCATGGAGAGCGAGTCGGAACCCTACGTCCGTCTTGCGTCCCTGCGACAACTGCACCAGGTCATGGCCGACATGAACACGGCCCGCAGCCTGGCGGACACACTTCAGACGGTCGCCGACGGCGTGGTCCAGGCCCTCGGCTACGAGCTTGCCTGCGTCAACCTCGTGCGTCCCGACGGCGATCTCGTGGTCGCCGCGTTCTCCGGCAACCAGGCCGCCGAATCGCTGATCACCGGCCGCGTCGGCTCCCGCGAGTCCTGGGAGCGCCGCCTCTCCATGGGAGAGAACTGGGGCGACCTGGTCTTCATACCGCACACCGAGGGCTGGGTCCTCGACGACGACGACGTCCCGCAGTGGTACACCGACGGGCCCGCGCCCCGCTTCGAGGACGAGTGGCACCCCTCCGACCGGCTCTTCGCGCCCATGTTCACCCCCGCGGCGCCGGGCGGCGGCTCGTGCGGCGAGCTGATCGGCGTGCTCTCCGTGGACCGTCCGCGCAACGGCCGCAGGCCGGGCGCGTGGGGGCGCGAGGCGCTCCAGATGTACGCCTTCCAGGCCGCCATCGCGATCAGTAACGCGCGTCTACGTGCCAACATGCAGCGCGCACTGGTCAGGCTCGAAAGGGAGCAGCAGGCGCTCAGGGCCAGCGAGGAGAGCTTCCGGCAGGCCTTCGAGTACGCCCCCTCCGGCATGGCCATCGCCGAGATGGGCGGCGACCAGCACGGCCGGATCCTGCGCACCAACGACGCGCTGTGCCGTCTCCTCGGCCGCCCCGCGTCCGCGATGCGCCGCTACGCCTTCTCCGACCTCGTCCACCCCGAGGACATAGGGACGCTGCTGCGGACCTCCGCCGAGGGCGGGCGCGCGGAACTGCGCCTGGGCCGCCGTGACGGCACCTACGTCTGGGTCAGCCTGCGCAACTCCGTCGTCGCCGACGCCGCCGACGGGCCGCGTTTCCTCCTCACCCACGTCGAGGACATAGAGGAGCGCAAGCGCCGCGAGCTCCAGCTCGCCCACCGCGCCTCCCACGACTCGCTCACCGGCCTGCCGAACTCCGCCGAACTGCGCGCGCGCCTGTCGTCCCGGCTCTGCCAGCGGCCCACCCACCCGGCCGCCCTGGAGTCCATCGACGCGGCCTACGGCCATCCCGCCTACGACGTCAACGGCCACGGCTTCGACTTCCGGCCGGGCGCGGAGTCGTTCGACGGCTTCGACCACCATGTGCACACCGTCGCCCCCGAGGGGGAGCGCGACGACGGCACCAAGGGGCTCGCGGTGCTCTTCTGCGACCTCGACGGCTTCAAGTCGATCAACGACCGCTTCGGGCACAACGCGGGTGACGCGGTGCTCATCGAGGTCGCCCGGCGGCTGTCGCAGTGCGTGCGCGACGGCGACACCGTCGCCCGGCTCGGCGGCGACGAGTTCGTGATCCTCGCGGACGGGCTCGGCAAGGCCGATGCCCAGGACCTCGCGGTCCGGCTGCGCAACGAGATCATCCAGCCCATCCGGGCCGAGGGACGGGCCGTGCGGGTGGGCGCCAGCTTCGGTATCGGCTGGGCACACTGCGGCATGACGGCGGACGAAGTATTGAAGTCGGCCGACGAGCGGATGTACGTCGAGAAACGATCCCGTCCCAAACAACACAGACGCGCCGGCTGATCCCCAGGTCAGCGAGCTGATGCGATCCGAGTCACCCGTTTGGGGCAGCGGGAGCGGGTAGGCTCGCCATTCTGACTCCACGTATCGCATCCGATCCGCACCTGTTCGAGGAGTACCAAGGGATGACGTCCGGCAACAACGGCGCGAGCACGCCCGAGGACGACGACCCGTTCGGCTACCTCTACGCCGACGGGCAGGCCAACGGGGCCCAGCCGCCGTCCGGTGGCTACGGCTACCCCGGCTCGGTCGGCTCCGTCAACAGAGCGCGCTCGGTCGGGCAGCGCCAGTACGGACAGCAGCAGCCGCAGGCCGCCGCGACCGCCCCCTACGGGCAGGTCCCGCAGCAGGCCCCGGGGCAGCCCAGCGCGCACTACGCGGCCCCCGAGACCTTCCCCGGCGGCGGTGGCGGTGCCACCACCCAGAGCCCCCAGCCGTCCTACAGCGGCGGTGGCGGCCGGGGCGGCCCCAATACCAAGGGCCTGCTGATCGGCGCGATCGCGGTCGTCGCCGCGGTCGTCATCGGCATCGGCATCGCGATGGCGGGCGGCGACGACAACAAGGACGCGGGCGGCGGCGACTCGTCGAGCACGCCCACGACGTCCCAGAGCTCCGACCCCACCCCGTCGAACTCGTCGTCGGGCGAGGCGGCGGAACTGCCGAAGGCCGACACGAAGACGATGCGCCTGGAGGGCGGCACGAGCGTCGCCACCTCCGTGAAGGGCGCCCAGGCCGACGGCGGCGTCTACGTGCAGGGCTTCAACCAGGTCGGGGCGTCGGTGACGTGGTCGGCCACGGTCCCGAAGGCCGGCAAGTACACCCTGTACACCGGCTACAGCGTCCCCGGAAAGGACGCCACCGCCACGCTCACGATCAACGGCACGGCCTCCACCACGCCGGTCGGCATGGACAACTACGCGAAGGCCGCCGAGGGCGACTACGAGAAGGGCTGGACCAAGACCTACAACTGGGTCCAGCTCAACAAGGGCGCCAATACCATCAAGCTCTCCTGCGAGCAGGGCAACCAGTGCGACGCCCTCCTCGACCAGTCGTGGCTGGTGAACGGCTGGGTCAAGTCCTAGGCCCGGTCGACTCCTAGGCCGCGCTGACCTCCTGCGACACCGTCACCCGCCCCACCAGCTCCTCATAAACCCCCCGGTCGAACTCCCCCGCCACCGGTGACACGACCGTCGCCGCGGACAGGGCGACCGCGCGGGACAGGCGGTCCGGCCAGGGCAGGTGGGTGGTCAGTCCCGACAGCAGGCCCGCGACCGCGGAGTCGCCGGCGCCGGTGGGGTTGCCGTGCACCCGGGCCGGCGGGGTGGCCCGCCAGCGGCCCTCGGGGGTGACGGCGAGGAGGCCGTCGGGGCCGAGGGAGGCGACGACGGCATGGGCGCCGCGGCGGCGGGCGTCCTGGGTGGCGCGCAGGGGTTCGTGGGAGCCGGTCAGCTCCGCCAGTTCGTCCGCGTTGGGCTTCACGATGTCCGGGCGGGCGGCCACACCGCGGCGCAGCGGCTCACCGCTGGTGTCCAGCAGAACCGGCACCCCGGCCGCCCTGGCCGTACGGATCAGCCCGGCGTACGCCCCCACCGGCACACCCGGCGGCAGGCTTCCGCACAGGGCCACCGCGGACATGGCGGGGACCAGATCCTCGTAGGCCTCCTGGAAGGCCGCCCACTCGGCGGGGGTGATCGTAGGGCCGGGTTCGTTGAGCTGGGTCGAGTCGCCGGTCCGCTCGTCCATGACGGCGATCGTGCGGCGGGTGGCGCCGGTCACCGGGACCAGGGCGTCCACCACGCCCCGCACACCCGTGAGGTGCTCCTGGAGCACCCGCCCGGTGGCGCCGCCCGTGAAGCCGGTGACCGTCACCTCGTGGTCGAGGGCCGCGAGGACCCGGGCCACGTTCAGACCCTTGCCGCCGGGCCGCTCGATCACCTCGGTCACGCGGTGCGAGGCGTGCGGCCTGAGCGCCGGGACGCGGTAGGTGATGTCGAGAGCGGTGTTCAGCGTGACCGTGAGGATCACCTGGGCCGACCTCCCCCGAAGACTGAATGAGCCCATCCAGTCTCCCAGGACAACCGCCGCCCTCAACAGCGGGACACATCACCCCAGTTGGGGATCGACCACCCATTCACCCCGGCGCATCACGCCCTTGAGCGCGAAGTCGGCGTCGAGGACGACGAGGTCGGCGAGCTTGCCGGGCTCCAGGGAGCCCACGGTGTCGTAGAGGCCCAGCAGCTTGGCCGGGTTGACGGACAGGGCCGTCACCACGTCCGCAACCGGCAGCCGGTCCACCGTCACCGCCCGCTGGAACGCGCGGTCCAGGGTGAGTGTGGAGCCCGCGATCGAGCCGCCCTCCACCAGCCGGGCCACCCCTTCGCTGACCTCGACCTCCAGCGGGCCGAGCATGTACGTGCCGTCGCCGAACCCGGCCGCGTCCATCGCGTCCGTGATGAACGCCACCCGCCCCGCGCCCGCGTGATGGAACGCCAGCTGGAGGGAGGCCGGGTGCAGATGCGTGCCGTCGTTGATCAGCTCGACCGTGATCCGCTCGTCCTCCAGGAGGGCGGCGATCGGGCCGGGGGTGCGGTGGCCGAGGGCCGGCATCGCGTTGAAGAGGTGCGTGGCGACCGTGGCGCCCGCGTCGATCGCCTCCACCGTCTGCTCGTACGTCGCGTCCGTGTGCCCGATCGCCGCGATGACGCCGTGCTCGGCGAGGAGGCGCACGGAGTCGATGCCGCCCGGCAGTTCGGTGGCGAGGGTGACCATCTTCGCGTGGCCGCGTGCCGCGTCGATGAGCTTGCGTACGGCCGCGGGGTCCGGGTCGCGCAGCAGGTCCTCCGCGTGCGCGCCCTTGCGGCACGGGGAGATGAACGGGCCTTCGAAGTGGATCCCCGCGATGTCGCCCTGCTCGGCCAGTTCGGACAGGAGGCCGGCGCGCTGGGCGAGGAAGTCCATGTCGCCGGTGACGGTGGAGGCGACGAGGGTGGTGGTGCCGTGCAGGCGGTGGGTGTGGATGCCGGTGAGGACGTCGTCCGTGGTGCCCGAGGTGAAGGAGGCTCCGCCGCCGCCGTGGTTGTGGATGTCGATGAAGCCGGGGACCACGTGGTGGCCGGTGAGGTCGATCATCTGGGCGTGGGGTGAGGGTGTGGCGGTGATGCGGGTGCCGTCGGTGGACAGCCGGCCGTTCTCGACGGTTCCGGTGGGGAGGACCACGTTGGCGCCGGACAGGATGAGGGGGCCCTTGCCGGTTGCGGGGTGCGGGTCGTATGTGGCTGGTCGCGCAGTTCCCCGCGCCCCTGGGTGGGGTGCCATCAGGCTGATTCCTCCGTGCTGTCGGTGGATGTGAGGAGGTCCCAGGCCAGGAGCCCGGCGCCGAGGCAGCCGGCTGTGTCCCCCAGGGCCGCTGGGACCACGGACGGCAGCTTCTGGAAAGTGACCCGCTCGCGGACGGCGTCCCGTAGCGGTGTGAACAACGTTTCCCCCGCTTCGGCCAGCCCGCCACCGATGATCAGTGTCCGCGGGTCCAGCAGGGTGAGGGCGGTGAGGAGGCCGTCGGCGAGGGCGTCGATGGCGTCCTGCCAGATGCGTACGGCGTTCGGGTCACCGGACACGACGGCCTTGGCGCAGTCCGCGGCGTCCGCCTCGGGGGTGCCGCAGGCCGTCGCCCAGGCCTCGCTGACGGCCGCCGCCGACGCGTACCGCTCCAGGCAGCCGCGCTGCCCGCAGGGACAGGGGGCGCCCTCGGGCCGTACGACGATGTGACCGATCTCGCCCGCGAAGCCGTGCGCGCCCGCCTCGACGCGGCCGCCGATGCCGATGGCGCCCGCGATGCCGGTGCCGAGGGGGACGAAGAGGAAGCGGTCGGCGCCCCGGCCCGCGCCGATGCGGCCCTCCGCCAGGCCGCCGGTGCGTACGTCGTGCCCGAGGGCGACCGGGCAGCCCAGCCTCTCGGCGAGCAGGTCGCGCAGGGGGACGTCGCGCCAGCCGAGGTTGGCCGAGTAGGCGGCGATGCCCCGCTCCTCGTCCACGATGCCGGGGACGGCGAGGCCGGCGGCGGACGCGGGCTCGCCGTACTGCTCGACGCCGTGGGAGCGCAGGTCGGCGGCGAAGTCGAGGATGCCCTCGACCACGGCGTCCGGCCCGCGTTCGCGCCCGGTGGCGCGGCGGGTCCGGTACAGCAGCCGGCCCTCGGCCCCGATCAGGGCGGCCTTCATCCCGGTGCCGCCCACGTCGAGGGCGATGACATGTCTCACGGGGGACAGTGTGACCCCAGGACCCGCAAGAGGTCTAGTCCACTCACGTGGTGTAGACCTTAGGGCGGCAATATGTATGACCTTTCGAGAGTTTTTCGATCAGTGATCTTGAGGCGGTTGGCAGTGCGGCGGCGTAGGACAGCAACGATCGCGGTGGCGTCCGTACTGGGCATGACGGCGACCCTGGGCGGCTGCGGCCTGACCGGGAGTTCGGACGAGGTGACGCTGAAGCTGGTCGCCGCCGACTACGGCGACAGCTCGGCGAACAGCTCCCGGAAGTACTGGGACAAGCTCGTCAAGGAGTACGAGGCGGCGCACGAGGGGGTGAAGGTCGACGTCAGCGTCTACTCCTGGAACGACGTCGACCGCAAGGTCAAGGACATGGTCGCGGCCGGCGACCCGCCCGACATGGCGCAGATCGGCGCCTACGCCGACTACGCGGCCAAGGGGCTGCTCTACTCGGCGGACGACGTGCTCTCCATACCCGTCCAGGGCGACCTCGTCTACCAGCTCGCCGCCGCCGGCCAGGTGCAGGGCGTGCAGTACGGCATTCCCTTCGCCGCCTCCACCCGCGTGCTCTTCTACAACAAGACCCTCTTCGCCAAGGCGGGCATCGACGCGCCCAAGACCTGGAACGAACTCGCCGCCGACGCGCAGGCACTGAAGGCGGAGGGCGTGAAGTACCCCTACGCGCTGCCGCTCGGGCCCGAGGAGGCGCAGGCCGAGACGATGCAGTGGCTGCTCAGCGGCGGGGGCGGTTACACCGGCACCACCGGCGCCTACGCCATCGACTCCGCCGAGAACGTCGACACCTTCACCTGGCTCAAGGACGATCTCGTCGGCAAGGGGCTGACCGGTCCGGTCGCGCCCGGCAGGCTCAACCGGGCCGCCGCGTTCTCCGCGTTCGCCAACGGCGAGGTCGGCATGCTCAACGGGCACCCCTCGCTGATGAAGATGGCCGAGTCGAAGGGCGTGAAGTTCGGCACGGTGGCGATGCCCGGTGCCGAGGGGCCGAGCAGGACCTCCATGGGGGTCGCCGACTGGATGATGGCCTTCAAGAAGAACGGCCACGCCAAGGAGATCGGCGACTTCCTCGACTTCGTCTACAGCGAGAAGAACGTCCTCGGGTTCTCCCGCGAGTACGACCTCCTGCCGGTGACCACCTCCGCGTCCGAGACCATGAGTACGGCCGAGGAGGACGCCGACCTCAAGCCGTTCCTGGACGAGCTGCCCGTCTCCGAGCTCTATCCCGTCGGGCAGACGTCCTGGGCCGAGGTCAGCGTCGACATCAAGCGGCGGATCGGACAGGCCGTGTCGCCGAACGGCAGCCCGACGGGCACCCTGAACCAGATCCAGGCGACGGCTTCCTCGGCACAGAGCGCGGAGTAGGCGCTGTCAGTGGGGGCGGCTACCGTGCCCGGCATGGACCAGGAACGTCAGGAACTCGGGCGCCGCGAGCGGGACATCCTCGCGCTGGAACGGCGTGGGTTCAGCGGGCCCGGTGCGAAGGAGCGGGCGATACGGGAGGAGCTCGGGCTCGCCCCCGTCCGCTACTTCCAGCTGCTCAACGCCCTGCTGGACGACGAGCGGGCGCTGGCCCACGACCCGGTGACGGTGAACCGGCTGCGGCGCGTGCGGGACGCTCGCCGCGAGGAGCGGTGACGGTCCGTCTCTGGGGGCTGCCGCCCCCAGACCCCCGCTGTCGGCCCTGAAGGGGCCTCGTCCTCAAACGCCGGACGGGCTGGGATTGCCTGGACCGGCGTTCAAGAAGAGCCGTCCGCCGCATAGGGTCGCCCTATGGGCAGCCACACGGACTCCACGGACCCGTACGACACCGACGACTCCCTGCCGGCCCCGGTGACCCCCGCGGGCCGGGACGGCCTCGCGGCGATTCTCGCGCGGCCGGAGCGGGCGGTGATCGCGCTCGACTTCGACGGGACGCTGGCGCCGATCGTCGCCGACCCCGAGCAGGCCCGGGCGCACCCCGAGGCCGTGCCGGCACTGGCGGCGCTCGCGCCGAAGGTGGCCGCCGTCGCCGTGGTCACCGGGCGCCCGGCGGGTGTTGCGGTCCGGCACGGCGGGTTCGCCGGGGTCGCCGGTCTGGAGCACCTCGTCGTCCTCGGCCACTACGGCGCCGAACGCTGGGACGCCGTCACCGGCACCGTCAACGCTCCCGCCCCGCACCCCGGCGTCGCCGCCGCCCGCGCCGAGCTGCCCGGATTCCTCGACCGGATCGGCGCCTGGCAGGGCACCTGGATCGAGGAGAAGGGCCGTGCGGTCGCCGTCCACACCCGCCGGGCCTCCGATCCCCAGGCCGCCTTCGAGGCCCTGCGCGCCCCGCTCACCGACCTCGCCGGCCGGCACGGGCTGATCGTCGAGCCCGGCCGTATGGTCCTCGAACTGCGCCCGCCGGGCATGGACAAGGGCGTCGCCCTGTCCGAGTACGCCCGCGAGATCTCCGCCGAGTCCGTCCTCTACGCCGGTGACGACCTCGGTGACCTGCCCGCCTTCGGCGCCGTGGACAAACTCCGCTCCGACGGCACCCCCGGCCTCCTGGTGTGCAGCGGCAGCGACGAGGTGACCGAACTGCGGGAACGGGCGGACCTGGTGGTCGACGGCCCGGCAGGCGTCGTACACCTGCTGCGGGCGCTGGCGGACCGGATCGGCTGAGAGGACCGGGCAGGCCCCGGGGTCAGGACCGCAGCGCGTTCAGCTGGTCCAGGAACCACTGCGCGGGGGGCAGCGCCGTCGCCGCCGCGGCCAGCCGCTTGGTCCGCTCCGCCCGCTCCTCCGGCGGCACGGACAGCGCCTCGTGGAGGGCCGAGGCCGTCCCCACGACGTCGTACGGGTTCACCGCGATCGCTTCCTCGCCGAGTTCCTCGAAGGCACCGGCCTCCCGGGACAGCACCAGCACGCACCCCTCGTCGGAGACGACGGGCACCTCCTTGGCGACGAGGTTCATGCCGTCCCGGATCGGGTTGACCAGGGCCACGTCGGCCAGCCGGTACGCGGCCAGGGAACGCGCGAAGTCGTCCTTGAGGTGCAGGAGGACGGGGGTCCAACCGGGCGTGCCGTAGACGGAGTTGATCTCCTCGGCCACCCGCCGCACCTCGGCCATGTAGTCCCGGTACACCGCGAGGTCCTGCCGTGAGGGGTAGGCGAAGGCGACGTGGACCACGCGCTCGCGCCACTCGGGGCGGTCGTCGAGCAGCTGCCGGTACGCCAGCAGCCCGCGCACGATGTTCTTCGACAGCTCGGTGCGGTCGACCCGCACGATCGCCCGGCGGCCCTCGCCGATCTCGGCCCGCAGCGCGCTGATCCGCTCCTCGACGTCGGCCCGGTGGGACCGCTCGCGCAGGAAGTCCGCGTCGGCACCCAGCCCGTGCACGCCGATCCGGGTGTCCCCGATCCCGCCGACTACCTGCTCCGCGCACGCAGTGAAGGCGTCGGCCCAGCGGCGGGTCAGGAAGCCGAGCCGGTCGGCGCCGAGCATGCCCCGCAGGACCTGCTCGGCGATGTCGTCCGGCAGCATCCGGAAGTACTCGGGCGGCGCCCACGGCGTGTGCGAGAAGTGGCCGATCCGCAGGTCGGGGCGGAGCTCGCGGAGCAGGCCCGGCACCAGCGTCAGGTGGTAGTCCTGGACGACCACGGCCGCGCCGGGCGCCGCCGACTCGGCGAGGGCCTGGGCGAAGGCGCGGTTGTACGTCTCGTACGACGCCCACTGGCGCCGGAACTCCGCGTCGAAGACCGGCTCCAGCGGGGTCTGGTACAGCATGTGGTGGACGAACCACAGCACGGAGTTCGCGATGCCGTTGTACGCGTCGGCGTGCACGTCGGCCGGGATGTCGAGCATCCGGACGCCCGGCTCGCCCTCCCCGCGCCGCACCGCCTCCCGGTCGCCGTCGGACAGGGCGGAGCACACCCACAGGGAGTCCGCGTCCGAGCCGATGGCGGACAGACCGGAGACCAGCCCGCCGCCACCTCGTTTGGTGTGCAGCGAGCCGTCCTCGCGTACCTCGTACGAGACCGGGCCGCGGTTGGACGCGACCAGCACGTGGGCACTGTGCGTTGAAGCCATGCCTCGAAATCTAGCCCAGCGCCCAACCGCTCAAACGTTCTGGTGGGGCGCGCACCGCGTGCTACGCGGCCTTTCTCCGCGTGTACTCCGCGATCTCCACCATCGGCGGCCGTTCCTCGGTGTCCACGGAGTAGGTGCGGGGCTCGAAGCCGTCCTCACCGCGTTCGAACTGGGTGAGGGAGGGGCGGATCATGTGGCCGCGGGCCAGCCGGAGCTGGGCCGTGCGGTAGATCGCGGCGGACATCCGGCCGAGGGCCTGGCCGTCCTGGTGGCGGTGCTTGCGGACGCCGACGTCGACCTGGGCGAGGGCGTCCAGGCCCACCAGGTGCAGCGCGTCGACCAGCATGCCGAGTTCGACGCCGTAGCCGACGGGGAACGGCAGCTGTTCCAGCAGGGAGCGGCGGGCCGCGTACTCGCCGCCGAGCGGCTGCACGAAACCGGCCAGCTGCGGCCAGTGCATGTTCAGCAGCGGGCGGGCCATCAGCTCGGTGACCCGGCCGCCCTGGCCGGCTGCCCCGCCGAGGGGACGGTCGTACATGCCCTTGACCAGGTCGATGCCGGGGTCGGTGAGCAGCGGGCCGACGATTCCGGAGACGAAGTCGGAGGAGAACTCCTTCAGGTCGGCGTCGATGAAGCAGACGATGTCGCCGCCGGTGACCAGCAGCGAGCGCCACAGCACCTCGCCCTTGCCGGGGGCGGCCGGAAGACGGGGGAGGATGTCGTCGCGGTGGACGACCCTCGCCCCGGCCGCGGCGGCCACCTCGGACGTGCGGTCGGTGGATCCCGAGTCGACGACCACGATCTCGTCGACGAGGGGAACCTGCTGCATGAGGTCGTGACGGATGACGGCGACGATGTCGCCGACCGTCTCCTCCTCGTTGAGCGCGGGCAGCACCACGCTGACCGACTGGTTCGTGCGCTGCTTGGCGGCCAGGATCCGGTGCAGGGGGCGATCGGTCTTGGACCAGGAGCGGGTGCTCAGCCAGCGTTCGACTTCTTTCAGCACGTAGGCGGCTCCTTCGAGTGTGATCCATCTCGCGGTTCGGACGTCTATCTCAACTGTCCTGGCCTTCGGTTACAGTCTTGAACAACGCGGATGACCATCGCATGTCCTGGGTGGCCCGACGCAGACAACTTCATACCGCTCATCCAGAGGGGCAGAGGGATACGGCCCGATGAAGCCCCGGCAACCCTCCAGCCGGTCTCGTTAGCGATCACTGTCGATCGTCACCGCGAGGCTCCCGGCTCGGGAAGGTGCCAAATCCGTCTCACGGCGAGATGCGTCGTGAGGAAGATGAGGAGAAAGGGCCTCGCCTCACATGGCTGCGCAGACTGTTGAAACCGAATCCACGACGACCGTCGACCTCGGCCCCGCCGCCGCGCTGAGCTGCCGCGAATGCGGTCACCGCGTCCCTCTCGGCCCGGTCTTCGCGTGCGAGGAGTGTTTCGGCCCGCTGGAGATCGCCTACGACTTCTCGGCCTACGACACCGAGGAACTCCGCAAGCGGATCGAAGCGGGCCCCGCGAACATCTGGCGTTACGCGCCCCTGCTGCCCGTCCCCGCGGACGTGGCGACCAAGCCGAACATCAACCCCGGCTGGACCAAGCTCGTCCAGGCCGACAACCTCGCTCGCGAGCTGGGTGTCGACGCCGGCAAGCTGTTCGTCAAGGACGACTCCGGCAACCCGACCCACTCCTTCAAGGACCGGGTCGTCGCCCAGGCCATCGAGGCCGCCCGCGCCTTCGACTTCACCACCCTCTCCTGCTCCTCCACCGGCAACCTCGCCGGTGCGGTGGGCGCCGCCGCCGCCCGCGCCGGCTTCCGGTCCTGCGTGTTCATCCCGCACGACCTGGAGCAGGGCAAGGTCGTCATGGCCGCCGTCTACGGCGGTGAGCTCGTCGGCATCGAGGGCAACTACGACGACGTGAACCGCTTCTGCTCCGAGCTCATCGGCGACCCGGCCGGCGAGGGCTGGGGCTTCGTCAACGTCAATCTGCGGCCGTACTACGCGGAGGGCTCCAAGACCCTGGCGTACGAGATCTGCGAGCAGCTCGGCTGGCGGCTGCCGGACCAGCTGGTCGTGCCGATCGCCTCCGGCTCGCAGCTCACGAAGATCGACAAGGGGCTCCAGGAGCTGATCAAGCTCGGGCTCGTCGAGGACAGGCCGTACAAGATCTTCGGTGCGCAGGCGGAGGGGTGCTCGCCGGTGTCCGTCGCGTACAAGGCCGGGCACGACGTCGTGCGTCCGCAGAAGCCGGACACCATCGCCAAGTCGCTGGCGATCGGCAACCCGGCCGACGGTCCGTATGTACTGGACATCGCGCGGCGTACGGGCGGTGCGGTGGAGGACGTGAACGACGAGCAGATCGTCGACGCGATCAAGGTCCTGGCCAGGACCGAGGGGATCTTCGCGGAGACGGCGGGTGGGGTGACCGTCGGTGTGACGCGGAAGCTGATCGAGGCCGGGGTGCTGGACCCGACGTTGACGACTGTTGTGCTGAACACCGGGGACGGTCTGAAGACGTTGGATGCGGTGGCGGGTACGGGTCTCACCGCGACCATCCGGCCGAGTCTTGAGTCGTTCCGCGAGGCCGGCCTCGTCTGAAGTTGTTTGGCTGCGGGCCGGTGGGGGCTGGTCGCGCAGTTCCTCGCGCCCCTGACGGGGCGCGTCTACCTGACCGGAGGTCTTGAACATGAGCGTGAACGTCCGCATCCCCACCATCCTGCGCACCTACACCGGCGGGCAGGCCGAGGTCGCCGCCGAGGGGGCCACCCTCGCCGAGGTCATCAGCGACCTGGAGAAGAACCACACCGGGATCGCCGCCCGGGTGCTCGACGACCAGGGCAAGCTGCGCCGGTTCGTCAACGTGTACGTCAACGACGACGACGTCCGCTTCGAGCAGGGCCTGGAGACGGCGACCCCGGACGGGGCCGGGGTATCGATCATTCCGGCCGTCGCCGGCGGCTGATCATTACCGTCGGTAACGCCAGTTACCGAGAGTTCATCGAATTGCCCCCTCCGTGAGAGAAGCGGAGGGGGCAATTCAGTGTGGTTGAGCGCGGTACAGTTGGGGAACGCGTTGCTGATCTCCGGGTCGGCCGCCTTGGTTTCTGTCTTAAGCCCGACAAGAAGTAGCCAAAGTGTGTGGCTCTTTCGTGGCTTTTGTGCGCTTTGCGGGGCCCGACTTGCCCTGAATTCGGGCGAATTCTCGCCACATTCCCGACCCTGAGCGTCCAGAATTCTCGTCTGATTGACCTGTTGCAGACGGCAGTTGGACAGATACATTCAGCCGCGGTCGACGCGTTCCGGCGCACGCCCCCAATCCTGTGGGGGGTGAGGTCTGACCCGGATTCACGAAGTGTGGATCTGCGCAAGGGCCAGTAATAGGGGAGTTAGGCATGGCTCAGGGCACCGTCAAGTGGTTCAACGCGGAGAAGGGGTACGGCTTCATCGCGGTCGACGGTGGTGCGGATGTTTTCGTCCACTACAGCGCCATCCAGATGGACGGGTACCGCACCCTTGAAGAGGGCCAGCGGGTCGATTTCGAGATCTCGCAGGGTCAGAAGGGGCCGCAGGCGGACATGGTCCGGCTCGCGACCGGCTGAAGCGCGCGCCGACTAGCAGCGACGTTCTTCTGTACATCATTCGAAGGGCTCGTACCTCCCGGGGTACGAGCCCTTCGGCATGCCCGGGGTGCGAGCCCTTCGGCCCGCCCGGGGCGTCGGCGAGGGGTGTGAGGGGTCGCGCGGGGTCGCCGTTCACCTGCGGATCTGTGGGAGGCGCTTGCACTCGGCATGGGCGAGTGCTAATCATTGGCGTTAGCACTCTGAAGGTGAGAGTGACAACGAAGGACCGGGTCGGTGAGGCCCGCAGGCCAGGTGGGGCAAGGAACCACCGGTCGGCGTGCCGTCCGTCGCGGGCGCGGGCGCGGTCCATAGAGGTAATCACCCCCAGTCCTGGGAGGACCACTTCACATGGCCAAGATCATCGCGTTCGACGAGGAGGCACGGCGCGGTCTCGAGCGCGGGATGAACCAGCTCGCCGACGCCGTCAAGGTCACCCTTGGTCCCAAGGGTCGCAACGTCGTCCTCGAGAAGAAGTGGGGCGCCCCCACGATCACCAACGATGGTGTTTCCATCGCCAAGGAGATCGAGCTCGAGGACCCGTACGAGAAGATCGGCGCCGAGCTGGTCAAGGAAGTCGCCAAGAAGACGGACGACGTCGCCGGTGACGGAACGACCACGGCGACCGTGCTCGCCCAGGCGCTCGTGCGCGAGGGTCTGCGCAACGTAGCCGCCGGCGCCAACCCGATGGCCCTCAAGCGCGGTATCGAGAAGGCCGTCGAGGCCGTCTCCGGTGCCCTCCTTGAGCAGGCCAAGGACGTCGAGACCAAGGAGCAGATCGCCTCCACGGCCTCCATCTCCGCCGCCGACACCCAGATCGGCGAGCTCATCGCCGAGGCGATGGACAAGGTCGGCAAGGAAGGCGTCATCACCGTCGAGGAGTCCCAGACCTTCGGTCTGGAGCTGGAGCTCACCGAGGGTATGCGCTTCGACAAGGGCTACATCTCGGCGTACTTCGCCACCGACATGGAGCGGATGGAGGCGTCGCTCGACGACCCCTACATCCTCATCGCCAACTCCAAGATCGGTTCCGTCAAGGACCTGCTCCCGCTCCTGGAGAAGGTCATGCAGTCGGGCAAGCCGCTGCTGATCATCGCCGAGGACGTCGAGGGCGAGGCCCTGTCGACCCTGGTCGTCAACAAGATCCGCGGCACCTTCAAGTCCGTCGCCGTCAAGGCCCCGGGCTTCGGTGACCGCCGCAAGGCGATGCTGAACGACATCGCCATCCTCACCGGCGGCGAGGTCATCTCCGAGGAGGTCGGCCTCAAGCTGGAGAACACCTCCATCGACCTGCTGGGCCGTGCCCGCAAGGTCGTCATCACCAAGGACGAGACCACCATCGTCGACGGTGCCGGCTCCTCCGAGCAGGTTCAGGGCCGGGTCAACCAGATCCGCGCCGAGATCGAGAACAGCGACTCCGACTACGACCGCGAGAAGCTCCAGGAGCGCCTGGCGAAGCTCGCGGGCGGCGTGGCCGTCATCAAGGCCGGTGCCGCGACCGAGGTCGAGCTCAAGGAGCGCAAGCACCGCATCGAGGACGCCGTTCGCAACGCGAAGGCGGCCGTCGAGGAGGGCATCGTCGCCGGTGGTGGCGTGGCCCTCATCCAGGCCTCCTCGGTCTTCGAGAAGCTGGACCTGGAGGGTGACGAGCTGACCGGCGCCAACGCCGTGAAGCTCGCCCTGGAGGCCCCGCTCAAGCAGATCGCCGTCAACGGTGGTCTCGAGGGTGGCGTCATCGTCGAGAAGGTGCGCAACCTTCCCGTCGGCCACGGCCTGAACGCCGCGACCGGTGAGTACGTCGACATGATCGCCGAAGGCATCATCGACCCGGCGAAGGTCACGCGCTCTGCTCTGCAGAACGCCGCCTCCATCGCCGCGCTGTTCCTCACCACCGAGGCCGTCATCGCCGACAAGCCGGAGAAGGCGGGCGCTGCCCCGGCCGGCGGCGGCATGCCGGGCGGTGACATGGACTTCTGATCGACCTGACGGTTGATCAACGTCCTTGCCGAGGGCGGCACTCCCTGTTCGACAGGGGGTGCCGCCCTCGGGCGTTTGCGCCGTGTGCTGTCGCGTCCGTGTCCTGTCTCACACCGCCGCCGGAAATGCGGTGACGGATGAGGTGGTTGTCGCCCGGGTAGCGTCCATGCGCATGCACATACCGAGGAGTATCGCCACGTGACCGCCCCCGCCACATCCTCCGCCGCCTCCCGCGCCGCCGAGATCCTGTCCCGGCCGACCACCATCAACGGACTGACCGTCCCGAACCGCATCGCGATGGCGCCCATGACGCGCGCCTTCTCCCCGGGCGGCGTTCCCGGCGCGGACGTGGCGTCGTACTACGGGCGCCGTGCCGCCGCCGGCGTGGGCCTGATCGTCACCGAGGGGACCTACGTCGGCCACGACTCGGCCGGGCAGAGCGACCGCATCCCGCGCTTCCACGGCACGGAGCAGCTGGCGGGCTGGGCGAAGGTCGCCGACGAGGTGCACGCCGCGGGCGGCACGATCGTCCCGCAGTTGTGGCACATCGGCATGGTGCGCGAGCAGGGCCAGCCGCCCTACGCCGAGGCTCCCGCCGTGGGCCCCTCCGGGCTGCGGATCGGCGCGGTCGAGCCCACCGGCAGGGCGATGACCCAGCGGGACCTGGACGACGTCATCGGCGCGTTCGCCGAGGCCGCGGCCGCCGCCGAGCGCATCGGCTTCGACGGCGTGGAGCTGCACGGCGCCCACGGCTACCTCATCGACCAGTTCCTGTGGGCGGGCACCAACCGCCGCACCGACGCCTACGGCGGTGACCCGGTCGCCCGTACGAAGTTCGCGGCGGAGATCGTCGCGGCCGTACGCGCGACCGTCTCGCCCGAGTTCCCGATCCTCTTCCGCTACTCGCAGTGGAAGCAGGAGGCCTACGACGCCCGGCTCGCCGAGACCCCCGAGGAGCTGGAGGCCATCCTCGCCCCGCTCGCCGCGGCCGGTGTCGACGCCTTCCACGCCTCCACCCGCCGCTACTGGATCCCCGAGTTCGAGGGCTCCGACCTCAACCTCGCCGGCTGGACCAAGAAGCTCACCGGCAAGACGGCCATCACCGTCGGCTCGGTCGGCCTCGACGGCGAGTTCCTCGGCGCCTTCACGGGCGAGGGCTCCGCGACCAAGGGCATCGACGACCTCCTCGACGGCCTGGAGCGCGAGGAGTACGACCTCGTCGCCGTCGGCCGTGCCCTCCTCCAGGACCCGCAGTGGGCCGAGAAGGTCCTCGCCGGCCGCCTTGACGAGCTGAAGCCGTACGAGGCGGAGTCCCTGAAGTCCCTGTCCTGACCCCTCGGGCCCACCCCCTGGCCGATCCGACCGACTCATTGGTTGACTCAGGCAAAGGGAGTGGGCTGGAGTGGAGGGCCAGCAGCGTCGCTCACGGGCCGCTCGCCCCCACCCCTGAGGAGTTCGACCATGACGACAGCCGAAGGCCTGGAAGGCCTCGTCGTCCGCACCACGGCCGGCGCGGTGCGCGGGCGGACGGAGGACGGGCTCACCGTCTTCCGGGGCATCCCCTTCGCCGAGCCCCCGGTCGGGGAGGCGCGGTTCCAGGCGCCCAGGCCCGCGCGGGCCTGGGAGGGGACCCGGGAGGCGTACGCCTTCGGCCCGCCGCCCCCGCAGGACCTGGGCATCCAGGGCGCGGCGGGCGTCCGGGGCCTGCCCACGGGCGACGACTGGCTGACCGTCAACGTCTGGACACCCGACGCCGACCCGGCGGCCGGCCGCCCGGTGATGGTGTGGATCTACGGCGGCGCCTACAAGATCGGCCACACGGGCAGCCCCGGTTACGACGCCCAGCACCTCGCCCGCGCCGGTGACCTCGTCGTCGTGTCGCTCAACTACCGGGTCGGCATGGAGGGGTTCGTCTCGCTGGAGGGGGCGCCCGCCAACCGCGGCCTGCTGGACCAGGTCGCCGCGCTGGAATGGGTACGGGAGAACATCACGGCGTTCGGCGGCGACCCCGGACAGGTCACCGTCTTCGGGGAGTCGGCGGGCGCGGGATCCATCGCCGCCCTGCTGGCCATGCCGGGCGCGCGCGGCCTGTTCCGCCGGGCGATCGCCCAGAGCGTGCCCGGCACGTACTTCTCCGACGACCTCGCCCGCGACATCGCGGCCGAACTCGCCGCGGAGGTGGGCCTGCGGCCGACGGCCGCCGACCTCTCCACCGTGGACCCGCGCCGGCTCACCTCCGCGGGTGAGACCTTGGGCGCGAAGATGCGGCTGTACGAGGACCGGTGGGGCCGGGTGGCGCCCACCGTCACCCCCTTCTCCCCGGTCGTCGACGGCGAGGTCCTGACCCGCACCCCCTGGGAGGCGCTGGCGGCGGGCGCGGCCCGGGACGTGGAACTGCTCGTCGGCCACAACCGTGACGAGTACCGGCTCTTCCTCGTCCTCGGCGAACAGCTCGGCAGGATCACCGACGAGCAGGCGTCCTGGGCGCTGCGCACCTTCGGGCCCGACCCCGACGGCGAACGGTCCTACCGCGCGGCCTTCCCGGACGCCACAGCGACCGAGCTGTACGAACGGGTATGGACCGACTGGCTGTTCGGCATGCCGTCCCTCCGGCTGGCCGAGGCCCAGGTCGCGGGCGGCGGCCGCGCGCACCTCTACGAGCTGACCTGGCCCGCCCCGGGCGCCGGAGGCGGGCTCGGCGCATGCCACGGCCTGGACATCCCGCTGCTCTTCGGCACGTACGACGCCGATCTCGGCAAGCTGCTGTTCGCGGGCAGCGGGGTCCCGGCCGAGGCGCGGGCGCTGACGGCCCGCTTCCAGTCGGCCTGGACGGGCTTCGCGCGCACCGGCGATCCGGGATGGCCGGCGTACGACGAGGGGACCGGGCGCCTGGCGCAGGTGCTGGACGCGGAGCCGGAGGTACGGGCGTACCCGGAGGAGACCGCACGACGGCTGTGGGAGGGGTACGGGTTCCCGGCCCTGCCGCTGCTGAAGTGACCGGGATTCAGAGGTTGCCCAGCGGCTCGATGTCCACCTTGACCGGCGTGCCCCAGACCCGCAGCACCTCGTAGTCGGTGAACTCGTGGACGAGCCGGTAGGCCATGGCGGGGCGCGGCCCGCGACGCTGGGCGGCGAGGTACAGCTCGGCCTCCCGGCGGTCCCGGCGCGGCGTACCGCACAGCTCCCACACCTGGCCGTTCCACCGCTCCGGCAGCCAGCGCTGCTGCGGCTGCGGCCGGTCCTCCCGGACCCCGTACCGGGACGGGACCGGCTCGGTGTGCTGCGGCGGAGCGGCGGGCCCGTCGTACTCGGAACGCCGGGCCGCCCGCCGTCGCGTCTCGCACAGCAGGCACAGGTCGGGGGCGGCCTCGTCGACGGGACCGTTGGGATGCTCCGGGCAGCGGGTGCTGGGCGCGGCCCCGGTCACGCTCTCGTCCAGCAGATCGAGAGCGCGCTTGATATCGGCCTTGACCTCGTGCAACTTGGCGTCCGCGGTGTCGCCACCGAGCGCCTCCCCGTGCTCCCCGAGGAGTCGCAGGGCTCGGCCTAGGGCGGTGAGCTGGGCGTGGTTCATGGTGTCAGTCTGCGTAGTCCTTGAGTTTTTCGGTATCCAGGGTGATGTTCACGGGCGGGGGGATCTCGACGGTGGCGCCCCAGGGGTAGCTGGGGGACTGCTGGTAGCGGCCGTCCTTGGGCTCGCTGAAGACGGTGACAGTGGCGTTGTCGCGGTCGATGAGGAGGTAGACGGGGATGTCGGCCTCCGCGTAGCCGACGGGTTTGTCGATGCGGTCACGCTGGTCGGTGTCACGGTCGTGGGAGGTGATCTCCACGGCCATGAGGGAGCCGTCGGCGTCGGACCACTCGCCGTCCCCCTTGAAGTGGTCCACAGGGACAAGGGTCCCGTCCGTGCGGGCACGGCCCTTGCGGTAGGCCTCGGCCTTGACTCCCGATTCGGGCACGAGGTCCAGATCGGGCCGGTGTTGCATGCACTGGCGCAGCAGCCACATGAAGATCGAGCGGTGGTTGCCGTCCGGCATCGCCTTGACCTCAAGTTTTCCGTTGATGTACTCAAGCCGGACGGTCTCCGGTGCCCGGCGCTCCAGCTCTTCGAAGTCCTCGACGCCGAGTGGTTCCTTGGTGCGGACCCGCCCGTCCACGAATTCGAGGCGTACGTGTGCCGGGGCAGCGGCGGCAAGGTCCTCGAAGTCCTCGATGGGCATCTGCGGACGTTCAGCGGTGCCAGGGGTCATGGTGTTGCCTCCTCCCTTCCATCGTGCCCCCGGGTGGTGGCGTCGGACCGTAGGAGCGGTCATACGGGTGTCCTTTCCTGTCGCCTCTGGGACATTGCGGCACGGATCTCGCCTGCGCGTGCGTGGATCTCGGGGGCGGGCAGGATCGCGGGGGAGCGTGCGGGGGCGCGTCCGGTGCGGCAGCCTGCGCATGCGCCCCCGGGCAGGGCTTCCGGGCGACCGGGCAGTCCGCACTCGGCACATTCCAGGATCCGGCGGGGAGCGGGTGCTGCCTCCGGTTCGGGTGGGAGCTTGGTGGTCAGGCGGTTGCGGATCAGGGCGGCCGGGTGGTGGACCGGGGTGGGCAGGCCGTTCGTCAGGGCGCGGAGTACGTCCGTGTCGGTGGCGCCGCGTGCGAACCAGTCCGTCAGGAGTGGGGCGAGGGTCGCGCAGTCTGCGGCGGAGAGCGAGAGCGTGGGAGCCGTGCGGCCGAGGGCGGCGAGGAGGATGTGGGCGCGGGAACGGGTGGGTGCGCCTTGCGGGGGTTCTTTCGGTACGTCGCCTCTGGTGAACGCCGCCCACCAGTCATCCTCGTGTGCGGTGCGCGAGAACCACGATCGGGTGATCCAGCGGGTACCGCCGTCGGTGGCGGTCAGATGTTCGCGTCCCCGGCGCAAGTGCCCTGCGCGCTGGAGGTTGTTGAGAGCCGTCCGCAGGGCGCACTGCCCGTACGGCAGCTCTTTGGCCAGCGTCTTTACGGAGATGTCGGCGCCCTCGGGCAGGCGGTCCACGTAGGCGGCGATGGCGGCTTCGCGGGGCGGGAGGTGCGCGAAGTCGTGCGCGGTGCGGGGGTGTTGGTCCGGCGCGGTGCGTTTTCCGTAGCCCGGTTTGGCCATCGGGTGCGGGGTCGCGTGCGCGGGCAGGGACATACCACTAAAGTTGGCTTCAGCCACGGGATCACTCTTGTCTGATCTCGGCGGTTAAGCCCCCGCAGGTGTTGCTAGCGCCTGGCGGGGGCTGTTCGTTATGCGGGCACGCTAGAGGATCGTCACCCTGCGTGGCAAACCGGCTGCGGTGCGTCAACTCGCCGGGTGGGAGGGCGGGTTGAGGCCCTCCACCCATTCCTTGAAAAGAGGGCTCGGAGCTCACGGCTTGAGCTTCGGGTCAGGTGCGGTGCGGGCAGGGCGGGGAGTAGTCGACGCGGGGGAAGTGGCGGGACCACTGGGCGCGGGTGAGGGTGCCGTGGAAGCGGTCGCACACGTCGGTGAGTGCCCGGTCGAGTTCCGTGTGCCAGATCTGGACGCTGCGGTGGGCGGTCACGGTGAGGAACAGGCCGTGTGCCGCGAGGTGGCGGACCTCCTTGACCGTGCCGCGGGGGTTGGTGAGGTGGGCCAGCGGAGCGGGGCGGGCGGGGTCGGTCACGTCCCAGACGTTCACCCCGCCGTCCACACCGACGGTCACCGCGGTGCGGCCGTGGGAGGCGAAGGCCACGCCGGCGACGATGTCGGCGTGCCTCACCAGGTCGCTCAGCCGACGGTGCCGGGGGAGATCGCTGATGTCCCACAGCTTCGCCGTATGGTCGTCGCTCCCGCTCAGCAGGGTGCGGCCGTCCGGACTGTAGGCGAGGGCGTCCACGAAGTGCCGGTGTCCCTTCAGGACGGCGACGGGGGTGGCGTGGCGCGGGTCGGTGACGTCCCAGACGCGGATGGTGCGGTCGTCGGAGCCCGAGGCCAGGGTCCTTCCGTCGGGGCTGAAGGCCACGGGTTTGACGTTGGCGGTGTGGCCGACGAGGCTGTCGAGCCTGCGGGGACGTGCTGGGTCGGTGATGTCCCAGAGGTGGAGGACGTCGTCGTAACCGCTGGTGGCGGCCAGTCGGCCGTCGTGGCGCAGGGCGAGGGAGTAGACGGCTTCGGTGTGCCCCGTGGGCCGCTTGCACAACAGGGTGGGACGGCGGGGGTCCCTCACGTCCCACAGCCGGAGCACGTGGTCGCTGCCCACGCCGACCAGCGTGTCGCCGTGCGGGGTGAACTCGATCCCGTTCAGGGCGAATTCGCGGGTGTCGATGGCGCCGAGCCGGCGGAGCTGTCGTGGATCGCTCAGGTCCCACAGGACGATCTCCGACTGGTCGGCCATGGCCAGGGTGCGGCCGTCGGCGGTCACGGCCGGTGTGTACCCGGTCGGCCGGGGGTCGGTCGACGCGATGGACAGGGTGCTGAGCAGGGCGTCCCGGGTGCGGCTCTGCGGGGCCTGGCGGTAGGCGGCCAGCGCGATCGGGACGGCCAGTGACGGATTGCTCGGGCTGAGGCGCACGGCCTCGTCGGCGGCTCGCAGGATCACGGCCTCGTTGCGTTGCCGTGTGATGGTGCTCTGCGCCTGTACGGCGAAGCCGGCGGCGGCCACGGCACACACGAGCAGGACGACCAGGGCGCCGACCAGCCTGCGCAGACGACGCAGGCGGCGGCCCTCGCGCCGCTGCGTCTGCCGCGCCGCCGACTCGCCGGCATCGAGGAAGGCGCGTTCCCGTGTGGTCAGTGCCTGTCGCGGGAGGTCCTTCGCGGCGGCGAGACGTACGCCGCGGTACAGGATGTCGGGGTCGTGGTCCAGGGACTCCCAGAGCGTGGTGGCCTCGGTGAGCGCGCGTCGCAGACGTTCCTGGTCGCGGTCCTCCTCCAGCCAGTCGCCGAGCCGGGGCCAGCAGCGGATCAACGCCTCGTGGGCGATCTCCACGTGGTCGCCGTCGACGGTCAGCAGCCTGGCCCGGGTCGCCTGTTCGAGGACGAACTCGGTATCGGGACCGTCGTCGAGTTCCTGACGCGGCACCCGGCGTTTGGTGTCCTCGGTGCCCTCGCCCAGCGCGACGAGCCGCAGGAACAGCCGGCGCGCGGCCTGTCGCCCGCTGTCGCCCAGGGCATGGTGGAACGCCTCGGCGGTCTGGGCGAGCGCACCCTCGAAGCCGCCCGCCGCACGGTATCCGGCCAGTGTGAGAGCGTTGCCCCGCCGTCGGCTCCAGGTCTCCAGCAGTGCGTGCGACAGCAGGGGCAGGGCTCCCGGCCGGCCGTGGGCGTCGGCGGTGAGGCTCGTCAGCAGGGCGCTCTCGACGGTGAGGCGGGAGCGGGCGGCGGGCTTGACGATCGCCGCTCGCAGCTCCTCGACGGTCATCGGGCCGACGGGATGGTGGGCATGGGGCAGGACGTCGACGAGGCCGGGCAGCCGTGTGCAGTGCGTGTAGAAGTCGGACCGTACGGCGATGGCGACCCGCGTGCGGCTGTCGGGGGCCTGTGCCGCGTGCAGGAGCGCGGCGAGGAACCGCTCCCGTTCCCGCGGGTCGCGGCAGACGGTGAAGACCTCCTCGAACTGGTCCACGACGACGAGCAGTTCGTCCGCCGTGGAGCCCGCCTCCTGCTCCCGCGCGAGGATCCGCCGCACCAGCCGGTGGAAGGTGGGCGGCTCGGCGGTGAGTCCGTCGCGCACCTGACCGGGGTCGGCCCCGGCGCGGGCCGCCAGCCGGACGGCGCATTCCTCCAGCGGATGCGGGCCGGGTGTGAAGACGAGCGAAGAAACACCGGGAAAAGCGGGAAGCACACCCGCGCGCAGCACGGACGACTTTCCGGATCCGGATGCCCCGAACAAGACAAGAAGCCGCTTTTCCTTCAGATGTTCGACAAGGGTTCCAGTGAGTTTCTCGCGGCCGAAGAAAACACCGGCATCGGCCTCTCCGAACGCTGCCAGACCGACATAGGGCGGCTTGGCGCCACCGCTTCTCCGGTCCTCGGGGCCGGTCTCGGCCGACGTGCCCTGTCCGGTGCACGCGCTGGTGCACGCGTCGGCCGTCCGCTGCCAGATCAGCTTCCATTCCCGCTCGTCACCGCCGCAGACGCGGACGTAGGCGAGGGTGACGGCCAGGCTGGGCAGCTGTCGTCCGGCCGCGGCCGAGGACAGCGACGCGATCGAATAATGCGCGTCCCTCGCGAGGTCCCGGTAGGTGGGAGAACCGGCCTGTTCCCGCAGTTTCCGTAAGCGCGCCGCGAATTCGAACAATGGACCGCCGTCCGGGTCCAGAGGAATCTCTCCCCGTGGCACACGCCCACCCCTTCCCCCTGGTCACACGGATTGTTCGGCATCCGTTTGTTCAGCTTCGGGCGACCGGTCTTGAACAACAGATTAGCGGCTACAAACGGTGCATCGGGTCCCGCACCGAGGACCCGACAACGAACGGAAAAGAGGAATCCCATGCAGAAGCGAATGCTGGCCGCGGCCGCTCTGATCAGCGGCGTCGCACTGATCGCCGGGCCGCTCGCACAGGCCGGGCAGGCCACCGAGACCGTCGCCCCCGCCTCAGGCTCCGCCCACGTCGTGCGGCAGGACCTCATCTGCACCGTCAACGACGACGGGGTCAACTTCCGTGGCGGCCCCGGCACCAACCACCCGGTCCTCGGCAAGGTGAACAGGGGGGACCAGCTCATCTACCGCGACTACGACGGTCGCTGGATCATGGGCGACCTGGTGGGCGGGACCACCGGCGTCTGGATCTACGACTCCTACCTCGACTGCTGACGGCACGGTCCGTCGGCCCACGGGGCACCGCCACGCAGAGTGGCGGTGCCCACCCTGACAATTCCCAGGGTCACGACGTCCCTGGCGCTCCCTACGCTTCGAGGCGCTGACTCGGTGCGACTACAAGGGAGATCACATGAGATCGACACGACTCAGGAATCGGGCGGCCGCGATGGTCGCGACGCTGGTCGCCGCAGTCCTCGTTCCGCTGGCGGCGCAGGCACCGGCACAGGCAGCCACGAACGGTGCGACGGGAACGGCCGCATGGACACCGCAGATCTACCCGCTGTTCTCGGGCGAGTGGGTACAGCGGAACGTGGCGAGCGGCGATCGGAACACGGCGCTGGTCGCGTGCTCCCTGGCAAGTGGCATCGCCTGCGTGTCGGTTGGCCAGGGCGACGGCAAGCACAGCGTCTTCCACCTGTTCAAGTGCGATACGCGGTCGCTCTCGAACTTCGTCGACGCGCTCGCTGTTCGCAACAACCAGACCGGCGGAGCCCAGGTCCACTTCTGGGGGCCCAGGTACTCCACCAAGATTCCCGCGAACGGCGTGATCACCACGGTGCCGGACTACGCGACGTACGACTTTAATCGCCTCGACATCTGCTGAGGGCACATCGACCGACCCGGGCACGCTGGTCATGGTGTCCGGGTCTCACGTGGCTTCCGCGCCTAGGGTGCCTTCACCGCTTCGAGGAACGCGGACCATGCCTCCGGCCGGAACGCGAGCTTCGGGCCCCGGGGGTTCTTGGAGTCGCGGACGGGGATGATGGTGGGGTTGCCGTCGGCGACTTCGAGGCAGTTGCCGCCGCTGCCTCCGCTGTAGCTGGACTTGTGCCAGGTGCCCGTGTCCAGGTCGTACTCAGGGATGCTGCTCATGGGCGTAATCCTGCGCCACTGCCTCGATCAGGACCAGGGAATTCCGCGGGGAGAGCGCCGAGGCTGTGAGCAGCTCGTAGGTGAGCCGTTGGTGCCTGACGGTGGCGGGGTCGTCCTCCAGACGTCCGGTGCCGACACCCTCGAAGTAAGCGAGCGGGGGTGCGTTCTCGAAGTCCATCAGCTTGACGGAGCCTTCCATCGCGGGATGCGCTCCGGCATCGAAGGGCAACACCTGCACGATCACCCTGTTCCGCCGGATCAGGCCCGCGATGTGCTGCAACGCCTCCGACATCACCGTGGGCCCGCCGGTCGCCCGGCGTAGGGCGGACTCGTCCATCACCACCCACAACAGCGGCTCTGTTGGGTCGGCGAGTAGGCGGGCCCGTTCCACGCGTGCGGACACCACCTCCTCGATCGCCTCGTCCGGAGCCGTCGGCTGGTAGGCCCGACAGACGGCACGCGCGTATGCCGTTGTCTGTAGCAGGCCTGGGATCAGGAGCTGTGAGTACTCCCTGATCTCCTTGGCCGTGCTCTCCGCCTCCGCCGCCTCGGCGAAGTGGTCCGGATATCGCGACCGTGCCGCCGCCCCACAGTTCCGCCGGAAGAAGTCCCCCGTGTCCAACACCTCGTCCAGTGATCGCGCGTACTCCGGCAGCATCCGCCGCGTGCCCGCCTCCAGTTGGCCGATGAACGAGCCGCTGACGAACAGCCGTTGGCCCAGCTCGTCCTGGCTCAGCCCCGCCTTCTCGCGCGCGTGACGCAACTCCGCGCCCAACAGCGCGCGCGGGGACGAGGACGGGTCCAGGTCCTTCGGTCCTGCCATGGGTGACTCCCGTTCCAACGGCCGACGTTGTTGGGGTGTTGTATCTGGCCAGGTTAGAGGCCGTACGGACACGCTGTGTGCTGAACATGCAACTCAGCGTGGAGGTGGCGGAACATGGCCGTGCGGTCGACCGAGGAAGTGCTGGAGGCGTTGCGGGAGGCGCTGGTGGGTGCGGGGATCGTGCTCCCGTCGCTGGCCGTCGACCCCGTCACGGCGGCCGGTGACGAACCCTTCCCCCTGGTCAGCCTCGGCCGGTGCAACGTGCGGACGGCGGAGCGGCTGGCGTCGGTGCTGCGCGGGGAGCGGCCGGCCGTGGGGGCGCATGTGGTCGACGTACGGGACGGGCGGATCGGGGAGGTCATGGGGCATCTCGCAGGCAGGGTGCAGCTGCGGCCCGTGGGCGGGGGCAGGGAGTGGGACTGCCCGCCGGACGCCACCGGGCCCGCGCCGCGCGCGGAGGTGCTGCGGGCGCGGGTGCGGCGGATCAACGGCGAGGGGCGGCTCCCACCTCAGTGAGTCCCGTCCAGCCTGTCCAGGCGGGCGAGTTGGTCCGGCGTGAGAGCCAGATCCGCCGCCGCCACGTTCTCCTCCAGGTGCGCGAGGGTCGCCGTACCGGGGATGGGCAGGATCACCGGCGAGTGGGCGAGGAGCCAGGCCAGGGCGACCTGGGTGGGGGTGGCGTCCAACTCGGCCGCTACGGCGGTGATGTCGGGGTTGGCGTCGGCGGCCCCGGGGGCGAGCGGGCGCCAGGGCAGGAAGGCGATGCCGGCCGCCTCGCAGGCCTTGAGGACGGGCTCGTGCTCGCGGCGGTCGAGGAGGTTGTAGCGGTTCTGGACGCTGGCGATGTCGACGATCGCGCGGGCTTCGTCCAGTTCGGCGACCGTCACCTCGGAGAGCCCGATGCGGCCCACCTTGCCTTCCGCGCGCAGGTCGCGGAGGGCGCCGATCTGGTCGGCGAGCGGGGTGTCCGGGTCGAGGCGGTGGAGTTGGAGCAGCTCGATACGGTCGACGCGGAGACGTCGTAGAGCGTTGTCCACCTGGGCGCGGAGGGCGGCGGGGCGGCCGTCGAGCCCCCATTCGCCCGCCGGTGAGAGGGCGGGGCCGACCTTGGTGGTGACGAGCAGCCCGGACGGGTACGGGTGCAGGGCCTCGGCCAGGAGCTCTTCGTTGGCTCCCCAGCCGTACATGTAGGCCGTGTCGATGAGCGTGACCCCGAGCTCGACGGCTCGCCGGGCCAGCGTGATGGATCGTGCTCGCGCGTCCGCCGCTTCCGTCGGCAAGCGCATCGCGCCGAATCCGAGCCGGCGTACTTCGAGATCCCCGCCGATGCGGAAGGTGGTCGTGGGCGTGGTCATATGGTGTCTCCCCCTGTCGAACACCCACGCTAACAAGCGGGGTTGGGCGGTGCGTGGTGCTCGGCTGTGGCGGTCCCTTACGCCTCCGCCTGGAGCGGGTCAACGCTCCGGACCCTAGAACTCTTCAGGTTTCCGGCCGCGTGCAATCACCACACGATGAGTGAGCCGACCCTTGTCCCAGGGAGGCAGCGCGGCCAGCCCAACGCCGGCCACGTCGCGCATCAGGACCGGAACCCGCCTCACGACGGAGAGGACCGAACTCATGCTCGCCCTTATGGAACTTGAGGCGCCTGCGCCTGCCCCGGGAACACTGGCTCTGTGTCCTGCAACCTTGAAGGGCAGCGGCGGGGGCATCGGCAGCCGTTGCGAGGGCACCCCGGGCGTCGGTAGCCGGAGGCCCGTCCGACGTGCCACCACGCTGAAGACCGGTGGCCCGGGGGTTGGTAGCCGCAGGCGTGTCAACCGCCCTGCCATGGCGAAGGGCGGCCCGAGCACTGGCACCCGCAGGTCTGTCTGCGACCACCCCACTGCGAAGGGGGGCTCCGGCATCGACAGCCGTCGCAAGGGCACTCCGGGTGTCTCCGGACGCGAGTCCGTGTGCCGCCTCGTCACGCTGAAGGGCAACCCGGGTGTCAGTGGCCGCAGGTCTGTCCGCCGCGCCGCCACCGCGAAAAACGGCCCCAGCGTGGGCGGCCGTGCCACGGTCTGCCACCCCACCACTGCGAAGCTCACCCCTGGCGCTGGCACTCGCATGCCCGTCCGTCGCCCCGCGACTGCGAAGAACACCCCGGGCGTCGGCAACCGCAGGCCGGTCCGCCGCCTCGTCACCTCGAAGGCCAGCGGTCCGAGCGTTGGTACCCGCAGCCGCAGGGCTCTCCGCTACCCGGCTACCGCGAAGTCCACCCCAGGCATCGGTGGCCGCAGGTCTGCGCGTCGTCCCGCGACCGCGAAGGGCAGCGGCCCGAGCGTCGGCGGCCGCGCTGTCATTTTCAAAGGCGGCCACGGCATCGGCGGCCGCAGGACGGTCCTCCGCCCCGTCACCGTGAAGGGCAACTCTGGCATTGGTGGCCGCAGGCATGTCCGCCGTCCCGCCACGTTGAAGGGGAATGGCCCGAGCATCGGCACGCGCAGGGTTGTCCGCCACCCCGCGACCGTGAAGGTCACCCCTGGCGTCGGCAGCCGTAGGCCCGTCAGCCGCCCCGCCACCGCGAAGGGCACCCCGGGCGTCGGTAGCCGGAGGCCCGTCCGACGTATCACCACGCTGAAGGGCGGCGGCCCGAGCATCGGCACGCGCAGGATTGTCCGCCACTCCGCCACCGCCAAGACCGGCAGTAGGGGCATCGGTTCCCGCAGGACGGTGCGCCGCCGCCTCACCGCGAAGGCCGGCGGCCCGGCCACCGGCACCCGCAGGATTGTCCGACGTCCCGCCACATTCAAGGGCGGCACCCCCGGCCTCGCTACCCGCAGGCCGGTTCGCCACTCCGCCACCGCGAAGACCGGCGGTGGGGGCATCGGCTCCCGCAGGGTTGTCCGCCGTTCCGCCACGTTGAAGAGCGGTTCCGGTGTCGGCGGCCGCAGGCCCCTCCGTCGCCCCACCACCGCGAAGATCACCCCAGGCGCCGGCACCCGCAGGCCCGCCCCCCGCCTCCTCGCCCCGAAGGGTGGCGTCGGCATCGGGGAGCGGTCCCGTAGGTCCATCCCGGTTGGTCCGGGCAGGCGCTGAATCGACGTCGGCTCCGGCTTCGGCCGGTGGCAGGGCACGGGAGGGAACGGATGACGAAGTCGCCGGTCACGGTGGAGCGGTGGGAGGGGCTGGAGTGTGCCGCGCAGCTTGATCTCGTGCTGCCGATGTACAAGGAGATCTGGGTCGAACCGCCGTACTGCGAGGGCGTGAAGGAGATCGCGGACTTCGTGGACCGGTTCGCGCAGGAGGTCCGCCTTCCCCGCGCTCGTCTCGTCGTGGCCCGCTACGGCGGCCTGCCGGTCGGGTACGCCTTCGGGTACCCCCTGCCGCCGGAGACCGGCTGGTGGAAGGCGATGGGGGAGGAGACCACGGCGGAGTTCGCGGCCGAGAACGGGAAGCGCACCCTGGGCATCGTCGAACTCGCGGTACGCGCTCCGTGGCGGCGGAAAGGAGTGGCCGCCCGGTTGCACGCCCACCTCCTGGAGGGCCTGGGCGTCGAGCGCGTCACGTTGGCGATGCGGCCCGAGCCGGAAGCGGCGCCGGCGCACGCCGCCTACGCCGCGTGGGGCTACCGTCAGGTCGGCAGCTGGCACCCGGCCGACGACGAACCCGCGTCCCACATCATGCTGCTGACCCTGCCCGTCCCCGCGTACGGCGTCGTATGAGGGCGGCCCGCCGGAAGGCCACCGGCGACGCGGCGCAGCGACCCGGGCTGCTGCGGGAGCGGGGGTTCCGGCTGTACTGGACCGCGCAGAGTGTCTCGCTGGTCGGGGACGAGATCAACATCCTGGCGATCCCGCTGGCCGCCGTGGTGCTGCTGGACGCGGGTGCGGCCGAGATGGGGTGGCTGACGGCGGTGGCGCTGCTGCCGTCGTTGCTGCTGTCGATCCCGGGCGGGGCGTGGGCGGACCGGCGCGCGGACCGGCGTAGGGCGATGATCGTCGCGGATGTCGGGCGGTTCGCCGCGGTGGCGTCGGTGCCGCTGGCGTACGCCTTCGGGGCGCTGACGATGGCTCACCTGTACGTGACGGAGTTCGTCGTCGGGGCGCTGACCGTCCTGTTCCGGGTCTGTCAGCATCACGTGTACGCGTCCCTGCTTCCCGCGGAGCGCTACGTGGACGGCAACGCGCTGCTCTCCGGGAGCAGGTCGACGGCCGCGGTCGCCGGGCCCGGCACGGGTGGGATGCTGGTCCAGGTGCTGTCGGCGCCGTTCGCGCTGCTGCTGGACGCCCTGACCTATCTGGTGTCGGCGGTGTGCCTGGGTCGTATCCGGACCCAGGAGGCCCCGCCCGCGCCGCGCGCCCGGGGCGGGCTCGCGGCCGGGCTGCGGTGGGTGACCGCCCACCGCACCCCCGGCCTGCTGCTGGCGGGTGTCTCCATGCTGAGCCTGAGCCACACCTTCCTGATGACCCTGTTCATCCTGTACGGCACCACCGAGCTGGGGCTGAACCCCGGCGCAATCGGGGCGGTGGTGGCCGCACTCGGGCTCGGCGGGCTGGCCGGTGCGTGGGCCGCGCCCCGCGTGGTGCGGCGGATCGGCCTCGGCCCGGCCGTCGTCGCCGGGTTCCTGGGGTTCAGCCTGCCCCTGCTGCTGGTGCCGCTGGCCGACGGCCCGATGCCGTTGGTGATCACGACGCTGGTGGCCGCGCAGCTCGGCGCCGGCTGCGGGGTCGCGGTCCTGGACATCTCCACCAACAGCTACCTGATCGCCGTCATCCCGGAGACCCTGCGGTCCCGCGTGATGGGCGTGGTCCAGACCGCCAACTTCGGAGTCCGCCCGATCGGCGCGGTGCTCGCCGGTACCCTGGGCACCGTGCTCGGCCTGCGGCCGACCCTGTGGATCGGCACGGCGAGCGCGGTGCTGAGCGTGCTGTGGGTCGTCGCGTCCGACGTACGACACATCCGGGAGCTGCCCGAGCACGCCGACCTTCCCGAAGACCCCGAGCACGCCGACCTTCCCGAAAACACCGCAGTCACTTCATAGTGGCCGCCGCCAGCGCGGCCCGCAGATGGCCGCCCGCCTCCGCCAGCAGGCGGCCGGCCGTGGGGCCGTCGACCTCCGCGAGGATCGTCAGGATGGCGTTCTTCACCTCGCCGTCGGTGGCGGCCAGGGCCCGCTCGATCTCGTCGTCCTGCGCGCCGGTGGCGAGGGCGACGATGCGGCGGGAACGGGCGCGCAGCTTGTCGTTGGAGGCGCGGACGTCGACCATCAGGTTCCCGTAGGTCTTGCCGAGGCGGATCATCGTGATCGTCGAGAGCATGTTGAGGACCAGCTTCTGGGCCGTGCCCGCCTTGAGGCGGGTCGAGCCGGTCAGCAGTTCCGGGCCTACGACGATCTCGATGCCGTGCTCGGCCGCCGCCGCCAGCGCGCTGTCCGCGTTGCAGGCCAGCCCGATCGTCAACGCGCCCCGCGCCCGCGCGTGCTCCACCGCGCCGATGGCGTACGGGGTACGGCCGGACGCGGACACCCCGACCACCGTGTCCACCGGTCCCACCCCGAGCCCGTCCAGGTCCGCCCGCGCCAGGTCCGCCGAGTCCTCGGCCCCCTCGACCGAGGTCACCATCGCCTCCGGGCCCCCGGCGATCACGCCCACCACCTGCGACGGGTCCGTGTTGAACGTCGGCGGGCACTCTGAGGCGTCCAGCACCCCGAGCCGCCCGGCGGTGCCGGCCCCGGCGTAGACGAGCCGTCCGCCCCGCGCCATCCGCTCGGCGACGGCGTCGATGGCGGCGGCGATCTCCGGCAACCGCTCGGCGACGGCGGTCGGCACGGTGGCGTCCTCGCCGTTCATCAGGCGGGCGATGTCGAGCGTGGGCAGTCGGTCGATGTCGGCGAGCTCGGGCCGGAACGCCTCGGTGGTCAGGGCTTCCAACTGCGCCTGAAGATCACGGGGGTTGGAGGTGGAGGTCATGGTGAAGACGGCTCTTTCCGATGTGCGGTGTGATGTCCTGCCTACGGCTGTCCTGCCCGAAGCTGTCCTGCCTGCGGCTGTCCTGCCTACGGCGGTGGGCTACCGCCGGTGCCGATGGGCCAGCGCCTCGTACGACGCCGACAGCGCGGGCGCCGCGGTCTCATAGGTCCGCTGCGCGACTCCCACGAACAGACAGTCCACCACCAGCAGCTGGCTGGTCCGCGACGACATGGCCGCGGGCCGCAACTCACTCTCCCGGGCGGTGGAGGTCGGCAGCACATGATCGGCGTACTGCGCGACATGCCCGTCCGGCCGTCCGGTGATCGCGATGGTCGTGGCCCCGTGCTCGAACGCGACCCGCAGCGGCTCGACGACGTCCCCGGTGGACCCGGAGTGCGTGATCGCGATGGCCACGTCCCCCGAGCCCAGCTGCACGGCGTTGGTGACGGCGAGGTGCGGATCGCTGTGGGCGTGGGCTATCCGCCCTATGCGCAGCAGCTTCTGGGTGAGGTCCTGCGCGACCAGCCCGCTCGCCCCCACCCCGTACACATCGGTGCGCCGGGCCGCGGCGAGCGCCGTCACGGCCGCTCCGAGCTGGACCGTGTCGAGGCCGGCCGCCGTGTCGGCGAGGGTCTGCTGCTCGTCGTAGGCGAGTTTCGCGACGACGTCGGCGATGGGGTCGTCGACGGCGATGTCCGTGGTGATGGCGGGCGCGCGCCCGGACTGCTGCTGGGCGGCGAGGCCGGCGAGGGCGAGGCGGAGATCGCGGTAGCCGGGGTAGCCGAGCAGCCGGGCCGTCCGTACGACCGTCGCCTCGCTGGTGCCGGTGAGCTCGGCGAGGCCGGTGACCGTGAGGGCCGCGCAGCCCGCCGGGTCGCCCGCGACGGCCTCGGCGACCCGCTGCATGGAACGGGTCATGGACGGGGCCAGCGTGCGCACCTTGGCGGCGAGGGCGGCCGGGGCGGGGGGAACCTGCGCCTGCGCACCCACCCGGCCACCTCCGGCTCCGTTCCCGCCTCCGAAAATTTCCTTCACGTTCTGTGTCACCTGTGAAAGATATTTTCGGCTCGGTGTCGTGGTCAAGAGTGCGCACAATGGGTTCATGGACCCCTCCGGCCACCCCATCAGCCCTCTGGAGCAGGCGTTGCACGCGGCACGCGCCCTCGTGCTCGCCGATCTGGCCGCGAACGAGGTCGCCGCGGCGGACGTCGTGTCCATGGTCGAGGACTCCGTCGTCCAGCGGCGATGGTGGGTGGAGCAGTGGCCCGACGGCGCCGAGTTCGTCGCCGGCCTGGTCGCCCAGGACGTCCAGGACGCCCTCCTGGAGGCCTACGGCCGCTGGCCCCTGTGCCCGGTCTGCGGCTCCGGCGACCCCCACGCCCTGGAGGTCGAGCCGGAACTCGGCGCCGACCCGCACTGGGTCTGCCACCAGGCCGGCGTCAAGGTGGCCGCCGTCGGCTCCCTGTCCTCGGCGACCGGCGGGACGCCCTCCTCGTGACGGTCTACATCGACCCGCCGACCTGGCCGGGCCACGGCCGCATGTGGTCCCACCTGGTCAGCGACGCCTCCTTCGACGAACTCCACGCCTTCGCCGAGCGGTTGGGGGTACCCCGGCGGGCCTTCGAACGCGATCACTACGACATTCCCTCGCACCGGTACGCGGAGGTGGTGGCGGCGGGGGCGGTGGAGGTCAGCAGCCGGGAGGTGGTGCGGCTGCTGCATGGGGCGGGGTTGCGGCGGCCCAAGGGGCGGGCGGAGTCCTAGAGGCCGCGTGGACGCGGACTGTCACGGGCATTGACTGTCGGTGATCTTGCGGGTGAGAGTGGCACTGCTCTTCGGTGTCCCCCAGACCGCAGGGAACTCTCATGGACTTAGAAGACTCGTCCGTCTCGTCCGTCTCCTCTGACATCTCCGTCTCCCGCCGCGGCTTTCTTCAGGCGACCGTCGTGGCCGGGACGGTGGCCGCGGTCGGCGCACCGGCTGTGGCGGCCGCCGCGGACTCCTCCCGGACCGCCACCACCCTCACCTTCACCGCGGCCACGGGCGGGTCGGCGACCCTCGCGCCGTCCGGGAACCGGCTGGTGGTGGAGGCGCAGAACGTGCTGTGGTCCGTCCCGCGCTCGGGCGGCACCGCCGTAGCGCTGACCGTGCCCGAACTGGAGCCCACCCGCCCGCAGTTCTCGCCGGACGGCAAGCGCCTGGTCGTGTGCGGCTACCGCGGCGGCGGCTTCCACCTGTGGACGCTGCGCGCCGACGGAAGCGGGCCGCGGCAGCTCACCGATGGGCCGTGGGACGACCGGGCGCCCGCCTGGTCGCCGGACGGCACCCGTATCGCGTTCGCCTCCGAGCGCGGCGGCGACACCGTGACCGGCAGCCCGTACCGCGTCTGGGTCCTGGACGTGCGCACCGGCGCGCTGACCCGGCTGACCGGACGCCCGGGACAGGAGGGCCCCGCCCAGGGCGGCGCCTGGGAGGACTTCGACCCCACCTGGTCGCCCGACGGCGAGCGGGTCCTGTTCGTCCGCGCCGCCGTCACCGCGTCCGGCGCCCTGCGCGCCGACACCGTCGCCTCGGTCGCCGCCGACGGCACCGGCCCGGTCACCGCCGAGCACACCGACACCTCCGGCGCCCAGCTCATGACCCCGGCCGTCTCCCCGGCCGGCCGCCTGGCTTACCTGCGCACCACGCCGTCCCCCGCGGCCTCCTGTCGTCTCGTCGTGGACGGCACACCGGTCGCCGTCGAGGGCGACGTCCAGCCCGCGCCGCCCCGCTGGACCGACGGCGGACGGCTGCTGCTCATGGCCGACGGACACGTCCGCCTCGTCGACCCGGACGCGCCGGAGCGCGGCGAGGAGATCCCGTTCACCGCCACGCTGCCCGTGGACCGGCCCCGCTACCGCACCAAGGCCTACGACTTCGAGGGCACCGGCACCCGGCCCGTCCGCGCGCTGCACCTGCCCGCACTCTCGCCGGACGGCCGTACGGTCGCCTTCGTCGCGCTCAACGCGCTGTGGACCGCGGGCACGGACGGCCACCGCGCCCCCCGCCGGATCCTCCGGGTGCCGCCCACCCGCTATGTGACGTCACCGGCCTGGACCCCCGACGGCAAGGCGCTGCTGTACGCCGACGACCGCGACGGCCTGTTCGCCGTACGCCGCCGCGACCTGGCCTCCGGGCAGGACACCGTGCTCGCCGGGGGCGGCCGGATCTTCCCCGCCCTCGCGCCCGACGGCACCCGGCTGGCCTGCCTGGACATCTCCGGCAACCTCGTCGTACGGGACCTGGCCGCCGGCACCGAACGCACCCTGGCCGCCCCGCTCGGCAGCGGCGGGCTCCCCGGCCGCCCCAGCTGGTCGCCCGACGGCCGCTACCTCGCGCTGTGCGACCGCAACCGTCTCAACCAGCGCTTCCGTGAGGGCTACAACCTCATCCGGGTCGTCGACACGACCGACGGGTCCGCGGTCCTGCACCCGCCGGCCCCGCACACCTCCCTCTCCGACCGCTACGACTCCGGCCCCGTGTGGTCCCCGGACGGCCGCTGGATGGCCGTCGTCGCCGAGTCCGCGCTCTGGCTGCTCCCGGTGCGCGCCGACGGCACCCCCGACGGCGAGCCGCGCCGCCTGACGAGCGAACCCGCCGACCACCCGTCCTGGTCCGCCGACTCCCGCACCCTGCTGTACCTCTCCGCGGGCACCCCGCGCCTGGCCGACCTCGCGAGCGGCACCACCCGTACCGTCCGGATCCGGCTGGACTACCGCAGACCGCGTCCCGCCGACACGGTCGTGCGCGCCGGACGCTTCTGGGACGGCACCGGCACCGAGGTCCGCGAGGACGTCGACGTCGTGATCCGCGACGGCCGCATCGCCGAAGTGGCCCCGCACCGAACCGCCCGCCCCGCCGCCCGCCGCGTCGACGCGAGCGAGCGCACGGTCGTCCCCGGCCTGTGGGACGCCCACACCCACCCCTGGCAGACCACGTACGGCGGCCGCCAGACCGCTCTCCAGCTCGCCTACGGCATCACCACCGCCGTCTCCCTGGGCGGCTTCGCCTACGAACAGGCCAGGATCCGCGAGGCGGTCGCCTCCGGTGAACTGGCCGGACCGCGCCTGCTGTCCACCGGCGAACTGCTCGACGGCTCCCGCGTCGCCTACAGCATGGGCCGCGCCCACCGCACGCGGGAGGGACTGCGCAGGTCGCTGGAGCGGGCGGCGGCTCTCGACTGGGACTTCGTCAAGACGTACGTACGGGCGCCGGGCTGGGTGATGAAGGAGGCCGCGGACTTCGCGCACCACCGGCTCGGCGTGCGCAGCGGCAGCCACCTGTGCACTCCGGGCGTGCAGCTGGGCCAGGACCTGACGACCCATCTCCAGGCCACCCAGCGCCTGGAGTTCGGGCACGCGACCACGGCCGCGGGCAACGCCTTCCAGGACGTCGAGGAGATCTACACCCGCACCGACTTCCATCTCGTCGCCACCCCGTTCACGGCCCTGCCCCTGCTGGGCGCCGACCCGTCCCTCGCCGAGGATCCGCGGGTCACCACCCTCATGCCGCCGTGGGACACCGCGATGGTCCGACAGCTGGCGACGCAACCTCCGTCCGTCCTCCAACTGGCGACACTCGACCGCGAGTTGGGCTTCTACCGGCGTGTCCTCGCGGGCGGCGGCCTCGTCGCCCTCGGCACCGACCAGCCGCTCGTCCCCGTCGGCCTCCACCTCCACCTGGGCCTGCGCGCCCTCCACCGCGCCGGCCTGTCCCCGGCCGAGGCCCTGCGCACCGCCACCCTGCTGCCCGCCCGGGTGTTCGGCGCCGACACCGACCTCGGCACGCTGGAGGAGGGCAAGCTCGCCGACCTCACCCTCGTGGACGGCGACCCGTTCACCGACTTCACCGACCTGATCCGGACCCGGGCCGTGCTGCGCGGCGGCGTGCTGTTCGAGCAGTCCGACCTGGTCGGGGCGTTCGACGCGGCGACCGCACGGACGGACCCGAAGGAACCGGCGGACCCGACGACGGACGAGGACTGGCTGGAGGTGAGCCGGCACATGCGGAGGGAGGGGTGCTGCGATCCGGGGACCGGGTACTAGAGGGGATCCAGGGACCGGGTACTAGAGGGCTTCCGCGCGCCGCACGTACAGCCGCAGCTCCCCGTCCGTGTCGTCGTGCTGGACGTGGGCGGTCCGCTCGTCCTCCACGGAGGCCCGGGTGAATCCCGCGCGGGCGATCACGCGCTGGGAGGGGGCGTTGGCGGTGTCGATCGTCGCGCACAGCGCGTGGACGTCGTCGCGGGCGAGGGCCCACTCCGAGAGGGCCTGGAGGGCTTCGGTGGCGTAGCCGTTGCCACGGGCGGCCTCGACCAGGTCGTAGCCGACCTCCGCGCGGCCCTCCTCGTCCGGGGCGCCGTGGAAGCCCATGCCGCCGACGGCGAGCCCGTCCGCGCGGCGGACCAGGGCGAACAGGCCGAACTCCGGGCGGTGCACGCCCCCTTCGTAGGCCTTGAGGACCATCCCGGCGGCCTCCCGGGTGCCCTCGAAGGGGCCGTCGCCGAGCCACTCGAAGCCGCCGTCGCCGCCCGCGGCCAGGTCGGCGGCGGCCGCGGGGGTGACGCCCTGGAGGGTGAGGCGTTCCGCGTCGATCACCAGGTTGTTGTTCCAGCGCCACTGGGTGACCGGGGCCCGCCCGGGCAGGTCGCCGCGGCCTGTGGCCCACAGCAGGGTGCGCCAGTGGTCCTGGCCCGGCTGGACGTGCGGGAAGAGCCCCGTCAGCACGTACTCCGCCAGCTCGGCCGCGGGTTCGTACGCGACCCCCAGCCCCTCGGCGATGTCCTGCGTGTGCAACAGCACCTCGGCGACCCCCATCGCCGCGAACCCCTCCCTGTTCGCACTGCGGAAGGGATACGGATGAAACCCCCGCGCCTCCCGGGGCGCGGTACGCACCGCGGCGGCCAGCAGCGCCCCGGTCGCCTCGATCACCTCCACGATGCCCGCGTTGTCGGTGCCCTCGTCGAGGGTGATCTCGAAGGGGACGTAGCCGTTCTGTGCCTGCCCCGCCAACTGCGCCGCGTACGCCACGAGATCCTCGGCGATATGGAAGGCGGTCGTCGCACAACTCCACTCCAGCCGCCCCGCCGGAACCCCCGCCCAGTCCCGCTCGGCCACCGTCCGCAGCAGGGCCACGCAGCCTGCCACGGCCTCTTCCACCCGGTCCCCGCCCATGTGTCGCATAGGGCGCAGACTAGGGGCTCAGCCGTCGGAACGAACCTCATTTACCGGGCCGACGGGGCCGGCCGGGGCGTCGAACCAGTCCTCCGCCTCGTGCCGGAGCCCGAGCTCCGTCGCCTTCGCGGCCACCTCGCGGAAGGGGCGGCGGAGGCGGAGGGCGGCGGAGGTGATTTCGGCGAGGGTGGCTCGGGCGTCGGGGGCCCGGTCGACAGTTTCCGGGCGGGTGAAGGCCTGGACGAGGAGGTCGTCGTGGGCGGGGCCGGGGCGCTTCAGGTGGGTGTCGGTGAGAGCCGCGGCGACGCGACGGTGGACCGGCAGCACGGGGAGGCGGGGGCTGTCGGAGGTCTGGTGGGCCGAGACGCCGAAGTCGGCCAGAACCGCGGCGATCTGCTCCTCGTCCTCGTGCCAGTGGTGGAAGTCGACGGGTACGACCTGATGGGCCTGCGTGCTGAGCCTGGACAACGAGGTGCTGACGGAAGCTGCCCTGTGGTGCGCTTCGGTGAGTTCGGCGAGCGGTGTCACGTCCGGGACGACGAAGCCGAGCCTGGTCAGCCGCTTCGCCATGGCCTCCGGCTGGTCCTGGCGCAGCGCGGACACGTAGAGCAGCTGCCCCGGAGTGACGCGGTCGGCGTCCTCCTGGCTGGTCGGAAACGCGTCGGGATGGCACATCAGAGCCTGTGCGATGTGCCGGTCCTCCGACCGGTCGTCGCTGTGGACGGCCAAGGCGTCGAGGAGCCGTGCGGGGACCACGCAGCCCAGTTCCGTCAGACGCCGGGCCGCGGCGACGGGATCGTCCTGGAGGTGGAGATGCGCGAGGGGAACGCACGCTCCAGGAGTCAGGAAGTCCTGGGGGGCCATCTCATCGTGGGTCACGCGCCTCGACACGCGCAGGCTTCTGCGGGCGGCGAGGAGCGGCAGGTCGTCGGCGGTCACCTGGCTGAGCGGTCCCGGGTCGGGAACGTCGTACCCGAGGCGACTGAGCCGAGCCGCGACGAGAGCGAGGGGCTGACCAGTGCGTGCCGTCGTGATGAGCAGTTCCCCCAGCTCGACGGGGAGGTCCGGGGACCGCCACCGCGGCAGGTGATTCCCCCGGAGCACGGTCTTCGCGCTCAGGCCGCGCTGCGCACCTGTGTGTGACTCCAGGAACGTCTCGGTGAAGTAGCGGAGATCGATCAACCAGGTGTCGAAGCCACCGAGGGTGAGCAGCGCGAGGTCCGAGGGCAGCGCCGGCGGCAGGTCCGTCGACAGCTCGGTGAGCAGGGCCCGCAGCCGCCAGCGCAGCACGGTTTCCGGCATGCACAGGATCATGAGCGCTGCGATGCCGTCATGAACGGTCTCCTCCCAGGGGAAGTCCCCGGTGGCAGCGGGCAGGAGCATCAGGTCCGGCGGGAAGAAGCCCGTCCTGCCCACGTCCATGGTCCAGTGGTGGCTCGTCCAGACCTTCCGCTTCTCCGCCGCGCGGATCGCGATCGCCTCGGCCAGTTCGGGGTCCTCCGAACGCAGTGCTTCCAGCCAGGACGGCGACAAGAGGTCGGGGGCGTCGACGAGGTCGTCCACCGTCGCCAGGCAGCGCTCCCGCACCAGTTGCTCGTCGTACTCGCTGAGTCTCTTGCGGTCGATGGACAGCCGCGCCTGTCCGGTTCCCCGGAGGTCGACGACCCGTCCGAACAGGGTGGTGGTGTTGGCGATGCCGTCCACCAGGACGGCACCGTTGCCGTCCGTCCACCACATGCCTTGTCGGCAGGCGACCGCGGCCCCGGGCTTGGGCAGTCCGCGCCTGCGGTTGACTGCCGAATCCGCGAACGGCGCGGCCCAGTCGTACGGTGAGGCATAGGCAGCCGAGACCGCGCTCGGTCCGCGTCGCCGTATCCGCGGGCGCTCACCGGGATTGACCACCAACTCCCCAGCCCGCCACTCCTGATCCAGCTCTTTCCGCCACGGCGCCCGTACCCGATAGGGCGAGAACCACAGATACTTCCCCAGCTCCTCCCCGCTGGACGGCATCGGTTTCTCGGCCACGCCGTGCAACCGCACCCGGGTCCCCGCCTCCCGCCCCGGCCCCAGATCCTCCACCCGGAACAGATTCCCCGGCCCCGCGATCGTCACCTTCAGCAGGCGCCCCGGACGGCCCTCCCGGTCCAACCGGCAGGTCAGTACCGTGAGTTCGTCCGCGATCATGAAGTAGCTGAGGACGCCGAGGCCGAAGCGGCTGACGGGGACGAGGGAGACCGGGGGGTCCAGGGCGGCCCACAGGGCGCCCTCCTCCAGGTACTCGGGGAGGTCGACGAAGCGGGAGCCGCCCTGGGCGAAGGCGCGGCTGAGTTCGGTGACGCCCATGCCGATGCCGTTGTCGGCGCATTCGAGGTAGGGGCGGCCGTCGTCGTCGACGCCCTCGGTGAACACCACCTCGCCCGACCAGTCGGACAGGGGGACGCCCGTACGGCGTAGGTACTCCGTGCGGGCCGTGCGGTAGCGCAGCGCGTCGAGGGCGTTCTGGTACAGCTCGCGGACGGCCAGCGCCCGGTCCCCGTAGAGCTGTTCGCCCATGAGGAGTTCCTGGACGCGGTCGTCGGCGAGGCGGAAGCGGATGCCGCTGGAGAGCTCGGCGGGTGTGGTGCCGCTGGGGCTGACCTGCTGGGCGTCGGCGTAGGCGGGCAGGGAGGCGAGCGGGGCGAGGGTGCCGGTCCTCCGTGTCGTCTCCCTGTTGATGTCCCGCAGCAAGGAGTCCACCGTCTCCGCGTGGCGCTTCAGCGCCAGTTCCACGGCCGGGTGATCGCACAGCGCGCTCAAGGAGCGGCCCGCACCTGCCTGTTGCCACTCCGCCCGGTGCAGGGTGGCCCGCAGTTCGTCGAGGGACACGCTGTCGGAGATGCCGAGGTGCTCGACGAGGACCTCGGGCAGGTCGGCGGGGTCGACGGCGAGGGCGTGGGCCGCCTTCAGCAGGGCGGAGACGAGCCGTTCGCGGACGAGGTGTTCGTGAGGTGTCGCGGGCGCGACGTGCCGCTCCTCCGCCAGGGCCGTGCTGCGGGTGGTGCCCGGTACGGCGGCGGGGGCCACGCGCTGCTCCTTGATGTAGGAGAGCAGCCGGGCGGTGGACAGTTCCGCGCCCGCCCAGGCCGGGGCGGGCGGCTCGGGGTTCTCACAGGTGAGGAAGGCGGGAGTGAAGGCGTCCGGGTGCTGGACCAGCCAGCGGTGCAGGCCCCACCAGCGGATGTCGTCGAGCGCGCGCGACGGTGCCTGTTCCAGGGTGCGCAGCCGACGGGCCAGGCGCGGGAAGGACTTGAGGAAGCCGTCGAGTTCGGCGGTGGGCAGGTCCTGCCGGGCGGCCTGGCGGACCCAGTGGGTCTGGGCGGCGAAGGGCAGTACGGCGAGCAGCGCCGCCTCGGTCGGGGACAGCTCGGTGCCCTCGGCCACCCGGGACAGCAGGAAAGCGACCCGTACGGTGGTGCGTTCGGCCAGCTCGGGGTCGTACCAGGGATCCTCGGCGATCTTCGGTTCCACCTCGGCGCAGACGCGGGCGTACTGGGCCACCAGCCGGCCGCAGTAGTCCTTGAGGGCCTCCACCGCCGGGGCCGGGGCGGTGAGGTCCCAGGCGGGGTGGCCGGTGACCGCCTCGGCCCAGGTCCGCTCGGCACCGACCGGGCCCGTCGCGGCCTGTGTCGGCGGGAAGAGCAGGAAGCGGCCGCGGTCGTCCTCGGAGAGGACGCGCAGATGCTGCGGCCTGCCCTTCTTGCCGTACGCCTCGAACAGGGCGTCGATACGGTCCTGGGCGGCCGTCTCGAACTCGGCCAGGGTGCTGACCGGCCCGTCCAGCAGTTCGGTGACCGTCCGGGAGAACAGGCTGAAGCTCTCGCCGGGCTCGGTGCCGACGTCGAAGCCGTCGCGGACCGTCTCGTCGGCGCGGACGAAACGGGCCTTCTCGGCCTGGGAGCAGGCGTAGACGTAGGCGACCTTGCGGCTCAGGGTGTCGTCGACCTTGCGGTTCGACCACTGGGACAGGCCCATGGTGTCGTCGTCCGGGCCGGTCTCCCGCAGTCCTTCGCGGCACGCGTCGATGAGGAAGGTCACCTGTGCCGCGCGGCTGCTCTCCAGCTCGCCACGCCAGTCGATCTCGACACAGCCGTCGGTGATCGGGTTCGGCAGGTCCGGGCGGAAGTCCTCGGGGACCAGGTAGTCCTTGCCGTCGGAGTGCACCCCGTGGCCGCTCAGCACGACGAGCAGCCGGTCGCCGGGCTTGGCGGCGGCCAGGAACCCCGTCACCTCGGCGTTGACCGTGTTGGGTGAGAAGAGCCGGGCCTGGGCCTGCTGCACCTTGTGGAAGCCGCGCCTGCGCAGCGCGGCCTCCATCCGCTCCAGGTCCTGCGGGACGAAGGGCAGGGCCTTGGGCCCGGGGGCTTCGTATCGGGAGACCCCTACGAGAAGGGCCTTGTAGCGGGTCAACCCTGTTCCGCTCTCAGGACGGGCGCTTGAAGACGAGCGTCAGCCCGCGGGTGCCCTGCATCTGACCGGTACCGATGAGCTGGATGCCGCCGCTCGCGGTGACCTGGAAGGAGAGCTGGGCCTCGGCGAGCGGCAGCGTGCCGCCGCGGGCCTCGGCGTCGGCGAACAGCTGCTGGAGCGCGTCGACGGTCTCCGCGAGGTTCTTGCGCAGCGGGCCGAGCGGGACGGAACGCAGCGCCGGCTCGCCCCTGCGACGACCGCCGACCGACATCGTGTCGTCGCCGTCCTCGTCCGCGTACTCGTCCTCGCTCACGCTGACCCAGAACGGCAGGCTCTGTTCCACCAGTTCGTTCGTCTCGTCCACGTCGTGCTCCCCTCCCGGCATCGTTGCCGGGACAACTTTAGGGCCTGCGCGGGGAGTTCCGGGGGCTGATCTCCAGGGTCCTCGCAGGCGACGACGTGCCTGGTCAGCTTTCGAGCAGCGCCAGCTCCCCCGCCAGGTTGTACCGGGCAGTCGCCTCCCACTCCCGCTCCCCGTACGGCGTCCTGAACAGCCGTGGGAGGTCGAGGAGCTGGTGCAGGATCGTGGCGCGGCCCTCGCGGAAGGCGGGCTGCGGGACGAAGCCGTACTCCTCGCGGACGGCGGCCGTGTAGGCGGCGTAGGCGGAGGGCGGGGCGGCGAGGATCGCGAGGTCGGCGTCGCAGAGGACCTGGCCGTCGGGGTCGTCGGCGGCCGGGTCGTGGGTGAGGGTGAGGCGGACCAGGCGGGCGACCTCGGCGGTCTTCGCGTCGGACAGGCCGGCCTCGGGGAGGGCGCGTTCGGCGAGGCGGGCCGAGCGCTCCTCGTTCTCGGAGCGGTCGGGGAAGTAGACCGCGTCGTGGAACCAGGCGGCGAGGCGGACGACGTCCGGGTCGGCCGCGTGCTTCTCCAGGACGTCGATGTGGTCCAGGACCGCCGTGAGGTGGGTGAGCGTGTGATAGCGGCGCTGCGGTTCCCGCCAGCGGGCGAGCAGGTTGTCGGCGTAGGGGAGTGGGTCGGGGCCGGGGGTGTCCGGTCCGCCCCGGGCTGCTCGCAGGGCGTGGGTGAAGCGGGTGCGCAGGGCGTCGGGATCGGCCATGGTCCTATTCTCCCCGCCGCTTCTCCCCGCCGCGTTCCGGTTCTCCCCGCCGCCCGCGACGGCGGCCTAGCGTGGTCGTCATGACTACCGCTGACGCACGTGACCCCGAACTGCCCGGACGTCTCCTTGCCACCGAACGCGACGCCCTGATCCCGCTGCTGCGGTCCCGGCCCGACGCCGACTTCGCCCTGCCGACCGTCGCGTGTCCGGGCTGGACCGTGCGGGACGTGCTGGCCCACTGTTCGTCCGCGCTGATCCGGGTCGTGGAGAGCCGGTTCGAGAAGGGGGTCTTCTCGCCCGAGTCGAACGACCGGGACATCGCCGAACGCGCCGAGTGGTCCACCGCGCGGGTGCTGGACGAACTGGAGCGGGGCATGACCGAGGCGGGGCCCGCGATCGCCGCCGCGGGCGGCCCGCTGGACGGGGTCGCGCTGGGCGAGTGGGTGCACGCGGGCGACGTACGGGAGGTCCTCGGGGAGCCCGGGGCCTACGGGGGCGCGGGCCTGCCGGACGCGCTGACGCTCCTCGCCCGCATCACCCGCGAGCGCGGCCACCTCCCGCTCCACGCCGACCTCGACGACCTGGACGAGCCGCTGCTCCTGGGCGAGCTCGGCGGCGAGCGGACACCGGCGCGGTACATCGGGGACGCGGCGACTCTCGTACGGCTGTACGCGGGGCGGCGGCCGGCGGCCGGGGTGTCGTACGAGCTGGCGGGGACGGAGGAGGCGGAGCTGAACATCTACGGCTGACCGGTGTCTCGTACCGGCGTAGGCTAAATTGGACTAGACCTGTAGGCCGGCCCGGTGACGACGAGACGAATGGGGTCCCATGAGCAAGCGTGCAGTCCTGGAGGTGATCGCCCTCACCCCCGAGGACGCGATCGCCGCCCAGGCCGGAGGCGCGGACCGCCTCGAACTGGTCACCGACATGGCCGCCGACGGCCTGACCCCGTCCGTCGCGGCCTTCGCCGGGATCCGGTCCGCCGTCGACCTCTCGCTGCGGGTGATGCTGCGGCTGTCGGACGGGTTCGCGGCGGGCGACGTCGACCGGCTGGTGCGGGTGGCTCGGGAGATGCGGGACGCCGGGGCCGAGGAGTTCGTCCTCGGCTTCCTCGACGCGGACGGGGCGGTGGATCTCGCGGCCGTGGAGCGCGTGATCGAGGTGCTGGACGGCTGCCGGTGGACCTTCCACCGGGCCCTCGACCACGCGGCGGACCGGGACGCGCTGCGGAAGCAGCTGGCCGACCTACCCGGCCTCGACACCTACCTCACGGCGGGATCGGCGGCCGGCGTCGACACCGGGCTTCCCACACTGCTCGCCGAGGCCGGACGCTACGAGCAGCAGCTCCTGGTGGGCGGCGGGCTCAGGCTGGAACACGTGCCGGTGCTCAGGGCGGCGGGCATCGACGCCTTCCACATCGGGGGTGCGGCGAGGCCGCGGGGCTGGGACCGCCCGGTGTCGACGCGGGCGGTCGCCGAGTGGCGGCACGTGCTGGACGCGCGCTGACTCACAGCTGCGCGGGCAACGGCGCCGCGTGCGTCACGATCAACCCCGACACCGCCCGGGTCAACGCCACGTACAACCGCCTCAGTCCCGTACGCTCGTCCGGCTCCCCGTCCACGACCGCCTGGGGCTCGTCCAGCACCACGTAGTCGTACTCCAGCCCCTTCGCGAGCGACGCCGGGACCAGCGTCAGACGCGTCCGCGCCGTCGTCTCCTCACCGGGCGCCAGAAAACCGATCCCCGCCGCGGTCAACGCCCCGGCCAGCTCCGGCACCCGCGCGTCCGCCGCGATCAGCCCGGTCGACCCCTCGTTGCGCAGCAACTCCCCGCACGCGGCGACCACATCCGCCGGTCCCGTCGCCGTACGCACTTCGAAGAACCCCGGATTCTCACGCACCGAGGCGACCGGCGTCAGCCCCGGCGCGATGTACGGCAGCAGTCGCGACGCGTACGTGATGACATCCGTCGGCACCCGGAACCCCGCCGTCAGCTCCTCGATCACCCCGTCCGACTTCCCGAGATGCTCCAGCGCCTCGTCCCAACTGCGCGTCGCCCAGGGCGTGGTGCCCTGGGCCAGGTCGCCGAGGACCGTCGCCGAACCGGTCGTGCAGCGGCGCCCCACCGCCCGGTACTGCATCGGGGAGAGGTCCTGCGCCTCGTCCAGCACCACATGGCCGAGGGAGTGCGTGCGCTCGACGACGTCCCGCGCCTCGTCGATCAACACCGCGTCCGCGGGCGCCCACTTGGCGGACTTCACCGACCGTACGACCTTCGCCCACAAGATCGTCTTCTGCTCGTCCTCGCTCAACAGTCCCTCCGCGTGGACGGCCAGGAAGTCCGCGTCGGTCAGCAGCCGCAGGACCAGCTTCGCCGGATCCACCGGCGGCCAGACGGCCTTCACGGCCGCCTTGACCGCGCTGTTGCGGGCCACCGCGTCCTGCACCCGGTCGTCCGGGGCCTCGCCGGACCGTTCCATCTGCACCAGCACCGCGTGCGCGATGCGCTGCGGGAGGGCGTCGCGGGCGGCGCCGTAGCGGATGTCGCGGGCGAGCAACTCGCGGACGATGTCCTCCAGTTCGTACGCCGGGACGCGCCACCGCCGTGAGCCGCGCACCACGACGACCGGCTCGGTCGGCATGGTCACGTGGGAGTACACGGCCCGCCGCAGCACCTCGGCCATCCGGGCGTCGCCCTTGACGATCGCCGCCGCCGCGTCGTCCGTACCGCGTACCTCGACGTGCGCCACCAGGTCGTCGACGGTGGCCTGGCGGACCGTCAACTCGCCCAGGGCGGGCAGGACCTGTTCGATGTAGTGGAGGAAGGACCGGTTCGGTCCGATGACCAGCGTGCCGGTGCGGGCGAGCCGCTCGCGATGGGCGTAGAGGAGATACGCGACCCGGTGGAGGCCGACGGCCGTCTTTCCGGTGCCGGGACCGCCCTGCACGCACACGGTCCCGCCGAGTCCGGAGCGGACGATCTCGTCCTGTTCGGGCTGGATGGTCGCCACGATGTCGCGCATCGGGCCGACGCGGGGGCGCTCGATCTCCCGCTGGAGGAGCTTGCTGGTGGCGGCCGCCTCGGCGGGGTCGGAGAGGTGCTCGTCCTCGTACGCGGTGAGGTCGCCGCCGGTGTAGCCGAAGCGGCGGCGCAGCCCGACGTCCATCGGTTCCTTCTTGGAGGCCCGGTAGAACGGCTGCGAGACCGGTGCCCGCCAGTCGATGACCATCGGGTCGCCGCCCTGGTCGTGGACGTGCCGGCGCCCGATGTAGAAACGCTCGCCTTCAGCGCCCTCCGCCTGGTCGGAGCCGGGCGCGTGCAGGTAGTCGAGGCGGCCGAAGAACAGCGGGGTGTCGCTCAGGTCGGCGAGGGCCTTGATGCGGTCGTCGATCTGGCGGGACAGGACCTCGGCGTTGACCCAGTTCGCGGTGACGTCGGTGATGTCGAGGGACTCGACGTCCTCGCGCATGGCGCGCAGGGCCGTACGGGACGCGGCGAGGTGGGAGCGCTCGCGGGAGAGGGGATCGTCGGCGGGCGTGGACAAGGGGGTGCCTCCGGAAGGACTGCAAGGTGCGTGCTGCGAGAGATGCCGGCCGGTTTCCGTCCGGTCGGCGGCACTCCGGGAGGGAGGCGGGCAAGAGCGGGGATTCTAGGCGAGCGGGGGCGGAGGAAGCCAACCGTTTTCCCGCCCGCTACCGACCCCTCGGCCTGTCCCCTAGGGGACAGGCCCCTCCACCCTGAGGGCGGCGGCTCACCCGTGAGTACTACGCGCCGGCCACGACGGTTCGCCCCACAGGCCGATGCTCTCCTTATGCCTGAAAAGGGACCATGGAGACATGAGTGCAGCGACCTTCACCCCGGCCCCCGGTCGCCCGTCCGGCGCGACCTCCCTCTCCGACACCCCCCGCCACCGCCTCGGCGACGCCCTGCGCGCGATGCGTGTCTTCGCCGGCGCCGCCTTCGACGTGATCATCCTCGGCGAGTACGGCGAGGAAGCGGGCGTACGCCGGAGGTAGTCCCGGCGCAGCCCGTCACCGGCCGGAGATCAGCTCTCCGCCAACAGCTCGTCCGCGTCCATGATCCGGTACGCATACCCCTGTTCCGCCAGGAACCGCTGCCGATGCGCCGCGAAGTCCTGGTCGAGGGTGTCCCTGGCGACCACCGAGTAGAAGTGGGCCTGGTGTCCGTCGGCCTTCGGCCGCAGCACCCGCCCCAGCCGCTGCGCCTCCTCCTGGCGCGACCCGAAGGTGCCCGAGACCTGGACGGCGACCGTCGCCTCCGGCAGGTCGATGGAGAAGTTCGCCACCTTGGACACCACCAGCACGCTGATCTCGCCCTGCCGGAAGGCGTCGAAGAGCTTCTCGCGCTGGGCGTTCGACGTCTCGCCCTTGATCACGGGCGCGTTCAGATGCTCCCCCAGCTCGTCGAGCTGGTCGATGTACTGCCCGATGACGAGGATCTGCTGCCCGGCGAACCGCCGCACGATCGCCTCCGTGACCTTCCGCTTGGTCGCGGTCGTCGCACAGAAGCGGTACTTCTCCTCCGTCTCGGCGGTGGCGTACGCGAGCCGCTCGGAGTCGGTGAGGTTCACCCGCACCTCGACACAGTCCGCGGGCGCGATGTAGCCCTGCGCCTCGATCTCCTTCCAGGGCGCGTCGAAGCGCTTGGGCCCGATGAGGGAGAAGACGTCGGACTCCCGCCCGTCCTCCCGTACGAGGGTGGCCGTCAGGCCGAGCCGCCGCCGCGCCTGGAGGTCCGCGGTGAACTTGAAGACCGGCGCCGGCAGCAGGTGCACCTCGTCGTAGAGGATCAGGCCCCAGTCCCGGGAGTCGAACAGCTCCAGATGCGGGTAGACGCCCTTCCGCCTGGTCGTCAGCACCTGGTAGGTGGCGATGGTGACGGGCCGGATCTCCTTCTTCGTCCCGCTGTACTCGCCGATCTCCTCCTCGGTCAGCGAGGTCCGCTTCACCAGCTCGTGCTTCCACTGCCGCGCCGAGACGGTGTTGGTGACGAGGATCAGCGTCGTCGACTTGGCCTGCGCCATGGCCCCGGCGCCGACGAGCGTCTTGCCCGCGCCGCAGGGGAGGACGACGACCCCGCTGCCGCCGTGCCAGAAGTTCTCCACCGCCTGCTTCTGGTACGGCCTGAGCGCCCACCCGTCCTCGAACAGCTCGATCGGATGCGCCTCGCCGTCCACGTACCCGGCGAGGTCCTCGGCCGGCCAGCCCAGCTTCAGCAGCGTCTGCTTGATCTGCCCGCGCTCGGAGGGGTGCACGGCGACGGTGTCCGGGTCGATCCGGGCCCCGACGAGCGGAGCGACCTTCTTCGACCGCAGGATCTCCTCCAGCACCGGCCGGTCGGTGGTGGTCAGCACCAGACCGTGGGTCGGGTGCTTGGAGAGGGTGAGGCGGCCGTAGCGGTCCATCGTCTCGGCGACGTCCACCAGCAGCGCGTGCGGCACCGGGTAGCGGCTGTACTGCACCAGCGCGTCCACGACCTGCTCGGCGTCGTGCCCGGCCGCGCGCGCGTTCCACAGGCCGAGCGGTGTCACCCGGTAGGTGTGGATGTGCTCGGGTGCCCGCTCCAGCTCCGCGAAGGGAGCGATGGCCCGACGGCAGTCGCCGGCCTGCTCGTGGTCGACTTCCAGGAGCAGGGTCTTGTCGGACTGGACGATGAGTGGACCATTCACACGCGGCACCCTTTCCGTAGGCCAAAGGTCTCGGCCAAACGTCCAGTGTGCCTGATCGCCGCGCACAGGTTCCTGTCCCGTGCGCGGCGGGGGCGTGGGCCGGGTTACTTCAGCGAGGGCAGGGCGATGGTGTTGATCAGGGGCCCTTCGACGGTGACCCCCTCGGTGACCAGCGGTTCGACCCCGGCGGCCGGGATCGGCAGCGGGAGCGCGGCCGCGGCCGAGGCCTCGGGAGCGAGCGCGCCGATCAGCGCGGCGGTGGACAGCAGGGCTGTCACGGAGACGGCGACGGCGGTGGCACGGGCGGGGACAGGGATCTTGGAGCGCATGGGGACGTGCGGCCTTTCACAGACGTACGGAGGACGGAAACAGGGCGACAGGGGAGGGCGGGCCGGCCCGGACAGCGGAGGCCGGCCCGACGGGCGAGCGCGGGCGGGTCAGATCTGCGGCGTCTCGATGACCAGGCCGGCGACGTCGATGCCGACGGCGGCGGCCTGGGTGGCGAAGGCGCCGATCAGCAGGGCGGTGGCGGTCAGAACGGCGGCGACACGACGGGCAGCGCGCATGGAGCGACTTCCTCTCTTGCATGCCCCGAGCCCTGTTCGGGCGGCTCGGAGTCGATCAGGACACCCGGTGGCTGCCCTGCGCCTCCCGCCGGAATGCGCCGCGCCGATCAAGCTCCCTCATCGGTGGGAAGTCTCCGGCGTGGCGTGCATGATCACGGACGTACACCCCCAGGAGTGATCACTCCTCCGCCAGCTCCGCCACCCCCGTCACCCGGTGCAGCGGGTACGTGCGGACCTCGTCGGCGGTGTGGTCGTAGGCCGTGACGAAGCCGCCCTCGACGCGGACGGGGGCGATGACGCGCTGACTGGCGGAGCCCTCGGCGTTGACGTAGCCGATCCACAGGGACTCGCCGGTGAGGACGGCGGCCTGCATGGTGGCGAGGGTCTCGGCGGAGCCGGTGCGCGGGAGCTCGCCGCCGAGGGCCGGGGTGGCGGTGGGCTTGCGGGGGGCGGTGGAGGCCAGGTCGCCGGCGCGGATGGCGCGGATCGCGGCGGTGAGGAGCGTCGCGTCGGGCACCGGCGGGCCGTCCGGGACGGGCTCGGGGGCGGTGCGCGGCGGGGTGCGGTGGGCGAGGGCGCGGGTGATCAGGACGTCGCCCTCGGCGGACTCGGCGGCCGGTGCGAAACCCATCGCGCGCAGCCCGTCGAGGAGCGTGGCCGGGTCGGCCTGCGTGGCCAGCACGGTCGGGGCCAGGCGCCGCAGCCGCAGGCCCGCCGCCCGCTTGTCGGCCAGGATCTCGTTGAGCAGCGCGTCGTCGTCGCAGCGGACGTAGGCGGAGGCGGAGCCGACCCGCAGGTGGCCGTGCCTGCGGGCCACGTCGTCGATCAGGTACGCCAGCGGTTGCGGGACCGGCGTACGGGAGTGCTCGGTGAGGAAGGCGTGCAGGTCGGAGGCGGTGCGGCCGGAGTCCAGGGCGCGGCGCACCGAGCCGGGCGTGAAGCGGTAGACGGTCGCCCCGCCCTTGGACTCGACGTCCGCGAGCACGTCCAGCATGTCGGCCAGCGGGCGTTTGAGCGGTCCGGGCGCGACGGCCGTCAGGTCGGCCTGGAGCAGGACGTGGTCCAGCGGTTCGGGCAGCAGCGGGGCGAGGAGCCGGCCCGCGGCGGCGGTGGCGACCGCCTGCTCGGCGGGGGAGAGGGGCTCCACGACGGTGGGCACGTGGTGGACCGGCAGCTTGTCACCGGGCCCCGACGGCTCCTCGGCCGCCTTCGGGACGGCCGCCGCGGTGCCCAGCAGGGCCCGCCCGTGCGCCGAGAGCGCGCCGCGCCCGGTCACCCCGAGCAGCTCCGCCTCCGTCAGCGTCCACCGGGCGAGCCGCCCCCGCAGGTCGTCCTCCCGCTGGGGTCCGCGCAGGGGGCGCTCCCAGCGCAGCCGGGCCAGCACCGACTCGGCGGCCGGGGAGGCCCCCTCCGGCAGCGCGGCCAGCAGGGTCAGCACCCGGTGGCGCACCTCGGGCGCCGCCGAGCGGTCCAGGCCGGGCCCGAGCGCCGACAGCGTGCGGTCCTTGGCGTCCCGTCCGCCCACCAGCCCCGCCGTCCGGGTCGCCGTCAGCCACGCCTCGGCGAGCCGGGCCCAGCGCCGGGGCGCGGGCTGCTCCAGCCACTCGTCGTAGGCGGGGGTCGCCGCGTACCGCTCGTCGGCCTCGCCGTCCGAGGCGAGCAGACCGGCCGCGTAGGCGAGCTCGACCCAGAAGGCGGCGATCGGCTCGGAGGCGTCCAGCGCGACGGCCGTCCGCTTCAGGTCGCGGACGCTGAGCCCGCCCGCCCGCAGCACGGTCGGCCCGCCCTCGTCCCAGTCCTTCAGCAGCTCCTCGACGGTCGCGAGCGCGGTGTACGCCTGCCCGGCCGCCGTCCCGTCCACAACCTGTGGACGGTGTGTGCCCGCCGCCTCCACGGCGGGCGGCAGCGGCTCGGTCTCGCGGTGCGCGCGGCCCTCGCGCAGATGCAGCGCCACCTCGCGGGGGAGTACGACCGTCCCCGGCGCCGTCGGCAGCAGCAGCCCCCGGTCCAGCAGCCAGCGCACATGGGCGGCCGGATCGGCGGTGACCTGCCCGTACGGCGGCCCCCACACCAGCCGGGACAGCACCTCGCGCGACTCCTGCGGGGCCCCGGCGAGCAGCGCCGCCATGCGCCCGCGGTCGCCGAACAGTCCGGCGAGCGCGGTCACCGCCGACACCGAGTCGTGGGTGGAGGGCAGGCCCGCCGCGGTCACGATCTCCTGGATGCGGCCCGGCGACATGCCCGCCGTGGCCTCCTGCACCGTCGGGCCGAGCCCGGTCGGGGACGGGTGCTGCGGGGTGGGCGCGAGCAGCTCACGGGCCGTGCGGACCAGCCGCAGCCGGTCGTCCCCGCCCCACACCAGGGCCTGCTCGCGCAGGGTGGCCAGGGCCCGGGGGAGCGCGGCGACGACCGCCGGATCCCCGTGGTCGCCCGCCAGCAGGGAGAGCAGTTCCGCGTACGGCGCCGGTTCGGCCGCCACGGCCAGCGCCTCCGCGCTCTGGAGGGCGAACCGGTCCAGGCGCTCCAGGGCGCGGACCACGGACGCCCGGGTGCCGGCGCGGGTGGCGAGCTGGGTCAGGTCGGTGGGGACGGGGGTGATGAGGTCCGGGCGGGCGCGCAGCAGCGCGGCGAGGGACCCGTCGTCCCGTGCGCGGAGCGCCTCCGCGAGGGACCGGGGTGCCGCCGGCTTCTCATCGCTGCTCATCCGGTCAACGGTAGCGGGTGGCCTGTGCGGCGGGTGCACGCCAGGCGAACAGGACGTTTCCCAGGTGACCTCGGGATGAACTTCCGCCGGAGGATTCCCGCAGCCCTGGCAACACTTCGCCGTCACTCGTCACCCTGGGCACCCTGACAACCACTCGGCCCTTCAACCATCGGTCGGGTCAAGGGGATTGGGGGATCCCGGGGTGGACCTCGACTTCGACAACTGGGTCGCCGTGATCAGTGTCGCGATCCCCTCCCTGGCGTTCTTCTGGGAGTTCGCGGTCGTCGGCCGCAAGCGGCTCGGCTACCGCGTGCAGATGGACGCACTGGCCGCGGACGCGACCCAGTCGCCGTACGCCGGAGTGCTGCGGGACATGCAGCGGGACGGCCACCGGCTGAAGGATCCTTCCTTCGTCCTGCTGCGGATCGAGAACGCGGGCTCGGCCCCGATCGAGGACAGCGACTACCTGACCCGCGGCAACAACCCCTGCGGCATCACGGTCACCTTCCGGGACCGCCAGGTCGCCGGACTCGTCGTCACCCACCTCAGCCAGCCGGAGCTGGAGACCTTCTTCACGCCGGAGGACGAGGGCTTCGGCTACCGCAACGTCGAGGAGGGCGAGCTGCGCAGGGGAGTCGTCAGGCTGCCGAAGGCGAAGCTCCCGCTGCGGGCCGAGTACAAGGTGCTCGTCGTGCTGGAGCGCTGGACGGACGACGACACCGGCGAGCCCTTCCCCCGGCCGGTCTTCGTCGGCGCGGTGGGCGGGCCCCGCCGCTGGTTCGAGCCGCTGGTGCGGTACTTCAGGTTCAAGCTGGCCAGGACGGAGAGCCATGTCTTCGCCTCCCGCCCGGCCTGGATCGGCATAGGACTGCTGGCCCTGGCGGTCGTCGCCCAGAGCGTCACCCTGTTCCTGCCCGAGAACCGCACCCCGCTGGACTGCGTCGGCGGAACCCTGCACCTCAACGGCTCCACCGCCTTCGCGCCCGCCGTCCGGGAGGCCGCCGCCCGCTACGAGGAGGCCTGCCAGGGCGCCGACGTGAGCATCCCCATCGACGAGGGCACCTTCGACGGCAGCGGCGAGGGCCTCGCCGACCTGGAGAAGGCCGGCCGGGACCGGAAGATCGAGGTCGGCGACGGACTCGGCGACCACATCACCTTCGCGGACGGCATCGTGGGCGGCGACCACGCCCGCGTGCTCAGCCGGGCCATCGCCTACTCCGTGTTCACCCTCGTCGTCAACAAGGACGCGGGCGTCGGCAACCTGACCCCCGACCAGATCCGCCGCCTGTACGCCGGGAAGATCACCAACTGGTCGCAGCTGGGCGGCGAGGACGTCCCCGTCCACCTCGTCAACCGGCACGTCACCTCCGGCACCCGCAGCGCCCTCGTCGCCCGCGTCCTGAACAGGAAGCAGCCGCTGGGACCCACGGTGGAGAACTGCGCCGCCCTGGAGGAGGACACCTACGGCATCTGCGAGGTCGACAGCACCCAGACCATGCTGGAGACCGTGGCCGCGGCCCCCGGCGCCCTCGGCTACAGCGAGGTCAGCAGCGCCGCGGCCAAGATCAAGGAGGACCGGCACCTCGTCCAGCTGCCGATCGCCAGCCAGCGGGCCACTCTGGACGCCGTCGAGAACGGCGACTACCCGTACTGGCAGACCGAGTTCGCCTACACCTACGGCGAGCCGCCCGCCGGCTCCGTCGCCGCCGCCTTCCTGACCTACCTCACCGACCAGGGCGGCAGGGACGTCCTGCGCGAATACGGCAACCGGCTCTGCTCCGAGGTCGAGAACCCCTACGTCTGCGAGCCGACATGACGCCCCGCCCGGCACCCACCCATGGCGGCTGGCCTGCGCTACCGTCGTCCGACGGGGTATCCAAGGCACCGACCCCGGAGGGGACTTCGTGGGTATCGAGAGCGACCAGGTCGTCTACGAGTATCTGAGCCGCGTCGGCGACGTGGCGCAGCAGCGGCAGTTGCCGTCGTCCGCCCGGATGCGCCTGGTCTCGGAGCTGCGGGGCGAGATCGACCGGCGCCGGTCCAGGGCGCCCGTCGACAGTCCGGCCGCCGTCCGCCGCATCATCGCCCGGCTCGGCAGCCCGGACGAGGTCGTCGCCGCGGCGGGCGACGGCACCCGGCCCGCGGCCGCAGCGGAGGAACCGGCCGTCGCCGTGCCCGTCCAACGGGACGGACAGAACGAGGAGACCGGCCGGTCCAGGCGGCTGCGCCGGGCCGTGCCCCGCCCCCGCGCGGCCCAGGCACCGGCCCCCGCGCCGGACCCCGAGCCCGTCTCCCCGCCGCACTTCGCGAGCGTCGACGAACTCGGCGACAGCGCCACCCAGCCCGACTGGTGGCGGGTGGACGACAGTCCCTTCGGGGTCGGGGACAGCGTGCCCGGCTTCGTCGGCGGTGTGGAGATCCCGGAGCTGCTCAAGCCTCCGCCCGTGAAGGAGACGGAGAAGGAGGAGACAGCGGCGGACAAGGGGGCCGCCGCGCCCCCGGCCGTCGAGAAGGCCCCGGGCAAGGCGGGCAGGACCTGGTGGAAGCCCAGGACGGCCACGGCCACCGGGAAGCCCGCGTCCGCCGCACCGGCCGCGGACGCCGTGGCCGACGCCCCGACCCGCCGCCGTCGGCTGCCCCTGCGCATGGCGGGCGGCACCGGCTGGAGCAACCCCTTCCTGCTCCTGGCCGCCGCACTCCTCGTCGTCGGCGCGGTCCTCGGCAACTGGATCGCCCTCGTGCTCGGCTGGGCCATCGCCTACGCCTCCCGGCGGCTCAGCGACGCCGAGACGAAGTGGGCGGTCGTGATCCTGCCCAGCCTCTCCGTCGCGGCCGGGGTGCTGTGGCTGTGGGGCCGCACCGAGGGCCGCTGGGGCGAGCCCATCGCCGAGGGCCACATGAACGCGGCGATCGGCGAGACCTGGCCGTGGGTGGTCCGGGGCGCGGCGGTGACGTCGGCGCTGTTCCTGGTGTGGCGGTCGCAGCGACGGAGGTAGACCGCCCCGGCGGGACAGGAGAGGCCGGACAGGAGGGGCGGGACAGGTCACACCCCGCGGATGCCTGCCGTTTACACCCACTGGGCACAATGGCCGATATGGCCTCCACGACCGAACCCGCCCCCACTCCCGCCCCCGCCCCGACCGTCGGCTTCGACCTCGACATGACCCTCATCGACTCCCGTCCCGGCATCCGCGCCTGCTACCAGGCGCTGGCCGAGCGGACGGGGACGTACATCGACGCCGACCTGACGGTCACCCGGCTCGGGCCGCCGCTCGTGGAGGAGCTGATCCACTGGTTCCCGGCGGACCAGGTGGCGGCCATGGCCGATCTGTACCGCTCGATGTACCCGTCGATCGCCATCGCCGCGAGCCCCGCGATGCCCGGCGCCCGCGAGGCGATCGCCGCCGTACGGCAGGCCGGTGGGCGGGCGATCGTCGTCACCGCGAAGTTCGAGCCGAACGCCAAGCTGCACCTGGAGCACCTGGGCATCGAGCCGGACGCGGTCATCGGCGACCTGTGGGCGGAGCAGAAGGCCGAGGCGCTGCGTGAGCACGGGGCGGGCGTCTACGTCGGCGACCACCTCGGGGACATCCGCGGCGCCCGGGCGGCCGGCGCCCTGTCGGTCGCGGTTCCCACGGGTCCGTGCGACGCGGGGGAGCTGGCCGAGGCCGGCGCGGACGTCGTCCTCACGGATCTGACCGAGTTCCCGGCCTGGCTCGCCGCCTACCGCCCGGCCCGCGCCTGACGCCGTCCCGCCGCGATCGACCGGAAAACGCCGGCACCGGCCACCAGGAACCCGACGCCCATGAGCATGCTCAGTCCGAACATGTACGTCGGAAAAGGCGTCGTACCGAGAAGAAACGGGGCCACCGTGACGAGAGTGGCCACGGTACCGATGAAGAACAGGACAGCACCGGCGCGGATCAGTCGGTCACCGGGCTCGGCGGAATTCGTTTGGGTTTTGTCACGCACCGGACCAGGGTAGTTCCCAGCGCGAAGGAACAACCGGGCGACGTCTTGTCACCGGCCTGAAGACCATTAGCCTTGGTACCGGCGGGTCCGACGACCCGCCCGAGTGCTATCAAGAGCCGTTTCAGAAGCAGTTTTCCGACGAGTACGAGGACGAGGACAGACGTGCCTACCGGCAAGGTCAAGTGGTTCAACAGTGAGAAGGGCTTCGGCTTTCTCTCCCGCGACGACGGCGGTGACGTCTTCGTGCATTCCTCGGTCCTCCCCGCCGGAGTCGAGACACTCAAGCCGGGGCAGCGAGTGGAGTTCGGAGTGGTCGCCGGCCAGCGCGGTGACCAGGCACTTTCCGTCACCATCCTCGATCCGACACCGTCGGTGGCGGCCGCCACCCGCAAGAAACCGGACGAACTCGCCTCCATCGTCCAGGACTTGACGACTCTGCTGGAGAACATCACGCCGATGCTGGAGCGGGGCCGCTACCCCGACAAGGCCGCCGGCGGGAAGATCGCCGGCCTGCTGCGCGCGGTCGCCGACCAACTCGACGTATAACCGCGCTTTACGGAAATTCCAACGCGTCCGGGCCGAGGGGCGGTACCAGTCCCTCGGCCGCGGCACGGGTGAGCAACCCGCGGACCGCCGCATAGCCGTCCTCGCGGAGGTCGGCGGTGAACTCGTTGACGTACAGACCGATGTGCTGGTCGGCGACGGACGGATCCATTTCCTGGGCGTGTTCCATGACGTACGCACGGGACGCCTCGGGGTCGTCCCAGGCCGCGCGGACGGACGTACGAATGGAATCGGCCAGCAGGGTCAGGGTCCCCGCGCCCAGCGCACGCTTGGCGATGATCGCGCCCAGCGGGATCGGCAGCCCGGTGGTGTGCTCCCAGTGCTCGCCCATGTCCGCGAGCTTGTGCAGTCCGTAGTTCCGGTACGTGAAGCGGGCCTCGTGGATGACGAGTCCCGCGTCGACCTTGCCGTCCCGCACGGCGGGCATGATCTCGTGGAACGGCATGACCACGATCTCGCCCACCGGGCCGGGCAGCACGTCGGCCGCCCACAGCCGGAACAGCAGATACGCCGTCGAGCGCTCGCTCGGCACGGCGACCGTCCGCCCTGTGAGGTCGAGGCCGGGCCCACGGGTGAGGACGAGCGGCCCGCAGCCCCGGCCCAGCGCCCCGCCGCACGGCAGCAGCGCGTACTCGTCGAGGACGTACGGCAGCACGGCGTACGACACCTTCAGCACGTCGAACTCGCCGCGCTCGGCCATGGAGTTGGTGACGTCGATGTCCGCGAAGGTCACGTCCAGGGCGGGGGCGCCGGGGACGCGGCCGTGGGCGAGCGCGTCGAAAGTGAAGGTGTCGTTCGGGCAGGGCGAGTACGCGATCCGCAGGGGCTCACCGGTCGCCATGGGCTCACTGGTCGTCATACGGGTTCCAACTCTCCAGTACGGGTGCGAGCTTCCCGAAGCCCGCCGTGAGGGCCGCCAGGGCGTCCGGGATGCGCCAGGCGGCGCGGTCGCGCGGGCCCACCGGGTTGGACACCGCCCGCAGCTCCAGGACGGGCACGCCGTGCGCCGCGGCCGCCTCGGCGACCCCGAAGCCCTCCATGGCCTCGGCGAGCGCGCGGGGGTGGGCGGCCCGCAGCGCGGCGGCCCGGCTGGCCGTTCCGGTCACGGTCGACACGGTGAGCACGGTGCCGGGGCGCGCCCCGGTCGCCGACACGACCTCCCGAACGAGTGATTCCGGCGGACGGTGCGTGACGACCCCGAACCCCAGCCCGGTCACCGGCACGAACCCCTCCGCCGTCTCGGCCCCCAGGTCGGCCGCGGTGATCTCCTCCGCGACGACGAGCGACCCGACGGGCGCCTGCGGCGCGAAGCCGCCCCCGATCCCGGCCGACACGACGAGGCCGTAGGGGCTGCCTTCGAGCGCGGCGACGGTGAGAGCGGTGGCGGTGGAGGCGGCGGCGAGGGCGGGGCCGACACCGACGGCGAGCAGGTCGTGGCCGGCCGCCCGGCGCAGGGTCGCACCGGGCAGCCGTACCTCCTCGAAGGGCCCCGGGAACGCGCGTGCCACCGCGTCCCGTTCGACCGGGACCGCGGTGGCTACGAGTACGCGCATGACGGGAAGAGGCCGCGGATCAGGCGTCCCCGTTCTCCAGCCGGAAGTTCCACACGCCCTCGTACTTGCTGCTCTGGGCGGCCTTGTTCTGCTGGACGACGCTGATGTTCAGCGTCTTCGGGGCGGCCTGCCCCTGCTGGTCGGCGAAGAGGTCGACGCCCTGGAAGGAGTAGTACGTCTTCTTGTACACGCTGGTGACCTGCTGGCCGTTGATCCACAGCGCCCAGCCGGTGTCCGCGATCTCCGGGTCGACACCGATGCGCAGGGTCTCGCTCTGCGGCACCTCGATCGTGTCGCCGCCCTTCTTCTGGGCGCACTTGGTGGCCTCTTCCTGGCCGATGTCCTTGCCGTCGTCGTAGCAGGCGGCCTCGGCGCTCACCGAGTTCTTGCCGACCGTCACGGTGGCGCGAGGCGACGGCTTGTCGCAGGCAGAGAGCAGAAGCAGTCCGGCGGAAACGGCACCGGCGACAGCGACGGCGCGGCGGCGTCGCACAACGCCGTGAACATCAGCGGCTTCACCGCGGGGCAGCGTGGTCATGCCCGAAGGCTATCGGGCGGGTCCGCCACTCCCCCTACGAGGGGTGCGGCGTGCCCCGTTCGTTACGCCACCCGCGGCCGCGCCGCGCCGCCGTGGCGGGCCGAGCCGAGGAGCCCCTTGACGGTGGCCAGCCAGCCGACGGCGACGAACGCGGCGCCCACGAACAGGCCCAGCGTGCCGTTGAGCGGCATCACGATGCCGACCACGCCCCCGAACACCGACGACACCTGGAGCAGCGTCTCGGAGCGGGCGAAGGCCGAGGTGCGCACCTGCTCCGGCACGTCCCGCTGGATCAGCGCGTCCAGCGACAGCTTGGACAGGGCCTGCGCGAACCCGGCGATCCCCGCCAGACACGCCACCAGGACCGCGCCGAAGAAGATCGCCGCGGTGATCGCCGCGCCCACCACGATCGCCACCACCGTCACGATGATCAGCTCCGGCGCTCTGGAGCGCAGCCAGGCCCCCACCGACGTACCGATGGCGTTGCCCGCGCCCGCCGCGACGATCACGATGCCCAGGGACACCGCCGCGCTCTCGCCGCTGAGCGGATGCTCCCGCAGCAGGAAGGCGAGGAAGAAGGTCAGGAAGCCGGACAGACAGCGCAGGGCCGCGTTGGCGCCGAGGGCGTGGGTGACGGCGATGCCGACCGTGCGCAGCCCGGGCCGCTTGACCGGCTTGAGATGCGGGCCGTGCAGATGGTTCTCGTCGGCGGCCAGCAGCGCCACGTCCTCGCCCTTGGCCGAGTCGACCTTCGGCGGCAGCGTGAAGGACAGGAAGGTCCCCGCCACGAAGATCACGAAGGCGCCGTAGAGCGGCCAGCGCGGTCCGAGCGCCTGGAGCCCGGCCCCTATCGGCGCCGCGATCCCGGTCGCCAGGAGCCCGCCCAGAGTGACCCGGGAGTTCGCCTTGACCAGGGAGAACTTCGGTGGCAGCAGGCGTGGCACCACCGCGCTTCTGACCACGCCGTACGCCTTCGACGCCACCAGCACGCCGAGCGCGGCCGGATACATCTCGATGCTGCCGGTGACGACCGCGCCCGACAGGACCAGGGCGAGCAGGGCGCGGGCGAGCATGGCGCCCGCCATGGCGGCCCGGCGGCCGTGCGGCAGCCGGTCCAGGAGCGGGCCGATCACCGGGGCGAGCACCGTGAAGGGCGCCATGGTGATCGCCAGGTAGAGCGCGACCCGGCCGCGGGCCTCGTCCGTGGGGACGGAGAAGAAGACGGTGGAGGCGAGCGCGACGGTGATCATCACGTCACCGGCGCCGTTCACCCCGTGGAGTTCGATCAGCTTGCCCAGACCGGACTCGCCGGCTCCGTGCGCGTGGGTCGCCTTGCGGATGCCGCGGGCGGGCAGGTGCAGGGCACGCCCGACGGAGCGGAGGGAGCCGCGTACCCGGCCCGTCCCGCCGCCTTGACCACTGCCCTTGCCGACTCTGCTGCCCTTGTTTCCCTTGATCCCTTTGGACCCACCGATCCCGGTGGCACCTTGGGGCGTCTTCGCGGCTGCCACCCCGTCATAGTGCCCCGAGAAAGCCCCGCGTAGTGCGGTTACCGCACGTATGGGCGCGCACTTCTTGACCGAGCCGCTCCCGGCCGGGCCGGGGAAATCCTCCCCGGCGGGCGGTGAACCGACCCGTCGGTGTAGGCCAAGCGCACGCGAACAGGTAGCGTGCGTATCTCAGCCATCCCGCAGAATGGATGGACAGGTGCGCCCGAGCGTGAGCGGGCGTGGACGTCGACGCGGTCCCCGGGTCCGCTCCGTCCGCCCCGCCGCCGTCCGGCCGCCGCACCAGAGAGACGGCGTAGGAGAGAAGCGATACCTGTGAGCGCAGCGACCACGCGAAGCCGCACCCCCGACCGCTTGTGCGCCGAGGCCGTCGACCTCGCCCGCACCGCCGCCGAGGAGGCCGCCGCCCCCGGTGTGGTCGGCGAGCACGCGGGACTGGTGTCCGAGGGTGACCGGGTGGTCACGCACTTCTTCGAGTGCAAGGAACTCGGCTACCGGGGATGGCGCTGGGCCGTCACCGTGGCCCGGGCCTCCCGCGCCAAGTTCGTCACCCTCGACGAGGTCGTGCTGCTGCCCGGCCCGGACGCGCTCCTCGCACCCGAGTGGGTGCCCTGGAGCGAGCGCCTGCGCCCCGGCGACATGGGCCCGGGCGATCTGCTCCCCACGGACGCCGAGGACCTGCGTCTGGAACCCGGCTACACCGGCGAGGACGAGCCGCTGCCGAGCGCGCCCGTCTCCGAGGAGATGGCCGAACTGGTCGAGGCGGAGGACGCGGAGGTGACCCCGCAGCCCCCGGCGAACCTCCCGGTGGCCCCCCTGCGCGGCTCCATCACCGCGGTCGCCGAGGAACTGGGCATGCGCCGGGCGCGCGTCCTGTCCCGCTACGGCCTGCACATCGCGGCCGACCGCTGGGAGGAGTCCTACGGCGCCAAGACCCCCATGGCCCAGGCCGCCCCCGCCCCCTGCGTCAGCTGCGGCTTCCTGGTCCCGCTCGGCGGCTCCCTGGGCCAGGCCTTCGGCCTGTGCGCCAACGAGTTCGCCCCGGCGGACGGCCGCGTGGTCTCGCTGGCGTACGGCTGCGGCGGGCACTCCGAGGCCGCGGTCATGCCGAAACCTCCGCAGCCCGCCCTCCCGGTGATCGACGAGACGCGGGTGGACCCCTTCCCGCTCCGCCCGGCCCGCGACTCCGGTTCCGTACCGGACGTCTCCGACGAGGAAACGGCGGAACTGGGGCACTCGTAGTCCTGCGGTACGGGAGCCCGCTTCACGGCGTGCCTCATCCCGTCGGCGCGTCGGTCGCGTAGGCCATCCCCTCCTCGTACGACATGCTCCGCCCCTTCGCGTAGGCGTCCTCGTAGGCCCGCTCGCCGATGGTGTCGCGGATGCGGTGTTCGCAGGCCCGGCGGGCGGCGGCGAGGGCGGGGGAGCCGAGTTGGGTGCTGCCGGTGATGTCCCAGACGTGCTCGTTGATGCCGAGGAGCCGGGCGGCCCGGTGGCCGTCGCCCGCCGCGGCGACGGCGTTCGCCAGGAGGTCGAGGGCGACGGCCACCATGGTGGTGTCGTGCATCAGCCTGTTGCCGGTGAGGGTGCGGGTGGCGTTGTGGATCGCCGAGGGGATGTCGCCCTGGCCGAGGTCCGCCTGCGCCAGCATGTAGGCGGCTGTCGTGCCCGCCCAGGACTCGCCGCGCCGGGCGCTCTCCTCCAGGACCTCCTCGGCCACCGTGCGGGCCGGTGCGTACTCGGCGCGCATCAGGTGCGCGAAGGACACGGAGAGGAGCACCGAGAGCTGGGCCGCTCCGAGCCAGTCGTCCCGGACGGGCAGGCGCTCGGCGGTGGACAGGACGTCGAGCGCCTCGGCCGGCCGGCCACAGATCACGAGGTGGCCCCCCGCGATGTACGTGGCGGCGGTGAGGAACACCGGGTCGTCCTGCCGCCGTGCCGCGTCGGCGCAGCGCCGGATCCAGGTGTCGGTGTCCGGGTCCCCCTGGAAGAGGGCCACGGCACCGCGTGTCCACAGGGCCCGTACGAGGTCGGCCCCGGGCGCGGGGTCGGTGGCGGGCACGGACGCAGGACCGGTGTCGGGCATGGGCGCAGGGCCGGTGGCGAGCACGCGGTCGAGGCGGGGGAGCGCGTCGCGCGTGTGCCCGCTGTAGCGCCACAGGAAGCCCACCGTGCCCGTGATCTCCAGCGCGGCGGCTTGGTCCTCGCTCCGGTCCAGGGACCAGTCCACCGCGGCCCGGAAGTCGGCGTGATCGGCGCGGACACGCGCGCACCACAGGGCCTGGCGGCGGGTGTTCCACTCGGCGCAGGCCTCGCGGGCCAGCCGCCGGTAGCACTCGCGGTGCCGCAGCCGTACGCCGTCCTCCTCGCCCAACTCCCGCAGCCAGCCGGCCCCGTACTCGCGCACTGTGTCCAGCATCCCGTAGCGGTTCGGGCCCCGGCGCCGCACGATGGACTGCTCGACGAGCCGGTCGAGCAGGGCGGGGACCCAGCGGGCGGACAGCGGCCCGTCGGCGCACACCTCCTGGGCGGCGTCGAGGCCGAAGCCGCCGGCGAACACCGACAGCCGGGCCCACAGCAGGCGTTCCAGCGGGGCGCACAGCTCGTGGCTCCAGCCGATGGTGGTGCGCAGGGTCCGGTGCCGGGGCTCGGCGCGGTCGTCCTGCGCGCTCAGCAGGTCGAGGGGCTCGGGCTCGGGCCGCGTGCCGAGTCGGTCGTGCAGCTCCCGGAGCGTCAGCGTGGAGAGCCGGGCCGCGGCCAGCTCGACGGCCAGCGGGATGCCGTCGAGGCGGCGGCAGACCGCGGCGGCGACGGGCCGGGTGGTCCCGTCGAGCGTGAAGCCGGGGCGGACGGCGGCCGCGCGGTCGGCGAACAGGGCCAGGGCGTCGTCCCGTCCGGTGCCCACGGGCAGCGGCTCGACCTCCACGCACTGCTCGCCGGGCACCCCGAGGCGCCGGCGGCTGGTGGCCAGGATGTGCACGTCGGGGGCGAGGAGCAGACTCTCGACGACGGCCGCGCAGTCGGTCAGGACGTGCTCGCACGAGTCCAGCACCAGCAGCAGCCGCTTGCCCTGGGCCCAGGCGATCAGCGACTCCAGCACCGAGCGGGTCGTCTCGTCGGACAACCGCAGCGTCTCCATCACGGCCAGTCCCACCACGGCGGGGCCCGTCAGACCGGTGTTGTACAGCGGGGACAGCTCCACCAGCCACACGCCGTCCGGGTACGCGGACCGCGTCCGCCGGGCCGCCTGGAGGGCCAGCCGGGTCTTGCCGACGCCGCCCGGTCCGACGAGGGTCACCAGCTGCCGTCGATGGACCCGGTTTCCGCCGTTCGGGCGCAACAGGGCGTCCAGCAGGGTGAGTTCGTCCCGCCGCCCGACGAAACCACGGGTGGGGACCGGCAGGTTCCCGGCCGCCCCGCCCGTCACCGCTTCTTCGGGAATGTCACCTGACACGGTGGCCAGTCTGGTCCGCCGGACGGCCGCACGACGGAGTGTCCCGTCTTCGGGTGGAAAATCCGCGCCGATGCGACGGTCCTGATCGCCGGCCGACGGGTTGTGAACAGTTCGCCTCCGTAATCGACGCACCGTCCGGCGCGGAAGCCCCGCTCCACAAGCGGTACCTTCGACCTCACGCCGATGATGGAGAGTGTGAGCGTGAGCAAGTTCGTGCGACCCGCCGCCGAAGGTGCGGACCCCTTCGGGACCGCCCGGCTACGCCGCGGGGTGCTGGACGCCTGGGCCACCAGCCCCGCCCGGTTCCGCGAGGACGCGAACGCCGAGGAGGACCTGGTCCTCGGCGGCTACCGGGACCGGCTCGTCGTCGAGCTCGCGCAGAACGCCGCCGACGCGGCGGCCCGGGCCGGAGTTCCGGGCCGGCTCCGCCTCACCCTGCGCGAAGGCGTCCTGGTCGCCGCCAACACCGGCGCCCCGCTGGACGCGGCCGGCGTCGAGTCGCTGGCCACACTGCGGGCATCGGCCAAGCGCGACACCCACGAAGGGACCATCGGCCGCTTCGGTGTCGGTTTCGCCGCCGTCCTCTCGGTCACCGACGAGCCCGCCGTCGTGGGCCGCCACGGCGGTGTCCGCTGGTCGCTCGGTGAGGCCCGGGTGCTGGCCGCCGACGTGGCCCGGCACAGCCCCGGCCTCGGGGACGAGATCCGCCGCCGGGACGGGCATGTCCCGCTGCTGCGGCTGCCGTTCGCCGCCGAGGGCACCGCCCCCGACCCCTACGACACGGCCGTCATCCTGCCGCTGCGCGACCCGGCCGCCGCCGACCTCGCCGAGCGCCTGCTGGCCGCCGTGGACGACGCCCTGCTGCTCGCCCTGCCCGGCCTCGAAGAGGTCGTGATCGAGACGGACACCGTGCGCACCCTGCGCCGCCGCACCGAGGGCGCCCTCACCGTCGTGGAGGACTCCCGCGACGGCACGACCCGCTGGCGCTGCGTCGCCGCGAACGGGCCGCTCACGCCCGAGCTGCTCGCCGACCGGCCCGTCGAGGAGCGGCTGAGGCCCCACTGGTCGGTCACCTGGGCCGTGCCCGTCGACGCCGACGGCAGCCCGGCCCGCCCCCGCACCGCCCCCGTCGTGCACGCCCCCACGCCCAGCGACGAGCCCCTCGGCGTGCCCGCCCTGCTCATCGCGTCCTTCCCGCTGGACACCACCCGACGGCACACCGCCCCCGGCCCGCTGACCGACTTCCTGGTGCAGCGCGCGGCGGACGCCTACGCCGGGCTCCTCGCCGACTGGCGGCCGGTGACCGCCGGGATCATCGACCTCGTGCCCGGCCCGCTGGGCAAGGGCGAACTGGACGGCGGGCTGCGGGCGGCGATCCTGGAGCGGCTGCCGCGTACGGCGTTTCTCCCTCCCGCCCTCCCGCCGTCCGCCACCGGGTCGGAGGACGGGCAGGACGATGAGCAGGACGAGCTGCCCGAGGCGCTGCGCCCCCGGGACGCCGAGGTGGTGGAGGGCGCGGGCGCGGACACCGTACGGGTGCTCGCCGAGGTGCTGCCCACGCTGCTGCCCGCCGGCCTGGAGCGCCGGGTGGAGCTGCGGACCCTCGGGGTCGCCCGGGTGCCGCTGACCGACGCCGTGGACCGGCTCGCGGGCCTGGAGAAGGCCCCGGAGTGGTGGCGGCGGTTCTACGACAGCCTCGCGGGCGTCGACCCGGACCGGCTGTCCGGGCTGCCGGTACCGCTGGCCGACGGGCGGACGACCATCGGCCCCCGGCAGGTGCTGCTGCCGACCGCCGAGGGCACCCGGACCGACCCCGAGGTCCTCGCCCGGCTCGGCCTCAAGGTCGCCCACCCGGACGCCGCCCACCCGCTCCTGGAGAAGCTCGGCGCGCTGCCCGCGACCCCGCGCGCGGTGCTCACCACCCCGCAGGTGCGCGCCGCCGTCGCGGCCTCCCTGGACGACGAGGGCGGCCTCGACTGGGAGCAGGAAGCGCCGGACGCGGAGGAACTGGCCGACACCGTCCTGGCGTTGGTCCGCGACGCGGGCCTGGAGCCCGGTGACGAGCCCTGGCTGGGCGCCCTCGCCCTGCCCGACGAGGAGGGAGAGCTCGCCCCCGCCGGTGAACTCGTCCTCCCCGGCAGCCCCTTCCACCAGGTCATGCGCGAGGACGAACTCGCGTCCGTGGACGCCGAGCTGGCCGAGCGGTGGGGCGAACAGCCGCTGGCCGCCTGTGGAGTCCTCGCCGGCTTCACCCTCGTCCGCGCCACCGACATCGTCCTCGACCCGGACGAACTGGAGCCCCGCGAGGGCGACTTCGCGGAACCCGACGACGCGGGTCTCCTCGACGCCGTGGACGTCTGGTGCGAGGACATCCTCGACCGCTTCCCCGACACGCCCGTCCCGCCGGTCGCCACGGAACTGGTCGCCGTGCGCGACCTCGACCTGGTGGACGAGGACAAGTGGCCCCAGGCCCTGGCGCTGCTGTCCCGGCCGCCCCTGCGCGACGCCCTCGTGGAGCCCGTCCGCGTCCTGCTCCCCGACGGCACCCACGAGGTCGTACGGCCCTACACGGCCTGGTGGCTGCGCGGCAACCCGGTCCTCGACGGCCGCCGCCCCGCCGGCCTCCTCGCCGCCGGCGGCGACCCTCTCCTGCGCGGCCTCTACGACGAGGCCGACGCGACCGGCTTCGACGACGAGCAGGTGTTGCGGGCGCTGGGCGTCCGGACGTCGGTCGCCGCGCTGCTGGACGAGCCGGGCGGAGCGGCGGAGCTGCTGGACCGGTTGGCCGACCCGGACCGCCAGGTCACGGGCGCCCAACTACACGCCCTCTACGGCGCGTTGGCCGACCTCGACCCCGAGCACGTCACCCTCCCCGACGAGCTGCGCGCGGTGGTCGACGGCCGTGTGGAGGTCGTCGACGCCTCCGACGCGGTGGTCTGCGACTCCCCCGACCTGCTGCCCTTCACCGCGGGCGTCCCCCTCCTCCCCGTACGCCCCTCCCGCGCCGCCGAGTTGGCCGACCTCTTCCAGGTCCGCCGCCTCAGCGAGTCCGTCACGGCCTCCATCGACTCGGAGGGCACGGAACACTCCGTACCGGAGCCGGTCCGGCTCCTGCTGGGCCCGCAGACCCCCTCCTCCTACGTCGAGCACGAGGAACTCATCGTGGACGGAGTGGAGATCGACTGGCGCGTCACGAACGACGGCATCCTGCACGCGTCCACGCTGGAGGGCGTGGCGGCGGGCCTCGCCTGGTCCGCGGGCCAGTGGCCCCGACGCTTCGAGGTCGCGGCGTTGTTGGAGGACCCGTCCCGCACGGAGGAACTGGCCCGGGACCGCTGGTTCGACTGAGGGCGCCCGTCAGGAGACGCCTGCCGCACCGGAGCTTCCCGGCGGGGCAGGCGCTACGTGCCGCCTAGCGGGCCTCCCGCTCATCCAGGAAGTCGAGCAGGAGAGCGAACAAGTGATCCACGGCAGGTTGTTGCTGGTCTTCGGTCAGGGACGACCAGTGCCTGATGCCTGAATCCGGGAACACCTCCTCAAGGACGAGGGCCCGCCAGCCGAGACTCGTCTCCTTGCCCTTGCGTGCTATGAGCCACTCGGTGAAGCCCTGCAACAATGCGCCCGAACGACCAAGGTCGTATCCATCAAGGAATGTGACCGTGGGGTAGTAGAAACCGTTGAGACCGAACATGCCGGGCCTGTCGCGGACCCGCTCGATCAGTTCCCTCTCGTTCATAGGCTCCCTCCGCGGCCCACCCGTCAGGCGTGGCCCCGTTGCGTCCGGCTATCCCTCGATGTGCGCCGACATCGCCTCGTACCGCGTGTACATCCGGCCCAGTTCTCGCGGGCTGTTCCGCACGTCCAGGAACTCCAGGACGAGTGAGAACAGGTGGTCCACGGCCTGTTGGTGCTGCTCCGGAGTCAGGTGCTCCGGGGACCTCCAGGTGTAGAGGCTCATGTCGGGGAACAGGTCCAGGAGGACGAGCTTGTGCCAGTAGAAGCTGTTGAGCTCGCCCCGGCGGACGACGAGCCACTCGGTGAAGCCGTGCAGGGTCCCGTTCGACCGGCCGACGTCGATCCCGGTGAGGAACATGGCCGTTGGGTAGTAGGTGCCGTCCAGGCCGTACCCCTGCGGGTGGTCGCGGATCGCCTCGATGAGTTTCTTTTCGTTCACTCGGCTCCCGGCCCCCGCCCATCGAAGGATCTTGAAACTTCTCGCACAAATTTCTCACGAACCGTACAACCATTCCCTTCCGTCGCGGATCTGATCACGTGAGTCAACAGACTCCTAGATCACTTGGGCCCCTGTGAGACCACGAGCCGTGTGGACCGAACGGTGTCGGGGCCCCTTTTCTCCACCGGGGGAAGAACACATGCGTATGCGTGCCACCCTTGGCGTCGTGACCGGCGCTCTGGCCCTGTCCGCTCTCGCCGTCCCGGCGGCCCAGGCGGACGAGGTCCATGGGGACACGAAGATCTCCAACGTCGTGGTGAACGGGGGCAAGCCGGTCGTCGTCGGCGCCACCGGTTCGAAGACGTTCTCGGTCTCCTTCACGGTGACGGACAACTCCGGCGTCGACTGGGCGCAGGCGATCCTGTACCACGGTGCCAACATCGACGACGCCGACAGCGGCGCCGTCGCCAACAGCAGCGACGGCCGCTCGTCCTGCGCCAAGGTCAACGCCACGACCGCGACCTGCAAGTCGAGCTACACCGTCGAGGCGGGCTACGAGCTCATCAACAAGGTCGCCGGCTCCTGGAAGGTGTGGGCGATCGCCGCGGGCAACGACGCCGACTACGTCCAGAAGGACAACGCCAAGACCTTCCAGGTCCAGCGTCTGTCGAAGCTGACGGTCAACGCCGCGCCGGAGCCGGTGAAGAAGGGCAAGACCATCACCGTCACCGGCAAGCTGTCCCGCGCCAACTGGGAGACCGGCAAGTACGCGGGCTACGCGAGCCAGCCGGTGAAGCTCCAGTTCCGCAAGAAGAACGCCAGCACCTACACCACGGTCAAGACCATCAAGACCAACTCCACGGGCAACCTGAGCACCACCGTCAAGGCCTCCGTGGACGGCTACTTCCGCTACTCCTTCGCGGGCACCTCGACCACCCCGGCGGCCAACGCCGCGGGTGACTTCGTCGACGTGAAGTAAGCAACCGGGGTACCGCTCCGGTACCTCACGACCGCCCGGCCACGGCACACTCCGCGGCCGGGCGGTCCCCTCTCCGTCCCGGGCCCACCGGGTCACGCTCCCCGGCTCACCGGGGCATTCCCTTTCGAGGAACACATGCGCATTCGTGCCACCGTGGCCGCCGTCTCCGGCGCCCTGGCCCTTTCCGCTCTCGCCGTCCCGGCCGCGCAGGCCGACGGTTCCTCCTCCTACCGCGCGGACGCCGCGAAGGCCTTCGCGCAGGCGACCTCGCACGCGTCGGCCAAGTCCACGTTCAGCGCCGCGGCCGTGCCGGCCGACCTGGACGTCAGCTTCTCGAACCTGAAGATCGCCAAGACGGTCAGGGTCGGGACGACCCAGCACGTCTCCACCACGGTCACCTACAAGCTGACCCACGGTGCCGACGTCGACATCACCTCCGCGGACTTCGCCAACGGCCCCTTCATCTACAAGGGTTCGCTCGACAGCCCGGAGAACGTGCTGTTCGGCGACAAGGAGGCCACCTGCACGGCCACTTCGGCCACCACGGCCAACTGCAAGGGCCTGATCGACGTCTACCCGGACTACGACGAGCTGCTCAACTCCGACGCGGGCACCTGGTCCGCCGGCGGGCTGGCCCTCGACTACGCCACCGAGGGCGAGACGGTCCAGGGCGGTCTCGGCAAGACCCTGGTCCAGCGGGTCTCCCGGCTGACGGTCAACGCCGCGCCGGAGCCGGTGAAGAAGGGCAAGACCATCACGGTCACCGGCAAGCTGTCCCGCGCCAACTGGGAGACCCACAAGTACGCGGGGTACACCAACCAGCCGGTGAAGCTCCAGTTCCGCAAGAAGAACGCCAGCACCTACACCACGGTCAAGACCATCAAGACCAACTCCACGGGCAACCTGAAGACGACCGTGAAGGCCTCCGTGGACGGCTTCTTCCGGTACTCCTTCGCGGGCACCTCGACCACCCCGGCCGTCAACGCCACGGGTGACTTCGTCGACGTGAAGTAACCCACCGCGCAGCGGTCCGCAGCGCCGGCTCCCGAGTTCCGGGGGCCGGCGTTTCGGCTGCGGGCCAAGCCGCGGGCTACGCCGGGAACCGGCGGTCGACCAACTTCCAGGAGAGCTCCAGGACGGCCGCCGCCGCCACCGCGATGCCCACGGCGATCCACGGCATCGTCACCCCGACCAGCTTCAGCGCGAAGAACTCCTGGAGCCAGGGCACGACGAGGACCAGCAGGAAGCCCAGGCCCATCGTCGCCACCAGCGCGATCCGCCACCAGGTGTACGGCCGCGCGATGATCGCCAGCACCCACATGGAGATCAGGAACAGCGTCAGCGTGGCCGCGCTGGTCTCGGCGTCCAGGGCGCCCGCACCCGTGTAGTGGTGACGGGCGATCAGGTACGTCGCGAAGGTCGCGACCGCGGCGATGACCCCGCCCGGGATCGAGTACCGCATGACCCGCCGCACGAAGTGCGGTTTCGCGCGTTCCTTGTTGGGCGCGAGCGCGAGGAAGAAGGCCGGAACGCCGATCGTCAGGGTGGAGAGCAGGGTCAGGTGGCGGGGCAGGAAGGGGTATTCGACCTGCCAGCACACCACGAGGATGGCCAGCAGGACCGAGTAGACGGTCTTCACCAGGAAGAGCGTGGCCACCCGGGTGATGTTGCCGATGACCCGGCGGCCCTCGGCGACGACGGACGGCAGCGTCGCGAAGCTGTTGTTGAGCAGCACGATCTGCGCGACCGCCCGGGTGGCCTCGGAGCCGGATCCCATCGCGACCCCGATGTCGGCGTCCTTGAGCGCGAGGACGTCGTTGACGCCGTCGCCGGTCATCGCGACGGTGTGCCCGTGGGACTGCAACGCCCCCACCATGTCCCGCTTCTGCTGCGGGGTGACCCGCCCGAAGACCGTGCCCTCGTCGAGCGCGGTGGCCATCCGGTCCCGGTCGGCGGGGAGCCGGCGCGCGTCGATCGTGGTGCCGGTCAGCCCGAGCTTGGAGGCCACCGCCCCGACGGACACCGCGTTGTCACCGGAGATGACCTTGGCGCGGACGTCCTGCTCGGCGAAGTAGCGCAGGGTGTCGGCCGCGTCCGGCCGCAGCCGCTGTTCCAGTACGACGAGCGCGGCGGGCTCGGCGCCCACGGCCACCTCGGGATCGCCGAGGTCACGGTCGACGCGGGCCAGCAGCAGCACCCTGAGGCCCTGCTCGTTGAGCCGCTCGGTCTCGGCGAGGGCGGGGTCGTCGGCGTCGAGGAGGACGTCCGGGGCGCCGAGCAGCCACGTACCGGACTCGCCGTTGCCCTCGCTGAAGGAGGCGCCGCTGTACTTGCGGGCGGAGGAGAAGGGCAGGGACTCGGTGCAGCGCCAGTCCTCGGCGTCCGGGTAGGCGTCGATGATGGCCTTCAGGGAGGCGTTCGGCCGGGGGTCGGACTCGCCCAGGGCGCCCAGCACCTTGCGTACGTACGCCTCGTCGGTGCCCTGCAACGGCCTGAGCTCCGTGACGTCCATGCCGCCCTCGGTGAGCGTGCCCGTCTTGTCGAGGCAGACCGTGTCGACGCGGGCGAGACCCTCGATGGCCGGGAGTTCCTGGACCAGGCACTGTTTCCGGCCAAGCCGGATGACGCCGATGGCGAAGGCGACGGAGGTCAGGAGCACCAGCCCCTCGGGGACCATCGGCACGATGCCGCCGACCGTGCGGGCGATGGAGTCCTTGAGGTCGTTGTCCTTGACGACCAGCTGGCTGATGATCAGGCCGATCGCCGTCGGGACCATCATCCAGGTGACGTACTTGAGGATGGTGGAGATGCCGGAGCGCAGCTCGGAGTGGACCAGCGTGAAGCGGGAGGCCTCCTCGGCGAGCTGGGCGGCGTAGGCCTCGCGGCCGACCTTGGTGGCCGTGAAGGCGCCGCCGCCGGCGACGACGAAGCTGCCGGACATGACCTGGTCGCCGGGCTGCTTGACGACGGGGTCGGCCTCGCCGGTGAGCAGGGACTCGTCGATCTCCAGCCCGTCGGCCTCGACGACCACCCCGTCCACCACGGCCTTGTCGCCGGGGCCGATCTCGATGAGGTCGTCCAGCACGATCCCGGAGGTGCTGACCTCGACCGCGACACCGTCCCGCCGCACGGTGGGCCGGGCCTCCCCGATGACGGCGAGGGAGTCCAGGGTCTTCTTCGCCCGCCACTCCTGGATGATGCCGATGCCGGTGTTGGCGAGGATCACGAAGCCGAACAGGCTGTCCTGGATCGGCGCGACGCCCAGCATGATCACCCAGAGCACGCCGATGATCGCGTTGAACCGGGTGAAGACGTTCGCGCGGACGATCTCGACCATGGACCGGCTGGAGCGCACCGGCACGTCGTTGACCTGCCCGCGCGCCACCCGCTGTGCGACCTCGGCGGTGCTCAGCCCGGCGGGGGCGGCGTGGACCGGGGCGGGGTGCACAGGGTCGAGTTCGGCGCCCGCGTCGATGTGCGTCATGCAGTCGACGGTACGTGCGGATCTACGGCTTCACCCGGTGAGTCGGCGGAAGTTCCGACCTGGGGAGGAGAGCGGACCGGCCGCGTGATGCTCAGGTACTACGGGAGCCGGTCACTCCGCGGCGGGGGCGGGTGCCTGCTCGGCCGCGGCCGCCCGCTTGATCGCGGCTTCCCTCTTACGGACGTACCAGATGCCGATCAGTCCGAGCCCGGCGCCGGCCAGGCAGGTCCACACCCACCACGTGGTGCCGCGGTCCTCGAACCAGCCGTAGAAGGGGAGCTGCACCAGGAAGAGGACGAACCAGAGGATCGTGCCGCCGACGACGGTCGGGACGACGGGCCCCTCCAGGGGCTCCGGTGCCTCGTGCTTGATGGGTCCCGAAGAGAACACGGCCATGGGGACAGCTTACGAGGCGATCAGGTCTACGCGCGGAGATAGCGCCTTGGGCTTTATATGTTCATACTGAAACGGTTTTGCGTTTGTCCACTTCTGCTCGTAGGAACATCCAATGGCCACCGGCATGCTCGACCGCTACTTCAAGATCTCCGAGCGGGGCAGCACACTGCCGCGGGAGATCCGTGGCGGCTTCGCCACCTTCTTCGCGATGGCCTACATCATCGTGCTGAACCCGATCATCCTCGGCAGCGCGAAGGACATGTACGGGCACCAGCTCGACAACGGGCAGCTCGTCACGGCGACCGCCGTGACCGCGGCGTTCACCACGCTCCTCATGGGTGTCGTCGGCAACGTGCCGATCGCGCTCGCGGCCGGACTGGGCGTGAACTCGGTCGTCGCGCTCCAGCTCGCGCCCCGGATGTCCTGGCCGGACGCCATGGGCATGGTCGTCCTGGCCGGTTTCATCGTGATGCTGCTGGTCGCCACCGGCCTGCGCGAGCGCGTGATGAACGCGGTGCCCTACGGGCTGCGCAAGGCGATCTCCATCGGTATCGGCCTGTTCATCATGCTGATCGGCCTCGTCGACTCCGGCTTCGTCTCCCGGATCCCCGACGTGGCCCAGACCACCGTCCCGCTCCAGCTCGGCGGCGACGGTCATCTCAACGGCTGGCCCGTCCTCGTCTTCGTCCTGGGCGCCCTGCTGACCCTCGCCCTCATCGTCCGCAAGGTCTCCGGCGCGATCCTGATCTCGATCGTCACGATGACGGTCCTCGCGGTGGTCATCAACGCGGTCGCCACCGTGCCGAGCTGGGGCCTGACCACCCCCAAGTGGCCCGGCAACCCCGTCGCCAGTCCGGACTTCGGCCTGCTCGGCGAGGTCAGTCTGTTCGGCGGCTTCGACAAGGTCGGTGTCCTGACCGGCGTCCTGTTCGTCTTCACCGTGCTGCTGTCGTGCTTCTTCGACGCGATGGGCACGATCATGGGCGTCAGCGACGAGGCCAGGCTGACCGACGCCCAGGGCCAGATGCCCGGCATCAACAAGGTCCTCTTCGTCGACGGCCTCGCGGTCGCCGCGGGCGGCGCCAGCTCCTCCTCGGCCACCACCGCCTTCGTGGAGTCCACGGCCGGCGTCGGCGAGGGCGCCCGTACCGGCTTCGCCAACGTCGTCACGGGCGGTCTGTTCACCGTGGCGCTGTTCCTCACCCCGATCGCCACGATGGTGCCCTCCCAGGCGGCCACCCCGGCCCTGCTCGCGGTCGGCTTCCTGATCCTGGCGGGCTCGGTCCGGGAGATCGACTGGGCCGACCACACCATCGCCGTCCCGGCCTTCGTGACGATGGTGATGATGCCGTTCACCTACTCGATCACCAACGGCATCGGCATGGGCTTCATCACCTTCGTGGTGCTGCGCCTGGCGGCCGGCCGGGGACGGGAGGTCCCGGTGGCGATGTACGTGGTGGCGGCCGTGTTCGGGTTCTACTACCTGATGCCGGCGCTGGGCCTGACCTGAGGTACCGGCCCGACCTGAGGCACCGGGGGTCACCCGACCCCGTAGAACCTCTCCGTCTCGTCGACGGCGGTCTGGAACCGCTCGTCGAAGTCGTCGCGAATGAGCGTTCGGACCACATAGTCCTGGACGCTCATTCCCCTTTTCGCCGCATGGTCCCGGAGCCGCTCTAGCAGCTCCCCGTCTATCCGCAGGCTGAGCACGCTGGTCCCCATGACACGAGGGTCGCGGGATGCGGGGGCCGACGTTCACTTTCCGCTGCCGACTCACCCGTACGGGTGACGATCGGGTTTCGGTGGCCGGTGTCACGGGAATCTCCGTGCGCCCCCAGCTTGTTTAGCGAGAGTAATGAGTTATGCTAAAGAGATGTCGGATCTAACCCATGGCGACGACGCTGCCGCCGTGAACTCCCTTCGCTCCGCCGTGATGCGGTTGTCCCGTCGACTCAAGCACCAGCGGGTCGACGAGTCGCTGAGCCCCACCGAGATGTCGGTGCTCGGCACCCTTTCCCTGTGCGGCCAGGCCACCCCGGGTGAACTCGCCCGCAAGGAGCACGTCCAGCCGCCGTCGATGACCCGCATCGTCGCGCTCCTGGAGGCCAAGGGACTGGTCCGCCTGGATCCGCACCCCGAGGACCGGCGCCAGAAGGTCGTCACGAAGACCGAGCAGGCCGAGGCCATGCTCGCGGAGAGCCGCGCCAAGCGGAACGCCTTCCTGGCCACCCTGGTCGACGGCCTCGACGAGGACGAGTGGGCGAAACTCCGCGCCGCCGCCCCCGTGCTGGAGAAACTCGCACACCTGTAAGAAGTGAAAGAGGAGGCGAACCTTTTGAGTTCGGGACCCGGAGCAGATTCCGCCCCCGCGCCTACCGCCCACGACTCCCCGCCCACCCCCGAGCGCTCGTCCATGTTCAGCTCGCTGAAGGTCAGGAACTACCGCCTGTTCTTCCTCGGGCAGGTCGTCTCCAACACCGGCACCTGGATGCAGCGCATCGCCCAGGACTGGCTGGTGCTCAGCCTCACCGGCTCCTCCACCGCCGTCGGTGTCACCACCGCCCTCCAGTTCCTGCCGATGCTGCTCTTCGGCCTCTACGGCGGTGTCCTCGTCGACCGTCTGCGCAAGCGGCCCGCCCTGCTCGTCACGCAGTCCGCGATGGGCCTCACCGCGATCGGCCTCGCCGTCCTCACCCTCTCCGGCCACGTCCAGGTCTGGCACGTCTACGTCGCCGCCTTCGCCGTGGGCCTGGCGACCGTCGTCGACAACCCGGCCCGCCAGTCCTTCGTCTCCGAACTGGTCGGCCCGGACCAGCTCCAGAACGCGGTCAGCCTGAACTCCGCGAACTTCCAGTCGGCCCGGCTGGTCGGCCCCGCCGTGGCCGGCCTGATGATCACCGGTGTCGGCACCGGATGGGCGTTCCTCGCCAACGGACTGTCCTTCGTCGCGCCCCTGGCCGGCCTGCTGCTGATGCGCCCGCGTGACCTGCACGCCGTCGAGCGGGCACCGCGCGGCAAGGGCCAGCTGCGGGAGGGCCTGCACTATGTCGCCGGGCGCCCGGAGCTGATCTGGACCATCGTCCTGGCCGGTTTCGTCAGCACCTTCGGCTTCAACTTCCCCGTCTACCTGTCGGCCTTCGCCAACGATGTCTTCAAGGCGGGTGCGGGCTCCTACAGCCTCTTCAACACGCTCATGGCGGTCGGCTCCCTGGCGGGTGCGCTGCTGGCGGCCCGGCGCGGCACGGCCCGGATGCGGGTGCTGATCGCGGGCGCGGTGGCCTTCGGCACGATGGAGATAGTGGCCGCCCTCGCCCCCTCGTTGTGGCTGTTCGCCCTGCTCATGGCGCCGATAGGGATGTTCGGCATGACGGTGAACGTCACGGCGAACAGCAGCATCCAGATGACCACCGACCCGGCCATGCGCGGCCGGGTGATGGCCCTCTACATGATGGTCTTCATGGGCGGCGCACCCCTGGGCGCGCCGATCGCCGGCTGGATAACGGACGCGTACGGCGTCCGCGCGGGCCTCGCGGCGGGCGGCGTGATCTCCGCCGTGGCCGCCGTCAGCATCGCCCTGGTCCTGGCCCGCGTCGGCAATCTGCGCCTGACGTTGTGCTGGCGCCGCGGCCATCCCCAGGTGCGGTTCGTGCCGCGCGAGCAGGAGCGGCTGGCGACGGTGGCGTGACCTTCGGGCCGCTCCTGTCCTTCGGGTCCGGAGGGTGTCGTACGACTACACCCTCCGGGTCAGCAGCTGCCCCGGCCACTGCTTCTCGCCGACCGTGAAGGCCTCGGCGCGGGTGAAGCCGTTGCCCTCGTAGTAGCGGACGAGCTTGCCGTCGTCGCCCGCGTAGCAGTCCACCCGCAGCAGCGAGACGCCCGCCCGCCGGGTGACCTCGGCGGCGTGCGCGAGCAGGGCGCTGCCCGCGCCGTGGCCCTTGAAGCGGCGGTCGGAGGCCAGCCAGTGGATGTACCGCTCGGGCTCGTCCACGGGCGGCACATAGGCGGCGGGGCCGTCGGTGAGCGTCAGGGTGGCGGCCGGCACGCCGTCCGCCTCGGCGATGAACATCGTGCCGGTGTCCAGGTACCCGGCGATCGACTCGGCCACCTTCGGGTTCTGTGACATCGGCTTCTCGCCCCACTGCCCGGTCCGCCCTTGCGCGACCAGCCACTCCACGCAGCTGTCGAGCATGGCGAGGACCACGGGTATGTCCTCGGGGCCGCCGTCTCTGATGGTGATCTCCATGCCCCCATGGTGACAGGCTGACCCCCATGAGACTCTTCGCCGCCGTGCTGCCCCCGGAGGACGTCATCGCCGAACTCGCCTCCGAGGTGGCCGAGTTGAGGAAGCTGCCCGGCGCGGACGCGCTGCGCTGGACCGGCGTCCCGGGGTGGCACTACACGCTCGCCTTCTACGGCGAGGTCGACGACGACGTCGTACCGGAACTGTCGGAACGGCTCGCGCGGGCCGCCCGGCGTACCGATCCGTTTCCGCTGGCGGTGCGTGGGGGCGGGCAGTTCGGGCACGGGCGGGCGCTGTGGGCGGGGGCGGAGGGGGATCTCGCCGCGCTGCGGCTGCTGGCGGAGCGGGCGGAGGCGGCCGCGCGGAAGGCGGGGGTGGAGATGGGGGAGCACCGGCGGTACCGCGCGCATCTGACGGTGGCGCGGAGCCGGTCGGATGTCGACGTGCGGGGGTTCGTGGAGGCCCTGTCGGGGTTCGCCGGCCGTACCTGGGCCGTCGAGGAGCTGGCCCTGGTGCGGAGCAACCTGCCGACGTCGGGGGTGCCGGGGGAGCAGCCCCGGTACGAGGTGGTCGGTCGTTGGGGGCTCGGGGCGGCCGGTTAGGCTCCCTGCGTGGACCCGAAGACCCGGAACCGGATCATGGCCGGTGTGCTTGTGCTGATGTTCGTCGTGGTTGCCCTGGCGGCGGCGCTGGGGAAGTGACCGCACTCGATACAGCCCTGTGCCCCTCGGGGCACAGGGCTGTCGCCGGCGCTACCAGGCGAAAGCCTCCGGGGAGGGCCCCGTGCCCGGGAAGATGTCGTCCAGGCCCTTCAGGAGGTCCTCGGACAGTTCCAGTTCCACCGCTCGCAGGGCCGACTCCAGTTGGTCCGCGGTGCGGGGGCCGACGATGGGGCCGGTGACGCCGGGGCGGGTGAGGAGCCAGGCGAGGGCGGCTTCGCCGGGTTCGACGCCGTGCTTGTCGAGGAGGTCCTCGTAGGACTGGATCTGGGCGCGGACCGTGGGGTCGCCCAGGGAGTCCGCGGCCCGGCCGGAGGCCCGGCGGCCGCCCTCGACCTGCTTCTTGATGACACCGCCGAGCAGACCGCCGTGCAGCGGTGACCAGGGGATGACGCCCAGGCCGTACTCCTGCGCGGCCGGGATGACCTCCATCTCGGCGCGTCGCTCGGCGAGGTTGTAGAGGCACTGCTCGCTGACCAGACCGATGGTGCCGCCGCGGCGGGCGGCGATCTCGTTGGCCTGGGCGATCTTGTAGCCGGGGAAGTTGGAGGAGCCGACGTACAGGATCTTGCCCTGCTGGACCAGCACGTCGATCGCCTGCCAGATCTCCTCGAAGGGAGTGGCGCGGTCGATGTGGTGGAACTGGTAGACGTCGATGTAGTCGGTCCGGAGCCGCTTCAGGCTGGCGTCGACCGCCCGCCGGATGTTGACGGCGGAGAGCTTGTCGTGGTTGGGCCAGGCCTCGCCGTCCGCGCCCATGGTGCCGTACACCTTCGTGGCGAGCACGACCTTGTCGCGGTGGGCCGCGCTCTTGGCGAACCAGGTGCCGATGATCTCTTCCGTGCGGCCCTTGTTCTCGCCCCAGCCGTAGACGTTGGCCGTGTCGAAGAAGTTGATCCCCGCGTCCAGCGCCGCGTCCATGATGGCGTGGCTGTCCGCCTCGTCTGTCTGCGGACCGAAGTTCATGGTGCCGAGCACCAGTCGGCTGACCTTGAGTCCCGTGCGTCCGAGCTGCGTGTACTTCATGTCTGCCTAGCCAACGACGTGGAGTGCGCTCTAGGCAAGGCCGTTCTGATCTCTTGACGCTAACTGATGGTTAGTGCTTTCCTTTGGTGAGCTTCACTTGAACTTTCAATATCCAGAAAAGGAGCGTCGTGACCCCCACCACGCCCGCCCGCAAGGCCCTCGTCGCCCTCGCGGCCACCACCGCCCTGCTGGGCGCCGCAGCCCTCCCCGCCGCCGCGGCCCCCGCCCCGGTCTCCCATGGCGGTTTCGCCTACGGCGACTCCGCACGCCTCGGTTACCAGAAGGACGTCACCGTCCGCGTCCTCAAGGGCGTCTTCGAGCGCGGGGACACCAAGGTCGTCGACCGCTTCGTGCGCCCCGACTACATCCAGCACAACCCGCTCGCGCCCGACGGCGCCGAGACTCTGAAGAACCTGGGCACGGCGATCCACGCGCAGTTCCCGGACGCCGTCTACGACGTGAAGCGGGTCATCTCCGAGGGCGATCTCGTCCTCGTCCACTCGAACGTCGTGATGACGCCGGGCACGAAGGGGCAGGCCGTCTTCGACATCTTCCGCTTCCAGGGCGGGAAGATCGCCGAGCACTGGGACGTGGGACAGAACGTGCCCGAGACGACCGCCAACGGCAACGACATGTTCTCCACGGTGAGTTGGCCGCGGACCGGGCAGCCGGGTCCGGGGTGGCTGACCGCGTACAACAAGAAGCTGGTCACCAAGGCCTTCGACCAGCTGATCGTGAAGAAGGACCTGTCCGCGCTCGACCGGTACTGGGGTCCCGAGTACCACCAGCACAATCCGAACATCGCCGACGGGGTGGCGGGTGCGAAGGCCGGGCTGGGCGGCTACTTCAAGCAGTTCCCGCAGTTGGCGGTCGCGCCGAAGCGGGTCGTCGCCGAGGGGGATCTGGTCGCCGTCCACAGCCACTACGTGAACGCGCCGGGGGAGCGGGGTCAGGCGATCGTGGACCTGTTCCGGGTGCGCGGCGGGAAGATCGTGGAGCACTGGGACGTGATCCAGGACGTGCCGGCCACTTCGGCGAACGACAACACGATGTTCTAGACGGTTCCGGGGAGCGGCTCAGTCCCGGGGGAAGTCGTCGGTCTTGAGGGTGAGGCCGACGACGCTGCCGGTGAGGTCGACGTCAAGGCCGAAGTCGAGTTTCGTATCGGTGGCGTAGTCACCGTCCTTGGGGTGGGTGAAGAGGCGGCAGCGGCCTTGGTAGGGATCGACGATGAGGTAGACGGGAATTTCGGCGCGTGCGTAGGCGGTCTTCTTCGGCCCGTAGTCGTTGACCGCGGTGCGCTTGGAGATGACCTCGGCCACGAAGACGACGTCCTGGTATCGCCACAGGCCCCTCTCGTTCTTCTCGGCGTCCTTGGCGAGCAGGGTCACGTCGGTTGCGAAGCCGTTGAGGTGGCCGGGGTAGTCGATGCGTACGTCGGACTTCACGCGCTGGCGGGGGTACTTCTCCCGCAATTGGTCGTAGACGGCTGCGATGATCTCCCAGTGGGTGTCCCGCTGAGGCGTCAGGAAGATGTTCCCCCCGACGATCTCGACCTTGGTTCCCTCGGGGACGGGCATCTTCTCGAGCCACTCGAACATGACGTCCAGAGTCAGCGCGCCGCTCTCGTCGGCCATCTTGATCCTGTCGTCAAGGACGGTCATCGTGGCGCTCCTCCCCGGCACGCCCTTACGCAAGGACGGCCGCGCGGTACAACGGTACGCACGGTGACCAGGACGCGGAGGTCAGGACATATGCCAGAACCCGGTGCACGCTCCCTCCTCTCCCTCCTCCACCGCACCCTCGGCGACAACCCCCTGGGTGTCTACCTCCACGGCTCGGCGGTGCTCGGTGGACTCCGCCCGCACAGTGACGTGGATGTCCTGGTCGTCGTACGCCGGAGTCTGACCGGGGGCGAACGCCGGGAACTGCTGGAGGAGTTGCTGAAGATGTCGGGGAACGGCGCCCGGCCCGTCGAGCTGATCGTCGTCGTCCAGGACGATGTGAGGCCGTGGCGGTATCCGCCCACCTGCGACTTCCTGTACGGGGAGTGGCTGCGGGCGGGGTACGAGAGCGGGGTCGTGCCGGGGCGGGAGGTGATGCCGGATCTGGCGCCGCTGCTGACGATGGTGCTGCGGGGGGACGCGCCGCTGGACGGGCCGCCGCCCGCCGACCTGCTCGACCCCGTTCCGTCGGAGGACCTCGCCCGCGCGATCGTCGCCGGCGTGCCGCAGCTGATGGAGGAGGTGGAGACCGACACGCGCAACGTGCTGCTCACCCTCGCCCGGGTGTGGACGACCCTCGCGACCGGGGCGATCCGCTCCAAGGACGAGGCCGCCGCGTGGGCGGTCGAGCGGCTGCCTGCCCCGTACCGGCCGGTGCTGGAGCGTGCCCGGGCGGTCTATCTGGGGGAGCGGGAGGAGGGGTGGGACGATCTGCGGTCCTCTGTGCGGCCGTGTGCCGAGCACCTCGTCGCCGTCATCGGTGACGCTCAGCCCTCGTAGGGGCCGCCCAGATCCCACCCCTGGTACATCGCGTCCGCGAAGGCCGCCGCGATCTTGTGCTCGCCGCTCGCGTTGGGGTGCGTGCCGTCGTAGGTGTCGGCGTCGATGTCGTACGACGGCGGGATCGAGGCGAGCAGCAGGGGGGAGCGGGGCTCGTCCAGGTCGGCCGCGGTCTTCGCCAGGAGCTCGTTGAAGAGGGCGACCTGGTCTGCGAACGCCGGGTCCGACTGGGCGCGGACGTTCGGGATGACCGGCAGGAGGACCATCCGGACGCGGGGCTCGGCCGCGCGGGCCTCCGCCACGAAACGGCCGACGTTCTCCGCGGTCTGCTCGGCGTTCGTGTAGAAACCCAGGTCGATCAGACCGAGCGACACCAGGAGCACGTCCGCCCGGTGCGCCCGTACCGCCTCGCCGACCAGCGGGGCCATGTGCAGCCAGCCCTCGCCCCAGCCGGCCAGGTGGGCGCGGGGGAAGTCCGGGTCGGCGTACTCGTACGACGTGGGAGTGTCGGTCGCCTTGTCATGGAGCGCCGCACGCGGCCCGACGACCGCGAAGGGGGCGCCGTGGGTGTCCCGCAGGTGCTGCCACATCCGATAACGCCATGTGTGTTCGCCTGCGCTCCCGATCGTCATGGAGTCCCCGACGGGCATGAACCTGAGCATCCGCTCATCATGGACGATCACGGGGAGGGACGGGGTGTGAGCCCGACCACGGGCACGGGATGCCTCGCGGCGCGCTGTGCGGCTTCGGTGGGGGTTTCTGTAGCGCCCACGGTTGTGTGGTGGGTCGGGGCCGGGGCGGGGGGTCTCCGTCCTCGGTCCGGCGGTGCTGTGTCTTCCAGCTGTGCTGCGTGTTGGACGCCGGACGCTGCGGGCGGACACCCCCCGCCCCGTCCCCTTACCGCCGTGGGCGGCCAGGGCGCCAACAGCCGGGGGCACCTCATGCCCGACGGCGACTTCCGCTTTTCAGGGGCGCGGGGAACTGCGCGACCAGCCACAACAAACCCGCACCCGCCATACGACCGAACAAGGCACCCCAAACGGCGAGACCTGCACGTCTGCCCCACGGCAACCCCACCCACCTAAGGGGCGCGGGGAACTGCGCGACCAGCCCCCACCCAGCCGCACCCGCCATACGACCGAACAAGGCACCCCAGACGGCGAAACCCGCACAGCCCAACCCACGGCACCGCACCCACCCGCCGAACCCCCGGAGGGGATGGCAGGCTTGGGGCATGCGTCGCCTCCTTGTGTTTCTCGCCGCGGGTCTCCTCACCGGTGTTCTCGCCGCGCCCGCGGCCGCCGCCGACGGCGATGAGGGGTTCACCATCAAGGACCCGCGGATCACCGAGTCGAGCGGTCTCGCGGCCTCGCGGCAGCACCCCGGGATCTACTGGACGCACAACGACCAGGACACCGGCGCCTACCTCTACGCCGTGGACAGCGGCACCGGTGAGACCGTCGCGAGGATCACGCTGACCGGCGTCGGCACTCCGCGGGACGTCGAGGCCGTCGCCATGGGTCCGGACAACCAGCTCTATGTCGGTGACATCGGCGACAACGACGGCGTGGCCTGGCCCTACGTGTGGATCTACAAGCTGCCCGAGCCCAAGGAACTCAGGGACCAGACCGTCCGGGCCACGCAGTACGTCGTGAAGTACTCCGACGGCTCCCGCGACGCCGAGTCGCTCGCCGTCCACCCCAAGACCGGGCGGGTGTACATCATCGACAAGCAGGAGGACGGCGGGCATCTCTACGAGGGGCCCGCGAAGCTCTCCTCGTCCGGCACGAACCTCTACAAGCCGGTCGCCCCCGTCGACCTGTGGGCCACCGACGCCGCGTTCTCGCCCGACGGCCAACAGCTCGCCGTACGGGGGTACTTCGGCGGCATCTGGTACGACTGGAACGGCGGGGACCTCAAGCGCGGGGGCCGGATCAGCGTGCCCATCGGGCAGGGCGAGTCCCTCAGCTACTCAGCCGACGGCAGCAGGATCCTGCTCGGTATGGAGGGGGCCGACAGCGAGGTGGAGGCGCAGGACGCGCCGGGGGACGGCGGGGGCGAGTCCCCTTCCGGGGGCGGTGGTTCGGCGGATTCCTCCGGTGACGGATCCTCCGGCTCCGGCGGCAGCGTCAAGGTCGGCGCACTCGCCGTGGCCGCGCTCTTCCTGGGCTTCTTCGGCCTCCGGCGCCTACGCCGTCGTAGCTGACCCGCCACCTGACGCCTCGCCGCCGCGCCGCGCGACGAACGCCTCCAACCCGTCCAGGATTCGCTGGAGTCCGAACTCGAAGTGGTCGAATTCGGTGGTGAAGCTGTCCTCGGAGAGCGCGGCCAGCAGGGGATAGCGGCCCGAGGTCATGACCTTCTCCAGCACCGGCGCCTGCGCCTCCCAGAACTCCGTGTCGGTCAGTCCCGTGTGCCGTTCCGCCTCCTGGGCGTACAGCTGGGTGCGGGCCGCGCCGACGACGTAGCCGTCGACCATGATGATCGCCGAGATCAGCTCGGGGTCGGACAGTCCCATCGGCTTGATCCGGCTGAGCACCTTCTCCATGCCGTCGAGCGCGCTCGGTCCGAGCATCGGCCGGGACTGGTTGACCCTGAGCAGCCAGGGGTGGCGGCGGTAGAGGGCGAGGGTCTCGCGGCCCATGGCCTGCAGCGCGCAGCGCCAGCCGCCGTCGTCGTCGGGACCGAGGTCGGCCCGGTCCTCGGCGGGCCTCTGGACGCGGTCCAGCATCAGGTCGAGCAGCTCGCCCTTGCCGGGGACGTAGCGGTACAGCGACATGGTGCCGGTGCCGAGTTCGGTCGCGACCCGGCGCATGGACACCGCCTCCAGCCCCTCGCTGTCCGCGATCCGGACAGCCGCTTCCACGATCCGGTCCACGGTGAGCCCCGGCTTGGGGCCGCGACTGGGCCGTCGGCCGGTGTCCCACAGCAGTTCGAGGGTGCGCGCGATATCGCCGCTGCCGCTGGTCTCCGTACCGTCCCTGCCGCTCGTCATGTCCTTCAGCTTAAGTCCCCGCGCAAAAACTGGGTACAACGTACGCGCAATCGGGTACGGTGTACTCAGTTGTCCGAGAAGGGGGAACCATGAACGACGGATACGCGGTACGGGCCGAGGGGCTGGAGAAGCGCTACGGCGAGAAGCGCGCCCTCGACGGCTTCGACCTCGCCGTCCGCGAGGGCACTGTGCACGGCCTGCTCGGGCCGAACGGGGCAGGCAAGACCACCGCCGTACGCATCCTGTCCACGCTGCTCCGGCTGGACGCCGGAGGGGCGACCGTGGCCGGCCTGGACGTGGTCCGGCAGCCGCGCGAGGTGCGCGCCCGGATCGGCCTCACTGGCCAGTACGCGGCGGTGGACGAGGTGCTCACCGGCCGCCAGAACCTGGAGATGTTCGGGCGGCTCTTCCATCTGGGCGGCCGGCGGGCCAGGGCGAGGGCCACCGAACTCCTGGAACAGTTCGACCTGACCGACGCCGCCGGCAAGGGCGTGGGCAAGTACAGCGGCGGCATGCGGCGCCGGCTCGACCTCGCCGCCTCGATGATCCTCGCGCCCGCCGTCCTGTTCCTCGACGAGCCGACCACGGGCCTCGACCCGCGTAGCCGCGGCGAAGTCTGGGACTCCGTACGGGCGTTGGTGGCGGGCGGCACGACTGTCCTGCTGACCACGCAGTATCTGGAGGAGGCCGACAAGCTGGCCTCGCACATCACCGTCATCGACCAGGGCCGGGCCATCGCCGACGACACCCCGGACGGGCTGAAGACGCTGGTCGGCGGCGACCGTATCGAGGTCGTGGTCGCCGAACCCGCCGACATCCCCCGGGTGGTGAAGGTCGTCGCCCGGGTCTCGGACGGCGAACCCGAGTCCGACGAGACCGAGTCGCGGGTGCACGCCCCGGTCACCGACCGGGTGTCCGCCCTGACCGAGGTGGCGCGGACCCTCCAGGACGAGGGCGTGAAGGTCGAGGACATCGGGTTGCGCAGGCCGAGCCTCGACGACGTCTTCCTGCGCCTGACCGGACACCGCACGGAGCAGACCGGCAAGGAGGCCGCCGCATGACCGCCGTCGACCTGAGCACACCGAGCGAACACGGGCGCGTCTACTGGGTGCTCGCCGACGTATGGAACGTCGTCCGCCGCGGACTGACCCACTACCAGCGGCAACCCGTCAACATCGCCTGGCAGTTGGGCTTCCCGATCCTCTCCGTCCTGCTCTACGGCTATGTCTTCGGCAGCGCGATGAAGGTGCCCGGCGGCGGGGACTACAAGGACTTCCTGATGCCGGGCATGTTCGTGATGACCATGGCGTTCGGCTTCATCAACACCGCCACGCTCGTCGTCTACGACTCCACCAAGGGCGTCATCGACCGGTTCCGCTCCATGCCGATGGCCTCGTCCGCGGTGGTCGCCGGGCGCGGGATCACCGATCTGCTCGCCGCCTGCGCCGAGTTGGCCATCATGATGCTGACGGCGGTCGCGATGGGCTGGCGCCCGGACGGCGGACTCGGCTTCTTCGCCGCGTTCGGGCTGCTGCTGTGGCTCCGGTTCGCGCTGATCTGGATCGGCGTGTGGCTGGGCCTGATGGTGCCCAACCCGGAGGCGGCGGGCGGGCTGTTCGCGGTCGCGTTCCCCCTCACCATGATCTCCAGCATCTTCGTCGCCCCCCAGCTGATGCCCGACTGGCTCGGCACGGTGGCCGCCTGGAACCCGATCTCCTCCACGGCCGCGGCCAGCCGCGACCTCTTCGGCACCCCGGTCGGCGGCGGCGACTCCTGGGTCGAGCAGCACGCGCTCCTGATGGCCGGCCTGTGGCCCGTGGTGCTGACGCTGATCTTCCTGCCGCTGGCGGTACGGAGGTTCCAGAAGCTCAGCCGGTAACGCCTCGCGTACCAGGTGACGCCCGATGTCTTGACGTGTTCATGTGACCTGACTTCCATGGGGGGTGCGGGTGGTGGGAGCGCTCCCATCCCTTCCGGGCCCGCACCCCGAGAGGAAGCAGCGACATGTTCCGCAGCTTGCGAAGAGCGCTGTGCGCGGTGGCGGCCGCGCTCCTGATACCGCTGGGGGCCGGTGCGCAGACGGCCCGAGCCGCCGAGGACGCGGCGGGCGCCGGCTACTGGCACACCAGCGGCCGCCAGATCCTGGACGCGGCCGGGCAGCCCGTCCGTATCGCCGGGATCAACTGGTTCGGCTTCGAGACCAGTAACAACGTCGTCCACGGCCTGTGGGCCCGGGACTACAAATCCATGATCGACCAGATGAAGTCGCTGGGCTACAACACCATCCGCATGCCCTTCAGTGACGACATCCTCAAGAACGGCGCGATGCCCAACAGCATCGACTTCTCCGCCGGCAAGAACGCCGACCTCCAGGGGCTCACCTCCCTCCAGGTCATGGACAGGATCGTGGGGTACGCCGGTCAGGCCGGCCTGAAGATCGTCCTCGACCGGCACCGCCCGGACGCCGCGGGTCAGTCGGCGCTCTGGTACACGGCGGCGGTCCCGGAATCGACGTGGATCGCCAACCTCAAGTCCCTGGCGGCCCGGTACCAGGGCAACTCCACGGTCGTCGGCATCGACCTGCACAACGAGCCGCACGATCCGGCCTGTTGGGGCTGCGGGGACGCCGCCAGGGACTGGCGGCTCGCCGCCCAGCGGGCCGGCAACGCCGTCCTGTCCGTCAACCCCGAGCTGCTGATCATGGTCGAGGGAGTGCAGTCGTACAACGGCGTCTCCGGCTGGTGGGGCGGCAACCTCATGGGGGTCGCGGACCACCCGGTGCACCTCGACGTGCCGAACCGGCTCGTCTACTCCGCCCACGACTACGCCACGTCCGTCGCCCAGCAGAGCTGGTTCAGCGATCCGTCCTTCCCCGCCAACATGCCGGGGATCTGGGACCGGTACTGGGGCTACATCTTCAAGCAGAACATCGCGCCCGTCTGGGTCGGCGAGTTCGGCACGACCCTCCAGTCGGCGGTGGACCAGAAGTGGCTGGCCGCGCTGGTGGACTATCTGCGGCCGACCTCGACGTACGGTTCCGACTCCTTCCACTGGACCTTCTGGTCCTGGAACCCCAACTCCGGTGACACGGGCGGGATCCTGAAGGACGACTGGCAGAGCGTGGACACGGTGAAGGACGGCTATCTGGCGAGCGTCAAGGCGCCGGGCTTTCCGGGCGGTCCGGGCGGGGGCGACCCGGGTGGGCCCGGTGGGTCCGCCGCCTGCACCGCCGCGTACTCCGTCAGCAGCGACTGGGGCGGCGGCTTCAACGCCGAGGTGAAGGTGACCAATGCGGGCACGACCGCGCTCAAGTCCTGGAAGGTGACGTGGACGTGGCCGGGCGCTCAGAAGGTCACGTCGATGTGGAACGCGGCGCACACCCAGAGCGGCGCGACCGTCACGGCGACGAACGCCTCGCACAACGGGGCGGTCCCGGCGGGCGGTTCGGCGAGCTTCGGGTTCGGGGGCGCGCCGGGTGGCGGGGGTGTGCCGAGTGTGAGCTGTACGGCCACGTGATCGCGGTGTGAAAGGTGTGCTGTGACAGGGGTGTTCGGTGTGGACCGAGTGCCCCTGGATCACATCTGTCTCAAATCTTTCCTCACAACGGTTCTCATGTAGGCGCTTCTTCGACAGGATTCCAACAGGATCTTGCAAGTTCGGTCCTGACCTCACCCCCCACGTTCTGAGAGAACTCCATGAGAAGAAGCGCAGCAGTGCTGTGCGGCGCGACCGTCGTGCTGGCCGGCTCACTCACCGCCGTTCCCGCCGAGGCCACCGCCGCGCAGTCCGGGGCCGGCGCCCAGACGGCGAAGGTCACGTGGACCAAGTGCGCCACGGACGACTACCCGACGCTGGAATGCGGCTCGGTGAAGGTGCCGCTCGACTACGCGAAGCCGCAGGGGCGGAAGATCACCCTGGCGGTGTCCCGCGTCCGGCACACCGGCACCAAGTCCCAGGGCCCGCTGCTGCTCAACCCCGGTGGCCCCGGCGGCAGCGGACTGGACATGGCCGGCTGGGTCTCCGCCGCGATGCCCAAGGAGGTCGCGGCCCAGTACGACTTCATAGGCTTCGACCCGCGCGGAGTCGGCAAGAGCCAGCCCGCGCTGAACTGCGAGCCGAACCAGTTCAAGCCGGTGCGCCCCGACTCGGTGCCGAGCACGGCCGCCATCGAGAAGGCCAACCTCGCGCGCGCCAAGTCCTTCGCCGACGCCTGCGGCAAGAAGTACGGCGACGTACTGCCGTACATCAACACGATCAACGCCGCCAAGGACCTGGACTCGATCCGCAAGGCCCTCGGCGTCCAGAAGATCAACTACTTCGGCTACTCGTACGGCACCTACCTGGGCTCGGTCTACGCCAAGCTCTTCCCGCAGCGGGTGCGCCGCCTGGTCCTGGACTCGATCGTCGACCCGACCGGTGTCTGGTACGAGGACAACCTCGCCCAGGACTACGCCTTCGAGAAGCGCCACAAGGCGTTCATGGCGTGGCTGGCCAAGTACGACAGCACGTACAAGCTCGGCACCGACCCGGCGAAGATCGAGGCCAAGTGGTACGCCGTGCGCGCCGAGCTGGCCAAGAAGCCGGCGGGCGGCAAGGTGGGCGCCTCGGAGTTCGAGGACACCTTCCTGCCGGGCGGCTACAACAACGCCTACTGGCCGCACCTCGCCCAGGCGTTCGCGTCCTACGTGAACGACAAGGACTCCGCACCGCTGGTCAAGGCGTACGAGAACTACGGGTCCTCCGACGCCAAGGACGCCAACGGCTACAGCATCTACACCGCGGTGCAGTGCAGCGACGCCTCCTGGCCGCGTGACTGGAAGCAGTGGCGCAAGGACAACTGGGCGGTGCACGAGAAGGCGCCGTTCTTCGCCTGGAACAACGCCTGGTACAACGCCCCGTGCGCGTTCTGGCCCACGAAGTCCCACAAGCCGGTGAACGTCGCCAACTCCAAGCTGCCGCCCACGCTGCTCTTCCAGGCGACCGACGACGCGGCCACCCCGTACCAGGGCGGCGTCACCGCCCACCGCCTCCTCAAGCGCTCCAGCCTCGTCGTCGAACAGGGCGGCGGCAACCACGGCATCACCCTGAGCGGCAACGCCTGCCTCGACAAGTACCTGGCCGCCTACCTCCTCGACGGCACCCTGCCCCACGGCACCGGCGTCGCCGACGCCACCTGCCAGAAGTCCCCCGACCCGAAGCCGCTGGGCCCGGTGAGCTCCGCGACGACCACCGTGACCACGCTGCTGGGGGATCTCGGCCTGCGCGGCTGAGCCTCGGCAACGAAGGTCGACAACGATGAGGGGCGCCCGGCGAAGCTTCGCCGGGCGCCCCTCATCGTCGTACCGAAGCGGTCAGAGCTTCTCGATGACGTAGTCGACGCACTTCGTCAGGGCCTCGACGTCGGCCGGGGCGATCGCCGGGAACATGGCGACGCGGAGCTGGTTGCGGCCGAGCTTGCGGTAGGGCTCGGTGTCGACGATGCCGTTGGCGCGCAGGACCTTGGCCACGGCGGTGGCGTCGATCTCGTCGGAGAAGTCGATGGTGCCGATGACCTGGGAGCGCTTGGCGGGGTCGGTGACGAAGGGGGTCGCGTACTTGGACTCGTCCGCCCAGCCGTAGAGGCGGGTCGAGGAGTCCTTGGTGCGGCCCGTGGACCAGGCGAGGCCGCCCTGGCCGTTGATCCACTCCAGCTGCTCGTTCAGGAGGAAGAGCGTGGCGAGGGCCGGGGTGTTGTACGTCTGGTTCTTGCGGGAGTTGTCGATCGCCGTCGGGAGGGAGAAGAACTCCGGGACGTGGCGGCCGCTCGCGTGGATCCGCTCGGCGCGCTCGATCGCGGCCGGGGAGAACACGCCGATCCACAGGCCGCCGTCGGAGGCGAAGGACTTCTGGGGGGCGAAGTAGTAGACGTCCGTCTCGGAGACGTCGACCGGGAGGCCGCCCGCGCCCGACGTGGCGTCCACGAGGACCAGCGCGCCCTCGTCGGCGCCGGCCACGCGCTTGATGGGCGCCGCGACGCCGGTGGAGGTCTCGTTGTGCGTGAACGCGTAGACGTCGACACCCGCCTCGGCCCGCGGGTCCGGGTGTGTGCCCGGGTCGGAGGCGATGACAGTGGGCTCGGCGAGCCAGGGGGCGAGCTTGGCGGCCTTCGCGAACTTCGAGCTGAACTCACCGAAGTTCAGGTGCTGCGACTTGTTCTCGATCAGGCCGTGGGTCGCGACGTCCCAGAACGCGGTGGAACCGCCGTTGCCGAGGATCACCTCGTAGCCCTCGGGGAGCTGGAACAGCTCACTGATGCCCTCCCGTACCTTGCCGACCAGGTTCTTGACCGGGGCCTGGCGGTGGGAGGTACCGAGGAGGGAAGTACCGGTCGCGGCGAGGGCGTCGAGCGCCTCCACCTGCACCTTGGAGGGACCCGCACCGAATCGACCGTCGGCGGGCTTGATGTCAGCGGGAATCTGGATGTCGGCCACGGAGTGAGGTTAGCCCGTGGAGGAAATCTGGGCGAAACCTCGTCCGTCGGGTGAGACGCGTGGTGCGGCGGGAACGCCGGAGGAGCTGACCCGGCCGGTACGTGCTGGTTGGCTGGAGTCATGACGGATCTTGAGGTCGGGCTGCGCAAAGCCGTCCGTGGTGACGTCCGTTTCGACGTCACCTCGCGGGCGCTGGTCACCATGGACGCCTCCAACTACCGGCGTGTCCCCCTGGGGGTCGTCGCTCCCAGGGACGCCGACGACGTCGCGGCCGTGCTGGAGGTGTGCCGGGCGCAGGGGGTGCCGGTGGTGGCGCGTGGGGGCGGGACCTCCATCGCCGGGCAGGCCACCGGCACAGGTGTCGTCCTGGACTTCACCCGGCACATGAACCGGCTGGTGTCGATCGACGCCGAGGCGCGTACCGCCGTTGTGCAGCCCGGGCTCGTGCTCGACCGGCTTCAGGGCGCTGCCGCTCCGTACGGGCTCCGGTTCGGGCCCGATCCGTCGACGCACAGTCGGTGCACGCTCGGCGGGATGATCGGGAACAACTCGTGCGGGTCGCATTCGGTGGCGTGGGGGACGACGGCGGACAGTGTGCGGGAGCTGGACGTGGTCACGGGGCGGGGGGAACGGCTGCGGCTGGGGCAGGGGTGGCGGGGGGCGCCCGCGGGTCTGCGGGAACTCGTCGACGGTGAGCTGGAGCGGTTGCGTACCGGGTTTCCGGAGCTGCCGCGGCGGATCTCCGGGTACGCGCTGGACGCGCTGCTGCCCGAGAAGGGGGCCGATGTCGCCCGGGCCTTCTGCGGGTCGGAGGGCACGCTGGGGGTGGTGACGGAGGCGGTCGTGGGGCTGGTGGAGGCGCCGCGGGCGCGTGCGCTGGCGGTGCTCGGGTATCCGGAGGAGGGCGCGGCCGCCGAGGCCGCGGCCGGGTTGCTGCCGCACCGCCCTCTGACGGTGGAGGGCATGGCGGCGGATCTGGTGCGCTCGGCGGCCGGGCTGCCGCGGGGCGGGGCCTGGCTGTTCGTGGAGACGGGCGGGGAGTCCGAGGACGAGGCACGCGCGCGTGCGGAGGCGATCGTGCGGGCCGCGGACGTCCTCGACGCGCTGGTGGTGACCGATCCGGCCGGGCAGCGGGCGCTGTGGCGGATCCGGGAGGACGCCAGCGGTACGGCCACCCGGATGCCCGACGGCAGCGAGGCGTGGCCCGGGTGGGAGGACTGCGCGGTGCCGCCGGCCCGGCTGGGGGCGTATCTGCGGGACTTCAGAGGGCTCCTGGCGGAGCACGGCCTGCGCGGGACGCCGTACGGCCATTTCGGGGACGGCTGCATCCATGTCCGGATCGACTTCGATCTGTTGACGCAGGCGGGCGTGGCCCGTTTCCGCCGCTTCTCGGAGGAGCTGGCCGACCTGGTCGTCGCGCACGGCGGCTCGCTGTCCGGCGAGCACGGGGACGGCCAGGCCCGGGCCGAACTGCTCCCCCGGATGTACGGGGCGGACATGGTGCGGCTGTTCGAGCGGACGAAGAGCGTCTGGGACCCGGACGACCTGCTCAACCCGGGCATGCTGGTCCGCCCGGCCCCCCTGGACGCCAACCTGCGCTTCGCCGTCCTGCCCCGGCAGCCCGTCGACGTGGCCTTCGGCTACCCGGCCGACGGCGGCGACTTCTCGGCCGCGGTACGGCGGTGCGTGGGCGTCGCCAAGTGTCGTACGACATCCGGGTCCGGGGCCGCCGTGATGTGCCCGTCCTTCCGGGCCACCGGGGAGGAGGAGCACTCCACGCGCGGGCGTGCCCGGCTGCTGCACGAGATGCTCGCGGGCGAGGCGGGAGGCGTCGTGACCGACGGCTGGCGCTCGACGGAGGTCCGGGACGCGCTCGACCTGTGCCTGTCCTGCAAGGGCTGCCGGTCCGACTGCCCGGTCGGGGTCGACATGGCCACGTACAAGGCGGAGTTCCTGCACCACCACTACGAGGGCCGCCGACGCCCGGCCGCCCACTACAGCATGGGGTGGCTGCCGGTGTGGCTCCGCGCGGTCACCCGGCTGCGCCTGGCCGGGATCGTCAACGCCCTGTCCGGCGTACGGCCGTTGGCCTCGCTGGCCAGGCGGCTCGGCGGGATCGCGCCCGAGCGGCGGATCCCGCGGGTGGCGACGGAGACGTTCAGCCGCTGGTGGGGAAGGCGGCCGAAGGGTCGCCGCGACACGGGGGAGACGGTCGTCCTGTGGCCCGACACCTTCACCGAACACCTCTCGCCGTCCGTGGGACGGGCGGCCGTGCGGGTGCTGGAGGCGGCGGGGCTGCGGGTGGTGCTGCCGCCGACGCTGCGGATGGCGGTGCGCCCGGTGGGGGACGGCTCGTCCAAGGCGGCGATCTCCCTGCTCAGCACGCGCCGCAGCCGCGTCTGCTGCGGTCTGACGTACGTCTCCACCGGCCAGCTGGACCGTGCCCGTACGGTGCTGCTGCGCACGCTGGACCTCATGGCACCGGTGCTGGAGACGGACGCCCCGGTCGTCGTCCTGGAGCCCAGCTGCGCGGCCGCGCTCCGGACCGACCTGCCGGAACTCCTGCACGACGACCCCCGCGCCGCCCGCCTCGCCGCGAAGGTGCTGACCTTCGCGGAGGCGCTGGAACGCCTCGCCCCCGACTGGACCCCGCCCGCCCTGGACCGCCCGGTCACCGGCCAGACCCACTGCCACCAGCACGCGGTCCTGGGCGACGCGGCCGACCGCCGGCTGCGTCAAGCCGCCCTGCTGTCAGGCGAGTTGAGCGGCGGCTGCTGCGGTCTCGCGGGCAACTTCGGCTTCGAGAAGGGGCACTTCGAGGTGTCGGCCGCCTGCGCCGAGGAGCAGCTCCTGCCGGCGGTACGGCAGGCACCGGACGGCGCGGTGGTCCTGGCCGACGGCTACTCCTGCCGGACCCAGCTGGAGCAGCTCGCGGGGGGGCGCGGGCGGCATCTGGCGGAGGTGCTGGCGGATGCGTTGGGGGAGGACGAAGGGGACGGCAGGGGCGACTGGGCCGACGGGGGCGAGGGGGACAGCGGTCGCGGGTGAACTCGGGACGGCATCCCCGACCCGGCCGGTCCCCGCGCGGGCGAGCGCCGCCGAGGTCAGCCGCAAAACGGGTTCACACCCCTGTCGAAGTCCATTACCGTGGACTGAGCAGTACGCCGTGATGAACCCGCCCCGGGCCCTGAGCCCCGAGCCGATCCCTGGAAGCCCCGTGACGACACCCAGCGCCGACGCCCCTTCGTCGATCCCGGTCGCCTCCCCGCCCGAGAGCGCCTCGCCCCGCCGGAACGCCCTCGGCCCGGTGGGCATGGTGCTCGCCGCGGGGGTGTCCGTCCAGTTCGGTGCGGCGCTCGCGGTGTCGCTGATGCCGAGGGCGGGCGCGCTCGGTGTGGTCACCCTGCGGCTGGCGGCCGCCGCGGTCGTCATGCTGCTGGTCTGCCGCCCCCGGCTGCGCGGCCACTCGCGCGCCGACTGGGGCACGCTGACCCTCTTCGGCCTCACCATGGCCGCGATGAACGGCCTCTTCTACCAGGCCGCCGACCGCATCCCGCTCGGGCCCGCCGTCACCCTGGAGGTGCTCGGCCCCCTCGCGCTCTCCGTCCTGACGTCCCGCCGCGCGATCAACCTGGTGTGGGCGGGCCTCGCCCTCGGCGGAGTCTTCCTCCTCGGCGGCGGGGGCTTCTCCAACCTCGACCCGTTGGGTGCCGCGTTCGCGCTGGGCGCGGGCGCGATGTGGGCGACGTACATCGTCTTCAGCGCGCGCACCGGCCGCCGTTTCCCGCAGGCCGACGGGCTGGCGCTGGCCATGATGATCGCCGCGGTGGCGTTCCTGCCGCTCGGCATCGCCGAGGCCGGCACGAAACTCCTCGACCCGACCACGCTGGCACTGGGCTCGGCGGTCGCGCTGATGTCCTCCGTCCTGCCGTACACCTTCGAACTCCTCGCCCTGCGTCGCCTGCCCGCCTCCACCTTCGCGATCCTCATGAGCCTGGAACCGGCCCTCGCCGCCACCGCCGGCTTCCTCATCCTCGACCAGGCCCTGTCCGCCCTGGAGTCCCTCGCCATCGCCCTCGTCATCGCGGCGAGCATCGGCGCGCTGCGGACCCAGGTGGGGCGGGGGAAGGCGGCGCTGCCGGAGGGGTGATCCCGGCGGTGCGATCCCCGTCGGTGGTCATCACGCGGTCAAGGGCTGGCCAGACCGTGGCCAAACCGGCGTATGGGTTCCGCATGCGCTGTCCCCCTCGCCCCGGCATGGAGTGATCTGCCCCTTTGTGTGCTGGCTACGTTGGTGGCGCCACATCGGGTGTGATGACGGGGAGAGGACACAGCGGTGGGTACACCGATACGTTCGCGCCTTCTCGATTACGTGGAACCGACCGACAGGGCGGCGCCGCCCGCGGTGTCGGCCCAGGCCCAGGAGCCCCGTCGGTCACGCCTCCTGGACTACGTCGACGTCGAACGGCCTGGACGCCCCGGCAGCCCGGCCTACCACACCCCCGTCTTCGTCCCCGCCCATCTCCGCCACCTCGACACGGACGACGCCTCCGGCACCCCCACCCGCATCCCCTTCATCGCGTACGAACTCTTCGCGCACCCCACGGACGGCACCGTGGCCCTCGCCTTCACCACCCTGGGCAGGCTGGTCGCGGCGCTCGGCGAGGCGCAGCCGTGGGTGGCCACGTCGCTCGGCCCGCTGGCCGAAGGGGTGGGCGAACTCGGCGTCACGGTCCGGCTGGATCCGCGGATCGCGCCCGGGCCGCCCAACTGGCGGCCGGCGGACCTGGCCGCGTACGCCCGCGAGGTGGCGTGATGGCCGACCTCAAGGCGGTTCAGAGCGACCTCACCGCGATGGCGAAGACCTTCCACGACGAGGCCACCCACTATCGCGGCCTGCACGCCGCCGTCGCCCCGCCCGTGGCCGACTGCGGCGACCCCGGCCTCGACCACGCCCTGAACGAGGTCGCCCGGCTCATCGTCGGCCTGCATGCCGGCCTGGCCGACCGCCTCGACGACCACGGCGACAAGGTGGCCCACGCCCGCGACTCCTTCCGACGGCACGACATCGACGTACACGGGCTGTTCGAGGACCTGATGGCGGGGGAGGGCTGAGGACCGGTGGGTGACAGCTGGGTCGGCGGGGACATCGGCGGACTGCGCACGATGGCCGAGACGTACCGGGCCGCCAAGGAGAAGCTGGACGGCGTGGTCACGCCCCTCGGTCGCGCGGTCGAGAACCTGGCGGCCGACACGCACTGGCAGGGCGAGGCCGCCGAGACCTTCCGCGCCAAGTGGAGCGAGGACCTCATGGCGGCCGGCGGCTTCGCGACCCTCGTGCACAGCGCGGGCGACATCGTCTCCGACCTCGTCGACGCCCTGTCCACCTGCGAGACGGCCCTCCAGAACGCCGAGCACACGGCCACGCGGCAGGGCGTCACCACCGGCGCCGGGGGCGTGCCGCTGCCGGTCGTCACGGCGGCCCCACCCGACGCCGGTGACCGGACGACCACCGCCGCGCTGACCGAGTACGACACGGTCCGCCGCCAGATCCTGCACACCGCCCAGCAGGCCCGGCTGGTCGCGGCGGACAAGCTGCGCGGGCTCTACGCACAGGTGACGGCGCCGGCGTCGACCGGGGACAAGGTCACCCTCGCGGACGCGCTGCGCGGTCTGTACGCCTACGACGCCGAGGACGCCCGGGCCGGAGGCAGGGAGGCGCGGGCCGCGCTCGACAGCGCCAAGGCGGAGGAGCAGGCCGCGAAGAAGGAGCTCCGGGCCGAGCGCAAGGCGTACCAGAAGGCGGGCCGCGCGCTGCCCAAGGACCTTCCGGCCAAAGGCGCCTACGCGGACGCGGTCACCAAGCTCGACTCCCTGGAGGAGGCCATCGCCCGCGCGGACAACGGCAGTACGGCACTGCCGTACGACCGGGCGCTGAACGTGAAGCTGGCGGACGCGGCGGAGGCGCTGCGCGTGGGCAGGGGCGTGGCGGAACTGCCGGAGTTCCTCAGGGAGATCCCGGTCCTGGACGTCGCCGCGGCCGGTGCCTGCGGGGTGCTGGAGGCCTCCGACGACCACGACAAGGGGTGGTCCTGGAAGAAGTCCGTCGTGGTGGACGAGGGCGCCAATCTCGGTGGCCTCGCCGCCGGTGCGGCGATCACCGCGGGCGTGGTCGCCGCCGCTCCCGTCGAGTTGACCGCCGGCGCGGTGGCCGTGGTCGGTGTAGGAGCGACGATCGTCGCGACCAGCGTGATCGACCACGCCTTCCATGAGCACTGGAGCGAGGACATCCACGACCACGGGGTGGTGGGCGGGGTGCTGCACGGCGCCGGCGACGTCCTCTCCGAGACCGGGGACGACCTCGTACGACTGAAGGATGACGTCTGGCATGGCATCAAGAGCATCTTCTGACGCCTCGACCCCCCGGGCCCCCGCGCCGATCCCGAAGCTGCCGGGGCTCGGCAGGAGTTGGTACGAGCGAGGCACGCGCTACTGGGCCCGCAGGATCCGTACAGCGGTCGTGTGGCTTCCCCTCCTGGCCGTCTACTGCTACCTCGCGTTCCGGCTCTACCTGGGTGTTCCCCGCAGCGACCTGCCGCCGACGGTGCGCGCGGTGTGGGACTGGGCGCAGGCGGTCGCGTCCGGCGTGTTGCTTGTGTGGGGGTGGACGAAGCAGCGGCGAGACCACCGCAGGCAACTCCTCGATCCTCCGAGCCCTCAGCGGATGTGGGAGACCCGGCGAGACCGGATGTCCCGCTCCCCGGGACTTGCCCGTGCCGGCCTCCTGCCCCTGCTGATCGCCGCGCCGGTCCTGCCGATGCTCGCCGCGTGGTGCGTCGGCTGGTCGGTCGCCATGCTGACCGTCCGCGAGTACCCGAGCGAGGCCGGGGCGCGACGGTGGCTGGAGGAGCGGGCGGCCTGACCGCGTTCTCCCGTCCGTCCGGTGTTGTCAGTGCCCCCGGTTAGGGTCCCCGCCATGGACGAGGCAGCGCTGACCGACCGACTCGCCGGGTCCCTGGAGGACACCAGGGCGGCCCGTGACGCCCTGGTGGAGCAGGGCGTGGGCGTGGTGGCACCCGTGCTGGACGTGCTCTGCGACGAGGAATCGCCCGTGGAGTGGACGGTGTCGGGGGACGTGCTGTGCCGGATCGGGGAACCCGCGCTCCTGCCGCTGGCGGAGGCCGCCGCGTCGGCGCGGGCGGCCCGGTCGCCCGAGGTGGCGCGGCGGATCGCCTGGGCGACGGCACGGCTGGAGGTGGACGACCCCGGCGTCTACGTCCCGCTGCTGAAGCACCCGCACGCCACGGTCCGCGAGCTCGCGCTCTCCGTCCTGCGGCACCAGGACAAGGCGGCACCACGGCGGTTCGCCGACCCGGCGGTGCCGTTGCTCGGCGATCCGGCCCCCGAGGTCCGGCGGCAGGCGGTGCTGCTGTTCGAGGCGATGGGAGCCGAGACCGCCGTACCCCTGCTGCGTCGCATACGGCGGCGGCCCGCGCCCGCGCCGGGGATCCGGGCCGGAGCCCTGGAGGCACTCGCGGCCGTCGCAGGACCGGCCGTGCTCGACCGCCGGGACCTGGCGGCCTGGCGGCGCCTGACCAGGATCAAGCGGCGGACCGAGATCCCGGAGGGCATGCATGTGTGCGGATCCTGGTACGCCGTCCCGAGCACCGACCAGGACGCCGTACTGGACGCCTTCGGCCTGGCCGACCCCGAGCCGGTCACCCTGCGCACGGGCGCTGCGGCCTGGAACCAGGACCACCACGGATGGCACCGCACCCGTACCCACCACAAGTGCGCCCGCGTCTTCGTCAGCCCGGCCCTGGACGGCTGGACCCTGGTCTTCGGCGAGTCCTCCGAGGACACCCACCGCATCGGCGACGCCGACGACCCGGAGAAGGCCCAGGGGCCCGTCGTCCGCCGGCGCTGCGCCGACCTCGGCCGACGGTTCGGGGCCGCGCAGTGGTACGGGATGAGCTGCGGGGACGGATGGACGGCGTGGTGCATCGCCGAGGGCGGGGAAGTGGTGCGCCACTACGACGTGTTCGAGGCGGGGGAGAGGGAGGGGGAGAGACAGGGTGAGAGGGGCCGGAGCCGTCCCGTCGGGGCCGGTGCCCCCGCGCATCCCGCCGAGGCCGGCTACCTCCTGCCGCACCTGGACGGCTTCCCCGACGGCGCCTTCGACGGGGTGGACCTCATGGACTTCGAGGCGTACCTGGCCCGACGCCGCCAGGTGATGGACGAGTTCGGCATCCCCGAGACCTGCCACGCCACCGACATCGCGGCGCGGCTCTCGGTCGACCCCGGCTCCCTGGGTCCGCACACCCGGGTCACCGGCTCCGGCGTCCTGGCCCTCACCGCGTGCGGCCGCGAACACGGGCACCCGGAGGGAGCGCTGCCCTGCTGAGTCCGCTCAGACCTTCTCCCACACCGACACATGCTGCTCGCTCTCCCCGGTGAACGGCTCCCGCCCCCAGCCGCCCCACCGCTCCCGCAGCCGCATCCCCGCGAGCCGGGCCATCAGATCGAGCTCGGCGGGCCAGACGTAGCGGAACGGAATGGTCCAGTAGGACCCCTTCCCCTCGACGACCTCGACGTAGTTCGAACTCATCGCCTGGGTGGCCACGTCGTACAGATCGAAAGACCACTTCGTCGCACTCGTGTGGAACGGCACCGCGTTCTGTCCGGGCGGCAGCTTCCGCAGCTGCGGGACCGTGACCTCGACGACGAACGTCCCGCCGGGCTCCAGGTGTTCGGCGACATTGCGGAAGCAGGCGACCTGTTCGTCCTGGCTCGTCAGATTCATGATCGTGTTGAAGACGAGATAGGCGACCGTGAAGGTGCCGTCCACCTTCGTGGTGGCGAAGTCCCCGATGGTGGTGGCCACAGCGTCCCCGCCGGGCTTGGCCCGCAGCCGCTCCACCATGGCCCGTGACAGATCGATCCCGTGCACCTGGACCCCGCGCCCGGCGAGCGGCAACGCGATCCGCCCGGTCCCGATGCCCAGCTCCAACGCCCGCCCGTCACCGGCCAGTTCGGCCAGCAGGTCGATCGCCGGTGTCACCACGTCCGCGCTGAACATCCCGGCCGACGACTCGTCGTACCCGGCCGCGACCGACTCTCCGAAGTACCCGTCCGTATCGTCCACGGGCCGACCGTACTGCGGGAGTTGGGCGGCACGCGCGCCAATTTTTCCCGCACCGTGAAAGGGCCGACGCGCATGCGGAGCACTTTCACTGTCCCTTCACCGCCCTTGAATCAAAAGGGGGTTTGCACGGTGCAAAGATGGCATCTCTGGCGCCATACCCGCGGCATGTCAGCCGGGTATGGCTGCTTCGGAGAATGGAGAACCCCCCATGTTTTTCAGTAAGTTCCGCAGACCAGCGGTCCGGAGAACCCTCTCCGGCGTCGTCGCGACCAGTGCCGCACTCGGTCTCGCCCTCGCGTCCGTCTCGACGGCACACGCCGCCACCGCAGCGGACAGGGACCGTCCGAGCCCCCGCATCATCGGCGGTACCGAGCAGGCAGACGGTGCCCACCCCTTCATGGCCGCAGTGCTGTTCAAGGGCAAGGAGGCCCCGACCGACAGGTGGTTCTGCGGCGGCAGCCTGCTCTCGCCGACCGTCGTGATGACGGCCGCGCACTGCGTCGACGGCCTCAAGCCCGAGGAGATCGAGACGACCGTCGGCCGGACCGTGATGTCCGACGAGAGCCAGGGTCAGCTGCGCAACGTGTCCGACATCGTCGTCCACCCCCGTTACGACAACGTGGACGTCAACTACGATGCCGCCTTCCTGACGCTGGACAAGCCCGTCACGGGCATCGCGGCGGTCCGTCTGCCGACCGCCGGCACGGACGCGCTGATCCGTCCCGGAGCCCTGGCCACCGTCATCGGCTGGGGCAACACCGACACCGAGATCACGGCCTACGCGGACCGGCTGCGCGCGGTGGACGTCCCGATCCTGTCGCACGCCGAGTGCACCGCGACCTACCCGGAGTACGACAAGGAGATCAAGGTCTGCGCCGGGGTCGAGGGCAAGGACACCTGCCAGGGTGACAGCGGCGGACCGATGATCCGCAAGATCCAGGGCCGCGTGTACCAGATAGGCATCACGTCCTACGGCTTGGGCTGCGCCGAGCAGGGCGCCCCGGGCGTCTACACGTACACCGGCTCCGACGAGCTGTGGAACACGCTCGAAGAGTCCGACAAGGGCAAGAAGATCAAGCAGCTCCTCGGCCGCTGACCGGCAGCCCCCGTGACCGGCCCTGCCGCGCCGATGAGTTTCCGGGGCAGGGCCGGTCTGTACGGGCATGGAGACTCACACGCTCAAGACAGCCGGCGCGGACCTCGTCTATGACGTTCGCGGACCGCTGCCGACCACGGACGGACGCCCGCCGCTGTTCATGATCGGGCAGCCCATGGACGCTTCCGGCTTCGTCGCGCTCGCGGCGCGCTTCCCCGACCGGACGGTCGTCACCTACGACCCGCGCGGACTCGGCCGCAGCACACGCAAGGACGGCCGGACCGACCACACACCGCAGACCCAGGCCGACGACGTGCACGCCGTCATCGAGGCCCTCGGGGCCGGGCCGGTCGAGATGTTCGCCAGCAGCGGCGGAGCGGTCACCGCGCTCGCGGTCGTGGCGCAGTACCCCGCGGACGTGACCACCCTGGTCGCGCACGAGCCGCCGCTCATCACCCTCACCCCGGACGGCCCGGCGGCCGTGCGGGCGCGGGCCGGTGTCCGGGAGGCGTACGAGAAGCGGGGGTGGGGGGCCGGGATGGCCGCGTTCGTGGCCATGACCTCGTGGGAGGGAGAGTTCACCGACGCGTACTTCGCCCAGCCGGAGCCGGATCCCGCCGCTTTCGGGATGCCCACGGAGGACGACGGCTCGCGTGACGATCCCCTGCTGTCCGACCGGTCCTGGGCGGTGAGCAGCTACCGGCCGGACGTCGACGCGCTCGCCGCCGCGCCGACCCGCGTCGTGATCGCCGTGGGCGAGGAGTCCGAGCACGTGCAGACCGGCCGCACCTCCGTCGCGACCGCCGAGCTGCTCGGCCAGCGGGTGGCCGTCTTCCCGAGCCATCACGGCGGTTTCCTGGACGGCGAGTTCGGCTATCCGGGGAAGCCGGACGAGTTCGCGCGGCGACTGCGGGAGATCCTTGACGGCGCCTCGTAGGCGCGCCCGGGCCTGGAAAGCGGCGTCGCGGTCGCGGCGGTGAAGGCGCTACGTCAGGCGGAGCCGCGGCTGAGTCTGCTGACGCCGGTGCGGGTGCAGAAGGAGGCGGTGGCTCATCCCGGGTGATCCCCGGTGGTCTTCAGGGCTTCCAGGAAGGGGGCGAAGGCCGCGGCCGGGAAGGTGAGGGTGGCGTAGGTGCGGTGCTTGGTGTCGCGGACGGCTATGTGTGTGCGGCGGTGGGCGATCTCTACGCAGGCGTTGCCGTCGCCGCCGCCGGAGTAGGACGACTTGCGCCAGTGGTCGCGGGTGGCCATGAGTGCCTCACAGTTCCTTCGACAGCCTGTGGATGAAGTCTCGTGACCGCTCGGGGGCGAGCGACACCGCCTCCACTCTACGGAAATGCGTTCGGAACACATTCAGCTGCGCTGCGGAGTCGATGAAGCCCGTGCCGTGAGGTCCATCGCGAACGACGGTGTCCAGCTTCGGGACGGCGCCGCCCGCGTACACCATGGCGGAACCGAGGTCGGCGAAGTCCTCCAGGTCGAAGGGGATGACGCGCACCGTGATGTGATCCGCTTCGGAGAGCTCCAAGACGCGTGCAAGCTGAGCCCGTGAGGCGGTGCGGCCGCCGACCCTCATCCGTAGTGCCGCCTCGTGGACCAACACGTCGTATGGAACCGGCGGCTCCTTCTCGAGGATGCAGCGCCGCTGCATGCGGTGCTGGACGCGCAGCTCCAAGTCCTCATCCGGGAGTTCGGGAACCCGGGACGAGAAGAGCGCCCGCGCGCAGTCCTCCGTCTGGAGAAGGCCGGGGACATGCAGGAACTCCACGTCCCATCGGTGGGAGGCGTAGTACTCCAGCTCCGACAGGTCCAGGAATGCCGTGGGGAGGCGCCCTCGGTACTCCTCCCACCAGCCGCGCGTACGGTCGGCTGTCATGGCCGCTAAGGCGTCGATCAACTCCTGATCCGTACAGGCATAGTGAGCCGCGATCCTGCGTAGGCGTGCCTCGCTGACGCCCGCGAGGCCGGCCTCGATCTGGCTCACCTGGGCGGAGTCCGTCCCCAGCAGTGCAGCGGCCTCGCGCCCCTTCAGCCCTGCCGCCTCCCGCAGTTTCCGCAGCTCGGCGCCCAGGCGCTCCTGGCGTGCAGTGGCTTGCTGCCTGCGCGGCATGGTCTCCTCCGTAGCCCCAACTGGCATGAAGCAGTGACTCGTTCGTGCGGCAGATTACGGCAACGACTTGCGTGGGACCAAATTTGAGCCCTACCGTCAGTGATGCGACGCACACCCTGCGGAACCCCGGGACCCCGGAAGCGCACCGCCCCGTCCTGCCATGACGGCCGCGACACTGCCACCGCCCGCGCCGACCGCACCCCCCCACCGCCCGAACGGAGTTGCCGCATGCCCAAAACCGAAGCCGAAACCGAAGCCCAGCCCGAATCGTGGGAGTACGTCCTCCACATCCCGAACGACCCCAGAGCCGTCACGATCAGCCGCCGCACCCTCCGCCTCATCCTGACCATGCACGGCCTGATCACCCTCGTCGACCTCGCGGAGCTGCTCGCGGCGGAGCTGGTCTCCAACGCCGTACGCCACACGAAGGGCCCCGCCGCCCTGCGGGTGTGCTGGTCGGCCAGCGCGCTGCGCATCGGCGCATGGGACGCCAGTCCCGAGCCGCCGGAACCCCCACGGTCCTGGGACCAGCTGAACGGGGCCGAGGCCGAGGACGGCCGAGGGCTCGCCCTCGTCCGGGCCTGCGCCGACCTCTGGGGCTGGCAGCCGCAGGCCAGGAACGGCAGCCGGGGCAAATACGTGTGGTGCGAGCTCGCCGCCGCCTGAGGTGTGGTGCGGCTAGAGTCGGGCTCGTGTACACCGGACCACCGGCACCTGGCGCGCGGTCGGATCGACCACTGGCATGAAGGGAAGGGTGGCATGAGTCTGCAACACACCGAAACCGCAGGTGACGGGCCGCTCATCCCTCGTCCGGAGCGAACTCCGGGTGCCCTGCGCGCGGCCTGCGCCGTCGTCGCCCCGCAGCTTCTGGCCGCCTACGACCAGGCCAAGGACCAGGCTCTCGGGGAGGCGGTGGAACACGGTTCGCTCAAGCCCGTTCACGCCTACCTCAGTCACTGGGCCGCTCTGATCGAGATCGAACGCCACCCCTCGCTGGCTCAGAGATACCACCGTGCCGAGTACCTGGCCCACGTCGCCACCACGCCGGAAAGTGCGCGCGACCATCTGAACGCAGCCAGCGCCATCTACCGCGACGCGTCCAAGGCGGTGCACTCGGAGTGACCTGGTGCTGGGAGTACGTCCCGGACGAGGAAACCGTAGCGGCCGGGGCATCGCCCGCCTTCCTTGCCGAGGTGGAGAAGAAGGCCGATGAGCTGGTGCGGGCTGCGGAGGTCCTTTACCTCCATGGTCCGGCGTACCAGGGAGCGGACGAGGGGGCGAAGCACGCGTTCGTGGAGGGCGGGTTCTTCGTCTACATGATCACGCCACGCTCGGAACTTGCCACCATCTGGCAGATCACGCCCGATCCGTTGCTGTGAAGGCAACGGGTCGAGTCGCGCCGTCAGTGGTGGGAGCGGGTCGACTCGGTGCCACACGCCCCGTCCGACCCTCTGAGCCTCCTCAAGTCGCTTGGCGGGCCGGGAGCACGGCGGCCACGATGATCCGCATGCCAGGAATCATGGGACGCAACAAGAAGCAGGACGTCGTGCTGGTCATCCGGGACGCGGACATGGTCGCCGCGGCCCTGAGCCGGGCGCTGGCCGAGGCCGCGCCCGAGGAGCGCCCGGGCCTGGAGCGCGCCGCCGCGCTCGTCAAGTCCACCGCGGCCGCCACCGACGACCAGCTGCGCGCCCGCTGGGTCCGCTCCCGCCTGGACGAGGTCGGATTCACCGGTGACCTCTCCTCGGTCGCCGCGGTGAAGGCGCTCCGCCAGGCGGAACCCCGGCTGAGCCTGCTGGCGGCGGTGCAGCTCCAGAAGGCCGCGGTGGCTCACCCGGAGTGACCGCCGACGAGTAAGTGAGCGGGCCGTCAAATTAATGCAAGCACGCTTGCTTGTTTCTTGGGTCACTGCCATGCTCCCCCCATGGCCGACCCGACCCCCGTGATCGAGGACCTCCGCGCCGAGTCCGACGCGCTCGACCGACTCGTCGCCGAGCTGAGTCCGGAGAAGTGGGCGCTACAGACCCCCGCCCCCCGCTGGACCGTCGCCCACCAGATCGCGCACCTCGCCTGGACCGACCGCTCGGCTTTGGTGGCGGTGACGGACGAGGACGCGTTCCGGGCGCTCGTGGAGAAGGCGCTCGCGGCGCCCGAGTCGTTCGTCGACGAGGGGGCCGAGGAGCTCGTCCGGCTCCCGCCCGCCGAGCTGCTGGACACCTGGCGCCAGACCCGGGCCGCCCTCGACAAGGCCCTGCGCGCCGCACCCCCCGGCGCCCGTTTCCCCTGGTACGGCCCGCCCATGTCGACCGCTTCCATGGCCACCGCGCGGCTCATGGAGACGTGGGCCCACGGCCTGGACATCGCGGACGCCCTCGGCGTCACTCCCGCACCCACCGCCCGTATCCGGCACATCGCCCGACTCGGCTTCCGCACCCGCGACTTCGCCTACGCGGTGCACGGCCTGCCCGCCCCCACCGACCCCTTCCGTCTCGAACTCACCGGACCCGGCGGGGACTTGTGGGCATACGGCCCCGAAGGCGCCCCCCAACGCGTCACCGGCCCCGCCCTCGACTTCTGCCTCCTGGTCACCCAGCGCGCCCACCGCGACGACCTCGCCCTCCAAGCCACCGGCCCCGACGCCGACCGCTGGCTCGACATCGCCCAGGCCTTCGCGGGCCCACCCGGCGCCGGACGCCCGCCCAAGGACGGCACCCCGTGACCCTCCGCATCGGCAACGCCTCCGGCTTCTACGGCGACCGTTTCGACGCCGTGCGCGAGATGCTCACCGGGGGCGAACTCGACGTCCTCACCGGCGACTACCTCGCCGAACTCACCATGCTGATCCTGGGCCGCGACCGGCTCAAGGACCCCGGCGCCGGATACGCCCGCACCTTCCTGCGCCAGATGGAGGAGTGCCTCGGCCTCGCCCACGAACGCGGGGTCAGGATCGTCACCAACGCGGGTGGTCTCAATCCCTCCGGACTGGCCGAAGAGATACGGCAGTTGGCAGGACGGCTCGGTCTTCCCGTCCGTGTCGCCCACGTCGAGGGCGACGACCTCACCGCCCGCCACCCCGGCAACCTCGCCGCCCACGCCTACCTCGGCGGCTTCGGCATCGCCACCTGCCTGAAGGAGGGCGCGGACGTCGTCGTCACGGGCAGGGTGACGGACGCGGCGCTGGTCACCGGACCCGCCGCCGCCCACTTCGGGTGGGGGCCGAAGGACTACGACCGGCTCGCCGGGGCCGTCGTCGCCGGGCACGTCCTGGAATGCGGGGCGCAGGCCACCGGGGGCAACTACGCCCACTTCCAGGAGGGCGACGTACGCCGACCCGGCTTCCCCCTCGCCGAGATCCACGAGGACGGCACCGCCGTCATCACCAAACACCCCGGCACCGGCGGCTTCGTCGACATCGGCACCGTCACCGCCCAGCTCCTCTACGAGACCGCCGGCGCCCGCTATCCCGGCCCCGATGTCACCGCACGCCTCGACACGGTCGGGCTCACCCAGGACGGGCCCGACCGCGTCCGGATCGACGGCGTACGCGGCGAGGCCCCGCCCCCGACCCTCAAGGTCGGCCTCAACCGTCTTGGCGGCTTCCGCAACGAGGTCACCTTCGTCCTGACCGGGCTCGACATCGAGGCGAAGGCCGCGCTGGTCGAACAGCAGATGGCCGATGCGATGGCCAAGTCCCGTCCCGCGCAGGTGACTTGGGACCTCGTCCGCACCGACCGCCCCGACGCCCCCACCGAGGAGACCGCCTCCGCCCTGCTCCGTCTCGTCGTACGGGACCCCGACCAGGAGACCGTCGGGCGCACCTTCAGCGGTGCCGCCGTAGAACTGGCCCTCGCCAGCTACCCCGGCTTCCATGTGCTGGCCCCACCGGGGAAGGGCACGCCCTATGGGGTCTTCGAGGATGTGTACGTCCCACACAGCGCCGTCGACCATGTGGCCGTCCTCCACGACGGACACCGGATCCCTGTGACACCGGCCCACGACATCCTCGTACTCGAAGAAGTGCCGCAGCCACCACTGCCCGAGCCGCTCCCCGTCACGGAACCGACCCGCCGCGCCCCCCTCGGCCTCGTCGCCGGCGCCCGCAGCGGTGACAAGGGCGGGAACGCCAACATCGGCGTCTGGGTGCGGACGGACGAGGCCTGGCGGTGGCTGGCCCACACGCTCACCGTCGACCGCCTGTGCGAACTGCTCCCGGAGACGGCCGAGTTGCGGGTCACCAGGCACCCGCTGCCCAACCTGCGCGCCCTCAACTTCGTCGTCGAGGGGATCCTCGGCGAGGGCGTCGCCGCCCAGCACCGTTTCGATCCGCAGGCCAAGGCGCTGGGCGAATGGCTGCGCTCCCGCCACCTGGACATCCCGGAGGCCCTCCTGTGACGGTCATCGCCAGCACCCTCGACACCACCGGCCCGGACCACCGGGCCAACCGCGAGGCCATGCTCGCCAAGCTCACCGACCTCGAAGCCGAGCACGCGAAAGCCCTCGCGGGCGGCGGCGAGAAGTACGTCGACAGGCACCGGGGGCGCGGCAAACTCCTCGCCCGCGAACGCGTCGAACTGCTCCTCGACCCCGACACCCCCTTCCTGGAGCTGTCCCCGCTGGCCGCCTGGGGCAGCGAGTACACCGTCGGCGCCTCCCTCGTCACCGGCATCGGAGTCGTCGAGGGCGTCGAGTGCCTGATCACCGCCAACGACCCGACCGTGCGCGGCGGCGCCAGCAACCCCTGGTCCCTGAAGAAGGCCCTGCGCGCGAACGACATCGCGCTCGCCAACCGGCTCCCGTGCATCAGCCTCGTCGAGTCCGGCGGCGCCGACCTGCCGTCCCAGAAGGAGATCTTCATCCCCGGGGGCGCCATCTTCCGCGACCTCACCCGGCTGTCCGCCGCCGGCATCCCGACCGTCGCGGTCGTCTTCGGCAACTCCACGGCCGGCGGGGCCTACATCCCCGGCATGTCCGACCACGTGATCATGGTCAAGGAGCGCGCCAAGGTCTTCCTCGGCGGCCCGCCCCTCGTGAAGATGGCCACCGGCGAGGAGAGCGACGACGAGTCCCTCGGCGGCGCCGAGATGCACGCGCGCGTGTCGGGTCTCGCGGACTACTTCGCCGTGGACGAACCGGACGCCCTCCGGCAGGCCCGCAGGGTCGTCGCCCGCCTCAACCACCGCAAGGCGTACGGCGATCCGGGACCCGCCGAGCCGCCGAAGTACTCTCCCGACGAACTCCTCGGCATCGTCCCCGGCGACCTCCGCACCCCCTTCGACCCCCGCGAGGTCATCGCCCGGATCGTCGACGCCTCCGACTACGACGAGTTCAAGCCCCTCTACGGCACCAGCCTCACCACCGGCTGGGCGACCCTGCACGGCTATCCCGTGGGGGTGCTGGCCAACGCCCAGGGCGTCCTGTTCAGCGAGGAGTCCCAGAAGGCCGCCCAGTTCATCCAGCTCGCCAACCAGCGCGACATCCCGCTCCTCTTCCTGCACAACACCACCGGCTACATGGTCGGCAAGGAGTACGAACAGGGCGGCATCATCAAGCACGGCGCGATGATGATCAACGCCGTCAGCAACAGCCGGGTGCCCCACCTGTCCGTCCTCATGGGCGCCTCCTACGGCGCCGGCCACTACGGCATGTGCGGCCGCGCCTACGACCCCCGCTTCCTCTTCGCCTGGCCCAGCGCCAAGTCCGCCGTCATGGGCCCGCAACAGCTCGCCGGCGTCCTGTCGATCGTCGCCCGCCAGTCCGCGGCGGCCAAGGGACAGCCGTACGACGAAGAGGGCGACGCGGCCCTGCGGGCCATGGTGGAGCAGCAGATCGAGTCCGAGTCGCTGCCGATGTTCCTGTCCGGCCGACTGTACGACGACGGCGTCATCGACCCGCGCGACACCCGGACCGTCCTCGGCCTGTGCCTGTCCGCGATCCACACCGCGCCCTACGAAGGCGCACGCGGCGGCTTCGGCGTCTTCCGGATGTGAGGGACCCTTCAGTGATCACTTCTCTGCTCGTCGCCAACCGGGGCGAGATCGCCTGCCGCGTCTTCCGCACCTGCCGTACCTCGGCGATCCGCACGGTCGCCGTGCACTCGGACGCCGACGAGAAGGCCCTGCACACCCGCACGGCCGACATGTCGGTACGACTGCCGGGCACCGCCCCCGCCGACACCTACCTGCGCGGCGACCTCATCGTGAAGGCCGCCCTCACCGCTGGCGCGGACGCCGTGCACCCCGGCTACGGCTTCCTCTCCGAGAACGCCGACTTCGCCCGCGCGGTCCTCGGCGCCGGCCTGACCTGGATCGGCCCGCCCCCCGAGGCGATCGAGGCCATGGCGTCCAAGACCCGCGCCAAGGACCTGATGGCCGCCGCCGGAGTACCCCTGCTCGCCCCCCTCGACCCGGACACGGTCACGGAGTCCGACCTCCCGGTCCTGGTGAAGGCGGCCGCGGGCGGCGGCGGACGTGGCATGCGGGTCGTACGCCGACTCGACGCCCTGAAAGAGGAGTTGAGGGCCGCGTCGACCGAGGCCGAGAGCGCCTTCGGCGACGGCACGGTGTTCGTCGAGCCGTACGTCGAAGACGGCCGCCACGTCGAGGTGCAGGTCCTCGCGGACACCCACGGCACCGTCTGGACGCTCGGCACCCGCGACTGCTCCCTCCAACGCCGCCACCAGAAGGTCGTCGAGGAGGCCCCCGCCCCCGGCCTGAGCGCCGACGTTGAACAGCGCCTGCGCTCGGCCGCCTCCACCGCGGCCCGCACGATCGGCTACGTCGGCGCCGGCACCGTCGAGTTCCTCGTCTCCGGCGACCGCGTCCACTTCCTGGAGATGAACACCCGCCTCCAGGTCGAACACCCCGTCACGGAAGCCGTGTTCGGCCTCGACCTGGTCGCCCTCCAGCTCGACATCGCCGACGGCGGCACCCTCGACGGCAACCCCCCGCAGCCCTCCGGCCACGCCGTCGAGGTCCGCCTCTACGCCGAGGACCCCGCCCACGACTGGGCCCCGCAGACCGGCACCCTGCACCGCCTCGCCGTCCCCGAGGGCGTCCGCCTGGACACCGGCTTCACCGACGGCGACGAGATCGGCGTCCACTACGACCCCATGCTCGCCAAACTCATCGCCCACGCCCCCACCCGCGCCGCCGCGATCCGCCGCCTCGCCGACGCCCTCGAACGCTCCACCGTCCACGGCCCCACCACCAACCGGGACCTCCTGCTGAACTCCCTGCGCCACGACGAGTTCACCTCCGCCCGCATGGACACCGGCTTCTACGACCGCCACCTGCCCGACCTCACCCAGCCCGCCGCCGACCCCCTCGCCCCCCTCGCCGCCGCCCTCTCCGACGCCCACGGCCGCTCGCGCTTCGGGGGCTGGCGCAACGTACCCTCCCAGCCGCAGGTGAAGAGGTACGTCATGGCGGACGAGGAGATCGAGGCCCGTTACCGCCACACGCGCCGGGGCCTGGAGACGGACGGGGCGCGGGTCGTACACGCCGACGCGCGTCTGGTCGTACTCGACATGGACGGTCTGCAGCGCCGCTTCGAGATCGCCCGCTACGACGACGACCTCCTCTACGTCGACAACACCACCCTCAGGGCCTTGCCCCGTTTCCCCGACCCGACGGCCCACCTGGCCCCGGGCTCCCTGGTGGCCCCCATGCCGGGCACGGTGCTGCGGGTCGCGGAGGGCCTGTCGGCGGGCTCCGCCGTAGAAGCGAACCAGCCCCTCCTCTGGCTGGAGGCCATGAAGATGGAACACAAGATCACCGCCCCGGCCACAGGAACACTGACGGCCCTGAACGTCTCCCCTGGCCAACAGGTGACGGTGGGTTCATTGCTGGCGGTGGTGCAAGCACCCTAGGGGCGCGGGGCTGTATCTATTTGCGGCTACCGCCGCGTGAGCGCGACCAGCCACAAACGACCCGCACCCGGGAAGGAGCCCCATGCCCCCCACTCTCGAATCCGAAGAACACAAAGCACTCCGCACAGCCGTAGCAACCCTCGGCAAAAGCCACGGCCGCACCTACGACCGAGCAACCCTCTGGTCCGACGCAGCCAAGCTCGGCTACCTGGGCGTCAACCTGCCGGAGGCATACGGCGGAGGCGGCGGCGGAATCGCCGAACTCTCCATCGTCCTGGAAGAGCTCGGCGCAGCCGGCTGCCCCCTGCTCATGATGATCGTCTCCCCGGCCATCTGCGGCACGGTGATCGCCCGCTTCGGCACACAGGACCAGAAACGAACCTGGCTCCCCGCCCTCGCCGACGGCACCCGCACCATGGCCTTCGGCATCACCGAACCCGACGCCGGCTCCAACAGCCACCGCATCTCCACCACGGCCCGCCGCGACCAGGACACCGGAGACTGGATCCTCACCGGCCGAAAGGTCTTCGTCTCCGGCGTGGACATCGCGGACGCGACCCTCATAGTCGGCCGCGCGGAGGACTCACGAACGGGCAGCCTCAAACCCTGCCTGTTCATCGTCCCGCGTGATGCGCCCGGCTTCGCACGCCGTCAGATCGACATGGAACTCCACGCCGTGGAGAAGCAGTTCGAGCTGACCCTCGACGACGTACGGCTCCCCGCCGACGCCCTCGTGGGCGACGAGGACGCCGGCCTCCTCCAGCTCTTCGCCGGCCTCAACCCCGAACGCATCATGACGGCCGCCTTCGCGATCGGCATGGGCCGCCACGCCCTCGCGCAGGCCGTCGCCTACGCCCGCGACCGCACCGTGTGGAGCACCCCCATCGGCGCCCACCAGGCCATCGCCCACCCCCTCGCCCAGGCGCACATCGACCTCGAACTCGCCCGCCTGATGATGCAGAAGGCCGCCCACCTGTACGACATCGGCGACGACGCCGGAGCGGGCGAGGCCGCCAACATGGCGAAGTACGCGGCGGGGGAGGCCTGCGTGAAGGCGGTCGACCAGGCCGTGCACACCCTCGGCGGGAACGGCCTGACGCGCGAGTTCGGGATCGCCTCGCTGATCACGGCATCGCGTGTGGCCCGTATCGCCCCGGTGAGCCGGGAGATGATTCTCAACTACGTCTCCCACCAGACCCTGGGCCTGCCCAAGTCGTACTAGGCCGCCTTGGAGGAACCGTGTTCCGCAGCTCGTACGCAGACGTCCAGCCCGTAGACCTCCCCATCCACGACGCGGTACTGGGCCGGGCGGCCGAGTTCGGGGCGACACCCGCCCTGATCGACGGCACCGACGGCACCACCCTCACCTACGAACAACTCGACCGCTTCCACCGCCGCGTCGCCGCCGCCCTCGCCGAGGCGGGCGTCCGCAAGGGCGACGTCCTCGCCCTGCACAGCCCCAACACCATCGCCTTCCCCACGGCCTTCTACGCGGCCACCCGCGCCGGCGCCTCCGTGACGACCGTGCACCCGCAGGCCACGCCCGAGGAGTTCGCCAAACAACTCGCCGACTGCTCCGCCCGCTGGATCGTCACCGTCTCGCCCCTGCTGGAGACGGCCCGCAGGGCCGCCGAACTCGCCGGCGGCGTCCAGGAGATCTTCGTCTGCGACAGCGCGCCCGGACACCGCTCACTCATCGACATGCTCGCCTCGGCCGCCCCGGAACCGGTGGTCGGCATCGACCCGGCCGAGGACGTCGCCGCCCTGCCGTACTCCTCGGGCACCACCGGCACCCCCAAGGGCGTGATGCTCACCCACCGGCAGATCGCCACCAACCTGGCCCAGCTCCAGCCGGTCATGCCGTCCGGACCCGGCGACCGCATCCTCGCCGTCCTGCCGTTCTTCCACATCTACGGCCTGACAGCCCTCATGAACGCGCCCCTGCGCCTGGGCGCCACCGTCGTCGTCCTGCCCCGCTTCGACCTGGAGACCTTCCTCGCGGCCATCCAGAACCACCGCATCACCGGCCTCTACGTGGCCCCGCCGATCGTCCTCGCCCTCGCCAAACACCCCCTGGTCGCCCAGTACGACCTCTCCTCCCTCCACTACGTCCTCAGCGCCGCCGCCCCCCTCGACGCGCACCTCGCGGCCGCCTGCTCCCGGCGGCTCGGCCTGCCGCCCGTAGGCCAGGCGTACGGCATGACCGAACTCTCCCCGGGCACCCACGTCGTCCCCCGGGACGCCATGCGCGAGGCGCCGCCCGGAACCGTCGGCAAGCTCATCGCCGGCACCGAGATGCGGATCGTCTCCCTCGACGACCCCGGCAAGGACCTCGGCACCGGCGAATCCGGCGAGATCCTCATCCGCGGCCCCCAGGTCATGAAGGGCTACCTCGGCCGCCCCGACGCCACCGCCGCGATGATCGACACCGACGGCTGGCTGCACACCGGCGACGTCGGCCACATCGACGCGGACGGCTGGCTGTTCGTCGTGGACCGCGTCAAGGAACTCATCAAGTTCAAGGGCTTCCAGGTGGCCCCCGCCGAACTCGAAGCCCTCCTCCTCACCCACCCCGGCATCGCCGACGCCGCCGTCATCGGCACCTACGACGACGACGGCAACGAGATCCCGCACGCCCACGTCGTCCGCCGGCCCACCGCCCCCGACCTCTCCGAGGGCGAGATCATGATGTACGTCGCCGAACGCGTCGCCCCCTACAAACGCGTCCGCCGGGTCACCTTCATCGACGGCGTCCCGCGCGCCGCCTCCGGCAAGATCCTGCGCCGACAGCTGAGGCAGCCCACATGACCCTGATCGGCCGTGCCCGCGCGCGCGGAGTCGAGACCCTCACCCTGGACTCCCCGCACAACCGCAACGCCCTGTCGTCCGCCCTCGTCGGCGAACTGGCGGACGCGCTGGACAACTGCGGCAAGGACGACGACGTACGCGCCGTCGTCCTCACCCACACCGGCACCACCTTCAGCGCGGGCGCCGACCTGAGGGACCCGCCCCGCCCCGAGGCCCTGGTGGCCCTGCTCCGGCAGATCGTCGAGACGAACCGGCCCGTCCTCGCCCGGGTCACCGGCCACGTCCGCGCGGGCGGCCTCGGCCTCCTCGCCGCCTGCGACATGGCCTTCGCGTCGACCGCGTCCACCTTCGCCTTCACCGAGGTCCACATCGGCGTCGCCCCCGCGGTCATCTCCCTGCCCCTCCTGCCCCGCACCGACCCCCGCGCCCTGGCCCGCTACTACCTCACCGGCGAACGCCTCGACGCGACCGAGGCCACCCGTATCGGCCTCCTCACGGCCGCCGGCGACGACGTCGACACCGTCCTCGCCCCCGCCCTCGACGGACTGCGCCGAGCCGCCCCCCAGGCCCTGGCCGAGACCAAACGACTCCTCACGGTTAGGGTGCTGGAGGCCTTCGACCGGGACGCGGCCGATCTCACCGCGCTCTCGGCCCGCCTGTTCGCCTCCGCACAGGCCCGCGAGGGCATGACGGCCTTCCTCGAACGACGGGATCCCCCATGGGCGCTGTGAGCACGGCCGGTGACCGTGTGGACCGCACCGAACGCACCGAACGGACCCCCAAGCAGGACCGCAGCCGCGCCACCCGGCAGCGGCTGCTCGAAGCCGCCGTGTCCTGCCTCGCCGAACACGGCTGGGCGGGCTCCACCGTCTCCGTCGTCGCCGAACGCGCCGGCGTCTCCCGCGGCGCCGCCCAACACCACTTCCCCACCCGCGAGGACCTGTTCACGGCGGCGGTGGAATACGTCGCCGAGGAACGCTCCACGGCCCTGCGCGCCCTCTTCCCCCAGGGCGCGACGGGCGACCGCCGCGCCGTGGTCACCGCCCTCGTCGACCTCTACACCGGCCCGCTGTTCCGCGCCGCCCTCCACCTGTGGGTCGCCGCCTCCAACGAGGACCAGCTCCGCCCCCGCGTCACCGAACTGGAAGCCCACGTCGGCCGCGAGACCCACCGCATCGCCGTCGACCTCCTCGGCGCCGACGAGTCCACCCCCGGCGTACGCGAAACCGTCCAGGGCCTCCTCGACATGTCCCGCGGCCTCGGCCTCGCCAACCTCCTCACGAACGACACCGCCCGCCGCGAACGCGTCGTGGCGCAGTGGGCCACACTCCTGGACCAGACGCTGGGCTGACGGGAGCCCTCCCTCCAGGGGCTGATCAAGGGCTGAGCCGCTCCACCCGCCAGCTCCCGTCCGCCTCCGCCACGTACCGCAACCGGTCGTGCAGCCGGTTCTCCCGTCCCTGCCAGAACTCCACCGTCCGCGGGGCCACCCGGAAGCCGCCCCAGTGCGGGGGGACCGGGACCTGCTCGCCCTCCGGGTAGCGGGCGGCGAGTTCCGCGTAGGTGGCGTCGAGGGCGGCACGGTCGGCGATCACCGACGACTGGCCGCTGGCCCAGGCGCCGAGCTGGGAGCCGTGCGGGCGGGTGCGGAAGTAGGCGGCGGTCTCGTCGCGGCCGGTGCGGCGGGCGACGCCGGTGACGATGACCTGGCGGGCCATCGGGTGCCAGGGGAAGAGCAGGGAGACATGCGGGTTCCGGGCGAGCTCGTGGGCCTTGCGGGAGTCGTAGTTGGTGTAGAAGACGAAGCCCTGGTCGTCGAAGTGCTTCAGCAGCACCGTGCGGGAACTCGGGCGGCCCTCGGCGTCGGCGGTGGAGACGACCATGGCGTTCGGTTCGAAGAGACGGCCCTCCGTCGCGGCCTGCTTGAACCAGCGCGCGAACTGCTCCACCGGGGTGGCGGCGAGGTCGGTCTCGGTGAGGCCCTCGGCGCGGTACTGCTGGCGCATGGCGGCGGGGTCGAGGGCGGCGGGATCGAGGGCGGCATCTCGGTCGGTCACGCCGTCATCCTGCCGTATGGGAGGACGCCGTACGGGCGGTCGCCCCGCATCCTGTGTGGCACTGAGTGCCGCGAACTCTCCCCAAAGGTGGCACTCGGGGATATGGTGCTGATGCCGTCCCGAGGGATGACCGCCGACCGCACGGGGCATCACCGGGGTGACCGCCCGGGACCGCGAGTCGAACGCACGACCGTGGATCCGCGGGGCGCCATCCGTCGTACCCATCATGAGGAGCCGCCTGATGTCCGACTTCGTACCCGGACTCGAAGGAGTCGTCGCGTTCGAGACGGAGATCGCCGAACCCGACAAGGAGGGCGGCGCGCTCAGGTACCGAGGCGTCGACATCGAGGACCTGGTCGGTCACGTCTCGTTCGGCAACGTCTGGGGCCTGCTCGTCGACGGCGCCTTCAACCCCGGCCTGCCGCCCGCCGAGCCGTTCCCGATCCCCGTGCACTCCGGCGACATCCGCGTCGACGTCCAGTCCGCGCTCGCCATGCTCGCGCCGGTCTGGGGCCTGAAGCCCCTGCTGGACATCGACGCCGCCACGGCCCGCGAGGACCTGGCCCGCGCCGCCGTCATGGCCCTCTCCTACGTCGCCCAGTCCGCCCGCGGCCAGGGCCTGCCGATGGTCCCCCAGCGGGAGATCGACAAGGCGCAGTCCGTCGTCGAGCGGTTCATGATCCGCTGGCGCGGCGAGCCGGACCCCAAGCACGTCGCCGCCGTCGACGCCTACTGGACCTCCGCCGCCGAGCACGGCATGAACGCCTCCACCTTCACCGCCCGCGTCATCGCCTCCACCGGCGCCGACGTCGCCGCCGCGCTGTCCGGCGCCGTAGGAGCCATGTCCGGCCCCCTCCACGGCGGCGCACCCTCCCGAGTCCTGCACATGATCGAGGAGATCGAGCGCACGGGCGACGCGGAGGCGTACGTCAAGCAGGCCCTCGACAAGGGCGAGCGCCTGATGGGCTTCGGGCACCGCGTCTACCGCGCCGAGGACCCGCGCGCCCGCGTCCTGCGCCGCACCGCCCGCGAACTCGGCGCTCCCCGCTTCGAGATCGCCGAAGCCCTGGAGAAGGCCGCCCTCGCCGAGCTCCACGCCCGCCGCCCCGACCGCGTCCTTGCCACCAACGTCGAGTTCTGGGCCGCCATCGTCCTCGACTTCGCCGAGGTCCCGGCCCACATGTTCACGTCCATGTTCACCTGCGCCCGCACGGCCGGCTGGTCCGCCCACATCCTGGAACAGAAGCGCACCGGCCGCCTGGTCCGCCCCTCGGCCCGCTACATCGGCCCCGGCACCCGGGACCCGCGGGAGATCGAGGGCTACGGCGACATCGCCCGCTAGGGCCTCTCCGTCAACGCAGACGACCCGCGAACTCGGGTTCCCCCGCCTGACGGCTGGGGAGCCGGCCGGACGTTACCGGCGAGCTCGCGGGTCGGGTGACTGCGTTGGTTTGGGCCGGCTGCGTGTTTCGCGCACACGCTGGTCCGGCACCGCACTAGGTGTGGTGGCGAGCCGCTAGCCCGCAGCCACCTCGCGCGTCCGGGTTTCACTCATGTACCCGATCACCTCCTCTCATGCGTAAGCGACACCTTAGGAAGAGGTCCGGCACGGATCAACCGGTTTTTTGAGAAGTTGACTCTGAGAGTTCCTGCCGGGTGCTGTAGCCGTATCCGTCGCCCCGTTGCAGCAGTCTCAGATTCCGGTGGGAGACGTTGATACGACCCCTCGGTGTGGTGAGGCTGTGTTGCCCCCTGGCGCGGACGGAGATGCGCCCGGTCCATGTGCCTGCCCACTTGCCGGTCGGTACATGGGCCCGGACAAGATCCCCGGTGACGTACCCGAAGTGCTGCTTGGTGCGGGCCCGGCGGAGCCGTGGGAACCCGAAGCGGTCCGGAGTGGTGCGGGCGTACGATCCGCGACCGGTGGCTTTGACGTTGAGCACCTGCCCCGGGAACCGCACGATGGCGTCGCCGCTCTGATGATTCAGGCGCCCGACCGACAGCGCGTCCAGGGTGTGGGTCTTCTCCAGTCCCATGGCGCTGCGGTTCCACTTCGTACGGCCGCCTGACCAGGCGTGTACCGGCTTGCCGAGGTCGCTGAGGGTTTCCGTGAGCTGCCAACGGGTCGCGTTCATGGCGGCGGCGTCATGGAGGGGCGTTCTCACCTGCTGGAGATGCGGTTCGACCCTCCTTGGCTGCGGGGCCTGAGGTGGTCGATGTTCAGGGGTACGCCGGTGGCGTCGCAGTAGGCGCAGGAGTGGTTCCACTTGGCGTGGAGGTAGGCGCGGGCTTCGGTTCCGGCGAGTGTGCCTTGCTGGTACTCGGCTTGGGTGAGGGGTCTGCCCGCGCTCATGGCGTGGGTGTCGAAGGCGACGCGTTCGATGTGGATCTCGGTGGCGGGGGCGTAGCGGCAGAGGCGTGCTGCCTGGGAATAGGTGGTGTCGACGCGGTGGCGCAGGGAGGGTGGGAGCCATCCTGCGGGGCGCGGTCGGTTGTCTGGGCGAGGGGCTCGGTAGCGGCAGTTGGCGGAGCGCCGCCGGTGTCGGTAACCGGCACGCTGCTGCATGGATCGGTGGTTCTGGTCGCCGCGGTGCTGGAGTTCCAGTGCTGTGAGCCCGCGTCTGACGGTGACGACGGCGCCGTGCGCGTCGACTTCCTTCTTCTCGTCGGTGAGGGCGAGACCCGTGCCCTTGGAGCCGGGGTCGACGCAGCCGAATGGCGAAGGGTACTTGTCGGGCGACCACGGCCCGTCCCTTGCCGAGGAGTTCCCGGGCGCGGGCGGGGTGGCAGGGCATGAGCGGGTGTCCGTCCTTGGACAGGACGAAGACTCTGCTCGCGCCGATGCCGCCGGTGTACGGCGGGTTGTGCGGGGGAGCGTCACCGCGCCCGTCGGTCTCCCCTCGCCCATGTTCCCGGCCGGTGTCCCGCGCGGTGGCGGGATGTCCGTGAGCCGTTTCGTCCCTGCTCCCGGGGGTGTCTGCTCCCACGGATTCCAGAGCAGGCTGCTGAGGAAGCACAGCCTGGTGGGTCTACTCACCTGCGGGGAACGTAGTCATCGGGGCACCTCCCTGATCTTGGGGATCGTGATGACTGGGGCTGGTCACTCGGCAACCTGCGTTGGGGAGCGAGTGACCTCCTTTCCGAAGGGTGCAAGCAACGCTAATGACCAAGCCGTCAGTGATCGACTGAATCAGTCGATGGCGCTCGTTCGTGCGAAAGATCCTGAATCGTCGAACGCATAGCCGATCTTGCTGCTAGCGGCGGCCCGTAAGTCCTGAGGCATCCATCAGGATCGCCGTAGGAAGATCGGGATCAAGGCGTACGCAGGGAGGGAGCGGGTTCCTATGGCTGGTCTGCGCATGGAGCCGGTGGTCGGGGACGACATGTTGGAGCAGTGGCGTCATGTTCACAACGTGGTCGTTCCGCCCGCGGCGATGGGGATCGAGGCCGTGCGGGAGCGGGTGCGGCGGTATCGGCTGGTGAACGCGTATCTCGGGGACGTGCTGGTGGGGTGTTCGACGGTGCGGCCGCCGGAGGGGGAGGGGGCTGTGGGGACCGTGATCGCGCGGGTGCTGTCCGAGTATCGGCGGCGGGGTTTCGGGACGGCTCTGTACGAGAAGGGTTTTGATCACGCGCGGGTGCTCGGTGCCCGGGTGATCGAGACGTGTGTGCTGGCCGCCAACGAGGACGGGGTGCGGTTCGCGAAGGCGCGCGGGTTCCGGGAGGTCGATCGGTATGTGCTGGACGGTGAGACCGACCTGTGGATCGATCTGCGGCTGGAGTCGCCCGTCGGCGGGTAGTGCGGTTTCGGGACGTTTCCGGCGTACAACGATTCCTTCAATCTTGTGGGAACCCGGTGTGTGCTGCGTCACGTTCGAGTTCAATGATGGTCAGTGAGCGAACCGGCGTGTTGTTGGTGCGACGGACGCGGCAGCCTGCAGGGGGTCCAGGTGAGTGCTTCCCGGCGTAGTGGGACCACCGACGAGATCGGACCGGACGAGCAAGGGCCGGAGGGTCCGCAGGGCTCGGGCGGCCCGGAGGGGCCGAGCGGCTCGGATCTGCTGGCCGCGCTGCTCGACGGGATGGACGCGGCCCTGTGCGCGTTCGACGTGGACGGGGTGGTCACCCACTGGAACCGTGAGGCGGAGCGGATCCTCGGCTGGACCGCGGCGGAGGCGGTGGGGCGGCACGGGTTCGCGGGGTGGGCCGTACGGAGTGCGGACGCCGAGGAGGTCGAGGGGCGGCTGCTGTCGGCGATGCACGCGCCGGGGCGGCAGGTGCACGAGTTCGCGCTGCTGACCAAGGACGGCGGGCGGGTGCTGGTGCGGACGCAGTCGGCGGCCGTGCGCGGGCCCGACGGGAAGCCGGCCGGTCTGTACTGCGCCTTCAGCGAGGTGCACGCGCAGATCGACCTGGAGCGGTCCATCGCGCTGAGTGAGGCGCTGTTCGAGGACGCGTCCTGGGGTGTCGTGCTGGTCGACGCCGATCTGCGGCCCGCGGTCGTCAACGCGCATGCGGCCAGGGCGCTGGGCATCGGGCGTACGTCCGTCCTGGGGCGGCCGCTGGGTGAGCTGCTCGCGCAGGGTGTGGAGGAGCTGGAGAGCGCGCTCACGCATGTGCTGGCCGAGGGCGCTCCGCCGGCGCCCGCGGAGATCTGGGTGAGTGTGCGGACGCCGGAGGGCGAGCAGCGGCGCTGCTGGCGGTGCGGGTTCGTGCGGCTGGCGTCGCCGCTCGCGGAGGAGCCGGTGCCGTTGGGTGTCGGGTGGCTCTTCCAGGACGTGACGGAGGGCAAGCAGGGCGAGCAGGAGGCGTCGCTGCTGCGGTTCCGTACGAACCAGTTGCACCGGGCGGCGCGGGCGGCCGCCGAGTGTGAGGATCCGCGGGAGGCGGCGACGGTTCATCTGGACTTCGCGCTCGCCGGGTTCGCCGATCACGCGCTGATCGACCGGGTCGCGGGTGGTGCGGTGGCCGACGGGGCGGTGACGGACGGGCCGCTGCGGCTCGTGCGGGTCGCCGCGACGCCTTCGGGGGCGCCCGGGCCGAGTCCGCTCACCGGTCAGGCGGGGCTGCCCGTGCGGTATGCCGAGGGGCATCCGGCCTTGCAGTGCGCGGACCGCATCGGATCCGTGCGGGCGAGCGTGGGGGCGGTGTCCGCGGAGGCGGCCCGGGAGTGGGCGATCGCCCGGCAATGGCCCGCGGACTCGGTGCACGCGCTGTGTGCGGTGCTGCGCAGCCGGGGGCGGACGCTCGGTGTCGTGACGTTTCTGCGGGGGTCCGGCCGGAGCCAGTTCGAGCGCGGCGACGCGGTGTACGCGGAGGACGTGGCCGTCCGGATCGCCGCGGCCCTGGATCTGGGCGAGGTGCTGGGGCGGGGGTAGGGCACCGGTCCGGCGGTCGGGCACCCCGTGGCTACGGCGGCGCGGGACGCCCGCGGCAAGCAGCGCCTGCGGACACGGCGGCGAAGGTGCGCCCGCGGCTCGGCGAACCGGCAGCCGCCACCGCATGACCGGGCGCTGTCCAGCGGTACGACTGTCCGCCCGTGGCCGCAGCTACGGCCACGCGGCACGCGCGCCGGCGCTCACCGCCGATAGAAGATCCGCTCCCCGTACTTCTCGAACACCTCGTCGTTCCAGGCCAGCCCCCCGTCCACGTTCCCCGACCGCAGCAGGGGCGGGTCGATGCCCCGGTCGGCCAGGGCGCCCGCCGCGGTGGCCATGACGGCCTGGAGGAGGGCGGAGGTGACGACGGTGGAGGCGGGGGCGAAGGGGGCCGGGACGGTGTCGAGGGTGAGCTCGGCGTCGCCGATGGCGATCTTGGAGTCGAGGACGATGTCGCAGTGGTCCTTGAGGAAGGTGCCGGAGGAGTGCCGGGGGGAGGTCTCGGCGGCGTAGGCCACGGAGGTCACGCCGATCACGCGGACGCCCAGCTCACGGGCCCGCATCGCCATCTCCACGGGCAGCGCGTTGCGTCCGGAGAGCGAGATGATCACGAGGGCGTCGCCCGCGCGCAGGGGCGAGGAGTCCAGGACGGCGGTGGCGAGGCCGTCGACGCGTTCCAGGGCGGAGCCGAGCGTGGCGGGCATCACGTCGACGCCGACGAGACCGGGCGCGGCCAGCAGGTTCATCAGGGCGAGTCCGCCGGCGCGGTAGACGACGTCCTGTGCGGCGAGCGAGGAGTGCCCGGCGCCGAAGGCGAACAGGCGCCCGCCGGAGGCGACGGTGTCGGCGAGGAGCCCGCCGGCCGCCCGGACGGTCTCGGCCTCCTCGTCCCGGGCCCGTTCCAGCAGGCGGATCGCGGCGTCGAAGAACCGGTCGGACAGCGTGCCCCCGGTCGTGAAATCCGTGCCGCCCGTGTCGCCCATGCGAGCACCCCACCCTTTCGTCGCTGTGTCGCGGATCACCGTGCGGTCTGGACCAGTGGGATGTCAATACGGCCGTGTCGCCACTGGTTAACGCCTTGGTTTCACCGGCGCGGCACGGTTGTCGGTGGTATCCGGCAGAATTGACCCCAGGGCCAGCGCACGCGCCGCGAAGCTGTCGTGCTTCCGGCAGATCTCATCAAGGGGCACGTATGTCCGGACTGATCGACACCACGGAGATGTATCTCCGCACCATCCTTGAGCTGGAGGAGGAAGGTGTGGTCCCCATGCGCGCCCGGATCGCCGAGCGGCTGGACCAGAGCGGGCCGACCGTCAGCCAGACGGTGGCGCGGATGGAGCGGGACGGCCTGGTGGCCGTCGCCAGCGACCGGCACCTGGAGTTCACCGACGAGGGCCGCCGGCTGGCCACGCGCGTGATGCGCAAGCACCGCCTCGCCGAGTGTCTGCTCGTCGACGTGATCGGCCTGGAGTGGGAGCAGGTCCACGCCGAGGCGTGCCGTTGGGAGCATGTGATGAGCGAGGCCGTGGAGCGCCGTGTGCTGGAGCTGCTGCGCCACCCGACCGAGTCGCCGTACGGCAATCCGATCCCCGGTCTTGAGGAGCTCGGCGAGAAGGACGGCGCCGACCCGTTCCTGGACGAGGGCATGGTGTCGCTCGCCGACCTCGACCCGGGTGTGGAGGGCAAGACGGTCGTGGTGCGCAGGATCGGCGAGCCGATCCAGACGGACGCGCAGCTGATGTACACGCTGCGGCGGGCGGGCGTGCAGCCCGGCTCGGTGGTCAGCGTGACGGAGTCGGCGGGCGGTGTGCTGGTGGGCAGCGGCGGCGAGGCGGCCGAGCTGGAGTCGGACGTGGCCTCCCACGTGTTCGTCGCCAAGCGCTGAGCGGTGCCGGGCGCCGGGTGCTGGACGCCGAGTGTCCCGCGCCGGGCGGCGGCGGTCCCGTGGAGTGCGCACTTCCGTCGGGTGGCCGTCAACTGCTGTGAACCGGGAGGCAGTTGTGGTGCTTCGGCGGGGGTGCCGAAAGCAAGATTCACTGCGCCGAATCGCAGCGCCCGGGCGCATCCCGTGCGAGGCTGTCGCGTGAGGCATATGACCTGAGGGGTTCTTGGCCGTGGTCGGCAGTGATGCCGTCCGGCCGGGGAGGGGCGGGGATGATGTGCCGTGAGCAGGGAGAGGGCCCCGGCGCCGTGTGGCGCCGGGGCCTGTCCTCCCCTGTGCTGACCCGGAGCCCCGAGCTCCCAGGGTCATCCCCTTCGGACCGGTTTCCCCGATCGGTCCGCCTCCCGCTGAAGATCTCCCCTCGGCAGCGGCGATCATTCCTTGAGTGCGGTCACTCGAACGAGGGGTGTTGCCGGCGAGAACGGTATCTTCGAATGGGTATTCGATAGTCTCGCGGGGATGCGGGTGACGTATCACGCGGCCCACGCGCTTCAGGGGGTAGGGCGGGGCACGACGGACAGAGCAGGCCAGGACGGGGTTCACACAGGACCGGCCGGCGAGAGAACGGGCGGTCCGAGCGGAGCTAGGGGGGTGCCAGAACCGTGGCGCGACGCATCGACGTGACCGGGGCGGGCGACGTACGCCTGGCGGCCTGGGAGTTCGGCGACCCTCCCAAGAGCGATCAGGCCAGGGACGTACCGCAGGGGGCGCACCCCGTGCCCGCACCACGCCCGCCGGGCCCCGGCGCGGCGGAACGGGCGCCCGGCGTGCTGTTACTGCACGGCCTGATGGGCCGCGCCTCGCACTGGGCCTCCACCGCCCGCTGGCTCTCCGCACGGCATCGCGCCGTCGCACTCGACCAGCGTGGACACGGCCAGAGCGACAAGCCCCCGAGGGCCGCCTTCACCCGCGAGGCCTACGTCGAGGACGCCGAAGCCGCTCTCGAACAGCTCGGTCTCGCCCCCGCCGTCCTGGTCGGGCACGCCATGGGCGCCCTGACCGCCTGGCAGCTCGCCGCCAAGCGCCCCGACCTGGTCTGCGGGCTGATCATCTGCGACATGCGGGCCTCCGCCCTCGGCGCCGCCTCGCAGCGCGAGTGGGAGGACTGGTTCAAGGCCTGGCCCGCCCCCTTCGCCACCCTCTCCGACGTACGCAAGTGGTTCGGCGAGGACGACCCCTGGGTGGAGCGCCCGAGCCGGGCACGCGGCGAGTTCTACGCCGAGGTCATGCAGGAGTCCCCCGACGGCTGGCGCCCGGTCTTCGAACCGGAGCAGATGCTGGAGTCCCGCGAGACCTGGGTCTACGACGCCCACTGGGAGGAACTCGCCCAGGTCCGCTGCCCCACCCTGGTCGTCCGCGGCCTCGACGGCGAGCTGGGCCGCGCCGAGGCCCAGGAGATGGTCCGCGTCCTGCCCCGCGGCCAGTACGCGGAGGTCGCCGACGCCGGCCACCTCGTCCACTACGACCAGCCGGACGCCTGGCGCGCCGCCATCGAACCCTTCCTGGACAGCGTCCTCACCGACCTCAGCGGCTGAACCGACCTCGGCGGCTGACCCACCCGCGGCCGGGCGGGCCGTCCGCCCGGCTCACCCCGGTCACCCCTTGCTGACCAGCGCCAGGATCTCCGGCAGCCGGCGGGCCGTGCGCGGTGCCGCCAGCCGCAGCCCCGCCACCGTGATCAGCACGCCGTAGACCGTCCCCACGGGCAGCAGCAGCCAGCTCCACCGCTCGCCGCCCTCGCTGACGTTCAGCCAGATCGTCCCCGCGATGACGGGGGCGCACAGCAGGGCCGCCGAGACCATGCCGCCCAGGATGGCCATGAAGGCCAGCCCGGACTGCCCGGGGGCCACGTTCTTGTAGCCCTCCTGCGGGATGGAGTACGGAAAGCGCGCCGACGTCCACGCCCCGGTCGCCAGCATCGCCCCGAGCAGCGCGAAGGACAGCCCCAGCACCTCGGGCAGCTTCGGCCAGTCGTCCAGCATCGCCGTCGTCAGGACGGTCACGAGCGTGGCGTACGGCAGGGTGATCACCAGCAGGGCCAGTGCCCGCGCCCGCAGCTCGACGTAGGCGTCCCGGGTCGAGGAGATCGTCATCGCGACCATCCAGAACGCGGAGGTGTCCTGCCCGAACTGGTTGTACATCTGCACGCCGAGCATCCCGGCGGCGAAGCACGCGAAGTAGATGGAGCCGGTGCCCTGGAGGGCGTTGAACACGGGCACGATCAGCCCGATGGCCAGCGAGGTCACCCAGGCCGCCTTGGTCTTCGGATCCCGCCACACATAGCGCAGGCTGCGCTCCATGACCGTGCCGGTACGGCCGGCCGGCAGCAGCCGGGACAGCCCCGTCGAGTTCCGCTCCCGGCTCCTGGAGTCGGCGGCCTGGAGGGTGGAGCCGTCCGGCGAGGTCATCAGCTGGGTCAGATGCCGCGACCACACGCCCAGCAGCACGACCAAAGCCAGCGCCGACAGGGCGAGTTGGAGGAAGGCAACGCCGTAGGACCCCTCGCTCGCCGAGTCCGCCGCCCCGATCGCCGAGCCGGGCGGCACCCACTTCAGCACCTCGGCCGGCCCGTCGAGCTGCCCCAGCCCGCGCGAACCCAGCCGCTGCGCGCCGAAGTTCACCACCTGCGCCCCCACCGCGATGACCAGCCCGCTCAGCACCGCCAGATCACGGCCCTTACGGCTGGTCAGCAGCCGGATGTTGGCCGCGGCGACGGTCCGCGCGAGGGCCACGCACACCAGCAGCCCGAGCACCGCACCGATGACGCCGACGACGTACGCCACACCCCCGTGCGCGACCGCGATCACCGACCCGGTCAGCATGCACAGCGTGAACAGCGGCCCGATGCCGACCAGCGAGGCCATGAGCAGCGCCCGCACCAGCGGCCGGGGCCGCAGGGGCAGCATCACCAGCCGGGTCGGGTCGAGGGTCTCGTCGCCGCTGGGGAAGAACAGCGGCATCACGGCCCAGCCGGCCGCCAGCACCGCCACCAGCAGCACCACCACCGACCCGGCGTGCGCGTGCCCGCGCAGCGCGATCAGCCCGATCAGCTGCAACACGGAGAAGAGCAGCACGGCCACGGCCGAACCGATGTACGCGGCCCGCCGCCCGCCGGACTGCTTCAGCCCGTTCTTCAGCAGGGACAGCTTCAGCCTTACGACGACGGGGGTGACGGGGGTGACGTCGGCGCTCACCGGGCCGCCCCGCCGCCCAGCCAGTCGAGGTGCGAGCCGGTGTCCCGGCCGTGCGCCCCGACGAGTTCGAGGAACGCCCGCTGGAGTGAGGGAGCGTCCCCGCGCACCTCCGCGAGCGTCCCGTGGGCGCGGATACTGCCGGCCGCCATGACGGCGACCCAGTCGCACAGGGACTCCACCAGCTCCATCACGTGCGAGGAGAAGACGACGGTGGCGCCGGAGGCGGTGTACCGCTCAAGGACGCCCCGGATGGTCTGCGCGGACACCGGGTCGACGCCCTCGAACGGCTCGTCGAGGAAGAGCACCTCGGGGTTGTGCAGCAGCGCGGCGGCCAGGCCGATCTTCTTGCGCATGCCGGTCGAGTAGTCCACGACCAGCTTGTGCTGTGCCCCCGCGAGATCGAGGACGTCCAGGAGCTGGGTGGCCCGCTTGTCGACCTCGGCACCGGGCAGTCCCCGCAACCGCCCGGTGTAGCCGAGCAGTTCACGCCCGGACAGCCGCTCGAAGAGCCGCAGCCCCTCCGGCAGCACCCCGATCCGGGCCTTCACCTGCACCGGGTCCTGCCACACGTCGTGCCCGACGACCTCCACGCTCCCCGCGTCGGGCCGGAGCAGCCCGGTCACCATGGACAGGGTGGTGGTCTTCCCGGCTCCGTTCGGCCCGACGAGCCCGATGAACTTCCCGGCGGGCAACTCCAGATCGATCCCGGCCACAGCCACCTGCTGCCCGAACCGCTTCCAGAGCCCATGTACACGTACGGCCGCTGACGTCATGGCTGAACCCTACGGTTCGCCATCCACCCTCAGGGGCGCGGGGAACCGCGCAGGCTACCTGTCCCGACCGCACGCATATGCAAGCGGCGAGATGAGCTCCTCCGCATCCGGCAACCACCGATTGGCCGGGGTGGGCCGACAAGCCCACTGCACGGCCCCCGAGGACCCGAACCGAGTAGGCGGCGCAGCCACATACGCCCCCTCGCCAAGGGCGACGAGATCCAGCGACGAGGGAGTCCACCCCAGCTTCCGCACCAGCTCCGGCACCTTCACCGACGCCCCCGGCAGTACGAAGAACTGCATTCGGCGATCCGGCGTCAACGTGACGGGACCGAGGGTCAACTCCATGCGCTCCATGCGCGCCAACGCGAGGAACCCCGCGGTCTCGGGCACATCGATCGCGTCGAATGTACGGCCGGTGGGCAACAGGATCGAAGCGGTCGGCTGTTTCTGCCACATCCGCCGCGCGACCGTCGCGCTCCCGGTCGCCTGCGTCCCCCAGTCCCCGCGCGCCGGATGCGCGCCGGGGGCGGCGCACGCGGCGTCGCCGCACGAGCAGCGCTGCACCCCGTCGACGGCTTCCAGCCAGGTTCCGGGAAAGACGTCCCAGTGGCGCTCCTCGGCGTAACGTACGGCTGTCTCCAGCAGCGATTCGCCACGCTGCTTCGGAATCTGAGCGGCTTCGGTGCCCGCGATCGTCTCTTCCACGCTCAACACAACTCCCGCACCCACCTCGGGTTACGGCCAGGTCCCGCGCGCCGGGAAGCGCATTGATCCCGCATCCGGGGCGCATGGGTGCATGGGCGGGGGCGCAGAGGAGGAACCTCGGCGTGAGCTGGGTAGCCACGTGTGGGGACGGCAACAGTCTTTACCCCGGCAATCCTCGCATGCCTCGCATTTTCGCCATGTTGGCGGGGCATTGATCTTCACGGCCGGAACTTTTCGGTGGAAGACACGTCAACTCGGTGCGTGGGCAGGCACCGCAGCCACAGGGGGTACGCCATGGCCGCAAGGCCTCTCGTCGCGCGGCAGCCGAACGAACGGTTGCAGGCGCTCATCCAGGAAGCGGGTTGCTCGAACGCCGGGCTGGCCCGCAGGGTCAACATGTGCGGTGCCGAGCACGGTCTCGACCTGCGCTATGACAAGACGTCCGTCGCGCGCTGGCTGCGGGGCCAGCAGCCGCGGGGCCGCGCCCCGGCGATCATCGCGGAGGCGCTCGGCCGCAAACTCGGCCGTACGGTCACGATCGACGAGATCGGCATGGCCAACGGCAAGAACCTCGCCTCGGGGGTCGGTCTCCAGTTCTCGCCGACGGTACTGGGGGCCATCGAGCAGGTGTGTGAGCTGTGGCGCAGTGACGTGGGGCGGCGGGACTTCCTGTCCGGCTCCTCCGTCGCCGCGTCCGCGCTGGTCGAGCCCAGCCGCGACTGGCTGATCTCCTCGCCGGACTCCCAGGTCTCGCGCGCGGCCGGGCCCCGGGTGGGGCCGTCCGACGTGGCGGCCGTCCGCGCGATGACCCAGGCCCTGGTCGACCTCGACCACCAGTACGGCAGCGGGCATGTGCGCCCGGTCGTCGTGCACTACCTCAACAGTGTCGTCTCGGGGCTGCTGGCCGGGTCGTACCGGGAGGCGGTCGGCCGCGACCTGTTCGCCGCGGTGGCCCGACTGACCGAGCTGGCGGGCTACATGGCCGTCGACACCGGCCAACCCGGCCTGGCCCAGCGGTACTACATCCAGGCGCTCCGGCTCGCCCAGGCGGCCGGTGACCGCGGCTACGGCGGATACGTCCTGGCCGCGTCCATGAGCCACCTCGCCGCGCAGCTCGGGAACCCGCGGGAGATCGCGCAGTTGGCGCGGGCGGCGCAGGAAGGGGCGCGCGGGCGGGTGACCCCGCGCGCGGAGGCGATGTTCCACGCGGCGGAGGCCCGGGGCCACGCGCTGATGGGCGACGCGCGGGCGGCGCAGACCGCGTCGGGCCGCGCGGTGAACGCGCTGGAGCAGGCGGATCCGGCGGCCGGGGACGATCCGGCGTGGATCGCGCACTTCGACGAGGCCTATCTCGCCGACGAGTTGGCGCACTGCCACCGCGACCTGGGACAGGCCGAGGCGGCGGCGCGGACCGCGCAGGAGTCCCTGGACGGCCTGCCCGAGACGAAGGCGCGGCGGCGCGCGATCGGTTACGTCCTGCTGGCGACCGCGCAGGTGCAGCAGCGGGAGGTGGAACAGGCCTGCGCCACCGGTCTGAAGGCCGTGGAGCTCCTGGAGACCCTGCGTTCCAACCGGGGCGCGGAGTACCTGGACGACTTCCAGCAGCGGCTGGAGCCGTTCCGGGACGAGCCCGTGGTAAGGGAGTTCGGGGCCCGGCTCGACCTTCAGGCGGCGGCGTGAGGGGAGGCCGTTCCGAAGCGTGAGGGGCCGGGTTCGTCGCTGCGGCCGTGGTGATCTGTTACCGCGGTCACAGGGACGCAGGTCACCTCCTGTGCTGCGTAGCACCTGGCTCTGGGGACCCGGTAGCGTGAGCCGACGATTCCGAAGGTCCCCCATTAGTAGGAGTCCCGGTGACGCAGAGTGGACAGGGCGAGGAGCCCTCGGCGCGCGAAGCGCGCGAAGGCATCGTGCTGCCCTCCGACGGTGGGGAACCCCTGCTGCCGGGAATGACGGGCGGCTACGGCGGCCGACCCGGCCCACAGCACCAGACGCCCGACGCCGCGTACGGCCAGGAGAACGGTCGGACGACCGGTCAGCCCCCGGATGCGGAGTACGGCCAGACCGGCCAGACGTCCGGCCAGACCTACGAGTCGGCCTACGACCAGGTGTACGGGCAGGCGTCCGCCGCGCCGCAGGGACAGGCGCCCGGGCAGCCGCCCGCGTCGGCCGCGGCACCGGCCGGCGGTCAGGCCTGGGGCACACCCTGGGGTCCGGACCAGCAGCACCCCGTACCGCAGCAGGAACAGGGCTGGTCGTCGCCGCCCGCGCAGTCCTGGGGCACCCCCGAGCAGGGCACCTCGGCGCCCTCCGGCCACTGGAGCGGGCAGGAGACCCCGGGCGGCATGCCGCCCCAGTCCCCGTCCACCTCCCAGCCGCTGCCCTCCGAGGGCGCGCAGGCCCCGGCGTACGGCGCCGACGCGTACTCCGCGGGGACCGGCGCCCCGCAGCAGCCCACCGGGCACGACGACAACCCGCCCACCTCCTACTACCTGCCGCCCGTCAGACCGGACGCCGTTCCGCCGGCCGGCCCCTACGGCTCCCCCCTGCCGCCGGAGAGCGGCCACCACGGCACCCAGCCCACCGGCGGCTACGGCGCCCACGGCGGGAGCGCTCCTATGCCCCCCGCGGACCCCTACGGCCGGCCGGCCGGAGGAGCGCCCCTGCCTCCCGCCAGTGCCTACGACGCTCCCGTCGGCGGTGCCCCCCTGCCGCCCGCCGACGAGGGCGCCACGCAGTACATACCGCCGGTCGCGGCCGACGGCGGCCCGGAGGGCGTGACCCAGTACATTCCGCCCGTCGGCCCCGGGGCGCTGCCGCCGGAGACGGGCGCCCCGGCGTCCGGTGAGTCGACGCAGTTCCTGGGCCGTACGCCGAGGGACGGCTCCCGGCCCGGAGCCGGACCGCTGCCCCCCGCCAACCCGGACGCCGAGCCCACCCAGTTCATCGCGCCCGTCCCGGGTCAGCAGCCCGCGGGCGCGCCCTACGGCGGGGAGCGGCAGCCGCCCGCCGAGTTCGACAACCTCTTCCGCAGCGAACCGGGCCCGGCCGGGGCCACCCAGCAGATGCCCCGCTTCCAGCAGCCCGAGCCCGCGCCGGCCGGTCCGTCGGGGTACTTCCCCCCGCAGGCAGGCGGCGGCCGTCCGGGCGGTCACGGCGACGAGGGACGCGGCCGGGGCGGTCGTAGCCGATCCCGGCTGCCTGTGATCGCCGCCGTCGGGGTCGGGATCGCCGTCCTCGGGATCGGCGCCGGGGCGCTGCTCGCCGAGGGCGGCGGCGGGGGCGACGACCAGAAGGACGGCAAGAACCAGCCGGTCTCCGCCGCGGCTCCCGCGAGCGAGTCCGCCTCGCCGTCCGCCGATCCGGCGGAGCAGCAGGCGGTCGCGCTGGACAAGCTGCTCGCGGACAGCGGCAGCAGCCGGACGACCGTGATCAACGCGGTGGAGGACGTGAAGTCCTGCAAGGAACTGGGGCAGGCGGCCAAGGACCTGCGGGGCGCGGCCCAGCAGCGGACCGGTCTGGTGACCCGGCTGTCCAGGATCTCGGTGGACAGGCTGCCCGAGCACGCGGCGCTGACCGACGCCCTCACCAAGGCCTGGCAGGCGTCCGCGTCGGCCGACAACCACTACGCGGCCTGGGCCGACCAGACGGCCGGCAAGAAGGGCTGCAAGAAGGGCAGGGCCGCCGTCACCGGCCAGACCCAGGCCGGCAACCGGGCGAGCGGCACCGCCAGCACCGAGAAGGTCAGGGCGGCCGAGCTGTGGAACGCGATCGCGAAGACCTACGGTCTGACGGAGCGGCAGCCCACGCAGTTGTGACTCAGTCCAGGTCGGCGTTCTTCAGGGTGTCCGTCACGTCGGTGAAGCCCTTCCTGGCGGACACCAGCCGGCCCTCCCGGACGACCTGGAGGGTCACGTCGGTGTTGACCAGCCGCGGATAGCCGACGGCCGCGAGCGGGCCCTGGAAGCGCCACTTCAGCGTCGGCGTCAGTCCGCCCGTGGTGACCTTCAGACCGTTGTCCAGGGCCTTGTGGACGGCGTCGGCGGTCACCTGGCCGCCGCCCAGCGACTCGACGATCTCCTTGAGGACCGTGTAGGCGATCCAGGTGGTCTGCACCCCGGCGTCCGCGGCGTCGATGCGGTTGTCGTCGAAGGCCTGCTCGCTGATGACCTTCTTCATCGGATCCCAGCGCGCGTCCGTCTCCACCGGGTACCAGCCGGTGATGTACGAGCCCTCGTACGGCCCGGACGCGCCGCCGGAGGCGTTGATCACCGTCTGGTCGACGTTGCCGAGCACCATGGCGGTGCGGACGTCGGTGTGGTCCTCGCGGGCGCGCCGGAAGGAGTCCATGAAGGTGTCGGTGCGGTCACCGAGCGCGGGCACCACACACCCCTGCTTCGCCGGGTCCGTGGTCGTCCTGTCCAGCGCCTGGTCCGCCTTCCCGGAGTACTCGGTGGCGTCCTCCGCCGCCCGCACGTCCTGGGTGCCCGCGTGGCCGCCCGCGGTGAGGCCGGAGTCGAGCAGGGAGGGCAGGGCGTCGCCCGCGATGGTGTCGGGCCGGACCAGCGCGACGGGCCCGCAGCCCGCCAGGGCCCTGCCGAGCCCGGCCAGGAGGGTGGGCTGGCCGCCGTTGACGGGGTAGGAGAGCGGGCTGGTGAACTCGTCGGTGGTGAGGCCGTAGCCGCCTATGTAGGGGATGCCCGCGCCCTCCAGGGGCGGCAGGAACGAGTCGGCGTACTGGCTGTAGGAGCCGACGACGGCGACCACGCCCTCGTCGACCGCGCGCTGGGCGCACCGCGCGGCGGCCAGGCTGTCGTTGCGCTCGTTGCAGGTCAGGACGGTGAGCTCGCGGCCGTCGAGACCGCCGTGGGCGTTGACCCAGCGGGCGTAGGCCTGCGCGAAGGCGGGCATGCCGGGTTTGTTGGTGGCGTTGGTATCCTCCGGAGCCCAGGTCATGACCTTGATCGGATCGTCCCCGGAGCCCCCCGTGGCACCGGGGACGACCCCGCATCCGGTGGTGAGCGACACACTCGCCGCGAGTGCTCCTGCCGCGAGGGCGGTGGCTCTGACGGGCCGGGGGAGCTTGGGGAGGAAGGTGCTGCGGGTGCGTCGCCTGCAGGTCATGGGCACACACGCTTCCGTCACATCGCTAACCCGAGAGTGACTCTTGGTTGTCGACCGGTGACGTGAAGGTGAACAGAGGGGGGTCGGGGGACCTCCGAGGAGGGGAACGTACGATCGATGACCGTGCAAGGTTCGGAGAACTCTTCCCGTCGCAGCCGTCGCTCGTCCACCATGGGCGGCATGCCACTCAACGACATGCCGTGGTGGCGCTGGCGCAGCAATGTGCGCTCCGCGCTGCACATGCTCTCCGACCCCGTGTTCCAGCGGGACGTCTGGCTGGCGGGCGCGGACGGGTACGGAGACGTGACCGACGCGGTGTACCGCCTGGTCGAGGACACCTGGCTGGACAACTGGTCCGCCGAGAAGTACGTCGGCACGATCTTCCGGGACTCCCAGGAGGCGGCCCTCGTCGACACCGCCGTCCTGCGCGTGCTGCGGATCATGCACCAGGTCGGTCCCGACGCCCCGGTCTCCGCCTACATGGACCACCAGGGCTGGCCGGACGCGGTCCGGGCGGCACGGGACGCGCACGTACGGATGGCCACGGCCGACGCCGAGGACCCGGACGCGCCCCCGCGCACGCTGGAGGTGCTGCACATCATGACGCGCTCCGCGTAGTGGCGTGTTCCGGTCGGTGGCGTGTTCCGAGTGGTTTGAGGTCCGCGTGGCGAGACGGCGGACCGGTGGGGGTGGCGTGATATGCGACCCTGTCCTGCATGAACGAGCAGTCCGGTCAAGCCGCCGCCTCCGACCAGTACGTCCTCACTCTCGCCTGTCCCGACAAGCAGGGCATCGTGCACGCCGTGTCGAGCTACCTCTTCATGACCGGCTGCAACATCGAGGACAGTCAGCAGTTCGGCGACCACGACACGGGACTGTTCTTCATGCGCGTCCACTTCTCGGCGGAGGCGCCGGTGACGGTGGACAAACTCCGGGCCAGTTTCACGGCGATCGGTGACGCCTTCCACATGGACTGGCAGATCCACCGGGTCGAGGACCGGATGCGGATCGTCCTCATGGTCAGCAAGTTCGGCCACTGCCTGAACGACCTGCTCTTCCGCGCCCGCATCGGGGCGCTGCCGGTGGAGATCGCCGCGGTGGTGTCCAACCACACCGACTACGCCGAGCTCGTGAAGTCCTACGACATCCCCTTCCACCACATTCCGGTCACGAAGGACACGAAGGCCGAGGCGGAGGCGCGGCTGCTGGAACTCGTGCGGGAGCAGGGCGTCGAGCTGGTCGTGCTCGCCCGGTACATGCAGGTGCTCTCCGACGAACTGTGCAAGCAGCTCAGCGGGCGGATCATCAACATCCACCACTCGTTCCTGCCGAGCTTCAAGGGCGCGAAGCCGTACCACCAGGCGCATGCGCGGGGTGTGAAGCTGATCGGGGCGACGGCGCATTACGTGACCGCGGATCTCGACGAGGGGCCGATCATCGAGCAGGAGGTCGAGCGGGTGGCGCACGACGTCGCGCCGGACCAGCTCGTGGCGATCGGGCGGGATGTCGAGTGCCAGGCGCTGGCGCGGGCCGTGAAGTGGCATGCGGAGCGGCGGATTCTGTTGAACGGGCGGCGGACGGTTGTGTTCGCCTAGGAGCTCGGGGGTTCTTGTCGTAGGGCGGCTGCGGGTTGGTGGGGGCTGGTCGCGCAGTTCCCCGCGCCCCTGGAAAGGCAACGGTGCCTGTCAAGGGGCGCGGGGAACTGCGCGAGCAACCACGAACAACCCGCAGCCGCCGACGAACCCGCAACCCGCCCCTACATCCGGCTACATCCGGCTCAACGACGCCGCCGCGAACAGTACGTCCCGGATCGCGTCCCGATCCCCCTGCTGACCCGCCGCCGCTTCCTCCGGTGACACATGACCCGCGGCGAGATGGCAGAACTCCACCCCGTCCAGCGCGACGTGCGCGACCTCGTGCTCGGCGGAGCCCACCGCGCCGGGGGAGTCGAGGGGGATGAGCCAGGTGCCGCCGCCGTGGCCCTCGATCTCCAGGCGGAGGCTGCGGCCGGGCTCGCCGGCGGGGACGAGGTGGCGGCCCGCGGCCGGTGAGGCGAGGCCGCTGTGGCGGCGCACCGCGAGGACGGTGGGCAGCATGCGGGCCGCGAGGTCGATCATGCGGTTGAGGTGGCGGGCGGAGGGCGCGGCGTACGGGTAGTCGACCGCCTCGGCGATGTCCTCCGCGTGGACCCAGCACTCGAAGGCGCGGTCGAGCATCGCGTCGTGCAACGGCAGCTCGAAGTCCCCGTAGGAGACGGCCAGCCGGCCGGTGGTGCCGCCCGTGAAGGAGACCGTGCGCACCAGGTCGTGGCTCTGCTCGCGCCAGGGCGCGCGGACGGAACGGGTGGGCGGGTAGTGGGAGGCGCGCCAGTACGCCTCGGTGCGCGCGGCGGGCGTCGGTGCCCCGGCGGCGTCGCCCAGCGGGTCGTCGAGACCGAGGGCGACCGCGACCAGGCCGTCGACCGTCAGCAGGTGGGCGATGACCCCGGCGACCGTCGTGCGGCGGCTGGACTGGCGCTCGCCCTCGAACCAGCGCAGGCGGACCGGCGCGTGCCACTCGGCGTCGCCGAAGTCCTGGAGCAGCGCGTCGAGGCGGGCGGTCTCCGCGTCGTACGGCGTCGCCCACCCGGGCACCGGGATGCGTGGCGGGCGCCGGTCCAGGCAGCTGTCCAGGACGCGGGTGCGCAGGCCGGGGTCCAGGTCGAGGCTCTCCGGGCGCTGGAGCAGGCCGACCGCCTCCCGCAGCCGCAGCGCCTCGTCCGCGCAGCTTCCGCAGTCGCCGAGGTGTTCCTCGACGGCGAGCGTCTCCTCCGGCGAGCAGGCGGCCAGTGCCCAGGCCCCGAGGAGTGCCTTCAGGACGGGGTGCTCCAGGACGAGCGGGGCCGGTGGCGGTGCCAGGTCGCCCAGCTCCTCCAGGGTGGGCAGCGGGCGCCCGCCGTCCTCGACGGAGGCGCGGGGCATGGGTATGCGGGGCGGGCGGTGCGGGTCCGGGTCGGAGTCGGGGGAGTCGCCGTTGCCGGGGTCGTCCGGACCGCCGGGACCGGCGGCGTCGCCCTGGCCGCCGGAGCCGTCGTGACCCTCCCCGGTGTCCTTGGCTTCGGGATCCCCGAGGTCCCCGGGGTTCTCGGGATCCGTCGGGTCCTCGGGCTCGTCCGGGCCGTCGTACGCCTCGAAGCGGCCGGCTCCGCTCACGCCGCACCCCCGTATCCGGGCGGTGCCCCGGGGGCCGCGCTGTCGTGGGCCGTGGCCAGCAGTTGCAGGCCGAGGCGGAGGCGGCGGCGGGCCTCGTCCTCGGTGACGCCGAGGTCGGCGGCGGTCTGGCGGTAGTCGCGGCGCTGGAAGTAGGCCAGCTCCAGGGCGGCGCGCAGCGGGACGGGCATGGACTGGACGATGTAGTCGGCGCGGGCGGCGACCGAGGCGTGGCGGACCTTCAGCTCCAGGTCCTCGGTGGAGCCGTGGCCCTCCTGGGCCAGCGCGGCGGTCTCGGTGGCGCGCAGCCGCTGCACGGCGAGGCGGTGGGTGAGGGTGGCCACCCAGGAGCGCAGGGGGCCCTGCTTGGGGTCGTAGGCGTCGGGGTGTTCCCAGACGTGGACGAAGACCTCGCGGGTGATGCCGTCGGCGGCGCGCTCGTCCCCGAGCACGCGGTGGGCCAGCCCGTGCACGAGGGAGGCGAACCGGTCGTAGAGCTCGCCGAGGGCGGCCGCCTCACCGCGTGCGAGTCGCTGCTGCATCTTGCGGTCCCAGCGGGGCGGTGCGTCCTTCTTCGCCATGCGGCCCCCTCACCCTGCCCGTGTCCCCGTCAAGCCTGCGCCCACCGTCTCCTCGAATGTAGTCGGCACCTCTCACGGCGCACGCCCCTTTGTGGCAATGTGCGCCCCCGGAGAGGCCGTGGGTGGTAGTGGACCTTCGTCCGCGCTTTCTCTTCCCTTCCTCTTTCTTCCTCCGCCCGCCCTGCGGCGTGCCTACCCGCTCGCGCGGCGATCAGACACGATCGAACAGGATCGAAGGCGACCAGAACAAGCCTCTTTCGATCGATTTCTGTTTCTGGGCCGGTGTTTCAGGGAACGGCCGCTGGGCAGCCGCGCTGCAAGGAAGCGTAAGAAGCGCTTCCGTTTGCTTTCCGGCGAGCGAAGGGCATGGTGGTGGTGTTCAATGTGACCGGCGAGGGGCAGGGCCAGTGGGCCGTGCTCCAGGTGTCGGGCGAGCTGGATCTGGTGACGTCACCCGCGCTGCGGCAACGGGTGCACGACGCCGTGGCCGAGGGCCGCCACAGCATCGTCCTGGACCTCTCCGAGGTGTTCTTCTGCGATTCCAGCGGCGTCGGCGTGCTCATCGCCGCCCGCCGTCTGATCCGCTCCTGCCAGGGCAGGTTGCGCCTGATACTCCCGGCCAACGGCGCCGTGGACGGCTCGCACGTCAACCGGGTGCTGGCCGCCCTGGGCGTCCGCCGCCTGTTCGACGTCCACCCGGACCTGGACTCGGCCGTCCGGGAGGACGTGGACCCCCTGTCGGCGTGACCCCCTGTCGGAATGACCGCAGCCGGCGTGACATCGCTCACCACCACTGCCACATCGTTGTCCCGAAATTCCCCCGGTCTTGGCACAACCGCAGCTTTCGCCCGCTCGAAGGCCCCCTCCCGTCGTACGCTCCGTGCCAGATACACCCCGACGTGACGTAAGGCGGCCCGAAGAGACATGGTCAGCAGCGAGTACGAGGGCAGGATCGCCGCCCGGTTCGCCATCTTCGACCAGGACGGCAACGGCTACATCGACCGCGCGGACTTCAACACGGCGGCCAAGGCGCTGCTGGACGAGTTCGGTACGGCGGCCCGCTCCGACAAGGGCCAGGCCCTGTACATCGGCGCGGAGGCGTTCTGGCAGGGCATGGCCGGCATAGCGGACCGGGACGGTGACCAGCGGATCACCCGGGAGGAGTTCGTGGGCGGCGCGGTCAAGCGCCTGCGCGACAACCCCGACCGGTTCGCCGAGATCGCCCGCCCCTTCCTGCACGCGGCCCTGGCCGTGGCGGACGGCGACGAGGACGGCCGGGCCACCGTCGAGGACACCGTGCGGGTGATCAAGGCCCTCGGCGCGGAGGAGGAGGCCGCCCGGACGGCCGCCACCGCCCTCGACGCGGACACCGACGGCAGGATCGGCGAGACGGAGATCGTGACCGCCTTCGCCCGCTTCTTCACCGTTCCCGAGTGACCGTCCCTGGGTGACCGTCAGCTCCCCGAGAAGCGTTCGCGCAGCTTGTACTTGAGCACCTTGCGCAGCGTCTCGCCCCGCGGAAGGGCGTCCACGACCTCCAGCCGCTCCGGCAGCTTGTGCGTCGACAGCCCTTCCGCGCGCAGATACGACGTCACCGCCTCCAAGGTCAGCTCCCCGGCGCCCGGCGGCTGTTCCACCACCGCGCACACCAGCTCACCGCGCTCGGTGTCCGGCAGCCCGATCACCGCCACGTCGCCGACCAGCGGGTGCCCGTGCAGCAGGTCCTCGATCTCCTGTGCCGAGACGTTCTCGCCCTTGCGGATGATCACGTCCTTCAGCCGCCCGGTGAGCACCAGATGCCCGCTGTCCGTCAGCCGCCCGAGGTCCCCGGTGCGCAGGAACCCCTCCTCGTCGAAGGCCGCCGCGGTCTGCGCCGGATCCAGATACCCCTGACAGACGGCCTCCCCCCGCAGCCGCACCTCCCCGTCCACGATCCGTATCTCCATCCCCTCCGGCGGCCGCCCCTCCGTCGTCGCCAGCATCTCCGCGCTGTCGTCCGGCGCCCCCATCGTGATCATCGGCACCTCGGTCATGCCGTATCCGTGGGTGAGCTGTACGCCCATCTCCCGTACGACGGCGTGGTGGAGCTCCGGCGGCTTGGGAGCCCCACCGCCCGCGAGCAGCCGTAACGTGGGGACGACCTTCCGGTCCGGCCGCTTGCGCTGTTCGGCCAGGAACATCGAGTAGAACGCCGTCGACCCGCCCGCGATCGTCACCCCGTGCCGGCGGAAGCCCTCCAGCGCGCCCGGCAGTGCGAACTGCTCGAACAGCACCGCGGGGAAGCCGTAGAGCAGCATCATCACCAGGTAGTCCGGGCCGCCGATGTGGGCGTAGGGGAAGGCGATCGAGCCGACGTCGGCGGCGGTCGGGCGCAGGGCGTGGGCGAGGCAGGAGCCGCCCGCGATCAGGGAGCGGTCGGTGTGCAGGACGCCCTTGGGGTCGGAGGTGGTGCCGGAGGTCCAGTAGATCCAGCGGACCGGGCGGCCGTCGGCGGGCGGGGCGGGGAGCATCCGCGGGTCCGCGTCGGGGAGCCGGTCGTAGGCCTCGAAGACGCCCTTGGCGCCCAGGCGGTGGGCCATCCCGGTGTGGTCGAAGCCGCGCCACTCGCCCGGTACGGCGAAGTACTCCGCCTTGGACTCGCGCAGCGCGAAGGCGACCTCGCGGTCCCGATAGAAGGGGATGACCGGGGTCTGCACGGCGCCCAGACGGGCCAGCGCGCAGGAGAGCAGGACCGTCTCGATACGGGTGGGCAGCTGCCAGGCGACCACCGTGCCGGGGCGCACGCCGAGGTCGTACAGGCCGGCCGCGACCCGTTCGGCGCGGTCCCGCAGCTCTCCGAAGCCCAGCGCCCGGTCGCCCTGGAGGAGGACCGGACGGTCGGGGGTGAGGTCGGCGCGGGCGGTGACCAGGTCCCAGAGGGTGCGGGAGGTGCTGAGCGCGTGCGCGGTGTCGTTCACGGCGGGGCCCCCTGTATAGCTGACGGGCAGTCAGATAGTGGCCAGAGCGTAGGGCTCGGCGCCTTGTCGGTCCAGGGGCCTGGCACTAGCCTGCTTGTGACGGTAGATCTGACGGTCCATCAGATATCGGTACGGCCGAGTGGGGGGACCCATGACCGAACTGCCCCGCATCATCAGCGTCGACGACCACGTGATCGAGCCCGCGCACCTCTTCGAGACCTGGCTGCCGAAGAAGTACCGGGAGCGCGGCCCGCGGCCCCTCACCGCCGGGATCGGTGAACTCGCCTACGTGGGCGGCAAGTACCGGATCACGATGGACCCGGACGGCCAGCCGACCGACTGGTGGATCTACGAGGACCTGAAGTTCCCGTACAAGCGCAACATCGCCGCCGTCGGCTTCGACCGCGACGAGATGACGCTGGAGGGCATCACCCGTGAGGAGATGCGGCCGGGCTGCTGGGACCCCGTCGAGCGGCTCAAGGACATGGACCTCAACCACGTCGAGGCCTCCCTCTGCTTCCCCTCCTTCCCCCGCTTCTGCGGACAGACCTTCGCCGAGGCGCACGACAAGGAGGTCGCGCTCGCCTGTGTGCGCGCCTACAACGACTGGATGGTCGAGGAGTGGTGCGCCGGCAGCGGCGGCCGTCTCATCCCGCTCTGTCTGATCCCGCTATGGGACGTCGGCCTCGCCGTGGCGGAGATCCGGCGCAACGCCGCCCGCGGGGTGAAGGCGGTGACCTTCTCCGAGATCCCCACCCACCTGGGCCTGCCGTCGATCCACTCCGGCTACTGGGACCCGTTCTTCGCCGTCTGCCAGGAGACCGGCACGGTCGTCAACATGCACATCGGCTCGTCGTCCCAGATGCCGGCCGCCTCCCCGGACGCCCCGCCCGCCGTCCAGGCCTCGCTGTCCTTCAACAACGCGATGGCCTCGATGATGGACTTCCTCTTCAGCGGCGTCCTGGTGAAGTTCCCGCGCCTCACCCTCGCCTACTCCGAGGGCCAGATGGGCTGGGTGCCGTACGCCCTGGAACGCGCCGACGACGTCTGGGCGGAGCACCGCGCCTGGGGCGGCGTCCGCGACACGATCCCGGAGCCGCCGTCGACGTACTACTACCGCCAGATCTTCTGCTGCTTCTTCCGCGACAAGCACGGGGTGGCGTCCCTGGACGTCGTGGGACGCGACAACGCCACTTTCGAGACCGACTACCCGCACGTCGACTCGACCTTCCCGCACACCAAGGAGGTCGCCCTCGACCACGTCAAGGGCCTCGACGACGAGACGGTCTACAAGCTGATGCGGGGCAACGCGATCCGCATGCTCGACCTGGACTTCGACCGGTAGCGACGCGATGGACCTGTCGGACACGCCCGAGGAGGAGGAGTTCCGGGCGCGGCTGCGGGAGTGGCTCGCCAAGGCGCTCCCCACACTGCCGCCCAAACCGTCCCCCGAGGACTGGCCCGCCCGCCGCGCCTACGACCTCGGCTGGCAGCGGACGCTCCACGACGCCGGGTACGGGCAGGTGCACTGGGACGCCTCCCCGACCACCCGGCTGATCTTCCTGGAGGAGACCGAGAGGGCGGGCGCCCCTTATGTGGGCGCCGGATTCGTCGGACTGCTGCACGCCGGCCCGACCATCGCCGCCGAGGGCACGGACGAGCAGCAGGCCCGCTGGCTGCCGCCGATCCTGCGCGGCGAGGAGGCCTGGTGCCAGGGCTTCAGCGAACCGGACGCCGGATCCGACCTCGCGTCGCTGCGCACGCGCGCGTGGCGCGACGGGGACACGTACGTCGTGAGTGGCTCCAAGATCTGGACCTCCCACGCCGAAGTCGCCGACTGGTGCGAGCTGTTGGTGCGCACCGATCCGACGGCGGTGAAGCACCGGGGCATCACCTGGCTGGCGATGCCCATGTCCACGCCGGGCATCACGGTCCGGCCGCTGCGCACCCTCGCCGGGTCGGCCGAGTTCGCCGAGGTGTTCCTCGACGAGGTCCGCGTCCCGGTCGCCAACCGGGTCGGCGAGGAGAACGACGGCTGGCGCGTCACCATGGTCACCCTCTCCTTCGAACGCGGTACGGCCTTCGTCGGCGAGGTGGTGGCCTGCCGGCGCGTGCTCGGCGAACTCGCCCGCACGGCACGGGAGAACGGCCGCTGGGACGACCCCGTCCTGCGCCGCCGCCTCGGCCGCCTCAACGCCGAGTTCCGCGCCCTGTGGCGGCTCACCCAGTGGAACGTCAGCGAGGCCGAACAGACGGGCGGCGTACCGGGCGTCGGGGGGTCGGTCTTCAAGCTCCGGTACTCGCACGCACGGCAGGAGCTCTACGACGCCGCCGCCGAGGTCCTCGGGCCCCGCTCCCTCGACCTCGACGGCCCCTGGACCCTCGACCGGCTGTCCTCGCTGTCGTACACCATCGCCGCCGGCACCTCGCAGATCCAGCGGAACATCGTGGCCGAGCGGATCCTCGGCCTGCCGAAGGGGCCGTGACGATGCGTTTCCGACTCACCGGCGACCAGCGGGCGTTGCGGGATTCCGTACGGCAGCTGCTGGCCCGTCGCTTCGACGGCGAGGCGCTGCGGGCGGCCGTGGCGGAACCCGGGCTGGACCGTGCGCTGTGGCGGGACCTCGGCGAGCTGGGGTTCTTCGCGCTGCGGCTGCCCGAGGCCGACGGCGGGGTCGGACTCGGCCTGCCGGAGGCGGTGTTGGCCTTCGAGGAGACGGGCCGCGCGCTGCTGCCGGGCCCACTGGTGGCCACCCACCTCGCGGCGGGCACGGTACCGGGGGCGGCCACGGGGGAGACGGTCGTGGCGGCCGTCGACGGGGAGCTGGTGGAGTGGCTGGAGGAGGCGGACGTGGTGTGCGGGGTGGGGGGTGACGGGAGTGTCCGAGGTGATGGTGGTGCGTATGGTGCCGATGGTGTTCCCGGCGCCCCTGGTGTCGCGGAGGCCGTGCCGCTGCGGTCCGTCGATCCGCTGACGCCGCTGCACTCGGTGTCCCGCCGAAGGGCCGCGGATCCCGTCGCCGTCCTCCTCACCGCCGCCGAACAACTGGGCACGGCCGGGCGTGTGTGCGAGCTCGCGGTGCAACACGCGCGGGCGCGAGAGCAGTTCGGACGGCCGGTCGGGGCCTTCCAGGCCGTCAAGCATCTGTGCGCCGACATGCTGGTGCGGACGGAGCTGGCCCGCGCGGCGGTGTACGCCGCCGCCGTCACCGCCGGCCGGGCCGACATCGCGGCGGCCCGGCTGCTCGCCGACGAGGCCGCCGTCCGCGGCGCCCGGGACTGCCTCCAGGTGCACGGCGGCATGGGGTTCACCTGGGAGAGCGAGGTGCACCTGCACCTCAAGCGGGCGTGGGTGCGGGCGCAACGTGGCGGCGCGAACACGGAGAGTGAGGAAGTCCTCGCGGGTGATCTGCTGTCCTGACCCACCGTCAGGGCCACTGGACTGCGATACCGGGGGGTCGGCCCGAAAGCGTGTCGCGGATTGTGGCATACCGGAATTACGGAGCGTTGATACCGGGTTGTGTCCTAGGCGTGACTCGTCGCGCCCCGGGGAGGCGGGCGGGCTCCGGTACCTTGTGTGGGATGCGAGTGGTTCCGAGCACGAGCCGTGCCGGTGTTGCCCCTGGGGTGGCTCCGGATCCGGCGGTGCGCGCCGCTGTTCGCGGGGTGGGAAGCCGTCGGGTTCCCACCTGTTCGACCCTTGGCGACGAGCGTCGCACAGTATCGCGCACGGGTACTCCTTCGCGCTGGAATATGCCCGAAGCGCTTGTTGGCGTGACTTTCCGTCAACCATGCTGTCTCACAAGGGACTCACGTTCCGTGACCCCGGCCCCGGCCGCTCCCCCGGCCGTTGTTCTGGTCATGCAAAAAATGGCTACGATCGTGGCCCTCGTGAGGCGCGAGGCTATGTGTCCGCCGGTTCGGATGGTGTGAGCGGTGCAGGTGCTTCAAGTGCAGCTGGAGATCCGGCCCGACCCCGCGGAGGTGGGGCGGGCCCGGAGCTGGGCCCGCTCGCGGCTCGCCGGGTCCGGAATAGGGTCCGACGATCCGCTCGCCGAGACGCTGATCCTGCTCGTCTCCGAGCTGGTCACCAACGCCGTGGTGCACACCGGCCGTCCGGCCGTGCTGCGGCTCAGTCTGCCGCGGGTGGTCGCGGAGTCGGCCACCGTCCGCCTAGAGGTCGCCGACCACAGCGACCGGGCCCCGGTGCCGCGCTGCGTCGACGGTGACCAGACGGGCGGCCGGGGGCTCGCCCTCGTCGACGGCCTCGCCGACCGCTGGGGCTGGAGCCCCGAGGGCAACGGCAAGCGCATCTGGTGTGAACTGGACCGGTGCGAGGACTCCGGCGAGCGCGCCACGATCTGCGTCGGTGACGCCTCCGCGTACGAAGGGCTGGCCTTCGAGGTCGTGTGACCGGCGCACGGCCTTCCGGGAGCGTGCCCATCTCCCGGGCCTCGCGGTGGCCTGGCAGCGGCCTGGCGCGCGGTCGCAGAAAGCGCTGTTGACCTGAGGTCGGCGGAGGGTCCGTGCGCCGGACATGCTTCCGTGCGCGCCTCCGGGAAACCGTGCATAAGTAATAAATCCCCGAACGGGTGTTGACGTCGCGTGACCGTTTGATCACGCTGGTGGTCAGCGATTCGCCGCGAGGGGACGACGAGGGCTTCGGTGACGGAGGCCCTCGGCGAGTGTGGGTCGTGATTCGGCGTCAGGCTCCCTCGGGGCCGAGAGGGGTTGGGGCGGGTACGCCGGAAGTGGTCGGTGGTGCGTCGTGCCGGGCTCGGGGCGAGCAGGGCGCACCGCCGCCCCGACCTGCCCGTGCGGGGCCGCTCACAGCAGGGCGACCGGAGCCACCGGCGTGCCGGTCGCCCCGACGAACGGCTCGGGCATCGCCGACAGCAGGAAGCTGTAGCGGCCAACTTCTCCACAGGCTGTGGACAACTTTTCGAGATTCCAGTTCTGGCCCTGGAGCATGCCCATCTCCACGAGGTGCAGCGCGTGCACGGGCAGCCACAGATCCTCGATCTCGGGCGGGAAGATCTCGAAGGTCAGCGTGTCGTTCGCGACCGCGGCGACATCCCGCGCGTGGAACCACTCCGGGGTACGGATGGACAGCCCCGGTGACGGATGGCCGTACGCCTCCCTCTTGCCGGCCAGATACACCTGCACCTGCCCGGTCCGTACGAGCACGATGTCACCGGCGCGCACCCGGGTGCCGGCGAGTTCCTCGGCCGCGTCCAGATCCTCCGGGGTGACGGCGTGCGCGCCGTCCAGGCGGTCGGTGCCGAGGGCGCGGGCCACGTCCAGGAGCACGCCCCGCGAGACGATGTGCCGTGCCTTGTCGATGCCGCTGAACTCGGCGCCGGTGTGCGGGGTGATGGTGGCGGCGGGGCGGCCGTTGTAGAGCAGGCCCGAGTGCGAGACATGGGTGAGCGCGTCCCAGTGGGTGGCCGCCTGGAGCCCCATCGTCACGGCGTCGTCGCTGCACGCCACCGCCCCCGGGCCGAAGATCTCCTGGTTGATCTGCGTCATCGCGTGCAGGGGGTTGACCCGCCCCGGGATCAGCCCGGTCTGCACGCCGTCGTGCCGCAGCGGCAGGGCGAGGGGGACACGGAGCCCCGTGCGGACCTCGGCCGCGGCCCGGCGTACCACCTCGTCGGTGATCAGGTTGAGCGTGCCGATCTCGTCCTCCGACCCCCAACGGCCCCAGTTGTTCACGCGCTTGGCGATGTCGTGGAACGCGGCGGGCAGTGACATGGGGCCCTCCCGGGGCTTGTGTCCTGCGGTCTGACGGGTCATAAAATCTAACGGTCCGTCAGAAACCGCGGGAAGGGGTCCGGCGTGGGGAACTTCTTGGCAGGCAAGGTCGTCGCCGTGACGGGTGCCGGGCGCGGTATCGGCCGGGCGGTGGCCCTGGCCGCGGCGGCCGAAGGGGCGCAGGTCGTCGTCAACGACTACGGCGTCTCCGTGGACGGAGCGTCCCCCACCAGTGAGATCGCCTCGGGCGTGGTGAAGGAGATCGAGGCGGCCGGCGGGGAAGCGGTCGCCGTCGCCGACGACATCTCCACGATGGCGGGCGGGCAGCGGGTCGTCGATGTCGCGCTGTCCTCCTTCGGGCGGCTCGACGGGGTGGTGTGCGTCGCCGGGATCCTGCGCGAGCGCATGCTGTTCAACATGGCCGAGGAGGAGTGGGACCCGGTCATCGCCACGCATCTGAAGGGCACGTTCACCGTGTTCCGGGCCGCCTCCGCGGTGATGCGGCAGCAGCGGGCCGGGACGCTCATCGGATTCACCAGTGGGAATCACCAGGGGTCGGTCTCCCAGGCCAACTACAGCGCGGCGAAGGGCGGGGTGATCTCGCTGGTCCGCAGTGCGGCGCTGGGGCTGCACAAGTACGGGGTGACCGCGAACGCGGTGGCGCCGGTGGCTCGTACGCGGATGTCGGCGAAGGTGCCGGGCGGGTTGGTGGAGATCGGTGAGCCGGAGGATGTGGCGGCGCTGGTGGTCTATCTGTTGTCCGACGCGGCTCGGGCTCTGGGGGTTACCGGGCAGGTGTACACCGTTGCGGGGGCGAAGATTGCGGTGTGGGCGCAGCCGAGGGAGTTGCGGGCTGTGTATGCCTCCGGCGGGTCCTGGACTCCGGAGATGATCTCGGAGGTTTTGCCGGGGTCTGTGGGGGTGGATCCTATGCCGTTGCTTGTGCGGGGGCCGGATGCCTAAGAGCTCGGGGGGTTCTGTCCACGGGCGGCTGCGGGTGGTTCGTGGTTGTTCGCGCAGTTCCCCGCGCCCCTGGGTTGGCTGACTCGACCGGTGTTGAGAGGAGAGCCCTCGTGGAGTTTGGGTTCACTGGTGAGGATGAGGTGTTCCGGGGTGAGGCGCGGGAGTGGCTTGCGGCTCATGTCGAGGGGGCCTCCGACCGTCGGAGTTGGGAGCGGACCCTCGGCAAGTCCGGGTGGATCGGGCTGGGTTGGCCGGAGAGTGGATATGGCAATCGGAGTGCCACGCTGACTCAGCAGGTCGCCTGGGCCGAGGAGTACGCGCGGGTGGGGGCGCCTTCGCGGTCGGGGCATATTGGGGAGAATCTGCTGGCTCCGACGCTGCTGGCTCATGGGACGGAGGAGCAGAAGTCGCGGTTTCTGCCTCCGGTCGCGGCCGGGGACGAGCTGTGGTGTCAGGGGTACAGCGAACCGGGTGCCGGGTCGGATCTGGCGGGGGTGCGGACGAAGGCCGAGCGGGGCGCGGACGGGACGTACCGGGTCAGCGGGCAGAAGATCTGGACGTCGCTCGCGCAGGAGGCGGACTGGTGCTTCGTACTCGCTCGCAGCGATCCGGAGTCGCGGCGGCACCGCGGGCTGACTTTTCTGCTCGTTCCCATGGATCAGCCGGGGCGGATCGAGGTGCGGCCGATTCGGCAGATGACCGGGACGAGTGAGTTCAACGAGGTCTTCTTCGACGGGGCGTGTGCGCGTGCGGAGCATGTGGTGGGGGGCGAGGGGGGCGGCTGGCGGGTCGCGATGAGTCTGCTCGGGTTCGAGCGGGGGGTGTCGACGCTGGCCCAGCAGATCGGGTTCGCACGGGAGTTGGGGCGGGTCGTGGAGCTGGCCGTGGCGACCGGCGCGGTGCGGGACTCCGTCGTACGGGAGCGGCTGGTGCGGCAGTGGGCCGAGTTGCGGGTGATGCGGTGGAACGCGTTGCGGACGCTCGGGGGTTCGGGGGACCAGGGGGCGCCGAGTGTGGCCAAGGTGCTGTGGGGCGGGTGGCATCAGCGGCTGGGGGAGCTGGCGATGCTGGTGCGGGGCGCGGCGGGGGCGGTGGGGCCCGGGGAGTGGTCGGCCTCTGCGCCGTACGAACTGGACGAGTCGCAGCGGCAGTTCCTGTTCTCGCGCGCCGACACGATCTACGGCGGCTCCGACCAGATCCAGCGCACGATCATCGCCGAGCGCGTGCTCGGTCTGCCGAGGGAGCCGAAGGGCGGGGCTGTGTGATGCGTGGCGTGGTGTTCGACGGCAAGCGGGTCGAGGTCGTGGACGATCTCGTCGTACGGGATCCCGGGCCCGGTGAGGTGCAGGTCGCGATCTCGGCGGCGGGGCTGTGCCACAGCGACCTGTCTGTGGTGGACGGGACCATACCTTTCCCGGTTCCTGTGGTGCTGGGGCATGAGGGCGCCGGGGTGGTGGAGGCCGTGGGCGCGGGGGTGCGGCATGTGGCCCCCGGGGATCATGTGGCCCTGTCCACGCTCGCCAACTGCGGGGCCTGCGCCGACTGCGACCGGGGGCGGCCCACGATGTGCCGGCAGGCGATCGGGCGGCCGGGGCGGCCGTTCACGCGGGGCGGGCAGCCGGTGTTCCAGTTCGCGTCCAACTCCGCCTTCGCGGAACGGACCGTGGTGCGGGGCGTGCAGGCGGTGCGGATCCCGAAGGACATCCCGATGCCGTCGGCCGCGCTCATCGGGTGCGGGGTGCTGACCGGGGTCGGTGCCGTGCTGAACCGGGCCGGGGTGAGGCAGGGGGACAGTGTGCTGGTGATCGGCACGGGCGGGATCGGGCTCAACGTCATCCAGGGCGCGCGCATCGCGGGCGCGCTGCGGATCGTGGCCGTGGACGCCAACCCCGCGAAGGAGGCGGTGGCCCGGACGTTCGGCGCGACCGACTTCCTGACCTCGACGGAAGGGGTGCGGGACCTGCTGCCCACCGGGGCGGACCACGCCTTCGAGTGCGTCGGGCGGGTCGAGCTGATCCGGCAGGCGATCGACCTGCTGGACCGCCATGGACAGGCGATCCTCCTCGGCGTCCCGCCCGCGGGCGCCGAGGCGTCCTTCCTGGTCTCGTCGATGTACCTGGACAAGTCGATCCTGGGTTGCCGGTACGGGTCGTCGCGGCCGCAGCGGGACATCGCGGTCTACGCCGAGCTGTACCGGCAGGGGCGGCTGCTGCTGGACGAGTTGGCGACGCAGACCTATCCCGTCGAGGACTTCGAGAAGGCGGCGGGGGACGCGGAGGCGGGCCGGGTGGCTCGGGGGGTGCTGACGTTCTGACGTGTCTGTGCCCGGCCGGGGTTGTCCACAGGCTCCGGGAAACCGGGTTGTCCACAGGGCGCCGGAAGCGGGGTTGTCCACAGGCTGCGGAAAATCCGTGGGGGCCTGTCGGTGCCGACGCATAGCGTCGACGCATGACCTACCGTGACGTCGCCTCCCAGCAGGTCCTGATCTGGGCCGGCGCGGCCGTCGCCGCCCGTATGCCGGTCGCCATGGCGCCGTTGGCCCTGGTCTTCCTGGTGCGGGAGCGGCCCGGCGGCTACTCGCTGGGTGCGGCGCTCGCAGCGGCCTATGTGCTCGGCGAGATCGCCGGGGCGCCGGTCCTCGGGATGCGGCTGGACCCGGCCCGGGGCCGGCGCCATCTGACGCTCGGCCTCGCGGGCGGAGCGGTGGGGTTCGCCGGGCTCGGGGTACTGGCGGGGGCGCACCCGCTCGTGCTCGGCGCGTTCGCGTTCCTCGCCGGTGCCGCGCCGGCCGCGGTGGCCGGCGGTCAGCGGACGCTGCTGACCTCGCTGATCCCCGAACGCGCCGTGGCGCAGGCGCTGTCCACCGAGTCGATGCTGATGTCCGGGGTGTGGGCGGTCTCCCCGGTCGCGGTCGCCGGACTCGCCCTCGGGATCGCCCCGCGCGTCCCGCTGCTCCTCGGGGCCGCGCTCATGGCGGCGGCGATCGTGGGCCACCGACTGCTGCCCGCCGGCTGGGGCGGGGCGGACGAGGACGGGGACACCGGCCGCGTAAAGGTCCGTGTGCTGGTCCGCGCCTGGCCGGTGTACGTCACGGGCGCGGCGAGCCTCACCCTGCTCGGCCTGGCCGAGCTGACCCTGCCCGCCCTGCTGGAGCAGCGGGGCATCGGCGTCGGCTGGTCCGGTCCGATGCTGGCGGGACTGGCCGTGGGAGCGGGCGTCGGGGCGTTCCTGTACGGACTGCGGTCGTGGCCGGGGCGGCTCCGGACGCGCAGTGTCGTCCTGATGGGCGGCATGTCGGCCTTCGTGGCGCTCGCCGCGCTGATACCGGGCGCGGCCGGGATCGCGGTCGCCCTCGTCCTGGCGGGCACGCTCCAGTCGGGTGCGCTGATCACCCGCAACCTGTCCCTGCGCGAGGCCGTGCCGCCCGGGGCCCTGGCCGCCGGGTACTCCGTGATGTACGCGGCCGCGGGCGCCGGTTACGCGGCGACGGGCTCGCTCGCCGGCACCCTGCTCCAGGTGGTCGCTCCGTCCACGGCCATCCTGGCCGGCGTGGGTCTGGGCCTGCTGCTGATGGCGCTCGGCTGGTGGGGGGAGAGCCGGCGGGCGGTGTCAGGCGCGGCTCGGGGAGCGGCCGTCGGTGTCGCCGCTGGTGCGGAAGGTGCGCCGATAGCCGGTGGGGGTGACGCCGAGCGCCGCCTGTAGGTGCTGGCGCATCGACTGGGCGGTGCCGAAGCCCGCGTCGCGGGCGACCTGGTCGACGGAGAGGCCGGTGGACTCCAGCAGGTGCCGGGCCCGCTCCACGCGCTGCTGGGTGAGCCACTGGCCCGGGCTGACGCCGACCTCCTCGCGGAACCGGCGGGTGAAGGTCCGCACCGACATGGCCTCCTGCTCGGCCATGTCCCGCAGCTGGATCGGCTCGTGCAGCCGGCCCAGCGCCCAGGCGCGCGCCGAGGTCGTGGTGGCCTGCTGCGGGTCCGGCACGGGACGGTGGATGTACTGGGCCTGTCCGCCGTCGCGGTGCGGCGGTACGACGGTGCGGCGGGCCACCTCGTTGGCGATCGCCGTGCCGTGGTCGCGGCGCACCATGTGCAGGCACAGGTCGATCCCGGCGGCGACCCCCGCGGAGGTCAGGACGTCGCCGTCGTCGATGAACAGGACGTCCGGGTCGACCTCGATCCGCGGGAAGAGCCGCTGGAGACGGTCGGCGTCGGCCCAGTGCGTGGTGGCGGGGCGGCCGTCGAGGTACCCGGCGGCGGCCAGGACGTACACGCCGGTGCAGATCGAGGCGAGCCGGGTGCCGGGGCGGATGTGCGCGAGGGCGGCGGCCAGTTCCTCGGTCAGGACGCCCTGTTCGAAGACCGGGCCGAGTTCGTAGGACGCCGGGACGATCACGGTGTCGGCGGTGGCCAGCGCCTCGGGTCCGTGCTCGACGTGGACGGCGAAGTCGGCGTCGGTCTGAACCGGGCCCGGCGGGCGGATCGAGCAGGTCACGACCTCGTACAGGTGCCGTCGCCCGGCGTCCTTGGGGCGGCCGAAGATCCGGTGCGGGATGCCCAGCTCGAACGGCAGCAGCCCGTCGAGGGCGAGGACGACCACGCGGTGCGGGCGGAACTCCGGGTCACGGCTCATGGCCCCATCGTATGGCCCGATCCTAGCGAATGCTGTCCTTCGGGCCACTCGATCGCGGTGGGCGCGGACCGGAAGCTGTAGGGCGTGACCCAGACAACCGAAGCCGCCGCCGTCCAGGAGACCGGCCCCCGGCGCCGCATCCGCATCCACCGGGCCTGGTTCGTCGCCGCCGTCACCTTCGTGACGATCATCGGCGCGGCCGCCTTCCGTTCCCTGCCGGGTCTGCTCATCGATCCCCTGCACCAGGATTTCGGCTGGTCGCGCGGCACGATCGGCGCGGCGGTCTCCGTCAACCTCGCGCTGTACGGGCTCACCGCCCCCTTCGCCGCGGCCCTGATGGACCGCTTCGGCATCCGGCGGGTGGTCGCGGTCGCGCTGAGCCTGATCGCGCTCGGCTCCGGGCTGACGGTGTGGATGACGGCGGCCTGGCAGCTGCTGCTGTGCTGGGGCCTGCTGGTGGGCCTCGGCTCCGGCTCGATGGCGCTGGCCTTCGCGGCGACGGTCACCAACCGCTGGTTCACCGAACGGCGCGGCCTGGTCACCGGCATCCTCACGGCCGCCTCGGCCTCAGGGCAGCTGATCTTCCTGCCCGTGCTGTCGTGGATGGTGGAGCGGCAGGGCTGGCGCCCGCCGGCGGTCACGGTGGCGCTGGCCGCCCTCGCCGTCGTCCCCTTCGTCTGGCTGCTGCTGCGCGACCACCCGGCCGACGTGGGCCTGAAGCCCTACGGCGCCAAGGAGTTCGTACCGAAGCCGGAACCGGTGCCCGGGGCGGCCCGGCGCGCGGTCGGCGTCCTGTTCAGGGCCGCCCGCACCGGCCCCTTCTGGCTGCTGGCGGGCACCTTCGCGATCTGCGGGGCCTCGACCAACGGCCTGATCCAGACCCACTTCATTCCCGCGGCCCACGACGAGCACATGCCGGTCCAGGCGGCGGCCTCACTGCTCGCGGTCATCGGCGTGTTCGACGTCATCGGCACGATCGCCTCCGGCTGGTTCACCGACCGCTTCGAACCGCGCCGGCTGCTCGCCGTGTACTACGCGCTGCGGGGCATCTCGCTGCTCTTCCTCCCGATGCTGCTCACCTCCTCGGTCCACCCGCCGATGATCTTCTTCATCGTCTTCTACGGCCTCGACTGGGTCGCCACCGTCCCGCCCACCGTCGCGCTGTGCCGCGAGCACTACGGCGAGGACAGCGCCATCGTCTTCGGCTGGGTCCTCGCCTCCCACCAGGTCGGCGCCGCCCTGGTGGCCTTCCTCGGCGGTGTCGCGCGGGACGTCTTCGGCTCGTACGACATGGTCTGGTACGCCTCGGGCGCGCTGTGCGCGGCGGCGGCGCTGATGGCGCTGGTGATCCGGCGCAGGCCCCCGGTGCCGACGCCGGTGGTGGCCTGAGTCAGACGAACCGGCCCTTGTGGAACAGCAGCGGTGCCTCGTCCTCGCCCGCGCCCGTCCCCAGCGCCTCCACCCGGCCTACGACGATGAGGTGGTCGCCGCCCGTGTGCACCGCGTGGATCGTGCAGTCGATCCAGGCGAGCGCACCGGCGAGACGCGGGGAACCGGAGGCGGGGGACGCGTCGTAGGCGACGTCGGCGAACTTGTCCCGGCCGCTCACGGCGAAACCGCGGCACAGCTCGCCCTGGTGGGCGCCCAGGACGTTGACGCAGAAGACCCCGGCGCGGGCGATCCGCGGCCAGGTCGTCGACGTACGGCCGACCATGAAGGCGACGAGGGGCGGGTCGAGGGAGAGGGAGGAGAAGGACTGGCAGGCGAACCCGGCGGGAGGGGTATCGCTGTCGGTGGCGGGTGCCGTCACGACGGTCACGCCGGTCGCGAAACTCCCCAGCACCCGACGGAACTCGGCCTGGTCGACCGGCGCCCGCTCGTCCTCGCCGACGCACCGCAACTCGGGTCGCGGCAGCGCCTCCACGGGCTGTGCCCCGGCCGCCCTGAGATAACGGACGGCGGCTTCGGCCATTCCGGCTTGTCCCATCACGCCCTCCATTGAACCTGACGGGGTGTCAGATGAGAAGGCTAGCGACCCCGGTACTCGGGGCTTCTGCGCTCCACGAAGCTCGCCACGCCCTCCCGCGCGTCCACGGTCGTCATGTTGATCTCCTGCGCGGCGGCCTCCGCGGCGAACGCGCCGGCACGGTCGGTGTCGAGGGAGGCGTTGACGAGCTGCTTGGTCAGGGCGAGGGCCCGGGTGGGCCCGGCGGCCAGCCGCTCCGCCCACGCGCGGGCGGTCTTGTCCAACTCGGCGTCCGGGACGACCCGGTTGACCAGACCGAGGCGTTCCGCGTCCGCCGCGGTGAGCGCGTCGCCGAAGAACATCAGCTCCTTCGCGCGCTGCGGGCCGACCAGCCGGGGGAGGAGGTACGCGCCACCGCCGTCCGGCACGAGTCCTCGCCGGACGAACACCTCGATGAACCGGGCGGATTCGGCGGCCAGTACCAGGTCGCAGGCGAACGCCAGGTGCGCGCCGAGGCCGGCCGCCGTGCCGTTCACCGCCGCGATCACCGGCTTCTCGCAGTCCAGTACGGCGGCGATCAGGCGCTGCGCGCCCAGACGCAGGGTCCGGGCCACGTCACCGGCGACCCGCTCCCCGCCCGTGGAGGCACCGCGCAGATCGGCACCCGCGCAGAAACCGCGGCCCGTGCCCGTGAGGACGACGGCCCGGACGTCCGGATCGGCCGACGCCCGCGCCAACAGCTCGATGAGTTGGTCCCGTTGGCCGGGAGTGAGGGCGTTGAGGGCCTCGGGCCGGTTGAGGGTGAGGTACGAGACCTGCCCGTCGGTCGCCTGCGTCACCTCGGTCACCTCGGTCACCGGCACACCACCAGCGCGTCCAGCGCCACCGCGCCCTGCCCCCGCGGCAGCACCATCAGCGGGTTGATGTCGAGCTCCGCGAGGTCGTCGCCGAGTTCCAGGGCCATGCGCTGCACCCGCAGGACGACTTCGACCAGCGCGTCCAGGTCCGCCGGAGGTCGCCCCCGGACCCCGTCGAGGAGGGCCCGCCCGCGCAGTTCGGCGCACATGGCCCGCGCCTGCTCCTCCCCGAAGGGCGGCACGCGTACGGCGGTGTCCCGCAGCACCTCCACGAGCACCCCGCCGAGCCCGACCGTCACGGTGGGCCCGAACAGCTCGTCCCGGGTGACGCCGACGACCATCTCGACACCCCGCTCGACCATCTGGCACACCAGGACACCGTCCAGCGAGACGTCCTCGTAGCGCGCGATGTCGGTCAACTCCCGGTAGGCGTCCCGGACCTGGCTCGCCGAGGTCAGCCCGACCTTGACCAGCCCGAGTTCGGTCTTGTGGGCGATCCGCGCGCCGGACGCCTTCATCACCACCGGGTAGCCCACCAACGAGGCCGCGCGCACGGCAGCCGCCGCACTGGTCACCAACTGCTCGCGCGGCACCCGGATGCCGTACGCCCGCAGCAGTTGCTTCGCCGCGTGCTCGCTCAGCTGCTGACCCGGGCGCACCAGTGCCTGCGCCTTGCGGAACGACGGCGAGGGGGTGCGCGGCGCCGAGTCGAACGGCGAGCGGTAGCCGGAGACGAAACGGTGGTGGTCGAGGTAGGCGCGCACGGCGGTGATGCAGTTGGCGACGGTACGGAAGGTCGCCACCCGCGACGAACCGAGCAGCACCTCGCGGTAGGCCGGCTCGGTGCCCACCGGCGAGCCCCACACCACGCACACCAGCTTGTCCGTCTGCTCGGCCGCGTCCACCAGGTCCCGCACGAGCCGGTCGCTGAGCGGCGGGAAGGGCCCGGTGACCGGGCAGACCAGCACGCCCACCTCCGGGTCGTCGAGGATCGCGTCGATGATCTTCCGGCCGCGCTCGTCCCCGACCGGGTGGCCGCCGTTGTCCACCGGGTTGGCCACACTCAGGTACTCGGGTATCCACTGGTGCAGTTCGGCCTGCCTGGCCTGCGACAGGGCCGGCAGGCGCAGCCCCGCCTCCGTGGCCAGGTCGGCGAAGTGCGCGCCCGTGCCGCCCGAGATCGAGTAGACGACGACACCGTCCGCGCGCGGCGGCCGGGACCGCGCCAACAGGGCGGCGGTGTCCTGGAGTTCGTCCAGCCCGTCGACGCGGATCACGCCGTACTGGCGCATCGCGGCGTCCACCACCGTGTCGGCGCCGGTGAGTTTGCCGGTGTGCGACGCGGCCGTGCGGGCGCCGGTCTCGGTGCGGCCCACCTTGACCGCGACAACGGGCACCCCGCGCCGGGCGGCCCGGTCGGCGGCGAGCAGAAAGGAGCGGCCGTCCTTGAGCCCCTCGACGTAGCAGGCGATGGCGCCGACCTCGGGCCGCTCGGCGAAGTAGGAGACGAAGTCGGCGGTCTCCAGATCGGCCTCGTTGCCGGTGGGCGCCCAGTGGGACAGGCGGATGCCGAGCTCCTGGAGGGCGAAGACGGGGCGGCCCTGGTGGCCGGACTGCGTGATCAGGGCGATGGCGGGGCCGTCGAGGTCGTCCCGGAAGTGTTCGAAGGCGTTCAGGTTGGTGTTGGGGCCCAGCATCCGCATCCCGGACCCGCCCACGGCCGCCGCGAGCCGGGCCTGCTCGATCGCCCCCTGCGGGCCCGTCTCGGCGAACCCGGAGGCGAAGACCACCGCGAACCTCGCCTTGGCCTCGGCCAGTTCCTCGATGACCGGAAGAGGGTCCGCGACCAGCAGTACGGCGAGGTCGACCGGCTCGGGCAGATCTGCCACGGCAGGGGAGCAGGGGATGCCGAAGACCGACGGGCGGGTGGGATGCACCGGGTGCAGCCGGGCCCCGACCCGCTCGGACCAGGCGAGCAGTTGCCTGGTGACACCCGTGTTGGGCCGGCCCTCGGTGTCCGAGGCGCCGATCACGGCGACGGACTCGGGCCGGAAGAAGCGGTCCAGATCGGGAACGGCGGCGTACAGCGGCCGGCCGCTGACATCGAGGTCGTCCACCTCGGCGGGCCGGCCGTGGACGGCGGGCCCGGGCTGCTCGCCGCAGGCGATGACCCGGGTCCGGCGGGAGTCGGTGGTGAGGGTGCCGTGGGTTGATCCAAGCATCGGTCCGCCCGCTCCTGTGTGACAGCAAGTAACTGACGCACTGTCAGATTACAGAACTGACGGAGCGTCAGGAATGGGCGTGCACACAGAAAGAACGGCCCTGGGGAGGCGCCGTCGCTCCAGCGTCCCAGGACGCGAGGGGAAGGGGAGGCGGCTTTCTCGCCGAAATACGGCAGCCGGATGGGCCTGTTGGGTCGACGGCGACCCTCAGGAGGGGAGCCGGGACAAGCGTCGTCCGCCGTCCTTCGTGAGAGCCTTCGCGATCCGCACCGCGTCGATGGCCATTTCACGGAGCATGCCGCTGATGGGGTTGGTGAAGCCGGTGAAATACAGGCCCGGGGCGTTCTCCGGGCAGCGGGGCCCGTGGACGACCGGCCTGCCGCGGGGGCCGAGGACGTCGAGGTGGCCGACGAGGCCCTCCAGGGAGCGGCTGTAGCCGGTGGCGGCGATGACGGCGTCGGGTTCGATCCGGGAGCCGTCGGCGAGGACCACCTTGCCGTCCTCGAAGCCCTCGACGGCGGCCACGACCTCGACGCTGCCCTTGCGGACGGCGTCGATGAGCCCGACGTCCTGCACGGGGATGGCGCCCTCGGTGACCCGCGAGTACAGGCCGGTGTCGGGGCGGGGCAGGCCGTGGGCGGAGAGGTCCGGCACGCTGACCTTCGCCACGGGCCGGGCCAGCCGGTCGACCAGGGGGACCGGCAGGCGCCGTACCAGGACACCGGTGTACTGGGAGGCCCAGCCGGCCGTCGAGCGGCGCACGATGTGCGGGGCGGTGCGCACCGACAGCCGGACCCGGGAGGCGCCGCCCTCCACCAGGTCCACGGCGATCTCGGCGCCGGTGTTGCCGACACCGACGACGAGGACGTCACGGCCGGCGTAGGCCCGCGGGTCGCGGTAGTCGCCGGCGTGCAGGAGCTCGCCGGTGTAGGTGGCGCGGCCGGGCCAGTCCGGGATGCGCGGGGTGTGGTTGTAGCCGGTGGCGACGATGACGGCGGCGCCGGTCAGTTCGCGGCCGCCGGTGGCGTGCAGCAGCCAGCCGGTGCCGTCGGCCGAGCGCTCGACGCGCGAGACCTCGACGCCGGTGACGATCTCCAGCTCGTGGAACTCGGCGTACTTCTCCAGGTAGCGCACCACGTCGTCCCGGGAGACCCAGCGGCCGAACCGGCGTGGCATCGGCAGTCCGGGCAGGCCCGACAGGCGGCGGGTGGTGTGCAGGTGCAACCGGTCGTAGTGGCGCCGCCAGGACGCGCCGACCCGGTCGGACTTCTCCAGGACCACGGCGCGGATGCCCTGGGCGCGCAGGGCGTACGCGGCGGCGAGCCCGCCGGGGCCGCCGCCGATGACGTAGACGGGGCGGTCGGCGGGGTGCGGCTCCGCGGGGTTCGCGGACGCGGGAGAGGACGCTGTGGAGTCGGCCATGTGCGCGAGCGTAACCAGGCACCGGATTGATGGGTCTCGGTCAAGACCGGAATTGGTTGCGGATTGATCACGGCTGTAGGAGCCGTGGGTGGAACCTGTGGCGTAGGTCTCCTGCGTGTGCGGATGGGGTGGCGGCTGCGGCATGCCCCATGCCGACGGCGCCGAGCCCGACGGGTGGGCGGGGGCTCGGCGCTGTGGCGGGCGGCGACGGAGACCGACGGGAAACCGGGGCCGCGGTCCTGAGGGGGGTGGGGCTACATCTTGTGGCCCGTCACCTTGGCGATCCAGGTGATGAAGTCGCCCGGGTCGGTGTTCGCGCCGTGGCCCTGGTCCCAGTAGTACAGGTGGTTGACGTCGTCGCCGAGGCCGTTCGCGGCGGCGGCGAGGTTGGCCGAGACGACGTGCGAGGTGTCGGTGTCGTTGGTGCCGAGGCGGATCCACCAGTGCTGGGAGCGGCCGGGGTTCTTCCGCTGAAGGTGGTACATCGGGTTCATCAGGTTCAGCTTCTCGGGGATGTCGCTCGCGACCCGCTTGCTGCTCAGGCCCGTGGTGTCGTTCCGGGCGCCGTACGCCGTGAAGTGGCGGGACTCGGTGGTGCCCGCGCCGAACAGGTTGTTCTCGCCCGCCGACAGGTCGAAGGCGTCGAAGGCCGGGGTGGTCTTCTTGCGGGCGCCCACGTGGGTGAGGAAGTCGGCCCACGTGAAGGTGGCCCGGCCGCCGGACCAGGTGATGAAGGTGTTCTTCGCCAGGTAGGTCTCGCGGGCGGCGGCCGACAGGGCGGCGAGGTAGCGGGTGGCCGACGGCTGAAGGTACTGCTCGACCAGGTACTCGTCGTAGGTGCGGGCGGTGAGCGCGCCGAAGCCGTTCAGGCCGCGCAGCCTCAACTGCGCCTGGTACTCGGCGAACTGGCCCTGGAGCGCCTTGGAGACCGTCTGGTCGACCTGCTTGCCGGTGCTGAGGGCGTTGGTGCCCCAGTTCCACTCGTAGGCGCCGTCGGCGTGCTCCAGGTCGGTGATCGGGCACCAGGCGCCGGTCGCGAAGATCGCGTCGCTCGCGTCGGCGGCGCCGATCTCCTGGAGGAGCTTGTCGTAGAGCCGGCTGTCGCCGGAGGCGCCGAGCAGGGCCGACAGGGCGCCGCCCGCGCTGGTGCCCGCCGAGACGATGCGCTCGACGTTGCCGGGGATACGGCCCTTGTTGAAGCGGATGTAGCGGACGGCCGCCTTGAGGTCGACGATCGCGGCCGGGGCGGTGCCGTAGTACTCGCCGCCGGAGCTCTTCAGGGTGCGGCCGCGGGCGCCGGGCTCGACGACGACGTAGCCGGCGGCCAGGGCCAGGAGCTGGTTGGAGGCGAGGGCGCCGCCGGTGGCGTTGGTGTTGTCGTTGGCGCCGGGGGCCGATGGGCTTGCGGAGGCGCTCGCCGAGGGCGCCCCACCGGGAGCTCCGCCGCCCGTCCCGCCGCCCATGCCGCCCGCGCCGATCCCGGTCGCGTTCGCGACGGAGGACGGCATGTAGCCGCCTATGGAGTTCGCGAGGAGGATGGGTGCGCCGGTGGCGTCGACCGCCTTGCCGTCGATCTTGACGGGGACGCTGACGTTCAGGCTCTGGTAGGTCTCGTCGACCGGCTCGGCGCAGTAGGTGACGGCCTTCCAGAAGTGGTAGGTCACCGCGTGCTCGGTGCCCGCCGTGTCGGTGACCGTGGTGGTCAGCTCGGTGTACGCGTCCTTGTCGAAGACCAGGGACCCCGAGGGCGAGGACGCCGACTCGTCGGAGGTCCCGCTCGCCGCCTGGGCGGACAGGGCGATCCCACCCACGGCCGCGACGCCCGCGGTCGCCCCGATCCCGATGGTGACGTTCCTGCGCTTGACTGCCCTGTGCTTCACGGTCGGCCTCTTCCTCGATCTCTCGTGGTTGCGTCAGCGAACGTAATCGAGCCGTGGACGAAATTGCCAACAATCCAGGGGTATTCAAGGGGTGCTCAGAGGTATTCATGGGGGACCCACAGCTTCACGAGGGACGTACGGGGTGGGTCGGGGTGGGTTCCGGGATTCCGGCATCTGACGTACCGTCAGATTCATGGACTCGATCTGGCTCACCGGTGCGCAGTGGCTGGCCGTGCTGCGGATAGGGCTCGGGGTGTGGTGGCTGGAGAGCTGGCGGCACAAGGACAAGAGCACGTGGTTCGAGGGCGGCGGGATCACCTGGGCCGCGGGTATCGCCGCCAAGCACCGGTGGACCGCGGTGCGCAGCGGCTTCGACGTCGTCGTCACACCGCGCCCGAGGACCATGGCGTACGTCGTCGCCTACGCCGAACTCGCCCTGGGACTCGGCCTGATCCTCGGCTTCCTGACGCCCCTCGCGCTGGTCGCCGGACTGTTGCTGAACGTCCTCTACTTCACCCTCATGATCCACGACTGGGCCGAGCAGGGGCAGAACTCGATGATGGCGCTGATCTCCCTGGTGGCGCTGTTCGGGATGTCCTGGCAGAGCTGGTCGCTCGACAGCGCGCTGGGGCTCTTCCAGTGACCGGGCCTCCCGCGCCTCCCGCCGGGAAGGGCGCCCGTTTCGACATCCCCGAGGCCGACGCCTTCACCCGGACCTACTGGGACGCGGCCGCGCGCGGACAACTGCTGATCCGGCGCTGCGGGGCGTGCGGGCGATTCCACCACTACCCGCGCGAGTTCTGCCCCCACTGCTGGAGCGAGCAGGTCACCTGGGAACCGGCCAGCGGCCGCGCCACGCTCTACACCTGGTCCGTCGTCCACCGCAACGACCTGCCCCCCTTCGACGACCGCACCCCGTACGTCGCCGCCGTCGTCGACCTCGCCGAGGGGCCGCGGATGATGACGGAGATCGTGGACTGCGCGCACGACGCCCTGCGGGCCGGGATGGAGCTGGAGGTCGCCTTCCGGGAGGGGGTTCCGGTGTTCCGGGTGGGGCGGTGAGGGGCGCCGGGCTCGGGGACTGTCCGGCGGATCATGTCGCGGTCGCGGCCGGGGGCCTGGCACGCCCTCCCCTTCCTTGGAGGCGTGGGGGGACTCGCAGTGGCGTTGTCGTCGGTTGCCGATGCTCCGCGTCGCTGCCCTCCTCCGCCTTGCGGCTGCACGCTCCCCCGCACTCGATGCACTCGCGGGAGGCCCAGTGCCCCCGCTCACCGGCGCCGATCGGGCGCCGGTGGATGCCTACGACCTGATCCGCCGGACAGCCCTGGCGCGGTGAGGCGGCCGGTGCGATGCGGTGCCGTGGCCGATGTTCCGGGTGCCGGTATTCCGGAGGAATCGGCGTGACGGACCGGCTTCAATGGCCCGATGGCCCACATCGACGACCAGTACGGCACCCGTCCCTCCTCATCCGCCCCACCCTCGTCCTCCGCCCTCTTCCCCTTCCCCGAACTGCACGGCCACGGGCTGCGGCTGCGTGCCTGGGACGCGGACTCGGAGGCAGATGTGGAGAGCTGGCTGCGGGGGTGCTCGGACCCGGAGTTCCGGCGCTGGAACACACCGCTGAAACCGGTCACCGACATCGGCAGCGCCCGCGCCTCCCTGCTCTCCAAGGTCGCGCAGGCGGAGGACGGGACCACGGCGACGTACTGCGTGACGGACGCCGGGACGGGCGTGCCGCTGGGGCAGATCAGCGTCAACGCCATCCACCACGAGCTGAGCCGGGCCCGCATCGGCTACTGGGTCCTCCCCGAGGCCCGCGGGCAGGGCGTCGCCACCCGCGCCCTCGCGCTCGTCACCCACTGGGGCCACACCGACCTCGGCCTGCACCGCCTGGACCTCGACCACGCCGTCGGCCACGACGCCTCCTGCCGCGTCGCCGAGCGGTGCGGCTACCGGTACGAGGGCACCCTGCGCGGCTCGATGTTCGAGGCGGGCCGCCAGGACGCGTTCCGCGACGCCCATCTGCACGGCAGGCTGGCGACGGATCCGCTGCCGGGCGGGTGAACTTCCGGACCGGGCAAGTGCGTTGACGCTCCGGAAATAAAGAGGCGGCGTCACTTTCCCCCGCGCGACCATGAACCATGCGCCCCGACGCCTGGCACCGCACCGAAGACCTCGACCGCTTTCTCGCCCGCGCCGGAGACTTCCTGCGCTCGCGGCCGGCCCTGCACACCGTCCTTCTGACGGTGACCGAGGGGCTGCGTACCGGCGGGCCAGGCAGGTACGGCGATGAGCCGCCCGTCTTCGGCATGCTGGAGCGGGACGGGACGGTACGGGCGGCCTACTTTCGGACGCCGCCGTTTCAGCTGTACGTCACCGCGCTCACCCCCGAGGAGGCGGTGGTTCTCGCCGCCCATCTCGCGGATGTCGGCGGTCCGTTGCCCGGTGCCGGTGGGGAGCGCGAGACCGTGGCCGCCCTCGCCGCGGCCTGGCAGGCGCGCACGGGTGCAGAGTTCGTCCTCCGTCACCGCCAGCGGCTGTACCGGCTCGGTGAGTTGACCGTGCCGGAACCGGTCCCGGCCGGGCGGGCGCGGATCGCGGACGTGGCGGACCGGGGTCAACTCGTCCGCTGGTACCGGGAGTTCGTCGCGGAGGTCGACCATCCGGCCAACGGCGCCGAAGCCTGGGCCGACGCCCGGCTCGCCTACGGCGGCGTCACCTTCTGGGAAGCACCGGACGGCACCCCCGTCTCCATGGCCGGAGTGACCCCGAAGGTTGCTGGCCAGGTCCGCGTCGCCCCCGTCTACACCCCGCCCCACCTGCGCGGCCGGGGATACGCCGGGGCGGCCACCACCGAGGTCAGCCGGGCCGCGCGGGACGCGGGCGCGGACGAGGTGCTGCTCTTCACCGACCTGGCCAACCCGACCAGCAACGGCCTGTACCAGCGGATCGGCTACCGCCCGGTCGCGGACTTCGCGGTCTACGACTTCCAGGGCGGCCGGGAATCCCAGGGTGGCCAGGACTCCCAGGGCCCCCGCGCGCCCCGAGACCGTCAGGGCCAGAGCAGTTCCTGACCCCACCCCTCGTCCGTACGGCGGTAGACGAGCCGCACATGCCGCCGCCGCTCGTCCCCCTGGAAGAACTCCACCTCCTCGGGCCGCAGCCGGTAGAGCGTCCAGGTGGGGACGGGAGTAGCGGGCTCGCGCAGCGCCCGCTCCCAGGCCGCCTGCGAGACCTGGGCCAGCTCGTCGAGTGAGCCGAGGACCTGGCTCTGCCGGCCGGTGAGGGCGGCGGCCAACGCACCGGTGGAGCGGGCATGCAGGTCGGCCTGTCCCTCCTCGGACGGCGCGGCGGTGACCGGCCCCCGCACCCGGACCTGCCGGCCCAGCACCGGCCAGTAGAAACCGAGGGCGGCGTACGGGCGGGCGGCGAGGTGCGTTCCCTTACGGCTGTCCGCGTGCGTCGCGAAGTGCCAGCCGTCGGTGTCGGCGCCGTGCAGCATCACGGTCCGTACGTCCGGCCGACTCTCCGCGTCCGCCGTGGCCAGGGACATGGTGTGCGGTTCGGTCTGCCCGGCCGCCACCGCCTCCGCGAACCACGTGGTGAACAGGTCCAGCGGGGTCGCGGGGGCGGCGGCCGGGTCGAAGGACGCCAGCGTGGTGACCTCCGCGTCCCACACCCGCAGTGACCTCAGCAGCTCGTGAAGATCGGTTCCCATCCCCCGATTGTCACGCCTGCGCAGCCGTACGGCTCACAGGGAACCGATCTCGGACGACACCCACCGCTCGGGCCGCATCCGGATCATCACCTGTTCGCCGTGGCTCTTCAGGGCGAACTCCACATAGCCGTCCACCTTCTCGGCCGGCAGGTAGCGGGCGGACATCTCCCGCAGCTCCTCCACGGTGAAGGGCCTGGTGTCGACGACCGGGCCCTCCGCCGACACGTACCGCAGGGTGGGCTCGACCCGGTCCACCATGAGGGAGAAACGCCCCGCCGCGCGGATCAACTGGTGCTTGCGGGAGTCGAGCCCGGTCAGGATCCAGATGTCACCGCCCGGTTCGTACTGGTACCAGATCGGCAGGGTGAGCGGTGCCCGCCCCTCTCCCGCGTCCACCGCCAACGCGGCGACATGCGGCTCGGCAAGGAACTGTTCACGCTCTGCGCGGGTCAGGGCAGCCATGCTCTCCTCCAGCGGTTCGGGCGTCGTAGTCCTGCCACGCCTCAACAACCGCCGGGGCGGCCCGTGTTCCCGCTTCCCGCGACGGATACGCCCCACGGCCGACGGACACGCCCCACGGCCGACGGACACGCGCTACCGGCGACGGACACACCCCACGGTCGACGGGACACGCCCTACGGGCAGGCCCGGCCCAGCACCACCGTCCCGGACGAGCAGAACCAGCCCCCCGTCCCCGAGGCCACCCCCAGCTCCGGCGGACCACCGCCGCCCCGGCGCCGCACCTGCCGCGCCCCCGCCTCCCCGCGCAGCTGGCGCACCGCCTCCACCAGCAGGAACAGCCCTCGCATACCCGGGTGTTGGGCCGACAGCCCGCCGCCGTCGGTGTTGACGGGGAGTTCGCCGCCCTCGACCAGCAGGCGCCCCTTCTCCACGAACGCCCCGCCCTCGCCCTTCCCGCAGAAGCCGAGGTCCTCCAGGGTCACCAGGGTCATGTAGGTGAAGGCGTCGTAGATCTCCGCGAAGTCGATGTCGTCCGGGCGGACGCCGGCCCGGGAGAAGGCGAGGCGGCCGCTCACCGCCGCCGGGGAGACGGTGAAGTCGGGCCACTCGGACATCGAGGAGTGGGAGACGTGCTCGCCGGTGCCGAGGATCCACACGGGGGCGGTGCGGCAGTCCTGGACGTACTCCTCGGCGGCCAGCAGGACCGCCGCCCCGCCGTCGGAGCGGAGACAGCAGTGCAGCTTGGTGAACGGGTCCGCGATCATCGGTCCCGCCATCACGTCCTCGACGGTGACCGGGTCGCGGAACATCGCCTCCGGGTTCAGTGCCGCGTTGGCCCTCGCCTGGACCGCCACCGACGCCAACTGCTCGATGGTCGTGCCGTGTTCGAGCATGTGGCGGCGGGCGGCCATGGCGTACTTGGCGATGAGGGTGTGGCCGTAGGGGACCTCGAACTGGAGCGGTCCCCGGGAGCCGAAGGAGAGGGTGCCGGTGCGGCGGCCTGCCCGGATGTCGGCGCGGGCCGTCGAGCCGTAGACCAGCAGGACCGCGTTGGCGTGCCCGGCGGCTATCGCGTCCGCCGCGTGGGCCGCCATGACCTCCCAGGTGGAGCCGCCGACGGAGGTGGAGTCGACCCAGGTGGGGCGCAGGCCCAGGTACTCGGCGACCTCGACGGGGGCGAGGGTGCCGAGGCCGGCCGAGGCGAAGCCGTCCACCAGGGAGCGGTCCAGGCCGGCGTCCGCCAGGGCGCGGCGGGCCGCCTGGGCGTGCAGGGCGTAGGGGGTCGCGTCGTCCACCCGGCCGCAGTCGGAGAGGGCCACCCCGATCACGGCGACGTTCCGGCTCCCGGGAGTCATGAGCGGCCTCCAGCCTGTGGGGATCTCGTCCGGCCTCTGTGCATCTCGTTGCGGCACTCCTAATATGACGGACCGTCAGATACGGAGGGAAGAGCCATGGACGCCAGCTTCACTCCCGAGCAGGACGGGATCCGCCGCACCCTCCGCGAGCTGCTGCGTGCCCGCCTCGGCCCGCACGAGCTGCGGGCCGCCGTCGACACCCCGGCCGGCCACGACCCCGCACTGTGGGCCGCCCTCGCCGGACAGCTCGGCCTGCCCGGCCTCGCCCTGCCCGAGCGGTACGGCGGTGTCGGCGGCACGGTGACCGACCTCGCCCTCGCCTGCGAGGAGACGGGCCGCTTCCTCGCCCCCTCACCCCTGTTCGCCACCGCCGTGCTGACCGCGCCCCTCGTCCTCGCCCTCGGCACCGAGGCCCAGCGCACGGACCTGCTGCCCCGCCTCGCGTCCGGCTCCCGCACCGCGACCCTCGCGGTCCCCGGCACCCACCTGGCCACCGCCCTCGCGCTCACGGGGGAGAACGGCGGGGGCGGCTGGGCGGGCGGCGGCCGGGCCGGCGGGGTGCAGGCCGCGCGGGCCGGCGACGGCTGGCGGCTGTACGGGCAGACCGACCAGGTGCTCGACGGGCACAGCGCCGGGCTCCTCCTGGTCGCCGCGCACGCCGGCGGGTTCGCCCGCTCCCGCACCCTGCTCTTCCTCGTGCCCGGCGACGCGCCAGGCCTCGTCCGGGTACGGCAGACCGCCCTCGACCAGACCCGGCCGCAGGCGCGCATCCAACTACGGCACGTGGACGCCGAGTTGCTGGGTGACGAGACCGCCGAGGCCCTCCCCGCCCTCGCCGCCGCCGGGGACACCGCCGCCGCCGTCCTCGCCTGCGAGGCCGTCGGGGCCGCCGACCAGGTGCTGGCGCGGACCGTGGAGTACGTGGGGCAGCGCGAGCAGTTCGGGCGGGCGATCGGGTCCTTCCAGGCGGTCAAGCACCGGCTGGCCGACGTGTACGTCCAGCTCCAGGCGGCCCGCTCGGCGGCGTACTACGCGGCCTGGGCCACCGCCCAGGGGGAGCGGGTCGGCGGCCTCGCCCTCGCCCAGGCCCTGGAGGCCCTGCGCACCGCGGCCGCCGAGGGGATCCAGCTGCACGGTGGCATCGGTTTCACCTGGGAACACGAAGCCCATCTGTACTTCAAGCGCGCCTCGGGCGACGACCTGCTGTTCGGGCCCGTGCACCGGCTGCGGGCGCACGCCGCCGACGGGGCGCGGCTCTTCCGGGGCCAGGAGGTGACGGTGTGAACGGGATGCGGCTGGTGCAGAGGATCTCCTCGATGCGCGGCTTCGCCAAGGTCGCCCCCTACGTCTTTCCCGCGCTCGACAAGGCCGTCCACCGCCTCACCCGCGGCCGGGTGCTGGTCAGCGCCCGGCTGCTGCCGGGCGTGCTGCTGACCTCGACCGGCGCGCGGACCGGGCAGCGCCGGCGGACCCCGCTGGCCTGCATGCCCGAGCGGGGCGGCGAGAGCTGGATCCTGATCGGCTCCAACTTCGGCCGCCCCGGCCACCCCGCCTGGACGGCCAACCTCCTTGCCCACCCCGACGCCGAGGTCAGCTGGAAGGGACGGGACATCCCCGTCACGGCCCGGCTGCTGGAGGGGGAGGAGCGGGCGGCCGCGTGGAAGCAGGTGCTGGTCTTCTGGCCGCCGTACGCCACGTATCAGCGACGGGTGGAGCGGGAGATACGGCTCTTCCGCGTCGTACGACGTTGATCGTGGCCGTACGACGGTGATCGCTGTCGTACGACAGTGATCGCTACAGCGTCGCCAGCCGCTGCACCAGCAGGAACGCCCCGATGCCCAGCATCGCCGCCCCCGAGGTCCGGGTCACCGCCCGGGCGGCGGCCGGGCGGGCGCCGAGGAGGGCGCGGGCCGTGACGCCGACGGTCAGATAGACGGCGGCGCAGCACGCCATGTGGAGGAGACCGAGGGCGGCGGTCTGTGCGGCCACCGGCAGGTGCCCGCTCCCGGTCACCAGGAACTGCGGCAGGACCGACAGGTACAGCAGCAGCCCCTTGGGGTTGAGGCCGCTGATCGTGGCACCGCGCAGGAAGACCCGGGCGCGGCTCTCGGCCAGGCTCTCCCCGGCCGCCCCCGGGGTGCCGGGCCGGCGCAGCACGCTCCAGCCCAGCCACACCAGATACGCCGCCCCGGCCGCCGTCAGTGCGGTCAGCAGGCCCGGCGAGCGCGCCACGAGGACCGCGAGCCCGGCCACGGCCAGCACCGTGTGGAGCGCGTACCCGGCGACCAGGCCCGCCACCGCCGACGCCACCGACCGGCCGCGCAGCCCCGCGGAGATCGCGTAGGCCCAGTCGGCGCCCGGTACGCACACCAGCAGCAGGTCGACGGCGAGGAAGGAGAGGAGGGTCGCGGAATCCATGGGGGCGACATTAGGTGCGATCGACGCGAATGTGTTGTCGAAGTTTGCCCATGATCCGTGGAAGTGAGGGAGAATTTCCCTCATGGATGACGTTGATCGGAAAATTCTTGCCGAGCTTCAGCAGGACGGGCGGCTGACCGTGACCGAGCTGGCCGCGCGGGTGCGCCTGAGCGTCTCGCCGTGTCATCGGCGGCTGCGCGAGCTGGAGCGGTCGGGGGCCATCAGCGGCTACCGGGCGGTGGTGGACCGCACGGCCGTGGGGCTGGGCTTCGAGGCGCTGGTCTTCGTCTCGATGCGGCAGGAGGACCGGGACACCGTCGCCGGGTTCGAGCGGGCGGTCGGCGAGATCGCGGAAGTGGTGGATGCGCAGCGGCTGTTCGGGGAGCCGGACTATCTGCTGCGGATCGTCGCCGCCGACCTGGCCGCCTACCAGCGGCTGTACGACGAGCGGCTCGCGACGCTGCCCGGGGTGCAGCGGCTGAACTCGACGCTGGTGATGAAGCACGTGGTCAAGGACCGCCCGCTGCCGGCGTAGCGCGCCCGTACAGCGCGACAGGCGGCAGTCCACCGGTGTGGACTGCCGCCTGCGTGACAGGACTCGGGCCGGAAAAAAGATCCCTGGATATCTCTGGTCTCTACTTCGTCGGCTTCTTCCCCGTCACACCGAGGTGGACCAACAGCGCGAGGTTCGGCTTGAGTTCAGCCTGCTTCACGCCCCACGTCTGGAAACCCTTCTGATGGGAGGCCACGGCCGCGAGCATCGCGACGATCGAGCCCGCGACGGCCGCGGGGTTGACGTCCTTGTCGACCTTGCCCTTGGCCTGAAGCTCGGTGACCGCGTCCGCGAGGGAGTTGTTGACCGAGTTCAGGATCTTCATACGGAGCTTGTAGAACCGCTTGTCGCCCTCGGCGGCCCCGAGGTCGACGACCCTGAGGATCGCGTCGTTGCGGCGCCAGAACTCCAGGAAGCCGTCGACGAGCTCCTGCGCGGTCTGCCATCCGGCCTTGCCGACCCATGACCGGCCGGCCAGCAGCTCGGTCAACTGGCCGCCCTCGGTGGCCATTTGCTCGGCGATCTCCAGGACGGCACCTTCGACGTCCGGGAAGTACTGGTAGAAGGTCGCGGGCGAAGTCCCCGCCTTCCGGGCGACATCGATGACTTTGACGTCCCGATAAGGGGAGGAGCTGAGCATCTCGCTGAGGCAGTCGAGCAGCTTCTGCCGGGTCGCCTGCCCACGCCGACCGGCCACGCGGCCGTCGACGGTACGCACTTGTCCTGTCATGCCGTCAGCTTACCGAGGGGTGATCGGAGCGCGATTCGGCCGACTGCAAATGGGGTGCACGGGGGTGTGGGGGCAGCTGCGCTGGTCTGCGCCTCGCGTGAGACACCGTTACGTTGGCGACATGGCCGAAAACAGGGCATCGCGGTACGGAGAGGACGCCTTCGGGGAGGGCGTCCCCTGCTGGGTCGACGCGCAGCTTCCCGACATCGAGGCGGGCAAGCGGTTCTACGGTGAGCTCTTCGGGTGGACCTTCACCGACCCGCCGACGGCGTACGGCGGCTCCGTATGGGCGCATCAGGAGGGCGAGCCGGTGGCCGCGCTTGCCCGGAAGGCGGACGGGCGGCTGCCCAGCGTCTGGACGGTGTACTTCGCCACCCCGGACATCGAGGGCCTGGCCGACCGGGTCTGGGCGGCCGGCGGACAGGTCGTCACCGCGCCCATGCCGGTCGGCGACCTCGGCACCGCCGCCCTGGTCACCGACCCCGACGGCGCCGTCTTCGGCCTCTGGGAGGCGGGCACCCACCCCGGCTTCGGCAGGCGGCACGAACCGCATACCTTCGCCTGGGCGGAGCTGTACGCCCGGGACACCGAGACCGCCAACACCTTCTACGGCGGGCTCTTCCACGACGCCCTCTTCGGACCCGGGGCCCACCCCGACTTCGGCCGCGCCCCGGTCTCCGACGTCTTCCCGCCCGAGATGCCGCCGCACTTCCTGGTCCACTTCCGGGTGGCGGACTGCGAGGAGGTCCTCGGCACGGTGAACCGGCTCGGCGGACGCGTTCAGGCGCCACCTTTTGAGACGTCGTACGGCAGGGTGGCCGTCGTCACCGACAATCAGGGGGCGTCGTTCGCGGTGCTGGAGCGGCGGTAGTGGCGCCGAAACGGCGTTCAGTCCTGATTTGATGTGAGACACCCCATTCATCACCGGGTTCGCAACCAGCGCCCCGGCCAGGAAGAATCGGGGTGCGTGCCGCCAGGGCGGTGCGGTGGTGAGACGCTGCACGCGGTCGTGTACATACGTGGGTGTGAGGCGGCGCGTACGGGGAGGTGGCAGGCAGTGGTGGATCAGCTGACACAGCACGATCCGCGGCGGATCGGACCGTTCGAGGTGCTGGGACGGCTGGGTGCCGGTGGCATGGGGCTGGTCTATCTCGCGCGCTCGGCGTCCGGCCGACGGGTGGCGATCAAGACCGTCCGTACGGAACTCGCCGAGGACCAGCTCTTCCGGGTCCGCTTCACCCGTGAGGTCGAGGCCGCCCGGGCGGTCTCCGGCTTCTACACGGCGGCCGTGGTCGACGCCGATCCCCGCGCGGCCGTGCCCTGGCTGGCCACCGCGTACGTCCCGGCCCCCTCGCTCGAAGAGATAGTGAACGAGTGCGGGCCGCTCCCGGCCCAGGCGGTGCGCTGGCTGGCGGCCGGCGTGGCGGAGGCCCTCCAGTCCATCCACGGCGCCGGTCTCGTCCACCGCGACCTCAAGCCGTCCAACGTCCTCGTCGTCGAGGACGGCCCCCGGGTGATCGACTTCGGTATCGCCTCCGGCGTATCGAACACACGTCTGACGATGACCAACGTCGCCGTCGGCACCCCGGCCTACATGTCCCCGGAGCAGGCGAAGGACTCCCGCAGCGTCACCGGCGCGAGCGACGTCTTCTCGCTCGGCTCCATGCTGGTCTTCGCCGCCACCGGCCACCCGCCCTTCCACGGCGCCAACCCGGTCGAGACGGTCTTCATGCTGCTGCGCGAGGGCCCCGACCTCGAAGGACTCCCGGACGAGCTGCGTCCGCTGATCGAGTCCCTCATGCAGATGGAGGCCACCGGCCGCCCCAACCCGGCCGACCTCCAGGCCCAGCTGGCCCCCCACCTCTACGGCTCCGGCTCCGACGACAGCGGTACGGCGTCCGCGTGGCTGCCCGAGCGGGCGGTGGGCCTGATCGAGTCGCGGCGCGGCGGCCGGCCCGCGAAACCGGTGCAGAGCGGCGGCCGCAGTGCCGGCGGCCGGGTCGCCCCCGTGCCGCCCCCGCCGTCCCACGACCCCGTCGTCCCGGGCCCGGCGCCGTCCGCCGTGCCCGCCGGCGGCCCCGACACCGGCCCCGTGCGCCTCGCGGGCGCCCAGGTGCCCATCGGACCCGGCCCGCGCGTGGCCGACGCCCGCGCCGCCGCCGTGAAGGCACCCCCGCCGGAGGCCGGTCTGGTCGCCTCCTGGTCCAAGCCCCGCCCCGGCGTCAACGGCACCGACCCCGCCGTGGGCCCCGCCGTACCCGCGGCCCCCGCGCTGCCGCCGGAGACGGCGAGCGGCTGGCGGCCCTGGCGCTTCCGCATGTCGAACGACGTGTGGGGCACCCCCTCGGTCGCCGACGACCTGGTCTACGTCACCTCCTTCGAGGTGCACGCCCTGGACGTGGCCACCGGCCGCCGCCGCTTCAAGACGCGGGACGTGGCCTGGTCGATGGCGGTCGCGGACGGCCGTATCCACGCCTCCGACGGGCCCACCCTGTTCGCCCTGGAGGCCCGTGAGGGCGCCGACCTGTGGCGGCTGAACACCGATGCCTGGGTGTACTCCCTGAAGGCCGACCGGGGGACCGTGATCACCGGCACCCGGGGCGGCGGGGTGCAGGGCTGGGAGGCGTCCAACGGGCAGAAGCTGTGGGAGATCGCCGGCTGCCAGACCGACTTCGAGTCCCCCGAGGCGGGCCCGACGCTGCACTCGGGCACGGTCTACACCTGGCAGGACGCCCGGCTGCGCGCCCTGGACGCCCGCACCGGCGAGGAGCGCTGGTCGTACCCGATCGGCGACGCGGCCTCCTGCGGCGGCGTACCGGTCCGGGTGGCTCCCGCGCAGGACGGCTATGTGTACGTCTCCGCGGGCACCCGGGTGCTGGCCCTGGACGTGGCGAGCGGCCGCGTCCGCTGGCACTTCGAGGCCCCGGCGGTCTTCCTGTGTCCGCCGACCTTCGTACCGGGCCCGGCCGTCACCGGCGGCGGCATCTACCTCGCCGACTACCTCGGCACGGTCTACGCCCTCGACGCCACCGACGGCCGTGACCGCTGGCGCATCGCCACCGAGGCGCGGTCCTCCGTCGACCCGGTCCTGGTGGCCGCGGGCCACGTCCACGTCGGCAGCGGCAAGGGCCTCTACACGCTCGACGCCGTCACCGGCACCCCCAAGTGGCGCTTCCAGGCGGGCGGCGACATCGTGGGCGCCCCCGCCGTCGCGGAGGGCCGGATCCACTTCGGCTCCACCGACCACCTGCTGTACACCCTCAAGGCCGACGACGGCCGCCTGCGCTGGAAGCTCGCCACCGGCGGCGAGATCACCGGCTCCCCGGTCGTCAGGGACGGGGTCGTGTACGCGTGCAGCAAGGACCGCTGCGTGTACGCGCTGGACGCGGAGAAGGGAACCGGAACGGCCCGTACCGCGTGAGGCGGGCTCCGCGGGCGTCGCTAGAGTGATCACATGCGGACACGGGGGCGTGCACTCAAGCTGACAGCGGTCGTCGCGATGATGGGGCTGGCACTGACCGGCTTCTCGACGGGACGCGGCCACGGCCACAAGAGCCGGAGCGACGGGGGTGGGGGCGGGTGTAGCAGCTCCAGCCAGAACCACGGCGGTTCGTCCTCGTACAACGGCTCGTACAACGGCTCGAACTCCGGCGGCACGTCCGGCGGTACCGGCACTGGCGGCAGCAGCCGGACGCTGAGGGACGGGACGGCCCGGCTGGTGAGTTGCGCGAGCGACGCGCGTCCCTACGCGACGGTCGCCATCACGAACCCGAACCACCGCCGGGCCGACTTCCAGGCCCGGGTCACCTTCTACGACGACAAGGGCACCACGCTCTACTACAGCAGCTCCGTCACTGTCACCGTCCCCGCCGACGGCACGGCGAACACCCGGGTGGAGCTCGCGAAGAGCCTCGCGACGTCGGTCGCCCGCTGCGCGGCCGACCCGGAGGCCGAGGTCAGTCCCTGAGCCCCGTCAGGAAGTCCACCAGCGCCTCGTTGACCTCTGCCGGCCTCTCCTGCTGGGTCCAGTGGCCGCAGCCCGGCAGGACGACCGGGTCGCGGACCAGGCTGGGCATCAGCCGCGGGAGGTTCGCGATGAGTTCGGGTGTGCCGGGGAAGGCCGGGACCAGGTCGCGGTCGCCGTACATGTAGAGGGCGGGCGGGCTGACGACGGCGCCGTGCCAGGGGGCGGTGAGCTCCCAGTTGCGGTCCAGGTTGCGGTACCAGTTGAGGGCGCCGGTGAAGCCCTGGGCGTAGCTCTCGGTGAGTTCGTCGAGGTCCTGCTCGGTGAGCCAGTCGGGCAGCACCTCGGGGTCCGGGCTGTCCGCGAGCCAGCCCCGCTCCAGGTCGGTGACCAGGGCCTGCTCGTAGCGGCCGCCCGTGGGGCAGTCGCCCGAGGCGCCGTAGAGGAGCCTGCGCAGCGTGCCGCGGGGGTCCTTGCCGAACTCGGCGTCGGCGACGCCCGGCAGGTTGAAGTAGTTCCAGTAGAAGTGCCCGTCGAAGCGCTCCTGCATGGCCTCAAGCGGCGGCCGCTCCCCGCGGAACGGCGGCGGCACGCTCAGCCCCGCCACCCCGCGCACCACGTCGGGCCGCAGCAGCGCGGTGTGCCAGGCCACCGGGGCGCCCCAGTCGTGCCCCACGACGAACGCCCGCTCCTCGCCGAGCGCGTGGATCAGCCCGATCACGTCCCCGACCAGGTGGAGGATGCTGTACGCGCCCACGTCCTGGGGGTGGTCGCTGCGGCCGTACCCGCGCTGGTCGGGCGCGACCACCCGGAACCCGGCGGCGGCCAGCGGCGCGAACTGGTGGCGCCAGGAGTGCCAGGACTCGGGGAAGCCGTGCAGGAGCACGACGAGCGGTCCCTCGCCCTGCTCCGCGATGTGCAGGCGGATGCCGTTCACGTCGACCATGCGATGTTCAACCATGAGCCTGAGCATACGCCTGTATAGGGCAGCTACATTGCTAACGCAATCTGTAGGTGCGCTGTCGGGCACGGAACAGTTCGGCCTGCCGCTCACCGGGCAGGTTGCCCAGCGCGACGAGGTGCGGCGCCTGCGCGAACCCCTGGGCGAGAGCGGCCTCCTTCGCGGCCCACAGCGCCCGCACGGTGCCCTGCACCGCCTCGGCCGGATGCCCGGCGATCACCGCGGCCACCGCCGTCGCGGCCGCCAACGCCCCGCCCGGCCCGGTGAGTTCGGTGACCAGCCCGACGGTGTGCGCCCGGTGCGCGGACAGCCGCTCGGCCGTTCCCGTCAGCGCCGTCCGGGCCGCCTCCCCGTGCGGCATCAGCTGTGCCATGAGGACCGACTCGTAGGCGCTGACCATGCCGTAGGTGGTGTGCGGATCGAAGAACTCGGCCGTGGTGTCCGCCACCAGGAAGTCGCTCTCGCCGAGCAGGTAGAAGGCCCCGCCGCAGGCCATCCCGCGCACGGCCGCGATCACCGGCTTCCACAGGTCGTTGGACTTCGGCCCGACGCGCAGCAGCGGATCGTCCGCCATGTACGGCGAGTCCGGCTGCGGCACCACCGCGTCCCGGTCGATCCCCGTGCAGAACGCGCGCTCCCCGGCCCCGGTGAGCACCACGGCCCGCACCGCGTCGTCGAACCGCAACTGCCGCCAGGTCTCGTGCAGTTCCTCCACCATCGCCAGGTCGATCGCGTTGAGCCGGTCCGGCCGGTCGAGCGTGACGACCGCGACCCCGGTCTCCTTGTCGGCGGCCATCCGTACGGTGCTCACGGCCGCTCCAGGACCCACTGGGGCAGCCCGTCCGGGCCGAAGACGACCCGCACCGCGGCGCCGATGCGGATCCGCTCCACGGGAAGGGAGTCGAGCCGCGCCCCCGCCTCACCGACCAGGTTCCCGACCAGCCGGATCCGCGGCGCCTCGGCCAGTTCGACGACGACCACGTTGTACGGCGCCTGCTCCGCGTACTCGGGCAGCAGGGGCGGGTGGGGGACGACGTAGGACCAGATCCGCCCGTGCCCGGACATCGGGCGCCACTCGCTCGCGAAGGACCGGCAGTGCGGGCAGCACGGGCGGGGCGGGAAGCGCAGCTCGCCGCAGTCGGCGCACGCCTGGACGCGCAGCTCGCCCCGGGCCGCGTGGTCCCAGAAGGGGGCGCCGTCGGCGTCCACGACCGGTCGAAGCATCTCAACTCCTCAGCAGCAGGGCGGAGGTGGGGACGCCCTCCCCGGCGGTGACCAGGCAGGACGCGGCCCCCGGGACCTGGGCGGTACTGGTGCCGCGCAGCTGCTTCACGCCCTCGTTGATGAGGTTGAAGCCGTGCACGTACGCCTCGCTGAGGCCGCCGCCCCCGGTGTTCAGGGGCAGCCGGCCGCCGATCTCCAGGGCGCCGCCCTCGGTGAACGCCCCGCCCTCGCCCCGCCCGCAGAAGCCGTAGCCCTCCAGGGAGAGGGGGACGAGCGCGGTGAACGCGTCGTAGATCTGGGCGACGTCGATGTCCTCGGGGGTGAGGTCGGCGTGCTTCCACAGGTGCCGGGCGGCGGTCCAGGCGGGGCCGGTGAGGGGGTCGTCGTTCCAGTAGTTGACCATGCCGTGGTGCTGGGCGGGCAGCCCCTGGGCGGCGGAGTGGATGTGGACGGGGGTGCGCCGGCAGTCCCTCGCCCGCTCCCTGCCGACGACCACGCACGCCAGCGCCCCGTCCGATTCCAGGCAGTTGTCGAAGAGGCAGAGGGGCTCGCTGATCCAGCGCGAGGTCATGTACATCTCGCGGGTCAGCGGGCGCTCGTACATGATCGCGGCGGGGTTCTGGTTGGCGCGGTTGCGGCAGGCGAGGGCGACGTTGAAGAGGTGGTCGCGGGTGGCGCCGTACTCGTGGAGATAGCGGCGGGTGAGCATGGCTATCTCGTCCACGGGTCTGAGGAGCCCGAAGGGGCGGGTCCACTGGGCGGGGGTGGGGAGTTGGACGGTGGTGTTCGTCCAGGGCCGGGGGCCGGAGCCGCGTTTGCGTGAGCGCCAGGCCACTCCCACGGTCGCCTGCCCGGCCGCGATGGCGGTGGCGAGGTGGGCGACGGTGGCGCAGGAACCGCCGCCGCCGTAACCGGCCTTGCTGAAGTAGGTCAGGTCGCCGAGGCCGACGGACTTGGCGAGTTCGACCTCGTCGGTCTCCTCCATCGTGAAGGAGGCGAGCGCGTCGACCTCCGAGGGGGCGATGCCGGCGTCGTCGAGGGCGGCGAGGACGGCCCGGCAGGCGAGGGTCTTCTCGTCCTCGGGGAGGTGCTTGGCGAACGGGGTCTGGCCGATGCCGACGATGGCGGTGGCGTCCTTGATTCCGGCCATGCGCACACCTCCAGGCTGCCGAAGGGCTGCTGACAGGTCGTCAGGGTACAGCTAATCTGACGGGTAGTCAGCTCTGGGATGGGGAGGCGTGCTGTGCGCGGAGACGTTCAGTGGGACAGCATTCCGGGACTCGTCCGGTCGGCGGCCGAGCGCTACCCGGACGTCGAGGCCGTGGTGGAGGGCCGTACCCGGATCTCGTACGCCGAACTCGGCGCCCGTATCGAGCGGTCGGCCGCCGCGTGCGTGGCGAGCGGTGTCGCGCCGGGGGACCGGGTCGCGATCTGGGCGCCGAACTCGCTGGACTGGATCGTGGCCGCGCTCGGCGCGGTCTCGGCGGGCGCGGTGCTGGTCCCGCTCAACACCCGCTACAAGGGCACCGAGGCGGCGGACGTGCTGCGCCGCAGCGGGGCCCGGCTGCTGTTCGTGACCGGCACCTTCCTGGGCACGTCGTACGTGGCCTCGCTGCGCCGCGCGGTCGCTCAGGGGCCGGGACTGCCGGACCTGGACCAGGTGGTGGTGCTGTCGGACGACGCCCCGGCCGACTTCCGTACCTGGAAGGACTTCCTGGCGGGCGGGGACGGGATCGGGACGGCGGAGGTCCGGGAGCGGGCCGCGGCGGTGCGGGGCTCCTGGCCGTCGGACATCGTCTTCACCTCGGGGACGACCGGCCGTTCCAAGGGCGCGGTGATCACCCACGCGCAGACCCTGCGGGCCTATGAGGCCTGGTGCGACCTGGCCGGCCTGCGGCGGGGCGACCGCTATCTCATCGTGAACCCCTTCTTCCACACCTTCGGCTACAAGGCCGGGGTGATCGCCTGCCTGATGCGCGGCGCGACGATGATCCCGCAGCCGGTGTTCAACGTCGGCACGGCCCTGGCGAACATCGCGGCGGAACGGGTGTCGGTGCTGCCGGGCCCGCCGACCCTGCACCAGTCGCTGCTGGACCACCCGGCCCGGGACACGCACGACCTGTCCGCCCTGCGGCTGGTCGTGACGGGAGCGGCGGTGGTGCCGCTGCGGCTGGTGGAGCGGCTGCGCGGGGAGCTGGGCGTGGAGACGGTCCTGACGGCGTACGGCCTCTCGGAGGCGAGCGGCATCGTGACGATGTGCCGGCGCCAAGACCCGCTGCCGGTGATCGCCTCGACGTCCGGGCGGGCGATCCCCGGCACCCAGGTGCGGGTCGAGGCGCCGGCCGGCGAGCCCGGCGAGGTCCTGGTCCGCGGCTTCAACGTGATGCGCGGCTACTACGACGACCCGGCCGGTACCGCCGACGTGCTCGACGCGGACGGCTGGCTGCGCACCGGCGACGTCGGCGTCCTGGACGCCGACGGCAACCTGCGCATCACCGACCGGATCAAGGACATGTTCATCGTCGGCGGCTTCAACGCCTATCCGGCGGAGATCGAGCAACTCCTCGGCCTGCACCCCGACGTGGCCGACGTCGCCGTCGTCGGCGTACCGGATCCGCGTCTCGGCGAGGTCGGCAGGGCGTACGTCGTCCGCCGCGCGGGCGCCCTGACCACCGCCGACGACCTGATCGCCTGGGCGCGCCGGGAGATGGCCAACTACAAGGTGCCCAGGTCGGTGGAGTTCCTGGGGGAGCTGCCGCGGAACGCGAGCGGGAAGGTGGTCAAGGGCGAGCTGCGCGGGGCGAGTTGAGAACCGGGAGCGGACACGACTGTGGGGCCGAGCCCCCCGGCTCGGCCCCACAGTCGTGTCCCCCGTGTCCCCTCGGCCGCGGCGGCTCCCCCTCCGCGCCGCCGCGGCCGGTCCCCGTCTTCGAGGTGGCTTGTCAGGCGGGATTGTCCGTGGCGTGGATGTTCTCCGTGCCCACCTCGGTGTCCTCGTCCGCCTTCAGCGGGTTCGCCGTGACCGGCTCGCTCGTGGCGTGGATGTTCTCCGTGCCGACGGCGGTCCCGTCCTCGGTGCCCGTGGCGTGGATGTTCTCGGTGCCGGTGCTGTTGTCGTCGCTCATACTGACTGCCTCCCCTGACAGTTCGGGTGCCCTGAAGATGACCGCCCGCCCGGCGACTCCCCCGAGGGCCGCCGGACAGGCGTGGACCGTTCACCGTAGTGCAACGGCCCTGGTCGCCCCGCATGCCCCCCGACGCGACGGAACGACAGGACGAGAGTGACGGGCGGCGATAAACGAACGATGAACGCCTGCCCGGGCGGCCCGCGCCGGCGCGCTCGGGCCCGCCGCCCGGCGCCGGGTGTCAGGCCACCGCGAGCGGTTTGAGCAGGGAGCGGACCGTGTCGGCCTCGGGGGCGCCCAGCGCCTCGAACACCTCCAGCGCGTCCCGCCAGCAGACCTGGGAGCGGCCGACCTGCCCGATGCCGTTCAGCGCGTGACCGAGGACCACCAGCACGTTGGCCCGACGCCACTCGCCGCCGATGCCGCGCAGCACGGTCAGCGCCGTCTCGGCGTTCGACGCGGCCTGCGCCGGGCGCCGGGCGGCGAGGTCGACCTCCGCGAGCCGGAACAGGGACATGCCCTCCCACAGCCGCTGCCGGCTGTCCCGGAACACCGTCAGCGCCTCCTGGAGCCGGGCCGCCGCCTCCGGCAGCGTGCCGTGCTGGGTGAGGGCGAGCCCGAGGGCGTAGCGGCCGTTGGCGCCCTTGAGGGCGTGCCCCATGGCGTCGTACATCTGCGTGCCCTGCCGGGCCAGCGCCACCGCGCTCTCGGTGCGGCCGGTGGCCAGGTGGATGCGGGAGAGGTTGCACAGGGCGCTCGCCTCGCCGGGGCGGTCGTCGCAGGACCGGAAACCCTCGATGGCGCGGGCGAGATGGGCCTCGCCGTCGTCGTGGCGGCTCTGGTAGAGCGCGATCACGCCGAGGATGTTGGACGACCAGCAGCTCGCCAGCGGGTCGTGCGAGCCGGCGGTCAGCTCCCGGGCCCGGGAGGCCTCCTCGTCGGCCAGGTCGAAGCGGCCGGTGACGCTGTGCGCGTAGGCCAGGGTGATCAGCGCCCGCGCCTCCGCGCGCCGGTCACCGGCCTCCCGGGCCGCCTCGCGCAGCGCCGAGGCGACCTGCTCGTACGCCTTGGAGTTGGTGCCCGACTCGGCCAGGTCCACCGCCGCCCACAGCACGTCCACCGCCCGCCTGAGCAGGTCCGTGCCCGCGCACTGGCGGACGCAGGCCAGCAGGGACACCGCCTCCGCGTACAGCCAGTCCTGCGCCCGGTGCCGGTCGGCGAAGGACAGGCCCGGGTACTCGGGGGTGGCCAGGTGGTCGACGAGCCGGTCGCCGGGGCGCTCCAGGACGTAGCCGCCGGCCGCCGTGGCCAGGTAGAAGTCCAGCAGCCGGGACATCGCCGCGTGCCGCTCGCTCGGCGGCCACTCGTCCCGCTCGGCGCACGCACGCGCGTAGAGCCGGACCAGATCGTGGTAGCGGTAGCGGCCGGGAGCCGCCGATTCCAGCAGGGAGGTGTCGACGAGGGCCTCCAGCAGGTCCTCGGTGTCCTCCACGGGGAGGTCGAGCACCGCCGCGGCGGCGGCCAGGGAGATGTCGGGGCCGTCGGCCAGGCCCAGCAGGCGGAAGGCGCGGGCCTGGGCGGGCTCCAGCTGGCCGTAGCCGAGTTCGAAGGTCGCCTTGACGGCGAGGTCGCCGGCCTGGAGTTCGTCCAGGCGGCGGCGCTCGTCGGCCAGCTTGGCGGCGAGCACCGACACCGTCCAGGTGCGGCGGGCGGCGAGACGGGAGGCGGCGATACGGATCGCCAGCGGCAGGAAGCCGCAGGCCGCCACCACGTCCAGCGCGGCGTCCCGCTCGGCGCCCACCCGCTCCTCGCCGACGATCTTGGTGAACAGGGACAGGGCCTCGTCGGGGGACATCACGTCGAGGTCCACCAGGTGTGCCCCGGCGAGGTCGACCATCCGGACCCGGGAGGTGATCAGGGCCGCGCAGCCCGCGGTGCCGGGCAGCAGCGGCCGGATCTGGGCGGCGTCGCGCGCGTTGTCCAGCAGCACCAGCACCCGGCGGCCGTCCAGGACCGAGCGGTACAGCGCCGCCCGTTCCTCCAGGGAGTCGGGGATCGCGGAGTCGGCGGTGCCGAGCGCCCGCAGGAAGGAGCCGAGGACCGTCTCCGGTTCGGCCGCCCGGGCGCCGGTGCCCTGGAGGTCGACGTACAGCTGGCCGTCCGGGAAGGCGGTCCGGGCCTGGTGGGCGACGTGCACCGCGAGGGTGGTCTTGCCGACGCCGCCGATGCCGGCCAGCGCCGACACCGCCATGACCCGGCCCTCGGCGGAGGCCAGCACCGCGCCGAGCTCGGAGACGAAGGCCGTGCGGCCGGTGAAGTCCGGGACGGTGGCCGGGAGCTGGGCGGGCCTGACCGGCGCCACCGGGGGCTCCGCCCGCGGGGCCGAGGGCTCCGCGAGGCCCGGGTCGGCCCGGAGGATGCGCTGCTGGAGTTCGCTCAGCCCGGGCCGCGGGTCGACGCCGAGTTCGTCGGCGAGGAGCCGGCGGGTGTCCGCGTACACCGCCAGGGCCTCGGCCTGGCGGCCGCTGCGGTAGAGGGCCAGCATCAGGAGTTCGCGCAGGCGCTCGCGCAGCGGGTGCGCGGCCGTCAGGGCGGTCAGTTCGGAGATCGCCTCCGCGTGGCAGCCCTGCTCCAGGTCCATGTCCAGGCGGGATTCGAGGAGTTGCAGCCGCCACTCCTCCAGGCGGACGCGCTGGGCCTCCGCGTACGGGCCCGGCACCCCGGCGAGCACCTCGCCGTCCCACAGCGCCAGGGCCCGGCCGAGGACGTCCCGCGCGTGGCACAGGTCCCCGGCGTTCCTCGCCTTCTCCGCCTCGGTCGCCAGGTCCTGGGCGACGGCCAGGTCGAGGGCGCCCTCGGGCAGCCCGCGGATCGCGTACCCGCCGGACTCGCTCACCATGACCCCGGCGTCCAGCACCTTGCGCAGCCGGGAGGCGTACGTGCGCACCGCGGCCAGCGCCTGCGAGGGCGGCTCCTCGCCCCACAGGGCGTCGATCAGCTCACCCGCGGTCGCCGTGCGGCCCTCGCGCAGCAGCAGGGCGGCCAGCAGGGCGCGTTGCTGGGGGGAACCGGTACTCAGCGCCTCCTCGCCGCGCCAGGCACGTACGGGTCCGAGCACGCCGAAGCGCAGCGGCACGGTCACCGCCTCCTCCTCGGAGCCGGGACGCCACTGCTGCGGCACGCGCGGTACACCGTCCATCACCGTCGTCCCCCTAGGTCACTGTGCGACCCCGCCAGTTTGCCTTGTTCATGGCAGATGCGTCAGCTGTGCAGGGAGCCATCACAGGCAGACGCGCGGTATATCACAAGGCCCTCACACACTCTCCGCACACGTCCGCACAGGAACCGTCATGACCAGGGGCGGTTCGGACGGAACCGGGGCCGGTCCACACAGCTGACGGACCGTCAGATCGGCGCTACCGTGAGCGCCATGGAGACCAGCATGGAGAACGACGCGACCTTCCCCCTGATCATCTCCGTCGACGACCACACCGTGGAGCCCGCCACCGTCTGGCAGGACCGGCTCCCGAAGAAGTACCTGGACACCGGCCCGCGCATAGTCCGCGCACCGCTGAAGGAGATGTCCTTCCTCGGCGGCCGGTTCCGGCCCGTGATGGGCGCCCCCGGCGACGACGGACCGATCGGCGACTGGTGGGTCTACGAGAACCTGAACCGGCCCCTCACCCGCCTCGACACGGCCGTGGGATACAGCAGGGACGAGATCAAGCTGGAGATCATCACCTACGAGCAGATGCGGCCGGGTTCCTACGACGTGCCCGCCCGCCTCGCCGACATGGACGTCAACCACGTCCAGTCCGCGCTCTGCTTCCCGACCTTCCCGCGCTTCTGCGGCCAGACCTTCACCGAGGCCGCGGACCACGAGCTGGGCCTGCTCTGCGTCCAGGCCTACAACGACTGGATGCTGGAGGAGTGGTGCGGCCCCGACGCGCGGGGACGGCTCATCCCCCTCCCGCTCATCCCGCTCTGGGACGCCGAGCTCGCCGCCGCCGAGGTCCGCCGCAACGCCGCCCGCGGGGCCCGTGCCGTCGCCTTCTCGGAGATCCCCCCGCACCTCGGCCTGCCCTCCGTCCACACCGACGCGTGGGACCCCTTCCTCGCCGCCTGCGACGAGACCGGCACGGTGGTCGCCATGCACATCGGCTCCTCCAGCCGCATGCCGTCCACCTCCGCCGACGCCCCGCCCGCCGTCGGCTCCACCATCACCTTCGCCAACTGCTGCTTCTCGATGGTCGACTGGCTGATGAGCGGCAAGTTCGAGCGCTTCCCCAACCTCAAGGTCATGTACGCGGAAGGCCAGATCGGCTGGATCCCGTACATCCTGGAGCGCGCCGACGTCGTCTGGGAGGAGAACCGCGGCTGGGGCGGCGTCGCCGACAAGGTCCACCGGCCACCGTCCGAACTCTTCACCGAGCACGTCTACGGCTGCTTCTTCGACGACGCCTTCGGGCTGCGGAACCTGGACTCCATCGGCGTCGGCAACGTGCTGTACGAGACGGACTACCCGCACTCCGACTCCACCTGGCCGAAGTCCCGCGAGGTCGGCGAGGCGCAGATGGGCCACCTGGACGCGGAGGTGGTGGAGCGGATCGTACGGGGCAACGCGATCGAGCTGCTGGGCCTGACACCGGACGGCCTGTGGGATCCGTCCACCCTGTGACGACCGACGACGGCCCCCCGTGGGCCGTCCTCCACGGGCGCGCGGGCCTCGCTCCTCGGCCCCCGCGCCCTCCATATCCCCTCACCCCACACCCTCAAGGGGGTCGTCGCCGTGGAGTACGGCATCCAGCTCCCCGTCCAGTCCCAGAGCACGATCTACGCGGAACCCTGGGAGGCCGGCGCCGGCCCCGCCGACCTCGTCGAGATCGCCCGCGCCGCCGACCGGGCCGGGTTCGCCTACCTCGCCTCCTGCGACCACGTGGCGATCCCGCGCCGCCTCGCGCCCGCGATGAGCACGGTCTGGTACGACCCCGTCGCCACCCTCGCCTTCCTCGCGGGCGTGACCGAGCGGGTGCGGCTGCTCAGCCATGTGGCGGTCGTGGGCCTACGGCATCCCCTGCTGACCGCCAAGCAGTACGCCACCCTCGATCACCTCAGCGGGGGGCGGCTGATCCTCGGGGTCGGGGCCGGGCACGTCCGGGAGGAGTTCGAGGCGCTGGGCGTCGACTTCGGGCGGCGCGGCGCCGTACTGGACGAGTGCGTCGACGCGCTGCGGGCCGCCCTCGGGCCCGAGGAGTTCCCCGAACACCACGGCAAGCTCTACGACTTCGAGGGCCTCGGCCAGCGGCCCAGGCCCGCCCAGGAACGCGTCCCCTTCTGGATCGGCGGATCGTCCCCCGCCGCCGTCCGCCGGGCCGCCCTCAAGGGGGACGGCTGGCTGCCGCAGGGTGATCCGCGGGACCGGCTGCCCGCGCAGATCGCCGGGCTGCGGCGGCTGCGGGCGGAGGCGGGGATCGAGCAACCCCTCACGGTCGGCGCGATCGCCGAGCCGCTGTACGTCGGCGAGCCCGGCTGGGACGTCGGGCGGCGGACCCTCGCCGGGCCTCCGCGGGAACTCGCCGAGTCGCTGCGGGCGTACTCCGCGATGGGCGTGGACCAGCTCCAGGTGCGGTTCCGCAGCCGGAGCCGTACCGAACTCACCGACCAGATCACGGCGTTCGGGGAGCAGGTGGCCCCGCAACTCTTGAAAACTTGAACATGTCCACGCCGGGTCACGTATGTACGGACGTACGGACGTGACAGTTCCGGCGGAAGGACACGTGACGTGCGATCCTCCCAGCGACCCCCGGTCGAGCGAGTCCGTGTCGCTCTCGCCTGCGCGGAGGGCGAGTGGCCGCACGACGACTGGCCGGCCCCGGACGATCCGCACGTGGGCCGGGTGGTGCGCCTGACCCCGCCCTTCCGGGTCCCCGACAGCGTGGACGTCGTCGTCCTGCGCTGCGACGAACCCACCAAAGCCTTACGGGAGTTGGGGGCCACGAGCGTCCCGGTGATCGTCGTCAGCCCGCGCCGGAACACCGAGACGATCGTCGAGGTGTTCCGCGACGGCGCCGGCTACCTCGTCGCGGGCGACTACTGCACCTGCATGCTCTCCTCGGCCGTGCTCGGCGCCACCCTCGGCCACACCTACCTCTCCCCGGCGGCCTGCGCCGCCCTGCGGGAGGGGGCCCGGCACCTGACCGCGGGCGGCGAGGCGATGGAGCGGCTGCGCGGGCTGCTGTCCCCGCGCGAACGGCAGATCATGGAGCTGCTGTCGACGGGCCTCGGCGCCCAGGAGATCGGGCTGCGCCTGAGACTGAGCGAGAAGACCGTGCGCAACAACCTCAGCAACATCTACGCCAAGCTCGACGCACGCGGAAGCACGGACGCGGTCCTGCGATGGCTGGGAGCCGCGCCCGTGCTTCGCACCTGAAAACCTGCCGGACAGGCCCTTGAGGGTCCTTACGGCGCCGGAATCTCCGTCAGCGGTATGTCGACATCGGTGACGTTCTCGCCACCCGCGCCGAATCCCGGTTCGGACCTGAGGGCGCGCGTGGAATTCCGAAGGCCGGAGGCCTCGGGAGTGCCGCACTTCACGTTCCGCAGCCACAGCCGCCCGTCGGGCGTTCCGTTCTTCAGGATCTGCGGATAGAAGACGTGCACGCTCGTGGCGCCCTCGCTCGGGGAGAAGAAGACCTTCTGGCCGTTCTGCTCCTCCTTGTAGGTGGCCCTGAGGAATCCGCTCACGTCGGTGCGCTTGGCGGACCACATGAAGAAGCCGATGCTGTCCGCCTGCACGGTGTCCGTGCGGCTGAACTGCAAGGCCGTCGTCTTGTCGTCACGCGTGATGTTGATCTCCGACGTGTTGAACTTGACGCCGATCTCGAAGACCGAGTTCCCGATCTTGGTGTCCGCGGCGGCGGTGAACCCGTCCTCCAGCTGGATGGTCCTGGTGACGGACGTGCTCACGTTGAACGTCTTCGACGCCGTGCCCGTCGTACCGCAGTTGTCCGTCACCGCGGAGACCCGCTGGTTCGGGCCGAGGCCGTTCCGCTTGAACTGGACGTCGACGAACTCGCAGTTCTCCAGCGTGTCCGCGTCCGCCGCGCAGTCGGCGGTCACCTCGTCGGGGGTCGCGGCGCCCGCCTGGTTCATCAGCGGCACGGCCACGGCGACGGCCGCGAGCGGGGCCAGGACGAGGGTGAGGCGCTTCTTCTTGCTCCGATGCCTTCTCGGCATGGGTGTCTCCTGTGATGTGGGGGAAGTGGTGGTGGGGGACGTGGTGGTGGGGCGGGATCAGCAGTCGGTCAGGACGGCCCTGGACGTGCCGTCCGCGATGCCGGGGGCGCCCGCGGCGCCGGGCAGGATCACGGGGCCCTCGACGACCTCGGGTGCCACGAAGTTCTTCTCCGGGGAGGGGTTCACGGCGAAGCTGCCCGGGAAGGCGTCGATCCGTACGCGCCACTCGCCGGTCATGCGCTGGATCTTCGGCGTGAACTCCATGTGCAGGACCTTGCCGACCGGCACCTCCCGCTGTTCGGTGTCGCCCGCGGTCACCGAGGCGACCGTCATGTCGAGGGTGCCCTTGTGCTTGAGCCAGGACCCGCTGAGGAATCCGAAGATCCCCGCGCCGCCGCCCTGTTGGGTCACGGTGTACTTGCCCTTGCCCTGGCCGACCGTCGCCGACCAGGTGACCGAGACCTTGGCGGGCTCGGTGGCGTTCGGCTCGCAGTTGGGGAAGTCGATGGAGGACTTCTCGGCGGGACCGTCGAAGGTCTCGAAGTTCGTCTCCACGAAATCGCAGTTGTCGGCGGCGAAACCGTCCCCGAAGCCGGCGTTGAAATCGCGCACCGACCGCTGCTGGCCGTTGATCACAGCGGACCTGTGACACATCGACATGATCTGCTCGGGCGTTTTCTCGTCCTTCTTCTCCTCCGCCGCGTTCGCGGAGGGAAGAAGGGTGACGACGGCACCTCCCGTGGCGAGTGCCGCCCCGATCGCCACGAGCCTGACTTTTCTGTTGCGTAGTTTGCGCTTGGCCATGGGCGAGATTATTGAGGCCGGGCGACGGTATGGGCAGAGTCAAATGTCCCTACCCCTCGGTCACCTGACGAACCGTCAGATCCGGCGCTACGATGCCCGTATCCACCGATCCCGAGGGGGTTCGCATGGGCAAGCTGGACGGACGTGTCGTCCTCGTCACCGGCGCGGCACGCGGGCAGGGGGAACAGGAGGTCCGGCTGTTCCGCGCGGAGGGTGCCGAGGTCGTCGTGGCGGACGTGCTGGACGACCGGGGCAAGGAACTCGCCGACGAGGTCGGGGCGCTGTACGTCTCCCTCGACGTGCGGCGGGAGGACGACTGGCGGGCGGCGGTGCGGGCCGCCGTCGACGCGTACGGCCGCATCGACGGGCTCGTCAACAACGCCGGCATCCTCCGCTTCAACACCCTCGTCGACACGCCCCTCGACGAGTTCATGCGGATCGTCGAGGTCAACCAGCTCGGCTGCTTCCTCGGCATCAGGACCGTGGCGCCCGTCATGTCCGACGGCGGCACGATCGTCAACACCGCCTCCTACACCGGGATGACCGGAATGGCGGGCGTCGGCGCCTACGCGGCCACCAAGCACGCGGTCCTCGGCCTCACCCGGGTCGCCGCCCTGGAACTGGCCCGGCGCGGCATCCGGGTCAACGCGATGTGCCCCGGCGCCATCGACACGGCGATGTCGAATCCGGCGCTCCTCGATCCCGACGTGGACGGCGAGGCGGCCTCCCGGGGGCTCGACCGCTTCTACCGCAAGGTCGTCCCCCTCGGGCGGATCGGGAAGCCGGAGGAGGTCGCCCGCCTCGCGCTCTTCCTCAGCTGCGCGGACTCCTCCTACATCACCGGGCAGCCGTTCGTGATCGACGGGGGCTGGCTCGCGGGGGTCTCCGTCGGCTGAGAGTCCGGCCGAGAGACCGGCCGGGAGTCCGGCTGACTGGCCGTCAGCTATTGACGGTGCATGCGCCCGGTGCCACAGTCGGCGGCAGATCGCCTATCTGACGATGTGTCAGAAACAACTGGGGACGGTGAACCTCCTTGGAATTCGGGCTCTTTGTACAGGGATACGTGGGCAAGCGCGCCGAGACCGACCCGCTCGCCGAGCACAAGGCGCTGATGGAGGAGACCGAGTACGTCATCCAGGCGGACCGGTCCGGCTTCAAGTACGCCTGGGCCTCCGAGCACCACTTCCTGGAGGAGTACTCCCACCTCTCCGCCAGCGACGTCTACCTCGGCTACCTGGCGCACGCCACCGAGCGGATCCACCTCGGCTCCGGCATCTTCAACCCGCTCGCCCAGGTCAACCACCCCGTGAAGGTCGCCGAGAAGGTGGCGATGCTGGACCACCTGACCGAGGGCCGCTTCGAGTTCGGCAGCGGCCGGGGCGCAGGCTCCCACGAGATCCTCGGGTTCCTGCCGGGCATCACCGACATGAACCACACCAAGGAGATCTGGGAGGAGACCATCGCCGAGTTCCCCAGGATGTGGCTCCAGGACGAGTACGAGGGCTTCCAGGGCAAGTACTGGTCCCTGCCCCCGCGCAAGGTGCTGCCCAAGCCGTACGGGAAGTCCCACCCGGCCATGTGGTACGCCGCCGGGTCGCCGCCGTCGTACGCCATGGCCGCGCGCAAGGGGCTGGGGGTGCTCGGCTTCAGCGTGCAGAAGGTCTCCGACATGGAGTGGGTGCTGGAGCAGTACAAGACGGCGATCGTGGACGCGGAGCCGGTGGGCGCCTTCGTCAACGACAACGTGATGGTGACCACCACGGCCATCTGCGCGCCGACGCACGAGGAGGCCGTGCGGATCGCCGTCGAGGGCGACCTGCACTATCTGCCCTCGCTGGTGTTCCGGTACCACGACACGTTCCCGCGGCCCGAGGGGTTCCCCGTGTGGCCGCAGACGCTGCCTCCGTACACCGAGGAGTTCATCGAGATGATGATCCAGGAGGAGCTCCTGATCTGCGGGGATCCGGACGAGGTGCTGCGGCAGTGCAAGCGGTGGGAGCAGGCGGGGGCGGATCAGATCAGTTTCGGGTTGCCGGTGGGGGTGCCGAAGGAGGAGACGTTGCAGACGATTCGGTTGGTCGGGGAGCACGTGATTCCGAAGATCGATACGGATCCTGTGCATCGGACTACGCGGTTCCGGGCTGCCTCTTGATCGCCGTTGCGGTCTGAAGGCCGTTTGTGGCTGGTCGCGCCCACGCGGCGGAGCCGCATATCGATACAGCCCCGCGCCCCTGAGGTAGGGGCAGCGGCCCGGCATCCAAGGAGGCAAGCCTCATGCTCGATCACGTCATCAAGGGGGCGACCGTCGTTGACGGCACGGGCGCGCCCGCCTACACCGCCGACGTCGGCATACGCGACGGACGCATAGCCGTCATCGGGTCGGTCAGCGAGGAAGCCCGGACCACCGAGGACGCTCACGGGCTCGTGCTCGCGCCCGGGTTTGTCGACCCGCACACGCACTACGACGCTCAGCTGTTCTGGGATCCGTATGCGACGCCCTCCCTCAACCACGGGGTGACGACGGTCGCGGCCGGGAACTGCGGGTTCACGCTCGCGCCGTTGCATCCGGACCGTCCCGGGGACGCCGACTACACCCGCCGCATGATGTCGAAGGTGGAGGGGATGTCCCTGGTGGCGCTGGAGGAGGGGGCGCCGTGGAGTTGGAGTTCGTTCGGGGAGTATCTGGACGCCCTGGAGGGGCGGATCGCGGTCAACGCGGGCTTCATGGTGGGGCACTGCGCGCTGCGGCGGTATGTGATGGGGGCGGAGGCGGTCGGCGGGCAGCCGAGCCCGGAGCAGCTGGACGCGATGCTGCGGCTGCTGCACGAGGCGATGGACGCCGGGGCCTGGGGGTTCTCCACCACGCAGTCGTCCACGCACTCCGACGGCGACGGGAAGCCGGTCGCTTCGCGGCACGCGCTGCCCGCCGAACTGCTGGCGATGTCGAAGGCGGTCGGGGAGCACGAGGGGACCCAGATCGAGGCGATCGTGGCCGGGTGCCTGGATCAGTTCAGTGACGCGGAGATCGAGCTGTTCGTGGAGATGAGCGCGGCGGCGGGGCGGCCCCTGAACTGGAACGTGCTGACGATCGACTCGTCCGTCCCGGAGCGGGTGCCCCGGCAGTTGCTGGCGAGTGAGCGGGCGCGGAAGGCGGGCGGCCGGGTCGTGGCGCTGACGATGCCGATCCTGACGCCGATGAACATGTCCCTCGGAACCTTCTGCGCGCTGAACCTGATCCCCGGATGGGGGCCGGTCCTCGGGCTGCCCGTCCCGGAGCGGATCGAGAAGCTGCGCGATCCGGCCGTGCGGGCCGAGATGCTGGAGAGGGCCGGGTCCAAGGAGGCCGGGGTCTTCCGGCGGCTGACGAACTTCGGGCGCTACGTCATCGGCGACACCTACAGCGAGGCCAACCGGGGCCTGAGCGGACGGGTCGTGGAGGACATCGCGGCGGAACGCGGCCAGGAGCCGCTGGAGTGCCTGGTGGAGATCTGCGCGGCCGACGAGATGCGCACGGTCCTGTGGCCGATGCCGACCGACAACGACCCGGCGTCCTGGTCGATGCGCGCCGAGGCCTGGCAGCACGAGGACGTCCTGCTCGGCGGCTCGGACGCGGGCGCGCACCTGGACCGGATGTGCGGAGCGCCGTACACCACGCGCTTCATCGGTGACTGTCTGCGCGGGCGGAGGCTGGCGAGCCTGGAACAGGCCGTGAAGATGCTGACCGACGACCCGGCGCGGCTCTTCGGGCTGCGCGAGCGCGGCCGGATCCGGGAGGGCTTCCATGCGGACCTGGTCCTCTTCGACCCGGAACGGATCGCCGCGGGCACGGCCACCCTGGTGCACGACCTGCCGGGAGACAGCCCGCGGCTGGACGCCAAGGCCATCGGCGTCCGGGCCGTGTGGGTCAACGGCGTCGAGGCGATCCGCGACGACGTGGTGAGCGGGGCCGTGCCGGGGCAGGTGCTGCGCTCGGGGCGGGACACCCGGACGGTGGCGACCAAGTGACCGAGGAGCAGCGGCTGTTCGTCGGGGGCTCCTGGGTGGAGCCGGACGGCGGCCACTACGAGGTGATCGACCCGGCGACCGAGCGGACCGTCGGGTGGGCGCCGGAGGCCTCGCGGGATCAGGTGCACGCGGCCTGTGCCGCGGCCCGCGAGGCCTCCGGGCCGTGGTCGAGGACGAAGCCGGAGGAGCGGGCGGCCGTCCTCGCGCGGGCCGCCGAGCTCATCCGGTCGCGGTTCGTGGAGTACGCCGACCTCGCCCGGGCGGAGACCGGCGCGACCGCCGGCACCGCGCGGTCCCTCCAGGTCGGGGTCGCCGCCGCCCGCTTCCAGCGCTACGCCCGCGTCGAACCCGCCGAGTGGGCGATCCCGCCGCAGATCAACGAGGCCGGACCGATGGGGAAGGCGGCCGTGATGGGTGCCCTCGCCGTCCGCCAGCCCGTCGGGGTCGTCACCTGCATCACCTCCTACAACAACCCCTGGGCCAACCCGGTCGGCAAGGTCGCCCCCGCCCTGGCCATGGGCAACACGGTCGTCGTCAAGCCCGCCCCGCAGGACCCGCTGTCCGTCTACCGCATGGCTCAGGCCCTGGAGGCGGCCGGGGCACCGCCAGGAGTCGTCAACGTCGTCAGCGGCCGGTCGGTCGCGGTCGGCGAGGCGGCCGTCGACTCGCCCGACGTCGACATGGTCAGCTTCACCGGCTCCACGGCCGTGGGGCAGCGCATCGGCGAGGTCTGCGGGCGCGCGATCAAACGCCAGCTGCTGGAACTGGGCGGCAAGGGCACGGCGGTCGTCTTCGACGACGCCGACCTCGCCTCCGCCGTCGCCGGTATCGGCACCACCTTCTCCTTCTACAGTGGCCAGATCTGCACCGCACCGACCCGGGTACTGGCCCAGCGGGGCGTGTACGACCGCCTGGTCGAGCAACTCGCCGGATACGCGGGCCGGTTGAAGGTGGGCGACCCCTCGGCCCCCGACACGGTGGTCGGCCCGGTGATCTCGGCCGCCCACCGGGACCGGGTGGAGTCGTACGTCGAACTGGGCCGCAAGGAAGGCGCCACGGTGGCGGCGGGCGGCGAACGCCCGGCGCTGGACAGCGGCTTCTACATCGCCCCGACCCTCCTCGCCGACTGCACCCCCGACATGCGGGTCACCCGCGAGGAGATCTTCGGCCCCGTCGTCTGCGTCCTCCCCTTCGAGGAAGAGGAGGAGGGCGTGGAACTGGCCAACGACACCGACTACGGCCTCATCGACTACGTCTGGTCCGCCGACGTCGCCCGCGCCTTCCGCGTCGCCCGGCAACTGCGGGCCGGCGGCGTCGGCGTCAACACCGTCGGCCGCAACATGGAGGCCCCCTTCGGCGGCTTCAAGAAGAGCGGAGTCGGCCGGGACGTCGGCTCCTACGCGCTGCACGCGTACAGCGAGGTGCAGGCGATCGTGTGGCCGGGGTGAGGGACCGGCCGCCGGACGGAGGGCTTGGCCGACGGCTTCCTGGTGGCCGGGCGGGCGGCCGGGCACAGTTCGCCGTATGGAAACCATGGTGCGCGTCGAGGGCGGCGAGGTCTGGGCGGACGACACGGGCGGGGAGGGGGTGCCGCTGGTCCTGCTGCATCCCGGGGTCGCCGATTCTCGGGTGTGGGAACCGGTGCTGCCCGCGCTGGCCGTGGGGCGGCGGGTCATCCGGTACGACGCCCGGGGGTTCGGGCGGTCTCCGGCGCCGACGGTGTCGTACTCCGCCGCCGGGGACCTGAAGACGGTCCTGGACCACTTCGGGGTCGCGCGGGCCGTGCTCGTCGGGACGAGCATGGGCGGGTCGACGGCGGTCAGCGGGACGCTGAACGAGCCGGAGCGGGTCGCGGGGCTGGTCCTGCTGGTGCCGGGTGTCACCGGGTACCCCGAGCTGGAGAACAAGGAACTGACCGCACAGATCGCCGAGTTGGCGCAGGCCGGTGACATGGACGGCCTCTTCGCCCTCTCCCTGCGCGTCTGGGGCGCGGCGGGCACACCCCCCGACACCGAGGCCGCGACCCTGATCCGGGCCGCGATCCCCGCCTGGTTCACCACCTACGGCCACGTCACCGAGGAACCGCCCGCCTTCCCCCGCCTCGGCGAACTGTCCCTGCCCTGCGCGCTCCTCCTCGGCGAGCAGGACGAGCCCCGCACGATCCGCTGCAACGAGGCGATGGCGGAGGCGATCCCGGGCTGCCGGCTGGTCCGGGCGGCGGAGTGCGACCATCTGCCGACGCTGCGGGTGCCGGAGACCGTGACCGAGCTGGTGCGGGAGGTGTACGCGCGGGTGGGGTGAGCCCCGGCCCCGGCCCCGGCGTCAGGGGCGGGGGCCGTCCAGGTCCACCCGTACCGTCAGTAGACCCGCCCCTATGGCCCGTACCGCCGTGCTGTTGAAGCGGGGCAGGGTGCGCAGACGGGCGATGGGGTCGTCGTCGGGGAGCAGATGGGCCGTACCGGTGTGCCACCGCCCGTTGATGCGCACCCTCACCCTCGGATCGGCCTGGATGTTGCGGACGTACTGCGACCGCTCGCCGAACTCCGAGACCAGCCAGAAGGAGTCCCCGACGCGCCGCCCGCCCAGCGGGGTCCGGCGCGGCAGCCCGGACGTGCGGCCCGTGGTCTCCAGCACGGTCTGGAGGGGCAGGCGGCGCAGGAGCGGATTGAACCGGCGCTGGAAGGCGGTGGCGATCCGGTACTTCTGCTCGGCTCGACGGGACATGGGCGGGCCTCCTGGGGGTGCGCTCGGGTGTACGCCCGGGGTGTGGGCTTGCCCGTGCTTCTGGGGTGTGCGTGGCGCTCGTGGTCCGGTGCGGGTGCTGCTGTCGATGGTGCCGTAGCCCCTCCTTGACAGCTCCGGCGCCCCCGGCGCGACCCTGGAGGGTGACCGAACCAGCCAGGCGCACCCTGCTGTTGGCCGCCGCCGCTGCCGGATTCGGCGCGGCTGGCTGCACGTCGGACGGCGGCGATCACACGGACCGTGGCCTCGGTGGCGGCGGTGAGCCGGGGGCGACGGCGAGCGCCGGTGCGTCGTCATCCGACACCCCCGCGCCCTCACGCGGGCCCCGGGGAACCCCCACGATCCCCCCGGAGCCCCCGCTCCCCGCCCCCTCCCCGTGGCCCCTCGCCCGCACGGAGGTCGAGCCGCGGGCCAAGGGCGCGGCGGTACGGCTCCTGGAGGCCCTCGGCACCTGGCCCCGGGGACAGCAAGGGCCTGGCCCCGCGCGGGAGCGGGCCCGGAACCGGGGCGTACCCCCCGCCGGGGCGGCGCATCTCGTCGCCAGGGCCGCCCCGCTGCTCACCCCCGCCCCCGAGGCCACGGTCCGGGTGATCGCCGCCCAGTACGGCGGCCTGGCCGGCGACCACGCCAGCGTCCTGGTCCCGCTACGGCAGTGGCGGCGGGCGGCCGACGGCTCCGTCGAGGACGGCGGCGCCACGGTCGACGTACGCCTGACCCGCGCGCCCTCCGGCTGGCAGGTGTGCGACCTCCACCCCTCCCGCCCCGGGCGCCCCCTCGCCCGCCCCGGCGCCCTGATCCGGCGGACCGTCACCCACGACCACATCCACCTCCCGCCCGCCGCCGACGCCGACATCCGCGCCGGCCACCTGCACCCCGCCCCGCTCCGGGCCCTGCTCACCCTCGCCGAGTCCTACGACATCGACGTCAGCGTCGTCCACACGGGCCACCCGCGGAACGTCTTCGGCACGAGCCGCCTCAGCGACCACACCCGCATGCGCGCCTTCGACGTCTGGGCGGTGAACGGCCGACCGGTGAGCGACCCCACCACCCCGCACGCCCTGATCGACGGCTTCATGCGAGCGGCGGCGAGGGCGGGGGCGTACCGGGTGGGCGGCCCGCGGCTGCTGGGCAGGGGCGGCGAGGTCTTCTTCACGGACCGGGCGCACAGGGACCACCTGCACATGGCGTTCGACAGCGACGAGTAGAACGGCCCAGCGGCTCTTCGGACGGCTCAGCAGTTGCGGATCGACCAGACCGGGTCCCAGTCCACGTCGGGCGCGTCGGTGCTGACCGGGAAGGTCTGGATCACGTTGCCGTTCTGGCCGTAGGTCGTCGCCTGGGCGTTGTCGGTCTGGCTGTTCACGACCTCGCCCGTGCCCTGCCAGTTCGAGAGGTGGTAGCGGTTGCAGTGGTAGAGGAAGAAGACCCGCCACTGGTTGACCGTGGGGTCCCACACGCCGGCGCAGAAGTTCCCCGTGTCGCAGGTGATGTGACTGCCGGCGGGCACCAGCCGCGAATCGGCGGCCGGTGAGATCGTCGGGGCGACGGCGGAGGCGGCGGAGGACGCCGCCTGAGCCGTACCGGACGCGAGGACGGAGGCCAGCACGAGGGTCATGGTGCCGACCGCGCCGAGAAGTGAGCGCTTGGTACGCATGGGTTCGGTTCCTCCTGTGGGGGGAGCGGTGGACGGACCGACAGAGGCGGTGCGCACCGCAACCTAGAGGGCCACCGGTGCCGACGGTCCCTGACAGATGTCAGGGCGAAACGCTCAGCCAGGTCGGTCGGGGCCGCGCGGTACGCTCCGCCGCATGACAGGAGCAGACGTGCGCGATGCCCGACTGAACCGGCTGTGGGGAGCCGTGTGCGTCTTCGTCGGGATCTTCTTCCTCGTATGGGGGCTCTCCTGGGTCAGGGCGAGCGTGCTCAACGAGGACCTGGCCAGTCGCTGCGGTGATCTGCACACCGGCAGCTTCCCCTTCGAGAAGTCGTGCAGGCATCAGGACGGCACGGTGGAGGGCGCGAACAGTCCGCTCCTTGACGGGGCCCTCTACGGCTCGATGGCCGCGGCAGCCGCCTGCCTGACAGCCGTCTGCGCGATCGAGGCAGGCCGCAAGCGGTAGCCCGGAGGCCCGTGGCCGGTCGACCGGCTACATGCCGTTGCAGTTATATAACCAGTCGGATACATTCAGGGTGTGTCCCTGCCGTTCGATGTGCTGGCCGACCCCACCCGGCGGCGGATGCTCGGGCTGCTGCTCGGGCGCCCGTGGCTCGTGGGGGAGATGGCCCAGGAGCTGGAGATGAGCCAGCCGCGGGTGTCCAAGCACCTGCGGGTGCTGCGCGACGCCGGGCTCGTCACGGTGCGGGCCGAGGCGCAGCGCCGCTGGTACGAGCTCCGCCCGGAGCCGTTGGCCGATCTGGACGCCTGGCTCGCGCCGTATCGCCGCCTGTGGACCGAACGCCTGGACCTGCTGGAACAGCATCTCGAAACGATGCCCGACATCCCCGAGGAACAGCCGCCTCAGGCGGCCGAGGAGCCGTGATTGCGATGAGCGAGACCAGCACCGTCACCATCGACGGCCGCCCCGCTTTGCGCTGCGAACGTCACCTGAAGCACAGCCGGGACAAGGTCTGGGCGGCCGTCACCGATCCCCGGCAGCTGAGCCAGTGGTATCCGTTGCGGGTGACGTTGCTGGAGCCACGGGCCGGCGGCCGGATCACCTTCGACGACGGCGAGGGCACGACCTACACGGCCACCGTCACCCACTACGACCCGCCGCGACTCTTCGCCTTCGACGAGCACGACCCGGACGGCAAGGAGCGGGAGTTCGACGACCACCTCAGGATCGAGCTCAGCGACGAGGGCTCCGGCTGTCTGCTCGTCCTCACCCATGTCCTGACCGATCCGTCGACCGCGGAGAGCGCCTCCCGGGGCTGGCAGGCGTGTCTGGACGCGCTGGTGGCGGGACTCGACGGGGCGGGATGATCACGGCGTCTGAGGACGGTCGGCCGCCTTCAGTACGTCGAGCAGAGCGCTGAAGGCGATGGGGGTGGCGCTGAGAACTGCTGCGGTCGGGTCGGCGCTTTCGGTGAGGTGGATGGTGGTGGGGGAGGGGGCGGGGCTGGATATGTGGACGCAGGCTTCGCCTTCTTGGCAGTAGGACGACTTCTGCCAGAGGGGAGTGGACATACGGGCTCCTTCACAGGTTCTGAGCGATGGAACGGATCAGGTCCCGGGATTTCGCAGGGCCGAGAGCCGCTGCTTCGACAACGTCCAGGAGGCGCCGGTACTTCTCCAAATGCGCCTCGGCGTCCAGAAGTACGGGGCCGTGGAACTGGTCCAGCTGAACGGTGTCCAACTCCGGTACGCCACCGCACAGATAGTTGATGGATTGGCCCGACCCGGGGAATGCCCCGACTTCATAGGGAAGTACCCGAAGGGTGATGTGCTCCCGCTCGCTCATGTCGACCAGGTGGTGGAGCTGTTCGCGCGCCACCTGTCGGCCACCGACCCGCATGTGCAGGGCTGCCTCATGGATGACGGTGCTGTACGGATTGGGGTTCTCCCGGTACAGGACGTCCTGGCGTTTGATGCGGTGCGAGACACGGTGCTCCACTTCCGGCGGGGTGGGAGCCGGGATCGCCTGGCTGAAGATCTCCCGCGCGTGCTCGGTGGTCTGGAGCATGCCGGGGATGTGCGCGGTGAACGCGGTACGGATGGCCGTCGCGTGGTGCTCCAGCTCGGCGAGCGTCAGCAGCCCTGACGGCAGGACCTCGCGGTACGCATCCCACCACCAGCCGCGGGCCTTCTCACCCGCCATGCCGACTAGGGCGTCGATGTACGGCTGATTGGTGCAGGAATAGACGTTGGCCATCGCTCGGACACGGTCGGGGCTCACCCCGAACCGGGCCGACTCGACGTTGCTGAGTTGACCCGAGCTGGTGCCGAGAAGCCGTGCGGCCTCGGTCGAACTCAGACCAGCACGTTCACGGAGTTTGCGCAGCTCAGTCGCGAGCCGGATGCGGCGTGCCGTCGGAGCGGGCCTTGCTGTCATGGCACTTCCTCCTACCGGGTGCCCATGGCCTGTGTCACCCACATGAGGGAGAAAGTCCTGAGATTCTTCGAAATCTCGCAAAGCTCCTTTGCGAGACCTCTATCTTCGTTCTCAAGGGCCCCGCCTGGAAGCGCACCGTGGGACGCCGCGGCAGAGACACCAGGCACCGTACGCAAGATCCCAACTCCCCTCAGTGACCGGAGACTTCCGATGGCCACCGTATCCCCGTCCTGGAACTACACCCTGCACCTCCCGCACGATCCCCGCGCACCGGGTGTCGCCAGGGGCGCCCTACGCCTGATCCTCGCCGCTCATGACATGCCCGAGCTGACACCCACCGCGGAGCTCCTGGCTGTGGAACTGCTGACGAACTCCCACCGGCACACGAAGGGCCCGTACGCCCTCCGCGTCCACTCCGCCGACCCCGGCCGCCTGCGGGTCGCCGTATGGGACACGGACCCCCGCGTCCCACCGGGCTTCTCGGACCGCGACCGCCCCCCGCCCCCGGCCCTGGACGCGGAAGACGGCCGCGGACTCCACCTCGTCCGCTCCTGCGCGAACGCCTGGGGCGTCTCCGTGCTCCGAGAGCTGGGCGCGTCGAAGGGCGGCAAGCTGCTGTGGGCGGAGTGCGGGGACGGGGCGGTCGCGCGGTGATCCAGGCCCCGCTGGGAGGTGGAGCGATGCCGCCGCCCGAGATCCGGACCGTGGACGACCTGCGCGGTGCGCTCAGCCGCTACGGCTTCCCGGGCGACCGGGAGCGTTTCGAGGAGGAGCTGGCGGCCGCCATAGGAGCCGCCCCGACGAACGACTTCGCGGGCGCGGCAGCAGTGGTCCGCGCATACAGGCACCGGGTCCTGATCCGGAACTCGCCCGAGATCATGACGGCCCTCGAAGACTCCCGCACCGGAGGCGGCGGCACGTGAACGACGTTCCGTTGGAGGAGGCCGAGCCTGCGAGGAAGGCGTTCGGCGACCTGACGGAGGGGGAGCGGGACGTCGTCCGGGACGCCCTCCGGGCCATCGGCCGTGACCCGGCCTGGGCGTGACGTTCTCTACTACTTCCGCGACCCACAGGTGGTGGACCGTGACCCCCTGACCCTGCCCACGACGGTCCTCGCCGAGCCTGCCACTGTGAGGGCGTGACGAAGACCGAGAAGGAAGATGTGTTCGGGGCCGGGCCCCATGGCGGGCGGGGGCGGCTCTACGCGTATCGGATACGCGGGGTCGGTCGCGGTGGGGTGGTTCTGTGGGTCGGTGGTGAGGGTGACGAACCTGATCAGGTGGTGGCGCTGGCGGACGCCGGTCGCCGTCGCGTACCGGTGTTCGTGACCGTTCGGCAGGCGCGGGTGTACGCGAGCCGGCGGGGGTGGAAGCCGGTCACTTCCGAGGCCGACACTCTGGAACTCGCCCGTGTCCAGCACTGGCTGGAGGATCCGGCGCGCCGACGCGTCCCCTCGGGTGCCGTGCTGGAGGCGTGGAACTTCTTCGAGGATCTGGCCCGAGGGCTCGGCGAGGTCCACGGACGGCTGCCCCAGCAGGGCGTGGTGCACAACAGCGCCTACGAGAAGCTGTTCGCGGGTGAGTGCGCCGAGTGGACTCCCGCGGAGCAGCGCGCGGTACGGGAACTGATCGTGGCCGGGGTGAGGCTGTGGAACTCCTGCCCGGTGATCGTCAAGCCCGTTGCAGCATCGACCTCCAGACCTCTACTTGGCCAGTTCATCGATCCGCCAGCCAACGGTCCCGGATGATCCGGCCAGACCATCGACATCAATCCTGATCTGTGCCGGGGCGTCCGTAATACGTTGACGAACCGGGACGCTGTCGCACGTCACGGTCTGCCGCGTCGGGCGCTTCGCAGTCACGGTGAGGCGGACCTCTTCCTCTCCTTCTCCCGCGCCCTCTCCCGAGCAGACGACTGACAGTGTGTAGGACCTGCCACTCGACAGGCCCGAGTTGGTGTGGATTCCGTCGCTTGCCCGTTCCAGTCCCGACTCCACGAACAGGTCGCCAGGATCGTCCGCCTCCCCGATGCCCAGCGCCTCTTCCGCCTGCTTTTCCAGAGCCTTCGCCTGGTCGCTTGTTGCGGAGGGCGAAGCGCTCGGCTTGGGATCCCTCGGCGGTTTCTCCCTGTCATCGGACTCGCTGCTGCATCCGACGAGGAAAGCAACGGACAAGACGGACAGGATCGGGACGAGGAGGGTGGTGCCACGGCGGCGGGTGAGCCCCAGGTCGTGAATCATGTCCGAGTTTCCCACCCGGACCCGAGCCGCCTACCGAATCGAGCCCCACCCCGCCCCGCGAGACCGCCATGTGCAAGCCCTGTGCACACCCCGTAACCCACCCGATCCGGCCACCGCGGCGCATGTTAGCCTCCCGTCGGCTTGATCGCTTTGCTCGCCGTTTGCAGTTGGTGGGGGGCGAGTTGACGGTTCGGTGGGACGGGGACGGGGGACGGCGATGGCCGCTGGGCAGGGGTACCGGGTAGCGACGGCGAGGATGTCGGGGCCGGCCAAGGAGTTGGACGGCTGTGGGGACGACGCGGAGAGGATCCGCAGGGCCGTGGAGCCGGCGGCGTGTTACACGCAGGACGCGCTCGGCGGTGAGGACTCCGCCGCGGCGTTCAACGCGTTCGCGGCCGCGTGGGAGGCGGAGACCCGCACCGTGCGGGACGCCCTGCACGAGCTGGCGGACAAGGTGCACCTGGCGAAGGGGGCGTACGCGGGCAGCGACTCGCTCGTCTCGACGCGGGCGGCCGCCGTGGACACCGGGAACGGCTCGCTGACGACCGGTCCCGCCCCGGCCGGTGACAGCCACCTGACCACCATGCCCACCTACGCCGAGCGTCCCTCGGCCCTCTCCGACTACTGAGGGGCCGGGCATGACGGAGTCCACGACCGGGCGTCGTGCGAAGCTGACCGGCCTGTGCGAGAGCATCCCCAAGGCCGACAGCAAGAACGCGTTGCTGGATCTGATCGACCAGGCCCTCGGTGTGGCCGCGCCCGAGGGGGATCCGGTCACGCTGGAATCGCTCGGGAAGCGGTACCGCGAGCAGGTCGACGACGCCGGGAACCTGTACGACCGGGTGGATCGCGTCGCCACCCGGGGGATCTCGGACGTGTGGGTCGGCGACACCAGCGTGCTGGCGCAGGACGCCGTGTCCGCGGCCGCCCGTGCCGTGCTTCAGCTCACCGAGGCCTTCCAGGGCGGCGCCCGCGCGCTCACCGTGCTGGCGGACGCCGTCAAGGACGCGCAGAAGCAGGACGGCGACGGTCGTACGAAGCTGAACGACGCCAGGAGCCGGCTCGGTGGGCGGGACGGGTTCTTCGACGACATGCACGAGGACGACGGCGAGGAGAACGACCGGCTGACGGCCCGGTTCATCGCCGCCGACGGCGTCGACCTGATGCACAAGGCGGCCGTCGCCGCCGACGACGCGGCCCGTGCCGCCGCCCGCGACCTCAACAAGTGGGCCGCCGAGGCCCGCGCCGGGAAGCTGAAGACCGACGACCTCACGGCCGTGGACCGGCTCATGCTCGCCGACACCAGCAACGTCGGCGGCGACCCCGAGCTGAACGAGATCCTCACCGCCAACGACCTCGAACGCGCCGGACAGCGCATGGAGAGCCTGCCGCCGGGCGAACGCGCCCGGATGGAGCGGCTGTTGGCCGACGCCGCGACCCCGCAGGAGCGGGCGTACCTGATGAAGGCGCTCGCCGCGGGGTACTCCGTGAAGGAGGTCGAGGAGTTCGGCGGGAAGATCCACGGCAGGGACGAGGAGTGGCTGCGCGAGCACCTGGCGCCGGTCACCACCAACTCCGGTACGGGACAGGAACGGCAGACCTACGGCGACGAGAACTGGAGTCAGGACGGGGCCACTTGTGTGCCGTCCTCCACCGTCACCGCCCGCGCCATGGTCGACCCGGTGTACGCCCTCGAACTCACCGGCGGCCCCGACGGCACCGACGACTCCCCGGACGCCTTCCGTGAGCGGCTCACCGACGAGCAGATGCGGATGCACGAGGAGGGCGACGGTTCCAACGAGGGCTGGCTCTGGGACCGCAAGCCGGCCGGCATGGACTCCGAGGGGCAGGTGGAGATCTCCGACAAGGAGCTCAGCCCGCACACCGGCGACTCCTACGATTCGCAGGACATGGACGGCGCCGACGACCGCCGTGACGTCCTGACCGACATCGAGAAGTCCGTCGCCGAGGGCAAGCCCGTGCCCATCAACGTCGAGGGCAAGGACGAGAACGGCGACTGGGTCGGCCACGGCATGATGATCGTCGGCCAGGAGGGGAACATGCTCCAGGTCTACAACCCGTGGGGCACCACCACCTGGGTCAGCGAGGAGGACTTCGTCAAGGGCGACCTCAGCGCGGCCAGCGACGACCGCTTCGACAACGTCAACCGTGTCTACATCGAGCAGGACTGACCTTGCTGACCATGCTGACCTTGCGTACTCCCACCGCGGTTCGCCGACCGGCCGTCGTGGCCGCACTGGCCCTCGCCCTGACGGCCTGCGGATCCTCCGACTCCGGTTCCGGCTCCACGACCTACGGCACCCAGGACCGGGCCATCACGGTCGACGCCGGCGAGGACTTCACCCTTGAGGTCCCGGCCAGCTCGGCCATGGGCGAGAACTGGTACCTCGCCGACCCGAAGCCGGACCCGGCCGTCCTCGACGACGGCGGCAAGCGGGAGGACACCGACGCCGGCGACGACGGCATGGAGTACTTCGACTTCACCGGGGTGAAGGCGGGCAAGGCCACCGTGAAGCTGCTCCACTGCCCCAACGGCTTCTGCCACGGCGCCGACGACGTGGACGCGGCCACCGCCTCGCCCGCCCCCAGCGGCGCCCCCGCCGCGAGCCCCGTCCCGACGGCCACCGGCGCACCGGACGACCGCGTGGAGTACTTCGTGTACGAGATCACCGTCCGCTGACCCGGACCGGAACAGAGGCCCCGATGCCACCCACCCGCACCGACGACGAGCTCCTCGCCGCCACCGACATCCCCGTCCTGCTGCGCTACGGCCTGACCCAGGACGCCTTTCGTACCGCCCTGTTCGGGGACGGTGCCGTCGCGGCGGCCGTGACACTGGACCGGCTCGGCGTCGTGCCCCGGTCCCTGCACTTCGTCGCCGAGATCGTCCGCTCGGGCGGACTCGCCTACGCGGCCGAGCTGTCGGAGCCGCTTCCCTCGCCGGAGGCGTCGGCGCTGCTGCGGGACTGGCTGGAGACGGCCGTACAGGCCACACAGGCCGCGCAGGGCGCCCCCGGTCAGGACGGCGACGCCCGCACGGCCCGCTGGCTGGACACCGTCACCGAACTGATCGGCCTGCGCCGGGACTCCCGCGCCCGGCGGTGAGCCCTCTCACCGCCGCCCCAGGAAGATCGGGTTCGTGAACGCCGCCAATGCCCCCGGCAACGGCCCCGCCGCCGTCTCGTGCCGCAACTCCGCGCGCACATAAGCCGCGTAGGACGGCGTCGTACGCCACTCCACGACCCCCGCCCCCGCGACCGGCAGTGGCGCGCCGGTGAACAGCACCCCCTGGTCGGTGACGAACCGCACCACGCACCGCGGCGCGCCCGTCACCTCCGCGCGGACGGTCACGGGGGTGTCGGGGGAGACCTCCAACCGGCCGCCGATGTCGGCATGTTGGCCGGGACCGGCGGTGGCGGTGAAGGACACGGAGACGTTCTTGGACTCGGCGACGTACGAGCGGCCCGCCCGGATGCCCTCCTGGATCGCCTCGCGGGTCAGGTCGTCGGCCAGCACCACCGTCTGCGGGGAGCCGACCGCGTCCGGATCCCGGTGGGCGTCGCTGCTGCCCATCGCGGGGATCCAGTCCCGGCCGCCGCCGCCCTCCCGCACGGACGCGACGAGCATGCCGTCCCAGTCGGCGAGGGCCACCTCGTCGTCGGGCGTGTAGGGCCCGTTCCACACCTCGACGGCGTCCGCCTCACCGAAGCCGAACTTCCAGTTGCAGCCGATACAGGTGGCGTGCGGATGGGCCGGGACGACCAGGCCCCCGGCGCGGCGGATCTGGCGGGCGAAGCGGCCGAAGCGGTTGTCGCGGGCCCGGTAGCGCCAGTCGACGAAGGTGCCGGGGTCGGTGCCGAGGGCCACCACATGGCCGTTGCGGGTCGTGATCTCCTCGCCGAGCATGATCAGCAGGTCGTCGCCGGCCAGGTCCGCCCAGTGCGGGTGGGCCGCGTGCGTGTTGTGCTCCGAGGAGTTGATGAAGTCCAGGCCCGCCGCCCGTGCGAGGGCCGCGATCTCCGCCGGGGTGCGGCGGCCGTCGGAGTACCAGGAGTGCAGGTGGCAGTCGCCGCGGTACCAGGCCCGGCCCCGCCCCCTGGCCCGGGACGGCGGGTACTTCGGGGGTACGGTCCGGCCCGGCTCGCCGTAGGTGAGCGTGACCGTGATCTCGTACGACAGGCCCTGCGGGGCGACGGTGTAGGGGCCGAGCGCGATGTGCCAGGTGCCCTCGCGCACCGGGCCGGGGATGTAGCCCGGTGTCGCGTCGTCGGCGCGCAGGAAGAACTCGGTGCGGGCGCCCCCGGACCAGCCGCGGAAGCCCCGGCCGCCCAGGTCGGTGCCGCGCTCGTCGAAGATGCCGATGTCGAGGGCGTTGCCCGCCGTGCCCGCGGGGACGGCAGGCCGGTCGTAGGTGTACGCCACCTTGATCTCCCGCACACCGGCGGGGACCTCGACGGGCACGTACACGAAGTCGGGGGAGCCGGTGGGCAGGGTGCCCCGCAGCGTCCTCGTCTCCTGGCTCCCGTCGGCCGCGTCTGCCGCGTCGTCCGCTGAAGCGAAGCTCACGCTTCCCAACGTAAGCGCGGCGGCGGCACTCGTCACGAACAGTGTGCGTCTTCCCAGGCTCGATTCAGGTCTCGCGTCGTCGTCACACATGCGGAGCAGTGTGCCCAGTGGGGGTGAACTGCCGTCAACAGTCAGGGAATTGGCGGGAGTCGGATGCCGTCACCGGCCGGCCCGACACCATTACCGACCAGTCGGTATGGACATCTCGCCCCCGGGCCGGTACAGATGAACCATGCGCATCTCCGTGACGATCTTCCTCACCGACGAGACGATCACCCCGACCCGGCTCGCCCGTGAGCTGGAGGAACGCGGGTTCGCCGGTCTCTATCTGCCCGAGCACACGCACATCCCGGTCGAGCGGACCAGCCCGTACCCGGCGGGCGGCGACCTGCCGCCCGAGTACGGCCGTACCCTCGACCCCTTCGTGGCGCTCGGCCAGGCCGCCGCGGTCACCGAGCGGCTCGGCCTCGGCACGGGTATCACGCTCGTCGCCCAGCACGACCCGATCGACCTCGCCAAGCAGGTCGCGACGCTGGACCACCTCAGCGGCGGCCGCTTCACGCTCGGCCTCGGCTTCGGCTGGAACGTGGAGGAGGCCGCCGACCACGGCGTTCAGTGGCGCACCCGGCGCGAGCTCGTGCGGGACCGGATGGCGCTGATGCGGGCCCTGTGGACGGAGGAACCCACCGCCTACGACGGGGAGTTCGGGAGCGTACGGGCCAGCGACGCCTACCCCAAGCCCGCACAGAAGCCGCGGGGTCCGGTCGTCGGGCCGCGGACGCTGATCGGCGGGGCCGCGGGTCCGAAGCTGTTCGCGCACATCAGCGAGTACGCCGACGGGTGGCTGCCCATCGGGGGGCGCGGCCTGTCCGAGTCGCTGCCGGTGCTGCGGGGCGTGTGGGCCGACGCGGGGCGGGATGCGGCGGCCCTCCAGATCGTGCCGTACGCGGTTCATCCGTCGCCGGGCAAGCTGGCGTACTACGCCGACCTGGGCATCGAGGAGGTCGTGGTGCAGTTGCCTCCGGCGGGGGAGGCGGAGGTGCTGCGGGTGTTGGACGAGTGCGCGGCGTACGTGTAGCCGAGGGTGCCGTGCCCCACCCCAGGGGCGCGGGGAACTGCGCGACCAGCCACGGAGAGCCCGCAGCGACTCACGACCGTATGCCCCCAGACCCCCGACCCTGCTGAACCGGCGGAGCCCCTCCGTATGCTCGAAGGATGACGACTCCCGCGACCTCCGGAACCGGCCCCACCGAGAACTCCATGCGTCGCGCTCTGAAACGCGCTCGGGACGGCGTCGCTCTCGACGCCTCCGAGGCGGCCGTGCTGCTCCAGGCCCGCGGCGCGGCCCTGGAGGACCTCACCGCGTCCGCCGCCCGCGTCAGGGACGCGGGGCTCGAACAGGCGGGCCGGCCCGGCGTCATCACGTACTCGAAGAGCGTCTTCATCCCCCTCACCCGGCTGTGCCGGGACAAGTGCCACTACTGCACCTTCGTCACCGTGCCCGGCAAGCTGCGCCGGGCCGGGCACGGGATGTTCATGTCCCCGGACGAGGTGCTCGACATCGCCCGCAAGGGCGCCGCCCTGGGCTGCAAGGAAGCCCTGATCACGCTCGGCGACAAGCCGGAGGACCGCTGGCCGGAGGCGCGCGAGTGGCTCGACGCGCACGGCTACGACGACACCATCGCCTACGTCCGCGCGATCTCCATCCGCATCCTGGAGGAGACGGGGCTGCTGCCCCACCTCAACCCGGGTGTCATGACCTGGACCGACTTCCAGCGGCTCAAGCCGGTCGCCCCGTCCATGGGCATGATGCTGGAGACCACCGCGACCCGCCTGTGGTCCGAGCCGGGCGGCCCGCACCACGGTTCCCCGGACAAGGAACCGGCGGTCCGGCTGCGCGTCCTGGAGGACGCCGGCCGCTCGTCGGTGCCCTTCACCAGCGGTGTCCTGATCGGCATCGGCGAGACGTACGAGGAGCGCGCCGAGTCGCTCTTCGCGCTGCGCCGGATATCCCGCGCCTACCACGGCATCCAGGAACTGATCATCCAGAACTTCCGCGCCAAGCCGGACACCGCGATGCGCGGCATGCCCGACGCGGAACTGGACGAACTGGTCGCCACGGTCGCCGTCGCCCGCCTGATCATGGGCCCGAGCGGCTGCATCCAGGCCCCGCCGAACCTGGTCGACTCCGAGTACGAGCGGCTCATCGGCGCGGGTATCGACGACTGGGGCGGGGTCTCGCCCCTCACCATCGACCACGTCAACCCCGAGCGCCCCTGGCCGCAGATCGAGGAACTCGCCGAGCGCTCCCGCGCCGCCGGGTTCGAGCTGCGGGAACGGCTGTGCGTGTACCCCGAGTTCGTCCGGCGCGGCGAGCCCTGGCTGGACCCGCGGCTGAGGCCGCACGTGGCGGCGCTCGCGGACCCGGAGACCGGCCTCGCCCTCCCGGACGCGACCGTCGAGGGCCGGCCGTGGCAGGAGCCCGAGGAGGTCTTCGAGTCCACCGGCCGTACGGACCTGCACCGCACCATCGACACCGACGGCCGCACCTCCGACCGCCGCGACGACTTCGACGAGGTCTACGGCGACTGGGGCGCCCTGCGCGAGGCGGCCGCGCCCGGCATGGTGCCCGAGCGCATCGACACCGACGTACGCCAGGCCCTCGCGACCGCCGCCGACGACCCGACGAAGCTGACCGACGAGGAGGCGCTGGCGCTGCTTCACGCCGACGGTCCGGCGCTGGACGCGCTCACGCGGATCGCGGACGACGTGCGCAGGTCGGTGAACGGCGACGACGTGACGTACATCGTCACGCGGAACATCAACTTCACCAACGTCTGCTACACCGGCTGCCGTTTCTGCGCCTTCGCGCAGCGCAGGACGGACGCCGACGCCTACACCCTCTCCCTGGACCAGGTCGCCGACCGCGCCCAGCAGGCCTGGGAGGTGGGCGCGGTGGAGGTGTGCATGCAGGGCGGCATCCATCCCGACCTGCCCGGGACGGCGTACTTCGACATCGCGAAGGCGGTGAAGGAGCGGGTGCCGGGCATGCATGTGCACGCCTTCTCGCCCATGGAGGTCGTCAACGGCGCCACCCGCACCGGCATGTCCATCCGTGAGTGGCTGACCGCGGCGAAGGAGGCCGGGCTCGACTCGATCCCCGGCACGGCCGCCGAGATCCTGGACGACGAGGTCCGCTGGATCCTGACCAAGGGCAAGCTGCCCACGGCGACCTGGATCGAGGTCGTCACGACGGCCCACGAGCTGGGCATCCGGTCGAGCTCGACGATGATGTACGGCCATGTCGACCAGCCCCGGCACTGGCTCGGGCACCTCAGGACCCTCGCCGGCATCCAGCAGCGCACCGGCGGTTTCACGGAGTTCGTGACGCTGCCCTTCATCCACACCAACGCGCCGGTCTACCTGGCGGGCATCGCCCGCCCGGGCCCGACGATGCGGGACAACCGGGCGGTGACGGCGATGGCCCGGCTGCTGCTGCACCCGTACATCCCCAACATCCAGACCAGCTGGGTGAAGCTGGGCACGGAGGGGGCCGCCGAGATGCTCCGCTCGGGCGCCAACGACCTCGGCGGCACGCTGATGGAGGAGACGATCTCCCGGATGGCGGGCTCCTCCTACGGCTCGTACAAGTCGGTCAAGGACCTGATCGCCGTGGCGGACGCGGCCGGACGGCCGGCCAGGCCGCGCACCACGCTCTACGGGGAGGTGTCCGAGGAGCGGCAGCGTGCGGCGACCGTGTCGGACGGGCATCTGCCGGAGCTGCTGCCGGTGCTGGACTGAGCGGTCACGGGACGGACGTAGGCAGAGGCGTAGGGAGCGGCCCTTGCCGCCGCTTCCGCCCCTCTCGCCGCGATCCGTACGCACCTCCCGGCCCAGTACGATGATCAGACCCCCTCGTGGGAGGGGCCCCGTAGCTGAGGAGATGCGTGCCCGTGCCTGCCCGACGGCTTCCCTCGTGGGTCTGGGTGACCGGTCTGACGGCGGGCGCGGTCGCTGCGGTCGTCGTCCTGGCCGTACAGGCCGACAAGGGCCCGCACCCCACGGCCGCCCGGCCGAGCGCCCCGGCCTCGGCGGAGGCGACACCGAAGCCCACGAAGTCCGCGGCGCCCGCCGCGGTGCCGGACGACTCCGGCACCGGGCGGCGCGTCGTGTACTCCCTGGGCCAGAAGCGGGTGTGGCTGGTCGACGCGAGCGACGCCGCCCGCCGCTCCTTCACGGTGTGGCCGGGCACGGTGAGCCCGGACCCGGGCAGTTACACCATCTCGCAGCGCACCGAGGCCACCACCGGCTCCGACGGCGTACAGATCGAGAACATCCTGTACTTCGCCGCCAAGTCCGGCCTGTCGATCGCGTTCTCCAACGCCGTGGACGGCGCCTCGCCCCCCGCGGTCGCCGCCGGAAAACAGACCAGCGGCATCCGCATGGGCAAGGACGACGGCTCCGCACTGTGGACCTTCGGGGAGACGGGCACCACGGTCGTGGTGGTCAGCTAGCCTTCCGCTCCCCGGCGGACGGCAGGTTCACCACCAGCAGCACCACACCGCTGAACAGGAACGCCCGCGTCGCCGCCTCCAGCCCGTTCCAGTCGCCCGACTGCCACATCGCGAACCACTCGCCGCCGATCCCGATGAACCCGGCACCGAACAGCAGCATCACCATGAGCAGGCCGTACGTCGAGAAACGGCGGGCGCGGTCGTCGCCCCGGAACCAGAGCCAGGTGCCGAAGACCAGGACGAGCGCGGCGATCGTCTCCCACACGATGATGGCGACGTAGGCCGCGTCCTGAAGTCCCTTGCTGGTGACGGCTCTCCACATCAGATCCTCGTCCTTGAACGTGGTGTCCATGGCGAGTACGTGCTGCACGAACTGCTGGTTGGTGCCGAAGTCGGTGATGTTCCCGAAGGCGACGAGCACCATGTAGAGGGCGACGGTGGCGGTCAGAAGGGTCGCGCTGAGTGCGAGCGCGGTGCGGGGGGTGCGTGGGGTCGTGGACATGTCGATCATTTTCACCGGTGGCGGCCGTGTCACGGAACCATTGGGCCAGAATGCCCGTAAGACCGCGGAACGAGGGACGGGGTGACACGCGGATGGCACAGGCACAGCCCTCGTGGCAGGAGCTGATCCAGCGGCACACCCGGACCGGATTCGTCGGCCGGGACGCCGAACGGGCCGCGTTCCTGCGGAACTTCGACCTCCCGCCCGGAGACGCCCGCCGGCGCTTCCGCTTCCATGTGCACGGCACCGCCGGCGTCGGCAAGACCTTCCTCGTCCAGGAACTGGAGCAACTGGCCCGTGAACGCGGCGCGTTGACGGCCTATGTCGACGAGAGCGCCGGAAGCGTCCCGGAGGCCCTGTCGGAGATGTGCCGCCAGTTCGCCGACCAGGGACGCCGGCTGAAGGACCTGGAGCGGCGGCTGGCCACCTACCACGAGCGCCGGCACGAGGCGGAGGCAGCGGCGCTCGCAGCGCTCGGCCCGGAACCGGAACCGGCGTCGGCCGGCAGCACGGTCGCGGTGGAACTGGGCATGGGCGCCCTGGAGGCCGCCCTGCCCGGAGTCTCCCTCCTCACCAGGGCCCTGCCCGCCGACCGGCTCGCCCAGGGCACCGACCGCGTACGCGCCTCACTCGCCGCCCGCTTCCGCAACCAGGACGACATCGACCTCGTCCTGACCCCGGAGAAGGTGCTCACCCCGGTCCTGCTCGCCGGCCTGCGCACGGCCGCCGCCGCGGCCGGCTGGATCGTCCTGTTCCTCGACACCTACGAGCGGACCGGGCCGTATCTCGACCCGTGGCTGCACGAGACGCTCACCCGGCACCGGGGCGACGGCGGGCTGCCCGCCACCGTCGTCGTGGTCACCGCCGGGCAGCGCCCCCTGGACGCCACCCGCTGGAGCGGTCTGGACGCCGTCGAGGAGCTGCCGCTCGCCCCGTTCACCGAGGCCGAGACGCGCACCCTGCTCGCCGCGCGCGGAGTGGCGGCCGAACCGGTCGTCGAGGAGGCGCTGCGCCTGACGGGCGGCCTGCCCGTCCTGGTGTCGACGCTCGCGCAGAACCGCCCCGGCGACCCGGAGAACCTGCGGGACCCGAGCACTACCGCCGTGGGCCTCTTCCTGCGCCGCGAACCGGAGGACCGCCGCGAGACCGCCCGGATCTGCGCCCTCCCGCGATGGCTGGACGCCGACGTCTTCCGGGTCCTGGTCGACCGCTCCGACGACGAACTCGACGTGCTCTACGAGTGGTTGACCGCCCTGCCGTTCGTCGGCGAGCGCGGTGGCCGGGTGCGGTACCACGACGTCGTACGGGCACAGATGCTGCGCCTGGAGCGCCGCCGTTCCCCGCGCGAGTGGGCGCGGCGGCACCGGCGGCTGGCGGAGGCGTTCGCCGAGTGGCGGGCCGAGACCGGGGCCGGGCGGGAGACCGAGAACCTGTGGGAGGACGAGGAATGGCGTGACCTCCTCCTGGAGGAGACCCACCACCTGCTCTGCGCCCGTCCGCCCGCGGCGCTCGGCGAGGCCTTGCGGACCCTGGTCGCGGCCTGCCGCACGGACGACGTCGTCGGCCGCCGCTGGGCGCGGATGCTGGAGGACGCGGGGGAGGCCACCGACCATGCGGGGCTGCGGGAGTGGGGCCGGGACCTGGGCGAGGCCCTCGCCGACGAGGACAGTGAGGCGGCCGGGGCCGTGGGGGACAGCGGGGTGGCCCGGGCCATGGACCTGCTCCTCGCCCGGCCCGGGCTCGATCCGCACGGCCGGGCGGAGGCCCATGCCCTGCGCGGCCGGGAACTGCGCCGCGGCCAGGAGTACGCACGGGCGCTGGAGGAGTACGACCGGGCGATCGACCTCGCGCCGGAGCTGGCCCTCGCCCACTACGGCCGCGGTCTGACCCTGCAACTCGCGGACGACCTCCCGGCCGCCCTCGCCGCCCTGGACCGCGCGGACGAACTCGCCCCCGACACCGGGTGGATCATCGCCGAGCGCGCGGAGACCCTCCGGCTGGCGAGCCGTTTCGAGGAGGCCGTCACCGACTTCGGCCGCGCGATCGCACTCGACCCGACGGACACCCGCTCGCTGACCGGGCGGGCCGTGTGCCGGCACACGCTCGGGCGGTACGACGAGGCGCTGGCCGACTTCAACCGCTCCCTGGGCATCGACGGGGAGGACCTGTGGACGCTGGTGCGGCGGGCCCGTCTGCTCCGGTCCCGGGGCGAACTGGACGCGGCCTTCGCCGACTTCGACCGGGCCGTCGCCCGTGATCCCGACGCGTCCTGGATCGCCTCGGAACGGGGTGACTCCTACCGGCTCGCCGGCCGCTTCGAGGACGCCGTCACGGAACTCGGCCGGGCGGTCGCCCTCGACCCCGGCCACGCCTCCGCCCTGGCGAGCCGGGGCGCGTCCCTGCACGAACTGGGCCGGGACGAGGAGGCGTTGCCCGACCTCGACCGCGCCGTGGAACTGCGGCCCCGCTACGGCTGGGCGCTGGTGATGCGGTCCCGGGTGAGGAAGCAACTGGGGGACCGGGAGGGCATGTTCGACGACCTCGCACGGGCCGTCGAGGCCGATCCGGACGCCGAATGGATCCGCCATGAGCGGGGCGTGGAACTCCTGCACGCCGGCCGGTACCGGGAGGCGGCCGACGTCCTCCGCGGGATCTTCGACCTCGGTCCGGACGACTCCGACGCCCTGTTCGAACTCGGCGGTGCGCGCCGCGTCGCGAAGGACCACCCGGAGGCGCTCCGGTACCTGGACGGCGCCCTGGCACTGAACCCCGACCACGGCCCGGCCCACGCCTCGCGAGCCCGGGTCGGCCTCGCGACCGGCCGCACCGAGCAGGCGCTCGCCGACCTGGACCGGTGCGTGGAGCTGGGGACGGAGACGGACTGGGCGCGCCGCAAGGCCGTAGAACTGCTGATCCTGTGCGGCCGCCGGGAGGAGGCGGAGGCGCGGCTGGCCGGCGCGGACGACTCCGGGGACTCGGACGACCTGCGCGTCGAACTGCACCGGCGGGCCGGCCGCTGGGACGAGGCGCGGCCCCTCGCCGAGCGGCTGCGGGAGACGGAGCCCGTGGTCGGCACCTTCGAGCTGGCCGTGACGGTGAGCCGGTCCGAGGGCCTGCGGGCCGCGCGACCGCTGTGGCGGGAGCTGGCCGCGCTCGTGCGCGAGGACGACGAACTGGACGCGCCGGAACGCGCGCAGGGGCGGTGCTTCCTGGGCTGCGCCCTCGACGACCGGACCGAGGCGGACCGGGGCCTCGCGGACCTCCTCGCCCTGGAACCCGGCTGGATGCCGCTGGCCAACCTCGCCGCCATCCTCACCGACCTCCTGAACAGCCCCGACGTCGACCACGACCGCGTCACCCCGCTCCTGACGGAGGTCACGGCGGCCGCCGAGGCCGTGCGGGCACGGTACGCGGACCCACCGGGCCCGGGGATTCCCCGGCCCTGACGGCCCATGCCAGTGGCACCTTCCCCCGCCACCCTGAACACACCGTCCCCGTTCGATTACAGTGCTGACCTGTCGTACAAACGGGCGGTGCCACAGGGGAGGTCTTGGTGGGTGCGACAGCCGGGGCCGTGTGGGGGCGTGCCGAACAGCAGGATTTTCGTAGCCGGGTGCGGGGGACGCTGCTCGGGGTGGCCGTCGGGGACGCGCTGGGTTCGCCCGTGGACGGGCTGGGGCTGGCGGAGATCCGGGAGGAGTACGGCGCGGAGGGGCTGCTCGACCTCGGGCGCGGGTACGGGCGGCGCGGAGCCGTCTCGCACCTGACCCAGCTGACCCTGTTCAGCGTGGACGGGCTGATACGCGCCCAGGTGCGAAGAGACACCGGCGCCTGGCATCCGCCGACCGATCTGCACCGGGCGTACCGCAGATGGGCCGCCACCCAGCGGGACTGGGGGCCCGACGAGCGCCGCAAGGACGACGGCTGGCTCGCCCGGGAGGAGTGGCTCTACGCCCGCCGCGACCCGACCCGCGCCCTGCTGCTCGGGCTCGGCGACGACACCATGGGCACGCTGGACGTACCCAAGAACCCCGGCGAGACGGGCCCCGAGGCCGCCGCCCGCTCCGCGCCCTTCGGACTGCTCGTCGGCTGGGAGCCGCAACTCGTCGTCCAGCTCGCCGTGGAGTGCGCCGCGCAGACCCACGGCGGCCCCGTCGGCTACCTCTCGGCGGGCGCGTACGCCGTGATCGTGCACGCCCTGGCCTGCGGTGAGAGCCTCGACGGGGCCGTGCAACGGGCGCTCGCCCTGCTCGCCCCGCGGCCGGGACACGAGCCCGTCTCCGAAGGACTCCAGCACGCCCTGGGCGCCGTACGGCAGGGCATACCGACGCCCGCCCGGGTCGAGGAGCTCATCGGGGACGGGACGGCGGCCGGGCTGGTGTCGGCCGCCGTGTACTGCGCCCTGGTGGGGGAGGACGTCCGCCAGGGCCTGTGCCTCGCGGTCAACCACGACGGCCCCTCGGCCGCGACCGCCGCCCTCACCGGCGGGCTGCTCGGCGCCCTGCACGGCGAGACCGCCCTGCCCCCGGCCTGGCTGGCCGAACTGGAGGGCCGGCCCACCCTGCTGGAACTCGCCGACGACTTCGCGATGGAGATGACCCAGGGGCCCGCCCTGCACGGTCCCGCGGGAGCGTCGCCGGGGTGGCTGGCGCGGTATCCGAGGGCCTGAGCGCCCGCTGCCACTTCTTCACAACCACGGTGTTCGTACTGGTCGGTAGGGGAACGGGGCTGGAGGCTGCCGTGAACATCCCGTGAAGTTGCGTAACTCTCAAGTACTTTCGCCCTGCCGCAGGGCGCGACGAGCCAGAAGTACACCCTGCACACCTGGCTGATCGGCCCGGACTCCAAGCCGGACCAGCAGGCCACCGCGGCCCCGGCCGAGCAACGGGTGACCCAGGGCGACACCGCGAAGGTCACCGTCTCCTGGCGTGACCTGCCGACCGGCAGCGTCTACCTCGGCCTGGTCGACTACGGCAACGGCACGGACACCGTCGGCACGACCGAGCTGACCGTCACTCCGTAGATCCTGGCAGGACAGCTGTGGGGGCGGGCACCCGGAACCGGGAACCCGCCCCCCACGTCATGGGGTGCCTCGCGTCACGTGCCTCACAACTCGGGTGTCCGTACTGGGCGGTAGAGGAACGGACCCGAAGAACACCGTGAATCTGCTGTGAAGTTACGCAGCCTTCAAGGACTTTGCTCTTTTCACACCAGCCTCACGCATAACACGATGGCGATGATCTCGGGGGCCCGACCACTTCACTGCGACCTTTGTGCGCACGCCTCCGTCAGGCGCGCGCGGGGGAAGGCATCAACTTGTCCCAGCAACACCCCGGCCGCCGCCGTCGCGTCGGCCGCAGAACTGTTTCCCTCCTGGCCCCGGCCCTCGCCGGCGGCCTGGTCCTCTCCTACGGCACACCCGTCCAGGCCGCGCCGCAGGACGCGCCGGCCGGCACCTCCCAGCAGGCCGCCACCTCTCAGCCGGCTTTCACCGACGGCCTGTACGTCGTCCAGCTCGCCGACGAGCCCGTCGCCACGGAGTCCAGCACCGCGCCCGGCCCGGGCGAGCGGCTCGACACCGCGACGGGCGCCGTACGCGAGTACGTCCGCCACCTGAAGCGGGAGCGCGAGAAGGTGCTGGACGCGGTGCGGGGCGTCAAGCCGCTGTACACCTACCAGTACGTGCTCAACGGGTTCTCCGCCGACCTGACGGCCGGCCAGGCGACCGCGCTGTCCCGCACGCCCGGCGTCCTGTCGGTGGCCAAGAACATGGTCAGCCACCCCACGGCCACGCCCGCCGCCGCACCCGCGGCCGGGACGGCCGCCGCCGGCGCCCTCGCGCCCGCCGACACCGCCAAGTTCCTCGGTCTGGAGGAGAAGGGCGGCCTCTACTCCAAGATCCGCGGGGGCCAGAAGCGCGCGGGCGAGGGGACGATCCTCGGTGTGATCGACACCGGCATCGCCACCGGCAACCCGTCGCTGAAGCCCCTGTCGGAGCCCCGCCCCGACGCCGCGGTCATCGCCAAGAAGTGGAAGGGCGCCTGCGACCGGGGTGTGGACCTCGCGCACCTGGTCACCTGCAACAACAAGGTGATCGGCGCCCAGTACTTCAACAAGGGCCTGGCCAAGCCCACGGAGGACGACTGGGCGTCCCCGATGGACGCCGAGGGCCACGGCACCCACACCGCGACCACCGCGGCGGGCGCCGCCGGCGTCAAGGCCACCGTGCCCGACAGCGGCATATCCGGGACCATACGCGGGCTGGCCCCGGCGGCCCGTGTCGCCGCCTACAAGGTGTGCTGGACCGAGGGCTGCTTCACCTCCGACATCGTCGCCGCCTTCGACAAGGCCGTGGCCGACGGCGTGGACGTCATCAACTACTCGGTCGGCGGCCCGAACGACGAGCCCGCCAACCGCCCCGAGTACATGGCGATGTTCAACGCGGCCAAGGCCGGCGTCTTCATCTCCGCCTCCTCGGGCAACAGCGGCCCCGGCACCGGCTCCAACGGCGTCCCGTGGGTGACCACCGTGGCCGCCTCCACCCACGACACCGGCTACCGCGGGACCCTCACCCTCGGCGACGGCAAGACCTACGACGGGGTGAGCATCGCCGCCCAGGGCGTGCCGTCCGCCCCGCTCGTCGACGGGGCGAAGGCCGCCAGGAGCGGCGTGGACGCCACCCTGGCCGGGCAGTGCCAGCCCGATGCCCTCGACCCGGCCGCGGTCAAGGGTGCCGTGGTGATCTGCGCGCGCGGCGGCAACGCCCGCCTCGACAAGAGCGCCCAGGTCAAGGCCGCGGGCGGCGTCGGCATGGTGCTGTACAACGTCAGCGCCGCCGACGAGGAGGTCGCCGACGCCCACACCGTCCCGTCCGTCCACGTCCCCCAGGCCGCCGGCGCGGAGATCAAGGCGTACGCCGCCGGCTCCGGTGCGACCGCGACGCTCGCCGCGGCGACGACCGTGAAGCAGCGGGCGCCGCAGATGGCCGGCTTCTCCTCCAGCGGTCCCGACCTCAACAGCACCGGCGACCTGCTCAAGCCGGACATCACGGCGCCCGGCGTGGACATCGTCGCCGGTACCGCCGCGCACGGCACCTTCCCGGGCGAGCAGGGCATGATGTCCGGTACGTCCATGTCGGCGCCGCACGTCTCGGGCCTCGCTCTGCTGCTGCGTCAGCTGCACCCCGACTGGTCCCCCATGGAGGTCAAGTCGGCGCTGATGACGACCGCCACCACCAAGGACAACGCGGGCAAGCCGATCCAGCGCTCCGGCAAGGCGGCCACACCGCTCGACTACGGCGCCGGTCACGTCGCCCCGAACACGGCGTACGACCCGGGCCTGGCCTACGACTCCACCTCCAAGGAGTGGGCCGCGTTCCTGTGCGCCATCGGCCAGCCCCCGCTGACCGCCGACCGCAGCGAGTCCTGCCCCGCCGCGAAGAAGACCGACCCGAGCGACCTCAACACCCCGACGATCTCGGTCGGCGACCTCGTCGCGCGGCAGACCGTCACCCGCCGGGTCACCAACATGACCACGAAGCCCGGCGTCTACACCGCCACGGTCAAGGCTCCGGCCGGCTACACGGCGCGGATCTCCCCGAAGACGCTGCGGGTGCCGGTCGGCGGGACGGCCACGTACAAGGTGACCTTCACCCGCACCGACGCGGCCTACGGCACGTGGGCGTTCGGCTCGGTCACGCTCGCCGACCAGCGGCACACGGTCCGCAGCGCGGTCTCGCTGCGCGCGGCTCCGCTCAAGGTGGCGGCCGAGGCCGCAGGCAAGGGCCGGACCGGCTCGGCGACCCTCTCCGCGAAGAGCGGCTTCGCCGGTTCGCTGACGGCCCGCGTGGACGGCCTGTACGCGGGGACGACCAAGACGGGAACCCTGACCGGTACGGAGAAGAGCTTCGACCCGTCGAAGCTCACGTCCGCCTCCGTCAAGACCGAGGTCACCGTCCCCGAGAACACCTCACTCGCCCGTGTCGGCCTGCTGCCCTCGGACCATCTCAAGGGCAGCGACCTGGACCTGTGGGTGCTCGACGAGGACGGCGAGTTGGTCTCCGCCCTGCCCGTGAGCGGCAGCGCGGAGCACGTCGACCTCGGGCCGGGCACGTACCAGGTGTACGTCAGCCAGTTCGCCCTGCCCCAGGGCGCCACCAGTCAGAAGTACACGCTGCACACCTGGCTGATCGGCCCGGACACCAAGGCGGACCGGCAGGCCACCGTGACCCCGGCGAAGCAGTCGGTCACCTCCGGCGCCGGCTCCAAGGTCAAGGTCTCCTGGCGTGACCTCAAGGCCGGCGGCACCTACGTCGGTGTCGTCCACTACGGCAGGGGCACGGAGACCGTCGGCGCGACCACGCTGACCGTGACGCCGTGACGCCGTGACTCCTGGCCCCGGTGAGGGCTCAGTCCTTCACCGGGGTCCTGCCCAGCGCGTCCTCCACCCCGCCCGCCGGGGTGGGGATCGCTGCCGCCGCCGACCCGTCGTCGTCGGTGTTGATCTTCTCGATGAGCGCGAGCCGCTCCGGGGTGTCCTCCGGCTTGATGAAGCCGATGAGGATGTACAGCACGAGGGACACGGCCAGCGGGATCGACACCTGGTACTGGAGCGGGACGCCGCCCTCGACGTTCCAGTTGATCGGGTAGTTGACCAGCCAGAAGGCGAACAGGCCCATCGCCCAGCTGGTGATCGCGGCCGTCGGACCGGAGCGGCGGAACGGCCGCAGCAGGCCCAGCATCATCGGGATCGCCATCGGGCCCATCAGTCCGGCCACCCACTTGATCACGACGGTGATGATGTCCTTGAAGGCGGGCGAGTTGACCTGGGTCGCGGCCGCCATGGACAGGCCGAGGAAGACCACGGTCGCGATGCGGGCGGCGATCAGGCCCGTGCGCTGGGTCCAGGTCCGTGCCCGCTCCGAGATCACCGGCGCCACGTCACGGGTGAAGACGGCCGCGATGGCGTTGGCGTCGGAGGAGCACATGGCCATGGTGTGCGAGAAGAAGCCGACGATGACCAGGCCCAACAGGCCGTGCGGGAGCAGCTGTTCGGTCATCAGGCCGTAGGAGTCGGAGCCGTCCGGCTTCTGCGCGTCCACCAGTAGCGGGGACATCCACATCGGGTAGAAGAGGACCAGCGGCCAGACCAGCCAGAGCACCGCCGACAGGCGTGCCGAGCGCGCGGCCTCCTTGGGGGTGGCGGTGGCCATGTAGCGCTGGGCCTGGTTGAGCATGCCGCCGTTGTACTCGAACAGCTTGATGAACAGGAACGCCAGCAGGAACACCGCGCCGTAGTCGGCGACCAGCGGCTTCTCGTGGCCCTGGAGGGCCGGCTGGTCCCAGGCGTCGATGAACCCGATGCCCTTGTCGCCGAGTTCCATGATCACGGCCACGAACATCGCGACACCGGCGAGGAGTTGGATGATGAACTGGCCGAGTTCGGTCAGCGCGTCCGCCCACAGGCCGCCGATCGTGCAGTAGACGGCCGTGATGGTGCCGGTGATGAGGATGCCCTGGTTGAGGGAGATGCCCGTGAAGACGGACAGCAGGGTCGCGATCGCGGCCCACTTGGCGCCCACGTCCACGATCTTCAGCAGCATGCCGGACCAGGCCAGCGCCTGCTGGGTCTTCAGGTCGTAACGGTTCTTCAGGTACTCCAGCGGAGAGGCCACATGGAGCCGTGAGCGCAGCCGGTTGATGCGCGGCGCGAACAGCTTGGAGCCGATGGCGATGCCGAGCGCGATCGGGAAGGACCAGGTCACGAAGGACGTCACGCCGTAGGTGTAGGCGATGCCCGCGTACCCGGTGAACATCACCGCGCTGTAGCCGGACATGTGGTGGGAGATGCCGGACAGCCACCACGGCATCTTGCCGCCGGCGGTGAAGAAGTCGCTGACGTTGTCCACGCGCTTGTGCGACCACACGCCGATCGCGACCATCACGCCGAAGTAGCCGATGAGCACGGCCCAGTCGAGACCGTTCATGTGCGCCCTCCCAGGGTTTCCGCCCGGCGCTCATCGTCTGGGGTGCCGCGTGAACACGACAAGTAAGCGTAAGGTCAAGGGGAGGCAAAGATATTCGAGCTGATGGCCTACGTTCATCTACATGAACTCACCCTCAGAGGCTCACCGCATCAACTCACCCGCGTTGACCAGCAACGACTGCCCCGTGATCGCCCGTGCCCGGTCCGAGCTCAGAAACACCGCCGCGTCCGCCACGTCCGAGTCCGTGGCCAGCTCGGGCAGCGCCATCCGCCCGGTCAGCCGCCCGAGCACCTCGTCCTCGGGCCTGCCCTCCGCCCGCGCGGTGAACCGCACGTACGCCTGCACCGGCGGCCCCCACATCCAGCCCGGCAGTACCGTGTTCACCCGGATCCGGTACGGCCCGAGCTCCCGCGCCAGCGAGTACATCGCGCTGGTCAGCGCGCCCTTCGAAGCGGCGTACGCGGCCTGCCGCACCTGCGACGGCGCCGCCACCGCCGACTGCGTCCCGACGAACACCACCGCACCTCCGCGCTCCTTCAGCCCCGGCAGACACGCCCGCGTCATCCGGAGCGTACCCAGCAGATTCACGTCGATCACCGACTGCCAGGTGGAGAAGTCCGCGTCCTGAAGACCCCCGAAGTACGAGTCCCACGCGGCGACATGCACCACGGCGTCGAGCCGCCCGAACCGCTCCCTCGCCAGCTCCGCCAGCGCCTCGCACCGCCCTTCGTCGGTGACGTCCGTCGCCCGGTACGCCGTGTGCGCTCCGTCCGGATCGATCTCGGCGGCGCTCTTCGCCAGGTTCGCCCCGGTACGCGCCCCGAGGACCGCGTTCCCGCCGTCCCGCACCACGGCGGCGGCCACCTGGTGCCCGAGACCCGCGCCCACCCCCGACACCACGACGGTCCTGCCCGTGAGCAACGACATGACGGCCTCCCTGACCCCGACCCCTGGCGCATTGTCTGACGGAGCGTCAGAGTATGGGCGAGCCGCCGAGGAAGGGGAAGGGCATGAGCGAGGACACCCGCAGCGAGACCTACGCCGAACTGGCCGCCGTCGGCCCCTACGGAATCCGCCCCGGCCACGCCCTGATCACCATGGTCGAACCACACCCGGGCCACGAGTACGCCTACAACCGCTGGTACGAGGACGACCACTACTACGCCGGCGCGATGGCCATGCCCTGGATGTACGCGGGCCGCCGCTGGGTGGCCACCCGGGACCTCCAACTCCTGCGCCGCCCCGAGAAGTCCGCGATCGCCGAGCCCGTCACCGCCGGCTGCTACCTCTCCACGTACTGGATCACCGACGGCCGGTACGACGACCACATGCGCTGGACCGTCGCCATCAACAAACGCCTCAACCGCGACAGCCGCGTCTACCGCGACCGCACCCACGTCTTCACGGCCTTCCAGGACCACGCCGCCACCGTCTACCGCGACGGCGCGGCCGGCCCCCGCGACTTCCACGCCCTGGACCACCCGTACGCGGGCCTGGTCTTGCAGGTCATCGACGCCGAATCCCCCGAACAGCGCCCCGAGTTGCTGGAGTGGCTCGTCTCCCGCCACCTCCCCAAGCAGCTCGCGGGCTCCCCGACGGCCCTGGTCACCGTCTTCCGCCCGACCCCCCTGCCCGGCGACCGCATGTCCTACGTCAAGCAGGTCGAGGGCATCGACACCCGCCTGACACTGCTGTGGTTCCTGGAGGCGGACCCACGGGAGTGCTGGGAGGCGCACTTCGCGGGGCTGGAGGAGCAGATCACGGGGGCGGGCCTGGGCAGGCTGGAACTGCTGGCGCCTTTCGTCCCCACGATTCCGGGCACGGACAAGTACGTGGATCAGCTGCGTGAACCTCAGGGGCGCGGGGAACTGCGCGACCAGCCACAACCACGCCGCAGCCGCACGACTACCTGAGCTCCTCCGGACAGGGCGTACCCCGAGGCATCGAGTACGGCGCAGCCAGCCGATACGTCCCCGCCTTCGGCGCGATCAGCATCGTCCACCGGTCACCCTCGGCGTCCTCTTCCGTCTCCATCAGACACCCGTTGACGTTGTCGTACGACCTCGGCCGATCGTCCGGCCGGTTCTTCGACGCCTCCGTCTCCTCCGGCGCCTTCAGCTTGTTCCCCTCCGCATCGACGATGCTCAGCCACGGCGAGTAGGGGATCTTGATGAGCACCCGCCCGGCCTCCTTGACCTCCATGGTCATCTCACCCTGCGCGGCCCGCTCGACGACCGCGTTCGGCTCGGCCAGCGGCGCCGGATCGTCGACGCTGAACAACTGCCAGTTGGCGTCGCCCCAGATCTGCTTCAGATACGGCATCCCGCGCTGCACCAGCTCCCGCTCCCGCTCACCCCCGTCCCCGTCCGGCTCGTCCTTGGGCAGCACCACGAAGTGCACGGCCCACCGCCGCAACCACTCGTGGTAGTTCGCCGAGTTGAGCGTGTCGTCGTAGAAGAGGGGATTGCGCTCCATGTCGGCCTGCCGGTTCCAGCCGCGGGCCAGGTTGACGTAGGGCGCGAGGGCGGAGGCCTCCCGGTGGGAGCGGGCCGGGACGACCTCGACGCGGCCCTTCTCGGCGCCGACCTCCTGGAGTTCGTTGACCAGGGGCGCCAGCTCGCGCGCCCAGGAGGCGGCCGGCTGGGTGTGGACGACGTCGTCGACCGTCTTGAACCCGATCCAGCCGATGAACCCGACGGAGGCCAGCACGACGACGTACCACTTGCGTGTGCGCGGCACGGTGAACGGCAGCGCGGCCATCAGCGCCACCCCGGCGAACAGCATCGGCAGCCGTGTGATGTTGGAGCCGATCTGCGAGCTGATCAGCCACACCAGCAGCACCCCGAGCCCGTACACGGCCGCGGTGATCCGCACGGTCGTCCAGGTGCGCGGTACGACGGCGTAGACGATGACCGCGTACGCCAACGGCAGCACCGCCGACCCGAACGACATCGGCTGGGTGCCGGAGAACGGGAACAGCCAGGCCGACACCGCCACCACGGCCGTCGGGGCGATCCCCAGCGCCCAGGCGCCCGGACGCCGCTTCTGGAGGAACAGCGCGGCCGCCACCAGCCCCACGAACAGACCGGCGACCGGCGAGGACATGGTGGCCAGCGCGGCCAGCGGCGCCGCGCACAGCGCCTTCGCCCACCGCTTGTAGCGCCAGCGGTAGGGCCAGCAGAACACCACCGCGACCGCGCCCAGCGCGAACAGCATGCCCAGCCCGAACGTCACCCGGCCCGAGGCCGCGTTGCACAGGAAGGCGAAGACACCGGCCAGCCCCGGCCACAACGGGTTCCGCACCGCCCGGCTGCGCAGCAGGACCAGCATCAGCAGGGTCGCCGAGAAGGTCCCCGCGATCATCATCGTCGTACGGACACCCAGGACCGACATCAGATACGGCGACACCACGCTGTACGACACCGGGTGCATCCCGCCGTACCAGGCGAGGTTGTACGCCGAGTCCGGGTGCCGGCCGACGAACTCGGCCCAGGCGTCCTGCGCGGCGAGGTCGCCGCCGCTGTTCGCGAAGGTGAAGAACCAGACGACGTGGAGGACGCCGGAGAGGCCGGTCAGGGCCAGTACGGGGTGCCGCTGGATCCACTCCCGCAGGGGGGTGGCGCGGACGGCGAGAGAGGCGAGTCTGGAACCGCTCCCGCGCTCGCTCGCGCTGTCGCTGCCGCTGCTGTTGTCGCTGCCGCTGCCGCTGCCGCTGCCGCTGCCGCTGCCGCCGTCGGCTTCAGGCGGTCCGTGGTCGGGTCCCGGAGCTGCGGGCAGCCGTATTCGCGGGCCGGTTCCCGGGCCCGGATCGGTGTCGTCGGCGCGTGTCGGCTCCGCTGTGGCCACCTGAAGGCACTCCCCGTGGTCTCCCGTCTTCTCTTCTAGGACGCGTTCCGTTCCCCGCGCGTTGCCGGTCGTGTCCTTCGAGGTTCGGTGACCGTGTCCCTACGGTGGCACCTGCCCCGATTCGTGACGCTAGCACGCACCCCGCCGACCGTAACCAGGACGGGTTCCGGTCGGCGGGACGCGACGGCGCGGTTCTTCGCCCGTATCAGCCGAGGCGCGTCAACTTGTCCGTGAAGCCCGGCTCGACGAGATCGTCCTGAAGGGCGACCGGCACCTTCACCGCGCTGCCGGAGCCGTCACCGACGGTGAGCGAACCCACCTGGGCGCCCGCCTTCGCCGTGTGCGGCAGGTCGTCGGCGGTGAAGGTCAGCTTGACGGTCAGCCCCGCCCAGCCGACGGCCGTGACGTTCTTCGTGAGCACGACCGGGGTGTGACCGCCGAGGCCGTCGTCGACGTAGCCGACGACATCGCCCTTCTTCAGGATCGTCTCCGACCTCAGCGCGTCCTGCGCGGCCCGGATCAGCTTGTCGCTCTCGAAGAGGGCGGCGCCCAGGATGGTGTTGTCGTCGCCGCCCGCGGGCTGGCGCACCACGGCTCCGACGATCCTGCGCGTCTCGCCGTTCACGTCCTTCTTCGCGGCGAACACGAGGTTGCCGAGGGCGGAGGTGGTGGTGCCGGTCTTGATGCCGACGACGTTGTTGTAGCCGACCAGACGGTTCCAGTTGTCGTGCTTGGTGCCCTTGTAGTCGATGTACGACATCATCGCGGCGACCTCGCGGAAGGCGGGCTCCTCCATCGCCTTCTTGCCCAGCTTCACCTGGTCCACGGCCGTGGAGACGGTCGTGTTGTTCAGGCCCGAGGGGTCCGTGTACGTCGTGTTCTTCATCCCGAGGTCGGCGGCGGCGTCGTTCATCTTCTCGACGAACGCCTTCTCCGAACCGGCGTCCCAACGGGCCAGCAGCCGCGCCACGTTGTTCGCGGACGCGATCAGGATGCTCTCCAGGGCCTCGCGCTGCGAGATGGAGTCGCCCGCGGTCACATCGACCGTGGACTCCTGACCGGCGTTCGACTGGTCCTCGGCGGCCTGGTCGATCTTGATCTTCGGACCGTCGGCGCCACTCTTGAGCGGGTGGTCGCGCAGGATGACGTACGCCGTCATGACCTTGGCGACACTGGCGATCGGTACGGGCTTCTGCTCACCGGACGAGCCGAACGTGCCGATGCCCTGGACGTCGAGCGCGGCCTGTCCGTCGGCCGGCCACGGGATGTCGACCTTGCCGCCGTCGAAGGTGAAGCCGTCCTCGGCGGTGAGCTGGAGCTCGGGGGCCGGCAGCGGCCGTACGGACTGTACGACCGCGAACACCACGGCGAGCAGCAGGACCAGCGGGGTCCAGATCTTGACCCGGCGGACGGCCGTGCGGACCGGGGTGTCCGGGGGCGGCGGCGTGTTCGTCAGTTCCGCCAGCAGATCCAGCGGCGGCTTCGGCGGCAACGGCTGCTGCGTCGTCCGCTCCGGACCCACCTGCGGCACCGCCGCGGTGGCATCCGGCCGCCCCTTCACCTGCGGCAACGCGGTCGTCGCGTCCGGCCGCCCCGACACCCGCGGAAACGCCGTCGTCGCATCCGCCGCCGGCGGCTTCCGCGTCGCCGGGTCATCCAACGGCTTCAGCGCGACGAACCTACTGGTCCGCTCGGCCTCCCGCTCGGGCTGCGCCGGGGCCTTGTCACTCGCGTTCGCATCTGCATCGGACTTGGCGTCGGCGTCGGGCTTGTCGTCCGCGCCGGACTTGCCCTCCCCGGCCTTGGCCGCCCCGCCGAGCTTCAGCATCGTCGTCGGCTGATCCACGGCGGGTCCGGTCACCCGGGGGGCCTTGAAGACGGCGGTGGGCTGATCGACGGCGGGCTTGTCGTCGGCGTCGGCGTCGGCGTCGGTGTCGGTGTCGGGGGAGTCGGGACTCTTCGCGTCGGCGGCCTTGGCGTCCGGGGTGCCGTCGTCGTCGGAGGCGGCGGTTGCTGCGCCATCGGCTTCGGGGCTCGCGTCGGGACCGTCCGCGTCCGGGGACGAGGTCGCGTCGGGCGTGCCGTCGTCGTCGGAGGCCGCCACCGCTGCGTCGGCATCCTCCGCATCGGGGGATGCGGGCGTCTCCGACGTGCCGTCCTCGGCAGCCGTGCCGCTCTCGGCGTCGGCGTCGGCCTCGTCGTCGGCTCCGGCCTCGGAGTCCGACTCCGAACCGGCCTCGGCCGCGGCTTCCGCCGAGGCGTCGGCCTTCACCGGCTCTTGATCCTCCGGCTCGTCAGCCCCGGCGTCCTCCCGGTCGGCCACGGCCTCGGGCTCGTCCTGCTGCTCCGCCTCCGCGTCGCTCCGGTCGTCCGGGGCCTCGTGGGCGGTGGCTTCGTCGCCGGCCCCGGCTTCGGCCGTGTCGCCCGCGCTCTCGTCCGAGTCTTCGCCAGAACCTTCAGCGGCGGCAGCCTCGTCGCCGGCCTCCGCGTCAGCGTCCGCCCGGTCGCCCAGGTCCTCGTCCGTGTCGTCCTCGGAAGCCGCGTCGGCGGCCGGCTCGGGGTCGTCCTCGGTGTGGTCGTCCGGCGTTTCGGTCGTTTCCGTCGACGTCTTCGCGTCCTTCGCACCGGCAGCCGACCCGCTCTCGCCCTGTGCGGGCTCTACGGGGTCCTGCTCGCCGCTGGAGGCCTCCGTGGCGTCCTGCGCCCCCGGGCTGCCCTCCTCGGCGTCCTGGGCGTTCTCAACGGCTCCGGCGGCCTTGTCGTCGGCCTTGGCCACCCACGCGGCCACGGCGTCGCGGAGCCGGTCGTCACCCGTCGTGGTGGACTCGTCGCCGGACGCGTCCGAACCGGCGTCGGCCTCGGCCGTGTCGGCACCGCGCTCCGCGTCCTCGCCGCGCGCCTCGGCGGAGTCGCCCTTGGGCAAGTCGCCCTCGGCTTCCCCGGTGTCCGCGACCTCGCGGACCGAGAAGACCTTCGTCGCCGTGTCGACACCGCCGATGCGGGTCATGGCGAGGCGAGGGTCGCGGGGCGCGTTCGTTCCGGTCCTGGCCTCGGGAACCGGAGCCGCGCTCCCCGACGTCGGTTCTGCCGACGACCCGTGCTGCTTCGACCTGTCGGGGGACTCGCCCGCCACCGATGCCTCCTCCTGCCGCACGTGAGCCGTGCGCCTGCTGAACCGTGAACCGCCGCCCGGAACAACGCTCCCCCGCGCTGTCCGAACCATGTACCAGTGTCCTGTGTGTGGGCTTGACCCAAGCGGTAGACGAGAACGACATACCTACTGGTTCCACTACAAACAGGTCACGCACCCTCGACAGACCAATGTGAGAGGGGTCACCCTGTCATTCATCCACGCGGGGAGGCATGGATGGGCAGGAGCCGCAGAACACTTCCGGAGGAGCTTCTGCTGCTGGCGTTGGACCCGACCACGGGTACCACCGCACAGCCGCAGTCGCTCGACCTCGGTCTGGCCGGAGCACAGCTAGTGGAGCTGGCGCTGGCCGGACGGATAGCCCCAGACGGGGATCGTATCGCCGTGGTAGTGCCACGGCCGACTGGAGATCCGACATTGGACTGCGCGTTGGAGTTGCTGCGAAGGCGTGGCGCTCCTGTACGCGCGGTGAACTGGATTGGCGGGCCCCGGCTGGGGCTGCGCCAGACCTACCTCTCGCATCTGGAGCGGTGCGGCATGGTGCATGCCGTAGCAGGACAGATGTGCGGGGTGTTGCCGACGACGCGCTATCAGGCGACGGACAACGACATCAGCCGGGAGATCAGAGCCCGACTGGATTCGGCGATCCGTACGGGCGTGCCACCGGACCCACGGACGGCGGCGCTCGCGGCGCTGGCGCACGCGGTGGGCCTCGGCAAGCATCTGTACCCCGGGAACGAGGGGCGGTCCTCCCGCTCCCGGCTCAGGGATCTGATCAGGCACGACCCCATGGGCGGCCTCGTGGCGCACGCCGTGATGGACGTCCAGAACGGCGTGGGGGCGCAGCCGCGCCGCAACCCGGCCCCGGCCGGCCGTCAGGCCGCCCCCGGAGCCAGGCCCGCACCGGAACCCGCGCACGGCGTACCGATGCAGCCGCGCCGCGGACCCATGGCACGTGCCGTGGCTCACTGAGCCGCAGTCCCACGGCACGCCGCCGCAAGGCACCACCACGCACCACGCTTCACCGAGCGCCGCACCGCAGTCCCCCAACAGACCCGGTACGGGAGCCGCTGGACCGCGCGGGGCGACGGAACCGTACGTCCGGAATACCGGACGACCGGTCTCCGCCGTCCCGCGCGGCCGCTTTTCCGGGCGATGCGGACCAACGGGCCGTGCGGACCGCACCGGCCGTGGGCCCGGCCATGCGGGCACAGGACCGCACATCCGCCGACAAGCCCGCGCACAGCGCATATCCCTCGTTTCCCAGCGGTAGAAAGCACCTTGGTGGCAGTCTGCTCAACAGCAGATACGCATAGTGGCAAGTACGAGGCACGCAGCCGGAGGTGCACGTCCCGTGGCGTCCAATGTCAATCCCACCGTCAGGCGACGCCGGCTGGGCCAGGAGTTGCGCCGGCTCCGCGAGCTCAAGGGCATGACCGCCGAGGAGGTCGCCGAGCGCCTCCTGGTGTCGCAGTCGAAGATCAGCCGCCTGGAGAACGGGCGGCGCAGCATCAGCCAGCGCGACGTCCGCGACCTGTGCGGGGTCTACGAGGTCGACGACCAGCGTGTCGTCGACTCGCTGATGCAGATGGCCAAGGACTCGCGCCAGCAGGGCTGGTGGCACGCTTTCGGGGACATCCCGTACAGCGTCTACATCGGCCTGGAGACCGACGCCGAGTCGCTGAGGGTCTACGAACCCCAGATCATCACCGGCCTGTTGCAGACCCGCGCCTACGCCGAGGCCATCATCAGGGGCGGTTCGCCGGAGACCTCGGACACCGAGATCGACAAGCGCGCCCAGGTCCGGCTGCGGCGGCAGGATCGTATCGCCGCCGACCACGACTCGCTCCGCCTCTGGGTCGTCCTGGACGAGGCCGCGCTGCGCCGGGTCGTGGGGAGCCGGCCGGTGATGCGCGAGCAGCTGGAGTACCTGGCGGAGGCGTCCCAGCGGCCGCACATCACCGTGCAGGTGCTGCCCTTCGACGTCGGGGCCCATCCCGGTATCAACGGCCAGTACTCCATCCTGGAGTTCGCCGACGCGGCCGACTCCAGCGTGGTGTACATCGAGGGCGTCACCAGCGACCTCTACCTGGAAAAGGCCCACGACGTGCAGAAGTACACGGTGATGTACGAGCACCTGCGGGCCCAGGCACTGAACGTCGACCAGTCCCGCCAACTCATCGAGGACGTGGCGAAGGAGTACGCCCGCTGAGCCGATCCGGCGGAAAGGGGCGGGAATATACACCCCGGACCGGTTCCACTGGAAGGATCCTCTGGAATATGCCATCCAGAAGAGTGAACGACTGCTCCTAAAGAGGAAGGCGGCGAGTAGCGTCGATCACGCCAACGATCAGCAAAGGTTGGCGAGAACCGAACGGCGCTACTGTCTAACGGAGCAAACATGGCGATTCGCCTGGGTGCCACGGAAACGTGGAAGACGTCCTCGTACACCAACAACAACGGCGCGTGCGTGATGGTGCGGTCGACCGACAGGACCTCACTGCACGTGGGGGACACCAAAGTCGGGCCCGACGGGATCAAGGTGAGGTTCCCCGCGGACGCGTGGAACGCCTTCGTGGCCTCGGTCAAGTAGAGACCGGGACCCTGACGACAACTACTGCACGACAACTACTGCACGACAACAACTGCACAAGCACCACAGTGAAGAGCCCTCTCGACCAGATCGCCGTCCTTGCCGAGGGGGCTCGGCCTGTGCCCGGTCGCCGCCTGTCACTCCACCGGGAACGCCACGTCGCACACCGGATCCTGAGCGCCCGCCGCCTCCCAGTCCGCGAAGTACACCTCGCGGCAGGGACCCGCCTGCCTCAGCCCCCGGGCCGCCATCCACTCCTCCACCGCCTCGAAGGCCGCCAGGATCTGCGGATGCGCCACCTGCGCCTTGGTGATCCGGGTGTACGCCAGCCGCTGGGCCGGCTCCACCCGCACCGCCGTCTCCCAGGCCCGGCCGCGCTGCGCGGCCCACGCCCGGGCCGCGGCCTCGTCGGCCACCGGTACACAGGACTCGGCCGGGCCGTCGCTCTCCATCGACACCTCGGAGTGGTAGACGACGTACGGCGCCGCCGTACCGCCCCCGCACTCCCTGGAGGCCTCCTCCAGCCGCCCCAGCGAGGCGCCGATCCAGGCGGGCAGCTCGTCCGCCAGCGTGTGCCGCTTCTCGGTGATCACCACCCGCTCGGGCACGTCCACCGTCTCGACCACGAACTTCCCGTACATCTCGGAGCTCCTCCCCGACAGCCGTCCACGGAGGTACTCGGCGAGCGTCCGCTGCGAGGCCAGCCGTGCCTCCACGTCCGCCCAGTACGCGGCGAGCCGGTCGGCGGCCTCGCACCCGTCGGCCGTCTCGACCACCTCGGCGATCCGGGCGAGCGGCATGTCCAGCTGCCGCAACAGGGCCACGAGCCGGGCGCGTTCGATCTGGTCGGCGCGGTAGTAGCGGTAGCCGCTGACCTCGTCGACGTGCGCCGGTGCCAGCAGTCCGAGCCGGTCGTACAGCCGTAGCGCCTTGGCCGAGAGCCGGGCCCGGGCCGCGAACGCGCCGATCGTGAGCAGTTCGTCGTCCACCGAGTCGTCCACCCGAGTCATCCTCCGTCACCGGACGGCTCTGTCCGCCCGGTGAGCAGGAGACTCGCCCTTGCCCCAGGGGCAAGGTCAACGGCGGCTAGCCGAGTGCCTTCTCCACCGCGGCCACGAGCTCCGCGGCCTCCGGCTCGGTCTGCGGCGAGAAGCGGGCGACGACCTGGCCGTCCCGGCCGATCAGGAACTTCTCGAAGTTCCAGCGGATGTCCCCGTCGTGCCCCTCGGCGTCGGCGAAGCCGACCAGACGCTCGTAGAGCGGGTGCCGGGCCTCGCCGTTCACCTCGACCTTCTCGGTCATCGGGAAGGTCACGCCGTACGTCGCCGAGCAGAACTCGGCGATCTCCTCGGCGCTGCCGGGCTCCTGCCCGAGGAACTGGTTGCAGGGCACCCCGAGGACGGTGAAGCCGCGCTCGGCGTACTGCGCGTGCAGCCGCTCCAGGCCGTTGTACTGCGGGGTCAGGCCGCACTTGGAGGCCACGTTCACGACGAGCACGGCCTGACCGGCGTACTGCGCGAGGTCGGCGGCGCCGCCCTTGAGGGCACCTATCTCGACATGGAGGGGGGAAACACCGTTGCTGTCTACAGTCGTCATGCAGCGGAGCCTAACTCCGCGAGGTGTCCTTCTTTCGACCGGACCCCTGGCGCCGTGAGGCGTCCTGCTCCCGGCCGGACCCCGCCGTTCCGGCCGCCTTCAGCAGCACCTCGCCCGCCGCCGTCCGCGAGTACAGCACCGAGCGGCCCGCCCGTCGCCGCTCCACCAGCCCCGCGTCGAGCAGGACCCGCAGATGCCGTCCCACCGAGCCGAGCGTCTGCCCGGTCACGGCGACCAACTGGCTGGTGCTGAGCGGGGAGCCGAGGAGGCCGAGCACCCCGGCCCGCGCGGCCCCGAGCAGCGCGCCCAGCGACGCGGGCACGGTCCGGGCGCCGGGGTCGGCGAGGACGCCCGCGCAGGCGTAGACGACCGCGTACCGGTCGGGCTCCTCCCAGGACACCCAGCCGGTCTTCGGGGTGACCGGCACGAAAAGCAGCTCGGCGCCGGAGATCTCGCGCGGCGGGTACTCGTGCAGGTTCACCTGGAGCCGGTTGTCACCGAGCCACCGCGTCCGCCCCGGCCGCAGCGAGTCCAGCACCGCCGCCCAGCCGCCCCGGCTCACCTGCGCGGTCCGGGCCACCACATCCGCCTCCAGCACCCGCCGACGCCGGTCCCAGTCCGGTCGTACGGTCTCGGTCCAGACGTACGACAGGAGCGCGGCCGCGCGTTCGGGCAGGTCGTCCCGTTCCAGTACGGCGGGCAGCGGGCCGGCCAGGGAGACCCGCAGGTGCGCGCGGGCCTCGCCGGGATCGGCCGCCCGCACCCGGGCCACGCCCTCCTCGAAGGTCTCCCGCTCCCTCGGCGTGGGTGTCAGGAAGTCGGCGATCCAGTCCCGGCCCAGCCCGGCACGGACGAGCCGCGCGGTCACCGGGTCGGCGGCCAGCCGGGCCCGGTAGCCGGGCAGATGGTCGCGCAGCCAGGCCTGTTCACCGGGGTGCGCGGGCGTGCCCCGGTGCAGCAGCTGGAGACAGGCGAAGACCTCGGCGAGCGGGGAGAGGACGAACCGGCTGCCGGCGAGCGTGTCGGCGTTGATCTGCCACCAGCCCATGAGCCACCTTTCCGGCCGTCTCCTCGCGGCCTTCCGCGACCTTTCGCGTCTGCGCGAAACAATAGCGACGGCTTCGGGGCCGTCGAAGACTCTCGCCATGCGCAGCTACCACCACCTCTTCCGCACCCCGGAGTTCACCCCGCTCTTCCTCTCCTCCGCCGCCAACGTCGCCGCCCAGACGGTCGCCGGGCTGGCGCTCGGCACCCTGGTGTACCGGGCGACCGAGTCGCCGCTGCTGTCGGCGGTGAGCATGTTCGGCCCGCAGCTCGCGCAGGTGCTGGGCGCGACCGTCCTCCTCTCCGGAGCGGACCGGCTGCCCCCGAGGGCCACGATGACGGGCATCTCGCTGGCCTTCGCCGCCGGTACGGCGCTCATGGCCCTGCCCGGCCTGCCCCTCACCGCCCTCTTCGCCGTCGTCCTCCTCCAGGGCCTGATCGCCTCGCTGGGCGGGGGAGTGCGGTGGGGGCTGCTGAACGAGATCCTCGCGCCGGGGACGGGGACGGGGACGGGGACGGGGACGGGGACGGGGACGGGGACGGGGACGGAGCTTGACGGTCAGGAGGCCAAGGGCGGCTACCTGCTGGGGCGTTCGGTGTTCAACATGATGAGCGGACTGCTCCAGATCACCGGCTACGCGGTGGGCGGCGTCCTGGTGGCCGTCCTGTCCCCGCGCGCCGCCCTGCTGCTGTCGGCCGCGCTGTACGTCACGGCGGCCGTGGTCCTGCGCGTGGGCCTCACCCCGCGCCCGCCCCGCGCCCAGGGCCGCCCCTCGGCGGCGCAGACCTGGCGCACCAACGCCGGGCTGTGGTCCTCCCGCCCGCGCCGCCACCTCTACCTCGCCCTGTGGATCCCCAACGGCCTGATCGTCGGCTGCGAATCGCTCTACGTCTCCTACGCCCCCGAAGCGGCCGGCACCCTGTTCGCGTGCGCGGCCTTCGGCATGCTCGTCGGAGACGTCACCGTCGGCCGCCTCGTCCCGCCCGCCCTGCGCCCCCGGCTCGGCGTGCCGCTGCTCCTGCTGCTGGCCGCGCCCTACCTGCTCTTCGCCCTCGGCCCGGACCTGCCGCTCGCGGCCGCCGCCGTCACCGTGGCCTCCGTAGGCTTCGGCGCGAGCCTCGTCCAGCAGGAACGCCTGATGGCCCTCGTCCCGGACCAACTCGCGGGCCACGCCCTGGGATTGCACTCCGCCGGCATGCTCACCCTCCAGGGCCTGTCCGCCGCCCTGGCGGGCACGCTGGCCCAACTCACCTCCCCGGCAACGGCGATGACGGTGATGGCGGCGGCCTCGCTCGCGGTGACGGCGTCACTGGTGGCGTCCAGCAGGCGACACGCCCCGGACGGCGGACTGCTGCCGGCCCGACAGAACGCCTGAGGGGCCACAGGGACGTCCGTTGCCCCGCCTGTCGGGTGACGATCCGCTAGCGGGCCTCGCGGTCTTCGCTTCCCTCGACCCTGAGCGCGTGGTCAGCGGGGTGCGCACGGGCGCGTGCGTCGAGCACGGCCTGGAACTGCTCGCTCGCCTCGCGGACGCGGCCTGTGGCCACGTAGGCGTGGCCCAGACGGCAGCGGATGTCCATCTCCAGCCAGTGGTAGCCGGGATCGGTGAGCGGGGACAGCAACCGGTGCTGAAGGAGCGCCTGGTGGTGGAGGGCTATGGCCGCGCTCGGATTTCCCTCGCCCCGCTCGGCCGTGCCCAGTCGGGTCAGGCTGCGCGCGCAGAGAAAGGTGTCCCCGACCTGCTCACCCAGGCGGATCGCGTGGCGGAACAGGTTCCTGGCCTCACCGTAGTGGCCGAGGCGGAGGTGGGCGTCGGCGGCGCAGGTCAGGGCCCTGGCGAGCGTGCGCGGCCTGCCGTCCCTCTCGGCGTAGGTCTGGGCGAAGGCGAAGCAGGCCAGCGCCTCCTCGTTCCGTCCCTCGAACTGGTGGGAGAGGCCGAGGACGACGAGTGACATCGAGGTGACCCAGTCATTGCCGAGCCGCCGGGACAGGGTTACCGCCGCGGTGGCTCGGGCGATCGCCCGGTCGCTGTCGCCCGCACTCAGGTCGAGGGAACCCAGCCCGGCGAGGGCCCGGGCCTCCTGGCACGGGTCGGGGCGGCGCCGGCTGAGGTCCAGTGCCTCGGTGTGATACATGCGGGCCTGCCTGTACCGGCGTTGGTCCACGGCGGTGTAGCCCAGGCAGTTCCGCAAGGCGGCGGCCATCCGCTGGTCGGTGGCCTTGTCCACGTGCGCGAGGGCGATCTCCAGAGCCGTCTGGGACTCGTGGTAGCGGCCCTGTCTTATGAAGTAGTCGCACAGCGCCTCGGCGATCCAGCAGGCGTAGTCCGCCTCGCCGAGGGCGGCGGCGTATCCGACGACGTCGGCGAGTTCCCCGCCGGCCGCGTCCAGCCAGCTCTCGGCGTCCTGCCAGTGCGTGAACGGTACGCCGGTGGGCCGGGGCCCGGTGGGAAAACCGGCGGCGCCCCAGTCACTGCTGACCCGGCCCGCCTCCAGATAGAGGCGGAGTGCGGCCGTGCGCGCGGCGGCGGCTTCGGCGGGCGTGGCTTCCGCGACGCCTCGTGCGTGCACGCGCACCAGATCGTGCAGTCGATAGCGGCCCGGACGCGGCTGCTGCACCAGACTCGTGTCGACCAGACTCTCCAGGATCCGCTCGGTGTCGTGGGACGGCCGGTCGAGCATGGTCGCCGCCGTCAGCACGTCGAACTCGACCGTCGGCGCCAGGCCCAGGGCACGGAAGCCGCGCTGCTGCTCGGGCGCGAGCTGGTCGTACGACAGGCGGAAGGCCGTCTCCACGCTGCGGTCTCCGGCGGTCAGTTCGCCGAGCCGGCGCTCGTCGCCCGCCATGCGGCCCACCAGGTACTCCACCGTCCAGGTGTCGCGGTTCTGGAGCCGCGACCCGGCGATCCGCAGAGCGAGTGGGAGCCCGTCGCACAGTCCGACCAACTGGTGCGTCGCCTCCTGCTCCCTGCTCGCGCGCTCCGCTCCGATGATGTACGTGAGCAGGGACACCGCGTCCCCGCTCGCCAGGGGCTCCAGGGTGACCCGTCGGTCGGCGTCCAGTTCGGCCAGCCGTCGTCGGCCGGCCACCAGCACCCTGCTTCCCCCTCCCGCGGGCAGCAGCGGCCGTATCTGGTCGGCGTCCAGAGCGTCGTCCAGGACGAGGAGCAGCCGTAGCGGGCTGGTCGCCGCCCGCCAGACGGCGGTGAGTTCCTCGAGGTCGCTCGGTAACTCGCCCTTGGCCGCGCCGAGCGCTCGCAGCAGGCGTTGCAGCGCCCGCTCCGGCGACTGCCGCCGTTGCGTGCTGTGCGCTCGCAGGTCCACGAACAGGCAGCCGTCCGGATACTGGGCGCTGAGCTCCCGGGCCGCACGGACGACGAGCGCGGTCTTGCCGACCCCGGCCGTACCGTCCACCGTCACGATCGATACGGATCCGGGCGCGCAGGGTGCGATCAGCTGCGCCAGCTCGGCCTCCCGTCCGATCAGCCGGCCGGCGTCGCCCGGCAGGTCATTGACGGTGCGGCGGGGCCGGGGCCGGGTGGCAGGAGCGGCGGGACGAGCCGTTGCCGGACCGAGGAGGCGTTCGTCGTCCTGGTGCAGCACCGCGTCGTACATCTGGCGGAGCGCTTCGCCGGGGTCGATGCCGAGCTCGTCGCGCAGGCGCCCCCGCATGTCCTGATAGGAGTTCAGGGCTTCCGCCTGGCGTCCGCTGCGGTACAGAGCACGCATCCGCAGTGCCAGTACCGACTCGTTGAGAGGAGCGGACGTGGACAGGGCGGCGAGCTCGTCCAGTGTGTCGGCGGACCGGCCGAGCAGGACCAGACACTCGAGTCTCGCCAGCCGGAGCGAGAGCCGGCGCTCCAGCAGCCGCTCCCGCTCTGCCTGTGCGCGCCGTCCCGGCAGGCCGGTCAGCGGCTCGCCGCGAAACAGGGCGAGCGCCTCGGAGTACCGGTCCATCGCGGTGGTCACGTCGCCGGACACCTTCGCGTGCCGTGCCTCGCCGGCCCGTTCGTCCAGCTCGGTCGTGTCGAGCCGGACCCCGTGGCCGCCGAAGGTGTACCAGCCCTTGCCGCTGCGGATGACCGACTCCGCCGGCCCGGCGCCCGCCACGTCGAGTGCCTTGCGCAGGGGGTGGATGTGGCTCGGCAGCACCTTGTGGCCCGAGCCCGGCGGGCGCCCGTCCCACAGGTCGTCGAGCAACTGCTCATGGCTCACCCGCGTGTCCACACGCAGCACCAGCGCCGCGAGTACCGCCTGCCGCCGAACAGGCCCCAGGTCCAGTGGAGTTCCGCCACGCCAGGCCCTCAGCGGCCCGAGTAACGCGATCCGAAGCCGCTGAGGGGTTCCCCCGTCCACCGCGAAGCCTCCGCTCCCGTACATCACCGGAATTTCATCAGCATTGCAGCACCCCCGGTCATGGTGGCGGACATGACATCGCACAACCCGCACAACCGAAGGAGGTCCCAGTGACCGAACTGGAACCGGCGGCCATGGCGTCGGCCACAGCGCCCCCGCCCGGACCCACGGACTCCGCACGCGGAGCCGTCCACGACCTCTGCGCCGGTTCGAGAGAGACGGTCTGCCGACGGCCGGCGGCGGCCGGGTTCGGCCGATGACGCAGTGGACGACGCTCCTGGCCACGCTGTTGGGCGCCGGTGTCGCCATGGGGACCTCGCTGTTGGCGGAGGCGCGCAAAGACCATCGCCAGCTGCTTCTGGAGTCGCGCAAGCACGAACGCGACGTCACGTCCGAGTGGCGGAACACCCGGCGCGACCTGTACGCGGGCTTCCTCGCCGTACTGACCCAGGCCCGCAGCGAGTCGAGACACCTGAGCGAGGACACCGAGATGTCCGAGGCCGAGCGTACCCAGCTGGGTCGACGGGCATTTGTGCCCTGCTATGAACTGCGCTACCAGGTCGAGCTCTTCGCTCCGGCCGAGGTCGTGAATCCGGCACTCGCCTATTTCCGCTGCGTACGCGGCTTCCGCGACGCAGTGGGCAGAGGGATGCGACACACGGACCAGGAGTTCGAACACCACGCGGAGCAGATGAAGAACACACTGGCAGACGCCCGAGACGCCATGCGCACAGACCTGGAACTGAGCGCAACAGCGAGGGACTAGGGCTGACAACGGACCTACGCGAGAACGGCTGCCGGATCCGGACCAGCTCGTTCGAGCGCCCGGTGGCCGGTGATCCGCGGGCTGTTGACGATCACCGAACAGGCAACGCTTCCCCTGTCCGCCCTCCGCATCGCACCCCCGAGCCGGCACCGCATACGGCAGGCGGACGCGCGAGGCAGAGCGGGGGAGAGGTGGCAGGAGTCGGATGACGTCTTCGCCACCCGCACCGGCCGCCCTGCCGAGACGCGCCCGCCGGACTGGATGTCGAGATCCGCGGCATTGCCCCGCTCGACCCCGAGGACCCGCCCGACCGCCCAGCCGGGCGGGCTGGTCCTCGTCATCGGTGCCCGTGGCCGAGCCGCTCATCCCGCGCTGCGGGCGGCCGGGCGTGACGGAGCCGCGGCCGTCGTGGTCGAACTGGACGGCCCCGGCCCGGCCGCGGCCCTCAGCGCCGAGGAGGGCGACCTGTTCTCGCTCGCCCAGGCCACCGCGGTCCTCACCAGCGGCATCGTCAGCATCGAGGACGCCGCCAACCGGATGCCGGCGTACTCCCGCTCCACCGGCTCTCCGTGCTCGTGGCCGCGCTGGTGGTCGCGGTCTCGTTGGTCCGGGAGCGGACGCGCAGGACGAAGTCGGAGGACGCGGTCGCGCCCCGGTGACCGCTGCGGACTGCCGTACGGCATCCAGGCCGGCTCCCCGCTGTGGCCGGCTCCCCGCCGTTCCGGGCGCGGGGCCGGCCGCGGGCGCCGGTGCGCGGGGCCGCGCGGAGGTGTGAAGGGGCGCGCGCCTTGCCTGTGTCGCGTGCTCGGCGCACGCTGGTCGTATGGGTGCTCACGAGGGTGGCCCTACGCTCATCACTTCCGTGCAGCGGGCACTCCGACTGCTGGAGGCGGTGAGCGCGCACGAGAACGGCGCGCCGGCGAAGCAACTGGCACGTGAGACGGGACTGCCCCTGGCCACCGCCTATCACCTGTTGCGGACGCTGGTCCACGACGGATACCTGCGGAAGCTGGACGACGGCGGGTTCGTCCTGGGCGACAAGCTTCAGACGCTGCACACCACGGGCCGCGGGCAGATGCTGCTCAGCCGTGTCCGTCCCACGCTCGCCGCTCTGCGGGACGAGCTCGCGACCGCCGCCTACCTCACCTTCTACGAGGAGGGCGAGATCCGGGTCGCCGAGATCGTCGACGGCCCCCAGGCGCCCCGTGTCGACCTCTGGGTGGGATTCGAGGACGCGGGGCACGCCACCGCGCTGGGCAAGTCCGTGCTGCGGGAACTGGACGACGAGGCCCGCAAGGACTACCTCGCCCGGCACCACCTCGCCGACCTCACACCACGGACCATCACCAGCCCTCCGGAGCTGCTCCGGCGACTCGACCACTCACCCGTGGCCCCGGCCGTCACGGATCTGGAGGAGTACGCCCTCGGTACGGTCTGTGTCGCCGTGCCCGTCTACAGCGGTGACACACTCGGTTCGCTCGGCGTCTCACTGCGGGCGGACCGGCTCTCCCGACTCCAGGAGATTCTGGCGCGGCTGATCCCGACCGCGAGTCGCGTGACCAGGGGCCTTTCGCTCACTATCTGAAAATCCTCTCCTTGTGGCGTCCGGGCCGAACCCCTTTCCTGGATGAAAGAGACATTTCAGGAGTGCATTCCGCGCACAGGTGAGGACTACGGACGAAGCATGAGTCAGGCCCGAGACCGTGGTGGCGACCACTGGCCTATACGGCCGTTCAGGAACCGGGCGGCCGGCGGGCCCGCGCCCCGGAAACATGCCGCCGCACAGCTGGCCGCCGGTACACCCGTACTGCCGGTGCTGATCGTTTCCGTCGTCGTGCTCGTCGACGTCGCGTGTGGAGTGGGGACGATCTGGCTGGCACTGCTCGCGGCCGGGCCCGCGCTGGCCGCCACCACCAGCGGGCCGCGCGGAGTCCTCTGTGTCGGCCTGCTCGCCGCGGTGCTGGGCGCGACGCTCGGAACCCGGGACGGTGTTCCGGGAGACGAGCTGACGGCCGTACTGTCCGCCCTGACGGCCGTCACGCTGGCAAGCAGCCTCGCCAGCGCGCTGCGCGGGCGTCGTGAACGGGTGCTCGCGGCCGTCCGCTCGGTCGCGGAGGCCGCCCAGCACGCGCTCCTCAAGCCCGTACCGGTGACTGTCGGCCCGTTCCAGGTGGCCGTCCGCTACAGCGCCGCGGCGGCGGAGGCCCGTATCGGCGGGGACCTCTACGCGCTGGTGCCCACCCCGTACGGGGTCAGGCTGATCGTCGGCGATGTGCGGGGCAAGGGGCTGCCGGCCGTGGGGACCGCCGCACTCGTCCTCGGTGTCTTCCGCGAGGCCGCCTATGACGAGCCCGATCTGCTCGCCGTCGTCGGCAGGATCGAGCGGAGCCTGGCGCGCAACCTCGGCTCTGACGACTTCGTCACCGCCGTGGTCGCCGGGTATCCGCAGGCAGGCCATCTGGAGGTGGTCAACTGTGGACACGCGCCTCCGCTGCTGGTGCGCGAATCCGGCACCGTCGTGGCGGTGGAGCCCGCCCGTCCGGCCCCGCCCCTCGGGCTGCGCGCCCTCACGGACGAGACCCCCAGCCTCCAGGTGCTGCCCTTCGCCGACGGGGATCAACTGCTGCTCTACACCGACGGGGTCACCGAGGCCCGCAACCACGGCCGTGAGTTCTACCCGCTCGCCGAAGGGCTGGCCCGCCACTTGTCCGACGAGCCGTCCGCCACCCTCACCGCGCTCCATGACGAACTGCTGGCGCACGTGGGCGGCCGACTGCACGACGACGCGGCACTGCTCCTGCTCCGCAAACCGGCCGTTCCCGCAACCGAGGCCGCCGTTCCCGAACCGGCGTCGGACGCCGGTCGCGGCAGCGGCTCACGCTCCGTCCCGTCCCGGTACCGGTCCTCCGCCGCGGACGCGGGCGACGGAAGCCAGGCTGCCGAGAAGACCGAAGGAGCGGCGGACCCCGGTATCCCCTTCGCAGGATGTCGAGGCGGCCGGACGGGTCATACCAGGGTCTGACCCCGCAGTTCAGCTCCTGGTCCGACGCACCGCGGGCACGATGAGGGCATCGTCCTCGGCATGACGAATCCGACGACATCCATGGCCGCCCCGGTCACCACGACCGGCGTCCGACTGCATGCCACGATGCCTGTGGAGCGGTGGGGGACCACCGGCTTCCCCGGACGCTGGGTGGGCGGCACCGCCATGGTGCTCGGCCCCCTGCTGATGCTGGCCGGCGCGGTGGCGCGGGCCCGCTTCCCCTTCTTCTTCCCCGACCAACTCGCCGCGTACGAGCGGCACCCCGCCCTGATGGCCACCGCGTACGGCCTCTTCGCCGCGGGCAGCCTGCTGCTGTGGCCGGCGGTGGCGGTGCTGGCCGCGCGGATCGGGGCGCACAGTGCCGGCTGGGGCCTGTGGGGCGGGGTCCTGGTGATGTTCGGGCTGTTCGCCCGCGCCTTCCACGCGGGGGTGGACCACATGGCCTTCCAGCTGGTGCGTTCCCAGGGGGCCGGGCCCGCGACCGAAGCCGTCTCGGCCGGCTACGGCGCCTTCCACGTCTTCGCCACGCTGAACCTCGCCATCGTCGCCGGGTGGATCGTCATCGCCCTCGGCGCCTGGCGGACCCGGGTGCTCGGGCCGGTCCGCGCCGCCGCACTCGGCCTCACCGCGGCACTGCCCCTCGGAGTCCTCAAGGGGACCACCCCGCTGTCGCTGGTGGCCCTGGCCGGACTGTGCGTCGCCCTGGTGCCGCTGGGGCTGGCGCTGCTGTCCGAAGGGCCCCGCCCCGGCCGGGCGGTGGTGCTGCGCTGGGTACCGCTGACACTGGTGACGGTCGCCCTGATGATGCTGCTCGGACAGGCCGGTTGAGTGCCCGTGTTCACGTACGGTCGGTTCATGAAGCCCGAGCGGCAGCGCCATCTCCACGCCCTCGACCTCGCCGCGGCCCTGGTCCTGACCGCCGTGTACGTCGGCTTCGCCCGGCTGACCGCCGTGGACGGCCAGCCCGTCTACACCGGACCGTTCTGGCTCGGCTGTCTGATCGCCGCCGCGGTCGGCCTGCCGATCGCCGTACGCCGCCGCCTGCCGCTCGCGGTCCTGGCAGTCGTCCTCGCCGCCCTGGCCACGGCGTCGCTCCTCGACATCCCGCGCGAGCCGTACGCCGCCGCCGGGCTCGCGGCCTACCTCGTCGCACTGGCCGAGCCCGCCCGCCGGTCCGTGCCCGCCCTCGCGGTGACGCTGGCGGTGGCGGGCGGTGCCGTGTACCTCGGCGAGGCGGTGGTCACTCCCGCCGGGGACGGGCGGGACGCCGTCGGGGTGGCCGGGCTCGTGCTCCTGGTGGTCGGCGGGGCGTGGGGCGCGGGGTTCGCCGTGCGTGGCCGCCGGGCCAGGGGGGCCCGGGAACTGCGGCGCCGGTCGGAGCGGGCACTGGACGAGGAGCGGCTGCGGATCGCCCGTGAACTGCACGACATCGTCTCGCACAACCTCAGCCTGATCGCCGTCAAGGCGGGCGTCGCCGGGCATGTGGCGGAGGCCGACCCGCGGGAGGCGCGGGCCGCCCTCAAGGTCATCGAGGAGACGAGCCGTTCCGCGCTGGCCGAGATGCGGCGCACGCTCGGTGTCCTGCGGACCGAGGGCGCACCCCTGGGACCCGCGCCGGGCCTCGACCACCTCGACTCGCTCGCGGAGGAGGCGAACCGGGCGGGGGTGGACGTCGACCTGACGGTCCGCGCCACGAAAGACCTGGCCGAGGGGATACAGCTGACCGTCTACCGGATCGTCCAGGAGTCCCTCACCAACGCGGTCCGGCACGCCGCCCCGACCCGCTGCCGGGTCACGGTGGAGGCGAGCGAACGAGAGATCCGCATCGACATCGCCGACGAGGGACCACCGCCCGGCCCCGGCCGGCCCGTCCGCGAACTGCCGGGCGGACACGGGCTCTTGGGGATACGCGAACGGGCGATGATGTACGGCGGCAGCTTCGAGGCGGGCCCCCGGCCGGAGGGCGGCTTCGCGGTGTCCGTCCGTCTGCCCACCGAAGGGAACCGATGACCATGACCGACGCGCCCCCGGTCCGGGTGCTGATCGCCGACGACCAGGCGATGGTGCGCGGCAGCTTCCGGGTCCTCGTCGACCACACGCCCGGCATGACCGCCGTGGGCGAGGCCGCCAACGGAGCCGAGGCCGTCGAACTCGCCCGCCGCGAGCGGCCGGACGTCGTGCTGATGGACATCCGCATGCCCGACCTCGACGGCATCGAGGCGACCCGGCAGATCTCCTCGGACCCGGCCCTGTCCGACGTCCGCGTCCTCATCCTCACCACCTTCGACCTGGACGAGTACGTCTACGCCGCCCTGCGCGCCGGCGCCGCGGGCTTCCTGCTCAAGGACACCCCACCGACCGAGGTCCTCACCGCCGTCGGCGTCGTCGCCGCGGGCGAGGCGCTGCTCGCCCCCTCGGTGACCCGCCGCCTGATCGCGGAGTTCGCCCGCCGTCCCGAGCCCGCACGTCCGCCCAGCCGCTCACTGGACGGCGTCACCGCCCGGGAACTGGAGGTCCTCGGCCTGACCGCCCGGGGCCTGTCCAACACCGAGATCGCCGAACACCTCCACCTCAGCCTCGCCACGGTCAAGACCCACATCGGCCGCCTGCTCGCCAAGCTCCACGCCCGCGACCGCGCCCAACTCGTGATCGTCGCCTACGAAACCGGCCTGGTGGGCGACCAGCGGCGAGGAGGGTGAGGGTCGCGGCGCTGCCGGTTGGCGGCGGTGGCGGGTGCGGCCATGCGTGTAGCGGGAGGCCAGGGCATTGCCCCGTCATACCGACAGGCGCGGCACCTGGTCCACCCACGCCAAGTCGGCCGTCGCGATGAGCGACCCGCCGGCCACGGTCGCGGGGGTCACGCCGGTGAACGCCACGACCTCCCGGTGCAGATGGGACTGGTCGGCGTAGCCGCAGTCGGCGGCGACCCCGGCCGCATCCTGGCCCCCGGCCAGGCGGGTGGCGGCCCAGTCGAAGCGGACGAGCTGCACGGCACGCTTGGGCGGCAGGCCGAGCTGCGTGTGGAAGCGGGACCACAGGCGCTTGCGGCTCCAGCCCAGCTCGGCGGCCAGCCCGTCGACCCGCACCCGGCCGTGCCCGGCGACGATACGGTCCCAGGCCCAGGCCAGCTCCGGCTCGATGGCGGGCCCCGTGGCGGACAACGGGGTGAGGAAGCCTTCGACGAGCGCGAAGCGTGCCTCCCACGAGGCGGCCCGGGCCAGCTGCTCGCGCAGCCGGGCCGCCCGCCGCTCTCCCCACAGGTCGTCCAGAGCCACCACGGAGTTCTCCAGCTCGGCAGGGCTCACCCCCAGCACGGCGCGCGCGATGGCGGGGGACAGCCGCACCTGTATCCACTCGACGTTCGCGGCCCGCACCCGCGCCGCACCGCCGGCGCCGAACCCGAGCCCGGTGACGAGGCTGCCGCGGTGCTGCCGCCCCGTCGACTCGTCGATGCCGAGCGCCGCCTCGCCGCAGGTCAGCGCCAGCGTCAGCACGGGGTGCGGGTCGAGCCGGTGGTCGACCGGAGCCGGGCCGAGGTCGCGGAACCCCGTCAGGACGACGCCGGGTACGCGGCCGGGCCTGGCCGGCCGCGTGACCTCCCACACGGGGGCAGCGACGCACCGGCGCACGGCAGTTGACATGCGTCCATGCTACGGACCCCGTCCGGGCGGAACATTGCTGCGGACCCGCCCGGGCGGAACATTTCTTCAATCCGACGGGCCGCGGCCGCGGTGAAGGTGGGCGTATGACTTCCACCGGAACCACCGCGCCGCCACCACCGGGCGTGGCCCGTCTGTTGCGCCCGTACGCGGGCGGCTTCGCCGTCGTCGTCACCCTCCAGGTCATCGGCGCCGTCGCCGGCCTGGCACCGCTGCTCGCCGTCGCCGAACTCGGCCGTACGCTGCTCGCGCCGGGGCCGGCCGACGACGGGCACGTGCGCGACGTCGTGATCGCGGGCGCGGCAGGGCTGCTCGTACGGCTGCTGTTCACGGCCGCCTCGTCCGGCGTCGGACACCTCCTCGACACCCGGGTGCAGCTGTCGCTGCGCCGGCAACTCGCGGCGCGGCTCGGGCGGGTGCCGATCGGCTGGCTGGCGCGGCGGCGCAGCGGGGAGCTGGCGAAGGTGGTGGGCGAGGACGTCAGCGCCGTGCACCCGGTCATCGCCCACACGCCGGGCGAACTGGTCTCCGCCTTCGTGGTGCCGCTGGTCTCGCTCGGCTACCTGTTCACCGTGGACTGGCGGCTGACGCTGATCACGCTGATCCCCGTGCTGCTGGCGGTCGCGCTGGTGCCGTTGATGATGACCCCCGCTCGGCTGCGCGAGCAGAAGGAGTTCGACGCCGCGATGGGGCGGATCTCGGCGTCGGTGGTCGAGTTCGTGCAGGGCATCGCGGTGGTGAAGGCGTTCGGCGGGTCGGAGCGGGCGCACGGCAGGTTCCGTACCGCGGTGGACGACTTCACCCGGAGTTTCTACCGGATGGTGCGCGGTCTCGCCGGGGTCGCCGCCGGGATGCAGGTGGCGCTGTCACCGCCGTTCGTGCTGCTGGCGGTGCTGGCCGGCGGCGCGTACCGGATCACCGGGGGCGGGCTCGCCCCGGCGGACCTGCTGCCCTTCCTGCTCCTCGGCCTCGGGCTGACCGCGCCCGTGGCCGCGCTCGGGCACGGCTTCGACGACGTACAGGCCGCGCGGCGCGCCGTAGGCCGTATCCGGGACGTACTCGCCGAACCGTCGCTGCCCGAGCCCGAACGGCCGGTGGCGCCCGAGGGACACCGGGTGGAGCTGCGGGACGTCCGCTTCGGGTACGGGGGTCGCTCCGGGTACGGGGGTCGCTCCGGGTACGAGGGTCGCTTCGGGAACGAGGGTCGCTTCGGCTACGGGGGTGCCGAGGCCGGGCGCGAGGTGCTGCGCGGTATCGACCTGGTGCTGGAGCCGGGGACGGTCACCGCCGTGGTCGGGCCGTCCGGCAGTGGCAAATCCACGCTGGTGCAGCTGCTGCCGCGGTTCTACGACCCGACGCACGGCTCCGTGCTCCTCGGCGGCGTCGACCTGCGTGAGGTGGGCAGCCGGGAGCTGTACCGGCGGGTGTCCTTCGTCTTCCAGGACGTCCGGCTGCTGCGCGCCTCGGTCGCGGACAACATCGCCCTCGCCGTCCCGCACGCCGACCGCGACGCCGTGGTCCGCGCCGCCCGCCGGGCGAGCATCCACGACCGCGTTCTCGAACTGCCCCGCGGCTACGACTCGGTGATCGGCGAGGACGCCCGCCTCTCCGGCGGCGAGGCGCAGCGCGTCTCGATCGCCCGCGCCCTGCTCGCGGACACCCCCGTCCTGGTCCTCGACGAGGCCACCGCCTTCGCCGACCCGCAGACCGAGCAGGCGGTGCGCGAGGCGCTGGCGCAGACCCGGGAGAAGCGCACGACGCTGGTCATCGCCCACCGCCTGGAGACGATCGCCGACGCCGACACCGTCGTGATGCTGCGCGACGGCGAGATCGTGGAGCGGGGTACGACGGCGGAACTCCTCGCGCGGGGCGGCGCGTTCGCCGAATTCTGGAAGATCCACGCCGACGCTGTGGAAGCCGGTGCCGTGGAAGCCGGTGCCATGGAAGCCGGTTCCAGGGAAAGGGAAGGGGAAGAGGCCCGATGATCAGCACACTGCTGCGCGTGCTCGGCCACGAGTACGCCGGGCCGGTGCGCCGCACCGTCGCCCTGATGACCGTGACCGCCCTCGCCGAGGGACTGTCGTACGCCCTGCTGGTGCCCGTGCTGCGCGCGCTCTTCGGCGGCACACCCGAGGACGCCGGGCCCTGGCTGGCCGCGTTCGGCGCGGCGGTCGCGGTCTACGCGGTGCTGCGGTACGTCAGCGACCGCTCCGGTTTCCGCGTGGGTACGACGATGCTGCACGGCATGTACGAGCGTCTCGGCGAGCATCTCGCCCGGTTGCCCATCGGCTGGTACCAACCCGGCCGCACCGGCGAGGTGTCCGTCCTCGCAAGCCAGGGCGTGTTGCAGGCGATGGGCGTGATCGCGCACCTGCTGGCACCGTTCATCTCCGCCTGTGTGACACCGCTGACGATCGTCGCCGTGATGCTCGCCTTCAACTGGCAGCTGGGGCTTGCCGGCCTGGCCGCCGTGCCGTTGGTGGCCGCGGTCCAGCTGCGCACGGCCCGCGCGACGACGGCGACCGACGCGGAGCGCGTGGCACGCGAGCGCGCGGCCACCGGCCGCGTCATCGAGTACCTCCAGGCCCAGCCGGTGCTGCGTGCCGGCGGCCGCACCGGCGAGCGATTCGCTCTGCTGGACGACTCCCTGAAGGAACTGCGCCGCGCCTCGCGCCGCTCCACCATGTCGGCGCTGCCGGGTGTGCTGGGTCTCGCGGTCACCGTGCAGGCGGTGTTCACCGCGCTGCTCGCACTCGGCGCGTACCTCGCCCTCGGCGGGGACATCGGCGCGGCCGAGCTGCTCGCGGTCCTGGTACTCGCCGCCCGCTGCGCCGACCCGCTGCTGTCCCTCGCCGAGATGAGCGGCGGCATCCGCGCCGCCCGCGCCGAACTCACCCGCCTCGACGACGTCCTGAACACCGAGCCGCTCCCGGAGCCTCGCGTGCCGCGCGAACCGGCCGGCCACGACGTCACGTTCGACGCGGTCACCTTCCGGCACGGCGACCGCACGGTCGCCGACGGCGTGACGCTCTCCGTCCCCGAGGGCCGGCGGCTCGCCGTCGTCGGCCCGTCGGGCGCCGGCAAGACGACACTGCTGCACCTGCTCGCCCGCTTCTACGACGTCGACGCGGGCGCCGTGCGGATCGGAGGCGTGGACGTACGGGAGATGGACCCCGCGGCCCTGATGGCACGGATCGCCATCGTCTTCCAGGACGTCTACCTCTTCGACGGCACGATCGAGGAGAACGTCCGCCTCGGCCGCCCGGACGCCACTGACACCGAGGTACGGGCCGCGGCCGCCGCGGCCCGCCTCGACGAGGTGATCGAGCGACTGCCCGGCGGCTGGTCGACGGACGTCGGCGAGGGCGGCACACTCCTCTCCGGCGGCGAACGCCAACGCGTCTCCATCGCCCGCGCCCTGCTGAAGAACGCCCCGATCGTCCTCCTCGACGAGGTCACCTCCGCCCTGGACCCGGCGAATGAGGCAGCCGTACACGCCGGCATCACCCAGCTGATGGCAGGCCGAACCGTACTCCTGGTGACCCACCACATGCGCACCGCCCGCCAGGCGGACCAGGTCGCCTTCCTGGACGCGGGGAGAGTGGTCGAACAGGGCAGCCACGAGGAACTACTGCGACGCGCCGGCCGGTACGCCGCGTACTGGGACCTGTCCCTGGAAGGGGCGGCGCGGGACTGAGACGGCCCTGCCCGGCCTGGCGTCCGGCCGAGCCGCGAAACGTCCACCGCTCTCAGACGTAGAGGTCAAAGGCCCCAGAGCATGATCGGTCCGGGGCCTTTGGGAGGTGCCCCCGGCAGGATTCGAACCTGCGACACCCGCTTGAGGAGTTCTCCTCGGGCGAGGTTGTGACCCGCGGAAACGTCGACTGCCGGGCGCCTGGCCCGGGGAAGCGCCCCTCCGTCGTTCCCACGTGTTCATGGGGCTTCCAGGCCTCATGCGTGCTGAATCCGTATCGCGAGGGCACCCGGCGTCACAGACTGTCGACGTGCTCGCCCGCGCCCGATGCCCAGCTCCTCAGGTGCGCACCGTGCGATGACGGGCGCCGCCCCGAGCCGAGCCGTGCCGTGGTCCGGGCGCGAGGTGTCCGGCGTTCGCGATCCCGTCCCGTGGGCGGTACCAGGTAGGGGCAGGTCGCACGGACCGCGGCGCTGCCGGATCTGTCGCCGTCATAACGGTGCCCTCATTTCGTGGCTCCGACCCGGACCAGCGTGCAAGGAGGGACCGTCAACGGGGTCGATCGTCTGGGATGTCGTACATGGTTCGATACTTCGTCCGGCGTTCGAAAGTATGGGCATGTCGGCCGGGCGTCAATATCTCTGCCCAAGAAGGCACCTTCGCGCCGGGTGGTCGGCAGGCGGTCCGCCTCGCCCGCTGTCCCGCGTTACCCAAACGTGATGACCTGCTTCTCGCGCAACCTCTTGACCAGGGGGGACGGTGGGCGCTCATATGACCTCCGCATCACTGACACATTTGAGGGAGGTACGGCCGTGGCACATCCGGCGCACAACAGCACCTCCCTGGCAGGGCGCGGCCCACGATTAGACCGCTCCTACCCTTGTGAAAGCCGGGCGACGTGAGCGCCCGTACTCCCTGCGACGCCGCCGGGTCCGGGTTCGCACCCCGGAGCCGGAGTTCTCGGCACCCCTGCTGAGCGCGGTCCGCCAGGGCCTCTTCGCAGTGGCGGAGTGAAGCCGCACCCCGCTCCTGGAGCCGTCGAGGAGTGGAACGAGGGCGCGGCCCGACCGGAGCACTTCCGGTCGTCATCGAGCCCGGACCCGTCGCCCGCGTCGGCCGGACGACATCAGCGCCACGACCACTTCGCCGGTTCCTCCCTCTGTGTCCGGCCGCACCCCACCCTGGCCACCCTCTGACGTCACGCATGTTCAATATTTCGAACGTCGGTCGGCCCTCAGAACGTCATCACTTCCACGGATTCCGACGGAACGTCAGAAGCCGCAGCAACCGAGTCCCATCCCCGGGCCGGCTCAACGAAGGAGATCAAGCATGCTCAGCAGAAGGAACTTCCTCACCGCGGCGGTCGGCGTGGCGGCTGCGACCGGACTCGCGGCCTGCGCCAAGGAGGACGGCAGCTCTGTCGCCGCCGGCAGCGGCAGCAAGGCGATCACCCTCGGCTTCTCCCAGGTCGGCTCGGAGAGCGGCTGGCGCACCGCCAACAGCGACTCGGTGAAGTCGGCCGCGAAGGAGGCGGGGTACACCCTCAAGTTCTCCGACGCCCAGCAGAAGCAGGAGAACCAGATCTCCGCGATCCGCAACTACATCGCGCAGAAGGTCGACGTCATCGCCTTCTCGCCGGTGGTCGTCACGGGTTGGGACGCGGTGCTCAAGGAGGCCAAGGCCGCGAAGATCCCGGTGGTCCTCACCGACCGCTCCGTCGAGACCTCCGACGACTCCCTGTACGTGACCCTGGTGGGCTCCGACTTCACGGACGAGGGCCGGCGCGCCGCCAAGATCCTGGAGAAGGTCCTGGAGAAGGCGGGCCACAAGGGCGCCGTGAAGATCGCCCAGCTGGAGGGCACCACCGGCGCCGCCCCCGCGATCGAGCGCGCCAAGGGCTTCAAGGAGGTCATGGACGCGGACCACGCGGACGACTGGAAGGTCGTCGTCAGCCAGACCGGTGACTTCACCCGGGCCGGAGGCAAGCAGGTCATGGCGGCCTTCCTCCAGTCCAACCCGGACATCAACGTGCTCTTCGCGCACAACGACGACATGGCCATCGGCGCCATCCAGTCCATCGAGGCGGCCGGCAAGAAGCCCGGCAAGGACATCCTCATCGTCTCCATCGACGGCGTGAAGGACGGCTTCGTCGCCATGTCCGAAGGCAAGATCAACGCCATCGTCGAATGCAACCCGCTGCTCGGCCCGCAGCTGATGGAGGTCGTGAAGAAGGTCAAGGACGGCGAGACGGTCGAGCGCTGGATCAAGACCAAGGAGGGCGACTTCATGCAGGACCAGGCCAAGGACGCGCTCCCCACCCGCAAGTACTGACCGACCGTCCCCACCGGCAGGGAGCCTCCGGCCGGCCGACATCCCTCGGCCGGGAGGCTCCCTGCGGACCTGGACCATTCACGAGGAGCGCTGCCATGGCAGAGCCGCAACCCGTCCTGGAGATGACGGGCATAGTCAAAGAGTTTCCGGGGGTACGGGCTCTGTCGGGCGTCGACTTCCGGCTCTTCCCCGGCGAGATCCACGCCTTGATGGGCGAGAACGGTGCGGGGAAGTCCACTCTCATCAAGGTGCTGACGGGCGTCTACTCCCTGGACGGCGGCACAGTCACCCTGGACGGCGAGTCGGTACGGTTCGGCAGCCCGCTCCAGGCGCAGCAGGCCGGCATCAGCACGGTCTACCAGGAGGTCAACCTCTGCCCCAACCTGTCGGTGGCGGAGAACATCTTCATCGGACGCGAACCCACCCGCGCCGGCCGCATCCAGTGGAAGCGGATGCGCGAGGAGGCGGCGGAGCTGGTCGACCGGCTCGGACTCGACATCGACGTCGCCGCGCCGCTGTCCTCGTACCCGCTGGCCGTGCAGCAACTGGTCGCGATCGTACGGTCGGTGGGCACCGGGGGCCGTGACGCCGCGGGGTCCGGCACCAAGGTGCTGGTCCTCGACGAGCCGACCTCCAGCCTCGACCGCGACGAGGTCCTCGAACTCTTCCGCCTCATGCGGCAGTTGAGGGACGAGGGCGTCGCGATCCTGTTCGTGTCGCACTTCCTCGACCAGATCTACGAGGTCTGCGACCGGATGACCATCCTGCGCAACGGCACCCTGGTCGGCGAGCACCTGGTCCGCGACCTCGACCAGGTCGGGCTGATCGAGCTGATGATCGGCAAGGCCCTCGACCAGCTCGAGGAACTGCACGAGCACCAGTTGCACTCCGGCGTCGGCGAGACGCTGGTCAAGGCCGAAGGGCTCGGCCGCACCGGGGGCATCGCCCCCTTCGACCTGGAGATCAAGAAGGGTGAGGTGCTCGGCCTCGCCGGTCTGCTGGGATCGGGCCGCACCGAGCTCGCGCGGCTGCTGTTCGGAGCCGACCAGCCCGACAGCGGCAAGGTGACCATCGGCGGCAAGCAGGTCTCGATGAGTGCCCCGAACGACGCCATCGCGGCCGGCGTGGCGTTCTGCTCGGAGAACCGCAAGAGCGAGGGCCTGGTCCCCGACCTGACGGTGCGCGAGAACATCGTCCTCGCTCTCCAGGCGGCCCGCGGCTGGACCCGGCCCATCCCGGCCTCCCAGCGCGACGAACTCGTCGCCAAGTACATCAAGGCGCTGGACATCCGCCCCGCCGACCCGGAGGCCCGCGTGGGCCGGCTCAGCGGCGGCAACCAGCAGAAGGTACTGCTCGCCCGCTGGCTGATCACCCAGCCGAAGCTGCTGATCCTTGACGAGCCGACGCGCGGCATCGACATCGGCGCCAAGACGGAGATCCAGAAACTGGTGGTGTCCCTCTCCGAGGACGGCATGTCGGTGCTGTACATCGCGGCCGAACTGGAGGAGGTGCTCCGGCTCAGCCACACCATCGGAGTGCTGCGAGACCGCCGGCTGGTGGCGCGGCTGACCAACGGGCCGGAGATCACCACCAGCAAGATCCTTGAGACCATCGCGAGCGGAGAACACCAGTGACCACCACCTCCCGCTGGCGAGCGCTGACCCATCACCACCTGTTCTGGCCGGTCGCGGTCCTGATCGCCCTGCTGCTCGTCAACGTCCCCTTCACGCCCGACTTCTTCTCGATCAACATGACGGACGGCCACCTCTACGGCAGCCTCGTCTCCATCGTGCTGTTCGGCTCACCGCTGATCCTGGTCGCGGTCGGCATGACCCTGGTCATCGCCACCGGCGGCATCGATCTCTCCGTCGGTGCCGTGGTCGCCATCACCGGCGCCCTGACCTGCTCGTACATCAGCGACCAGACCGACCAGAACACCTTGTCCGCGGTGTTCCTGGCGATGGGCATCGGGCTGGTGGCCGCGGTCGTCTGCGGTCTGTGGAACGGCTTCCTGGTGGCCAGGATGGGAATCCAGCCCATCATCGCGACCCTCATCATCATGGTCGCCGGCCGAGGTGTCGCCCAGCTGATCACCGACGGCCAGATCATCACCGTCAACAGCGAGCCGTACAAGCTGATCGGCGGCGGCTACTGGCTGACCCTGCCCTTCTCCGTCTTCGTGGTGGCCGCGGTGGTGGCCGTCACCGTGGCGCTGACCCGCCGCACGGCGCTCGGCCTGCTGGTCGAGTCGGTCGGCGGCAACGCCGAGGCCAGCCGCCTGGTCGGCATCAGGTCCACCCGCATCAAGATCATGGTCTACATGTTCTGCGCGCTGTGCGCGGGCATCGCGGGCCTGATGATCAGCTCCAACACCTCGGCAGCGGACGGCAACAACGCCGGTCTGTGGATCGAACTCGACGCGATCCTCGCCGTGGTGATCGGCGGCACCTCGCTGCTCGGCGGCCGGTTCTCCATCGGCGGCACGGTGGTCGGCGCCCTCGTCATCCAGACCCTGACCACCACGATCTACACCATCGGCGTACCGACCCAGACCAACCTGGTCTTCAAGGCCGCCGTCGTCATCGTCGTCTGCCTGCTCCAGTCCCCGAAGTTCCGGGCCAAGGTCTTCGGCGCGAAGGGCCCCAAGGGCCCGCGCCGGGACGCCACCCCGGTGGAGCCCGCTCCGGCGGCCGACGCCGCCCCGAAGATGGAGGTGTCGCGATGAGCGCGACCGCCCAGACCCCCAAGGCGGCTCCGCGCGGCAGCACCGCCTCCCGTGCCCGTGCCACGCGCCTGCTCGGCGACCGGCGTCTGCCCGTCCTGGTCACGGCCGCCCTGTTCATCGCCATGTACGTCGGTGGCCTCAGCCGGTACCAGAACTACGGGTTCGGTGAACCCCAGGTGTTCCTCAACCTGTTCATCGACAACGGCTATCTGCTGGTCGCCGCCATCGGTGCCACCTTCGTCATCATGTCGGGCGGCATCGACCTGTCCGTGGGCTCGGTGATCGGCTTCACCACCATGTTCACGGCGTGGATGGTGGAACGTCAGGGACTGCCGCTGCTCCTGGTCGTCCCCCTCGCACTGGCCGTCGGCGCGTTCGGCGGCTTCCTGATGGGCTATGTGATCCACAACTTCGAGATCCAGCCCTTCATCGTCACCCTCGCCGGGCTCTTCCTCTTCCGCGGACTGTGCCTGGTCATCAGCAAGGAGTCCATCTCCATCAACGACGCCTCGGTGGGCACCCTGGCCCAGACGCGGGTGTCACTGGGCGTGGGGGACCTGTCGATCGGCGCCGTCGTGGCCCTGGTCGTCCTCGCCGTCGCCGCCTACGTGCTCCACTACACCCGCTTCGGACGCCGTGTGTACGCCATCGGCGGCAACGAGCAGTCGGCCCTGCTCATGGGCCTTCCGCTGGGCGGCACGAAGATCGCCGTGTACACGGTGAGCGGCTTCTGCTCGGCCCTGGCCGGTCTGCTGTTCATGCTGTACATCCAGTCGGGCGACCCGCTGCACGCCGTCGGCATGGAACTCGACGCCATCGCCGCCGTGGTCATCGGCGGCACCCTGCTGACCGGCGGTTCCGGGTACGTGCTGGGCACGCTCTTCGGGGTGCTGGTGCTCGGCCTGATCAAGAGCGTCATCACGTTCGAGGGGACGCTCAGCTCCTGGTGGACGAAGATCGCCACGGGTGTGCTGCTGTGCGCCTTCATCCTGATCCAGCGAACCATGACGGCACGCCGGAAGACCTGACGGGCACCGCCGAGAGCCGCGACAGCGGCAAGTGAGTCGAGGCCCTCAGCGCAGCACCACGGGGGCACCGGAAAGCCAGAGAAAGCAAAGACAGGAGAAATGCACATGCGCGCGCTCCTCTCCAGGCTGTCGGCGACAGCACTCGCCGCCTGCCTCCTCTTCACAGGCCAGGCCCTGACCACACCAGACCGGGCCGCCGCCGCCGACCCGGGCTACCTGATGACGCACTTCATCGGGGAGGGGTCGACCGGTCAGCAGATCTACTTCTCGCACAGCACGGACGGCCTGAACTGGAGTGACCTCAACGGCGGCGGGATGACCCTGCGTTCCACGGTGGGAACTCGTGGAGTGCGCGACCCCGCACTGGTCAGAGCCCCCGGCGGTGACAAGTACTGGATCATCGCGACCGACCTGTGCATCGGCTGCGGGCAGTCATGGGACGACTCCATGAACAACGGAAGCCGCAACCTCGTGGTGTGGGAGTCCACGGACCTGGTCACCTGGTCGCAGCCGTGGCTGCTCAACGTCGCCGGCGCGATCCCCGACGGCCGCAACGCCTGGGCGCCGGAAGCGATCTGGAACCCCGCCACCAACGACTACGTCCTGTACTGGGCGACCAACGCCACCCTCAACGGCGTGCTCAAGCACCGCATCTACTACGCCCGCACCACCGACTTCCGCACCATTACCACCCCGCAGCTCTACATCGACCGCCCCGGCACCCAGAACATCATCGACACCCAGATTGTCGAAGTGCCGTCCGGCGTCGGTGACTTCCGTTACGTACGGGCCTCCGGCGACGGCCAGATCACGCTCGAAGGCAGCAACTCGATCCTCGGTACGTGGACCGACCTCGGCAACCTCTCCGGCATCGGCCTGACCGGCTCCCAGGTCGAAGGCCCGATGTGGATGAAGTTCAGGGACCGCGACGAGTGGACCCTGTACCTCGACCAGTACGCCTCCGGACGCGGCTACATGCCGGTCACGACGACCAACCCCTCCGCCCCCGGCACCTACCGCCTCCCGGCATCGGGAAGCTACAACCTGGGCGGCACGAAGAAGCGCCACGGCGCGATCCTCACCCTCACGGCAGCCGAGGAGAGCCGCGTACTCGCACGCTGGCCCAACACCCCGGCCAAGCGGCTCCAGTCGTTCAACTTCCAGGACCGGTACGTCCGGCACGCCGACTTCGACGTGCGCATCGACCAGAACGTCACGGGCCCGGACGCCCAGTTCCGGCCGAGGCCCGGCCTGGCGGGCTCGGGCACCGTCTCCTTCGAGTCGGTGAACTTCCCCGGCCACTTCCTGCGGCACTCCGACTACGACTTCCAGCTGGCCTACAACGACGGCACCGCCCGGTTCGCCGCGGACGCCACCTTCCGCCAGGTCGCCGGCCTCGCCGATCCGACATGGTCGTCCTTCCAGTCGTACAGCCACCCCGACCGGTACATCCGCCACTACGCCTACGAACTCCGCCTCGACCCGATCACCACCACGACGGCCCGCAGCGACGCCACCTTCCGCGTGACGAACTGACTCACGCCGACAGGCGATCCCATGAAGTGACGCACCCAACGCCCGCGCGAGGTCCCTCGGCCATGGCGGGGCCGCAGGCGGTTGTGTCCGCGGCGCCGGCCACGACCGTGAACACGCGAAAGGGCCAGTTCGAGAGGATCAAGCCTCTGAACTGGCCCTTAGCTCTGTGCCCCCGGCAGGATTCGAACCTGCGACACCCGCTTTAGGAGTGGGATTGGATCCTTGCCGGGTGGTGCCCGGTGCTGCCGCGCGGTGCTGTTTCCCCTGGTCGGAACGTCCACTCACGCATCGCTCACGCGCTGTTGGCTGCCGAGCAGCGCCTGGTCAGACCTGCCCGAGGTCGATCTCCACCGGGAACGGGGCCACTACCTTGAGGACGCCGGTGAACACGTCTCCGTCCCGGTAGGTCTTCGTCGCGGGGTCGAGAACGTAGGTGTACACGAGAGGAACGCCTGTCGCGGCCTGCTCGATCCGCCAGTAGAAGCCGATGCCCGCCTTGGCGTACTGGTCGACCTTCACGATCCGGTCGGTAGTCTCCGAGCCCGGCGACACTACCTCCGCGACCAGCAGCACGTGCTCAGGGCGGGTTGGGGTGATGTCGATGGTGTCTGCCTGGTACACGACGACGTCGGGGCGGCGATTGGTGAGCGGGACGTCCTGAAGCCGGACGTCGAAGTCGGTGTCGGCGTTCCACGCCGGGCCCGCCGCGGCATCCAGGGCGTTCGCCAGAATCCGGGCCAGACGGTTGTGCCGTTTGGACGCACTCGGACTCACGACGACCATCCCGTCCACGATCTCGATACCGGCGCACTGCTCCTCGGACCAGGACTCGTACTCTGCCGCCGTGATCTGCTCATGCATCCACGCCGGGGCCACCATCTCGGCCGTCATGAAGCACCTCCCGGACACTGTGCTGCGGGCCCGATCCCGCTGGATTCAGCGTACTGTCTGCCGTCCGCCCGGCACGCTGATCTCGCTCACCCCCCTCCCCGTCGGCCGGAATCCGACCAGCGGGCCCATGACAGTCAGGAACCGGCGCGGTGGACCTGTCATCAGGAGATCGGAGCAGACCAGCGGCGCCGCGGACCGGGTGGCCACACCGGTGAGCGCCGCACCTGGCGACGTGAACCGTCGCGGAACCCTGGGCCGCAGGACGCACCGAACGCCGAAGCGCGGTCGGATTCGACGGTTCTGGTATGGACGGATCGGGCTGACTGGAGGACTGGGCCGAGATCCGTTGGTTGCACCGGGCCCAGGAGATATCGCTCGCTGTAGCGGACGGCTGCGGGGGCAGCGAGCGTCGATGTAGCGGCTGGCCAGATCGGCGAGACTTTCGGGACACCCCCAGGAGGCTCCCTCGCCGCCGTGATGGCGGCGGGGGGGGGACCACTCTTACGGCGTCGCCGAGGCGCCTGGGCCGTCCGATGCCGGGCCCCACTTGTCGCTGGCGCGCGGCTGCAGCTTCTGGATTTGGCGGGCATCAACGCCGCAAAGGGCCTCGTGGCCGGGCTGAAGAGCCAGGAGAAGGCGATCGAGACGCAGATGACGCGGATCACCAAGGGCATGATCACCACAACGAAGAAGGTCCACCGGGCGACGACTCGTGAAGAGGTCCATTCGCTGCGGTCTCTGGTGCGCGCGTTCGCCTGGTACGTCGCCGACCTGACGGGCCAGATGCGCCAGCACGGCATCGAGCCCCCGGCGCCGCCGCCTCGGGTGGACGAGTACAACCGAACTGGAGTGTGATTCTGTCCCCTTCCGCCCGCAGGCGGAAGGGGACCTCTCGCCACGCCCTACTACGCTGCTCCCCATGATTCGCGCAGTGGTGTTCGATGTCGGCGAGTGCCTGGTGGACGAGACCCGGGAGTACGGGACGTGGGCCGACTGGCTCGGGGTACCGCGGCACACCTTCCACTCGATGTTCGGCGCGGTCATCGCGCAGGGCCGCGACTACCGCGAGGTGTTCCAGGAGTTCCAGCCTGGCTTCGACCTGTACGACGAGCGCGAGAAGCGGGCTGCCGCCGGCCAGCCGGAATGGTTCGGCGAAGAGGATCTGTACGCCGACGCGCGCCCCGCCCTCCACCAGCTGCGGGCGGATGGCCTGTGGCTCGGGATCGCGGGTAACCAGACGGTCCGCGCCGGCAAGCTCCTGCGTGAGCTGTTCACAGGGGACGTCGATCTGATCGGCACCTCGGACGACTGGGGCGCCAGTAAGCCAGACCCGCTCTTCTTCGAGCGGGTCGCCGAGGTCACCCCCTTCGCCAACGACGAGATCCTCTACGTCGGCGACCGGGTCGACAACGACCTGCGCCCGGCTGTCGCCGCTGGGATGCACACCGCTCTCGTGCACCGCGGACCGTGGGCGACCATCCAGTGGCGTACCGAGGAAGCCGAGAAGCTCCCGACCTTCAGGGTCGAGAGCCTCCTGGAGCTGTCCGGGCTGATCATCACCTTCAACGGCTGAGCGCACTGACGGTGGTAGACCAGCCGTACAGCCGGTCATCCAGCTCGCGCACGCACCGCTCATGCTGGTGCGGTGCGAGCGACCGCCGCACCTCCCGCACCCGGTCCATGCCCATCGCGTACCAGGTCCGCTCAAGCTGATCGAGCGCACGCACCGCGTACCGGCAGGCTGCCTCCGGGTCGCTGGCCGCGGCCTCGACGGCGGCGAGGTCGCCGAGGATGACGGTCGCTGCTTCTCTTCGCTCGGGTCCAGGTCGTCGAGGACGCCAAGCAGGGTCTCTCGGGCCTGGGGCAGGTGGCCGGCCTTCAACTGCGTGTTGCCCTTGAAGGCCGCGAGCCGCACCGGGCTGAACCAGTCGAGCCATTCCGGACTGTTGTGCTCAGTGCCTGCGGCCAGTACGTCTTCGGCGTGGCCGATCAGGTGCAGTGCTGTCCGTGTGTTCCCGCAGCGTGTCTCGCACTCGGCCTCGACAGCGTCCAGCCAGGCGAGCAGCTCGGCAGAGGTTCGGCCTCGGCGTGCGTAGGTGCGGGCGGCGACCATCCGCTCGACGGCCCCGTCCCGATCGCCGTCCCATGCGGGAATGAACGCGGTGTGGGCGAGGATCGCGGCCCCGAGCAGAGGGTCGTCGGCCTCGCCTGCGGCTTGGAGAGCACGTAGCAGGGTGGCCCCGGCGCGATCGCTGTTACGCATGTCGAAGAACTCGATGCGTCCGGCGAGCAGGTAGGTCTCTGCAAGGGCCGCGGCAACGGCGCGGCGGGTCTGGCCGGCTGTCTCGGTGAGCAGAGCACAGCCGAGGGCGGCATGTGCGTCGGCAGAGGGGTGCAGGGTGGCGGGGGCAACGGACCAGTACAGGCGCCGATGGGCGCGGGTCACGGTCTCGTAGTCCGCAGCGACGGTAGCGGGCTGCATGGCGACAGCCTGGGTGGGGACGGCGGCGAGCCCGGCGACCGCGGCCGTGGCAGTGAGGATCGTCCGACGGCCACGATCCTGAGTGCCCGCGTTCGTTGAGAAGCCCAGGGATTCGAGGTCTTGGCCCAGGGTTCGCGTGAGCGCCTGGGCCACCTCGGGCTGCGGAGACGGTGGTGTGCTGGTCTCCCACCTCCGTACCTGCCGGACACCGACGCCGAGCGCGTCCGCGAGAGCCTGCTGGGACGGGTAACCAGCCGCCAACCGGGCCGCCTTGAGACGGACATTGCCTGCGGGGCGTGCCACCGATGCACCTCCACGCCGAGTACCGCGGCCAGTGTCACCGTAAGCCCCGCTGCTGGCCACTCATTACCCGCAAGAGCCAATGAAAGTCCGCTTTTCCGCCGACGGAAGACCTCTTGAAGTCCTCGGTTGAAGTCCTCATGAAGGCCAAGGTGAAGGGCACCTGATCGCCGGTGCCGACGAGGAGCCACTATGCCGACTACCGCCTTACTGACTGCGGCAGGGTGCACCCTGCAAGCTGCCGGCCAGGCCTGGGACGCGATCCGTGTCCCGCGCCAACTCGCCCTCGCTGCGGTGGCCATTCTCGGCACTCGCTGCGGTGCCGTCATCGACGACTAGGCGGCTGCCTACTTCTTCGTGCCTGGCGGCATCGCTGACGGCTGGCGCGTTGAGAACACCCGGGCCCTGGGCGAGGGCTCATCCGTGACCATTCCTCCGCCTCGCCGCACGACGGGGCCGGGCACGCACTGGCGGATGTGCCCGGGCGAGGACACGTGGCTGACAGAGCCGGAAGCGCTGCGGGCGGCGATCGCTGACGCCTTTGGTCCGCGCCTGAGTGAGGAGCAAGCGGGATGACTGGTGGAGCGTCACACGAGAAGGCCTCCACAACCGTGCCCTCAGCCTTCGGGTGGTGCGCCTGGCACAAGGGCCACGCCGAGGACCTCCGGCTCATCCAGATACACGAACAGGGCTCTGGAGCCGGAGGCAACCTGTTCGCCTGCGGACCGTGCCGCCAGGCCCACCACCTCGTCCCGCTCGCCGACCGGCCGTGACCGGCACCCCACTCGAAGCGGCCGCCATGCACCCCGACTTCGTCGACGCAGCCAAGATGCTTGCTGTGCCCAAGTTGGCCACCCGCACTGAGGCGCAGGTGGGGGAGCCGACTGCGTGTGGTGCGGCGGTCCCGCGCCTGTCCCGCTCGGCTCCCGACTCAGCGCCTGCGAAGGAGCACTGACGCTCTGGCACCCGCGGGCCTGCCGATCGTGCACCCGCCGCGAGGCCGACCGCGTGTACCAACTTCACATACGCACCTGTGCCCGCTGCACACCGCGCGTGTACTGCGTGGACGCTCGCGCCCTGCACGCTCTCTCCCTTAGGACTCCTGCTGCGAGCCGGTCCAGGCCCGCAGCAGGATGACGGCCGCTCACCCCCGAGGGCGGCCACGGCCCGCCGCCGGAGTGTCCCCCTGGCGCCCGGCGGCGGGTCACCTGACGAGTTCAGCGAGCGGCACGTCGGCAGCGTCGGCGAGGAGGAGGAGGTCCTCCAGGGTCGGCACTCGATACGCGTACTCCCAGCGGTGGATCGTCCGGTGGTCGCGGCCGATGCGCTGACCGAGTTCGATCTGCGTCAGGTCGGCGCGTTCGCGTGCGGCACGAATGCGTTCCCCGATCTGCCGGCGTCGGGTGAGCACCCAGGCGGGCATCGGGTCGAGTGGCACTCGTCCACGCTGAAGCGTCTTGGTCTGTTGTCTTTGCCTGACTGGGCAAATTGAATGATCTTGAGGGAGCGGGGCATATGTCGCGGGCGCACCCCCCTCGCGCGACGGCCCTCCCCGCGTAAGCGGTCGGAGTGGCCGGGGGTGGCAGTGAGTGTTCGCGCGTCCGCTCCTGCCTCCCTTCGCTCTGATTCGGTCAGAACATGGGGCAGCGCGAGCGCGCGTCTGGCGCATGCGGGGAGCCACGCCAGCCCTCGCAGGCAGAACTGTAAGCGGATATATGCATGGCGCAACTACCTCCATCGAGTGAGGTTTCCGTGGGGATGTGGCATCCATGTGGCAGTCGATCATGAAACAGGCCCCCTGTTCGGATAGAACAGGGGGCCTGCAATCCTCTGACCTGCTGCGCAAGCTGTGCCCCCGGCAGGATTCGAACCTGCGACACCCGCTTTAGGAGAGCGGTGCTCTATCCCCTGAGCTACGAAGGCCGGGGCTTGTAGAGAACCTTGTCGAGAATCCAGGGCGTGGATCTTCGGCAAGGAGAACAAGCCCGCTGGTCAGACGTGGTGTGGAGCTCTCTGCGCTGCGGTTTGAGCAGACAGGGCGCCGTACCAACGACCGACCAGGGACAGCCTAGCGGATGTGTGCCAGTGGGCGTCGTCCGTATCGGAGGGGGGTGAGCGGCATAGGACCGTTCTGCTCTCCGTGTCGGGTTGCCCTGGGCGTCGGGCGCCGACTCTCGTTGTCTGGAACATCGACGGCGGGCTGCCGCTTCGGACCCCTCTCAGACCGGGACCGCGGTTTCGGCGGCGGACCGCAGGCCACGCTCGGCGATGAATCTCCGGTATTTCATGATCTTGCGGGGTTCGTCGAGGGTCGCGGCGCCGACGAGTCGGTCACCGCGTCGGTAGAGGGCGACGAGATGATCCGAGTCCTCGTCCGGTCTGCCGCCGCCGACGCTCACGTCATCCGCGTCGGCGGTGCCCACTCGAGGCCCCCGAGGCGATCGCGGAACGGATCGCGGCATGGGCCGATCAGCGGATCACTCGACCCTCGCGGCGAGACCACCGGGATGGGCGGCGTGGGGCCGGCTGGCCGGCAGGCCGAGGTCGACCGGGTATCGGCCCTCGGGGCGCGGCACGCGGACATCGGCCAGGGAGAGCAGTCCTGGACCACTCTGGTGGACCCGGAGGGCAACGAGTTCTGCGTGCTCGGCTCGCGGCGGAGCTGGCCGGAGCGAAGCAGGGCGACGAACATACGATGGCTGAAAGGCGGCGCGGCACCGGGCCGGCGCCGACCGGTGATCCGATCACTCGGGGTGGGAGTTCGTATGGCACAGACCGCGGACGCTGCGCGGACCGTCATCATGACCGTGGACGACGATCCCGGGGTGTCCCGGGCTGTTGCACGGGACCTGCGACGGCGCTACGGCCAGTCGTACCGGATCGTGCGCGCGGAGTCCGGCGAGTCCGCGCTGGAGGCGCTGCGGGAGCTGAAGCTGCGCGGTGACCTGGTGGCCGTGATCCTGGCCGACTACCGCATGCCCCAGATGAACGGCATCGAGTTCCTCGAACAGGCCCTGGACATCTATCCGGGCGCCCGGCGCGTGCTGCTGACCGCGTACGCGGACACGAACGCGGCGATCGACGCGATCAACGTCGTCGACCTCGACCACTACCTCCTCAAGCCGTGGGACCCGCCCGAGGAGAAGCTCTACCCGGTCCTGGACGACCTGCTGGAGGCCTGGCGGTGCAGCGACTACCGGCCGGTGCCCGCCACCAAGGTGGTCGGTCACCGCTGGTCGGCGCGCTCCTCGGACGTACGGGAGTTCCTGGCCCGCAACCAGGTGCCCTACCGCTGGTACTCCACCGACGAGCCAGAGGGGCAGCGGTTGCTGGCCGCGGCGGGCGAGGACGGGCAGCGGCTGCCGGTGGTGATCACGGCTGACGGTACGGCGCTCGTCGAGCCGGAGGTGCCCGAGCTGGCCGCGCACGTGGGGCTGGCGACGACACCCACGGCCGACTTCTACGACCTGGTCGTCATCGGCGGCGGGCCGGCCGGCCTCGGCTCGGCCGTGTACGGGGCCTCCGAGGGGCTCAGGACCGTGCTCGTGGAGCGGTCGGCGACCGGCGGGCAGGCCGGGCAGAGCTCGCGGATCGAGAACTACCTGGGCTTCCCGGACGGGGTGTCCGGCGGCCAGCTCACCGACCGGGCTCGTCGGCAGGCGACGAAGTTCGGCGCCGAGATCCTCACCGCACGTGAGGTGACCGGTCTGGAGAGCAGCGGGGCGGCGCGGCTCGTACGGTTCGCGGACGGGTCGGCGATCGCGGCGCACAGCGTGATCCTGGCGACCGGTGTGTCGTACCGGCAGCTGGAGGCACCGGGCGCCACCGAGCTGTCGGGCCGTGGGGTGTTCTACGGGTCCGCGCTCACCGAGGCCGCCGCCTGCCACGGCCACGACGTGTACATCGTCGGCGGCGCCAACTCGGCCGGGCAGGCGGCGATGTACCTGGCCCGGGGCGCCAAGTCGGTCACCCTGCTGGTGCGCGGAGCGGACCTCACCGCGTCGATGTCGCACTACCTGATCCAGCAGATCGCCGAGTCGCCGAACATCTTCGTACGGGCCCACACGGTCGTCGAGGCCGCGCACGGCGACAACGACCTGGAACAGCTGACCTTGCGCGACACGACGAGCGGGAAGACCGAACGGGTCGACGCGCAGTGGCTGTTCGTGTTCATCGGCGCGGCCCCGCTGACCGACTGGCTGGAGGGTACGGTGCTGCGGGACGAGCGCGGTTTCATCCTGGCCGGGCCCGATCTGACCGCCGACGGGCGGCCGCCGGCGGACTGGGAGCTGGACCGGCCGCCGTACCACCTGGAGACCAACATCCCCGGCGTGTTCGTCGCCGGGGACGCGCGCGCGGAGTCCGCCAAGCGGGTCGCGTCCGCCGTCGGAGAGGGAGCCATGGCCGTGATGCTCGTACACCGGTATCTGGAGCAGTCGTGAGCGGGCGGCTGATGCCATGCAGCCCGGCGGAGATCAGCTCGCTGTTCCTCTTTGAGAAGCTCAACTCCGAGCAGCTCGGCAGGCTGTGCAGCGAGGGACGGATCGAACTGTTCGACCCCGGACCGGTGTTCACCGAAGGTGACCCGGCGACCGACTTCTACGTGATGATCGAGGGCACCCTCGTCATGTCGCGCCGGGTGGGCAGCGACGACATCGAGGTGAGCCGCACGTCCCAGCCAGGGGTGTACGCGGGGGCCGTGATGGCGTACTTCGGGGACGGGAAACCGCAGCGGTACATGAACTCGCTGCGGGTGTCGGAGCCGACACGGTTCTTCGTCCTGCCCGCCGAATCGTTCGCGAACTTCATCCACGAGTGGTTTCCGATGGCGGTCCATCTCCTGGAGGGGCTCACCCTCGGTTCGCAGACCTTTCAGCGGGCCGTCGGGCAGCGCGAACGCCTGCTGGCGCTGGGCTCGTTGTCCGCGGGTCTCACTCATGAGCTCAACAACCCGGCCACGGCCGCCGTACGGGCCACCTCGTCGCTCAGGGACCGGGTCGCGCACATGCGCAACAAGCTCAGCGCCATCGCCTCGGGCCCCTACCACCGCGACGCCCTGAAGGCCCTGGTCGACCTCCAGGAGCGTACGGCCGAGCGGGTCTCCAAGGCGCCGGCACTGAGCCCGCTCGAAGCGTCCGACCGGGAGGACGAACTCGCCGACTGGCTCGACGACCACGGTGTCCCGAACGGCTGGCAGATCGCGCCGACCTTCGTGCAGGGCGGTCTCGACGTCGACTGGCTGGAGCAGATCGCGGCGGCGTGCGACCAGGAGGAGATCCTGCCGAGTGCCATCGGGTGGCTCAACTACACAGTCGAGACCGAGCTGTTGATGTCCGAGATCGAGGACTCCACCACCCGTATCTCGCACCTCGTCGACGCCGCCAAGCAGTACTCGCAGCTGGACCGCGCCCCCTACCAGGTCACCGATGTGCACGAACTCCTCGACAGCACCCTGCTGATGCTGGCCGGGAAGATCGGGCAGCAGATCAAGGTCGTCAAGGAGTACGACCGGACACTGCCGAGGATCCCCGCCTACCCCGCCGAGCTCAACCAGGTGTGGACGAACCTGATCGACAACGCGGTGCAGGCCATGAACAGTGTGGGCGGGGAGGGGACGTTGACCGTCCGGACCGCGCTGGAGCACGACCGGCTGCTGGTGGAGTTCCAGGACACCGGGCCCGGGGTGCCGGCGGACATCCGCGGGCGGATCTTCGACCCCTTCTTCACCACCAAGCCGGTGGGTGAGGGGACCGGGCTCGGGCTCGACATCTCCTGGCGGATCGTCGTCAACAAGCACCACGGTGACCTGAGAGTCGAGTCCGTACCCGGCGACACCCGCTTCCAGGTGCTGCTCCCCCTCACCGCCACCGATCCCGACACCGAGCCCGATACGGTCCCCGACCCGGGGCAGGAGCCCTCATAACCAAGGACATTGGAACCGACCCCGGCGTCCCGCCCAGCGGTGCCGGATGCGTCGAGTGCGACGCCGGCGGCGGCTGGTGGTTCCATCTGCGGCGCTGTGCCCAGTGCGGCCACATCGGCTGCTGCGACGACTCGCCCGCCAAGCACGCCACCGGCCACTTCCGGGACACCGGCCATCCGCAGTGACGAGCCGGGCGAGGCCTGGTTCCGGAACTTCGAGACGCCGAGCTGTACGAGTCCGGTCCGGCCCTGGCTCCCCCGGCCGCCCACCCTGCCGACCAGCCCACGCCAGGACCGGCGGGGCGCGCGCCGGCGAACTGGGCGGACACGCTGCGCTGAGCCTGGCCGACCAGGGCTGTCAGTGGTGGATGTCAGGATTCATCTGTGCCGCTGAACCTGTGCCGGTGCAGCGGGGCCGGCCGTGCCCTTCTCAGCTTTGGCGTGGGCGGGGCAGGAGTGCGAACGCGCTCTCCGCGATCGAGGTGAGGCGGTCGGGGCTGTGGCCGTAGGCGCCGACGATGTCGCTGCCGCGGATGATGGTGAGCAGGAGGTAGGCGAGGTCGTCGGGGTCGGCGTCGGGGTCGATGTCGCCGTTGCGCTGGGCTGCTCGCACGCACTCGGCCACGGCCGTGCGGACTACGGCGAAGCAGTCGTGGGCCAGGCGTTGCACCTCGGGGTCGGAGGCGCCGATCTCCAGGGCCATCTTGGCGGCGAAGCAGGCCGCCCCCGTCCGGTCGGGGGCGGGGGGTACGTCGGGGGCGAGTGGCACTCCGTGGACGGCGCGGAGCAGGTAGGCGTGCAGGCGTTCCAGGGCGCCCTCGTCCGGTCCGGCGAGCGCCTTCCGCGGACCCTGCGCGAGCCGGCCAAGGTACCCGGTCATGGCCTGCATCAGCACGCCGTGCTTGTCGTCGAACGCGCCGTAGAGGCTGCCGCGGCCCAGGCCGGTGGCGGCGCTGATGTCGTCGACGCTGGTGCCGTTGTAGCCCGAGGTGCGGAACTGCCGCTCGGCGGCATGCAGGACGTGATCGCGGTCGAAACTTCGTGGTCTGGCCATGCATTGAAGGTACGACCGACCCACCCTTCTTGACAACCCAGTACAGAACCATCTAGGTTTCTTACCGTTCAGTCCACAACGGTCCTGAGCTCCCCGGACAGGATGCGTGCACGCCCGGCGCGATGACTGGCCGGCGCCTACATCAACAGGATGCCGGCCACAGCGGTCACCGACACGGCCCTCCAGAGGATCGCCGAGGTAAGCCCCACAGCGGCCACACGATGATCTCGAAGCCCTGAGATCTCAGCCCGTCATCCGGTCGCCTCACCTTCATCGGTGAGGAAACCCATCAGATTCCAGACGGCTTTCAGTCATGCCGAGCAAGCAAGGGAAAGAAATGAGTACCAGCATCGACCGCGGGGCACCCGCCTCCGGAAAAACAGACTCGGGCCTTCGCGGCTCACATGCCGTGCGCTGGTGGGTGCTGGTCGTCATAGGCATGGCACAGCTCATGGTCATGCTCGATGCGACCGTCGTGAACATCGCGCTGCCCGAGGCGCAGCAAGACCTCGGCTTCAGCGACGGCAGCCGGCAGTGGGTCATCACGGGTTACGCCCTGGCGTTCGGCAGCCTGCTGCTGCTCGGCGGCCGGCTCGGTGACCTGTTGGGCCGACGTACCCTCTTCGTGATCGGCTTGGCAGGTTTCGGGGCCGCGTCCGTCGTCGGCGGCTCGGCCGGCAGCTTCGAGATCTTCGTCGCGGCACGTGTGGCCCAGGGCCTCTTCGCCGCGCTGCTCGCGCCCGCGGCACTCTCGCTGCTCAGTGTGACCTTCACCGAACCGTCTGAAAGGGCGAAGGCCTTCGGTATCTTCAGCGCGTTGGGTGGTGCGGGCGGTGCGGTCGGGCTGCTGCTCGGCGGCATGCTCACCGAATGGGCGTCGTGGCGGTGGGTGATGTACGTGAACGTCGTCTTCGCGGTCCCCGCCCTGATCGGTGCCTTGCTGCTGCTGGCCAAGCCCGTGATCACCAAGAAGCCCCAACTCGACATTCCGGGCATCGTCGTGGTGAGCGCCGCGCTGTTCGCCGTCGTCTACGGGTTCGCGCACGTAGAGTCCACCAGCTGGACCGACCCGGTCGCCCTCGGCTCCATGATCGTCGGTGCGGTGCTGCTCGCGGTGTTCGTCTGGCTGGAGTCCAGGGTCGCGCATCCGCTGCTGCCGCTGCGCCTCGTGCTGGACCGGACCCGCGGTGGTTCGTTCATGGCGGTGTTCGTCCTGGGTATGGGGATGTTCTCTATCTTCCTGTTCCTGACCTACTACTTCGCGGCCAGCCTCGGCTACTCGCCGATCAAGACCGGTCTGGCGTTCCTGCCGATGGTCGCGGGCGTCGTCGCCTCGTCGACCACGATGCCTTCGCTGGTGCTGCCCAAGGTCGGCCCGAAGATCGTCGTCAGCGCCGGCTTCCTGGTCGCCGCAGCCGGTATGGCCCTGCTGACCCGGCTCGAGCTGGACAGCACCTACGCCACCCACATCATGCCCGGCCTGATCCTGCTGGGTCTCGGCATCGGCGCGGTGATGAGCACCGCGATCCAGGGGGCGACCTCAGGCCTGCACCACGAGGACACGGGCGTCGCCTCGGCGCTGATCAACACCGGTCAGCAAATCGGCGGCTCCATCAGCACGGCGCTACTGACCACCATTGCCTCGTCGGCCGCGACCGACTACCTGACTTCGCACAAGCCCAGCGCGCTGGCCGCGGCGCAGGCCGGCGTCGAGGGCTACACAGCCACCCTGGCGTGGGGCTCCGGGTTCTTCGTGGCCGGTGCGGTGATCGCCGCGTTCCTGATCCCGAACCGGGCTCTGGAGCCGTCCGAGGGCGAGCCCGTGATGGCCCACTGAACCTGGATCCACCCAAGAGATGCCCTGCCACCTGCGATGACTGTTGTTCTCAGGACACGAACCAGCACAGGAAAGCAGGGCATCTCCAGGGTTCCGCCGCGACCGTCTCGCCCCGCGAATCCACGACAGGGCCTTCTCCGCGATGGACCTCACCACTCGCCCCCCCCGCACCAGAGAACTGCTGTCCACGGCGAAGTCCATGGTGCAACCAGACCCAACAGGAGGCACTCCCATGAAACGACGTACATTCCTCGGCGCGACCACCGCGTCGCTGGCCGCCACCCAACTCGCCGGGCCCGCCCACGCCACCAGTCCAACCGCCGCCGGCCCAACCGCCGGTCAGTACACGGTCGTCGCCCGCTTCTGGGGCTCGATGCCCACAGGTGTCACCGTCTCACGCCACGGCCGTATCTTCGTCAACTTCCCCCGCTGGGGCGACGAGGTCCCGTTCACCGTCGCCGAACTGCGCCAAGGGAAGCCGGTGGCGTATCCCGACGCCGAGGTGAACCGCGAGGACGCCTCCGACCTGGCCGGGCACTTCCAGTCGGTGCAGAGCGTCGTCGTCGATGGGGCCGACCGGCTGTGGATCCTCGACACCGGAAACCCGCTGTTCGCCGGGTCCTCCTACGGCGGCCCGAAGCTCGTGGCGGTCGACCTGCGCACCGACCGGATCGTACGGAAGATCCTCTTCCCGCCCGAGGTGGTGCCGGCCAACAGCTACCCCAACGACGTGCGCTTCGACCTGCGGCGCGGCGCCGAGGGCATGGCGTTCATCACCGACTCGGGCGGCTCGAATGGCGTGATCGTGGTCGACCTCGCCACGGGCCGCTCCTGGCGGCGACTGGCCGGGCAGCCCTCAGTGCTCCCCGACGAGCAGTTCCTTCCCGTCATCGAGGGCGAACCCCTCATGATCCGCCCCGCGGGAAGCGAACCCATGCACTACGAGACCGGCTCCGACGGCATCGCTCTCAGCGCCGACGGCAAGCGCCTCTACTACTCCCCCCTGTCCAGCCGCCGACTGCACAGCGTGGCCACCGGCGCCCTCGCCGACCCGGACGCCACGGACGCCGAGGTGGCGGCGACGGTCGAGGACCTCGGATTCAAGCCGATGGCCGACGGTCTGGAGAGCGACGACAAGGGACGGCTCTACGGCGGCGACCTGGAACACAACTCCATCTGGCGCAGGAATCCGGACGGCACCTACCGCACCCTCGCCCAGGGCACCGACCTCATCTGGGTCGACACCCTGTCCGTCGCCTCGGACCGGCACCTGTACGCCACCGCCAACCAGCTCAACCGGATGTCGCCCTTCCACGAGGGCGAGGACCTGCGCCGCAAGCCCTATCTCCTGGTCCGCCTGCCGATCGACGCCGGACCGGTCAGGCTCGTGTGACCTCTCGTGCCCGCGTCACGTGACTGCCTGGTCGCTGTCCCTGTCCGGACGGCGAACCGATCCACCAGCACGCCGGCCGAGGGCTCGACCACGGGGCCTGTGTGCCGCTGAATGACCATGTACCCGCTGGCCGAGGAGGGTGTGCTGGTGATCGACTCCGGCCTTATGGCGCACGGGCTGCCGTTCATCACCCCTGCGATGCTCGAAGGCCAAGTCCCGGTCTGGTCCGCCGCCTTGGACGCCTGGGCCACCGACGCCCTCGCACGCGGCGCTGTGGACGAACTCGCCGCGTTCCGGACGAGGGCGCCCGGTATGCCGTACGCCCATCCGACCGTCGACCACTACATCCCGCTGTTCATCACCCTGGGCGCCGCCGCGCACCCCGACCGGCCGGTGCGGACCACCGTCGAGGGGTACACGATCGGCTTCTCCAAGTGCTCGTTCCAGACTGCCCTGTGACACCGACCGCCGTGTGACACCGGCCCGTATGACGACAACACCGAATCAGATCGCCTTCATTGGGGACACGAACATGACCGAAACCGCAGACCGGATCATCGACGCCCTGCGCAGCGGGCACGACCACCTCGCCGCCGTGGTGCACGGACTCACCGCCGCCGATCTCACCCGCCCGTCCGGCGCGTCGGAGTGGGACGTCTCCCAGGTGCTCAGCCATCTGGGCAGCGGCGCCGAAATAGGCCTGGCCGCACTGGAGGGCGCGACGGGCGGTACGGGTGCCCCTGACGGCGACTTCAACAAGTCGGTGTGGGCCCGCTGGGACGCGATGACCCCGGCCGAGCACGCCGAAGGCTTCGTCACCGCCAACCAGGCGCTGGTCGAACGCTACGAGGGCCTCGACGCGGGGGCCCGCAGCGACCTCCGGATCGACCTCGGCTTCCTGCCCGCGCCGGTGGACGTCACGACCGCGGCGGGGCTCCGGCTCAGTGAGTTCGCCCACCACTCGTGGGACGTCGAGGCGGCCTTCGACCCGTCGACGACCCTGGCGTCCGCCGCGACCGGGCCGCTCCTCGACCAGGCCGGCATGATGCTGGGCTTCATCGGCAAGGCGGACGCCCTGGAGAACCGCCCCGTCGCCGTCGCGGTGCACACCACCGCACCCGAGCGCGCCTTCGGTCTCTCGGTCGGCGAGACGGTCGCGCTCACCGGCGAACCCGAGAACGCCGACGCCGTGCTGACGGCCCCCGCCGAGTGGTGGCTGCGACTCGTCGCCGGCCGGCACGCCCCCGCCCACACCCCGCCCTCCGTCACCCTCACCGGCGACACCGTCACCCTCGACGACCTGCGCAGGGTCTTCCCCGGGTTCTGAGCCCGGCGGCGCGGCAACGGGCACGGAAACACACCCTGGCCCGCGCGTTTCACCCGGGGTCGTGTCCGAGCATGAGCGGCAACGCGAAAGTGCCTTCTGACCTGGGACGAAAGGGCTTGTCCAAGGCTTCCGTCGTCTCGCGCAGGAAGGCACTTTCTGCGTGCACACCACCGGGTCACATCCCCGACTTGTCGTCTCGCCGACGGTCGCGGGGTGGTCAGCCATGCCGGATCCCGCCGCAAGAGCGGGATCGCGTGGAGCAGGCAGCTCGGGTGAACCCCGATGCACCGGACAACAGCCTGTCCTCCGGTACATGACCCTCCCGGCCATCCCCGCGACCTGCGTCCGAGCACTCGTCCGACGAAGTTGCGTGCCCAGACGGCCTCGTTCTCCCGCTCGTATGCGAGGAACTCCACTCACGCTGCGGCGGCGGCGATATCCAGACTTTTCATCCGCGTACTCTTGGCCCTCGTCTTGGCGAGCAGCCGGCCGGCGATCGGCAGTCGGCCGAGGCGGATCATCACGGACCGAAGCAGCAACTCGGCGCGGTTGCCCGGGGTGAGGAAACCGCGCTGGCTCACACCGCTGCCGAGGTGGTAGTCGATGAACGGGCGCAGGTGGGCCTCCCAGTCCTGCAGCGCTCGTGGCACGTCGTGCGGGTGGCGTTCCAGCATGGTGCCGAGCAGGTCCGCCCCGGCCAGGCCGGCGGATGCCCCCATGCCGGAGTAAAGGGTCAGGCACCACGCGGCGTCGCCGACGAGCACGACTCGGCCGCGGTACCAGTGGTCGAGGTGCACCTGCTCGGTGGAGTCGAACAGGTGGTCCGGGGCCTTCTCGAACTGGTCGAGCAGCCAACCGAGCGTGGAGCCGGTGGGCTCGGCGCCGTAGGCGGCGCGCAGCGAGTCGATGGCCGGCCGGGTGAACTCGGCGTCCACGTCGTCGGTGCGGTAGGAGAACAGCACCGACGGCGGACGGTCGGCGAACGGGAACACCCACACCGATCGGCCCGCCTCGGCCATGGTCAGCCCGTCCTGTGGGCGGTAGCCGGGTACCGGCTCGGGCAGGCCGTACACGGCGATCATGTAGTTCAGCCGACGGATCGGGCTCGGCTCGGGCTCGAACGCAAGCCGGCGCACCGTCGAGCGCAGTCCGTCCGCCCCGACCACCAGGTCGAACCGTTCGACGGTCGTCGTCTCCGTCGTCAGGTCGCGGATCTCGACGTCCACCCCGTCGAGGTACTGGTCCAGCGCGACCGGCACGGTCGAGTACCGGATCTCGACCTCGTCGGGCAGGGCGGTGAAGGCCGCGTCTTCGATGTCGCCCCGCACCGTCAGTCGAGACCCGGGGAACACATCGGCGTAGCCCACACCGCGGCGGCGCCGGCCCGTGCGGTCGACGTCGTAGCTCACGCTTTCCGGAGCGACGCGATTCGACACCGCATCGGCGAAGCCCAGCCGTTCGGCGGCGGCGAGCCCGGCCCCGAATAGGGCGAGGAAGTATCCGCCGCGGCGCCGCTCGGGGGCCTTCTCCAGCACCACCACGTCCCAGCCCGCGCGATGCAGTCGCAGCGCGGAGGTGATCCCGCTTATCCCGAGGCCGACCACCAGGGCCCGCTGCCGCGATGTCGTGTTCTTGTCCATGGGATTGCGCTCCGACATTGCCGTGTCCTTCATCTTGTGGGGGGTGGGTCGGCCGCTCAGGAAGCCGAGGATGTGGAGTCGTCGAGGCGGGCGAGGACGTCGAAGGGGGCGTTGACCCCGGCGCGACACTCCTGCCGCCCGCTTGCCGGGCATGACTGAGAACCGTCTGAAAACTGACCAGCTTCCGGACGGGAAACAGATCGGATTCCTCACCGACGAAAGTGAGGGGAGCGGGTGACGGGCTGGGATCTCAGGGCTTCGAGATCATCGAGTGGCCGCTGTGGGGCTTGCCTCGGCGATCTTCTGGAGGGCGGCGTCGGTGTCCGCGGTGGCCAGGGTGCTGTTGATGTCGGCGCCGGCCAGGGCGCCGGCCGCTGCGGAGGCCCCGACCTGGGCGACCAGATCAGTGACGTTGCCGGCCACCCACACACCCGGCACCTCGGTGGTGCCGGCCGGGCCGGAGGCGAAACCGCGGCCCTTCGGCAGGTCCTGCACTTCCAGGCCCAGACCTTCCAGGCCCTTTGTGCGGGCCTGCATCGGCGCGGCGACCGCGAGGACGCGGCGGGCCACGACCTGGCCGTCGGCCAGGCGCACCCCGGCGAGGGCACCGTCCGCGTCGTTGACGACCTCGGTGACCGGGGTGTCGACGATGCGGATGCCGCGGGCGGCGAAGCGGGCGCGGCTGTCCTCGTCCAGGTCGGTGCCGTGGGTGAAGTAGGTCAGGTCCTCGGTCAGCTGACGGAACAGATACGCGTGGTTGATGGAGGCCGGTCCGGTGGCGAGGATGCCGATGGGCTCGTCGCGTACCTCCCAGCCGTGGCAGTACGGGCAGTGCACGACACTGTGTCCCCAGTGCTCGGCGAGTCCGGGCACCTCGGGCAGCACATCCGTGAGGCCGGTGGCCACCAGGATGCGGCGAGCGGTGATGCTGCGGCCGTCGGCCAGGGTGACGGTGAACCGCAGGTCCCCGTCCGTCGACGGGGCGGCGGACTCGGCCGAGACCACCTCGCCTGACACGACGCGTCCGCCGTACTGGCGCACCTGCTCCCGGCCCCGTCGAAGGATCTCGGACGGCGGGGTGCCGTCCAGGGCGAGGAGGCCGTGCACGGCCTCGGCGGGCGCGTTGCGCGGGGAGCCGCTGTCGATCACGACGACCGAGCGGCGGGAACGGGCGAGGATCAGCGCACCGTTCAGTCCCGCGGCACCCCCGCCGATCACCACCGCGTCGACGGCCTGCTCGGCCAGCGCGTCGCTCACGTACGGAGGAGTCGCCACAGTCATGGCCTCCTGCCCTTCCTTGTCAGTCATGGTTCGGTCAACCCTTCGAGTTCCGGGTGGTGGGAGGGGTGTCAGCTGTTCAGAAAGCCCAGGATGTGGTCGGCGACCGTCTTGGGCTGTTCGAGGTGCAGGAAGTGCCCTGCGCCGAGTTATGGCCCCGTACAGGTGGAGCGACGGGATGGTGAGGCGCCAGGCGTGCACGCAGCCTGTCCGGTGAGCTCAGGACTGTTGTGTACTGAACAGTAAGAAACTTAGACGGTTCTGTACTGAGTTGTCAAGTTCGGTCGGCTTGACGCCGCATCTTTCTGAGGTGGAAGGATGCATGTCATGCCGAAGAAGGTGGATCCCGCGCTGGGGGCCCGAGCCGTCCGGCTGGTGCTGTAGCACCGTGCCGAGTACCCGACCAAATACTGCGGCGGCGCTGACGGTGTCCAAGCAGGTCGGGGGAGGCAGAAGTCGTTGTGGCGCTGGGGCGCTCAGGCCGAGATTGACGGTGGCGAGGCGCCCGGGGGCACGATCGAGGAGAACGAGGAGATCCGCCGGCTGCGTGAGGACGCGGCGATTCTGAAGGCGGCTACAACTTTCTTCGTCGGGGAGCTCGACCGCCGCAACGGCTGATGGTCGCCTTCATCGACGAGCAGCGTTCACCTGACGGTTCTGACCGACCGGGTTGAAGGTTGCACGATGGTCACCGGGCGGAGATCCTCCCCATCCCGCAGTCCGCAGTCCGCAGTCCGCAACAACGCCATGTCAGAGTCCGCCCCGCGCCGCCCATTCCGGTGGTCTCGCCGTGAGGGTCGAGTGATCCGCTAGTTGGCCCATGCCGCGATCCGTTTCGCGATCGCCTCGGGGGCCTCGATGTGCAGGAAGTGACCGACGTCGGGGACGATCTCCATCGCGTGCGGGGCGGCGAACCGATGCCGGTCGTCGACCTTCGGGGGGAGGAAGCAGCCGTCGTCGGCACCGTAAAGCTGCAGCAGGGGCACCTCGATCGGCTGAGACAGGCGGCGCGTCGCCCCGATCATGCCGGGTCGCAGCATCGCCCGGTAGTACTTGATGGGCGCGGGCATGCTCGCCCGCAGGTGCTCGTGCAGCTCCGCCTGCAGCGCTGGATCGAGCGAGAAGCCGGGCGACCACTGACGCCAGAGGCGGTCGATGAAGGCGAGATCGCGGGCGCTGGCCATCCAGCCGCTTCCCGGCAGTTGAAAGAGCCCCATGTACCAGATCCGGCGCAGCTGAGCGAGGCGCGGCCGGCTCAGGAACGTGATGGGGTGGGGGACTGCGAGCGTGACCGCGCGTTCGATCCGCTCCGGCGCGGTGACGACCGTGTCGTAGGTGATCAGGGCGCCCCAGTCGTGGCCGATCAACTCCACGGCTCGCCCGGGAGACCAGCGGTCGATCAGCGCGAGCACGTCGCCGGTGAGGGAGGCGAAGTCGAACGGCCCCGCGGTCGGGGACGGCGCGTAACCGCGGAGCCAGGGTGCGAGGACGCGACGTCCGTGGCGGGCGAGCTCGGCGAGGAAGGGCTTCGCGGTCAGCGGATGGTCCGGGAAGCCGTGCAGGACGACCGTCGGCCGACCATCGGGATCACCACCCTGCAGCGCGTGAAAGGTGCCGTGTGGCAGGTCGAAGGTGACGTGTTCAAATTCCATGGGTGTCAGTCTTTTCCAAGAGCGGTCGGACGACAGATGCTGATGTTGGCTTCAGCGTCTCTGGTTTCGGACATGTGCGCCTCCTCAGGCGCCGGGTGTGCTGCGGGGTCAGGCGGCCAGTCGGTTGAGCTTGCGGATTTGTTGGTCGAAGGCGCGTGAGGGCACGATCCGGCGCAGGAGGCTGACGCGTTTGGCCATCGGGCCGGCGGGGTAGCGGAGCTTGGGCTTGGCATCGGTGGCGGCCGCGACGATCACCTTCGCGACAACGTCCGGGTCGTCGGCGCTGCGCACGGCCGTGGCCAGCACATCTCGGGCGACCTCCCGCTGCGCGGCGTAGACCGGCACGGGCGAGTCGGGTGCCATGCTGCTCGCCTCGAAACTTGTGCGTGTGTAGGTCGGCTCGACCAGCAGCATCCGCACGCCGTGCTCGCGAAGCTCGTGGTCGACGGACTCGGCGTAGCCCTCGACCGCATGCTTGGTGGCGGCGTAGACGGCCATGAAGGGGGCCGGGATCCGACCGAGCATCGAGGAGACGTTGACCACGCGGCCACGGCGCTGGGCGCGCATCTGGGGCAGCACCGCGTTCGTCATCCGCATCAAGCCGAAGACATTGACGTCGAAGACCTCCTTGGCCTGGTCGATCGAGCTCTCCTCGCCCGCGCCGACCGCGCCCACGCCTGCGTTGTTGACCAGGACATCGATCCGGCCGAACCGCTCGACCACCTCCTCGACCAGCGAGTGGACCGACTCGTCGCTGGCCACGTCGAGATCGAGGAATGTCACCCCGGCGATCGGCCTGGCGTTCGCCGCGTTGCGGCTCGTGCCGACCACCGCGAAGCCGGCGCCCACGAGGGCGAGTGCCGCCGCCCGCCCGATCCCGGAGGAGGCGCCCGTCACAAGGGCCACTGGGGAAGCTGTCTGCATGGTGGTTCCTTCGGTTGCGGGCACGACTTCGTCGTGCCCTGCGCGGGGTCGCCTGGGCTCAGGTCGACACAGTTCCCACCGGTCCTGCACGCCCGGACCAAAACCTGTCCGGCCAAGCTCGTGACCGTTGTGGACTGAACAGTCAGAAACCTAGATGGTTCTGTACTGAGTTGTCAAGTACGTCGGGCGGTGGCGCTGGCGGCCACGGCGGGCGCGGTCACCGGGCCGGGGCCGGTCTTTCCCATGTCCTGCGCCGAGACCCCTCGCGAACAGGCAGGGAAGCCCATTGCCGTCAGCCCGGACGGGCCATGTGGTCCTGCGCGGTCATGCGGCCCGTCGTCTTGGTCTCGACGTCGGACACGGGTGTGATGTCCAGCAGCAGGCCGGGGGTGAACCTCGCAGACCTGTGGCCGGCGCGGCTCGAACCGGAACCCCTGGGCGGCGACGAGCGGCCGGGTGTGCGATGGCGGCCGTGGGCCTGGGCGATCTTGCGCGTCAGCAGGGTGGTCGCCTGTGCCGGTTGTGGTCCCGGTTGCACGGGGGGGCGTCCGCCACGTGGGTGAGCGGGACGTCAGGCTGACGCTCGCGCGGGGTGGCGACCATCGGACCGGTCGCCGATCGTCGACGCCCAGCGGGAATCCGTACCGCTCCCCGCATCCGCGGGGACGGCAACCAGCTCTACGGGGCATCGAGGCGGAGCACTGGCACGAATTCGTGCATACGCGGTCCGAGTTGGCGCAGCGGTGGCCGAAGTGTCACCGTCTGGCCGGCGGCGTGGCGTTCGGCCGGCTGACCGTGCGGTTCAAGCCCGGCGACACCGCGCCTGCGGTGGAGCAACTCGACTGGGGGCGGGCGCAGTTCTTCGCCAACCGCCCGGGCGACCGCCCGGCGGCGCGTAAACCTGCGGGCCGTGCCTGCGCGGCGTCGAGGTGGGCCGGCCGCATCGGATGCCGGTGCAGCGGGGCCGGCCGTGCCCTTCTCAGCTTTGGCGTGGGCGGGGCAGGAGTGCGAACGCGCTCTCCGCGATCGAGGTGAGGCGGTCGGGGCTGTGGCCGTAGGCGCCGACGATGTCGCTGCCGCGGATGATGGTGAGCAGGAGGTAGGCGAGGTCGTCGGGGTCGGCGTCGGGGTCGATGTCGCCGTTGCGCTGGGCTGCTCGCACGCACTCGGCCACGGCCGTGCGGACTACGGCGAAGCAGTCGTGGGCCAGGCGTTGCACCTCGGGGTCGGAGGCGCCGATCTCCAGGGCCATCTTGGCGGCGAAGCAGGCCGCCCCCGTCCGGTCGGGGGCGGGGGGTACGTCGGGGGCGAGTGGCACTCCGTGGACGGCGCGGAGCAGGTAGGCGTGCAGGCGTTCCAGGGCGCCCTCGTCCGGTCCGGCGAGCGCCTTCCGCGGACCCTGCGCGAGCCGGCCAAGGTACCCGGTCATGGCCTGCATCAGCACGCCGTGCTTGTCGTCGAACGCGCCGTAGAGGCTGCCGCGGCCCAGGCCGGTGGCGGCGCTGATGTCGTCGACGCTGGTGCCGTTGTAGCCCGAGGTGCGGAACTGCCGCTCGGCGGCATGCAGGACGTGATCGCGGTCGAAACTTCGTGGTCTGGCCATGCATTGAAGGTACGACCGACCCACCCTTCTTGACAACCCAGTACAGAACCATCTAGGTTTCTTACCGTTCAGTCCACAACGGTCCTGAGCTCCCCGGACAGGCTTGGTCCGGGCGTGCGGGACCGCGACGCCGCGGAGGCGGCTCGGGCGTTGAACTCATGACGTTCAGGGCGTCGCACGCAGTTCGACGCAAGAACGAGCCAGCCGATGAAGGCTGCTTCGGAACCAATGCTTCGGAGGACCTCATGACCGCGGTCAGTACGGACAACACCGCACCGGAAGGCACGATGTCCCGTGATTGCTGCTGAAGAGACGTTCGACGGCACGTGGCCGTATCCCGCCCGCTTCAACGAGGCGGCCGGCTTCCGTCAGCACTACGTCGACGAGGGCCCCGAACGGCCCGGTCAGACGATCGTCATGCTGCATGGCGAGCCCACGTGGGGCTACGAGTGGCGCCACCTGATCGGGCCGCTGTCACGTCACCATCGGGTGGTCGTTCCCGACCACATGGGCTTCGGCAAGAGCGAGACACCGCAGGATCGCACGTACGACGCGAGCGAACACATCCTCAATCTCGAATCGCTGCTCGTCGACACGCTCGACCTCACCGACATCACCCTGGTGGTCCGTGACTGGGGCGGCCCCGTCGGCACCGGGTTCGCATTGCGTCATCCCGACCGGATCTCCCGGATCTTCGCGGTGAACACCGTGCTGCCCCTCGCCGAGGGCATCGAGGAACTGATGAAGGCCAACGGCGCCGAGAGCCGGTGGTTCCAGTGGGCCCACTCGGCGCTCGCGGACGGTTCGTTCGAGCAGATCCTCGGAAACGCGGGTCACACCATCGCCCAGCTGATGATCGACCTGCAACATGTCGCCCGACCGGAGATCGCCACGCCGACCTGGATCCGCGCCTACTCCAGCCCCTTCCCCACCCCGGCCGAGAGCCGCGGTGTCATCGCCTTCCCCCGGCAGGTCCTGGAAGGCCCGCAGAGCCCCCCGCCCGGCCCGCCGCCCATGGAAGCCGTCGCCGCACTGCGCGCCGTGCCGGCGATGCTGGCGGTCGGGATGCGCGACACCGCACTGCTGCCCGAGTACGTGATCCCGTCGTTCAGGCTCAGCTACCCCGACGCACCCGTGGTCGAGATCCCGGGCGCCGGCCACTTCCCGACCGAGGACGCTCCCGAGACGCTGCTGGCCCTGCTCGAACTGTTCCTGCAGACGACACCCGCGCGCACCTGACCCCTCCATGTCGAACGGGCGGCTGCGCACGTACGGAATCGGCTGTTCACCGTGCGGCAGGTTGTGGCTACGAAGCCGCGCCGCCGCCGGGACGACGGTGCCCGGCCACGACTCTCCGTCGTCGACGGCGTTCCCCCGTCCTGCGACCACACCTCACCCCAACACCTTCCGGAGCGGCTCCACGATCTCGGCCCGTCACCCGCTCGCCTCACCTCCATCGGTGAGGAGACCAATCAGTCTCCAGACGGCTTTCAGCCATGCCCAGCAAGCAAGCAGGCAGCTGGAGCGTCCCGCCGAGGCGCCACACCTCTCAACTTCCTCCCCCACCTCGACGACTTCACATCCTCGGCTTCCTGAACGGCCGACCCACCCCCCCACCAGACGAAGGACACACCAATGACGGAACGCAATCCCATTCTGATCACCGGCGCCGGCGGCCAGGTCGGTGGCGTGAGCAGGCTGATGATCGACATGCTGCTCGAACAGGGCCACCCGGTGCGCGCGTTCGTGCGACGGGACGACGAACGCGCGCAGTCGCTGCGCGAGGCCGGGGCCGAGGTCGTCGTCGGCGACCTGCTCAAACTCGCGGACGCGGCCGCCGCGCTGAAGGGTGTCAAGCGCATCTACTTCAGCATGACCCCGCAGCCGTACTACGTCGATGCCCTCACCGTGATGGCCGCGGCGGCGCGAGCTCAGGGCGACATCGAGGCCTTCGTGCACCTGTCCAACTACGAGCAGTCGTACATGACGCTCGAGAAGATGACCGCACCGGATGAGGAGCGGCATTCCTGGCTCGGCGGAGTGGTCACGGACTGGTCACCGCAGCAGCGGGCGCACTGGGTCTGCGAGCGGGTGCTGGACTGGTCCGGCCTGCCGACCGTCAACGTGCGTCCGACCCTGTTCGCCGAGAACCCCCATCTGACCTGGATGCAACAGGGCCCGCTGAGCAACGGTGAACTGCGCCTGCCCTTCGGCAAGCAGCGGCTTGCGCCCATCGCCGTTCACGACGTGGCAGAGGTGTGCGTGAAGGTGCTGGTCGACCCCGCACCGCACATCTCGAAGTCCTACGCGCTCACCGGCCCGGAGCTGAAGGACATGTACGGGTTCGCCGAGGACTACGCAGCCGTGCTGGGACGTCAGGTCACCTACGTCCCTGAGGAAGTGGAGGCCTGGAACGAGGCCTTCCTTGACGAGACCGTCCTGCAGGAGGCCCTGGGCGATCCGGGTGCGGCCCGGCACGTGGCGGCGCACCTGAGGATCCAGACCAGGCTGATCGCCAGCGGGCGGTACGACGTCCTCTCCGACCAACTGGAAACCCTGCTCGGGCACGCACCGCGGACCGTGCGGTGGGCGTTGGAGAACAATACTCGCCTGCGCGAACTGGCGGGCGCTCCGAACCACTGAGCGCTCCGGAGCAGAACATGACCCCACAGCGGAGCCCTCGGGGCGGGCGAACAAGGGGCGCTGTTGACGACCGGCGAACCAGGTGACAAGTAACCCCTGAGTTACTTTCGGAGCCGGATCTTCCTCGTCGGACTCGTCGTGGCCCTCGTCCTCGCGGGGATCGGGCCAGCGGCCGAACGGGCCGATCTGGCCAGGGCGTTCGGCTCCGAGTGCCCCGGGGCTCTTCGTATGGTGCGACACCGAGGGGATCACGCGTGCTCCCCTCGGTGTCGGGCATGCGCGAGCAGCGCGGCCACGACGTCGTTCGCCTGGTCCTCGGTCTTCAGCGACCGTGCCCACCGCGTCAGTGGTGCCGCTTCCGGGCCCGGTGAGGTCCACCCGGGTCGGCCGGCGCGGCGCGATGTTCTCCGGCCCGGCCGGTGCGCCGGTCTCCTCGGCTTCGGCGAGCGCGCGGTAGACGGAGGCGAGGAGACCGGCGGCCTGGAGCCGGCCGGAGAGGGTCATCAGCTCGGCGACGTCGCGGGCCAGGCGCTTGAGCTCGTGGGCGGTGAGGATGACCTCCTGGTCGGGAGCGGCGTCCTTGATGTCGTACGCCAGCTTCAGCGCCTTCTCCAGCTCCGGCCGGGTCTTGACCCGGGTGGAGATCTTCTCGGGGAAGATTCGCTTGCAGACCGGTCCCAGCGCGTCGAGCTGGCTCTGCAACTCCTGCTGCGCCCGCCTTCCACGGCCGCCCCGGGACGCGGTCCTCGGGCACCGGCACCTCATGTTTTCCCGCCGGCAGGGCGTTCCCCAACAGGGACCAGAAGGACTGACCTGCGACATCCCCTGGGACCAACTTACGGGTGCCGGGCTGGCAGTTGCGGCGCTCGGCGGACGGCGGGCGGCACGTCGACGTGGGGGTCTACAGCGACCACGCCTTCGTCGACCGCGGTTGCACCGCCGGCCTCGATGCCTCGGACCGCTGGCAGGAGGGCCGGACGCCCTTCGACCTGTCCGCCCGCACGGTCCGCCTGCGCGTCCTCGTCGACCGCACGTCCGTCGAGATGTTCGTCGACGACGGCCGGTACGCGCACTCGACCGTGGTCTTCCCCGACCCGTCCGACACCGGGCTGGCCCTGTTCACCATCGACGGGCAGGCGGTGTTCCGGAACATGGTGATCCGGGAGTTCGCGGTCTGATCCGAAGGGGGGCCGGTGGGATGGCCGCGACGGACGAGGTCGGCGGCGGCCGGCGCGCCGGGACTCTCGTCGAGGAACAAGCGCGAGGGCCGCACCGGCCGCGCTCGGTTCCGCGTCGGCCGAGCTTCGGGGCCACGAGGTGGGGCGGGTCCCGCGTGAGGCAGCGGCCGCTGGGGCGTGATACGGGGGCTTCGGCTCGGCGTGACAAAATGGGAGGCCGTTCGTCCGTCCTTTGACGCTGCGAGGTTCTCCGTGAGCAAGCCCGTGGGCCGCGAGCCGGTGCGCCGTAATGCGCGGTCCAACCGGGCGCGCATCCTGGCCACGGCCCGTGAGGAGCTGGGGCGGAACCCCGATGTCACGCTGGAGGAGCTGGCGCGGGCCGCCGGGGTCGTCCGGCGCACTCTCTTCGGGCACTTCCCGGGGCGGGCGGCGCTGCTGGAGGCGCTCGCCGAGGAAGCCGCCGAGACGTTTCGGAACGCGGTGGAGGCCGGGCCGGAGCCGGGGGAGTCGGCCGAGCGGGCGTTGGCGTGGTTCGTACTCCGGCTGTGGCGGGTGGGTGACCGCTACCGCATGCTGGTGGCGCTCACCCGGCGGGACCTCGGTTCCGAGCGCTTCGCCGAGGTGCTCGCGCCGGCCCGGGAGGCCGTCATCGGGATCCTGGAGCGCGGGCAGCGGGACGGCGTCTTCCACTCACATCTGCCGCCGGCCGTGCAGAGCGCAGGCCTGATGGCGTTGATCGTGGCTCTGGTGGAGTCCGTCAACACCGGCGCGCTGGAGGACGACGGGCACCGGATCGCCACGGCCACCCTCATCGCGGCCGGCGTGCCGGAGGATCGGGCGAGCGCGGTGGTCGAGGAGGTTGCGTCGGCGATGGCTACGGCTCCTCCGGGCCACGGCACCTGACTTCTCTCCGGTCGACCCGTTCGACGAGGTGTCCCGGGCGTCGTCGCGGCGGAAGGTGACCGACTTGCCGGAGAAGCGGGCGGTGAGGCCCTGCTCCCTGGTGGTGACCGAGCGCGGTCGGAGGCCGTCGGGGATGTTCCGCGGCGCGATCGGCTCGGCGAAGACCTGGCCGAGCAACTTCTCACCGGCCTCGGCAGGGCGACGCGGCCCGCGACCTCGAAGTCCTTGAAGGGATCCGGTCGGAACCGTAGCCCCGGGTCCGTTCCGGGCCCAGGGCGTCGGGCAGGTCCGTGTACGACAGGAAGACGGTCGCCTCCGCCGGGCGGGCCCGGGCCTCGATGTCGTCGTCCGACTTCGTCAACCCGTCCATCCGCGGGGCGAGTTCGGTCACTGGCAGCGGGCGGTCGGAGCCGTCGGCGGGTTCGTGCGCGTACGAGTACGAAAACTCGCACTCCTGGTCACAGTCGCGCTCGGGGCGGGGGCGGTAGATCGGCCCTCCTCCAAAGGGCCTCGGAGAACAGGGAGTTGGGGGCGGACATGTGTGAGTGCGAGTGGGGTACGGGCACGGGATTTCAGACGGGACTCGGGGGTGACCCGGACTTCCGTACCTGATCGACCTTCACGGCGGCGGTGTCCGGTGCGACTCCGGCGGTGATGAGGGTGGCGGTGGCGGCGCCGATGCCGTCGTCGGACCACAGGCCGCAGTCGGCGCAGTCGAGCAGGGCCAGCAGTTGGGCCTCGATGGCCCGGCCGAGCGGGTCGGGCGGGACGGTGGTCTGGAAGACGCCCTGTCGGCGGCCGTGGGCGAAGACCCTCGTGGCCATGGAGCGGGCGGGGGTCAGCAGTTCGTCGACGCGTGCGCGTGCGAGGTCATGGCCGCGGGCCAGCCGGATGAGGGCGCGGTAGCGGTCGCCGACGGGCCACACCATGAGGACGAATCGCGCCAGGTCCGCGACGGCGTCCGGGGTCGGGGCCGGGGCACCCGCGACGGCGCGCCGGATCGCCTCCGCGGCCTCGGCGGCCAGGCCCTCGACGAGCGCGGCCCGGCCGGCGAAGTGGACGTACACGGTGCGCCGGGCCACACCGGCGGCACCGGCGATGTCCTCCAGGCTGCTGTCGGGGTCGCGGGTCAGTTCCCGCCGGGCCGCGTCGAGGATCCGGGCACGGGTGGCCCGCACGTCCCGACGCTGCGCCGAAGTCGCGGTCGAAGTCGGCCAGGGGGGCGATGCCGAAGTCGGAGCAGGAGGGGGCGGCGTCTCATGGGGCCGGGCCGGAGACCGTCTCGGCCTCGTCGTCGGTGTTCGTGCTGCTCGGCTGGTCACGTCGGTACCTCGAAGGCGGGTGGAAGAAGGAAGCCATCGCGATAGTTGCACATCAATGGGCAATAAACTAGTGTGCACATCGATGGGCAATTAAGTGCTTCCGCTCATCCACCCGTCCTCTCAGGAGCTACTGATGCCCTTCCTTGCAAACACCCCCGTGGAGAAGATGCCCGGGCCGTACGCGCGGCGCTGGTGGGCGCTGCTCGTGCTGTGCCTGAGCCTGCTGATCACGGTGATGGCGAACACGTCGCTGATCGTCGCCGCCCCCGACATGACCACCGACCTGGGCCTGAGCAGCAGTGATCTGCAGTGGGTCGTCGACAGCTACACCGTTCCGTACGCGGCGCTGATGCTGGTGCTGGGCGCGATCGGCGACAAGTACAGCCGGCGCGGCGCGCTGGTGCTGGGTCTGCTGATCTTCGCCGGCGGTTCGGTGATGGGGAGCATGGTCGACGAGACCTCGCTGGTCATCGTGGCCCGCGCGATCATGGGTGTCGGTGCCGCGGTCGTGATGCCGGCCACGCTGTCCCTGGTGGTCGCGACCTTCCCCCGGAGCGAGCGGACCAAGGCCATCACCGCCTGGGCCGCGACCTCCGGGCTGGCGGTAGCCGTCGGCCCGCTGGTCTCCGGCTGGCTGCTTGAGGACCACGCCTGGGGCTCGACCTTCCTGATCAACGTGCCGATCGCCCTCCTCGGCGTGGTCGGCGCGCTCGCCCTGGTACCGCCGTCCAAGGCGCAGGGCATGGGCCGGATCGACTACGTCGGTGGTCTGCTGTCGATCGTCACCGTCGGCTCCCTGATCTACGCCGCCATCGAGGGCCCGCACTCCGGCTGGGGCGTCGGCCCTGTCACCGGCGCCGTGGTCGCCGGTGTCGGTCTGGCCGCCTTCGTCGCCTGGGAGCTGCGGCACCCGCACCCGATGCTGGACGTCCGAAAGTTCGCGGTGCGGCCCTTCAGCGGCTCGATGCTCGCGGTGCTGTTCTTCTTCTTCGGCATGTTCGCCGTGATCTACTACGCGACGCAGTTCCTGCAGTTCGTCCTCGGCTACGGCGCCCTGGACACGGGTGTACGGCTGCTGCCGCTGGCCGGTGCGGTGTTCGTCGGGTCCGCGCTGACCGGGATGCTCACCCCGAAGCTGGGGGTGAAGCCGATGGTCGTGACCGGCCTGGCCATCGGCACGGCGGGCATGTTCCTGCTCACCCAGATCGACAAGGGCTCGACGTACGGGGACTTCGTGGCGCCGATGATGATGCTGGGCCTCGCGCTCGGACTGGCCATCTCCCCGGCGACCGACACGATCATGGGCTCCTTCCCCGAGTCCGAGCTGGGCGTCGGCGGCGGTGTCAACGACACCGCGCTGGAGCTGGGCGGGGCGCTGGGCATCGCGGTGCTGGGCTCGCTGCTGGGCACGGCCTACCGGGACGAGCTGACCGACCTGGTGGGCAACCGGCTCCCGGCGGAGGCGATGGAGACCGCCAAGGACTCGGTCGGCGCCGGCCTGGCCGTCGCGCAGCGGGTCGGGCAGGATCCCTCCGCCGGGCCCCAGCAGGCCCAGGCCGCCGTGGACGCCGTCCACCAGGCCTTCGCCCACGGCGTCGCCCAGACCAGCCTCATCGGCGGGATCATCATGGCCGCCGGAACACTGATCGTCCTCGCGGTCATGCCGGGCCGGCGCGGCTTCGCGAAGCACAACGCCGAGCCGGGGGCCGGGACGACGGCGAACGAGGCGGCGACTGTGCGGGAGCACACCGGGGCCACCCGCTAGACCGCCGGCGGGGCGTCCACTGGATCGCCGGGGACGCGTCCGCCGGGTCGCCGGGGACGCGTCCGCCGGGTCGCCGGGCACCGCCTCCGCCGGATCGCCCGCCGGGTGCGTCGGGCAGGAGCCCGGCGGCGCTAGACGCGCAGGGCGTGGGCGTGGTCCACGGTTCACGGCCAGCGGGTCTCCTGCCGGAACACCTCACCGTCCTTGGCCTCCGGGCCGCCCCGGGGCTCTCCTCCGGGGCGGCCCGGAGGCCAAGGGCCGTGAGGTCAGCGGCGGTCGCCGCAGACGCCGTCCTGCGACGACAGGCGACCGCCGTTCTCCTCCGCTATGCCGCACCCGCCGCTGCTCGCACCCACGCGGCGGCGTCGTGCCCCCGCCCTTTGATGCTCGTGCCCTGCGGACCTGCTCGCGCCGACACCCCTATGCCGCCGTCACCCTCAGCTACTTGCACCCCGCGACGGAGCTACGCACGTCACGCCCGCCCCCTCAAGGCGCGGGTGTGAGCCCAAGTTCTCGGCCGACTGGCGGAGGGCCTCGACCACGGCCGCGCCGAGGCCCGCCCGGACCAGGGGCAGTACGCCTACACCTCGAGCCGTGCCCACACCGCTCGGGGTGTAGGCGTACTGCGCGGAGATGCGCGCGAGGGCTCGGCCGCACGCCGTGCCGGGCGGGCGGTCACCCAGGGGCGGTCGGCGAGGTCCCTGACCGAGCGGGGTGAGGGGGACCGGTCGGCCGGGGTGACCACGCGGTACTCGTCGTCGGCGACCGGCGCGACGCCAGGTCGCGCCACTGCTCGTGCGGATCGGGATCGTCGCCGTCGTACTCGAAGACCAGGCGGAGGCCCGCCGTGAACCCGCCGAGCTGACCGGCCGTTCGACAGGGGCGGTGACGATCACCGAGTTCTCCTCGGGCAACTGCTCGTCCCGGCCCTCGCCGCCCTCGCCCGCCTACGCCGGAAAGCTCGTCGACTGGGCGAAACAGCACCTCAACCTGACCGTCAAGCCGGTCAGCCGCCCCAAGGACGCCTGTGGCTCGTCGTGCTGCCCCTACTGAGAGCCTGATCACCTGGGCCGTCATCACTCTCAGGACCAGGCGTCTCGCACGGAGGGCGGCCCCCCGGCCGGCCAGGGAAAACCCACATCGGCCACGAGCGCCTGACAGGCGTGGTCACCGTTCCCCGGTCAAGCGGATCCCCGCAGCCGTCCTCCATCTGTTCTCTAGGCGGAGGCGGCAGCCACGAAGTACGGAATGGCGACGAGGAAGCGGTCGGCCTCGGCGCGTCGGCGCTGTTCGGCAATCCACTCATCGGCCTGGTCACGGCCGACGGCACCGCTCGTGCAGGCCCGCTCGGCGAGCATGGTGGGCAACGACAGCATCGCAGGATCGGTGAACACGCTGGTGTGCACCTCGACGGTGACGTCGTTGAAGCCGCCGTCCAGGAGCAGGTTGCGGTACTGGCGGGCGGCGCGGGGCGTGCCCAGGAGGTCGGCGCGGGCGTGCACGATCGTGCGGGTGAGCGCCGCATCATCAGCGTCGACCATGATGGCGTCCCAGTCCTGCCCGACCAGGACGATCCTGCCGCCCGGGCAGAGGACGCGCCGCGCTTCCGCCACCGCGCGCCACGGCTCCTCAAGAAATTGGAAGACCTTGTCGGCACGGTAGCCGCGCACACTTCCGTCGGCGAACGGCAGATCCTCCGCCCCCGCCTCCCAGAACTCGGCCGCCGACCACCGTTTCCGGGCCTCGGCCAGCATCCACGGATCGGGATCCACGCCCACCGCGTGGACGCCACGCTCGGCCAGCTCGGCGACGGCCCGCCCGGCACCGCAGCCGACGTCCACGACAGACGAGCCCGGGACAAGAGACAGCAGTTCGTAGGAGCGGGCCCGCAGCAGGCTGGCGCTCGGCATCTGGTCCGTCGTGTCGAGGAGGGCCAGCATGGCCTCGGTGTCGCGGTGCTTTTCCACCGCTTCCTGGTTCTCGGACATGGACGCCAGGCTACGACCTGATGCCAACATGAAGTCGAGCGGAGACGACGGCGCGAGCGCGATGAGCATCGGCGCTCTCGCGGCACGGTTCGGTCTCGCCACGCACGTCCTGCCGCATGGGGAGTCGGCGGCCCTGGTCGCACCACAGGTCGTGGCGGCACCGCCCGAAGCGCAGAAGTTCGTGGGCACGTGGCTTGACCGAGCCGTGCTGCCGGTTGATGACCAGCAGCCCGAGGCGGGCGAGGGTGTCGCGGTGGACACCGCGGAACGCTCCGTCGTAGATGACGCCCATGCAACCGGGCAGCAGGCTGCTCAGCTAGTCGTCGTCACGAGCTGAGGCGAAGAACCGCTTCGTGCCCCTGGCGAGGCGCTTCTCCTTCTCGCCGTTTTCGTAGTAGAGCCGGGCGGCGGGATCCGCTCGGTGCCTGCGCATCTCCCCGGTGGTGGTGTCGACGGTGAAGGCGTGTTCCGCTTTGGAGGGCGCTTTGGGGACAGTGGCGTCGCCGACGAGGAGCTGACGGCGTTCGGGTCTCACCCAGTTACGTGTGGCATCTTCCGGGAACAGGCCCTGATGCAGGGCCTGTTGGACGGCTTGCTGCTCGAAGAGGTCTTGGAGCAGTTCGATGCTGAGGGCCAGGAGCTTCGTCGTATGGAGGCGCGGACGGCACGCCACTGCCTGGCGTCCAGAGTGCCGACGGCGAAGCGTTCGGAACCGGTGACGGTCATCAGAGCGGCCAGTGACCGAAGGCGAGGGTGCGGTGCGCCGCCGGAGCGGTGCACCATGAACAGTCCAGCGGTTGTCGGTCGGGCGGCGGAGCGGGATGTGCGCTCTGCGCGCCGGGCCCGGACGCTCAGGTCGGCTGCCATGCCGGGCTGTGGTCCTTGTCGACCAGTACCGCTCGTACGCCTTCCAGGAAGTCCGGCTCGAGGATGGTGGTGCGGGCGAGGTGGAGGTCGGCGGTGAGGCAGGCGCGGAGGGTGCGGTCGCGGCCGGCGGTCAGGAGGGCGTGGGTGATGTCCAGGCTGCGGGGGGAGACGGAGTCCAGGGTGGCCAGGGTGTCGGCTGCCCAGGGGGTCTCCGTGCGGTGCAGTTCCGCCCTGATGTCGGCGAGGGTCGGGGCGCCGAAGGCGCGGTCCAGGTCGGGGCGTACCGCTGCCAGCTTGCTGTGAGGTACCTCCGAGCCGTCGCCCAGGTCCTTCAGGACGGTGTCGATCGGGGTGTGGGGGTGGCCGGCCAGGGCGTCCGGGACGAGGTGGAGGCGGTCTGCGGGGATGAAGTGGGTGGCCAGGCCGGTGTACAGGGCGTCGGCCGCGTCGAGGCGGTGGCCGGTGAGGCCCAGGTACATGCCGAGGGCGCCGGGGAGGCGGGGGAGGAAGTAGCCGGCGCCGATGTCGGGGAAGAAACCGAGGGCGGTCTCGGGCATGGCCAGGACCGTGTTCTCGGTGACGACGCGGTAGCCGCCGTGGACGGACAGGCCGAGGCCGCCGCCCATGCAGATGCCGTCGATCAGGGCCACGATCGGGACGGGGTGCTCGGCGATCCGGGCGTTGAGCCGGTACTCGGTGGCGAAGAAGCGCTCGCTCGCCTCCGCGTCACCGGCGAGGACGTTCCGCCGGATCGCCCGCATGTCCCCTCCGGCGCAGAAGGCCTTCGCGGAGGTGCTCGACAGGACCACGGCGGTCAGGGGCGCGCTCTCCCAGGCCGCCAGGGCGTCGTCGATCGCGGCGACCATGGGCGTGGTGAGGGCGTTGAGGGCCTTGGGCCGGTTCAGCCGGATCCTGCCGACGCCCTGGTGGACATCGGTGAGGACCTCGCTCGCCGCCGGGGGTGTGGTGTCAGTCATCCCTCTATCAATATCAATTATCCATATCGATACCGGCGACTGCTCGGTGTCAGCGACTGCCGTCTAAGCGTGCTTGACCTCAAGTTAAGTTGAGCTTCTACGTTCTTGGTGTGGCCCCCTTCCGGGGCCGGCATCCCGGCATACGACATCCGGCACCCGACACACCAAGGACGGAACTCCCATGCCCCAGAACCCGCTCAAGATCGGCGTCCTCATCGCCAGCATCCGCCCCGGCCGCTTCGCCGACACGGTCGCGGACTGGTTCGTCTCCGAGGCCGGCCGGCGCGACGACATGGAGGTCCACGTCATCGACCTGGCCGAGCCCGGTCTCGCCGAGGAGCTCCGGCTCAGCCTCGAAGGGTCCGGCGCCCCGGACGGCGGCCCGCGGCTCGCCGGGCGCATCGCGGAGCTCGACGGCTTCGTCGTCATCACCCCCGAGTACAACCACGGGTACCCGGCCGGACTGAAGCTGGCCATCGACCAGGTCTACGTCGAGTGGCGTGCCAAGCCGGTCGGCTTCGTCTCCTACGGGGGGATGGCCGGCGGGCAGCGGGCGGTGGAGCAACTGCGCCAGGTCTTCGCCGAGTTGCACGCCGTCACCCTGCGCGACACCGTCAGCTTCCCCATGGCCTGGGAGCGGTTCGACGAAAACGGCCGGCCCCACGACGAGAGCGGCGCCGGCAAGGCCGCCACCGCACTGCTGGACCAACTCGCCTGGTGGGGACTGACGTTGAGGGAGGGACGCGCCGCCCGGGCGTACGCGGGCTGAACTCCCCGGGCGTACGCGGGCTGAACTCCCCGGGCATACGCGGGCCGATCCCGGCGAAGCCCACCCGCGACCCCGGCCCTCAATAAAGCGGCACCCGCACGAACCTCCCCGCCACCGCCACCTCCCCCTCGATCCGCTCCACCGTGGCCCGCAGCTCGGGCAGGATGTCGCGTACGCACTCCTCGGCCGTGCGGCGGGCCGCGTGCAGGGCCACGTTCGCGGCGGCGACGACCCGGCCCGTGCGGTCGTGGACGGGGACCGCGATCGAGCGGAGCCCCTCTTCCCACTCCTCGTCGAGCAGGGCGTAGCCGCGGGTAGCGGTCTGAGGGTCCGCGAGCAGCACCCGCCCCAGTGATGTGGCCGTCGCCGGCAGCCGTGTGCCGACGGTGATGTCCACGCTCATCACCCGGTCCGCGGCCGCCCGGGCCGTGTACTGGATCTCGTCACCCGAGAGCACCGCCAGCGACGCCGACTCGTGGACGCGGGCGGCCAGATCCGCCAGATGCGGGCCGGCGATGCGGGGGAGGGACGTACGGGAGAGGAGGGGGAAGCCCAGGGACAGCACCCGCGGGGTGAGGGCGAACGTACGCTGCGACCCCCCGGCAGAGCGCGCCTCCCCGACCGGCCCAGCCCCCGCCACCACCAACCCCAGATACTCATACGTGATCAGCGCCCGACGAGCCGTCGCCCGGGCCAGCCCCGTCGCCTTCGCCACCTCCGTCAGGGTCAGCGCCGCCCGGTCCTCGCCGAACGCCGTGAGCACGGTCAGCCCACGGGCCAGTGACTCCACGAACTCCCGGCCCAGCTCCTGCTTCGACGCCCCCGTCCAGGCCGCCAGTCCGCCGGGGTCCGCGTCCGCCCGTGCCGCCGGGGCGTCCCGCAGGGTGCGCTCCATGTCGGCGACCGCCGCCCGCAGCCGGGGCAGGAGCGTGTCGCGCAGATCCGTCGCCGTATGGCGGCTGGTATGGCTGACCACGCTCGCCACGCAGGCGATCCGGCCGGTACCGGGGCTGCGTACGGGTACGGAGACCGCGACGAGACCCGGTTCGATCAACTCGTCGTCCAACGCCCAGCCGTCCGACCGGGCTTGTGCCGCCCGTACCTCGAACTCGCCGTCCGTGTCCCCGGGTTCCCTCGGCGGTACGGCGGGAAAGCCGCGGTCGTCCGGGTCCGCGGCGCGGCGGGCGCGCCAGCCCCGCCACTCCTCCTCGGTCCACTCGGACGCGAACAGCGGGCCGGGCGCGGTGCGTTCGGCCGGGAGCAGGTCGCCGATGCGGAAACTGAGGGACATCGCGCGGCGACGGGTGGCCTGGTGGATGAAGCGGATGCCGTCGCGGTCGCCGACCGCCAGCGACACCGACTCGTCCAGCTCGTCGGCGAGCGCGTCCGCGGGCGCGGCCAGCAGGCCGGGCAGGCGCAGGGCGGCCAGATAGGCGTTGCCGAGTTCCATCAGCCGGGGGGCGAGGACCACGTCCCGGCCGTCGAGACGGACGTATCCCATGCGGGCGAGGGTGGAGGTGATCCGGTCGACCGTGGCGCGGGCGAGGCCGGTGGCCCGCTCCAGCCCGCTCGGGCTCAGCGTCCCGCCCGCCTCGGTCAGCCTCCCGAGCACGGTGATGCCCCGCATCAATGGCGCCACCGCCTCGGCCGGCACGGCCGGCCCGGCGGGGGCGTCGTCCAAGGGCGTCTCAGCGGGCATGGGTTCTCCGGTACGACGATCGCGGCAGGCCTACCGTAAACCGGCGACCGTCCCCGTCAGCACGGAGCCACCGACGACCGGCAGCCGGCAGCCCGACGGCGACCGCACCCACTCAAGGGGCGCGGGGCTGTATGCATGTGCGGCTCCGCCGCGTGGGCGCGACCAGCCCCCACGCACCCGCGCAGACACACGACCGCACCCCCCGCCCCCGAACTCCGCCCCCCTCACCGCCGAGTCACCAACAGCCGATAGTTCCCCGCCAGATCCGCCCCCGCCACCGAGATCCGCACCCCCCGCCGCACGTCCTGGAAGTCCTCACCGGGAGCGAAGGGCGCGTCGGAGAGTTCGGCGTGGACGTTCGGGCTGCGGGTGCAGCCGCCGCTGTCGCGGCGGGAGTCGTACACCGTCACCGGGCCCTGGCCGGTGTCCACGTTCGCGTCGACCTTGTAGATGAGGACACCCGGGCGGCACACCGTCTCGTCGTTGCCCTCGCGGGTGCGCAGTTCGACGGCGTACCCGCTGCGCCGGTCGAGGGGCACGAACAGCAGCTTCGAGCCGCCGGTCCGGCCCAGCGGGGTCAGGGTGTGCTCGGTGGTCCCCCGGGCCGTGACACAGCTCATCTGGCCGGCGTCCAGCCAGCCCAGCTTCCACTTGTGCCAGCCGAGGAAGTCGTTGTTGGCGCCCCAGTCCTCGCTCATGATGTCCCAGTGGCCGACCGCGCCCCCGCCCTCCTGGGTGTAGAGGTCGGGCAGGCCGAAGACATGGCCGTTCTCGTGGGGCAGGACCCGGTAGCCGGTCTGCGCGTAGGAGCCGGAGCCGTCGTCCTGGCGGGAGTAGACGAAGGAGGCGTTGGCGACCGGGACGCCGTCCGCGACGGGGGCCTCGGTGTTCCCGGCGAAGGTCACCGACAGCACCGTGTCCAGCGCGGAGGGGCCCGCGTTCGGGGTCACCAGCACGTTCAGGAAGTCGTAGCGCCGGAAGTCCACGCGGGGATCGGCGGTGGCCACGATGTCCTGGACCAGTTCCCGGTAGCCGGGGTCGAAGGGGGCGCCGCGCTCTATGCCGTACGACCGGAAGGGCTTCGGCATGCGCAGCCAGTCGGCGACCGGGGTCTCGGGGAGGTAGTCGAGGCGGCCGTAGGAGCTGGTGCGGAACCAGTCCCGGGTCTGCGGGAAGAACTCGCCGAAGCGGCTCCGGGCGCTGCCCGGGCCGGGTGCGTCGGAGAAGTCGACCATCAGGGTGAGGGCGCGGACCGTGCCGGTGGAGCGGGAGTAGCCGCTGAGGGTGGGGACGCCCTCGGACATCTGGACGGCGGGGCCGCCGCTGATCATGCAGGCGCCGTGGGTGGCCGCGTCGGCCCTCGCGACCGGGCCCGCCCCGGCCGCCGTCGGGGTGTCCGCCGTGAGGTGCCCGGTGCCGGCCGAACCGCCGACCGCGAGGGCCAGCGCGGTCACGGACGCGAGGGCGGCCACGCGGCGCGGGCGTATGTGACGGCTGGTCCACGGCATGCGGGCACCCTTCTGAGCGCGGCAGCCGCTGGTCGGAAGGCTGCACCTTTTCGATCACCCTCTGCCGGGGGAGGGGCGAACGCGCGCTGGAGGAGACCGAACGTGGGTACCGATCCAACCGTGACTCAGGTCACATCATGTTTTCTCCTCAACTCGAAATATCCGGGGAGCGTCTCCCCGTTTAGACCTGTGTCCGAGTGAAACGGGGACCGAGTCCCCGGATCCCCCGCCAACCGAGGAGGCACCGTGCAGACCGCCCTCCCTGTGCAGCGCAAAGCGCCCCGCGCCGACGCCCTGCGCAACCGGGAGCGGATCGTCGCCGCCGCCCGGGAGATGTTCACCGAGTTCGGCCCCGACGTGCCGCTCGACGAGATCGCCCGCCGGGCCGGCGTCGGCAATGCCACGGTGTACCGCAACTTCCCCGACCGCGACGCGCTGGTCCGCGAGGTCGTCTGCTCCGTCATGGACCGGACGACCGAGGCGGCCGAGCGTGCCCTCGCGGAGACCGGGGACGCCTTCGAGGCCCTGGAACGCTTCGTGCACACCGCCGCCGACGAGCGGATCAGCGCGCTGTGCCCGATGGTCCAGAGCACCTTCGACAGGGACCACCCGGATCTGGTGGCCGCGCGCGTGCGGTCCGAGGAACTCGTGGTGGCCCTCATGGACCGGGCCAAGGCGGCCGGTCAGCTCCGCCCGGACGTGGACTCCGGTGATCTGCTGATCGCCGTGGCTCAGCTCAGCCGGCCTCCGGCGGGCACGGCCTGCTTCCAGGTGGACCGCTTCATCCACCGCCATCTCCAGTTGTTCCTGGACGGGCTGCGGGCTCCGGCCCGGTCCGTCCTGCCCGGCGCGGCCGCGACCTTGGAGGATCTCCGCCAGGCCTGACCGGCCGGCTCTGACCGATGAGTCCAGCGCGCCACCCCAGTCAGAACACCGACATCACGATTCCGAGCTCCACCAGCTCGTGACGCCCACCGCGTCGCCGAGCCGTCCCTTTCGACACCTTTTTCCGTCACGAAGTCCCGAAGTGGGTATCCCCATGTCTGAAACAGCCTCCAAGGCTCGCGGCGCCGCCGACACCGGCGACGCCAACCGCTGGAAAGCGCTCGTCTTCATCGCGCTCGCCCAGCTGATGGTCGTCCTCGACGCCACCATCGTGAACATCGCCCTGCCGTCGGCCCAGGCCGACCTCGGCATCTCCGACGGCAACCGGCAGTGGGTCGTCACGGCCTACGCCCTCGCCTTCGGCGGTCTGCTGCTCTTCGGCGGCCGGATAGCCGACCTGTGGGGCCGCAAGAACGCCTTCGTCGTCGGCCTCATCGGCTTCGCCGCGGCCTCCGCGCTCGGCGGCGCGGCCACCAACGAGGCCATGATGTTCGGCTCCCGCGCCCTCCAGGGCGTGTTCGGCGCCCTGCTCGCGCCCGCCGCTCTCTCCCTGCTCGCCGTGATGTTCACGGACGCCAAGGAGCGCGCCAAGGCCTTCGGCATCTACGGCGCGATCGCCGGTGGTGGCGGTGCCGTGGGCTTCATCCTCGGCGGTGTGCTCACCGAGTACCTGGACTGGCGCTGGACGTTCTTCGTGAACATCCCGTTCGCGATCGTCGCCGCGCTCGGCGCGTACTTCGTCATCCGTGAGCCCAAGGGCGGCCGCAACCGCAACCCGCTGGACATCCCCGGCGTCCTGCTCTCCACGCTCGGCCTGGTCGCGCTGGTCTACGGCTTCACCCGCGCCGAGTCCGACGGCTGGGGCAACTCCGTGACCGTGGGCATGTTCGTCGCCTCCGCGGTCCTGCTGATCGCCTTCGTGGTCACCGAGGCGAAGGTCAAGGCCCCGCTGCTGCCGCTGCGCGTGGTCACCGACCGCAACCGCGGCGGGATCTACCTCTCGCTCGGTGTCGCGATCATCGCGATGTTCGGCACCTTCCTGTTCCTGACCTACTACCTCCAGATCGTGAAGGGCTACACGCCGATCAAGACCGGCTTCGCGTTCCTTCCGATGATCGCGGGCATGATGATCGGCTCCACGCAGATCGGCACGCGTCTGATGACGCGGGTCCCCGCGCGGGTGCTGATGGGCCCGGGCTTCCTGGTCGCCGCGGTCGGCATGCTCCTGATGACCCAGCTGGAGATCGGCTCGTCCTACGCCTCGATCATCCTGCCGGCGATGCTGCTGCTCGGTCTCGGCATGGGTACGGCCTTCATGCCCGCCATGTCGCTGGCCACCCTGGGCGTCGAGCCCCGGGACTCCGGTGTCGCCTCCGCGATGGTCAACACCTCGCAGCAGGTGGGCGGCGCGATCGGTACGGCCCTGCTGAACACGATCGCCGCCTCGGCCACGACCTCCTACGTCGCCGACCACATCGGCTCCGCGGCCTCCCGGTCGCAGCAGCAGCTGGTGGCACTCGAAGGCCAGGTGCACGGCTACACCAGCGCGATCTGGTTCGCCGTCGGCATGCTGGTGCTGGCCGCCGCGATCGTGGTGACGTTCGTCAACGCCGGCAAGCCGGAGAGCCACCCGGTCACGGGGTCCGGCGAGAACGCCGAGGACGAGGTGGCGGTGCCGGTCGTCGCCCACTGACGCCGACCGTCCCGTCGTACCCCTTCGGGCCTTCGTACGTACGGGGAGGGGACGCTCCGTACGTACGATCCCCGGACCTGCCCCGGTTCGCTGAGTGAGCGGCTCAGCGGAGCCAGGGCAGGTCCGCACCCGCTTCGTTCGGCTGAAGTCCCTCGGCGACGATCTGCATGATCTCGCCGAGGGACTTCTGCTGTTCCGGGGTGAGCCGGTCGAAGAGCGCGCTGCGTACGAGCGCAACGTGGCCCGGGGCGGACTGCTCCAGCGTCCGCCGGCCCTGGTCCGTGAGCACCGCGAACTGGCCCCGCCGGTCGTCGGGGCAGTCCTCGCGCCGGACCCATCCGTTCTTCTCCAGACGGGCGATCGCGTGGGAGAGCCGGGAACGGGTGATCTTCGCGTGCATCGCCAGCTCCGTCATCCGCAGCCGCTGCTGCGGGGACTCGGCGAGTTTGACGAGCAGGCCGTAGTAGATGTGCGGCATGCCCGCGTCGCGCTGGAGCTGACGGTCCAGGTGGTCTTCGAGGAGCGTGGTGGCGTGCATGTAGGAGCGCCAGACGCGCTGTTCCTCTTCGGTGAGCCAGAGCGGCTCTTCAGCGGATGTAGGTGCCGTATTCATGTACTCCACTGTACGAGGACTCTCCTTGAATGTTAAACAAGTTCGGCGTAAGCTCTGGAAAGCAATAACTTGAGATCTCAAGTGATCTGACCCGCCGGAGGGAGCAGCCGCCATGTCCGCCGCCATCGAGGAGCGCATGCCCGCCCTCTACCTGAGCCATGGCGCCCCACCGCTCGCCGACGACCCGGTCTGGCCCGGCGAACTCGCCGCCTGGTCGGCCGACCTGCCCCGTCCCAAGGCGATCCTCATGGTCTCCGCCCACTGGGAGGAGGCCCCCCTGGCCCTCGGCGCCATCGAGACCGTCCCTCTCGTCTACGACTTCTGGGGTTTTCCCGAGCACTACTACAAGGTGACGTACGCGGCGCCCGGTGCCCCCCGCCTCGCCGACGCCGTGCGCAAGCTGTTGCGTACTCCGGGTACGCCCGTCCAGGACATCCCCGACCGCGGCCTCGACCACGGTGCCTACGTTCCCCTGGTCGAGATGTTCCCCGATGCCGACATCCCCGTCCTCCAGATCTCCATGCCGACCCTCGACCCGGTCCGTCTGATGGACATCGGCCGCAGGCTCGCCCCCTTGCGGGACGAGGGCGTGCTGATCGTCGGTTCCGGGTTCTTCACCCACAACCTGGCCGCGCTGCGGAACGGGGGAGGGGTGCCCGGCTGGTCGGCCGAGTTCGACGACTGGGGCCGCCGGGCGCTGGACTCCGGTGACGTGGACGCGCTGCTCGACTTCACCCGCAAGTCCCCGGCGGGTCTCCTCGCCCACCCGCGCACCGAGCACTTCGCCCCGCTCTTCGTCACGATGGGCGCGGCGGACGCGGCCGGTGAGCTGGATACGCGCAGGTCGGTGATCGACGGGTTCTGGATGGGGCTGGCGAAGCGGTCCGTGCAGTTCGGGTGACCTGAGGGCCCGGTGCGCGGCGGGCCCTGTGTGACGGAGCCGGGGATCTCCTGTGAATCCCCTGTCGGGTCGGCCGGCATGGCAACCTTTGGGCGGCGCGGGCCGTCTTCCGGGTGGGAGGGTGGCCAAGGGCGGCGCTCTTCCGGAGTGAAGACCTCGGTGTCGACTGTGATGGCCGTCTCGTGTACGGAGTGGTCGCAGAGGCCGGTGAGCGGGGTGGGGTCACCCTCGACTCCCGGCCTGACCTGCGCCTCCGCACGTTCGGGCGCCATCGCTCCTCCGCGTGTGGCGGCACAGGGTACTGCATGATCAGAAAAAAGAGGCACGGGTCGGGAATTCTGTCCGGATTCCAGTCGTTGTTTCCAACAGATGCAGGGCACCCGAGGAGAGTGCCGAGCATCCCCAGGACCCGCTGACCTCACATCGCAAGGGAGCACGCATGGCAACCCGTGCCGTCGCCCGTCGTCAGTCCGCCACCGGCCGGACTAACGCGGCAAGCAGTGTTCGCGCCCATGGCGGCGAGATCGCCGACCGCGACCTGGTCGGCATGTACCTCGACGAGATCGCGCGCACCCCGTTGCTCGACGCCGCCAAGGAGGTCGAGCTGTCCCAGACCATCGAAGCGGGCGTCTTCGCGCGGCAGGTCCTGGAGGGGTACGAGGACTCCAAGGCGGACGCCACCCGCGAGGAGCTCCAGGCGCTGGTCGACGAGAGTGAGCGGGCCAAGGACGTCTTCATCCGCTCCAACCTCCGCCTGGTCGTCGCCGTGGCCCGCCGCTACCCCCGCAGCGGACTGCCCCTGCTGGACCTCATCCAGGAGGGCAACGCCGGCCTGGTGCGCGCGGTCGAGAAGTTCGACTACCGCAAGGGCTTCAAGTTCTCGACGTACGCGACCTGGTGGATCCGTCAGGCGATCACCCGCTCGATAGCGGACCAGTCGCGCACCATCCGGCTGCCCGTCCACCTGGTGGAGGAGCTGGGCCGGATCCGCCGTGTGCAGCGCGAGTTCAACCGCGAGCACGGCCGCGACCCGGAGCCCGCGGAGATCGCAGCCGAGCTCGGCTCCAACCCCGAGCGGGTGACGGACGTCCTGGACTGGGCCCGTGACCCGGTCTCGCTGAACATGTCGGTGGACGACGACGGCGACACCCAGTTCGGCGACCTCCTGGAGGACACCTCCGCGGTGTCGCCGGAGCAGTCGGTCATGACCCTGCTGCGCAGCGAGGAACTGGACGACCTCATCGGCCGCCTCGACCAGCGCACGGCGTCCATCATCAAGATGCGGTACGGCATCGAGGACGGCCGGGAGCGCACGCTCACCGAGGTCGGCAAGGAGCACGGCCTCACCCGCGAGCGCATCCGCCAGATCGAGAAGCACGCCCTGCTGGAGCTGAAGAAGCTGGCGCGGTCCACCGGGTTCGACGCGGCGGCGTAGGGCCGTCGCGCACGACCCGGGGGTGGCGTGCGCCGGGTGGCGAAAGACAGCGCAAACGTGGCTGTGTAACGCCGCTTCAACCCACGGAGCCACGGGAACAACCATTCAGGGCCCAGATGTTCGGGTCCGGAGCCGACTCCCGGACCCTCCCGGCCCTCACGATCCGAGTCCCGACGCACTCCCCCCGGCGCCGGGACTCTCCCCGAGCCGGACTTCGGCGCCCCTCCCCCCGGGCGCCGGGGTCCGGCTCCCTCACACATCAGTGGCGGGCCACCCCGTACCTGAACCCCGGGGTGACCCGCCGAATGGCAGATTGTGTCACACGCCGTTCACACAAAGTGCGGGCCCGTGGGGCCGGTGGGGGCAGGTCGCGCCACGCGGCTCAACCGCACATCGACCCGGCCCCGCGCCCGTGTGCCGAGTCCGCTCACCCCGCGGCCCGCACCAGCCGTTCGCCCAACTCCCGCACGCACCGCACCAGTTCCGCGGGCTCCTCGACCCGGAACTCGACGTCCAGCATCGCCAGCCGCACCGCCAGCCACTCCACCGCGTCCCCCACGGACCCCCGCACCCGGCACCGCCCCTCGTCCACCGCCTCCGGCACTCCCAGCCACCCCGGCACCCGCTCCGCCACCACCGGGACCGGCGCCTCGAACAGCACGGAGAACTCGTACGTCTGCGTCCGCTGGTACATCGACCGCCGCAGATACTCCGCCGCACTCCCCGTCGGCAACTCCCGCGGAGCGAACCGGGCCCCGGTGGCGAACGGCTCGCTCACCCGGTCCACCCGGAACGTCCGCCAGTCGGCCCGATCGAGGTCGTAGGCGACGAGATACCACCGCCGCCCGGTCGACACGAGCCGGTACGGCTCCACGACGCGCCGCGAGTCGGCCCCGTCCCGCGCCCGGTAGGCGAACCGCAGCCGCTCCCGCCCGGCCACGGTGGAGGCCATCACGGTGAGCGTCTCGGGCGCGATACTGGCGCCGTCCCCGCTGGTGAGCGGCGTGGTGGCGGCCTGAAGCGTGGAGACCCGGTGCCGAAGCCGCGACGGCAGCACCTGCTCCAGCTTGGCCAGCGCCCGCACGGACGCCTCGTCCACTCCTTCGAGCGCGTGTCCCGCCCCCGCCCGCAGCCCCACCGCGATCGCCACCGCCTCCTCGTCGTCGAGGACGAGGGGCGGCATCGCCTTGCCCGCGACCAGCCGGTACCCGCCGTCGCTCCCCTTCGTCGCCTGCACGGGATACCCCAGCTCCCGCAGGCGGTCGATGTCCCGCCGGACCGTGCGCCGGGACACCCCGAGGCGGCCCGCGAGCTCGCCGCCGGGCCATTCGCGGGGCGTCTGGAGGAGGGACAGGAGCGTCAGGAGCCGGGCCGGAGTATCCGTCGTCATGAAGTCGAGGATGCCGCAGAACTAGGACACGATCTGTCCTATTGAGGTCATAGCTTGTGAGCATGACCTCCACCGAGACCACTCTCAGCACCCAGCCGGACGGCGCGCGGCCGGGCGGCACGTCACCCGCCGCGGGCGACCGCCGCCGCTGGTTCGCCCTGGCCATCGTGATGACCGCGGCCTTCATGGACCTCGTCGACGTCACGATCGTCAACATCGCCATCCCGTCGATCCAGCGGGAGGCGGGCGCCTCCGTCAGCCAGATCCAGTGGATAACGGCCGGGTACGCGCTGGCCTTCGCCGCCGGCCTCGTCACCGGCGGACGGCTCGGCGACATCCACGGCCGCAAGCGGGTGTTCCTGTTCGGCATCGGCGGCTTCACCATCGCCTCCGCGCTGTGCGGCCTCGCCGCGAACCCGGAGATGCTGGTGGCCTCCCGGATCCTCCAGGGCGGCATGGCGGCGCTGATGGTCCCGCAGGTCCTGTCGATCGTGCACGCCACCTTCCCGGCGCACGAGCGCGGCAAGGTCTTCGGGCTCTTCGGCGCGATCGTCGGCCTCGGGGCGGTCTCCGGGCCGCTGCTGGGAGCCCTGCTGACCGAGTGGAACCTGTTCGGCCTCGAATGGCGGCCCATCTTCCTGATCAACCTGCCCGTCGGCATCGCGGGGCTCGTCCTCGGCAGCCGCTTCATCACCGAGTCCAAGGCGCCCAAGGCCCTCAAGCTGGACCTCGTCGGGGTCGCCCTGGTCGTCGTCGGCCTGCTGATGCTGCTCTACCCGCTCACCCAGGGCCGCGAGCTGGGCTGGCCGCTGTGGGGGTACCTCACGATGGCGGGCGCGGTCGTGGTGTTCGGCGCGCTGGTGGCGTACGAGCGGCGCAAGACGGCACGCGACGGCTCCCCGCTGATCGAGCTCTCCCTGTTCCGGGTGAAGAGCTTCGCCGCCGGTATCGCCGTGCAGACCGTCTTCGGTGTCGGGCTGGGCATCTTCTTCCTGGTGTGGACCCTGTACATGCAGTTCGGGCTGGGCTGGAGCGCGCTGCGGGCCGGACTGACCGGCGTCCCCTTCTCGATCGCCGTCTCCACCGCGGCCGGACTGTCGGTGCAGAAGCTGGTCCCGCGCTTCGGCCGCAAGGTGCTCCAGGCCGGCGCGCTGACGATGGCGGCGGGCGTCCTGCTCTACGTCTGGGAGTCCGAGCGCTACGGCCTCGCCATCGCCTCCTGGCAGATGGCCCTGCCCCTGGTCGTGATGGGCGTCGGCATGGGCCTGATCGTCGCCCCGCTGACGGACGCGGTCCTCTCCGAGGTGCCCCGCGAGCATGCGGGCTCGGCCTCCGGCCTCATCAACACCGTGCAGCAGATGGGCAACGCGCTCGGCCTGGGCCTGGTGTCCGTGGTCTTCTACGGCGTCATCGCCGACGATCTGCGCCCCACCGAGGTCGGACCGGCCTTCGTGAACGCCTTCCAGCACGCGCTGGGCTGGGTCGCGGCCGTGATGACGGTGATCTTCCTGCTGATGTTCGCGCTGCCGAAGCGGCCCGCGCAGCATGTGGAGGGCGCCACCGAGCAGGAGCCGGCGATGGTGGTGGCGGAGAAGGAGCCCGAGCTCGTGTCCTGAACGCGACCGTGCCGCGAGGGGCCCGCACCTGACTTCAGGTGTCGGGCCCCTCGGCGTGCCCGGACACACTCCCAAGCCCACTCGTGCCCGAATCGCGTCCGAACCTGTTTACTTTCCGGAAATCCAGGCGTAGCCTCCGACTGAAACCACACGTTCGGGCATCAGTCGGAGGTGAACGGACATGTACGCACCGGAGCGGCAGCAGGAGATCCTCCGGCTCGCCCGTGACGGCGGCCGGGTGGACGTGGTGTCGTTGGCCGAGCAGTTCCAGGTCACGGCGGAGACGATCCGCCGGGACCTGAAGGCCCTCGACCGTGCCGGTCTGCTGCGCCGGGTGCACGGCGGAGCCCTCCCGGCCGGCCGCCTCGACTTCGAGCCGGACCTCGCCGAACGCGAGACCACCGCGGCCGACGAGAAGGACCACGTCGCCAAGGCGGCCCTCGCGGAACTCCCCACCGAGGGCACGGTGATCCTCGACGCCGGCACGACGGTCGCCCGGCTGGCCGCAGCGATCCCGCTGGAGGCCTCCCTCACCGTCGTCACGCACAGCCTGCCGATCGCGGCCCGCCTCGCGGACCACCCCGGCATCCAGCTCCACCTCGTCGGAGGACGCGTACGGCACCGCACGCGCGCCGCCGTCGACGCCTGGGCACTGCGCGCGTACGGCGAGATCAGGGCCGATGTCCTCTTCGTGGCGGCCAACGGCTTCTCCGCCGAGCACGGCCTGACCACCCCCGACCTCGCCGAGGCCGCGGTCAAGCGGGCGGCGCTGGCCGCCGCCCGCCGCGTGGTGCTGCTCGCCGACTCCTCCAAGCACGGCCAGGAGCACTTCGCCCGCTTCGGCGACCTGAGCGACGTGGACCTGCTGATCACCGACAGCGGGTTGAGCCCCGAAGACGCCACCGCGATCGAGCGCGGCGGCACGGAAGTAGTGCGCGCATGATCCTCACCGTCACCCCGAACCCGTCCCTGGACCGCACCTACGAGGTCCCCTCGCTGGAGCGCGGCGAGGTCATCCGCGCCACCGGCGAGCGCATGGACCCCGGCGGCAAGGGCGTGAACGTCTCGCGTGCCGTCACGGCCGCCGGACAGCGCACGGTCGCGGTGCTGCCGCTCGGTGGTGCGCCGGGCGCGCTCGTGGCGGATCTGCTCGACGCGCAGGGCATCGAGGTCGCGCGGGTACCGATCGCCGGCGGCACCCGCTCCAACATCGCGCTCGCCGAGTCGGACGGGGTGCTCACGAAGATCAACGCGCCGGGTCCGGAGCTGTCCGCCGCCGAGCAGGAGCTGTTGCTGGAGACGGTGCGCGAGCAGTCGCGCGACGCCGCCTGGATCGCCTGCTGCGGCAGCCTGCCCCGCGGACTCGCGCCCTCCTGGTACGCCGAGGTGGTCGCCCGGGCGCACGCCGGGGGCGCGCGAATCGCGCTGGACACCTCGGGGCGCGCCCTCCTCGAAGCGCTGCGCGAGCGCCCCGACGTGGTGAAGCCGAACGCCGAGGAACTGGCGGAGGCCGTCGGCCGGCCGCTGTCGACGGTCGGTGACGCGGTCAAGGCGGCCGAGGAACTGCGCGCGATGGGCGCGCGGGCCGTCCTCGCGAGCCTGGGTGCCGACGGACAGCTCCTGGTGGACGACGCGGGCGCCTGGTTCGCGAGCGCGCGCGTGGACGCCGTACGCAGCAATGTGGGAGCGGGTGACTCCTCGCTCGCCGGTTTCCTGATCGCCGGCGGCAGCGGCCCGCAGGCCCTCGCCTCGGCGGTCGCCCATGGCGCGGCGGCCGTACAACTGCCCGGCAGCGTGATGCCGACGCCACAGGACCTGGACCCTTCGGCCGTGACCGTGACGGCCGAGGTGCCCGTGGACCGCGTACTGAAGGAGCCGGTGTCATGACGGGACAGCTGTCGGGCACAACGGCCCGCTCGTCCCGCGCACCGGCCGTGAATCGGCGGAGCTTCCCCTTACCCGCCGTTCTCGCCCCCAGAGCCCCCCACTGCTGCACCCCCGTCCCCGTCCCCACCCCCGCCCACTCCACTCCCCGGGCGGCCCGCGTGCGAAGGAGCCCGCGATGAGCGACATGATCACCGCGGACCTGGTCGATCTCGACCTGTCCGCCGATACCAAGGAAGCGGCGGCACGTGCCCTCGCCGAGCGCATGGTGAGCCTGGGCCGGGTGACCGACCTGGAGGGCTTCCTCGCCGACGTCGCCGCCCGCGAGGCGCAGATGCCGACCGGCCTCGACGGCGGCATCGGCATCCCGCACTGCCGCAGCGCCCACGTCACCGAGCCGACGCTCGCCTTCGGGCGCAGCGCCGCCGGTATCGACTTCGGCGCGGCGGACGGCCCCGCCGACCTGATCTTCCTGATCGCCGCGCCCGCCGGCGCCGACGACGCCCATCTGACGATCCTGTCGTCGCTGGCCCGCCAGCTGATGAACGCCGAGTTCACCGACGCGCTGCGCTCGGTGGGCGACACGGCGGCCGCGGCGGCGCTGATCCGCGGGGACGAGACCCCGGACGCGGACGGGCGGACGGGCGGTTCCGCAGACTCCGCTGCGGTGTCGGCGGCGGCCTCCGCCGACACCGCAGCGGTCAGCACCACCGAGGACACCCCGGACACCGGTGATGAGGTCCCGCAGGCCCCCGGAGGCGACGCGCGGCCCTTCCGGATCGTCGCCGTCACCTCCTGCCCGACCGGTATCGCCCACACCTACATGGCGGCCGAGTCCCTGGAGAACGCCGGCCGCGAGGCGGGTGTCGAACTCGTCGTCGAGACGCAGGGCTCGGCCGGATTCACCCGGCTCGACCCGGCCGTCATCGAGGCGGCGGACGGCGTGATCTTCGCGCACGACGTGCCCGTACGCGACAAGGACCGCTTCGCCGGCAAGCCGACCGTCGACGTCGGCGTGAAGGCGGGCATCAACCGGCCCGCCGAACTGATCACCGAGGTGCGCGGCCGGGCCGAGCGCGGCGAGACCACCGCGGCCGCGAGCGGCGGTACGCCGGTCGAGCGGGCCGGCGACCCCGGCGACAACTACGGCACCAAGCTCCGCAAGTGGCTGATGACCGGCGTGAGTTACATGGTCCCGTTCGTCGCCGCGGGCGGTCTGCTGATCGCCCTCGGCTTCGCGATCGGCGGCTGGGAGATCAACAAGGCGCCCTCGGTCATGGACCACTTCTCCTGGACCCAGATCGACAGCTGGGGCGCCCTGTTCTTCCAGATCGGCGGCGTCGCCTTCGGCTTCCTGATCCCGGTCCTCGCCGGATACATCGCCTACGGCATGGCGGACCGGCCCGGTCTCGTCCCCGGCTTCGTCGGCGGCATGATCGCCTCCAACATCGCCGCGGGCTTCCTCGGCGGCCTGGCCGCCGGTCTGCTGGCCGGTGGTGTGGTCCTCGCGATCCAGCGGGTCAGGATCCCGCCGGTGCTGCGCGGCATCATGCCGGTCGTGGTGATCCCGCTGATCTCCTCGGTCGTCGTCGGCTTCCTGATGTTCGTCGTGATCGGCAAGCCCATCGCCGAGGCCCAGAAGGGCATGACGGACTGGCTCGCCGGCCTCTCCGGCACCAACGCCGTCCTGCTGGGCGTCCTGCTCGGCCTGATGATGTGCTTCGACCTGGGCGGTCCGGTCAACAAGGTCGCGTACGCCTTCGCCACGGCCGGTATCGCCGTACAGGACCCGAGCGACTCCGCGATGAAGGTCATGGCCGCCGTGATGGCCGCGGGCATGGTGCCCCCGCTGGGCATGGCGCTCGCGACGACCATCCGCAAGAAGCTGTTCACCCCGGCCGAGCGCGAGAACGGCAAGGCCGCCTGGGTGCTCGGCGCCTCCTTCATCTCCGAGGGCGCGATCCCGTTCGCCGCGGCCGACCCGCTGCGCGTGATCCCCGCCTCCATGGCGGGCGGCGCGGTCACCGGCGCCCTGACCATGGCCTTCGGCTCGACCCTGCGCGCCCCGCACGGCGGCATCTGGGTCACCCTCCTGATCGGCAAGCCGGTCCTGTACCTGCTCGCCATCGCCATCGGTACGGCGGTGACGACCGGCCTGGTGATCCTCCTCAAGGGCCTGCGCAAGACGGGCCCCGGAGCCCCCGGCGAGGCCGACGGCACCGCGGCCCCGACGGCCGAGGCGAAGCAGCCGGTCGCCGCGTAGAACACGGCACAGCCGCACGGTTCACGGCACATGCGAGATACGTCACGGTCCGGGGCATCCGTCCCGGACCGTGGTGTCTACTGGGGCGCATGCCTGCGCACGCCTCGATCTACCAGCTGCTCGGTATGGCCTTCCTTGCCCTGGTGACCGTCGCCTGGGGGATCGGACTGGCCCTCATGCTGAGCCGCGGCCGCGAGCGGGCCGCCCTGTGGCGTGCCGGGCAGACCCTGTCCGCGCTGCCGAGGCAGCGCGAGGTCGGCCCGCCTCGGGAGTCCGTCGAGCTGAGCCCCGCGGAGCGGGACGCGTTCGCGGTTCTGGTACGACGGCTCGGCGCCGACCGCTGAAGCGGCCCGCTGGGCCTGGGCCGCGGGACGCGACCTGCTGAGCAGGGCCCGCTAGAGCGGCTCGGCATCACGGGCTCGGCGTCATGACCCGCTCAGGAGACCTGCGCCGCCCGCCGTTCCATCGCGTCGCGCGCGGCGTCCTCGCTCACGTACACCTCGCACATGTGCCGGCCGTCCGGCGTCGCCGTGTGCTCGACCTCCCAGAGGGAGATCTCCTCGCCGTCGCGCAGCAGGAACGCGTGCTCGTAGAGCGCGTAGCCCAGCCCGGCGCGACCCGCGCGGCACGGACGCCCGAAGGCCTGCGTGATCTGGTGCGCGCACGCCGTGGCCAGCAGTGCGGCGGTGTCCGCGTCCGGGCGGTCGGTGTTCTCCGCCCGGCGCAGCAGCCGCCGCGCGTGGTCCGCCGAGTCGTCCGGCACATAGGCGTGCCGCGGCGCGGGGACCGGCGACAGCTGGACCGCCACCGGCAGTTCGAAGTCCGGCGCGTCCGGGGGCAGCGGCAGTCGCGCGGTGGCGATGCGCAGCTCCTCCGCGTCGACGTACACCTCGTGCTGCGGGACGCTGTCCGGCGCGGTGTTGTGGACGAGCTCCCACAGGGTGAGCGCCGAGCCGTCCGCCAGCAGCCAGGTGTGCCGGTAGGTCTCGCGGTGCAGTCCCGCGCTGTGGTGCGCGGAGTGCAGCGAACTGTCGTGAGCCAGCGCGCAGTCCAGTCGCCGTATCGTCTCGTCGGGCAGCTCGAAGGAGTTCAGGGCACGGCCGAGGAGTCGCGCGAGGTGCTCCTCCGGAGACTCGGGCGACTCGGGTGGTTCGTACGCTGCCGTCTCGTACGGAACGCTCAAGGTTTCTCCCGGCGTTGCTGCATGTCACCTTGTGGGTGCATACCGTAGCCCCTCGGTCGGACATCATGTCCGGGAACCGAGAAAACGTACGCCCGGAAAACTCGCGGGCCGCGGGGAAAGTTCCCACGCGGCCCGAGGATTCGTCAAAAACCGCCGGTCAGACGCCACTTGCGGGGCCCGGCGGGTTCAGGGTGCCGGGCCTGTTTCCGGTGCGCCAGGCGCCCGGGTGTGCGCTCAGACGGCGCTTCCGGCGACCCACTGGGTCCACGGCATGTTCCAGCCGTTGAGGCCGTTGTCCGGCGACACCGTCTTGTCGGGGGAGTTCTTCACGATCACGACGTCCCCGAGGAGCGAGTTGTCGTAGAACCACGTGGCGGGCATCGACGCCTGTCCGCCCCGCACGTCCTGCAAGCCCACGCAGCCGTGGCTGGTGCCCGTGCGGCCGAAGGGCGGATTGCCCTTGTTGTACCAGTAGTTGCCGTGGATGAAGGTCCCCGACTGAGTCAGGCGCATCGCGTCCGGCACGTCCGAGATGTTGTACGCGTTCTCCAGACCGACCGTCCTGCTGTCCATGCGGATCTTCTTGTACTTCTCGGAGATCACCATCTGCCCGTTGTACGTGGTGTGCTCCGGGCTGCCCGCCGAGATCGGCACGCTCCTGACGGTCTTCCCGTCCCGTACGACCGTCATGGTCTGCGTGCCCACGTCCACCGTGGACACCTGCGAGCGCCCGACCGTGAAGGTGACCGTCTTCTTCTGCACGCCGTAGACACCGCTCGCGCCCTGGACCCCGTCCAGGTCGATCTTCATCGTGACCTTGGAGCCGGCCTTCCAGTACTGCTCGGGCCGGAAGTCCAGCCGCTGCGAGCCGAACCAGTGCCCGGCCACCTTCTGCCCGCTGCTCGACGACACCGTGATGTGCGACTGCACGGCCTTCTTGTCGCTGATGCCCTTGTCGAAGGTGAAGGACACCGGCATCCCGACCCCGACCGTGGTGTCGCCGTCCGGCGTGTAGGTGCCGATGAAGCTGTTGGCCTTGCTGACGGTCGTGAAGGTCGACTCGGAGGCGGCGGTCTTGCCGTCCGTGTCCTTCGCGGTCGCCGATATCTCGTACTTCGTCCCGCGCTCCAGCTGCTCCTTCGGCTTCCAGGTCCCGCCGTCCGCCGATATCGCGCCCGGTACGGCGGCACCCGTCGCCGCCACCGTCATCTTCACGGCGGTCAGGTCGCCGTCCGTGACCTTCACCCCGGTCGAGTTGATCGACGCACCGGCCGAGCCGTTCCGCGCCGAGATGACGATCTTCGCGGCCGACGTCTTGGGGGACTCCTTGCCGCCCTTGCCGTCGCTCTTGCCGCTTCCGCTGCCGCTGCACGCGGTGAGGGTGAGGGCGCCGACCATCAGGACGGCACAGGCCCCGATTGCGCGCCGTGCTGTTGTGTCCGGCGTTGTCACGGGCTGCTCCAGGTTCGTGTGGTGTGTGCGTTCTGCTCCGCTGCGTGAAGAAAGAGGGGAACGACGACCGGGGAGGTTCCCTCCGGCCACCATGAGTGCCATCACGTGACGGAACCGGGACAATCGGCCGCCGCGCCCGCACCTTGGCGAACCCTCCTCGCGCGGGTGCCCCCACAGCGCCGGACGACAACCACCTTCCGTCATCGATTCCCTTACAACTCCTCCTACGACTCCCCGTACAACTCCCTGTACGACGGCCACACTCCACCCGGCCCGTCCACCGGCTCGGCGGCGCGCACGGCCCGCACGATCGCGCGCGTCACGACGTCCGCGCCCGCCGCGAGCACCTCGTTGAGCGCCAGGGGGTTCTGGGCGTCCAGGGCGCGTGTGCCCGTCGACAGCGCGAACACGGTGTCCCCGTCGCTGAGCAGATGCACCGGCCGCACGGCCCGCGCGATGCCGTCGTGCGACGTGCCGGCCAGCTTCTGCGCCTGCGCCTTCGACAGCTCCGCGTCGGTGGCGACCACCGCGAGCGTGGTGTTGAGCGGGGGAGGGGCGTTCCGCGCCGCCACCTCGGCCAGGCGCCGGCCCGCGGCCTCGTGGACCCGCGACTCCGGGTACGCCACCCGCCCCTGGAACAACTCCCCGTACAGCACACCCGTCTCCGGGTCCGCGACCGACCCGGCGGCGTTGGCCACCGCGAGCGCCGCGACCGTGATCCCCGAGGCGAGAACGGCGCTCGCGGTGCCGACCCCGCCCTTCAGCAGCCCGACCGCGGCTCCCGTGCCCGCGCCCACGCATCCCTCCCGCACGCGGTCGCCGGGGGCGCTCGCGGCGGCGGCCTCCACCGCGGCCCGGCCGGTGGCCGCGTCGGGCCGGGCCCGGAAGTCGCCGCCGCGCCCCAGATCGAAGACGCAGGCCGCGGGCACCACCGGCACGACATGCGCCGGATCCGGCCCGACCCGCACCCCGCGCCCCCGCTCCTCCAGCCAGGCCATCACCCCGGACGCCGCGTCGAGCCCGTAGGCGCTGCCGCCCGTCAGGACGATCGCCTCGACCTTCTGCACGAGGTTGCGCGGGTCCAGCGCGTCCGTCTCCTTGGTACCCGGCCCGCCACCGCGTACGTCCACGGCGGCGACGGCCCCGCCCTCCGGCGCGAGGACCACCGTGGTGCCCGTGAGCCAACCACCATCGGTACGCGTCGCGTGGCCCACGCGCACCCCGGCGACGTCCGTCAATGCGTCAACTGTCATACGGCCCAGTCTCGTCCAGGCACCCCTCCCTGCGACGCGCCCGTACCGGCTTCGCGGCCAAGTACCGCGGGTTCAGGCGGTCCGCACCGCGGCCATGCTCTCCCTCGATGCCAAGACCACGTGGGGCGAGAAGCCCGTGCCCGGCCGCGGGACCGGGCCGCGAGGATCCGTGCCGGAGCCGCCGGGCCGTACCCTGGGCCTATGAGTACCGCCCCCGACCCCGCCGACCCCGCCGTCCCCGCCGTCCCTTCTGGCCCCGTCGGCCCCGCCGAGTCACGAGAGCCGCGCGAGCCCAGGGCCGCGCTGATCTTCGACGACCCGCTGGACCAGCAGTCCTCGGACGACACGGACCGTGGGTGGGGCGAGCGATCCGGCTCGGACAGCGCGGCCGACCTGAAGCGCTTCCTCGACGAGAAGCCGCCCCACCACCTGTGAGCTAGCGCTCGTCGTGCCCCGAGCCCCGCTGCTGCGCGACCAGCGCGTCGCGGATCTCCTTGAGCACCTCCAGCTCGCTCACCTCGATGACCTCGTGCGCGCCCTCCTTCGCCTTCCGGCGGGCCTCCACCCGGGCCAGGTACTTCGACATCGGCAGGACCATGAGGAAGTAGACGACGGCCGCGGTGATCAGGAAGCTGAGCGTCGCGCCGAGGACGGACCCCCACATGATCAGGACGCCGTCCGTCACCGTGCCGTCCGCGGCTTTGCGGCACGGCTCCTTCAGACAGCTGCTGTAGCTGTCGAGGTTCTGGGTGCCGATCGCTCCGACCAGCGGGTTGATGAGGCCCTTCACCACCGAGTTGACGATGTTGGTGAAGGCGGCGCCGATGACCACCGCGACGGCCAGATCGACGACGTTCCCGCGGGTCAGGAAGGCTTTGAAGCCCTCCCAGACGCCCGGCTTCTTCTCGCTCATCTGGGGGACTCTCCTCGTACGAACCGGTTGTGGAACAAACAGCTCCGCAACCTACGTCAGGGCCAGGCAACCTTGTCCAATTGGGTAGCTCGGACGAGGGACTTGACGGGAACGCGTGCACGAAGCGGAGCGCGCGGCTCAACACAGCGTCACCGCCAGCCGCGCCGTCGTACTCGCGCCGGCGAGGTCCGCCGCGGTGGTGCGGGGCACCGAGAGCAGGACCAGGGCCCCGCCCTCGGCCACGCCGTCGGGAGCCTCCAGCGCCTCCGGCACCTTCCTCACCCGTGCTCCGCGCGCCACCACGCGCGCATCGCCGCCCGTGGCCGTCTCCTCCGCGGCGATGACGTCCACCCGGTCGCCCGGGCGCAGCAGCCTCACCGTCGCCCCGTCGGCGATCCGCACCGGTGCCGTGACGAGGTGGACGGCTCGGCGCTCCCGTACGGGATCCGCCACGGGATGCCCACGGGTCCGTTCCGCGTCCCGCGGGCCCGCCGCCACGAGCGCGGCCGCGGTGACGGCGAGTCCGACCGCCACGGCTCGCCTGCGGTGCCGTACGAGTCGCTGCAAGGGATACCGCCCGCCGCGCACCCGCACGGGGGCGAAGTGCGGCACCTCGCAGGTCGGCGGGGCGTCCGTCCCCGGCGGGAGCGGCACGGACGCCGGAAAGGGTGAAGGGGAGGGAGACGGGAAGGGCGAGGGCGCAGGAGCGTAGGACATGGGGAGGACCACCACCTGTGACGAGAGATCGGCTTGCGATGCCACGATGCGGCTTCGCGCCGATTCCCGCCGGGGCCGGTGCGCTACTGACGAGTTGTGGACAACTCCACCACCCGAACGAGGAATTCCGCCCTGCCCCGCCCCGCTACGGCAGCACGATCCCCGGATCCATCCCGCCCAGCGCGTTCACGCACAGGCAGTCCCGCTCCCCGGTCGAGGGCAGTGCGGCCACGGCGTCGAAGAGCACGCCCCGCAGCCGGTCCACGTTCGCCGCGAAGACCCGCAGCACCTCGTCGTGGGAGACGCCCTCGCCGGTCTCCGCGCCGGCGTCGAGGTCGGTGACCAGGGTCAACGAGGTGTAGCAGAGCTCCAGTTCACGGGCGAGCGCCGCCTCGGGGTGCCCGGTCATGCCCACCACGGACCAGCCCTGCGCCTGGTGCCAGACCGATTCGGCGCGCGTCGAGAAGCGCGGTCCCTCGATCACGACGAGCGTGCCGCCGTCCACCGCTTCCCAGTCCTGCCCGCGCGCCGCCTTCAGCGCGGCCGCCCGGCCGGTCGGGCAGTAGGGGTCGGCCAGGGACACGTGCACCACGTTCGGCGCCGTCCCGTCCGGCAGCGGCAGCCCGTCGAAGTACGTGCCCGCCCGCGACTTCGTACGGTCGACCAGCTGGTCCGGCACGAGCAGCGTGCCCGGCCCGTACTCGGGGCGCAGCCCGCCGACCGCGCACGGACCGAGGACCTGACGCGCGCCGACCGACCGCAGCGCCCACAGGTTGGCCCGGTAGTTGATGCGATGCGGCGGCAGATGGTGGCCGCGTCCGTGCCGGGGCAGGAAGGCGACCCGCCGGCCGGCGATCTCGCCGAGGAAGAGGGAGTCGCTGGGCGGCCCGTAGGGGGTGTCCACCTGGATCTCGGTCACGTCGTCGAGGAACGAGTAGAAGCCGGAGCCCCCGATTACGCCGATCTCTGCGTTCGCCATGTCCAGCACACTAACCGGCGCCGTCCGCGCCCGGAGCCCGGGTCGTGAAACACCCGTGGCCACCCGCGACGACCCGCGGCCGGGGTGAGGCTGGGGTGCGGACACACCGAAAACCCCGCCGTCCTACGACGACAGGGTTCCGGAAGCGGGGGTTACGCCGCGGAGCTGCTGGAGGAGCCGCTCGACGTGCTCGACGACTTCGAGTCCGACGAGGACGACTTCGACTCCGAGGACGAAGAGGACGTCGACGACTTCGCGGGGGCCGACGATGCCGGGGCGCTGCTCGACGAGGAGCCTCGGCTGTCGTTCCGGTAGAAGCCGGAGCCCTTGAAGACGATGCCGACGGCGGAGAACACCTTCTTGAGGCGGCCGTCGCAGCTGGGGCACTCGGTCAGAGCGTCGTCGGTGAACTTCTGCACCGCCTCGAGGCCCTCGCCGCACTCGGTGCACTGGTACTGGTAGGTCGGCACTGTCTTCCTCCTGGCACTCTCACTCAATGAGTGCTAACGACGGTCCATAGTGACGTATTCCTGAGGATCAGTCCACTGCCACCGGCACGCGGTGACCCACGCCACGTGCGACGGTGCGGCTGTGGGGCCGCGCCGCGAGCCGTGAACGCAGGGCGAGAACGGTCGCCAGGGCGAGCAGGGTGCCGCCCATCGGCACCAGGAATCCGGTGCCGTCGCCGAAGCGGTCCTCCAGCTGTCCGGCGATCGTGACGGCGGCCGCCTGGCCGAGGGCGACCGCGCCGGTCAGCCAGGTGAAGGCCTCGGTGCGGGCGCCGGCCGGGACCAGGCTGTCGACCAGGGTGTAGCCGGTGATCAGGGTGGGGGCGATGCACATGCCGACGAGGAGGCCGAGGCCGGCCAGGACGAGCACCGAGTGCGCGGCCCACAGGCCGGAGGCGGTCAGGGCGAGGGCGGTGTAGCCGACGATCAGGCGCTGCTTCGGGGCGGCCTTCCAGGCGATGGCCCCGCAGACGAGACCGGAGAGCATGTTGCCGGCCGCGAAGGTGCCGTACAGGACACCGTTCAGACCGGGTTCGCCGATCGACTCGGAGAACGCGGCCAGGGAGACCTGCATGCCGCCGAAGACCGCGCCGATGCCGAGGAAGGCCACGATCAGGACCCGCACTCCGGGAATGCGCAGGGCGGAGGTGCGCTCCACGCGCGCGTGGCCGTCGAGGCCGACGGACGGCTGCGTGCTCTTCTGCGCGGCGAACAGCAGACCGCCCAGCAGGGTCAGCGACGCCTCCGTCACCAGGCCGGCGGCCGGGTCCACCGTGGTGCACAGGGCGGTGGCCAGCAGCGGGCCGACGACGAAGGTCAGCTCGTCCGTGACCGACTCGAAGGCGGCCGCGGTCGACATCAGGGGCGAGCCCTGGAGCTTGACGCCCCAGCGGGCGCGCACCATGGGCCCGATCTGGGGCGTGGAGGCGCCGGTGGGCACGGCGGCCACGAGGAGCGCCCACAGGGGCGCCTGCGACAGCGCGAGTGCGGTCAGGGTGAGGCCCGACATGGCGTGGATCACCACACCGGGAATCAGCACCACGCGCTGGCCGTAGCGGTCGGCGAGGCGCCCGCCGAAGGGCGCGAACACCGCCATGGAGACACCGGTGACGGCCGCGGCGGCGCCCGCGGCGCCGTAGGAGCCGGTGGTGTGCTGCACCAGCAGCACGATGGAGACGGTGAGCATCGCGAACGGCTGGCGTGCCGCGAAGCCGGGGAGCAGGAACGTCCAGGCGCCGCGCGTGCGCAGCAACTGCCCGTATCCCGGGCGGGAGGTGACCGTGGATGCCACGGCCCGTGCCTTTCTGCTGCCTGGTAGCGCGCCTGTGCGGGGGCGCCGAGAGCTGTCCTCGGTGCGCGGACTGCGGTAGATGCCGGGATCCACTGCTGAGGGGACTTCTCGGCCGCCATACGGTCGCGCCAGCTCTGCGTCAGGCAGAGTTGGTTCGATCAGGTGTGCCTTCATCGTACAGGGAGTAATGGCTGGTGCCCCTGTGAAAGTGAGCACCATCAGTGCGTTCACCTGTGTTTGGCGGCCGCGTGAACCGTACGAAACGCACTCTTAACGACCGCTGTCCGTGCCGTCCGCGCCGTTCGTTCCCAGCCATCCGGCCAGCTTGCCGCCGTGGCCGACGGCCCGTAGCCGTCGTTCGGCGGCGTCGCGGACGGGGTCCGTGGCGACGACGAGGAGCTCGTCGCCGCGCCGCAGCACCGTCGTCGGCAGCGGGACGAACGAGGTCCCGTCCCGGACGACCAGGGTGACCGCGGCCCCTGCCGGCAGCCGCAGCTCGTGGATCTCGACGCCGTGCATCTTCGATCCCTTGGGGATCGCGACGGACAGCAGGTGCCCGCGCAGCCGCTCCAGGGGTGCCGACTCGATGCCCAGGTCGGCGGCCTCGGATTCCTCGCCCAGGCGCAGCTTGCGGGCGAGCCAGGGCAGGGTCGGCCCCTGGATCAGGGTGTAGACGACGACCAGGACGAAGACGATGTTGAAGATCCGGCGGCTGGCCTCGACGCCCTCCACCATCGGGATGGTGGCCAGGATGATGGGCACCGCGCCGCGCAGTCCGGCCCAGGACATCAGGGTCTGTTCCTGCCAGGGCACCCGGAACGGCCGCAGGCACACCACGACGCTCAGTGGGCGGGCGACCATGGTCAGCACCAGCCCGATGACGAGCGCAGGCCACACGTCGTCGCCGAGTTCGTGCGGGGTGACCAGCAGGCCGAGCAGGACGAACATGCCGATCTGGGCGATCCAGCCGAGCCCTTCGGCGAAGCCGCGGGTGGCCGGCCAGTGCGGCAGCTTGGCGTTGCCCAACATCATCGAGGCGAGATAGACCGCGAGGAAGCCGCTGCCGTGCGCCAGTGCGCCCGCCGCGTACGCCATGACGGCGATCGCCATGACGGCGATGGGGTAGAGGCCGGAGGCGGGCAGGGCCACGTGCCGCAGGCCCCAGGCGCCCAGCAGGCCCACGGCGAGGCCGAGGGCGGCGCCGATGGCCAGTTCCAGCGCTATCACGCCGATGAGCACGTACCAGTGCTCGGCCGGGCCCGCCGTGGAGAAGGAGACCACCAGGATGACCACGGGGGCGTCGTTGAAGCCGGACTCGGCCTCCAGGGTGCCCGTCACGCGCGCGGGCAGGGGGATCCGGCGCAGCACGGAGAAGACCGCCGCCGCGTCCGTGGAGGACACGACCGCCCCGATGATGAGCGCCTGGCGCCACTCCAGCCCGATCAGGTAGTGCGCGGCCGTCGCCGTGACCCCGACGCTCACCGCGACCCCGGCCAGCGCCAGCGTGGTGGCGGCGGGCAGGGCCGGTTTGATCTCCTTCCACTTCGTGCTGAGACCGCCCTCGGCCAGGATCACGACGAGGGCCGCGTATCCGATGACCTGGGTGAGTTCGGCGTTGTCGAAGTGGATGTCGCCGATGCCGTCCTGGCCCATGGCGACGCCGATCCCCAGGTACACGAGCAGGCTGGGGAGCCCGCTGCGCGAGGAGATCCGGACCGCTGCGACAGCGACGAGGAGGACGAGCGAGCAGACGAGCAGGAGCTGGTTGAGGTGGTGGACAGTCAGCGGCCGTTCCCTTCCCTGGCCCATCCGCATGACGCGGGAGTGGGCTCACGTACATAGGACACGAAGAGGCAGGGCTCCGCACCCAAGTACTTCGTTACCTTACCTAACTCTTGACGATTTCTTGACGCTTCCCGGTGCATGATCGAACGCCCGTCCGTGCTGGTTCCCGACTCCGCGTCAAGTCGCGCCGGGCCCTGCGCCTATGGTTGCTCCAGCGCTCATTCGAAGTCACAGCCCGCCTGCCGCTCGCGTTAGGACAGCAAGGACAGCGATGCCCCCCAACACCACCGCCTCTTCGGGTCAGAAGCCCGGCAAGTCCGGCAGGAAGAAGGGGCGCAGAGCCCGCCTGGTCGTTTTCGTCCTGGTTCTGGCCATCGTCGCAGGCGTGGCGTACGGGGCGTACTGGTCCATCAGTACGGTGCGCGCCTCCTTCCCGCAGACCAAGGGTTCGATCTCGCTCGAGGGCCTGTCGGGACCCGTGGACGTCAAGCGTGACAGCTACGGCATCCCGCAGATCTACGCCTCCTCCGACGAGGACCTGTTCATGGCGCAGGGCTACGTCCAGGCGCAGGACCGGTTCTACGAGATGGACGTGCGCCGTCACATGACCTCCGGGCGCCTGTCGGAGATGTTCGGCAAGGGCCAGGTCGACAACGACGAGTTCCTGCGCACGCTCGGCTGGGACCGGGTCGCCAAGGAGGAGTACGACAAGAAGCTGTCGGCCTCCACCAAGAAGTACCTCCAGGCCTACGCCAAGGGGGTCAACGCCTACCTCCAGGGCAAGAGCGGCAAGCAGATCTCCCTGGAGTACGCGGCGCTCGGCTTCGAGAACGACTACAAGCCCGCGCAGTGGACCCCCGTCGACTCGGTCTCGTGGCTGAAGGCGATGGCCTGGGACCTGCGCGGCAACATGCAGGACGAGATCGACCGCGCCCTGATGACCAGCCGTCTCGGCCCGAAGCAGATCGCCGACCTGTACCCGGCGTACCCCTACAGCCGCAACCAGGCGATCGTCCAGCAGGGCCAGTACGACGAGCTGACCAAGACCTTCGACGGAGGCGACGACGGCTCCGGCACCTCGGGGAACGGCACCTCCGGAACGGGCACGGGTACGGGAGCGGGCACCGGCACGAGCGGCTCCGGCGGCACCGGAATCGGCACGCAGGGCTCCGCCTCCTCGGCCCTCGAAAGCCAGCTGGAGGGCCTCTACAGGGTCCTGGACGACGTCCCCACGGCCGTCGGCGTGAACGGCAACGGCATCGGCTCCAACTCCTGGGTCGTGGGCGGGGAACACACCATCACAGGCAAGCCGCTCCTGGCCAACGACCCGCACCTGTCGCCCTCGCTGCCGTCCGTCTGGTACCAGATGGGCCTGCACTGCCGCAGCGTCTCCGCCAAGTGCCAGTACGACGTCACCGGCTACACCTTCGCGGGCATGCCCGGCGTGGTCATCGGCCACAACCAGAACATCTCCTGGGGGATGACCAACTCCGGTGTCGACGTCACCGACCTCTACCTGGAGAAGCTCACCGGCGACGGCTACCTCTACGACGGCAAGGTCAAGCCGTTCACCACGCGCGAGGAGACCATCAAGGTCGCCGGCGGCGAGCCCAAGAAGATCGTCGTGCGGCAGACAAGCGACGGGATGCCCCTGCTGTCCGACCGCGACAACGAGCTGGTGAAGGTCGGCAAGAAGGCCACCGTCGACACCGCCGCCCCCGACCGCGGCGACGGCTACGGCATCGCCCTGAGATGGACCGCGCTGGACCCGGGCACCTCCATGGACGCGGTCTTCGCGATGGACCGGGCCACCGACTGGAAGGGCTTCCGCGAGGCCGCCGCCCTGTTCGACGTGCCGTCGCAGAACCTGGTCTACGCCGACACCGACGACAACATCGGCTACACGCTGCCCGGAAAGATCCCCACGCGCGCGGAGGGCGACGACGGTTCCCTCCCGGCCCCGGGCTGGGACTCCAAGTACAAGTGGACCGGCTACATCCCCAAGGACGCGCTGCCCTACGAGTACAACCCGGAACGCGGTTACATCGTCACCGCCAACCAGGCCGTGATCGACCAGGACAAGTACCCCTACACGCTCACCACGGACTGGGGCTACGGCACCCGCAGCCAGCGGATCACCGACCTGATCGAGCAGAAGATCAAGGGCGACGGCAAGATCTCCACCGACGACATGCGCCAGATGCAGCTGGACAACAGCAGTGAGATCGCCAAGCTGCTCGTCCCCAAGCTGCTGAAGATCGACCTCGCCGACAAGGACGTCCGCGAGGCGCAGGAGCTGCTGGAGGGCTGGGACTACACCCAGGACGCCGACTCCGCGGCGGCCGCCTACTTCAACGCGGTCTGGCGCAACATCCTCAAGCTCGCCTTCGGCAACAAGCTCCCCAAGGAGCTGCGGGTCAAGGGCCAGTGCCTGTGGGTGGACCCGGTCAACTCCACCGCCCCGGTCGACGAGACCGGCAAGGTGCTCGAGTGCGGCCAGCGCGACGCCGACCAGGCGCAGCCGGACGGCGGCGACCGCTGGTTCGAGGTGGTCCGCAAGCTCATGAACGAGCCGAACAGCGACTGGTGGAGGACGCCGGCCGGGGTGGGCGACAGCCGTCCCAAGGCGACCAACCGCGACCAGCTGTTCAAGCGCGCCATGATCGACGCCCGCTGGGAGCTGACCTCCAAGCTCGGCAAGGACATCGACACCTGGAGCTGGGGCCGGCTGCACCGCCTGTTCCTGAAGAACCAGACCCTGGGCACCGAGGGCCCCGGCTTCCTCCAGTACATGCTCAACCGCGGCCCCTGGAAGCTCAGCGGCGGCGAGGCGGCGGTCAACGCGACCGGCTGGAACGCGGCCGGCGGCTACGAGGTCGTATGGGTGCCGTCCATGCGCATGGTGGTCAACCTCGCCGACCTCGACAAGTCGAAGTGGATCAACCTCACAGGCGCCTCCGGACACGCCTACAGCGCCCACTACACCGACCAGACGGACAAGTGGGCCGACGGCGAGCTGCTGGACTGGTCCTTCTCGGACAAGGCGGTCGACGACACCACGAGCGACACCCTGGTACTGAGACCGTGACCGGCTGACGTAGGCCGAGACCGACGGGAAGGGCCCTCCACGCACGCGTGGAGGGCCCTTCCCGTGTCTTCTCAGGCGCTGGGGAAGCGGCGCACCCCCGACGGTGTCACGACCGCCTGCACCGGCCGGTCGTGTGCCTCGGCCGGAATGTGGTCGACGACCTCGGAGTCGTACAGGAGCACCACCAGCGCGGGATGCGCGCCCGCACGCTCCAGGCGCGCGAGGACGCGGTCGTACGAGCCTCCGCCGCGCCCCAGGCGCATCCCGCGGGCGTCGACCGCGAGGCCGGGCAGCAGCACGACGTCGGCCCCGGTCACGGAGTCCGGGCCCAGGCGCTCGCCGGCCGGTTCGAAGAGGGCCATTTTTCCGCCGTGTTGGACGCGGGCGAGGGAGCCCTCGCCCGCGTAGGCGCCCCAGTCGAGGTCGTTGTCGGGGAGGAGAGCCGGCAGGAGCACCCGCACGCCCCGCGCGCGCAGCGCGTCCAACAGCGCGAGCGTTCCCGGTTCGCTCCCCACGGAGACGTACGCCGCCACGGTGCGCGCCCGCGCCAGTTCGGGCAGCTCAAGCGCCCGTTCGGCCAGCGCGACCGCGGCTTCGCGCACGTCATCCGCCGTCAACCTGCTCCTCACCGCGAGGAACTCCCGCCGCAACATTCGCTTGTCAGGCTCGCCCGGACGTCCGGCGTGACTCAAAGGTTGCACCCGTACCCTCTCAATACGCTCATATGAGAGCTAATTAACCGGAGCCTCAGATTCCGCACCAAGGCACCGGATAAGGTGCGGGCATGACTCAGTCGCACCCTCGGATCAGTAAGGCTGTCATCCCGGCGGCAGGCCTCGGCACCCGTTTCCTGCCGGCCACCAAGGCAACTCCCAAGGAGATGTTGCCGGTCGTCGACAAGCCGGCGATCCAGTATGTGGTCGAAGAGGCCGTCTCCGCGGGTCTCGACGACGTCCTCATGATCACGGGCCGCAACAAGCGCCCCCTGGAGGACCACTTCGACCGCAACTACGAGCTGGAGTCGGCCCTTCAGAAGAAGGGCGACGCGAACCGGCTCGCCAAGGTGCAGGAGTCCAGCGACCTCGCCACCATGCACTACGTCCGTCAGGGCGACCCCAAGGGCCTCGGCCACGCCGTCCTGTGCGCGGCCCCCCACGTGGGCCGGGAGCCCTTCGCCGTCCTCCTCGGCGACGACCTCATCGACCCGCGCGACCCGCTGCTCAAGCGGATGGTCGAGGTCCAGGAACAGCGCGGCGGCAGCGTCATCGCGCTCATGGAGGTCGCGCCCGAGCAGATCCACCTCTACGGCTGTGCGGCCGTGGAGGCCACCGAGGACGGCGACGTCGTCAAGGTGACCGGCATGGTCGAGAAGCCCGACCCGGCGGACGCCCCGTCGAACTACGCGATCATCGGCCGCTATGTCCTCGACCCGCACATCTTCGACATACTCCGCCAGACCGAGCCCGGCCGCGGCGGCGAGATCCAGCTCACCGACGCCCTCCAGCAGCTCGCCACCGACGAGAAGGTCGGCGGCCCGGTGCACGGCGTCGTCTTCAAGGGCCGCCGCTATGACACCGGCGACCGCGGCGACTATCTGCGTGCCATTGTCAGACTCGCATGCGAACGTGAGGACCTGGGCCCGGACTTCCGGACCTGGCTTCGCAGTTACGTAGCCGAGGAGATGTAGCACGTTGAGCAGCGCCGCGCCCCGCACCGTCGGCCCGGACCACCTGTGGTCGGTGGACGAGCACCTGGAGGACATCCTCGCGACCGTCCGCCCCCTCGAACCCATCGAGCTGCAACTGCTCGACGCCCAGGGCTGCGTCCTGGTCGAGGACGTCACGGTCCCGGTGTCCCTGCCGCCGTTCGACAACAGCTCCATGGACGGGTACGCGGTACGGGTCGCGGATGTCGCGGGCGCGAGCGAGGAGTTCCCGGCCGCCCTGGAGGTCGTCGGGGACGTCGCGGCCGGCCAGGCCGACCTGCTCCACGTGGGCCCCGGCCAGGCCGCCCGCATCATGACCGGCGCCCCGCTGCCGCCCGGCGCCGAGACCGTCGTCCCCGTCGAATGGACCGACGGCGGACTCGGCGAGGGACCCGTCACCGGGATGCGCGCTCGCGCCCAGGCCCCCGAGGGCGCCGAGGGGCATGTGCACGTGTACCGACCGGCCGCCGCACGCGCGCACGTGCGGGCCAAGGGCAGCGACGTCAAGGCGGGGGACCGCGCCCTCGAAGCGGGCACCGTCCTCGGCCCGCCGCAGATCGGCCTGCTCGCCGCGATCGGCCGCGGCACCGTCCGGGTGCGCCCGCGCCCGCGCGTGGTCGTCATGTCCACCGGCAGCGAACTCGTCCAGCCCGGCGAGGAACTGGGCCACGGCCAGATCTACGACTCCAACAGCTTCGCCCTCACCGCCGCCGCCCGGGACGCCGGCGCCATCGCCTACCGCGTGGGCGCCGTCACCGACGACGCCGAGACCCTCCGCTCCACCATCGAGGACCAGCTCGTCCGCGCCGACCTCATGGTCACCACAGGCGGTGTCAGCGTCGGGGCGTACGACGTCGTCAAGGAGGCCCTGTCCCACGTCGGCGACGAGGACGAGGCCGGCAGCGGCATCGACTTCCGCAAGCTGGCCATGCAGCCCGGCAAGCCCCAGGGCTTCGGCTCCATCGGCCCCGACCACACCCCGCTGCTCGCGCTCCCGGGCAACCCGGTGTCGTCGTACGTCTCCTTCGAGCTGTTCGTCCGCCCCGCGATCCGCGCCCTCATGGGCCTCGACGACGTCCACCGGCCCCGGACCACGGCGACCCTCACCACGGACAAGGCGCTGACCTCGCCGAAGGGCCGCAGACAGTTCCTGCGCGGGACGTACGCCGACGGCGCCGCGACCCCGGTCGGAGGCACCGGATCCCACCTGGTCGCGGCCCTCGCGCACGCGGACGCGCTGATCGTCGTCCCCGAGGACGTGGAGTCCGTCGAGCCCGGTGCCGAGGTCGAGGTCGTCCTGCTCGGCTGACCGGGCGCGCGCGGACCCGCCGGCGCCCGGCCGGGAGCCGCGCGCCCGCGTGTCCACCCGTGTCCACCGCCCGGTCCCGTGCCCTTGCGCGCCCCGACTTGGGGGTACCGTGTCGCGCACAACAGGCCCGCGCGCCGTACCGCGCGGGGCCCGGACCGGGAGCGCGACACAGCATGACTGAGCCTTCCCGGGGGGAGACCCCCGGAGCCCCAGTGCAGGACCGACTGACCCACATCGACGAGGCGGGTGCCGCCCGCATGGTCGACGTGTCGGGGAAGGACGTGACCGCGCGCACCGCCAGCGCCAGCGGCCGGGTCCTGGTCTCGCCCCGCGTGATCGAGCTGCTGCGCGGCGAGGGCGTCCCCAAGGGGGACGCCCTGGCCACCGCGCGGATCGCGGGCATCATGGGCGCCAAACGCACCCCCGACCTCATCCCGCTGTGTCACCCCTTGGCGGTCTCCGGTGTGAAACTGGACCTGCGGGTCGCGGACGACGCCGTGGAGATCCGGGCCACCGTGAAGACGACCGACCGTACCGGTGTCGAGATGGAGGCCCTCACCGCGGTGTCCGTCGCCGCGCTCACCGTGATCGACATGGTCAAGGCGGTCGACAAGGGAGCGGTGATCACGGACGTGCGGGTGGAGGAGAAGACGGGCGGCAAGTCGGGCGACTGGAGCCGGGCATGAGCGCCGGGGCGCACGGCACCCCGCCCGCGCCGTACCGCGCGCTGGTCGTGACCGCCTCCAACCGTGCCGCCGCCGGGATCTACGAGGACAAGGGCGGCCCACTGGTCGCCGAGGGCCTCAGGGGCTTCGGCTTCACCGTCGAGGGACCGCAGGTCGTGCCCGACGGGGACCCGGTGGAGGCCGCGCTGCGGGCCGCCGTGGAGGCCGGTTACGACGTGATCGTCACCACCGGCGGCACCGGCATCTCGCCCACCGACCGCACCCCCGAGGCGACCCGCGCGGTGCTCGACCACGAGGTGCCGGGCATCGCGGAGGCCATCCGGGCGTACGGACGGGACAAGGTGCCGACGGCGGCGCTCTCCCGGGGGCTGGCCGGAGTGGCGGGGCGGACGCTGATCGTCAATCTGCCGGGGTCCAGCGGCGGGGTGAAGGACGGACTGGCCGTCCTGGAGCCCCTCCTGACGCACGCCGTCGACCAGATCCGCGGCGGCGATCACCCCAGACCCGGCGCCGGCACCGGGGGTGCGAGCTGAACAGCCCCTCCTGGCCCGTCGTACTGGCGGACGGCGATGTCGTCCTGAGGCCGATAAAGATGCGCGACCAGCGGGCCTGGCGCGAGGTCAACCGGCGCAACCGGGACTGGCTGCGGCCCTGGGAGGCGACCATCCCGCCGCCCACCCCCAGCGGACCGGTCGCGCACCGGCCGACCTACCGTCAGATGGTCCGCCATCTGCGGCACGAGGCGAGCGCCGGCCGGATGCTGCCGTTCGTGATCGAGTACCAGGGGCGGCTGGTCGGGCAGTTGACGGTCGCCGGTATCACCTGGGGCTCGATGTGCTCGGGGCATGTCGGGTACTGGGTGGACGAGTCGGTGGCCGGCCGCGGTGTGATGCCGACCTCCGTGGCGCTCGCGGTGGACCACTGTTTCCGAACCGTCGGTCTGCATCGCATCGAGGTCTGCATTCGCCCGGAGAACGGGCCCAGCCGCCGGGTCGTGGAGAAACTCGGATTCCGCGAGGAGGGGCTGCGCCCGCGCTATCTCCACATCGACGGAGCCTGGCGCGACCACCTCGTGTTCGCGCTCACCGCGGAAGAGGTGCCCGACGGTTTGCTCCGGCGCTGGCAGCGGGCACGATCCAGGAGCACGCCCCACGACAATCCCGCATAGCCGGGAAATTGAATAAATGTTCGATAATGATCGGCGGATGACCACCTGAGGGCATTGAATTCGCCTCCTCGGCGGTCTGTTGATCGCATCCGTCACAAAAAAAGCTCGAAATATCAGCCAGATCGTGCGACACACCGACTCAATTGGCGGATGGCCTCACGCAAACCCCTCTACCGTGTGAGGCGTGAGCAGCAGCGGCCTCATCTACGCAGTCATTGTCGGGGCCTGGGCCGCCTACTTGGTGCCGATGTGGCTCCGTAGGCAGGACGAGCTGAACGAGGCCCGTCCGACGGAACGCTTCAGCACGGCCATCCGGTTGTTGTCCGGCCGGGCGGGGATGGAGCGCCGATACGCCAAGGACCTGCGGGCGCGCTCCACCGAGGAGGGGGAGTCCGGCGTCGCCGACCCGGACGCCGTCACCGACTCGGTGGACGTCCGGGCCTTCGCCATGCCCCCGACCCGTCCTCGGACACAGGCATCGGTGCGCGCGCCCGGCGCGGAGCGTTCGGAACCGGCGCGCGAAGCGGCGCGTGAGCCCGCGCGTGAACCGGAGCGCGAGTCCGTGCGCGACGAGCACCCCGAATCGGCGCAGCGGTCCGGCGCCGCACCGCGGTCCGGTGCCGCACCGGCGCGGAAGCGGGTGTCGGCCCCGAGGCGCACGCCCGCCGAGGAGGCGGCCGCCGCGCGCGCCCGGCGCACGAAGGTGCTCGCGCGCCGTCGGCGTACGACGGTCATGCTCTTCCTCGCCTTCACGCTCGGCGCGATCGTCGCCGCGGTCGGAGGGCTCGCGTTCCTGTGGGCGCCCGGTGTGCCCGCCGTGCTGCTCAGCGCGTACATCGCCCATCTGCGCTCCCAGGAGCGCCGGCGCTTCGCCTACCAGATGGACCGGCGTCGGGCCGAGGCCGCCGCGCAGCGCCTGCGCGAACGCTCGCGCCAGCCGCGTCGGCGCGTGACGGTCGACGCGAGCGCCGACTCCGAGGAGCCGGACGAAAGCCCGGAGCCCGAGACGGACCCCGGACTGTCGGCGCTGGCCGCCGACCGGCGCGCGCTCGTCGAGCAGACCGACCACGCGGAGTGGGTCGACCAGCAGCGCGAGCGCCAGCAGCGGCCGGCCCACGGAGACAGCTGGGACCCGGTCCCGGTGCCCCTGCCCACCTACGTGACCGCGCCCGTCGCGCCACGCGCCACCTCCGACGTGGACCTCGGGGCGCCGGACGCCTGGAGCTCGGCCCGGTCCAGCTCCGCCACCCCGGAGCAGGAGGCGCAGTCGGGCGCGGGCGACGGGGGATCGGAGGAACCGTCCTCCGACTCGGAGGACAGGCCATCGACCGACGACCGCAGTGACGCGCGTCGCGCCGCCTCCGCCCGCCGCGCCCGCGAGCGCGGCCGCACCCCCCTCTTCGACCAGTACGAGGACGGCGACCGGCCGCGGGCCGCCAACGAGTGACCCGCCCTCCGGGCGCCCCACCAGCAGGATCAAGGCCCGACCGGGCCCTCCCTGACCAGCCGGGAACGAATTTCCAAGCACCCGGACGGGGATGCTAGAGTTTCACTCGTTGCAAGGGCCTGTGGCGCAGTCCGGTAGCGCACCTCGTTCGCATCGAGGGGGCCAGGGGTTCGAATCCCCTCAGGTCCACCGCAACAACTTCCCGGGGAAACTCGGGGTAGTTGATGAGATCCCGTCCGATCAGTTGATCGGGCGGGGTCTTTTTTTGTTTGTGCGGGGTGGGGGGAGCAGTGAGGTGGCTGTCGCCAGGAGGGTGCAGGCGAGGGCTGTGGTGGTGAGGGGGAGCCAGGGGAGTTGGAGGGTGGGGGGTGCGGAGAGGAGGGTCAGGGCGGTGGTGAGGGTGAGGAGGTTGACGGTGGTGGCCAGGAGGCCGAGGAGGGTGCCGAGGGTGACGATCGTCAGGGACTCCGCGACCGCCAGGCCGAGGAGCTGACCGCGGGTGGCTCCCGTCAGGCGGAGGGAGCGCAGGGCGCCGGTGCGGTCCGAGGTGGACATGAGCAGGGTGTTCGCCAGGGAGATGCCGGTGTAGAGCAGGGCGAGGCCCAGGACCAGGAAGAAGCCGAGGCGGGTGGTGTCGTCGGTTCGGGGGGAGACGGTTCTCAGCCAGGCGGTTCTCGTGAGGACCTGGGCTTCCGCGGTCGGGGCCGGTCCCACCGCTCGTCGTAGTGCCGCCTCCACCGTGGTCGCGTCCGCGCCGGCGGCGACCTTCACGTCCACGCGGTCGACGGGGGCGGACGGGGCGTTGGCCGGGGTGATGTAGACGCCGTTGTCGCCGGTGCCGGTGGGCATCACCGCGGCGATGCGGAGGGTGGTGGGCGTGCCGTCGCCCAGTCGGACGGTGACGTGGTCGCCGACCGTGTGCTCGGCCCACTCCTCGTTGACGACGATCGAGTCGTCGTCCAGGTCGGCGAGACGGCCCGACGTCAGCGGCAGGTGCGTGGTCGCGGCGAGGTCCTCCGGGGTGGCCGCGCGGGCCTCGGACCTGATCAGGGCCACGTCGTCCTCCAGGACGTACACCGCGCTGCGAGCGGTGACCGAGACCTCGGCGCCCGGCAGTGCGCGCAGGCGTTCCACGGTCCGCGCGGTGAGGCCCGTCCCGGTCCCGGTGCCGTCGTCCGCTCCTGTCGGTGTCACCACGAAGTCCGCCGTCGTGCGGGCCCGGAGTTCCTTCGTCCTCGCCTCGTTCAGGGTCGCGGTGGCGCCCAGCAACGAGCCGGTGAGGGCGACGGTGATCAGGACGGGGGCCGTGAGGGCGGCGGTGCGGCGCAGCGCCGTGGTGGTGTTCTCGCGGACCAGGAGGCCGGTGGCGCCGGGGAGCCGGGTGGCCGGCCAGGTGAGGAGCCGGATCGAGGGGCGGACCAGGACCGGGGAGAGCAGGGCGGTCGCGGTGATCAGGAGCATGGGGCGGCTGATGTAGGTCTTGCGGTGCAACAGGTCGCCCGGGTCGGTGAGCAGGGCCAGGACCAGGGTCACCGCCGCGGTGAGCAGGAGGGCCGCGCCGGTGAGCAGGCGGCCGCGGGTCATCGTGCCGGTGTCGACCGAGGCCTCGCGCAGCGCCTGGGTGGGAGGCGTCCGGCCGGCCCGCCAGGACGCGGCCAGCACTCCGCACAGGGCCACCAGCAGGCCCGTCCAGAAGGCCAGGTGGTACGGCCAGGCATGGTCGCCGATGGTGAACCAGGCCGGGGCCAGGCCGCCGGCCACGACCCGGGAGGCCAGGTGCGGGGCGGCGTATCCGCCGAGCGCGCAGCCCGTGGCGGAGGCGAGGACGCCGACGAGCAGGGCCTCCGTCACCACCGTCCGGCGGATCTGGCCCGGGGTGGCGCCCGCGGTGCGCAGCAGGCCGAACTCCCGGCGCCGTTGCGCGACCGCGAAGGCGAACGTCGACGCCACGACGAACACCGACACGAACCCGGCGACCCCGCCGGCCGTGCCGAACAGGGCGTTCAGCGCGGTCAGCGCCTCGCGGTCCCGGTCGGGATCGGCGTCCGCGAACCGTCGGGCGTCACCGGTGAGGACGTTCAGGCCGGGGGCCGCCTTCCGTACCGCCACCGGGGTTGCCGTTACGACGACTTGGGGGATCCGTGGTGACAGGCGGGCCGCGCGGGCGTCCGTGTAGAAGAGGGCGTTCTCGAAGCCGGGGGTGTCGACCGTGCCCGGTACACGCACCGTGCCCACCACGCGTACCGGGCCCGCGGGAGTGCGCAGCCGTTGGCCCACGGTCGTCCAGTCTCCGGTGGCCACGACCTCGTCCGGGGCGCTCGGTGCCCTTCCCGCGGTGAGGTCGTACGGGGCGAAGGCGGCCGTGGACCAGGGGTGGCCGACCAGGTCACCGGGTGCCCCAGGGGCTCGTACCGGGAAGGTCCGGTCCTCGACGACCCGGCCGAGGGCGCGCAGTGCGGCGATGGTTCGGGCCGGGACCGGTCGGGGGTGCGCCAGCTTCTGGGTGCGTTCGCCGATCGGCGTGGGCACGCGCAGGGTGTCCTGGCCGCGCACCACGACCGGCGCCGCCGCGAAGCGTTCCGGCTTGCGTTCCGGGGCGTCGGCGGAGGAGGCGAGCGCCAGGCCCATCACGGTGAGCAGGGCGACACCGAGGGAGAGGGCCAGGAAGGTACCGGTGAAGGTGGTCCAGCGGGTACGCAGCCCGCGTACGGCGATGCTCAGCACGGGGTGGCCTCCGACAGGCGCGTGGTCTTCGATGGGGCCTTGGTCTCCCATCCCGCCATCCGCCCCGCGATCTCCCGCGCCGACCCCCCGCTCAACTCCCCGTGCACCCGCCCGTCCACCAGGAACACGACCCGGTCGGCGTACGACGCGGCCGTCGGGTCGTGGGTGACCATCACGATCGTCGTGCTCCCGGTGTCGACCAGGGTGCGCAGCAGGGTGAGGATCTGGTGGCCCGTGCGGGAGTCCAGGGCGCCGGTCGGTTCGTCGGCGAAGAGGACCTCGGGGCGGGTGATGAGGGCGCGGGCGAGGGCGACGCGTTGTTGCTGGCCGCCGGAGAGCTGGGAGGGGCGGTGGCCGGCTCGGTCGGCCAGGCCCACCTCGCGCAGCGCTTCCAGAACGCGCGCACGGGGCACACGGCGGCGGGCCAGGCGGAGCGGGAGCGCGGTGTTCTGCGCGGCGGTGAGGGAAGGCAGCAGGTTGAACGCCTGGAAGACGAAGCCGACGCGCTCGCGGCGCAGCAGGGTCAGTCGGCGTTCGCTCAGTGCGGTCAGCTCGGTCTCGCCGAGGCGTACCGAGCCCGAGGTGGGCCGGTCCAGGCCGGCGGCGCAGTGCAGCAGGGTCGACTTGCCGGAGCCGGACGGTCCCATGACGGCGGTGAAGGTGCCCCGGGGGAGGGCGAGCGTGACGCCGTCGAGGGCGGCCACCGCGGCGCCGCCCGAAGCGAACCGCCTGTGCACGTCCCGCAGTTCGATCGCCTGAGATCTCATGTCGGCCTCGTCTCCCACCCGTTGTGATCCGCTCGGTTCCGGAGGGTCCAGCCAACCCCCGACCGGCCCGCGAATCAGTGCGGCTGGAGGGAGACTTGGGGTAGGGCCAGGCATACCCCCAGGTCTCCGCCCAGGCCGATGGCCGCGTCCCTGTCCAGCTCCTACGGTGATCCCATGAACGTGTGGCGGGCCCTCGCGGGGCGTGGATACCTGAGGTCGGCATGGCCCTGGCGGGCGGCCGCGTACCTGGCCGGCGGGGCTGTGTTCGGCGCGGTCGTGCTCGTCGTGGTGCTCGGCGGGCTCGTCGTCGGCGGCGCGCTGGCCGTCGTACTCCTCGGGCTGCCGTTGCTGGTGCTGACCGCGCTGGCCGGGATCCCGGTGGCCGCCGTGGAGCGGTGGCGGCTGCGGGTGACGGGGATGGGGCCGGCGGGCGGGGGCGGGCATCGGGTGCCGGACGCGCCGGGGCTGTGGGCGTGGCTGGTGACGCGAGTGCGGGAGACCGCGACCTGGCGGGAACTGGCGTACGCCGTGCTGCTCGGGCTGGTGCTGTGGCCGCTGGACGCGCTGGTCGTCCTCGGCGCGACCGGGATTCCGCTGTCGATGGTCGCCGCGCCCGTGTTCCTGGCGCTCGACGGGGAGGCGAAGGCGGTCAAGCTGTGGACCGTCGACACCTGGCCGGGCGCCCTCGGGGTGGCCGCGCTCGGGCTCGTACTGCTGGCAACGGGCGCCTACGCGCTGGGAGTTGTCGCCGGGGCGCGGGCGGAGCTGGCGCGGGCCGTGCTGTCCTCGAAGGACGACACCGAGGATGTTCTTCAACTCGTGCGCTCCCGTGCACGGTTGGTGGACGCCTTCGAGGCGGAACGGCGGCGCATCGAGCGCGATCTGCACGACGGCGCCCAACAGCGGCTCGTCGCTCTCACCATGAGCCTCGGCCTGGCCCGCCTGGACGCACCGCCGGGACCGCTCGCCGACCAACTCGCATCAGCGCACGCGGAGGCCGGGCGGGCGCTGGCCGACCTGCGCGAGCTGATCCACGGCATCCACCCCAAGGTCCTCACCGACTACGGCCTCGAAGCCGCCGTCGCCGACGCGGCCGACCGCAGCCCGGTCCCCGTCGACCTGGACCTCCACCTCCCCGAGCGTCTTCCCCAACCGGTGGAATCCGCCGCGTACTTCGTCGTCGGCGAGGCCCTCACGAACGTCGCCCGGCACAGCGGCGCGAACCGGGCCGCCGTCAGCGGCGGATACGGCGACGGACGGCTGACCCTGCACATCCGCGACGACGGACGGGGCGGTGCCGACAGCGCGCACGGCACCGGGCTCACCGGTCTCGCCGACCGGGTGTCGGTGCTCGATGGCACACTCTCCCTGTCCAGCCCGCCCGGCGGACCGACCCTGCTGCGTGTGGAGATCCCTTGCCGGCCACGACCGTCGACCGACCCCTGCGCGTAGTCCTCGCCGAGGACAGCGTGCTGCTGCGCGACGGCCTCGTCGGGCTGCTCGCCCGCTTCGGCCACGAGGTGGTGGCGGCCGTCGGTGACGCGGAAGCGCTGCTCGCGGCGGCCGCCGAGCACCGGCCCGACATCGTGGTGACGGACGTCCGGATGCCGCCCGGCTTCCAGGACGAGGGGCTGCACGCGGCCGTACGGCTGCGCGAGGAGCGGGCCGGGCTGCCGGTGCTGGTGCTCAGCCAGTACGTGCAGCGGGCCTACGCCGCCGAGCTCCTCGACTCCGGTGACGGCACCGGTGTCGGCTATCTGCTCAAGGACCGGGTGGGCCAGGTCGAGGAGTTCGTGGACGCGCTGCACAAGGTCGCCGCCGGGGGCACGGTGGTGGACCCGGAGGTCGTACGGCAGTTGCTGCGCCGGCGGCGGGATCCGCTCGCGCGGCTGACCCCGCGCGAGCGGGAGGTGCTGGCGCTGATCGCCGAGGGCCGGTCCAACGGCGCGATAGCGCGCACGCTGGTGGTGTCGGAGGCCGCCGTCGGCAAGCACATCGGGAGCATCCTCACCAAGCTGGACCTGCCTCCGGCGGACGACGTCCACCGGAGAGTGCTGGCGGTGCTGGCGTACCTCAGGGGGTGAGGGGCTTCGCGAAGCACCGGCTCGACTCGTAGTGCCGGTAGTAGCCGAACTTGGCGCACGGCCCGTAACCGCTGGAGGTGTAGAGGGCGATGGCCTCCGGCTGCTGGTCGCCGGTCTCCAGGACCATGCGTCTGCGGCCGGCCGCGCGGGCGTCCTCCTCCAGGGCGGCCAGGATGCGGCGGGCCAGACCCCGGCCGCGCATCGCGTCGACGACGTACATCCGCTTGAGCTCGGCGTCCCCGTCCAGGTTGCCCTCCTCGTTCGCGTCCTGGGCACGCCAGCCGCCCGTGGCGACCGGGGCGCCGGTCTCGTCGTACGCGATCAGGAACACACCGCCCGGCGGCTCGAAGTCCTCCGGGGCCAGGACGGTGGCGTCGCCGCCGTCGCCGTAGCGGACGTGGTACTCCGCCTGGACCTGGTCGTTGAGCTTGACCGCGTCGGGGTGGTCGAAGGGCAGTTGACGTATAATCATGTTGAATACCGTATATCAATTCATTCCAGAACGGGACAGAGTCCAGTGTGCCGGTAGGGTGCCGGGGTGCTGACTGTGACCTCCGTGAACGTCAATGGGCTGCGTGCCGCCGCGAAGAAGGGCTTCGTGGAGTGGCTCGCCGGGACCTCCGCCGATGTGCTCTGCCTCCAGGAGGTGCGCGCGGAGCCCCAGCAGCTGCCCGAGCACGTCCGTACGCCCGACGGGTGGCATGTCGTGCACGCCCCCGCGACCGCCAAGGGCCGTGCCGGTGTCTCCCTCTACACCCGCCGCGAGCCCGACCGTGTCCGCGTCGGCTTCGGCTCGTCCGAGTTCGACGCGAGCGGCCGCTACGTCGAGGTCGACCTGCCGGGTGTCACGGTCGCCTCCCTCTACCTGCCCTCCGGGGAGGTCGGCACCGAGCGGCAGGACGAGAAGGTGCGCTTCATGGGCGAGTTCCTCGCCCACCTCAAGGACCTGCGCGAGCGCTCCGCCGCCGACGGCCGCGAGGTCCTCGTCTGCGGCGACTGGAACATCGCCCACCAGCAGGCCGACCTGAAGAACTGGCGCGCCAACCAGAAGAGCTCCGGGTTCCTGCCCGAGGAGCGGGAGTGGCTGAGCCGGGTCCTCGACGAGACCGACGGCGGTTACGTCGATGTCGTGCGGGCGCTGCATCCGGAGGTGGCGGGGCCGTACACGTGGTGGTCGTACCGGGGGCGGGCGTTCGACAACGACACGGGCTGGCGCATCGACCTCGCCGTGGCGACGCCCGGGCTCGCGGCTCGTGCCGTCAAGGCGTACGTCGAGCGGGCCGCCAGCCACGAGGAGCGGTGGTCGGACCACGCTCCTGTGACGGCCGTCTTCGACATGTGACCCGGCCTGCCTCGGCGGGAGCCCGCCGCGCGAAAACCTGTTGGGGGGGGCCGCGGTGGCCCCTGTTACCTTTCCGGAGGCCGTGCCGGAGAACGAGGAGGTGGTACCCGTGAACGCTGTATCGACATGGGTGTTCCCCTCCGGGGTCGCGGTCGGACGATAGGTCGTCCGGGAGCGCCGTTCCAGCGCATTCCCGAAAGGCGCGGCTTCGCGGCCGTGGCCCGGGCCCGCGCCACCGCGGCGTGCGGTTACGCGGTGCGCGGTGGCCGCCGTCGACGCCGTCGGGTGCGGTGACCGGCTCCGTTCCGCCGCCGAGGAGCGGGACCGCGCCGAGCTCCGCCGGGTGATGCGGGCCGGCGAGCCGGTCGACGAGATCTTCGAGTCGTTCATCGGCCCGCTGGTCGAGAAGGCGGTCCCGGACTGGCGGACCGCCCTGGGCGCCCTTCTGAAGCTGCCCGAGGTCGGCGGCCCGGTCGGCTACTCCGGGTGGATGGCCCTCGGTATCCGCCTCGCGGCGGTCGAGCCGGAGGCCCGGCGGATCACCGTCCCGCTGCTGATGCTGCTCCAGTGGGACGACGAGGGGAACCCCCGGCAGCGGGCCCTGGACCTGTTCGACGCCTTCGCAAGCAAGGAGAAGACGCTCCACGCCAATCCGGGCGGGCACACCGGCACCCCGTGGTTCGAGCTGGAGGACGGCAACCGGTTCTTCGACCGGCACCTGAAGTGAGGCCGGGCCGTCAGCGGCCCTCCTAGTCCTGCTGGCGCAACCGCCGGTCCAGCGCCAGTGACAGTTCCGCCTCCACCACGCTGCGGGCCAGGGGGCGCAGGCGCTGGAGGTCGGATTCCGTGCCGTGGCGCAGGACGAGGTCGGCGAACATCTCCGCCAGGGCGTCCACGTGGTCGCGGACGCGGGCGCCGGCCGCCAGGACCTCGGCGAGGGGGATGCCCTCGCGGACCAGGGCGGAGGAGACGTCGAGGAGGCGGCGGCTGACGTGGACGATCTCGTCGCCGTCGGTGCCGAGGTAGCCGAGGTCGAGGGCGGCGGCGAGGTTCTCCGGGGTGACCTGGCCCTCGAAGCGGGCGGCGAGTTCCTCGGGGGTGAGGCGGACCGGTTCCTCCTCGGTGGGCGGGGTGACGCCCAGGACGTCGGCGACGTCACGGCCGTGGTCGAGGGCCTCGGCCAGTTCCGCGATGCCGGTGAGGGTGTGGCCGCGTTCCAGGAGCGCCCCGATCGTGCGTAGCCGGGCCAGGTGATGGTCGTCGTACCAGGCGATACGGCCCTCGCGGCGGGGTGGCGGGATCAGTTTGCGCTCGCGGTAGAAGCGCAGGGTGCGCACTGTGATTCCGGCCAGCCGGGCCAGCTCCTCCATGCGGTATTCACGCTTGTCAGCCACGCCCGCACCCTACGTTGTACCGCCGGTAACTTTCGTGGCCCGCACCCCTACCCATCAGTACGGACCTGCTCTACCCTCCCCATTGTGCCAGTGTTCACTGGCGGAGTCGCGGACGGACTGTGCGGAGGAGCGTCGGGATGACCGAACACGAACATGTGCGGGTGGCGGTGATCGGGTCCGGCTTCGGCGGGCTGGGGGCCGCCGTGCGGCTGCGCCGCGAGGGCGTCACCGACTTCGTGGTGCTGGAGCGGGCCGGCAGCGTGGGCGGCACCTGGCGCGACAACAGCTATCCCGGGTGCGCCTGCGACGTGCCCTCCCACCTGTACTCGTTCTCCTTCGCGCCCAACCCCGACTGGCCGCGCGCCTTCTCCGGACAGCGGCACATCCGCGCGTACCTGGAGCACGTCGCCGACGTCTTCCACCTGCGGCGCCACATCCGCTTCGACTCCGAGGTCAAGCTGATGACCTGGGACGCCGAGCAGCTGCGCTGGGAGATCGAGACCAGCGGCGGGCGGCTCACCGCCGACCTCGTCGTCTCCGCCACCGGGCCGCTCTCCGACCCGAGGATCCCGGACGTCCCGGGGCTCGACTCCTTCCCCGGCGAGGTCTTCCACTCCGCCCGCTGGAACCACGACCACGACCTGCGCGGCAAGCGCGTCGCGATGGTGGGCACCGGGGCCTCCGCCATCCAGATCGTGCCCGCCATCCAGCCGCAGGTCGGCCGTCTCACCCTCTTCCAGCGCACCCCGCCGTGGGTGCTGCCCCGCGTCGACCGTGCCATCAGCGGCGCCGAGCGGGCCCTGCACCGGGCGCTGCCCTTCACCACCCGGCTCCGGCGCGGACTGCTGTGGGGGATCAGGGAGTTGCAGGTCCAGGCGTTCACCAAGCACCCCGACGAGCTGAACCTCGTCGAGCAGCTGGCGAAGCGGAACATGGCCCGCGCGATCAAGGACCCGGCCCTGCGCGCCAAGCTCACCCCCGACTACCGCATCGGCTGCAAGCGGATCCTGCTCAGCAGCGAGTACTACCCGGCCCTCGCCAAGCCCAACGTCGACGTCGTCGCGAGCGGGCTGGCCGAGGTGCGCGGCTCGACCCTCGTCGGCGCCGACGGCAGCGAGACCGAGGCCGACACGATCGTCTTCGGCACCGGCTTCCACGTCACCGACATGCCGATCGCCGACCGGGTCGTGGGCGCCGACGGCAGGACGCTGGCCGAGGCCTGGAAGGGCGGGATGGAGGCCCTGCGCGGGGCCTCGGCGGCCGGCTTCCCCAACTGGATGACGATCATCGGGCCCAACACCGGGCTCGGCAACTCGTCGATGATCCTGATGATCGAGTCGCAGCTGAACTACCTGGCCGACTTCGTACGGCAGCTCGACGTCCTCGGCGGCCGCGCCGCCCTCGACGCCCGCCCGGCCGCCGTGCGGGACTGGAACCACCGGGTGCAGGAACGCATGAAGCGCACGGTGTGGAGCACCGGCGGCTGCACCAGCTGGTATCTCGATGACAACGGCCGCAACAGCACCATCTGGCCCGGTACGACGAGCGAGTTCCGGCGGGCCACCCGACGCGTGGACCTCGCGGAGTACGAGGTGCTCCGGGCCCGGAAGAAGGTCGACGCGTGAGCCGCCTCGGGCACGTCACCACCGGCCCCTACACCCCGCCCGTCCCGGCCCGCGAGCTGACGGCCGTCTCCGCCGACGGCGCCCGCCTGCACGTCGAGGTCCACGGCCCCGACGGCGCCCCCGCCGTCGTCCTCGCCCACGGCTGGACCTGCTCCACCGCCTTCTGGGCCGCCCAGATCCGCGCCCTGGCCGCCGACCACCGCGTCATCGCCTACGACCAACGCGGCCACGGACGCAGCCCGGCGAGCCCGGCATGCAGTCCCGAAGCCCTCGCCGACGACCTGGAAGCCGTACTCGAAGCGACCCTCGCGCCCCGGGAGCGGGCCGTGATCGCCGGGCACTCCATGGGCGGGATGACGGTGATGGCCGCGGCCGGCCGCCCCGGCCTGCGCGAGCACGCGGCCGCCGTCCTGCTGTGCAGCACGGGTTCGTCGCGGCTGGTCGCCGAGGCGACGGTCCTGCCGATGCGGCCGGGGCGGGTGCGCACCTGGCTGACCCACCACGTCCTCGGCTCGCGCGCCCCGCTCGGGCCGGTCACACCGCTCGCCCGGCGGATCCTGAAGTACGCGACGATGGGCGCGGGTTCGGCCCCCGCCATGGTCGAGGCGTGCGCCCGGATCGTGCACGCGTGTCCGCGCCGGGTGCGGTACGCCTGGGCCCATGTGCTCGATCTGCTCGATCTCGACCACGCGGTACGGGAGTTGAGGGTGCCGACGGTCGTCGTCGTCGGTACGGCGGACCGGTTGACCCCGCCGGCGCAGGCGCGCTCACTGGCCGCCGCGCTGCCCGACTGCCTCGGCGTCACCGAACTGCCGGGAGTCGGCCACATGACCCCGGTCGAGGCGCCCGAGCCGGTGAGCGCGCGGATCCGCGAACTCGCCGTGACCTACCTGACGATCAAGGAGGACGCATGAGCAGGGTCAGCCTCGAAGGACAGGTCGCCGTCGTCACGGGCGCCGCGCGGGGGGTCGGGGAACTGCTCGCGCGCAAGCTGTCCGCGCGCGGCGCGAAGGTGGCGCTGGTCGGTCTCGAACCGGACGCGCTCAAGCAGGTCGCCGAACGGCTGCACGGCGACGCCGACCACTGGTACGCCGACGTCACCGACCACGAGGCGATGACCCGCGTCGCGCGCGAGGTCAAGGAGCGGTTCGGGAAGGTCGACATCGTGGTCGCCAACGCCGGGGTCGCGACCGGCGGGCCCTTCGTGGACTCCGACCCGGTGGCCTGGCGGCGGGTCATCGAGGTCAACCTCATCGGCTCGGCGGTGACCGCCCGGGCCTTCCTGCCGGTGCTGATGGAGAGCCGGGGATATCTGCTCCAGATCGCCTCCCTGGCCGCCATCACCCCTGCGCCGATGATGACCGCGTACTGCGCGTCCAAGTCCGGCGTGGAGGCGTACGCGCACAGCCTGCGGGCCGAGGTCGGGTACAAGGGCGTGCGGGTCGGCGTCGGGTACCTGTCCTGGACCGACACGGACATGGTGCGCGGGGCCGACCAGGACGACGTCATGCGGGAGCTGCGGCAGCGGCTGCCCTGGCCGGCCGACAAGACGTATCCGCTCGGGCCCGCCGTGGACCGGCTCGTGGCCGGCATCGAGCGGCGGGCCGGTCATGTGTACGGGCAGTGGTGGCTGCGCGGGATGCAGGGCATGCGCGGGTACCTGCCCGGGCTCGTCGGGACCGTCGGGCAGCGGGAGATGCGGCGGTTCGGGGAGCGGTTGGAGGGCATGCGGGTCGGGCTCGTCGGTGCAGGTGGGGAGGCCGATGAGGCGGCCCGGGCGGAGGGTCGCATCACCCAGCGTGACTGATCGACATGCGGACTGTGACGGCCCGTGTGAATCTGGTCGAGGCCCCGCCACGGGGCCCCCAACCCCTCACCCCACGGGAGTGAACCCACATGGGTATGAAGGACCAGTTCCAGGACAAGTCGGAGCAGTGGCAGGAGCAGGCCAAGCAGAAGGCCCAGCAGGCCAAGGAGCGCGGCGAGCGCGGGCAGCGTGGCCAGGAGGGCTCCGAGCGCGGGCAGCAGCGTGGCCAGGAGGGCTCCGAGCGGATGCGGGAGCGTGACGAGGAGACGGAGCGGCTTCAGCGTGACGAGGAGGACCGCTTCCGTCAGGACTACGACGCCTGACCTTGCGGTTTGAGCGTGGGGTGCCCTGTTCTTCAGGGCGCCCCACGCTTGTTTTTTGGGTGCGGCTTTGTGGGGGCTGGGCGCGCCCACGCGGCGGAGCCGCACATCGATACAGCCCCGCGCCTCTAGGTGGGTTCGCCCGACCCCCTTCTCAAGAACGCGGCGGGAGTTTTGGCCTCGATCTGTTCGGGACGTTCTCGTAACCCGGGGGTGTGGCCGGGGGGTTGGTCTCCAAAAGGCGCAAGGCCAGTTGTACGGCGTCGTCCAGTTGGACGTGTTTGCCCTCGGCCCAGTCCAGGGGGGTGCGGAGGACCTCCACGTCCGGGGTGACGCCGTGGTTCTCCACGGACCAGCCGTAGGCGTCGAACCAGGCGGCGTTCATGGGGACGGTGATCACCGTGCCGTCGCCGAGCTGGTGGCGGCCGGTCATGCCGACGACGCCGCCCCAGGTGCGCTGGCCGACGACGGGGCCGAGCCCCAGCAGCTTGAAGGCGGCGGTGATCATGTCGCCGTCGGAGGAGGTGGCCTCGTCGGCGAGGGCGACCACCGGACCCCGTGGGGCGGTCGAGGCGTACGACACCGGCTGGGCGTCGCGGGTCAGGTCCCAGCCGAGGATCGTGCGGGTGAGCTTCTCCACCACCAGTTCGCTGATGTGGCCGCCCGCGTTGCCGCGCACGTCGACGATGAGTCCCGGGCGGGACATCTCCATCCGCAGGTCCCGGTTGAACTGGGCCCAGCCCGAGCCGCCCATGTCCGGGATGTGGAGGTAGCCGCAGCGCCCGCCGCTCAGCTCCCGGACGACCTCGCGGCGTTTGGCCACCCAGTCCTGGTACCGCAGCGGGCGCTCGTCGAGCAGCGGGACCACCGCGACCCGGCGGGAGCGTCCCTCGCCCTCGGCCGGGGCGAAGGTCAGTTCCACCGTCGTACCGCCCGCTCCGGCCAGCAGCGGATAGGGGCCGGTGACCGGATCCACCGGGCGGCCGTCCACGTGGGTGAGGACCGCGCCCTCGCGGATGCCCGTGCCGGCCAGCGGTGAGCGGGCCTTGGAGTCGGAGGAGTCGCCGGGCAGGATCCGCCGGACCGTCCAACCGGCCTCCCGGCGGACGAAGTTGGCGCCCAGCAGGCCCTGGCGGCGCTGGTAGTGCGGCGGGCCCTCGTTGCGGCGGGCGGCGGAGACGTAGGCGTGGGAGGTGCCGAGTTCGCCGAGGAGTTCGCGGAGCAGGTCGGCGAACTCGTCGGGGGAGGCGACCCGATCGACCAGCGGACGGTACTGGTCGAGCACCGCGTCCCAGTCGATGCCGCACATCCCCGGATCCCAGTAGTACGCCCGGATCAGCCGGCCCGCCTCCTCGTACGACTGGCGCCACTCGGCGGCCGGGTCGACCGTGTGCAGGATGCGGCGCAGGTCGATCCAGACCGTGGTGTCGCCGTCCCCGGACTCGCCGGAGGGGACCGCGCGCAGGTCGCCCTCGTCCACGACGACCAGCCGGGTGCCGTCGCCGCTGACCGCGAACCAGTCCAGGTGCTCGACCAGTTCGGACTTCTTCGCCTTGCCGATGGTGAAGTACTCCAGGGTCGGCCGGCCGGTCGTGTCGTCGGGGTTGGCGAAGGTCTCGCCGAGCGCGCCCGAGATCGGCCAGCGCAGCCAGACCAGCCCGCCGCCCGCGACCGGGTACAGCGCCGAGTACTTGGAGGCGGCGACCGGGAACGGCGTCACCCGGCTCTCCAGACCCTCCACCTCGACCGTCACCGTGCCGTCGGCGCCCTCGTCCTCCTCCACCGGGTCCAGGCCCCCGGCGGCGGGCCTGCCCTCCGGGTTCAGCGCGAAGGGGGAGGGGGTGGCCGAGTTCAACGGCACCAGGTAGGGACGGCAGCCGAGCGGGAAGGACAGGTCGCCGGTGTGGACGTCGTAGACCGGGTCGAAGCCGCGCCAGGAGAGGAAGGCGAGATAGCGGCCGTCCCTCGTGAACACCGGGTTCTCGTCCTCGAAGCGGCCGTCGGTCACGTCGACGATCAGGCGCTCCCCGTCCCCGCCCCCCTGTCCCGTCCGGGAGATGCGGGCCATCTTGATCTGGCGCAGGGAGCGGCCGATCCCCGGGTGCGACCAGGTCAGCCACGCCCCGTCGGGGGAGAAGGCGAGGTCGCGGACGGGGCCGTTGACCGAGCGGACGAGCTCGGTGACCTGGCTGCCCGAGTCCTCCAAGGATGCCGAGTCCGCCACCTCCGTCGAGGCCGCCACCTCCTCCGGGTCCACCGCGTCCTCCGCCCCCACGGCGTCGGCCGCGTCGCCGGACACCGTGATCAGCAGGAGCCGTCCGTCGTGCGAGGCGATGGCCAGCCGCTCGCCCCGTGGGTCGGAGACCAGTTCCAGGACCCGGCCCAGCCCGCCCGAGGCCAGCCGCCGGGGTGGACGGTCGCCCGTCGCCCGGGGCAGGTAGGCGATCTCGATCGCGTCCTCGCCCTCCGCGTCCGTGACGTAGGCGACCTGGCCGGCCTGGCCGAGCATCTCCGGGAGCCGGACCCGTACGCCCGGGGTGTCGGTGATGGTGCGGGCGGGGCCGTCGCGGTGGGTCAGCCAGTACAGGCTGCCGCGGACGACGACGGCGCTCGCGCGGCCCGTCTCGTCGACCGAGAGGCCGTCGATGTGCTGGGAGGCGGGCACCTGGTAGCTACGGCGTCCGGTACGCGGTCCGCTCAGCCGTACGTCGAGCCTGCGCGGTTCGCCGTCGAGGTCGTCGACGATCCACAGATCGCCCCCGCACTGGTACACCACCCGGGTGCCGTCACTGGCCGCGTGCCGGGCGTAGAAGGCGTCGTGGTCGGTGTGGCGGCGCAGGTCGGAGCCGTCGTGGGCGCAGGAGTAGAGGTTGCCGACGCCCTCGTGGTCGGAGAGGAAGGCGATCCGGCCGCCGACGAAGAGAGGGGAGTGGAGGTGGCCGTCGAGGCCTTCCAGCAGTCGCTCGCCGTGCAGCCACAGGCGGCCCGTCGCCCCGCCCCGGTAGCGCTTCCAGGCGGCCGGTTCGTGCGGTGGCGTGCCGGTCAGCAGCAGGGTCTTCCGCTCGCCGTCGAGGTCGGCGACCTGGATGTCGGAGACCGGGCCCCAGGGGAGCTTGCGGCCCGGGTCGCCGTCGGGGGTCACCTTGTAGGCCCAGGTGAAGTACGAGAAGGGCTCGCCGTGGGAGGCGACGGCGAGGATGTCGCCGTTCGGGGTCCAGCCGGTCACCTGGGAGTCGGGGGATCCCCAGTGGGTGAGCTGGCGGCCCGGGCCGCCGTCCACCGGCGCCAGATGGATCTCGGGGACCAGACTGCGCCAGCTCGTGTAGGCCAGGTGGCGGCCGTCGGGCGAGAAGCGGGGGTGGCCGACCTTGGTGCGGTCGACGGTGAGCCGCCAGGCGCGGCCCGGTCCGTCGAGGGGGGCCAGCCAGAGGTCGTCCTCGGCCACGAAGCACAGCAGGTCGCCGCTCAGGTGCGGAAGGCGCAGATAGCTCACCTCCCTATGCTTTTCCGGGGGATGGACCGGAGCAACTTATGAAAATTCCGGCGGCTTCCCGCGGCTTGATCTCGTGGCTTGATCCAACCGCTTTACTCGCGCGTGACCCACGACACGAACGAAACAGTTTCGTTTCGCTCGGAGGTGCGCTACATTCGTCCTGTACGAGACCGTGTCGTTCGGAGTGGGAGAAGGTGAGAGGCATGGCTGAGGTCGCGACGGTGCGTCGCAGTCGTATCACCCCTGAGCGCGAGGCCGAGTTGTACGGCGCCGTGCTCGACCTGCTCCGCGAAGTCGGCTACGACGCCCTCACCATGGACGCCGTGGCCGCCCGCACCCGCTCCAGCAAGGCCACGCTCTACCGCCAGTGGGGCGGCAAGGCCGAACTGGTGGCGAAGGCGGTGCGGCACAACAAGCCGGGCGGCATGGGTCTCCAGGGGGTCGACACCGGGTCCCTGAAGGGGGACCTGCACGCCCTCACCCTGCGCTCGGACGACTGCGAGATGGAGCAGAACTCCGCGCTGATGCGGGGTCTGGCCATGGCGATCCACGGCAACCCGGATCTGCTCCGGGCGTTCCGTGAACATCTCATCGAACCCGAGATGGCGGAGTTCGGCCGTGTGGTGCAGCGGGCGGTCGACCGGGGCGAGGTCCGTGCGGACAACCCGGCGATCGACTTCATGATCCACATGATGATGGGCGGGTTCGCCGCCCGCACCATGATCGACGAGAAGCCGCCGACCCAGGCCTTCCTCCTGTCGTACATCGACGCCGTGATCCTCCCCGCTCTCGGCGTCTCGGGCGACTGACTCTTTCTTCTCCTCGTTTTTCCCCTTTTCTCCCCAGCAAGCCCTCCACCTGACGTAACCGCTCACGTCGTCGGGCTGATCACCCCTGCCCTGAACTCTTACGACCTGACCGGGAGTACGCCCACGTGGCCACTTTCCTTTACAGATTGGGCCGGCTCGCCTTCAGGCGACGGCACTTCGTCGCCCTGATATGGGTGGCCCTGCTGGTGCTCGCCGGAGCCGGCGCCGCCAGCGCGCCCGCCGCCGGTTCCACCTCCTTCTCCATCCCCGGCACCGAGGCCCAGAAGGCCTTCGACCTGCTGGAGCAGCGCTTCCCCGGGGCCAGCGCCGACGGTGCGACCGGACGCGTGGTCTTCAAGGCGCCCGAGGGCGAGAAGATGACGGACGCCGCCAACAAGGCGACCGTCGAGAAGACCGTCAAGGCCCTGGGCGACGGCTCCGAGGTCGTCTCCGTCAGCGACCCGTTCACGACGAACGCGGTGAGCAAGGACGGCACGGTCGCCTACGCGTCGGTGCAGTACAAGGTCCCCGGCATGGAGCTCAAGGACTCCACCCGCGACGCCCTGGAGTCGACCGCGGACGAGGCCCGGGCCGACGGGCTGACCGTCGACGTCGGCGGCGACGCGCTCCAGGCCGCGGCCGAGGCGGGAGCGATCGGTGAGGTCATCGGACTCGCCATCGCCGCGGTCGTCCTGGTCATCACCCTGGGCTCGCTGGTCGCGGCCGGACTGCCGCTGCTGACGGCGATCATCGGCGTCGGGATCGGCGTCTCCACCATCACCGCCCTCGCCAAGGCACTCGACCTCGGCGACACCACCTCCACCCTCGCGCTGATGATCGGCCTCGCGGTCGGCATCGACTACGCGCTGTTCATCGTCTCCCGCTACCGCGGTGAACTGGCCGACGGCCGCGACCGCGAGGAGGCGGCGGGCCGGGCCACCGGCACCGCCGGCTCGGCGGTGGTCTTCGCCGGCCTCACGGTCGTCATCGCGCTGGCCGGTCTCGCGGTCGTCAACGTGCCGATGCTCACCAAGATGGGCCTCGCCGCGGCGGGCACGGTCGTGATCGCCGTCCTCATCGCGCTGACCATGATCCCGGCGATGCTCGGATACGCGGGCCGCAGGATCCGCCCCGCGGGCGAGAAGCGCAAGAAGGCCGTCGCGAGCGAGGAGCCGGCCAAGCCCAACATGGGCACCCGCTGGGCGAGCTTCGTCATCCGCCGCCCCGCCGCCGTGCTGCTGCTCGGCGTGGTCGGTCTCGGCGCGATCGCCCTTCCGGCCACCCAGCTGGAGCTGGGCCTGCCCGACGACGGCTCGCAGCCGACGTCCACCACGCAGCGCCGCGCCTACGACACCCTCTCGGAGGGCTTCGGCCCCGGCTTCAACGGTCCCCTGATGATCGTCGTCGACGCCAAGGGCAGCGACGACCCCAAGGCCGCGGCCACCACCGTGACCGACGGGATCAAGGGCCTCAAGGACGTCGTGACGGTCACGCCGGCGACGTTCAACAAGGCCGGTGACACCGCGACGATCACCGTGATCCCGGACTCCAAGCCGTCCTCGACCCAGACCGAGGACCTGGTGCACGCCATCCGGGACAAGGGCGGCGACATCAAGGCCGACACCGGCGCGGAGGTCCTGGTCACCGGCACCACCGCGATGAACATCGACTTCTCGCAGAAGCTCAACGACGCGCTGATCCCGTATCTGGGCCTGGTCGTCGGTCTCGCCTTCCTGCTCCTGATCGTGGTCTTCCGCTCGATCCTGGTCCCGCTGAAGGCGGCCCTGGGCTTCCTGCTCTCGGTGCTCGCCGCGCTCGGCGCCGTGGTCGCGGTCTTCCAGTGGGGCTGGCTCGCCGGTCTGATCGGCGTCGAGGAGACCGGCCCGATCATGTCGATGATGCCGATCTTCATGGTGGGTGTGGTCTTCGGTCTCGCGATGGACTACGAGGTCTTCCTCGTGACCCGCATGCGGGAGGCCTACGTCCACGGCGAGTCGCCGAGCCAGGCCGTGGTGACCGGGTTCAAGCACAGCGCCCGGGTCGTGGCCGCCGCCGCGGTCATCATGATGGCCGTCTTCGGAGGCTTCATCAGCTCCGGCGAGTCCATGATCAAGATGATCGGCTTCGGCCTCGCGATCGCCGTCTTCTTCGACGCGTTCGTCGTCCGCATGGCGATCGTCCCGGCCGTCCTGGCCCTGCTCGGCAAGGCGGCCTGGTGGCTGCCGAAGTGGCTGGACCGCGCCCTGCCGAACGTCGACGTCGAGGGCGAGGGCCTGCGGGCGATGGACGACAAGGACGTGGACCCGGACGAGGACCGGGAACTGGTCCGCGTCTGACGTACACCACCTGAGAAGGACCGGCCGGTGAGGGCTCCGTGGGGACGGGCGCCCTCACCGGCTTCTTTCTATTCCGGGCCCGTCGGCACGACGAGCAGACTCGTCAGCGTCCGCCTGAACTCCTCGGTGCGCGGGCCGTCCAGGCCGCCCAGCGGCGTGAGCAGCCGGTCGAGCAGCACCTGTACGGCGTCGATGGCGGGCCGCACGGCCGCGTGCCCGGCGTCGGTGAGGGCGAGCCGTACGACCCGGGTGTCCTCGGCGTCACGGGTCCGCCGGACCAGCCCGGCCGCCTCCAGCGAGCGGGCGAGCTTCGAGACGTACAGCGCCTCCAGGCCCGTGAAGTCGGCGAGCTCCCGCTGGCTCGGACGGGTGCCGGAGCGCTCCATCCCGGAGAGGGAGGCCAGCAGCACGTACTGGGCGTGGGTCAGGTCCAGCGGCGCGAGCGCCTGGTCCATGGCGGTGCGCCAGCGGTTGGACAGCAGCCAGACCAGGTGGCCGGGGGTGGCGTCCTTCAATGTGTCACTCACGACAGGTACCGTATATGGCTACTAATTCCCGCTGCCGCTGTCAGTGGGGTCGTCTAGCGTGACGGCCATGACCACACTGTCTGAACGGCCCCGTACCGCGCTGCTCGTGATCGACGTCCAGAACGACGTCGTCGCCGGGGCGCACCGGCGCGACGAGGTCGTCGCCGCCATCGGCTCGCTCGTGGACCGGGCCCGCGAGGAGGGTGTCCCGGTCGTCTGGGTCCAGCACTGCGACGAGGGACTGGAGAAGGGGACCGAGGCCTGGGCGTACGTCCCCGAGCTGACCCGCCGGGACCCGGAGCCGCTGGTGCACAAGTCGTACGGCGACTCCTTCGAGGACACCGACCTGGAGGCCGTCCTGGCCCGCGCCGGGGTGGGGCACCTGGTGGTGACGGGCGCGGAGACCGACGCCTGCATACGCTCCACGATCCACGGCGCGTTCGTCCGCGGCTACGACGTCACGCTCGTCGCCGACGCCCACACCGCCCCGGACAAGAGCGCGTGGGGCGCCCCGCCGCCCGAGCAGGTCGTCGCCCACACCAACCTGTACTGGAAGGGGCAGTCCGCGCCCGGCCGCACGGCGGGCGTGACGGCGGCCAAGGACGTGGTGTTCAAGGCCGGTTCGTGAGCCGCGCCGACGTGGGCCGCTCTGTAGCCGGCCGCTCCGTCGTCGTTCGCTCTGTCGTCGTTCGCTCTGTCGGGCGGCCGAGGTAGGCGACGGCCGGCCCGGCGTCCGGCACGTCGATCTCGTGGAAGCCGAGCCGGTCGTAGAACGCCCGGGCCGGGGTGTTGGCGGTGAGCATGGAGAGGTGCACCGCCGGGACTCCCGCGCGGTGCAGGGCGTCCAGGAACGTGTGCATCAGCTCCCGGCCGTGGCCGCGGCCCTGCCACTCGGGCAGCAGGTCGATGTGCAGATGGGCGGGGTGGGCGGCCACCTCCGGCACGAGCATCCGCTCGGGGTGGTGCAGCAGCGGCACGATGTCCGCGTCCGGCGTGCCCGGCGGCGCGCTGTGCTCGGGGTAGCGGTCCGCGACCCGCGGCAGCCACTTCGTCCGGAAGTCCTCGACGAAGCGGGGCGTGTCCGCGGTGCCGAGGACATAGCCGACGGCCTGCCCCTGGCCGTCGTCCAGCACGAAGGCCAGCTCCGGTTCCAGGTGCACGTACGGCGCCGCGAAGATCACCGGGAAGATGCCGGGATCCGCGTAGACGGGCCGGCTGTCCCGGCCGGCGTGCGCGGTGCGCACACAGATGTCGTCGAGGGCGTCCCGGTCACCGGGACGGTAGGGGCGTACGGCAGGCGTCGGGGTCACACGTTCTAGTGTTGCGGACATGACCTCGCAGACCTACCTCTCCGAACTGTTCTCCCTCGACGGCCGCGTCGCCGTGGTGACGGGCGGCAGTTCCGGCATCGGCCGGGCCATCACCGGGGCGCTCGCGCGGGCGGGGGCGAGCGTGGTGGTCGTGGCCCGCCGGGAGAAGGAACTCGCCGCCACCGTCGACGAGTTGACGGCACAGGGCTGCCGGGCGGCCTGGGTGAGCGCCGACCTGGGCAGCCGCGAGGGAGTGCGCGCGGCGGCGGAAGGCGCGGTCGAGGCGTTCGGCGAGCCCGACATCCTCGTCAACAGCGCCGGGATCAACCTCCGCCCGCCGCTGGGGGAGTTGAGCGACGAGGTCTGGGACACCACCATGGCCGTGAACCTGGAGGCCCCCCACCTGCTGGGCCAACGCTTCGGCCCCGGCATGGCGGAGCGCGGTTACGGCCGCATCATCCACATCACCTCACAGCAGGCCCACCGCGCCTTCGTCCAGAGCGGCGCCTACGGCGTCTCCAAGGGCGCCCTGGAATCCCTCGCGCGCTCCCAGGCCGAGGCCTGGTCCCCTCACGGCGTCACCTGCAACACCCTGGTCCCCGGGTTCGTCATGACGCCCCTCAACACCCGCCTGTCCTCCGACCCGGACAAGGTCGCCGCCCTCGCCGCCCGCACCATGACCGGCCGCAACGGCCTCGCCGAGGACTTCGCGGGAGCGGCGGTCTTCCTGGCGAGCCAGGCCTCCGCCTACGTCACGGGCCAGTCGATCTTCGTGGACGGCGGCTTCTCCGTGCACTGAGGGCGCCCCGCGCCCCGCCCTCCGGCGCTACCGCACCCACACCCGCAGGGCCCCCACCTCCTCGAACCCCTGCCCCAGCGCGGCCGCCAACGCGTCCCCGTGCTCGTAGCCGACCACCGGCAGGGTGGGGAACAGCCGCCCCACCGCCTCCAGTACGACGGCCCACGCCGCCCCCGGCTCCACCTCCCCCTCGCACGCGAAGACGTTGGAGACCCCCACCACCCGCTCACTCCGGCCGGCCACCGCGCCGGCGACCACCCGCCCGTCGTCGGACAGGCCGGCGAGGACGAACGTCTCGGGTTCGCGGAGCAGTTCGGCCCGGAAGAGCCCCGCGTCATCGCCCCAGGCGACCGCCCACGCGCGCAGCGCGTCCGCGTCGCGCACCACCTCCCACCCGAGCCCCGACGCACGACCGGGCACCCCCGCGGCCCGATGGATCCACCGCGCCCCGAACAGCACCCCGAATCCGGCCCCCGACAGATCCAGGTCGGCGAAACTGTCCTTCACGGAGGCCCCCGGCGCCCCGTCGATCCGCCCCACCACCGCCCCGGCGTCGACCCCGGGCACCAGCGTCACCGCGTCCGGGTAGTACAGCGGCGTACGACGGGCCGTGGCCCAGGCTCCCGCGCTGAACTCCCCCTCCACACCGTGCGATCGGCTCATCGCCGCACACCACTCGGCGTTGTTGCGCGCGGCGGCCCGGACCAGGAGTTCCTGAGATGTCGATGTCACAACCGTCGATCATGACCCGTACCGGCCCGCGGGGCGACCGTATTAACCGGGTCGCCTGTGCCGTACACGCACCGCTAGCGTGCCGTGCATGACGACGACCGACACCACCGGCACCGAAGACTCCGGAGCCCACCCCCGATTCGCCGAGGCCCTGAGCGAGTTGGGGCTGGACGGGCTGCGCGGGCGGGTCCGCCGCTTCCCGGACGCCACCCGGACCGCCGCCGAGGCCGCCGCGGCGGTCGGGTGCGAGCTGAGCCAGATCTGCAAGTCGCTGATCTTCGCGGCGGACGGCGTACCGGTCCTCGTGCTGATGGACGGCGCGTCCCGGGTCGACCTGGAGCTCGTCCGGCACGAGCTCGGCGCCGAGAAGGTCACGCGGGCCAAGGCCGACGTCGTACGGGAGACGACCGGATACGCCATCGGCGGGGTGCCCCCCTTCGGGCACCGGACCAGGACGCGCGTGCTCGCGGACCGCTCGCTGCTGGAGCACGACGTCGTGTGGGCCGCCGCCGGCACTCCGCACACCGTCTTCCCCATGGAGCCCAAGGAGCTCATCGCCCACGCTGGCGCCACACTCGTGGACGTGCGCGAGCGCACCTCGTGACGCCGCTGGTCACCGCGGCCGTACTGCTGGCCGCGGTCACCCACGCGAGCTGGAACGCGATAGCCCACCGGATCACCGACAAGCTCGTCGGGTTCACGCTGATCGCGGGCGGCGGGATGCTGATCGGGCTGGCGGCGGTGCCGTTCGTGCCGTTCCCGGCGGCGCGGGCGTGGCCGTATCTGATCCTCTCGGCCGTCATCCACATCGCCTACTACCTGCTGCTGATGAAGTCCTTCCGGCTCGGTGACTTCGGGCAGGCGTACCCGATCGCGCGAGGCTCCGCGCCCCTGGTGGTCACCCTGCTCGCCGCCGTCTTCGCGCACGAGGTGCCGGACGGCTGGCAGGCCGCCGGGATCGCCGTGTCCTGCGCCGGGCTGACCGGGGTCGCGCTGTGGGGTCTGCGCGGCCGGCGGCCCGACTGGACGGCGATCGGCGCGGCCCTGGCGACCGGCGTGACCATAGCGGCGTACACCGTCGTCGACGGGCTGGGCGTCCGCGCCTCCGGTTCCTCCCTCGGGTACATCGCCTGGCTGATGGCGCTCCAGGGCGTGGTGCTCCCGGCGTACGCGCTGTACCGCTGGCGGGGCCGGTTCGTCGCCGTCCTACGGCCGTTCGCGGGCATCGGCCTGATCGGCGCCGCCCTCTCCTTCGCCGCCTACGGCCTGGTCCTGTGGGCGCAGACCAAGGCGGAACTGGCGCCCATCGCCGCCCTGCGCGAGTCGTCCATCATCGTGGGCGCCGCGATCGGCGCCGTCCTGTTCAAGGAGAGGTTCGGAGCGCCGAGGATCGCGGCGGCGGGCCTGCTGGTGGTGGGGATCGGGCTGATGCTGCACGCGGGGTGACGTGCTGTTCCGGCGGATGAGGGTCGTCCGTCGTTTCCGATCGGCGGCCGGGCTCGGCCGACGCGCCGGCACCTCGGCCGCGGAGACGGCCGAGGCCCGCTCCCTGCTGCCGACGGACACGGGGACGACCGTCCGGACCGGCCGGTTCAGCGACCATGGGTCGGAATCGTGCGTCGGCGGCTTCGCGGGAGCACCCTGGAAGCAGGTGTTCCGGAGGTGATCGTCATGATGCACACCACTGTGGGATGGCACGTCGAGCTGGAGTTCCGGGAGGACGACCAGCACACTCGGGCGGCGGCGATGGTGCGCCTGCCCGACGGTACGGAGGTACGCACGCAGGGGCACGCGTCCCGCCACCACTCCGACCCGAATCAGCCGAGGGTGGGGGAGGAGGTCGCCGCGGCCCGCGCCCTCAACGAACTCGCCATGCAACTGCTGACCAAGGCGCACGGGGAGATCGACGCGGCGTCCGGCCGGACGTCCCACCCGATCCACGTGTGAGCCGCCAGAGGAGCAGAGGCGGCTAAAGGGCGGCCCGCACCGCCCTGAGAAGCGCCTGCGCCCGCGGATCCGCCGTCACGGTCTTGCGGAAGCCGTTGGTGACGTAGCCGAACGCGACGCCGGTCTCCGGGTCGGCGAAGCCGAGGGAACCGCCCCGGCCCGGGTGTCCGAACGAGCCCGGGCCGAGGAACGGCGAGGCGCTGCCGTGCAGCATGAACCCGAGGCCGAAGCGGGTGCCGACCACGAGGACGCGGTCCGGGCCCGCGGACTCCTCGGCGCGGGCCGCCGCCAGCGTCCCGGGCGTGAACAGCGCGGGGACGCCGTCGACCGCGCCGATCAGCGCCGCGTAGAAGCGGGCCAGCCCGTCGGCGGTCGCGATGCCGTTGGTCGCGGGCAGGGCCACCGCGCGGTACGCCGCCTCGTTCTGGTCGGGGAAGGGGGTGATCGCGGCGAAGGCCCGGCGGGTGAGGGAGGCCGGGTCGTCGTAGGCCTCGGTGACCGAGCGCTTCGGGCGCATCCGCGGGCCCGTCCCGCCCGCGGTCGGCTCCGGCGTCTCGATCCGGCCGACCCGGCCCGTGCGGCCCGCCGCCTCCTCGGCCTCCGGCAGTCCGAGCCACAGCTCCAGGCCCAGCGGCGCGGCGATCTCCGCCGCGATCCACTCACCCGTGCGCCGGCCCGTCACCCGCCGCACCAGTTCGTCGAGCATCCAGCCGTACGTCAGCGCGTGGTAGCCGTGGTCCGTGCCCGGCTCCCAGACCGGCGCCTGGGCGGCCACGGCCTCCGGGCCCCTGGCCGGGTCCAGGGCCTGTGCGGGGGTGAGCGGGCGGTCCAGGACCGGCAGCCCGGCCCGGTGGTTCAGCACCTGCCTGACCAGCACCCGGTCCTTGCCGCGCGCCTTGAACTCCGGCCAGTACTCGGCCACCGGCGCGTCCAGGTCCAGCTCCCCGCGCTGGTACAGCATCAGCGGTACGGCGGCGGCGACGCCCTTGGTGGCCGACCGCACGACCTGCGCGGTGCCGTGCCCCCACGGTGCGGTCCCGTCGAGGTCGTGGGTGCCGCCCCACAGGTCGACCACCTTGCGCCCGTCCCGGTACACGGCCACGGCCGCGCCCCGCTCCCCGAACACCTCGAAGTTCCGCGCGAACGCGTCCCTGACCGGCTCGAAGCCCTCGGCCACAGTGCCGTTCACGTCCACGTCCGTACCCCTCTTGCCTGTGCGCGGTGCCCCTTCCACCCAAGCAGAATCGTCGCGCCGATGTTCCCGCGGGGTGCGGAAGCGGGAGCTGCGTTCACGCGCCCGTCGTCACGGACCGCGGATCGAAGCCGAAGGGCAGCTCCAGCCGGTGGGCCCGCATCAGCGCGTCGTCGGAGAGCAGCTCATCCGTGCGGCCGTCGGCCGCGATCGTGCCCTCGCTGAGGATCAGCGCGCGCGGGCACAGCTCCAGGGCGTAGGGCAGGTCGTGGGTGACCATCAGCACCGTCACGTCCAACGAGCGCAGGATGTCGGCGAGTTCGCGCCGGGAGGCGGGGTCGAGGTTGGAGGACGGCTCGTCCAGGACGAGGATCTCCGGCTTCATGGCCAGCACGGTCGCCACCGCCACCCGGCGCCGCTGCCCGAAGGAGAGGTGGTGCGGGGGCCGGTCCTTGAACTCCGCCATGCCGACCTGCTTCAGCGCCCGGTCGACCCGCTCCTCCAGCTCCGGGCCCTTCAGCCCGGCCGCCGCGGGCCCGAAGGCCACGTCCTCGCGGACCGTCGGCATGAAGAGCTGGTCGTCCGGGTCCTGGAAGACGATGCCGACCTTGCGCCGGATCTCGGCCATGTGCCGCTTGCCGACGGGCAGTCCGGCTACCGTGACCGTGCCCGTGCCGCCGGTCAGGATGCCGTTCAGATGAAGGACGAGGGTCGTCTTGCCGGCGCCGTTCGGGCCGAGCAGCGCGACCCGCTCGCCGCGCGCGATCGAGAAGTCCACGCCGAACAGGGCCTGATGCCCGTCGGGGTAGGCGAAGGCGAGGCCCGAGACCTCCAGGGAAGCTGTCACAGCGCCCATCCCAACACGCAGACGACGAGGGCGGCGAACGGGAGGGTGAAGGCGTACGACCACTGCGCCCGGGACGCGGTCACCTCGTCGATCACCGGCATCGACCCGGCGTAGCCGCGGCTGATCATGGCCAGGTGCACCCGCTCCCCGCGCTCGTAGGAGCGGATGAACAGCGCGCCCGCCGACTTGGCCAGCACGCCCCAGTGCTTCATGCCCCGCGCCTCGAAGCCCCGGGACTCCCGGGCGATCCGCATCCGCCGCATCTCGTCGGCGATGACATCGCCGTAACGGATCATGAAGGACGCGATCTGGACGAGCAGCGGCGGGAGCTTGAGCCGTTGCAGGCCGAGGAGCAGTTCCCGCAGTTCGGTGGTGGAGGCCAGCAGGACGGAGGCGGCGACGCCCAGGGTGCCCTTGGCGAGCACGTTCCAGGCGCCCCACAGGCCGTTCACGCTCAGGGACATCCCGAGCACCTCGACCCGCTCGCCCTCCGCCACGAACGGCATCAGCACGGCGAACGCGACGAACGGCACCTCGATCAGCAGCCGCCGGAGCAGAAAGCCCACGGGCACGCGGGCGGCGTACGCGACACCGGCCAGCAGCACGGCGTACAGGCCGAACGCCCACATCGCCTCCCGCGGGGTCGACACCACGACCACCACGAAGGCGAAGACCGCCGCGAGCTTGGTGTGCGGAGGCAGCGCGTGCACGGGCGAGTGCCCGTGCCGGTAGAGCCTGTGCGCGTGTCCCGCCCCCATGTCAGACGCCGCTCGTGCTCACCGGCGAGACACTCTTCTCGTCCTCTTCGCCACGGCGCCGGCGCACCGACCAGAACACCGCGCTGCCCGCGACGACCGTGGCGCCCACGCCGATCACACCCGCGAGACCGCCGGACAGCCGGGTGTTCCCAAGTCCCTCGATGCCGTAGTCGGCGAGGGGGGAGTCGGCGCTCGCGTGCTCCTCGGCCTTGGCGTCGATGCCCTTGTCGGCGGCGACCTTCTCCAGGCCGTCGGGGTTGGCGGAGGCGTAGAAGCTGACGAAACCGGCCAGCACGAGGGAGGAGACCAGACCCGTGATCCACAGCTTGCGGTGGGAGCGCGCGGCCACCGGCACCGGCTCCGCGTCCGGTACGTCCACCAGCTCGCCGTTGACCCGCAGCTTCAGCTTCTGCCGCAGGTCACGGGCGCCGTGGACGAGGTCGGGGCGTACGGCGACGACGGCGCCGACGGTCAGCGCGGTGATCACCGCCTCGCCGATGCCGATCAGGATGTGCACACCGACCATGGCGGTGGCGACCTTGCCGATGGAGACGTCGGTGGTGCCGCCGATCCAGTACAGGAACGTGAAGGCGAGGGCGGCGGCCGGCACGGACAGCAGCGCGGCGACGAAGGAGGCGACGGTGATCGCGCGCCTGCCCCGGGGCAGGATCTTCACCAGCGCGCGGAAGAGCGCGTAGGCGACGACCGCCGTGACGACACCCATCACCGTGATGTTCACGCCGAGCGCGGTCAGACCGCCGTCCGCGAAGAGGATGCCCTGCATGAGCAGGACCACCGCGATGCACAGGACGCCCGTGTAGGGGCCGACGAGGATCGCCGCGAGCGCTCCGCCCAACAGATGGCCGCTGGTCCCGGCCGCCACGGGGAAGTTCAGCATCTGCACGGCGAAGATGAACGCCGCCACCAGTCCGGCCAGCGGCGCGGTGCGCTCGTCCAGCTCACGGCGGGCGCCGCGCAGGCTCACGGCGACGGCGGCCGCGGCGACGACTCCGGTCGCGGCGGATACGGGGGCGTTGATGAATCCGTCAGGCACATGCACGTCTCGATGATGTGGCTTGTTGCGAACTCCTTGCAAGAGCCTCTTGCAACGAACAGCGAACGATCCCCGACAAACGTAAAAGGAGCGTGAGGAACAGCATGTCCGCCCCCAGGGGCGCGATCCAGGAAATGTGCGAGGCTGGAAAGCGAGTGGATGCATAGCTTCCACACAGGTTACGCAGGGTGAGAGGCCCGTCACGATGTCTGTAGTCGAACAGTACGCGCGAGCCCACATCGTTTCGGACGCGGACATCGCGGACGACGAGGCGGTGCCGGTGATGCTGCGCTACGACCCCGAGACCGACCCCCGCTCGGTACGGGTCGGCCTTCCCGGCACCGACGAGTGGACCTTCTCCCGCGCCCTGCTCGAACAGGGCCTGCGGGCCCCGGCCGGCAGCGGAGAGGTCCGCGTCTGGCCGTGCGGGCGGGTGCAGGCCGTGGTCGAGTTCCACTCCGCGCAGGGCGTCTCCGTCGTCCAGTTCGAGACGAAGGCCCTGCTCAGGTTTCTGCGCCGGACCTATACGGCGACCCCGGTGGGACGCGGCGGATCAGCCGCCCAGCTTCAGCAGTGACGCCACGATCGGTCCCGCCGTGTCGCCGCCGTGGCCGCCCGCCTGGACGACACCCGCGGCCGCGAGGTCACCGCGGTAGGCGGTGAACCAGCCGTTCGGCTTCTTCTGGCCGTCGACCTCCGCCGAGCCCGTCTTCGCGCCGACGTTGCCGCTGACCCCGGACATCGCCTCGGCCGCGGTGCCGTAGCCCGCGGTGTACGACATCAGCTCCCGCAGCTGCCCGAGCGTGCCCGCGGACAGCGTGCGGGAGGCCGTGGCGAGCTTGCGGTCGTCGACCGAGGGGGAGACCAGATAGGGCTGCTTGAAGGTGCCCGACTCGATGGTCGCGGAGACCGAGGCCATGTTCAGCGGGTTCATCCGGACCCCGCCCTGGCCGATCAGCGAGGCCGCCATCTGCGCCTGCGACTGCACCGGCACCGAGCCGTCGAAGGTCGAGACGCCGACGGACCAGTTGTTCATGGACAAGCCGAAGACCTGCTGGGCCTGCTTGGTCAGGCTGTCGTTGTCCAGCTTGGGCGCCTGGCTGATGAAGGCGGTGTTGCAGGAGCGGGCGAAGCTCGCCTTGAAGGTGCCGTTCTTGATCTCGAACTTGTCGTCGTTCTGGAACTTCCAGCCGCCGTAGGTGAAGTACTTCGGGCAGGGATGCGTCTTGTCCGCCGACGCCAGGCCCTTGTCGATCAGCAGCGTGGAGGTGATGACCTTCATCGTGGAGCCGGGGGCGAGGGAGCCCTGGAGGGCGACGTTGAATCCGTGGGAGGCGTTGGCGAAGGCCAGGATCTCCCCGGTCGACGGGCGCAGGACGACCACCGACGACTTGGCCTTCTTGGCGACCTGGGCCTCCGCGGCCGCCTGGAGCGTCGGGTTCAGGGTCGTCTTCACGGTGCCCGGCGTGCCCTTGCTGAGCGTCAGCAGCGTCTTGTCGGACAGCTCGTCCGCCTCGGCCGCCTTGCCGCGGATCACCCGGAGCTCGATGCCCGCCTTGCCGCCGGCCGTCTTGCCGTACTTCTCGCGCAGACTGTCCAGGGCCGTGCCCAGCGACGGGTACTTGGCCTCGGTGACCGCGCCGCCGTCCCGGTCGACCGCCTTGATCGGCGGGGTCCCGGACTCACCGGTGACCAGGGTGTCGCCGTCCTTCAGGTCGGGGTGCACGACCGAGGAGTGCCAGTCGACGCGCGGCTTGCCGGTGGCGGTGTCACGGACCACGGTGAGCGCGCCGGCGTACGTCAGCGGCTTGCTGGTGTCCTTGTACGTCACCGTGCCCTTCACGGTGAAGGGGACCTTGCCGCCGGTGGGAGTGCCCGCGGTGAGCGTGACGTCCTTGATGTGGGCGTCCTTGGTGTAGCTCGTCAGCAGGGCGGTGGCCGCCTCGGCGTCGCTCGTCGCGGCCGCCGCCGCGGGGACCCGGCCCTGCTGCCAGGACGTCAGGAAGGTCCGCGCGGTGGTGGTGACCTCGGTCGCCGAGAGCGGGCCGGTCTTGACGGCCTTCGCCTTCTGGTCGGCGCTCGCGGACGTCGACTGCGTCCGGTCCTCGGCCCCCTTGCCGCCGTACAGCGCGTAGGCGCCGAAACCGGCGCCGGCGACGACCACCGCGATGGCGCCGCCGATCACGGCCGGCTTCGTCTTCCGTCGCTCGGCGGCGACGCGCCTTCTGTTGCCCACAGCTTTCGTTCCTCCGCGATCCCAGGGTCCCCGTTGCCCTCTTCAGTCCCAACGACGACAACCACCCTAGAGTCCCGTCCCGCGGGGGTGAGTTCAGCCTGCCGTTCGTAGCACAGCTGCGACAATCGGGCCGGCCGCGTCGCCGCCGTGGCCGCCCTCCTCGGTCATGGCCGCCGCGGCGACGTCGTTGCGGAATCCGGTGAACCAGCTGTTCGACTCGGCCTGGCCGTCCACCTCGGCGGAACCGGTCTTGGCGCCGATGTCGTCGCCGAGTCCCCGCATCGCCGTGGCGGCGGTGCCCTGGGTCGCGGTCAGCCGCATCATCTGCTTGAGCTGGGCGGCGGTGCTATCCGGCAGCCCCTTGGCGGTCGCCAGCTGCCGGTCGTCGAGTTCGGGGGAGACCAGATAGGGCTGGCGGAAGCTGCCGGTGATCGCGGTGGCCGTCACCGAGGCCATGTTCAGCGGGTTCATCTGGACCTGGCCCTGGCCGATGGCGCCCGCCGCGCGGTCGGGGCCGCTGACCGCGGGGACCTTGCCGTCGACGGAGACGATGCCGGTCTTCCAGTCCTTGCCGATCCCGAACCGGGTCTCGGCCTCCGTGGTCAGCGACTCGTCGGTGAGCGGCTCCTCGTCGATCAGCTTGATGAAGGCCGTGTTGCAGGACCGCAGGAAGCTGTTGGCGAGGGTCGCGCTCGGGTTGGGCTCCATGTTCGTCAGGTTCTTGAAGGTCTGCCCCTGCCACACCGCGTCGTCCGGACACGGGGCGGGGCCGTTCATCGAGGTCACACCGTTGTCTATCAGCATGGCCGCGGTGATGATCTTCATCGTGGAGCCGGGAGCCGCCGTGCCCTCGAAGGCCGCGTTGAAGGCGTCGGTGCGGTGGTTGGCCACCGCGAGGACCTCGCCGGTGCTGGGCTTGACCGCGACGACGGAGGACTGCGAGTACTTCTTCACCGCCGTCTCGGCCGCCGCCTGCGCGCTCGCGCTGATCGTGGTGTTCAGCTTGCCCGGCTTGCCCTTGGCGAGGGTCAGCAGCGGGGTGTCGGCGACGGCCCGGTCGGCGTGTCTGACCACCAGTTCGACGCCGGGGGTGCCGCCGGCCTTGTCGCCGTAGCGGTCGCGCAGGGCGTCCAGGACCGGGCCGAGGGAGGGGTACTTCTCCTTCGTCAGCACGGTGCCGTTCCGGTCCACCGCCTCGATCGGCGGGTTCGCCGACTCCTCGGTGACCAGGGTGTCGTCGCGCCGCAGCTCCGGGTGGATCACGGAGGGCTGCCAGTCGACCAGCGCCCGTCCGGTGGTGACCCCGCGCACCACGGTCAGCTCGCTCCTGTACGTCAGCGGCTTCGACGTCCCGTCGTGGACCACCTTCGCCTTCACCGTGTACGGCACGGTGGCGCCGGAGGCCGTACCGGGCGTGATCGTCACGTCGGTGATGTGCGCGGTCGTGCCGTACGCCGTCAGCAGCGGCTCGGCCGCCGTGTCGTTGTTCGTGAGGGCCGCGGCGCTCGCCGCCTGCCCCTTCTCCCACGCCGCGAAGAACTTGGCCGTCGTCTCCTCGACCTCGTCGGCGCTCGGCGGCCCGCTCTTCACCGGCGCGGGACCGGCCGCACCGGTGCCCCCGTCGCCGTTCAGCGCGGACACGATGTTGTAGGCGCCGTACCCGGCCCCGCCGACCATCGCCGCGAACACGCCGCCGATGACGGCGACCTTGACCCCCCTGGCCATCTGACGTCCCCTCCCCGTCGAGCCCCTGCTCCACTTTCTGAACGTGTTCAGAAAAACTGCCGTGCGAGGCACTCTATGCGGAAGCCGGGACCGGTGTGACGGAAGTTTCGCTTTTGTTGGGTGAAGCTGTGCGAATCCATGTTCGAGTATGTGTGCGTGCGGCACCTGAGTACGCGTACTCAGGTCCGCCCCGCCCCCCTCGTCCACGCTGGTCCCATCAGCCGAACAAGGCCGAACAAGGGGGAAGCCGACCATGCGCAAGACGATGCTGGGCCTCGCAGTGGCCTCTGTCACCGCCGCCCTGACGCTCACCGCCTGCTCGATACAGGAAGCCAGCTGTAGCGACGGCGAATACCCCGTCCTCACCGTGGGCGGCACCGGCAGCGCCTGCGTCTCCGACGACGAGAAGCCGCCGAAGGGCTACACCCGCTACCCGGAGGGCAAGGAGCCGGAGCACGTCGACGACAAGTGGGACGTCTACTGGCGGACCCACACGGTCGACGAGAACGGCAAGATCATCAAGGCGCCCGCCGAGTGACCACCGGCTAGACCCAGCTGTCCAGCCACATCCGTGCCCGCCAGCTGTCCATCGGGATGGCCGTGCCGGTGTGGATGGGCCAGAAGTAGATGAAGTTCCAGGCGATCAGCAGGACCAGGACACCCGCGCCGGTCGCGCCGGCGACGCGGCGGGTGTCGGTGGAGCCCGGTGGGCCGACGAGCGCGCCGACCAGCATGGCGACGGCCAGGCAGAGGAACGGGACGAAGACGATCGTGTAGAAGAAGAAGATCGTCCGGTCCTGGTAGAGGAACCACGGCAGATACCCGGCCGCGACACCGCAGGCGATCGCGCCCGCCCGCCAGTCGCGGCGGAAGAACCAGCGCCACAACACGTACAGGAGCGCGAAGCAGGCGGTCCACCACAGCATCGGCGTCCCGATGGCCAGGACCTCGCGCGGGCACTTCTCCACCGCGTCGGCCGGACAGCCCTGGGTGCCGGGCGCGACGGTCTCGTAGAAGTACGACACCGGGCGGCCGTCGACGATCCAGCTCCAGGGGTTGGACTGGTAGGTGTGCTTCGAGTGCAGGTTGATGTTGAACTCGTAGACCTGCTGCTCGTAGTGCCACAGGCTGCGCAGCCAGTCCGGGAACAGCCACGACCAGCTGTTGCCCTGGTCGTTGACGGCCGCCCAGTTGCGGTAGTAGCCGCCGGTGCCGTCGGAGGGCGAGAGGATCCAGCCCAGCCAGGACAGCAGGTAGGTGACGACCGCCACCGGCACGGTCGCCACGAAGGCCAGCCCCAGGTCCCGCCGGAGCACGGCCGCGTACGGGCGGTGCGCGCCCGCGACCCGGCGGGTGCCGACGTCCCACAGCACCGTCAGGACGCAGAAGAAGACCAGGACGTACAGGCCGTTCCACTTGGTGCCGGCGGCCAGGCCCAGCATCAGGCCGGCCCCCCAGCGCCAGGGGCGCCACCCGAAGCGCAGGGTCTCGGCGACCTGGGCGTCCGGTCGCACCCGGCCGTCCGCGTCCACGGGGAGCGCGGCGGCCAGTTTCTCGCGCACCCGGTCCCGGTCGATCACCAGACAACCGAACGCGCCCAGCACGAAGAACATCAGCACACCGTCGAGCAGCGAGGTGCGCGCCATCACGAACGCCAGCCCGTCCACCGCCATCAGCGCACCGGCCAGGCAGCCGAGGAACGTGGAGCGGAAGATACGGCGGCCGATCCGGCACAGCATCAGGATCGACAGCGTGCCGAGCAGGGCGGTCATGAACCGCCAGCCGAACGGGTTGAACCCGAAGATCAGTTCGCCGATCCCGATGACGTACTTGCCGACCGGTGGATGGACGACGTAGGACGCCTCGGTCGGGATCGGGACGTTGCCGTTGTTCTGGAGGATCAGGTCGTTGACGTTCTTGTCCCAGTTGACCTCGAACCCGCGGTGGACGAGCCCCCACGCGTCCTTGGCGTAGTACGTCTCGTCGAATATCACCGCCTTGGGACTGCCCAGGTGGTAGAAGCGCAGGATGCCCGCGAACAGTGTCACCAGCAGCGGGCCGCCCCACCCGGACCAGCGGCCCCACCGCTCGGCGAGCCGTCCGGACACCCCGAACACCGCCCACAGCCGGGGGCTGGGCGTCACGTACGGCGGCACCAGGCGGTCGCGCACGTCGCTTCTGGGCTGCGCCGTGTATCCGAAACGGCGCAGCCGCAGGTGCCACGACGGCCGCTGGTCCGGGAGGGCCTGGTGCTGCCGGGTGTCCGTGGAGGACGCGGTACTGGTCACCGCGCCATCGTAGGGAACGGTGCTGTGTGAGTCCCGTGCTTGCGAGGGAGAGGCGGGTATGCGTCCGGATCCCACGGCCCCTGGGAGGATGGGACACGTGACAGTCGCACCCGGAACCCTGGTCCTTGCCGGTACTCCCATCGGTGACATCTCCGACGCCCCGCCCCGGCTCGCCGAGGAGCTGGCCGGGGCCGATGTCGTCGCCGCCGAGGACACGCGTCGGCTGCGCCGGCTGACGCAGGCGCTCGGGGTGACGCCGAAGGGGAGGGTCGTCTCCTACTTCGAGGGCAACGAGGCCGCGCGGACGCCCGAGCTGGTCGAGGAGCTGGCCGGCGGCGCCCGGGTGCTGCTCGTCACCGACGCGGGGATGCCGTCCGTCTCCGACCCCGGCTACCGGCTCGTCGCCGCCGCCGTGGAGAAGGACATCCGGGTCACCGCCGTCCCGGGGCCGTCCGCGGTGCTCACCGCGCTCGCGCTGTCCGGGCTGCCCGTCGACCGGTTCTGCTTCGAGGGGTTCCTGCCCCGCAAGGCGGGCGAGCGGCTGTCCCGGCTGCGGGAGGTCGCCGCCGAGCGCCGCACCCTCGTCTACTTCGAGGCCCCGCACCGGCTCGACGACACCCTCGCCGCGATGGCCGAGGTCTTCGGCACCGACCGGCGGGCCGCCGTCTGCCGGGAGCTGACCAAGACGTACGAGGAGGTCAAGCGGGGCCCGCTGGCCGAGCTGGCCGCCTGGGCCGCCGAGGGCGTCCGCGGGGAGATCACCGTCGTCGTCGAGGGGGCGCCGGAGAAGGGGCCCGAGGAACTCGACGCGGCGGAACTCGTACGGCGGGTGCGGGTGCGCGAGGAGGCGGGCGAGCGCCGCAAGGAGGCGATCGTCGCGGTGGCCGCCGAGGCGGGGCTGCCCAAGCGGGAGGTGTTCGACGCGGTGGTGGCGGCGAAGAACGCCGGGACGATGTGACCCCGCGGACGCCGGGACGGTGTGACACCGCGCACAAAGGGGCGCACAGGGCTCTGAGCAGGGCGTATCTCCTTTGAGCGTGCGCCCCATGGCAGCGCAAAGAGCAGGCTTGGAAAGCAAAGCCCACGGGCCGTCAACGGGTCGGTAGGGCAAGGAACACCCAAAACGACTCCAACACTCGACAGGGCTGCTGCGCTCGCCCCGGCGGAGCAGTCCACTGGAGCAGGGGACGTACTCGTCCCCCGATCCAGCGGACTGGAGGAGCTGGCATGAGTGAGACCGCCGTCGTCCACGAGTCGTATTCCTTCGCCTGCATGCGCTGCGGGCACGGGTGGGAGCAGTCGTACGAGATAGAGCACCATGTGGACGCGCAGGGCCACGAGTTCGTGCAGTACGTCGTGAACGGCCGGGTCGTGCCCTCCCCGCTCTCCAGGCCCACCTGCGCCAACTGCGACAACCACCTGGTGCGGATCATGCGGCCGGGCCGGGTCGCGTCCGCCCGGGAGGCCGCGCAGCACCACCGCACACCGTCCGCCGGGCCGGCGCGGGCGGGCGAGGCCGGGGAAGCCGGGGAACACCACCACTGGCACCTCTCCGACCTGCTGCACCCGTTCCAGCGCAGGGCGAGCTGACGGCTCCGGTCATCGTGGGCATGCCCCTTTCGTAGGATCGGGGCATGCCTTCGAACAGCCCGAGCGAGAAGCACGCGGCGCCGCCGCTCCCGGAACCCCTCCGGGTGCCGGTCGCCGACTCCCACACCCACCTCGACATGCAGTCCGGCACGGTGGCGGAGGGACTCGCGAAGGCCGCCTCGGTGGGCGTGACCACGGTCGTGCAGGTCGGCTGCGACCTCAAGGGCTCGCGCTGGGCCGCCGAGACGGCCGCCCGGTACGACGCCGTCCACGCGACCGTGGCCCTGCATCCGAACGAAGCCCCCCGCATCGTCCACGGGGACCCCGACGGCTGGTCCCGGCAGGGCGCACGGCAGCCGGGGGGCGCGGCGGCGCTCGACGAGGCGCTCGCCGAGATCGACCGCCTGGCCGCGCTCCCCCAGGTCAAGGGCGTCGGCGAGACGGGCCTCGACTACTTCCGCACCGGGCCCGAGGGCAAGGAGGCGCAGGAGCGGTCCTTCCGCGCCCACATCGAGATCGCCAAGCGGCACGGCAAGGCCCTGGTCATCCACGACCGCGACGCCCACGCCGACGTCCTGCGCGTGCTGAAGGAGGAGGGCGCCCCCGAGCGCACCGTCTTCCACTGCTACTCCGGCGACGCCGAGATGGCGGAGATCTGCGCGAGCGCGGGCTACTTCATGTCCTTCGCCGGCAACGTCACCTTCAAGAACGCCCAGCACCTGCGCGACGCCCTCGCCGTGGCCCCCCTGGAACTGGTGCTGGTGGAGACCGACGCGCCGTTCCTGACGCCCGTGCCGTACCGCGGACGGCCCAACGCCCCCTATCTCGTTCCGGTCACGGTGCGTGCCATGGCCGCCGTGCGCGGCATCGACGAGGACGCCCTGGCGTCGGCACTCGCGGAAAACACGGCACGCGCGTTCGGCTACTGAACCTCTCGAACGTGACTGCGAGTAGTCGGGCCGCTTTGGAGAGTGACGGTCGCTCCGCTAGGTTCTGTGGGCCCGATCCGGACCCTGGAGCGTGTCCGCGTGAGCAGTTCGCAGTACGAGACGTACGAGACATACGAGGCGTACGGCCCGACCGCGCCGTACGCACCACCGGCCCCCGGCGGCTATGACGCGCCCCCGGCCGATCTGCACGCCGCCGAGACCCTCGCGTACGGAGTGCACGTGGCGCCGGGGACCTACGAGGACACCTACCGGCCGGCCTACGAGGCGCCGCCGCCGCGGACCGCGCAGCGGGCGCCCGCGGACGCGCTGCCAGCCGCAGTGGGAGGACGGTCGGCGCGCAGGCGCCGGGCCCGCTCCGCGGAGCGCTCGGACAGCACGATGCGCCGGCTGGTCCCGCAGGCGCTGGTCGTGGCGTTCCTCGCGGGCGGCACCTCCGCGTTCGTCGCCAAGGACAAGGCGATCGAGCTGAGCGTCGACGGCAAGCCGCGCACGCTGCACACCTTCGCGGACGACGTGACCGAGCTGCTCGCCGAGGAGGGCGTGGAGGTGGGCGCGCACGACGTGGTCGCCCCCGCCCCCGGCGAGGAGCTCGCCAGCGGCGACGAGGTCGCGGTCCGCTTCGGGCGCCCCGTACGGCTCACGCTCGACGGACAGCGGCGCGAGGTGTGGACGACGGCGCGCACGGTCGAGGGGGCGCTCGAACAGCTGGGGGTGCGGGCCGAGGGCGCGTATCTGTCGACCTCGCGCTCCCGGCCCATCGGCCGCGAGGGGCTCGCGCTGGACGTGCGCACCGAGCGCTCCGTGACGATCATGGCCGACGGCCGGGCCCGCACCATCCGCACCAACGCGGCGACCGTGCGCGAGGCCGTCCAGGAGGCCGGGATCACCCTGCGCGGCCAGGACACCACCTCCGTCGGGCCCGACAGCTTCCCGCGCGACGGCCAGACCGTCACCGTGCTCCGGATCACCGGCACGAAGGAGGTCCGGGAGGAGGCGATCCCCTTCGAGGTGGAGCGGACCGAGGACCCCTCCCTGTTCAGGGGCACCGAGGTCGTCGAGCGGGCCGGACAGGTGGGACTCAGGCGGGTCACGTACTCCCTGCGGACCGTCAACGGCGTCAGGCAGAAGCCACGGCGGCTGCGCACCGAGGTGGTGCGGGAGCCGCGCACCCGGGTGGTCAAGGTCGGCACGAAGCCGATGCCGACCTCCGTGCAGGGCGCGGACGGCCTGAACTGGCAGTCACTGGCCGCCTGCGAGTCCGGCGGCCGCCCGGGCGCGGTCGACCCGTCGGGGACGTACGGCGGGCTCTACCAGTTCGACACCCGGACCTGGCAGAGCCTCGGCGGCGCCGGCCGCCCGCAGGACGCCTCGGCCTCCGAGCAGACCTTCCGCGCGAAGAAGCTGTACGTCCAGCGGGGAGCGAGCCCCTGGCCGCACTGCGGGCGGCGACTGCACGGGTGAGCGGCGGCCCCGCCGCCCCGTACCCTTGTCGCCGTGAGCAGCAGCCCCGCCCCCGACGCCCTCCTCGGGCCCGCCGACGTCCGCGAACTCGCGGCGGCCCTCGGCGTGCGTCCGACCAAGCAGCGCGGCCAGAACTTCGTGATCGACGCGAACACGGTCCGCCGGATCGTGCGCACCGCGGACGTCCGCCCCGACGACGTGGTGGTCGAGGTGGGACCCGGACTCGGCTCGCTCACCCTGGCCCTGCTGGAGGTGGCCGACCGGGTCACCGCCGTGGAGATCGACGACGTCCTCGCCGGCGCGCTGCCCGCCACGGTCGCCGCGCGGATGCCGGAGCGCGCGGAGCGTTTCGCGCTGGTGCACACCGACGCGATGCACGTGACCGAGCTGCCCGGGCCCGCCCCGACCACGCTGGTCGCGAACCTGCCGTACAACGTGGCCGTGCCGGTCCTGCTGCACATGCTGGAGACCTTCCCCACCATCGAGCGCACCCTCGTGATGGTCCAGGCGGAGGTCGCCGACCGGCTCGCCGCCGGGCCCGGTTCGAAGGTGTACGGCGTCCCCTCGGTCAAGGCCAACTGGTACGCCGAGGTCAAGCGGGCCGGGTCCATCGGGCGCACCGTCTTCTGGCCGGCCCCGAACGTCGACAGCGGGCTGGTCTCGCTGGTGCGGCGGACCGAACCGCTGAAGACCACCGCGTCCAGGCGCGAGGTCTTCGCCGTCGTGGACGCCGCGTTCGCCCAGCGCCGCAAGACCCTGCGGGCCGCGCTCGCCGGCTGGGCGGGATCGGCGGCCGCCGCCGAGGCCGCCCTGGTCGCCGCGGGGGTCTCGCCGCAGGCGCGCGGAGAGGCCATCACGGTGGAGGAGTTCGCCCGCATCGCGGAGAACCGCGTCGGCCACGACACCGAGGAGCAGACCCACCCGTGAGCGTCACCGTCCGCGTCCCCGCCAAGGTCAACGTCCAGCTCGCGGTCGGCGCCGCCCGGCCCGACGGCTTCCACGACCTGGCCAACGTCTTCCTCGCGGTCGGCCTCCACGACGAGGTGACGGCGACCCCGGCCGACGCACTGCGCGTCACCTGCTCCGGTCCGGACGCCGGCCAGGTGCCCCTGGACCGCACGAACCTGGCGGCCCGCGCGGCGATCGCCCTCGCGGGGCGGCACGGCCTGGAACCCGCCGTCCATCTCCACATCGCCAAGGACATCCCCGTCGCCGGCGGCATGGCGGGCGGCAGCGCGGACGGCGCGGGCGCGCTGCTGGCCTGCGACGAGCTGTGGGGCACCAACGCCTCGCGCGAGGAACTCCTCGACATCTGCGCCGAGTTGGGCAGCGACGTGCCGTTCAGCCTGGTCGGCGGGGCCGCACTCGGCACCGGACGCGGCGAGCGGCTCACCGGCCTGGAGGTCGGCGGCAGCTTCCACTGGGTGTTCGCGATGGCGGAGCGCGGACTGTCGACCCCGGCCGTCTTCCGGGAGTTCGACCGGCTCACCGAGACACTCGACGTCCCCGAACCGGTCGCCTCCCAGGAACTGCTCGACGCCCTCGCGAAGGGCGACCCGGACGCGCTCGCCGCCGCCGTCTCCAACGACCTCCAGCCCGCCGCCCTCTCCCTCTTCCCGGAACTCGCCGGCACCCTCGCCGCGGGCCGCGCCGCCGGTGCCCTCGCCGCGCTGGTCTCGGGCTCGGGCCCGACCACGGCGTTCCTCGCGCGCGAGGAGGAGTCGGCACGGCAGGTGGCCGAGGCGCTGCGGACGTCCGGGACGTGCCGGACGGTGCGCACGGCGTCGGGTCCGGTGCCGGGAGCCACCGTGGTGGCCCCGGGGCGCTGAACCCCCGGCCACCGGGGCGTACGGCCTTGTTTGAAGGGGGGACCGCCCGCCCGACTACTCTGGAGGGTCGATCGTCCCCCCTGTCAGGAGAGAAATGGCCGTCAACCTGGTCAATGTCGAGAACGTCAGCAAGGTGTACGGCACGCGTGCCCTGCTGGACGGTGTTTCGCTCGGCGTCTCCGAGGGTGATCGCATCGGCGTCGTGGGCCGCAACGGCGACGGCAAGACCACCCTGATCCGGATGCTGGCCAAGCTGGAGGAGACCGACACCGGACGCGTCACGCACTCCGGCGGGCTGCGCCTCGGCGTCCTGACCCAGCACGACTCCCTCGACCCGGCCGCCACCGTCCGGCACGAGGTCATCCGGGACCTGGCCGACCACGAGTGGGCCGGCAACGCGAAGATCCGCGACGTGCTGACCGGCCTGTTCGGCGGGCTCGACCTGCCCGGCTTCCCGCAGGGACTCGACACCGTCATCGGCCCGCTCTCCGGCGGTGAGCGCCGCCGTATCGCGCTCGCCAAGCTGCTCATCGACGAGCAGGACCTGATCGTCCTGGACGAGCCCACCAACCACCTCGACGTGGAGGGCATCGCCTGGCTCGCCCAGCATCTGCGCGAGCGCCGGTCCGCGCTCGTGTGCGTCACCCACGACCGGTGGTTCCTCGACCAGGTCTGCACGCGCATGTGGGACGTGCAGAAGGGCGCCGTCCACGAGTACGAGGGCGGCTACTCCGACTACGTCTTCGCGCGTGCCGAGCGCGAGCGCATCGCCGCCACCGAGGAGACCAAGCGGCAGAACCTGGTCCGCAAGGAGCTGGCGTGGCTGCGGCGCGGCGCCCCCGCCCGGACGTCCAAGCCGCGCTTCCGCGTCGAGGCCGCCAACGAGCTCATCGCGGACGTGCCGCCGCCCCGGGACAGCAGCGAGCTGATGAAGTTCGCCTCCTCGCGGCTCGGCAGGACCGTCTTCGACCTGGAGGACGTGACCGTCCAGGCCGGACCCAAGGTGCTGCTCAAGCACATCACCTGGCAGCTCGGGCCCGGCGACCGCATCGGTCTCGTCGGTGTCAACGGCGCGGGCAAGACGTCCCTGCTGCGGGCCATGACCGAGGCCGCCCGCACCGAGGGCGAGGCCCAGCCCGCCGCCGGCCGGGTCGTCGTGGGCAGGACGGTCAAGCTGGCCTACCTCTCCCAGGAGGTCGGCGAGCTCGACCCGAAGCTGCGGGTGCTGGAGGCCGTCCAGCAGGTGCGTGAGCGCGTCGACCTCGGCAAGGGGCGCGAGATGACCGCCGGGCAGCTGTGCGAGACGTTCGGCTTCAACAAGGACAAGCAGTGGACGCCGGTCGGCGACCTGTCCGGCGGTGAGCGCCGCCGGCTCCAGCTCCTGCGGCTGCTGATGGACGAGCCCAACGTCCTCTTCCTCGACGAGCCCACCAACGACCTCGACATCGAGACCCTGACCCAGCTGGAGGACGTCCTCGACGGCTGGCCCGGCTCGATGATCGTCATCTCCCACGACCGGTTCTTCGTCGAGCGCACCACCGACCGCGTCTTCGCCCTCCTGGGCGACGCCACCCTGCGGATGCTCCCGCGCGGCATCGACGAGTACCTGGAGCGCCGCCGCCGGATGGAGGAGGCGGCCGCGGCGTCGGCGCCGGTCGCCGGCAAGCCCGTCGCCGAGAAGAGCGCGGCCGACCAGCGCGCCGCCAAGAAGGAGCTCCAGAAGATCGAACGGCAGCTGGACAAGCTCTCCGAGAAGGAGGCCAGGCTGCACGCACAGATCGCCGATAACGCCACGGACTTCGCGAAAGTGGCCGAACTCGACGCCGGGCTTCGCGACTTGACCGGTGAGCGCGAGGAACTGGAGCTTCGGTGGCTGGAACTCGCCGAGGACGCGTGAAGGGTGCGTGAAGGCCGATAACGGGGGTATCACGGGCCGGTCCTCCCTTGGGAACAGGGGAGGACACGGCCCGGTGCGCTGTCGGTGCAGAGTGATAGAAAGAGCCGTCTGAGAACTTTCTGATACGACTCTGGGTCCATTACGTACCTCAGGGCGTGGCTAAAAATCAGTGATCGAACGGGGGAACCGCTGATGACTCAGCCGCCCAACCAGCCGCCGCAGGACGGTTTCGGAGCGCCACAAGGCGATTTCGGAGCGCCACAGCAACAGCCGCCGCAGCAGGACGGCTTCGGCGCGCCGCAGCCGCCGCAGGGCCCGCCCGCCGACCCTCCGCCGCAGCCCGGGTACGGCTATCCGGAGCCGCCCCCGGCCGCCCCGCAGCCGGGGTACGGCCAGCCGCAGCAGCCCTCCGGCCCCTACGCCCAGCCGGGTCCGTACGGTCAGCCGGGACCCTACGGTCAGCCGGGCCAGCCCGGTCCCTACGGTGCTCCCGGCGCCGCTCAGCCCGGCCCGTACGGTCAGCCGCAACCGCCTGGTTCCTACGGGCAGCAGCCCGGATACGGCTATCCGCCCCAGCCGCAGTACCCGGGCGGGCCCGGCACCCCGCCGCCCGGCTCCGGCTCGCGCAACCCCTTCAGGGGCCGGCCCGCCCTCGTCATCGGCGCCGCGGTCGCCGCGCTGCTCGTCATCGGCGGGACCGTCTTCGCGGTCGCCGGCGGGGACGACAAGGAGCCCGTCGCCAAGCCGACCGACGACGCCAAGCCCTCCGCCTCCGCCTCCGGCGCCCCGGTCAACCCGGGTGACGGCAGCGGCGACGGCGGCCAGGGCACCGAGGACCTCAACGAGGGCCGCCAGGCCGGCGAGTCCAAGGTGCTCTGGTACAAGGAGGCGCCCGACGCCCCCGGCAACGGCGCCGACGCCAACGGCATGTGGATCACCGACAAGGCCGCGGTGAAGTCGGCGTACAAGCAGCTCGTCGCGTACAACGTCGGTGACGGCAGGCCGACCTGGGCCCCGATCACCTTCCCCGCCGAGATCTGCGCGGTCACCCCGCAGAAGACCTCCGACGACACCATCGTCGTGGCGTACAAGAACGGCACCACCGACCGCGCCAAGTGCAACCTGCTCCAGCAGGTCGATCTCAACACCGGTGCGAAGGGCTGGAGCGGCGAGGTCACCGACGGCGCCGCCTTCGACAGCGCGATCCAGGTCTCCCTCACCCTCAGCGGCAACACGCTGATGGTGGGCCGCTCGCAGTCCGGCACGGCGTACGACGCCCGCACCGGCAAGAAGCTGTTCGACAAGAAGCGCTACGGCGACGCCTGCTTCCCCAGCTCGTTCGCGGGCGGCGCCCGGCTGATCTCGGTGGCCTCCTGCGACGCCGGCCAGGACACCGAGCACGACGAGGTGCAGGAACTCGACCCCACGACCGGCAAGGTCAGGTGGACCCAGAAGTTCGACAAGGGCTGGCGGGTCGAGAAGACCTACTCCGTCGACCCGCTGGTCGTCTACAGCACCAACGACGACAAGAACGCCTGGAACATCGCCACCTTCACCGCCGCCGGCAAGTTCCGCTCCCAGGTCGCCTTCGACGAGGAGTTCGCCCCCGACTGCGGTGGCGGCATCGCCCTCACCGGTGACCTGGAGGGCTGCCGGGGCGTGGCCGCGGACGCCAACACCCTGTACCTGCCGACCGAGGCGACCAGCGGCGCGAACGAGATCGTCGCGATCAACCTCTCCGACGGCAAGGCGAAGTGGCGGGTGAAGTCCCCCGTCGCCGAGAGCATGCAGCCCATGAAGATCGAGGGCGGCAAGCTCATCGCGTACGTGGAGGCGTCCTACGACGCGGGCGGACGGATCGTGTCGATCCCCACGACCGGCGCCAAGCACACGCCGACCACGCTGTTGCAGAACCCGCAGGGCATCGCGGAGATCGAGAGCGGCTTCTACTCCAAGGAAGTCGACTGGGTGGGCGGACGCTTCTACCTCTCCACCTCCCGGCTGTCCGGCAACGACGACACGAAGGAGAAGTTGATGCTCGCCTACGGCAAGTGACCCTTCCCCTCCCGCTGTCGTCGTCCCCTGTCACCGAGGTACTCACGCCATGACCCAACCGCCCCCTCCGCCGCCCAACCAGCCCCCGCAGGGCGGGTTCGGCCCGCCGCAGGACCAGCCGCCGCAGCAGCCCGCGCAGCCGCCGCAGCCGCCGCCGCAGCAGCCCGGTTACGGCTATCCGCAGCAGCAGCAGCCGCAGGCACCTCCCGGGTACGGCTATCCGCAGGCGCCTCCACAGGCGCCCCCGCAGACCCCTCCCGGCTACGGCTATCCCGGGCAGGCCCCGAACCCGTACGGTCAGCCGACGCCGCCGTACGGGCAGCAGCCGCCGTACGGCTACGCGCAGCCGACCATGCCGCTCCAGCCCCAGGCCGGACAGCCCGCCGCGAAGAAGTTCAACGCACAGGTCACCATCATCGTCTCGGCCGTCGTGGCGATCGCGCTGATCGTCGGCGGCGGTGTCTGGTACGCCACGTCCTCCGGTGACAGCGACAAGAAGGACGACACCGCGAACTCCAGCGGCGGCACCGGCGGCAAGGACGACGGCAAGGACGGCGGCAGCGGGGGGACCGGCGGCACCGACACCGGCGGCGGCACCACCGGCACCTCCACCAAGCCCGTGGAGAAGGTGCCCGCCAACCCCGCCTCGAAGATCCTCTTCCAGGTCCCGGCGCCCAAGGTCTCCAAGGACACCACCATCTCGACCGCCGGCTCCTGGCTCACCGACAAGGTGTACGCCAAGAGCGGCGTCGCCGAGATCACCGGCTTCGACCCGGACAAGGGCACCAAGCTGTGGAACATCAAGCTCCCCGGCCCGGTCTGCCAGGGCAGCAACCACACCACCACCGACGGCCGCACGGCGATCATCTACCAGCCCGCCATGCCGACCAAGGACAAGCCCTCACACGGGTGCAGCCAGATCGCCGCGCTCGACCTGAACGCGGGCAAGAAGCTGTGGACGAAGACCGCCAACTCCGGTGACGAGCCCATCAGCTTCAACAACATCACTGTCAGCGGGGGCACGGCCGCCGTGGGCAGCACCAGCGGCGGCGCCGCCTTCGACATCGGCACCGGCAAGCAGCTGTGGGCCCCCAAGCCCACCGACACCTGCTACGACGCCGGCTACGGCGGCGGCGAGAAGCTGGTCGCGGTGCGCCGCTGCGGCGCCTACGACCAGCCCGAGCTGCACATCCAGACCATCGACCCCAAGTCCGGCAAGGTCGTCTCCGACTACAAGATGGGTTCCGGCATCGCCTACGCCAGCGTGGTGTCCAGCAACCCGCTGGTCGTGGCCGCCGACGTCGGTGAGTCCGCCAAGGACGGCAGCGGTATCTCGGACTTCTTCTCCATCGACAACAAGACCGGCAAGCTGCGCACCCGGATCTCCGCGCCCAGCGACCAGTTCGCGGCCAGCTGCGACGGCATCACCAAGGTCGAGGAGTGCCACCAGATCGCCGTCGGCAACGACCGGCTCTACCTGCCGACCGAAGAGCACGACGGCAGCGGGAAGTTCAGCCAGACCAACGAGATCGTCGCGCTCGACCTCGGGACCGGCAAGCAGACCGGGCAGCGGGCCGACGCGGGCGAGGACTACACGATCATGCCGCTGCGGATGGACGGCACGAACATCATCGCGTACAAGCGTCCGCCGTACGACAAGGGCGGGCAGATCGTCAGCATCGACGGCAGCTCGTTCAAGGAGACGAAGCTGCTGGAGAATCCGGCCACGGAGTCGGTGCGGGACGCGGAGACCGGGTTCTCGCCGGACTACTCCGAGCTCCTGTACTCGCAGGGCCACCTGTTCATGTCCGCGATCTTCGCCAGTGATCTGGGGAGTTCGTCGGACGAGGAGGAGTATCTGGCGCTCGCGTTCGGCACGAGCTGATCGATACGAACTGATCGATTCGGTCCGTACGGGTTTTTGATCACGGCCCCGTCCCTGCTCAGGGGCGGGGCCGTGCGCGTACCGCTCATCACCCTCGAATGCGAGGAATTTCGGCGATCCGGGGCACTTCTCACCGGTAGGGGAAGCGCAACGTCGAACAAGCGTGTAGCTTCCGGGGGCATGAAAGGCGGGGGGAGCCGGGAGGGGGCTCCCGTCCGTGTGGACCAGTGGGCATCCGTCGTGGGGCAGCCACAAGGGGATCCATTGGGGGGACTGGGGACACTGGGGATTTTGGGGAGTGGGGGGTAGGTAGGTCGATGGGAGTGCGGCTCATGGTGGTCGACGACCACCGATTGCTCGCCGAGGCGTTGGCCTCGGCGTTGAAGCTGCGCGGGCACCGGGTGCTCGCCGCGGCCGCGCCCGCCGCGGGGGCGGCGGAGCTGGTGATCAGCCGGGCACCGGAGGTGTGTCTGCTGGGGACGGCGACTCCTGCCGAGCCGGGGATGTTCGATCCCGTGGTGAAGATCAAGCGGGAGCGGCCGCAGGTGGCGGTGCTGGTGCTGGGGCCGGTGCCGAATCCTCGGGGGATCGCCGCGGCGTTCGCTGCGGGGGCCTCGGGGTACGTCCGTCATGACGAGCGCATCGAGGGGGTCGAGCGGGCGATCATGAAGGCTCGGGCGGGGGAGGCGGCGGTCGCTCCGCAGCTGTTGCAGGGGGCGTTCTCGGAGCTGTTGAACCCTGCTGCCCAGCCGGACGACGAGGGGCAGCGGCTTCTTCAGATGCTGACGCCCCGTGAGGTCGAGGTGCTGGTGCGGGTCGCCGACGGTGAGGACACCCGGCTGATCGCGGCGGGGATGGGGATCGCGCCGTCCACCGCTCGTACCCATGTCCAGCGGGTGTTGATGAAGCTGGGGGTGGGGTCGCGGTTGGAGGCGGCGGCGTTGGCGGCTCGGACGGGGTTGCTGGATCGGGCCGGTCCCGTGCCGGGCCCTCCGGGGGTTGAGCCGTGATGCCTCGCGGCGCGCTGTGCGGCTCCGGTGGGGGTTTCTGTAGCGCCCACTGTCGTGTTGTGGGTCGGGGCCGGGGCGGGGGGTGTCCGTCCTCGGTCCGGCGGTGCTGTGTCTTCTAGCTGTGCTGCGTGTTGGACGCCGGACGCTGCGGGCGGACACCCCCCGCCCCGTCCCCTTACCGCCGTGGGCGGCTGAGACGCCCACGGCCCGGGGCACCTCATGCCCAACGGCGACTGTCGCTTTTCAGGGGCGCGGGGAACTGCGCGACCAGCCACGACGGACCCGCACCCGGCATACGACCATCGGGGTCGAAGGGGCAGAGCCCCTGGGGATGGGACGGGTAGGGGCGGCGGGGGCGAGAAACGCTCCCGGAACCGCCCGTTGGGGCCCGCCAGGGGGGTGTTACGGGGACGGTTGGTCGTCCGCGTCGTCGACAGCAGGGGTCGGCGGAGCCGTGGGGCGCAGCTTCAGCCAGGCGAGGAAGAAGAGGCCGAGGAGAAGCATGCCGAGGCCGGTCCAGAGGTTGATGTTGATGCCCTGGGCCTTGGAGATGGCGGCGTCGGAGTCGGTGAGCCCGGCGATCGTGACGATGACGCCGTAGACGACGAAGAGGCCGCCGATGATGCGGCGGATGTCGAAGAGACGGGCCGCCGTCGCGGACTTGGTCTGGAGCTCGGAGACCTCGCGGTGGAGGTCCTTCTCGGAGGGTTCAGACATGGTGCTTCCAATCCTCCCGCGTCAGAACGAGAACGGGATGTAGCAGGCGGCCGCGAGGATGACCGCGCCCCAGCCGAGGAGGGCCGGCTTGCGGTACCAGGCGTCGTCGCCCGCGGCGGGCGGCTCGGACATGCCGGGGGAGCGGGTGCCGTAGACGAGGCCCTGGAGGTCGTCGGCCGGCTTGGGGGCCGTGAAGAGGGAGACGGCGACCATGACCACCGCGCCCGCCACGAAGCCCGCGATCGCGGAGACGAAGTTGGCCCCCTGGTCGGAGGGGATGTCGATGATGCCCTGCTTGTAGATCCAGAAGTAGTTGATCATCGCTGCCGTGGTGCCCGCGAGGAGGCCCCAGAAGCCGGACTTCATGGACGCGCGCTTCCAGAACATGCCGATGATGAAGACGACGAACATCGGGACGTTGAAGAAGGAGAAGAGGGTTTGGAGGTAGCTCATGATGTTCGAGAAGGACGAGGCCAGGAACGCCGTGCCGATGGAGGCGAGGACGCCGATCGCTGTGATCAGGCGGCCGAAGCGTACGTAGTACTCGTCCTCGCGGTCCTTGGTCACGTACTTCTGCCAGATGTCCGTGGTGAAGACCGTGTTGAAGGAGGAGATGTTGGCCGCCATGCCCGCCATGAAGGCGGCCAGCAGGCCGGTCACCGCGATGCCCAGGACGCCGTTCGGGAGCAGGGACTCCATCAGGTAGGGGATGGCGTCGTTGTACTGGAGGTCCGAGGCGGGGGTTCCGATCTGGGGGACCAGGACCGCCGCCACCAGGCCCGGGATCATCACCAGGAAGACGATGAAGATCTTGGGGAACGCGGCGATGAGGGGGGTGCGCTGCGCGGCCGAGAGGTTCTTGGCGGAGAGGGCGCGCTGGACCTCCGCGAAGTTCGTCGTCCAGTAGCCGAAGGAGAGGACGAAGCCGAGGCCGAGGACGATCGTCAGCCAGTTCGCCCCGAGGGGGTTGGCGCTGCCGATGCCCGTGCCTCCCCAGGCGGTCATGAAGTCCCCGCCGTGGGACTTGGTGAGGGAGTCGGACAGGCCGTCCCAGCCGCCGACCTTCTTGAGGCCGAGGATGGACAGCGGGATGAGGGCCGCCAGGATCACGAAGAACTGGAGGACCTCGTTGTAGATGGCCGAGGAGAGGCCGCCGAGGGTGATGTACGCGAGGACGAAGGCGCCCGCGACGACGATCGCGACCCATTCCGGCCAGCCGAGGAGGGCCTCCACGACGATCGCGAGGGCGTAGAGGTTCACGCCCGCGATGAGGATGGCCGCGAAGGCGAACAGGGTCGAGCTGAGGAGGTGGGCCGCCTTGTCGAAGCGCAGGAGGAGGAACTCGGGGACCGAGCGGACCTTGCTGCCGTAGTAGAACGGCATCATCACCAGGCCCAGGAACACCATGGCGGGGATGGCGCCGATCCAGTACCAGTGCGTGGTGTAGACGCCGTACTGCGCGCTGTTGGCGGCCATGCCGAGGATCTCGGTGGCGCCGAGGTTGGCGGCGATGAACGCCAGGCCGGTCACCCAGGCGGGCAGGGAGCGGCCCGACAGGAAGAAGTCGAGGCTCGTCTTGACCGAGCGGCGGGCCGCGAAGCCGATGCCGAGGACGACGACGAAGTAGATGCCGAGGATCGTGTAGTCGAGCCAGTTCGTGGGGAGGCGTAGCTCGGCTGAGAGATATGTGGGGGTTTGCATGAGTACTCGCTTCGTTGCGCGAACTGATCCAGCGGGAACCTACGCCTCCGCTTTCAGTAATTGAACACACGTGATGGCGTTCTTTGTTGGATTGTGATCGTCGGATGTCTGGTGGGTTGTGGTGTGTTATGTTTGATTGTGTTGAGTGATTGACTGGGTTTGGGCACTGAGGAGTCCGGCGTGAAGAAGACCTCGACCCGGCTGGCCGACGGTCGCGAGCTGATCTACTACGACCAGCGCGACGACACCGTCCGCGATGCCGTCGACCGGCGGCCGCTGGAGCGGACCGTCACCACGTCCGAGGTCCGGCAGGACCCGCTGCTCGGTGACTCCGTCGCCATCGCCTCGCATCGGCAGGGGCGGATCTACCACCCGCCGGCCGATCAGTGCCCGTTGTGCCCGACGCAGGGTGAGCGGCTGAGTGAGATTCCCGAGTCGGCGTACGACGTCGTGGTCTTCGAGAACCGGTTTCCCTCGCTGGCCGGCGACTCCGGGCGGTGCGAGGTCGTCTGCTTCACGTCCGACCACAACGCCTCCTTCGCCGACCTGACGGAGGAGCAGGCGGGGCTCGTGCTGGAGGCGTGGACCGACCGGACGTCGGAGCTGTCGCATCTGCCCTCCGTCGAGCAGGTGTTCTGTTTCGAGAACCGGGGCGCCGAGATCGGCGTGACGCTGGGTCACCCGCACGGGCAGATCTACGCCTATCCCTTCACCACTCCGCGCACCGCGCTCATGCTGCGTTCCGTCGCCGCCCACAAGGAGGCGACGGGCGGGGAGAACCTCTTCGACGCCGTCCTGGAGCGGGAGCTCGCCGACGAGCGGGTCGTCCTGGAGGGGGAGCACTGGGTGGCCTTCGTGCCGTACTCGGCGCACTGGCCGTACGAGGTGCACCTCTACCCGAAGCGCCGGGTGCCCGATCTGCTGGGGCTCGACGAGGGGGCGCGCACAGAGTTCCCCAAGGTCTATCTGGAACTGTTGAGGCGCTTCGACCGGATCTTCGGGGAGAACGAGCCTCCTACGCCCTACATCGCCGCCTGGCACCAGGCGCCCTTCGGGCAGCTGGAGGAGTTCGAGGGCGTCAACCGTGACGACTTCGCGCTGCACCTGGAGCTTTTCACCATCCGTCGCACGTCCGGCAAGCTGAAGTTCCTCGCGGGCTCCGAGTCCGGCATGAACGTCTTCATCAACGACGTGCCGCCGGAGCGCGCGGCCCAGCGACTGCGAGAGGTAGCGAGTTCATGAGCAGCGGGAAGTACCTGGTCACAGGTGGTGCGGGGTACGTCGGCAGTGTCGTCGCCCAGCACCTGCTGGAGGCCGGTCACGAGGTCGTCGTGCTCGACAACCTCTCCACCGGGTTCCGGGAGGGCGTGCCGGCCGGTGCCTCGTTCGTCGAGGGCGACATCCGGGACGCCGCCAAGTGGCTGGATTCGTCGTTCGACGCCGTGCTGCACTTCGCCGCCTTCTCGCAGGTCGGCGAGTCGGTCGTGAAGCCCGAGAAGTACTGGGACAACAACGTCGGCGGGACCATGGCCCTGCTCGGTGCCATGCGTGAGGCCGGCGTCAGGAAGCTCGTCTTCTCCTCCACGGCCGCCACCTACGGGGAGCCCGAGGAGGTGCCGATCGTCGAGTCGGCGCCCACCCGGCCGACCAATCCGTACGGCGCCTCCAAGCTCGCCGTCGACTTCATGATCACCAGCGAGGCGAACGCCCACGGGCTCGGCGCGGTGTCGCTGCGCTACTTCAACGTGGCCGGTGCCTACGGCGCCCAGGGCGAGCGGCACGACCCCGAGTCGCACCTGATCCCGCTGGTCCTCCAGGTCGCGCAGGGCAGGCGGGAGGCGATCTCGGTGTTCGGGGAGGACTACCCGACACCGGACGGCACCTGCGTGCGCGACTACATCCACGTCGCCGACCTGGCCGAGGCGCATCTGCTCGCGGTCGAGGCCGCCACCCCCGGTGAGCACCTCATCTGCAACCTCGGCAACGGCAACGGCTTCTCCGTCCGCGAGGTCATCGAGACGGTCCGGCAGGTCACCGGCCACCCGATCCCGGAGGTCGTGGCGCCCCGTCGCGACGGCGACCCGGCGATCCTGGTGGCCTCCGCCGAGACCGCCCGCGAGAAGCTGGGCTGGAACCCGTCCCGCGCGGACCTCGCGGGGATCGTCGCGGACGCCTGGCAGTTCGCGCAGACCGCAGCAAACAGCGCAAGGGAGCAGTAGTGGGGGCACAACAGCAGGTCGCGGACTCCTTCGTGGAGCTGTACGGGGCCGCGCCCGAAGGTGTCTGGGCGGCGCCCGGCCGGGTCAACCTGATCGGCGAGCACACCGACTACAACGACGGTTTCGTGATGCCCTTCGCGCTGCCGCACCTGGCGCTGGCCGCGGTGTCGAGGCGGGACGACGGCGTGCTGCGGCTGCACTCGGCCGACATCGACGCCGGTGTCACCGAACTGCGTCTGGACGATCTCGTCCCCGAGTCGGACAAGAACTGGACGGCGTACCCGGCGGGTGTCGTCTGGGCGCTGCGCGAGGCCGGCCACGCGGTGACCGGGGCGGACATCCACCTCACCTCCACCGTGCCGGCGGGCGCGGGCCTGTCCTCCTCGGCGGCGCTGGAGGTCGTCGTGGCGCTCGCCCTGAACGACCTGTACGAACTGGGCCTGAAGCGCTGGCAGTTGGCGCGCCTGTGCCAGCGCGCGGAGAACGTCTACGTCGGCGCCCCGACCGGGATCATGGACCAGACGGCGTCCGCGTGCTGCGAGGAGGGCCACGCCCTGTTCCTCGACACCCGTGACCTGTCGCAGAAGCAGATCCCCTTCGACCTGGCCGCCGAGGGCATGCGCCTGCTGGTGGTCGACACCCAGGTCAAGCACGCCCACAGCGACGGCGAGTACGGCAAGCGCCGGGCCGGCTGCGAGAAGGGCGCCGCCCTGCTGGGCGTCGACGCCCTGCGGGACATCGCCTACGCCGACCTGGACGCGGCGCTGGAGCGGCTCGGCGACGACGAGGAGGTGCGCCGGCTGGTGCGCCATGTCGTCACCGAGGACGAGCGGGTGGAGCAGGTCGTGGCCCTGCTGGAGTCGGGCGACACCCGGGCGATCGGCCCGGTCCTGATCGCCGGGCACGCCTCCCTGCGCGACGACTTCCGCATCTCCGCACCGGAGCTGGACCTGGTCGTCGACACCGCCCTGGCCTCGGGTGCCCTCGGTGCCCGGATGACCGGCGGCGGCTTCGGCGGCTCGGCGATCGTCCTCGCCGAGGCCACCGACGTCGAGGCCATCACCAAGTCCGTCCAGGATGCCTTCGCCGCGGCCGGATTCACCGCGCCCCGCGTCTTCGAGGCGGTGCCCTCGGCGGGCGCGCGCCGGCTGAACTGACGCTTTTCGTCCACCCTTTGGTAAGAACGGCCCCGCGCTCGGTAAGAGTGCGGGGCCGTCTCTTTGTCATCTCTTTGTCGCCTGGGGACAACTGAGGATCAACCAGGGCGCGTGGTGTTTGTGAAGGTCCTCAAATGGGCTGTCTGGTACGCCTGTTGCCCGTGTGCCTGCTGATACGATCATTGCACTTTTCAGTAGGCTGACGGCGCGTCATGACGCGTACGGGGGGACAGTCTCTAGGGCCCCATCGCGAAGGAGTGGCTGTTGTCCGGCCCCCGGCGCGAGGCGACTTGAAGAGAGTCTCATGACGTCATTCATCAAGGATCCGTTGGTATGGATCCTGCTCATCGTGATCATCGCTGCGGCCTTCGCAGTGATGGGCGCACGGAGAACCAACATGGCTCTCCGCCGCAACAACGACAACTTGCAGAGCAACCTGGTGGCGGTGCAAGGCCAGCTCCGCCAGGTGCAGTCGGGCTACGAGTCCCTGACCGCCCGGCACGTGGAGGACCTCGCGGAGGTCCGGGCGGACGCGGAGTCGGCGACCAAGTCGGTCCTCAAGTCCGCGATGGGCACCCTCCAGTCCCTCGCCGAGGAGCAGCAGGTCCTGCTGGACAACCTCCAGAAGGGGTACGGCGACAACTCCGGCGTGCTGGCCGACCTGATGCTCATCGACCACACCAGCAGCCAGTTCAGCCGCCGTACCAAGGGCATCTCCGTGCTGTGCGGAGGCTGGCTCGGCCGGCGTGAGGAGTCCGCCTCCGTCTACGACGTGGCGCGCAGCGCCCAGGGCCGGATCAAGGACTTCAACCGGGTCCGTGTGCACGCCCAGGTCAACATCTCCATCACCGGCAAGGCGGTGGAGCCGGTCGCCGTGGTGCTGGCCGAACTCCTGGACAACGCCACCAAGTACAGCGCGCCCCAGTCCCCGGTGGAGATCAACATCCAGGCCGTGCCCACCGGAGTCTGCCTGGTCGTCGACGACGCCGGTGTGGGCATGAGCCAGGAGACCAAGGCCCGGGCGGCGGCTCTGCTGTCGCCGGAGGGTGTCGTCGACATCACCGGCCTCGGCGACCCGCCCAGGTTCGGCTTCGCCGTCTGCGGAATGCTCGCCGCCCGCTACGGATTCTCCGTGTCCGTCGACTCGGTCTCCCCCTACGGCGGGGTGCGGGCCGTCATCCGAGTTCCGGAGGGCCTCTTGACGACCGAAGCGCCGCAGCCCGCCGCCTCGCACGACGACCACGAGTACGAGGAGGACGTCGCCGCGCGCCCGCGTGCCGCCGTACCCGCGCCCGGTCCGACCCTCGTCGTCGGGACGACGACCGGCGGACTGCCCCGGCGCAGGCGGCGCAACAGGGCCGTCTCCGTGGTGCCGGAGCCGGAGCTGGAGCAGCAGCAGGCGGCGCCTTCCGGAGCCGATGCGGAGAACAGCGAAGTGACCGCCTCGCGGATCGGTGCGTTCGCCCGCGGCACGCACCTCGGGCGGGTCTCGAACAACACGGAAGGATCCCAGAACCAGTGAATCCCGACCTCACGTGGGTACTGAACGGTGTGCTCGAGGTGCGCGGGGCACGCCACGCGATCCTCGTCTCCGCGGACGGCCTGCTGATGCAGCGCTCCGACGACATCAGCCGTGACGAGGCGGAGAAGAACGCCGCCGCGATGAGTTCCATCCAGTCCCTGTGCCGCGCGGTGGCCGGGTTCGTGGGCGGCGGGCAGGGGACCTGGAAGCAGACGCTGGTCGAGTTCGACGGCGGCTGGATCTTCCTCGTCGCCGCGGGCAGCGGCGCCTATCTGGCGGTGTCGGCCGCCCTGGACGTCGACATGGAGGCGATGTCCTTCCGGATGCAGAAGACGGTCAGCGCACTGCGCGAGGCGATGAGCGCGGCGCCCCGACTGAACGCCGGTGCGGACGCATGACCAGCCACGGCGAGGAAGCTCCGGTCACCAGCGACTTCGTCCGTTCCTACGTCATCACCGGCGGCCGGACCCTGCCGTCCGCCGACGATCTCGCCCTGCACACCCTGGTCACCCTGGCGCCCGACCGGGAGATGCCGCTCGGGGCCGGACCCGAGGTCCGGGCCATCTGGGAGCTGTGCGCGGGCGGCTACCTCTCCGTGGCCGAGGTGGCGGGTCACCTCTCGCTGCCCGTGGGCGTGGCCCGACTGCTGCTGACCGATTTATTCGAGCAGGGACACCTCCTGCGCCGCGCCGCGCCGCCCCGTGCCCAACTCGCTGACCGAGCGACCCTCGAGAAGGTTCTGCATGGACTCGAAACCCTCATCGTCTGAGAAGCCGTCGACCGGCACGATCTACGTCTCCGACGCGGTGACCACGGCCGCGAAGATCCTCGTCGTCGGGCATTTCGCGGTGGGCAAGACGACCTTCATCGGATCGCTCTCGGAGATCACGCCGCTTCGGACCGAGGAGAAGATGACACAGGCGTCCGTGCACGTGGACGACCTGCGGGGCGTGCCGGACAAGCAGACCACCACCGTGGCCCTGGACTTCGGTCGCCTGACCCTGACCGACGAGCTGGTCCTCTACCTCTTCGGCACCCCCGGACAGCAGCGCTTCATGCAGCTGTGGGAGGACATGGCCCGGGGCGCGCTCGGCGCGCTGCTCCTGGTCGACCCCGCCCGGCTGGAGGAGACGTTCCCCGTCATCGACCTGATCGACGAGTACGGGCTCGAGTACGCCATCGCCGTCAACAGCTTCCAGGCGGGCACCCGGTTCGAGGAGGAGGAGATCCGCGAAGCCCTCGACCTGCTGCCCGACACCCCCGTCGTCTACTGCGACGCCCGCGACCAGCGGTCGTCCGCGACCGCGCTGATCGCGCTCGTGCGCCATCTGCTCGATCGCGCGGCGTGAGAGCCCCGGTTCGCACGTCGGCTCCCCTTCCACATCCCTCCTCCCCGGCCGGGCCGCCAGGCCCGGACCTCCAAAGGACACCCCCGTGGACACTCACCACTCGCCCGCCGCCGCGGGCGCCAGATGCCCCATGCACGACGGCACCTTCACCGCCGACCCGCAGCAGATCTACGACTTCGTCCGCGCCCACGGCCCGGCCGGACCCGTGGAACTCGCCCCCGGTGTGGACGCCACGCTGGTCGTCGAGCACGAGATGGCCCTCAGGGTGCTTCAGAACCCCTCCCTGTTCGCCCGCGACTCCCGCCGCTGGAAGGGCCTGAACGAGGGCAGGGTCCCGCTCGACAGCCCGGTCCTGGCGATGATGGCCTACCGCCCCAACTGCCTGTACACCGACGGTGCCGTGCACCTCAGGCTGCGCCAGGCCGTCACCGCGAGCCTCGACCGGCTCAACACCAGGCGGCTGCGCCGGGACGTCGAACCCATCGCCGACTTCCTCATCGACCAGTTCAGCGAACGCGGCCGCGCCGACCTGATCAACGACTACGCCAAGATGCTGCCGGCGCTGCTGTTCAACAAGCTCTTCGGCTGCCCCGCCGACATCGGCGACACCCTGACCGGGGCGCTGGGCGCCTTCTTCGACGGCGTCGACGTGCAGCGCGCCAACGAGGAGCTCACCGCGGGTCTGATGGAGCTGGTCTCCATCAAGCGCCGCCGCCCCGCCGACGACGTCACCTCCTGGCTCATCCAGCACCCCGCCGGTCTGACCGACGAGGAGCTCAAGGACCAGCTGATCATCCTGATGGGCGCCGGCTTCGAGCCCCTGCGCAACCTCATCGGCCACGCCCTGCACCTGCTGCTGTCGGAGGAGGGGGCGGGCGGCTCCGGGATGCTGGTCGAGGAGGCCATCGACCACATCCTGTGGAACAACCCGCCCATCGCCAACTACGCCACGCACTTCCCCGTGCAGGACGTGGACCTCGGCGGGCTGATCGTCGAGGCGAACACCCCGGTCGTCATCAGCTTCGGCGGCGCCAACAGCGACCCCGCCCTCAAGGAGGCCCGGGAGTCCCGCAACAAGGGCGCCCACCTGGCCTGGGGCGCCGGCCCGCACGCCTGCCCGGCCAAGGACCCGGCGCTGGTCATCGCCGTCACCGCCATCGAGCGGCTCCTCAACGCGCTGCCCGACCTCACCCTGGGCGCGTCGGACGACGAGTTGCAGTGGCGTCCGGGACCGTTCCAGCACGCGCTGGTGGGGCTGCCGGTGCGGTTCACCCCGACCCCGGCCACCCGCATGGTCTCGGCGCTCCAGACCGCGGCGCCCCAGCCGGCGGCCGAGCAGCCGGGCGTCCAGACCGGTGCCGAGCCCGCGCGAGCGGGACAGCCGGCGCCGAAGAGGGGCTTCTGGAGCACCCTGGTCGACCTCTTCCGCGTCTGAACTCACCGCAGCCGTTTGGTGAGGGTGTACTCCGTGATCCCCGGCGGATAGTCGGGGATCACGCACACCACCTCGTACCCCTGCCGCTGATAGAAGACCGGCGCCTGGAAGTCCCAGGTCTCCAGGCGTACGGCCGCACAGCCCCGTCCGTCCCGGGCGATCCGCTCCGCCTCGCCGAGCAGCCGGGAGCCGAGGCCGGAGCCCCGGTGCCGTTCGTCGACCCACAGATACGTCACGTGCATCCAGGTCGCCCAGGTGTGGCCGACCAGACCGCCGGCCAGCGCACCGGCGTCGTCCAGCACCCAGACGTGCAGCGGGACCTCACGCGCACCGGGGGTGCCGCGCAGGCCCCGCAGGACGGGAGAGGCGGCCGTGTTGGTCTCCCGAAGCCGACTTCGAAGAAGATCGCGCCGTTCCCTGTCGACTTCTGTCTCGATGCGAAACATGCGGCTCACCATAAACGTGCCGGACAGCCAGTTCTGCAAATTACCTTCCGCTCCTGCCCCCCGGCCGTACCCTGATGAACAGCACCGGTGGGGGCCGGTGCTGATCAGGGGGCGAGACAGTCGGGTACGACGCCCGATGTGGGGGTAGCGGTTTCTGCACGGCGGCGGCCGTGCGGTGATGTCGACCCCGGGCGTCGTACCCGCGCAGGTCATCGTTTCCCGACCTTGGGGTATCCCCTGCTCCGTCAGGAGCATCGGGGAAGGGGGTTTCGTGGTTCGCATCCGAGTCCTGGTCGTCGACGACCATCGCATCTTCGCCGAGTCGCTCGCAGCCGCACTGGCGGCCGAGCCCGACGTCGACGTCTCCGCGGCGGGCAGCGGTCCCGCCGCGCTGCGCAGTCTGGAGCGTGCGGCCGCCGAGGGCCGCCGGTACGACGTCCTGCTGGTCGACGCCGACCTGGGCGGCAACGTGCCGGGCGTCCGGCCCGCCGTACCGGTCCAGGAGGTGGGCGAGGACGGTCTCGTCGACGGCATATCGCTGGTCGCCGGGGTGCGTGCCGGGCAGCCGGGCGTACGGATCGTCGTGCTCGCCGAGAAGGACGATCCCCGCCGGGCCGCGCTCGCCCTTCAGGCCGGCGCCTCCGGGTGGGTCGCCAAGGACTGCTCGCTGTCCCGGCTGCTCACCGTCATCCGCGGGGTGCTGCGCGACGAGACGCATCTGCCGCCCGCCCTGCTCACCGGTGTGCTGCGCGAGCTGACGGCCGCCCGCAAGCACCGCACCGAGAGCGAACGGCTGGTGGAGTCGCTCACCCCGCGCGAGCGGGAGGTGCTGCGCTGCATGGTCGCCGGGCTGGGCCGCAAGGCCGTCGCGGAGAGACTGTTCCTCTCCCCGCACACCGTCCGCACCCATATGCAGAACGTGCTGGGCAAGCTGGGCGTGCACAGCACCCTGGCCGCCGTCGCCCTGGCCCGCCGCGCGGGCGTCGGCCCCGTGGACCTAGCCGGGGATGTTGTCGAACGGGGCGGTCAGCTGGCGTAGCAGTCCGGCCAGTTCGCCCCGCTGGGCGCGCGAGAGCTCCGCGAGGATCGCGCGCTCCTGGTCCAGCAGACCGGCCAGGGCCTGGTCCGCCCGGTCCTGGCCCTCGGTCGTCAGGCGCACCAGCACCCCGCGCCGGTCGCTCGGGTCGGGCAGCCGCTCCACCAGGCCCTTCTTGGCGAGGCGGTCGATGCGGTTCGTCATGGTGCCCGACGTCACCAGGGTCTGTGTCAGCAGCTGCCCGGGGGAGAGCTGATACGGCGTCCCGGCGCGCCTGAGCGCGGTCAGCACGTCGAACTCCCAGGGTTCCAGCCCGTGCTCGGCGAAGGCCAGCCGACGTGCGCGGTCCAGGTGCCGGGCCAGCCTGCTCACCCGGCTGAGCACCTCCAGCGGCTCCACGTCGAGGTCCGGGCGCTCCCGGCGCCATGCTGCGACCAGCCGATCGACCTCGTCCTCCATGACGATCAGTGTAGTGGTTGTGTCGATGTGAAGTCTCTTGACATGAAGCCTGTCGACATGAAGTCTCTTGACATCGAGATAAAAGCGCGGGGAAGGTGGATGCCATGACGACTCCCGCCTGGGATCCCGCCCAGTACCTGCGTCACGCCGGCCACCGCGCCCGCCCCTTCACCGACCTCCTCGCCCGGATCCCGGACCCGCCGGGCGACGCGCCCCGCATCGCCGACCTCGGCTGCGGCCCCGGCAACGTCACCACCCTGCTCACCGCCCGCTGGCCCACCGCCCGTGTCACCGGCTACGACAACTCCGCCGAGATGCTCGACAAGGCCCACGTCGACCACGCCGGCCCCACCCCCGGCGGCGGCCACCTCGACTTCGCCCGCGCCGACGTCCGCACCTGGGTGCCCACGGAGTCGTACGACGTCATCGTCAGCAACGCCACCCTTCAGTGGGTCCCCGGCCACGTGGACCGGTTCGCGGACTGGATCTCCGGCCTGGTCCCCGGTGGGACGCTCGCCTTCCAGGTGCCCGGCAACTTCGACTCCCCGAGCCATGTGCTGATGCGCGAACTCGCCCACTCCGCCCGCTTCAAGGACCGTCTCGCCGACACCCTCCGCCACGCCGACGCCGTCCACACCCCCCAGGCGTACGCGGAACGGCTGGCCGACCTGGGCTGCGCGGCCGACGTGTGGGAGACGACGTACATCCATCTCCTGGAGGGCGAGGACCCGGTCCTGGACTGGGTGAAGGGAACGGGCCTGCGCCCGGTCCTCACCGCGCTCGCCGACGACCCCGGGGTCCGGGAGGACTTCCTGACCGCCTACCGCGCCGCCCTGCGCGAGGCGTATCCGGCGGGGGCGCACGGCACCCCGTTCCCCTTCCGCCGCATCTTCGCGGTGGCCCGCAAGGAGGCGTGATGCTCGTCGCCGTCGACCACGTCCAGCTCGCGGCCCCACCCGGCTCCGAGGACCGGCTCCGGGCCTACTACGCCGGTGTCCTCGGCATGACGGAGCTCCCCAAGCCGTCGGCGCTCGCCGCACGCGGGGGCTGCTGGTTCCAGGCCGGCGCGGTGCAGCTCCATCTCGGCATCGAGACGGACTTCCGCCCGGCGAGGAAGGCCCACCCGGGCCTGCGCGTACGGGACATCGAGCCGTACGCGGCCCGCCTGGAGGCCCGAGGAGCGACCGTCACCTGGGACGACACCCTCCCGGGCCGCCGCCGCTTCTACTCCGAGGACCCGGTGGGCAACCGGCTGGAGTTCCTGGAGCCGTCTGGGGAACTCGGCCACTTCCATGGTCCGTAGCTCACGGACGCAGCCCCAGCAAGCGCCGGACCTCCTCGTGTGGGACGCCCTCTCCGAGCACGCCTTCGGCCTTGCGCCGCCGGTAGTCGGCGACGGCCAGGTCGTCCTCGAGGTCCTCGACGACCTGGGGCGGGACCAGCAGTGCGACCACATGGCCCTCGGCGGTGAGCCCGATGGTTTCTCCCCCGTCGGCCACGCGCCTGACCAAGTCGTCGAGCTGGGAGCGGGCTGTACTGATCGACACCTTCGTCACGTGCCCACGATCCCACGAAGCCACTACGCGGCACGGTGATTCAGCTCTTCCGGCGTCCTATCAACCGCGGCTTTGCCTCCAGGCCGTCCAGGCCGTGCCACGCGAGATTCACCAGATGGGCCGCCACCTCCGCCTTCTTCGGGCGGCGGACGTCCAGCCACCACTGGCCGGTCAGGGCGACCATGCCGACGAGGGCCTGGGCGTAGAGGGGGGCCAGCTTGGGGTCGAAGCCGCGGCTCTTGAACTCGCGGCCCAGGAGGTCCTCCACCTGGGTGGCGATGTCGGAGATCAGGGACGCGAAGGAACCCGTCGACTGGGGGATGGGGGAGTCACGGACCAGGATGCGGAAACCGTCCGTGTACTCCTCGATGTAGTCCAGGAGCGCGAAGGCCGCCTGCTCGCACAGCTCCCGGGGGTGACCGGCCGTGAGGGAACTCGTCACCATGTCCAGCAGGCGGCTCATCTCCCGGTCCACCACGACCGCGTACAGCCCCTCCTTGCCGCCGAAATGCTCGTACACCACCGGTTTGGAGACCCCGGCCTTCGCCGCGATCTCCTCCACCGACGTGGCCTCGAACCCCTTCGACGCGAAGAGGGTGCGGCCGATCTCCAGCAGCTGCTGGCGGCGCTCGGCACCGGTCATCCGGGTGCGACGCGCACGCCGCGGCTTCTCGTTGCTCGGGGTGCTGCTGGAGTCGGTCGCCACGGCGTCAATCATGCCGCCTCGGCGGTCTCCTTCTTGCGTCGAGAACCGTCCTCACCCGTGATACGGCGGGAATCGATACGCGAGCGTGACGGCCAGCGCACGTCGTACGCCCAGCCCAGCATCTCGAACCAGCGGATGAACCGCGCCGAGGAGTCCACCTGGCCCCGCTCCACCCCGTGCCGCGCGGAGGTCGGATCCGCGTGGTGCAGGTTGTGCCAGGACTCGCCGCAGGACAGCACCGCCAGCCACCACACGTTGCCCGAACGGTCCCGCGACTTGAACGGCCGCCTGCCCACCGCGTGGCAGATCGAGTTGATCGACCAGGTCACGTGGTGCAGCAGGCACACCCGGACGAGAGAGCCCCAGAAGAAGCCGGTGAACGCGCCCCACCAGGACATCGTCACCAGCCCGCCGATCAGCGCCGGCAGGGCGAGGGAGAGCATCGCCCAGAAGATGAACTGCCGGGAGATCGTCCGGATCGCCCTGTCCTTGATCAGATCCGGTGCGTACTTGTCCTGAGGCGTCTGCTCCTCGTCGAACATCCAGCCGATGTGCGCCCACCACAGGCCCTTCATCAGCGCCGGGATCGTCTCGCCGAAACGCCACGGCGAGTGCGGGTCGCCCTCCGCGTCGGAGAACTTGTGGTGCTTGCGATGGTCGGCCACCCAGCGCACCAGCGGCCCCTCCACCGCCATCGACCCCATGATCGCCAGCGCGATCCTCAGGGGCCGCTTCGCCTTGAAGGAACCGTGGGTGAAGTAGCGGTGGAAGCCGATCGTGATGCCGTGGCAGCCCAGGAAGTAGAAGAAGACCAGCAGGCCGAGGTCCAGCCAGCTCACGCCCCACCCCCACGCCAGCGGCAGGGCCGCCAGCACGGCGAGGAACGGCACGATGATGAAGAGCAGCAGCGTGATCTGCTCGATCGAGCGCTTCTGCTCGCCGCCCAGGGTGGCGGAGGGCACGTCGGCGTCGACGGCCGCCTGGGAGGGGTCTTCGATCACATCGGAGCTTGAGGTCATGCGCGTCCCCTGTGGGGTTTCGAGGGAGGTGAAAGTGGCCGGGTAACCGTTCCTACGGTTCCGTAACCTACGGCATCGTAAGTATGGCAGCGCGATACGCCTCGGCAAGAGCCCGACCACCTGCGCCGCAGCGCGGACACCTATCCTTGTGTCGGTCGGACAGCGCGGTCCGCTCTCAATTCTTCCCTCTCGGACGAGCTTCAACACTGCAAGGAGCCGCACCTGTGAGCAGTGCCGACGACCAGACTGTGTCCCAGATGACCACCAGTAGTGAGTTGCGAGCCGACATCAGGCGACTGGGCGATCTCCTGGGCGAGACCCTTGTCCGCCAGGAGGGTCCCGAGCTGCTCGAACTGGTCGAGAAGGTCCGCCGCCTCACCCGCGAGGACGGTGAGGCAGCCGCCGAGCTGCTGCGCGGCACCGAACTCCAGACCGCGGCCAAGCTGGTCCGCGCCTTCTCCACCTACTTCCACCTGGCCAACGTCACCGAGCAGGTCCACCGGGGCCGCGAACTGCGCGCCCGGCGCGCCGCCGAGGGCGGCCTCCTCGCCCGCACCGCCGACCGCCTCAAGGACGCCGACCCCGAGCACCTGCGCCAGACGGTCGCCAACCTCAACGTTCGCCCGGTGTTCACCGCCCACCCCACCGAGGCCGCCCGCCGTTCGGTCCTCAACAAGCTCCGCCGCATCGCCGCGCTCCTTGAGACCCCGGTCATCGCGTCGGACCGCCGCCGCCACGACACCCGCCTCGCCGAGAACATCGACCTCGTCTGGCAGACCGACGAACTGCGTGTCGTCCGCCCCGAGCCCGCCGACGAGGCCCGCAACGCCATCTACTACCTCGACGAACTCCACGCCGGCGCCGTCGGCGACGTCCTGGAGGACCTGACGGCCGAACTGGAGCGCGTCGGCGTCAGGATCCCCGACGACACCCGCCCCCTGACCTTCGGCACCTGGATCGGCGGCGACCGCGACGGCAACCCCAACGTCACCCCCCAGGTCACCTGGGACGTCCTGATCCTCCAGCACGAGCACGGCATCAACGACGCCCTGGAGATGATCGACGAGCTGCGCGGCTTCCTGTCGAACTCCATCCGCTACACCGGCGCCACCGACGAGCTCCTGGACTCCCTCGGCACCGACCTGGAGCGCCTGCCGGAGATCAGCCCCCGCTACAAGCGCCTCAACGCCGAGGAGCCCTACCGGCTCAAGGCCACCTGCATCCGGCAGAAGCTGGAGAACACCAAGACGCGCCTGGCCAAGGGCATCCCGCACCAGGAGGGCCGCGACTACCTCGGCACCGGCGAACTGCTGGCGGACCTCACCCTGATCCAGACCTCGCTGCGCGAGCACCGCGGCGGCCTGTTCGCCGACGGCCGCCTGGACCGCACCATCCGCACCCTGGGCGCCTTCGGCCTCCAGCTCGCCACCATGGACGTACGCGAGCACGCCGACGCCCACCACCATGCCCTCGGCCAGCTCTTCGACCGCCTCGGCGAGGAGTCCTGGCGGTATGTGGACATGCCCCGCGAGTACCGGGCCAAGCTGCTCGCCAAGGAACTGCGCTCCAGGAGGCCGCTGGGCCCGACCCCGGCGCCCGTCGACGCGGCCGGCGAGAAGACCCTCGGCGTCTTCCAGACCGTCAAGCGGGCCCTGGAGGTCTTCGGACCCGAGGTCATCGAGTCGTACATCATTTCGATGTGCCAGGGGGCGGACGATGTGTTCGCCGCCGCCGTGCTGGCCCGCGAGGCCGGCCTCGTCGACCTGCACGCCGGCTGGGCCAGGATCGGCATCGTGCCGCTCCTGGAGACCACGGACGAGCTCAAGGCCGCCGACACGATCCTGGAGGACATGCTCTCCGACCCCTCCTACCGGCGGCTCGTCGCCCTGCGCGGGGACGTCCAGGAGGTCATGCTCGGCTACTCCGACTCCTCCAAGTTCGGCGGTATCACCACCAGCCAGTGGGAGATCCACCGCGCCCAGCGCCGCCTGCGCGACGTGGCACACCGCTACGGCGTGCGGCTGAGGCTCTTCCACGGCCGCGGCGGCACCGTCGGCCGCGGCGGCGGCCCCTCCCACGACGCGATCCTCGCCCAGCCCTGGGGCACCCTGGAGGGCGAGATCAAGGTCACCGAGCAGGGCGAGGTCATCTCCGACAAGTACCTCGTGCCGTCGCTGGCCCGGGAGAACCTGGAACTCACGGTCGCCGCCACCCTCCAGGCCTCCGCCCTGCACACCGCCCCCCGCCAGTCCGACGAGGCCCTGGCCCGCTGGGACGCGGCGATGGACGTCGTCTCCGACGCCGCGCACGCCGCGTACCGCAGGCTCGTCGAGGACCCGGACCTGCCGACGTACTTCCTCGCGTCGACGCCGGTGGACCAGCTCGCCGACCTGCACCTCGGCTCACGGCCCTCCCGCCGCCCCGGCTCGGGCGTCTCCCTCGACGGACTGCGCGCCATCCCGTGGGTGTTCGGCTGGACCCAGTCGCGGCAGATCGTGCCGGGCTGGTTCGGTGTGGGCTCCGGCCTGAAGGCGCTGCGGGAAGCCGGTCTCGACACCGTGCTCGACGAGATGCACGAACAGTGGCACTTCTTCCGCAACTTCATCTCCAACGTCGAGATGACGCTCGCCAAGACCGACCTGCGGATCGCCCAGCACTACGTCGACACCCTCGTCCCCGACGAGCTCAAGCACGTGTTCGACACCATCAGGGCCGAACACGAACTCACCGTCCGCGAGGTCCTGCGCGTCACCGGCGAACAGGAACTCCTCGACGCCACCCCGGTCCTCAAGCAGACCTTCACCATCCGCGACGCCTACCTGGACCCGATCTCCTACCTCCAGGTCACCCTCCTCAAGCGCCAGCGCGACGCCGCGGCCGCCGGCGAGAGCCCCGACCCGCTGCTGTCCAGGGCCCTGCTCCTGACGGTCAACGGCGTGGCCGCGGGCCTGCGCAACACCGGCTGAGCACCCTGTCGCACACGACGGTGCCCCCGGCCTTCACCAGAAGGCCGGGGGCACCGTCGTAGGGAGAATCAGGCGCTACGACGACGGCGGAACACCAGGTAGCCGCCCGCCGCGACCAGCGCCGCCGCGAGGCCCGACAGCAGGCCGACCGGGGCGCCGCTGCCGGTCTCCGCGAGGTCGCCGGAGGCACCGCCCTGCGGCGACGGCGACGCGGCCGTCCCGGCGGAGGAGGTCGAGGACGGCTCGGGAGAGCCGTCGTCCGTCCCCTCGCCCGGCGTGGACGCGGAGGCGGACGGAGCCGTCGACGGGGACGCGGACGTGCCCGGCGTCGAACCGGGGCCACCGCCCTCCTCCTCGCAGTCCGTCCAGAACACCTTGTGCTTGGCGGCCCCCTTCTCGCCGTCGAAGTTCCAGAACAGCTTGTAGTGCCCGTCGGGCAGCGACAGATCCTGCGTACGGCCGTGACCGTCGCCGTCCAGCGTGATCGCGCCGGACTTCACGGTCTCGCCCTTGACGGCGGCCGTCGGCGCCCAGGCCTCGATGTGCCAGTCCACCTCCTGGACCGCGTCGAAGCCGAAGGCGTCGAGGTAGAAGGTGCACACGTGCGGCTCGTTCTTGCGGAGCTCCTCGCCGGTGGAGGCGTCGTGGATCTTCACGGTGCCGTTGTCGCCGGGAGGGGTCGCGTGCGCGGAGGGGACGGCCAGGAAGGCCGCCGTGGCGACGGCGCACAGCGCGCCGGCGCGGGAGAGGGTTCGCATGGGCAGTGATCCATCTTCGAGATGTGAACGGGAAGATGTGGAGGGGGCGGCTCAGCTTCCAGCTCGCACTGACCGCCGGTCAATCACGAACAGGCAACACTCGATCCCCCCACAGGAATCGAGAACGCCGAAACCCCTCAGATCGTCACGAACGCGGCCGTCAACAACGCGACGCCCGACCCCGCCAGCACCCACGCCACCCGCGTCCGCCGCAGCCCACCGGCCACCACCACCGACGCCAGCAGCAGCGCGCCGCCCATCGGCACCCAGGAGTACAGCACCCCGGCCGGACCCGACCGCACCACCTCACCGGTACCGGGCTTCACCACGACCGTGTAGGTCTGCCCCTTCCGGACGGCCGCGGTGTGCTCGATCACCACCCGCTCCCGCGCCGGCGACCCGGACGAGAGCGGCGTGTACGGCCCCGTACAGGTGTCCGCACCGCACCGCGTCACCTCGACCGTGCCGCGCTCCCGCCCCTTGGTCAGCATCACGTACTGCGCCGACCCCCAGGACCCCCACACCCCCGCGATCAGGATCAGCACGGCCACCGCCCCCATCGCCGCCAGCCGCCCGAACCGCAGCGCGGCGGACGAGACCTGACGGGCCTGGCGTGCTTGACGGGCCTGACGGGAGGAGGTGGCTGTGGCAGGCATGGCGGGGATCATTGGCCATGCCCGCTCGGTCAGTCAAACACCGGGGGTGACAAGTCAGGAGTTGTACGTGCTTTGCGCCCGCTCCAGCCCCTCGATCACCAGACACTCCACCGCGTCCGTCGCCCGGTCCACGAAGTAGTCCAGCTCCTTGCGCTCCGCCGACGAGAAGTCCTTCAGCACGAAGTCCGCCACCTGCATACGACCCGGCGGCCGCCCGATCCCGAACCGCACCCGGTGGTAGTCGGCGCCGAACGCCTTCGTCATCGACTTCAGCCCGTTGTGCCCGTTGTCACCGCCGCCCAGTTTCAGCCGCAGCACCCCGTAGTCGATGTCCAGCTCGTCATGGATCGCCACGACGTTCGCCACCGGCACCTTGTAGAAGTCCTTCAGCGCGTTCACCGGCCCGCCCGACAGGTTCATGTACGACATCGGCTTCGCCAGCACCACCCGCCGGCTCCCCGGTCCCGGCGGCCCGATCCGCCCCTCCACGACCTGCGCCTGCGCCTTGCCGGCCCGCTTGAACCGGCCCCCCACCCGCTCCGCGAGCAGATCGGCCACCATGAAGCCGACGTTGTGCCGGTTGGCCGCGTACTCCGGCCCCGGATTCCCCAGCCCCACGATCAGCCAGGGGGCGCCTGCATCGGTCGTCACGTCCATCTCTCCTTGATATGCGCCAGCCGCCGTCCCCGACGGGAACAGCGGCTGACGAAACGGCGAAGGCGAGGATCAGGCCTCGGCGGACTCTTCGCCCTCGGCGTCCGCGGCGGCCTCCTCGGCCTGCGCGGCCAGGACCTGGAGGACGACGGTGTCACCGTCGACGCCCAGCTTGGTGCCCGACGGCAGCGGGATGTCCTTGGCGAGGATGGAGTCGCCGGCCGACAGGCCCTCGATGGAGACCGTGACGGACTCGGGGATGTGCGTGGCCTCGGCCTCGACCGGAAGCGCGTTCAGGACGTGCTCCAGCAGGAAGGCGCCGGGGGCCAGGTCGCCCTCGGTGTGCACGTAGATCTCGACGTTGACCTTCTCGCCGCGCGTGACCAGCTGAAGGTCGACGTGCTCCAGGAAGCCCTTGATCGGGTCGCGCTGCACGGACTTCGGGATCGCCAGCTCGTCCGACTTGCCGTCGATGTCCAGCGCGATCAGGACGTTCGGGGTACGCAGCGCCAGCAGCAGCTCGTGGCCCGGAAGGGTCAGGTGGATCGGGTCGGAACCGTGACCGTAGAGAACACCGGGAACCTTGCTGTCACGGCGGATACGGCGGGCCGCACCCTTGCCGAACTCGGTACGGGTCTCGGCGGCGATCTTCACCTCGGACATAGGGATCACTCCTCGTAGAGATAGAGACGGACGTGGTCACCCGGCCACGAACGGCCTGCTACGAAGAGCGCGTCGATAACGGACAGCCGGTCCACCGTCGTAGAAACGGAGAACGGCCTCCCTCGCCGAGCAACTTCAGCAGTCTACTCGGAGCGGGAGGCCGCACCCAAAACGATCTCTACTGCTCGTCGAACAGGCTCGTCACCGAACCGTCCTCGAACACCTCACGCACCGCGTTGGCGACCGTCGGCGCGATCGACAGCACCGTCAGCTTGTCCAGGTCCCGGCCCAGCTCGCTCGGCGTCGGCAGCGTGTTCGTGAACACGAACTCGCTCACCCGGGAGTTCTTCAGCCGGTCCGCGGCGGGACCGGAGAGCACACCGTGCGTCGCCGTCACGATGACGTCCTCGGCGCCGTGCGCGAACAGCGCGTCGGCCGCCGCGCAGATCGTGCCACCCGTGTCGATCATGTCGTCGACCAGGACGCACACGCGGCCCTTCACCTCACCGACCACCTCGTGCACGGTGACCTGGTTGGCGACGTCCTTGTCACGCCGCTTGTGCACGATCGCCAGCGGGGCACCCAGTCGGTCGCACCAGCGGTCCGCGACCCGCACCCGGCCCGCGTCCGGCGAGACCACCGTCAGCTTGCCCTTGTCGACCTTCGCGCCCACGTAGTCCGCCAGCAGCGGCAGCGCGAACAGATGATCCACCGGACCGTCGAAGAATCCCTGGATCTGGTCCGTGTGCAGATCGACGGTCAGGATGCGGTCCGCGCCCGACGTCTTCATCAGGTCCGCGATCAGACGCGCCGAAATCGGTTCACGCCCACGGTGCTTCTTGTCCTGCCGCGCGTAACCGTAGAACGGCACGATGACCGTGATGGAGCGGGCCGACGCACGCTTCAGCGCGTCGATCATGATCAGCTGCTCCATGATCCACTGGTTGATCGGAGCCGTGTGGCTCTGGATCACGAAGCAGTCCGCACCTCGCGCCGACTCCTGGTAGCGGACGTAGATCTCGCCGTTGGCGAAGTCGAAGGCCTTGGTCGGAACCACCCCGACACCCAACTGCTGGGCGACCTCCTCGGCAAGCTCGGGGTGGGCGCGGCCGGAGAAGAACATCAACTTCTTCTCGCCGGTCGTCTTGATCCCGGTCACAGCACTGTCTCCTCAGAGGTGTCTCAGCCGGCGGACGGAAGATCGCGCCGCTGGGCGCGGCGGGCCGTCACAGCTGGTCGGGTGCGGGTGTGCACTTATCACGGTACGACGACTTCGGCGCACCTGTTTCCGGTCAGCCTTCGCGCTCGCCCTCCCGGGAAGCCGCCTCCGCGGCCTTCGCCGCAGCGCTCCCCGGACGCTTCCGGGCCACCCAACCCTCGATATTCCGCTGCTGGCCACGGGCCACGGCCAGCGAACCGGGCGGCACATCCTTCGTGATCACGGATCCCGCCGCGGTGTACGCGCCGTCCCCGACCGTGACAGGAGCCACAAACATGTTGTCCGAACCCGTGCGGCAATGCGACCCCACCGTGGTGTGGTGCTTGTCCTGCCCGTCGTAGTTCACGAACACGCTCGCGGCACCGATGTTGCTGTACTCACCGATGGTCGCATCACCCACGTAGGACAGATGCGGGATCTTCGTCCCCTCCCCGATGGAGGCGTTCTTCGTCTCGACGTACGTCCCGATCTTGCCCTTGGCCCCGAGCCGGGTCCCCGGCCGCAGATACGCGAACGGACCCACGCTCGCCTGCGGGCCGACCTCGGCGCTGTAGGCGACCGTGTTGTCGACCCGGGCCCCCGCGCCCACACGGGTGTCCGTCAGCCGGGTGTTGGGGCCCACCTCGGCGCCCTCGCCGATGTGGGTGGCCCCGTGCAGCTGGGTCCCCGGGTGGACGACCGCGTCCTGGTCGAAGGTGACGTCGACGTCGACCCAGGTGGTCGCCGGGTCGATGACCGAGACGCCGGCGAGCATCGCCCTCGTCAGCAGCCGGTCGTTGAGGATCCGCCGGGCCTCGGAGAGCTGCACGCGGTTGTTGATCCCCGCGATCTCGCGGTGGTCACCGGCGACGGAGGCACCGACCCGGTGCCCGGCCTCCCGCAGGATGCCGAGCACGTCCGTCAGGTACTCCTCGCCCTGCGAGTTGTCCGTCCGCACCTTGCCGAGCGCGTCCGCGAGGAGCTGCCCGTCGAAGGCGAACACCCCCGAGTTGATCTCCCGGATCGCCCGCTGCGACTCGCTCGCGTCCTTGTGCTCGACGATGGCCGTCACGGCGCCCGACACCCCGTCCCGCACGATCCGCCCGTAGCCGGTCGCGTCCGGGACCTCGGCCGTCAGCACGGTCACGGCGTTGCCGTCGGCGGAGTGGGTCGCGGCGAGGGCCCGGAGCGTCTCACCGGTGAGCAGGGGGGTGTCCCCGCAGACGACGACAACGGTCCCGTCGACGGACCCGCCCAGCTCTTCGAGCGCCATCCGTACGGCGTGCCCCGTCCCGTTCTGCTGCGCTTGCACGGCGGTGCGTACGCCGGCGTCGGTCTCCGTCAGATGCGCGGTGACCTTCTCCCGGGCGTGGCCCACGACCACGACCATGTTCTCGGGCTCCAACTCCCGTGCGGCGGCCAGTACATGGCCCACGAGGCTGCGTCCGCAGATCTCGTGCAGGACTTTCGGTGTGGCCGACTTCATACGGGTGCCCTCACCCGCTGCGAGAACGACGACGGCTGCCGGGCGAATGGCGCTCACGGGGTTGCCCTTCGGCTTCTGGGGAGGGGGTGGACATCCGCAGGATACCGGGGGGTTTCGTGGGGGATATGAGTGCGGGCCCTGACGTTGCTGTCAGGGCCCGCTGGTGTTGGGCTCCCGGGGAAGGAATCGAACCCTCATTCAATGGACCAAAACCATTTGTCCTGCCTTTAGACGACCCGGGATGGTTCGCCTTTTATGTCCGATTTTCTAGATCGGTGGTAAGCGCAGCCCCTACTATGCCGTACCACCAGCCTTCGATGCGACGGTACAGGTCCGAGCTTTGCCGCACGGTGAGTGCGAGGCAGCCGCGGTAGTTCTCGCCGGTGTTCTTGCGTACGGTCTTGGGGTTGTGTCGCTTCAGAGCGGTCTTGCCGAAGGTGCTGCGGTCCGCTTGGACCAGATCGGCCCAGAATGCCTCGGCTGATTCCACGTCGGCCGACTCGTGGATCATCACGTGATATCTGATGCGGTCTCGTTCCACTTCGACTAGGTCGAGCCAGGCCAGGAAGAGCCTGATCATGTTGGGATCACTGTTGACGAAGATGACGCGTTCGCGCCGGGCGTGGGGCTTGTCCTTGGTTCCCTCGGCCCAATAGAGGGCGACTCCCGCGATGAGCAGCTCGCGCTCGGACAGGTCACCGATGGCGGTGGCTGCGGCCTGCTTGGTCTGTTGCCGCTCCCTTTCGCGTTTGCTCAGCGTCGCTTCCCAGCCCCGCCTGGCGATTGCCGAGGCCTCTTCCCGAGTCCGTTTCCGTTCCGGCTTCGGCAGGTCCCGTACCCACAGTGAGATCGAACTCTTCGAGCAGCCCAGTTCCACCTGGATCTGGTCGTAGGTCCAGCCCTGGAGTCGGAGTTCCCTCGCCCTGTCTCGGAGGTCGTCCTTCGCGTTGGGGCGCTTCGTCCATTCCGGCGGGGGCTCGCCCTCCAGGAGGCGGTTGAGGATGTCGTTGTTGTCGACGTGGAGGCGGTCGCGGATCTGGCGTCGGCTGAGGCCTGCGCGCCGCAGTGCGGTCGCCTGTTCGCGCAGGCCTTCGAAATCCGCGTACTTGCCCTGTGAATGTGCCATGGGCATACCGTCCGGGCGGAATCGTCGCTTCCGGGGTCGAACAGGGGATGGTTCAGCAGTTCGAGGGATATCGGGTTGTTTCGTGTTCGGGGGGTCACGGGGTGTGGTGTAGGCCAGTCACGGAAACTCGCCGGAAAAGGGACGGTGGACGCCCGTAGGCTGGAGGCATGACCACGACGGGGGAAGACGCCGAGACGGCCCGGGGAGGGCCGTGGTGGTGGACGCGGTGGCGAAGCGCGGTACTGGATGTGGGCCTGGCTTTCGTGTCCGCGCTGGAGTGCGGCGTGGAGGGGGTCCGGTTCGCGGACGACGCGGGGATCCCGATGGTCGCGGGGATCACGTTCGGGGTGATGGCCGGCTGGGTGCTGCTGATCCGCCGGCGGTGGCCGATCGCCGTCGTGCTGGTGTCGATCGCGATCACGCCGGCCCAGATGGGCTATCTGATGGGCATCGTCGGCCTCTACACGCTCGCCGCGTCGGAGCTGCCGCGCCGGATCATCGCCTCGCTGGCGGGGATGTCGCTGGTCGGGATGCTGATCGTGATGTTCGTGCGGGTGGGGCGCAGTCCCGGCCGGGCGAATCTGGATCTGGGGGACTGGTTCGTTCCGTTCATCTCGATCACGACGGCGATCGGGATGACGGCACCGCCGCTGCTGCTCGGCATGTACGTGGGGGCGCGGCGCCGGCTGATGGAGAGTCTGCGGGAGCGGGCGGACAGTCTTGAGCGGGAGTTGCAGCTGCTGGCCGAGCGGGCCGAGGAGCGGGCCGAGTGGGCGCGGGGCGAGGAACGGACGCGAATCGCGCGGGAGATGCACGACGTGGTGGCCCATCGGGTGAGCCTGATGGTCGTGCACGCGGCGGCGCTTCAGGCGGTCGCCCGGAAGGATCCCGAGAAGGCGGTGAAGAACGCCGCGCTGGTGGGTGACATGGGGCGGCAGGCGTTGACCGAGTTGCGGGAGATGCTCGGGGTGCTGCGCAGCGGCAGTGAGAGCGGCCCGGTGCGGGGACGGAGTGTGCCGTTGGCCGCGGTGGGGGCGGCGGCCGCGGCGGCGGCTTCGCGGGCGGTCGGCGACGAGGGTGCGGCGGAGGGGCCGTGTCTGTCGGACCTGGATGTGCTGGTGGGGCAGTCGGCGGCCGCGGGGATGGTCGTGGAGCTGTCGGTGGAGGGCGACTCCCGGACGTACGCGGCGGAGGTCGAGCAGACGGCGTACCGGGTGGTGCAGGAGGCGTTGACGAACGTCCACAAGCACGCGGCGGGGGCGAAGACGCGGGTGCGGTTGGCGCACCGCGGGTCGGAGATCGCGATGCAGGTGGAGAACGAGCCGCCGGGTGAGGTGTCGCCGTCCGCGGCCCGGTTGCCGTCGGGGGGGAACGGTCTGGTGGGGATGAAGGAGCGCGTCGTCGCCCTGGGCGGGGTGTTCGTGTCGGGGCCGACGGAGGCGGGGGGTTTCCGGGTGTCGGCGGTGATTCCGGCGGCGTAGGCGGGGGGTTCTGGGTGTCGGCGGTGATTGCGGCGGCTTAGGCCGTCTTCTCCGGGTGCCCGGCGCGGCCTGCCTTTTCCCGGTTCCGGGTTCCGGGTTCCGGCGGTGATTCCCGCGGCGTAGGCCGTGTTCCCGGGTTCTCGGCGGGGGGTGCGGGCCTTGTGGGGCCGCCTTCCGAGACCCGTCGTCAGCCCGCGGTGAGGCGGGTGGGGGTGGTGCCCGAGACGAGGCAGACCAGGGCCTGGTCGAGGTCGGGGCCGAGGTACCAGTCACCGGTGTGGTCCAGCGCGTAGACGCGGCCCTCGGTGTCCATGGCGAGCAGGGCCTGGGTGTCGGTCTCGGCGCCGAGCGGGCAGACCTCGGTGTCGAGGGCGCGGCCGAGGTCGCCGAGGGTGCGGGCCATGTGGAGGCCGTGCAGGGGGTCGAAGTGGAGGTTGACGGGGGCGACCTGGCGACCGGTGCCCGCGGGGGTGAGATGGAGTCCGCCGAATTCGGCCCAGGCCTCGACGGCGGCGGGGAAGACGGCGTGCCGGTGTCCGGCCGGTGAGGCGTGCTCGCGGAGGGCGTCGGCCCAGATCTCGGCCTGTTTTATGTCCCAGCGGCCGGGGTGCCAGCCGGCGGCGCGCAGGGCGGCGTCGACGGGGACGGCGAAGCGGGTGGTCGAGGTGCGGTCGGTGTGCATCTGCCCTTCGTTCGTCGAGGTCATGGGATCGCGGCGCGGCGCCGGTGGAGGCCGCCGCGGTGCGGCTTGCTCTGCGTTGCGGTGTGCGGTTGTGGATCGTCGTGCGTGGGGGTGGGGTCAGCGCTCCGTCGTGGGATCGACGATGTAGACGCCGAAGTGGTCGCTGAGGGCCGTGCAGGCACGGCAGGGGGCGGCGAAGCTGCCGTGCAGGGGGTCGCCGTCCTCGCGGATGCGCCGGGCGGTGAGTTTCGCCTGCTTGAGGGCTTTGCGGGCCTCGCCGTTGGTCATCGGTCTGCGGGCGGCGCGTTTGCTGCGGGTGGCGTCGACGGCGGCGATGTGGCGCGAGATGAGCATGGTCTCGGCGCAGCGGCCGGTGAAGCGGTCGCGCCGGTCGCTGGGCAGGGTGTCGAGGAAGTCCTGGACGAGCGGGTGCAGGGCCGGGGGCTGGTCGCCGCGGGCGGCGGTGCCGGTGAGTGTGGCGCCGCGGACGGAGAGGGCGGCGGCGATGGTCGGGAGTATGCCGTCGCGACGGTGACGCAGGGTGGGCGTGTGCGGGGTCTCGGCGCTGCTCCAGCCGACCCGGGGGTCGCCCGAGGCGCCGTGGTGGTGGGCCGTGCGGCCGGCGTTCCTGGGATCGCCGGGCGTACCCGGCCGCGGTCCCGGGTGTGGACCCGTCTGCGTCGCATTCATGATCATCATCCCCTCCCGAGCATCCCCCGGATGCCACAGACTGCCAAATGCCGTGGCTGGTGCGGAAGCTGGGGCGCTGCGACACGCCCGGGTTTGGGCGGTCCGTCACGACGGGGTGACGGCAGGTCACGGAAGCGGAGGGGTGCTGACCGGTGCCCGGTGACCGGTGTCGTCGTACCGCATAGGCTGTCGGCACCGCGATCCACGCGGTTGACGCGTGGAGACGGAGGAGTCAGTCCATACGGGGCGTAGTGGCCGAAGAGGGTCACTGCGGGCCGTACCAGAGTGCCGCAGGGGGCAACCGCCATGACGACAGGTCGGCTCGGGCAGCAAGCCGCGCCGCCGAACGCGGCCTACGCCGGGCAGGTCGTGCATTTCCCGGATCCGGTCCGGGCGGCCCGTCACCCCAGAGGGGTGCGGGTGGACGAGCACGGCTACCCCGACTTCTCCGCGTACGCGCGTGCGGCCGTGGAGATCGCCGATCCGCCGGAGGGTTTCGGCGTCGACGAGCTCAGGCTGACGGACTACGTGTCGGCGAACGCGGCGCTGGCGGCGACCGGACACGACTTGTGGGACACGGTGCCGGCGGTGGCGACACCGCACGGCTGGACGTGGCATCACGTGGTCGGTTCGCGGCGCCTGGAACTGGTCCCGGTCGAGGTGAAGGCGTTGCTGCGGCACCACGGTGGTGTCGCGACGGCGGCGGTGGACCAGGGCAAGCGGGGCACACGGCCGTTGCAGGAGACGCGTCCGGCGCATTTCGGGCTGCCGAAGTCGGGTGTGGCGGTGACCGAGTCGCAGGTGCTGGGCGTCGAGGAGGACCTCGGGTACCGGCTGCCGGGCGCCTACCGGTCGTTCCTGAAGGCGGCCGGCGGGTGCGCGCCCGTGGGGGCCGCCCTGGACGCCGAGTTGGGGCTGCTGGTCGACCAGCCGTTCTTCACGGTGCGTGACGAGGCCGCGGTCAACGATCTGGTCTACGTCAACAAGTGCCTGCGGGACCATCTGACCAAGGACTACCTGGGGGTCGGTTTCGTGCAGGGCGGTTTGCTGGCCGTGAAGGTGAAGGGCGACCGGGCCGGTTCGGTGTGGTTCTGCGCCTACGACGACGCGCGGGACGTGGACCCGTCCACGCCGCCGGCGGAGCGGGTGGAGCGGTTGCTGCTGCCGTGCGGTGAGGACTTCGACGGGTTCCTGTCCCGGCTGGCGGGCAATCCGCCGGAGCTGGAGACGGTGGCGAACCTGATGGTGGACGGCGGGTTCGCGCGGTCGGTGCCTGCGGGGGCGTCCGCGGCGGCGTCCTCGGCGTCCGCGTCTTCGGTGGGGGAGTGAGCTGGACGATGGTGACCTTCGCGCAGGCGCAGGAGCGCGCCGAGGAGTGGATCAACGGAGACGTGCCGGCGTACCAGCACCGTGAGGTGCGGGTGCGGGAGTTCGATCTCGGGTTCGTGGTGTGGGCCGAGGACCGCGCGGACGGGCCGCGCTCCGACGGCGGCGCGCAGCGGCTGGTGATCGCCCGGGACAGCGGCGAGGCCACGCTGTGGCCGTCCCTGCCGGTGGGCGAGGTGATTCGCCGGTACGAGGAGGAGTACGGCCGTGCCGACGAGGTCGCCGACGCGGTACCGGCGCCCGCGGCCCGGGTCGACCTCAATCAGACGTCGTTCCTGCTGAGTCCGCCGGAGTGGTTGCAGGAGGCGGCGGACAAGCTGGGGATTCCGGACCGGCGGGGTGCGGGCGCGGGTGCCTCCGGCGGGGCTGCGGGGAATTCGCTGCCCGAGACGCAGGCCGGTGTGCCGGGGTCGGGCGCGGCTGCCGCCGCCTCCGCTTCGCCGCCGTTCCCTCCGGCTCCCTCTCCCTCCCCTTCCCCTTCTTCCTCCGGGCCCTCCGGGGCGCCGGGTGTGCCGCCCGGGGCCACTCCGTGGGCCGGGACGGACACCAACGCCGGTACGGAGGAGGACCGTTCCGTGCCGTTGCCCGCGACCGTGTTCTCGCCGCCGCTGAGCGGTGACGAGGCCGAGGACCGGCCGCCCGCGGCGACGCCGGACGCCCAGACCGCGCTGATGTCCGGCGGCAGCCGGCTTCCGTCGACAGCGGTCGCTCCGGCGGTCGACGACCCGAACGCACCGAACGCCCCGGGCACGACGCCGCCTCCGCCTTCGCCGGCTGCGTCTGCCTACGGCTATCCGCAGGGCCCGGGCCCTGGTGCCACACCTCCGCCTCCGCCCGCGCCGCCCGCGTCGTCGTACGGCTATCCGCAGGCTCCCGGGGCCGCTGCTCCGGGGGGTGCTCCGGGGGGTGCTCCGAACGCCGCGGACATCGCCGATGCCGCGACCAGCAAGGCGGCGCCTCCGCCGCGTCGGCCGGGCTCCAACCCGCCGCCTCCGCCGGGTGCGCCCGGGGTGCCGGGAGCGGGACAGGCGGGCACGCCCGCACCGCCCGGGGCGCCGGGTGCGCCGGCGGGTGGGTATGTGCCGACGCAGCTCGTCTCGTCTCTCGGTCCGGACGGACCTGCGGGACCCGGTGGGCCGGTGGCTCCCGGCGCGCCCAACCCGCCCGGCGCTCCGCATCCTCCCGGTGCTCCCGGAGTGCCCGGTGGTACGCCGCCGGGTGGGGTTCACCATGCCGCGACGATGCTGGCCGATCCCGGGCGGATGGGCCCCGGCGGGGGCGGGCCGCAGCCGCCCGGGCCCCCTGGCGCTCCGGGTGCCCCCGGCGCCCCGGGAGCTCCGCATCCTCCCGGCGCTCCGGGCACGCCCGGTGCTCCCCAGCCTCCCGGCGCCCCGGCCGGTCCTGGTGCGCAGGGCTCCTCCGGGGGTCCGCGTGGGGCCGTGCATCACGCGGAGACCATGCTGGCCGGGCCCCCGGTGGGCGGTCCCGGTGTGCCTCCACCGCCGCAGGCCCCCGGGGTTCCCGGGGCCCCCGGTGCGCCCGGTATGGCTCCCGGCGCCCCCATCGCGCCTCCCGGTGCGCCGCAGCCGATGCCGCCCGGGGCGATGCCTCCGCCGCCGCCCGGCTCGATGCCCCCGCCGGGTGCCGTGCCGCCGGGTGCGATGCCGCCGCCTCCGCCGCCGGGCCCCGGGCAGCAGCCGTCGTACGGCTATCCGCCGCAGGGGCAGCCGACGGTCGGCCCCGGCTACCAGGCCGTGCTGCGCTACCGCGCGCAGGACGGGTCGGAGCAGCAGCTGATCCGGCGTTCGGCGCCGGGGACGCCGCACCCGGAGTGGCAGATCTTTCACGAGCTGCGCGCGATGAACGTGCCGCCGGACCAGGTGCTTGAGCTGCACACCGAGTTGGAGTCGTGCGAGCTGCCGGGCGCGTACTGCGCGCGGATGATCCGGGAGCAGTGGCCGCAGGCGCGGATCACCTCGATCGCGCCGTACGGCACGGATCACGCGAGCCGGCAGCAGGGCATGCGGCAACTGCTCGCCCACCAGGGCGAGTTGCACCAGGTCGCCGACGGGCCCGCCCGTCCGGCCCCGGTGCGGGCGCCGTTGCAGCCGGTGCCGCCGGTTCCGCCGGTTCCCCCGGAGGCGATCGGGCAGGAGCTGGCGGGTGCGTTCGGGCCGGGGATCTTCCGGTTCGAGCAGGCCGCGGTGTCCCGGCAGGGCGTGCCGCCGGTGGTGGCGCACTCGCTGGTGGCGGCGGGGCTGCCGATGGACATGGGGCCGTTCTTCTGGGCACAGGCCCAGCCGGGGCGGCCGGTGCCGACGCTGGCGGAGCTGGCGGCCGAGCGCGGGGTGCAGCCGGCCCCGGACGCGGGCTCGTACCTCGTCATGGGCAGCGACTTCGGCCGGGCGATCTGCGTGCAGTACGGCACGGCGAACATCGTGGCCGTGCCCGTGGAGGCGGGGCCGGGCGGTGCGTCCGTGCCGCCGCAGTTCGTGAACACGGGGCTGCCCGAGTTCCAGCGGTGCCTGGGGTTGCTCGGCCGTATGTGGCGGCTGCGCTTCGGTCTGAACCAGGAGCAGGCGGGCCGTTGGACCGTCGACTTCCAGGTCCAGCTGGCCGCCCTCGACCCGGCGGCGCTCGGTTCGCCGGAGAGCTGGTGGTCGGTGCTGCTGGAGCAGATGTGGGACGGGCTGCTGTGACGCCCCGCGCCTGAACAGCCTGCTTGCCGCACAGGAACGCGCAGGAACACGCAGGATCGTGCGTGAAGGGCCGGACCCGGTCGTGTGACCGGGTCCGGCCCTTTCCTGTGCGGGCGTGACCGTGCTCTGTACGTGCGTGGCCGTAACCTGCGCGCGGAGTGTCGCGTTATGAACACTTCCGTCCGATATATCAAGATGTGCGCGCCGGCATCGTGCCGCGTCCGTTCGGCGGAGAGGGGTTCCAGGATGAGCAGCGCAGCGGCGTCGTCCCATGGGTTCGTGGCCGGACGGGGGCGCGGTTACCGCCCCGACCAGGTCGACGCGTACGCCCGTGCCCTGTCCCGGGACCGCGACGACGCCTGGGAGCGCGCCGCCCGGCTGACCGTCCTCGCCAAGGAGATGGAGGCGGAGGCCGTGGGGATGCGGGAGGTCGTGGGCCGGCTCGCCCCGCAGACCTACGAGTCGCTCGGCGAGGGCGCGCGGCGGCTCTTCGCGCTCGGGCAGGAGGAGGCCGACGCCGTGCGGGAACGCGCCCGGCGGGAGGCGCGGCGGGTCGTGGAGGAGGCGCGGGCGCACGCGGACGGCGTGCGTGAGGCCGCCCGGGCGGAGGCCGACGCCCTCGGTACCGACGCCGACGAACGTGCCGAGCGGCGCCTGCTCGCGGCGCGTGCCCGGGCGGACGAGATCCGGATCTCCGCCCGGCGCGAGGTGAAGGAGGGGCGCTCAGAGGCGCTCGCCGCGTTGCGCGAGGTACGGCAGCGCACCACCGCGATGCTCTCCGAGCAGGCCGGGGAGCAGGCCGAGCGGTTGGCCGAGCTGGAGGACTCCGCGCGGGAGCGGACCGCCGCGGTGGACGCACGCGTCGCCGAGCGGGTGGCCCGCGCCGAGGCCGCGCTGTCGGAGGCCAAGCAGGCATTCGCCGCGGCGGAGTTCTCCGGGCGGGAACGGCAGGAGGAGGCCCGGCTGCGGGCGGCGGAGATCGTCGCCGAGGCCCGGGCGCGGGAGGAGCGGATCGCCCGGGAGACCGAGCGGGTGCTGCGCGAGCACGGGGCGAGGTGGGACGACATGCAGGCGCAGATGGAGCACGTGCGAAGCAGCTTGTCGGCGCTCACGGGACGGGCCGCGACGGAGTGAGGCTTCCCGCGCCAGGGGTGCGCTGCGGCGGGTCGCGTCCCGCGAGGTGGTGTAAGCGATCGTGCGCCTTGCCGTCCGGTATCCGGCTCGCGACGATCTCTCCGCCGGGCGCGTCACGCGAAGGCGCCCGATCAGACGCCGGGAGGGCGCCAGTCGGCCGAAGTGCCCGGCGTGACCTGCGAGTTCCGGTCCGCTGATCGGCTACACCACCCGGCGGGACGCCATCCTGAGGCGGACGCCCGCCTGCCCGCGGTGGTGCGGGCGTCAACTCCGCGTCGTCAACTCCGCGTCGTCAACTCCGCCTCAACTCCCCTTCCGCACCGCCCCCGCCAGGATCCACCCCTCCACCGCCTCGTACTGCTTCCTCTGCTCCTCCGACTTCCGCCGGCCGGAGGCCACCGTGCCCAGCCAGCCGAGGAGGAATCCGGCCGGGATGGAGACGAGGCCGGTGGTGGTGAAGGGGAAGAAGTTGAAGTCGGCGCCGGGGAAGGCCGATACCGGGGAGCCCGAGACGAGGTTGGTGCCCGGCATCAGGACGAGGACCACCGCGGAGCCGCCGATGAGCGTGCAGAGCAGGCCCGTTCGGGTGTAGCGGCGCCAGAAGAGGCTGTAGACGAGGGCGGGGGCCAGGGCGGAGGCGCCGAGGCAGAAGGAGAGGGTGACCAGGGGCTGGAGGCTGCGGTGCTGGACCAGGGTGGCCAGGATGATCGCGGGGACGCCGACCGCCAGGGCCGACAGGCGGGCCAGCAGCATCTCGCGGCGTTCGGACATCTCGTGCGCGCGGGCCGCGAAGACGTCGTGGGCGAGGGAGTTGGCGCAGGAGAGGATCATTCCGGCGACCGAGGCGAGCAGGGTGAGGAAGATCGCCGTCGTGACGGTGGTGAAGAGCAGGGTCTCGGCGGTCGAGACGTCCTCGCCGAACGCCGCCCGGGAGCCCAGCAGATAGGCCGTGTTGCCCTGCGGGTCCGCCCCCGCGATCACCTCCCGGCCGATCAACGCCGTGGCGCCGAACCCCACGACGGTGATGACCAGGACGAACAGCGCGACCGACGCCACCGCCCAGGACATGGAGCGGCGCACCTGACGGGCGCTGGAGGCGGTGTACATGCGCATGGTGACGTGCGGCAGACAGCCGCCGCCGAGGACCACGGCCAGCTGTGCGGTGATCATGTCGAGGCGGGGATGGGGACCGCCGGCGAACTGCAGGCCCGAGCTGAGGAAGGCGGAGCCCACCCCGCTGTTGTCGGCCGCGGTGTCGAACAGCGTGCTTGGGTTCCAGTCGAACCGGTTCAGGATGAGTACGGAGGCGACGGCGCCCGATCCGAGCAGCATCACGATCTTCAGGATCTGGATGAGGGCGGTGCCCTTCATCCCGCCGATCGCCGCGTAACTGATCATCAGCGCGCCCAGGCCGATGATGCAGCCGGTCTTCAGGGAGTCGCCGGAGAAGCCGAGGATGAACGCCAGCAGCTGCCCGGTGCCGGCGAGTTGCACCAGCATCAGCGGCAGCAGCGCGGCGAGGGTCACCACGCACGCCGTCATCCGGACGGCGCGGCCGGGCGTCCGCCGGGTCAGCGCGTCGCCCATGGTGAACCGGCCCGCGTTGCGCAGGGGTTCGGCCAGCAGGAACATCAGCAGCATCAGCGACAGGGCCGTGCTGAGGGCGAGGACGACGCCGTCGTAGCCGTAGAGCGCGATGACGCCGCCGGTGCCGAGGACGGTCGCGGCGGAGATGTAGTCGCCCGCGATGGCGAGGCCGTTGCGCATCGGGGAGAGGGAGCCGTAGCCCGTGTAGAACTCGTCGAGGTCGTCGCTGTCGGGGCCGGTCATCACGCACAGCAGGAGGGTGATGGTGGCGACCGTGGAGAACGCCACGAGGGACATCGCCTGCGAGGAGTCGTCGAAGCCGGTCATCGCCGTGCCGCCTCCTCCCGCTTGGCGTTCAGCGCGGACTCCTTGCGGATGCGGTCCGCGAGGGGGTCGACGTGACGGCGGGCGGTGTGCTCGTAGAGGCCGACCGCCAGCCAGGTGACGGGCACCTGGATCAGGGCGAGCAGCAGACCGGTGGGCAGTCCGCCGGCGACCGTGCCCGCCATGAAGGACGGCGCGAACGCGGACAGGATCAGGAAGAGCGTGAAGTAGCCGAGCGCGGTGAGCGTGGCCGTGCGCCGCTGCCAGCGGTAGGCGCTGCGCAGGAGCCGCAGGTCGCTGTGGTGCCCGAGCGCGGTCCGGTGGCGGGGCCGTCGCTCGACGGGCTCGGGCGGGGCGGGCGGCTGCCACGGGTAAGTGGCGTACGGCGGTGGGTCGTAGGACATCCCGGTACTCCTTGGGCGAACGGAGTGACGCACGCTACTCGCAGGTAGGCACGACCGAGAAGGGTTTCACCAAACTGATTGGTCGGTATGCGCTTACTTCGCTGACCTGCGGTGTTACCGCCGTTAACTCTGATTTTTCGCCGCCCCGAACGCCTACGCCGGGTACCCGGGCGCCTACTTCAGGTGCACGAGCGCCACGCTCTTGGGCACCTGCCGGCCACCGTCGGAGCCGCCTCCGGAGCCGTCTTCGAGCACCGCGCCGAACGACAGCCGCCGGTCCACCCGGCGCGGCACCGAACTCCCCGCCGTCACCACGAAGTCGACGCCCGCACGCCCCCGGGCGGCCACCCGCACCCGCGTCCCCGCGCGCGCCCGCACCGACCAGCCTCCGCCCGGCGAACCGGCCGTCACCGTCACGGTCCGCGCCTCGGCGGAGAAGTTGTAGACCTCGACCCGCATCCGCGTACGGCGGCCCAGGCGGTAGCCGTACGGCGCCGGCGCGTCCCCGTCCTCCTTGCCGGGGGCCGCGTCACGGGCGGAGAAGCGCTGGACGAGCACGATGTGCTCGGCGTCGGAGAGGGTGCGGGCGGCCGACTCCGGCGCGGGGGACGGGCCCGCGCCACGGGAGACGACGTAGAGCGGGTCGGGCGAGGCGGTCAGCGGGCCGCTCCCGCGCAGGCGGCGGCCCATGATGTCGTACGCCGTCCCCCGCAGCCCTACGCGCACCGGCCGGGGCGCCCAGACCACCGTGACCAGCTCGCCGCGTCCGGTGTCGAAGACCAACCCCCGGGCCCCGGCGGGCAGTCGGCGGGCCGGGCCGACGAAGTGGGCCGCGCCGAGGAGGGAGGTGAGCGCGGCGAGGGCGCTGTAGGCGGGCAGCGGGTCGAACGCGCGGTCCAGCAGGCCGAACCAGACGCCGTCGTCGTACAGGGGCGGGGCCGCGAACCAGAACTGGCGGGCGTTGCCCGCGGCCAGTCCCTCCACCATGGAACGCACCACGTAGCGGGCCTGGACGGCCTGTTCGGCGGGTGTCAGATCCTGTCCGGGGCGGGCGGTCTGGAACGCGCCGCACTCCGTCATCCACAGCGGCACGTCCGCGCCGTGCCGGCGGGCGAGGGCGTGCTGTTCGTCCGCCGCGCCCGGGAACTCGGGCTCGCCGGGTCGGGCGGGGTCGGGGTAGCCGTGGAAGGCCCACGCGTCGGCGTAGCGGACGACGTCGTTGGCGAGCATCAGGTCCTGGAAGGGGCCCGTCTGGGCGATGCCGGGCAGGACCACGAGCGGGGGATTCTCCGCGGCGTCCTTGATGCCGAGTGCCGCCGCCTTCACGAACGCGGCGTGGGCGTCGCCGGTGGAGCGGGTGGTGTCCACGTCGGGCTCGTTCGACAGCTGGAGCGCCTCCGGGGCGGCCGCGGCCAGCCGGCGGGCGTAGCGGTAGGCGTGCCTGAGGTCCGCCGGGAGCGGCAGGGACGCCTCGGTCATCGCCCACTCGGGCGCCGGTGAGAGCACGTCGAGGACGGCCAGGCCGTGGGCGCGCAGCGTGCGGGTCGCGCGGTCGTGGTGCGCGGTGTCGTAGCCGCCCGGCGTCGGCTCCACGGCCGGCCAGGACTGGCCGTCGCGCACCCAGCCCGCCCCCATGTCCCGCATGGCGGCGGCGAATTCGTCCAGCCGGGACGGCGGGAGCAGGGAGGCCGCCCAGACGTTGACGCCGAAGCGGCTCGCCGCGCCGGTCGGCGCCGGGCGCACGGGCAGGCGCGCGAAGGCGCCGCCCACGCCGTCGGCGTCGACGCGGTAGTGGCCCGGCGGGAGGTCCTTGGGCAGGGCGACGGTCGTGCCGGTGGCGCCCTCGGGGATCGTCGTACGGCCGGTGGCGACCCGGTGGCCGAAGTGGTCGGTGACCGTGTAGCGCACGGGGTGCGGGCGGCGGGCGCGGCCGTCCAGGGTGAGACGGAGGCGGGCGGGTTCGTCGGCGCGGTGGCGGGCGACGGTGGCCGTGCGCAGGGCCGGGTGGCCGGGGCGGAGGCGGAGGGTGAAGCGGTCGAGGGTGAGGACGTAGGCGGTGGTGGTGTCCAGGACCGTCTTCTCGTCGACGCGGAACGTCAACGTGTCGGTGCCGCCGCGGAGTTCCACCTCGCCGAGGTCGAGGACGGACAGGTCGCCCCAGGCGGGCGGTGAGTCGTACCAGTGGGGCTGGGCGTGGTCGAGGTCGGTGAACGGGCCGTCGCTCACGGCCAGTCGGAGGTACGAGGCCACCGCCTCGGTGTGCGGGGTCTCGACCGGGGCGGTCGCCACGGCGGTCAGCGCGTACACGCCGGCCTCGGGGACGCGGACCCGGTAGGTGGCGTACCAGCCGGACGGCTCCGGTGGCCGCTCGGTCGTCAGCAGGGCGAGGAGACGGCCGCCGGAGGCGCGGCGGTCGCGCACGACCGGGATGTTGGTGCGTGCCGCTGACTCGCCCTGCACGGTGATCACCGGCGGTCCGGCCGCCTTCGTCCCGGCGGCCCGCGCCGTACCGGCTCCCGTCACCACCGCCGTCGTCGCTCCGAGGCCCGCCGCCATCGCCGTACGCCTGTTGAGATCCATGCATCCAGCAGACGCCGACGAGGGCGGGGCGGGCGTCCTGCGTGGGGAGGGGGCGACCCTGGTTTCGTGTCCGGGTCGGTACGATGCGCCGGTTGACCGGGGGCGGGGTTCTTGGGGGATGGTGTCGATGTCCGACGTACGTGAGTCCGTGCTGCCCGGGCAGGTGCGGGCCGCTCAACTGCTGCTGTTCGCGCTGGCGTTCACCGGCATGGTCGTGGTGCTCGCGCGCTCCGGGGGCCTGACCTCCTACGGGCTCGGCGACATGATGGCGCCCTGGCTGTTCGTGTGGGTCTGCGCGCTGCTCGCCCTGACCTACGGCGGTCGTGCGCGGGGCGGGGTCCGGATCACGACCATCGTGCTGTTGCTGTTCATGCTTCTGCCGACCGTCAGCCGGCTGTCCGGCGCGGACGCGCCCCTGGAGTTCCTGGACGCCGGGCTGCGGATCGGGCTGGGCGCGCCCGCGCTCGTGCTGCTGTTCCTGAACCAGTCCAGGGACTGGTTCGAACGGGAGCGGTGACGCCGGCTTCCGTTCAGAACGGCCGCGTGTAGCGGACGCCGGGGCGGTCGCCGATGGTGAAGTCGCCGGTGACGGTGAAACCGTTGCGTTCGAGGACGGTCCGGGACGCCGGGTTGTCGAGGGTCGTGACCGCGGTGAGCGAGAGCAGACCGTACGTCGTCTCCGCCAGCCGGCAGACCTCCCCGACCGCCGCGCTCGCCACCCCCCGGCCCGCGGCCGACTCGCCCACCCGGTAGCCCAGTTCGGCCGTGCCGTCCGTGACGTCGACCAGGTTGACCCGGCCGACCAGCTCGTCCCGGTCGTCCTTGATCACGTGGAAGTGGCAGACACCGGCGTCCTGTTCGGCGAGCAGGGCCGCGAGCCGGCCGGTGAACTCGGCGAAGTACGCGTCCCCCCGGTCCGGGATCGACCGCGCGAAATAGGCGCGGTTCGCCCGCTCGAAGGCCAGCAGGGTGTCCGCGTGGTCGGCCCGCAGCCGCTCCAGTCTCACCATGAGGCGCAGGATAGGCAGCCGCCACCGGTGGGGCACGCGAATATCACTGCTCCTTGAGCAGCGGGAACCGTCGCGGGGCGAGGAACAGCAGGACCAGGAACGCCAGTGCCGCCGCGCAGGAAGCGCCCAGGTAGACCGCGTGGACCGCGTCCGCGACGGCCCGCCGGGTCGCCTCGGGGGCGGGGCCCGCGTCCAGGGCGCGGGTGACGGAGTCCAGGTCGCCGGCGCCGCCGAGCCGGGCGGCGAGCACCCCGTTGGCGATCGCGCCGAAGACCGCCGCGCCGACGGTCTGGCCGGTCTGGCGGCAGAACAGGACGGACGCGGTGGCCGTGCCGCGTTCCTCCCAGCCGACCGTGGACTGGACACCGACGAGCAGGGGGAGTTGGAAGAGGCCGAGCGCGCCGCCGAGCAGCAGCATCAGCAGGGCCGGCTGCCAGGCCCGGCCGGGATACGGCAGGAACGGGAACGCCAGCAGGATCAGCGCCGCCGAGCCGATCCCGAGCATCGCCGTGTTGCGGAAGCCGATGCGCCGGTAGACGTGCTGGCTCAGCGCCGCCGACACCGGCCAGCTGAGCGTCCACACCGACAGCACGAACCCGGCGGCCACCGGGGCCAGGCCCAGCACCGACTGGGCGTAGGTCGGCAGGAAGACACTCGGCGCCACCATCAGCAGGCCCAGCGCGCCCAGGGCCAGGTTCACCGCGGCGATCGTGCGGCGGCGCCACACCCACCCGGGGATGATCGGCTCGGCCGCCCGTCGCTCCACCAGCACCACGACCCCGGCCAGCGCGAGCCCCGCGGCGAACAGGGCGAGCGAGGGGCCCGACAGCCACGGCCACGCCACGCCGCCCTGCACCAGCGCGGTGAGCAGCACCCCGCCGCACGCGAACACCGCCAGCGCGCCCGCCCAGTCGACCCGCGCGCGCGTGCCCGTCGTCCCCCGGTCGGGCTCGTGCAGGAACCGGACGATCATCCACAGCGCGACCGCCCCGATCGGCAGGTTGACCAGGAAGATCCACCGCCAGTCCGCGTAGGTCGCCAGCAACCCGCCCACGCCCGGCCCCGCGACCGCCGACACCGCCCACACCGTGGACAGCTTGGCCTGGATCTTCGGGCGCTCCTTCAGCGGGTACAGATCGGCGGCGAGCGTCTGCACCGTCCCCTGCAAGGCCCCGCCGCCCAGCCCCTGCACGATCCGGAACGCGATCAGCGCCCCCATGTTCCAGGCCACCGCGCACAGCAGCGACCCGAGCAGGAACAGGACCGCGCCCACGACCAGCACCGGTTTGCGCCCGAAGGTGTCGGAGAGCTTGCCGTAGAGGGGCAGTGTGACCGTCACGGCCAGCAGATAGCCGGAGAACAGCCAGGAGAAGACCGAGAACCCGCCGAGATCACCCACGATCTGCGGCACGGCCGTGGAGACGATGGTGGAGTCCAGAGCGGCCAGCGCCATCGCGAGCATCAGGGCCGCCACCACGGCCCCGCGCCGGTCGGGTGCGGTGCGCGGTGCGTCCTCACGGAGCGCGGGTCTTATGTCGCCCACCGGGTTCCTTCCCCCTGCATCCAACTGCCGCGCATCACCATCTCACTTGACCCTCACGCCACGGCAGGGTGCAGCCTGACTGGACCGGTGGGTGGAGCGGACCCCGAGAACGCCTCCACCCACCGGTGGAGAGCCCCTAGGGGAACCTCAGTACTACGGCTCGGGGAGGGTTCGTACCGCCGGAGGACGAGACGGGGCCCGCCCGCTCCTTAACCTGGCTTTACGCCGCTGGGGAGCGGTCGGGGGTGGTTGACCGAACCGGCCGGGGTGGGGTTTTCCCCAGCAGAAGACTGCGCTGAGCACCAGCGCGCCGGGGACCCTCCCGGGACCAGACTGAACGCCGTACCCAAGCACGCAGCACCTGCCGAGCGGGCCTCGGCGACTTACGCGCTGACCGACATAGGAGACATACCGTGACATCGGCTGTAACCATCACCAGGCACGGGGGCACTGGAGGGCGTACGGCCGTTGCCGCGCGGGCGCGGCAGGTCGTCAAGGCGTACGGGTCCGGGGAGACCCGTGTCGTCGCCCTCGACCACGTCGACGTGGACATCGCCCGCGGGCAGTTCACCGCGATCATGGGCCCCTCGGGCTCCGGCAAGTCCACGCTGATGCACTGCCTCGCCGGTCTGGACACCGTCACCTCCGGGCAGATCTACCTGGACGAGACCGAGATCACCGGCCTGAAGGACAAGAAGCTCACCCAGCTGCGCCGGGACCGGATCGGTTTCATCTTCCAGGCGTTCAACCTGCTGCCGACGCTGAACGCGCTCGAGAACATCACCCTGCCCATGGACATCGCCGGCCGGAAGCCCGACCGGGCGTGGCTGGGACGGGTCGTGGACACCGTGGGGCTCAGCGACCGGCTCAAGCACCGGCCCACCCAGCTCTCCGGCGGCCAGCAGCAGCGCGTCGCCGTCGCCCGTGCCCTGGCCGCCCGCCCCGAGATCATCTTCGGTGACGAGCCGACCGGAAACCTCGACTCCCGTGCCGGCGCGGAGGTGCTGAGCTTCCTGCGCCGCTCGGTGGACGAGCTGGGCCAGACCATCGTGATGGTCACCCACGACCCTGTCGCCGCCTCCTACGCGGACCGTGTGCTCTACCTGGCTGACGGCCGGATCGTCGACGAGATGTACAAGCCCACCGCCGAGGCCGTCCTGGACCGCATGAAGGACTTCGACGCCCGGGGGCGCACGTCATGACCGTCCTGAAGACCTCGATGCGCAACTTCTTCGCGCACAAGGGACGCATGGCCCTGTCCGCCGTCGCGGTCATGCTGTCGGTGGCGTTCGTCTGCGGCACGCTCGTCTTCACCGACACGATGAACACGACGTTCGACAAGCTCTTCGCCTCGACCGCCTCCGACGTCACGGTCTCCCCGAAGGGCGCCAAGAGCGACGACACCCCGCAGAACGGCAAGCCCGCCTCCCTGCCGGCCGCCCTGCTCCCGCAGGTGGAGAAGGCGAAGGACGTCAAGTCCGCCGAGGGCGCGGTCAGTGCGATGAACGTGACCGTCGTCGACAGCGCGAACAAGAACATGGGCAACAGCGACGGCGCCCCGACCATCGCGGGCAACTGGACCAGCAGCGACGCCCGCACGATGGACATCACCTCCGGGCACGCCCCGCGCGGCCCCACCGAGGTGATGGTCGACGCCGACACCGCCGACAAGCACGACCTCAAGCTCGGCGACGAACTGCGCACCATCTCCGTCGCCGGTGACTTCACGGCACGCATCGTCGGTGTCGCCGCCTTCAAGGTGACCAACCCCGGCGCGGCCGTCTTCTACTTCGACACCGCCACCGCCCAGCGTGAACTGCTCGGCGCCACCGGCCTGTTCACCCAGATCTACGTCACCGCCGCGAACGGCGCCAGCGACGCGCAGCTCAAGCAGAACGTCACCCAGGCCCTGGACGGCACCTTCAAGATCCAGACGGCCAAGGAGAACGCCGACGAGAACCGTCAGGGCATCGACCAGTTCATGAACGTCATCAAGTACGCCATGCTCGGCTTCGCCGGGATCGCGTTCCTGGTCGGCATCTTCCTGATCATCAACACCTTCTCGATGCTGGTCGCCCAGCGAACCCGCGAGATCGGCCTGATGCGGGCGATCGGCTCCTCCCGCAAGCAGGTCAACCGGTCCGTGCTGGTCGAGGCGCTGCTCCTCGGAGTCGTCGGGTCCATCCTCGGCGTGGGCGCCGGAGTCGGCATCGCGATCGGCCTGATGAAGCTGATGTCGGCGGCCGGCATGAACCTCTCCACCGACGACCTCACCGTGACGACGACGACCCCGATCGCCGGACTCGTCCTCGGTGTCGTGGTCACCGTCCTCGCCGCCTACCTGCCGGCCCGCCGCGCCGGCAAGGTCTCCCCGATGGCCGCGCTGCGCGACGCCGGCACCCCCGCCGACGGCAGGGCCGGCCTGGTGCGCGGCCTGATCGGGCTCGTCCTGACCGGCGCGGGCACCTTCGCCCTCTACACGGCCGCGAACGCCGACAAGGCGAGCGAGGGCGCGCTGCTGCTGGGCGGCGGAGTCGTGCTGACCCTCATCGGGTTCGTCGTCATCGGCCCGCTGCTGGCCGGCGGTGTCGTACGGGTGATCAGCGCGGTACTGCTGCGGGCCTTCGGACCCGTCGGCCGCCTCGCCGAGCGCAACGCCCTGCGCAACCCGCGCCGCACCGGCGCCACCGGCGCGGCCCTCATGATCGGCCTGGCCCTGGTGGCCTGTCTGTCGGTGGTCGGCTCCTCGATGGTCGCCTCGGCCACCAGCGAACTCGACAAGTCCGTCGGCGCGGACTTCATCGTCCAGGGCAACCAGCGGATCGTGCCCCAGGCCCAGCAGGCCATGGAGCGCAGCCCCGGCCTCGCCCACGTCACCAGCTACAAGGAGCTGGAGGCCACCCTCACCTCGCCCGACGGCAAGAAGGACACCAAGGGCGTCACCGCCGCCGACCCGTCGTACGCCAAGGACCTGCGCCGCCCCACCACGGCGGGCACCCTCACGGCCGCCTACGGCAAGGACGCCATGTCGGTCGGCTCCGACTACGCCAAGGCCCACGGCGTGCGGGTCGGCGACACCATCACCGTCGCCTTCAAGGGCGGCGAGACGGCCAGGCTGAAGGTCGCCGCCGTCACCGACGACAGCGGGGCGCTGGACAAGGGCTCGCGCTACCTCAGCATCGAGACGATGCGGAAGTACGTCCCGGCCGACCAGATCCCGCCCAACTCGATCATGTTCGCCAAGGCCAAGGACGGCCAGGAGAAGCAGGCCTACGCCGCCCTGAAGGAGTCCCTGGACAAGTACCCGCAGTACCAGGTCCGCGACCAGACCGACTACAAGCAGGAACTGAAGAACCAGGTCGGCCAGTTGCTGAACATGGTCTACGGCCTGCTGGCCCTCGCGATCATCGTCGCCGTGCTCGGTGTGGTGAACACCCTCGCGCTGTCGGTGGTCGAGCGGACCCGGGAGATCGGCCTGATGCGGGCGATCGGCCTCTCGCGGCGCCAGCTGCGGCGGATGATCCGCATGGAGTCGGTGGTCATCGCCCTCTTCGGCGCCCTGCTCGGCCTCGGCCTGGGCATGGGCTGGGGCACCACCGCCCAGAAGCTGCTCGCCCTGGAGGGCCTGGGGGTCCTGGAGATTCCCTGGACGACCATCATCGGGGTGTTCATCGGCTCCGCGTTCGTGGGCCTGTTCGCCGCCCTCGTCCCGGCGTTCCGGGCGGGCCGGATGAACGTCCTGAACGCCATCGCCACCGAGTAGCCATCCCGCACGGGGGAGCGCCCGGCGCCGAGAAGTCACGGGGGACTTCTCGGCGCCGGGCCGTCGCCGTGTTCAGGGCCGCGTGCGCTTCATCAGCACATAGCCGTGGGAGGAGCCCTCCACGACGTACGTCGCCCGCGGATGCAGCTGCCGGGAGTACTCCATCACGTCCTCGACCCACCTGGTGGAGTTGTCGATGGCGATGAAGTCCGGGGCGATGCCCCGCGTGTTGCCGATCCAGAACACCCGGCACCGCGAGGTCAGCCGGCTGATCGGCCCGATGTTCGCCTCCACGCTCGCGCCGTCCGGGATCCGGTCCAGCAGCCCCTCCACGGCCCGCACCTCGGCCGGCTTGCGGTAGACGTCCGCCTCGGTCAGCGCGGACAGCGGCAGCGTGGTGGTCAGCGCCAGCGCCGCCGCGACGACGGCCGCCGGCAGATGGGAGGCGTACGACCGCACGCGGGCGCTCGGGCTGTGCCGCGCGGCGGAGAGCGCGTCGGCCAGCGCGAGGACGACCACCGGCATGAGGACGGCGCTGTAGTGCCAGTCCGTGCCCCAGTAGTGCGGGTCGCCGGAGAGGAACCGCCAGCCGAGCGTCGGCAGCGCCACCAGCAGGAGCGGCGAGCGCAGCGCGAACAGGCCGCTGGTGGGGATCAGCAGCCAGGCGAGCGTCCGCAGTTTGGTGTCGAGACCGTCCCAGGGGCCGCCCGTCTCGCTCACCTTGTCCCAGTAGTCGTACGCCCCGGTGGTGTTGAAGGCCGGGATCACGACGGTGAGTGTGAGCGCGGTGGCGAGCACGCCGAACAGGGCCACCGCGAGGGCGTACGGCACCGTCCGCGGCGCGAAGTGCCGGGCCCGCAGCGCGACCACCACCGCGATCGCCGCCACGGTCAGTCCCAGGTCCTCCTTCATCAGGACCAGCGGAAGGGCCCAGCACAGGGCGCTCCGCCACCGTCGCGCGAGCACCGCCTCCAGCGCGAACGCGATCAGCGGTACGGCGAAGCAGATCTCGTGGAAGTCGAAGTCGACCGCCCGCTGCACCCCCCACGACAGCCCGTACGCCACCCCGAGGGCCAGCCCCCGCCGCCGCCCCAGCAGCCCCGCCGCCGCCCGTGTCACCGGCACCGCCGACAGCGCGAACAACGCCGCCTGCGCCACCAGCAGCGTCACCGGCGAGGGGAAGAGCCGGTACAGCGGCGCCAGCACCACCGTCACCGGGCTGAAGTGGTCCCCCAGGATGTTGAACCCCGGCCCCTTCAGATCGGCCACCGGCACCCGGAGATGCGCGTACGCCCGCACCACCTGCTCGAAGATCCCCAGGTCCCACGACATCGAGGCCATGTGCCGGTACCGCCCCACCGACACCGTCGCGTAGGCGAGGAACAGGGCCCCCGCGAGCACCCAGGGATCCCTCCGGGGGAACAGCAGAAGCCGGTCACGCGGGGCGGGCGTGACCGGCGCGGGTATGTGGGGGCGGGCGGACGTCCCGGTCAGGGGGAGGGAAGGAGCGGGCATGTGCGGGCCTTATGGGTCGGGGCGGGCGCGTGCCACCAGGGTCGTCTGCGGAGATCAGGAGCGGGCGACCGGGGGTGGGAGGTGTTGTGGGGGTGGTGTGTGGTAGCGCGGCTGTTTCGGGTGGGTATCTCAGCGGGCGCATCTCAACGCCGGTCCAGGGCACCCCAGCCCGTCCGGCGTTTGAGGACGAGGCCCCTTAAGGGCCGAAGCGGGGGTCTGGGGGCGGCAGCCCCCAGGGACAGCCACCTCGACGTCGGCGTCGTCGTACGCTGGACGACATGCCCCCGGCCGCCGCGCGCGTCGGGCGATTCGCGTTGCCCACCTCGACGAAAGCCGCCCCAGAATGAGCCTGCACGGTCTGCTCGACGCCGTCGTCAAGGACACCGCCCTCGTGGAAGCGATCAAGGCGGCCGCAGACGGCAACCGCATGCACATCGACCTGGTGGGCCCGCCCGCGGCCCGCCCCTTCGCGGTCGCCGCCCTGGCCCGCGAAACCGGCCGGCCGGTGCTCGCGGTGACGGCGACGGGCCGCGAGGCCGAGGACCTGGCCGCGGCCCTGCGCTCGCTCCTGCCCCCGGCGGGCGTGGTGGAGTACCCGTCCTGGGAGACCCTCCCGCACGAGCGCCTCAGCCCCCGCAGCGACACCGTCGGCCGCCGCCTCGCCGTCCTGCGCCGACTGGCCCACCCCCGCCCCGACGACCCCGAGACGGGCCCCGTCTCCGTCGTCGTCGCCCCCGTCCGCTCGGTGCTTCAGCCGCAGGTCAAGGGCCTGGGCGACCTGGAGCCGGTGGCTCTGAGGAGCGGGCAGACCGCGGATCTGAACGAGGTCGTCGAAGCCCTCGCCGCCGCCGCGTACGCGCGCGTGGAGCTCGTGGAGAAGCGCGGCGAGTTCGCCGTACGAGGAGGCATCCTCGACGTCTTCCCGCCCACTGAGGAACACCCCCTGCGCGTGGAGTTCTGGGGCGACGACGTGGAGGAGATCCGCTACTTCAAGGTCGCCGACCAGCGCTCCCTGGAGGTCGCCGAGCACGGCCTGTGGGCGCCGCCCTGCCGCGAGCTGCTGCTGACCGACGACGTCCGCTCACGCGCGCGTGCCCTCGCCGAACAGCACCCGGAGCTCGGCGAACTGCTCGGCAAGATCGCCGAGGGGATCGCCGTGGAAGGCATGGAGTCCCTGGCTCCCGTCCTGGTCGACGACATGGAGCTGCTGATCGACGTCCTGCCCAAGGGCGCCATGGCCGTCGTCTGCGATCCGGAGCGGGTGCGCACGCGCGCCTCCGACCTCGTGGCCACCAGCCAGGAGTTCCTCCAGGCGTCCTGGGCGGCCACCGCCGGCGGCGGCGAGGCGCCGATCGACGTCGGCGCGGCCTCCCTGCGGTCCATCGCGGACGTCCGGGAGCGGGCGCGCGAGCTGGAGATGATGTGGTGGTCGGTGTCGCCGTTCGCGGCCGACCTCGAACTGACGGAGACCTCCGCCGCCGACACGACGGGGGACGCGACGGGGGACACCCTCAAGCTCGGCATGCACGCGCCGGAGACCTACCGCGGCGACACGGCCAGGGCACTGGCCGACACCAAGGGCTGGCTCGCCGACGGCTGGCGCGCGGTCTACGTCACCGAGGCCCACGGCCCGGCCGCCCGTACCGTCGAGGTCCTCGGCGCCGAGGGCATCGCGGCCCGCCTGGACGCCGAGCTGGCCACGATCTCCCCGTCCGTCGTGCACGTGGCGTGCGGCTCGATCGACTTCGGCTTCGTGGACCCGAAGCTGAGAATCGCCGTCCTCACCGAGACGGACCTCTCCGGGCAGAAGGCCGCCGGCAAGGACGGCGCCCGCATGCCCGCCCGCCGCCGCAAGACCATCGACCCGCTCACCCTGGAGGCGGGCGACTACATCGTCCACGAGCAGCACGGCGTGGGCCGCTACATCGAGATGGTGCAGCGCACCGTGCAGGGCGCGACCCGCGAGTACCTGGTCGTCGAGTACGCCCCCGCCAAGCGCGGCCAGCCCGGCGACCGCCTCTACATCCCCACCGACCAGCTGGAGCAGATCACCAAGTACGTCGGCGGCGAGGCCCCCACCCTGCACCGCCTCGGCGGCGCCGACTGGACCAAGACCAAGGCCCGTGCGAAGAAGGCCGTCAAGGAGATCGCCGCCGACCTGATCAAGCTGTACAGCGCGCGGATGGCGGCGCCCGGCCACGCCTTCGGTTCCGACACCCCCTGGCAGCGCGAGCTGGAGGACGCCTTTCCCTACGCGGAGACGCCCGACCAGCTCACCACCATCGCCGAGGTCAAGGAGGACATGGAGAAGTCGGTCCCGATGGACCGCCTGGTCTGCGGCGACGTCGGCTACGGCAAGACGGAGATCGCCGTCCGGGCCGCCTTCAAGGCGGTCCAGGACGGCAAGCAGGTGGCGGTGCTGGTGCCCACCACGCTGCTGGTGCAGCAGCACTTCGGGACGTTCTCCGAGCGCTACTCGCAGTTCCCCGTCAGTGTGAAGGCGCTCTCCCGCTTCCAGAGCGACACCGAGGCCAAGGCCGTCCTGGAGGGCCTGCGCGAGGGCTCCGTGGACATCGTCATCGGCACCCACCGCCTGTTCTCCTCCGAGACCAAGTTCAAGGACCTGGGCCTGGTCATCGTCGACGAGGAGCAGCGCTTCGGCGTCGAGCACAAGGAGCAGCTGAAGAAGCTCCGCGCCAACGTCGACGTTCTGACCATGTCCGCCACCCCGATCCCGCGCACCCTGGAGATGGCGGTCACCGGCATCCGCGAGATGTCGACGATCACCACGCCCCCGGAGGAGCGCCACCCGGTGCTCACCTTCGTCGGGCCCTACGAGGAGCGGCAGATCGGCGCGGCCATCCGCCGTGAACTGCTGCGCGAGGGCCAGGTCTTCTACATCCACAACCGCGTCGAGTCGATCGACCGGGCGGCGGCCAGGCTGCGGGAGATCGTCCCCGAGGCGCGCATCGCGACGGCCCACGGCCAGATGTCGGAACAGTCCCTGGAACAGGTCGTCGTCGACTTCTGGGAGAAGAAGTTCGACGTGCTCGTCTCCACCACGATCGTCGAGTCCGGCATCGACATCTCCAACGCCAACACCCTGATCGTGGAGCGCGGCGACAACTTCGGCCTCTCCCAGCTGCACCAGCTGCGCGGCCGGGTGGGCCGTGGCCGCGAGCGCGGTTACGCCTACTTCCTGTACCCGCCGGAGAAGCCGCTGACGGAGACCGCCCACGAGCGCCTGGCGACCATCGCCCAGCACACCGAGATGGGCGCGGGCATGTACGTGGCGATGAAGGACCTGGAGATCCGCGGCGCCGGCAACCTGCTGGGCGGCGAGCAGTCCGGCCATATCGCGGGCGTCGGCTTCGACCTGTACGTCCGCATGGTCGGCGAGGCCGTCGCGGACTACCGGGCCTCCCTGGAGGGCGGTGTGGAGGAGGAGCCGCCGCTGGAGGTCAAGATCGAGCTCCCGGTCGACGCGCACGTCCCGCACGACTACGCGCCCGGCGAGCGGCTCAGGCTCCAGGCCTACCGGGCCATCGCCTCGGTGAACACCGAGGACGACGTCAAGGCCGTACGCGAGGAACTCGTCGACCGTTACGGCAAGTTGCCCGAGCCGGTGGAGAACCTGCTGCTGGTGGCGGGTCTGCGCATGCTGGCACGCGCGTGCGGGGTCGGCGAGATCGTGTTGCAGGGCACCAACATCCGCTTCGCGCCGGTGGAGTTGCGCGAGTCCCAGGAACTCAGGGTCAAGCGCCTGTACCCGGGAACCGTCATCAAGCCGGCCGCCCACCAGGTGCTGGTGCCGCGCCCCAAGACCGCGAAGGTGGGCGGGAAGCCGCTGGTCGGGCGGGAACTGCTCGGCTGGGTCGGGGAGTTCCTGACGTCGATCCTGGGGTCGTAGGAAGGCAAGGCAAGGCAAGGCAAGGGTGAGGGTGAGGGTGAGGCCGTCCGCGGGAGCTGTGTCTCCGCGGACGGCCTCGGTGAGTCCAGGGCCTTACGGCTGTTCGGGCCTGTCGCGATCCATGCCGAGCCGGTCTTCGATCCGCTGTTGCCCGTCGTCGACCTGGCTCTCGTACTTGTTGCCCGTCTTCTCGTTGGCCTTGCGTTCCGCGACATCGGACATGTCCTTCGCCCGGTCGCCCTTCATCTGGCTCTTGATCTTGTCGAAGATGCCCATCCAGAGCTCCTTCCGCAGGTGACTCGCCATCGACCATACGCCCGACATGCCCGCAATGCCCATTTAAGGACCGATGTGGTCTGGACCTCTCGGCCGCTACCGTGGGACCAGCGGTAACCGGCAGGGCAAGGGGAGGGACGCACCATGGCGCGTCGCAAGGGTGGGACGGCGTCCGCCGTCATGACCGGGCTGGCTCTGTGCGCGGCCATGGCCCTCGTCTCCGGATGCGAAGGCCTCGACGCCGGCGACACCGCCGGCACCGACGGTTCGTCACCGGAGAGCGGCGCGGCGGCCCCCGCGGCGGACGGCCACGCCGTCAGCCCGCTCCAGAACCCGGACGGAGTCAAGCCCGGCCTCGCCCCCGTGACGAGCGAGACCGACGAGGCCACGGCCCGCAAGCTCATCGAGACGGTCCGCACCAAGGGACGCGGCCCCAAGACGGGCTACGACCGCGACGAGTTCGGCTACGCCTGGATGGACACCGCCGAAGGCGTCCCGCTGTCCCGCAACGGCTGCGACACCCGCAACGACCTCCTCCAGCGCGACGGCCGGGACGTGCGCTTCCGCTCCGGCTCCGACTGCGTGGTCGTCTCCATGACCCTCAACGACCCCTACACCGGCACCGTCATCCAGTGGCGCAAACAGAAGGCCACCGAGGTGCAGATCGACCACGTCGTGCCGCTCTCCTACAGCTGGCAGATGGGCTCCGCCCGCTGGTCGGAGACCAAACGCGAGCAACTGGCCAACGACCCCCTGAACCTCATCCCGGCCGAAGGCCGCGCCAACTCCTCCAAGGGCGACTCCGGCCCCGCCTCCTGGCTCCCCCCGAACAAACGCATCCGCTGCGCCTACGCGATCCGTTTCGCCCAGGTCGCCGTCAAGTACGACCTACCGGTGACCGCCCCCGACCGGCAGATCATGCTGAGGCAGTGCGGGGCGTGAAGGCCGAGCCGAACGTGCGGATGCGGCCTCCGCCGACCTGCCCCGCCGGGTGACGTGATCAGGTCGACAACGGTTCGGTACAACCCAGGACCGCTCGCAGGTGTCGGCCTATACGCTCGAAGCGACAATCGCGCGACCGGCGTTGCCCGACGTCGGCCGCGCCCGTACGCGCGCACCTCGGACACCAGGAGCTGTCATGCATGGCCACGGCTACACGCAGCCGGTGAAGCAGCCGCCCCACATGGGGTGGCTGGTCTTCCTGCGCGTGCTGTTCGTGGTGATCGCGATCTTCAGTGTCGGGCTCCTGGCCTGGACGATGCTGCTGCGCCTGGCGATCGTCACGCGCAAGCCGCTCGACTGGGGCCTGTTCGTGGCCGCGCTCGTCGCCGACATCCTCGCGCTCGTGCTGATCGGCACCGAGCCCGGCGAGGACGTCCACACCGTGGGCGGCTGGACGGGCATGGTCCTGCTGCTGGGCACGCTCGTCGCCGGGATCGCGTACTACCTCGCGGCGGACATCCGCCACTTCCACCGGCTCCGCCACGGCGGCTATCCGCCGCGGACGGCTCCGGCGTACGGCTATCCGCAGCCCGCGCCGCCGACGCCGTACACCGCGACGGCCCTCCCGCAGACCTCCGGGGCGCCGTACACCCCGCCTCCGCAGCGCCCCGCGCCCGCGCGTATCGACGAGGTGCGCGCCGAGCTCGACGAGCTCAGTGACTACCTGCGCAACCACGACGGCCGTCCCCACGGCAACCCCGAGGGCGGAAGGTGACCGCGACGGCAGGACGCGTCGTCGCCGACCGCTACGAACTGTCCACCCTCATCGGCCAGGGCGGCATGGGCCAGGTCTGGACGGCGTACGACCAGCGGCTGGACCGGCGCGTCGCGGTGAAGCTGCTGCGCCCCGACAAGGTGGCGGGCCAGGAGGCGGACGAACTGCGCCGGCGCTTCGTGCGCGAGTGCCGGGTCACCGCACAGGTCGACCACCCGGGCCTGGTCACCGTGCACGACGCGGGCAGCGAGGACGAGGAACTGTTCCTCGTCATGCAGTACGTCGACGGCGCCGACCTCTCCGACCATCTCGCCGAACACGGCCCGTACCCCTGGCAGTGGGCCGTCGCCGTCGCCGCGCAACTGTGCGCCGTGCTGAGCGCCGTGCACGCCGTGCCGATCGTCCACCGCGACCTCAAGCCGCGCAATGTGATGGTGAAGCAGGACGGCACGGTCACCGTCCTCGACCTCGGCGTCGCCTCCGTCATGGACGCCGACACCACCCGCCTCACCCACACCGGCACCCCCATCGGCTCGCCCGCCTACATGGCCCCCGAACAGGCCATGGGGGGCGCGGTCGGCCCGTACACCGACCTGTACGCGCTCGGTGTGGTGCTGCACGAACTCCTCAGCGGTGACGTGCCGTTCGCCGGATCGACGGCGCTCGGCGTGCTGCACCGGCACCTGTACGAGCCCCCGCTGCCCGTTCGCCGCATCCGCCCCGAGGTGCCCGAGCCGCTCGAAGCGCTGGTCCTGCGGCTGCTCGCCAAGGACCCGCAGCACCGGCCCGCCTCCGCGCAGGACGTGTACGAGGACCTCACGCCGCTGCTGCCCGCGCGCGGGAGACCCACCGGAGCGCCCCTGGACCCCACGCGCCCGTTCCTGAGCCCGCACGCCCCCTGGCCCGACCGCGCGCGGACGCCCGCGCCGCAGCCCGCCCCCGCCGCCCCGGTCGCGCCGCCCGCCGAGAAGACGGACGTCGCCCGCGCCGTCGACGAGGTCAAGCGCCTCCTCGGCGAGGGCCGGATCACCCAGGCCGTCGACATCCTCGGCGCGATCCTCCCGGTCGCCGCCCAGCAGCACGGCGAGAACTCCCCGGTCGTCCGCACCCTGCGCAAGCAGTACGCGGCCACCCTCATGGACGACGGCCAGTACCGTCGCGCGCTGCCCGTCCTGCGCGCCCTCGCCACCGAACGCGCCGCCGAGGCGGGCCACGCCGACCCCCGCTCCCTCCGCTTCCGCTTCGAGGCCGCCCAGTGCCTGGAGCAGCTCGGCGAACCGGCGGCCGCGCTCGCCGAGTACCGCGCGCTGCTGCCGTACTACGAGAACCAGTACGTGGCAGGCGACCCCGAACTCGCCCACGACGTCCGCCGCCGCATCGGCCACCTCCTGCTCGCCCTCGGCGACCGCGCCGCCGCCCACGACACCCTGGCCCGCCTGCTGCACGACGCGGAGCGCCTGCACGGCCCCGGCCACCCGCTCGCCATGGAGGTCCGCCGGACCCTGGAATGGCTCGGCCAGGTGCGCGGCTAGGGAACCCGCCGTCCCGCCCGGCGCGGCACGGGATGCGCACGGGATCCGCGTCGGTGCCCGAAGTCCTGGTGAATCGTTGGTCGAATGGGTTGGCCAGAGCTTGCCCACTGCCTACCATCGATCACCGCAAGACCTTGTGCACCGCCGCACAATCTCCTCGGGAGGCTTCCTTGCACCGCCGCCGTCGCACCGCGCTCCTCCTCTCCGCCGCGATCGCCGCGGCCCCCCTCCTCACCGCCTGCGGAAACGACGCGCACCCCGGCGCGGCGGCCGTCGTCGGCGGCCAGCGGATCACCGTCGCCCAGCTGGAGAACCGGGTGAACGAGGTCCGCGAGGCGCAGCGGGCCGCGGTGGCGGACGAGGCGCAGTACGCACAGGCCGTCGCCGGGACCGGCACCCTCACCCGGGACACCCTGCACAACATGGTCCTCGACCAGGTGGTGCACCGCGCCGCGCAGGAAGCGGGCGTGACCGTCAGCCGCTACGAGGTCCAGCAGATGCGCGCCGGCCTGGAACAGCAGACGGGTGGCGCCAAGGCACTGGAGACCGCCTGGCTCCAGCAGTACGGCATCGCCCCCGAGCGCCTCGACGACAACCTCCGCTTCCAGCTGGAGGCCCAGAAGCTCGCCGCCAAGGTCGGCACCGACACCGGCGACCCCGCCTTCTGGAACGCACTCGCCAAGGCCTCCAAGGACCTCGGCGTCGACCTCAACCCGCGCTACGGCACCTGGGACGCCCAGAAGAGCAGCCGCGCCGACACGAAGATGCCGTGGCTGCGCGAGGTGACGGCGCCGGAGACCGGACAGACGGCCTGAGGCACCGCCGCGAGGTGGCGTAACGGTACGGCGGGCACACGCGCCCTGTCCGTGGAGGGCCCCGGCCTGTGGACAACGGCGCCTGTGGACACCTGTGCCTGTGGACACCTGTGCCTGTGGACAACTCGCGGTGCCGTCGGCGCCGTGCGTTAGCTTCGAGGTGTGAACGCAACCAGTCCCGAAGCCGCCTCCGGCCCCGGCCGCATCGTCCTGCTCACCACCAGCCACCGCGTCGCGCCCGGACTGCTCTCCTGGCCCGCCTGGCAGGCACTGCACGCCGCCGACCGCGTGCTCTGCGCGGACGGCGCGCACCCGCAGCTGCCGTATCTGCGCGAGGCGGGCATAGGCGTCGACGAGACGGCACCGACCGCCGAGGAACTGGTAGCCGCCTGCGCCGACGGCGGCACCGTGGTCGTCGTGGCGACCGGCGAGGGCGAACCGGCCCTCACCGACGGACTGGCACGCCTCGCGGGCTCCGGACGCGTGACCATGCCCGAGCTGGAGCTGCTGCCCGCCTCCTACGACCTGCCCGGCGCCCGGCTCCTCGACCTCGTCCAGGTGATGGACCGCATCCGCGCCGAGTGCCCGTGGTCCTCCCGGCAGACCCACGAGGGCCTCGCCAAGTACGGCATCGAGGAGGCGTACGAACTCGTCGAGGCCATCGAGGACGGCGACCGCGACGAACTCCGCGAGGAACTCGGCGACGTCCTCCTCCAGGTCGTCTTCCACGCGAGGATCGCTGAGGAGCACCCCGACACCCCCTTCTCCGTCGACGACGTCGCCGGCGGCATCGTCACCAAACTCATCCACCGTCACCCGCACGTCTTCGGCGACGAGACCGCCACCACCCCCGAAGAGGTCAAGGAACACTGGCTGCGCACCAAGGCCGTCGAGAAGCGACGTGAATCGGTCACCGACGGCATACCCCTGGGCCAGCCGGGCCTCGCCCTCGCCGCGAAGCTCGCCTCCCGCGTCCGCACGGCCGGCCTCGACGTCCCCCTCCCCACAGGCGACGGCGTCGGCTACGACCTCCTGACCCTCGCGATCCACGCCGAGGCGGCCGGCGTGGACCCCGAGGCGGCCCTGCGCGCGGCGGCCCGCGCCTACCGGGACGCCGTACGCGCGGCCGAGGGCCTCGCGGCCGGCACCGGGCGGTAGCGCCCCGGTCCCCACCCCGCCATGACCGTCCTCGTCCCCACCCCGCCATGACCGTCCTCGTCCCCACCCCGCCATGACCGCCCCCGCCCGGATACCGTCAAGGAGTGACCGACCAGCCCATCCCTCTCAGCCCCGCACCCGAACTCTTCACCTGGGAGTTCGCCGGCGACCCCTACCCGGCGTACGCCTGGCTCCGTGAGCACGCGCCGGTGCAGCGGACGCGTCTTCCCAGCGGGGTGGAGGCCTGGTTGGTCACCCGCTACGGCGATGCCAAGCAGGCGCTGGCCGATCCGCGGCTGTCCAAGAACCCGGCGCATCACGACGAGCCGGCGCACGCCAAGGGGAAGACCGGTATCCCCGGGGAGCGCAAGGCGGAGCTGATGACGCATCTGCTGAACATCGACCCGCCGGACCACACCCGGCTGCGCAGGCTGGTGTCGAAGGCGTTCACACCGCGCCGGGTCGCGGAGTTCGCGCCGCGCGTCCAGGAACTCACCGATCAGCTCATCGACGGGTTCGCGGACAAGGGGAGCGCCGACCTCATCCACGAGTTCGCCTTCCCGCTCCCCATCTACGCGATCTGCGACCTGCTCGGCGTCCCCCGCGAGGACCAGGACGACTTCCGGGACTGGGCGGGGATGATGATCCGTCACCAGGGCGGCCCCCGCGGCGGTGTGGCCCGGTCGGTGAAGAAGATGCGCGGCTACCTCGCCGACCTGATCCACCGCAAGCGAGAGGCCCTGCCCGACGAACCCACCCCCGGCGAGGACCTCATCTCGGGTCTCATCCGGGCCTCCGACCACGGCGAGCACCTCACCGAGAACGAGGCCGCCGCCATGGCCTTCATCCTGCTCTTCGCGGGTTTCGAGACCACCGTCAACCTGATCGGCAACGGCACCTACGCCCTCCTGACCCACCCCGAGCAGCGGGCCCGCCTGCAGAAGTCGCTCGCCGGGGGCGACCGCGGCCTGCTGGAGACCGGCGTCGAGGAACTCCTGCGCTACGACGGTCCCGTGGAGATGGCCACCTGGCGGTTCGCGACCCGCCCGCTGAGCATCGGCGGGCAGGACATCGCGGCCGGCGACCCCGTCCTCGTCGTCCTGGCCGCGGCGGACCGGGATCCGGAGCGGTTCGCGGACCCGGACGTGCTCGATCTCGGCCGGCGTGACAACCAACACCTCGGATACGGCCACGGCATCCACTACTGCCTCGGCGCGCCCCTCGCCCGACTGGAGGGCCAGACCGCGCTCGCCACCCTCCTCACCCGCCTTCCCGACCTGCAACTGGCGGCGGATCCGACCGATTTGCGCTGGCGCGGCGGCCTCATCATGCGTGGACTGCGCACCCTCCCCGTGCAGTTCGCCCCCCGCTGAGCGCCGCGTTCACGCCCCGTGGTCGACCGCTCTCACCTGCGTAAAGGTGACACGCCCTCAAGTCTGTGACTTTCACGTGATCTACGCGGCATTAACTTGTGACAAGTGTTCGACTGCCGATACGTTCACGGATCAGCGCGGCGCCGAGCAGTACGCTCCGCGCCGGCCACCGTCGTCTCGTGAAAGGTCTCCGCATGCTCTCCGGGAACGGTCGTCACCGTCGCCCCCGCCAGGCTCCGGCCATCCTCGTCGCGGCCGGGGTGACCGGTTCCGCCATCGCCATTCCGCTCCTCGGGGCCACCGGCGCGAGCGCGGCCACCGGGACCACGTGGGACCAGGTCGCCAACTGCGAGACCGAAGGCGCCTGGAGCCACCAGGGCGCGGATCAGTACGGCGGGCTGAACATCGCCCAGGAGGACTGGGACAAACACGGCGGGCTCGACTTCGCCGAGCGGCCCGACCAGGCCAGCCGGAACCAGCAGATCACCGTCGCCGAGAAGATCCTCGCGGACCAGGGCGTCGGCTACTGGTCCACCTGCGGTCTGCTCAACGGGCTCAGTCAGGACTCCAAGGCGGCCGACGTCGACACGGGTGTGTCCGACGGCACGGGCTCCGGTGACTCCGGCGCCGGCTCCGGTCTGACCGACTCCTCCGAGTCGTCGGCCGGTTCGTCCGCGGACTCCGGATCGGACGCGTCGTCGCCCTCGCCGTCCGGCACTCCGTCGGACAACCCGGCCAAGTCCGGCACATCCACCGATCCCACCACCGACCCCACCGCCGATTCCACTCCGCGGGGCGGCTCACAGCGGTCGGACAGCCCCTCCACAGGTGCACCGAAGCAGGACGAGTCGGACAATTCCTGGCGCGAGGGCGGCTCTTCGGCCCTCGTCGACATCGGAGCCCTCGGCGGCACGTCCACCGGAGACACCCTCAGCGGCGGCAAGCACCGCGGCGGCAGCGCCGACGAGGGTGCGGGCGAGGGTGCCGACACCGCCGCCTCCGCCGGCCGGCACGCCGCCCGCGACGACTCGTACATCGTGCGCCCCGGGGACACGCTCGCGTCCATCGCCGACTCCCTGGACCTCCAGGGCGGGTGGCGCGCGCTCTACGAGGAGAACAAGGCGGCCATCGGCACCGACCCGAGCCGCATCGTGCCCGGTCAGACCCTCGGACTTGGTACCGAATAGGGCGAAAAGCAACGGGAGTTCACGTCACACTTCGCGTCGTAATGTCCGGATTGGCGAAAGTGTGGGATGAGTCTCAGAAGCCCTGATCGTCTTTGAAATTCCGCCGATCGCGTGTCTACGGTCATCACCGCTCGGCAACCCGAGCCCCGTCTGCCGCAACGCCGAATCCTGCCAGTGGCCGCACGGGAACAGTCGTCGCGTCAAGCGCCGTAGGCAGGAGCGGGGGACCCAAGGTAAGTGCCGGACCCGGCGGTTGACGCCGGAACCGGCTTGGGGTGAAGCCGTGCACCGAGAGGTGCGCGGCCGGGCAACTCAACCGGCCCGAACCCGACAGCTCACCTCGCAGGCGTCGGTGAGGGGATCCTTCCATGCTGTTTTCCGGCAAGGGCAAGCACCGCCGTCCGTCCAAGGCCACTCGGGCCATCGCCATCGCCGGTGTCACCGGCGCCGCTGTCGCCGCCCCGCTGATGGCGTCCGGCACCGCCTCCGCCGCCACCGCTTCCGAGTGGGACGCCGTCGCCCAGTGCGAGTCCGGCGGTGACTGGACCATCAACACCGGCAACGGCTACTACGGCGGCGTGCAGTTCTCCGCCTCCACCTGGGCCGCGTACGGCGGCACCCAGTACGCCGCGCAGGCCAACCAGGCCTCCAAGGCGCAGCAGATCGAGATCGCCGAGAAGGTCCTCGCGGGCCAGGGCAAGGGTGCCTGGCCGGTCTGCGGCAAGAACCTGTCCGGCGCCTCCTACAACGGCGGCTCCACCGGTTCGTCCAACTCCGGCTCCGGCCAGAGCACCGAGAGCCGCTCCTCCGAGCAGCCGGCCTCCCGCTCCTCCGAGCGCCCGGCGGCCAAGGCCAAGAAGACCGTCACCACGCCGACCGGCAAGAAGGTCAAGAAGGGCGACGGCGAGTACAAGGTCGTCAAGGGCGACACCCTCAGCTCGATCGCCGAGAAGCACGACGTCAAGGGCGGCTGGGCGAAGCTGTTCGAGCTGAACAAGGACATCGTCGACCAGGCCGACCTCATCTACCCGGGTCAGCAGCTGCACCTGAAGTAAGAGCTGCACCTGAAGTAAGAGGACAGCTGAACCACAGGACCCTCATATCCGTGTCCTTCAAGATGAAGGCCTCGTGAGGGTCCCCCCGTCCCCACGGGCTCCCCGCTCCGGTGCGTGTTCCCCCGTACGCACCGGGGCGGGGCTTTTTCATGCGGCGTCCCAGGGAGCTCTTTGTTCCGTTCGGAAACAATTTACTCTCGGTTCTGCCCAAGGGGTGGGCGACCGCATGGCCGAACGCCCCGGGCCGGTTAGGCTCGTCTCGCGGAGCCGACGGTGGCTCCGTGCACCACGGGCCCCGCGGCCCGCGCAACCGCGTCACATCCCAGAAGGAGATGCTCGTGCCGTCCATCGACGTCGTCGTAGCCCGGGAAATCCTGGACTCCCGAGGCAATCCCACGGTCGAGGTCGAGGTCGGCCTCGACGACGGCAGCACGGGTCGTGCCGCCGTCCCCTCCGGCGCCTCCACGGGCGCCTTCGAAGCCATCGAGCTCCGCGACGGTGACCCCAACCGCTACATGGGCAAGGGCGTCGAGAAGGCCGTCCTCGCGGTCATCGAGCAGATCGGCCCGGAGCTCGTCGGCTACGACGCCACCGAGCAGCGCCTGATCGACCAGGCGATGTTCGACCTGGACGCCACCGACAACAAGGGCTCCCTCGGCGCCAACGCCATCCTCGGCGTCTCCCTCGCCGTCGCCCACGCCGCCTCCGAGGCCAGCGACCTCCCGCTCTTCCGCTACCTGGGCGGCCCGAACGCGCACCTGCTGCCCGTTCCGATGATGAACATCCTGAACGGCGGCTCGCACGCCGACTCCAACGTGGACATCCAGGAGTTCATGATCGCCCCGATCGGCGCGGAGTCCTTCTCCGAGGCCCTGCGCTGGGGCGCCGAGGTCTACCACACCCTCAAGAAGGTGCTGAAGACCAAGGGCCTGTCCACCGGCCTCGGCGACGAGGGCGGCTTCGCCCCGAACCTGGAGTCCAACCGCGCCGCCCTCGACCTCATCCTCGAGGCCATCAAGGAGGCCGGTTACACCCCCGGCGAGCAGATCGCCCTGGCGCTCGACGTCGCCGCCTCCGAGTTCTACAAGGACGGCGTCTACACCTTCGAGGGCAAGGAGCGCTCCGCCGCCGAGATGACGGAGTACTACGCCGAGCTCGTCGCGTCGTACCCGCTCGTCTCCATCGAGGACCCGCTGTACGAGGACGACTGGGCCGGCTGGAACGCCATCACCGAGAAGCTGGGCGACAAGGTCCAGATCGTCGGCGACGACCTCTTCGTCACCAACCCCGAGCGCCTGGCCCGCGGCATCGAGGAGGGCTCCGCCAACGCCCTGCTCGTCAAGGTCAACCAGATCGGTTCCCTCACCGAGACCCTGGACGCCGTCGAGCTCGCCCAGCGCAACGGCTTCAAGTGCATGATGTCCCACCGCTCCGGCGAGACCGAGGACGTCACCATCGCCGACCTCGCCGTCGCGGTGAACTGCGGCCAGATCAAGACCGGCGCCCCGGCCCGCTCGGACCGCGTCGCCAAGTACAACCAGCTGCTGCGCATCGAGGAGATCCTCGACGACGCCGCGGTGTACGCGGGCCGTTCGGCCTTCCCGCGGTTTCGCTCTGCGAACCAGTAGGCACAGCAAGGGCTGACCCCCACCGGGTCAATCCGTAGCCAGTCGTACGTACGTCCCCGTACCGGTCCCGTACCGTGTGCGGGGACGTACGCGCGTGTGAGAACGGGAGTGAGAGATGGCCGTCAAGGACCGGGACCGTTTCTCCACCACGACCAGGATCAGGCTGCTCGGCGAGCAGACCGCGGCCCGTGTCTACCGCTCCCAGACCAAACGGCAGGCCCGCCGCTCCCGGCTGACCGGCCGGGCCGCGCTGCTGGCCCTCGTCCTGTGCACACTGGTCGTGGCGCTCGCGTATCCCATAAGGCAGTACGTCTCCCAGCGCGCCGAGATCGCCGATCTCCAGCGGGAGAAGGAGCAGGCCCGGCAGCGGGTGGAGCAGCTGCGGGACCTCAAGGCACGCTGGCAGGACGACGCGTACGCCCAGCAGCAGATCCGGCAGCGGCTGCACTACGTCCTGCCGGGCGAGACGGGCTTCATCGTCGTCGACCCGAACGCGGCCCGGCAGTCCCGAGCCGACCTGGGGGCGGCCGACCGCCCCTGGTACGCGAACGTCTGGGACGGCGTCGACAAGTCCGACGCCTCCGATCAGTGAACCGACGATCAGTGAACGACTGATCCGTGAACCGACCGATGGAACGATAGAAAGACAGGCATGGAAACGCCTCCGCCCTCCACACCGCGCACCGAGCCGACCGACGCGGATGTCGAGGCCTTCAAGCAGCAGCTCGGACGGCCGCCGCGCGGGTTGCGGGCGATCGCGCACCGCTGCCCCTGCGGACAGCCGGACGTGGTGGAGACGGCGCCCCGCCTCCCCGACGGCACCCCCTTCCCGACGACGTACTACCTGACGTGCCCGCGCGCCGCCTCGGCGATCGGCACGCTGGAGGCGAACGGCGTCATGAAGGAGATGACGGAGCGGCTCCAGAGCGATCCGGAGCTGGCCGCCGCCTACCGTGCCGCGCACGAGGACTACCTCGCGCGCCGTGACGCCATCGAGGTCCTGGCGGGCTTCCCGAGCGCGGGTGGCATGCCGGACCGGGTGAAGTGCCTGCACGTCCTGGTCGCGCACTCGCTGGCGGCCGGCCCCGGGGTCAACCCCCTCGGCGACGAGGCCGTCGAGATGCTGCCGGAGTGGTGGCTGAAGGGGACGTGCGTGACGGGCGTGCCGGAGGACGAACAGTGACCCGGGTCGCCGCCGTCGACTGCGGTACGAACTCCATCCGGCTCCTGGTCGCGGACTGCGACCCGGCGACCGGTGAACTGGTCGATCTGGACCGCCGTATGACGATCGTGCGCCTCGGGCAGGGCGTCGACCGTACCGGGCGGCTGGCGCCCGAGGCGCTGGAGCGGACCTTCGCCGCCTGTCGCGAGTACGCGGCGGTGATCAAGGAGCACGGGGCGGAGCGGCTGCGGTTCGTGGCGACCTCGGCCTCCCGGGACGCGGAGAACCGGGACGAGTTCGTGCGCGGGGTGCTGGACATCCTCGGCGTCGAGCCCGAGGTGATCACCGGGGACCGGGAGGCGGAGTTCTCCTTCACCGGTGCCACCAAGGAGCTCACCGGGCGGGACGACCTGGCCCGGCCCTACCTGGTGGTGGACATCGGCGGCGGGTCGACCGAGTTCGTGGTCGGGGACGACGGGGTGCGGGCGGCGCGTTCCGTCGACGTCGGCTGTGTCCGGATGACGGAGCGGCATCTCGTCCAGGACGGGGCGGTGACCGACCCGCCCACCGAGGCGCAGGTCGCCGCGATGCGCGCCGACATCGAGGCCGCCCTCGACCTCGCCGAGCGGTCCGTGCCGCTGCGCGAGGCGCACACCCTGGTGGGCCTGGCCGGCTCGGTCACCACGCTCTCCGCGATCGCGCTCGACCTGCCGGCGTACGACTCGACGGCCATCCACCACTCACGGATCTCCTACGACTCGGTCCGCGAGATCACCCACCGTCTGCTGCACTCCACCCACGCCGAGCGCGCGGCCATCCCCTCCATGCACCCCGGCCGTGTCGACGTGATCGCAGCCGGTGCCCTCGTACTGCTGTCGATCATGGAACGGATCGGTGCGGAGGAGGTCGTGGTGAGCGAGCACGACATCCTCGACGGCATCGCGTGGTCGGTCGCGTGAGCCTCTGCTGAGCAGGTCGGACAACGTATGAGCACGTTCGAGGGGTCCTTCGGGGCCCCTCGATGACGTGCCGTCGAGAAAGTTCGTGAAGTTCTTCACAAGGAATTCGGCCCTGTCGGAGCACGAAAGTCATCGCGTTGACCCTTCCGAGGGCTCGACATGCCCTTGAACGTGTTCAGATCGGGCGCATGCGGGCATCGCGGGGGCGGTGTGCGGGGGGTCCGCGGAGGGGGCTCACGGAGGGTCCGGAGGTGCGGAGAGGCAGCTCACGCGGCATTGACAACGGCCCTCCCTACACGGGGGTTCCCGGTCGCCGCCATGACCTGGATCACGCGAGCGGCGGAGGATAGCACACACCCCGAGGAAGCTTGTGAAGGGGCGCACGAGCGACCCCCCTGAGGCGGGTGGATACTCGATGGCATGAGCACCACGGAGCGTCCCAGGATCCTCGTAGTAGGCGGTGGGTACGTAGGCCTGTACGCAGCTCGGCGCATTCTCAAGAAGATGCGCTACGGCGAGGCGACCGTCACGGTCGTCGACCCCCGGTCGTACATGACCTACCAGCCCTTCCTCCCCGAAACCGCCGCCGGCAACATCTCCCCGCGCCATGTCGTCGTCCCGCTGCGACGCGTGCTGCCCAAGGCGGAGGTCCTCACCGGCCGGGTCACCACCATCGACCAGGACCGCAAGGTCGCCACGATCGCCCCGCTGGTCGGCGAGGCGTACGAGCTGCCCTTCGACTACCTGGTCGTCGCCCTCGGCGCGGTCTCCCGCACCTTCCCGATCCCCGGCCTCGCCGAGCAGGGCATCGGTATGAAGGGCATCGAGGAGGCCATCGGCCTGCGCAACCACGTGCTGGAGCAGCTGGACAAGGCCGACTCCACGAACGACGAGGAGATCCGCCGCAAGGCGCTCACCTTCGTCTTCATCGGCGGCGGCTTCGCGGGTGCGGAGACCATCGGCGAGGTCGAGGACATGGCCCGCGACGCGGCCAAGTACTACACCAACGTCTCCCGCGAGGACATGCGGTTCATCCTCGTCGACGCCGCCGACAAGATCCTCCCCGAGGTCGGCCCCAAGCTCGGCCAGTACGGCAAGGAGCACCTGGAGGCCCGCGGGGTCGAGGTCTACCTCTCCACCTCCATGGACTCCTGCGTCGACGGCCACGTGGTGCTGAAGAACGGCCTGGAGGTCGACTCCAGCACCATCGTCTGGACCGCCGGCGTCAAGCCGAACCCGGTCCTGTCCCGCTACGGCCTGCCGCTCGGCCCCCGCGGTCACGTCGACTGCGCGACGACCCTCCAGGTCCAGGGCACCGACTACATCTGGGCCGCCGGCGACAACGCCCAGGTCCCGGACCTCGTCGGCCGCAAGGCCGGCAACGAGAACGCCTGGTGCCCGCCGAACGCCCAGCACGCGCTGCGTCAGGCCCGCGTCCTCGGCGACAACGTCATCTCCGGGATGCGCGGCTTCCCGCAGAAGGACTACAGCCACGCCAACAAGGGCGCCGTGGCCGGTCTCGGGCTCCACAAGGGCGTCGCGATGATCGTCATGGGCAAGATGAAGATCAAGCTCAAGGGCCGTCTCGCCTGGTACATGCACCGCGGCTACCACGGTCTGGCCATGCCGACCTGGAACCGCAAGGTCCGTGTCTTCGCCGACTGGACCCTCGGCATGTTCCTCAAGCGCGAGGTCGTCTCCCTCGGCGCGATGGAGCACCCGCGCGAGGAGTTCTACGAGGCCGCGAGGCCCGTGCCGGCGGCCGAGCCGAAGAAGGCCGAGAAGAAGACCGAGGCGAAGGCCTCCTGATCTCCTCAGGCTGATCTCCTCAAGTCGCTGAACCGTCCGAAGGGCCCCCTGCCATCCGTGGTGCAGGGGGCCCTTCGGCGTTCCTGAGACGCGAGCGCCGGCGGTGCGTGGCCCGTGCACCTGTTTTGCCCAGTCGTGACCACCCACTCGGAGTGCATCCGGCCGCGTCGCTGTTTACCAAAGTGGACAATTCCGGGATCCTCGTCACGGAGGTGTGCGCCATGGCAGATGCCGCGCTGCGGCTCAGGGACCTCTTCGGACAATTGCTCGGTGTGCCGTTGCCGGTACGCATCCGGGCCTGGGACGGCTCGGAGGCGGGGCCGCCCGACGCGCCCGCGCTGGTGGTACGCAACCGCAGGGCCGTCCGCCGGCTGCTGTGGAAGCCCGGCGAACTGGGGCTCGCGCGGGCCTGGGTCGCCGGCGACCTGGACATCGAGGGCGACCTCTACGCCGGGCTGGAGATGATGTCGGGGCTGGTGTGGGAGCGCGGGGAGGACGCCAGGACCCTGTCCGAGGTCCTGCGCGACCCCGAGGCGCGGGCCGCCGTACGCCGGCTGATCGTGCTGGCCTGGCCTCCGCTGCCGCCCGCCCCGCCACGCGAGGAGCTGCGCAGACCCCGCAGGCACCTGCACACCAAGAGCAGTGACAAGCGGGCCATCAGCCACCACTACGACGTCGGCAACGACTTCTACGAGATCGTCCTCGGGCCGAGCATGGTGTACTCCTGCGCCTACTGGCCGGACCCCGACAGCACCCTGGAGACCGCCCAGTACGACAAGCTGGACCTGATCTCCCGCAAGCTCGGCCTGAAGCCCGGCCTGCGCCTGCTCGACGTCGGCTGCGGCTGGGGCTCGATGGCCATCCACGCCGCCCGCGAGTACGGGGTGAGCGTCGTCGGCGTCACCCTCTCCCACGAACAGGCCGCCTACGCCCGCAAGCGCGTCGCCGGCGAGGGGCTCACCGACCGGATCGAGATCCGCGTACAGGACTACCGGGACGTCGAGGACGGGCCCTTCGACGCCATCTCCTCCATCGGGATGGCCGAACACGTCGGCGCCGACCGGTATCTGGAGTACGCCGAGAACCTCTTCCGGCTGCTGAAGCCCGGGGGACGGCTCCTGAACCACCAGATCGGCCGCCGTCCGCAGCGCGACGAGGCGTCGTACCACCTGGACGAGTTCATCGACGCCTATGTCTTCCCCGACGGGGAGCTCGCCCCCGTCGGCACCACCGTCACGCAGCTCGAACGCGCCGGGTTCGAGGTCCGTGACGTCGAGTCGATCCGTGAGCACTACGGCCTGACCCTGCGCCGCTGGGTCGCCAACCTGGAGGGCGACTGGGACCGCGCGATGCGGCTCACCTCCCCCGGGCGGGCCCGGGTCTGGCGGCTGTACATGGCCGCCTGCGCGCTCGCCTTCGAACGCAACCGCATCGGCGTCAACCAGGTCCTCGCCGTCCGCGCCCCGGAGTCCGGAGCGTCGGGGCTGCCGCTGCGCTCCCGCACCTGGAACTGAGCGCACCTGGAACTGAGTACGCGACCGGGGCCCGGTTCCCCACCAGGAGGAACCGGGCCCCGCGTGTGCCGGCCGCCGTGGCGCTACTCCGACTTGATCGCCGTCAGCATGTTCAGCCGGGCCGCCCGCCGGGCCGGCCACAGGGCGGCGAGGATGCCCACCGTCGCGGCCAGGAGGAGGAAGACGGCCATCCGGGCCCAGGGCAGGACCAGTTCGTACGTCGCCATCTTCGAGGCCAGCAGCTCACCGGCCGCCCAGCCGAAGAACACGCCCAGACCGATGCCCAGCACCGCGCCGAACAGCGAGATCACCAGGGACTCCAGGCGGACCATCCGCTTGATGCCCCGGCGGTCCAGGCCGATCGCCCGGAGCATGCCGATCTCCTGGGAGCGCTCGAAGACCGACATGGCCAGGGTGTTGATGACCCCGAGGACCGCCACGATCACCGCCATCGCGAGCAGGCCGTACACCATGTTCAGCATCAGCGTGAACATCTTCGCGATCTCGTTGGAGATGTCCTTCTTGTCCTGGACCTTGATCGCCGGGTTGGTGCCGAGGGCCCTCTCCAGCTTGTCCTGCACCGCGCCGGACGCGCCGTCGGAGGTCTTCACCATGACCTGCATGACGTACGGGTCCGTCACATGCGGGGCGAGGGTCGACTCGTCGAGCAGGATGCCGCGCAGGAACTCGTTGCTCTCGTAGGTCCCGGCGACCGTCAGCCGCTGCTTCTTGCCGTCCTCGTAGGAGACGCTGAAGCCGGAACCGACCTTCCAGCCCTTGGACTTGGCGGTCTCGCTGTCCACCACGACCTGGGAGCCGCCGACCTTGAAGGAGCCGTCGTCGACCTTCGGGCCCACCAGGTCGCCGATCGCGGCGCCGTTGACACCGGTCAGGTACTCGGTCTCGCCGTCGATACGGGAGGCGGCGTTGGTCAGCGGGCTGGTGGCGGTGACGTCGTCGGCCTGCTTCAGCTTCTTCTCGACGTCCGGCGACAGCGCGTTGCCGTTCGCCATGGAGACCACGTAGTCAGCCTTGATGGAGGACGCCGCCATCTTGTCGATGGCCTGCTGGAGGCTGCCCGCCATCACCGTCATACCGGTGATCAGGGTCAGGCCGATCATCAGCGCGGAGGCGGTGGCGGCCGTGCGGCGCGGGTTGCGCACCGAGTTCTGCCGGGCCAGCTTGCCGGAGATGCCGAAGGCGCGCAGCACCGGCGCCGCGGCGGCGATGAGGGGGCGGGACAGCAGCGGGGTCAGGATGAACACGCCGATGATCAGCAGCACCGCGCCGAGGCCCATGGGCATCTGGCCGTCCGAGCCGTCCATCGTCGTGGCCGCCAGGACCACCGCGACGCCCGCGCCCGCGATCAGCGAGCCCAGAGTGTTGCGCAGCACCAGCGACTTGGTGGTGGCCTTGGCGTGCACGCTGCTCATGGCCGCCACCGGCGGGATCTTCGCGGCCCGGCGGCCGGGCAGCCACGCGGCCATCATGGTCACCAGGATGCCGACCACGAGCGCGGTGACGATCGTGGCGGGCTTGATGACCAGCGGCCCGTCGGGGACGGTCGCGCCGAACGTGCCCATCAGGGAGCGCAGTCCGGCCCCGATGCCGATGCCCGCGAGCAGACCGGCCACGGCGGCGACCGCGCCGACCACGAACGCCTCGATCAGCACCGACCGTGTCACCTGCCGGCGCGAGGCACCGACCGCGCGCAGCAGGGCCAGCTCCTTGGTGCGCTGGGCGACCAGCATGGTGAAGGTGTTGGCGATGATGAACGTGCCGACGAACAGGGCGATACCGGCGAAGACCAGCAGGCCCGTCTGCATGCCGCTCATCGACTGGGAGATCATCTGCGCCTGGTCGTCGGCGAGTTGCCTGCCGGTGGTGGTCTCGGTGGCGCCCTTCGGCAGCGCCTTGTCCAGCTGGGCCTTCAGCGCGGCCTGCGTGACGCCCGGCTTCGCCTTGACGTCGATCTCGTCGTAGGTGCCGGGCTCACCGAGGAGGCGCTGCGCGGTCGTCGTGTCGAACAGGGTGAGGCTGCCGCCGGCGGCGACGTTGCCGTCGTCGGTGGTGAAGATGCCGGTGATCCTCGGGGTGAGGACGGGGCCGTCGACCGACATCCGTACGGTGTCGCCGACCTTGTAGCCGGCGCGCTTCGCGGTCTCGGCGTCGATGAGGATCTCGCCCTCGCCCTTGGGGGCGTGGCCGCTGACCAGCGGGTAGCGGGGGTCCTTGGCGCCCCAGTAGTTGGCGCCCTGCGACTGGAAGCCCTGGCCGATGAGCTTTCCGTCCTTGTCGGCGATGGCGGTGAAGTCGCTGACGACGCCGATGGCGGACGCGGCACCGGGAACCCGGGTGCTCGCATCGAGCACCGCCTGGGTCAGGTCGTGGGACTTGCCCACCCGGTCGCCCTCGGCGTCCTGGTACTCCGCGGTGACGGCGACGTCGACCTGGTCGAAGCCCTTGGCCGAGCTCTTCTGGTAGGCGTCGGAGATGGTGTTGGTGAAGACCAGGGTCCCCGACACGAAGGCCACGCCGAGCATCACGGCGAGCACGGTCATCAGGAGCCGGGCCTTGTGCGCGAGGACGTTGCGCAAGGCGGTACGGAACATGGGGTTGTCTCAGTCCAGATAGGTGGGGTGAGCGGACGTCAGCCGGTGGGCCCTTGGCGTCAGCTGGTGCGGCCCTTGGCGTCGAACTGCTTCATGAAGTCGAGGACCGACTCGGCGGTGGGCCGGGTCATCTCGTCGACGACGCGGCCGTCCGCGAGGAACACCACCCGGTCCGCGTAGGCCGCGGCCACCGGGTCGTGGGTCACCATGACCACCGTCTGGCCGAGCTCCCGCACGGAGTTGCGGAGGAAGCCGAGGACCTCGGCGCCGGAGCGCGAGTCGAGGTTTCCGGTCGGCTCGTCGCCGAAGATGATGTCGGGCCTGGAGGCCAGGGCGCGGGCCACGGCGACGCGCTGCTGCTGTCCGCCGGAGAGCTGGGCGGGACGGTGACCGAGACGGTCCCGCAGTCCCACCATCCGGATCACCGTGTCCAGCCACTGCTTGTCCGGCTTGCGGCCCGCGATGTCCATGGGGAGCGTGATGTTCTCCAGGGCGGTCAGCGTCGGCAGCAGGTTGAACGCCTGGAAGATGAACCCGATCTTGTCCCGGCGCAGCTTGGTCAGCTGCTTGTCCTTCAGCGACCCCAGCTCGGTCTCACCGATGCGCACCGATCCCGAGGAGAAGGTGTCCAGGCCCGCCACGCAGTGCATCAGCGTGGACTTGCCGGAGCCGGAGGGGCCCATGATCGCGGTGAACTCGGCCTGCCGGAAGTCGGCGGAGACCCGGTCCAGGGCGACCACCTGGGTCTCGCCCTGACCGTAGATCTTCGACAGATCCGTGGCACGCGCCGCCACTGCGGTGGTCCGGCCGACGATGGGTGTGGTGGTCACGAGAGGGCACTCCTGGGAACGACGACTGGGGGAATACCTCCATCGTCGCCGCCGCGGAGCGCCGTGTAGTCAGCCGCTGTTCCGGTTCCGAAGGCAGACTCGAGTCGGACCACACCGCGCGCTGTCATACCTGGGGATGAGGGTCACCCCTGACGACCCGGTGCGTCGAGAACAGGTGGAGCGTCCTCGTTCAGACGGTGAAATTCCGTCATTCCGCATGCGTGGTGACACGTCCCGCGTAAGGCTATTGGCAAGTGCGGATGGACTGTTCAGGGTGCTGATGCTCCCTCAGAACTCAATAAAATAAGACAACATCGGGCCACCCGACCCCTGTTGGGGGGAGGCGTCCCGATAGGCTCGGGAACCTCGATGCGGAGCCCATGGCCTGCCCGGATGGTGGAATGCAGACACGGCGAGCTTAAACCTCGCTGCCCCTTCGCGGGCGTGCCGGTTCAAGTCCGGCTCCGGGCACTTCCGACACCTGCACCCTCCATTGAAGACTTCACCTCACTGAAGCGTTCCCCGTCCGACCGTTGACAGCGGCCGTACGCGGTCGGAGACTCATGTCTGAAAGCAAGTGAAGAAAACTTCACCACGCGAACGCGAGAACAGACGCGAAGTACAGACGAGAGAACCTACGAGAGAACAGAGAGGATGGGTCGATGCGCACCACCGTCGGCATCATCGGAGCCGGCCCCGCCGGCCTCCTCCTCGCCCGGCTGCTGCACAACGCGGGCATCGACTCGGTCGTCCTGGAGAGCCGCGACCGCGCCTACGTCGAGCACCGGCAGCGGGCCGGAATCCTGGAGCAGGGCACGGTCGACGTGCTGCGCGAGGCCGGCGCCGGGCAGCGCATGGACCGCGAGGGCCTGCGGCACGACGGGATAGAGCTGCGCTACGCCAGAAAGCGCCACCGCGTCGACTTCCCCGCCCTCACCGGCGGCCGGTCGGTGATGGTCTACGCCCAGACCGAGGTCTGCAAGGACCTCATCGCCCTCCAGCTCGCCGGGGGCGGCCCCCTGCTGTTCGAGGCGGAGGCGCTCGCCGTCGAGGGCGCCGACACCGACAGCCCGCGCGTCCGCTTCCGTCACCAGGGGCGCGAAGACGTCCTGGAGTGCGACTACGTCGTCGGCTGCGACGGCTTCTGGGGCGTGGCCCGCAAGGCGATACCCGCCGAGCTCACCCAGGTGTTCGAGCGCGCCTACCCCTTCGGCTGGCTCGGCATCCTCGCCGACGTCCCGCCCTCCCACGACGAGCTGGTCTACGCCCGCCACGACCGCGGTTTCGCCCTGCTGTCCATGCGCTCCCCGGCCGTCTCCCGCCTCTACCTCCAGGTGCCCGAGGGCACCGACGCCGAGTCCTGGGCCGACGAGGAGATCTGGGACGAGCTGGAGCGCCGCTTCGAGACCGCCGACGACTGGCGGCTGGAGCGCGGCCCCATCACCCAGAAGTCCGTCACCCCGATGCGCTCCTACGTCCACGAGCCCATGCGGTACGGCCGGCTCTTCCTCGCCGGGGACGCGGCCCACATCGTGCCGCCCACCGGGGCCAAGGGGCTCAACCTGGCCGTCGGTGACGTCGTGACCTTCGCGCGCGCCCTGACGTACCAGAAGGAGAAGGGCTCGGCGGAGCTGCTCGACGCGTACTCCGCGACCTGTCTGCACCGGGTCTGGCAGGCCGAGCGGTTCTCCTACGACATGACGACGCTGCTGCACCGGGCCCCCGACGCCACCCCCTTCGAGGACCGGCTCCAGCTCGCCCGGCTGGAGCGGATCGCCGGCTCGCGGGCCGCCGAGACCGATCTCGCCGAGGCGTACACGGGCTTCGCGTTCGGGTGAGCCTCGGGTTGAGCTTCGGGTGGGGCAAGGTGACGGCTCTGTCCCAGGTAGGTCATGATCCGGGCCCTGCGGGCGCCGGGAATCAGTGGCACGCGTAGCGTGTTGCCCATCACGACGAGGGAAAGATCCTCCCCAAGCACTAGGGTCATTCCTTTGCCTACCTATTACTCTTGAGGCCAAGGTCCACAGACGGTGGCCATGGAGGAGTGAAATGAGGAGCAGCAACCCGGTCTTCTCGCGACGGGGGTTCAGCCGCGACAACGGCCACGCGGGCTTCAACACCGCGCCGCAGGCCGGGGGCGCAGCCGTAGGCACGCAGGGCAGCCCGTACGCGCAGCCGCAGTCCGGCAACCCGTACGCCCAGAACCCGTACGCGCAGAATCCCTACGCCCAGCAGGACGTGCAGCACGGCGCGCCGCCGCAGGCCCCGGCCACCACCGGCCGGATGTCCATCGACGACGTCGTCCTGCGTACCGGCACCACGCTCGGCGTCCTCGTCGTCACGGCCGCGCTCGCCTGGGCGCTGCTGCCCGTGGACGACGCGAACATCAGCCGTTCGTACGGCATCGGTATCGGTGCCGCGCTGATCGGCATGGTCCTGGCCTTCGTCCAGTCCTTCAAGCGCAAGGCCTCGCCCGCGCTGATCCTGACGTACGCCGCCTTCGAGGGCGTGTTCCTCGGAGTCGTCTCCAGCATCGTCGACAACCGCATCGCCAGCGGTGCGGCCATGCAGGCGGTGATCGGCACACTGGCCGTCTTCGCCGCCGTGCTGATCGCGTACAAGGCGGGCTGGATCCGCGTCAACCGCCGGTTCTACGGCTTCGTGATGGCGGCCGCGCTCGGCTTCGTCATGCTGATGATGGTGAACCTGCTGTTCGCCGTCTTCGGCGGCGGTGACGGCCTCGGCTTCCGCAGCGGACCGCTCGGCATCGTCTTCGGTGTCATCGGCATCCTGCTCGGTGCCGCCTTCCTCGCCCTGGACTTCAAGCAGGTCGAGGACGGTATCGCCTACGGCGCGCCGCGCGAGGAGGCCTGGCTGGCGGCCTTCGGCCTGACGCTCACGCTGGTCTGGATCTACATGGAGTTCCTGAGGATCATCGCGATCCTCAACAGCAACGACTAGTCTCCGACGGTCGTACGGCACAAGGGCCCCGGGCCGAGACCCGGGGCCCTTCGTCGTCTGTGCGGCCGTCTTCGCGTGCTCGGCGGCCGTCTCTTCGCGCGCCTAGAGGAGTTTGCGCGCCGCCCTCCTCAGGTCGTACTCGTGGACGATCGCCTTCGCGTGGCCGTACGCGAGGTTGTGTTCGTGGCGGAGCCAGCTGACCTTTTCCTCGAAGCGGAAGAGGGCCGGGCCATCTTCGACGGTGCGGAGCCAGTCGGACACTTCACGACCGGTGCAGTGGGGGATGCGGGCGAGCATGTTGCGGTGGGTCTCCTCGGAGAGGACGTGGGACATCGGCGCCTCCGGACGCAAAGGGGATGTAAGCCGGTCCTTCAGGTCACCGTGCCTGAGCGTTGGCCCGTTGGCAACAGTCCCGGTGGGACGCGTACGGTTGCGCCGTGGTGGATACGACGCGTCTGACCCGGGCTGTGGATCACTTTGCCGACCGTTTGCGGGCGGCACCGCAGAGCCGTCTGCAACGGGGCGCTGCCGCGGAGGCGCTGGCGCTGGCCAGGGCGTTCGTCGAGTGGGCGCAGGTTGTGGAGGCGCCCGGGGTTGAGCCTCGGGTGATGCCTGATGCGGGGATGTTTGCCGCCGCCGACCAAATCACCGTTGCTGTACATGACCTGGCCCTCGTCCTGGAGGACGAGGGCCAGGTTGCCGAAGCTGTGAGGCTGGTGGAAGAGGCGCAGAAGAGGGCGGGGGTCTGAGGCCGCTTGGCGGGTGACGGTCCGTCGTGGCTGGTCGCGCAGTTCCCCGCGCCCCTTGACGCCTTCGGCGTCAGAGGCTCGCTATGACCCGGTCCGCCAGGATGTAGACGTTCTCCTCGCCGCAGGCGAAGGTGAGGGTGTAGGCGCCGGAGATGCCGGAGCCGCCGAGGAGGACCGGGGTTTCGCCGGCCCGCAGGGCGGTGGCCAGGCGTTCGGCCGTCTCGCGGTGGCCCGGGGTCATGCAGAGGGTGGTGCCGTCGGCGAAGACATAGACGTCGAGGGTGCCGAGAGGGCCGGGGCGGACGTCGGTGAGTTCGGTCCCGGAGGCCGCGAGGTCCTCAAGGGTGGCGACGGTGCGCTCGTGGTCGTTCACGACCGGTGAGGCGACCGGCACGAAGTCCGGGTGCGAGGGGTGGCGGCGGCGGGCCGCGGCCAGCTCCGGGGAGTCGGCGGCGTACTCCTCGCTGTCGGCGGTCGGCTCGGCGACCGGCTCCAGCGGCTCCAGGCCCACGAAATCGGCCTGCCGGGGCAGGAAGAGTTCGCTGTCGGGCAGCCCAAGGAGCGAGGGTGCGTCGGAGGCGTCTCGGGCCTCCTGCGCGGCCCAGAAGGCGCGCGCCTCGGCGAGCTCGCGCTCCCGCTCCTCGGCGAGGGCCTCGGCCACGGCGGCACGTATCCCGTCGGCATCGGCGGACTGGCGGGCGGACGGCACCAGGGCTCGCGCCGCGGCGGCGTTGCCCGCGGCGAGCTCGGTGTGCAGGGCGGCGACCTGTCGGCGCAGCACCATGAGGGTGCGCAGGACGGCGACGCCCACGGCGCCCGTGGCGGCCGTGGTGACCAGCAAGGCGATCGGCATGGCGCTCACTGACGTACTCCCGGTTCAAAGTCGACCCCCGACTTCCTACATCAGCTTGAAGGGCGGACTATCCCGCTGTCAGTGCGTAACGTCACGAATCGGACAGGACTTTGGGCCCGACGCATGCTGATGGAGGGGTGCTGACCTGCGTGAATCCCTTCCGGAAGGGAGATAGGTCACATCCTGAGGGAGATTGGATCACAAATCGACCCAGAACCCTGGTGGTTCAAGGGTTCCGGGCCGAAGGGTGACGCTGGGTTTCCGTACGGCTACGGGTGGTTGGCGTCCTTTCGGGTGGTCAGCTCAGGCGCTCGATGACCATCGCCATGCCCTGGCCGCCGCCGACGCACATCGTCTCCAGGCCGAACTGCTTGTCGTGGAACTGGAGGGAGTTGATGAGCGTGCCGGTGATGCGGGCACCGGTCATGCCGAAGGGGTGTCCTACGGCGATGGCGCCGCCGTTGACGTTCAGCCGGTCGAGGTCGATGCCCAGCTCGCGGTAGGAGGGGATCACCTGGGCGGCGAACGCCTCGTTGATCTCGACCAGGTCGATGTCGTCGATGGTGAGACCGGCGCGGCGCAGAGCCTGCTGCGAGGCGTCGACCGGGCCGAGGCCCATGATCTCGGGCGAGAGGCCGGAGACACCGGTCGAGACGATGCGGGCGAGCGGGGTCAGGCCGAGCTCGCGGGCCTTGGTGTCGCTCATGACGACGACCGCGGCGGCGCCGTCGTTCAGCGGGCAGCAGTTGCCGGCGGTGACGAGCCCGTCCGGGCGGAAGACCGGCTTCAGACCCTGGACGCCCTCCAGGGTGACGCCGGGGCGCGGGCCGTCGTCCTTGCTCACGACCGTGCCGTCGGGGGTGGTGACCGGGGTGATCTCGCGCTCCCAGAAGCCGTTCTTGATGGCTTCCTCGGCGAGGTTCTGCGAGCGGACGCCGAACTCGTCCATGTCCTGGCGGGTGATGCCCTTGGCGCGGGCCAGGTTCTCGGCGGTCTGGCCCATCGCGATGTACGGGTCCGGGACGAGGCCGTCCTCGCGCGGGTCGTGCCAGGTCGTGCCCTCCTGCTGGGCGACCTCGGCGGTACGGGCCTCGGCCTCGGCGAAGAGCGGGTTGTGCGTGTCCGGGAGGCTGTCGGAGTTGCCCTTGGCGAAACGGGACACCATCTCCACGCCCGCCGAGATGAAGACGTCGCCCTCGCCGGCCTTGATGGCGTGCAGGGCCATGCGGCTGGTCTGGAGGGAGGAGGAGCAGTAACGGGTGATCGTGCAGCCGGGGAGGTGGTCCATGCCCATCTGTACGGCGACGATCCTGCCGAGGTTGTGCCCCTGCTCGCCACCGGGCAGGCCGCAGCCGAGCATCAGGTCGTCGATGTCCCTCGGATCCAGCTCGGGGATCTTGGCCAGGGCCGCCTGGATGATCGTGGCGGTGAGGTCGTCCGGGCGGAGGTCCTTGAGCGAGCCCTTGAAGGCACGGCCGATGGGGGAGCGGGCGGTCGAGACGATCACGGCTTCGGGCATCACGGCTCCATTGACATACCGGGGGGTCGGGCAGGGCTGTGTGGGAAGTTACCCGGACGTATGGCCTGGGTCACGGGGGTGGGGGTGTGACCCTGACCGCAATTGTCTAAGCGCTTGCTTGGGCCTCCGGCGGTGGAGCGGGAACCAGCGCGGGTGGATGGGGGTGGCCGCCCCTGGGGGCTGCGCCCCCAGACCCCCGATCGGCCCTGAAGGGGCCTCGTCCTCAAACGCCGGACGGGCTGGAAGGTGGCCGTGATTCCAGCCCGGCGGCGAGATCAGGGCTGCGGCGTCGCAGCCGTCGGCTCCGGTTCCTGGACCCGCCGCCGGCGTCGGCGCTTGAGGAGGGCCCAGGGGCCCTTCGGGCCCGTGGACACCGCGGCGGCGACCTCCGTACCCGCCTCCGAGGCGGCCTCCGCGGCGGCGCGGGCGACGGGGAGGAAGCCCTCGCGGCGGGAGACGTCGGGACGCTCCTCGTCCGCCGGCCACAGCCCCAGCGCGGCGCAGACCGTCGGCAGGACGGCCATGGCCGCGGTCGCGTACCCCTCCGCGGAGGGGTGGTAGTTGTCGGGCCCGAAGAGCTCGCGGGGATTGGCCTCGAACTCCGGGCCCAGCAGATCACCGAGGGACACCGTGCGGCCCCCCTGCTCCACGGTGCCGATCGTCTGCGCGGCCGCCAGCTGCCGGGAGGCCCGGCGGGCCAGCCAGCGCAGCGGCTGCTGCACGGGCTCGATCGTGCCGAGGTCGGGACAGGTGCCGACGACGACCTCCGCACCGGCGGTGCGCAGCCGGCGTACCGCGGCCGACAGGTACCGCACCGAGCGGGTCGGCGGCATCCGGTGGGTGACGTCGTTCGCGCCGATCATGATCACGCAGACGTCGGGCACCCGGGCGGGATCCGCCAGGGTCAGGGCGACCTGGCGGTCCAGATCGTCGGAGCGGGCCCCGGGCAGGGCGACGTTGCGCAGCTCCACCGGGCGTTCGGCCACGGCCGCGAGTCCCGACGCCAGCAGCGCGGCCGGCGTCTGGCCGGACCGGTGCACGCCCTGGCCCGCCGCGGTGGAGTCGCCCAGCATCACCATGCGCAGGGGAGGTTCGTCGGGGACGGCGTAGACATGGCCGTAACGGCCCTCTGAATGGGGGACGTGCGGTGTGCTGCCGTTGCCCACCTGGCGCCTCGCCAGCCGTACCTCCGCCAGCAGCAGGCCCATGGCCGCCGCGCCCGCCAATCCGACCCCGCCACCGCCGTACGCGGCACCGGCCGCGATCCGCCGGGCCACCCGTGCCCTCGACATGCTCGTCATGCGTCGCCGCCACCTCCTCGAGTCCGTACATCCACTCCTTGCCCCGTACGGACCGTCGCCCAATCTCAACGGCGAGTGAACGGCCGCCGCGCACCCCTTACAGGCCATAGGCTGGCGGAACAATCACGACCACTTCTTTTGCAAGCATCCGGAGACAACGGTGCAATTCCACGACTCGATGATCAGCCTCGTCGGCAACACCCCGCTGGTGAGGCTCAACAGCGTGACCAAGGGCATCAGGGCCACCGTCCTGGCCAAGGTGGAGTACTTCAACCCCGGCGGCAGCGTGAAGGACCGCATCGCCCTGCGCATGATCGAGGCGGCCGAGGACAGCGGCGCGCTGAAGCCGGGCGGCACCATCGTCGAGCCGACCAGCGGGAACACCGGCGTGGGGCTCGCGATCGTGGCCCAGCAGAAGGGGTACAAGTGCATCTTCGTGTGCCCCGACAAGGTGAGCACCGACAAGATCAACGTGCTGCGCGCCTACGGCGCCGAGGTCGTCGTCTGCCCCACCGCCGTGGACCCCGAGCACCCGGACTCCTACTACAACGTCTCCGACCGGCTCGTCCGTGAGACGCCGGGCGCGTGGAAGCCCGACCAGTACTCCAACCCCAACAACCCGCTCTCCCACTACCACTCCACCGGCCCCGAGCTGTGGGAGCAGACGGAGGGCCGGATCACCCACTTCGTGACGGGTGTGGGCACCGGCGGCACCATCTCCGGGACCGGGCGCTACCTGAAGGACGCCAGCGACGGCAAGGTCAAGGTCGTCGGCGCCGACCCGGAGGGGTCCGTGTACTCCGGCGGTTCGGGACGGCCGTATCTCGTCGAGGGCGTCGGTGAGGACTTCTGGCCGACCGCCTACGACCGGACCGTCGCCGACGAGATCGTGGCCGTGTCCGACAAGGACTCCTTCCAGATGACCCGCCGGCTCGCCAAGGAGGAGGGGCTGCTGGTCGGCGGCTCCTGCGGAATGGCCGTCGTGGCGGCGCTGGAGGTCGCCTCGCGGCTGGGTGAGGACGACGTCGTGGTCGTCCTGCTGCCCGACAGCGGCCGCGGCTACCTCAGCAAGATCTTCAACGACGAGTGGATGGCCGACTACGGCTTCCTGGAGGACGAGGGTCCCAGCGCCCGCGTCGCTGACGTCCTCAACGACAAGGTGCACGGCGCCATCCCGTCCCTCGTGCACATGCACCCGGACGAGACCGTCGGCGAGGCCATCGAGGTGCTGCGCGAGTACGGCGTCTCGCAGATGCCGATCGTCAAGCCGGGCGCCGGTCACCCGGACGTGATGGCGGCCGAGGTCGTCGGGTCGGTCGTGGAGCGCGAGCTGCTCAACGCGCTGTTCGCCCAGCAGGCCTCGCTGGAGGACCCTCTGGAGAAGCACATGTCGCCGCCACTGCCCCAGGTCGGCTCCGGTGAGCCGGTCGGCGACCTGATGTCGGTGCTGGGTGCGGCCGACGCGGCGATCGTCCTCGTCGAGGGCAAGCCCACCGGCGTCATCAGCCGGCAGGACCTGCTCGCCTTCCTCGCCAAGGGCGCCACGGGCACCAAGTAGCCCCCGTGGCCGGGCGGGTGGCGATTTCCTGCCCGGCTCCCAGGTTCGCCGGGAAACCTCCGGTGAACGGCCGGTGTACGCGGCGGACTTGCGATTACCTACCGAAATCGTCGACTTCGCAGAAGTGGTACGAGCGCGTCACGTCCACGCAGCACCCGCTTAACACGGGTCCGGCACATTAGTGGGTGTCGGCAGGGCGGGAGCGGCTCCCCGCCCCGGCGGCAACAGAACGGCGTCACGGACCTCCGGAGCGGCTCCCGGACCTCCACAGACGCCTTGGACGCGCAAGCCTGGCCCTGACCCGGCCCGCGTCCCTCGCGGGGACCGCCGTCGTCCCGCCCTCCGTCACACGGGGGTGCGGCGGTCCCCGCGAAAGCTCCCCGGCTTTCTACGGCTCGGCTCATTCCTCCCAGTCACTGTCCTGGGAGGACTTACGGCTGTCGCGTCCGCGGAAGAGCCCCGGGTTGGTGCGGACCGCCTGGAAGGCGTTCACGCCGACGATGCCCGCCCAGGCGGCGAGGAGGCCCGGCAGGTCGGCCACACCGCCGCCGATCGCGGACAGCGGGATCGCCAGCACCAGCGAGACGATCCCGAAGCCGAAGCGGTCACCCCAGGAATCGGTGGGCTGCGGCGACCGCGAGCCCCGGGCCGCCACCATCTGCTGCTCGGCCGTGTGCCGCCGCATCCGGCGCTCCACGGCGCCGTCGATACGCTGGTCGACCTTCTCCAGGAAGGAGTCGACCAGCGCGGACTCGTACTCCTCGCCCAGCTCCCTGCGTGCCTGCAAGGTGGCGTCGAGTTCCTTCTTCAGCTCGGTGTCCCGCGCGTCCATTCCGCTCATGGGCCCCACGGTAGGCAGCCACGCCGCCGGCGGCACTGGGGATAGCCCCCGTGTTCCGGGCGGTCACGTGGCCGTGTGGCCGTGTCAGGAGCCGTTCACGCCAGGCCGTGTTGTTTCGCGTACGCGTTCGCCACGTCCTCCGGGTCCTTCTTGTCCTTGTCGACCTGGCGGTTGAGCTCGGTGAGCTGGGCCGTGGTGAGGACGTTGCCGAGGCGGGCGAGGGCCTTGCGGACGGTGGAGTCGGCCTTGCGGTCGGCTATGAGGGGGACGACGTGCTGGCCGGGGATGAGGTTCTTCGGGTCGGTCAGGACGACCCAGTCGTTGGCCTGGATGTCGGTGTCGGTGGTGAAGAGGTTCGCCACGTCGACGTCGCCCTTCTTCAGGGCGCCCTTGACCAGCGGGCCCGAGGAGTCGAGGGACTTGAACTCCTTGAACTCCACGCCGTAGACGTCCTTGAGGCCGACCACGCCGACCTGACGCTTCTTCACCTCGGGCGCGGCGCCGATGACCAGCTTGCCGTTCTGCTTCTTCAGGTCGGCGAGGGAGGTCAGACCGTAGCGGGCGGCCGTCTCCTTGGTGACGACGAAGGCGTCCGAGTCCTCGGCCATGCCGTACGGCAGGATCTGGAGGCCGGCCGGGAGCGCGACGGCGAGGGCGTTCTGCATCTCGCCCTCCTCGGTCGCCGTCGCCTTGGGGTCCAGGTAGTGCAGCAGGGCGCCCTGGTACTCGGGGAGGAGGTCGATGTCGCCGCCCTTGAGAGCGGGGATGAGGATCTCGCGGGTGCCGAGGTTGGGGCGGACGGTGGTCTTCACGCCGGCCTTCTCCAGTACGGCGGCGTAGAGATAGCCCAGTACCTGGTTCTCGGTGAAGTTGGCGGTGCCGATGGTGACTCCGTCCTTGCTGGAGCCGCCGCCTCCGGACGAGGATCCCTGGCCTTCGAGGGAGGTGATGCCGCCGGCGCAGGCGGAGAGGGCGGGGACGGAGGCCACGGCGAAGAGGCCACCGAGCAGAGTGCGTCGGTTCATGTGCGGGTTCCCTAGGCGGTGCGGTGGCGGAAGAGGAAGCGCTGGAGGCCGGAGAGGCCCAGGTCGAGGACGACGGCGACCGCGGCCACCAGCACCGCGCCGCCGAGCACCTGGACGAGATCGCGCTGGGCGAGGCCGTCGAAGACGTAGCGGCCGAGGCCGCCGAAGGAGACGTAGGCCGCGATGGTCGCCGTGGCGACGACCTGGATCAGCGCCAGGCGCAGACCCGTCATGATCAGGGGGAGGGCGAGGGGCAGCTCGACCTGGAACAGGACCTGGTGGCCGCGCATGCCCTGGCCCCGGGCGGCGTCGCGGACGTCCGGGTCCACGGCCGTCATCCCGGCGTAGGTGTTGGTGACGATCGCGGGGACCGCGAGGGCGACGAGGGCGACGTAGACCGGGAGCATGGACAGTCCGCCGGCCAGGAAGACCAGCACGACGAGGCCGACGGTCGGCAGGGCGCGGCCGAAGGACGCCAGGTTGATCGCGAGGAAGGCGCCCCTGCCGGTGTGGCCGATCAGCAGGCCGAGGGGGAGGCCGATCGCGGTCGCGATGAGGGTGGCGAGCAGCGAGTACTGGAGGTGCTCGGCGAGGCGGTGGGCGATGCCGTCGGATCCGGCCCACTCGGAGCCGCTGGTCAGCCAGATGCCGAGGTTCTTGAGGAGCTCGTACATCTCAGGCTCGCCTCCGCTTCCACGGCGTCAGGACGTACTGGAGGGCGACGAGCAGCGCGTCCGCCACCACGGCGAGCAGCAGCGTGAGGACCACGCCGACGATCACGGGGGTGGGGAAGTTGCGCTGGAAGCCGTCGGTGAAGAGCTGGCCGAGGCCGCCGTCGCCGATGTAGGTGGCGACGGAGACGAGGGAGATCGACATGACCGTCGCGATGCGGACGCCCGCCATGATCACGGGGAGCGCGAGCGGGAACTCGACGGTGAGCAGGGTGCGCAGGGGGCGGGTGCCCATCGCCCTGGCCGCCTCCTTGGTCCGCGCGGGGACCGAGTCGAGGCCCTCGACGGTGTTCCGGAGCAGGACGACCAGGGTGTAGATCGTCAGGCCGATCACGGTCGTGGTGCGGGTGAGTCCGCTGACCGGCAGCAGGAGCACGAAGACCGCGATCGACGGGATCGTGAACAGGACGTTCGACAGGCCGAGCAGGAACCCGCGCAGGGGCCGGACCCGGTGGGCGAGCACCGCGAGCGGCAGCGAGATCATCAGGCCGAGGAGGACCGCGGTCAGGGCGGCCTGGAGGTGGGAGAGCGTGAGGGTGGTGAGGTCGTCGGTGTGGCCGGATATCCACGACCAGTCGATGGTCATGCGGCCACCCGGGCTTCCGTGTGCGCCCGGCCCGCGTGCTCGTGGATGTCGTCGCGCGAGGAGACGCCGGTGAGAACGCCGTCGGCGTCGACCCGGGCGACCAGACCGGTGGGGGAGGCGACGGACTCGTCGAGGGCCGCGAGCAGGGAGTCGTCGTCCTTGAGCGGTCGTACGGGGATCTCGGCGTCCGGCGTGTTCTTCGGCGCCCAGTGCAGGGGCCTGCGCCGCGAGTCGAGTACGAGGGTCCAGGCGCCGCCTTCCGGGGCCGGGCCCTGCGGGACCTCGGCGAGGGTCTTCAGCGAGAGCAGCTTCAGGCCGCGCTCGGCGCCGAGGAAGTCGGCCACGAAGTCGTCGGCCGGCCGGGCCAGCAGCTCGGTGGGCGGGGCGCACTGGACGAGGTGGCCGCCGGTGCGGAAGATCGCGATGCGGTCGCCGAGCCGGACCGCCTCGTCGATGTCGTGCGTGACGAAGACGATGGTCTTGTTCAACTCCTTCTGGAGTCGCAGCAGTTCGTCCTGGAGCTGGGTGCGCACGACCGGGTCGACCGCGCCGAACGGTTCGTCCATGAGCAGGACGGGCGGGTCGGCGGCGAGTGCGCGGGCGACGCCGACGCGCTGCTGCTGGCCGCCGGAGAGCTGGTGCGGGTACCGCTTGCCGGCCTCGGCGGTGAGGCCGACGGTCTCCAGCAGCTCCGCCGCCCGGGCCCGTGCCCTGCGGCGGCCGTGGCCGAGGAGCAGCGGCACGGTGGCGATGTTGTCGAGGACCGTGCGGTGCGGGAAGAGGCCCGCCTGCTGGATGACGTATCCGATGGAACGGCGCAGTTCCGCGGCGTCCTGCTCGGTGACGTCCTTGCCGCCGACCCTGATGGTGCCGGAGGTCGGCTCGACCATCCGGTTGATCATCCTGAGGGTGGTCGTCTTGCCGCAACCGGAGGATCCGACGAGGACGGTCACGCCGCCTTCCGGCATGCGCAGGGAAAGGTCGTGGACGGCTGTCGTGCCGTTGGGGAAGCGTTTGTGGACCGCGTCGAACTGGATCATGAGATGTCCCTTGCCCGGCTGTATAACGTCATGCAGAGTTCTCGGTGTGTGAATAGGTTGTCAACGCCTCGACGTTAATCCGAGGTAACGAATGACCGGAGAGCAAGACCGGTTGTCCCGATTGAGGGGAGTTTGGGCTTGATGTCGTCTCGGATCGTGGACACGCCGAGTCCTGTGCACACCGGCCTGGTGGTCCTCGACGGGATCGGGCTGGGCGTCGAGGACGTCGTCCGCCTCGCCGACGGGACCGCGCGGCCGGTGCCCGCGACCGACGGGATGAAGCGGGTGACCCAGTCCTGGGACGCCGCCCGGCAGATCGCCGCGACCGGACGCGTCTACGGCCGTTCCACCGGCGTCGGCGCCAACCGGAACGAGGACGTGCCCACCGAGGCGGCCGCCGAGCACGGGCTGCGGCTGCTGCGCAGTCATGCCGGCGCCATCGGCGAGGAACTGCCCGCCCGGCAGGTGCGCGCGATGCTCGCCGTGCGGGCCAACCAGCTGCTCGCGGGCGGGGCGGGGCTCCGGCCGACGGTGGTGACGGCGCTGTGCGAGGCGCTGGAGAACGGCGCCTACCCGGTCGTCAACGAGTTCGGGTCGGTGGGCACCGGCGACATCGCGGCACTGGCACAGGTGGGGCTGGCGCTCGCGGGGGAGCACCCCTGGCGAGGGCCGGGAGCCCCCGAGGCCCAGCCCGTCGACAACAACGACGCCCTCGCCTTCATCAGCAGCAACGCCCTCACCCTCGGCCAGGCCGCCCTCGCCCTGCACGAACTGCGCGCTCTGGTGGAGGCCACCCAGGTCGTCGCCGCCCTCTCCCTGCTCGCCGTCGACGGCTCGCACGAGGCGTACGCCGCTCCCGTGCACGCCGCCCGACCGCACCGCGGATCCGGCGAAGTGGCCCGCCGGATGCGGGAGCTGGTCGGCGCCGAGGACCGGCCCACCCCGCCACTGGGTCGGATCCAGGACCCCTACGGCTTCCGCTGCCTGCCCCAGATCCACGGCCCGGCGCAGGACGCGGCCGACGCCCTGGAGGAGGTCCTCGCCGTCGAGATCAACGCCGCCGCCGAGAACCCGCTCATCTCGCCCGAGGACATGGCCGCCTACCACCACGGCGGCTTCTACCAGGCCCAACTCGCCCTGTCCCTGGACCACTTCAGGCTGGCCCTGACCCAGGTGGCGCGGCTGTCCACCTCCCGCCTGTCCACCCTCAACGAGCCCGCCTTCACCCGCCTGAAGCCCTTCCTCGCCGACGCCGAGCCCGCCTCCTCCGGCGTGATGATCCTGGAGTACGCCGCCGGGGCCGCCCTCGGCGATCTGCGGGCCTTCTCGGCACCCGCCTCGCTCGGGCACGCTGTACTCTCCCGAGGCGTCGAGGAACAGGCCAGCTTCGCCTCGCTCGCCGCACGTCAGACACTGCGCGCGTGCGGCGCGTACCGTCTCGTCGTCGGCTGCGAACTGGTCGCCGCCGTACGGGCGCTGCGCCAGCGCGGCCTCCGGGCCGACCCGGACCTTCCGGTGGGCCGCGCGCTGGAGCTCGCCGAGGCGGTGCTCGACGAGGACCCGGCCGACCGGCCGCTCACGCACGACGTGACGACGGCGGCCGCACTGCTCGACCGGTTCACGGACATCTGGAGGGGGAGCGGGGCATGAGCGACATGGGTGTGACGGACACTCCCGCCGCACGGTTGCAGGCGCTGTTCGAGGGGCACCGGCTGACGCCCACCCAGCGGCGCATCGCGCACAGCATGGTGCGGCGGGCCGCCGACGTGCCGTTCCTGTCCAGCGTCGAGCTGGCCGAACTCGCCGGGGTCAGCCAGCCCTCCGTCACCCGCTTCGCGGTCGCCCTCGGCTTCGACGGCTACCCCGCCCTGCGCAAGCACCTGCGCGAGGTCGCGCCCGGCGAACCGGCGGCGCCCACGGCGTCGTACAACGAGTACCAGCAGGCCGTCGAGGCGGAGATCGAGAACCTCAGGCATCTGGCCCAGGTGCTGGCCGACCCGCGGCCCGTGCAGCGGGCGGGCCGGCTGCTCGCGGCCTCGCGGCCCCTGCCCGTCCTCGGACTGCGGGCCGCGGCCTCCCAGGCGTACGGCTTCGCGTACTTCGCCGCCAAGGTCCATCCCGACGTACGGCTGCTGCACGAGGGCGGCACGATGATCCACGACCGGATCGACGCCGCCGTCCGGGCGGGCGCCTCGACACTGCTGTGCTTCGCGCTGCCCCGGCACCCGCGCGAGGTCGTGGACACCCTGGCCTACGCCAAGGAGGCGGGCCTGACGGTCGTCACGGTCGCCGACTCCGCCTTCGCGCCGGTCGCCAAGGTCTCCGACCTGCTGCTGCCGGCCGCCGTCGGCACCGGGCTCGCCTTCGACACGGCCTGCGCGCCGATGCTGCTCGGCCGGGTCCTGCTGGAGGCGATGTGCGACGACCTGCCCGACGCACAGGCACGCCTTGAGGAGTTCGACGCGCGGGCGGCGGCCCGGGGGCTGTTCGTGGAGTGACCGGGCCGCGTGGAGTGGCAGGGCCGCTGCGGGTGCTCGCGTGGCGCTCTCAGACTCGTCTCACGTTCACTCGCTAATCTGTGCGGCCGAGAACGGCTGTGCCGAGGCGACGAGGAGGCGGAACGTGGCACGCGAGGGAGCTCAGGGACTGGCTCGGGTGGCGGTCGTCGTACGGGCCGGAGCCGCACCGATGTGGTGGCTCGGGGTGTTCGCGGCGGGCATCGGCGTCCTGGTACCGGGACTGACCGGCCGCCGGATCGGCGTGATGGCCGGAGCGGCCCTGTTCATCATCGGGGCGGCGGTCGTGGCGTACGGCCGTCGCAGGAGGTATGCCGCGCTGGCCGGCTCGGCCGTCCGGGCCGGCAAGCACGACATCCTCCAGGACCGGGCGGTGAGCGTGCGCACCTGGCGCCGCGGACACCGCTGGTGGCTGCTGCTCGCCTTCCTGGCCGCGCTGGGCAGCGCGTTCGCCGTGCCCGCGGCGGGCGGCATGCTGCTCGCCGGGTGCGGGACGGGGCTCCGGCTGAAGGCCGCCTGGCTCGGGCGGCGGGAGCAGGCCGGGGACGCGCTGCTGTGGGTGCGGGTCGACTGGCTCGCCGCGGGCGGCGGCCGACCGGCCGGCAAGGCGGTCAGGGGCTACCGCAGCACGGGCATCGCGGCGGGCGACGCGGCCCCGGGCGGAGCGCGCCGCCGCACCGCGGCCCTGGTGTAGCGGACCGCTCGGACGCGGACCGCTCAGACTTCGAGGTCCTCCTCGATCTTCCGCAACTGGTGGCGGGCCATCGCGAGGTTGGACCGCTTGGCGTCCAGGACCAGGTAGAGGAAGAGACCGTTGCCGCCGCGGCCACTGATCAGCCGGATCAGGTGGTACTGGTCGGACAGCGTGATCAGGATGTCCTCGATCTGGCCCTTGAGGCCGAGGTGCTCCATGGTGCGCATCTTGGCGCGGACCACGTCGGTGTTGCCGGCGGCGGCGACATTGAGGTCGAAGCTCTTGCTGCCGCCCATCGTGCCCAGCGCCATGCCGGTGGTGTAGTCGACGAGCGCGACGCCGGTGGAGCCCTCGATGGAGGCGAGTGCCTCTTTCAGACAGGTTTCGGTGTTGGCCATGACGATTCCTCGGTTCCTCTCAACTTTCGGTGGTACGCCCCGCCGTCGGAGCGGCGGGCGTCTCGGGGGTCGTGGGGGTCGCGGTACGGGCGGCGGCGGTCCGTGGGGTGACGGGCTTGGGCCTGGCCGTACGGGGTGTTCTGGCCCGGGTGGCGGCGGGCTTCGCGGCGGGCTTCGGCGCCGGCTCGGCCGGGACGGGCGGCGCGGTGTCGAGGAGTTCCCCGATCCGGGCGGCGGCCCGGCGGCCCTCCAGATGCAGCCGCCCCACGCTCACGCCGTCCTCGGCGAGCAGCGTCAGCAGGGCGGCACGGCCCGCCGTGTACGCCGCCACATAGCCGTGGACACCGCGGACGAGCAGTTCGCGGACCTCGCCCTGGCCGGCCGCGTCCGCCAGCTTCCCGGCGAGGCCGTGGGCCGCCGCGGTGAGTTCGGCGACCGCCGCCGGGTCGACGCCGGGGGTGTCCCGGGCGAGGACGAGTCCGTCGGGCCCGGCCGCGAGGGCGCCGGTCAGCTGGGGCACCCGCGCTCTGAGCCGCCGCAACTCCTCCCGTATGTCGGCCTCCGCTGCCATCAGGTCTCTCCTCTCGGCGCGGGTCCGCTGTCGGTCAAAGGGCCTCCAGCGCATCCCTGAGCCTCTTCAGCAACGTGATGTGGGGATCGAACGTGATGTGGGGATCGGTGGCATCGGCCGGGATCCCTTCGAACGGGTCGGGAGCCTCGGCGGGGGCGGGCTCGCGGGTCGCGACGACTCCGGCCGCCGCCAGCCGCCGCAGGTCCACCAGGGTGTGGAACGCCGGGCGGCCCAGCTCCCGCGCGATGTCCGCCGCCGTACGGACGTCGTCCAGCTCGGCCAGGACCGCGCGCTGGCGGCCGGTGGCCGGCGGGGGTACGGCCCGGTGCGCCCGGGTCAGGGGCCGCTCGTCGGTGGCCGGGTCGGGCCAGATGCGGTGCAGCAGATCACGGCGGCGCAGGGTCTCCCGCTCCAGGGCGGCCACCGGTACCGGGCAGCCGCAGCCGGGCCCGTCCTCGGCGGCGTACCGGAAGCGGCCCGGGACGCCGCTGGGGCCGAGGGCGAAGTACGCGGCGTCGTACAGCGCGACCAGCCGGCACAGCTCCAGCGCGCCCGGCGCGAGGAGCCCGCACTCGACCAGACGGTGGCCCGCGTGATGGTGGTCCCCGGTCTCGGACACCGCCCGCCGCCAGGCCTCGCCGTCGAGCGTGCCCCGCGCGCTGAGCAGGACGTCCAGGCCGGGCGCCGCCGGGCTCTCGGCGTCGACCACCCGGCCCCGGGAGAGCCGCAGCGTGCCGCGTTCGCGGACGAGGACGCCGGTGGCCCGCTCGGCGGCGAGCCGGCTCAGCATCGGCGAGCCGCCGCCCCAGCCCCGGTCCCGGGCAGAGGCCTTGTCCCGCACGGGCAGCCGGGGCGGAGGGGCGGCGGGAGTGGTTCTGACGGTCGTCATCCCAGCACCAGCCGTCCGGCCATCTCGCCGAGCCGGATGCGGGCCAGCGCGAGATTGCCGTCCGCGCGGGCCAGCCACAGATGCAGGCACACGCTGCTGTCGAAGGACGTACCCACGAACCGCAGCAGGTGGTAGCTGTCCCGGTTGCTGATGATCAGGTCCTCGACCGGCGGATCGTCCCCGTCGGGGGTGCCGCCGCCGGGGTCGGGCGCGAAGACGTGCTGCTCGGCGGCGAGCCGGGCCAGCTCGGCGGCCTCCACCGCGGCCGCCTCCTGATCGCCGCCCGGGGATTCCCCGACGGTGCCCAGGGCCAGCCCGCTGGTCCAGTCGACCAGCGCGGCGCCTCGGGCACCGGGCAGTCGCATGACCTCCAGCAGACACTCGTCGATTCCGGTGTCGATTCCGGGCACCGTGGCTCCCCTCCCGCCTGGGCTTCGGCTGAGTGACGACGAAGCTACGCACCGTGTGCGGGAGGGGTGAGGGTTCTGGCATTTTCCGGTGGAACATGCTGCGGAAGACTAAGGTGGGTCAACTGGCCTGATTGTCCGGCCAGTTGATCAGCCCGGTCATTCGATCAGCAGGGCCACCGGCGCACGTCAGTCGCGCCCGGGTGCGCGAAGGGGCGTGAGTGCCCCGGCGTGCGCCCCTCCCGATTCGGCCACGATCTCCTGGACCGTCTGCTCCTCCCGCACGGTCGCGAAGACGACACCGCCGTTCCCGTCCGGCGCGAAGCCGTAGATCCCGGGCCGGGCCAGGGAGTTGTAGGCGTAGTGGTGCGCGAAGTAGTACGCCCCCGTGTCCAGCGCCGCCGCGTAGTCGCCCTGCTGGAGCAGCGGCAACGCTCGCTCCCGGGCCAGCAGGTCGCCCGCGAAGCAGGCCGGACCGGCCACGTCCTGGATCACCTCGGGCCCCTCCTTCGGCCGCCCCTTGCCGTCGTAGGCGGCGATCCTCAGCGGCCACGCGCCCGGCGCGTACACCGTCCGGGTCGCCACCTGCACGCCCGCGTGGGTCACCGCGACCGGCCGCCCGCCCGCGCTCTTGGCGTACTCGACGCGGGCCACCACCGTGCCGTGCTTGGCCAGCAGCGACCGCCCGAACTCGGTGACCAGCCCGTACCGCCCGTCGAACAGCCCCGGCACCGCCTCCCTGAGCGCCCGCGCGTAGTCCGCGTACGTCGGTGCCGTCGCGTCCGAGGCGAAGTTCACCGGCAGCCCGCCGCCGATGTCGATCGTGTCGATCTGGGGCCGCCCGATCCGCCGGTTGATCTCCTCGGCGAGCGCGTAGGTCTCCGCGACGCCCTGGGCCAGCAGGGTGAGCGGGATGCCCTGCGAACCGGTGTGCGCGTGCAGCCGGGACAGCCACGGCCGGTCGGCGTACGCCCGCACCACCCACTCCCGCGCCCCCGCGTCACGCAGCGCCACCCCGAACTTCGAGGTCGCCGTGGCCGTCGACGTCGCCTCGATGGAGCCCCCGCCGACCTGCGGATTGACCCGGATCCCGAGCGGCGAGCGGCTGGGCGCGGACCGCATCAGGGCGTCGATGCGGTCCAGCTCCTGCGGATTGTCGGCGTTGACCGCGATGCCCAGCGCCAGCGCCTCCCGCAGTTCGGCGGGCGTCTTGGCGGGCGAGTCCAGCACCGTCCGGCCGGGCGCCACCCCCGCCGCCCGGGCCAGCGCCAGCTCGCCCGGACTCGCCACCTCCGCGCCGATCCCCTCGTCCCGCAGTAGCCGCAGCACCGGCACCAGCGGGGTCGCCTTCACCGCGAACGCGTGCAGCACGGGCGTGCCCGGCGCGGTGACCTCGTCGAAGGCCGCGCGCAGCCGCGCCGCCGACTCCCGGATGCCGATGACGTCGAGCAGGCCGACGATCGGGGTGTCCTGCCCGAGCAGGCCCTGCTCGACCGCGGCCCGCACCGCCCCGTGCCGGCGGACGGCCCGCTCCACGTCGCTGTCGTCCCGGTCCTGTGCGCTGTCGCTGTACCCGTTCACCATGTCCCCGTCCTCCACGCTCACCCGGCCGGCGAAACATCTGTTCCCTACCGACGCTGACGCGTGAACGTCTTGACTAGTTCTATTCATGAAGCAAGGATGTGAATAACGGCAGCAACAGTCCCCCAGGAGGCAGACCATGTCAGGACCCCGCCCCGTCCGAGCGCCGCGCGGTACGGAACTGAGCGCCCTGGGATGGCAGCAGGAAGCCGCCCTGCGGATGCTCCAGAACAACCTCGACCCCGAGGTCGCCGAACACCCCGACAAGCTCGTCGTCTACGGCGGCACCGGCAAGGCGGCCCGCGACTGGCGCTCCTTCGACGCGATGGTCCGCACCCTGAGGACCCTCAAGCAGGACGAGACCATGCTCGTCCAGTCCGGCCGCCCCGTCGGCGTCATGCAGACCCACGAGTGGGCCCCGCGCGTCCTGATCGCCAACTCCAACCTCGTCGGCGACTGGGCCAACTGGGAGGAGTTCCGCCGCCTGGAGGCCCTCGGCCTGACCATGTACGGCCAGATGACCGCCGGCTCCTGGATCTACATCGGCACCCAGGGCATCCTCCAGGGCACCTACGAGACGTTCTCCGCCGTCGCCGCGAAGAAGTTCGGCGGCACTCTCGCCGGGACGATCACCCTCACCGCCGGCCTCGGCGGCATGGGCGGCGCCCAGCCCCTCGCCGTCACCATGAACGACGGCGTCGCGATCTGCATCGACTGCGACCCGCGCGCGATCGAGCGGCGCATCGAGCACCGGTACCTCGACGTGCGGGCCGACTCCCTGGAGCACGCGCTCCAGCTGGCGGTGGAGGCCCGCGACGCCCGTCGTCCGCTCTCCATCGGCCTGCTCGGCAACGCCGCCGAGCTGCTCCCGCGCATGCTCGCCGAGAGCGCCCCCATCGACATCGTGACCGACCAGACCTCCGCCCACGACCCGCTGGCCTACCTGCCGGTGGGCGTGGCCTTCGAGGACATGGCCGACGCGGCCGCCAAGGACCCGGCCGGGTTCACCGACCGCGCCCGGGAGTCCATGGCACGCCACGTGGAGGCCATGGTCGGCTTCATGGACGCCGGAGCCGAGGTCTTCGACTACGGCAACTCGATCCGCGGCGAGGCACAACTCGCCGGTTACGAGCGGGCGTTCGCCTTCCCCGGCTTCGTGCCCGCGTACATCCGGCCGCTGTTCAGCGAGGGCAAGGGACCCTTCCGCTGGGCCGCCCTGTCCGGTGAGGCCTCCGACATCGCCAAGACCGACAAGGCGATCCTGGAACTCTTCCCGGAGAACGAGTCCCTGGCCCGCTGGATCAGGATGGCCGGCGAACGCGTCCACTTCCAGGGCCTGCCCGCCCGCATCTGCTGGCTCGGCTACGGCGAGCGGGACAAGGCCGGCGAGCGGTTCAACGACATGGTCGCCTCCGGCGAGCTGGCCGCCCCCCTCGCGATCGGCCGCGACCACCTGGACAGCGGGTCGGTGGCCTCCCCCTACCGCGAGACCGAGGCCATGCTCGACGGATCCGACGCGATCGCCGACTGGCCGCTGCTGAACGCCATGGTCAACGTGGCCTCGGGCGCCTCCTGGGTCTCCCTCCACCACGGCGGCGGCGTCGGCATGGGCCGGTCCATCCACGCCGGACAGGTCACGGTGGCCGACGGCACCAAGCTGGGCGGCGAGAAGATCCGCCGGGTGCTGACCAACGACCCCGGCATGGGCGTCATCCGCCACGTCGACGCGGGGTACGACATCGCCAAGTCCGTCGCCGACGAGCGGGGCGTGCGCGTCCCGATGCGTGAAGGTGACGACGCGTGACCTTCCACAGCATGTGGGCGGAGCTGCTGCCGCTGGGCCGCAGCTCCACCTCCGGCGGCTACCGCCGCTACGCCTGGACCGGCGCCGACCTCGAATGCCGGGCCTGGTTCAAGGAGCAGGCCGAGACCCGCGGGCTCACCCACGAGGTGGACCGCAACGGCAACCAGTGGGCCTGGCTCGGCGATCCCGCAGCCGGGGACGCCGTCGTCACGGGGTCGCACCTCGACTCCGTGCCCGACGGCGGGGCCTTCGACGGGCCCCTCGGGGTCGTGTCCTCCTTCGCCGCCCTGGACGAACTGCGCGCCAGGGGAGCGGAGTTCACCAAGCCGCTCGCCATCGTCAACTTCGGCGACGAGGAGGGTGCCCGCTTCGGACTCGCCTGTGTCGGCTCACGGCTCGCCGCCGGACAGCTCACCGTCGAGCAGGCGCACAAGCTGACCGACGGCGGGGGGACCACCCTCCCGCAGGCCATGCGGGCCGCCGGCTACGACCCGGACACCCTTGGGCCCGACCCCGAGCGGCTCGCCCGCATCGGCGCCTTCGTCGAACTGCACGTCGAGCAGGGGCGGGCGCTGGACCTGTCCGGCGACCGGGTCGGCATCGCCAGCGCCATCTGGCCGCACGGGCGCTGGCGGTTCGACTTCCGCGGCGAGGCCAACCACGCGGGCACCACCCGGCTGGTGGACCGGCGCGACCCGATGCTGTCGTACGCCGAGACCGTGCTCGCCGCCCGCCGGGAGGCGGAACTCGCCGGTGCCGTCGCCACCTTCGGCAAGATCGCCGTCGAGCCCAACGGCGTCAACGCCATCCCCTCCCTGGTACGCGGCTGGCTCGACTCCCGGGCCGCCGACCAGGAGAGCCTCGACGCCGTCCTCGGCGGCATCGAGAAGGCCGCCCGCGGCTACGCCGACGCCCACGGGATCGACCTCGACATCGTCCGGGAGTCCTTCACCCCCGTCGTCGAGTTCGACCACGCCCTGCGCGACGAACTCGCCCGCATCCTCGGGACCGACACCGACCTGAAGGTGCCCGTGCTCGGCACCGGCGCCGGACACGACGCCGGGATCCTGTCCGGGAGCGTCCCGACCGCCATGCTGTTCGTGCGCAACCCCACCGGCGTCTCGCACTCCCCGGCCGAGTTCGCGGCCGAGGACGACTGCGTGGCCGGGGTGCTCGCCCTCGCCGACGTACTGGAAGGACTGGCGTGCAGGTGACCCCGAAGACCTACTGGCTGGAGCACGCCTGGCTCGACACCCATGTCGAGCCGGGAGTCGCGGTGGAGACCGCGGACGGCCGCATCACTGCCGTCCGCACGGGAGCGGAGACGCCGCCCCCCGGCGCCGAGATCCTCCGCGGCCTGACCCTCCCCGGCCTGGCGAACGCCCACAGCCACGCCTTCCACCGCGCCCTGCGCTCCACCGTCCAGGTCGGCTCCGGCACCTTCTGGACCTGGCGCGAGGTCATGTACACCACGGCGGACCGGCTCACCCCGGACACCTACCACGCGCTCGCCAGGGCGGTGTACGCGGAGATGGCGCTGGCCGGCATCACCGCCGTCGGCGAGTTCCACTACGTGCACCACGCCCCGGGCGGCACCCGGTACTCCGACCCCAACGCGATGGGCGAGGCCCTCATCGCGGCCGCCGCCGACGCCGGTGTCCGCATCACCCTCCTCGACACCGCCTATCTCTCCTCCGGCTTCGGACAGCCGCCCACCAGCCACCAGCTCCGCTTCTCCGACGGCAGCGCGGACGCCTGGGCCGAACGCTGTTCAGTTCTCAAGGAACGGGATCACGCGCGGATCGGTGCCGCCGTCCACTCCGTACGGGCCGTGCCCGCCGAGCAGTTGGCGACCGTCGCCGGCTGGGCCGAGGAGCGGCGGGCCCCGCTCCATGTGCACCTGTCCGAGCAGACCGCCGAGAACGACGCCTGCCGTCAGGCCCACGGCCGCACCCCGACACAGCTCCTCGCCGAGCACGGGGTCCTGGGCCCGCGCACCACCGGCGTGCACAACACCCACCTCACCGACGAGGACATCGCCCTGATCGGCGGCTCCGGCACCGGCACCTGCATGTGCCCGACCACCGAGCGGGACCTGGCGGACGGCATCGGCCCCGCCGCCGACCTCCAGAAGGCGGGCTCACCACTCTCCCTCGGCTCCGACAGCCACGCCGTCATCGACCTGCTCGAAGAGGCGCGCGCCATGGAGCTCAACGAGCGGCTGCGCACCCGTACCCGAGGTCACTGGACGGCGGCGGCCCTGCTGCGGGCGGCCTCCGCCGACGGCCACGCGGCCCTCGGCTGGGACGGCGCGGGCACCCTGGAGGCGGGCGCGCTCGCCGACTTCACCACCGTCGCGCTCGACTCGGTCAGGACGGCAGGGCCGCTTCCGCGGCTCGGGGCCGAGACGGCCGTATTCGCCGCGTCGGCAGCAGACGTGTCGCACACGGTGGTGGGAGGTCGGCACGTCGTACGGGACGGGGCGCACGCCCTCGTACCGGATGTGCCGAAAGCCCTCGCGGACGCCATCTCCGCCCTGCGCGGATGATCCCGGGCAGCCCGCCCGCGCGACCCGCCTCCGCTTCCGTCTCCCCCTCTGCCCCCGGACCCGACCCCACCGCCGCCCAGGCCACCGAGGACGCCATGAGCAACGCGACGACCGTCAGCCCCGCCCACTCCGCGAGCACCGCGAGCACGCTCATCACCAACATCGCCGCCCTGGTCACCAACGACCCCTCCTCCGGTGACGGATCCCCCCTCGGACTGATCCAGGACGCGGCCGTCGTCATCGAGGGCGACCGCGTCGTGTGGACCGGTGATCAAAGCAAAGCACCCGCCACTGACAATCGGGTCGACGCGGACGGCCGGGCGGTCCTCCCCGGCTTCGTCGACTCCCACTCCCACCTCGTCTTCGCGGGCGACCGCACCCAGGAGTTCAACGCCCGCATGTCGGGGCGCCCCTACAGCGCGGGCGGCATCCGTACGACCGTCGCGGCGACGCGGGCGGCGAGCGACGAGAGCCTTGAGGCCAACCTCACCCGCTACCTCAGCGAGGCGCTGCGCCAGGGCACCACCACGATGGAGACCAAGTCCGGCTACGGCCTGACCGTCGCCGACGAGTCCCGGGCCCTGCGCATCGCCGCCGCCCACACCGACGAGGTCACCTACCTCGGCGCCCACATCGTGTCGCCGGACCACGCCGACGACCCCGCCGCCTACGTCTCCCTCGTCACCGGTGAGATGCTCGACGCCTGCGCCCCGTACGCCCGTTGGATCGACGTCTTCTGCGAGAAGGGCGCCTTCGACGGCGACCAGGCCCGCGCGATCCTCACCGCCGGCAAGGCGAAGGGCCTGCACCCCCGCATCCACGCCAACCAGCTGTCCTACGGTCCGGGTGTCCAGCTCGCGGTGGAAGTGGACGCCGCCAGCGCCGACCACTGCACACACCTGACGGACGCCGACGTGGACGCGCTGGCCGGCAGCCGTACGGTCGCCACGCTGCTCCCCGGCGCGGAATTCTCCACACGGGCCGCGTGGCCCGACGCCCGCCGCCTCCTCGACGCCGGCGTCACGATCGCCCTGTCCACGGACTGCAACCCGGGCTCGTCCTTCACCTCCTCCGTCCCCTTCTGCATCGCCCTCGCCGTCCGCGACATGGGCATGACCCCGGACGAGGCGGTGTGGTCGGCCACGGCGGGCGGCGCGGCGGCACTCCGCCGCGAGGACGTCGGCCGTCTCACGCCGGGCGCGTACGCCGACCTGATCCTGCTGGACGCACCGAGCCACGTGCATCTGGCCTACCGGCCGGGGGTTCCGCTGGTCGCGGACGTGTGGCGGCGGGGACTACGCCAGTCCTGACTTCAGGGCGCGTATCAGGTGGGCCAACGGTTCGGTGGTGGTGGTGAGTTCGGTGTCCGGGGTGTCGCTCTCACGGAGGTGGAGGGTGGGGGTGGCTGCCGCCACTTCTATGCAGGTGTCCCCGTCGCTCCCGTCGGAGAAGCTGGACTTCTGCCACTGCCTTGCCTGGGCCATGCGGGTCCTCACAGTTCCTTCGCCACGCGGTGGATGAAATCCCGCGACTGTGCGGGGGCGAGTGACGCCTTGCCCACCTTAAGGAGAAGGGTCCGAAGCCGTTGCAGCTGAGCTTCGGCATCGATGGGGCCCTTGTTCACAGGAGCGTCCCGGAGTCCGGTATCCAGTCTCGGCACCGGGCCGCCGAGGTACATCATTGCGGCTCCACCACCGGCGAAGTCGTCCTGGTCGACGGGGATGACACGCACGGTGACGTGGTCCTGCTCGCTCAGGTCGAGCATGTGCTTGAGCTGAGCGTGAGCGACGCGGCGGTCGGAGACGCGGATGCGCAAAGCGAACTCGTGGACGATCGCCTCGTACGGGGTGGGCCTGTCTCCGACCAGGACCGCGCGGCGCCGCATCCGGTGTTCGACCCTGGGTTCCAGTTCGCTCGCGGGCAGCCCTGGGTTCATGTACGAGAACACCGCGCGTGCGTAGTCCGGAGTCTGGAGCATCCCCGGCACGTGGATGATGACCACGTCGTGCAGGAATGTCGCGTGGTGCTCCAGTTCCGCGATGTCGAGGAACGGTGTCGGCAGGACTCCCCGGAAGTCTTCCCACCAACCCCGCGTGCGATCGGTCGCCATCGCTACCAGGGCGTCGATCAACGCCTCGTCCGTGCAGGAGTAGTGGGCCGCCAGTCGGCGCACGCGCTCCGCGCTCACGCCGGCCAGCCCGGCTTCCACCTGGCTGATCTGTGCCGACGTCGAGTTCAACAGCCCCGCCGCCTCACGGGCCTTCAGGCCGGCTGCCTCCCGTAGGCGGCGCAACTCGGTGCCCAGGCGCACCTGCCGTGCCGTTGGCTGGCTCCTCGGCGCCATTCGTCCCTCCTCATTCGGGGGTCAGATTACGGCATTGGCTTGCGTGAGGAAAAATTTTTGCTCTACCGTCAGTCACGTAACGCACACGCTGCGGAAGCGCACCGCTCCGTCCTGCCATGACGGCCGCGGCATTGCCACCGCCCGTGCCCCACCCACCCCCACCACTCGGAGCTGACGCATGCCCGAAAACGAGGCCGAACCCTGGGAGTACTCCCTCTCCATCCCCAACGACCCCCGAGCCGTCACCATCTGCCGCCGCACCCTCCGCCTCATCCTCACGATGCACGGCCTGATCCGGCTCGCCGACACCGCCGAACTCCTCGCGACCGAGCTGGTCGCCAACGCCGTACTGCACACCAAGGGCCCTGCCGTGCTCCGTGTTCGCTGGTCCGCCGGTGTGCTGCGGATCGGCGCGTGGGACGCGGACCCCGAACCCCCCGAACCGCCGGAGGAGTTGGCGAGCCTTGTGGACGCCGAGGACGGCAGAGGACTTGCTCTGGTGAAGGCGTGTGCCGACGTCTGGGGTTGGCAGCCGCTCGCCAGGCTCGGCAACCGGGGGAAGTACGTGTGGTGCGAACTGAGGGTGGCGTAGTGCCTGGCTCGTCACACGAGGCACTGCATCGGATCTTCCAGAAGGATCCCGCGCTGCTGACCCGTGCCCTGCAGAGTGTCTTATGCATCCCCTTTCCCGAACCACGCGACTTCGCCGCGATGAACGTGGATCTCACCGAGATCGAACCCGTCGAGCGGCGCGTGGACACCCTGCTGCGGGCGGAGACCGACGACGGTGTCTACCTGCTGGTCGTCGAGTCGCAGGGCAAGCCGGACGAGAGGAAGCGCGGCAGTTGGCCGTACTACCTCAGCTACCTGCACGAGAAGTACCGCTGTGAACCGGTACTCATCGTCATCACCCAAAGCAGCGCCACCGCCCGCTGGGCGGCGGAGCCCATTCACCTCGGGGTCCGGGGTTGTCCTTCGCTGACGGTACGGCCGTTCGTACTGGGGCCGGACAACGTGCCACTGATCGCGAACGAGCGGGAGGCCGAACGGGACGTACCCCTTGCGGTGCTTTCGGCCATGACGCATGGCCGGGGTCGGCGGGCTCCCGCCATACTGGAATCCCTGGCCGCCGCCCTGCGGACCATCGATCCGGACACCGCCGCGGTCTTCGTGCAGTTCGTCGACTCATGCCTGGCCGACACTCAGGCGCAACACATGTGGAGGGACCTCATGACGGCGATGCAGTACTTCTGGCGGCATCCACTCGCTGAGCAAGTGCGCGAAGAGGGGCGAGAAGCAGGGCGGGCTCAGGAGAGGGCGGAGAGCATTCTGCGTAACCTCAAGTGGCGCGAGATCGACGTGCCGGACGCCGTTCGGGAGCGCGTCCTCTCCTCCACCGACATGGACGAACTCGGCACCTGGCTCGAACGCTCCTACCAGGTCGACGACGTCTGGGAGCTGTTCACCGGCGGCGGCTCCTGAGCCGTCAGCTCACCCCCGCCCGCCACCGCTGGTCCGCCCGGCCCGACTCCCTGACCAGGGACACCGAGGTGCCGCCCGTCGGGGCTACCGCGAAGTCCGGGGCCACGGCCGGGCGGATGACCCCCACCGTGTCGACCGCGAAGCGGAGGTTCTGGGCGTTGCGGCCCTCCAAGGAGGCGCACTCCCAGATGCCGACGCCGTCGTCCGTGGCGCCGCGGCTGTCGAGGCAGAAGTCGGGGTCGGCGTACGACTGGAGGGCGCCGCGGGCGGAGTCGACGCGCCAGCGTTGGGTGGGGGAGGAGGAGCAGGGGGCCGTGATGACGTCGGTGCCCTTCTCCAGGTCGGCGCCGCTGATGTCGAGGCAGCGGCCCGAGGCGACGTTCACGATCTGGGCGTAGGCGGTGCCGGGCGGTGTGGGGGCGGCGGCCGGGGGCTTCGACGGCCGCTTCGAGGGTGCCTTCGAAGGGGACGGGGACGCCGATCTTGTCGGGGGCGGGGACGACACCGCCGGGGGCGGGGACACCGTCACCGTTACCGGGGGCGGACCCGGCGGCGTGCTCACCGCCGAGGGCGTCGCTCCCGCCGACTCCTGGGAGGGCGGAGAGTCCCGCTGCGTCAGCAGGAAGGCCAGCAGGGGCGCCAGGGCCACTCCCAGTGCGGCCGAGGTCAGCAGCAGGCGGCGGGGTGGCCGGTGAGGGAGGCGGGGAGTGGTGCGGGCACCCGTTCCGATTTTCGGCCCACCGTGCAGACGGCTCCCGTACGCCGCCCCCGCCCACGGCAGCAACCCCTCCACCAGCGCCGCCCGCGGAGCGTCCCGCAGGGCGGACAGTTCCTCGTACGCCGTCGTGCAGTGCACGCAGTGCGCCATGTGGGACCGCAGGTCGGCGCTCTCGCGCGGGCTGTCCGGTCGTACGGATTCCGAGATGAGGCGGCGGAAGTCGCCGCAGTGGGGATCGGTGGAGGCGGCGAGGCGGGAGCGGAGGCAGGCTTGGGAGAGGGCGGCCAGGGCGCGGTCGGTGCCGTGTGCCACGTCCGCGGGGGAGAGGCCGGCGAAGACGGCCGTGCGGTCGAGCGGCTCCCCTTCCACCACGCCGTACCAGATCAGGCCCTGCGCGCGGGCCGGCAAGGACTGGAACGGGGCGAGCAGGGGTGGGAGGGGCCCGTCGGCGCCGGTCGAGTGCAGGACCAGCAGGAGGGTCGGGTCCAGGCCGGCCGAGCGTTCGTCCGCCGCCCAGGCCGCGGCCTCCCGGGCCGTCAGCAGCAGGAGGCGGTGCCGCCACGGGACGCCGAGGTCGATGCCGCGTGCCGTCTCCCGGGCGGCGAGCGTGAACGCCTGGGCGGCCAGCTGCCGGGCCGGTGTCTCGCCGGTGGCGCACAGGCGGGCGTACGCCAGGACGGACGGGTGGTGGCGGGCGCGGAGTTCCTGGAGGGCCTGGTAGGCGGTGGCCGAGTCGGCGCGCAGCAGGTCGGTCAGGCGCGCGTCGGAGGCGTCGGCGTGGCCACGCCCGTCCGTACGCCCGTACGCGCTGCCCCCGACCTCGTCGGTCCCGTCGGCCCGAGCCATGAATCGCCCTCCCCGCCCGCTCCGTCCCTGACGGACCGGCCAGTCTGTGAAGGGTGCCCATAGTGGTGGAGGTGCCCCCGGGAGGAAAGAGGTTCCTCCGGGTAACAGAAAGTTTTGAGCCGCCGCGCAGAAAGCCACACGGCACCACCGGCCCGGCACGCCACACAGCAACCCGGCCCCCGAAGGGCCGGGCTGCCCGTGGCGGATGCGCGACCCCGGCGGACGCGGCCGCCGTCACTCCTCGACCGTCAGCCCCTTCCGCAGCCGCACCAGCGTCCGCGACAGCAGCCGGGACACGTGCATCTGCGAGATGCCGAGTTCGTCGCCGATCTCGGACTGGGTCATGCCCGCGACGAAGCGCAGGGAGAGGATCTTCCGGTCCCGGGAGGGAAGTTCGGCGATCAGCGGCTTCAGGGACTCGACGTACTCGATGCCTTCGAGCCCGTGGTCCTCGTAGCCGATACGGTCGGCCAGCGCGCCCTCGGCGTCGTCCTCCTCCGGCTGGGCGTCCAGCGAGGAGGCGGTGTACGCGTTCGACGCGGCCATGCCCTCGACGACCTCGTCCTTGGACAGGCCGAGACGCTCGGCGAGCTCGCCGACGGTCGGCGCCCGGTCCAGCTTCTGGGCCAGTTCGTCGCCGGCCTTGGCCAGGTCGAGCCGCAGCTCCTGGAGCCGGCGCGGGACCCGCACCGACCACGAGGTGTCGCGGAAGAAACGCTTGATCTCACCGACGATGGTTGGCATCGCGAAGGTGGGGAACTCCACACCCCGGCTGAGCTCGAAGCGGTCGATCGCCTTGATCAGACCGATCGTGCCGACCTGGATGATGTCCTCCATCGGCTCACTGCGGGAGCGGAAGCGGGAGGCGGCGAACTTGACCAGGGCGAGGTTGAGTTCGACGAGCGTGTTGCGGACGTACGAGTATTCGTGGGTGCCTTCCTCAAGCGACTCCAGCCGCGCGAAGAGGGTCTTGGACAGGGCCCGTGCGTCCACCGGCCCCACCTCGTCGTACGGTGGGATCTCCGGAAGCCCGGCGAGCACATCGTCGACTTCATGACGTACGTCGCTGTTCTGCTCGATGGGATCCAGATGTTCCGGGGGGGATGTCGACGTCGCCTCATGGGTATGCGATGCGTCGAGCCGGGGTGACATGATGTCCTCCATCGTTCTCGGCATATGGCTGCCGAAGCCAATTCGTGCACTGCGGTGTGCGGCGCCTCCAAAGCCGGCCGTGTCGGGTACGTGTCTCTACTAGCCCTACCCGCTTTCCCGAGCCTGCCGCAAGTGCATTATGTGTGGTTATGTCCGTTTGTGGGCGGTTGTTCGGGTGTTGGAGGGTGTGGAGAAGGCGTAGTGTTCGAGGGCGTCAGTCAGCAGTCACGACGTCGGGAGAGAGAGACGCATGGACCGCGGGACGGTCGGCAGCGCACAGTCGGGCCGGCTTCTGGTTGAAGTGCGCGAAGAGGGCTCCAGTGCCGTCGTGACTCCGGCGGGTGAGTTGGATCACCACACCGCCGATCTGTTGCGTGAGCCACTCGAGGACTGCCTCGCGAAGGGTTTCAGTCGACTCGTGGTCGACTGCACACGTCTGGAGTTCTGCGACTCGACCGGACTGAACGTACTGCTGGGCGCGCGGCTGAAGGCCGAGGCCGCCGGGGGTGGTGTGCATCTCGCCGGCATGCAGCCGGTGGTCTCGCGCGTGTTCGAGATCACGGGGGCGGATGCGGTCTTCACGGTGCATGACACCCTGCGGGCCGCCCTGGCCGGCGAGTCGGGCGAGACCGGCTGACCCGCGTGACCGGCCCGGGGTGCTGTCCCACCCGTCCCCCCTGTGATCGGCGTATTCGGGCGTCACGCCTTTTCGTGCCGAATACAGGGGTGTTCGTCCGGTCCGGTCGGGCAGGAGACATCCGTACCGACTGTGCGGTGGCCGACACGGGGACGGGTCGGCCGCACCGACCGTGCAGTGACCTTTTGAATCGTGAACCGGTGAATCGGTGAGGTGAAGCGCTGATGAGCACCACCCGGCCTTACCCGCCGGGCGACCGAGGCCCGGAGCCGAGCGGCGCTTCCGGGGCGTCCGAGGGGGGCGTGCCCGAGACCGGGACGTCCGACGGGGGCGCAGACGGGTCGTCGGGGGGCAGCCACGCCCGCAGGCTGAGCTTCGACGGGCAGAGCGGCGTCGTCCCGCTGGCCCGCGACTTCACCCGCCAGGCGCTGTACGCGTGGGGGTGGCTTCCGGCCGCCACCGCGGATCAGCGGGCCGCGGCGGAGGATGTGCTGCTCGTGGTCTCCGAGCTGGTGACCAACGCGTGCCTGCATGCCGAGGGGCCCGACGAGCTGTGGATCGCCTGTGACAGGAAGGTGATCCGGGTGGAGGTCTCCGACAAGGGGACGGGGCAGCCGGCGCCGCGGAGCCCGCACCGGGCCGGGCGGCCCGGGGGGCACGGGATGTTCATCGTGCAGCGCCTTTGCCTGGACTGGGGAGTCGTACGGACTCCCGGGGTCGCCGGCAAGACGGTGTGGGCCGAGTTGGGGGCACCGGCCTAGGAGAGCCCCGCGTCCCCGGGAAGGGCCGCGCGCTCCTGAGAGGCCCCGCGCCCCTGAGAAGTCCCCGCGCTCCTGAGAGGTCTTCGCGCCCCTGAGGGGGCGCTTTCGCATCCCCACAGTTCCGACACTCCCTTTGTCTTCCCTCCTTACGTGCCCGGGCGTACCTTGACGGCCGATCTGATGTGCCGTCAGGAACGAGTAAGGGGAGCGGAACCGTGTCGTACCCGAAACGAACCGCCGCGCTCGCGTCCGTCGCGGCCCTGGCCGGCTCGGTGGTGCTGATGGCCGCCCCCGCAGCCCACGCCGAGGTCGTGAACGTCAACTACCGCTGTGAGACGCCGATCGGGGTGAAGACGGCCGTCTCGCCCATCGACATCGAAAGCGTCGAGGACGGCGGTGGCTACAAGGTCACCATGTCCTGGCAGAAGGGCGTGTCCTCCAGCCCGGTCGACCTCGGGAAGGGCGCGATGAACCCGAGCGCCACCATCAAGCTCGGCGGCGCCGACAGCGGCACCCTGAACGTGACCGGTCCCGCCAACCAGGCGACGGTCCCCGCCAACACCCCGATCAAGATCAACGACCTGAGCGGCACGTACACCCCGAAGAAGACCGGCAAGGTCACCTTCACCGCGGGTGTGCTCACCATCAAGGCGCTCGGTACGACGACCACGTGCACGCCGACCAACAGCCCGGGCCCGTCGCTGAGCCTGGACGTGACGGCGGCGGGCGGAGCGGGGTCGGGGGCGGGCTCCGGTTCCGGATCGGGCTCGGATTCCGGATCCGGGGACACGCAGAACAACAGCGGCGCGGGCGACGAGCTGCCGCAGACCGGGCCCGAGGACTCCGCGATCGCCCTCGGCACGCTCGGCGGCACGGTGCTGCTGGTCGGCGCGGCGGGCGCGCTGTGGCTGACCCGGAGGAACCAGGCGGCCCGCGTCCGCCACTGACTCCGTCGTGCCTCACGACAGCCGGAGCCGCCGATGCCGCGGATGCTGTCGGCCGCGCGCCTTCTTCGCCGTACGACGACGAAGGCGCCGTAGGAGTGGGCGCGGACCCGGATCCCCGCGTACGGACGTCGAGTCGACGGGAGCGATGACGTGAGCGGCAAGGTGCGGATTCCGGTGCTGATGGCGTTGTGCGCGCTGCTCGTGCTGCCCCTGGCGGGCGCGTCGGCGGTGGCGGCGGACGGGCCGGGCGTGAAGCTGTCCAGGACACAGGCGGGCACCGGGGGTTCGATCACCGTCACCGGTGAGGGATGGCGGGCCCGGACCCTGCTGATGATCCTGATCTGCGGCCAGTCCGTGCCCTCGCGGGGCGTGGCCGGCGGCACCGACTCCTGCGCCAACGCCGACGGCCGGGCCGTCACCACCGACGCCGAGGGACGCTTCAGCCGGAAGCTGCCGGTCGCCGAACCGCCGGTGCCGTGCCCCTGCGTGGTGCACGTGGCGACGGTGACGGGCGCGAAGGCCGAGGCCGACGCGATCTTCCAGGTCGCCGGGCACGCCGTCGAGCCGTTGCCCGCCGACACGGCCGGGGGACGGCTGTCGGTGCTCACGGACACCCGGCTGGAGGGCTCCGGCGGGCTGCTCACCTGGTTCGGGTCGGCACCCGCCCGGACGATCGTGCTCACCGTGGGCAATGTCGGTACGTCCGCCGTCGAGGACCCCGTCTTCCAAGTCGGCACCTCCCACGGCGTGTTCGCCCCCGAGTGGCAGGAACAGCGCTGGCGCGGCACGGTCCAGCCGGGCGGGAAGGCGCGGATCGAGCTGCCCGTCGAGCTGCCCGGCGGGGCGCACGGCGACTACACCGTCTCGCTCAAGTACGGCGGCAAGGTCCTCGCCGAGCAGCCCTGGGACGTGGGGCGGCCCTGGGGCGTGACCCTGTTCTGGATCCTGGTCTGCCTCGTCGTACCGGCCGCTCTCTTCCGCGCCGGGATGGCCGTGGTCGACCGGATCCGGCCACGCCGCGCGGGCGGCGTCCGCCACCGCGGGCTGCGCCTGCCCGAACTGGCCCTGCACCTGCCGGGCGTGAAGCCCTCCCGGGCCGCACACCGGGCGGCCCCCTCCTCTCCGGCCCTGCCGTGGTTCGCCCCGGACGCCGATCCGGGCACGGCCGGGCGGCTCTCCGCACCGCACGACGACAGTCCGACGAGTCCTACGACTCCCACCACTCCCACCACGAAGGGGCCCCCGTGAGCAGGCGAAGGAGAGTCGCACCGGCCGGGACGACAAGGAGGAGAACGGTCGTGGTCGCGGTCGCGCTGGTGCTCGGCGGGGCCGGTGCCCTGCTCGGCGCGGCCGCGGGGACCGCCCAGGCGGCGGAGGTGGCGTACGCGACGCGATGCGTCCCGCCCGCCGGCGTCGGGCTCGAACCGGTCGAGGGCACCACCGAGGTGGAGATCACCGCACCGGCCACCGCGCGGGTCGGCCAGGAGATCGAGGTGGTGTGGACGTTCGTCCGGGCCGCCTCGAAGAACCCGGACATCATCGACCTGCCCGCCAACTCCGTTCAGCCGTCCGGCACGTTGAAGGCCACCGGCGCGCAGACCGCGGACCTCGCGATGCGGGGGCCCCGCGAGAACCCCGCCATCCCCAAGGGCGGGGACATGGTGCTGTCCGCCATGAAGGGCACGTTCAAGCCGACGACGGCAGGGCCGGTGACGCTGACCCCGGACGCGTACGTCGTCAACGCCATGTCGACGGACACCAAGTGCGCGCCGACGGAGGCCGTGAAGGCGGCGGCGACGATCGACGTGACGGCGGGGGAGGGGAGTTCGACACCGACACCGACACCGACCTCGACTCCGACACCGACCTCGACTCCGACCTCGACCTCCACACCGCCCCCGACCTCCACACCGACTCCGACCCCGACCTCCACACCCACCGGGACGCAGACCGACTTCACCGGCAAGGAGGTCGACATCCCCTACACCTGCCAGTCGCCCATCGGTGAGAAGAAGGCGACCTCCACGATCCAGATCAACGCCAAGAAGGACGGCGGCGGTTACGGACTCACCGTGCGGTTCAAGAACTCCCCGATGGACAGCCCTGCCGACATCCCCGCGGACTCGGTCAAGCCGTCCATGGAGGTGGTTCTCGGCGGCGACGACAAGGGCTCGGTCCACGTCGAGGGCCCCACCAACTCCGAGGCGATCAAGCCGGGCGACCCGATGGAGATCTCCGACATGACGGGCGCGTACAAGCCGGGCGCGACGGGTGAGTCGACCCTGTCACCGGGTGTCCTGACGATCGAGGCGCTGGGCACGACCACGACCTGTAGGCCGGACCGGACGGACGTCTCCCTGACCCTGACCACGCGGGAGCAGGAGGGCGGCGCGTCGGGCGGCTCGTCGTCCTCCGGCGGTTCGTCATCGTCCGGATCGACGAGCGGCGGCCTGGCCGCGACGGGCGCCGAGGACGACAGCGGCCTCAAGGCCCTGGGCCTGGTGGCGGGAACGGCGCTGTTGCTGGGGGCGGCGATCTTCACGTTCATGCCGAGGCGGAGGGCACGTTAGACCCTGTCAGGGGCGCGGGGAACCGCGCACAGCACGTGAACCGACGGGGCCGCCGGAACCCACCCGGGTTCCAATGGCCCCGTCGGAGCAGGTCGACGCTAGTGAACGTCCCCCATCAGCGACTTCACCTTCCGCCGGTACATCCACACCGCGAACCCGGCGAGAGCCGCGAGCGCCGCCTCACCGAACACCGCGGGAGTCCCACTGAGGTCGACCCCGGCGATCGCCGGGTTGGACAGCAGGCTCGTGATCGAGTCGCCCGCGGTCACCGCGAGGAACCAGACGCCCATCATCTGCGAGGCGTACTTCGCGGGAGCCATCTTCGTCGTCACCGACAGACCCACCGGAGACAGGCACAGCTCACCCACGGTCTGGATGAAGTAGATGCCGACCAGCCACATCGGGCTGACCGCCGTGCCGTTCGCCGCCATGCCGAGCGGGATCAGGAAGAAGAAGAACGAGACGCCGACCAGGATCAGACCCATCGAGAACTTCACGATGGTGCTGGGCTCCTTGCCCCGGTGGTTCAGCCACACCCACACGAAGGCGAAGACCGGCGCCAGCGCCATGATGAACAGCGGGTTCAGCGACTGGTACCAGGAGGACGGGAAGTCGAAGCCGAGCAGCGAGCCCGCCGCCTTGCCCTCACCGAACGCCTGGACCGTGGACGCGCCCTGGTCGTAGATCATCCAGAACACGGCGGCCGCGACGAAGAACCAGATGTAGCCGGTCATCTTCGACTGCTCGGTGTCCGTCAGTTCCTTGTCCCGCTTGATGCGCAGCAGCACGCCCGCCGGGACGATCAGACCGATGACCGTGAGCGGGATCATCGCCCAGTTCAGCGTGAAGTGACCGGTGAAGCCGACGACGCCGTAGAAGACGGCCGCGACGATCACCCAGGTCAGGCCCTTGGTCAGCCAGGAGCGGCGCTCCTGGACGGACAGCGGCTTCGGTACGAGGCTGCTCTGCGGGCTCAGGTGGCGGGTGCCGAGCAGGAACGCGATCAGGCCGATCGCCATGCCGACCGCGGCCATGCCGAAGCCGAGGTGCCAGTTGACCTCCTGGCCGACGGTGCCGATGGCCAGCGGGGCGAAGAACGCGCCCGCGTTGATCCCCATGTAGAAGATCGTGAAGCCGCCGTCGCGGCGCGGGTCCTCCGGGCCGTCGTACAGGTGGCCCACCATCGTGGAGATGTTGGCCTTGAGCAGGCCGGAACCGGCCGCGACCAGTGCCAGGCCCGCGAAGAACGGTGCCTGACCGCCGGGCAGCGCCAGCACGAGGTGGCCGGACATGATGGTGACGGCGGCGATGGCCACCGTCTTGCGCGGGCCCCAGACGCGGTCTCCGAGCCAGCCGCCGGGCATGGCGAGGAGGTACACCATCGCCGAGTAGACGGAGACGATCACGGTGGTGGTCGCCACGTCCATCGCGAGGCCGCCGCCCATGCTGCCCTTGCCGGCGCCGGGGCCGCCGGAGAGCAGATAGACGGTGAGCAGGGCCTTCATGCCGTAGTAGGAGAACCGCTCCCACATCTCGGTCATGAAGAGAGTGGCCAGTCCGCGGGGGTGGCCGAAGAAGGTCTTCTCGGATCCCGGTGTGCCCGGGGAGACCGAGTCCTTCGTCAGGCTGGACGCCATTGGTCGATCCTTGCTGGTGGGGGTTTTCCGCACACAAAAGAGACCTTCAGCGTCACAACATCGCCAAAGGTCCCCGCGGTGCTACAGGCGGTCTTTTCACCATACGTCAGGATGCGACCGAAAATGGAAGGACTTGAGACCCGGATCACAGGCAACCGGGGAACCGTACACCCTATTTCTAAGGCCCCTTCACAGTTCGCACCCCACACCCATAGGTTCGCCCCAGTTCCGCCAAAGGTAAGAATCACGGGCCCAGGTCACACCCCAGGTTGGGTCAAGAGCGGTCTACCATCAGGTCATGACCCGTGTACTGCTCGCCGAGGACGATGCGTCCATCTCGGAGCCGCTGGCCCGCGCTTTGCGCCGGGAAGGGTACGAGGTCGAGGTGCGTGAGGACGGACCCACCGCGGTCGACGCCGGACTTCAGGGCGGTATCGACCTGGTCGTGCTCGACCTGGGTCTGCCCGGCATGGACGGCCTCGAAGTGGCCCGCCGGCTGCGTGCCGAGGGCCATGCCGTGCCCATCCTCATCCTGACCGCGCGTGCCGACGAGGTGGACACCGTCGTCGGTCTGGACGCGGGCGCCGACGACTACGTCACCAAGCCCTTCCGGCTCGCCGAACTGCTCGCCCGCGTGCGGGCCCTGCTGCGGCGCGGTGCCGCGGAGCCGGCGCAGCCGCCCGCCACCCACGGAGTGCGGATCGACGTCGAGTCGCACCGCGCCTGGATGGGGGACGAGGAGCTCCAGCTCACGGCGAAGGAGTTCGACCTGCTGCGCGTCCTCGTGCGGGACGCGGGCCGCGTGGTGACCCGGGACCAGCTGATGCGCGAGGTCTGGGACACGACGTGGTGGTCGTCGACCAAGACGCTGGACATGCACATCTCGTGGCTGCGCAAGAAGCTCGGGGATGACGCGGCGAATCCTCGGTACATCGCCACGGTCCGCGGTGTCGGGTTCCGGTTCGAAAAGAGCTAGAGGTACGTCGTCGGGTGCGGGTCCTCTGTGGCTGGTCGCGCAGTTCCCCGCGCCCCTAGGGGGCTGCCCTCGCCCTTGGTAGAAAATCACTGCTCCGGAGGGGCCCCGTGCGTCGCCGTCTCATCCAGTCCACCCTCGCCGTGGTGCTCGTCGTCATCGGCGTGTTCGGGGTGTCGCTCGTCATCGTGGAGACGCGGACCATCTCCACCAGTGCGCAGGAGAAGGTGGACTCCGAGGCGCAGCGGCTGGCGAGCATCGTGGACAGCAGGCTGCTGGCGTCGGGGACCGTCGACGCGAAGGTGCTCCGGGACCAGGTGGCGCAGGAACGGTACGCCGTGATCCGGATCCCCGGGAAGCCCGACATCGAGGTGGGTCCCCGGCCGGCCGGGGACGTCATCGAGGGTGAGGCCAAGGGCGAGGAGGGCGAGACCGTCATCGTCCAGGAGCCCCGCTCGTCGGTGACCCGCGAGGTGGGCCGGACGCTGCTGATCATCGGGCTGGTGGCGCTGCTCGCGGTGATCGCCGCGGTACTGCTGGCGATCCGCCAGGCCAACAAGCTCGCCTCCCCGCTGACCGACCTCGCGGAGACCGCCGAGCGGCTCGGCTCCGGCGACCCCCGCCCCCGGCACAAGCGGTACGGCGTCCCCGAGCTGGACCGGGTCGCCGATGTGCTGGACTCCTCCGCCGAGCGCATCGCCCGCATGCTCACCGCGGAACGCCGGCTCGCCGCCGACGCCTCCCACCAGCTTCGGACGCCGCTCACGGCGCTCTCCATGCGGCTGGAGGAGATCACCCTCACCGACGACCCGGACACGGTGAAGGAGGAGGCGACCATCGCGCTGACGCAGGTGGAGCGGCTGACGGACGTGGTGGAGCGGCTGCTCACCAACTCCCGCGACCCGCGCACCGGCTCCGCCGTCACCTTCGACCTCGACGAGGTCATCCAGCAGCAGCTCGCCGAGTGGCGCCCCGCCTACCGCAGCGCGGGCCGTGCCATCGTCAGCTCCGGCAAGCGGCACCTGACGGCGGTCGGTACGCCGGGGGCGGTCGCACAGGTGCTGGCCGCACTGATCGAGAACTCCCTCATGCACGGCGGCGGCACGGTGGCGCTGCGCACCCGCGTCACCGGCAACCAGTCCGTGATCGAGGTCACCGACGAGGGGCCCGGAGTGCCCGCCGACCTCGGGGCGCGGATCTTCGAGCGGGCGATCAGCGGCCGCAACTCCACGGGCATCGGCCTGGCCGTGGCCCGCGACCTCGCGGAGGCCGACGGGGGACGCCTGGAGATGCTCCAGACCCAGCCGCCGGTCTTCGCGCTGTTCCTGTCCCGTACGCACCTGAAGAAGGCGGCGGAGGAGGAGGCGGCGGAGCAGACGGTCCGCTGACCGGCATGGCGTGCCCTGTCACGGCGCGCCCTGTCATGGCACGCGCGGTTACGGCACGCGCTGGGTCGGCCGCGGCTTCTTGACCTCCGTCGCCAGGAAGGACTCCGCGCTGGCGACCGCCTCCTTGGCGGGCAGTGCCTTGAAGACCCAGGTGCGGTAGGACCAGAAGCGGAACAGCGTGGCGATGCCGATGCCGACGAACTTGAAGATGTTGCTCTGGAGCGGGCTGTCCCAGCCGAAGCCGTAGGTGGCCGCGTAGAGCACGCCGTTCTCGATGACCAGGCCGACCGCGCTGAACAGCAGGAACAGCGTGAGTTCCTTGGTGCGGCCGCTCTTGTCGCGGTCCCGGTAGGTGAAGTACCGGAACCCTATGTAGTTGAAGACGATCGCGACGACGGTCGCGATGACGCTGGCGCGCACGACCTGGAGTTCGGTGCCGTGCCGGACCAGGTTGAAGACGAGGAGGTTGACCAGCACTCCGGCCCCGCCCACCGCGCCGAACTTGACGGCCTCACGTACCAGCCGGTCCAGGCGTTGCCGTGCCGCGCTGCGGGGAGCCGGAGGCCCCGTACGGAGCCCCGAGGAACCACGTCCCATGGCTTTCCAGGCCCCCGTCCGTAGATTTCGTCAACTCAGCCATGCTAACCACCCCCCTTCGTGATCGCTTGTGCGTGGGCTCACAGATCGGTAAGAACATGCGCGGGTGGGCAGGAATTCGGCCACGGTGGCGCGGCCGATACCCTGGGGTCGTGACGTTCCCGGTAGTCGGCATGGTCGGCGGGGGCCAGCTCGCTCGTATGACACACGAGGCAGGCATCCCGCTCGGCATCAGGTTCAAGCTCCTCAGTGACACCCCTCAGGATTCCGCGGCGCAGGTGGTGAGCGATGTCGTCATCGGCGACTATCGCGACCTCGACACGCTGCGTGACTTCGCGCGGGGCTGCGATGTGATCACTTTCGATCACGAACACGTTCCCACCGAGCACCTCCGGGCCCTGGAGGCGGACGGCATCCCCGTCCGCCCCGGCCCGGACGCGCTCGTGCACGCCCAGGACAAGGGCGTGATGCGGGCGAGGCTCGACGCGATCGGCGTGCCGTGTCCACGGCACCGGATCGTGAGCGACCCGGCGGACGTGGCCGCCTTCGCGGCGGAAGGCCTCCCCGAAGGCGCGGAGGGCGACGGCTTCCCCGTCGTCCTCAAGACCGTCCGCGGTGGCTACGACGGCAAGGGCGTGTGGGTGGTCGACTCCGTCGAGGAGGCCGCCGACCCCTTCCGGGCCGGTGTGCCCGTCCTCGCCGAGGAGAAGGTCGACTTCGTCCGCGAGCTCGCCGCCAACGTCGTACGGTCGCCGCACGGTCAGGCGGTCGCCTACCCGGTGGTCGAGTCGCAGCAGGTCAACGGTGTCTGCGACACCGTGATCGCCCCGGCGCCCGATCTCGACGAGCGATTGGCGCTGAGGGCCGAGCAGATGGCCCTGTCGATCGCCAAGGAACTGGACGTCGTCGGCCATCTCGCCGTCGAGCTGTTCCAGACCCGCGACGGCCGCATCCTCGTCAACGAGCTCGCGATGCGCCCCCACAACTCCGGCCACTGGTCGATGGACGGCGCGATCACCAGCCAGTTCGCCAACCACGTCCGCGCGGTCCTGGACCTCCCGCTGGGCGACCCCCGCCCGCGCGCCCGGTGGACCGTGATGGTCAACGTCCTCGGCGGCGACTACCCGGACATGTACTCCGCGTACCTGCACTGCATGGCCCGCGACCCCCAGCTCAAGATCCACATGTACGGAAAGGACGTGAAGCCCGGCCGCAAGGTCGGCCACGTCAACACCTACGGCGACGACCTCGACGACGTGCTGGAGCGCGCCCGTCACGCTGCCGGCTACCTGAGAGGCACGATCACCGAATGAGCCCCGTTGTTGGCATCGTCATGGGGTCGGACTCCGACTGGCCCGTCATGGAGGCCGCCGCCAAGGCCCTCGACGAGTTCGAGATCGCCTACGAGGTCGACGTCGTCTCCGCGCACCGCATGCCGCGCGAGATGGTCGCCTACGGCGAGCAGGCCGCCGGCCGCGGGCTCAAGGTGATCATCGCGGGTGCGGGCGGCGCGGCCCATCTGCCCGGCATGCTCGCCTCCGTCACCCCGCTCCCCGTGATCGGCGTGCCCGTGCCGCTGAAGTACCTGGACGGCATGGACTCGCTGCTGTCCATCGTGCAGATGCCGGCCGGTGTCCCGGTCGCCACCGTCTCCGTCGCCGGTGCCCGCAACGCGGGCCTGCTCGCGGCCCGGATCCTCGCCACCCACGACGAGGAACTCCTCGGCCGCATGCGGGACTTCCAGCAGGAGCTGAACGACCAGGCCACCGAGAAGGGCAAGCGGCTGCGCGCCAAGGTCGACGGAGCGGGCGGCGGCTTCGGTTTCGGCAAGTGACCGCCGTGCACTCGCCCTCGTCGGAGGCGGCCCGGGAACTCCTGCGCGCGTTCCCGGTCGTCGACGGGCACAACGACCTGCCCTGGGCGCTGCGCGAGCAGGTCCGCTACGACCTCGACGCCCGTGACATCGCCACCGACCAGAGCGCCCACCTGCACACCGACCTGGCCCGGCTGCGGGCGGGCGGGGTCGGCGCGCAGTACTGGTCGGTGTACGTCCGTTCGGACCTGCCCGACGCGGTGCCCGCGACGCTGGAACAGATCGACTGCGTACGGCAGTTGATCGCGCGCCACCCGGCCGACCTGCGGGCCGCGCACACCGCCGCCGACATGGAGGCGGCGCGCGCGGAAGGCCGTATCGCCTCGCTCATGGGCGCCGAGGGCGGCCACTCCATCGCCAACTCCCTCGCCACACTGCGGGCGTTGTACGCGCTGGGCGTGCGCTACATGACCCTCACGCACAACGACAACAACGACTGGGCGGACTCGGCGACCGACGCGCCGCGCGCCGGCGGCCTCACGGCCTTCGGCCGGGCGGTGGTGCGGGAGATGAACCGCGAGGGCATGCTCGTCGACCTCTCGCACGTGGCGGCGACGACGATGAGGGACGCCCTGGACACCTCCGCGGCCCCGGTGATCTTCTCCCACTCCTCCTCCCGCGCTGTTTGCGACCACCCCCGCAACATCCCGGACGACGTGCTGGAACGGCTGCCGGCGAACGGCGGCATGGCGATGGTGACCTTCGTCCCGAAGTTCGTCCTCCAGGCCGCCGTGGACTGGACGGCCGCCGCCGACGAGAACATGCGCGCCCACGGCTTCCACCACCTCGCTACCACCCCGGAGGCGATGAAGGTCCACCGCGCCTTCGAGGAACGCCACCCGCGCCCGATCGCCACCGTCTCCACGGTCGCCGACCACCTCGACCACATGCGCGAGGCCGCCGGCATCGACCACCTCGGCATCGGCGGCGACTACGACGGCACCGCCTTCACCCCCGACGGCCTCACCGACGTCTCCGGCTACCCCAACCTGATCACCGAACTCCTCGACCGAGGCTGGTCCCACCCCGACCTCGCCAAGCTCACCTGGCAGAACGCGGTACGGGTCCTGGGGGCGGCGGAGGAGGTGGCGCGGGACCTCCGGGCCACGCGCGGTCCGTCCAACGCCACCCTCGGCGAGCTGGACGGCTGATCGCCGGGTACCGGTCGCGCACCGGGAGTCAGCCGCGGCTCAGCGTGTAGCCGACGCCGCGTACCGTCCTGATCAGGGACTGGTTCTCGTCGCCGAGTTTGCGGCGGAGGTAGTAGATGTACGTCTCGACGGTCCCGGAGCGGAAGGGCGCGCCCCAGACCCGCTCCAGGATCTGCTGTTTGGAGACGACCTGGCCGGCGTTGTCCATGAGGTAGGCGAGGAGTTCGAACTCGCGGTCGGACAGGTCGACACGGGCCCCGTCCCGCCAGACCGCGCGGCGGCCCGCGTCCACGGAGAGGGTGCCGTTGCGCAGCAGCCGGCTCTCGTCGGCCCGGTCGCGCTCCAGCAGTTCCTGGGCGCGGGCGACCGCCTCGGGGACCGCGAGGGGCTTGGTGACATGGCCGTCGGAGTCCGCCATCACCCGGTGCACCGCGGCTCCGGCCTCACGGTCGCCCTGGGCGGTCAGGAACAGCACCGGTGCCTGGACACCGGCGGCGCGCAGTGCCTCGTAGGTCTCGAAGGTGTCGCCGTCGGGCAGGGCCGTGTCCAGGACGACCAGGTCGGGTCGTACGGAACGGCCGATGGGTATCGCGAAGCGGCCGCGGTTGGCGGCGAACACGTCGAAGTCCAGCTCGTTGAGGGCCGCGATCAGGGGTCTGGTGCGGTGGTCGGCGTCCACCACGAGGACGCGGGCCGGGGTGGGGGGTTTTTGAAGGTTCACGTACTGACATACGAAGAACCACCGGTGAAGGTGCCCGGCCGCCGCATACCCCGAACGCCCCGCCCACCAGGAAGGCCCTCCCGCTCCGTGGCACGGTGACCCTACGGTGATCACGACGTACGGAGCCCGTCATGGCAGACCTCCAGGACGAACTGCACACCACGACCGAGGTGGGCGCGCTCGACGACCTGCCCCCGTCCCTTCCCGACCCGGACGACCTGCCGGAGTCCCTCTCCCCGCCCGTCGGGGCGGAGCCCAGCACCGCCGTCGCCGACCCGGACGCCACCCCGCTGGAACGGGCCCGCGCGCTCCTCGACGCGCACCCCGTGGCCGACGGCTACAGCGGCCTGCCGTGGGCCCTGAGGCACCTGCCCTGGTTCGACCTGGAGCTCGGGGAGAGCGCCGTCGACACGGACGTGCCACGGCTGCGTGAGGGCCATGTCGGCGCGCTGCTGTGGTCGCTGCACCTGCCCGGGGGCCTCGACGGCGACCGGGCGGTCGGCGCCACGCTGGAGCAGCTGGACCTGGTCAAGACGGTGGTGCGCACCCACCCCGAGGGGCTGCGCCTGGCCTACACCGCCGGACAGACCACCGACGTACGCAACTGCGGCCGGATCGCCGTCCTGCTCGGTCCCGCAGGCGCCGCCGCCCTCGGCGACTCGCTCGGCATCCTGCGCTCCCTGCACGCCCTCGGCCTGCGCGCCCTCACCCTGTCGGGGGTGTCCTGGGCGAGCGAGGCCGGGCTCACCCGGTTCGGCGAGGAGGTGCTGCGCGAGATGAACCGCCTGGGTGTGCTCGCCGACCTCTCCGGCGCCTCCGAGGAGACCATCCGCCGGGCCGTCGCGGTCTCCAAGTCGCCGGTGCTGTGCACCCGTTCCGCCGCCCGCGTGCTGCGCCCCCACCCCGCCAACCTGCCCGACGACCTGCTCGCCGAGCTGGGCGCCGCCAAGGGCCTGTGCATGGTCCCGCTGACCGCCGAGCAGACCGGTGCGACCGTCCGCGACGTCGCCGACCACCTCGACCACGTGCGGACGGTCGCCGGCGCCGAGAGCGTGGGCCTGTCCGGTACGTACGACGCCGGCACCGCCCATCCGCAGGAACTCGCCGACGCCTCCTGCTACCCCCACCTCATCGCGGAACTGCTGCGGCGCGGCTGGACCGAGTCCGACGTCGCCCTGCTGACCTGGGGCAACGTCCAACGCGTGCTGCGCGGGGCGGACTTCACCGCACGGGCGGCACAGCAGCGGCGCGAGCCGTCCACGGCGAAGATCGCCGAACTGGACGGATGAGTTCTCCTCAGATCGGGTCGATCCGGAGGAGGCAGAACGGATGCCCCGCCGGATCGGCGTACACCCGGAAGTCCTTCTTCTCGTAGTCCTCCCGGTCCAGGACCCGCGCCCCCAGTGCCAGCACCTTCTCCTCGGCGGCGTCGATCTCCTCCCAGGTGGTCCCGGCGTCGAAGTCGAGGTGGAACTGCTGCGCGTTCCGGTCCGAGCGCGGCCATTGAGGCGGGGTGAGGCCGGGCACCCGCTGGAAGGCCAGCCGGGGCCCGCCGGGGAGCCTCAGCACGACCCAGTCACCGTCCGCGGCCTCGGGGGTGCCGCCGCCGACCTGGGCGTAGAAGGCGGCGAGCGCGGGCGGGTCAGGGCAGTCGATCACGACGGTACGGAAACGGGCGGCCGGTTCCATGAGCGTCCTCCTGACTCAGCAGGCGCAGAGGCAGAACGGGTGCCCCGCCGGATCCGCGTAAACCCGGAAGGTCCGGGAGTGGTCCCCCGCCTCCAGCGGCTTCGCGCCGAGCGCCAGGACCTCCTTCTCCGCCGCGTCCAGGTCCTCGACGGTCAGGTCCAGATGGAACTGCTGCGAGTGGTCGGCCGCGGGCCATCGCGGCGGTACGAATCCGGCGGCGGCCTGGAACGCCAGCGACCCTCCGTCGGGCAGTTTCAGGTCCACCCACTCCCCCTCGCCCTCGACGGTGCCGCCGAGCACGTCGGCGTAGAAACCGGCGAGGGCGCGCGGGTCGGGACAGTCCAGGACGACGGCACCCAGCTTGGCGAGAGCCATGACTTCCTCCTTGAGGTCATCGCTTGAGGTCACGGTTACCTGTAGAGGCGGGTAACCAGTAACGGTTACTGCATGCTGCCTCATTGGAGGTAACGTCGCAAGCATGAGTGAGAGATCGCCCGCCCCCGGCGGACTCGCCCTGATCGAGTCCCTGGCGAACACGCTGGACATCGAGACCGGCGCCGACGCGCTGGACACGGCGGACGGGCGGGCGCGTCTCGGACTCACGGAGGAGGAGCTGCCGGACGCGCGCGAACTGCGGGAGTCCCTGCGCGCCGCCCTGCTCGCCCACGCCGGCCACCCGCCGCACCGCACGGTGACCCCGCTCGGGGAACTGCTCGCGCAGGCGCCTCTCGTCGTCACGGTCGACCCGGCCGACGGCTCGGCCGCCCTCGCCCCGTCCGACGCGGGGCCGCTGCTCTCCCGCGTGGCGGCGGCCGTCGCCCACGCCCTCGTCGAGGGCACCTGGACCCGCCTCAAGGCCTGTGAGGCCACCACCTGCCACTGGGCCTACTACGACCGCAGCCCCGCCGGCCGCGGCCGCTGGTGCTCCATGCAGGTCTGCGGAGCCCGCGCCAAGATGCGCCGCTACCGGGCGGCGAAGGACTGACCGGAGCCCTCCCCGGCCAGGCCCTAGGTGTCCTCCGCGTTCCTGGCCGTCGCCGCTCGTGAACCCACCAGGAGCAGGCACATCACCGCGACGCCGGCGACGAGGCCGGCCAGCACGAGGAGCGGGTCGAGCGGGCGGCTCGCCGAGGCGGTCGTCACCGTCTGGGGCGGCTGGGCGGGCTGCGGTGACCCGGACGGCGGCTGCGAGGGCTGCGGTGCGGCCGCCTGGGGGGCGGTGGGTGACGCCGGCGGACTGGTCGGCGACGGCATGCGGCTCATCGGCGGGCGGCTCGGCGCCGTCGTGTGGTGCTCGGGCATGGTGGTGTGCGAGGAGCCCGACGAACCGGAGCCGGCCGGGGCCTCCGTGTGGTGTTGGGTCGGAGCCGCCGCGCGGACGGTGATCCCGGCCGTCATGTCCGGGTGGACGGTGCAGTAGTAGCCGTAGGACCCGCCCGCGGTGAACGTGAAGCTCCAGCTCTGCCCCTTGTCGAGCATGGGCGAGTGGATCGAGGCCGGTCCCGAGGTGGTCTTCACGTCGTGCGGGGCCGTGTCCTGGTTGGTCCAGGTCACCGTGGAACCGGCCGGGACGGTCAGGGACGCGGGCGAGAAGGCGTACCCCTTCATCGTCACCCGGTAGGTGGCCGCCGACGCCTGGCCGGCCGACAGCAAGGGCAGGGCGAGAAGCGCGAGCACGGCCGACAGGGCGGCACCCCGGGCGGCCCTCACGAGGACTCCGCCGTGACATCCGCCGTGACATCCGCAGTGACGTCCGAAGTGACGTCCGCCGCGACATCCGCCATGCGCTCCGCGGTGAACTCCGCCGCCACCAGCAGCCGCACCCGCGTGGCAGGGCGGCGCCACGGCAGCCGGAATCCGGTGGCCCGGCGCAGCAGCCGGTACGGCAGCCGGGAGGTGCCCACGACGAGCAGCAGGTCGTCGGTGCGCCGGACCACCCGCAGACGCAGCAGGACGGGGAAGCCGGTGCCGTCCAGATCGAGGTCACCGGCGAGCTGGAGCCGCCCGTCGGCCGCCTCGACCCGCTCGGAGACGAGCGTCGCGGCGAGCGCGCGTCCGCCGAACTCGAAGCGGAACCGGGGGTGTTCGAGGCCCTCGTGGGGCACGTCGAGCGCCGCCGAGATCAGCCGCACCCGGCGCCGCAGCGTCGGCAACGGCCCGTACCAGGCGGTGAGTTCGACGAGCGAGCGGCCGGGGGCCACGGTGTACCGGCCGGGCGGGGGCAGGGGAGAGGCCAAGTCCTGCGACTCGGGCGGGGGCGGGACGGTGGGCAGGGTGACGGTCGTCATCCCGGTCTCCTTGGAAGCGGTTCCCGAAGTGTGGTGGGGGCGTGGAGAATGGGGCGTGGACGCCGCTCCGGCCGACTGAGCCTCGGCCGGAGCGGCGTCCACCCGTTTCGCGGACCGCGTCAGCAGTTGTCGGTGAGGAAGTCCGTGGTGGGCGTGAGCAGCTGCCCGGCCCAGACGGTGTGCATCTTCACGTAGCTGTCCACGTTCAGCAGATCGGTGACCTGCTGTCCGAGCGACTCGTTCAGATGCGCCGCGTAGATGTGCTGGAGCAGCGTGCCGAGCGTGCTGTCGGCCACCGTGCCGCCGCCCTCGACGGCCGGCTTGAGGATGCTCTCGATCCACACGGTGTGCATCTTGATGTACGAGTCGAGCGCCAGCGCGTCCTTCACCTGCTGCCCCGGAGACTCCTCCAGGTGTGCCGAGTAGAGGTGCTGGAGGATCGGCAGCAGCACGTTCTTGACGCTGGTGCACTGCTCGTCACCACCGGAACCTCCGCCGCCGCCGGTGCCGCCCGAGGGCGTCGGGCTGGGCGTGGGCCCGGTGGTCGGCGGAGTGGTGGGCGTGGGCGCCGGGGTCCCGCCGGGCGGTGTCGTGGGTGCCGGGGTCGGAGTGGGGGCCGGGGTGGAACCGCCACCGCCGTCCGCCGCCACGACCTTCACCGACGCCACCATGTCCGGGTGCACCGCGCAGTAGTACTCGTACGTCCCCACCTTGGTGAAGGTGTACGACCACGAGTCGCCCTGCTCCAGCGTCCCCGAGTCGAAGGACACCGGGGCCTTGGTGGTGGTGACTGTGTGCGGCGCGCTGTCGTGGTTGGTCCACTGGACCGTCTGGCCGACCTCGACGACGAGCTGCTTACCGTCGCCGAACTCGTAGCTCATGATGTCGACCTGGTGGTCGGGGGCGGCAGCGGCGGCGGGCTGCACCTCGGCCGCGGCCGCAGCGGGCGCCTGAGCCGCGCCCGCGGCCTGCTGCGAGGCCTTGGTGGAACCCGTGACCGCGCTCAGCAGTCCGAGACTGAGCACGGCGGCCAGGGCCGCCCCCAGCCCGGCGACCAGCAGGGCCCGGTTGCCGGCCGGCGGCTTGCGCCGCCGCTCGGCGGACCCATCGGTCCGTTCGGATCGTGTCACGTCAACTCCTTTGTACTGATGGGTGGTTCAACGGCCGGGATCGGCCGTGACCAGCAGACTCGTCACGGCGAGCACGACGAGGACGAGCCCCGTCTCGGCCGCGACCGAGTAGCCGAAGGACCGCACGGTGGCGGCATCGCCGCGCAGCAGCACGGCGAGATCGAGGCGGGTGCGCACCCACTGGCGGCTCGCGTACGCGGCCACCAGCACGCCCCCGAGAACGGCCGTCTTGACCAGCAGCAGCTGACCGTACGACGTGTGCAGCAGGGCGTCGTACGACCCCACCACCTGCCAGGCGAGCACCAGTCCGGCGACGACGATGGCCGTGACGCTGACGGCCGCGAGCCGCGAGTAGCCCGGCACCACCGCGGCCAGCTCCCCGGCCCGGCGGCGGGGCAGTACGGCGACGGCGAGCATGGCCAGTCCGCCGATCCACAGCGAGGCGCCCAGCAGGTGCGCGAAATCGGCGACCGCGCCCCAGGTCGGCTCGCCGCCCTCGGAGCTGTGGCCGTGCATGCCCGTCGTACGCAGCAGCCCGAAGGCCACCGCGAGGGCACCCACCCGCCAGCCCGCCGAGCGCGCGGCCCCCTGGAGCAGGGCGCCGAGCACCACGGCCGCGAGCACCCACATCAGCCCGCGCGCGGCGAGCACGACGCCGGGTTCGGTGGCCAGTACGTCCGCGTACGTCGCCGGGCGCAGGGCGTCCCGCAGGCCGCCGAGGGAGGTGTACGCCCCCTGGAGCCCGATCGCCGCCACGGTGGCCGCGAGGCCGCCCGCCCAGGCCAGCCCGAGCAGCGCCCGGGCCCGCGGCTCGTACGCCCCGAGCGGCCACAGCAGCGCCACGAAGGCGAGCCCGCCGACGAACAGGGCCAGTGACAGGTAGCCGGCCCAGCGGGCGGCGACGAGGCCCTTCCGCACCGAGGGGGAGGGTGCGGGAGCGGGGACGGAGGCCTCGTCGCCGGTCGTGGTGGCCGTCGTACCGACGGCGAAGGCGATCCGGCCCGAGGAGGCGTGACCGTCCTCCTCGTCGACCACCGACCAGACCACCGCGATGCGCCCCTGCCCCGGCGCCGCCAGGGACACCCGCACGGAGTCCGCTCCGGTGCGGGACACCGGCAGCCGGTCGCCGTCCATGGTCAGGACGCGCACGCCGGCCGGGTCGACGGCCTCGTCGAAGGTCAGGGTGAGGTGGTCGGGGGCCTTCTTCAGGGCCGCGCCGTCCTTGGGGGAGGAGGAGACCAGCTCGGTGTGCGCGACGGCGGTACCGGAGGCGCCGGTCAGGACGTAGAGGAGCGGGGTGAGGACGAGCAGGAGCAGGGCGCGGCGGACGGTCGGCGTCATGGCGTCGCCTCCGGCAGCGGAGAGGCGCCGATGCCGAGCAGACCGGGGACGGAGACGGGACCGAGACCGACGCAGGCGGACGGCGTCGGTGTCGGTGTCGGTTCCGGGCTCGCCTCCCCGCCGTCGAGAAGCCCGAACACGGGGCCGGTCAGCCCGGTCAGGAGCGGCTTCACGAGGCTGACCTCGCCGTTCTCGCACGTGTCGCCCTCGGGTGGCGTGGAGCCCGGTGGGGTCGGTGCGGGGGTGGGAGTCGGGGAGCCCGGGTCGACCGGCGGGAAGGTCGGGTGACCGGAGTGCCCCGAGCCACCGGTACCGCCCGTGCCCCCGGCCACACCGCCGGTGCCGTATCCGGCACCCCCGCCCACACCGCCGTACGACGGCAGCTCACCGGTGCCGACGGGGAACTGGTCCCCTCCGGTCCCCGGGGTGGTGGGCGTGGGCGCCGCCGGAGCCGTGGCCGCGGGCGGTGGTGTCGTCGCGGGCGCCGCGGTGTCTCCGGACGCGGCGGGGGCGCCGATGCCCGAGGCGTAGCCCAGCACGATCAGGACGGCGCCGACGAGCGCTCCCGCCACCGCTTCGTCACGCATGTCTCACTCCTGGCATGGTCAGGTCAACCCCAGGGAAGGGTGGGGCGAATGCGACCAGTGGAGTGGAGTGCGGATTCCGCGCGACTACGCGTTTGTTAAGCGATCATTACCTAGCTCTCTTTTACGGGTGCTTGGTCTGTGAGAACGGTCCATTCCGCTCCGCGCTCGAATTCGATTCGAACTCGTGTTGATGATTTCGGGGACGACCGCATATGCCGGGCGCGGAGAGGGCTCTCGCTCTTGCATCCCTTGGGGTGAAGGGCCCCGGACACAGGGCTGTGGCGGCCTGGGGTGCACAGGAAATCCCCACAGGTGCGCCTGGCCCTTCACCCACTTCACGTGAATTCCCGAACCTCGCGAATATCCGCCAGGAATTCATGGAACTCGATTCAGGCCTTCGGCCGGCCCATCGCCCGGTACGTCCAGCCGGCCTTGCGCCACAGCTCGGGATCGAGGGCATTGCGCCCGTCGAGAATCAGCCGGGTCGTCGCGGCCTCACCGAGCGCCGCCGGGTCCAGCTCGCGGAACTCCCGCCACTCCGTGAGGTGGAGTACGGCATCGGCGCCCCGCACGGCCTCGACCGCGGTGTCGGCGTAGCCGAGGGTCGGGAAGATACGGCGGGCGTTGTCCATGCCCTTGGGGTCGTACACCGTCACCTGGCCACCCTGGAGGTGGATCTGCCCGGCGACGTTCAGCGCGGGCGAGTCACGGACGTCGTCCGAGTCGGGCTTGAAGGTGGCGCCGAGCACCGCGATCCGCTTGCCCAGGAACGGCCCGCCGCCCAGCGCCTGCCGGGCCAACTCCACCATCTGCCCGCGCTGGCGCATGTTGATCGAGTCGATCTCGCGCAGGAAGGTCAGCGCCTGGTCCGCGCCCAGCTCACCGGCGCGCGCCATGAACGCCCGGATGTCCTTCGGCAGACAGCCGCCACCGAAGCCGATCCCGGCCCGCAGGAACTTCTTCCCGATCCGGTCGTCGTAGCCGATGGCCTCGGCCAGCTTGGCCACGTCGCCGCCGGAGGCCTCGCACATCTCCGCCATGGCGTTGATGAAGGAGATCTTGGTGGCCAGGAAGGAGTTCGCGGACGTCTTGACCAACTCGGCGGTCGGGAAGTCGGTGACGACGAAGGGGGAGCCCTCCGCGACCGGCGTCGCGTACACCTCCCGCAGCAGCTTCTCGGCCCGCTCGCTGCGCACACCGATCACGATCCGGTCCGGGTGCAGGGTGTCCTGGACCGCGAAGCCCTCACGCAGGAACTCCGGGTTCCAGGCCAGCTCGGCGTCCTCGCCGGCCGGGGCGTTCGCGGCCAGATAGGCGGCGAGCCGGTCGGCGGACCCGACGGGCACGGTCGACTTGCCGACGACGAGGGCGGGACGCGTCAGGTGCGGCGCGAGGGAGGCGAAGGCGGAGTCGACGTACGACATGTCGCAGGCGTACTCGCCGTGCCGCTGCGGGGTGTTCACGCACACGAAGTGCACGTCCCCGAAGGCCGCCACCTCGGCGAAGTCCATGGTGAACCGCAGCCGGCCGGTCGATCCCTCGATCCCGGCGACATGCTTGCGCAGCAGGTCCTCCAGGCCCGGCTCGTACATCGGGACCTCGCCCCGCTGGAGCATCTCGATCTTCTCGGGGACCACGTCCAGCCCCAGGACCTCGAACCCGAGCTCGGCCATGGCCGCGGCGTGCGTGGCGCCGAGGTATCCGGTGCCGATCACGGTGATCTTCAGGCTCATGGGTGCTCCAGGTGGGACGGCCGTGGGGTGCGGTGGAAGAGCATAGTCCGGGTGTGCGGACAGCTTTCAGCGGGCAACTTTCCCGCTGTCGCCAAGCTCACGTATCACTCCCGTGGGCGGCCCCCTAAAATTTGAGTTACTTAACGGTAATTAGCGCAGGCACCGCAGCGTCTTTGGAGCGTGAGAGACCTTGGCCGGAACGGCTGATTTCGACCTGTACCGCCCGTCCGAGGAGCACGACATGCTCCGTGACGCGATCCGTTCACTGGCCGAGGCGAAGATCGCGCCGTTCGCCGCGGTGGTGGACGAGGAGGCCCGCTTCCCGCGTGAGGCGCTGGACGCGCTGGTCGCGAACGACCTGCATGCCGTGCACGTACCCGAGGAGTACGGCGGGGGCGGCGCCGACGCGCTGGCCACCGTGATCGTGATCGAGGAGGTCGCCCGGGTCTGCGTCTCCTCCTCCCTGATCCCCGCGGTGAACAAGCTCGGCTCCCTGCCGGTCATCCTCTCCGGCTCCGAGGAGCTGAAGAAGAGGTACCTCGGCCCGCTCGCCAAGGGCGACGCGATGTTCTCGTACGCGCTCTCCGAGCCGGACGCAGGCTCCGACGCGGCCGGCATGAAGACCAAGGCGGTCCGCGACGGCGACCACTGGATCCTCAACGGTGTGAAGCGCTGGATCACCAACGCCGGCGAGTCCGAGTACTACACGGTGATGGCGGTGACGGACCCGGCCAAGCGCTCCAAGGGCATCTCGGCCTTCGTCGTGGAGAAGTCCGACGAGGGTGTCTCCTTCGGCGCCCCGGAGCGGAAGCTCGGCATCAAGGGCTCCCCGACCCGCGAGGTCTACCTCGACAACGTCCGCATTCCCGCCGACCGCATGATCGGCGAGGAGGGCACCGGCTTCGCCACCGCGATGAAGACCCTGGACCACACCCGCATCACCATCGCCGCCCAGGCCCTCGGTGTCGCTCAGGGCGCCCTCGACTACGCCAAGGGCTACGTCCAGGAGCGCAAGCAGTTCGGCAAGCCGATCGCCGACTTCCAGGGCATCCAGTTCATGCTCGCCGACATGGCCATGAAGATCGCCGCGGCCCGCGCCCTGACCTACCAGGCCGCGGCCGCCTCCGAGCGCGGCGACAGCGACCTGACCTTCCAGGGCGCCGCCGCCAAGTGCTTCGCCTCGGACGTGGCCATGGAGGTCACCACCGACGCCGTCCAGCTCCTCGGCGGCTACGGCTACACCCGTGACTACCCGGTCGAGCGCATGATGCGCGACGCCAAGATCACGCAGATCTACGAGGGCACCAACCAGGTCCAGCGCATCGTCATGGCCCGCAACCTGCCGTAACGGCTCGCGAAGTCGAGGGGCGCCCGCCTGCCGGGCGCCCTTCGTCGTTCGCCGCCGCGGTCGGACCTCACGCCGTGGCCCGGATTACCGGCGTACGTCGGATGGCGCCCGGCGCCCGGCAGGCGTAGGACGGAAGGGCACGGGGCCCGCCCCGGGCTCCCGCACCTCCCAGGAGGAGCCATGACCCAGGCCGAGAACATGTCCGTGATGAGCAAGGAGATGCAGGACTGCGTCGAGGCGTGCATGAACTGCCACAGCCTCTGCGAGGAGACCATGAGCGCCTGCATGCAGAAGGGCGGCCAGGCCCAGATGCAGATCATGCGCGCGCTCATCGACTGCGCCGAGACCACCCGGATGTGCGCGGACATGATGATGCGCCGCTCGCCCCTCCACGCCGACATGTGCGCCATGTGCGCCAAGGCCTGCGAGATGTGCGCCGAGGCGTGTATGTCCATGCCGGACGATCCTCAGATGATGCGCTGCGCGGAAGCGTGTCGCCGCTGCGTGGAGACCTGCCGCGCGATGGCGGGCATGGCGATGTGACCCCCACCGCCGAACCGCACGCAAGGGCACCCCGACCGGGTGCCCTTGCCCCTGCCTGCGGCAGCCTGGGACCCATGACCCTGCCCGTCTTCCCCTATCACCCCGACCCGGTCGCCACGGGCTCGGTGGTGCCCTCGGCCGATGCCTGCGGCTGCTGCGGGGAGGCCCGCGGCTACGTGTACACCGGCCCGGTGTACAGCGTCGCCGACCTTCCCGCCCCCGTGTGCCCGTGGTGCATCGCCGACGGCAGTGCGGCCGACCGCTACGAGGCGCAGTTCACGGAGGTCGACGGGCGCGTGCCCATGGACGTCGTGCGCGCGGTCGCCGAGCACACGCCCGGCTTCCTTGCCTGGCAGCAGCCCCGGTGGCTCACGCACTGCGGCGACGCCGCCGTCTTCCTCGGCCGGGCCGGTGCCCGCGAGCTACGGCCCCACCCGGACGCCCTGGAGACCCTCGCGGCGGAGTTCGACGAGGACTTCCTGGCCGCACTGGACGCCGACGGCGGGCCGAGCGCGTATCTCTTCCGCTGCCGCGGCTGCGCCCGGCACCTGGCCTACGCCGACTTCACCTGACCCGCACGGGCCGGTCCCGGTCGAACAGCGGCTGCAACGCCCGCTCCAGGTCCGCCGGTTCGCGGAAGTGGACCGGGGACATGCCGAGGGCCGCCGCGGCGGTCAGGTTCTCCTCGGTGTCGTCCACGAAGAGGCAGCGGTCGGGGCGGACGTCGGCCAGGGCGGCGGCGTGGTGGTAGATGCGGGGGTCCGGCTTGACGATGCCGATGCGGGCGCTGTTGACGACATGGTCCGCGAGGTCGGACAGACCCAGCGTGGCGAGGTCGTCCTCCAGGGTGAGCGTGGCGTTGCTGACGAGGACCAGCGGGACCCGGGTGCCGGCCCGGCGCAGCAGGTCCACCACGTCCTCGTTCGCGTGGAACGGGGACTCCAGCAGCGCCCTGCCGAGCTCCCAGGTCGTCGGCTCGGGGACCAGCCCGAGCAGCCCCTCGGCGATCAGCCCCACCCACTCCCGGCCGTCGATGCGGCCGAGCAGCAGCGGCAGATCCCGCTCCGGCGCGAAGGCGATCTTCATCGTGGTGCCCTCGGCCAGCCCGGCGGCCCGCTCCAGGGCGTACAGCCGGGAGGGGTCGTAGAACCGGATCACGTTGTCGACATCGCAGAGCACCGCGTCGAACGGCACCCTGCCGCCACCTGCCGGGGCGGCGGGGCCGGAGGTGTCACTCACCCGAGACCGTGACCTTCTCGTCGTTCTTCAGCTCTTCGACGAGCTGCTTCACCTTGGCCTTGTCCCAGACGAGGTTGCCGTTCGCGGACCCGGAGATCGGCATGTTCATGGACGTGCCGTCGCCGCCGTTGACGCCCTTCATCGCCCAGAACATCTTGCCCAGGTCGTACAGGCCCATGTCCTTGTCGACGACCAGCGAGTCCAGGCCCGCGCCCATCGTCGGGTAGAGCTTGAACGGGTTCAGGATCGTGCCCGGGGTCGCGACCTGGTTGGCGAGCGCGTTGAGGAACTTCTGCTGGTTCTTGGTGCGGTCCAGGTCGGAGCCCTTGAGCGCGTACCGGGTGCGGACGAAGGCGAGGGACTGCTCGCCGTTCAGCGTCTGCTTGCCCGCCGGGAAGTCGGCACCGGACTTGGTGTCCTTCATGCCGCCCTTGGGGATGTCGATCTCGACCCCGCCCACCGCGTCCACGATGTTCGCGAAGCCGGCGAAGCCGATCTCCACGTAGTGGTCGATGCGCAGCCCGGTGTTGAACTCGACGGTGCGCACCAGCAGCTCGGGACCGTCCTCGGCGTAGGCCGCGTTCAGCTTCACGTGCCGGCCGGTGCCCTTGTACGTCTTGCCGGACTCCGAGCCCACGAAGGTCGGGATCTCCACGTCCGAGTCACGCGGCAGCGAGATCAGCGTGTCGCCGTTGCTCCCGGTGTGCAGGATCATCATCGAGTCCGTGCGCTTGCCCTCGGCGGACCCGGTGTGCAGCTTCTTCTTCTCCTCGGCGGACATGCCCGCGCGGCTGTCGGAGCCGACGATCAGGTAGTTCGTGCCGTCGCCCTGCTCCGGGCGGTCGATCACCTTGGACAGGTCGACCTCGCGGTTGAGCTTGGAGTCGGCCCAGAAGTAGGTGCCCACGGTCGTGACGACCAGCACGGTCACCACGGTGATCGCCGTCCACTTGATCCGCCTGCGCCAGTTCGGCGCGGGGCGCGGACCGTGGTCGTAGTCGCCGGGACCGCCGCCGTGGCCACCGCCACCGGGGGAGCCGTAGACCTGGCCCGTGTTGTAGCCGCTGTCGTAGCCGTAGGCGCCGTCGTCACCGCCGTTGACGTACGACGGCTGCGGCGGCACTCCGCCTCCGTACTGCTGGGCCGAGGGGCCGGGGCCGTAGCCACCGGGGCCCGGCGGAGCCGCCTGGCCGCGGCGGACCTGCCGCATCACACGGGCACTCTCGGGCTGCGCGTTCGCGCTGCCGCGTCCGTACCGGTCGCCGCGGTTGTCGCCGTGCCGCCCCTCGGGCCAATCGTTCATGCGCCCCAGTGTGCAGGGCAGGGCACTGTGCCTTACAAGGTTCGTCGGAAAATCAGGGCCCTCCTGTTGCCAAGCTGACACAAATTCCCCGGATGTCAGCTCGGCATAAGGTGGAGGCCATGACAGACCAGGCCTCCGCCGCGGAATCGGAAACTCCGGATATCCCCGGCAAGCCGACCTCCGCGTCCCGGACCACGCTCAGCCACATCATGACCAACGCCGACACGAACCTGCTCGGCACCGTGCACGGCGGCGTGATCATGAAGCTCGTCGACGACGCGGCGGGCGCCGTGGCCGGGCGGCACAGCGGCGGGCCCGCGGTCACCGCCTCCATGGACGAGATGGCCTTCCTGGAGCCCGTCCGCGTCGGCGACCTCGTCCATGTGAAGGCCCAGGTCAACTGGACCGGCCGGACCTCGATGGAGGTCGGCGTACGGGTCCTCGCCGAGCGCTGGAACGAGTCGAACCCCGCCACCCAGGTCGGCTCCGCCTACCTCGTCTTCGCCGCCGTGGACGCCGACGGCAAGCCGCGCCGGGTGCCGCCGGTGCTCCCGGAGACCGAGCGCGACAAGCGCCGCAACCAGGAGGCCCAGATCCGCCGCACCCACCGTCTCGCCCGCCGCCGCGCGATCATGGAACTGCGGGAGCGGCGGGTGGCGGAGGGGTTCGAGGACTGACGGGGACTGAGAGGGGTTCGAGGGCCGGGAGGCCCGTGAGGACCGCGTGCCCCGATGTCAGGGACACCCGGCCTCGTCCCCCGTCATCACCCCGAACTCCCCCTGATACGGATCCTCGGCCTTCACCTTCCGCACCTTCGCGAAGTCCGCCCCCGCGATCACCTTCAGGGTCGGCCCCAGCCCCTTCACCGGCCGCAGTTCGCTGCCCGGCAGGGCCGTCGCGAGCGAGTGGGCCGAGCGGTCCCAGCGGGGGTCGTAGGCCACCACCGTGCGCTTCACCGTGCGGTTCGCGGAGTTCACCGGCTGCCGGGTGGTGCGGAAGCCGGTCGCCGCCAGCTGGGCGTCCACCCGCTGGCCGAGCCCGGCCGTGGGTGTGCCGTTCTCCACCTGGACCCGGATCTGCTGCGGGGCCACGGCCACCCGCGCGACCCTGCTGCGGGGCTTGTGCACGCTCAGCGGCTTGTCCTCGCGCAGGGTCCTGAACAGCCTCTCGGACTTCTTCGCGTCCCACTTCAGCGTGGAACCGACGCCCTTCACGGCGTATCCCATCCGCCCGATCGGCACGGTCGTGAACTCGGAGGAGGAGGGGGAGAAGTTCCGCATCGCCCGGCCGAGGTCGATCAGCTCGTCGGTGCCGAAGCCCTTGTCGGCGCGGACCGAGCCCAGCACGGCCCGGGTCACGTCCCGGAACTTCATCGGGTTGAGCAGGATCCCGGAGGACGTCGACCGGTCGATCAGGGCGGCCAGGAAACGCTGCTGGCGCTGCATACGGCCGAGGTCGGAGGCGCCGTCGACGTGCCGGGCGCGCACGTACTGGAGGGCCTGGCCGCCCTGGAGGGTGTGCGCGCCGGGCGGCAGGTCGAGGCCGGTGTAGGAGTCCTTCAGCGGTTCGATCGTGCAGATCTTCACGCCGCCGAGCACGTCCACCGTCTTCATGAAGCTGGTGAAGTCGACCTCCAGATAGTGGTCGATCTTCACCCGGGTCATCTTCTCGACCGTCCGCACGGTCAGGTTCGGCCCGCCCTCCGCGTAGGCCGCGTTGAGCTTGATGGGGTGCCCGCCGTGCCGCTTGCCGGTCGTCCGGTCGACGTGCGCGGGCGGCACGGCGTAGGAGTCGCGCGGCAGGCTCACCACGCTCGCCCGCTCCCGGTCCTCCGAGATGTGCACGATCATGATCGTGTCGGTGCAGTGGCAGGGTGCCCCGCCGAGCCGGTACTTGCGCCGCTCGGCCTCCGTGAGGTTGTCCCGCCCGTCGGTGCCGACCAGCAGCACGTTCATCCCGTGCCCGGCGCGCGGCCGGTTCTTCATGTCCTTGAACGGGTCCACCCGCTCGATGTCCGCGTCGATGCTCGTCACCACCGCGTGCCCGATCCCGGCGGACGCCAGCACCACGACGGACAGCGTGGTCACCGCCCGCATGGCCCAGCGCGGCTTCTTCCGCCGTACGGGGGGTCGTGGTCGGCGCGGGGCAGGACGGGCGGTGGGGGAGCGGCGGGGCGGCGTGGACATGGGGGGACACCTCCGCGGGGGGCAGGCACTGAGGCCGAACAGGGGATCTTGAGCACCGTAGGCCCATACGATCTGCGACCCGGTGCACCGCCCGGGCGGCGCGCACCGGTGTCCCCCGTTCGCGGTAACGTGAGCCCCCTATGAACGCCAAGCCCGACGTGCAGCTCCCCGCCGTGTCTGTGATCATGCCCGTCCTCGATGAGGAACGGCATCTGCGCGGAGCCGTCCAAGCGATCCTCGCGCAGGAGTACGCCGGCGAGATGGAGGTCGTGATCGCCCTCGGTCCGTCCACGGACCGCACGGACGAGATCGCCGCCGAGCTCGTACGGGAAGACCCTCGCGTCCACACCGTCCCGAACCCCACCGGCCGCACCCCCGCCGCCCTCAACGCCGCGATCAAGGCCTCCCGCCACCCGATCGTCGTCCGCGTCGACGGCCACGGCATGCTCTCGCCGAACTACATCGCGACCGCCGTACGCCTCCTGGAGGAGACCGGCGCGCAGAACGTCGGCGGCATCATGCACGCCGAGGGTGAGAACGACTGGGAGCACGCGGTCGCCGCCGCGATGACCTCGAAGATCGGCGTGGGCAACGCCGTCTTCCACACCGGCGGCGGGGCGCAGGCGGCCGAGACCGTCTACCTCGGTGTCTTCCGGCGCGCGGCGCTGGAGCAACAGGGCGGCTACAACGAGGAGTTCATCCGCGCGCAGGACTGGGAGCTGAACTTCCGGATCCGCGAGGCGGGCGGCCTGATCTGGTTCTCGCCGGAGCTGAAGGTGTCGTACCGCCCGAGGCCGTCGATGCGGGCCCTCGCCAAGCAGTACAAGGACTACGGCCGTTGGCGCCACGTCGTGGCCCGCTACCACGAGGGTTCCATCAACCTGCGCTACCTCGCCCCGCCGACCGCCCTGTGCGCGATCGCGGCCGGGATCGTGGTGGGCGCGGCCGTGACCCCGCTCGGTTTCGTGATCCCCGGCGGCTATCTCGCGGCGATCGTGCTCGGCTCCCTCCCGGCGGGCAAGGGGCTGCCGCTGAAGGCCCGCCTCCAGATCCCGGTGGCCCTCGCCACCATGCACATGTCCTGGGGCTGGGGCTTCCTGACCAGCCCCCGCTCCCTGGCCCGCAAGGTCATCGCCTCCCGCCGCCCGGCAATCCACGCAGACGCCACGACCACCGGCTGACGCTCCCGCCGAACACTTCGGCCGCCGAGCTTTTTCGGCGGCCGTGGCTGCCCCTGACGGGGGCTTGTGTGGTTTTTGGGGGCCCGGGGTGGTCTCTCGGGGCGGCCCGTGCGGTCCTCGGGGGCTGCGGTGGTCTCCGACGGTGGTGGTCCGGGTGGTCCTCGGCGGCCCCCGGCTGTCCCTGACAACAGCCGCTGCGAGCCTGCGGCCGCGGCCAGCGCGATTCTCGACGGCCTCGACTTCCCTGACGGCGGCCCGAGACGACCCTCGACGCCTCAGCGGTCTCCGACGGTGGCGGCCCGAGTGGTCCTCCGTAGCCTCGGCGTCCCTGACGTCCCGGCCGTGGAGGCCTGGGCCGGTGGCTCTCCGGGGCGGCCCGGGGCGCCGCCCCGGACCGTCGTCAGCCGATCAGTTCGCGCACTTCACCTCGTCCGCCGTGGACTTCTCCACGCCCGGTGTCTTCACCGACCCGCCGTTCAGCTTCACGCCCGCGCCCTTGAAGTCCTTGCCGAGGATCAGGGTCATGGTGGGCAGGCCCTGGGCGTTGGGCTCGCTCTTGCCCGGCTTCATCGCGGACCCGGACAGGCCCATGATGTCGGCGAGGCGGCGGGCCTGGTCGGCCTGCTCGGGGGCGTACTCCAGGGTCGTCTTCGCCTGGTCGGTGCCCGCGTTGCCCGCGTTCTCGGACTTCAGCACGCCCTCGGCGTTCTGGAGGTGGTCCAGTTCCTTCTGCGCGCTGCCGGACGCGGCCCCGCCGTTCAGGACGCGCACCCGGACCTCGGAGGCGGCGGACTTGGTGCCCTTGAGACGGGCGGCGACCGCGGCCGCCTCCTTCTTCTCCTGCGCCTTGACCTCGGTGAACGAGATGTCGTTCTGGATCATCTCGAAGACCTGCGGTGCCTGGTCCTCGTTGACGACCACCGTCGCCTTGATCGTCTCGGCGGGGTTGTCCTTCACCGGGATCGTCATGAACGTGATGTTCTTCGGCGGCACCTTCTTCAGCTCCAGCGCCACGTCCTTCAGCGTGCCGACGTCACCGATCGCGGAGTCCACGGTCAGCGCCTTGGTCGCGGCCTCGGCCAGGTTCAACAGCTTCTTGGGGTTGGTCAGGGTGTCGCTGGAGGACATCTTGCGCATCAGCGAGCCCAGGAACTGCTGCTGCACCTTGATGCGGTCGAGGTCACCGCTGTTGCCGAAGCTCTTGCGGGTCCGCAGGAAGGCGAGGGCCCGCTCGCCCTCGACCGTGGACTCACCCGCCGGCAGGACGAGCTTGGACTGCTTGTCGTTGACGGGCCTCGACACGCACACCTCGACACCGTCCACCGCCGACGTCAGCGTCTTGACCGCGTTGAAGTCGGCCATCATGAAGTGGTGGGGCTGGATACCGGTGGCCTCCTTCACCGTACGCATCGTGCAGCCCGCGTCCCGGCCGCTCTCCCCGAGGCTCCGGTTGAAGCGGACACCCTGGAGGCCCGGGACGGTTTCCTTACTGCCGTCGTCCTTCTTGGTCTGGCAGTCGGGGATGTCGACGATCAGGTCGCGCGGGATGCTCATCGCGGTCGCGTTCGAGCGGTCCTTGGAGACATGCAGCAGGATCGTGGTGTCGGCGTGCCCCAGGCTGCCCTTGTCGCCGTAGCCGTCGTTGCCCTCGCCGGTGCGCTTGTCGGTGCCGACGACGAGGATGTTGAACGCCTCGTCCTTCTTGAAGCTGCTGGCGCCCGCGTCACCGACGTCGGTCGTGTCGATGTTGCCCGCGAGGTGCTGGAGGTAGAAGTAGCCGGCCCCGGCCGTGGCGACCAGGACGAACGCCAGGCTGCCGCCGGTCCACAGCACGGCCTTCTTGCCCTTCGACTTCTGCTTCGCCGGCCGGCGCCCGCGCCGACCGGGCAGCGGGTCCCCGGGCGGCTGCCGGCGCCGCGGGGGCGGGACCTGACGGCCCGGGGCGGTGGCCGGGGCCGTACGCGTGCGCGCCGCCCCCGTGTGGGGGGAGGCGGTTCTACGAGGTCCGGGAACGGCCGACTGCGGTGCGGAAGGAGTCAGTCGCAGTTCGTATTCGCCGGTGTTCGGATTGAGTACCCACTGGTCTGCGGGATCGATGTCTTCCGCCCGCCCACGGCCTGGTGCGTCCAAGGTTGTCCGAATCCTTCGTCAGGGCCACACTGGCACCTTCAACCCCCACTGAATCGCTCACACTATCCGCACGCCTGGGCATCGAGTGAACTTTCCTCGGGTTTTGTTTGAAAGAGAGTTCGAGCGGGGGCAGTTGGAAACTACCGGCGATAGGGCTTGTAGACATCCATGCACTGCTTGGTGTCCGAGCCGTTGATGGCGTCCGACGTGCTGGGAAGGTCCCCGGCCTTCGGCGGCGACTGCTTCGGATATGCGGTCCCCGTACGCCAGTCGGCACCGACCACCACGGTGACACCCGACACATCCGTCGACCGCTGCACCGAACTCGTCGGAATGCCGAGGGACTTGGCGACCTCCTGGGCGTCGCCCCGGAGTTCGGCGCTCGGATAACGCACGATGGTCTTCGCCTCGGAAGGCGCCGCCGCGCTGTCCTTGGCCGCCTGGGCGTAGCCCTTGCCGACCAGCGCCTGGGCGATCGTGCCGGCCCGGCCGGACACCGGTGCGAGCGTGGTGGTCCGGGTGGCGTTCTGCACCAGGACGCCGATCTCGTCCTTCGGGGCGGAGGGGTCGGCACTCGCCGTCCGCTGCGTCTGCTCCGTCCGTTCCGCCTGCGGCTTCGCCTTCGAGCCGCTGCCGCCCTTGTCGTCGAAGGGCACGTCGTCGCGGAGCATCGCCCACATCTTCTCGGCGTCGTCCTCGTCCGGCACCAGGTGGTTGATGTCCTGGGGATCCTGGACGGTCGGCATCGTGGTCATGGTGATGCGGTCCGTGGGCACCGTCTTGAGCTGCATCGCCAGGTCGTAGAGCTCCTTGACCGAGCCGAGCTCCTCGGAGACCACCAGTGAGTCGGTGGCCGCCTCGGCCAGGCCCATCAGCCGGCCGCCGTCGGTGAAGACGTTCTGGTCCTTCAGCGTGCGGATCATCGAGTTCATGTACATGTGCTGGGCCCGCGCCCGCAGCGGGTCGCTGCCCCAGGCGTGCCGGGTGCGCAGCCACTGAAGTGCCTGCTCGCCCTGGACCTTCCTGGTGCCGGCCTTCATCTTCAGTCCGGAGCCGCCGGACACGCCGGGCAGCGGGCGGTCCCACACGTTCTGGTTGACACAGACCTCGACGCCGCCGATGGCGTCGGCCATGCTCACCACGCCCGCGAAGTCGATCGTCATCCAGTGGTCGATGTAGATGCCGGTGAGGTTCTGCCAGGTGGCCAGCGTGCAGCCGGCGCCGCCGCGGGCCAGCGACTGGTTGATGATCCGGTTGGTGGCCCGGAACTTGTCGCCGGTCTTGGGGTCCTCGCACGCCGGGATGTCCACCCGGGTGTCGCGCGGAATGCTGACCACCGCGGCGCTCTTGCGGTCCGCGGACAGGTGGATGAGCATCTGCACGTCCGCCAGCGGCGGGTTGCCGCGGTTGTCCCGGCTGCCGCCGAGTGCCACGTTCTCGTCGGAGTTACGGCTGTCGGAACCGATCAGCAGGATGTTCACCGGCGTCTGCCCGGCCGCGTTCGGCTCCGCCTTGCGGGCCTTGGAGTCGCCGCTGCTGCGCTCGCCCTTCTCGATGTTGCCGTTGAGGTGCTGGTAGTAGAGGTAACCGGCACCGGCCGTACCGAGTATCAGCACCGCGAGGGTCGTCGCGGACCAGCGGAGCATGCGGTGCTTGCGCCCGGCCTGCCGACGGCCGCGCCGCCCGCCGTGCCCGCCCCCCGAGCCCTTGGAACCCCTGGAACCCCTGGAACCCTTGGAGCCTGTGGAACCACCGCCGGGGCCGGCGGGTCTGCCGCTGCCGCCACCGTCCTCGCCGCGACCGGTTCCGTCGTCCCCACGACGGCTTTCCCGGACGCCCGGTCGGGTCCCCTCCCCATGCACACTGCTGTGCGTCATCCCCTGCTCCCCACCCTCGTGCCGTCGAACGGGCCTGCCGGTACGCCCCGTTAGACGTACGACAGGCCCGTCAGGTCACTTGGCGCACTCGACCTTGTCAGCAGTGGACTTCTGAACCCCCTCGGGGGTTGCCCCGGAGGAGGAGTTGAGCTTCACTCCGGCGCCCTTGAAGTCCTTGCCCAGGGTCAGCGTCATCGTCGGCAGGCCCTGGGAGTTGGTCACGCTCTCGCCCGGCTTCATCGCCGAGCCGGACAGTCCCAGGATGTCCGCGAGACGGCGGGCCTGGTCGGCCTGGTCGGGAGCGTACTCGAGGGTGGTCTTGCTCAGCTCCTGCGGGGCGTTGCCCGCGTTCTCCGACTTCAGCACGCCCTCGGAGTTCTGGAGGTACTCCAGCTCCGCCTGCGCGCTGCCCGCCTCCGCGCCGCCGTTCATGATCTGCACCCGGACCTCGGAGGCGTCGGCCTTGGTGCCCTTCAGACGGGCGGCGACCGCGGCCGCCTCCTTCTTCTTCTCCGCCTTGACCTCGGTGAACGACACATCGTTCTTGATCATGTCGAACACCTGGGGAGCGGACGTCGGGTTGACGACGACGGTCGCCTTGACCTTCTCCGCCGGGTTGTCGATCACCGGGACCGTGGTGAACGTCAGGTTCTTGATGTTCAGCTTGCCCAGCTCCATGCCCAGGTCCTTGAGCTTGGTGATGCTGTCCAGCTGGGAGTCCACGGTCAGCGCCTTGGTGCCCGCCTCCGCCAGCTTGATCATCTTCGAGGGGCTGGTGAGCGTGTCGTTGGACTTCAGCTTCCGCATCAGCGCGCTGAGGAAGTTCTGCTGGAGCGTGATCCGGCTCAGGTCGCCGCCGAACCCGACCGCGTGCCGGGTGCGCACGAACGCGAGCGCCGTCTCGCCCGAGATGTGCTGCATCCCCTTCTTCAGCTTCAGGTGCGAGTCCGGGTCGTCGATGTCCTTGCCGAGGCACACGTCGACCCCGCCGACCGCCGTGGTCAGCGTCTTGACCGCGTTGAAGTCGGCCACCATGAAGTTGTCGGGGGTGACGCCCGTCAGCTCGGTGACGGTCCGCATGGTGCAGCTCGGCGTACGGCCGTCCTGGCCGAGGCTGGTGTTGAAGCGGACGTCCTCGGTGCCCGGGATGATCTTCCGGGTGCCGTCCTCCTGTGTGGTCGGGCAGTCCGGGACGTCCGTGATCAGGTCGCGCGGGATGCTCAGCGCGGTCGCGTTCGTGCGGTCCTTGGAGACGTGCAGCAGGATCGTGGTGTCTGCGTGGCCGACGCTGCCGGCGTCGCCGTAGCCCTCGTTGCCCGAGCCCGTGCGCTTGTCCGTGCCGATCAACAGGATGTTGATCGCCTTGTCCTTCTGGAAGCCGCCGGTGCTCGCGCCGTCGTCGGCGACGGAGGTGATGTTGCCGTTGAGGTGCTCGATGTAGAGGTAGGCGCCGCCCGCCCCGGCCACCAGCAGGAACGCCATGGTTCCGCCGGTCCACAGCAGGGCCTTCTTCGCCTTCGCCTTCGACTTCTTCGCCGGCCGGCGACCGCGCCGCCCGGGCGGCGGCTCCTCCGGCACGCCGCGCCGCCTGCGCGGGGGCGGTACCTCACGCCCGGGTGCGCCGGGTGCCGGGCGGGCGGGGGCCGCCGTGCGGTTGACCGCCCTGCCGCCGATCACGGCGCCCGCGCCACCCGCTTCACGCGCGGGGGATCTGCGGGGTCCGGGCACCGCCGACTGCGGTGCGGATGGGCTCAGTCGCAGTTCGTATTCGCCAGTGTTCGGATTGAGCACCCACTGGTCTGCGGGGTCGATGTCGTCCGCCCGCCCACGGCCTTGCGCGTCCACGATTGTCCGATTCCTCCGTCGGGGCAGCGCGGCACCCACCCCCTCCAGGGCGCCCGGGTCTCGGTCACAGTGCTCGACCCCAGGACGGACCTCTGGCCGGTTGCACCGGATCGCTCACACTAACCGCCGTTTATGACGCGGAGGCGCGCCGGTGACGCATTCCACGTCCCTACAACCGGGCAATTCGCCCATTCTCTCGGACGGTCGTTCGTCGCCTTGGCGAATGCTTTACCCGCAAGACTCCTGGGCAGCGGTGTTCCCGCGGAAGGTGGGCGTCGGAGACGGGGCGGAAGCGGGCTCGTCGGGCCGCCTGTTTTTCGCCTTCCCGTCGTCGCCGGAACCGCCGCTCGCGTCGCGGCCGGTGTACTCCCCGTAGTCACCGCACTCGCACAAACTCCCGTTTCCTCCGCCTTCGTGCTCACCGTCGGCCGAATCGCCGCTTTCCGCCGCCGCATTCCGGGACGTGTTCCGCGTCACCTCGACCGGCGCGTCCGCACGCAACCGCTCGAACAACTTTTCTGCCTCGGGTTCGACGAGCTGGTCACGATTGGCGTTGTAGACATACGACTCCCGCGGCACCGTCAGGAATTGCACACGTTCGGTGGGGATGTGACGCAGGCCGCGGACGAGTTCGTACAAACCGCGCAAGCTGGCCAGTCCCGGGTCGGTCGTGAGTGACGAAGTGGCCGCGTCCAGCACGGGATAGAGCTTCACCGGATTCAGCAGGACGTCATTGCCGCGCACCTTGTTGACGAGCGCCCCGAGGAAACGCTGCTGCCGGTCCATCCGGTCGGTGTCACTGCCGTTGCCCAACGACTTCCGCGCCCGCACATATCCGAGCGCCTGTTCCCCGTTCAGCTTCACCCGCCCCGCCGGCAGCCGCAGTTTCGCCGCCTTGTCGCGGATCGGCTCCGCCAGGCACACCTCGACTCCGTCGACCGCGTCCACCATGTCCTTGAACCCATGGAAGTCGACGACCATGTGGTGATCCACCCGGATGTCCGTCAGCCGCTCAACGGTCCGGATCGTGCACGCCGAACCCCCGACCTGGAACGCCTGGTTGAACATCGCGAACATCGGCTCGGTACGGCTGCCGTCGGGCCGCGCGCACCCCGGCACATCCACCATCAGATCCCGCGGCAGGGACACCGCGGTGGCGCTGCGCCGCCCCGCCGCCAGATGCAGCAGGATCGTCGTGTCCGACCGCTCGGTCCCCGAGTCCCTGCCGTAGCGCCGGTTCCCGTCGCCCGACCGCGAGTCCGACCCGATCAGCAGGATGTTCTGCGCGTCGCGCACCAGCGCCGTCGGCCGTTCCTTCTCGTACCGCGCGAGCTCCGTCGCGGCCGCGTCGTCCGACCTGATGTTCCCGTCCAGCTTGGCGTAGACGCCCCACCCCGCCCCGGCGGCCGCCACCACGACCACGGCCACGGCGATCCCGCCGCCCCGCATCCACCGCCGGCGCCGCCGCCGTATCAGTCCACCGCCGGTGGCAGACGCCCCGACCCCGGGCCCGAGCCCGACCCCGCCACCTCCGGTGTCGCTCACGTCGAAATCCACCCCTCATGGCATACGAGCGTGCAGTGCGGGCTCCTCCTACGACGATGCCGTGGGCGGGGGGAGGGGGGTGGGTGGAGCTGGGCCGAACGGGGGAGGGGTCATCCCGCTCCCGGCGGCATAAGCGGTGGCGCCTACCGGGCCGTCACGCTCACCCGCTCACTCTCGATCCGCTTGGCCAGCGCCTCCTCGTCCAACCGCTCCAGATGCCGGCACAGCACCACGGACCCACCCGTGGCGAGCGGCCCGAACAGCCCCGCGTTCAGCCCCTCCCACGTGTCGTACGGCAATCCCGACAGCAGTCGGGACCCGGGCCCCGTGAGCCCCAGCCCCGGCGCCTCCGCCCGAGCCCGGTCCACGACCTCCGCCGCGCTGAACTCCCGCCCGGCGACGATCAGCGCGGGCTCCTCCGGATCCACGGGAGCGAACGGCGCGAACCGGTCCCCCTGGCTCGGCACCTCGACGGCGTAGTCCGCGAACCCGGACGGCGCCTGCGGGAACCGCCCGCCCAGCGGCCGCAACGCCAGCGCCACCCGCTCCCCGGAACACGCCAGGGCCGCGTCGAGCGAGTCGGGGCCGCTCACCACGACATCCGCGGCCCCCGCGTCCCCGCCGACGTCCGCGATCACCCCCACCGACGAACACGCCAGCAACCACACGGCCGTCTGCCAGTGCGCGGGCAGCAGCAGCGCCACCCGGTCCCCGGGCGCCGCCGCGAGGTCCGACTGGAGAAGGTTCGAGGTCTTGGCCACCCAATTGGCGAAGGTGGCCACGGACAATTCGACCCGCTCGCCCGTGGCGTCGTCGTAGAAGGTCACCAGAGGGCGTCCGGGGTCCGCGGCGAGCGCGGAACGCAGCAGGTCGGCAGGGGTGCGATCGGTGGCAGTCACCCGCAGAAGCGTACGCGGGCACCCGTCCCCGCATCGAGCCCCGAGCCCCCGTGGGGCCACCGGTTCGGCGGAACGCCTCCCAACGGCCCGTCAGTTCCCCAATGGACAGGTATGTATGACTATGCCCACTATCAGGGGCATGCGTGGACTTCTTGCTTCCTCGATCGGCGTCACCTGTGCGGCCGCTCTGGCCCTCCCGCTGACCCCGCCGGCGACCGCGGCGCACGCCCCGGTCGGGGCGAGCGTGTCGGCCACGGCGGCGAGACCGGTGTCGACCGCGGCAGCGAGACCGGCCCCGGCCCGGCCGGCCGAGGCGGAACCGGCGCGCAAGGGATCCGCGCCGACGCTGCCCGGCGGCACCCAGTCGCTCCCCCTCGCCCCCCGCACCCACGACCGCACCCTCGGCCCCGCCACCGAACAGGGCCTGTTCCGCCAGGACGTACGGCACTTCTCACTCGTCGGCGTCATCTGGGACGACCCGGACGTCGAACTGCACGGCCGCGTCCAGGTCCGCACCCGCGCCGCCGGCACGGACGTCTGGTCCGGCTGGCAGGACGTCGAGACCCACAACGCCGACCACGCGGCCGACCCGGACACCGCCGAGCGCACCTCGGGCCGTGTCCGCGGGGCCACCGCGCCCCTGTGGGTGGGCGACTCGGACGGCGTGGAGGTCCGCGTCCGGGCGGAGACGGAATCACGGACCGAGGACACGGCCCGCGGCCCCCGCACGGCGACCCCCACCACCCCCCTCCCGGCGGGCCTCCGCCTCGAACTGGTCGACCCGGGCCAGGAGCCCCCGCCCCAGGACCCCGCAGCCCAGGACCCCGCAGCCCCGGACCCGGCAGCCCCGGACCTCGCGGTCGAGGAGCCCTCCGTCCAGCGGGCGCTCGCGGTCACGGCCCCCCGCCACACCGCCTCCCACCACATCGCGCCCCGCCACATCGCCCCGACCGCCGAACCGGCCGAGGCCCTCGCCGCCGTCGACGCCTCCGCCGTCAACATCGAACTGTCGGCCCCTCTCGGCGCCACCGAGATCCCCGCCCTCGACCGGCAGGCGACCGAACGGGAGCTGCTCGCCCTGCGGGACGGTGAGCTGACGCCGGCGCAGCGCGCGAAGCCGTACATCGGCCCGCGGCCGCGGATCGTCACGCGGCGCGGCTGGGGCGCGGACGAGAAGCTGCGGGAGAAGAAGTTCGTCTACACGAAGAAGGTCAAGGCCGCCTTCGTCCACCACACGGCATCCGGCAACGGATACCGCTGCGCGCAGGCGTCCTCCGTCATTCGCGGTATCTACCGCTACCACGTCAAGAGCATGGGCTGGCGTGACGTCGGCTACAACTTCCTCGTCGACAAGTGCGGAAACATCTACGAGGGCCGTGCCGGGGGCGTGGCGAAGCCGGTTCTCGGCGCACACACGCTCGGGTTCAACACCAACAGCATGGGGATCGCCGTCCTCGGCAGCCACGGAGGCACCAAACCGCCCGCCGCCACCGTGAAGGCCATCGCCCGGCTCACCGCGTGGAAGCTCGGTCTGCACGGCGCCAATCCCCGCGGAAAGACATATCTGAAGTCCGGCGGTGGCAATCTCTACCGAAAGGGAAAGAACGTACGACTGAACGTGATCTCCGGTCACCGGGACGGCTTCGCCACGGAGTGCCCCGGCTGGCAGCTCTACCGGAAGCTCGGCACGACCCGCACGACGGCGGCCCGCCTCCAGGGACGCTAGAACCGACCAGGTCGGGACCGTGTTCCGGGAACCGTGTGGGGCGCCGGACAGTCTGTTCGGGGGGCACGTTCTTCGCCGTCGGGGGACAGAAGGCTGCATGCCGCACGGCCAACGAAGGCGCCACACAACGGTCTGCATACACTGACCGGCCGAAAGTCAGTTCGGAGTCAGTTCGGCCGGTCCCGGCAGGAAGCGGAGACGACGTGACAGAAGCGATCCTCCTGGTCGGCGGCAAGGGAACCCGGCTGCGCCCCCTCACGGTGCACACGCCGAAACCCATGGTCCGCGCGGCCGGGGTCCCCTTCCTCACGCACCAGTTGGCGAGAGCGAGAGCGGCGGGCGTGGATCACATCGTCCTCGCCACCTCCTACCTGGCGGAGGTCTTCGAGCCGTACTTCGGCGACGGCTCGTCCCTGGGCCTGCACATCGAGTACGTCACCGAGGAGGAGCCCCTCGGCACCGGCGGCGCGATCCGCAACGTCGCCTCCCGCCTCCACTCGGCTCCCGACGACCCGGTCCTGATCTTCAACGGCGACATCCTGACCGGCCTGGACATCAGGGCCCTGGTCGACACCCACGAGCGCACCTCCGCGGACGTGTCGCTGCACCTCACCAAGGTCACCGACCCCCGCGCCTACGGCCTGGTCCCCACCGACGACACGGGCAAGGTCCTGGCGTTCCTGGAGAAGCCCCAGACCCCCGAGGAGATCGTCACCGACCAGATCAACGCGGGCGCGTACGTCTTCCGCCGCTCGGTCATCGACACGATCCCGCAGGGCCGCCCGGTCTCCGTCGAACGCGAGACGTTCCCGGACCTGCTGTCCGCGGGCGCCCACCTCCAGGGCATGGTGGACTCCACCTACTGGCTGGACCTCGGCACCCCGGCCGCCTTCGTCCGCGGCTCGGCCGACCTGGTCCTGGGCCGCGCCCCGTCCCCCGCCGTCCCCGGCCGCTGCGGCGACCGCCTCGTCCTGCCCACCGCCCGAGTGGCCCCCGACGCCAAGCTCACCGGCGGCACGGTGGTCGGCGAGGGCGCCTTCGTGGCAGAGGGCGCGAGGGTCTTCGGCTCCACGATCCTCCCCGGCGCCGTCATCGAACCCGGCGCCGTCATCACCGACTCCCTCATCGGCACCCGCGCCCGCGTCGGCGAACGCTCCGTCCTCACCAACACCGTCATCGGCGACGGCGCCGTCATCGGCCCCGACAACGAACTCCGCGACGGCATGCGCATCTGGTGCGACGCCCGAATCCCCGCGGGAGCGGTCCGCTTCTCTTCGGATCAGTAACGCCGGGGGCGCATGGGACGGCACCGGGCCTCCGGCCGGGCCTGCTGTTTCCCGCCCGCACCACCCGTACGACTTTCGCGGTCGGGTGCGGGTGGCCCCTGCGGGGGCTGAACGCCGTCGGCGACTGCGGCTGGTCCAGTACGCACCAGCCCCGGGCCAGTTGTCATTCAGCCCGTCCGTCGTCCGAGGCCGGGGTTCTTGCCGTCCCGATCCCGCACCCGCCCGTCCTTTTCAGCCCGTCCGTCGTCTGAGGCCGGGGGTTCTTGCCGTCCCGATCCCGCACCCGCCCGTCCTTTTCAGCCCGTCCGTCGTCTGAGGCCGGGGGTTCCTGCCGTCCCGATCCCCCACCCACCCCGACCACTTTCAGCCCGTCCGTCGTCTGAGGCCGGGGTTCTTGCCGTCCCGATCCCCCACCCACCCCGGCCACTTTCAGCCCGTCCGGCGTTTGAGGACGAGGCCCCTTAAGGGCCGATAGGGGTCCAGGGGGCGGAGCCCCCTGGGAGCGGGGTCGAAGGGGCGGCAGCCCCTGGGGATGGGACGGGTAGGGGCGGCGGGGGCGAAGAAAACAAGGACGGCACCCGGCATCCGGCAAGAATCACAACCGCCCGATATCCCCCCGCGGCATCCGCGGCCCCCGCCGCTCCGGCACTCGCCCACTCAACAAGATCAACCGAGCCGCCCGATGCCGCTGCCCCGCATAAGGCTCCAGCAACGACAACATCACCGCATCATCCGCAAACCGATCCCCGGCCAACGCCCACCCCACAATCCCCGGCAGATGCAGATCCCCCACAGTCACCGCATCCGCCGCCCCATGACTCCGCTGCACCACCTCCGCCGAAGTCCAGGGCCCCACCCCCGGCACCACTTCCAGCCGCCCCCGAGCCTCCACCGCCGGCATCGACACGGCCTCCTCCAACCGCCACGCCACCCGAACCGCTCGCAGAATCGTCGACGCCCGCTTGTTGTCGACCCCGGCCCGATGCCACTCCCAGGACGGAATCAACGCCCACGTCCGAGGCGCAGGCATCACCCACAACCGCCCGCCCGCCGCAGGCCCAGGAGCCGGCTCCCCGAACTTCCGCACCAGCAACCGCCACGCCCGATACGCCTCATCGGTCGTGACCTTCTGCTCCAGGATCGACGGAATCAACGACTCCAGCACCAGCCCGGTCCGCGTCAGCCGCAGCCCCGGCCGCCGATGCCACGCCTGCGCCACGACCCGATGCCGGGGCACGAAAGCGGCCGGATCGTCGGCGGCCCCCAACAACTCCGGCAACCGAGAGAGCAGCCACTCACCCCCCGGCCCCCACGCCTCACCGCGCACCTCACCGCCGTACGCGGAAACGCGCAGCGTCCCGGGCCCGACGGGCGTCAGGCTGGCCCGCCACACGGACCCGTCCGGCATCGCCCGGAACGTGGGATCCCCAGGCCCGCGCCGCAGCGCCCCGAGCACCAGCCCGAGATCCACGGGCCACCCCGGCACCCAGGTCCGCACCCGCCCCGCGGCCTGCTGCCGAGGCACTCCAGCGGGCACGGCGACCTCCCCGCCGCGCACGGTGGTACGCGTGGGCCGGGGAGAGAACCGTCCTGCCACGAATGAGATCCCTGGGATACGAGAGAACCGGAACACGAAAGAACCGAAAAACGAGAGAGCCCGCACGACCCGCAAGCCCCCCACAGGCTCTAAGAGGCTAGGCCCAACTCACCGCACCTCGATGAAACTCCCCGCATCCCGCTCCGGCCGGGCCCGCGGCGCCTCGGCCGGATGCCCGACGGCGACCGCCCCCATCGGATCCCAGTCGCCGGGCAGCCCGAGTACCTCCCGCACCACCCCGCGGCAGAACATCGTCGACGACACCCACGCCGACCCCAGCCGCTCCCCGGCCAGCGCGACGAGGAAGTTCTGCACACCCGCACCCGCGGCGACCACGAACATCTCCCGCTCGGCCCCGTCCCGCCGCGGATCGCCGTAGGTGTGCGACCCGTCCATGACCAGACAGGGCACGACGAGATACGGCGCCTTGCGCAGCACATCCCCGCGCCGCACCCGCTTGGCGATGGACTCCTCCGACTTCCCGTCCCGCCGCAGGTCGGCGATCCAGGCGTCGCGCATGGCGTCCAGGAGCCGCACCCGGGACTCCCGCGACTCCAGCAGCACGAACCGCCACGGTGTCGTGTGGTGCGGTGCCGGCGCCGTCACGGCCGCGGCCACGGCCCGGCGTACGGAGTCCGGGTCGACCGGCTCGTCCGTGAAGGCCCGGACCGTGCGCCGCTGGGTGACCGCCTCCCGCACCGCCTCCGAGGTGCCCAGCCGGAACATGTCGTCGCGCGCGGAGCGCACCATGACCCGCGCCCCCTCCCCGTGCTCCTCGGCCACCACATGCGGCAGCCCGCGCACCACGGCGACGGGCAGCCCGGCGGCCTTGCCCTTGACCAGATCACCCGCGCCGGCCAGTTCGTCCGCCGTCGCCACGACGGTCGCGCCGAGCGGATTGCCGTACGCGTCCGTGCCACCGCGCAGATCGTCCAGTACGCGCACCCCGGCGGCGCCGATGGCGACATCCGTGAGGCCCGCGCGCCAGGGTCTGCCGAACGTGTCGGTGACGACCACGCCGACGTCGACACCGAGGACGTCCCGCAGCCCGTCCCGGATCGCCCGCGCGGACACGTCGGGATCCTCGGGCAGCAACAGGACGGTTCCGGACGGGGTGTTGGAGGCGTCCACCCCGGCGGCGGCCATGACGAGCCCCTGCCGGTTCTCGACGATCCGCAGCGGACCCCGCCGGGCCACGACCCGGACGGTCTCGGCGTCGATGGCCGCCTCCCGGTCGGACGCCTCCACGACCCGGCCCTCGGCCTTGGACACGATCTTCGAGGTGACGAGGAGCACGTCCCCGTCGACCAGCCCGGGTTCGGCGGCGGCGATCAGCTTCGCGAGATCGTCGCCCTGCTGCACCTCGGGCAGCCCGGCCACGGCCCAGACCCGGTAGCCGTCCACAGACAGGCCGCTCAAACCGCCCGCACCTCCTCCGCCAGCGCCAGCGCCTCACGCGCCATCTGCGCGGCCGCGTCCACATCGGTCATCATCAGCGGTACGGCCCGGCACCGGATCCCGGCGGCCTCGACCCGCTCCACCGCGCCCTCGTCGACGGTGTCGACCAGCCAGCCGTCCAGCAGTCCCGGGCCGTAGTGCTCGGCGACCGCCGCGGCCGTGGACTCCACGCCGACCGCCGCGAGCACCTTGTCGGCCATCCCGCGCACGGGCGCGTCCCCGACGATGGGGGACAGGCCCACCACCGGCACCCCGGCCTCGGCGATCGCCTCGCGGATGCCGGGCACGGCGAGGATCGTGCCCACGGAGACGACCGGGTTGGAGGGCGGGAACAGCACGATGTCGGCCTCCGCGATCGCCTCCAGCACCCCGGGCGCCGGCTTCGACTGCTCCGCACCCACCGGCACGATCGCCTCGGCCGGCACCGAGGCCCGCAGCCGCACCCAGTACTCCTGGAAATGGACCGCCTTGCGCTCCCCGGAGCCCTTGCCGGAGCCGCTGTCGGGCAGGGTGACGGCGACATGCGTCTCGACCCGGTCGTCGGTCATCGGGATCAGCCGGACGCCCGGCTTCCACCGGTCGCACAGCGCCTGTGTCACCGCGCTCAGCGGGTATCCGGCACTGATCATCTGGGTCCGCACGATGTGCGTGGCGAAGTCCCGGTCGCCGAGCCCGAACCACTCGGGCCCGACGCCGTAGGCCGCGAGCTCCTCCTTGAGGTGGAAGGTCTCGTCGGCCCGCCCCCAGCCCTGCTCCTCGTTGATGCCGCCGCCGAGCGTGTACATCACCGTGTCGAGGTCCGGGCAGACCTTCAGCCCGAAGAGGTGGATGTCGTCCCCCGTGTTGCCGATGACGGTGACGTCCGCGTCCGGCACGGCCTGCTTCAGACCGCGCAGGAACCGTGCACCACCGATGCCGCCTGCCAGAACCACAATGCGCATGGGAGCAAGTCTCGCAGGCGGGTACGACAACGCGTCAGGCGGTCACGACGTCGATCTCGTGCGCCTCACGACCGGCGCAGGTCGAGTGCATGGGCATCTCCGTCAGCCCCGGGTAGTACACGTGCAGGCTTATGGCCGGTTCCAGCGCGTCGTTGACCACCTCGTGCACGTACCCCGGTGCGAAGACCCGCTGCGCGCCCGCCGCCAACGCGCGCGTGCCCCGCTCGGTCCGCTCGGTCAGCGCGCCCTCCAGGACGGTCAGGACGCCGGAGGAGCGGCCGTGGTCGTGCAGTCCGCTGCCCTGGCCGGGCACCCAGGACAGCAGCCACACCTCGTAGCCGGGGCCGGTGCGCAGCCGGTGGTACCAGCGGGTGGTCGCGTCGTACCGGACGAGGTGCTCCCACTCGGAGCGGTCGGCGGCGATGGAGCGCGCCAGGCCGACGAAGTCGGCGACGGTGGCCGGGTGCTCACGGGGAGCCTGGAGCAGATGCGGGACTTCGAGGATGTCGCCGGCGATCTGGAGGTCGCTGTCGCTGTTCATGGAGTGCGGTGGTCCTCGGCGGAAGAGGCGGAAGAGCGGGGGGCTGGGTGTCGCGTACCGTCGGCCCGGGTCACGGGAGACAGAGGTGCCCTGGTCCGGGCGTGGGAACAAGCAGCCGAGTCGCGGTGGACTCAGAGGCAGCCGGAGCGCGTTGGGCTCAACAGCTGGGACAGCAACAACAGCTACGACGAGCGTGGGCAGCACCGGGGGACCCGGCGGAGCGGGTCGAGGTGAGTGCCAAGTTCGCGAGCATGCCCACAAGGACATCGGTTCATGCCTTCACTGTCAACTCGGCACCCGGTAAGTGGGACATGTTTCACCTCATCCGGTTCACCTCCGAGGCGAAAGGTTTGTTCATGGGGTGGCCGGGACACATGGGCACAACCGGGCGCACTGACCCCGGCGCGATTCCGTGATCCGACTGTGATCCGTTTCGCTTCGGCAGATGTGTCGCAACGGGATCGAACGTCTGGGCGTCCTTCTTCGTACAGGGTCGAAAGTGACCGTGTGCGGGACGGGGAACCCTCCGGCCCGCATCTGTGTGTCAAGGTTTATGCCGATTTGAACACTTTCCGCAAGGCCTTGGTTCCGCAGAGTGAATAAGGGGCCCAATAGCAGATCTCGGCTTGACTCGCCCGGAGCAGCACACTTGTAATTTCACTCGTGTCGTTCAGCCGAAATCGGTAACGACCGCAGCACGGGGACGCGAGTAGACAGACGAGGGGCGCACATGACCGAGACGGTGCAGCAACTGCTGGTCGACGACGCGGACGAGGAACTCGGCTGGCAGGAGCGCGCGCTGTGCGCCCAGACCGATCCCGAGTCCTTCTTCCCCGAGAAGGGCGGCTCCACCCGCGAGGCCAAGAAGGTCTGCCTCGCCTGTGAGGTCCGCTCCGAGTGCCTCGAGTACGCCCTGGCCAACGACGAGAGATTCGGCATCTGGGGCGGCCTGTCCGAGCGGGAACGCCGCCGGCTGAAGAAGGCCGCGGTCTGAACCGCGACTCCGGCGGAGCCGTAGCTCCGAGGGGCGCACGTCCGCACATATGTCCGTTCACTGACGGCCCGTCGCAGGTGGGTTATCCACAGGCGGCGGGCCGCCTTCATGCCCAGCCGATAGTGTGGTCGCTCGTCCGAGACGCCTCGCCGCCCCCAGTGGGCACAGACGTCCACCGCAGTCCACCGAACCGGGGCCCGTACCTCGATGTCCGTGCACAGCCACACGGCAGCGCATCACGACACAGCTGCCACACCTGAGTACCCGCGTCATGTGGTGACCGCGGTGCTCGTCTCCCACGACGGCGCCCGCTGGCTGCCCGACGCGCTCGCCGGGCTGCTCGGCCAGGAGCGCCCGGTGCAGTTCGCCATGGGCGCCGACACCGGCAGCGCGGACACCTCCGCCCAGCTCGTCACCGACGCCCTCGGCGCCGACCGGGTGCTGCATCTGGCCCGGCGCACCGGTTTCGGCCAGGCCGTCGAGGAGGCGGGCCGCACCGCCCCCCTCCTCACCCCGGACGACCTGCCCTACCTGAAGCGCCCCAGCGGCTGGGACCCCGTCACGCGCACCTGGCGCGACGACGCCTACGACCTGCCCGAGCTCCCGCACGGAGAGCCGGTCCAGTGGCTGTGGCTGCTGCACGACGACTGCGCCCCCGAACCCGACGCCCTGGCCCAGCTGCTGCGCGTCGTGGAGACCGAGTACGAACTGGGCCGCTCCGACGTCGCCGTCGTCGGCCCCAAGCTCCGCGGCTGGTACGACCGCAGGCAGCTGCTGGAGGTCGGCGTCACCATCGCCCACTCCGGCCGCCGCTGGACCGGCCTGGACCGCCGTGAACAGGACCAGGGCCAGCACGACCACGTCCGCGCGGTGCTGTCCGTCTCCACCGCCGGCATGCTGATCCGGCGCGACGTCTTCGAGCAGCTCGGCGGCTTCGACCGCCGCCTGCCCCTCATGCGGGACGACGTCGACCTGTGCTGGCGCGCCCACGCGGCCGGCTACCGCGTCCTGATCGCCCCCGAAGCCGTCGTACGACACGCCGAGGCCGCCTCGCGCGAGCGGCGCACCGTCGACTGCGCGGGCCGCACCACCGCCTCCCCGCACAAGGTCGACAAGGCGGGCGCCGTCTACACCCTCCTCGTCAACTCGCGCACGGCCCTGCTGCCCTGGGTGCTCCTGCGCGTGATGGTCGGCACGCTGCTGCGGACCGTCGCCTATCTCGTCGGCAAGGTCCCCGGACAGGCCGTCGACGAGATCCGCGGCCTCATGGGCACCCTCCTGCGGCCCGAGCGGATCCTCACCGGGCGCCGCAAGCGCGGCACCTCCGCCCTCGACAAGGAGGAGACGCGCGCCCTGTTCCCGCCGCCGGGCGCGACCGTCCGGGCCACGGTGGAACAGGCCGCGGGCAGCCTCTTCGGCAGCTCCGACCCGGAGGTCACCTCCGGCGCCGGACGGCACGGCGGCGGTATCGAGTCCGGCCCCGGCGGCGACGACGCCGACTTCCTGGAGATCGAGCAGTTCGCCCGCCTCAAGCGCGTCGCCCGCAAGCCGGGCCCGGTGCTCTTCCTGGTGCTGCTGCTCGTCTCCCTGGTCGCCTGCCGCGCCCTGCTCGGCTCCGGCGCGCTCGCGGGCGGCGCCCTGCTGCCCGCCCCGGCCGACTCCGGTGAGCTGTGGTCGCGCTACCTGGACGCCTGGCACGCGGTGGGCGCCGGCGGCACCCCCGCCGCGCCGCCGTACCTGGCGATCGTCGCGATGCTCGCCTCCGTGCTGTTCGGCTCGACCGGCCTCGCGATCACCCTCCTGCTGGTCTGTTCGGTGCCGCTGGCCGGCCTCGCCGCCTACTTCGCCTCCCGGCCGCTCGTCGAGTCGCGCCTGCTGCGCGCCTGGGCGGCCGTCGTCTACGCCTTCCTGCCCGCCGCCACCGGCGCCCTCGCCGGCGGCCGCCTCGGCACCGCCGTCCTCGCCATCCTGCTGCCGCTCATGGCACGCGCGGGCATCGCGGCCGGCGGCCTGACGCACTCCTCCGGCACGCGCGGCAGCTGGCGCGCCACCTGGGCGTACGCCCTGCTGCTGACCGTCACCACCGCGTTCACACCGATCGTGTGGCCCATCGCGCTGGTCCTCGGCATCGGACTGCTGGCCGTCCGCCGAGCCGAGATCACCCCCTACGGCCTGCGCTTCCTGGCCCAGATCGGCACGCCCCTGCTGATCCTCGCCCCCTGGTCGCTGTCGCTCCTGCCGTTCGGCTTCTTCGAGGAAGCCGGCCTGGAGTTCGGTGCCTCGGCGGCCTCCGCCGTGGACCTGCTCGGCATCAGCCCCGGCGGACCCGGCACGGTCAGCGGACTGATGCTCATCGGCGTCGTCCTGGCCGCGCTGTCCGCCCTGCTGCGCTCCGAGCGGCAGTTCGGCATCTGGACGGCCTGGGCCGCCGCCCTGGTGGGCCTGGTCTTCGCGGTCCTGTCCAACAACTCCACCTGGGCCGGCCCCGCGACCCTCGTCTACGGCCTCGCCCTCCTGGCCGCCGCCGTCCTCGGCGCCGACGGGGCACGCGCGCGTGTGGCCGAGCAGAGCTTCGGCTGGCGCCAGCCGGTCGCCGCGCTGATCGCCTTCGCCTCGGCCGCGGGCCCGCTGCTCGTCGCCGCCGGCTGGATGATCGGCGGCGCCGACGGCCCGCTGGAGCGGCGCGACCCCACTCAGGTGCCCGCGTTCGTCGCCGAGGAGAGCGGCACCCGCGACCAGGCCCGCACCCTCGTCCTGGACAGCGACTCCGCCGCCCACGTCGGCTACATGCTGGTGCGCGGCTCGGGCGCCCGCCTCGGCGACGCCGAACTCGCCGCGGCCGACGGCGAGAACAGCGCCCTGGACAAGGTCGTCGCCAACCTCGTGGCCGGCTCCGGCGCCGACCAGGCCGACCAGCTCGGCAAGTTCGCCGTGCGCTACGTCCTCGTCCACAAGGGCGCGCCCCGCGAGGTCACCCGCGTCCTGGACGCCACGCCCGGCCTGTCCCGGCTCAGCCAGCAGGACGGCAGCGGACTGTGGCGCATCGACCGGGAGGTCGCCCGCGCGGTCATCACCTCCGGGTCGGGCGATCCGCAGCCCGTGGCCGCCGGACCCGTCGACATCCACACCACCGTCCCGGCCGGCGCCGACGGCCGCGTCCTGCGCCTCGCCGACACCGCCGCCGAGGGCTGGACGGCCACCCTGGACGGCAAGCCGCTCACCCGCACCACGGTCGACGGCTGGGCCCAGGGCTTCGAACTCCCCGCCTCCGGCGGCAGACTGGACATCACCTTCGACGACCCGTTCACCCACACCGTCTGGCTGTGGATCCAGGGCGCCCTCGCTGTCGTCCTCGTGGTGCTGGCCCTGCCAGGCCGCCGCCGCGACGTCGACGACGACCTCCCCGAGGAGCCGTCCGTCCCCGCCCAGGCCGTCGCCGGCGAGGGCCGCCGCGCCCGCCGCCTGCGCGCCCAGGCCGAGGCCGAGACCGAGGAGAGCGGCCGGCCCGACGAGTTCCCGCCTCCCCCGGAGCAGGTCCCCGCCGCCGTACCCCAGCAGCAGCCCTACGGCGAGTGGGGCGAGACCCCGGGCTACCCGGGCGCCGAGTACGGCGGTTACGGCAACGACCAGTACCAGGCGGCCCAGCAGCAGTACCCGGCGGGCGGCTACGACCAGCAGCCCTACCAGGCGGACCCCTACCAGGGCGGCCAGTACGACCCGTACGCCTACAACGGCCAGTCCCCGCAGGCGCCGTACGACCAGGGCTACGACCAGCACTACCAGCAGCAGGGCTACGACCAGGGCCAGGGCTACGACCCCACGTACGACCCGGCGCAGCCGCAGCCCAACGGCCCCGGCAGTGAGCGCCCCGACGGGAGTCAGCAGTGAACCGCACCACCCTGTCCCTGATCGCGGGCACCGCCGCGCTTGCCGCCGTCACCGGGTTCGCCACGCTCAGCACACCGGACGCCACCGGCACCGACACCGCCAAGGCGGCCGCCGAACTGCCCGTGGAGCGCACGAGCCTGATGTGCCCGGCGCCCAGCATCTCCGACCTCGCCGAGACGTCGTACACCTCCTTCACGCCCGTCACGAAGGGCACCGGCGGTCAGGGCAAGGCCGAACTGCGGTCCGCCACCGAGCAGTCGGCGGACGGCGACAGCGGCGACAAGGGCAAGAAGAAGACCGAGAAGCCGGTCCTGACGCCGAAGGAGCCCGGCACCCCGGTCACCGGGGACACCTCGGGCGGCGACACCCCCGCGATCCTCGGCACCGCCGAGGGCAAGTTCGCGCCAGGCTGGGCCCTTCAGGAGACCACCGAGGTCGCCGCGGGCATCGGCCGCGGCCTCCAGGGCGTCAACTGCACCGCCCCGGACACCGAGTTCTGGTTCCCCGGCGCCAGCACGGCCGCCGACCGCACCGACTACGTGCACCTGACCAACCCCGACGACTCCGCCGCCGTCGTCGACATCGAGCTCTACGGCAAGGACGGCGCCATCGACTCCTCGGTGGGGGAGGGCATCACGGTCCAGCCGCACTCCAGCGAGCCGGTCCTGCTGTCCACGCTCACGGACGAGAAGCAGGAGAACCTCACCGTCCATGTGAACGTCCGCAGCGGACGCGTCGGCGCCGCCGTACAGGCCCTGGACGACCGGCTCGGCGGCGACTGGCTGGCCGCGTCCACCGACCCGACGCCCAGCCTGGTCCTGCCCGGCGTCCCCAAGGACGCCACCGCCGTGCGCCTGGTCGCCTTCACGCCCGGGGACTCCGACGCCGACCTGAAGGTCCGCCTCGCCTCACCGTCCGGCGCGATCACCCCCGCCGGCAACGAGACGCTGCACGTCAAGGCCGGCATGACGACCGCCGTCGACCTCGGCGACATCACCCGCGGCGAGGCCGGCTCCCTGATCCTCACCCCGACCGACCAGTCCGTACCGGTCGTCGCCGCCCTGCGGGTGGTCCGCGGCAAGGGCGCCGACCAGGAGACGGCGTTCATCCCCGCCACGGCTCCCGTCGGCACGCGCGCGACGGCCGCCGACAACAGCGCCAAGGGCACCACGCTCTCGCTGGTCGCCCCCACCCGCGCCGCGAAGGTCAAGGTCACCGCCTCGGCCGGCAGCGACGGCGGCACAGCGGTGTCGAAGACCTTCACCATCAAGGCGGGCACCACCGAGAACGTCGACGCCCCGGTTCCGAGCGGTCTCAAGGGCACCTACGCCCTCACCGTCGAGCCGCTCTCCGGAGGCCCCGTCTACGCCGCCCGAACCCTCGCGGCCACCGAGGACGGCGTCCCCGGTTTCACCATCCAGACCCTCCCGGACGACCGGGGCACGGTGGCGGTACCGGAGGCGGACCAGGACCTGGGAGTGCTCCAGAAGTAGGCCGCCGGCGCGCTTGCGGCACGGGCAGGCGTGCCGCCGGCGCTCAGTCCTCCCCGTACCGGGGATCCACCGTCTCCGGGGTCAGCCCCAGCAGTTCGGCGACCTGCTCCACCACGATCTCGTGCACCAGCGCGGCCCGCTCCTCCCGCCCCTTGGTACGGATCTCCACAGGCCGCCGGTACACGATCACCCGGGCCGGCTGCGCCTCCCGAGCGGGAATCGTGCCGCCCAGAGGAACCGCCTCGTCGTTCCACTCCTGCCCGGGCCCGTCCAGCCGCGGCACCTCAAGCACCAGGAAATCGATGTCGGCGAGCTGCGGCCACCGCCGCTCCAGCCGCTCCACGGAGTCCTGCACCAGATCCGCGAACACATCGGCACGGCTCGCGGCGAGCGGCACCTGCGGTGGTGCGATCGGGCCGCGCATGCCCCGCCCGTGGCGATCACGGCGTCGGGGCCCGGGGCCGAGGGTGCGGGGCGGTACAGGGTTGTCCATCACTGGTGAAGCGTAGTCCTCGCCGCAGCCGGCCGCCCGGCCCCCACGCGGCAGAGTGAACGACGTCCGTCCACCCGTACGGCATGTCGGCAGTTGACCATTCCAGCCAAGGTTGGGCTCGATTCCGTATCCCTCCGAGACCGTCGACCTCAAGGCAATTGACAGGGTTTGTACCGACTGGTGATCGGGCAGGCGACCGTTCGACGCCTCGCACATGGGTGTCCGTCCTGGTCAGCGGCGTGTGTCCGAAGGTGCGTGTGGGGCGTTTCACAACACGACACGGTGGAGTGACCTGGGGGAGAGTCGTCGCGGCCCGCTCAAGAGTGCGGTACCGTCCAACGTCGTGAGCCCTGTACGTCGCTGTTCGCGCACCGCTTGCGGCCGTCCCGCCGTCGCGACGCTGACGTACGTCTACGCCGACTCGACCGCGGTCCTCGGCCCGCTCGCCACCTACGCCGAACCCCACTGCTACGACCTGTGCGCCGAGCACTCCGAGCGCCTCACCGCCCCGCGCGGCTGGGAGGTCGTCCGTCTGCTCGACGCCTCGGCCCCGGCCCGGCCCAGCGGTGACGATCTGGAAGCGCTTGCCAACGCGGTGCGCGAGGCGGCCCGTCCCCAGGAGCGCGCGGCCGAGGCCGGCGGCGGGGCACGGGCGGCGGACCCGAGGCAGGTCGCCCGCCGCGGCCACCTGCGGGTCCTGCGCTCGCCGGACAACTGACGGGCGACGCCTGCCCGTTCGTGTGTATTCCGTGCACGTTCCACTCGGTGGCGCACACCCATTGACGGGCCCTTGGCGCGGACACGACCATTCCGTTTCGTAAGCCGAAACGAGAAATCGCTTTCCGCATGACGGAATGGGCGGAGAGCGGGACCGACGGATCGGGGAGGCGCCCGTGTACGTCCAGGAACTCGAACCCCTCGCCGGCTCACTCGGCCTGTCGGCCCTGGTGGCGGCCCTTCCCCTCGTGATCGTCCTCGTCCTGCTCGGCGGCGTCCGCCTGAAGGCGCACCTGGCGGGTCTCACCGGCCTCCTCGCGGCCGCTCTGGTCGCCTGGCTCGCGTACGGCATGCCGCTGGACCAGACGCTCTCCAGCGCCGCCCAGGGAGCCGTCTTCGGCCTCTTCCCCATCCTGTGGATCGTCGTCAACGCCCTGTGGGTGTACCGGATGACGGTCCGCACCCGGCACTTCGACATCCTGCGCCGCTCCTTCGGGCGGCTGTCCGACGACCCGCGCATCCAGGCCCTGGTCGTAGCCTTCTGCTTCGGCGCCCTCCTGGAGGCACTCGCCGGCTTCGGGGCGCCCGTCGCGATCTGCTCGGTCATGCTCGTCGCGCTGGGCTTCGAACCCGTGCGCGCCGCGGTCGTCGCCCTGGTCGCCAACACCGCGCCGGTCGCCTTCGGCGCGATGGGCACGCCGGTCGTGACCCTCGCCCAGGTCACCGAACTGCCTCTGGACACCGTGGCGTCCGTGGTGGGCCGTCAAACCCCGCTGCTGGCCCTGGTGGTGCCCCTGGTCCTGGTCTGGCTGGTGGACGGGCGGCGCGGACTGCGCGAGACCTGGGTGCCCGCCCTGGCGTGCGGAATCGCCTTCGCCATCGCCCAGTTCGCCGCCTCCAACTACGTCTCCGCCCAACTCGCCGACATCGGGGCCGCCCTGGCCGGCGCGGGCGCCCTGGTCGCCGTACCGCAGGCACGCAGGCCCGCCGCCGAACCCGTGCGCGCGGCCGTGCTGACCGGAGCGCGCAGCGAGGACCTGGACGAGGCCGACCCGCGCGGCGAGGTCGTGCGCGCCTACGCCCCCTACGCGCTGATCGTCGTGATCTTCTCCGTCGCCCAGATCCCGGTGGTCAAGGACTGGCTGGCCAAGACCACACAGACCTACGACTGGCCCTTCCTGAACGTCGTGAGCGCGGACGGTGATCCGGTCGGCGCCAACGTCTTCAGCTGGCCCATCGTGTCCACCGGAGGCACCCTCGTCCTGCTCGCGGGCATCCTCACGGCGGCCGTTCTCGGCGTGCACGCGCGCGTGGCGGTGCGGGAATGGGTCGCGACGGTCCACGAGTTGAGGTTCGCGATCCTGACCGTGACGTCCGTCCTGGCGCTCGCCTACGTCATGAACCTCTCCGGACAGGCCGCCACCATCGGCCACTTCGTGGCGGCGGCGGGCGCCGGGCTCGCGTTCCTGTCGCCGGTCCTCGGCTGGTTCGGGGTCGCGGTCTCCGGCTCGGACACCTCGGCCAACGCGCTCTTCGGGGCGTTGCAGGTGACCGCGGCCCGGGAATCGGGGCTGTCCCCGGAGCTGCTGGCCGCCGCGAACAGCTCGGGCGGCGTCCTCGGCAAGATGATCTCCCCGCAGAACCTCACCATCGCCTGCGCGGCCGTGGGCCTCGCGGGCCGCGAAGGCGACCTGCTCCGCAAGGTGCTGCCCTGGAGCATCGGACTGCTGCTGGTGATGTGTCTGATCGTGGTCGGACAGAGTTCACCGGTGCTGGGCTGGATGCTCCCCTGAACCGTCCGGAGCCCTGACCTCCGGTTACCTTCGCGAGTCCACTCGGAGATCGCGCGGCGCGCTGTCGGTGACGGCGGGTAGTTTGTGGTGACCAAAGGACTTTCAGGAAGGTTGGCCGTGACTGCTGATCTGTCACAGCTCGTGAAGGCGTACGACGTACGCGGGGTCGTCCCGGACCAGTGGGACGAGACCCTCGCCGAGCTCTTCGGGGCCGCCTTCGTCCAGGTGACCGACGCGAGCGCCATCGTGACCGGGCACGACATGCGGCCCTCCTCCCCGGGCCTGTCGCGGGCCTTCGCGCGCGGGGCGGCCGCCCAGGGCGCCGACGTGACCGAGATCGGCCTGTGCTCGACCGACCAGCTGTACTACGCCTCCGGCGCGCTGGACCTGCCGGGCGCGATGTTCACGGCCTCCCACAACCCGGCCCAGTACAACGGCATCAAGATGTGCCGCGCCGGCGCCGCCCCGGTAGGCCAGGACACGGGCCTCGCCGAGATCCGCACGCTGGCCGAGCAGTGGAGCGAGTCGGGCGCCCCCGCCCCGGCGGCCAGGACGGGCGCCATCACGCGACGCGACACGCTGACGGACTACGCGGTCCACCTCCGCTCCCTCGTCGACCTGAGGGCCATCCGCCCCCTGAAGGTCGTCGTCGACGCGGGCAACGGCATGGGCGGGCACACGGTCCCGACGGTGTTCGAGGGCCTCCCGCTGGACCTGGTGCCCCTGTACTTCGAACTCGACGGCACCTTCCCCAACCACGAGGCCAACCCCCTCGACCCGGCCAACCTCGTGGACCTCCAGAAGCGCGTCCGCGAGGAGGGCGCCGACCTCGGCATCGCCTTCGACGGCGACGCCGACCGCTGCTTCGTCGTCGACGAGCACGGCGACCCGGTCTCCCCGTCCGCCGTCACCGCCCTCGTGGCCGCCCGCGAGCTCGCCCGGAACGGCGGCCAGGGCATCGTCATCCACAACCTGATCACCTCCTGGTCGGTCCCGGAGGTCGTCAGGGAGAACGGCGGCACACCGGTACGCACACGCGTGGGCCACTCCTTCATCAAGGCCGAGATGGCGAAGGCCGGCGCCATCTTCGGCGGCGAGCACTCCGCGCACTACTACTTCAAGGACTTCTGGAACGCCGACACGGGCATGCTCGCCGCCCTCCACGTCCTCGCCGCCCTCGGCGGCCAGGACGGTCCCCTCTCCGCCCTCGTCGCCCAGTACGACCGCTACACCGGCTCCGGCGAGATCAACTCCACGGTCGCCGACCAGACCGACCGCCTCGCCGCCGTCCGAGCCGCTTACGAGGGCCGCCAGGGCATCACCCTCGACACCCTTGACGGCCTCACCGTCAGCTCCACCGACTGGTGGTTCAACGTCCGACCCTCCAACACCGAGCCCCTCCTCCGCCTCAACGCCGAAGCGAGGGACGAGCCCACCATGACCAAGGTGCGCGACGAGGTGCTCGCCATCATCAGAGGCTGACGGCATGGGCTCCGGCGGGCTCGTCTGTTTCAGCCCGTCCGGCGTTTGAGGACGAGGCCCTCAGGGCCGAAGGGGGTCTGGGGCGCAGCCCCAGCGGGGTCGAAGGGGCAGCGCCCCTGGGGATGGGAACGGGTAGGGGCGGCGGGGGCGAAAACCCCTCGGCACCCAGCCCGCGCCCCCGACCGGCCCCGCCCCGGCCCAACCCCGGCGCCCACCCCCTCCCGGCGGTACCCTGACCAGGCACATCCGCACAAGCAGACGCACCACCCTCGAAGGGAACCCTCATGCCGCTCGAAGCCGGCCTCCTGGAGATCCTCGCCTGCCCGGCCTGTCACGCCCCCCTCAAGGAGCAGGACACCGAGCTGATCTGCACAGGCCAGGACTGCGGCCTGGCGTACCCCGTCCGCGACGGCATCCCCGTTCTCCTCGTGGACGAGGCCCGCCGCCCCGCGTAACCCCCCGCCGGGGCCCGCCACCCGCGAGACCCGACGAGGCCCGCCGCCCGCGTAACAGACGACAACCTGGCGACCCGGAAACCCGCGAATCCGACGACCCGGCGACCGGAGGCTGCCGCCCATGCTCGACGAATCGCTGCTCGACACCCCCGCCGCACTCGCGGAGGCCGACCACCGCGGCCTCCTGCGCGGCGCCGCCGAGGCCGGCGCCCGAGTCCGCACCGCCGCCCGGCACGCCGCCGAGGCCGGTGTGCACGACCTCAAGCCGGACGGCCGCCCCCGCGCCGTCCTCATCGCGGGCCCCGGCGCCGCGGCGATCTGCGCGGCCGACCTCCTCGGCACGCTCGCCGGCCCCGGCAGCCCCGTCATCCGCCTCGCCCCGACCGGCGTCGCCCCCGCCGCGGGCGCCCTGCGCTGGGAGCTCCCCGGCTGGGCGGGCTCCGTCGACCTGCTCCTGATCGCGACCCCCGACGGCACCGAACCGGGCCTGTCCCTGCTCGCCGACGCGGCCTACCGCCGCGGCTGCACCGTCGTCGCCGTGTCCCCCACCGAGACCCCGCTCGCCGAAGCGGTGGAAGGCGCCCACGGCCTCTTCATGCCGATGGCCACGGCTCCCTACGACGAGCAGGCCACCCCCCTCGCCGCCTCCGCGCCCGGAGTCCTGTGGGCCCTGCTCACCCCGCTCCTCGCGCTTCTCGACCGCACCGGTGTGCTCAGCGCCCCGCCCGAGGCCCTGGAGAAGGTCGCCGACCGCCTGGACCACATCGCCGAGCGCTGCGGTCCCGCGATCGCCACGTACAGCAACCCGGCCAAGACCCTGGCCGCCGAGCTCGCCGACGCCCTCCCGGTGATCTGGACCGAGGGCACCTCCGCCGGCCCCGCGGGACGCCGTTTCGCCGCCGCGCTCGCCGAACTCTCCGGCCGCCCGGCGCTGGTCTCCGAACTTCCCGAGGCGCTCGCCGCGCACAGCGCCCTGCTGGAGGGCCCGCTCGCCGCCGGCTCCGACCCCGAGGACTTCTTCCGCGACCGTGTGGAGGAGCCGCCCGCCCTTCGCGCGCGCGTGGTGCTGTTGCGCGACCGCCCGATCGGCGGCCTCACCGCCGCGCCGACCGCCCGTGACGTGGCCCTCAGCCATGACACACCGATCAGCGAACTGGAGCCGGAGTCCGGCGGCGAGCTGGAGACCCTCGCGGAACTGATCGCCATGACGGATTTCGCCGCCGTTTACCTGGCGCTCGCCTCGGGGGCCTGATCTTGCCCAGGACGCCCTGACCGTCGTACGTACCGAGAACCGGCAGAAAGAACCCGATGGACCGCCTCGACAACACCATCCGCCCCTACGCCTGGGGTTCGACCACCGCGATCCCCCGACTCCTCGGCGTCGAGCCGACCGGTGAACCGCAGGCGGAGATGTGGATGGGCGCCCACCCGGGCGCACCCTCCCGCACGGAGCGCGGCACACTCGTCGAGGTCATCGAGGCCGCCCCGGAGCGGGAGTTGGGCGAGAAGGCCGTGACCAGGTTCGGTCCCCGCCTGCCCTTCCTCCTGAAGATCCTCGCCGCGGGCGCCCCCCTCTCCCTCCAGGTGCACCCCGACCTGGAGCAGGCGAAGGAGGGTTACGCCGACGAGGAGCGCCGCGGCATCCCCGTGGACGCCGGGCACCGCAACTACAAGGACGCCAACCACAAGCCCGAACTCATCTGCGCGCTCACCGAGTTCGACGGCCTGTGCGGCTTCCGCGCCCCGGCCGACGCCGCCCGCCTCCTCGCCGGTCTCGACGTCGACAGCCTCAAGCCGTACGTCGATCTCCTGCACGCCCGCCCCGAGGACGCCGCCCTGCGCGAGGTCCTCACGGCGATCCTCACCGCCGACCCGGACGAGATGTCCCGCACGGTCACGGCCGCCGCGACCGCCTGCGCCCGTCTCGGCGGCGACTACGCGCCGTACGCCGACATCGCCCACCACTACCCGGGCGACCCGGGCGTCATCGCCGCCATGCTGCTCAACCACGTCCGGCTCCAGCCCGGCGAGGCCCTGTTCCTCGGTGCCGGCATCCCGCACGCCTACCTCAGCGGACTCGGCGTCGAGATCATGGCCAACTCCGACAACGTCCTGCGCTGCGGTCTGACCCCCAAGCACGTCGACGTCCCCGAACTCCTGCGCATCGTCCGCTTCGAGGCCGCCGATCCGGGAGTCCTCCGCCCGGAGGCGTCCCCCGACGGCGAAGAGGTCTACGAAACCCCCATCGACGAGTTCCGGCTCTCCCGGTACGTCCTTCCCGAGGGCACCGCCGCCCACGACCTCACCCGCGCGACCCCGCAGATCCTGCTCTGCACGGCAGGTTCCGTGCGAACCGGGGAACACGAGTTGTCGCCGGGACAGTCGGTCTTCGTACCGGCGGGCGAGAAGGCCGAAGTGTCCGGTGCGGGCACGGTCTTCCGAGCCACTGTGATCGTATGACCGGGCCTGTGGACGGCTGACACAACGCACCTCCGCGGGGCTGCAACAATGGCCCACCGGCAAAGGCCGGGCAAAGGCCCGGACGGCGTACGCAGGCAGACGAAGTCGAAGGGACAACGCGAACACATGAGCGCGTCAGGCGGCACCAAGGCGATCGTGGCGGCACTTGCCGCCAACCTCGCGATCGCGGTAGCGAAGTTCGTGGCGTTCCTCTTCAGCGGTTCGTCGTCGATGCTCGCCGAGTCAGTGCACTCGCTCGCCGACTCCGGCAACCAGGGCCTGCTGCTCGTCGGCGGCAAGAAGGCCCAGCGCGAAGCGACCCCCCAACACCCCTTCGGCTACGGCCGCGAGCGGTACATCTACGCCTTCCTCGTCTCGATCGTCCTCTTCTCGGTCGGCGGCATGTTCGCCATCTACGAGGGCTACGAGAAGATCGTGCACCCGCACGACATCAAGCACTGGTACTGGCCGGTGGGCGTCCTGGTCTTCGCGATCATCGCCGAGACCTTCTCCTTCCGGACGGCCATCAAGGAGTCCAACACCCTGCGCGGGAAGCAGTCCTGGAAGGAGTTCGTGCGCCATGCCAAGGCGCCCGAGCTGCCGGTCGTCCTCCTGGAGGACCTGGGAGCCCTCGTCGGCCTGATCCTCGCGCTCGGTGGCGTGGGCATGGCCCTCGCCACGGGTGACGGCGTCTGGGACGGCATCGGCACCCTCTGTATCGGTGTCCTGCTCATCCTCATCGCGATCGTCCTGGCCATCGAGACCAAGTCGCTGCTCCTGGGCGAGGCCGCCGGCCTCGACGCGGTGCAGAAGATCGAGACCGCGATCGTCGACGGCGACACGGTCACCGGCATCATCCACATGCGTACGCTCCACCTCGGCCCCGAGGAACTGCTGGTCGCCGCCAAGATCGCCGTCCAGCACGACGACACGGCCACCGAGATCGCGAGCGCCATCAACGCCGCCGAGGCCCGCATCCGCGAGGCCGTCCCGATCGCCCGCGTCATCTACCTCGAACCCGATATCTTCAGCGAGTCCGAGGCCGCCAAGGGCCCCGACCGCGAGGCCGCCCCCGGCGGACCGACATCGCACCCCGCCGAACACTGACGCTTTCCCGCCGTACGACCGACGGGGCCCGCCGAGACACTCGGCGGGCCCCGTCGGTCGTGGTCAGGCCTGTACCGGCCAGGGCGGTGGCACCGCGGCCGGCGTCCGCCGTCGCAGGGCGAACGCGGCGATCCCCAGGCCGAGCCCGGTGAGCGCGAGCAGGAGCCCGGCCAACGCGCCCCCGCCGAGCAGCAGCGGCACGGCGTAGTCGTCCGTCACCCGGCCCCGCACCGCACCGCACCGACGGGCACCGTCCCCTCGCGGTCCTCGGCGAAGAACCGGGAGTCCATCGAGTTCAGCCGGTGGTCACCCAGCAGGAACAGCCGCCCCTGCGGCACCCGCACGTCGTAGGGCCGCCGCATCCCGTCGGCGACGCCGTCCTTCACGTACGACTCACCGAGCGGCTTTCCGTTGACGGTGAGCCGCTCCTGCGGCGTCCCCGCCCCCGTGCAGCACACGACGTGATCACCGCCCACGCCGATCACCCGCTGGAGGACGGGGCCGCCGAAGGAGTAGCGCTCGGGCGCGGTGAAGAGCACCACGTCACCGCGGCGCACCTCCGTCCCGTCGACGCGCTCGTAGACCACCTGCTGTCCCTGCGAGTACGTCGGGGACATGCTGTCGCTCGACACCGTGGCCCCGTGGTAGCCCGTCCAAAGAGCCGCCGACGACCCGATCACCAACAGCAGCCCCAGCGGCCCCAGCACCCACGCCGTGACCCCCAACTTCCGCGCCTTGCCCACAGCCCCAGCCCTCCCCACGCGGACCGTCCGCGGCGGCAGACACTAGCGGCTGATCGTGAACACCCGGTGCCGGCCCGCGCCCCAGCTCACAGGCACGGACCGACGCCTACCGGCCGCCGCTCACCGGATCTCGCGCAGCACACCGAGGACGGCCCCCGCGTCCGGCGCGGCGGTGAGCCGCTCCCGGAAGCCGGGATCCATCAACTTCCGCGACAACAACGCCAGAATCCGCAGATGCTCGTCGCCGGCGGCCGCCTCCGGTACGGCGATCATGAACACCAGCCGGGCCTTCGTACCGTCCAGGGATCCCCACTCGACGCCCTCGGCGGACCGCGCGAAACCGACCACCGGCGCGGTCACCGCGTCCGTCTTCGCATGCGGGATCGCGATCTCCTCGCCGAGCCCGGTCGTGCCCTGCGCCTCACGCCGCAGCGCCGTCGCCACCAGCTCCTCCACATCCGTGACCTCGCCGGCCCGCGCGAGCAACTCCGCCATCTCCCGGATGGCCCCCTCCTTGTCCCGCGCGTCCAGCCGGACCTTCACGGTCTCCTCGGTGAGGTAGCCGGACAGGACGCCCTCCCCGCTCCCTCCGGCTTCGACCGGTTCGACCCCCGCCCCGGGAGAACTCACCACCACAGCCTGCCGCGCCACGGCGGTGTCGGCGCCCGGCGCACCCCTCCCGCCGACCCCGACCGGCGCGGGCTCGGGCTCGGGCTTGGACTCGGGCCCACCAGCGCCCACACCGGCGACCGGCGCTCCGCCCCCGCGCCTGCGCCGCTCACCGATATCCACCAGCGCCACGGTGGTCAGCGCGGTGGCCACCGAGCCGACCACCACGGCCACGAAGAACATCGGTACGCCGCTCACCGCACCCAGCACCGCCACGATCGGCCCGCCGTGCGGCACCGCGTCCTCGACCCCGGCCACCCCGGCGATCGCACCGGCCACCGCACCGCCGAGCATGTTCGCCGGGATGACCTGCGCGGGCCGCGCCGCCGCGAACGGGATCGCGCCCTCCGAGATCCCGAAGCAGCCCATGAACAGCGCTGCGAGCCCGGTCTCCCGCTCCTGCTCGGTGTAGAGCCGCCTGCGTATCAGCGTCGCCAGACCCTGCCCCAACGGCATGACCGGGATCGCGGCCGCGCACATGCCCATCACCGTCTGGTTGCCGGTCGCGATCAGCCCCGTGCCGAACAGGAACGCCGTCTTGTTGACCGGCCCGCCCATGTCGAACGCGATCATGAGCCCCAGAATCGCGCCGAGCAGGATCGCACTCGTCCCCGTCATCCCGCTGAGCCAGCTGGTCAGATGCTCGAACACCCAGGAGATCGGCTTCCCGATGACGTAGATGAAGAACAGCCCGAGTGCCGTGGTCGCCACGATCGGGATCACGATGATCGGCATGATCGGCTGGACGAACCTCGGGACCTTGACCTTCTTGATCCACAGCACCAGATACCCGGCCAGGAACCCGGTCACGATCGCCCCGATGAACCCGGCGCCCGCCTTCGAGTCGTACAGCGACCCGGTGTTGGCGATCCACCCGCCGATCATGCCGGGCACGAGGGCGGGGCGGTCCCCGACGGCATAGGCGATGTAACCCGACAGGATCGGCACCATCAGCGTGAAGCCGATGACACCGATGTTGTTCACGTCCATCCAGAAGGAGTCCTTCGGGATGACCAGACCGCCGGAGGGATCGGTGTGACCGCCCAGCGAGAGCGAGATCGCGATCAGCAACCCTCCGACCACCACGAACGGGATCATGTAACTGACCCCGTTCATCAGCGCCTTGTACCCGACGCTGCGCTCCTTGCCGCCCTCGACCGGAGGTCTGTCGGAGCCCGCCGCGTGCACGGGCGCCGACCGCACCCGCTCGATCAGCCGCTCGGGATGACGGATCCCCTCGGCGACGCCGACCGTGAGCACGCGCTTGCCCACGAAACGAGTCAGATCCACATCCTTGTCCGCGGCGACGATGATGCCGTCAGCCGTGCTGACATCGTTGTCGGTGAGTACGTTTTCAGCCCCGATGGAGCCCTGCGTCTCCACCTTCATCTCGATACCGCGGCTCTCGGCGGCCTGCGCGAGCTTCTCCGCCGCCATGTACGTGTGCGCGATACCCGTCGGGCACGCCGTCACCGCGAGCAGCTTCAGCCGCCTGGGCTCGCCATCGCCGCCCGTGGGGGGAGGGCCGGCCGGATTGGTCACGTCGATCTCCTAACGCCTTTGTCACGCGGAACGCCGTCCCGGACGTCCCGCAAGATCGATCAGATGTTCCGATCGCCTCGCATCCTGCCGCACCTACCCGCAGCCCCACAGACCCAAAAGCCCCTGCTCGTGCTGGTCTGATCGCTCCTGCTCCGTCCCTCTTTCGCCCTCCACCGATGACTTGTTCTCGCCCCCGAAACCCTCCACCCCGCCCCCCGGTTCGACTCCGCACCACAAACCGTGATGGCGTGATGAGTTCGAAGGGGGACTGGGGACGTCCGGGCCCACCGGTGTAGCTTGGGTGGGAGCCAGACGTCGCTGCTGATGGCGGTCGGGCGGTCCCACCGCGGACCGACCGAGGGAGAGAGGGCCTCCGACGGACTGCGCTGCGCGCACGTGGGCATGCCTGTGTCCTCCTTCGGGCACCCCTGTGTCCGCCGCCGCGCAGACCAGCCGTACCCACCTCGCCCCAACCCCGAGGAGCAGCTCGCACATGACGACTGTCGAGAACCGACACGACTTCAAGGTCGCCGACCTCTCCCTGGCCGAGTTCGGCCGCAAGGAGATCACCCTCGCCGAGCACGAGATGCCCGGCCTGATGGCGATCCGCAAGGAATACGCCGAGGCGCAGCCCCTGGCCGGCGCGCGTGTCACCGGTTCCCTGCACATGACCGTGCAGACCGCGGTCCTCATCGAGACCCTGGCCGCCCTGGGCGCCGAGGTCCGCTGGGCATCCTGCAACATCTTCTCCACGCAGGACCACGCGGCCGCCGCCATCGCGGTCGGCCCGAACGGCACGCCCGACAACCCCCAGGGCATCCCGGTCTTCGCCTGGAAGGGCGAGACCCTGGAGGAGTACTGGTGGTGCACGGAGCAGGCGCTGACCTGGCCGAACACCCCCACCGGCGGCCCGAACATGATCCTGGACGACGGCGGCGACGCCACGATGCTCGTCCACAAGGGCGTCGAGTACGAGAAGGACGGCAAGGTCCCGGACGTCGAGACCGCCGAGTCCGACGAGCACCGCGTGGTCCTTGAGCTGCTGACCCGCACGGTGGCCGAGAGCCCGCAGAAGTGGACTCAGGTCGCCTCCGAGATCCGCGGCGTGACCGAGGAGACCACGACCGGTGTCCACCGCCTGTACGAGATGCAGCGCGACGGCACCCTCCTGTTCCCGGCGATCAACGTCAACGACGCCGTCACCAAGTCGAAGTTCGACAACAAGTACGGCTGCCGCCACTCCCTGATCGACGGCATCAACCGCGCCACCGACGTCCTCATCGGCGGCAAGACCGCGGTCGTCTTCGGCTACGGCGACGTCGGCAAGGGCTGCGCGGAGTCCCTGCGCGGACAGGGCGCCCGCGTCATCGTCACCGAGATCGACCCGATCTGCGCCCTCCAGGCGGCGATGGACGGCTACCAGGTCACGACGCTGGACGAGGTCGTCGACAAGGCCGACATCTTCATCACCACGACCGGCAACAAGGACATCATCATGGCCTCGGACATGGCCAAGATGAAGCACCAGGCGATCATCGGCAACATCGGCCACTTCGACAACGAGATCGACATGGCCGGCCTCGCCAAGATCCCCGGCGTCGTCAAGGACGAGGTCAAGCCGCAGGTTCACACCTGGAAGTTCCCCGACGGCAAGGTGCTCATCGTCCTGTCCGAGGGCCGCCTGCTGAACCTGGGCAACGCCACCGGTCACCCGTCGTTCGTGATGTCCAACTCCTTCGCGGACCAGACCCTGGCCCAGATCGAGCTGTTCACCAAGCCCGACGAGTACCCGACCGGCGTCTACGTGCTGCCCAAGCACCTCGACGAGAAGGTCGCCCGCCTCCACCTGGACGCACTCGGCGTGAAGCTCACCCAGCTCCGCCCCGAGCAGGCCGCGTACATCGGCGTGGAGGTCGACGGCCCGTTCAAGCCGGACCACTACCGCTACTGAGCCCGCACCATCGGGACCGAGTCCGCGTCACCGAGCGGCTCACCCGCTGAGTACGGACCGCGGTCCGGGGTGAGCGCGTCGGTGCGCTGACGCGCTCACCACCAGCAGGACCTTCGAGGCAGGCCCCCGCACCCCCGTGTCGGGGGCCTGCCCCATTGGCCGGACCAGCTCACCGCGGCGCCCGACCAAGCCCTTCACGACCCAGGACCCCCATGCCCCGCGGCCGTTATTCGCTCCACGATCCGCACGATCACACCCCCCTCGCAGAAGAACACTTCCAGTGCGCCCCCGGCCCGTCCGGCTGGCGCTACGTCTCCCAGCTGACCGCGCCCTCGGGCGAGCACAGCGGTTCCGTCGACCTCACCCTCGACGAACTCGGCCGCCCGCTCCGCCTCGAACTGCACGCCGCGAGCTGGCAGGTGCGCGGTGCCGCGCTCGACGGCGTCACCTGGGTCCGCACAGACCCCAGTGGGACGCACGCCACCGAAGGCAACGTCGCCGCCCACGCCTTCACCGGCACATCCCCCGCGTTTCTCATCGCCACCACCCGTCTCCTGCGCCTCACTCCTTCCGGTCCGGCCACCCGCGTACGCCTCGTCGTCTTCACGGACCCCGTCCTCGCCCCGCGCACCGTGGACCAGTCCTGGGCCCTGCTGAAAAGAGAAGCACACGCCACTGACAACGGCCCTCTGACCGTGGAGGAATACCAGGTCACAGCCCTGGACACCGGCGAACAGCACACCGTTCACATCGCCGGGGACGTCGTGCTCGCGGCACCCGGCATCGAGCTGGAAAACCTCGACTCGCCGCCGTCCGTGTTCACCTGAGCGGAACCAGCACGCTCAGGCCAATCTCCAGCACCCCGAATCTAGGCGGGCGGCACGAACCCGGTCCCCGGACGCTCGGCGGACGGCGTGCTCCGGGGCACCGCGGGCTGCGCCTCAGGCACCGGGGCACCGAACCGACCATCCACCGGAGCCTCGGCCGAACCGCCCACCGGCGACACGGCCGGACTCACACCGGCGACGTCCTGCCCGGTAGCCTGAGGAACTCCCGCAGACCCGCCCGACGGCGGTTCGTACCCGCCCGGCGCTCCGTTCGAGGGCCCGCCGTAGCCCCTCGGCGCCCCCGCGGCCGTAGCCCCGCCCGCGCCGCCGCCGAAGGCTCGCCGAGCCTCCCTGGCCTGCCGCTCCTGCATCACCGCCGCCAGATACGCGGCCGGCGGAACGCCCTGCGGCGCCGGGGCGCCCGTACGAGCCGCGAGGTCGCCGGCCAGACGCTCCGCCATGGTCCAGCCGACCCGCGGATCCAACTGGTGCATCCGCGTCAGGTACTGGCGGATCGCCAGCCACAGACCATCGGGGACCGCCGATAGATCAAGCCCCGAGAAACGCCCGGCCAGCCACGGCGGCGGGGGAGGCACGACCCCGGCCCGCGCCGTGGGAATCCGTTCCCGTACGACCAGAGTCCCGGCGAAGACATCACCGAGCCGCCGCCCACGTGCCGAAACGAGCGAGGCGATGGTCGCGACGACGCCGAACGTCATCAGGATCTCGACCGTCCCGATCGCACCCCGCACCAGCGCATGCCGGAACCTGATCGGCCCGCCGTCGTCCCGCACCACGCGCAACCCGCACGCCAGCTTTCCCAGCGAACGCCCATGACTCAGCGTCTCGACCGCTATCGGCCCGCCGACCAGCACCAGCAGAAAAGCGGCGATCGACAACGCGATCTGCGCCGCATCGTCCAGAGAAGAGGTGGAAGCCACCAGAACGATCGTGACGACGACATAGGCGGTGATGGTCACGGCCAGATCGATCAGGACGGCCAACGCCCTGCTGGGCAGCCTCGCAGGGCGCAACTCGAGCGCCACCGCCTCGCCCGTCACCAGCTCACTCACGCCCGCCGCCCTTCCCCTGCACTGCCCTGTGAACAGTCAGTCTGCCAAGCTGAGGGCGCATCGCGCCGCAGTACGACAAGCTGACACCCGCGACGAACCGCCGACGACCAGCCGAGGAGCAGCCCAACCGATGGACCTCGACGTCTTCGTCACCGCTCACCGTGCCGAGTGGGACCGCCTCGACGCCCTGCTCCGGCGCCAGCGCCGCCTCACCGGCACCGAGGTCGACGAACTCGTCGCGCTCTACCAACGCACCGCCACCCACCTCTCGCTGATCCAGTCCAGCGCCCCCGACCCACAGCTGACCGGTCGGCTCAGCCAACTGGTGGCACGCGCGCGTAGTGCCGTGACAGGCACCCGCCGCGCCTCCTGGCGCGATGTCACACGCTTCCTGACCCACGGCTTTCCGGCCGCCGTCTACAGGTCCCGCCACTGGTGGGTACCCACCGCGCTCCTGTCCACGGTCGTCGCAGCACTTCTGGGCTGGTGGATCGGCGCCCATCCCGACGTACAGGCCACCATCGCGGCCCCCGACGAACTACGGGAGCTCACCCGCCCCGGCGGACAGTACGAGACCTACTACTCGTCCCACCCGGCGGCCTCCTTCGCCGCACAGGTCTGGACGAACAACGCCCAGGCCGCCGCCATGTGCCTGGTCCTGGGCATCTTCCTGGGTCTTCCGGTGCTCTGGATCCTCTTCCAGAACATGCTCAACCTCGGCGTCGGCTTCGGCCTGATGTCCTCGGCCGGCCGCCTCGACACCTTCCTCGGCCTCATCCTTCCGCACGGCCTGCTCGAACTGACCGCGGTCTTCGTCGCCGCAGGCACCGGCCTACGGCTGGGCTGGACCGTCATCGACCCGGGCCCGCGCAGCCGACGCTCCGCCCTGGCAGAGGAAGGCCGAGCAGCCGTGGGCATGGCGATAGGCCTCGCGCTCGTCCTCTTCATCTCGGGCGCCATCGAAGGCTTCGTCACTCCCTCCGGCCTGCCCACCTGGGCCCGCATAGGCATCGGCATCCTCGCCGAGCTGGCGTTCCTCGCCTACGTCTACGTCCTGGGCGGCCGCGCTGTCCGAGCTGGGGACACCGGCGACGTCGAAGAGGCCGAACGCAGCGCTGCCGTACCGACGGCCGCCTGACCGCCGATGTGCGGACGGCACATCTGAGCTGTTACTCTCTTCCTCGCCCCACAAGCGCCGTTGACACGGAGCAAGTGGGGAGGTAGATTCGAACAGTTGCCTGGAGCTTGGTACGATCCGGCTCGGCGACAGTGAGTGTCTGTCAGCTTCGAGAAACTTTGATTTCGAAGAAGCCCCCCTTCCTGATGAACTCGGAAATGGATGGCCGGTCAGTCCGGTCCAAAACTTCTGATAATGTTGGGAACGCCGGAAAGGGAAACGCGAGAGCGGGAACCTGGAAAGCACCGAGGAAATCGGATCGGAAAACGGTCTGATAGAGTCGGAAACGCAAGACCGAAGGGAAGCCCGGAGGAAAGCCCGAGAGGGTGAGTACAAAGGAAGCGTCCGTTCCTTGAGAACTCAACAGCGTGCCAAAAATCAACGCCAGATATGTTGATACCCCGTCTCCGGCCATACGGCCGAAGATGAGGTTCCTTTGAAGAAAACACAGCGAGGACGCTGTGAACCATCGGCTTATTCCGCCGGTGGTTCCGCTCTCGTGATGTGTGCACCCGATTACGGGTAAACATTCACGGAGAGTTTGATCCTGGCTCAGGACGAACGCTGGCGGCGTGCTTAACACATGCAAGTCGAACGATGAACCACTTCGGTGGGGATTAGTGGCGAACGGGTGAGTAACACGTGGGCAATCTGCCCTTCACTCTGGGACAAGCCCTGGAAACGGGGTCTAATACCGGATACCACCATCACGGGCATCTGTGGTGGTTGAAAGCTCCGGCGGTGAAGGATGAGCCCGCGGCCTATCAGCTTGTTGGTGAGGTAATGGCTCACCAAGGCGACGACGGGTAGCCGGCCTGAGAGGGCGACCGGCCACACTGGGACTGAGACACGGCCCAGACTCCTACGGGAGGCAGCAGTGGGGAATATTGCACAATGGGCGAAAGCCTGATGCAGCGACGCCGCGTGAGGGATGACGGCCTTCGGGTTGTAAACCTCTTTCAGCAGGGAAGAAGCGAAAGTGACGGTACCTGCAGAAGAAGCGCCGGCTAACTACGTGCCAGCAGCCGCGGTAATACGTAGGGCGCAAGCGTTGTCCGGAATTATTGGGCGTAAAGAGCTCGTAGGCGGCTTGTCACGTCGGGTGTGAAAGCCCGGGGCTTAACCCCGGGTCTGCATTCGATACGGGCTAGCTAGAGTGTGGTAGGGGAGATCGGAATTCCTGGTGTAGCGGTGAAATGCGCAGATATCAGGAGGAACACCGGTGGCGAAGGCGGATCTCTGGGCCATTACTGACGCTGAGGAGCGAAAGCGTGGGGAGCGAACAGGATTAGATACCCTGGTAGTCCACGCCGTAAACGGTGGGAACTAGGTGTTGGCGACATTCCACGTCGTCGGTGCCGCAGCTAACGCATTAAGTTCCCCGCCTGGGGAGTACGGCCGCAAGGCTAAAACTCAAAGGAATTGACGGGGGCCCGCACAAGCAGCGGAGCATGTGGCTTAATTCGACGCAACGCGAAGAACCTTACCAAGGCTTGACATACACCGGAAACGGCCAGAGATGGTCGCCCCCTTGTGGTCGGTGTACAGGTGGTGCATGGCTGTCGTCAGCTCGTGTCGTGAGATGTTGGGTTAAGTCCCGCAACGAGCGCAACCCTTGTCCTGTGTTGCCAGCAACTCCTTCGGGAGGTTGGGGACTCACAGGAGACCGCCGGGGTCAACTCGGAGGAAGGTGGGGACGACGTCAAGTCATCATGCCCCTTATGTCTTGGGCTGCACACGTGCTACAATGGCCGGTACAATGAGCTGCGATACCGTGAGGTGGAGCGAATCTCAAAAAGCCGGTCTCAGTTCGGATTGGGGTCTGCAACTCGACCCCATGAAGTCGGAGTTGCTAGTAATCGCAGATCAGCATTGCTGCGGTGAATACGTTCCCGGGCCTTGTACACACCGCCCGTCACGTCACGAAAGTCGGTAACACCCGAAGCCGGTGGCCCAACCCCCTTGTGGGGAGGGAGCTGTCGAAGGTGGGACTGGCGATTGGGACGAAGTCGTAACAAGGTAGCCGTACCGGAAGGTGCGGCTGGATCACCTCCTTTCTAAGGAGCACTTCTTACCAGATCCTTCGGGATCAGGTCAGAGGCCACTACGCAGGCAAACGTTCTGCGGTGGTTGCTCAAGGGTGGAACGTTGATTATTCGGCACACTTGATCGTCTTCTCCTTCCAGTACTGCTCTTCGGAGCGTGGAACGTTGAGGGAAGCGGAAAGTGTGTCGGGCACGCTGTTGGGTGTCTGAGGGCACGGCCGTAAGGTCCTGTCTTCGGGTGCCGGCCCCAGTGAACTCGCCCAGGAGGGCGGGGTGATGGGTGGCTGGTCGTTGTTTGAGAACTGCACAGTGGACGCGAGCATCTGTGGCCAAGTTTTTAAGGGCGCACGGTGGATGCCTTGGCACCAGGAACCGATGAAGGACGTGGGAGGCCACGATAGTCCCCGGGGAGTCGTCAACCAGGCTTTGATCCGGGGGTTTCCGAATGGGGAAACCCGGCAGTCGTCATGGGCTGTCACCCATACCTGAACACATAGGGTATGTGGAGGGAACGCGGGGAAGTGAAACATCTCAGTACCCGCAGGAAGAGAAAACAACCGTGATTCCGGGAGTAGTGGCGAGCGAAACCGGATGAGGCCAAACCGTATACGTGTGAGACCCGGCAGGGGTTGCGTATGCGGGGTTGTGGGATCTCTCTTCTGTCGTCTGCCGGCGACAGGACGAGTCAGAAACCGTTGATGTAGGCGAAGGACATGCGAAAGGTCCGGCGTAGAGGGTAAGACCCCCGTAGTTGAAACATCAGCGGCTCGTTTGAGAGACACCCAAGTAGCACGGGGCCCGAGAAATCCCGTGTGAATCTGGCGGGACCACCCGCTAAGCCTAAATATTCCCTGGTGACCGATAGCGGATAGTACCGTGAGGGAATGGTGAAAAGTACCGCGGGAGCGGAGTGAAATAGTACCTGAAACCGTGTGCCTACAAGCCGTGGGAGCGTCGCTGTATGTGCTTGCACATGCAGTCGTGACTGCGTGCCTTTTGAAGAATGAGCCTGCGAGTTTGCGGTGTGTTGCGAGGTTAACCCGAGTGGGGAAGCCGTAGCGAAAGCGAGTCCGAATAGGGCGGTATAGTAGCGCGCTCAAGACCCGAAGCGGAGTGATCTAGCCATGGGCAGGTTGAAGCGGAGGTAAGACTTCGTGGAGGACCGAACCCACCAGGGTTGAAAACCTGGGGGATGACCTGTGGTTAGGGGTGAAAGGCCAATCAAACTCCGTGATAGCTGGTTCTCCCCGAAATGCATTTAGGTGCAGCGTCGTGTGTTTCTTGCCGGAGGTAGAGCACTGGATAGGCGATGGGCCCTACCGGGTTACTGACCTTAGCCAAACTCCGAATGCCGGTAAGTGAGAGCGCGGCAGTGAGACTGTGGGGGATAAGCTCCATGGTCGAGAGGGAAACAGCCCAGAGCATCGACTAAGGCCCCTAAGCGTACGCTAAGTGGGAAAGGATGTGGAGTCGCACAGACAACCAGGAGGTTGGCTTAGAAGCAGCCACCCTTGAAAGAGTGCGTAATAGCTCACTGGTCTAGTGATTCCGCGCCGACAATGTAGCGGGGCTCAAGCGTACCGCCGAAGTCGTGTCATTGCGATATATACCCCCAACGGGGATCGTGATGGGTAGGGGAGCGTCGTCTGCCGGGTGAAGCAGCCGCGGAAGCGAGTTGTGGACGGTTGACGAGTGAGAATGCAGGCATGAGTAGCGATACACACGTGAGAAACGTGTGCGCCGATTGACTAAGGGTTCCTGGGTCAAGCTGATCTGCCCAGGGTAAGTCGGGACCTAAGGCGAGGCCGACAGGCGTAGTCGATGGATAACCGGTTGATATTCCGGTACCCGCTGTGAAGCGTCTAACATCGAACCCATTTATGCTAAGGCCGTGAAGCCGTTCCGGACCCTTCGGGGAATGGAAAGTGGTGGAGCCGCCGAACCACGGTGGTAGTAGGTGAGTGATGGGGTGACGCAGGAAGGTAGTCCATCCCGGGCGGTGGTTGTCCCGGGGTAAGGGTGTAGCCCGAGAGATAGGTAAATCCGTCTCTCATGAGGGTGAGACCTGATGCCGAGCCGATTGTGGTGAAGTGGATGATCCTATGCTGTCGAGAAAAGCCTCTAGCGAGTTTCATGGCGGCCCGTACCCTAAACCGACTCAGGTGGTCAGGTAGAGAATACCGAGGCGTTCGGGTGAACTATGGTTAAGGAACTCGGCAAAATGCCCCCGTAACTTCGGGAGAAGGGGGGCCATCACCGGTGATTGAATTTACTTCATGAGCTGGGGGTGGCCGCAGAGACCAGCGAGAAGCGACTGTTTACTAAAAACACAGGTCCGTGCGAAGCCGTAAGGCGATGTATACGGACTGACGCCTGCCCGGTGCTGGAACGTTAAGGGGACCGGTTAGTCACTCTTCGGGGTGGCGAAGCTGAGAACTTAAGCGCCAGTAAACGGCGGTGGTAACTATAACCATCCTAAGGTAGCGAAATTCCTTGTCGGGTAAGTTCCGACCTGCACGAATGGCGTAACGACTTCTCGACTGTCTCAACCATAGGCCCGGTGAAATTGCACTACGAGTAAAGATGCTCGTTTCGCGCAGCAGGACGGAAAGACCCCGGGACCTTTACTACAGTTTGATATTGGTGTTCGGTTCGGCTTGTGTAGGATAGCTGGGAGACTGTGAACTCTGGACGCCAGTTCAGGGGGAGTCGTCGTTGAAATACCAGTCTGGTCGTGCTGGATGTCTAACCTGGGTCCGTGATCCGGATCAGGGACAGTGTCTGATGGGTAGTTTAACTGGGGCGGTTGCCTCCTAAAGAGTAACGGAGGCGCCCAAAGGTTCCCTCAGCCTGGTTGGCAATCAGGTGTTGAGTGTAAGTGCACAAGGGAGCTTGACTGTGAGACCGACGGGTCGAGCAGGGACGAAAGTCGGGACTAGTGATCCGGCGGTGGCTTGTGGAAGCGCCGTCGCTCAACGGATAAAAGGTACCCCGGGGATAACAGGCTGATCTTCCCCAAGAGTCCATATCGACGGGATGGTTTGGCACCTCGATGTCGGCTCGTCGCATCCTGGGGCTGGAGTCGGTCCCAAGGGTTGGGCTGTTCGCCCATTAAAGCGGTACGCGAGCTGGGTTTAGAACGTCGTGAGACAGTTCGGTCCCTATCCGCTGCGCGCGCAGGAATATTGAGAAGGGCTGTCCCTAGTACGAGAGGACCGGGACGGACGAACCTCTGGTGTGCCAGTTGTCCTGCCAAGGGCATGGCTGGTTGGCTACGTTCGGGAGGGATAACCGCTGAAAGCATCTAAGCGGGAAGCCTGCTTCGAGATGAGTATTCCCACCCCCTTTGAGGGGTTAAGGCTCCCAGTAGACGACTGGGTTGATAGGCCGGATGTGGAAGCCCAGTAATGGGTGGAGCTGACCGGTACTAATAGGCCGAGGGCTTGTCCTCAGTTGCTCGCGTCCACTGTGTTGGTTCTGAAACCACGAACGGCCCCGTGTTGGCTACATACGGTGCGGCTGTACAGTTTCATAGTGTTTCGGTGGTTTTAGCGTGAGGGAAACGCCCGGTTACATTCCGAACCCGGAAGCTAAGCCTTACAGCGCCGATGGTACTGCAGGGGGGACCCTGTGGGAGAGTAGGACGCCGCCGAACAATTTTTGAGAAAAGCCCCGTGCCATTGGCACGGGGCTTTTTCTATTTCCGGCACCCCCGCTCGGGGCGACTACAGCCGCCCCGCCGACTTCAGTGCCAGGTATGCGTCTGCCAGTGCCGGCGCCAAATCGTCGGGGGTGGCGTCGACGACTGTCACGCCGTGGCGGCGGAGTTGTTCTGCGGTGCGATGGCGTTCGGACTGAGCCTGGGCTGCTGCTGCGGCCTCATAGACGGCATCGGAATTTCCGCGTGCTCTTGCCATGCGGGCGATGTGGGGATCTGCCACTGACGCCAGCAGAACTGTGTGGCGCTGTGTGAGCTGCGGGAGGACGGGGAGCAGGCCCTCCTCGACCGGGGCTGCGTCGAGGCTCGTGAGCAGGACGATCAGGGAGCGGCGAGGGGCCGACCTGAGCGCCGTAGCCGTAAGGCCTCGCGAGTCTGTTTCGACGAGTTCGGGTTCCAGGGATGCCATGGCGTTGACCAGGGACGGCAGGACGTCGCCTGCGGTACGGCCCTGGACGAGGGCGCGGACGCGGCGGTCGTAGGCGAGGAGGTCGACGCGGTCGCCGGCGCGGGAGGCCAGGGCCGCCAGGAGGAGGGCGGCGTCCATGGAGGCGTCGAGGCGGGGGGCGTCGCCGACGCGGCCTGCCGAGGTGCGGCCGGTGTCGAGGACCAGGAGGATGTGGCGGTCGCGCTCGGGGCGCCAGGTGCGTACGGCGACCGTGGTCTGGCGGGCTGTGGCGCGCCAGTCGATGGAGCGGGTGTCGTCGCCGGGGACGTATTCGCGCAGGCTGTCGAACTCGGTGCCTTCGCCGCGGGTGAGGACGCTGGTTCGGCCGTCCAGTTCGCGCAGGCGGGCCAGCTTGGAGGGGAGGTGCTTGCGGCTGGTGAACGGCGGCAGGACCCGTACCGTCCAGGGAACCTTGTGGGTGCCCTGGCGAGAGAAGAGGCCGAGAGGGCCGTAGGAGCGGATGGTGACGCGGTCCGCTTGGCGGTCGCCGCGGCGGGTCGGGCGTAGACGGGTGGTCGTACGACGGCGTTCGCCAGGGGGCACTGTGAGGTGGTGGCGGGATGCCTCCACCTCTGTACCGGGCTGCCAGCTGCTGGGGGGCCAGGCGTCGCGCAGGTGGGCGCGGAGGGGGCGGCGGGAGGTGTTGGTGACGGTGAGGGTGACATCGGCGGTGTCGCCGAGACGTACGGAGGTGTCGCCGGAGCGGGTCAGGCCCAGGCGTCGCACGGGTGCCGCCAGCGCGGCGTCGCAGGCGCACGCGAGGGCCAGGGGGGCGTTGACCGCAAGGATGCCCGTCCAGCTGGGGTCCCAGATGCCTACGGGGAGGGAGCCCAGGGCTGCGAGGAGTGCCGCGCGTCCGGTGAGGGCCATCAGCGGGGGACCGGGACGTGCGCGAGGATCGCGTTGATGACCGAGTCGGGCGTCACGCCCTCCATCTCGGCCTCCGGGCGGAGTTGCACGCGGTGGCGGAGGGTGGGGAGGGCGAGTGCCTTGACGTCGTCGGGGGTGACGTAGTCGCGGCCGGTCAGCCAGGCCCAGGCGCGGGCCGTGGCGAGCAGGGCCGTCGCGCCGCGCGGGGAGACGCCGAGGGAGAGGGACGGCGATTCGCGGGTGGCACGGCAGATGTCGACCACGTAGGCGGTGATCTCGGGGGAGACCGTCGTCTTGGCGACCGCGGCGCGGGCTGCTTCGAGGTCGGCGGGGCCCGCGACGGGGCGTACGCCGGCGGCGTGCAGGTCGCGCGGGTTGAAGCCCTCGGCGTGGCGGGTGAGGACGTCGATCTCGTCCTGGCGGGACGGCAGCGGGATCGTCAGCTTCAGGAGGAAACGGTCCAGCTGGGCTTCCGGAAGGGGGTACGTGCCCTCGTACTCGACCGGGTTCTGGGTCGCGGCGACCAGGAACGGGTCGGGGAGGGGGCGGGGGGTGCCGTCGACCGTGACTTGGCGTTCCTCCATGGCCTCCAGGAGGGACGACTGGGTCTTGGGCGGGGTGCGGTTGATCTCGTCGGCGAGGAGCAGGTTGGTGAAGACCGGGCCGGGCTGGAAGGAGAACTCGGCGGTGCGGGCGTCGTAGACGAGAGAGCCCGTGACGTCGCTCGGCATCAGGTCGGGGGTGAACTGGACGCGCTTGGTGTCGAGTTCGAGCGCGGAGGCGAGGGCGCGGACGAGGAGGGTCTTGGCTACGCCGGGGACCCCTTCGAGGAGGACGTGTCCGCGGCACAGGAGAGCGACGACGAGGCCGGTCACGGCGGGGTCCTGGCCGACCACGGCTTTGGCGATCTCGGCGCGCAGGGCTTCCAGGGAGGCGCGGGCGGTGTCCGCGTCCCCGGTGTTCCCGGCGTTGTCAGTGGTCGGGTCCATCATGGACGGCGTACCTCTCTTTCGAGGGCGTCGAGTTGGTCGGCGAGCGAGATCAGTGCTGCGTCGTCGCTGGGCGGTGGGCCGAAGAGGAGAGCGTGCATGGTCTGTCCGTCTCCGGGCGTGTGGAGGTGGGCGGACAGTGCGGGGAGCAGGGCCTCGGGCGCGTGCGCCTGGGTCACGGGGACACCGACGAGGGGGGCGAGGCGTGTGCGGGTGGTGGAGCGAAGAGCGGCGGCGGCGCGGTCGCGGGCGTTCGCCTTGCGGTAGAGGCGGGCTCGGCCTTCGACGGATTCGGAGGCGCGGATCGCCACGGGGAGTTTCTCGGGCACGAGGGGGCCGAGTCGGCGCGCCCGCCAGAAGGCGGCGAGGCCCGCGGCGATAAAGAGCTGAAGCGTGCCCCAGAGCCAGCCCGAGGGGAGCAGGTCGAAGAAGCCCTTTTCGTCGTCCGGATCGGCGGCGGAGGCGTCGGAGAGCGACGGGAGGTACCAGACCAGATGGGGGCGGGAGCCGAGGAGTTGGAGGGCGAGCGAGGCGTTGCCCTGCTCGTCGAGGTGGTTGTTGAAGAGGATGTCGGGTGCGCCGAGCACGACGGTGTCGCCGTTGCCGGATTCCGCCGGAAGACGCACCAGGGTGGCCAGGCGTTCGCTGGGGTAGCACTCGTCGGCGCCGGGGCGGGTGACCGTGTAGCGGATGCCGCCCGTGTCGGCGGTGCCGGCGCGTCGGGCGGCGGCCAGGTCGCAGCCGGGGGAGAGCGTCGAGTCGAGGCTGGTGGCGGGGGCGGCGACGATGCCGGGGGCGAGCCGTTCGACGGACGTACCGCCGGGGGCGACGAGGACCGTACGGCCCGCGGATTCGGCGGTCGCGGAGTAGAGCCGGCCCTGTTGGCGCTCCGTCAGCAGATCTGGGACGGCGACCAGGAGGGTGGTGTCCGGGCCGGCCGCGGCGCGTGCCTCGTCGAGGGTGGTGACCACGCGCGTGGAGACACCCCGGTCGGCGAGGAGTTCGGCGACGGCGCGGCTGCCGTAGGGGTCGGCGGAGCGGGGGTCGAGCTCGCCGTGGCGGGCGTCGGAGCGGATCGCCGCGATCGCGACGGCCGCCGCCAGGAGCACCACGAGGGCGAGGACGACGCCTCGCGCGCGGGTCCACACCTGGCGGGCGGTGGGCGAGGCCGAGGTGGAGGGGAGCGTGGCCTCGGTGGTCATTCGGCGGCTCCCTGGCGGGTGTTGGGGGCCGTGCTGTGGCTGCTGTTCGCGAGTTGCGGTTTGGTGCGCTCCAGGTCGCGGTCGAGTTCGGCGATGCGGTGGTACGACTGCTCGCTCGCCCTGCGGCCGCCGTATGTCACGTCGTCGAAGTCCCGGGCGGCGGTGCGCAGCCGGTCGGACTGCGGGGGAAGGGTGCGGCCGGCTTCTGTGGCGGCCTCGTCCGCGGTGCGGCCGGGGCGGGTGTCCAGGAGGGCGCGTTCCTCCAGGGAGCGCACGATGGCCCGCATGCGTTCCTGGACGGCCTGGTTCCAGTGGCCCTGGGCCGCGTGTGCCTCGGCGGCCGCGCGGTGTTCGGCGGCGCTGCGGGGGCGGTCGTCGAACAGGGCCGGGGCGGACGTCGGTTCGCGGCGCGGGGCGCCCAGGCGCCACCACAGGGCGCCCAGGACCGCGATGACGATCAGGATGACGACGACCAGGCCGAGCGGCCCGCCGGGGGTCGCGGCCGACGCGCTGCCCAAGAGCTTGCCGACCCAGTCCCAGAAGGCGTCCAGGGCGCGTTGGAGGAGGCTGGGGTCGTTCTCGTGGTACATCCGCTTGGTCAGTTCACGCCGGGCCGCTTCCCGCGCGGGGTCGCGCGGGGTCGTCAGCGGCGGGGCGTCGTCGGAGCGCGCCAGCGACAGGACGGACACGGTGTCCGCGGCGCGCAGCACGGCGCGTACGGATGCGTCGCCGGCGCGCAGCACGATGCGTACGGCCGATTCGGCGGCGTGCGGCAGTGCCGGTACCGCTGTGAGAACTCCCCCCGCCAGGCTCACCGCATCAGCTCCCGGGAGTGGGGGCGGTGCCGTAGCCCTGGACGCCGGCGGCGCGGGCCAGGTCGAGGTCGAGGGCCTCGCGGCGGATGCGCTGGTCGATGTAGAGAAGCACGGTGACGCCGGCCGTGATCGGGAAGGTGATCATGGAGCCGATCACCGAGCCGATGCCGCTGACGACCAGGAAGGTCCAGCCGAGGTCGCCGGTGCCGTTGAGGAAGCCGCCGATGCCGTCGCCGCCCAGTGCCGCGGCGAGGAAGGTGAAGGGGATGACCACGATCGCCGCGACGATGTTCGCGATGATCGTCGCGAGCAGCTGGATGCCGAACACCCGCCACCAGGAGCCGCGGACCAGCTTCGCCGAGCGGCTCATCGACTTGGTGATGCTCTGCTTCTCCAGCATCAGCGCGGGGGACGCCAGGGAGTAGCGGACCGCCAGCCACAGGGCGAGGATGCCAGTGCCCAGCATGCCCAGGAAGGCGAGCACGACGCCTCCCGTGGTCTCGCCCGAGACGATCACGAGGATGCCGGGCACGGCGCCCGCGAAGACGACACCGACGGTGATGAGGAGCAGCAGGAGGATCAGGCCCAGCAGCTTCAGCACCTGCGGGCGGGCGTCGCGCCAGGCCTCGGCCGCGGTGACGGATTTGCCGAGGACGGCGCGGCTGGTGACGGTCGTGAGCAGGGCGGTGGCCGCGACCGTGCCGACCAGCGAGATCACGAAGAGGACGGCGGAGCTGAGCGCGGCGTCGCCCATGGCGCGGGAGAGTTCGTCGAGCGTGGCGCTCGGGTCGTTGAGGGCCTCGGTGTCGGCGCTGTCGTTCAGGACGAAGCCCTGGAGCAGGATGGCGACGACCTCGGTGAGGACGGCGACGGTCAGGGAGATGCCCAGGACCGTGCGCCAGTGGGTGCGCATGGTGGAGACCGCGCCGTCGAGGATCTCGCCCACGCCGAGCGGGCGCAGGGGGATCACGCCGGGCTTGGCGGCGGGCGGGGGGCCGCCCCAGCCGGCGTAGGCACCGTAACCGGGGTATCCGCCGGGAGGGCCGTAGCCGCCTCCCCAGCCGTTCTGACCGCCCGGTCCACCGGGGCCGCCGGGCCCACCGGGAGGGCCGTAGCCGCCGGGGCCGCCAGGGGGCGGGGGCGGGGTGCCCCAGCCCGGGCCGGGGGGCGGGGGCGGCGGGGCCTGGTCCGGGGTCGCGGGGCCGGTGGGGGCGGACCACTGGCCGGGTGGCGGCTGCTCCTTGGACCACTTCGTGCCGGGGCCCTCTGGGTCTGTGCCGGGCTGTGCCGCGGGGTTCGCGGGGCCGGGGCGGTCGGTCGGCTCCGTGGGGCCGGACGCACCGGGCTCCTGCCCGTCGGACGGGGCGGATCCGGGCGAGGCCCAGCCCGGAGTGTCGTTCATCGTCGCTCCTTCACGGTGCCCGTCCGCGGTCGCGGTGGCAGGTTGGCGCCCATCGTGCCATGGGGTGGTCGTCGAGTGACCAGCCGCGGTATGGGCTGCACACCTTCAATTGTCCGCCGGATAAGGGGCAGACTGACCGCATGGCTGATCAGTACGCGCAAACCGGCGAGGACAGCAGGCCGACCGAGATACCGGCGATCCGTTGGGAGGAGCCACCAGAAGGTCCCGTACTGGTACTTCTCGATCAGACAAGGCTGCCGGCCGAGGAGGTCGAGCTGGTCTGCACGGACGCGTCCGCGCTGGTGGAGGCGATCCGTTCGCTCGCGGTGCGCGGGGCGCCGCTGCTCGGCATCGCGGGCGCGTACGGTGTCGCGCTCGCCGCCGCGCGTGGCTTCGACGTGGACGATGCGGCGAACTCGCTCGCGGGCGCGCGTCCCACCGCGGTGAACCTCGCCGTCGGTGTGCGCCGGGCGCGGGCCGCGTTCCAGGCCGAGCTCGGCAAGGGCGGCGACGCCCGGCAGGCCGCCGAGGCGGCGCTCGCCGCGGCGCGGAAGCTGCACCGGGAGGACGCCGAGGCCAGCGCCCGGATGGCCGAGCGCGGGCTGGCTCTCCTGGACGAGCTGCTGCCCGGTGGCGGGCACCGCATCCTCACCCACTGCAACACCGGATCGCTGGTGTCGGGCGGCGAGGGAACGGCGTTCGCGGTGGCCCTGGCGGCGCACCGGGTGGGGCGGCTGAGGCGGCTGTGGGTGGACGAAACGCGTCCGTTGCTGCAAGGTGCTCGCCTGACGGCGTACGAGGCGGCTCGCAGCGGAATGGCGTACACCTTGCTGACCGACAATGCGGCGGGCTCGCTGTTCGCGGCCGGAGAGGTGGACGCGGTGCTGATCGGGGCGGACCGCATCGCGGCCGACGGCTCGGTGGCGAACAAGGTGGGAAGCTATCCGCTCGCGGTGCTCGCTCGGTACCACCATGTGCCGTTCATCGTGGTGGCACCGGTGACCACGATCGATCTGGACACCCCGGACGGGGCGTCCATCGAGGTGGAGCAACGTCCCGGTCATGAGGTGACCGAGGTCACAGCACCCCAGGTGCCGGTGGCGGGAGCGGAAGCGGGAGGCGGGATTCCGGTGGCACCCCTGGGGACCCAGGCGTACAACCCGGCGTTCGACGTGACGCCGCCCGAGCTGGTGACCGCGATTGTCACGGAAGAGGGCGCCGTTTCGCCCGTGACCGCCGAGGCTCTTGCCGAGCTGTGTGCCAGGTCACGCCAGGTAACGATTAGCTAATGGGATGATGTCGTTTATGAAGGGACGAGTCCTTGTCGTCGACGACGACACCGCACTGGCCGAGATGCTCGGCATTGTGCTGCGTGGTGAAGGTTTTGAGCCGTCTTTCGTAGCCGACGGCGACAAGGCGCTGGCCGCTTTCCGTGAGTCCAAGCCCGATCTGGTGCTGCTCGATCTGATGCTGCCAGGGCGGGACGGTATCGAGGTGTGCCGCCTGATCAGGGCGGAGTCCGGGGTGCCGATCGTGATGCTCACGGCCAAGAGCGACACCGTCGACGTCGTCGTGGGCCTGGAATCGGGTGCCGACGACTACATCGTGAAGCCGTTCAAGCCGAAGGAGCTCGTGGCCCGGATCCGGGCGCGGCTGCGGAGGTCGGAGGAGCCGGCTCCCGAGCAGCTCGCCATAGGCGATCTGGTCATCGATGTGGCCGGTCACTCGGTGAAGCGGGACGGGCAGTCGATCGCGCTGACGCCGCTGGAGTTCGATCTGCTGGTGGCGCTGGCGCGCAAGCCGTGGCAGGTGTTCACGCGTGAGGTGCTCCTGGAGCAGGTGTGGGGCTACCGGCACGCGGCGGACACCCGTCTGGTGAACGTGCATGTGCAGCGGCTGCGCTCCAAGGTCGAGAAGGACCCGGAGCGGCCGGAGATCGTGGTGACCGTGCGTGGTGTGGGATACAAGGCAGGACCCAGCTGACATGTCCGGAGACAGCGCCGCTTCGTCGCCCGGGCGGACCGGGGCTCGCGCGGAGCGGCCTGTCGGCCGGAAGAAGGCGGGTTCCCGCTGGGGACGTTTCCTGGAGGGCGGGCTGCTCCAGGGCGGCGTCCAGGGCAGCCCGGTCCTCAGGCTGTTCATGCGATGGGTGCGGCGCCCGCTGCTGCCCGTCATGCGGCTGTGGCGGCGCAACATCCAGCTCAAGGTCGTCGTCACGACACTGCTGATGTCCCTGGGTGTCGTGCTGCTGCTCGGCTTCGTCGTGATCGGGCAGGTGCGCAACGGTCTGCTCGACGCCAAGGTGAAGGCCTCGCAGAGCCAGGCCACCGGCGGGTTCGCGGTGGCCAAGCAGAAGGCCGAGGAGGCGGGGACCGGGGCCGGCGACGACGGCGCCCCGGTGGACGAACACACCGAGCAGAACGTCATCCAGTGGATGAGTGACCTGGTGGAGTCGCTGTCCAGCGGCGGCCAGGGCGCCTTCGACGTGGTGACGCTCCCGGCCGCGGGCGACGCCAGCGGAGGCGGGCGCGGACCGCGTGCCTCCGGTGACGTCGACTGGTCGGCCAGCGTGCCCGAGGCGCTGCGTGAGCGCGTCGACAGCAGCACGGCGGCGGCCCAGAGCTACACGCGGATCGTCTACGACGACACCGCCGGCAAGGAGGCCCAGCCTGGCCTCGTCATCGGCAAGCAGGTCAACGACCCGAACGACGACCCGTACCAGCTGTACTACCTCTTCCCGCTCACCCAGGAGGAGAAGTCGCTGAGCCTGGTCAAGGGCACCCTGGCGACGGCCGGCCTCTTCGTCGTCGTACTCCTCGGGGCCATCGCCTGGCTCGTCGTGCGGCAGGTCGTCACTCCGGTGCGGATGGCGGCCGGGATCGCGGAGCGGCTGTCCGCCGGGCGGTTGCAGGAACGGATGAAGGTCACCGGCGAGGACGACATCGCGCGGCTCGGCGAGGCCTTCAACAAGATGGCGCAGAACCTCCAGCTGAAGATCCAGCAGCTGGAGGACCTGTCGCGGATGCAGCGGCGGTTCGTGTCGGACGTGTCGCACGAGCTGCGGACGCCGCTGACGACCGTACGGATGGCCGCGGACGTCATTCACGAGGCGCGGGAGGACTTCGACCCGGTGACCGCGCGGTCGGCGGAACTGCTCGCCGACCAGCTGGACCGGTTCGAGTCGCTGCTCGCGGACCTGCTGGAGATCAGCCGTTTCGACGCGGGCGCGGCGGCGCTGGAGGCGGAGCCGATCGACCTCAGGGAGGTCGTCCGGCGGGTCCTCAGCGGGGCCGCGCCGCTCGCCGAGCGCAAGGGCACGCACATCCGTGTGGTGGGCGACCAGCAGCCCGTCGTCGCCGAGGCCGACGCCCGGCGGGTCGAGCGGGTGCTGCGCAACCTCGTCGTCAACGCCGTGGAGCACGGCGAGGGCAAGGACGTCGTCGTCAAGCTCGCCGCGGCGGGCGGGGCGGTCGCGGTCGCGGTGCGCGACTACGGCGTGGGGCTCAAGCCCGGCGAGGCGACCCGTGTCTTCAGCCGTTTCTGGCGGGCCGACCCGGCACGCGCGCGTACCACCGGCGGTACGGGCCTGGGGCTGTCCATCGCCCTGGAGGACGCGCGGCTGCACGGCGGCTGGCTTCAGGCGTGGGGCGAGCCGGGGGGCGGGTCGCAGTTCCGGCTGACGTTGCCGCGGACCGCGGACGAGCCGCTCAGGGGCTCCCCGATACCGCTGGAGCCCAAGGACTCCCGCCGCAATCGCGGACTCGACGACGCCGGTCTGCCGCGTGGGAACGCGGAGAAGGCGGCCACCGTGCCGGCCCAGCCGAGCCGTGATCCGGTGACGTCCCGCGACCCGATCGCGCCGCGGCCGACCGGCATGGCGGCCACCGCGGACCCGACGGCGCTGCCCGGCAACGGCGCGCGCGTGGTGCCGCGGCCCGCCTCGGGCGTACGACGACAGGACGACACGTCTGTCGGGGACGCGCCGCGCGGTGGGCCCGAGGGCAGCGCGGGCACCGGGCCGGAAGCCCCGCACGGGCACCCGGAGGAACCGCACGAGCAGGCGCAGGCGCAGGCGTCGTACGGACAAGAGGACTCGCACAGTCAAGGGGAGGCATTTCGTGGGCGCTGACCGCGAGGGGCGCGCCCGGCGCGGACCGGGGCGCGTGGCCGCGTACGCCGCCTGCGGGGTCGTTCTGCTGGCGGGGTGTGCATCCATGCCCGACAGCGGGGATCTGCGCGGCGTCGACTCCACACCGCGTCAGGACACGCAGGTGCGGGTGTTCGCGATGCCGCCCCAGGAGGACGCGACGTCGGGGGAGATCGTGCAGGGCTTCCTGGAGGCCCTGACCAGCGACGATCCGAAGTATGAGACGGCGCGCAAGTACCTGACCAACGAGGCGGCGAAGAGCTGGCATCCGGAGCTGTCCACCACGGTGCTCGCGGAGGCGCCGGACATGGACCCCCGGCGGTCGGGCGGCCGGGAGGACACGGCCGACGATCTGTACACGCTGACCGGCACCAAGGTCGCCACGGTGGACGCGCAGCAGTCCTACGAGCCCGCGGACGGCAGCTACGACCAGTCGGTGCATCTGGTCCGCGATCCGAAGACCAAGCAGTGGCGTATCGACGGGCCGCCGCCGGGTGTCGTCATGGGCAAGTCGGACTTCCAGCGCAACTACCTGTCCGTCGACAAGTACTACTTCGCCGACTACCCGGTCTCGGGGACGAGCCCGACGACCGTGGCCGTCGCCGATCCCGTGTACGTGCGCGAGCGCGTGAACCCCATGACGCAGATGGTGCGTTCGCTGCTGAACGGGCCCACGACCTGGCTCGAACCGGTCGCCGGGTCGAGTTTCCCCACCGGGGTGCGACTTCAGGACGACGGCGCCTCGCTGACGCCGGACGACCAGAACAAGCTGACCGTGCCGCTGAACGACAGGGCCGCCCGGGTCGGTGTGTCCGTGTGCCACCGGATGGCCGCCCAGGTCCTGTTCACCCTTCAGGACCTCACTCCCGCGGTGGACGAGGTCGAACTGCGGGCCGGCGGCAAGCAGTTGTGCAGCCTGAAGGAGGACGACGCGCCCGCCGTCGCCACGCGGGGCTCGGTGCAGCAGCCCGAGTACCTGTACTTCGTGGACGCCAGGAAGCGACTCGTGCGGATGGCGGCGGACAGCAGCGGTACACAGCACGATCCGGTGCCGGGGGCGCTCGGTGACGGCGACAAGGCATTGCAGTCGGTGGCCGTCTCGCGTGACGAGCACAAGGCCGCCGGAGTCGCCACCGACGGCAAGGAGCTGTACGTCGCGTCGCTGGCGGCGGCCGGATCGCTCGGCGACGCCGTCCTGACCAGCAAGGGTGCGACGGCGAACGACCGGCTGACGACACCCAGCTGGGACGCGCAGGGCGACCTGTGGGTGGCCGACCGCGATCCGCGCGACCCGCGTCTGGTGGTGCTGGAGGACGGCGGGGGCGATCCGTTCACGGTGGACATCCCGGGGTTGGAAGGGCGTATCAAGGATGTCCGGGTGGCCGCCGACGGGGTGCGGATCGCGCTCGTCGTGGAGAAGGGCGGCAAGCAGTCCCTGCTCATCGGCCGGATCGAGCGGAGCGAGAAGAGCGAACGGCCCGCCGTCGCGGTCCGGGAACTGCGCTCCGCCGCACCCGAGTTGGAGGAGGTCGCGGCCATGTCGTGGGCCGGGGACAGCCGGCTCGTGGTGGTCGGGCGCGAGCGCGGAGGTGTGCAGCAGACGCGGTACGTCCAGGTCGACGGCTCCACGCCGGAGGGGCCCGCGCCCGCCGCGCTGACGGGTGTGAAGGAGATCGCCGCGTCCGAGGACGACCAGATGCCGTTGGTGGCGTACTCGGAGGACGGGATCGTCCGGCTGCGGACCGGGACGCAGTGGGAGAAGGTCGACGCGGAGGGGACGGCGCCGGTTTATCCGGGCTGATTCGTCTGGGCTGATTCGTCCGGGCCGAGAGGTCGGGTGCGAGAGATGGGCGGCCGCTTCTGTCGGGGACATCCCGGCGGAGGCGGCCGTTTCCGTTGTCCGTCGAGTGCGGGGCGGACGCGGGGTCGCGGCCGCCGTCCGCTTCGGGGTCTCGGAGTTGTCCACAGGGAGTTATCCACAGGGGTGGCCGGGCGGCGGGCGCGTTGGCACAGTGGTGGGCATGCGGGGGTGGTGGCAGGACCTCACCGACCTGGTGCTGCCGGCCGAGTGCGGAGGCTGCGGGAGGCCTCGTGCGGTGCTCTGTCCGCAGTGCCGTGCCGTTCTGAGCGGAGCCGTGCCGCGCCGGGTGCGGCCGGTGCCGGAGCCGCTGGGGCTGCCGGTCGTGCACGCTGCGGCCCGGTACGCGGACGAGGTACGGGCGGCACTGCTCGCCCACAAGGAACGAGGCGCCATGGCGCTCGCGGCACCGCTCGGCGCGGCCCTTGCGGGAGCTGTGCGGGCGGGGCTCCAGGAGGCCCGGGGACGGGCTGGGAGCAGCGACTGGACCGAAGGGGCCGGGGCATGGGCTGACGGCCGGGAGAGGAGGACGTGGGGGCGCGACGGGGCTGTGTGGGGCGGAGCGAGGGGAACGCGTGTGTGGGTGGACGGGGGCGAGCCGGTGGATGGGGATGACGGGGGTGCATGGGCCGACGGCGGTGCGTCGGCGGGCGGGACCGCGGGGGTCGGGTCGGGGGACGCTCATGCCCATGGTCGTGGCCACGATCACGGTCACCGCCACGGGCGGATGGATGCGGGCGGGCGAGGGGGTGCGCACGGCGGGCCGGGGCGCTGGGGCGACGGGACCGTTCTGCTCGTTCCCGTGCCGTCCGCGCGGCGGGCGGTCCGGGCGCGGGGGCATGACCCGGCGCGGCGGATCGCGCTCGCGGCGGCCGGTGAACTGCGGCGGTCCGGGACGCCGGCCCGGGTACTCGCCGTGCTGAGGCAGGGGCGGCGGGTGGCCGACCAGGCGGGGCTCAACTCCCGGCAACGGCTGGAGAATCTCGCGGGCGCGCTGGAGGTGGCCCCGGGCGCCGGACGGCTCCTCGACGAGGGGCCGGTGGTACTCGTCGACGACCTGATGACGACGGGGGCGTCTCTGGCGGAGGCGGCTCGCGCGGTACGGGCGGGGAGGGACCACGGCACGGTCGGTTCTCAGGGGGCGTTTGCGCGTGCCGTGTCGGTCGGGGCGGGTGAGCGTGAAGAGGTGGCGAGGACGGTGTACGCGGCCGTGTCTCGGGAAAGCAGAGAGGAACGGATGACCGGGGTGATGGAGGAGGAGACGGCGGCAGTGCCCCGTCGGCCGGGAATGGCGGGCGTCGGGACTGCCCATGACGTGATCTGCGCGGCCGTGGTCGCGGCATCACCTGATTCTTTCGAAATAAACCGGAACTGACCGCGAACTTGCATCGTTGCAGGTAATGACAGGACCTATTCACCTGAACGGAGGTACGCCGCGGTAGAGGGTGACGACATCCGTCCAGGCGAGATATGTTCGGTTGTGAGAGAAAGGCGCAGGCCACACCTCTCATATCCGAATGCCGTGCCGCGGGATTTTCAGCGTCACCCGCGCCGGTGGAGTGGAGATCTTGCCCGCGGGGGAGGAGGTGGAAGTCACCGAGTCCGAGGTTCCGGGGCTCACCGGAGCCTGGTGCAAAAGGGAGATGCTCCGCAGCGAGGCGGAGCGATCCGGGAACGGAGTTCTGCGTGGACATCGTCGTCAAGGGCCGCAAGACCGAGGTGCCCGAGCGGTTCCGCAAGCACGTGGCCGAGAAGCTGAAGCTGGAGAAGATCCAGAAGCTCGACGGCAAGGTGATCAGCCTCGACGTCGAGGTGTCCAAGGAGCCGAACCCCCGACAGGCCGACCGCTGTGACCGAGTGGAGATCACGCTCCGCTCCCGCGGTCCGGTGATCCGGGCGGAGGCGGCAGCCAGCGACCCGTACGCGGCACTCGACCTGGCGGCGGAGAAGCTGGACGCCCGCCTGCGCAAGCAGCACGACAAGCGCCACACACGTCGCGGCGCACGCCGACTCACGGCGGCCGAGGTCCCCGACCACGTTCCGGGCGCGGCGACGCTCAACGGCAACGGCCACACCGTTCGGGAGGAAGAACCCGACGGAGTGCCCACCAAGAAGATCGGCTCGCTGGAGATCAAGGGTGAAGGCCCTCTGGTCGTCCGTGAGAAGACCCACGTCGCTTCCCCGATGACCCTCGACCAGGCCCTCTACGAGATGGAACTGGTCGGCCACGACTTCTACCTCTTCATCGACTCCGAGACCAAGGAACCGAGTGTCGTCTACCGGCGGCACGCCTACGACTACGGCGTCATCCACCTCAGCACGGACCCGATGGTCACCCAGGCGCAACCCCCGGCGGCAGGGGGCACACTGGGTGGCTGATCACCCGGCAGACGGTTGAGCAGGTGCCCCTGGTGCGCGTGTGCGCCCCCAGGGGCACCCGTGTGCGACCACTTCGCGCCCTGCTCTGTCACCGCAGTGTCGTCCAAGCGTGAAATCATGGCCTCATCGGCCCAACCGGTGGGCCGAAGCCTTGGGTTGGCGATGGCGCAGGACCACGGGCCACAGCCTTCAGGGGGAGGAACGATGGCGGACAGCTTCGGACCGATGCAGGACGAGGACGCCGGCGACGGCGCCGTCGGCATGGGGCCGGACGAGGGCTCTCCACGCAAGGAGCCGATCCGTGTCCTGGTGGTGGACGACCACGCCCTCTTCCGCCGTGGCCTGGAGATCGTGCTCGCGGCCGAGGAGGACATCCAGGTCGTGGGCGAGGCCGGGGACGGCGCCGAGGCCGTCGACAAGGCCGCCGACCTGCTGCCGGACATCGTGCTGATGGACGTGCGGATGCCCAAGCGGGGCGGGATCGAGGCATGCACCTCCATCAAGGAGGTCGCGCCCAGCGCGAAGATCATCATGCTGACGATCAGCGATGAGGAAGCCGATCTCTACGACGCGATCAAGGCGGGTGCCACCGGATATCTCCTCAAGGAGATCTCCACCGACGAGGTGGCCACCGCCATTCGCGCGGTCGCCGACGGACAGTCGCAGATCAGCCCCTCCATGGCGTCGAAACTGCTCACCGAGTTCAAGTCGATGATCCAGCGCACCGACGAGCGCCGACTCGTGCCGGCGCCCCGGCTGACGGACCGTGAGCTGGAAGTCCTCAAGCTCGTCGCCACGGGGATGAACAACCGGGACATCGCCAAGGAGTTGTTCATCTCCGAGAACACCGTGAAGAACCATGTGCGCAACATCCTGGAGAAGCTGCAACTGCACTCCAGGATGGAGGCCGTGGTGTACGCGATGCGGGAGAAGATCCTCGAAATCCGGTAAGGACGGGTGAGAGGTAAGGGCGGGTAAGAGCCCGACGGGGTCAGGGCGTTGCGCGGGTGACTTCCCGCGCCAGGGCCTCGCGGAGTTCCGGGGCCGCCACCTTTTCCACGCGTACGTCCGTGCAGTTCACCCAGCTCGCCGCCTCGACCAGAGCCTGCGCGACCGCCGGAACGGCCTTCGGGCCGTCCAGCGTGACCTGCTTGGCGACCAGGGTGCGGCCCTCGCGGGCAGGGTCCACCCGTCCGACGAGGTGGCCGCCGGCGAGCACCGGCATCGCGAAGTAGCCGTACACCCGCTTCGGCTTGGGGACGTACGCCTCCAGGCGGTGGGTGAAGCCGAAGACGCGTTCCGTGCGGGCGCGCTCCCAGATGAGGGAGTCGAAGGGGGACAGGAGCGTCGTGCGGTGGCGGCCGCGCGGGGGTGTCTCCAGGGCCGCGGGGTCGGCCCAGGCGGGCTTTCCCCAGCCCTCGACGGTGACCGGGACCAGGCCCGAGTCGGCGATCACCGCGTCGACCTGCTCGCCCTTGAGGCGGTGGTAGTCGGCGATGTCGGCGCGGGTACCGACGCCCAGGGACTGGCCGGCCAGGCGGACCAGGCGGCGCAGGCACTCGGTGTCGTCCAGGTCGTCGTGCAGGAGGGAGTCCGGCACCGCGCGTTCGGCGAGGTCGTAGACGCGCTTCCAGCCGCGGCGCTCGACGCAGACCACCTCGCCGTACATCAGGGCGCGCTCGACGGCGACCTTCGTGCCGGACCAGTCCCACCACTCGCTGGTCCTCTTCGCGCCGCCCAACTCCGTCGCGGTGAGGGGGCCTTCGGCGCGGAGCTGCTTGATGACCTGGTCGTAGACGCCGTCCGGGAGCTGGTGGTTCCAGTGCGGGCGGCTGCGGTAGGAGCGGCGGCGGAAGGCGAAGTGGGGCCATTCCTCGATGGGGAGGATGCAGGCGGCGTGGGACCAGTACTCGAAGGCGTGTGTGTCTGTCCAGTAGGCCTTCTCGACGGTCCTGCGGTCCACGGCTCCCAGGCGGGCGTAGGGGATGAGCTCGTGGGAGCGGGCGAGGACCGAGATGGTGTCGAGTTGGACCGCACCCAGATGACGGAGGATGCCGCGGACGCCGGCCTTGCGGTCGGGGGCGCCCAGGAAGCCCTGTGCCCGCAGGACGATGCGGCGGGCCTCGTCTGCCGAGAGCTGGATGGTCGGAGGCGGGGTGGTCATGGGCCGCACGATAGGGGGTGGCACTGACAACGGGTGCTGAGCTGCTGATTCGTCCAGAAATGCGCGCGGTGACGGCCGGCCCGCGGTGACGCCCTGCCCGCGCCGACGGCTAGGCCGGCTGCACCGGCGCCGGCAGATAGGGCGCCGTCGACGGCAGCGCGAGGTCCGACGGGAGGAGCGCGCCCACCCAGCAGTCCCGGCGGGCGCCCCGGTGGATGATCGCGGAGCGCATGACGCCCTCGATGACGAACCCGGCGCGTTCCGCGACCGCGCGGGAGGCCGTGTTGCCGACCTCCGCCCGCCATTCCACGCGGTCGAGCGAGAGGTCGGTGAAGGCCCAGCGGGCCACGGCGAGAACGGCCTCGGTGACGTAGCCGCGGCCACGATGTCGCCCGGCGCTCCAGAAACCGACCTCGGCCGCGCCCAGGGTGCGCATGGTGAGGCTGAGCATGCCCACCAACTCCTCCCCTTCGGGGAGGAAGAGACCCCAGGTGAGCATCGAGCCGTTCGCCCAGCCCTCCGGGACCAGTTGGTCCGTGAAGCTGCGGGCGTGCTCGGGCAGGTACGGGACCGGGATCGTGGTCCAGCGCTGGATCTCGGGATCCTGGGCGGCGGCGTACACGACGTCGGTGTCCTGCGGGCCGACCGTGCGCAACAGGAGACGGCCGGTGGTGAGCGTGACGGGGTCCATCGGCCGATTCTGCTCAGGAGGCCGATGAGCGCGCCATCTTTTCGCCGTGTGTGAGCGGGCGATCACAATTCGCGCAATTCGTGGCCGGGTCGCGGCACCATCCGCGTACCCCGACCGTTGTCCCCTGTGAAGCAGAATGGAAAGAGCTGACAGTCGGCCTACCCGGCAGGCCTCCCGGCGCGGTGGGGTCCTCGCATACGATGGCCGTTGCTCAGTGAGTCACATGGCAACCGACCGTCCCAGGCCCGACCGGCAAGGAGACCAAGCCCCGTGTCCGTCCTCTCGAAGATCATGCGTGCAGGCGAAGGCAAGATCCTGCGCAAGCTGCACCGCATCGCGGACCAGGTCAACTCCATCGAAGAGGACTTCGTCGACCTCTCCGACGCCGAGCTGCGCGCCCTCACCGAGGAGTACAAGCAGCGCTACGCCGACGGCGAGACCCTGGACGACCTGCTGCCCGAGGCGTTCGCCACCGTCCGTGAGGCCGCCAAGCGCGTTCTTGGCCAGCGCCACTACGACGTGCAGATCATGGGCGGCGCCGCCCTCCACCTCGGCTACGTCGCCGAGATGAAGACCGGTGAGGGCAAGACCCTCGTCGGCACCCTGCCCGCGTATCTGAACGCGCTGTCCGGCAAGGGCGTCCACCTGATCACGGTGAACGACTACCTGGCCGAGCGCGACTCCGAGATGATGGGCCGGGTCCACAAGTTCCTGGGCCTGGAAGTCGGCTGCATCCTCGCGAACATGACGCCGTCCCAGCGTCGTGAGCAGTACGCGTGCGACATCACCTACGGCACGAACAACGAGTTCGGCTTCGACTACCTGCGAGACAACATGGCCTGGTCCCATGACGAGCTCGTCCAGCGCGGCCACAACTTCGCCATCGTCGACGAGGTCGACTCCATCCTCGTCGACGAGGCCCGTACGCCGCTGATCATCTCCGGTCCGGCCGACCAGGCCACCAAGTGGTACGGCGACTTCGCCAAGCTGGTCACCCGCCTGAAGCGGGGCGAGGCCGGCAACCCGCTCAAGGGCGTCGAGGAGACCGGCGACTACGACGTCGACGAGAAGAAGCGCACGGTCGCCATCCACGAGTCCGGTGTCAGCAAGGTCGAGGACTGGCTGGGCATCGACAACCTCTACGAGTCGGTCAACACGCCTCTGGTGGGCTACCTGAACAACGCCATCAAGGCGAAGGAGCTCTTCAAGAAGGACAAGGACTACGTCGTCATGGACGGCGAAGTCATGATCGTCGACGAGCACACCGGCCGTATCCTCGCCGGCCGCCGCTACAACGAGGGCATGCACCAGGCGATCGAGGCGAAGGAAGGGGTGGACATCAAGGACGAGAACCAGACGCTCGCCACGATCACCCTCCAGAACTTCTTCCGCCTCTACAAGCGCCACGACCACAACGACAAGGAACAGCCCGGTCTGTGCGGCATGACCGGTACGGCGATGACCGAGGCCGCCGAGTTCCACCAGATCTACAAGCTCGGCGTGGTGCCGATCCCGACCAACCGGCCGATGATCCGCAAGGACCAGTCGGACCTGATCTACCGCACCGAGGTCGCGAAGTTCGAGGCGGTCGTCGACGACATCGCCGAGAAGCACGAGAAGGGCCAGCCGATCCTCGTCGGTACGACGTCGGTCGAGAAGTCCGAGTACCTGTCGCAGCAGTTGTCCAAGCGCGGCATCCAGCACGAGGTGCTGAACGCCAAGCAGCACGACCGTGAGGCGACGATCGTCGCCCAGGCCGGCCGCAAGGGCGCCGTGACCGTGGCGACGAACATGGCCGGCCGTGGTACGGACATCAAGCTCGGCGGCAACCCCGAGGACCTCGCCGAGGCGGAGCTGCGCCAGCGCGGCCTCGACCCCGAGGAGCACATCGAGGAGTGGGCCGCGGCCCTGCCCGCCGCCCTGAAGAACGCCGAGCAGGCGGTCAAGACGGAGTTCGAGGAGGTCAAGGACCTCGGCGGCCTCTACGTCCTCGGCACCGAGCGGCACGAGTCGCGCCGTATCGACAACCAGCTGCGCGGTCGTTCCGGCCGTCAGGGCGACCCGGGCGAGTCCCGCTTCTACCTCTCCCTCGGCGACGACCTGATGCGCCTGTTCAAGGCCCAGATGGTCGAGCGTGTGATGTCGATGGCGAACGTCCCGGACGACGTGCCGATCGAGAACAAGATGGTCACGCGCGCGATCGCGTCCGCCCAGTCGCAGGTCGAGCAGCAGAACTTCGAGACCCGTAAGAACGTCCTGAAGTACGACGAGGTCCTCAACCGCCAGCGCGAGGTCATCTACGGCGAGCGGCGCCGTGTCCTGAAGGGCGAGGACCTGCACGAGCAGGTGCAGCACTTCATGGACGACACCATCGACGCCTACGTCGGTGCGGAGACCGCCGAGGGCTTCCCGGAGGACTGGGACCTCGACCGGCTGTGGGGCGCGTTCAAGCAGCTCTACCCGGTGAAGGTCACCGTCGAGGAGCTGGAGGAGGCGGCCGGCGACCGGGCCGGGCTGACCGCCGAGTTCATCTCCGAGTCCATCAAGGACGACATCCACGACCAGTACGCGGAGCGTGAGGCGCAGCTCGGCTCCGAGATCATGCGTGAGCTGGAGCGCCGGGTCGTGCTGTCGGTCCTGGACCGCAAGTGGCGCGAGCACCTCTACGAGATGGACTACCTCCAGGAGGGCATCGGCCTGCGCGCGATGGCGCAGAAGGACCCGCTGGTGGAGTACCAGCGCGAGGGCTTCGACATGTTCACCGCCATGATGGAGGGCATCAAGGAGGAGTCCGTCGGCTACCTGTTCAACCTGGAGGTCCAGGTCGAGCAGCAGGTCGAGGAGGTCCCGGTCGAGGACGCCAAGCCGTCGCTCGACAAGCAGGACGCGGTGCCGGCGCAGGCGGGCGCGCGTCCCGAGATCCGCGCGAAGGGTCTCGATGTGCCGCAGCGGCGTGAGCTGCACTTCTCCGCGCCGACCGTGGACGGTGAAGGCGGTGTCGTCGAGGGCGACTTCGCCGAGGACGAGCCGGTGCGTTCGGAGTCCGACGGCCTCACGCGTGCGGAGCGTCGCAAGCAGTCCCGTGGTGGTCGGCGTCGTAAGAAGTGAGTCGCCGGAAGTGATGTGACGGTGCGGCCGCCTGTGGCGCCGTAGCGGAGTGAAGGGCCGGGTCACCCGAGGGGGGCCCGGCCCTTGCGTGTGCCCGGACGCAGTGTGGTTGGGGGGCGGGGGGCAAGCCACCTGTGCCGGGTCAGCCGTCGTCCGCGTGGGGCCTGCGGGGGCCGCCCAGTTCCACCGCTGTGCAGCGCCAGCGCAGATCGGGGCCCTGTTCCAGCCGGAAGGCCATGGCGCGCAGCTGGTCGCCGGCGCCGATACGGGCGAACGCCTCGATGGCGCCGGGGCGGGTGACCTCGTAGCCGATGTCGCGTACGACGGGCATGGTGCCTCGGGTGGTGCGCAGGGGGCCGCGTTCGGCGAGCCACGCCAGTTCGTCGTAGGCGCGGCCCGCGGTGTGGCGGAGCATGCAGTGGACGGGGCGGCGGCCGCTGAGGACCGCGAGGAGGAGATCGGCGAAGCGGTCGGTGGGGCGGGGTTGCGGGACCATAGGCCTGCGGGGGACCTGGGCGGGGACGGTCGGGGTGGAGGGGGCCGTGAGGGTCGGTGGGCGGCTGTCCGCGGGCCTGGTGCGGGCGGACCTTCCGCCGCCCGGTGAGCCCGGAGGCCGGCCGCCCGGGGCCGTGGTGCGGGCGGGACCGCCACCCGGCGTGCGAGGCGGTGTACCGCCCGGGCGGCGGAGGTCGCGGCGGTTCGGCGGGCGGGTGCCCGGCTGGTGGTTCGCCCTGGTCATGACCTTGGTCATGGCGGTCCCCGTTCGGTCGGCCCGGGTGGTACCGGGCGGTAACTTCTGGCTTGGGGATCTTGTACGGGGTCACGGGGTGCGACGGCAAGGAGACTCGGGTCCCGGTCGGGGCGGTCGGCCGGTTCACCTATCAGGGTGGTCCGGGTGGGCAAAAGCCCACGAGAACGAGGGTGGGGCGGGTGAGTTTCGCGGCGGCCGGTTGACGGTCCAGGGGGCGTGGGCAGGGACTCGAAAGGGGACGCCACGCACGTATCCTGAAGGTCTTCGGGAGACGCCGACCGTCCTCCCGGAACCCGTGCGGAGTCCCTCCGACGACCACTCAACCGACGACGAAAGCGGCCGGCCATGCGCGTCTACGTCCCCCTGACCCTTCCCGGGCTCGCCGAGGCGTACAAGACGGGAGAGCTGGGGAGCGGGCCGACCACCGCCTACGCGGTCACGCCCGCGTTGCGCGAGTGGTACCTCTCCGACGACATCGAGGAACTGGAGTACGCGGCGCTGAACCGGGCCGCGCTGGCCTCGCTGCGGCTGGTGGCGTTGGATCCGGGGGCGGCTCGACGCCGGGTCGTCGTCGCCGTGGACGTGCCCGACGGTACGGCGACCGCCGACCCCGACCGGGCACTGGATTCAGCGGCGCTCGGTGAGGTGCGGATCGCCGGGGCCGTACCGCTGGGCAAGGCGGCGGCCGTGCACGTCGACGCGGATGACGCGGAGGCGGACGTGACCGCGGCGGCCGAGGCGCTCGGGGCGGCGGACAGCGGGGACGACGACGCGCAGTTCGTGGTGGACGGGGCCGAGGACCACGAACTGCTGTGGTTCGCGACGCAGGAGATTCCGAACCTGGTGGGGCTGGGGGACTGAACCTCCGCCCGCGGCGGCGGCCGCCGGGCTCCTTCCCCTCTCTCCCTCTCCGGCCTCTGCTCCGACCTCCGGGTCTCTTGATTGTCAGTGGTGGCGGGTACCGTTTTTGTCATGGGGAAGCAGAGCGACGCGCACATTGTCTGGGACTGGAACGGCACGCTGTTCCATGACAATGACGCGATCATCGGGGCGACGAACGCGGCGTTCGCGGAGTTGGGGCTGGCGCCGATCACGATGGAGCAGTACCGGGCGCTGTACTGCGTGCCGGTGCCGAAGTTCTACGAGCGGCTGATGGGTCGGTTGCCCACCGAGGCCGAGTGGTTGGTCATGGACGAGACCTTCCACCGGTACTACGCCGAGCATCGGGTGGGGTGCGGGCTCACGGCGGGAGTGGCGGAGCTGCTCGCGGGGTGGCGGTCGGCGGGTGGCAGCCAGTCCCTCCTCAGCATGTACGTCCATGACGAACTCGTGCCGCTGGTGCGCGGGTTCGGGATCGAGGCGCACTTCATACGCGTCGACGGGCGGACCGGGCCGTCCGGGGGAAGCAAGGCGGAGCACATGGTGCGGCATCTCGCGGCGCTCGCCGACGTGGATCCCACTCGTACGGTGGTGATCGGGGACGCCGCGGATGACGCGGTGGCGGCTCTGCACGTGGGGGCTCGGGCCGTCCTGTACACCGGGGGGTCGCACAGTCGGGTGAGCCTGGAAGCGGTGGGGGTGCCGGTCGTGGACTCGCTGGAGGAGGCCGTGGTGGAGGCGCAGCGGCTGGCGGCGTAAGGCGTCTGGCCTGGGGGCCTGGAGACGTGCGGGCATGCGGCGACCGCCCGCCGCCCCGTCCGTCACGTCACGTCACCGGTGCCTTCGCCCGCAGCACCGTCAGGAACTCCCGCATCCAGCGGGAGTGGTCCGGCCAGGCCCGGGCGGAGACGAGGGTGCCGTCCACGACGGTCTCGGCGTCCTGGAAGGTGGCGCCGGCGGCCTGCATGTCCAGTTCCAGAGCGGGGTACGCCGTGACGCGGCGGCCGCGGAGGCCGTCGACCGCGGCGGTGAGCAGCGGGCCGTGGCAGATCTGGGCGACGGGTTTGTCGGAGTCGAAGAAGGACTTGAGGATCTTGCGGAGTTCGGGGTCGTTGCGCAGGTACTCGGGAGCGCGGCCGCCGGGGATGACGAGAGCGGCGTACTGGCCGGGATCGACCTCGGCGAAGGCCAGATCGGCGGGCCAGGAGTAGCCGGGTTTCTCGGTGTAGGTGTCGAAGCCGGGTTCGAAGTCGTGGACCACGAACCGGAGCTTCTTGCGGGCGGGGGCGGCGATATGGACGTCGTAGCCCTCCTCGCGGAGGCGCTGGTAGGGGTACAGGACCTCCAGCGACTCTGCTGCGTCGCCGGTGACGATGAGGATTTTCGCGGTCATGTCGGCAACGTGCATCCGGGGCGCCGACTTGCCAAGGGGGCGCGCGAAGGCGGGTGCGGAGGGGAGGCGGGCCGGGGACGGACGGAGAGCGCTGTCGGCGGACGGAGGCGGGGGACTTGTGCAAAGTGTCGAAGTTCCACCCCTGGTTTTGTACACATCCGGCTCATGACGGGGCCCCTGTAAGGAGCGATAGCCTGGTGGCGTGATCAGCGCGATAGCTCGCGGGGGCACTGCTGCCCCCGCCCCGCGCCCGGAAAGCACGGAACACCTCCGTGGCCGGGCGGCGGTCGCTGGTCTTCGCGGGCGGGAGGGGGCCGCCACGGCTCCCAGGACGCCACACGCCACCTGGGGACGGGCGCCGCAGAGAGTAGCGTCACACTCCCCGGGCAGCTCAAAAGTGGCTCATATTTCACCGCTCATCTCATCTTGCGGCATAGCGTCGGACCAGACCGGAGACCCCGGGCCGTGGCGTCGAGCCGCAGGGGAAGAGACCGTACTTCCTTCTACGTCACGCAACGGCGCGCGACAGGAGCCAGAGGACAATGCAGACCAAGCTGGACGAAGCCAAGGCCGAGCTGCTCGAGAGGGCCGCCCGGGTAGCTGAGAACAGCCCGGTCGGGGGGCACCTACCGACCGGGACGACGGACGCGAGCACATCCGGCACCCCGGACAGCGAGACCGTGCTCGCGTTCCTCCAGCGCTACTACCTGCACACCGCCCCGGAGGACCTCGGCGACCGCGAACCGGTCGACGTCTTCGGCGCCGCACTCTCGCACTACCGGCTGGCCGAAACCCGCCCGCAGGGTACGGCCAACGTGCGGGTGCACACCCCGACCGTCGAGGAGAACGGCTGGACGTGCAGCCACTCCGTCGTCGAGGTGGTCACCGACGACATGCCCTTCCTCGTGGACTCGGTGACGAACGAACTGACGCGGCAGGGACGCGGCATCCACGTCGTCATCCACCCCCAGATCGTCGTCCGGCGCGATGTCACCGGCAAGCTCATCGAGGTGCTCACCGCACCGGCCGCCGGCGACCTCCCGCACGACGCGTACACCGAGTCCTGGATCCACGTAGAGATCGACCGTGAGACCGACCGCGGAGACCTGAAGCAGATCACCGCCGACCTGCTGCGCGTCCTGTCGGACGCCCGCGAGGCCGTCGAGGACTGGGACAAGATGCGGGACGCGGCCCTGCGCATGGCCGACGAACTGCCGAAGGAGCCCATCGCCTCGGACCTGCGCGAGCAGGAGATCGAGGAGGCCCGCGAGCTGCTGCGCTGGCTGGCCGCCGACCACTTCACCTTCCTCGGCTACCGCGAGTACCAACTGCGGCAGGACGACTCCCTGGCCGCCGTCCCCGGCACCGGCCTCGGCATCCTGCGCTCCGACCCGCACCACGCCGACGGCGAGAGCCACCCCGTCAGCCCGTCCTTCGAGCGGCTGCCGGCCGACGCCCGGGCCAAGGCCCGCGAGCACAAGCTCCTGGTGCTGACCAAGGCCAACAGCCGGGCCACCGTGCACCGGCCGTCGTACCTCGACTACATCGGGGTCAAGAAGTTCGACGCCGACGGCAATGTGGTGGGCGAGCGGCGTTTCCTCGGGCTGTTCTCCTCGGCCGCGTACACCGAGTCGGTGCGCCGGGTGCCCGTCATCCGGCGCAAGGTCTCCGAGGTGCTGGAGCGTGCCGGGTTCTCGCCCAACAGCCATGACGGGCGCGACCTGCTCCAGATCCTGGAGACCTACCCGCGGGACGAGCTCTTTCAGACCCCGCCCGACGAGTTGCAGGCCATCGTCACCTCGGTCCTGTACCTCCAGGAGCGCAGGCGGCTGCGGCTGTACCTGCGCCAGGACGAGTACGGCCGCTACTACTCGGCCCTCGTGTACCTGCCCCGCGACCGGTACACCACCGGCGTCCGCCTGCGGATCATCGACATCCTCAAGGAGGAACTCGGCGGTACCAGCGTCGACTTCACCGCCTGGAACACCGAGTCGATCCTCTCCCGGCTGCACTTCGTCGTCCGGGTCGCGCAGGGCACCGAGCTGCCGGAGCTGTCCGACGCCGACAAGGACCGCATCGAGGCGCGTCTGGTGGAGGCCGCGCGGTCCTGGGCGGACGGCTTCGCGGAGGCGCTCAACGCCGAGTTCGGCGAGGAGCGCGCCGCCGAACTGCTGCGCCGCTACGGCAACGCCGTTCCCGAGGGCTACAAGGCCGACCACAATCCGCGTGCCGCGGTCGCCGACCTCGCGAACCTCGAACAGCTCAGCGAGGAGAAGAGCTTCGCGCTCAGCCTGTACGAGCCCGTGGGCTCCGCGCCCGAGGAGCGCCGGTTCAAGATCTACCGCAAGGGTGACTCCATCTCCCTGTCCGCGGTGCTGCCGGTCCTCAGCCGGCTCGGCGTCGAGGTCGTGGACGAGCGGCCGTACGAACTGCGCTGCTCCGACCGGAGCGTGGCCTGGATCTACGACTTCGGGCTGCGCATGCCCCAGCCGAAGAGCGGGAGCGGCGACTACCTCGGCGACGACGGACGCGAGCGGTTCCAGGACGCCTTCGCCGCCACCTGGACCGGTCAGGCGGAGAACGACGGGTTCAACGCCCTGGTGCTGAGCGCCGGCCTGAACTGGCGTCAGGCGATGGTGCTGCGGGCGTACGCGAAGTACCTGCGGCAGGCGGGCTCGACGTTCAGCCAGGACTACATGGAGGACACCCTCCGCAACAACGTCCACACCACCCGGCTGCTCGTCTCCCTGTTCGAGGCGCGGATGTCGCCGGACCGGCAGCGCGCCGGGCACGAGATCGTGGACGCCCTGCTGGAAGAGGTCGACGCGGCCCTCGACCAGGTCGCGAGTCTCGACGAGGACCGGATCCTGCGGTCCTTCCTCACCGTCATCAAGGCGACGCTGCGCACGAACTTCTTCCAGGAGGCGGCGGGCGGCAAGCCGCACGACTACGTCTCCATGAAGTTCGACCCGCAGGCCATCCCCGATCTGCCGGCGCCGCGGCCGGCGTACGAGATCTGGGTGTACTCGCCGCGCGTCGAGGGCGTGCATCTCAGGTTCGGGAAGGTCGCGCGCGGCGGGCTGCGCTGGTCCGACCGGCGTGAGGACTTCCGGACCGAGATCCTCGGCCTGGTCAAGGCGCAGATGGTGAAGAACACCGTCATCGTGCCGGTCGGCGCCAAGGGCGGCTTCGTCGCCAAGCAGCTGCCCGACCCGAGCGTGGACCGGGACGCCTGGCTCGCCGAGGGGGTCGCCAGCTACAAGACGTTCATCTCCGCGCTGCTCGACATCACCGACAACATGGTGGCCGGCGAGGTCGTCCCGCCCGCCGACGTGGTCCGGCACGACGAGGACGACACCTACCTCGTGGTCGCCGCCGACAAGGGCACCGCGACCTTCTCCGACATCGCCAACGGGGTGGCCGAGCAGTACAACTTCTGGCTCGGCGACGCCTTCGCCTCCGGCGGCTCGGCCGGCTACGACCACAAGGGCATGGGCATCACCGCCCGCGGTGCCTGGGAGTCCGTCAAGCGGCACTTCCAGGAGCTGGGCGTGAACACGCAGGCCGAGGACTTCACGGTCGTCGGCATCGGCGACATGTCCGGTGACGTGTTCGGCAACGGCATGCTGCTCAGCGAGCACATCCGCCTGGTCGCCGCCTTCGACCACCGGCACATCTTCATCGACCCGAAGCCGGAAGCGGCCACCTCCTACGCCGAGCGCCGCCGCGTCTTCGAACTGCCCCGCTCCAGCTGGGCCGACTACGACACCGGCCTCATCTCCGCGGGCGGCGGCGTCTTCCCGCGCACCGCCAAGGCGATCCCGGTCAACGCGCACATCCGTGAGGCCCTCGGTATCGAGGGCAAGGTCGCCAAGATGACACCGGCCGACCTGATGAAGGCGATCCTCAAGGCACCGGTCGACCTGCTGTGGAACGGCGGCATCGGGACGTACGTGAAGGCGAGCACCGAAACGCACGCGGACGTCGGCGACAAGGCCAACGACCCGATCCGCGTCGACGGCGCCGACCTGCGCGTCAAGGTCGTCGGCGAGGGCGGCAACCTGGGCCTGACCCAGCTCGGCCGGATCGAGTTCGCGCTGCACGGCGGCAGGATCAACACCGATGCCATCGACAACAGCGCGGGCGTGGACACCTCCGACCACGAGGTGAACATCAAGATCCTGCTCAACGGCCTGGTCGCGGACGGCGACATGACCGTCAAGCAGCGCAACAAGCTGCTCGCCGAGATGACCGACGAGGTCGGCCACCTGGTCCTGCGCAACAACTACGCGCAGAACACGGCCATCGCCAACGCCCTCGCCCAGTCCAAGGACATGCTCCACGCCCAGCAGCGCTACCTGCGTCACCTGGTGCGCGAGGGCCTCCTGGACCGTGCACTGGAGTTCCTGCCCACCGACCGCCAGATCCGTGAACGGCTCGGCGCGGGACAGGGGCTGACCAGCCCGGAGACGGCCGTCCTGCTGGCGTACACGAAGATCACGGTCGCCGAGGAACTGCTGCACACCTCGCTGCCCGACGACCCGTACCTGCGCGGCCTGCTGCACACGTACTTCCCGGCCGCGCTGCGCGAGCAGTTCGCCGAGCGCATCGACGGCCACCCGCTGCACCGCGAGATCACCACGACCGTCCTGGTCAACGACACGGTCAACACGGGCGGTACGACCTATCTGCACCGCCTGCGCGAGGAGACCGGCGCCTCGCTGGAGGAGATCGTGCGGGCGCAGACCGCGGCCCGGGCGATCTTCCGCTCCGGCGTCGTGTGGGACGGGGTCGAGGAGCTCGACAACCGGGTCGAGGCCGCCGTACAGACCCGTATCCGGCTGCACTCGCGCCGGCTGGTGGAGCGCGGCACCCGCTGGCTGCTCAACAACCGGCCGCAGCCGCTCCAGCTCGCCGAGACCGTCGACTTCTTCGGCGACCGCGTCGAGCTGGTGTGGTCGCAGCTGCCGAAGCTGCTCAAGGGCGCGGACCTGGAGTGGTACCAGAAGATCTACGACGAGCTGAGCGCCGCCGGGGTCCCGGTCGAACTCGCCACCCGTGTGGCCGGGTTCTCCTCCGCCTTCCCGACGCTCGACATCGTCTCGGTGGGCGACCGCATGGGCCGGGACCCGATGGACGTCGCCGAGGTCTACTACGACCTCGCCGACCGGCTGCACATGACCCAGCTCATGGACCGCATCATCGAGCTGCCCCGCGCCGACCGCTGGCAGTCCATGGCCCGCGCCTCCATCCGCGAGGACCTGTACGCGGCCCACTCGGCGCTGACCTCGGACGTGCTCGCCGTCGGCAACGGCACCTCGACTCCCGAGCAGCGCTTCAAGGCCTGGGAGGAGAAGAACGCGGCGATCCTCGGCCGGGCGCGCACGACCCTGGACGAGATCCAGGGCTCGGAGACGTTCGACCTGGCGAACCTGTCCGTGGCGATGCGGACCATGCGGACGCTGCTGCGGACGCATTCGTAGGCGGTACGACACGGAAGGGCGCCCCGGGCCTGATCGGCTCGGGGCGCCCTTTCCTCGCCCAGGCGTGCCCGGGCTTCGGCTGGGCCGGGTCTCGGCTAGGCCGCCTTCGGCCTGGCCTTGTCCGGGCCGCCGGTGAAGGCCTCGTAGGCCTCCAGGACCTCGTCGGTCGGGCCGTCCATGCGCAGTTCGCCGCGCTCCAGCCACAGCACGCGGTCGCAGGTGTCGCGGATCGACTTGTTGCTGTGGCTGACCAGGAACACCGTGCCCGCGTGCTTGCGCAGCTCACGGATCCGGGACTCGGACCGCTTCTGGAAGGAGCGGTCGCCGGTGGCGAGGGCCTCGTCGATGAGCAGGACGTCGTGGTCCTTGGCGGCGGCGATGGAGAAGCGGAGGCGGGCCGCCATGCCGGAGGAGTAGGTGCGCATCGGCAGGGTGATGAAGTCGCCCTTCTCGTTGATGCCGGAGAAGTCGACGATCTCCTCGTAACGGTCCCTGACCTGCTCGCGGGACATGCCCATGGCGAGGCCGCCGAGGTAGACGTTGCGCTCGCCGGTGAGGTCGTTCATCAGGGCCGCGTTGACGCCGAGGAGGGAGGGCTGGCCGTGGGTGTAGATCCGGCCGTTCTCCACCGGGAGCAGGCCCGCGACCGCCTTCAGCAGGGTCGACTTGCCGGAACCGTTGGTGCCGATCAGGCCGATCGCCTCGCCCTTGTACGCGACGAAGGACACCTTCTTCACGGCGTGCACCTTGCGGACGCCCGCCGCCTTCTCGGTCTGCTTGCGGCGCAGCATGCGGTTGAGGGCGGCGGTGGCGGAGCCCTTGCCGGCGCCGGTGCCGTTGACCCGGTAGACGATGTCGACGCCGTCGACGACCACGGTGGGGATGTTCTCGTTGTCAGCCACGGCCGTACGTCTCCTCAGCCTTCCAGAAGTAGATGAAGCCGCCGACTCCGGCGAGCAGGGCCCAGCCGATCGCGATCGCCCACACGTGGTGCGGCAGTTGGCTGGAGTGGAAGCTGTCGATCAGGGAGTAGCGCATCAGGTCGATGTAGATGGCCGCCGGGTTGGCCTGGAGGACGGGGACCACCCAGGACGGCCAGCTGTGATGGCCCTTGGCCAGGTGGTCGATGCTCCACATCACGCCGGAGACGTACATCCACGTGCGCAGGACGAACGGCATCAGCTGGGCGATGTCCGGCGTCGTCGCCCCGAACCGGGCCATGATCATCGAGACGCCGGTGTTGAAGGTGAACTGGAGCACCAGGGCCGGGATCGCCAGCAGCCAGGAGGCGGAGAGCGGCACACCGAAGCAGAGCAGGATGACGACCAGGGCCGCCATCGAGAACAGCAGCTGCTGGAGCTGCTGGAGGCAGAAGGAGATCGGCAGGGCCGCCCGCGGGAAGTGCAGGGCGCGCACGAGGCCGAGGTTGCCGGAGATCGCCCGGGTGCCCGCCATGATCGAGCTCTGCGTGAACGTCCAGATGAACACGCCCGTGACCAGGAACGGGATGTAGTCCGGCACGCCCTTCTTGGTGCCGAGCAGGATGCCGAAGATGAAGTAGTAGACCGCCGCGTTCAACAGCGGGGTCATCACCTGCCAGACCTGGCCCAGCTTCGCCTGGCTGTACTGGGCGGTGAGCTTGGCCGTCGAGAACGCGGCGATGAAGTGGCGCCGCGCCCACAGCTGGCGGACGTACTCGGGCAGCGAGGGGCGGGCACCGCTGACCGAGAGACCGTGGCGCGTGGCGAGGGCCGTGAGGTCGTCGTCGGCGGCGGGTGCCGTCGTCGGGGGCGGTGTGTGGAGGACCTGACTCACATCCGCTGCTTTCGCTCGGGGGGTGGTGTGGGGCGTGGGGGTGAAGCGTGGTGCCGGTGCGGCCGATGGGCCTGTCGCCCGGCGTTTTCTTACGCTTCTCTTCACGTTCTCTTACGTCGGGACGGGACCGTATCGTCGCAACGTGAGCGTAGGCCGATCGGACGTCGGAACGCAACCGTTTCGTCGTGACGGATTACGAGGGGACGGGACCGTTTCGTCGCAACGCCCTATGCTGGTGCGCATGACGACCAACGCCGAGGAGCCGCAGACGCGTCCGCGCCGCCGGGCCCCCGCGGGAGCCGCCGTGCTCCGGGAGGATGTGACGGAGGCCATTCGGGCGGCCGTCTTCGAGGAGCTCGCGGCCGTCGGCTACGCGCGCATGTCCATCGAGGGCATCGCGCGCCGCGCGGGCGTCGGCAAGACCGCGGTGTACCGCCGCTGGCGCTCCAAGCTGCATCTGGTGCTCGACGTGGTGTCCGCGATCGCGGTGATGGGCCTGCCCGTGCCGGACACGGGCTCCCTGGAGGGCGACCTCAGGCTGCTGTACGAGGTGACCTCCCGCGCCCTGCGGCACCCCGTGGCCTCGCAGGTCATCCCCGACCTCCAGGCCGAGGCGGCCCGCAACCCCGAGATCGCCGAGGCCCTTCAGAAGGCCCTGCGGGAGGGCCAGGAGGGCGTGGCCAGCAAGATCGTGGTGGCGGCGGAGCAGCGGGGCGAGATCCGGCGCGGCTTCGACGAGGAACTCGCCCTGGACCTCATCTCGGGCCCCCTGTACTGGCGTTCGGTGGTGATCCGCAGCCCGAAGCTGCCGAAGGGCTACCTGGAGGCCCTGACCCGGGCCACCGCGGGAGCGCTCAAGGCGCTGTGAGCGCGAAGGCGTTGTGAACCGCGGGGCGGAAGCGGTCGGAAGCGGCCCCCCGGCACCGAGCGGGTGCGCTTCAGCCGCCGCCCGCGCGCAGCGCGAGTAGTTCCGGGGCGACGATCCGGACCCGGCCGGGATCGGCCCAGCGGATCAGGCCGTCGTGGCGGAGCCGGGACAGGGCGCGGTTCACCGTGACGCGGGTGACGCCCAGGAGGTCGGCCAGTTCGCGCTGGCCGCCCGGCAGGACGACCTCGCCGGCGGTGGCCTGCCGCTCCAGGAGCCAGGCGGCCAGGCGGGCCTCGCACGGCAGCGCGACCGTGTCCGTCAGCCGGTGCTGCTGGGCGCGCGCCTGGGCCGCCAGGAGGCGGAACACATGGGCGCGGACCGCCGCCGAGTCGTCGAGCAGCGCCGTGAACCGGGCCCGCGGCACGGCCCGTACGGTGCACGGGGACACCGCGGTGAACGTCGCCGTGTGGCCCGCCCCGTCGAGCAGCGCCACCTTGTCCAGCGCGCAGGGCGCCGCCCAGGTGCCGAACCCGACGACCCGCCCGCCCGCCGTCGTGGCGGAAGCGGCCGTGCGGCCCTCCAGCAGCACGAGCAGGTGATCGGCGGGGGCGCCCTGGACACGCAGGGTCTCTCCGCGGTCGTAGCGGCGCGGTACGGACGCGCTCCACAGGGCGCTCAGGTCCTCGTCCGGCAGCGCCGTGAACAGGGGCACGTCCCGCAGTCGTCGCCAGCCGTCCCCGCCCATGCCGCGCCCTCCGCCCTCGTCGTCCCCTCACCCGGCCCCGCGCCCGCCTGTATCGCGCGATACAGCCCGGGCCGGGACGCCGAGCCTAGCCTCGCCGGAGTTGCCCTTCACCGAACCGGTCAGCCGTAGGAGGAACCCCGTGCACGTCGTGGAACTCGCCTTCACGCCCGCTCCCGAACGCCTCGCCGCCCGCCCGGCCCACCGCGAGACCCTGGCCCGCCTGCACGCCGAGGGAAGCCTCGTCACGGCAGGCCCCTGGGCCGACGACAGCGGAGCGCTCCTGGTGTTCGCCCTGGACCGGCCGGCCCTGGAGGCGGTGCTGCGGGACGACCCCTACTACCGCCGCACACCCGGTGTCGAGGTGCGGTCCGTCCGGGAGTGGCGGCCGGTCGTGGGGGACCGGAGGCAGGAGACGTGAGATCGCGGCCCGTCCGCTCTCAGGCGCGCGCCGCCTCCGGGTGCAGGCGGACCCAGCCCTCCCAGGCGGAGCTGATCATGTCCTCGATGTCGTGCTTGGCGGTCCAGCCGAGTTCGGTGGCGGCGCGGGCGGCGGAGGCGACGACGCGGGAGGGGTCGCCCGGGCGGCGGGGCATGACGGTGGGGGGACGGTCGTAGCCTGTGAGGGCGTTGATGCGGTCGATCATCTCGCGGACCGAAACGCCTTCGCCGCGGCCGATGTTGAGGGTGAGGTCGCGGCCGGGGGAGGACTGCAGGGCGTGCGCCGCGGCGACATGGGCCTCGGCGAGGTCGACGACGTGGATGTAGTCGCGGACGCAGGTGCCGTCCGCGGTGGCGTAGTCGTCGCCGAAGATGCGCGGGGGCGCCTGGTCGGTGAGCCGTTCGAAGACCATGGGGATGAGGTTGAAGACGCCGACGTCGGCGAGGTCGGGGCTCGCGGCGCCCGCCACGTTGAAGTAGCGAAGCGAGGCCGTGGACAGGCCCGTCGCCCGGCCCGTGGCCCTGACCAGCCACTCCCCGGCCAGCTTGGTCTCGCCGTACGGCGACATGGGGACACAGGGCGTCTCCTCGGTGACCAGGGGGACGTCCGGCATGCCGTACACCGCCGCGGAGGACGAGAACACGAAGGACGGCACGCGCGCCTCCGTCACGGCCTCCAGCAGGACGCGCAGGCCCTCGACGTTCTCCCGGTAGTAGCGCAGCGGCAGTTCCACCGACTCGCCCACCTGCTTCTTCGCCGCCAGGTGGACCACGCCGGTGACCTCGTGGTCGGCGAGGGTGTGCGCCAGGCGCTCGCCGTCCAGGGTCGAGCCCTCCACCAGGGGTACGTCCTCGGGGACGCGGGCGGCGATGCCGGTGGAGAGGTCGTCGTACACCACCGTCCGCTCGCCCGCCTCGGTCATCGCCCGTACGACATGGGCCCCGATGTAGCCGGCGCCGCCGGTGATCAGCCAGGTCATGTGCGGCCGTCCCCTCGTCAGTTGGACCGTAGTAGGACCGTCTCGGTGGTGCGTGTGCGTGTCCTCAGTGAAGCAGGCGACGGGGGCGTACGGGGGCGACTGCGATAACTCACTGTGAACGCGTGACAACTCGTAGTGCGGCGGAAGCAAGTGGGGGCCTACTGGCGCCCCGGTGTCTCCTCCAGCGCCGCCGCGTCCAGGGTCGCCGTGAGCTGGTCGAGGCGGTCGCGCAGGTCGTGGATCTCGCGGGGGTCGAGGCCGGTGGCCCGGCCGATGCGGCGCGGTACCTGGAGAGCGCGCTCGCGCAGGGTCACGCCCTCCTCGGTCAGCCGCACCTCCACCGAGCGCTCGTCGCGCGCGCTGCGCTCCCGGCGTACGAGACCGGCCGCCTCAAGTCGCTTGAGGAGCGGGGAGAGTGTGCCCGAGTCGAGGCGCAGGCGCTCGCCGAGCTTCTTCACGGGGAGGTCGTCCTCCTCCCACAGCACCAGCATCACCAGGTACTGCGGATAGGTCAGTCCGAGCTCTTTGAGCGCCACGCGGTAGACGCTGTTGAAGGCGCGCGAGGCGGCGTGCAGGGAGAAGCAGATCTGGGAGTCCAGGCGGAGCCACTCGGCTGAGGCTGCCGCCGGTGTCGGCGTCGGGGTCATGCCTCCAGGATAACCCCAGCGGGCCATTTAGTTGTGCGCAATTGAATTGTGTGCTCTACTTGTCGTCGTGAGGGCGGCCGGAACGGGCCGCCGGACCCCACCACGTGATCTCCGAGAGGGATGGTTCTCCCATGGACGCGCTCTACACCGCTGTCGCCACCGCCACCCACGGCCGGGACGGCCGCGCCTACACGAACGACGGCAAGATCGACGTCGCTCTCGCGCCGCCGGCGGAGCTGGGCGGCAACGGCCAGGGCACCAACCCGGAGCAGCTCTTCGCCGCCGGTTACGCCGCCTGCTTCGGCAGCGCCCTCGGTCTCGTCGGCCGCCAGGCCAAGGTCGACGTCAGCGACGCCGCAGTCACCGCCGAGGTCGGCATAGGCAAGCAGGGCGAGGGCTTCGGCCTCAAGGTCACCCTCCGCGTCGAGCTGCCGGACTCCGTGGACGCGACGACCGGCCGCAAGCTGGTCGACCAGGCCCACCAGGTCTGCCCCTACTCCAACGCCACCCGTGGCAACATCGAGGTCGACCTCGTCGTCGAGTAACCACACCGCTGTCCACACCGCCGCGGTCTCACCCGACCCGCGCCAGCACCTCTCCCGTCCGCTCGCTCCACGCCACCACGACCGCCTCCTCGGGCACCGGGTGCCAGCGTGTCAGCAGCAGCCACCGCACCTGATGGCGGCGGGCGACGGCGGTGCGCTCGGCGCGGGTCGACGTCGGGGCGAGATAGGCGCGGACGTCGGCGACCCGCCGCAGCCGCTCCCGTTCGTCGAGGGCCGAGTCGGGCCAGGCCGGGGCGGCGAGGTTCGGGCCGTACCCCGCGATGGCGTGGACGGCGTAGTAGCCGTCGGTGATCACGACCTCGCCGGGCCCGATGTGCCGCGCTGCCCACTCGTACGTCGGCCAGCGCGGCGGCTGCGCGAAGCCGACCGGGTCCAGTGAGCGCGGCACGACCGCGCCCGCCTGCACGGTCAGGAACCCCGCGCAGGCCCCGACCGCCGCGGCCCCCGCGAGCGCCTTCCGCCAGGTGGGCCACGGCCGCGGAGCCGCCAGCTCCACGGCGAGCGCGAACTGCAACGGCACCAGCGTCAGCCCGAGGATCCGGCCGTACGTGTAGTGCCCGCTGACCCAGCCGTACGCCACGACCAGACAGTCGAGCGCGAACATCAGCACCAGCGGATCCCGCCAAGAGCCGGGGCCGGAGCCCGAGCCGGAACCGGAGTCGGGATCCGGCCTCCGCCGCGTCCGCAGCCACAGCGCCGGCAGCCCCAGCAGCAGCGCCAGCCCGAAGTGCCCCCCGAGGTTCAGGTACAGCGTCCGGTGCATCGCGTCCACGCTGCCGTTCCCGGCCAGCGCGAACACGTCGAAGTACGGCCAGCAGACCGCCACCAGCAGGGCCGCGGCCCCCGTGGCCGCCCAGCGCCCGACGGCGGCCGCGGACCACCTCCGCCGCCACCCCGCGACCAGGGCCACCGCCCCCAGCACCGCCGCCACCGACGTGATCGGGTGCACCAGCAGAATCAGCCCGTACAGCGCGCCCAGCCCCACCTGCCCGGCAAGCCCCCGCGCACCACCGCGTGCCCGCGCCCCCGTCAGGGCCCACGCCCAGAACGTCAGCCCGATCGCGAACGCCGACGGATACCCCAGGTTCCCCGTCATCGACATCAGCCCGAGATACCCGCTCCACCAGGCCCGGTCGGTCCCCCACAGCAGTGTCATCGCGGCCAGCGCGAGCACCGGCGCCCACTGCCGGGGCGTCAGCACGCGGACGAAGCGGCCGAGGCCGGTCAGCAGGACGAGCAGGTTCAGCGGACCGGCGAGCTTCACCACCTCCCAGCCGCCCAGCCCGGTCAGCCGGGCGAACGCGCCCTGCGCGAGGGCGTAGGGCGAGTAGTACGGGCTGCCCGCGCCCGGCAGGTCGGCCATCGGGTGGCGCGGCCGCAGCAGATGGCTCTTGAGGCGTTCGACGACCGCCGCGTGCTGACCGGCGTCGCAGCACAGCGGCACCCGCCAGTAGGCCAGCGTCATCACGAGCCAGAACAGGAACCCGAAGACCTGGTAGGGAGTGGGGCGCCACGGGCGACCGCCGCGGAGGGCGGTCGCACCGCGCAGGGTCCGCCGGACGAGGAGCGTTTGGGACATCTGCCGTATGTTCCCGATGGGGTCAACGGCATGACCTCCATCACCTCAACGAGTGAGCCCGATCGGGGGGTCCCTGGGCCGGCAGGAGGACCCGCTCCCGTGCGACCCGCTCCAGCAGCAGCGGCACCCCCACGACCGGCAGCAGCCACGCCAGCACGATCAGCCGCCCGCCCCAGATGGTGATGTCCGGATGCGCGGCCTGGGTGAGGATCCCCGTGCCCGCCGCCGCGACCAGGAAGGCGCCGAAGACGGGCCGGCGCAGCGCGCCCCACGCCCCGGCCGCGAGCGCCGCGACGAACAGCGGCTCCCAGAGCTGGCGGCGCAGCCACTCCACCCAGAAGGTGAACTCCAGGTGCAGGAACTCCCGCCAGGGACGCGTCCGGTCGGGACGGGTGAAGTGCCCGGTGAGCAGGTCCTGGAGGCTCTCCGACTCCGACGGATAGCGCAGCGCCCGGGCCAGCAGCACCGTCCCGAGCGCACCGGCCAGACCCACCGCGACGATCGCCCCCACCCCGCGCCCGCCCCGCCGCCGGGCGAGCAGCACGGCGCCCGCCCCGGCCAGGCACAGGCCGAGGAACAGCGCCTGCGAGTGCTTCACCGAGAACAGCGCCAGCAGTGAGCCGCCGATCAGCGCGAGCCCGGACCGGAGCCGGTGCGCGTGCAGCACCAGCGCGCAGCCCCACACCGCGACCAGCGTCGCCGCCAGCAGCAGCCCCTCCGTCATCGGCCGCATGGCGGTCGTCCCGCACGGCAGCACGTAGTACAGCGCCTGGCCGGTCAGCGCGAGGGGCACCGGCACGGACAGCGTGCGCAGGATCAGATACACCAGGACCCCGCCCGCGACCGTGATCACCACCCCGGCCGCCCACACCCCCCACTTCATCCCGAACACGGTCAGGAACGGCACCAGGAACGCCGGATACCCGGGCCGCACCTCGAAGATCCGCATGAACCGTTCCGGCATGAACGGCACCGTGTGCCCACCGGTCTGCCCGGCCCGCAGCCGCGCCTCCACCCCCCGCCACTCCGCCGCCCGGCACGACTCCTCGACCCGCCGGGTGGGGCTCGGCGCGCGGAAGCGGATCACGTCGACGCTCTGGTTGCGGCGCGCGATCGACGCCCGGCCCGCGCAGGCGTAGTCGATGGTGACGGCGGCCGCCTCCCGCTTGCCGTCACCGCGCAGACTCAGGGCGTACGACAGGTAGTTCTTGGTGTCGGGGGTGTCCCGGCCGGCGATGTTCGCGAGCTGGAGCACGGCGAACACCGCGGCCAGGACCAGCACCCAGGTGCGCGGCCTCACGAGGAGGTCAGCAGGTCGCGGTCGGCGCTGGGCATCGCCGGCGGCTCCTCGGCCGTCGGAGGCCCGGGCACCCACCCGTCCTCCCCGAGCAGCACGGTCCGTACGACGCGTTCGGCGGCGTGGCCGTCGTCGTACTCGCCGAACCGGTCCCGGAAGACGGCCCGCAGTCGCGCCGACTCCTCGTCCCGCCAGGTCCCGGAGGCCAGCAGCCAGGCCAGTTCCCGGTAGGAGCGCGAGACATGGCCCGGGGGCTCGGCGGCGAGGTCGAAGTAGACGCCCCGGCTCGCCGCGTACGCGCCCCAGTCGTCGGCGTGGACGACGATCGGCCGGTTCAGCAGGGCGTAGTCGAACATCAGGGACGAGTAGTCGGTGACCAGGAGGTCGGCGGCCAGCAGCACGTCCTCGACGTGCGGTTCGCCGGTCGCGTCGACCAGGACCCCGCGCCGGTGCAGCTCGGCCAGGCCGAGGCCGCGCGCGGGACCGGCGGCGAGGCCGGGGTGGAGCCGGACGACGAGGGTGTGCCCCTCGCCCAGGTCCTCGGCGAACCGGGCCAGGTCGAACCGGTCGACATGGCCGCCCCGGCGGTAGTCGCGGCGGGTCGGGGCGTACAGCACGACCGTGTGGCCGGCCGGGATGCCGTGCCGGAGCCGGAAGGCGGCCCCGCGCTCGCCTCCGCCGCCGACCAGGACGTCGTTGCGCGGGCTGCCCGTCCGCAGCGAGGTGAAGTGGCACGGGTACGCCCGCTCCCACACCAGCTCGGAGTGCCGGTTGGCGACCAGGCTGTAGTCCCAGCGGTCGGCGCGGCGCAGCAGCTGCGGCACGTCGAGGCCGAGCCGGGCACCGGGCTTGTCCAGCAGGTCGGCGCCCATGTACTTGAGCGGGGTGCCCCGGTGGGTGTGGATGTGGACACTGCCCGGACGCTTGGGCAGGCCGCCGGGCCAGTTGACGTCGTTGACGAAGTACATGGCCCGCGCGGCCAGCCGGTGGTGGCGCGGCGAGTTGAGGACCACGTGCTCGACGTCCGGCGGCAGCAGGCCCGCCGTCGCCGCCTCCTCCTCGTCCCGCACCACCCACACCCCGCGCAGCCGGGGCGCGATCTCCCGTGCCTTGCGGTGGATCGCGGCCGGGTCGCCGAGGACACCCCGGTGCGAGGAGGCCGCGTACAGGACGAGGTCCGGGTCCAGCGGGCGGTGGGCCGCCACCACGGACCGTCCGCGCGCCGCCCGTACCGCCGCCGCCCCGCGTACCTGCCCGGCGCGCCGCCCGAGCTCCCGGCCCGCCCGCCCCGCCTGCCGCTTGACCCGGTACGCCGCGTAACCGCCCTCCAACACCCGCAGTTCGGGCGGGACCACGGCACCGGCCGGCTTGTGCTCGCGGAACAGCTCGGCCGTACGGCGGAAGAACTCGCCCTTGTCGGACGAGGGCAGCCGGTCCGGCTTGGAGAGGATGTCCAGACAGTGCTCGCCCATCTTGGTGTGCAGGTAGGGGCGCCAGCTCGCGAGAGCGGGGCGGGAGTCGAGGAACGCGAAGACCCGCTCGTACTGGTCGTGGATGTCGAAGTGCTTGCGGCTGGTGGTGGACAGGATGTTGCCCTGGCGGCGCTGGCGGTAGTTCAGGCAGATCCGGTCGAGCGTGGCGATCCGCTCCGCGCTGAGCATCACCGGGAACGTCCAGGGTGTGTCCTCGTAGTAGCCCGGCGGGAAGGTGAAGCCCTCCCGCTCGACGAAGTCACGGCGGTAGACCTTGTTCCACACCACCATCAACAGGTCGAGGATCTCGGGGCGTTCGGCGGCCGTGAAGGTGCCCTCGGCGGCCTGGGCGAGCAGGTGGGCCAGGACGTTGCGGCGGGTGCCGCCCCACCAGTGGGTGCGGGCGTAGTCGAAGACCAGCACGTCCGGGTCGGCGCTCTCCGCCAGCCGGTCGGCCATCGCGCGCAGCGCGCCCGGGGTGAGGGTGTCGTCGCTGTCGAGGAAGAACAGGAAGTCGCCCGTGGCGTGGGGCATCCCGGCGTTGCGGGCGCGGCCGAGACCGACGTTCTCCGGCAGGTGCAGCACCCGGACGCGCTCGTCGCCCGCCGCGTACTCGTCGAGGATCGCGCCGCAGCCGTCCGGCGAGCGGTCGTCCACGGCGATGACCTCGATGTCCCGGTAGGACTGCTCCAGGACCGAGTCGAGGCACTCACGCAGAAAGCCCTGCACCCGGAAGACGGGCACGATGACGCTGAAGCGGGGCACGTCAGCTCCTCACGAGGGTCGTCGCGGCGGGGGCTGGCACCCGCTCGGCGAGGGGGATCACCGGCGGGATCGCCTCGGGCGGCTCACCCAGCAGCACCCGCCGTACGACGCGTTCGGCGGCCCGTCCGTCGTCGAACTCGCAGAACCGCGTCCGGAACGCGGCCCGCGCGGCCGCCGACTCCGGGCCCCGCCAGGAGCCGTCGCGGAACACCCGCGCCAGTTCCTCCGGGGTGCGGGCCACCGGGCCCGGCGGCGCCGCGAGCAGGTCGAAGTAGACGCCCCGGGTCTCCCGGTAGACCTCCCAGTCATCGGCGTACACGACGATCGGGCGGTCCAGGTTGGCGTAGTCGAACATGATCGAGGAGTAGTCGGTGACCAGCGCGTCGGCGGCCAGGCAGACGTCCTCCGAGGAGCGGTGCGAGGTGACGTCGATGATCCGGCCGGTGGCCCGGGAGAGCCCGCGGTCGTAGAAGTAGTGGGCGCGCAGCAGCACGACCACGTCCGGTCCGGCCTCCTCGCAGAACGCCTCCAGGTCCAGGGCGGTCTCGAAGCCGGTGTGGTGGTCGCGGTGGGTGGGCGCGTACAGCACGGCCGTGCTGCCCTCGGGGACGCCCAGCTCGCGCCGGACGCGGGTCACGTCCTCGCCGGTCGCCGTGCAGTAGACGTCGTTGCGCGGATAGCCGTACTCCAACTGCTCGTACGAGCCGGGGAAGGCCCGCTCCCACATCTCGGTGGAGTGACGGTTGGAGGAGAGGTTGTAGTCCCAGCGGTCCACGCGCCCCAGGAGCCTGGCGAAACTGCCGGTCGTGGCGGCCACCACCGGGTACGTCGACTGGTCGACGCCCATCTTCTTCAGCGGCGTGCCGTGCTGGGTCTGGAGGTGCACGCTGCCGCGGCGCTTGACCACGCCCTCCGCGAAGTTGGCGTTGTTGATCAGGTACGTGGCGCGGGCCAGGACCTCCCAGTAGCGGCGGCCGCCGATCACGGCGTAGTCGACTCCCTCGGGCATGGCGTGCGCCTGGTCCGGCTCGACCAGGAACACCGAGCGGATGTGGGGGGCCAGTTCGCGGGCCTTGGCGTGGATCGCGGCCGGGTTGCAGGCGTAGCCGCGGCCCCAGTACGCGCAGTACACGGCGAGGTTCGGATCCAGGGGGCGGCTCAGATGGCGGCGGTACAGGAGGCGGGTGCGCAGGCCGCGGGGGCGCGGGACGGCCTCGATCGCCCTCGCCGCCTTCTGGTTCGCGCCGCGCAGCGCCCGGAACGCGGTGTACGCCCCGGACGCGAGCAGCCGGTGCTGCACGCCCAGGCTGCCGCCCGGCGGCCGGTACCCGGCGGGGCGGTGACGCCCGTACAGGCGGCTCGCCCGGCGGAAGAAGGCGCGGCGCCGCGAGCCCAGCCGGCGCGGGTGCGCGGCCGTCTTCAGGATCGCGGCGAAGAGCTGCTCGAACAGCTCCTTGTACCGCTCCCCGGACAGCCCTTCCTCCACGGCCCGCGTCAGCAACGCCTCCGCCTGGTCCAGGAGTTCGACGTGGTGCTCGCCCGGCAGGCTCAGGCGGCTGCCCTGCCGGCGCACCAGATGCCGTACGACGACCGCGCGCAGCACCGCGACGCGCTCGGCGCGCAGGGCGCTCAGGCCGGCGAAACCGATGTCCGTGAAGTGGCCGTCGGGGAAGGCGAGCCGGTGTTCGGCGACGAACGCCCGACGGTAGGCGGCGCTCCACGCGGGCAGCCGGACGCCGGTCACGTGCGGGGCCTCCTCCGGCGAGAACGCGCCCTTCGGTGTCCTCGCGAGCACCTTTGCCGCCGGGTTGGTGGGTTCGCCCTCCCACCACGGCGTCCGCTCGTGCTCGAAGTGCAGCACGTCGACGTCCCCGGTCGCGTCGAGCCGTGCGGCCAGCTCCGCCAGCGCCCCCGGTACGAGCACGTCGTCGCCGTCGAGGAACAGCAGATACGCGCCGGTCGCCGCCCGCGTCCCGGTGTTCCGCGCCCCGGCCGGTCCCGCCGACGGCGGCGAGTGCACCGGGGCCACCCGGGAGTCCCGGCGGACGTACCCGGCGACGACGTCCGCGGCCGGGGACTGAGGGCCGTCGCAGACCGGGATCAGCTCGAAGTCGCCGAAGGACTGGGCGAGGACCGAGTCCAGTGCCAGGGACAGCCGCCCCACGACCCCATGGGACGGCACGATGATGCTGAAGCGGGGCATTCTGCTCTTTCTGTCGGTGTTCCCGGGGCGACGTCAGACACCGTGGCGGCCGGGCCGTCCCGCCGGACGCCAGGTGTGGGGCCGGGTCGGGGTGGGCCGCGAGGGACTGGAGGGCATGACGAACTCCCCGGTGCGGGATCGGCGTTCAGACGCGGTCGGTGAAGACGCCTTCGCTGAAGACGCGCTCGCTGAAGACGCCCTCGGTGAAGCCGCCGTCGACGAAGGCGTCCTCGGGAAAGGCGCGCTCGCCGGCCGCCGACAGCTCGGTGGGCTGCGGGGAGTGCGCGAGCGACGCGGCGGCGGAGGGCACCGGGCGGCGCTCGTCGAGTGGGATCACCGGCGGCAGCGCCGACTCGTCCTCGCCCAGCACCACACGGCGTACGACCCGCTCGGCGGCGCGGCCGTCGTCGTACGGGCAAAAACGCGTCCGGAACGCGGCGCGCAGCTGGGCCGAGCGGGAGCCGCGCCAGTGGCCGGTGGCGAAGATGTCGATCAGCTCGTCCTCGGTGCGCGCGACCGCGCCCGGCGGGAAGGACCGCAGGTCGAAGTAGGTGCCCCGGGCCGCCTCGTACGCCTGGCGGTCCTCGGCGTGGATCACGATCGGGCGGTCCAGGTTGGCGTAGTCGAACATGATCGAGGAGTAGTCGGTGACCAGGGCGTCCGAGGCCAGGCAGAGCTGCTCGACGCTCGGGTGGCCGGTGACGTCGACCACCCGGGCCGCACCCCGGGCCAGGGGGGTGCCGTGGACGGGGTGGGCGCGGGCCAGCACGACGAAGCGGGGGCCGAGGCGGCGCAGGACGCGCTCCAGGTCGAGGCCGGGCGGCTGGGCGCGGCGGTAGTCGCGGTACGTGGGCGCGTACAGGATCGCCACCGAGCCGTCGGGGATGCCGAGGGACTCCCGCAGCCGGGCCACGTCCGCCGGCGTGGCCTGCTGGAAGACGTCGTTGCGGGGCTGGCCGTGGCAGAGCGAGCGGTAGGTCCCGGGGAAGACGCGCTCCCAGGTCAGGGCGGAGTGGCGGTTGGCGGACAGGACGTGGTCCCAGGTGTCCACCGAGCGCAGCATGAGGCCGAAGTCCGTCTCCCGGGCGGCGGCCGGGCGCTCGTGGAGGTCGAGGCCCATGTGCTTGAGCGGGGTGCCGCGCTGCGTCTGGACGACGATCTGGCCGGGCCGCTTGACCTGCCGGGGGCCGAAGTCGGCGTTGGTCACCAGGTACTTGGAGCGGGCCAGCGCCGTCCAGTACGCGGCCGTGCCCGGGGTGATGCGGCGGGTGGCCGTCGGGATCGTGTGGTGGTGCTCGGGGCGGGCGATCCACGCCGTGCGGATGTGCGGCGCGAAGGTGCGCAGCGCGGTCTCCAGGGCGCCCGGGTTGCAGCCGTGCCCGAGACCGCCGTACGCGGCGAACACGGCCCGGTCGGCACGTACCGGCAGCCGGAGCTGGACGCGGTAGTGCGCCCGCAGGGCGACGGACCGCAGCGCCCTCAGCAGACCCGCGGCGGCCCTGCCGGTGCGGCGGCGCAGTGCCGCGGCGCCCCGCACCGCGCGGAAGGTGTGGTGCAGACCCAGCCGGACCAGGGTGTGCCTGAGGCGCGAGCGCACCGGGACGGGGTGGCCCGGGGCGCGGTACCGGCGGCAGTGGGCGCGGGCGGTGCGCAGGAACTCGGCCCGCAACGCGCGCGGCAGCCGGTCGTGGCGCGCGAACACCGTCGCCAGGTGCTCGACCATGCGGCGGAACAACACCGGGCGCCAGGAGGCGAGTTCGGGGTGGGCGTCGAGATGCGCGAAGAGCCGGTCGTACTGCTCGAAGACGTCGAAGTGGTCGCGGCCGGCGGTGCCGGGGACGGTGCCCGGCCGGCGCTGCCGGTGGTGCACGCACACCCGGTCCAGCGTCGCGATCGACTCGGCGCCCATCAGGACCGGGTACGTCCACGGGACGTCCTCGTAGTACCCGGGCGGGAACGCGAAGCCGCCCTGCTCGACGTACTCCCGGCGGTACGCCTTGTTCCAGGCCGCCGTCACCAGGTGCAGCAGCCCCGGGCGGTCCTCCAGCCGGAAGGGGGCCGGGCCCTGCTCGGTGAGCTGGACGGCCGCCTGGTTGCGGACGGTCCCGCCGTTCCAGTGGGCGTGCGCGTAGTCGTACACCAGGACGTCCGGCTCGCCCGTCTCCTTCAGCCGGTCCGCGATCGACCGCAGCGCGTGCGGGGTGAGGGTGTCGTCGCCGTCCAGGAACAGCAGATAGTCACCGCTCGCCTCGGCCGCCCCGGCGTTGCGTGCCCGGCCCCGCCCCAGGGTCTCGGGAAGATGGACGGCCTTCACGCGCGGGTCACGGGCCGTGAACTCGTCGATGATCGCGCCGCAGGCGTCCGGCGAACCGTCGTCGACCGCGATCAGCTCCAGATCCGGATACGACTGGGACAGCACCGATTCCAGGCACTCGTGCAGGTACGCCTGAACCTGGTACGCGGGGACGATGACACTGAACCTGGGCAAGGGACATCCAAGGGTCGTCGCGGGCGTTCTGCCCGGGAACGCCCGATGGGGCCAGTTGGTTACGCTCCGTACGGCATACGGGGGATTGTCGGTTGAACGGAAAGGGGCGGGCCGGTGGCGGCCCGCCCCTTCGTCGATCCTCTTGTCGTACGGACTACTTGACCGCCCCCGCCATCACCCCGGAGACGAACTGCCGCTGGAACGCGAAGAACACGGCCAGCGGGACCACCATGGAGATGAAGGCGCCGGGGGCCAGGACGTCGACGTTGTCGGCGAAGGCCCGCATCTGCGTCTGGAGCGCGACCGTGACCGGCTGGCTGTCGGCGTTGGAGAACACCAGCGCGATCAGCATGTCGTTCCACACCCACAGGAACTGGAAGATGCCCAGGCTCGCGATCGCGGGCCCGCCGAGCGGCATCACGACGCGGGCGAACAGCCGCAGTTCACCCGCACCGTCCAGGCGGGCCGCCTCCAGCAGTTCCTTCGGGATCTCGGCGAAGAAGTTCCGCAGCAGGAACACCGCGAAGGGCAGGCCGAACCCGGTGTGGAACAGCACCACGCCCATGATGGAGCCGAACAGGCCGATCTTGCCGAAGAGTTCGGCGACCGGGATCAGCGCCACCTGCACCGGCACCACCAGCAGGCCGACCACACCCAGGAACCACCAGTCACGGCCCGGGAACTCCATCCACGCGAACGCGTAGCCCGCGAGCGCGCCGATGACGACGACGAGGACCGTCGCCGGGACCGTGATCAGTACGGTGTTGAAGAGCGAGTTGGTGATGTCGCTGTTCTGGAGGAGCTTGTCGTAGCTCTCCAGGGTGAGTTGGGACGGCTTGCTGAAGACCTCCCACCAGCCGCTGGCCGTCATCTCCTGCGGTGGACGCAGCGACGAGATCAGCAGACCGATCGTCGGGACCAGCCAGAACAGGCCGACGACGATGAGGAAGATCCGGACCGCGCCCCCGCTGACGGCTTCCGCCAGCCGTGAGCCGACCGACTGCTTGGCCTTGACCTCCGTGGTGCTCGGTGGTGCCGCTTTGGTGAGACTGCCGGCGTCCGCTGTCATCGCCGCACCTCCCGCCTGAGCCTGCGGATGTTGAACCACATGACCGGAATGACGAGCAGGAGCAGGAACACCGAGATGGCGCTCGCGACGCCCGGCTGGTCCTCCGAGAAGCCCTTGCGGTACAGCTCCAGCGCGAGGACGTTGGCGTCGTCCTGCGAGGAGCCCGGGGCGATGATGAAGACCAGGTCGAAGATCTTCAGGACGTTGATCATCAGGGTGACGGCGACGACCGCGAGGACCGGTGCCAGCAGGGGGACCGTGACGCGGCGGAACACCTGCCACTCGGTCGCGCCGTCGACACGGGCCGCCTCCAGCAGCTCACGCGGGATGCCCGCGAGCCCGGCCGCGATCAGCACCATCGCGAAACCGGCCCACATCCAGACGTACGAGCCGATGATCGCCGGGGTGACCAGGGACGGGCCGAGCCAGTCCAGGCCGTTGTACGGCTCCTTGAAGTTGCTCGCCGGCAGCCGCAGTTGCGCGCCGTCGGCGGAGGCGGGCAGCGTGAACGTGCCGTCGGCGGCGGCCTCCGTCGAGGCGACGACCTTGCCGTCCCTGACCGCCTCGATCTTCATCCCGGGGTAGCCGAACTCGGACGCGTCGACGCCGCCGAGCTTGCCGACCCCCTTGCCGCGGGTGAAGTCCTGCCAGGTCGTACCGGTGATCTTGCCCGGGTCGGCCTGCGGGGCCGCGGCGGCCTTCGCGCCGTCCGGCATCTGGTCGGGGGCGACACCCACCATGGGGAGGGTGACGGCCTCCCCCGTGCGCACGGGCTCCTTGGTCACGAAGCCGCCGCTCTGCGCCACCAGCGGCGACTCGCGGCCCGGGTGGGCCTTGGGGAACGCGGACGACTCGGCGAAGGTGTCGTGGATGCCCACCCACACCGCGTTCGCGAACCCCTTGTCCGGGTCCTGGTCGTAGACCAGCCGGAAGATGATGCCCGCCGCAAGCATCGAGATCGCCATCGGCATGAAGACGACCAGCTTGAACGCCGTTCCCCAGCGCACCCGTTCGGTCAGCACCGCGAAGATCAGACCGAGCGCGGTGGCGACCGTCGGGGCGAACACCACCCAGATGATGTTGTTCTTCAGCGCCGTACGGATGCCGTCGTCGGTGAACAGCGCCTCGTAGTTGTCGAATCCGGCGAAGCCGCTGCCCGACTGGTTGTAGAAGCTGCGGATCAGCGAGTACCCGATCGGGTAGACCACGAGCGCGCCCAGCAGCACGAGAGCGGGCAGCAGGAACAGCACTGCCACGCTCTTGCGGGTGCCGGTCACGCTCTTGCGCGACTTGGGTGCGGCAGGGGTCGGTGGGCCCCCTGCCGCCGTGGCGGACGTCATGCCCTCAGCCTCCGTAGGCGGCCGCCGCGTCCGCCTCCAGCCTCTGCTGGGTGCCCGCGATGTCCTTCGGGTTGTTCAGGAAGTCCTGGAGCGCCTTCCACTCGCCCTTGCCGGGCGTCCCGCCGAAGGCCTGCGGGGCCTGGTCGGACATGTCGAAGCGGAAGTCGTCACCCGAGTCGATCAGCGCCTTGGCGATCTTCTGCTGCACCGGGTTCGGATACACCGAGTTGTCCACGCTCTTGTTCGGCGAGAGGTAACCGCCCAGCTTCGCCTGGATCGTCGCCGCGTCCGGGGAGGCCAGGAAGGTGGCCAGCGCCTGCGCCGCCTCGGAGTCCTTCAGGATCACGGCCGCGTCGCCGCCGGAGACCACGGGAGCCGTGTCACCCACCGCGGGGAACGGGAACACCTTCGCGTCCGTGCCCACCTTCGCCCCGGCCGTACCGATGTTGACCTGCGCGAAGTCACCCTCGTAGACCATGCCCGCCTTGGGCTGGTCACCGCCCTTGAAGGTCTGGGTGACCGAGGCCGGGAAGTCCGTCTGGAGCGCGCCGGTGGCGACGTAGTCCTTCTTGCCCCAGACCTGGGCCAGGGTGGTGAGCGCGTCCTTGACGGACGGGTCCGTCCACTTGATCTCGTGCTTCGCCAGCTGGTCGTACTTCTCGGGTCCCGCCTGCGAGAGATAGACGTTCTCGAACCAGTCGGTCAGCGTCCAGCCCTCGGCGCCGCCGACGGAGAACGGCGTGACACCGGAGTCGTACACCGTCTGGGCGGTGGTGAGCAGTTCGTCCCAGGTCTTCGGCTCGGTGGCGCCCGCGTTCTCGAAGACCTTGGCGTTGTACCAGATCAGCGACTTGTTGGCGGCCTTGTAGTACACGCCGTACTGCGTGCCGTCGACCTTGCCGATGTCCTGCCAGCCCTGCGAGTAGTTCTTGGCGAGCTCGGCCTTGGCCGCGGTGCCGATCGGCTTGGCCCACTTCCTGTCGACGGCCTGCTTGATGGCGCCGGGCTGCGGCAGCATCGCGATGTCCGGCGGCTGGCCGCCCGCGATCTTCGAGCCGAGGAAGTTGACGATCGGGTCCTGCGCGGGCACGAAGGTCACCTTCGCACCGGTGCGCTTCTCGAACTCCGCGAGGACCTTCTTGAAGTTGGCCTGCTCCGCGCCGGACCAGACGGCGGCGATCTCCAGGCTCTTGCCGTTCAGCTTGGGCAGGGTGACGGTGGTGCCGGTCTCGGTGCCACCGGTCGCGCCGTTGTCGCCGCTCTTGTCGTCGTCGCCGCCGCACGCGGTGAGCGAGAGGGCTCCCGCGAGGAGGACGGCCACGGTGGGGATGACCCTGCGTGTCCGGTATGTGCTGCTCGTGCTGCGCATCACGACCCCGTTCTTCGTGCCTCGTCGAACGTTGGAGCGCTGTCCCGTGCGGTCTGGTCTACGCCTGGGGAGTTGTGGTCGGCAAGGGCGCGTCCGCTGTCAAGGCCGGGATCGTGATCCGCCTGTGACCAGGTGCCGCGTGTCGGCGCGACCGTCTTCGGGGGCTGCCGCCCCGCGGCCGTCCCCGGGGGCCGCCGCCCCCGGGCCGGGAGGAACTCTCCGTCACAGCAGCGACGGTACCTCCGCCGCCGACACCTCGCGCGCCGCGCGCTCCAGGGCGCTGGCCAGGAGGGCCAGGTCGGTCGGGCCGTTGCCCAGTTCCCGTACGGGGCGGCGGGCCGGAGGATCACCCATACGGTCCCACTCCAGGGGGACCACCGTGGGGCGGAGGGTCGCGGTGCGGGGGATACGGCCCGTGACACGGCCGCCCTGGAAGGGGGTCGTACGGCCGTCGGCCCAGGACAGGCGGCCGCGGCCGGGGGCCGGTTCGTCCGGGCCGGGGGTCGGCGCGTCGAGGGTGACACGCAGGCAGGCGCGCTTGGCGAGCTCCGACTCGGCCGTACGGCCCCCGGTGGTGGCCGCGGCGACGAGGTGCACGCCGAGGCGCTCGCCGTCGCGGGCCACGGCCTCCAGCGCGCGTATCACCGAGCCCGCCGCGGGCCTGCCCGGGGAACCCAGCGCGGGGGAGACCAGGGCGTCCAGGTCGTCCACGACCACGACCAGCCGGGGGAGCGGGGGTGCCGTCTCCGTCCGGCGGCGGGCCGCCGCGGGGCGCAGCCGGATGGTCGAGCTGGGCGGGGTGTCCAGGTCACCGGTGGTGTCCCCGCCCACGCCGGCGGACATGCCGCGGGCCGCCGTGCTCCGCTGGGAGACCAGGCGGCCCGAGACCTCACGGCCGGTGTGCCATTCGGCGAAGTCGGACCGCCCGAGCAGCTCCGCGCGCCGCTTCAGCTCGGCGCTCAGGGACTGGGCGAACTCCCGCATGCGCACCGGGTCGTTGGCAGTGAGATGGGTCGTGACATGCGGTACGTCCGTACAGACGCGCAGGCCCTCGCCGTGTCCGCCGCCGTCCGTGCCCACGCTGTCCCGGCCGTCCATCAGCACGACGCTCAGCCGGTCGGGGCGCTCGGCGGCGGCGAGCGAGGCGACGAGGGCGCGCAGCAGTTCGGTACGGCCGCTGCCCGAAGGGCCCTCGATCAGCAGATGCGGGCCCTCGGCCGTGAGGTCCGCGCAGACCGGGCCGCGCGGTCCGGCGCCGAGCACCGCCCGGGCACGGCCGCCCAGCGACTCGGTGTCGTCGGCCGCGTCCGCCCAACGGGCCATCAGGGACGCCGGGGTGGCCCGGGCCAGCCCCAACTCGTCCAGCAGCCGGGCCGCCTGGGGCAGCGGCGCCGACACGCGCGTGTGCCGCTCACCGGTGGCGCCCTCGGTCCGCAGCGGTGCCAGCGCCCGCGCGAAGCGCTCCGCCCAGGCGAGCGAGACGGCGTCCACCGCGGCGACGGTGCCGTGGCCGACGGGGCCGGAGCGGAGGGTGTCGGCGGGGGCCGACGCACCGGCCGTCCCGGCGGGCTCCGCGCCGGTGCGGGCCACCCGCATCAGGCGCAGGGCCGTCGCCACGTCTCCGCTGAGCAGCGCCACGGCACCGCACTCCCGGAACGCCGGGACCGCCGCGCAGGCCGCCTCGTACGTCTCGGTCACCGGTGACGCGGGTGACGCGGGCGCGGTCTCGGCGAGACACACGACATGGATCCCGGCCCGGGGGCCCTCCAGGGCCAGCCGCGCCACCGCCTCCCGCACGGCGGCGCCGCCGGGGTCGCCGTCCACGACGACCACGGTGTACGGGCCCGTGAAGCCCCCGGTCGGGTCCTCCGCGTCGTCGTCCCTGGCCCAGGAGGGGCGCCTGGCCGACGGGCGGGGGGTGACCGCGGTCTGCCGCTCGGGCCGGGCCGCCCCTCCCGCGTCCGCCAGCTGGTCCTCCAGACGGCGGAGGAGCTCGTCGGTGCGGGCCGTGGCCTGTTCGCGGTCGTAGGCGAGGAGCAGCCGGCAGTCCTGGCCGTGGCCCGGGCGGACATGGGGGAGCCAGCCGAGCCAGGACCACTCGGCGGTGCGCTCCTGGAGCGGGCGGGAACGGTCCGTGCTGATCAGCACGACTTCCAGGGCGTCCGGGGAGTGCAGAGCGGTGAGCTGGGCGACGGCCGCGCGGGCCAGCCCGGCGAGCCGCGCGCGCGGTCCGGCGAGCCCCAGCGCCCCGGCCTCACGGAGATCCGCGGTCACGGGCACGGCCGGCAGCAGACCCGAGCCGTCGGGCGCGGCACGGTCGGCGGTGCCCAGCCGGATGGTGAGCGCCTCCTTGTGGCCCGGGGCGCGTTCCCACAGGCGCGGTCCGGGGCCCAGGGCCGTCAGCAACAGGGCCGCCGGGTCCGGCCAGGTCTCGGGCGCCTGGCTCGGGGCGGCCGGGGGTGCGGCCGCCGCCTCCTCGTGCGCGCCGCTGCCGTTCTCGTCGTACGCCCCAGCGGCGGCCGGGTCCGGCTCGCCGCGCCCGCCGGTCAGCCGTCGCGCCCACGCCGAGAGCCCACCGCGCTTGCGCACGCCCTGCGGTACGTCGGTGCCCCGCAGCGGGGTGCCTTTGCGCCGGCCGGTCTCCGCGGAGGCCGCGCTGTCCGCGCCGTCGTCGGCCCGGCCCGGCTGAGCGGGTGGGGCACTGCCGGGGGCCGGTCGGCTCGGGTCGGCCGCTGTGGGGCCGCCGAGTGCTTGGCCGTGAGGGTCGGTCGCCGAAGAGCCGCCCGACGTCCGTTCGCCGTCCCTGGGAGCCGCTGGGCCGCCGCCGGGTGCGCTCGGCCCGGTCACGCCGAACCGGCCGGCGTGGGTCGCCCCGCTGTCGCCGGAACCGGTGCTGGTCCTGGTGTTGGTGCCGTAACCCTGCCGGGGTACGGCCGGCCGTGCGCCCCGTGCCTCGATCCGCGGGGCGCCGCCCTGGCCCGGGACGACGGGCGCTGATGCGGCGGAGCCGTGGCCCTGGGCGTCGGAGGTGGCCGCGGAGGTGCCCCAGCCCGCGGTGCCGTAGGTGTGGTGGGTCCGGTCCGAAGGGCGGTCGGGTGCGGTGGCGGGTGTCGGCGCGGGGCCGTCGGTGACGGTGCCGCCGGGCCTGCCGCCCGCTCCGGCTTCCTTGCCGCTCTCGCTGCCCTCGCCGTCCGGAACCGTCTCCACGCGCACGTGCCCCTCGCCGTCCGGCGCCGTGGGCACGCGGGCCCCCGGACCCCCGGTCGGCGCCAGCCGTAGCGCCGACTCGCCGATGCGGAGCAGCGCGCCCGGGGTGAAGCGGACCGGGCGGGTGCCCACGCGGGTGCCGTCCAGGGTGGTGCCGTTGGTGGAGTCGAGGTCGGCGACCGAGACGCGGCCGTCGGCGCCGACCGTGACCGCGCAGTGCAGGCGGGAGACGTCCGGGTCGTCGAGCGGGACGTCGGCGTCGGCGGAACGGCCGATGTGGATCTGGCCGCCGTGCAGGAGATGCACCCCGCCCGCGTCGGGGCCGGCGATCACATGGAGCTGGGTGGGGGCGTCGTCGAGCTCGGGATGGGCCTCGGGCTCGCCCGGGGCGCCCAGGGACAGCACGGCGCCGTCGATCAGCGGGGGTTCGCCGAGGGTGCAGCGCTGGGTGTCGAGGCGCTCCTCGGCGACGTGGAACACGACCTGTCCGCCGCCGCGTTCGGACTCGCCCGCGCGGGAGGTGCCCCCGCCGGAGACCGCCGAGGCGAGCGCCGACGCGACCGCGGCCAGGGCGGTGCCCGCGGGCGCGGTGACCAGCACGTCACAGCTCGCGGCCCGGCCCGACACCGGATCAGGGGGGCCCAGCGGGTCTATGACGGTCAGCCGGATCTGCATCGCCGTCAGGGGTCCCTTCCGCACGGGCGCCCGAACGGGACGGAGCCACTCCGCGGTCCCCCACCGCGGACTTCCCCCACCGCCACGAGCACATCGGCCAGTACTGGAGGCATCCTCGCACCTGCCACTGACAACGCGCCCGCCGCCCGGCATCAAATGATCTTGATTGGTCGGCTCTGCCCGCAAAAGTGCCTGACCGGTGGCGCACTCGTGACCGCTTGAGATCGGTCACGTCCGCCCCTGGCAACCAAGCCGACCGAGCCGAGCGTCTTTCCTTCGAACGGGGACGGGAACCGGTACGTAAGACGCTCAGAAAGGCGACAAGCCGCCGTCGCGCGCGACGGCACTACAGTGGGTCGGAATACTCGGAATACTCCGAGTGCACGGAATACTCGGAGTACACGGACAGTCGGAACACAAGGCATGCAGCAGGCAAGCAGCAGGGAGTGCATGACGTGCGGCCGGTAGGCAGCAAGTACTTCCTCGAGGAGCCGATCGGACGCGGCGCCACGGGGACCGTGTGGCGAGCCCGTCAGCGCGAGGCCGCCGGCGCCGAGGCGGCCGTGCAGGGCCAGCCCGGGGAGACCGTCGCGATCAAGGTCCTCAAGGAGGAGCTCGCGAGCGATCCCGACATCGTCATGCGGTTCCTCAGGGAGCGCTCCGTCCTGCTCCGCCTGACCCACCCGAACATCGTGCGGGTGCGCGACCTGGTGGTCGAGGGCGATCTGCTGGCCCTGGTCATGGACCTCGTCGAGGGCCCCGACCTGCACCGCTACCTGCGCGAGAACGGCCCCTTCAGCCCGGTCGGCGCCGCGCTGATGACCGCCCAGATCGCCGACGCGCTCGCCGCCAGCCATGCCGACGGCGTCGTCCACCGCGACCTGAAGCCCGCCAACGTCCTGCTGAGGCAGTACGGCGGCCAGCTGCACCCGATGCTGACCGACTTCGGCATCGCCCGTCTGGCCGACTCACCCGGACTGACCCGCACCCACGAGTTCGTCGGCACGCCCGCGTACGTCGCGCCCGAGTCCGCCGAGGGCCGGCCGCAGACCTCCGCCGTCGACGTCTACGGCGCCGGCATCCTGCTGTACGAGCTGGTCACCGGCCGTCCGCCGTTCTCCGGCGGCTCCGCCCTTGAGGTCCTGCACCAGCACCTGAGCGCCGAACCGCGCCGCCCCTCCACGGTCCCCGGCCCGCTCTGGACGGTCATCGAGCGCTGCCTGCGCAAGAACCCGAACGAGCGGCCCAGCGCCGAGAACCTCGCCCGCGGCCTGCGTACGGTCGCCGAGGGCGTCGGCGTGCACGCGAACTCCGCGCAGATCGCCGCCGCGGAGAGCGTCGGCGTCCTGCTCGCCCCCGACCCGGCCCCGGCGGCCGTCCCGGGCATCCCCGGCGCCGCCGACCCGACCCAGGTGCTGCCGCACGGCGCGGGCGCCTACGACCCGAACGCCGCGACCAGCGTCATGCCGCACACCGGCGGCCCGTCCGGCGCGGCCGACCCCACCGCCGTCATGCCACCGGTCCCGCCCGGGCAGCCCGGACAGGGGGGCCCCGAGGACCCGCACCCCTGGCAGAACCAGCTTCGCGCCGCCCGCGACCGCAACGAACAGACGCAGGTCCAGTACCTCGACCCGAACGAGGACCCGCTGCGCCGCCGCCCCCAGCGGCAGGTCGCCCGCCCGCAGCAGCGGCCCCAGCAGCGCCCGCCGCAGCGACCCCAGCAGGGCTACGGCCATCCGCAGCAGCAACAGCCCCAGCAGTACGCCGCACCGCAGCAGCAGCCCCGGCAGCAGCCGCAGCCGCAGCGGTACGCGCCGCCGCCCCAGCCGGAGCCGCGGCGGCCCGCGCGCGAGCCCCGTGAGCCGCGGCAGCGCAGCGCCAACCGGATGAAGATCCCGGGGCTCGGCTGCCTCAAGGGCTGCCTGTTCACGATCGTCATCCTGTTCGTCGCGAGCTGGCTGGTCTGGGAGCTGAGCCCGCTCCAGGACTGGATCGGCACGGGCAAGGGCTACTGGGACCAGCTCGGCGACTGGTTCAGCACGGTGTCCGGATGGTTCGAGAAGGTGGGCGGCGGCTCCTCCCAATAGTTCGCCCCAGTGGCTTTCAGTGGCGAGCTTGGGGATTTGTCGACACCGGGCGGGTGATTTCCGTCTCCGCGGTGAAGGTTGGCTCTTCCGACGCGTACTTTTAAGCGCAACACGCGTCTGTAGGAGCAGCCTTGGCACGGAAGATCGGCAGCCGGTACACCGCTCACCAGATCCTGGGGCGGGGCAGTGCCGGCACGGTGTGGCTGGGTGAGGGGCCCGAGGGGCCCGTCGCCGTCAAGCTGCTGCGCGAGGACCTCGCGTCCGACCAGGAACTCGTCGGCCGCTTCGTGCAGGAGCGCACGGCACTGCTCGGCCTGGAGCACCCGAACGTGGTCTCCGTACGGGACCTGGTGGTCGACGGCAACGACCTCGCGCTCGTCATGGACCTCGTCCGGGGCACGGACCTGCGTACCCGGCTCGACCGCGAGAAGCGGCTCGCCCCCGAGGCGGCGGTCGCGATCGTCGCGGATGTCGCGGACGGGCTGGCCGCCGCGCACGCGGCCGGGGTCGTGCACCGCGACGTCAAGCCGGAGAACGTACTGCTGGACATGCAGGGGCCGCTGGGCCCCGGCGGGTCGCACCCGGCGCTGCTGACGGACTTCGGCGTGGCGAAGCTGATCGATTCGCCGAAGCGGACGCGCGCCACGAAGATCATCGGTACGCCGGACTATCTGGCGCCGGAGATCGTCGAAGGGCTGCCGCCGCGGGCCTCGGTCGACATCTACGCGCTGGCGACCGTGCTGTACGAGCTGCTGGCCGGCTTCACCCCGTTCGGCGGCGGGCATCCCGGCGCGGTCCTGCGCCGCCACGTCACCGAGACGGTCGTGCCCCTGCCCGGCATCCCCGACGAGCTCTGGCAGCTCGTCGTGCAGTGCCTCGCCAAGGCGCCCGCCTCCCGGCTGCGCGCCTCCGAGCTGGGGGCGCGGCTGCGGGAGCTGCTGCCGATGCTGGCCGGGATGCCTCCGCTGGACGTCGACGAGCCGGACACCGAACCGGATGAGGACGCGGCGGACGCGGCGGAGGCGGCGCCCTCCGAGCCGGCGGCCTCCTCGCGGGTACGGCGGGGGGCCGTGCCTCTGGTGCCTGGCGCGAAGCCCGCCGACTCCAACCGGGACACGCATACGTCGATGAGGGTGCCGGCGCCGGACGAGCTGGCCGGGGGCGCGCGCGGGACGGCGCGGGCGCCGCGGGCCTCCGGGGCGCCGCGGCCCGGCTCCGCGCGGAACCGGGCGGCTACTCGGCGGCGACGGTTGGCGCTCGGGGCGGGGGCGGTGGCTGTCGTCGCCGCGATCGGTATCGGGACGTGGGCGGCCACGTCTGGTGATGATGCCGGGGCGACTCCCCAGGACACGAAGAACTCGGCTCCGCCGTCACCGTGACTGCCCGGTGGAGGCCGGCGTGGGCCTTTCTCGCCCCCGCCGCCCCTACCCGTCCCATCCCTGGGGCTGCCGCCCCCAGGGGGCTCTGCCCCCTGGACCCCCGCTCCTCAAACGCCGGAGGGGCTGAATTCAGCGACCCATGCTCGGCGAAGCTTCGTTGCCGTAGCCGTTAGGCTGGAGGTGTGGCAGTCGTCGATGTATCCGAAGAGCTCAAGTCCCTCTCCTCGACCATGGAGTCGATCGAGGCCGTTCTGGACCTCGACAAGCTGAGGGCAGACATCGCCGTGCTCGAGGAGCAGGCGGCCGCGCCGTCCCTGTGGGACAACCCGGACGAGGCGCAGAAGATCACCAGCAAGCTGTCCCACCTCCAGGCCGAGGTCAGGAAGGCGGAGGCGCTGCGCGGACGGATCGACGATCTCTCCGTGCTCTTCGAGATGGCCGAGGAGGAGGACGACCCGGACACCCGTGCCGAGGCCGAGTCCGAGCTCACCGCCGTCCGCAAGGCGCTGGACGAGATGGAGGTCCGGACGCTGCTGAGCGGTGAGTACGACGCCCGCGAGGCGCTCGTGAACATCCGCGCCGAGGCCGGCGGCGTCGACGCCGCCGACTTCGCCGAGAAGCTCCAGCGGATGTACCTGCGCTGGGCGGAGCAGAAGGGCTACAAGACCGAGGTCTACGAGACGTCGTACGCCGAGGAGGCCGGCATCAAGTCGACCACCTTCGCCGTGCAGGCGCCGTACGCCTACGGCACGCTCTCCGTCGAGCAGGGCACGCACCGGCTCGTGCGCATCTCGCCGTTCGACAACCAGGGGCGTCGGCAGACCTCCTTCGCGGGCGTCGAGATCCTCCCCGTGGTCGAGCAGACCGACCACATCGAGATCGACGAGTCCGAGCTGCGGGTGGACGTGTACCGGTCGTCCGGGCCCGGCGGCCAGGGCGTCAACACCACCGACTCCGCGGTGCGGCTGACCCACCTCCCCACCGGCATCGTCGTCTCCTGCCAGAACGAGCGCTCGCAGATCCAGAACAAGGCGAGCGCGATGAACGTGCTCCAGGCCAAGCTGCTGGAGCGGCGCCGCCAGGAGGAGCAGGCCGCGATGGACGCGCTCAAGGGCGACGGCGGCAACTCCTGGGGCAACCAGATGCGTTCGTACGTCCTGCACCCGTACCAGATGGTCAAGGACCTGCGCACCGATTTCGAGGTCGGTAACCCCGAGGCCGTTTTCAACGGTGAGATCGAGGGATTCCTGGAGGCCGGCATTCGCTGGCGCAAGCAGCAGGAGAAGTAGGTTTGTCGACAAGGCAACCGCCGCCCACCGGGCGGCGGTTGCCTTGTGTGCGCCCGGTTCCATGCTCGATGTCTGGGTTTTACGTCACACTCACACACTCCATCTCCCGGCAAAGATCCCGAAGGTGGACATTGCGCGCGCAATGGCCTTGACGTTGCTTTGAAAAATGGGAAAGGTGACGCTCGGCATGCGTATCTCTGGGGCGCATGTGAACCGGGGGATCTGAAAAGCAGTTGTCTCCCCCCGTCGATCACGGCCCCCGAGCGCCGCCTCATTGACGATGAGCTACTGGGGGTAGCAACCACATGACGAAGAAGACGCGGATCCGGATCGCGCGCATAGCCGCCGGTGCCGTGATCGCCGCCGGCGCCTCGCTGACCGCTGCCGGCGCTGCTTCCGCGCTGGAGATCGGTGTGAGCGTGGGCGAGAGCGGGGTCGGCGTGAACGTCGACACCGGCCTCGGCGACGGTGACCCGACCGACCCGACCGACCCGGGTACGGGCATCCCGACCGAACCCAACGACCCGCCGACCACCCCGCCGGTCACCGAGGACCCCACGGACCCCACGGACCCGACGACTCCGCCGGTCACCGAGGACCCGACCGACCCGACGGACCCCACTGACGAGCCGACCGAGCCCACCGACGACCCGACCGACCCGGGCAACGGGAACGGCAATGGGAACGGCAACGGCAACGGTGGCGGTAACGGCAACGGCAACGCCGGTGGCGGCAACAGCAACACCAACCCCGACGGCGGCTCCGGCACCTCCGCCCAGGAGGAGGGCTCCTCGGCCCTCACCGACACCGGCACGGACACCTCGTCCGAGACGTCGGCCCAGGGCAGTGGCGCCGAGCTCGCCGAGACCGGTGCCGCGCAGACCACCTTCCTGGTGATCGGTGCCGCCACGATGATCGCCGGTGGTATCGGCTTCCGCATCCTGCCGCGCCTCGTGGGCGGCCGGGGTGGCGCCGCCGCCTGACGGTAACCGTCTGGTGACCCACCGTATGCGTGACGCACGGTGAAGGGCCCGGAGCGAGACTTCGCTCCGGGCCCTTCGTATGCCTTGTATGCCCTCGCGGACCGCGTGCTAGGCGGTCTGGTGCGCCAGCAGCGCCAGGGCGGCGATCAGGACCGCCAGCAATGCGATCAGCGCCATGGGGTTCAGCCCGGCGAAGGGGTTGTCCTGCTCCTGCTGCATCCGCGCGCGGTGGGCACGGCACACAGGGCACCTGCCCTCGCTCACGGGCGCCGCGCAGTTCGCGCACACCAGCCGGTCGTACGTCATGCGCCTCGCCCTCCTAGCACCGGTTCCACGTGTGTCAACGCTCTCGGAAGTCAGAACGTTCCCCTCCCCCTACTGTGCCAGGTTCCTCTGAGGGCTGCCTGTGCGCTCCCGAAGGGGGTGTGGATTGTCTCGCGGCCGCGGCCCCCGGGGTCGGCACAAATAGTCACATCCATCACGCAACCGCCACCGGTGCCTGCGCCGGTACACCCGGTTCGCGTATGGTCACGCTCATCTACCCCCGGCGACCCGTGGTGCATCCGTGATCCGATTCGACAACGTATCCAAGGTCTACCCCAAGCAGACCCGCCCCGCACTCAGGGATGTGTCCCTGGAAGTGGAGAAGGGCGAGTTCGTGTTCCTCGTGGGGTCCTCGGGCTCCGGAAAGTCCACCTTCCTGCGGCTGGTCCTCCGCGAGGAGCGGGCCAGCCACGGTCAGGTGCACGTCCTGGGCAAGGACCTCGCGCGCCTCACCAACTGGAAGGTGCCCCAGATGCGGCGCCAGTTGGGGACGGTGTTCCAGGACTTCCGCCTGCTGCCCAACAAGACGGTCGCCGAGAACGTGGCCTTCGCGCAGGAGGTCATCGGCAAGTCGCGCGGCGAGATCCGCAAGTCCGTGCCCCAGGTGCTCGACCTCGTCGGGCTGGGCGGCAAGGAGGACCGGATGCCCGGTGAGCTCTCCGGTGGTGAACAGCAGCGCGTGGCGATCGCCAGGGCCTTCGTCAACCGGCCGAAGCTGCTCATCGCCGACGAGCCCACCGGCAACCTCGACCCGCAGACCTCCGTCGGCATCATGAAGCTGCTGGACCGGATCAACCGGACCGGCACGACCGTGCTGATGGCGACGCACGACCAGAACATCGTGGACCAGATGCGCAAGCGCGTCATCGAGCTGGAGAAGGGCCGCCTCGTCCGCGACCAGGCACGCGGCGTCTACGGCTACCAGCACTGACGACCGGCATGCTCCACGGAAAGGCTTAACCAGACGCCATGCGCGCCCAGTTCGTACTCTCCGAGATCGGTGTCGGTCTCCGCCGCAACCTGACGATGACCTTCGCGGTCATCGTCTCCGTCGCCCTGTCCCTCGCCCTGTTCGGCGGGTCGCTCCTGATGAGCGACCAGGTCAACACAATGAAGGGCTACTGGTACGACAAGGTCAACGTCTCCGTCTTCCTCTGCAACAAGAGCGACGCCGAGTCGGACCCGAACTGCGCCAAGGGCGCGGTCACCGACGAGCAGAAGCAGGAGATCAAGTCCGACCTGGACAAGATGACCGTCGTCCAGACGGTGACGTACGAGTCGCAGGACGCGGCGTACAAGCACTACAAGGAGCAGTTCGGCGACTCCCCGCTGGCCGCCTCCCTCACGCCGGACCAGATGCAGGAGTCGTACCGCATCAAGCTGAAGGACCCGGAGAAGTACCAGGTCATCGCCACCGCCTTCGACGGGCGGGACGGCGTGCAGTCGGTGCAGGACCAGAAGGGCATCCTGGACAACCTGTTCGGGCTGCTGAACGGCATGAACTGGGCGGCGCGGGCGGTCATGGCGCTGATGCTGGTCGTGGCGCTGATGCTGATCGTCAACACGGTGCGCGTCTCGGCGTTCAGCCGTCGGCGCGAGACCGGGATCATGCGCCTGGTCGGTGCCTCGGGCTTCTACATCCAGGCGCCGTTCATCATGGAGGCCGCGGTCGCCGGTCTCATCGGCGGGACGGTCGCCTGCGGGTTCCTGGTGGTCGCCCGGTACTTCCTCATCGACCACGGCCTCGCCCTCCAGGAGAAGCTGAACCTCATCAACTTCATCGGCTGGGAAGCCGTCCTGACGAAGCTGCCGCTCATCCTGGCGACGAGTCTGCTGATGCCCGCGTTGGCCGCGTTCTTCGCGCTGCGCAAGTACCTGAAGGTGTGACGCACGCCAAGGGGGCCGTCCGGTCAACCGACCGTGGCGGCCCTTCGCGTTGTCCTAGACTCACCGGCATGTCAGGCCGAGACCTGTTCTGCCAGCCCCGCCGCATCCGCCGCGGGGCCGCCCTGACATTGGTCTTCGCGAGCGTGCTGATGGCCGGCGCGGCGACCGGTTCCCTCCCGGAGACCGACCGCCCCGGCCGGAAGACACCCGCCGACACCGGCCGCTCGACCGCCTCCGCCCACACCCACGAGGACGTGGCGCAGGCCGCCCAGGAGGCCATGGCCGCCGGCACCTCCCCCATGGAGGCCGCCGAACGCGCGGTCAGCCGCAGCGGGGACCGGTGGGGCGCCGTCTACTCCCCCGGGGAGTACGAGGAGTTCGAGGAGGCCCTCGACGGCCAGTACACCGGCGTCGGCCTGTGGGCGCGGCGCGGAGGGGACGGCCGTATCGAGGTGACCAGGGTGCGCTCCGGGTCGCCCGCGGCCGCCGCCGGGATCCGCAAGGGCGACCGGCTGCGCAGTGTCGACGGCAGGAAGGTCGACGGCCGTCCGGTCACCGACGTGGTCTCCTTACTGCGCGGTGACGCCACGGACGCGGCCGCCGGTACGCCCGTCCGGCTGGGCCTGGAGCGCGGCACGCGCGCGTGGCGGCTCACCGTGCGGCGGGCCCTGCTGTCCACGGACTCGGTCACCGTTCGCAGCCTCGCCGGCGGGATCACCGTCATCAGGATCGCCGCCTTCACCAAGGGCTCCGGCGACGCCGTCCGCACCGCGGTACGGCAGGCCCCGGCCGGTGCCGGGATCGTCCTCGACCTGCGCGGCAACTCCGGCGGTCTGGTCACCGAGGCCGTCACCACCGCCTCCGCCTTCCTCGACGGCGGCCTCGTCGCCACCTACGACGTCGAGGGCGACGAGCGCGCCCTGCACGCCGAACCCGGCGGCGACTCCACCAGACCCCTGGTCGCGCTCGTGGACGGCGGCACGATGAGCGCGGCCGAGCTGCTCACCGGCGCCCTCCAGGACCGCGGCCGCGCGGTCGTCGTGGGCTCCCGCACCTTCGGCAAGGGCTCGGTCCAGATGCCGAGCCGGCTGCCCGACGGCTCCGTCGCCGAGCTGACCGTCGGCCACTACCGCACCCCCTCCGGCCGCGGCGTCGACGGCCACGGCATCACGCCCGACCTGGAGGTCGAGCGCCAGGTGCTGGAGCGGGCCGAGACGGTACTGAGCGGTCTGGGGCAGTGATCCGCCCCCTGACCCGCCCCCCTGTTTAATGCGCTTCCCGTACACCCCCTCCGTAGTGCGAAAATGGACGGCACTATGAGCAAGGGAATGTACGTACCCAAGGAGTCCCAGCCGAAGCAGGGCGGGACGGCCGCCAAAGCCAGGGACGGCGAGAAGGGCGGCAAGCGCAAGATCGTCGCCCAGAACAAGAAGGCCCGGCACGACTACGCGATCATCGACACCTTCGAGGCCGGCCTGGTCCTCATGGGCACCGAGGTCAAGTCGCTGCGCGAGGGCCGGACCTCGCTGACCGACGGCTTCGTCCAGATCGACCGGGGTGAGGCGTGGCTGCACAACGCCCACATCCCCGAGTACCACCAGGGCAGTTGGACCAACCACTCCGCGCGCCGCAAGCGCAAGCTGCTGCTGCACCGCGAGGAGATCGACAAGCTGGAGGCCAAGGCCCAGGAGACGGGCCACACCATCGTGCCGCTGGCCCTGTACTTCAGGGACGGCCGGGCCAAGGCCGAGATCGCCCTCGCCCGGGGCAAGAAGGAGTTCGACAAGCGCCAGACCCTCCGCGAGAAGCAGGACCGGCGGGAGTCGGACCGGGCGATCGCGGCGGCGAAGCGGAAGGAGCGGGGCCGGTAGGTGGGGCGCCGGGAATACGCTGGCATCCACGTGCGTTGGTCACGTACGATGGGATCAAACACCGGCCACGGCCGGTGGGTGCATTGAAAACACAACATGGGGATGATCGGTTTCGACAGCGGCTGTCGAAGCAGGGGAAGCGTGTCGAGGAAGCGGCAATGATCTCGTAAACCATATGTCGCAACCAATAATCGCCAATACCAAGAGCGATTCCCGCGCCTTCGCCCTCGCTGCCTAATAAGCAGTGAGTGAAGGCCCTAACGGGTGTCAGACCGGGGATGTTCCCGACCCGGACCCTGGCATAATCTAGGGAACTAAACCATCGAGCCCGGTCACGGGGTTCGATGGGAAATCAAACAGTGACTGGGCCCGTCGGCGACTTGTTCGCGTGATCGCCGGGGCCGAGAAAATCGCAGCGAACTGCACACGGAGAAGCCCTGATTCCGCACCGTTGGACGCGGGTTCGATTCCCGCCATCTCCACTCACCCACACCGATGGGTACCCCATGTGGGCAAAGGCCCCGTCGCTTCGAGCGACGGGGCCTTCGTCATGTGCTCACGCGTTCCCGTGCGGGACTCAGCCGTGGACGAGCGGGGAGCCGAGGAGCTGGACGGTGGTGGCGCCCTTGCTGTCGCCGGCGATGTCGTAGACGACCGTGGAGTCCGAGGACCACCACACCTCGCCGTCGTACGTCGTGGACGGGGCGGCGCAGGTGTTCGCGGCCTCGATGGCGAACCACGAGTAGTTGGCGTTGACCAGCCGGGTCAGGTCACAGGTCTTGGAGGCCTCGACCACGTCGGCGCTGTCCTTGCCGGGTCTGGACTCCAGCCGGTTGGTGATCTTGAAGCTGGTGAAGCGGGTGGAGTTGTCCACCACCTGGTCGTCGATGATCTGCCAGCTCACGACCGAGTTGACGGTGATCTTCCCGGAGACCACCTTGGCCTCGTTGTCGACGTGGTACATCTGCTGCGGACGCGCGTCGGGGTAGACGACGTCGAAGGTGGTGCTCGCCGAGACGGCGGCGGCCGGGGAGGCGGTCAGGACGCCGGCGGCGAGAGCCGAGGCGGCGAGGCCGAGGACGGCCAGGGGCTTGCGCATGATGCGGTCTTCCTTCGGTGTCGGCCGGATGCGGCGATCACCATACGTACATGCCGGAGGGGCCCGGCAAGAGAATGAGGGACGCGTGGCGCATTGCCGCCAGCCGCTGCCGACGGCCCCGCGCCACGCGCCTGTTCAGCGGATACTGAACGTCGAGAGCCGCACACCCCCGCTCAGTACCAGGTACACGTCCGCCCGCCCCCGCTCGACTCCCGCGAGCTCGGCGGTCACCGTCTCGTAGGTGTACGGCGAGGAGGTGCCGGAGAAGTGTGCCGTGCCGGCGAGCGGTCCGTCCGGTGAGCCCAGACGGACCTCCACGGTGCCCGGCGCACCCGCCAGCCGGGCCGTCAACGCATCCGTGCCCGCGCCCAGCCGGGTGTCGGCGAACTTCAGCCACGCGCCGTCGGCGGACGCGCCCACCGCGGTCCCGCGCACCTTGGACTCGTCGACCAGCCGGACGCCGGAGTAGTCGTCGAAGTTCTCGGCGCGGGTCGTACGGGCCGGATCGCGGGGCGGGATCGTCTCGCCGCGTACCGTCCACGCCGTGCGGGCGCGCAGGTCCGTGGCGGAGGAGCCCACCATGACGTCGTAGGTCCCGCCCTCGGTCACCCACCGGGAGCGGGTGACGTCCCAGTGGGCCAGGTCCCGGGCGGTCAGCGGCAGCCGGACCGTCCTCGTCTCGCCCGGCTTCAGCGAGACCTTCTCGAACGCCTTCAGCTGCTTCAGGGGCTGCTTGTCGCGGGAGACGCGCTGATGGACGTACAGCTGCACCACCTCGTCGCCCGCGCGCCGGCCCGTGTTGGTGACCCGCACCTCGTAGCCGTCGCCCACGCGCTTCAGGTCGCCGTAGCGGAAGGTCGTGTAGGACAGGCCGTGGCCGAAGGGGTACAGCGGCCGGCCCTTGAAGTACTGGTAGGTGCGGTCGGACTTGATGATGTCGTAGTCGAGGATCGACGGGAGGTCGGACTCGGACCGGTACCACGTCTGAGTGAGGCGGCCGGAGGGGTTGGCGTCGCCGTACAGGAGGTCGGCCAGCGCGTTGCCGGTCTCCTGGCCCGCGTGGGAGGTCCACAGCAGCGCCGGGACCTCCTGCTGGAGGGCGCCCAGGGTGGTGGGGTAACTGTTCTCGACGACCACGACCGTGTGCGGGTTGGCCTTGCGGACCGCCCTGACCAGGGCTTCCTGGGCGGGGGCGAGGCTCATGTCGGTGCGGTCGTGGGCCTCGCGGCCGTTGATCGACGGGTTGGAGCCGACCACGACGACCGCGGTGTCCTTGCCCTTCACCGCGGCGACCGCCTCGGCCACACCGTCACGGACGACGTCCTTCGTGTAGTGGGCGGCCCTGTCCTTCTCGACCAGGCCCAGGGTGCCGTCCGCGTCCGTCGGGCCCAGGTAGACCGGGTTCGACCACCACGGCTCCTCGGTCTCGTAGCCCGCGTACCGGAGCAGATGGGTGCCGTCGGCCTGCTTCTCCAGCTTGAACTGCTGCTGGACGTACCAACCGCCCGGCTGCACCTGGTCGTTGACGAAGGCCGAGCCGTTGTAGCCGACGTACCGGTTGTTGGCGGCCGAGCGCAGGGTGACCACGCCCGCGCCCCAGTCGGAGACGTCGAACCGGGCGGCCTCGCCCGGAGTCGCGCCCGCCTTCAGGGGGCCGCCCGCCGTGCCCGTGCCGGCCGTGACGTACGACCCGGTCGCCGCGTCCCGCAGGGTGATGCGGTCCACGCCCTCGCTGGTGGTCACGGGCCTGCCGAGCTTGGCCGCGATGCCGTCGGCGGGGGTGACCGCGTAGGGCAGGGTGCCCGAGTACCAGTCGGTGTAGAGGATGTCGGAGAGCGGACCGACGACGGCGACGTCCTTGGCGGACTTCTTCAGCGGCAGCGCACCGGCCTGGTTCTTCAGCAGGACCGCTCCCTCGGTCGCCGCCTCGCGGGCCAGCCGGCGGTGGGCCGGGCTGTTGATCACGGACTTGTCGATCGAGCCGTACCTGCCGCCGCCCGGGTCGAACTCGCCGAGCCGGACGCGGACGGACAGGGCGTGCGAGGCGGCCTCGTCGATGTCGGACTCCGCCAGCAGACCCTGGTCCAGAGCGGAGTCGATCGCCCGGATCGTCACCCCCGAGTCGTCGTTGTTGTCGGTGAAGCTGTCGAGGCCGGCCTTCAGTGCGGCCGCGTCACCCTCGGCGAGGGTGGGGTAGTACCGCTGGTCGCCGGGGATGTTGCCCGGGGCGAACGCGTCGGAGACGTTGAACAGATCGCGGTCGGTCCAGGACCGTACGACGTCGTTCAGGTCCGGATTGACCGTCGCGGGGCGGCCGTTGACCAGGTTGTAGGAGGACATCACGCCGGTCGCCGCGTCCGCCTCGATTGCCGGCTTGAAGGCGGCCTCGTCGTATTCCTTGGCGACGCGCGGGCGCAGGTCGGAGGAGGTGGTGGTGCGGTGCCACTCGTTGTTGTTGGCGAGGTAGTGCTTGAGGGTGGGAGCCGTCTTGAGGTGGTCCGGGTCGCCTCCGGTCAGGCCCTTGCCGTAGGCCGTCGACAGGGCGCCGGTCAGCCGCGGGTCCTCGCTGTAGCCCTCCTCGTTGCGGCCCCAGCGCGGGTCGCGCAGCAGGTTCGCCACGGGCGCCCAGAGGTTCAGGCCCCAGCCGGCCGGCCGCGCGTGCTGGAAGCCGCGGGCCTCGTCGCCGACCGCCGAGCCGACCCGCTCCATCAGGGCCGGGTCCCAGGTCGAGGCCAGCCCGACGGCCTGCGGGAAGACGGTGGTCTCGCCGAGCCAGGCGACGCCGTGCAGGGCCTCGGCGCCGGTGCGGAAGGACTGGATGCCCAGGCGGGGGATGGCGGGCTGGTACTGGTGGAGCAGGGAGATCTTCTCGTCGAGGGTGAGGCGGTCGAGCAGGTCGTCGACGCGGCGGTCCACAGGCAGGGACGGGTCGCGGAAGGGGAGCGGGGCCTCGGCGTGAGCGGGGGCGGTGGCGCCGAGCCCCACGAGCATGACCGGCGCCAACAACACGGTGAACCTACGTCTCTTTCTGCCTTTCATGTCACGGCTCCTTCAGGTAGGGCCTTGCATACGGGTGTTGCCGGACATCAGGGGGCGGTGCGCGGTCCCGTGCTCGCCCGTTCCGTCAGCCGGGGCGGCAGCAGGGTCGCCTCGGGCACCGAGGACCCGCCGCCGAGTTTGCGCATCAGCAGCTCCACGGCCCGGGTGCCGAGTTCCGCGGACGGCAGGGCCACGGAGGTGATCGGGACGCGGACCGACTCGGCGAGTTCGTCGGGGCAGATGGCGGTCACGGACAGGTCGCCCGGCACGCGCAGCCCGAGCTGCTCGAAGGCGTCGATCAGCGGTTCCAGCAGGGCCTCGTTGTGGACGACGACCCCGGTCAGCGCGGGCTGTTCACGCAGCAGCCGTTCGGCGACGGCCCGCGCGGAGCCGGGCGCCGCCTCGCAGGGGTGGACCGCGGAGGACAGCCCGTTGCGGTCGGCGGCGGCCGTGAAGCCCTGGACCACGCGCTGGGCGAACGCGGTCTGCCGCACGTACACCTCCGGCGGCGACCCGACCAGCGCCACCACCCGGTGGCCGAGCCCCGCCAGATGCTCCACGCACCGCTCGCCGGCCGCCTTGAAGTCGAGGTCGATACAGGTCAGGCCCTCGGAGGAGGCGGGAAAGCCGATCATCACGGAGGGCCGTTCCAGCGTCCGCAGCAGGTGCAGCCGGGGGTCGTGCAGCTGGACGTCCATCAGGATCAGCGCGTCGACGAGGGCCGTGTCGGCGACCCGGCGCAGGCCCTCCTCACCCTCCTCCTGGGTCAGGAGCAGGACGTCGTGGTCGTAGCGCCTGGCCGTGGTGACGACCGACACCGCGAACTGCATGACGACCGGTATGTGGATGCCGGCCCGCAGCGGGATCACCAGCGCCAGCACCTTCGACCTGCTGCTGGCCAGCGCCCGGGCGCCCGCGTGCGGACGGTAGCCCAGCTCACGGATGGCCTCCTCGACCCGGCGCCGGGTCTCCTCGGAGATGGGCCGCTTGCCGCTGAGCGCGTAGGACACGGTGCTCGGGGAGACCCCGGCGTGCCGTGCCACATCCGTGATCTTCACCATCAGGCCCACTCCACCGTCAGGAACCCGGTTCCGGTCTCCGCCCGCACCTCGCGCTCGCCCACGGCCAGCCCCCAGGGCGCCGCCGGATCACTGCACGAGGCCCGCAGCAGATCGCCCTCGCGGACGACGGTGAAGGTCACCTCCCCGACCCGCACCGTCCTCTGGTCGCCCCGCCCGAGGCCGTACGCTCGCAGGACGACCCCGTCGGCGTGGTCGTAGTCGGGCCGGTCGGCGACCGCGCCCACCGGGATCACCGCTCCGGGCCGCACCAGCACCGGCACGCTCAGGAAGTCGTGCTTCTCCCGGACCCAGCGCGGCCCGGTGACCGTCTCGCCGGTCACGAAGTGGGTCCAGGTGCCCTCGGGGACGTAGTACGCGACCTCGCCCTCGTCGCTGAAGACGGGCGCGACCAGCAGATCGGGACCGAGCATGTACTGCCGCTCCAGATGCGCGCACCCGGGGTCGTCCGGGAACTCCAGCACCATCGCCCGCATCACCGGCACGCCCTCGGCCCGGGCGGTGCGCGCGGCCTCGTACAGATAGGGCATGAGGCGCAGCTTCAGCCGGGTGAAGTGCCGCAGTACGTCGACGGACTCCTCGTCGAACAGCCACGGGACCCGGTAGGAGGAGCTGCCGTGCAGCCGGCTGTGGGAGGACAGCATGCCGAAGGCCAGCCACCGTTTGAAGAGCGCCGGGCTCGGGGTGCCCTCGAAGCCGCCGATGTCGTGGCTCCAGAACCCGAAACCGGACAGGCCGAGGGAGAGCCCGCCCCTGAGCGACTCGGCCATCGACTCGTACGTCGACTCGCAGTCGCCGCCCCAGTGCACCGGGAACTGCTGGCTGCCGGTCGTCGCCGAGCGGGCGAAGACCACCGCCTCCTGCTCGCCGCGGTGCTTGCGCAGCACGTCGAAGACGGTGCGGTTGTAGAGGTACGAGTAGTAGTTGTGCATCCGCTCCGGGTCGGAGCCGTCGGACCAGGCCACGTCCACCGGCACCCGCTCGCCGAAGTCGGTCTTGAAGCAGTCCACGCCCTGCGCGAGCAGCGCCTCCAGCTTGGCCGCGTACCAGTCGCGGGCCGCGGGGCTGGTGAAGTCGACCAGCGCCATGCCGGGCTGCCACAGGTCCCACTGCCAGACGCTGCCGTCGGGCCGCTTCAGGAGATGGCCGAGCGCCTTGCCCTCCGCGAACAGGGGGGATCTCTGGGCGATGTACGGATTGATCCACACGCTCACCCTGAGGCCCCGCGCGTGCAGCCGCGCGAGCATGCCCTCCGGGTCGGGGAAGACGCGCGGGTCCCACTGGAAGTCGCACCAGTTGAACTCGCGCATCCAGAAGCAGTCGAAGTGGAAGACGGACAGGGGCAGTTCGCGCTCCCGCATCCCCTCGATGAAGGACGTCACGGTCTCCTCGTCGTACGACGTGGTGAACGACGTCGACAGCCACAGCCCGAACGACCAGGCGGGCGGCAGGGCCGGGCGGCCGGTGAGGGCGGTGTACTTGCTCAGGATCTCCTTGGGGCTCGGGCCGTAGATGACGTAGTACGTCAGCTCCTGGGTCTCCGCGCTGAACTGCACCCGGGAGACCGCCTCCGAGCCGACCTCGAAGGAGACCTTGCCCGGGTGGTCGACGAAGACGCCGTAGCCCGCGTCGGTGAGATAGAACGGGACGTTCTTGTAGGCCTGTTCGGTCGCGGTGCCGCCGTCGGCGTTCCAGATGTCGACGACCTGGCCGTTCTTGACCAGCGGACCGAAGCGCTCACCGAGGCCGTACACCGAGGTGCCGACGCCGAGGCCGAGCTGTTCGCGCAGGTAGTGGGCGCCGGTCGCGTCCCGCATGATGCCCATGCCCTTGGGGCCGCTGCCGGTGAGCACCCGGCCGCCCGCGAGGAAGTCCACGTGCCAGGAGCCGGTGCGGGCCACCCGCACCGACAGCGCGCCGGAGGTGAGGGTCGCGTGCTCCTCGTCGTACTCCGTGTGCGCGGTGACGTCCTCCGTCCGCACCTCGAACTCGGGGCCCGAGGGCTGCTCGCCCTCGAAGTGGGTGAAGGTGACACCGATGACGTCGGGTATCGGGGCGTGGGCGCTGATCGTCACGACCGGTCCCTTCAACAGGTCGCCGCGGCGGCGGATGGGCTGGGTCGGCGCGAGGATGTCCAGCCGGCCGTCCGCCGAGGTGACCTCGTGGACCTCGGCCGGATGGGCGGCGGTGACGCCCTCGCGCAGCAGCCAGTAGCCGTCGGTGAACTTCATGGTGGGGGGATCCTTACTTGACTGCACCCACGGCGATGCCGCGGGTGAGGGTCCGCTGGAACACGAGGAAGAAGACGATCGCGGGGAGGGTGCCGAGCAGGGCGGCCGCGTTGGTCATCGTGGCGTCCATCAGGCGCTGGCCCTGGAGGACACCGAGGGCCACCGACACCGTCTGGTTGTCGTTGGAGATCAACATGACCAGGGGGAGCAGGAACTCGTTCCAGGTCCAGATGAAGAAGAAGACCAGCAGCACACCGAGGGTGGGGCGGCTGACGGGGACCACGATCCGCCACAGCACCTGCCACTTGGTGGCACCGTCGATACGCGCCGCCTCCAGGATCTCGCGCGGGAACTGGCCCAGCACGGAGGACAGCAGGTAGGTGCCGAAGGCGGCCTGGATCACCGTGAACACGATGATCACGCTGAGCCTGGTGTCGTAGAGGCCGGCCTCCTTGCTGAGGTAGTAGATCGGGTAGACCAGCGCCTCCTGCGGCAGCATGTTCGCCAGTACGAAGAAGGCGAGCACCCAGGTGCGGCCCTTGATCCGGCCGATGCCGATCGCGTACGCGTTCAGCACCGACAGCACGACCGCGAGAACGGCCACCGCCCCGCTGATCAGCACCGAGTTGACCAGCTTCCGGCCGAAGTCGACGCGCTCCCAGAAGTCCTTGATCCCGTCGAGATAGAGGCCCTCGGGGAGGCTCAGCGGCCCGTTCTGGGCGTACTCCGTCGGCGACTTGACCGCGTTGACGGCGACGATCGCGAACGGCACGACCATGAAGAGGGCCCCGATGCACAGGGCGATCAGCACCGGATAGCGACGCAGAACTGTGGTCATGCGCGGGCCCCTTCCTCGGCATCCTCGGCACGGGTCTGGAGCTTCAGGCCGATCAGGGAGAGGGCGAGGATGATCACGGTGAGGACGGTGGAGATCGCGGCGCCGTAACCGACCTGCGTCTTCTCGAAGAACGTGGTGAAGGAGAAGTAGGAGGGCACGTTGGTGGCGCCTCCCGGTCCGCCCTTCGTCAGGACGTACACCGCGCCGAACACCTTGAGCGCGGCGATCGTGCACCAGGTGAGGACCACGTAGATCTCCGGCCGGATCTGCGGGAGCGTGATGTGCCAGAAGCGGCGCCACCAGCCGGCGCCGTCCAGTTCGGCGGCCTCGTGCAGCTGGGGGTCGACGCGTTGCAGGCCGGCCATGAAGATGACCAGGGGGAAGCCGAGCTGGACCCAGACCATCACGCCCATGACGCTGTAGAGCGCGATGTCGGGGTCGCCGAGCCAGTCCTGCTGCCAGGAGGAGAGCCCGACAGCCTTCAGGACCTCGTTGAGGGAGCCGTTCTCGGGGGCGAGGATCCAGCTCCAGACGATGCCGGCGACCGCGATGGGCAGCACCTGGGGGAGGTAGAAGCAGGCGCGGAGCACGGCGGCGACCTTGCCGCCGAAGTGCTTGCCGACGTAGTCGAACAGCGCGGCGGCCAGGACCAGCCCGATCGCCGTCGGTACGGCGGCCATCGCCACGACCATGAACAGGCTGTGCCGGAACGACGCCCAGAACTCGGAGTCGTCGAACAGCTCGCGGTAGTTGGCGAGCCCGGACCACTCGGGGGAGCCCACGCCCTGCCAGTCCGTGAAGCTCACGCCGGTGTTCATCAGGAACGGCACGACGATCACGGTCAGGAAGGCGAGGGCACCCGGCAGCAGGAACAGGGCGTAGGAGGAGCCGGGGCGGCGCGGGGGCCGGACGGCGGGGCCCTTGCCGACCGTCCGCGCACCCCGTTCGACGGTCACCGTCATCGCTTCGGCGCGTCCTTGTCGTACGCCTCCTGCAAGGCGTCCAGATAGCCGTCCGGCTTCGCGCCGCCCGTGATCAGCTTCTGCGTCTCGGAGACCAGGACGTCGTAGTAGCCGGGGGCGGGCCAGTCGGGGTAGAAGGCCAGGCCGTCGCGCTGGGAGACGGTGTTGAAGTTCGCGATCAGCTCCTTGGACCTCGGGTCGGTGATGGCGCTCGGGTCGGCCGCGACCGGGACCCCGCCCTTGTTGCCGAGCAGGTTCTGGATCTTCTTCGACATGGTGATGTCGATGAAGTCGTAGGCGAGCTTCTTGTTCTTGGCGCCCTTGGGGACCACCCAGAGGTTGCCGCCGGAGCCGAGGGTGAGGGGGGAGTCGGGCCACAGGGTGGTGCCCCAGTCGAACTTCGCCTCGTCGACGAAGCGGCCGTACCACCAGCTGCCGGAGAAGAAGATCGGTGCCTTGCCCTGGATGAAGGAGACACCGGCCTGCTCCGCCTTGGCGCTGGTGGAGTCCTTGGCGATGTACCCCTTCTTCACCCAGTCGGCGAAGGTCTCGGCGCCGTAGGTCCAGGCGGCGTCGTGGAAGTCGGGCTTGCCCTTGTAGAGCTGGTAGGCGTCGACCCAGGAGCGGTCGGCCTTCGACAGGGCGAGTTGGTAGAGGTACTGGTGGGCGGGGTACTCGGCGCCGCTGTTGGCGAGCGGGGTGATCTTGTTGCGGACGAAGACGTCCATCGCGGCCGTCAGGTCGGCGAGCGTCTTCGGTTCGGGGATCTTGTACTTCGCGAAGAGGTCCTTGTTGTAGAAGACCATCGTGTACTCGGCGTAGTTGGGCACGCCGTACCACTTGCCGGAGCCCATGACGCCCTGGGCGTCGTACTGGCTGGTGGTGCGGACGCCCGCGCTCAGCTTCTTGTCCCAGCCGCGGGTCGTCACCTCGGAGGTCAGGTCCGTGAGCAGCCCCTGCTTGGACAGCAGGCCGGCCGTCGCGTTGCCCTTGTTGTACTCCATCACGTCGGGCGCGTCGGAGGAGTTCAGGACCATCGGGGCGGTCTTCTGGATCTGTTCGAAGCCCTTCGCCTCGAACTCCACCTTCACACCGGGGTGTTTGGCCTTGAACTCCTCGATCGCCTCGTTCCAGGCCTGCCCCATCGCGCTGTTGGGGGCCTCGTAGTGCCAGAGCCGCAGGGTCTTGCCGTCCTCGGAGGACCCGCTGTCCGAGTCGCCGCAGGAGGTCAGGAGCAGCGCTCCGCTCAGGGCGGCCGCGGCCAGGGCCGTCACACGCCTTCGTGCCGTCAACATTTCCGTGCCTCCACGACGTCGGAGCCGGATGGGTCTCGGGGCGTCGCGCAGCGATCGTCGAATCGGTTCGATGTCGGACGTCGAAGCGCTTCGACGGGCGAACGTATGTCTCCCCTGTGAGTGCGTCAATGGGGCGCGGAGGAATCGGTGAAGCGATTCGACGGATCGAACGGCCGGAGCGCGATCATGAGTGCCGCCGCGGCCGCCGCGACCGGCACCCCGTACCCGGCCGTCGCCGACACGTGCTCCACCGTCCAGCCCCCCACGGCGCTCCCGCAGGCGATGCCGCCGAGCAGGCCGGTGACGGCGAGCGTCATGCCCTCGTTGAGGCGCCCCTCGGGGGTGCGCTCCTGGATCAGCGCCATGCCCGTGATCATCGTCGGGGCCGTCGCCATCCCCGCGACCAGCAGCGCGCCCGCCAGCACGAGCAGGGAGCCGGTCAGGGACGCGGCGAGCAGCGGCAGGGTCAGCAGCGCGGTCATGGCGGCGACACACCACGGATGGCGGTGCCCGGCCGGCCCCTTCGGCCTCGCGGCCCCGTACAGCAGGCCCGCCGCGCACGAGCCCGCCGCCTGGAGGGCGAGCACCACGCCGGCCGCCGAGCGGTGCCCCTGCGCGTCCGCGAAGGCGATCGTGACGACCTCCATCGCCCCGAACACCGTCCCCATGGCGCAGCAGATCGCGAGCAGCGGGGGCATGCCGGGGGCGCGCAGGGGAGTCCTCGCGGCGACCCGGTCGCGCACCGGCGGCTCCGTCGAACGCTGCGCGGCGAACAGCAGGATGCCGCTCACGAGCAGCGCGACGCCGGCCAGGGTGCCCGCCTCGGGGAAGAACGCCCCGCACAGCAGGGCCGCGAGCACCGGGCCCAGCATGAAGCAGAACTCGTCCGCCGCCTGCTCGAAGGAGTTCGCGGTGTGCAGGGCCTCGGGCTTCCCGGCGAGCAGATGGGCCCAGCGGGCACGGGACATGCCCCCGGTGTTGGGGGTCGTGGCGGTGGCCGTGTACGCCACGAAGAGCGTCCAGGCGGGCGCCCCGGACCGCACGCACAGCACCAGCGCGAGTGAGCCCAGCGCCGCGAGCAGGGTTGCGGGCACGGCGATCCGGGCCTGTCCGTACCGGTCGACGAGCCGCGCGGTCCACGGGGCGACCACCGCGGTCGCCGCCAGCCCGGTCGCGGTGACGGCACCGGCGAGGGCGTACGACCCCCGGGTCCCGGCGATCATGAGGACCGCGCTCACGGTGAACATCCCCATCGGGAGGCGGGCCAGCAGGTTCCCGACGGTGAAGGCACGGGTGCCGGGGAGGGCGAACAGTCGGCGGTACGGGCCGGGTTCACCGGCGGTGCGCGGGCCGAAGTCGACGGCGACGAGGGTGTCGGCGGTGACGGTGAACAGGGGAGGCCTTCTCGGGTCCTCGGATGCGGGATGCGGCATGGACCAACGGTCGCCCGCGGCCGATCAAGGGGTCCAACACCTGCTCGGGACGCATTCACGCACCTCGGTGGTGAATTCCCGTACTGATTCACGCACCCGGGTTGTAGCTTCGCCGGATGCCCACGACCGGTCACCCTCTCGACCCCCGCCTGCTGCGCTCCTTCCTGGCCGTCGCCGAGGAACTCCACTTCACGCGCGCCGCCACCCGGCTCTATGTCGCCCAGCAGGCGCTCAGCCGGGATGTGCGGCGACTGGAGCGGGAGCTGGGCGCCGAGCTGTTCGTCCGGACGACCCGGCGGGTGACGCTGACCGCCGACGGCGAGCGGCTGGTGCCGTACGCGCGCCGGGTCCTGGCGGCACAGGAGGAGCTGCTCGCCGCGTTCGGGCAGGCCAGGCCGCTGCTGGTGGATCTGAACCACCCGGATCTCGGCACCAGCCGCAGGGTGCTGCACCGGGCCCGTGGACTCGCCCCCGAGTGCGAGCTGATGGCCCGCTACGAGAGCGGGCTGACCGGCGCGGCGGTCGAGCTGCTCGCGGGCCGGCTGGACGTCTCCTTCGGGCGGTTCGCCGGGCTGGACCCCGCGCTGCGGGCGGGTCTCGACCATCAGCTCGTGCGCCTGGAGCCGATGGCGGTCGTGCTGCCCGAGGACCATCCGCTGGCGGCGCTGGAGGCGGTGCCGCTCGACGCGCTCGCCGGGGAGTCGGTGTACGCGGGCGCCGGGAATCCGCGCACACCGGAGTGGACCGATCTCGCGTACCGCCTCTTCGAGGGGAGGGGCATCTCGGTCGCGCCACCCGTTCCGCTGGCCGTGGGGCACGAGGAGTTCGAGCGGATGATGGCAAAAATGTGCAATCCGATCCTCGCGGTGGTGGATTTTCCGGCCATGCCCGCGAGGGTGCTGCGTCCGCTCATACATCCGATTCCCCTGTCGCCGGTGTCACTGGTGTGGCGGAAGGGGCTGGCACATCCCGGCTTCGACGCGCTGCGCCGGGCAGTGCTCGAACTCACAGCCGAAGAGGGCTGGTCCCGTCGACCTGCGGGTGGATGGATTCCAGCCACTGACGTGGACCTGATGAGTGTCAACAATTGACCGCGCGTCCAACACACAACCTCCATGTGCGCTACATTCTGGGCCTGAGCACAGTGTGATAAAGGGGGGCGCTCGGACCGGGTGGGGGCTCGGTTCGGCCGACGGGTGCTCGAGTCGAAAGCGCACCTGGAACCGTCCCGTGGGGGGAATGCGTGCGCGTGAAGAAGTTGCGGGAAGACACCCAACCGGAATGGCCCGAGGCCGCGTCCGAGCAGGATCCGTCGCCCACCGGGCGAGGTACCCAGGCGTTCCCGGAGACCGGGGGCACGAAGATTCCGAGCCAGCCCGGAAGCGGAATCCCGGGCGGGAGCGGCCGGTCCGCCGCCGTCACGGACGGGACGAGAGATCGCGGCCGAGGCGCCCGAGGCGTCCCCGACACCGGCCGGGCCGGCCGGGCCGACATCCTCGCGTCACCCGGCGGGTTCGGGTCCGGCGCGGACCACACGGGTCCGGCGGCCGCCGTCCGTGACCCGTGGCAGGAGGCCGATGCGTCGGGTTCCGGCCAAGAGGCCGCTGCCGGGCGGACCCCGCCCGCGCACGACCCGCACGAGGTGACCGTCCAACTCGACAACATCGGTCAGCACCTGGAGGACCTGCTCGTACGGCAGGCCAAGGGCGGCGGACCGGGCGGCCCCGCGGCAGCCCAGGACGGCTCCGACGGGCCCGTCTTCGTCGACGAGTCGGGCCGCCGCAGCCGCCGCTTCCGCCGGATCGGCATAGCCGTCGGCCTCGCCTGCGGGACCTACGCCGTCGTCATCGTCGCCACCCTGCTGTCCGGCAACTCCAACGCGGCCTGGCTGCCCGTGCCGGGCCAGGACGAGGGCAGGCCCGCCGGCAAGGTCGACACCCCGCCGCTGCCCGCCGAGTCGGCGCTGCCGTCCGGCGTCGGGGGCATCTCGCCCGGGCCCACGCCCACGGCGGGACAGGCCACCGGCACCGCTCCGGCGCCCGGCGCCTCCGCGCCCCGTGCCACCACCAGCCCCGACCGGCAGGGCACACCCACGGCCACCGCGCCGACCCCGACCGGTACCGCCACGGGCCCGGGCACCAACCCGACCGTGCCCAACCCGACGCCGACACCGACCCCGCCGGTCACACCCACGCCCACCCCGACACCGACCGACACCGGTCCCACCGCCACACCGACCCAGACCACGGGCACCGGCGACGGCGGCGACGGCCCCGGCACCGTGGCCGACGGCACGACCTCCCCGGCCCCCGTCGCCACGGCGTCGGCCAGCCCCGGTCCGACGGACCCCGAGCCCTCGACGTCCTCCTCGTCCATCCTGATCATCGCCTGATGACGGGGAGCTTCCCGGCGCGCGCGGGGCGGTTGACGGCGGCGTGCCGCGAGGCCGTGGGAGCCGGCCTCGGCCTCGTGCTCCCCGTGCGACCAGGCCCCTCGGCTCCCTGGCCCAGGGACTCCGGCGGCCGGTACGAGGTGTCCCAGTACGAGGTGTCCCGGTACGAGGTGTCCGGTGACCGGCTCGGAGTGCGCGCCCCGCTTGTGACCCCGCCGGCGTTACCGGGTCCCCGTGGCCGCCGTCGCCTCACCGTCCGCCCCCGGCGGACGCCCGGTCTCACCGCCCACTCCCGGCGTACCCCCGCCGACGCCGGCGGTCCCAGACCCCGCCTCCGTCGCCCGGACGGGCACCGCACCCCGGTGTTCGTCCCCGGCGGGACTCGGCCCACCGGTGCTGTCCACCCGACGGCACCCGTACCGCCGACGCCCGTCGTCTGACGGCGCTCGTCCCCTCGGTGCCCCCACCCCGTGGCACCCGCACACCCGGCGCTCATCGTTCGATGACGCCCCCGATCCCGGTGCACATCCCCAGATGGCATCCCCGTCCCCGGAGCACAACCTCTGATGGCAACCCGCACCCGCCGTCCCGGGGCCGCGACCGGAGCCCCCGACGGCTCCCGGCGCCGCCGCCTTCCCATGCGTCTGCTGCTGCCCATACTGGTCCTCGCCGCGCTGATGGCGATGCTGATGCTGCGCGGCTATGTGCACAGCGAGATCCTTGCCGACCACAGAGTCCGGCCCGAGGCGTCGGCCGACAAGGTGCCCCAGAAGGTCATCGACGGCGGACCGGTCATCGACACCCGGGGCAAGAGCCCCGCCACGCTGAAGGTGCCCGACCGCCACATGGTCCTCACCTTCGACGACGGCCCCGACCCGACCTGGACCCCGAAGGTCCTGGACGTGCTGAAGGAACACGACGCGCACGCCGTCTTCTTCGTCACCGGCACCATGGCCTCCCGCTACCCGGACCTGGTCAGGCGCATGGTCGACGAGGGCCACGAGATCGGCCTGCACACCTTCAACCACCCCGACCTCTCCTACCAGTCGAAGAAGCGCATCGACTGGGAGCTGTCCCAGAACCAGCTCGCGATCACCGGCGCCGCGGGCATCCGCACCTCGCTCTTCCGGCCGCCGTACTCCTCGTTCGCCGCCGCCATGGACAACGAGTCCTGGCCGGTCACCCAGTACATCGGCAGCCGCGGCTACATCACCGTCGTCACCAGCGTCGACAGCGAGGACTGGCGCAAGCCGGGCGCCGCGCGGATCATCCGCAACGTCACGCCCGAGGACGGCAAGGGCGCGATCGTCCTCATGCACGACTCCGGCGGCGACCGCCACCAGACCGTCGAGGCCCTGGACCGCTTCCTGCCGCAGATGAAGGCGAAGGGCTACGCGTTCGACAACCTCACCGAGGCCCTGGACGCCCCCAGCGCGCACACCGAGGTCGCCGGCGTCGACCGGTGGAAGGGCACCGCCTGGGTCTTCCTCGTCCAGGCCTCGGACAACATCACCGCCGTCCTCGTGGTCGGCCTCGCGATCATCGGCTTCCTGGTCCTCGCCCGCTTCGGCCTGATGTTCGTGCTCTCCGGCATCCACGCCCGCCGGGTCCGCCGCCGCGACTTCAGCTGGGGACCACCGGTCACCGAACCGGTCTCGGTGCTGGTGCCGGCGTACAACGAGGCCAAGTGCATCGAGAACACCGTCCGCTCACTGATCGCCGGCGAGCACCCCGTCGAGGTCATCGTCATCGACGACGGCTCCAGCGACGGCACGGCACGGATCGTGGAGAACCTCGCCCTGCCGGGCGTCCGGGTCGTCCGCCAGCTCAACGCGGGCAAGCCCGCCGCCCTCAACCGCGGTGTGGCCAACGCCCGTTACGACCTGGTCGTGATGATGGACGGCGACACCGTCTTCGAGCCCTCCACGGTCCGCGAGCTCGTCCAGCCCTTCGGCGACCCCCGCGTCGGCGCGGTCGCCGGCAACGCCAAGGTCGGCAACAAGGACACCCTCATCGGCGCCTGGCAGCACATCGAGTACGTGATGGGCTTCAACCTGGACCGCCGTATGTACGACGTCCTCCAGTGCATGCCCACCATCCCCGGCGCGGTCGGCGCCTTCCGCCGCACCGCCCTGGAACGCGTCGGCGGCATGAGCGACGACACGCTCGCCGAGGACACCGACATCACCATGGCCATCCACCGCGACGGCTGGCGGGTCGTCTACGCCGAGAAGGCCCGCGCCTGGACCGAGGCCCCCGAGTCCGTCCAGCAGCTGTGGTCCCAGCGCTACCGGTGGTCGTACGGCACCATGCAGGCCATCTGGAAGCACCGCCGCGCCCTCTTCGACAAGGGCCCCTCGGGCCGCTTCGGCCGTGTCGGCCTGCCGCTGGTCTCCCTCTTCATGGTCCTGGCCCCGCTGCTCGCGCCCCTGATCGACATCTTCCTCGTCTACGGCCTGGTCTTCGGCCCCACCGAGAAGACGATCCTCGCCTGGTTCGGCGTCCTGGCCGTCCAGGCGGTCTGCGCCACGTACTCCTTCATCCTCGACCGCGAGAAACTCACCCCGCTGATCTCGCTGCCACTCCAGCAGATCCTGTACCGGCAGCTGATGTACGTCGTGCTGCTCCAGTCCTGGATCACCGCCCTCACCGGCGGCCGCCTGCGCTGGCAGAAGCTGCGGCGCAAGGGCGGGGTGTCCGCGCCGCCGAGCGAACCGGCCGGACGCGGCGGACAGGTCGTGGGCGGGAGGACGGTGGCATGAGTACGACGCCGTACGAACCCCAGGCGCCCGCGCGACCGGACGAGCCGCTCCCGGAGGTACCGGAGCAGCCGAGCCGGCCCGCCGGGTCCGGCCGTGACCGCTACTTCGACCTGCTGAGGGCGATCGCCCTGTTCCGGGTCGTCTTCTACCACCTGTTCGGCTGGGCCTGGCTCCCGGTGATCTTCCCGTCCATGGGCGTGATGTTCGCCCTGGCCGGCAACCTCATGGCCCGCTCCCTGAGCAGGCGCCCCGCCGTGGAGGTGGTCCGCGGCCGACTGCGCCGGCTGCTGCCGCCGCTGTGGCTGCTGGGCGCGATCGGCGTGAGCGGCATGCTGCTCCAGGGCTGGGGACCGGACGCCGAGGGCCACCCGGGCTGGTGGTGGCTCCACCTCGGCTACTGGATCCTCCCGCTGAGCGATCCGCCGTACGGCGAGGGCCTGAGCGGAGTCGGCGGGCTGATCGGGCCCGAGTGGGCCGAGCAGATGGCCGTACCGCTCTGGTACATCCGCGCCTACCTCTGGTTCGTGCTGCTCTCGCCGCTGCTGCTGAAGGCCCTGCGTGCGCTGCCGTGGCCGACGATCCTGTCGCCGGTCCTGCTGTCGGCGCTGCTGGAGTCCGGCTGGCTGAGCGTGCCCAGCCCGCGGATCGACTCCGCGCTGATCGACTTCGGCGCGTTCGGTGCCTGCTGGCTGCTCGGCATGGCCCACCAGGAAGGCATCCTGAAGCGGCTGCCCCGCTATGTCGTGCCCTCGGTCGCGCCCGTGATCGGCTGTGCGGGCCTGTGGTACATGCTCACGCACGGCTTCAAACCGGACCACGACCTCGACGACATCCCCTTCGCCCAGTCCCTGTGGTCCTTCGCCACCGTGCTGCTGCTCCTGCACATCAGCCCCTCCTGGTCCCAGTGGCCGCGACCGCTGCGCCGCTGGGACCGGCTGATCGCCCTGTTCAACTCCCGCGCGGTCACCATCTACCTGTGGCACAACCTGTGCATCGTCGTCGCCGAGTCCCTGTGGGACCACCTGTGGAGCGTGCCGCTGCTGGAGCAGAACCTCCCCTGGTTCCTGGAGAGCTCCTGGCCCCTGCTGGCCGTCGTCTGGGTCCTCACCGCAGGCTGTGTCCTGTGCTTCGGCTGGATGGAGGACGTGGCGGCGAAGCGGAAACCGCGGCTGTGGCCGAACGGCGCGCAGGGGGGCCGCAGCGGCAGGCACCGGTGACCCTCATCCGCCCTGCCCGTGTTCGCTCCGATATGAACCGGGTCACATGAGGTTCCGAAACCTCTCATCCCACCTCCACTCTCGGTGAGAGCAAAGTTCCTTACCGGTCACTCGTTGCCACAGCCCGGAAACGCGCCCTCCCTACCGTCGGGACTCAGCCACTCCCTTGAACGACCGAGCCCCGTCGCACCGTGGAGGCGTCATGACAGCCCCGAGCACAGCCCCCGCACCCCCGAGCAGGGGCGGCCGCTGGATCCAGCAGTGGGATCCGGAGGACGAGACCTTCTGGAAGGAGACCGGAGAGAAGGTCGCCCGCCGCAACCTCCTCTTCTCCGTCCTCTCCGAGCACATCGGGTTCTCGATCTGGACCATGTGGTCCGTGCTGGTGCTCTTCATGGGCCCGGAGTACGGCCTGACCCCGGCCGACAAGTTCCTGCTGACCTCGTTCGTGACCCTGGTCGGAGCCGTCGTCCGGGTCCCCTACACCTTCGCCGTGGCGATCTTCGGCGGGCGGAACTGGACCATCGTCTCGGCCGCGCTCCTCCTCGTGCCCACCGTCGCCGCGTTCACGGTGATGGAGCCGGGCACCTCCTTCAACACCTTCCTGCTGGTCGGCCTGCTGGCCGGTATCGGCGGCGGCAACTTCGCCTCCTCGATGACCAACATCAACGCCTTCTTCCCCCTGCGGAAGAAGGGCTGGGCCCTCGGCCTCAACGCGGGCGGCGGCAACATCGGTGTCCCGGTCATCCAGCTGGTCGCGCTCGCGATCATCGGCGCCAGCGGGGGCCCCCGCGTGCTGCTCGGGATCTACATCCCGTTCATCGTCGTCGCCGCCGTCCTCGCCGCGCTCTTCATGGACAACATCGAGAACGTGAAGAACGACACCGGCGCCGCCAAGGACGCCGCGAAGGACGCCCACACCTGGATCATGTCCTTCCTCTACATCGGCACCTTCGGTTCCTTCATCGGATACAGCTTCGCCTTCGGGCAGGTGCTGACCAACCAGTTCGGCCGGACCCCGCTGGAGGCGGCGTACGTCACCTTCATCGGCCCGCTGCTCGGCTCCCTGATCCGCCCGCTGGGCGGGTGGCTGGCCGACAAGTACGGCGGCGCGAAGATCACGCTGTACAACTACGTCGGCATGGGCGTGGCGACCTCGGTCCTCATCGCCGCCAGCATGGAGAAGTCGCTGGCCCTGTTCACCGTGGCCTTCGTGGTGCTGTTCGTCCTCACCGGCCTCGGCAACGGCTCGACGTTCAAGATGATCCCCGGCATCTTCCAGAACAAGGCCCTCGCCAAGGGGCTCCAGGGCGAGGAGGCCGCCGCGTACGGCCGTCGCCTCTCGGGTGCCTCCATGGGGCTCATCGGGGCGGTGGGCGCGCTCGGCGGTGTCGGCATCAACCTCGCCTTCCGCCAGTCCTTCCTCTCCTACGGTTCCGGCACCGGAGCGTTCGTCGCCTTCCTCGTCTTCTACGCCGCCTGCTTCGTGGTCACCTGGGCCGTATACCTTCGCCGTACGGCCGCGAAGGCCGAGACCACAGCCGCCACAGAGGCGAACCCGCAGTTCAGCTACGCCGAGGTGTGACGTAACACTGGCGACATGAACCCGAACCGAGCCTGTCACGAGCCGTTGACAGGCTCGGTCGGCATGCTGGTGCCCTCACCTGCTGGGTAGGTGCAAGACGACTCCGGGACGAGAAGTTATGTACGACGAACAACAGCGACCGGACCATGGCCCCCTCGCGGGGTTCACCGTGGGAGTCACCGCCGCGCGTCGGGCCGACGAACTGGGCGCGCTGCTTCAGCGGCGCGGAGCCGCGGTGCTGCACGCCCCCGCCCTGCGCATCGTGCCGCTCAGCGACGACAGCGAGCTGCTCGCGGCCACCAAGCAGATCATCGACCAGGCACCCGACGTGGTGGTCGCCACGACCGCGATCGGCTTCCGCGGCTGGATCGAGGCCGCCGACGGCTGGGGCCTCGGCGAGGACCTGCTGACCAGGCTGCGCGGGGTCGAGCTGCTCGCGCGCGGCCCCAAGGTCAAGGGCGCCGTCCGCGCGGCCGGCCTCACCGAGGAGTGGTCGCCGTCGTCGGAGTCCATGGCCGAGGTGCTCGACCGGCTCCTGGAGGAGGGCGTCGAGGACCGTCGGATCGCCATTCAGCTGCACGGCGAGCCGCTGCCCGGTTTCGTGGAGGCTCTGCGCGCCGCGGGAGCGGAGGTGCTCGGGATCCCCGTCTACCGGTGGCTGCCGCCGGAGGACATCGGGCCGGTGGACCGGCTGCTGGACGCGGCCGTCTCCCGTGGCCTGGACGCGCTCACCTTCACCAGCGCGCCGGCCGCCGCGTCGCTGATCTCCCGGGCCGAGGACCGCAGCCTGCTGCCCGAACTCCTCGCCGCCCTCAACCACGACGTCCTCCCGGCCTGCGTCGGCCCGGTCACCGCCCTGCCGCTCCAGGCCCTGGGCGTCGACACGGTCTCGCCCGAGCGCTTCCGGCTCGGGCCGCTCGTCCAGTTGCTGTGCCAGGAACTGCCCGCCCGGGCGCGGACGCTGCCGATCGCCGGGCACCGGGTGGAGATCCGCGGCCACGCGGTGCTGGTGGACGGGGAGCTGAAACCGGTGCCGCCCGCCGGCATGTCCCTGCTGCGGGCCCTGTCCCGGCGGCCGGGGTGGGTCGTGGCGCGCTCCGACCTGCTGCGGGCGCTTCCCGGCGCCGGCCGCGACGAGCACGCCGTGGAAACGGCGATGGCCCGCCTGCGAACGGCCCTGGGCGCCCCGAAGCTGATCCAGACGGTGGTGAAGCGGGGCTACCGGCTGGCGCTGGATCCGGCGGCGGATTCCAAGTACTCGGATACGTGAGCAGGCACGCGGGGAGAGGCGGGGACGGCTGGGGCCTGTCCGGCGGATCATGTCGCGGACGCGGGGGCCCCAGCAGCGTTGTCGTCGGTTGCCGATGCCCCGCGTCGACGCCCTCCCGCGCCTTGCAGCTGCACGCACCCCTTCACCGGAACTGATCAGACGCCGGCGGATACCTGCGACCTGATCCGCCGGCCGGACCCTGGGCGGGGGCGGCCGGCGGGGCGGCTAGGACGACGGCCGCCTCCTGCCGTACAGCACCAGCGTCCTCGCCAGGAAGCCCAGCGCCAGTGTCGAGAACACCGTGCGTACCGCGTTCCACGCCACCCAGGGGTCCTCGAAGTCCTCTCGCAGGGCGGACCAGTCGCTGCCCTGGTGCAGGTCGTTGTTGAGGGGGATGTTGAACGCCACGGTGACCAGGAAGTTCAGGGCGTAGGCGAGGAACGCGGCCCAGGCCCACCGGAGGTAGGGGGTGCCGCGGGACTGCCAGACCGCGATCGCCGTGAGCAGGAGCGCGCCGTTGAAGGTCAGCAGGAACACCGGGTTCGTGATCACGCCGTCGATGTCCCGCATGACCTGGATGTAGGTCCGGTCGTCGCCGCGCGCCAGGGCCGGCATCACGGCGAAGACGAAGATGTAGAAGGTCCCGGCGATCAGCCCCGTGGCGATGGTGGCCGCGCCCAGAACGCCTCCGGCGGTGGTGCTCGTCTTCGGTGTCATGCCTTTCAGTCAAGGACCGCGGGGGCCGCCGGAACATGGCCGATGCGCGCGCCCGCATACGCGGGCGTCCACAGCCGTCCGCCGGTACGAGGGGTTCCGGCCGCGAGAGCGGGCAGGCACTGTTAGAGGGAACGGTTCACCAGCCCTCCCTCACTGGTATCTCTCCCACCCCGCCCTCCCGGGGTGACCCCTAGGCGGTGACAGGCACATGGCATTGGGTACGGCCACGGTCGCTTACGAGCTGCGGTTCGACTCCGGGCGGACCTGTCTGGATCTCCTCGCGACCACTCACCCCGTCGAACGCCTCGACTCCGTCACGGTGCTGTGCGCCTGGATCACCCGGGCGGGACTCGTCCCCGACGGCACCCCGCTGACCCACGCCGACGCCTCCTGGCTCGTCGGTTTCCGCGAACTGCGCGGCCGTGTCGGACAGTTGGTGCCCGGCGGACTCGCACCGGAGGGCCGGCCGTACGACGTGGCGCTCGCCCGGGTCAACGAGATCGCCCGCGCCGCGCCACCGGCTCCACGGGCCGTGCCCGGTGAGGACGGCGCGCTGGTGCGGGAGTTGGCCGGTCCGCCCGCGTGCGAGGCGCTGCTCGGTGCCGTCGCCCGGGACGTCGTGGAACTGCTCACCGACCCGGTCGCCAGAGCGGGGCTCAGGCAGTGCGAGGGGGACAACTGCCCGATCGTCTATCTCGACACCTCGCGGGGACGCAGGAGGCGCTGGTGCTCCAGTGAGGTCTGCGGAAACCGCGAAAGGGTGGCCCGGCACCGGCGTCGGGCGGCGCTCGCCCGTGCCTGAGGGGCCGTTATGTCCCTTCTGTGGAGCGGCTGTCGAAGTGATTTCGATTACACGTCGTTTACTTTCCGGCCGCTCCGGGCAGCTGGCTTGATCTGGTCGATGTGGCGGAAATGTAAAGATCACGCGGCGGGAATGTGCTGTCATGTCCGGCCTCGTCACGACACCCACAAGAAAACTGTCGCGCGACTTTGAACACACAACTGCCCGCGTCCGTACCCGTGGAGGAGCGACCGACTGGGGGAACCCCCGGACATCGGAGGTGGGCGTGCGCAAGGATTCCGTCGTGGCCAATGAACGTGGATCGAGGGCCCGACATCGCATGTCCCAGCCCTCGGAACCAGATGAGGAGCTGATGCGTGCCCTGTACAGAGAGCACGCCGGACCCCTCCTTGCGTACGTCCTGCGTCTTGTCGCCGGCGACCGGCAGAGAGCCGAGGACGTCGTGCAGGAGACGCTCATCCGTGCCTGGAAGAACGCCGGCCAGCTCAATCGAGCGACCGGTTCGGTACGCCCCTGGCTGGTGACGGTCGCACGCCGCATCGTCATCGACGGCCACCGCAGCCGGCAGGCCCGGCCGCAGGAGGTCGACCCGTCGCCGCTGGAGGTCATCCCCGCGGAGGACGAGATCGACAAGGCGCTGTGGCTGATGACGCTGTCTGACGCGCTCGACGACCTGACCCCGGCTCACCGGGAGGTGCTCGTCGAGACGTATTTCAAGGGGCGTACCGTCAACGAGGCGGCCGAAACCCTGGGCATACCCAGCGGAACCGTCCGCTCCAGGGTCTTCTACGCCCTGCGCTCGATGAAGCTGGCTCTGGAGGAGCGGGGGGTGACGGCGTGATGAGTGTTTACGGGGGAAACCAGGGATTCGGTACAGGTGGGTCGGGTATGTCTGGAGCCATGATGGGATCTCCGGGCCCGAGTGAGCATGAGACCGTCGGCGCCTACGCCCTCGGGATCCTCGACGACGCCGAGGCAACCGCTTTCGAGGCCCATCTCGCCACCTGCGAATGGTGCGCCCAGCAGCTCGACGAACTCGCCGGCATGGAGCCGATGCTGGCCGCGCTCGCGGACCTGCCCGGTTCCGGCACACCCGCCATCGGCGAGTCGCTCTCCGCCAAGCCCAGCCCGCGGCTGGTGAACAAGCTGGTGGACGACGTCGCCGAGAAGCGCGCGCAGAAGCGCCGGCGCAGCTTCTACATGGTGGCGGCCGCGGCCGTAATGATCATCGGCGGCCCGTTCGCGGCCGTGGCGGCCAACGGCGGCGACTCCGGTGACCCCAAGACCGGGCAGCAAACTCTTGCGGCCAACCCCGCCCAAGACCTCTTCAAGCACATCAGCCCCGCCGACAAGGTCTCGGTGACCGACGCCACGACGAACGTCAGTGCCACCGTCGCCATGCAGGAGAAGGCCTGGGGCCTGAACTCCGTGCTGGAACTCAAGGGCGTCAAAGGCCCGCTCAAGTGCTCCCTGATCTTCGTCAGCAAGAGCGGCGAGCGCGAGACGGCCGCCTCCTGGTCGGTCCCCAAGTGGGGCTACGGCATCCCGGACGCCAAGACCGAGCAGGCCAAGAACCCGCTCTACATCGGCGGCGGCGTGGCCATGTCGAAGAGCCAGCTGGACCACATCGAGGTCATGACCTTCGACGGCAAGAAGCTCGCCCAGATCGACGTGTGAATCGCTGAGAGCGGACACATAGCTTCCCGGGCCCCCTTTCGCGTACGGTTGACGGCTGCCCAGCACGTCAGAAGGGGGCCCGGTGGCCGCTCAGGCTCAGCAGGAAACCGCGGTTCACGGCTCCGCACAGGACTCCACCCAGGAATCCGTGCGGGGACGGGAGATCAGCGTCGAGCAGGAACACCTGGACCGGGTGTACCAGCGGCTGGAGGAGAAGATCCACGAGGCCGAGTTCCTCATGAACGACGCGGCCAAACGCGGCCAGGTCGGCACGCCCGGCGCACTCGCCGAGCGGGACGCGCAGGTCTTCCGGGCAGGTGTCCACCTGAACCGGCTGAACAACGAGTTCGAGGACTTCCTCTTCGGACGGATCGACCTACTCCTCGGCAAGGACGGCAAGAAGGGGCCCGACGGCGCCTACACCGCCGTGGAAGCCGCCGAAGGCGCCGTGCGGGAGGACAACACCGCCGACATCGCCGAGACCCTGCACATCGGGCGCATCGGGGTCCTCGACCAGGACTACTCCCCGCTGGTCATCGACTGGCGGGCCCCGGCGGCCGCGCCGTTCTACCGCTCCACCCCGGTCGACCCCGGCCGGGTCGTCCGCCGTCGGGTCATCCGCTCCAAGGGACGCCGGGTGCTCGGCGTCGAGGACGACCTGATGCGCCCCGAGCTCAAGGCCTTCCTCGGCGGCCGGGAACTGGCCGTGATCGGCGACGGCGCCCTGATGGCCGCCCTCGGCCAGGCCCGCACCCACACCATGCGGGACATCGTCGCCTCCATCCAGGCCGAGCAGGACCTCGTCATCCGCGCCCCCGCCTCCTCGGTGACCTACGTCGAGGGCGGACCGGGGACGGGCAAGACGGCCGTCGCGCTGCACCGCGCCGCCTACCTGCTCTACCAGGACCGGCGCCGGTACGCGGGCGGCATCCTCATCGTCTCCCCGACCCCGCTGCTGGTGGCGTACACCGAGGGCGTGCTGCCCTCCCTCGGCGAGGAGGGCCAGGTCGCCATCCGCGCCATCGGCTCACTCGTCGACGGAGCCGAGGCCACGCTGTACGACTCCCCGGCGGTGGCCCGTGCCAAGGGCTCGTACCGCATGCTGAGGGTGCTGCGGAAGGCGGCCCGCGGGGCGCTGGAGTCGGGCTCCTCCCCGGGGAACACCGCCTCGGGCCAGCTCGCCTTCGGGGACGACGACACCGAGCCCCAGGCGCCCGCGGGCCCGCCCACCCGCCTGCGGGTCGTGGCCTTCGGGCGCCGGCTCGAACTGGAGGCGGACACGCTGGACCACGTCCGCCGCACCGCGCTCAGCGGCACCGCCCCCGTCAACCTGCTGCGCCCCCGGGCCCGCAAACTGCTCCTGGACGCCCTGTGGGAGCGGTCCGGCGCGGGCTCCCGGCACAGCGACCCGGAGCTGGCCGCCGAACTGCGGTCCTCGTTCGACGAGGACATCACCTCGGAGGACAGCTTCATCGCCTTCCTCGACGCGTGGTGGCCGGAGCTGACCCCGAGGGCCGTCCTCGCGGCGATGACCGACGAGCGGCGGCTCGGCCGCTGGGCCCGCCGCATCCTCAACCCCGGCGAGGTCCGCAAGGTCGCCCGCTCGCTGCGGCGCGACGGCCTCTCCGTGCACGACATCGCCATGCTGGACGAGCTCCAGGCGATCCTCGGCACCCCGGCCCGCCCGCGCCGCAAGCGCGACCTCGACCCGCTCGACCAGCTCACCGGCCTCGAAGAGCTGATGCCGGTCCGCGAGGAGTCCCAGCGCGAGCGGGCCGAGCGGCTCGCCCAGGAGCGCACCGAGTACGCGCACGTCATCGTCGACGAGGCCCAGGACGTCACGCCCATGCAGTGGCGCATGATCGGCCGCCGCGGCCGGCACGCCACCTGGACGGTCGTCGGCGACCCGGCCCAGTCCTCCTGGTCCGACCCCGACGAGGCGGCCCAGGCCCGCGACGAGGCGCTCGGCACCCGGCCCCGGCGCCGCTTCCAGCTGACCGTGAACTACCGCAACCCGGCCGAGATCGCCGAGCTGGCGGCCAAGGTGCTGGCGCTGGCCATGCCCGGCTCCCCGTCCCCGTCGGCCGTACGGTCCACGGGCATCCAGCCGCGCTTCGCCGTCGTACAGAAGTCACTGGCGGAGACCACCCGTGAGGAGGCGGCCCGGCTCCTCGGTCTCGTCGACGGCACGGTCGGCGTCGTCGTCGCCATGAACCGCCGCGAGGAGGCCGGACGCTGGCTCACCGGACTCGGCGACCGGGTCGTGGCCCTCGGCAGCCTGGAGGCCAAGGGACTGGAGTACGACGCCACGGTCCTCGTCTCCCCGGCCGAGATCGCCGACGAGTCCCCGGCCGGCCTCAGGGTGCTCTACGTCGGCCTCACCCGGGCGACCCAGCAGCTCACGGTGGTGTCGGGGGAGCGGGACGCCCCGGACGCGACCGGCGTGCCGGACCTCCTGCGGGACTGATCCGGGGCTGATCCCGATGAACTGTCGAGACGGGAATGGCCTTACGGGATCCGTTTGTTAGCCTGGGTGTGGCACCGGCCCGATCCAAGCCCCCGGGCCCAACCTTCGTCGCTACGAGCGACCACTTGCCGCGAGGCGAGCATGGCGGGTCGGTGTCACTGAACCGAGAGAGGTCCGCGTCACTGAGTGACGCGGACCTCTTCTTTGTTGAGAACAAAACGTTCGCAATCCCACCCGGCTAACGCCTACTCGACGGTAGGTGCGACGATCGGACGGCATCCCACAGCACAGGTGAAAGCAGAGGAAGTCGGCCATGGCAACGGCGCCCAGCGTCTCCTACTCGATGACGGTCCGGCTGGAGGTGCCCGCGAGCGGAACCGCGGTCTCGCAGCTCACCGGGGCCGTGGAGTCCCACGGAGGCTCGGTGACCGGCCTCGACGTGACCGCGTCCGGCCACGAGAAGCTTCGTATCGACGTCACCATCGCGGCGACCTCCACGTCGCACGCGGACGAGATCGTCGAGCAGCTGCGTGGCATCGAGGGCGTCACCCTCGGCAAGGTCTCCGACCGTACGTTCCTCATGCACCTCGGCGGCAAGATCGAGATGCAGTCCAAGCACCCGATCCGCAACCGTGACGACCTCTCGATGATCTACACGCCGGGTGTCGCCCGCGTCTGCATGGCCATCGCAGAGAACCCCGAGGACGCCCGCCGCCTCACCATCAAGCGCAACTCCGTTGCGGTCGTGACGGACGGCTCGGCCGTGCTGGGCCTCGGCAACATCGGCCCCAAGGCCGCCCTGCCGGTCATGGAGGGCAAGGCGGCCCTCTTCAAGCGGTTCGCCGGCATCGACGCCTGGCCGCTGTGCCTGGACACCCAGGACACCGACGCGATCGTCGAGATCGTCAAGGCGATCGCCCCCGGCTTCGCGGGCATCAACCTGGAGGACATCTCCGCGCCCCGCTGCTTCGAGATCGAGGCCCGGCTGCGCGAGGCCCTCGACATCCCCGTCTTCCACGACGACCAGCACGGCACGGCGATCGTCGTCCTCGCGGCCCTGACGAACGCGCTCCGCGTCGCCGGCAAGGCGATCGAGAACATCCGGGTCGTCATGTCCGGTGCAGGCGCGGCCGGTACGGCCATCCTCAAGCTGTTGATCGCCGCGGGCGTGAAGAACGCCGTCGTCGCCGACATCCACGGTGTCGTGCACGCCGGCCGCGAGGACCTCGTCGACGCGGCCGCGGACTCGCCGCTGCGCTGGATCGCCGACAACACCAACCCCGAGGGCCTCACCGGCACGCTCAAGGAGGCGGTGCGCGGCGCGGACGTCTTCATCGGCGTCTCGGCGCCCAACGTGCTCGACGGCGACGACGTGGCCGGCATGGCCGACGACGCCATCGTCTTCGCGCTCGCGAACCCCGACCCCGAGGTCGACCCGGCGATCGCCCGCCAGACCGCGGCCGTCGTGGCCACCGGCCGCTCCGACTTCCCGAACCAGATCAACAACGTGCTGGTCTTCCCGGGTGTCTTCCGCGGCCTGCTGGACGCCCAGTCCCGCACGGTGAACACCGAGATGATGATCGCGGCGGCGAAGGCCCTCGCCGACGTGGTCACCGAGGACGAGCTGAACCCGAACTACATCATTCCGAGCGTCTTCAACGACAAGGTCGCGGGCGCGGTGGCCGGTGCGGTGCGGGACGCGGCCAAGGCGGCGGGCGCGACGGCCTGACGGTCGGTCGGGACTCCACTCGGGTGGCCGGGGTTGTGAGGATCGCCACGGCAAGGCCTTGCATCGGCGCGTCGCGGAACCGGGCGCCGCTGAACCGCGTTTATCGTGTCGCCAGGCTCCGGCCCCGCTTTTCGTGTGACTCCCAGGGTGTTCCAGTGACTCCTGGGGGTGCCGGATTGGCTTTCCCGCCGCAGGTAGGGGCAGGATGCGTCCCTGGGCGCGAGGGTCTGACGACGGACCCGGGTCCGGGGACTCACCGAGGACCCTGGCAGCATCGGCTTTCGCAGCGCCTGACATGCGGCTCCGCCGCGTGGCACGCCTCAACGGCAAGTTAGACACGGGAGTAACAACATGAACCGCAGTGAGCTGGTGGCCGCGCTGGCCGACCGCGCCGAGGTGACCCGCAAGGACGCCGACGCCGTTCTGGCCGCGTTCGCCGAGACCGTCGGCGAGATCGTCGCCAAGGGCGACGAGAAGGTCACCATCCCCGGCTTCCTGACCTTCGAGCGCACCCACCGTGCCGCTCGCACCGCGCGCAACCCGCAGACCGGCGACCCGATCCAGATCCCGGCCGGCTACAGCGTCAAGGTCTCCGCGGGCAGCAAGCTCAAGGAAGCCGCCAAGGGCAAGTAAGCCTTCGCGTACGCGACGGGACCTGCGTACGAGGCTCGGTAACGCGAATGGGGCGACCACCTGAGGGTGGCCGCCCCATCGTCGTATCAAGAGCCGTGCTCAGTGAGCCGTGCTCGGGGTGTGGGCTATCCGAGTGCCTTGCCCGGCAGTTCGACCTTCGCGCCCAGCTCCACGAGCTTCTCCATGAAGTTCTCGTAGCCGCGGTTGATGAGGTCGATGCCGTGGACGCGGGAGGTGCCCTGGGCGGCCAGTGCGGCGATCAGGTAGGAGAAGCCGCCGCGGAGGTCGGGGATGACCAGGTCGGCGCCCTGGAGCCTGGTGGGGCCGGAGACGACCGCCGAGTGGAGGAAGTTGCGCTGGCCGAAGCGGCAGTTCGAGCCGCCCAGGCACTCGCGGTACAGCTGGATGTGAGCACCCATCTGGTTCAGCGCGGAGGTGAAGCCGAGGCGGGACTCGTAGACCGTCTCGTGGATGATCGACAGACCCGTGGCCTGGGTGAGCGCCACGACCAGCGGCTGCTGCCAGTCCGTCTGGAAGCCCGGGTGGACGTCCGTTTCGAGCGCGATGGACTTCAACTGGCCGCCGGGGTGCCAGAAGCGGATGCCCTCGTCGTCGATCTCGAAGGCACCCCCCACCTTCCGGTAGGTGTTCAGGAACGTCATCATCGACCGCTGCTGGGCGCCGCGGACGTAGATGTTGCCTTCGGTCGCCAGCGCCGCGGACGCCCACGAGGCGGCCTCCAGGCGGTCCGGGAGGGCCTTGTGGTTGTAGCCGCCGAGCGAGTCCACACCGGTGACGCGGATGGTGCGGTCGGTGTCCATCGCGATGATGGCGCCCATCTTCTGGAGCACACAGATGAGGTCCTCGATCTCCGGCTCCACGGCCGCGTTCGAGAGCTCGGTGACACCTTCGGCGAGGACCGCGGTGAGCAGCACCTGCTCGGTCGCGCCCACGGACGGGTACGGCAGCCGGATCTTCGTACCGCGCAGCCGGCGCGGCGCCTGGAGGAACTGCCCGTCGGCGCGCTTCTCGATGGTCGCGCCGAACTGGCGCAGCACCTCGAAGTGGAAGTCGATGGGCCGGCCGCCGATGTCGCAGCCGCCGAGGCCGGGGATGAACGCGTGGCCCAGTCGGTGCAGCAGCGGGCCGCAGAGGAGGATCGGGATGCGGCTCGACCCCGCGTGGGCGTCGATGTCGGCGACGTTGGCGCTCTCGACGTGGGTGGGGTCCATCACGAGTTCGCCCGGCTCCTCACCCGGACGGACCGTCACCCCGTGCAGCTGGAGCAGACCGCGTACGACACGCACGTCGCGGATGTCCGGAACATTGCGCAGTCGGCTTGGCGAGCTGCCGAGCAGTGCGGCGACCATGGCCTTCGGTACGAGGTTCTTCGCACCGCGGACACGGATCTCGCCCTCCAGCGGGGTTCCGCCGTGGACGAGCAGTACGTCGTCATTGCCGTTGACGGTCATGTATCTCGCGTTCCGATGAGTCGGGCAGGGCCAGAAGGGAAAGGGTAATCGCCGCCGCCCCCCCTTCCGTAAGCCCAAGTGCGGTGCGGGAACGTCATAGCTGTGTCACAACACGAACCGTTCCGCTTCGGGCACATGCCGTCACCGGCGTGGTGCGTGCGCGTGGGGCGCATCGGTGCGCTCTGAGCTGCATCCACTGCCGTAGGCGCATTGCCTCCCCACTTCACGGGAAGATGCGGGATCATGTCTGGCATGACCGAGGTGTCCTCGCTCACAGGGCGGTTGCTCGTGGCAACGCCCGCCCTGGCGGACCCGAACTTCGACCGTGCGGTGGTGCTCCTTCTCGACCACGACGAGGAGGGCTCCCTCGGTGTCGTCCTCAACCGGCCCACTCCGGTGGACGTGGGCGACATCCTGGAGGGCTGGGCGGATCTCGCCGGTGAACCCGGTGTCGTCTTCCAGGGCGGCCCGGTCTCCCTGGACTCGGCGCTCGGCGTCGCCGTCATCCCGGGCGGCGGATCCGTCGACCGGGCCCCGCTCGGCTGGCGCCGGGTGCACGGCGCGATCGGTCTGGTCGACCTGGAGGCACCGCCGGAGCTGCTCGCCTCGGCCCTGGGATCCCTGAGGATCTTCGCCGGATACGCCGGCTGGGGCCCCGGCCAGCTGGAGGACGAGCTGGTGGAGGGCGCCTGGTACGTCGTCGAGTCCGAGCCCGGTGACGTCTCCTCCCCGTCGCCGGAAAGACTCTGGCGCGAGGTCCTGCGCCGTCAGCGCAACGAGCTCGCGATGGTGGCCACGTACCCGGACGACCCTTCGCTCAACTGATGCGTGTGAGCTTCAGTACCCTAGGAATTTATGAGCACTCTTGAGCCTGAGACCCAGCCGCAGCGCGGGACTGGTACGGGAACCCTCGTAGAGCCGACGCCGCAGGTCTCCCATGGTGACGGCGACCACGAGCGCTTCGCCCACTACGTCCAGAAGGACAAGATCATGGCGAGCGCCCTCGACGGGACTCCCGTCGTGGCGCTGTGCGGCAAGGTCTGGGTGCCGGGCCGCGACCCGAAGAAGTACCCGGTCTGTCCCATGTGCAAGGAGATCTACGAGTCCATGGGCTCCGGCGACGACAACGGCAACGGCAAGGGCGGCGGCGACAAGTAGCCCCCACCCGCCGGGGCTCCGGCCGAGGTTCGGGCTGAGGTCACGAAGGCCCCCGGACGCACCGCGGTGCGTCCGGGGGCCTTCGTGTGTCACGAAGTGGTTGAGACCTCTTGCGGACATGTTCATGTAGTCCATAGCCTCCATGCGTTGTGCAGAGCGAAACCGTCATTGCATATGTTGCAACGCACGTCCGGAGGATCACTCCATGAAGCTCTCTCCCCGTCTCCCCGCCCTTCTGCTGGCCGCCCTGGTCGTCACGGCCTGCGCCCCCCAGACCTCCGACAACACCTCCTCCGACAAGGACGAGAAGACCGGCACCCTGCGCGTCTGGCTCTTCCAGGAGGTCGGCAACAAGCCCAAGGAGAAGGTCGTCGACTCCGTCGTCACCGACTTCCGGAAGGCCCACAAGGACACCAAGGTCGAGGTCGAGTACATCCCCGTCGAGACCCGCGCCCAACGGGTGAAGGCCGCCTTCAACGACCCGGCCTCCGCCCCCGACGTCATGGAGTACGGCAACACCGACACCGCCGGCTATGTGAAGGACGGCGGACTCCTCGACGTCACCAAGGAGTTCGGCGCCTGGAGCGAGTCCAAGGACACCGACCCCACCGCCAGGCAGTCGGTCACCGTGGACGGCAAGGTCTACGGCTCGCCCTTCTACGTCGGCGTCCGCGCCCTGTACTACCGCACGGACGTCTTCGAGGAACTCGGCCTGGACGTCCCGAGAACCATGGCCGAACTGGCCTCCACCGCCCGCGAGATCCGGGCCGCGAAGCCCGACCTGTACGGCCTCGTCGTCGGCGGCGCCTACACGTACGGCGCGATGCCGTTCATCTGGGCGGGCGGCGGTGAACTCGCCACCGGCAAGGGCGGGTCGTACGCCTCCGCCATCGACAGCGCCGCCGCCCAGAAGGGCATCAAGGCCTACACGTCGCTGTTCGGTGACGACAACTGCCCGGCCGCCAAGTGCGCCGGCATGGGCGGCAACGACACGATCACCGCGTTCGCCGCCGGCAAGGCCGGGATGGCGATCGGGGGCGACTTCAGCCACACCGCCGTGGAGGCCGGGAAGGTCAAGGGGAAGTACGCGGTGGTGCCGCTGCCGGGGGTCTCCGCCGGGTCGATCGCTCCCGCGTTCGCCGGGGGCAACAACATCGGCGTGCTCAAGAGCACGGGGCACCGGACGCTCGCGGTCGAGCTGATGGAGCAGCTGACGTCGAAGAAGACGCAGGCGTCGATGTTCGACGCGATGGGGTTCCTGCCGACGTTCGGGGACGTACGGCAGGAGGCGGCGGCCAGGGAGCCGTATGTGAAGCCGTTCGCCGAGACGCTGGCCGCGGGGACCAAGTTCGTGCCCGCGTCGCCGGCGTGGGCGCAGATCGACTCGTCGCTGGTGCTGCCGACGATGTTCCAGTCGGTGATCAGCGGTAAGGCGAGTGTGGGGGTGGCTTCGAAGGACGCGGCGAAGAAGATGGACGCGGCGTTTGGCTCCGCCGGATGAGCGGCGCGCCTACGGGGGTGGGGGGTCGGGGCGTGTGCGGGTGCCGGTCGGCCGTGGCTGGTCGCGCAGTTCCCCGCGCCCCTGGGGTGGGGGTGGTGCCCCTTGGATTTATCTCGCGCCTGCTCTTGTCGTCCTTGGTGGGCTGCTCGTCTACCCCATCTACCAGCTCGGGTTGATCTCGTTCTTCCAGTACACGCAGGCCCAGGTCAGTGGCGGAGAACCCACCACCTTTCGGGGGCTCGCCAACTACACCGAGCTGTTCGGGGATCCGCAGTTCTGGCAGGTGCTGCTGGCGACCGTGGTGTTCGCGGCGGCGTGTGTGGTGTCGACGCTCGCCGTCGGGTGTGCGTCGGCCGTGCTGCTGACGCGGGTGCGGGCGGTACCGCGGCTGGCGTTGATGATGGCGGCGCTGGGGGCGTGGGCGACACCGGCGGTGACCGGATCGACGGTGTGGCTGTTTCTGTTCGACCCGGACTTCGGGCCGGTGAACAGGATCCTCGGCCTCGGTGACCACTCGTGGACGTACGGGCGGTTCAGCGCGTTCTTCCTCGTGCTGCTCGAAGTGGTGTGGTGCTCCTTCCCGTTCGTGATGGTGACGGTGTACGCCGGTATCCGCGCCGTCCCGGGCGAGGTGCTGGAGGCCGCCGCGCTGGACGGTGCCTCGCAGTGGCGGATCTGGCGGTCGGTGCTCGCGCCGATGCTGCGGCCGATCCTGACCGTCGTCACGATCCAGTCGGTGATCTGGGACTTCAAGATCTTCACGCAGATCTACGTCATGACCAACGGCGGCGGCATCGCCCAGCAGAACCTCGTCCTGAACGTCTACGCCTACCAACAGGCCTTCGCGTCCTCGCAGTACAGCCTCGGCTCGGCGATCGGCGTGGTGATGCTGCTGATCCTGCTCGCGGCCACGCTGGTGTACCTGCGGCTGCTGCGGCGCCAGGGGGAGGAACTGTGAATCTTCTCCGTGCCCAGGTGCGGCGCCCGTGGCGGCTGGCCGCCGAGGCCTCGGCGCTGCTGATCGCGGTCGTCGTCGCCTTCCCCCTCTACTGGATGGTGCTCGGCGCCTTCAAACCGGCCGGGGAGATCGAGTCCTCCGAGCCGCGGCCGTGGACTCTGTCACCCTCCCTGGACTCCTTCCGACGCGTCTTCGAGCAGCAGGAATTCGGCCGTTACTTCCTCAACAGTGTGATCGTGGCGGTCACTGTCGTGATCGTCTCGGCGTTGATCGCGTTTCTCGCGGCGACCGCCGTGACGCGATTCCGGTTCCGCTTCCGGACCACCTTGCTGATCATGTTTCTGGTGGCCCAGATGGTGCCCGTGGAGGCCCTGACGATCCCCTTGTTCTTCCTCATGCGGGACGCCGGACAGCTGAACACGCTGGGCTCCCTGATCCTGCCCCACATCGCCTTCTCGCTGCCCTTCGCGATCTGGATGCTGCGGGGTTTCGTGAAAGCCGTCCCGGAGGCGCTGGAGGAGGCCGCGTACATCGACGGGGCGAGCCGGGCGCGATTCCTGTGGCAGATCCTTTTCCCGCTGGTCTTCCCCGGGTTGGTGGCCACCAGCGTGTTTTCCTTCATCTCCGCCTGGAACGACTTCCTGTTCGCCAAGTCGTTCATCATCAGCGACACCTCGCAGTCGACCCTGCCCATGGCCCTGCTGGTGTTCTTCAAACCGGACGAGCCGGACTGGGGCGGTGTGATGGCGGCCTCCACGGTGATGACGATTCCGGTGCTGATCTTCTTCGTACTCGTACAGCGACGACTGGTCTCGGGACTGGGCGGAGCGGTAAAGGACTGACATGACCGAACTGATCCCGCTGCCCCGTGGCGTCCTCGCCGGTTCCGGCGAGGTGCGGCTGACCGCCCACTCCCGGCTCCACGCCGGTACCGGGACGGAGGGCGTCGGCCACTGGCTGCGCACCGCCCTCCGGCAGTCCACCGGCCTGCCCCTGCACGAGGCGCGAGAGCTCGCCGAGGCCGAGGGCGACGGCATCGGGCTCCGGCTCGACCCCGGACTCGGCCCCGAGGAGTACCGCCTCGTCAGTGGCGGCGACGGCGTCCTCATCGAGGGCGGCAGCGCGGCCGGCGTGTTCTGGGGTGCCCAGACACTGCGGCAGCTCCTCGGCCCCGACGCCTACCGCAGGGCCCCGGTCGACCGCGACCGCACCTGGGCCGTGCCGCACGTCACCGTCGAGGACGGCCCCCGATTCCGCTGGCGCGGCCTGATGCTCGACGTCTCACGCCACTTCATGTCCAAGGACGGCGTCCTGCGCTACCTGGATCTGATGGCGGCCCACAAACTCAACGTCTTCCACTTCCACTTGACGGACGACCAGGGCTGGCGGATCGAGATCAAGAGGTACCCCCGGCTCACCGAGGTGGGCTCCTGGCGGGCGCGCACGAAATTCGGCCACCGGGCCTCACCGCTGTGGGAGGAGAAGCCGCACGGTGGCTTCTACACCCAGGACGACATCCGGGAGATCGTCGCCTACGCCGCCGAGCGGCATATCACCGTCGTCCCCGAAATCGACGTACCCGGCCACTCGCAGGCCGCCATCGCCGCGTACCCGGAACTCGGCAACACCGATGTCATCGACACGGCCTCCCTCTCGGTCTGGGACAACTGGGGCGTCTCTCTGAACGTACTCGCCCCCACTGACAACACCCTGCGCTTCTACGAGGGGGTGTTCGAGGAACTGCTGGAGCTGTTCCCCTCCGAGTTCATTCACATCGGCGGCGACGAATGCGCCAAGGAGCAGTGGCGGGAGTCGCCCACCGTGCAGGCCCGCATCCAGGAACTCGGCCTCGCCGACGAGGACGCCCTGCAGTCGTGGTTCATCGGTCACTTCGACAAGTGGCTCTCCGCGCGCGGGCGCAGGCTCATCGGCTGGGACGAGATCCTGGAGGGCGGGCTCGCCGAGGGGGCGGCCGTCTCCTCGTGGCGCGGATACCAGGGCGGGATCGTCGCCGCGCGGGCCGGCCACGACGTGGTCATGTGCCCCGAGCAGCAGGTCTACTTGGACCACCGGCAGCACGCGGGCCCGGACGAGCCGGTTCCCATCGGCTACGTCCGCACCCTGGAGGACGTCTATCGGTTCGAGCCCGTTCCACCGGAGTTGACGCCCGAGGAGGCCCGGCACGTCCTCGGCGCGCAGGCCAACGTGTGGACCGAGGCGATGGAGGACCAGGGGCGCGTGGACTACCAGACCTTCCCCCGGCTCGCGGCCTTCGCCGAGGTGGCCTGGAGCGGCCTGCCCGCCCCGGCGGAGCGGGACTTCGCCGGCTTCGAGCGGCGGATGGCCGCGCACTACGGGCGACTTGACGCCCTGGGGGTCGGCTACCGGCCACCGGCGGGACCGTTGCCGTGGCAGCGGCGGCCCGGTGTGCTCGGCCGCCCGATCGAGGGGGCGCCCCCGGAAAGGTAGCCCTCACCGAACAGGCGGCCCGCTCCCCGAACAGGTAGGGGAAAACCGTCGCAAGCATCACCGAAGAGTGGCAATTCGCGCGCACCGATGATCTCGTGAGAAAACGGACCACTCGCTGGTGAGGTGGGCGAATGCCTCCTAGCGGACCCCGTTCTTCGGGTCCTGCGAAGATGTGCCAGAGTTGCCACGTCCGCCCTGTCAGCACGTACCGTACGGCAGCAACAGGCGGGACCAGCTGGGACCAGGTGGGGCAGCGGGAAGGGGCAGCCGGTTTGACCACGCACGCACCGCAGGCGGCGCAGGCCGTCACCCTGCCCACGACGCTGGACGAGGCGGTGGCGGCCCTCATCGCCATGCCCGCCGCGGTCCCCGTGGCGGGTGGCACCGACCTGATGGCCGCCGTCAACTCCGGACAGCTCAGGCCCGCCGCCCTGGTGGGCCTCGGCAAGATCAGCGAGATCCGCGGCTGGCAGTACCAGGACGGCCACGCCCTGCTCGGCGCCGGTCTCACCCACGCGCGGATGGGCCGCCCCGACTTCGCGGCCCTGATCCCGGCGCTCGCCGCCGCCGCGCGTGCCGCGGGCCCGCCGCAGATCCGCAACGCGGGCACCCTCGGCGGCAACATCGCCTCCGCGGCCCCCACCGGGGACGCGCTTCCCGTGCTGGCCGCCCTGGAGGCGACCCTGATCATCGCGGGCCCGGGCGGAGCCCGCCGCGAGATGCCCGTCTCGCACCTGCTGGCGGGCATGGAGATGCTGCGCGCCGGCGAACTCATCGGCTACGTGCGCGTGCCGCTGCTGCACGCCCCGCAGGTCTTCCTCAAGGCCACCGGCCGTACCGGCCCCGGCCGGGCCATGGCCTCGGTCGCCCTGGTCCTCGACCCCGCCCGGCGCGGAGTCAGGTGCGCCGTCGGCGCCATAGCGCCGATGCCGCTCAGGCCCCTGGAGGCCGAGCAGTGGGTCGCCCGGCTGATCGACTGGGACAACGGCCGCGCGATCGTCCCGGAGGCGCTGAACGCCTTCGGCGAGTACGTCTCCGCCGCCTGCATCCCCGACATGGCGCCGGCCGAGGACGGCTCCGTATCGCAGCATCCGCCCGCCGTACTGCACCTGCGGCGCACCGTCGCCGCACTGGCCCGACGAGCACTGGGGAGGGCGCTGTCGTGACCGACGACCAGCACCAGGAGGGCACGCCCCGCAGCCCGGGCCGCTGGGACCCGCTGCCCCAGGGCGACTACGACGACGGCGCCACCGCCTTCGTGAAACTTCCCGAAGGGGGCGTCGACGCCCTCCTGGCCAGCGCCGACACCCCGCTGGCCGCGCCCGGTCACGGGTACGTGCCACCGCAGATAGCGTCGAACCAGGCCGGCTCCGCGGGCACCGACCCGGCGGGCACGGGCTCCTGGGCGATGCCCGCCGCGCCCCCGGCCGGGAGCACCCAGTGGCCCGACCCGAACGCGGTGCCCCAGGGCCCCGGGGACGACCGGTTCACGTACGACCCGGCCGCCACCGGCCACTGGAACTTCGAGGAGACGACCGCGGCGGACTCCGCCCAGGCCGCTCCGGCCCCCGGCCACGACGTGACCGGACAGTGGTCCATCCCCGTCGCCGGAGGCGATCTCCCGGACGAATCGGGCGAGTTCACCACGTCGTCCCTGGTCGAGCAGTGGGGCGGCACCCCGCCGGCCACGCTCCCCGGCGGCGCGTCCGCCCCCTGGGCGACCGAGCCGACGGGCCAGCCGTGGGGGCAGCCGCCCGGCACGGCGGACCAGGCCCCGGGAGCAGACCCCGCGGCGGGCCACGGCACCGGTGAACCCACCGGCAACGGGCACGGCTACGGGCAGCCGGTCGGTCCGGGCCACGACCGGCCCGGCGGCTCCGAGTTCGCGCACGGACGGCCCGCGGACGGCGGGCCCGGGCCCGAGCGGTCGGCGGAATTCGACGGTGTGCCCGGCCAGGAGGCTGCGGCTTTCGGCGGCGCGTCCGGCCAGGAGGCTTCGGTCTTCGGTGTCATGCCGCCCGTCGCGCCCCCGGCGGAGCGGCACCCGGACGAGCGCCATTCCCCGGACCTGCCCGCCGCGGACCTGCACGCGCCGGACCGCCACGCGCCACAGGCCCCCGGGCCGGAGAGCTACCACCGGGAGCAGCCCGCGCCCGACGCCCACGCGCCCGTGGAGCCCGGCCCCGTCGGCACCGAGCGCGAGCAGCCCGGCCCGCACGCTCCCGAGCGGCCCCAGGCACACGCGCCCGAGCACCCTCAGCCGCTCCCACCCGAGCAGCCACCCGCCGAGGCCCGTGCCGAAGCGTCCGCCGCAGCCGTCGTAGAGGCCTCGCAGGCCGCTCACGAGGCCGGTGAGGCCATGGAGGCCGCCGAGCACCCCGAGGCCGCCGCGGAGGGCGAGGAGACCGTCGTAGCGGCCGCCGAGGGAGCCGGTGAGGCCGGCGCGGAGGCCGAGCAGGCGGAGCCGGAGGCCGACGGCGCGGAGTCCGCGGACGCCGCCGCGCCCTCGATGCCGGGCGAGGAACACCCCCTGGCCTCCTACGTCCTGCGGGTCAACGGCGTCGACCGGCCCGTCACCGACGCGTGGATCGGCGAGTCGCTGCTCTACGTGCTGCGCGAGCGGCTCGGCCTCGCGGGCGCCAAGGACGGCTGCTCGCAGGGCGAGTGCGGGGCCTGCAACGTCCAGGTCGACGGCCGGCTCGTGGCGTCCTGCCTGGTACCGGCCGTGACCGCGGCCGGCAGCGAGGTCCGTACCGTCGAGGGTCTGGCCGTCGACGGACAGCCCTCGGACGTGCAGCGGGCGCTCGCCCGGTGCGGGGCCGTGCAGTGCGGCTTCTGCGTGCCCGGCATGGCGATGACCGTGCACGACCTGCTGGAGGGCAACCCGGCGCCGACCGAGCGGGAGACCCGCCAGGCGCTGTGCGGCAACCTGTGCCGCTGCTCCGGCTACCGCGGAGTCGTGGACGCCGTCCAGGAGGTCGTCGCCGAACGCGAGGCGCACTCCGCGGCGGAGAGTGAGACGGACGGGGACGCGGCACGTATTCCGCATCAGGCGGGTCCTGGTGCGGGTGGCGTCAACCCGTCCGCGTTCGAACCGGCCCGACCGCATGACCAGGCGTACGGGAACGGGTCCGGCAACGGACCCGGACAGGACGGAGGCCAGGCGTGAGCAACGAAGCCGCCACCGCGACCACCGCCGCGGAGGCAGCCCCCGCCCCCGAGCCGATCCCGCACGGCCTCGGCGCGTCCCTGCCGGCCGCCGACGCCCGCGCCAAGACCGAGGGCACCTTCCCGTACGCGGCCGACCTGTGGGCCGAGGGCCTGCTGTGGGCGGCCGTCCTGCGCTCACCGCACCCGCACGCGCGCGTCGTGTCCATCGACACCTCCCACGCGCGCGAGATGCCCGGCGTACGAGCCGTCGTCACCCACGAGGACGTGCCCGGCGACCCGGTGCGCGGCCGCGGCAGATCCGACCGTCCGGTCTTCGCCTCCGAGGTCGTGCGCCACCACGGCGAGCCCCTCGCGGCCGTCGCAGCCGACCACCCCGACACCGCCCGCATGGCCGCCGCCGCCGTCATCGTCGAGTACGAGGTGCTCGACCCGGTGACCGACCCCGAGCAGGCCTTCGAGGCCGAGCCCCTGCACCCCGACGGCAACCTGATCCGGCACATCCCGCTGCACCACGGCGACCCGGAGGCGGCCGGCGACATCGTCGTCGAGGGCCTGTACCGCATCGGCCGCCAGGACCCCGCCCCCATCGGCGCGGAGGCCGGCCTCGCCGTGCCACGCCCCGACGGCGGGGTCGAGCTGTACGTCGCCTCCACCGACCCGCACAGCGACCGCGACGCGGCCGCCTCCTGCTACGGCCTGGAACCGGAGCGCGTGAAGGTGGTCGTCACCGGCGTCCCCGGCGCCACCGCCGACCGCGAGGACCAGGGCTTCCAGCTCCCGCTCGGCCTGCTGGCGTTGAAGACCGGACGCCCGGTCAAACTCACGGCTACGCGCGAGGAGTCCTTCCTCGGCCACGCGCACAGACACCCGACCCTGCTCCGGTACCGCCACCACGCCGACTCCGAGGGCCGGCTGGTGAAGGTGGAGGCGCAGATCCTGCTCGACGCGGGCGCCTACGGCGACGCCTCCTCGGAGTCGCTGGCCGCCGCCGTCTCCTTCGCCTGCGGTCCCTACGTCGTCCCGAACGCCTTCATCGAGGGCTGGGCCGTACGCACCAACAACCCGCCCTCGGGCCATGTGCGCGGCGAGGGCGCCATGCAGGTGTGCGCCGCCTACGAGGCGCAGATGGACAAGCTCGCCAAGAAGCTGGGCCTGGACCCCGCGGAACTGCGCCTGCGCAACGTCATGGCGACCGGCGACGTCCTGCCGACCGGCCAGACGGTGACCTGCCCCGCGCCGGTGGCGGAGTTGTTGCAGGCCGTCCGGGACTTCCCGCTGCCGCCGCTGCCGAAGGACACCCCCGAGGAGGAGTGGCTGCTGCCCGGCGGCCTCGAAGGCGCGGGCGAACCGGGCGCCATCCGCCGGGGCGTCGGCTACGGCCTCGGCATGGTGCACATGCTGGGCGCCGAGGGCGCCGACGAGGTCTCCACGGCGACCGTCCGGGTCCAGGACGGCGTGGCGACGGTGCTGTGCGCGGCCGTCGAGACCGGCCAGGGCTTCACCACACTGGCCCGGCAGATCGTCCAGGAGACACTCGGCATCGACGAGGTCCACGTGGCCCCCGTCGACACCGACCAGCCGCCGGCCGGCGCGAGCTGCCACGGCCGCCACACCTGGGTGTCCGGCGGCGCGGTCGAACGCGCGGCCAAGATGGTCCGTACGCAGCTCCTCCAGCCCCTGGCGCACAAGTTCGGCATGTCCACCGAGCTGCTCCAGATCACCGACGGCAAGATCACCTCGTACGACGGAGTCCTGTCGACCACCGTCACCGAGGCCATGGACGGCAAGGAACTGTGGGCGACCGCCCAGTGCCGCCCCCACCCGACCGAGCCCCTCGACGAGGCCGGCCAGGGCGACGCCTTCGTGGGCATGGCGTTCTGCGCGATCCGCGCGGTCGTCGACGTCGACATCGAACTGGGCTCCGTCCGGGTGGTCGAGCTCGCGCTCGCCCAGGACGTCGGCCGGGTGCTCAACCCGGCCCAGCTGACGGCCCGGATCGAGGCGGGCGTCACCCAGGGCGTGGGGATCGCGCTCACCGAGAACCTGCGCAGCGCGCGCGGGGTGATCCGCCATCCCGACCTCACCGGGTACGCGTTGCCCACGGCCCTCGACACCCCGGACATCCGGATCGTGAAACTGGTCGAGGAGCGTGACGTGGTCGCCCCCTTCGGAGCGAAGGCGGCCAGCGCGGTACCGGTGGTGACCTCCCCGGCGGCCATCGCCTCCGCGGTGCGCGCCGCCACGGGGCGGCCGGTGAACCGGCTGCCGATCAGGCCTCAGGCGGCGGTGGTGACGGCACAGTGAGTACACCCGAGACCCGGCCCGGGACGGGCCCCGAGGACCAGCCGCGGTACGAACCGCCGCCGGGCGTCGGCAAGGTGGTGCTGTGGGTCCTGCTGTTCCTGGTGGCGGCGACCGTGGTCGTGGCGGGCGGCGTCTACTTCGGGTGAACGGCGTTGTCCTGGTCACCGGAGTGATGGCGGCCGGCAAGTCGACGGTGGCGCAGGCGCTGGCGGAGCAACTGCCCAGGGCCGCACATGTGCGCGGTGACGTCTTCCGGCGGATGATCGTGTCGGGGCGCACGGAGTACGGCCCCGGTGCCGACGGCGAGGCCGAGGACCAACTCCTTTTGCGGTACCGGCTGTCGGCGACCACGGCGGACGCGTACGCGCGCGCCGGGTTCACGGCCGTCGTGCAGGACGTGGTGCTGGGCGCGCACCTGACGGCGTACGTCGAACTGGTCCGCACCCGCCCGCTGTACGTCGTGGTCCTGGCGCCGCGGGCCGAGACGGTGGCCGCCCGGGAGGCGGACCGGGCGAAGACGGGCTACGACGGGGCCGCCTGGACGGTTCCGGCACTGGACGAGGTCCTGCGTGCGTCGACCCCGCGGATCGGCCTCTGGCTGGACACCTCCGAACTGACCGTCGCGGAAACGGTGGAGAAGATCCTGGCGGGGAGGGAACGGGCGAGGGTGGCCTGAGCGTCCTCCGGTGCGGGGAGCGTCGGCGTGTTCCGGGGCGTCGTCGGATTCCGGGGCGTTGTCAGTGGTGGCGCGTAGTGTTCTGGGCAGTGGGAGACGCGCTGCCGGGCCTGCTCGGCCGTGCGTGCCCCGGGGTGGGCGGGACGGCAAGCGAGCACATGCGGGGGAGTACATGGGTGGGTTCGTGGGGGAGTGGGCGGGCCGGACGGCCGGGGAGCACGTGGAGATGATCGAAGCCGCCGTGAGGGCGATCAGACTGACCGAGGCTGAACTGGATCCGTACGTCACGCACACACCGACGCGCCGCTGGCTGACGGGGCCCGGACTGCCGTACGACAGCGGCCTGTTCACCTTCACGGAGCTGGAGCGGGCGGGCCTGCGGACGGTGGCGGACTCGACCGGTGCCCCGGACCGCCTGGCCGCCGACCTGCGGGATCAGCTGGTGATGGGCGGACTGCTGGGCGCCGACGGCCTGGAGCGGGGGTCGGTCCTGCTGGACGGCGGGACGGGCGAGATCTCGACGACGTCCTTCCTCCACGACCGCCCCGACCTGATGGGCCGCAGCCCGCTGGCGCCCTCGCTGGAGAAGCTGGTGCGGTTCGCGGCGGCGACCGACGAACTGGCGGCCCTGCGCGGCCAGTTCGCCTCCTACGCCGGGCGCTTCGGCCAGAAGGCGGTCGCACAGGCCTCACACCACCTGCTCACGCTCTTCGAGGAGGGGACGAACGGCGAGGTGCCGCCGTTCTGGAAGCTGGCGGCCCTCATCCGCCCCCTGTCCCTGGTCGCCGGCCCGGGCCGGGTCTCCGGGCTCGCCGTCGACCTCCCCCTCCGCCTGCTGGACCAGGAGTTCGGCCAGGGCCGCGTGGCACGCTTCGAGGACGTCGACTTCCCCCCGACCCTCACCCACGAGCCCACCCGCCGCTTCCTCCGCGAAACCGGCCTCCCCGAGGACGGCTTCCTCTTCCACCTCGACTCGGACGCACCGCTGGCGACCCTCGCCGAGCACCACGCCGACGACTTCGACGCCCAGCTCCCCGACCGCGCCGACCACTTGATACGCCTCGGCGACCTCACGGAGGGCAACACCCTGCTGCTCGACGGCACCACAGGCACGGTCCTGCACTGGAACGCCCCCGAGCGCACCCTCCGCCCCCTCAACACCGACGTCTCCACCCTGGCCTTCACCCTCTGGCTCCTCCACCACGAGCGCACCCTCGACCCCCGTCTGACGACGGACACCTACGACCACCTCGCGATGCTGATGATCCAGGTCCTCTCCACAGTCGACCCCACCGGCACCGGCACCGACTGGCACTACTGGACAGACCTCCTCCAGGACCCGACGACCCACTTGCTGTCCCCGGCCTGATCTCCGTGCGGGACAGCCGAAAGGGCGGCCCCCTCACATCGGAGAGGTGCCGCCCCTTCGTACTGCCGTACCGCCTGTGCAGGCGCTGGAGGCCGTGGCGGGAATCGAACCCGCGTAACTCGCTTTGCAGGCGAGTCCCTCAACCACTCGGGCACACGGCCGTGTTCTCGGCGGGGTGCTGGGCCCCGTTCCGAACTCGGTGAACCGACCGTACGGCGGCCTGAGACACCGGCTCAAGGGAATCGCGGTCGCTGCAACGGGACTGCCATACGCCGTTCATGAACGGGCTGGCCGCGAGGCGGTCGTACGACCAAGGTCTCAAGCAAGGGGGTTCCTGGGACAGGGGTCAACGGCCGCTTCGGCCCTTACTCTGGCGGGATGGCCAGTCTGGGACCCCGTGATGCTCGTGTTGACGATGATGCCGTGCCGTCGGTGGTCGGTGGGCGTGAGGAGGGGGTGCTGGGGCGGGAGTTCCGGGCGCTGAGTATCGGGATCGTCTCCGTCGTGCTGCTCATCGCGTTCGAGGCGACGGCCGTGGGGACGGCGATGCCGGTGGCGGCGCGGGAGCTGGACGGGGTGTCGTTGTACGCGTTCGCGTTCTCGGGGTACTTCACGACGAGTCTGTTCGGGATGGTGCTGTCCGGGCAGTGGTCGGACCGACGGGGGCCGCTCGGGGCGTTGACGACGGGGATCGCGGCGTTCGGGGCCGGGTTGCTGTTGTCGGGGACCGCGGGGGCGATGTGGCTGTTCATCCTCGGGAGGGCCGTGCAGGGGCTCGGGGGCGGGCTGGTCATCGTTGCGTTGTACGTCGTGGTCGGGCGGGTGTATCCCGAGCGGCTGCGGCCGGCGATCATGGCGGCGTTCGCGGCGAGCTGGGTCGTGCCGTCGATCGTGGGGCCGCTCGCCTCGGGCGCGGTGACCGAGCATCTGGGGTGGCGGTGGGTGTTCGTCGGGATCCCGGTCCTGGTGGTCTTTCCACTGGCACTCGCGCTGCCGCAGATACGGCGCCGGGCGGCCGGGGCCGTCGACGGCTCCGCGGGCACGGCGTCCTTCGACCGGCGCCGTATCCGTCTCGCCCTCGGTATCTCGCTGGGTGCGGGCCTTCTCCAGTACGCCGCCCAGGACCTGCGGTGGCTGTCGCTGATACCCGGTGTCGCGGGCGCCGCCCTCCTCGTGCCGGCCGTGCTCGGGCTGCTTCCGCGCGGTACCTATCGGGCGGCGCGCGGACTGCCGTCCGTCGTGCTGCTGCGCGGTGTCGCCGCGGGCTCGTTCATCGCCGCCGAGTCCTTCGTACCGCTGATGCTGGTCACCCAGCGGGGGCTGTCGCCGACGCTGGCCGGGTTCTCGCTCGCGGCGGGCGGCGGGACGTGGGCGCTGGGGTCGTGGGTGCAGTCGCGGCCGCGGGTGGAGCCGTACCGGGAACGGCTGATGACGCTGGGCATGGTGCTGGTGGCCGCCGCGATCGCCGTCGCGCCGAGCGTGCTCATCGACTCCGTGCCGGCCTGGACCGTGGCCGTCGCCTGGGCCTTCGGCTGCTTCGGGATGGGCCTGGTGATCTCCTCCACCAGTGTGCTCCTGCTCCACCTCTCCGCCCCGAAGGAGGCCGGCAGCAACTCCGCCGCCCTCCAGATCTCCGACGCCCTCTCCAACGTGGTGCTGCTGGCGGCGGGTGGCGCGGCCTTCGCAGCGCTCGGCGGCGGAGCGGTGAGCCACGCGGCGACGGGGACGTCCGGCTCGCATCCAGCCGCGTTCGCCGCGGTGTTCCTGCCGATGGCGGGGGTGGCGTTGGTGGGGGCGTGGGTGACTACGCGGATACGGGCGTCCACCTGATCTGGTACCACAGTGGCCCCACTGGCGGTACCGTTGTGGTATGGCTATGAATCTTCGTCTGCGTGACGACCAGCAGGAGGCGCTCAAGCTGCGTGCCGAGGAGGAGGGGCGCAGTATGCACGCCATAGTCCTTCAGGCGATCGACCGGTATCTGGAGCAGGAGGCCGACCGGACCACGGTTCGTCGCCTGGGGGCGAAGTACGCGGCGGGTCACGCCGATCTGCTGCGGAGGCTGGGGGAGTAGATGAAGTACCTGAGGGTCCAGGAGGTCCTGGACCTGGCGGAGCTGGCGTGCGGGGAGCAGACGCAGGTCGCCGTGCGTGACCTGGGGCTGCTCAGCTCGGCCGTCCACCGTCCCCAGTCGCAGATGTTCGGTGTCGAGGCGTACACGGACCTCTTCGAGAAGGCTGCGGCGCTGCTTCAGTCGCTGGCCGAGAACCACCCTCTGGTCGACGGCAACAAGCGCATGGCGTGGATGTGCACCGTCGTCTTCCTCGACGTCAACGGCACCGAGATGCTCAACGTCGATCAGGACGAGGCGTACAAGCTTGTCATCGAGGTGGCGTCCGGCACCCTGGAGGACGTGGGGCTGATCGCCCTCCGCTTGAGGGCGTTGCGCGAGGCGATGTGACCTCGGTCCCACCCACGGGCGACCCGGCCTCGTCCGCGCGTTGACATCGGCGGGCCGCCGGTAGGGTGGCCCGGTTGTCATACCCGTCCGAGCCGCCCGACCCACAAACGGAGACCGTGACTACCACCGCCGCCTCCACCACCTCCCACCACCTCTCTCCCGCCTTCCCCGGCCGCGCCCCCTGGGGCACCGCCGGCAAGCTGCGTGCCTGGCAGCAGGGGGCGATGGAGAGGTACGTCCAGGAGCAGCCGCGTGACTTCCTCGCGGTCGCCACCCCCGGCGCGGGCAAGACGACCTTCGCCCTCACGCTCGCGTCCTGGCTGCTGCACCACCATGTCGTGCAGCAGGTGACCGTGGTCGCGCCGACCGAGCATCTGAAGAAGCAGTGGGCGGAGGCGGCCGCGCGGATAGGGATCAAGCTCGATCCCGAGTACAGCGCCGGGCCGCTCGGCAAGGACTACCACGGTGTCGCCGTGACGTACGCCGGTGTCGGTGTGCGGCCCATGCTCCACCGGAACCGGGTGGAGCAGCGCAAGACCCTCGTGATCCTCGACGAGATCCACCACGCCGGTGACTCGAAGTCGTGGGGCGAGGCGTGCCTGGAGGCCTTCGAGCCGGCCACGCGGCGGCTCGCGCTCACCGGTACGCCGTTCCGGTCGGACACCAACCCCATCCCCTTCGTGACGTACGAGGAGGGCAACGACGGGATCCGGCGGTCGGCCGCCGACTACACCTACGGCTACGGCAACGCGCTGGCCGACCACGTCGTCCGCCCGGTCATCTTCCTGAGCTACAGCGGCAACATGCGCTGGCGCACCAAGGCCGGTGACGAGATCGCCGCCCGGCTCGGCGAGCCCATGACCAAGGACGCGATCAGTCAGGCGTGGCGTACGGCCCTGGATCCGCGCGGTGAGTGGATGCCCAGCGTGCTGCGCGCCGCCGACCAGCGGCTGACCGAGGTCAGGAAGGGCATCCCGGACGCCGGGGCGCTCGTCATCGCCTCCGACCAGGACTCCGCGCGCGCGTACGCCAAGCTGATCCGTGAGATCACCGGGACCAAGGCGACCCTCGTCCTCTCCGACGACGCGGGCGCCTCCAAGCGGATCGACGACTTCAGCGCGAGCGACGACCGGTGGATGGTCGCCGTGAGGATGGTGTCCGAGGGCGTCGACGTCCCGCGGCTGGCGGTGGGGGTCTACGCCACCACCATCTCCACGCCCCTCTTCTTCGCCCAGGCCGTCGGCCGTTTCGTACGGTCGAGGCGGCGCGGCGAGACCGCCTCCGTCTTCCTGCCGACCGTCCCGGACCTGCTCACCTTCGCCAACGAGATGGAGGTCGAGCGGGACCACGCCCTCGACAAGCCGAAGAAGGAGGGCGAGGAGGACCCGTACGCCGAGTCCGAGAAGGAGATGGAGGAGGCGAACAAGGAGCAGGACGAGGACACCGGCGAGCAGGAGCAGTTCGCCTTCGAGGCGCTGGAGTCCGAGGCCACCTTCGACCGGGTGCTGTATGACGGCGCCGAGTTCGGTATGCAGGCCCACCCGGGGAGCGAGGAGGAGCAGGACTACCTCGGCATCCCCGGTCTCCTCGAACCCGACCAGGTGCAGTTGCTGTTGCAGAAGCGGCAGGCCCGGCAGATCGCGCACAGCCGGAAGAAGCCGGACGCCGAGGCCGACCTGCTGGAGCTGCCCGCCGAGCGCCGCCCCGTCGTCTCGCACAAGGAGATGATGGAGCTCCGCAAGCAGCTCAACACCATGGTCAGCGCGTACGTCCATCAGAGCGGCAAGCCGCACGGGGTCATCCACACCGAGCTGCGGCGCGTGTGCGGTGGGCCGCCGAGCGCCGAGGCGACGGCCGGGCAGCTGAGGCAGCGGATCGCCAAGGTGCAGGAGTGGGCGACCCGTATGCGGTGACGTCCCCCGATGTCCCCCGACGTCCTGAGCCGCCCCGAGGGCGTGATCAGAGGGGCGTGCGCGCTGCGTGCGAGTGTTGTGCGCCGACCGTGCGCACGCCGTACGTAATGGGGCAAACCGCGATGCTCCGTATCCGTCGCTGCCCGGATTCTGGACGGAGCCTTCCGCTCAGCGAACCCGCTTCGCTACTGTCCCGCTACGCACACGCCCCGTGGCAGCGCCGCCGCGGAGCGCAGCCGTGAAGCGACGCGGTCCGGACAGGCCGGGCCGCCGGCCGATCGGCGGCCTCTGAAGCGCGTCGCTGACGGGACTCGGTGACGCATCTGTCGCGACAGGAGCCGTCGACCTCACCACTAAGGAGTGGGCGTCGTGACCGCGGAGACCTCTCAGACGCTCGATCGGGGACTGCGTGTCCTCAAGCTGCTGGCCGACACGGACCACGGGCTGACCGTCACCGAGCTTTCCCACAAACTGGGTGTGAACCGGACCGTCGTCTACCGGTTGCTCGCCACGCTTGAGCAGCACGCGCTCGTACGGCGAGACCTGGGCGGACGGGCTCGGGTGGGACTCGGGGTGCTGCGCCTGGGGCGCCAAGTGCATCCGCTGGTGCGGGAGGCCGCGCTGCCGGCGCTGCGGTCCCTGGCCGAGGACATAGGGGCGACCGCCCATCTCACGCTGGTGGACGGGGCGGACGCACTGGCCGTCGCCGTCGTCGAGCCCACGTGGACGGACTATCACGTGGCCTATCGGGCGGGCTTCCGACACCCCCTGGACCGGGGGGCCGCCGGCCGGGCGATTCTTGCCGCGCGGCAGCAGGGGCTGGGGGAGAGCGGCTACATGCTCACCCACGGGGAGCTGGAGGCGGGGGCGAGCGGGGCGGCGGCGCCCTTGCTGGGCGTCACGGGCGTCGAGGGCAGCGTCGGGGTCGTGATGCTGGCGGACGCGGTGCCGGAGCGGGTGGGGCCCCGGGTGGTGGACGCGGCGCGGGAGGTCGCGGAGGCGTTGCGCTGAAGACCGGTCGCGCAGGGCAGGCCACCTGCGCCTGGCCTGAAGTCACCCCCGCGTTAGATTGATCCCGTGCTCTCTCGTCTCACGCGCCCCCGGGCCGTCGCCGTCTGTGCTGTGCCCGTCGTCGCTCTGATCGCGGCGGCGGCCTTCGCGCCGTTGCCGTTCTCGCTGACGCAGCCGGGGCTCACGGCGAACGTGCTCGGGGAGAACAAGGGCGCCCCGGTGATCACGATCTCGGGCGCGCCGACACGTGAGACGACCGGCCAGCTGAGGATGACGACGATCGAGGCGACCAACCCGGACACCCGCGTCTCCCTCGGCGACGTCGTCGACAGCTGGTTCCGCACGGACCAGGCGGTCATGCCGCGCGACGCGGTCTACCCGAGCGGGCAGAGCGTCAAGGAGATCGAGCGGCACAACGCCGAGGAGATGCGGCAGTCCCAGGGCGACGCGACCGAGGCCGCGCTGAACTACCTGAAACTCGACGACCAGAAGGTCAGGGTCACCCTGAAGCTCGCCGACGTCGGCGGCCCCAGCGCGGGGCTCCTGTTCACCCTCGGCATCATCGACAAGCTCGACGGCGACGGCAACGGCCGCGACCTCACCGGCGGCCGCGTCATCGCCGGCACGGGCACCATCGACGCCGCCGGCACGGTCGGCGCGGTCGGGGGCGTGGCCCTGAAGACACAGGCCGCCAAACGGGACGGGGCGACCGTCTTCCTCGTCCCCAAGGCCGAGTGCTCCGACGCCGAGGCCGAACTCCCCAAGGGGCTGCGGCTGATTCCGGTGACCACCCTGAAGGGCGCGGTGAGCGCGCTGACCGCTTTGGAGAGCGGGAAGGGGTCTGTGCCGAGCTGTTAGGGCGCGAGGGCCGGTCTCGGCGTGGCGAGACGCAGTCCCACTTCTACCAGGGTCCAGCCCAGGCGGGTGCGCAGGTGCCGTGGAGGCCTGGCGGCGAGGCAGTGGTCCTCGGCCTCGCCGCGAAGTTCGGCGGCACGGGCGTGGTGCAGGGCGAGATGGATCTCGGGATGCATCGGGCGTTCGCCTTTCACAGCCGGTCGCTGGGGAAGAGGTGCGTGTGGATGCGGACCGACTGGGCGCCCGGGGTGCCCTCGGGGAGCGGCCGGTAGCTCTGGATCAGGTCGTGCATCTTCTGGATGAGCTCCCGGGCCATCTCCGGCGTGAGCCGACCGGTGAAGTCGCTCAGGTCGCTCGCGCCGTCCCACTCCTCGGGGAACTCGTGCAGGTTGCCGAGCCAGGTGGAGATCTCCTGGGTGTGGATGTTGGCCACCTCGAACCGGAAGACGGCGGCGGCTCCCCGCACGCTCGGATCCGAGTCCCGCAGCAGCGTGTCGTCGAAGACCAGGCCTCCGTCGGCCGCCCGCCACCATCGCTCCCGCCCCTTGCCGTGCTCCGGAGAGTCCTCGATGAAGCCGTGGGCGGCGAGCTGGCGCAGGTGATAGCTGGTGGCACCGCTGGACTCGCCCAGTTTCTCGGCCAGTTGGGACGCGGTGGCGGGCCCGCCGCGCCGTAGTGCGACCAGCAACTGCATCCGCAGGGGATGGGCGAGCCCGCGCAGTGAACGGGCGTCGAGTACACGGGGGCTCGGTTCCTCGAAGGGCGGCATGCGTACAAAGCTATCGTTGCAAAGCTCTCTTTGCAACGGACCCTTTGTAACTCGCCCCCTCACCCCTCCCGGACGAACCCCTCCCCCGTCATCCACTCCAGCGCCACCTGATGAGGATCCTCCCCGCCCACATCCACCTTCGCGTTCAGCTCCCGCGCCACCGCGTTCGTCAGCTTCGCGGTGACCGGGTTCAGTACCTCCGCGATGGCCGGCCACTTCTTCAGGCTCTCGCTGTTGATCTCGGGGGCCACGTTGTAGTTGGGGAAGAACTTCCGGTCGTCCGCCATCACGGCCAGGCTCATGGACGTGATGCGCCCGTCGGTGGTGAAGACCTCCCCGTACACGCAACTGCCCTTCGCGGCCTGGGTGTAGATGATCCCGGTGTCCATCTGGGTGATCCGGGAGGCGGGGAGGTCCATGCCGTACGCCTTCTGCATGCCCGGCAGCCCGTCCGCCCGGTTGGCGAACTCGCTCTCGACGCACAGCGTCACCGCGCCGGGGTCCTTTTCGGCCAGCGCGGCCACGTCCGAGAGCGTCCTCGTGCCGTACTTCCTGAAGTTGGCCTGGTTCATGGCCAGGGCGTAGGTGTTGTTGAGGGCGGCCTTCGGCAGCCAGGTCAGGCCGTTCTTCAGGTCGGCGTCCCGGACGGCCAGCCACTGCTGTTGCGGGTCGGCGATGGGTTCGCTGTTGCCCTGGTAGGTGATCCAGGCGGTGCCCGTGTACTCGTACATCCCGTCGGCGTCACCGGACTTGACGGCCTCGCGGGCGCCGATCGAGCCCTGGATGCCGGTGCGGTCGAGCACGTCCGCGCCGGCCGCCTCGAAGGCGATGCCCATGATCGCGCCGAGGATGAGCTGCTCGGTGAACTCCTTCGACGTCACCGTCAGATCCGCGCCCTTGAGCGGCTCGCCCTTGCCGATCGAGCCGGGCCGGACGTCGTCGACCATCGGGGAGCCGCTGGTCAGACCGCAGCCCGAGGCCAGTACCAGGGCACCGGCGAGGACACCGGCGAGCGCCAGGCGGAACCGCTTCACTTCGCCACCCCCAACCCCCGCGGCCTGAGCAGCAGTTCGGCCAGGGACGCCAGCCAGTCCACCAGCAGGGCGAGGACGACGGTGAGGATCGAGCCCAGCATCAGCACCGGCATGCGCTGGTTGGTGATGCCGGTGGTGATCAGCACCCCGAGACCGCCGCCCCCGCCGAAGGTCGCCAGGGTCGCCGTGCCGACGTTCAGGACGAGCGCCGTACGGACACCGGCGAGGATCAGGGGGACGGCGAGGGGGAGTTCCACCCGCCCGAGCACGCCCCACGACGACATGCCGATGCCCCGGGCGGCCTCCAGCAGGGTCGGGTCGTTCGCGTCGAGGCCGGCGATGGTGTTCGACAGGACGGGCAGGACGGCGTAGATGATGATGCCGATCAGGGCGGCCTTCATGCCGGTGCCGAGCCAGATCACCAGCAGGGCCAGCAGGCCGATCGCCGGGGTGGCCTGGCCCATGTTGGCGACCGCCATCGCCGCGGGGGTCGCCCTGCGGAACATCCGGCGCGTGAGCAGGACGCCCAGCGGAATGGCGATGATCAGCACGAAGAACGTGGAGATCACGGTGAGTTCGACGTGCTGCCACAGCGCCTTGGACACCTGGCCGTTCGACAGCGCGTTCTCGGAGAGCGGGTCGAGGTCGGCCTGCTGGAACCACAGCCAGGTCGCCAGCAGGACCGCCACCAGCACCACGGGCAGGAAGGTCAGCTTCTGCCAGGTGATACGGGGCCTGAGGGGGCCCGGGGGAGGGGGCGGCGCCTCGCCCCGCGCCTCCGACGACGCCGTGCTCGATGCTCCCGCTTCCGACGCACCCGTTCCCGACGCACCCGCCCCGACCCGTCCACCCCCGCCTCCTCCACCTCGGGGCCGGTCACGCCTTCGTCACCCCTCCGAGGCCCTCCTGCTCCGCGTGGGTCTGCGCGGACCGCAGCTCCTCCAGGTCGTGCCGGTGCGCCATGGCCTCCAGCCGGTCGGCCTCCAGGAGGTCGTGGACGGAGTTCATCAGCGTCTCCACGTCGACCACACCCGTGTACTCGCCGCGCCGCCCGGTGACCGCCACCCGCCCCGAGCTGTCCGTGAGCACCGCCTCCAGGGCGTCCCGTACGGTCGCGTCCCGGGTCACCGTGTCGCTGACCAGCGTCCCGGCGCGGGCCAGGGAGCCCTTGGCGCGCATCAGGTCGCCGCGCCTGAGCCACTTGTAGGGGCGGCCGCGCTTGTCGAGCAGCAGGATCTCGTTCGTACCGCTGGAACGGAGCTTGTTGAAGATCTCCTGGAGGGGGTCGTCCACGGTCACCGTCGGATAGCCGGTGATCTCCACGTCCCGTACGCGGGTGAGGTTCAGCCGCTTCAGTGCCGCCCCCGCCCCGACGAAGCCGGAGACGAAGTCGTCCGCCGGGTTGGTGAGGATGGCCTCCGGGGTGTCGAACTGGGCGATGTGCGAGCGCTCGCGCAGGACGGCGATCCGGTCGCCGAGCTTGATCGCCTCGTCGAAGTCGTGGGTGACGAAGACGATCGTCTTGTGCAGCTCGTGCTGGAGCCGGATCAGCTCGTCCTGGAGGTGGTCGCGGGTGATCGGGTCGACCGCGCCGAACGGCTCGTCCATCAGCAGCACCGGCGGATCGGCCGCGAGCGCCCGCGCCACCCCCACCCGCTGCTGCTGGCCGCCGGACAGCTGGCGCGGATAGCGGCCGTGGAACTCGCCGGGGTCGAGCCCGACGAGGTCGAGCAGCTCCTCCACCCGGTTCCTGATGCGTTCCTTCGGCCAGCCGATCATCTTCGGTACGAGGGAGATGTTCTGCGTGACCGTCATGTGCGGGAAGAGACCGGCCGACTGGATCGCGTAGCCCACCTTGCGGCGCAGCTTGACCGGATCGATGTTCGTGACGTCCTCGCCGTTGATCCGGATGCGACCGCCCGACGGCTCGATCAACCTGTTGATCATCTTGAGTGTCGTGGACTTGCCGCATCCGGACGGGCCGACGAAGACGACGAGCTCGCCCGCCTTGATCTCCATGCTGACGTTGTCGACGGCCGGGCTGGGATTGCCCGGATACCGCTTGGTGAGGTTCTCCAGCTCGATCGAGGCCCCGGATGTCGATGCGTCAGGCACGGATCCCCCTGGGAATGGTCAGCCGTCCGATCAGGACGTACGCGGCGTCGAACAGCAGGGCCAGGACGATGATCCCGAGCGTGCCCGCGAGGACCTGGTTGAGCGCGTTCTTGCTGCCCAGGGAGCCGATCCCGCGGAAGATCTCGTTGCCGAGGCCGGGTCCGGAGGCGTAGGCGGCGATCGCCGCGATGCCCATCAGCATCTGCGTGGAGACCCGGATCCCGGTGAGGATCGGCGGCCAGGCGAGCGGCAGCTCGACCCGCACCAGCCGCATCGGCCGGGACATCCCGATGCCCTTCGCCGCGTCCACCAGAGAGGGGTCGACCCCGCGCAGCCCGACGATCGCGTTGCGCACGATCGGCAGCAGCCCGTACAGGATCAGCGCGATCACCGTGGGCGGCACCCCGAGGCCGACGACCGGGATGAGCAGGCCGATCATGGCCAGCGACGGAATGGTCAGAAGGGTCGAGGTGGCGGTGGTCGCGAGGTTGCCGGCCCAGTCGCTGCGGTAGGTGGCGACGCCGATCAGCACACCGATCAGCGTGGCCGCGACCATGCACTGGAAGACGGCGCTGGCGTGCTGGTAGGCGTCCGTGAGCAGCTGCTGGTGGCGGCCCGCCAGATACTCCCAGAAGTTCACATCGCCTCACCCACGCCGATTACGTCCGCTCCCGGGCCGCCTCCTGCTGGCCGGCCTGTTCCACCAGCGGGATGATCCGCAGCGGAACGGGGTTCTCCATGACGATCGCGGTGGAGGCCCGGACGATCCCATCGAAACCGACAACCAGGTCGATCACACGCTGGAGATCGGCGTTGGAGCGCGCCACGAGCCGGCACAGCATGTCCCCGCTGCCGGTGGTGGTGTGCAGCTCCAGCACCTCCGGCACGGTCGCCAAGTGCGCCCGTACGTCGGCCCCTTGCCCCTGCCGGATCTGGAGCGTCGCGAAGGCGGTCACCGGGTAGCCGAGCGCCGCCGGATCCACTTCGGGGCCGAACCCGCGGATGACGCCATTCGACTGAAGCCGGTCCAGCCGCGCCTGCACGGTCCCCCGTGCCACCCCCAGCCGCCGGGACATCTCCAGCACCCCGATCCGCGGCTCCCGCGCCAGCAGCACGATGATCCGTCCGTCCAGATGGTCGATCGCCACAGCAGCCTCCCAGCAGGGTGGTCATCCTGTACAGAAGACCCCCATGATCGTGCACTGCACTGTGCATATTGCCCAGCAGAATCGCAGACTGTTGCGCACCTTGCTCCCACGGGACCACGCTGCCGCTATGACGCAGACCACAGACCACACTCCCGACACCGCCCGGCAGGCCGACCCCTTCCCGGTCAAGGGAATGGACGCGGTCGTCTTCGCCGTGGGCAACGCCAAGCAGGCGGCGCACTACTACTCCACCGCCTTCGGCATGCGGCTCGTGGCCTACTCCGGGCCCGAGAACGGCAGCCGCGAGACCGCTTCCTACGTGCTGGAGAACGGCTCCGCCCGCTTCGTCCTCACCTCCGTCGTCAAGCCCGCCACCCCCTGGGGCCACTTCCTCGCCCAGCACGTGGCCGAGCACGGCGACGGCGTGGTCGACCTCGCCATCGAGGTCCCGGACGCGCGCGCCGCGTACGCCTACGCGGTCGAGCACGGCGCCCGCTCCGTCGCCGAGCCCTACGAACTCAAGGACGAGCACGGCACGGTCGTCCTCGCCGCGATCGCCACCTACGGCGAGACCCGCCACACTCTGGTCGAGCGCACCGGCTACGACGGCCCCTACCTGCCCGGATACGTGACGGCCACGCCGATCGTCGACCCCCCCGCCCACCGCACCTTCCAGGCCGTCGACCACTGCGTCGGCAACGTCGAGCTCGGCCGGATGAACGAGTGGGTCGGCTTCTACAACAAGGTCATGGGCTTCACGAACATGAAGGAGTTCGTGGGCGACGACATCGCCACCGAGTACAGCGCCCTGATGTCGAAGGTCGTCGCCGACGGCACCCTCAAGGTGAAGTTCCCGATCAACGAGCCCGCGATCGCCAAGAAGAAGTCCCAGATCGACGAGTACCTGGAGTTCTACGGCGGCGCCGGCGTCCAGCACATCGCGCTCAACACCAACGACATCGTCGCGACGGTCCGCACGATGCGCGCGGCCGGGGTCGACTTCCTCAACACCCCGGACTCCTACTACGACACCCTCGGCGAGTGGGTCGGCGACACCCGCGTCCCCGTCGAGACCCTGCGCGAGCTGAAGATCCTCGCCGACCGCGACGAGGACGGCTACCTGCTCCAGATCTTCACCAAGCCGGTCCAGGACCGTCCGACCGTCTTCTTCGAGATCATCGAACGCCACGGCTCGATGGGCTTCGGCAAGGGCAACTTCAAGGCCCTGTTCGAGGCGATCGAGCGGGAGCAGGCCAAGCGCGGCAACCTGTAGCCCGACGTAACCTGACCCCATGGCCAGGATCAACGACGTGGGCGGCACCCAGGGCTTCGGCGCCGTCGACACCACGGACGACACCGAGCCCTTCCACGCCGACTGGGAGGCACGGGTCTTCGGTATCTGGAACGCCCTGCGCGCCCAGGGGGTCTTCAACCTGGACGAGTTCCGGGACACCATCGAGTCGATGCCGCCGACGGAGTACCTGGCGACCTCGTACTACGAGCGCTGGTACCTGGCCGTCGTCGCCCTCCTGGAACGCAAGGGCGTGATCGCGCCGGGCGAACTGGACGAGCCGGGCGGGGCACGATGACCGACCCGGCAGCCGCCCCGACGACCGCCGACCGCTTCGCCCCCGGCGCCCGCGTCCGCACCTTCCGCCACGACCCGCCGCACCACACCCGCCTGCCGAGATACGCGCGCGGCAAGCGGGGAACCGTGGTCGAACCGGAGGGCCCGGCCGCGCTGGCCGACGTCAACGCGCGGGGCCGCGGGGACGCGCCGGTCGAGCAGATCTACGCCGTCCGCTTCGCCGCGCGGGACCTGTGGGGCGAGGGCGACCATCACGTCGTACTGGATCTGTGGGAAAGCTACCTGGAGGAGGACAAGGGAGATGCGACCGATGAGCGGTGACACCACCGAAGGCCACTCGGACGCGGCGATCTCCCGGAAGGTGCGGCGGCTGGAGACCCTCCTGGAGGAGAAGGGGGTGCTCACCGGCACCCAGCTGGACGAGGCGCTCGACGCGTTCCTCGCCGGGGCGTCCCCCGCGAGCGGGGCACGGGTGACGGCCCGTGCCTGGGTGGACGCCGACTTCAAGTCCCGTCTCCTGACGGACGGTACGGCGGCCGTGCGGGAGCTGGGCTACATGGAGGGTGCCGAACAGCGGCTGCGGGTCGTGGAGAACACGGAGTCGACGCACAACGTCATCGTCTGCACGCTCTGCTCCTGCTACCCCCTGCGCCTGCTGGGCCCGTCCCCGAGCTGGTACAAGTCCGAGGCCTACCGCTCCCGGGTGGTCCGCGAACCCCGGGCGGTACTGGAGGAGTTCGGCCTGCGGCTGCCCGACACCACGGACATCACGGTGTGGGACTCCAGCGCGGAGACCCGCTACATGGTCCTGCCGCGCCGGCCCGAGGGCACCGCGGGCCTGACCGAGGAGGAACTCGCCGCGCTGGTCACGCGCAACGCGCTGATCGGCACGGCGGCCCTGTGAAGTCCGGCACCTCCGCCACCGACGGCTCGCCCAGCTCCGTGAGCGCCTCCCGGACCGTCCGCGCGTGGACCGGCGAGAAGTACGGGTTGATCCGCAGGGCCTCCTGAAGGTGCCGCCGGGCCGGCCCGTACCGCGTCAACTCCCGTTCGATCATGCCCCGGTGGTACGCGTAGGGCGCGCTGCGCACCCCGCCGCCCTTCGTGGCGTCCGTCGCGATCCCGGCGAACCGCAGCGCCTCCTCGTCGTCCCCGGCCCGGTGCAGCGCCCACCCCAGCGCGTCGGCCACCTCGACGCCCGGCTGCCGCGCCCACTGGGCCCGCAACCGCCGTACCGCGGCCGCCGGGTCACCGTGGTCGGCCTCGAACCGGCCGAGCACCAGCTCCTCGTCGGCCCCGCCCGCGGCGGCACCGCGCACCCGGGCCCGCAGCAGGTCGTACTGCGCGCGTGCCGCCCGCCCGAGCCCCAGCGACTCGTACAACTCGCCCAGCTCCAGCGCGTACTGGGGGCTGGGCTGCCCGGCGAGCGCCGCCCGGTAGGCGTTCAGCGCCTCGGTGGTCCGGCCCAGCGCGGCCAGCGCACGCCCCTGGCCGGCCTGCGCGGCCCGCTGGTCGGGGTCAATCCGCAGCGCGCGCCGGAAGTGCCCGAGGGCGTCCTCCCGGTCGCCGCGCTCCCAGGCCAGCTGCCCGGCCCGCTCCAGATACGCCGCGCGCTCCGCCGGCGTCCGGGCCCCGGCCACCGCGTCGGCGAGCTGCGCCGCCGCGTCCTCCCGCCACCCCTGGTCCCGGTAGACGGCAGCCGCCCACACCATCACCGCCGGCCCGGACCGCAGCTCCCTCAGCCGGTCCAGGGACGCGCGGGCCGCCTCGTGGTCGCCGAGCCCGCGGTAGGCGTCGATCAGCAGCGGATACGTCGTCCAGCGCCCCGGTTCCGCCGTCCGCGCCGCCTCCGCCCAGCCCCGCGCCGCCCGGAAGTCCCGGCGCGCGTTCGCCAGCGCCGCCAGACCGCCGAGGGCCTGCGCGTTGCCCCGCGCGCGCACCTTCAGCGACATACGCAGCGCCCTCTCGGCCCGCGGGTAATACCTGGCGTCCGCGGTCCGCCGCCCCCGCTCCACATACGCCGACCCCAGTACCGCCCACGACACCGCGTCCTTGGGACGCGCCCGCAGACGGGCCTCCCGCTCACCGATCAGCGTCGCCAGATCGGGCAGCGAGGCAGGCACCCCGGCGGCCACCGCCGCGTGCGCCCGGGCCCCCGGCGCCGGTGCGGGCGCCCGTGGCGCCGCCCGCTCCCAGGGCAGCAGCGTCAGCACCCCGCCGAGCACGGCACCCCCGGCGACCGAGGCGACCAGCACCCGCGCGCCCCTAGATGTCCGGGCCGGCCGGGGAGCTTCGTCCTGGTTCTCCATGGCGCTCACTGTGCGTCAATACGACGACCACATCCGGGTGTGCGGCAGCTGCCGTACGCGGGGTTCACACCGATGGCCCCGGGTGCGACGCTGTGATCATGAGCCGTATCGAAGCGCCCCGCGACGAGGAGACCGGCAACCTCGTCGACCGTCTGCTGTCCGGACTCCCCACCGAGGTCGTGCTCACCGATCCGGACGTCACGGCCTCCTACGCCAACGACATGGCGAGCTTCTGCCCGGCCGGTTCCCCGGCGGTCGTCGTGCTCCCGCGCACGGTCGAAGAGGTCCAGCACGTCATGCGCACCGCCACGGACCTGCGCGTCCCGGTCGTCCCGCAGGGCGCCCGCACGGGCCTGTCGGGCGGCGCCAACGCCTCCGACGGCTGCATCGTGCTGTCCCTGACCAAGATGGACCGCATCCTGGAGATCAACCCCGTCGACCGCATCGCCGTGGTCGAGCCCGGTGTGATCAACGCGACCCTCTCCCGCGCGGTCAACGAAAAGGGCCTCTACTACCCGCCGGACCCGTCCAGCTGGGAGATGTGCACCATCGGCGGCAACATCGGCACCGCCTCCGGCGGCCTGTGCTGCGTGAAGTACGGCGTCACCGCCGAGTACGTCCTGGGCCTGGACGTCGTCCTCGCCGACGGTCGGCTGATGTCCACCGGCCGCCGTACCGCGAAGGGCGTCGCCGGGTACGACCTGACCCGGCTGTTCGTCGGCTCCGAGGGCTCGCTCGGCATCGTCGTACGGGCCATCCTGGGGCTCAGGCCGCAGCCGCCCGCGCAGCTGGTGCTGGCGGCCGAGTTCGCGTCCGGGGCCGCCGCCTGCGACGCCGTGTGCCGGATCATGGAGGGCGGCCATGTGCCGTCCCTCCTCGAACTGATGGACCGTACGACGGTCAAGGCCGTCAACGACCTGGCGCACATGGGCCTGCCGGAGACCACCGAGGCCCTGCTGCTGGCCGCCTTCGACACCCACGACCCGGCCGCCGACCTCGCCGCCCTCGGCGCCCTGTGCGAAGCGGCCGGCGCCACCCAGGTCGTCCCCGCCGAGGACCTCGCCGAGTCCGAACTGCTGCTCCAGGCGCGGCGGTTGTCGCTGACCGCGCTGGAGGCGGTCAAGGGCACGACGATGATCGACGACGTGTGCGTGCCGCGCTCCCGGCTCGCGGAACTGCTCGAAGGCACCGAGCGGATCGCCGAGAAGTACCAGCTCACCATCGGTGTCGTCGCCCACGCCGGAGACGGCAACACCCACCCGACGGTCTGCTTCGACGCGGCGGACCCCGACGAGTGCCGGCGGGCCCGCGAGTCCTTCGACGAGATCATGGCCCTCGGCCTGGAACTCGGCGGCACCATCACCGGCGAGCACGGCGTGGGCGTCCTGAAGAAGGAGTGGCTGGCCCGCGAGATCGGCCCCGTGGGCCTGGAGATGCAGCGGGCCGTCAAGGCGGCGTTCGACCCGCTGGGCATCCTCAACCCGGGCAAGCTCTTCTGACGCACCCGCCGTCACTCACCGTCCGTCGACTCGTCCGAGGGCCACGGGTCGCGCAGCCAGAGGTCGTCGTGACAGCCCGGGGTGGGGGCGAGCAGCTCGGCCAGGCCGTCGTCGATACCGAGCCGCTCGGCCTCAGAGCCCGGGGGGACCGCCCGCAGGGTGCGCTCCAGCCAGGCCGACAGCTGTGCCGAGGGGGCCTGGAGGAGGGCGTCCCCGTCGGGTGAACTCAGCGCCATCAGGACGACGCTGCGTCCCGCGACCTTCGTCGGCCACACCCGCACGTCCCCGTGCCCGCACGGCCGGAACACCCCCTCCACCAGCAGTTCGCGGGCGAACGTCCAGTACACGGGGTGGTCGGAGCCGATGTGGAAGGTGATGTGGATCGCGAACGGGTCGTCGACGCGATAGCTCAGTCGGGCCGGGACCGGGATGCTGCGCTCCGGCGACAGGATGAGTTTGAGCTCCAGCTCCCGCTCCACCACGGTGTTGTGCATGGCGTGGGTGTCCTCTCTCGTGACGTCACGCGGCATCTCGCGACGCGCGTACGGCGCCCTGCGGTGGGCCCGTACGAGTGGAGAGCGGCAGGGGCCGCGGGCATTACGCGGGTTCGCCGGACTTTTTTCCGGCGGGGTGACGACCGTGCTCGAGGGGGAGTGGCGACCGTGCTCAAAAGGAGTGGGTCCGGTGGGACTGGCGGTGGGGCTTGCGCCGGTCTGATAGATGTGGAGGCCCCCATATTCACCCCCGAGCAGATACGGGACGACGGACATGAGCGCCCCAACCCCGGCCCCCGGTGACGACAGGCCCCGCGAAGGGTATTACCCGGACCCGTCCATTCCTGGATACGTCCGGTACTGGAACGGTGCCTCCTGGGTACCGGGCACCAGCCGTCCGGCACCGACCGACGGCGAGCCGCTCGCCCCGCCGGCCGGTTCGGATCCGGCCCAGCAGCCGGGCGCGCCCGCTGCGGGCTCTCCGGCCTCCGCGGCCGCTCCGGTGGAGGAGACGGGCCCGCACTTCTTCGACGAGGACCCGGCCGCCGGGTCCGGCGCGGGCGGCGCCCAGCACGGCAGCCGGCCCGAGCCCGCGTCCGCGTGGGGCGCCGACCGCAACCACCAGTCGGGCTTCGGGGGCGAACAGGACCGCCGGGTGTCGTGGGGCTCGCCCCCGAACGCCCCGCAGGGCGCCCAGCAGGCCGCGGCTCCGCAAGGCGCCCAGCAGGCCTCCGCTCAGCAGAACGCCCCGCAGACCGCCGATCCGCGGGTGCCGCGTGCCGCACAGTCCGCCGAGGGCCCGGCGCAGCCGGAGGGCCGCGCCGCCCGTACCGACGGCACCGCGACGATCCCGCCCGCGGAGCCGGACCAGCCCGACGCCGACTCCGCCAACACCTTCCTCTTCCGCAGGCCCACGGCCGGACCCGCGGCGTCGGCTCCCGGCGTCCCCGGTCCCGCGGGCCCCGCCCGCGACGAGGGCACCGTCACCTTCCGCGCCCTCTCCCCGCGCACACCGCAGCAGGGCGGGGCGGCCGGGGCGCAGCAGGGGAGCACGCCCGCGGGCTCCGCCGGCTCCCCGGGCTTCGGCGCCGGGAAGGCGGCCGCCGCCCGTGCGGAAGCCCCACAGGCGCCCGCGGGACCCGTCGTCGGTCAGGCGCCCGCCTCCGCCGCGTCCACGCCCCTCTCCGGCCCGCAGCAGGCGTCCCCGGCGGCCCCGCTCCCGCAGCAGGCCCCCGCCGCGAGCGTGCCGCAGCAGTCCGCGGCCTCCTCCGCCCCGATCAGCACCGGCGCCGGTGGCGGCCAGCCGTCCTGGGCGCAGCAGGTGCACCGGCTCGCGGGCCCCTCCGGGGACGAGCAGCCCGCCCCCTGGAAGCCGCCGGTGGAGGACATCTTCCAGGCGGCCGCCCGGCGCCAGGCCTCGGCCAAGCCCGCGGGGCTCGGCAAGCGGCTGGCCGCCCGGCTGGTGGACACCGTCGTCCTCGCGGGCGTCACCGCGGTGGCCGCCGTACCGCTCGGCCTCAAGGCGGTCGACCACGTCAACGAGAAGATCGACGCGGCCAAGCTCTCCGGCGAGACCGTCACGGTCTGGCTGCTGGACGGCACGACGTCGACGTACCTCGGCATCGTCGTCGCCGTCCTGCTCCTCTTCGGTGCCCTCTACGAGGCGCTGCCCACCCACAAGTGGGGGCGCACGCTCGGCAAGAAGCTGCTCGGTCTGGAGGTGCGGGACATCGAGGGCCACGAGCCCCCGTCGTTCGGCGCCGCCCTGCGCCGCTGGCTCGTCTACAGCGTGCCCGGACTGCTCGCGATCGGTGTCCTGGGCATCCTGTGGGGCCTGTTCGACCGGCCGTGGCGCCAGTGCTGGCACGACAAGGTCGCGCATACGTTCGTAGCGGGCTGACGGTATACGGCGAACGGCCCGCAGGATTCCGTACTCCGGACGGCCGCTCGCCGGATGCGGAGCCGGCGGGTTCGCGGTCGACTCGGGCCATGAGCAGTGAACCGCCCCCCGGCTCCGGGCAGCCTCCGGAGGACGACCCGTTCAGGAAGCAGCCCCCGCCCTCCGAGGGCTCGGGCTCGCCGTACGGCGGTCAACCCCCGTACGGAAACCAGCCGCCGCCCCCTCAGGGCGGTGATCCCTATGGCGGTGGCGGCCCGTACGGCGGTGGTGCCGGGTATCCCGGCGATCCGCTCGCGGGTATGCCCCCGCTCGCCGGCAGTGGCAGGCGCACGCTCGCCCGGATCATCGACATGATCCTCGTCGCCGTCGTGGTCTGGCTGCTCACCCTGGGCTTCGGCGTCAACGAGTACGACATGGACGGCGACGACATCGAGTACGGCAAGTCGCTCGGTCAGTCCCTCGTCGCCGCCGTGCTCTACATCGCGTACGACACCGTCATGATCACAAAGTCGGGGCAGACGCTCGGCAAGAAGTGGCTGGGCATGCGGGTCGCCAACCTGGACAACGGCGCCACGCCCTCCGTGCAGAGCACGCTGATCCGCTCGGCGGTGCTGTGGATCCCGTTCGCGTTCTGCTGCGCCTGCATCTGGACCGCGATCTCGGGCGGCTGGAGCTACTTCGACAAGCCCTACAAGCAGGGCCTGCACGACAAGGCGGCGAAGACGGTGGTGGTCAGCACCACCTGAGGTGCGGGCACCGCCCGATCGTCGGGTGAGGTCAGGAGGCGGCACGCTCATGCACGGGCTCGGACGTCACCGCGGCGACCGAGGCCGGCATGGGCGTCACCGTCTGTCCGGCCTGTGGAGCTGCGGGGCGGTTCACCGCGACCACGCGTGGCCTGGACACCGGGACCGTCATGGCGACCAGCACACCGAGGGCGAGCGCCGCGAGGGCGATGACCGCGATCCCCACGCCCGAACTCGTCTGTGACAGCAGCAGCATGGCGAACGTCGAGCCGATCACGGTGCATGAACCATAGGCGAGCTGTGCGGCCGTCGGACGAGGCGTGACAGTCGGACGAGGCATGGCAATCGTGTCCTCGGAAGTGGGGGTCCACGGGGGTGTCGGCCTGGCTTTCCGCCCTGTTTCGGGCGTTCTGCCGACCGACTCTAATCGGCTGCATGCCCGAGTGGAACGAACAGTAAGCGTGACCTGACCAACAGTGCCGGAGCACGGGGGGCGCACGGTGTCATGGTGTCCGACACGTGGACAGATGTGCGCGCCTGTTCGGTTCCGTCGGTGTGTCCGTAATGCGAACACCGGCTTCCGATAATGCAGTTGTTCTGTCCAAGTCAAGGTCTGTCTTTTCCCGTAAACCAGTAGTCAAATGTCGTCACTTGACTACACGCGTATACCCGCAGGGGCGGGCGCGTTAGGGGAGGCATCAAGTGACCAGCAGATCCTGGACGTTCAGAGCGGCCTCGACGGTCGTCGCCCTCGCGGCGGCCTCGGTGACGTTCTCGACGTTCGCCGTGGCGCAGGCCGCGGACGACCCGGCCGGGGAGACCACGGCCACGGACCGGCACGACCCGCAGCCGGCCCAGAGCAGGAAGCACGACTTCGACGGCCCGCTGTCCCAGACCCGGGCGGCGCAGCGCCAGGAAGCGCTCGACCAGGTCATATCCGGCGCCGCCACGGTCCAGAACCGTGACGGCTCCAAGGTCGTCGAGCTCAAGGGCGCCAAGGGCAAGGACAAGTACGTCGAGCTCGGCCGCGAGAAGACCGACAGGATCTTCACGATCCTGGTCGAGTTCGGCGACCAGGTCGACCCCCGCTACGGCGGCACGCCCGGCCCGCTCCACAATCGGATCGCGCAGCCGGACCGCGCGGTGAACAACAGCACGGCCTGGCAGGCGGACTACAACCGCAAGCACTACCAGGACCTGTACTTCGGCACCGGCAAGGGTGTCGAGTCGCTGAAGAAGTACTACGAGAAGCAGTCCTCGGGCCGCTACTCGGTCGAGGGCGACGTCACCGACTGGGTCAAGGTCCCCTACAACGAGGCCCGTTACGGCTCCAACAAGTGCGACCCCGACAACTGCGCCTGGTACGCGGTGCAGGACGGCGTCAACGCCTGGGTCGCCGAGCGCGAGGCCGCCGGGGACAGCGCCGCCGAGATCAGGGCGGAGCTCGCCGAGTTCGACCGGTGGGACCGCTACGACTTCGACAGCGACGGCGACTTCAACGAGTCCGACGGCTACATCGACCACTTCCAGATCGTGCACGCCGGTGAGGACGAGTCCGCCGGCGGCGGTGCCCAGGGCGAGGACGCGATCTGGGCCCACCGCTGGTACGCCTTCGGCACCGACGCCGGGAACACCGGCCCGGACACCAACAAGCTCGGCGGCGCCCAGATCGGCGACACCGGCATCTGGGTCGGCGACTACACCATCCAGCCGGAGAACGGCGGACTCGGCGTCTTCGCCCACGAGTACGGCCACGACCTCGGTCTGCCCGACGAGTACGACACCGCGGGCGGCGAGAACTCCACCGGCTTCTGGACGCTGATGTCCTCCGGGTCCTGGCTCGGTACCGGCAAGGACTCCATCGGCGACCTGCCCGGCGACATGAACGCCTGGGACAAGCTGCAACTGGGCTGGCTCGACTACGACGTGGCCAAGGCGGGCACGAGGTCGACCCACAAGCTGGGCGTCCAGGCGTACAACACCAAGAACCCGCAGGCCCTTGTCGTGCAGTTGCCCGACAAGAGGGCCACTCTCGACGTGGTCGCTCCGGCGCAGGGTGCCACGCAGTGGTGGAGCGGGCGCGGCAACGACCTGCGCAACACGCTGTCCCGTTCGGTCGACCTGACCGGCAAGAGCTCGGCCGCGTTGACGCTCGACGCCTGGTGGGACATCGAGAAGGACTACGACCACCTCTACACCGAGGTCTCCACCGACGGCACCAACTGGAAGCCGGTGGACGGCACCCTGGCCGACGGCACCGCCATCCCGCGCGACGGCGGCGACAAGCCCGCCCTCACCGGGTCGGTCGAGGCCCACCAGAAGCTGACGTTCCCGCTGGACGCCTACGCGGGCCAGAAGATCAGCCTGCGCTTCCGCTACCAGACCGACGGCGGCACGGTGTTGAAGGGCTTCACGGCCGACGGGATCACGGTGACCGCGGACGGGGCCACGCTCTTCTCCGACGACGCCGAGTCCGCGGACGCGGCCTGGACCGCCAAGGGCTTCTCCCGCATCGGGGCGTCCTTCACCGGTGACTACGCGCAGTACTACATCGCCGAGAACCGCCAGTACGTGTCGTACGACAAGGTCCTCAAGGTCGGCCCGTACAACTACGGCTTCTCCACGACCCGTCCGCAGTGGGTGGAGCACTACGCCTACCAGAACGGCCTGTTGATCTGGAAGTGGGACACCTCCCACCTCGACGACAACACCAGCCAGCACCCCGGCGAGGGCCTGATCCTCCCGGTCGATGCCCACCCGACGCCGCTGAAGTGGTCCAACGGGACGCTGATGCGCAACCGCATCCAGTCCTTCGACTCGCCCTTCAGCTGGTACCCGACGGACGCGATCACGCTCCACAACGCGGATGTCGCGACGAAGATCAAGTCCCGTCCCGGGGTCCCGGTCTTCGACGACGGGAAGTCGACGTACTACGACGAGTCCAACCCGCGCGCGGGCGTCAAGATCACTGACACCAATACCCGGATCAAGATCGTCAAGGAGCCGCTGAATGGCGCGACGATCACGCTCCAGGTAGGCCCATCAGCGAAGTAGTTCGCATATTCGCAGGTCAGAGACGTATCGGCGGTGACCCCCTGGCGGGTCGCCGCCGATCGTGTTTAGGTGCGTCCTGTGCCTCGCTTATTGACACCGGTATCGACATCGAATCGCACGGGGGTGTGACCGCATGGCCGCAGGAGGTTTCTGCAAGCTGCCGACCGGCAGCGTCGTGGTGGCGCTGAACCTGCCCAGCCCCACCGCCCACGGCGTGGGCTGCGTCCGCGTCCTCGTCCACGCCCGCAACCGCGCCCGCGCCCTGACCAGGCTGCGCAACCACGGCATGCGAGCCGTCTACCTACGCGGCAACGCCGCCCCACCCACCCCCGACGAAATCACCGCCGTCCTCCACCACCCCGACGGCCTCATATGGCGCACAGCCCCCGACAACGGTGTCGCCCCCGACCTGGTCCAAGAACTCTGGCACCCGATCAGAGCGCTCCTGAGACGGCCTACGACACCGGCGTGAGCGGGGGGTCTGGGGCTGCGGTGGTGGGGTTCGGGGCGGGGTGATGCCGGTGGGGGCCGGGGCGCGAGGCGCTGCCGGGTCGCACCGGCGTAGTCCCCGGGCTCTGGCCCAGGTCCCGGCCGCCCCCGGAGCGTAAGGGCGCGCTTGGGGATCCGGCTCGCTCTTTCTCCGGCCGTCTCTTCCCCGCCGCGACGGCGTATTCCGGCGGTGCCGACCGGGCGGCAGCCCGCGAGGCGCTGCCGGGCCGCACTGGCGCAGTCGTCGGGCTCCGGGCCGGGCCTCGGCAGAGCCCCCGGAGCGTGGGGGCGCGCTTGCGGATCCGGCTCGCTCTTTCTCCGGCCGTCTCTTCTCCGCCGCGACGGCGCTCAGCCGTGACGGCGTATTCCGGCGGTGCCGACCGGGCGGCAGCCCGCGAGGCGCTGCCGGGCCCGCATGCGGCGAAAGCCGTCGGGTCGGATCCGGCGTAGCCCCAGGGGCGCGCCCGGCCCAGCCGCCAGGGGAGCCCAGCGAGACCCCTGGGCTCCGGCCAGTCGACCTACACGACCGGCTTGCCGGTCAGTTCCACGCCCGCTGCTCGTAGCTCCTCCAGGGCGCGGTCGGTGGTCTCCTCGGAGACGCCGGCCGTGAGGTCGAGGAGGACCTGGGTGCGGAAACCCTCACGGGCGGCGTCCAGGGCGGTGGCGCGCACGCAGTGGTCCGTGGCGATGCCGACCACGTCGACCTCGGCGACCTCGCGGGCCCGCAGCCAGTCGGCCAGCGGTACGCCGTTCTCGTCGGCGCCCTCGAAGCCGCTGTACGCCGCCGCGTACGCCCCCTTGTCGAAGACGGCGTCGACCGCGCCGGAGGCGACCGCGGGAGCGAAGTTCGGGTGGAAGCCGACCCCCTCGGTCCCGGCGACGCAGTGCGCGGGCCAGGAGTGGACGAAGTCGGGGTTGTCGGCGAAGTGGCCCCCGGGCGCGACGTGGTGGTCGCGGGTGGCCACCACGTGCTGATAGCCGGAACCCGCCGCCTGCCCGATCAGCTCGGTGACGGCGGCGGCCACATCGGCACCCCCGGCCACCGCGAGACTGCCCCCCTCGCAGAAATCGTTCTGCACGTCAACGACGATCAAGGCGCGGCGCATGGTCGGTGTCCTTCGACTATGTGGGTCGGGGAGAGCAGGAGTGCGAGGAGCGGGTGCCCGGCCGGTGAACTTCCGAGCCTACGGACTGAAGGGGCAGGGCGGGAGGGGGCATCGAGGGGCGTAAAAGCGGGCGCACTCTAGCTACCCGACCGGCCCTGGACGTACTCCGTCGGAATGACCGGTTCGCCGCGCGACAGCTGCGTCGCCGACAGCGGCAGGTTCCCCCGCGCGGCCGCATGCCGCTCGCGGACGACGTCCAGCGGCTCCCGCGCGACGACCTCGCCGCCCTTGACGAGCTCCACCAGCAGCTGCCGGTCGGCCAGCTCACCCGGCACGATCCCGGTGCCCACGACCTCCGTCTGCGCGATCCCGTCCTCGTCGACCCGCCGCGCCGCCCACTTGCGGCCGCCGACCGAGGTCTTGCCGCCGGAGGACTTCTTCGCCACCGGCACCAGCGGGGCCTTGGGGTCCGCCGTCTCGGCCCGGGCGACCAGCTTGTAGACCATCGACGCCGTCGGGTGCCCGGACCCCGTCACCAGCTGGGTGCCGACGCCGTACGCGTCCACGGGCGCCGCCGCCAGCGAGGCGATCGCGTACTCGTCCAGGTCCGAGGTGACGATGATCCGCGTGTCCGTCGCCCCCAGCTCGTCCAGCTGCTGCCGTACCCGATGGGCGACCAGCAGCAGGTCGCCGGAGTCGATGCGCACCGCGCCCAGCTCGGGCCCGGCGACCTCCACGGCCGTCCGGACGGCCTCGGCGACGTCGTAGGTGTCGACGAGCAGGGTGGTGCCCCGGCCCAGCGAGTCCACCTGGGCCTGGAAGGCGTCCCGCTCGTGGTCGTGGAGCAGGGTGAAGGCGTGGGCGGAGGTACCGACGGTCGGAATGCCGTAGCGGAATCCGGCCGCCAGATCGGAGGTGGTGGTGAAGCCGCCGACGTACGCGGCGCGCGCCGCGGCGACCGCGGCCAGCTCGTGGGTGCGGCGGGCGCCCATCTCGATCAGGGGCCGCCCGCCCGCGGCGGAGGCCATCCGGGAGGCGGCCGCGGCGATCGCCGAGTCGTGGTTGAGGATCGACAGGATGACGGTCTCCAGCAGCACGCACTCGGCGAAGGAGCCCTCGACCCGCATGATCGGCGAGCCCGGGAAGTACACCTCGCCCTCGGGATAGCCCCAGATGTCGCCGGAGAAGCGGTAGCCGGCGAGCCAGTCCAGGGTCTCCTCGTCGACGATCTGCCGCTCGCGCAGGAAGCCGATGACGTCCGCGTCGAAGCGGAAGTTCTCGACCGCGTCCAGGACGCGTCCGGTGCCCGCGACCACGCCGTAACGGCGCCCGTCCGGCAACCGTCGTGTGAAGACCTCGAACACGCTGCGCCGCTCGGCCGTGCCCGCCTTCAGGGCGGCCCGAAGCATCGTGAGCTCGTACTGGTCCGTGAAGAGCGCCGTCGAGGGAACGTCCACCGGCAGGCCAAGGTCCGCTACGTCCACGAAAGCTCTCCTAGCCGTGAATCTCCGGGTCCCCCAGGTCGGCCGGGGGTCCGGGGGCTGTCCCCCGGTGTGTGCAGCATGGCAACAGATGCTACCCCACTTCGCGTCAGTGTGACGATTTGTGGAGAGCGTGGCAGCATGGGCCGTGTGACGTCACCCGCTCCCGTAGAGATCGAACGCACCGAGTCGGCGGAAGAGGTCTTCGCCGTCCCCGAGCCGGACGTCCCCTGGGTCACGATCGTCCACAACGACCCGGTCAACCTGATGAGCTATGTGACGTACGTCTTCCAGACGTACTTCGGCTACTCCAAGGACAAGGCCACCAAGCTCATGCTCGATGTCCACCACAAGGGCCGGGCGGTCGTCTCCAGCGGCAGTCGCGAGGAGATGGAACGCGACGTGCAGGCCATGCACGGCTACGGTCTGTGGGCCACCCTCCAGCAGGACCGCAAGTAACCGGTCGGAAGTAGCGAATCGCCTCCATGCCAGGAACCTTCGAACCGCTCCCCGGCGGCGGCGCGGCCGTCGCCCTCGACGACGTCGAGATCTCCATCATCCGGTCGCTGGCCGTCCAGCTCCTGGAGCTCATCGGGCCCGGTCCCGCCGAGGACGCCCCCGACGACCCGCTGGCCGAGCTGTTCGCCGACGGTCCGAGCGAGCCGCCCTCCGACCCGGTGCTCAGAAGGCTCTTCCCGGACGCCTACAGCGACCCCGAGGGCACCCCGGAGGCGAAGGAGGCCGAGGAGCAGCGCGCCTACTCCTCGGAGTTCCGCCGCTACACCGAGAACGACCTGCGGGCCGGCAAGCGCGACAACGCCCTCGCGGTGATCCGCTCCCTGGACGCGCTGCGCTCCGCCGGCGACGGCGGGGCGGTCCTGAAACTGTCGCCCGGCGAGTCCAAGCAGTGGCTGAACTCCCTCAACGACCTGCGCCTCGCGATCGGTTCGCGGCTGGAGATCACCGACGAGGAGGACACCGACCTCCTCTACCGCCTCCCGGACGAGGACCCGCGCAAGCCGATGGTGATGGCGTATCTGTGGCTGGGCGGGCTCCAGGAGACCCTGGTTTCCACACTTCTTCCATGAGTTTCCATGAGTTTCTGTGAATTGTGACGGTTGTGTGTTCGCTCAGCGGACGCTCAAATCCGGATAACGATCACGTCACCGCGTCGGCCGCCTATGCCCCCTCCGAGCGGCTTTTGTCCCCTTCTCCCTGTGTCGCGCATCACATGCCGCACAGGTGATCTCCGTTGCGGCCGTGATAAATCTTCACGACCGCCCGGCGAACACCACCCGAATGTTCGGCCGGGTGCGCCACCGAGCCGGTTGATCGCCGGCCAGGCACCACTCCATCAGTCCGGGGGGATCGAAAACCGATCCGTGGCCGACGAAGGCCCGGTCGGTATGGAGAAAGGGCGCACCACCACATGACCTCAGCTCAGGTCGACACGGAGAACACCTCCGAGAACACCTCCGAAGAGGGATACGAACGCGGCCTCGGCAGCCGCCAGGTCCAGATGATCGCGATCGGCGGCGCGATCGGCGTCGGCCTGTTCATGGGTGCCGGAGCGAACATCGCCAAGGCCGGCCCCAGTATCATCCTCATGTACGCCCTCGCGGGCGTCGTCATCTTCTTCATCATGCGGGCGCTGGGCGAACTGCTCCTCTACCGGCCCGTCTCCGGCTCCTTCGCCGAGTACGCCCGCGAGTTCCTCGGCCCGTTCTTCGGGTTCGTCACGGGCTGGACGTACTGGCTCATGTGGGTGGTCACCGGCATGGCCGAGCTCACGGCCGCCGCCATCTACATCCACTTCTGGTTCCCGGAGATCCCGCAGTGGGTCAGCGCCCTGGTGTTCCTGGTGGTGCTCTTCGGCGTCAACCTGATCTCCGTCAAGATCTTCGGCGAGGTCGAGTTCTGGTTCTCGATGATCAAGGTCACGGCCATCATCGGCATGATCGTCATCGGCCTCGGCGTGCTCACCCTCGGCTTCTCCGACGCCGGTGACACGGCCACCGTCTCCAACCTCTGGTCGCACGACGGCTTCTTCCCCAACGGCATCGGCTCCAGCCTGATGACCCTCCAGGGCGTCATGTTCGCCTACCTCGCCGTCGAGCTCGTCGGCGTCACCGCGGGCGAGTCCGAGAATCCTGAGAAGACCCTGCCCAAGGCCATCAACACCCTGCCCTGGCGCATCATCGTCTTCTACGTCGGCGCTCTGCTGGTGATCCTCTCCGTCGTCAAGTGGACCGAGTTCTCCGCCGGCGAGAGCCCGTTCGTCCACGCCTTCGGCGAGATCGGCATCCCGCTCGCCGCGGGCATCGTCAACTTCGTGGTGCTCACCGCGGCCCTGTCGTCCTGCAACTCGGGCATGTACTCCACCGGCCGCATGCTGCGCGACCTGGCCTCCAACAGCGAGGCGCCGCAGGCCTTCGGCAAGCTCAACGCCCGCAAGACGCCCGCCGTCGGCATCACGGTCTCCGTGGCCCTCATGGGCATCGGCGTCGTCCTGAACTACGTCGTCCCGGAGAAGGCGTTCCTCTACGTCACCTCCGTCGCCACCGCAGCCGGCATCTGGACCTGGATGATGATCCTCGTCAGCCACATCCGCTACCGCGCCGCGGTCGACGCGGGCCGGCTGCGCGCCTCGTCCTTCCCCGCCCCCGGCGGCGCGCTCTTCAGCTGGGTCGCGCTCCTCTTCCTCATCGGCGTGACCTGCATGATCGCGTATGACAAGGACGCGCGGGTCTGCCTGTACGTCGCGGTCGGCTGGGCCGTCGCCCTGGGCATCGGCTGGGCCGTGCTCAAGAGCCGCAACCCGCGGATCGCCGAGCGCCGCGACGCGGAGTTCGAGAAGGCCGGCTGACCAACCCCGCAGGACGCCCAGCCGCAGGGAGTACTCGTGGCACCCCCTGCGGCCGCCGCTCAGGGCGTCCGGCATGTGGGCCGTTCCGTACCACCCACCGGTACGGAACGGCCTTCTGCTTATCCTGACGAGCATGCTGACCATCACCCAGGCCCTCGTCGACCAGATCGTCGCCCACGCGCGCAAGGACCACCCCGACGAGGCGTGCGGCGTCGTCGCGGGACCGGCGGGCACGGACCGCCCCGAGCGCTTCATCCCGATGCTCAACGCGGCCATGTCGCCCACGTTCTACGAGTTCGACTCCGGCGACCTGCTCAAGCTCTACCGCGAGATGGACGACCGCGACGAGGAGCCGGTGGTCATCTACCACTCCCACACCGCCACCGAGGCCTACCCCTCCCGCACCGACATCTCCTACGCGAACGAGCCCGGCGCGCACTACGTCCTGGTCTCCACCGCGGACACGGACGACGCCGGCCCGTTCCAGTTCCGCTCCTTCCGCATCGTCGAGGGCGAGGTCACCGAGGAGCAGGTGGAGATCGTCGAGGCGTACTAGGCTCGTGCGCACGATCAACTTGGCGTATCGGAGCAAGTGTTGACGCAGCGCACGCACGGCAGGCGGCCCACCCTGGAGGACGTCGCACGCCGCTCGGGCGTCTCGAAGTCCACGGTGTCGCGGGTGATCAACGGTGAGCCCCGGGTGCGCGCCGAGGTCGTGGAACAGGTCCGGCAGGTGATCGCCGAACTCGGGTACGTCCCCAACCACGCCGCCCGCCAGCTGGTGACCCGCCGCACCGACGCCGTCGCCGTGGTGGCCACACAGCCGCAGAACAGGCTCTTCCTCGACCCGTTCTTCGACTGCCTGCTGCGCGGTGTCCGCCGGGAACTCGCCGAGCACGGCGCCCAGGCGGTCCTGCTGTTCGTCGAGGAGCCGGGCGACCACGAGCGCGTGGCGGACTACCTGGGCGGCGGCCACACGGACGGCGCGATCCTGTTCTCCCTGCGCCCCGACGACCGGCTCGGCGCGCTGATCGCCCGCACCGGCCTGCCCGCGGTCTTCGGCGGCCGGCCCCGCGCCGGGGCGGACGACGCCGGATACGTCCATGTCGACGGCGACAACCGCGGGGGAGCCCGGCAGGCCGTCGAGCACCTCGTCGCGCTGGGCCGGACCCGTATCGCGACCGTCGCCGGGCCCGAGGACCAGGAGGCCTCCGCCGCCGACCGGCTGGCGGGCTACCGGGACGTGCTCCCCACCGCCCCGCCCGACCTCGTGGAACGCGCGGACTACACCCGGCAGGGCGGCGCCGACGCCATGGGCCGCCTCCTGGACCGGCAGCCCGGCCTGGACGCCGTCTTCGTCGCCTCCGATCTCATGGCCACCGGCGCCCTCCAGACCCTCCACGAGCGCGGACTCCGGGTCCCCGAGGACGTGGCCGTGGTCGGCTTCGACGACCTCACCGACCTCACGGAGTCGGCCGACCCGCCCCTGACCACCGTCCACCAGGACGTGGAGGGCATGGGCCGCCTCATGGCCCGGCTGCTCTTCGACCCCACCGCCCAGGCCGCCGGCTCCCGCGTGGTCGTACCGACCCGACTGGTCCTCCGACGGTCCGCCTGAGCTGCACGGTCTCACTCCTCGGCCGGAATCCGTCCGGAATGTGGGATCACACTCATGGGCCCGGGACGGGAATCGATACGATGAGCCCATGGTTTTCGACGACGTGAGCGAAAAGACGCCGGGCATGCTGCTCGTGGCGCGGCTGCACGTCGACCTGTGCAGGCTCGCCAGCGCCATCTGTTGACGCTGCCCTGCCGCCGTACGGCCGTGGGCCGCGGCGCTCATCCACGCACGACCTGCCGTACCAGCGCTGCCGCGCGCCCACCGACCTGACCACATCCGACAGGAGCCCTCAGCCATGGCCATCGAGGTCCGCATCCCGACCATCCTCCGCCAGTACACCGACGGCCAGAAGGCGGTGGAGGGCAACGGAGACACCCTCGCCAAGCTCTTCACCGACCTGGAGACCCGGCATGCGGGCATCCAGGCCCGCATCGTGGACGGCGACCAGCTGCGCCGCTTCGTCAACGTCTACCTGAACGACGAGGACGTCCGCTTCCTGGACGGCATCAACACCAAGCTGGCCGACGGCGACAGCGTCACGATCCTGCCGGCCGTGGCCGGCGGCATGGCCTGATCGTCGATGCGTTACGACTCCCCGCTGGCCGCGGTGGGCAACACCCCTCTGGTGCGCCTGCCGCGGCTGTCGCCGTCCGCCGACGTCCGTATCTGGGCGAAGCTGGAGGACCGCAACCCCACCGGCTCGGTCAAGGACCGCCCCGCCCTGCACATGATCGAGCAGGCGGAGAAGGACGGCCGGCTCACCCCCGGCTGCACCATCCTCGAACCCACCTCCGGCAACACCGGCATCTCCCTCGCCATGGCGGCCAAGCTCAAGGGCTACCGCATGGTCTGCGTGATGCCCGAGAACACCTCCCAGGAGCGCCGCGACCTGCTCGGCATGTGGGGCGCGGAGATCATCCCCTCCCCGGCCGCGGGCGGCTCCAACACCGCCGTACGCGTCGCCAAGGAGCTCTCCGCCGAGCACCCCGACTGGGTGATGCTCTACCAGTACGGCAACCCGGACAACGCGGGCGCCCACTACGCCACGACCGGCCCGGAGATCCTCGCCGACCTCCCCTCCGTCACCCACTTCGTGGCCGGCCTCGGCACCACGGGGACCCTGATGGGCGTCGGCCGCTACCTGCGCGAACACCGGCCCGACGTCAAGATCGTCGCCGCCGAGCCGCGCTACGACGATCTCGTCTACGGCCTGCGCAACCTGGACGAGGGCTTCGTACCCGAGCTCTACGACGCCTCCGTCCTCACCACCCGCTTCTCGGTCGGCTCGGCCGACGCGGTCACCCGCACCCGGGAGCTCCTCCAGCAGGAGGGCATCTTCGCGGGCGTCTCCACCGGCGCTGCGCTGCACGCGGCGATCGGCGTGGGCAACAAGGCGGTGAAGGCCGGTGAGAGCGCCGACATCGTCTTCGTGGTCGCCGACGGCGGCTGGAAGTACCTCTCGACGGGCGTCTACACGGCGGCGACGACGGAGGAAGCGATCGAGACGCTGCAGGGTCAACTCTGGGCGTGACGGGCGGTGGCGGGCGTGACGGCGTGAGGCCCTACATCGCCAGGTGACGGACCTGGTCCCACAGGACCGGGTCCACCACCCCCACCTTCCGCCGGAAGTCCCACACCGGTACTTCGCGCAACTCGTCGGTCTCCAGGAAGCTCGCGCGCCCCTGCGCGTCCCCTACCGCACCCGGCGGCAGCGGGATCACCCCGGACCGCTCGTCGTGGTACTTGCTGGTGATCTTCGCGACGACGGCCCGCCGCCCCCGCACCGAGAGCACCAGGCACGGCCGGTCCTTCACCCCGGGCCCGTCCTCGAACGGTACGTTCGCCCACCAGATCTCCGCCGGCTGCGGCCGCCGCTGGGCCCGCTCCTCCGGATACCCCGGCGGCCTGCTCCGGCGCCCCGCCGGCCGGCGCCCCCGCCCCCATCCGTCGACGAGCGTGGCGACGAGCGCCAGCAGTATCACCGCCGCGAGCGCGAGCCACCAGGACGTGTCCATACGGACGACGTTACCGGCGCACGAGCGCCCCCGCGCCCTCTTGCGAGCCCCGCGCGCCCCCGGGCCAGCCGAACCGGTGACAGCACAGGTGAGTTCGCCCACAACAGCCCCTGGTGGAGGAGCGACCGGGAGTTTTGCGCCTTACGCTCGACGGACCGCACGACCCCCGACGAACCCACATTGTCAATTCCCGCCAGCGGAGGTTTCTGCTTCATGAAGCTCACCGTCGTCGGCTGCTCGGGGTCGTTCCCGTCCGCGGAATCGGCCTGCTCGAGCTACCTCGTAGAGGCCGACGGCTTCCGGTTGCTTCTCGACATGGGCAATGGTGCCCTCGGCGAGTTGCAGCGCCACTGCGGTCTCTACGACCTCGACGCGATCTTCCTCAGCCATCTGCACGCCGACCACTGCATCGACATGTGCGCGTACTTCGTCGCGCGCTACTACCGCCACGACGGCGGCCGCTGCGACCCGATCCCGGTCTACGGCCCCGAGGGCACCGAGCACCGCCTCACCACGGCCTACGCCGACACCCCCACCGCCTCCTCCATGAGCGAGGTCTTCGACTTCCACACGGTCAAGCCGTCCACCTTCGAGCTCGGCCCGTTCACGGTCCACACCGAACGCGTGGCCCACCCGGTGGAGGCGTACGGCATCCGCGTCGAGCACGGGGGAAGGGTGCTGACGTACTCCGGCGACACCGGCGTGACCCCCGCCCTGGACGAACTCGCCCGCGACGCCGACCTGTTCCTGTGCGAGGCCGCCTTCACGCACGGCAAGGAGAGCATCCCCGACCTGCACCTCAACGGCCGCGAGGCGGGCGAGACGGCACGCAGGGCGGGCGCCCGCCGCCTGGTCCTCACCCACATCCCCCCGTGGACCGACCCCCAGGCCAACCTCACCGACGCCCGCGCGGTCTACGACGGCCCGGTGGAGCTGGCGGCGCCGAGGGCGTCGTACGAGATCTAGCCCGTACGGGGTTCAGGCCCGTACGTGCGCGAAGGCCCCGGAACCGTGTCCTTGGTTCCGGGGCCTTCGTCACGCGGTACGACGGCTCACGCCTTGGTGAGGTCCTCCACCTCTTCCTCGGGCTCGCGGCCCGGGGTGGCGATGTTGAACCTGATGATGGCGAAGCGGAAGGTGACGTAGTAGATCGCGGCGAAGACCAGGCCGATCGGGATGATCATCCAGGGCTTGGTGGCGAGGTTCCAGTTGAGGAAGTAGTCGATCGCGCCGGCCGAGAAGCTGAAGCCGTGATGGACGCCCAGGGCCCAGGTGACGGCCATCGAGACGGCCGTCAGGACCGCGTGGATGACGTACAGCACCGGGGCGACGAACATGAACGCGAACTCGATCGGCTCGGTGATACCGGTGACGAAGGAGGTCAGGGCGAGCGAGAGCATCATGCCGCCGACGGCCTTGCGGCGCTCGGGACGCGCGGTGTGCGTGATGGCGAGCGCGGCGGCCGGCAGGGCGAACATCATGATCGGGAAGAAGCCCGTCATGAACTGGCCGGCGGTCGGGTCGCCGTGGAAGAAGCGCGGCAGGTCACCGTGCCAGACCGCACCCGAGGCGTCCTTGAAGGAGCCGATCTCCTGCCAGGCCACCGTGTTGACGAACTGGTGCATGCCCACGGGGAGCAGCGCGCGGTTGATGGCGCCGAAGATGCCCGCGCCGATCGCGCCGAGCCCGGTCATCCACTCGCCGAAGTTGGTGATGACGTCACCGATCGGCTCCCAGACCAGGCCGAAGAAGACGCCGACGGCGGTGCCGATGAAGGCCATCAGGATCGGGACCAGCCGACGGCCGTTGAAGAAGCCCAGCCAGTCGGGGAGCTTGGTGCGGTGGAAGCGCTGCCAGGTGACCGCGGCTATCAGGCCCATGATGATGCCGCCGAAGACCTTGGGGTCGTTGTAGGTGGCGGCCACGTCCGCGCCCTTGGTGACCTTCGCCTCGGTGATCGGGAACGCGGTCAGGACGTTCTTGTAGACGAGGAAGCCCACCAGCGCGGCGAGGGCGGTCGAGCCGTCGGCCTTCTTGGCGAAGCCGATGGCGATACCGACGCAGAACAGCAGCGGAAGGTTCGAGAAGACGGCGTCACCGGCGGTGGCGAACACGTCCGCGACCTTGCCCCAGCCCAGACCGTCCTTGCCGAAGACGTCGGGTTGGCCGAGGCGCAGCAGGATGCCCGCCGCCGGCAGCACGGCGATCGGGAGCTGGAGGCTGCGGCCGACCTTCTGAAGGCCCTGGAAAAGACCGGATCCCCACTTCTTCGTGGGGGCCGCCGTTGGCGAGGTGGCGGTGCTCATAGACTTCCTCCATCGGGTGGTGGTCTACACCACTCAGTGGTGTAGACCATGTTGTAGCACGATGAAGGACGCATAAGGAACCCGCGGTTCCCGTGACGAAACGGCTACCGCGGGCTACCTGTCCCAAGGTCGGTCCGGACTACACCTTCGTGACGTCCTCGACCTCCTCCTCCGGCTCCCTGCCCGGCGTCTTCAGATCGAACCTCGTGATCGCGAACCGGAAGATCACGTAGTAGAGGACGCCGAAGCACAGACCGATCGGGATGATCGCCCACGGTCTCGTCGCCAGGTTCCAGTTGATGACGTAGTCGATGAGACCGGCCGAGAAACTGAACCCGTCGTGCACCCCGAGCCCCCACGTCACCGCCATCGACACACCCGTCAGCACCGCGTGCACCGCGTACAGCAGCGGCGCGATGAACAGGAACGAGTACTCGATCGGCTCCGTGATCCCCGTGACGAACGACGTCAGGGCGACCGACAGCATCAGACCGCCGACCTCCTTGCGCCGCTCCGGCCTCGCACAGTGCGTGATCGCCAGCGCCGCCGCCGGCAGCGCGAACATCATGATCGGGAAGAACCCGGAGGTGAACTGCCCCGCGTCCGGGTCACCGGCCAGGAACATGTTGATGTCGCCGTGCACCACCGAACCGTCCGGCTTGGTGTAACTGCCGAACTGGAACCAGATGGGCACGTTCAGGAACTGGTGCAGCCCGATCACCAGCAACGCCCGGTTCGCGACACCGAAGACACCCGCACCCCACGCACCCGCGTCGCTCAGCCAGTCGCTGAAGTTCTCCAGCCCGTCACCGATCGGCGGCCAGACCCACAGACACAGCGCCGCGAACACGATCGCGACGAACGCCATGATGATCGGCACCAGCCGGCGGCCGTTGAAGAAACCGAGCCAGTCCACCAGCTTCGTACGGTGATAGCGCTGCCAGAAGAACGCCGACAGCAGACCCATCACGATGCCGCCGAAGACACCCGGGTTCTGGTAGGTGAACGCCACCACCGTGTGGTCCGTCGCCGCCTGGCAGCCGATGTTCGGCACCGCCGTCGACCCGCCCGGACAGTCCTCCGGGAACTGCCGCAGCACGGTGTAGTAGACGAGGAAACCCGCCACCGCCGCGAGCGCCGTCGACCCGTCCGCCTTCTTCGCCATGCCGATCGCCACACCGACACAGAAGAGGAGGGGCAGCCCGAGCTGACTGTCCAGCAGCGCGCCGCCCGCGCCCGCCATCACCTTCGAGACGTTCGTCCACCCCAGCCCGTCGTCCCCGAACACGTCCGGCTGGCCGAGCCGGTTGAGGATACCGGCGGCCGGCAGGACGGCGATGGGCAGCTGAAGACTGCGGCCCATCTTCTGGAGCCCCTGGAACGCGCTGTTCCACCGGGCCCGGGCGGGGCTCACCTCGCTGTCGGTACTCATCGGTTGGCGACCGCCTGTCATGTGGTGTAGACCAGTCATCGACGATTGGGTTGCTGTGACGTCATCTTTCGGTACACACACCGCAATCGCTCGCGAAGTTGGGCCACCTGTGTGTGAGGAGACCGAAATGGCCACCAAGGCAGAGAAGATCGTCGCCGGGCTCGGCGGCATCGACAACATCGAAGAGGTCGAGGGCTGCATCACCCGCCTGCGGACCGAGGTCAACGACGCCTCCCTCGTCGACGACGCCGCCCTCAAGGCCGCCGGCGCCCACGGCGTCGTCAAGATGGGCACCGCCATCCAGGTCGTCATCGGCACCGACGCCGACCCCATCGCCGCGGAGATCGAAGACATGATGTGAAGCCTCGGGATCATCCCGGGCTGAGGGGCCCTCCCGACCAGGGAGCGGCCCCTTCCGCATCCCTCGCTCCCGCTAGGCTCAGCGCATGTCTCGAATCGACGGCCGCACCCCCGAACAACTCCGCCCGGTCACCATCGAACGCGGCTGGAGCAAGCACGCCGAGGGCTCCGTCCTCGTCTCCTTCGGCGACACGAAGGTCTTCTGCACCGCCTCCGTCACCGAAGGCGTCCCGCGCTGGCGCAAGGGCAGCGGCGAGGGCTGGGTGACCGCCGAGTACTCCATGCTGCCCCGCGCCACCAACACCCGCGGCGACCGCGAGTCCGTCCGCGGCAAGATCGGCGGCCGCACCCACGAGATCAGCCGCCTCATCGGCCGCTCCCTGCGCGCGGTCATCGACTACAAGGCCCTCGGCGAGAACACCATCGTCCTGGACTGCGACGTCCTCCAGGCCGACGGCGGCACCCGCACCGCGGCGATCACCGGCGCCTACGTGGCCCTCGCCGACGCCGTCGCCTGGGCCCAGGGCCGGAAGCTGATCAAGGCCGGCCGCCAGCCGCTCACGGGCACCGTCTCCGCGGTCTCCGTCGGCATCGTGGGAGGGATCCCCCTGCTGGACCTCTGCTACGAGGAGGACGTCAAGGCCGACACCGACATGAACGTCGTCTGCACCGGCGACGGCCGCTTCGTCGAGGTCCAGGGCACCGCCGAGGCCGAACCCTTCGCCCGCGACGAGCTCAACTCCCTCCTCGACCTGGCGGTTTCCGGCTGCACGGAACTGGCTGTCCTGCAGCGCAAGGCGCTTGATACCGTCCTGGAAAAGTAAAGGACGTACCAAGGAGAACGGCCGCCGCGGGCAACCGCGCCGACCACCCTCGCGTCACTACGGGTACGGGCGCACGGAACACCACCGTGCGCCCGGCCAGCACGAGGGCCGTCGAGGCCGACCAACGGGAGGGAACCACCCATGGCCGCGAGCCGTCGCCGCAGTCGCCGCACCGCCATCGCCGCCGCCGTCGCGGCCGTAGGCCTGACGGTCGGCCTGACCACCGGCTGCGACGCCGTCAACAAGGCGCTGGACTGCGTCCAGACCGCCGAGGCCGTCGCCGACAGCGTCACGGACCTCCAGCAGGCCGTCGAGAACGCGTCGAACGACCCGACCCAGATCGACGAGTCCATCGACTCCATCGGCAAGAACCTCGACGAGATCGGCGACAAGACGGACAACGCCGACCTGGACAAGGCGACCGAGGACATGCGCAAGGCCCTGATCGAAGTCCAGACGGCCGTCGAGAACGGCGACGAGACCCCCGACATCAGCGGGGTCACCGACGCGGCGGGTGAGCTCACCAAGGTCTGCTCCCCGTGACGAACGGGCATCGGGCCCCGCGATACTGGGGGCCATGACCCGCCTGATCCTCGCCACCCGCAACGCCGGAAAGATCACCGAACTCAGGTCGATCCTCGCCGACGCAGGCCTGCCCCACGACCTCGTCGGCGCGGACGCCTACCCCGACATCCCCGACGTCAAGGAAACGGGAGTGACGTTCGCCGAGAACGCCCTCCTCAAAGCCCACGCCCTCGCCCAGGCCACCGGCCTGCCGGCGGTGGCCGACGACTCGGGATTGTGCGTCGACGTCCTCAACGGCGCCCCCGGCATCTTCTCCGCCCGCTGGGCCGGCAAGCACGGCGACGACCGCGCCAACTTCGAACTCCTCCTCGCCCAGCTCTCCGACATCGCCGACGAACACCGCGGCGCCCACTTTGCCTGCGCGGCGGCCCTCGCCCTGCCGGACGGCACGGAGAGGGTGGTCGAGGGCCGGCTGCGGGGTGTGCTGCGGCATGCTCCGGTAGGCACGAACGGCTTCGGCTACGACCCCGTCCTCCAGCCGGAGGGCGAGTCGCGGACCTGCGCTGAGATGAGCGCGGAGGAGAAGAACGCGATCAGCCACCGGGGGAAGGCATTCCGGGGGCTGGTGCCGGTGGTGCGGGAGTTGTTGGGCTGAGGCGGCGCGCACACAAGAAGGCCGAAGGGCGCGGCACCCTCATCGGGAGCCGCGCCCTTAGAGTGGGGCCGACGAGACTCGAACTCGCACTGTCCACTACCTAAAAGTGGTGCCTCCTGCCAATTGGGCTACGGCCCCACGCACAGCTTACTGGTCCTCGGCGAACGCCCGCCGTCGGCTGCCTCCCCTGCACCAGGTACTGGTGATCGCGTGACAGTTGGGGCACAGCAACCGCAGGTTCTCCCGCCGGTCGTCGCTCCAGTTCCCGTTGATGTGATCGACCTCCAGTGTCATGGGCTTGCCGAGCCATTCGGGGCCTGTTCCGCACTCGGTGCACTCCTCGGACACGCCCACTTCCAAGAGCGCACGCCGGAGCAGGTGGGTTCTCGTCCGACGGGTGCCGTTGTGCCGGACGAGGATGTCCTGTGCCCGCCTGGGCGGTGTGGTGCCCGGCCCGCCGCGTTGATGCGCCTGGCCCAGGAAGTGGGAGATGTCGAGACCGTCCTCGGCCACCCAGCGGTGGAACTGGGTGCGCAGCTTGCTGTTGTACGGTTCCATTCCCAGAGCGCGGAGTGTGCCCGCGATGGAGGTCGCTTCCTCGACCGCTCGACGCAGCTCGGCGGGTGCCGGTTTGGCAGGCGTTGCCCTGGTGCGCTGCTGACGGGCCATGTGCGGGGCGTCTGCCGCTTCGGCCGGCCGTCCCTGGGTGTACTGCACGCCGTCGCTCATGAAGTCCGGTCCTTGCCGCGCCCCCGGTAACTGTCCGTCGTCGAATGGCAGTTGGGGCACAGGAACCGTAGGTTCTCGATGCGGTTGTCCCGCCAGTTGCCGTCGATGTGGTCGACCTCCAGGGGGAGCGGGTGTCCTCGCCACGACGCTTCCGTCCCGCACATCGCACACTGCTCCGGCATGCCTGTGGTCGTCATCGCCCACCGCAGCCGATCGCTCGGAACGCGTCTGGCTTCCCCGACCGGCTGCTCCACGAGAGAGGCTTCCGGCGTCCGAGGCCGCCACGCCTTGCCGCGCCGCGTCGGCACCTGGAAGTGCGAGGTGTCGATGCCGTACGCCTTGATCCGCCGACTGATGTGCGTGTGGTGCCCGCCGACGACCTCAAGCCCGAGATGCCGCAGCACCTCGCACATGTTCGTCGCCGCCGAAACGGCCTCTTGGAGGATTTCCCGCGTCCACTTCACGCCCTCCCGCTCGAAGTGCGAGACATCCACTCCCAGCTTCTTCATCCGCTCGAACACATACCGTCGAGTCGAACTCCGCGGATCCACCCCCAACCGCCCCAACGCCTCCGACAACGTGTGTGCCCCCAGAGCCGCTTCCTCCAGCCGCTCCTTGGTGTACGCACTGGCCCCCATCAAGCCCCCTCCGGTCATGGCCACCTGTTCGTGGCCCGTACGGAGTAACGAACCGCTTATCGGACGGTCACGCCGGAAACGTCGAGCGGCCCCCATCGGGACATCCCGGCAGGGGCCGCCATGCAGCAGAGTGAGGGGGGTCTCAGATCCCCAGGTCCTTGATGATCTTGGCCACGTGGCCCGTCGCGCGGACGTTGTACAGGGCCCGTTCGACCTTGCCGTCCTCGTCCACGACGATCGTGGAGCGGATGACGCCCATGTAGGTCTTGCCGTAGTTCTTCTTCTCGCCGTAGGCGGCGTAGGACTCGGTGACCTTCTTGTCGGGGTCGGCGAGGAGGGTGACCTTGAGGGACTCCTTGTCGCGGAACCTGGCCAGCTTCTCCGGGGAGTCGGGGGAGATGCCGATGACGTCGTAGCCCGCGCCGGCCAGCACCTCCAGGTTGTCGGTGAAGTCGCAGGCCTGCTTCGTGCAGCCGGGGGTCAGGGCGGCCGGGTAGAAGTAGACGATGACCTTGCGGCCCTTGTGGTCCGACAGGGAGATGTCGTTGCCGTCGGCGTCGGGCAGGGTGAAGGCGGGGGCCACGTCCCCGGGCTGGAGTCGCTCGCTCATTGGGTCAGCGTAACCGGGGGTCCTGACAGTGCGGTGGCGGGCGGAGCTGACAGACTGTCCAGAACAAACAGCGGCGACTTCGGAGGCTCCACCGTGGCGGACACGTCGGACATCAGAACCCCGGCGCAGATCGAGGCGGACATCAAGCGCCGCCGCGAAGTGCTGGCCGAGACGCTCGACGAGCTCGGGGTGCGGGTGCACCCCAGGACGATCGTGGGCGATGCCAAGGCGAAGGTGGTGTCCAACATCGATCACACGCTCGGTCGGGCCTACGTCGGCGTCAACCGGGTCGTCAGCGATGTGAAGGCCCAGTTCGTCGACGAGGAGGGTGCACCGCGGCTGGAGCGGGTCGTGCCGGTCGCCCTCGTCGCCGTGGGCCTGGTGGGTCTGCTGGCCCTCGGTACCCGGCGCCGCAAGGGCTGAACCGGGGGCGACCCGGCAGCGTACGGACGCGTCGAAGGCAGGTAGGTTCAGAGGCGTGAGCGCCAACAGAAACGACACCACCCAGCACGACAAGCTGCCCATCCGGATGCTGCACGACCGTGTACTCGTGCGGCAGGAGACCGGTGAGGGTGAGCGGCGGTCGGGCGGGGGCATCCTCATTCCCGCCACCGCGGCGGTCGGCCGTCGGCTGGCCTGGGCCGAGGTCGTCGCGGTGGGGCAGAACGTCCGGACCGTGGAGCCCGGAGACCGGGTCCTGTTCGATCCGGAGGACCGGGCCGAGGTGGAGGTGCGCGGTATCGCCTACGCGCTGATGCGCGAGCGCGATCTGCACGCCGTGGCCGCGGACCGGTTCGAGGGCTCCGAGGACTCGACCGGTCTGTACCTGTAGAACGACGACGTATCTGTAGAACGAAGTACCTGTGGAACAACGGCGAAAGGGGCCGGTGACCATCGTCACCGGCCCCTTTCGCCGTCCTTTTGCTACCTTCGAAGGAGCCCGACGAGACGCGCCGTACCGGGACCGGTAACAGCAAAGACGACGCACCCCTGTCACGCCTGTTCTCGGAGGTGCCGTCATGGCCTGGGTTCTGCTCGTCGTCGCCGGTCTGCTGGAAGTCGGCTGGTCGATCGGTATGAAGTACACCGACGGTTTCACCCGGCTCGTGCCCAGTCTGCTCACCGGTTCCGGCATCGTCGTGAGCATGCTGCTGCTGTCGTACGCCACCCGCTCCCTGCCCATCGGCACCGCCTACGGCGTGTGGGTGGGGATCGGGGCGGCCGGTGCGGCGGTGGTCGGCATGGTGGTGCTGGGGGAGCCGGCCACCGCCGCCCGGATCTTCTTCGTGTGCCTGCTGCTGGTCGCCGTGGTGGGGCTGAAGGCGACCTCCGGCCACTGACCGGTCAGCGGTCGGCGGCCGGCTGTCAGGGGCTCGGCTGGCGGCGCGTGCCGAACTGGGCGCCCGGGCCCAGGGTCGTACCGCCCTGCTGACTGCCGTCCGTGGTGCCGCCGTCGGTGGTGTCCCCGGTGGTGCCGCCGTCCCCAGTGGTGCCCCCGTCGGTGGTCGTCCCGCCGTCCCCGGTGGTGCCTCCGTCGGTGGTCGTGCCGCCGTCGGTGGGGTCGCCGGTGGTGCCGCCCGTCGTCGTGGGGTCGCCGGTGGTGCCGGTGGTCGAGCCGTCGGTGGTCGTCCCGCCGTCCCCGGTGGTGCCTCCGTCGGTGGTCGTGCCGCCGTCGGTGTCCCCGGTGGTGCCGCCGTCCTGGCCGCCCGTGGTGGGGTCCACCGGGACGTCGGTGCTCGGCTCCTGGGACTGCTCGGCGCCCGGCTGGAGCTGGAGGTCGAAGTCGGTGACCGGCTTGCCCTTCAGTGCCTCCTCGGTGAACTGCGCCCAGATCTCGGCCGGGGCCCCGCCGCCGTTGATCCGGTCCAGGCCCATCGCGCCGTAGAGCGACTTGTGGGCGGCGGTGACCGGGTCCTGGCCCATCACGGAGACGACGGTGGCCAGGTCGGGGGTGTAGCCGGCGAACCAGGCGGCGGTGTCCTCCTCGGCGGTGCCGGTCTTGCCCGCGGCGGGGCGGCCGGCGGCCTGGGCGGCGCGGGCGGTGCCGTTCTCGACGACGCTCTGGAGGACCGAGGTCGTGGTGTCGGCGGCCTCGCGGCTGATGGCCTGGCGGGTCCGCCGCTGGGGCAGCTCGACGCTCTGCTTGCCGTCCTTGGTGACCTTGGCGACCAGCGTGTACGTGCCGTGCCGGCCGTGGTTGGCGAGCGTGGCGTAGGCCTCCGCCATGTCCAGGACGCTGGCGGTGTTCACGCCGAGCGCGATGGACGGGGTGGGGGTCAGGTCGGGGGTGTCGGACGGGATGCCGAGGTCGATCGCGGTCTGCTCGACCTTGTCGGAGCCGACGTCGACGGCCATCTGCGCGTACACCGCGTTGACGGACTGGTCGGTGGCCTCCCGCACGCTGATGTCGCCGTAGTTGTGCTGGTCCTCGTTCTCGGGGGCGTAGTCGCCGCCGGTCCAGCCGACCACGGGCCGCTTGTTGGTGCCGTCGTAGACCGTGTTCGGGGTGATGACGGTGCCGTCCTGCGTCTCGGAGTGGTTCTGGACGGCGGAGGCGAACACGAACGGCTTGAAGGTGGAGCCGACCTGGAAGTCCCGGCGGGTGGCGTTGGGCGTGTACTGCTTGACGTAGTCGATGCCGTTGTACATCGCGATGACCTTGCCGGTCTTCGGGTCGACGGCGGCGCCGCCCGCGCGGACGTAGGTGTCGACCTTGTTGTTCTTCTTGTCCAGCTGGGAGATCAGCTTGTCGTTGACCGCGTCGACGAAGGCGTCCTGCTTGTCCTTCTCCAGCGTGGTGGTGATGCGGTAGCCGCCCGCGTTGAGCTCGTCCTTGTCGACGATCTTGTTGTCGACGAGGTAGTCGTTGACCACCTGGACGAGGTAGCCGCGCTGCCCGGACAGGCCGGTGGAGAGGGTGGCCTCCTTGGGCATCGGGAACTTCAGGCCGGTGCGCTCGGACTGCTTCAGCCAGCCCTCCTTGACCATGCCGTCCAGGACGTAGTTCCAGCGGGACTCGGCGGCCGACTTGTTCTCCGGGTGGGCGACGACGTCGTACTCGCTGGGCGCGTTGACCAGGGCGGCGAGATAGGCGCCCTGGGCGGCGCTGAGGTCCTTGGCGTCGACGCCGTAGTAGGCCTGCGCGGCGGCCTGCATGCCGTAGGCGTTGCGGCCGAAGAAGCTGGTGTTCAGGTAGCCCTCAAGGATCTGGTCCTTGGACTCGGTGCGGTCCAGCTTGATCGAGATGAAGAACTCCTTCACCTTGCGGGTGACGGTCTGCTCCTGGGCCAGGTAGTAGTTCTTCACGTACTGCTGGGTGATCGTGGACCCGGACTGCTTGCCCTTGCCGGTGGCGGTGTTCCAGCCCGCGCGGAGCATGGCCTTGGGGTCGATCGCGGACTCGCTGTAGAAGTCGCGGTCCTCGGCGGCCAGGACGGCGTGCTGGGCCTCCTTGGAGATCTGTGCGAGGGGGACGCTCTCGCGGTTGACCTTGCCGTCGCGGGCGAGCTGGCTGCCGTCGGCGTAGAGGTAGATGTTGCTCTGCTTCGTGGCCAGGGCGTTGGCGGCCGGGATCTTGACCATGGAGTAGCCGAGGAAGAACAGGCCGGCCACCAGGATGACGCCGAGGATGAAGGTGCCGAGCACCATCCGCCAGGTCGGGATGACGCGTCGCCAGCCGGTGCGCCTAGGTCGCTTGGGCTTCTTGCCTCCTGCTGCGGCGGCAGCTTCCGGCTCTCTGGGTGCCCAGCCCTCGGTCGGCTGCTGCGGCTCGTCGTTCATGTCGTGCACGGACTCCTGTTTCGCGTCGTACGTTCCCGTACGACCTCGTACGCCATCTACGCCCCCGTATGAAGACTGTCCCATCCGGCGATCAGTTCCCCGACCTCGGCACGCGTCCGCGGAGTGGGACGAGAGTGGTTCGGGGGAACAGTCCTCGGCGCGACAGGCATCGCGACAGACATACCGTCGGACAGGGCCGCGCGGAAAATCCGTGGCGCCCTCCTCGCCTCGGCCACTAGGCTCCTGCGCTTCGGTGTCTGGCGGCCTCTGGGCAGGTGAGGTGGGTGGTGTGCCGTGGGTTCGGCGCGGTTGTACGCGGCTGTGGCGGCGGGCGGGTTCCGGCGCTACGCGACGTATCGGGCGGCGACGGCGGCCGGGATCTTCACCAACACCGTCTTCGGTGTGATCCTCGTCTACACCTATCTGGCGCTGTGGGACGAGCGGCCCCATCTGGGCGGGTACGACCAGGCGCAGGCCGTCACCTATGTGTGGCTGGGGCAGTGCCTGTACTCGACGCTCGCCATCCAGGGCGGCGGCGCGGAGAAGGACCTGATGGAGCGGATCCGCACGGGTGAGATCGCCGTCGACCTGTACCGGCCGGCCGATCTCCAGCTGTGGTGGCTGGCGAGCGATCTGGGCCGGGCGCTGTTCCAGGTGCTGGGGCGGGGGGTGATCCCGTTCGCGTTCGGCGCGCTGTTCTTCCCCTCGGCGTTGCCCACGGACGTCACCGTCTGGGCGGCCTTCGCGGTGACGCTCGTGCTGGCGATGGTGGTCAGCTTCGCGATCCGCTATCTGCTGGCCCTGAGCGTGTTCTGGATCATGGACGGTATGGGCATCAGCCAGTTCCTGATGGTCACCGGCATCTTCTTCTCGGGCATGACGTTCCCGCTGAACGCCTTCCCCGACCCCTACGGCGACATCGTGCGGGCGCTGCCGTGGGCGGCCCAGATCCAGATGCCGGCGGACGTGCTGATGGGGGAGACCTCGCCGCTGACGGCGTACGCCTTCCAGGCCGTGTGGGCGGTGGTGCTGCTGGCGGCGGGACGGCTGCTCCAGTCCGCGGCGACCCGACGGGTGGTGGTGCAGGGTGGCTGAGACGCTCGAAACGCCACCCGGACCCGGCGGCTCCCGCCTGGTCGAGGGGCTGCGGACCTACCGGCTGATCGCCGGGATGTGGGTGCGCTCCAGCATGACCTACCGCACCTCCTTCGCCGTCACCGTCCTCGGCAACCTGCTGGTGACCGGCCTGGACTTCGCGACGATCCTGCTGATGTTCTCGCAGGTCGACACGCTCGGCGGCTGGTCGCTGCCCGAGATCGCCTTCCTGTACGGCCTGTCGGCGACCGCGTTCGGGATCGCCGACCTGGTGCTCGGCTCGATGGACGTCCTCGGCGGCCGGATCCGCGACGGCTCCTTCGACACCCTCCTGGTGCGCCCCGCCCCGGTGCTCGCGCAGGTCGGCGCGGACCGGTTCGCGCTGCGCCGCCTGGGCCGGATCACTCAGGCCGCGGCGGTGCTGGGGTACGCGCTGGTCGCCGTCGACGTCGACTGGAGTGTGGCGAAGGTGCTGCTGGTGCCGGTGATGGTGGTCAGCGGCGCGGCCATCTTCTGCGCGCTGTTCGTGGCGGGCGCCGCCTTCCAGTTCGTCGCGCAGGACGCGGCGGAGGTGCAGAACGCGTTCACCTACGGAGGCACCACACTGTTGCAGTACCCGCCCACCGTGTTCGGCAAGGACCTGGTGCGTGGGGTGACGTTCCTGTTGCCGCTCGCCTTCGTCAACTGGGTGCCGGCCTCCTACGTGTTGGGGCGGCCGTACCCGCTGGAACTGCACCGGTGGACGGCCTTCGCGCCCCCGCTGGTGGCGGCGGGCTGCTGTGCGCTGGCCGGGCTGGCCTGGCGGGCGGGGCTCAGGTCGTATCGGAGCACGGGGAGTTGAGCGTGACAGAGCAGGCGTTCATCGAGGTGGACCGGGTCGAGAAGGTCTTCGACGTCCGCCGCAGGACCGGCTTCCTGAAACGGGAGCGGCGCCAGGTGCGCGCGGTGGACTCGATCTCCTTCACCGTGGCGCGCGGCGAGATGGTCGGCTACATCGGGCCCAACGGTGCCGGGAAGTCGACGACGATCAAGATGCTGACGGGGATCCTGACGCCGAGCGGCGGCCGGCTGCGGGTGGCCGGGATCGACCCGTCCCGGGAACGCACGCGGCTCGCGCATCGCATCGGTGTCGTCTTCGGCCAGCGGACCACCCTGTGGTGGGACCTGCCGCTGGTCGACTCCTACAAGCTGATGCACCGCATGTACCGCATCCCGGACGCCCGTTACCGCGAGAACCTTGACCGGCTCGTCGAACTCCTCGACCTGGGCGACCTGTTGGACGTGCCGGTACGCCAGCTCTCGCTCGGCCAGCGGATGCGCGGCGACATCGTGGCGGCCCTGCTGCACGACCCGGAGGTGCTCTACCTCGACGAGCCGACGATCGGCCTGGACGTCGTCTCCAAGGGCAGGGTCCGGGAGTTCCTGAAGGAGATCAACGCCGAGCGCGGCACCACGGTCCTGCTCACCACCCACGACCTCCAGGACATCGAGCTGCTCTGCTCCCGCGTGATGGTCATCGACCACGGCCGTCTCATGTACAACGGCCCCCTCGCCGGCCTGCACGAGGCCGGGGAGAGCGAACGCACCCTCGTCGTCGACCTGGAGCGGGAGCTGCCGCCCATCGACGCCCCCGCCCCCGCGCGCGTGGTGAAGGTCGACGGGCCCCGGCAGTGGCTGGCCTTCCCGGCGTCCGAGTCGGCGGCACCGCTGGTGGCACGGATCGCGGCGGAGTACCCGCTGGTCGACCTCTCCGTGCGGGAGCCGGACATCGAGGCCGTCATCGCCAAGATGCTGCATTCCTCGGGGGAGACGCGGGGGGAGACACCGGGGGAGACGCTCGGGGAGACGCCCAAACCCCCGCCGGAGCGGGAGCCGACCACGTAGTGCCCGGCGCCGGTACCTCGTAGGCTGCTCGTATGACCGAGGATGCTCCGGAGCTGCGCGCCTCCGATGCCGATCGTGAACGAGTCGCCGAGGTCCTGCGGGACGCCATGGCCGAGGGCCGCCTCGACATGGAGGAGTTCGCGGAACGCCTGGACGCCACCTACAAGGCACGGACCTACGGCGAGCTGGCACCGATCACCCGGGACCTGCCCGACCACGCGGCGCCCAAGGTGTCGATGACCAAGGCGCCTGTGGAGAGCGGGAGTTGGGCGGGGCGGATCGTCGGCGGCGAGGGCTCGTCCAGCGGGGCCGTCGCCGTCATGTCCGGGTTCCAGCGCAAGGGCCGCTGGACGGTGCCGAGGAAATTCACCTGCTTCGCCTTCTGGGGCGGCGGCGAGATCGATCTGCGCGAGGCGAACTTCGCGGCCGGCGAGGTCGAGATCAACTGCATCGCGATCATGGGCGGGATGCAGGTGATCGTGCCGCCCGGTGTCGAGGTCGTGGTGCGCGGGATCGGCGTCATGGGCGGCTTCGACCACAGCGAGGAGGGCGAGCCGGGGGACCCGGGCGCCCCGCGCGTGGTGGTGACCGGGTTCGCCTTCTGGGGCGGTGTCGGCGTCGAACGCAAGCTCACCCGGGCCGAGCGGCAGCGGCTGAAGGCGGAGCGGCGGCAGGAGAAGCTGGAGCGCAAGCAGTCCCTGCGGGAGATCGGGGAGTCGTACCGGGACGACGTCCACGACGCCCACCGCAAGATGCTCGAAGGCCACCACGACCTGATGCGCGAGCGCAAGCGGGAGCGGCGCGAGGAGCGGGACCGGCGGCGGCACGGGGAGTACTGAGGCACGGGGAGTACTGGGGCCGAGAGGCGGGGAGCACCGGCGCCGGTGGCGTCGGTGCTCCGGGGTCACGGTTCCGTCGGGGTCACAGTTCCGCCGGTGCGCCGCCCTTCAGGTCGTCCAGGTCGAACACCGAGGCCATCCGCTCGTAGCCCCGGTCGCTCGGGTGGAGGTCGTCGCCCGAGTCGTAGTCGGGGCGCAGGGCACGCGGGTCGTAGGGGTCCCGTACCGCCTTGTCGAAGTCGACGACGGCGTCGTAGACCGTGCCCGCGCGGATGGCCGCGTTGATGGCCTGGCGTACGTCCTCACGGGCCTCGGTGTGGCCGCGGTGGCCGCCGAAGGGCATCAGGGTGGCGCCGACGACCTTGATGCCGCGCGCGTGGGCCTGGCGGACCAGGTCACGCAGCCCGGCGAGGATCCTGTCCGGGTCGGCGAGGCCGCGGTTGCGCAGGATGTCGTTGACGCCCAGATCCACCACGACGACCTTGACGTTGGGGCGGCCGAGCACGTCCCGGGCGAAGCGGGTCAGCCCCGCCTCGTTCTCGGAGGGGCGGCCGAGGCCGCTCACCAGGACCTGGTTGCCGCCGATCCCCGCGTTGACGACGCTGTAGCGGGGCAGATTCCGGCCCGCCGCGAGCGCCGCGCGCAGCCGGTCGGACAGGTAGTCGGGCCAGCGGTTGTTGGCGTTGAGGCTGGAGTTCTTGCCGTCCGTGAGCGAGTCGCCGAAGGCGACGACGGTGCCCACGGCCTCGTCGCTCAGCACGTCGAGGGCGGTCAGATAGCGCCAGTACTCGACCTGCCCGGTGTACGGCGTCCCGGTCACGTCCTCGGTGAGGTCGCCCTCGGCGACGTAGGAGGTCTGCCGGGCCGTCGGGTGGTAGGTGACCGGGCCGGCCGGGGTGGGGGAGTAGGTGGTGACCAGGACGTCGCTGTCGGCCGGGATCCGCACGGCGACGGCGTCGCTGAGCACCTGCTGTCCGGGCGGGACGACGACCGCGGTGGCGCCGCCGAAGGTGAGGCGGCGCATGGAGGCGGCCGTCGCCGCCGCGGTCCCGGATCCGGCCGCTACGGCGATCGAGGCGTGGGTGATGGTCAGCGGAGACTGGCCGTAGAGATTGGACAGCGTGATGCGGGCACTCGTACCGCCGACGCTCGTGTGCACGACGTTGCGGACGGAGCGGCCCGCCAGGCCCTCCGTCTCGGTGCCGGGCTCGGCGCCGACCGGGGCGGCGGACCAGGAGCCGACCCAGACGCCGGTCGACACCGGGGCGGCGGAGTTGTGGGGGAGACGGCTGCCGGACAGCGAGGCCCGGTCGTTCGTGCCGTCGTCGGTCGCCACCCCGACGTAGAGGGCGGCGGACAGGGCCACGATCACGGAAACGATCGCGGCGAGCAGGGCGTAACCACGACGCCGGGTCATGCTGTGCTGTTCTCCTCGGGCGATGGGAGCCCGGGGCTCCGATCTGATCAGCTCATGATGCGCCATGAGCCCGGGGAAAACGGACAGGACCCCGTCGCGTTCCCCCGACCGGACAGACGCCGGGAACTCTTGTTCCGTTCCGGGAGTCGGTCAGGAAGGGACAATGTGTGAGGGATCACCGAACGGTGGAGCGGATGGAAGACACGGAAACGGGATCAGAAACGGGATCAAGGGGTGAGGCGGCGCGGGTCGCGGGGGCTTCGCGGTCCCTTCGGGCTGCGGGGTCCGCGGGGTCCGGTGCGGGGGCTCGGGCCGGTGGGCCCGCCGCGTTCGTGAACCGGGCCATGAACACCTTCAGCGCCGCCGACATCGAGAAGCAGCGTGGCGTGCGCCGTATGAAGCTCACGGCCGCGGGCCTGCTGCTGTTCGTGGCGGTCGTCTACGTCCTCGCCAAATGGGCCTCCCACGAAGGCGCCGGCGCCTGGGCCGGCTATGTCGCCGCCGCGGCCGAGGCCGGCATGGTCGGCGCGCTCGCCGACTGGTTCGCCGTCACCGCCCTCTTCCGCCGTCCCCTCGGCCTGCCCATCCCGCACACCGCGATCATCCCCACCAAGAAGGACCAACTGGGCGTGTCCCTCGGCGAGTTCGTCGGGGAGAACTTCCTCTCCGAGGACGTCGTACGGCAGCGGCTGCGATCCGTCGGCATCGGCAGCCGACTCGGTGCCTGGCTCGCCGAACCCGAGCACGCCGACCGGGTCACGGCCGAGCTGTCGGCCGCGCTCAGGGGTGCGCTGACCGTACTGCGGGACTCCGATGTGCAGGCGGTGGTGGGCGAGGCGATCACCCGGCGGGCCGACGCGCAGGAGATCGCGCCCGGCATCGGGAAAATGCTGGACAAGGTCGTCGCGGACGGAGGGCACCGGCGGGCCGTCGATCTGATCGTGAGCCGTGCGCACGACTGGCTGGTCCTGCACAGCGACTCCGTCATGGACGCCGTCCAGGGCGGGGCGCCCGGGTGGACGCCCCGGTTCGTCGACAAGAGGGTCGGCGAGCGGGTCTACAAGGAGCTGCTGCGGTTCTGCGTCGAGATGCGGGACATGCCGTCCCATCCGGCGCGCGGGGCGTTGGACCGGTTCCTGACCGACTTCGCCTCGGACCTCCAGTCCGACACGGACACGCGCGCGCGTGTCGAGCGGCTGAAGGGTGAGGTGCTGGGGCGTGGTGAGGTCCAGGACCTGATCGCCTCCGCCTGGACCGCCGTGCGGTCGATGATCGTCTCCGCCGCGGAGGACGAGCGCAGCGAGCTGCGGCTCCGGGTGCGGGCCTCGCTGCTGTCCCTCGGTGCGCGGATGGCCGCCGATCCGAAGGTCCAGGGGAAGGTCGACGGGTGGCTGGAGGGGGCGGCGGTGTACGTCGTCACCACCTACCGTCGGGAGATCACGTCCCTGATCACGGACACCGTGGCCGGGTGGGACGCCGAGCACACGACGAAGAAGATCGAGGCGAACATCGGGCGGGATCTTCAGTTCATCCGGATCAACGGCACGGTGGTGGGGTCTTTGGCCGGGTTGTTGATCTATACGGTGTCTCGGGCGGTGGGGGCGTAGGCGGGGCGTGGGGTGGGGTGTGGGGTGGGGTGGGCTGCGGGATGTGCGCGGCGTGGGTGGCGTACGGGAAGGGCGTAGGCGTGCAGGTCGGGGGAACCCGGCCCGGGTTCTCACTCGATGAGGAGGAGGGAGCCCATGACCACCGCGCAGGCCGAGACCGGCCGGACCATCACCACCGACATTCCCGCCCGGCTCGACCGTCTCCCATGGTCGCGCTGGCACTGGAGCATCGTCATCGGTCTCGGCACCGTGTGGATCCTCGACGGCCTCGAAGTCACGGTCGTCGGCAACATCGCGGCCCGTCTCTCCGAACCGGGGAGCGGGTTGCCGATCACCTCCGGGGAGGTCACCGGTATCGCGGCCGCGCTGTATGTGGCCGGGGCGTGCGCGGGGGCGCTGTTCTGGGGGCGGCTGACCGACAAGTGGGGCCGCAAGAAGCTGTTCATGATCACCCTGGCGGTGTATCTGGCGGCCACCGCCCTGACCTCGATCGCCTTCGACACCTGGTGGTTCTTCGCCTTCCGGTTCCTGACCGGGTTCGGGATCGGTGGTGAGTACGCAGCGATCAACTCCGCGATCGACGAGCTGATCCCCGCGAACTACCGGGGCCGGGTCGATCTGATGATCAACGGGAGCTTCTGGCTCGGGGCCGTCGGTGGGGCGCTGCTGTCGATCCTCGCGCTGAACACCGCCATCTTCCCGGCGAACGTGGGGTGGCGGCTGACCTTCGCGCTCGGTGCCGTGCTCGCGCTGGTGATCCTTCTCGTACGGCGGCATGTGCCGGAGAGTCCGCGGTGGCTGCTCATCCATGGGCGCGACGAGGAGGCGGAACGCATCGTCTCCTCGATCGAGTCGCGGGTGGAGGCCGAACGGGGGGAGGCGCTGCCCGCGCCGGAGGGGTCGATCACCATCCATCAGCGCCGGAGCGTGTCGTTCGTCGAGATCGGCCGTACGGTCTTCTCCGACTACCGTCGGCGGGCGGTCCTCGGGTTCTCGCTCTTCATCGGGCAGGCCTTCCTCTACAACGCGATCACCTTCGGCTTCGGCGCGATCCTCACGACGTTCTACGACATTCCGGCCGACCGTACGGGTTACTACTTCGCCGTGATCGCGGTGGGCAACTTCTGTGGGCCGCTGCTGCTGGGGAAGCTGTTCGACACGGTGGGCCGAAAGGTGATGATCTCCTCCACCTACCTGCTGTCGGGCCTGCTGCTGTTCGGCACGGCCTGGCTGTTCGACCGGGGTTCGCTGAGCGCGGGCACGCTGACCGCCTGCTGGTGCGCGGTGCTGTTCTTCGCCTCGGCGGGGGCGTCGAGCGCGTACCTGACGGTCTCCGAGATCTTCCCCATGGAGACCCGCGCCATGTCCATCGCCTTCTTCTACGCCATCGGCACCGCCGCCGGTGGCATCAGCGGCCCCCTCCTCTTCGCCGACCTCACCGGAACCGGCCACGTCGGCGACACCGTCCTCGCCTTCCAGATCGGCGCCACCCTCATGTGCGCCGCCGGCCTGGTAGCCGCCGCCCTCGCCGTCGGCGCCGAACGCCGCTCCCTGGAGGACATCGCCAAGCCCCTCACAGCGGCGAGCGCCTGATGCCTGCGGCGCGCTGTGCGGCTTCGGTGGGGGCGTGTGTAGCGCCTCTTGTCCGGTGGGTGGGTCGGGGCCGGGGCGGGGGGTCTCCGTCCTCGGTCCGGCGGTGCTGTGTCTCCTAGCTGTGCTGCGTGTTGGACGCCGGCCGCTGCGGGCGGACACCCCCCGCCCCGTCCCCTTACCGCCGTGGGCGGCTGAGACGCCCACGCCCCGGAGGGTGCCTCATGCCCAACGGCGACTTCCGCTTTCCAGGGGCGCGGGGAACTGCGCGACCAGCCACAACGAACCAGCACCCGCCCTACGACCGAACAAGGCACCCCAGAAGGCGCAACCCGCACATCCGCCCCTACGGCGACTGCGGGCGCCTTCTTTTAGGGGCGCGGGGAACTGCGCGACAAGCCACGATGGACCCGCAGCCGCCCTACGACCGAACAAGGCACCCCAGAAGGCGAAACCCGCACAGCCCACCCCACGGCGACTGCGGGCGCCTTCTTTTAGGGGCGCGGGGAACTGCGCGCCCAGCCCCCACCCACCCACAGCCAACACACGACCTCACTCCGCTCCCCGCGAAGCACCCCGACGCCGAAGGAACAACAACCCCCCAGCGATCGCACTGACCCCCGCCGCAGCGGTCCAGCCAACGAAGGAATCGGACCCCGTGGCGGCAAGGTCGTCACCCCCCGACACCGGAGAAACAGAGGCAGAAGCAGAGGCAGAGGAAGACGAGGAAGGGCCAGCCGCCCCACTACCGGAGCCGCCCCCAGAAGCCACCGGCCCGCGCGACGCCACCGAGTCGGTCACCTTGTCCCGCGTAAACGCCAAGGTCCCGAAGCCGAGTTGGTCGTACCCCCCACTGTTGGGCCCGTAATCCCCACCGCCCCCTTCGGGCGAAGCCTTCGCGGCGATACGCGTGACGTAAGACGCCGACACCCCCCGCCGCTTGGTGTAGTGGTTGGAGATCATCGCCCAGATAGGCCGCTGCATACCCGGATCGACAACCGCCGCCTCGGTGACGGTCTCGGCCCCGGACCACCCATTGACCGCCCCCTTGGCACGCGTGTTCGCGGTGAAGGGCACATCACCGCCGAGACACCACTTGGCGACGTACTGCGCGCCTTTGAGGAACCGGCTGTCGTCGTAGCCGTAGAGGTCGATGCCCTGGTTCCACGCCATCTCGCAGACCGTGCCCATCAGCCCGACACCGAGCAGCGCGTGCCCCTGGTCCCGCCCGGCCTCCAGCCACTCGGCGAGTCCGTCGTCGCGGACGACGGGGATGGCGTGCTTGATGGAACCGAGCCCCTCGCCGTGCTTGAAGTAGTCGACGGCGCGGGCGACTTGGGCCTTGTCGTCGCAGAAGATGCCCGTGGCGAGGACGCAGGCGACGGCGGTGAGGTCCCAGTTGGTCCAGTAGTTGGTGATGACGGCACCGTTGTGCTCGGCCAGGAAACTGTCGCTGAGCGGAGCGAAGACGGTGCTCAGCATCTCCTGGAAGCGGTCGAGCTCGAAGTCGGGGTGATCGCGGACGAGTTCGGCGGCGTTGGCGAACTGGTAGCCGTACAGCCCGGCGGCCAGGAAGCGGTCCGCGTTCCCGGCGAGTCCCGTCAGCTTGGCCGACCACGCGTTGAGGATGGCCACGGCCGTGTCCGCGTGGGCGCTGTCGCCGCCGGCGTGGTGACGCAGGGCGTTCTGGTAGGCGGCGTGGATGTCGTTGTAGAGGATCGTGTAGTTCTGGCCGGTGCCGCCCCGGACCACGGTCGCCTGCGGACGGGCCGTCCAGCCGCTCTGCGCATGCCGGTTGGCCGTCAGTCTGGCGTAACCGGCGGTGTAGGGCTGGGCGCCGGCCTTCACCTTGGCCGCCATGCGGGCGAGGTCCGTGCCGGTGTGCAGCAGACCGGGGTGGGCGAAGGCGGCACCGGCGGCCGAGGCCGGGGCGGCGGAGACGGTGGTAGTGGCGGCCGCGGCGATACCGACGGCTCCGGTCGCCTTGAGCATGCCGCGGCGGCTGATCAGTGAAGTCACGTACGTCATTCCTCGCGTACCGGTGGCTGGGGACGGTGAGGAGACGCGAGGCTGGTACAGCGGATAACAGAAACAGCGGATGACAGAAAGCGGAAGCGGAAGCGGAAAAGGCGTGGGCCGACGTGAGGAGCCGTGGTCATGACCATTCGCAGGGTCGTTCCCAACATCCAGGTCGCGTCCGAGGAGGGGGTCGCCAGGAGCCGGGACTTCTACGGGCTGCTCGGCTTCGAGGAGGTCATGTCCATGGGCTGGGTGACCACGCTCGCCTCGCCCGCCAACCCCACCGCCCAGGTCAGCCTTTTCACCGAGGAACGCACCGGGTCCGTCGTCCCCGACCTGAGCGTGGAGGTCGAGGACGTCGACACGGTGTACGCCCAGGTCGTGGCGTCCGGCGCGGAGGTCGTACGGGAGCTTCGGGACGAGGAGTGGGGCGTACGGCGCTTCTTCGTCCGCGACCCGAACGGGCGGGTGGTGAACGTGCTGACCCACCGGCCCCGGTGAAGCGGCACCTTCAGGAGAGCGGGTGCGCGAGCAACTGCGACCGCCGGCCGGCGAACGCCGTACGCAGCGCCCGCGTCTCGTGGTCCCGGGAGGCGAAGATCCCCCGCTTGTCGGCGTGCACGACTATGACGTCGTAGCTGTCGACGACCTCGGAGACGCCCCCGGCCTGCAAGGTGTCCCGCAGCGCGTCCGGATTCCGGCCGAACCCCTCGGGCAGACCCAGAGGCCCGGCTACGGCGTCCCAGAACTCGTCGAGCGTGTCGAACGACCGGCCCCGCAGGTCCACCACCAGCTCGGTCGGCGGTGTCTTCTTCGGCATGCGGGGAGCGTAGCCAGCCCTGCCGGGGCCGGGCGAGGGAATTGTGCCGGGGTGGCTGCCGCAGAGGGGCGCCCGCCCGCGGCGCGGCTCAGCCGTTGCGGTCCGCGACCGCCCACGACGCCAGCGCCACCGCGCCCGCGACGGAGAACACGGCCGGCCAGGCGCCCACCTTCTTGGCCAGCGGGTGGGATCCGGCGAAGGCGGCGACATAGGCCGCCGTCAGCGCGCCCGCGGCCTTTCCGCCCGCCTGCCGCCGCCACTGCTGGGCGGCCGCGGCCCCGGCCACGGCCAGTACGGCACCGCCCAGCGGCCGCTTCTTCGTCCAGCGGGCCACGCCGTACCCGCCGACGAGCCCGCTCGCCGCGACCACCGCGCTGGGAACCTTGGCCATCACTGCCTCCTGCTGTCTGGTGTGCCCCGAAGTGTCTCGAGGCTAGTGCCGGGGCCTCCCACGAACTCGAACCTGAGTCGAGGGTTGTCAAGTTTCCTCCTTCGAGCTATATAAGAAGCCGTAGGGCATCGCACAGGAACGCCTGAGGAAAGGAGTGAACTGTGATGCTCATGCGTACGGACCCCTTCCGTGAATTCGACCGGCTCGCGCAGCAGGTCCTCGGCTCTACGGCCCGACCCTCCGCGATGTCGATGGACGCCTACCGTTCCGGGGACGACTTCGTCGTCCACTTCGACCTCCCCGGCATCGACCCCGAGACGATCGAGCTGGACGTCGAGCGGAACGTCCTGAACGTCCGTGCCGAACGCCGCAATCCCGCCCCCGAGGGCGCGGAACTGATCGTCGCCGAGCGGCCCACGGGTTCCTTCACCCGCCAGCTCTTCCTCGGCGACACCCTCGACACGGAACGTATCGACGCCTCCTACGACGTCGGCGTCCTGACCCTGCGCATCCCCGTGGCCGAACAGGCCAAGCCGCGCCGCATCCAGATCACGGGCGGCAGCGGCGAACGCAAGCAGATCAGCGGCTGAGCGGCCTCCATGGGTGCCGTGTCCGGCACCCATGGAACACCCCGGGCGCCCCGGAAATCCGCGGCAACCGAAGTAATCGAAGTATCTTAGGTGTCCGAAAAGTTCTAAACGTTCCAAATGTCAGAAGGAGGGCTTCGACGTGACCGTGCTGAGCGACCGCCCCGCGGCGTCACGGCAGCAGAACGGGATGGGCAGGATGGATGGGACGGACGGGATGGATAGGGCGCAGGAACGGCCCCGGTGGGGCGACCTTGTCACCGCGGTGCGGGATGTCGGCCAGTACCCCACCGCGGCGGAGGCCGAACGTGTCATCCGTATCGTCCTGTCGGCCCTCGGTGGCCATGTCATCGGTGACGAACGGGTCGACCTGGCCCGCGCTCTGCCCGAGGAGGCCGCGCGCGTGGTCGCGTCGCAGATTCCGGTGACCCGTCCGCTGACCGCCGCGGAGTTCGTCGACGCGGTCGCCGCCCGCATCCAGGGCGCCACCCCGGCGACGGCCCGCTGGGACGTCAGCTCGGTCCTGAGCGTCCTCCCGTCTCTGGTCGGCGACGACCTGGTGGACCGCACCCTGCTCCAACTCCCGCACGGCTACGCCCTGTTGTTCGGCCGAGCGGAACTCGCCCCGGCGGGCTGACCAGGCATCTCAGCCCCCCGGACCCGCCTCATTACTCCCGGTCACACCCGACGAAAAACATTTCGTCTCTAAGGAACACTTGGGGAACTCTTGTCGAATTCCGAACGTTCGGACGATGTCAGGGGGAAAACAGGGGATCGGGGCCGGGGGGCTTTCATGATCAAAGTCAGCATTGTTGTGCCCGTGTACAACGCGGGCCGCTATATCGAACTGTGCTCACCGTCGTTGCTCAACCAGAGTCTGGGCAAGGACGAATACGAGATCATCTACGTCGACGACGGCTCCACCGACGATTCGGCCGAGCGACTGGACGAACTGGCGGCCAAGCACGCGCACGTCCGCGTGGTCCACCAGGAGAACTCCGGCTGGCCCGGCAAACCGCGCAACGTGGGAGTGCGCCTGGCCAGAGGGGAGTACGTCCAGTTCGTCGACCAGGACGACGAGTTGACCCCGCGGGCGCTCGAACACCTCCACCGCCTCGCCGTCCGCAACCAGTCCGACATCGTCCTGGGCAAGGTCATCGGGACCATGGCGGGCCCCAGCCGCGTCTTCAAGCGCACCGTCGAGCGATGCACGGCCGAGGACGCCCCGCTCTTCGAGAGCCTCACGCCGCACAAGATGTTCCGCCGCGACTTCCTCCTCACCCACGACCTGGCCTTCCCGGAGGGCCCGGTCCGTCTGGAGGACCAGCTCTTCATGGCCCAGGCCTACGTCCGGGCCAAAACGGTCTCGATCCTCGCCGACCAGCCCTGCTACATCTGGAAACGTCGGGACGACGGCGGCAACAACAGCGGACGCGCCGCCACCCCCGAGGACTACTACGGCCATCTGCGTGGCGTGGTGGAGGCCATCAAGGAGGGCACCGAACCGGGCCCGCTCCAGGACCACTTACTGCGCCGTTCCTACCGCGTCGAGCTCCTCCGCCCGGTCAGCGAGCCCCGCGTGCTGCAACGCAAGGGCAAGGCCCTGGAGCGCTACTTCGACGTCGTACGCAACATGGCCCTGGACGCCTACCCGCCGGGCGTCCGCGAGGGCCTCCCGGCGGTCAGCGGCCTGCGGGCGCACCTGCTGGAGGAAGGGCACCTCGACTCCCTGGTCGAACTGGCCCGCCGCACCCGAGGGATCAGACCCCGGGTAACCGTGGACGACGTCCGCTGGAGATCCGGCCGACTCGTCGTCTCCACCACGATGTCCCTGATCCGCGCCGACGGCGAGCCCCTCACCCTCGTAGAGCGCTACGGCCGTCTCCTCCTGGACCCCGAGCTGCTGGCCGGCATCGAGGGCGCCGAGGGCTGGGAGTCCCCGCACCCCCTCGGCCACACCCACGGCGAACTCCTCCTCCACGACACGGCACGCGACCTGTGGTGGTTCCCCGACGTCGACCTCACCCCGCGCACCGAACCGCTCGGCGGCGGCCGGCACCGCGTGGTCCTCACCGGGGAGACCGCCATCGACCCGGCCACCCTGGCCGGCGGCGAGGCGATGCTCCCCGGCACCCACCTGGTGTGGGCCAGCGTCCAGCTCCTCGGCATCGGTCGCCGGGCCCGTGTCGCCCGCGACGACGACCGGCCCCGTCCCGCCACCACGAAGGTCGGCACCCCGCCGCGCCTGGTCATCCCCACCTGGGGCGGCCCGGGCGGCCAACTCCGGCTGGCCGTCGGCCGACCGGGCCACGCCACCGTCCCCGACCGCATCCTGCTCGGCACCACAGCCGCACCCCGCGTCCGCAAGGCCGCCCGCACCCTCCTCCACCGCCTCCCGCCGGACGTACGCCACCAGGCGCGGACCCTCGCGCGGCGGGCGGACCCGTGGAAGTCGGCGGGCCGGAAGTGAGTACGCCTCCGCGCCGTTAGACGGTCGGTGACCTGCCGTCGGCCTGTCGCCGGCCTGTCGTCGGCCTCTGGGGAGGCCGGACTGTCAGACCCGTCTGCGAGGGTGTGCGCAGCGCGTACAAGACGGCGGACGTCGGGTTACTGACGGCGGATGGCCGTCGGTTCGGAGGGCTCAGGGAGCCGCCCGAACCGGCAGCCATCCGAACGGCATCGGAGGGGACCATGACAGGGCAGACGGAACCGACGGAGCCGACGGGTCTGGTGGGCCCGGCGGCAGGCTGGAACCGGCAGTCCGGGAGCTCTGGACGCTCAGGGAGTTCCAGGAGTTCCAGGAGTTCCAGGAGTTCCAGGAGTTCCAGGAGTTCCGGCTGGGAGGGCTTCACCTGGCAGGACTGGCAGGACATAGAGGCCATCCGCCGACTCCTCGACCGAGGCGCCGACCCGCACGGCTGGGGATCGGGCTACGTCCTGCACCGGGCGGCGACCTACGGATCCCCTGAGGTCGTCGCGGAACTGGCCCGCCGCGTCTCGGACGTGGACGCCCGCGAGTCCGACGGCTCGACGGCCCTGTGGAACGCCGTCATGGCCCGGCGCCCCGACAACGCCCGTGCCCTGGCCGCCGCCGGAGCCGACCCCTGGCGCCCCCTGATGGGTGGCTGGTCCCCGGGCCGACTCGCCCTCGCGGGCCCCACCCCGGACCTCTTCCCGCTCCCCGAGGGCGAACCCGGCCTGACCGAACGGGAACGCGCCGCGGCTCAGGAGGGCAACCGCCTGGTCAAGGCCCTCGGCACCCTCCACGAGGACGGCATCGGTCTGGCCTGCGTGGCCGGCATCGACGCCGAGGAGGCGATCCGACGCCTGGAGGCGACCCCGGCGGACGCCGAGTTCCTGGCCGAGGTCATGGAGGCGCCGTACGACTACGACCTGGACGAGACCCTGAACTTCGTCGGCGTCACCACCGTCCCCGGCGGCTGCATCGTCACCCAGCCCTGGGGCTACGCCCCCTCGATGCCGGGCCTCCACACCCGCCTCTCCCGCGGCACCGTCTCCTACGGCCTGTACGCCAACCCCAAGAGCGGCAACCAAGGCAGCGTCACCCGCGACGGAGTCATCGAAGGCTCGGACCTCCACCCGGCCGGCGGCCCCGACCCGGACTCCACCTCCGAGGAAGTCCTGGCCAACTACCTCTTCCACGTCGGCGCGGTGGCCTACTGCTGCGCCTACGTCGGCCTACGCCCGACCGACCCCCGAGCCATCCTCGGCCCACCGGACCACTGGGTCGAACTCCCGGACCGGGATTACTGGACGCACACGCCGGCGGGGTAGGTGAACGCCAAGCCAATTACCTGTGTGCAACCGTGACTTCCCCGTGACGTACCCGGCCCTCTCAGTGTAATCTTCAAGCAAATAGATGTTCGCGTCGGCCAAGTGCCGAGCCGACGAACACACTGAACGGCGGCAGGCCCCTCGCCTGCCCGAGACCCCGCTTGGAGGTGCGACGATGACAAGGCAAGGGCCCCCTTCCGAACCCGAACCCACCCCGTCCCGCACCCTCCCGGAACCCAGCGGCCGTCCCCGTTCCTAACGCTCCACCCCCCTGACGCCCCCGCGGAACACCCGCGAGAGGCGACGGCCGTACCCCTCGCTCCCCGTCTTCCATGACGCGGCTTCGCCGTACCCAAGCGCAAAGCCGCGCAACAATCCACAACACCCACAGGAGGCACCGATGTTCGATCTCCGAACCGAGGCTGAAATGCGACTCCACTCCGAGAAGCTGGCCAAGGAACTCGCCCTGAAGAAGCAGCACGAGGACACCACCGAGGCCGACGACACCCCCACCACGACCGACCCGACCACCAGCAACACCGAGACCGAGCCGGACGGTTGACTCACTCGGGCTGCCGGCAGCCGTCAGCGCCGGCAGCCCAGGCCCTACCAGGTTCCGGGCTTCGTATACCAGGAACCCCGCGGCCCGTCGGAACCGCCGTCCTTCGGCCTCCAGCAGGGTGGCACCGTTGACTGGTCCTGGGCCTCCTGCTTCAGGCCGCCCACGAGGTTGATGCCCTCCAGTACTGCGATATCGAATGTGGGGTCCTCGTAGAGACGGATTCTGCCGCGGTAGTCGACGATCACAGTGGCGATCCCGTTCAGGTCGGCTTCGGTCGCCGTCTCCAGCGCATGGTGAAGATCCGCTTCGAAGGATTCCCGGTCGCCGGGGAAGCAGTGGCCGGACCTCAGCGCGGCTCGAATGTCGCCGATGGTCCTCAATGGCAACGATGCAGGAACGGGCGGTTCTGAGTGCTGTGAGCCCATGATCTGCTCCTTGATCGTCTGCTCTATGAGAGTCCTACAGGGGTCCGGCACGAGGACACCAGAGCCATCACGACGGCCCCTGAATCAGCGCGCACTCGACGCACTCGCCACCAGCAAGCTGCACTCCGGGACGCTGACCAGACGTGTCCATCACGGCAGGCATAGGGTCTACCGCACCATGACCGACCACCACACCTATGGCACCAGCAGCCACACAGCCGACGAACTGGTTCGGATCGTGAGCGACTGTCTGGAGCTGGATTTCGCTGAACACGAGAGTGACTACCTAGGTATCCACTACGTCGCCAAAGGCCCCGACGAGCGGATCGAGGTCCAGCCCAACCAAATCCCTGGCGACGAAGACGAAGACGACCTCTACGCTCCCGAACACCCAACGATCCAAGCCCTCGTGATGACGACCACCGCGGCTCCGGACCCCACGCTGCGGGCCCGCCTGAGCTCCATCGAAGGTCTCACCCACCTGAAGCACGAGTCGTTGTGAACACCTACAACCGGGCCGCAGCACTCACACCGACAGCTGCTGGATGAGCTGCCGGTGCCCGGCATCGATCAGGTCCCGTACCGCCTGTGGCCTACACAAGTTGCCGTCGTAGCAAGGCGGAACAGCCCAGTACGCACCCGGCGGTTCTCGGAGGTCGAGCCGTGGCACGCCCAGATAGGTGTCGTCCCGCAGGCACGGTGCACTGCGGTTGTAGTCCCACACCAAGCCGGCATGCCACTGGATGAGCGGGTAGTAGGTCTGGTTCGTGCCGCGCGGGTCGTGGATGACGGGTCCTCGCAGCTGTTCCTTCAGGGCCGCGGCCACCTGATCAGGCTGCTCGCTGCCGGTCGCCGCGTGCACGAGCGCACCGGACAGCCGAACCGCGGCGAACAGCTCGCCGAGAGGCAGCAGCGCCACACCCTGGCTCGACCACTCCGCCAGAACCTGTTCCGGTACCGGATGCGCTCGCGCGAGCCACTCGGAGATCAGTCTGTCCATGTCCGTCGGTAGCAGCACCGGAGCTCCCTCGGTCGAGTGCGTGGTTCACCTCCACGAGGAAACCGGAATCGACCCGTCGGGTATCAGGACAGTAGTGGGGGAGTTACCTGCGACCGACCGGACAGTTTTACCGAATACGGAATGCCGGTAGGACTACCGTCGAGGGACGAATCGCGCGAGGGGGCTCGGGTGGGCGGTACGCGAAATACCTGTCTCGAAGCTTTGCTGGCCGAGTTCGGCTACACCCACGAACAGCTCGCGGACGAGGTCAACCGAGTGGCCGAGCGCCTACTGGGGGCGCCCGCCAACTGCACGGATCGTCATGTACGTCGCTGGATCGCGGGTGACGTCCGACTGCCGTGGTCCCGGTATCTGCTGCCCCTCCAGGAGATCTTCGGCCGCGGCCCGGAAGCCATGGGATTCGTTCCACGCAAGTCATCGAAGCCTCTTCCCTCACCGGTAGGTCCGGCATCGGTGAAGGAGAGGAGCGGGGTGCAGCGCCGCGCCTTCATCGCCGGGGCTCTGGCCACCACCCTCGGCATCGACCAGACGCCGGGACACGGCCGCCTGGGGGCCGGCGACATCGACAGGATCCAAGGCACGATCACCCGCCTCGACGCCCACTTCAACGGGCTCGGCGGCGGCGCTCTCATCGACGTCACGGTCGACTACCTCTCACGCCTCGAACACGCCCTGGACCACTGCACCTACAGCGAGCGTGTCGAACGGGGCATGCACCGAGCCATCGCCGAAGTCGCCGCCTGCGCGGGCTGGTCGGCCCACGACTGCGGGCAGTACGAGAAGGCAGCCCACCTCCGCAACCACGCCTTGCAGGCCGCACTGCTATCCCGTGACCCCGTCTGCGTCACCAGAGCCTGGTCCGACCTGGCAGCCCAGGCCGAGCATGCGGGCCGCCCCGCCGAAGCAGCCCGCATCAACCGTGCCGCACTCTCCGAACGGCACCTGCGCACCCGCCCGTTGATCTCCTCCCTCCTGAACGCCAGACTCGCCGACTGCCTGGCCCAGACCGGCGACCTCAACGGCATGGGCCGCCATCTCGCCGCCGCCGAACGCACCTACGACCGCGCCAACACCACCGCGGCTCCCAGTTGGCTCGCGTTCCTCACGCCTGCTGAACTGTCCGGTCTCGGAGCCATCGCCCATCAAAGCGCCGGCCAGTACCGCCGTGCCGAAGCTCACGCGGCCCAGGCCCTCGAACTCCTCGAAGAACGCTTCACCCGGAACCGCGCCTACTACGGCGTCCTGCTCGCCGAACTACAACTGGCCCAGGGCGAACACGAAAGAGCCGTCGCCACCGCCACAGGCATTCGTACAGTCGGTGTCACCAGCCCCCGCATCACCGCCCGACTCGAACGGGTCATCGCAGCCGGCCGGTCCGAAGGAGGACCTCCGTGACCACACACGCCGAACTCGACCTACGGCACTACGGACACACGGACGCACACACGATCCGCGAACTCCTCCTGGACATCCACGACGAGGTGTACGCCAAGAGCGACGACCCGCTGGCAACTCGCGACGCCTTCGCGAAGTTCGTCGACCACTGGTCCGCCAACAAGGCGTTCGCCTGCGTCCTCGCCCACGACCGAGGGCAGGCCGTCGGCTACGCCTACGGGGCACCCCTCAGCCCGTCCACGACCTGGTGGTCCAAGGTCACCCCACCCTTGCCCGAGCCCTTCGCCACCGAGACCGGCCACCGCACCTTCGCCCTGTCCGAACTGATGGTCCGCACTCCTTGGCGCGGCACAGGCGCAGCACGCCACATCCACGACACGCTCCTCGCCTCCCGCAGCGAACAACGGGTGACGCTGCTCGTGCACAAGGAGCACGTCAAGGTGCGGGCTCTGTACGAGAGTTGGGGGTACGAGGTGGTAGGGGAGGCGGTGCCGTTCGAGGGGGCACCGGAGCTGTGCGCGATGGTGCTTTCGCTGGAGCGCTTGGTTCGTTGGGAGGATGCGGTAGGCCCTGTCGAGGGGTGATCCACTTGTACTAAGAGACTTCGCCCTGGCAGATGCACCTCCACCATCCCATTTTGTAGAGTTTCTAACAGGAGCGATCTCCTAGCCTTGACGAGCAGCTGACAAGAAGTTCTGCCACGCCTCCGCAGACACCTTTAGCTGCCCGTGCCCTGGCTGCTTGGAGTCCCGAACGAGCACGTTGGCTGCGACGAAGGCAGCCTCAACACACTCTGTCTGGTTGCCGCCGCTGTGCGATGACTTGAACCAGGTGGGCGTGCCGGTGGGCTGGGTGGAATCGGCGGACATTCACAACTCCTTGCGGACGCGGTGGATCATGGCGGAGGAAGCCTCCATGTCCAACGCTTGTGCGCGAAGGTACTCGAACGCAAGTCTGTATCGGTCCAGTTCCTCGTCCTTCTCCAGGAAGAGGGAGCCTGCGTGGAAGTCGACGTACACCACGTCGAGGCCCGGATCCTGGCCGCCGATGATGACGAAGCTTCCCAGCGCCGCGGCATGGGCTCCCTTGGCGAAAGGGAGGACCTGAAGCGTTACGTGAGGTGACTCGTTCGCTTCGAGCAGCCGGTCCAACTGCTCCCTCATGTCGTGGGGTGAGCCAACGACCCGGCGGACCACTGACTCATCGAGGATTGCCCAGAGGCGCGGAGGCTTCGGGCGGGTGAGGATCTCCTGCCTCTTCATACGGATGTCGACCAGCTGCTCGATCTCTTCGGGTTCCAGCGGTACTTCGTTGGCCTTCTGCAGAGCTGTGGCGTAGGCCCGCGTTTGCAGGAGCCCTGGGACGTAGACGCACCCGAAGTGACTCTCGTGTACCGCCTCGTCCTCAAGCGTGAGCAGCAGGTTCATGCTCTCCGGGATGGAGTCGGCGAAGGAGCTCCACCAGCCTTGCTGCTTGGCATCCTTGGCAAGTCCGACGATGGCTTTGCGTTCAGCCTCAGTTGCTCCGTACTCGCGGCACAGGGCGTCGACGACGATCCACTTGACCGGCCCGGCCTGCGTCTCGTACCTGCTGACCGTCGCTTTGGAGACGCCGACGAGCTGCCCGGCCTCTTCGAGGGTCAGCCCCTTGCGAGCCCGCAACTTGCGCATCATCGCGCCGAGTTGGCGACGGCGGGTTGTAGTCCGTTCGGGCATTCGGCTCCTTCGCCACGTGCCGGGCGGTAGGCCCCCCGGGAGATCCTCATCAGGCTAGGCAGTGAAGGAGCTGGCCCACTATCAGATTCACTCGATGGGTCCCTGTGAGAAGTTACATGGCGAGACTTCTCTGTGTCATGCTCGCTTGCAGACCGCTACGCAGTGAAGCCGGACGGATACGGCAGGTGCAGCACATGCGTGGCCAGGAGGGAGGGGTAGCCATGTCCGGCTACGAAGACACCGAACCTCGACTCCGCTGTGTCCTGCCCTTTGAGGCAGCGCCGGCGGAAGTCCACTTGCTGAGGAGGGCCGCCGCGCAACAGCTTTCCCAATGGGGGATGCCGGTTGTCACCGCTGAGGCGGAGTTGCTCATCACTGAGTTGGCGACCAACGTCGTCAAGCATGTCGGTGAGGGGGTGCCCGCCACCCTGGTCCTTGAGCGCAAGGGTGGACGGCTCCGTGTCGAAGTGCACGACAGGAGCACCGTGATGCCGTTGCTCAAGGAAACCGGCTGTGACGTGGAGTGCGGACGGGGCCTCCATCTGCTGGGATCACTCGCGGCTGACTGGGGCACGGTGTTGACGGCTGCGGGTAAAGCGGTGTGGTGTGAGATCTCCGTGAGGCCGACCGGTGACTGCCTGCGTATCACGCGGGCCGTCGAAGCGATCGAGAACTACCAGGGAGCCCGCGGAGTGACCGCAATGCGCGGAGGACGTCTATCCGCGGCCCTGGAAGAGTCCGCGATCGAGCTGATCGCGGACTTGCTGCACTGGACCTCCGCCCGCGGGCATGATCCCGATGACTTCCTCGATCGTGTTCAGGTGCGCTACGAGGCTGAAGTGGACGCGGCCTGACGGCTGGGCACCGCACCTCACCAATGACGGTCACGACATACAGCAACCGCGTCGCCGGCGGCTACTTCAGCGCCGCCCGCAGTATGGCGCCGGCGTCGTCCGTGGCCCCTTCCTCATGCAACTCCATGGCAACGGACATCACGTCTCGGTCTTCCTGGTCCCTGCCGTAGACATGGATCAGGTTGTCGGCTAGGTGGTCCCGCTCCTGATGTCTCAGTTCCACCATGACCAGGGCGGTCTCGGCCGGGGTAAGCAGCTCTGTCGTGCTCTGCCGGAGCAGGACGAGAGCCAGGTTCTGTTCTCCGGCACTGTCCAGTTCCTTCGCCTGTGCCGCCAGTTGCTGTGCCACGGCCACTTCTTTCTCGCTCCGCTGCCGGTCCCTTGGTCGACGGGGGACCGGCAGCGGAGTCCTGGCGGCTTGCGCCACCACCAGACGTTCCAGACGTTCTCGTAGGCCGGCTTCGGTTGCCTTCCACTCTGACTCCGCTTCCCGCAGCGCCGAGAGCTCGGTCTTGAGGGGCTCCAGGCGGACGGCGTCTTGTTCACGTTGATGCTGGTACGCCGCACATGCCGGGCAAGGGGCGTTGAGCTGCTGGGTGAGCGAATCGATTCGCCTGCTCAGCTCCGCGCAGTTCTTACAGCCCCGCTGCTCGCCTTTGGCGCTTATGCGCAGGGCTTGCAGGGCTTCCAGTGTGATGCCGACATCCTGACCGCTGACGACCGCGTCCGCGTAGGCCGCCTTGTACAGCTCGTCGATGAAATGCGAGTCGGGAACCCTGTGGCGATACAGGAATTTTGACAGCGAACCCGGCGTGGTATGCAGGAGGATGGCTGCTTCTGCCTGTGTAAGTGGTCTATGTGCGACTTTGTCCGAACTCTCTTTCCGTAGCAGGCTGCACAAGGCCTGGAGTTCCAGCGCGAGTTCTCGCTTCCGTGGAGGGACATCGTCGTGGATGTTCCCCTCCAGCCAGCTGCGCCGGGTTGGCTTGCCTCCGGCTGACGTCATGCGGTTCCGCCTCCCTGGGCTGATCAAGTGCCGTGGAGTCGGTACTCCAAGGCCTGCCTGCGGTTTGGCCATTGTGCCCGGAGAGCTGTGCCGTCAAGCCTGATTTTTCTTGCCTTCTAGCAGGAAAGCTTGCTCTTTCCCGGGCAAGCTTTCTGCGGACTTGCCTTCTCTCGAGCAAGTCCGAAAGGGCTGGACTTTCGCTCGGTTGATGGTGTGAGCTTCTGAAGGAGCCGCCGAGGAGCGGGGGATCGCAGGGCTTGCGTGTCGTGCACTCTCAGTCACAGCTATCGCACGCTTCGAGACAGGCAAATAGGGTGCCGTAAGGCGCGAGTTCACGGATGCACGGAGGCGCAGCATGGAAGGGATTCCGTCCTACGAGGACAAAAAGTTCGGAAGCATGGTGCGGGGCGCGCTGTGGCTGGTAACCGTGGTGGGGGAGGGCAACGTCTTCACCAAGACGCAGCTGCGCGAGGCTTTCCCGGATATCGCGCAGATCGACCGTCGGCTTCGGGACTTGCGTGACCACGGCTGGCGGATCGACACGAGCCGTGACGACCCGTCCTTGCTTCAGCAGGAGCAGCGGTTTGTGACCCGGGGTGCCGACGTCTGGATCCCCGGCAGGTCGAAGGCCCCGAAGCACAAGGCCAGCCTGACCGCCGCCCAGCGCGCGAAGGCCATGCACGATGACAACTACCTGTGCCGGTCGTGCGGCATCGGCGCCGGCGAAGCGTACGAGGACGGCGGCGGGGTCGAGCTCGCCAAGCTCAATGTGGCTCGTCGTAGGGTGCTCCACTCCGACGGAACCGCTGAATACCAGCTCGTTACCGAATGCAAGCGTTGCGGGACCGGTGGAGGTCCGGACCGTGAAGTCGACCTCGGGGCGTTGCTGGAACTTGTAGAGGCTCTCGCGCCGTTGGAGCAGCGTCTCTTCGCTAAGTGGATCGACGCTGACCAGCGGTCGTTCAGCCCGATCGAGAAGGTCTGGGGTATCTACCGGACCCTGCCCCAGGAGTCACGCGCGGCGGTAGCACAGGCCATCGACGAGGTGACCGGCTGACCCCGGACCGGCGACAGAAGCTGAACAGGACCGGCAACAGAAAGGACGGACAGTCATGCTGCGGGATTTCCCGCCACCGCCGCGCGCGGAACAGTTCAGTGAGCTGATCAAAAAGAGGCTGGAGGAGGTGAGGGCAGCCGGAGGCACCCGGGAGACTGTCACGGTCGACTGGAACGGACAGCAGATCCACGTCGACGTGATCGACCTCCCGCTGGGCGACCTCTACCTCAACCCCGCTACACACCGGATTCGCGCTCAGCGTAGTCACAAGCCGGACCAGGATCGGAACCTGGACGAAGCCCCTTTCGAGGAGGCCGGGCAGAGCTACCTGGCCACCTTGCTCAAGGCTCGGCCGTCCAACCCGGAACTCAGGGACCCCGACTTCGACAAGCTGAAGGACGACCTGGAGAAGTTCGGCCAGAACGACCCTGGGCTGGTCACCCATCACGGCGTGCTGGTGAACGGCAACACGCGCGCTGTTGCCCTGCGGGAGCTCGGCAAGCAGTCGATGCGGGTGGGCGTGCTCCCCTCATCGTTCACTCAGGCCGACATCGACGCCGTAGAGCTTGCGCTCCAGCTCCGTCAGGACCAACGGCGCGACTACTCGTACATCAACCGGCTGCTCGCCATGGAGGAGCAGGCTGCGCTGGGCCGGACGCCGGAGCAGATCGCCAAGGATTTCCGGATCCGGACGGCGACCTACCACCAGGAACGGTGGATCCTCAGCATGATCAAGGAACTGAACAACCGCAGCGCGAGCGGCGGAGGCGTCGCGCTGCGGTTGGTCGACTGGGAGGGGGCTCAGGAACGGCTCAAGGAGCTCCAGCGGCTCTATGTGAAGCTGGAGAGCCTCGACCAGGACCAGGCCGAAATCCTCAAGGAGTGGCGCCTGGCGGCAATTCTGCTGGACTTCTCCAAGACGGATGTGCGCCACATCGACGAGGTGTTCCTGGAGCAGGAGTATCTGGCGAAGGCGTTGCCGGCGGACCTGGCGGACAGTGGAACGACCGCACAGGCAGAGTCCGTGTCTATCCCCGGGCTCGGCTTGGATGTGCCGGCGGCCTCGTCAGCTGTGTCGGAGGCCCGCGCCCTGAACGACCGCATCCTCAGGGCGGCGGCCACCGTCCGCAATACGACGGCGGGGCTGCCTGACAGCGAGAAGGCCTCTGCCCAGGCGCTGCTCGACCAGGCCAAGGAGGCTTTTGACCAGGCGATCGACGGCCACGGCCGCGATGCCCGGGTCCGCAAGCGCAAGCAGCTCGCGCCGGCCCGGCTCGCGGACGCGTGTGCCAACATCGAGCAGTGCGTCGTGGAGCTGGTACAGGCCCGCACCTCGAACAGCCTGGACGAGGAGGCTTTCGATGAGGCCGTGCTCAAACTCCAGGGAAGCCTGCGCAAGCTAGCCCAGCAGGCTGAGCGTGGGATCTCGGACCCGGGTGACGGTGTCTCCTGGCTTCTTGCTGCTGCCGCTGCGGAGGGCTCGCGGTGACGGAAACGTCCCTGCACCTGGGGTTCGACGACACGCGTACCCGTGTGGTCCTGCGGACCAGCGACCAGTACCGGCAGGACCTCGTCCAGATGGTCGCCCGGTTCCGTACCGGCGGCCAACTGGGCCCGCTGTCCGCCTCGGTGGCGCTGGATGAGTTGCTCGCGAATCTGAGTATTCTCAGCAGCTGGCCTGACCACGCCGGTGTCGTGTGGGCTCCGGAACTCCTGAACCTCGTGTCCGGGGTAGTCAAGGACGCCAAGCTGGTTGAGGAACGGCTGGCTGGCTCCGGGGCCCCCCCGGAAGTCGCCCCTGGCGATGTGCTGGGCATGCTCGGACACACCTGGAAGGAAGACCTCAACAGCTTCCAGCGCCGGGACATCGCCAAACTGCTCTCTCTGGGGCACGGAGCGAACTTCAGTGTGCCAGGCGCTGGCAAAACGCGTGTGGCGCTCGCCGTGTACGCGGCGCAGCGAGCCCACGGCAATGTCAGCAGGCTGCTTGTTGTCTGCCCCAAATCGGCCTACGAGTCCTGGCGTTACGAGACGGCCGTCTGCTTCAGCTACCCGCTGCGCACCCATGTGCTGGACGGCTCCCTGGACCAGTGGGCGGAGGTTCTGATCGTCAACTACGAGCGGCTGGACCGATCGCTGCCGCTGCTCGCGAACTGGCTGAAGTCCGCCCCCTCGATGATCATCCTTGACGAGGCCCACCGGATGAAGCTTGGTGCTCGCGGCACATATGGCGCCGCGTGTATGGCACTGGGCCCGCTCGCGGAACGTCGGTTGATCCTGACGGGAACGCCGGCCCCGAACGGCTCGAAGGACCTGGAGAACCTTCTGGGCTTCGTCTGGCCGGGCCACGGCCAGCGCACGGTTACCCGGGCGGTGGCGGGCGGTGACCTCGCCTACGCGAGCACGGTCCTGCGCCCGCTGTTCACTCGTACCACGAAACAGGAACTCGGCCTGCCGCCGATGACACTACGGATGCGCTATGTCGATATGCCGGACCTGCACGCCGAGATCTACAGCGCCCTGGTGGGCGGTATGGCTGCCGGTACCGCTCGTGATGACCTCAGCGCGCTCGGTGGGACGGCGCTGCGTCTGCTGATGGCGGCGACCAGTCCGGCCCTGCTGCTGGAAGGCGCCACAAAGTACGAGCCGCTCGCATACCAACTGCCCCCGCTGGAGATCCCGGCCGGCAGCTCGCTGTACTCGCTGATGCAGAACCTTCCCGACTACGAGCTGTCTCCGAAGTACAAGGAAACGTTGGCGATTGTTGCTGAGAACGCCGCTCAGGGCCGCAAGACGCTGGTCTGGACGACCTTCGTACGCAGCCTGACGACCTTGGCGCAGATGCTGGAGAAGTACAGCCCAGCCGTCGTCTACGGCGGCACACCCGACAGGGAGGAGCAGCTGCGCCGATTTCGCGAGGACCCCAGCTGCATGGTGCTGATCTCCAACCCGGCAACTCTCGGAGAGGGGATCAGTCTTCACCACGTGTGCCACGACGCCGTCTACGTGGACCGGGACTTCATGGCCGGCCGCTATCTCCAGAGCCTTGACCGCATTCACCGGCTGGGTCTGGCTCCTGATGCGGAGACGCGGGTGACTGTGATCGCGGCACGCGAGACGATCGATGAGGTGGTCGAGGTGCGCATGGATCAGAAGCTCGAGTTCATGGGCAAGATCCTCGACGATCCCACGGTTCAGCAGCTGGCGGATCTGGAAGAGGAGCCGTCTGTGGCGGCTGGTCTTGCACCCGGTGACATTGAGGCGCTGCTGCGGCACATAGGGGGCTGACACGTCCAGAGGTTTTCTTCGGGCGGTGCCGAGTCGGGTTTCACCGGCTTGGCACCGCCCGTCCGTCTGCTATGGCCATGGGCTGCGCTTCGCCACAGGTTTTGGTGCTCAAAGTCACAAGGGGGACCAGTACTCCAGGACCTTGCTCTGACCCTGCCAAGGACCTAAGGCGAGGCAGATGGGAGACTCGTCGTGTCGAGTGCTCAAGAGTCAGCAAGTGATCATGGCTTTTGGGACACTTGGGGCCTGTTTGAGTCACTCCTGGAAGGAGCGCTATGAGCGCCAGCGGTCGTGATCGTCCGCAGTTCTCTCGGCCACTGACCTCGCTCGAGATCTGTGCCGGTGCGGGCGGGCAAGCCGTTGGGCTGCATAACGCAGGGTTCGATCACTTGGCTCTCGTGGAGTGGGACCCACACGCGGTGAGCACGCTCCGGGCGAATGTTGGCGGCTGGCCGGGGTGGGGTGGGGGCCACGCTGACGCCCTCGAACCCATGGACGTGAAGGAATTTCCTTCATCCGATGTGCGCAAGAACCTCGAGATTCCTAGGGGAAGACTGGACCTGCTGGCCGGCGGGGTGCCGTGCCCGCCTTTCTCGCTGGCTGGGAAGAGGCTAGGAAGAGATGACGAGCGTGACCTTTTCCCGGACGCCCTGAAGATCATCGATGACTTTTTGCCGAGAGCGGTCATGATTGAAAATGTCCGGGGGATCCTGGAACCCCCGGAGGTTTTTATTGATTACCGCAGGGATATTCTGAGTGAGCTTCGCGATCTCGGATATATCGTTCCAGAAGTCAAGAAGAGCTGGTCGGCCGAAGAGCAAGACCGCGCTATGCGGAAGGTCTGGCGACGGGTCGATGCAAGCAATTTCGGCGTTCCTCAGCTTCGTCCGCGAGCTATCTTGGTTGTGATCCACAAGGATGAGGCGGATGCTTCCGGTGCTGAGTTTGTGTGGCCGTCCAGGGTGAAGGGGAAGCAGGCGACAGTTGTTGAGGAACTTTCCGTCAGTATGGAAGCGCGCTGCCGGAAGTACTGGACGAAAAACATGTATGGAGAGCGCGCCAAGCCAGGAGAGCGCACCGGAAAGGATGTTTTCCGGGACTGGCTTCGGAAAGCTTCCAGGGCGGCTGAGTTGGGCAAGGGAGTCGCTCCGACTCTGGTCGGGGGGTCGAAGAAGCATGGTGGGGCTGACCTAGGGCCGACCAGGGCTAAGCGGGCGTGGGAGGTCCTTGGGGTTGATGGAATGGGTGTTGCCAATGATCCCAAGGAATGTGATCCGCAGCGCGACCTTTTCCGCCCCGCTGGCCCCATGTTGACTGTTGAGCAGGCCGCACTCATTCAGGGCTTCCCGCCAGGCTGGAAATTCCAGGGAAGAAAGACCGCCCAATATCGCCAGGTTGGAAACGCTTTTCCGCCTCCGGTTGCTGAGGCAATAGGGCGTGCTATTGCTGCTGTACTCCAGCCGGAGAGCCGCAATGAACTTCTTAGAGAGTATGAAATGAATACTGGCGCATCCGTTGCGGATGCGCCACAGGTAGAGCAAATGACATTTCCGGTATCAGGTCAACCCCATGTCAATAGCGTTCCGCCTGCGGATGACCGTCGCAGCAATCTTGTCCGCGCAGGCGCCTGACGGCTCGTGCTCCCAGAAGCGGAGCACGAGCCACCCAGCTTCTTCGAGCCGCTGATCGGTATCACGGTCCCGTTTTACATTGCGGACGACCTTTTCCGACCAGTAGCCGGGATTAGTCCTCGGCGGTACGTAGTGCTCGGGGCATCCGTGCCAGTAACACCCGTCGATGAAGACGGCTACCTTGACCGGACGGAACACCATGTCCGCTGTTCGGCGAAGATCGGGCAGAGGACGTGCCGCAACGCGGTAGCGCAGGCCTTGGGCATGAACTAGTCGGCGGATCAGTTTCTCGGGTTTCGTGTCGCGGCTGCGGATCGCCTGCATGTTGCGACGGCGGGCGGCAGAGGAAGCCCAGGAACCTTCTGGTGCTTCCCACTCAGGATCTTCGGACACGCAACTGAGCGTAGTACTGGGGAGGGGGCGCGGGCAGGTGGGTCCGTTGGAGGCTCACGACGTGCTGCTGCTAGGAGTCTCTGCCGACTGTCTGGGCCCGCTTGGCCTTCTACGGCGGATGCCGTTGGGCCGCCCGCTTCTTTGCCAGTGTCGTGCCTCCACGCCCCGCCTCAAGGGCGCTCCCTGCGGTCGCGTCGCCTTCGGCGATGGCCCTGCGGGCCACCCTTGACCCGGGGCGCTCCGGCACAGGGGAGAAGCGAGCGGGCGGCCTGGGGAGTGGGTGGCCAGGTGGAGGGGTGGTGCCGGTTGATGAGGGGGGGCCGGGGGTGGGGGCGCGGTCGCGTTTCGCATGCACGCCGGGTCGGTTCGGCGGCTTGTGGGGCGGCAGTGGTTCGGCCTACCGCCCACGGCCGGCGGCGCGTGGGCGGTCCGGACCGTTTGTGGTTGGGCGGCTCGCTACTCCCCGTGGCACTCCTCGTACGCCGCCCCCGACCCACACCAACAAACCGTCCCCCGCTGCGGTGGCCACTCCACCGCCCGCCCCCGCGCCGCCAGTGTCGTCGCGTACTGCGGCAGCAGCGTCGCATCCCCCGGGGACGACCCCTCTGACGCCGCGAAAGCCTCGTAGGAGGGGACCGTGCCCGTGACGATGCCCAGGTTCGGGGTGCCGGAAGACGCCAGCTCGCGCAGCGACGCCTCTATCGTCGCCAGGTGTTCCTCGTGGGAGGGGTACTCAGCCTCAAGGGTCGGGTACGACGACACCAGTTCCGACAGTTCGCCCGCCGACCAGTGCAGGACCGCCACCGGGAACGGGCGGGACAGGGCCTCGCGGTAGGTGCCGAGTTCCGCTCGGAGGCGGGAGATCTCGGCCTCCAGTTCCGCGGGGTTGTCCGAGCCGAGGGACCAGACGCGCTTGGGGTCGTGGAGTTCGTCGAGGGAGACGGGGGAGGAGTTGAAGGTGTCGGCGAGGGCGTCCCACTCGTCGTGGGGGAGGCCGAGCATGCGGCGGACCCGGTGGCGGCCGAAGAGCAGGGGGTGGGTCGAGTACGGCGGGTCCGTGACGCCTGTCAGGAGCAGCCGCGCGCCCTCCGTGAACGCCTCCTGGGCCTGCTCCAGCTCGTCGTGGGATTCGAGGGCCTCGGCGACGATCACCCAGGGGGCGGGGTCGCGGGGGGAGGCCGCCCGGACGCCCTCGATGATGGCCCTGGCCTCCGCCTCGTGGCCGTACTCCCACAGGTTGGCGGCCTTGAGGGCCCGGACCAGGTAGGGGTTCTCCAGGCTGACGCGGGAGGACAGCAGGCGGTCGTAGAGGGTGGACGCGGCGGGGCGGGCGCCGGCCAGTTCGAGGTGGGCCGCGGCCTGTAGCAGCAGGGCTTCGGCGTCCTCGGGGTACAGGCCGGCGGTCCGCTCCAGGCGTGCCGCTTCGGCGGTGTGGTCGACGTTCTCGGCGGGCGTGTCGGGGCGCATGGGTGACACCGTACTGCCGAGCCGCGGAGAAGGAGAGAGAAGTGCAGGCCAGCGCCACAATCGGCGCATCGGCCCGCACAGCTCTCCCACGCTCTCCCACACCGCGCCTATATCGTCATATCGTCACCCCGTCGATCTGGAGCGTCTGCACCGCCTTCGCCGCGAACGGCACCGCCACCGTTTTGCCACTCAGGAACGTGTTCGAGTACGACGCGTACTTGTCGCCGCCGGTCGTCACCGTGTTCCAGCGCGGGACCACGCCGCCCGAGCCGCCGGTGACCGTGGTGAAGCGGGACAGGTCGAAGGTCAGGGTCTGGGCGGAGGTGGAGGTGTTCAGGGCCACGATGACCAGGCGGCGGGCGCTCGCGTCGTAGCCCGCGACCGCGTAGCTCACGCCCGTGTCGAGGATGCGCATCCCGGGGCGGAGGTGGCGGCTGAACTGGGCCAGCACGTAGTACTTCGTCTCGATCGCGCCCGCTTGCAGGGTGCTCGCGTCGTACTTGATCACTCCCCAGCCCGCCGTCGGGTCCATGACCTGCCAGTAGACCCAGGCCGTCGGGTGCAGCCAGCGGAAGTCGGACAGGAGGTTGGCGGCCATGGTGTAGCCGGTGCCGTCGCCGTCGCCCGTCTCCGAGTTCCACAGCTTCTTGCCGGACGTGGTCACGACGTCCGTGTAGAGGAGGTCGCGTCGGCCGCCGGAGCCCTGGTAGCCGTGCACGTTGAACTGGTTCACCAGGGCCTTCGTGGAGGACGAGAAGGATCCCCACGTCGTGCGCGCCAGGTCGTAGCTCGTCTCGTCCGACGCCGAGATACGGACGCCGGTGAGGCCGCGGCTGTCCAACTCGCTGCGCATGTACGGCAGTACGGCCGCCTGGACCGTCGCGTCCATGTGGCAGCCCTCCTGCGTCCCGGTCGCCGTCCACCAGGAGGACGAGGGCTCGTTGAAGGGGTCGACGGTCGCGAAGTTCACGCCCCAGTTGTTCTTCGCGCGCAGGGCGACGGCGGCCAGGTGGGAGGCGTGCTGGCGGTAGTTCCAGGTCTGGAGGTTGTTGCCGCCGCCCGAGGCGCCGGAGGGGTTGTGGTTCTGGCACATCCACCACATGGGGGAGTTGGCGAAGAGCTCGGTGGTCGCGCCCCGGGACACCGCCTTGCCCAGCATCGCCCGCTGGTTGGCGTCCGCGGTCCACTTCCAGGCGCCGGACGCCGGGTCCTCGTTGTTCCAGTCCTGCCAGAAGCCCTCGATCTGCTTGAAGGCGGGGATGTTGGGCGAGGCGGCCATCGACTGGCCGCCCACGCTGTTCCAGCTGCACGCGCCCAGGTTGTAGCGGGCGATGTTCATGCCGAGGCCGGGGAGCGACGTGCCGTTGTAGGACGTCGACTTGGTGGTGAAGAAGATGTCGGCGAAGTCGTCCCGGGCGCCGAAGACGTTGGCCCACCAGGCGAGGGAGGTGCCCCAGCCCTCCCAGGTGCCGTACGACGTCCCGGGGTTCACGGCGATGGTGGCGTCCGCGTGGGCGGTCCCTGTCGCCAGCGCGCTGCCGAGGACGGTGCCGCCCGCGGCCGCGAGCAGGGTTCTGCGTCGGATCATGGCTTCTCCGATTCGAAGGAACGCCGGTCCCTGAACCAGACGTTCCGGCCTGTTCTGCTCATGCCAGGAGGAAGCATCGGGTGCGGTGAGTGGGCTTGTCGATAGTTGTGGCAGCCCTTTTTAAAACCTGTGTACGAAGTATCGAACGAGCCGGGCAAGCGCCTCCTGCGGACGATCGGGGACCGATCAGGTATAACCGACGGAGGACAAACGTTCGGTGAGGGAGAGAGTGACACGAGAGTGAAGGCGAGAGGGGGGAGCGGCCGATGATCCGCAGCTGGACCAACCCGCGGCCCGCCGCCGTGCTGCTGCTTCTGGTCCTCGACATCGTCCTGCTCGACACCGGCAGCCTCTCGGCCGCCGTCGCCCTCGCCGCGACCGCCGCGGCCGGCTCCGCCTTCGCCGCCTGCTCGCTCCTCGCCTCGCGCGCCGCCCCCGCCGTACAGCCCACACGCGTGCGTACGGCCATCCGCGACCGCGCCCGCCGTACGGCCTTCCTGCCGCAACGCGATCCCGACGCCAAGGGGCGCAGGCGCCCCCGAGCTCCCGGACTCGCCCTCCCGGCGACCGTCGCGTAGGGCACGTAGAGCACTCCCACCCACACCTCTGGCCCCACGCGGGTCGTCATGCCGCCGTTCCTGTTTCCGGCACGACGAGACCCCCGGAGGGCTCACCCATGTCCGTTTTCGCCGACCTGGTCCAGCGCCTGGCCGACCTGCTCCACCCGCTGTTCGGCGCCACCGCGGCCGCCGCCGCGATCGTCCTGTTCACCGCGTTCGTACGACTCCTCGTGCATCCCCTGTCCCGGGCGGCGGCGCGCGGGCAGAAGGCCCAGGTCGAACTGCGGCCGAAGATCGCCGAGCTGCGGAAGAAGCACGGCAAGGATCCGCAGAAGCTCCAGAAGGCGGTGATGGAACTGCACGCGGCGGAGAAGGTCTCGCCGCTGTCCGGCTGCCTGCCCAGCCTGTTCCAGCTGCCCGCGTTCTTCCTCCTCTACCACCTGTTCTCCAACACGACGATCGGCGGACAGGCCAACGAACTGCTCACCCACCAGCTCTTCGCCGCGCCCCTCGGCGACCGCTGGGCGGACGCGCTCGGCACCGGCGGGTTCCTCGGCGGCGCCGGGCTCGTCTACCTCGCGCTGTTCGTCATCGTCGCCACCGTGGCCTCCTTCAACTTCCGGCGCACGAAGCGGATGATGGCCACGAATCCGGCGGTGCCGGTGGGGGACGGCCAGCAGATGCCCGGGATGGGCGCGATGAGCAAGGTCATGCCGTTCATGTCCTTCTTCACGCTCTTCACCGTGGCGGTGGTGCCCCTGGCCGCCGCGCTGTACGTGGTGACCAGCACGACGTGGAGCGCGGTGGAGCGGGCGGCGCTGTACCGCTGACCTCGGCACCTCGGAGGTGGCCCCCGTCCAGTCCGTGAACCGGGTATTGCGGAGCGGACGCCCAGCTTGGAGGATCGACCAGTCATCCGATGGCTGCACCCATCGGTCGACGCCCGCGATCGAGGGAGATAGTGACCATGAAGCTGCTGCGAGTCGGTACGGCGGGAGCGGAGACGCCCGCGCTGCTCGATGCCGAGGGAGTGCTGCGGGATCTGTCCGGCATCGTCCCGGACATCGACGGAGCGCTGCTCGCCGACGACGAGGCGCTCGGCCGGGTGCGTGCGGCCGCCGCGGCCGGTGAGCTGCCCGCGTTGGACGCCACCGGGCTGCGCGTCGGGCCGCCGCTCGCACGGATCGGCAAGATCGTGTGCATCGGGCTGAACTACCACGACCACGCCCGCGAGACCGGCGCCGAGCCGCCCGCCGAGCCGGTGATCTTCTTCAAGGCCGCGGACACGGTCGTGGGACCCCACGACACCGTGCTCATCCCCCGGAAGTCGGTGAAGACCGACTGGGAGGTCGAGCTGGCCGTCGTCATCGGACGTACGGCCCGGTACGTGGAGTCGGCCGAGGCCGCGCTGGGGCATGTCGCCGGGTACGCGGTGTCGCACGACGTGTCCGAGCGGGAGTTCCAGATCGAGCGCGGCGGGACGTGGGACAAGGGAAAGAACTGCGAGACGTTCAATCCCCTCGGGCCGTGGCTGGTGACCGCGGACGAGGTGCCCGACCCGCAGGATCTCTCGCTCAAGCTGTGGGTCAACGGGGAGCAGAAGCAGGACGGGACCACGGCGGAGCAGATCTTCGCGGTGGGGGAAGTCGTGCGGTATGTCAGTCAGTTCATGACGCTGTACCCGGGTGATGTGATCAATACGGGGACGCCGGCGGGGGTTGCGCTGGGGGAGCCTGAGCCGAAGCCGTTCCTTCGGGCCGGGGATGTTGTGGAGCTGGAGATTTCAGGGCTCGGGCGTCAGCGGCAGGAGTTCAAAGATGCCTGAAGATGCCTAAGGGGCGGGGGACTGCGGTTGTTCGGCGGGTGCGCGTCCGTCGTGGCTTGTCGCGCAGTTCCCCGCGCCCCTAAAAGCCTCAGCTCACGCGAGCAGCGAAGCCAGCTTGCGCCAGGCCTCCCTCGGGAGGGACGTCCTCGTTCCGCCGTCCACGATCTGCAACGCCACGTGGTCCGCGCCCGCCTTGTGGAACTCCTCGACGCGGGTGCGGATGCGGGTCTCGTCGCCCCAGGCGAAGACCGCGTCGACGAGGCGGTCGCTGCCGCCGTTCGCCACGTCGTCCTCGGTGAAGCCGTTGCGGAGGAAGTTGTTGGTGTAGTTGGGGAGGGCCAGGTACATGGCGAGGTAGTCGCGGGCCAGGGTGCGGGCGCGGGCCGGGTCGGCTTCGAGGACGACCTTCAGCTCCGGGGCCAGGAGCGGGGCATCGCCGAGGCGCTCGCGGGACGTGGCCGTGTGGTCGGCGGTGACCAGGTACGGGATCGAGCCGGCGGCGCGGTCCCGGGCGAGGTCGATGGTCTTCGGGCCGAGGGCGGCCAGGAGGCGGCGGTCGGCGGGGTGGTCCGCCTCGTCCAGGGCGTCCAGGTAGGAGACCAGGGCCGAGTAGGGGCGCCGGTACTGCTCGGCGAGCTTGGCGTGGCTGACGCCGAGGCCCAGGGCGAAGCGGCCGGGGTGGGCGGAGTCGAGGTCGGCGAAGCTCGCGGCGGTGGCGGCGGGCTCGTGCTCCCAGATGCTCTGGATGCTGGTGCCGACCACGATCCGGGAGGTCGCCTCGATCAGCGGGGCGGCGTCGCGGGCAGAGGTGTTGCCGCCGAGCCAGACGGCGCCGTATCCCAGTTCCTCCAACTCCGCGACCGCCTCGGCGAGTTCACCGCTCCGGGACGGGTCGTCGGCGCGCAGGGCGGCGCTCCAGATGCCGTACCGTCCGACGGTTTCCTTCAAGGCGTCAGTCATGAGTGGGGGTTTCCCTCCGGTCGATGTTCCGGTCGATGTGCGTTGCGGGCGTACAGCCGTGCCAACCGGAGGGAGCCCCGAGATCTTCCCGTCAGCGCTTGAGGAACTCCTCCAGCGCCTCCACCACGAGCCGGTGGTCCGCCAGTTGGGGCAGTCCGCTCACCGTCACCGAGCCGATGACTCCGACTCCCTCGACGGTGATCGGGAAGGAGCCGCCGTGGGCCGCGTACTCGTCGGGGTCCAGGCGGGAGGACTCCTCGAAGGACGAGCCCTTGGCGCGGAAGCGGGCGCCGACCAGGTAGGAGGGGGAGCCGTAGCGTTCGACGACCCGGCGCTTGCGGACGATCCAGGCGTCGTTGTCCGGGGTCGAGCCGGGCAGGGCCGCGTGGAAGAGCTGCTGGCCGGAGCGGTGGATGTCGATGGCGACCGGGGCCTGCCGCTCCCGGGCCAGCTCGACCAGGAGCGAGCCCAGCGCCCAGGCGTCCTCGTGGGTGAACTGCCGGAAGACCAGGTGGCGTTCCTGCGCCTCCAGTTCCTCGATCGGCGGGGTCAGCTCGGGGTGGATCTTGGGGGTCAACTCGCCGCTGTGCGTCACAGCTTCACCGCCACTCCGTCGTGGGCCGAACGGCGGGCCGCCTCCAGTACGTCGAGGGCGGCGGCCGCCTCCAGTGCGGTCACCGGGTTGGGACCGCCGTCGAGCAGGGCTTTCGCCACGGCCGCATAGTAAGCCGGGTAGTCGCCCGGCAGGGTCGGTTGCGCATGTCCGCCACCCGTCAGCGGGGACTCGCCGGCGCCGACACGGCCCCACAGGGACTCGGGCTCCCGGCCCCACTCGGCCGCGGTGCCGGGGCGCTCGCCCTCCTTCAGGGCCGCCTCCTGCGGATCGAGGCCGTACTTGACGTATCCCGCCTTCGAGCCCAGCACCCGGAAGCGCGGGCCGAGTTGGGCGGTCGTCGCGGAGACGTACAGGTGGGAGCGGACGCCGTTGGCGTGCGTGATCGCGATGAACGTGTCGTCGTCCGCCTCGGCGCCCGGGCGGCGGAGGTCCGCCTCGGCGTACACGGAGGCGGCGGGGCCGAAGAGGACCAGTGCCTGGTCCACGACGTGGCTGCCGAGGTCGTAGAGCAGACCTCCGATCTCTGCCGGGTCGCCGGACTCCCGCCAGCCGCCCTTCGTCTGCGGCCGCCAGCGCTCGAAGCGGGACTCGAAGCGCCATACGTCGCCCAGCTCGCCGTCGGCCAGGAGGCCGCGCAGGGTCAGGAAGTCGTTGTCCCAGCGGCGGTTCTGGAAGACCGAGAGGAGCAGGCCGCGGTCCTCGGCCAGGGCGGCGAGCTCGCGTGCCTCGGCGGCCGTGCCTGCGATCGGCTTGTCGACCACGACCGGCAGACCGGCCTTGAGGGCGGCGGTGGCGAGCGCGACGTGCGTCTTGTTGGGGGACGCGATCACGATCAGGTCCAGCTCGGCGGCCCGGTCCAGCAGCTCGTCCGGGGTGGCGACCGTGCGTACCGCGGGGAACTCGGCGCGGGCCTGCGCCTGCCGCTCGGGGTTCGACGTCACCACCGTGTCCAGGGCGAGGCCCTCGGTCGCGGCGATCAGCGGGGCGTGGAAGACGGAGCCGGCGAGGCCGTAGCCGACGAGGCCGACGCGGAGAGGGGTGCCAGTCATGCCCCCACTTTCGCAACGCTGTTGCCAAAGTGCAAGTAGCAGGGACAATGGCCGACGTGAACAGGACGAACGGCGGCGTGAACCTGCTGGCCCTGCGCAGCCACAACACCGCGCTCGTGCTCGGCCTGCTCCGGCGGGCGGGGGCGGAGGGCATCAGCCGCCTTGAGCTCGCCGAGCGCACGGGACTCACCCCCCAGGCCGTCAGCAAGATCACCGGGCGGCTGCGGGAGGACGGCCTCGCGGCGGAGGCGGGCCGCCGCGCCTCCACCGGCGGCAAGCCCCGGACGGTCCTGCGGCTCGTCCCGGAAGCGGGGCACGCCGTCGGCGCCCACCTCGACCGCGACGAACTGCGCACCCTGCTCGTCGATCTCGACGGCAGCGTGGTGAGCGAGCGGCGCGCTCCCCTGGACCTGGGCGCGGGTGCCCAGGCCGTGGTGGGGGCGGTGGCGGCGGAGACCGAGCGGCTGGTGGGGGAGTGGGTGGCGGGGCCCCGGAAGGCGGGGCAGCCCTCCCCGTCGGCGCAGGCCCCCCGGACGACGGGCGCCCTCCTCCCCGCCCTTCCCTCCCTCCTGGGCGTCGGAGTGGCCCTCCCCGGACCCCTCGACCACGCCCGGGGAGTCCTGCACCGGGTGACCGGATTCCCCGAGTGGGACGGCTTCCCGCTGCGGGCGGCGCTGGAGCGGCGGCTCGGGGTGCCGGTCGTGGTGGACAAGGACACCAACGCGGCGGCGCTGGGCCTGGCCGTGTCGGGCGAGGGCGGTCCCGGCGGGTCGTTCGCCTATCTGCACCTCGGTACCGGGCTCGGCGCCGGGCTCGTCATCGGCGGGGCCGTGCACCGGGGCGCCCGGACCGGGGCGGGGGAGTTCGGACACCAGGTCATCCAGTTGGACGGGCCGCCGTGCGGCTGCGGCAACCGGGGCTGCGTCGAGGCGCTGTGCCTCGGGGCCGTGGCCCGGGGCGAGCCGGGAGAAGCGGCGCGGGTACTCGGCGCGGGGGCCGCCAACCTCGTGGGCCTGCTGGACATCGACCTGGTGCTGCTCGGCGGCCGCACGGTCCTCGCGGACCCCGACACCTTCGTACGAGGAGTCTCCGCGGTGATCGGCGAACGCGCCGGGAACGAGCAGGCCGTGCCGGTGCGCATCGCCTCCGGCGGGGTCGCGGAGGGGGCGGCGCAGTTGTTGCTGGCGCCGTTGTTCGGGCGGGCGGACGGTTGACGCGGGTGCTCCGCGGTCGGGCCGGGGGGCGGTTGACGCGGGTGTGTCTTCGCTGTTCGGGGTTTGCGCGGGTGGTGGTTGTCGCGGGCGTGTCCGGTGGGGATGTCGTCGTGCCGGTGCGCATCGCCTCCGGCGGGGTCGCTGAGGGTGCGGCGCAGTTGCTGTTGGCGCCGTTGTTCGGCTTGGCGGACGGCTGACGCCGGCGCCCCGCGTTCGGTCCGGCAGACGGCAGACGGCAGACGGTTGACGCCGGCTCCCCGTGCTCGCACTCGGGCCTGGCGAGGCCGACGTCGGGGGCCTGCGCTGATCGAGGGGACTTGTGTGGCCGTACGGAGCGGCGTCGCCCGGTCGGCCCGCGCCTCCGGCATGGTCATGTGTTCATGCGACTGCCCATGACCGCCTGTCTCTGTCTCGCGGCAGCCGCCGCACTGCTGCCCACGTCGGCGCAGGCCCACTCCGGACCCTCCTCGTGCGCCACCTCCGGGGAGCGCGGCTTCCCGCTCACCACCCGTGTCCACGGCGGCCCGAACGCCTACGAGGCGGGGGGCGGCTACGGCACCTGGTATCTGGACCTCACCAACACCACCGCCCGGACCTGCGGAAACATCCACCCCGTGATCGTCCTGGTCGACGGCGAGCGGGCACTGGCACCCGCCCAGCCCCGGCTGGAGTTCTATGACGGGGACCGCCCCCACCCGGTCCGCTTCGAGGAGACCGACGCGGACGAACTCGTCGGCGTCCTCGCCGACGAGCGCGGCGGCTTCCCCGGCTTCACGGTCGGCCCCGGCCGGACGCTCACCGTGAAGGTGCGCCTCGCGGTCACCTCGGACGCCGTGGCGAACCGGGTCACCGCCAACGCGGCCGTCGTACAACGGCACGACGGCGACGGCGAGTGGGTGGGGCAGTCGAACGACTACCGCTTCACCATCGACGCCGACCCCGCCCCGAACCCCGACGCCCCGGACGGCCTCCCCTTCGCCGACGAACTCGCCCGCACCGGCGTCGGCCCCACCCTCGCCGCCCTCGCCACGGCCGCCCTCCTCCTCATCACCGGCGCCGTCCTCCTGCCGGTCCGCAGACGCCGCTGACCCGCCCTCCCGTAAGCCCGCCCCGCAAGCCCGCCCCGAACTGGCCATTCCCCCAAGATCCGGCCACTGTCTACTCTGGGCCCACGCAGCAACGCGTACATGCGTACGGCAGGAGATCCCGCACATGGCAGACCGCAGGCCCATCGAGTCGTGGCTCACCGACATGGACGGTGTGCTCATCCACGAGGGCGTACCGATCCCCGGCGCCGACGCCTTCCTGAAGAAGTTGCGCGAGTCCGGCAGGCCCTTCCTGGTCCTCACCAACAACTCGATCTACACCCCGCGCGACCTGCACGCCCGGCTGCGCCGCATGGGCCTGGAGGTGCCGGTCGAGTCGATCTGGACCTCGGCGCTGGCCACCGCCCAGTTCCTGGACGACCAGCGGCCGGGCGGATCGGCGTACGTCATCGGCGAGGCGGGGCTGACGACCGCGCTGCACGACATCGGCTACATCCTCACCGACCACGAGCCGGACTACGTCGTCCTCGGCGAGACGCGGACCTACTCCTTCGAGGCCATGACCAAGGCCGTACGGCTGATCGAGGGCGGCGCCCGCTTCATCGCCACCAACCCCGACGAGACGGGCCCCTCCGCCGAGGGCCCGCTGCCCGCGACCGGCGCCGTCGCCGCGCTGATCACCAAGGCGACCGGCAAGCAGCCCTACTTCGCGGGCAAGCCGAACCCGCTGATGATGCGGACCGGCCTCAACGCGATCGGCGCGCACTCCGAGACCAGCGCCATGATCGGGGACCGGATGGACACCGACGTCCTCGCCGGGATGGAGGCCGGGATGCAGACGTTCCTGGTGCTCACCGGACTGACCCGGCCCGACCAGGTCGAGGACTTCCCGTACCGGCCGTCCAGGATCGTGGACTCGATCGCGGACCTGGTCGAGCGGATCTGAAACCCGCCGGGGCACGAACATGACCCGTACGGAGCAGTGCGGCCCCGCTGCGGATGCGGGGCCGCCGCCCGAGAGGGACGCTCCAGATATCTGGAGGTTCACGATGGGTTCCCTACGCCTCACTCTCTGTGCCACCGCCCTGGCCGTCACCGCTCTCACCCCGGCCGCCCACGCGGCGGACGGCGGCAGCGTCTCGGTCACCCCGTCGTCCCCCGCCCCCGGCGCCGAGGTCGCGCTGCGGGTGAGCGGCTGCACCGGGAGATCGGCCACCGCCGCGTCGGCCGCGTTCGTCGCGGACGCCCGGCTCACCGGCGCCGACGGCACGCTCGCCGGCCAGACCCAGGTCCGTTCCACGATCGAGCCCGGCTCCTACGACGTGAAGATCACCTGCGTCGACTTCGAGGTCAAGGGCACGATCACCGTCGGCACCGACACACCGGGCAAGCCGGACGAGGGTCGTCCCACCACCCCCGCCTCGCCGGTCGCCCCCGTGCTCGCCGGAGGCGGCGGCACCGCCCGGCTCGCCGCGGCGGACACCGCCGACGCCCGCCCGACAGGGCCCGGCACGGGGCACGCCGTGACCGGACTGGTGCTCGCCGGGGTCGCCGCGCTGGCCGTCGTGCTGCTCGGCAGCCGCCGGAGCCGCAGGACGGGCTGACCCGCCATGCCGGACCACGAACGCTTCTCCGACCCCTCGCACCCCGCCGACCGGGAACGCCCCCGCGGCACCGGCCGGATGCTGACCGGCCTCGCCTGGGCGGTCCTGCTGCTCGGGCTGTGGCTGTGGGGGCGCGAGGTGACCGACGTACGCCACGGGATATCCGGGCCGGCCACCGGTGACATGGCCGCGGTCGGACGGCCGCCGCAGGTCGAGCTGCCGCCCGCGCACCGCCCGCTCGGTGCCGCGCTGCCGCAACGCCTCGACATCCCCGACCTGGGAGTGCAGGCACCGGTGGTGGCCCGCGGCCTCGACGGCCAGGGCGCGATCGACCCGCCGCCCTACGACCAGGCCGGCGTGGTCGGCTGGTACGCGGCCGGCGCGACGCCGGGCGCGGCCGGGACCGCGCTGATGGTGGGACACGTCGACACCGAGACCCGGCCGGCCGTCTTCTACAAGATCAGCGCGATGAAGCCCGGCGAGACGGTCCGGGTGATCCGGGACGACGGCCGGGTCGCCGAGTTCACCGTCGACGACGTCCAGGTCCTCACCCGCGACCGCTTCGACGCCCGGCAGGCCTACGGCCCCCGGGAGACCGGCCGGGCGGAACTGCGGCTCATCACCTGCGGCGGCACCTTCGACCGGGCGAGCCGCAGCTACACGGCGAACGTGATCGTCTCGGCGTATCTCACCGGAACCGGCCTGTGACCGCCCTCGGGACGGTGGAGCACCTGGCCCGGTCGGCGGCCCGCTCCCCCCAAAGCCGCCGACCGGGCTGGTCCTCAACCGCGGGCGCACGGGTTGCGGGAGTAACCCGGCGACCGGCGCGGGAGGCTGCGAAAACCACGGTGGGTGAATGCTTGGCCGGGGGCTGGGGCCGTATGAGAAGACTTTAGAACGAATGAGCGCCCGGGCCTAGAGGGTGATGGACGCCAAGTCCCGGACCGGTGGCTCTGCGTCATCCACGCAGGTCGTCGAAGGGCTGCGAGCCGGTCGACCGGTCGTCTGCGACACGGGGGGCGGCCGGTTCGCGCCCCGAATGGCCGACGGACCACCCATGGAGGCCGTTCCGCGGGCGCGGACCGGGCCCCCGACCACCCGTCCCGCACACCCCGTGGCGAAGCGAGGCCCTACGGCGTTCCGCCCGGCGAGCCGGGCAGCGAGCCCTCGGCCTCCCTGCGCAGGGCGTCGTCGTCCGCCACACGCTCGATGACCGCGCTCGCCACCCGGTCCAGCGGCAGCCGGTGCCGGCGCGCGTACTGCCGGAGCGCGATGAACGCCTGGTCGGCACCGACCCGCCAGCGCTCGGCGAGCATGCCCTTGGCCTGTTCGATGCGGACCCTGCTGGACAGGGCCTGTTGCAACTGCCCGGACAGGGTCAGCGACCGGCTGTAGGCGCGGTGGTTGTGCAGACCGACGGCGGCGGCGTCGGCGAGGGCCTGGGCCACGAGCACCTCCGGGGCCCAGTCGCCCGGCGGGTCGTTGGCGGGAAGGGTCGGCACGAACACGTTGAGGGCGCCGAGCAGGGTCTCGCGGCAGCGCAGCGGCACGGCGTAGGTCGCCACGATGTCGTGCCGGAGCGCCCGCTCGGTGAAGGTGGGCCAGCGGGCGCCCACATGGGCGGTGCGGATGGAGACGGGCGGTACCGGCCGTCCGGAGCCGTAGCTCTCCAGACAGGGGCCGCCGCCGTGCTGTGCCTCCAGCAGATCGAGCGCCACGCGCTGGTTCCGGCTGCTGGCCGCCAGGGACACCGCCCGGTCCCCGTCGATCAGCATCACCCCGGCGGTACGGGCCGCGAGCAGCTCCACACAGCGATCGGACGTCCGTTCTAAATGTCGGGTGACGTCGAAATCCTCGACGAGTGTGTCGGCCGCTTCCACCAGTGCCGCGGCCAGCTGGATCTCCCTGGTGGTGTACTGCATGCCTGAGCACTCCCCTTCCGGTGACGAGCGCCCCCGTACAGGCGCGCGGTTACCCCGGCGATCGTGGCCGTAACAGGTCTTGGACAAGGCTGGGACGACCTCGTGGGCGGCGCGACGGGTGTGTCAGGATTGAGACTTGGAACGGTGCACCCAAGGGGGAGTTGGATGTACGTCAGCAGGGGGGCCAGGAGGGTTTCCCGCACGGGGGCTTCCGCGGTGGTGCTGGGGGCGGCACTGCTGATCGCGGGATGTTCCTCGTCGGGGGACGGAGACAAGAGCAAGGAGAGCGAGGGGGCCGACGCCGGAGCGGGCATCACCCAACAGCCCAAGGCGACCGATCCGTTCTGGGTCAACCCGGACGGCAACGCGGCCAAGCAGGTGGCGGCCCTTGAGAAGGCCGGCAAGAAGCAGGACGCCGAACAGATCCGCAAGATCGCCGAGCAGCCGGCCGCCGAGTGGATCGTCCCGGAGAACTCCGAGGAACAGGCCCGCGGTTACACCGAGGCCGCCGCCAAGGCCGACCGTGACGCCCTGCTCGTCGTCTACAACATCCCGCACCGCGACTGCGGCCAGTTCTCGGGCGGCGGCGCCGCCGACGGCAACGCCTACCGGTCCTTCATCGACGGCCTCGCCAAGGGCATCGGCGACCGTCCCGCCACGGTGATCCTGGAACCGGACGCCGTGCTCCACATGGTCGACAACTGCACGCCCGAGGAGTTCCACGAGGAGCGCTACGACCTGCTCAAGGGCGCCGTCGAGAAGCTCAAGTCCCTGAAGAACACCAAGGTCTACCTGGACGCGGGCAACGCCGGCTGGGGCAAGCCCGACGACATCTCCCAACCCCTCCAGCGCGCCGGCGTCGACCGCGCCGACGGCTTCTCGGTCAACGTCTCCAACTTCTACTCCACCGACGACTCCATCGCCTACGGCAAGGAACTCTCCGCCAAGGTCGGCAACAAACCCTTCGTCATCGACACCAGCCGCAACGGCAACGGCCCCTACGAAGAGGGCAACCCCGACGAACGCTGGTGCAACCCACCCGGCCGGGCCCTCGGCGAGCCCCCGACGACGAAGACGGCAGACCCCCTGGTCGACGCCTACGTCTGGGTCAAGCGGCCCGGAGAGTCGGACGGCGAATGCAAGGGCGGCCCGAAGGCGGGCGAGTGGTGGCCCGAGTACGCCTTGAAACTGGCGCAAGGATCGGACACCTAGGGGCGCGGGAGTAGCGGCGCCTTCCAGGCAACGGCAATCCCCGCGCCCCTCAGGGGCGCGGGGAACTGCGCGACCAGCCACGACGGCGCCGCAGCCGACAACGAACCCTTACGGCACCCGAACCCACTGCGCCTTGCTCGGCGTCCCCTGATCGTCATCCACGAACAGCATGTACCACCCCGACTGCACCAGATTCTTGTTCTTCGGCACCGTCACGGTGATCTTGTTCCCCGACGCCTTGAAGTCCAGCGCGATCGACCGCTGGTCCACGTCCGTCACATGCGTGGCCGCACTCGGCCGAATCAAGCGCACCTTCTTGATCGACGAGGCGTGCTGCGAGGTGAACGTCCCCGAGGCCCCCCGGGCAATCGTCTCCGGCCCCCCGGACAACGACGGCTGCGCCCCTCGGTAGAGATACGGCGGCGTGTAGATCTCGATCCGCTGCTCGAACGTCCCCGGCTTCGTGTTCCCCTTGTCCCCGTACAGGGAGTCCGACCCGAAGAACATCACCCGCCCGTCGGGCAGCAGGATCGACCCGGAGTGGTAGTTCCGCCCGACCAGCGGATCGGCGACCCGCTCGAACCCGTTGCCCGACGGGTCGTAGAGCCGCGCCTGGAGGATGTTGGAGTCGCCGCGCCCGCGGTAGTCCTGCGAACCGCCGGACACCAGCACGGAGTCGTCCGGCAGGATCGACGCCTGCGCGTACCGCGTGCCCTTCTCCAGGCTCGGCCCGTCCTCGAACTTCGGGTCGTCCGCCTTGAGGTCGACGATCCGGGTCTTCTCGCTGGACCGCTTGGACTCGCCGACCCCGCCGCCGCCGATCACCATGTACTTCTCGTCCTGCGCCGGCGGCAGCAGCACGGTCCCGGAGGTCTCCAGCAGCTTGGGGTCGCTCAGCCCGGGCACCTTGGTGAACTTGTTGCTCTCCACGTCCCAGACGCCCGGCTCACGGCCGACGTCGTCCGGCCCGTAGCCCGCGTTCGAGCCCGAGTAGAAGATCTTGCCGTTCTGCATCAGGAACAGCGCGGGGTAGGTCGGGAACTGCCGGACCTTGTCCGTGTACGTCCACTTCTTGGTCTTGGGGTCGAAGACCTCGTTCTTGCCCGGCACCAGCTGCCCGATGTCGTCGAGCCCGGAGACGCTGAGGATCTTCCCGTCGCTCAGGGTGGTGAGCGTCGGATACCAGCGGGCCTCCTTCATCGGGTCGACCTTGATGTACTTCTCGGCGACCGGGTCGAACTCGAAGGCGTCCCGGATCCCCTGGAAGTCCTTCTTGTCGAGGGCGAGCTTCTGCGCGATGCCGTAGGTGTTCTTGGCGTCCGCGCCGGACAGCCCCTGCACGGCGTAGTTGTCCTGCGTGCCCGTCTCGTGCGCGGCGCCGCTCTTCTGCGCCTCGACGTAGATCCGGCCGAGCCCCGGCTTGTTGCCGGTGAACTTGCCGGTGTTCTTGTCGAACGTCTTCGTCGCGCGCTCGACGGTGACCGGGTCCTTCGAGACGAAGGTCTTGCCGTTCTCCTTGCCGGTGAACCGGGTGCCCGCGGGCAGCGTGATCGGCTTGTCCGGGTTCTCGTTGTGGACGATCATCAGGCCGCCGGCCTTGGTGACGTCACCCTTGAGCTTCTCGTACCGCTTGGTGCCGCCCGCGATCAGCAGGTTGCCGTTGGCGAGCTGGGTGTGGCCGGTGCAGAACAGGTCCTTGGGCGTCGGCACCTTCTTGATGGTGCCCTTGACCGGGTCCCAGATCCGGGTGTCGAACTTCTTGTCGTCGAAGTTGTCCTGGTTGTTGCCCGACCCGGCGACGAGCAGCACCTTCCCGGTGCGCAGCAGCGCCGCGTGGATGGTGTTCTGCCGGTACTCCTCGGGGAACTCGACGATGTCCCACTTGCCGTTCTCGGCTTTGTACTCAGGCTTGTTGATTTGGTACTGGTGGTATTTCTCGGTCCCGAAGCGGTACAGCCACGGGCCGTTCATCCCGGCCAGCGCGAGCACCACCGCCGTGCCGATCACGAGTCGACGGGCGCGGCGGCGGCCTGCACGGTCGTTCATTCCTTACGTCCCCCAAGTCCACCAAGGGCGATCTGCATGGTCTGGTCCCCCGTGCTCCCCGTACCGCCCGAGGTGTTCGAGGCGGCGGCCCAGCTCGGCTTGTGCTGCGGAGCGTGCTGGGCCGGGGTGCGCTGCGTGGGCAGCGGCTGCGGCTCGTAGGGACCCGCGGGGGCCGCGGGTGCCATGGGAGCCGCCGGTGCCGCTTCCCGCGGCTCCTGCGCGGGCGCGGGGGGCTTCTTCCGCTCCTGGCGCAGCATGTGGCGCCAGGCGAAGATCGGCGTGGCGGTGATCAGGGTGGCGAAGGTCGCCCAGATGATCATCGCGGGGTGGGAGTGTCCGAAGACGAAGCCGGCGGTGATCGAGGCGCCGAAGATCAGGATGAAGTACCAGTGGTAGCGGAAGGTCCCGAACCAGCGGTCGGGGCTGGCGGAGTCGCCCTTGGGCGTGACCACGAACTTGCTCTTGCGGCGCAGCATCGAGTCGACCAGCGCCTTGGCGTACAGCGGCGCGGACAGCGCGGACATCACCATGCCGGCCACACCGCCGGAGCCCTCCGGCTCGTGCGGGGAGACGTTGTGCCGCCGGTTCCAGACGTAGAGGCCGATCTGGAGCGCGGAGGCGTTGCCGTAGAGCATCAGCCACACGGTCGGGTCGATGTTCACACCCGAGGCGCCCAGGCCCAGGAAGAGCGCGCAGCTGAGGGCCGCGAGGATCCAGTTGAGGGCGGACATCGGGTAGAAGATGATCATCATCGTGTAGTTGAAGAGCTTGCTCGGCGGCAGCGAGTAGAAGCCCTTCCAGTACTGCTTGAGGATCGTCTCGTACGTCCCGCGCGACCAGCGCATCTGCTGGGTGAAGAAGTCCGTCCAGGCACTGGGACCCTCACCGACCGCGAGCACGTCCGGGGTGTACACCGAGCGCCACTTCTTGCCCGTCGCGGGGTTCTTGTGGCGGTGGATCTCGAACCCGGTGGCCATGTCCTCGGTGATCGAGTCGTACAGGCCGCCGATCTGCTTGAGCGCCTTGATGCGTACGGCGTTGGAGGTGCCCACGAACATCGGGGAGCCGTACTTGTTGCCGGCCCGCTGGATCAGCGCGTGGAAGAGGAACTGCTGCGACTCGGCGGCCTTGGTGACGAAGTTGTCGTAGTTGCCGTAGACCTGCGGGCCGATGACGAAGCCGATGTTCGGGTCGCGGAAGAAGCCGAGCATCCGCTCCAGGTAGTTGGGCAGCGGCACGTGGTCGGTGTCGACCGAGGCGAAGAAGTCGTAGTGGTCGCCGTGCGCGTCCAGCCAGGCGTTGTAGTTGCCGTGCTTGGTCTTGGCGCGGTGCGGGCCCTTGGCCTGGTTCCACTTCGCGACGCCCTTGCGGGAGAAGTGGTGCACGCCCAGGCGCGCGCAGACGGCCTTCACCTCGGGGTCGTCGCCCTCGTCCAGCAGCCAGACATGCATGAGGCCGCGGTGGCGGATCTTCACCGCGGCTTCCAGGGTCTTCGTCACCATCTCCAGCGGCTCCTTGCCGGGCACGAAGGAGGTGAGGAAGGCCACTCTGGTGCCGGTCTCGGGGACCACCGGGATCGGGTCGCGGGCGACCAGGGTGGCGTGCGCGTTCGACAGCACGTTCATGCAGCGGAAGAACTCGATCAGACCGATCGCCACGAGCATCACGATGTCGAGCGCGGGCAGCCAGGCGAAGGCCGGGTAGTCGCGCTCGGTCCAGTGCTCGGGCTGGAGCAGCCAGGCCAGCAGGACCAGCGACAGCAGCGGCGCGGCGGCGAGCATGAGCGCCACTCTGATGCGGTGCGGCTCCTGCGAGATCAGGGAGCGGTACTGCACTCTGTACGGCTTGCCCGGATCGGGCTGCGTCAGGGGGCCGGCCAGCCGGCTGTAGTGCTCGTAGTCGTACTTGGGCAGCGTCTTCTTGATCCGACGGAACGCACCGGTCCGATGTGAAGGCACCCTGAGCTGGGTGGTCTGTGACGGGTCGTAGTTCTGCCGGGCGCCCGTCGGCGTCGACGTCATGAGTCATCCCCCCACACGCACGTCACTGCGTGTTGTGTCGTTACTTCACGGCTGCTCGGGTCCCCCTAGACCCTTCACAGTCGTATCAGCGGTGGGCCACAGTCACCACATCGTCCACACGCATGGACACAGAACTGCGACCTTCCGGTTGCATGATGCCCCCCTCGGCATCAGCTCAGAAACGGGGCCCCCTTTCCCCGCAACACCGGCAACCGGCTCCTTGCCCCCCAAGTGCCGCGTATACGCAGCATCTTGAAAACCAGGGTTCTACGGTGTTCATCATGATCGCAAGATGCGAAACGCGGTGTTTACCGGTCATACGCGTTCATTGTGGCCCCTGTGGGGACCTTGTGGAGTCGTTGTGGACAGCCGGGTGCGGATGTTGCCGAAGTGCTTCCTTATGGCCTGCTCGGCCCCCGCGGCGTCGCCGGACCGCACCGCGTCCAGGATGTCCCGGTGCTGGCGGCACGTGACCTGTGGGTCCTGGGCCACGCCTCCGAGGTCCGTGCGCACGCGGTGGAAGGCGTCCCAGAACGCCTCCAGCACCTCGCTCAGCAGCACGTTGTCCAGTCCTCGGTAGAGAGTGGCGTGAAACGCCCGGTCGGTCTCGGCGAGACCCGCCCCTTGGGCGGCCTCCCGTTCCATACGGTCCACGAGCGCGTCCAGTTCAACGAGATCCGGTGCGGGGATCCGGCCCGCGAGCCGGGAGATCAGCCCGCTCTCCACGGCCTCGCGCAGTTCCAGCAGCTGGAGCAGCGAGTCCTCGCCGCGGTAGTGCCCGGCGACCGTGCGGAAGGTGAGGCCCTCGATCATCGGGGCCAGCGACATCGGGCCGACGTAGGTCCCGAAGCCGTGCCGGATCTCCACGATGCCCATCGCCTGCAACGCCTTCAACGCCTCCCGCACCGAGTTCCGGCTCGCCCCGAGCAACTCCATCAGCTCCTGCTCGGTCGGCAGCGGATCCCCGGACCCCAGCCGCCGATCAAGGACGAGCTTCTTGATCCGCTCCTGAAGATCCCACGCCACCATGGCGAGAGGGTATCCGTCCGACAGCATGGCGAAGGCCCCCCGGACCCCCAGCCGCCTGTGCGGCCGCCGGGCCTCACCCGCCCATGGCGAAGGCCCCCCGCACGCGCGAGGGGCCTCACCTGTCTGTGCGCCGCCAGGGACTCGAACCCCGGACCCGCTGATGCTGCATTCCCCGGGGGGTAACCCCCGGACCCCCAGCCGTCTGTGCGGCACCGGGAAGAGCCCGCGCCCATGGCGAAGGCCTCCCGCACTTGCGAGGGGCCTCACTTGTCTGTGCGCCGCCAGGGACTCGAACCCCGGACCCGCTGATGCTGCATTCCCCGGGGGGTAACCCCCGGACCCCCAGCCGCCTGTGCGGCACCGGGAAGAATCCGCGCGCATGGCGAAGGCCCCCCGCACTTGCGAGGGGCCTCACCTGTCTGTGCGCCGCCAGGGACTCGAACCCCGGACCCGCTGATTAAGAGTCAGCTGCTCTAACCAACTGAGCTAGCGGCGCCTGCTGACCTGCACAACTTTACCGGATGTCGGACGGTGCTCCGGACCGGGCGGGGAGGCGCCCGGAGGGGTGGCGTACATCATTCGGACCGTCAACATGCGCGTCGGGACGACAGTTGAGAAACTGACGAATGTGTACAGGCGCGGACATTTCCATCCGGAATGTGAGGGGAATCGCATGGCGACTCCGGTCTTCGAGGAATTCGATCCCGCGAGTGACTGCGACTGCCCCGGATGCGTTCACTGGCGGCGGGCCCTGCCGCACTCCTCGTCGGGCCGCCACCCGGCGGCCCACCGGGCCGTGATCCTCGCCGCGGCGGCCGCCACGGCGGCCGTCGCCGGTCACCCCGCCGTCGCCCACGCCGCCCCCGGCCACCCGGGCACTCCCGTCCGGGACGAACCCGACACCCCCCAGGGCGGCAAGACCGCGCTGCACGGACCGGCCGGCCGCCCCGGGGGCCCGCTGAAGACCCCTGAGACCACCCGCGCCGACATCATCAGGCGGGCCAAGACCTGGGTCGCCGAGAAAGTGCCGTACAGCATGTCCCGGTACTGGGGCGACGGGTACCGGCAGGACTGCTCGGGCTTCGTGTCGATGGCCTGGAACCTGCCGGGCAACGAGTGGACGGGCAGCCTCGACCAGTACGGGGTGCGGATCGCCAAGGATGACCTCCAGCCCGGGGACATCCTGCTGTTCCACAACCCCTCGAACCCCCAGCAGGGCTCCCACGTGGTGATCTTCGGCGGCTGGACCGACTACACGCACACCTCCTACATCGCCTACGAGGAGACCCGCCCGTACGCCCGCAGGCAGGCCACCCCGTACGCCTACTGGAGCCACTCCGACCGCTATCTCGCCTACCGCTACAAGGGGCTCGCGGGCGGCACGGCCGGACCCGGCAGCGACAAACCCGGCACCGCGAAACCGGACGGGGAGGCCGGGACGCCGTACCCGGGACGGGCGTACTTCGGACCCGGCGCCAACAACAAGCACGTCGCCCTGCTCGGCCGCATGCTCGTCGAGCGCGGCGCCGGGCGGTACTACACCTCCGGTCCGGGACCGCGCTGGTCGGACGCGGACCGCAGGGCGACCCAGGCCTTCCAGCAGGCCCAGGGCTGGCGCGGCCAGGATGCCGACGGGCTGCCGGGCCCGCTGACCTGGACGCTGCTGGTCTCGGGCGGGGGCAAGGACATCACGTCCGGGGCGGCGGGCCCGCCTGCCCCCTCCTCGCACGGCGTGCCCGGCTACCCGGGCCGGGCGGTCTTCCGGCCCGGCGTGACCAGCGCCCACGTCACGCAGCTCGGGAAGCAGCTGGTGAAGAAAGGATTCGGCAAGTACTACACATCCGGTCCGGGACCGCGCTGGGGCGAGGCGGACCGACGGGCCGTGGAGGCCTTCCAGCGCGCCCAGGGCTGGCGCGGCGGCGCGGCGGACGGCTACCCCGGGCCGGAGACCTGGCGGCGGCTCTTCAAGTAGACCCGGTTCGGACGTCACCCCACTGTCATGACGCATCTGGCGCGGAGGCTGGAGCACGCATGAGTACGACCACCCCCCACACCCCTGAGTCCGAGGGCCCGTCGAGGCCCGCCCGGCTCATCCAGAACGAGTCGACCACCGAGATCCCCGTCCATCTGCTGTTCCGGGACGACCCGGACCCGGCCCCCGTACCGCTGAGGCCCGCGGTGGTGGGGCGCCGGCAGGGGACGGGCGAGCAGCCCCGCTTCCGGCGTCAGGTGCCGGCCGCGCCCCGGCCCGTGGCCGAGGTCGACCCCGCGCTGACGGAGCGGCCCGCCCGCGTACTGCCCGGCGCGGTGGGCGTGTTCGCCGGGGCCTGCGGGCTGGCCGGGGGTGTCGCGACCTCGTGGTGGGCCGGCGTGCTGCCGCCGCTCGCGGCCGAGGCGCTTCAGCTGCCCTCGTACGCCGGGACCGGCCTCGGCCCCGTGCAGTGGGCGGCGTACGCCGGGGCCGGCGCCCTCGGTCTGTTCGGCTTCGGCGGTCTCGCGCGCGGGCGGACCGGACGGGCCTGGGTGCTCGGCCTGTTCGGCCGCTACCGGGGGACGGTCCGGCGCACCGGCCTGCTGTGGGTCAACCCGCTGCTGCTGCGCCGCCGGGTCGACGTACGGCTGCGGCACTGGCGCAGCGAGCCGATGGCGGCGGCCGACGCGAACGGGGTCGCGCTGCGGGCCGTGGTCCTGGTGGTGTGGCGGGTGCGGGACACCGCGCGGGCCACACTCGGCGTCGAGGACCACGAGACGTATCTGCGCGAGTGCGTGGAGGCGACGCTGGCCCGGGTGCCGGTGGAGACGCCCGGATCGGCGCGGAGCTCCGCCGACGCGGCCGCGGAGGTGCTGACCCGGCTGGTGGCGGGGGACGCGGCACCGGTCGGGATCGAGGTGTTCTCGGTACGGCCGCTGCGTGTGGAGTACGCCCCCGAGGTCGCCGCCGCGATGCACCGCCGCCGGATCGCCGCGCTGGACGCCCAGCACCGGGCGAGCGTGCTCACCTCGGTCGTCGACTCGGTGGAGGACACGGTGACCCGGCTGACCATGCGGGGCCTGGTGGAACTGGACGACTACGAACGCAAGGCGCTGGTCAAGGACCTGACGGTGGCGTTCTGCTCAGGACGCGGGGAGACGTCCGCCTGAACGGTCCTGCGATTGGTATGGACATGTTCAACCAACGCCAATAATCTCAGACTTGGTCTAGACCTACCTGCACGGCTCGCAGAACTTCCCCCACGTTCTCCAGGAGCGGCAGCATGCGCAAAAGGACCAAGTGGTACGCCGCCGCGCTCGGCCTCGCGACGACCGGAGCCCTGGTGCTCTCGTCCGGTGGTGCGAGCGGACACGGCTACACCGACCTCCCCGTCAGCCGTCAGAAGCTCTGCCAGAACGGCTCCGTGACCAACTGCGGCGACATCCAGTGGGAGCCGCAGAGCGTCGAGGGCCCCAAGGGCTTCCCCGCCTCCGGCCCGGCCGACGGGCGGATATGTTCCGGGAACAACACGCGCTTCGCGCAGCTCGACAGCCCGCGGACCCCGTCCGGCGGCGCCTGGCCCGCCACGAGGGTGTCCGGCGGCCAGAGCTACACCTTCCGCTGGCAGTTCACGGCCATGCACGCCACGAGCGACTTCAAGTACTACGTCACCAGGCCGGGCTGGAACCAGAACCACAACCTGGCCCGCTCCGACCTCAACCTCACCCCGTTTCTGACCGTCCCCTACGGCGGTCAGCGACCCCCGTCCACGCTCTCCCACAGCGGCACCCTGCCGTCCGGCCTCAGCGGCCGCCACGTCATCGTCGCGGTGTGGACGGTCGCGGACACGGCCAACGCGTTCTACGCCTGCTCGGACGTCACGTTCTGAGCCTGTCGGGGACTTCTGGGGTTTCCTGAGGTTCCCTTGAGCGAATCGAGCGGTCGGCGTGGGTATTTTCCTCCTACGCCGACCGACCAGGGTCGGTGCACGGACCTCGGGGGATTCGCATGGACGTGATGTTCTACGCCGTACCCAGCCTCATCATGGCCGTCGCGTTGTTCGGCGGCTATCGCGTGGTGCGGCGCTGGCTCCAGATGCGCGGCGCCTGGAACAGCGGCCTCACGGCCGAGGCCCGCTGTTTGCGGATGTTCACGACGACGCGCGGCGGTGGCGGCGACTCGCATGTGCGGACGGTCGTCCACCACGTCTACGAGTTCACCGCCCGCGACGGCCGCACCGTCCGCTTCGAGGAGGAGGACGGCCCGCGGACCATCCTGGAGGGCGACATCGTCACCGTCCACTACACGGACGGACGCGAGGTGGTGGCCACGGCCGTCCCGCCGCGCCCGGCCAAGCAGGCGGCGGCAACCTTCGCCATCCTGGCCTTCCTCGGCGTGATGGTGGCCTTCTGCATCGGCTTCATGGTCACCTACAGCGACTTCTCCTCGTCGTCGGACAGCGTGGACTCCGAGATCACGGGCTTCTAGCCCTCCACATCTGACGGTTCGTCAACTACCGTGCGCCCCCATGGAGTCCGAGGCGCGCACGGTGGCCGAGCTGGTCGCCCGCCGGTGGGGCGACCACCGGCCGGGGCTGTGGTGCGGGGAGTCGGTGCTCACGCATCACGAGGCGGCCGCGGGCGCGGCGGCCCGGGCGGCACTGCTGGCCGATCTGCTGCCGCGGGACGCCGTACCGCATGTGGGCGTGCTGCTCGACAACACCCTTGAATATCCCCTGTGGTTGAGCGCGGCCGCCCTCGCGCGTGCCGCGGTCGCCGGCATCAATCCCACGCGCCGGGGCGCCGAGCTGGCCCGGGACATCCTGCACACCGAGTGCCGGATCCTGGTCACCGAGCGGACCCATCTGCCGCTGCTCGACGGCCTCGACCTGCCCGGCGTACACCTGCTGGTCACCGGCACGCGCGAGTACGACGACCTGCTGGCGCCCTACGCCGGTGCCCGGCCGGACGCCTCCCGGGCCACCCCCGCCGACCGCCTCCTGCTCTACTTCACCTCGGGCTCGACCGGCGCCCCCAAGGCCGCGCTCTGCTCCCAGGGGCGGCTGGCCGCGGCGGGGGGCTCGCTGGCCGGGCAGTTCTCCGTGGGGCCGGACGACGTGCACTACGTCTGCATGCCGATGTTCCACGGCAACGCGGTGATCGCCGACTGGGCGCCCGCGCTCCACGCCGGGGCGGGGGTGGCGCTGCGGCGGCGGTTCTCGGCGTCGCGGTTCCTGGCCGACGTGCGGGAGCACGGGGCGACGTACTTCACGTACGTGGGCCGGGCCGTGCAGTACGTCCTGGCCACCGAGCCGCGCCCCGACGACCGTGACAACCCGCTCCGCCTCGGCTTCGGCACCGAGGCGGGTGCGGTGGACGCGGCGGCCTTCGAGCGGCGCTTCGGGGTGCGGCTGGTGGAGGGGTACGGCTCCTCGGAGGGCGGCGCGGCGATCCAGTGGCGGCCGGGCACACCGCCCGGCGCGGTCGGTCCCGCCGTACCCGGGCTGGTCGTCCTGGACCCGGAGACGGGCAACGAGTGCCCGCCGGCGGTCTTCGACCCGGCCGGGCGGCTGCGGAACGGGGACGCGGCCATCGGGGAGCTGGTCAACCGCGGGCCCAGCCCCTTCGAGGGGTACTGGCGCAACCCGGCGGCGGAGGCCGAGCGGCGGCACGACGGCGGGTACTGGACGGGCGACCTCTTCTACCGGGACACCGACGGCTACCTCTACTTCGCCGGCCGCACCGACGACCGCCTGCGCGTCGACAGCGAGAACCTGGCCGCCGCGATGATCGAGAACATCCTCGCCCGGTACGAGGGGGCACTCGCCGTCGCCGTGTACGCCGTCCCCGATCCGGTGACCGGGGACCAGGTGATGGCGGCCCTCGCCGGCACCTTCGACCCGGCCTCCTTCGCGGCCTTCCTGGACGCCCAGCCCGACCTGGGCACGAAGATGGCCCCCCGCTTCATACGGGTCCTGGACCGCATGCCGGTCACCGCCACGAACAAGATCCACCGCGCTCGCCTCAGGAAGGAGGGCGTGACCTGCACCGACCCGGTGTGGTGGTGCCCGCCGGGGGAGAAGGAGTACCGGGAGCTGACCGAGGCGGACCGGGTGCGGCTGATCTCCGAGTACGGGGTCCGGGGGGTGCGGGTGGCGGAGCCCCCGCAACGCGCGGCGAAGTCGCGCAGACACGACGATGGCGAGGTGGTTCGCGCTTTCCGCGAACACGCCTCGCCATCGACATCGTGCGCCGCCAGGGACTCGAACCCCGGACCCGCTGATTAAGAGTCAGCTGCTCTAACCAACTGAGCTAGCGGCGCATGACTCCCGCCCTCCGCCTTCGGCGGCGGGCGACGAGAAAATACTACCTGGTCCGGAGAGGTGCTCCCGACCACGCGCCGCGAGCCCGGGGATGCTCTAGATCGCCAGGGACAGCAGTACCGGTGCCGCTCCCCGGTTCAGTTTGTCCGCGGCCTGGCGGAGGCGGTGGGCGTGTTCGAGTGGGAGGGAGAGGGCCAGGCAGCCGACGGAGGAGCCGGCGGTGATCGGGACGGCCGCGCAGACCGTGCCGACCGCGTACTCCTGGAGGTCGAGGTGGGGCACGGTGGGCGGCTGGGTCTCCAGACGGGAGAGCAGTAGCCGGTCGCTGGTGATGGTGCGCGAGGTGAGCCGGGCCATCTTGTGCCGGGAAAGATGGTCCCGGCGGCCGTTGTGGTCGAGCTGGCCGAGCAGGCTCTTGCCGAGCGCGGTGGCGTGTGCGCAGGAGCGGAAGTCCACCCACTCGTTGACCGCGGGAGTGGCGGGGCCGTCGGCGTACTGGGCGACGGTGACCTCACCGTCGACGTACCGGCTGATGTAGACGGCGGCGCCGATCGAGTCGCGCAGCCGGTCGAGGGTGCTCTGGAGTTTCTCGCGCAGGGCCTGGTCACGGTCCTGGGCGGAGCCGAGGCGGGTGAGGGCGGCGCCGGTGACGTACGCCCCGTCGGCGACCTGCTCGACGTAGCCCTCGCGGCGCAGCATCCTCAGGAGCGTGGTCAGGCGCTCCGGGCTGAGGCCGGTCAGGCGGGCGAGCCGGCTGTCGGTGACTCCTGTGGTGTGTCGCGCCACGGTCTCCAGGACACGCAGCGCGTCCTGGGTCGAGTGGTACGGCGCGGTCGGCTCGTGCTTCAGCGCCACGGTTTCCCCCTGCGCTCGGTCGCTCTGTGAGTGGGGCCGTAATCCGGACAGCGAATCCTCTCCACGATAACGGGCAAGGGGCATGCGGTGAGCGCCTGTTGACGAGATTCCGATGGCCCCGCACCCCTCCCAGCAGCGGCGCTGAGACTCCGGCATATGCCGGAGTCACGACCCGCCCTCCGGACCTCGGGTATTGAACAACGTTCACCTCTTGTGCTCAGAGGATGGCGCTGAGAAATTCCCGTGTCCGGTCCTGCTCGGGCTCGCTGAAGATCTTCTCCGGCGGCCCCGACTCGATGACATGTCCGGAGTCGAACATCAGGACCTGGTCGGAGATGTCCCGGGCGAAGTTCATCTCGTGGGTCACACAGAGCATCGTGATGTCGGTGGTGCGGGCGATGTCCCGCAGCACGTCGAGGACGCCCGCGACCAGCTCCGGGTCCAGCGCGGAGGTCACCTCGTCGAGCAGCAGGACCTGCGGACGCATCGCCAGCGCCCGGGCGATCGCCACCCGCTGCTGCTGGCCGCCGGACAGCTGGGTCGGGTACTTGTCGATGTGCTCGGTCAGGCCCACCAGTTCGAGCAGATCCCGGGCCCGCTGCTCGGCCTCGTCCTTGGACAGGCCGAGAACGGTGACCGGAGCCTCGGTGATGTTGCGCAGCACCTTCATGTTCGGGAAGAGGTTGAACTGCTGGAAGACCATCCCGATGTTCTTGCGGACCTCGCGGATGTGCTTCTCGCCCGCCGGGGCGAGGTGGCCGTTCTTCTGCTCGTGGAAGAGGAAGTTGTCACCGACCTTGATCGTGCCCTCGTCGGGCTTGACCAGGGTCATCAGCAGCCGCAGGATCGTCGTCTTGCCGGAGCCGGACGGGCCGATGAGGGTGACGTGCTTGCCGGAGGCCACCGAGAAGTCCAGCTCGTCCAGGACGGTGTTGCTCCCGAAGCGCTTGGTGACCTTGTCGAAGCGGATCAGCTCGCTGCCGTCCACCGGCGGGTTGTCGTTGCCGTCGTGATCGTTCTTCACAGGGGTGTCAGCGGACAAGACGTCGCTCCAGGGCTCGGATCAGGAGGGAAGCGGGGTAGGCGATGACGATGAAGGCCACCCCCACGATGGTGAGCGCCTCCGTGGTGAAGGTCTCGTTGCTGAAGGCCTGGGCCTCGCCGAGCATGTCGAAGGCGCCGATGGTCGCGATCATCGGCGAGTCCTTGAGCATGGCGACGACGTAGTTGCCGAGTGGCGGGACGACGCGGCGGATCGCCTGCGGCAGGATCACCGAGCGCCAGGTGCGGCTCTTGGACAGGCTCAGTGCCGTGGCCGCCTCCCACTGGCCGGCGGGGACGCCTTCGATGCCCGCGCGGTAGACCTCAGCGGTGTAGGTGGAGTAGTGCAGCCCGAGGCCGACGATGCCGGTGGTGAGCGGCGACATCGACGGGCCGAAGTTGGGCACCACGTAGAACAGGAAGAAGAGCTGCACCAGCAGCGGGGTGTTGCGGATGAACTCCGTGACGGCGACGACCGGCCAGCGCACCCAGACCAGCGGGGACCGCTGTGCCAGCGCCCACACCAGACCGAGGGCGAAGGAGATCAGGGTGCCGATGGCCAGGGCCTGGAGCGTGACCAGCACGCCGTCCCAGAACCGCGGCATGAAGTCGTCCACGACCTGCCAGTCCCAGTTCATCAGATACCTCCGGAGGACTGGGTGCCGGCCTGCGCACTCCCGGCGCGGGCGCTGAGCTTCGCGGTGATGCCGCCCCGCTTCTCGGGCTGCTGCCCGATTCCGGCCTTGGCCTTGCGCTCCAGCACCCGCATCCCGCGGGTGATGAGGAAGGCGAAGACGAAGTACAGCACCAGCAGCAGCGTGTAGACCGGCGTGGTCTCGTTGGTGCCCAGCCGGAGCAGATTGCCGGCGAAGGTCATGTCGGCCACCGTGATGACCGAGACCAGGGCGGTGCCCTTCATCAACTCGATCAGCAGGTTGTTGAACGGCGGGACCATCTCGGGCCACGCCTGGGGCAGTTCGATGAGGCGCAGCCGTTGCCAGCGGGTGAAGTTGAGGGCGATGCCCGCTTCCTTCTGGGCCGGCGAGACGGCGGCCAGGGAACCGCGGACGACCTCGGAACCGTAGGCGCCGTAGGTGAGGCCGAGTGCGCTGACGCCGGCCCACATGGGTGCCAGCTGCCAGCCGAAGAGGGGCAGGGCGAAGAACATCCAGAACATCAGCACCAGGGCCGACGTGCCGCGGAAGACCTCGAAGTAGACCCCGGCGAGGAAACGGACGATCCAGTACTGCGAGGCGCGGGCGAGACCGATCCCGAACGCCACGGCCGCGCCGAGGGCCGCGGCGTACACCGTCACCTGGACGGTGACCCAGATACCCGGCAGGAACCAGGTGGTGAAGAACTCCGAGCTCATCATCAGCCGCACAGCTCCTTCGCCGTGAGGTCGGTCATGTCGGACATGGTGAAGCCGAACGGGCTGACGATGTCGAGAAGCTCCTTGTAGTCGTTCTCCTTGAGCTTCAGCAGTTCCGCGTTGAACTCGTCGCGGAAGTTCTTCTCGGACAGCCGGAAGGCGAATCCGCCCGCGCCGTAGGCGGGTTTCCCGTCCACCACGGGCTGGAAGGGCGTGGTCGCCGAGACGCGGCCCGACCCCGCCACCGCGTCCTTGACCGTGATGCGGGTGCCCGCGAAGGCGTCCACCCGGCCCTGGGCCACCGCGTCGAGACCGGCCACCTGGTCCGGCAGGACGAGGACGTTGCCGATGCCCGCGGCCTTGGCGTAGTCGATCTGGGCGTAGGCCTTGCCGGAGGCGAGTCTGAGGCCCTTCTTCTTGACGTCCGCGTAGGTCTTGATGCCGTGCGGATTGCCCTTCTTCACGATGAAGGAGTCCAGCATCAGGTAGTCCGGGTCGGCGAACAGCACCTGTTCGCAGCGGACGGGGTTGATGTACATCCCGGCGGACACCACGTCGAACTGCCGTGCCTTCAGCCCGGGAATGAGGGCCCCGAAGTCCACCGGCACCGGCGTGACCTCGTCGATGCCGAGCTTCTTGAAGATCACCTCGGCGATCGCGGGTGCTTCCCCGGTGGCCTGCCCATCGTCTCCGACGTAACCGAAGGGCGGCTCGCTGGCTATGCCGATCTTCACGGATCCCTGGTCCCGCAGGGTGTCCAGCAGGCTGCCTCCGAGTACCTTCCCCTCGCCGGGGACGCGGCTGCAGCCGACCATCCCGAGACTTCCCACCGCACCGAGCGACACCGCTCCGGCAAGTAGTGAGCGGCGGCTGAGCGTTCTTTGGGGTTCGTTGTCGGTTCCTGATCGGTTTGCGTGTGGTCGGGCCATGGGCGCGCGGCTACCCGACTTCATGAAGGTTATGCGGATCACTTTCGGCCCCGGTGGTCGCCGAGGCCCCCTTGACCACAGGTGGACCATGGACGCATGGCTGACCGATACATCGAAGTCTCCCTGGTCAAGCGCGGTGTCACCGCCACCGCGAAGCTCCTCGACGACCGTGCGCCGATCACCTGCGCGGCGGTCTGGGACGCCCTCCCGCTGAGCGGGGACGTCTACCACGCCAAGTACGCCCGCAACGAGATCTACGCCCTCTTCGAACCCTTCGCCGCCGCCGAGCCGCCCTTGGAGAACCCCACGGTGACTCCGATCCCGGGCGATCTCTGCTACTTCTCCTTCGCGGGCGCGGAGCTGGGCACGAAGGCCTACGGCTACGACCGCGAGGTCCGCTCCGGGGCGACCCTCGTCGACCTCGCCCTCTTCTACGAGCGCAACAACCTCCTCCTCAACGGCGACGTGGGCTGGGTCCCGGGGATCGTGTGGGGGCAGATCACCGAGGGCCTGCCGGAGCTGGCGGACGCCTGCAACGACCTGTGGCGCAACGGAGCGGCGGGCGAGAGCCTCAGCTTCCGCCGGGCCTGACCGGACCGGCCGGGTACCCGCCGGACCGTCGGGGAGCGGGCCAGGGGCGCACGGCCCGAACGCGGGCGCCCCCGGGAGTCGGCCCACGGCCTCCGGTGCGTCCCGGGCCGGTTCCGGATGCGGGCCGCTTCTCTTTGCGGCGCCGGCTCTGCCCCCCTGTTGGCCGCGCCGGGCGCGACGCCGACCCGAGGGCGTTCCGGCGGCCGTGGCGGTCCCCGCCGGGCCTGACCGGATAGGCCAGGTAACCCGCCGGGACCGTCCGGGAGTGGGGAAGGGGCGCGCGTCCCTGGAGTCGGCCCACGGCCTCCGGTGCGTCCCGGGCCCGTTCCGGAGGCGGACCGCTCCTCTTCCCGGGGGCCGGCTCTGCCTTCCCCTGGTGGGCGCGCGGGTCGTCAGGCCCCTCGGCCACGGGTCCCCGGGCGCAGGGCCGAGGTGGCGGCCCTGCTCACCGACCCGGCGTAGGTGGCTCGTGTCCCCGACGTCGACCCTAGGGCGTACCGGCGGCCGTGGCGGTCCCCGCCTCGTACAGTGCGTGTGCCGCTCGCAGGACGAGGTCGTCCCGGTGCCGGGCGGCCACCAGCTGCAGCCCCACCGGCAGCCCGTCGCCGTCCGTGCCCACCGGCACGGAGGCGGCCGGCTGCTGGGTCATGTTGAAGGGGTACGTGAACGGCGTCCACCCGGTCCAGCGCCGGTGCCCCGAGCCCTTGGGGACCTCGGTGCCCGCCTCGAACGCCGTGATCGGCAGGGTGGGGGTGACCAGCAGGTCGTAGGAGTCGTGGAAGCGGCCCATCCGGCGGCCCAGCTCCATGCGGACGTCGACCGCGGCCAGGTAGTCGAGGGCGCTGTACCGGGCGCCCCGGTCGCAGATCTCGCGCAGGCCGGGATCCAGCAGCTTCCGCTGGTGCGGGCCGAAGGCCTGGGTCACCCGGGCCGCCCCGCTGAACCACAGGGTGTGGAAGGCCTCCACCGGGTCGGTGAAGTCGGGGTCCGCCTCGGTGACGTACGCGCCGAGTTCCGCGAGCCGCTCCACCGCCCGCCGTACCGCCGCCGCGACCGCCGGCTGCACGGCCACCTGGCCGCCGAGGGAGGGCGAGTAGGCCACCCTCAGGCCCCGCACCCCCTGCGACAGCCCCGCCGAGAAGGCGCCCGTGACCGGGCCGAGCGCCGACCAGTCCCGGGAGTCCGGGGCGCCGATGACGTCGAGGAGCAGCGCCGCGTCCGCCGCGTCCCGGGTCATCGGGCCGACATGGGCGAGGGTGCCGAAGGCGCTCGCCGGGTACAGCGGCACCCGGCCGTAGGTGGGCTTGAGCGCGAAGATCCCGCAGAACGCGGCCGGTATCCGGACGCTGCCGCCGCCGTCGGTGCCGAGCGCGAGCGGTCCCGCGCCGAGTGCCACGGCCGCCGCCGCGCCCCCGCTGGAGCCGCCCGCGGTCCGGGTCGGGTCGTGCGGATTGCGGGTCACCCCGGACAACGGCGAGTCCGTGACGCCCTTCCAGCCGAACTCGGGGGTCGTGGTCTTGCCGAGGAAGACGGCACCGTGCTCCCGCAGCCTCGCCACGGAAGGGGCGTCCTCCTCCCAGCGGCCCCGCTCGGACACCGCCCTGGACCCCTTCAGCGTCGGCGCCCCGCGCAGCAGCAGGATGTCCTTCACGGTGACCGGGACGCCGTCCACCAGCCCGGCCGGCTCACCGCGCCGCCACCGCTCGGCCGACGCCCGCGCCTGCTCCAGGGCCTCGTCACCGAGCAGCCGTACGAAGGCGTTCACCTGCGGCTGGATCCGTTCGGCCCGCTCCAGGGCCGCCCGGGTCGCTTCCACGGGGCTGAACTCGCCCTTGCGGTAGCCGTCGACGAGTTGTAGGGCGGTCAGTTCGGTGAACTCCGTGGACTCGGCCATTGGCGCGCCTCCCGTAGGACGATCAGTGTCCGGGTACATACCCCCGTTGTTTGTCGACCACGTTCGGAAGTGATCTGCCCGCCTCCCAGCGCTCGTACAACTCCACGAACTGGGAGCCGAGTTCGTCCCGCCAGCCGACGACGTCACCGCTCATGTGCGGGGACACGATCAGGTTCGGGACCTGCCACAACGGGCTGTCGGGGGTGAGCGGTTCGCGCTCGAAGACATCCAGCGCGGCCCCCGCGATCCACCGCTTGTCCAGCGCGTCGACCAGCGCGTCCTCGACGACCAGCTGCCCCCGCCCGACGTTCACGAACCGCGCGGAGGGCTGCATCACGCCGAAGCGGCGGGCGTCGAACATGCCGTACGTCTGCTCGGTGAGCGGTGCCGCCGAGATCACCCAGTCCGCGCGGGCCATCAGCCGGTCGAGATCCTCGGGGCCGTGGATGCCGGTGCGCGGGGTGCGGCCGACCAGGGCGGTGGTGATGCCGAGCGCCTTCAGGGAGGCGACGATCGCGCGCCCGATCGGCCCCGACCCGACGACACACGCGCGCGTGCCGGCCACCCGCTGCGACTCGCGGTGCCGCCAGGTCCGCTCCCGCTGCAACTCCCAGGTGCGGGGCAGGTCCTTGGCCATCGTCAGGACCAGCGCGGCGACGTACTCGGCGATCGGCTGGTCGAAGATCCCGCGGGCGTTGGTCACCACCGTGTCGGAGGCGGCCAGCTCGGGGCACATCAGATGGTCCACGCCCGCGCTCGCGGTGTGCACCCAGCGCGGCCGCGGCCCCTCGCCCGGCCAGGCCGCCCGCACCGCGTGCGAGGTGAAGTCCCACACCAGCAGCACATCGGCCGACGGCAGCCGCTCGGCGAGCGTCGAGGCGTCTGCGTGCTCGATCCGGGCCCGCCCGGTCAGCTTCCCGAGGCGGGGCGGCGGCTCGGCGTCGAGCACGAGAAGCGTGGGCACGGAGGCGGGGACAGCGTGGGAGGAGGGCGGGGGACCGGTTTCGGGCGAGGTCATACGAGAACCATTCGGAAGCCGTTTCTGCATCTGGTGACGGCGTCTGACGTGGGCGGACACGACGGGGTCACCGGAGTGTGACGCGGGCGTGACAAGCGCGGATTGACCACGCTCGCACCCGAACCTACCTTCGTCAACACGGGCGTGCGTACGGTCCGTTGCCTTCCCGTCTCTTACCGTGAGGCCGGTGCCTGCCATGAACCCCATGGACATCACTTTCCTCGGAGGCCCCCGCCCTCAGCGCGGTGTCGGCGTCGTCGCTCCTTTCGACTTCGCCCTCGACCGCGAACTGTGGCGCTGGGTCCCGGACGAGGTCTCCCTCCACCTGACCCGGACGCCGTACGTCCCGGTCGAGGTCAGTCTCGATCTCGCCCGCCTGGTCAGCGAACACGAGACACTGCACGAGGCGGTACGGACCCTGACCGCGATCGCCCCCGAGGTCGTGGCCTACGCCTGCACCTCCGGCAGTTTCGTCGGCGGGATCGCCGGGGAACGCGCGATGTGCGAGGCGATGACCCGGGCGGGCGCCCTGCCCTCGGTGACGACGTCCGGGGCGCTCCTGGACGCGCTGGCGGAACTCGACGTACGCCGGGTCGCCCTGGTCACCCCCTACACGGTGTCCGTCACCCGCGCCCTGGAGGAGTACGTCGCCGAGGCGGGCGTCACCGTCACCGGGTGCGCCTACATGGGCCTGACCCGGCACATCTGGAAGGTCCCGTACCGGGCGGTCGCCGACATGGCCCGGCAGGCGGTGCGGGGAGCGGCCGACGCGCTGTTCATCAGCTGCACCAACCTGCCGACCTACGACGTCATCCCCCAGCTGGAGGCGGAACTGCGGATCCCGGTGATCTCGGCCAACCAGGTGACGATGTGGGCGGCGCTGCGCCGACTGGGTACCCGAGCGGTGGGGCCGTACCAGGCGCTGATCGATCCGGCGGCGCGGACCGGTCCCGTACTGCCGGAACAGCTTCCGGGCATGCCGAAACTGCCGGACGAAGAGCAGCAGCAGGAAGGCTGAGACATGACAGCACTGGGATTCCTCTATCCGGGCCACTCCGCCGAGGACGACTATCCACGCATCGAGCAGCTGCTCGGGAGCGACATCCGGCTGGACCTGGTGCACACCGACATCGGCGAGGACGCCCACCGGGTCGACGCCCTCCTCCAGATGGGCTCGGCCGAGCGCCTCGCCGCGGGCGTCGAACAACTGCGCATGGCGGGCGCCGAGTCGGTGGTCTGGGCCTGCACCTCCGGCAGCTTCGTCTACGGCTGGGAGGGCGCCCACGAACAGGTCCGCACCCTCGCCCGTACGGCGGGCATGCCGGCCTCCTCGACCTCCTTCGCCTTCGTCCACGCGGCGCGCGAGATCGGCGCGGGCCGGGTGGCCGTGGGCGCCACCTACCCCGACGACGTGGCCGGGCTCTTCGCGGAGTTCCTGCGCGCGGCCGGGATCGAGGTGGCCGGCGTCCGCCCCTCCGGGATCATCACGGCGGCGGAGGTCGGCACCTGGGGCGAGGAGGAGGTCTTCGCCCTGGCCCGCGCCGCCGACGCGCCCGAGGCCGACGCGCTCCTCCTCCCCGACACCGCCCTGCACACCGCCGCCCACATCCCGGCCCTGGAGAAGGAACTCGGCAAGCCCGTCCTCACCGCGAACCAGGTCACCGTCTGGGAGGCCCTACGCCTGGCCGACCGCCGCGTGAACGCTCCCGCTCTGGGGGCGCTGTTCACACGGGAGCCGATCGTCCAGGCGTAGCGCTCCACTGGGGGTGCCGCGCCAGGTCGTCGGTCGGCTGCTGCGGCGTCGTGGCTGGTCGCGCCCGCGCGGCGGAGCCGCATATCGACGCAGCCCCGCGCCCCTTTCGGGCGCTGCCGCGCCCAGCGGACGTCGCTCACCCCGCTGGGCGCGCAGCCTCGTCCAACTCCAGCGCGTGCCGGAATAAACGGAGAGTGCCTCCTGTTACGGGTGCGAGGAGACCGTACGGCCCACCACAGGAGGCACCACGTGACCACAACGGCAGACGAGATCCGGGGCACGACCCACGGCACCGCCCCCGTCCCCCTCTCCGTCCTGGACCTGGTCACCGTCGGCTCCGGCAGTACCGCCACCGACGCGCTGCGCACCAGCGTCGCCCTGTCCCGGCTCGCGGAGTCGCGCGGCTTCCACCGCTACTGGGTGGCCGAGCACCACTCGATGCCGGGCGTCGCCTCCACCTCGCCGGCCGTGATCCTCGCGCACCTCGCCGCCCACACCGACCGCATCCGGCTCGGCTCGGGCGGCGTGATGCTGCCCAACCACGCCCCGCTCGTCATCGCCGAGCAGTTCGGCACCCTGGAGGCGATGGCCCCGGGCCGCGTCGACCTCGGACTCGGCCGCGCCCCCGGCACCGACGGCGCCACCGCCGCCGCCCTGCGCCGCACCGACCGCCTGGGCGAGGGCGCCGACGACTTCCCCGAGCAGCTCGCCGAACTCGTCCGCTTCCTCGACGACGACTTCCCCGACGGCCACCCCTACCGCCGTATCCACGCCGTACCCGGCCCGGTCCAGGCCACCTCGCCCGGCGGTGTGCAGTCGCCGCACCGCCCGCCGGTCTGGCTCCTCGGTTCCTCCGGCTTCAGCGCCCGCCTGGCCGGCTCCCTCGGCCTGCCCTTCGCCTTCGCGCACCACTTCTCGGCCCAGAACACCATCCCGGCCCTGGACCTGTACCGGGAGTCCTTCCGGCCCTCCGCCGCGCTGTCCGAGCCGTACGCCCTCATCGGCGTCTCCGCCCTCGCCACCGAGGACGAGAAGGAGGCCCGCCGCCAGATCATGGCCGCCGCGCTCAACATGGTCCGCCTGCGCACCGGCCGCCCCGGTCTCGTCCCCACCCCGGAGGAGGCCGAGGCCTACGCCTTCAGCCCGATGGAGCGCGAGTTCGTCGACTCCTGGAACGCCAACGTCGTCCACGGCACCGCCGACGAGGTCCGCTCCGGCCTCGACGACCTCCGCAAGCGCACAGGCGCCGACGAGCTGATGATCACGAGCAACGCCCACAGCGGCGAGCTCCGCCTGCGCTCCTACGAACTCATCGCGGACGCCTACGGACTGCCGACGGCCTGACGGTCAGACCCGACCTGACGGTCAGACCCGGACCGCCAGCATCCCGGAGATACGATCCGGCGGCACCGGCCGCGAGTACAGCCACCCCTGGCCGGTGTCGCAGCCGATCCGCCGCAGCCGGGCGGCCTGCGCCGAGGTCTCCACGCACTCGGCGGTGACGGTCAGCCCGAGCCGGTGGGCGAGCTGGATCATCGCCTCGACGACGACCTCGTCGGCCGGGTTCGGCGACACGGCACCGGCCCCGTCCCCGTCGGCGTCGTCGGACTTGTCGTTCTCGTACTGGAACCCCCGGACGAACGAGCCGTCCAGCTTCAGCACCGACACCGGCAGCCGGCTCAGATACGCCAGGTTCGAGTAGCCGGTGCCGAAGTCGTCGATGGCGATGTGCACACCCATGTCGCTGAGGTCCTGCAAGGCCTGAAGGGGCCGGCCGGCCGAGCCCATCACCGCCGACTCGGTCAGCTCCAGCTGCAAAAGATGCGGCGCCAGGCCCGTCTCCGCGAGGATCTCCGCCACGTCGGAGACCAGATCGGAGTCCCAGACCTGACGGACCGCCACGTTCACGCTCACGAAGAGCGGCGGCTCGTCCGGGTGCTCCAGCTGCCAGCGGCGGGCCTGACGGCAGGCGGTGGCCAGGACCCAACGGCCCAGCGGCACGATCGAGCCGTCCTCCTCCGCCAGTCCGATGAACCGATTCGGCGTCAGTACGCCGAACTGAGGATGGTTCCAGCGGACCAACGCCTCCACCCCCCGCACCCGCCCGTCCTCCATGCCCACCAGCGGCTGGTACTCCAGCGCGAACTCGCCGCGCTCGATGGCCGGACGGAGCGTGGAGGCCAGCGCCTGACGGGTCATGCGGTGCGCGTTGCGCTCCGGGTCGAAGAGCGTCCAGCGGGCCTTGCCGTCGGCCTTCGCCCAGTACAGCGTGGTGTCGGCGGCCTGCATCAGACCGGTCGCGCTGGTGCCCACGGCCTGCCGCTCCACCACCCCGATCGACGCCGACACCGACAACCGCTGCCCGGACAGGTCGAACGGCGCCTGCACGGCCTTCAGTACGGTCTCGGCGAGATCGGCGAGCTGCTCGGTACCAGTGGAGTCCTCCACGAGGAGCGCGAACTCGTCGCCACCGAGCCGGGCCACCAGCGGGACGCTCGCCCGGCCCTGCCCCGCCTCGTCGGCGCAGCGCGTGAGGCGGTCGGCCACCGCGGCCAGCAGCCGGTCGCCGACGCGGTGCCCGAGGGTGTCGTTGATCGCCTTGAAGCCGTCCAGGTCGAGGTAGCACAGCCCGACCCGTCCGGTGCCGCCCTGCTCGTAGGACTCCGCCTCCAGCGCCACCGACAGCCGCTCGAAGAACAGGGTGCGGTTGGGCAGCCGGGTCACCGGGTCGTGCATCTGCAAGTGCCTGAGGCGGGCCTGGAGTTCGCGGCGCGCGCTGATGTCGGTGACGGACAGCAGGACGGTGCCCGGCCCGTCCCCGGTGAGCGGGGCGATCCTGACCTGCACCCACAGGGACGTGCCGTCGGGGTGCTTGAGCCGGCGGGTGCAGCGCAGCCGGGCCTGACGGCCGCGCAGCACCTCGCGGTAGGCGTGCCAGACGCGGGCGTCGGAGGTCAGATCCACCAGATCGGCGGCGACCCGGCCGGCCAACGCGTCCGGTGTGCTGCCCATGAGGTCCCCGAGCGCCGTGTTGGCGCCGACCACCAGTCCCTCCGGGTCGACCACCGCCATGGCGACCGGTGCGGCCGCGAAGGCCGCATGATAAGTCACCGGCTCCGTACCGGAAGACGTGCTGGTATCACTCTCTGTGACGGCGGACCGGTCGAGGTCTGCCGCGGGCGTCGGCCCTTCGGACGTTGCGCTCACCGTCGCTCCCGCAGTGCACTCGATCGCTGTCCGGCAGGAAAGTGTGCCGATCATAGAGGCTGCCCCAAGGCCCTTCCAGCCACTAACCAGTGTCGCGGACCAACCGGCGCTTCTGACAGATCGTTTCTGCCCGCACCTGCGCGGGCTTCTACAGGCCCCTGACCAGTTGTGACGTTCCGTGAGCGATTCGGGGGTGTCGCTTCTGACGGTCCCTCGGCTCTCTCACTCGTCTGGTGCAGATAAACAGGGCTTAGTACGACAAACTCACACAATCTGGGTGCGGTGTCCCGTGAACCGCTCCCGGAGGTCCCTGTGCCGCGTCCGTTTCCGCGCCCCCGACTGCGCAGCACGGCGGCCGTGTTCACCACTCTGTCGGCCCTCGCGGCCACCTCCCTCGTGACCGGCCCCTCGGTCGCCGAACCGTTCTCGACCACCGCCTGTGCCCTCAAGCGCACCGACGCCCACCACTCCGAGGGTCTCGACACCTGGAACGCGGCCTATCCGCGACCCACCCGCTCCCTGAACGCGGTGATGGTCTTCCTGTCCTTCCCGGACGCGGCCCCCCGGATCACCCCCGCCCAGCTGGCCGCCGACCACTTCCCGGCCACCACCCGCTACTTCGAGCAGGCCTCCTACGGCAGGTTCGCCCTGCGCGCGCATCCGCTGCGGCACTGGATCCGCATGCCGCGCCCCTCCACGTCGTACGCCATACAGCGTGACTGGAACGCGACGCACCGCGCCGCCTATCTGCGCGACGCGCTCGCCGCGGCCGACGGGCGGATCGACTTCTCGCGCTACGACGTCGTCTACTTCGTCGCCGACCCGGACGCGCCCGGCGTGGACTCGGACGCCACCAAGGTGGTGAACCTGGACGCCCCGCTGCGGGCCGACGGCACGGACATCCGGCGGGTGGTCACGGTCTTCGAGCAGCACCCGCCGGACCGGCTGGTGCTGGCCCACGAGACAGGGCACGTCTTCGACCTGCCGGACCTGTACCACCGGCCGGTGGACGGCAAGGGCGACTGGGACACCTACGTCGGTGACTGGGACCTGATGGGCAGCCAGTTCGGGCTGGCCCCCGACCTGTTCGGCTGGCACAAGTGGAAGCTCGGCTGGCTCCAGCAGCGGCAGGTGGCGTGTCTGCGGGAGCGCGGGCCGACACGGCTGACACTGGAGCCGCTCGCCGCCGGGCCCGGCGCCCCGGCCGTGGGACTCGCCGGGACGCGGTCCTTCGGCGGCACGGCGGCGCACGGCGGGGCACCGGCATCCGACGGGTCGGTCGCATCCGACGGGTCTGCGGCCTACGGCGGGGTGCCTGCCTTCGGCGGGACGCCGGCCTTCGGGCTGGGCGGCGGCACCAAGCTCGCGGTCGTCCGCACCGGACCGGAGAGCGTCCTAGCCTTCGAGGCGCGCGGTCCCGTGGGCAACGACACGGACGCCTGCCGGCCCGGCATCCTCGTCTACCGGATCAGCGGCTCGGCCGAGTCCGGCCGCGGCCCGGTCGAGGTCATCGACGCCCATCCCCACACCGACGCCTGCTGGGAGAACTCCGTCTACCCACCCCTCGCCGACGCCCCGGTCGCCCTCGGCGAGAGCTTCACGATCCCGGACGACGACGTCCGCGTGGAGGTGGAGGGACGGACCGTGTCGGGGGCGTGGACTGTGAAGATCACGGTGGGCCGGTCCCGGTAGCGAGCGCGCGGTTCCGGTGGCAAGCACGAAGGAAGCCCCTCGCTTCCGCGAGGGGCCTCACCTGTCTGTGCGCCGCCAGGGACTCGAACCCCGGACCCGCTGATGCTGCATTCCCCGGGGGGTAACCCCCGGACCCCCAGCCGCCTGTGCGGCACCGGGAAGAACCCGCGCCCATGGCGAAGGCCCCCCGCACTTGCGAGGGGCCTTACCTGTCTGTGCGCCGCCAGGGACTCGAACCCCGGACCCGCTGATTAAGAGTCAGCTGCTCTAACCAACTGAGCTAGCGGCGCCTGCTGACGTCGTAGACCTTAGCACCCTGATCGGCGGGAGGAAAAATCGATATCCGCACGGCTGCGCGGGCCGCTCGGACGGCTGCCCAGAGCACGATTTCGGGGCCCGGCAGCCAGGGGTGACGGGTGTCCGGGGCGACCAGCCAGCGGGAGTCGGGGCGGGTGTGGGAGGGGGTGTCGGCGGCAGTCGGGGCGGGGAGGGTCACCGCGTCGCCGGTGCCGTGGCACAGCAGCGGCGGGATCGCGCCGGTGCGGCCGAACTCCTCCCAGTGCAGCAGTGACGGCAGCCGCTGGGCCGTACCCGGCGCGGCGAACAACAGCATCCGGCCCCGGAACACCGCCACCGGCCCCGACCCCGGGCCCTCGTCCCACAGCCGGTCGAGCATCCGGCGGCCGAAGATCGCGGGCGCGCCCACGACGTCGAACGCGGTGCCGCAGGGCAGGACGACCGGGGCGTCCGGACGTTCCTCCCAGAGGGCCCGGGTGCTCCGCGGATACGTTCCGGCGGAGGCGAGCCAGGCCGCGCCGTCCGCGGTGACGCCGGAGACGTCGCAGTGCTGCTCATCCCGTGTGTTGCTCATGGCATATACGTGTACGCGCTGTGAGCATCCCGTTTCCCAGGGTTGCCGAAAAACCGGACGGGAAGGGGGCAGAGGGGGTATCTTGCACCGCTGGCATATGCCATGGCCAGTGTCGGCTCTACACCGGATCGGCCGACCCGAGGCCCTCCGCGCCGCCGCGCAGCAGGTCACGGCCGAACTCGACCATCTTCTTCGCGTAGTCCTCGGTCCACTCGGCCCGCTCGGCGATGTCCGCCGTCGTCAGCCGGTCGAAGCGGCGCGGGTCGGCCAGCTGGGCCGCCGCGATCGCCTGGAACTCCACGGCACGGTCGGTCGCCGCGCGGAAGGCGTGCGTCAGCTCCGTCGCGCGGGACAGCAGGGCGCGAGGGTCGTCGATCGACTCCAGATCGAAGAAGTGCTCCGGATCGGCAGCGGCCTGCGCTGGCTCGAAGAGCAAGGGCGCGGGGCGCAGCCGCGGTTCGTTCCGACGCGGCGTGGGCTCCGCCATGTCTTCTCCTCCTCGTGGGTCACGGGTGAGTGGGCCACCGTCCATTGTCCCAAGCCCGCGCAAGGGGGCCGGGTGCCTCCGGCGGTCTCAAGGTTTCCGACCGCTGTGATGTTCCCCGCCGATCACCCCTGCCACGCCACCTTGTGCTCGGCCAGTTTCGCCAGCACGGCGTGGTTCGCCTCCCACCCGTCGGGGAACTTCACCAGCGTTCCCAGCTGGACCGGTTCCGTGGAGGGGTAGTCGTCCAGGAGGTCGGTCACGCCCGCGCGGCAGACCACGATGCAGGCGTGGCGGTGGCGGGAGGCCAGGACGCACAGGCGGCCGGTCTCCAGGTGGAAGGCGGTGGCGTCGGGGCGGCCGGAGAGGGGGTGGAGGACGACCGTGACGTCGAACTCGCGGCCCTGGAGACGGTTGGCCGTGTCGACCGTGACGTCCGCCACGCCCAGCTCGGCCAGCGCCGCGCGGACGGCCGCCGCCTGGTCCCGGTGGGCGGTGCCGACGGCGATCCGGTCGGGCGTCAGCGGCGTGGGGTCGGGGGAGCGCTCCGAGACCGCCGCACCACCCCGGTCCAGCAGACGTCGTACGACGGCCGCCACCGCGCGTACCGCCTCCGGGTCCGTGCGCGGGGTGTGCCGGGCGGGCAGCTCCAGCAGGCCCCAGCCGGACTCCGCCGCCTCGTCGATCACGCGGTCGGGTCCCGAGCCGTCCGACGGGACGCCGAACGACAGCCGGCGGTCGCCGTGGTCCGTGCCGCTGCGGAAGGGGGTGAACGGGTAGAAGGCGTCCGAGACCAGGGGCGCCGCCGACGCGGGGAGCCGCCAGGACACCGGCAGGCGGTGCTGCGGCAGCTCGGGATTGTGCGCGAGCAGGGTCGTCACCGCGGAGGCGGAGGGGTCGTACGACAGGCCCGCCCACTGCTCGCTGCCAACGATCGCGAACGGGTCCAGCTGGCCCGGGTCGCCCACGAACAGTGCCCGCTCGAACAGCCCGGCGACGGCGAGCAGCGCGTCGGAGCGCATCTGGTAGGCCTCGTCGACGATCGCGTGCCGCCAGGGCTCGTTCACCTTGACGTGCCCCCACTTGGCGGCCGTCGAGATCACCACCGCGAGCCCGGCGAGATCGGCGGCCTTGGCCGACTTGCGGACGTTCGGCAGGTCGTCGAGCGCCTTGTCGTACGGGTCGGTGTCACTGCTGTGCAGTCGCCCCACCGGCAGCTCGGGGTTCTTCTCGGCGAGCCGCAGGACGAGGTCGTCCACCTGCGCGTTCGTCTGCGCGACCACCATCAGCGGGCGCCCGGCGTCGGCGAGTTCGAGTGCGGCGCGGACGACGAGCGTGGACTTGCCGGCGCCGGGCGGGGAATCTACGACGACACCGCGGTGGGTGCCGTGCAGGGTGTCGTGGAGGATCGCCCCGGTGGCCCGGCCGGCCTCGGCGCCGGGGTCGAAGGCCCGGGTGGTCACAGGACGTCCTCCGCGGTCAGGGGATCGGCGCTTTCCGGTACGGCGTCCGCCTCGCCGGGCGGACCGCCATGGGTCCAGGGGGTGTCCTCCGGGTCGGGCAGCTTCGCGCCGCCGCGCTGTTCGTGCTCGAAGAGCGTGAAGCAGACCCGGTCGCCCTTCTCCGGCACGGACCCGGGCTCCGGCTCCTTGCCGCGGCCCATCTTGTCCATGATCCGCAGGACGAGAATCCCCTCGTCCTCCTGCCCGGCGAACTCCGCCGCCTGCGGCTTGCCGCCCAGCGAGCGGTACACCCTGGCCCGCTCGCCCAGATGCGGCCGGTCGTCCGTGCGGACGGTGACCAGCGGGCGGGGGCTCGGCCGCCTGCCCTCGCTGTACGCCATGACGACATCCGTGACCTCGCCCGTGAACGCCTCACCGGACAGCCGCCGCCCGGCCATCACCAGCGGGTCGTCCAGGGCCTCCTGGGCCTCCAGACGGGCCTGTTCGCGCTCGCGCGCGGCGAGCTTGTTCGCGGCGGTGACCGCGTCGTCGCGGCGCGGCTGCGGGGGTTCGCCGGCCAGGACGCGGTCGCGGTGGGCGGTGAAGGACCAGCGGTCGCGGGTCCACCGCTCCTCGACGTGCGTGCCCTCCGGCAGCGCCCGCAGCAGGTCCAGCCCCCGCCACACCGCGTCCCAGGTGGGCCGGGTCCGGCTCTCGACCAGCTCCCCGAGCTCACGCTCGGCCGCGGTGAGGATGCCGAGCCGGTCGTCGGCCTCCAGACCGTCCTCGGCGGCGGCCAGGGCGGTGCGGGCACGGTCGTAGCGCTCGATGGCCGGGGCGAGGAGCTTGTTGTCGAAGGCCGGGTCGGTGGCCGGTCCCGCGGGCGGGCACAGCAGCTGGCCTTGGGCGTCCCGGGTCAGCTCCGCGTCCAGCGCGGCCTCGGCGCCGGACCTCCCCTCGGGCGGGTCGATCCAGGCGAGCAGCGCGCCCAGGTGCTGGTCCTCCAGCGTGGACTGGCCGGTCGCCCAGTGCCGGGCCAGCAGGTCCGTCATGGCCGGCAGCAGCGAGGAACCCGGCACCCGGGCCCGCTCCCCGAAGTGGGTCAGCCACCGGCCGAGCAACGGCAGCCGCGGTGGCGCGGGATACGGCGTCTCCGGGTCCTGCTCCGCCGTACGCCGAAAGCGCAGGGAGCGGCCCAGCAGCCGGACGAACTCCACGCCCGCGCGGCTCGGCACGATCAGCTGCGGGGCGTCCGAGCACAGCTCGACCTCGACCTTGACCCGCTTGCCGGTCTCCGGGTCGGTGTCGGTGCGCTCGGCGGCCTCGACGGACTCGGCGTACCCGTCGATGTAGGGCAGGACGACATCGGCGAGGTCGGCGAGGAACGCGAACCTGAGGTCACGGTCGCGCGGCTGCGGTACGGCCAGCAGGCGCGGCGCGTCCCGGTCGGTGCCCACCAGCGCGCCCAGCGGGGCGCCGGCCTCACCGGCGGTGGTGAGCGGCACGAGGACGAGCGGCCGCTCGGCGAGATGCCGGTGCCGGACGGTGGCGGCGGGCTGTGCGCGGCCACTGCTGACGGCTTCGAGACGGGCGAGCGTGGAGATCAGCGACATGCCAGGGCCCCCGAGGAGTCCGACCCGGCCGTACCGAGTGCTTCCGCCCGCAGTTCCGCCGCTCTGCGCAGCGCGGCCACCGCCGGGTCGTCCGGGTCGCCGGCCTCTCCGCGAGCCGCCGCCAGGACGTCCTCGACGGTGGTCAGGCCGCCGAGTTCGGCGCGGACCGAGCGGCCGAGGGAGGTCACCGCGCCGGCCGTACGGGAGCGGTCGCGGCAGTGGAAGGCCAGCTCGCAGGCGGACAGGCACTCGGGCGCGTAGGCCGCGGGCACCGACTCGACCGCGGCCGTGAGGTCCGCGGCGGGCAGGTCGGGGGAGAAGCAGGTGCCCTCGGGCAGGGCGTCGGCGATGTCCTCGAGACGGGTCAGGCGGGTCAGCTGGCGGGCGGTCACCGCGCGCTGCTTGCGGATGTCGACGGCGGACGCGGCGGGCAGGTTGGAGAAGTCCTTCGGGCAGACCAGCAGGACGTGGTGCCGCACGCGCGGGGCGGGATCCAGACGGGCGGCGACCTCCTCCAACGCCAGGACGTACACCGCGGCCTGGCGCGCGGCCGCGCCCACCTTCGCCGGGTCCGCCGAACCGTCCAGCATCGGGAAGGACTTGATCTCCACGACCGTCCAGCTGCCGTCCGGATGCACGACCACCGCGTCCGGCTCCAGGAAGGCGGGGGAGCCCGCGACGTCGAGCGCCAGCATCGGATGGTCGAACAGCGCCCACGCGCCGGCCGCGGTGGCCTCCCGCAGGGCGAGCGCGGTACGGGCCGTGCGCCCCTCGGGGCCGATCGCGGTGAGGTCGGGCACCTGGGCCCCGGCCGGCGGCTCGGCGCCCCGGTCGAGTTTCTCGTGCACCAGGCGCAGCAGCTCCGCGCCGCCGTCGGACTTCACCCGGGCCTCGAAGGCGTTGCCCCGGGTCAGGGCGAACTGCGACTGCCCGAACGCGGACGGGGCGCCCAGGGCGCTCGCCAGCGTCGTCTTGTTCACCCCGGCGCCGTCGAGGATCGCGCGCCGCTCGCACCCGGGGTTGGCGGCGAGTGCCGCCAGGGCACGCGCGTCCAGCGCCTTGGCAGGGACGTCGGGGCCGCGCAGCTCAGCGAGCCGGTGCCGGAGCGCCGTCTCCCGCTTCCGCGGGGGAGGCACTGGGCTCGGCCCCGTCGGGGAACCGTGACTCGCGCTGCCGTGGAAAGTGCTCACCCGCGGAAGTCTGGCATCCGCCACTGACAATTGAGGCGGTTGCGCCGTGAGAGCCCACCGGGACCGGAGCGGTCGCGCCGGGCGAGCCCCCCGTGAGGCCCGCGACCCGGGCCCGCAGCCGCGCCCCGGCCCGCTGCGCGGTCCGCGTGACGTACGGCGTGAGCAGCAGGCCGACACCCATCACGGCCGCGCCCGCGACCGCGTCGAGGAAGTAGTGGTTCGCGGTGCCCATCACCACGATCGTGGTGATCAGCGGGTAGAGGACCGCCGCGGTCTTCGTCAGCGGCGACCGCCCGTACTTCCACAGGATCACACCGCACCACAGCGCCCAGCCCACGTGCAGGCTCGGCATCGCCGCGTACTGGTTCGTCATACCGCCGAGACCCCGCGGGGCGCTGGCCTCGCCTCCCCACCAGCCGTACGAGCTGTACTGGGCCATCGTGTCCACGAAGCCGTGGCTCGCCGAGAGCAGGCGCGGCGGACAGGTCGGGAGCAGGGTGAAGCCGACCAGGCCGATGAAGGTGGACGTCATCAGCCAGGTGCGGGCCGCCCGGTAGCGCACGGCGTGCGACCGGAACAGCCAGATCAGGACGGCGGGCGTGACCACGTAGTGCAGCGAGGCGTACCAGAAGTCGGCCGGGACGCCGAGCCACGCCTCCCGGGTGAAGAGCCGGTTGAGCGGGTGCTCCGCGTTGAGGAACAGGAACTTCTCGACGCGCAGGATCGCCAGGCCGTGGTCGACGGCGGTGGTGACGTCACCCCGGGCCAGCAGGCGGCCGGCCGAGTAGCAGGCGTAGACCAGGAGGATCAGCGGCAGCTCGGTCCACCAGCGCAGCCGAATTCGCGGGGCCGCCTCGATGCCTGGTGTCTCGGTCTGCGGCATCCGATCGCCCTCCCCCTTCTCTCGCGCGCGTCCGGTGGTGTCCGTCCGGTCGTGCCACTTTACGGCGTGTGCGGCGCTTCCCCGTGGAGCGCCCCCGGCCCTTGAAGACGCAGAGATCGCCCACCGGGTTGCCCCAGGCGGGCGGTGTCTCGGCGTGCGCGATGATGGAAGGGTTCCGCTTCTGCCCTCTCCCGGAAGGGTCCCTTCATGGCACCGCGCATCCTGCTGGCACGGCACGGACAGACCGCGTGGTCGCTGTCCGGCAAGCACACCGGCAGGACCGACGTACCCCTCCTGGAGGAGGGCCGCAGAGGCGCCAAACTACTCGGTGAACGGCTGCACCGCGCGCCGTTCGACGGTCTTGCCGGGGTGGAGATACGCACCAGCCCGCTCACCCGCGCGCGGGAGACCTGCGAACTCGCCGGGTTCGGAGAGCGCGCGAGTACCTGGGACACGCTCATGGAGTGGGACTACGGCGCCTACGAGGGCATGACCCCGCAGGAGATCCAGGCCGTCCGGCCCGGCTGGCTGATCTGGCGCGACGGCGTCCCGGAGGGCGAGTCGCTCGCCGAGATCACCGCGCGCGCGGACGAGGTCGTCGCCTGGGCCCGCTCGGCCGACCGGGACGTGCTGGTCTTCGCCCACGGACACATCCTGCGGTCCATCGGCGCCCGCTGGCTGGGCCTGCCGATCGACTTCGCGGCCCGGATCCGACTGAACCCGACATCCCTGTCCGTACTGGGCTGGGCCTACGGTGATCCGGCGATCGAGAGCTGGAACGACCTGGGCCACCTCGTCACGGACTGACCGCGGTGCGCGAAGGCGTGCACAGTCCGGGTCCCGTGTCTCGGTGGGGCCGGGGCTCATAGCCGTAGAGCCGCCGTGGAGCCGCCATAGAGCCGTCGTCGGGGTTCACGCCGTGCGGCGGAGGCCCGCGTGGCGGTCCAGGAACGTGGAGACTCCCGAGGCGCGTCGGTGGGGGAGCAGCACGCGTGCCGTGGCCGCGAGCATCGACTGGATGCGCGAGGACTGGACCTCGCCCAGCAGGTCCAGTACCCGCATCCCGGCCGCCGCGGCCTCGTCGGGACGTCCGCCCCGGGCGAGATCGTCGGCCAGCTCGGCCGTGTACAGCGCGATGTTCCGCGTGAAGTGCGGGTCTTGGAGGTGGGCCGCGCGTCCCGCGTGCCGGGCCGCGCGTTCCCAGTCGCCCAGCATGGACCAGCACTGCGCCTCCAGCCCCTCCAGCTCGGCCTCGCCGTAGAAGCTCATCCACTCGGGGTCGGCGTCCGAGCGGCCCCGGTCGAAGAGGACCTGAGCGCGGACCAGTGCCTGTTCGCAGCCGGTGCGGTCGGCGAGCCCGGCCCAGCCACCCGCCTCACGCAGTGCCAGCAGTGACATCAGCCGGGCGGACCCCAGGGGCCGCGCGACGCGCTGAGCGGCCTGCGCGGCGCGCACCGCCTCGCGGGGGCGCCCGGCGTCGCGCGCGAGGAACGCCGTATTGCAGAAGGCGTGCGCCTCCAGGGCCTCGTCGCCGCTCATCCGGGCGGTGGCGAGCGCCTCCGCGTAGTGCGAGCGGGCGTCGTCGAAGCGCCCCGAGTCATGGGCCAGCCAGCCCACGGAGATGGCCAGTTCACCGGCGCCGGAGTGCAGCCGGTCGGCGGTCGCCGCCCGCCGGGTCACTCTGGCGTCCAGCAGCGCGTACGCGGCGCGCAGCGGAGACGCCGCGCGCCGGTAGAGGCCGTCCGCGCCGTGCCGGTCGTCGAGCAGCCGGATCCTGCGGACGGCCTCCTCCAGCGCGCCCACCTCGCCCGAGCCGACCCGCCGGACGGAACTCCCCACGGCGACGGCCTCGGGGGCGAGCCCCAACGGGCCCATGGAAGCGGCGGCCACCGTGGCGCCCCCGCCGGTCATGAATGCGCGACGCAGCACGTCGCTCTCCTCGTAGTTGTCGTACGTCTCGTACGGGCCCTGTGTGCCGTACGGGTCCTGTCTGTCCTGCGTGTCATACGGCTCGTGCGCCCCAGGTGTCTCACCGGCCGCGCACGCCGGGCTCATGGCGCGAGCCGGGGGCGCGTCCTCGGACGCGCGCGTCCGGCGCCCGCGGACGGACGAGCGGGACGCGAACCCGAGGTCGGTGAGCGTGCGGCCGGGGAACATGTGCAGGAACACCCGTTCGTACGCGTAGTTGGGGCAGCGGATCTCACCCGCCTCGACGCGCCCGACATAGCGCGCGTCGCAGCTGACCCGCTCACCGATCTCGCGAGCGGCACGCCGTACCGCCGCCGCGAACTCGGCCGGCGAGCGCTGTCCGCGCAACTGCCGGAACACGAGGTTCGGCTGTGGTGGTCTGGCGGGCTGGGACGAGGTCACCGTTGACGACGTCATGGCCGGGTCCTCTCATGCGAACCGTCGAACCATGCCGGAACCGGGGTGGATTCGGCATGAGTTGTCCCTGTGACACCCTGTTTCCGGCGGGCAAGAACGTACCCGCTGTGTCCGACCCGCCACACGGGGTTTGGCTACAAACCGGATATCTCATCCGTGATCCGCCATGAACTGCCATCCTTTGCGGCGGACTTGCGCCGTAGCCGTTGACGCGGACGGGCGTTGAACCCATCGCAGTCGGACGAGGGTTCCTTGTGGAGGCCGCGATGGAGATCAACCAGAGCGTCGATCCTTGTGCGCAGGTGTCCTGTGACGTGGTCACGGTGCCGACGCGTCACGGCCTGGAGGCCGTCGACATCCTGCGGCGGGGGGTGGGCGAGGCGGTGGGACCCGTGCTGCACGACGACGGGGGCATGACCTTGGGGTTCCTGGTGCCACCCGGGACCGCCGCCGCGTGGGACGTGCCGGGCAGCACCTGTACGGAGACCGAGGGGCGCGGGATCGGACTGAGCCCCGAGCCCGGACCGCCCGTCCAGGGGGCCGACTGGCTGCTGCCCCCGGGCGATGCCGACCTGGCGACCGACCCGGCGGTGCTGCGGGCGGCGTTGGGCGAGGCGGCCCGGTTGATCGAGGCGGCCGACAACTGCCGCTGACCCCCCTCGCTGGGCCGACCTCCTCGCGGCGCCGGATAATGGCGCCATGGGAAAGTCCAGGAGCGGGCGGCGGCAGGCGGCTGCCGAGGCCGTCGTCGAACCGGTCGACGGCGGGCTCGCCGAGCTGATGCCCGACCGGGACCGGGCCAGGGCCTGGACGCTCCTGGTCGACGGGGCCCCGCAGTCGCACGTGGACCTCGACGACCCGGCGTATCTCTCGTTCGAGTACCAGCGGCGGCTCGGCCATGTCATCGACCTGGTGGCCCCGCCCGGCAGACCCGTGCAGGCCGTGCACCTCGGGGGCGGTGCGCTGACCCTCGCCCGGTACCTCGCCGCGACCCGTCCGCGCTCCACCCAGCAGGTCGTCGAGCGCGACGCGGCACTCGTCCAACTGGTCCGCAGGCAGCTGCCGTTGGACCCGGGTGCCCGGATCCGGGTCCGTTCCGTCGACGCCCGTGAGGGCCTCACCAAGGTGCCCGACGGCTGGGCCGACCTCGTCATAGCCGACGTGTTCAGCGGGGCCCGCACCCCCGCCCACCTCACCTCCACCGAGTTCCTCGACGAGGTCCGCCGGGCGCTGAAGCCGGGCGGCTGCTACGCCGCCAACCTCGCCGACGGCCCGCCGCTGGCCCATCTGCGCGGCCAGATCGCCACCGCGGCGGCCCGCTTCCAGGAGCTTGCGCTCATCGCCGACCCGACCGTCCTGCGGGGCAAGCGCTTCGGCAACGCGGTGCTCGTCGCCTCCGACCGGCCGCTCCCCGTCGCCGAACTCACCCGCCGCGCAGCCTCCGACCCGCACCCGGGCCGCGTCGAACACGGCAGGCAGCTCACCGACTTCACGGGCGGAGCCGTACCCGTGACGGACGCGGCGGCGGTCGCCTCACCGGCCCCGCCCCCGTCCGTCTTCCGGTGACTCAGTAGGTGCCGATCTCCACGCGCGGCGGCCCGTCGTGCCAGGTGCAGAACACCGACACCCGGTCCGCGCCCGAACTGAACTCCACCCGGATCCACGACTCGGTCTTCCACACCTGCATCGACCAGCCGGTGCCGGGCGTCGCCGACACGAGCGTCGCGGAGGTCCTGCCGAGGTCGAAGACCGCGCGTCCGCCGTCGGTGTCGTAGCTCTTGACCTGGCCCGACGCCGTGGGGGAGGGGGTGGCTGTGGCTGTGGGCTTCCGGCTGGGGCTCGCGGAGGGGGTGGCCGACGGGGTCGGCCGGGGCGTCGGCGACGGCAGTGGCTTCGACTCCTGCGTGGTCGCGTCGGCCGCCGTGATGGGCAGGGCGCGTGGCGGGTCGTACGCCGTGCCCGTCATCACCGTGTGGACGCCCCACCACGACAGCGTGACCGCCGCGCCCGTGGCGAGCAGCCAGGCCAGTAGGTGTACGAGTCCTCTGCGCATCGCGGGCCATACTGCCTCACGCGTCCCACGGGTGTCGTGCCTCTGTCCACAGGGACGAAGTTGTCCACAGGCCCCGGATGCGGCTCTCCCGCATGGCGTACGGTGCGGCGCATGGCAAGTGTGCTCGTGGTCGAGGACGACCAGTTCGTACGCTCGGCGCTCATCCGGCACCTGACCGACGCCTCGCACACCGTGCGCAGCGTCGGGACGGCACTGGAGGCGCTGCGCGAGGTCGCCCACCTCCGTTTCGACGTGGTGATCCTGGACCTCGGTCTGCCCGATCTGGACGGGGCCGAGGCGCTGAAGATGCTGCGCGGCATCACCGACGTGCCCGTCATCATCGCCACCGCCCGCGACGACGAGACGGAGATCGTCCGCCTGCTGAACGCGGGAGCGGACGACTACCTGACCAAGCCCTTCTCCGTCGAGCACCTGTCGGCACGCATGGCGGCCGTCCTGCGCCGGTCCCGCACCGCCGTCGGCGAGGCCGCCTCGGACTCCGTGCTCCGCGTCGGCGGCCTGACCGTGGACCCCCTGCGCCGACAGGCCGCACTGGACGGCGTACGACTGGACCTCACCCGCCGCGAGTTCGACCTGCTCGCCTTCCTGGCCGGCCGCCCCGGTGTCGTCGTCCCGCGCAGAGAGCTGCTCGCCGAGGTGTGGCAGCAGTCCTACGGCGACGACCAGACCATCGACGTCCACCTGTCCTGGCTGCGCCGCAAGCTCGGCGAGACGGCCGCACGGCCCCGCTATCTGCACACGCTGCGCGGTGTCGGCGTGAAGCTGGAGCCGCCCGTGCCGGATCCGTCGGGAGCGGAGCCGGCCCCATGAGGTGGGCCCTGGTCAAGGTCTGCCTGGCGGTCACCACCATGGTCGTGGTGGCCTTCGCGATCCCGCTCGGGCTCGTCATCAAGGAGATGGCCAGGGACCGTGCCTTCTCGGGCGCCGAGCGGGAGGCCGCCGCGGTCGCCCCGGCGCTGTCCATCACCACCGACCGCGACCAGCTCGAACGGGTCGTCGCCTCGGCGGGCTCGGACGCCGGGATGGCCGTGCACCTACCGGCCGGCGACGACACGAAGGCCGTGGACCTGGGACGGCAGCGCGCCGCCGACGCGGACATCGCGACCGTGCGCCGGCTCGGCCGGGCCTCCACCACCGAGGTGTCCGGCGGCTCCACCCTGCTCCAGCCGGTCGCGCTGAGCTCCGGCGAGATCGCCGTCGTCGAGGTCTTCGTGCCCGAGTCCGAGGTCACCAACGGCGTCGCCACCGCCTGGGCGGTGCTCGCCGCGGTCGGGGCCGCGCTGGTCGTCGGCTCGGTCGCGGTCGCCGACCGGCTGGGCGTACGGATGGTCCGGCCGGCCCGGCGGCTGGTCGAGGGCGCGCACGAACTGGGAGAGGGGCGGCTGGGCGCGCGGGTGCCCGAGGACGGGCCGACGGAACTGCGGCTGGCGGCGGTCGCGTTCAACTCCATGGCCGACCAGGTCGTACAACTCCTGGCGAACGAACGGGAGTTGGCGGCCGACCTGTCTCACCGGCTGCGCACCCCGCTGACCGTGCTGCGGCTGAACGCGGCCTCGCTCGGGGACGGTCCCGCCGCCGAGCAGACCCGGGAGGCGGTCGCCCAGCTGGAGCGCGAGGTCGACGCGATCATCCGTACCGCCCGGGACGCCAGACCGCGGACCGCCGCGGCCGGACCGGGCGCCGGGTGCGACGCGGCCGAGGTGGTCCGCGAGCGGATGGCGTTCTGGTCGGCGCTGGCCGAGGACGAGGGCCGCAAGTGGCGGATGGCCGGCGCCGACCGCCCGGTGCGCATACCCGTCGCCCGCGCCGACCTGGCCGCCGCCCTCGACGCCCTCCTCGGCAATGTCTTCCGGCACACCGCCGAGGGCACCGCCTTCGCCGTCGACCTGCACAACGGCGAGGACGCGGTCATCGTCCTGGTGTCCGACGCAGGCCCCGGCATCCCCGACCCGGCGGCGGCGATGGCCCGCGGCCGCGGCTCCGGCACCACCGGCTCGACCGGCCTCGGCCTCGACATCGTCCGCCGCCTCGCCGAGTCCACGGGCGGCGACGTCCGCCTCGGCTCCTCCGTCCTCGGCGGCACGGAGGTGCGGATCTGGATCCAGCTGGACGGGCGTGAGCACGCGCCCGCCCGACGAGGACACCGGGCGACCATGCGGCGCCGTCGGCGCGGTGCGGCCATGGCCCCGCCCAGGACACCGAAGTAGCCGGGGCGCGGCACGTCCCCTCGGCGTGCCGCGCCCCGTCCCCCGGATCCCCCTCGGAGGTGGTCAGTCGGTCGTGGCCAGCGGCGGCAGCTCCGTGTGGACCGGCGGGAGCGTTCCCGTGCGGGCCGCCTGGGCGTACCAGTGGGCGCTGGACTTGGGGGTGCGGTCGAGGGTGGTGTAGTCGACGTAGACCGCGCCGAACCGCTTGCCGTAGCCGTAGGCCCACTCGAAGTTGTCCATCAGGGACCACAGGAAGTAGCCGCGGACGTCCGCGCCCTCCGCGATGGCGCGGCGCACCGCCCTGAGGTGGCCGTGCAGGTAGGCGATCCGCTCCGGGTCGTGGACGCGGCCGTCGGGGTCGGGCTTGTCGTCGTAGGCCGCGCCGTTCTCGGTGACGTAGAGGGGCAGGCCCGGGGCCTCCCTGGCGTAGCGCATGATCAGGTCGTGAAGGCCCGTCGGGTCGATCGTCCAGCCCATCTCCGTGCGCTCGCCCGGCGTCTGGTGGAAGGCGACGTCGTCCGCGCCCGGCCAGGGGGAGGCCTCGCTGGAGCCGTGGCCGTCGGCGCGCGGGCCGTCCGCGTGCGGGTCCGCCGCCGAGACGAGCGTCGGCGTGTAGTAGTTGAGGCCGAGCGCGTCCAGCGGCTGGTTGATGGCCTCCAGGTCGCCGTCCAGGACGTAGGACCAGTCCGTGAGCAGCTCCGTCGCGGCGAACAGCGTCTGCGGGTACGCCCCGTGCAGGATCGGACCGTGGAAGACCCCGTTGGCCAGGTCGTCGATCTTCCGCACCGCCGCCAGGTCCGCCGGGTCCGGCGAGAGCGGCCTGACCACCGAGGAGTTCAGGCTCACCGCCACCGAGTTGCGGGCCGGCATCACCGAACGCAGGGCGGTGGTGCCCAGACCGTGCGCCAGGTTCAGGTGGTGCGCGGCCTTCAGGGAGGCCGCCGGGTCCGTACGGCCGGGCGCGTGGACACCCGAGGCGTAGCCCAGGAAGGCGCTGCACCACGGCTCGTTGAGCGTGATCCACTGCTCCACCCGGTCGCCGAGCGCCTCCCCGACGATCTGCGCGTACTCGGCGAACCGGTACGCCGTGTCGCGCTCCGGCCAGCCGCCCGCGTCCTCCAGTTCCTGCGGCAGGTCCCAGTGGTACAGGGTGGCCGCGGGCTTGATCCCCACGGACAGCAGCTCGTCGACGAGACGGCGGTAGAAGTCCAGGCCGCGCTGGACCGCCGGGCCCCGCCCGGTCGGCTGCACCCGCGACCAGGAGATCGAGAAGCGGTACGCGTTCAGGCCCAGGTCCGCCATCATCCGCACGTCGTCGCGGTACCGGTGGTAGTGGTCGACAGCGATGTCACCGTGCTCACCGCCCGCCGTCCGGCCCGGCGTATGGCTGAAGGTGTCCCAGATGGAGGGCGTACGGCCGTCCTCCCGCACCGCCCCCTCGATCTGGTAGGCGGAGGTCGCGGCGCCCCAGAGGAAGGCGGGGGGAAACGTCACCGGCGTCACCGGCGATTCGGACTCAGGCATGGAAGCGCTCCCATAGGTGGTCGTGAAGACCGACGGGTGGATGGGGAGGGGGGAGACAGGGGCCGAGGCGGCGGTGGCTCGGCCCCCGTGAGAAACGGGCTCAGCCCTTGACGGCGCCCTGCATGATGCCGCCCACGATCTGCTTGCCGAAGATCGCGAAGACGATCAGCAACGGCAGCGTGCCCAGCAGCGCGCCCGCCATGATCAGGGACTGGTCGGGCGTGTAACCGCTGCCCAGACCCGCGACCGCCACCTGCACGGTCGGGCTGCCGGTCTGGGTGAGCACCAGGAAGGGCCACAGGAAGTCGTTCCAGGTCTGCACGAACATCAGCATGCCGAGGACGGCCATCGCCGGACGCGCGGTCGGGAACACCACGTGCCACACCACGCGCCAACTGCTCGCGCCGTCCACCCGGGCCGCCTCGATGATCTCGTCGGGCAGGGCCTGGAGCAGGTACTGCCGCATGAAGAACACACCGAACGCGCTCACCAGCGACGGCAGGATCACCGCCTGGAGCTGGTCGGTCCAGTCCAGCTCGGCGACCATCATGTACAGCGGGACGACCTGGAGCTGCGGCGGCACCATCATGGTGCCGATCACGATCAGCATCAGGGCGCCCCGGCCCCGGAACTTCAGCTTGGCGAAGGCGAATCCGGCGATCGTCGACAGGAACACGATGGTCAGTGACGAAACGCCCGCCACGATCGTGGTGTTGAAGAACGCCTCACCCAGATTGGCGTCCGTCCAGGCGAGTTCGAGCTTGTCGAACAGCCCGCCGCCGAACCAGAACGGCGGCGGCGTCTGCGCCAGGCGCTGGTTGTCGCGCGAAGCGGCGATCGCCGTCCACACCAGCGGGAACAGCGATACGACGGTGAACACGCCGAGGATGATGTACGCCACCGGACCGGCGTGCATGTGCCCGCCCGCCCGTGCCGCCTTCAGCCCGCGCGAACGCTTCGGAGGCTTGGACTCCGCGTCCGCCGGGGGTTTCGTCAATGTCGTCGTCACGGCCGGTTCTCCTAACTACTGGCGCGCAACCGGCGCGAGATGACGTAGTTGACGATGCCGATCACGATCAGGATCAGGAACATCGTCCAGGCGATCGCGGAGGCGCGGCCCAGGTGCTGGTTCACCCAGCCCTGCTCGTACATGTACAGGCCGAGCGTCTGGAACTGGTGCTGGGAACCGCCGGACGCGCCCTTGTTGGCGTTGAACAGCAGAGGCTCACCGAAGAGCTGCGAGGCGCCGATGGTCGAGACGACCACGGTGAACAGGATCGTCGGGCGCAGCGAGGGCAGCGTCACATGGATGAACTGCTTCCAGCGGCTGGCCCCGTCCAGGGCCGCCGACTCGTACAGATCCTGCGGGATCGCCTGCATCGCGGCCAGATAGATCAGCGCGTTGTAGCCGGTCCACCGCCAGATCACGATCGAGGAGACGGCGAACTGCGAGGGCCACTTCTCGTTCTGCCAGTCGATGTGGTCGATCCCGACCGAGCTCAGCGCCCAGTTGATCATCCCGTAGTCGCGGCCGAAGAGCAGCACGAAGAGCAGGGAGGCCGAGGCGATCGAGGTCGCGTACGGCGCGAGCATCGCGACCCGGTAGAAGGTCGAGGCGCGCAGCCGGTAGTTGAGGATGTGGGCGATGCCCAGCGCCATCATCAACTGCGGGACGGTGGAGATGATCCCGATGGTCAGGGTGTTCTTCGCCGCGTTCCAGTAGAAGTCGTCGTCGAAGATCCGCGCGTAGTTCTTGAGGCCGGCCCACTCCATGTCGGTGGGCGCGGTCAGTTCCACGGTGTGCAGCGAGGCCCACGCCGTGTAGATCAGCGGGAACAGGCCGAACGCGGCGAACAGCAGGAAGAACGGCGAGACGAAGGCGTACGGGCTCCAGCGCACGTCCCGCTGCCAGCGCCGGGAGAGCCTGGCACGCCTCTTCGCCTCCTGCGGAGGCACCGCCTCGACGGGCGGACGGGCCGGGGCCGCGCCCCCCTCCTTGACGGGGGGCGCGGCGGCGGTGTCGTGCCGGGTGGCCATACCGGTCACTTCTCCAGGTTGTTGTCGATGGTCTTCACGGCGTTGTCCCAGGCCTCCTTGGGCGACTTGCCCTGGGTCACCAGCGCCACACCGTTGTCCGACAGACCCTGCTGGATGATCTGGTCCTTCGGGCCGATCACCTGGATCGGGCTCTCCTTGGCGAGCGGAGCGAAGATCTGGCCGATCGGGGCGTCACCCGTCATCTTGTTCTTCGCACCCGTCACCAGCGGCAGGTCGTACGCCGTCTGCGCGCTCGGGAAGCTGCCTCGCTTGGCGAACAGCTTGGCCTGCTGCTCGGGCGCGGTCAGCCAGGCGGCGAGCTTCGCGGCCTCCTCGGCGTTCTTGCCCGACTTGGGCACGGCGAGGAAGGAACCACCCCAGTTGCCGGCCTTCGGCGGCGCGGCCACGTCCCACTTGCCGGCGTTCTCGGGCTTGGACTTGCTCTCGATGTAGCCGAGCATCCACGGCGGGCAGGACATCGCGGCGAACTTGCCGTTGGCGATGGTGGTGTCCCAAGCCGGCTGGAACTGTGTCTGGTTGCCGACCAGTCCCTCCTCGCCGGCCTCCGCCGTCAGGTCGAAGGCGGCCTTCACGGCCGGGTTCGACTTGTAGATGACGTCGCCGGAGGCGTTGTAGTACCGCTCCTTCTCACTGGCGATGATCGCGTTGAGCAGACCGCCGGGCGAGTCCATGAAGGTGGTGCCCTCGGGGGCCTTCGACTTGAACCGCTTGCCGGTCTCGACCAGCTTCGCCCAGTCGCCCGCCCACAGCTTGGCGACCTCCTCGCGGTCGGTGGGCAGACCGGCCGCCTGGAACAGGTCCTTGCGGTAGCAGATGGCCATCGGGCCGACATCGGTGCCGAGACCGATCGTCTGACCGCCCTCGGTGGTGGCCTGCTGCCACTTCCAGGGCAGGTAGTCGCTCTCCTTGCCGTACTTGGAGAGGTCCACCAGCTTGTCCGCGTAGTTGTTCGCGACCTCGTTGATGTTGCCGACCTCGACGCCCTGGATGTCCTGGAGGCCACTGTCGGTCGTGAGGTGGTTGACCAGCGGCGGGTAGTAGTTCTCGTTCCGCTCGATCACGGTCTGCTGAACGTCGATCTTCGGGTTCAGCTTCTCGTACTCGGCGTAGAGACCGGCCTCCTCGAAGCCGAAGCTGCCGAACAGCCCCAGGGAGATCTTGGTCTTGCCGCCGCCACCGCCCTGGGACGAACTGTCCTCGTCCTTGCCGTCGTCGGCACAGCCGGCCAGCAGCCCGGTGCCCAGCGACGCGACGGCCGCGAGGACCACCACCCTGCGGGCGGATCGGGTACGTGCTCGCATTGCGTCCTCCTGTTGCCCTGACGTGCCGACCCCCCGGCCAACTGCGTTGTTGGGCCCGTTAGTTCTAGCTGCGGCTCGGGCGGGGAACGTGCGGGATGTGTATGTGTCAGGTACCGTGGGAGCGCTCCCACTCGTGATGTGTTGAAGGTTCGTCGGTCCGAGCGAGGGTGTCAAGGGACTGCGAGCGAAGAGATGCGTTCAGTTATCGGGCTGTTAACTGGAACGGTGTGAGAAGGATTCAGCCACGGCCAAGAGGACGCGGCGAGTCCGGAAAGCACGGACCTGACCGTTCTGGCCGACGGTCGCGGTCCGGGGTCGGCAGGCCCCCGCGACGGCCACACCGGCCGGTGGGACTGTTAAATTCCAGGCCAGCGTCAAGACTACGGCGGGAAGGCGGAGCCATGGGCCACGGAGCACGGGGCCGGAGCGGTGGCCGGCCCACCCTCGAGGAGGTGGCGGCACGGGCCGGCGTGGGCCGCGGCACGGTCTCCCGGGTGATCAACGGATCGCCCCGGGTCAGCGACGCCACCCGGGCGGCCGTCGAGGCGGCCGTGGCCGAACTCGGATACGTCCCCAACACCGCGGCCCGCGCCCTGGCCGCCAACCGCACGGACGCGATCGCCCTGGTCGTGCCCGAGCCGGAGACCCGGTTCTTCGCGGAGCCGTACTTCTCGGACATGCTCAAGGGGGTCGGCGCCGAGCTCGCCGACACCGAGATGCAGCTGCTGCTGATCTTCGCCGGCAGTGACCGGGAGCGCCGCCGGCTCGCCCAGTACCTGGCCGCCCACCGGGTCGACGGCGTCCTGCTGGTCTCCGTGCACGCCGACGACCCGCTGCCCGACCTGCTGTCCCAGCTGGAGATACCCGCGGTGATCAGCGGCCCGAGATCGGCCATGGAGACGCTCCCGTCGGTCGACTCGGACAACTACGGCGGTGCCCGCACGGCGGTCGAGCACCTGCTCTCCCGCGGCTGTCGCGCGGTCGCCCACATCAGCGGCCGCCTCGACGTCTACGGCGCCCAGCGCCGCGTCGACGGCTACCGCGACGCCCTGCTCGCCGCGGGCCACGAGCCGGACGAGCGGCTGATCGAGGTCGGCGACTTCACCGAGGACGGCGGCCGGCGCGCGATGACCAAACTGCTGGCCCGCCGTCCCGACCTGGACGCGGTCTTCGCGGGCTCGGACGTGATGGCGGCCGGCGCCCTCCAGGTGCTGCGCGAGGAGGGCCGCAGCATCCCCGACGACGTGGCGCTCGTCGGCTACGACGACTCGGCCATCGCCCGCCACATGGACCCGCCCCTGACCAGCGTGCGCCAGCCCATCGAGGAGATGGGCCGCCGGATGATCGACCTGCTGCTCACGGAGATCGCCGACCGGCGCCCGGCGGTCACCCGGGACCTGGAGCGGCGTCAGGTCGTCCTGGCGACGCAGCTGGTGACCCGCGCCTCGTGCTGAGAACCGACGGCTGAGGGTGGGGGGCTGGCGACGGGGGGGCGCCGTCAGTGTCCGTGCCGGCGCCGTCGCCGGTGCGGCCGCTCGGTGTGGTGCGTGACCGGCCAGGCGCCGGTGACCGAGTCCGGTTCGTCGGCGCCCCGGCACAGCGTGCCGACGCACTCCTCGCCCGCCGCGACCGCATGACGAGCTTCCCGACCTCACGAACAGCTCATAAGCCGACGATGCGCCGCACAGGTCCGGGCGGCGGAGTCAGTCGTCGGCCGAGAGCCGCCACCGGCGCTCCCCGTCGTGCTCCTCGTCGGTCGGCGTGAGCCCGGCCGCCGCGGCGACCGCGGCCGAGGCGGCATGGTCGGGATGGACATGGGCGACGATCGTCCGCACGGACCGCTGCCCGAGCCCGGCGACCAGCACCCGCACCGCCTCCTTGGCGAACCCGCGGCCCTGCCAGGGCGTCCCGACCACCCAGGCGATCTCGGCGACGCGCCCCGCGGCCTGTCCCGTGACCGTCGCCTGGACGGTGCCCACGAGGCACTCCCGAGCCCGCAGTCGCAGCACCCAGTTGCACCAGACGACGTCCGGTTCGGGCGCCCCGGCGACCAGCCGCTCGTAGCGGGCCCGCAGGGCGGCGGGGGAGTGGGGCGTACCGCCGATGAAGGTGTGCAGCGCCGGGTCGGACAGGACGACGGCCATCTCCTCGGCGTGCTCGACCCGCAGCGGGACGAGGTCGAGGCGCGGTCCGGAGAGGAACTCGGCGCGCACGAGCGGCTCGGCCCCGCCCACTACTCGACCCCGCCCACTACTGGTACGGCTGCTGCTGCGGCTGGCCGTGGGGCTGACCGCCCTGACCGCTCGCCGCCTGCGCCTGGAGCTGCTCCGCCTGCTCCGCGGGCACCTTGTGCTCCGCGCCGCAGAACGTGCACTGCGTCGTGTACTTCGTCGAGAACGGGAACAGCGGCACGAAGAACAGCGTGAACTTCGTGACGCGCTTGCGGAGTGTGTGCGCGGCGGGATTGCCGCACTGGCCGCACACCAGCGTCAGTATCGCGAGCTGGTACAGATATCCCTTGGTACCGAAGATGATCATGCTTGGTCCCTCCCTGGCCGGGTTCCTGTGGCGCCGCAACGCGATCAGCCGGTGACCTTGTTTCCAAGGTCACCGGCTGATGACTTCAGGGTGAGTGACGGGACTTGAACCCGCGACTTCCTGGACCACAACCAGGTGCTCTACCAGCTGAGCTACACCCACCATGTCGGCGGCCCGGGTTTCCCCGACCTGCCGAGAAAAAGTGTACAGGGTCCGAAGGGGTGCTCGCGCCCGGCTTTTGCGGCGCCCCTTCCCGGGCCTCTGACCTGCGCTACTGCGCGGGAAGAACGTATTTCGCGGCGATCGTCTTCGCGGTGTCGGAGTCCGGTCCGGGCTGCGGTACGAAGATGGCCTCGCGGTAGTAACGGAGTTCCGCGATGGACTCGCGGATGTCGGCGAGAGCGCGGTGGTTGCCGTTCTTCTCCGGGCTGTTGAAGTACGCCCGCGGATACCAGCGCCGGGCGAGTTCCTTGACGCTCGACACGTCGACGATCCGGTAGTGCAGGTAGTCCTCCAGCGTGGGCATGTCCCGCAGCAGGAAACCGCGGTCCGTGCCCACCGAGTTGCCGCACAACGGGGCCTTGCCCGGCTCCTTCACGTGCTCGCGGACGTAGGAGAGCACCTGCTCCTCGGCGTCCGTCAGCGTCGTGCCGCCGGCGAGTTCGTCCAGCAGCCCGGACGCGGTGTGCATCTGACGGACCACCTCCGGCATCGTCTCCAGCGCCCGGTCCGGCGGACGGACGACGATGTCCACACCGTCACCGAGAATGTTCAACTCGGAGTCGGTGACGAGGGCGGCCACCTCGATGAGAGCGTCATCGGACAGCGAGAGGCCGGTCATCTCGCAGTCGATCCACACCATGCGATCGTTCATGCGACCACCCTAAGGCTGGCGCCCCCATCTGCGGTCCCCGGTGCCCGCCCCAGGCCATTTCAGCCCGTCTGGGGGTGCCCCCTCTGGGGGAGTTCGAGGACGAGGCCCCTTGAGGGCCGATACGGGGGTCCAGGGGGCGGAGCCCCCTGAGGATGGGACGGGTAAGGGCGGCGGGGGCGAAAGACCACGCCGCCCCCACCGCCCCGCACTCACATCCCGCTGCGCTGCCCCGGCAGACTCGCCCGGCCGCCCGCGTACGCCTCACGCCCGTTCTCGGACGAGGACGACGACAACCCCGCGGACGACCCGACAGGACTCGGCGAACGCCGCGTCTGCATCGGCACCGGCCCGCCCTCCGGATGCAGCGGAACCGGCGCACCGGCACCCGCCCCCGATCCGGCGGACGGCAAGGACCCGTCAGCGTCCGCCGCGACCGCGGCCCGTTCGCCCTGCGGCCGCCGTGCCCGGTACGCGGCCCGATAGGCCGCGGGCGACGACCCCAGCTGACGCCGGAAGTGCCCACGCAGCGCCACCGGCGACCGGAACCCGCACCGCCCGGCGACTTCGTCCACCGAGTAGTCCGAGGTCTCCAGAAGCCGCTGCGCCTGAAGCACCCGCTGGGTGATCAGCCACTGGAGCGGCGCGCTCCCGGTGAGCGAGCGGAACCGGCGGTCGAACGTACGACGGCTCATGTACGCGCGCGCGGCCAGCGTCTCCACGTCGAACTGCTCGTGGAGGTGTTCCAGCGCCCAGGCGACGACCTCGGCGAGCGGGTCGGCGCCGATCTCCTCTGGTAAAGATCGATCGAGGTAGCGCTCCTGACCGCCGCTCCGGCGCGGTGGGACCACCAGACGCCGGGCCAGTGCGCCCGCCGCCTCGTTGCCGTGGTCCGTCCGCACGATGTGCAGACAGAGATCGATTCCGGCCGCCGTCCCCGCCGAGGTCAGTACGTCCCCGTCGTCGACGAACAGCTCTCTCGGATCGACGTGCACCGACGGATAGCGCTTGGCCAGCGTCGGCGCGTACATCCAGTGGGTCGTCGCGGGACGACCGTCCAGCAGTCCCGCCGCCGCCAGCACGAAGGCGCCGGTGCACAGCCCGACTATGCGGGCGCCCTCTTCATGCGCGCGACGCAGTGCGTCGAGCGCCTCCTCCGGCGGTGGCGAGGTGATCGAACGCCAGGCCGGCACGACAACCGTGCCCGCCCGGGAGATCGCCTCCAGCCCATGTGGTGCGGTGAGTTCCAGGCCCCCTGTGGTCCGCAGTGGGCCTTCCTCGCCGCCGCACACCAACAAGCGGTAGCGCGGCACGCCGGCGTCCTGGCGGTCGATCCCGAACACCGACAACGGTATGGAACTCTCGAAGATGGGGCCGCCGCTGAACAGCAGCACCGCGACGATCTCCTTGCGGCGTCGCCCGGAGAGTTTCCGGGCCGCGGCTTCCGGCGCGGCAGTGGAGTCGTGGCTCATACTGCTAAGCCCCCCTCGGTGGTCGCGGCTCCTCGGTTGTGTCGCTCCTGCACGTTTCCCCTCGGTCCTGCACGAGTCCCCCGCCGTAAGACAGTCAAGATCGAATCTACTGTGTCGCGTGATGCCGGAGTGACCAGTTCGTCATCCGGCAGATTGTCGACTTGGCAACTTGGCGTGAAGCATTCGATCACGAAGCGTTGCACTCGTGGGGCGTGCAGGGAAGTGCGCCTTGTCGCAGTGGCCAATCCACGTAGGGTGCGCAGGGTCCTGGGGACCCTTTCCGTGCAGGTCAAACGGGGGTTGGGGGGTGGTTGGACACAAGGATGCCCGGTGGTCGGAAGTTGGCTGAAAAGAGTCGGGCGCGTGCGCGGAAACCGGTCAGCCGACCGGTGTATTTCCCCCACCGTGCCGCCCACCCCTGTGTGTCCCCGTTCCGGCCCGGTGGCGGTGGCCGCGATGGGGGGCCCGTTCTTCGGCCAGTAGCCGTGCCGCACCGCGCTCCGACTGGCGCAGGAGGATACGGCAGACGGCGGTGACGGCGGCCAGTCCGAGCGCGGTGCCGGCGGCGCCGGCGAGCGAGGTGCCGTACCAGAGGAGCACCACGGGAACCAGGACACAGCTGAAGACCGCCCAGCGGACCACGTCCGTCGCGGAGTCCTGGACGGGCGGGGTCGCGCGGGCGGGTTCCCCCCAGGCTTTCGGCACGGGGGGAGCCTCGGAGGGGCGTCTGGGTCCGGACATGCGTGCTCCCTGTGGCGTGGCTCATGGGGTTCAACGCGTGTTCGATCCGTCGGTCACTGTGCCGGGGGGTCATACGGACGGGTGAGCGGGCCGATCGGGCCGTTTCTCGACCGCGCTGTGGAGCCCCGGTAAGTGAATGCTGTGCAAACCGCCTGTACAGCGCAGCAACCATTGCGTTACGGGCGGCCCCTCGTGCATGCTCCCTGGAACCCCCGCGCACAGCGGGCGGGAGATGGGCTAAGGAGGCGTGCAGCCGTACCCTTGGGGGTATGGGGTTGGGAAGATGATTCCCGGACACAGCTCCGCCGCACACTGTCGTCCCACCCGATCAAGGATCTATACGCCGAGACAGCCATGGCCGGTCACGAATTCTTCGAACCCGCGGACCGCAAGCGGCCCGTCGCCGACCCCACGGCGGCCGAGCCCCTGGCGGCGGAAGAGCCACGTCACTCCTGCGACCCCGCCTTCAAGCACGGTGTCGTGGTGGGCTTCGACGGCTCCACGTCCAGTGAGCGCGCCCTCGCGTACGCCATCGGCATGGCCCATCGCTCCGGGTCGGGCCTGATCATCGTCCACGTCGCCAACCGGCTGCCCACCACGGTGTGGGCCGGCTGCGAGCCACCGGTCTTCGTCGACGTGCCGGACCATCGCACCGAGGTGCTCGGTCTGGAGCTCGCCTGCGCCGACTATCTCGCCGAGGTGCCCTGGATCCTCGTCGAGCGCGGCGGCGACATCTGCCACGAACTCGAAGAGGTGGGCCGCGAGTACGAGGCGGACGCCATCGTCGTCGGTTCCACGCACGGCATCGTCGGACGCATCTTCGGCTCCGTCGCGGGGCGGCTCGCCAAGCGGGCGAAGCGGCCCGTCGTTGTCATTCCGTAACTCGTCGTTCTCCCAGGTGAGATGCGATCTGGGTACCCCCTCCCCTTTGTTGTGCGCCGCATAAATCTACTCGCGCGTAGAGGTGTTTGTGCCCTTGTGAAGGGTATATATCGGTCACCGCACCACCGCACAGCACGAAGGGAGCCCGCCGTGGACAATGACGTCTCCGCGGGAAGCACCACCACGATCGTCGGCCGACTCGCCCTGGGAATCACCCTGTTGGCATTCGGGCTCGGGTACACCGACGTGATCGATGGTGTGTCGGCTGCTGACGCCGTATCAATCGCCCAGTACGTGGGCGGAGTCGCTCTGTTCGTCGCCGGTCTGATGGCGTTCCGTGACCGGGACACCGTCACCGGTACGGCCTTCTCCGCACTCGGCGCACTGTGGTTCACCTGGGCCGTCTCCGTGGACGACCAGGTCTCCGCCAACGCCGCCGGACTGTTCCTCCTGCTGTTCGCCCTCGTGGCGCTGTCCCTGGCACTCGCCGTCGGCGATCAACTCGCCAAGGGAACATACGGGTTGTTCGTCGTCGCCCTGGTGCTGCTCGCCATCGCGAACTTCGCCGAGAACGACGGTCTGGCGAAGGTCGGCGGATGGTTCGCCGTCGCGGCTGGGGCGGTGGCCTGGTACGCGGCCACGGCGATGCTCGCGCACTGGCCGACGGTTCTTCCTCGACGCGCTGCCGGCCGGGGCGTGACGGCCACCGGTTAGCTGCGCAGGCTGGGGAGTTGGGCGGCTTCCCGGCGTTCTGAACGGACCCCCTGTGATTGGTGGCATCACGGGGGGTCCGTCCTTGTTGTGTGGCCTCTGCGGGTGCGTGGGGGCTTGTCGCGCAGTTCCTCGCGCCCCTGAGGTTACTTACTCAACCGTTACTGATTTTGCGAGGTTGCGCGGCTTGTCGATGTCCCTGCCCAGGGCCAAGGCCGTGTGGTAGGCGAGGAGTTGGAGGGGGATGCCCATCAGGATGGGGTCGAGTTCGTCCTCGTTCTTCGGGACGACGATCGTCTGGTCGGCCTTCTCCTGTTCCTGGTGGGCCACCGCGAGGATGCGGCCGCTGCGGGCCTTGATCTCCTCCAGGGCGGCGCGGTTCTTCTCCAGGAGGTCGTCGTCGGGGACGATGGCGACCGTGGGCAGGGCGGGCTCGATGAGGGCCAGGGGGCCGTGCTTGAGCTCGGAGGCGGGGTAGGCCTCGGCGTGGATGTAGGAGACCTCCTTGAGCTTCAGGGAGGCCTCACGGGCGACCGGGTAGCCCCGGACGCGGCCGATGAAGAGCATGGAGCGGGCCTCGGCGTACTGCTCGGCCAGCTTCTTGATCTGCTCCTCCTGCTCCAGCATCTCGGCGATCTGCGCGGGCAGCCTGCGCAGGCCGGCGATGATCCGCTTGCCGTCGCGGACGGAGAGGTCGCGGGTGCGGCCCAGGTGCAGGGCCAACAGCGCGAAGGCCACCGTCGTGTTCGTGAAGCACTTGGTGGACACCACGCAGACCTCGGGGCCCGCGTGGACGTAGATACCGCCGTCGGCCTCCCGGGCGATCGCGGAGCCGACCACGTTCACCACGCCCAGGACCCGCGCGCCCTTGCGCTTCAGCTCCTGGACGGCGGCCAGGACGTCGTAGGTCTCGCCGGACTGGGAGACGGCCACGTAGAGCGTGTCGGGGTCCACGACCGCGTTGCGGTAGCGGAACTCCGAGGCCGGCTCGGCGTCGGCGGGGATGCGGGCCAGCTCCTCGATCATCTGGGCGCCGATCATGCCCGCGTGGTACGAGGTGCCGCAGCCGAGGATCTTCACGCGGCGGATCCGGCGGGCCTCGCGGGCATCCAGGTTGAGGCCGCCGAGGTGCACGGTGGAGAAGCGGTCGTCGATGCGGCCGCGCAGCACGCGGTCCACGGCGTCGGCCTGCTCGTGGATCTCCTTGTGCATGTAGGTGTCGTGGCCGCCCATGTCGTAGGAGGCGGCCTCCCACTCCACGGTGGTGGGCTCCGCGGTGGTGCGGGTGCCCTCCGTCGTGTAGGTGCGGAAGTCGTCGGCCTTCAGGGTGGCCATCTCGCCGTCGTCCAGCGTCACTATCTGCCGGGTGTGGGCGACCAGCGCGGCGATGTCCGAGGCGACGAACATCTCCTTCTCGCCGATGCCGAGGACGACCGGGGAGCCGTTGCGGGCGACCACGATCCGGTCGGGGAAGTCGGCGTGCAGGACGGCGATGCCGTAGGTGCCCTCGATGACCCGGAGGGTCTCGCGGACCTTGTCCTCCAGCTTCTCGCCCTGGGCGCGGGCGATGAGGTGGACCAGGACCTCGGTGTCCGTCTCGGAGAGGAACTCGACGCCGTCCGCCTCCAGCTTGCGGCGCAGGTCGGAGGCGTTGTCGATGATGCCGTTGTGGACGACGGCGACCTTGCCCTCGGCGTCCATGTGCGGGTGGGCGTTCACGTCGGAGGGGGCGCCATGGGTGGCCCAGCGGGTGTGGGCGATACCGGTGGTGCCCTTGAAGCGGGCCGGGACCCTGGCCTCCAGGTCGCGCACGCGGCCCTTGGCCTTGACCATCTTCAGCCCGGCCGCCTTGGGGGAGGTGACGACTATGCCGGCCGAGTCGTAGCCCCGGTACTCCAGCCGCTGAAGGCCCTCCAGCAGGAGGGGAGCGACGTCACGCTTCCCGATGTATCCGACAATTCCGCACATACAGATGTGTCCCTTAGCCGTAGACCATGCGGCGCAACTGCCTCAGTGTCAGCTCCGGCGGCGCCACCGCTCGATATTTCAGGTCCGCCTCGATCCGTCCGAAGATCTCCGCGTTCACCAGGCCCTGGGCCTGGAGTTCGCGGTGGCGGCGACGGACGTAGTCCTCGGTCGTCTCGTCGAAGTACGCGAGCACGTCCTGGATCACACGCAGCGCCTCGCCCCGGCCGAGGGGCGTGGACCGCGTCAGATGATCAACAAGTTCGTCGTGCACCCGGTAGATCCTGGGGTACCGGAAGGCGTTTCGCAAGAATCCTGCCCGATTTCGGGCAGGGCCCTGTGGCGGATCTTTGGGGGAACGTTGAACCTGTCATGAGCGCCTGTTCGTGCGCCGTCCACCCGTGGTCCTGCGGCTCGTCGCCTGAGGAGACGAGTTTCAGACGCCATGGACATTCCTCGCATGGGCGTACCCGAGCAGCTCGCCGAGCGCATGAGCATGGCCGAGCAGCACGAGTACCTGCGCGCCAGATTCTCCCGGCGCACGATGATCAGGGGCGGCGCGGTCACACTGGGCGCCGTCGCCGGTGGCGCGTTCGTACCGGGCGCCACCGCCCAGGCCGCCACCCCCACCACGACCTTCGCGAGCGCCACGACCGTCGACGGCGCTCTCGTCGCCCCCTTCGGCCGCCACCTCGCCTACGGCAACGACCCGCGCACCGAGATGACCGTCTCCTGGCAGGTCCCGGTCGCGGTGAAGAAGCCCTTCATCCGGATCGGCGCCCACCCCTGGGACCTCTCCCGCAAGATCGAGGCGGAGGTACGCACCCTCTACACACCGGCCGGCGTCGGCGCGAGCGCCGACCACACCCAGTACTACGTCCACGCGGCACTGACCCACCTGCGGCCGGGCCGGACGTACTACTACGGCGTCGGCCACCAGGGCTTCGACCCGGCCGAGCCGCACCTGCTCGGCACCCTCGGCACCTTCACCACCGCGCCCGCGCACAAGAAGCCGTTCACCTTCACGGCCTTCGGCGACCAGGGCGTCGGCTACCACGGCCTCGCCAACGACAGCCTGCTGCTCGGCCAGAACCCGGCCTTCCACCTGCACGCCGGCGACATCGCCTACGCCGACCCCGCCGGCCAGGGCAAGTCCGCCGACACCGGCTTCGACTCGCGGGTGTGGGACCAGTTCCTCGCCCAGACCGAGTCGGTCGCCAAGTCCGTGCCGTGGATGGTGAGTTACGGCAACCACGACATGGAGGCCTGGTACTCGCCCAACGGCTACGGCGGCGAGGAGGCCCGTTTCACGCTCCCCGACAACGGGCCGGACAAGAAGAACCTGCCGGGCGTCTACTCCTTCGTCTACGGCAACACGGCGATCATCTCGCTCGACCCGAACGACGTGTCGTACGAGATCCCCGCCAACCTCGGCCTCTCCGGCGGCACCCAGACCACGTGGTTCGAGGGGCAGCTCAGGAAGTTCCGGGCCGCGCACGACATCGACTTCGTCATCGTCTTCTTCCACCACTGCGCGTACTGCACCTCCACCGCGCACGCCTCGGAGGGGGGCGTTCGCCAGGAGTGGGTGCCGCTGATCGAGAAGTACCAGGTCGACCTGGTCATCAACGGCCACAACCACCAGTACGAGCGCACCGACGTCATCAAGGGCGACAAGGTCACCAAGAAGCTCGCCATCGGCGACACGGCCTACCCCGAGACCGAGGGCGTCGTCTACGTCACGGCGGGCGCGGCCGGCAGGAGCCTGTACGCCTTCTCCGCGCCGGACTCCTACGAGGGGCACCTGAACGAGCGCGACTCGGTGGCCTCCTTCGTCAACACCAAGGACGGCAAGGTGAACGAGACCGTCGCCTGGTCCCGGGTGCGCTACCTCGACTACTCCTTCCTGCGCGTGGACGTCGAGCCCGCCCCGCGGGGCCACTACGCCAGGCTGAAGGTCCAGGGCATCGCCGAGACCGGTGACCGGATCGACCACTTCACGGTGGCCCGCAAGGCGAAGTAGCGGCTCTCGTCCGGCCGTCACATCCGCTTGAGGATCGCCTGTTTGGCCAGGGTGAACTCCTCGTCCGTCAGCACGCCCGTGCGGTGCAGCTCCCCGAGCTCGCGCAGGCGGCGCAGGAGGGCGTCGTGGTCGTCCTCGGCGGCGGGGACCGGGGGAGAGGGCACTTCCGGTCGTCCGTCTCGTGTGTGGAGTACGTCCTTGGCGGCGGCCCGGGCCGGGTGCGGAAGCCTGGCCTGGACCGCCGCCGCGACCATCGCCATCAGCGGGTCCTTCTTGAAGCCCCACAGCTCCACGGCGTTCGGGTCGTACTTGGGCGGGGCCTTGGTCGGGGCGTTGCGCACGGTGAAGCGCAGATGGCCGTTCTCCAGCCCGACCGCGGGATGCCACTCCACGCCGACCAGGTCGGTCAGGGCGAGCGTGCGGGCCCCGGCGGCGGCCTTGGCGTCCTCCGTCTTCCAGTTCCACTCCAGCCGTATGTGCTCGCCGTCGAAGCTCGCGGTGCCGTCCCCGGCCGAGACGGACAGCGGGACCGACGGGCCCGGCAGCAGATACGCGTCCACCGGGTCGGCCGGGACCTGGTCCAGGAGCAGCGCGTTGCGGACCTCGTCGACGAAGTACTCGGCCACGCCGTACCGGTCGGACTCGACCGCCAGCTGATAGGGGTCGTGCGGTTCGCCGAGCCGGCCGCCGGTCGCCAGCAGCAGCGGATCGGAGCCGTCCCGCAGGCGCAGCCTCAACCGGCCCGTCTTCTTGCCCTGTTCGAAGGAGACCCCGGCCAACGCGCCCAGGGGGAGGACGAGTTCACCCAGGCTCTTGCGGAGCAGACTGACGTTCTTGTCCCGTCCGGGAGTCAGCCGCAGGGCGTCGCCGTCGAAAACCCACGTGCCGTCCTTCTGGATGATTTCCGCCATGCGGCAATTCTGGCATTCGGGTGCCCGGCGCAGACCGGCGCGAAAGGAGACAGGCGCGAAAGGAGGCACAGAAAGAAGACGGGGCCCGGGAGGACCGTACTCCCGAGCCCCGCCCGGTCGTGGGGGTCCGTCACAGACCCGCGAGGGGGTTGTCCAGGGTGCCGATCAGCTGGAGGGCGCCGGCCGGGTCGGCCAGGTCCACCATCTGCCTGTTGTCGCGCAGTTGGAGGCGGTTGAGGCAGGACAGCGCGAACTCGGGCGCGAACATGTCGTACCGCTCGAACTTCTCGGCGAGTTCGGGCACCGAGTGCTGGTAGTCGCGGGTGACCTCCGCGACCGTCCGCCAGAAGTCCTCCTCCTCCAGGATTCCCTCGGCGGCGAGATTCGCGGCGAGGAAGCGGAAGAAGCAGTCGAAGACGTCCGTGAAGATCGACAGGAGCTTCTTGTCCTCGGGGACGTCCACGCGCAGCCGCTCGACCGTCGGCGGCAGCACCGCGTCCGGGTCCATGACCGCGATCTCCTCGGCGATGTCCTTGTAGATCGCGCGCTCGACCACGCCGTCCTTCAGGACCAGGATGACGTTCTCGCCGTGCGGCATGAACACCAGGTCGTAGGCGTAGAAGCTGTGCAGCAGCGGGGTGTAGTAGGCCCGCAGGTAGCGGCGCAGCCACTGGGTCGGGGTCAGCCCGGACCGCTCGATCAGCGCGCCCGCGAAGGAGGCGCCCTCGTGGTCCACATGGACCAGGGAGGCCATCGTCGCGAGCGACTCGCCGTCCTGGAGTGAGGACACCGGGCTCTCGCGCCACAGCGCGGCCAGCATCTTGCGGTACGGCGAGTAGCGGTCCGTAGCCTTCTCGTACTCCAGGTGCCGGTAGCCGACCGCCGCCCGCTCGCGGATGATCGACAGGCCCGTCGGCTTCAGGATCGGGTCGCCCTCGATCAGCTGGGCCAGCCAGTCGTTGATCGCCGGGGTCGCCTCCATGTAGGCGGCCGAGAGTCCGCGCATGAAGCCCATGTTGATGACGGACAGGGCCGTCTTCACGTAGTGCTTCTCCGGGGCCGAGCGGTTGAAGAAGGTCCGGATGGACTGCTGGGCCAGGTACTCGTCGTCGCCCTCGCCCAGGCACACGAGGTGGCCGCGGGCGACCTCGGCGGCGAACGTGACGGTGAGCTTGTTCCACCACTGCCAGGGGTGGACCGGGATGAGCAGGTAGTCGGCCGGGTCGAGGCCGCGGTCGCGCAGCACGCCGTCGAAGCGCTCGACGGTCTTCTCGCCCAGCTCCTGCCGTACGAAGGACTCGTACTCGATGCCGACACCCGCCGTGAACGCCGCCCGTGAGCGGTGCGCGGCCAGCCAGACCAGGCGGACCGGACTCGCGGTCTCGGGGGCGTACGACAGGTACTCGTGGATGCCGAAGCCGAGCCGTCCGTTGTTGGCGACGAAGCAGGGGTGGCCCTCGGTCATGCCGGTCTCGATGTCCTGGAAGCCGCTCTTCGCGAGCTCGGCGACCGGGATCTGCGGTTTGGTGAGTTTGTAGCAGGTGCCGGAGAGGGTGGAGGAGATCTCCTCCAGGTAGACCGGCAGGATCTCCTCGCTCAGACCGAGGGTGTCCTTCAGTTCGATGAAGAAGTCCAGGGCGGCGAGGGGGAGTTCGCCGCCGTCGCGGTGCCGGGTGATGGAGTCGGCGTCGACCTGCCAGTGGTCCAGGGCGTGGCGGGCGGCCGTGAAATCGTAGCGGGTCAGGCCGTCGTCGCTGCGGACGACGTACTGGGCCTTGTCCGTCTCCTCGGGCGCGAGCAGCCGCTCGTGCGCGAACTCGGCCAGGGCCTTGCGGATGAGGAGGCGGTTGGCCTTCTCCCAGCGGTCGGGGGAGAGGTGGGCCACGGCGTCGGCGAGGGTCATGCGGGCACCCCCGCCGCCGCGACGAACTGCTGACGGGTGCAGAAGCTCAACAACGCCTTCTTCTCCGGCTTCTGGATCTCGCGCTCGGGCACGAACCCGACCGCTTCGTTCAGGGCGTGGACGGCCTTGTTGGTCACGTCCGGTTCCACGACGACGCGCTGCACCGCCGGGTCCTCGAAGAGGTGGGCCATCACGGCGGTGATGACGGACCGCGTGAACCCGTGCACGGGGGTGTCCGTCGCGGGGGTGAGGAAGTGCATGCCGACATCGCCCGGCCGGGGCTCGTACAGGCCGACCAGCTCGCGGTGGGCGGGGTCGTACCGCTCCATCAGGAAGACGGGGACGCCCCTGTCGTCTAGGCCGAGCAGCGCCTGCTGGTGCTCGTCGGCGGCGATCTCCATGTACGCGCGCTCGACGTCCTCCAGCCGGGCGTCCTGCATCATCCAGAAGGCCGCCTTGGGGTGGGTGAGCCAGGAGTGCAGCAGCTCGGCGTCCTTGAGGGGGTCCAGGGGGCGGAAGGTGAAGGTCGTGGGGCTCATACGGCGAACTCCTGGAACGCGATCGTCTTCTCGACCGGGTAGTACTCCGTGCCGAGCAGCTCGCGGATGATGGAGCTGTTGCGGTAGGCGCCCATGCCCAGGTCGGGGCTGGTGATGCTGTGGGTGTGGACGCCGGCGTTCTGGAGGAAGACACCCCGGCCGGTGACGTCGATGGCGTAGTTGCGGGCGACGTCGAAGTTGCCCCGGGAGTCGTAGAGGAGGCGGTCGCGGACCGGCTTGAGGAACTCCGGTTCGGCGTAGCGGTAGCCGGTGGCGAGGACCAGGCCCTGCGACTCGATGTCGTAGTCCTTCTCCTGCTCCTCCTGGCGGAAGGAGAGGGTGTACGTGCCGTTCTCGTACCGCGCGCTGTTCAGCGAGGAGTTGGTGAGCAGACGGGTGGGGACCGGGCCGCCGAGGTTCTTCTGGTAGAGCAGGTCGAAGATCTCGTTGATCAGCTCGCCGTCGATGCCCTTGAACAGGCCCTTCTGCTCGGCCGTGAGGCGGTAGCGGGTCTGCTCCGGCAGCGCGTGGTAGTAGTCGATGTACTCCGGGGAGGTCATCTCCAGCGTGAGCTTGGTGTACTCCAGCGGGAAGAAGCGCGGGGAGCGGGTGACCCAGTTCAGCCGGTAGCCGTGGACGTCGATCTCGCCGAGCAGGTCGTGGTAGATCTCGGCGGCGGACTGGCCGGAGCCGACCAGGGTGATCGAGTCCTTCTTCACCAGCTCGCTTCGGTGCTGCACATAGCGGGAGTTGTGGATGAAGTCGCCGCCCAGGTCCTGGCAGGCCTCCGGTATGTACGGCGGGGTGCCGGTGCCGAGGACCAGGTGGCGGGCGCGGTGGACGTCACCGGCCGTCGTCCGCACGACGTAGACCTCGTCCCCCTCGTCGTACTGGACGTCCGCCACCGTGGTGTTGAAGCGGACGTTGCTCAGCCGGTTGGCGGCCCAGCGGCAGTAGTCGTCGTACTCGACCCGCAGCGGGTAGAAGTTCTCGCGGATGTAGAACGGGTACAGCCGGCCCTTCTCCTTCAGGTAGTTGAGGAAGGAGTACGGCGAGGTCGGGTCGGCGAGGGTGACCAGGTCCGACATGAACGGGGTCTGGAGGTGGGCGCCCTCCAGGAACATGCCGGCGTGCCACTCGAAGTCGGGCTTCGACTCCAGGAAGACACCGTCGAGTTCGGCGATGGGCTCGGTGAGGCAGGCCAGGCCGAGGTTGAACGGGCCCAGCCCGATCCCCACGAAGTCGTGGGTTTTCGTGGGTTCAGGAAGCGCGGTCAAGGGATTCTCCCAGGTACTGCTCGGCGTGGCCGGCGATCAGGTCGAGGACGGCGGCCATGTCGTCGACCGTCGTCTCGGGGTTGAGCAGGGTGAACTTCAGGTAGTGGCGGCCGCCCACCTTGGTGCCCGCGACCACCGCGTCGCCGGAGGCGAACAGGGCCTTGCGGGCGTACAGGTTGGCGCGGTCGATCTCGGAGGGGTCGGTGACGGCGGCCGGTATGTAGCGGAAGACGAGGGTGGAGAGGGTGGGCTGGACGACCACGTCGAAGCGCGGGTCGGCGGCCAGCAGCTTCCAGCCCTCCACGGCCAGGTCGCAGACCTCGTCGAAGAGCTGGCCGATGCCGTCGGCGCCCATCACGCGCAGCGTCATCCACAGCTTGAGCGCGTCGAAGCGGCGGGTGGTCTGGAGGGACTTGTCCACCTGGTTGGGGATACGTTCCTGCACCATGCGGCGCGGATTGAGGTACTCCGCGTGGTAGGTGGCGTGGCGCAGGGTCGAGGCGTCGCGGACCAGGACGGCGGAGGAACTCACCGGCTGGAAGAAGGACTTGTGGTAGTCCACGGTGACCGAGTCGGCCCGCTCGATGCCGTCGATGCGGTCGCGGTGCCGGACCGAGGCGAGCAGTCCGCAGCCGTAGGCGGCGTCGACGTGCATCCACACGCCGTACTGGGCGCAGAGCTCGGCGATCTCCGGCAGCGGGTCGATGGAGCCGAAGTCGGTGGTGCCGGCGGTGGCGACGACGGCCATGGGGACCAGGCCGTCCTGCTTGCAGCGCTCCAGCTCACGGGCGAGCGCGACGGTCTGCATGCGCTTGTCGTGGTCGACGGGGAGGCAGACCACGGAGTCCTCGCTCAGGCCGAGCAGTTTCGCCGACTTCTTGACGCTGAAGTGGCTCACCTCGGAGGCGAAGATGCGCAGTTTCGCGAAGCCGGCCGGACCTTCCCACCCATCCCGCCCCGGCTTGGCCTCCTCGCGGGCCAGCAGCAGCGCCTGGAGGTTGGACTGGGTGCCGCCGGAGGTGAAGACGCCGTCGGCGTTCTCGCCGAGGCCGATCCGGTCGGTGGTCCAGTCGATGAGCTTGCGCTCGATGAGCGTGCCGCCGGCCGACTGGTCCCAGGTGTCCAGGGAGGAGTTGACGGCGGAGAGGATGGCCTCGCCGAGCACGGCCGGGATGACGACCGGGCAGTTGAGGTGGGCGAGGTAGCGGGGGTGGTGGAAGTAGACGGCGTCGCGGAGGTAGACGTCCTCCAGCTCGTCGAGCACCGCGGCGGTGTCGTGCAGCGGCTTGTCGAGGTCGATCGCGTCGATACGGGGAGAGAGCGCGTCGACCGCGACGCCGGTGAACGGACGGTCGGTGGTGGCGAGTTTGGCCGCCACCCGCTCGATGCCTTCGGTCACGGAGCGGCGGTAGTGCTCCGCGGTCGTGTCGTTGAGCAGGTGCGAGCGCATGTGTGGGGTCCTCCGGTGGGGACAATCCGTGCGGGACAGGATCGGGGCGGAACCCCGGGTTCAACTTAGGTAAGCCTAACCTAATTAATTCTCCGGGAAACAAGCCCCTGCCGTGACTGCCGTCACGTCGAACGCAGTCCTGTGGTGCGTGAGTTGGCGGCTACGGGTCCTACGGGTCCTACGGGTTCTATGGGTTCTACGGGCGAGTCACTCCTGCTCGCGCAGTTGCTCCTCGGTCAGGCCCTGGCGCCAGTAGCCGACGAAGGTGACGCTGCGGCGGTCGACGCCACGCTCCCGGACGAAGTGCCGGCGCAGCTCCTTCACGCAGCCCGACTCGCCCGCGATCCAGACGTACGGGTGCTCGGCAGGCGGGAGTTGAGCGCTGCGCAGGCCGTCGAGGGCCAGGGGGGAGCTCTTGGCGTCCCCCGCGCCGCGGGCCAGCCAGGTGATCTCGGCGTCCGCCTCGGTCACCACGTCCAGGACGTCACCGGCCTCCGGCACCTCCAGCCAGACCCGGGCGCGGGTGCCGGCCGGCAGCGACTCGACGATGGCGCAGGCGGCCGGGACGGCGGTCTCGTCGCCCCAGACGACCACGAGGTCGGTGTCCCGCGGCGGCCGGAAGCGGATCGCGCGGTTGTCCGCGACCGCCGGGCCGAGCAGCAGCACCTTGTCGCCCTCGGCGGCCCGCGCGGCCCACGCGGAGGCGGGACCGGCCGGGGTGTGCAGCACGAAGTCGATGTCGATCTCGTCGGGCTCGTCGGGCTCGCGTCTGAGGCTGCGCAGGGTGTACGACCGCATCACGGCCCGTACGTCGTCGGGCAGGTCGCGCCACCCCTGCCACCAGCCGTCCCCGAGCTCGACGGGGACGTGCGGCTCGCTCTGCCCCTCGGCCGGGATGAACAGCGACAGCGACTGGTCGAGCCCGTCGGAGTGGAACGCGCGCAGGTCCTCCCCGGCGAAGGAGATCCGCACGAGGGACGGACCGAGCCGCCTCGTCCGCACGACCTGGAGAGAGAAGAAGCGGAACGGGGCGGCTGTGGCCGCAGTCATGGGTCAACTCCTGAATCGACGTCAGGTGCGCCTACCTAGGGGCGCGGGGAACTGCGCGACCGGCCACAACGGACCGGCAGCGAACAACGCGCCTAACCGACCTTCTTCGCGGACTCGATCGCCTTCGCCAGGTTCTCCACCATCGGCACGCACTTGTCGTACGACAGGATCGGCTCGGGAGAACGGGCGATGACCTGCCCGGCCTTGACCGCGGGCAGCTGCTTCCACGTGGCCTCGGTGATGTCCGCGGGCTGGATCGTCGCCGAGCGGTCGTCCATCATGATGATGTCGGCCGGGTACTTGTCGACGTTCTCCCAGCTCAGCGTCTCGAACCAGCCGCCGGTCGCCTTCTTCGCCGCCTCCGAGGGCTCGACGAAGTTCACACCGAGGGCCTTGAAGTACTCAAGGTCCACCGAGAGGTTGGTGCCGGAGACGTAGAAGACGTCCTGCGCGGCGGAACCGGCCAGCACCCTGACGTCGGGCTTGGCCTTGGCGGCCTTGCGCAGTCGCTCCGAGGCGGCCTCGAACCGCTTCTTGGCGTCGGTGACCTTGGCGGCCGTCATGTCGGCACCCAGCGACTCGGCCAGCTCCCACATGCGCTGGAGCGGCGCGGTGAGCTGACGGTCGTAGACGGAGATCGCGGCGCTCGGCGCCAGCTTGGCGATCTTGTCCTTGGAGGCCTCCGGCACGTACCAGAGGGTGCCCGCGCTGTCGAAGGTCGTGGTCAGGAGCACCTGGGGAGCGAAGGCCGCGTACTTCTCGACGTTGAACTGGTCCCAGACGTTGCCGAAGACCGTCAGCTTGCTGACGTCCATGTCGCCGGCCTGGACGTCGGCCTTGCCGTTCTTCAGCGTGGTCGGGCCGAACACGCCCTTGACGTCGATGCCGTAGTCGTACAGGGCGGCGGCGACACCGACGAAGGCGACGATCTTCGTGGGGACCTCGTCCAGCTTCACGGTCGTGCCACGGTCGTCCTTGAAGGTCCAGGGGCCGGATGCCTTGGCGGACGCCGTCGAGTCCGAGCCGCTGCTCTCCGAGTCGCTGTCGCCGCACGCGGCCAGGAAGGCGCCGAGTCCGAGCGCGCCACCGGCGGCGAGCAGGCCGCGGCGGGAGAAGTTGGCGGTTCTGGCGTTCGACATGGGTGTGGGTCTGCTTTCAGTGCGTACGGGGCCACTGGGGGGTGTGCGCCGGCTGCGGCGGGTGGCTGGAAACAGGCTTAGGTTAGCCTAACCTCATGTGCGAGCCAAGGTGATCGTCTGAGACGAACACCACGAGGGCCGGGTCCCTGGGAGTGTGTTCCCAGGGACCCGGCCCTCAATACCTGTGAATCCATGCCCCGTCGGGCCCGGCCGCCGCCGGCCCCGCGGTCAGGCGGCGGAGCCCGCCCCCAGGCCGGGGGTCTGGTTCCATCCGCGCAGCTTGTCGGCGAGCTCCGCCACGGGACGGTCCGCGGGCCGGGTCTCCTGGCTCGGCGGAGTGGCGATGTAGAAGAGCGCCTCGTACGGAGTCCGGTCGTGGCCGCCCCAGCGGACCACGTCGCCGACGTCCTCCAGGATGCTCTCGACCGTGTCCCGCTGGATCTTCGTCAGTCCGCCCCGGACGCCCTTGACATAGGCGTCGGGCCGGATGGCGACCGCGGTGCCGGAGGCCTGGTTCGACTCGGGGGCAGCGGCGTCGAGTTCACCGATCGGGCGCCAGCCGACCACCTCGCCCTTGCGCAGCGTCTCGATCTCGTAGTGCCAGCGCCGGACGATGTGGACGAGCACCGTCTCCACCATCCCGAGCCGGATGTCGAGGGTGAACCCGGCACCGGACACCGGCCGCGACCACACGCCCAGGCCCGCGTTGGTCCGGTCGGCCAGGGGCCAGCCGTTGAGCGAGGCCGGGAAGTCGCCGGGCGTACCGGCCGCGGGGCCGGCCCCGTCCGCCGCCTCGGCCGCGTGGGCGGGGACGAGCAGGCCGCCGGATACCGAGACCAGGGCGGCACCCGCCCCGGCCCCGGCGAGGCCCCGGAGCATCGCGCGCCGCGGAACGCTACTTGGTGTCATGGCTGATCGGTTCCTTCAGTCGAAGATGGCGAATGTGAGGACGGCGAGCAGATAGGGGACCGGGATGGCGAGCGAGGCGGCGAGCCAGCGCCGCCAGGGCCGGCCCGTGGCGGCGGGGAACAGCACGTCCACCGCCAGGACGAGCAACAGCCCCAGCCCGCCCAGGACGAGCAGGCCGAGCCGCGCCCAGCCGGCGCCCTCGACGACGCTGATGTCACCGCAGTCGGAGAGGCCGACCGGAGCGGTGTCCAGCGCGCAGGACCGGTAGTCGGTGAGCAGCAGCCAGGCCGAGTGGAGCGGGATGACGGCGGGAACGCCGAACATCAGGTTGATGCCCACCGGGGCGAGGCGCCGCCACCGCGCACGCCACTGCGGTGCCTCGGCCCCCTGGCCCGCATGACCTCCGTGACCCTGTTGGTCCTCCTGGGTGGGCATCGGCCTCTTTCCGGACTGGTGTCACAGGTACCGGACGGGCGTCACAGGTACTTGCGGAACACGCTCTGGTACTTGTCCTCGATGATGCGGTACATGCCCATGCGGAGCTTCGCCTGCTCGGCCGCGTTCGCGGTGTCGCCCTGGTAGTACTGGAGCAGCTTCTCGGTGTTGGCCTCGCTGGTCGTCAGACCCGGGCGGGCCATCCCCTTCTCCATGGCGTGCAGGATGTGCATGAACGGCACCGTCGAGATGTTGTACGACTGGTTGAAGTGCAGTTTCTCCCACACGGCCCAGACGTCGGAATCCTTCGTCGCGTCCCGCTTCGCCTCGTCGAGCAGCCCCAGGTCGATGGCGTGGTTGCGGGCCTTGATCGCCCGGCGGCCGAAGATCTGGCCGATACCGGTGGAGCAGTCGTCGAGCGACTGGAGCTTGTTGCCCCAGTCCGTCACCCAGTCCGGCAGCACACCGTCGTTGTGGTAGTCGTACACGCACGCGTCGGAGAAGTTGTCATTGACCTTCGGGACGGACAGATCCTCGATGCTGGTGATGTTGAAGTGGCGCAGTTCCCATATCGCGGAGGTCTGGATGAGGGCCTTGCGCATTTTCAGCATTCGTGCCAGGGACGTGAAAAGGCTGTCCCAGCTCAGCATGAATTGCACGCAGTAACTGGTGGTGTGCTTCGTCTTTCCGGTCGGCAGCCAGGAATCCGGCGGACCCTCCTCCGGAATGCCGATCGACTGGAAGTACGTCTGGATGTCCTTGGTCAGCTCGGCGTCGAAGATCGGGTCGAACGCGACGTCCAGATCCTCCTTGGCCGGAGCAGGATTGTAGGACTTCTGCCCGCTCTCGCGGCCCGAGGAGATGTCGTTGTCGATCTCGATCAGTCCGCTGCCGGAGCCGACGTTGATCGTCTTGATCTGGTCGATGGCCCAGTCCGAGGGCATCGGGAAACCGAGGTTTCCGGAGTAGCCCATCGACATGTTGGACACGAAACTCGCGGTCGACAGGCCCGCCTCCGAGACCCGTGAACAGGCGTTCCGGGTCGCGTAGATACCGACCTGGAAGTAGCCGCCCGCCTGGGCCATTCCCTCGTTGATTCCCTTGAAATGCGGGATGAGGTTGGCGGTGATCTCCTCGTCGGTGTTGTCGTAGTCGATCGCGAAGTAGATCCGGGTGCCCTTTTTGAAGCCGTGCGCCAGCGCCGCGTCGGTGGCGGCTATCGCGTCCGACGTGCCCTGCGGGCGGCTGAAGTAGTCCTTGTAGTCGCCGAACGTCTGGTAGATCGGGAAGCAGGCGATGCCCGCGCTCGCCATCGTCGCCAGTTCGCCCGGCTTGATCTTCTTGTCGAGCGTGGTGCCCGGCACGTTAGTCAGGTAGCGCCCGCCGAGCCGGTAACCGGCCGCGTACAGGGCCTTGGCGCGGTCGGCGGTGACCTCGTCGGCGCAGTCGAAGGCGGTGCCCTTGCGGGTGTCGTCGCCGTAGGACACCAGCAGCGAGGCCCAGGTGGGGAAGTCCGCGGTGCCGTTGACGTCCAGCTTCAAAAAGCTCTGGAACGACGAGACCGCGCTGGCGAGGCCCGAGGTGTAGGAGCTGGTGAAGCTCACGCCCGAACGGCGGTTGAAGATCATCGCGGCGGAGAACAACTGCACCCAGGTGCCGCTGGAGCCGACCGACAGCGGGTGGCTCTTGATGCCGGCCTTGGTGCCGGGGCCGAACACACCGTTGGCGGTGCCGTCCGCCATACCGAGCTCGTACTGGATGGCCAGCATCTGGGCCTTCTGCACATCGCGCGAATAGAAACCGTCGCACGGAATGATGAAGTAGTCGGCCCGTCCTATGTATCGCGAATTCATCCACTGCTGGATGGATCTGACGCTGTCACTGCCGCCCGAGATGGTCGTGTAGGCGTCCATGGTCAACAGCGCCTTGACCACCTTCGGCTCCAGGGAACTGCCGGGGTAGATGGAATCCACGCCCATGTTCGCCTTGAGCTTGGAAACGCCGTCCTTCACCCGGCCGTTGTAGATGCCGTCGATCTCGCCGCCGTCGTAGCCCTTGCAGTACAACGCCGCCTGGATGATGCGGGTGAAGTTCGCCGACGGGCTGGTGTTCTCGTTGATCGAGGGCACCTTCGACTTCAGCGCGGACAGAGTTCCGGGGCCGAAGGCGTTCGACTGCGGGGAAACACCGATTTCCAGTTGCAGTGCTCGGGTGAGGGCGTACATGACGGCCCAGGAGGTCCTGCCGTTCTCCTCCAGCTTGGGCATGCCGGCGTAGCCGCTGTAGGTGGTGTTGAAGAACCGCTGGGCCCTCAGGACCAACTCGTCAGCCACGAAAAATCTCCTCATCTGTACGACCTGCCGGGAAACTCTAGGGAGTTCACCGGAAGTCGGACAGATGATCAGGCTGGCGCAAAGACGCCAGACCGCCCGGGGCGGCTGCGGACGGCTGCGCGGGAGAGGCCCCATCGGGCCGGGCGGAGTACGGGGGACGCGGAGCGCGATGGACCGGCCTGGCCTCGCGGGTGCGTGCCCGCGGGCCCGCGGACGGACGCCGGAACTGGCGCGTTTCTTTGCCTCCGGATCTGGCGTATTCACGCCACTTCGAGTTGGGGGTTGTGGGTGTTTTTGACTAATTGTTAAGCCGGACTTGATCGATCCTGGGACCTTAGGGTGGGTCGAGAGGTAGCTTGGCTTCCGTTACCGGGGGGTTGTCTTGAATGCTTCGTCATTGGACCGTACAGATCTCGATCAGACCGAGCTCGAACTCGACCGTACGGACACATTGATCATCCGTCTGCTGCACCAGGGGTTGGGGGACGCGGCCATCGGCCGCCGACTGCGCATCGGGCATCGAACCGTGCAGCGGCGCGTGCAGCGTGTGATGGACCGTTGGAACGTCGTGGGGCGTGTCGCCCTGGGCGCCAGGGCCCAGGAGTTGGGGCTGCTGGACAGCCGTATGGGCGCCGAACCGCCCCTCACGGCCGACCGGTTCGCCGAGTCGGCCTGACCCCATGCCCATGGTGCCGACTTCATGGTGCTGATCCCACTACGCTGATCCCACTGTGCTGGTTCCACTACGAGGTCGACACGCTCGGCCGGCCCGGTGAACCCCGGCCGATCGAGGGCTGGACCGCCCCGTCGAAGATCCGCGACAGCTGCCTTCCGGAGTCCGACCGGGCCTCCGGCACGGCGGTCGTGATCCGGCCCGGTTCCTACCCGCCGGGTGCGCGGGGCGCCTTCACCGCGGCCCAGGAGCTGGTCATCCGGGACATCCTCGCCGACACCGAGGGAGTCGTGCGCTGGGGCGGCGACGACCGCCGCCCCTACGAGGGCCTGTTCCGCCTCGCCGTGGGCCCCGACGACCCGCGGCTGGCGAGCGTCGCGGCCAGGATCCGCGCCTGGAACGAAACCCCCGGCCGGGGATCCGGCGTCCTCGTCGACACGGCCCAGCCGTCCCGCCGCCGCCGCGCGGTCCGGGGGCGGTAGGCACGCAGGACACGGTCCGAGGAGGGATCACGATCGTACGTACCCGGGTGCTGCCCGCCGTCGCCAACGTCGGGCTGGGGATCGTCGCCGTCGTACCGCTGTGGTTCCTCCTCCTGTTCGCGGTGAACTTCCCGCTCGCGAGCATGGGCCTCACCAGCCGGGAGCCCACGGAGAACGACGGCATGCTTCCGTGGGCCCTGCTGCTGGTGCCCCTGTGGGCGCTGTTCCTCGGACTGTGGATCCCGGTCAACCTGCTGCTGCACGACCGGACGGGGCTGCCCGGCGGGCGTTACTGGACCCTCGCCGCGCTGACGGCACTGACGCCGATGGTGGTCCTCATGGTCCTGATCGAGATTTTCTGAACAGCTCCCTAGCCCACGAGCCCCAACTCCCGGGCGATCAGCATCCGCTGGACCTCGCTGGTGCCCTCGCCGATCTCCAGGATCTTGGAGTCGCGCCACATGCGGGCCACCGGGTACTCGTTCATGAAGCCGTAGCCGCCGTGGATCTGGGTGGCGTCGCGGGCGTTGTCCACGGCGATCGTGGAGGAGTACAGCTTGGCGAGGGCCGCCTCCTTCTTGAAGGGCTCGCTGGCCACCAGCCGGGAGGCGGCGTCGCGCCACGCGAGGCGGGCGGTGTGGGCCTTCATCTCCATGTCGGCGATCTTGAACTGGATGGCCTGGTTGGCGCCGATCGGCCGGCCGAAGGCGTGGCGTTCGCGCGCGTACTTCACCGACTCGTCGACACAGCCCTGGGCGAGCCCGGTGGCGAGGGCGGCGATGGCGATCCGCCCCTCGTCGAGGATGCGCAGGAACTGGGCGTATCCGCGGCCCTGTTCGCCCAGCAGGTTGGCCGCCGGGACCCGGACGTCGGAGAAGGACAGCTCCCGGGTGTCCGAGGCACTCCAGCCGACCTTGGAGTAGGGGGCGGCGACGGTGAAGCCCGGGGTGCCCGACGGGACGATGATCGCCGAGATCAGTGGCTTGCCGTCCGGCTTGCGGCCGGTCACCGCGGTGACGGTCACAAGACCCGTGATGTCGGTCCCGGAGTTGGTGATGAAGCACTTGCTGCCGTTGATCACCCACTCGTCGGTGTCCGGGTCGAGGCGGGCCGTCGTCCGTGTGGCACCGGCGTCGCTGCCGCCGTCCGGCTCGGTCAGGCCGAAGGCGCCGAGGATCTCGCCGGAGCACATCCGCGGGAGCCACTCCTGCTTCTGCGCCTCGGTGCCGTACAGGAACAGCGGCATCGCGCCCAGCGAGACCCCCGCCTCCAGGGTGATGGCCACCGAGGAGTCCACGCGGGCCAGTTCCTCCAGCACGAGCCCGAGGGCCAGGTAGTCGCCGCCCATACCGCCGTACTCCTCGGGGAACGGCAGCCCGAACAGGCCCATGCGGCCCATCTCGCGGACGATCTCGTACGGGAACTCGTGGTGCTCGTAGAAGTCACCGATCTTGGGTGCCACGACGTCGTGGGCGAACGCCTCGACCGTGCGGCGGAGTTCTTCCAGTTCGGGGGAGAGCCTGTGGTCCATCGTGTTCACTGCTCCTTGTGGGACAGGGCCCGGACGGTGCGGGACGGGCTGGGTCGGCCCAGGTGGCCGGCCATCCACGCGCTGGTGGCGACGAGGCGGCCGAGGTCGACTCCGGTGTCGATGCCGAGACCCTGAAGCATCCACACGAGGTCTTCGGTGGCGAGGTTGCCGGTGGCGGACTTCGCGTACGGGCAGCCGCCGAGGCCGCCCGCCGAGGCGTCCACGGTGGTGACGCCGTGCTGGAGGGCGGCGTAGGTGTTGGCGAGGGCCTGGCCGTAGGTGTCGTGGAAGTGCACGCCCAGCTTCTCGACGGGGGCGTCGAGTTCGGTCAGCAGCGCCCGGACGTGGCCCGGGGTGGCGACGCCGATCGTGTCGCCCAGGCTGAGTTCGTCGCAGCCCATGTCGAGCAGGGCCCGGCAGACCCTGACGACCTGCGGGATGGGGACGGCACCCTCCCACGGGTCGCCGAAGCACATGGAGAGATAGCCGCGCACGTGCCCGCCCGCCGCCTTCGCCCGGGCCACGACCGGCTCGAACATCGCCAGCGCCTCGTCCACCGTGCGGTTGAGGTTGGCCTTGGCGAAGGACTCGGTGGCACTGGCGAAGACGGCGACCCGGGTGGCGCCCAGCGCGAGCGCGCGGTCCAGGCCGCGTTCGTTCGGCACGAGGACCGGGAGGTCCACCGGGAGGCCGGCGACCTGCGGGAACAGCTCCTCGGCGTCGGCGAGTTGGGGCACCCACCTCGGGTGCACGAAGCTCGTCGCCTCGATCGTCGTCAGGCCCGCGTCGGCCAGGCGGCGCACGAACTCCGCCTTCACCCCGGTCGCCACGGTCGCCTTCTCGTTCTGGAGGCCGTCGCGGGCGCCGACCTCGTGGATCCGGACGCGGGCGGGCAGGCCGGCTTCCGGTACGGCCATGGGGAGCCCGAGTCCGGGGGCGCTGCTCATGCCGTCTCCTCCTCGTGCGGTGTGATGACGGCGAGCACCTGGTCCATGGCGACCGTCGTGCCCGGCGTGACGTCCAGCTCGGCGACCGTGCCGGCGTGCGGGGCGGAGATGACGTGCTCCATCTTCATCGCCTCGACGACGACCAGACTCTGACCGGCGGCCACCTCGTCCCCGACGGCCACCTTCACCACCGTCACCGTGCCGGGCATGGGCGCGGTGAGGGAATCGGCTCCCGCGTGGGCGGCCCCGGTCAGGGACGCGGCCACCGGGTCGTGGTCGCGTACGTGCCAGGCGTCGCCGTCGCGGCCGATCCAGTCGGCGGCGCGGTGGAAGGTGTGGCGGACGCCGTCGAGGGTGACCGAGACCCGGGTGCCGGTGACGGTGTGGGTGCCGCGCGGGACGTACTGCACGGGGTCCTGCACCCGCAGGTGGAAGCCGACGGGCTGGGTGAGGCCGCCGAGCCGCCAGCCGCTCGGCACCGAGAAGGGGTCGGTCCAGCCCGTCCCGCGAGGCCGCAGCGCGTCCAGCCGGACGGCCGCCGCCGCCTCGTACACCTCCTGCGGCACCTCGGCGGGGACGAGGTCGTCCACCACCCGCTCGACCAGCCCCGTGTCCAGCTCGCCCGCCACCACCGCCGGATGCGCCAGCAGCCGCCGCAGGAACCCGGCATTGGTGGGCACGCCCAGCGTCACCGTCTCCGCGAGGGCCGCCCGGAGCCTGCGGAGCGCGGTCTCCCGGTCGGGGCCGTACGCGATCACCTTGGACAGCATCGGGTCGTACAGGCTGCCGACCTCGGTGCCCTCACTGAGCCCGGAGTCGGTGCGGACGCCGTCGCCCTGGGGTTCGTGCAGCCTCAGCACCGTGCCGCCGGAGGGCAGGAACCCGCGGGAGGGGTCTTCGGCGCAGACACGGGCCTCGATCGCGTGACCGGTGAGCGTGATGTCGTCCTGCGCGTGGGGCAGGTGCTCGCCCGCCGCCACCCGCAGCTGCCACTCCACCAGGTCCAGCCCCGTCACCAGCTCGGTGACCGGGTGCTCCACCTGGAGACGCGTGTTCATCTCCATGAAGTAGTACGACGACGGGTCGTTGCCCGGCACGATGAACTCCACCGTCCCCGCGCCCCGGTAGCCGCAGGAGCGGGCCGCCTGGACCGCCGCCTCGCCCATCGCGGCCCGGGTCTCCTCGTCGAGGAGCACACTGGGCGCCTCCTCGACGATCTTCTGGTGGCGGCGTTGGAGGGAGCACTCGCGCTCGCCGAGGTGGATCACCTTGCCGTGGCCGTCGGCGAGCACCTGGATCTCGATGTGCCGGGGCCGGTCGACCCACCGCTCCACGAGCAGCGTGTCGTCGCCGAAGGAGGCGCGGGCCTCCCGGCGGGCGGCGGCGATCTCCTCCTCCAGGACGGTGAGGTCCCGGACCAGCCGCATGCCCTTGCCGCCGCCGCCCGCGCTGGGCTTCAGCAGCACGGGGGCGCCCAACTCACGGGCCGCCTCGGCCAGTTCGGGGTCACGGCCGCCGGGGACCACGGGCACCCCGGCCGCCTTCACGGTCTCCTTGGCGCGGATCTTGTCGCCCATGAGGGAGATCGCCTCGGCGGACGGCCCGATGAAGACCAGCCCCGCGTCTTCGCACGCGCGCGCGAAGCCGGCGTTCTCCGCGAGGAAGCCGTACCCGGGGTGGACGGCCTGCGCGCCGGTGCGGGCGGCCGCCTCCAGCAGCCGCTCCACGGACAGATAGCTCTCGGCCGCGGGCGCCGGTCCCAGGCGGACGGCCGTGTCGGCCTCCCGGACGTGCCGCGCGTCGGCGTCCGCGTCGGAGAAGACGGCGACGGAGCGCACGCCCAGCGCGCGCAGCGTGCGGATGACGCGGACGGCGATCTCGCCCCGGTTGGCGACAAGGACGGTGTCAAACATGGGTCCTCACATCCGGAAGACGCCGAACTGGGGGTCACCCAGGGGCGCGTTGGCGCAGGCGGTCAGGGCCAGGCCCAGCACCTGGCGGGTCTCCAGCGGGTCGATGACCCCGTCGTCCCACAGGCGGGCGGTGGCGTAGTAGGCGTTGCCCTGGCGCTCGTACTGGGCGCGGATCGGGTCCTTGAACGCCTCTTCCTCCTCGGCGGGCCACTCCTCGCCCCGGGCCTGAGACTGGTCCCGCTTGACGGTCGCGAGGACGGACGCGGCCTGCTCGCCGCCCATGACGGAGATCTTGGCGCCCGGCCACATCCACAGGAAGCGGGGGGAGTAGGCGCGGCCGCACATCGAGTAGTTCCCGGCGCCGTACGACCCGCCCACCACGACGGTCAGCTTGGGCACACGCGTGCACGCGACCGCGGTCACCATCTTGGCGCCGTGCTTGGCGATACCGCCGGCCTCGTAGTCCCTGCCGACCATGAAGCCGGAGATGTTCTGGAGGAAGAGCAGCGGGATCCCGCGCTGGTCGCACAGCTCGATGAAGTGGGCGCCCTTCTGGGCCGACTCGGAGAACAGGATGCCGTTGTTGGCGACGATGCCGACCGGGTGGCCGTGGATCCGGGCGAAGCCGGTGACCAGGGTCTGCCCGAACTCGGCCTTGAACTCGGCGAAACGGGAGCCGTCGACCACGCGCGCGATGATCTCGCGGACGTCGTAGGGGGTGCGGGAGTCGACGGGCACGGCGCCGTACAGCCCGTACGGGTCCACCTTGGGCTCCGTGGAAGGCGTGACCTCCCAGGGCAGGGGCCCGCGCGCGGGGAGGGTGGCGGCGATGTTCCGCACGATCCGCAGCGCGTGCGCGTCGTCCTCGGCGAGGTGGTCGGTGACGCCCGAGATCCGGGAGTGCACCTCGCCGCCGCCGAGCTCCTCCGCGGTGACGACCTCGCCGGTGGCGGCCTTCACGAGCGGGGGACCGCCGAGGAAGATCGTGCCCTGGTTGCGGACGATGACGGCCTCGTCGCTCATCGCCGGGACGTAGGCCCCGCCGGCCGTGCAGGACCCGAGCACGGCGGCGATCTGCGGGATGCCGGCGCCGGACATCCGGGCCTGGTTGTAGAAGATCCGCCCGAAGTGCTCGCGGTCCGGGAAGACCTCGTCCTGCATGGGCAGGAAGGCGCCGCCGGAGTCGACGAGGTAGACGCACGGCAGGCGGTTCTCCAGGGCCACCTCCTGCGCCCGCAGATGCTTCTTCACGGTCATCGGGTAGTACGTGCCGCCCTTGACGGTGGCGTCGTTGGCGACGATCACGCACTCCCGGCCGCTGACCCGTCCGATCCCGGCGATGACCCCGGCGGCCGGGGCCTGCCCGTCATACATCCCGTCGGCGGCGAGGGGAGCGAGCTCCAGGAAGGGCGAGCCGGGGTCCAGGAGGGTGTCGACCCGGTCCCTGGGCAGCAGCTTTCCGCGCGCGGTGTGCCGGGCGCGGGCCCTGTCGCCGCCGCCCAGCCGGGCCGCGGCGAGCTTGGCGCGCAGCTCCTCCACGAGGACGCGATGCGCCTGCTCGTTGGCCGTCCAGGCCTGAGACGCGGGATCTGCCGCGCTCGTCAGCTCGGGTGCCTGATCCATGTCGTGCGGTCCCCTCACCCTGTTAATGAGCGTTAACGCGTTTCCTTCAGGTTAACGACCGCTAACCTCCCTGTCTAGAATTGCTTCCATGGCCACCAGAACCGACGCCCCCACCCGCCGCGAACAGATCCTCAGAGAGGCCGCCCGGCTCTTCGCCGAGCGCGGCTTCCACGGGGTCGGCGTCGACGAGATAGGCGCCGCCGTAGGTATCAGCGGCCCCGGGCTCTACCGCCACTTCGCCGGCAAGGACGCGATGCTCGCCGAGCTGCTGGTGGGGATCAGCGGGCAGCTGCTCACCGGGGGAAAGCGGCGTGTCGCCGAGGCGGCCGGGGGTCCGGAGACGCTGCTCGACTCCTTGATCGAGGGGCACATCGACTTCGCCCTGGACGACCGCCCGCTGATCGTCCTGCACGACCGCGAGCTGGACCGCCTGCGCGACAGCGACCGCAAGCTCGTCCGGCAGCTCCAGCGCCAGTACGTCGAGCTGTGGGTGGAGGTGGTGCGGGAGGTGTATCCGGAGCTGGCCGAGCCCGCGGCACGGTCGGCGGTGCACTCGGTGTTCGGCCTGCTGAACTCCACACCGCACCTGGGGCGCGCCGGGTCCCTGCCGGGGCGCGGAGCCACCGCCGCGCTGCTGCACCGGATGGCCCGGGGAGCCTTCGCTTCCGCCGCCGACTGAGCCGCACGTGACGAGCGTTACCTGGACGGCACTCGTACTCGCCGGTACGGTAAGTGAGCAAGCGCTTAGACATGGTGAGGAAGCTGGAGGTGGCGGCGGTGCGCCGTACCGTGTTCAACGAGGACCACGAAGCGTTCCGGGAGACCCTCCGGGCCTTCATCGAGGCCGAGGTCGTCCCGGTCTACGACGAGTGGTTCGCAGCCGGCCAGGCGCCGCGCGACTTCTACTACAAGCTCGCCGAGCTGGGTGTCTTCGGCATCCGTGTCGACGAGGAGTTCGGCGGCGCCGGCATCGACTCGTACAAGTTCGAAGCCGTGATGTACGAGGAGACGGCCCGCGCGGGCGTCCAGTTCGGCGGCTCCGGCGTGCACGTGCTGCTCGGTCTGCCGTACATCAAGATGCTCGCCACCGACGAGCAGAAGAAGCGGTTCCTGCCGAAGTTCGTCTCCGGCGAGGAGATGTGGGCCCTCGCGATGACCGAGCCGGGCACCGGCTCCGACCTCGCGGGCATGAAGACCACCGCCAAGCTGAGCGAGGACGGCACGCACTACGTCCTCAACGGCTCCAAGACCTTCATCACCGGCGGCGTCCACGCCGACCGCGTGATCGTCTGCGCCCGCACCTCGGCGCCCACCGCCGACGACCGCCGCTTCGGCATCTCCCTCTTCGCGGTGGACACCAAGTCCGAGGGCTACTCCATCGGCCGCAAGCTCGACAAGCTCGGCCTGAAGACCTCCGACACCGCCGAACTCGCGTTCGTCGACGTCAAGGTGCCCGTCGAGGACCTCCTCGGCGAGGAGAACAAGGGCTTCTACTACCTCGGCCACAACCTCGCCTCCGAGCGCTGGGGCATCGCCTTCGGCGCCTACGCGCAGGCCAAGGCCGCGGTCCGGTTCGCCAAGGAGTACGTGCAGGACCGCACCGTCTTCGGCAAGACCGTCGCCTCCTTCCAGAACACCAAGTTCGAGCTGGCCGCCTGCCAGGCCGAGGTGGACGCGGCCGAGGCCGTCGCCGACCGCGCGCTCGAAGCCCTCGACGCCGGTGAGCTGACGCCCGCCGAGGCCGCCAGCGCCAAGCTGTTCTGCACCGAGGTCGCCCACCGCGTGATCGACCGCTGCCTCCAGCTGCACGGCGGCTACGGCTTCATGAACGAGTACCCGATCGCCCGCCTGTACGCGGACAACCGCGTCAACCGCATCTACGGCGGCACCAGCGAGATCATGAAGTCGATCATCGCGAAGGACATGGGTCTGTAAGGCCGGCGAAACCCGAAGAAAAGACTGGCAGGTACAACTGTCTGCCATGAGCCAGACACTTCAGGATCTCCTCGATCTGCTCGACCTGGAGCAGATCGAGGAGAACATCTTCCGCGGCCGGTCCCGCCCCGCGATCATCCCGCGCGTCTTCGGCGGACAGGTCGCGGCCCAGGCACTGGTGGCCGCCGGGCGCACGGTCCCCGCCGACCGGCCCGCCCACTCGCTGCACGCGTACTTCCTGCGCGCCGGCGACCCGGGCGCGCCCATCGTCTACAGCGTCGACCGCATCCGCGACGGCCGCTCCTTCACCACCCGCCGGGTGGTCGCCGTCCAGCACGGCAAGCCGATCTTCCACCTGTCGGCGTCCTTCCAGGCGTACGAGGAAGGCCTCGACCACCAGGCCCCGATGCCGTCCGCCCCGGACCCGGCCACGCTGCCCACCTCCCAGGAGCGGCTGCGCGGCTACGGCCATCTCGACGCCGACGTGGTGGAACGCTTCCTGGAGACCCGCGAGTCGGTCGATCTGCGCTACGTCGAGGAGCCGCCCTACGGGGCCTTCGGCGAGCCGCGCGAGCCGCACTCCCAGGTGTGGTTCCGCACCAACGGCAAGCTCGACTGTGCTGCTGACGAACCGCTCCTGCACGTCGTCCTCGCCACGTACGTCTCCGACATGACCCTGCTCGACTCGGTCCTGCTCGCGCACGGCCGCGGCGGCTGGGCGGTCGGTGACGTCGTCGGGGCGTCCCTGGACCACGCGATGTGGTTCCACCGGCCCTTCCGCGCCGACGAATGGCTCCTGTACGACCAGGAGTCCCCGTCCGCGTCGGGCGGCCGGGGACTCGGTCAGGCCCGCATCTACACACAGGACGGCAGGCTCGCGATCTCGGTGATCCAGGAGGGCGTGATCCGCGTCCCCCGCTGAGCCGCCGGGGATCGGATGAGCCACTGGGGCTCAGACCAGCCCCGCCTCCGCCAGCAGATACGCCGTCATCGGGTCGTAGAAGCGGGGGCTGACCACGTGGTCGTCGAGCGGGACCGTCACCTGGACGGTGCCCTCGGCCTCGGCGAGGAAGAGCGCCGGGTCGTTGGAGTCGGCGTACCCGACGGAGTCCACGCCGTGCTGACCGGCGTAGCCCGCCCAGCCGTGGTCGGCGACGACCAGGTCGGGCAGCGGACGGCCCTCGCGCTCCAGGCCCGTGAGGATCGCCTTCATCGGCTCGCCGGAGTGCGTGTGCCACAGCGTGGCGCCGTGCTCCAGGACCGCCACGTCCGCGAACTGCATGACATAGCCCTCGTCCGTCTGGAGCCCGTCCGGGATCACCACGATCTCGCAGCCCGCCGTGCGCAGCGCGGCCGCCGTGGCCCGGTGCACGTCGAGCAGACCGCCCGGGTGACCGGTGGCGAAGAGCACCCGCTGCTGCCCGTCGGCCGCCTTGCGCAGCCGGCCCGCCATCCGCTCCAGGGCGGCCACCGTCAGCTCGGGGTCGATGGTGTCCTGGCCGTAGCGGTACTCCGGGTCGTCGTTGACCCCCACCCGCTCCGCCATCACCGCGAGCACGTCCTGCTCGTCGGTCCAGCGGTCGCCCAGCTCCAGGCCGAGCCAGAAGTTGCGGACGCCGTTCGCCAACTGGCGGTAGTGGGAGAGGTTGTTCTCACGCGGGGTGGCGACGTCGCCCGCGATACGGGTCTTCACAAGGTGGTCGACGAGGTCGGCGCGGCTGGGTGTCCCGGATATCGGCATGCCTCCCATTGTGAGGCAGCGGACTGGGCGGCCGCCCGCCGTCCCGCACCCTGGGACACGGGTCACGCCCCCTCACAGCCGCCGCAGCGCGAACCACAACTCCATCCGTACGTCCGGGTCGTCCAGGTCCGTCTCCAGCAGCGCCGCGCACCGGGCGATCCGCTGCCGCACGGTGTTGCGGTGCACGGCCAGCGCCACCGCGGTGCGGTCCCAACTGCCGTGCAGGGAAAGCCAGGCACGCAAGGTCTCGGTGAGCGCGGGGGTGCCGGTGAGCGGCGCGAGGAGGGCGCGGGCGTGGGCCTCCGCCTCGTCGGAGGGCACCAGGTCCGCGAGCGCCGGCCGGGCCCCGTGCCGGACCAGCTCGCCGCGGGTGGCGCGGGCCCGGGCCAGCGCCCGGGCCGCCTGGGTGTCGGCGTCGGCCCACTCCCGCGGACCGACGGCGGCGCTGACACCCAGCGTCCACCCCGGCTGCGGCGCCGGCTCCCACCGGGCCGGCACCAGCACGCGTACGACGTCCCGCGCCACGTCGACCAGCGGCGACCCGAGCGCGGCACCCAGCGCGGAGGCGGCGACGGGGTCGGGGGCGCCGGGGGTGTCCGGACCCGCGTGCACGACGAGCCACTCCCCGGCGCCCAGGAGAGCCGCCACGTCCTCGGGCGCCGCGCCCAGCAGCAGCCGTACGAGAGCGGACGACCGTGCGGTGCCCGTGCCGCTCTGGTGCTCGCCGGTGAGCAGCGACAGCAGTACGGCGGCCACCGAGGCGATGGTGTGGTCGCCGGGGTCCCGGCGCGGGGCGGCGACCCCGAGCACGAAGCCGTGCCCGGCGCCCAGGGCGTAGGCGGCGAGGTGCAGGCCGGCGGTGGTGTCGGTGGCGGTCGTGGAGGACCGCTCGGTGACCAGCCGGGCGAGACGCGCCAGTGCCTCGGCCGCCTCGCCCTCCGGCTCCCGCCCGGCCGACGCGATCTCGGTGCCCTCGGGGCCGTACAGCACCGCCCGGCCCGTCACCCGCCGGGCCAGTTGCCCCAGGACCGAGGGGACCGGGTGGGGGCGGGCGGCCGCGGCGGCCAGGCTCTGCTGGGCCTCCGTGACGCGGCGGAGCTCGGCGTGCCGGGCCTGGGCCATCAGCTGCCAGACCGCGCGGGCCACGCCGGAGAAGGTGGTCTGCGGCGGGACCTCGATGAGCGGCAGCTCGTACGCGTCGCAGGCCGCGACCAGCGCCCGCGGCACCCGGTCGTGCACCGGCGCCACCCCGAAGCCGAGGGCCGCGCCGCCCGCCGCGACGATCCTCGCCACGTAGTCGTCGAAGTAGGTCCCGGAACCGGCGGCCTCCGGGATGTGCACCCCGGCCGTCAGCAGCAGCTCGCCGCCCAGGAGATACGGGTACGGGTCCGCCATTTCGGAGGTGTGCGCCCAGTGGACGACCGCGGCGGGGTCCGCGGGCCCCGCGATCTGGCGCAGGGCCAGGTCCTCGCGGGCCAGGAGTGCGGCGAGGGGCACCGGTGGCGTGGGGGGAACGGCCGGGTCCGGCATGGTGTGCGTTCCCTCCACTCGACGTGTCGTGAATGGATGAAACGTACACTTCGCAGTCGCTTTCCGGCCACCTAGTGTCGATGCTCGTCACCCGCCGGCGACATCGAGCCGAAGGAGGCCCCGTGGCCGTCGACTACACCGTCATCGTCGTCTATCTGGCCGGCATGCTGGCCATGGGCTGGTGGGGCATGCGCCGCGCCCGGTCGAAGAGCGAGTTCCTGGTCGCGGGCCGCCGGCTCGGGCCCACCATGTACTCCGGCACCATGGCCGCGATCGTCCTCGGCGGCGCCTCCACCATCGGCGGCGTCGGCCTCGGCTACCAGTACGGACTCTCCGGCGCCTGGATGGTCTTCACCATCGGCCTCGGCCTGCTCGCCCTCAGCGTGTTCTTCTCGGCCCGCATCGCCCGCCTGAAGGTGTACACCGTCTCCGAGATGCTGGACCTGCGCTACGGCGGCCGGGCGGGCGTGATCTCCGGGGTGGTCATGTGGGCGTACACCCTCATGCTCGCCGTCACCTCGACCATCGCGTACGCCACGATCTTCGACGTCCTCTTCGACATGAACCGCACGCTCGCGATCGTGCTCGGCGGCTCGATCGTCGTCGCCTACTCGACGCTCGGCGGCATGTGGTCCATCACGCTCACCGACATGGTGCAGTTCGTGGTCAAGACGATCGGCGTGCTGCTCCTGCTCCTGCCCATCGCGGTCGTCAAGGCGGGCGGCTTCGGCGAGATGCGCGACGCGCTGCCCACGTCGTACTTCGACCCGCTCGGCATCGGCGGCGAGACGATCTTCACGTACGTCCTGATCTACACGTTCGGCATGCTCATCGGTCAGGACATCTGGCAGCGCGTCTTCACCGCCCGCAGCGACACGACCGCCCGGTGGGGCGGCACGGTCGCGGGCACCTACTGCCTGGTGTACGCCCTCGCCGGCGCCGTCATCGGCACGGCCGCCAAGGTGCTCTACCCGGACCTGGCCAACGCCGACGACGCCTTCGCGACCATCGTGAAGGACGAACTGCCCATGGGCGTACGGGGGCTGGTGCTGGCCGCCGCGCTGGCCGCGGTGATGTCGACGTCGTCCGGCGCGCTGATCGCCTGCGCGACCGTCGCCAACAACGACATCTGGTCGCGGCTGCGGGGGAGGACCGGCGCGGGCGGCGATCACGACGAGGTGCGGGGCAACCGCGCCTTCATCCTCATCATGGGGCTCGCGGTCATCGGCACGGCCATCGCGCTCAACAACGTCGTCGAGGCCCTGACCGTCGCCTACAACCTCCTCGTCGGCGGCCTCCTCGTGCCCATCCTCGGCGGCCTGCTGTGGAAGCGCGGCACCGCGCAGGGCGCCCTGGCCGCCGTGACCGTCGGCGGCCTCGCGGTCATCGGCCTGATGGCGGGCTACGGCATCCTCGCCAACGAGCCCGTCTACTACGGCCTGCTGTCCTCCCTGGCCGTGTATGTCGCCGTCTCCCTGGCGACCCCGGCGACCGACGCGGCCGTCCTCGCCGCCTGGCGCGAGCGGCTCGCCGGACGGGCACCCGAACCGGCGGCCGTCCCGGTTCCGGCGCCCCGCTAAAGTCGTACAAGAAGCAGAACAAAGTGTGGAAAACCATCCATACGCGATGAAGCGTAGGAAAGAAGGCAGTACCCCATGAGCAGCAACGAGACGCCCCGCGGCCCCGTCGACTCCTCCCGCATCCCGCGCTACGCCGGACCCGCGACCTTCGCCCGGCTGCCGCGCCTGGACGAGGTCGGCCGGGCCGATGTCGCCGTGGTCGGGGTGCCGTTCGACTCGGGTGTCTCCTACCGGCCGGGCGCCCGCTTCGGCGGCAACGCGATCCGCGAGGCGTCCCGGCTGCTCAGGCCGTACAACCCGGCGCAGGACGCGTCCCCCTTCGCGCTCGCGCAGGTCGCGGACGGCGGCGACATCGCCGTCAACCCGTTCGACATCAACGAGGCCGTGGAGACGGTCGAGGCGGCGGCGGACGACCTGCTGGGCACGGGAGCCCGCCTGATGACCCTCGGCGGCGACCACACGATCGCGCTCCCCCTCCTGCGCGCGGTCGCGAAGAAGCACGGCCCCGTGGCGCTGCTGCACTTCGACGCCCATCTCGACACCTGGGACACCTACTTCGGCGCCGAGTACACCCACGGCACGCCGTTCCGGCGGGCGGTGGAGGAGGGCATCCTCGACACCTCTGCCCTCTCCCACGTCGGCACCCGTGGCCCGCTCTACGGCAGGAAGGACCTGGACGACGACGAGAAGATGGGCTTCGGCATCGTCACGTCCGCGGACGTCATGCGGCGCGGGGTCGACGAGGTGGCCGACCAGTTGCGCCAGCGCGTCGGCGACCGCCCGCTGTACATCTCCATCGACATCGACTGCCTGGACCCGGCCCACGCGCCCGGCACGGGCACGCCGGAGGCGGGCGGCATGACCTCCCGGGAGCTGCTGGAGATCCTGCGGGGTCTGGCATCGTGCAACCTGGTGTCGGCGGACGTCGTCGAGGTGGCCCCCGCGTACGACCACGCGGAGATCACGTCGGTGGCGGCCTCCCACACCGCCTACGAACTGACCACGATCATGTCCCGCCAGATTGCAGAGGCCCGCGCGCAGTGACTCACGACCACGACCTGGTGCTCCGTCCGACGGAGGCGCAGATGTCCGCTGCTCTCAACCCTCCTCCCGGCCGCAACGGCGGAGACCTGGTCGTGGAGACGCTGGCCGGGCTCGGCGCGACGACCGTCTTCGGTCTGCCCGGCCAGCACGCGCTGGGCATGTTCGACGCGCTGCGCCGCTCCGACCTGAGGTACATCGGCCTGCGGGTGGAGAACAACGCGGGCTTCGCGGCGGACGCGTACGGGCGGGTGACGGGGGAGGCGGCGCCCTTGCTGCTGTCCACGGGCCCGGGCGCGCTGACCTCGCTGGCGGCGCTCCAGGAGGCGGCTGCCGCTTCGGCTCCCATCCTCGCCATCAGCAGCCAGGTCCCGACGGCCGGCCTGGGCGGCGGCCGCCACGGCTACCTCCACGAACTCCCTGACCAGGCGGCCTCGTTCCGGGGTGTGGTGAAGTCGGTCCACACCGTCCGCGCCCAGTCCCAGATCCCGTCCGCGATCGAGGCGGCCTGGAAGTCGGCCCTGACCGCTCCGCACGGCCCGGTGTGGGTGGAGATCCCGCAGGACGTGCTCCTCGCGGAGACCTCGATCCCGGTGGTGACGGGCGGCGACGCCTTCCCCGAGGAGCTGCCCCCGCGCCCCGAACTGACCGCCGTGGCGGCCGACCTGCTGTCACGCGCGGCCCGACCGGCGATCATCGCGGGCGGTGGAGTGGTACGGGCGGACGCGTCCGGCAAGCTGCGGCGGCTGGCGGAGACGCTTCAGGCGCCCGTCGTCACGACCCCCGGCGGCAAGGGCGCGTTCCCCTGGACGCATCCCCTCTCCCTCCAGTCCTGGATCGAGGACCGCCACACCACGGACTTCCTGGAGGACGCGGACGTCCTGCTGGTGGTGGGCTCGGGCCTGGGCGAACTGTCCTCCAACTACCACACGTTCAAGCCGCGCGGCCGGGTCGTCCAGATCGAGGCCGACCTCGGCAAGCTGGAGTCCAACCACCCGGCACTCGGCATCCACGCGGACGCGCGGCTCGCGTTGCAGGCGCTGCTTGAGACGGTGTCACCGAGGCAGGACACGGAGGCTCCGGAGCGTGTGCGTGAGGTGCTGACCCGCGTTGCGGACCGCATCGCCGACCAGGAACTCACCCTGGAACAACAGGTGCTGGCCTCGGTCCGGGCGGCCCTCCCGGCCGACTCCCCGTCCTTCTGGGACATGACCATCCTCGCCTACTGGGCCTGGTCCGCCTTCGACGCCAAGGGCCCCAACCACATGCACTCCGCCCAGGGTTCGGGCGGCCTCGGCTACGGCTTCCCGGCGGCGCTGGGTGCGGCGGTCGCGGATCCGACGCGTCCGGTCCTGGCGGTCTCGGGCGACGGCGGGGCTCTCTACTCCATCGCCGAACTGGCCACCGCCCGCCAGTACGACCTGAACGTCACCTGGCTCATCGTCGACGACGGCGGCTACGGCATCCTCCGCGAGTACATGACCGACGCCTTCGGCGAAACCACCGCGACCGAACTGACCCGGCCGGACTATGTCGCCCTGGCCGAGTCCTTCGGCGTCCCCGGGGTCCGCACGACCCCGGAGACGCTGTCGGACGACCTGTCGAAGGCGCTCGGGGCGCCGGGGCCTTCGGTGGTGGTTCTGCCGGCGGTGTTGCGGATGTTCGCGGCTACGCACCTGGGGGAGTGAGCCCTACCAGATCGCCTCGACCCACTCCGGGTGGTCGATGAACGGGTTGCGGTTCTTCTGGTAGGTGTCGTAGATGACCTGGTTGCGCTTCTCCTCGAAGGCGCTCGGCGGGTCCGCCTCGTTCCACGCCTTGAGGACGGCGAGCTTGCCCATGTAGGGGTTGGAGCCGTTGCCGACCTTCTCGTTGGGCTCCAGGTCGGCGAAGCCGTCGTCGCCCTCGTAGCGCACGGCCATGTAGAGGATCATGCGGGCCACGTCACCCCGGTCCGCGGCGCGCGGCGCGAAGGAGTCGGAGTCGACGGTGCTGCCGCCGCCGTTGGTGACGGAGCTGCCGCCGTTGTCGAAGTCCAGGTTGCCCCGGGTGCTGTTGATCGTCACGTCGCAGGGGCGCAGGTGGTGCAGGTCGGTGCCGGGGCCGGTCACCTCGCCGAAGTCGCCGTGGGACTTGGCCCAGGTGTGCTCGCGGTTCCAGTCGCCGACGTCGCCGCCGTTGAGGGACTTGCTGCGCGAGGCACCGCTGTACAGCAGGATCACGTTGTTGCTGTTGTTCGGGTCCTGGTCGGTGACCTTGAGCGCGTCCCAGACGGCCGAGTACGAGAGCTTCGTCTGGGGCGTGATGATCGTGTGCAGCGAGGACTTGAGGCTCGTACCGGTCTTGCCGATCGCGTTCTTGTAGTACGTCGAGTCGTACGCGGTCGTCGTGGCCGCGGCCGGGGTCGTGGTCACGACCGGGGCGGCGAGCCCGACCAGCACGGCGGCGGTGGTCAGCGCCACCGACTTCCAGCTCCGTATGCCTGTCGCCAGCATAAAGATGGTCCCATCTACGCGGGTTGAATGGAGGCGGCAGATGGGAGCGTGACATGCACATGCAGCCGTGTAAATGGACTGTGCGTGTCCATTGGGTGACCTGAAACGGCAAATCAGCCCTTGTCTACGCGAGTTGACACGTCGAGCGGCCCCCGACGCGTGTACATCGGGGGCCGCTCGACCGGGGGCCGGCTCAGCTGACGTCCGAGGGGTCCAGGCGGTAGACCGTCGACGTGTTCGTGTTCGACGCGGAAGCCGACTCCGACGTCGAGCTGTTGCCCGTGCCGTAGTCGCTCGCCTTCACCGCCGTGCCGTTCTTCTGCACCCAGGCGGTGATCTCCTGGTTGAGGCTGCTGTTGCCGCCCATTCCGCCACCGCCGAGCTGGATGTAGTGCAGCTCGCCCTTCTTCACCAGCTCCTTGAGCCTGGTGAGCGTCATCGCCTTGTCGGAGCCGGTGAAGCCCCACATGGAGATGACGGGCTTGTGGGTGCTCAGGATCAACTGGCCCGCGCTCTGCGAGTTGGACACCGCGAGCAGCCAGGTGGCGCCGTCCTGGTGCTTCTCCAGGTAGGAGATCAGCGCGCTGTCGACGGTGCCGCCCATGCCGCCACCGCCGCCCATGCCGCGGGGGCCACCGCTCGTGCTTCCGGGGCCGCCAGGAGCCGTACCGGACTCGCCGTTCTGGCCGCCGGGGGCCGTGCCGCCGCCGCCCGGGAACTCTCCGTTCGCCTGGCCGCCCTGCCGGGTGCCGTCCTGCTGGCCGCCGGGGCCGCCGCCGTTGCCGCCGAAGCCGCTCCGGCCACCGCCGCCACCGGGACCACCCATGCCGCCGCCGGTCGACGGGCCCGCCGTCGGGTTGGTGCCTCCCATGCCCCCGCCCGTGGAGGAGGCGAAGGCCGGGGACGCGGCGTACGCCGTCGGACCCGCGAGCGCCGCCACGACCGCCGCGACGACGGACGCGGCCAGCAGCCGCGCCCTGGTGCCGGAGCCCGCGGCGCGGAAGGCGAACAGCCCCACCGTCGCCAGGACCATGACCACGGCCACCGTCGGCCACAGCCAGGTGTTCCAGCCGCTCGCCCGGCGCAGCAGCACGATCGCCCAGACGCCCGTGACCGCGAGCCCGGCGGGCAGCACCCACGACCAGCGAGCGTCACCGGAGCGGAAGGCGCGCCACAGCAGCACCCCGCCGCCACCGCACAGCGCCGCGATGCCCGGCGCGAGCGCGGTCGTGTAGTACGGGTGCATGGTGCCCTCGGCCAGGGCGAAGGTCAGGTAGTGCAGCACCAGCCAGCCGCCCCACAGCACCAGGGCGGCCCGCGTGACGTCGGTGCGCGGGGCCCGCCCGCACCGCACCAGGCCGGCGACGAGCGCGATGCCGGCGAAGGGGATCAGCCAGGAGATCTGGCCGCCGAGGACGTCGTTGAACATCCGGCCGATGCCCGCGGTACCGGCGAAGGTGCCTCCGCCTCCACCGCCTCCTCCGCCCCCGCCTCCTCCGCCGTTGCCCTCGCCGCCCAGGACCCGGCCCAGGCCGTTGTAGCCCATGATCAGGTTCCAGGCGCTGCCGTCGGTCGAGCCGCCGATGTACGGCCGGTCGTCGGCGGGCACCAGGGACACGGCCGTCGCCCACCAGAAGCTGGCGACGGCCAGCGCGAGAGCCGCCAGGGCCAGGTTGACGGCCTTCTTCCGCCAGCCGAGCTTCGAGGCGTAGACGTACACGGCGAAGACGGCGGGCAGGGCGATGTAGCCCTGGAGCATCTTGGTGTTGAAGGCGAGCCCGAAGCAGACCGCGGAACCGATGAGCGGCAGCAGCCTGTCGTCGCGGGTGGCGCGCAGGGCGAGGGCCGCGCCGCCGACCATCAGCAGCACCAGGATCGTGTCGGGGTTGTTGTCCCGGTTGATCGCGACCGTGATCGGGGTGAGCGCGAGGACGAGCGCGGCGATCGCGGCCGCCGCGTGCCCGAAGGCCCGCTTCACCGAGGAGTGCAGGATCCAGATCGTGCCCAGCGCGGCCCCGACCTCGGGCAGCATCATCTGCCAGGTGCCGAAGCCGAACACACGGCACGACAGCCCCATGACCATCAGCGCGAACGGGGGCTTGTCGACGGTGAGGAAGTTCCCCGCGTCGAGCGAGCCGAAGAACCACGCCTTCCAGCTCTGCGTACCGCTGTAGATGGCCGAGCTGTAGAAGCTGTTGAGGCCGGACCCGGACAGGTTCCAGGAGTAGAGCACCGCCGCCAGCGCCAGGATCGCGAGCAGCGCGGGCAGCGACCAGCGGGGTGCCCTGTCCGGGGAGGCCGCGGGTGGGGCCGGCGGGGGCGGGTCGGGGGTCACGGTCGGGTGGGGGCGGGGATCGGTGGCTGATGTCACCCGCGCATCGTGCAGAGCCCAGGTGGGTGCGGGCTGTGGCCTACCTGGTGCCTTCCTGTGAATAAGTCCGGGCGGAAGTAACGGCTCGCACAAGTTTTCCCTGTCCCTACAACCGTTCCCGTGGGCTCGTGGGTCAACTGGTGCATGACCAACGGGATATCCAGACGTGCGAGATGGGTCGCCGGGGGCGCGCTCGTCGCATGTGTCGTCGCCGCCACGCCCGCCCAGGCCGCCGCCGCACCGGCCGTCAGCTGCACGTCCGCCAAGGCGGGCCTCGCCGCCAAGCTGAAGAAGGACATCACCGCGGCCCTCGCGAACCGCAAGGGCACGATCGCGGTCGGCCTCTACGACCGCAGCACCAACACCACCTGCTCGCTGAGGGCGTCCACCGCCTTCGACTCCGCGAGCGTCGTCAAGGTCACCGTCCTCGCCGCGCTGCTGTGGGACGCGAAGAAGCACAACCGGTACCTGACCGACACCGAGGCCTCACTCGCCAAGGCCATGATCACCAAGTCGGACAACGCGGCCACCAGCAAGCTCTGGAAGCAGCTGGGGATGACGAAGATCAAGGGCTTCCTCACCGCGGCCGGCATGACCCAGACCAAGCCCGGCGCGAACGGCTACTGGGGACTGACCCAGATCACCGTCACCGACGAGCAGAAGCTGCTCAAGCTGATCACCGCCAAGAACGCGGTCCTCAGCGACAACGCCCGCGCGTACATCCTGAAGCTGATGAGCCAGGTCGTCTCCTCGCAGCGCTGGGGAACACCGTACGGCGTGCCGTCCGGCGTCACCGTCGCCCTCAAGAACGGCTGGCTGTCACGGGCCTCCAACGGCTGGCGCGTCCACAGCATCGGCGCCTTCAAGGGCCGCGGCCACGACTACGTGATCACGGTGCTCACGCACGGCAACAGCACCATGGACTACGGCAAATCGACCATCCAGGGCGTCTCCAAGGTCATCCACAAGGACCTCGCCGCGAGCTGACGCCTCACGGTCTCCCGTACGTCACCCTCGCGTCCTACGGTGGCGCCCATGCGCCTGAGAACCGTACTCGCGACCACCACCGCGGCCCTGGCGGCGGCCACCTGTCTGTCCGCCGCCGGGCCCGCCGGTGCCGTCGTGCGGCACCACGCCTGCTCCCCGTCCGTCTCCATCGACCGCTTCTCCGACGCGCTCGACAAGACGACGTACGACGACACCTTCGTCGGCAACCTCTCCGCGCTCGCGGTGGACAAGGACGGCTCGCTCGCCGCCCTCTCCGACCGCTCCGCGCTCTTCGACCTGGACGCCAGGAGCCTCGCGCCGACGTCCGTGGTCCCGCTCGCCGACGAGAGCGGCGCGGCGCTCGACTCCGAGGGCCTGGTCGTCGACCGGGACGGCACCCGGCTGATCACCTCCGAGACCGAGCCCTCGATCCGCCGCTACTCGGCGGACGGCCGGATCCTCGACCGGCTCCCGGTCCCGCCGTCCCTCCGGGTCGCCCCGGCCGGCCGGGCCGTCTCCAACGGCACCTTCGAGGGCCTGACCCTGCTCCCCGGCGGCCGCACCCTGCTGGCGTCCATGGAGTACGCGCTCTCCGGCGACAGCCCGGGCCTCGTCCGCTTCCAGACCTGGCAGCGGCACGGCACGTCCTTCCGGCCCGGCGCCCAGTACGCCTACCCCGTCGACGCCGGGCTCGGCGTCCCCGAGGTCCAGGCCACCCCCGACGGCCGCCTCCTCGTCCTGGAACGCGGCTTCACCCCGGGCGTCGGCAACACAGTCCGCCTCTACCTCGCCGACCCGCGCCACGCCACGGACACCGGCGGTGTCGAGAACCTCACGGGCCAGAGCGGCGTACGCCCGATCAGGAAGACCCTGCTGACCGACCTCGTGACCTGCCCGTCACTGGGAGCGACCGCCAAGCAGCCCCAGCCGAACCCCCTGCTCGACAACATCGAGGGCATGGCGATCACGGGGTACTCGAAGGGCCGCCTGAAGGTACTGCTGGTCAGCGACGACAACCAGAACGCGGTGCAGACGACGCGGTTCTCTTACCTGCGCGTACGTATCTGACCCTTCACTCCCGGTCTGGTCATTCACCCCCGTTCTGTTGCGGAGGGATGAAATCCGCTTCGTTCCGTGTTGGTGCCTTCCGGAAGATCAGGTCTGAAGGAGGGCACCGCGTGGCAGCGCAACAGGGGGAGCGGCGGCAGGGCTGGGCGCGCAGGCTCGCGGGATACGCGTGGCGTCACCCCGTGGACACCGTCCTCGCCCTCGGCTCCTCCCTGGTCGGCATGGCCGTCATGGCCGTCGTCCCGCTGATCACCAAGGTGATCATCGACGACGTCATCGGCGACCACAGCCGCGACATGGCCCCCTGGGCGGGAGCCCTGATCGGAGCGGCCCTCGTCGTCTACGCGCTCACCTACGTCCGCCGCTACTACGGCGGCCGCCTCGCCCTGGACGTCCAGCACGACCTGCGCACGGAGATGTTCGGGACGATCACCCGCCTCGACGGCCGCCGCCAGGACGAGCTGTCCACCGGGCAGGTCGTCGGCCGGGCCACCAGCGACCTCCAGCTGATCCAGGGCCTGCTGTTCATGCTCCCGATGACCATCGGGAACTTCGCGCTCTTCCTGGTCTCCCTCGTGGTCATGGCGTGGCTGTCCCTGCCGCTCACCCTGGTCGCCCTGGCCGTCGGCCCGGCGATCTGGTGGATCGCGAAGCGCTCCCGCGGCAAGCTGCACCCGGCCACCTGGTACGCGCAGGCCCAGGCCGCCGCCGTGGCGGGCGTGGTCGACGGGGCCGTCAGCGGCGTCCGTGTGGTGAAGGGCTTCGGGCAGGAGGACCAGGAGACCGGCAAGCTCCGGGAGGTCAGCCGCCGGCTGTTCGCCGGCCGCCTGCGCACGATCCGCTTCAACTCCCGCTACACCCCGGCCCTCCAGGCCGTCCCCGCGCTCGGCCAGGTCGCGATGCTCGCGGTCGGCGGCTGGCTCGCGGTCCGCGGCCACATCACGCTGGGCACGTTCGTGGCCTTCTCCACCTACCTCGCGCAGCTCGTCGGCCCGGTCCGGATGCTCGCCATGGTCCTCACGGTCGGCCAGCAGGCCCGCGCGGGCACCGAACGCGTCCTGGAGCTCATCGACACCGAGCCGTCGATGACCGACGGCACCAAGGAACTCCCCGCCGACGCCCCCGCCACCGTCGAGTTCGACGACGTCTCCTTCGGCTACGACGGGGACCGCGCCGTCCTGTCGGGCCTCAGCTTCGAGATCCGCCCCGGCGAGACCCTCGCCGTCGTCGGCTCCTCGGGCTCCGGCAAGTCCACCGTCTCCCTGCTCCTGCCGCGCTTCTACGACGTCACCCACGGCGCCGTCCTCATCGGCGGCCACGACGTCCGCGAACTCACCCTCGACTCGCTCCGGGCGGCGATCGGCCTGGTCCCGGAGGACTCCTTCCTCTTCTCCGACACGGTCCGCGCGAACATCGCCTACGGCCATCCCGAGGCGACCGGGGAGGAGATCGAGCGGGCCGCGCGCGCCGCCCAGGCCGACCGCTTCATCGCCGAGTTGCCCGAGGGTTACGACACCAAGGTCGGCGAGCACGGCCTGACCCTCTCCGGCGGCCAGCGCCAGCGTGTCGCCCTCGCCCGCGCCATCCTCACCGACCCGCGGCTGCTCGTCCTGGACGACGCCACCTCCGCCGTGGACGCCCGCGTCGAGCACGAGATCCACGAGGCCCTCCAGCAGGTCATGGCGGGCCGCACGACCCTGCTCATCGCCCACCGCCGCTCCACCCTGAACCTCGCCGACCGCATCGCCGTCCTCGACGACGGGCGGCTCGCCGACATCGGCACCCACGACGAGCTCCAGGAACGCTCCGCGCTCTACCGGCGCCTGCTCACCGACCCCGACGAACTCGGCGGCGTCTCGCCCGGCCACGCCCGGCCCAGCTGCCCGCAGGAGGACACCTCCGTACGGGAGGAGCTGGACGCCGAGTTCGACGCCGAGCGCGGGGTGACGCCCCGGCTGTGGAGCGGCGACCGCGAGCGCAAGGACCTCGCTCTCGCCGAGACCCCCGCCACCCCGGAACTCCTCGCCGAGGTCGACGCGCTGCCCCCGGCCACCGACACCCCGGACATCGACGAGGCACGAGCGGTCACCCCCGAGGAGTCGTACGGCCTGCGCAGGCTCCTCAAAGGCTTCGGGCGGCCGCTGCTGATCAGCCTGGGCCTGGTCGCCGTGGACGCCGGAATGGGCCTGCTGCTGCCGGTGATGATCCGGCACGGCATCGACGACGGCGTCTCCCGGATGGCGCTGGGCGCGATCTGGGTCGCCTCCCTGCTCGCCCTGCTCACCGTGTTCGTCCAGTGGCTCGCGCAGATCGGCGAGACCCGGATGACCGGCCGCACCGGCGAGCGGGTCCTGTACTCGCTGCGCCTGAAGATCTTCGCCCAGCTCCAGCGGCTCGGGCTCGACTACTACGAGCGCGAGCTGACCGGCCGGATCATGACGCGGATGACGACGGACGTCGACGCCCTGTCGACCTTCCTCCAGACCGGCCTGGTCACCGCGTTCGTCTCGGTCGTCACCTTCTTCGGCATCATGGTCGCCCTGCTGGTGATCGACCTCGAACTCGCCCTCGTCGTCTTCGCGACCCTGCCGCCGCTGATCATCGCCACGTACTTCTTCCGCCGGGCGAGCGTGAAGGCGTACGAACTGGCCCGTGAGCGCGTCGCGTTGGTCAACGGCGACCTCCAGGAGTCGGTGTCCGGGCTCCGGATCGTGCAGGCCTTCCGGCGCGAGCGGGACGGCGGGGCGCGGTTCGCCGAGAGCAGCGACAGCTACCGCAGGGCCCGTATCCGGGGCCAGTGGCTGATCTCCGTCTACTTCCCCTTCGTCCAGCTGCTGTCGTCCGTGGCGGCGGCCGCCGTCCTTGTCGCGGGCGCGGGCCGTATCGACGACGCCACGCTGACCACGGGCGCCCTGGTCGCCTACCTCCTCTACATCGACCTGTTCTTCGCCCCCGTCCAGCAGCTCTCCCAGGTCTTCGACGGCTACCAGCAGGCGTCGGTGTCGCTGGGCCGTATCCAGGAGCTGCTCCGCGAGCCCACCTCGACCAAGGACGCCGACGAGCCCCTCGATGTGCTGTCCCTGCGCGGCGACATCGCCTTCGAGGACGTGCACTTCGCGTACGGCGAGGAGGAAGAGGCGCTGAGCGGGATCGAGCTGGCCATTCCCGCCGGGCAGACCGTCGCCTTCGTCGGGGAGACCGGCGCCGGCAAGTCCACCCTGGTCAAGCTGGTGGCCCGGTTCTACGACCCGACTGGCGGCCGGGTGACGGTCGACGGCACGGATCTGCGCGCCCTGGACATCACCTCGTACCGCCACCGCCTCGGCGTCGTCCCGCAGGAGGCGTACCTCTTCCAGGGCACCGTCCGTGACGCCATCGCCTACGGCCGGCCCGAGGCCACCGACGCCGAGGTGGAGGCGGCGGCCCGGGCGGTCGGCGCCCACGAGATGATCGCCACCCTGGACGGCGGCTACCTCCACGAGGTCGCCGAACGCGGCCGCAACCTCTCCGCCGGACAGCGCCAGCTGATCGCGCTGGCCCGGGCCGAGCTGGTCGACCCCGACATCCTCCTGCTGGACGAGGCGACGGCCGCCCTGGACCTCGCCACCGAGGCCCAGGTCAACCAGGCCGCCGACCGCCTCGCCAGCCGCCGTACGACACTCGTGGTCGCCCACCGGCTTACGACGGCCGCCCGTGCGGACCGCGTGGTCCTCATGGCCCACGGCCGTGTCGCGGAGGACGGCACCCACGAGGAGCTGCTGGCCCGGGGCGGACAGTACGCCGAGCTGTGGCGCACGTTCGTCGGCGCGGCGGAGCCCGAGGAGCCGGCTGTCGCGTCCCAGTGACGGTCGCGCAACCATCCGACACACGTCCTGCGTCCGTACACCAGTACGCAACATGGCCGGGGTGCGGGAGGGACGACAGTGAACCGTGGTGGGATGCGCCGGCGCCTCGCGCTCGGTCTGGCCGTGCTGACCGCGTCCGGGACCTTCACGCTCACGATGCCGGGCAGTGCCCACGCCGCCGCCGAGTCCTGCGCGGGCCGCAAGGTCAAGACGCTGACGTTCTCGACGGGTTCCGTGCAGATCCACAAGCGGCGCGGCACGGTCTGTGTGATCACTCTGCCCAAGAAGCCCGGAATACGGCAGTACATGATGGTCAGCGTCCAGGCGCGCGGTTTCCACCCGAACAAGGACGAGGGCCAGTACTCGCGTTTCGCCGGGCCGAGGGAGACACACGCCGGCCGCCGCTGCGTCAAGGTGAAGGGCGCGGTCGGCGGCGGATCGGTCGGCACCGGCTGGATTCTCTGCTGAACAACGGTTTCCCTAGAGGGTTTTCCCCATGAAGTCCGCAACTCCCCTGTGCACGGGCCACTTGATCCGCTAGCTTCCGGCGGACATCTGACATCACCTGGGGAGGGTGCATGCGCAAGGCGCTCAGATGGCTGCTGGCGCTCACCGTGCTGATAGGCACGTTGACGACGGCGGGCGCGGCCACCGCCGCCGAGCCCGAGGCCACCGCCACCACGGACATCAAGGAACAGCTGCTCTCCATACCGGGGATGAGCCTGATCCAGGAGAAGCCGTACACCGGCTACCGCTACTTCGTCCTCAACTACACCCAGCCGGTCGACCACCGGCACCCCTCCAAGGGCACCTTCCAGCAGCGGATCACCGTGCTGCACAAGGACGTCGCCCGCCCGACGGTCTTCTTCACCAGCGGCTACAACGTCTCCACGACGCCCCGCCGCAGCGAGCCGACCCAGATCGTCGACGGCAACCAGGTCTCCCTGGAGTACCGCTTCTTCACCCCGTCCCGCCCCGACCCGGCGAACTGGTCCAAGCTGGACATCTGGCAGGCGGCCAGCGACCAGCACCGCGTCTTCAAGGCGCTCAAGAAGATCTACGCCAAGAACTGGATCTCCACCGGTGGCTCCAAGGGCGGCATGACCGCCACCTACTACGAGCGCTTCTACCCCCGTGACATGGACGGCGTCGTCGCCTACGTGGCCCCCAACGACGTGGTGAACCACGAGGACTCGGCCTACGACCGCTTCTTCGCCACCGTCGGCACCAAGGAGTGCCGCGACCGGCTGAACGGCGTGCAGCGCGAGGCGCTGGTGCGCCGCGAGCCGCTGGAGAAGAAGTACGCGGCCTACGCGCAGGAGAACGGCCTCACCTTCGAGACCATCGGCAGCCTGGACAAGGCCTACGAGGCCGTCGTCCTCGACTACGTCTGGGGCTTCTGGCAGTACAGCCTGCTCGAAGGCTGCGGCCAGATCCCGGCCGACGCGAAGACGGCCACCGACGACGAGATCTGGTCCTCCGTCGACACCATCGTCGGCTTCAGCGCCTACGCCGACCAGGGACTGGAGCCGTACACGCCGTACTACTACCAGGCCGGCACGCAGCTCGGCGCGCCGACGATCCACTTCCCGCACATCGAGAAGCAGTACATCCGCTACGGCTACCAGCCGCCGCGGAACTTCGTCCCGCGTGACATCCCGATGAGGTTCCAGCCGTCGGCGATGCGTGACGTGGACACCTGGGTCCGCCACAACGCCCGTCACATGCTCTACGTGTACGGCCAGAACGACCCGTGGGGCGCCGAGCCCTTCCGTGTCGACAAGGGCGCCAAGGACTCCTACGTCCTCACCGCCCCCGGCATGAACCACGGCGCCAACGTCGCCGGCCTCGACGCCGACGAGGAGGCCTTCGCCACCGCCCGCATCCTGGACTGGGCGGGCGTCTCCGACACCGCCGTGGAACAGGCCAAGCCGCTGGCGAAGTTCGACGCGAAGCTGGACAAGAGGAACGTGGAGCGCGAGTTCACCCTGCGCCCGTGAGCAGATGACGTCCGTGGGCGGATGAGCAGTCCCGCTCGGGCGGCCGACCGGTTCACCCAACCGGTCGGCCGTCGTGTCATACGGGCCGCGCGCACCCCACCGGGCGCTCGCCGCCGAGCTGGACGTACAGGGCGGTGGACAGCGGGCACCGGTCGCGCCGGGTGACCGCCTCGGTCACCTTGTACTCGGGGCGCTTGCGGCCCGTGCCGTCGCACGCGGTCTCGCGGACCTGCCCGTCGCCCAGGCTGTAGACGCAATCGCCCTGGATGGTGCGGGGCCCACCCCCGCCGCCCGGATCGCCCGGGTGCGGCGGCTGGAGGTTGCGCATACAGGCGTAGCCCTGGGGGATCGCCCCGTCGCCGTCCTCGTCGGAGACCGGGCTCTGCTCGCTGATGTGCAGGACGAAGTCCGTGGTCCCCGGGCAGGCCGGACCGTCGCCGGCCGTGCCGTCGTGACGCGCCACGACCTTGGCTGCCGCTCGCTCGCTGCGGCAGCCGACCTCGGTGAAGCTGGTCGTACCGAAGGAACTGCACTCGTCGACGGCGAGGAACACCGCTCCGAACCCGGAGGTCCGGGCGGGTGCGGGTGACGCCCCGGTGGTGAGGCGGCCGTCCTTCCCGCCGTCGCCGCCCGGTCCCTGACAGCCCGTGAGCAGGGTGGCGAGCAGCGCCATCAGCGCACACACCGCCCCCACGGAACAACTCTCACGCATCGCCATCCCCCGACACCCCCGACCAGCGTGACCCGCCGCGGCGGGCACACGCCAGACGTGCGGGGGGCTTTGCGCCTTTCGGGGGTGGTGTACCGGTTGGTTGACGTACGTCTAGTACGTCAGCCCATGCCCGACCGGATACAGAACCCGCGCCGGATCGTCCGCCCGCTGCACCGGAACCGGCAGTTTCCCGCGGGGCGCGACCCGCCCCGCGATCACCCGTGCCGCCGCCCGGAGTTCGACGTCGGTCCAGGAGTAGGCCGCCAGGTACGCCGGCACGGACGGCAGGTGGGCCACGTCGTACGGGTTGCGGATCGCGACCGCGACCACCGGCGTGCCGGTCGCCGCCACCTGCTCGACCAGCGTCTTCTGCGCACTGGTCGCCGAGACGTTGTACGTCCCGACCACCACCGCGTCCGCCTCCCGCGCCGCCGCGACGGCCCGCGCGATCGTGGCGGCGGAGGGCGCGGTGCCCGTGGACAGGGCGGTGGCCGTGAAGCCCAGTTCGGTGAGGGCGGCGGCGAGGACCCCGGTGGGCGGGCCGGTCGTGCCGGACGGCGAGGCGGGGTCGGCGCCGACGACGAGGACCTTGGGGTGCTCGCGGCGGTCGAGCGGCAGCAGGCGCCCCTCGTTGACCAGCAGCGTGGTCGTCCGCTCGGCGATCCGGTCGGCCGCCGCCAGATGCGCCCGGACGCCGACCGTGCGGGTGACCCCGGCCTGGCTGACGTACGGCGCCTCGAAGAGCCGCAGCTTCGCCTTCAGCCGCAGCACGCGCAGGACCGACGCGTCGAGCCGTTCCTCGGTGAGCTCTCCGTCCTGTACGGCCTTCAGGACCGCCTTCCACGCGACGTCCAGGGAGGGCGGGTTGAGGAGCTGGTCCACCCCGGCCTTGAGCGCGAGCACGGGCACCCGGTCGTCGCCGTACTTGGTCCGTACGCCCTCCATGCCCAGCGAGTCCGTGACCACCACCCCGTCGTAGCCGAGCTCCTCGCGCAGGATGCCGGTGAGGATCGGGTGGGAGAGGGTGGCCGGGTCGCCGGAGTCGTCGAGGGCCGGGAACTGGATGTGCGCGGTCATGATCGAGTCGATGCCGGCGCGGATCGCGGCCCGGAAGGGTGCGGCGTCCAGCCGCTCCCACAGCTCGCGGCTGTGCGTGATGACCGGGAAGCCGTAGTGGCTGTCGACGGCGGTGTCCCCGTGCCCGGGGAAGTGCTTGGCGGTCGCGGCGACCCGGGCGCCCTGGTAGCCGGCGACCTCGGCGGCGACGAGGGCGGAGACCGCACGGGGGTCCGAGCCGAAGGAGCGCACCCCGATGACCGGGTTGGCCGGGTTGACGTTCACGTCGGCGACGGGGGAGTAGTTCTGCCCGATGCCGAGCGCCTTCAGCTCCCGTCCGGCGATCCGGCCGAGAGCGCGGGCGTCCTCGCGGGAACCCCCGGCGCCGACCGCCATCGCCCCCGGGAAGAGGGTGGCGGGCTCGCCGACCCGGCACACGATCCCGTGCTCCTGGTCGGTGGAGACCAGGACGGGCAGGCCGCGCGGCTGGGTGAGGGAGGCCCGCTGGATGCCGTTGGACAGGTCCGCGATCTGGTGCGGATCCCGGGTGTTGTGCGCCCAGGTGAAGTAGATGATCCCGCCGACCCGGTACTTCGCGACGAGTTCGGCCGCCGTGCGGACGCCGATCTCCTTCAGGTTGGCGTCGATGTCGGCCTGGTCGGGGGCGGTGGCGGAGTGGCCGTAGACCCGCGACACGAAGAGCTGGCCGACCTTCTCCTGAAGTGTCATACGGGAGATGAGGGAGCGGAGCTTCTTGTCGTCGTGGCCACCGGCCTGTGCGGGGGTGCCGGTCGCCAGGGCGGCGGTGACTCCCGCCGTGGCGGCGAGGACGGTACGTCTGGAGGGCACGTGCGCTCCTTCCGGAGATGATCCGCTGAAGGAAACTTCCGAGAGGTCACCAATATCCGGGAAGTTTCTGCCAGTCAAGGGTCACGGCACCTGCTCACCCGTCCCCTGCACCCCGTTCCTCCCGGCTGCACCAACTTCGGGAAATCGGGGCGGAGCCGGGAACCCCGCTTCCCTCCCGCCCGTCCAACCCGCAAGCTGCCGGAGAGTCACCGCGGTGCGGTGTCGGCCTCGCTGCTGGCTGCGAACGCTGACGAACCCTCTCCGCCGTACCGCGGCCGGCAGCATGTCGCCATCGGCGCGCCCCCCTCCAACAGCGCCGATGGCGGCCCCCATCCCCGGCCCCATCCTCGGTTTTCGGGGCCGTGCCGTTCCATCCCGTGGACGTCCCGGCGGTGCGGGCGGGCGTCGGGCGATCATGCGGGGCATGACCGTAGTGGAGATCCCCGGTTCCAAGTCCATCACCGCCCGCGCCCTGTTCCTGGCCGCCGCGGCCGACGGCGTCACCACCCTGGTGCGCCCGCTGCGTTCGGACGACACGGAGGGCTTCGCCGAGGGGCTGGCCCGGCTCGGCTACCGGGTGGGCCGGACACGGGACGCCTGGCAGGTCGACGGCCGCCCGCAGGGGCCGGCGGAGCCCGAGGCGGACGTGTACTGCCGGGACGGCGCCACCACGGCCCGCTTCCTGCCGACCCTGGCGGCGGCCGGCCACGGCACCTACCGCTTCGACGCCTCGCCCCAGATGCGCAGGCGCCCGCTGGGGCCGTTGAGCAGGGCCCTGCGCGACCTCGGTGTGGACCTGCGGCACGAGGAGGCCGAGGGGCACCACCCGCTGACCGTGACGGCCACCGGTGTCGAGGGCGGCGAGGTGACGCTGGACGCGGGCCAGTCCTCGCAGTACCTGACGGCGTTGCTGCTGCTGGGCCCGCTGACCCGCACGGGGCTGCGCGTCCTGGTCACCGACCTCGTCTCGGTGCCGTACGTGGAGATCACGATCGCGATGATGCGGGCCTTCGGGGCGGAGGTGACGAGGGAGGGGAACGTCTTCGTGGTCCCGCCCGGCGGCTACCGCGCCACGACCTACTCCATCGAGCCCGACGCCTCCACGGCGAGCTACTTCTTCGCCGCCGCGGCGGTCACCGGCGGCGAGGTCACCGTCCCCGGCCTCGGCGCGGACGCCCTCCAGGGCGACCTCGGCTTCGTGGACGTGCTGCGCCGGATGGGCGCGGAGGTCTCGGTCGGCCCGAACGGGACGACGGTCCGCGGCACCGGCGAACTGCGCGGCCTGACCGTCGCCATGCGGGACATCTCCGACACCATGCCGACCCTCGCCGCGATCGCTCCCTTCGCCTCCGGACCGGTGCGGATCGAGGACGTGGCGAACACCCGCGTCAAGGAGTGCGACCGCCTGGACGCCTGCGCGGAGAACCTGCGCCGGCTGGGCGTCGAGGTGGCGACCGGCCCCGACTGGATCGAGATCCGCCCCGGCGCTCCGCTGACGGGCGCGGAGATCACGTCCTACGGCGACCACCGCATCGTGATGTCCTTCGCGGTCACCGGGCTGCGGGTCCCCGGTATCTCGTTCGACGACCCCGGATGCGTCCGCAAGACTTTCCCCGGTTTCCACGAGGAGTTCGCCGCGCTGACCGCGGGGTGGTGAGGGGGCGAGGATGGGCTTCAAGCTGGCGGGACCGGTCCTGGAGGGCGAGTTGGTACGCCTGGAACCACTGGAGCGGCGACACGTGCCCGACCTGGCCGTGGCGGCCGAGGAGGACCGCGCCACCTACGCGTTCACCTGGGTACCCCGCGCCGACGAGGTCGAGGAATACGTCGACACGCAGCTCGCCCGCGCCGCCACGGGACGTCTCGCGCCGTACGCGCAGATCTCCGCCGCCACGGGCCGGGCGGTCGGGGCCACCTCCTACTGGGAACCGCGCTGCTGGCTCGCCGACGACCGGCTCGACGCCGTCGAGATCGGGTTCACCTGGCTCGCCGCCTCGGCCCAGGGCACCGGTGTCAACGCCGAGGCCAAGCTGCTCCTGCTCGGCAACGCCTTCGAGAAGTGGGGCGTCTCCCGTGTCGACCTGAAGACCGACGCACGTAACGAACGCTCCCGCGCGGCCATCGAGAGCGTCGGCGCCCGCTTCGAGGGCGTCCTGCGGAACTGGTCCCGCTCCTCGGCCCCGGGCGAGCAGGGCCGCCTCCGCGACTCCGCGATCTTCTCCATCACGGCCGAGGAGTGGCCGGAGCGCCGGGCGCGACTGGAGGAGCGGGTGGCGGGGTTCCGGGCACGACCGTAGGAGGTCCGCGTCACCCCGCTCGCCCGGACCCGGCCGCTACGGTCACGGTCCGCCCGTGGGGCCCTTCCGGAGTTCGGGCGTGCTCGCGCCCACGTAGGCGACCGCCAGCACGCACAGCAGGCCGCCCGTGACCAGGGCCGTCGCGCCCGAGGTCCAGCCGGCGACCAGGCCGCCGCGGAGGTTGCCCAGGTGCGGACCGGCCTGGCCGACGATCTGCTCGGCCGCGGTGACCCGGCCCAGGAGGGCGTCGGGGGTGCGGGTCTGCACGATCGTGGCCCGGGAGACCACCGACAGGGCGTCCGCGGCACCGGCCGCCACGAGCAGGGCGAGCGCCGGCCACGGGCGGGTCATCAGGCCGAAGAGGGCGAGGGCGACACCCCAGGCGGTCGCGCCGCAGAGCATCACCAGGCCGGGGCGGGCGAGCCGGGTGACCGACCCGGAGAAGGCGGACGCCGCGACACCGCCGACGGCGAGGGCGGAGAGGAACAGACCCAGCGTGCGCGGATCGCCGCCGAAGCGTTCGGCGTTGATCAGGGGGAAGAGACTCACCGGCATCGACAGGACGGTGGCGGCGAGGTCGGTGATCAGGGCGCCGCGCACCACCCGGTGCCGGGTCAGGAAGCGGAGCCCGTCCAGGACGCCGTGCAGTCCGGGCCGGGCCGGTTCGCCCTCGGGCGGCAGCGCGGGCAGGCCGAACGCGCCGTAGAACGCGCAGACGAAGGTCAGTGCGTCCACCAGGTAGCAGACGCCGACGCTCGTCCAGCCGAGGAGCAGACCGCCGAGCGCCGGGCCGACGAGCATCCCCGCCTGGGCCGTGACCTGGTTGAGGGCGAGGCCCGCGGCGACCTGCTCCCTGGGCAGCAGGCGGGGCAGGAACACCCCCGCCGCCGGGCCGCCCACCGCCCCGAAGGAGGACTGCGCGGCGACCAGGACGAGCACCCCGGCCACCGGCACACCCCCGGTGAAGCCCTGCACGGCGAGCAGCAGCGAGCAGACCGCCTGGCCGACGGTGGCGGCCAGGAAGATCCGGCGCCGGTCGCCCCGGTCCGCCCACGACCCCGCGAACAGACCGACGACCACCAGCGGCACCGCCTGGGCGAGCCCCACCGCACCGCTCCAGACCGTGCTGTGGGTCGTGTCCCACACCTGGAACATGACGGTGACCATCGTCATGAAGCTGCCCAGCACCGACACCGTGCGCCCGATCAGCAGCCGCCGGAAGACCGGGGACGTCCGCAGGGGCCGTACGTCGATCAACGTACGGGTGAGGCTCATGAGGGCATGGCGGGGCGCGGTACGGGCGGGTTCACGGCGGGGACGCTAACCGGCGGCCTCCGCACCGCACCACCGAATTACCGGCCGGCACACCGCTGAACCACCGTCCGCCGCGCCACCGGCCCACGGCCGCCGCGCCGCCGAACGGCCGGGTCAGGCCGAGTCGTTGAGCAGCCTCGCGAGGTGGTCGCGGCCCGCGGTCAGCAGGTCGGGCAGGGGTGCGGCGGCCTCGTACCACCGCTTCTCGTACTCCCAGCACAGCCAGCCGTCCCAGCCGTGCCGGGAGAGCACCTCCACGCAGTCGGCGAGCGGCAGGACGCCGGCGCCGAGGGGGAGGGGGGTGGTGTCGTCGGCCGAGGCGATGTCCTTGACCTGGACGTAGCCGAGATGCGGGGAGAGGGCGGCGTAGGACTCCGAGGGCTGCTCGCCGCCCAGCCAGGTGTGCATGACGTCCCAGAGCGAGCCGACGTGGCGGTGGCCGACCGGGCCCAGGATCCGGATCGCGTCGGCCCCGGTGCGGTGCGAGTCATGGGTTTCGAGCAGGATGCGTACGCCGAGGTCGGCCGCGTACTCCGCCGCCGTGCCCAGCCGCCGGGCGGCCGTGGCGTCGGCCTCCTGACGGCTCTGCTCGGTGCCGCCGCCGGGGAAGACCCGTACGAACGGGGCGCCCAGGTCGCGGGCGAGGTCCAGGAGCCGGCGGACCTCCTCGATCACGGGCTCGTCGTCGCCCGGGGCGGCCACCCGCGCGTACCCGGCGAGGCCCAGGAGCTCCACCCCCGCCGCCTTGAACTCGGCCGCCGCGTCCGCCCGTCGGGAGGAATCGATGCCGGGGTGGACCGGCTCCTCCGGATGGGCGCGCAGTTCGACGCCGTGATAGCCGTGCGTGGTCGCGAGCCGCAGCACGTCGGCGAGGGGGAGGCCGGGAACACCGAGAGTGGAGAACGCCAGTTTCATGACCTCTACTCTCACTCGCGCGCCCGCTCGGGTCCAGACGGGGGCCGGTGCGAGTCGCCCTCCTCCCGGTCCCTCACTCCGCCCTGTCCTGGAGGTCCAGCCGCCAGTCCTGGCCGTTGAGGTCCTTGCCGAAGGAGCGGTGGGGTTTCTCGCCGACGAGGACGAAACCGTGGCGCTGGTAGATCCGGCGGGCGGCGGCGAGCACGTCGTTGGTCCACAGGACGAGCTCGCGGTAGCCGACGCCCCGCGCGAAGTCGACGACGGCCGTGACGAGCCGGTCACCGATGCCGAGGCCCCGTGCCTCGGGCTCGACGATCAGCAGCCGCAGCCGGGCGGTGGCCGGGGCGTCGTCCCGTACGCACATCACGGCGCCCACCGGCCGTCCGTCCAGCTCGGCGATCCACACCCGCTCCAGATGCGGATCGTGGTCCTCCGCGAAGTCGGCGACGATCCGTGCCACCAGCCCCTCGTAGTCGGCGTTCCAGCCGTACTCGGCGGCGTACAGCGCGGCGTTGCGCTGCACGATCCAGCCGAGGTCACCGGGTCCCGGCCGGCGCAGTACGACGTCCTCGCGGCGGGGCGGCCGGCCGTCGGACAGCAGGTCGCGGACGGTCCGCATCGCCTCGGACAGCCGGGGCCGCTCGGCGGACGGGACGGTGGCCAACAGTGAGCCCACGGACTCGTTCGCCCGCTCGGCGAGCAGGACGGCGGTCTCCCGGCCCCGTGCGGTCAGGCTGACGTGCCGCCGCCGGGGGTCGCGGTGCGAGGTGGTGCGCTCGATCAGGCCGTCCTGCTCGAACTTGTTGAGGATGCGGCTCAAGTAGCCGGCGTCCAGGGACAGTTCGGTCCGCAGATCGGCCGCGTCCGTGCGCGGGGAGTGCGCGAGCTCGTACAGGACGCGGGACTCGGTGAGCGTGTAGGGGGCGTACAGGTGGCGGCTGTAGTCGAGGGCGCCGATGACGTTCGTGTAGAAGCGGTTGAAGGCGCGGATGTCCTGCACGGTCATGATCGTCGACCCCCGGATGGTTGACGCGGATGGTTGACTCAGTCAGAGGTTTCTCGGACTGAGCCTAGGCCGACGGGCGCCGCCCGTCCACGCTTTTGCCCACCGTCGGCTCGTCGGGGTCGAGCACGTCGACCGCCCAGGCGGTCGCGAAGGGCGGGAACCTGTTCCCGGCGGCGTGCGCCGCCATCCGGGCGTTCCGCGCCCGCGCCTCGGGACCGTCCGGCAGATGGTTCAGCTCCCCCTGCCGGGTGGAACCCGCCTGCACGCTGTTGGCGGTCCCGAACCGCCGGCGCGCGTACCGGTCGAGCGCCTCGGGCACCTCGTCCGGCGCCGCACCCGCGAGGACGTCGCCGAGCACACCCGCGTCCATGATCGCCTGCGCCGCGCCCTGGGCCTGGAACGGCACCATCGCGTGCGCGCTGTCGCCCAGCAGCGTCACCCGCCCGACGCCCCACCGGGTGAGCGGGGCGCGGGTGTGGATGCCGTAGCGGAGCATCTGCCCCGCACGGCCGAGGATCTTGAGGACCCGGTGGTCCCAGCCGTCGAACTGGCGCAGCTGCTCGCCCGGTTCGGCCAGCGCGGTCCACGACTCCGGCGCCGCCTGCGCCTCCACCACCCCCACGACGTTGAGCAGTTCCCCGCGGCGCACCCAGTAGTGGACGAAGTGCCGGCCCGGCCCGAGCCACAGGGCCACGTCCGGCAGGTCCAGGTCGGCCACCTCGGCGGCCGGGAGCAGCGCCCGGTAGGCGGCCGTACGGGAGAAGACCGCCTCGTCCGCGCCGAAGAGCCACTGCCGGGCCGCGGACCGGACGCCGTCGGCGGCGACGACCAGGTCCGCGCGCAGCCGCTCACTGCCCGCGATCGTCACGTACGCGGAGTGCTCGTCCTGGTCGACGCCCACGACGAGGGCGTTCAGCCGCACCGACCCGGCCGGTACCGCGGCGGCCAGGACCCGCTGGAGATCCGCCCGGTGCAGCAGCAGATAGGGCGCCCCGAACTCCTCCTCGACCTCACGGCCCAGGGTGTAGCGGCAGATCTCGCTCCCGTCCGACCAGGTGCGGTAGCTCAGCTCGGCGGGCCGGGCCGCCTCCGCCACGACCGCGTCCAGCAGCCCCAGCCGGCGCAGCACCCGCGTGGCGTTGGGCGCGAGCTGGATCCCGGCGCCGATCTCGGTGAACCGCGGCGTCTGCTCGACCAGGGTGACCTCCAGCCCGGCCCGGCGCATGCTCACGGCCGCGGCCAGCCCGCCGATGCCGCCCCCCACGACGATGGCGTCCATACGTCAGTCGGAGCCGGAGTCGGAGTCGGAGCCGGGGTCGGGCGTGGTGGTCGCCCTCCGGTACACGCACACCTGCGTGCCGGTCGGGGACGTGGCCGTGGACACCAGCTCGAAGGTGCTCTTCACACCGTCGTCCGGGAAGATCGACTTGCCGCCGCCGAGGACGACCGGCATCACCATGAGCCGCAGCTCGTCCACGAGCTCCTCGCTCATCAGCGTCCGAGCGAGCTCGGAACTGCCCGTGACCACCAGGTCCCGGCCCTCCCCGCTCTCCCGCAGCTTGCGCAGGTGCGCCAGGGCCTCGTCCCCCGGAATCAGCACGCTGTTGTTCCAGCTCAGCTCGCTATCCCTCAGCGTCCGGCTCACCACGTACTTCTTGATCGAGTTCATCCGGTCGGCGAAGGGATCCTCCGTCTGCTGCGGCCACGCCTTGGCCATCGCCTCCCACGTCCGCCGCCCGAACAGCAGCGCGTCCGCCTCCGCCAACGCCGCGTCCCACGACCCGCCGACCACCTCCGGGTCGAAGTACGGGTGCGTCCAGCCGCCGTGCGCGAACCCGCCGTCCGTGTCCTCCTTGGGGCCGCCGGGCGCCTGTACGACGCCGTCCAGGCTGATGAAAGCTGTGATCACGATGCGCATGGGAGTCTCCGGTTCCTCGCGGGAATGCTTGATCAGCAGGTACGGAAGTGCAGACCTTGGCGCGGTGCGGAACTCATCGTTGACATCCTCCCCCTCTTAAAAGAGGGGGATTCCAACCCAGGTGGGTTGAGGTTCACGGGCGCTCGAACGGCTGGTGGCCGTTGTCACCCCTCCGGCACCGGCTGTTCGCCGGGGGCGGGGGATCCCGCCCTGTCCTGCCGCGACGTTGATGCTTGCGTTGGTGTCCGCGTTGCAGGTGAAGCCGCAGGATATGCATGCGAAGTCGGCTTGGCTCTTGCGCGACTTCTTCTCGATCCATCCGCAGGCACTGCACCGCACAGAGGTGTAGGGGGCGGGAATGTCTTCGACCCGGCCGGAGGCCTTGTGCCCGGTGCGCTGCCGCAGCAGGCCCCAGCCCTGAGCGAGGATGCCCCGGTTGAGCCCGGCTTTCTGGGCCACGTTCTTGCCGGGCTGGTCGACGGTTCTTTTCGCCGAGCGGGTCATGTTCTTGATGTTCAGCTTCTCGAACCGGATCAGGTCGCATGTGCGGGCGAGCATGGTGCTGGTCTTCTCGCACCAGTCCTTACGCCGGTTCGCCTCCCTGGCTTTGAGGTTGGCCACCTTCGCATACCCGGCCGCCTTCTCGGGGCTGCCTTTCTCCGCCCGTGCTGCGCGCCGCTGGTGCTTGCGGACCTGAGCGCGTTCCTTGACGGTGAGCTGCGGGCAGTTCAGCGTGCGGCCGTCCGACAGGGCGGCCGTCACGGTCACGCCCCGGTCGATGCCGATGACCTCGCCCGTGCCGGGTGCGGGAATCGACTCAGGGATGACGGCGAAGGCGATGTGCCATTGCCCGTTGCGGAAGGTGACCCGGAACGTCTTCGCGTCGGGCAGCTGCGCGCCCTTGCCCCTGACGCTGAGCCGGAACCGCACCCAGCCGCAGCCGGGTACCTTGACCTGTGCCCACCGCCGGTTCAGCTTCTGCACCACGACCAACCGGCTCATGACCTGCTTGCTGGTCTTCGCGTTCAGCTTCGCCGTGCCGTCCTCATGGTGCTCGGGTACCCGGTCGGTGCCGATGACCCTAAAGCCCTCGTGACGGAACTTCTTGCGCCAGGTCGGCTCACCGAACCCGGAGGTGAAGCGGGCGTTCTTGGCCCTGGCGAAGTCCTTGAGCGCCTGCTGCTGCACATCCGCGTTCCCCGCGGCCAACCACTCGTTCTCGCGCCGGGCCTCGGTGAGCTGGCGGCACTGCTCCGCGAAACCGGGAGCGGCCTTGCGCCACCTGCGCCAGTGCGCGTGCTGCTCGACGGCGAGATTCCACACGTACCGGGCGTGCGCGCAGTGCGTGAGCATCTGCTCCGCCTGCTCGCGCGTCGGGTACATCCGGAAACGTGACATGCCGCGAACCTAGCCCGCGCGTTCCCCAATCGCGCACGCCATCGATCAACGCCACCCGTCCGAGTGACGGCTCCCGGCTGTCACCCCGCCCCACCGGGCCCTCAACTCCGAGTTGTGCACCCGCTTGAGGTCGGCCTCAGCGCCGTCTGGCCCAAGACGCCGAATCGCCCTGGCGGCGAATCGGCTTCCCCTGCCGCGCTACGCGGGAGCGGGCATTCACCCCGGCCCAGAAGGACCGGGCACCCTGCCCGGAAAGAAAGGTGGATCGAGATTACGACGGGCGGGGCGCCGATACCGCTGAACGTCCCCTTCCTCACCCCCCGTCGCGAAATCCGTTTCGTCCCCCGTCACGGGCGCCCCTACGGTGACGCGGTGACAACGACTCAGGTGATCCTTTTGAACGGCGGTTCCAGCTCGGGGAAGACGGGAATCGTCCGGTGCCTCCAAGCCGTCCTGCCGGACCCCTGGCTGGCCTTCGGCGTCGACTCCTTCGTCGAGGCACTGCCCGCCAAGCTGCACGACTCCGCCGACGGCATCACCTTCGCCCCCGACGGCGGCGTCCACGTCGGCCCCGCCTTCGCCGCCCTCGACGCCGCCTGGACCACCGGCATCGCCGCCATGGCCCACGCCGGCGCCCGCGTCATCGTCGACGACGTCTTCCTCGGCGGCCCCGCCTCCCGCCACCGCTGGGAACGGGCCCTCCACGGCCTTGCCGTCCTCTGGGTCGGCGTCCACTGCGCCCCCGCCACCGCCACCGCCCGCGAAATCGCCCGCGGCGACCGCGTCCAGGGCATGGCCGCGTCCCAGGCCCACGTGGTCCATCAGGGGCTCACCTACGACGTTGAGGTCGACACCACGCACACGGAGTCCTTGACGTGTGCGGAGACGATCGCGGCGCGCGTGGGCTGACCTACTGCGGGGGGCGGGTGTGCCACTCGAGCATCCGCCCCCCGTACAGCACGGGAACGCGCGGTACGGAGGTCACCGGAGTGCCGTTCTCCACGGAGTCGCACAGATCCACGAGCATGAGATCCATCCGCGGCCACAGCAGGCGGTACTCGGGATCGCCGAACGACATCTCCCCGATCTCTCCGCGGTGATGATGCCGATGGTCCACGAACAGCAGATCGCCGGAGATGTTCCGGGCGAGGGGAACCCATTGGCTGTCGGCGATGCGGCCGACGACCAGGTCCTCCTCACCCTCCTCGCGGGCGTCCTCCACCATCGAGACGAGATCCCGATGAGCTTCCAGGATTCCGTCGACGTCCAGGAGGCTGTAGCCGAGGAGAAAGGCTCCCGGGTCTGTACTGGCCCTCCGCGGGGTGACGCCGTTGTGCATGGCGAGGGTTGTCCTCACATCCTCATGGAGAGGGAAGCCGAGGCTGTCCTCCAGGCGCTTTGTCTCGCCGTTCGGACAGCCCGGCCGCAAGGAGCCATGGTCTCCGGGAGCATGCTCGACCAGCCAGTTGTCGAAGCGCTGCCACAATTCGGTGAGATCGGGTATTCCGCCAGCCATGACCGACTCTCTACCACCTGGTGGTCAATCTTCAGGCCATGCGAGTGCATCCTTCTTCGCAAATACGCGCTGAAGCGCACCCCGCACTCCGCCCCCCGCACCCCAACAGCCCCCGTCAACCCCGCGGCCCCCCAGAAGACCCCCGAACCATCAGCTCCCCCCGAACCGTCGCGATCCCCCCCGGCGGCGGCTCCTCCCGCCCCATCGCGATCCGCCCCGCCCGAGCCCCCGCCTCCGCGAGAGGCAACCGCACCGTCGTCAACGCCGGCACCGCGTCCACGCTGAACGGCAGATCGTCGAACCCGGCGACGGAGACGTCCTCCGGAATCCGCAGCCCGGAATCCCGCAGCGCCGCACACGCCCCCAGCGCGACGGAGTCGTTCGCGGCGACGACGGCGGTCAACGACGGATCCCGCCGCAGCAGCTCCAGCGTGGCGTCGTAGCCGGACTGCCGGTCGTAGCGCCCCCACACGGTCCACCGGGGATCCTCGGTGATCCCGTGGGCGTCGAGGGCCGCCCGATGCCCCTCCAGCCGGTGCCGCGTGGTCGTGCGCTCCTCGGGTCCGGCGATGTAGCCGAGCCGACGGTGCCCCAGCCCGATGAGGTGCTCGGTCAGCTCCCGCCCGCCCCCGCGGTTGTCGAAGGTCAGCGCGAAGGCCCCGGTCTCCGGCGCCGGCGGCCGCCCGCACAGCACGATCCGGGTCCCCGCCTCCGCCAGCTTCCGCAGCTTCGCCGACATGGCCTTCTGATGCGGCTCGTCCTCCACCGCCCCGCCGGTCAGGACGACCGCCGCGGCCCGCTGCCGCTGCAGCAGGGTCAGATACGTCAGCTCCCGCTCGGGAGAACCCCCCGTGTTGCACACGACCGCCAGCCGCTCACCCCCGGCCCGCCCGCCCGGCCCCCCGATCTCCGACTGGATCGCCCCCGCCATGATCCCGAAGAAGGGGTCGGCGATGTCGTTGACGAGAATCCCCACCAGGTCGGACGTGGCCGCCGCCAGCGCGCTCGCCGGCCCGTTCAGCACGTAGTCCAGCTCGTCCACGGCGCGCAGCACCCGCTCGCGGGTGGAAGCGGCCACGGGATAGTTCCCGTTCAGCACGCGCGACACCGTCGCGGGCGAGACCTGCGCGCGGGCCGCCACGTCCGCCAGGGTCACCGTCATCTCGTCGTCCTCCGGTCGCGCATCTCGTCGTACCTCGGTACCTCGTCGTACGTCGTCATCCACAGATCTGAAGCCCGCACCGGTTCCCACGATCGGAAAGCCGGGCAGGAGCCGATCACGTGTCGACCAGACCCTAAAGCCCCGACCCCCCGTTGTTCGCCCCCTCGAACAACTCAACCCCGTCACGCTCTTGTCCAGACCGCTGCTCAGAGGCTAGCTTCTTCGTAGATAGAAAGCGCTTGCTGTAACGCTCATCAGTGGAGCGTGCGCGGCGCGCACAACCGCGTACGACTCCTACGAAGGGACTGACGTGACACGCAAGACGGTGCGAATCGCCATGAACGGTGTGACCGGGCGCATGGGCTACCGCCAGCACCTGGTCCGCTCCATCCTGGCCCTCCGCGAGCAGGGCGGCCTCGACCTCGGCGACGGCACCGTGCTGTGGCCCGAGCCGATCCTGGTCGGCCGCCGCGAGCACGCCCTCAAGGCACTCGCCGAGCAGCACGGCCTGGACCCGGCGAACATCTCCACGGACGTCGACGCGGTCCTCGCCGACCCGACCGTCGAGATCTACTTCGACGCCCAGGTCACCTCCGCCCGCGAGGAGGCGATCAAGAAGGCGATCGCCGCGGGCAAGCACATCTACACCGAGAAGCCCACCGCCACCGGTCTCGACGGCGCCCTGGAGCTGGCGAGGCTGGCCGCCGCGGCCGGCATCAAGCACGGCGTGGTCCAGGACAAGCTGTTCCTGCCGGGCCTGCTCAAGCTCAAGCGCCTCATCGACGGCGGCTTCTTCGGCCGCATCCTCTCGATCCGCGGCGAGTTCGGCTACTGGGTCTTCGAGGGCGACTGGCAGACCGCCCAGCGCCCCTCCTGGAACTACCGCGCCGAGGACGGCGGTGGCATCGTTGTCGACATGTTCCCGCACTGGGAGTACGTGCTGCACGAGCTGTTCGGCCGCGTGAAGTCCGTCCAGGCCCTCACCGCCACCCACATCCCGCAGCGCTGGGACGAGAACGACAAGCCCTACGACGCCACGGCGGACGACGCGGCGTACGGCGTCTTCGAACTCGAAGGCGGCGCCATCGCCCAGATCAACTCCTCCTGGGCGGTCCGCGTCAACCGCGACGAACTCGTCGAGTTCCAGGTCGACGGCACCGAGGGCTCCGCGGTCGCCGGTCTGCGCAACTGCCGTGTCCAGCACCGCAGCGCCACCCCCAAGCCGGTCTGGAACCCGGACATCCCCGCCACCGAGGTCTTCCGCGACCAGTGGCAGGAGGTGCCCGACAACGCCGAGTTCGACAACGGCTTCAAGGCCCAGTGGGAGCTGTTCCTGAGGCACGTCTACGCCGACGCCCCCTACCACTGGGACCTCCTCGCCGGCGCCCGCGGCGTCCAGCTCGCCGAGCTGGGCCTGAGGTCCTCGGCCGAGGGCCGCCGTCTCGACGTACCGGAGGTCTCCCTGTGACCGTCCGACTCCCCGACCCCGAGGGGGGCTTCCGCGTCTACGAGCCCCGGCAGGAGCCCCTCGCCGTCACCTCCGGCACCCCCCTCACCTCCCGTACGGTCTTCTCGGCGGCGCATGTCGTCGCGGACCCGTTCGCCGACACCACCCCGGACTCCCCGGCGGCCGTCGACTGGGACGCCACCCTCGCCTTCCGCCGCCACCTGTGGTCGCACGGCCTCGGTGTCGCCGAGGCGATGGACACCGCCCAGCGCGGCATGGGCCTGGACTGGGCGGGCGCGGCCGAGCTGATCCGCCGGTCCGCCGCCGAGGCCAGGTCGGTCGGCGGCCTCATCGCCTGCGGCGTCGGCACCGACCAGCTGACCGGCCCGGCGACCCTGGACGAGGTCCGCGCGGCCTACGAGGAGCAGCTGGCCCTCGTCGAGGAGTCCGGCGCCCAGGCGATCCTGATGGCCTCCCGCGCCCTCGCGGCGGCGGCCAAGGGCCCCGAGGACTACCTGGAGGTCTACGGGCACCTGCTGCGCCAGGCCGCCGAACCGGTCGTCCTGCACTGGCTCGGCCCGATGTTCGACCCGGCGCTGGAGGGCTACTGGGGCTCGTCCGACCTGGACGCGGCCACGGACACCTTCCTGGAGGTCATCGCCGCGCACCCGGACAAGGTGGACGGCATCAAGGTCTCCCTGCTGGAGGCCCAGCGGGAGATCGACATCCGCCGCCGCCTGCCCGAGGGCGTCCGCTGCTACACGGGCGACGACTTCAACTACCCCGAGCTGATCGCGGGCGACGAGAAGGGCTTCAGCCACGCCCTGCTCGGCATCTTCGATCCGCTGGGCCCGCTGGCGGCCGAGGCGGTGCGCGTCCTGGACACGGGCGACACGGCGGGCTTCCGCGAACTCCTCGACCCCACGGTCGAGTTGTCCCGCCACCTCTTCCAGGCGCCGACCCGCTTCTACAAGACGGGCGTGGTGTTCCTGGCGTGGCTCGCGGGCCACCAGTCCCACTTCACGATGGTCGGCGGCCTCCAGTCGGCCCGCTCGCTGCCGCACTTCGCCCGCGCCTACGAACTCGCCGACGGACTGGGCCTGTTCCCAGACCCGAAGCTGGCGGAGGAGCGCATGAAGAACCTGCTCTCGCTGTACGGGGTGGACCAGTGACCGGCGACCTCTCCCGTTTCTCCATCAACCAGATGACGGTCAAGCAGCTGTCGCTGCCGGAACTGGTCGACACCTGCCGCGAGCTGGGCGTCGGCAACGTCGGCCTGTGGCGCGAGCCCGTCCAGTCGTACGGCGTGGAGGAGACGGCGAAACTGGTCCGCGACGCGGGCCTGACCGTCACCACCCTGTGCCGGGGCGGCTTCTTCACGGCGATCGACCCCGAGGAGCGGGCCGCGGCCCTGGCCGACAACCGCCGTGCCATCGACGAGGCGGCCACGCTCGGCACGGACACCCTCGTCCTGGTCTCCGGCGGCCTCCCGGCCGGCTCCAAGGACCTGCACGGCGCGCGCGAGCGGATCGCCGACGCGCTCGCCGAGCTGGGCCCCTACGCGGAGTCGAACGGCGTCCGACTGGCCATCGAGCCGCTGCACCCCATGTACGCCTCCGACCGCTGCGTGGTCTCCACCCTCGCCCAGGCCCTCGACATCGCGGAGCGCTTCCCCGCGCAGCAGGTCGGCGTGACCGTGGACACCTACCACATCTGGTGGGACGACCACGCGCCCGCGCAGATCGCCCGCGCGGGCGCCGGCGGCCGTATCCACACCTTCCAGCTCGCCGACTGGACGACCCCGCTGCCCGAGGGCGTCCTGACCGGCCGCGGACAGATCGGCGACGGCTCGATCGACATGCGTGAGTGGCAGCGCCATGTCGAGGCGGCCGGCTACACCGGCGCCATCGAGGTCGAGCTCTTCAACGACGTCCTGTGGGCCCGCGACGGCCGCGAGGTCCTCGCCGAGACCGCCGAACGGTTCGTGGCCCACACGGACTGATCAGCGGTGCCGGCCTCGTCCGCAGCCCCATTCCGTCACGGACGGGATGGGGCTGCGGTCACGGATTCCAGAAGACCGAGGTGAACGCGCGGTCGAAGCGGTGCGCGGCCAGGTCCCCGCGTCGGATCACCCAGTGGACGGTGGCGCCCTCCTGGCCCGTGATGTCGGGGGACCAGTCCGCGAGCAGCACCCAGTCGGCGACCTCTTCCAGGGCCGGTCGGGCCCGGCCCGTCGCGCGGGCCACGGCGGTGGCGACCGGGTCGACGTCGACGGCCTCCTGCGAGGCGTATCCGCCGAGCTGGAGCGGCCCCGAGGCGGCTATGTCGTCGTACGTCTCGTCCCACACCTCGGCCAGTTCCTCGGCGTGGGGATGGCCGGGCAGCACATCGGCGTACGGGGGTTCGGGGAGTTCGACCAGGTGGTGGTAGGGCAGGGAGACCTCGGCCGTCGCCCGCAGCGGTTCCTCCGGGAACCGCTCGAACACCTCCCGGTACTCGTCGATCTCGTACAGGGGCCAGGCGTCCTTGTCCCGCTCCGTCACGGCCGCATCGGCGGGGACGTACAGCACGTGCCCCATGTCGGCGCCGCCGCCCTCGTCCTCGGGGTAGGCGAACAGCAGCAGCCGGCCGTCGGCCGGCAGAGGGAGGTCCGTGGCGTCGGCGGGCAGGGCCGCGAGGTCGAGGGAGGCGACGAAGGGGTGGGAGGGATGCGGGGTGCCGACGGGAAGCAGCAGCGGACCACCGAACCGGCCCACGACCGGCCCGTCCCCGTCCCCGTCCTTCGCCAGGATCGCGCAGGGACGGGCGGTGTCCATCCACCGCTCCACCTCGTCGACCGGGATCCCACGCGCGAGCGCCTTGTCACGGAAGGGACCCAGCCGGCCCCGCGTCTCCTCAGGAGTCATGAGGAAAACGTAGAGGCCGCCACTGACACCCGGGCCGCCTCAGGCGGTCGCGAAAAAAATCCGGAGAAGGCGTACAACCCTCCGCCCACCTCGCGGGTCGTACGTGGCATCAGGGCTCTTCGGAGGGGGATCTGGGGGGATCGGGGTTCTGGTACGGAGGGGAAAACCCGAGGGGGCCCGGTCGACGGACCGGGCCCCCTCGAAGCTTTCCGGGGGCCTGCGCGGGGCCTGCCGCGCAGGGACTGCTAGAAGAACACCCCGCACCGCAGCAGCACGTTCGCGTACGGCCGGGCCTCGCCCGTGCGGACGACCAGCCGCGCGCCGGCCGACAGCTCCTTGAGCTTCTCGTGGGAGACGAGGCGCAGTTCGGGGAAGTGCCCGTCCAGCAGGTCCGAGGCCGCCGCGTTCGCCTCCCGCACCTCGCTCGCCGCCGTCGCGCCCTCCACCACCAGCTCGGCCAGCAGGCCCTCCACCACCTCGGCGAAGGACGGCACCCCGGCCCGGAACGCCAGGTCGACGACGCGCGGCCCGTCGGGTATCGGCATCCCGGCGTCGCACACCAGCACCCCGTCCCCGTGCCCCAGCTCGGCCAGCGCCCCGGACAGATGACGGTTCAGGATTCCGGCCCTCTTCACAGCGCGCCGACCTCCTCCGCCGTCGGGAACGAGTCCTGCGCCCCCCGCCGGGTGACGGCCGCCGCCCCGACCCGGGAGGCGTACGCCGCCGCCTCTTCGAGGGACGCGCCCGCGCCCAGCCGCCAGGCCAGCGCCGCGGTGAACGCGTCGCCCGCCCCGGTGGTGTCCACGGCGTCCACCGCGACGGCGGCGATCCGGGTCACCCCCTCGCCGGAGGCGACCAGCGAGCCCTCGGCGCCGAGCGTGATCACCACCGACCGCGGGCCCTTGGCCAGCAGCAGCCGCGCCCAGTCCGCGGGTTCGTCGCTCACCCCGGCCGCGCCCTCGCCCAGGATCACCTTCGCCTCGTGCTCGTTGACGATCAGCGGGTCGCAGGCGGCCAGGACCTCGGCGGGCAGCCGTCGCGGAGGCGAGGGGTTCAGCACGAAACGACTGTCCGGCGCGAGACTGCGGACGACCTCCTCGACCGTCTCCAACGGGATCTCCAGCTGGGCCGAGACCACGCGCGAGGCATGGAAGAGGCTCCCCGCGGCCGCCACGTCCTCGGGCGTCAGCCGCCCGTTGGCGCCTGGCGAGACCACGATGCTGTTGTCCCCCGACGGATCCACCGTGATCAGCGCGACCCCGGTCGGCGCCCCGCCCACCAGCACCCCCACCGTGTCCACGCCGGCCGCCCGCTGCGAGTCCAGCAGCAGCCGCCCGTGCGCGTCGTCGCCGACCCGGGCCAGCAGCGCCGTACGGGCGCCGAGCCGGGCGGCCGCGACCGCCTGGTTGGCGCCCTTGCCGCCCGGATGGGTGACCAGGTCGGACCCGAGCACCGTCTCACCCGCCCCCGGCCGCCGCTCGACACCGATCACCAGGTCGGCGTTGGCCGACCCCACGACCAGAAGGTCGTAGTCGTACATGAGAGTGCTCCCCTGATAGTCCCCGTGAGTGAACCCCGTGCGCGACGTGCGGCGGGCGGCACCGGAAGGAGTCACGTTCCGGAAGACCGCCCGCCCCTCACGTCTCAGCCCGTGAAGCCGGCCACGTTCTCCTTCGTCACCACCTTCACCGGCACCATCACCGACTTCGCGACCTTCTCGTCCTCGGCCGTTTTGACAGCGTTCTGTACCGCGATCCGGCCGAGTTCCGTCGGCTGCTGCGCCACCGACGCGTACAGCGTGCCCGCCTTGACGGCCGTCAGGCCGTCCGCGGTTCCGTCGAAGCCGATGACCTGGACGGACTTGCCGGCCTTGGCACCCAGCGCCTTGATCGCGCCGAGCGCCATCTCGTCGTTCTCCGCGAAGACACCGTCGATGTCCGGGTGGGCCTGCATCAGGTTGGTCATGACGTCCAGGCCCTTGGTGCGGTCCCAGTCGGCGGGCTGCCTGGCGACCACCTTGATGCCCGGGTAGGCCTTCAGCCCCTCGGCGAAGCCCGCGCCGCGCTCCCGGCTGGCGGAGGTGCCGGCCATGCCCTGGAGGATCGCGATCCTGCCCCGGCCGCCCAGCTTCTCGGCGAGTTCCCTGGCCGCGAGCTTGCCGCCGGTGACGTTGTCCGAGGCGACGAACGACACGCTGTCCGCGTTGTTCACCGAGCGGTCGACGGCGATCAGCGGGGTGCCGGTCTTGTTCACGGCCTTCGCCGCCGGGCTGACGGCGTCCGAGTCGACGGCGTTGACGATGATCACGTCGAGCCCCGAACTGGTGAAGTTCTGGAGCTGGTTGGCCTGCTGCGACGCGTCGTTCTGGGCGTCGGTGACGGTGAGGTCCACCCCCAGTTTCTTCGCCTCGGCCTGGGCGCCCGCCCGCAGCGACACATAGAAGGGGTTGTTCAGCGTGGAGATGGCGAGCCCCACCCTCGGGGTCGTCGAGCCCGAACCGCCGTTGTGCAGCAGCGAGGTCGCGCCGATGACGGCCACGGTCACCACGGCCGCGAGCCCGTACGTCGCCGCCTGCCTGCCCTTGCCACCGCCGCCGAGGCCCGAGGCCACCGGGGTCGTCGCGCCCGCCTTGCGGCGCACCGTGTCCAGCAGCACCGCCAGCGCGATGACGACACCGATCACGACCTGCTGCCAGAAGGTGGACACGTTGAGCAGGTTGAGGCCGTTGCGCAGCACCGCCAGGATCAGCGCGCCGATCAGCGTGCCGGACGCCTTGCCGGTGCCGCCCGCGAGTGAGGCACCGCCGATGACGACCGCGGCGATCGCGTCCAGCTCGTAGCCGTTGGCGGCCTGCGGCTGCGCCGAGGAGAGCCGGGCCGCCAGCACGATGCCGGCGACAGCCGCGAACAGGCCCGACAGGGCGTAGACGACCAGCTTCTGCCGGGACACCCGCAGCCCGGACAGGCGTGCGGCCTCCTCGTTGCCGCCGATCGCGTACATGGACCGGCCGATGTACGTCTTTCCGAGCACGAAGGCCGCGACGAGCCCCATGACGATCATGACCAGCACCGGTACCGGCAGCCAGTCGCCGAGGGTGTCGCCGAGGTGGGAGACCGAGTCGGGGAAGGGGATCGGGTTGCCGCCGGAGATCACCAGGGACAGACCGCGGCCCACCGACAGCATGGCGAGCGTCGCGATGAACGGCGGCAGCTTGCCGTAGGCGATCAGGAAACCGTTGACCAGCCCGGCCGCGATGCCGACGACGACCGCCAGGACCACCGCGAGGGCGACCGGGACACCGTGGTCGGCGGCGCTCCAGGCCAGCACGGTCGCGGAGAGGGCGGCCACCGAGCCGACCGACAGGTCGATGCCCGCCGAGACGATCACGAAGGTGACGCCGAAGGCGAGAATGGCCGTCACGGCGGCCTGGACGCCGATGTTGAGGAGGTTGTCGGCCGTCAGGAAGTTCCCCGACAGCGCCGACAGCGCGACGACGAGGACGATCAGCGCGGTGAGCGCGCCGTTGTCGAGCAGGAGCCGGCGCAGCCCCGAGGCGCCACCCGCGCCCGTCGTGCTCTTGAGCGTGTCAGTGGCCACGGGGGGCCTCCTTCTGGTTCTTCACTGTGTTCGTGCTGACGGCGAGTGCCATCACGGCGTCCTGCGTGGCCTCGTCGGCGGAGAGTTCGCCCGCGATCCGGCCCTGGGCCATCACCAGCACCCGGTCGCTCATGCCGAGCACCTCGGGAAGGTCGCTGGAGATCATCAGGACGGCCGCACCGGCCGCGGTGAGTTCGTTGACGAGCTGGTAGATCTCGACCTTGGCGCCGACGTCGATCCCGCGCGTCGGCTCGTCGAGGATGAGCACCCTGGTGTCGGCGAGCAGCCACTTGCCGATGACGACCTTCTGCTGGTTGCCGCCGGACAGGGTCCGCACGTGCTGGCCGAGACCGGCCATCCGCACGCCGAGCTGCCCGGCGATCCGCGCGGCCGCCTCACGCTGGCCCTTGAGGTCGACGATTCCGCCGCGGGTGGCCGACCGCATGGTCACCAGCCCGAGGTTCTCCTCGACGGACTGGTCGAGCACCAGCCCCTGGCCCTTGCGGTCCTCGGGGATGAGCCCGATGCCGGCCGCCATGGCGGAGGTGACGTCATGTCCCTTCAGGGGCGCCCCGGAGACCTTCACCGTGCCCCTGTCGTACGGGTCGGCCCCGAAGACCGCCCGCACCACCTCCGTACGGCCCGCCCCGACGAGCCCCGCGATGCCGACGACCTCACCGGCGTGCACCTCGAAGCTGATGTCGTGGAAGACACCGTCGCGGGTCAGGCCCTCGACGGAGAGCAACGCGGCACCGGTGTCGGCCCGTTCGCGCGGGTACTGCTGCTCGATCGAGCGGCCCACCATCAGGCGGACGAGCTCGTCCTCGGAGGTGGAGGCCGGGACCTCTCCGACGGACTTCCCGTCCCGGATGACCGTGACCCGGTCGCCCAGGGCGGCGATCTCCTCCAGATGGTGCGTGATGAACACGATGCCGACGCCGTCCTCGCGCAGCGTGCGCACGATCGCGAAGAGCTTGTCCACCTCCTCGGAGGTGAGCACGGCGGTCGGCTCGTCCATGATCAGCACGCGCGCGTTCAGACTCAGCGCCTTGGCGATCTCGACCATCTGGAGGCGCGCGATACCGAGTTCACGCACCCGCGCGCGGGGCGAGACGTTCACACCCACCCGCGCGAGCAGGACCTCGGCGTCGGCCTCCATCCTCTTGCGGTCGATCACGCCGAAGCGGCGCGGCTGCCGGCCCAGGAAGATGTTCTCGGCGACCGTGAGGTCGGGGACGAGGTTGAACTCCTGGTAGATGGTGGCGATCCCGAGGCGTTCGGAGTCCTGCGCGCCGTGGATGCGCGTCTCCTCGCCGTCGACCAGGATCCGCCCGGCGTCGGGTGTGTAGGCGCCGGAGAGCATCTTGATGAGCGTGCTCTTGCCCGCGCCGTTCTCACCGAGCAGCACATGCACCTCGCCGCGGCGCAGACCGAAGTCCACGCCGTCCAGCGCGACCACGCCCGGGAAGGTCTTCCGTATGCCCTCGATGCGCAGCAACTCGTCCGGGTCGCTCACGGCTTACTCCTGTTCTCGGTGGCGTCCTCGCCGCACGAACGACGTACGACGAGACGGGCGGGGAGGGTGACGGGCTCGGGGGGCCGTCCCTCGATGCGGTCCACCAGCGCGCGCACGGCGGCGCGCCCCAGCTCGCCCGTGGGCTGGGCGATCGCGGTGATCGGCGGATCGGTGTGCACGAACCAGGGGATGTCGTCGAACGCGGCCAGCGCGATGTCGTCCGGGACGCGCATCCCGCGCGCGCGTACGGCGTCCAGCGCGCCGAGCGCCATCAGGTTGTCGGCCGCGAACACGACCTCGGGCGGCTCGGGCAGGTCGAGGAAGCCCTCGGTGACCCGGCGTCCGCTGTCGGCCTGGAAGTCGCCCTGTCCGATGTAGACGTCGGGCAGGTCGAGACCGCAGGCGTGCAGCGCCTCCCGGAAGGCCGCCACCCGCTCCTGGCCGGTCGTGGTGGCGGCGGGTCCCGCGATGATGGCGAGCCTGCGGTGCCCCAGCCCGTGCAGATGGGCCACGAGATCCCGCACGGCCTCCCGCCCGTCCGCGCGCACCACCGGCACGTCCACGCCCGGGATCCACCGGTCCACGAACACCATCGGCGTCCCGGCCCGTGCGGCGTCCAGCATCAGCGGGGAGCCGCCGTCGGTGGGGGAGACGAGGAGTCCGTCGATACGGCGGTCCAGCAGGTTCCGTACGTGATGGTCCTGGAGGTCGGGCCGCTCGTCGGCGTTGCCGATGATGACGCTGTAGCCCAGCGCGCGGGCCTCCTCCTCGACGGAGCGGGCCAGCTCGGTGAAGTAGGGGTTCATCACGTCGCTGATGACCAGGCCGAGGGTGTGGGTCTGGTCGGTGCGCAGGGAGCGGGCGACGGCGTTCGGGCGGTAGCCCAGCGCCTCGACGGCGGCCAGCACGCGCGTGCGTGCCTCCGCGCTGACCGACGGATGGTCGTTCAGGACACGCGAGACCGTGGCGACGGAAACGCCCGCCTCGGCAGCGACGTCCTTGATGCTCGCCATCGCCGCTCCACCTCCTTGTGGATCGTTCGTGGAATCGATTACACCGATACCTACGGAGAGGATTGGAATCGATTACACGCCCCGGACGCAAGCCCCTGAGACCGGATCGTGATGAGGCCGCCGCCGGGGAGTCGTCGCGGGGCCGGGCAAGGAAGATCGTTTGCTCATGTGCGCTGCTCGGCGCACCGCGGGTGTCGTCGCGGCAGGAGTGGTGTTCTCGTGTCTGGCTGCCGAACCGGCCGACGCCGTGACCGTGAAGGACCCGAAGCGCCCTTCCACGACGTACACGACCACCAGCAAGAAGAACTACTTCTCAAGTCCTGGTGGAACGGCACCCACCGCCTCCGCCGGCACCGACGTCAGCGTCAAGGCCATCGTCGCGAAGGCGAAGGTGACGGTCAGCGCGTCGGTCACCGCCAGTGTGACCGTGACCGTCGTGCACCAGTTCACGCACGACACCACCAAGGGCACGGCCGTCCTGCCGACGTCCTCGACGGGCTGGAAGTACTGGGAGACCAAGAGCTGACCCGGGACCGACCACTGACCACTGACCACTGACCCGGAGCCGGTCCGGAACTGTCCGCCCACAGGCCGCGGTGCTCGCCACCGCGGCCTGTCGGTGTCTGCGCGCCCCTGGGACCGGGTCGTGAGGTAGCGGAGTACGCCGGGGCGGATCAGGCTGGAGGTACAGGAGTGCCACGGGGGTTTCCTCAAGGCCCCGAGGGGCCGGAGTGGAGGAGTCATGACGGCGGCGACCCGCAACGACGTACCCGTCGCCCTCGCCGGCGACGGCGTGGAACTGCGCATCCAGCCCATGGGCGGCGGCATGTCCGTCGGCTACGTCACCCTGCCGGAGGGCACCGACATGGGGCCCGCGCTCAAGGGCCTCGACGGCGACGCCTGCCAGTGCCCGCACTGGGGCTACCTGCTCAAGGGCCGGCTGCGGATGCTGACGGCCGACGGCGAGGAGTACTACGAGGCCGGCCAGGCGTACTACTGGGCGCCCGGCCATGTCCCCGTGGCCGTGGAGGACTGCGAGTTCGTGGAGTTCTCCCCGACCGAGGACTTCGAGAAGGTGATCAACCACGTCAAGTCCCAGGCGGGATAGGCGTTCCGGGACACGTCGCGGCACCCGCTCGGCACCCGCTCCCGACCTCGGAGGGGGCCGGGCCGCCCAGGTGTCCCGCCCGCTGTCACACCCCGCCGGTACTGTCGGATCATGTCCAGTCAGGCGGGGAGTCAGGGGGACGAGGAGCGGCGGCTCGCCGTGCTCGAAGGTGTGCTGGAGCGGATCACGTACGCCAACGAGGAGAACGGCTACACGGTCGCCCGGGTCGACACCGGACGCGGTGGCGGAGACCTGCTGACCGTCGTCGGCGCGCTGCTCGGTGCCCAGGTCGGCGAGTCCCTGCGGATGGAGGGCCGTTGGGGCTCCCATCCGCAGTACGGCAAGCAGTTCACCGTGGAGAACTACACGACGGTCCTGCCGGCCACCGTCCAGGGCATCCGCCGCTACCTCGGCTCGGGGCTGGTCAAGGGCATCGGGCCCGTCTTCGCCGACCGCATCACCCAGCACTTCGGCCTGGACACCCTCCAGATCATCGAGGAGGAGCCCAAGCGGCTCGTCGAGGTGCCCGGCCTCGGCCCCAAGCGGACGAAGAAGATCGCCGACGCCTGGGAGGAACAGAAGGCGATCAAGGAGGTCATGCTCTTCCTCCAGACCGTCGAGGTGTCCACGTCGATCGCGGTCCGCATCTACAAGAAGTACGGCGACGCCTCGATCTCCGTGGTGAAGAACCGGCCCTACCGGCTCGCCGCGGATGTCTGGGGCATCGGCTTCCTCACCGCCGACAAGATCGCCCAGTCCGTCGGCATCCCGCACGACAGCCCGGAGCGCGTCAAGGCGGGCCTCCAGTACGCCCTTTCGCAGTCCACCGATCAGGGCCACTGCTACCTCCCCGAGGAGCAGCTGATCGCGGACGCGGTCAAGCTCCTCCAGGTCGACACCGGCCTGGTCATCGAGTGCCTCGCCGAACTCGCCCTGCCGGACGAGGAGTCCGGCGATCCCGGGGTCGTACGGGAGAAGCTCCCCGGAGAGCACGGCGAACCGGTCACCGCGGTCTACCTCGTCCCTTTCCACCGTGCCGAACTCTCCCTCTCCGCCCAGCTGATGCGTCTGCTGCGCACCGACCAGGACCGGATGCCGGGGTTCCGGGACGTGGACTGGGACAAGGCGCTCGGCTGGCTGAAGACCCGCACCGGGACCGAGCTCGCCCCCGAACAGGAGGCCGCCGTCAGGCTCGCGCTGACCGAGAAGGTCGCCGTGCTCACCGGCGGCCCCGGTTGCGGCAAGTCCTTCACCGTCCGCTCGATCGTGGAGCTGGCCCGCGCCAAGAAGGCCAAGGTCGTCCTCGCCGCCCCCACCGGCCGCGCCGCCAAGCGCCTGGCCGAACTCACCGGTGCCGACGCCTCCACCGTCCACCGCCTCCTGGAGCTCAAGCCCGGCGGCGACGCGGCCTACGACAAGGACCGCCCGCTCGACGCCGACCTGGTGGTGGTCGACGAGGCGTCCATGCTGGACCTGCTGCTCGCCAACAAACTGGTGAAGGCCGTACCCCCGGGCGCCCACCTGCTCTTCGTCGGGGACGTCGACCAACTCCCCAGCGTCGGCGCCGGCGAGGTGCTGCGTGACCTGCTCGCCGACGGCGGCCCCGTCCCCGCCGTACGCCTCACCCGGGTCTTCCGCCAGGCCCAGCAGTCGGGTGTGGTGACGAACGCCCACCGGATCAACGCGGGACAGCACCCCGTCACCGACGGCATGAAGGACTTCTTCCTGTTCGTCGAGGACGACACCGAGGAGGTCGGCCGGCTCACCGTGGACGTGGCGGCCCGTCGGGTTCCGGCCAAGTTCGGCCTCGACCCGCGCCGGGACGTCCAGGTGCTCGCCCCCATGCACCGGGGCCCCGCGGGCGCCGGCACCCTCAACGGACTGCTTCAGCAGGCCGTCACCCCGGGCCGCCCGGACGTGCCCGAGAAACGCTTCGGCGGCCGGGTCTTCCGGGTCGGCGACAAGGTCACCCAGATTCGCAACAATTACGAGAAGGGCACCAACGGTGTCTTCAACGGCACCGTGGGCGTGGTCACCTCGCTCGACCCGGTCGACCAGCGCCTGACGGTGCTGACCGACGAGGACGAGGAGGTGGCGTACGAGTTCGACGAGCTGGACGAACTGGCCCACGCGTACGCGGTGACCATCCACCGTTCCCAGGGCAGCGAGTATCCGGCCGTGGTGATCCCGGTCACCACCAGCGCCTGGATGATGCTTCAACGGAATTTGCTGTACACGGCGGTCACCCGCGCCAAGAAGCTGGTCGTCCTCGTCGGTTCCCGCAAGGCGATCGGCCAGGCGGTGCGCACGGTGTCGGCGGGGCGGCGCTGCACGGCACTGGACTTCCGGCTCGCGGGTCTGTGAAGGCATTGAGGTGAGGCATCACAAAAAATGATCGATCAAATGAGTCATGTGGGTCACAGAGCCCTTCCGGAAGCGGGTAGGAGAGGGGCAGGATGAACAAGTTGGCGGCACTCAGTGCCGCCGATAAGCCCAACGGCCGACCCCGAGTGCACTCTCCTGCGCCAAATGGGGGATGGTAGAGACAGTCAGGGCAACCTCGAAGAAGAGGCACAACGTCGGTGAGGGATGACGTGAGCGACAACTCTGTAGTAGTGCGGTACGGCGATGGCGAGTACACCTACCCGGTGATCGACAGCACCGTCGGCGACAAGGGCTTCGACATCGGGAAGCTGCGCGCCCAGACCGGTCTGGTCACCCTGGACAGCGGCTACGGCAACACCGCCGCCTATAAATCCGCCATCACCTACCTCGACGGCGAGGCCGGCATCCTCCGGTACCGCGGCTACCCGATCGAGCAGCTGGCCGAGCGCTCCACGTTCCTGGAGGTCGCCTATCTGCTGATCAACGGCGAGCTTCCGACCGTCGACGAGCTTGCCGTGTTCAAGAACGACATCACGCAGCACACCCTGCTGCACGAGGACGTCAAGAACTTCTACCGTGGCTTCCCGCGCGACGCCCACCCGATGGCCATGCTGTCGTCGGTGGTCTCCGCGCTGTCCACGTTCTACCAGGACAGCCACAACCCCTTCGACGAGAAGCAGCGCAACCTCTCGACGATCCGTCTGCTCGCCAAGCTCCCGACGATCGCGGCCTACGCGTACAAGAAGTCGATCGGTCACCCGTTCGTCTACCCGCGCAACGACCTCGGTTACGTCGAGAACTTCCTCCGCATGACCTTCTCGGTCCCGGCGCAGGAGTACGAGCCCGACCCGGTCGTGGTCTCCGCTCTCGACAAGCTGCTGATCCTGCACGCCGACCACGAGCAGAACTGTTCGACCTCCACGGTCCGCCTCGTCGGCTCGTCCCAGGCGAACATGTTCGCGTCGATCTCCGCCGGCATCAACGCGCTGTGGGGCCCGCTGCACGGCGGTGCCAACCAGTCGGTGCTGGAGATGCTGGAGGGCATCCAGGCCTCCGGCGGTGACGTCGACTCCTTCATCCGCAAGGTGAAGAATAAGGAGGACGGCGTCCGGCTGATGGGCTTCGGCCACCGGGTCTACAAGAACTTCGACCCGCGCGCCAAGATCATCAAGGCCGCCGCGCACGACGTCCTCTCGGCCCTCGGCAAGTCCGACGAGCTGCTGGACATCGCGCTGAAGCTGGAGGAGCACGCGCTCTCCGACGACTACTTCGTCTCGCGCAGCCTCTACCCGAACGTCGACTTCTACACCGGTCTGATCTACCGGGCCATGGGCTTCCCGACCGAGATGTTCACGGTCCTGTTCGCCCTCGGCCGCCTGCCGGGCTGGATCGCCCAGTGGCACGAGATGATCAAGGAGCCGGGTTCCCGCATCGGCCGCCCGCGCCAGATCTACACCGGCGTCGTCGAGCGGGACTTCGTCCCGGTCGAGGAGCGCTGAGCCGTACACCTGGGCCCCGTGTCCGACTCCGGTCGGGTGCGGGGCTTTCGTGTGTCCCGGTGTGTCGCGAGGCGCGAAGGCGAGGCGCACGGTCGCGCGGCGACAGGTGACCGGAATGACGGAAGGCGCCCCAGCGCCGGTCCCCCCACGGGCCGACGAACCAGGGCGCCTTCCCATGTCCCGGTGCGGATTCCCCCCACGGGATCCGGCCGGGCGTCTGTGAGAACCAGCGCCTGAATCGCTGTGTTGCCGAACTGCTCGGTACTGCCGTTGAGCAGAACGAGCAAAATTGCTCGTACTACTACCTGTGTGCGATCTGCCGGGACAGCGCACGCTGGGAGGGCCGCTCAAAGCTCCCCGGTGTACGTGCCCCGGCAACGCATCTCTGGAGAAGTCCCCCAAGACATCTCCAGATGCCAGGAAGCGCCCCCCAAGACGCTGCCTGACATCGTCAACTTAGACCTTCGAACCCCTTCGATGGTTACGTTCACATCACTGTGATCTGCGTCTCTTGCATATGTCCGATAGATGCGCAAGAGCCCAGGTATGGCGAACGAGACCCAAGCGTAAGGATGATGCGCGAGCCTTGTGAAGAGCTTATGTGAGTGCGGCGCCGGACTCCAGAGGGGTCCGTCATCGGAATGCCCGCAGTTCGAGACCGCCGGTCACCGTCCGGTGGACCGGCGGCGGCCGTTCAGGCCTTGCCGACGAGCTCGAACCCGGCCTCGTCCACGGCGGACCGCACCGCTTCCTCGTTCAGCGGTGCCGCCGACACCACCGTGACCTCGCCGGTGGACGCGACGGCCTTCACCGAGCCGACACCGGCGATCTCGGCGATCTCACCGGAGACGGCTCCCTCGCAGTGCCCGCAGCTCATCCCGCTCACCTTGTAGACAGTGGTGACGGAACCCGCGGTCTCGGTCTGAGCGCTCATCTCGTTCTCCTAGTGAATGCAGGGTGGATGCAGGTGGGGCGGTCGGGGCCCACAGCCGTGACCCACAGTGGGGCCTCCGTATCTCCACACTATACCCCTAGGGGGTATGGATCCAAGAAAGGCCCGCGACGCTTTCCATGATGAGGTCCGGGCCACACGGCGAGGGAGCGCACATGCGGGCAGTGGTGTTCGAGCGGTACGGGGAGCAGGCCGCGGTGCGTGAGGTGCCCGACCCGCGACCGGCCGACCACGGGGTGGTCGTACGGGTCGAGGCGACCGGCCTCTGCCGCAGCGACTGGCACGGCTGGCAGGGACACGACCCGGACATCGCGCTGCCGCACGTGCCGGGGCACGAACTCGCCGGTGTGGTGGAGGCCGTCGGCGCCCGCGTGAGCCGCTGGCAGCCCGGTGACCGGGTCACCGTCCCCTTCGTGTGCGCCTGCGGAACCTGCCCGGCGTGCGCGGCCGGCGACCACCAGATCTGCGAGCGGCAGACCCAGCCCGGCTTCACGCACTGGGGCTCCTTCGCCCAGTACGTGGCGCTGGACCACGCCGACGTGAACCTCGTCGCGGTCCCCGACGACATGTCGTCCGCCACCGCGGCCTCGCTCGGCTGCCGGTTCGCCACGGCGTTCCGCGCGGTGGTGCAGCAGGGCCGGGTGGCGGCGGGGGAGTGGGTGGCGGTGCACGGCTGCGGAGGCGTCGGCCTGTCCGCGGTGATGATCGCGGCGGCCTCGGGGGCGCGGGTGGTGGCCGTCGACGTGTCGCCCGGGGCGCTCGACCTGGCGCGGAAGTTCGGGGCGGTCGAGTGTGTAGACGCCTCGAAGCCCACGGACACGCTCACGGACACCGCGGCGGCGGTCCGCGACCTGACCGGCGGCGGTGCCCACCTCTCCCTGGACGCCCTCGGCTCACCGGTCACCTGCGCGGCCTCGGTGAACGGCCTGCGCCGCCGGGGCCGCCACGTCCAGGTCGGGCTGCTGCCCTCCCCGGACGGCACCACCCCGGTCCCGATGGCCCGCGCGATCGCCCTGGAGCTCGAACTCCTCGGCAGCCACGGCATGGCCGCCCACACCTACCCGCCGATGCTGGAACTGGTCCGGGCGGGCGTCCTGCGCCCCGACCTCCTGGTCACCTCCACGATCCCCCTGGACGCCGCCCCGGCCGCCCTGGCGGCGATGGGGACGGCACCGGGAGCGGGGGTGACGGTCATCGAGCCCTGGAACTGACCGGGCCTGCAACGGGTCGGCCTTGGACCGACGGTGCCCCACGCGGAGGTGGGGCACCACTGGATTTCCCGCCGATCAGCTCTCTCTTCGGCCTCGGTTGCCCGGGCGGGACGCCACCCAGGCCCGGACGGTGTCGGCGTACCAGAAGGGTTTGCCGCTCTCGACGTGGTCGGGTGGCGGCAGCAGCCCGTGCTTGCGGTACGACCGCACGGTGTCCGGCTGTACACGGATGTGCGCCGCGATCTCCTTGTAGGACCAGAGCCTTCGGTCGGTCATGAGGTGCACCTCCCCGCGCGCACCGCGGCGGCGGCCGGGAACGGCCGTCGGGGGTACCGGGCGCTGCGCTGGCGATCACAAAGCCTGTGCCCCGTGAACGACGCCGGGTCGGGGCAGGGCAGGGGCTGTGCGCCGGGTGTGACGCAGCACCCGCGTACACGCGACATGTGTGACACGAAGGGGGCGTTTGTGACAGAGGTGACGCAAAGGCGCACGCGGGCTCATGGGCGGGGCGTGTTGACACCCGGATGGTCCGGACCCACCCAGGGGCGCGGGGAACTGCGCGACAAGCCACGTACAAGCCGCACTCGCCGACGTACAGAACCCGCCACCCCCGTAGGCAACCTCTACGCCCCGCACGACCTCAAAAACGCCCGCGTCCGCATCGCGATCGGCAGCGGAGCGTCCGGCTCGCACGGATACATGTCCTGCTCGACGATCGCGAACAGCTCCACGCCCAGCTTCTGCGCGGCCGACAGCACGGGCCCCAGCTCCGGCACACCCTTCGGCGGCTCGCACATCACGCCCTGCGCCACGGCCGGCCCGAACGGCGTCCCCTTGGCCCGCACGTCCGCGAGGATCTCCGGATCCACCTGCTTGAGGTGCAGGTACCCGATCCGCGACCCGTACGTCTCGATCAGCTTCACGCTGTCGCCGCCGCAATAGGCGTAGTGCCCGGTGTCCAGGCACAGCGACACCAGGTCGGAGTCCGTGGCGTCCAGGAAGCGGACCACGTTCTCCTCGCTGTCGATGTGGGTGTCGGCGTGCGGATGGACCACGATCCGAAGCCCGTACTCCTCCCGCACCCGCTGCCCCAGCCGCTCGGTCAGCGAGGCGAGATCGCGCCACTGCTCGGGCGTGAGCGTGTCCGGCTCCAGCACGGCGCCGGTCTTGTCGTCCCGCCAGAAGGACGGGATGACGACGAGGTGCTCGGCCCCCATCGCCTGGGCCAGCACCGCGTTGTCCGCGACGTGCGCCCAGGTCTTCTCCCACACGGACTCGCCGTGGTGCAGCCCGGTGAAGACCGTGCCGGCCGACACCTTCAGGCCGCGCCGGGAGGTCTCCTCGGTGAGGACGGTGGGATCGGTCGGCAGATACCCGTACGGCCCCAGCTCGATCCACTCGTAGCCGGACTGCGCGACCTCGTCGAGGAAGCGCTGCCAGGGGACCTGCTGGGGGTCATCGGGGAACCACACACCCCACGAGTCGGGCGCCGACCCGATGCGGATGCGGGACAGTGAGGGCTGAGGTGACAACGACGTCATGCCGGTCAGCTTCGGCGGGAGCGGCGAGCGCTGTCAAGGTCTGGTCCGAATGTCTGGACAAAACATTGACAGGGCTCGGCGGACAGAGCTACAAACGCGGGGAGAGCCGAAACGAAGGGAAGCCGATGGGGTACGACCTGATCACCATGGGGCGGATCGGTGTGGACCTGTATCCACTCCAGACCGGTGTCCCGCTGCCGCAGGTGACGTCCTTCGGCAAGTTCCTGGGCGGTTCCGCCTCGAACGTCGCCGTCGCCGCCGCCCGGCTGGGCCGGAGCACCGCGGTGATCACCCGCACCGGCGACGACCCGTTCGGCACCTATCTGCACGAGGAGCTGCGCGGCTTCGGCGTCGACGACCGCTGGGTCACCCCGGTTCCCGGCCTCCAGACCCCGATCACCTTCTGCGAGATCTTCCCGCCGGACGACTTCCCGCTGTACTTCTACCGCCGCCCCAAGGCGCCCGACCTGGAGATCGACGCCCACGAGCTGGACCTCGACGCCATCCGCGAGACCCGGATCTTCTGGGTCACCGGCACCGGCCTGAGCGAGGAGCCCAGCCGTACGGCGACCCTGGCGGCCCTCGCCCACCGCGCCAAGGCCGGGACGACCGTCTTCGACCTCGACTGGCGCCCCATGTTCTGGAGCGACCCGGACGCGGCCCGCCCCTTCTACGCCGAGGCCCTCAAGCACACCACCGTCGCGGTCGGCAACCTCGACGAGGTGGAGGTCGCCACCGGTGTCCGCGAACCGCGTGCCGCCGCCCAGGCGCTGCTGGACGCGGGCGTCGAGCTCGCGGTCGTGAAGCAGGGCCCCAAGGGCGTCCTCGCCGTGAACAGCGAGGGCGACGAGGCCGAGGTCCCGCCCCTGCCCGTCACCGTCCTCAACGGCCTCGGCGCCGGTGACGCGTTCGGCGGCTCCCTCTGCCACGGCCTGCTCGAAGGCTGGAACCTGGAGAAGATCATGCGGCACGCCAACGCGGCCGGTGCCATCGTCGCCTCCCGGCTGGAGTGCTCCTCGGCGATGCCCACGCCGGACGAGATCGAGGCCGCGATCGCCGCCGGAGCCGTCAAGTGAGCATCGACATCGCGGAACTCGTCCGCGTCCGCGCCCAGCACCCCGAGGCGATAGCGGAGGCCGCCGCCCGGCGCACCCGCAGGCCGCTGCTCAACACGAGCGGCCGGCTGATGATCGTCGCCGCCGACCACCCGGCCCGCGGCGCCCTCGGGGTCGGCGACCGCAAGTTCGCCATGGCCAACCGCGCCGACCTGCTGGAGCGTCTGGTCCTGGCGCTCGGCCGCCCCGGTGTCGACGGCGTCCTCGCGACCGCCGACATCCTCGACGACCTGCTCCTGCTCGGCGCCCTCGACGGCAAGGTCGTCATGGGCTCCATGAACCGCGGCGGCCTCCAGGGCGCCAGCTTCGAACTCGACGACCGCTTCACCGGCCACCGCCCCGAGGACATCGAGCGCCTCGGCTTCGACGCGGGCAAGCTGCTGCTGCGGATCTGCTACGACGACCCGGGCTCCCTGACCACCCTGGAATCCACCGCCCGCGCGATCGACGCGATGGCCGAGCGGCGGCTGCCGGTCTTCGTCGAGCCGTTCATCAGCCGCCGCGACGACGACGGCAAGCTCGGCAACGACCTCTCCGCGGAGGCCGTCACCAAGTCGATCGCCATCGCCTCGGGACTGGGCGGCAGCTCGGCCTACACCTGGCTGAAGGTGCCGGTCACCGAGAACCCCGACGACATGGCCGAGGTCATGGCCACCTCCACGCTGCCGGCCGTCCTCCTGGGCGGCGAGGTCGGCGGCGACCAGGACGGCGCGTACGAGAAGTGGCGCGGCGCCCTGCAACTGCCCACCGTCCGCGGCCTGGTCGTCGGCCGTTCGCTGCTGTACCCGGCGGACGGCGACGTGGCCGCCGCCGTGGACACCGCCGTAGGACTGCTGTGAGGGCCGCATGAGCAAGGACCTGTACGTTCCCAAGGGCGCCACGACGGGCGGCGGGTACGTCGTCGACATCGACCCCGAGCGGGCCGGCTGGACGTATTGCAGTCTGCGGATCGTCGAGCTGGAGCCGGGCGGCACGCACAGCTTCGCCGCCGGCGACAGCGAGTGGATCGTCGTACCGCTGAACGGCGGTTGTACGGTGCACGCGGGTGACGAAGAGTTCCAACTCCTGGGCCGGGAAAGCGTGTTCGGCGGAGCCACCGACTTCGCCTACGTACCCCGACAGACCCGGGCACAGATCGCCTCCGGCGCGGGTGGCCGCTTTGCTTTGGCAGGAGCGAAGTGCGAGCGACAACTCCCCGCCCGCTACGGCCCCGCGCCGGAGGTCCCCGTGGAACAGCGCGGCAGCGGCACCCAGCTGCGCCACGTGCGCAACTTCGCCTCCGCCGACGCCTTCGAGTGCGACAGGCTCATCGCCGTCGAGGTGATCACCCCCGGCGGCAACTGGTCCTCCTACCCGCCGCACAAGCACGACGAGAACCGGCCGGGCGAGGAAGCGGAGCTGGAGGAGATCTACTACTTCGAGATCGACGGCCCGAACGGATTCGGCTATCAGCGCGTATCCCCTTCCCGTGAGGGCGGATCGGACGTCCTCGCGGAGGTCCGCTCCGGCGACGCCGTCCTCGTCCCCGACGGCTGGCACGGCCCGTCGATCGCCCAGCCCGGCCACGACATGTACTACCTGAACGTCATGGCCGGCCCGGGTGAGCACCGCGAGTGGCGGATCTGCTTCCACCCGGACCACACGGAGGGCTACCGATGACGATCCGCCTTACCGTCGCGCAGGCACTGGTGCGTTTCCTCGCCGCCCAGTACACCGAGCGCGACGGTGCCCGACAGCGGCTGATCAGCGCGACCTGGGGCATCTTCGGCCACGGCAACGTGGCCGGCCTCGGCCAGGCGCTCGTCGAGTACGGCGCCGACATGCCCTACCACCAGGGCCGCAACGAGCAGTCGATGGTGCATGCGGCCGTCGGCTATGCCCGCCAGTCGAACCGCCTGTCCACGCACGCCGTGACGACGTCGATCGGCCCGGGCGCCACCAACCTGGTCACCGGCGCGGCCCTCGCGACCATCAACCACCTGCCGGTCCTGCTGCTCCCGGGCGACACCTTTGCCACCCGCGTCGCCGACCCGGTCCTCCAGCAGCTCGAAGTGCCGTACGCGGGCGACATCAGCGTCAACGACAGCCTGCGCCCGGTGTCGAGGTACTTCGACCGGGTGACCCGTCCGGAGGCCCTGATCCCGGCGGCGCTCCAGGCGATGCGCGTGCTGACGGACCCCGTCGAGACCGGCGCGGTGACCCTCGCCCTCCCGCAGGACGTCCAGGCCGAGGCGTACGACTGGCCGGAGGAGTTCTTCGCCGAGCGCACCTGGGTGGTCCGCCGCCCGGGCGCCGACCCGACCGAACTCGCCGACGCGGTACGGGCGATCAGGGCGGCGCGCAGCCCTCTGGTGATCGCGGGCGGCGGTGTCCACCACAGCCGCGCCGAAGAAGCCCTCGCCGAGTTCGCCGAGGCCACCGGCATCCCGGTCGCCTCCACCCAGGCCGGCAAGGGCTCCCTCAGGTACGACCACCCGCAGGACGTCGGCGGCGTCGGCCACACCGGCACCGCCACCGCCAACGAACTCGCCCGCCAGGCCGACCTGGTGATCGGTGTCGGCACCCGCTACACCGACTTCACCACCGCCTCGAACACCCTGTTCACCGGCGACGGCGTCCGCTTCCTCAACCTCAACATCGCGAGCCACGACGGCCACAAGCTCGCCGGGCAGCCGCTGATCGCGGACGCCCGCAGCGGCCTGACCGAGCTCACCGAGGCCCTGAGGCTGCACGGCCACCGCGTCGGCGACACCTACCTCGGCGAGTACACCCTCGACAAGGAGCGCTGGGAACAGCGCGTCGACGCCTGCTACGAGGCCGACGAGATCGACGTACGCCCGACCCAGCCGCAGGTCCTCGGCGCGCTGGACGCCCTGGTGGACGAGTCGGACGTGATCATCAACGCGGCCGGTTCCCTCCCCGGCGACCTGCACAAGCTGTGGCGGGCCCGGTCCAGGGACCAGTACCACCTGGAGTACGGCTACTCCTGCATGGGGTACGAGATCCCCGCCGCGATCGGGGTGAAGATGGCCGCTCCCGAGCGCACCGTCTGGGCGCTGGTCGGCGACGGCACCTACCTGATGATGCCGACGGAGATCGTCACGGCCGTGCAGGAGGGGATCGCCGTCAAGATGATCCTCATCCAGAACCACGGCTACGCCTCCATCGGCGGTCTGTCCGAGTCGGTGGGCGGCGAGCGGTTCGGCACCGCCTACCGCTTCCAGTCCGACGACGGCACCTACACGGGCGCCCCGCTGCCCGTCGACCTCGCCGCGAACGTGGCCAGCCTCGGTATGCGCGTGCTGCGCGCGAAGACCGTACGAGACCTCCGCGCCGCCCTCGCCGAGGCGCGCGCCGCGGACACTCCCACATGTGTCTACGTGGAGACGGAAACCTCAGACACAGTGTCGGGCGCGCCCGAGGCGCAGGCCTGGTGGGATGTACCTGTGGCCGAGACCGCGACCCGAGCGTCCGCGGTGAAGGCCCGTGAGCTGTACGAACGGCACGTCTCTACCCGACGCCGCCATCTGTGAAGGAGCACTCGGTCATGACGAAGATCGTCAACCACTGGATCGGCGGCAAGACCGTCGAAGGCGCGTCGGGTACGTACGGGCCGGTCACCGACCCCGCGACCGGCGCGGTCACCACCAAGGTCGCGTTCGCCACCGTCGACGAGGTCGACGCGGCGGTCGCCGCCGCCAAGGACGCGTTCGCCACCTGGGGCCAGTCCTCGCTGGCCAAGCGCACGGAGATCCTGTTCAGGTTCCGCGCGCTGCTGGACGCCAACCGGGACGCCATCGCCGAGCTGATCACCGCCGAGCACGGCAAGGTGCACTCCGACGCGCTCGGCGAGGTCGCCCGCGGTCTGGAGATCGTCGACCTCGCCTGCGGGATCAACGTGCAGCTCAAGGGCGAGCTGTCCACCCAGGTCGCCAGCCGGGTGGACGTGGCCTCGATCCGCCAGCCGCTGGGTGTCGTCGCGGGCATCACGCCGTTCAACTTCCCGGCCATGGTGCCGATGTGGATGTTCCCGATGGCCATCGCCACCGGCAACACCTTCGTCCTCAAGCCGTCCGAGAAGGACCCCTCGGCCTCCCTGAAGATCGCCGAGCTGCTCGCCGAGGCCGGCCTGCCCGACGGCGTCTTCAACGTCGTGCACGGCGACAAGGTGGCCGTCGACCGCCTGCTGGAGCACCCGGACGTCAAGGCCGTCTCCTTCGTCGGCTCGACCCCGATCGCCCGCTACATCCACACCACCGCCGCCGCCAACCACAAGCGCGTCCAGGCGCTCGGCGGCGCCAAGAACCACATGCTGGTGCTGCCGGACGCCGACCTGGACGCGGCGGCCGACGCGGCCGTCTCCGCGGCCTACGGCTCCGCGGGCGAGCGCTGCATGGCCATCTCCGCGGTGGTCGCGGTCGGCGCGATCGGCGACGAACTGGTGGACAAGATCCGCGAGCGCGCCGAGAAGATCAAGATCGGCCCCGGCAACGACCCGACGTCCGAGATGGGCCCGCTGATCACCAAGGTGCACCGCGACAAGGTGGCCTCGTACGTCGAGGGCGCGGCGGCCGAGGGCGCGGACGTGGTGCTGGACGGCACCGGCTACACGGTCGAGGGCTTCGAGGACGGCCACTGGATCGGCATCTCGCTGCTCGACAAGGTGCCCACGTCCGCGAAGGCCTACCAGGACGAGATCTTCGGCCCGGTGCTGTGCGTGCTGCGCGTGGACACCTACGAAGAGGGCATCTCGCTGATCAACGCCTCGCCGTTCGGCAACGGCACCGCGATCTTCACCCGGGACGGCGGTGCCGCCCGCCGCTTCCAGCTGGAGGTCGAGGCCGGCATGGTCGGCGTCAACGTCCCGATCCCGGTTCCTGTCGGCTACCACTCCTTCGGTGGCTGGAAGGACTCCCTCTTCGGCGACCACCACATCTACGGCAACGACGGCACCCACTTCTACACCCGCGGCAAGGTCGTCACCACCCGCTGGCCCGACCCGGCCGACGCCCCCTCGGGCGTGGACCTGGGCTTCCCGCGCAATCACTGAGCGCGGTTCGCTGCCGCACCCGGCCCCCGCGTGAGAGCTCGGGGGTTCGGGTGCGTTGGCGTGTGCGGGTGTTTCGTGGTTGCTCGCGCAGTTCCCCGCGCCCCTAAAAGAGCGGGGCGCAGCCCCAGCTCTTCAGGGGCGCGGGGAACTGCGCGACCAGCCCCCACGAACCCGCACCCGGCCGCCGACAGACACGACCGAGCTCGTAGCCGCCTACCACGAACGCGGTACACGAAAACGGTCGCGTACCCCCACGGGAGGGCCCGGGATTCACTCCCCGGTCGATAACCGACCGACAGTTTCACCCCGTACCGTTGACGCATGGATCTTCGACCGCCCCCGCTGCGAGCCCTGCTGCGGCGGCCCCGACGGCTGGCCGCCGCCGTGGCCGCCGTCGTCGTCCTCGCAGGCGCCGGCACCTGGACGGCCGTCGCCGACGACACCCAGCCGTCGGTGAACCGCACCGACCGGTTGATGTCCCTCGACGGCGTCCGGATAGACACCTCGTACTTCACGGCACCCGGTGACGAGAAGCGCCCCGCCGTCCTCCTGGGCCACGGCTTCGGCGGCAGCAAGAACGACGTCCGCGCCCAGGCCGAGAAGCTCGCCCGCGACGGCTACGCCGTCCTCACCTGGTCGGCGAGAGGCTTCGGCAAGTCCACCGGGAAGGTCGGCCTGAACGACCCGAACGGCGAGGTCGCCGACGTCAGGAAGCTGATCGACTGGCTGGCGCGACAGCCCACGGTCCAGCTCGACAAGCCGGGCGACCCGCGTGTGGGCGTCGCGGGAGCGTCCTACGGCGGCGCGATCTCCCTCCTCGCCGCCGGCTACGACGACCGCGTGGACGCCATCGCCCCGGCGATCACGTACTGGAACCTCTCGGACGCCCTCTTCCCGAACGGCGTCTTCAAGAAGCTCTGGGCCGGCATCTTCGTCAACTCCGCGGGCGGCTGCGACCGGTTCGAGCCGCAGATCTGCGCGATGTACCAGCGCGTCGCCGAGTCGGGCACGCCGGACGCGGCGGCGGAGAAGATGCTCCAGGAGCGCTCACCGTCGGCGGTCGGCGACCGGATCAAGGTGCCCACGCTCCTGCTCCAGGGCCAGACCGACTCCCTCTTCCCGCTGAACCAGGCCGACGCCGCCGCGAAGGCGATCCGCGCCAACGGCGCCCCCGTCGACGTCGACTGGATCTCCGGCGGCCACGACGGCGGCGACATGGAGACCAGCCGCGTCCAGTCCCGCGTGGCGAACTGGTTCGACCGCTACCTCAAGGACGACAAGGGCGCCGACACCGGCCCCGCCTTCCGCGTCACCCGCACCCTCGGCACCGGCACCGGTGACGGCGAGACCCGCCTGAGCGGCGTGAGCGAGGACAAGTACCCCGGCCTGGAGGGCGACGAGCGCACGATCGCCCTCACCGGCCGCGAGCAGAGCTTCGTCAACCCGGCCGGCGCCAACCCGCCCGCCGTGTCGGCCCTGCCCGGCATCGGCGCAGCCCTCGGTGGCGGCGGTGGGGGAGAGGACGGCGCGGGCGGAGGCGGCGGTGGCCTGTCCCAGCTGTCCACGCTCGGCGTCTCGCTCTCCCTCGACTTCCCCGGCCAGTACGCCGCCTTCGACTCGGCGCCCTTCCGGGACGACCTCCAGATCACCGGCTCCTCCAAGGTCACCGTCCATGTGAGGTCGACCGGCGACGACGCCGTCCTCTTCGCCAAGCTGTACGACGTCTCCCCGGGCGGCCGCCAACAGGTGCTGCCCGCCCAGCTGGTCGAGCCGATCCGCGTCGAGAACGCCAAGGCCGGCAAGGACGTCGCCGTCACCCTGCCCGCGATCGACCACGAGGTGGCCGACGGCCACCGGCTGCGCCTGGTCCTCGCCTCCACCGACCTCGGCTACGCCTCCCCGGCCGCCCAGGCGACGTACACCGTCTCGCTCAAGGGCGACCTGAAGGTGCCGACGGCCCTCAGCGACACCAACGCGCGGGCCCCGATGCCCGCCTGGGTGTGGTGGCTGCCGCTCGCCGGCGCGGTGATCGCCCTGATCCTGATCGTCACGGGCCGCCGCCGCACGGCCGCGCCCGCCGCCCCCGAGCCCGTCCTGGCCGAAGTCCCGCTCCAGATCACCGACCTGAGCAAGCGGTACGCCAAGTCGGCCGACCGGTACGCGGTCAAGGACCTGTCGTTCCGCGTCGAGAAGGGCCAGGTCCTCGGCCTGCTGGGGCCCAACGGCGCCGGCAAGACGACGACCCTGCGCATGCTGATGGGCCTGATCAAGCCGGACGGCGGCGAGATCCGGGTCTTCGGCCACGCGATCGCTCCGGGCGCCCCCGTGCTGTCCCGCGTCGGCGCCTTCGTGGAGGGCGCGGGCTTCCTCCCGCACCTGTCCGGGCGCGAGAACCTGGAGCTGTACTGGCGGGCCACCGGCCGCCCGCCGCAGGACGCCCACCTGGACGAGGCCCTGGAGATCGCGGGCCTCGGCGGCGCCCTGGAGCGCGCGGTGCGCACCTACTCGCAGGGCATGCGCCAGCGCCTGGCCATCGCCCAGGCCATGCTCGGCATGCCCGATCTGCTGATACTCGACGAGCCGACCAACGGCCTCGACCCGCCGCAGATCCGCGAGATGCGCGAGGTGATGATCCGCTACGCGGCGGCCGGCCGCACGGTCATCGTCTCCTCCCACCTCCTCGCGGAGGTCGAGCAGTCCTGCACCCACCTGGTGGTCATGGACCACGGGAAGCTCATCCAGGCGGGCCCGGTCGGCGAGATCGTCGGCTCCGGCGACACGCTGCTGGTCGGCACGTCCGCACCGGTGGAGGAACCGGTCGTCGAGAAGGTCGCCGCCCTCCCGGGCGTCGCCACGGCCGTCATCGCCGACGGCGGCCTGCTGATCCGGCTCGACGAGGACGGCAGCGCCGTACGCCTGGTCGCCGAACTCGTCCGGCTGGAGGTCCCCGTGGAGTCGGTGGGCCCGCACCGCCGCCTTGAGGACGCCTTCCTCACCCTGATCGGAGACTCCTCATGAGCAGCACGCTGACCGAGCGCTCGGAGGTCGCCGACGGCTACCGCGCGGGCCGTACCCTGCCCCTCCGGGTCGAACTGGTCCGCCAGCTCAAGCGGCGCCGCACGCTGGTCATGTTCGGCATCCTGGCGGCCCTGCCGTTCGTCCTGCTCATCGCCTTCCAGGTGGGCGGCAGCCCGGGTGAGGGCAACACCGGCGTCAACCTGATGGACACCGCGACGCTGTCCGGGGCGAACTTCGCGGCGGTGAACCTCTTCGCCTCCGCGGGCTTCCTGCTGGTCGTCCCCGTCGCGCTGTTCTGCGGGGACACCGTCGCCTCGGAGGCGAGCTGGTCCTCCCTGCGCTATCTGCTGGCGGCGCCGGTGCCCCGGGCCCGGCTGCTGTGGTCCAAGCTCGTCGTCGGGCTGACCCTCAGCCTGGCCGCGATGGTCCTGCTGCCGGTCGTCGCCCTCGCCGTCGGCTCGGTGGCGTACGGCTGGGGCCCGCTGGAGCTGCCCACCGGCGGTTCGCTCGCCGCCGGCACCGCCGCCCAGCGGCTGCTGATCACCATCGTGTACATCTTCGTGTCCCAACTGATCACCGCCGCCCTGGCGTTCTGGCTCTCCACCCGCACGGACGCCCCCCTGGGCGCGGTCGGCGGCGCGGTCGGCCTGACCATCGTCGGCAATGTCCTGGACCAGGTGACGGCCCTCGGCGACTGGCGCGACTTCCTCCCGGCGCACTGGCAGTACGCCTGGCTCGACGCCGTACAGCCCCAACTCCAGTGGTCCGACATGATCCAGGGCGCGTCGATTTCGATAACGTACGCCCTCGTGCTGTTCGCGCTGGCCTTCCGCGGTTTCGCCCGCAAGGACGTGGTCTCCTAGGTCAACGGAGGGTCACCCACCGGTCTCGACGGCCGTCCCCCGTGGCCTCTTCGAGATCCTTCCGCAACGGTTCGTGGCGCACGTTCCGGCCCCCTTCCCCGTCACAGTCACAGAAGTCGACGGACGAAGGGGGCACGGACGATGGACCGGTACCGAACCCGAAGGCTGCGGACCGCCCTGGTCGCGGTGACCGTGGCGGGCGGCCTGCTGCTCACCGGATGCGGCGCGAGCGACGACGGCGGGGGCGACAACGGCAGGGGCGACAACAGCAGCGCGGACCGGGCCGAGGGAGCGACCGGCTTCCCCGCCCCCGACCGCGACCGCGACCCGGACACGCGGGACGAGGAGCGAGACCCCGCCCCCGACCACCTCTCCACCTTCGCCCTCGACGTCGACACCGCCTCCTACGGCTACGCCCGCCGCACCCTCGCCGAGGGCCGCCGCCCGGACCCCTCGACCATCCGCCCCGAGGAGTTCGTCAACAGCTTCCGCCAGGACTACGACCGTCCCGACGGCAACGGCTTCTCGGTGACCGTCGACGGCGCCCGCACCGGCGACGAGGACTGGTCCCTGGTCCGCGTCGGCCTGGCCACCCGCGCCGCGCCCGAGGGCGCCGGCCGACGCCCGCCCGCCGCCCTCACGTTCGTCATCGACATCTCCGGCTCCATGAGCGAACCGGGCCGCCTCGACCTCGCCCAGGAGTCCCTCGGCGTGATGACGGACCGCCTCCGCGACGACGACTCGGTCGCCCTGGTCACCTTCAGCGACGAGGCCGAGACCGTCCTGCCGATGACCCGCCTCGACGGCAACCGCGACGAGATCCACGAGGCGATCGACAGCCTGGAACCGACGTTCTCCACCAACCTGGGCGCGGGCGTGGAGACCGGCTACGCCACGGCCGTCGAGGGCCGGCGCGAGGGCGCCACCAACCGCGTGGTCCTCGTCTCCGACGCCCTCGCCAACGACGGCGAGACCGACCCCGACGAGATCCTCGACCGCGTCGCCGGCGCCCGCCGCGAGCACGGCATCACCCTCTTCGGCGTCGGCGTCGGCAGCGACTACGGCGACGCCCTCATGGAACGCCTCGCCGACAAGGGCGACGGCCACACCGTCTACGTCTCCGGCTCCGAGGACGCCCGCGAGGTCTTCTGCGAACAACTCCCGCGCAACATCGACCTCACCGCCCGCGACGCCAAGGCCCAGGTCGCCTTCGACCCCGAGAACGTCACCGACTTCCGCCTCATCGGCTACGACAACCGCCGCGTCGCCGACGACGACTTCCGCGACGACCGCGTCGACGGCGGCGAGACGGGCCCCGGCCACACCGTCACCGCCCTCTACGCCGTCCGCACCAAACCGAACGCCAACGGCCACCTGGCCACGGCCACGGTCCGCTGGCAGGATCCGGAGACCCGCGACCCGCACGAGGAGTCGGGCCAATTGAAGACCCTGGACGACTCCGTCTGGGACGCGAGCCCCCGCTTCCAGGTGGCCGCGGTGGCGGCCTACTTCGCCGACGCGCTGGGGGACGGCGAGCACCGGGTGCCGGGAAGGCCGTCCCTCCTCAAACTAGCCGTCCGGGCGGACGGTTTGGCCGAGCGCACGGAGGACGAGGCGGTAAGCGGGCTCGCCGACACAATCCGCCAGGCACTAGCCATCACCGGCTGACCCGGCCCACCTAGGGGCGCGGGGAACTGCGCGACCAGCCACGACGGCGCAGCACTCCGCAAGCTACCTGGAACAAACGGACGAGACCGCCCGAGCCAACCCCTCCCAATGCAATACATCCAGCCGATACCCAAAAGCAGACCGCACCGAGGCCACAGCGAGCCGGGGTTCACAGGAAGCCCCACCCCGCACAACCGCCGTCCGCTGCAACGCGTCCAGCACCTCCGTGGTGATCCGGTCCAGCTGCGGCCGGACCTCCTTCACCAGGTCCGGCCGCTCGGTGGGCCGCTGGGCGGGATGCGCGTCCCACCGCGCGTACAACCCCCGCTGCACCACCTTGTTCGCCTCGATCTGGTCCCGGAACACCACCTTCACCGCCTCGGGATCCAGCCCGAGCCCCACGGCCCGCGCGGCCACGTCGTCCAGGATCTGCTGCTCGCGCACCGGGTCGTCGATCGGCTTGTCCGTGCCGTACTTCGCCGCGGCCACCTTGTCGGCGAGCAGCAGCCGCTGGGCGAACAGGTCGGTGAGGGGCGTGAGTCCGGGGGCGACGTCCGCCGCCCGCACGGGAGCCGTCCGCGCGGGGGCCGCCGCGGGCGCGGCGACGGCCGGGACGGCGCCGGTGAGAGCGAGAACCGCCGTGGCACACACGGCGATCAGGACGGGGCGAAGGCGTTGGGGGCGCACAGGCTTTCCTTCCGGGGAGGTGAGGCGCCGGGCCACGACCCCGCGCCGGTGATCAACGTACCGACGCGGATCCCGCCATTGGCCTGCGGGCCCGCAGAAACTTACCGTCCGCATACCTTCCGCTCGGCCGCCACCGGATCGTTCGGAAAGCGGAACGCCGTGCGCTCCCAGGCCCCGGCCACATTCCGCACGAACCGCCCCGGCGTGAGCGGGTCCCGGGTCGCCGCCCGCAGCTCGGCGAGCGCCCCGCAGCGCAGCGCGCGCCGGGCCGCCGCCACCTGCGCCGGGTCGGTACCGGGCGGCGGATCGGAGGGGACCCCGCGGTCGGCGGCCAGCCAGGCGGCCGGCAGCCACTTGTCGTGCCCCACCCGCCCGCCGCCGATCCGCTCGGAGTGCGCGGCCAGCGGATGGGCGAGCCCGATCGGATCGAGCGCCGCCCCGCCGAGCGGCACGACGGACCCGTTGAGCCCGAGCACCACATAACTGGCCGTCACCGAGGGCGAGTCGGCGGTGCCGCGCGGACCGTTTCCGCCGTACAGCAGCGTCGGCGCCCCCGACCGCGCGGCCTCGCGCACCTCCCGCAGGTATCGGAGGTGGTACGGCGACCCGGCGAAGGTGTGGTGCACCGGATGCGGCTCCGCGTTCTGCCGTACGTACACCCCGCGCTCGTCGGCGATCCCGGCCGGCCCGATCGTCCCCTCGTACGGCACCCGCAGCCACCCGGCGCTCACCACCGCCCACGCCCCGACCGCGACGGCCGCGCACACCCCGGCCCGTGACACCGGCACCACGAACACGGGCAGCAGCATCAGCAGCAGGCCCGGCAGCAGCATCCGCCCGTGCATGAAGTCCCCGCCGACCTTCACGACGTACATCCAGCACAACACCCCGGCGACGACGGGCGCGAGCGCCGCGACGGGCACCCGGGCCGCCACCGGACGCAGACCGCCGCCCCGCACCAGCACCGCCGCGACCACGACCACGACCACGACCACGACCACCAGAGGCACCCACAGCGCATAGGTGAGCACCAGATCCCCGAGGTACTCCAGTCCCCGCCCCCACAGGCTCCGCGAGGCCTCCTTCGTCACGGCGGGCAGCGGCACCAGATGCCCGTAGTACCCCGCCCGGAACACCTCGTACACGGCGGGCAGCGCCCCCGCCGCCCCGGCGCCCGCGAGCGCGCCCCGCCACGAGGGCCGCACCAGCAGCCACTGCGCCCCCAGGAACACCGCCGAGACCAGCCCCAGATCGGGCCGCACCAGCGGACCGAGCCCGAGGAGGACCGAGGTCGCGAGCGACCGCGGCCGGGTCGCGAGCGCCAGCCACGCCCCCGCGATCCAGCAGGTGAGCAGCCCCGTCTCCAGCCCCGAGGTGGCGAAGTCCCACACCGGCGGCAGCCCCGCCAACAGCAGCGACCCCAGCGGTACGGCGACCCGCCCGCCGTGCAGCCGCAGCGCCCCGAGCCCCGCCAGCGCGAACCCGGCGCCGGTCAGCACCAGCCCCCCGTACACCGCGGCCGACGCCGGATCCACCCCCACCGCCCCGGCCGCCACCAGCAGCCACTGCCACAGCGTCCCCGTGGAGGACTCCACCCGCTCGCCGGCGTTGAACACGGGCCCGTTGCCGGCCAGCACCTGCCGCACGGTCCGTACGTAGATGAAGGCGTCGTCGGACATCCACCGCCGCTCGAACCCGGCGCACGCCACGAGCACCGCGGGCACCAGCCACACCGCGACCCGCGGCCACCGGGCCGCGGATCCCGGCGGCAGCACCGGGGGAGGGGAGGTCGTCGGCTGCGCGGGCGAGTGCGTCGTCGTCATGCTCCAGTCATCGGACCGCACCACGAGGACCTTGACCCCGCCCGACCGGAGCGAGAGGAATACGCCAGGGCCATTGAATTCTGGCTACGGCTCAGTAAGTTGACTCCCCAGTAAGAACTGGTGAGCACCACTGAGCACGGCAACACGTCAGCCCCACCGCGACCGGGAGCCGTCATGGGCGTACGCAAGGATCTGAAACGCGCGAAACAGCGCACCGACCTGGCCGCCCGCGCCGGGGTCGAGGTCGTCAGGGACGAGGCCGGCGTCGTCCGCGAGGCGAGCGCACCGGCCCTGGCCCCGCCCCCGGCCACCGGCAGCATCGCCGACCTGCCCTTCACCAACGCGGCCGAGGCCCCGGACGCCGTGGTCCTGCGCCGCAAGCGGGGCGACACCTGGCAGCCGGTGACCGCCGCCGCCTTCGCCCGCGAAGTCACCGCCGTGGCCAAGGGACTCATCGCCGCGGGACTCGAACCGGGCGGCCGGGTCGCCGTGATGTCCCGCACCCGCTACGAGTGGACGGTCCTGGACTTCGCGATCTGGGCGGCGGGCGGCCAGACCGTCCCGATCTACGCCACCTCCTCCGCCGACCAGGTCGAGTGGATCGTCCGCGACTCCGGCGTCCGGCACGTCGTCACGGAGAACGCCGAGAACACCGAGACGGTGACCAGGGGCACCGCCGGCCACCAGGAACCGCCCCGCGCCTGGGAACTGGAGGCGGACGCCCTCCCCGAACTCACCGCCCTCGGCCGTGACGTCCCCGACGAGGAGATCACCAAGCGGCGCGCCGGCCTCACCCCGGACACCGTCGCGACGATCTGCTACACCTCCGGCACCACCGGCAGGCCCAAGGGCTGCGTCCTCACCCACACCAACCTGCACGCCCAGGCCGCCAACACCGTCCAGCTGCTGCACCCGATCTTCCAGGAGGTCACCGGCCAGGTCGCCTCGACCCTGCTCTTCCTCCCGCTCGCCCACATCATGGGCCGCGCCCTCCAGATCGCCTGCCTGATGGCCCGCATCGAGATCGGCCACTGCCCGAGCATCAAGCCCGACGAACTGCGCCCGGCGCTCAAGGAGTTCCGCCCGACCTTCCTGGTCGGCGTGCCGTACCTCTTCGAGAAGATCCACGCCACCGGCCGTGCCACCGCCGAGAAGATGGGCCGCGGCGCCTCCTTCGACCGCGCCGACCGCATCGCCGTCCGCTTCGGCGAGGAGTACCTGAACAGGTTCCTCGACCGCGGCAAGGGCCCGGGCCCCGGCCTCTACGCCGCCTGGGCCCTCTACGACCTCCTGGTCTACCGCCGGGTCCGCAAGGAACTCGGCGGCCGCATGCGCTACGCCATCAGCGGCGGCTCCCCGCTCGACCGCAACCTCAGCCTCTTCTTCTACGCCGCCGGAATCATCGTCTACGAGGGCTACGGCCTGACCGAGACCACGGCCGCCGCCACCATCGTCCCGCCCCTCGGCCCCCGCCCCGGCACGGTCGGTCGGCCGGTCCCCGGCACCGCGATCCGCATCGCCGACGACGGCGAGGTCCTCGTCAGGGGCGGGATCGTCTTCGGCGCCTACTGGAACAACCCGGCGGCCACGGACGCCGTCCTCACCGACGACTGGTTCGCCACCGGCGACCTCGGCTCCCTCGACGAGGACGGCTACCTCACCATCACCGGCCGCAAGAAGGACATCCTCGTCACCTCCGGCGGCAAGAACGTCTCCCCGGCCGTCCTGGAGGACCGTCTGCGCAGCCGTTCCCCTGTCGGCCAGTGCCTCGTCGTCGGCGACAACCGCCCCTTCGTCGCGGCCCTGATCACCCTCGACCCGGAGGCGGTCGCCCACTGGCTGTCGGTCCGCAAACTGCCCGCCGACACCCCGACGGCCGACATCGTGACGGACCCCCGCATGCGCGCCGATGTCCAGAAGGCCGTCGACTACGCCAACCAGGCCGTCTCACGCGCCGAGTCCATCCGCGCCTTCACCCTGGTCGAGGGCGAGTTCAACGAGGACAACGGCATGCTCACCCCGTCCCTGAAGGTCAAGCGCCACCGGGTGACGACCGCGTACGCGGCGGAGATCGAGGCCCTCTACCGCAAGTGAACCCCGGAGCGCGGACACGCGAAACGGCGGGCCACCGGGGAGACCGGTGACCCGCCGCAGCGGTGGAGCGTGAGACTCAGCCGTTGGCGGCGCCGTTGCCGGACAGGGCCGAGATGTCGTCCAGGATGTGCGACAGCGGCTCGTCGCCCTTGGCCTGCGTCGAGTTCTCGACACACTGCTGGTTCTGCGGGGCCGACAGGATCGGCACGTCCTGGAGGACACCGACGGCGGCGACGCCGACGAGGCCCTGAAGGTTCAGCTTGGCCGGCAGACCGACACAGGGCTTGTTCAGCGAACCCTGGACCAGCGAGAGCTGCGGGCTCATGTCGCCGAACGTGGCCGAGTTGCCGAACTCCTGCGAGGCGCCGTTGCCGCTCGCGGAGGTGGTGCCGTTGTCGTCACCGATGGCAAGAGCCTGGGGGGCGGCCGCAGCCGAGACGCCGGCGACGGAAGCGGCGATAGCCGCGGTAGCCCACAGCTTCTTCATGTTCATTCCCTTCGAAAAGCGGACTCCGGGGAGGAGCTGCGTGATCGAGAACGGATCAAACCCCGTCAGGGTTGCGGTCTTTGCCCCGATTGGCCCAGCGCACTCACGGGTCCGGCCGAGCGCCCCTCAGGGACAGGCGTAGGAGCTCCCGCGCACCGGGGCCGAGTTCGCCAGCCGGGGCGGGTCCTCGGGCTCGGGATTCGCACCGGCTTCGATCAGCGGCCGGTCCGCGCGCAGCTTCGCGAACATCGCCTCCGCCTGCCGCCGGTCCCACACCAGCGTCGAACCGATCTCCGGGTGCGTCTCGTTGAACCCGGAGATCGGCACGGTCGCGAACTCGGTGGACCTCGCCGTCACCTTGTCGAGCGCGGCCGCCAGCTCCACCAGCTCGCCGGCGCCGAAGCCCTGGTCGACCTGCCCGGATCCGAGCAGCGTCTTCACCAGTCGGGCCGCCGCCACCGGCTCGGTGAGCAGGTTCCGCGTCTGGAGCCCGCGCAGGGCCCCGACCAGGAACCGCTGTTGACGCTGGATCCGCCCGAGGTCGGCGCTCCTGTCCACGTGCCGGGAGCGGACGTACTGCAACGACTGCCCGCCGCCGAGCCGGTGCGTGCCGGGCAACAGATCGAGCTTGGTGGCCGAGTCCCGCAGGGTCCGCGGGGTGCACACCTCGACACCGCCGACCTGGTTCACGGCGTCGATGAAGCGCCGGAAGTCCACCTGGAGATAGTGGTCGAAGCGCAGTCCGGTCATCGACTCCACCGTGGCGACGGTGAGCGGGGTACCGCCCTCGGCGTACGCGCCGTTGATCTTCGAGGGGTGCGAGGGGTGTTTCTCGCCGGTGCCCTCGACCCGGTGCGGGGGGAGGCCGGCGTAGGAGTCCCGCGGCAGGCTGACGACGCTCACGCGGTCCCGGCGGGCCGACACATGGACCACCATCAGGACGTCGGTGCAGTTGCAGGCCCGGCCGCCGGCGTGGAACTCGCGCTTCTCCGCCGCGGAGATGGTGGCCCGGCCGTCCGTGCCCATCAGCAGGATGTTCATGCCCTTGGGGGAGGGGGCCTGCGCGGGGTGGAAGGCGCTGCCGAGCAGGGCGGCTGTGGAAGCCAGCACGACCGAGAGGGAAGACAGAGTTCTCTTCATCGTCACGCGCAGAAAGTAAGCGAGCGGGCCGCCGAGAATACGGCGGCCCGCTGACGGGGACTCAGAAAGCAGTCCCAGGGCTCAGAGCCCGTGATGCGACCGGCTCAGTGGTTGCCGGCGCCGTTGCCGGACAGGGCCGAGATGTCGTCCAGGATGTGCGACAGCGGCTCGTCGCCCTTGGCCTGGGTGCTGTTCTCGACACACTGCTGGTTCTGCGGGGCCGACAGGATCGGCACGTCCTGGAGAACACCGACGGCGGCGAGGCCGACGATCCCCTGGAGGTTCGCCTTGGCCGGCAGGCCGATGCAGGGCTTGTTGAAGGAACCCTGGATGAGCGCCATCTGCGGGCTCATGTTGCCGTAGGTGGCCGAGTTGCCGAACGACTGCGAAGCACCGTTGCCGCTGGCGGAGGTGGTGCCGTCGTCGTTGCCGATCGCCATGGCGGGGGAGGCGACACCCACGACGGAAGCGGCGACCGCGGCGGATGCCAGAACCTTCTTGATCACTTGCTAGTCCCTTCTGGAGAAACCCCGTCCACCGGAGCGCTCTGGTCAACTGCCCGGAGGCCGCTTGGTTGCTCCCTTTCACTCCGATGGCGCAGCAGAAAAACGTACCGGCCCGATCGGGTGAAGTGCCGAAACCAAACACCGTGAGGCCGGTTGATGCGAGGGCAGGATCGTGCGTCGTCGTGATGCACCAGTGAAAGGAACTGAAATGCTGAAGAAGGCAATGGCTGCCGCGGCGGTCGCCGCGTCCGTCGTCGGTGCCGCTTCGCCGGCCATGGCCATCGGGAACGACGAGGGCACCACCTCCGCCAGCGGCAACGGTGCTCACCACGCGTTCGCCAACTCGGTGACCAAGGGCGACATGAGCCCGCAGGCCACGCTGGTCCAGAGCTCCCTCAACAAGCTCTGCATCGGCCTGCCGGCCAAGGCGAACCTCCAGGGCCTCGTCGGCGTCGCCGCCGTCGGTGTCCTCCAGGACGTCCCGGTCCTCTCGGCCCCGCAGAACCAGCAGTGCGCCGAGAACAGCACCCAGGCCAAGGGCGACGAGCCGCTGTCGCACATCCTGAGCGACATCGCGGCGCTGTCCGGAAACGGTGTGAAGAACGGCTGACCCGCCGTCATGGAAATCGCCCGGACATGTGTCCGGGCGATTTTTTTGCTGATACACCGTCAATTGGCTTTGACACTACTCAGATGAGGCGTTTCATCCAAGGCGTTCGAGTGAATTACCCGGCGACACACGTTCCGTAGTTTCTTCGGATGTCTATCCCTCGTTTTACAGCCTGCAGGTCATGGTGCGAGCCGTTCCGACTGTGCTCGCTCGGTTTCGACCGTCATTCCAGGCATGACCGCAGAGAAGGGAAACCTCATGAAGAAGACCGCAGCTGTCGTCGCGGGTGCGATCATGGCCCTCGGCATGGCCGCCCCGGCCTTCGCCGACGCGGGTGCCGAGGGTGCCGCCATCGGTTCGCCGGGTGTCCTCTCCGGCAACGTGGTCCAGGTTCCCGTGCACGTGCCCGTCAACGTGTGCGGCAACACGGTCAACGTGATCGCCCTGCTGAACCCGGCGTTCGGCAACACGTGCGTCAACGACTGACGACGTAACACACCAGCCGCTCCGGCTGTGTCACGGCCGGCCCTGGACGTTCTCCATTCGTTCGGGGCCGGCTTTTCCCACTTCTTCAAGCAGTCAAGCAGTGAGGACAACGAGATTGCGACAGACCCTGGGCAAGGGAATGGTCGCGGCCGCCGCCGCGACGAGCATTCTGTCCCTGTGTGGTGGCCACGCCCTCGCCGACACGGACGCGAGCGGGACCGCCAAGAATTCGCCGGGCGTCGTGTCCGGCGACACCGTGCAGGTGCCGGTCGAGGTTCCGGTCAACGCCTGCGGCAACTCCGTGGACGCGGCCGCCGGGCTCAACCCGGCGTTCGGCAACTCCTGCGCGAACGGATCCTCGGGTTCGACGAAGAGCGGCGCGCACGGCGGCCACCACGAGGGCCCGGGCCACGCCTCGGGTCACGACTGGGACTACGGCGACCGGATGCCGGGCTTCTCCGAGGATGAACCGGGCGGCTACGGCGACGGTCCGGGCGGATACGGCGACGGGCCGGGCGGATACGGCGACGAGTCGGACGGGTACGGCGACACGCCGGGCGACCACGGGGACACGCCGGGCGGCTACGGGGAGACGCCCCCGACCAAGCCCCCCACGACGCCTCCCACCAAGCCCCCCACGACCCCTCCGACGACGCCTCCCACCAAGCCGCCCACCTCCCCGCCCACGACGCCGCCGACCAAGCCGCCGACGACGCCTCCCACCACGCCACCGACGGGACCGCCCTCGACGCCTCCCACCAAGCCGCCCACCACCCCTCCGACGACGCCGACCAAGCCGCCGACGTCACCGCCCACGACGCCTCCGACGGGACCGCCCTCGACGCCTCCCGTCACGACGCCGCCGACCACCCCGCCCACGACCCCGCCGACCAAGCCGCCCACGCTGCCGGACACCGGTGCCGAGGCGCTGCTGGCGGCCTCGGGGGCCAGTGCGGCGATGCTCGTCGCCGGAGTCGTTCTGTACCGACGTGGCAGGGCCGCCTCCCGTCGGTAGTACCCGAGTACCTGTGAGGTGGCGCACCGGGTGCCGGACCGTTCGGGTCCGGCACCCGCGTCATGTCAGCGGCTGCCCGCCTTCTCGTCGTCGGGCAGTCCGGCCACGGCGGGTGACGGGGCCGGGACGGACGCCCGCCGGATGTGCGCCGGATCGGTGCGACGGGTGCACAGGCGGTGCAGGCGCTCCCGGAGGCGGCGGGTGACGTGGCGGGCCCACAGGCCCCACATAGCCCAGCCCGGCCCGCGGTCGTCCCCGGCGTACCAGGCGAGTTCGCGGCCGGCCCGGGCGGGCCGCAGCGCGGTGAGCGGCGCGTAGTTCTCCACGACGAACGACCGCCCGGGCAGCGCCTCCCCGTCCGGCAGCGCCCGGTGGGTCAGGTCCAGGTGCAGCGCCCGTACGACGTCCAGGCCCGCGCCGTCGGTGAAGAGCCGGAACTGCGCGCCGGGCCGCGGGTTGAAGTCGAGCAGGTGGTAGCCGCCGGTCGTGCCGCAGCGGCGGAAGTCCAGGTCGAGGATGCCCCGGTAGCCCAGCTCGCCGATGAGCCGCTCGGCATGGGCCCGCACCCGGGGATTCGGCATCCAGCGGCCCACCGCGGTCAGACCGGCGCTGCGCGGCCAGGACCGTTCCTTCACCCCGGAGCCGCCCCGCACCGCCCCGCCGCGGTCGGCGTATCCGTGGAAGAACCAGTCGCGGTTCGGTCCCGGCGGCAGGAACGCCTGGAGCAGCAGCGGGCTGCCCGCCTCCTCGGCCCGCAGATACAGCTCGCGCGCCTCCCGTGTGGAGCGCACCACGACCGTGCTGCGCAGACCGCCGCCCGCCGGGAGCAGCCAGGGGCGGCTCCACTTCGCCACCACCGGCAGCCCCAGCCGCCAGGCGGCGGCAGCGGCCTCGCCCGCGCTGCCCGGGACGACCGTCTCCGGATGCGGGACGCCCGCCGCCGCGCACAGCCGGGCCAGTTCCGCCTTGTCGGCCACCCGCTCCGACACGCCCGCGGGCTGCCGCGGCAGCAGATAGGCGGGGGCGAGATCCGCGCCCAGCCGCTCCACCGCCACCGCGCTCGCGTCGTCCATCGGGATCAGCACGGCGGGCCGGGCGACCCGGGCGGCCACCCCGCGCAGCGTCAGGGCGATCTCGGCGGGGGAGGCGCCGGGCGACGGCGGGAGGTGAAGTTGCCGCAGGAATCGGGAGGTACGGACCGGGCTTCCCGCGCAGTCGGCGACCAGGTGTACGTCGACGCCCGCGCGGCCGAGTGAGCGCACGGCGCCCAGCGTGCCGTGGTGAAAGGGATTGCGGTCGATCCGCAGCAGAACGGCGGGGACTCGGGTGTCGAACAGCGACACGGGCTTTTCCTTCGGGTCGGGTTCACCGGTCCGGGCTATCGGGACACTCGAAAGCCGTAACGGCGGTGGCGTAATTCCAGTTCATATGACTGAGTGTCAGTAACCGAGCTTCGGTAACCGAGCGTCAGAAACCGAGAAACAGGACGCACGAGAGCGGAGACGAGCGTGGAGAAAGGAGCAGGCATGGCCCCACAGCAACGACGGACCCGGCGCGGACGGCTGGCCTTCGTGGCGGCGACGGTCGCCGCGACGGCGGTACTGGCGTCCGGACCTGGATTCGCCGCGGGCGCGGGGGCGGCGCGGGCCGCCGATCCTCCCGCTCCGACGACACCCGCCGTCCCGGAACCGGACAGGCCCAAGGCCGACGGTCCCGCCTTCGGCGCCTACCTCGACTACGGCGCCCGCGGCGTGGCCAGGATCGCCGAGCTCAGCCAGTGGCTGGGCGGGGCCGAACTGCGCGTCGGCCACACCTATCTGCCCGGCGACCGCTGGAGCAACATCGAGGGCGCCCCCGGCTTCCTCGACGTCTGGGCGGACTGGCGCACCGAGAAGGCCGACCGGATGCTCGTCCTGAACGTCCCCATGATGGAGCGCAACGAGGAGAACGTCTCCGACGCCCAGGTCCGCATGCTGCTCCGCCGGGGCGCCGCGGGCGAGTTCGACCACCACTTCCGTGCCCTCGCCGAACGCCTGGTCGAGCTGAAGGTCCCGGACACGGTGATCGTGCTCGGCTGGGAGATGAACGGCATCACCTACACCCACCGCTGCGGCCCCGACCCGGATTCCTGGAAGAAGTACTGGAACCGGATCGTCACGACCATGCGCGCGGTGCCGGGCCAGAAATTCACCTTCGACTTCACCCCGACCCGCGGCCGCGACGCCGTTCCGTGGACGCAGTGCTATCCGGGCGACGACACCGTCGACATCATCGGCATGGATTCTTACGACCAGCCGACCGGCCTGTCGTTCGACGAACAGATCAAGGAGCCCTACGGCCTCCAGGAACACGTGGACTTCGCCAAGGCCCACGGCAAACCCATCTCGTATCCGGAATGGGGCCTGTTCCGCAACGGCGACAACCCCGAGTACATGCGGCGGATGCTGGCCTGGATGGACGAGCACAAGCCGGTGTACAACACGCTGACCGACTACTGCCCGCACGGTGTCTGGCAGTGCGGGAACAACCCGAAGGCGTCCGAGGTCTACCGGTCCGTCCTCTTCGGCCGCACCGACCCGGCTCCGGAGCCGACCAAGCCCACCGGACCCACCACGCCGACCGATCCGCCCACGCCGGTGACCCCGCCCGCGTGCTCGCCGCTGGACCTGGGTGACTGGGTCGAGTACTGGCTCGGCGGGAAGCTGTGCCTGCGCTTCGACTGGTTCTCGCGCAACCGGTAGCGCACCCGGTAGCCGACCCGTCGGTACCGCCCGGTGGCGGCAGGCCCCCTCAGGACCTGCCGCCACCGGCACGTTCCTTCCCCTCGTGCCTGTTCCGCCAGCGCAGCAGCAGCTCCTTGCCCCGCCGTCGCGCGGCGACGTCGCAGACGACCGCGGTGAGCAGCGGGGCGGTGTGCGGCCGGGCCAGCAGCAGCCGTTGGTTGACGACCGGTTCGGGGCGCCAGTGGTGCTTGTACGGCTCGTTGCCCCGCAGCAGGCTGAGCGTGCCGGGGCCGCCGTCCCCGAGGTGCCGGACGCACGCGTCGAGCAGCATCACCGCCACGTCCGCCTTGCGTTCGCGCAGCCGCGGATGGGCGCCGTAGAGATAGCCGCCCGACAGCCGCCGCGACAGCAGGGTCAGGTCCACGGCGACCACGTCGCCGTCCAGGCGGAACTCGGTGACCACCGCGTCCCCGGAGTGGACCATCGGCCCGACCGAGCGCACCAGGTGGTCGCGGAACCGCGGCCGCAGATGCTCGGACGTCACCTTCCGGCCCTGCCACTGGAGTTGGTGCAGATCGATCAGCCGCCGCAGCGCGGACTCCACCTCGTCGGGGCCCACGACATGACGCTCGATGCCGAGCGCGGTCAGCCTGCGGAGCTTGGCGCGGGCCCGCTGCTGGGTCTTCGCCGACGGCAGCCGTGTGATCAGCTCGGCCATGGGCAGGGCCGGCAGCTCCAGGCACAGCGAGTCGTCCACCCGGCGCCGGGGCCCGCTCCAGTGGTCGTAGATCCGCTCGGCCGCGCCGCCCGGGCGAACTTCGCGGAAGTCGATCAGGGCGGTGCGGGCGGCCGGGGCGAGGCCCTCGGCGAGCGCGGCCACCCCCTCCTCGCCGCGCTCGTCGTCGAGCAGGACGTCGCCGTAGTCGGAGATCGCCCCGCCGAGCGGGACCAGCGCGGGGACCGGGCGGCCGACGCGCATCAGCGGGGCCGCCGCGACCAGCTCGTCGCCGTCCCGCGCCAGCACCACCCGCAGCCGCCCGGGCCTGCCGTACGACTGCCACCAGGAGTGCAGCCAGGAGTGGCTCTGGAAGGGGGTCGCGGACGCGCAGCGGCGGTACAACCGGGCCCACTGCGGGGCGAGTTCGGCGAAGGTCTGCTCGTCGGTGACGAGTTCCGTGGTGAGGGTGGTCGTGGGGGCGGGCGCGTACGTGGCTTTCACAGCTGTCCGTGGACGTCGGCGGCGGGGGCGGGTCCGGGCACGGCGGCCGGGCGGTCCGGCTCGCCCGTGCCGCGCCGGGGCCGCACCAGCAGCGCCAGCCCGCCCAGCAGACCGCCCGCGCTGGCACCGACCAGGCCCGTCACCGCCGGGGACGCCGAGGACGGCTCGGTGGGCTTCGTGGCGCGGGCGAACTGCTGGAGGACGACGTTGGTGTCGTCCTTGGTGTCGTTGGCGTGCCGGGTCAGGGCGCGCGAGACGGCGTTGGCCATGTCGGCGGCGAGGTCGGGGTGCGCGGAGGTGGCGGTGATCGCGACCATCGGCGCGTCCGGCGAGGTCGCCGTCCGCACACCGGACTTGAGGGTCTTCGCCGGTACGCCCGCCCAGACCTGCGCGTCGCCCAGCACCGCGAGCTGGGTCGCGACCCGGCCGTACGCCGTGGCGAAGCCGAGCGCGGCCGCCGGGTCGGACTTCGCCGTCGGGACGGCGACGACATAGGCGGTGGCGGTGTACGCGGGCGGCTTGGCCAGGCCGTACACACCGCCGATCAGGCCGCCCGCGACGGCGCCCGCGGCGATCAGGGACCAGGGCGGGAGGGCCTTGGCGCGGGCCAGGGCGGAGGGGCGGCGGCGGGGCCCGGTCGGGTGGTCGGGCGTGGCGGGCATGGGGGTCATGAGGCACTTGCTCCCTGGGGTGACGGGGACACGGGGACGGCCGTCGCGGCCGCGTAGACGGTCATGAGGCGGGCGGCGCTGCGGGTGATGTCGTAGTGGTGGGCGGCCTCGGGCGCGGCGCGCGGGCCGGGTCCCTCGGCGCGGGCCGCCGCGACGGCCCGCGCGAACGCGTCGACCCCGGTCGGGACGCGGCGCGCGGCGGGCGCGGCCTGGGAGGGCAGGTCCTCGATCGCCGGGCAGGAGGCGTAGCGCACGGGCAGCCCGGACGCCAGCGCCTCCACCACCGCCAGGCCGAAGGCCTCCTCGGGGCACGGCGAGGCGAGCAGATCCATCGCGGCGGTGAGGGAGGGCAGGTCGGGGCCGGGGGAGCCGTCGGACACGTAGGGGCGTTCGCCGGTGAACAGCACCCGGTCGGCGACACCGGCGTCGCGCGCGACGCGCCGCAGCGCGTGCTCCTCCGGGCCGCCGCCGACCAGCACCAGCCAGTACTGGTCGGAGAGCCGGGCCAGCGCCCGGATCAGCACGTCGAAGTGCTTGCCCGGCGTGAGCCGGCCGATGCCGCCGACGACGTACGCCGTCTCCGGCAGCCCGAGCCGCCGGCGGGTGCGCAGCCTCCGGGCCGGGTCGAAGCGGAAGCGGTCCAGGTCGATGCCGTTGGGCACCACCTGGATCCGGGGGGCCGGGACGCCCCAGCGGCGCAGGCGGCCGGCGACCGTCGGGGAGACGGCGACCGTGGCGCGGCCGAGGCGCTCGCTGGCCAGGTAGAGCCCGCGGACCCCCGCGGTCAGTTTCCGGCCCTCCATCTGGGAGTCGCCCAGGGAGTGTTCGGTGGCGACGATCGCGCGGACGCCCGCGAGCCGCGCGGCGAGCCGGCCGTAGACGCAGGCGCGGTACAGGTGGGTGTGCACGAGGTCGTAGCCGCCGTCGCGGATCAGCCGGACCAGGCGGGGCAGGGCGGCCAGGTCGCGGTTGCCGGCCATGCCGAGGTGCGTGACCCGCACCCCGTCGGCGGCCAGCCCGTCGGCCACCGCGCCGGGGTTGGTGAGCGTGACGACGTCGCAGTCCACGGGCAGATGGCGCAGCAGCAGCCGCAGTTGCTGCTCGGCGCCGCCGACCCCGAGGCCGGTGATGACATGGAGAGCCTTCATGTCACACGCCCTCGACGGGACGGCGGCGCAGCCGGTGCAGCCGGTACTTCAGCAGCAGGCGTACGGCGGTGTCGTTCTGCCCGATGTGCAGTCGGGGCAGGGCGTGCGGGCCGTTCAGCGGGCCCGGGTCGATGGCGCAGGCGTAGCCGTACCCGGCCTCGCGCACGGCGTCGACGACCCGCTGGTCGAGGGTGCCGTACGGGTAGCAGAAGCCCTCGACCGGGAGGCCGGTCAACTCCTCCAGTACGGCCCGGCTCTCGGCGACCTCGGACTTCAGCAGGGTGTCGTCGGCCTGCGTCAGGTCCACGTGGGTCAGTCCGTGCGAGCCGATCTCCACGCCCTCGGCGGCGGCCGCCCGCCGGATGCCGTCGGCGGTCAGCAATGGCTTGCGCGGGCCGAGCGGGTCCCAGGCGTTGTCGCCGCCGAGCCGGCCGGGCAGGACGAAGAGGGTGGCGCCGCAGCCGTGGCGCTCCAGGACGGGCAGGGCGTGCTCGACGAAGTCGGCGTACCCGTCGTCGAAGGTCAGCCCGACCAGGCCCCGGCCCTCGCCCCGGGCGCGGGCGGCGAGCAGGCGGGCCACGGAGACACCGGTCAGGCCCCGCGCGCGCAGCCAGCGCAGCTGGGCGTCCAGGCGTTCCGGGGTGACCGTGATGCGGTAGGGGTCGTCCGTGGGGTCGCCCACGGAGTGGTACATCGCCACCCAGGGGACCGGGCCGGTTCTCGGCAGGGGGCGGGTGTCAGCGGTGACGGGCATGGCGGAGCCTTCGTGTGACGGTGCGTACGGAACGGAGTGCGGGGAGGAGACCCTGGGCGCCCATGGACCAGGCGAGCAGGACGAAGACGACGGTCACCGTCGCCGAGCCGGCCGCGAGGGAGGCCGCGGCGGACTCGACACGGCTCGCCACGACGGCGCCCGCGACCGTGGCGACCGCCGCCGCCCGCAGCGGCCTGCTCAGCTCGGCGAGGACCCGCCGGGTGCGGATCGGGACACTGCGCGGGCCCATGCCGTACAGCAGCAGGGCGGCCGTGACGGTGATGCCGGCGGCGTTCGCGGCGGCGATCCCGGACACCCCCCACGGGCCCACCGCCCAGGCGCCGATCCAGGAGGTGGCGATGATGCCGACGGCCATCGTGGCGAGGGGGTACCAGCTCGGGCGGCCCGCCGAGAAGTATGAGCGGACCAGGCAGCCGACCAGGGTCTGGCCGAGCAGGCCGAGCGCGTACACCCGCATGACGTTGGCGGTGGCGGCCGTGTCCGCGGCCGTGAACGCGCCGCGCTGGAAGAGGAGTTCGATGATCTGCGGGGCGCAGGCGATCACCGTGGCGGCGCCCAGCAGCACCAGGCACGCGGCCAGTGCCAGGTCCCGCTCCACGCGGTCGCGGGCCCGTTCGGTGTCGCCGTCGGCCAGTGCTCGCGCGACCACCGGGAAGGTGACCGTGCACAGCATCAGCGACAGCGTCATCGGGATCTGGGCGACCTTCTGCGCGTAGTTCAGGTGCGAGATGGCCCCGGCGGGCAGCGTGGAGGCGAGGAAGCGCTCGATGAGGACCTGCGACTGGCGGCACAGCGCGAAGAGCAGGACGGTGGCCACCAGGGCCAGCGTCACGGTCCGGCGGCCGCCGTCCTGCGGCGGGTCCTCCGCGACCGGGTCCCGGTCGGCCGTCCTGTGCCGCAACCTCCGCCAGACGGACGGCAGTTGGATCGCCACCATGAGTCCGCTGCCGACCGCGACCCCGACGGCCGCCGAGCGCACGCCCCACTGCCCGCCGAGGACGAACATCGCGGTGATGATGCCGGTGTTGTACGCCACGTAGATCGCGGCCGGTGCCACGAACCGCCGGTGGGCCCGCAGCGCCGCGCTGGAGTATCCGGCGAGTCCGAAGCCCAGGACGCACAGGGCGGTGATCCGGGTGCAGTCCACCGCGAGAGCGGGGTCGGGCAGGCCCGGCGCGAGCGCCTCGACCAGGTAGGGGGCCGTCCCGGCGATCAGCGCGGACACGGCGACGAACGCCAGCGCCAGCCGGGGGAGCGTGGAGGCGACCAGCGCGCGCACCGGGTCGCCGGGGGCACCCTGCGCGCGACGGGCCAGCGCCAGGCTGAACGCCGGGACCAGCGCGAAGGCCATCCCGTCCTCGATCAGCAGCGTCGCCGCGAACTCCGGCACCGTCCACGCCACCAGGAAGGCGTCCGTCTCGCTCCCGGCCCCGAACAACCGCGCCAGCGCCTGGTCCCGCGCCAGGCCGAGCATCGCGCCGGCGACGGAGAGGACGGCGGTGACGAGGGTGGCCTTGGCGAGGAACCCGCGGGAGACGGGGGCGAGTTCGGTACCCGGCTCGGGGTGGGGCGGGTGAGCCGGGGCGGTCGTCGGGCCCTGGTCGGGTTCGCGTGCGGGGGAGGGCAGGGAGCCGACGGGAGCGGGCGACCCGGCGTCCCCGGCCGGGCCGGAGTCCTCCTCGGCGGGTGCGTTCGGCGGTGTTCCGGAGCCCTGGAGCTCCTGCGGTGTCCGCGGCGGTGTCACGGTCATCGCGCCGCGACCCTCTCGGCGCGTTCCAGCACCGGATGTTCGGCGCCCGTCCGCACGGCACCACTCCCGACCAGCGCCCACCACGCCACCAGCCCGAAGGACACCGCCGTCAGGACGGTGGACGGGCCGCCGATGTCGGCGTAGGCGAAGTCGGTCAGCTGCCAGGTCAGCAGGCCGCAGGCGATGAGCGCGCAGTCGAGGCCGGGCCCGTCGCGCCGCACCCGGACCAGTCCGCGCAGGGCGCACACCAGCAGGGCCAGCCAGCTGCCGGCGAGGGCGAGGAGGCCGATGAGGCCCTGCTCGGCGAGGACGAGGAGGTACATGTTGTGCGGGGAGAGCAGCGGCTGCCTGCGGAAGCCGGCGCCCGCACCGTCGGTGTCGCTGCCCGAGGACAGAGCGAGGGAGGCGTGCGCGTCCCGGTGCTCGGGGAAGCCCTTCAACCCGACGCCGGCCAGGGGCTGTTCACGCCACATGCCGACGGCCGCGGCCCACATGGTGTACCGGTCGGTCACGGACTGGTCGGGCGCGTCGGCGACCCGCGTGATGCTGTCGATCCGCTCCTGGAGCATCGCCGTACCGACGCCGAACCCGCCCACCAGGATCACCGCGGCGGCGGCCACGACGGCCCCCACCGTCAGCGCCCGCCGCATCCCGGCCAGCAGCAGCTGCGCCAGGCACGTCACCGCCGTGGCGATCCAGGCCCCGCGGCTGAAGGACAGCGCGAGCGGCAGCAGCAGCGCGACCGCGCAGCCCGCGGCGACGGCCCGCTGCCGCACCGAGGTCCGCCCCAGCGCCAGCCCCACCGCGCACACCAGCCCCAGGGACACGACGGTTGCCATGCCCATCACATCGCCCGCCCCGAAGGTGCCGACGGCCCGGATCTCCTCGCCCCGGTACGACGCCCCGGTCCCGGTCGCGTACTGGTGCGCGCCGATCGCCCCCTGCCACAGGGCGAGCCCCACGAACGACCAGGCCAGCAGCCGGAAGTCGCCCCGGCCCCGGATCAGCAGCAGCACGGCCGCGGGAACCAGCACGAAGACCTGGAGGTAGCGGCCCATCCCGCCGAGCCCGGCCCCCGGCGAGGCCGCCCCCGCCGCGGCGACGGCGAGCCCGAGCACGGGCAGGCCCAGCAGCACGGCGGAGGTACGGGTCAGGGGGCGCCGCCGGTCCCGTACGAGACGGATCGCGCAGTACAGCACCACCAGCGCGGAGACCGCGTCCGCCGGGCCCGCGCCGCCCTCGGCGCCGGGGGTGAGCGGCAGCGCGAGCAGGGCGACCACGGCCACCACGGGCAGGACGGGCGGCCACCGCCGCACCCGCGGCAGGGTCAGTGCCTGGCTCATGCGCTCAGCTCCCCGTCGGGCGCACGAGGGCGGCCGCGGTGCGCAGCAGGATGCAGATGTCCTGCCACAGCGACCAGTTGTCGATGTAGGCGTTGTCGAAGCGGGCCCGGTCCTCGATGGAGGTGTCGCCGCGCAGCCCGTGCACCTGAGCGAGCCCGGTGATGCCGGTCTGCATCCGGTGACGGGCCGCGTAACCGGGGTAGGTCTGGCTGAACTTGCCGACGAAGTACGGCCGTTCGGGCCGCGGCCCGACCAGGCTCATGTCGCCCCAGAAGACGTTCCACAGCTGGAGCAGCTCGTCCAGCGAGGTCTTGCGCAGGAAGCGGCACAACCACGGCATCCGGTGCTCGTTCGCCACGCTCCAGCGGGTCGCCGCCTCGTGCTCGTCGACCGGGCGGTGGGTGCGGAACTTCAGCAGCGTGAAGGGCTTGCCGCCCTTGCCGATGCGCTCCTGACGGAACACCACCCCGGGTCCTGCGGTCAGCCGCAGCGCCACCGCGCACACCAGCAGCAGCGGGCTGACCAGCAGCAGCAGCGTCCCGGACACGGCCACGTCCAGCGCCCGCTTGCCCGCGGTACCGCGTCGCCGCGTTCCCATCTCCAGGCGCCGGCAGGCGAATCCGGCGAGCTGGTCGCGCGAGGCGTACGAGGGCGCGTCCGCGTCGATCTCCCACACCGCGCAGCCCGACTCGGCGAGCGCCCGCAGCAGCGGCCCCTGTTCGGACCGTACGGACGGATGGACGACCAGGACGTCCCGGGCGCCGTTCTGGACGAGGGCCCGTTCGACCTCCTCGCCGGTGGTCAGCACGGGCAGCGTCTCGCCGCCGGCCGGCCGCTCGGTGACGATCCCCACCGGCCGCACCCCGCACCGCGGATGACGCAGTACGGCGGCCGCCACGCGCTGCGCGGTCGCCGCCGGGCCGATGACGAGGGCGGCGCGCGGCCGGGCCAGCCGCACCGCGCGCCGTCGCCAGTGCACGAGACCGCGGCCGACGCAGCCCGCCGTCGCCTGGAGCAGGAAGCCCAGGGCGAGGGTGCGGGCGGACAGGGCGTGCTGGGGGGCGTACGCGGCCACGAGCGCGCCCACCGCCAGCCAGGCCACCGCGATCCGGCCGCACACGCCGGGCAGTTCGTCGAGGATCCCCGGCACGGGCCGGTTCCGGTGCGGGCGCAGCAGCATCGACGCGGCCACCAACAGCCCGGCCAGCAGCGGCCGGTGCTCGGCCGCGGTCGGCTCCGGAGCGCAGAGCAGAGCGCCGAGCAGGGCGGCGACGGCGTCCGCGGCGAGCAGCGGGACCGGCGACGCGGGCCGCGCCGGGGGTCTGCGGGCCGGGAAACGGAAACCGGCGGCGCGGCGCGCCGGCATGACGGAGACGGGCGAGAATCCGGGATCCCGTGGCTGCCCGCCGGGCGAGGGGACGGTGCTTTCCGCGGTCACGAGTGGATGGACTCCCTGTACTCGGTGGGCACGGCATGCGCGGCGAGCGCGCCGCCGAGCAGTTCTCGGTACACGTCCGCCACCGCCTCGGCGGTGTGCCGCACGTCGTGCGTGGACAGGACATGACGGCGTCCCTGATGGCCCAGCGACTCGCGCAGCGGCGGGTCGAGCAGCAACTCGGTCATGGCACCGGCCAGCCGCTCCGGATCGCCCGGTGGCACCAGGCAGTGGGGCGGGAGGTCCGGCGGCAGGCTCTCCCGGGCGCCGTCCACGTCGGTGAGCACCACGGGCCGCCCGCACGCCATCGCCTCCAGCGGGGCGAGTGCCATGCCCTCCCAGCGCGAGGGCAGGACGACCAGATCGGCGGCCTGGTACCAGGGCACGACATCGCCGACGGCCCCCGCGAACAGCACCGACTCCGGTGCCCGCGTCCGGAGTTCGTCCCGCTGCGGCCCGTCGCCGACCAGCACGAGCCGGGCCCCCGGCACCCGCCGGACCACCGACGGCCAGGCCTCCAGCAGGACGTCCTGGCCCTTCTGCCGGCACAGCCGCCCCACACACGCCACGAGCGGCGCCGCCGGGGGAACACCGGGCAGGAGCGCGGCCCGTACGGTGTCGACGGCCGCGGGACGGAAGCGCGCGGGCTCGATCCCGTTGGGGACGACGCTCCACCGCCCGTCGATCCCGGCGCGCACGCCGGTCGCGCGCTCCGCCTCGCTCACACACACCACCCGGTGCGCCCAGCGCGCCCCCCGCTGTTCCCATCGCAGCGCGAGCGATGAGGTGATCCCGCCGACGGCCTCGAACGACCAGGCGTGCGGCTGGAACACGGTCGGAGTCCGGCCCCGCACGGCGAGCCGCCCCGCGAGTCCGGCCTTCGCGCTGTGCGCGTGCACCAGATCGGGGCGTACGTCCTCGATCACGCGAGCGAGCCGTCGTACCTCTCGAACGAGGGTCGGGCCCGGTGAGCGGGTGGCGTGCCAGTGCCGGACGTCGGCCCCGGCCGACCGCGCGGCGGCGGCCAGCGGGCCGTCCGGGCAGGCCACCGTGACGTGCAGACCGGCCGCGAGCTGGGCCCGCGCCAGGTCCGTCACCACGCGGGCGACACCGCCGTCCACGGGCTGGGTGATGTGCAGGACCCGTGGCCGAGGGTCGGGTGCTGGCTGGTGCATGCGCGGTTTTCCTCGCTCACGGACGGCGCTCGGTACGGGCGGAACGCGCCTACGTGCGGGCGTCTACGGCGACGAAGAGCACGCCGGCCCATGCCGCGTCCGGCAGGGAAACGAGCCGGGAGCCCGGCTGGTCACCGCCGGACCGCAACGCCTTCTCGTGTTCGAACACATCGAGGTCGCGTCCGGGGGCGTTCGTGCACGCGGGTACGCGCGCGGCCGGGGCGGTGGAGTTGCTCATGACGGGCTGTGCCCTTCCGGCAAAGAAAGAGGGGAATGTGATCGTCGGGCTATAGGGGTGCGTCAAGAGGTCCGCAACTCTAGCCGCTATGCGTATTAATCCGGCGAAACCGGGCAAGTGTGTCGGAAGGGTGGAGCGAGGGCCTCCGTGACATCACTCCATTGGCGGCACAACCCGCGGGGGCGCCACGCGTTGACACAGCGCCGGGCATCCCCGCCCGGATGTTTGTTTCAACCCCAAGGAGCACCTCTCCATGTCGCGTATCGCGAAGGGCCTGGCCCTGACCACCGTTGCGGCCGCCGCCGTTGCGGGCACCGCCGGCATCGCCGCCGCCGACAGCGGCGCGCAGGGCGCTGCCGCCCACTCCCCGGGCGTGCTGTCGGGCAATGTCGTCCAGGTTCCGGTCCACGTGCCGGTCAACGTCTGCGGCAACACCGTCAACGTCATCGGTCTGCTGAACCCCGCGTTCGGCAACGAGTGCGTCAACGACTGACGTCGACGCGCCACCCTTTCGCCGGCCGCCCTTCCGTGGTTCCTCCACGGAAGGGCGGTCGGCTTCTTGTTATGTCCGTTCCTGTCGTGCCGGTTCTTGTCGTGAGTCGGAACGCCGTCCCCCGAATGGGGGGTTGGGGCGGCGCCGGGGCGGGTCGCTCTTGACATGCCCCTCACCAGCGACGACGTCGGCGGGGCGGGACCGGGGGCGTTGCCCGGTGCGCTCGCTCGGTTGCAGAGCGCGGTGGCCGCTTTCACGGTGGGCTCAAGATCGGACGCACATCGAAAGGAACACCCATGCGTGGTCTGCCCGCCCGGCGTATCGCCTCCTCCGCCCTCTGCGCCATCCTCCTCGTCGGCATCGCCGGACCGGCCGCGGCGGCGGCCGAGCGGGACCCGTCCACCAAGAGCGTCCAGGCGGCGCAGGCGCCCGTCCCCGGCGCGGACGGACTCCTCGCCCAGGTCAAGGGCCTGGGCAACCTCGGGGCCGTGCTCACCCCGGTCACCGACCTGCTCAACGCCGTCCTCAAGGCCGACAACGGCCAGCTCTCCGCCGAGGAGGCCACCAAGCTCGGCGACGCCGTGAAGGAAGCCCTCGCCAAGGTCACCGCGGCGGCCCCGGCGGCACCGGCGACACCGCCCGTGGCCCCGCCCGCCACGAGCACCCTGCCCACGCTCCCGACCGTGCCGACCGTGCCGACGCTGCCGACCGCGAAGAACGGCGCCGCCCAGGCAGCGGCCGCGCAGCTCCCGGCCGACCTCGTGGGCGACGCGGTCGCCGCCCTCCAGAAGGCCGTCGACACCCTGCTCAAGGCGGCCCAGTCCGGCGATGTCACCCAGGTGGTGGCGGCCCTCACCGGTGTGCTGACCGGCCTGGTCAACCTGGTCGCGGCCACACTCCTCGGCGGCGGCCTGCCGGTCCCGAACCTGCCCGGCCTGCCGGCGCTGCCGACACTGCCGAGCCTGCCGACCGGTCCGCTCCCCACGTCGTAGGCGTACGCGACCCCGTTGTGCCGGTCTCCACGAGAGGCCGGCACAACGGCTTTTTCATGACAGCCCAATTACCCCAATTACCGGGTACGGAGTTTCCGCTCCGGTGAGGGCTCGTTAGGCACGGCGTCAGAATTCCCTCTGGTGACATGAGTTGCCGAAGAAAGGAACGCGATGAAGTCCCTGAAGGCTGCCGCTGTAGTTGCCGGTTCCGTGGTTCTCGCCGGTGCCGCCGCGCCCGCGTTCGCCTACGACGCCGCCGACGTCACGCCCACCAGCCTCAACGGCGCCGTGAACACGCTCACCAGTGGCGACATTCAGCCCCGCGACGTGATGCCGCTCCAGCACCAGTCGGACGCGCTCGACACCGAGAACAAGGACTCCGTGCTCAGTACCGTGAAGGACGCGACGACCACCCTGAACTCCGGCGGACTGCTCGGCGGGCTTCCCCTCCAGGGCTGAAACACCTCTCGCGCGCAAAGCGCCGAAAGGGCGCCGAACGGGCGCCGACAGGTGTCGAAGGATGCCGACAGGTGCCGAAGGGCGCCGAAAGGGCCGTTTCCGTACCGGCATGCCGATCCGTACGGGACCGGCCCTTCGCGCTGTTCGAGTGGGGTCCCTCGTTCGTGTGGACAGGCCGTGCCCGATCGCCCGGTCGGGTGAGAACACGTCCGGCCGTATTCAGGGGCGTCGATAAGGTCGCGCGGTGACCTCAACCTCAAGCGAAACCCGCCCCTTCCGCGCCGCGGACCTGGGCACCCTCGTCGTCATGGCCTGGAGCGGCGAGGCCCCCGACGGCGACATGCCCTACCTGCTCGCCTACTCCCTCGGCGACGGTGCCGAGGGCCCGGAGGGCTCCACGGCCGCCGTCGAAGCCCTGCTGGAGAACAACGGCCTGCCCGTCGGCGGCGACCTCGTCGACGGCAACGGCCGGCCGAGCCTGCCGGTCAGCCTGCTCGTCGAGTCAGGCTCGGCCGTCGTCACCATGCCGGGCTTCAACGCCCAGTGCGCCCCGCCCCCGGAGTGGCTCGCGGCCGTCGGCGAACGCGGCTTCGCCTACTTCGTGTTCACCACCCGCCCCTGGCCCGAGGCCGAGCCGGGCAAGCCGATCGAGCCGGAGGCGCTGGCCGCCTTCGCGGGCGCCGAGGAGACCCTGAACGCGGCCGCCCACATCGTCCTCCCCGCCCGCAGCCTGCGCGGCTGATGGAACGCGCCGCGGGCGGCAGTCGCGCGTTCGCCGTCCTGCTGGTGCTCACGGGGGCCGCGGGGCTGCTGGCCTCCTGGGTCATCACCCTCGACAAGTTCAAGCTGCTGGAGGATCCCGGTTTCACGCCGGGATGCAGCCTGAACCCGGTGGTGTCCTGCGGCAGCGTCATGACGAGCGACCAGGCCTCGGCCTTCGGGTTCCCCAATCCGATGCTGGGCCTGGTCGCCTACGGCGTCGTCGTCTGCGTCGGCGCGAGCCTGCTGGCCGGCGCCGCCTTCCCCCGCTGGTACTGGCTGACCTTCGCCGCGGGCTGTCTGTTCGGCGTCGGGTTCGTCTCCTGGCTCCAGTTCGAGTCGCTCTACCGGATCAACGCCCTGTGTCTGTGGTGCTGCCTGGCCTGGGTCGCCACGATCCTCATGTTCTGGTACGTGACGTCCTTCGCCGTACGCCGGCGGTTCCTGCCCGCGCCGGCCGGATTCCGATCGTTCCTCGACGAATTCACCTGGATGTTCCCGCTGGTGCACATCGGAATCGTCGGAATGCTGATTCTGACGCGTTGGTGGGACTTCTGGACGAACTGACAATTCCTCCGGCGTACGTCGTACTACTGCGGCAGTCGGGGGATTCTTGCGCTGGAGACTGTCCCAGGATCGTTACGCGGTACGGACGTTGAGTTCCCGAACCCCGAAAAGGACCGTACCTGCCATGAAGTCGACCACCCGAGGAACCCTTGCCGCCGTCATCACGGGCGTGGCGGCCGCGATGGGTGCCGCCGCCCCCGCCGCCGCCGTGGACACGGTTCCGGTCCCCGTGCCGTTGGAGGGCATCGAGAACTCCCTCAACATGGAGCTGCCCAAGCTCGGCGGGGAGATCCCGCTGCTCGTGCCGGGCGCGCCCGAGGGACCGCAGTACGTCGAGGGGCGCCTCCTGCCGGAGCGGGTCATCCCGCAGCTGCCGGTCAGCGGTGCGCTGCCCGGCGCCGGCCTGCGCGCGCCGCTGCCGCACATCCTCGGGGACGACTTCGACCACGTGGCCGTCGAGGCGCCCGTCTCCGACCTGCGCACCCTGGGCCCCGGCCTGAGCGTGGACGCGCCGCTGACCCCGCCGAAGCCCGAGAACTTCGGTCTGCCGGACGTCAAGCTTCCGCAGGTGGGCGTGCTCGCCCCGGTCCTCCAGACCGTGCCGGGCGCGAACCTTGCCACGGGGGCCGGCCTCTAGGACCGGCCGACCCGCCGATCGGACGGGCCCGGGCGAACACGCCCGGGCCCGTCGGCTGTCCGGGTACGCGTGTTCACCTCGCGGCCGCCGGACGGTGACCGCAGGGCCCGCCGGACGGTTACCGCTACGACAAACGAAGCGCAGCCACCCGGACGAGGAGCAGGCGATGGTCATGAGTGTCGGCGGAGCACCGGTCGGCGGGGAACCCTCGGTAGCGCGCGAGGCGAGAGGCGGGCCCGCGCGGAGCCGGCGGGACCTGCTGCTCGGCCTGGTCGGACCGGCGGCCGTCGCGGTGGCGTTCCTCCCGTTCGCCGCCGTCTCCCGCTCACTGCGCGCGGCCGAGCCGCCCGCGGACGTCGTGTTCGACGAGACCTACCGGGGCCGCCACATCCGCGGCATCAGGACGTCGGCGGCCGCCGCCGGACGCGTCCTGGGCGACGGCCGCTGGCAGGTCACCGTCGACGGACGGCCGCTGCATCTGATGCGCCGCGCCGACGGCACCTGGCTGAGCATGGTCGACCACTACCGGTCGTACGCCACACCCCTGGAGGCCGCCCGCGCCGCGGTCGACGAACTGGGGCCGGGGCAGCTGCGCGAGAGGGGACCCGAAGACATGGGGGGACACGATGGCGTACACGCGTAGGGACGTCAGCACGCTGACCGCCGCCGAGAAACGGCGGTTCGTGAAGGCGCTGCTGGAGGTCAAACGGAGGGGCGAGTACGACGAGTTCGTACGGATGCACATCGAGTACTACGTCTCCGACGGCGAGGGCGGACTGCGGACGGCGCACATGGCGCCCTCCTTCCTGCCCTGGCACCGCCGGTTCCTGCTGGAGCTGGAGCGGGCGCTGCGCCGCGTCGACTCCTCGGTGACCGTGCCGTACTGGGACTGGACGCGCGACCGTACGACGACGTCGGCGCCCTGGACGAAGGACCTGCTCGGCGGCACCGGGCGGCGCTCCGACCGGCAGGTGACCACGGGCCCGTTCGCCTACCGGGAGGGCAACTGGACCCTGCGGGAGAACATCACCGACGAGGAGTACCTCACCCGGGACCTCGGCCGGTCCGCCGACCCGATCGCGCTGCCGACCAAGAGCGACCTGGAGCGGGCCCTGGCGGACCCGGTCTACGACAGCTCGCCCTGGGACTCGACGTCCGGCAAGGGGTTCCGCAACAAGCTGGAGGGGTGGGGGAGCGGGCGGGGGCCCACCGCCTGGCGCAATCACAACCGGGTGCACCGCTGGGTCGGCGGGGTCATGGTCGGCGGCGCGTCCGTCAACGACCCCGTCTTCTGGATGCACCACGCCTTCGTCGACCTGTGCTGGTCCCGCTGGCAGCGCCGCCACGGCGACCACCGCTACCTGCCCGCCAAGCCGCCCGCCGCGGGCAGTTCCCAGTACCGGCGGATCGTCGCCCGGCACGAGAAGCTGCCGCCGTGGGACGTGACGCCGGACGCGCTGGAGGACCACAGCCGGATCTACCGGTACGCGTAGGAGGTCCCGGCGCGGTCCCGGCGCCGGCCTGGTGCGGTCGGTCCGTGGACATGAGAGAGCGGTCCGTGTACATGAGAGAGCCCCGGCGCTCGGAGATGCCGGGGCTCTTTCACGCGTACGGTCGATCAGTGGCCGTAGCCGGCACCCGGGCCGGGGTGGCCCTTGCCGTGGCCGCCGTCGTTGACGCAGGTGTTGCCGAAGGCCGGGTTCAGCAGGCCGATCACGTCGACGGTGTTGCCGCAGAGGTTGACCGGGACGTTGACCGGAACCTGGACCAGGTTGCCCGACAGGACGCCCGGGGAGTGCACGGCCTTGCCCTCGGCGCCCGCGTCGGCCATGGCCAGGCCGGCGCCGCTGAGGACCGCGGCACCGGTGCCGAGGGCGACACCAGCGACCTTCGCGATGCGAGACATCACGTTCTCCTTTGACTCGGTGAGCACGACGGCAGGACGCGCCGTCGCACTTCCCCTTCAACGCCGTCACTCACGGCTGGTAACGGCGATCGGGCGGGGATCACTCTTTTTGAACAGAGGTCCGGGTCGGCGGCGCGGCGCGGAGGCACGGGAGCACGGAGGCAGGGAGGCCGGGAGGCCGGGAGGCACGGTGGCGTCAGGGCAGTCGCCGTAGCGGAGAACCCGCCAGGAACGCCTGGATGTTCTCGACCGCCTGGCCGTAGTACGTCTCGTAGTTGGCGCGGGAGACATAGCCGAGGTGGGGTGTGGCCAGCAGGCGGGGGGCCGTGCGCATCGGATGGCCGGCGGGGAGGGGCTCGGTGTCGAAGACGTCGACTCCGGCGCCGGCGATCCGGCCCTCGCGGAGGGCGGCGAGGAGGGCGTCCTGGTCGACGATGGCGGCCCGCGAGGTGTTGACCAGGTAGGCGGTCGGCTTGAGGAGGGCGAGTTCGGCCGGGCCGAGCAGTCCGCGGGTGCGGTCGCCGAGCGCGAGGTGGACCGAGACGAAGTCGCTGCCGGCGAGGAGGTCCTCCTTGGACGGCGCGAGGTCGACGCCCACCTCGTCGGCGCGTTCCTTGGTGAGGTTCTGGCTCCAGGCGGTGACCCGCATGCCGAAGGCGAGGCCGACCTGGGCCACCCGGCTGCCGATCTTGCCGAGGCCGAGGAGTCCGAGGCGGCGGCCGTGCAGGTCGGCGCCGACCGTCCGCTGCCAGGGGCCGTTGTCGCGCAGGGCGCCGCTCTCCTCGACGATCCCGCGGGCCAGGCCCAGCAGCAGGGCCCAGGTCAGCTCGACGGGCGGGGTGGACGAGCTCGCCGTACCGCAGACCGTGACGCCGTGCGCCTCGGCGGCGGCGTAGTCGATGACGGAGTTGCGCATGCCGGAGGCGACGAGCAGCTTCAGGCGGGGGAGACGGGCGATCAGGGAGGCCGGGAAGGCGACGCGTTCGCGCAGGGTGACCACGATGTCGGCGTCCGCGAGGGCCGCGGCGAGGGTGTCCTCGTCGGGGAAGTGGGTGTCGTACGAGACGACCTCCACCTCGTCCGCGAGCGGTGACCAGTCGGCGAGCTCGGTCGCCACCTGCTGGAAGTCGTCGAGCACGGCACAGCGCAGCGGCACGTCGGGTCCCTTCGGTTCCTCTCCGGTCAAGGGGGCCGACTTTACGGGGCGTTCGTGTGAGGGCGGTGGGGCGGTGGGGGCTGGGAGGATCTCGGGTATGAGTGATGGGTTACGTGCGTCGCGTGCGGGTGGTTGTCGTGTCGTGGTCGTCGGGGCGAGCATGGCCGGCATGTTGGCGGCGGCCGCCGTGAAGGATCACGTGGGCTCAGTCGGCTCAGTCGAGATCGTCGAGGCCCATGAGGTGCCCGAGGGGCCCGAGCCGCGTACCGGGGTGCCGCAGGCCGTCCACATCCACTTCCTCCAGACCGGCGGCATCGAGGCGGTCGAGGCGCTGCTGCCGGGCACGGGTGACCTGTTGACGGCCGCGGGCGCGCACCGCATCCCCGTGACCACGAACATGGTCGTCCACTCGCCCGAGGGCTGGTATCGGCGCTGGCGGCGCTCCACCCACCAGCTGATCAGCGCGAGCCGGGACCTGATGGACTCCGTCGTCCGGAAGCAGGTGTTCGCGGACCCCCGGGTCGGTCTGCGCACGCACACCAAGGTCGTCGGGCTGCTGGGCGACCGCCGTGCCGTCACGGGTGTGCGGCTGCGTGCCGCCGACGGTACGGAGACGGACCTGCGGGCCGATCTCGTCGTCGACGCCTCCGGCCGGGCCACCCGTCTGCCCCGGTGGCTGGAGGGGCTGGGCATCACCGGTCTCACGCAGGACGAGGTCGACTCCGGGCTGGTCTACGCCAGCCGGGTGTATCGGGCTCCCGTCCCCGCCCGGGACTGGCCCTTCGTCGGGGTGCAGGCCGACCCGCGGCTGCCGGGGCCCGCGAAATCGGGCGGCATCCTGCCGATCGAGGGGGGCCGTTGGCACGTCAGCCTGATGGGTGCGCCCGGCGGCCGTCCCACCCGTGCCCCGGACGCCTTCGTGCCCTTCGCCCGCACCTTGCGCCACCCCGTCCTGGCCGACCTCCTCACCCACGCCGAACCCCTCACCGACGTCGCCGTCACCCACAGCACCGCGAACCGCCGCCACCACTACGAACGGCTCCGGGCGTGGCCGGAGGGGCTGGTGGCGCTCGGGGACTCCGTCGCGGCCTTCAACCCCGTGTACGGGCAGGGGATGTCGGTGGCCGTGCAGGGGGCGTTGGCCTTGCGGGACGTGTGGGCGGACGGCCCGGCTCCAGGTCTCGCCCGGCGCGCCCAGCGGGCCGTCGCCCGGTCGGTGGACGCGGCCTGGGCGCTCTCCACCGGGCAGGACATCCACTTCTCCACCACGAACGGCAGACGTCCCGGCGTCGCCGACCGGCTTCTCCACCGTTACGTCAGCCGCCTGTCCCGCACCGCGACGGGTTCCTTCCACGCGGCCACGGCCCTGACGGACGTCCTGGCCCTCCAGGCCCCGCCCACGTCCCTCGTCGGCCCGCGCATGCTCCTGACGGCCCTCGCCGGCCCGCTGCGCCCACCCCTCGACGAGCCGTGCTTCACCGAAGCGGAACGCCGACTTCTGGACAAACTCGCCGGGCCTGAGCCCGTTGAGCGGTAGACAGCAAAAACGCCCTCCCGAGGGGAGGGCGGAGACTTGCGCCCCCGGCAGGACTCGAACCTGCGGCCAAGCGCTTAGAAGGCGCTCACCTGGTGCAGCGTCACCGTATGGCTGACCTGCGCAGTCCTGGCTGGTAGATCAATCAAGTTGTGCATCTTCGACACGTATTCGACTCGATCTTCATAGGTGACGGTAGACAGAGGGCACGCCACCAGCCATTGGATCTACGAACGATCCGTACTCGCCCTCGTCAACCTGTGAGGGTCGTACGCTTCCTGTATGGAGCTGGGGACTCTCGCGGTTGCCGCCATCGGAGCCATCTTCGGTGTCGGGACAACGCTCGTCACGGATCTCGCTCGGTCACGCAGAGAACAAGATCGATACTGGGGCGAGACGAAGCGGGGTGTATATGCACGCTTCCTGACGTCTCTGGCGCATACGCACAGCAGGATGATCGTTGGGGCGTTTCGTGATCACCCGGCGGATGTCCGACGAGACAGAGTGCACGACGCCTTCCATAGCGACCCTCAACATAGTGATGCCGCGTCCATGCTGCGAGAATTGGCTATCGTCGCACCCGATCACGTCTATCAAACCGCCCTACCGGTCTTTGAGCGGCTCCGTGTCATTCGAGAAACCCTTGCTGTCGAGTCTCTTCGCCCGGAATCTGCCGAATATGCAGCGGTACGGGATCCGTTTCTCGCAGGCATGGAAGCATTGCAACAGGTGATGCGTGACGATCTGCAACCACCATCTTCGCGGCATCGCTGATTGAGGCAGATCGATCAGCGGAGTCTCAACGGCCGAGTCAAGCCGACAGGTGGTGCCGTCCGGCAGCCAAGTACGGCGCCTGTGGTAGATCTTGCGTAACGCCCCCTCTATGCGAACTACGGGCACGAAGTCCGTTGAGGTCTCCCGACTTGGTCATGGGGTTGGCAGCGGTCCGGGACCGTCACCTGCGGTCGCCACGGTTGCTGTACTTCCGTGCTGTACCGCAGTCCCCTTCGGATGAGGCTGGGCCCCGACCTGAGCCGGGGCCCGTGACGCTCACCCGAAGAGCGCGACCTCTATCTCGACCATGCGCTGCGCGACGTCTGCCTTGATCTCTTCCCGGGACCGCTGAGACTTCGGCCGGTCGGGGATCTCGCGCAGTACTTGGCTCCGCACGATGTCAGCCATGCGCGGCTCGATGTCGATGACGGTCTCGTAGAGCGCCCTGGGTGCGTCCTCGGCCGGGACGATGGTGCGAATCAGGAGCCTCGCGCCTCCGTCCGGCGTGGCTTCGAGTGCGAACTTCATCAGCCTGTGTGCTTCCTGCATGGCGTCTCCTTGGTCGGTGCCCGTTGTCCTGATGGGCTCCGCCCGCCACGGTTCTGGGAGGGGTGCAAGGTGGAGCACCCTGCCGGATGAACGACCTTGCACCCCTCCCAGGTTCGTGGTGCCCTCGGGGATCAGGTCAACGGGTGCCAGCCAAGGAACCCAGCGTCAGCTAGACAGTCGGCGAACGGCTATCTGATCCGTAGCTCTATTTGGATCGGTCAGTGCCGGTCATAGCAGTCACATTGGGGCTTCCAAGGCGTGCTACTGGGCGGAGTTGGTTGCTGTACTTCGTTGCTGTACAGCAACGGCTCCGGAGGGCGCTTCGGTCTCAGACATGTGCACAGGTCACTGCCTCTGCGCGCACCGATTATCGGGTGACCGGTCCACGAATGGTCCACAGCCTCGCCGCCAGTCTCCTGGTGGTCAGACGCGCTCAGCTCGAGCGACTGCGTCAGCGCGTGGCGCCATGTCGGGCTCGTGTGCAGGGGCGGCCACCCAGGAATAGAGCATGAGGCACGCTTCTTCGAGTAGGGCCACACAGTCGTTCCGGTTGGATTCCGCTATGTACTACCCCTCCCCGCTCGGAAGAGACACACTCAAAACAGCACGCCATGTGAAATTGACATTTGGCTTGGGCTGTCCGGCTCCATCCCAGGAAAAGATCCGTATCTGTAGGTCGACCTCGGTCGGCGGTGGTGGTGGACCGGGCAGCACGGGTGGCGGCACCTGAACCACATGAGTTAAGAACACGGGATCGTCGGACCGGACCGTAGCTGTAACCCAGACCTCGTCTTCTGACGCAATCTTCCATTCGTCCCAGCAGACGAAGTTACGCACATGTATGATCGTCGAACCGTCAGATCCCGTCGTGGCGTAGCCCATTAGGTCGAGAAGCCGCGTTGGAGTGCAGACATTTGGCCATTGGGGTGCAGGAGGCGCAAGCCCGATTGTTCGCTGCGCTACAACGCCGAATCGGCCAGGTTCGTCCCACCGCATATACGCCCCGATAGAATAGCGAACCCTAAGTACATTGCCAGGGAATTTTATCTCGGTTCCGACCTCCGGAGTTGCAGCACCAACAGCTTCCTGATCCATTTTTCACCTTCCAATTAGATTTTGCCTAGCTTGAGCGACCCAAGGCTGCACTCAGTTAAAGATAGTGTCAACCTTCTGAGCGCTTCTTGTTACTTTTAGGTGCAGAATTATTGATCTACCCGTGCGATCCAAAGAGGGGGTTGAGCGTCGTGTGGCCTGTGAGTGGCTTCGTAGCTCAGGATGCACAAGTTGAAGTTGCGAGATACTGCCCTGCAGGCGAGAGGCTCCCTGGATGATCCACGGAGGGCCTTGACTGGCGTGCTCGATAGGACTCGAATGTGAGAGTTTCTAATCCGCGGCTTATGTCAGAAGGATACTCCCGACTACACGAGTCGCCGCCGGGTTGCCAATCGGCATTATAGAGGCGAGACGGACCGCTGTGGCTACTATAATTCACTGTTGTGCAGCTAGGGCTGTGAAGCGTCTCGTTTCCTCAATTGGGCCCGCGTGGCCCCTGTTGGGGGCCCTCTCGTGCGAGTAGATTCGAGACTTGCCGCGCCCAGAGGCACTGCCGCAGGGCAACTCCGCGGTCCGCCGTTGCCTACGACGGCTCGGCCTCCAATCGAAGTAAGGGGAGCGATCAATGGCGCAGTTCGCCCAATTCGTTGCTGTTGGAGGTACAGACGACGCTTTTCGTCTACCAGATTCGACCAGCAACAGAACCACGCGCACCTTCGACTTGCCCGATCTGGACCCTGAACGGAAGTCCGTTCTGATGTTCAAGGTGGCGATGTCTGGGAACATATCCCTCACCATGCAGATAAACGACAACCCCGGGCTTTCAATCAACTTCTCGCTAGAATCGCGGTCAGACTTGGATGCGCTTCGTTCGTGGCATGAAGTCTTAGACGCTCACGCGGTCAGAGAATCCAAGAACATTCTTATAATTAAGGGCGAGGGTGGTGGTGTCGGCGCGGCCGTGTCGGTGTCAGACATCGTAGTTCTCTACCATGCCAACACGGATTAGGCTGGCCAACAGGCCTTGCTTCGTAGGTTGGTGGAGTCTCAATGGCCGAGGCAAGCCTTCGTCTGGTGTCGACATTCATCGATCTCGAAAACCGTTGTGGCGCAAGTCACCGTGGGTTCAAACCCCAGCGGCCCCCGACCAGGTAACTCGGTCGGGGGCCGTTCTCGTGTGCTCTGTCCGTCAACCACCGTGGTTCCCCGCCAATTGCCGGTCGATCGGGCACGGCAGGGGCACGGGCACCTTCTGATCCGTAGCTCTGTGTGGAGCGGTCATTGACGGTCGTATGGAGCGTGCATGGGTCAGGGGCGGTTGCCCTTGCACCGAAGTGGTCGTTGCGGTTGCTGTACTTCATTGCTGTATCGCAGCGAGGAGCCGAGGCGCATCATGCTATCCGTCCGAAGATCCACTTTCTCTGCCTTGGGCTCGGCGGGGTGTGGATTACCTGGCGAGCGGCGTTGAAGAACACTGTGCGTGCTGCATCGGCGCGTTCTCGCAGCTCGTCCAGTTCCTCAGTGGCTGCTTCGTCCAGCGGAAACCGGACCTGACGAACTTTTTGGACTACCGTCTCCGCCGTGCCGGCGAGGGCGACACATGCCGCATCAACGATGTTGGGACCCAGCAGTTGTACTCGCTCAAGGGGCTGGTCGAGGTCCCCCTTGATCTTGAGGGACTTGTTCCAGATGTACTCTTCCGTCGCCTCGATTAGATCGCCCTCGTATGTGGCCTCCCGATGATCCCACTCCTCGTCGTTTGAGGGTGGTAGATCGATAAGTTTCAAGATGCTTGCGTCCCAGGAAGCGAGAAGAACTGTAAAGGCTTCCTGCCGTTGCCCTCGGAGCCATTGCTCGTGCTCCACTACCGCCTCGTCCCGAACCTGCCAACGCCCGAAGCAGACGCCAGCAAGCACACCCACGACACCTATCAAGGCGGCGATCACGGTCGCCTGCTCTGCAGTCATGCTTGAAGTGTGCCGGGGGCTGGCCCCTAACCTCGATCTTTCGTGACGGTCCACCGACTACGTCGGTGGACCGTCACGAAAGATCGAGGTTAAAGCACGACGTTGGGGCCATGATCTTCGAGGCTCCCCCCAAAGTGGCTGGCTAAAGTCACGGAGTCGATCACCCCGGCCACGTCGGGTTTCCCCTCCTTGACGGCCGCGTCCGCCGTCCGGCCGGTGGCTTGGCGCCGACTCGTCGCGCCGCTCGAACGCCTGCGTATCTGGCAGCGTCGGTCCGCGTGCCGCCGCCACCACGATCCGGCCTCTTTCGGTAGCACAAAGCGTCTTTTACGTGCACCGTTGGGGATCACATCTGCCCCCGTGCCCGTGTTGGTATGTGGCCGCTGCGTGTGGCGACGGACGGGCGGCGCGGCGCGGCCGGTGGCGGAGACATGGAGGCGGCGCGGCGGCGACCGGCCGGCGCCGCCGCGCTTGCGCGGCCCTCGGTGATCCGACCTACGTGTGTAGGCAACTGGGTGGAAAGGGGTGCGTGATGGCCCCTGAAACGGGAGCGTTGGGGTTTGGCAGCTGTTGTTCTTTTCCCTCTCCGAGGCCGGATCGTGGTGGCGGCGGCATGCGAGCCGGAAGCGGCCGTTGATGCGCTTGGGCGGGAGTCGCGGCCAGCGATCGAAGAGCGCCGTTGCCCACCGGCCGAGCGAGCGCAGCGAGCCTTGATAGACGTAGGGAAACTCTGACCGCAACGCGTTCTTGCCGGGTGCGTGATCGGCTGCTCCCATGTGTTTGGGGACGACACGCATGGGGGGCGCCCATGAGCCATCTCACGGTGAACTCGTGGAAGCGGCACGGCAAGGATCGGCTTTATGTGAATCTGCCCGACGGGACCGCCGTTGCGTGGGCGGATCGGCCGACGAAGGTCATCACGATCAAGGTTGAGAAGTATCGGCGCGAGGCTGTGGCTCTGCTGCGGAGGTATCTCGGTGACTCGGCGACGATACGTCCTCCCTCGCAGCAGTCCGGCCCGGCGGCGGTAGCGCCGTCTGCTGGAAGGTCGCATCCGCGGTCCGATGTGCGCAGCGTGCCGCCCCAGCGTGATCGGCCGACCCCTCTGCCGGATCTCACTGTTGCCGACGACTTGGCGGAGAACCGTCCCGGCGCGGCCGTACTGGAGACGATCGCCGCTCGTGGTCCGTCGGCGGCCGACCGGCTCTGGTCGAGGATGCTTCGCCGCCCTTCGGAATGGGACAGCTGGTACACCGGCCTTGCGGGTGAACGGCGCGTGGGACGGGAGCTGCAACGTCTTACCGCGCACGGTTGGCGGGTGTTGCACGGGGTGCCCAAGTCCAACGGCGGGGACATCGATCACTTATTGATCGGCCCCGGTGGCGTGTTCGCCATCAACACCAAGCACCACCAAGGTGCCTCGGTCTGGGTCGGGGACACCATGGCCAAGGTCAACAACGGGCAACCCGTCCCGTACGCGGCGGCCAGTAAGGCGGAAGCGGCCTACGTCCAAGGCGTGCTGGAACGGCACTGCGGGTTCCCCGTCCCGGTGGAACCGGTCCTCGTCTTCGTCGGGATCACCGCACTGCACCGCGCGGCCACGCAGTACACCGTACGGATCTACCAGGAGCGCGAGGTCTCAGCCCTGGCGCCTCTCACCGGCAAGCTGACGCCTGATCAAGTGGAACGCATCTACGCCGTCGCGCGGCACCGACGCGCCTGGTTGCGTCCTTGATGCCTCACGTGTCGGACTACGCCGGCCGACGGGCCAGCAGCTCGGGAAACTCCTCCTGGGAGAACGCGCTTCTGTTCCAGGGCGAGAACGGCGGCATCCTGGCGGGCTCAGTGATCCGACGAGCCTGGCGTAGCGCTCGTCAGACGGTCCTGGCTCCGCACGTCTTCGACTCGCCGACCGGCAAACGCGTGTACGACATCCGACACACCCGCCTCACCAAATGGCTGAACGACGGGATCCCGCCCGCGCAGGTGGCCGAGTGGGCCGGCAACAGCGTGCCTGTGCTGCTCGCCACCTACGCCCGGTGTGTCGATGGGCAACTGCCGGATCTGAAGAAGCGCCTTGAAGCCGCCGGAGACCTCCCCGAACTGCCCGACGCTGGTTGATCTTCGGCCAAAGAACTTCGACACGTATTCGACACGGCCACCCGCAAAAACCCGGTGACAACCGGACGGCCCCGGAGTGCTCCCTTGATCGCCAGGGGAGTGCCCGGGGCTTCGTCGTGCCCAGCTATACCGGCTCTGAGCAGCAAAAACGCCCTCCCGATGGGAGGGCCGAGACTTGCGCCCCCGGCAGGACTCGAACCTGCGGCCAAGCGCTTAGAAGGCGCCTGCTCTATCCACTGAGCTACGGGGGCCGGTGTGTGGCCGCTGTCGTGGGTGCCCGGGTGTGGGCGGTTCCGTGACGTTGCCGGGGACAAGGATAGGGCTCCCGCATCCTTGTCCCTGTTGCTTCGCCTCCGTGGCTCGATGTGGAGGTTCGGTGAAGCGGTCCTGATAATCGCAGGCAGGTACGAATCGTGCACCGCTTTTGGCGTCTTGCGCCCCGGGTGTTGTGCACTCGTTATGCCTGGACTGTGCCTCTGTCCCAGTCGCCCCTTCCGTCCCTTGTGTTCCGTCGGCGCGCAGACATGCTCATATGCTTCAGAATTCCCCTAAAATTGGGCATTCTTCGCATGTGGTGACCTTGGACGTACGGCCTCAGCTGCTCGACGCACTCTCCGCCCTGCGCGACCGTGTCGCCGCCGCACGCTTTCCGCTGCCCCTGGCGGGTGCGCCACGCGCGCGTGCCAACCGCGACGAACTGCTCGCCCAGCTCGACGACTATCTGGTGCCCCGGTTGAGACAGCCCGAAGCGCCGCTGCTGGCCGTGGTGGGCGGTTCCACCGGGGCCGGCAAGTCGACGCTCGTCAACTCTCTTGTGGGACGGCGGGTGAGCGAGGCGGGCGTGCTGCGGCCGACCACACGCACCCCCGTGCTCGTCTGCCATCCGGAGGACCATCACTGGTTCAGCGGCATGCGGGTGCTGCCCGACCTCACCCGCGTGTGGGTGCCCCAACAGGAGCCCGATGACGAGCTCCTGCTGCCTGGCGAGAACCCCGCGCGCGTGCTGCGGATCGAGACCGCCGACACCCTGCCACCCGGCCTCGCCCTCCTGGACGCGCCCGACATCGACTCCCTCGTCGCGGACAACCGTGTCCTCGCCGCCGAACTGATCTGCGCCGCCGACATCTGGGTGATGGTGACCACGGCCGCCCGTTACGCCGACGCCGTGCCCTGGCATCTGCTGCGCACCGCCAAGGAGTACCGGGCCACCCTCGTGACCGTCCTGGACCGGGTGCCCCACCAGGTCGTCTCCGAGGTCTCGCGCCAGTACGGAGCGCTGCTCACCAAGGCCGGACTCGGTGACGTGCCCCGCTTCACCGTGCCCGAGCTGCCCGAGTCGGCCTGGGGCGGCGGGCTGCTGCCCGCCACCGCCGTGGCCTCGCTGCGCACCTGGCTCGTCCAGCAGGCGCAGGATCCGGCGGCCCGTCAGCACTCCCTGGCGCGCACGGCGTACGGCGTCCTGGACTCGCTCAAGTCCCGGATGCCCGAGCTGGCAGGCGCCGCCGCCGCGCAGTACGCGGCCGCCCTGCGGCTCACCTCCGCCGTCGACTCGGCGTACGACAGCGAGTACGCGCGCGTGCGGGGGCGCTTGCAGACCGGGGCCGTGCTCGCCGGGGACGCGCTCAAGCGCTGGCGGGCCTTCCCGCTCGACTGCACCGCGAGCGAGCTGCTCGACGCCCTGGTGGAGAGTCTGGGCGCGCTCCTGCTGTGCGCGATCACCGCCGCCGACGAGCGCATCGACGAGGCCTGGCGGCGCGAACCGGCGGCCGACGCCCCGGAGTTGAGCGGCCGGGATCCGTCCCTGGAGAGCGCCGAGCACCGGATCGGGATGGCCGTACGGCGGTGGCGGCGGGAGCTGGAGGAGTTCGCCGAGGAGGAGATCCGCGACCTCGACCGCTCTGTCGCGCCGGATCCCGAGGTGATCGCCGCGCTCGTCGCCACCGCGCTGCTGGGCGGCCGCCGGGCCCGGCCCGGCGGGGAGGGGCTCGCCGAACGGATCGGCGCGCACGGGGCGCTGCGGCTGCGTGACCGGGGCGGGCGGCTGCTCGCCGACCATCTCGACCGGGTCATGCACGCCGAACGCGAACGCCGCCTCGCCCCCCTCGACGCGCTGGAAGTCCACCCCGAGCCCCAGGCCGAACTCATCGCCGCGCTGTCCGTGCTGCAGAAGGAGAGGTGACCGGTGACCGCCGTCACAGACCAGGACCAGGACCACACGGAACCCACGGATCATCCCGATCGCGCGGATCACGCGGATCACGCGGGCGTCGGTGATTCCGGGCCCGCGCCGGCCGAGGACGCCGTATCCGACGATGTCTCCGAAACCGCGTCCGCGGAGGGTGCGTCCGAGGGCGACGGTCCCGGGGATGCCGAAGCGGACAGCAATGCGGACAGCAATGCGGACGGCGATGTGGACCGCGGCGCGGCGGGGGACAAGCCCGCCGGCGACACGGTGCCCGAGGAGCCCGCACGGACCGAGGAGCGCTCGGACGGCCGCCACGCGCGCGTGAAGGCGGAGTCCGAGGGCTCCTGGGACGACGGCCTCATCGCGCGTCGCGTCACCGAGGAGACCGCCGCCGCGCAGCCCGTCGTACTGGAGACCAGGGCGTCCGCCCCCCAGACGGTGACCCCGCTGGCCTACGACGGTCCCCTGCGCTCCCGGCTCGACGCGCTGCGCGAACTGGTGGGGCTCTCGCGTACGCGGCTGGACAGCCGGACGCTCTCCGAGGCGGGCCGGGTGCTGGACGAGGCGGCGGCGCGGCGGCGGCTGTCCGGGCAGCACACCGTCGTCGCGATCGCGGGCGCGACCGGGAGCGGCAAGTCCCAGCTGTTCAACACGCTGGCCGGGGTGACCATTTCGGAGACGGGCGTACGACGGCCCACCACGGCGGCGCCCATCGTGTGCAGTTGGAGCGACGGGGCGGCGACCCTCATCGACCGGCTGGGCGTCCCGGGGCGACTGCGGCGGCGGCCGGTGCAGAGCGCGCAGTCGGAGGCGCAGTTGCGCGGGCTCGTGCTGGTCGACCTGCCCGACCACGACTCGGCGGCCGTGCAGCACCGCGAGCAGGTGGACCGGATCCTGGCGCTGGTGGACGCGGTCATCTGGGTCGTCGATCCCGAGAAGTACGCCGACGCCGTCCTGCACGAGCGCTATCTGCGGCCGATGGCGGGCCACGCGGAGATCATGTTCGTCGTCCTCAACCAGATCGACCGGCTGCCCGGGGAGGCCGCCGAACAGGTCCTCGACGATCTGCGGCGGCTGCTCGACGAGGACGGGATCGCGCTCGGGGAATACGGCGAACCGGGCGCGACCGTGCTCGCGCTGTCCGCGCTCACCGGGGACGGCATCGGTGAACTCCGGGAGGCGCTCGGCCAGTTCGTGGCGGAGCGCGGGGCCCCGGCGCGGCGGATCGCGGCCGATGTGGACGCCGCCGCGTGGCGGCTGCGGCCCGTCTACGCCACCGGGCGGCGCACCGGGCTGAGCGAGGAGGCGCGGGACGAGTTCGCCGCCCGGCTCGCGGAGGCGGTGGGCGCCACCGCGGCGGGCGAGGCGGCCGAGCGCGCGTGGCTGCGCAACGCCGGACGGGCGTGCGGGACGCCCTGGCTGCGGTTGTGGCGCTGGTACGAGGACCGGCGTGAACCCGCCACGGGACGGGTGCTGTTGCGCGCCCAGGCGGACGAGGAGGCCACCGCGCGCCAGCGGGTCGAGCAGGCGGTGCGCACGCTCGCCGAGCGGGCCTCGACCGGGCTGCCGGCGCCGTGGGCCCAGGCGGTGCGGGAAGCGGCCGTACGCGGTTCACAGGGACTGCCCGAGGCGCTGGACGAGCTGGCGGTGCGGGCCGGACTGCCTCCGGGACGGCCGCCGCGGCCGGGCTGGTGGCCGGCGGCCGTGCTGGCGCAGGCGTCCATGACAGTCCTCCAAGTCCTCGGCGGGCTGTGGCTGTTGGGGCAGATCATCGGGTTCATGGCGCCGAACCTGGGGGTTCCGGTGCTGCTGATGGTGGCCGGCATCGTCGGCGGCCCGCTCGTCGAGTGGAGCTGCCGGATCGCGGCACGAGGGCCCGCCCGGCGCTACGGCACGGAGGCCGAGCGGCGGCTTCGGGAGGCGGCCGCGGGGTGTGGGCGGGCGCGGGTGCTGGATCCGGTGGCGGCGGAGTTGCTGCGGTACCGGGAAGTGCGGGAGCAGTACGGGCGGGTGGTGGGGGTGTGACCCGGACGAGGGTGTGCCCCGGGCGGGGGTCTGACCCGGGGGCCCCGACGGGCCGGCGCCCGGGTCCCTCGTAGGGGTGATTCCCTCGTACGGGTGACGGAGATATCCACAGGTGGGGCGGTGGTCCACAGGGCTCGGCGGGCTCGGCCCGGCGGAGGCAGTCTGGCTTCACGTGATCGCGGCGGACGCGGTCGTGACGAAGACGGAAGCAGCCGTACGGGACGGGCCCGTACGTGTGTCCGCCCGGCCCCGGCGGCCGGGAGAGGGAGGGGTTCGAGATGAACGAGACCATGGTCGCGGTGGTGGGCAATGTGGCCACGCAGCCGGTGTACCGGGAGCTCGCGACGGGGGCGTCCACGCGGTTCCGGCTGGCGGTGACCGCCCGCTACCTGGACCGCGAGAAGAACGTGTGGACGGACGGCCACACCAACTTCTTCACGGTGTGGGCCAATCGGCAGCTGGCCACCAATGCGACGGCCTCGCTCAACGTGGGCGATCCGGTCGTCGTGCAGGGCAGGTTGAGGGTGCGGACGGACGTGCGTGAGGGGCAGCAGCCCCGGACCTCGGTGGACATCGACGCGATGGCGATCGGCCACGACCTCGCACGGGGCACCTCGGCCTTCCGGCGCGCGAAACCGGGGGAGGCGGTGACGGTGGCCGGGGCCGGTGCGGCCGGGCAGCCGGAGCCGGACTGGGAGACACCTGGTGCGGACGCCGGTGCCCAACGGCATCCGGAACCCGCCGCCGTGACATGACGTCACGCGAAGACGTGAGCGAGGCATACGGCGCCGCCACGAGCGGCTGACCGAACTGCGGCTTATCGGCGAGAGCGTGCCGCGCGATGGCGGTGGATTTGTCGATAAGCCCTGCTCGCAAGTGATCTTGGCGATAACGATTCCGAGTCGGATCCGCCGTCCGACGGCATCACAGGGAAGCGTGGTGCGCCCTTTCCCTAGGATGCCGAACACAGCTCTCGGGGCTATTGATTCTGCTGGTGGGACCTACCCCCACGTGCCAACAGGTCCTGCTCGAAGGGGAATTCCGTGTTTTCTTCGTTCTCCGCGCTGTCGGTGCGCGGGCGAGGGGCAGGCCGCCTCGTCGCCTCGACGGTGGTGTCCGGGCTCGTCGCCGTCGGCGTGCTGGCCGCGGCCGGTCCCGCGTCGGCCGCCCCCGCGACCACCGACGCGGCGACACAGACCCAGGGCGGGGCGACCGCCACCATAGGCGGCCTGAAGACGTACGGCGACGCCGTGATACACGACGCGACCGGCGATCTGACGGTGTCCGCGGGGTTGTTCGAGATGTCCGTCGAGGGTGGCGGCACCCTCCAGACGTACTGCGTGGACCTGCACAACCCCACCCAGCGGGACGCCAAGTACCACGAGACCCCGTGGAGCGGCACCTCGCTCGGCGCCAACAAGGACGCGGGCAGGATCCGTTGGATCCTCCAGAACTCCTACCCGCAGGTCAACGACCTCGCAGCGCTCGCCGCCAGGGCGGGGGTGGCCGGGGGCCTCACCGAGCAGGACGCGGCGGCCGGCACCCAGGTGGCCATCTGGCGCTACTCGGACGGCGCGGACGTGGACGCCGTCGACCCGCAGGCCGAGAAGCTCGCGGACCACCTGGAGAAGAGCGCCCGCAACCTGGCCGAGCCCGCGGCGTCCCTGACCCTCGACCCGCCGGCGGTCTCCGGCCGCCCCGGCGGACTGCTCGGCCCGGTGACCGTGCACACCAACGCGGCCGCCGTGACGGTGGCTCCGCCGGCGGACGCCGCGACCAGCGGGGTACGGATCCTCGACAAGGCCGGCAGAGCCGTCACCACCGCGGTCAACGGCAGCCGGCTGTTCTTCGACGTGCCCGAGGACGCGGCGGCCGGCTCGGCCGACCTGACCGTCCAGGCCTCGACGACGGTTCCCGTGGGCCGTGCCTTCGCCTCGGAGGGCCGCAGCCAGACGCAGATCCTGGCCGGCTCCAGCGAGTCGACCGTCTCGGCGACCGCGAGCGCGACCTGGGCGGAGCAGGGCGCGATACCGGCACTGTCCGCGGAGAAGAACTGCGCCGAGGGCGGCCTGGACATCACCGCGGCCAACGAGGGCGACGAGGAGTTCGGCTTCACGCTGCTGGGCGCCGAGTACACCATCGCGGCGGGCGAGTCCCGGACGGTGACGATCCCGCTCCAGGAGGACCGGTCCTACGACTTCGCCATCGGGCTGCCCGGCGGCGCCGAACAGCGGTTCAGCGGTGTTCTCGACTGCCGTACGCAGGGCAGTGCGGGCGGTGCCTCGACCCAGACGCTCAGTGAGCCGAGCCCGGCGACGATGAGCGACACCACCTCGGACGTGAACCTCGCCGAGACCGGCAGCTCCGGCGCGACGCCGGTCATCGGGGGTGTCGCCATCGGGCTGGTGCTGATCGGCGGGGCGGCGCTGATCCTCGTGCGGAACCGGCAGACGCGGGACTGAGCCGCCGGGGGCACCCGGAGGCCCGGCGGTCGGTCGCCGGCTCGGTGGTCACTGGGCCGTGCCGGTCAACAGCCAGCGGCGTACGGGGACTTCGAGCAGGATGCGGTCTCCGTCCTGCCGGTGCGGGACGGAGACGTCCCAGCCGTCGTACTTCGCGGCGAAGGCGGCCCTGACCGTTTCGGGGAACGGAGCGCTGTGCGGGACGGCCTCTCCCTCGGCCACCACGGGGAAGCGGCCGTCCTCCAAGGTGAGGGACACCCTCGGGGACTTCTCGATGTTGCGGACCTTGACCGAGCCACCGTCCGTGCCGATCCACCACGTGTCGTCCCGGAAGACGAACCACACGGGCGTCACATGGGGAGACCCGTCCGGGCGGACGGTGCACAGCCAGGCGTGCCGCTCCTCGGCGAGGCGGTCGCGCAGGGGTGGTGTGGCCGGGGACGGTGGATCGGCTGGAGTCGCGGGATCGGTCGGAGTCACGGGGCGGGTCGGAGTCACGGGGCGGGTCGGAGTCACGGGGCCGGTCGGGGGCGCGGGATCGGTCATGCGCTCATCCCACCCGGCCCCTCACCGAAAAGCCATAAGAGCTCTGAGGGGCAGGGCTCTAGGGTTCGCTCATGGTGACTGCGACCGTGCGCGAGTGGCACGACGAGGAAGGCTGGGGCGTGCTCGACTGCCCCGAGACCCCGGGCGGCTGCTGGGGCCACTACTCCGACATCCAGGCCGACGGCTTCCGTACGCTCGCCCCCGGACAACGGGTCGGCCTCGAATGGGAGGCGCCGGGCTTCCAGCAGGACGGTTACGACTATCGCGCGGTGAGCATCGTGCCGTAGCGGTGGGCATCGCGCCGTAGAGGGTTGCGGTGAATGCCGTGACCCGTGATGCTCGCGGTGTCGTGTCGACCGGGCGGACCGACCATCCGCCGCCGCAGGGAACCGCGGCACCCGGCCACGCATCACTCCGGACGGGTGGCCATCGCGGCCACCCTTAGAATCCTGGCGATCACATCGGGGGAGAGCCGGCATGGAAACGATCATCGTCCAGCCGCCCGGGCTGGCACGGCCGGAGGCCGTCGGCGCGGGCAGGCCCCAGCTGCTGCACATGGGACCCGGCGACGTGGCCGACTTCGGCCGCGGACTGCCCGGCGGAGGAGTCTCCATCGTCCTGCCCGACCCCGGGATCTCCCGGCGCGCGGGTCGGCTGGAGGCGGCCGAGGACTACTGGCGGCTGTCCAACTTCAGCCGGGACGCGGCGTACGTGGTCGAGAACCTGGAAGGCGCCGGCGAGTACCTCACCGTCGCGCCCGGGCGGCTCGGGGCGCCGGTGCCCTTCGAGTTCTCCCGGGTCGTGCTGCCCGCGCTGAGCGGGACCGCCGAGTTCAAGGTGTTCGCCCCGCAGCACGCCTACCTGGACGAGCGGTCCGCACCCGGCGCCGGCGAGCAGACCGTGCACCCCTACGCGCTCGACGCGACGGCCAAGTACTTCCTGGTGCTGGTGGCGCTGTGCGAGCCGCGGCTGCGCGACCCCTCGGAGAGCGCGCTGCCGGGCGTCGGGGACATCGTGGAGCGGCTGCGTCCGCTGGAGAGCTGCCGTGATCTGACCCGCTCCGCCGTGAACTACCACATCGACTACCTGGCCTTCACGAAACTGCGCCTGGACCTCGGTGACGAGCCCGGAACGGAGGGCGGCGGCCGCACCGGTGCCAAGCGCGCCGGGCTGGCCTCCTTCGCCCTGCGCTTCGGCCTGGTGCGGGAGGAGCATCTCGCCCTGCTGCCGACCCGCAGACGGCCCCTCGCCCAGGAGATCCGCGCGTGACCCGGTCCGGCGCCGAGGAGGGCGCCCTCGCGACGCCGCGCCTGCCCGTGGGTTTCCGCATCGAGGACTGGGAGCTCGGCGCGGTCATCGGCTCGGGCGGCTGGGGCACCGTGTACGAGGCACGGGCGGTCGCCGACGGCACGACGGCGGCCGTGAAGGTGCTGCCGACCGGTGCCCTGGCACCCGGCCAGCGTGCCGCGCTCGGCGAACTGGTCGCGCGCGAGGTGCGGTTCAGTACCGAGGCGGACCACCCCCACCTCGTCCGGACCCACGCCGTGTGCACCGTCGACGCACCGGACCTGCCCGCCCTGGACGGAGCGATCGCGCTCGTCATGGACCGCGCCGAGGCCAGCCTGCGCCAGGTGCTGGACTCCGCCGCGACCGGACACCCGGTCCCGGACGCCGAGCGGATCCTGCGCGGCGTCTCCGTCGGGCTGGCCCACATGCACGACGCCGGCTGGGTCCACGGCGACCTCAAACCCGCCAACGTCCTGCTCGGCGCGGACGGCGAGGTCTGGCTCGCCGACTTCGGTCTCGCCACCGAACTCGACGGCACCCACGCCCTCGTACCGCCGCTCGGCACGCTCGACCACCTGCCGCCCGAGTGGTGGTCCCAGCGCACCGGAGCCGACGGAACGGTGGTGCGGCCGACCGCCGACATCTGGGCCTTCGGCGTCCTCGCCCACCAGGTGCTCACCGGGGGCCTCCACCCGTTCCCCGGCGCCACCGCCCGCGCCCGCTCGCTCGCCGCCCAGGCCTACGCCCGCGGCACCGCACCGCTGCGTCTCGACGCCGGACTCGACGACGGCTGGCGCCGGCTCGTCGCGGACTGTCTGGCACCGGACCACGCGGCCCGCCTGCGCCACACCGCACCGAGCCTCGCGGCCCGGGTCGCGGCACTCTCCGACACGCCCCGCCGACGCCGACTGCTGCCCCTCGCCGCGACGGCACTCGTCGCCGTCACGGCCGCCGCCGTCGCCGGGGCCGCGCTGCTCGGAGGCGACGACGACGATGGCCGCGGTGCGGGCCAGAAGCGGGGCTCGTCCGCCGTCGTCACCGACTCGACCAGTCCGGCCGCCGGGGAGATCCCGGAGAACTCCGACGTGCCGAAGGCGTTGCGTCCGATCATCGTCAGTGCCGCCCGGCGCTGCACCGACGCGGAGGTCACGCCCGCACTGCTCGCCGCCATGATCAAGACGGAGAGCGACTTCGACGTGAACGCGTCCCGTCCGAAGGACGAGGAGTACGGCATCGCCATGTGGACGCCGGGGGTCTTCCGCGCCTGGGCGCAGGACGGCGACGGCGACGGCGACAAGGACTACCGGTCGCCTCCGGACGCGATCCACACCATGAGTCTGTACGTGTGCTGGCTCGACCAGCAGTTCAAGCAGGCCAAGATGCCCGCCAAGGAACTCCCCGCGCTGATCGCGGCCGGCTACCGCACCAGCGACCGCACGGTCATCGAGGAGGGCGGCGTCCCCGAACGGGTGCGGCCGCATGTCGAGGAGGTGCTCCGCCACCTCGCCGCATACCAGCGGTGAGGCGACGGAGCACGCCGCTCAGCAGTCCTTCACGTCCGGCATCTTGTTGCCGGGCGAGCTGATGTAGATGTTGGTGATCCAGCCGCCGTACTGGGGCAGATAGGCCCACCAGTCGTTGGTGTACGGCGGCACCGAGACCTGCTGCCCCTTCTTCTGGCAGCCCACCAGCACCTCGACGCCCGCCGGGAGCTGGGTCATCGGATCGTCCGCGGTGTTCGGGTTGCGGCGGACGTTCACATGGTCGCTCCAGGTGCCGTACCACCATCCCGCCGGCCGGGCCGCGCCCGGGACGTTCAGGGAGCGGGTTACCCGCCCGATGTCCGTGTACGCCTTGCCGTACGACGTGCCGGCCGCGTGCAGGGTGTAGACGGCCACGATGTTCCGGTCGTTGGGACCCACGGTCCCCGTGCTGTGCAGCGCGGGCCGGGTCAGGTTCACGTCCGCGGCGGCGGCCGGGGTCACTGCGGGGGCCGAGGCCGCCGTACGCGAGGCGACGGTGGGCGTCCCACCCTCCGGGGTGCACGTGCCGTCCTCGAACGAGGATCCTCCCGACCAGCCCTGCTTGACCGCCCACGGCTTCTGGAACGCCCCGGCGATGCCGAAGTGCTGGTCGAAGCTGTCCGAGGCGCAGCGCGTGGACTGGCGCAGGTTACCCATCACGAAGTCGCGCACGGGGGCGGGCGCCTTGTCCAGCAGATAGCGATAGATGCTCACGGTGTCCCGGGCGGAGATCGCCGTGTAGCCCCAGAAGCCCTCGTAGCCGGCGGGCGGCGGTGCCGTGTCCTTCAGGTTGAGACGGTTGACGCCGGCCATGCGGGTGATGATCGCCGACCCGCCGTGGTCCGACCAGTAGTCGTCGGCCGGGGAGTCCTTGCTGCTGCGCAGCATCGGCTCCAGCCAGGCCCGGTCACCGGGCGGCACGACGTAGTCGGGGCCCCGGTTCCACAGGTAGTCCAGCGCCATCAGCAGTTTGACGATGGAGGCGGACCGGAACTGGGTGCTCGTGTTGAGCTCCTCGGTGAAGGTCCCGGCCTCCCGGTCGAAGACGGCGACCCCGGCCGTGACGCCGGGCGGCACCTGCACGGCCGCGGCGGTGGCCGCCTCGGGCCGCACGGACGGGGCGTCGGCGACGGCCGTCCCGGCCGCGCCGCAGACCAGGAGCAGTGAGGCGACGGTGGCGAGCAGGCGGCGCTTCAACGGTGGTGCTCCTTGGGCAGCGAGGTCGAGTCGAGTCTGCGCATGGCCGTTCCTTTCGCGGTGAGCGGTACGGAGCGCGGGCCCCGCGGCGCGGCCGGGGCCCGGAAGACGACTCGAACCCTAGGCAGCACACGGCGCCGACGGTCCCTGACGAATGTCAGGGTGACAATCGCGCCACCGGCGAACCCCCAGGTCACAGCCCCCCGACCAAACGGGTTACCACCCGAGGGTGGACCTCAGGCAAGATGGGGTGTATCTGCCCACGCCTGATTTCAAGCTGCCGGACGGTTTCTCTTGGCTGAGTACATCTACACCATGCGCAAGACGCGCAAGGCGCACGGCGACAAGGTGATCCTTGACGACGTCTCGCTGAACTTCCTGCCCGGCGCGAAGATCGGTGTGGTCGGCCCGAACGGTGCCGGTAAGTCGACCATTCTGAAGATCATGGCGGGGCTGGAGCAGCCGTCGAACGGTGACGCCTTCCTGGCGCCCGGGTACACCGTCGGCATCCTCCTCCAGGAGCCCCCGCTCACCGAGGACAAGACCGTCCTGGAGAACGTCCAGGAGGGTGTCGCCGAGGTCAAGGGCAAGCTCGACCGGTTCAACGAGATCGCCGAGCTGATGGCGACCGACTACTCGGACGCGCTGCTCGACGAGATGGGCAAGCTTCAGGAGGAGCTCGACCACGCCAACGCGTGGGACCTCGACGCCCAGCTGGAGCAGGCCATGGACGCGCTCGGGTGCCCGCCCGGCGACTGGCCCGTCGTCAACCTCTCCGGTGGTGAGAAGCGCCGCGTCGCGCTCTGCAAGCTGCTCCTGGAGGCGCCCGACCTGCTGCTCCTCGACGAGCCCACCAACCACCTCGACGCCGAGTCCGTGAACTGGCTGGAGCAGCACCTCGCCAAGTACGAGGGCACCGTCGTGGCCGTCACCCACGACCGGTACTTCCTGGACAACGTCGCCGGGTGGATCTGCGAGGTCGACCGCGGCCGGCTGCACGGCTACGAGGGCAACTACTCCAAGTACCTGGAGACCAAGCAGACCCGTCTCAAGGTCGAGGGCCAGAAGGACGCCAAGCGCGCCAAGCGGCTCAAGGAAGAACTCGAGTGGGTGCGGTCGAACGCCAAGGGGCGCCAGGCCAAGTCCAAGGCGCGTCTGGCGCGGTACGAGGAGATGGCGGCCGAGGCCGACAAGATGCGGAAGCTGGACTTCGAGGAGATCCAGATCCCGCCGGGCCCGCGCCTGGGCAGCATCGTCGTCGAGGTCAACAACCTCAGCAAGGGCTTCGGCGACAAGCTCCTCATCGACGACCTCAGCTTCACGCTCCCGCGCAACGGCATCGTCGGTGTCATCGGCCCGAACGGCGCCGGCAAGACCACCCTGTTCAAGATGATCCAGGGTCTGGAGACGCCCGACTCCGGCTCCATCAAGGTCGGCGAGACCGTCAAGATCTCCTACGTCGACCAGAGCCGCGAGAACATCGACCCGAAGAAGACCCTGTGGGCCGTCGTCAGCGACGAGCTCGACTACATCAACGTCGGACAGGTCGAGATGCCGAGCCGGGCCTACGTGTCCGCCTTCGGCTTCAAGGGCCCGGACCAGCAGAAGCCGGCCGGCATCCTCTCCGGCGGTGAGCGCAACCGCCTCAACCTCGCGCTCACCCTCAAGCAGGGCGGCAACCTGCTGCTCCTCGACGAGCCGACCAACGACCTCGACGTCGAGACCCTGTCCTCGCTGGAGAACGCGCTGCTGGAGTTCCCCGGTGCGGCCGTGGTCGTCTCCCACGACCGGTGGTTCCTGGACCGCGTGGCCACGCACATCCTCGCCTACGAGGGTGACTCCAAGTGGTTCTGGTTCGAGGGCAACTTCGACTCCTACGAGAAGAACAAGATCGAGCGGCTCGGCCCGGACGCCGCGCGTCCGCACCGCGCCACCTACAAGAAGCTGACCCGGGGCTGATCGATCTTGCGCCACATCTACCGCTGCCCGCTGCGCTGGGCGGACATGGACGCGTACGGCCACGTCAACAACGTGGTGTTCCTCCGTTATCTGGAAGAAGCCCGTATCGACTTCCTGTTCCGCCCGGACAAGGATTTCCAGCAGGGGTCGGTGGTGGCGCGCCATGAGATCGACTACAAGCGGCAGCTCGTCCACCGGCACCGGCCCGTGGACATCGAGCTGTGGGTCACGCAGATTCGAGCGGCGTCCTTCACCCTCTCCTACGAGGTGAAGGACGGCGACGACATCTACGTACGGGCCTCGACGGTGATAGTGCCGTTCGACTTCGAGGCCCAGTGCCCGCGCCGGATCACCTCCGAGGAGCGGGACTTCCTGGAGGAGTACCGGGACGACGACGAGGAGGAGGCCGTCGCCGCATGACGGTCGTCCACCTCGCCGACGAGGGGGAGGCGGCGGACCTCGCGGCCTTCCTCTCCCGGCTGCTCCACTACGACCGTTCGGCCGCGGTGCGCCTCCAGGGCGCCGGCACTGCACTCGCCGTCTTCGGGCGGCCGCCGTCCTTCGAGGTGCTGGCGATCCGCGCGGTGCGCCTCGCGAAGCCGTACGAGGACGGGCTCGACGTCACGCTGGACGTGACCGTGTCCGCCGGTGAACTGCTGGAGTCCGTCGACGAGTCGGCCGCCACGGCCGTGGTGCCTCAGGCGGTGACCGGTCCGCCGTGGGCGGGTGTGCTTCCGCCGCGGGGCGGGTGGCAGCCCGTGCCCGGACTGCCGGCGCCGGACGCCCTGCGGGCGATGGTCGGCGCGGGGATCGCCGAATTCCGCTCCCGCACGGCGGAGTTGGCGCCCGAGACGCGTACGCGCGCCGAACTCGACCGGATCGGGCGGGAGATCTGGTCCCGGACCGTCGGTGACACCCCCTTGCCGGTGCGGGCCGTGCACGCGGCCCAGTCGCTGGGATTCCTGCGCCCCGGCGGGCAGCCGGCGTTGCTCTCGTCGGGTGCGTGGCTGCGGCTGCGCACGCCGTACGGGTCGATCGCCGTACGACGTGCGGGACTCGGCGCGTTGGACGTCAGCGTGCGCTGACGGTCACGACGGCCGCCGGGCGGCGGACGGGTCAGCGCGGCTCGCTGTCGTCCGGCCAGACGCCGATGTGGTCCGGTTCCAGTTCCAGCGCCACCCGGTCGCGCATGCCGAGGGCCCGGGTGTAGTCGGCGGGGAGCTGGAGGCGGCCGGCGCGGTCGAGCATGGCGTACTCCCGGGCCACCACCGTCTCGTGGCCGGTGGCCGCGTCGACCTCGCTGCGGCGCAGGACCTCCGTGGAGGTACGGCCGTCGCGGATGGCGACCGTGCGGCGGACCTCGTCGGCGACCGCCTGGTCGTGGGTGACGATGACGATGGTCGTGCCCAGCTGCTCGTTCGCGCTGCGGAACGCGGCGAAGACCTGTTCCGCGGTGTGGGAGTCGAGTTCGCCGGTGGGTTCGTCGGCGAGCAGCACCGACGGGTTGTTGGCGAGGGCCACGGCGATGGCGACGCGTTGCTGCTGGCCGCCGGACATCTGGTGCGGGCGGCGGTCCCGGCAGTCGGCGACCTTCAGCAGGTCGAGGAGTTCCAGGACGCGTGAGGTGCGGGCGCGGTGGGTCCTGCCGGTGCGCAGGCCGCCGGCGAGCTGCATCGGCAGGGCGGTGTTCTGGGCGGCCGTGAGGTAGGGCAGGAGGTTGCGGGAGGTCTGCTGCCAGACGAAGCCGACGACCTCCCTGCGGTAGGCCAGCCGGTCCTTGGCGGTCATCGTCAGCAGATCGCGGCCGGCGACGCGGGCCGCGCCTGCGGTGGGGGTGTCGAGACCGGCGAGGATGTTCATGAGGGTGGATTTGCCGCTGCCCGACGCGCCCACGAGGGCCATGAGCTCACCCTCGCGGACCAGGAGGTCCAGCCCCTGGAGGGCCTGGACCTCGATGCCGTCCGTGGTGAAGATGCGCACCAGACGGTCGCAGGTGATGAGGGCGTCGTGGCCGTAGCCGGGGGTGTCGCGGGCGGCCTTCGCCCTGTCGGCCAGGTCGGTGAGGGTGGGCTGGGTCGTCATGCGCGTCTCCTGGACTGGTGCCCGGCGGTGGCGGCGGTCATCGGCTGTCCCCCGCTCTCAGCTCCCGTACCGAACCCCGGCGGCCCGACCACCACGCCTGTGCCGCGGCGACTCCCACGGTCAGCAGGAGGACCGTGGCTGCCGGGGCGGTCAGGGAGAGCGGGTCCGTCCGGAGCGAGGTACGGCCCGCGGAGCCCTGGGGGGCGGCCAGGGCGATCGTGGTGAGGTCGATGCCGGGGGCGAGCAGGTGGATGGTGGCCCAGCCGGTGAGGAGGCCGCCGGTCGCGGCGAGGGCGGCCTGGGGCAGGGACTCCAGGACGAGGAGGCGGCGGCCCTGGGCGCGGGTGAGGCCCATCGTGCGCAGGCGGGCGAGGAGGGCGACGCGTTCGGGCGCGGTGCGCAGCAGGGCGAGGAGGAGGGCCAGGACGGCGTAGCCGGCGCCGGCGGCGACCGCGGCGGTGTAGACGCGTTCGGCGCCGGACTGGAGGGGCGAGTCGACGTACCCGTCGCGTTCCTCGGACCGCAGCTGCACGGTCGCGGCGGCGCCCGTCGCCCGGCGCAGATCGGCCGCGTTCAGCCGGTCGCCCGTCAGGAGCAGGGCCGTCGGACGGGCCGCGCGGGCGCTCAGCCCGGCGCGGTCCACGACCAGGAACTGGCTGCCGGACACCGCCGGGGTCTGTTTCCGCACGAGGACGATCCGCACGGTGACCGTGTTGCCGTCGCCCAGGCGGACGAGGAAGGGGCGGGTGCCGTACGTCCGGGCGGTGGCCGGCGAGGCCAGCGCGGGCAGCGCGTCGGAGTCGCTGCCGCCGTCCGCCCGTGCCGTCGCCTTCAGCTTCCTCTCGGGGAACGGCCCGAACCCGGTCCGCGCAGCCAGTCCCGCATAGGTGCCGAGGTCCGCGCCCACCAGCGGGACCGAGGACGGGCCGTCCTGCGGTCGCGCCATGTGGTCGATGCTCACCCTCACCAGGTCGTGCACGCCGGGGGAGCGGCGGATCCGGTCGGGGAGCGTGGCCGGCAGCGTGTCGGCGGCCTCGATCCGGGCGTCGGCGCCGACGGTGAGCAGGGCCGCCCGGTCGCGGGCCTCGCCGACTCCCGCGAGGACCGAGCCGCCGAAGGCCGCGGTGGTCAGGGCGGTCAGCAGCGCCAGCAGGGGCAGCACCGCCGAGACGGACGTACGGCCCGCGCGCGCGAGCGAGAGGTGGCCGACCACACCCCGCAGACGGCCGGCGGGACGGGCCAGGGCGCGCAGCGGGAGCGGGTGCAGGCGGACCAGGGCCAGCGCCGCGACCACCGCGACCAACGCCGGTGCGAGGGACACCAGTTGGTCACCGGCGGACCCCGAGGTGCCGCGCCTGCGCAGGGTTTCGACGGCACCGGCCGCCAGGACCAGCAGGGTGAGCTCGGCGATCGTACGGCGCCGGGACGGCCGCGTGGAGGTGAGGTCCGCGCGGTCGGTGTGGACGCGGACGGCCCGGTGGGCAGCCGCCGCACGCAGGGGCAGGGCCAGGCAGGCGACGGCCGTGACGGCGGCGGCCGCGGCGAGCGCGTACCCGGTGCGGGGCGCGGGGACCGCGAGCAGGGCGGCCGCGAGGCCGAGCGCGCCCGCGGGCAGCGCCACCACCGCCGTCTCGGCGACCAGGCGGGCGGTCAGACCGCGCAGGGAGGCGCCGCGGGCGCGCAGCAGGGCGAGTTCGGAGCGGCGCCGGTCGGCGGCGAGGCCGCCCGCCATCAGCAGGACGACGGCGGCGACCGTGCCGGCGCCGGACGCGGCGACCGCGATCAGAGGGGCGATGCCGGTGCGCAGCCGGTCGTAGGAGGTGAACACGTCGTCGAGTTCGGTGTTCGCCTGCATCAGGCTCTCGGCCGTCGTGCGGACGTTCCGCAGGCCCGGGCCGGCCTCCAGGGAGGCGACCGCGGACTTCAGGCGCGGTGTCTCGTGGGCGTGGAGGCTGCCGGCGGCGGGCGCCAACTGCCAGTACCGCTCGGGGATTCCGGCCGTGCTCAGCAGGGCGGGGGCCGCCTCGGGGGCCAGGAGCAGGGTGCCGAGCCAGTACTTGGGGGGATCCGCGCCGGGCAGCGGGACCAGGGCGGGCGCGCGCAGCAGGGGCTGGGTCGACCAGAACGCGCCGGACGGGTCGCGCGGAGCGACGATGCCGGTGACGCGGACGGCGAGCGGCTCGCGGTCCACACCGGGTACGTGGATCACCGAACCCGCCTTGATTCGCAGGCTCCTGGCGGTCTCGGCCGTCACCGCGGCCTCCACCTCGGGCGTCGTGGCCGTCACCTCGCCGGTGGTGCGCGGGAGGCGCCCGGCGCGGACGCGGGCGTGGTCGGCCAGGCCCTGCTGGGCGACGAGGGACACCCGTGCGGGCAGGCCGTAGGGCCGGGGCAGCCAGGGGTCGGTCGTCTCCGGGTGGTCGGTGGTGCGGGCGCCGTACGTCGACTGGCCGCGGTCGACGCCGAGCGGGCCGGGGACGGCGGCGAGGACCTTGGCGTACTGGCGGGCCAGGGTCTCGGGGCGTACGGCGTCCTCGCGCAGGTGCTGCGGCAGCAGCAGGTCGGGCTGCGGGGCGTACAACTGGACGCTCGTCCGGGCCGGGTTGGCCCGGTCGACGGCATGGCGCAGGCCGGCGTCCTCGTAGTGGTCGACGGCCCGCGGGAACACCGCGGCCAGACACGCGGTCAGCGCCACCAGCAGCGCGAGCGCACCGGCGGCACCGGGCGCGGCACGCAACCGGGTACGGACCCAGGGGGCCACGGCCGGACGCACCTCACTCACCCCCCTGCTCGCGCAGCGACACGACCGGATCCGCCCGCCGCACCGCCAGCGCCACCGTCACCAGCAGCGGCGTGGCGACGACGGCGGCCAGCAGTACGGCCACCCGCGCGGCCGGCAGTTCGACCAGGACGTCCGGCACCGGCCGCGCGGCCTCCGACGTCAGCAGCACCAGCGGGATGACGGCCCGGGTCAGCGCGGTGCCCAGGGCCGCCCCCACCAGCAGGGCCAGCACCACCAGGACGCCCTGCTCGACGGCGATCGTGCGGGCCAGCCGGCGGCGTGGGGCGCCCAGGGCGCGCAGGACCGCGAACTCCGCGCCCCGCTCCCGCAGGGACCCCACCGCGCTCACCGCGAAACCGACGGCGGCCAGCGCCGCCGCCGCACCGGCCGCCGCGGCGAACGCGGCCTCCGGACCGGCACCGAAGGGGTCGTCGCGCAGCCCGGCGGCGATCTCGTCCCGCACCACGACCTGCGTGGGATCCATGTCGGGCCGCGCCCGCAGCGCCGCGGCGACCGCCGCCTCCTCGCCCGGCGCGGTCCGCAGCCACCACTCGGTGGGGGTGACACTGCTGCCGTGGCGGGCCTGGAGGACGCGGTTCACGGACCGCAGGTCCACCAGCAGCGCCCCGCCGCCCGCGTCCGTGGTCGTGGTCGGCAGTGCCCGGACGGCGTGCGTGATCCGTACCGGCACGCTCTCGCCGCCGAGCGTCACGTCGACGCGCTGTCCGGGGCGGGCGCCCGCCGAGGCGAGGAACCGGTCGGTCGCGAGGGCGGTGACCTCGGGCGGCGCGGGCTGCGCGACCTGGAAGCGGACCGTCAGGGACGAGACGCCCCAGGAGTCCGGGGGCGTGTACCCCGTGCCGTACTCGATCGCGGGCGGCCCCGAGGCGCTCACGCGCGGCCGGGTCGGCCTGCTGCTCTCGTCCGGCACGGCATCCCGGCTGTCGCTCTCCGACACGGCCTTCCAGGACGCGGGCAACGACAGCCGCCGCGCGGTGCCGTCGGCGCCGGTGGCCGTCAACTCGTCCAGCACGAAACGGTGTTGTTCCGCGCGGCCGGTCGGCTGAGTGGTGACGAGTTGCAGCCCCGTGAGGGTCGACGAGGTGGCGGGCATGGGGAGTTCGAGGGTGTGGCGGCGGCCGTCGGCGGGGAGCTTGCCGGCCGGCAACTGGTACGGGGTGCCGTAGCCGTCCTCCAGGGTGACGGTGACGTCCGCGGCCGCGGACGGGTCCGGGCCGCGCAGGGTCGCCGCCAGCCTCAGCCGCGCGGTGCGCGCGGGCACCTTCGCGCCGGCCGTCGGCACCTTCCGGCCGAGCCCGGCCACCAGCGGGCGGACCGGCTCGGGTGCCAGGTCGGGGCGCAGCAGCAGGGTGTTGGCCGCGTGCGCGGTGTCCAGGGCCAGCACGGTCGCCGTGCGGTTGTCGGACAGCGACAGCGTGGTCCGGACGGCGGGGGCGGCCTCCTCCACGTGCGGCAGCGCGGTGTACTCCTCGGTCCGGCCGAGACCGCCGTCCCCGGCGGCCAGGACCCGTAGCGGCACCCCGGCCCGGAAGTCGGCCTGGTCGTCCTGCGAACGGTCCCAGGAGGCGCCCTGCCCGATCGCCAGCAGCCCCAGGGCGACGGCGAGGACCAGCAGCAGCACCGGCCCGGCGCCGCGCATCGGACGGCGGGCGATCTGCCAGCCCGCCAGCGCCGCGGTCAGCCCGCGCCCGCCGGCCGCCCGCCGCTCGGCGAGCCGTGCCACCGGCGGCAGCAGCCGCAGGGTGAGCACGGTCCCGGCCAGCAGCGCGAGCGCGGGCGCCGCCACCAGCAGCGGATCGATGCCGAGCCCGCCCGACCGCTCACCGGTCACGGCACCGGAGGTCTGGTGGTCCAGCTGCCAGTACGCGACCCCGGCCACCACCAGCAGCCCCAGATCGGCGCCCGAACGCACCGAGGAGGGCAGGGCCCGCGCCCGGCTCGGGCGGAACCCCGCGGAGGCCAGCGCCGGCAGGGTGATCGCCAGCGCGCAGCCCAGCGCCGCCGCCGCGGCCACCAGCCACACCCCGGGCCGCCCCAGGACCGGCAGGTCCAGCTCCAGGCCGATCCGGGCCAGCGGCCCCTGCCCCGCCAGCAGCCGGGCCAGCGGGCCCGCGAGCAGCGGCGCGCACACCAGCGCGGGCACGGCGAGCAGCAGCGCCTCCGGCAGGGCGAGCCCCGCGATCCGCCGGCCGGAGGCACCTCGGGCCCTCAGCAGCCGGGTCTCGCCGGTGCGTTCGCCGCTCAGCAGCCGGGCCACCAGCAGCAGGGCGCAGCCCGCGAGCAGCACCAGCTGGAGGGCGACGATCAGCAGCGTGGAGCGGGAGACGAGCAGCGAGCGGTCCACCCGGTCCAGGACCTCCGGCAGTCCCGTGGTCACGGTCGCCGAACCGCCGAGCGCCGGCCGGGTGCGCAGGGCCGCACTGCCGTCGCGGACCGCCTCGCGCAGCGTGTCGATCCGCCCGGTGGTCAGCGTCGCGAAGTCCGCCGACGCCAGCCAGGCCGACTGGCCGGCGCTCACCCGCCCGCCGGCCAGGACCGCGGGATCGGTCAGCAGCGGGCCGTAGGTGGTGAAGTCGATCTTGTGGATGCCCCGGCCGCCGAGGTCGTCCAGCCGCCAGTACGGCGCGTCCGCCCGGGCCGGCCGGTACAGGCCGGTGACCGTGACCCGCACGGCCGGGCCGTCCAGCCGGTCGGCGAGGGTGAGACGGGCGCCGGGCTCCAGGCCGAGGGCCCGGGCGGCGGTCTGCGGGAGCGCCACCTCCACGGCGTCCGGGGCGGGCCCGGGCAGCCGCCCGGCGACCACGCGCACCCGCGTTTCGTCCAGCGCCGCGAAGTGGGTCAGATCCGGGTCCCCGGACCGCTCGGAGCGCGGCTGGAGCGAGCGCGGCAGGGCGTACGGCCCCGACCGCACCAGGCTCCGCACCGTCACCGGCAGCCCGTCGAACGAGGCGCGTGCCGCCTTGCGCACGGCGTCGTCGGCGGCGCCCCGGCCGTCCACGGACACGTCGGCCTTGACGACCAGCGCGGTGTCGGCGGCGTTGCGGGGCTCGCGCAGGGAGTGGCGCAGGGCCGCGTCGCCGATCGCGCCCGAGTAGGCGGTGAGGGTGGCCAGGACCGTCGTGGTCAGCAGGACGGTGAGCAGCGCGGCGGCGAGCAGCAGTCGATGGGCCCGTGCGCGCAGCAGGACGAACCTCGCGATCCCGCCCCACCCCGTCACGCGGCCCCCCGCCGTTGTCCAGATCTCCCGGGATGTTGTCAGAGGGGACAGGCCGTCGGTAAGCGGTTGTGGACCTGCCTTGACCGGATTGTGATCGGATTCCGGCGTCGGACGACCGGATTCCGGGGTTCAACCCGCCAGCCCGTCAATCCAGGTGATCAGTCAGGTGTGTTCACCATCGAGGCCGCCGCGTACGTCAGGTAGTTCCACAGCGTCGTCTCGTGCTCCTCGGACAGACCGAGCGAGTCCACGGCGTCCCGCATGTGCCTGAGCCAGGCGTCGTGCGCCGCACGGTTCACGGTGAACGGGACGTGCCGCATCCGCAGCCGGGGATGGCCGCGGTTGTCGCTGTACGTCGTCGGACCGCCCCAGTACTGGATCAAAAAGAGCGTGAGGCGCTCCTCGGCCGGGCCGAGGTCCTCCTCGGGGTACATGGGCCGCAGGAGCGGGTCCTCGGCCACCCCCTCGTAGAAACGGTGGACGAGGCGGCGGAAGGTCTCCTCCCCGCCGACCTGCTCGTAGAAGGTCTGCGTCTCAAGCGTGCCGCGCCGGATCTCTTTCACGTCCCCCATGGTCTCAGACGGGGCGGAGGAGGACTCAAGGCTTAGGACCTGCCCTGCCCGGGCCCCGTGCTTAGGCGCTGAGGTCCGGAGGGTGCACAGTGGAGGTATGGGCGCGCACGCTCTGGACAAGTACGCCAAGGAACTCGCCGACCTCGCCGCCTCGGCGCGGGCGGCCCTGGTGCGGGAGATCGACGCGAGCGGGGCCTGGGCCGCCGACCCCGTGTGGCGGGAGGTGTTCGAGGCCGTCCCGCGGCATCTCTTCGTGCCGTACTACTACGTCGGCGTCGTCGGCGGCCACGAACGGCGGTGGGGCGAGAGTCCCGATCCGCGCACCCGGGAGCAGTGGGTGCGCGGCGCCTACGTCGACGCCCCGCTGGCCACCCGGCTGCGCGACGGCGAGCTGCTCTCCTCCAGCAGCCAGCCCTCCCTGATGGCGATGATGCTGGCCGAACTGCGGGTGGAGCCCGGCGACCGGGTCCTGGAGATCGGCGCGGGCACCGGCTACAACGCGGCCCTGCTGGCCCACCGGCTCGGCGACGACCTGGTCACCACCGTCGACCTGGAACCGGAGATCACCGAGGCGGCCCGCCGGCACCTGGCCGCCGCCGGATACCACCCCACCGTCGTCACCGGCGACGGAGCGCGCGGAGTGCCCGAACGCGCCCCCTACGACCGGATCATCGCGACCTGCACCCTGCCGTCGGTACCGCGCGCCTGGCTCGCCCAGAGCCGCCCCGGCGCGCGCATCCTCAGCCCGCTCGCCACCGGCCTGATCGCCCTCACCGTGCGGGACGCCGAGCACGCGGAGGGGCGCTTCCTGCCCACGCCCGCCTACTTCGTGCCCCTGCGCGGCGGCGGGCCCGAACCGGAGCCGGCCCCGCTCGGCGGAGTGCCGCGCCGGGCCAGGGAGGACGAACTCTTCCGGTTCCTGCTGATCCTGACCCGCGGCAACCTCGACCCGCAGGAGGTGTTCACGCTGTGGGAGCGCGAGGGCCACCCACGGCGTGAGCGGTACGGCATCACCGTCCGCGGCGAGCACGAGTGGGCGTGGCTGGACGATCCGGAGGGGCCGTACGCCTGGCCCCTCACGTGACGCGGAGGCTCAGCCCCTGCGGATCGTGATCGTCGTCCACGCCCCGACGTGCACCCGGTCGCCGTCCTGGAGCGGTACCGGGACGAACGGCTGGATCGGCTCCTCCGAGCCGTTGACCGTCGTGCCGTTGGTCGAGTTCTGGTCGACCACCGCCCAGGAGCCGTCCGGCTGCTGCACCAGCACCGCGTGCTGGTGCGAGACGCCCGGGTCCTCCGGCGGCACCGCCAGGTCGATGTCCGGGGTGTCGCCGGTGGAGTGCCGGCGGCGGCCGACGGTGACCTGGTTGCCGGTGAGCCGGCGCTGCTGCTCGGGCGAGTAGGCGGGCAGGTTGAGCCCCGCGGCCTCGGGGCCGGAGCGCTGCATCATCGCCATGAAGTAGTCGCGGTCCGGACCGATGGTCGCGGTCCAGCTCGCCGGCTGCTGCGGGTAGCCGGGGCCGGGCGCGGGCGGGGCCTGTGTGGCGCTCTGCTGCGGATAGCCGTAGCCACCGCCGGGGCCCTGGCCGGGACCGCCCTGACCACCCTGGCCTCCGGGGCCGCCCGACGGCGGGGAGATGACCCAGTCGTCGGCGCCGCCGCCGAAGGGCGGGTTGCCGGGCTGCTGCTGGTTCGGATGCTGTTGCTGGTTCGGGTGCTGCTGCGGGTATCCGGGCGGACCGCCCTGGCCGGGACCACCCGGACCGGGCTGCTGGTACGCCTGGGGTGCCTGGGGCGGACCGCCCTGACCGGGGCCGCCGGGGCCGCCGGGGGTCGGGCCGGGCGGCGGCGGGACGGGACGCGACGGGTCCGCGCCGAAGGGGCCGGGGCCGCCGGGACCCTGGCCGGGTCCGCCAGGACCGTTGGGCCCACCGGGGCCCTGACCGTAGCCGGGACCGCCCGGACCACCGGGGCCGCCAGGACCTTGTCCGCCCGGGCCCTGACCGTAACCGGGACCGCCGGGACCGCCGGGGCCGTTGGGCCCGCCCGGACCGCCGGGTCCCTGCTGCTGGCCGAACTGCGGGCCCGGCGGGATCGGCTCGGCCGGCCGGTTCATCTGGGAGGGGCGGGAACCCTGGTACTCGTAGGAGTCACCGCCGCCGCCGAAGGACGGACCGGGCTGCTGCTGGAAACGCGCGGCCGGGTTCTGGCCCGGCCCCTGCCCGGGCCCCGGCTGGGGCGGGGCGGCCGGGGTGTACGAGGTCGCCGTGTTGGTCAGGAAGTTCCACCGGCACTCCTCGCAGAACGGCGCACCGCCCTCACGGGGCGTACGGCACTGCGGGCACAGCTCGGGTTCCGGGTCCGGTACGGCGGACAGGTGCGGCGGGCGTCCGCCGGGCTGGCCACCCTGCGGGGGCGGGAAACCGTAACCCCCGCCGGGCGGCGGCGGAGGCGGGGGCACGGCACCGGCCATGCGGTGACCGCAGACCTCGCACCAGTCGTCGGAACCCGACTGGTGTCCGTTCGGGCAGGTCGGCATGTCGGCGCGTCCCTCCTTCGTTCCTTTAGTTCCAGGTCACTTCTTCACGCGGACGGTCTTGGTGGACCTGGTCTCGAGAGTCATCTCGTCGGCCTCCTCGACCTTCGCCTTCAGTCGCACAGTACCTGTCGCCGCGTCGACCACGTCCACCACCTTCGCAAGCAGTTTCGCAGTATCGGCGTTCCCGGAAGCACTCGCGAGCTGAACGGCCCGGCCCAGTTTGGCCGTCGCTCCGTCCATGTCTCCCGATTTGCGAAGATCCAGCCCTTGTTGGATGACCTGTGCCAGTTCGGCCTGGCCGGTGTAGTGGGCGACCTGAGGGTTGATCGACGTCGAGGCGACCATGTCGTCGGTCCACACGGCCCGTACGAGACCCTGGGCGCCGAGGTTCTGGGCGCTGCCGTCGGCCTGCGGGACGACCAGGGAGACCCGGGCGGCGAGCATCTCCTGGCCGATGTTCGCGACCGGTACCTCCACGCAGACGTGGTAGTCACGGGACTCGTCTCCCCAGGAGCCGGTGGGGTAGTCCCCGGCGCGGGGGCCGGACTCGGTGCGGCGGTCGGTCAGCTCCTCGACGGTGGGCGCGACCTGCTTGACGAACTTCACAGTGGTGCCCACCGGTGTCCACAGCCGCAGCGCGACGTCCGCGACCTCCTTGCCCATCGCCGTCTCCATCATCTGCGTGAAGTCGGCGGCGAGGGCGGCCGGATCGGCGACGATGTCGGCGGTGCCGAGCAGTGCCGAGGCGATCCCTGTGACTTCTTTCACTTCCCAGTCGGTGCCCACGCCCCGGGCGTCACAGGTGAACCGGCCGGCGCAGGTGTCGAGGGAGGCCTTCAGGTCCTCGGGTGACTCGTGCTCGTTGCGGCCGTCGGTCAGCAGGATGCCGTGGCGTATGGCGACGTCCGCGGAGGACAGCAGTCGGTCGGCGAGGCGCAGCCAGGTGCCGATAGCCGTGCCGCCGCCCGCGCTGAGCTTGCGCAGGGCCTGTTTGGCCTGGTCGCGGGTGGTGGCGTCGGCCACGGCGAGGCGTCCGCCGCCCGGATAGACCTCCTTGGCCACGTGTGTGCCGCCGATCACCGCGAAGTGCACGCCGTCGCGCAGGGTGTCGATGGCGGCGGCCGTGGCGTCCCGGGCGTTGCGCATCTTGGTCGGCGGGTAGTCCATCGAGCCCGAGCAGTCGACCATGATCGCCACCGCCGCGTCCGGGCCCTGCCCCGGACCGTAGAGATGGGGAGCCGCCACCGCGCTGCCGATCGTGCCGCCACCGGTGGCGGTCACCGTGACGATGGCGTTGACCTCGCGGCCCCCCTCCGGCAGGTACTCGTTCTGGTACACGTCGACCGAGAACTGCGGCACGCTGGATTTCGAGAAATTGGCCATACCTACTCAAATCCCCCTCGTAGACCTCGCCACGGCAAGGCGACGACTGTGAACGGACCGGTCCCCTCCGGTCCGACGAGGCTCCCCCGTAAGCGGCCTCAGGCCGATCCTGCCCCCTGAGGAGGTGCCGGGAACGGCAGGAGAGCCACTGTTACGTTGTCGTGGCCCCCACCGTCCAGGGCGTGACCGACCAGCACGCGGGCGCTGTGCAGGGGACGCGCGGCGGCGTCCAGCGGCACGACCTGGGCCATCTCCTCGGCCGCCTCGGCGTAGTTCCACAGGCCGTCGGTGCACACCACCACCACACCGGGCCGGTCCGGCTTGAACGAAGCGGTGTGCGGCTCCAGTTCGTAGGCGTCCGCGCCGAGCCAGCCGGTGATCGCGTGGGCGCGCTCGTCGGCGTAGGCCTCCGCCTCGTTCATCAGGCCCGCGGCGACCATCTGCGCGGCCCAGGAGTCGTCCTCGGTGAGCCGGGCCGGTGGACCGCTGCGGTCCACCGGGACCCAGTAGGCGCGGCTGTCGCCGACCCAGCCGACGACCAGCAGCCCGGAGGCGACCACCGCGGCGACCAGGGTGCAGGCGGGGGCGTTCTGGTGCGGGGCGTGCTCACGGGCCGTCGCGGGCTCGGTGGCCAGGGCGTTGACCGCGTGGGAGGCGGCGACGATCGCGTCGTGCATCGCCTGCTGCGGGTGCGTGCCCTGGGGCAGCGCGGCGAGCAGCGCCTCGCCCGCCGCGCGGGAGGCGGCGAGGGAGGCGTCGTCGGGGCGGGTGGCGGAGGAGACGCCGTCGCAGACGACCGCCAGGGTGGCGGGCGAGCCGTCGGGCAGGACGGTGTTGCCGAGGGCGAAGGAGTCCTCGTTGCGGTGGTGGCGCAGACCGCGGTCGCTGACGGCGGCGATCGGGCCGCACTCCTGCTCCATGTGGTCACGCTCCCTGGGCTGGGCGTGCCCGCAGTTCTCGCAGTAGCCGTCGCTGTCCACCCGGCCCGCACGGCAGGCCACGCAGCTCGTCGACAGCGCGGTGCCCTCGGCCGGGGTGGCGAGCTCGGCGGCCACCCGCGGGTCCGGCGCCTGGAGCGGGTACTCGTCGGGCTGCGGCCGGTCGAAGCGCACGCCGGTGGCCGGGGAGACCGGTGAGCCCGTGAGCGGGGGCTGCGGTCCCGGAGCGGGCAGCTCGTGACCGCCCGGGGCGGTGCCGCCGAACTCCGGCGGCAGGCTGCCGTTCAGGGCGACGGTCGGGTGGTCGTCCGGCCGTGCGGGCACGACGGACAGGTCGTATCCGCACGCGCCGCAGAAACGGTCACCCGACTCGAGCGGCTCCTCGCAGCTCGGACACCTCGACAGGGCGGTCTGCTGGGGCATCTGCGACATCAACTACACCCATGTCCGGGGGCGGTAACGATTGGCTCGTTCCACCAGGTCGATCCTCTCCTCGCCGCCCGACGCCAGCCGGGCCAGCGTGCGGTACGAACGCTCCAGGCCGAAGCGCAGGCCCCGTTCGTCCAGGCCGCTGCCGAGCAGCTTCCGTCCCCCTGCGGCGGGCGGGACGAAACCCTGGCCACCGGAGAGTATCCAGTCCAGCGCGCAGCCGAGCACTTCCGCGGACAACTGCTCACGCCGGGCCGGATCCAGACCGTATGACTGAAGGGCCTCGATCTGACCGGCGGCGGCCGTCAGATCGTCCAGGAAGGGTACGTCGGAAGCGAGCGCGGTGCGCTGCCTGAGCCGGGCCCGTACGGCGGCCACGCGCGCGGCCGTGTAGTGGATGGACGACTCCGGCACCGACTCCAGTGTCCCGACGGCGCCGCGGCGGTCCCCCGCGGCCAGCTGGACGCGGGCCAGGCCGAAGGCGGCGCTGACATAGCTCGGGTCGGTCGACCAGACCAGGCGGTAGTACTCGGCGGCGTTGTCCAGCTGGCCCAGCACCTCCGCGCACAGGCCGAGGGCCAGCTTGGGGGCCATCTCGCCGGGGAACGCGTCGTAGATCGCGTCGAAGGCGAGGGCCGCGGCCTCGTGGTCGCCGGTGACCAGCGCGGCCACGCCCCGGTACCAGACCACCCGCCAGTCGTCGGGCCGTTCGCCCTCCAGCCGCAGCAGGGACTCGTGGGCGGCCTGCGCCTCGTCGTTCTCCAGCCAGGCCCGGATCTGCCGCAGCCGGGTCTCGGTCGACGGCGCCGGTGCCGCCGACAGCGCCCCCAGCAGCTCCGCCGCCGCGGTCGCCATCAGCCCCGCCAGGAACCCGGCGTTCGGGTCGGAGGGGTCGACGTGCGGGACGGGGAGCGCGAGGGCCGCGGCGGGGGCGTCGACGTGCTTGACGATGGAGGGCGCGGAGGGGACCGGAGCCGGGGGAGCGGGCGCCGGCAGCCCGTTCCCGGCCGGGGCCCGCTTGGTGCGGGCCGCCCGGCCGCCCAGCCGGGACACCTCGCCGTCCAGCCGCGGGAACAGCTCCGGGTCCGTGACGCGGATCTCGGGGCCGAAGAGGGTGGACAGGGCGGGGCGGGCGCGGCCGCTCTGGAGGGAGACGACCTCGCGCAGAACACCGGTGAGCTGCTCCGCCATCTCCTGGGCGGAGGCGAACCGGCGGCCCGGGTCGGGGTCGGTGGCGCGGACCAGGAGCCGGTAGAAGGACTCGTACCGGCGGAAGACCTCGATGTGGTCGGGGTCGGGCAGGGAGTCCACGAAGACGTTCGTGTAGCCCTGGAAGTCGAAGGCCAGGACGGCGAGCGTGCGCCCGACCGTGTAGAGGTCGCTGGCCACCGACGGCCCGACCTCGGCGACCTCGGGCGCCTGGTAGCCGACCGTGCCGTAGATGGCCGACTCCTCGTCGTCCATCCTGCGCACCGCGCCCATGTCGATCAGCTTGAGCTGGTCCTCGGTCTGGATCGCGTTGTCGACCTTGAAGTCGCAGTACAGCAGGTTGCGGCTGTGCAGATGGCCGAGCGCCTCCAGCGCCTCGATGCCGTACGCGCAGGCCTGCTCCACCGGCAGCGGATCCCGCCGCCCCTCCGCGCCGCGGCGGGCGTTGGCGATCTCCTTGAGGGACTTGCCGCCGACGTACTCCATGACGATGTACCCGTCCAGCGAACCGGTGCGCTGGTCGAGGTGCTCCACGAAGTTGTAGATCCGCACGATGTTGGCGTGCTCGATCTCCGCGAGGAAGCGCCGCTCGGAGATCGCGGCGGCCATCGCGTCCTGGTCGCCGGTGTCGAGGAGGCCCTTGAGGACCACCCAGCGGTCGGAGACCGCGCGGTCCACGGCGAGGTAGACCCAGCCGAGGCCGCCGTGCGCCAGACAGCCCACGACCTCGTACTGGCCGTGCACCACGTCGCCGGCCTTCAGCTTCGGGACGAAGGAGTACGGATGCCCGCACTTGGTGCAGAACCCCTCGGTGCGGCCGGGCCGCTCGCCGCGCGCCCGCCCCACCGGCGCCGCGCAGTCGGAGCGCGAGCAGAACCGCTTGCGCTCGGGCACCTCCGGGTTGTCCAGCACCATCGCGCGCGGATCGGGCCGCGGCACCCCCGGCACCTCGACCAGGCCCGCGCCCAGCCGCCCGCGCGCGGAGGAGCCGGCGCTGGAGCCGGAGCTCTTCACCGACACCGAACGGCTCGTGGACTTGCCGGACAGGGACCGCGACAGGCGTCCCGACACCGAGCGCCGGGACTTCGACGACTGGGACGACGTACGCGAACTGCCGCGGCTGCTGGAGCGGGAACTGGCGCTGCCGGAGCCCCGGGAGCCCCGGCCGCCGGCGGTGATGCCCGTCGGCGGTGAGCCGACCATGCCGGTCGGCGAGACCACCGGCGCCAGACCGCAGGTGTCGCAGTACAGCTCGCCGCCGCCCACGTCCTCGTAGTTACCGTCGCAGTCGGGCCGCTGACAGGTCCGCGGTGCCTCGCTCATGAGTACGTCTCCCCCCTACGTTCCTCGGGTCCGTCCTGCTCCGGCACCCGCGGGGCGCGCAGCAGTTCGGTGGCCGCGTACTGGTAGCGCAGCACGGCCTGTTCGGCGACGCGCAGATCACAGGGCGCGCTCCACAGCATGCGGCGCGCCGCGTCGTACCGCTCCACCAGGAGCGTGTCCTCCGCGAGGCCGTGCCGGGCGACCTTCGCCTTGTACGCGTCGAGGCGGCCGCGCAGTTCGGCGCGGACCGCCAGGGGCGCGGTGACCGCGGTCAACGACTCGCGGGCGCGCAGCAGTTCGTCCTCCGCCTTCTGCTCCAGGGTCTCCAGGAGCGGGGACAGGCGGTGCCACTGGGCGTGTCTGCGGTACTCGGCGGCCGTCGCCAACTGCTCCTGGAGCACGGTCGGCGGGCCGCTGACCACCGGCACCTCCGTCGCCGCGATCTTCGCCAGCACCTCGCCGCGCGCGGTGCGGGCCTCGGCGAGCGTGCGGTCCGCGCGGGAGAGCACGTCCCGCAGCTTCACCAGACGGGCCTCCGCGTCCTGCCGGACGGTCAGCACGGCGTCGATCTCCCGGCGGACGTCCTCCAGGGCGCGCGCCTCGCGGTCGTAGACCCTGGTGTCGGGGCGGCCGCCGCCCGGGGCCGAACTGCCCTGGGTGGGCACCCAGAACGCCAGCGGGTCGGAGATCACCTGCTCGCGCAGGGACGTCAGCGTGCGCGTGATGCGCTCCAGGTCGTCGCCCGACGGGTGCTCGCCGGGACGGACGCCGACCGAGTGGGCGAGCTTGCGGGTGCGCTGGAGTTCCGCGGCGAGCAGATCGATCCGGGCGGGCAGCGCCGACCACACCGCGTCGGCGGCGACCACCATGTCCAGCGAGCCCGCGTACAGCTCGTTCATCCGGTCCACGAGCGTGACCAGCGAGAACTGCTCGCTGAGCTTGCTCGAACCGCCGTGCAGGGTGGGCGCGTTGGCCGTCGCGGTGGCGGATCCGGCGACCGTGACGCACTCGCCGCGCAGCAGCTCGGTCAGCTCCACCAGGTCCTCGCGGCTGGACCAGCGGCGCCGGGCGCGGATCTCGCGGGCCGAGCGCAGCGCGTCCGCGTAGGCGTCGAAGTACGTCCACAGCAGGGTGATCGCGGCCTCCGCGGCCGTCCAGCGCTCCTTGGTGACGCCGGTGAGTGCGGCCCCCTCCAGGAGTCTGCGGCCCGCGTGGTCCTGAAGCGCGAGCAGGGAGGTCTCGATCGCCTCGTGCTCCGCGCCGAGCCGCGCCAGCGCACGGTCCACCTCGTCCCGGTCCATCACCGGCCCGGCGGGGTCCGTGACGCCCATCGATCACCTCTCGCTGCGTTGAGTGTCCGAAGATCGGTTGCGTGCCCGTCAGTTCTCGCGCAGGTACTGCGGCGCCGGCGGCTCCGACGTCGAGGAGTCACTGCCCAGTGTGGCCGACAGCCACCTGTTGTACGACGCCTGCCAGCCGTTCGTCCTGTCGGCGCGGTAGCCCACCAGGATCTGGTTGACCCGGCGTACCAGATCGTTCGCGTCCTTCTTCATCGCCACGCCGTAGTACTCGGTGGTGAACGGCTCGCCCTTCAGCTCGACCGTCGGGTCCTGCGCGGCCTGGCTCGCGGCGAGCGCGCCGTCGGTGACCACCGCGTCGACCTCGCCGAGCTGCAGCCGCACCAGGCAGTCGAGTTGGTTGGGCACGGTGGTCCTGAGGTCCGCGCTGCCGACCAGTTCGCCCGTCTTCTGGTCGCCGGTCAGCGCGGTGTTGGCGGTGGAGCCCGTCGCGGTGCAGATCCGCTGCTTCGCGAGCGTGTCGTCGTAGCCCTTGATCGTCGAGGACTTGGGGGCCAGCACCTGCTGGCCGGTCTTGAAGTACGGGGCGGAGAAGGCGACTTGGGCCAGGCGGTCGCAGTTGATCGTCATGGTGCGGATGACCATGTCGACGCGGCCGTCCTTGATCGCCGGGATGCGCTGGTTGGTGGGTATGGCCTTGAACTGGACCGCGTTCTCGTCGCCGAGGATGTCCTGGGCGATCCGGTGGACCAGGTCGATGTCGAAGCCCTCCAGGTCGCCGGAGCCGCCGCTGTTGGGGTTGCGGTAGCCCCAGCGGTAGCTGTTCTGGTCGACGCCGACGACCAGCTTGCGCTTCTCGCCCTGACGGGCCTTGATCGCGGCGATCGTGGAGCCGTCCGCGCCCGACGGGGGCAGCGTGTACTTCTCCGGGGCCTTCCGCATCGCCGGGGTGGTGCAGCCCCCCTCGGCCTTCGCCTGGGTGGCGTGGGCCAGTCCCGGGCCGCCGCTGCCGGCCTTCCCGGAGCCGCCCGGCTGGGTCAGCGGCAGCAGCAGCGCGAAGGCCACCGCGAGAGCGCAGACGGCCGCCATGGCGCCCACCCCGCCCCAGCCCCTCAGGCCGGCCCGCACACGTCGAACCCACATCGTCACGCCCCCTTTCACCGGTACTCCGACAGCCTGCGGCCGATACCCAGCACCGCGCCGGCCGCGCCCAGGACCGCGAGGAGGGCCGCGCCCACCGGCAGCCCGGTCAGCGCGCCCAGACCGTCACCGGCCGCCTGCTTGAACTCCCGTGTCTCGTGGTCGATCGCCCGCACCAGATTGGCGTCGACGCTGTCGAAGCACTCACCGGTCGCGTCCTTGCCGCCGATCACCCGGTTCAGCGCGTCCTCGTAGTTGCCGTTGTCGTCCGCCTTGCGCGCCTCGGTGTGGCGCTTCTTCCACTCCGTCATGTTGCCCACGGCCGCGGTGACCGGCTTCTCGCCGGTGGCGTCGTCGGCGAGCTTCTCGGCCTCGGCGAGGCCCTTGCCGAGGGCGCCGATGTCCTTGCCGAAGTCGTAGTCGTAGGAGTCGTACGTCGTCTCCACGCCGCGCTCCTTCACCGTGATCGTCTCGGCGCCGCGGGCGACCAGGGTCAGGTTCTCGTTGCCCCGGGCCTTGAGGGAGGCGATCCGGGCGTCGTGCAGCACGTTCAGCGAGCGGACGCCGTGGTCGTAGGAGGCGTTGAGGTCCGCGCGCGCCACGCTGTGGCCGACGACCATCCACAGCAGGACCACCGTGGTGGTGGCCGTGGCGGCGACCAGACCGTGGTTCAGCACCCGGTTGGTCCGCCGGTAGTTGCGCTGCTGCGCCCAGGCGAGCGCGCCGAGCGCGAGGACGCCGAGACCGATCGCCGCCCACGGGTACGGCGTGGCGTCCCCGTAGTCGGAGCGCAGCCGCCGGTTCTCGCTCTTGTAGAGGTTCTCGGCCTCCGGGAGCATCTGCTCCTGCATCTTCGCGTTGGCGTAGCGCAGATAGGCGCCGCCCACCGGGTAGCCCTGGCGGTTGTACGTCCGGGCCCGCTCGACCAGGCCCTTGTACTCGGGCAGCAGCTGGTTGAGCCGGGACACCGTCCGGGCCGCCGACGAGTCGGGGTCGGAGTTCGCGGCGGCCTTGATCAGGCCGGCGGAGGCGGTGTCGATGTCCTTCTCGTACCGCTCGCGGGAGGCGGGGGTCTCCTGACCGCCCGCCAGGAAGCCGCTGGAGGCGGCGGTGTTGGCGTCGGCGAGCGCGCGGTAGATGTCGGCCGCCGCGGAGCTGAGCGGCTGGCTGTTGTTCAGGACGTCGTCGGCCGCGGCCGACCGCTCGGTGGTCTGCCAGGCGGTGACGGCGCCGAACGCGACGACGAGCAGGGCGAGGACGGCGCCGATGACGCGCAGCCGGCCCGGTTCCGTGGTCGCGGCCGCGCGCAGCTGGTCGACGCCCTCCGCGAAGGCGGTGCGCCGCCGGGGCTCCGGCGGGGTGGGGGCGGCGGGCGGCGCGGGGTTTCCCTGCGGGACGACCACGGCCCGCGGGGGCGGTGGCGGCGGGATCGACGGCATCGTGGGCACGGCGGCACCCGCAGGTGGCGCCGCGCTGCTTTTCGGCGGGTGTGTCACTCCTGACCTCCCCCATGGTCATCCGTCGCGGCAAGTATCGCCGCCGGGACCGACATTCCGCACCGGCCTTGGCTGGATCTTGATCGGATCGCAGCGGAACGGAACGTCCGCCGACGGTCGGCCGCGCCCCCTTCACCACCCCTTGCCCATGAATACGCCGGGAGAATCGGTTCGGTTCCAGGGCGCAGGGTTCCAGGGCTCAGGAGGAGAAGTACGCCCGCACCCGTTCCCGTACCCCGGCCGTCGACCCCACCCGGTCCAGGCCCAGCAGCGCGGCGCCCAGGACCGGCCGTGCCGTCACCACCTCGGGGACCGCCTTGGGGGCCCGGACGGCCAGCAGATCGCGTACGCCGTCGTCCAGTCGGGGATGGCGGGCGGCGAGGACACCACCGCCGAGGAGGACCGGGGTCTCCTCGTCCAGGAGGTCCAGGCGGGTCAGGGCCACGGTGGCCATGGTCACCACCTCGTCGGCGAGCCGGTCGACGAGGGCGCGGGCCACCGGGTCGCCGTCCGCGGCCGTGGCGAACAGGACGGGCGTCAGCTCGTGCCGGCGGGCCGTCTCGACCTGCCCCAGGTGGAGGGCCTCGATCAGGGCGTACATGGACGGCAGCCCGAAGTGCGCGGGAAGCGTGCGGGCGAGGGCGGTGGGACCGCCGCGGCCGTCCTCCGCGCGGGCCGCGTGCCACAGGGCCTCCTCCGCCAGGCCCCAGCCGCCGCCCCAGTCCCCGGAGACCCGGCCGAGCGCGGGGAAGCGGGCGGTGCGGCCGTCGGGGCGCATCCCGACGCAGTTGATGCCGGCGCCGCAGACCACCGCGACCCCGCGCGGCTCACCGACACCCGCGCGCAGCACCGCGAAGGTGTCGTTGCGGACCTCCGTACTCGCGCCCCACGCGCGCGCGTGCAGCGCGGCGGCCAACTGCTCCTCCTCCACGGGGAAGTCGGCGTTGGCCAGGCAGGCGGAGACATGGCCGACCGAGTCGACGCCCGCGGCGGCGAAGGCCCGCTCCACCGCCCGGGCGATCTGGTCCACCGCCGGCTCCACCCCCGTCACCGGTGGCCGGAACCCGCCGCCGCGGGCCGTGGCGAGGACGGTCCCGTCGGCCGCCACGACCGCCACGTCGGTCTTGCTGTTGCCCGCGTCGACGGCGAGGACACTCGCGGTCAGGCCCACGCCAGGTGCTCCCGGTTGTGTGCGATCAGTCGGTCGGTGAGCCCCTCGGCGTACGCGTACTGGCCCACCAGCGGGTGGGCGAGCAGCGCCCGGAAGACCCGCTCGCGGCCGCCGTGCAGCGCGGCTTCGAGTGCCAGGTCCTCGTACGCCGTCACGCTCGCCATCAGGCCCGCGTACAGCGGGTCCACGGCCGGTACGGACAGCGGGGTGGCGCCCTTGTGGCCCACCGCCGCCTGCACCTCGATCACCGCGTCGTCCGGCAGGAAGGGCAGCGTCCCCCGGTTGAGGGTGTTCACCACCTGGTAGGTGCTGCCGCCCCCGCCGAGCAAGGAGGCCGCCAGGTCCACCGCCGCCTCCGAGTAGTAGGCGCCGCCCCGCTTCGCGAGCAGCTCCGGCTTCTCGTCCAGCGCGGGATCGGCGTACATGGTCAGCAACCGCCGTTCCATCTCGGCCACTTCGGCCGCCCGGGACGGCTTGGCGGCCAGCTCCCGTACGACCTCGTCGTGAGCGTAGTAGTAGCGCAGGTAGTACGACGGGACCACACCCAGCCGGTCGAGCAGGGCGCGCGGCAGGCGCAGGTCGGCCGCGACGGTGTCGCCGTGCTCCGCCAGCAGCGCGGGCAGGACGTTCTCGCCCTCGGGGCCGCCCAGGCGTGCGCCCGTCTCCCAGGTGAGGTGGTTGAGGCCCACGTGGTCCAGGTGGATCTCCGCGGGCGCCACGTCCAGCAGCCCCGCGAACTTCCGCTGGAGGCCGATCGCCACGTTGCACAGCCCGACCGCCTTGTGGCCCGCCGTCAGCAGGGCACGGGTCACGATGCCGACCGGGTTGGTGAAGTCGATGATCCAGGCGTCCGGGTTGGTGCGCCGGACCCGGTCCGCGATGTCGAGGACCACCGGAACCGTGCGCAGCGCCTTGGCCAGGCCGCCCGCGCCGGTCGTCTCCTGGCCGACGCAGCCGCACTCCAGCGGCCAGGTCTCGTCCCGCTCACGGGCCGCCTGGCCGCCGACACGGAGCTGGAGCAGCACCGCGTCGGCGCCCTCGACGCCCGCGTCCAGGTCGGAGGTCGTCACGACCCGGCCGGGATGGCCCTGCCTGGCGAAGATGCGCCGGGCCAGGCCGCCGACCAGCTCCAGGCGGTCGGCGGCCGGGTCGACGAGGACCAGTTCCTCCACGGGCAGGGTGTCCCGCAGCCGGGCGAAGCCGTCGACGAGTTCGGGTGTGTAGGTCGAGCCGCCGCCGACCACGGTGAGTTTCATGTCGTGCCTAACCCTTCACTCCGGTGAGCGTGACGCCCTCGACGAACGCCTTCTGGGCGAAGAAGAACACGAGGATCACGGGGGCCATGACCAGTACGGTCGCGGCCATGGTGAGGTTCCAGTCGGTGTGGTGCATGCCCTTGAAGGACTCCAGGCCGTAGGAGAGGGTCCAGGCGCCGGGGTTCTCGGAGGCGTAGATCTGAGGGCCGAAGTAGTCGTTCCAGGCGTAGAAGAACTGGAAGAGGGCCACCGCCGCGATGCCCGGCTTCGCCATCGGGACGATCACCTTCAGCAGCGTGCGCAGGTCGCCGCAGCCGTCGACCTTCGCCGCGTCCACGTACTCGTTCGGAATGGTCGTCAGGAACTGGCGCAGCAGGAAGATGGAGAACGCGTCACCGAACGCCATCGGGATGATCAGCGGCCACAGCGTCCCCGAGAGGTCGAGCTGCTTGGCCCAGAACAGGTACATCGGGATGACGACCACCTGGGGCGGCAGCATCATCATCGAGATCACCAGCATCAGCGACAGATTGCGGCCCCGGAAGCGGAACTTGGCGAGCGCGTAGGCCACGGGCAGGGACGACACCACGGTCAGGACGGTGCCCAGACCGGCGTAGAGCAGCGTGTTGCGCCACCAGGTCAGAAAGCCGGGGGTGTCGAGGACCTTGCGGTAGTTGTCCCACTCCCAGGTGTGCGGGATCAGGTCGCGGCTGAGGGCCTGGGAGTCGCTCATCAGGGACGTCAGGAGGACGAACACGAAGGGGAGCGTGAAGAAGAGGGCGGCGGCGACGCCGAGGGAGTGGACCGCGACCCACTCCAAGAACGCCCGGCGGCGGGCGGTACGGGCCTCCACCGAGGGCGCCGCCACCTCGGCGGGCCTGTCCAGTACCTGGGTCATCGTCAGTCACCTGCCTGGATGAGACCGCCGCGGCGCCGCATCAGGAACGCGGTGAACACCATCGACAGGGCGAACAGGACGAGCGCCACCACACAGGCGGAGCCGTAGTCGAAGCGCTGGAAGCCCAGGTTGTAGACCAGCTGGGGCAGGGTGAGCGTCGACTTGTCCGGATAGCCGGGCTCGAACTGCGTCCCGGCACCCTGGATCACGCCCGAGGCCACCTTCCCCGCGATCAGCGGCTGCGCGTAGTACTGCATCGTCTGGATCACTCCGGTGACCACGGCGAACATCACGATCGGCGAGATGTTGGGGAGCGTGACGAACCGGAAGCGCTGCCACGCCGACGCCCCGTCCAGCTCGGCGGCCTCGTACTGCTCCCGGGGGACGTCGAGCAGCGCGGCCATGAAGATGACCATCAGGTCGCCGATGCCCCACAGGGCGAGCAGGGTGAGGGCCGGCTTGGACCAGGAGGGGTCGTTGAACCAGCCCGGCGCCGGGACGCCGACGCTCTCCAGGATCGAGTTGACCGGGCCCGTACCGGGGTTGAGCAGGAACGCGAAGGCCATGGTGGCCGCGACCGGCGGGGCCAGGTAGGGCAGGTAGAACAGGGTGCGGAAGACGCCCGTCGCCGTCTTGATCTTCGTGATCAGCAGGCCGATGCCGAGGCCGAACAGGACCCTGAGGGTCACCATGACGAGGACCAGCCACAGGGTGTTGCGCAGGGCGGGCCAGAAGAGGGGGTAGTGCTCGAAGACGTACGTCCAGTTCTTCGTGCCGCTCCACGTCGGCGGCCTGAAACCGTCGTAGTGCATGAACGAGAAGTAGACCGTCGAGATCAGCGGGTACGCGAAGAAGACCGCGAAGCCGATCAGCCAGGGCGACATGAAGGCGGCGGTTCGAAGCGACGCGCGGCGCCGCTTCGAGGCCAGGGTGATCGTGCTCATCGTCACTTCGCCTGCGCGATGTCCGTGTCGATCTGCTTCGCGGTGGCCGCCAGGCCCGCCTTGAGATCCTTGGCCTTGCCGCTCTCGTAGGCGTAGCCGAACTCCTGGATCGTCGCCAGGTACACCCCGCCGTTGACGGAAGCCGGCGAGGTCGTGGAGTTCGGGTTGGCGGCGATGTCCAGGAAGGTCTTGAAGCGGGGGTCGTACGTCAGCTTCGGGGACTTCAGGGCGGCGAGCGTCGAGGGCACGTTGTGGATGGCGTTGGAGAAGCCCACCACCGCGTCGGTGTCCGTGGTCATGTACTTCACCAGTTCCCAGGCCGCGTTCTGCTTCTTGCTGGTGGCGGCGATACCGGCGATGGTGCCGGTGATGTAGCCCTTGCCGTACTGGTCCGCCTGGTCGTCGGGGACGGGCAGCGGGGCCACGCCGATCTCGAACGTGGGCTTGGCGTCCAGGGCCATGCCCAGGCGCCATTCGCCGTCGAGCTGCATGGCGACCTGGCCGGTGTGGAAGGGGTGCTTGGGGCCCCACTCGTCGCCCAGGGTGGTGCGGTACTTCTCCAGCCGCTGGTAGCCGCCGAGTTCGTCGACGAGCTTCTTCTGGAGGGTGAAGGCGGCGCTGACGGCCGGGTCGGTGGCGACCGTGGACCTGCCGTCCTTGTCGAAGTACGTCGGGGAGAACTGGCCGAGGTAGTGCTCGGTGGTGGTCTCCCAGCCGTGGTAGTTCGGCATGAAGCCGAGCTGCCGGTAGCTGTCGCCGTCGGAGACCGTCAGCTTCTTGGCGTCGGCCGCGAACTGCGACCAGGTCTTCGGCGGGCTCGTGATGCCGGCCTTCTCGAACGCCGTCTTGTTGTAGTAGAGGCCGTAGGCGTCGCCGAGGAGCGGGACACTGCACCGGTCGCCCTCGAACTGGGTGTACTCGTTCATCGCCTTCGGGAAGGTCGTCTCCGGGTCGATGCCCGACTTCTCGAAGAACGGGTTGAGGTCCACCAGCGCGCCCGACGAGCAGAACTTGCCCACGTTGTTGGTGGTGAACGACGAGATCACGTCCGGTGCCTTGGTGCCGCCCGAGCGGAGCGCCTGGTTGATCTTGTCGTCGGTCATGTTGCCGACGACGTTCACATGGATGGTGGGATGCGCCTTCTCGAAGCCGGCGACGAGCGCCTTGACGGCCTTGGTCTCGGCGGGCGCGCTCCAGGCGTGCCAGAAGTTGATGGTCGTCTCGGCGGAGGGGTCGTCCTCGGCGCCCGAACTCGACTGGCCGGTACAGGCGGTGGCGAGGAGGACCGCGGAGACGGAGGCGGCGAGTGCGACTTTCCTTGACATTCCGGGCATGACGGGGTCTCCCTAGGGCAGGGCGGGGGTGGGTTAGGGGCGTGACGGGGTGAGAGGAGATGAGGAGGGGTGGGTCTTTCGAGGGGGGTGGGTCTTTTGAGGCGGTGACGCTCAGCGCGAGGTGTCGAAGACCTCGTCGCGGGTGGCCGCCAGCGCGCTCTCCAACGCGCCGCGCAGCACCGGGTGCTGACGGACGTCGCCGAGGGCGAGCCGGGGCCGGGACGCGGCCAGCTCCTCCAGTTCGGCCTGGACGAGGGTGCGCAGCGGTTCCCCGCCCGAGGCGAGCGAGGCGCCGCTGAGCACGACGAGTTCGGGGTCGAGGACGGAGACGAGGGAGGCCAGACCGGTGGCGAGGTTCGTCGCGTAGGTCTGGAGCAGCCGCCGGTGCGGGGCGTCCTCGGCCTCGGCGGCGCGGGCGACGAGGGTGGCCGCCACCTCGGTGTACGGGCCCGAGGGGATGTCCTCGACGCCGAGTTCACGGGCCAGTCGCGGGATCGCCTGCGAACCGGCCAGTTCCTGGTAGCCGCCGCTGCCGGCCTTGCTCACCTGGCGGACCAGGGGAGTGCCCGGCACCGGCAGGAAGCCGACCTCGCCGGCGCCGCCGGTCCAGCCGCGGTGCAGCCGGCCGCCGAGGACCAGGGCGGCACCGAGGCCGCCCTCGTTCCACAGCAGCACGAAGTCCTCGTGGCCGCGGGCCGCGCCGAGCCGTTGTTCGGCCACCGCGACGAGGTTGACGTCGTTCTCGTACTCCACCGGCATGGGCAGGGCGGCGGCGAGTTCCTCCAGCAGCGCGGGGGAGTGCCAGCCGGGCAGGTGGGAGGCGTAGCGCAGCCGGCCCGTGTTCGGGTCGAAGGCGCCGGGGGTGCCGATGACGAGCCGGTGGACGTCGTCGCGGGCCAGTCCCGCCGCCTTGACCGCGCCGTCGAGCGCGTCGGTGACCTGCTGGACGACCGACCTCGCCGCGCGCCTGCCGGGGGTGGGCAGTTCGTACGACCCGACCGTGCGGCCGGTGACGTCCGCGACGGCGGCGAGGATGCGCTCGGGGGTGACGTCGAGCCCGGCGGCGTACCCGGCGGCCGGATTGACCTCGTACAACTGGGCGTTGGGCCCCGGACGCCCCTCGCTGGTGCCGGTCGCCAGCACCAGCCCCGACGCCTCCAGCCGGGCCAGCAGCTGCGAGGCGGTCGGCTTCGACAGCCCCGTGAGCTTGCCGATCCGCGTCCGCGACAGCGGCCCGTGCTCCAGCAGCAGGTCCAGCGCGGCCCGGTCGTTCATGGCACGCAGAACACGCGGCGTACCCGGCGTACCGGCGGTTCCTGCCATGGATGTCGACACCTGCCTCTCGGCTGTCCAGGTTCCCAGTGATCAGGCCGCGAAGTCCATCCGGCAGTGATTGTTAGGAAGGTTTCCTGTTCGGTGGTCTGGACCATAGGACCGAACGGGAGAAGGCGTCAAGAGGAAGCCCCCGCGGCAACGGAGTCGTTACCTGCGGGGGCTGTACGCGCGGGGCGCGGGCGCGGGGTGTTACTTCGTGGGCGCCGGAGGCGTCAGCGGGGTGGCTGCCTGGGCCTGGGGGGAGCCCGTGTTGGAGTAGGCCGACGGGGGTGCCATGCCCGCTGTCGGGTCCGCGTCCGGTGCGGCGTCCGGCGGGAGGACCGGGCCGCCGACGATGGGGATGTCGGCCGCGTCGAAGGCGTGCTTGATGCGCCAGCGGAGTTCGCGTTCGACGGTGAGGGCCTTGCCGGGCATGGTCTTGGCGGAGACGCGGACGACCATGGAGTCCAGGAGGACGCTGTCGAGGCCGAGGACCTCGATCGGGCCCCACAGGAGCTCGTTCCAGGGCTCCTCCTTGCTCATCCGCTCGCCGACCTCGCCGAGGGTCCGCCGCACCTTGTCGAGGTCCTCGTCGGAGCGGACGGTGACGTCGACGCCGGCCGTGGCCCAGCCCTGGGAGAGGTTGCCGATGCGCTTGACCTCGCCGTTGCGGACGTACCAGATCTCGCCGTTGTCGCCGCGCAGCTTGGTCACCCGCAGACCCACCTCGATGACCTCACCGGAGGCCACGCCCGCGTCGATGGTGTCGCCGACGCCGTACTGGTCCTCCAGGATCATGAAGACGCCGGAGAGGAAGTCCGTCACCAGGTTCCGGGCGCCGAAACCGATCGCCACGCCCGCGACACCGGCCGAGGCCAGCAGTGGGGCCAGGTTGATCTGGAAGGTGCCGAGGACCATCAGGGCCGCGGTGCCCAGGATCAGGAAGGACGCCACCGAGCGCAGGACCGAGCCGATCGCCTGGGAGCGCTGGCGGCGGCGCTCCACGTTCACCAGCAGCCCGCCGAGGGCCGGGCCGTCGCCCGCGCCCACCGAGCGGTTCATGCGGTCTATCAGCTTGGTGATCGCGCGCCGCACCGCGACTCTCAGCACCGCCGCGATCACCAGGATCAACAGGACCCGCAGGCTGATCGCGAGCCACGTCGACCAGTTCTGCTCGACCCAGCTGGCGGCGTTGGTCGCGCTCTCCTGGGCGTCGTCGAGCGACGGCACGGCCGGAGTCGTCGTCTCCGAGGGAGACGGCGAAGGCGACGGCGACACGGCGGTCAGCAGGGCGGCGGACAAGGACACGGCAGGTACCTCCAGGTGCGGCGGTCCGCCCCACAGGTCGTACGTCGGTCGGTCGTACGTCGGTCGCGTAAGGTCACGAAAAGGTCACCGGTAGGGCAGCCCCACCACACTATCGGGGCATCGTGTGGGGATCGTTGCGATGTTCGAGGGAGAAACTGCGCTCACCTGGGGATGTAAGGGTGGGATGAACTGCCCATGATTCTGGGGATGAACCAGATGTGGTCGAAAACACTCCCAGCCCGTTACCGGCACATGGTGGCGCTTCCACCAGGCCTGAGGGGAGACTGACTACGAATCGTCCCGGCGCGAGCCACGCGCCGCCGACGCCCAAGGAGGCATCCGTGCCGCATGTCCTGGTCCTCAACGCGTCGTACGAGCCACTCGGCGTCGTACCGCTTCGCCGCGCGCTCATCCTCGTCCTCGAGAACAAGGCCGTGTGCCTGGAGGAGTCCGGCGCCTTCATGCACAGCGCGACCGTCACAGTCCCCGCACCCAGCGTGGTCCGGCTCAAGCGATTCGTCCGGGTTCCCTATCGGGGGCCCGTTCCTCTGACCCGACGGGCGCTGTTCGCCCGAGACGGGGGCCGGTGCATGTACTGCGGTGGCGTCGCAACCAGCGTCGACCACGTCATCCCGCGCAGCCGCGGGGGCAAGCACGTCTGGGACAACGTCGTCGCCTCGTGCCGTCGCTGCAACCACGTCAAGGCCGACCGTCATCTCGTCGAGATCGGCTGGCGGCTGCGCCACAAACCCGCCCCACCCACCGGCCTGGCCTGGCGCATCATCGGGACCGGCCATAGGGACCCGCGCTGGTTGCCGTACTTGCAGCCGTTCGGCGCGGACGACGCACTGGCCCGGATCGACGGCATTTCCGCCTGAGACTCCGGGCTTTCCCATACCCGGTGCCGCCCGCGCCCACCCGGTGCCGTCGAGGGGCCCACGTCCGGTACGTGGAGCCCCTCCCCGCACGTCGCCTCAGGCCCGCGCCCCCCGCACCACATACAGCGCGCCGCCCACCGCGAAGGCCGCCAGAGCCGCCGCCCACGCGCCCGCCCCGCCGTCCGACTGCAAGGGCCAGGCCCACACGGTGACCGCCCGGCCGTGCGCGTTCGCCGCCCCCACGTACACCGCGCTGACGTAGGCGAAGGCCGGCAGCCAGCTCAGCCGGGCGCCGAGCAGGGCCGCCGCGGCGGCCGTGAGCCCCGTCGTGCCGAGCGTGTTGCGGACCATGGCGGGCGGACCGAACACCGACGGATGCCCCAGCACCGCCAGGGACAGCAGCCCCGCGGTGAGCGCCGTGAGGGCCAGCAGATGCAGGGCCCGCAGCCGCCACCAGGGCCGCACCGCCGTACGGTCCAGTTCCTCGGAGGCGGTGTACAGGCTCGCCCCGATCACCGCGGCCGTGAACAGCGGGGCCAGCGCCACCACCGGCACCCGCCGCGACGGATCCACGTAGGCGTCCAGACCGTGCGCCGCCCACACCGCGAGACCGGCTGAAGCCAGGAGCACGGCGAGGGCGCGCGGAACGGCACGCGAGCGGGCGTACAGGAGCGGGCCGCCGAGCGGGGTGGCGGCGCGCGCGCCGAGGAGAGCGGTCACAGGGTCGGCACCCCCCGCGCGTCGCACCGGTCCACCGTCGCGAAGTACTCCGACAGCCAGGCCCGGCGCTCCTCCTCGCCCATCGCCTCCAGCCGGGCGCGGGCCGCGAGCCGGTCCCTGAGCCGGGCCCGGTCGGCCTCGCTCCCCTCGGCGAACTGCTCGTCGAAGTACGTCTCCTGCGGGCTGGGCGCCAGATGGTGCTCCACGGCGCTGTCGACCGGATCCCAGCGCCGGTCCTCCTCGACGGAGCAGTACGCCCGGCCGTACAGGGCCATCCCGGCCTCCCACGCGTACCGCCGCGGTTCGGTGAGCTCACCCCGTACGACGCTCCGGCCGATCGGCGCGAGCATCGGCAGCTGGGCCTCGTCCCGGCGCGATCCGCCGGGCAGGTCCTCGAACCGGACCGGCAGATTCCGTACGCCCTCCAGCCGGCCGGTGAGCCCGGACAGGGCGTCCGTGACCTGCGGCAGGAGATCTCCGTAGCGGGCGTTGACGCAGATCTGCGGGGTGGTGGAGGTGTCGCACACCTGGCGGCCGGCCACAGCGCTCGTGTGCCACAGCCCGGCGTTGCCCGTCTGCACCAGCAGCGCGCCCGCGGCGGCCGCGGCGGCCAGCGGCAGCACGGCGAACCGGCGGCGGTGGGCCGCGTGGGCCAGGAGCGCGGCGACGGCGAGGCCGCCCGTCCACACCGCCATCGCCACCGGCTGCCACCACACCGGGACGTCGTCGGTCATCCCGTCGACCACCGGCGACAGATGACCGAGCGCGTCCTGACCGTCGTACGACAGCACACCGAGGACGGCGTACGCCCCCACCGCCAGCAGGGGTGCCGTCAGCCGCCAGGACACCAGCCGTCCCACGACGTGGCCCGCCAGGACGGCGGAGGCCAGGACGACCGCGTCCGTGAGGACGGCGACCGGGTAGGGGCTGTCGCCCATGGAGCAGTACCAGGTGGCGAGCCAGGCGAGGGCGACCACGACCGCGTAGCCGGCCAGCACCCACAGCACCAGGGGCAGCGCGGAGGCCAGCAGCCGGGCGAGCGGGGCGCGCGCGGCCGTCGCCATCAGTTCCTCGGTACGGCGCCTGCGCTCGCGTCCGCCGTGCCAGCAGCCCGCGGCCAGGGCCAGCGGGGCGCCGAGCAGGGTGGCCGCGATGTGCAGCTGCTCGCGGGTCTCCGCCCAGCCGCCCTGCCACTGGCGGGCGTTGGCGGCCAACGCCACCGCGAGGGTCAGCAGCACGGCGGCACCGGCCCAGGGGCCGAAGCCGCGCACCACCTCGGCGCGCAGCGGGTGCCGGGAATCCCCGGGACGGGGCGCGTGGGGTCGCTCGGCCACGAGGGTCATCGCGTGGCCCCTTCCAGGGCTGCCGCGCGGTGGGTGCGCAGGGCAGCCGTGTAGCCGCGCTCGATCGGGTTGTCGCCGACGCCGTCCGCCGACTCGCCCAGCTCGGCGAGGGCCCGGGGCGTGCCGCGGTAGGCGATCCGGCCCGACTCGACCAGCGTGACCTCCGTGCAGGCCGCGGCCACGTCCTCCACCAGGTGGGTGGAGACGACGACCGTGGACGCGGTGCCCAGCTCCCGCAGCAGCGTGCGGAACTCCACGCGCTGCTCCGGGTCGAGCCCCGCCGTCGGCTCGTCGAGCAGCAGCACGTCGGGCTCGTTGACGATGGCCTGGGCGATGCCGACCCGGCGGACCATGCCCCCCGACAGCGTCCGCACCTTCGCGTCGACACGGTCGGCGAGACCGACCCGGGCCACGGCCCGCTCCACGGCGGCCGGGGTCTCGGCGGCGGGCATCTCCTTCAGCCAGGCCACGTACGCGACGAACTCCCGCACCGTGAACCCCGGGTAGTAGCCGAACTCCTGCGGCAGATACCCCAGCCGCCGCCGTACGGCCGACCTGTGCCGGCGGTCCTGCACGTCGTCCCCGAGCAGCTCCACCCGGCCGCCGCTCGGCGCGGCGACCGTGGCCAGGACCCGGATCAGCGAGGTCTTGCCCGCGCCGTTCGGACCGAGCAGGCCGTGCACCCCCGGGCCGAGGTCGAGGTCCACCGAGTCCAGGGCGACGGTTCTGCGGTGCCGGACGCGCAGCCCGGCCACTCGTATCGTGCTCAACGGTTCTCCAGAGGTGGGTGGGAGGGAGACGGGCGGCACGGAGGCGCTCACGGCCTGCCCAGGTGGTCGTAGGCGGGCCGGCGTACGGCCAGGGCCACGGCGCTCAGGACGGCCGCCGCCGCCCAGCCGCCCTGGGCCGGGGCGCCGTCCAGACAGGCGGAGAGCTGTTCGGCCAGGCGTGCCGTGAGACGGTCGCCGGGAGCGGCGAGCGCCGGGGCGAGGACGGCGCACAGCCAGCCGCCGCCCGTCACGGCCGTCGCCGCCGGGCAGCCGACGTACCCGGCCAGGGCCAGCGAGGCCAGCGTCAGCGCGAGCCCCGGCAGCAGCCAGGCCGCCGCGCCCGGCGCCCCCGACGACGGCACCAGCACCCCGGCGAGCGTCAGCGGCGGCAGGCTCACCGCCAGGACGGCCGCCGTCCGCACCAGCACCAGCCGCAGCCCCGCGGACGGTGTCGACGCCGTGATCTCGTGCAGCGGGTCGGCGTACGCCCCGTAGGACAACGCCACCCCGACCACCGGCACGACCGGGGCCACCACCAGCAGCACGGGCCGCACCCCCGCGTAACCGGCCCCGTACGCGAGCACGACGGCCCCGACGGCCACGATCAGCACCGCCGACAGCCAGGCACCCCGTAGGGCGGGACCGGCGGCCCAGAGGATGCGGGCGAGACGGGGGGTGAGGGCAGGGATGAGCGCCGGTGAGTGGGTCCTGGGCGGGGTGAGGGCCCGGGCGTCGGTCCGCGCGGCCGTCAGCAGCGATTCTCGGGCGGCAGCCGGCGCGGCCCCCAGCACCGATTCCCTCACCTCCGCCAGGACCACCCCCGCCGTCGTCCCGCGCACCGCCCGCGACACACGGGACGCGCAGGAGGTGCAGTGCTCCAGGTGTTTCTCCAGGGACCAGGCGTCGGCCTCGGGGAGGGAGCCGTCGGCGTAGCGCAGGGCGAGGTCGTCGGGGGCGTGCCAGTCGGTCATGCCGGGCCTCCCAGCGGGGACGGGTTCAACTGGGCCAGGGCGGCGCGCAGTTCGGCGCGGGCGCGCAGGGCGCGGGACTTGACGGTGCCCTCGGGGATGCCGAGCAGCCGGGCCGCCTCGCGGGTGGTCAGCCCGTCGACGACCGTCGCGCGCAGCACCTCGCGCAGCTCCGGCGAGATCCGGTCCAGGGCGGTGCCGACATCGCCGTACTCCAGTCCGGCCAGCACCCGGTCCTCGGCCGAGGGCGCGGCCGGTGCCGGGGCGTGCTCCTCCTCCATGGGCGCCGCCCGGAGCCGCGTGGCGCGCTCGTGGGCCCGCCGCGCGTCGACCAGGCGCCGCGCGGCGATCGTCCACAGCCAGCCGCCGGCCTCCTCGCCGTGATGCCCGGCCGCCGACCGCCACACGGTCACGAAGGTGTCCTGGAGCACCTCACGCACGACCTCGGCGTCCGCACAGCGCCGGGTCAGCCGCGCGTGCAGCCACCCCGCGTGCCGGTCGTACAGCGCCGCCATCGCCGCCGAGTCGCCGCCCGCGACGGCCCGCAACAGCGCCGCGTCGGAGCCCCCGGCGTCCGCCGCGTCCTTCTCCCGGTGGCCCCCCATGGGGCGGAACAGTCTCACACCCCCTCTATCGACGGCCTCGGACCACCCGGTTCGCGTACTCCGGACGACCACCGGCGGGAGTGGCTGCCGCGTCCCGTATGCCCCAGTCTGGAGAGACCGCGGCGGGACAAAATGTGACGAGGGGCACGTTGTTCAGTTCCATACGTCTGCCGTCGCGCGCGCTGGGTAGGGCTCCGACAACCCGCAAGGGCCTGCCCCGCGCGATCCGCCGGACAGGCCGTAGGCCGCCGTACTCGAACAAGGAGGCCCCCGTGGCCGCATCGGCACACCTTCTGCTCCCGGCCCTCTCCAAACCCTGGGCGGACCCCTCCGCCCTGTCCGAGGCGGAGCCGTCCGCCGCATCCGACGTGCACTACTGCGTGTTCAGCGCGGAGGGCGCCTGCGCCGAGGCACCCCTCACCAGCGAACCGCCCCTCCCGGACGCCGAACCCCTCACCAGCGAACCCCCGCTCGCCGACGCCGCCCACCTGACCAGCGAGTCCGACGCCCCCGCGGAGCCCTAGGCGCTGCCTTCACTGCCCGAGCCGACTCATTCGAAAGGCAGGCACCGGATGACCGCTCCCGGGCAGCAGCCCGAGCCCCCCGGCGAGGATCTGTCCCGGCTCGCCGGGCTGTACGGCATCGCCAACGCCTACAGCCCCTCCCCGGACCGTACGGTCGCGGCCTCGGCCGGGGCCGTCACCCGGGTGCTGGCCGCCATGGGCGTCGACGCCGGCAGCCCCGAGGGGGTACGGGCCGCGCTCGACGCCCGGGAGCGCGACCTGCGCGAGCGGCTGCTGCCGCCGACGGTCGTCCGCTGGAGCGGCGGTCCGTGCGACGCGCTCGACGCCCTCCCGGCCGGCACCCGCCTGCGCATCGTGACCGAACAGGGCGAGACCCGTGCCACCGCGGACCAACTCCCGCCCGGCGTCCACCGGTTGACCGCCACCGCCCCCGACGGCCGCACCACCGACGCCCACCTGATCGTCGCCCCGCCCCGGCTGCCCGCACCCCCCGGCCGTTCCTACGGCCTGCTCGTCCAGCTCTACTCCCTGCTCTCGCACCGCTCCTGGGGCATGGGCGACCTCGGTGACCTCGCCGAGCTGACCGCCTGGGCCGGCCGCGCCCTCGGCGCCGGTTTCGTCCAGGTCAACCCGCTGCACGCGGCCGTCCCCGGCGCCCCCACCGACCCCTCCCCCTACCGCCCCTCCTCGCGCCGCTTCCCCGACCCCGTGCACCTGCGGATCGAGGACATCCCCGAGTACGCCCACGTCGGCGACCGGGAGCGGGTCCGGGCCCTGCTGGAGAGATCCGGCAGGCTGCGGGAGTCCGTACTGGACAAGGGTGCGCTGATCGACCGGGACGCCGTGTGGGAGCTCAAGCGGGAGGCGCTGGAACTGGTCCGCGAGGTCCCCCTCGGCCCGGGCCGCCGCGCCGCCTACGTCGACTACCTCGCCGAGCAGGGCCAGGCCCTGGAGGACCACGCCACCTGGTGCGCGCTCGCCGAGCTGCACGGCTCCGACTGGCGGCGGTGGCCGGCCGGTCTGCGCGACCCCCGGTCGCCCGAAACGGCCCGCGCCCGCTCGGAGTCGATGGACCGCGTCGACTTCCACTGCCGCCTCGCCTGGCTCACCGAGGCCCAGCTGACCGCCGCCCAGCGCGCGGCGCGCGAGGCGGGCATGCCGGTCGGGGTCATCCACGACCTCGCGGTCGGCGTCCACCCCGACGGCGCCGACGCCTGGGCCCAGCAGGACCACTTCGCGGCGGGCATGTCGGTGGGCGCGCCCCCGGACGCCTTCAACGCGCGGGGCCAGGACTGGGGCCTGCCGCCCTGGCGCCCCGACCGCCTCGCCGAGTCCGGCTACGCCCCCTTCCGGCAGCTCCTGCGCGCCCTGTTCCGCTACGCGGGCGCGCTGCGCATCGACCACGTCATGGGCCTGTTCCGCCTCTGGTGGGTCCCTCAGGGCGACCTGCCCACCGAGGGCACCTACGTCCACTACGACGCCGAGGCCATGCTCGCCGTCCTGGTCCTGGAGGCCTCCCGGGCCGGCGCGCTCGTCATCGGCGAGGACCTGGGCACGGTCGAGCCCGGCGTGCGCGAGACGCTGCGCGAGCGCGGGGTGCTCGGCACCTCCGTCCTGTGGTTCGAGCGGGACTGGGACGGCGACGGCCGCCCCCTGCCCCCCGACCGCTGGCGCGCCGACTGCCTGGCCACCGCCACCACCCACGACCTGCCGCCCACCGCCGCCCGCCTGACCGGCGAGCACGTCGAACTCCGCGACAGCCTCGGCCTGTTGACCCGCCCGCTCGACGAGGAACGGGCCGAGGCGTCGGCGGACACCGGCGAGTGGCTGGAGCTCCTCGCCCGGCTCGGCCTCCTCCGGGGCACGAGCGGCGCCATCGACTCCTCCTCCGAGGAGGCCGAGATCCAGGCCGTCCACCGCTTCCTGCTCCGCACCCCGGCCCGCCTCGTCGGCCTCTGGCTCCCCGACACCCTCGGCGACCGCCGCCCGCAGAACCTCCCCGGCACCTGGGACCAGTACCCGAACTGGCGCCTGCCCATCGCCGACACGGAGGGCCGCCCGGTGACGCTGGAGGAACTGGCGGGGTCCGCGCGGCTGCACGCGTTGGTGGAGGTGCTGCGGGGGAGGGTGGACGGGGGTAGTGGACGGGGGTAGCGGGCGGGGGTAGTCCCGACGCCGGGGTGTCCGCGGGCCGGGGAGGCCTCATACGGCACCCCGAGCGCGCACCCCTTCCCGGCGTTCGGTACTTTTGGCACCGTGGACAAGAAGAACGCCCTGCGCGCCGGCACTCTGGCAGCCGGTACGACGCTGATGATGCTGCTCATGTCGTCCCCCGCGCTCGCGCTCACCCGCGACGACGGCGACGACCCCGGCAAGGGCCTGAGCGTGATCGAGACGCTGGGCCTCTTCGTCGTTGCCCCGCTCGCCCTGTTCGCGGTCATCGCCGGCCTGGTGATGGTCCTGGACAAGTCGCACCCCTCCCACCGGGTCAACATCCCCGGCACGAAGGCGAAGCCGAAGGCCAAGGCCGACGCGAAGGCCTGACGGTCCGAAGACATGACGGCCTGACGGCCTGAGGCTCTGACATCCCGACGGTCTGACGTCCTGTGGGACGGCCCGAGGGTCTGACGGCCTGCCGGTCCGACAAGCACGACTGGTCCGGCACGCACTCTCCACCGAGGGCGCCGGCCCCGCCGCACGTACCCGCATCAGGCGTACGTGCCGTGAGGCCGGCGCCCTCGACGCGTCCGGGAGCGAGCCCCGGACGCCGCGCAGGCCCCCGCCGACATCGCTCAGGGACTCGGCGCGGTCAGATACCGCTGCACCGTGGGCGCCAGCCACGCCACGACCTCCTCCCGGGCCAGCGCCACGACCGGCGGGAGCCGCAGCACGTACCGGGTCAACGCGAGCCCGAGCAACTGGGTCGCCGTGAGCGCCGCCCGCGCCGGCACCTGCTCGGGATCCGGGCACACCTGCCGGGCGAGCGGCATCACCTGGTCCCGGAAGATGCCCTGCATCCGCTCCGCCCCCGCGTGATGGGTCGCACCGACCCGCAGCAGGGCGGTCAGCACCTCGTTCTCCTCCCACATGCCGAGGAAGTGCGTCACCAGCACCCGGCCCACGTCCTGCCGGGACAGGGGACCCAGGTCCGGCATCCTCAGATCGACGGCGACGGCGGCCGCGAACAGGCCCTCCTTGCTGCCGTAGTAGCGCATCACCATCGACGGGTCGATGGCCGCGTCCTTGGCGATCGCGCGGATGGTGGCCCGCTCGTATCCCTCAGCGGCGAACCGCTCGCGGGCCGCGGTGAGGATCGCGTCACGGGTGTCGTCGGAGCGGCGTCGCGCGCCGGAACCGGACGGGGGGCTGCTGCTGTCACGGCCGTTCATGCCAACGAGCGTAGGTCAACAAGTGTTCGCCAACAAGTGTTTGCCAACATATGTTTGCCAACGGGTGTTGACTCCGACCCGCGGCGCCCCTAGTTTCATCAACAGACGTTGGCCAACAACCGTTGGCAAGCAGTCGTTGGCATCAGGAGGCCACCATGAACGGCACCCGCCCCGACCCCACGTCCGTGATCGTCGTCGGTTCCGGCCCCACCGGCCTGCTGCTGGCCGGTGACCTCGCCACCGCCGGTGTCCCCGTCACCGTCGTCGAGAGGCGCCCCCACAAGATCAGCAACCTCTCCCGTGCCTTCGGTGTCCACGCCCGCACCCTGGAGCAGCTGGACGCCCGCGGCCTCGCCGACCCGCTGCTGGCCACCGGCGACACCATCACCGGCCTGCGGCTCTTCCGGCGCCTCTCCCTCGACCTGGGCACGCTGCCGTCCCGCTTCCCCTTCCTGCTCATCACCCCGCAGTACGAGGTCGAGCGGCTGCTGGAGCGGTGGGCGCGCGAGGCGGGCGTCGAGTTCGCCCACGAGAGCGAGGTCGTCGGGCTGCGTCAGGACGACGACGGCGTCGACCTGGAGGTGCGCGGCGCGGACGGCACGGTCACCACCCGGCGCGCGGCCTACGTCGTGGGCGCGGACGGCCATCAAAGCGCCGTACGCCAGGCGATCGGACTGCCCTTTCCGGGGGTCTCCGTCATCAAGTCGCTGTTCCTGGCGGACGTCCGGCTGGCGCAGAAGCCCGAGGGCGTGCTCACGGTCAACGGCGCGGGAGACTCCTTCGCGATGATCGCCTCCTTCGGTGACGGCTGGTACCGGGTCATGGGCTGGAACCGGCGCCACGAGGTGGCCGACGACGCGCCGCTCGACCTCGACGAGGTCAAGGACGTCACCCGCCGGGCCCTCGGCACCGACTACGGCATGCACGACGCCCGCTGGCTCTCCCGCTTCCACAGCGACGAGCGCCAGGCGCCGCGGTACCGGGTCGGCCGGGTCTTCCTCGCCGGTGACGCCGCGCACATCCACTCCCCGGCGGGCGGCCAGGGCATGAACACCGGGCTCCAGGACGCGGCCAACCTCGGCTGGAAGCTCGCCGCGGCCGTCCAGGGACGGGCGCCCGAGAGCCTTCTGGACACCTACGAGGCCGAGCGCCACCCGGTCGGCAAGGCGGTGCTGCGCAGCAGTGGCGGTCTGGTCAGGCTGGCGCGGGCGCAGAGCCCGGTGCCGCGCACCGCACGCGCCCTCGTCACCGCGTTCGTCAACCTGGCCGGCCCCGCCCGGCGCAGGATCCTCGCCCAGATCTCCGGCATCGGCTACCGCTACCCGGCCCCGCGCGGCTCCCACCGCCTGGCCGGCACCCGCGTCCCGGACGCCGCTCTCGCCGGCGGCGGCCGTCTCTACGAGGCCCTGCGCGGCGGACGGTTCGTCCTGATCACCCCGGAGCCGTACGAGGGCCGGGCCGCCCGCGAGGGCCGCCTCACCGTGGAGCGCTGGGCGAGCGACCGCCGTACGACCGTCCTGGTGCGCCCCGACGGATACGTGGCCTGGGCGGACGACACCGCCGGACCGGCCGCGATCGAGGCGGCGCTCGCCGCGCACGTCGGGTGACGACCGGTCCCGGCGCCGGGGTCACCTCTGCGTCGAGGCCAGCAACTCCCGTAGCAGGTCGGCCAGTTGGTCGGCCTGTTCGGCGTTCAGGGCGGACAGGGCCTCCGTCTGGGCGGCGAGGCCCGCGCCCACCGCGCGGTCGACCAGCTCCAGCCCCTTCCCGGTCAGCGTCACCTGGAGGCCCCGGCGGTCGTGCGGGTCGGGGGAGCGGCGCAGCAGTTCGGCCCGCTCCAGTTTGTCGAGGCGGCCGGTCATCCCGCCGGTGGTGAGCATCAGCGACGCCGACAGCTGGCGGGGCGAGAGGGCGTAGGGCTCGCCGGACCGGCGCAGGGTGGCCAGTACGTCGAACTCGCCGCGGGAGAGCCCGAGGGGCGCGTAGACCTTCTCGGTGCGGTCGCTCATCGCGCGGGAGAGCCGGTAGATCCGGCCGAAGACCTCCATCGCGGCGGTGTCCAGGTCCGGCCGCACGGCCGCCCACTGCTCGATGATCGCGTCGACCTCGTCCTTGCGCTGCGCACTCATGCGCCGAGTATCCGCCCGGTTCCGGACGCCTGCAAGAAAGTGATGAGAGAGTGGCTTGACTGTAAGTGGCTTAGCGCTAAGCTAATTATTGCCAAGCTACTTCACCGAGAGGTGCTTCACCGAGAGGTGCCGGTCATGAAACGGCCCGCGATCATCCTGCTCACCGCCCTCGCTCCCGTCTCCTGGGGCACCACCTACGCCGTCACCACCGAGTTCCTCCCGGCCGACCGGCCCCTGTTCACCGGACTCCTGCGTGCCCTGCCCGCGGGGCTGGTCCTGCTGGCCCTGGCCCGGCGGCTGCCGAAGGGCGCCTGGTGGGGCAAGGCGGCGGTGCTCGGGGCGCTCAACATCGGCGCCTTCTTCCCGCTGCTGTTCCTGTCGGCGTACCGGATGCCGGGCGGGATGGCGGCGGTCGTCGGGTCGGTCGGGCCGCTGCTGGTCGTGGGCCTCTCGGCGCTGCTGCTGGGGCAGCGGCCGACACCGCGGAGCGTGCTGACCGGGCTCGTGGCCGCGTTCGGGGTGAGCCTGGTCGTCCTGAAGGCGGCCGGGGCGCTCGACCCCGTCGGTGTGCTGGCGGCCCTCGCCTCGACCGCCTCGATGTCCGCGGGCACCGTGCTGACCAAGCGCTGGGGGCGCCCGGAGGGCGTGGGCCCGCTGGCCCTCACCGCCTGGCAACTGACCGCGGGCGGGCTGCTCATCGCTCCCCTCGCGTTCCTGGTCGAGGGTGCGCCGCCCGCGCTGGACGGCCGGGCGATCGGCGGCTACCTCTACCTCGCGCTGGCCAACACGGCGATCGCGTACTGGCTCTGGTTCCAGGGCATCGGCCGCCTCACCGCCACCCAGATCACCTTCCTCGGCCCGCTCTCCCCGCTGACCGCCGCGGTGGTCGGCTGGGCGGCCCTCGGCCAGGCGCTGACACCGGTCCAGGTGGCGGGCATGGCGCTGGCGTTCGGGGCGACGGTGGCCGGACAGTTGGGGGTACGCGCATCCGCCCCACAGGCACACCCGTCAGGGCACCCGAACCCGCGGCTCGACAAGGATCCGGCGGGCCCGAAGGTTCCGGTGCTGCGACGGTAGGGGCTCCTCGCCCCGCCGAAAGGTAGCGTCACCCCGTCCCCGTGTGACGCAACTCCCGGAGGTGCTCGTGGGCGCAGTCAGCTGTCCGGTGTGCGAAAGCCCCCTGGCCGCGCGGGCCGGCCGTACCGGCCGTAGCTCCGTGTACTGCTCGGCCGCCTGCCGGCAGAAGGCGTACCGCGGACGGCAGGGACCGGTCGGCGGCGGTGGGGTGCAGGAGCTGATCGAGGACATCGGCAGACAGGCGGGGCGGCTGGCGCCCCGGCCCCCCGCCGCCCTCTACGACACGGTGACCGAGCTGTCGGCCTCGGTCGCACGGCTCCAACGCGTCGCCCGGACGGCACGGGCCACCGCGGAGGATTCCACAGCGCCGGCTCGTTCCGTAACAGCCGCTCGCGTTACGGATACGCCCGCCTCCGTTACGGATACGCCCGCCTCCGTTACGGATACGCCCGCCTCCGGCACGGAAGAACCGGCCTCCGTGACGGAAGTCCCGGCCGCCGTTACGGAACTCACCGAGACGGACTTCGCCGCCCTCACGGAACAGCACCGTCGTGAGATCCAGGTGCACTGCTACCGCATGACCGGGTCGTACGACGAGGCCGAGGACCTGGTGCAGGAGACGTTCCTGCGGGCCTGGCGGGCGCGGGAGGGGTTCCAGGGGCGGGCGAAGGCGCGGACCTGGCTGTACCGGATCGCCACCAACGCCTGTCTGGACTTCCAGCGCAGGACCACGCGCAGGCCGCAGCGGTACGAGCCGGTCCCCGGGACGAACCACGGCGAGGGCGAACCGCCCGCCCGTATCACCTGGTTGCAGCCCTATCCCGACGACGAGCTGCCCGTCGTCGAGGCCCCCGGGCAGCCGGAGGCCGCGGCCCTGTCCCGGGAGACGCTGGAGCTGGTCTTCCTCGCCGCGATCCAGCACCTGCCGCCCCGCCGGCGTGCCGTGCTGATCCTGCGGGACGTGCTGGGGCTGACCGCCGCCGAGACGGCCGAGGCCCTGGGGACGAGCGTGGCCTCGGTCAACAGCGCCCTCCAGCGGGCCCGGCCCGTCCTGCGCGACCATCTGCCCCGGGAGCGTGCCGACTGGCGGGCGAGCGAGCCCACGGAGGGCCAACGGGCCGTGCTGGAGCGGTACATGGCCGCCGTCGGACGCCTCGACTTCGACGCGATGGCCGCGCTGCTGACCGAGGACGTGGTCCTGACCATGCCGCCGAACCCGTTCTGGTTCGTCGGCCGGGACGCGCTCGTGGACTTCGTCCGGGTCAGCCTCGACCCGGCCTCCCCGATGTTCCTCGGACACTGGCGCAGCCTGCCCGCCCGCGCCAACGGACAGTTGGCGGTCGGCCACTACATCCGCAGGCCCGGTACGAGCGTCCACCGCGCCCAGGTCCTGGACGTCCTGCGCTTCGACGGCGGCGAGGACCGTATCGCCGAGATCACGTCCTTCGAGCCGCACCTGTTCCCGGCGTTCGGGCTGCCGCTGCGGCTGTGAACCGGCCGGGTGATGAGCATCCGGGGAGTCGTACGTCTGCATGGATGTCCCGTTCGACGTACGACTCACTTCCCAGGAGTTCACCATGCTGCTCACCGACAGGACCGCGGTCATCTACGGCGCCGGCGGATCGATCGGCGGCGCGGTCGCCCGTGCCTTCGCCGAGGAGGGTGCGCGGGTGCACCTCGTGGGCCGCACCCGTCAGACGCTTCAGGCGGCGGCCGCCGGCCTCAAGGGCGCCGAGGTGGCCGTGGTGGACGCGCTCGACGAGGCGGCCGTGGAGGACCACCTCGCCCGCGTCGGCGACGTCGACATCTCCTTCAACCTCGTCAGCCGCGGGGACGTGCAGGGCACCCCGCTCACCGACCTGGCCGTGGACGACTTCCTGCGGCCGGTGATCAACGGCGCCCGGGCCAACTTCATCACCGCCCGGGCCGCCGGCCGCCGCATGGCCGAGCGCGGTTCCGGTGTTCTCCTCACCCTCAACAGCGCCTCCGCGCACGGCAGTCCGATGATGGGCGGGACGGGACCGGCCGACGCGGCCGTCGACACCCTCGTCCGCAATCTCGCGGCGGAGCTCGGACCGCGCGGGGTGCGGGCGGTGGGCCTGTGGGCGGCCGGAGTGCCCGAGACGCTGACCCACGAGAAGCTCGCCGCCGTCGACCCCGCCATAAGCGAGGCCGCCGTCCAGGGCATCCTCGACCACCTCGCCGGGATGCGCATGACGCGCCGCAGCCCCACCCTCGCCGAGGTCGTCGCCACCGCCGTCTTCCTCGCCTCCGACCACGCGGCCGGCATCACCGGCACCTTCGTCAACGTCACCGGCGGAATGGTCGCGCGCTGAACGGGGAAGGGGGCGCCCGGCACAAGCCGGGCGCCCCCTTGAACGGCAGGGACGACTACTCGCCGGCCGCCGCGTCCGCCGCCTGTGCCTTCAGTGCCCGCTCCACCCCCGCGCGGGACTCCGAGACCAGGCGGCGCAGGGCCGCGTTGGGCTCGGCGGAGGCCAGCCAGGCGTCCGTCCGGGCGAGGGTCTCCTCGGAGACCTGGATGGTCGGGTAGAGGCCGACCGCGATCTGCTGGGCGATCTCGTGGGAGCGGGACTCCCAGATCTCCTTGACCACCGCGAAGTACTTGTCGGTGTAGGAGGCGAGCAGCTCACGCTGGTCGGTCTGGACGAACCCGCCGATGACGGCTTCCTGGACGGCGTTCGGGAGCTTGTCGGACTCCACGACCGACGTCCACGCCTCCGCCTTGGCCTCCTCGGTCGGGCGGGAGGCCCGGGCGGTGGCCGCGTGCCGCTCGCCGGCGGCGGTCCTGTCGCGCTCGTACTCGGCGGCGATCTCCGCCTCGTCGAAGCGGCCCACCGTGGTCAGCCGCTGCACGAACGACCAGCGCAGCTCCGTGTCGACGGCCAGGCCCTCGATGGTCTGCGAGCCGTCCAGCAGGGCCTCCAGGAGGTCCAGCTGCTCCGGCGTGCGGGCGGTCGCCGCGAACGCCCGCGCCCACGCCAGCTGGTGGTCGCTGCCCGCGGCCGCGGACCGCAGATGGGCCAGCGTGGCGTCCGTCCAGCGGGTCAGCAGGGCCTCGCGGGAGACCGGGGCGGCGTACAGCTCGATCGCCAGCTTCACCTGGCGGTGCAGCGACTGCACCACACCGATGTCGGACTCCTTGCCGATGCCCGACAGGACGAGGGAGAGGTAGTCGCGGGTCGCGAGCTCCGCGTCCCGGGTCATGTCCCACGCCGACGCCCAGCACAGGGCCCGGGGCAGCGAGGACTCGAAGTCGCCCAGGTGCTCCGTGACGAAGGCCAGCGACTGCTCGTCGAGGCGGACCTTCGCGTACGACAGGTCGTCGTCGTTGAGCAGCACGACCGCCGGGCGGCGCCTGCCGACCAGCTGCGGTACGGCCGTCAGTTCGCCGTCCACGTCCAGCTCGACGCGCTCGTCGCGGACCAGCTTGCCGCTGTCGTCGTCGAGTTCGTACAGGCCGACGGCGATGCGGTGCGGGCGCAGGGTCGGCTCGCCCTGGGCGCCGGTGGGCAGCGCCGGGGCCTCCTGGCGGATCGCGAAGGAGGTGATGACCCCGCTCGCGTCCGTCTCGATCTCCGGGCGGAGCACGTTGATGCCGGCCGTCTCCAGCCACTTCTTCGACCAGGCCTTCAGATCACGCCCGGAGGTCTTCTCCAGGGCGCCGAGGAGGTCGCTCAGGCGCGTGTTGCCGAACGCGTGCGCCTTGAAGTAGGCCTGCACGCCCGCGAAGAACTCGTCCTCGCCGACGTAGGCGACGAGCTGCTTGAGGACCGAGGCACCCTTGGCGTAGGTGATGCCGTCGAAGTTGACGAGGACGTCGTCCAGGTCGCGGATCTCCGCCATGATCGGGTGCGTGGAGGGCAGTTGGTCCTGCCGGTACGCCCAGGTCTTCATGGAGTTGGCGAAGGTGGTCCACGACTGCGGCCAGCGCGACTCGGGGTGGGCCGCCTGGCAGGCGATGGAGGTGTAGGTGGCGAACGACTCGTTCAGCCACAGGTCGTTCCACCACTCCATGGTCACGAGGTCGCCGAACCACATGTGGGCCAGCTCGTGCAGGATGGTCTCGGCCCGCGTCTCGTACGCCGCGTCCGTCACCTTCGACCGGAAGACGTACTGGTCGCGGATGGTCACCGCGCCCGCGTTCTCCATCGCGCCCGCGTTGAACTCCGGCACGAACAGCTGGTCGTACTTCTTGAACGGGTACGCGTAGTCGAACTTCTCCTGGAACCACTCGAAGCCCTGCCGGGTCACCTCGAAGATGGCGTCCGAGTCGAGGTGTTCGGCGAGCGACGGACGGCAGTAGATGCCCAGCGGGACGCTCTGGCCGTCCTTCTCGTACACACTGTGGACGCTGTGGTACGGGCCCACGATCAGGGCCGTGATGTACGTCGAGATACGCGGGGTCGGCTCGAACTCCCAGACGTTGTCCTTGGGTTCGGGCGTCGGGGAGTTGGAGATGACCGTCCAGCCGTCCGGGGCCTTCACGGTGAACTGGAAGGTCGCCTTCAGATCCGGCTGTTCGAAGCTCGCGAAGACGCGGCGGGCGTCCGGGACCTCGAACTGGGTGTAGAGGTAGGCCTGGTTGTCGACCGGGTCGACGAACCGGTGCAGTCCCTCACCGGTGTTGGTGTACGCGCAGTCCGCGACGACCCGCAGGATGTTGCGGCCCGCGAGCAGGCCGGGCAGCGCGATGCGGGAGTCCGCGAACAGCTCCGCCGGGTCGAGGTGGTCGCCGTTGAGGGTGATCTCGTGAACGGTCGGGGCCACCAGGTCGATGAAGGACTCCGTGCCGCCCTCGGCGACATCGAAGCGCACCGTGGTCACGGACCGGTAGGTGCCGCCCTCCTGCGCGCCGGAGAGGTCGAGATCGATCTCGTACGAGTCAACGGTGAGCAGCTTCGCCCGCTGCTGTGCCTCTTCGCGGGTCAGGTTTGTGCCAGGCACGCGGTCATCTCCTCGATATGTGTCGGTTCGGCCATCCTTCCATGGGACCCATGGCCAACGCGATGTCCCTTTCCCGCTGGTGGATCGATCCCGAGCACACCGAAGGGGGCGGTCACCGCGCATCGGTGACCGCCCCCTGGGACCGCGCCCGGCGTCAGCCCTTGAGCTCCGCCGCCACCAGTTCCGCGATCTGGATCGCGTTCAGCGCGGCGCCCTTGCGGAGGTTGTCGTTGGAGACGAAGAAGGCGAGGCCGTTGTCGACGGTCTCGTCGGTGCGGATACGGCCCACGAAGGAGGGGTCCTGGCCGGCCGCCTGGAGCGGGGTGGGGACCTCGGTGACCGCGACACCGGGAGCACCGCCGAGGAGCTCCTTGGCGCGCTCGACGGTGATCGGGCGGGCGAAACGGGCGTTGACCTGGAGGGAGTGGCCCGAGAAGACGGGGACGCGCACACAGGTGCCGGAGACCTTCAGCCCGGGGATCTCCAGGATCTTGCGGGACTCGTGGCGGAGCTTCTGCTCCTCGTCGGTCTCGTTCAGACCGTCGTCGACGATCGAGCCGGCCAGCGGCAGCACGTTGTACGCGATCGGGGCGACGTACTTGTTCGGCGCGGGGAACTCCGCCGCCGAACCGTCGTGGGTCAGCTTGGGCGCGTCGTCGCCGACCTTCTTGACCTGCTCGAACAGCTCGTCCACCCCGGCCAGACCGGAGCCGGAGACCGCCTGGTAGGTGGCGACGACGAGCGCTTCGAGGCCGGCCTCGGCGTGCAGCGGCTTCAGGACCGGCATCGCGGCCATCGTCGTGCAGTTCGGGTTGGCGATGATCCCCTTGGGACGGGAGGCGATCGCGTGCGGGTTCACCTCGGACACGACCAGGGGTACGTCGGGGTCGCGGCGCCAGGCGGAGGAGTTGTCGATGACGACCGCGCCCTGCGCGGCGACCTTCTCGGCCAGCGCCTTGGAGGTCGAGCCGCCCGCGGAGAACAGCACGATGTCCAGGCCGGTGTAGTCCGCGGTCGTGGCGTCCTCGACCGTCACGCCGTCCAGGACCGTCCCCGCCGAGCGCGCCGAGGCGAACAGACGCAGCTCCGTCACCGGGAAGTTGCGCTCCGTGAGGATCCTGCGCATGACCGTGCCGACCTGACCGGTGGCTCCGACGATTCCGACCCTCACGACGACTCCCTGTATGCGTGGCGTTCCTGTGTCCGGCGTTTCCATCATGCTGCCGACCCGGGTCCACCTGTCCAATTCTTTGCGCATCATGCCCGAGGGCCACCGCGCCCCGGCGCGGCCAACGGCTGCGGAACTTCCGCCGTACCCCCTGTGAACTGGAGAAATTCGCCCTACGGTCACGTCGCGCCGGAAGCTGTGCTGCACCGCGGGGCGGTGTGACGTACGCCTCCGCCGCGGGCCGGGAAACTCCTCCGAACGTTTCCGCCCCCACCGGCGTCATAGGGAAAACACGGAGGGCGGGGTGGGAGGGGTGGGTGTGCTGCGCAGAAGGACCCGCCGCGGCCAGGGGGACGTACGCGACGACCCTTTGGACGCGGCCCAGGAGCGCCGGGTGCGGGCGGTGCTCGCGCTGGGCGGTGTGCCGCAGGCGGACCTGCCGGACGGGGTGCAGCAGGTCCGCCTGCGGTTGCTGGAGCGGGCGGCACGCGGGGCCGAGGCGCCGCGGGACGTGTCCGCGTGGGCGGCGGTCGTCGCCTCCAACCTGGCCATGGACTGGCACCGCGCCAAGCGCCGCCAGGAACGGCTGGGGGAGCGGCTGGCCGCGCTCAGGCAGTCGGAGCACCCCTCCGGCGAGGACACCAGCCTGCTCTCCCTCGCCGTCGCGCGGGGCCTGGACGAGCTGCCCGACGCCCAGCGCCAGGTCCTCGTCCTGCGTTTCTACGCCGATCTCCCGGTGCGCGGGATCGCCGAGGAGCTGGGCGTTCCCGAGGGCACCGTCAAGAGCCGGCTGCACACGGCGGTACGGGCCCTGCGCGCCCGCCTGCACGAGGACGAGGTGGTGTGACATGACCGTCGAACACGACGCGTACGACGGCGTCGACCCGCTGATGGCCGCGCTCACCGACGACCCGCTGCCGGACGCGGCCCGCGAGGACCCCGCCTTCCTGGCCGAGCACCGCTCGGCGCAGGCCGACCTCGCGCTGCTGCGCGAACAGCTGGGCGTCATCGGGCACGCGCTCGCCGACCCCCTGCGGCCCGCCGCGGCCCCCGAGCCGGTTCCCCGGCGACCGCCCCGCACCCGCCGCCGCGCACGCACGATCGCCTTCGGCAGCCTGGCGGTGGCCGCGGTCGCGAGCGTGGTCGCCGGAATGGGGTGGCTGGCCGTGGAGGGCGGCGACGCCCTGACGTCCGGCGGCGACGCCGACGCGGCCTCGGAGAGCAAGCAGGAGGACGGCGGCGGCCTCCTCTACGGCAGTCCCCGCTACCTCGCCTGCACCGTCCTCGTCGCCGAGGCCACGGTCACCGAGGTCGAGCCGCTGCCCGAGACCGAGCAGCTCCGGATCACCGTCCACGTGGTCCGCTACTTCAAGCCGGACAAGGGCGGCCCCGCCGATCTCACCCATGTGATCGACCAGTACAGCGTCACCCCCCTCCACAAGGGAGACCCGGTGCTGATCGGGGTACGGGAGGGATCCGGCCAGGCCGCCGACTACTGGGCCGTGGGCGAGAAGGCGGTCGCCCGGGACCGGGCCAGGGTCGTCGCCTCGCTGCCCGAGTCACGCGGACTCACCTGCGGACAGTGAAAGGGCGGGCGCCCGTACGGACGCCCGCCCTCACCGCCGTAGGAACGACTACGGCGTGACCTTCTCGATCTTCACGTTGCCGATGCCCGCGGCCGTGCCGCGCGCGTTGACCAGCTGGACCTGGCCGAAGAACTCACGGCCCTCCGGAGCGGCGGCCCGGGCGGTGACACTCGCGGAGACGTCCGCGGTGGCGCCCGTGGCGAGCTTCACCGGCGCCGACCCGTCGACGCTCACACTGCCGAGCGCGTCGGAGAAGAACACGTCCTGGTAGTCGTACGCGGTGGACCCGGCCGGGACCGCGTAGCCGATGACCTGGATCGTGTACGTGCCGGCGGCCGGCTTCGGAAGGGACACCGACTCCTCCGAGTCACCGTCGGCGGACAGGCCCACCTGGGTGCCCGCCGCGTCCAGCACGACCAGGTCGAGGTCGGCGGCCGGGTCGGAGACGTTGCCGATGGCGATGTCCAGGGACGAGGCGCCCGCGGGCACCGCGACCGTGGTCTCCTGGGTCACGCCCTGTGCGATCGTCGGACGGGCCGCCTTGGCCGAGCCGAGCGGACCGCCCACCAGCTTGCCGTCGATCGCGGCGAACTTGTTCGTCACCTTCCAGGAGGCGGCGGCCGGGGTACCGACCTTGGCCTCGGGCACGGTCACGGTCTCCGGGTCGAAGGCCGCGCCGAGGACGGCGACGTCCAGCTTGTACGGGTTGTCGAGCAGCGGCGAGGTGCGGCGCGACTCGACCTCGATCTCCCAGACACCCGGCACCGGGTCGGCGTAGGACCGCACGTCGGGCCGGCAGGGGGTGCTGGCCGGGTTGCTGTAGTTCGAGTAGCAGTTGATCGTCGAGGTCGAGTCGACCGGAACGCCGTAGGGGTGGATGGCGATGAACCGGGTCTGGCTCGTGCCCTTCAGCCCGCCGATCGCGACCTCCAGCGACTTGGCGCCCTCGGGCACGGTCACGAAGTACGACCTGCTGCTGTTGCGCTGGATCGTGTCCGACGCCGCGTAGGTGTACTTCAGCGGCTGCGAGACCACGACCGTGGACAGGACCTGGTGGTCGATGCCCTCGGTCTTCGGGTCGTCGACCTCCAGGATCGCGCTCTTGATCCCGGCGGACTTCGGCGCGGCCTGGACCTTGACGGTGACCGGCTGGTTCAGCGGCAGCTTCACCTCGTCGGAGCCGACGATCCGGAACGTGTCGGCCGCGTTGTTCTCGAAGTGCAGCTCGTGGCGGATCGCCTTGTCGGCGCCGGACGTACGGGTGATCGTGACGTCGTACGTCTTCTTCTGACCGGCCTTCAGGCCGCCCTCACGGTCGTAGAGACCCGTGCCGGAGCCCGGCGTCTTCAGGAACTGGTCGATCGCGGTGTCGACCGGGGCCTTGACCGCGTAGTCGTGGGCGGTGGCGCCCTCGCGGATCGACTTCCAGGCGTCGACGATGTTCATGAGGCCGACACCCTCCTCGTACGCCTGCACACCCTTGATGTGGTCGGCGGTCGAGGTCAGCGCGGTGCGCAGGGTGGCCGGGGTGAGCTCGATGCTCTTGGCCTTCGCGGCGGACAGCAGCAGCGCCGAGGCGCCCGCGGCCTGCGGGGAGGCCATCGAGGTGCCCTGGAGCATGCCGTAGCCGGCCGGCAGGGAGTAGCCCGACTCGACGACCGGGGCGCCCGGCAGCCAGGTCTGGATGGTGTTGACCGCGGCACCCGGGGCGACCAGGGTCGGCGTGAAGCCGCCGTCCTCACGCGGACCGCGCGAGGAGAACGGCATCATCGCGTACTTCTTCTCCACGACCGAGCCGTAGTTGGCGGCCCAGGTCTCCTTGGAGATGGACGCGCCGACCGAGATGACCTTGTCGGCCAGGGACGGGTCGCCGATGGTGTTGGCGCCGGGGCCGGAGTTGCCCGCGGAGATCACCAGCTGGACGCCGTAGGTGTCGATGAGCCGGGTGTACAGCTCGGCGCGCGCGTTGTTGCCGTCGTTCAGCGCGGGCAGGCCGCCGATCGACATGTTGACGATGTCGACGCCGCGGTTGGCGACGAGGTCGATCATGCCCTCGGTGAGCGCCACGTTGGTGCAGCCGGGGCCGAACTCGCAGGCACGGGAGGAGACGATCTTCGCGCCGGGGGCGGCGCCGTTCATCTTGCCGCCGAACAGGCCGTGGGCGGCGGTGATGCCGGCCACGTGGGTGCCGTGCTCGCTGGAGATCATGCCGATGTTGACGTAGTCGGCCTTGTCACCGGCGGCGTTGTAGACGACGTCCTTGCGGATCTCGATCACGAACGGGATCCGCTCGGCGACCTCGGTCGCCGGGTTGTCCGTGCCGAAGTAGCCGATCTGGTAGCCGTCCTTGTACGGCTTCATCGGCGTCTCGTCGGTGAAGTCGTGGTCGTCGTCCAGGTCGACGCGCGCGGTGCCGGTGGCGGCGTCGTACAGCACGCCCCAGACGTCGGTCTTGTCACCGTCGCGGTTGACGTCGCCGGCCTGGTCGCCGCCGGCCGTCGCGGACTCGTAGAAGTAGTTGAACTTGTACGAGCCGCCCGGGGCCGTGAAGGACTCGGTGGAGCCGCCGGCGGGGGTGGCCGAGAACACCGGGCCGGCCACCGAGGCGAGCATCCGGCGCCAGGAGCCGTCGCCGTCGGAGACCGGGTCGGTCGAGGTGACCCAGTCGACGATCTTGCGCTCGCCGGTGGTGGTCTTCTGGAGCGCCGGGTGGGCGAGGTCCACACCCGAGTCCAGGACACCGATGGTGATGCCCCGGCCGTCCGCCTTCGGGTTCTTCTTCACGAAGTCGACGGCGCCCGTCTCGAAGGACGGGTTGTACGGGTTCTCCGCCGGGGTCTTCTTGTCCGGCGCCGGGTAGCTCGCCGTCCCCTTGCCCGCGGCGCCCTTCGCGGAGTCCGCGGCCGGCGTCGGGTCGTCCAGCGGGATGTCCTGCTTGAGGTCGATCCCGTGCACGGAGGAGAGCTTCGTGGCGGCGGCGATGGCCGAGTCGGCCTTCGAGGTGGGGACGGTGGCCCGGACGTAACCGAGCTTGTCGTCGGTGCGGCCCACGAGGCCGCCCTGGAGCGAGTCCAGCTGCTCGGCGACCTGCTCGGTCTTCCCGGGCGCCGTCGCCACCATCATCGTGACGCTCTTGGCGCCGTCGGCCTTGGCCTCGGTGAGGGCGTCGGCATCGTCGGAGCCGAGCTTGTCGTGGGCGGACTTCACGCCCGGGTCGGCGGCGACGGGCGCCTCGTCGGCGGCCAGGGCCATGGGTATCGGCCCGGCCGCGGAGAGCGCGGCCACCAGTCCGGCGGCCACGGCTATCCGGGCCACGCGTCTCGCGTTCGGTCTCGGCTCGCGGTCGCGCTGGGGAGTGAGGGTCATCGGCATCCCTTGTAGGTAAAGGAACGAACGGTGTGCGACCAGGACTGATCGGCCCCGGTCGCAGTCGCACATCCTTACGCATGTGAAGAATGTGTAGGTGGAGTTGACCGAATCGATATGGGCCCATAGGGAAAACCCCCGATGGCATATCGGGTGACGGCGGGTGAAGCTCGCGAGTCGCCCAGAACGGTGAGCGAGGGACGTAAGCGATGGCCGTCCTGGGCTAACGTCCTTGCATGCGACGGAAGTTGAGGGTGGCGGCCTACGCCATATGCGTACGGGACGGGCAGATCCTGCTCTCCCGGTCGCCCGCACCGGACGGCGGCCCCCCGGAGTGGGTGCTCCCCGGCGGGGGCATGGACCACGGAGAGGATCCCCACGACACCGTCGTGCGCGAGGTGGCCGAGGAGACCGGATACCGCATCGAGGTCACCGGCCTGCTCGGCATCCGTTCCTCGCACCGTGTCTTCCCCCGCCGCCTGCGCCGCTCCGTCGACCACCACGGCGTCGGAATCGTCTACGAGGCGCGCGTCACCGGCGGCGAACTCCGCTACGAGGTCGGCGGCTCCACGGACATGGCCGCCTGGCACGATCTGGACGCCGTACCCGGCCTGAACCGGGTCGTCCCCCAGGTCGATTTCGGCCTCGGCCTCTGGCGGGAGCGGCCGACGACGGGACGGGTGGTCCTGCCGGAGACATAGCTGCACTGCCCCGCAACATGAACTGCGCGTGACCGCCTCCCGGCCGTTCGGAGAGCTGTCATGGACGCGCAGGGTTTGCCAAGATCGACGTACGGTGATCGGCGTTACCCGTTGCCGCCTCGTTCACGCGCAGGTCATTCCCACTGCCAACGATCCAGAGTGAGCGGGATGTTCGCGACAGCGACCGCCCCGCGACCACTGCCGACGCGTTCGCACTCGGGGAGATCGCGCCATGTCGCGCACACGCTCTGTCGCCGGCTCCGCTCTGGGGCCCCACCGCCGTTCCGTCCTCGCCGCCACCGCGGCGGTGTCCCTCTCCGCGGGGGTCGGCTACGCCCTGCGGCCCACCGACAGCCAGGCCGCCACCGCGGCCGGACAGCCCGCGGCCGGGGCGCCCGTCGCCCACTCCCGCAGGGCCCCCGCCGCCCCCCTCGCCCCCTACACCCGCGGCACCACCACCGCGACCGTGGCCACCCCCCGGGGCAGCTCCGGCTTCCGCCGCCTCGGCGACGGCCCCGGCTGGCACCGCAAGGTCCGCGGCGAGCTGGCCGCGCCCAAGACGGGCCGGATCGGGCGCCGCACCGCGCTCGCCGCGTTCGTGCAGCTCACCGACCTGCACCTGATCGACGCCCAGCACCCGATGCGGCTGGAGTACCTGCGCTCCACCGACGTCCACGCCTGGCGTCCCCACGAGGCGCTGACCGTACCCGGCGCCATCTCGCTCGTGGAGCGGATCAACGCGCTGCGGGGCGCCCCCGTCACCGGCTCCCCGCTGCACTTCGCCATGACCACCGGCGACAACACGGACAACAACTCGGGGACCGAGCTGGAGTGGTTCCTCACCATCATGAGCGGCGGCCGGATCACCGCCAACTCCGGCGACCCCCGCCACTACGAGGGCGTCCAGAACAGCGGCATCAAGCAGTACTGGCAGCCCGACACGGCCGTCCGGGACGCCGACAAGCAGCTCGGCTTCCCCCACATCCAGGGCTATCTGGCCGCCGCCCTGCGGGAGTTGAACAGCCCGGGCCTCAACCTGCCCTGGTACTCCACGGTCGGCAACCACGACTCCATGCCGCTGGGCTGCTACGGCCTGGGCGACTCCTGGCTCGCCGAGTACGCCGTCGGCGGCAAGAAGCTGATGAACATCCCCGCCTCCGACGCCAAGAAGCTCCAGAACGCCATCAGGGACGCCAAGGACCCGCAGGGCACCGCCTTCCGCGACTTCCTCAAGTCCCAGGCCCGCAACATGCGTTCGGTCACCCCCGACGAGCGGCGCGCCCCCTTCACCGCCACCGAGTACCTCAAGGCCCACCTCGACCCGGCCTACCGCGGTCTGGGGCCGGTCGGCCACGGCTACTCCACCGCCAACCTCGAAGCGGGCACCCAGTACTACAGCTTCCGCATCGCCGACGACGTCATCGGCATCAGCCTCGACACCACCGACGCCGGCGGCCACTACCAAGGGTCCATCGGAACCGCCCAGTTGAGGTGGCTGGACCGGACCCTGCGGGAGAACAAGGACTCGTACGCGGTGATCTTCAGTCACCACACCAGCCAGACCATGACCAACACCCGCCCCGACCCCGCCCGCCCCAGCGAGCGGCGCCACAACGGGCAGGAAGTCGTCGCCCTCCTCGGCAGCCACGCCAACGTCCTCGCCTGGGTGAACGGCCACATCCACCGCAACGACATCACCCCGCACTCCGCACCCGACGGCCGCTCCTTCTGGGAGATCTCCACCGCCTCCCACGTCGACTTCCCCCAACTCGCCCGCGTCATCGAGCTGGTGGACAACAAGGACGGCACCCTCTCGATCTTCACCACCTGCGTGGAGTCCGCGGCCCCCCACCGCACCGACTTCACCGACCTCTCCCAGACCGGCCTCGCCGCCCTCTACCGGGAGCTGTCCTACAACGCGCCGGGCGCCAACATGAACCTCGGCGGCGATCCGAAGGACCGGAACACCGAACTCGTGCTCAGGAAGGGCTGAAACAGACTCAACCCCGGTACACCCCCTCAACCTCCGCGCCACCTTCCCGGTCTGCCTCCCCGACCACGCCCGACGGCGGGCGTGACGAGAAGGGGGAGCACATGAGCACGCGCATGACCGTACGGACGACCCTGGTGGCCGCGACGGCCGTGGCGCTGTCGGCGGCCCTGGCGGGGCCCGCGTTGGCGGCGCCGGCCGGGAACGACGACCACGGGCCGACCCGGCAGGCCGTCCAGGCCGTGGTGAAGGACGGGGTGCCCGGGGTGACGCTGACGGCGAAGGACGGGCGGAACGTCTGGTCGACGACCGCGGGGGTCGGCGACCTGAAGACCGGGAAGCCGCGTTCGGCGGACGACCGGTACCGGGTCGGGAGCATCACCAAGACCTTCGTGGCGACCGTGGTGCTCCAACTGGAGGCGGAGGGACGGCTGTCGCTGGACGACTCGGTGGACAAGTGGCTGCCGGGCCTGGTCCGGGGCAACGGCCACGACGGCCGCAAGGTGACCCTGCGCCAACTCCTCAACCACACCAGCGGCATCTACAACTACACGGCCGACGAGACGTTCGGGCGGACGTACTTCCTCAAGGACGGGTTCTTCGAGCACCGTTACGACACGCAGGAGCCCGAGGAACTGGTCGCGATCGCGATGGCCCACAAGCCGGACTTCGCGCCGGGCACGTCCTGGAACTACTCCAACACCAACTACGTCCTGGCAGGCCTGGTGATCGAGAAGGCCACGGGGCGTCCGTACGGCGAGGAGATCCGCCGGCGCATCATCAAGCCCCTGGAGCTGGACGGCACGTCGGTGCCCGGCACCCGGGTCACCGTCCCGCAGCCCAGCAGCCGGGCCTACTCCAAGCTGGCGGAGACGGCGACGGGACCGACGTACGACGTCACGAAGCTGAACCCCTCGCTGGCGTTCTCCGCGGGCGAGATGATCTCCGACTCCGCCGACCTGAACCGCTTCTACTCCGCCCTGCTGCGGGGCCGGTTGCTGCCGCCGAAGCAGCTGAAGCAGATGAAGACCACGGTCACCGACGAGACCTTCCCGAACACGGGCTACGGCCTCGGCCTGATGGACCACAAGCTCAGCTGCGGCGTCCACGTGTGGGGCCATGGCGGCGGCATCCATGGCTCGGTCTCCGAGGCTGTGACCACCGCAGACGGCCGTCACTCGCTCGCCTTCAACCTCAACGGCGACTGGTCGGGGGACACCCAGGCCGTGATCGAGGCGGAGTTCTGCGGCAAGTGAGGGCACCGGAGACGAGAGGAGGGACGGGCATGACCGTCCGGACGACACTGGTGGCGGCTACGGCCGTGGCACTGTCGGCCGCGCTGGCCGCACCCGCGGTCGCGGCCTCGCCCGGCAGCGGCGGCGACGACCACGCCCTCACCCGCAGAGCCGCCCAGGCCGCTGTGGCGGAGGGCGTGCCCGGAGTGACGGTCGCGGTCAGGGAAGGGCACCGTACCTGGTCGACGACGGCGGGCGTCGGCAATATCAGGACGGGGCAGCCGCGTTCACCGCACGACCGGTACCGCGTCGGCAGCGTCACCAAGACCTTCGTGGCGACGGTGCTGCTCCAACTGGAGGCGGAGGGACGGCTGTCGCTGGACGACTCGGTGGACAAGTGGCTGCCGGGCCTGGTCCGGGGCAACGGCCATGACGGCCGCAAGGTGACCCTGCGTCAGCTCCTCAACCACACCAGCGGCACCTTCGACGTCCTGGCGGACCCGGGCTACCGGCGGACGTACATGTCCGCGGAGGGCTTCTTCGAGCACCGCTACGACCGGCTCACACCCCAGGACCTGGTCGCGATCGCCATGTCCCACGAGCCGTTCTTCAAGCCGGGCACCTCGTGGCGCTACTCCAACACCAACTACGTCCTGGCCGCCCTGGTGATCGAGAAGGCGACGGGGCATCCGTACGGCGACGAGGTCCGCCGGCGCGTCATCGACCCGCTGCACCTGAACGCCACATCGGTCCCCGACCGCCGGGTCACGCTGCCCCGGCCCGGCAGCCGCGCCTACTCCAAGCTGGGCGGGCCGGACACCGGACCGACGTACGACGTCACGGAACTCAACCCCGGCATCGCCTACGGCGGCGGCCAGATGATCTCCAGCTCGGCCGACCTCACCCGCTTCTACAGCGCCCTGCTGCGGGGGAAGCTGCTCCCGCCCGAGCAGCTGAAGAAGATGAAGACGACGGTCAAGGCCGCGGAGAGGTACGGCTACGGCCTGGGCCTCGTCGACGTCGAACTCAGCTGCGGTGTCCATGTGTGGGGCCACGACGGCGGCATCCACGGCTCCAACACGGACGCGGCGACGACCCAGGACGGCCGTCACTCGGTGGCCGTCAACTTCAACGGGGACTGGTCGGGCAACACGGAGTCGGTGTTCGAGGCCGAGTACTGCGGACGGTAGAGCGGACCTTGGGCGGGGTGAAGCTCGACATTCTCAGCGAGATCCAGGATTCCAGCCCCTGGCACGACGAGGACCACGAGCACCGCCCCATCACCCAAGCCACCGAACAGGGGGTGCCGGCCGACGAGTTGGGCTACGGCTGCTGGCGGCAGGTCGAGCACCACGGCGCGGAGGAGTTCAGTCTGTCCTCCGCGCCGGAGCTGCTGCTCGCCGCGCTCTCCCAGCGGACCTCGCGCATCCGCCTCGGCCGCGCCGCCGTCCTCGCGCCGCGTGAGAGCAACCATCCCATCCGGATCGCCGAACGCGCCGCGATGCTGGACCAGTTGAGCGCCGGGCGGGCCGAACTGGGCCTGGCCCGCCCGGTCCGGCCCGACTGGCGGCTGTTCGGCGCCGACCCGGAGACCGTGCGGGAGCGGACCGGGGACGCCTTCGAGGCCGTACCGAAGATGTGGACGGGGGACATGTGGTGTACGGCTGGTGCCGGGGCCCTACCATCGGCCGCACCCTCCGCTCTGGCAGGCGGCGTCCAGCCCGGTGTCCTTCGAGGAGGCGGGCTGGGGCGGAGTCGGGGTGCTGGGGATGACGTTGTGGGAGCTGCTGGCGACGATGGAGCGCGAACAGGCCCTGATGACCGCCCCTCGGGCGGTGGCCTCGCCGGCGACTTCCTGCGCGCGGAGGCCGCGTCCGGGTCCGCTCCCAGCCCCGCCGCCCTGGTCATCGGCCGCATCCTCCAGGGCGAAACCGTCCCCGACGACGAGGTCTACCAGGCCCTGTCCGAACAGAACTCCCTGATCGTCGGCAGCCCCGACACCTGCCGCAAGAACCTCCGCGCCTTCGCCGACCTGGGCATCGACCGCCTGATGTGCTTCCAGCAGGTGGGCGCACTACCCCACGAGAGCGTGCTGCGGAGCATCCGGCTGGTGGGGGAGCTGATCCCGGAGTTCGACGGTTAGGAGACGTGGGCGAGGAAGGCGCGCCAGGCGGTGGTGGGGAGGCAGAGCGGGGCCGGTGGGGTTCTTGGAGCCGCGGATGGCGATGCCCGTGCAGGGCGTGCGGGCGGCTTCGAGGCAGTTCTGGCCGATGCCGTCGCTGTAGGACTTCAACCAGGCGTCTTCGGGGGCGATTTCGGGAGTGGTCAGATGAACCGGTCGACTTCACGGCACTGTCCGAGACCGGCTTCTGTACTCGGTGCGCCCGTGTTCGCCGACTTGGCCGTCTCGAAGTCGCTGGAGCGCGTGCGAACCCCGGGAGCATACGGCTGGGTGTTCCTCGCCCTCTTGGTCCCGGATGGCACTTGAGGCGGCGAACGTGTGTTCCGGCATTCGCTGGTAGTGATGATGGTGACGTGATGGGCGTACGAGTGTGCGCTTGCCGCACGTACGGTCTCGTCTCGGAAGACGGAGTGAGTAGGCGCAGCGTGGGAGGGGGCGATGAGGTGTCAGTGGTGAAGGAGCCCGGAGATGGTGGGCATGCCCGGTACACGTACAGGCTTCGTGCGTCGTCGACTGCCTGCACGGCGCTGCTTGCGGAGTGGGACCGCTGCCGCTGGCTCTGGAACGAGTGCGTGGCGCGTTCGAAGAAGGCCCACCGCGAAGGGGAGAAGTGCGGCCCCGCGATGTTGGACAAGATGCTGACCGAGTCCCGCTCGGTGACGCCGTGGCTGGCTGCGGGCTCGTCGGTGCCGCAGCAGCAACTCATTCGTGACTTCGGTAGGTCCCGCGCCAAATCGCTGAAGGACATCAGGGACCGTCTGCCTCAGGGGCTGCGGGCTGGGATGCCCACGTACAAGAAGAGGTGTGAGGCGGACCCGACGCTGAACTACACCCGGCGCGGCTTCCGGATGAAGGACGGCCGCTTGCACCTTGCAGGTGGCATCGTCCTGACGGTGGTGTGGTCGCGGAATCTGCACGCCGACCCGTCGAGCGTGCGCGTGTACCGCGACAGCCTCGGCCACTGGTACGCCTCGTTCGTCGTCCCCGCCGAAGTCCAGCCGCTACCGGAGACCGGCCGCGTGATCGGGATCGACTGGGGTGTGAAGGAGACCGCCACGACTACGTCGGATGCCCACGATCTTCCCCACGCCGGCCACGGTCAGAAGGCTCAGGCGAAGTTGGCCCGGTACGACCGGATGATGGCCCGCCGTAAACCCGCGAAGGGGCAGGCGGCTTCAAAGGGCTACCACGAGGCGAAGAGCTGGCGGGCCAAGACGTGCAAGAAGATCGCATGGCAGCGGCAGGACGCCGGACGCAAGTGGGCGAAGAAGGTCGTGGCCGACCACGACGCCATCGCGGTCGAGAACTTCCGGCCGAAGTTCCTCGCCAGGACCACCATGGCGCGCAAGGCGGCGGACGCCGCCATCGGCGCCACCAAGAAGGCCCTGATCGATATGGGCCGCAAGCACGGGCGGGACGTCCGCCTCGTGCACCCCGCGCACACCACCATGGACTGCGCGTCATGCGGAGCGAGAACCAAGCACGCACTGCCGCTGTCCGAACGCACTTACACCTGCACCGCGTGCGGAGCCGTCTCCCCCAGAGACAAGAACTCCGCTCGTGTGATGCTCGTCCGGGCTGGTCTGAACCCGGCTGGTGTCGAGGGCGTAAGACCTCCTGGAGCGCTGCTCCAGGAGGCGGCCTGAGCCAGGAATCCCCTCGACTTCGAGAGGGAGCAGTCAATACCGGGGCAGTACCACGACGTACGTTGGGTGGTTCGCGGTTGTCAACGAGGCAGCACCACGACATACGCGGCGGGATCGCGGTCGCCGGAGGCCATGAGGGCCGTGCGGACCACCGCCGCCTGCTGTTCCATCGAGTCCCGGAGCTTTTTCGGGGTGATGTGGACGACCGTGATGCCGAGGCGCTCCAGGTGCTCGCGCTTGCGGGCGTACTCGGACCACAGGGCGTCGTCGTCCTGCCGGTTGCCCTGGCGGGGTGCGCGGGTGTCGAGTTCGACGGCGACGGCCTGCTCGGGCCAGTACGCGTCGAGGCCGCCGAGGTGGGGGCCGCCCGGCAGCCTCAGGTCGACGTTCCACACCGGGTCCGGGAGGCCGTACTCCTGGACCATGCGGTAGAGGCGGTCCTCGGCGATCGCGCGGCCCTCGGCGAGCAGGGAGTCGACGGCGTCCACGACGTGCGGCCGGCTCAGCAGCTTGGCGTTGTTCAACTCCCGTACCACCGCAGCCGGTTCGCAGTGGCCGCCGCGCACCGCCTCGGTCAGCAGCCGGCGGACCGCGCCCGCGTCGGTGAGTTCGCCGACCGCGTCGGCCAGGGCGCGCGGCACGGGGGCGACCGGCAGGCCGGTGACCTCCTCCGGGATCGGCAGCGCGGCCGTACGGACGATGCGGGCGCAGCCCGTCGCGCGCAGCCGGCGCATGCGGGGGACCAGGACGTCGATCCGGTCCAGGGCGGTCAGCGGGGGAGTGGCGGAGAAGCCGTGCAGGGTGAGCGCCGCGAGGCCGGTGATCATCGCCTCGGTGTAGACGGGGCGGTGCGGTTCCCCCGCGCCGGGCTGGGCCGGAACCCCGGCGCCGCGCTCCCGGGCCGCGTACGTCAGGACCGCGTGCAGCCGCTCCTCGCCGGTCGGCGGGCCGGGGTGCAGCAGGAAGACACCGGGGAGGATCTGCTGCCAGGGGCCGCCGGGCCGGCACTGCTCGGTGGTCTCGGCGGCCGAGATGCCTCGGGCACGCAACTGCGCGGCCGTCTGGACCCGGCGGTGCACCTCGGCGAGGTGGTGCAGGGGGCGGGGGGAGCACGGGGGGACCGGGGGGTTGTGGTTCATGCACGGGAGGTTCCCGCACCCGATCCGCCCCTTAACCGCTGTTACACGTCCGTCGACAAATACGGACAAGCCAGCACTAAAGGACGGGTGTTCGGGTGCCGAGTAGGCGTGGAAAACCCCTGGTCCGTTCGGGTGTGGACCAGGGGTTACGGTTCCGCTTGACCGAATTTCGTAACGGTGACCGCACGCTCAAGTTTTGGCCAGAGATCTAGGCCGCAGACTCCGCGTCGCACGCCTGTCCGCGCAACGCGCGTGCCAGGTCGTCCCGGCCCTCCAGGACCAGCCGGCGCAGCGCGGGAGCAGCGTCCTCGTGGGCGGCGAGCCAGGCGTCCGCCGCGTCGAGGGTCGCCGGGGACTGCTGGAGCGAGGGGAACAGGCCCTGGACGACGTGCATCGCGATCTGGATCGACCGCTCCCGCCACACCCGCTCGATCACCGCGAAGTACTTCTCGGCGTAGGGCGCGAGCAACTCCCGCTGGGAGGACCGGTCGAAGCCCGCGATGGTCGCCTCCACCAGGGCGTTGGACAACGCGTCCGACTCCACGAGCTGCGCCCACGCCTGCGCCTTCACCGCCGCCGAGGGCCGCGCGGCCAGGCAGCGGACCTGGTGGCGCTTGCCGGACGCCGTGTCGTCACGGGCCAGTTCGGCCGCCAGGGCCTTCTCGTCCGCGGCGCCGTGGGCCGCGAGCGGCTCCAGGAACACCCAGCGCAGCTCCTGGTCCACCACCAGCCCGTCGATCTGCTCCGTGCCCGCGAGCAGGCCCTTCAGCAGCTCCAGATCGTCCGGCAGCGCCGCCGTCGACGCGAAGAACCGCGCCCACGCCAGCTGGTGCTCGCTGCCCGGCTCGGCGGCCCGCAGCTCCCGCAGCGCGCCCTCGGCGAGCAGCCGTCCGCCCGTCTGCCGGTACTCCGGCGCCAGGTAGTTGACCAGCGCCGCGTTCGCCCACGCGTGCAGCATCTGGAGCACCCCGATCCCGGACTCGCGCCCCGCGAACCGCAGCACCAGATCCACGAAGTCCCGCGCCGGCAGCAGCGCGTCCCGCGTCATGTTCCACAGCGCCGACCAGCACAGCGCCCGCGCCAGGGGATCGGTGAGGTCGCCCAGTCCCGCCTTCAGCGTCTCCAGGGAGTTCGCGTCGAAGCGGATCTTGCAGTACGTCAGGTCGTCGTCGTTGACCAGCACCAGCTCCGGCGCCTCGGCCCCGGCCAGCTCCGCCACCACCGTCCGCGGGCCCTCGACGTCCGCCTCGGCCCGCGCGTACCGCTCCAGCGCGCCCTCGGGCGTCCGCCGGTACAGGCCCACCGCCACCCGGTGCGGCCGCAGTTCGGGATGCGACTCGGCGGCCTCCTGCACCACCGCCAGCTCGTCGACGCGTCCCTCGGCGTCCAGCAGCACCTGCGGGGTGAGGGAGTTGACCCCCGCCGTCTGGAGCCAGGCCCGCGCCCACGTGCCCATGTCCCGGCCGCTGGTCTCCTCCAGCACCGACAGCAGGTCACCGAGGCGCGTGTTGCCGTACGCGTGCCGCTTGAAGTAGCGGCGCGCGCCCTCCAGGAACGCGTCCTGGCCGACGTAGGCCACCAGCTGCTTCAGGACCGAGGCGCCCTTGGCGTAGGTGATGCCGTCGAAGTTGAGCTTGGCGTCCTGGAGGTCGCGGATGTCCGCGGTCACGGGGTGCGTGGAGGGCAGCTGGTCCGCGCGGTAGGCCCAGGCCTTGCGGCGGTTGGCGAAGGTGATCCAGCCGTCCTCGAAGCGGGTCGCGCCGACCAGGGCGAAGGCGCCCATGAAGTCCGCGAAGGACTCCTTGAGCCACAGGTCGTCCCACCACCGCATGGTGACCAGGTCGCCGAACCACATGTGCGCCATCTCGTGCAGGATCACGTTGGCGCGGCCCTCGTAGGACGCCTGCGTGACCTTGCCCCGGAAGATGAACTCCTCGCGGAAGGTCACCAGACCCGGGTTCTCCATCGCGCCGAGGTTGTACTCGGGCACGAAGGCCTGGTCGTACTTCCCGAAGGGGTACGGGTAGTCGAAGTGGTCGTGGAAGAAGTCCAGGCCCTGCTTGGTGACGAGGAAGACGTCGTCGGCGTCGAAGTGCGGCGCCAGCCCCTTGCGGCACAGGGCCCCGAGCGGGATCTCCAGCCGGGTGCCGTCCTTGAACTCACGCTCGTAGGAGTCGGTCACGTAGTGGTACGGACCCGCCACCACACAGGTGATGTACGTCGAGATCGGCTTCGTCTCCGCGAACCGCCAGACCCCGTCGCTCTCGGCGCCCACCCCGTTGCTCCACACCGTCCAGCCCTCCGGCGCCCGCACCTCGAAGCGGAACGGCGCCTTGAGGTCCGGCTGCTCGAAGTTCGCGAACACCCGGCGGGAGTCGGCCGGCTCGTACTGCGTGTACAGGTACACCTCGCCGTCCTCGGGGTCGACGAAGCGGTGCAGGCCCTCGCCGGTACGGGAGTAGGCGCACCGGGCGTCCACGACCAGCTCGTTCTCCGCGGCCAGGTCCTCCAGGGCGATCCGGGAACCGTCGAAGACCTCGCTCGGGTCGAGGTCCTTGCCGTTGAGGGAGACGGCGGTCACGCCCGGCGCGATCAGGTCCGCGAAGCTCGTGGCGCCCGGCTCGGCGCAGCGGAAGCGGATCGTGGTGACCGAGCGGAAGGTGCGCGGTCCGTCCCCGGTGTCGTCGCCGACCGCCGAGCGGACGTCGAGGGACACGTCGTAGCTGTCGACGGACAGCAGGGCGGCCCGCTCCCGGGCCTCGTCACGGGACAGGTTCTCACCGGGCACGGATGGAGCTCCCTCGGGTGGTGTTCAGTATGCGGACAGGCCGATCCTGCCATGTGCCGCCGATTCGCGGCAGACGGGAGCGGTGGAGCGGCAGACGGGGGGCGGTGGAGCGGCAGACGGGGGGCGCGGACGGGAATGGTCCGGGCGAGCGCCGGTGTTGCCTTCCGGAAAGGACCGCTTTTACGAGGAGACCCATGTCCGAGACCGCTGCTCCCTCCGGCAAGACCCCCGTCGACTTCTGGTTCGACCCGCTGTGCCCCTGGGCCTGGATGACCTCCCGCTGGGTGCTGGAGGTGGAGAAGGTCCGTGACATCGAGGTCCGCTGGCACATCATGAGCCTCGCCGTGCTGAACGAGGACAAGATCGACCAGCTGCCCGAGGAGTACCGCGAGATGCTCGCGACCAAGGCGTGGCAGCCGGTGCGCGTGGTCACCGCGGCCTGGCAGAAGCACGGTGCGGACGTCCTCGGCCCGCTCTACACCGCCCTCGGCACCCGCATCCACAACAACGACGAGGGCCCCACCGTCGAGGCCATCGCCGGCGCCCTCGCGGACGTGGGTCTGCCCGCCGACCTGATCGACTACGCCGACCAGGAGGACTTCGAGTTCGACGCCGAGCTGCGCGCCTCCCACAAGGAGGGCATCGACAAGGTCGGCCAGGAGGTCGGCACCCCGGTCATCGCCGTCCCCGGCGATGACGGTGAGCAGATCGCCTTCTTCGGTCCCGTGGTCACCCCCGCCCCCAAGGGCGAGGACGCCGCCAAGCTGTGGGACGGCACCCTCGCCGTGGCCTCGGTACCGGGCTTCTACGAGATCAAGCGGACGCGCACCAAGGGCCCGGACTTCAGCAACCTCTGAAGCGACTGAGCAACTTCTGAAGCGACTGAGCAACCTCTGAGAGAAACGTTCGTCCGTCGCCGGGGCCCGGCTCGTCACGAAGGTTCCGGCGCCGCTCAGCCGTTCCGCCCCAGCCGTCGCCGTACCCGCCGCACCTGCCCGTTGTCGGCGACCGCTTCGAGGAACCGGCGCCCGCTGCCGGCCTGGTACGCCGGACCCTGAAGGCGGAGCAGGAGGCCGTCGCGGACGACGGCGTACGCGACCGGGGTGCTTTCCTTCGGCAGGGTGACCGGATGCCGCCCGGTGGGCACCTTCAGCCGGCCGGGCAGACGCAGCACCGCCGTCCCGCCGCTGCCCGGGAGCAGTGTGGCGTCCACGCTCAGGCCGGCCACGGCGACCTTGACGGGAGCCGGGGCTCCGGCCGTCGCGGCGACGTACGGCAGGGAGAGCGACCGCTCCCCGCGCGCGCTGTTGGTGGCGGCGGCCGCCGCGGTGTCGGGGCCGAGCCGGCGCTGACGCTGGTCCACGTCGAGGGCGAGCTGCCCGCTGCCCGTCCAGTACGGGAGCGCGAGCCGCCCGCCGGTCAGCGCCGGGCCCGCGGCCGGGCCGCCTGCGGCGCCGTCACCGGTCACGCGGACCATCCGGTCGACGCCCAGCAGCTGGACGAACGCCCACACGTCGTGCACCCCGCGCTCCAGCGGCCGGCCGCCGGCCAGCCGCTCCGGGTCGAGGCTCAGCCGTCCGGACGCGACCAGACGCGCACGCCCCTCGCCGAGCGGTTCGAGGCGCACCTCCAGGTCGCCCTCCGGGTACCACCAGTCCTCCCGGTCGCGGTCCTTGACGATCAGTTCCGCATAGGCCAGCCGGAACGGATCGCGGACCTCCCAGCCGTCCCGGGTCCCCGGTACGCCGTCCAGCAGCTCCGGGTCGAGCCATCGCTTCCCGTCGCGCTCGACGACGGCCAGCGGCTCGCCGTCCCCGCGCAGCAGCTCCAGCGTGACGTCGGCGACCAGGCGGCCGTCCTCCCAGCGCGGCCCGCCGACCGTGCTGCGGGCCTTGACCTCACGGACGCGCTCCGCGAGCGCCACCGCCCCGTCGAAGTCGCCGCGCTCCAGCAGCTCGGCCCGCAGGCGGGACACCGCGGGCAGGCCCTCCCGCACGGCCGCCGGGAACTCCTCCCGGGCCAGCTCCCGGGCCGCCTCGAAGCGCTGCCGCTGCTCGGCCGGGTCCTCGCGCAGGATCTCGGGCTCACGGGTCCGGGAGAGGACCTCCACGTGGTACAGGCGGTGCAGCAGCCGGTTCTGGAGCGCGTCGACGTCGTCCGAGGCCTCGGTGCCGTCCTTGATCCGGCCCACGATCGTCCGGCAGTTGGCCCAGAAGCCGTGCCGGGGGTTGAACCGGTGCTGGGTGTTGTTGCCGCCGTCGTCCCGCTTCATCCAGTAGTAGCAGGGGTAGTCGGCGAGCACCGCGATCCGCTCGGCCTTGAGATAGGCGGCGCTGACGAACGCCAGGTCCTCCAGGATCCACGGCCCCTCCGGGAACCGCAGCCCGTGCTCCTCGACGAAGGCCCGCCGGAACATCTTGTGCGGCGACATGCTCTGCATGAGCTCGTCGTTCTCGATCGTGCAGGCGTCGATCGTGTGCCGGAACAGCCGCCGGGGCCGCACCATCGTGGAGGACATCTTGCCGAGCACGACATCGGCGTCGTTGCGTATCGCGTGCTCGTACAGCCGCTCCAGCGCCTCGGGCCCGAGGGTGTCGTCGTGGTCGACGAACTGGATGTACTCGCCCCTGGCGTGCCGCATGCCGAGGTTGCGGGGCGCGCCCGGCCAGCCCGAGTTCGGCCGGGTGTGCACCTGGACGTTCGGATGCGCGTCCGCGATCTTCTGGAGCCGGTCCAGCGTGTCGTCCGTCGACCCGTCGTCGACGTAGACCACCTCGTACTCCTCGGGCGGCAGGCTCTGCCCGAGCAGCGACGGGGCACATTCGTCGACGTACTTCCCGGTGTTGTAGACGGGGACGATCACGCTGACCTTGACTCTCGGCATTCCACGGACCCTACCCGTCCGCCCCTTCCTGCGCTGTGGCCTCCTTCTCCCGGAACTCCTCGGGCAGCAGGCCGCCGCCGCGGGTGTGCAGATACGGCTGGTACCACAGACAGCCCTTGGCGGTGCACCGCCAGAGATTGCCGACGTAGTGCCGGGCCCCCTTGTCCTCCCGGACCGCCGCCTTCTCGGCCTCGTTGAGCATGCGGAACGTCTGTCTGCTGCGGCAGGTGGGACACTCCCGCTCGATCTCCGCCATCAATCCCCCTCTTGTTCAGCGGTCCGCTCAGGTGCGGGCGCGGTCGCGCGCCTCCTGGAGGCGGGCCAGGTGGTCCTGGTAGCCCTTCGCGTAGTACGCGGCCCGGCCCGGGTCCGGTTCGACGACGGCCGTGGGACGCGTCCACTCGGCCGCGTCCAGCGCGACCCCGTACCGTTCGGCCGCCGCGAGGACCGCGCCCCGGGCGCCCACCTCGCCCTCGACGACCCGCAGGGGACGGCCGAGGACTTCGGCGAGGAGCCGCATCCAGGCGCCGCTGCGGGTGCCGCCGCCGCAGACCGCGAGGGAACCGGTGAGTCCGGCGGCCTCCAGACAGTGCCGGGCCGCGTACCCGATGCCCTCGCAGGTCGCGCGGATCAGATCGGCGGGCGTGGACTCCAGGGAGACACCGGTGAGTTCGGCGCGCAGCCGCGGCTCGACGAAGGGGGCGCGTTCGCCCGAGGGCGCGAAGTACGGCAGCACCCGGACCCCGTGCGCGCCGGGCGGGGTGGCGGCGAGCAGGTCGTCCACCTCCTCGTGGCGGACGCCCGTCGTGGACAGCACCCAGTCGAGCGCGGCCGTGCCGACCATCGCGGGCATGGCGCGCAGCCGGTGGCCGGGCCGGTCGGTGGAGATGTACAGGCCGGCCGGCTCGCCGTCGAGGTCGAGGTCGGTCGTCGCGACCAGCGCGGCCAGACAGGTACCGACGATCAGCAGCCCGTCCCCCGGGGTGGTCACCCCGGCGCCGAGCGCGCTGGCCGGCAGGTCGTAGGGGCCGTTGGCGATCCGGGTGCCGGCGGGCAGGCCCTCGCCGCGCGTACCGCCCGTCGCGACGGGATCGCTGACCGGCGGGAGCAGGCCGCGGCGGTGGGTGAGGCCGAGCAGCTCCACGACCCGGTTGTCGTACATCCGGGTGCGCGGGTCGAGGAACGGCATCGACGCGTCCGACACGTCCGTCGTCGCCCGGGACGCCCCGGTCAGCCGCTGGAAGACCATGTCCTTGCAGTAGACGGCGGCCCGTGCCGCGTCCAGGGCCTTGGGCTCGTGCCGGTCCAGCCACGCCAGCAGCGGGCCCGGGGAGCCGGGGAACATGGCGCCGCCGGTCCGCCGGAACACCGTCTCGAAGGTGCCGTCGGCCAGCCACTGGTGGACCAGTTCGTGCGCCCGCCCGTCCATCCAGGAGGCCGCGGCCCGCACCGGGCGGCCCTGCCCGTCCACCAGCCACACCCCGTCGCCCTGCCCGGTCAGCCCGGCCAGCTCGACCGGCTCGGGCACCTGCCGGGTCACCTCTTCCAGGACGGCGACGACGGCCGCGTACACCTCCTCCATGTCCTGCTCGACGAACCCCTCGTGCAGGGCCAGTCCCACCGGGCGGGACCCGACGGCCAGCGCACGGCCGGCGCCGTCGAAGGCGGCGGCCTTCACCATGGACGTGCCCACATCGATACCGACGTACATGCGTCTCTCCTCCGTGGCTCGCGTAAGTCCCGTGCTCGGGCGAGGACCTCAGGTCAGGCAGTGCGCCAGGGGCTCGCCGCGCACCCAGCGGCCCACCTCCAGGGCCGCGATCGCGGCCGCCTTCTCGGCCACCGCCCGGCTCGCCCCGCCCAGGTGCGGGGTGAGGACCACGCGGTCCCGCAGACCCGGCAGCCGTGAGTCCGCGGGCAGCGGTTCGCGCTCGTAGGTGTCCAGGGCCGCCGCCGACAGCCGGCCGCTCTCCAGCGCGTCGCACAGGGCGCCCTCGTCCAGCAACGGGCCGCGTGCCACGTTCACCACCACCGAGCCCCGTGGCAGCAGCCCCAGCTCCCGGGCGCCGATCAGGCCGCGGGTCTCGGCGGTGAGCCGGGCGTGCAGGGAGATCACCCGGGACCTGCGCAGGAGGTCGTCCAGCGAGGACAGGCGCAGACCGTGGATCTCGTGGTGGTGCACATACGGGTCGTACACCATCACCTGCGCGCCGAACGCGCACAGCACGCGGGCCACCCGGCTGCCGACGGCGCCGTAGCCGACCAGCCCGACCGGCAGGTCCTCCAGCTCCAGACCGCTCTGCTCGTACGTGTAGTAGGCGGCGCCCTCCCAACTGCCCCGCCCGGCCAGCGGTTCGTGGGCCTGGGGGATGCGGCGCAGGGCCGCCAGCATCATGCCGACGGTGAACTCGGCGGTGGCGGCGGCGTTGCGGCCGGGTGTGAAGCACACGCGCACGTCCCGGGTCTTGGCCGCGTCCAGGTTCACGTTCACCGGGCCGCCCCGGCACACCACGACCAGGCGCAGGTCCGGCGAGGCCGCCAGGACGCGTTCGGTGACCGGGCCCATCTGGGTGACCAGCACCTGGGCGCCGGCCAGCGCCTCGATCATCGCGTCCTCGGCGTCGCTGGCCTCGGTGACCTCCGCGACCGGGCCGAAGGGCTCCAGAGGCCAGCCGAGCGTCAGGGGCCGCACCTCCGCGGGCCGGTCGCCGACCGCGGCGGACACCGCCCGCTCGATCAGCTCCGGCAGGACGAAGTGGTCACCGGCGGCCACCACTCGCAGGGTCTCGCTCATCGCAGCGCGTCTCCCGTCTCGGCGTCGACAACACGGGTGAGCCGGGGCGGCCCGGACCCGTCCGTACCCATACCTGCCCACTACGGGCACGGAAGACCCGGTCGTCCCCCGCATGAGGTGAGAGGCTCGGAGCTCCGGTCACGACAATGCGGGAGGTTCCGGATCGTGGGTGCGGACGAGACATGGCTCGGGATCGATCTGGGGACGCAGAGCGTCCGGGTCCTGCTGGTGGCCGCCGACGGCACCGTCCTCGGCAGCGGTTCCGCGCCGCTGGCCGGCCGGCGGGAGGGCGCGCGGCACGAGCAGGATCCCCAGGGGTGGTGGGAGGCGGTGTGCGCCGCGTCCAGGACCGCGCTCGGCCCCCTGCCGGACGTCCGCGTCGGCGGCCTCGCCGTGTGCGGCACCTCCGGCACGGTCCTGCTCACCGACGGCCCCGGACGGCCCCTGACCCCCGCCCTGATGTACGACGACGGGCGGGCGGCTGCCGAGGCGGCACGGCTCCGGGAGGCGGGGCTCGCGGTGCAGGACACCTGGGCGTTGCCGAAGGCGCTGTGGCTGCTGGCGGAGTACGGCGGCGAAGGGGCCCGGATCACCCACCAGCCCGACGTGATCACAGCCCGGCTGGTCGGCGGACCGGTGCCCACCGACTCCAGCCACGCCCTCAAGACGGCCTACGACGTGGAGGCCGAGGCCTGGCCGGAGGTGCCTGGACTGCCCACCGGCGCGCTGCCCGACGTCGTACGGCCCGGTACCCGGCTCGGCGAGGTCTGCCCGGCCGCCGCCGAGGCCACCGGCATCCCGGCCGGCACCCCCGTGATCGCGGGGATGACCGACGGCTGCGCGGCGCAGATCGCCTCGGGCGCCCTGCGGCACGGCTCCTGGAACTCGGTGCTCGGGACGACCCTCGTCCTCAAGGGCGCCTCCCCGGAGCCCGTCCGGGACGCCACCGGCGTGGTCTACAACCACCGTGCCCCGGACGGCACATGGCTGCCCGGCGGGGCGTCCAGCGTGGGTGCCGGAGTGCTCGCGGCACGCTTCGCCGACGCGGACCCCGCCACCATGGACGAGCGGGCCGCCGCCTTCGAGCCGTCCGGCGCGGTCGCCTACCCCCTGGTGGCGTCCGGCGAGCGGTTCCCGTTCCTGGCGCCCGACGCCACCGCCCTGCTGCTCGGTGACCCCGCCGCCGACGCCGACCTGTGGGCCGCGCTGCTCCAGGGCGTCGCCTTCACCGAACGCCTGTGCCTGGACTACCTCCACCACCTGGGCGCCCCCCTCGACGGACCGCTCACCTTCACCGGCGGCGGCGCCCGCAGCGCCTACTGGAACCAGCTGCGCGCCGACGTCCTCGGCCGCCCGGCCCGCGTCCCCGAACAGACCGAACCGGCCCTGGGCATGGCCGCGCTGGCCGCGTACGGCACAGGCACCGGCTCCAGCGGCTCCGGCCCGGCCTCCGGCCTCGCCGACATCGCCGCCCGCATGGCCCGCGTCCGCACGGTCGTCGACCCCCGCCCCGGCCGCACGGCCCTGTTCGCCGAGCCGTACGCCCGTCTCGTCGACGAACTCACCGCCCGCGGCTGGCTTTCGGCCCCCGTGGCCGCCCACGCGCGCGCCCGCCTGGACCGGGATACTGCACAGTCATGAGGACGACCTTGCTGCTGGCCCGGCACGGGCAGACGATCTGGCACGCCGAGAACCGGTACGCCGGTGTGAGCGACATCGGGCTCACCGACGAGGGACGGGCCCAGGCCGAGGCCCTGGGCCGGTGGGCCGCCGCGCACCGGCCGGACGCGGTCTGGACCTCCCCCCTCTCCCGCGCGATCGCCACCGCCGAACCGGCCTGCCGCGCCCTCGGCCTCACCCCGCACCGCGAACCCGGCCTCAGGGAGTGCGACTTCGGCGTGCTGGAGGGCCGTACCCTCGCGGAGTTCGCCGCCGAGGTCCCCCAGGCGGCCGAGGCGTTCCGGGCGGACCCGGTGACGTACCCCTTTCCCGACGCGGAGGACCCGCTCGAAGCCGCTTCCCGGGGAACCGCCGCCCTGCGCCGCATCGCCGCCGCCCACCCCGGCGGCCGGGTCCTCGTGGTCGCCCACAACACCCTGCTCCGCCTGGTGCTGTGCACCCTGCTGTCGATCCCGCCCGGGGAGTACCGCAGGGTGTTCCCCCGGTTGCGCAACGCGGCCATCAGCGAACTCGGTGTGAACACCGACGGTTCCGCCGCACTTCTCTCCCTCAATGTGCCCTGCGAACCGGATGTTCCGTAGCACCATGAGCCCATGACGGAGATCGACACCTCGGTGCCGCATTCGGCCCGCATCTGGAACTACTGGCTGGGCGGCAAGGACAACTACCCCGTGGACGAGCTGGCCGGCGACGCCTACACCGCCGTCTTCCCCGGCATCTCCACCATCGCCCGCAGCAGCCGCGCCTTCCTCGGGCGCAGCATCCGTTACCTGGTCCAGGAGGCGGGCGTCCGCCAGTTCCTGGACGTCGGCACCGGACTGCCCACGGTCGACAACACCCACGAGGTCGCCCAGCGCCACGCCCCCGAGTCCCGGATCGTCTACGTCGACAACGACCCGCTGGTCCTCGCCCACGCCCGCGCCCTGCTCACCTCCACACCCGAGGGGGCGACGGCGTACGAGGACATCAGCCTGTCCGAGCCCGAGCGGATCCTTCAGGCGGCCGGCCGCACGCTGGACCTGACCCGGCCGACCGCCCTGATCCTCAGTGGCATCCTCGGCCATGTCGACGGTCACGACCGGGCCCTCGACCTCGTCCGCCGCCTCCTGGCCGGCCTCCCCTCCGGCAGCTACCTCTCCGTCAACGACGGCTCCCGCGGCACCGACCCGGACTACGAGCAGGCCCAGGACGCCTACAACGAGACCGGTGCCGTCCCCTACTTCCTGCGCCCGGTGGACCAGATCGAGGCGTACTTCGAAGGACTGGAGCTGGTGGCGCCCGGCGTGGTCCCGGTACCGCTGTGGCACCCGGAACCGGGCACGGACCCGTCCCCGGTCGGGCAGCACGGAGGGCTGGGGCGCAAGCCGTAGCCCTCCGTGCTGCCGTCGGCGCACGGGAGAGCCCCCGCGAGTCACGTCCTCGCGGGGGCTTCCTTGTTTCCGCCCGCCGTCGTGAAGGGTGAGAAGACGATCACGAGGCGGGACGTTCAGGGGGTACGGGACGGTCGAGGGCCGTCAGGGGGCCAGTAGCAGGACGTCCGCCCGGGACTTCGCGGCGTCGTAACGCCGGGCCACGTCCTGCCAGTTGACGACCTGCCACATCGCCTCGATGAAGTCGACCTTCTGGTTCCGGTACTGGAGGTAGAAGGCGTGCTCCCAGGCGTCGAAGACGAGGACCGGCACCGAGCCCTGCCCGACGTTGCCCTGGTGGTCGTAGACCTGCTCGACGACAAGGCGCCCGCTGAGCGGCTCGTAGGCGAGCACACCCCAGCCGGAGCCCTGTGTGGTCGCCGCGGCCTTGGACAACTGCGCCTTGAACCCGGCGAAGGACCCGAAGGACTCGGTGAGGGCGTCCGCGAGTTCCCCCACACCGTCGGCGGCGAGCGGCTCACCGCCGCCCTCGCCGGTCATGTTCTGCCAGTAGATGCTGTGCAGGATGTGCCCGGAGAGATGGAAGGCCAGGTTCTTCTCCAGCCCGTTGACCGAGCCCCACGACTCCTTGTCCCGCGCCTCCGCCAACTGCTCCAGGGTGTCGTTGGCCCCTTTCACATAAGCCGCGTGGTGCTTGTCGTGGTGCAGCTCGATGATCTCCGGGCTGATCACGGGGGCGAGTGCGGAGTAGTCGTAGGGCAGTTCAGGAAGCGTGTAGACGGGCATGGGGGTCCCCTCCGAACTCTTATTGCAACTTACTTGCAACTACACGCTAGCAGCAAGAGGGGTGAGGGGTCTGCGCGGGCACGCGGAACGGTGATGCGGGCAGATGGGAGCCGACCTACGATCGGTCCTCGTAGGAGAGGGGGCGGCCATGGGACCGGAGATCGCCGAGCTTGCCAGGACCGCGGGAACGACGATGGTGACGCTGATGGCCGGCCAGGCCTGGGAGTCGGCCCGCGAGGGACTGGTCTCCCTCTGGCAGCGCTTCCAGCCCGACCGCGCGGAGGCCGTCGGCGGTGAGCTGGAGGCCACCCGCGAGGACCTCCTGCTCGCCCAGCGGTCCGGCGACACCGACACCGAGTCCGAACTCACCGCCGAATGGCAGGCCAGAGTCCGCCGCCTCCTGGTCGCCCGCCCCGAGGTCGCCGACGAACTCCGCCGCATCCTGGCGGAGTCGAGCCCCGCGCTCCCGGAGTCCCGGCCCTCCGTCGACGTCCGCCTGAGCGCCGAGGTCTCCGGCAGCGGCCGCGTCTACCAGGCCGGCCGCGACCAGCACATCACCGAACGATGAGCGAACTCGGCGCCCGCGCCTCCGGCCAGGGGCGGATCTTCCAGACCTCCGGCGATCAGTACATCCAGGAACACCACCATCACTACGACGCCGGCGCCGGCCCGCTCTTCGGACGCGAGGTCGTGTCCGCGGCGACGGTGACCGGACCGGCCGCCCCCGACTCCGTCCGCATGCCGCTGGTCGGCCGCGCCCCGGGCGTCCTGCGCAACCGCGAGGAGCTCCGCGAGGTGCTGGGCGCCGCCGTCGCCGGGCCCGGCGGTGACATCCACGTCGTCCACGGCATGGGCGGCTGCGGCAAGACCGCCCTGGCGTACTGGCTGTTCACCTCGGCCCTCCGCGATCACGGTCGCGTCGGGTTCTGGGTCAACGCCTCCGAGCGGATGTCCCTGCGGGCCGGCATGCTGGCCGTCGCCGGCGACCGCGGCGCGGCGCCGGGCGAGTTGGCCGCCGCGTCGGCCGGACAGCGCGCCGCCGCCGACCTCGTCTGGCACCACCTCGACCACTCGGCCGACCCCTGGCTCCTCGTCCTCGACAACGCCGACGACCCGACGGTCCTGGAGGACGGGGCGTGGCTGCGGGCCAGCGGGCGCGGGGTGGTCCTGGTCACCACCCGGCACGCCACGTCCCCGCTGTGGCGGACACCGGGGGCCGCTCGGCACCCCCTGGGCGTCCTGCCCCTGGACGACGCGGCCCAGGTCCTGTGCGACCTCGCCCCGGACGCGGGCGACCTGACCTCGGCCCGCAAGGTCGCCGAACGCCTCGGCCGCCTCCCTCTCGCCCTCACCCTCGCGGGATCCCATCTCGCCCACCAACTCCTGGAGTCCTGGTCCATGGACGAGTACGACCGCAAGCTGGGGGAGGAGTCCACGGCGATCGTCGACGGCGGCGCGTCCGGATACGGCGGCGGCACCTCACGCCATCTGGTGGGCCGCACCTGGCAGTTGTCCCTGGACACGCTGGCGGCCCAGGGGGCACCGGAGGCGACGACACTGCTGCGGCTGCTGTCGTTCCTGGCGGCGGATCCGGTGCCGTTGAGTGCGCTCGCGCCCCTGGCCCGGGGAGAGATCGTCGCCGAAGGGCTCGAACCCGCCCTGACGCCAGGGAAGTTGGAACCCGCACTGCGTGCGTTGCTCGATCACTCCCTGGCCGAGTTGGTCGAGGCCGACGGGGAGCGGTGTGTACGGGCGCATGGGGTGCTGCTGGACAGTGTGGGGGCGGGGGTGCCGGAGGGGCAGCGCGCGGTTCTGGCGGAGGTGGCTGCCGAGTTGCTGGAGACCGCTCTGCCCGAGAAGGGTGCGGAGCCTGGAGCCATGAGCCGCCTCGGCGTGCTCGCGCCGCATGCCAGAGAGCTGCTGGAGAAGGCGCCCGGTGAACGGACCGTCGCGTTGGCGGTGCGGACGGTCCGGCAGGTGTTCGACTCCGGGGACTTCGCGGCCGCTCTCGAACTCGCCCCCGGCGTCGCACGACAGAGCGAGGCGGTTGTGGGGCCGGAGCATCCGCTGGCCCTGGAGGCACGGCATGTGGAGGCCTGGGCCCTGACCAGGATGGGCCGGTACTCCGAGTCCGAGGCGTTGCACCGCTCGGTCCTCGGTACCCGCGAACTCGTCCTGGGACCCGATCATCCCGACACGTTGAGCAGTTGCTTCGGCCTGACCTGGCCGCTGTACCTGGCGGACCGGGGCGAGGAGGCCGAACGCTTCATCCGGCGGGCGCTCGACGGACAGCGGCGCGTGCTGGGGGAGGAGTCCCCGGAAGCGCTGTACACCTGGGCGAACCTGCTCGAAATGCTGCCGCACGTCGGAAAGGGGCAGGAACTCGCCTCCGAGGCCGAGGCGTGCCTTCGCGTCTGCGAGCGGGCCCTGCCGCCGGACCACCGGACGACGTTGATCGCCCGGCACGGCTATACCGACGGCCTGCGGGTCCTGGGGCGTTGCGAGGAAGCCGAGCCCTTGGCCCGTCGGGTGCTGGACGACTACATCCGTCTCCAGGGGCCCGATCACCCCGTGAGCCTTGCGGCCCTGTCGCTCGTCGCCCGGATCGCCCACGGACTGCGCCGGTTCGACGAGGCCGTCGCGACGCTCGAAGAGGTCATCGCGCGCCGCGAGCGGGTCCTCGGCGCCGAGCACCCGTTCATCGTGGACAACCGGCGATGGCTCACCGAATGGCAGGCCGAGGCCCGCCCCTGATCAGCCCTTGGCCTCCCGGGCCCGCTGCCAGGCGTACCCCACCCCCGCCAGCACCACCGTCATCCCACCCGTCCAGTACAACTGCACCCGCGTCCCCGGCTCCCGGGCCATCAGCACGAACACCGCGACCATCCCCGCCATCGCGACCCACGTCAGCACGGGAAACGCCCACATCCGCACGGCGAGCCGCTCCGGTGCCTCCCGCTCCAGCCGTCGCCGCAGCCGCAGTTGGGAGACGGCGATGAAGGACCAGACGACGAGGATGACCGCGCCGATCATGTTGAGGAGCCAGGGGAAGACGTCGTCGGGACGCCAGTAGCTGAGCGCGACGCACACGAAACCGAACACGCTGGACGCCAGTACGGCGAGCCGTGGCACCCCGCCGGACACCCGGCCCAGGGCCTTGGGGCCCTGCCCCCGGGCCACCAGGGAGTACGCGATGCGCGAGGAGCCGTAGATGTTGGCGTTCATCGCGGACAGCAGCGCGACCAGGACCACCACGTTCATCAGCTGACCCGCACCCGGGATGCCGAGGGAGTCGAGCGCGGCGACGTACGGGCCCTTGGAGACGACGGCCGGGGAGTCCCAGGGGACGAGGGTCACGATGACGGCCATGGAGCCGATGTAGAAGAGGGCGATGCGCCACATCGCGGTGCGGACCGCGCCCGCCACACCCCGTACGGGATCCTCGGACTCGGCCGCCGCGATGGTGACCGTCTCCAGCCCGCCGTAGGCGAAGACGGAGGCGAGGAGTCCGACGACCAGTCCGTCGGTGCCGTGGGGCAGGAAGTCGGCCAGGTGCGCGGTGCCCGGGGAGTCCGTGCCGGGCAGGAGCCCGGCGATCGCCAGCACGCCGAGCACGAGGAACAGCGAGATCGCCGCGACCTTCAGTGCCGCGAACCAGAACTCGAACTCGCCGAAGTTCTTCACCGCGGCGAGGTTCGCCCCGCAGAACAGCAGCATGAACAGCGCCACCCAGGCCCACTCGGGCGTCCCCGGCAGCCAGCCGGTCACGATCTTCGCCGCGCCGATCCCTTCGAGGCCGACGGCCGTGCAGAGCAGGACCCAGAAGGACCAGCCGGCGGTGAAGCCCGCCCAGGGCCCGATCGCGCGCTCGGCGTGCGCGGAGAAGGAACCGGAGGACGGATACGCGGCCGACATCTCGCCGAGCATCCGCATCACCAGCATCACGAGGAGACCGGAGAGGACGTAGGCGATCACGATCGACGGACCGGCGGCCGCGATACCGGCGCCGGAGCCGACGAACAGTCCGGCGCCGATGACCCCGCCGAGGGCGATCATCGACAGATGGCGCTGCTTGAGACCGTGGGAGAGCGAGGCGTCGGACTCCCGCGGAGTGCTGACGGTGGTGCTGGGCATGGGCGCGGCTCGTCCAATGCGTGAGAGGGCAAAAACGCCCACAGTCTACGGCTCGGGCCACGCGGCGATCGCTCGGGAAGGTTCCGCCGAATTGGCGGAACCTTACAGACGCCCCGATCGGGCTCCTCGTAGCCTGTGCCACCCCACCTCAGTGACGGGCGTCACGCCGTACCGCGTGTAACCCGCACTCTTTGTGCGGAGCCCACCAAGCCGCCGTTCCCCCCTTTGTCGGGCGGTGACGGTGCCCGCGTCCGGGGCGCCGGGGTAGCGTCACGGGGTCCCTTGCCGCTCACACCCTCGCGGAGACCTCATGAGCACCGCCGTCGCCCCCGCCCGCACCGGCCAGGTCCTCGCCGACCTGCTGCCCGCCTCCCGTGTCCGGGACGTCGCGCTCGTCGTGGGTGGCGCCGCGCTCACCGGCCTGGCCGCGCAGATCGCGGTGCCCGTGCCGGGCTCCCCGGTGCCGGTGACCGGTCAGACCTTCGCCGCGCTGCTGGTGGGCACCAGCCTCGGCGCGCGTCGTGGTGTCGCCGCGCTCGCCGTGTACGCGATGGCCGGTCTCGCCGGGGTGCCGTGGTTCGCGAACGGCACCTCCGGGATCTCCGTCTCCTTCGGCTACATCCTCGGCATGATCCTCGCGTCCGCCGCCGTGGGCGCCCTGGCCCGCCGCGGCGCCGACCGCTCGATGCTCCGCACGGCGGGCGCGATGCTGCTGGGCGAGGCGGTCATCTACGCCGTCGGCGTCCCGTACCTGACCTACGCCGCCGACATGTCCCTGTCCGCCGCGATCGCGGCCGGTCTCACCCCGTTCCTGATCGGCGACGCCGTGAAGGCCGCCCTGGCGATGGGCCTGCTGCCCACCGCCTGGAAGCTCCTCAAGCGCTGACCGAACCGTTCCCGCGGAAGAGGTTCGCCGGGTCGTAGTGCGACTTGACTCCGGCGAGCCTCTTCCTTGTCACGTCGTCGTACAGCCCCTCGGCCCGATCGCCCGCCCCGAACGCGAAGTTGACCGACCGGCCCAGCGTGCCCGGCGCGAGCAGCGCGAAGGCGGGGTCGAGCAGCGCGCGGGCCGCCTCCCGCTCGCCCACGGTCAACAGCCGTACCAGAAAACGCCCTTCGCGGTACGGCACCGAGTTGGGCGCGGGCCGCGCCAGCGCCCCGCCCAGATGATTGATCTGTACGACGACCATGGCCCCGGCGTCCGGACCGGTACGGGCGAGCAGCGCACCGGCCCGCTCCACGTCCAGCTCGCCCAGCACCGCGCTGTCCCCGTAGTACGCGTGCGGGACATCCGGGTCGCTGTGGATGGTGTGGCTCTCGGCGTACGGCATCTCGCGCAGGGAGTCGGCGAGCAGTGGCCCCAACTCCCGCAGCGGGGCGACCAGTCGCTCCCCGTCGGTCCCCGTGTGCGCCACCCGCACGGAGACGACGTACCGCCCCCGCAGCCGCGGCGGCAGCGCCGGCAGATCCGGATACGGTACGGCGGCGAAGGACGAGGTCAGCCCGTCCGGCACGGTCCGCGTCCACTCCTCGTACGCCCGCAGCACCGCCGCCGGGTCGACCTCGCGGCCGTCGAACGCGAGCGAGCCGCCGTAGAGCCGCGGCACGGGCACCAGGCCGATCTCCAGTTCCGTGACGACACCGAGGCCGTGGCCGCCGCCGAGGAGCGCCCAGTAGAGCTCGGGGTCGGAGTCGGGGGCCACGTGGCGCGGCCGGCCGTCGGCGGTGACGACGTCGAGGGCGCGCACCCGGTCGGCCGCGTAGCCGAACTCCCGGGCCAGGATGCCGAGTCCGCCGCCGAGCGTGTACGAGACGGCGCCGACGGAGGGGGCGGAGCCGTTGAGCGGGGCCAGTCCGTACGGTGCGGCGGCCGCCACCACCTGGCCCCAGCGGACGCCCGCCCGAATCCGGGCGGTGCGGGCCTCGGCGTCGACATGGACGCCGTCCATCCGCCCGGTCGTGATCAGCACGCCGCCCTCGGTCGCACCGGGCAGGCCGTGCCCGGTGGCCTGGACGTCGACCGGGAGGTGCCGTCCGGCCGCGTACCGCACGGCGGCGACGACGTCGGCGGCGGAGCGTGCGGCGACCACGAGGGCGGGATGCCGGGCGAAACCCGTCTGGAATCCGGCGAGTTCGTCGTCGTAGCGGGGGTCGCCCGGACGGAGGAGGTGCAGGTCCGCGAAGTCTGTCGAGGTGTTCATGCGGCCGATGATGGGGGCATAACCTGACAGCTTCCGTCAGGTTATGCCCCTTCTTCTTGCGTTCTACCGGGTGGCGGGTCGCCGCTGCGACCACCACAGTCCGGCCGCTCCCGCGGCCATCAGTGCCGCGCCCGCCGCACCGAGTGGCAGGACGTCACGCACCGGACCGGTCCTGGGGAGTTCCTTGCTGTCGCCCGGCGCGTCGCCGCCCGGTGCCACCGGCTGGTTGTCGGTGCCGAGCAGCAGCGGAGTGGCGGGGGCGTTCGGCGACGGGTTCGTCGTACCGAACGGAACCGGGCCCTGCTGCCAGAACGTCTTCTTCCCGTCGCTGGTCTGCACCGGCAGACAGATCTTTCCGGTCTTGCCCAGGTCGTAGGTCGCGTCCACGGCGTACGACTTCGACGCACCGGCGGCGAGATTGTCGATGGGGCAGGAGAAACCGCTGTTCGAGCCCTCCGGCAGATCCTTTTTGTCAATCGGAGAGCAGCCTTGAACATTCTTGACCGTAAGGCCGTCGAAACCGACGACCAAGAGCCTGATCTTTCCGCTGTCCTTGGTCCCTTCGTTCTTCGCCGTGGCGGTGATATCGGTTTCCTTCGAGCTGTTGTCCACCGAGATCTTCTCGGGCAGCAGCGTGGTCAGCTTCACGCCTGCCGGCGCCTCGTCAACGGCCTTTCCCCCCTTGCTGCTCCCGGGCCCTTCGTCAGCGGCACTGGCGGTGAAGGAAAGGATCATCACCGCCGAAAAAGATGCCGTGACCAGCGATCCCGCGATGGTCGTCGTACGACGAGAACTCATGTTCGTCCCCCTTGGCTGCGCCTGAATTCGCAGTACTTGAAGAGGTACCACAAGATTTCTCCGCACTATGCTGGTACGGCGTGAAGTGTGACCATCGTGTTTCAATCGGGAAGGCCTTGAGGGGGGTGCAGCGGATTGCCGGGCAATAGGGAAGGCGTGGGAAAGACGGGAAACGCGGGAATCGGGGGGAACACGAGAAGCGGTGGGGTTCCGGGGCTTCTGGTGACGGGACGCTATCGCCTGGTCGAGAGTATCGGCCAGGGGGGAATGGGGCGGGTGTGGCGGGCCGCCGACGAGATACTCGACCGGCAGGTCGCCGTCAAGGAGATGCGCATCGACGGCCTCGACGCCGAGGACACCCGCACCCGCCGCGAACGCACCCTGCGCGAGGCCAGGGCGACGGCCCGGATCGACCACCCGAACGTCGTGCGCATCTACGACGTCGTGGACGAGGGCGAACGCCTGTGGATCGTCATGGAGTTGGTCTCCGGCCGCTCCCTCGAACGCATCATGGCGGAGGACGGGCCCCTGGGCCCGAGGGACACGGCGCTCCTCGGACTCGGCCTGGTCCAGGCGCTGCGCCAGGTGCATGCCCGCGGGGTCCTGCACCGCGACATCAAACCCGGCAACGTCCTGGTGGAGACGGGCGGTCGCCGTATCGTCCTCACCGACTTCGGCATCGCCGCGATGCAGGACGCCAAGGCCCTCACCATGGTCGGCATGCTCGTCGGCTCGCCCGACTACATGGCCCCCGAGCGGGTCTCCGGCCGCCCCCAGGGCCCGCCGTCCGACGTGTGGTCCCTTGGCGCGACGCTGTGCGCGGCCCTGGGCGGCCGCTCCCCGTTCTCCCGCGACACCACCCTCGCCACCCTCCACGCCGTCCTCTACGAGGAGCCCGAACTCCCCGCCACCACCGGCCCACTCCGTGACATCCTCGCCGCCCTCCTGGAGAAGGACCCCTCGGTCCGCCCGGACCTGTCCGACCTGGAGACCTCACTACGCCCCCTGGCGTACCCGGCCCCCACACCGACCATGCCGGTGGGGGGACCGGCCGAGGCGGGGGCGCGTGGTGAGGGGGAGCCGCCCGCGGAGGAGGGAGTTGCGGAGGGAAGCCTTTCCGGGACGGGATCTCCGGGAGCCGCCGCTTCGGAAGCGGGGCAGGCGGGGCCAACGGGCCAGGCGGGGCAGGGGAGTCCGGCGGCGCCCATGACACCGGACGTGCCGGAGGCATCCAGGACGCCGGAGGAGTCCTCCGCACCGTGGGCAGCCCGAGAGCGGGAGCCTGAGGCCCCGTCCGAGGTGCCCGAGCCGGCCGAGTCGCGCGGGTCAGCTAAGTCGGCCGCCGCCTCACCCGAGTCGTCCGAGCCGCCGACAACACCCGAGCCGCCGGAGGCAACCGCACCGACGTCCGGCGACACCCGCTCCCTCCGCGCGCCGCGCGACCCGAGGCGGCCGACACCGGCGGCCGGGCCGCGACCGGGCTCCGAGCCCGGCCCCGACGCGCGCCCTGCGCCGGGGGCGGTTTCCCGTCCTGTCCCCGATCCCTCGTCCGAGTCCGAGACTCGTTCAGGGGCTGGGCCGGGTTCCGGCCCTGTGCCCGGCGCCGCGGCCGAGTCCGAGGCGCGGCCCGCGTCCGGTTACGGATCCCACCCTGTTCACGAGCCGCAGCCGCAGCCGCAGCCGCAGCCGCAGCCGCAGCCGCAGCCGCAGCCGCAGCCGCAGCCGCAGCCGGAGCCGGAGCCGGAGCGGCAGCCGGGCTCCGAAGCCGAACCCATCCAGGACGCGATACCGGACCCGCGCCCGGAATCGCACGCCCACCCGCGCCCGGAATCGCACCCCCACCCACGTCCGGAACCGCACCCGGCGCTCCCCACCCCCGTCGCCGAGCCCTCGCCCCCGTCGGAGCACGCCCTCAACGCTTCCACCGAGGCGCTGTCGGAGGGGCGTTCGGAGACGCGTTCCGAGATCCCGGCCGGCAACTCCGTGGGCGGGGGTGCCGGTGTTTCGCCGAGCCACGCGGAGGCGGAGACCGAGAGCCGCCCCGGGCTCGTCCCGGCACCGGAGCCCACGCCCACGGCGTCCGGAGCGGGCCACGCCTCGTCCGCCGCACCCGACCGAACCCCCGACGCCCCGTTCTCCCTGGGCCCCCATCCCCTGAACGCGCCCGTCGGCGAACTCCCCGGCCCGGCCGTCCCCGCCGCCACCCCCCGGCGGGGCCACCGCCGGACGGCTCTCATGGCGGCCGTGGGTGTGGTCACCGCGGGGGCCGTCGTCGCGATCGTGCTGGCGGCGACGGCCGGGTCGCCGGACGACACCAGGGCGGGATCCTCGCCGTCGGCCTCGCAGCCGGCGTCCTCCGCCACCGGCGGCAGCCCGTCACCCACGGTGGGGGGCACGTCGCGGCCGCAGACCCTGCCGCCGGGCGCGCACCGGGAGGCGGGCGGGTTCGCGTGGGCGACACCCGAGGGCTGGCGCCGGGACGTGAAGACGGGGGCGGAGGTGCACTACACCTCCCCGGACGGCAAGCAGGAACTCGCCGCCAAGTCCGCCCTCGCCCGCGGCGACCTGATGGAGACCTGGGAGACCTCGGAGCAGAACGCCCGCCAGGGCCAGGACTACCGGAAGATCCGGCTGGAGAGGACGACGTTCCGCGGCCAGGAGGCCGTCGTGTGGGAGTACACCTTCACGCTCAAGGGGGTCGCCTGGCACGCGCAGCTGCTCGGCTTCAACGAGAACGGCAAGTCGTACCAGATCAACACCTGGTACCAGCCGGATGTGGAGGACCAGGCCCTCACGACCTACGGCGAGGTCAGGGACAGCTTCACGGTCCTGTGAGCAGCACGGCGGGGCCCCGCACACAGGGCCCCGCCGACAAGAAACGAGAAGGGGTGTCCGCTCAGACCTTGCTGGTCTCGCGGTCGCCGTCACCGTCCCCGAGCTTCCGCTCGCTGCCCTTGGCCTTCTCCTTCACATAGGCGATGAGGAGCACGACCGCGGCGACGAGCAGCGACAGCAGCACGGTCGTGCGTCCGTCGTGCTCGGTGTCGGTCAGCATGTAGCCCAGGACGAAGATGATCAGCGCGGCCGTCGCCCAGGTCAGGTAGGGGTACAGCCACATCTTCACGACGAGCTTCTCCGGCGCCTCGGCCTGGATGATCTTCCGCATCCGCAGCTGCGAGAAGCAGATGACCAGCCAGACGAACAGGGCGACCGCACCGGAGGAGTTGACCAGGAAGAGGAAGACCGTGTCCGGGGACAGGTAGTTGAAGAAGACGGCGACGAAGCCGAACACGACCGACGCGAGGATCGCCGTCATCGGCACGCCCCGGCTGTTGGTCCGGGCGAAGCCCTTGGGTGCGTCGCCCCGCTGGCCGAGCGAGAAGGCCATGCGGGAGGCCGTGTAGAGCCCGGAGTTCAGACAGGAGAGCACCGAGGTCAGCACGATGAAGTTCATGATCTGACCGGCGTGCGCGATGCCGAGGGAGTCGAGCGCCGCGACGTAGGAGCCGTCCTCGGTGATGGACTTGCTGTCCCACGGCAGCAGGGTGACCACGACGAAGATCGAGCCGAGGTAGAAGACGGCGACGCGCCAGATGATGCTGTTGGTGGCCTTGGTGACGGCCTGCTGCGGGTTCTCCGACTCGCCGGCCGCGAGGGTGGCGATCTCACTGCCCATGAAGGAGAAGACGACGAGCAGCACACCGGTGAGGATCGCCCCGGCACCGTGGGGCAGGAAACCGCCGTGCTCGGTGAGGTTGGACAGCCCCGCCTGATCGCTGTCGACGCCCGGCAGCACACCGAAGACGGCGAGCCCGCCGATGACGATGAACGCGGCGATCGCGACGACCTTGATACCGGCGAACCAGAACTCGAACTCGCCGTAGGAGCCCACCGAGACGAGGTTGGTGGCGGTCAGCACGATCATCACGATCAGCGCCCACGCCCACTGCGGTACGGCCGGTATCCAGCCCTCCAGGATCACCGCGCCGGCGGTCGCCTCGACCGCCAGCACGACCACCCAGAAGAACCAGTACAGCCAGCCGATGGAGAACCCGGCCCAGGGCCCGAGCGCCCGGTCGGCGTGCGCGGAGAACGAACCCGACGTCGGATTCGCGGCGGACATCTCGCCGAGCATCCGCATCACCAGCACCACGAGCGTGCCGACGAGCGCGTACGACAGGAGGATGCCGGGTCCGGCGGTGGCGATACCGGAGCTGGATCCGACGAACAACCCGGCCCCGATGACGCCGCCGATGGCGATCATCGAGAGATGACGGTTCTTGAGTCCTGCCTGGAGACCGCCGCCGGGTTCACCGGGGTCTCCGGGGGTGTGACCAGCCTTGGGGAGGGTCGGCTGCGAGGTCATAGGACGGAATTCCTTTGCGCCGGTGGAACTCTTCCCCGTACGAGCGGAGTACGAGGCGTACGAATCGGTCCAGTGAATCCGAGGTAAAGGAATTCTTGAACCTTTGATTCCGGATCGTTACTTGAGCTTTTCCTGAGGTTCGGTGGTGTTGCCTACGGTTTTCCGGGTCGACCCCCGGAGCTGCTGCCCGGAAACACGCGTGTCACACTCGTCCCATGCGCGTGTATCTCGGCTCCGACCATGCGGGCTTCGAACTCAAGAACCACCTCGTCGACTGGCTCAAGGCGGCCGGCCACGACCCCGTCGACTGCGGCCCGCACATCTACGACGCCCAGGACGACTACCCGCCCTTCTGCCTGCGCGCCGCCGAACGCACGGCCGCCGACCCGGACTCCCTCGGCATCGTGATCGGCGGCTCCGGCAACGGCGAGCAGATCGCCGCCAACAAGGTCAAGGGCGTCCGCGCGGCCCTCGCCTGGAGCGAGGAGACCGCCTCCCTCGGCCGCCAGCACAACAACGCCAACGTCGTCGCGGTCGGCGCCCGCATGCACACCCAGGACGAGGCGACCAAGTTCGTCGAGACCTTCCTCAACACCCCGTACTCCGGCGACGCCCGCCACACCCGCCGCATCGACATGCTCGCCACGTACGAGACAACCGGCGACCTCCCCCCGATCCCGCCCCACCACCCCCAGCAGTAATCCCAGAACCAGCAGAACCAGCACGTCCCAACGCCGGTCCAGGCATTCCAGCCCGTCCGGCGTTTGAGGACGAGGCCCCTTAAGGGCCGATAGGGGGTCCAGGGGGCAGAGCCCCCTGGGAGCGGGGTCGAAGGGGCGGCAGCCCCTGGGGATGGGACGGGTAGGGGCGGCGGGGGCGAAAAAAACGCGCCCCGAGCCGCACCCCCACCCACGGAAGCCGCGAACACAGAACCCGCAAGACCGAGGAGAGCCCCCCCGTGCCAGAGGGCCACACCATCCACCGCCTGGCCCAGGACTACGCCCAGGCCTTCCGCGGCTCACACCCCCACGTCACCAGCCCCCAGGGCAAGTTCACCGACGCCGCCGCCCTCCTCACCCGCACGGAACTCACCACCACAGAGGCCCACGGCAAACACCTCTTCCTCGCCTTCCAGGACACCGACTGGATCCACATCCACCTCGGCCTCTTCGGCAAGGTCACCTTCGGCCCCGCCCCCGCACCCCCACCCACGGACACCGTCCGCCTCCGCCTCGCGAACAACACGTCGTACGTCGATCTCCGCGGCCCCACCACCTGCGCCCTGATCACACCCCCCGAGAAGCAGGCGATACACGACCGCCTCGGCCCCGACCCCCTCCGCGACGACGCGGACCCGGGGACCGCCTACCAAAGGATCTCCCGCAGCCGTACGACGATCGCCGCCCTGCTGATGGACCAGAAGGTCATCGCGGGCGTGGGCAACGTCTACCGCGCCGAGACCCTCTTCCGGCACGGCATCGACCCGTACCGAGCGGGCAGGGACATCACCCCCGCCGAATGGGACGCGATCTGGACCGACCTGGTCGGGCTGATGCGCGAGGGCGTCCGCACCAACCGCATCGACACCGTCCGCCCGCAACACCTGCCGGAGGCGATGGGCCGCCCGCCCCGCGTCGACGACCACGGCGGCGAGGTGTACGTGTACCGCAGGGCCACGATGCCCTGCCACATCTGTGGCGGCGAGATCCGCACCGCCGATCTCGCCGCCCGCAACCTCTTCTGGTGCCCGACCTGCCAGAAGAACTGACGGCACACCAAAAAGGTCAGAACACCACGGTCAGAACCCGTGCGGCAACCACGGCGCGACCACCGACCCGAACCCCACGGCCGCCTCCGCCAACGCCCCCTGCCGAACCTCCCGCACCCGCCCGGCCGCCGCCAACGACGCCAGGCTCACGCCCCCGAGATAGGCGGCCCCCAACTCCCGTACGGACAAGGAGAGATCGGCCGCGTCGGTCGTAGGAGCGCAGGACGCGCCCTTCGCGTCGCCGCTCAGCCGCCAACGCCCCGCGTTCCAGGGGCAGAAGGCGTCCTCGACGTCGAACACGACGTCCACCGGGGCCTGATAGGTCCGCGCCTCCAGCGCCGCCCCGACATCGACGAGCCGGACGAACAACGAGTCCCGCGCCCGCAGCCCGCACCGCCGGATGTCGCTCACCATGGACAGCCACGGCTCGTCCGACGGCCGCCCGTGCGCCCGCACCGTCGACGTCAGGTCGATCTCGAACAGGAACCGCCACAGCGCGGCATGCGCCGCCGGGTCCAGCGCCTCCGTGTCCAGCAGGACCACCTCGCCCTTGGGCCCGGCCGCGTCCCACTGCGGCTTGACCCGGAAGCGGGCGTACCCCACCATCTCGCCTTCCCGCTCGGCGACCACGCACTGCATCGGAGAGCCGCCGTTCCGCTCGCTCTCCGGGTCGAGCACCAGGAGCCGCTCCCAGCCGGGCAGCCGCGCCAGCATCCCCGGCCGCTCGGGCACCCGCCGCGCGTACAGCGCCTCGCACGCGTCCAGCACGTCGGCCGGCGGGACGTACCGCAGCCGTACGTCATCGGTGCCGGGCGGCACGGACAGGCTCACGCGGGCCGTGTCGACCTCGACGTTGACGCAGTGGGTGGCCGCGCCGTACCCGAACCGGCCGTAGATCACGGGCTCGGAGGCGGTCAGCACGGCCAGCGGCCAGCCCCACTCCCGTACGTCGTCCAACTGCCGCCGCATCATGGACCGCAGCACTCCGCGCCGCCGGTGCGTGGCGGCCACACTGACCATGGTCACGCCCGCCGCGGGCACCGAGGCGCCGCCCGGTACCGTCAGCCGGAAGCTGAACGCCCCCGCCGTGCCCACGCACGCGTCGCCGTCCCAGACGCCGATGGAGCGGTCCGGCTCCGTGAGAGAGTTCCACAGCTCCCGCTCGTCGGCCGATTCCGGCACCCCGCCGAAGGCCCGGATCAGGTTGTCGTACCACTGGTTCCATTCGTCCGGCCGCAACACCCGTAGCTCGGTGGCGGCCTCGGCCGCGAAGTCAGTCCCCATGAACCATGCCTACCAGGGCAATGCGGGACGGGCCAGGGAATTTCGTCTTGGTGGCGGCGCGGTGGCTTTCTGTGAAGTTCACTGTGAAGTTGAACCTCGGACGGGGGACAAGTGGGACCTCCCGTGCCAAGCAACTGGTCCGATGGATAGGGTCCCGAACTAATGGCAGCAGGACGAGAGCGGCGCGCGGAAGCCGAGACGTTCACGGCCCGGTTGAGAATGCAGTGGCACCGGGCCCGCGTCGGCCTGCGCAGAAGTGCCGTGGACTACTTCCGCGGCGACGGTTCGGACTGGATCGCGCTGGCCGGTCTGCTCCTGACCGTTCCCGTCATCACGGTCACCACGCTGGCCAACTCGGTGTGGGTTTCCCCGGCCGCGCTGGTCCTGCCGATCGTCGCGGGCGGGCTGCTGCTGCGCCCGGCGAGCCTGCTCGGCCTGTACGCGGCCGCGGCGACGGCGCTGATCGTGGAGTCCGTGCAGCTCGGGCCGTACACCGAGGGGCCCTCGCGGGTCACGCCGGGCATCGTGCTCGTGGTCGCCGCGTGCGGTTTCTTCGGCCTGCTGATCGCCCAGTTCCGCAGCCGGGTCGGTGTGCCGTGGCGGCGCGGCGGCACCATGCTGTTCGACCTGCGCGAACGCATCCGGGTGCAGAGCAAGCTTCCGTCGCTGCCGCACGGCTGGCACCGCGAGATGGCGCTGCGGCCCGCGGGGGGCCAGTCGTTCTCCGGTGACTTCGTTGTCGCGGCCCGGACGAACGGCGGCCGCACCATGGAGGTGGTCCTCACGGACGTCTCCGGGAAGGGCATGGACGCGGGGTCGCGCGCCCTGCTGCTGTCGGGCGCGTTCGGCGGCCTGCTCGGCTCGCTGCCCCCGCACGCGTTCCTCCCGGCGGCGAACGGCTATCTCCTCCGCCAGGACTGGGACGAGGGTTTCGCCACCTCGATCCACCTCGTCCTGGACCTCGACTCCGGTGACTACGAGCTGTACTCCGCGGGTCATCCGCCGGGCCTCCAGCTCAGCGCGGGCAGCGGCCGCTGGGAGGAGAAGGCCGCCGAGGGGCCGCTCCTCGGGGTGTACGACGGCGCCCAGTTCGACCCCGTGAAGGGCTCGCTCCGCCCCGGTGACGTGCTGATGCTGTTCACGGACGGCCTGGTGGAGACGTCCGACCGCGACATAGTCGAAGGCATCGACCGCCTCACCGGCGAGGCCGACCGCTACGTCGCCGGCGGCTTCCACGGCGCCGCCTGGCACCTCATCGAAGCGGTGGCCAAGGACGTCAACGACGACCGGGCGCTGCTGCTGATCTGCCGCGAAGGTCCCACGGCGCAGGCCATGCCCCACTGAGACGCCCCGGGGTGGGGTTTACCCCCGCCCGGATCCGCCGGTCGCCCTCATCGCCCCGGTACACCCCCGCTCCGTACGTTCGAAGCACCACACCGAACCGCGGACCGGAGGAACACACGCATGGCAGCCGACTGGGCCGTAGAACTGCACGGAGTGACGCGCCGCTACGGCCGGGGCGGCTCCGCCGTCCACGCTCTGCGCGGCATCGACCTCACCCTCCCACCCGGCACCTTCACCGCCGTGATGGGCCCCTCCGGCTCCGGCAAGTCCACCTTCCTCCAGTGCGCGGCGGGCCTGGACCGCCCCACGGCGGGCAAGGTCCGCCTCGGCGGCACGGAGATCACCGGCATGAAGGAGAACAAGCTCACCGCGCTGCGCCGCACCCGCCTCGGCTTCGTCTTCCAGGCATTCAACCTGCTGCCGTCCCTCACGGTCGAGCAGAACGTCGTCCTGCCGATGCGCCTGGCCGGCCGCCGCCCCGACCGCCGCCGCGCCGCCGAGGTCCTCGCCCAGGTCGGCCTGGCCGACAAGGCCCGCCGCCGCCCCGGCCAGCTCTCCGGCGGCCAGCAGCAGCGCGTCGCGATCGCCCGCGCCCTGGTCACCCACCCCGACGTCGTCTTCGCCGACGAGCCGACCGGTGCCCTGGACACCACGACGGCCGCCGAGATCCTCGCCCTGCTCCGCCGGGCCGTGGACACGCAGGGGGCCACCGTCGTGATGGTCACCCACGACCCGTCGGCCGCCGCCTGGGCCGACCGCGTCCTGTTCCTGGCCGACGGCGAGATCGTCGACCACCTGGACCGCGCCCCCGCGGACCGGATCGCAGCCCGCATGGCCGCCCTCGCCACCCCGGCCTTCACCGGGGCGGCCGCCTGATGTTCCTCCCCAACGGCCTCGCCCGCGCCGCGGTCCGCTTCCGGCCCTCCGGCTTCGTCGGTACGTTCGTCGCGCTCGCGATGGCCGCGCTGATCGTGTCGGCCTGCGGCATCCTCCTGGAGACGGGCCTCAGGGCCGCCGTCCCGCCGGACCGCTACGCCGCCGCCCCCGTCGTGGCCGCCGCCGACCAGAAGGCGCACTACGGCCACGGCGACAGCGCCGCCAGTGAACCGGTCCCGGACCGGGCCCGCCTCGACACCTCCCTGGTCGACCGGGCGGCCTCGGCCCCCGGCGTCCGCACGGCCGTCGCCGACGTCACCTTCTGGGCCCTCCCGGCCGGCGCGAAGGGCCCGCGCGGCCCCCTCACCGCCCACAACTGGGCCTCCACCACCTTCACCGGCGAACGCCTCACCGCCGGCCGCGCGCCCGGCCCCGGCGAAGTCGTCCTCACCCGGGGCACCGTCGGCGACCGCGTCACCCTCGCCACTCCTGACGGCACCCGCACCTACCGCGTCTCCGGTACGACGGGAGGCGACCGGGCCGCGGACGGTGAGCCGGGCACCGGGCACCCCACCGTCTGGTTCGCCGACGCCGAAGCCGTACAACGCTCCGGCCATCCGGGCCGCGTCGACGCCATCGCCGTACTGCCCGAGCCCGGCGTGACCACCGCGGCCCTCGCCTCCCAGGTCGCCCGCGCCCTCGGCGACCGCGCCGAGGTCCACACCGGCGACGACCGCGGCACCGTGGAGGACCCGGCCCTGGGCATGGCCAAGGAGAACCTCACCGGTATCGGCGGCTCGTTCGGCGGCATCGCGGCCGTGGTCGCCGTGTTCACCGCGGCCGGCACCGTGGCGCTCGCCGTCGGCCAACGCGCCCGGGAATTCGCCCTGTTGCGCGCCGTCGGCGCCACCCCGCGCCAGATCCGCCGGACGATCGCCACCGAGACCCTGCTGGTCGCCCCGCTCGCGGGCGTGGCCGGCTGTCTGCCCGGAATCGCCCTGGCCGCCTGGTGGTTCGGGCAGCTGAAGGACAAGGGCGCGGTCCCGGAGGCCGTCGACCTGTCCGTCTCCTGGATCCCGCTGGTCTCGGCCGCGGGCGCCGTCCTCGTCGGCGCCCTGGGCGCCGGGTACATGGCCGCCCACCGCAGCTCCCGCGTCAAGCCGGGGCAGGCGCTGAGCGAGGCGTCCGTGGAGCGGCTGCGGTTCGGCTGGATCCGTACCCCGCTCGGACTCGCCGCCGCGGCCGGCGGGTTCGTCTGCGCGGGCCTGTCCGCCTCGCTGACCGGCGAGGACGCCGCCAACGCCGCCCTCGGCATCGTCATGCTGTTCATGCTGGCCGTGGCCCTGCTGGGCCCGCTGGTCGCCCGGCTGTGCGCCGCCCTGTTCGGTCTGCCCCTCAGAGGCGCGGGCGCCTCGGCCTCCCTGGCCGCCGCCAACTCCCGTACGAACGCCCGCCGGCTGGCCTCCGCGATCACCCCGATCGTGCTCGCGATGGCCTTCTCGTCCGTGCTGGTCTTCATGCACACCAGCGAGGACCGCGTCACCGCGCGCCAGCAGCGCGAGGGCATCCTCGCCGACCACATCGTCACCGGCGACCCGGGCCTGGCCCCGGACGCCGTACGGAAGGCCGGGCGGGCCCCCGAAGTCACCGCCGCCGTCGGCCTGTTGAGGACCTCGGTGCTGGTGCCCGCCTCGGGCGGGGTGATCGTCCCCGCCTCCGCGCAGGGCGTCACGGGCTCCGCCCGCGCCCTGGCCGCCGTACAGGACCTGGACGTCGAGCGCGGCCGACTGTCCCTGGCGTCCGGGGAGGTGGCGGTCGACGCCGCCCTCGCCGACAACGCCGGCCTCGCCGTCGGCGACCGGCTCCCGCTGCGCCTGCCCGACGGCACCAGGACCGAACCGCGGATCACGGCGACGTACGGACGCGGTCTGGGGCTGTCCCAGGTGACGATGAACCGCGCCGACCTCGCGACCCACGTCACCACCGCCTTCGACACCGAACTGTGGACGAAGGGCGGCACCGCGGCCGGTCTCCGGAGCCTCGGCACCGTCCTCGACCGCGCCGACCACACCACCGCCCAGTCCGTCGACCGCGAGCTCAACGCCTGGGCGAACACGGTCATGGCGGCCGTCCTCGGCGGCTTCGCGGCCGTCGCCGCCGTCAACACGCTGGTGATGACCGTGCTCGACCGCCGCCGCGAACTCGGCACGCTCCGCCTCATCGGCTCCACCCGCCGCCAGGTGCTGCGCATGGTCCGCTGGGAGGCCCTCCTGGTCGCCCTCGCCGGCATCGTCCTCGGCACGGCGATCGCGCTGGCCACCCTCGTCCCGATGATGAAGGGCCTGACGGGGGAGGGGCCCTACATACCGCCCCTGGTGTACGGCGCCTTCGCGGGCACGATCGTCGTCCTCGGACTGACCGCGGCCACCCTCCCGGCCCGCGCCGCCCTCAGGAGCGACACACTGGACGAGTGACGCACACCCCGCACACCCCTCGCACCCCGAACGGCCCGCGGCTGACCCTGGCCGACGTGGAAGCCCTCGCCCGCGCCGCCCACACCGGCCAGACCGACAAGGCGGGACGGCCCTACGCCGAACACCTGAGGGCCGTCGCCGAGGGCGTCCGCGCGCGGGGCGGCGACGCCGAGCAGATCGCGGCGGCCTGGCTGCACGACGCCGTCGAGGACGACGCCCTGTCCGAGCGATGGCTGGACGAGGCCGCGCTGAGCCGTCGTACGAAGGACATCGTGCGCGCGGTGACCAAGCGGGCGGGGGAGCCGCCCGAGGCGTACGCCGGGCGCGTTCTGGCCACGCCGGGCGCCCTGCTGGTCAAGGAGGCGGACCTGGCGCACAACGCGGATCCGGCCCGCCTCGCGGTCCTCGACGAACCGACCCGGAAACGACTGACCGAGAAGTACGCGCGGATGCGCGCCCTTCTCGGTCTTGTCGGCGATGCGGATCCAGATGCCTAGGCGTCGACCTTCTCGCGTGCCGTGGGCGCCGCCTGCCGCTCGCGCCCCCGGGCCACCTCGGCGGCGTCCCGTTTGAACGCCCAGTCCATGTCCGGCTCCATCGCGAACCGGAAGAGCCGCCGCACCGGGGCGGTGCACAGCACGGTCACGGCGGCGGCCGCCAGGACGCTCACGGCGATCTCGCCGAGCGGCCGGTGCAGGGCGGGGTGGTCGAACCAGCCCGCGTAGTCGCCGCCCTTGATCAGGAAGCCGTGCAGCAGGTAGCCGTACAGCGTGCCGGCGCCGAGGGCGGTGAACCACATCCGGCGGCCCGGCACCCAGGAGAAGAAGCAGGCGGTCAGCAGCAGCGAGCAGCCGAAGAGGGCCAGCACCATGACCGGCCCGGTCCACCAGGGAGCGCCCAGTTCCTGCGCCGCGTCCCGGTGGTAGAACCAGCCGGTGTTCATGCGCGGCACCGACCACCAGCTGACGGCCACGGCGGCCGCGAACACCGGCACCGACAGGATGCGCACCGAGCGCCGGCGCACCAGCCGGAAGTGCTCGGCCTTCATCGACAGTCCGAGCACGAAGAACGGCAGGAACTGGAGCACCCGCTGAAGGTCGAGGTCGTCACCGATCTCCGGCGTGACACTCGCCAGCATCGCGATGGCGAGCGCGAGTGGCAGCGGCCACCGCACCAGCTTCCAGATCGGTGTGGTCAGCCGCCAGACGAACAGCGCGACCAGGAACCAGGTCAGGTACCAGGGATCCAGGAGGCTGATCTCCTGGCTCGGGTCGTGGCCGGCGTAGCGCTTGAAGAGCGGGTAGGCCGTCTCGAAGAGGATGTACGGCACGGCGACGCCGGTGATCAGCCGCTTCAGCCGGTCCGGGCGCATGTCGAAGCTGCGCGAGAAGAACCCGGAGATGATGATGAACGCCGGCATGTGGAAGGCGTAGACGACCTGGTAGAGGCCTTCCAGGATCCGGCTGTCGTCCTTGAGGGGTTCCCAGGAGTGGCCCACGGCGACCAGGACGATCGCCAGGTACTTGGCGTTGTCGAAGAACGCGTCCCGCTGCTTGCCGGGCGTACCGCCGGCCCGGGGCTGCTGTGCGGTGTGCTGCTTCTGCGGAGAGCGCGGACTCGGCACTCCGTCCGCCGACTGTGGGGGGAGCGGTGCTCGGTCGGGGTGGAACATCTGAGGCACCCTAGCCCGCGCCGAGGGTATTCGTAAAACCGTCCACGTCATTCCTGGTTAATCGCCGCGCGTACTCCCGTTTTCCCGGAGTTGACGTACGCAAAGGCGATCACACGTGCGCGATGTGCGCCCTGATTGTCATGATTCATGTGGACTAAATCGGGCATTTGGCTTGTTGTTATGACCCCGAAGGTGCCCTGTGTCGGCAATTCGCATTGCCTGCGAACGAATTGTGTGGACGCCGAAATGGCCGCGCCCGAATTCACTGTGTGGGTGCCGTGTCGAATTTCTGTGCGGGTGTGGCCGCGGGGATGGTCCGCGCACGGGGGTGCGTGCGGATCCGGCGGGAGCATGGCCAACGTTGGGTCACGCGCCGCATATGCGGGCCCCGTTGGTGGCACGATGGTTCTGGCGGGGGTGCGCTGAGCTGCATCCCCGGGCCGGGAGAGCGGACCGACCGTAGGGTGTGATCAGTTGTGGCCATTTCGCTGTCAGTGGTGTTGCTGTTGGCGATCATCTTGGTGGTGTTGATCAGGGGAGGCTCCCTCAAGGCCGGACCCGCCGTCGTCGCTGTGCTCTTCGGCTTCTTTCTCGCCTCCACCGGCATGGCCGACGACATCCAGCGGTTCCTCAACTCGATAGCCGAGACGATCAACTCGATCCAGTTCTAGGCGCGGATCGCGGCCTGGTCCACCGGCACGGCAAAGGCCTCCGGGCCGAACCATGGGTTCGGGCCGGAGGCCTTGTCAGAGCGGGCGACGGGAATCGAACCCGCGTAGCTAGTTTGGAAGACTAGGGCTCTACCATTGAGCTACGCCCGCACAACGCGCGCCGCAGGTCGGGCGACCGCGGCACTGAAGGCATCGTAGCGGGTCGCCCCGCCTCGCCGCACACCCCTTCCCGCCCGCCCCCGGCGCCCTCGTCCGGGCTCGCCGAATGCGGAGGCCGGGCCGCCTGCGGGCATGTACCCTACGTGTCGCACCAGCACGGGGTGTGGCGCAGCTTGGTAGCGCGTCCGCTTTGGGAGCGGAAGGCCGTGGGTTCAAATCCCGCCACCCCGACCACCTTCGGCCGTCACCGGCCACCGGCGCGATCACCTCCTGTGATCGCGTCCTGTGATCGCCTTTGGGGCGTGTCGCCGCTGCCGTTACTATGCAAGCTGCACGCCCGTGTGCCTCATCCACTGAAGTCCTCCGGGCGGCGAATCCGCCGGGCCAGTCTGGCGCCGGCAGAAACCAAGAAGTCAGCCCCCAAGGAGACCGAACCGTGAAGAGCGCCGTGGAGACCCTGAACCCGACTCGGGTTCGGCTCAGCATCGAGGTGCCCTTCGAGGAGCTCAAGGACAGCCTCGACGCGGCGTACAAGAAGATCAACCAGCAGGTCACGGTGAAGGGCTTCCGGAAGGGCAAGATCCCGGCACGCGTCATCGACCAGCGGTTCGGCCGCGGTGCGGTCCTGGAGGAGGCGGTCAACGACGCGCTTCCGAAGTTCTACACCGAAGCGGTCAACGAGGCCGAGCTCAACGTCCTGGGCCAGCCCGAGGTCGACATCACCGAGCTGAAGGACGGCGAGACGCTGAACTTCACCGCCGAGGTCGACGTCCGTCCCGCCCTGGAGATCCCGGACTACTCCGGCATCGAGGTCGAGGTCGACGCCGTCGAGGTCAGCGAGGAGGACGTCGACAAGGCCGTCACCGAGCTGCGCGAGCGCTTCGCGTCGACCTCCCCGGTCGAGCGGGCCGCCGAGGACGGCGACGTCGTCACCATCGACCTGGAGGCCAAGGTCGAGGGCGAGGTCCTGGAGGACGGTGTCGCGAGCGGCGTCTCCTACACCATCGGTTCCGGCGAGCTCCTCGACGGCATCGACGACGCCGTGAAGGGTCTTGAGGCCGGTGCCGAGGCCACCTTCACCTCCGAGCTCAAGGGCGGCTCGGCGGCCGGCAAGGAGGCCGAGGTCACCGTCAAGGTCACCCAGGTCGCCGCGCGCGAACTGCCCGAGCTGGACGACGAGTTCGCGCAGCTCGCCTCCGAGTTCGACACCCTCGACGAGCTGCGGGCCGACAGCCGCAAGCGCCTCGAGAACATGAAGCAGTACGACCAGGCCACGCAGGCCCAGGAGCGCGTCCTGGAGAAGCTGCTGGAGATCGTCGAGGTGCCCGTTCCCGAGAAGCTCCTCGAGGACGAGATCAACACCCGCAAGCACAACCTGGAGCACCACCAGCTCGGCCAGATGGGCCTCGACCTCGAGAAGTACCTCGAGATCCAGGGCAAGACGGTCGAGGAGTTCGACTCCGAGACCAAGGAAGCCGCGGTCAAGGGCATCAAGACGCAGTTCGTCCTCGACGAGCTCGTCAAGCAGGAGAAGCTCAACGTCAACCAGGAGGAGCTCACCGAGCACCTCATGCGGCGCGCGGCCTCCTCCGGCATGTCCCCCGACCAGTTCGCCCAGGCGGTCGTCGAGGGCGGTCAGGTCCCGATGCTGGTCGGCGAGGTCGCCCGCGGCAAGGCCCTGGCCGTCGTGGTCGAGAAGGCCACCGTCAAGGACACCAACGGCGAGATCATCGACCTCGACGACGAGGAAGAGGACGAGACCGGCACGACCGAGGCCGCCGCCGAGGAGGCCCCGGCCGAGGAGAAGACCGACGAGAAGACCGAGGGCTGAGACCCACGGCGCCTCTGACGGACGCATGACGGGCCCCGGGGACATGTCCCCGGGGCCCGTCGTCCTATCCGGGGGCGCGGGGAACCGCCGGGCCGCCCGCCGGCCGCTCTACGCCCCCGGCGAACAGCCCCGTATCCGGGATTCTCCGAAGGGACCAGCGCGTTAGGGTCCATGACTAAGAGGGCGAGGAGTCCCGGCTCCAGCCCCGCAGGGAAACGTGAAGACGGCCCGGCGCCGTCGTAAGACGAGCAGGTGGATACGTGACGAATCTGATGCCTTCAGCCGCCGGCGAGCCTTCCATCGGTGGTGGCCTCGGCGACCAGGTCTACAACCGGCTGCTCAACGAGCGGATCATCTTCCTCGGCCAGCCGGTCGACGACGACATCGCGAACAAGATCACCGCACAGCTGCTGCTCCTTGCCGCCGACCCGGACAAGGACATCTTCCTGTACATCAACAGCCCCGGCGGCTCGATCACGGCCGGCATGGCGATCTACGACACCATGCAGTACATCAAGAACGACGTGGTGACCATCGCCATGGGCCTCGCCGCCTCGATGGGCCAGTTCCTGCTCAGCGCGGGCACCCCGGGCAAGCGCTTCGCGCTCCCGAACGCCGAGATCCTGATCCACCAGCCCTCCGCCGGCCTCGCCGGCTCGGCCTCCGACATCAAGATCCACGCCGAGCGGCTGCTGCACACCAAGAAGCGCATGGCCGAGCTCACCTCCCAGCACACGGGCCAGTCGATGGAGCAGATCACCCGCGACTCGGACCGCGACCGCTGGTTCGACGCCCACGAGGCCAAGGAGTACGGCCTCATCGACGAGGTCATCGCCACGGCCGCCGGTATGCCGGGCGGCGGCGGCACCGGGGCCTGAGACCCCCGCAGCGCCCCCAGCCGACCGCCTCAGCCCCTAGGAGAGAGACAGTGAACGACTTCCCCGGCAGCGGCCTGTACGACCGCGCACGCGCCGAGAGCACCGTGCCGGTCGCCGAGTCCCGGTACGTCATCCCCCGCTTCGTCGAGCGCACCTCGCAGGGCATCCGCGAGTACGACCCGTACGCCAAGCTCTTCGAAGAGCGCGTGATCTTCCTCGGCGTGCAGATCGACGACGCCTCCGCCAACGACGTCATGGCCCAGCTGCTGTGCCTGGAGTCGATGGACCCCGACCGGGACATCTCGGTCTACATCAACAGCCCCGGCGGCTCCTTCACCGCGCTCACCGCGATCTACGACACGATGCAGTTCGTGAAGCCGGACGTCCAGACGGTCTGCATGGGCCAGGCCGCCTCGGCCGCCGCCATCCTGCTGGCCGCCGGTACGCCGGGCAAGCGCATGGCCCTCCCGAACGCCCGGGTGCTGATCCACCAGCCCTACAGCGAGACGGGTCGCGGTCAGGTCTCCGACCTGGAGATCGCCGCGAACGAGATCCTGCGGATGCGCGCCCAGCTGGAAGACCTGCTGGCCAAGCACTCCACCACGCCGATCGAGAAGATCCGCGAGGACATCGAGCGCGACAAGATCCTCACGGCCGACGACGCCCTGGCGTACGGCCTGATCGACCAGATCATTTCGACCCGAAAGATGAACAACGCCTCCGTCCGCTGAGGCGGAGGCTGTATCGTCTGCCGCTCCTCGGCACGGTTCACCGACGCGCACGACACCGTGCACGTCAAAGTGAACCGTGCCAAGGGGGGCCCGAACGGGGGGCTCGGCAAGGTACCGTCGGACATAAGGCAGCACCAGGAGCCGCTGGACCTAGGCGTCTCCCAGGCGAAGGGGAAGCACACCGTGGCACGCATCGGTGACGGCGGCGATCTGCTCAAGTGCTCGTTCTGCGGCAAGAGCCAGAAGCAGGTCAAGAAGCTCATCGCAGGGCCCGGTGTATACATCTGCGACGAGTGCATCGACCTCTGCAACGAGATCATCGAGGAGGAGCTGGCCGAGACCAGCGAGGTGCGCTGGGAGGAACTCCCCAAGCCCCGCGAGATCTACGAGTTCCTCGAGGGCTATGTGGTGGGCCAGGAGTCGGCGAAGAAGGCACTGTCCGTCGCCGTCTACAACCACTACAAGCGCGTCCAGGCCGGTGAGAACGGCGGCGCCCAGGGCCGCGACGACGCCATCGAGTTGGCGAAGTCCAACATCCTTCTGCTGGGCCCCACGGGCTCCGGCAAGACGCTGCTGGCCCAGACCCTCGCGCGCATGCTGAACGTCCCGTTCGCGATCGCGGACGCCACGGCGCTCACCGAGGCGGGTTACGTCGGCGAGGATGTGGAGAACATCCTGCTGAAGCTCATCCAGGCGGCCGACTACGACGTCAAGAAGGCCGAAACGGGCATCATCTACATCGACGAGATCGACAAGGTCGCGCGGAAGAGTGAAAACCCCTCGATCACTCGCGATGTCTCGGGCGAGGGTGTGCAGCAGGCCCTGCTGAAGATCCTGGAGGGCACCACCGCCTCCGTGCCGCCCCAGGGCGGCCGCAAACACCCGCACCAGGAGTTCATCCAGATCGACACGACGAACGTCCTGTTCATCGTGGGCGGTGCCTTCGCGGGCCTGGAGAAGCTCATCGAGTCCCGGGCCGGGGCCAAGGGCATCGGCTTCGGCGCGACGATCCGCTCCAAGCGGGAGCTGGAGGCCAAGGACCAGTTCGAGGACGTCATGCCCGAGGACCTGGTCAAGTTCGGCATGATCCCCGAGTTCATCGGCCGTCTCCCGGTCATCACCTCGGTGCACAACCTGGACCGCGAGGCCCTCCTCCAGATCCTGGTGGAGCCCCGCAACGCGCTCGTGAAGCAGTACCAGCGCCTCTTCGAACTCGACGGCGTGGAGCTGGACTTCGAGCGCGAGGCCCTCGAAGCCATCGCCGACCAGGCCATCCTCCGCCAGACCGGCGCCCGCGGCCTGCGCGCCATCATGGAGGAAGTCCTCCAGGGCGTCATGTACGAGGTCCCCTCCCGCAAGGACGTCGCCCGCGTCGTCATCACCGCCGACGTGGTCCTGTCCAACGTCAACCCGACGCTGATCCCGAGGGATTCGCGCGGACGGGGCCCCGGGGAGCAGAAGACGGCGTAACCGCCGCACACGGACAAGCGAAGGGGCCCCGGTCGACCGACCGGGGCCCCTTCGTCATACGCGTCATGGCCTGTGCGGGGCCCGCGCCATCACGCGGGCTTGCGGACCTCGTTGCGGAACTTGGCCGTGATCTCGGCGGCGGCACTCAGGTCCATCGACTTGCCGGTCATCGCGCTGGCCAGGTCGAGGTTCATGGTGACACCGAGCGTGCTGTGGTCGCCCCAGATGCACACGGGCATGCGGATCTCGCTCGGTCCGGACGACGAGCCGGTCGACCCCGCGTTGTCGTTCTTGACCTTCATCTCCTGGCACTTGAGGACCGCGTCCTTGAGATCGCTCGGCGTGTACGCCTTCGGGCTGCCCACGACCTCGCCCTCGTTGTCCTTGGCGGCGCTCTTCTTCATCTCGGCGAACATCCCGTCGACGACCGCCTCGGGGTCCTCGATGTCGCCGTAGACGCCCATGAAGTTGAGCATCTTCATGGCGAACGGGTTGGCCTCGTCGCCGGACTGGTAGCCGGCGTTGACGTCCTTGGCGTTCTTGACGCCGTGCTTCTCGGCGTCCTTGACGTCCTGTTCGGAGAAGCCGCTGTCGCCGGCGTTCTCGCCCTTCTTGTACTCGCCGCCGAGGACCGTGGCGGGAGTCGTCAGGGTGTGCGGGCCGTCGTCGGCGATGTCCGAGCCGCCCGAGCCGCCGCCGATCACGAAGTACGCGCCGACGGCGATCGCGGCGACGACCGCGACCGCGCCGATGATGATGCCCGTCTTCTTCTTGCCGCCGCCGGGCGCCGGCGGCTGGGGCACCCCGTAGGGAGCCTGGCCGTAGGGCGGCTGCTGGCCGTAGGGGGCCTGCTGGGGCGGTACGCCCTGCCCGGGCTGCTGCGGGTAGCCGTAGCCCGGCTGGGCCGGCGGAGCCTGCTGAGGGTAGCCGTAGCCGGGCTGGCCGGGCGGAGCCTGCGGCGGCTGGCCGTAGGGACCCGGCTGCTGACCGTACGGTCCGGGCTGCTGGGGCTGCCCGCCGTACGGGCCCGGCTGGTTGTAGCTCATCTCTGGGTTCCCCTCCAGATGCTTATGTGATTCAGACATCCTGGCCTAGACACAGCGCATACATGGCACCGGGGGCCCCACCGTTACAGAACAAAGGCGTTTCGGGACTCCCGCGTGACACCCCTAAACTGGGCCCGTGACCGAGAACGCTCAGCAGCAGCCCACAGCGCCCCACACCGAACTGCCGACCCAGTACGCGCCGGCCGACGTAGAGGGGCCGCTGTACGAGCGCTGGGTGGAGCGGGGTTACTTCGAGGCCGACGCCAAGAGCGACAAGCCCGCGTACACCATCGTCATTCCGCCGCCCAACGTCACCGGCTCCCTCCACCTGGGCCACGCCTTCGAGCACACGCTGATCGACGCCCTCACCCGCCGTAAGCGCATGCAGGGCTACGAGACGTTGTGGCAGCCCGGCATGGACCACGCGGGTATCGCGACGCAGAACGTCGTCGAGCGGGAGCTCGCCAAGGAGGGCAAGTCCCGTCACGACCTGGGCCGCGAGGCGTTCGTGGAGCGGGTCTGGCAGTGGAAGGCTGAGTCCGGTGGTCAGATCGCCGGACAGATGCGGCGCCTGGGCAACGGCGTCGCGTGGAGCCGTGACCGCTTCACCATGGACGAGGGTCTGTCCCGTGCCGTCCAGACCGTCTTCAAGAAGATGTTCGACGACGGCCTGATCTACCGCGCCGAGCGCATCATCAACTGGTGCCCGCGCTGCCTGACGGCCATCTCTGACATCGAGGTCGACTACCAGGACGACGACGGCGAACTCGTTTCCATCAAGTACGGCGAGGGCGACGACACGCTCGTCGTCGCCACCACGCGTGCGGAGACGATGCTCGGTGACACCGCCGTCGCTGTTCACCCGGATGACGAGCGCTACAAGCACCTCGTCGGTCGGCGCATCGCGCTGCCGCTGACGGGCCGCACGATTCCCGTCGTCGCCGACACACACGTCGACCCCGAGTTCGGCACCGGTGCCGTCAAGGTCACCCCCGCCCATGACCCCAACGACTTCGCCATCGGCCAGCGGCACGGCCTGGAGTCGCTGACCGTCATGGACGAGCGCGGCGTGATCACGGTCCACGGGCCTTTCGAGGGGCTTGACCGCTTCGAGGCGCGTTCCGCGATCGTCGCCGCGCTGCGCGCCGACGGCCGGATCGTCGCGGAGAAGCGGCCGTACGTCCACTCGGTCGGCCACTGCTCGCGCTGCAAGACGACCCTTGAGCCGCGGCTGTCTCTGCAGTGGTGGGTGAAGGTCGAGACGCTCGCCAAGGCCGCCGGTGACGCGGTCCGCGACGGCCGGGTGGACATCCACCCCGCCGACCTGTCGCAGCGGTACTTCGACTGGGTCGACAACCTCAACGACTGGTGTATCTCGCGGCAGTTGTGGTGGGGTCACCGGATCCCCGTCTGGCACGGCCCGGACGGCGAGACCGTGTGCGTCGGCCCCGACGAGCAGCCGCCGAGCGGCGAGGGCTGGGAGCAGGACACCGACGTCCTGGACACCTGGTTCTCGTCCGGCCTGTGGCCCTTCTCCACCCTGGGCTGGCCCGAGAAGACCGCGGACCTGGCGAAGTTCTATCCGAACTCGGCCATGGTCACCGGGTACGACCTGATGTTCTTCTGGGTCGCCCGGATGATGATGTTCGGCCTGTACGCGATGGACGGTGAGATCCCCTTCCGCACCATCGCGTTCCACGGCATGGTCCGTGACGAGCACGGCAAGAAGATGTCGAAGTCGTTCGGCAACACGGTCAATCCGCTGGACTGGATGGACAAGTACGGCTCCGACGCTCTGCGGTTCACGCTCGCCCGCGGCGCCAACCCCGGCACCGACGTCCCGATCGGCGAGGACTGGGTCCAGGCGTCCCGGAACTTCGCCAACAAGATCTGGAACGCGACGCGCTTCGCGCTGATGAACGGCGCGACGGTGGACGGTCCCCTCCCGGACGCCTCCGCGATGTCCGCCACGGACCGTTGGATCCTGTCCCGTCTCAACAAGACGGTCGCCCAGGTCGACGCGTTCTACGAGGACTTCCAGTTCGCGAAGCTCTCCGACGCCCTCTTCCACTTCGCGTGGGACGAGGTCTTCGACTGGTACGTCGAGCTGTCCAAGACGACGTTCCAGGCGGGCGGCGAGCCGGCCGAGGTCAGCAAGCGCGTCCTCGGCGAGGTCCTCGACGTCACGCTGAAGCTGCTGCACCCGGTGGTCCCGTTCGTCACGGAGACCCTGTGGACCACCCTCACCGGCGGCGAGTCGGTCGTCGTCGCGGACTGGCCCCAGGACAGCGGCTTCCGGGACGACGCCGCCGAACGCGAGATCGAGACCCTCCAGTCCGTCATCACCGAGGTCCGCCGCTTCCGCGCCGACCAGGGACTCCAGCCGGGCCAGCGCGTCCCGGCCCGCCTGGCCCTCGACGGCACGGCGCTGGCACCTCACGAGGCCGCCATCCGCCAGCTGCTGCGCCTCCAGCCGGAGGGCGAGGACTTCACGGCCACGGCGACCCTCCCGGTCGCCGGCGCCGAGGTCGCCCTCGACCTCTCCGGCACGATCGACGTGGCGGCGGAGCGCAAGCGCCTCGCGAAGGACCTGGCGGCGGCGGAGAAGGAGAAGTCCCAGGCCACCGCCAAGCTCGGCAACGAGGCGTTCCTCGCGAAGGCCCCGGACAACGTGGTCGACAAGATCCGCGGCCGTCTGGCCAAGGCGGAGGACGACATCACGAGGATCCGGGCCCAGCTGGACAGGCTGCCCCAGCAGTAGCGAGGTGAGGGGCGCGGGGACCTGCCCCATCCTCCCCGCGCCCGCCGAACGGGACCAGCCGCACCTCTCCTCGGACGCAGCCCTAAACTGACCCCGTGAGTGACAGCGACGACTTCGACGAGATCATCGCGGCCGAGACCGACCGGGACCCCGATCTCGCGGTCATCGAGGCCGGCAGCCGCACCCTGCGCACCCAGGGCGCGGCCCCGGACACCGATGTGCCCGCGCGCCCCGAGGACCCCGAGGTCGACAAGGCCCTGCGTGCGGTCGAGACGGAGCTCGCCGGCCGCTGGGGCGAGACCAAGCTGGAGCCGTCGGTCGCCCGGATCGCCGCCCTGATGGACGTGCTGGGCGACCCGCAGCGGTCGTACCCCTCGATCCACATCACCGGCACCAACGGCAAGACCTCCACCGCCCGCATGATCGAGGCCCTGCTCGGCGCCTTCGAGCTGCGCACCGGGCGGTACACCAGCCCGCACGTGCAGTCGATCACCGAGCGGATCAGCCTCGACGGGGCGCCGATCGACGCCGAGCGCTTCATCGAGACGTACCACGACATCAAGCCGTACATCGAGATGGTCGACGCGCAGCAGGAGTACCGGCTGTCGTTCTTCGAGGTGCTGACGGGCATGGCGTACGCCGCCTTCGCGGACGCGCCGGTCGACGTGGCCGTCGTGGAAGTGGGGATGGGCGGCTCCTGGGACGCGACCAATGTGATCGACGGTGATGTCGCCGTCGTCACGCCCATCGACCTGGACCACACCGACCGGCTCGGTGAGACGCCCGCGGCGATCGCCACCGAGAAGGCCGGCATCGTCAAGCAGGACGCGACGGTCATCCTGGCGCAGCAGCCGGTGGACGCGGCCCAGGTGCTGCTGAAGAAGGCCGTCGAGGTCGACGCCACCGTGGCCCGCGAGGGCCTGGAGTTCGGGGTGGTCGCGCGGCAGGTCGCCGTCGGCGGCCAGCTGCTCACGCTGCGCGGGCTCGGCGGGGAGTACGGGGAGGTGTTCCTTCCGCTGCACGGCCCGTACCAGGCGCACAACGCCGCCGTCGCCCTGGCCGCCGTGGAGGCGTTCTTCGGCGTCGGATCCCAGCGGCCCGAACCGCTCGACATCGACACCATCCGCAAGGCCTTCGCGGCCGTCACCTCCCCGGGCCGCCTGGAGGTCGTACGGCGGTCCCCGACCGTCGTCCTGGACGCGGCGCACAACCCGGCGGGCGCCCGGGCCACCGCCGAGGCGGTGGGGGAGGCCTTCGACTTCAGCCGGCTGATCGGTGTGGTGGGCGCGAGCGGCGACAAGAACGTGCGGGGGGTGCTGGAGGCCTTCGAGCCGATCTTCGCCGAGGTCGTGATCACGCAGAACTCCAGCCACCGGGCCATGGACGCCGACGAGCTCGCCGCGATCGCCGTCGAGGTGTTCGGCGAGGAGCGGGTGCAGGTGGAGCCGCGGCTGCCGGACGCCCTGGAGGCGGCGATCACGCTCGCCGAGGAGGAGGGCGAGTTCACGGGCGGCGGTGTGCTCGTCACCGGTTCCGTCATCACCGTCGGCGAGGCCCGGCTGCTGCTGGGGAAGGGCTGAGGACCTCACATGCGTACGCTCTGTGCTTCGACGCTGATCGGCGAGTTCTTCGTCATCGGGTTCGCCGGTCTGGTCGCGATGAAGGACCCCGATCTGTCCATGTCGACGGTGTGGACGGTCAGCGGTATCGCGATGTTCCTGTGCCTGGTGCTGTGCGGGCTGGTGACCCGGCCGGGCGGCATCGCCATGGGCTGGGCGCTCCAGGCCGCGCTGATCGCCTCCGGCTTCGTCGTCCCGACGATGTTCTTCATGGGGGCGATCTTCGCGGCGCTGTGGTGGGCGTCCGTGCACTACGGCCGGAAGATCGACGAGGCGAAGGCGAGGTTCGCCGCCCAGGCCGCCCCCTCTACACCTGACGCTGTGTGACAAGTGCGCCGACACGCCCTGTAACCTCAGGGTCTGTCGTGAAATCCCCGCACAGTCCTTGATCCGAAGGAGCCCTTCGTGACCCAGCGCACCCTCGTCCTGCTCAAGCCCGACGCGGTCCGTCGCGGCCTGACCGGCGAGATCATCAGCCGTATCGAGCGCAAGGCCGGATGGCAGATCACCGCGCTGGAGCTGCGCACGCTGGACCAGGACACCCTGGAGCAGCACTACGGAGAGCACAAGGGCAAGCCCTTCTACGAGCCGCTGGTGGAGTTCATGGCCTCCGGCCCGGTCGTCGCGCTGATCGTCGAGGGCGAGCGGGTCATCGAGGGGGTGCGGCAGCTGGCCGGCCCGACCGACCCGATCGCCGCCGCGCCCGGCTCCATCCGGGGCGACTTCGGTGTCATCGTCCGCGAGAACCTGATCCACGCGTCCGACTCCGAGGAGTCGGCCGAGCGCGAGGTGAAGATCTTCTTTCCCGGGCGTGCGTAGGTTTCGTGGCTTTTTCTGAGGGGGCGTCAGCTCACGCTCTCGTCCGACCTGGGGCGGCCGCGCACTTTCGGCCGTCCTTTGGCATATGCGTGGCGATCGGGGGAACGAGTGCCCCCGATGGACCGTCTCCACAAGCGAGGCGGTACTTCATCTGCTGACAATGGCGAAGACCCTCGCGCGGTGTTCGTGCAGGCGCGTCTACGATGGAAGCCTTCACGTCACCGCACCCACTTCGCCGACCTGAAAAGCCCTCACACGCTCCCAGGAAGGCCAGTCGAATCCTGATGGGGAACTCAATGTCGTTCATCGGCCGTGACATGGCTGTCGACCTCGGGACCGCCAACACGCTGGTGTACGTCAGGGGTCGCGGGATCGTACTCAACGAGCCGTCCGTGGTCGCGATCAACACCAACACCGGTGGCATCCTCGCGGTCGGAGCCGAAGCCAAGAAGATGATCGGGCGCACGCCCGGCAACATCGTTGCCGTACGTCCGCTGAAGGACGGCGTCATCGCCGACTTCGAGATCACCGAGCGGATGCTCCGCTACTTCATCCTGAAGATCCACAAGCGGCGGTATCTGGCTCGTCCGCGGGTCGTCGTCTGCGTGCCCTCGGGCATCACGGGCGTCGAGCGCCGCGCCGTCATCGAGGCGTCGTCCCAGGCCGGCGCCCGTCAGGTGCACATCATCGAGGAGCCCATGGCCGCGGCCATCGGTTCCGGCCTGCCGGTCCACGAGGCCACGGGCAACATGGTGGTGGACATCGGTGGCGGCACCACGGAGGTCGCGGTCATCTCCCTCGGCGGCATCGTGACGGCCCAGTCCATCCGCGTCGCGGGCGACGAGCTGGACAACGCGATCATCCAGCACATCAAGAAGGAGTACTCGCTCCTCCTCGGTGAGCGGACGGCCGAGCAGATCAAGATCACCATCGGCTCGGCGTACGACCTCGACGCTGACGAACACACCGAAATCCGCGGCCGGGACCTCGTCTCCGGGCTGCCCAAGACCGTCGTCATTTCGGCCGCCGAGGTCCGCAAGGCGATCGAGGAACCCGTCAACGCGATCGTCGACGCGGTCAAGACGACCCTCGACAAGTGCCCGCCGGAGCTGTCCGGCGACATCATGGACCGCGGCATCGTCCTGACGGGCGGCGGCGCCCTGCTCCGCGGTCTCGACGAGCGGCTGCGCCGCGAGACCGGCATGCCGATCCACATCGCCGAGGACCCGCTGGACAGCGTGGCGCTCGGCTCCGGCAAGTGCGTCGAGGAGTTCGAGGCGCTTCAGCAGGTGCTGGACGCCCAGCCGCGCAGATGACCTGACATCGCGATTCCGCCGTACGAGATGATCTCCTCTCGTGCGGCGGATCGTTGATATAGAGACATAAGCTCTCCCACACACATCACGACACCTGAACACCGCACACGAATTCCTATGAGGAAGGGCACGGCCGCCGCACGTGAGGGACACACGAGAGAGCCGGCTGCTCCTGGTGCTGCTGGTCGCCGTCGCGTTCGCGCTGATCACGGTGGACATCCGTGGCGGGGAGGACTCACCGGTCGACGGTGCCCGCCAGGCCGCGGCCGCCGTCTTCGGCCCGATCGAGGACGGTGTGTCGACCGCGGTCAACCCGGTCGGCAACGCCGTCTCCGCCATCCGTGACTCCGGCGAACGCCACGACCGGCTCGCCGAGATGGAGAAGGAGAACGCGGCCCTCAAGGCGAAGCTCGGCAGCGACGACCGCAACCGCAGCCGCCTCGCCCAGCTCGACAAGATGCTGAAGATCGCCGGCCAGGGCCAGTACGGCATCAAGGGCGCCCAGGTCATCGCGATAGGAGCGGCCCAGGGCTTCTCCTGGACCATCACCGTCGACGTCGGCGCCAACGACGGCATCCGGCGCGACATGACCGTCCTCAACGGCGACGGACTCGTCGGCCGCGTGACGACCGTCGGCCCGGACACCGCCACCGTGCTCCTCGCCAACGACCCCGACTTCACCGTCGGCACCCGCATGGAGGCCGGCGACGAACTCGGCTTCGCCTCCGGACAGGGCGACCGCCCGCTGCGCGTCGAACTCCTCAACGGCAAGGCCGAGATCAAGAAGGGCGACCGCCTGGTCACCTTCGGCTCCCAGGCCGACAAGCCCTTCGTGCCCGGCGTGCCGGTCGGCGTGGTCGCCCGCGTCGACCCCTCCGGCGGCGGCCTCACCCGCACCGTGTACGTCACGCCGTACGTCAGCTTCACCAAACTCGACATCGTCGGCGTCGTCGTCCAGGCCCCGAAGAAGGACCCGCGCGACACGGTGCTTCCCGCCAAGCCCCGGCCGACCCCGACGCCGACCGTGACGGTGACCGCCACGCCGTCCGCCGACGCGCCGGTCGACGGCCAGATCCAAGAAGAGCAGTAGGAGCTGTAGCCCATGCGCGTCAACCGGATCCTGCTCTCCACATCCCTGGTCGTCGTCGCCCTGGTCCTCCAGGTGAGCGTCCTCGCCCGCCTCCACCTCCCAGGCGCCGTCCCCGACCTGCTGCTCCTCACCGTCCTCGGCCTCGCCCTGGTCTACGGCCATGTCGGCGGCGCCCTCGTCGGCTTCGGCGCGGGTCTCCTCGCCGACCTCGCCCCACCCGCCGACCACGCGGCCGGGCGCTACGCCCTAGTGCTCTGCGTCATCGGCTACCTCGCCGGACTGGCCAAACCGGACAACGGCCGGCTGAAGTCCGCCACCGGCCCCATGCTCGTCGTGGTCGCCGCCGCCATCGGCTCCACCCTGCTGTACGCCGGGGTCGGCGCCCTCGTCGGCGACACCGCCGCCCGCCATGTCGGCCTGCCCAGCCTGCTGTTCACGGCCGCCCTGTACGACCTGCTGCTCGCCCCGTTCGTCGTCCCCGGGATCATGGCCCTGGCCCGGCGCGCGGAGAACGACCCGCTCGCCGAGACCAACGCGGCGGCCTCCAAGGCCACCGACATCTCCTCCGGCTGGCTCTCCTCCGGCACCGGTCTGAAGATCGGCGGCCAGCGCGGCGGACTCGGCAGTCTGAAGACCAAGGCCCGCGCCCGCACCGCGCGTGTCGGCCGCATCAAGGGGGTCAAGCGGCTGTGAACACGCTGGAGTTCATCCTGGAGTTCACCCGAACGAGGGCGTGGCGGCGGAACGCGGGCTCACAGGTCCGCCGTTCATCATGCGTACGCGCACACACCACCGACGCGTACACCGGCGCCTCGTACACGTCGACGCACTGAGAGGGGGAGGCAGCCGCAGTGACCAACATCCCCGAGACCGGTCGGACCCCACGGGTCCAGATCCGGCTCATCGTCATCCAGGTTCTCGTCCTCTCCCTCCTCGGCACCCTCGGCGGGCGCCTGTGGTACCTCCAGATCCGCGAGGGCGACGAGTACGCCAAGGAGGCCTCCGGCAACCACGTCCAGCAGGTCGTCGAGCCCGCCGTCCGCGGATCGATCCTGGACGCCCGCGGAGTCCCCCTCGCCGACAACGAGACCCGGCTGGTGGTCTCCGCCTCCCGCACCGACCTGCTGAAGATGAAGGACGACGGCAAGGCCGTCCTCACCAAGCTGGCCGGCGTCCTCGCCATGACGCCCAAGGAGGTCATGGAGAAGGTCCGCCTGTGCGACGCCAAGACCCCCCAGCCCTGCTGGAACGGCTCGCCGTACCAGCCCATCCCCATCACCGACGAGGCCACCGCCAAGCAGGCCCTCCAGATCCGCGAGCGCGCCGAGGAGTTCCCCGGCATCACCGCCGAGCCCGAGGCCGTCCGCCGCTACGCCGCCCCCGCCAAGGCCAACACCGCCCAGGTCCTCGGTTATCTCTCGCCCGTCACCGACGAGGAGATCACCAAGGCCCAGGACACCGACTCGCCCTACCTGCGCTCCGACCAGGTCGGCCGCTCCGGCCTGGAGCGCCAGTACGACAAGGAACTGCGCGGCAAGGCCGGCGTCACCCGCTACGAGGTCGACAACCTCGGCCGCGTCATCGGCGAGGCCCAGGCCGACCCCGCGCAGCCCGGCTCCAACCTCGTCACCAGCGTCGACGCCCGCGTTCAGCGCGTCGCGGAGTACGAACTCAACGACGCGATGAAGGAAGCCCGCAAGATCTTCGACAAGAACACCGGCGAGAAGTACAAGGCGGACTCCGGCGCGGTCGTGGTGATGGAGGCCAAGACCGGCCGGGTCGTCGCCATGGCCTCGAACCCGACCTACGACCCGAACGCCTGGGTCGGCGGCATCTCCGCCAAGGACTACACCAGGCTCACCGGTAAGAACTCCAACTACCCGCTGCTCAACCGCGCGATCCAGGGCCAGGCCGCCCCCGGCTCGATCTTCAAGGTCGTCTCCAGCTCGGCCGCGGTCAACGCGGGCTACTCCTTCGACGGCAACTACGAGTGCTCCAGCTCGTACTCCATCGGCGGCCAGGTCTTCAAGAACTTCGAGTCCAAGGGGTACGGCCCGATCAACCTCGGCCGCGCCCTGGAGGTCTCCTGCGACACCGTCTTCTACCGACTGGCCCACCAGGAATGGCAGCGGGACGGCGGCAACACGCCGAAGAAGAACGCCAACGACTGGTTCTACAAGACCGCCCACCAGTTCGGCCTCGGCAAGGAGACCGGCATCGACCTGCCGAACGAGGTCAGTGGCCGCGTCCCGGACCGCCAGTGGAAGCAGGACTACTGGAAGGCCAACAAGGACGCCTGGTGCAAGTACGGCAAGAAGGGCGGCTCGTACGCCGAGCAGATCGCGTACGAGAACTGCCTCGAAGGCAACAAGATGCGCGCCGGTGACTCCGTCAACTACTCCATCGGCCAGGGCGACACCCTCGTCACACCGATCCAGATGGCGACGATCTACGGAGCGATCTCCAACGGCGGCACCCTCTACGACCCGACCGTCGGCAAGGCGATCGTGAGCGCCGACGGCAAGCGTGTCCAGGAGATCGCGCCCAAGCCGCACGGCAAGCTGCCCGACTCGAAGAAGACGCTCGCCGAGATAAACGACGCCCTCGCGGGAGTCGTGACCCGCGGTTCGGCCGCCTGGCGGTTCGGCGGCTGGCCGCAGGACAAGATCCCGATGCACGCCAAGACGGGCACCGCCGAGGTCTACGGCAAGCAGACCACCTCCTGGTTCGCCACGTACACCAAGGACTACACGGTCGTCATGACCATCTCCCAAGGTGGTACGGGCTCCGGAGCCTCGGGCCCCGCCGTGCGCAAGATCTACAACGCGCTCTACGGCGTCTCGGAGGACGGCAGGATCAACCCGAAGAACGCGCTGCTGCCCACCCCGGAGAAGAACCTGCCGAAGATCAAGGACGACGGTTCCATCACCTCCCCGAAGGTCTCCAAGGACCCGGCCAAGGAGCAGCGGATCAGCCAGAAGGGCACGGAGGAGCCGGACGTGCAGCAGCTGGCGGCCACCGTGGGGACAGCCACCCCGGGCAACCGGAACGCACGCCGCCGACGGCGGGCAGGCGGAAGCCGGAGGACGCTCGCATGACCGGCGTCAACAGCTTCCACGTCTCCGGATACGGGCCCCAACGGGCGGGCTGGACCCGCCTGTTGGCCCGGGACTCCCTCGCCCGCCGGCTGGACTGGCCGATACTGCTCGCGGCCGTCGCCCTGTCACTGATCGGCTCGATCCTCGTCTTCTCGGCCACCCGCAACCGCACCGAGATCAACCAGGGCGACCCGTACTACTTCCTGGTCCGGCACCTCATGAACACCGGCATCGGGCTCGCCCTGATGATCGGCACGGTCTGGCTCGGCCACCGCACCCTGCGCACCGCCGTCCCGATCCTCTACGGCGCCTCGGTGTTCCTGATCCTGCTGGTACTGACCCCGCTCGGCTCGACCGTCAACGGCGCCCACTCCTGGATCGTGCTCGGCGGCGGCTTCTCGCTCCAGCCCTCCGAGTTCGTGAAGATCACGATCATCCTGGGCATGGCGATGCTGCTGGCCGCACGGGTGGACGCGGGTGACAAGCCGTACCCGGACCACCGCACCGTGCTCCAGGCGCTCGGCCTGGCCGCCGTGCCGATGCTGGTCGTGATGCTGATGCCCGACCTCGGGTCGGTCATGGTGATGGTCATCATCGTGCTGGGCGTGCTGCTCGCCTCCGGCGCCTCCAACCGGTGGGTGTTCGGACTGCTCGGCGCGGGCGCGGCCGGCGCCATCGCCGTATGGCAGCTGCACATCCTGGACGAGTACCAGATCGCCCGCTTCGCGGCCTTCGCCAACCCCAGCCTCGACCCGGCGGGTGTCGGCTACAACACCAACCAGGCCCGCATCGCCATCGGCTCGGGCGGACTGACGGGCTCCGGGCTGTTCCACGGCTCGCAGACGACCGGCCAGTTCGTGCCCGAGCAGCAGACCGACTTCGTCTTCACCGTCGCCGGCGAGGAACTCGGCTTCCTCGGCGCGGGCCTGATCATCGTGCTGCTCGGCGTCGTCCTGTGGCGCGCCTGCCGCATCGCCCGCGAGACGACCGAGCTCTACGGCACGATCGTCGCCGCCGGGATCGTGGCCTGGTTCGCCTTCCAGGCCTTCGAGAACATCGGCATGACCCTCGGGATCATGCCGGTCACGGGCCTGCCACTGCCGTTCGTGTCCTACGGAGGCTCGTCGATGTTCGCGGTCTGGGTGGCGGTGGGGCTGTTGCAGTCCATCCGGGTGCAGCGGCCCATGTCCGCCTGACGTCACCCGTGGTCGCCCCCGGGTTTGCCCGGGGGCCGTCCGCGGTGCCCCCTGCCGTAACGGGCCGTGGGCCACTAGATTCAGGTCATGGCGGACATCAAGCGCGAGATCGAGCGGAAATACGAGTCCGACGAGAGCGGACTGCCCGACCTGACCGGCGTCGCCGGGGTCGAGGCAGTGATCGACAAGGGAGTCGCGCACCTGGACGCCACCTACTACGACACCGTCGACGAACGCCTCGCCGCCTCCGCGCTCACCCTGCGCCGCCGCACCGGCGGATCGGACGCGGGCTGGCATCTGAAGTTCCCGGTGACCCCGGGCGTGCGGGACGAGATCCAGGCGCCGCTCTCCGACACCGTGCCCCGCGCCCTCGCCGGCCTGGTCCGCTCCCGCGTCCGCGACGCCGAGCTGCGGCCCGTGGTGCGCCTGCGCTCGGACCGGGACGTGCGCCACCTGGTGGACGGCGACGGGCGGCTGCTGGCCGAGGTGAGCGTCGACGCGGTACGGGCCGAGCGGCTCACGGAAGAGGGTGGCAGCGCCCAGTGGACCGAGATCGAGGTGGAGCTGGCCGACGGGGGCGACCCGGCCTTCCTCGACAAGGTCGACAAACGCCTGCGCAAGGCGGGGGTGCGGCCGTCGGGGTCGGCGTCGAAGCTGGCGCGGGCGCTGGCGGAGACCGCCCCGGAGAAGAAGCGTCGGCCCGCCGCCACCGGTGACCCGGTGACCGCCGGCGACCACGTCCTCGCCTACGTCCGCGCCCAGCGGGACGCGATCGTCGAGTTCGACCCGGCTGTGCGCCGCGACGTCGAGGACTCCGTGCACAGCATGCGCGTCGCCACCCGCCGGATGCGCAGCACCTTCAAGTCGTTCGGCAAGATCCTCGACCGGGCCGTCACCGACCCGATCGGCGACGAGCTGAAGTGGCTGGCCGGTGAGCTGGGCGTGGACCGGGACCGTGAGGTACTGAACGAACGCCTGTCCGCGGCCCTCGACCAGGTGCCCTCCACGCTGGTCTCCGGTCCGGTCGCCGAGCGGCTGGCCGCCTGGGCGGGCGACCGGCCCGGCGGCGCGAGCGGCCGGCTGATCGGGATCCTCGACTCCCGCCGCTACCTGGCCCTGCTCGATGCCTTCGACACACTGCTCGCCGACCCGCCGCTGCTGAAGGCGGCCGGGAAGAAACCCGGGAAGGTGATCCCCAAGGCGGTGAAGAAGGACTTCGCGAAGGTGTCCGCGCTCGTCGGGCAGGCGCTGGAGCTGGACCCCGGCACGGACCGGGACGTCGCCATCCACGAGGCCCGCAAGAAGACGAAGCGGACCCGCTACGCGGCGGAGGCGGCCCGCCCGGCCCTCGGCAAGCCGGCCAAGGACCTGGTCAAGTCCATGAAGTCCCTCCAGAACCTGCTCGGCGAGCACCAGGACAGCGTCATGGCCCGCGGGACCCTGCGCGAGCTGTCCGCGGTCGCGCACGCGGCGGGGGAGAGCGCGTTCACGTACGGGCTGCTGTACGGGCGCGAGGAGCACCGGGCCGCGACCGTGGAGGCCGAGCTGCCCGGGTTCTGGGACGAGGTCAAGGACGCGGCGGCGGACCTCTGAGCCCTTCGGGCGTGCGGGGGGTGGCCGTGGCCGCGTTAGTCTTGATGGTCACCCCTGTCAGTTCAGTCCCGCTCACGAAGGTTCGCGACATGCCTGCCGAAGTCGCTGCGGCCGCAGAGTCCGTGTTTCCGCAGCTCGAAGCTCTGCTCCCGCATGTGCAGAAGCCGATCCAGTACGTCGGCGGAGAGCTCAACTCCACCGTCAAGCCGTGGGAGTCGTGTGACGTCCGCTGGGCGTTGATGTACCCCGACGCCTACGAGGTCGGGCTGCCCAACCAGGGCGTCATGATCCTCTACGAGGTCCTGAACGAGCAGGAGGGCGTCCTCGCCGAGCGCACCTACAGCGTCTGGCCGGACCTGGAGGCGCTGATGCGGGAGCACGACGTCCCGCAGTTCACGGTGGACAGCCACCGGCCGGTGAAGGCCTTCGACGTCTTCGGCCTCTCCTTCTCCACGGAGCTCGGCTACACCAACATGCTGACGGCGCTGGACCTGGCGGGCATCCCGCTGGAGTCCAAGGACCGTGGGCTGGACGACCCGATCGTGCTGGCCGGCGGGCACGCCGCCTTCAACCCCGAGCCGATCGCCGACTTCATCGACGCGGCGATCATCGGCGACGGCGAGCAGGCCGTCCTCGACATGACGCGGATCATCCGCGAGTGGAAGGCCGAGGGGCGGCCGGGCGGCCGCGAGGAGGTCCTCTTCCGCCTGGCGCGGACGGGGTCCGTCTACATCCCCGCGTTCTACGACGTCGAGTACCTCCCGGACGGCCGGATCGCCCGTGTCGTACCGAACAAGTCGGGCGTCCCGTGGCGCGTGTCCAAGCACACGGTCATGGACCTGGACGAGTGGCCGTACCCCAAGCAGCCGCTGGTCCCGCTCGCCGAGACCGTCCACGAGCGGATGTCGGTGGAGATCTTCCGCGGCTGCACGCGCGGCTGCCGCTTCTGCCAGGCCGGCATGATCACCCGTCCGGTGCGCGAGCGCTCCATCACCGGCATCGGCGAGATGGTGGAGAAGGGCCTGAAGGCGACGGGCTTCGAGGAGGTGGGCCTGCTCTCCCTCTCCTCGGCGGACCACTCCGAGATCGGCGACATCGCCAAGGGCCTCGCGGACCGGTACGAGGAGGACAAGGTCGGCCTCTCGCTTCCCTCGACCCGCGTGGACGCCTTCAACGTCGACCTGGCGAACGAGCTGACGCGCAACGGCCGCCGCTCCGGCCTGACCTTCGCCCCCGAGGGCGGCTCCGAGCGCATGCGCAAGGTCATCAACAAGATGGTGTCCGAGGAGGACCTCATCCGGACGGTGGCGACGGCGTACGGCAACGGCTGGCGCCAGGTGAAGCTGTACTTCATGTGCGGCCTGCCGACGGAGACCGACGAGGACGTCCTCCAGATCGCCGACATGGCGATGAGCGTGATCCAGAAGGGCCGCGAGGTCTCCGGTCAGAACGACATCCGCTGCACGGTCTCCATCGGCGGCTTCGTGCCCAAGCCGCACACGCCGTTCCAGTGGGCGCCGCAGCTGAGCGCCGAGGAGACGGACGCCCGCCTCGGAAAGCTCCGCGACAAGATCCGCGGCGACAAGAAGTACGGCCGCTCCATCGGCTTCCGCTACCACGACGGCAAGCCCGGCATCGTGGAAGGCCTCCTCTCCCGCGGCGACCGCCGCATCGGCTCGGTCATCCGCGCCGTCTACGAGGACGGCGGCCGCTTCGACGGCTGGCGCGAGCACTTCTCCTACGACCGCTGGATGGCCTGCGCGGACAAGGCGCTGGCCCCGTTCGGCGTGGACGTCGACTGGTACACCACCCGCGAGCGCACCTACGAGGAGGTCCTCCCCTGGGACCACCTCGACTCCGGCCTGGACAAGGACTGGCTCTGGGAGGACTGGCAGGACGCCCTCGACGAGACGGAGGTCGAGGACTGCCGCTGGACGCCTTGCTTCGACTGCGGGGTGTGCCCTCAGATGGACACGTCCATCCAGATCGGCCCGACGGGCAAGAAGCTGCTGCCGTTGACGGTGAAGAACGCGGCGCCGGCGGCGGGCGGGCACGCGCACTGACGGTCCCCCTCCCTGTGGGGAGGGGGAGTTCGTGCGGGTTCAGGCGTCGTGGTGGGTGGGGCCGTAGAGCGTGGCGATGTCCTTGGACGTGGACCAGCGGGTGTAGGTGGGGGACTGGGGCCAGCCGTCGGGGGAGTCCTGCCATTCCTCCTGGCGGCCGTAGGGGAGAAGGTCGATCAGGGCGAAGGTGTGGCTGAGCTGTTCGGTGCCGCGGCCGTCGGTGTGCCAGGTGCGGTGGACGGTGTCGCCGTCGCGGAGGAAGACGTTGACCGCGAATCCGGCGTCGGGCGGGGCGCCGACGTCGGCTCCGAACGGGCTGTTGGCGGTCGAGTACCACGGCATGCGGTTGCCGACCCGGCGTTTGTAGGCGAGGGCCTCATCGATCGGGCCCTGGGTGACTACGACGAACCGGGCGTCGTAGTTGTCCAGGAACTCCAGGCGGGTGAACTGCGAGGTGAACCCCGTGCAGCCCGGGCACTGCCACTCCTTGCCGTCGGACCACATGTGGTTGTAGACGATCAGTTGCCGCCTGTCCTCGAAGACGTCCGCCAGTCGGACGGGGCCGTCCTCGCCCTCCAGGATGTAGTCGGGCATCTCGACCATCGGCAGCCGGCGCCGCTCGGCGGCGATGGCGTCGAGCTCGCGCGTCGCGGCCTTCTCCCGGGCGCGCAGGGCCGCCAGCCGCTGCTCCCAGGTTGCCGCGTCGACGACGGGCGGTAGTGCGTGGGTGGTCATGGTCCCCTCACAGATCTCGTCGGCGGTTCTCGCTTCTGCTGAGGCAGACCTCACCGGGCTCCGGAACTCATCGGTCCCAGGAGCGGTCGTGTCCGGTGGCCGTGTCCGGTGGCCGTGTTCGGTGCCGTGTTTGGTGGGCGCGTTTCGTGGGACGTGGAAGCTGACGCGCGGGCAGGGGGCGAGGGGTGCCTGTGCAGGGGTGGTCACGGTGATCGGGAGTGGCTGGTCATGACGGTGGTGGAGCGGGACGCGACCGACCGGGGTGTGGAGTCTCCTGTGGCGCCCGTCGGTTCGCACAACGAGTGGGATCCGCTGGAGGAGGTCGTCGTAGGGCGGCTGGAGGGGGCGACGATCCCGTCCAGGCATCCGGTGGTGTCGTGCAACATGCCGACGTGGGCGGGGCGGGCGCAGGGGATGGTCGCGGGTTTCAGATACCCGCGGCTGCTGATCGAGCGGGCGCAACAGGAACTGGACGAGTTCATCGCGTTGTTGGAGGGGCTCGGGGTCACGGTCGTGCGGCCCGACGCGGTCGATCACCGGCGGCGTTTCGGCACGCCCGACTGGTCGTCGCGGGGCTTTTGCAACACCTGTCCGCGGGACAGTCTGCTGGTGATCGGTGACGAGATCATCGAGACGCCGATGGCGTGGCCGTGCCGGTATTTCGAGGCCCACTCCTACCGCCGGATCCTGAAGGACTACTTCCGGCGCGGGGCGCGCTGGACGTCGGCGCCGAAGCCGCAGCTCACCGAGGAGCTGTTCGAGACGGACTTCCGGGTGCCGGACGAGGGCGAGCCGGTGCGCCGCATCCTCACCGAGTTCGAGCCGGTGTTCGACGCGGCGGACTTCGTGCGCGCGGGTCGCGATCTGTTCGTGACGCCGAGCAATGTCACCAACCGGATGGGCATCGAGTGGCTGCGCCGCCATCTGGGGCCGGGGTACCGCATTCACGAGATCAGGAGCCGCTGCCGTACGCCGATGCACATCGACACGACGTTTCTGCCACTGGGACCCGGCAAGGCACTGGTCAATCCCGAGTACGTCGATGTGGACCGGCTGCCCGAGGCGCTGGGCTCGTGGGACATCCTGGTCGCCCCCGAGCCCGACCCGCTCGACGATCCCCTGCTCAGGGTCACGTCGATGTGCGGGAAGTGGCTCAGCCTGAACGTGCTGATGATCGACGAGAAGCGGGTGATCGCGGAGCGGCATCACACCGGGATGCTGCGCGCGCTGGAGAGGTGGGGCTTCGAGCCGATCCCCTGCGATCTGCTGCACTACGCGCCGTTCGGCGGCTCGTTCCACTGCGCGACGCTCGATGTCCGGCGGCGGGGCACCCTGGAGTCGTACTGCACCTGAGTCGTGCCGCATCAGGCGTATCGCACCTGAGGCGTACTGCCCGAGGGGCCCCGGCCGGCGGCTACTTGCTGGCGGCGAAGCGCATCAGGGCCAGCTGGTCGCCCTGCTTGATCTTGCCGGTGTCGTTGATGACCTGGAGCTTCCAGATGGCGCCGGAGCGGACGGCCTTGGCCACGGCGCAGCCGTTGTCCGAGGTGAGCATGGAGGGCCAGATGTCGGCGACCTGCTGGGTGCTGCCGCCGGTGGCGTCGTAGACCTTGAAGCTGATGTTGCGGGCCTTCTGGAAGGAGCTGCCCTTCTTGTAGGCGGCGGCGACGAAGACGATCGAGGTGATGTGCGGCGGGATCTTGGCGAACTCGACGGTGACGGTCTCGTCGTCGCCGTCCCCGTGCCCGGTCTGGTTGTCGCCGCTGTGCAGGAGGGAGCCGTTGCCGATGGGGTCGAGGGAGTCCAGGCCCGCGAGGCGGACCGGGTCCCCGTCGTGCATGGCGATGGCGATGAGGTCGAGGTCGGTGCCGGTCTTGCGGCGCAGCTTGCCGAGCACTCCGCCGCTGGCGCCGGCCGTGGGGTCCCAGGAGACCCCGATGGCCAGGTGGGTCACGCCGTCCAGGTCGGCCGGGCCGTCTTCCTTCGTGAGCGTAATCATGCGCCCATACTGCCCCGGCTTTCCCCGAGGTCCCAGAAGAGTCCCGCCATGACGGCCAGGGATTCCCGGGCCACCGAGCCCAGCAGGTGTTCGTCGGGCGCGTGCTGGGCGCAGGACGGGTGGGAGTGGGGCACCCAGACGGTGGGCAGGCCGAGGATCTCCGCGAAGGCGTCGTTGGGGAGGGTGCCGCCGAGGTTGGGGAGGATCGCCGGGGTCTTGCCGGTGGTGCGCTGGAGGGAGTCCGTGGCCAGACGGACCCAGGGGGAGTCGGGGCTCAGCCGGGTCGCGGGTACCGCCTGGAGCACCTCGACCTCGACCATGGGCAGGCCGTGGGCGTCCAGATGGGCCCGGAGGATCTCCGCGAGGCGCTGCCAGTCGGTCCCTACGACGAAACGGAGCTGGACGTCCGCATGGGCCCTTCCGGGTATCGCGCCCACCGGCTTGGCCGGGTCCCCGGCGGACAGGGCCAGGACCTCCAGGGTGTTCCAGGCGAAGACGCGTTCGGCGGGCGTGAGGTCCGGCTCGCCCCAGTCGGTGTCGACGCGGGGATCGTCCGGGCCGCCGCCGACGGTGAGGCCGGCGAGCGCCGCCCTGACCGGCGCCGGGATCGCGGGCGGTCGTAGGCCCGCCACGAGAATGCGGCCGCGGGCGTCGACCATGGTCGCGAGGGCGGACGCCAGCACGGTCGCCGGGTTGCGCAGGGCGCCGCCCCAGTTGCCCGAGTGGTGGGCACCCTCGCGCAGGGGCACGCGGAGGCGGATGTTGGCGGCGCCGCGCGAGCCGAGGAAGAGGGTGGGGCGGTCGGCGGCGAGGCGGGGACCGTCGGAGGCGATCAGGACGTCCGCTGCCAGGTCGTCCTTCATGCGGCGGCAGAACTCGTGCAGGCCCGGGGAGCCGGACTCCTCGCCCGTCTCGATCAGCAGCTTCAGGTTGAAGCCGAGGCGGCCGCCGCGCGCGGTGAGCACCTGTTCCAGGGCGGCCAGGTTGACGGTGTGCTGGCCCTTGTTGTCGGCGGTGCCGCGGCCGTAGAGGCGGTCGCCCTCGACGACGAGATGCCAGGGGGACAGGCCCTCGCGCCAGCGGTCGTCCTGGCCGGGGACGACGTCCGCGTGGCCGTAGACCAGGACGGTCGGCAGGTCGTCCGCCTCGTGGCGGTGGGCGAGGAGGAAGGGGCCGGCGGCGGGATCCGGGTTGTCGAGGATGCGGACCTCGGCCCCCAGGCGGTCGGCCGCGGGGGCGAGTTCGTCCTTCAGGTAGGCGTACAGGCGGGCCGTGTCCGCGGGCGGTTGGCTCTCCGTCGGCATCGCGACCCGGCGGCGCAGGTCGGTCAGGAAGGCGCCGGAGTCGTAGTAGGCGGTCGCGCGGGCGATGGCGGTCTCGCGGGTGGTCATGCGGTGTCGGCTCCGTTCTGCGGTCCGTGCCGCGGCTGGTCGTGCCCCGGTCCGTTCGCCGGCTCGTCGTGCGCGGCTGTCCGCTCGTCGGGCGCGTCTTCCTGCTTGTCGTGCGCGGCCAGGCGGCCGTCCTCGCGGTCGAGCCAGTGGCGGCGCAGCGCGTCGAGTACGACGCAGACGTCGAAGGAGGTCACCCCGGGCAGCTCGGCCAGGTCCCGGGTGAGAAACTCCGCGAGGCCCTCCTCGTCGCGGAAGACGCCGTGGTGGATCACGCAGGAGGTGCCCGCGGTGATGACCACGTACCGGGCCGAGGGGTGCCGGGCGAGCGAGCGGGCCAGCCCGGCCGTCGCGCTCGGGGCGACCGTCAGGGTGATCGCGACCTCCAGGGCGTAGCCGAGCAGGCCCGGTTCGACCTCCACGCGGGGGCGGACCAGGCCGCGCCGGAGCAGGGACTGGGTGGTGCGGTAGGCGGTGGACTGGCCGATGCCGAGCTCGCGGGCGACCTGGGCGGCGGACGAGCGGGCGTCGGTGGCGAGCAGCCGCAGGGTGCGCAGTTCGTCGTCGGTGAGGGCGGTGTGGTGGGGCGGGGGATCGACCGCGCGGTCGGGGGCCGCGTGCTCGGTGAGCCGCCGCACCTGGTCCTCGGTCAGCCGCGGCAGGCGCCAGGAGTCGGACTTGGTGGTGGCCGACAGGATGAGTTCGGAGCGGGCCGAGCGGACTCCGGGGGTGGCGGGGATGGTGCGGGACAGCAGGTCGGTGGTGCGGTCGCGGCGGGCCGGCTGGACGGCGCAGTAGACGTCCGAGTGGCCCGCGGTGACCGCCGCGTGGCTGGTCTCGGGAAGGTCGGCCAGACGGCGGGCGACCTCCGGGGCGCGGCCGGGTTCCGCCGTCACCCACACGTGCCACGGGTTGCCCTCGCCGGACACCGACCAGTCGAGCTGGCCGATCACCCGCAGCAGCCGGTCCGACTCCAGCCGGGCCAGCCGGCGGCCCGCGGTGCTCGCCGAGACCCCCAGCACCTCCGCCAGCAGGCTCAGCGGGGCCCGCGGGGCGTGCTGGAGCGCGGCGACGAGGTCGAGGTCGTCATCGTCCAGAGCCGTCATGTCGTCCATTCATCCATAGATGCCATAGATGCCCTCAGAACGAGTACCGAACGAATCCATCAGTCAGTGCGTTCACGAGAACGATACAAGCGTGATCTGCATTTTACTTGCATGATTCTGTCTGTTGGTCGTCAATAGGTGAGGTGACCGCCACCACGCCCCGCCCCGCGAAACCGCTCTCCGGACTGCTCGCCGTGCTCGGCCGCATCGAGCGCCTCGGCAACAGACTCCCGCACCCCTTCTGGCTGTTCGGCGTGCTCAGCGTCGTCCTGGCCCTCGCCAGCTGGGCGTTGTCCGCCGCCGGGGCCTCCGCGCTGAACCCCGCCACCGACAAGACCGTGACCGTCCACAGCCTCGTCTCCGGCGAGGGACTGCGGATGATGATCAGCGACGCGGTCACCAACTACGCCACGTTCCCGCCGCTCGGCACGATCCTCGTGGTCATGCTGGGCGTGGCCGTCGCCGACCGGTCCGGGCTGCTGCCCGCCATGCTGCGGGCCGCCGTCGCCCGCGTCCCGGCCCGCTGGCTCACCTTCACGCTGGCCTTCACCGCGATGGTCGCGCACGCCGCCTCCGACGCCGCCTACGTCGTCCTGGTGCCGCTCGGCGCGATGGCGTTCCGGGCCGTGGGGCGCAGCCCGATGCTGGGCGCCGTGGTCGCGTTCGTGTCGGTGTCCGCCGGGTACGACGCCAGTCCGCTGGTCACGCCCACGGACGCGGTGCTCTCCGGGCTCACCACCGCCGCCGCCCAGACCATCGACCCCGGGTATGTGGTCACCCCGCTGTCCAACTACTTCTTCTCCCTGGGGTCGTCGGTGGTGCTGGCCGCCGTCGTCACCGTGGTCACCGAGAAGGTCATCGCCCGGCGGGTGGCCCAGATGCCCGAGGAGGACGAGCCCGAGGACGCGGCGGACCGGACGACCCTGGGCGAGGGGGAAGGAGAGGGCACGACGACGGACCTGCTGACCCTGCGCGAGGAGGAGCGGCGCGGACTGCGCCGCGCGGGTCTCGCGTTCCTCGTCTACGCCGCGCTGATCGTCGCCGTGATGATCCCGTCCTCCTCGCCGCTGCGGGGCGAGGGCGGCAGCATCGTGGAGTCGCCCGTGCTCACCGGCATCGCGGTCGTCCTGGCGGTGGCCTTCCTGATCGTCGGCGCGGTGTACGGGTATGCCGTCGGCACCGTGCGCACCGGCCGGGACATCCCCGACCACATGGCGAAGGGGCTGCGCGAGATGGCGCCGATCCTGGTGCTGTTCTTCGCCATCTCCCAGTTCCTGGCGTACTTCAAGTGGACCGGCGTCGGCGAGGTCATGGCGATCCGGGGCGCCGACCTGCTGAAGTCGGCGGGCATCACGGGACCGGTGGCCTTCCTCGGCGTCCTGCTGGTGTGCACCTGCATCAACCTGCTGGTCACCAGCGGCTCCGCCCAATGGGCCCTGGTGGGGCCGGTGTTCGTGCCGATGTTCATGCTGCTCGACATCTCGCCCGAGGTGACGCAGGCCGTCTACCGGATCGCCGACTCCTGCACCAACGCGATGACCCCGATGAGCGCCTACTTCGTCATGACCCTGGGCGTCATCCAGCGCTACCGCCGCTCGGCCGGCATCGGCACCCTGCTGTCCCTGACCCTGCCGCTGTGCCTGACCATGCTGGTCGCCTGGACGCTGCTGTTCTACGCCTGGTGGGCGCTGGGCATCCCGCTGGGCCCCGGGGCGCCCGTCCGCTGACCACCGCCCCCCACACCCACGAGGAGAGCCGCCGTGTCCCTGCACCGCATCCAGTCCCTGGCCCGCACCGCCCTGCCCGAGATGACCGACGACCTGCGCGCCCTGGTCGAACTGGAAACGCCCAGTGACGACAAGGAGTTGCTCACCGCCGGGCTCGCCGAGATCGAGGAGTGGACGCGCCGCCGCCTCGGCCCGCCGGACGAGCGCCGGCACCACGACGGCGGCCCGCACGGCGACATGCTGGAACTGCTCTACGAGGGCACCTCGCCCGAGACCGTCCTGGTCCTGTGCCACTACGACACGGTGTGGCCCGCCGGCACCCTCGCCGAGTGGCCGTTCCGGATCACCGAGGACGGCCGGGCCAGCGGGCCGGGCGTGTTCGACATGAAGTGCGGTCTGATGCAGGCCGTGTGGGCGCTGCGGCTGCTGCGCGAACTGGACCTGCCGCGCCCCGCCGTACGCCTGTTCCTCAACGGCGACGAGGAGATCGGCAGCCCGGCCTCCCAGCCGCACGTCGAGCGGCTGAGCGAGGGCGTGGCGGCCACCTTGGTGTGTGAGGCGTCGGCCGGTCCCGAGGGGGCGCTGAAGACGCGCCGCAAGGGCGGCGGCATCTTCGAGCTGACGGTGGAGGGCGTGGAGGCGCACGCGGGGCTCGAACCGGAGCGGGGCGCGAGCGCCGTGCACGCCCTGGCCGAACTCGTCACGCGGATGGCCGGGCTGGGCGACCCCGAGCTGGGCACCACGGTCAACGTCGGGGTGATCAGCGGTGGTACGGGACGCAACGTCGTGGCGGGACGGGCCCGCTGCGGCATCGACGTACGGATCGCGGTGCCCGCCGAGACGGCCCGCGTCGACGCCGCCTTCGCCGCGCTGCGGCCCTCCGACCCCCGGGTCTCCGTCACGCTCACCGGCGGCTGGGCCCGCCCGCCGATGGTGCCCAACCCCGCCTCCCAGCTGCTGTTCAAGCAGGCCCAGGCGATCGCCGCCGAACTCGGCTGGACCGCCCGGGAGACCTCCGTCGGCGGCGCCAGCGACGGCAACTTCGTCGCCGCCCTCGGCCGCCCGGTCCTCGACGGCCTCGGCGCGGTCGGGGACGGCGCCCACGCCCGGCACGAACACGTCGTCCTGGAGCACCTGCCCGATCGCACGGCCCTGATCGCGGGCCTGCTGACGGCGAGCGCCGGGTGAGCGGAGGCCGGACGGGCCGTGCCGGGCGGGTCCACGCCCTCGGCCGTCACCGCGCTCATGTCGAAGCCCACGCATCATCCGAACCTCCCACCACACCGTCCCGTGCGGCCCGTCCGCGAGCCGCGTGTCACTTCTGGTACACCGCCCGACCCGCCGAGGTTCCCACCCGTGCCGGACAAACCCGTGGTCCCGCGACCCGACGACTCGCCATCATGAGGAGATGCCCCACCTGACCCCGCCCGACGTCCGCCTCCACCGCTCCTTCCTCGACGCGATGCGGGAGTTCGCCGCCACGGGCACGGACCCGGACAGCCTGATCGCCCAGGAGATCGAGCGGTACGGCGAGAGGTGGCCGGACCCGGCGGAGTTCGCGGCCTACGTCGAGATGGTGCGCGCCGAGGTGGCACGGCCGCGCCGTTTGGACTGGGTGCCCATGACGACCCTCTGGTACGTCGAGGACGACACCTACCTCGGCAGACTCGCGATCCGGCACCGCCTCACCCCCTTCCTCCTGGAGCGCGGCGGCCACATCGGCTACGGCGTCCGCCCCGGCGCACGGCTGCGCGGCCACGCCACGGCCATGCTCCGCCACGCCCTGCCCGTCTGCCGCGACCTCGGCATCGACCGCGTACTGGTGACCTGCGACACCACCAACACCGGCTCCCGCAAGGTGATCGAGGCGAACGGTGGGGAATTCGAGGACGAGCGGGGCGGAAAGCTGCGGTATTGGATCCGCACGGGCGACTGAGGCGTCTACGCGGACATGGACCTGGAGAAGCGGCCCGCCGAACAGCCCGCACGGCAGACCCCCGAACAACCCGCACGGCAGAACCCCGAGCAGCCCCCGAGGCAGAACCCCGAGGGGTGTCTCACCGTCGCGATCCGCATTCCCGTGCGGATCGTCGTCCTCGTGCTGGTCGTCCCGGTGCGGATGGTGTGGGACGCGCTGGTCGTCACGGGCCGGTTCCTGCGGGACACCGTGCTGCGGCCGGTGGGGCGCGCGCTGGCGTGGACCCTGCTGATGATCGGACGGGCGCTGTTCGTGTGGCCCTGGGTGGCCCTGTGGCGGTACGTCGTCGTCCCCGTCGGCCGGGCGCTCGGATGGCTCGGGAACGTCCTGGTCGTCGTCCCCCTCGTATGGCTCTACCGCTGGGTCCTGACACCCATCGGCCACGGCATCGCTTGGGCCGCCCGGGGCGTCGGCGCCGGGCTGGTCTGGCTGTACACGCGGCTGCTGACCCCCGTCGGGGTCGGGCTGTACACCGCGGTGGCCTGGCTGGTGCGCTACCTGTTCGTCGTCCCCGCCCTGTGGGTGTACGCGTGGGTCCTCACGCCCGTCGGGCACGCGATCGCCTGGTGTGCCAGGGGCCTCGTACTGATCGTGAGCGCGATCGTCACCGGTATCGGAACGGCCCTGTACTGGACCGCCCGGATCCTGTTCGTCCTGCCCGCGCTCGCCGTGTGGCGCTGGGTCCTCACCCCCGTCGGACGCGCCCTCGCCGTCGTGGGGCGGGAGATCCGGGACGCCCTCGGGCACGCCTGGCGGGTCGCCGGGTACATCTCGCTGGCCGTCGGGCGGTTCCTCGCGACCCTCTTCCGGTGGATCTTCGTGGAACCGGTGCGCTGGGTGTACCGGACCGTCCTCACCCCCGTCGGGCACGTGATCCGGGACACCGTGCTCCGCCCCGCCACCGAGGCCGCACGCGCGGTGGGACGGGCCACCCGGCAGGCCCTCACCACGGCCCGCGACTCCGTACGGCAGGCCCGGTCCGACGTCCGGCGGATGCTCTTCGGCGAGCCGCGGCGGCCGGAACCGGTGGCCCACCGGGAACCGATCGGCCACGAGACACGTACTCTTGGTAGCAGTACGACCGCTCTCACGAAGGACTGAACGACACTGGGCAAGCGACAGCCCGAAGGCCCGCCGCCCGCACCCGCGGTGCAGCGCATCCGACTGCGCTACACCAAGCGCGGCCGCCTCCGGTTCACCAGCCACCGTGACTTCCAGCGCGCCTTCGAGCGTGCGCTGCGCCGTGCCGAGGTGCCGATGGCCTACTCGGCGGGGTTCACGCCGCATCCGAAGGTGTCGTACGCCAATGCCGCACCCACCGGCACGGGCAGTGAGGCGGAGTACCTGGAGATCGCGCTCACCCAGGCACGGGACCCGGAGCAGCTGCGGGTCCTGCTCGACGAGTCGATGCCCACCGGCCTCGACATCATCGAGGCGGTCGAGGCCCGGACCTCCGGGCTCGCCGACCGGCTGACGGCTTCCGTGTGGGAGCTCAGGCTGGACGGCGTCGACCAGGCTGAGGCCGAGCGGGCGGTGGCGCTGTTCACCACCGCCGAGGCCGTCGAGGTCCAGCGCACGACCAAGAACGGCGTACGGACCTTCGACGCCCGATCGGCGGTCGTCCAGCTCGAAACGCACAGTTCCCAGGCCGATAGGCCGAACAACCACCCCTGTGCGATACTGCGGCTGGTTGTTCGGCACGTGACGCCTGCCGTACGACCCGACGACGTCCTGTCCGGTCTTCGCGCCGTGGCCGACCTGGCGCCGCCGGTCCCCGCTGCGGTGACCAGGCTGGCGCAGGGGCTGTTCGATGAAGAGACCGGCACGGTGACCGACCCGCTCGCGCCCGACCGCGAGGCAGCGACGGCCCTCTCGAAGGCCGCCCCCGCTGCCGCCGCGACGGCGCCGGCGTAAGGAAGGTTCCGAAGGGACGGACGTCGTAGCGCCGCCCTCGTACTCGGGAGCCACCTGGGTCGGGCAGCGCACCGACCAGAAGACTTTCGCCAGGCCGTACGCAATCGGCGTACGGAACCGGCGAGACAGGACACAGAGAGCTCCCGTGCGGCGCCCGCGCCCCGGACGGCGGCACCGCGCACAGCGCGAGCCGCGGACGTCACCGGCATTCTCGCCGGACCAGGCGCGGCGCCCGGGAGCCTGACGGGAGAAAAGCCCGCATGCTCGAACCGACCGAACCCACTGAGTCCTCATTGGGCTCCGAACCGAACACTCCCAGCGACACCCTGCCGCCGCGTCGTCGGCGCCGTGCCGCTTCCCGGCCGGCGGGTCCGCCGGTCGGCGCCGCCGAGGCACCCGCGGAGACCGTCGCGCCGGCCGTACCGGCCGCCGACGCCGAGGATCTCGTGACCGAAGAGGCCGCCGACGAGACCGTCGACGAGACCAAGGACCAGGACCAGAGCGCCGAGGGCATCGAGAGTGCCGCCGACGCCGAGAAGACCGCGGAGCCCGTCGAGGCCGCTCCCGCCGGCCGCACCCGTCGTCGGGCCACGCGCCGCGCGTCCGCGCCCACCGGGGCGCCCGCGACGGTCGAGGCCGCCGAGACGGTCGTGCCGGTGACGGCCGCCGCCGAGCAGGCCGAGCCCGCCGCGGTCCCCGAGACCACCGAGGACGCCACTCCGCCCCGTACGCGTAGGCGTGCCACGCGGCGCGTGTCCGCGCCCACCGGTGCGGCCGAGACCGTGGTGACGGAGCCGACCGAGAAGGCCGACGAGCCCGCCGCTTCCGCCGCGGCCGAGGAGCCCGCTCCCGCCGGCCGCACGCGCCGCCGGGCCACCCGTAGGGTCTCCGCGCCCACGGGCGCGCCGCAGGCCGCCGCCGACGAGACGATCGAGACCGCGCAGGCCGCCCGGACCGCCGAGAGCGCGGGCGAGCCGGTGGACGTACCGGCGGAGACCGCCGAGGTCGCCGAGGCCGAGGACGCCGCTCCGCGTCGTACGCGTCGGCGCGCCACCCGTCGGGTCGCCGCGCCCGTGGAGACGCCCGCGGTGAGCGGTGCCGGTACCGGTGCCGAATCAGAGTCGGCCGAGGAGGCCGTGGTGACCGGCACCCCCGAGACCGAAGCCCCGGCGGCCGCTGCCGCCGAGGTCCCCGCTGCGGAGGCGCCTGCCGCCGATGCTCCCGCCGAGGACGCCGGTCCGCGGCGGCGCCGCCGGGCCGTGCGCAAGGCCGCCACCGGTTTCGCCGCACCCGCGCGGCCGGCCGGCGGAGAGGACGCCGGGGACGACGACGCCCCGCGTCGGCCGGCACGTCCGGCCGTGGCCGTGTTCCAGGCCCCCGTCTTCACCGAGCCGCAGTTCCAGACGCCGGAGCGGGCGGCCGCCGAGGCCGCCGCCGTGACCGAGCCCGAGGAGTCCGAGGAGCCGGAAGCGGTCGCGGAGCCCGAGGAGTTCCCCGAGGAGCAGGGCGCCTCGCGCCGTCGGCGTCGTCGCCGGGGCGGGCAGGAGCCCGAGGCCCGGCCCGCCGCCGAGACCGTCGTCGAGGAGGAGCCCGAGGACGCCGAGGAATCCGACGAGTCCGAGGACGCGGCCGACGACGAGGCCGAGGAGACCGGCTCGCGCCGCCGTCGCCGCCGGGGCGGCCGTCGCCGCCGTCGGGGCGACTCCGCCGACGCCGAGTCGGGCGAGGGCCAGGACGCCGACGGCGACGAGTTCGCCGCGCAGACCGCCCAGGACGTCCAGGACACGGCCGAGGACGGCGAGGACGAGGACGAGCGCGAGGAGTCCGGCGGGTCCGGGTCCAGCAGCAGCCGTCGTCGCCGGCGTCGACGCCGACGTGCCGGTGACTCGTCCGTCGACACCGAGCCCGGTGACGGCGACCCCGAGCGCACGGTCGTCAAGGTCCGCGAGCCCCGGCCCCCTCGGGAGAGGAGTGCCGAGCCGTCCGACGAGGTGCAGTCCATCAAGGGCTCGACCCGTCTGGAGGCCAAGAAGCAGCGCCGCCGCGAAGGCCGCGAGCAGGGCCGGCGCCGCGTGCCGATCATCACCGAGGCCGAGTTCCTGGCCCGGCGCGAGGCCGTCGAGCGCGTGATGGTCGTCCGCCAGTACGGCGACCGTACGCAGATCGGCGTCCTGGAGGACGGCGTGCTCGTCGAGCACTACGTCAACAAGGAGCAGTCCACCTCGTACGTCGGCAACGTCTACCTGGGCAAGGTCCAGAACGTGCTGCCGTCGATGGAGGCCGCCTTCATCGACATCGGCAAGGGCCGCAACGCCGTGCTCTACGCCGGTGAGGTCAACTTCGAGGCGCTGGGCATGGCCAACGGGCCGCGGCGCATCGAGTCCGCCCTGAAGTCGGGCCAGTCGGTGCTCGTCCAGGTCACCAAGGACCCGATCGGGCACAAGGGCGCCCGGCTCACCAGCCAGGTCTCCCTCCCGGGCCGCTACCTCGTGTACGTCCCCGAGGGCTCGATGACCGGCATCAGCCGCAAGCTGCCCGACACCGAGCGGGCCCGGCTGAAGACCATCCTCAAGAAGATCGTCCCCGAGGACGCGGGCGTCATCGTGCGCACCGCCGCCGAGGGCGCGAGCGAGGACGAGCTGCGCCGTGACGTCGAACGGCTCCAGGGGCAGTGGGAGGACATCCAGAAGAAGTCGAAGAACGGCGGCAGCTCGAACGCGCCGACGCTGCTGTACGGCGAGCCGGACATGACCGTCCGGGTCGTGCGCGACATCTTCAACGAGGACTTCACCAAGGTCGTCGTCAGCGGCGAGGACGCCTGGGAGACGATCTACGGATACGTCTCGCACGTCGCCCCCGACCTGGCCGGCCGGCTGTCGAAGTGGACCTCCGAGGTCGACGTCTTCGCCACCTACCGGATCGACGAGCAGCTCGCCAAGGCGCTGGACCGCAAGGTCTGGCTGCCCAGCGGCGGTTCGCTGGTGATCGACCGGACCGAGGCGATGGTCGTCGTCGACGTCAACACCGGCAAGTTCACCGGCCAGGGCGGCAACCTGGAGGAGACGGTCACCAGGAACAACCTGGAGGCGGCCGAGGAGATCGTGCGTCAGCTCCGGCTGCGCGACCTCGGCGGCATCATCGTCATCGACTTCATCGACATGGTCCTGGAATCCAACCGGGACCTGGTGCTGCGGCGCCTGCTGGAGTGCCTGGGCCGGGACCGTACGAAGCACCAGGTCGCCGAGGTGACCTCGCTGGGCCTGGTCCAGATGACCCGTAAGCGGGTCGGCCAGGGCCTGCTGGAGTCCTTCTCCGAGACCTGCGTCCACTGCAACGGCCGCGGTGTCATCGTCCACATGGAGCAGCCGTCCTCCGCCGGAGGCGGCGGCAAGCGCCGCAAGCGCGGACGCGGCGGCGACGGCCACCTCCACGAGCACGAGACGGCCGTGGAGAGCGTCGGGCCCCCCGAGGAGACCGCGGAGACCGCGGAGGAGGTGGCCGCCGAGGTCGCCGAGCCCGTGGCGCTCGCCGAGCCCGAGTTCGTGCCCGACGAGGAGCTGTACAGCAGCGTCGCCGAGGCGGAGGCCGCGGCCGGTCGTGGCCGTACCCGGCGCCGGGCGAGCCGTCGGGCGTCCGCCCCGGCCGGGGCTCCGAACCGGGAGGACCGGCGCGACGACAAGCGTGATGACAAGCGCGAGGACCGCCGTGACGACAAGCGCGACGAGCGGCGTGCGGACAAGCGCGCCGCCAGGCGCGAGGAGCCGAAGGCCGAGGCCGGTACGGCTCAGGACGTGACGGCCGAGGACGAGGTCACCCGTCCGGTGCAGCCGGAGCCTGCCGCGGTCGCCCAGGCCGAGCCCGTCGCCGCCGAGGACCCGGTGGTCGAGGCCCCGGCCGCCGAGGAGGCTGCCCCCAAGGGCCGTACGCGCCGTCGGGCCACCCGCAAGGTGTCCGCGCCGGCCGGTTCCCCGGCGGGTGCCGAGGCGGCCGTCGTGACGGTCGCCGAGACCGCGCCGGCCGCCGAACCGCAGCCCGAGCCGGCTCCGGCGGTGCAGCCGGAGGCCCCGGCCGAGGCGCCCGCCGAGAGCGCCGCCCCGGCCCGCCCGAGGCGCCGCGCCGTCCGCAAGGCCACCGCGCCCACCGCGTCCGAGGAGGCGGCCGTCGTGGTCGTCCCCGCGGCCACCGCCGACGAGGCCCCGGCCGCCGAGGACGCGGCTCCGGCCAAGAAGACGGCCCGCAAGACGGCCAAGAAGGCCACGGCGAAGAAGGCCGCCACCAAGAAGACGGCGGCGGCCAAGAAGACGGCCGCGAAGAAGACCGTCGCGAAGAAGACGACCGCCAAGAAGGCGGCCGCGAAGAAGACGGCGGCGGCCGAGCAGCAGTCGGCCCCGTCCGTCTCGACCACGGCGGACGAGGCCTGACGCCCCACGCCGTGACAGAACGTGATCCGCCCCCCGGCCCGACGGCCGGGGGGCGGATCACGTTTTCTTTTGCGGATCATGATTCTTTGCGTTTCGCTTACAACCCCTGTGGCCTGGAGACCGTCTTACGGGTGTCGAATGTGCGAACGATCCGTGAATCGACGTTCCGCGGTCGCGGCTATGATGTGAGCCGAGATAGTCGGCAAATTCATACAGCGGGGTTACATCCCCCTATAGGACAGTATTGGGGCACATCAGGTGAAGGCACTCGTGCTCTCCGGGGGAGCGGGTACCCGCCTCCGCCCGATCACCCACACCTCGGCCAAGCAGTTGGTGCCGGTCGCCAACAAGCCCGTGCTCTTCTACGGACTGGAAGCGATCGCGGACGCCGGGATCAGCGAGGTCGGCATCGTCGTCGGCGACACCGCCGACGAGATCCGCGAGGCGGTCGGCGACGGCTCCCAGTTCGGGATCAAGGTCACCTACATCCCGCAGGAAGCACCGCTGGGCCTCGCCCACGCCGTCCTCATAGCGCAGGACTTCCTCGGTGACGACGACTTCGTCATGTACCTCGGCGACAACTTCATCGTCGGTGGCATCACCGGCCTGGTGGAGGAGTTCCGCGCGGAGCGGCCCGAGGCCCAGATCCTGCTGACCAGGGTCCCCAACCCCACCTCCTTCGGTGTCGCCGAACTCGACGGCTCGGGCCGGGTGGTGGGCCTGGAGGAGAAGCCGAAGCAGCCCAAGAGCGACCTCGCGCTGGTCGGCGTCTACCTGTTCACCTCGGCCATCCACGAGGCCGTCCGCTCCATCGAGCCCTCCTGGCGCGGCGAGCTGGAGATCACGCACGCCATCCAGTGGCTGATCGACGACAAGCGTGACGTCCGCTCCACCACCATCTCCGGCTACTGGAAGGACACCGGCAACGTCACCGACATGCTGGAGGTCAACCGGTCGGTCCTGGAGACCGTGGAGCCGGTGACCGAGGGCACGGTCGACGAGGGCAGCGAGATCATCGGCCGGGTGCGGATCGAGGCGGGCGCCCGTGTCAGTGGCAGCCGTATCGTCGGTCCTGCCATCATCGGTGCCGGGACGGTGGTCAACGACGCGTACATCGGTCCGTTCACGTCCGTCTCGGAGGACTGCCGGATCGAGGACAGCGAAATCGAGTACTCGATCGTGCTGCGCGGCTCGTCCGTGACCGGTGTGCGCCGGGTGGAGGCCTCGCTCATCGGACGCGATGTCGAAGTCACGCCCGCCCCCCGTAACCCCAAGGCCCACCGGCTCGTGCTCGGTGATCACAGCAAGGTGCAGATATCTTCATGACAACCCCCGCCACTCGGATTCTGGTGACCGGCGGTGCCGGTTTCATCGGCTCGCACTACGTCCGCACGGTGCTCGGCCCCGAAGGTCCCGGTGATGTCGCGATCACCGTCCTGGACAAGCTGACGTACGCGGGCAACCCGGCCAACCTCGACGAGGTGCGCGAGCACCCGGGATTCGCCTTCGTGCAGGGCGACATCTGCGACCCGGAGCTGGTCGGCAAGCTGATGGCCGAGCACGACCAGGTCGTGCACTTCGCCGCCGAGTCCCACGTCGACCGTTCCATCGACGGCGGCGCGGAGTTCGTCCGCACCAACGTGGTCGGCACGCACACGCTGATCGACGCCGCGCACCGGGCGGGCATCAAGACCTTCGTGCACATCTCCACCGACGAGGTCTACGGATCGATCGACGAGGGCTCCTGGCCCGAGACCCACCCGCTGGAGCCCAACTCGCCGTACTCCTCGGCGAAGGCCTCCAGCGACCTGATCGCGCTGTCGTACCACCGCACCCACGGCCTGGACGTGCGCGTCACCCGCTGCTCCAACAACTACGGGCACCACCACTTCCCCGAGAAGGTCATCCCGCTCTTCGTGACCAACCTCCTCGACGGCAAGAAGGTCCCGCTGTACGGCGACGGCGGCAACGTCCGCGACTGGCTGCACATCGACGACCACGTCCAGGGTATCGAGCTGGTCCGCACCAAGGGCCGCGCCGGCGAGGTCTACAACATCGGCGGCGGCACCGAGCTGTCCAACAAGGAGCTCACCGGGCTGCTGCTGACGGCGTGCGGCGCCGACTGGGAGACCAGCGTCGAGTACGTCACCGACCGCAAGGGCCACGACCGCCGCTACTCGGTGGACTGCACGAAGATCCGCGAGGAACTCGGCTACGAGCCCCGCAAGAGCTTCGAGCAGGGTCTGGCGGAAACGGTCCAGTGGTACCGCGACAACCGTGCATGGTGGGAACCGCTGAAGGAGCGCGCGGCCCTCGGCTGACGCACCCCCGACGTCTCGGGCCCGGGTTCGTCCCGGGCCCGTTTGGTCGTTCTCCGCGTGCCCCCGGGCGACCGGTCGTGGCCCGCGACATCCCCCACACCCGCGCCATCCGGCACGAAGGACACGAAGAAGGCATGAACCCGATCCAGGAACAGGCAAGCGCCCCGACCGGCTGGCTGGTCACCGGGGCGGGCGGCATGCTCGGCCAGGACGTGCTGGCCGTACTGGCCGCCGAGGGCGAGCAGGCCGTCGCGCTGGACCGCGCGGCACTGGACCTCACCGACCCCGCGGCCGTCCAGGCGGCGCTGGAGCGGCACCGGCCCGCCGTGGTCGTCAACTGCGCGGCCTGGACCGCTGTCGACGACGCCGAGACCCGCGAGGACGAGGCGCTCGCCATCAACGGCGACGGTCCGGCCCACCTCGCCGCCGCCTGTGCCCGCACCGGCGCCGTCCTGCTCCAGGTCTCCACCGACTACGTGTTCGCCGGCGACGCCACCACGCCGTACGCCGAGGACGCCCCCACCGCCCCGCGCAGCGCCTACGGCCGCACCAAGCTGGCCGGCGAGCAGGCCGTCCTGAAGACGCTCCCGGAGCGCGGGTACGTGGTCCGCACCGCCTGGCTGTACGGCGCGGGCGGCCCCAACTTCGTCCGTACGATGATCAAGCTGGAGGGTGTCAAGGACACCCTGGACGTCGTGGACGACCAGCGCGGCCAGCCCACCTGGAGCGCCGACCTGGCCGGACTGCTGCTCGCCCTGGGCCGCGGTGCCCTGGCCGGCACCGCCCCGGCCGGGATCTACCACGGCACCAGCTCCGGCGAGACCACCTGGTACGGCTTCACCCGGGAGATCTTCTCGCTCCTCGGCACGGACCCGGACCGGGTCCGCCCCACCACGAGCGCGGCGTTCACCCGCCCCGCCCCCCGCCCCGCCTACAGCGTCCTCGGTCACGACCGGTTCGCCGAGGCAGGCATCGAGCCGCTGCGCGACTGGCGCGCGGCCCTCACCGAGGCCTTCCCGGAGATCCACCGGGTCCAGACGAAGGAGAACACGGCGTGACAGTCAAGGTCAGCGTCGTCATCGCGGTCTACAACCCCGGCAAGTACGTCGAGGACTGCATCACGGGTCTGCTGCGGCAGAGCCTCACCCCCGACGAGTTCGAGGTCTTCTTCGTCAACGACGGCTCCACCGACGAGACCCCGGCCCGCCTGGACCAACTGGCGGCCGAGCACCCGCACTTCCACGTCATCCACGAGGAGGGCTCCGGCTGGTCGGGCAAGCCCCGCAACACCGGCATCGCGGCCGCCCGGGGCGAGTACGTGATGTTCGTCGACCACGACGACTGGCTCGGCGACGAGGCCCTGGAGCGGATGTACGAGTACGGCAAGGCCAACGAGGCCGACGTCGTCGTGGGCAAGATGGCCGGTATCGGCCGGCCGGTCCCGCAGGAGCTGTTCCGGGTCAACCGGCCCAAGGCCACGGTCGCGAACGCGCCGCTGATCGACAGCCTCACCCCGCACAAGATGTTCCGGCGGGAGTTCCTCAACGAGCACGACATCCGCTTCAAGGAGGGGCGCCGCCGGCTGGAGGACCACGTCTTCGTCGTGGAGACCTACCTGCGGGCGAAGAACGTCTCCGTCCTCGGCGACTACCTGTGCTACTACCACATCACCCGGGACGACGGCTCCAACGCCGGCTTCCAGCGCTTCGACCCGGTCGGCTACTTCACGAACCTGCGCGAGGCCCTCGACGTGGTCGAGGAGCTCACCGAGCCCGGCGCCGTGCGGGACAAGCTCTACAGCCGCTGGCTGCGCAACGAGATGGTGGAGCGGCTGCGAGGCAACCGGCTCCTGAAGCTCCCCGAGGACTACGCCGAGGAGCTGTACCGCGAGATCCGCGGTGTGGTCACCGAGCGCTTCGGGCCGGGCGTGTTCGCCAAGGTCGCCCCCACCCAGCGCGTGGTGGCCGGGCTGATCGCCGCCGGCCACTACGAGGACATCCGCGCCCTCGCCCGCTGGGAGGCCGGGATCAAGCCCACCGGCAGCCTGGACTCCCTGGCCTGGGACAAGGGCGCCCTGACCGTCGGCTTCACCTCCGAGTACCAGGTCGACGGCGAGCCGATGACCTTCCGCCGGGAGGGCGAGCGCGACCTGCTCGACCTGCCGCTGTCCGAGCAGGCGCTGAAGGCGCTGGCCGACCAGAAGATCACCCTGGACGCGCCCGTCGGCAAGAGCGACGTGGACCTGGTGGCCCGGCACCGCGAGGACGCCACGCAGTACTACCTCCCGGTCGACTCCGAACTGCACCGCGTGGAGGCGGAGGACGGCTCCTTCCGGCTGCGGATCACCGCAAGTGCCGTGCTCGACCCGGAGACCGCGGCCGCGGGCAAGCCGCTCGGCAAGGGCATCTGGGACCTCCACCTGCGCATCAAGTCCTGCGGCTGGAGCAAGGAGACCCGGCTCGGCGCGGTGCGCGGCGAGGACGTGGAGGCCCAGCGCCTGGCCGCGCTCACCGGTGAGCCGCGGCGGCTGGTCCTGCCGTACTGGACCGACGGACCGGGCAACCTCTCCCTCGACGTCGACCAGCACACCGGCAAGCTGGAGCGCGAGGCGGTGGCCCTGATGGACCCGGCTCAGGCCGTGGTCGAGGGCTCCACGGTCCGGCTCCCGCTGCCGCTGCACCTCGCGGCGGACTCCGGCGACCCGGTCCAGCTCCGCTTCGAGCGCAAGAACGTGGGCAAGTTCCCCGCCGACGCCGTGCTGGACGGCCGCACCGCGACCGCGAGGCTGCCGCTGGAGCAGCTCACCGGCAAGCGCTGGGCGGTGCGCATCGGTGTGCCGTCCGCGGCCCGGGGTGAGGCACAGTGGACCCGGCTCCCGGTCGACGTGGTCGTGGCCGCCGACGGAACCGCCCGGGTGATCGACCGGCACACCCCGCCGGCCAAGCCCGGCGCGAAGAAGGCGGCCGCGCCGAAGCGGCCCGCCCAGTCGCGTCCCCTGTGGCGCCGGGCCGCCGGGCGCCTCAAGCGGGCCCTGACGAACCAGAAGAAGAGCTGAGGACTCTGTGATGCGACCTCTTTCCATCTCCGGCGCCTGGGTGCACGAGCCGAAGGTCTTCCCCGACGGCCGCGGCAGCTTCCACGAGTGGTTCAAGGCCCCGGTGTTCGCCGAGGCGGCGGGCCACCGGCTGAGCCTGGCCCAGGCCAACATGTCCGTCTCCAGCCGGGGCACCCTGCGCGGCATCCACTTCGCGGACGTGCCGCCCAGCCAGGCCAAGTACGTCAAGTGCGTGCGCGGCGCGGTCCTCGACGTGATCGTGGACATCCGGACCGGCTCGCCCACCTACGGCCAGTGGGAGATCGTCCGCCTGGACGATCAGGACCACCACGCGGTCTATCTCTCCGAGGGCCTCGGCCACGGCTTCATGGCGCTCACCGACGACGCCACGGTGGTCTACCTGTGCTCCGAGGGGTACGCGCCCGAGCGCGAGCACGGCGTCCACCCGCTCGACCCCGCCCTCGGCATCGAGTGGCCGGCGGACATCGCCCCGCTGCTCTCCGCCAAGGACGAGCAGGCGCCCACCCTGGCCGAGGCCGAGGCGCGGGGCCTGCTGCCCACCTACGAGGCGTGCGTGGCCTACCGGGAGAGCCTCGGCCGCCCGGGCTCGGTTTGACCGGACCTGAGCCGCCCCCGTAACCTTGACCGTCGGCGTGTCCACAGGTGACACGCCACATCCCCGTAAACCTTTTCCTCCCGGGCTTTCCGGCCGGGAGAGGCCGTTCGCTCTGCCGGGCGGCTGGACTGCGGGGGTGCCGTCCCCGAGCGAGAGAGTGAGATCCGCGTGTACGCCATCGTGCGCAGCGGTGGTCGCCAGCACAAGGTTGCTGTCGGCGACATCGTTGAGGTTGACAAGATTTCCACTGCCAAGGTTGGCGACACGGTCGAGCTCTCGACCCTGCTCGTTGTCGACGGCGAAGCTGTTACCAGCGACCCGTGGGTGCTGGCCGGCATCAAGGTCCAGGCCGAGGTCGTGGACCACCACAAGGGCGTCAAGATCGACATCCTTCGCTACAAGAACAAGACCGGCTACCGCCGTCGTCAGGGCCACCGCCAGCAGTACACGGCGATCAAGGTCACTGAGATCCCCGCGGCTGCGAAGTAAGGGACTGAGGAGAGATGGCACACAAGAAGGGCGCATCGTCCACCCGCAACGGTCGTGACTCCAACGCTCAGCGCCTCGGCGTGAAGCGCTTCGGCGGTCAGGTCGTCAACGCGGGCGAGATCCTGGTCCGCCAGCGCGGCACCCACTTCCACCCGGGTGCGGGCGTCGGCCGTGGCGGCGACGACACGCTGTTCGCCCTGCAGGCCGGTTCGGTGCAGTTCGGCACCCACCGTGGCCGCAAGGTCGTGAACATCGTTCCGGTCGCCTGATCGGAAGCTTTCGCGAGGCGGACCTCACTTCCCTCACGGGAAGCGGGTCCGCCTTTCGCGTGTTAGTACAAAGACATTCCCGTAAGTAACTGGAGGCACATCCCATGACCACCTTCGTGGACCGCGTCGAGCTGCATGTCGCCGCGGGTAACGGAGGCCACGGCTGTGCCTCCGTCCACCGGGAGAAGTTCAAGCCGCTGGGCGGCCCGGACGGCGGCAACGGCGGTCGTGGCGGTGACGTCATCCTCACCGTCGACCAGTCCGTCACCACGCTCCTCGACTACCACCACTCCCCGCACCGCAAGGCCACCAACGGCAAGCCCGGCGAGGGCGGCAACCGCTCCGGCAAGGACGGCCAGGACCTCGTCCTGCCCGTGCCGGACGGCACCGTCGTCCTCGACAAGGCGGGCAACGTGCTCGCCGACCTGGTCGGTCACGGCACCTCGTACGTCGCCGCCCAGGGCGGCCGCGGCGGGCTCGGCAACGCGGCGCTGGCCTCCGCCCGGCGCAAGGCCCCCGGCTTCGCGCTGCTCGGTGTGCCCGGTGGCCTCCAGGACATCGTCCTGGAGCTGAAGACCGTCGCCGACGTGGCGCTGGTGGGCTACCCGAGCGCGGGCAAGTCCTCGCTGATCTCGGTGCTGAGTGCCGCCAAGCCGAAGATCGCCGACTACCCGTTCACCACCCTCGTCCCGAACCTGGGCGTGGTCACGGCCGGCTCGACCGTCTACACGATCGCCGACGTGCCGGGCCTCATCCCGGGCGCCAGTCAGGGCAAGGGCCTGGGCCTGGAGTTCCTGCGCCACGTCGAGCGGTGCAGCGTCCTGGTGCACGTGCTGGACACGGCCACGCTGGAGTCCGAGCGCGACCCGGTCTCCGACCTCGACGTCATCGAGGAGGAGCTGCGGCAGTACGGTGCCGGACTCGACAAGCGGCCCCGCATGATCGTCCTGAACAAGATCGACGTCCCGGACGGCAAGGACCTCGCCGAGATGGTGCGGCCGGATCTGGAGGCGCGCGGCTACCGCGTCTTCGAGGTGTCCGCGGTGGCGCACATGGGGCTGAAGGAACTGTCGTTCGCGCTGGCCGACGTGGTCGCCAAGGCGCGGGCCGCCAAGCCCAAGGAGGAGGCGACCCGGATCGTCATCCGGCCCAAGGCCGTGGACGACGCCGGTTTCACCGTGACGCGCGAGGAGGACGGGCTGTTCCGGGTGCGCGGCGAGAAGCCGGAGCGCTGGGTGCGGCAGACCGACTTCAGCAACGACGAGGCCGTCGGCTATCTCGCCGACCGCCTCAACCGCCTCGGTGTGGAGGACGAGCTGATGAAGGCGGGCGCCCGCTCGGGCGACGGCGTCGCCATCGGCCCCGAGGACAACGCCGTCGTCTTCGACTGGGAGCCGACGGTCATGGCCGGCGCCGAGATGCTCGGCCGCCGCGGCGAGGACCACCGTTTCGAGGAGCCCCGCCCCGCGGCCCAGCGCCGCCGGGACAAGCAGGCCGAACGCGACGAGGCGTCCCAGGAGTTCGACGATTTCGAGCCGTTCTAGGGTGAACTCCGGAAGGACTCCGGGGACACGGCAGGACAACCCTCTGTCCATGCGGTGAGTCGTACGGGGCAGCAGGGAGGGGCAGTCGACCTTCTCTGGTCAACTGCCCCTTACTTTCCCGGAGTCGATCCCATGAGACGTACCCTCGTCGTCGCACTCGCCCTCCTCACCGCCACCGGCCTCGCCCTGCCGACGGCCCAGGCGGCTCAGGCGGCCCCGGCCACCACCAAGGCCCAGGACGACTTCAACGGCGACGGATACGCCGACCTCGCCGTCGCGGCGCCCATGGCGACCGTGGGCGGAAGGACGCAGGCCGGATACGTCGCCGTGCAGTACGGCGGCAAGTCCGGCTGGATCGGCGGCAGCCGGAAGCTGTTCACGCAGAACAGCGCGGGCGTCCCCGGTACCGCCGAGAAGGGCGACCGGTTCGGCAGCGCGCTCACCACGGCCGACCTCGACCGGGACGGGTACACCGACCTGGTCGTCGGCGTCGGCGGCGAGGACACGTCCTTCGGCACCGACTCCGGCTACGTCGAGGTCGTCTGGGGCAGCGCCAAGGGCCTGTCCGGCGCCTCCTCCCTGGCCGCCGGCAGGCGCGCCCACGACCGCCTCGGCACCCAGGGCCGGCTCACGGCCGCCGACGTGCACGGCGACGGGGCGAGTGACGTGGTGACCGTCCAGAACGACCACGACCTGCGTGTCCTCAAGGGCCCCTTCGGCAGGAACGGTTCCGCCAAGGGTGAGCAGCTGGTGGTGGACAAGTACTCCAGCGCCGTCCTCGACCTGGCGGCCGGTGACATCAACGGCGACGGCATCACCGACGTCGTCGCCGCGGAGAACGACCAGGATGAGTTCGACTCCCGCCGGATCGTCTACTGGTACGGCACGCGGAACGGACTCACGCCGTACACCCTCGTCTACGACGTCGACGGCGCCGGACTCCAGGGCGGCGAGAACCTCGACGTCGGGGACGTGAACCGGGACGGGTACGACGACATCGTGGTGGGCCGTACCGTCGACGGCCACGACAGTGACCTCGACACCTATCTCGCCAAGGGCGGGCGGGTCGCCTGGATCCCGGGCACCGCCGAGGGGCCCGACGGGGTGAAGGCGCAGTTCCTCAACCAGTCCAGCCCGGGGGTGCCCGGCGAGCCCGAGAAGGGCGACCGCTTCGGCAGCGACATCCACCTCGCCGACGTCGACGGCGACGGATACCCGGACGTGGTCACCGGCGTGCCCGGCGAGGATCTCGGCACCCCGACCGACCGGGACGCCTGGCCCGACGCGGGCGCCGTCGTCGTACTGAAGGGCAGGGCCGGCGGGCTGACCGGCACCGGTCCCTACCACCAGGTGTACACGCAGAACGACAACGGTGTGCCGGGTGCCGCCGAGAAGGGCGACGCCTTCGGCGCGGCCCTGTTCACCGGCGACGCGAACCGTGACGGTCTGTCGGACGTGTCCGTCGGCGCGCCGGGGGAGAACGCGAACGCCGGGTACGTGTGGGCCTTCCGGTCCCGGGCGGAGTACGTCGTGGCGCCCGGCGGCACGCCGATTCCGGCCACTCTCGTGGGGGAGAAGGGCACCACCTCCTGGGGCAGCTCCGCCTTCAAGGTGAACGGTACGGCGGCACGACTCGGATCGAATTTCGCCGGCTGATCATCTGTCAGGCCCGTTGCGGCAAGAATGAGTTCTTGTGCCGCAACGGGTCTTTTGTTGTCTTCCTAGTTGTCATGCACGCGAAGCCTGCGGTTCAGCGGACCGTCCGTCCGCGGGCGTGAGCTTCCCAGTGTCCACGAGGCCAGAGAGGCAAGGGAGTTTGCTGATGACTGGAGCAACATCGCCCGACCGCCGCCGTTTTCTGACCGCCGGTGCCGCCGTGGTCGGCGCCGCGGCCTCCGCCCAGCTCTGGCTGCCCGGTACCGCCCGGGCGGCCGCGACACCGCTGCCCGACGGTGTCTTCGGCCTGGGCGTCGCGTCCGGCGACCCGCTCCCGGACGGCGTGGTCTTGTGGACCCGGCTCGCCCCCGACCCGCTCAACGGCGGCGGCATGCCCGACGCGGCGGTGCCGGTGCAGTGGGAGGTCGCCGCGGACGAACGGTTCAGAAAGGTGGTCCGCCGGGGCACCGCCCAGGCCCTGCCCGCATACGGGCACAGCGTTCACGTCGACGTACGGGGTCTGCGCGCCGGCCGCGTCTACTGGTACCGCTTCCGGGCCGGCGGCCAGATCTCCCGCGTCGGCCGTACCCGCACCGCGCCCCCCGCGCACAGCACCGGCGGCCACCTGCGGGTGGCGCTGGCCTCCTGCCAGAACTGGCAGAACGGCTACTTCACGCCGTACGCCGACATGCTGGCCCAGGACCCGGACGTCGTGCTGTTCGTCGGCGACTACATCTACGAGTCGGCGCCCTCCGCGACGGCCGTACGGCGGCACGAGGGCTCGGGCGAGCCGTACACCCTCACCCAGTACCGCAACCGGTACGCCCAGTACCGGCTGGACCCCGACCTCGCCGACATCCACGCCAACGCGCCCTTCGTGGTCACCTTCGACGACCACGAGGTCGACAACGACTTCGCCGGCGAGATCCCCCAGGACCCGGCCAAGCAACCGCACGACGCCTTCGTGGCACGGCTGACCGCGGCCTACCAGGCGTACTACGAGCACATGCCGGTGCGTGCCGCCGCCGTGCCGAACGGCCCGCACATCCGGATGCACCGCCGCCTCGACTTCGGCCGGCTGGCCCGCCTGAGCGTCCTGGACACCCGGCAGTTCCGCAGCGACCAGGCGACCAGCCAGGCCGGCGCCCAGGACCCCGCGCTCACCATGCTCGGCGCCGACCAGAAGCAGTGGCTGCTCGACGGGCTGCACCGCTCGCCCGCCCGCTGGAACCTCATCGCCTCGCAGATCATGATGGCCGAGACCGACCTCCAGATCGGCGAGGGCAAGCTCTGGTTCTACGACGCCTGGGACGGCTACCAGGCCGAACGCAACGCGCTCCTCGACGAGTTCCGCGACGTCCGCAACCCGGTCGTGCTCAGCGGCGACCGTCACCTGACGATGATCAGCGACCTGAAGACGGACTACGCCGACCCAGCCTCCCAGGTCGTGGGCGCCGAGTTCGTCGGCACCTCCATCTCCAGCAACGGCGACCAGGACCTCGACGCCTTCCACCGCCAGTGGGACCCGCTGATGCCGGACAACCCGCACTGGAAGTTCATCGACGCCCACCGCGGCTACCACCTCTTCGACGTCCGCCGCGACCGCATCGACGCGCAGGTCCGGGTGGTCGACACGGTGCTCAAGCCGGAGGCCGTGCCCAGCACGCTGGCCAGGCTGCGGGTGGACGCGGGGCGGCCGGGCGTCCGGCTCGTCTGACCGGTCCCACCGGACACCGGGAGACCTGGGACTCATTCGGGTCCCAGGTCTCTCCCGTGTCTCTCCCAGGACTCTCAGGTCCTCGCCGAGACCGAAATGCTGCGGAATCTTAATAAGGAATTCCGAGGAAATGAACTACCGGAGGAGCCCTATTCGGGGCTCGTCCGATACGGCGCCGTGACGCATATGGAGAACACGTGCACCCCCCGTCCCGGGGGCGTGAAGACCCGCACCCGGGAGGGCGCGTGCGCGTGCTCGGTGTACCGGCCCCGCTGTCCGGAGCGCTCGGCGCCTGTCGAGGCGCGTACCGTTGAGGTGCCCGGACGTCACTCTCAGTAATGGTGAACACCCTGTGGAGTTACTCACAGCAATTCCGCGGGCGGCCACTCCTTCGAAGGAACATGTCTCCCTCAATCACCAGGCGTACAAGGTGAATGACAGGTTGCGCGCACATATGCGGTGGACAGCGCTCACCTTGCACTGCGGTAACTAAGAGTGGGACCATTTCCACGTTCCCTGTCGCCCCAAGGTAGGTCAACCTGTGTCCCAGCACATAGCCAAGCCCCGTACCACCGCAGTGATCCTGGCCGGTGGCACCGGTCAGCGGGTGGGTCTGTCGATCCCCAAGCAGCTGCTGAAGATCGCCGGCAAGGCAGTCATCGAGCACACCTTGACCACCTTCGAGAAGGCGGACTCGATCGACGACATCATCGTGCTGATGGCGCCGGGGTACGTGCCCGACGTCGAGAAGATCGTCGCCAAGGCCGGGTTCAAGAAGGTCAAGAGGATCATCGAGGGCGGCTCCACCCGTAACGAGACCACCGAGCGTGCCATCGAGGCCCTGGGTGAGGGGCTGGCCGACGGCGAGGACCTGAACGTCCTCTTCCACGACGCCGTACGCCCCCTGCTGTCGCAGCGCGTCATCGACGACTGCGTCATCGCCCTGGAGCGCTTCCAGGCGGTCGACGTCGCCATCCCGTCCGCGGACACCATCATCGTGACCCGGACGCACGGCGAGGACGGCGAGTTCATCACCGAGATCCCCGACCGCTCCCGGCTGCGCCGCGGCCAGACCCCGCAGGCGTTCAAGCTGTCGACGATCAAGCGGGCCTATCAGGTCGCCGCCGGCGACCCCAACTTCCAGGCCACCGACGACTGTTCGGTCGTGCTCAAGTACCTGCCCGACGTGCCGATCCACGTCGTCGCGGGCGACGAGTACAACATGAAGGTCACCCAGCCCGTCGACGTCTTCATCGCCGACAAGCTGTTCCAGCTCGCCTCGACCGCCGCGCCCGAGCAGGTCTCCGAGGAGGCCTACCGCGAGCTGCTGACCGGCAAGACGGTCGTCGTCTTCGGCGGCTCGTACGGCATCGGCAAGGACATCTGCGAGGTCGCCGGAGCCTACGGCGCGAAGGTCTACGCGCTGGGCCGCTCCACCACCGGCACCCACGTCGAGAACCCGGAGGAGGTCGACGACGCGCTCTCCAAGGCGTACGCCGAGACCGGGCGCATCGACTACGTCGTCAACACGGCGGGCGTCCTGCGCATCGGCAAGCTGGCGGAGACCGACAACGCGACCATCGAGGAAGCGCTGAAGGTCAACTACCTGGCCCCGGTGCAGATCGCCCGGTCGTCGTACAAGTACCTCGCCGAGACCAAGGGCCAGTTGCTGCTGTACACCTCCAGCAGCTACACCCGCGGCCGCGCCGAGTACAGCCTCTACTCCTCGACCAAGGCCGCCATGGTGAACCTCACCCAGGCCCTGTCCGACGAGTGGGCCGGCGACGGCATCCGGGTGAACTGCATCAACCCGGAGCGGACCGCCACTCCGATGCGTACCAAGGCCTTCGGTCAGGAGCCCACGGGCAGCCTGCTCTCCTCCGAGGCCGTGGCCCGCACCTCGCTCGATGTGCTGCTTTCCGAGCTGACCGGACACGTCATCGACGTCCGCCAGCAGGACCCGACGGCGGCCGCCGGCCAGGCCTCCGGCTTCGAGGCGGCACTGGCCAGTGTCCTGGACCGGCAGGACGGCGTGGCATAATCAGGAACAAATAGTCTTCTGTCATTCAGGCCTCTGTGGCTGCCCGTTCACGGCGCATTCGCAGGGGCCTGAGTCCGTAAATTTTCAGAAGCTTTCACAATACGTTTTCCGGACTTTTCCGGTCCTTACATCTCCGGTCCTAACAACCAGCACCCCTCCCAGAGCAGGTTCTTCAGTGATAACCACCGCCATTCGCGTCGCCCGGGTGGGCAGTGCGGCCGAGCTGGCCGCGGCGGTCCTCATGCTGGCGGGCTTCCCCGCCATAATGGTGGCCGCGCTCGTCCCGAGCGTTCCTGCCTTCGCGGCCGCGACCGCCGTGACGTACCTTGCTGACCACTATCTGCACCGTCAGGGCAGCTATCTGATCAACCGCCTCAGCAAGGTGCGCGCCGGGCTTTCGATCCGGTTCCTGATCAGACAGCTTCTGCTCATCCTGCTGCTGGCCCGCCTGGACCTCTCCGACAGTCTGATCTTCTACGGCGCGACGGCCTGCTTCATCGCGTTCTACGGCCTCCAGGCCCCGCACGGCGCGCTGGTCACCCTGATCCGCAACCGCCGCCGGATGCCGGTCGCCACCCGGAACGTCGACCTGGCCTCCCGCATCCGCATCCCCAACGCCCCGCCGCAGGGCCTGCTGAACCGCTCCGCGGAGAAGATGCTCCACCTCGACCTCGCGGCCGTGGTCGGCATACTCGTCTCCGCCGAGCTGGACTCGGCCACGGCCGGCTTCATCGGCATCGCCGTCACGCTGGGCCTGGGCACCCTGTACGTCCTGGCGCTCATGCCGTACGTGCGCGGGAAGAAGATCCCGCCGACCGCGGAGAAGGTGCTGACCGCGGTCGACGGCTGGCTGCGCGAGTACAAGCCCGAGACGGTGCTGTACTTCTCCGGCTCCAAGGACTCCACCTACCAGGTCAACATGTGGCTGGAGACCATGGAGCAGCTGGACTCCAGGCCGCTGATCATCCTGCGCGAGCGGGTCATCCTCCAGAACCTGGCGCCCACCACGGTCCCCGTCATCTGCGTGCCCGGAGGGGTGCACCTGATGAACATGGACCTGTCCACGGTGCGTGTCGCGCTGTACGCGGCGAACGTCGGCAAGAACATCCACCTGCTGCGCGTCCCCACCATGAAGCACGTCTTCATCGGCCACGGCGACAGCGACAAGCTGGCGAGCGTCAACCCGTTCAGCAAGGTCTACGACGAGGTGTGGACCGCCGGCCGCGCGGGCCGCGACCGGTACGCCATCGCCGACGTCGGTGTCCGCGACGACGACATCGTGGAGGTCGGCCGCCCGCAGCTGGCGCCGATCCGGAACGGGGACGGCGGTGTGCCGGAGGGACGTGTCCCGACCGTGCTGTACGCCCCCACCTGGGAGGGCTGGGACGGCAACCCGGGCAACACCTCGCTCATGCTGGCCGGCGAGAACATCGTGAAGAAGCTGCTCAAGGCCGACCCGCCGGTCCGCGTCCTGTACAAGCCGCACCCCTTCACCGGCACGGTCCTCGCCAAGGCGGGCGCAGCGCACCGGAAGATCACCGCGCTGATCGAGAAGGCCGCCGCCGAGCGCGCCGCCGACGCCCGCTTCACGGCCGAGACGGCCGCCCAGGAGCAGGCCAGGGCCGACCTGGCCCGCATCGAGGCGCGGCTCGCCGCGCTGGCCGGCAACGGCGGCGAGAAGGGCGACGAGGCCGAGGCCACCCGCGACGGCGTGGCCGACGTCCAGAAGCACGAGGAGATCGCCCGCCTGCGCGGCGAGTGGAACGAGGCGTACTGGCGTTCCTTCCCGGTGTGGGAGCACCGGGTGATCACCGGCGCCGAGCCGCGTCTGTACGACTGCTTCAACGTCTCCGACGCGATGGTCTCCGACATCTCCAGCGTGGTCTCCGACTTCATCGCGAGCGGCAAGCCGTACGCCGTGACGGACTCCGCCGAACTGGGTGTGGAGGAGTTCAAGCGGCAGAACACCGCGGTGCGCGCCGCCACCATCCTGTCCAACAGCGCCGCCGAGCTGGGCGGGCTGCTCGACGCCGTGCGCGACCCGGCCAAGGACCCGCTGGCCGAGGACCGCGGCGAGCTCAAGCGGTATCTGCTGGGCCCGGACGAGCCCACCTCCATCGAGCAGTTCAACACCGCGGTGGCGAACCTGGCGATCAAGGCCGAGGCACGCAACGTCGGTCAGGAGTCACGGGCGGCCGGGGCCGCGGAGTCCGAGGCCGAGCTGGCGGAGGCGATGCCCGTGCAGCGGGGGTCGGGGCCGTCCGGTGAGGCGGACGGCGTCGGCGCCTGACGGAGCCCACGTCACGCAGGGCCCGGTTTTCGAGGAGTGATCCTCGAAAACCGGGCCCTTTTCCGTATGGAGACATGCGTGAGGTGGGTCACGAACCGACACCGTCCGGGCAACCGGTTGCCACGGCCGCCCGTCTAGCAGCTTGCCAAAGAGTGATTTCGGGGGAGATTTTCCGCGACAAGGGGGAAGAGTGACCGTTGCGCAGCCTGATGTGACCGTGGTCATCGGGGCGTACGAAGCGATGCCCTATCTGGTCGAGTGCCTGGCGTCCGTCGAGGCGCAGACCCTCGACCCGGCGCGCATTGAGGTCGTCGCGGTCGACGACGGTTCGACGGACGGCACGGGCGAGTACCTGGAGGAGTTCGCGGCCCGCGCCCCCATGCCCGTCACGGTGATCCGTCAGGACAACTCCGGCGGCCCCAGCGGCCCCCGCAACGTCGGCCTCGGCAAGGCCTCCGGGCGGTACGTCTTCTTCCTGGACGCCGACGACCGGCTCGGCCCCGAGGCCCTCGCGCGGATGGTCGCCATGGCCGACGAGAACGGCACGGACGTCGTCCTCGGCAGGGTCGAGGGCGTCAACCGCAAGCCGCCGGGGTCGATGTGGGGCGAGACGCTCCGGCGCACCGACGTCTACTCCTCCAACATCAAGTTCACGCTGAGCGCGCAGAAGCTGTTCCGCCGCGAGTTGCTGACCCGGCACGGCATGCGGTTCGACGAGTCCCTGTGGACCGGCGAGGACGCGCTCTTCACGATGGAGGCGTATCTGCGCGCGGACGGCGTCTCCGTGCTCGCCGACTACACCTGCTACTACCTGGTCGGCCGCGAGGACGGCAAGCACGTGACGAGGACCGGTGGCTACGTCCTGCGGTTCGACTCCGCGCGCGCCCTGATGACCCTCCTCGCGGACATGCTTCCCCCGGGTCCCAGACGTGACGTCCTCATGGTCCGTCCGTTCCTCGTCACGCTGCTGCCCCAGTTCGGCCCGCAGTTCCTCAAGGACGACGAGGAGGTCCGGCGGCACAAGGTCGAGCTGGCGAAGCCGCTCATGGACGCCTACTGGAACGCGGACGTGGCCCGCCGTCTCCGGGTCGACGAGCGCCTGCGGCTGCACCTGCTGGCCGCCGGGCGCCCCGATCTCCTCATGGACGTCGTGGAGTTCGTCCGGGCCAAGAAGGAGGTCCCGGCCGTCCTGGAGAAGAACGGCCGCCGCCTCTACCTGGGCTACCCGCACTTCCGCGACTCCCGGGCCGGCGTCCCCGACGCGGTCTACCGCGCCGAACCCCGCGAGGCGCGCACCTTCCCCGGCTACCGGGAGGGCCGGATCGAGATCTTCCTCCGCCGCGCCGGCCGCAAGGCCCGCCGGATGCTGTCCACCCGGGCGGCGACACCGGGCGGCCGGGCCGCGGCGGCCTGACGACAGCCGTCCCGGTCGGGCCGAGTGGGGGGCGGCCCGGTCCGACCGGTCTCCTCAAGCGTGTGTGGCGGGAGCGGATTCCTTGCGCTGAGCGGGCAGCTCCGCCGCCGACCGGTCCGCCATCCGCACCCGGTGCTCCCGCGCCGACGCGCACAGCGCCTGTACGGCGTGGTCGAAGCGCACCTGGGAGACCGGCTCGTCCGGCCCGAGCAGCCGCCGCTTCAACCCGGCCCGCTCCCGCGCCAGTTCGTCCCGCTCCGGATGCCGTACCGCGTCCAGCAGCTCAGGCACCCCGGCCGCGTCCGGGGCCAGCACGTACGCCGCGCCCGCCGTGGGGAAGGCCGTGCGGAACGCGTCCTCGGGCAGGCCGCTGGTGTTCGCCACCGCGTACGGCTTCCCGCTCGCCAGGAAGTCGCTGACCACGCTCGACACGTCACTGACCAGCAGGTCGGCCTGGTCGAAGCAGGAGTACAGCGCGGGCCGGACATCCGTGACGATCTGGTGCTCGAACGCGGGCAGCGCGGCCCAGTACGCCTCCTCCCAGGCCGCCGTGGCCCGCGCCACCGCCGCCGCCCGCCCCGGCTCGGGCGCCCCCTGGTGCAGCATCCGCTCGGTCTGGTCCGCCGACGCCCGGAAGGAGGCCGTGGTGAGCTGGTCCAACTCGCGCGTGAGACGGGCGAGTTCACCGTCCGGCGCGGTCCGCTTCGGGGCCCGCTCCTCGCGGTTCGCCGCCCGGATCAGCTCCCGGATCCGCTGGTCGGCGGCCGCCGCCCGCGCGTCCACCGACCCGGTCAGCGGATGCGGCTTGTACAGCAGTCGGACCCCGGGGTCGGCGAGCAGCGCCCGTACGAGGTTCTCGCCGGCCTCGATCACCGAGGTGTTCCCAGGGTTGCCGTCCCAGCCCTCCCAGGTCGGCGCGTACAGCACCGTCGTACGGTCACCGGCCGGCGGGCCCGCGTACGGCCGTACGGCGTCCAGTTGCGGGCGGCCGATCTCCACCACGTCCTTGTCCTCGACGCCCACCTCGGCCGTCGCGTACCGCTCGCGCGCCGCCGGACCGGCCACCCACACCTCGTCGTAGGCCTTCGCGTACGGGTTGCAGGAGGAGAGCTTGTCGCTCTCGCCGTGGTTGACGAAGGTGTGCTTCAGGGTGGGGATGCGCAGGACCTGCGAGGTCTTGCCGGAGTTCGAGGGGTGGATGAGGACCTCCAGCGAGGACTGCTCCAGGCGCATCAGCGTGGACACCTTCGGCAGGCAGACGATCGGCACGTCCGTCGCCGCGATCTTCTGCACCATGAACCGCTCGCGCAGCACGATCAGCGGGCGGCCCCGGAGCTGTGCGAGGGGCTCCAGCCACATGTTCGCCTGGTAGGCCGAGGACGCCCCGCCGGAGAAGTACAGGCCGACGGTGGGCCGGTACTCGGCCAGCCACGCGTCGAACCAGTCGAGGACCTCCTGCTCGCCCGCCGGACGGCGGCCCGGCAGCAGCCGCAGGAGAAGGTCGTACAGCCCCTTCAGGGCGAGCCCGAGCGAGACGGCGATGCCGAAGGCCGCGACGGCGGGCTCACCGGTGGCCGCCGTGGCCAGCAGGCCGGCCGTCGAGGGCAGGCCGAAGGCCAGCAGCCGGGGCCCGGGGCGGCGCAGCAGCGCGGGCGGAGCGGGGGACAGGCGCAGCGCGGAGGTGTCGATGTTCCGGGTGATGACCGGCAGCGTGCGGGTGCGGCGGACCAGGACGGACACCGCCTGGATCGCGCAGTGCAGCGCGTAGAACGCGAGCAGACCGGCGACGAGGGGGGCGTAGGCGGTCTCCCGGTCCTGCTCGCCGACCCGCAGCAGCCCGACGACGAGCAGCAGGTCCCGCAGCACGTGCCGCACCGTGAGGTCCGCCTGCGACTTGGCGAACAGCGACACCACGCCCCGCTGCCACCGGTACAGGACCCCCTCGACGGCCAGCGAGACGGCCGTCGAGGCGAGCAGAAGCGGAATGTGCGGGCGCAGGGCCGCGGCGGTCTGGGCGACGAACGCGGCCGCGAGGACGGCGACGACCAGCGCCTTGACCACGGTCTGGGGACGGAGCAGACGGACGGCGGCCCGGCGGAGGAAGGTTTTCGCACGGGGGGGTTTCGTACGGACGGTCTTCGTACGAGGAGTCTTCGTACGAGGGGTCTTCGTGCGGGCGGTCTTCGTGCGGAGGGTTTGCGCGGGGGGCCGTCGGCGGGGGAGGCGTCTGAGCACTGCGGTCACTCCAAGGTCGTCGCAAGACGGACGATCGGGTTAACGCGCGCCGACCTCCGGACGACACGCGCGTGTCCGGGACCTCCGGGTGAGCGCGGGGTGACATGGCGTGTCCGGGGGCTGGACCGACGCGCGCCGCCCCGCCGCCTTCGCGTAAATTGCCGGTCAGCCGATGTGCGAGGGGACGGACAGCAACGTGGCAGGGGCAAGGCAGGCCGTGAACTCGGCTCGCAGGATCGTCGTCAAGGTGGGTTCCTCGTCGCTGACCACCGCCTCGGGCGGCCTGGACGCCGACCGGGTCGACGCGCTCGTCGACGTCCTCGCCAAGAGCCGCAGCGGGGGAGAGAAGGAGATCGTCCTGGTCTCCTCCGGCGCCATCGCGGCCGGACTCGCTCCGCTGGGACTGCGCCGCCGCCCCAAGGACCTGGCCCGCCAGCAGGCCGCCGCCAGCGTCGGCCAGGGACTGCTCGTGGCCCGCTACACCGCCTCCTTCGCCCGCTACGGCGTCCGGGTCGGCCAGGTGCTGCTGACCAGCGACGACATGAGCCGCCGCGCCCACCACCGCAACGCCTCCCGCACCCTCGACAAGCTGCTGGCGATGGGCGCCCTGCCGATCGTCAACGAGAACGACACCGTCGCCACCGACGAGATCCGCTTCGGCGACAACGACCGCCTCGCGGCGCTGGTGGCCCACCTGGTCCACGCCGACCTGCTCGTCCTGCTGTCCGACGTGGACGGTGTCTACGACGGTGACCCCAGCAGGCCGGGGACCTCGCGGATCGCGGAGGTGCGGGCCCAGGCCGAGCTGGCGGGCGTGGACATCGGCAGCGCGGGCAAGGCGGGCGTCGGCACCGGGGGCATGGTCACCAAGGTCGAGGCCGCCCGGATCGCGGCCGCCGCCGGCATCCCCGTCGTGCTGACCAGCGCGATCCACGCGACCGACGCACTGTCCGGCGGGGACACCGGAACCTACTTCCACCCCGCCGACAAGCGCTCCGCCGACCGGCTGCTGTGGCTCCAGCACGCCTCCACCCCGCAGGGCTCCCTCACCCTGGACGACGGTGCCGTGCAGGCGGTCGTACAGCGCCGCAAGTCGCTGCTGCCGGCCGGAATCGCCTCCGTGGAGGGCGAGTTCACCGCGGGCGACCCGGTCGAGCTGCGGGACGCCGAGGGGCACGCGGTGGCCCGCGGGCTGGTCAACTTCGACGCCAAGGAGATCCCGCGGCTGATCGGCCGCTCGACCCGGGAGCTGGCCCGCGAGCTCGGTCCCGCGTACGAGCGCGAGGTCGTGCACCGGGACGATCTGGTGATCCTGCACCCCTGACGGCCTGCTCCGGGTGGCCGTCGGTGCCGGTGACACCCGAAAACGGGGTGAACGACCCGACAAGAGCGTCGCCCTGAGGTGGACGTTCCGCAAAACCGCCACGCGAGCCCGTGCGGCCTGCTCCACTTTGTCTCAGGGACACGTCCCGAAGGACACGACCACGACCGGGCGGTGCAGCTCGGCCATCGCGTAAAGGAGGCCGTCGTGAGACGAGTGCGCCCTGGGGCCGGGGCAGCGGCGTCCCGCGGTGGTGTCGGCGGCGCCTCGGGTGCGGCCGCGCGCGCGGTCGGCGAGGGGCGGGCCCTGACGAGCGTGGCGGCCGGCGACCGCTTCGAGGGCGAGCCCGAGGACCTCCCGCGCCTGTGGCACGTCACCCTGAGCGTCTCCGGCGAGGAAGCCCCGCTGGCGGAGGTCCGGCGCGCCCTCGAACAGCTGGCCCACGACCACCCTTTCCTCCTGACCAGCAGATACGCCAACGACCACGCCGAGATCCGGTACTGGGAGGAGGCCCGCGACCTGCACGACGCGGCCGCCGTCGCCCTGCGCCTGTGGGGCGAGCACCGGCAGACCGCGGGGCTCCCGCCCTGGGAGATCGTCGGCCTGGAGGTCATCGACCGCCAGACCTACCACCAGCGCATCTCCGAGGGATACGGGCCCGCGCCCGCCTCACCCGTAGGCGTGCACCCCTTTTGAGAGGTCTGCGCCGTCTGTCGGGTCTGTGAGGTCTGCGGGGCTTGTCTCGGGGTGTGGAACGACCGGTGAACCAGCCCCTCGGGCGCACTACGCTTCCCTCATGACCACGCTTTCGCCGTACGACTCCATGTCCCCGGTCACCCAGGCCGCCTACCGTGCCAAGGCCGCCGCCGCCGACCTCGCCCCGCTGCCGCGGGCCGAGAAGGACGACGCGCTGCTCGCCATCGCGGACGCGCTGGAGGTCCGTACGAGCGAGATCGTCGAGGCGAACGCCAAGGACATCGCCAAGGCCCGTGAGGCCGGCACCAGCGAGTCGATCGTGGACCGGCTGACGCTCACCCCCGAGCGGGTGCGCGCGATCGCCTCCGACGTGCGGGACGTCGTCGCGCTGCCCGACCCGGTCGGCGAGGTGGTGCGCGGCTCGACCCTGCCCAACGGCATCGACCTGCGCCAGGTCCGCGTACCGCTCGGCGTGGTCGGCATCATCTACGAGGCCCGCCCGAACGTGACCGTGGACGCCGCCGCCCTGTGCCTGAAGTCCGGCAACGCGGTGCTGCTGCGCGGCTCGGCCTCCGCCTACGAGTCCAACACCGCCCTCGTACGGGTCCTGCGCGACGCCGTGGGCGGCGCCGGGCTGCCCGCCGACGCCATCCAGCTGGTGCCCGGCGAGAGCCGCGAGAGCGTGCGCGAGCTGATGCGCGCCCGGGGCCTGGTCGACGTGCTCATCCCGCGCGGCGGTGCCTCGCTGATCCGGACGGTGGTCTCCGAATCCGTCGTCCCGGTCATCGAGACCGGCACCGGCAACTGCCACGTCTACGTCGACGCACACGCCGACCTCGACATGGCGATCGACATCCTGATCAACTCCAAGGCCCATCGGGTCAGCGTCTGCAACGCCGCCGAGACCCTCCTGGTCCACCAGGACATCGCCCCCGAGTTCCTGCCGCGCGCCCTGGACGCCCTCGCGGAGGCCGGCGTGACCGTGCACGCCGACGAGCGGGTGATGGCGTACGCCAAGGACTCCGAGGCGACCGTCGTGGAGGCCACGGCCGAGGACTGGGAGACCGAGTACCTCTCCTACGACATCGCCGCCGCCGTCGTGGACTCGCTGGACAAGGCCGTCGAGCACATCCGGCTGTGGACCTCGGGCCACACCGAGGCCATCGTCACCACCTCGCAGCAGGCCGCCCGCCGGTTCACCCAGCTGGTCGACTCCACGACGGTCGCCGTGAACGCCTCCACCCGCTTCACCGACGGCGGCCAGTTCGGCTTCGGCGCGGAGATCGGCATCTCGACGCAGAAGCTGCACGCGCGCGGCCCGATGGGCCTGCCGGAGCTGACGAGCACGAAGTACATCGTCACCGGCGACGGGCACGTACGGCGCTGACCCCCGTGGGTGGGGGGCGCGTGGCCAGGGCATATGCGCCCGGCACGCGCTCCCGCGCCGGGTCCGTACCGGGTCTGTGCCGCACGAGAGGTGTCTCACACGGCAGATGAATTTCCATACCGTCTGCCCAAATTGACCCCCCAGGTCTACTCTGGATCCGTGCCGGAGGACGTGGGGGGCACGCCGTTCCCTGACGGCTGGGAGCCCGACGACGACCACGACCGCGGGGTGTCGGACGAAGAGTTCGCCTCCGTGGTCTTCGACGAGGCCTTCGTACGGGCGGCCGTGGTGCACGAGCCGACCGCCGTCGAACGCCTCCTGGCCGCCGCCCAGGCGAGAGCCGAGGCCTCCGAGGCCGAGGCGGCCCGCCGCGCCCACGGCAGGGGCGAGCGGTTCGAGGACGCCTTCGCCTCCGACGACCCCAGCGGGTTCGGCCATGATCCGGACCTCGACGACCTGGACGACACCGAGGTCCTTGAAGGCCGCTACGGCGCCTCCGGGACGTACGGCAAACAGGTCCGCTGGCACCGCCCCGTCGCCTGGCTGCTCGCCCTGCTGATGGGGATCGGCATGGTCGCGCTGGCCTTCGCGGCGGTCTACCGCAGCGCCTCCTCCGGCGGCCGGGACGAGCCGCTGCCGCCCGCCTCGACCGGGATGGAACAGGGCACCTCGGCGGCGCCCTCCGCGTCCGCGGACTACTCCCAGCCGGCCGTCTCCGCGGTCCCGCGCACGCCCTGAACACCGCCCGGCGGGAAGTGGCCGGTCCTGGTGAGAACCTGTCAGAACTTGTCGCACAGCGGGGCGTTTACCTGAGCCCTCCGCGACCTACTCTGAAGATATGGGAGGGCCTGGAGACCCATCCGAGGGGACACCCGAGGGCAGCCCCGGAGGTGGCGACGAGGAGTACCGATCCGTCGTCTTCGACGAGTCGTTCGTCCGTGCTGCCCGGCTCCAGGAGTTCTCCGCGCAGGAGCGCATCGCCGACCACGCGCCCGCCGTACGGCGTCGTCCGCCCATGCGCCGAGGGCTGTCCCGGCAGGCGCTGATCCTGGTCGTTCTCATCGCCGTGGCCTTCGGCACCGCGATCTACATGGGCGTACGGCACCCCTACCAGACCCCCGCGGCCCAGCCGGCCGTCGAGCCCGCGCGGATGACCGTCATCCCGCTCGCCCCCCAGGGCAAGGTGCCCGGGCACACCGACCCCACGTACCTGTACGCGCACAGCCCCGCCGCGCAGTACCGCGTCGGCGCCGAGGGCATCCCGCTGCCGGCCTCCCGGCGCACCGCGCACTTCTCGGACGGCCAGGTGGTGGACGCCCTGCTGACCGCCAAGGAGTACATCGTGCGGTCCTCGCTCGACCCGGGCGTCCTGACCGGCGGACAGGTCCGTCCCGTGCGGGTGCTTCTCGACGCCGACCAACTCGACCAGTTCGACGAGAGCTTCGACCGTCCCGCCGCCGACGGCCGGCACGCGCCCACCGGATGGCTGGTCCGCTTCGACCCGGCCGCCCTGGAACTCGCCGACGACAAGATCCGCGTCCAGGGCACCCTCCAGATCGCCGAGACCGACGCGTCCACGCTGGAGGTCACGGCGGACCACACGTTCGTGTACGCGCTGCGGGCGGCGGGGAAGGCGGGGCCGACGGAGGCGGCGGGGGAGAAGGCCGGTGACCGGGCCCGGGCCGAGTCCGAGGTGTCGCTGTTCACCGTCCGGCGCGAGCTGCACTTCCGCTTCGACCGGGACGACCTGCGCCTGCACACCGCCCAGCTCGTCGTCTCCTACGTCCAGGCCGGGCCGCTGTCCTGCGCCGAGGACTCCACGAACCGCCTGCACCCGCTGCTGGCCGGCCAGACCGCCAAGGCGGGCGGACCGGCCGGCACGGATCCCTATGCGACGGGCAGTGCGACGGCGCTGTGCGGGTCGCTGGCGATCAGCGCGCAGCCGAGGGTGTGACCCCGGAGTCGATCAGTCCCGGTTCGGGGCGTCCGGGCCGGTGTCCGTCGGCGGCTCGTCCTCGCGCGGTGCCCCGTTGCCGAAGCCGCCGAAGCCGCGCCGGACCCGGCCGCCCAGGTCACCGGCGCCGCCGGCGAGGTCGCTGACCAGCTTCATCAGCGGGTCCTTGGAGGTCTTGACGTGCGTGGCGTAGTGGGAGGCCGACTCACGGAAGGAGTCCGTGACCGAGGTGTCCTTGTCCTCGTCGCGCCGCGGGTAGTGGCCGTCCATGATCCGCTGGAATTCGCGGGACTCCGACCACTTCTTCAGCTCGGCGGCCCGGATGGTGGTGAAGGGGTGGGAGCGCGGCAGCACGTTCAGGATCTTCAGCACGGAGTCGCGCAGGTCGCCGCCGGCCTCGTACTCCTCGGCCTGCTTCAGGAAGGCGTCCACGTTCATCTCGTGCAGGTGGTTGCCGCCGGCGAGCTTCATCAGCCCGCGCATCGAGGCCGTGAGGTCCTGGCCGACCAGGAGGCCGGCACGGTCCGCGGACAGCTCCGACTTGCGGAACCACTCGCGCAGCGCGGTCACGATCGCCATGATCGCGAGGTTGCCGAGCGGGATCCAGGCCACCTTCAGGGCGAGGCTGGTCAGGAACAGCAGGATGGTCCGGTAGACGGAGTGGCCGGACAGCGCGTGCCCCACCTCGTGCCCGACGACCGCCCGCATCTCCTCCTCGTCGAGCAGTTCCACGAGCCCGGTGGTCACGACGATGATCGGCTCGTCCAGGCCGATGCACATCGCGTTGGGCTGCGGGTCCTGGTTGACGTACATCGGCGGGACCTTCTCCAGGTCCAGGATGTAGCAGGCGTCCCGCAGCATGTCGTGGAGGTGCGCGAACTGCTGGTCCGAGACGCGCACCGAGTCGGACAGGAACAGCAGCCGCAGACTGCGCTCCGGCAGCAGACCGCTCAGCGCCTTGAAGACCGTGTCGAAACCGCTCAGCTTCCGCAGCGCCACCAGGGCGGAGCGGTCGGCCGGGTGCTCGTACGCGCGCGAGGAGATCCCGGGGAAACGCCTGCGCTGCCTGCTCGGCACGTTCTCGTGCCCGTTCTGCTGGTGGCCGTCGTCGGACATGTCATCCCCCATGCGCGTGTGAATGGCCCTTTGACCTTTGCGGACCCTTGTGCGGTCCTTTGCGCCCCCGAAGCAGAGCCCAGCCTAGGCGGAGATACCGTGGACAGGCACTACAGCGAAGGAGTTCCACGCCATGGAGCACAGTCCCGCAGCCGCCTGGCTCACCGAGGCCGCGAGCGCCGCCGAGCAGCAAGGGCCGGGGAATCTGCTCCGGATCGTCCTGGTCGTGATGGTGCTGGGCTGTGTGCTGACCGCGTGGTTCCTGCTGCGGGGTTACAAGCGGAAAGACGACTGAGGCGACGGGAAGGTTCCCGATGGCGGAGTCGGCGTGATCGCCGTGGAGCCGCCCGCTTACCATGGGCCGACATCTTTTCCCGCCCTCACCGGATAGGTCCCGCAGAAGATGAGCCTTCACAGCACCGCCACCCAGCTGGTCACCCTCGCGGCCGAGGGCGAGAAGCACGGCGGCAACCACGAGAGCCTGAACCCGGCGGTCGTCGGCGGTGCCGCCTTCGTCATCCTGATGCTTCTGCTGTGGATCACCACCCGCTTCAACCGCGACCGCTGAGGCACCCGTTGCCCATACCGGGGCACTCCGGGCGTCCGGCGACCGGGGCCCTCAGGCCGGGCCGGTAGGGTCTGCACGCATGGGAGAGCAGGACATGCCTACCGGTCCGGCGAACGACACGCCTGAGGACGCGGCGAGCGGCACGCAAGACCGTCCGACGGGCGGGCGGGCCGACGGCCCCGGAAACGGTCCGTCGAGCCCCGGCAAGCGCCGGCTCGGCGTCATGGGCGGAACGTTCGACCCGATCCACCACGGACACCTCGTGGCGGCCAGCGAGGTCGCCGCGCAGTTCCACCTGGACGAGGTGATGTTCGTCCCGACCGGCCAGCCGTGGCAGAAGACACACCGCGCGGTCTCCCCGGCCGAGGACCGCTATCTGATGACGGTCATCGCGACCGCGGAGAACCCGCAGTTCTCCGTCAGCCGCATCGACATCGACCGCGGCGGCCCGACCTACACCACGGACACCCTGCGCGACCTCAAGGCGCTCAACCCCGACACCGACCTCTTCTTCATCACCGGTGCGGACGCCCTCGGCCAGATCCTGACCTGGCGGGACGCGGAAGAGCTGTTCTCCCTCGCGCACTTCATCGGGGTCACCCGGCCCGGCCACGTCCTGTCCGACCCCGGCCTCCCGGAAGGCGGCGTCTCGCTCGTCGAGGTCCCCGCCCTCGCCATCTCCTCCACCGACTGCCGTGCGAGAGTCGCCAAGGGCGACCCCGTCTGGTATCTGGTGCCGGACGGAGTCGTGCGCTACATCGACAAGCGCGAGCTGTACCGCGGCGAGTGAGCCGAGAGGGGCACCGGTGAACGACCGATACGACGCGGGATACGGCGGCGACCAGGGCGACCCGTACGAAGGCGACCAGTACGAGATCGTCGGCTACGACGAGTACGGCCGCCCCGTGTACCAGCAGGTCCAGCCCCGGCAGGCCCAGCAGCAGCCGCAGCAGCCCGTCCGGCAGCCGTACGACCCGTACGCGCAGCAGCAGGGGTACGGCTACGACCCGTACGCCGCCGGTGGGCAGCACGGGCAGCAGCAGACGCCGGCCTATGACCCGTACGGCACCGGACAGCAGGCACCCGTGCCGCCCTACGACCCGTACGGCAACGGCACCCAGCAGGGCGGCGCGCCGGGGACGGCGTACGACCCCTACGGCCGGACCGCCGCGAGCGCTCCGCAGCCCCGGGTCGAGCCCCGGGCCGCCGAACAGACCGCCTACATCCCGCAGCAGGGCGGCCCCGCCGCCGAACCGGAGGCCCCGGCCCGGGAAGGGCGTCCCCGGGGCGCCGAGGACCCGTACGCCGAACTGGGCCGGGACGCGGCGGCCGACGGTGAACGCGAGTACCGCACCGAGCAGTTCGCCTTCGTCGAGGACCCGGACGCCGAGTCCGAGGACGTCATCGACTGGCTGAACTTCACCGAGAACCGCACCGAGCGCCGCGAGGAGGCCAAGCGCCGCGCCCGCAGCCGACTCGTCGCCCTCGTCGTGGTCCTGGCGCTGGTCGCGGTCGGCGGCGTCGGCTACCTCTGGTACGCCGGGAAGCTGCCCGGTCTGTCGTCCTCCGACAAGAAGACCGGCACCGCGACGGCCGCGGGCGCCCAGAACCGTGACGTGATCGTCGTCCACCTGCACAACACCAAGGGGGGCGGCACCTCCACGGCGCTGCTCGTGAACAACACCACGACCAAGCAGGGCACCACCGTGCTGCTGCCCAACTCCCTCGTCGTGACGGACGACGACGGCACCACGACCACGCTGGCCAAGTCCGTCGACGAAGACGGCTCCTCCGGCACCGTCGACTCGATCGACACCGTCCTGGGCACCGACATCGAGGGCACCTGGCGCCTGGACACGCCCTACCTCCAGAACCTGGTCGACCTCGTCGGCAACATCAACGTCGACACCAACACCGACGTGCCCGACCCGGCGGCCAAGAAGAAGGGCGAGGCTCCCCTGGTGAGCAAGGGGAAGAACCAGACCCTCAGCGGCAAGATGGCCGTCGCCTACGCCACCTACCGTGCCTCCGGCGAGGCCCAGGACGCCCAGCTGGAGCGGTTCGGCCAGGTCGTGCAGGGCATGCTGCGCAAGCTGTCCTCCGACGCCCAGGGCGCGACCGTCACCGTGCAGACGCTCGGCCAGATCATCGAGCCGCCGCTCACCGACAAGGACCTCGGCGCCTTCCTGGCGAAGCTAGCCGACCGCGCCAAGGGCGGCGACTACAAGACCGCGCTGCTGCCCGTCCAGGCCGACGGCACCCTGAGCGCGTCGGCCAGCGAGAGCGTGGTCAAGGACGTTCTCGGCGGTGCCGCGAAGAGCCCCGACAAGGACGCGGCCGTCAGCGTCTCCGTCCAGAACGCCACCGGCGTCAAGGACAACACCGAGAAGACCCGCGTCGTCCTCCTCAACGGCGGCTTCACCTTCGTCGACGGCGGCACACCACCGGCGTCCCGGGCCACCTCCAAGGTCCTCTACGCCGACGCCGCCGAGAAGGAGAACGCCACCGAGGTCGCCAAGACCCTGGGTCTGCCGGACAGCGCGGTGGCCAAGGGCAGCGTCTCCGCCAACGCCGATGTCGCCGTGATCCTCGGCCAGGACTACCGGCCGTCCTCCTCCTGACCGGGGCGGCACCCCACGTGCGACGACAAAGGCGTGGGGTGCCCTCGGCGGCCGTGAGACCCTTGAGGTCAAGTGACCACCGACCGAAAGCCTTGTAGTGACCGCGACTGACCGCTCTCTGGAACTCATCACCACCGCCGCGCAGGCGGCCGCCGACAAGCTCGCGCACGACGTGATCGCCTACGACGTCAGCGATGTGCTGTCGATCACGGACGCCTTCCTGCTCGCCTCCGCGCCCAACGACCGCCAGGTCAAGTCGATCGTCGACGAGATCGAGGAGCGGCTCTCCAAGGAGCTCGGCGCCAAGCCGGTGCGCCGCGAGGGCGACCGCGACGCCCGCTGGATCCTCCTCGACTACGTCGACATCGTCGTCCACGTCCAGCACAGCGAGGAGCGGGTCTTCTACGCCCTGGAGCGGCTGTGGAAGGACTGCCCCGAGATCGAGCTCCCCGTGGACGCCAAGGCCACCCGGGGCAAGGGCGAGGCGCACGCCAAGCTGGCGGCCGAGGAGGACGCCACCGAGTTCGGGGAGCTGCGGTGAGCACCTTCACCGGGCCCGGAAAGGGCCGTCGCGTCATCCTCTGGCGCCATGGCCAGACCTCGTGGAACGTGGAGCGCCGCTTCCAGGGCACCACGGACGTCGAGCTCACCGAGATCGGTGTCTCCCAGGCCCGCCGCGCCGCCCGGCTGCTCGCCTCCCTGGAGCCCGCCGCGATCGTCGCCTCCGACCTGAAGCGGGCCGCGAACACCGCCGCCGAGCTCGCCGCGCTCACCGGCCTGGAAGTGACCCACGACGAGGGCCTGCGTGAGACCTACGCGGGCGTCTGGCAGGGGCTGACCCACGAGGAGATCATCGCCCGCCACGGCGGGGAGTACGCCGCGTGGAAGCGCGGCGAGCCGGTCCGCCGGGGCGGCGGCGAACTGGAGTCGGAGGTCGCCGACCGGGCCGCCCCCGTCGTGGTCCGGCACGCCGAGAAGCTCCCCGAGGAGGGCACGCTGGTCGTGGTCAGCCACGGCGGCACGATCCGCACCACGATCGGGCGCCTGCTCGGTCTGGAGGCCCACCACTGGGAGAGCCTCGGCGGCCTCTCCAACTGCTGCTGGTCCGTGCTCGGCCAGGGCGCCCGAGGCTGGCGCCTGCTGGAGCACAACGCCGGCACCCTCCCGGAACCGGTGCTCGGCGACGACGACTGAGCGGCCCCGGGGCGCCGGAGACCCGGATTTCACTTTCTGGCAGGTCGCAGGCTAAAGTTCTTCTTGTTCGCCCCGCCGAGCGGGGCGAAACACCATGCGGCTCAGCCGCGTGGCAGCCGGGGCTATAGCTCAGTTGGTAGAGCGCCTGCATGGCATGCAGGAGGTCAGGAGTTCAATTCTCCTTAGCTCCACAGATCGACACTCTGTTGAGTTGTCAAAGATCGGTGATGAAGATCCCGTCCCTCAGGGGGCGGGATTTTCTGTTGCCCCACAGGCCAGCAGAGCCGTGCGCCGCGCAGTGCCCTCGTCCTGTGGTGTGTAGACCACGATCCGGCACTCCGGCATCCCGTTGATCGACAGGGACAGCGACGTCATGTGCAGCTCGCCCAGCTCCGCGTGCCGAAAGCCCTTCACCCGTCGCCCGGGCTCGGCCACGTCGCCGCTCTCCCACAGCCGCGCGAACAGCGGGCTCGCCGCCGACAGCCCGCGTATGAAGCCCTCCCAGGCCGGCTCCCCGGCATGCACGCCGTAGGCCGCGCGCAGGGTCGCCACCATCACCGGCAGCTCGGTGTCCCGGAACATCAGGGGACAGTCCTCCTCGGGCACCGCGAACAACTCCCACAGCGCGTTGGGAAGACCCCGGGCCGGTGACGACCCGGCGAGGAACAGGCTCCGGTAGACGGAGTTGGCGGCCAGGATGTCGTACCGCGAGTTGTAGACCACGGCCGGACGCGGAACGAGGGCGTCGAGGATGCCCTGGATCTCCGGGCCCACAGCCCGGGTGAGGGCCTCCGGGGCGGCGGCGTACGGGACTTCGGCGAGGTGGTACAGGTGCTCGCGCTCCGGCGCGTCGAGCCGGAGTGTGCGCGCGACCGCGTCCAGTACCTGCGCGGAGGCGTTGATCGGCCGTCCCTGCTCCAGCCACGTGTACCAGGTGACCCCCACGCCCGAGAGCTGGGCGACCTCCTCACGGCGCAGCCCCGGTGTGCGGCGCCGCAGGCCCGGTGGCATCCCCACGTCCTGCGGTGTCACCCGGGCTCGCCTGCTGCGCAGGAACGCGGCCAGCTCGGGCCGCCGTCGCTGTGTCGTCGTCATCGTCACGTCCCCCTCGTCACGACCATCCTCGGTACCCGGCTCGTCCCCTGCCAGGTGCTGTCAGTACCAGCATCGACGGGCTCTCGGCACCCGTACCGCGGTGTCGTCAGGCTCGACGGCATGACGACACCACCCCGAACGGGCCCGGGCCCCTCACCCGTTGCAAGTCCCGAGATCAGTAAAGCGTCCACCACTGACAATCGGTCCCGGCCGCTGCTCGCGCTCGTCCTCGCCGCCCAGTTCATGGCCTTGCTCGACGTGTTCATCGTGAACGTCGCGGCGCCCACGATCGGCACCGAACTGGACGCGTCCGGCGGCGAACTCCAGCTGGTGATCGCCGGATACGCCATCACCTACTCCGTGCTGCTGATCACCGGTGCCCGCCTCGGTGCCCGCTTCGGCCACGGCCGGATCCACCTCGCCGGGCTCGCTCTGTTCACGGCGGCCTCGCTCGCCTGCGGTCTCGCGCAGGGCGCCACCGAACTGATCGTGTTCCGCCTGGTGCAGGGCGCGGGATCGGCGGTGATGATCCCGCAGGTGCTCAGCCTGATCCAGCGCCATTTCACCGCGGAGGCCAGGGCGAAGGCGCTCGGTGCCTACGCGGCGGTCCTCGCCGTCGGCGCCGCCGCCGGTCAGGTCGCCGGCGGAATCCTCGTCAGCGCCGATCTGTTCGGCACCGGCTGGCGGCCGGTCTTCCTCGTCAACGTGCCGGTGGGCGTCGTCCTGCTGGCCGTCGGCGGCCGTGTCCTGCTGCACGGGGACCGGGTGGCGGAGCGGTCGCCGGCGCGTGGACTGGATCTGCCCGGCCTGGTGCTGCTCGGGGCGGCCGTGTCGTTGGTCACGGTGCCGCTGGTGCTCGGCCAGGAGGAGGACTGGCCGCTGTGGTCCTGGCTGTCGCTGGCCGCGGGCGCGCTGCTGTTCGGTGTGTTCTGCGGGTACGAGTCCCGGCTGGCCCGGCGCGGCGGCGCCCCGCTGATCGCGCCGGGCGTGCTGCGCCGGCCCGGCATGGGCCTCGCCGTCTTCCGTGTGCTGGCCGTCATGGCCGTCAACGGCGGCTTCCTGTTCGCGCTCACCCTGCATGTCCAGGGCGGTCTCGGCTACAGCGCGCTGCGGGCCGGTCTCACCTTCGCGCCGACCGCGATCGTCTTCGGCCTGGTCGGTCTGACCTGGCGAAGCTGGCCCGCCTCCTGGCAGCGTGCGCTGACCCCGGCCGGGTTCGTGATCACCGCGCTGGGCGTCATGGGCGTCGGACTGGCTCTGCGGGGCGGCGGCGAGGGCGGTGTGCTGCTGTACGTGGCGTACGCCGGTGTGGGCGCCGGACTCGCGCTCGCCTTCAGCCCGACGCTCACCCGGGCACTGGCGACGGTGCCGCCCGAGCACGCGGCGGACGCCAGCGGTCTGCTCGCCACGGTCACGCAGCTCGGCCAGCTGATCGGAGTCGCCGTGTTCGGCACACTGTTCTTGAACCGGCTTGAGTCACTCGGGGGCTTCGGGGCGTATACCTCTGCGGAGGCGCTTTCGGTATGCGTGTTCGCGCTGGCCGGGACGGCTGCTGTGGGTGCCGTGTCCGGACTGGTACTGAGGCGTCGCTGACCGTATTGGCCCGGCCGTGGCAGAATCAAACGGCCGGAAGGGGGCGCGGCCCGACGGGAGGGAGCGGTGATGCCTGCGAGCATCCTCAGGGAGGTCGGCCACCTCCTTGAAGCAGCGTCGACACGGGACACGGTCACCCGCCTCATCTGCCCTTCCTGCGGTTCCCTCCACGTGGCCCAAGTCCTCGGCGACAACGGCGGGATCTCCTACGTGTGCACGGCCTGCGGCCACAGCTGGAGCTGATCGATGGGTGCACACAGGCGAAAGTGCGATTGGTGCGGCAGTGGTACGCCCATCGTCCGGGACATGGAACCGGTCAATCCGGAGTACCAGTACTGGTGCGAGGAGTGCGCGCGGGCGCTGATCATAAAGGGCGACCCGATCGAGACGTACCGCGAGCTGGAGGGGGAGCCGATCTACGGCCGGCTCCTCGAAGAGCACTGCACGCTCAAACGGTTCTACTCGTTCGTCACCGCGTAAGCGGGCACAAGCCCTCGGATGCGGACAGGGCGGAAACGATTTGGTGCTCTCCCCGGTGGCCCGGTAATGTTGGCGTCGCCGCCGGGGAAACCCGCGGAACACCGCAAGGGGCTATAGCTCAGTTGGTAGAGCGCCTGCATGGCATGCAGGAGGTCAGGAGTTCAATTCTCCTTAGCTCCACAGACAGATCCCGTCAGATCTTCGATCCGGCGGGATCTTCGCGTTTCCGGGGGCAGTTGAGGTGGCGAAAGAGGGGCCGCCCGGATCTCCGGGCGGCCCCTCTCTCGCCGTCTCTCGCCGTCTCTTTCGGTCGCGTGGTGCTCAGCGGCCCAGGGCGCGGCGGCCGCGGCCCTGGGAGAGGACCGGCAGGTTGTTGCGCGAGGGTGCGCGCTCCGTCTGGTCCTCGATGCGCAGGGCGAGCGCGGGGCAACGCCGGACCGCCCGCAGGGCCTTGGCCTCCGCGTAGCGGGGCACCTGGGCCTGCGCGACGGTCGGGAAGCCGTCGGCGCCGAGCTCGAAGACCTCCGGGAGGATGTCCGCGCACAGACCGTGGCCCCGGCACAGCGTCCAGTCGACGTAGATCTTCTGCCGGCTGGGACCGTTCTCCTCGGACTCCGCGCCGCCGGGGATGCCCGTAGGAGCCCTTCCGCCCTCGAAGAGAGGCAGAACGCCCTCCACGGGGCGCCCGCAGCCGTTGCCCAGGACGTGCGCGGCGAGGTCGTCCGTGAACGCCTTGATGGTCGATTCCAGGAACATCGCGGAGCCGTCGGGGTGCGAGCAGGCGCCGCGCCGCTTCACGTTCTTCGCGACCTGCTTGAGGGCCTCCAGGGCGGCCGGGCCGCCGCCGTTGATGATGTCCTCCATGCCGCGTGCGGCGGCCGGCAGACCGAGGTAGCAGGGACCGCACTGCCCCGCGCTCTCCTCGGCCAGCCACTGCGCCACACGCAGCGACTCGCCCAGCGGGCAGGTCTCCTGAGTGATCGGCAGGATCGCGCCGGCGCCGAGCGCGCCGCCCACCGCGTCGAGCGAGTTGCGGGAGACGATCGCCTCGTTGACCGTCGCCGCGTCGATCCACTTGCCGTGGTAGCCGCCGGTCAGCACGCCCTGCGGGACCGGCGGGGCACCGGCGAGCTGGAGGACGTAGCGCAGCGGTACGCCCGTGGGGACCTCGATCACCATGGGGCGGGCGACCGCGCCGGAGACGGTGAGCATGACGGTGCCCGGCTCGTCGTACAGACCGGTGTTGCCGTAGCGCTCCGGGCCGATGCGGGCGGCGATGGCGAGCTGGGCGAAGGTCTCGGCGTTCGACAGCAGGGTGGGGGCGCCGCCGACGCCGTTCTGCGAGGCGCTGACCTTGCGGCCGGGCGGGATCGCCGGGCCGCCGTCGATGGAGCGGATCAGCGACGCGGCGGCGCCGGTGACCATGCGGACCGGATTGCGCTGCACGCGCGCGCGTAGAGCGGATCGGCGGCCGTTGCTGAGGCCGCGTTCGGCGAGCGCGGCCTCCATGGAGCGCTGTGTCGACTCCCGGGTGACCCCCACCACGAGCGTGCGGGCACCCAGGGCCTCGGCGCACAGCAGCGCGCCGTCCAGGATGAGATGCGGGGCACGGTTGATGAGCACCGTGTCCTTGCGGCAGGCCGGTTCGTCCTCACTGCCGTTGACGACGACGACCGGCCGTACACCGCGTTTGATCGCCGCCTCCGCGACCGAACGCAGCTTCTTGTGGAAGGGGAAGCCCGCGCCGCCGCGGCCCTTGAGGTTGATGCGCTCGGAAAGCTGCGCGAGCTGCTCTCCGCCCATGGGTTCGAGCGGCCCGTGCACCTTCAGGTGCATGGGCAGGTCAAGTCTCTCGACAAGGTCGAAGCCAGACGTGAGCTGGGGAAGTCCGACGACGCGGACTTCCGGGACGTCGGGCAGGGCCTCGTTCACCTATAGCCTCCGGAAGGCGTGTTCCAAGGTTCGCCCGAGCCCGGGGCGTCGAAGTCGTACGACTGACCGGGCGATGGTTCATTGGCGGGACCGCTGTTGTACGTGTCGTTCGGGTTGTACGTGCCGTACAGGGTGTTTGTCTCACCGGTGTCGTACACGTCACTTCCGCCGTAGCCGTTCGCGGGCTGACTGCCGTAGGCCGGGATGTTGTAGCCGGTGTCCTGGAGCGGGTCGTAGGCCGACGGAGGCGCCTCGCCGACCGGCGGCGGGGACGGGATCGGCCAGTTGCCCGACGTGCTGCCGCCGCTGTCCACGAGCGGGATGGCCTCGGTGGGCTGCATGTCCATCGGCAGGTCCATGCGGGCGGTCTGGTCGGCGTACGGCTGCTGCGTGCGCGGGGTCGAGACGGCCCGGTAGGCGGCCGCGAAGCCGTTCGCGGGTTCCGGCGCCGCGGGGGGAGCGTCGTACGAGGGCACCCGGGGCTGGGAGCCGGTCGACCGCTGATTCTCGTAGCCCGGCAGCTGCCTGTCGTAACCCGGAAGCTGCCGGTCGTAGCCCGGCCGCCCCGAGTCGGCGAGCCTGGCGCGACTCTCCTCCAGGCCCTCGCGGCCCGGACGCTCCTCGCTGCCCAGGAACGCGGAGATGCGGTCGGCGACCTGGCGCTTGAACGGGCGCGGGGCCGCGCGCAGAGCGAGGGCCGCGGTGACGCCGAGCACCGAGAGGCCGTACAGGATGACGAAGGTCGGCTTGGCCGCGCGACCCGCGTAGAGGCCGTGGATCAGCGCCGCGCACCAGGCCGGGTAGGCCAGCATGTGCATGGCCCGCCAGCGGGCCGCCACCGGGGCGGGGGAGGCGAACCTGCTGCGCAGCGCGCCGGTGATGCCCACGAAGATCATCAGCAGGCCGGCCAGCGAGCCGAGGCCGATCAGGCCCTCGGTGCCGGTGACACCGAGTGAGAACGGGATCAGCGCGGCGATCAGCTGCGTGTGGTCCAGCGCGATCTTGGTGGTGATGTGCAGCAGCAGGAACGCGATCGAGGCGACCGCGGTCGTCCGGTGCACCGCCTGCCCGATGATCCTTTGGCGGGTGTCCAGGAAGATCCGGTCCTGGGCGACCAGGCCCCAGATCACCGAACAGCTGAGCGAGACGAGGGACAGGACGCCCGCGCCGAAGTTCAGGAAATCACGGAACCTGTCACCTCCCACCAGCACGGACACGGGTATGAGGAGCAGGACGACAGCCGACGCCACCCCATAGGCCGACCGGCCCGACTGGGGGAGCGAGCTGTTACTACGACGAGGGTTCATGGGGGCAACTCCGAGCAGTTTCGGGAAAGCGGTCCCGCTGCCGCACTCTAAGTGGCGCCATACCGATGGGTACGAGGTTTGAGTTATTGCGCTGTTATCAAACGACAATGAGGCTGTTGTGATGTCCCTTAGTGGCTGTTACGCCGGGTAATCATTGACCTTGGTTCAGCTCCTGTCGGGCGTGGGGCGGTCGTACTCGACGTCGGTGGCGAGGCGGCACCCGGTGCCAAGAAGGCATACGTAAGCGCGTCGCGGCTTGCTCAACGGCTGCGGTACCCTAACGCCATGCGTGCCGTACGCCTTCTGCTTAGCGGGCCGCGCTGATCAGTCCCGACCGCCGGTGAACGGCAGGTCGGCATCGGCGCGGCGTCCCCTCCTGTGCGAGGGGATTTTTCGTTTCCCGAGTGTCACAGCCGCTGGCAGAGACGATCGATGGAGCTTTGAGGATCATGAGCGAGACGAATTCCGCTGCCGCCGAGGTGGCCGCGCCGCACCGCTACACGGCTGCCGTGGCGGCCGACATCGAGGCACGCTGGCAGGACTTCTGGGACGCCGAGGGCACCTATGCGGCGCCGAACCCCAAGGGTGACCTGGTGGGTGACCCCGAGGTGGCCGCCCGGCCCAAGAAGTTCATCATGGACATGTTCCCGTATCCCTCCGGTGCTGGCCTGCATGTCGGCCACCCCCTGGGCTACATCGCCACCGACGTCTTCGCCCGCTACCAGCGCATGACCGGCCACAACGTCCTGCACACCCTGGGCTTCGACGCCTTCGGCCTGCCCGCCGAGCAGCACGCCGTGCAGACCGGTGAGCACCCTCGTATCACCACCGAGGCCGCGATCAGCAACATGAAGTCCCAGCTGCGCCGGCTGGGCCTGGGCCACGACAAGCGCCGGTCGTTCGCCACGATCGACCCGGAGTACTACAAGTGGACCCAGTGGATCTTCCTGCAGATCTTCAACTCCTGGTACGACGTCGAGGCGGACAAGGCCCGCCCGATCTCCGAGCTGGTCGCCCAGTTCGAGACCGGTGAGCGTGCCGTACCGGGGCACGCGCGCGCGTGGGGCGAGCTGACCGCCGCCGAGCGCGCCGACGTCCTGGGCGAGTTCCGACTGGCGTACGCCTCGGACGCGCCGGTCAACTGGTGCCCCGGACTGGGCACCGTGCTGGCCAACGAGGAGGTCACCGCCGACGGCCGCTCCGAGCGCGGCAACTTCCCCGTCTTCAAGGCCAAGCTGCGCCAGTGGAACATGCGCATCACCGCCTACGCCGACCGGCTGCTGGACGACCTGGAGGAGCTGGACTGGCCCGAGGCCATCAAGCTGCAACAGCGCAACTGGATCGGCCGCTCCGAGGGCGCCCGCGTCGACTTCCCGATCGACGGCGAAGCCGTCACGATCTTCACCACGCGCCAGGACACCCTGTTCGGCGCGACCTACATGGTGCTGGCCCCCGAGCACCCGCTGGTCGAGAAGTTCACGCCGACCGCCTGGCCCGAGGGCACGCACGACGTCTGGACCGGCGGTCACGCCACTCCGGGCGAGGCCGTCGCCGCGTACCGCGCGCAGGCCGCCTCGAAGTCGGACGTCGAGCGGCAGGCCGAGGCCAAGGACAAGACCGGCGTCTTCACCGGCGCGTACGCGACCAACCCGGTCAACGGCGAGCAGGTCCCCGTCTTCATCGCCGACTACGTCCTGATGGGCTACGGCACCGGCGCGATCATGGCCGTCCCGGCGCACGACACGCGTGACTTCGCGTTCGCGCGCGCCTTCGAGCTGCCGATCCGCTGTGTGGTCGAGCCCAGCGACGGCCGTGGCACCGACACCGCGGAGTGGGACGACGCCTTCGTCTCCTACGACGCGAAGATCGTGAACTCCTCCGCCGACGAGGTCTCCCTGGACGGCCTGGGCGTCGTCGACGCCAAGGCGCGCATCACCGAATGGCTGGAGCGCAAGAGCATCGGCGAGGGCACCGTCAACTTCCGCCTGCGCGACTGGCTGTTCAGCCGCCAGCGCTACTGGGGTGAGCCCTTCCCGATCGTCTACGACGAGGAGGGCATCGCCCACGCGCTGCCCGAGTCGATGCTGCCCCTGGAGCTGCCCGAGGTCGAGGACTACTCGCCGCGCACCTTCGAGCCGGACGACGCCGACACCCAGCCCGAGACGCCCCTGTCGCGCAACGAGGACTGGGTCAACGTCACCCTGGACCTGGGCGACGGGCCGAAGAAGTACCGGCGTGAGACCAACACCATGCCCAACTGGGCCGGTTCCTGCTGGTACGAGCTGCGCTACCTGGACCCGCACAACGACCGGCAGCTGGTCGACCCGGAGATCGAGCAGTACTGGATGGGCCCGCGCGAGGGCCAGCCGCACGGCGGCGTCGACCTGTACGTCGGCGGCGCCGAGCACGCCGTGCTGCACCTGCTGTACGCGCGCTTCTGGTCCAAGGTCCTGTTCGACCTGGGGCACGTCTCCTCCGCGGAGCCGTTCCACAAGCTGTACAACCAGGGCATGATCCAGGCCTTCGTCTACCGGGACAGCCGTGGCTTCCCGGTGCCGGCCGCCGAGGTGGAGGAGCGCGACGGCGCCTTCTATTACCAGGGCGAGAAGGTCTCCAAGCTGCTGGGCAAGATGGGCAAGTCCCTGAAGAACGCGGTCACTCCGGAGTCGATCTGCGAGGAGTACGGCGCCGACACACTGCGCCTGTACGAGATGGCGATGGGGCCGCTGGACGTCTCCCGGCCGTGGGACACGCGCGCGGTGGTCGGCCAGTTCCGGCTGCTGCAACGGCTGTGGCGCAACGTCGTCGACGAGGCCACCGGTGAGGTCACGGTGGTGGACGCGGAGCCCGCCGAGGACGCCCTGCGGGCCCTGCACAAGGCCATCGACGGGGTGCGCCAGGATCTGGAGGGCCTGCGGTTCAACACCGCCATCGCCAAGGTCACCGAGCTGAACAACCACCTGACCAAGGCGGGTGGCGCGGTGCCGCGCTCCATCGCCGAGCCGCTGGTCCTGCTGGTCGCGCCGCTGGCCCCGCACATCGCCGAGGAGCTGTGGCGCAAGCTGGGCCACACCGACTCGGTGGTCCACCAGGACTTCCCGGTCGCGGACCCGGCGTACGTCGTGGACGAGACCGTGACCTGCGTCGTGCAGATCAAGGGCAAGGTCAAGGCCCGGCTGGAGGTCGCGCCGTCCATCTCCGAGGACGAGCTGGAGAAGGTCGCGCTGGCCGACGAGAAGGTCGTGGCGGCGCTGGACGGTGCGGGTATTCGCAAGGTGATCGTGCGGGCGCCGAAGCTGGTCAACATCGTTCCGGCGTGATCTTGAGCGTGATCGTCCTGGTGTGAGCGTTTCGGCCCAGGCGTATTCGGCGTAGGTGCAAGCGGCGGGATCGCGGCCGGGGCGTGGGTGTCTCGGGGTGGTCCCCTACGGGCAGGTTCGGGGTTCTGGTGGAACTCCGGACCTGCCTGTTGCGTTTACCGTGGAAGAGCGGCGCGGAACGTGCCGTGACCGGTTCGAGGAGGAGTTCGTGGAAGCAGTGATCGCCGTAGTCACCCTGCTCTTCGTGCTCCTCGTGGTGCTCGGCGCCTACGCGACGGTGAAGGCGGTCGGCGCCGCCAAGCGCGGGGTGGACCGCACCATCACCCAGGCCCGGCGCACCGTCGAGGACCACACGCTGCGCGCCAAGTCCTTCGCCCAGCTCGGTCCGGCGGGCGAGATCGCCCAGCTGCGGCTGAAGCTGCGCACCTCGATGCGCGCCACTCAGGACGCGCTGCACGCGGGCGTGGCCGAGGACGAGTCCCTCAAGGAGTCCCTCGGGCTCTTCGAGCGCCTCAGCGCCCACGGACACGAGCTGGACGCCGAACTGCGCCGGCTGGAGTCCGAACCCGACCGCGCCACCCTCGCCGAGCGGCTGCCCGCCCTGCGTGAGCGCACCACGCGCATCACCAAGTCGGCGGACTCGCTGCGCTGGGCGGCCCGTGACCGGGCCCACCGGTTCGCCGACGACGACCTGGAGTCCCTGAGCACGCAGATCGACGTGGAGGCGGGAGCACTGCGGCACTGGACGACCGCGGAGCCCACGGCCACCACACCGCCGCCCTCGTGGCCGGAGGCCCCCGGTGCCGCCGGAGCCACGGACCGGCAGACCTGGCCGGAGGCGACCGAGGACCGCCCCGCCGGTGAGCCCGCGCGGCCGGCCATCACCCCGCCGAGCCCGCGTCCCACCTATCCCTGGCAGAAGAAGACCCGCCCCGAGAGCACGACTTGATCCGGACACTGGAGTCCAGGTGAGAGGGGCCGGGCTGCCGCCCGGGCGCTACGGCAGGTAACCTCCAGCTCATGTCCCGCCATGTCGCGATCGTCACGGATTCAACGGCCTACCTGCCGCAGCGGACGATGGAGCGCCACGGCATCACCACGGTGCCGCTGACCGTGGTCCTCGGCGACCAGGCGCTCGACGAGGGCACCGAGATCTCGACCCGTTCACTGGCCCAGGCGCTTCAGAAGCGGCGGCCCGTCACCACCTCGCGGCCCAGTCCGCAGCTGTTCGCGGAGACCTATCGCAAGGTCGCCGAAGCGGGCGCCACCGGCATCGTCTCCCTGCATCTGTCCGCCGAGCTCTCCGGCACCTACGACGCGGCCGTCGTGGCGGCGCGCGAGGCACCGGTGCCGGTGCGGGTGGTGGACACCGGGATGGTCGCGATGGCGCTCGGCTTCTGCGCGCTCGCGGCGGCCGAGGTGGCGGAGTCGGGCGGCACGGTGGACGAGGCCGTCACGGCGGCGGAGAAACGGGCAGCGGGGACCTCCGCCTACTTCTACGTCGACACCCTCGACTTTCTGCGCCGCGGCGGCCGGATCGGGGCCGCGCAGGCCCTGTTCGGCTCCGCGCTCTCCGTGAAGCCGCTGCTGCAACTCGACGGCGGTCGGATCGAGCCGCTGGAGAAGGTGCGGACGGCGTCGAAGGCCATCGCCCGTCTGGAGGAGATCGTGGCCGACCGGGCGGGCAGCGCGCAGGTCGACATCGCTGTCCACCATCTCGCGGCCCCCGACCGGGCGTCGGCCCTGGCGGACCGGCTGCGGGCGCGGGTGCCGGGCCTCGCCGATCTGCATGTGAGCGAGGTGGGGGCGGTGATCGGGGCGCACACCGGGCCCGGACTGCTGGGAGTCGTGGTCTCGCCGCGGTGAGACCGGCGGTCGCCGGTCCTGGTCGGTCGTTCAGGTGGATCACTCGACTTGTTCCACCGACTTGTTCCACCGGCTCGTCCCACCGGTTCGCTCCACCGGCTCGATCACTCGTGAGGGTGACGGAGTTATCCACAACCGGGCGGTAATCCCCGGGAATTGACCAAGATCATCGCGAAGGTGCCGGTGTGCCCGATCCTCGGCGCATGGCACTTCGATCACGTTCACGTACAGCCGTTGCGACCAGTGGCCCGGGACGCGGGCCCGCCTCCGACGGCCGGGCCCGTCATCACCGTTCACCCTCTCGCGGGCGACCGTCGCCCGCGCGGCCCCGATCCGGGGTTCGGTACCGGGGCCGGCAGGCGTCGGCGGAGGCGCTTCGGCAGCGGGCAGAGGCGTTGTTCGCCGAACCGGGTGTGGGGGAACCGGGTGTCAGGGAAACGGGTGTTGAGGTCGCCCGTGAGGCCGACCGCGAGGTCCATGGCGTCGGTGGTGGGGCCCGCGCCGGCGGCGTTGCCGGGGCAGCGGACGGCCCGCGGTGGGGAGTCGGGCTCGCGCTGCGGGAGCGGATGCCGGTGTGGCTCCAGACGCGGTGCGGTCTGGAGCGGCGGGGTGTGCTCGCGCTCTCGGTGCTGCTCGTGGTCGCCGCCGCGTTCGCCGTGCTGCACTTCTGGAGCGGCCGGACCGAGGCCGTCAGTGCGCCCGAGGTGGTGCGGGCGGTACGGCCGTACGAGGAGAAGGGGCACGGCGCGACCGCGGTGCCGGGCGGATCGGTGGGTCCACCGGGCGCGCCTGGTGGCGGGGCCACGGCGGGTGCCGAGATCGTCGTGGACGTCAGCGGCAAGGTCCGCGAGCCCGGGGTGCATCGTCTACCGGCCGGCTCACGGGTCACCGACGCCTTGCGTGCGGCCGGTGGGGTGAAGTCCGGGACGAACACGGACGGCCTCAACCGTGCCCGCTTCCTCGTCGACGGCGAGCAGGTGGTCGTCGGCGGCCCTGCGGCGGTGGCGGCACCCGGCGTGGCTGGTACGGCCGTCGGGGGCGCGAGTGGGGTGGGCGGTTCGGGAGGCCCGGCGGGGGGCGTGGCACCGGCGGCGCCCGTCTCCCTCAACACGGCGACCGTGGACCAGCTCGACACGCTTCCCGGCGTCGGGCCCGTGCTGGCCCAGCACATCCTCGACTACCGGACGCAGCACGGTGGTTTCCGCTCGGTGGACGAGTTGCGCGAGGTCAACGGCATCGGCGACCGGCGCTTCGCCGATCTGCGGAATCTCGTACGGCCATGAGCGCCGCGGGGAGGCACCTCGCCGGTGCGCGGTCCGAGCCGGACGTGCTGCCCAGGCCGGACGTGCTGCCCGAGCCGGACGTGCTGTCTGAGCACGGCGTGCCCTTCGGGCAGGACGCGTCCCGGTCCCGCTCGGCTGTCCACGCCGGTTCTGGGGGACGGCTCGGGGCGGCGCACCCACGGCAGGAGGGGCCGGCGGATCTACGGCTCGTGCCGCCGGCCCTGGCGGCCTGGGCCACGGCCGCGTTGACGCTGGGCGCCTCGCCGGGGTGGACGGCCGGGCTCGCGTTCGGGTGTCTTGTCGTGGCCGGGGCTCTTCTCGTGGCCTCGCGGGTGCGGTTGGCGCCGGCGGGAGGGGCCTCGGTGTCCGCGGGAGGCGCAGTGGCTCGCGGCGGAGGCACCTCGGACCCTGCGCGGGACACTCCGAATCCCGCGAGGGGTACCTCGCCCGGTGCCTGGTCCGCTCGGGTCGCCTGGGCGCGTGCGTCGGTCGCCGCCGTGCTGCTCTGTGTCGGGGCGGCGGCGGTGTCGGCCGGGCTGCACGGGGCCGATCTGCGGCGGGGGCCGGTGCCCGCGCTGGCGCGGGAGTACGCCACGGCGACCGTCGAGATCGAGGTGACCTCAGATCCCCGGCTCACCCGGCCTCGGATCGTCGGGAACCACGCGGCACCGACGTCCGTACTGATCAACGCCGAGGTGCGACGCGTCGAGGGAGTGGACGGGAGGACGGTGGCGACGCGGACGCCGGTGCTGGTGATCGTCGATGCGCGGGACAGGAGCGGCGGCGGATCGGTTGGTGGCGGATCGGGCGTCGACGGATCGAGTGGATCGAGTGGATCGAGTGGATCGAGCGGATCGGGTGGGTCCGAGGCCGGAGCCGCGGCGTCCGGTGCGCGCCCGGCGGCCGAGGGGCCGGGGCGTTCCCCCTGGCTGGGGCTGTTGCCGTCCACGCGGTTGCGGGTGAGCGCGCGGTTGGTGCCCGCCGCCGTGGGAGGCGACCGGGTGGCCGCCGTGCTGCGGGTGCGGGGCCGGGCGGCGCCGGAGGTGATGGGGGAGCCGCCGGGGGCGCAGCGGTTCGCGGGGCGGTTGCGCGCGGGGCTGCGGGAGGCCACGGACGCGCTGTCGGCGGATGCCCGGGCGCTGCTGCCGGGGCTGGTGGTCGGGGACACCGCGCGGATCACTCCGGAACTGGACGAGGCGTTCAAGGAGACCGATCTCGCCCACACGCTCGCCGTGTCCGGCAGCAATCTCACGATCATCCTGGCCCTGCTCATCGGGCCGCCCGGACTGGCCCAGCACGTCGAGCGCCGAGGGCTCGCGCCCCGTGTCGGACTGTCGCTGCGGGGGACGGCGGTGGCCGGCGGCGTGCTCACCCTGGCGTTCGTCGTCGTGTGCCGACCGGACCCGAGTGTGCTGCGGGCCGCGGCCTGCGGAGGCGTCGCGCTGCTCGCGCTCGCGACGGGACGCCGGAAGTCACTGATCCCGGCGCTGGCGACGGCCGTCCTGCTCCTGGTGCTGTACGACCCGTGGCTGGCGCGGAGTTACGGCTTCCTGCTCTCCGTGCTGGCCACCGGCGCTCTGCTCACTCTGGCGCCCCGGTGGAGCCTCGCGCTGAGACGGCGCCGGGTGCCGCCGCGTCTGGCGGAGGCGTTGGCCGCGGCGGCCGCCGCGCAGGCCCTGTGCGCGCCGGTGGTGGCCGTGCTGTCGGCGCGGGTGAGCCTGGTGGCGGTGCCGTGCAACCTGTTGGTGGAGTTCGCGGTCGCGCCGGCCACCGTGCTGGGCTTCGCGGCGCTGGCGACGGCGCCCCTGGTGATGCCGGTGGCCAAGGCGCTGGCCTGGTGCGCGAGTTGGCCCGCCGAGTGGATCGCGGAGACCGCCCGTACCGGGGCGGCGCTGCCCGGCGGGGGAGTGGACTGGCCGGACACCTGGGCGGGAGCGGCCCTGCTCGGCCTCGTCACGGCGGTCGTCCTGCTGGTGGGCCGGCGGCTGCTCGGTCATCCGTGGCTGTGCGGGATCTGCGGGCTGCTGCTCCTGCTGGTGATGGTGCAGCCGCCGCCGCTGACCCGAGTGATCACGGGCTGGCCGCCGCCCGGCTGGCGGTTGGCGATGTGTGACGTGGGGCAGGGTGACGCGGCGGTCCTCGCGGCGGGCGAGGGCACGGGGGTGGTCGTGGACGCGGGGCCCGATCCGAAGCTCGTCGACCACTGTCTGCGCACGCTCGGCATCACCAGGATTCCGCTGGTCGTGCTGACCCACTTCCACGCCGACCATGTGGCGGGGCTGCCCGGGGTGCTGCGCGGACGCTCGGTGGGGGCGATCGAGACGACCGGGTTCGAAGAGCCCGCGGACCAGGCCGAGTTCGTGAGAAGGGAGGCGGCGGCCAGGAGCGTTCCCGTGACGTCCACCCTGGCGGGTGAGCGGCGGCGCAGCGGGGAGCTGTCCTGGGAGGTGCTGTGGCCGCCGACGGGCCCGGCGCCGGTGCCGGAGGGGCCGAACGACGCCAGCGTGGCGATGCTGGTGCGCTCGGGCGGGCTGCGGTTCCTGCTCCTCGGCGATCTCGAACCCCCGGCGCAGCAGGCCCTGTTGAGATCACCGGCGGGCCCGCGACTGGGCGGGGTGGATGTGCTCAAGGTCGCCCACCACGGGTCGGCCTACCAGGATCCCGAGCTCATACGGTGGGTGGCCCCGCGGCTGGCACTCATCTCGACGGGCGCCGACAACACCTACGGCCACCCTGCCCCCAGTACGGTCGCGGCACTGCGGGCCGGAGGCGCGGTGGTGCTGCGGACCGACCGGGACGGGGCGCTCGCGGTTGCCGGTGCGGGCGGCGGAGACCTTCGGGTGGCGCGAGACTGAGGACATGAACTCCACAGAGGTCGACGCGTATCTCCGCCGCCTGGGCATCGAGCAGTGGTCCGCCGACAGGGCCGGTGCCACCGCCGGCGCGCTGCGCGAGTTGCAGGTGCGCCATCTGCGGGCCGTGCCCTTCGAGAACCTGTCGGTCCACCTCGGTGAGGAGATCGTGCTGGAGGAGAAACACCTGCTGGACAAGGTGGTGGGGGCGCGGCGGGGTGGGTTCTGCTACGAACTCAACGGCGCCTTCGGGATGTTGCTCGCCGCGCTCGGTTTCGAGGTCACGCTGCTCGCGGCGCGGGTGTACGCGGAGGAGGGGCGGCTCGGGATTCCGTACGACCATCTCGCGCTGCGGGTCGGGACCGTGGACGCGGGCGAGTGGCTGGCCGACGTCGGGTTCGGGGCGCACAGCCATCATCCGCTGGCGTTCGGGGAGAGAGGAGAGCAGGAGGATCCCGGCGGCACGTTCCGGATCGTCGAGGCGGGGCCGGACCGGGCGGGGGTGCGGGGCGGACACGACGTGGCCCAGGCGGCCGACCTGGACGTCGTCGTGAACGGCAGGCCGCAGTACCGCCTGGAGGTGCGGCCCCGGGTGCTCGGTGACTTCGTGGCCGGGGCGTGGTGGCACAGCACGTCACCGGCCTCGCACTTCACCCAGTCACTGGTGTGCTCCCGGGTGACGCGGGACGGAGGGCGGATCACGCTCAGCGGCCGCACCTTCAAGACGACGGACGCCGACGGGAGGCGGGAGGAGCGGGAGTTGACCACGGACGAGGAGGTGCTGGCCGTCTACCGGGACCGGTTCGGTATCGAGCTGGACGCCGTCCCGACGGTGCGGAACAGCGGCGCGAACGGCTGATTCGGGCCACGGGTGCGCAGTGCCTGCGGGTGCGCACAGATGCCCGCAGGTGCGCACAGATGCCGGCGGATGCGCACAGTGCCGGCAGGTGCCCGCATGCGTCGGCTTCCCGCGATGTGACCGCGTGTTGCCCCGCAAGCACCATCGGTGGTCGAATGCCTCTTCGGCAACGGATGATGTCGAGTCGTGCAGGGGTGTCGTAGATGATCGGTCGCTGGCTGGGAAGCCGAACGAACCGGGTGCAACGGACGAGTCCCCTGGCGGCGGTGCGGACCCCGCCGAGCGCCGGGGTGCTCAGCTGCCGGGTGCTCGACCCGGTCAACGAGCCGCTGACCCATGCCGAGTTCGCGGTCAGCGACACGCTGGGACGCAAGGTGGTCGGCGGCGGTACGGATCCCTACGGGTCGTTCCTGGCGACGGTGCCGGCAGGGGAGTACCGGCTCGCGGTGTCGGCCGAGGGATACACGCCGTACCGGGCGAGTGCGACGGTCACGGAGAACTCGCTCGCCTCGCTCGGTGACGTCACCCTCCAGGTCGCCCGGCCCGCGGAGCTGCCCGCGCCCGGGGACTGGGAGGTCGAGCCCGCGCACTCCTCGATCGGGTTCACCGCGCGGCACATCGGGCTGGCGCGGATCCACGGCCGCTTCAACTCCTTCGCGGGGGCGGTGCGGATCGCCGACCCGGTGGAGCACTCGGCGATGCACGTGGTGATCGACGCGGCGTCCATCGACACCAACGTCAGGATGCGCGACGACCATCTGCGGTCGGCGGACTTCCTGGACGTGCGGCGCTTTCCGACGCTGGAGTTCTACAGCGAGCGGTGCACGCACAAGGGCGGCAACCGGTGGGCGGTCACGGGGGCGCTGTCGTTGCACGGGGTGACACGGACGGTGACGCTCGACACGGAGTACCTCGGGCTCGGCAACGGCATGGAGGGCGAGCTGCGCGCGGCCTGCCGGGCCACGACGGAGCTGCACCGCGACGACTTCACGGTGAGCTGGCAGTCGATGCTGGCCCGGGGGATCGCGGTGGTCGGGCCGAGCATCCGGATCGAGCTCGACGTGCAGCTGGTGGCCAAGGGCTGAGCGCGCGATGGTCGTCCGTCGGTGGTGCCGGACAATGAGTGCGTGAGTGATGTGAGACATGTGCTGGTGCTGCCCGACCGGGATGCCGCGGAGGATGTGGCCCAGGCGCTCGGGGAGCGGTTCGGGGTGACGGAGGAACCGCGACTGGTGCGGGACGCGCTGGCCGGGGAGGACGACGCCGAGGACGCGCAGTGGCTCGTCGTGCTGCGGGACGAGGAGGGGCGGCTGGATCCCGCGGAGCTGGACGAGTTCGCGGGGGAGTGGGAGGGGTGGCGGGAGGAGCCGTAGTGGTACGACGGGCCGGTGGGATCGGGCGGGCGGCTTCGGAGTCGGCCGGTAGGCGTGTCACATCCGGCGGTGCTTTCCGCGTCTCCTGGATGTAGGTCGACCGCCACATCGAGGAGCCGAGGCCATGAACACGGTCGTATGGACCGCGCAGATCCTGCTCGCCGCGGTGCTCATCGTCGTTCGGGCCGCGAGCCGCCTACGGCCGTGCGACCGGACGGGTGCCGTCGCCGTCCCCCTCATGCTGATCGCTCTGTGCACCCTCGTCGCCGCGGGGCAGGCGTGACGAGGGCGCACCCCACGTCTCACCCGATGCCTCACCCGACCTCGACCGGCCGCCCCCGTTGTCAGTGGCGCATGCCATGCTTGGCGCGATGGCCAGGAAGACTGCGAATGACGACCCTCTCGCCCCGGTGACGCTCGCCGTGGGCCAGGAGGACCTGCTGCTCGATCGTGCCGTGCAGGAGGTGGTGGCCGCTGCCCGGGCCTCCGACGCCGACACGGACGTACGTGACCTGACGTCGGACCAGTTGCAGCCCGGGACGCTCGCCGAGCTGACGAGCCCCTCGCTGTTCGCGGAGCGGAAGGTCGTCGTCGTCCGGAACGCGCAGGATCTGTCGGCCGACACGATCAAGGACGTGAAGGCGTACCTCGGGGCACCCGCCGAGGAGATCACGCTCGTGCTGCTGCACGCGGGCGGAGCCAAGGGCAAAGGACTGCTGGACGCCGCGCGCAAGGTGGGGGCGCGGGAGGTGGCGTGCCCGAAGATGACGAAGCCGGCGGACCGGCTGGCCTTCGTCCGGCAGGAGTTCCGGGCGGTGGGACGGTCCGCCACGCCCGAGGCCTGCCAGACGCTGGTCGACGCGATCGGCAGTGATCTGCGGGAGCTGGCTTCCGCCGTGTCCCAGCTGGTCGCCGACGTCGAGGGGACGATCGACGAGGCCGTCGTCGGGCGCTACTACACCGGGCGGGCCGAGGCGTCGAGCTTCACCGTCGCCGACCGGGCGGTGGAGGGCCGGGCCGCGGAGGCGCTGGAGGCGCTCAGATGGTCGCTGGCGACCGGGGTGGCGCCGGTGATGATCACCAGTGCGCTGGCGCAGGGGGTGCGGGCCATCGGGAAGCTGTCGTCCGCCCGGGGTGGCAGGCCGGCGGATCTCGCGCGGGAGCTGGGGATGCCGCCGTGGAAGATCGACCGGGTGCGGCAGCAGATGCGGGGTTGGACGCCGGACGGCGTGTCCGTCGCGCTGCGGGCCGTCGCCGAGGCCGACGCGGGAGTGAAGGGCGGCGGGGACGACCCCGAGTACGCCTTGGAGAAGGCGGTCGTGGCCATCGCGCGGGCGGCGCGGTCGAGAGGGCGCGGATAGCCCCGGCCGGGAGGAGAATCGTCCGTATCAGCCGCACCTCGCCGAACACGGAAAGGTGGCGATCGTCATGGCTGAACACCCGCACGCAGCGCTCGTCCGCAAGGGCTTCGAGGCATTCTCCCGCGGGGACATGGACACCCTGCGTGAACTGATCGCGAAGGACGCCACGCACCACGTGCCCGGCACCCACCCGCTCTCGGGTGATTTCAAGGGCCAGGACGCGATCATCGACATGTACCGGCGGATGGGCGAGGAGACCGCTGGGTCGATGCGTCTGGAGATGCTCGGCATCTGTGTCGACGGCCGCGGTCACGCGGTCGGCATGTGCCGGGTCACGGCGGAGCGCCAGGGCCGGCGACTGGACGACACGGGATGCATCGTCTTCCGGATCGTCGGCGACAAGATCACCGACCTCGACGAGTGCGTCGAGGACATCGACAAGAACAACGAGTTCTGGGCGTAGCCGTCCGGGAACAGACCGAAGGCCCCGCCGTCCACCCTGGAAGGGCTGGGAGGCGGGGCCTTCGGTATGAAGCTGTCGGGTCACGCCCGCGTGGCGAACGCAGGCCGCGCGTGGCCCTGGGGTGCCGGTCGGGAGCGGATGAGAGAGGGCCCGCTCGGGTCCTTCCGGCGGTCAGATCAGAAGGAATCAGCCCTTGAGGGGCGCGACCTTGGAAGCAAGCGCCGACTTCTTGTTGGCGGCCTGGTTCTTGTGGATGACGCCCTTGGCGACGGCCTTGTCGAGCTGACGCGCGGCAGCGCGCTGGTACTCGGTGGCCTTCTCGACGTCACCCGCGGCAGCGGCCTCGCGGGCCTTGCGGATCGCGGTCTTCAGGGAGGACTTGACGGCCTTGTTGCGCAGCCGGGCCTTCTCGTTGGTCTTGATCCGCTTGATCTGGGACTTGATGTTCGCCACGAATAAGCCTCTACAGGTTCTGGTACGGGGCCGCAGGGGACCCGCACCGGTGATTTTTCTTGGGGTGCGCCTCGCGCTGAGAGGGCATGAGGCACAGCCCCCCACGGTACCAGTGGCCCGGAGAATGGCCCAAACCGGTCCCCGGTCGCCGCCCGTGGGACCATGGAGCCTACGTATAGACCCGATCGTTCCGACCCGAGACCGCAGACGGCTGCGGACACCTCAAGAATCAGGACCCTGCGTGCCCGCGATCCCTAGCCATGTGCCCGAACCGAGCCGCACCGCCCCGGCTCTGATCCGCAATTTCTGCATCATCGCGCACATCGACCACGGCAAGTCCACGCTCGCCGACCGGATGCTCCAGCTGACCGGCGTGGTCGAGCAGCGGCAGATGCGTGCTCAGTACCTCGACCGGATGGACATCGAGCGCGAGCGCGGCATCACGATCAAGTCGCAGGCGGTGCGTCTGCCGTGGGCTCCCACCCATGACAAGAGCAACACGCACATCCTCAACATGATCGACACCCCGGGGCACGTCGACTTCACCTACGAGGTCTCGCGGTCGCTCGCGGCCTGCGAGGGCACCGTGCTCCTCGTCGACGCCGCCCAGGGCATCGAGGCCCAGACCCTCGCCAACCTCTACCTGGCGATGGAGAACGACCTCAAGATCATCCCCGTACTGAACAAGATCGACCTGCCGGCCGCGCAGCCGGAGAAGTTCTCCGAGGAGCTCGCCAACCTCATCGGCTGCCAGCCGGAGGACGTGCTCAAGGTCTCGGCGAAGACCGGCCTGGGCGTGGACGCGCTCCTGGACCGGGTCGTCCGCGACGTCCCGGCCCCGGTCGGCGTCAAGGACGCCCCCGCCCGCGCGATGATCTTCGACTCGGTCTACGACTCCTACCGGGGCGTGGTCACCTACGTCCGTGTGATCGACGGCCAGCTCAACAAGCGCGAGCGCATCAAGATGATGTCGACCGGCGCCACGCACGAGCTGCTGGAGATCGGCGTCTCGTCCCCCGAGATGACACCGGCCGACGGCATCGGCGTCGGCGAGGTCGGCTACATCATCACCGGTGTGAAGGACGTCCGTCAGTCCAAGGTCGGCGACACCATCACCAGCAAGGACAAGGGCGCCACCGAGGCCCTCGGCGGGTACAAGGACCCCAAGCCGATGGTCTTCTCCGGCCTCTATCCGCTGGACGGCTCGGAGTACCCCGACCTCCGCGAGGCCCTGGACAAGCTCCAGCTCAACGACGCCGCCCTGGTCTACGAGCCGGAGACCTCCGCGGCCCTCGGCTTCGGCTTCCGCGTCGGCTTCCTCGGCCTGCTGCACCTCGACGTCATCCGTGAGCGCCTGGAGCGCGAGTTCAACCTCGAACTCATCGCCACCGCGCCCAACGTGGTCTACCGCGTGATCATGGAGGACGGGAAGGAGCACACGGTCACCAACCCGAGCGAGTTCCCCGAGGGCAAGATCGACAAGGTCTTCGAGCCGGTCGTGAGGGCCACGATCCTCGCTCCCAGCGAGTTCATCGGCTCGATCATGGAGCTCTGCCAGACCCGCCGCGGCACCCTCCTCGGCATGGACTACCTCTCCGAGGACCGCGTGGAGATCCGCTACACGCTTCCCCTCGCCGAGATCGTCTTCGACTTCTTCGACAACCTGAAGTCCAAGACCCGCGGGTACGCTTCCCTGGACTACGAGCCCACCGGCGAGCAGGACGCCTCGCTGGTGAAGGTCGACATCCTGCTGCACGGCGACCGGGTCGACGCCTTCTCCGCCGTCACCCACAAGGACGCCGCGTACGCGTACGGCGTACGGCTCGTCGCCAAGCTGCGCGAGCTCATCCCGCGCCAGGCCTTCGAGATCCCCATCCAGGCCGCCATCGGCTCCCGGGTCATCGCCCGCGAGACCATCCGCGCCATCCGCAAGGACGTCCTCGCCAAGTGCTACGGCGGTGACATCTCCCGTAAGCGGAAGCTGCTGGAGAAGCAGAAGGAGGGCAAGAAGCGGATGAAGATGGTGGGTTCCGTGGAAGTTCCGCAGGAGGCCTTCATCGCCGTACTGAGCAGCGACGAGAGCGCGGGATCCGGCAAGGGCAAGAAGTAGCCGGGTGCCACCCGTGAGAACAGGGGCTCATCGCGTGTTCGCACGATGGGCCCCTACGCGTGCGTAGGGTCGCTCTCTGTGGAAAGTGACAGGCCGCCGCCCCTTACGCCCCGGGCGGACGCGCTCTACCCTGATCTCTGCTCGGTGGTTACTCGCGAGTTAAACAAGACGCGTGAGTGACGACAGCGCAATGCCCGAGCCGCTTTGTCCCAGCCGCAATGACCCAGCCGTAATGAGCCAGCCGCTTTGTCGCGGGCCCCGGAGGATGTCGTGAGCGACACACAGACACTGATCGAGAACCGTCCGCCGAGTGTGGCGACCCTCTTCCTGGAGCGCGTTGCGGCCACACCGGACGCCGAGGCGTACCGCTATCCCGTGCCGCCGGCCTCCGGCCAGGGGCCGGACGACTGGAAGTCGCTGAGCTGGGCGCAGGCCGCGGAGCGCGTGTACGCGATCGCGGCCGGTCTGATCGAGCTGGGGGTGCAGCCGGAGCAGCGGGTCGCCCTCGCCTCCTCGACCCGGATCGAGTGGATCCTCGGCGACCTCGGCATCATGTGCGCCGGCGCGGCCACCACCACGGTCTACCCGCAGACCAACGCCGAGGAGTCGGCGTTCATCCTCTCCGACTCCGACTCCCGGGTGCTGATCGCCGAGGACGCGGCCCAGCTCGCCAAGGCCGTGGAGAAGAAGGCCGAGCTGCCCCACCTCACCCACGTCGTGGTCATCGACCCGGCCGGTGTCGAGACCAGCGACTGGGTCCTCACCCTCGCCGAGCTGGAGGCCCGGGGCGCCGCCCGCCTGGAGAAGGACGCGGAGGTGGTCAAGGAGCGGGTCGCCGCGATCACCAAGGACCAGCTGGCCACCCTCATCTACACCTCGGGCACCACCGGCCGCCCCAAGGGCGTGCGTCTGCCGCACGACAACTGGTCGTACATGGCCAAGGCCATCGCCGCGACCGGCCTGGTCAGCGGCGAGGACGTGCAGTACCTGTGGCTGCCGCTCGCGCACGTCTTCGGCAAGGTGCTGACCTCCGGGCAGATCGAGGTCGGTCACGTCACCGCCGTGGACGGCCGGGTCGACAAGATCATCGAGAATCTGCCGATCGTCCGGCCGACGTACATGGCGGCCGTCCCGCGCATCTTCGAGAAGGTCTACAACGGGGTCGCCGCGAAGGCCCGTGCGGGCGGCGGCGCCAAGTACAAGATCTTCCAGTGGGCCGCCGAGGTCGCCCGCGAGTACGCCAAGGCCGCGCAGGACACCTTCCGCCGCACCGGCACCGCGTCCGCGCCCTTCGGACTGTCCGCCAAGCACAAGGTCGCCGACGCGCTCGTCTACGCCAAGATCCGCGAGGCCTTCGGCGGCAACCTGCGCGCCTGCGTCTCCGGGTCGGCGGCGCTCGCGCCCGAGATCGGCTACTTCTTCTCCGGCGCCGGCATCCACATCCTGGAGGGCTACGGACTCACGGAGTCCTCGGCCGCCTCGTTCGTGAACCCCGGCGAGGCCTACCGCACCGGCACGGTCGGCAAGCCGCTGCCCGGCACGGAGGTGCGGATCGCCGACGACGGCGAGATCCTGCTGCGCGGGCCCGGCATCATGGAGGGCTACCACGGGCTGCCCGAGAAGACCGCCGAGGTGCTGGAGTCGGACGGCTGGTTCCACACCGGGGACATCGGGGAGCTGTCGCCCGACGGGTATCTGCGGATCACCGACCGCAAGAAGGACCTCATCAAGACGTCCGGCGGCAAGTACATCGCGCCCGCGGAGGTCGAGGGGCACTTCAAGGCGGTGTGCCCGTACGTGTCCAACATCCTCGTGCACGGGGCGGACCGGAACTTCTGCACGGCGCTCATCGCGCTGGACGAGGTGTCCATCATGGACTGGGCCAAGGAGAACGGCCTGGAGGGGAAGCCGTACGCGGAGGTCGTGGCGGCCCCGGTCACCGTGGCGATGGTCGAGGGGTACGTCAAGCAGCTCAACGAGGGGTTGCAGCGGTGGCAGACCATCAAGAAGTTCCGGCTGCTTCCCCGGGACCTCGATGTGGAGCACGGTGAGATCACGCCGAGCCTGAAGCTGAAGCGGCCCGTTGTGGAGCGGGAGTACAAGCATCTGATCGATGAGATGTACGCGGGCTCTCGCGAGGCGTAGCGCGGTTGGGGAGGGGGTGCGGGGTGCGTTGGCGGCCAACGGTGCGTCGTGGCCGGTCGCGCCCACGCGGCGGAGCCGCACATCGACACAGCCCCGCGCCCCTGGGTAGCTCCAGTCAGCGCTTCCCAAGAAGGCGCCGTAGTTCCTTCACCTGGGTGCGCTGGGGTTCCGTCAACTCGTCCTCCAAGGCCATCAGCCGTTTGCCGACCTCCTGGTAATCGGTCCGTTGCTGGGCCAGCAGGCGTTCCAGTTGCTGGTTCTTCCTGTACAGGTCCAGGAACACGCTGACCTTCGCCCGCAGGACCCAGGGATCGAACGGCTTGGCCAGGTAGTCGGCGGCGCCCGTGGCGTAGCCGCGGAAGGCGTAGCCGGAGTCGTCCTCGGCGCCGGTGAGGAAGATGATGGGGACGTCCTTGGTCTGGTCGAGCCGCTTGATGTTGGCGGCCGTCTCGAAGCCGTCCATGCCGGGCATGCGGACGTCGAGGAGGACGAGGGCGAACTGCCGGCGGAGCAGGGCCTTCATGGCCTCCTCGCCGGAACGTGCGCGGACGAGCGGTTCGTTGAGGGATCCCAGGACGGCCTCCAGCGCGATCAGGTTGTCCTCCATGTCGTCGACCAGGAGGATGCCGGCACTGTCGTCGGTCGTTGCCTCAGCGCGCATGTGACGGGCCTCATTCAGTCGTCGGCCGGTGGCACCACGGCCTCCTCGACCTCGGCGTCATCGTCGTCCTCGGCGCTGTCGGGGTCCAGGAGTGCGCAGACGACGGTCAGGAGCTGGTCGACGTCCACCGGCTTGGGTACGTAGTCGTTGGCGCCCCGCGCGATGGACTTCTCACGGTCTCCCGGCATCGCCTTCGCGGTGAGGGCGACGATGGGCAGACCGGTCCAGCGGGGGGTGCGACGGATGGCGGCGATGGTCTCGTAACCGTCCATCTCCGGCATCATGATGTCCATCAGGACGAGTTCTACGTCCGGATTGCGCTCCAGGGTCTCGATGCCCTCGCGGCCGTTCTCCGCGTAGAGGACGGGCATGCCGACACGGCCCAGGACATGGGTGAGGGCGAAGACGTTGCGGATGTCGTCGTCGACGATCAGCACCCGCCGGCCGGGCAGCACCTGGCCCGCCCGGCCGGACCGCCACGCCTCCAGCTTGGTGGGTGTCGGCCAGGTCTCGTCCGCGTCGTGGGCGGTCGGGTAGGCCTCGGTGGACAGTTCCTCCGGCGCCGGCAGCACCTGGTCCTCGGTGGTGGGACCGGTCGCCGAGTGGCCCGGGCTGACGACGGGGACGTAGAGCGTGAAGGTGGAGCCCCGGCCCGGCTCGCTCTCCGCGACGATACGGCCGCCCAGCAGGCCCGCGATCTCCCTGCTGATGGACAGGCCGAGGCCGGTGCCGCCGTACTTGCGGTTGGTGGTGCCGTCGGCCTGCTGGAACGCCTCGAAGATCACCGGGAGTTTCTCGGCGGCGATACCGATACCGGTGTCGGAGACCGCGAAGGCGATCACGTCGTCGCCGTCGCTGTCGCGGATGTGCCGGTGCTCGGGGTCCTTGATGCGGTTGACGCGCAGCTCGACCCGGCCCGTCGCGGTGAACTTGATCGCGTTGGAGAGCAGGTTGCGCAGGATCTGCTGGAGGCGCTGCTCGTCCGAGTACATCTCGCGCGGCACGTCCTGGCCGACCGCCACCTCGAAGGCGAGCCCCCGGTCCAGGGTGAGCGGGCGGAAGGTGGCGTGGACGTAGTCGAGCAGCTTGATCAGCGGCAGCTTCTTCGGGCGTACGTCCATCCGGCCGGCCTCGATCTTCGACAGGTCGAGGATGTCGTTGATGAGCTGGAGGAGGTCCGAGCCCGACCGGTGGATCGTCGCCGCGAACTGCACCTCCTGGTCGGAGAGATGGCCGTCGGGATTGTCGGACAGCAGGCGCGCCAGGATGAGCAGGGAGTTCAGCGGGGTGCGCAGCTCGTGCGACATGTTCGCCAGGAACTCCGACTTGTACTGGGAGGAGGTGGCCAGCAGGGCGGCCTTCTCCTCCAGTTCGGCGTTGGAGCGCTGCAACTCGGCCTGCTGCATCTGGAGTTCGTCGGAGCGTTCCTGGAGCTGGCGGGCCAGCCGCTGGGACTCGCCGAGCAGCGACTCCGTACGGGAGTTGGCGATGATGGTGTTGATCGCGACGGCGATGGTGTTCACGAACTGGTCGAAGAACGCCAGGTGCACGTCGGAGAAGCGGGAGAAGGATGCCAGCTCGATCACGCCGAGGAGTTTGTCCTCGAAGAGGATCGGGATGATGACGACGCTGGCCGGGGCGGCTTCCCCGAGGCCGCTGTTGATCTTGATGTAGTCCGGCGGTGCCTCCTCGACGAGGATCCGCTTCTTCTCGCGTGCCGCCTGCCGGACCAGCCCGTGCACCGGGAGGCCGCCGGTCTCGACGGTCGCGCCCTGCGCGGAGCCGTATCCGGCGATGAAGGCGAGCCCCTTCGCGGGGACGGTGGTGCGCAGAGCGGCGCTGTCCTCGTCGGGATCCGCCAGGAAGAACGCGCCGTACTGGGCGTTCACCAGCGGTGTCAGCTCGCGCAGCAGCAGGTCGGCGACCTCCATCAGGTCCCGGTGGCCCTGCATCAGGGCGGCCAGGCGGGTCAGGTTGGACTCCAGCCAGTCCTTCGCGCGGGTCGTCTCGCGGAGGTTGGCCACCATCAGGTTGATGTTGTCCTTCAGCTCGGTGACCTCGCCCTGCGTCTCCACGGTGATCGAGCGGGACATGTCGCCCTGGGCCACCGCCGAGGCCACTTCGGCGATCGCGCGGACCTGGGTGGTCAGGTTCAGCGCGAGTTCGTTGACGTTCGTCGTCAGGCGCTTCCAGGTGCCGTACACGCCCTCGACCCGTGCCTGGCCGCCGAGCTGGCCCTCGGAACCCACCTCGCGGGCCACGCGGGTGACCTCGGAGGAGAACGAGGAGAGCGTGTCGACCATGGTGTTGATGGCGGTCTTCAGCTCCAGGATCTCGCCGCGCGCGTCCACGTCGATCTTCTTGGAGAGGTCGCCGTTGGCGACGGCGGTGGTGACCTGGGCGATGTTGCGGACCTGCGAGGTGAGGTTGTCCGCCATGTAGTTGACGTTGTCGGTCAGGTCCCGCCAGACACCGGAGACGCCCAGCACCTGGGCGCGCCCGCCGAGCCGGCCGTCGGTGCCGACCTCGCGGGCCACCCTGGTCACCTCGTCGGCGAAGGCGCGCAGTTGCTCCACCATCGTGTTGACGGTGTCCTTCAGTTCGAGGATCTCGCCGCGCGCGTCGACGGTGATCTTCTTGGAGAGGTCGCCGTTGGCGACGGCGGTGGTGACCTGGGCGATGTTGCGGACCTGCGAGGTGAGGTTGTCCGCCATGAAGTTGACGTTGTCGGTGAGGTCCTTCCAGACGCCGGAGACGCCCCGCACCTGGGCCCGGCCGCCGAGGTTTCCCTCGGTGCCCACTTCGCGGGCGACGCGGGTGACCTCGTCGGCGAAGGCGGAGAGCTGGTCGACCATGGTGTTGATGGTGGACTTCAGCTCCAGGATCTCCCCCTGGGCGTCGACGGTGATCTTCTGACTCAGGTCTCCGTTGGCCACCGCCGTCGTCACCTGGGCGATGTTGCGGACCTGCGAAGTCAGGTTCGACGCCATGAAGTTGACGTTGTCGGTGAGGTCCTTCCAGACCCCGGACACGCCCCGCACCTGCGCCCGGCCGCCCAACTGCCCCTCGGTGCCGACCTCTCGGGCGACGCGGGTGACCTCGTCGGCGAAGGCGGAGAGCTGGTCGACCATCGTGTTCACGGTGAGCTTGAGTTCGAGCAGCTCGCCGGTCGCCTCGACCGTGACCGTGCGGGTCAGGTCGCCGCGGGCCACCGCCGTGGTCACCAGGGCGATGTCACGGACCTGCGCGGTCAGCCGGGACGCCATGGTGTTGACCGCCTCGGTCACGTCCCGCCAACTGCCCGACAGGCCCGTCACCTTGGCCCGGCCGCCGAGCCGTCCCTCGGTGCCGACCTCGCGGGCGACCCGGGTGACCTCGCCGGTGAAGAGGGAGAGCTGGTCGACCATCGTGTTCACGGCCCGGCCCAGCCGCCGCAGATCGCCGCGCAACTGCCGGTTCCCGTCGTGCAGATCGACCCGCTGGGTCAGATCGCCGCCGGCCACCGCGTCGAGCACCCGCGTGGCGTTCGCGGCCGGTGCCACCAGGGCGTCCAGCAGCTGGTTGACATCGTTGACCCGGGAGGTCCACGCGCCCTGCCCCGGGCTCGGCGACAGCCGCTCGTCCAGCCGGCCGTGCCGGATCAACTCCCGCTTGACGCGCTGGACTTCGCCGGTGAAATGGGAGTTGCGGTCGACCAGCTGGTTGAAGATCGCCGTCAGTTCGGCGGCGATGCCGTCTCCCGTCTCGGGGAGTTTCCTGAAATTGCCGTCCCGCGCGGCCGTCATGACGGCGAGCAGCGGACGCAGATCCGATGCTCGGATCCGGTCGTCCTGCTGCCCCTCTTCGAGCACATGCGTAGCACGGTTCTCACTCATGGCGGCCCACTTCGGTAACTCGGCGCTTATGGGCGTGGCCAGTCTGTCACTCTGTCCGCATCGATCGAGGTGTATTCGTCCGAACTGCTCGGGGAGCTGGACATGGGGGCCATTCCGACGCAACGGGAGACTCTTTCCCTTGCCTCTGATGCTCCTGTGCCCCCAGGCGCACACCAGGGCGCCCAGGCGCATCCGCCCGCCCGGGTGCACGCGACCCTGCCCGGCAGTTCCCTCGCACCCTGCTCCGCCCGGACGGCGCTGCGCACCGCGCTCGCCGAGTGGCGCGAGGACGGCCGGCCCGGCACCGAGCACCTCACCGACCGCCTGATCGGCGATGGCGTGGTCGTCCTCAGCGAACTGGTCACCAACGCCGTCGTGCACGCCGGCACCGACATCGAGGTGGACTGCCGGCTGGAGCCCGGGACCGGCGCCCTCGTCGTGGAGGTCCTGGACCACCATCCCTCGCGCGCGCCCCGCGACACCGCGGGCGAACCGTCGTACGAGACGCCCGGGGCGCCGGAGTACGGGCGCGGTCTGCGGCTGGTGGCGGCGCTCGCCGAGTCCTGGGGCATCACCTTCCGCACGGGCGCCAAGACGGTGTGGGCGCGGCTGCCCGCGCAGGCGGAGTCGACCGCCGACGCGCGGGAGGCGTACGCCAGGGAGCGCGAGTTGCGCGTCGCGGAGATACTCGCGCCGGATCCGCCCCCGCGGTCCGCCCCGCCCGAGCGGGGACGCCCGCACCGTCCGGAGCACGAGCGGGACTGGCTCGACCGGGGCGCCCTGTCGTTCCTCGCCGAGGCCTCCGACCTGCTCGCCGGGCAGCTCGACGAGAACCTGGTGGCCGCGCTCGCCGGACAGCTGATCGTGCCGCGGCTGGCCGACTGGTGCGCGGTCTGGCTGGAGGACGAGTTCACCGGCCGCAGCAGACCGGCCGGCGGGACCGGCGGCGACGGCCCCCGGCTGGCCCGGGTGTGGCACGGCAGCGAGAACCGCATCGAGGAGCTGCGCCGCGCCCTGGAGAAGGAGCCGCCGCACCCGCCCGGGCCCTCCCGGGCCGGCCCCGCCCCCTTCCGCTGGCCCAGCGAGGCGCTGGGCGCGCACGGGGCCGCGCTGGCGTACCGGCTGACCGCCGGCGGCCGTCCGCTCGGCACCCTGGTCATCGGCCGGTCCGGCGTGCCCGCCTTCCCCGACGAGATCACCGGGCTCGTCGAGGACCTCGGCCGCCGGGTGGCCCTCGCCATCGGCGCCGCCCGCCGGTACGCCCACCAGGCCACCATCAGCGCCGTGCTCCAGCGCGGTCTGCTGCCCGGCGTGGTCGCCGAGATACCGGGGGTGCGCAGCGCCCTGGTGTACGAGCCGTGCGACAAGGGCGGGCCCAGCGGCGACTTCTACGACCTCTTCCCGGCCGGCGACGGCCGCTGGTGCTTCGCCGTCGGCGACGTCCAGGGCAAGGGGCCCGAGGCGGCCGTCGTGATCGGTCTCGCCCGGCCCTGGCTGCGGCTGCTGGCCCGCGAGGGCTACCCGGTCGGCGACGTCCTGGACCGCCTCAACCAGCTCCTCCTCGACGACGCCACGGAGGCGGCGGACGCGGCGGCCCGCGCCCTGGCCTCCGCGAGCGGCCGGCCCCCCACCCCGGGCGACGGCCCGCAGACCCGCTTCCTGTCGCTCCTCTACGGCGAACTGGTCCCCTTCGACGGCGGAGTGCGCTGCACCCTCGCCTCCGCCGGACACCCGCTGCCACTGCTCCTCGGGGCGGGCGGCGAGGTCGGTACGGCCGCGCATCCGCAGACCCTGCTCGGGGTCGTGGAGGACGCGACGTACACCAGCGAGACCTTCGAACTGCGGCCCGGGGACAGCCTGTTGTGCGTGACGGACGGCGTGACCGAGCGGCGCAGCGGCCCACGGCAGTTCGACGACGAGGACGGGCTCGCCGAGGCGCTCGCCGGGTGCGCGGGGCTCGACGCGGAGCTGATCGCGGAGCGCATCCGGCGGCTGGTGCACGAGTTCGGGACCCGCCCGCCGGAGGACGACCTGGCGCTGCTGGTGCTCCAGGCGGAGCGGGCCTGACCGCCTGCCCCTCCCAGCCTGACCGCCTGCCCCTCCCGGCCGGTGCGGCCGCTTCCGCCGGGCCGTCCGGGGCCGGTGCCGGCGTGCGGGACAATGGGGACATGCCTTCCGCACTCCCCGACGGCGAGCCCGTGCCCGACGACGGCGCCCTGCCCGCGTCGGCGCTCGCCGGGGCGGCCGACCGGCCCCTCGGGTTCTATCTGCACGTCCCCTACTGCGCGACCCGCTGCGGGTACTGCGACTTCAACACCTACACGGCCACCGAGCTGCGCGGCAGCGGCGGTGTCCTCGCCTCCCGCGACAACTACGCCGACACCCTGATCGACGAGATCCGCCTCGCCCGCAAGGTCCTCGGCGACGACCCGCGCGAGGTCCGCACGGTGTTCGTGGGCGGGGGTACGCCGACGCTGCTCGCCGCCGGTGATCTCGTACGGATGCTGTCCGCGATCCGCGACGAGTTCGGGCTGGCCGCCGACGCGGAGGTCACGACCGAGGCGAATCCGGAGTCCGTGGATCCGGCCTACCTGGCCGCGCTGCGGGAGGGGGGCTTCAACCGGGTCTCCTTCGGGATGCAGAGCGCTCGGCAGCATGTACTGAAGGTGCTGGACCGCACCCATACGCCGGGGCGGCCGGAGGCCTGCGTCGCGGAGGCGCGGGCGGCGGGGTTCTCGCACGTGAACCTCGATCTGATCTACGGCACGCCGGGGGAGTCGGACGACGACTGGCGGGCCTCGCTGGAGGCGGCGCTGGGGGCCGGGCCGGACCACGTCAGCGCTTACGCGCTGATCGTCGAGGAGGGCACGCAGCTCGCGCGGCGGATCCGCCGGGGCGAGGTGCCGATGACCGACGACGACGTGCACGCGGACCGGTACCTCATCGCGGAGTCGATGCTGTCCTCGGCCGGTTTCGACTGGTACGAGGTGTCGAACTGGGCCACCTCGGACGCGGGGCGGTGTCTGCACAACGAGCTGTACTGGCGGGGCGCCGACTGGTGGGGGGCCGGGCCGGGCGCCCACTCCCACGTGGGTGGGGTGCGCTGGTGGAACGTGAAGCATCCGGGTGCGTACGCGGGGGCGCTGGCCGCGGGGCGGTCGCCGGGGGCCGGTCGGGAACTCCTGTCGGAGGAGGATCGGCGGGTGGAGCGGATTCTGCTGGAGCTGCGGTTGCGGGAGGGGGTGCCGCTGGATCTGCTCCTGTCGGAGGGGCTTGCGGCGTCGCGTCGGGCGCTGTCGGACGGGCTGCTCCAGGAGGCGCCCTATGAGGAGGGGCGTGCCGTGCTCACCCTGCGGGGGCGGTTGCTGGCGGACGCGGTGGTGCGCGACCTGGTGGACTGAGGGGTTTTCGCCCCCGCCGCCCCTACCCGTCCCATCCCTGGGGGCTGTCGCCCCCAGACCCCCGCTGTCGGCCCTTGAGGGGCCTCGTCCTCAAACGCCGGACGGGCTGAAAATCTCCGGCGGCGGAGCCCCAGAACCACGTGCTCACTCCGGTGCCGTCACGAAGTCGATCAGTTCCTCCACCCGGCCCAGCAGCTCCGGCTCCAGGTCCCGGTAGGAGCCCACCCGCTTCAGGATCGCCTGCCAGACCGCCCCCATGTTCTCCGAGGGCCACCCCAGCGCGCGGCACACGCCCGTCTTCCAGTCCTGGCCGTGCGGGACCCGGGGCCACGTCTCGATGCCCAGGGACGACGGCTTCACCGCCTCCCAGATGTCGATGTACGGGTGGCCGACCACGAGCGCGTGTTCGCTCGTCACGGACCGGGCGATACGGGACTCCTTGCTGCCCGGCACCAGGTGGTCCACCAGGACACCCAGCCGCGCGTCGGGACCCGGGGCGAATTCGGCCACGATCGCCGGCAGGTCGTCCACGCCCTCCAGGTACTCCACGACGACGCCCTCGATGCGCAGGTCGTCGCCCCAGACCTTCTCGACCAGCTCGGCGTCGTGGCGGCCCTCGACGTAGATACGGCCGGCGCGGGCCACCCGCGCGCGGGCGCCGGGGACGGCGACCGAGCCGGAGGCGGTCCGGGTGGGCCGTACCGGGGCCTGACCGGTGGGCCGGACCAGGGTCACCACGCGGCCCTCCAGCAGGAAGCCCCGCGGCTCCATCGGGAACACGCGGTGCTTGCCGAAGCGGTCCTCCAGTGTCACCGTGCCCGCCTCGCAGCGGATCACCGCGCCGCAGAAGCCGGTGCCGGGCTCCTCCACCACCAGGCCGGGCTCCGCCGGGACCTCGGGGACGGGCCGGGGCTTCTTCCACGGCGGGGTCAGGTCCGGAGAGTACTGGCGCATTCGGATGACGATAGGAGAAGCCCTCGGCCACCTAGCGCGACACGCCGAAACGGGCCGCCAGCTCGTCGCGCTGCCGTCGTACGAACGCCGCGTCCACCACCGCTCCGTGACCGGGCACGTACAGCGCGTCCTCGCCGCCGAGGGCCAGCAGCCGGTCCAGCGCGGCCGGCCACTGCGACGGTACGGCGTCCGGGCCCGCCTGCGGTTCGCCGGACTCCTCGACCAGGTCCCCGCAGAAGACCACCTCGGGCGAACCGGGGACCAGGACCGCGAGGTCGTGGGCCGTATGACCGGGCCCCACGTTCGCCAGGAGCACCTGCCGGCCGCCGCCCAGGTCGAGGGTCCACTCGCCGGAGACAAGGTGGCGGGGCGGCACCAGCGCGTCGGCCGCCTCCTCGGCCAGACGCTCGTCGAGCCCCTGGCGCACCGCGTCCCCGCGCAGCTCCTCACGGCCGTGCCGGCCACCCATCACCGTGTCGACACCCACGGCACCGAACACCTCGGCGCCCGCGAAGGCGGCCGTACCGAGGACGTGATCGAAGTGCGGGTGGGTGAGGGCGAGATGAGTCACACGGTGACCGGACAGCTCCTCCGCCTGCGCGCGCAGCCGCGCGCCCTCCTCCAGGCTCGACCCGGCGTCGACCAACAGGGCCGTGCCCTCGCCGACGACCAGTCCGGTCGTACAGTCCCAGCCAGGCAGCCGGCACCGGCCCACTCCGGTCGCCAGTCGCTGCCACCCGCACTCTTCCCAAGTCACGCTCATACCGCGACGCTAACCAAAAGGGCACTTCCGAGCACGGCATCGCAGGACCGGCCTTGCCCGGGGCGTACCCCACGGCCGTACACTGGGCCGGGGAACGCTGGCACTCGGATGTGAAGAGTGCCAGGCAGGCGCCCAGGGGACTGGGGGACGACATTCTGGAGGTGTGCGCGACCATGCTGAGTGAACGCAGGCTTCAGGTGCTGCGCGCCATCGTCCAGGACTATGTCGGCACCGAGGAGCCGGTGGGCTCGAAGGCCCTGACGGAGCGGCACAACCTAGGCGTCTCCCCGGCCACCGTGCGCAACGACATGGCGGCCCTGGAGGACGAGGGGTTCATCGCCCAGCCGCACACCAGTGCCGGGCGGATCCCCACGGACAAGGGCTACCGGCTGTTCGTCGACAAGCTGGCCGGCGTCAAGCCGATGAGCGCGCCCGAGCGGCGTGCCATCCAGAACTTCCTCGACGGCGCCGTCGACCTCGACGACGTCGTGGCGCGGACCGTGCGGCTGCTCGCGCAGCTCACACGTCAGGTCGCCGTCGTGCAGTACCCCTCGCTGACCCGTTCGACGGTGCGGCACGTCGAGCTGCTCTCGCTCGCCCCCGCGCGGGTGATGCTCGTGCTGATCACCGACACCGGCCGGGTCGAGCAGCGGATGGTGGACTGCCCGGCGCCGTTCGGCGAGGCCTCGCTCGCGGATCTGCGGGCGCGGCTCAACAGCCGGGTCGCGGGACGCCGCTTCGCCGATGTCCCGCGCCTGGTGGAGGACCTGCCCGAGGGTTTCGACACCGAGGACCGGGGCACGGTCACGACGGTGCTCTCCACTCTCCTGGAGACGCTCGTCGAGGAGAACGAGGAGCGGCTGATGATCGGCGGCACCGCCAATCTCACCCGCTTCGGACATGACTTTCCCCTCACGATCCGGCCTGTTCTGGAAGCCTTGGAGGAGCAGGTCGTGCTCCTCAAACTCCTTGGTGAGGCCGGGGATTCGGGCATGACCGTACGCATCGGTCACGAGAACGCCTACGAGGGACTCAACTCCACTTCGGTGGTGTCGGTCGGCTACGGTTCGGGCGGCGAGGCAGTCGCCAAGCTCGGCGTGGTCGGACCGACCCGCATGGATTACCCGGGAACGATGGGAGCGGTACGCGCAGTGGCACGGTACGTCGGACAGATCCTGGCGGAGTCGTAAGTGGCCACGGACTACTACGCCGTTCTCGGCGTGCGCCGCGACGCGTCGCAGGATGAGATCAAGAAGGCGTTCCGTCGGCTCGCTCGCGAGCTGCACCCGGACGTCAACCCCGATCCGAAGACCCAGGAGCGGTTCAAGGAGATCAACGCCGCCTACGAGGTGCTCTCGGACCCGCAGAAGAAGCAGGTCTACGACCTCGGCGGCGACCCGCTCTCGCAGGCGGGCGGCGCAGGCGCGGGCGGCTTCGGCGCCGGTGGCTTCGGGAACTTCTCGGACATCATGGACGCCTTCTTCGGTACGGCGTCCCAGCGCGGCCCGCGCTCGCGCACCCGGCGCGGCCAGGACGCGATGATCCGGCTGGACATCGAGCTCGACGAGGCGGCCTTCGGCACGACGAAGGACATCCAGGTCGACACGGCCGTCGTCTGCAACACCTGCAGCGGCGAGGGGGCCGCGCCCGGCACCTCCGCGCAGACGTGTGACATGTGCCGCGGCCGCGGCGAGGTCTCGCAGGTCACCCGGTCCTTCCTGGGCCAGGTCATGACCTCGCGGCCCTGCCCGCAGTGCCAGGGCTTCGGCACGGTCGTGCCGACGCCGTGCCCCGAGTGCGCGGGCGACGGCCGTATCCGCTCCCGGCGCACGCTCACCGTCAAGATCCCGGCCGGTGTCGACAACGGCACGCGGATCCAGCTCGCGGGCGAGGGCGAGGTCGGCCCCGGGGGTGGTCCCGCCGGCGACCTGTACGTCGAGATCCATGAGCTGCCGCACTCGCAGTTCCAGCGCCGGGGCGACGACCTGCACTGCACGGTCACCATCCCGATGACCGCGGCCTCCCTCGGCACGAAGGTGCCGCTGGAGACCCTCGACGGCCTGGAGGAGGTCGACATCCGCCCGGGCACCCAGTCCGGCCAGTCGATCCCCCTGCACGCCCGGGGCGTCACGCACCTGCGCGGCGGCGGCCGCGGCGACCTCATCGTCCACGTCGAGGTCCAGACCCCGAGCAAGCTCGACCCCGAGCAGGAACGCCTGCTCCGCGAGCTGGCCAAGCTGCGCGGCGAGGAACGGCCACAGGGGCAGTTCCAGCCTGGGCAGCAGGGGTTGTTCTCTCGGTTGAAAGATGCGTTCAACGGCCGCTGACGCGAGCTGAGGCAGGACTGCCGGGGGTCCGGGGGTCGGCCCCCGGGCAGGCACAGTCAGCCTGGGCGGCAGGGGTTGTTCTCTCGGTTGAAAGACGCTTTCAACGGCCGCTGACGCGAGCTGAGGCAGGACTGCCGGGGGTCCGGGGGTCGTCCCCCGGGCAGGCACAGTCAGCCTGGGCGGCAGGGGTTGTTCTCTCGGTTGAAAGATGCGTTCAACGGCCGCTGACGCGAGCTGAGGCAGGACTGCCGGGGGTCCGGGGGTCGGCCCCCGGGCAGACACAGTCAGCCTGGGCGGCAGGGGTTGTTCTCTCGGTTGAAAGACGCTTTCAACGGCCGCTGACGGGCCCCCGAGGGGCCGCTGACGGGCCGCTGACAGGCGGTGCGTGCCCGGTGGCAGGGTCGATTCGGAGTTGTTCGGAGGACGTGACAACATGCCGTCATGTCCTCCGCACTGACCGATCTCGTCCCTCACCCGATCGTGCAGGCCCCGATGGCGGGCGGCGTCTCCGTACCGCACCTGGCCGCTGCCGTCGCCGAGGCAGGCGGGCTGGGGTTCCTCGCCGCCGGGTACAAGACCGCCGACGGTATGTACCAGGAGATCAAACAGCTGCGGAGCCTGTCGAACCGTCCCTTCGGTGTGAACCTCTTCCTGCCGCAGCCGGAGTACGCGGACCCGGCCACCGTGGACGTCTACGCCCACCAGCTGGCCGGTGAGGCCGGCTGGTACGAGACGGAACTCGGCGACCCGGACAGCGGCCGTGACGACGGGTACGACGCCAAGCTCGCGGTGCTGCTGGACAACCCGGTGCCGGTGGTCTCCTTCCACTTCGGCGTCCCGAGCCGGGACGTGCTGGACTCCCTGCGCCGCGCCGGAACCTTCACGCTGGTCACCGCGACCACCGCCGAGGAGGCCCTCGCCGTGGAGCGGGCGGGCGCCGACGCGGTGATCGCGCAGGGCGTGGAGGCCGGCGGACACCAGGGCACCCACCGGGACGTCCCGGAGACCGACGGGTCCGGCATCGGACTGCTCTCCCTGGTCTCCCAGATCCGCGAGACCGTGACCATCCCGATCGTCGCCGCGGGCGGCATCATGCGCGGCACCCAGATCGCCGCCGTGCTCGCCGCGGGCGCGAGCGCGGCCCAGCTCGGTACGGCGTTCCTCGCCACCCCCGAGTCCGGCGCGCACGCCGTGCACAAGCAGGCGCTGACCAACCCCCTGTTCGTCCGCACGGAGTTGACGCGGGCCTTCTCCGGGCGCCCGGCCCGCGGCCTGGTCAACCGCTTCCTGCGCGAGCACGGGCCCTACGCCCCCGCCGCCTACCCGGAGGTCCACCACCTCACCTCGCCGCTGCGCAAGGCGGCGGCCAAGGCGAGCGATCCGCAGGGCATGGCGCTGTGGGCGGGACAGGGCCACCGCATGGCCCGGGAGCTGTCGGCGGGGCGGCTGGTGGAGGTCCTGGCCGCCGAACTCGACGCCGCCAGGACAGCGTTGTCCACCAAGGGTGACCTGCGATGACGGCCCCGGTGTTCGTCGTCGAGGACCTCCCCGATCTCCCCGGCCTCCGCGCGAGCGGCGGACCGTACGTCCTCGACGGCCCCGAGGGGCGGCACGCGGTCTCCGTGAAGCGGCTGCGGGCCGGTGAGGAGGTCGTCCTCACCGACGGCGCCGGGCGCCACGCGCTGTGCGAGGTGGTCGGCACCGAGGGCAAGGACCGGCTGCTCCTCCACCTGACCGGCGTGTCCGAGGAGCCCCCGGAGTCCCCCCGGATCACCGTCGTCCAGGCCCTCCCCAAGGGCGACCGGGGGGAACTGGCCGTCGAGACGATGACCGAGACCGGCGTCGACGCGATCGTGCCGTGGGCCGCCTCCCGGTGCGTCACGCAGTGGCGGGGCGACCGCGGCCTGAAGGCGCTCGCCAAGTGGCGGGCCACCGCCCGCGAGGCCGGCAAGCAGTCCCGCCGGGTGCGCTTCCCGGAGGTGGCGGACGCCGCGACGAGCAAGCAGGTTGCCGCACTTCTCGCCAAAGCCGACTTCGCCGCCGTCCTGCACGAGGACCGCGCCTACGGCAGCGAGCCGCTCGCGACCGCCGAACTGCCCGCCGAGGGCGAGATCGTGCTGGTCGTCGGACCCGAAGGGGGCGTCTCCCCCGAGGAGTTGGCGCTCTTCGAGGGGGCGGGCGCCAAGGCGTACCGCCTCGGCCGTACCGTGCTGCGTACATCGACCGCCGGCACCGCGGCGACGGCCCTGCTCCTGGGCCGCACCGGGCGCTGGTCCTGAACACTGGTCCTGATCCCTGGGAGAACGGCCGTGGAACTCGCCCAAGTACGCCTCCTCGTCACCGACTTCGCCGCCTGCTACCGCTTCTACGCCGAGGTCCTCGGCCTGAAGCCCCAGTCGGGGGCGGCGGACGGCCCGTACGAGAAGTTCAGTCCCGCCACCGGCTCGGCGGGCATCGCCCTCCAGGACCGGGCCATGATGGCCGAGGTCCTCGGCGAACTGGGCGACACGGCCACCGGGCACCGCTCCCTGGTCGTCCTGCGCGTCGACGACCTGGACGCCTACTGCGAGCGGATCGCCGCCCGCGGCGGCACGCTCCTGCACGGCCCCGCCCCCATGACCGACCGGATGCGCGTCGCCCATCTCAAGGACCCGGAGGGGAACCTGGTGGAGTTGCAGGAGTGGCTGCTGCTGCGCGGCTGAGGACGGCGTCGAACAGCTCCCAGCCGTCCAACTCGGCCGCCCCCGGGAGCAGTCCGCGGGCCGTCGCCTCGTCGACGATCGCGCGGACGACACCGGGTTCGCGCAGGTTGAGCAGCCTTCCGGGGCCGGTCGCCACGCAGCCGGTGTACGAGCGGCCGTCGGAGACGGCCCGGCCCTCGCCCGCCGGGAAGACGACCGACGTCCGTACGCCGCCCCGCTCCAGTGCGAGCACCTCCCGGCACACGTCGCCCGCGCCGCGCCCGTGCCGGTGACGGACCCACCACACGTACCGGGTCGACCCGTCCACGACCAGCTCCCTGACCCTGCGTGTCTCGCGCATCCGCCCACCGTAGAGGGCGGGGCGCGCGCATGGCCGTATGCGCCCTTCCGCACCGGGCGCGACGGTGGCACGCTGCCGTCCATGGGGGCACTGAGGCGGATTGGGCGGTGGCGGCGGGGACGGCGGGCCGTGGCTGTGGCGGGGCTCGCCGTCGTGGCCGTGGGGAGCATGGTGGCCTGTGAGCCCGGTGGGCTGAACTCGGCGACCGTGGCCTACACGACCGACCAGACCGTGACGGCCGAGCTGGAGCGGCAGAAGGCGGACGTGCGCTGGCTCAACTGCACGGCATCGTACGGGGACGACGGCGCGTCACCGAGCGCGACCGAGAACGCCGTCGCCGAGGTCGACTGCGAGGGCGAGACCGAGGACGGCAAGGACATCACCGTCACCGGCAGGGTCACCCGCGCGGTCAGCGGGGCCTGTGTACGCGGGGACCTCACCGCCAAGATCGACGGCAAGCAGTGGTTCCACGTCGAGGGACTGGGGGACTGCACCGCCCCGTCCACCCCGCCCGTCAACAACCCGCAGCAGCCCGGGGCCACGGTCACCGTGACCGTCACGAAGACCGTGTACTGCCAGAGCAAACCCGACTGCTGGCCCGAGGGGAAGTGATCCAAACCCCTGTCGTCCGTCGCCGCCCCTGCATAGGGTGACCGGGTGACACAGCCAGCGACCTCCGCTTATCTCCGGTTCCCGCACCTGCACGGCGAATTGGTCGCCTTCACCGCCGAGGACGACGTGTGGCTCGCCCCCCTCGACGGCGGCCGCGCCTGGCGGGTCAGCGCCGACAACGTGCCGGTCACCCACCCCCGTATCTCGCCCGACGGCACCACCGTCGCCTGGACCTCCACCCGCGACGGCGCCCCCGAGGTGCACATCGCCCCGGCCGACGGCGGCCCCGCCAAGCGCCTCACCCACTGGGGCAGTTCACAGACCCAGGTGCGCGGCTGGACCCCGGACGGACAGGTCCTCGCGGTCACCACGTACGGCCAGGCCAACCTGCGCCGCAAGTGGGCCCACGCCGTCCCGCTCGACGGCGGACCCGCCACCCGCCTGCCCTACGGCCTCGTCGGCAGCGTGCAGTACGGCGACGCGGGCACGGTGCTCCTGTCCTCGCCGATGGGCCGCGAGGCCGCCTGGTGGAAGCGCTACCGGGGCGGCACCGCGGGCAAGCTGTGGATCGACCGGGAGGGCCAGGGAGAGTTCCTCCGGCTCCACGAGGACCTCGCCGGGAACATCGAGTACCCCACCTGGGTCGGCGACCGCATCGCCTTCCTCTGCGACCACGAGGGCGTCGGCGCGCTCTACTCCTCCCTCGCCGACGGCTCCGACCTGCGCCGGCACACCCCCCTCGACGGCTTCTACGCCCGGCACGCGGCCGGTGACGGCACCCGCGTCGTGTACTCCAGCGCCGGTGAGCTGTGGATCCTCGACGACCTGGACGGCACCGAGCCCCGCCGGCTCGACGTACGGCTCGGCGGACAGCGCGTCGACCGGCAGCCGTTCACCGTCAACGCCTCCCGCTGGTTCGGCTCCGGCGCCCCCGACCACACCGGACGTGGCAGCGCGATCGCCGTCCGCGGCGCCGTGCACTGGGTCACCCACCGCTCCGGCCCCGCCCGCGCGCTGGCCGCCGAACCCGGCGTACGGGCGCGTCTGCCGCGCACCTTCCGCGCGGACGGCGAGGAGTGGGTGGTGTGGGTGACGGACGCGGAGGGCGACGACGCCCTGGAGTTCGCGCCCGCCACCGGCCTCGCCCCCGGCGCCACCCCGCGCCGCCTCGCCGCCGGACAGCTGGGCCGGGTCCTCGGGCTCGCCATGGCACCGGACGGCAGCCGGGCCGCGGTCGCCGCGCACGACGGCCGGGTGCTGCTCGTCGAGCGGGAGACCGGCGAGGTCCGCGAGGTCGACCGCAGCGAGGACGGTGACGTCTCCGGCCTGGTCTTCTCGCCCGACTCCGCGTGGCTCGCCTGGTCGCACCCCGGCCCGCGCCCGCTGCGCCAGCTCCGCCTCGCCAACACCACCGACCTGTCGGTCACCGAGGCGACCCCGCTGCGCTTCCAGGACTACGCCCCCGCCTTCACCCTCGACGGCAAGCACCTCGCCTTCCTGTCCAACCGCTCCTTCGACCCGGTCTACGACGAGCACGTCTTCGACCTGGCCTTCGTCGTCGGCGACCGCCCGCACCTGATCACGCTGGCCGCGACCACGCCCTCGCCGTTCGGCCCGCAGCGGCACGGCCGCCCCTTCGAGGCGCCGGACAAGGACGAGACCCCCGACAGCGAGGGCACCCCGGCCACCCGTATCGACCTCGAAGGCCTCGCCGACCGGATCGTGCCGTTCCCGGTCGAGGCCGCCCGCTACTCCAACCTGCGGGCCGCCAAGGACGGCGTGCTCTGGCTGCGCCACCCGGTGCAGGGCGTCCTCGGCTCCTCCCGGGCCACCCCGGACGACCCCGACCCCAAGACCGAGCTGGAGCGCTACGACCTCGCCCAGCAGCGTCTGGAGCATCTCGCCGCCGACGCCGACCACTTCGCCGTCAGCGGCGACGGCAAGCGGGTGCTGCTGTGGACGGACGGCCGCCTGAAGGTCGTACCGAGCGACCGGCGGGCCTCCAGCGACGACGACAGCGACTCCAACATCACCGTCGACCTCGGCCGGGTGCGACAGCTGGTCGACCCCACGGCCGAGTGGCGGCAGATGTACGAGGAGACCGGCCGCGTCATGCGGGACCAGTTCTGGCGGGCCGACATGAACGGCGTCGACTGGGCCGGCGTCCTGGACCGCTACCGGCCCGTGGTGGACCGCGTCGCCACCCACGACGACCTCGTCGACCTCCTGTGGGAGGTCCAGGGCGAGCTCGGCACCTCGCACGCCTACGTCATGCCGCGCGGCGGCCACGGCCACGGCCCCCGGCAGGGGCTGCTCGGCGCGGACATCTCCCGCCACGAGGACGGCCCCCAGGGGGCGCCGCAGTGGCGGATCGACCGCGTCCTGCCGACCGAGACCTCCGACCCCGACGCCCGTTCCCCGCTCGCCGCGCCCGGTGTCGCGGTGCGCGCCGGGGACGCGATCGTCGCGGTGGGCGGACACCCGGTCGACCCGGTCACCGGTCCCGGACCGCTCCTCGTCGGTACGGCGGGCAAGCCCGTCGAGCTGACCATCTCGCCCTCCGGCGGCGGCGAGGTACGGCACGCCGTCGTGGTCCCCGTCGCCGACGAGGAACCGCTGCGCTACCACGCCTGGGTCGCCGACCGGCGCGCCTACGTCCACGACAGGTCCGGCGGCCGGCTCGGCTACCTCCACGTCCCCGACATGCAGGCCCCCGGCTGGGCCCAGATCCACCGCGACCTGCGCGTCGAGGTCGGCCGCGAGGGCCTCGTCGTCGACGTCCGCTACAACCGCGGCGGCCACACCTCCCAGCTCGTCATCGAGAAGCTGGCGCGCCGGATCGTCGGCTGGGCCGTCCCCCGCGGCATGCGCCCCTACAGCTACCCCCAGGACGCCCCCCGCGGTCCCGTCGTCGCCGTCGCTAACGAGTTCTCCGGCTCCGACGGCGACATCGTCAACGCGGCGATCAAGGCCCTCGGCATCGGGCCGGTGGTCGGCGTACGCACCTGGGGCGGCGTCATCGGCATCGACAGCCGCTACCGCCTGGTCGACGGCACGCTCATCACCCAGCCGAAGTACGCCTTCTGGCTGGAGAACTACGAGTGGGGCGTGGAGAACCACGGCGTCGACCCCGATGTGGAGGTGGTCCAGCGTCCCCAGGACTACGCGGCGGGACGGGACGTACAGCTGGACGAGGCGGTACGGCTGGCGCTGGCCGCCCTGGAGGAGACCCCGGCCATGGTGCCGCCCGGTCTGCCCTCCTAGATAGCATGCCCACGTAAGCGATCACACCGGAACGAGGAGGCCACATGCCAGGGGAACCCCAGGACGACTGCCTGTTCTGCAAGATCGTCGCCGGGCAGATCCCGGCGACGATCGTCCGAGAGACGGACACCACCGTCGCGTTCCGGGACATCAACCCCCAGGCCCCCACCCACGTCCTGGTGATCCCCAAGGCGCACTACGAGAACGCCGCCGCCCTGGCCGCCGGCGCCCCGGAGCTCGCCGCCGACGTCCTGCGCGAGACCCGGGCCGTCGCCGAGGACGAGAAGCTCGAAAGCTACCGCACGATCTTCAACACCGGCAGCGGCGCGGGACAGACCGTCTGGCACGCCCACGCGCATGTCCTCGGCGGCCGCGGCCTCACCTGGCCCCCCGGGTAACTCGCCGTGTCCGTACGCGAACTGGTCGTCCTCGGCACCGCCAGCCAGGTCCCGACCCGGCACCGCAACCACAACGGCTACCTGCTGCGCTGGGACGGCGAGGGCATCCTGTTCGATCCCGGCGAGGGCACACAGCGCCAGATGCTGCGCGCCGGGGCCGCCGCCCACGACCTGAACCGGATCTGCGTCACGCACTTCCACGGCGACCACTCCCTGGGCCTCGCCGGGGTGATCCAGCGCATCAACCTCGACCGGGTCCCGCACGAGATCAGCGCCCACTACCCGAGGTCGGGGCAGCGGTTCTTCAACCGGCTGCGGTACGCGACGGCGTACCGGGAGACGGTCCAGCTCGTCGAGGCGCCGGTGAGCGCGGACGGCCCCCTCGCCGTCACCCCGTCGTACACCCTCGAAGCCCGCAAGCTCTCGCACCCCGTGGAGTCCTACGGCTACCGGATCATCGAGCCCGACGGCTTCCGCATGCTGCCCGACCGGCTCGCCGCGCACGGCATCAAGGGGCCGGACGTGGGGTGGATCCAGCGCGAGGGCTCCCTCGACGGGGTCCGTCTCGGTGACGTCAGCGAGGTCCGACGGGGGCAGCGGTTCGCGTTCGTCATGGACACCCGGCTCTGCGACGGCGTGCACGCGCTGGCCGAGGGCTGCGACATGCTGGTCATCGAGTCGACGTTCCTCGACGAGGACGAGCAACTCGCCGTGGATCACGGCCATCTGACGGCAGGCCAGGCGGCGCGGGTGGCGCGGGACGCCGGCGTCCGTCATCTCGTGCTCACCCACTTCAGTCAGCGCTACTCGGAGCCGGACGACTTCGAGCGGCAGGCGCGGGCGGCCGGGTACGAGGGGGAGCTGACCGTCGCCCACGACCTCATGCGGGTACCGGTTCCGAAACGGCGGTAAAGCAGCCGTACGATGCACTGATGTCCCTCCCCAAAGCTGAGCTGCACCTGCACATCGAAGGAACCCTGGAGCCGGAGCTGGCCTTCGAGCTGGCCGCCCGCAACGGCGTCGAGCTGCCTTACGCCGACACCGAGGCGCTGCGCAAGGCCTACCAGTTCGACGACCTCCAGTCCTTCCTGAACCTGTACTACGAGCTCATGGCGGTGCTCCGCACCGAGCGGGACTTCGAGGACCTGGCGAACGCCTATCTCGCCCGGGCCGCCACGCAGGGCGTGCGGCACGCGGAGATCTTCTTCGACCCGCAGGCCCACATCGCGCGAGGCGTCGACATGGGCACGGTCGTCGAGGGGCTGTGGCGGGCGCTGGGCGACAGCGAGGCCCGGCACGGGATCTCCACGCAGCTGATCCTGTGCTTCCTGCGGGACGAGTCCGCCGAGTCGGCCCTTCGGACCCTGGAGGCCGCGAAGCCGTACCTCGACCGGATCGTCGGCGTCGGGCTCGACTCCGCCGAGGTCGGGCATCCGCCGGTGAAGTTCCGCGAGGTCTACGAGGCCGCCGCCGCGCTGGGCCTCAGGCGGGTCGCGCACGCCGGGGAGGAGGGGCCGCCGGAGTACATCACCGAGGCGCTGGACGTGCTCGGCGTGGAGCGGATCGACCACGGGCTGCGCTGCATGGAGTCCCCGGAGCTGGTCGCCCGCCTCGTCCGGGACCGCATCCCGCTGACCCTGTGCCCCCTGTCCAACGTCCGCCTGCGCACCGTCGACGTCCTCGGCGACCACCCGCTGCCCGCCATGCTCGACGCCGGCCTGCTGTGCACGGTCAACTCCGACGACCCGGCCTACTTCGGCGGCTACGCGGGCGACAACTTCGACGCGGTGCGCTCGGCGCTGGGCCTCGGCGAGGAACAGCTGCGCGAGCTGGCCCGCAACTCCTTCGTCGCCTCCTTCCTGGACCACGACGAGGAGCGCCGCACGCGGTACCTCTCCGAGGTGGAGGCGTACGAGTTCGGGTGACCGGGGTCCGCCTCCGAGGGCTCCGCTAACGCCAGTGAGGTGCGCCCCCGGTGCCCGGGGCTGTTGCCTCGATCTTGGATCTGATCTCGCGCATCACTGTGATGATCTGCGCCTCGTGCTCGGGGGTGAGGCGGGCGCGGGGTACCGAGCAGCTGATGGCGTCGGTGGCGGGGGAGTCGTAGCGCAGGACGAAACCGAAGCCGACGATGCCGAGGACGCCCTCCTCGCGGTCGATCGAGTAGCCGCGGGACCGGACCTCCGCGAGGTCGGCGAGGAGGGACGCGCGGCTGGTGTGCGAGTGGGGGGTGAGGGCCTCGTACGGTCCCTCGGGCAGGTCGGTGTCGTCCCGTTCGGCCAGCAGCGCCTTGCCCAGCGCGCCCACGTGGGCGGGCAGGCGGCGCCCGACCCGGCTGATGGTCCGCAGGTACTCGTGGGACTCCCGGGTCGCGAGATAGGCCACGTTCCGCCCGTCCAGGCGCCCCATGTGGATGGTCTCGCCGAGCGCCTGGGACGCCTCGTCGAGATACGGCCGTACGACCCGCACGCGCGGGTCGGAGTCGAGGTAGCTGGTGCCGGTGAGCAGGGCGTGGAGGCCGATGCCGTAGAGCGAGCCGGTGATGTCGGTGCGGACCCAGCCGCGCGCGATGAGGGTCTGGAGCAGCGCGTACATCGAGCTGCGCGGCACGCCCAGCTGGTCCGCGAGCTCCTGGAGGCGTGCCGGACGGTCACCGCGCGCGGCCAGCAGCTCCAGCAGTTCGACCGTGCGCGCGGCCGACTTCACTTCTCGTACGCCCCCGGTGTCTGACATGTGCCGATCGTAATCGGGGCGGGCCCACCCATTGACGACAGTGGTTCGCCTACCTAATCTTCATCTCCATACGTAGATGACGTTTACATAGGGAGATGAGCGAGGGTGAGTCTCGCCACGGACACGGCCCGGCGACTGCGGGACGGCATGGCACACGGCGTGCTGTCGTTCCCCCTGACCAGCTTCCACGACGACGGCTCGCTCGACCCGGACGGCTTCCGCGCCCACGTCGCGGCCCAGATCGCCACCGGCCCCGGCGCCGTCTTCCCGGCCTGCGGCACCGGCGAGTTCTTCTCGCTCGACGAGGACGAGTACCGCCAAGTCGTGACCATCACCGTCGAGGAGGCCGGCGGACGCCTGCCCGTCGTCGCCGGCATCGGCTACGGCTGGGCGCAGGCCGCCCGCTTCGCGCGCATCGCCCAGGAGGCCGGCGCCGACGCGCTGCTCGTCCTGCCGCACTACCTCGTCGCGGCCCCGCAGGACGGACTCGTCGCCCAGGTGGAGCAGATCGCGGCCCGCACCCGGCTGCCGCTCATCGTCTACCAGCGCGGCCAGGTCGCCTTCACGGCCGCCTCCCTGCGGCGCCTCGCACAGATCCCGACCGTCATCGGCCTCAAGGACGGCCACAGCGACCTCGACCGGCTCCAGCGCCTGACCCTCGCCGCCCCCGAGGACTTCCTGTTCTTCAACGGCGCCGCCACCGCCGAGATCCAGGCCCGCGCCTACGCCACCGTCGGCGTCCCCGCCTACTCCTCCGCCGTCCACGCCTTCGCCCCCGAGATAGCGAACGCCTTCTTCACGGCCCTGTGCCACGGCGACGACAGCACCGTGCAGAAGCTGCTGCGGGACTTCTACGTCCCGCTCGTCGACCTGCGCGACCGGGTGCCCGGATACGCCGTGTCGCTGGTCAAGGCCGCCGCACGGCTGCGCGGCCGCCCGGTGGGGCCCGTGCGCGCCCCGCTCACCGACCCCTCGGCCGCCGACCTGGTCGAGCTCAGGAAGCTGCTGGCCGCCGGACTCGACCTGGTAGGAGCCACCCTGTGAACCTCACGATCACAAGCGTCCGCCTCACGCCGATCCTGGTCGCCGACCCGCCGCTGCTGAACACCCAGGGCGTGCACCAGCCGTACACGCCCCGGCTGATCGTCGAGGTCGAGACCGCCGACGGGATCACCGGCGTCGGCGAGACCTACGGCGACACCAAGTACCTGGAGCTGGCCCGGCCGTTCGCCGCCGAGCTGGTCGGACGTCGGGTCGACGACCTGAACGGGCTGTTCACCGTCGCCGACGAGGTGGCCGTGGACGACGCCCGGGTCTCGGGGCAGGTCGACGTCGGCGGGCTGCGCGGTGTCCAGACCGCCGACAAGCTGCGCCTCTCCGTCGTCTCCGGCTTCGAGGTCGCCTGTCTCGACGCCCTCGGCAAGGCGCTCGGGCTGCCCGTGCACGCGCTGCTCGGCGGCAAGGTGCGCGACGCCGTCGAGTACAGCGCGTACCTCTTCTACAAGTGGGCCGGCCATCCCGAGGGCGTCGCCTCGGAGAAGGACGACTGGGGCGCCGCGACCGACCCGGCCGGGGTGGTGGAGCAGGCCCGGCTCTTCACGGAGCGGTACGGCTTCACGTCGTTCAAGCTCAAGGGCGGGGTCTTCCCGCCGGACGAGGAGATCGCCGCGATCCGCGCCCTCGCCGAGGCCTTCCCCGGGCATCCGCTGCGGCTCGACCCCAACGGCGCCTGGAGCGTGGAGACCTCGCTGAAGGTCGCCGAGGAGCTCGGGGACGTCCTGGAGTACCTGGAGGACCCCGCGCTCGGCACCGGGGCGATGGCCGAGGTGTCCGCCGCGACCGGCGTGCCGCTCGCCACCAACATGTGCGTGACGACGTTCGCGGAGATCAAGGAGGCGTTCACGCGGGACGCCGTCCAGGTCGTCCTCTCCGACCACCACTACTGGGGCGGACTGCGCAACACGCAGCAACTGGCCGCGATCTGCCGGGCGTTCGGTGTCGGGGTGTCGATGCACTCCAACACCCATCTGGGGATCTCGCTGGCCGCGATGACCCATGTCGCGTCGACCGTCCCCGACCTGCACCACGCCTGCGACTCCCACTACCCCTGGCAGTCGGAGGACGTGCTGACCGAGCGGCTGACGTTCGAGGGCGGCAAGGTCGCCGTGTCGGATGCCCCGGGACTCGGTGTCGCGCTCGACCGCGACAAGCTCGCGTTCCTGCATCAGCGGTGGCTCGATGACGACGGTGCGCTGCGCGAGCGCGACGACGCGGCGGCGATGCGGGTCGCCGAGCCGGGGTGGACGACGCCGGCCGTGCCCCGCTGGTAGGACCGCGCCCCGCCCGGCTGCCCCGACGCCACCGGTGGTCGTCGTGTGACAACGGCGCGTTGTCGGTGCCGTGGTGCAGACTGGCCTGATCGGCACCACTGGTCAGGGAGCACACCGTGATCGCGTCCAACGCGTCCGCCGCGGCAATCGGAAAGGGACCGTCGTACCGGGGAAAGGCAGGGCCGTGTCAGGCCCAGGTCGATCCCCTCGCCGCCCTGCGCGGGCCGGACGATCCGCCGTGGGACGTGTATCTCACGGGCACCGTCTTCCTGGACATCATCTTCACCGGGCTCGACTCCGCGCCGGTGCGCGGGACCGAGTCCTGGGCGCGCGGGATGGGGTCGAGCCCGGGCGGCGTGGCCAACATGGCGACGGCACTGGCACGGCTCGGCCTGCGGACCTCCCTCGCCGCCGCGTTCGGCGACGACCACTACGGCGAGTACTGCTGGGACACCCTCGCGCACGGCGAGGGCATCGACCTCGGCCCGTCCCGCACGGCGCCCGGCTGGCACTCGCCGGTCACCGTCTCCATGGCGTACGAGGGCGAGCGCACCATGGTCTCCCACGGCCACGAGCCGCCCCCGGAGGAGCCCGCGCCCGACTGCCCGCCCCGTGCCCGCGCCGCCGTCGCCTCCCTCACGCCCGGCCTGCGCGCCCCCTGGATCGCCCAGGCCGCGAGCAAGGGCACGCGTATCTTCGCCGACGTCGGCTGGGACGACACCGGGGCCTGGGACCTGGCCGGGCTGCCGGACCTCGCCCACTGCGAGGCCTTCCTGCCGAACGCGCAGGAAGCCATGCGGTACACCGGCGCCGACTGTCCGCGGGCCGCGGCGCACGCCCTCACCGACCACGTACCGCTCGCCGTCGTCACCCTCGGTGCGGAGGGGGCGTACGCGGTGGACCGGCGGACCGGGGAGAGCGCCGAGGTGCCGGCCATCGCCGTCGAGGCCCTCGATCCGACCGGCGCGGGGGACGTGTTCGTCGCGGGGTTCGTCGCCGGCACGCTGGCGGGGTGGCCGCTGGCCGACCGGCTCGCCTTCGCGGGACTCACGGCCGCGCTGTCCGTCCAGGAGTTCGGCGGGTCCCTGTCGGCGCCCGGATGGTCCGAGATCGGCGCCTGGTGGCGACGCGTGCAGTCCGTCGACGGACAGGACCCGGCCGCCTTGCGGCGGTACGCGTTCCTGGCGGGGCTGGTGCCGGAGGAGGACACCCGGCCCTGGCCCTTGCGGAGAGCTGTGCCGACGATCGGGTTCGGAGGATCGGCCTGAGTCCGCGCGGTGCGCGGAGGTACGGCCCCCTCGGCCGTGAAAAGCCCTACGGCGTTGTCAGTCCCGCGTCGTACCCTTGGAAGCGCGAGGCCGCTCTCAGCTACGCGGCCGTGATGAGGAGGAACCGCAGGCCTTCAGCGCCGGCCCATGACTCAGACACCCACAGCTCACACACCCGCGCAGGGGCAGGCGAGAGCACACTTCACCGTCCCCGCCCAGCACCCCATGGTGACGGTGCTGGGGTCCGGCGACTCCCTGTTGCGCGTGATCGAGAAGGCCTTCCCGGCGGCCGACATCCACGCCCGGGGCAATGAGATCAGCGCCGTCGGCGACGCGGCCGAAGTCGCCCTCGTCCAGCGCCTGTTCGACGAGATGATGCTGGTGCTCCGCACCGGACAGCCGATGACGGAGGACGCAGTGGAACGCTCGATCGCCATGCTCAGAGCGAGTGAGAACGGCGAGGGCGACGGACCGGAGACCCCGGCCGAGGTCCTCACCCAGAACATCCTCTCCTCGCGGGGCCGCACCATCCGCCCCAAGACCCTCAACCAGAAGCGCTACGTCGACGCGATCGACAAGCACACGATCGTCTTCGGTATCGGCCCCGCCGGTACCGGCAAGACGTATCTGGCGATGGCCAAGGCGGTCCAGGCCCTCCAGTCCAAGCAGGTCAACCGCATCATCCTCACCCGCCCCGCGGTCGAGGCGGGAGAGCGGCTCGGCTTCCTCCCGGGCACGCTCTACGAGAAGATCGACCCGTACCTGCGCCCGCTGTACGACGCGCTGCACGACATGCTGGACCCGGACTCGATCCCGCGCCTGATGGCGGCGGGGACCATCGAGGTCGCGCCCCTGGCGTACATGCGGGGCCGTACGCTCAACGACGCCTTCATCATCCTGGACGAGGCCCAGAACACGAGCCCCGAGCAGATGAAGATGTTCCTCACCCGCCTCGGCTTCGACTCCAAGATCGTCATCACGGGTGACGTGACGCAGGTCGACCTGCCGAACGGCACCAAGTCGGGTCTGCGGCAGGTCCAGGACATCCTGGAGGGCCTCGACGACGTCCACTTCTCCCGCCTGTCGTCCCAGGACGTCGTACGGCACAAGCTCGTCGGCCGTATCGTCGACGCGTACGAGAAGTACGACAGCGAGAACGGTACGGAGAACGGCACCCACAAGGGCGGCCGTAACAAGCGGAAGTAGACCCAGCGCCACCATGTCGATCGACGTCAACAACGAGTCCGGAACCGAGGTCGACGAGCAGGCGATCCTCGACATCGCCCGCTACGCCCTCGCGCGGATGCGCATCCACCCGCTCTCCGAGCTCTCGGTGATCGTCGTGGACGCCGACGCCATGGAGCAGCTGCACATCCAGTGGATGGACCTGCCCGGCCCCACCGATGTCATGTCCTTCCCGATGGACGAGCTGCGGCCGCCGGCCAAGGACGACGAGGAGCCCCCGCAGGGGCTCCTCGGCGACATCGTGCTGTGCCCCGAGGTCGCCAAGAAGCAGGGTGAGGAAGCGCCCACACAGCACTCCATGGACGAGGAGCTCCAGCTGCTCGCCGTCCATGGTCTGCTGCACCTGCTCGGCTACGACCACGAGGAGCCCGACGAGAAGGCCGAGATGTTCGGCCTCCAGGCGGCCATCGTGGACGGCTGGCGCGCGGAGAAGGGTCTGACCGGCCCGTCCCCGGCCCCGACCGTGTCATGAGCCCCACCCTCGTCTCCGGCGCGATCGCCCTGGTCGTCGTCGCGTGGCTCGCCGCCTGCGCGGAGGCGGGCCTCGCGCGCGTCTCCAGCTTCCGCGCCGAGGAAGCCGTACGCAACGGCCGGCGCGGCAGCGCGAAGCTCGCGCAGGTCGCCGCCGACCCGACCCGCTATCTGAACGTGGCGCTGCTGGTCCGCGTCGCCTGCGAGATGGCGGCGGCCGCCCTGATCACCTATGCCTGCCTCAGGGAGTTCGACGGCACCACCGAGGCCCTCCTGGTCGCCATCGGCGTCATGGTCCTGGTGTCCTACGTCGCCGTCGGCGTCTCCCCGCGCACCATCGGCCGCCAGCACCCGCTGAACACGGCCACCGCGGCGGCGTACGTCCTGCTGCCGCTGGCGCGGATCATGGGCCCGATCCCGTCCCTGCTGATCCTCATCGGCAACGCGCTCACCCCCGGCAAGGGCTTCCGCCGCGGCCCCTTCGCCTCCGAGGCGGAGCTGCGCGCGCTGGTCGACCTCGCCGAGAAGGAGTCGCTCATCGAGGACGAGGAGCGCCGTATGGTGCACTCGGTCTTCGAGCTCGGCGACACGCTCGTGCGCGAGGTGATGGTGCCGCGGACCGACCTCGTCGTCATCGAGCGGTACAAGACGATCCGGCAGGCCCTGACGCTGGCCCTGCGCTCCGGTTTCTCCCGCATCCCGGTCAGCGGGGAGAGTGAGGACGACATCGTCGGGATCGTGTATCTGAAGGACCTGGTCCGCAAGACGCACATCAGCCGGGACGCCGAGAGCGAGCTGGTGTCCACGGCCATGCGGCCCGCCGCGTTCGTCCCCGACACCAAGAACGCCGGCGACCTGCTGCGCGAGATGCAGCGGGACCGCAATCACGTCGCCGTCGTCATCGACGAGTACGGCGGCACGGCGGGCATCGTGACGATCGAGGACATCCTGGAGGAGATCGTCGGCGAGATCACCGACGAGTACGACCGCGAACTCCCGCCCGTGGAGGACCTCGGCGACGACCGCTTCCGGGTCACCGCCCGCCTCGACATCACCGACCTCGGCGAGCTGTACGGCCTGGAGGAGTACGACGACGAGGACGTCGAGACCGTCGGCGGGCTGCTGGCCAAGGCGCTGGGCCGGGTCCCGATCGCCGGCGCCTCCGCCAGGGTCGAGCTGCCCGACGGCCGCGAGCTCCGGCTCACCGCCGAGGCCGCGGCGGGCCGCCGGAACAAGATCGTGACGGTGCTCGTGGAGCCGGTGGGGCCGGCCGGGCCCCCTGAGGACGAGGAGAAGAAGCCGGAGTGAGTCCCGAGGAGCTGCGCGCCTTCTGCCTGTCCTTCAACGAGGCCGTGGAGGACTTCCCCTTCGCCCCCGAGATCTCCGTCTTCAAGGTCCTGGGCAAGGTGTTCGCCCTCAGCTGGATCGACGCCCGGCCCCTGAAGGTCAACCTCAAATGCGACCCCGAGGACGCCGTCCGCCTCCGGGACGAGTACCCGGAACTGATCATCCCCGGGTACCACATGAACAAGCGGCACTGGAACACCGTCCGGCTCGACGGCGGACTCCCGGACCGGCTGGTACGGGAGCTGATCGAGGACTCCTACGACCTGGTGGTCGCCGGTCTGCCGCGCGCGGTACGGCTCCGGCTCGACCGCCCCTGAGCGGCGCGCCCACGGCACGGCTCCGTATGCTCGGGGCATGACCGACACCAGCTCGCTCGCCCCCGAGGACCGCAAGATCGTGACCCTGGCCCGTTCGGCCCGGGCCCGCAACGGTGTGCCCGAGGGGGCCGCCGTACGGGACGAGACGGGGCGGACCTATGTGGCCGGGACGGTCGCTCTGGAGTCGTTGCGGTTGAGCGCGTTGCGTACGGCCGTGGCGATGGCGGTGGCCTCGGGCGCGAAGGCGCTGGAGGCGGCCGCGGTGGTGACCGAGGCGGAGGCCGTCTCGCCCGAGGACCTGGCGGCGGTACGGGATCTCGGCGGGGCCGGGACGCCGGTACTGGTGGCTGCGCCGGACGGGGCTGTCCGCACGACCGTGTCCGCGGGCTGAGGCCGCCCGGCCGCCGTTGGCCGAAACACACGCCTTGCCAGTCGTCGTCCCGTGCGCATCAATGGAACCGGTAGTTCCGACGGACCGTCAGATTCCAGCACCGTGCAGCGCCCCGCACCGCGCCCACGGAGCGGCGGGTCCCGTCGGTCGTACCTCTCCCGTCCATCCCCACATGGTCATCCCCACCACGGGAAGGGAACCGGATTCCATGAGAGGCAAGAGAACAGCAACAGGTGCGGCACTGGCGGCCGGAGCCTTCGCGGTCGCCGGACTCGCGCTCGCCCCCGCCGCCGCGGCCGTCACCCCGGACACCGCGACGATCACCGCCGACTGCGGCACGTTCGGCAGCGGGGCGGCCACGCTCACCGCCACCCAGGACGGCACCGCCGCGACCGTCACCGTCACCTCCTCGATCACCGCGCCGATCGCGCTGGGCGAGGACTCGATCACCTCCACCCTCACTCTGGTCAACGCCGCCGGCGGCACCACCGCCTTCACCGGCACGAAGAACCCGGCGCTCGCGATGGGCGACGCGGTCACGGTCGGCCCGCTGAACGGCACAGTGGCCTCCGGCGACAGCCTGGAGGCGTTCGGCGGATCGCTCCAGATCGTCGTCCTCGGGATCACCGTCACCTGCACGGCGACCGGCCCGCAGTCACCGGGTCCGTTCGTCTTCGACTGAGCGTCGGGCGAGAGCGGCCCCGGTGGTCAGAGCGCGTCGGGGCCGCGCTCGCCCGTCCGCACCCGGACGACCGTCTCCACCGGCAGCGCCCACACCTTCCCGTCCCCGATCTTGCCCGTCTGCGCGGCCTTGACGATCGCGTCGATGACGGCGTCGCAGTCGGCGTCGTCGACGACGACCTCGATACGGACCTTGGGGACCAGGTCGACCTGGTACTCGGCGCCGCGGTACACCTCCGTGTGGCCGCGCTGCCGGCCGTAGCCGCTGGCCTCGGTCACGGTCAGGCCGTGCACGCCGAGCTCCTGGAGGGCGGTCTTGACCTCGTCGAGGCGGTACGGCTTGACGATCGCGGTGATGAGCTTCATGCCTGGCTTGTGACCTTCTGCGAGGAGGCGGAAACGGACGCGGAGACCGGGGCGCCGTGGCCCAGGACGCCGTGATCGTATGCGCTCTCGGCGTGCACCGTAAGGTCCAGTCCGGTGTGCTCCTGCTCCTCGTCGGCGCGGAAGCCGAGCGTCTTGTCGATCAGCTTGCCGATGCCGTACGTCACCGCGAAGGCGTACGTTCCGACGGCGACCACGGCCACCAGCTGCTTGCCGAGCTGGGCGAGGCCGCCGCCGTAGAGGAGACCCTCGGTGCCGCCGGTCATCTCCGCCGCGGCGAAGACGCCGATGAGGAGGGTGCCGATGACTCCGCCGACCAGGTGGACGCCGACGACGTCGAGCGAGTCGTCGTAGCCGAGCCGGAACTTCCAGCCCACGGCGTACGAGCAGACGACACCGGCGGCGAGGCCGATGACGAGCGCGCCGAGGAGCGAGACCGAGCCGCAGGACGGGGTGATCGCGACCAGGCCCGCGACCGCGCCGGAGGCGGCGCCCAGGGTGGTCGGGTGGCCGTCGCGCCGCTGCTCGACGAAGAGCCAGCCGAGCAGGCCGGTGCAGCCGGCGGCGAGGGTGTTGAGGAACGCGGCGGCGGCGAGACCGTTGGCGCCGAGGGCGGAGCCGGCGTTGAAGCCGAACCAGCCGAACCAGAGCAGGCCCGCGCCCAGCATGACCATGGGGAGGTTGTGCGGGCGCATGGCGTCCTTCTTGAAGCCCAGGCGAGGACCGAGGACGAGCGCGAGGGCGAGTCCCGAGGCGCCCGAGGTGATCTCCACCGGCAGGCCGCCCGCGAAGTCGAGGGCGCCGAGCTTGTCGAGGATCCAGCCACCCGGGCCCCAGACCCAGTGGGCGACGGGAACGTATACGAGCAGCGCCCACAGAGGCACGAAGACCAGCCAGGCGCCGAACTTCGCGCGGTCGGCGATCGCGCCGCTGATCAGCGCCGCCGTGATGATCGCGAAGGTGAGCTGGAAGGTGGCGAAGAGGAGGGTGGGGACCGTGCCGTGGACGCTGTCCGGGCCGAGGCCGGCCATCCCGGCGTGCTCCAGATCGCCGATGAGTCCGCCGCCGCTGTCCTCGCCGAACGCCAGGGAGTAGCCGGCGGCCAGCCACACCACGGTGACCAGGGCGATCGACACGAAGCTCATCATCAGCATGTTGAGGACGCTCTTCGTGCGGACCATGCCGCCGTAGAACAGGGCCAGGCCCGGGGTCATCAGCAGGACGAGGGCGGTCGCGGCGAGCAGCCAGGCGGTGTCGCCGGTGTCGATCTCTGCGGCTTGTGCGGCGGCGGCGAGGGTCACGGAAGTCTCCAACGGGGTGGGGGCTCGTCAGAGGGTCACCGGTGGGCGTTTCCGGATGTGTACGAGTGTGTTTCCGGAGTGTTTCGTTGCGTGGGGGTTTCCGAAAGCTCACGCATCGGGGAGTGATCGGTCTCTTGTACGGCAAGGGGTTGTGGATCAGGGAGAATGGGCGCCATGAGCGTTCGCAGCCAGTCATCCGAGCCGTCGGCATCATCGGCACCCCACCGCGCCGGCTTCGCCTGCTTCGTGGGCCGTCCCAACGCGGGCAAGTCCACTCTCACGAATGCTCTGGTCGGCCAGAAGGTCGCGATCACCGCGAACCAGCCGCAGACCACACGGCACACGGTACGGGGGATCGTGCACCGGCCCGACGCCCAGCTGATCCTGGTGGACACCCCGGGACTGCACAAGCCGCGCACGCTGCTGGGCGAGCGGCTCAACGACGTCGTCCGCACGACCTGGGCCGAGGTCGACGTGATCGGCTTCTGTCTGCCCGCGAACGAGAAGCTCGGCCCCGGTGACCGCTTCATCGCGAAGGAACTGGCGTCGATCAAGAAGACGCCGAAGATCGCGATCGTCACCAAGACCGACCTGGTGGACAGCAAGACGCTCGCCGAGCAGCTCATCGCCATCGACCTGCTCGGCAAGGAGCTCGGCTTCGAGTGGGCCGAGATCGTGCCCGTCTCGGCGGTCGGCGACACGCAGGTGGGCCTGCTGGCCGACCTCATCGTCCCGCTCCTGCCCGAGGGCCCCGCGCTCTACCCCGAGGGCGACCTCACCGACGAGCCCGAGCAGGTCATGATCGCCGAGCTCATCCGCGAGGCCGCCCTGGAGGGCGTCCGCGACGAGCTCCCGCACTCCATCGCCGTCGTCGTCGAGGAGATGCTCCCCCGCGAGGACCGCCCCGCCGACAAGCCCCTCCTCGACATCCACGCCTTCGTCTACATCGAGCGCCCCAGCCAGAAGGGCATCATCATCGGCCCCAAGGGCAAGCGCCTGAAGGAGGTCGGCATCAAGTCACGCAAGCAGATCGAGGCGTTGCTGGGTACGCCGGTCTTCCTCGACCTCCATGTGAAGGTGGCCAAGGACTGGCAGCGGGATCCGCGGCAGTTGCGGAAGCTGGGGTTCTAGGCGAGTTTCGCCCCCGCCGCCCTTACCCGTCCCACCCTCAGGGGGCTCCGCCCCCTGGACCCCCGCTCCTCGAACGCCGGAGGGGCTGGAATCGGCTGGTCAGGGCTTGGTCGGTGTCATGTCCTGGAGGCCCACCACTCGCAGGAGCTGCAAGCGTTCGTACGCCTCCGTCCCCGGGCGGGCCGAGTGGACGACCAGGAGGTGGTGGTGGCTGTGGCTGATCATGACCTCGCAGTCCAGCTCCAGCAGGCCGACCAGCGGGTGGATGAAGCGCTTCGTCGCCCGGTTGCGCTGGGAGACCTCGTGCTCGTCCCACAACCGTGCGAACTCCTCGCTGGATGCCAGTAGTTCGGCGACCAGCGCGGCCGGTTCCGGGTCGTCGGGGCGAGCCGCGGCGACCGCGCGCAGGGTGGCCACGTGGGTGCGTGCGTGGCCGGCGTGGTCCTCCTGCGGGAAGAGCGTGCGCGCGGTCGGGTCCAGGAAGAACCGCCGGGTGAAGTTGCGCTCGCGCCGCGGGCGGGACATCACGTCGCCGACCAGGGCCTTGGCCATCGTGTTCTGGGCCAGCACCTCACCGCAGTCGTTCACCACCTGCGCCGGGGTGTCGTGCAGCCGGTCCAGGATCAGCAGCAGCCCGGGACGGACATGCGAGGACGCCGTCTCGCGCCGCGGCGGCTCCTCGCCGGCCAGGTGGAACAGATGGTCCTGCTCGACGTCGCTCAGGCGCAGCGCGCGGGACAGCGCCGTCAGCATCTGGCGGGACGGGCGCGGGCCCCGGGACTGTTCCATGCGGGTGTAGTAGTCGACCGACATGCCCGCCAGCTGGGCCACCTCCTCGCGGCGCAGACCGGGCGTGCGACGCCGGCTGCCCGGTGTCAGGCCCACGTCCGAGGGGGCCAGGCGGGCGCGGCCGCGGCGCAGGAAGTCGGCGAGTTCGGCTCGGTTCACCTCTCCAGGCTCCTGCATGCCGCCCGGCTTATCCAGGGTCCGCCGATCCCCCGATCGGGAGGTCTCTCCCGCCCGTCCCGGTTCCGGCGAAGGGTGGGGACCAACGAGAGGAGCACAACATGCTGACGTTGGTCACCGGTACGACAGGTCAGGTGGGCAGGCGCTTCGTGCCGAGGCTGCTGGCGCAGGCCCGGCCGGGGGAGCGGGTACGGGTGCTGGTGCGGGACGCCGAACGGGGCGAGCCGTTCGCCGCGCTCGGCGCCGAGGTCGTCGTGGGAGATCTGCGGGACACCGAGGCGCTGGGCAAGGCGGTCGCCGGGGTGGACGCGGTCGTGAACGTCGCCGCTTCCTTCCGCGGGGTGCCGGACGAGGAGGCGTGGGCGGTCAACCGGGACGCGGCCGTGGAACTGGGCCGGGCCGCGCTGGCCGCTGGGGTGGAGCGGTTCGTGCAGGTCAGCACGGGGCTGGTGTACGGCGCCGGGCGGGGACGGCCGGTGACCGAGGAGGACGAGAGCCGGCCCGGCGGGCCGATGTGGGGCGCCTATCCCGAGTCCAAGATCCAGGCCGAGCGGGAACTGCTCGCCCTGGAGGGGCTGGACGTGCGCGTCGGGCGGCTGCCCTTCGTCTACGGCGAGGGCGATCCGCATCTCGCGCAGTCCCTGATGTGGGCCGGAACCTGGGCGGCGACGCAGCGGCTGCACATGGGGCATCACGCGGATGTCGCCCAGGGGCTGCTGCGGATCCTGTACGCGCGGGGGATTGCCGGCCGGGTCTACAACATCGCCGACGACGCGCCTGTGACGGCGGTGGAGTTGCATCAGCTGAACGGGGTTGAGGTGCCGGGGGAGTTGTATGACCGTACCGATCCCGACCCGTGGATGGTGATCGTCTCCACGGAGCGGATTCGGCGGGAGCTGGGGTATCGGCCGTTGTATCCGTCGGTGTACACGGCGCGGGATGCCGGGGCGCTCTAAGGGGGTGCCGCGATGGGTGGGCGGGCGTCTGCGGGGCCGTTGTGGCTGGTCGCGCCCGCGCGGCGGAGCCGCATATCGATACAGCCCCGCGCCCCTAAGGGGGCGCGCTCTAGTCGACGCCTTTTATACGGCCCACCAGCACCGCCCCCGCCAGTCCCGCCACCGCCGCCACCACATACAGCACCCGGTATCCGCCGAGGTGGGTGACGATCGGGGCGGCCAGGGCGGGGGCGGCGACCTGGGGGAGGGCGTTGGCCACGTTGATGACGCCGAGGTCCTTGCCGCGGTCGAGGGCCGTGGGCAGGACGTCGGTCATCAGGGCGAAGTCGACCGACATGAAGACGCCGAGGCCGAGGCCCAGCAGCGCGGCCACGACGATCGCGCTCGGCCAGGTCTGCCAGCCGGCGAGCAGTCCCGTGGCCGCCGCCATCAGTACCCCGGACCAGAGCACGAACGGCTTGCGCCGGCCCACCCGGTCCGACCAGGCACCGCCCACCACGACCGTGGCGAGCAGGGTCACGCTGTTGACCGCGGTGAGGATCAGGACGCCCTGTTCGGGGTCGTCGTGGTGCAGGCGGTCCCGCAGGTAGTACAGGAGGTAGAGGATCACCAGGGCGTTGCTGAGGTTGATCAGGAACCGGGTCAGCCAGGCCCAGGCGAAGTCCGGATGGCGGCGCGGGCTCAGCCAGAAGCCGCGCACGAACGAACGGGAGGACCACGCCGGCCGGTCCGTGACGGCGAGTCTCAGGTCCCGGTGGAGCAGGACGTACGGCAGCACCCCCGCCAGCGTGAACACCGCGCACGCCGCATAGCCCGCCGCGATCCCGCCGGCCGCCGTCGCGAGGCCCGTCCCGACGACCGCCCCGAGGATCTGCGCCGCCCCCAGCCAGCCGCCCACCGTGCCCCGTTGGAGCCGCGGCACCCGGTCCGGCACGGCCGCCGTCACGGCCGCGAAGGCCGCGTTCAGGGTCAGCTGGACCAGACACCAGGCGGCCGCCATGGTCCACAGTCCGTCCGCACCGGCGAGCAGCAGCAGCGACAGCGCGCCGCCCGCCGCACCGGCCACGATCCAGGGGCTGCGACGGCCCCAGCGGGCCGTGGTGCGGTCGGACAGCGCGCCGAACAACGGGTTCGCGGCCAGGGACACCACCGCGCCCGCGCCCGTCGCCCACGCCAGCAGCGTCTCCTTCGACATGCCCGTGCCCGGCGCGAAGTCCTCCGCCTGCCGGGCCAGCAGGATCTGGAGCGGGCCGTACCAGCCCACCCAGATCGCCACGTTGGCCAGCGACAGGGACGCCGTCCAGCCCCGGCGGACGTGCTCGACGGGCTCCGCGAGCGCAGTTGTCATCCCCGGGTCAGCCCTGGGCCCGGAGCAGCTCCCGGTACCAGCCGTACGACGCCTTGGGGGTGCGCTTGAGCGTCGCGGGATCCCCGAAGTCCACGTGCACCAGGCCGAACCGGCGCGCGTACCCCTCCGCCCACTCGAAGTTGTCCAGGAGGGACCACACGAAGTAGCCGCGCACGTCGACGCCCGCCTCCACCGCCCGGTGCAGCGCGCGGACATGGCCGTCCAGGTAGGCGATCCGGTCCTGGTCGTCCAGCCCCTCGTACGAGCAGCCGTTCTCGGTGATGACGACGGGCGGGAGGCGGTCGCCGTAGCGCTCCCGGAAGGTGGTGAGCAGCTCGGTCAGGCCCTCCGGGACCACCGGCCAGCCGAAGTCCGTCACCGGGACGTCCTCGATCTCCCGGACGGAGAAGGGGAGTTCGGCCGGGATCGTCAGTCCGCCGAACTCGATGTCCGCGCCCTGCGGGGCGCCCACGCGGGTCGGCGCGTAGTAGTTGACGCCGTAGAAGTCGAGCGGCTCGGAGATGACCTTGAGGTCGGCCGAGACGTCGCCGGGCATCATCTCGCCGAGGCCGGAGGGGTATTCGCCGAGCAGGAGCGGATCGGCGAACAGGCGGTTCAGCAGCAGGTCGTAGAAGTCGGCCGCCTCCACGTCCGCCTGCTCCCGGGACGCCGACCAGGTCGGGCCGTGGGAGTTGGCGATGCCGATGTCGCCGGCGCCCGCCGCGCGCAGGGCCTGGACGCCCAGACCGTGGGCCAGGAGCTGGTGGTGGGCGGCCGGCAGCGCGTCGAACATCAGCTGCTCGCCGGGCGCGTGCGCGCCGAGCGCGTGCCCGAACAGGGTGTGCTCGGCGGGCTCGTTGATGGTGATCCACTTCTTCACGCGGTCACCGAGGCGGTCGGCGACGACGGACACGTACTCGGCGAAGCGGGCGGCCGTGTCCCGCGTCAGCCAGCCGCCCGCCTGATGGAACTCCAGCGGCAGGTCCCAGTGGAAGAGGGTCGGGACCGGTCGTACGCCCGCCCCGGTCAGTTCGTCGACCAGACGGTCGTAGAAGTCGAGACCGCCCTTCGACAGGACGCGCGGCCAGGAGACCGAGAAGCGGTACGCGTCCACGCCCAGGTCGGCCAGGAGGGCCACGTCCTCGCGGTAGCGGTGGTAGTGGTCGCAGGCCACCGCCGCCGTCGAGCCGTCCTTCACCCGCCCCGGCTCCGCCGAGAAGGTGTCCCAGACCGACGGCTCGCGCTCGTCGGCCGCGCCCTCGATCTGGTGGGCGGAGGTCGAGACGCCCCACAGGAAGCCGTCCGGGAACTGAGGTATCGGGTGCGTCGCGCTGTGTTCATCGGTCGCCATGGGCCGGATCATCCGTACCAGGGGTAACGGAAGTCAACGGGCGGGCGTGAAGAACGAGTTACGCATCCTCCTTCAGTACGCTCACGCACCCTGCTTCAGTACGCTCACGCACCCTCCTTCAGCACGCGTGAGATCAGCCTGCGCTGTTCCTCCGTCAGCCGTGGATCCGCCGCGTAGACGGTCTTGCCGTCCACCGTGATCTGGTAGCTGAAGCCGTCCGGAACCCCGATCGGGGGCGTGCCCCGGCCGGCGGCGATCGCCTTCTCGGCCAGGGCGTGCCACTCGTGGGCATCGGGCCGCCCCGAGGTGTCCACCTCGGCGTGCCGCTCGATGCCCGCGAATCCGCCCGTGCGCCTCACCTGAATACGCATGGGTCCGTGTCTAGTACGGACTCAGAGAATCCGCACCCCCACCTGCTCCCAGGCCTTCTCCACCGCCCGGAGCTCCTCGCCGCCGTCGCCGAAGTGCTCGCGCGCGACCTTGACGGTGAGCTTGGCGAAGTCGGCGAAGAAGGCGCGCTCGTCCAGCTCGCCGCCGGCCAGGGCGTCGTACCAGATCCGGCCCGCCTTCTCCCAGGCGTGGCCGCCGAGGGCCGTGGCGACCAGGTAGAAGGCGTGGTTGGGGATGCCGGAGTTGATGTGGACGCCGCCGTTGTCGCGGCCGGTGCGGACGTAGTCGTCCATGGTCGCCGGCTGCGGGTCCTTGCCGAGGACGTCGTCGTCGTAGGCGCTGCCCGGCTCCTTCATGGAGCGCAGGGCCTTGCCGGAGACGCCGGGGGCGAGCAGGCCCGCGCCGATCAGCCAGTCGGCCTCGGCGGCGGTCTGGCCGAGCGTGTACTGCTTGATGAGCGAGCCGAAGACGTCGGACATCGACTCGTTCAGGGCGCCCGGCTGGCCGAAGTAGGTGAGGTTCGCGGTGTACTGCGTGACGCCGTGGGCCAGCTCGTGGCCGATGACGTCGATCGGGAGGGTGAAGTCGAGGAAGATCTCGCCGTCGCCGTCGCCGAACACCATCTGCTCGCCGTTCCAGAAGGCGTTGCCGTAGTTCTCGTCGTAGTGGACGGTCGCGTCCAGGGGCAGACCGTCGCCGTCGATCGAGTGGCGGCCGTAGGCCTTGAGGAAGAGGTCGAAGGTGGCGCCGAGGCCGGCGTAGGCACGGTTGACGGTGGCGTCCTGGCCCGGTTCGGAACCCTCGCCGCGGACCTTGGTGCCGGGCAGGTCGGTTTTGTGTTCGGCGTCGTAGATCGTCCGCAGAGGCTGGTCCGACGGTGCCTTCGCCGTCGGCGCGGCCATGAGGCGGAACTCGGTGGTCACGCGGCGCCGGGAGCGCAGTTCGCTGTCCCTCAGCAGGGTGCGCCGGGCGGGACCGGAGAGTGCGGGGTCGTCGTTCCGGGCCAGTTTGTCGAGGACGTGTGGCGGAACGACGGTGCAGAAGACGGGCTCAAAGCCCCCGTTTGTCGTCATGCCCGGCACCCTTGCACTGAGTGACGTGACTGTCACCACTCGCAACCATGATTGGTGAAATGTGCCGACAAGGAAGCGCACGCTCCGTGACGAAGTGGTATGGCGCACTTTTTGTCCCGTTCGTTCCGCGGGTCCCGCATACTGATACGGACCCGCGCATCCGAAGGGGCTCGGCTAGCATGCTTCGCATCATGCGTTTCGGGCTGCTTCTCCTTAGCTGCCGCGGCGAGGGCCTGTAAGCCAGGTCGACTCCCTCCCCGCGGAGCTTGGCGTTGCGTCGTCGGCCGTCCTTCCGGACATCCTGAGGAGCCCCCGCATCATGGCGACCAGCCAGAACCGTCAGCAGCCCAGCACCATGCCGATCCACAAGTACGGCCGGTACGAGCAGGTCGACATCCCGGACCGCACCTGGCCGGACAACCGGATCACCGTCGCCCCCCGCTGGCTCTCCACCGACCTGCGTGACGGCAACCAGGCCCTGATCGACCCGATGTCACCCGAGCGCAAGCGCCGGATGTTCGACCAGCTGGTCAAGATGGGCTACAAGGAGATCGAGGTCGGCTTCCCGGCGTCGGGACAGACGGACTTCGACTTCGTACGCTCCATCGTCGAGGAGCCCGGGGCCATCCCCGACGACGTCACCATCTCCGTACTGACCCAGGCCCGCGAGGACCTGATCGAGCGCACGGTGGAGTCCCTGAAGGGCGCCAAGCGGGCGACCGTCCACCTCTACAACGCCACCGCGCCCGTCTTCCGCCGCGTGGTCTTCCGCGGCTCCAAGGACGACATCAAGCAGATCGCCGTCGACGGCACGCGCCTGGTCATGGAGTACGCGGAGAAACTGCTGGGCCCCGAGACCGAGTTCGGCTACCAGTACAGCCCGGAGATCTTCACCGACACCGAGCTGGACTTCGCGCTGGAGGTCTGCGAGGCGGTGATGGACGTCTACCAGCCCGGTCCGGGCCGCGAGATCATCCTCAACCTGCCCGCCACGGTGGAGCGTTCGACCCCGTCGACGCACGCGGACCGCTTCGAGTGGATGAGCCGCAACATCTCCCGCCGCGAGCACGTCGTCATCTCCGTCCACCCGCACAACGACCGCGGTACGGCCGTCGCCGCCGCCGAACTGGCGCTGATGGCCGGCGCCGACCGCGTCGAGGGCTGCCTGTTCGGGCAGGGCGAGCGCACCGGCAACGTCGACCTGGTCACCCTGGGCATGAACCTGTTCTCCCAGGGCGTCGACCCGCAGATCGACTTCTCCGACATCGACGAGATCCGTCGTACGTGGGAGTACTGCAACCAGATGGAGGTCCACCCGCGCCACCCGTACGTGGGCGACCTGGTCTACACGTCCTTCTCCGGCTCCCACCAGGACGCCATCAAGAAGGGCTTCGACGCGATGGAGGCCGACGCGGCGGCCAAGGGCGTGACGGTGGACGACATCGAGTGGGCCGTCCCCTACCTGCCGATCGACCCCAAGGACGTCGGCCGCTCCTACGAGGCCGTCATCCGCGTCAACTCTCAGTCCGGCAAGGGCGGGATCGCGTACGTCCTGAAGAACGACCACAAGCTGGAACTGCCCCGCCGGATGCAGATCGAGTTCTCGAAGATCATCCAGGCGAAGACGGACGCCGAGGGCGGCGAGGTCACCGGCGGCGACATCTGGGCGACCTTCCAGGACGAGTACCTGCCGAACCCCGAGAACCCGTGGGGTCGTATCCAGGTCCGCAACGGCCAGTCGACCACCGACACGGACGGCGTGGACACGCTGCGGGTCGAGGCGACGGTCGACGGCGTCGACACGGTGCTGACGGGTACGGGCAATGGTCCGATCTCGGCCTTCTTCGACGCGCTGCACTCCGTGGGTGTGGATGCCCGGCTGCTGGACTATCAGGAGCACACGATGAGTGAGGGGGCCTCCGCGCAGGCCGCCTCGTACATCGAGTGTGCGATCGACGACAAGGTGCTGTGGGGGATCGGGATCGACGCGAACACGACCAGGGCTTCGCTGAAGGCGGTTGTGTCTGCCGTCAACAGGGCGGGTCGCTCTGTCGGGGGCGCGCGGTAGGAATTGCCGCGATCGGTTGTGGGGCGAGTACGGCGGCTTCGTGGCTTGTCGCGCAGTTCCCCGCGCCCCTCACCGGCACTCCCGGTGCCCGGCGTCACAAGGCCCCCTCCGCCGTATCCCGGCGGGCGGGGCCCCGCCTGTTTCCGGCCAATGGTCTGTGCAGGTCACGGAAAGGTCTCGTACGGGGTAATGACTCGGCCTCCTCGATGTGGCTAACATCACGCAAGCGCGGCGATGTTGCCGCGGGGTTACGGAGGTGCTGACGTGCTGCCAGGACGGGGACGAAACGGCCGTGTCGCCAGGCCTGTGCGCCTCCTGGGCACCCGTACCGCGTGGACGCCCGTCGGGGACGGGGAGTTCTTCTGTCCCGGGTGCGGGGGTGACCGCAACTTCCAGCGGTTGACCGGGCGTCGCCGGTTCACCCTGCTCGGGGTGCCCGTGCTGCCGCGGGGCGAGACCGGGCCCGTCGTGGAGTGCGCCGCCTGCCGCCGCCACTACGGCACCGACGTCCTGGACCACCCCACCACGACCCGTTTCTCCGCGATGCTCCGCGACGCCGTGCACACCGTCGCCCTCGCGGTGCTCGCCGCCGGCGGGACCTGCGCGCGGGCGTCCCTGGAGACCGCCGCGAGCGCGGTCCGGGCGGCCGGGTTCGACGACTGCACGGAGGAACAGCTCGGCGCCCTGGTGGAGGCGCTGGCCGCGGACACCGGCCGGGTCTACGGCCGCCCCTGCGGAGCAGCCGGGCTGGCCATAGAGCTGCACGAGGCGCTGGACCCGCTGGCCCCGCACCTCGCTCCGGCGGGCCGCGAATCGATCCTGCTGCAAGGCGCGCGGATCGCTCTCGCGGACGGGCCCTACACCCCGGCCGAGCGGGACGCCCTCACCACCGTCGGCGCCGCCCTCACCATCTGCGCGGACGACGTGAGCCGCCTGCTGGCCGCGGCCCGCACCCCGTCCTGATACTCCCCAGGGAGTAGCCGGCGCCCCGCGCCACCCCCGGCAGTAGCCCCCAACTCGCCCTCGCGCCCGACGATTCACCCGCCCCGCGCCGGGAGTCTGGAGATCCAGCCAGACACCCGACCGGAGGGGGGCCCGTGATGGGGGCCGCAAGGACATCTGTACGGCGACGGAGGGCCGTGCCCTGGCTCGTGCTCGGGCTGTGGATCGCCGTCCTGGCGATCGCCTCGCCCTTCGCCTCGAAGCTTGAGGACATCCAGCGCGACCGGGCGGTGGACTATCTGCCGGCGAGTGCGGACTCCACCCAGGTCGCCGAGATCCAGGAGCGGCTGCCGGGCGGTGAGGCCACCCAGATGGTGCTCGTCTACCACCGGGACGGCGGGCTGACCGCGGCCGACAGGGCGACGGCCGCCGAGCAGATCGAGCGGATCGCGGGCGCGCACCGGCTCACCGCCGAGCCGCGGGGCATCCCGTCGAAGGACGGCACGACCCTGATGTACCCGGTCGCCAGCACCGAACCGGGTACGGACGAGAAGGCGCGGGACGCGCTGGTCAACGACGTCCGGGACGTCGCCGAGGGCGGCGGCGGACTGAGTGTCGACGTCGGCGGCGAGGGGGCGCTGGCCACCGACGCGGCCGAGGTCTACAACTCGCTCGGCGGACCGCTGCTCTACACCACGGCCGCCGTCGTCGCCCTGCTGCTGATCGTCATCTACCGCAGCCCGCTGCTGTGGCTGGTGCCGCTCGCGGTCGCGGGCCTGTCGGAGTTCCTGGCCCGGGCCGTCGCCTACGGGCTCAACCAGGGCTTCGGCACCACCGTCTCCGGCCAGAGCTCCGGCATCATGACGATCCTCGTCTTCGGCGCGGGCACCGACTACGCGCTGCTGCTGGTCTCCCGCTACCGCGAGGAGCTACGGCGCATCGAACGGCCGTACGACGCGATGGTCGCCGCACTCAAGGGCTGCGGGCCGGCCGTGCTCGCCTCCTCCGGGACGGTCGCCGCCGGGCTGCTGTGCCTGCTCGCCGCGGACCTCAACTCCAGCCGGGGCATGGGCCCGCTCGGCACGGTCGGCATCCTGGTCGCCCTATTCGCGATGCTGACCCTGCTGCCCGCGCTCCTCGTCCTGCTGGGCCGCCGGGTCTTCTGGCCGCTCGTCCCGCGCTACGGCAGCACGCCCAAGGTCCGCCGGTCGCTGTTCGCCGCGATGGGCAGCTCGGCCGGACGGCGGCCGATCACCGTGCTCGTGGGCGGTGCCGTCCTGCTCGGCGCGCTCGCCCTCGGCGCCTTCAACCTGCCCGGCAGCCTCAAGCAGGAGGACTCCTTCACCAGCAAGCCCGAGGCGGTCGCCGCGATGCAGGCGCTCGGCAGGGCCTACCCCGAGCGGGGCACCCAGCCGATCGCCGTCATCACACCCACCGACCGCGCCGACAGCACCCTGGCCGAGGCCCGGGACACACGGGGCGTCGAGAGCGTGGAGCGCGGCCGCAGCGGGGACGGCTGGACCGAGCTCTCGATCACCGCCACCGCCGCGCCCCAGTCGGCCGGCGAGACGGCCACCATCGAGGCCCTGCGCGACCGTCTCGACGGCTCCTACGTCGGCGGACCCAGCGCCGAGCAGCTCGACCTGAAGGACACCAACGCCCGGGACCGCCTGGTCGTCGTCCCGCTCGTCCTCCTCTCCGTCCTGCTGATCCTCGTCGCCCTGCTGCGATCGCTGGTCGCGCCGCTGATCCTGGTGGCCGCGGTGGTCGCCGTGTGGGGCGCGGCCCTCGGCATCGGCGGACTCGTCTTCGGGCCGGTCTTCGGCTTCGAGGGCACCGATCCCGGGCTCGGGCTGCTGTCCTTCGTGTTCCTGGTGGCCCTCGGCGTCGACTACGGCATCTTCCTGATGCACCGGATGCGGGAGGAGTCCCTGAAGGGCACCGAACCGGTCACCGCCGCGCTCACCGCGCTGCGCACGACGGGCGGGGTCATCGCCTCCGCCGGACTCGTCCTGGCCGCCACCTTCGCGGTGCTCACCAACATGCCGCTGGTGCCGCTCGTCGAACTCGGCTTCGTGATCGCGGTGGGCGTGCTGCTGGACACCTTCCTCGTCCGTACGTACCTGGTGACCAGCGCGAGCGTGGCACTGCGGCGCAAGGTGTGGTGGCCGGGGAGCCTGTCCCGCGAACCGGAGATCCCGGTTCCGCCGAAGGAACCGGAGCCGGTGACCGTCTCCGCCCGCTGAACCTGTCCGACCCGGCGCCCCTCCCCTCCCGGAGGGGCGCCCTCCTGGCGGAGGATGAGCCCGTGCAGGCACTCACCACACCCCGGCCCCGCTGGGGCGAGCGGATCATGGCGGTGGTCAACCGCGACCCGCGGACCGCCCCGCACGGCACCCGCAACGACGCCCTGATCGCCCTGGCGCTGGCCGTCCTCGCCACGGCCATCGGCCTGACCGGCGAGGACGGGCCCCGGCCCGACGCGCTCGGCTGGACGCTGCTGCTCCTGGGACACGTGCCCCTGGTGTGGCGGCGCGAGCGTCCGCTGCTGGTGCTGCTCGCGGTCGCGGCCTGTGTCACGCCGTATCACGTCCTCGACAACAACCACGGCGCCCCCATCCCCGCGACCCTGCTGGCGCTCTACACGGTCGCCGTGACCGGTACCGGCCTGCGCACGCTGGTCACCGCCGTCCTCGTCCTCGGGCCGACGCTCGTCGTCAACGCCTTCACCAACCCGGACGGGGCGCTGGAGTTCCTGCGGATCTCCGGCTGGATCATCGCGGTCCTGCTGTGCGGTACGGCCGTCCAGTTCCACCGCCGGAACATCACCGCCGTCCTCGAACGCGCCGAGCGCGCCGAACGCACCCGCGAGGAGGAGGCCCGCCGCCGGGTCGCCGAGGAGCGGCTGCGGATCGCCCGGGACCTGCACGACCTGCTCGCGCACAGCATCACCCTCATCGGTGTCCAGACCTCCGTCGCCGCCCATGTCCTGGCCGCCGACCCCGAACGCCTCGACCGGGACACGGTCGGCAAGGCCCTCGACGACATCGCCGAGACCTGCCGCACGGCACGCGGAGAACTCCGTACGACGCTGGAGGTGCTGCGGGAGCACGGCCCCGTGGACATCCGCGGCCCGCTGCCCGGGCTCGACGGGGTGCCGGACCTGGTCGGGGCGGCCCGGCTCGCGGGCGCCCGCGTCGAGCAGGACGTCCGGGTGGACCGGGCACCGCCCGCCGTCGGCGCCGCCGCCTACCGCATCGTGCAGGAGGCGCTGACCAACGCGGTGCGGCACGCGGGGCCGGAACCCGCCGTACGCGTCGAGCTGTACGAGGAGCAGGGCGGCCTGAGGGTGTCGGTGACCGACGAGGGCATCGGACCCGTGGACGGCGGTGCTCCCGGGTTCGGGCTCGTCGGTATGCGCGAGCGGGCCCGCAGCGTGGGTGGCACACTCGACGCCGGGCCGCGGGACGGGGGCGGTTTCGCGGTGACGGCGCTGCTGCCGCTCACCGCCGCCGCACTGGGGGAAGGGACCGGATGACCATCCGCGTACTGCTCGCCGACGACCAGACCCTCGTACGGGAGGCGTTCGCGATGCTGGTCGAGTCCGCAAGGGACATGGAGGTGGTCGGACAGGCGGCCACCGGGCGGGAGGCCGTGGAGCTGGCCCGCGCCACCCGCGCCGACCTGGTGGTGATGGACATCCGCATGCCCGACCTGGACGGCATCGAGGCCACCCGGCTGATCGCCGCCGACGAGGACCTCGCGGACGTCCGGGTCCTCGTCCTGACCACCTACGACACCGACGAGAACATCGTCGACGCGCTGCGCGCCGGCGCCTCCGGGTTCCTGGTCAAGGACACCCGTCCGGCCGAACTCCTCGACGCGATCCGCACGGTGGCGGCCGGGGAGGCGCTGCTGTCCCCGGGGCCGACGGCCCGTCTGATCGCGCGGTTCCTGCGCGGTCCGGCGGCGACACCGGTGGCCGTCGGCGGCCCGGAGTGCCTGTCGGAGCGGGAGCGCGAGGTGCTCTCGCTGGTCGCGCGCGGCCTGAACAACACCGAGGTGGCCCAGGCGCTCGGGCTGAGTCCGCTGACCGCGAAGACCCACGTCAGCCGCATCATCGGCAAACTGGGGGCCCGGGACCGGGCGCAGCTGGTGATCGTGGCGTACGAGTCCGGAATGGTGACACCGGGGACGATGTGACGGACCGCGTCCGACCGTCCGTCACGGGAGACCGATGATCCCCCTGAGCCGCACACTCCTCGCCGCCGCCGTCCTCCTGACCCCGCTCACCACCACCGGCCACACCGCCCCGACCCGGGGATGCGCCGCCTCGGTGCCCTACGCCGCCGGGGAGGGCGGCTACGACGCCTACCGCATCCCCGCCGCCCTCACCACACCCCGGGGCACGGTCCTCGCCTTCGCCGAGGGACGCCACGACGGAGCCGGGGACACCGGGAACATCGACGTCGTCCTGCGCCGCTCCGCCGACGGCGGCTGCACCTGGGGCCCGCCGACGGTCGTGGCCGCCGGGGGCGGCGACACCCGGGGCAACCCGGCGCCCGTGGTCGATCCCGCCACGGGTGCGATCGTCCTCGTCACCTGCTCCAACAGCGGGGCCGTCACCGAGGCGCAGATCATGCGGGGCGAGGCCACCCCGGAGCAGGGCCGCCGGGTGTTCGTGCAGCACAGCTGGGACGACGGCCGCAGCTTCACCCCGCCGTACGACATCACGGACCAGGTGAAACCCGCGCACTGGCGCTGGTACGCGACCGGCCCGGGCCACGCCGTTGCCCTGACCGGGGGCCCGCACGCCGGACGCCTGGTGGTCCCGGCGAACCACTCCGCGGCCCCGCCCGCGGGCTCCGCCGACACGGGTCAGGAGCCCCGGTACTACGGCGGCCACGCCCTCTACAGCGACGACGGCGGCGGAAGCTGGCAGCTCGGCTTCGTGGACTCCTCCTACGACGGCCGCACCAACGCCAACGAGTCCTCGGCCGCTCAACTCCCCGACGGCCGCCTCTACTTCGGCTCCCGCGACCAGCACGGCACCGTCCCCGGCCACCGGCTCGACGCGCACTCCGGCGACGGCGGCGCGAGCCTGGACCGGCCCTACGCCGTGCAGCCCGCCCTGAACGACGTGCCGGTGGTGCAGGCCAGCGTCCTCCAACTCCCCGGCCCGGACGCCCCGTTGCTGTTCTCCGGACCGTCGGTGCCGACCGCGCGCCGGGCCATGGCGCTCTGGCGCAGCGACGACGGCGGACGGACCTTCGCCAAGGCACTGACCCTGTCCGAACAGCCCGCCGCCTACTCGGACCTGGTGGCGCTCGACCGGGACACGGTCGGCGTGCTGTACGAGACGGGGACGACCGGACCGTACGCCTCGATCGAGTTCCGGCGGCTGCCGGTCGGGGAGGTGATGGGTCGGCCGCGTGTCGTCTAGAGCAGCCCCGCCGCCGCCAGGTACTTGCCCACCCGTTCCACCTCGGCCTCCGACAGGGGGATCTGGGGGGCCGCCGTGGCCGGGCAGGCGATGATGCCGCGCAGGTGGAGGGCGGCCTTGAAGGCGCCCAGGGCGGACGAGCTCGGGCCCATGCGGGTGGGGTCGCCGACGCCGACCATGCCGAACAGGGCGCACAGGCGCTCCTGTTCGGCCCGGGCCGCGTCCCGGTCGGCGGCTCGGCACAGGTCGTGGAGGCGGACGTAGCCGTGCGGGTCGACGTTGGCCAGGCCCGGGACCACGCCGTCCGCGCCCACCGCCATCGCGGCGTCGACGACGACCTCGGAGCCGGTCAGGACGCCGAAGCCGGTGAGCGAGGGCCGGGCGCGGGCGCCCGAGACGACCGAGCGGAAGGCGGCCAGGTCGCCGCTGGAGTCCTTGAGGGCGCAGATGGTGCGGTCCGCGGCGAGTTCCAGGACCACGTCCGTGGGGAGCTTGGTGTGGACGGCCGCCGGGATGTCGTAGGCGACGACCGGAACCGGGCTGTCCGCGGCGACCAGGCGGAAGTGGCGGGCGATCTCGGCGGGGTGGGTGCGGGCGTAGAAGGGGGCGGTGACGACCACGGCCGCGGCGCCCGCCGCCGTCACCGCGCGGACGTGGTCCAGGACGCGGGGCGTCGTCATGTCGATCGCGCCCGCGAGGACGGGGAGTTGTCCGCCGACGTGCGCGACGACGGTCTCCACCACCAGCCTGCGCTGTCCGTCCGTCAGGAACGCGGCCTCCGAGGAGGAGCCGAGGACGAACAGGGCGTCCACCCCGGCCTCCACGAGATGGTCGACGAGCCTGAGGAGGGAGGGGGCGTCCACCTCGCGGTCCGGTGTCAGGGGTGTGCAGACGGGCGGGATGACACCGGTCAGCGGGGCGGGAAGGATCATCGGGGCTCCCTGGGGTGCGCGTCGGCGGGCTGGTCCTCCTCCACCGGATGGTGGCACCGGAAACGGTGACCGGGCACCGACGCGGCCGAGAAGCCGGGCATCCGGTCCGCGCACACCTCGTCCGCCTTCCAGCAGCGGGTGCGGAACGGGCAGCCGCCGGGGGGACGGGTCGCCGAGGGGACCGGGCCGGTGAGCGGGATCGGGTCGGCGCGGGTGAGCAGGCCGGGGGTGGCGGAGAACAGGGCGCGGGTGTACGGGTGCCGGGCGGCGGCCTCCGCGGCCGGGGACTCCTCGACGATCCGGCCCAGGTACATGGTGATCACGCGGTCGCTCATCCGTCGTACCGTCCGGATGTCGTGGGAGACGAACACCAGCGCCAGGCCCAGGCGTTCCTTCAGGTCCAGCAGGAGGTTGAGGATCTGGGCGCGGACCGACACGTCCAGCGCGCTCGTCGGCTCGTCGGCCACCACCAGGTCCGGGTCCAGCGCCAACGCCCGTGCGATGGCAACCCGTTGGCGCTGACCGCCGGACAGCTGACCCGGCAGGGCGTCCGCCAGGGCCCGGGGCAGACCCACCAGGGCCATCAACTCCCGGACCCGCTCCTTCCGTTGGGCCAGGCTGCCACGGTCGTGGACGTCCAGCAGACGTGCCGCGGCATGATCTTCGCCAGGGTGAGGCGTGACATCCCGTCCGGGAAGGGGAACTTGAGCACCAGCTCGACCCCGCGGGCACCGGTCCCGCGGACCGTGTCCAGCCAGCCGGCGAAGAAGCCCCGGGCGAGGGTCCGGGTGTCCGGGTCGAGGATCCGGTCGAAGGTGAAGACCACGTCGTCGGCGGTGACGGGCCGCCCGTCGTGGAAGGTGGCGCCCTCCCGCAGGGTGAACCTCCAGGTGGTGCCGCCGAGTTCCCGAGGCCCCGGGAGTCCGGTGGCGAGCGCCGGGTACGGCTCGCGGGAGATCGGGTCGGTGTCCAGCAGCCCTTCGCAGACGTGGTGGTTGGCGGCCATGAAGAACGCCGACGCGGTCTGCGTCGGGTCCCAGCTGCCGTCGTTGCCGTAGCCGATGACCGCCGTCAGGGTGCGGTCCGCGCCGGCCGGGTCGCCGAACCCGATCGTGGACTCCGGGCCGCACGAGGCCAGTGACGGGAGGAGGACGGCGCCCGCCCCGAGCGCCCCGGTGTGTTTCAGGAAGGCCCGGCGGTCCGCGTCGCGCACGGTTCCTCCAGCGAGAGGGGGAGATGGGACGTCCTACGTCCTCACGTCAGCGCGACCTTAGGTGGGGGTATGGGGGCGGTCAAGGAAACCCGCGCGAATGGGCGCATCTGCCCCAGGTCGGCCCCGTGGCCTGCTCCGGGTCCGGCCGCCGAATGGCGAAGGCCCGGGGGCGCCGACCCCTGTGCGGCGCCCCCGGGCCTGTGTGGTGCTGGTCAGGTTTCGTACGGGCCGGGCTACTGGATGGTTTTCTGGTACGTCGGATCCTGATCGGAGTCGTACACCTGCTTGCCCGCGGCGTCGTAGCCCCTGATCCGGGGTGTCCTGGTGACCTGCTGCTCCAGGACACCGGCGGCGACGAACCAGCCGTGGTCCAGGACGGCTTCGCCCGTCGCGTCGCCGTAGGAGACGGTCACCCTGCTCACCGAGGGCTCGACCGTGCCGATGACACCCCAGCGGAACGGCAGCTTCCAGTTGCCCTGGTCGATGGCCGACTGCCGGAACAGCTTGCCGCCGTTGATGTCGGCCAGCACCGGCGGGGAGTCCGGCTGCCGGTCGCTGCCGACACTGGTGTTGATCCCCGAGGCCTCACCGTCCTTGACGTGACAGATCAGCCGGGTCTCGGTCGGCTTCTCCTTGACGGCGACGATGTACTGCCCGTCACCGGGCGAGTTGGAGTCGCCGGTGCTGTTCAGCGCCAGGATGATCCGGTAGCTGTCGGCCGTGCCCAGGTCCGAGTCGAACGAGCGGGCCGGCGGCGACGGGTCCCGGTTCGCCGCGATGCCCCGGTCGTAGGCGAGACACTTCTCCAGCCCCTCCGCCGCCTGCGCGAGGGTGATCCCGTCGAGCAGTTGGCCCGGAGTGGCCGGACCCGCCGGTCCGGACGGGGTGGGGGAGGGCGTCGGCGTCGGGGCGTAGGTGGCGCTCACCGACGGCGTGGCGGCCGCCGTCCGCGCGGCCCCGCCCGGACCGCTCAGCGCGTACGCGCCCACGGGCGCCGCCGCCAGCGTCACCAGCACCGCCCCGGCTGCCGCCACCCGGCGCCGCCGCTCGACCACGCCCTTGCGGCGGATCACGGGGTACGGCGCCGGCGACGGCCGGATCGCGTAGGCGTCCTCGGCGAGCAGCCCGCGCAGCTGCTCCTCGAAGTCCCGCTCGTCCCGGCCGCCTTCGGGCTCCGCGCCCGGCTCCAGGCCGGTGCTCTCCTCGAAGTCCCCCTGGTCGGCCGGCTCCTGCCGCCGCTGGTCCTCGCTCACCTGGTGCCTCCCTGCGGGGCGCGGTCCATGACCTGCGCGAGCCCCGGATACGTACGCAACTTCGCCAGCCCCTTGGACGCCTGGCTCTTCACCGTGCCGGGGGAGCAGCCGAGGATCTCGGCGACCTCCGCCTCGGACAGGTCCTCCCAGTACCGCATGACGATCACCGCCCGCTGCTTCGGCGGCAGCCCGGCCAGCGCACCGAGCAGCACCCCCCGCTCGTCGACCCGGGACACCGCCTCGTCACGCCCCGCCCGCTCCGGCGGCGCCGCGGTCAGCGCCTCCGTGACGCGCCGCTTGCGGAACCGGTCGCTGTTGCAGGTGACCAGCATCCGGCGGACGTACGCCTCCGGGTTGTCGGTGCGGGACACCCGCCGCCAGGAGCGGTACGCCTTCGCCAGCGCCGTCTGTGTCAGGTCCTCGGCGTGGTGGACGTCGCCCGTGAGCAGATACGCGGTCCGCACGAGCCGGGTCCAGCGGGCCCGGACGAATTCCTGGAACTGGGCCTCTTGTTCGGCCTGCATCAAGCACCCTCCCTCGCCCCCCAGACCACCATTGCCGCGGATTCGGTTGCCCGGGATCCCGCACCGGGATCGAATGGGCCCATGGTGCGTGCGAAACAGTGGGACGAACAGGACCCGGGTGTGCTCCGGCTGCCCTCCGGACGGCTGGTGCGCGGCCGAGGACTGCGGCGCCCCTTGGACCCCGGGGCGTCGCAACCGTCGTACGGCGTCTATCTGCTGGGCCGGCAGCCTCCCGAGGTCTCCTGGGAGTCCCGCTGGCTGCGCTGGCCCGACTTCCGCCTGCCCGCCGACCGCACGGCCGCCCGCGCGGTGCTCACCGAGGCGTGGGAGCGGGCCGCCGACGAACGCGTGGAACTCGCCTGCGGCGGCGGACGCGGCCGCACGGGGACGGCGCTGGCCTGTCTGGCGGTCCTGGACGGCGTACCGGCCGAGGAGGCCGTCGCGTATGTGCGGGAGCACTACGACCGGCACGCGGTGGAGACGCCCTGGCAGAAGCGCTATGTACGGCGGTTCGGGGCGGCCTGAAGGAGCCCTGGGGGAGTGGCCCGTGGGTCCTACTCGCAGGAGAGGTCCGTGGCGGGCCGTATGCCGGTGGCCAGGAAGCGGGAGGCGGTCGTGTCGCCGCAGGCATTGCCGTTCCTGAGGTAGGCGCCGTGGCCGGTGGAGTTCACGGTGACCATGACGGCCCGCCGGCCGAGGGCCTCGCGGAGCTTGAGCGCGCCGCTCAGCGGGGTGGCGACGTCCCGTGCGTTCTGGACGAGCAGGACGTTGGAGGGGCCGCGGTCGGTGACCCGCACCGGAGCCTCCTTCGGGGTCCACGGCCAGGCGGCGCACAGCATGGCGTTCCTCGGCATGCCCGCGGTCAGCGGGTACTTCGCGCGGCTCTCGGCGACGCCCTTCCGGTACGCGGCGGCGTCGCGGGGCCAGGCGACGTCGTTGCAGAGGGTGGCGGCGCCGACCGCGGTGATGTTCTGCATGGCCTGCTCCTCAGGGGCCTCGGGAGCGGGCGGGACGGTGCCCTTGAGGGCCGCGTTGATCAGCCGGGCCAGGGTCGGGTAGTGGTCGGGGTCGTAGAGGGTGTCCAGCATGGTCTGGCGCAGGACGTTGCCGTTCAGCTCCTCGGGGTTGGCGCCCGGCCAGGGGATCGGCTCCCGGTCGAGACGGGCGGCGAGGCGGAGGAAGAGGGCGCGGACCTCGGCCGGGGTGCCGGCGACGCGGTCCGGGCCGCGCTCGGGGGCGGAGGCCCAGGCGGCGAACACCGGGAAGTTGTCCTCGACGCCCGCCTCGAACGCCTGGAGCCAGGCGCGCTCCGCCCGGACCGGGTCCGGGTTGTCGTTGCTGTCCAGCACGACGCGGTCGGTGCGGTGCGGGAACATCTCCAGGTAGGCGGAGCTGACATACGTGCCGTACGAGACGGCCCAGGCCGAGATCCTTTGCTCGCCCAGCGCGGCCCGGACGCGGTCCAGGTCGCGGGCGTTGTTCTTGGTGCTGATGTGCTTCATCAGCTCGCCGCCGTTGCGCGTACAGGCGTCCGACACGCGGCGGGCGGTGGTCATGTTCTCGGTGACGGACCCGTCGGGGGCGGGCCAGGGCCGCAGCCTGGACAGCGCGAGGTCCTCATGGGCGAGGCCGCAACTCACCGGGGCCGACGGGGCGTTGCCGCGCGGCGCGATCCCGATCAGGTCGTAGGCGTCGCGGACCTCCTGCGGCAGCTTCTGCCCCTTGCCCGAAGGGTTGTCGAGGCTCGTCCCGCCCGGCCCGCCGGGGACCAGGAGTAAGGCGCCACGGCGGACCGACGGCTTCTCGCTGGGGATGCGGGAGACGGCGATGCCGATCTTCCGGCCGTCGGGGTCGGCGTAGTCCATCGGCACGGAGACGGTCGCGCACTCCTGTCTGGGGTCGAGGCCCTGGCCCTGGCACTTGGCCCACTTCAGCGGCGAGGGCGAGGGCCGGTCGGTGGCGGACGCGGTGAGCGGGGTGACGACACCGAAGACGATGCCGGAGGCGGCGGCGATGAGGGCCGCGCTCTGCGTGATCTGCTTCATGCACACGAGCCTCGCCCATCCCACCGGCCCGCCACATCCGGGCAACGCCCCTGTCTTTCCTGGGGGTTGCCCCCCAAGGGTCCTTCGGTTTCTCCGGGACGGCCGACTCTCATCCCTTGGTAGCCGCGCCGTAGACCATCGGCCGACGGCGGTGCGGAGCCGGTCTCGGCACAGTGGCGGCATGGAGAAGACCAACGGGACCAAGGGGATCAACCGGGCGCAGTTCCTGGCCGGGGCGGCGGCCGTCGGGCTCGCGGGGGCGATGCTGCCGGCAGGGCGGGCGGCGGCGAGCGAGGGGGCGGGCCGGGGAGGAGGGGGAGGCCGGGGTCTGGCCCGGCGGGGCGTCGTCTACACCCTGGTCGAGGGGGAGTCCCCGGCCACGGCCTACAGCACGGCCCGGATGCGCGAGGAGATCCGGGCCATCCGCGACGACCTGCACGCCGACACCGTGGACGTCACCGGCGACGGCGTGGAGCGCCTCACGTCCACCGCCGCCGAGGTCGCCGAACGCGGTATGCACGTCTGGCTCCAGCCGACCCTCACCGACCACTCGCAGAAGGACACCCTCGAACACCTCGCGGAGTGCGGCCGGTTCGCGGAGCGGCTGCGCCGGCAGGGCGCGAGCGTGGAGTTCAGCGTGGGCTGCGAGTTCTGGCTGCTCGTCCCCGGCATCGTGCCCGGCGCGGACGTCATGGAGCGCATCCGCAACCTCCAGAGCGGCAACGTCGACTGGGAGCAGATGCAGCGCCGTCTCGACGAGTTCACCGCGAAGGCCGCGCGCGTGGGCCGCTCCGTCTTCCGCGGCCGGCTGAGCTACGCCGCCGCCCAGGACGACCAGGTCGACTGGAACCTCTTCGACGTCGTCGGCATCGACTACTACTCGTACCACCGCGACCGTCGCCAGTACGTCAAGGAACTGAAGCGCTACCTGCGGTGGGGCAAGCCGGTCGCCATCACCGAGTTCGGCACCTGCACCTACGCCGGCGCCACCGAGGCGGGCGGCATGGGCTGGGACATCGTCGACTACGAGAAGACCCCACCGGAGATCAAGGGAGACCTGGTCCGCAGCGAACGCGTCCAGGCCGCCTACCTCACCGACCTGCTGGACGTCTTCGAGTCCATGAACCTCTACGCGGCGATGGCCTTCGAGTTCCTCACAGCCGACGCCCCGCACCACCCCCACGACCCCCGCCACGACCTCGACATGGCGAGCTACGGCATCACCAAGGCCGTCAGGGACCGCCCGGACGACCCGGACTCGCCCTGGCACCGCGAACCGAAGGAGGCCTTCCACGCCCTGGCGCAGCGGTACGCCAGGGCATGCCGGACCGGTCAGCGGCAGTAGGTGTCCCGGGCCGGCCGCTCCCCGGTGGCCAGGAAGTGGGAGACCTTGGTGTCGCCGCAGGCGTTGCCGTTGCCGAGGTAGGCGTCGTGGCCGGTGGAGTCGACCAGGACCATGACCGCGCGCTCGCCGAGGGCCGCGCGGAGCTTGAGGGCGCCGCTCACGGGGGTGGCGACGTCCCGCTGGTTCTGTATGAGCAGGATGTTCGAGGGGCCCTGGTCGGTGATGCGGACCGGGGCCTCCTTCGGCGCCCACGGCCAGGCGGCACACGCGGTGGCGCTCCTGGGCATTCCCGCCGTGAGGGGGAACTTCGCGCGACTGGCGTCGACGTCCTGCCGGTACTCGGCGGCGGTCCTCGGCCAGGCGGCGTCGTTGCAGAGGGTGGCGTCGGCGACCGCGTAGCCGTTCTGGAGGAGGTCCGCGGGCGGGGCCTCGGGAGCGGGCGGGACCGTGCCCTTGCGGGCGGCGTTGATCAGCTCGGCGAGGCCGGGGAAGCCGTCGGGGTCGTAGAAGGCGTCGATCATCGCCTGGCGCAGGACAGTGCCGTTCAGCTCCTCGGGGTTGGCGCCGGGCCAGGGGATCGGCTCCCGGTCCAGGCGGGCGGCCAGACGGAGGAAGAGCGGGCGCACCTCGGCCGCCGTGCGGGCGACGCGGTCCTTGCCGCGCTCGGGGGCGGAGGCCCACCGGGCGAACACCGGGAAGGTGTCCTCCACGCCCGCCTCGAACCCGGCGTAGGTGGCCCGTCCCGCCCCGACGGCGGGGTCGGGGAAGGGGTTGCTGTCCAGGACGAAACGGTCGGTGCGGTGCGGGAACAGCTGCGCGTAGGTGGCGGCCGCGTAGCTGCCGTACGACAGGCCCCACGCGGAGATCCTGCGCTCGCCGAGCGCGGCGCGGACCCGGTCCAGGTCACGGGCCTCGTTCAGGGTGCTGATGTGCTGGATCAGCTCACCGCCGTTGCGCTCGCAGGCCCGGGACCGGCGCTGCGCGGTGGCCAGGGTGCCGTCCAGCGAGCCGTCCGCGTCCGGCCAGGGGAACAGCTTCGTCCGGGCCAGGTCGCCGGGGGTGTGGTCGCAGGTGACGGAGGTGGAGGGGATCATGCCGCGCGGGGCGAAGCCGATCAGGTCGTAGGCGTCCCGCACCTTCTCCGGCAGCTTCTGCCCCTTGGTGGACGGCTCGGTGAGACTGTCCCCGCCCGGTCCGCCGGGGACGATGAGCAGGGCGCCGCGACGGGCCGACGGATCCTCGCTCCTGATACGGGAGACCGCGATGTCGATCTTCCGGCCGTCCGGATCGGCGTAGTCCATGGGCACGGACACCGTCGCGCACTCCTGGCGCGGATCGAGCCCGTCCCCCTCGCACTTGGCCCACTTCAGCGACGAAGGCGCGGGCCTGTCGTCGGCGGACGCGGCGAGCGGGGCGACGAGCCCGAGGACGACCCCGGAGACGGCGGCGATCAGGGCGAGGCCCTTCGTGGTCTGCTTCATGCACAGCAGCCTGCCGGAACATCACGCAGCGTGACATCGGGGTAACGGCCGTAAGTTTCCTGGGGTTTGCCCCAGTACCGCGCCTCCGGGATGTCCCCTGACTCACACGAAGTAACTGTCGTGCCGCACCTGGAACTCCCGCAGTTCCTGCCCGCCCTTCCGCGCGAACTCCGCCACCCGCTCGAAGTACTCCTCGCGCGGCGCGCCCGGCGAGAACAGCATCAGCATCGACACCGGGTCGTCGCTGTCGTTCCTGAAGGCGTGCAGCCCGCCGACCGGCACGTGCAGGAAGTCGCCCTGCCGGCCGGTGACCCACTTCTCGCCGTCGTACAGCGCGAGTTCGCCGGACAGGACGTAGAAGGACTCCGAGATCGACCGGTGGAAGTGGGTCTTGGCCCCCGGCGCCCTCGGTCCCATGTCCACCTTGTACAGCCCGAAGTCCCCACCCGTGGACGTGTGACTGGCGAGGTAGTGCGTGCGGGTGCCTCCGGGCGAGACGATGTCGGGCGGTGTGTCGGCGGAACGGAACACGGCGTTGATCTCGCCGTTCTCCCCCAGGTAGCGCGGCTCCGGATACGACATGTGCGGGTCCCCCTCGCGGCTCGTGACGCGTTGCTCGGTACGACGACTCTCGCGCACCCGGGACGCGCCCGTCATCGTGCGCGAGATCCAGACCGGGCCGACCCGCTGTCCGACCTCGGACCTACGCCCTGCCCTCACCAGCGGAAAACCCGGACGACGACCCCGCCGGACCCATGCCACCCTGACCCGCGTGACGCTTCCCACCACCACGCCCTACGACGCCGACCGCGCCGCCTACTCCCGCGAGACCCTGGCCCGCCTCGCCCTGTGCTCACAGGCCGTGGACACCGCGCGCACCGCGAGCGTGCTGGTGGCGACGCGCAACGACGTGGACACCGGGCTCGGCGGACGCGCCAGTGAAGCGCTCTCGCTGATCCGGCTCGCCGAACGCACGCTGGTGCGGGCGGTCGTGTACGAGCGGGAGCGGGGCGCCTCCTGGGAGGACATCGGGCGGTACCTGGAGCTCGACCCGGCCGAGGCGGAGGAGCGGTTCGCGCCCGCACTCGCCGGCTGGGAGGAGGCGCTGGAGACGCCGTGCCGGCTCGACCCCACCGGCCGCAGGATCGTCAACCTGCTTCCGTCGGGCGCCCACAACCCCAAGGGCGCCGTCCGCAGCCTCGACCTCTGGGCCCGCCTGCACCTGTACATCAACGACCGGCACCCGGTGAGCGGCGGCCTGTCCCGCAGCCCGGCCCCGCACGACCTGGAGGGGCTGATCCGCGTCGGTGAGGTCCGCCGCTTCCTGGGACTGCTCTCCGGCTACCTGGGCCAGTACCTCGACAACTCCGCCTGGGACGCGATCGCCCGCGGCCTCGAACCGACCGACGACAGCGTGGCCGCCTGGTACACGCACACGATCGAGGGCCCGGCGCACACGCTCCGCGTCCGTCTCGCGCACGCCCGGCCGCACCACTCCTACGAGGCCGTCGAGCCGGACACCGTCTCCGTCGTCGTCACCGGCTCCGACGATTCCGCCCTGAGCCTGCGCGTCGACACCCTCCTGGACGTCTTCGGCGTCACGGGGTGACGGTCCGCATTCCTGCACAACCGCTCGAAAATACCGTCGGTTTGCAGCGCCTCGTCAATCCGCCGGGCGATATCGAGCCGGGGCTATCGAATGGCCTGCTCGAACTGACCGATATAAGCTCCGGACACGAAGACACGTAACCCAAGCTCCACTTGGGTGATCCCCGCGCCTTCCCTTCCCCGCCTCAGCTCTGCCCCGAAGAACTCCCGGACCGCCTGCCGCGAACCCTTGGCCACAGCCAACCCCCTTCCGCTGACCTGCACTTGTGCGCAGAATCCTGCCGAGTGTAGGCGCAGAGAGCCATCGTGGAGATGCGAAGAGTGAAAGTCGAAGGGAAAGGGGAGCACGCTGGAGTCGCACGTCTCGACGCTCTGCGTCGGAGAAGCGGAGGAAACGGTGAAGGAATTGCGTGGGCCGCGGGTTATGACGGGAATTGCGCTGCCGTCAATAAGGCTCGATCAGGGGAGCCTTGCAGGGAAGGAGCCGTGTCCGTTCGTGGAATTGGTGGGGCGATGATGGAGCCGCCGGTCGGTGCGTACGTGATGGACACCCGCAGGGGAAGGGTGGGAATCGTCATGGGGCACGAGGGGCCCTACATCCAGCTGAGACCGTACGGCGGCGGCCGGGAGTGGGACGCGGAACCCGGCGCGGTGCGGCACGCCACCCCGGCGGAGCGGCTGAGTGCGGCGACGGCGTACGCCAACGCCCGAAGCCGGGGCGAGGTCCCTTGAAGCGGCCGTCGTAGGCGAGAATGGGTCCATGAGTCTGTTCCGCGACGACGGCATCGCGCTGCGCACCCGGAAGCCGGGTGAGGCGGACCGGCTCCCGCCGCGCCGCCCCGGGGGTGCGCGGTGAGTCTCTTCAGGGACGATGGCGTCGTCCTGCGGACGCAGAAGCTCGGCGAAGCCGACCGGATCATGCTGTGCTGCCCCGGGGGGCGACCCCCGGACCCCCGGCCGGAACCGCCCGGGGGTGCGCGGTGAGTCTCTTCAGGGATGACGGCGTCGTCCTGCGGACGCAGAAGCTCGGCGAAGCCGACCGGATCATCACGTTGCTCACGCGCGGTCATGGGCGGGTGCGGGCCGTGGCTCGGGGGGTGCGGCGGACGAAGTCGAAGTTCGGGGCCAGGCTGGAGCCGTTCTCCCACGTCGACGTGCAGTTCTTCGCGCGGGGGAGCGAGCTGATCGGGCGCGGGCTGCCGCTGTGCACGCAGAGCGAGACCATCGCGCCGTACGGCGGCGGGATCGTCAGCGACTACGCCCGCTACACCGCCGGGACGGCCATGCTGGAGACGGCCGAGCGGTTCACCGACCACGAGGGCGAACCGGCGGTGCAGCAGTATCTGCTCCTCGTCGGCGCCCTGCGCACGCTCGCCCGGGGCGAGCACGCCCCGCACCTCGTCCTGGACGCCTTCCTGCTGCGTTCCCTCGCCGTCAACGGGTACGCGCCCAGCTTCAGCGACTGCGCGAAGTGCGGGATGCCCGGTCCGAACCGGTTCTTCTCGGTCGGCTCCGGCGGCTCGGTCTGCGTGGACTGCCGGGTGCCGGGCAGCGTCGTACCGTCGCCGCAGACCCTGGAACTCCTCGCGGCGCTGCTTACGGGAGACTGGGAGACCGCGGACGCGAGCGAGCCGCGGCATGTCCGGGAGGGCAGCGGGCTGGTGTCCGCCTATCTGCACTGGCATCTGGAACGCGGACTGCGCTCGCTGCGTTACGTAGAGAAGTAAGCCGTAAGAGGAGACGAGAAACACATGGCCGTACGCGGGATCCTGGGTCGCCAGCGCCGCGAGTACAAGACGCCGGAGCCGCACCCGTCGGGTGCCCGCGCGCCGAAACTCCCGGGTGAGCTGATCCCGACCCATGTGGCGATCGTCATGGACGGGAACGGCCGCTGGGCGAAGGAGCGCGGCCTGCCGCGCACCGAGGGCCACAAGGTCGGCGCCGAGCGCGTGCTGGACGTCCTCCAGGGCGCGGTCGAGATGGGCGTCGGCAACATCTCGCTGTACGCCTTCTCCACCGAGAACTGGAAGCGCTCTCCGGAGGAGGTGCGGTTCCTGATGAACTTCAACCGCGACTTCATCCGCAAGACCCGCGACCAGCTCGACGAGCTCGGGATCCGGGTGCGCTGGGTGGGCCGGATGCCCCGGCTGTGGAAGTCCGTGGCCAAGGAGCTCCAGATCGCCCAGGAGCAGACCAAGGACAACAACAAGCTGACGCTGTACTTCTGCATGAACTACGGCGGCCGCGCCGAGCTCGCCGACGCGATGCAGGCCATGGCCGAGGACGTGAAGGCGGGCCGGCTCGACCCGTCCAAGGTCACCGAGAAGACGATCCAGAAGTACCTGTACTACCCGGACATGCCGGACGTCGACCTCTTCCTGCGCCCCAGCGGCGAGCAGCGCACCTCCAACTACCTGCTCTGGCAGAGTGCCTACGCCGAGATGGTCTTCCAGAACGTCCTGTGGCCCGACTTCGACCGCCGCGACCTCTGGCGCGCGTGTGTGGAGTTCGCGTCGCGCGACCGGCGCTTCGGGGGAGCGATCCCCAACGAGGAGCTGCTGGCCATGGAGGGCAGGCAGGAGTAGCGGGAGCAGTCACGCACGCAGGGGCGCCCGGTGGTGATCCGGGCGCCCCTGCGTATGTCCAGCCGTATGGCCGGCCGTGTGTCCGGCGTTACTTCTTCGCCGCGCACTCCGCGCACGTACCGAAGATCTCCACCGTGTGGGCCACGTTCACATAGCCGTGTTCCGCGGCGATGGCCTCGGCCCACTTCTCGACGGCCGGGCCCTCGACCTCCACGGCCTTGCCGCAGACGCGGCAGACGAGGTGATGGTGGTGGTCACCGGTGGAGCAGCGGCGGTAGACGGACTCGCCGTCGGACGTGCGCAGGACGTCGACCTCGCCGGCGTCGGCGAGGGTCTGAAGTGTCCGGTAGACCGTGGTCAGGCCGACGGAGTCACCTTTGTGCTTGAGCATGTCGTGCAGGTCCTGCGCACTGCGGAACTCGTCGACCTCGTCGAGCGCCGCCGCCACGGCGGCACGCTGCCGGGTGGCGCGGCCCTTCACGGACGGTCCAGCGGTCGTCACCGTTGCCTCCTCGCGTCTGCACTTGCCGGGCCATTGTGCCAGCCCGGACTGTGCCGAGTCAGACGCCGACCTTTCCCTCGGGTCCCCTACTGGCCGGAATCGCACACTCCGCAGGGTCCCCGACGGGCTGCCGGGCGGCCATGGAACGCGCCCGCCGCCGGGCCAGCGGGGTCGCCAGCGCCGTCAGCACGATGAAGGCCGCGATGGTCAGCAGCACGATCGTCGCGCCGGGCGGCACGTCCTGGTAGTACGAGGTGACCGTACCGCCGATCGTCACGGTGACGCCGAGGGCCACCGCGATCGCGAAGGTGGCCGCGAAGCTGCGGCTCAGCTGCTGGGCCGCAGCCACCGGCACCACCATGAGCGCGCTGACCAGCAGCAGGCCCACCACCCGCATCGCGACCGTCACCGTCACCGCGGCCGTGATCGCCGTCAGCAGGTTCAGCGCCCGCACCGGCAGACCGGTGACCCGCGCGAACTCCTCGTCCTGGCTGACCGCGAAGAGCTGGCGGCGCAGGCCGAGGGTGACCAGCACCACGAAGGCCGCGAGGAAGGTGATCGCCGTGACGTCCGATTCCGACACCGTCGACAGCGAACCGAAGAGGTACGACGTCAGGTTGGCGTTGGAGCCCGTCGGCGCGAGGTTGATGAACATCACGCCGCCGGCCATACCGCCGTAGAAGAGCATCGCGAGGGCGATGTCGCCGCGGGTCTTGCCGTACCAGCGGATCAGTTCCATGAGGACGGCGCCGAGGACGGCGACGAAGGTGGCCATCCACACCGGGGACCAGGAGAGCAGGAAGCCGAGGCCGACGCCGGTCATCGCGACATGGCCGATGCCGTCGCCCATCAGGGCCTGGCGGCGCTGGACGAGGTAGATGCCGATCGCGGGGGCCGTGATGCCGACCAGGACGGCGGCGAGCAGGGCCCGCTGCATGAAGGCGTAGTCGAGGAATTCCATCAGCTCAGCAGTCCCGTCCGGATCGGTTCGGCGTCGTGAGCCGCGTGCGGGTGGACGTGGTCGTGGCCGGGCAGGGCGTGCTGGCCGACCGCGCGCGGGGGCGGGCCGTCGTGCGTCACGCAGCCGTCGCGCAGGACGACCGCCCGGTCGATCAGGGGCTCCAGCGGGCCGAGTTCGTGCAGCACGAGCAGGACGGTCGTGCCCTGGGAGACCTGCTCCTCAAGGGTCCGCGCGAGCACCTCCTGGCTGGCCAGGTCCACGCCCGCCATCGGCTCGTCCATGATCAGCAGTTCGGGCTCGGAGGCCAGGGCGCGGGCGATCAGGACCCGCTGGTGCTGGCCGCCGGAGAGGGCGTTCACGGAGTCCTTGGCACGGTCGGCCATGCCGACGAGCTCCAGGGCCGCGCGCACGGCCTCCCGGTCCGTCCTGCGCAGCACTCCGAAGCGGGCCCGGGAGAGCCGGCCGGAGGAGACGACCTCGGTCACGGTGGCGGGCACACCGCCCGCGGCCGTGGTGCGCTGCGGGACGTAGCCCACGCGCGCCCAGTCGCGGAAGCGGCGGCGCGGAGTGCCGAACAGCCTGATCTCGCCGGCGCCGACGGGCACCTGGCCGATGACGCTGCGGATCGCGGTCGACTTGCCGGAGCCGTTGGCGCCGAGCAGCGCGACGACCTCACCGCGGTCCACGGTGAGGTCGATGCCGCGCAGGACGGGCCGCGAGCCCAGCTCGGCGTGGACGCCGCGCATCGATATGACGGGCTCGCTCATGAGTCGTCCTCCGTACTGCCGTTGGTCACTTGGCTCCCAGAGCCGTCTTCAGAGACTTGAGATTGGACTCCATGACCTGGAAGTAGTCCTCGCCCTTGGACTTGTCGGTGATGCCTTCGAGCGGGTCGAGGACATCGGTCTTGAGGTTGGCGTCCTGGGCGAGGGTCTTCGCGGTCTTGTCCGACACCAGGGTCTCGTAGAACACGGTGGTGACGCCGTCGGCCTTGGCCTCGGTCTGGAGTTCCTTGATCCGGGCCGGGCTGGGCTCGCTCTCCGGGTCCAGGCCGGAGATGGCCTCCTGGGTCAGGCCGTAGCGCTCGGCGAGGTAGCCGAAGGCGGCGTGGTTGGTGAAGAAGACCTTGCTCCTGGTGTTCTTCAGCCCGTCCGTGAACTGGGTGTTGAGGCCGGCGAGCTTCTTCGTCAGCGCGTCGGCGTTCTTCCGGTAGTCCGCCGCGTGGTCCGGGTCGGCCTTCTCCAGGGCCTTGGTGACGCCCTCGGCGACCTCGGCGTACTTCACGGGGTCGAGCCAGATGTGCGGGTCGAGGGCGTGCTCCTCCTCCTCGGCGGGTGCCTCCTCGGTCTTGCCCTCGCCCTTGCCCTCGCCCTCGTGCTCGTGCTCGACGGAGCCGTGGTCCTCCAGCTTGGTCAGGGAGGCCGCGTCGATCTTCGTCTTGACCCCGGACTGCGCGACGGCCTCGTCGACGGCCGGCTGGAGCGTCTTGAGGTAGAGCACCGCGTCCGCCTCGCCGAGTGCGGCGGTCTGCTTGGTGGAGAGCTCCAGGTCGTGCGGCTCCTGACCGGGCTCGGTGAGGGTGGTGACGTTCACATGGTCCCCGCCGATCTGCTCGGCGAGGAACTGCATCGGGTAGAACGACGCGACGACGTCGAACTTGTCCGTGTTGCCCGCGGCGGAGCTGTCGCCGGAGCAGGCGGAGAGGGTGCCCAGCCCCAGGGCGGTGACCGCTGCGACCGCGATGCCGGATATGTGGTGTCGTCGTACGTTCATGACACTCATTTTCAACAAATATGGAAACCGTTGTCAACAAAGCCTGCACAGGGCCCGTAGCGCGAACCGATTTGATTGGAGGGCAGGCCCCGCCGGTAACCTGAAGCATTCGCTCTGAAGCACTGCTCCCGTAGAGATTGCTTCGTCGCCCGTCGTCGTAATGAAGAGAGCACCGTGGCCGCCGACAAGATCGACACCATCGTCAGCCTGAGCAAGCGCCGTGGCTTCGTATTCCCGTGCAGTGAGATCTACGGCGGCCAGCGTGCCGCCTGGGACTATGGACCGCTGGGTGTCGAGCTCAAGGAGAACCTGAAGCGCCAGTGGTGGCGCTACATGGTGACGTCGCGCGAGGACGTGGTCGGCATCGACTCGTCCGTCATCCTGGCCCCCGAGGTCTGGGTCGCCTCCGGCCACGTCGCCACTTTCTCCGACCCGCTCACCGAGTGCACCTCCTGTCACAAGCGGTTCCGCGCGGACCACCTGGAGGAGGCCTACGAGGCGAAGAAGGGCCACGCCCCGGAGAACGGCCTGGTGGACGTGAACTGCCCCAACTGCGGCAACAAGGGCCAGTTCACCGAGCCCAAGCAGTTCTCGGGTCTGCTCTCCACCCACCTCGGCCCGACCCAGGACACCGGCTCCGTCGCCTACCTGCGTCCCGAGACCGCGCAGGGCATCTTCACCAACTTCGCCCAGGTGCAGACCACTTCGCGCCGCAAGCCGCCGTTCGGCATCGCGCAGATGGGCAAGTCCTTCCGCAACGAGATCACGCCCGGCAACTTCATCTTCCGCACCCGCGAGTTCGAGCAGATGGAGATGGAGTTCTTCGTCAAGCCGGGCGAGGACGAGACGTGGCAGGAGTACTGGATGGAGCAGCGCTGGAACTGGTACACCGGCCTGGGCCTGCGCGAGGAGAACATGCGGTGGTACGAGCACCCCAAGGAGAAGCTCTCCCACTACTCCAAGCGCACCGCTGACATCGAGTACCGCTTCCAGTTCGGCGGCAACGAGTGGGGCGAGCTGGAGGGTGTCGCCAACCGCACCGACTACGACCTCGGCGCCCACTCCAAGGCCTCCGGCCAGGACCTCTCCTACTTCGACCAGGAGGCCGGCGAGCGCTGGACGCCGTACGTCATCGAGCCGGCGGCCGGTGTCGGGCGCGCGATGCTCGCGTTCCTCCTCGACGCCTACATCGAGGACGAGGCGCCGAACGCCAAGGGCAAGCTGGAGAAGCGGACGGTGCTGCGCCTCGACCACCGTCTCGCTCCCGTGAAGGTCGCGGTGCTGCCGCTGTCGCGCAACCCGGAGCTGTCCCCGAAGGCCAAGGGGCTGGCCGCGGCGCTGCGCCAGAACTGGAACATCGACTTCGACGACGCGGGCGCGATCGGCCGCCGCTACCGGCGCCAGGACGAGATCGGTACGCCGTACTGCGTGACGGTCGACTTCGACACGCTTGAGGACAACGCGGTGACGGTGCGCGAGCGGGACTCGATGAAGCAGGAGCGGGTGTCGCTGGACCAGATCGAGGGCTACCTGGCGGGGCGGCTCGTCGGCTGCTGAGCGCTGCGGCCCTTCGTTTGACCGCCGCTTGATCGGTGCTTGATTGGCCCCCGATACAGGACCACCAGTGGTCCTGTATCGGGGGCCTTCGCGCTACCAGGGTGGACGCATGAGCATCGCGTTTCTCCTCACCACCCTCGTCGTCTGTGTCACCCCCGGGACCGGTGTCGTCTACACGCTCGCGACCGGCCTCGCCCGTGGCCGCCGGGCCAGTGTGGTCGCGGCCGCGGGCTGCACGCTGGCGATCGTGCCGCATGTGCTGGCGACCGTGACCGGTCTGGCCGCCCTGTTGCACGCGAGCGCTACGGCGTTCCAGGTCCTGAAGTACGCCGGGGTCGTCTATCTGCTCTACATGGCGTGGGCCATGGTCCGGGACAAGAGCGCGCTCGACATCTCCCAGGACGTCACGCCCGTCACGGCGCGGCAGGTGGTCGCGCGGGCCGTGCTGATCAACGTGCTCAATCCCAAGGTGACGATCTTCTTCCTGGCCTTCCTGCCGCAGTTCGTGGACGCCGGTCGGCCGCACTCCGGGCTGCGGATGCTGGCGCTGGGCGGGGTGTTCATGGTGGTCACGTTTCTCGTCTTCGTGGTGTACGGGCTGCTCGCGGCCTCGATGCGGCAGCACGTGATCTCCCGCCCGAGGGTGATGGCGTGGCTGCGGCGGGGGTTCGCGGGGTCGTTCGTGGCGCTCGGGGGGAAGCTGGCGTATGACAGCTGACAGATATTGAAATCTGTCAGCTGTCATGCCAGAGTGAATGCCATGACGATGAGCACCCGAACCCTCGGATCCACCGGCCCCCAGGTCTCCGCTCTCGGACTCGGCTGCATGGGCATGTCCGCCCTGTACGGCGGTGCCGACCGCGCCGAGTCGATCGCCACGATCCACGCCGCCCTCGAAGCGGGCGTGACGCTGATCGACACCGGCGACTTCTACGGCATGGGCCACAACGAACTGCTGATCGGCGAGGCGCTGCGCACCGCGCCCGCCGCCCGGCGCGAACAGGCGCGCGTCAGCGTGAAGTTCGGGGCCCTGCGCGGCCCGGACGGCGGCTGGTCCGGCTACGACGGCCGCCCGGCCGCCGTGAAGAACTTCGCCGCGTACTCGCTCCAGCGCCTCGGCGTCGACCACATCGACGTCTACCGCCCCGCCCGCCTCGACACCGACGTACCCATCGAGGAGACGGTCGGCGCGATCGCCGAACTGATCGAGAAGGGGTACGTCCGGCACGTCGGCCTGAGCGAGGTCGGCGCCGGGACGATCCGCCGGGCCGCCGCCGTCGCGCCCGTCGCGGACCTCCAGATCGAGTACTCGCTGATCTCGCGGGGCATCGAGGAGTCGGTCCTGCCGGTCACCCGTGAACTGGGCATCTCCGTCACGGCGTACGGCGTGCTGTCCCGAGGTCTGATCTCCGGGCACTTCAGCGCCGACCGGCAGCTCGCCGCGGACGACTTCCGTGCCCACTCGCCCCGCTTCCAGGACGAGAACCTCCGGCACAACCTGAACCTGGTCGAGGCACTGCGCAAGATCGCCGAGCAGAAGGGCGTCTCGGTCGCGCAGATCGCCATCGCCTGGGTGCTCTCGCGCGGCGAGGACATCGTGCCGCTCGTCGGCGCCCGGACCCGGGAGCGGCTGGCGGAGTCCCTCGGCGCGCTGGACGTCACGCTGGACGCGGCCGACCTGGTGGCGATCGAGGAGGCCGTGCCGGCCGGGGCGGCCGCCGGTGAGCGCTACGCGGCGGCCCAGCTGGCGCAGGTCGAGCGCTGACCGGCCGCCGGGTACGGTCTGTTCATGCCACCGCCCAGCCAGATCCTGACCGCCGAGCGCATCCTCGAAGCCACCGAGGAGGTGCTGCGCCGCCACGGCCCGGCCAAGGCCACCGTGGTCGACGTGGCCCGGGCGCTCGGCGTCAGCCACGGCAGCGTCTACCGGCACTTCGGGACCAAGGCGGCGCTGCGCGAGGCGGTGACCAAGCGGTGGCTCGACCGGGCGACGGGCGCCCTGGCCGCCGTCGCCGACGCGACGGACCGCGACCCGGAGACCCGGCTGCGCGACTGGCTCGCCGCCCTCTTCGAGGCCAAGCGCCGCAAGGCGGGCGACGATCCCGAGCTGTTCGCCACGTACTCGGTGCTGACCGATGAGAACGGCGGCGTGGTCGGCGAGCACATCGCGGAACTGACCGGCCAGCTGACCCGGATCCTCCAGGAGGGCGCCGGCTCCGGCGTCTTCGCCGTCGACGACCCGGCCACCTCAGCCCGCGCCCTCTTCCAGGCCACCGCCCGCTTCCACGACCCCGGCTACGCCCGCGAGTGGAAACAGCCGGGAGTGGAGCGGGAGTTCGAGGCGGTCGTGGAACTGCTGCTGCGGGGACTGCGGGCCTGACCCGGTGACCGGCCGGTCGTGCGTGTCCCAGGGTGCGCGTACGACATCAGGGGGCCTGTGAAGTGTTCGGACGGGGCGGCGGGAAGCGGCACGCCCTGGTCGGTCGTCGTACGGCGGCTGGAGGACTGAGGGCCGGCATTCGCCGGCATCCGTCGACATCCTGCAGGCGGACGTGTCGATCGCGGCGGTCGCCGATCGACGTGAGGATGAAGGCCGTTGCCTCTCCGTACCTCCCAGCACCTCCCAGCGCCTCAGGAGCCCCTCATCATGATCGTGACCGCGGATCTGGCCATGTCGCTCGACGGGTACATCGCCGGTACCGGTGTCTCCCCCGACAACCCGGGAGGCGACGGCGCCGAGCCGCTCTTCGAGTGGATCCACAACCTGGCGAGCTGGCGGGAGCGCCAGGGCATGACCGGTGGGGAGGAGAACCGGGACTCCGAGCTGATGCGGGAGTGGTTCGACGCCACCGGGGCGGTGGTCATGGGGCGGATGATGTTCGACACGGGGGAGGAGTTCTGGGGCGACAACCCGCCGTTCAGGACCCCGGTCTTCGTGCTGACCCATCGGCCCCGGCCGACCCTGGTCAAGGAGGGCGGCACCACGTACACCTTCGTCACCGACGGCATCCACAGCGCGCTGGAGCAGGCGAAGGCGGTCGCCGGGGGCCGGAACGTCGACATCGCGGGCGGGGCGAGCACGGTACGGCAGTACCTCGCGGCGGGGCTCGTCGACGAGATGCAGCTGCACGTGGTGCCCGCGCTGCTCGGGGACGGGCTGCGGCTCTTCGACGGGCCGGGCCTGGGCCCGCGGCGGCTGGAGCCGGTGCGGGTGGTCGACACACCCCTCGCCGCCCACCTGACGTACCGCTTCGCGACCTGACCGGCATCCCTGTGACCGGGCTCGGCCCGCCGGGGGACCGGGCTCAGCCCGCCGTCGGGTCCACCGTCGCCTGGTGCGCCTCCGCCAGGTGTTCCTCGGCCTTCAGCCACGGCAGGAACTGCGCTTTCTGCCGCCAGCCGCAGGTGTCGCATCTGATGCTGCGCTGCGGACCCTTGCGCTGCACGCGGACGACGTGCTCCCTCCCGTGTTGGTCCCAGCGGCTCACCTTGCTCGTGTTGATCTCCAGCATGACGCCTCGCCTCCGGCCAGGAGTGTGCAGCAGGACCAACATCAACAACAGGACCTTCACGGTGACTTCTTCAATTCTTGACCGTGCCGGTCGCGATCGCCGGGCCGGTGAGAGGAACCCGTGCGGTAGGGCGGGATGACTCTCCGAACTGCGGGAACTCGGGTGATCCGAAAGCCGAGGTCTCCGGGTGAGGGGAGTCGAGGAAGCCATGACCGAACAGATGGCTGAGCAGAAGCGGGAGCAGGAGCTGCCCCAGCCGCTGCGGGCGGCCGCCTCCGTGCTGCGGCACGTGCCCGGCGCCGGGACGGTGGGCCGGATGGCCGAGGGGGCGTTGGACAAGGTCGGAGCGGTGTCGCCGCGCGGGCGGCGCATCGCCGTGTACACCGGCGCCGGGGTCCTCGGCGTCGCCGGTGTCGTGGAGTGGCCCGTCGCGATCACCGGGGCGGCGGTGGCGTGGCTGACCCAGCCGCGCCACGAGGAGACGCCGGAAGGGGCAACGGGAGAGAAGGCCGGGAAGACGGACGGGGAGGCAGGCTCCCGAGCGGTCACGCACCGGACGTCCGGCCCGTCACCCAGGACCACCCCCTCCGGCCCGCCCACACCGCAGGTCCTCGCGGAGTCCGCGCCCGGCGCGGTGGTGCCCGACTCGCCCTCCGGCAAACTGCCCACGCACCGTACGGCCGCGTCGGCGGCTGAGGACGAGCGATGAGCCGAGGACTTCTCACCCGTCCGTCGGCCCTCGCCGCCGGCCTCGTCCTCGGCGGGCCGCGCCTGCTCGTCCGGGGCGCGGCCCCCGCCGTGGGAGCCGCCGCCGGAGCGGTGGCCGGTACGGCACGGGCCGGCGTACGCGGCGCCGACTTCGCCCTCCGGGCCGCCCGCGTCACCCGCGCCGCCCTCCCCGGCGCCCCCCGCACCTGGCACACCCCCACCCGCACCCACCTGGCCCTGCGCGAGGCCACCGCGGAGGAACTCCGCGCGGCCGGGCACGCGGAAGCGGCGGCGCAGCGGGTGGAAGAGGCGGAGACGGCGGAACGTACGACGTGGCAGGCGGACCGTGCTGGTGCTGGTGCTGGTGCTGATGTCGGCACCGGCGCCGGTGCCGCCGAGCATTCCGCCCCGGCGGAGCCCTCCGGTGCCTCCGGACGATCCGCCCCCCGCCCCCGCCGTACCGAGCACCTCGCCCGTCGGGTCGCCGTGGCGCTCGCCGAGCATCCGGATGTGGCCTTCGCGTACTGGGACCGGGGACTGGCCCGGCTGGTGGTCGCGGCGACGGAGGAAGCCGTCGGGGACCGGGTGCGGGAGCGGGCCGAGGCGCTGGCGGTGAAGCACGGGCTGGTGCCCGCCGACGATCCGGTGGAGGAACTCGGGCACCCCGGGGACCCCGCGTCCGTCCGGACCGCCGCCGAGGCGCTCGCCGCCGACGCGGTGGGCGCCGGGGCCGCGCTGGTGGGCTCCCTGCTGCGGCTGCCGCCCTCGCCCCGACTGGTGACGGCCGTCGCCACGCTGCTGCGGGAGAACCCCCGCTTCCGGTCCTGGCTGCGCGCCCGCCTCGGCAACGCCCGCATGGAGGTAGCCCTCGCCGTCGCGAACGCGGCCGTCCACGGCGCCGGCCACACCCCCACCTCCCTGCTGCTCGACGGGGCCCTGCGGACCTGCCAGCTGGCGGAGGCGGTGGTCCGTACCGCCACCTTCGAGACCGTGCACGACCAGCTGTGCGCGCCCGGCCGGGACAGCGTCCCCTCGGACCCGTCGGTACGGCCGCCGCTGCGCACCTCCCCGGCCCAGGAGTACGCCGCCCACGCCTCCACCGGCAGCATCGCCGGTGCCGTGGCCGCCCTCCTCGTCAAGCACGACATCGCCGAGGCGGCCGAGGCGGTCCTCGCCGGCTCGCCCAAGGCCGCGCGGTACGGCCCCGCCGCCTTCCACGCCCTGCTGAGCACCTCCCTGTCGCGCGGCGGTGTGCTGGTGCGCGACCCCGGCCGGCTGCGCCAGCTGGAGATGGCCGGCACCGTCGTCCTGCACCCGAGCGCGCTCAGGATCCCGGGTGACGGGGCCGACCCCTGGACCGAACCCGTCCTGGACGCGGCCCGGCGCGCGGGCCTGCGGGTCGTGGTCGTGGACGATCCCGCGCTCGCCGACTTCACCGGCCTCGCCGACCAGGTGGTTAGCGCGGACCAACCGCTGAGCGAGGTCGTGGACGGCCTCCGCGACGAGGGCGGAGTCGTCACCGTCGCCCGCCCCCGCCCGCACGACGACGTCGAGGTGACCTCCGGGCTCCTCCACGGCGACGTGGCCATAGCCCTCACCGACGGCGACGGCCAGGTGGTGTGGGGCGCGGACGTCCTGGCCCCGCACGGCCTGGCCGACGTGTGGCGGCTGCTGAGGGCCGTACCGGTGGCCCGTTCGGTCGGCCGCCGGTCCCAGACCCTCGCCCGCTCCGGCGCCGCCCTGTCCGGCCTGCTCGTCGCCGTCGGCGAGTCCCGCCGGGGCGCCCCTACGCCGCTCCCCGGCCTGCGGCACCTGCCCGTCGACGTCAGCACGGTGGCGGCCCTGTACACCGGGGCCCGCGCCGCCCTCGGCGTCGCGACGGCCCGCGCCCCGCACCCCCGGCCCCGGGTCGCCTGGCACGCCCTGGACCCGGACGACGTCCAGGACCGGCTGGAGCGGGAGACACCCCCGGAGCCGACGGTCGTCGAGCAGACGACCACCCGGGTCCGCACGGCCGCCGACACCGTCCTACGGCTGCCCGTGCTCGCCCCCGCCCGCTGGACCCTGCAACTCGCCGGCGCCGTACGGGAGGAACTCGACGATCCGCTCACCCCGGTCCTGGCGGTCGGCTCGGCCGCCTCGGCGATCCTCGGCTCGGCCGTGGACGCCCTGCTCGTCGTCGGCGCCCTCGACCTGAACGCCCTCGTCGGCGGCATCCAGCGGCTGCGGGCCGAACGCGCCCTGTCCGGGCTGCTCGCCCAGCAGAAGCAGAAGGCCCGGGTCGCCGACGACCCCGAGGGCCCCGACGGCCCCGACAAGGAGACGGCGACCCATGTCGTCGACGCCGCCAGGCTCAGTCCCGGCGAGGTGATCGACCTCAAGGCCGACGACGTGGTCCCGGCCGACGCCCGCCTGCTCTGGGAGGACGGCCTGGAGGTGGACGAGTCCGCTCTGACCGGCGAGTCCCTGCCCGTGGACAAGGGCATGGACGCCACCCCGCGCGCCCCGGTCGCCGAACGGCAGTGCATGGTCTTCGAGGGGACGACCGTGGTGGCCGGCCGCGCCCAGGCCGTGGTCGTCGACACCGGCGACCGCACCGAGGCCGCCCGGGCAGTCGCCCTCGCCGCCCGTGTCCCACCGGCCGCCGGAGTCCAGGCCCGGCTCCAGGAACTCACCCGCAAGGCGATGCCGTTGACGATGGCGGGCGGGGCCGCGGTGACCGGCCTGTCCCTGCTGCGGGGTACGCCCATCCGGCAGGCGGTGAGCGGTGGCGTGGCCGTCGCGGTGGCCGCCGTACCGGAAGGGCTGCCGCTGGTGGCCACGGTGGCGCAGCTGGCCGCCGCCCGCCGGCTCAGCGGCGAGGGCGTCCTCGTCCGGGCCCCGCGGACCCTGGAGGCGCTGGGCCGGATGGACACCATCTGCTTCGACAAGACCGGCACCCTCACCGAGAACCGGCTCCGCCTGGTCAGGGTCGCCGCCCCCGACGGCACCGTCCACAAGCTCGACGAACCCGGCGCGGACGGCCCCCTGCGGGACGCGGCCCGCGCCTGCCCCACCCTCAACGGCGACTCGGCCCGCCCGGCCCACGCCACCGACGAGGCCGTCCTGGACGCCGCCGGACCCGACGACGCCTGGGAGCAGACCGAGGGCCTGCCCTTCGAGGCCGCCCGCGGCTACGCCGCCGCCGTCGGCCGCGACCGGGGCGGCTCGCCCGTCCTCGTCGTCAAGGGAGCCCCCGAGACCGTCCTGCCCGCCTGCGCCGACCTGCCCTCCGACGCCTCCGGCACCGCCCGGTCGCTGGCCGGCGACGGACTGCGGGTGCTGGCGGTGGCCAGGCGCCCGCTGCACGAGGGCGAGCAGGCGACGGACGTACTCGAAGAGGACCTGCGGGACCTGGAGTTCACCGGACTCCTCGCCCTGGCCGACGTACCCCGCGAGACCTCCACCGCCCTCGTCCGAGGGCTGCGCGAGGCAGGCGTACGGCCCGTCGTGCTCACCGGCGACCACCCGCAGACCGCCCACGCCATCGCCACCGACCTGGGCTGGCCCGACGACGCGACCGTGGTCACCGGCGACGAACTCGCCGCCGCCGACCGCACGGCCCGCTCCCGGATGCTGCGCGACGCCGACGTCGTCGCCCGGGTCGCGCCCGAGCAGAAACTCCAGGTCGTCGAGGCCCTGCGGGACGCGGGCCGGGTGGTCGGCATGGTCGGCGACGGCGCCAACGACGCCGCCGCCATCCGCGCCGCCGACATCGGCGTGGGCATCAACGCCCGCGGCTCGGCCGCCGCCCGCAACGCGGCGGACCTCGTCGTCACCGGCGACGACCTCACCGTCCTCATCCAGGCGGTGCACGAAGGGCGCGCCCTGTGGCACAGCGTCGCCGACGCCATCGCCATCCTCATCGGCGGCAACGCGGGCGAGGTCGGCTTCGGCATCGTCGGCACCCTGCTCGCCGGCTCCGCGCCCCTGTCCACCCGCCAGATGCTCCTGGTGAACCTCTTCACCGACCTGTTCCCGGCGATGGCCGTCGCCGTGACCCCCACGGAGGACACCACCCCGGACGCCCCCGGCGACGCCCCCCTCGGCACGTCCGTCCTCGGCGCCCCCCTCATCCGCCAGATCCGCCACCGCGCCCTCACCACCTGCCTCGGCGCCACCGCGGCCTGGCTCTTCGGCCGCTTCACCCCCGGCACGGCCCGCCGCTCCACCACGATGGCGCTCTGCGCGGTGGTCGGCACCCAACTCGCCCAGACCCTGGCGGATCGCCGCGACAGCCCGCTGGTACGGGTCACGTCCCTGGGGTCGGCCGTGGTCCTCGTCGCGCTGGTGGAGACGCCGGGCGTGAGTCAGTTGTTCGGCTGCACGCCGCTGGGGCCTCTGGCGTGGGCGGGGGTGGCGGCGGCGATCACGTTGGCGCTGGCGGGGCAGAGGGCTCTGCCGGCGGTGGAGGAGGCGGTGGCGAAGCGGTGGCCGGCGGTGGCTTCGACATGGGGATGAGTGGTCCAACTCAAGGGGCGCGGGGAACTGCGCGACCAGCCACACAAGACCGGCAGTCGCGTACGACGCTCAACCCCTACGGCGATCAGGCGCGAACGGCTTCTTTGATCTCCGCCGCGTCCAACCGCGCAGCGGCCCGCTCGGCCGTACCCCGAGCCCACGCCCCGCTGGTCACCGCTCCGAGCACCAACACCGCGAACCCACACCCCGCGAGGATCCACCAACCTGGCACGGCGGCCGAAACGAACGTGTCCCGATAAGACGACGAGCCAACGCCGGATGCCAGTACCGCTCCGATCACGGCAACCCCCAGCGTCTGCCCCAGCTGGCGGCTCGTGGAGGCCACCGCCGCGGCCACACCGGCCTGGCTGCGGGGCATGCCCGAGACCGCCGTGTTCGTGATCGGGGCGTTGAGGAAGCCGAACCCGACTCCGAACAGGGCGTAGCCGAGGAACAGGGTGGTGTCCGACGTCTCCGCCTCGAAGCCGGCGAAGAGGATCCCGGAGGCCGTCATCGCGGTGCCCGCGATCAGCAGGGGGAGGCGGGGGCCGCGGTTGCCGACCAGCCGTCCCGCCAGGGGCGCGCACAGGAACGTCGGTACGGCCATCGGCAGCATCCACAGTCCCGCGTGCAGGGCGTCCAGGCCCCGTACGTTCTGGAGGTACAGCGTCGACATGAACAGGAACCCGCCGAGCGACGCGAAGCCGCACACCGCTATCACGGTCGCCCCGCTGAACGGCGCCGACCGGAAGAACCGCAGGTCGATCAGGGGTTCGTCGCGCCGGGGCTCGTACCAGAGCAGCCCGGCGAGGGCGGCCAGCGCGAGCAGTACGTACGGCAGGACGGCAAAGAACCCGGCGTTCGGCATCTCGATGATCCCGTACGTCAGCGCCCCGAACAGCACGATCACCAGCACCTGACCGACCGGATCCGGGCGCCGTGCCTTCGGGGCCCGGGACTCGGGCACGTACCGCAGTGTGAGCAGCAGTGCGGCCAGCCCCACGGGGAGGTTGATCCAGAAGATCGACCGCCAGCCGACCGACTCCACCAGCAGACCGCCGACCAGGGGCCCCGCGGCCATGGAGATACCGACCACGGCACCCCACGCCCCGATCGCGCGCGCCCGCTCGCGGGTGTCCGTGAAGGTGTTGGTGATGATCGACATGGCGACCGGGTTGAGCATCGAACCGCCCACCGCCTGCACCATGCGGAAGACGACCAGCGTCTGGAGGTTCGGCGCGACCGAGCACAGGGCGGAGCCCAGCGTGAAGACGATCAGGCCGGTCATGAAGACGCGCTTGCGGCCGAGCCGGTCGGCCGTGGAACCGGCCAGCATCAGCAGCGAGGCCAGCACCAGGGTGTAGGCGTCGATCGTCCACTGGAGGCCCGCCGTGGTCGCGTGCAGTTCCTGCTGCATGGACGGCAGGGCCACGTTCAGGACGGTGTTGTCGAGGCTCACGATCAGCAGGCTCATACAGCAGATCGCGAGGACCAGCAGGCGGCGGCGGTGGGTGAGCTCGGGCATGCGGTCCAGCGTACGCCGATTTCGATAGTGCGTCTAACTAATGAATTTTGCCAAGGCATTGCACGGTGGTGGCGCGCGGCACGATGACGGTGGTAGCGCACGGCACAATGGAGGAATGTCCACGACCACGCCCCCTGTCACTACCGCCCTTCAGATCGGACCGCACACCGTCCAGCCGCCCGTCGTCCTCGCCCCCATGGCCGGGATCACCAACGCTCCCTTCCGCACGCTGTGCAGGGAGTTCAGCGGCGGCAAGGGGCTGTTCGTCAGCGAGATGATCACCACCCGGGCGCTGGTCGAGCGCAACGAGAAGACCATGCAGCTGATCCACTTCGACGCGAGCGAGAAGCCGCGGTCGGTGCAGCTGTACGGGGTTGATCCGGCCACCGTCGGCAAAGCCGTCCGCATGATCGCGGAAGAGGGGCTCGCCGATCACATCGACCTCAACTTCGGGTGTCCGGTGCCGAAGGTGACGCGTAAGGGTGGGGGGTCGGCGCTGCCGTACAAGCGGCATCTGCTGCGGGCGATCCTGCGGGAGGCTGTGGCCGGGGCCGGGGAGCTGCCGGTCACGATGAAGATGCGCAAGGGTATCGACGACGATCACATCACGTACCTCGACGCGGGGCGTATCGCCGTGGAGGAAGGTGTGACGGCGATCGCGCTGCACGGGCGTACCGCTGCTCAGCACTACGGCGGTACGGCGGACTGGGACGCTATCGCTCGGCTCAAGGAGCATGTGCCGGAGATTCCTGTGTTGGGGAACGGGGACATCTGGTCGGCGGAGGATGCGCTGCGGATGGTGCGTGCGACGGGGTGTGACGGGGTGGTTGTGGGGCGGGGGTGTCTGGGGCGGCCTTGGCTGTTCGCGGATCTGGTCGCCGCGTTCGAGGGGCGTGCTCAGGACATCGCTCGGCCGTCTTTGCGGGAGGTGGCCGATGTCATGGTTCGGCATGCCACCCTGCTCGGTGAGTGGATCGGTGACGAGGCCCGGGGTGTCATCGACTTCCGTAAGCACGTGGCCTGGTATCTGAAGGGCTTCGCCGTCGGCAGCGAGATGCGCAAGCGGCTCGCCGTCACGTCCTCTCTGTCCGAACTCCGGTCCGGGCTGGACGAGTTGGACCTCGATCAGGCCTGGCCCCTTGGTGCCGACGGGCCGCGGGGGCGGACCTCCGGCAACAACCGGGTGGTTCTGCCGGATGGTTGGCTGAAGGATCCGTATGACTGTGCCGGTATTGGTGAGGACGCGGAGCTGGACACGTCTGGGGGTTGAGCCGTGATGCCTCGCGGCGCGCTGTGCGGCTTCGGTGGGGGCGGATGTAGCGCCCACGGTTGTGTGGTGGGTCGGGGCCGGGGCGGGGGTCTCCGTCCTCGGTCCGGCGGTGCTGTGTCTCCAAGCTGTACTGCGTGTCGGACGCCGGACGCTGCGGGCGGACACCCCCCGCCCCGTCCCCTTACCGCCGTGGGCGGCCAGGGCGCCTACGGTCCGGGGGCACCTCATGCCCAACGGCGGCTTTCCAGGGGCGCGGGGAACTGCGCGACCAGCCACGACGAACCCGCAGCCGCCATACGACCGAACAAGGCACCCCAGACGGCGAAACCCGCACAGCCCACACGCGGGGAACTGCGCGACCAGCCCCCACGCACCAGCACCCGGCATACGACCATCGGGGTCGAAGGGGCGGAGCCCCTGGGGATGGGACGGGTAGGGGCGGCGGGGGCGAGGAAAGGCTGGGTGGGTCAGGACGTGGAGGGGCGGGGTGTGGAGCCGTAGGCCGTGAGGAAGCGGTCGCGGAAGGCGCTCATTTTCCAGACGGGGGCGTCGGGGGCCGGCTTGAGACCGTCCGTCCAGTTCCAGGAGGCGATCTTGGAGAGGACGTCGGGATCCTTGGCGACGAGGGAGATCGGGACGTCGCGGCTCGCGCCGGTGCCGCTGACGCGGGCGATGGGCTGGTGGTCACCGAGGAAGACGAGGACGGTGTCGTCGGTGCCGTAGCGCTCCAGCCACTGGGTGAGGCTGGTGAGGGAGTACTGGACGGACTTGCCGTACTCCTGCTTGGAGCGGGTGGAGTTGGTGATGATCTCGGAGGGCTTGAGGGCGGCCTTCTGGATCGGGCCGAAGAGTGAGCCGTCGCCGAGTCTGTTCCAGTCGACCATCTTGGGGATGGGAGCCCAGGGCTGGTGGCTGGAGGTGAGGATGACCTCCGACATGAGGGGCTTGTCGCGCTTCTTGCCGTGGATCTGGCGTTGGAAGGCTTCGAGGGCGTACTGGTCGGGCATCGTGGACCAGCTGAACTTCGGGCCCTGGTAGCCGAGTTGGAAGGCGTTGTAGACCCTGTCGAGGCCGTAGTACTCCTGCTCGGGCCACCCCTTCTGGACGCCCGGCATGACACCGACGGTGTCCCACGCGCCGGTCTTCTGGAAGGCCTTGGTGAGGCTGAGGTGGTCGCTGGCCATGACCGTGCGGTAGCGCTGCTGGTTGTCGATCCACAGGCCGGACATGGTCGTGGAGTGGCCCAGCCAGCTGCTGCCGCCGTACGTCGCCGAGGTCAGCCAGCCGCTCTTCGCGTGGAAGCCGGCCTTCGTGAGGGCTTCGGTGCCGGTGGTGAGGGTCTTGTCCACGCCGGGGGCGATGGCCGGATCTTCGAGGGCGCTGCGGCCGTAGCTCTCGATGAAGGTGAAGATGACGTCCTTGCCGCGCAGGTCCGGCACCAGCTGGGCGGGCGGGGTGGCGCCGAAGGCGTCCACCTTGGCCACCTTCCGGAACTCCGCCTCGTCCCGCAGGGTGTCCACCACCCGCCTGGTCTGGACTTTCACCGCTCCGGCGGTGCGTTCGGAGGCGACCGGCATGCCCGAGACCTGGACGCCGAGGGCGGAACACGTGACCCACACGGTGGCGGCGATCAGGGTTCCCCTGGTGGCGGTCTGCCGGTGGTCCGCGAGCAGGTTGCTCAGGCGGACCATCGCCAGCGCCATGAGTGACAGGAGGGCGAGGATCAGGACCACCACTGCGATCGTGGCTCCGAGCGCCGTGGCCTTGCCCATCGAGTCCTCGACGTACGCCTGCGCGTCGTCCAGCAACTCCCAGTCCAGGACCAGGTTGAAGCCCCGGCCCAGGTACTCCAGGAAGCCCATGTCGAGCACGTTCAGGATGGTCACCACGCCGAGGCCGACCCCGGACAGCACGGCCATGACCAGTCGTGGTCTGCGCGGCAGCGCGAGCATCACCGCCGCCCCGATGATCGCCTCCACCGGGATCCGCGTGAAACGGTTCGGCTGAAGCGCCACCAGTCTGTTGGGGAAGAGCAGGGCGCCGAGGACCAGGACGGCGGCCAGGATCGTCGTCGTCCAGCGGAGGGTGCGCAGGGTGGTGGGGTGCGCGGTCCGCCAACGGGCCAGCCGTGAGCGGAGGGTGGCTCTGGCCGGGGGTGGCCCGTCGGCGTCCTCGGCTTCCGGTGCCGAGCTCTCTGTGATCGTGTCGGTCACCCGAGGGTCCTTCCGCGCGAGCCCGTGAGAAGAGGGCGGGTCACGCAGGGAGACCCGCCACCAACCCGTACGGAGCGCTCAAACCCGCCGTTCACATCTCCGGGCAAACACCGGGCAAACGCCTGCCCAACGGCCGTTCCTCAGGCGCCCCCCACCGCCGTCAGCAGGGCGAGGGGGGCCGCCGCGGAACGCGCCTCGCGCACGCAGGCGTGCGGATACGGCACCGGCTCGCCGTGGGTGCTGCGGCCGTAGCCGGCCCAGACCTCCGGCAGGCGGTGGCCCGTCGCCGTCGCCGCGTCCACCAGCGCGTGCGCCACCGTCCGCGCTTCGTCGTGCAGGCCGTAGCGGGCCAGGCCGAGGGTGATCAGGGCGTTGTCGTGCGGCCAGACCGATCCGCGGTGGTACGACAGCGGGTGGTACGCCGACTGGCCGGACGCCAGGGTGCGTACGCCCCACCCGGAGAAGAAGTCCGGCTCCAGGAGGCGGCGGCCGACGAGCTCGCCGTACTCCTTGTCGAGCAGACCCGACCAGAGGAGATGCCCGGCGTCGGAGGCCAGGGCGTCGACCTGGCTGCCCTCGCCGTCGAGGGCGAGGGCCGGGAAGGCGCGGTCCCGCATCCAGAAGTCCCGTTGGAAGCGGTCGCGCAGGTCGGCGGCGGCCTGTTCCAGGAGGGCCGCGTAGGTCTCGTCCTCCCAGACCGTGCGGGCGATCCAGGCGGTGCGGCGCAGGGCGTCGTAGGCGTAGCCCTGGGCGCCCGCGGCCATGACCGGGCCGCTCGCCCGGGTGCCGTCGGCGGAGCAGATCGCGCCGGGGGAGTCCTTCCAGTTCTGGTTGGCGAGGCCGCCCTGGTCGGCGCGGTAGACGAGGTAGCCGCGGGAGGTGAGGCCGCCGTGGTCCAGCATCCAGGCGATCGCGGCGCGGGCGTGGGGTTCGAGCCGGCGGGCGAGGGTGATGTCCCGGGTCTGTTCGACGTAGGCACCCAGGAGGACGAGGAAGAGAGGGGTTGCGTCGACCGAGCCGTAGTAGCGGCCGTACGGGACCTGGTCGAAGTGCGCCAGTTCGCCGTGCCGTACCTCGTGCACGATCTTCCCGGGCTGGGCGACCGAGTCCGGGTCGGTGCTCTTCGCCTGGGTCGCGGCGAGTGCGGGGAGGGTGGCGGCGGCCAGTTGGGGGCGGTAGGGGAGGGCGAACAGCGAGGTGAGGAGGGCGTCGCGGCCCAGCAGGGTGAGGAACCAGGGGGCGCCCGCGGCCGGTACGCGCAGTTCCTCGCCGTCCGGGCCGGTCGCCGGGACCTGGAGGGAGGCGAGGTCGGCCAGGCCGCGGGCGCAGGCGGCGGCCAGCTCGGGCCAGCCCGTGGGGAAAGCCACGCCCTCCACGAACTCGCCCTCCAGAGCGAGGAGTTGGCGGTTGAGGGCGGCGGGGTCGCGGGGGACCCGCAGGGCCCGCCTGTCGCCGTGCGGGCGGGCCATCACGCGGAGCAGGAGCTCTGCCGAGCCGTGCGGGTCCAGGTCGAGCGTCCAGACCAGGCGGCGGGCGCCGGTTCCGGTCTCCTCGACGCCGTCCGGGGCGGGCTCGGTCTTCACCGTCGTACATGAACGCCATTCGCCGCGGCGGTAGGTGAACTCCACGCCGTCGTCGAGGACTTCGCGGGAGCGGGTGGCGCCGATCTTGGTGTACGTGCGGTGGTCGGAGCGCAGTTCGAACTGGTCGGTGAAGTCGGCGTCCGCGGTGAGGGCGAGACGGACCGTCGTCGGTACCGGGCGGTTGCTGGTGACGCGCAGCGATTCGACGAACGAGCCGTCGCCGACGGCCTGTTCGCGGAAGAGGGTGTAGGCGGGGGGTTCGTTGCGTCCGCCGCGCGGGACGAGGACACAGCGTGCCGTGTCCCCGTCCGCGACCGGCGTGAGCGACTCCGGCACCGCGCCGTCGACCGTCAGTTGCCAACGGCTCAGATGCCTGGCGTCCCGCACGAACAGTCCGTCCGGGGAGCTGCCGCCCCGCACGCCGCTGATGTCGCCGCCGTCGCCCACGGCGGCGAACGTTCCCCCGTGCACGAGCAGATGCTGCCGCTGTGTCATCCCCGCTTCCCTCCCCTGGCTTGAGTGACATGGCCGGTGTCGTGCATGGACTCGTCGTGCATGGGCTCGTTGTGCATGGACTCGTCGTGCGTGGATTCGGCGTGCAGCAGGTCGAGCGTGAGCGCTGCCGTCCAGCTGAAGCCCGTCGCCCCGCAGGCCTCGCCGGTGTACGGGTCGACGTACTCCGCGAAGCCGGAACTGCCGGCGATGTCGAGGGCGGCCTCGCGCAGCGCGTCGGCCCGCTCGTGCTGCCCGTGCGTGCGCAGCCCGCGCTCCACGAGCCAGCTGGTGTTGAACCAGGCCGGCCCGCGCCAGTAGCGGTGCGGGTCGAAGGCCTCGCCGAGGAGGTCGTAGCTGGGCACGAGCCGGGTGGTGGAGCCGAGGCCGAAGTGCGGGCCGCTCGCCGTGCGGACGAGCGCGGCGGCCGTCTCGCGCGGCAGGCCGGGCAGGAGGAGGGGGATCAGTCCGGAGACTCCGCGCTCGCGGATCAGACCGCCGTCGCGTACGTCCCGGCAGAAGAACATGCCCTCCGCCGGGTCCCAGAGGCGTTCCACCAGGGCTGTCGTCAGGCGCTCCGCGCGCGCGTGCCGGGCCGTGCCCGGTGCGCCCAGTTCGCGTGCGATCCGGGCCAGCGCGTGTTCGGAGGCGATCAGCAGGGCGTTGAAAGAGGGGTCCTCGACCGCGAACTCGCCGTGGCCATCGGCGTATTCGGCGTCCCGGTAGTCCGTCGCCAGGCGTACGTACCGGCCGTAGTCCAGGTCCGTCGGGCGGTCCTCGGGGGCTCCGTGGGCGAGGTCGGCGCGGCGGAAGGAGCGGGCCGGGGCCGGGGTGACGCGGGAGAGCGGGAGGTCCCAGCTGGGGCTGTTGTCCATACCCTGTTCCCAGGGGTGCACCACGGACGCCAGGCCGCCGCCGCCCAGGTCCCGGCGGTGCAGCAGATAGCGGTGCCAGGCGGCCAGGCGGGGATACACCCGGGCGAGGAAGGAGCGCGACCGGGACAGGCCCGGGTCGGCGCGGTGCACCAGCCAGGCCGCCAGCGCGTGCACCGGTGGTTGCACGATGCCGGAGGTCTGTACGGTGCGCGGGGCGCCCGCGGCGCGCCCCGCGGTCGAGGAGCGCCAGAAGTCGGGGCTCGGGAAGTACGCGTCGAGCGGTACGGAGGGGTTGAAGACGATGTGCGGGATCCGCCCGTCGCCCCACTGGGCGTCCAGCAGGGTCTCCAGCTCCGTCTGGGCCCGTAACGGCGAGAGGTGTCTGAGACCGATCGCGATGAACGCCGAGTCCCAGGACCACTGGTGCGGGTACAGGCCGCGCGAGGGGACCGTGGAGGAGCCCCTCCAGTTGTCCTCCAGCACCCGGGCGGCCCTGACGTGCAGCGGATGTGTCGCGATGTCCGGTTCGTATACGACGGTCCGTGGGACGGCGGGTGCGGTCAGCTGGACAGTGCGGTCCACTCGGGGCTCCCCGAAGATGTTCGGCCGATCGGTTCGGTCTTGGCTACCGTAGGGTTACGTCTATTTAACACGCAAAACCCAATATGTAATGCAGTCTTGAGAAACACAAGGGGGTGCGCATGGCAGGGCGAGGTCAGGGGAGCGCCGGAGATCTGCTCGAACTGGTGCGAAGCGGACGCGCGGTCACGCGCGGAGCGCTCCAGCAGGTGACCGGACTGTCCCGGGCCACCGTCGGCCAGCGCCTGGACCGCCTCTTCCGCGCGGGCTGGCTGCGCGAGGGTGCCGGAGGCCCGGTGGACTCCCCGCTGGGCGGCCGGCCCTCGATCACCCTCGAATTCCATGACGCCCACGCCGTCGTCCTCGCCGCCGACCTGGACACCCGGCACGCCCGCGCGGCCGTCCTGTCGCTGACCGGCGAGATCCTGGCCGAGCACAGCGGCACGCCGCTCATCGAGGACGGCCCGGACGTCGTACTCGGCGAGCTGGGCCACTGGTTCGCCGAACTGCTGGAGAAGACCGGCCGCCGCGCCGACGAGGTCTGCGGCATCGGGCTCGCCGTGCCGGGCCCCGTCGACATCGACACCGGCCGCGTCGTCCAGCCGCCGATCATGCCGGGCTGGGACGGCTACGACATAAGAGGCCGCCTCGCCAGAGCCTTCACCGAACACACGGGCGCCGCGCCGGTCCCCGTCCTCGTCGACAACGACGCCAACCTCATGGCGTACGGCGAACAGCGCACCTCCTACCCCGGCTGCTCCGCGTTCGTCCTGGTCAAGGTCTCCACCGGCATCGGCGCCGGAGTGGTGGTGCACGGCTCGATCTACCGGGGCATCGACGGCGGCGCCGGGGACATCGGCCACATCCGGGTCGGGGCGGACGCGCTGTGCCGGTGCGGTTCCCGCGGCTGTCTGGCCGCCGTCGCGAGCGGCGGTGCCGTGGCGCGGCGGCTGGCGGAGACCGGGGTGCCGGCGGCGTCGGGCTCGGATGTGCGCGATCTGCTGGCGGCGGGCGATCCCGAGGCCGCCGCGCTGGCCCGCGAGGCCGGGCGCCAGGTGGGGGACGTGCTGGCGACCGTGGTGACCCTGCTGAACCCCGGGGTGCTGATGATCGCCGGAGATCTGGCCGGAACCCCCTTCCTCACGGGTGTCCGGGAGCTGCTCTACCAGCGGGCGCTGCCCCGTTCCACCGCTCACCTGGACGTCGTCACCTCGCGGCTCGGGGAGCGGGCGGGGCTGGTGGGGGCGGGGGCGCTGGTCGTGGAGCACCTGTACGCGCCCGAGCGGGTGGAGGAGCGGTTGGCTGCGCTGGGGGTGTGACGGGGGTCTGGCGGGGTGTGTGACGGGCGGGTTTCCGTTCCGGAAGGTCGTCCGCATGGTGAAATCCGGGTGACTGTGGAAGCGTGATTCTCGCCACCCTTGATAAGGGTTCCGCTCAGATGAGCGGATCATGAGCGACTGCACTTCGTGGAGGTGTGGCACTGAGTGCCACCCCTTGATCGTTCACCGATCGAAATCAGACGTGCCGACAGCCGCTCAGATGAGCTGAATCGAGCCCGAATGGGTGGCGATGCGTTCAAGAAGTGAAAACATGCGCCCGTCGACGCTTGCCAAGCTTTGACTTTCGATCCGCTGGCGGACGACTGGTTACGGGCGTATGACGCGCGAGTGGACGTACCCAGACGCCTTCGATCTGGGTATGTTCCTCGCCGTCAGGGCAGCCACCGCGTCCTCGAGGAGTCGAGACCCGTGTCGGAAAACAAAGATCCCCACGTAGCTGATCAGGCCGCGCGCGTTGAGGGTGTGAAGTTCGTTTACGACTTCACCGAGGGCAACAAGGACCTCAAGGACCTCCTCGGCGGCAAGGGTGCGAACCTCGCGGAGATGACCAATCTGGGTCTTCCGGTCCCCCCGGGGTTCACGATCACCACCGAGGCCTGCAAGGTCTACCTCGACAGCGGTGCGGAGCCGGCGGCACTGCGTGACGAGGTGAGTGCGCACCTCGACGCGCTGGAGCAGCGCATGGGCAAGAAGCTCGGCCAGGCCGACAACCCGCTCCTGGTCTCCGTACGCTCCGGCGCCAAGTTCTCCATGCCGGGAATGATGGACACGGTCCTCAACATCGGCCTCTCCGACAAGTCGGTGAAGGGCCTGGCGGAGCAGGCGGGCGACGAGCGCTTCGCGTGGGACTCCTACCGCCGCCTCATCCAGATGTTCGGCAGGACGGTCCTCGGCGTCGACGGCGACCTCTTCGAGGACGCGCTGGAGGCGGCGAAGACGTCCAAGAAGGTCACGGTCGACACCGAGCTGGAGGCCGCCGACCTCAAGAAGCTCGTCACCAAGTTCAAGAAGATCGTCAAGACCGAGGCCGGCCGGGACTTCCCGCAGGACCCGCGCGAGCAGATGGACCTCGCCATCCACGCGGTCTTCGACTCCTGGAACACCGACCGCGCCAAGCTCTACCGCCGCCAGGAGCGCATCCCCGGCGACCTGGGCACGGCCGTCAACGTCTGCTCGATGGTCTTCGGCAACCTCGGCCCGGACTCGGGCACGGGCGTCGCCTTCACCCGCGACCCCGCCAGCGGCCACCAGGGCGTCTACGGCGACTACCTCCAGAACGCCCAGGGCGAGGACGTGGTGGCCGGTATCCGCAACACGGTCCCGCTCGCCGAGCTGGAGTCGATCGACAAGAAGTCGTACGACCAGCTGATGCAGATCATGGAGACCCTGGAGAACCACTACAAGGATCTCTGCGACATCGAGTTCACCATCGAGCGCGGGCAGCTGTGGATGCTCCAGACCCGCGTCGGCAAGCGGACGGCGGGCGCGGCCTTCCGGATCGCGACCCAGCTGGTGGACCAGGGGCTCATCGACGAGGCGGAGGCGCTCCAGCGCGTCAACGGCGCCCAGCTCGCGCAGCTGATGTTCCCCCGCTTCGACGAGGAGGCCAAGGTCGCGCAGGTCGGCCGGGGTATCGCGGCCTCGCCGGGCGCGGCGGTCGGCAAGGCGGTCTTCGACTCGTACACGGCCGTCAAGTGGTCGCGCTCGGGCGAGAAGGTCATCCTGGTCCGCCGGGAGACCAACCCCGACGACCTGGACGGCATGATCGCGGCCGAGGGCATCCTCACCTCCCGCGGCGGCAAGACCTCCCACGCGGCCGTGGTCGCGCGCGGCATGGGCAAGACCTGTGTCTGCGGTGCGGAGGAGCTGGAGGTCGACACCAAGCGGCGCCGGATGACGGTGCCGGGCGGCCATGTCGTGGAGGAGGGCGACCTGATCTCGATCGACGGGTCGAGCGGCAAGGTGTACCTGGGCGAGGTCCCGGTCGTGCCGTCCCCCGTCGTGGAGTACTTCGAGGGCCGGATGCACGCCGGCGCGCAGGACGCCGACGAGCTGGTCGAGGCCGTCCACCGGATCATGGCGTTCGCGGACCGCAAGCGGCGGCTGCGCGTGCGCGCCAACGCGGACAACGCCGAGGACGCGATGCGCGCGCGGCGCTTCGGTGCCCAGGGCATCGGGCTGTGCCGTACGGAGCACATGTTCCTCGGTGACCGGCGTGAGCTGGTCGAGCGGCTGATCCTGGCGGACACGGAGGCCGAGCGCGAGGAGTCCCTGAAGGGGCTGCTCCCACTCCAGAAGCAGGACTTCGTGGAGCTGTTCTCCGCGATGGACGGACTCCCGGTCACGATCCGGCTGTTGGACCCCCCGCTGCACGAGTTCCTGCCGGACATCACGGAGTTGTCCGTACGAGTGGCGCTGGCCGAATCCCGCCAGGAACCCCACGAGAACGAACTGCGCCTGCTCCAGGCCGTCCACCGTCTGCACGAGCAGAACCCGATGCTGGGGCTGCGCGGTGTGCGCCTGGGCCTGGTGATCCCCGGACTGTTCACGATGCAGGTACGGGCGATCGCCGAGGCCGCGGCCGAACGCAAGGCGGCGAAGGGCGACCCGCGCGCGGAGATCATGATCCCGCTCGTCGGCACGGTCCAGGAACTGGAGATCGTCCGCGAGGAGGCCGACCAGGTCGTCGCCGAGGTCGAGGCCGCGACCGGTACCTCGCTCAAGCTGTCGATCGGAACGATGATCGAGCTGCCGCGGGCCGCGCTGACGGCCGGTCAGATCGCGGAGGCGGCGGAGTTCTTCAGCTTCGGCACGAACGACCTGACCCAGACGGTGTGGGGCTTCAGCCGGGACGACGTCGAGGCCTCGTTCTTCACGGCGTACCTGGAGAAGGGCATCTTCGGCGTCTCCCCCTTCGAGACCATCGACAAGGACGGCGTCGGCTCCCTGGTGAAACTGGCCGCGGAGGCGGGCCGCGCGACCCGCCCCGACCTGAAGCTCGGCGTCTGCGGCGAGCACGGCGGCGACCCCGAGTCCGTCCACTTCTTCCACGAGGTCGGCCTGGACTACGTCTCCTGCTCACCCTTCCGCATCCCCGTCGCCCGCCTGGAAGCAGGCCGCGCGGCCTCCGAGTCGGCGGGCAGCGACCACCGGTAGCCCACGGCACCGACAGACCCCGGAGCCGCCGATCGTCCCCGACCGACCCTCACCGATGGTCGGCGGCTCCGGATCACGAGAGGGGGCGGCATCCCGTGCGGGGGGTGCCGCCCCTCAGTCGTGTGGAGGCGGTCGGGTGGGGCCGTTGGTGGTGTCGTCCTCGCCGGGGGCGTCGTCTCCGGAGCGGAGCAGATCCGTGATCTGGCGCACCGACTCCTCCGAGCCGTCATGGACGGTGAGGGAGATGCCGTTGGCGGTGATGGTCACCGGGCCCGTGTGGTGCGGGACTGGCGCCAAGTGGCGTAGGCGACCGCGAGGTTGGCCAGGGCTATGGTCTGGCCGACGATCAGTTCGACGACTTCGACGGAGCCCAGGAAGCCGCCGGTGTGCCACGTCTGGCGCAGCCGCAGTTCGGCATGACGTCGCAGGTCGTCGTCGCGGCGGAGCAGCAGGTGTGGCCCCGCCGCGCCTTCCCTGGCGTCAGTGGTCCGTCCGGCGCCTGCGGGCTGCCATGAGGACCGCGCCGCCCGTGAGGAGGGCGACCGAGCCGCCGGTGGTCAGGTAGACCGTGGTGTCGTTGCCGCCGGTTTCGGCGAGGTCGGGGTTCTGGGGGGTGGCCGGTTCGGTTGTTTCGGTGTTCCCGGTGTCCGTCTTGTTGTCGTCGGCCGGTTCGAAGCCCGGGGGTGGGCTGTCGCAGCCGATGCCGTCGCCGTCGCGGTCCAGGTGCTTGCCGTAGTGCTCGTCGCCCTCGGGGATGTTGGCGTGGCCGCCGGCGTAGGCCTCGGTGCAGTTGGTGAAGGGGTGGTTGCCGTCGTGGGCCGAGGCGGTGGCCGGGAGGGCGGCCAGGGCGAGCGCGGCGACGGCGATGGCGCCGGGCTTACGGAGCAGGTTCACAACTGGTCCTTCCAGGTTCGCGGTTCACATGGCGTGAGGCGCGGCTCGTGGTTCGTGGTGGTATTCGTGCGTCTGATCCAGAACGGGCGATCAGCCGGGAATGAGGTGACGAACCTATTGAGGGGTGGAAGGTGTGGTGGAGATATGAAGGACCTGTGATGTGACTGTGACGTGACCGGAGGGTAGCTCTCCGTAAGACCGGCGCCCGGGTGCGGTGGTGCTAGGCGCGGAAGGGGCCCGTCACCTCGTAGGTGATCCCGCCGGACGAACTGCCGCTCGTCCCCCGCTGGCTGGAGAAGTAGAGCCGCGTGCCGTCGGGGGAGAAGGCCGGGCCCGTGATCTCCGAGCCGGACTGGCCGTCGATGCGGAGGAAGGGGGCGATCACGTCGTCGGGGGTGATCACGCAGATGTCCATGGAGCCGCCGTCCTCGGCGATGAAGAGGTCGCCGGAGGAGGAGCCGGTGATGTTGTCGACGCCGGTGAGCGGGGCGGTGCCGGAGGTGACCAGGGAGTCGTCGTAGGCCAACTCGTAGGTGCTGGAGGTGAGGTTGAGCTGCCAGACCCGGTTGTCGCCCTTCGTCGTGAACCAGACCTTGTCGTCGGCGTAGTGGCAACCCTCGCCGCCGTTGAAGGACTTGGAGCCGGCCACCTGGGTGCGGGTGGAGGTGGGGGAGCCGTCGGGGTCGGGGACGGTGGTCCAGGTGTAGGAGCCCGACGTGGCGGTGCCCGCGACCAGGACCTGGAGGGTGCCGGAGGAGAGGTCGCCCCAGGTCGTCGGTACGAAGCGGTAGAGGCGGCCGTTGGACTCGTCCTCGGTCAGGTAGACGACGCGGCGGACGGGGTCCGCGGCCGCCGCCTCGTGCTTGAAGCGGCCCATCGCGTCGCGGCGGACCGCGGCCGCCACGCCCCACGGGTCCGTCTCGTAGACGTAGCCGCGATCCACCTCCTCGCAGGACAGCCAGGTGTTCCAAGGGGTCTTTCCGCCCGCGCAGTTGGTGCGGGTGCCGGACAGGATGCGGTACGCCGACGTGATCGTCCCGTTCGACGAGAACCGCACCGCGCTCGCGCCGCCCGACGGGTTGATCTCCGAGTTGGAGACGTAGATCCAGCCCGTGCCGTCGGCGTAACAGGCGCCGCCGTCCGGGGCGTTGTGCCAGGTGTACGACGTTCCGGCGACCGTCTGGCCGGAGCGGGCGATCACCCGGCTGGTGAAGCCGGCCGGAAGTCTGATGCCGCGGGCGTCCGGCGCGCCGAGCGAACCGTAGGGGCCGGTCCCGGGCTGGGCGGGGGCGGCGTACGCGGCGCCGCGCCACAGGGTTCCGCCGAACGCGGCGGCGGAACCGCCGACCACGGCGGCACGGAGGAAGGTGCGACGTTCCACGCTGAGAGGGTTCGGGCTACGACGTTCCACGCTCGCTCCAGGGTGAGTCGTGACCGCCTGCCACCGGTCGGCGACAGGGACGCGCGGTGACGGACCCTAGACCTTGGGGGTTGACGTGTCATGGACAAGGCGTGACGTGGCCGTACGGTTCGCATGGCCGCCGGAGGCATGCCGCAGCGGGAGCACCGGTGGCTCACGCCGGCGTGGGCCCGGTTCCGCCGAGGGGAGGCGGATGACGGCGTCCAGGCCGCCCGTGGTGGCCGGGTGCAGGCTCGCCTCGCCGCCACTGGCGTGGGCGAGGCGTTGGACGAGGGGGAGGCCGAGGCCGGTGCCGCCCTTGGGGGCGCCGGGGGCCCGCCAGAAGCGGTCGAAGGCGCGGGTGCGCTGCTCGGCCGTCATGCCGGGCCCCTCGTCGGTGACGTGCAGGTCGACCCAGCAGGGGCGCGCGTCGCGCAGGGCGCGGCGGGACGGGGCGTGCGGGCGCAGGTCGATGGCCACGGTGGTGGCGGGCGGGGAGGCGCGCAGGGCGTTGGACAGGAGGTTGTCCAGCATCTGTTCGATCGCCCCGGGTACGGCGAGGGCCGGGCCCACGCCGCCCGCGAACAGGACCAGGCGGACGTCCTGCCGGGCGAAGAGCGGGGCCCAGGTGCGGTGCCGTTCGGCACAGAGCGCGCCGATGTCGACCGGGCCGGGGGTGGCCGCGTTCTCCTCCAGCCGGGCCATCGCGAGCAGGCCCTCGACCATGCGGGCGAGCCGGTCGGTCTCGGTGACGGCGGCGATGAGGCTGGCCCGGCCGTGGGCGGAGACGTTGGGCTCCAGGTTCTCCAGCCGCAGCCGCAGTGCCGCCAGCGGGGTCTTGAGCTGGTGCGATGCCTCGCCCGCGAACGCGCTCTGGGACGCGAGGAGATGGGCCAGACGCGCGGCGGTGCGGTTGAACGCCGCGGCCAGACTGCGCACTTCGGGCGGGCCCTTCGTCACCGTCACCGGAGCGGCCCGGCCCCCCTCCGCCAACTCATGTGTCGCACGCTCCAGTTCACGGATGGGGCGGCCGGTCCAGCGGGCGATGGCGAACGCCACGAAAGTGACCCCGGTGAGGACCGCCAGCCCGCCCAGGGCGAGCAGCAGCCAGATGTGGTGGACGCGTTCGTGCACCGTCCGGGTCGGAACCGTCAGCCACACGGCGGCCTCCGGCCGGGCCCCCTGACCGACGGGCGCGGCCACCGACAGGTACTGGACCCCGCCGATGGTGGAGGTACGGACGTCCGCCGTGGAGGAGCCCCGGAGCGCGGCCACGATTCCCGGACGGGAGGCGAGGTCACGTGAGGCCTCCGGCGTCAGCGGATGCGAGGTGGCCAGCGGCACGCCCGTACCGTCGACGATCACCACCTTCCCGCCGATCCGCGCGGCGCAGTGCACCACCCGGCCGGGCAGGTCCCGCTCCGCCCGCCCGGCGGCCAGCGACAGCGCGGCGTACGCGGAGACCGACTCGGCCTCGTCCTTCGCCGCGTTGACCACCCGCTCCCGCTCGCCCCGCGAGTACACGAAGCCGAGCGGGATCTCCAGACAGAGCAGGAGGAGCGTGGCGAGGCCCAGATAACTGAGCAGCAGCCGGCGGGTCATGGCCGCGCGCCCGGCCCGGTGCGCATGTCCGGCCCGGTGCGCACACCGGGCCCGGTGTGCACGGCCAGCCGGAAACCGACCCCGCGCAGCGTCTGGATCCACGCCGGGTGCCCCAGCTTCCGCCGCAGCGCCGCCACATGGACGTCCAGCGTCTTGGTCGGACCCTCGTAGTGCGGATCCCACACCCGGTCGAGAATCTCCTGCCGCGAACGCACCGCGCCCGGGTCCTCGGTGAGCAGCGCCAGCAGATCGAACTCCTTGGGCGTGAGCGGGACTTGGGTCCCGCCCACCCACACCTGACGAGTACGGCGGTCGACCACCAGCGGACCGGGCTCGGCGACCGGGGACGCCTCCTCCTCGGCGGCGTACGACGGGATCGTCTGCGGTTCGATCGTCTGCGGCTCGTAGGAAGGGAAGGGCTGGGTCTCGTACGACGGAGACGGAGACGAGGGAGAGGGGAACGGAGACGACGGAGAGGGGAACGGAGGCGACGACGGCGGTGGTGACGCGGGCTCCGCGTCCCACGCCATGGACGCCGACGGCTCGGGGGACGGAAGCGCCGAGGAAGCCGAGACCGGGAGGGCGCCCGGCATCGTCCCGGCCGTCGGCTCCGGCACCCCCTGCGTCCGTCGGCTCCGCCGGGTCACCGCCCGGATCCGCGCGACCAACTCCCGTACGCTGAACGGCTTCGCGAGGTAGTCGTCGGCGCCGAGCTCCAGGCCCAGCACGCGGTCGGTCTCCTCCCCGCGGGCGCTGAGGATGAGGATGGGGACGTCGGAGACCTGTCGGATGCCCCGGCAGACGTCGATGCCGTCCATGTCCGGCAGCCCGAGGTCCAGCAGGACGACATCGCCGTACGGCCCTCTCAGCCCGTCGGTGCCGGTGGCGACGTGATCCACCGTCAGTCCGAAATGGCCCAGAGCCTCGGTGAGCGGTTCGGCGATCGTTTCGTCGTCCTCGATGAGCAGTACTCGTATGCCCATACGTCCTGTCTCTCCGTGAATTGGACTCGACACGTTACAAGATGATCCCGCGTCGGGGTAATGGGGCAAAGAATGTTCCATTCCTGTCCGGGTTCTGGCTTTCACTTAACCTTCCGCTGGCCCGGACCCCTCTACGGTGAGGTGACCTGGCCGAACTCCCGACCGAGGAGCCATCGTTGAAGGCATTGCTGGACCGGGCCCGTACGTTCACGCAGCGGGTCGAGGGCGATCGCGGAGAATTCCGGAAACTGGCGGAGGGGCAATACCCTGAGGCCCTGTTCATTACCTGCTCGGACTCGCGGGTGATACCCGCGCTCATTACCGGAGCGCGGCCCGGAGAGATATTCGAGCTACGGAACGCGGGCAATATCGTGCCGCCTTACGGGCGGCATGGGGCCTCGGGTGAAGCGGCCACCCTCGAATACGCACTGGAGGTGCTCGGGGTTCAGGACATCGTCGTGTGCGGTCACTCACACTGCGGAGCGATGGGTGCGCTGAAGTCCGGCGACGACCTGAGCGCGCTGCCGGGCGTCGACGCCTGGCTGGGCATCGCCCGCCCCGAGCTCACCCCCGTCCTCACCGGCGTGGACGACGACCCGTGCCTGGCCGACGTGGCCCAGCACAACGTCGTCAACCAGCTGGCCGCGGTGCGCAGTTACCCGAGTGTGCGGCAGCGGATGAGGGACGGCCGGCTGCGGCTGCACGGCTGGTACTACGAGGTCGACACCGGGCGGGTGTACGAGCTGGACGACGACGGCGGCTTCCGGGTGCACGCCGGATGAGCGGGGCGCACGCGCGCGGGACGAGGGGCGCCAGGCGTGCCGGGGGCGCCTCCCTCCCCAGGATCCCCGACATCTCCAAGGCGTCCGGCATCTCCGAGGCGCCCGGCATGCCCACGGCGCCTGACATCTCCACGGCGCCCGACAACCCCTGGGCACCCGACAACCCCTGGGCACCCGACAACCCCTGGGCACCCGACAACCCCTGGGCACCCGACAACTCCCGGACACCCGACACCCTCGGCGCCTCCACATCACCCAAGCCCCCCAAGCCCCCCAAGCTCCCCAAGTCCGACCTCGGCACCGAGATCACCGCCTCCCTCGTCGTCTTCCTCGTCGCGCTCCCGTTGTGCATCGGGGTCGCCGTCGCCTCCGGTGTGCCGGCCGAGCTGGGGATCATCTCCGGGGTGATCGGCGGGCTGGTGGTGGGCGCGGTGCGGGGGAGCACGCTCCAGGTGAGCGGGCCCGCCGCCGGACTCGCCGCGCTCGTCGCGGAGACCGTCGCGGAACACGGCGTGGCGATGCTCGGCGTGATCGTCCTGGGCTCGGGGATCCTCCAGATCGTCCTCGGTGTCGTACGGCTCGGCCGGATGTTCCAGGCGATCTCCCTCGCCGTCGTCCAGGGCATGCTGGCCGGCATCGGGCTCCCGCTGATGGTGAGCCAGATGTATCCGATGGCCGACGGCAAGGCGCCCGGCACCCCGATCGAGAACATGGCGGGGCTGCCCGGGCTGGTCGCCGACATCCTCACGGACCGGCAGGCGGTGATCGCCACGCTGCTCGGTGTCGTCACCGTCGTGCTGAGCTTCCTGTGGAAGAAGGTGCCCGGGCCGGTCAAGAAGGTCCCGGCCGCGCTGGTGGCCGTGGGCGTCGGCATCGGGGTCGCCGCGCTGCCCGGTGTGGACGTCAAGACGCTCCAGGTCGGTGATCTGCTGGCGGCCGTGCAGGTGCCGGGCGGGGAGCAGTTCGCGGGGCTCGCGGACGCCGCGATCATCACCTCGATCCTCACCTTCACGGTGATCGCGTCCGCGGAGAGCCTGTTCACGGCGGCCGCGGTGGACCGTATGCACAGCGGACCGCGCACCCGCTACAACACCGAGCTGATCGCCCAGGGCGCCGGCAACACGGTGGCCGGCATCCTCGGATCGCTGCCCATCACGGCCGTGGTCGCCCGGAGTTCGGCGAACGTCCAGGCCGGTGCGAAGACCCGGCTCTCGCGGACCCTGCACGGGCTGTGGCTGCTGGCGTTCGCGCTGCTGCTGCCGCAGGTGCTCGCGCTGATCCCGATCTCGGTGCTCGCCGGTGTCCTGGTCCACAGCGGCTGGAAGCTGTTCGCGCCCGAGGAGTTCCCGAAGATGTGGCGCCAGGACCGGGGCGAGTTCGTGGTGATGACGACGACCACGCTGGTCATCGTGGCGACCGCGCTGCTCGAAGGCGTACTGATCGGGCTCGCCGCCGGGATCGTGCTGGCCGCGCTCCGGATGTCCCAGACCGTGGTCCGCCAGCACGTCGAGGAGGACACCGCCAAGGTCGTCATGGCCGGCAACGCCACCTTCCTGCGGCTGCCCAAGGTCATCGAGGCACTGGAGGCCGCGGCCGCCGCCGGCAAGCCCCGCATCCGCCTCGACCTGACCGGCGTGACCCACCTGGACCACGCCTGCCGCAACCAGGTCGAGGAGTTCACCGCCCAGCAGCGCGGGATGGGGCTGCGAGTGGAACTCCTGATGCCGGGACCGGCGGGACCGGCGGGACCTGCGAGGACGGTGACGACGCCGACGGCCGTGCCGGACGCCCCGGAGCCCGAGGCGAAAGACGCCGCCCCCACCCCCGGCCCCACCGCCGAATGGTTCTACCTCGACACCCGGCCCCTCCCGGACGATTACGCCCAGCGCCCGCCGCTCGTACGCTGAACCCTCTGAACCGCACCCGTCGGCGGAGGGAGGCCGGCCATGTCCGGCTGGAGCGAGAAGGACATCCCCGATCAGAGCGGCCGTGTCGTAGTCGTCACCGGGGCCAACAGCGGCATCGGATACGCCGCCGCGCGGGAGCTGGCGCGCGGCGGCGCCCGGGTGGTGCTCGCCTGCCGCAGCGAGGCACGCGGCAACGAGGCGGGCGACCGGCTGGCCGCCGAAGTCCCGGGCGCGGAGGTGGAGTTCGCCCGCCTTGACCTGGGAGACCTGGCCTCCGTACGGCAGTTCGCGCAGGCCTTCTCGTACGACCGGCTCGATCTGCTCGTCAACAACGCGGGCGTGATGGCGCTGCCGTACGGGACGACCGCCGACGGGTTCGAGACGCAGTTCGGCGTCAACCACCTGGGGCACTTCGCGCTCACCGGACTGCTGCTGGCGCCGCTGCTGGCCACCGGGGGCGCCCGGGTGGTGACCGTCTCCAGTACCACGCACGCGCTGGCGAACATCGACATCGACGACCTCAACAGCGAGCGTCGCTACCGCCGTTGGATCGCCTACGCCCGCTCCAAGACCGCCAACCTGCTCTTCACCCACGAGCTGGCGCGCCGGTTGGCGGCCCACGGCTCGCCGGTGATCGCGGCGGCGGCCCACCCGGGGTACGCGGCGACCAATCTTCAGACCGCGGGCCCCCGGATGTCCGGGCGCCGGGCCAGCGAGCGGTTCATGCGGCTCGGCAACCGCTTCTTCGCACAGTCCGCGGACGGCGGGGCGCTGCCCACGCTCTACGCGGCGACGGCACCCGACGTACGCCCGGACCTGTTCGTCGGACCGGCCTTCGGAGGGTGGCGCGGGGCGCCGGGACCCTCCTGGCGGGCACCGTGGACGCTCGACGACCGGGCGGGTGAGCTGCTGTGGGAGGCCTCCGAGCGGCTGACGGGAGTGACGTACGACGCCCTGAAGATGTAGCCGCCCGAACGGCCCCGGCGGTCAACTGCTTCGGCGATCAGTCCTTGCGGCCGGTCATGGCCACCGTCACCCCGAGCCCGATCATGGTGAGCCCGCCGACCCCGCCCACCAGGGACAGGCGTCGCGGCGAGCGCGCGAACCAGCCCCGCGCGGTCGCCGCGACCAGCCCCCACGCGGCGTCGGAGACCAGCGCGATGACGTTGAACACCAGCCCGAGCAGCAGCATCTGGGCGGCCACATGACCGTGGGCGCGGTCCACGAACTGCGGCAGCACGGCGGCGAAGAACACGATCGTCTTGGGGTTGGTCACCCCGACCGCGAACCCCTCCCAGAACGTGCGCAGCCCGCCGCGCCCCGCCCCGGCCGCCGTCACGTCGTCGGCGAACGCCTCCCGCAGCGACCCGCGCCCCCGCCACGCCCTGACGCCCAGGTACACGAGGTAGGCGGCGCCGGCGAGCTTGAGCGCGGTGAAGACCAGGACCGAGCGCTCCACGATCGAGCCGACCCCGAACGCGACGGCCAGGACCAGCACATAGGCGCCGGCCGTGTTGCCCGCCACCGTGGTCAGCGCGGCGCGCCGGCCCTGGGCGAGTGCCCGGCCGACCACGAACAGCACGCTGGGACCGGGGACCACGATCAGCAGGAACGACATGGCCGCGAAGGCGAGAAGACGATCGGCGGGAACCATACGGCCATGCAAGCACGGGGCTCGTCCGCTCTCCAGCGGATTTCTCAGGCCGTGGAGCCGCCGTCCACCACCAGGTCCGCCCCCACGACCGAGGCCGCGTCGTCCGAGGACAGGTACAGCACGGCGGCCGCCACCTCCTCGACGGTGGAGACGCGGCCGAGGGGTACGGCGCTCTTCATGCGCTCCGCGCGCCCGGCCGCCGTCTCGCCCGGCAGGAGGGACATGGCCGTCGCGCTGGCTCCCGGGCTGACGGCGTTGATGCGCACGCCGTCCGCGATGTGGTCCAGGGCCGCGCCGCGGGTGAGGATCGAGACGGCCGCCTTGGTGGCGCCGTAGGCGGTGGTGCCGGGGATGCGTCCGTGGACGCCGATCCGGGAGGCGATGTTGACGATCGCGCCGCCGCCGGGCTGGGTGCGCATCTGGCGGACCTCGGCCTGGAGGGCGAGCAGGACGCCCGTGACGTTGATGTCGAGCATCCGGCGCCAGGCGTCCTCGTCCACGTCCGCGACGGGCAGGCCGCCGCCCTCCAGGACGCCCGCGTTGTTGACCGCGATGTCCAGTGCGCCGAAGTGATCGACGGTGGCCTGCACGAGGGCACGCAGGTCGTCGGCGCGGGTCACGTCGGCGGTGACGGCCAGTGCCTTGGCGCCCGCCTGCTCGACCAGGGCCTTCGTCTCGTCGAGGGGGTCGCGACGGCGTCCGGCGACGACGACGTTCGCGCCCTCGGCGGCGAACGCGAGTGCGATACCGCGCCCGATGCCGGAGCCCGCGCCGGTGACGAGGGCGGTCCTGCCGGTGAAGCGTGTGCTGGTGGTCATGATCTCCCCTGTGTCTCGGCCGCATCCCGGCCTGTATCTCGGCCGCATCCGGCCGCTTATTTTGACCGATCGGTTCAATATGAAGGCGTGAAAAAAGCCCTCGCGAGGCCCACGAGGGCGGTGGCTCAGTCGAGCAGGGTCAGCGCCTGCTCCGCGGCGTCGCGTACCCGGGCCGGGTCCGCCGACGCCTTGCCGACGACCCGCATGCCCTGCATCAGGACCAGCAGCATGCGGGCGAGGGCGCGCGGATCGCGGTCCTCGCCCAGCTCGCCCTGGGCCTGCGCGCGCGTCAGCGCCGAGTGCAGCAGGGTCTCGATGTGGTCCCAGCTGTGCTCGACCCGACGGGCCGCGTCCGGGTCGTGCGGGGCGAGTTCGGCGGCCGTGTTGACCACGAAACAGCCGCTCAGGCGCCTGCCCGCCTCGGCCGACTCCGCCGCGAAACGGCGTACCACCGAGCGGACGGAGGGCAGTGCCGGCCCCGGCTGCGACAGCTCCCGCAGCAACTGCGGGTCGCAGGACTCCTGGTAGCGGTCCAGCGCCCGCAGATACAGCTCGTGCTTGCTGCCGAAGGTCGCGTAGATGCTCGCCCGCCCGATACCGAGGTGCTCGACGAGGTCGGACATCGACGTCGCCTCGTAGCCGCGCCGCCAGAACAGCTCTAGGGCTGCCTGGAGCGCGGCGTCCGGATCGAACTCCTTGGTCCTGGCCACGTGTCGCAGCCTAGGGGGAACGAGAATGATCGGTCAAGAATGCTTACTACGCCGCGCGTACCTCGTACGTCGCGATCCGCACCGACTCCTCGTCCAGGCACTGCCCGGTCTCCAGGTCGAACCGCTGCTTCAGCAGGGGCGAGGCGACGAACGGGCGGCCCTGGTGGGTGCCGGTCAGACCGCGGGAGAGGACGGCCGCGCCGCCGAACGGGTCGCGGTTGTCGACGGCGTACAGCTTGCCGTTGCGGTCACGGAACAGGGCGGCCTGGCGGCCGTCGGGCAGCAGCGCCGCCACACCCCGGCCGGGGAGCAGCCGGTCCAGCTCGCAGACCGTGAACCAGCCGTCCTCCAGCTGGACTTGGATCTTGAGGTCGGTCGTCTCGGGTGCCAGGGTCATCGCTGGGCGCTTCCTTCCAGGGGGCGGTGGCCGATGGTCAGCAGCGGCAGGTCGGGCTTGATCTGGTCGCGCTCGGGGACGAAGCCCACGACCGGGTCGGGGGTGTCCGGGGCGTTCACGAAGGACACGAACCGGGCGAGCTTCTCGGGGTCGTTGATGGTCGTCGCCCACTCGTCGGCGTAGTGCGCGACATGGGCCGTCATCAGGGACTCCAGCTCCTCGCAGATGCCGAGGGAGTCCTCCACGACCACGTCACGGACGTGGTCCAGGCCGCCGGGGATCCGCTCCAGCCAGGTCGAGGTGCGCTCCAGGCGGTCCGCGGTGCGGATGTAGAACATCAGGAACCGGTCGATCAGCTTGATCAGTTCGGCGTCGGTCAGGTCCTGGGCGAGCAGGTCCGCGTGGCGCGGGGTGGCGCCGCCGTTGCCGCCGACGTAGAGGTTCCAGCCGTTGGAGGTGGCGATCACGCCGAAGTCCTTGGACTGGGCCTCGGCGCACTCGCGGGCGCACCCGGAGACCGCCGACTTCAGCTTGTGCGGGGAGCGCAGGCCCCGGTAGCGCAGCTCCAGGTCGATCGCCATGCGGACCGAGTCCTGGACGCCGTAGCGGCACCAGGTCTGGCCGACGCAGGACTTCACCGTGCGCAGGGACTTGCCGTAGGCGTGGCCGGACTCGAAGCCGGCGTCCACCAGCCGGGTCCAGATCAGCGGGAGCTGTTCGACGCGGGCGCCGAACATGTCGATCCGCTGACCGCCGGTGATCTTCGTGTAGAGGCCGAAGTCGCGGGCGATCTCACCGATCACGATCAGCCCCTCGGGGGTGATCTCACCGCCGGGGATGCGCGGGACGACCGAGTACGAGCCGTTCTTCTGGAGGTTGGCCAGGAAGTGGTCGTTGGAGTCCTGGAGGGCCGCCTGCTCGCCTTCGAGGACGTAGCCGCTCGCACCGATCGTCGGGGCGAGGGAGGCGATGATCGAGCCGACCGCCGGCTTGCAGACCTCGCAGCCGTCGCCGCCCTTGGCGCCGTCCCGGCCGTAGCGGTCCAGGAGGTCCTGGTAGGTGTTGATGCGCAGGGCGAGGACGATCTCGTACAGCTCCTCGCGGGTCTGCGAGAAGCAGCCGCACAGGCCCTTGTCGACCTCGACGCCGGACGCCTCCAGCTCGGCGGTGACCAGCTGGCCGAGGACCTTGACGCAACTGCCGCAGGTCGTACCGGCCTTGGTGCACTTCTTCACCTCGGGCACGGTGGTGCACTGGTGGTCGGTGACCGCGGCGCGGATCGTGCCCTTGCGGACGTTGTTGCAGGAGCAGATGATCGCGTCGTCCGGCAGCGCCGTCGGGCCGAGCTGGACGGACTCCCCGGCCCCGGCCGGCAGCACCAGCGACTCGGGCGAGACCGGCGGAACCGATCCGGTGAACGCCTTCAGCGTGCCGTACGCCTCCGCGTCGCCGACCAGGATGCCGCCGAGCAGGGTGCCGTCGCGGCCGATGACCAGCTTCTTGTACAGGCCCGAGCGGGAGTCGGAGTAGACGACGTCCAGGCAGTCCTCCGTGGTGCCGTGCGCGTCGCCGAAGGACGCCACGTCCACGCCGAGCAGCTTCAGCTTGGTGGACAGGTCGGCGCCGGTGAACGTCAGTTCCTCGGCCTCGTCGGCGGCGATCGTCGCGGCGACCGTCTCGGCCTGCTCGTACCCGGGGGCGACCAGGCCGTACACCCGGCCGTCGGAGGCCAGCGCGCACTCGCCGATCGCGAACACGTGCGGGTCGGCGACCGTACGGCACTGCTCGTCGACGGAGATGCCGCCGCGCTCGCCGACCGTCAGACCGCAGTCGCGGGCCAGCTGGTCGCGGGGGCGGACACCGGCGCTGAACACCACCATGTCGGTGGCGAGTTCGGAACCGTCGGACAGCTTCATGCCGGTGACGGCACCGTCGGAGCCGACCACGATCTCCTGCGTGCCGACGCCCGTGTGGACGCTCAGGCCCATCTCCTCGATGGTGCGCAGCAGGGCCGCGCCACCGCCGTCGTCGACCTGCACCGGCATCAGCCGCGGCGCGAACTCCACGATGTGCGCCTCGACGCCCAGGCCCTTCAGCGCGCCGGCGGCCTCCAGACCCAGCAGACCGCCGCCGACCACGGCACCGGTGGTGGCCTTCGACTTCGCGTACGCCTCGATCGCGAGCAGGTCCTCGATCGTGCGGTAGACGAAGCAGCCCTCGGCGTCCTTGTTGGGCACCGGCGGCACGAAGGGGTACGAGCCGGTGGCCAGGACGAGGACGTCGTACTCGAAGACCTGGCCGGACCGCGCGGTGACCTTGCGGGCCTCGCGGTCCACGGTCTCCGCCGGGTCACCGACGTACAGCTCGATGCCGTGCGTCTCGATGAACGCCATGTCGGTCATCGACAGGTCCTCGGGCGTCTTGCCCGAGAAGTACGAGGTCAGCGCCACGCGGTCGTAGGCGGGTCGGGGCTCCTCGCACAGGACGACCACGCGGTGCGTGGCGGTCAGGCCGCGCTGGGCGAGCGCCTCCAGGAAGCGCTGGCCGACCATGCCGTGGCCGACGAGCACGATCGTGGGGGTGGCCTCCGTGGCCTCCGGGGTGGCGGTCATCAGGAGCCTCCATCGTTGGTGAGCAGGTGGAGCAGAGGGGCACCGTCGGCGGGGAGCGGCTCTGCTCCCTCCCAGGCGCGGGCGAGTGCGCCGACGGTGCCCAGTTCGCCGACGAGGACCCCGCCGACCAGACGGTCGTCGCGGACGACGACCTTGCGGTAGGTGCCGCGGGTGGCGTCGGCGAGCTGAACCACGTCGTCGCCGGGGAGCGCCTCGGTCTCGCCGAACGCGGCGAGGTCGAAGAAGCCTTCACCGGCCAGCGTCAGCCGGGTCAGTGAACGGGTACCGGTGTAACGGGCGTGCGGGTCACCGGTGGTGCCCGCCTCGCTCGCCAGCAACTCGGCCAGCACATCGGCCTGTTCGAGCGCCGGCGTCGCCAGCCCGTACACCGTGCCGTCGTGCTGCGCGCAGTCGCCGAGGGCCCGGATGTGCGGGTCGGAGGTGCGCAGTTCGTCGTCCACGACGATGCCCTTGCGGACGTCGAGCCCGGCGACCTGGGCGAGGCCCACCCGAGGGTGGACTCCGCAGGCCAGGACCACGAGGTCGGCGTCCATGGCGTATCCGTCGGCCATCTCGACCGAGCGGACCGAGCCGTTGACACAGCGCACGTCGCGGACGCGCAGGTCGGTGTGGACCTCGACGCCGAGGTCCGTCAGATGCCGCCGGACCAGCTTGGAGGCGGCCGGGTCGAGCTGGCGCTCCATCAGCCGCTCGGACTGCTGGGCGAGGACGACCTGGGCGCCGCGCAGGGCGAGTGCCCGGGCCGCGGAGACACCGAGCAGTCCGCCGCCGATGACGACCGCCCGCGCACCCGGCCGGACCGCCTCGGACAGCCCCAGGCAGTCGTCCATCGTGCGGAAGGCGTGGACGCCGTCCGGCAGCACGTGGTCGGGGGTGAACAGGCCGCGCAGCGGTGGGAGCACCGGGTTGGAGCCGGTGGCCAGGACCAGGGTGTCGTATGCGATCTTCGTGCCGTCGGCGCACTCGACGGTCCGCTCCGCGCGGTCGATGCCGGTGACCCGGGCGCGGACCAGGTCGGCGGGTGCCGGGAGCGCGATCACCTCGGGGCTGTAGCGGCCGGCCAGCACCTCGGCCAGGAGCACCCTGTTGTACGGGTGGTGCTCCTCGTCGCCGACGAGCGTCACCGACCTGCCGAGCTCTGCGAGCCGCCGGGCGAGACGGACGCCCGCGAGCCCGGCGCCGATCACCACCACACGCGTATTCGAGGTCATGTCCAGGAGCGTGCGTGGTCGGTGTTACCCGGTGGCATCACCTCTGTTTCCCGCGAGGAACGCTGCCCTCAGCACAGGCCGCGGGTGAATGTGAGGGTTCGTGACAGGCCTCGGGAGCGGGCTGTGAGGCGCCGGGGGCCATACCCCCGCGCACCTCGGGTTTCCGTGCACACGCCATCGTCTACGACGGGGGCGGCACCGGGGCCCCGGCGGCGGGCGGGTAATCGTTCGACAACCGTTGTGGGGTTCGTCATGCTGCGGGCCCACGACCCGCACGACCAGCTCCGGGAGAGGCCCTTGAACCCCACGATCCGCCACATCACCTTCGACTGCGCGGGCGAGCCCTACGACCTCGCCCGCTTCTGGTCCGCGCTGCTCGGGCGCCCCATCTCCGACGAGGACGAGCCGGGCGACGCGGAGGTGCTGATAGAGGCCCCGGACGCCGGCCCCGGACTGCTGTTCGTCCGGGTGGGAGAGGGCAAGACGGTCAAGAACCGGGTGCACTTCGACCTTCGGCCCGACGACCGCACCCGGGCCCAGGAGGTCGAGCGGGCCCTGGAACTCGGCGCCCGGCAGCTCGCGGACCGCACGCTCCCGGACGGCCGGGGCTGGGTCGTGATGGCGGATCCGGAGGGCAACGAGTTCTGTGTGGAGCGGGGCCGGCTGGGCTGAGCCCGACAAGCTCAGCGGAGCCTCAGGTCATTGGACAGGGCACTTATCCCGTCCTTAAGGTCGCGATCATGCCCGACATATCGCTGACCATGGTCGTCGTCCTGTGCCTCGCCGCCCTGGCGGCCGGCTGGATCGACGCCGTGGTCGGCGGCGGAGGCCTGCTGCTCCTGCCCGTGCTGCTCCTCGGACTGCCGGCGAACACACCGGCCGCCTACGCCCTCGGCACCAACAAGGCGGTCGCCATCGTCGGCACCTCGGGCGCGGCGGTGACCTACGCCCGCAAGGCCCCCGTGGACGTACGGCTGGCCGTACGCATCGGGCTGGCGGCCCTCGCGGGATCCTCGGCGGGGGCCTTCTTCGCGGCCGGGATGAGCACGGACGTGCTCAAGCCGCTCATCATGGTGGTGCTGCTCGCGGTCGCCGCCTTCGTGATCCTGCGCCCCGCCTTCGGCACCGCCCCCGCGACCGGCCCCGCCACCCGCCGCCGGATGCTCGCCGCGATCGGCCTCGCGGGCATCGGCATCGGCTTCTACGACGGTCTCATCGGCCCCGGCACCGGCACGTTCCTGGTGCTCGCCCTCACCGCCGTCCTCCACCTCGACCTGGTCACCGCCTCCGCCACCGCCAAGATCGTCAACTGCTGCACCAACGCGGGCGCGCTGGCCACGTTCGCCTGGCAAGGCACGGTCCTGTGGAAACTCGCCGCCCTCATGGCCCTGTTCAACCTCGCGGGCGGCATGCTCGGCGCCCACACCGCCCTCAAGAAGGGCAGCGGCTTCGTCCGGGTGGTGCTGCTGACGGTGGTGTTCGCCCTGGTGGCGAACCTGGCGTACGAGCAGTGGCTCGCCTAGGGCCCCTCGATGAGCAGGTCGACCAGGCCGGTGGTGTCCTCGTGGCCGTGCCCGTCGGCGAGGCGACGCTCCATCAGGGCCATGTACGGCGTCAGCAGCTCGGTGCTCACGCCCTGCTCCTCGGCCGTGCGCAGCAGGGTGGCGTTGCCCGCGACCTGCATGGCCAGGTTGGAGACGACGTCCTTGCCGTAGTCGCCGCTCTCCAGCTGGTCGGCGGCCGTGTGGACCATGGGTGCCATCGCGGTGAGCCAGCCCTGGAGCAGCGGGGCGAAGTCCTTCGGCGCGATGTCCTCACGGCGGATCAGCGCGAAGGCGTGCGTGATGCCCGCGAACATCCCGCCCATCGCGCTCAGCAGCGCCACGTCGTGCAGGGCGGCGAACCCCGGGTCCGCCCCGACGTAGGACGTCCCGGCGGGCACCGCGAGGGTGTCCCGGTGCTCCTCGAAGAGCGCGGCGGAACCGCTGTAGAAGACGTAGGCCCCGGAGCCGGCGGCCCCGATCATCGGCGGTACGGCCATGATCCCGGCGTCCAGGAAACGCGCGCCGCGCTCCTGTGCCCAGGCGGCCCGGGCCCGGCCCTGCGCGGGCGTACCGGTGGTCAGGTTCACCAGGTCACGGCCGGTGAGGTCGGCCGCGTCCAGGGCCTCGCCCACGGAGGCGTCGTCGAGCAGACAGGCGATCACGAGACGGCTCGCGGCCACCGCCTCGGCGGCGCTCACGGCGACCGTCGCGCCCTCGGCGGCGAGGGGCTCGGCGCGGGCGGGGGTGCGGTTCCAGACGGTGACGGGGTGCCCGGCGGCGAGCCAGACGCGGGCGAGGGCGGTGCCCATGGCACCGGTGCCGAGGAGGGTGAGCGGGGTGAGAGGGGTGCGCGGGTGGGTGCGGGACGTGGGTGCGTTGTCAGTCATGACGTCTAGGCTCGTCGGTGGTGAACGGCCTGCTCAAGTACGTACTTCGGAGTGGGTGGTTACCGCCGGGAAAGGGTCCAGGCAGGGGAGGGGTGGGCAGGGTGACCGGACGACGGCCGGGAGCGTACGTCTGCGGGATCGACGCCGCGATGGACGTGATCGGCGGCAAGTGGAAGGTGCTGATCCTGTGGGCGCTGCATGTGCGCCCGTGCCGCTTCGGCGAGCTGCGCAGGGAGCTGCCGGGGGTGACGGAGAAGGTCCTGGCGGCGCACCTGCGGGAGCTGGAGGCGGACGGCATCGTGCACCGGGAGGCCTACGACGAGGTGCCGCCCCGCGTGGAGTACTCGCTCACTCCCCGGGGGGCCACGCTCAACGAGGCGCTGGCACCGCTGGGGGCGTGGGGCCGGGAGAACATCCTCGGGGGTGCGCCGGAACCGCCCGCCTCAGCGGCTGCTCCCGGTGAGGTGCGCGAAGACGACGACGTTGCCCTGATAGCCGGTCGCCGGTGAGTAGCCGCCCCCGCAGGTGATCACCCGGAGCTCGGGCCGTGCGGCCGCCCCGTACACCTTCGCGTCGGGGAAGCCGGTCGCCTTGTACACCTCCACCGCGTCCACCGTGAACACCGCGACACCGCCGTCCCGACGGTCCACCTCGATGGCGTCGCCCTTCTTCAGGGCGCCGAGGGCGTAGAAGACGGCGGGCCCGTCGGCGTTGTCGACATGGCCGGCGACGATCGCGGTGCCCGTCTCGCCGGGGGTGGTCCCGGCCTCGTACCAGCCCGCGAGGTTCTTCTGCTCGGCCGGCGGGACGTCGAGGCTGCCGGTCCTCGTCAGTCCCAGCCCCGTCAGCGGGGCGTCCACCCGGATCGAGGGGATGCGGATCCGGTCGGGCGGGGAGGGCGGCAGGGCCGGTGCCGCGGAGTGCGCGGAGCCGTCCCGGTCCCGGCCGAGGTGCGCCTGCGCGGCGGACGGCTGCGGCGGCGGGTGCGTCTCGGCACCACTGCGCAGCAGCCACGCCCCGGAGCACAGGGCCACCACGGTCACCCCCGCTATGGCGGTGTTGCCGAACCTGCGCATGGCGACCCTCTCCCGACCCGGGCATGGTGATGTAGGCCGTGCCCTCCTTCCCCCTCCGGGCCGCGAGGGGCGTCGGACCCGGAGGGGGAGGGGACATGCGGTACCGGCGGACGGACAGCGGAGGGTGTCCGTCAGATCCCGTCGCCTCTCGCCCGGCGATGCAGGAGCCAGGTACCGCCCGCGGCGGCGACGGCGAGAGCCGCCACGCCGGCCGCGGTCTGCACGGGGTCGGGGCCCAGAGCGCCGCCGACCCCCGTCTTCACACTGCCCCGGGGAGACACCTGCTGCCGGGTGGACGTGAGCGTGACCACCAGGTCGCCCACGACCCGCCGACCGCTCTCCGCGCACGTCCCGGCGATCTCGTACGTCCCCGGCTGCGCGCTCGGCGGCACCCGGAACCGCCCGATCGCCTCGCCGTCGCGCGCGCTCGGCGCCAGCGTGAACGCGCCCGCGCCCACCGCGCTGGCGTCGCCCGCCACCGTGCCGCCGTCCCCGCACGCCGCCGTGTTCACCGTGACCTGTCCGCCCGGCACGACCGCGGAGGGGTACACCTCCAGCTTCCCGTCGCCGCCGCCGTACGCGGGTGCGGCAGCCAGACCCGCGACGGCCACGGCACACGCGGCAGCGGTCAGCAGGCGGGCGGTACGTCGCATCGGTGCTCCCTGGAACTCTTGGTGGGGCTGCCCTTCCGAGGTAAGTGGCAGCGGGGCCCGAGCGCTTCCTGAGGGAGCGTCAGAATTGGGGTGAATGGGTGTCAGGAAGGGGGCGCCCGGAGGCGGCCCCCGATGTGTTTCAGCAGGTCATCAAGGTTTGGTGGACGCGCGGGAAAAGTGGGCCCGAAGGGTGCGGGGGCGGGGGTGTGAACGGGTGACGCCCTGCCGGGAGCACGGCCCCGCAGTACCGTGTCCTCATGGGACAGCGCATGGAACAGCGCATGGAACAGCGCATCACCTTGATCACGCTGGGAGTTTCCGATCTCGCCCGCTCCAAGGCCTTCTACGAGGCCCTCGGCTGGCGGGGGCAGGAGGTCCAGGAGACCGTCTTCTTCCAGGCGGGCGGCCTGGGGCTGGTTCTGTGGAGTCACGAGAAGCTGGCCCGGGACTGCGGTCTGGAACCCGGGCGGGCGAGCGGCTTCGGGGGGATCGCCCTCGCGCACAACGTCCGCTCGGACGCGGAGGTGGACGCCCTGCTCGCGATGGTGGAGAAGGCGGGCGGGACCGTCACGAAGCCCGCGGCGGTCAACGCCGTCGGTTTCTACTCCAGTGCCTTCACCGACCCGGACGGCCACGCCTGGGAGGTCGCCCACAACCCGGCCTTCCCGCTGGCCGAGGACGGCACGGTCACCCTGCCGGACTTCGGCGCGGCAGGGTGACAAGGCTCAGGAGCGAGGCCCGCACCGCACCCGTCACTTCACGTTGACGGCGCTCCAGGCCGCGCCCACCGCCCCGTGCTCGGCGCTGCCCGCCCCGTACAGGTCCTTCGCCGCGCTCAGTGTCGCCGTACGCGCTCCGGCGTAGTTCGTCGACGAGGTCATGTAGACCGTGAGGGCCCGGTACCAGATGGCGCCGAGCTTGTCCCGGCCGATGCCCTCGACCGTGGAGCCGTCGTGGGTGGGGGAGTCGTAGCTCACCCCGTCGATGGTCTTCGGCCCGCTGCCCTCGGCCAGCAGGTAGGCGAAGTGGTTCGCGACGCCCGAGGAGTGGTGGACGTCGAGGTCGCCCAGCGAACTGCTCCAGTAGTCGGCCGAACTGCCGTCCTTGGAGGGCTTGTCCATGTACCGCAGGGCGTCCCGCGCGAAGCCGGAGCGGACGATCTTCTCGCCGATCAGGTAGTCGCCGGGGTCGGAGGCGTTGGCGGCGTGGAACTCCACCAGGGTGCCGAAGACGTCGGAGGTGGCCTCGTTCAGACCGCCGGACTCGCCCGAGTAGGTCAGCGCGGCCGTCTTCGAGGTCACGCCGTGCGTCATCTCGTGGCCCGCCACGTCCAGCGACACCAGCGGCCCGAGCTGGGTGCCGTCACCGTCGCCGTACGTCATGCAGAAGCAGGTGTCGTCCCAGAAGGCGTTGTTGTAGTTCGTGCCGTAGTGGACGCGGCTGTAGGAGCCCTGGCCGTCGCCCGCGATGCCGTTGCGGCCGTGGACGTCCTGGTAGTAGTCCCAGGTGACGTCGGTGCCGTACTGCGCGTCGACGGCGGCGCCGGCGCGGTCCGAAGCGGCCCCCGTGCCCCAGTGGTTGTCCGCGTCGGTGAAGACCGTCGAGGGCGCCCGGTTCAGGCACACGGTCAGCAGGCACAGGTCGGTCTTGTTCGCCGCGTCGCCGGTGTACGTGTTCCCGCGCGTCGCGTCCTTCAACTGGTACGTCGATCCCGACAGGGTCGTCTCCAGCGGAACCGTGCCGCTGTACAGGGACCTGCCGTCGCCCGTCGCCGTCTCGACGGAGTCCCAGGCGTCGATCTGGCCGCCGGTGCCGGCGTCGGTCAGCACCGTGCGCGCGACCGGGTTGCCGAGGGAGTCCTGGGCGACGGCGTCGGTCCGCCAGGCCAGCTTCGGGGCGCCGTGCAGGGCGTCGACGACCAGCTGGGGCTTGGCCGTCAGCCGCTTCAGGGTCTCGCCGAGGTGCACGGCCTTGAGGGCGTTCACCGCGAGGTCGGCGGCCTTCGGTGCCGACAGCGCGGGAGTGACGCCGGCCAGGGATATCGCGTCCCTCGTCGCGCGGTCGGCGCCGCGGTACGAGCCGTCGGAGGCCAGATGGACCACGAAGTCGCCGCCGAGCACGGGCAGTTGGCGGTAGGTGCGGTCGTAGCGGACGTGCTGGGCGCCGTCCTCGTCGACGACGACGTCCCGGACCCTCGTCCCCTGCGCGGAGGTGAGACCGAGCCGCGCGGCCTGCTCCACGAGCACCGAGGCGGCGTTGTCGAGCACGGTGGCCCGGGCCGGCCGGTCGGCCGCGTCGGCGGCGGGGGAGAGCGCGGCGGCCAGCAGGGTAACGCTGGTCAGGGCCACACCGGCGGTGGCGGGACGGGAACCTCGGACATGCGGCCGTATCCGGCTCATCGATCTCCTAGGGAGGGCGCCCGCAGGCGCGGGGGCGCGGCGCTGATGATGTTGACGACGAGTCAAGGCGCCCCGGGCATGTCATGTCCAGGGCGCGTCTGAGGAGGTGTGTGAGGGGAGAGAATCGTTTCTGTGACGGCTCTCCCGCTCCCCTTCTTCGTCTACGGCACCCTGCGCCCCGGCGAGGCCAACCACGACCTCTTCCTGCGCGGCCGCACCCGCTCCGAGCACCCCGCCCGCCTGTCCGGCGCGAGGCTCTACGACGGTCCCGGCTATCCCTACGCCGTGGAGGAACGCGGGGGAGTGGTGCACGGCGAACTCGTCACCGCGCTCCCGGAGGCGTACCCGGAGCTCCTGGCCGCGCTGGACCGCCTGGAGGAGTACGCCCCGGGCGACGCCCGCAACCTCTACGAACGGGTGCGGCGTGAGGTGACCCTCGACGCGGACGGGTCGGGCGTCCGCGCCTGGGTCTACGTCGCCGCCCCCACCGTGGCCGCCCGCCTGCGTGCCCACGGCAGGCCGATCGAGAGCGGCGACTGGTTCGCGCGCCGCTGAGCGGCGGGCTACCGGCCCCCGTTTCGCTGTACGCCGGGCTCCCCGGCCCGCAGCAGCGCCTCGGCCATGGACTCCCGCCGCCAGCGGCGCAGGAGTTCGTGGAAGGCGACCGCGCCGTGCGGGTAGGAGGTCGGGCCGTTGGGGCGGCCGGCTCCTTCACGGTTGTAGTAGCCGGGGGTGCACTCGGCGTGGAACCACTCGTGGTCGGGCGCGCCCTCGGCCATGACGGCGGTCCAGGCGTCCTCGGCCTCGCGGGAGGGTTCGAGGAGGGCGCCCTCGGACTCGGCGGCCGCGACGAGGGCGGCGGCGTGCACGGCCTGTTCGTCCAGGACGTGGGTGAAGTTGACGCTGCTGGCGTTGTGCAGGGTGCCCATCCGGATCAGGTTCGGGAAGCCGTTGCTGGTGAAGCCGTGCAGGGTGCGGATGCCGTGCCGCGCCCATGTGTCGAGCAGTTGGTGTCCCTCCCTGCCGTACACCGGGAGCTTGCCGGACTGGACGCCGGAGACGCCGACGGAGAAACCGGTGGCGAAGATCAGGCAGTCGAGTTCGTGGAGGGTGCCGCCGGCCACGACGCCGTGCTCGGTGACGCGTTCGATGCCGTGGGTGTCCGCGGTGTCGACCAGGGTGACGTTGGAGCGGTTGAACGCCGGGTAGTACAGGTCGGAGAAGGCGGGGCGCTTGCAGGCGTACCGGTACCAGGGCTTGAGCCGCTCCGCCGTCCCCGGATCCGTGACCGTCCGCTCGACGCGGGCCCGCACCTCGTTCATCTTGGCGGCGTCGGCGACCTCGTAGGCGGCCTCGAAGACCTCGCGGTCGCCCTGCCGGCGGAAACTCGGCAGCAGCTTCTCCAGCAGGCCCGCCGACGACGTCCAGCCGTCCGCCACGAGATCCTCCCCGGCCTCCTCCCCGGAGACGATGCGCAGGAAGTTCTCGCGGCGCTCGCGGGCCCAGCCCGCGCGGTCCGCGCCGACGTCCCCCGCGGTGGTACGGCGGTTGGCCCGCACGTCGACCGTGGAGGGGGTGCGCTGGAAGACGTACACGTGGGCCGCGTCCTCGGCCAGCATCGGGATGACCTGCACACCCGTGGCGCCGGTGCCGACGACCCCCACGCGCTTGTCCGCGAGCCCGGTCATGCCGCCCTCGGGGCTGCCGCCGGTGTAGCCGTAGTCCCACCGGGAGGTGTGGAAGGTGTGCCCCCGGAAGTCCCGGATGCCCGGTATCCCCGGCAGTTTCGGCTCGGTCAGGGTGCCGGTGGCGGTGATGACGTACCTCGCCCGGAAGGCGTCGCCCCGGTCGGTGGTCACGGTCCAGGCGTGTTCGCTCTCCTCCCAGGTCAGTTCCGTGACCGCGGTGGAGAACAGGGTGTCCGCGTAGAGGCCGAACTTCTCGGCGACGCGCACCGCGTGGCGGCGGATCTCCTCGCCCGGTGCGTACTTCCACTCCGGCACGTACCCGGTCTCGTCGAGCATCGGCAGATACACGTGGGACTCGACGTCGCAGTGGATGCCCGGGTAGCGGTTCCAGTACCACGTACCGCCGAAGTCCCCGCCCTTGTCGATGATCCGGATCCGCTCGACCCCCTGCTGACGCAGCCGCGCCCCGGCGAGGATGCCGCCGAACCCGGCGCCGATGACGGCGACGTCGACGGTGTCGCGCAGCGGTGCGCGCCCGGCCGGTTCGCCGGCGTAGGGGTCGGCCGCGTAGAAGCCGAACTCGGCGTCGGCGTCGAGGTATTGGCGGGCTCCGTCCGGCCGCACCCGCCGCTCGCGCTCGCGGTGGTAGCGGAGCCGGAGCGCGGCCAGTTCGTCGGGGGTCGGCGGGTGAGGGTGCGTCATGTGGGGTGGCGTCACGGCCGTACCATAACAACGACCGGACAACGCTGTCCGGTTGTGGTGCGAGAGCACGATGTTTCCCGGACAGGAAGAGAGTGATCCCCATGCGACGACTCCGGTTCCGCCCGCTCGCCGTGCTCGCCGCACTCGGCACGCTGGCCCTGACCGGGTGCGGTACCGACACGCGCGCTTCCGGCGCGGGGACCGCCGGGCCGGGCAGAACCGTCACCGCCCACCAGTTCATGCGGCTGACCACGACACACCAGGCGACCGGGATGACCCTCCTGGAGGGCCCCACCTTCGGTGCGGACGGCCGGCTGAACGTCGTCGACGTCACCGCACCGGCCGGAGAGCCCAAGCTGATACGCGTCGACGTCAAGAGGAAGACCGCGCGGACCCTCTTCACCGACCGGCGCGGCGCCTACACCTCCGCCCAGTTCAGCCCGTACGACGGCCGGATCTACCTGTCCGACTTCGCGAGCGGCGCGATCGTCTCCCTGGCCGCCGACGGCACCGGACCGCGCACCTTCTTCTCCGGCGAGGTCGACGGAGCCCGGATGCTGCCCGACGACATCGCCTTCGACCGGGACGGCCACCTGTACGTCAGCGACTCCCTCGGCATGTCCGAGGGCGAGGCGCGCGGGCGGGTGGTGCGCGTCGACCGCGACGGCGGGAAGGCGACCGTGCTGGCCGACGGGCTCGCCGCGACGAACGGCATCGCGTTCGACACCGACCACCGCGGGCTGTGGATCAGCGAACTGACGGAGAACCGGATCTCCTACCTCCCCGTCGTCGAGCGGCCCGGCATGTCCGGTAGGCACACGGCCGTCCGCGTCGACGGCGGCATCGCCCAGACCGACTCGATCGCCGTGGACGCGGACGGCAACCTGTACCAGGCGCTGCACGGCCGGCCCGCGATGGAGGTGTACAGCCGGTACGGCGAGCACCTGGCGACCGTACGGATTCCCGGCCGTACCGAAGGGCTGGAGTCGGCGACCAACGTGGCGATCACACCGGGCGGCACGAAGGCGTACATGACCGTCAGCGGGCCCGCCGGGGGCTATCTGTACACCTTCGAAGCGCTCGCGAAGGGCGTACGGCAGTCCAACGGCGGCTGACGCCGGCCGGCCTCAGCCCTCGAAGGGCCGCACCGGTCCCACCGTGATGCCGAGCAGCCGCCAGGCCGCCAGCGCCCGCCGCTCCCGTTCCTCGTGCGTGGCGCCGCCGCTGACGGCTCCGGAGACCATGGCGACCGCGAGCATGAGATCGTCCCGCGCGTCCGGGGCCCCCGCCCGGCCGCCGGCGGGCAGACACCCCCGCAGGGTGCGCCCGACCCGATCGGCCAGCTCCCGGGCGGCCCCGGGGGCGCGGCCCCGCGCCCCCTCGGCATGCAGCAGGCCGATGAACGCCGCCGACCGCACCTGATGCCAGGTCAGCACTCCCAGCACCCCGGCGAGGGTCGCCCCCTCGACGGCCGCGGCCTGCTCGATCTCACGGACGTTCTCCTCCAGGATCGCGGCCGCCACGGCGTCCCGGTCGGGGAAATGCCGGTACAGCACGCCCTGCCCCACCCCGGCCCGGCGCGCGATCATGGACAGCGGAGCGTCCAGACCGTGCACGGCGTAGATCTCCCGGGCGGCCGCGACCAGAGCCGCCCGGTTCCCGGCGGCGGCCTTCGGCCCACGGTTCGCGGGCCGCCGCGCCTGCGACGTGGGATGTTCTGCCATCCGGACAGCGTAACGACGGACGGGTGGTGTCCCCGCCTCCGGACACCGTGCCGCCCGTCCGGGCCGAGCCGGCCACCGCCAGGCGGGACCGTGCCCGACGACGACACCCGCGGGGTGCGGGCCCACGGGGGTGGGTCCCTGTCCGTCACGGCCTCATCGCCGCTACGACCCCACCGTCTCCAGCCGTACCGCGCACGTCTTGAACTCCGGCATGCGGGACGTCGGGTCGAGGGCCGGGTTGGTGAGGGTGTTGGCGCGGCCCTCGCCGTACCAGTGGAAGGGCATGAAGACGGTGTCCGGGCGGATCGCGGTGGTGATGCGGGCCGGGGCCACGGCCCGGCCGCGCCGGGAGACCACGGCCACCGGGTCGCCCTCGGCCGCGCCCAGCCGCTCCGCGAGACGCGGGTGCAGTTCGACGAAGGGGCCGGGCGCGGCGGCGTTGAGCTCGTCCACGCGGCGGGTCTGGGCGCCGGACTGGTACTGCGCCACCACCCGCCCGGTCGTCAGCAGCACCGGGTACTCGGCGTCGGGCTCCTCGGCGGCCGCCCGGTGCGAGACGGGCACGAACCGGGCCCGGCCGTCCGGGGTGGCGAACCGGTCGAGGAAGAGCCGCGGGGTGCCGGGGTGCGCCTCGGGGCTCCCGGTCCCCTGGGCATCCGGTGCCGGGCAGGGCCAGAACACCCCGTTCTCCTCGGCCAGCCGCCGGTAGGTGATCCCGGAGTAGTCCGCCGCCCCGCCCGCACTCGCGCGCCGCAGCTCCTCGAAGACCTCCTCGGGGTCGGTCGGGAAGCCCTTCTCCACACCGAGCCGGTCGGCCAGCTCGCGCATGACCTCCAGGTCGCTGCGCACACCCTCCGGAGGGGTGATCGCCCGCTGCCGCAGCAGCACGCGGCCCTCCAGGTTGGTCGTCGTGCCGGTCTCCTCCGCCCACTGCGTCACCGGCAGTACGACGTCCGCGAGCGCCGCCGTCTCCGACAGCACGACGTCACACACGGCAAGGAAGCCGAGGGACTTGATCCGCTCCTCGATGTGCGCGGCGTGCGGCGCCGACACCACCGGGTTGGATCCCATCAGCAGCAGGGACTTGATGTCCGAACCGAGGGCGTCCAGGAGTTCGTAGGCACTGCGTCCCGGGCCGGGCAGGCTGTCCGGGTCCACGCCCCACACCTCGGCCACGTGCCGCCGGGCCGCCGGGTCGTCCAGCTTGCGGTAGCCGGGCAACTGGTCGGCCTTCTGGCCGTGTTCGCGCCCGCCCTGTCCGTTGCCCTGCCCGGTCAGGCAGCCGTACCCGGACAGCGGACGCCCCGCGCGGCCGGTCGCCAGGCACAGGTTGATCCAGGCGCCCACGGTGTCGGTGCCCTTGGACTGCTGCTCGGGCCCGCGCGCGGTCAGCACCATCGCGGACTCCGGCTCGCAGAACATCCGTACCGTCTGACGGAGTTCGGGCACGGACACGCCCGTGATCCGCTCGACGTACTCCGGCCAGTGGGCCATCGCCGCCGCCCGGGCCTCCTCCCACCCGGCCGTGCGCTCACGGACGTACTCCTCGTCCACGCGGCCCTCGGCGACGACCAGGTGCAGCAGGCCGAGCGCGAGCGCGAGGTCGGTGCCCGGGCGGGGCGCCAGGTGCAGGTCGGCCTGTTCGGCCGTCTTGGTGCGGCGTGGGTCGATGACGATCAGGGTGCCGCCGTTCTCGCGCAGTTCGGTGAAGAACCGCAGCGACGGCGGCATGGTCTCCGCGAGGTTGGAGCCGACCAGGATCACGCATCCCGTCCGCGGGATGTCCTCCAGCGGGAAGGGCAGCCCCCGGTCCAGGCCGAAGGCCTTGATGCCCCCGGCCGCCGCGGACGACATGCAGAACCGTCCGTTGTAGTCGATCTGCGAGGTGCCGAGCACGACCCGGGCGAACTTGCCGAGTGTGTACGCCTTCTCGTTCGTCAGGCCGCCCCCGCCGAAGACCCCGCACGCGTCCGGGCCGTGCTCCGCGCGCGTGCGGGACAGTTCCGAGGCGATCCGGTCGAGTGCCTCGTCCCAGGAGGCGGGCACGAGCGTGCCCCCGGAGCGCACCAACGGGGAGGTGAGGCGCACCCGGGACGAGAGCACCGCCGGCGCCGTACGGCCCTTGCCGCACAGCGCGCCCCGGTTCACCGGGAAGTCCGCGCGCTCGCTCACCTCGACGGTCCCGCCTTCGACGGGCGTCAGATTCATCCCGCACTGCAAGGCGCAGTACGGGCAGTGCGTGGGCGTCGCGGAGTTCGGCATGCCTCTCAGCGTGCTTCGGCCGTGTTACGCCGACGGGGGCTGCCTGTTACGCGCCCGCTGCGGGGACCTCCCGGCGGCCGGCCGGCCACCGTGAGGCGCACGGCTGCCCACCGCTGAGTCGCCGCCGGGTGCGAGGGAAGGTGCCCTTGGGGCGAAAGACGCCACATGTGGCTCATTCCGTTGTGTGGTTGGCCGATCACGCCTTGTTGAGAGTCGAACCACCGGGACTACAGTCGAGCCGACATCCAGTACGGCACGACCGCCGCACACTCCGCACGGCGTTCGGTATACCGGGCATGCCCGCCGCTCGTCCCGGCAGCCACCCGTGCGGCCGCGCCCCCTGTGGCAACCCCGTCCCTCGGAACAGCCGGCCAGGAGGTCCCCCAGCCATGCCCCTGCGCGACCTGAGCCCCCACGACCAGCGCCTCTTCCGCCAGTACGGCCACGGCCCCGCCGTCCGCCTCCCCGACCCCCTCGTCCACCACGCCGTGGAACGGCACGCCATCGAGGCCCCCTACACCGTCGCCGCCGAACACCTGGGCGCGACCATCACCTACGGCGAGCTCAACCGGTACGCCGACGCCCTCGCCGTCCGCCTGGCCAGGGAGGGCGTCCGTCCCGGCGACCACGTCGGCCTCTTCGTGCACCGTTCGATCCCGATGCTCGTCGGGCTGCTCGGCATCCTGAAGTCCGGTGCCGCGTACGTCCCGCAGGACATCGGCCTGGCCCCCAGGGCCCGGCTCGCCCACGTGGTCCGCGCGGCCGGCACCCGGGTCGTCCTCACCGTCGAGCAACACGCCCACCGGGTGCCGCTGCCCGCGGGGCACCGCCTGATCGCCCTCGACGGCCCCCTGCCTCCCGCCCCGCGTCGCGGCACCCCGCGCCCGGGGGTGAGCCCGGACGACGGCTGCCACATCCTCTTCGGCTCCGGCTCCGGCACCGCCGGCCGCCCGTACGGCACCAAGGTCACCCACCGCAACATCGCCGGCCTGCTGCTCACCGGCCCCGGCGGCCTCGGCGTCCGCACCGGCGACCGCGTCGCCCAGCTCCTCGGCCTCGCCTCCGCCACGGCCGCCTGGGAGATCCTCGGCTGCCTCGCCCACGGCGGCACCCTCGTCATCCGCGGCGAGGACACCGCGGCGACGGCCCGCACGGCCGACGTGATCGTCGCCACCCCGGCCGTCCTGTCCGGCCTCGACCCCGCGGCCTGTCCCCGCCTGCGCAGGGTCGCCGTCGTCGCGGACACCAAGGAGCCCTGCCCGCGCCCGCTCGCCGACCGCTGGGCCCGACGCGCCGACCTCCTCCACTGCTGGGGCCCGGCCGGGACACCGGTCGCCGCCACCCCGTACCGCCACGACCCGGCCGCACCCCTGCTCACCCTGGGCCGCCCGACCCCCAACAACACGGTGTACGTCCTCGGCCCCGGCCGCCGTCCCCTCCCCATCGGCGAGACCGGCGAACTGTGGACCGGCGGCGACTGCGTCCCGGCGGACCACCTCACCCACGACGACTTCGGCCACCTGGGCGACCCCGACCCCGAGCGCTGCGCTCCCGACCCCTTCCTCGGCGGCGGCCGCCGGATGGCCCGCACCCGAGCCCTGGGCCGCTGGACCCCCGACGGCGAACTCGAACACCTCGGCCACATCGGCACACCCGCACTGTCGGCCCACGCCCGGCAGGGTGCCCTCCACCTCACGGGGAGCTAGCGAGCGCCCGGGTCACCCCCGGCTCCTTCGGGCCGAGGAACCGGGGGTCCGGCTCGAACAGGGCGTCCAGCGCGGCCTTCCCCGCCGCGAGGATCTCCCGGGCCCCGCCGTAGTACCAGGTGGCGTCGTGCCGGGCGTCGACGCCGACGCCGTACGACGACACCCCCGCCTCCTGGCAGAGCGCGACCGCACGCCGGATGTGGAACCCCTGGCTGATCAGGACGGCCCTGTCGACGCCGAAGATCTTCTTCGCGCGGACGCAGGAGTCCCAGGTGTCGAAGCCCGCGTAGTCGCTGACGATCCGCCGGTCCGGCACACCGTGCCGGGTCAGATAGGTCCGCATGGCGTCCGGCTCGTCGTAGTCCCTGCGGCTGTTGTCCCCGGTGACGAGCACGACCTCGATCCGCCCCTCCCGGTACAGCTTCGCGGCCGCGTCCAGCCGGTGGGCGAGATACGGCGACGGCTCACCGGCCCACAGCCCGGCACCGAAGACCACCGCGACCTCGGTGCGCGGCACGTCCTGGGCCGTCCGCAGCCGGTCACCGGTCACGACGTACATCCAGGTCGCCGGCAGCAGGGCGAGCACGCACCCCGCCATCACGGCCTGCACCAGCCGTCGTCGCCCCGCGCGCGTGCGGGGCAGACGGGGTCTGGGCGGCTTCGGCAGTCGCATCGGACGGTCCTCCCCGGTCGGTCGTCTCGACAGCCAGAGACGTCCTGTAAGGCCCCGCGGTTCACCGCCGGCAGCGTGACCAGCTTCACTTCCGCCGACGAAACCGCAGGTCACTCCACCTCACAGACCCCCTGCACCCCACCGTGAACCCTCGGAAAACACCCGTCATTCCTGTGCAATGGGGAGGCAACCTGCCACCGTCACCATCAGTGCATGACGGCGACGAGTAGGACGAGCAAGTCGGAAGCTCTTCGCGACCACCTCGACAGTACGGCGCACATCATGAACCGGATCAGCAGCCAGCTCGCCTCCCAGCTCAGCCTCGTCTCGCTCGACGGCACGCGGCGCGCCGAACAGCCCGCGCTCGTCGTCGTGGCGCACGGCAGCCGGGACCCGCGCACCCTGAGCACGGTCCACCAGCTCCTGGACCGCGTCCGCGAGCAGCGCCCCGGCCTGCCGGTGCACCTGGGGCACATCGAGCTCAACCAGCCCCTGCTCCCGGACACGCTGGCGTCCCTGGGCGACGCGGAGGCCGTCCTCGTCCCCCTGCTGCTGAGCCGCGGCTACCACGTCAAGCGCGACATCCCCGAGATGGCCGCCGCCGCCCCGGCCCGTACCCGCGTGGCGGCGCCGCTGGGCCCCCACCCCTTGCTGGTGGAGACCCTGTACGCCCGTCTCGTCGAGGCCGGCTGGCGCACCCGCATGGACGAGGAGACCCGCCGCACCAGCGCGGTCGTCCTCGCCGCGGCCGGCTCCCGCGACCCCGACGCGGCCGTCGACACCCGCCGCACCGCCCACCTCCTCGCCGCCCGCCTGGGCGTCCCGGTCGTCCCCGCCTTCGCCTCCGCGGCGACACCCACCGTGGACACGGCGGTACGCGCCCTGGCCGCCCGCGGCCGCCACCGGGTGGCGGTGGCGTCGTACTTCACGGCCCCCGGCCTGTTCGCGACCCAGTGCGCGCAGAAGGCCCCGTGGATCGCCTCGGCCCCCCTCGGCACCCACCCCGCGATGGCCGACCTCCTCCTGCACCGCTACGACCAGGCGATGGCCGCACAGGTGACAACGGCCGCGTAGGGCCTGTCCGGCGGATCATGTCGCGGTCGCGGGGCTCTGGCACGCCCTCCCCCACTGCCTTAAAGGCGTGGGGGACCCCCAGCGGCGTTGTCGTCGGTTGCCGACTCCCTCACGCTCGAACAACCTCGCGCGGGGGGACCCCCATCGAGCCCCGCTCACCGGCGCTGATCAGGCGCCGTTACGTGCATGCGACCTGATCCGCCGGACAGACCCCAGGCCCGGTCGTCGCGGAGCGCCCCGCCCGCCCCCGCCACTCGACACATCTCGGCAGCCGTACAGGCGAATTGTCAGTCCCTGCCCTTACTGTCGAGACATGCCGTACGACCTGTCCTCAACCGAACGCTGGGCCCCGGAGCCGGACAAGCGCCCCGGCCGCACCGCCTTCCAACGCGACCGCGCCCGCGTCCTGCACTCGGCCGCGCTCAGAAGGCTCGCCGGAAAGACGCAGGTCGTCACACCGGGCGAGCGCAGCGCCTCGGCCTGGGACGCGAGCCCCCGCACCCGTCTGACCCACTCCCTGGAATGCGCCCAGGTGGGCCGAGAGTTGGGGGCGGCCCTGGGGTGCGACCCGGACCTGGTGGAGGCCGCCTGCCTCTCCCACGACCTCGGGCACCCGCCCTTCGGTCACAACGGCGAACAGGCGCTCAACGAATTCGCCGAGGACTGCGGCGGCTTCGAGGGCAACGCCCAGTCCCTCAGACTCCTCACCCGCATCGAACCCAAACGCTTCACCCCGGAGGGCTCGGTCGGCCTCAACCTCACCAGGGCCGCCCTCGACGCCGCCACCAAGTACCCCTGGCCGCGCGGCGCGCACCCCACGGACCCCGGCTCCCCCAAGTTCGGGGTCTACGAGGACGACCGGCCCGTCTTCGACTGGGTCCGCAAGGACGCCCCGGGCAGCCGCATCACCTTCGAGGCCCAGGTCATGGACTGGTCCGACGACGTGGCGTACTCCGTGCACGACGTCGAGGACGGACTGCACGCCGGTCACATCGACCCGGGCTGCCTGCACGCCGAACCGGAACGCCAGGCGGTCTTCGCCGTCGCCCTCGGCCGCTACGTGCCGGCGGACACCGACCCCGCGGAACTGGCGCTGGCCCTCGACCGGCTCCAGGACCAGCCCTGGTGGCCGCACGGCTACGACGGCTCGGCCGTCGCCCAGGCCCGCCTGAAGGACGCCACCAGCCAGCTCATCGGCCGCTTCTGCCTCGCCGCCGAGGCCGCCACCCGCGCCGCGTACGGCACCGGGCGGCTGACGAGATACGACGCCGAACTCGTCGTACCCCATCAGACACGGCTGGAGTGCGCGGTCCTCAAGGCCGTCGCCGACCGGTACGTCATGCAGCGCGCCGAGCAGGAGCTGCTCCGCGCCGACCAGCGGATCGTGGTCGCCGAACTCGCCGAGGCGCTCACCGCGCGCGCCCCGGACGGCCTGGACCCGCAGTTCCGCGCGCTCTTCGACCGGGCGGCGGACGACCGGGCGCGCAAGCGGGTGATCGTCGACCAGATCGCCTCCCTCACCGACGCGTCCGCCCGTTCGCTTCACGCACGCTTGACGGGGAAGGCGTGAGGCGGAGGAGGCCCCGGTGACATGAATCGTGTCCGAATGTGACCCTCCGTGGCCTGATCGGGCCACTCCCTCTTCCCCCATCACGCTCCGTGCGGGACGCTCCCATGGGGCGGCACCCGCAGTGTTCTCCGGGGTGACACCCCCCGGACCCCTGGCAGGAGGCATCAAGTGGTCGACGCTGATCAGACGTTCGTCATTGTCGGAGGCGGTCTCGCCGGCGCGAAGGCGGCCGAGACGCTCCGAGCGGAGGGCTTCACCGGCCGCGTGATACTGATCTGCGACGAGCGCGATCACCCCTACGAGCGCCCGCCCCTGTCCAAGGGCTACCTCCTGGGCAAGGAGGAGCGCGACAGCGTCTTCGTCCACGAACCCGCCTGGTACGCGCGCAACGACATCGAACTCCACCTCGGCGCGACCGTCGACGCCGTCGACCGTACGGCGAAGACGGTCCGCTTCGGCGAGGACGGCACCCTCGTCCGCTACGACAAGCTGCTGCTGGCCACCGGCGCCGAGCCCCGCCGCCTGGACATCCCCGGCACGGACCTCGCGGGCGTGCACCATCTGCGCCGCCTCGCCCACGCCGAACGCCTCAAGGGCGTCCTGGCCGCCCTGGGCAGGGACAACGGCCACCTCGTGATCGCGGGCGCCGGCTGGATCGGCCTGGAAGTCGCGGCTGCGGCCCGTGAGTACGGCGCCGAGGTCACCGTCGTCGAGCCGCTGCCGACCCCGCTGCACTCGGTGCTCGGCCCCGAACTGGGCGGCCTCTTCGCCGAGTTGCACCGCGACCGCGGTGTCCGCTTCCACTTCGGCGCGCGGCTGACCGAGATCGTCGGCCAGGACGGCATGGTCCTGGCCGCCCGCACCGACGACGGCGAGGAGCACCCGGCGCACGACGTCCTCGCGGCGGTCGGCGCGGCCCCCCGCATCGCGCTCGCGGAGGCGGCGGGCCTGGAGATCGCCGACCGGGCGCACGGCGGCGGACTCGTCGTCGACGAACGGCTGCGCACCTCCGACCCCGACATCTACGCGGCCGGTGACGTGGCCTCCTTCCACCACGCCCTCTTCGACGCCCGGCTGCGCGTCGAGCACTGGGCCAACGCCCTCAACGGCGGCCCGGCCGCGGCGCGCGCGATGCTCGGCCGGGACGTCACCTACGACCGCGTGCCCTATTTCTTCTCCGACCAGTACGACATGGGCATGGAGTACTCGGGCTGGGCGCCCCCGGGCAGCTACGACGAAGTGGTGATCCGGGGAGACGCGGGCAAGCGGGAGTTCATCGCGTTCTGGGTGAAGGAGAACCGGGTGCTGGCCGGGATGAACGTGAACGTGTGGGACGTCACAGAGCCCATCCAACGACTGATTCGCACCAAGGCCCCTGTGGACACCGAGGCCCTTGCGGACCCGCACGTTCCGCTGGACAGCCTGGGCTCCTGACCCGACGGCGGCACTCCACTGTCACACCACCCCCGTAGAATTCACGCGTGGCAGGACGGATCAACGACGAGGACGTGAAGGCGGTACGGGACGCGGTCCCGATCGACGCCGTGGTGTCCGAGTACCTCCAGCTGCGCAACGCGGGCGGCGGCAACCTCAAGGGACTGTGCCCGTTCCACGACGAGAAGTCGCCGTCCTTCCAGGTCAGCCCGAGCAAGGGACTCTTCCACTGCTTCGGCTGCCAGGAGGGCGGCGACACCATCACGTTCGTGATGAAGGTCGACCACCTCTCCTTCTCCGAGGTGGTCGAGCGCCTGGCCGCCCAGGCCGGCATCACCCTGCGCTACGAGGAGGGCGGCTACAACCCCTCCCACCAGCGTGGCGAGCGCATCCGGCTGGTCGAGGCGCACAAGATCGCCGCCGACTGGTACATGGAACAGCTGGCCATGAGCCCGGAGGCCGACACCGGCCGCCAGTTCCTCGCCGAGCGCGGCTTCGACCAGGGCGCCGCCCAGCACTTCTCCGTCGGCTACAGCCCCCAGGGCTGGGACCACCTGACCCGCTACCTCCGCGGCAAGGGCTTCACCGACAAGGAACTGCTGCTCTCCGGTCTCTCCCAGGAGGGCCGCCGCGGCCCCATCGACCGCTTCCGCGGCCGGCTGATGTGGCCCATCCGCGACATCGGCGGCGAGGTCGTCGGCTTCGGCGCCCGCAAGCTCTACGAGGCGGACAACGGCCCCAAGTACCTCAACACGCCCGAGACCGCGATCTACAAGAAGTCGCAGGTCCTCTACGGCATCGACCTCGCGAAGAAGGACATCGCCAAGGCGAGCCGCGCGGTCGTGGTCGAGGGCTACACCGACGTCATGGCCTGCCATCTGGCCGGAGTCACCACCGCCATCGCCACCTGCGGCACGGCCTTCGGCGGCGACCACATCAAGATCCTCCGCCGGCTCCTGATGGACAACGGCTCGGCCCGCGTGATCTTCACCTTCGACGGCGACGCGGCCGGTCAGAAGGCCGCCCTGCGCGCCTTCGAGGACGACCAGAAGTTCGCCGCCGAGACGTACATCGCCATCGCCCCCGACGGCATGGACCCCTGTGACCTGCGCCTGAACAAGGGCGACGAGGCGGTCGCCGACCTGGTCGAACCCCGCACCCCGCTCTTCGAGTTCGCCCTCCGCCAGATCGTCGTCCGCTACGACCTGGACACCCCGGCCGGCCGGGCGGCCGCGCTGGACGAGGCCGCCCCCATCGTCGCCCGCATCAAGAACTCCGGCGCCCAGCACGAGGTGGCCGTGCAGCTCGCCGGCATGCTCGGCATCCTCGACACCCAGTTCGTGGTCAAGCGCGTGGCCCAGCTGGCCCGTTGGGCCCGCGACCGCGGCGGCAAGGGCCCGGCTCCGGCCCACCGCGGCGGCCCGCAGTACGACGCCGCCCCCCGCCAGGCCGCCTCCGGCCCCGCGCTCACCCTCCGCAACCCCGTCTACGCCACCGAACGCGAGCTGCTGAAACTCGCCCTCCAGCGCCCCGAACTGGTCGCCCCGGCCTTCGACGCCTACGGCATCGACGAGTTCACCGCCGCGCCCTACGCCGCGGTCCGCCAGGCCGTCATGGAGGCCGGAGGCGTCGAGTACGGCGTCCAGGACCCCCAGGACTACCTCGTCCGCGTCCGCGAGGCCGCCCCCGACGACACCGTCCGCGCCATGGTCACCGAACTCGCCGTCGAGGCGATCATGCGCCGCACCGTCGACGAGAACTACGCCGGCGAGCAACTCGTCTGGGTCCGCCGCCGGGCCGTCGACCGCCGCATCCAGGAAGTCCAGGGCACCCTCATCCGCCTCGGCTCCGGCGGCGACCCGGCCCACCTGGCCGCCGTCCAGAACGAACTGTGGACCCTCCAGCAGTACGGCCAGGCCCTGCGCGAGCACGGCGCCGCCGCCCTCTGACACCTCCGGGAAGGCCGGCGCCACCGGATCCCGACTTCTCGTGCCCGGGTGGATTCCTCCGCGCCCTACCGGGGACCCGAGAGGTGAGAGCCCGCGGCCGAAGACACGACCAGGCCGGCCGCGGTCGCCGCACAGCAGACCAGAGCCGGGACACCATCCGGTTTTCCGTGACGGTAACCACGTGGTCACGGACCGGACTCAAAAAGTCACCGCACGCCCCTCGTGGCGGTGATGTGTCGTACTCCACACTGGGTTCCGGTGCCTGAGTCCTCGGAGCGCGGCCGATCCGTCCCCAGCGGATCCCACACCCCCGCGGTTCCGCTCATCGCGTACGGGACGGACAGCGGCGAGGCCGCCGACTCCGCCCCCGAAGCAGCGCTGCCGCACACCTCAGCAGCGATCATCCTGGAGGTCGCCCCCGTGCAGACCCAGACCCTGACACAGACCGACAGCAGGACCGCCGCCGGCGCGGACAGCACAGAGCCGGACGCCGAGACCGACGTGCTGGTCGCGGTACCCCCGCAGAACCGTGTCGCGCACCATCCGGAAGCGGAGCCGGAGGCTTCGCCCGAACCGGCCGAGCCGCCCGCCGAGGTGATGGAGACCGAGGCGCCCGAACCTGTGGAACCCGTGCGCGCCCGCCCCGACACCAGCGGCCCGTCCTCGGACCTGTTCCGCCAGTACCTGCGGGAGATCGGCCGCATCCCGCTGCTCACCGCGGCCGAGGAGGTCGAACTCGCCCGCCGGGTCGAGGCCGGGCTCTTCGCCGAGGAGAAGCTGAGCAACACGCCCGACCTGGACAGCCAGTTGGCCCTCGACCTCGACCGGCTGGTCGTGATGGGCCGCATGGCCAAGCGCCGTCTCATCGAGGCCAACCTGCGGCTCGTGGTCTCCGTCGCCAAACGGTACGTCGGCCGCGGACTGACCATGCTCGACCTTGTCCAGGAAGGCAACCTCGGCCTGATCAGGGCCGTGGAGAAGTTCGACTACGCCCGCGGCTACAAGTTCTCGACCTACGCCACCTGGTGGATCCGCCAGGCCATGTCCCGGGCCCTCGCCGACCAGGCCCGGACCATCCGGGTCCCGGTCCACGTCGTCGAGTTGATCAACCGAGTGGTGCGGGTGCAGCGCCGGATGCTCCAGGAACGCGGGTACGAACCCACGCCCGACGAGGTCGCCGCCCACCTCGACCTCACGCCGGAACGCGTGAGTGAGGTCCTGCGGCTGGCCCAGGAGCCGGTGTCCCTGCACGCCCCGGTGGGCGAGGAGGACGACGTGGCACTCGGCGACCTCATCGAGGACGGCGACGCGACGTCTCCGGTGGAGTCGGCGGCGTTCCTGCTGCTCAGGGAGCACCTGGAGGCGGTGCTGTCGACCCTGGGGGAGCGGGAGCGGAAGGTCGTCCAACTGCGCTACGGGCTGGCCGACGGCCGCCCGCGCACGCTGGAGGAGATCGGCCGGATCTTCGGGGTGACGCGGGAGCGGATAAGGCAGATCGAGTCCAAGACGCTGAACAAGCTGCGGGACCATGCCTTTGCGGATCAGCTGAGGGGCTATCTGGACTGACGCCGGGTGCGGGTCCGGTGGGGGCTGGTCGCGCAGTTCCCCGCGCCCCTGAAAGACGGCCACTGGACCAGCCTCCGGGGGCGCGGGGAACGGCGCGACCAGCCACGACGGCGCCGCACCCGCCAGACCACCTCACCCCGCCACGCGCCCCCGCCGCGCGCCTCAGTCCACCTCCGCCACCGCCTGGGCGAACTGCGCCTGGTACAGCCGTGCGTACGCCCCGTTCGCCGCCAACAGGTCCGTGTGTGTGCCCTGTTCCACGATCGACCCGTTCTCCATCACCAGGATCGTGTCCGCGTCCCGGATCGTCGAGAGCCGGTGGGCGATCACGAACGACGTGCGTCCGTGCGCGAGTTTGGCCATCGCCTTCTGGATCAACACCTCCGTACGGGTGTCCACGGACGACGTCGCCTCGTCCAGGACGAGGATCACCGGGTCGGACAGGAACGCCCTCGCGATGGTGATGAGCTGCTTCTCGCCCGCGCTGACCCCGCTGCCCTCGTCGTCGATGACGGTGTCGTAGCCGTCGGGCAGGGTGCGGATGAACCGGTCGGCGTGGGCGGCCCGCGCGGCCTCCTCGATCTCGCCGTGGGTGACGTCCCGGGAGGCGCCGTAGGCGATGTTCTCCGCGATGGTGCCGCCGAACAGCCAGGTGTCCTGGAGGACCATGCCGATCCCGGAGCGCAGCTCGTCCCGGGACATCTTCGCGACGTCGACGCCGTCGAGGGTGATCCGCCCGCCGGAGACGTCGTAGAACCGCATCAGAAGGTTCACCAGCGTCGTCTTGCCGGCTCCCGTCGGGCCGACGATCGCGACCGTGTGCCCCGGCTCCACCGTCAGGGAGAGGTCCTCGATGAGCGGCTTGTCGGGGTCGTAGCGGAAGGACACGTGCTCCAGCGCCACCCGCCCGCGCAGTTCCTCGGGCCGCACGCCCGGCACCGGGTCCGCCTGCTGCTCCTCCGCGTCCAGGAGCTCGAAGATCCGCTCGGCGGAGGCGACACCCGACTGCACGAGGTTCGCCATGGAGGCGACCTGGGTCAGCGGCATCGAGAACTGCCGGGAGTACTGGATGAAGGCCTGCACGTCACCGATCGACAACGACCCCGACGCGACCCTGAGGCCACCCACGACCGCCACCAGCACGTAGTTGATGTTCGACACGAACATCATCAGCGGCTGCATCACACCGCTGTTGAACTGCGCCTTGAAGCCCGCCTCGTACAGCGCCTCGTTCTGCTCGGCGAACTGCGCGGCCGACTCCTCCTGGCGGCCGAACACCTTCACCAGGGTGTGGCCGGTGTACATCTCCTCGATGTGGGCGTTGAGCTTCCCGGTCGAGCGCCACTGCTGCACGAAGTGCGGCTGGGACCGCTTGCCGACCCGGGTGGCGACGACCGCCGACAGCGGCACGGTGACCAGCGCGACCAGGGCGAGCAGCCAGGACACCCAGAACATCACCGCGAGCACGCCGATGATCGTCAGCAGGGAGTTGATGAGCTGGCCCAGCGACTGCTGGAGGGTCTGGCCGATGTTGTCGATGTCGTTGGTGGCCCGGGAGAGCACCTCGCCGCGCTGGCGCTTGTCGAAGTACGACAGCGGCAGCCGCGACAGCTTCGTCTGCACGTCCTCCCGCATCCGGAACATCGTGCGGTTGACGGCCCTGTTGACCAGCCGCGTCGCCACCGCCATCAGCAGCCCGGCGACGAGGAACACCCCGAGCGCGAACAGCAGGACATGTCCTACGGCGGTGAAGTCGATGCCCTGGCCGGGCGTGAAGTCGGTGCTCCTGAGCATGTCGGCGACGGAGTCGTCGCCGCGCTCCCGCATCGCGTCGAGGACCTGCTCCTTGGAGTCGCCCGCCGGCATCTGCCGTCCGATGATGCCCGCGAAGACCAGGTCGGTGGCCTCGCCGAGGATCTTCGGCCCGATCACGTTCAGGCCGACGCTCAGCACCACGCAGACCAGCATCGCGTAGAGGGTGAACCGCTCCGGCCGGAAGTGGGTGAGCAGCCGCCTGCCGGACACCTTGAAGTCCAGCGAGCGGTTCTCGGGGCCGGTGCCGGCCATCATGCGCCCCATGGGCCCGGCCATCAGGCGGCCTCCGCTTCCGTGAGCTGGGAGAGCACGATCTCCCGGTAGGTCTCGTTGTCCGCCATCAGTTCGCGGTGGCTGCCGGTGCCGACGACCCGGCCCTCGTCGAGGACGACGATCCGGTCGGCGTCCCGGATGGTGGCCACCCGCTGGGCGACGATCACGACGGTCGCCTCGGCGGTCTCCGCGGCCAGCGCCGCCCTGAGAGCCGCGTCGGTCGCGTAGTCCAGGGCCGAGAAGGAGTCGTCGAAGAGGTAGATCTCCGGGCGCTGCACGAGCGTCCGGGCGATCGCGAGCCGCTGCCGCTGACCACCGGAGACGTTGGTGCCGCCCTGCGCGATGGGCGAGTCGAGGCCGTTCTCCAGCCCGCTGACGAAGCCCTTGGCCTGCGCCACCTCCAGCGCCTGCCACAGCTCCTCGTCGGTGGCGTCGGGATTGCCGTAGCGCAGATTGGTCGCCACCGTGCCCGCGAACAGGTACGGCTTCTGCGGTACGAGCCCGACGGTCCGCGCCAGCAGCTCGGGATCGACGTCCGCCACCGGCACCCCGTCGACGAGGACCTCGCCGTCGGTCGCGTCGAACAGCCGGGGCACCAGCCCGAGGAGGGTGGACTTGCCGCTGCCGGTCGAGCCGATCACGGCGGTCACCTCACCGGGACGGGCCACCAGGTCGATCGTCTTGAGCACCGGCTCCTCGGCACCGGGATAGCAGAACCCGGCCCCGCGGATCTCCAGATGCCCGTGCCGTCGCAGCCGGGTGACGGGAGCCACCGGCGGGACCACGCTGGAGGAGGTGTCGAGGACCTCCTGGATGCGCTCGGCGCACACCTCCGCGCGCGGCACCATCATGAACATGAAGGTGGCCATCATCACGGACATGACGATCTGCATCAGATAGGCGAGGAACGCGGTCAGGTCACCGATCTGCATCCCGCCGCTGTCGATCCGGTGGGCGCCGAACCACACCACCGCGATCGACGACAGGTTCACCACCGTCATCACGATCGGGAACATCAGCGCGAGCAGGTTGCCGGTCTTCAGCGCGACATCGGTGAGGTCGGTGTTCGACGTCCGGAAGCGCTCCTCCTCGTAGCCGTCCCGCACGAAGGCGCGGATCACCCGGTTGCCGGTGATCTGCTCGCGCAGCACCCGGTTCACGGTGTCCAGCTTCACCTGCATGGACCGGAACAGCGGACGCAGCCGCCGTACGATCAACGTCACGCAGATGCCCAGTGTCGGCACCACGGCCACCAGCACCGCGGACAGCGGTACGTCCAGGCCGAGCGCCAGCACGATGCCGCCCACGCACATGATGGGCGCCGACACCAAGAGCGTGAACGTCATCAGGGCCAGCATCTGGACCTGCTGCACGTCATTGGTCGTACGGGTGATCAGCGAGGGCGCGCCGAACTGGCCCACCTCGCGCGCCGAGAAGGACTGCACCCGGTCGAAGACCGCCGCCCGCAGATCCCGGCCGACCGCCGACGCGGTCCGCGCGCCGTAGTACACGGCACCGATGTTGCAGACGACCTGCACCAGCGAGATGCCGATCATCAGGGCGCCGTAGCCGAGGATGTAGCCGGTGTCCCCGTTCACGACGCCCTGGTCGATGATGTCCGCGTTGAGCGTGGGCAGATACAGCGTGGCGCAGGTCTGGAGGAGCTGGAGCAGCACCAGGAGCCAGATGGGTTTCTTGTAGGGCCTGAGACAGGTCCGCAGAAGTCGTATGAGCACGCTACGTCTCTCGGAGTCGGCGACAGGGCGACTGGTTGCCCCTGGCCCCTATCGTCGGACACTCCACCCGCGTTACCTCAACCGATTAAGCCGAGAGCAGTGCTTCGTACGGCCTTACGGGTCCTTCTGGGCGCGGACTCCTACCGGTGTCTTACATTCCGCTTCGCGCTCTACACCCGGAACGCCCCGGGATGGGTCTGCTCCCGGACCGACACGTACTGCTGGCGCACCGCCTGCCCCACCGCCAGTTCCTCGCCCGGCTCCAGGACCTGCGCCGCCGCGCCCTGCCAGGCCGGCGGGGTGCGCGGGTCGAGCATGCCCTGCGAGACACCGAGCGCCCAGGCGGCCTGCCGGGCGGCACCGATCGCCGCGTAGTCCGCCGGCTGCGGTACGACGACCTGCGTCCCGAACAGCGCGGGCGCCGCGGCCTGCACGGCGGGCAGCTCGGCGGCCGCCCCCAGCAGGAAGATCCGCCGCACCTCCACACCTCGGCCGCGCAGCACGTCGAGCGCGTCCGCGAGCCCGCACAGCATGCCCTCGAACGCGGCCCGCGCCAGATGCTCCGGCTTCATCGACTCCCGCCTGAGCCCGACGAGCGAGCCCGCGGTGTGCGGCAGATGGGGCGTCCGCTCACCCTCCAGATACGGCAGCAGCACCAGCCCGTGCGCCCCGGGCGTCGACTTCATCGCCAGATCGGACAGGCCCTCCAGATCGCCGACCCCGAGCATCTCGGCGGCCCCGCGCAGGGTCCGTACGGCGTTCAGCGTCGTGACGACCGGCAGGTGCATGCCGGTCGCGTCCGCCAGCGAGGTGATCATCCCGCTCTGGTCCACCAGCGCCTCGGGATGCACGGCCATCACGGACCCGGAGGCCCCGAGCGAGACCACGGCGTCGCCGAGCCCGATCCCCAGCCCGAACGCGGCGGCCATCGTCTCGCCGGTCCCCGCCGAGATCAGCAGCCCCTCCGGCGTCGTACCGGACGCGTCCGAGGGGCCGATCACCTCGGGCAGCATCGCCTGGCGGCCGAGCGCCAGCTCCACCAGGTCCGGCCGGTAGCCGCCGGTCGCGGCCGACCAGTACCCGGTCCCCGAGGCGCCGCCCCGGTCGGTGGTCCGCCTGATCGGCCGGCCCAGCAGCTGCCACACCAGCCAGTCGTGCGCCTGGAGCAGTACGGCGGTGCGCTGCGCGGCCTCCGGCTCGGTCTTGGCGAGCCAGCGCAGCTTGGTCACCGGCTGCGCGGCCTGCGGAACACACCCCACCGCCTGCGCCCACGCCTCGCGCCCGCCGAGCGCGTCCACCAGATCGGCGGCGGCGACCTGCGCCCGCTTGTCCCCGCCGACCATCGCCGGCCGCACGGTGTTGCCCTGCGCGTCCAGCGGCACGACGGCGTTCTGCTGGGCCGAGACCCCGATCGCCTGCACGCCCTCCAGCAGCCCGCCGCCCGCGGCCTCGCCCAGGGACAGCAGCCAGGCCTGCGGGTCGACGTCGGAAGGACGCGAGCCGCCCTCGGCGCCGTCGATCGGATGCGGTGCGTACCCCTGCCTGAGCACGGCACCCGTGTCCGTGTCGCAGACCACGATGCGAGTGAAATCGGGTGCACTGTCCAACCCGGCGACTATCCCCATGGTCCGAATTCTGCCGTAGCGCTGCGCTTGCTTGGGCGGTGGGCGCCTATGGATGTGGGGTGCGTGGGGTTACGGGGCGGGTGTGGGCCCGGTGGGGGCCGGTCGCGCAGTTCCCCGCGCCCCTTGGTGGGTGTGCGTGAGCCCTGGTTGATATGCACCGTTATGTGTTGCTGGTGCCCCAGTCGTCCTCTGCGGTGCCGTTGGTGTTGCGTTCGCGGAGGTTGCGTACGCGTTGGGTGACGGAGTCCGGGACCCGGTCGCCGACCTTGTCGCTGACGGTCTGGTACGCCTTGCCGGCGAACTGGCGGCCCTGCTGGGCGGCGGACTCGGCGGTGTTGCGGACGGCGGGGTTCTGCGCGACCTGGCGCGCGGACTTCTTCAACTGCTCGTAGCGCTCGCGCCCGGCACGCGTGCCCAGCACGTAACCCAGAGCCAGCCCCATCACGAACGTGAGCTTGTAGCGCATGGCAGCCACCCTTCCCTTGTGTAGGTCTCTGGTACGGCGTCGGTGCCGGGGGGAACCGATTGGCGGAGCACCCCCCTGCTTGCGCTAATGTATGTGTCGCAGCGAGCGCCCGCCCCCTGGCGAATACCCAGGGAGGTACGTTCGATGCAACGAGGCATTCCTCCGTAGCTCAATTGGCAGAGCAGCCGGCTGTTAACCGGCAGGTTACTGGTTCGAGTCCAGTCGGGGGAGCTTCGATCTTCCGTAGCTCAATTGGCAGAGCAGCCGGCTGTTAACCGGCAGGTTACTGGTTCGAGTCCAGTCGGGAGAGCAGGACGAAGGAGGACCCCCGTGGGGGTCCTTTTTCGTGTCCGGCGGAACCGTGCGCGACGGGGCGCAGTCCTCAAGGTCGTGCACGCCGGGCGAAGTCGACCACCCGAAGCAGGAGATCGTATGAGCGGCTATGCTGCGGCAGACGGCGCGCACACTTGTACGCGACACGCCGCTATGGGGCGGTAGCTCAGCCGGTTAGAGCAGCGGACTCATAATCCGCCGGCCGTGGGTTCGAGTCCCACCCGCCCCACTCTTCGCTACGCGAGGAGAAACCTTCTGACCAGGCACTTCCCCGGTCGGGGCGGGGGTGTGAGGGTCCTGGCACCCCTCGTGGTGACCATGATTTCATGATCGCCTGGACAGATTTCTGGACGCTGATTCCCGTCAAGTCGGTCATGGCGCCTATGGGGTAGTCCGCGTAGGTGTCGTGCAGGTCTCCGCTGGCTCGTTCCGTGGCGGGAAGCGGCCCACGGGTGTCACGACGAAGAAGGAGACCGTCAGCACGGCCCTTCGGGACTAGGTGCGCGTGGTGAGTTCGAGCAGGCCGCGGCGGCGCATGACGCGGAGAAGCGTGCACGACCCGAGGCCTTCGAGTGATCACGTATCTGGTGGACACCTCGGCTCTGTGGCACCTGTTTCGCACTCCAGGCGCGTTGCGCCCCTGGGAGGGACACATTGCCGCCGGGGTGTTTCACCTCTGCGAGCCGACACGTGCCGCATTCCTCTACTCGGCGACCAGCCCGTCTCACCGAGATGAGCTGCCGAGGAACTGGACGCGCTCTGTCTGCTCTCCCCGGTCCCGAAGAGCGCCTGGCGGTGGGTCGCGACACCGCCCAGTACAAGCTGACCCGGCAGGGCCGGCATCGGGCGGCTGGGGCGATCGACCTGTTGGTGTGTGCGACCGCGGTCCACCATGGGCACACCGTCCTCCACGTGCCTGATCTCCTGAGGAAGGGTCCACGTGCGTCGGCCCTTTGGCCTTCCCTCCTGCGGGACCCGGACTCACAACCCGCACATGACGAGGGGCGGCGGACCGAGACCCCTTCCGCCGCCCCGCTCACCGGGTCAGCTCACCCCGTCAGTACCCCTTGAAAACAGGCGCCCTCTTCTCCGTGAACGCGCTCATCCCCTCCTTCTGGTCCTCCGTCGCGAACAGTGCATGGAACACCCGCCGTTCGAAAAGAAGCCCGTCGCGCAGACCGGTCTCCAGGGCCCGGTCGACCGACTCGCGGGCGGCCATGACGGCCGGGAGGCCGTAAGAGGCGACGGTCGCGGCGGCCTCCGTGGCCTCGGTGAGGACGCGGTCGTCCGGGACCACCCGTGACACCAGGCCCGAGGTCTCCGCCTCGCCGGCGTCCATCGTGCGGCCCGTGAGGATCAGGTCCATGGCCTTGGCACGGCCGACCAGGCGGGTGAGCCGCTGGGTGCCGCCGATGCCGGGGATCACGCCGAGCTTGATCTCCGGCTGGCCGAAGACCGCCGACTCGCCTGCGATGATCAGGTCGCACATCATCGCGAGTTCGCAACCGCCCCCCAGCGCATAGCCGTTGACCGCCGCGATCTTCGGCGTTCGGAATCCGGCGAACTCCTCCCAGCCTGCGAAGTAGTCCTCCGCGGCCATGTCCACGGCCGACTTCCCGGCCATCTCCTTGATGTCGGCACCGGCCGCGAAGACCTTCTCCGAACCGGTGACGACGAAGCAGCCGACGCCCGGGTCACTGTCCAACGGGCGTAGTACGTCGAGGAGCTCGGCCAGCAGCTCGCTGCTGAGAGCGTTCAGGACGTGCGGCCGGTGGAGTCGTACCGTGACGACGCGGTCATGACGTTCGATCTTGAGGGTGTTCATCGACTCTCCCTGTCTCCCTCGCTCCTGACGGCCTGTTACGAGTCCCAGATCGCGCCGTACGCGGGAATGCCGCGCCGCTCGAGGCCGTGAACGACCTGCCAGGTCAGCTTCTTGTTGGAGATGCAGATGACGGCTTCGGCACCGAAGTCGCGGTACGCGGTGTACGCGAGCCGCACCATGTCCGGTTTGCCGTGCTGCGAGGTGTCCCAGACCAGCGCGTTCGGCTGGACGGCGAGGATCTCGTCGACGAGGCCGTCGCCATAGGTCCGGCGGGGGTCACGCGTCGCCCACACGAGCCGCGAGGGCACCTCGGCGGCCAGCAGATGTGGCAGGCAGGGACCGATACCGCTGCCGGTGGCGACGTAGATCACCTTGCTGAACAAGGTCTCGATATTGGCGACCCCGGCCGTGGTGATGCCCTTGACCCAGACCTTCGGGGGCGCGTCGTCGATGAACGAGCCCGTCCAGTCGCCCGCACGGGAGATGGTCAGCCGGAAGCCGGGTTCGCCGGGTGAGGGCACGTTGGCGAAGGAGTGCCACTCGGTGAGCGGGCTGCGGCTGATGGCGGTGGACGACCCCGCGAAGGGAGTCACGCCGTGATCGAAACGGGCCAACGCGACGTGCGTGGAGGGCCGCTCGATCCGCACGTTCACTTTGCGGAGCCGCAGCCAGGGCATGGCGACGCTGAAGGTGACCACGGTCAGCACCCCGAGGGCGACCAGCCCCTGCGCGCCGAGCAGCGTATGCGTCCAGAACAGTGCGAGGGCGCTCCAGCCGCCGAAGCGGTGGATCTTCTCGAAGTGGTCGTGGAAGCGGGAGCGGAAGGGCGGCAGGGCGGTGGCGACGATGACGACGAGCAGGGCGACGAGTACCCAACTCGCCGTGATGAGCGGCAGGTTGGCGCCATCGACGGTCGCCACGACCGCCCCCGCGAGGAACCACACCGCTCCGGCCAGTGCCCCGCCCACATGCAGTCCGCCGAAGTGGTACACCTTCCCGAGCGTCCACCGCACCTTCAGCGGCCAGCTCGTCGGAGCCCAGGTCGCCAGCCGGAAGAAGAGGTTGATGACGTACTGCTGGCGTACGACCACGGCGAGCGCGAGGTTCGCGAGGGACGCGTAGCCGATGGTTTGGGCGCTCGGGACCCAACTCGCCGCCAGGAATCCGAAGTTGGCGAGCAGCACCAGGGCCGCCAGGCGGTTGTAGTGCATCAGGCGGGGATGCTTGAGGAGGCGACGGGGCGCGGACGTGAGCGGAGGGAGTTCGGCGAGAGCCGCGGGAGGGGAGGGAGGCGCTGCGTGCGTGGCGCCTCCCACCTCGGCGGATGAGGCCTCGACGGATGAGGCCTCGACGGACGAGGTCTCAACGGGCGACGTCATCAGGCCGCCCCCTCTCGCACCGCCGACACCGGCAGCAGGGGTGGTCCCTCGCCATGAACCGTCACCGCCCGCGCGGCGTGCAGCGCGGGCTCCTCCCGCTCCGCCGCCAGCCGCAGCAGTGCGGCCCGGTCGACCTTGCCCCGGTCCGTCTCCGGCAGCGCGGCCACCGGGAGGACCGTGGCCGGCACGCAGTAGTACGGCAGTGCGTCGGCCACCGCGCGCCGGGCCGTGTCCGGGTCGACGTCGGCCGGGCAGACGAAGGAGATCAGGCTGCGGGCGTCCCGTTTGAGCGTGACGGCGCGGGAGCAGCCCGCCGCCGACTCCAGTACCGAGGAGACGGAGTCGAGTTCCACGCGGAAGCCGCGGACCTTGACCTGGTCGTCGGTACGGCCCAGATGCTCGAGTTCGCCGTCCGGCGTCCAGCGGCCGAGGTCGCGGGTACGGAACATGCGGCGTCCGCCGCCGAGGAAGGGGTCGGGGGCGTACCGCTCGGCGTTCAGCGCCTCGTTGTTCAGATAGCCCGCCGATACGCAGTCGCCCCCGGCCCACATCTCGCCGATCTCCCCGATGGGCAGCGCACGCCGGTGCTCGTCGAGGACGTACACCGTGTTGTTGGGGGTGGGGCGGCCGATCGTGAGCAGTGCGTCGTCCACGCGGTGGTGGTGCATCGTGTTGACGATCGTCGTCTCCGTGGGCCCGCAGGAGTTGTGGAAGGCGGACCGCCGGGCCCAGGCGTCCGCGAGCGGTCGCGGGCACGGCTCGCCCGCGACCGCCACCGTCCGCACCCGGGGGCAGCCCGCCGGGTCGATCCCGGACAGCACCGTCGGCGTCGCGATCAGCACGTCCGCCGTACGGGCCGCCGCCGCGACGTCCTTGCCGCGGACGACGAGCGTGCCGCCGTGGGCGAGGCAGCCGAGGATCTCCCAGGCGGCCATGTCGAAGGCGATGTTGAGGAGCTGGGCGACCCGGTCGCCGGGGCGGATGCCCAGGTCACCGGGCTCTGTGAGGAGGATGTTCGCGACGTTGCGGTGGGTGACCTTCACCCCGTTGGGCTTGCCGGTCGTGCCGGAGGTGAACAGGACGTAGCACCCGTCGTCGGGGCGTAAGGGCCGCTCAAGACGGACCCGCTCATCCGTGGAGAGGTCGGCGGGATCGTCGTCGAGCGTGATCAGCCGGTGTCCGGTGTCAGGCAGGGGCACTCGCAGCGTGTGCTCCGCCTGAGTGAGGACGACCCGGGTTCCGGCGGTGCGGATGACGTGCCGCAGCTGGGCGGCGGGGGTGAGGCCGATGTCCTGCGGGACGTACGCGGCGCCGGCCTTCAGCGTGCCGAGCAGTCCGACGAGCATCGGGATGGAGCGGCGTACGAAGAGGCCGACGTGATCGCCGGGCCGTACGCCCTCCCGTACGAGCCTGGCCGCGAGCCGGTCGGCACGACGGTTCAGCTCGCCGTACGTGATCGTCGTGCCCTGATGCTCGGCGGCGACGGCGCCCGGCGCGGCAGCGGCCTGCCGTTCGACGGCGTGGTGGACGAGGGGGTCGGGGACGGGGACTTCAGGACCTTGGCCGAACTGCCAGAACAGGGCCCTGTCTTGGAGGGACAGATGGCTCAGGGGCATGCTTCACAGACCTCCTGGCTGCGTGGGGAGAAGATGCCTCGGGCGACAGAACGCTGACATGCGTCGATATATGGATATGCCGAGCATCGTGCGGAGGTGCAGGGCCGCGACACCGGAGTGCGGTGGCGGCTCCCATAGCTTTAACGTTCAATGTGGTCCGCGTCACTGGGGAAACAAGTCACATGACTGGCCTGACAGCACATCGACAGCTTCCGCACAGGCAGGCGACAGGAACCTCACGTGCAGCGTGGGTAACAGGACGCGTTGATCGAGTGGGATGGTGACCACTCGATTTCCGATGCTCGTCGCCGCTGGCTGGTGAGCGGATTGCCCGCGCTTGGTAGGTGTCGGGCCGGTCATCCTGCCTCTCCGCGCGAGCGGGGGCGGGCCGTACGGCGCCAGAACGGGACGGGTGATCCGGCACGGCCGGTACGACCCGGGTGGACGTCGACGCCACCACGCCGGTGCGTGCGCTGGGCGCATGGTTCGGTCAACCGGTCTGAGCACCGCATTAACAGTCGCCTCAGGTTCGCTCGCTAGGAAGTAGGCATCCAGACAAGCGATGCAACCCGTATGCAGGAGGCTAGTGATGGCAGTCGACGCAGCGCCGTCCGGGGAAGCGCCGGCCGGTCGGTTGGCAGGCCGGTGGGTGCCATGGTTGGTGATCGGCTTATGGCTGGTGCTGGCGGTGGGCATGGTGCCGCTGAGCGGAAAGTTGAGCTCGGTCACCACCGACAGCGCCGTGGACACCCTGCCGGCCAGTGCCGAGTCCACCAAGGTGGCGGTGCTGGACGACAGTCTCCCCGGAGGTGACAACAACACGTTCGTCTTCGTGTACCACCGCGCCGGCGGCATGACCGACGCCGACCGCGCGACGGTCGAGCGCCACTACGACACCCTAGCCAAGCGGTACCCGCCGAAGGCGACGGCGGCGGCCGGCGAGGACGACGAGGGCTCACCGACGAGCCCCTCCACCGACCGCAAGGCGATGATGTTCACCCTTGAGGTGAGCACGGCCTACGGCGCACCGGAGGACATCGTCGGCCCGTTGCGTGACGCCGCGAAGGACCGCCCCTCCGGCCTGGAACTCGACGTGACCGGCCCGGGCGCGATCGACGGCGACATGGATGCCGTCTTCGACGGCATCGACGTGCAGGTCCTCCTCACCACCATCGTCGTCGTCACGCTCCTGCTGATCCTCACCTACCGCAGCCCGGTGTTGTGGATCATCCCGCTGGTGGCCGTCGGCGCGGCCGCACTGACCTCGATGGGGACCGTCTACCTGCTCGTCAAGGGCTTCGGCATCGTGGTCAACGACCAGAACTCGGCGCTGCTGACGATCCTGGTGTTCGGCGTCGGCACGGACTACGCGCTGTTGCTCATCGCTCGATACCGGGAGGCACTGCACCACCATGAGAACGTCCGGGTCGCGATGGTCCACGCGCTGCGCGGCGCGGCGCCGGCCATCGTCGCGTCCGCGGCCACCGTGGTCGCCGGCCTGCTCTGCCTGCTCGTCGCGGACCTGAACAGCACCAGCGGGTTGGGCCCGATCGGTGCGGCCGGCATCCTGTGCGCGCTGGTGGCCATGCTGACGCTGTTCCCGGCGGTGCTCGTGGTGCTCGGCAGGCGGATCTTCTGGCCGGCCGTCCCGCGGTTCAGTACGGCCGTGGAGGAGAAGCCGGGGCTGTGGGGACGGCTCGGCACCGCCATCAGCCGCCGCCGGTGGGTGGCGACGCTCGGCTCGCTCGGAGTCCTCGGCGTGCTCGCCCTCGGGCTGGCGGGCAACACCGGCGCCCTGCGGGAGCAGGACCAGTTCCTGTCTGCGCCGGAGTCGGTCACCGGCTTCACCGTTCTCCGCCAGCACTTCCCGGAGCTCGGCGGCCAGCCGATGACGGTCTTCACGCGGCCGGCGCACCGGGAGCGGGTGCTCGACATCGTCAAGGACACTCGCGGTGTGGCCCTGGCCGTCCCGGAGCAGACCAGCGGTGGCTGGGCCAACATCTCCGTGTTCCCGAAGGACGCGCCGGACACCGTCGCGGAGTACGACACGATTCTGCGGGTGCGCACCGCCGTGCACGCGGTGAGCGGGGCGGAGGCGATCGTCGGCGGGCCGAGTGCGGAGAACCTCGACACCGAGGTGACCACCAAGCGCGACGAGAAGCTGGTGATCCCGCTGGTGCTCGCCGTCGTCCTGATCGTCCTCGGGCTGCTGCTGCGCGCGATCCTGGCCCCGCTGATCCTGATGGCCACCGTGATCGTCTCCTTCGCCGCAGCCTTCGGCGGCAGCGTGTTCGTCTTCGACACGATCCTCGGGTTCAAGGGGATCGACTATTCGGTGCCGCTGCTGGCATTCCTGTTCCTGGTGGCGCTCGGCGTCGACTACAACATCTTCCTGGCCAGCCGGGCCCGGGAGGAGACCGTGCGTCTCGGCACCGGAGAGGGCATGCTCAAAGCGCTCTCGGCCACCGGTGGCGTCATCACCTCGGCAGGCCTGGTCCTGGCGGCCACGTTCGCGGTCCTCGTCACACTTCCGCTGGTGATGCTGGTCGAGGTCGGCTTCCTGGTGGCCTTCGGCGTGCTGCTCGACGCCCTGCTGGTGCGGTCGGTCCTGGTGCCCGCCCTCACCTTGCTGATCGGCCGGCGGATGTGGTGGCCGAGCCGGCTGTCCCGTCCAGCGGCGGAGCCGCCGGACGGTCAACAGCCGCTCGCCGACGACGAGGAGCCCGCGCTGCAACGGTGAGCGCGGCGGCACGGACGAGATCCGGGACGGGGACCCAGGCCCGTCCCGGATTTTTTTCATGGGCCCGACGGTCGCCGCCCTCTGGCCCCTGCGCCGTGCGGCCTGGGCTGGGGTCGGCGCATCGCGGTGTCCTGCCCCGTGGTGAGCCGCGCGGGGCCATTGCCCGACGGCTGCCGCCCTTGGTCCTGCGCCGTTCGGCAGGGATTGGGATCGGCGCACCGTGTCCTGCCCCGCCGGTGAGCCGCGCCGGGCCATGCCCGACGGTCGCCGCCCTCTGGCCCCTGCGCCGTGCGGCCTGGGCTGGGGTCGGCGCATCGCGGTGTCCTGCGCCGTTCGGCCGGGATTGGGATCGGCGCACCGTGTCCTGCCCCGCCGGTGAGCCGCGCCGGGCCATGCCCGAGGGCCGCCGTCTCTTGTCCTGCGCCGCGCCGCCGGGGCGGGTCAGGGCGCCGCGGTGTCCTCCCCGGTGGTGAGCCGCGCGATCGGGGTGGGCGGGGCCGCGGCCGGAAGGTCGACCCGAAGCAGCGCGCCACCGCGTGCGGAGCGGGCGACGGTGGCCCGGCCGCCGTGGGCGTCGACGACCCGCTGCACGATCGACAGCCCCAGACCGGATCCCGGCAACGCCCGGGCGCTGTCGGCACGGTAGAACCGGTCGAACACCCGCGGTACGTCGGCGGCGTCGATGCCCGGCCCGGCGTCGTCGACCTCGAGCACCACCGACGCGTCCTCGGCACGGAGCCGGACCTGGACCGGCTGGTCCGCGGGGGACCACTTGCCGGCGTTGTCGATGAGGTTGAGCACCGCCCGCTCGAGCGCAGCGGGACGCCCGCTCACCCACACAGAGGCCACGTCGAGCGCGACCTCGACGTCGGGCACGCGGGAACGCGCCCGGGTCGCGGCGGCCACCACCACGTCGGCGAGGTCGAGCACCTCGGTGCTCTCGTCGCTGACGTCACCGCGCGCCAGGTCGGTCAGCTCGGCGGCAAGGGTGCTCAACTCGGCCACCTGGGCGCCGAGATCGTTGAGCAGCCGGGTCCGGCTCTCCGCAGGCAGTGCGCTGTCCAGGGTGCCGCGCCGATCGAGCCGGATCAGCAGCTCGACGTTGAGGCGCAGGCTGGTGAGCGGGGTCTTGAGCTCGTGGGCGGCGTCCTCGGCGAGCAGCCGCTGGGCCCGCCGGGAGTCCCGGAGCGCGGCGAGCATGTCGTTGATCGACTGGATCAGCCGCCGGATCTCCCCACCGCCCTCATCCGGGATGTCGGCGTCGAGATCCCGGGTGTGCGCGACACGTACCGCGGCGGCGGTCAGCCGGTCGATCGGTGCCAGCCCGGTCCGTGCCACGGTCCGCCCGACAAGGGCGCCGCCGACCATGCAGAACAGGCCGATCAGCAACATGCCGAACCCGAACCGGTTGATCGGGGTGTCGTCGGCGACCTGGGCCACCTGGACCGCGCCGTCGCCCGCCCGCAGCGTGTAGACGAGGTAGCCCTCCTCGCTGTCGTTCGACTCCATCAGGTCGGCCGACGCGCCCTGCGCCACGCGCCCGGCGTCCTCGCTGACGGGGGGCAGCGCGGGTTGGCCGGCCGGCGTCCGGGTCGAGCCGTCGGGCAGGATGACCCGCACCAGCCGACCGGATCCGGGATACGGAGGCAGCTGGACCTGCGCCAGACCGGCGCGCTCCGCGTTCGTCGCCAGGACGCGGGAGTCGGCGCGCAGTTGATTCTCGGCGGTGTCCCGCAGCTCCCAGTCCAGTAGCTCGCTGGCCACCTGGAAGGCCACGAACACGCTGACCGCGATGGCCGTCGCCGCGATCACCGTCAGCCTGGTCCGCAGGGACCGCCGGCGCCACCATCGGGTCAGCCGGCGCGGTTCCCGGCCGGCGGGCCTGCTCACGGAGGAGTCTCCCGCAACGTGTATCCCAGGCCGCGCAGCGTGTAGATCAATCGCGGCTCACCCTCGGCCTCCATCTTGCGGCGCAGGTAGCTCACGTATACCTGGAGGTTGTTCGCGGTGGAGCTCATGCCGAAGCCCCAGATCGCCTCGAACAGCGCGTCGCGGGTCACGACCCGGGTCGCGTTGCCCACGAGGACCTGCAGGAGGGAGAACTCGGTCCGGGTCAGGCGCAGCGACCGCGCGCCCCGCCACGCCTCGAACCTGTCGGGATCGAGCCGGACGTCGGCGAACGACAGGATGTGCGACTCCTCGTCGGTCGGCGTGCGTCGGCGCAGCAGGGCCCGCACCCGGGCCAGTAACTCCTCGGTGGCGAACGGCTTGGGCAGGTAGTCGTCGGCGCCCGCGTCCAGCCCCGCGACCCGGTCGGAGACCTGGTCACGGGCGGTCAGCATCAGCACCGGCAGATCCCGGCCCGCGGCCCGCAACCGCCGGCAGGTCTCCAACCCGCCGAGGCGGGGCATCATCACGTCGAGGATCAGCAGATCCAGCGTGTCACCGCCGGCCCCACCGACCCCGTCGAGCACGGCGAGACCGTTGGCGACGGTGCTGGTGTCGTAACCCTCGACCTGGAGCACCCGCTCCAGCGAATCCCGGATGGCCGCTTCATCATCCGCGATCATGATCCGCACGCCGGCCCGCCCCCTTCCAGTCGATGTTTTTGCCGCTCATTGTCCCCGACCAACCTGAGGCCAGGATTAGAGCGTCGCTGGGGACCGCGCGGCCCGGCGCACCGTATGACCGGCGGGGAGCTGACGCTCGGCGCGGTGCCGGCGCGGCTGGAGGAGCGGGAACGCGAGATCACCGCACAGGCCGAGACGATGCGGGAACAGGTCGCGCAGCCGACCGCACAGCTCGACGAACCCGGCCGGGCCGCCCGCGCCGAAGCTGCCGGATCATCCGGCCTACCAGCAGATCATGGCGGTGTTCGCCGCGGCCGACCACCCGCTGCGGGCCCGGCAGGTGTCTGGGCCGGCGCAACCGGCCCTGCGTCGGCCAAGCCTGTCCGTTCGGGACGCGTCCGGGACGCGTTCGGGGCGCGTTCGGGGCGCAAGGACAGGAGCAGACCGACAAAGGCGAAGGGATGCCGACGTGAAACACGAGCGAAACGGGCGATTCCTAGACTCCGCCAGGTGCGCCTGAAAGTACTTGAAGCACCCAGCGAGTGGAGCCGGTTCACCGAGGACTCCGTCGAACGCCGCATGCTGCTCGCCCTCGGCCACCGGCTCGGCACCAGGCTGCGTCCGAAACCGCTCATGCTGCCGGACGGCAACCGCGTCGAGGTCGAGGGGATCGACGCCGAGGGCCTGGTGCTCGTCCAACTCGTCAGCAATCAGGGCGCTTACAAGCCCGCCTACCGCAACAAGGTCATGGCGGACATGTTCAAACTGCTCTGGCTGCGCGAGGCGGTGCCGACCGCCGAGCGCGCGGTGCTCCTCGTCAGCGAGCTGGTCGTGCAGGCGCTCGGCGGCTGGGTGGCATGCGCGGCGGCCGACCTCGGGATCGAGATCTACGTCTTCGACGGAAACGCCGTCGTGACACTGCCGCGCCGAACGTAAAGTCCGCGAAACACGGCGGGGTGGGGCCGCGAAACACAGGGCTCCTACGGTCGAGGCACCTAAGCGGATTTCCGCGTGGCAGTCTCCCGCACTCGCTACGCACGCTCTCCGACTTCCAGGATCGGGCCTTCGTGCTCGCGACATGGATGGGAGCGTGAAGGTGACTGGCACGCCAGCACTTGAGTTGCGGTCGGTGGACCGGGTCTACGGATCCGGGTCCGCCGCGACGAATGCCCTCGACGACGTGGATCTGACGGTGCCACCCGGCCGCTTCGTCAGCCTCATCGGGCCCAGCGGCTGCGGCAAGTCGACCCTGCTGCGCATCGTGGCCGGCCTCGAACGGCCCGACCGCGGCGAGGTCCGGGTGCACGGCGTCCCGCCGGCGCAGGCATGCGCCGCCAAGATGATCGGGCTCGTGCCGCAGAGCCCCGCCCTGCTGCCGTGGCTGTCCGTGCTGCGGAACGTCACTCTGCCGCAGAAGATCAACAAGGGGTCGGCCGGACGCCGTGAGCGCATCGCCGGTTCCGGGCAACGCCAGGCCGCGCCGTCCGCCCCCGACATGCGGGACCTCCTCGTCAAAGCGGGTCTCGGCGAGGCCATGGACAAGCTGCCGGCCCAGATCTCCGGCGGCATGCGGCAGCGCGCCGCGATCGTACGGGCCTTCGGCCTGCGGCCCGACGTACTCGTCATGGACGAGCCGTTCTCGGCCCTCGACGAGTTCACCCGCGAGAGCCTCCAGGACCAGCTGCTCGACCTGTGGGACGAGCTGAAGACGACGGTCCTGTTCGTCACCCACTCCGTGTCCGAGGCCGTCCGGCTCTCCGACACCGTGGTCGTCATGGCCCCGGGCCCCGGCCGCATCGTGGACGTCATCGACGTCGACCTGCCCCGGCCACGCGGTGACCGCCTCTTCGGGGAGCGCCGCTTCCACGAGTACGAGGACCTGGTCCGAGACCGACTGCGCCGTGCCTGGCACGGCGAAGCCGCCTGAGCGGGGCGTGGAGATGACCGTTACCGACGAACGCACCACCCCGGCGGCCGAGACGGAGCAGCCCACCGGACCGTCGCGCTTCAGCCTCAGGCATCCGAGGTCCCGGATCGCCTGGATCCGCCCCTCCGTCTGGGCGCCCCTCCTCGTCATGCTGGCGTTCCTCGCCGCCCTGTGGCAGTGGGGAGCCGAGAAACTGCCCTACCTGCTGCCGCCGCTGTCGGCCATCGGCAGCTCGCTCACCACCCAGCTCGGCTACTACGTCGACAACGCCCTGGTCACCCTGGGAGAAGCGGTGGCCGGCCTCGCGATGGGCTTCGTCGCCGCGTTCGCGCTGGCGGTGCTGACGACCGAACTCCCGCTCCTGCGCCGGGCCGTCATGCCGATCGCCGTCGTGCTCAACGTCACCCCGCTCGTGGCGATCGCACCCGCCCTGGTCGTCGCCTTCGGCTTCGGTCCGCTGCCCAAACTCGTCATCGCCGGCCTGATCTGCTTCTTCCCGGTCCTCATCAACGCCGCGACCGGTCTGCGGTCCGTGCCGCAGCAGGTGGTGCAGGTGTACCGGACGATGGATGCCGGCCGCTTCGAGCTGCTGTGGCACGTGCGCATCCCCAACGCGCTGCCGTACCTGTTCGCGGCGCTGCGCATCGTCCTCCCGCTGTCGATCGTCGGCGCCGTGGTGGCCGAGATGTCGGCGTCGGGATCGACCCGGGGCCTGGGCACCGCGATCAGCACGGCCTCGTCCATGAACCAGCTGCCGGTCGTATACGCCTCGATCCTCGTCCTCGCGGTCATGGGTGTGCTGCTGCTGCTCGCCGTGACGCTGGTCGAGCGCCGCGTTCTCCACTGGCACGACAGCGCCCACGACTGACACCGCTCACCTCCCGGCGCCCCGTGGCCCGCGACGGCGGGGGCTCGGCGACGCATGCCCTCATCCGCACCGTTCCCCGGCGGTCACCGCCAGTTCGGAGTAGTCACCCATGTCACCCACCTCACCCATGTCACCTGTGCAGTCCCGTCCCATGAGATCGGGGCTCGCCGCCCTCGCCGCGATCGCGCTGACGGCCGGCGTCGCCGGATGCGGCTCGGAGGCCGGCGCCGGTACCTCGACCGGCTCGGAAGGGTCCGCGATCTCCGCCGAGCGGTGCGCCCAGAACAAGGCCGCCGGCACGATCACCTACCTGTCGGGGTACCAGTACCAGTCGTCGGTGTCGATCCTCGAGTACATCGCCGCGAGCAGGCTCGGCTACTTCAAGGACCTCTGCCTGAACGTGGTCCTCAAGCCCGGCACCGGCGACACGGCGCAGAACACCAAGCTGCTCGCCGGCGGCCGGGCGACCGTGAGTCCCGTCGCCGAGCAGGACGTCATCCAGGCCCGGGCCAACGGGATCGACATCACAGGCATCTCCTCGTACTCGAACGCCGGCCTGGAGGTCCTGATGACGAACAAGGACATCACCAGGCTGACCCAGCTCGACGGCAAGGTCGTCGGCCACAAGGGCTACGTGCCGGCCACCGTCCGGGCGATGCTGGTCAAGGCCGGAGTCCGGTGGGACTCGCTCAAGCTGGTCAAACAGGGCTACGACCCCTCCGTACTGCCGCGCAGGCAGGGCGGCCTCGAAGCCCTCACGGGGTTCGTCTCCAACGAGCCCAACCAGCTCAGGGCGGCCGGCGACGCCGTCACGGTGTGGAAGCCCATCGACTACGGCGTCCCGAGCTCGCTCGGCGCGATGGCGGTCGACCCGGCGTTCGCCAAGGCGCACCCGCACGCCGTCGAGGACATCCTGCGCGCCGCCCTGCACGCCTACGACTACTGCGGCGCCGACGACAAGCACATCGCCGAGTGTGTCGGGTACGCGGCACAGCTGTCCGGACCGACGTACGACAAGAAACTGAACACGGCCATCTGGAAGACCGAGACTCAGATCGTGAAGGACCATCCGACGGCCGGCCGGCCGCTGGGCGCCATCGACCCGAAGAACGTCGCGGGGATCGTGGACATGCTGCACCGGTTCGGGATCGTGCCCGACAGCGTGACCGCCGGCCGGGCCGAGGGATGGTTCGACACCTCGTACGTCAAGGCCGTCCACGCGGACGACAAGCTGGTCTGGCCCGCCCCGTAGCCGCAGGAACCTCACGGAAAGGCGCACACACGTGCCCGCGAAAGAGTACGGAATCTTCCTCCCCATCGGGAACGGCGGATGGATGCTGTCCACGACCGCCCCGCATCCCGAGGCGAACTACGAGTGGAACAAGCGCGCCGCCCTGCACGCGGAGACCATCGGCCTCGACTTCGTCATGTCGATGGCGAAGTGGCGCGGCTTCGGCGGCAGCACCGACCACTGGGGCCGCTCGCTGGAGTCGATGACGATGATGGCGGCGCTCGCCGAGGCCACCAGCCGCGTCAAGATCTGGGCGACCCTGCACGCGAACGTCCACAACCCCGCCATCGCCGCGAAGATGGTCGCCACCCTCCAGGACATCTCCGGTGGCCGCGCCGGCATGAACATCGTCAACGGCTCCTACGCGGGCGAGTTCGAGCAGTTCGGGGAGTGGGACCCGCGGCTCGGTCACGCGGACCGCTACGAGATGACGGAGCTGTGGACGGAGGCGGTCACCCGGCTGTGGACCGAGGACTCCGTCACCATGAGCACGCCGTACTTCGACCTCGTCGACTGCGAGTCCCGCCCGCACCCGGCCACCCGCCCGACCCTCATCAACGCGGGGAGGTCGCAGGAGGCCCGGCGCTTCCAGGCCAGGTACGCCGACGGCGCCTTCCTCGCCGCCGAAAGCCTCGACGAGATGCGGACGCTCTCGGCGGACGTCCACGCCCGGGCGAGGGCCGAGGGACGTGTCTGCAAGACCTACTCGATGCTCACCGTCGTCCAGGACGAGACCGACGAACTGGCCGCCAAGAAGGTCAAGGAGTGGGGCGCGGGCCTCGACCGCGAGGCACTGGCCCACATGCGCCGCACCTGGGGCATCCCCGAGGACCAGGCCCGCGCGTGGGCCGACGGCGCGGGCGGCGAGGCGGCGTTCCAGACCCCGTACGTCGCCGGATCGGCGCGGACGGTCACCGAGCACATCGAGTACATCGTGCGCGAGGCCGACCTCGACGGGCTGATGCTGATCTTCCCGGAGTACGACGAGGACATGCTGCTGTTCGGCGAGACGGTGCTGCCGGTCCTGCGCGCCCGTGACGAGGTGGCGGGATGACGTCCGACCTGCGGGACAGACAGCTCGCCCACCTCACCCGGCCCGGCAGCGGGCCCGCGCTGGTCGTGGTCGACGTGCAGCGCGACTTCGCCGATCCGGAACGCCTGAAGGACTACGGCCTGACAGATGCCGCCCTGTCGGCCCTCGACCGGGCGGTCACCCGCGTCGGCGCCCTCGTCGACGCCGCCCGCGCGGCCGCGGTGCCCGTCGTCTGGGTCGAGTTGGGCAGTGAGCCCGCCCGGCCGTGGCGTTCGAGCAACTGGCTGCGCGGGGGCGACTACGACGCCCCCATGGGCCCGGCCGAGCCGTGCGTCCTCGGCACGTCGGGGGCCGAGTGGTACCGGACGCGGCCCGCCGAGGGCGAAACGCGTGTGGTCAAGCGGGCGTACAGCGGTTTCCTCGGCACCGACCTCGACGCGCGGCTGCGCGCGGCCGGCCGCGGCTGGCTCACCGTCGTGGGCCTGACGAGCGAGTGCTGCGTCTACGCGACCGCCCAGGACGCCCTGCAACTGGACTGGCCCGTCGTCGTCCCCCGGGACGCCACGGCCGCCTACGACCTCGACGTCAACGCCGCGGCCCTCACCCAGCTGGGACTCAACGTGGCCGTGCTCAGCGACACCGACGAGGTCGTGGGCCTGTGGAAGAAGGCGGCACGGTGACCGGCATGCACATCGGCTACGACCTCTCCTTCACCCACACCGAGGGTGCGTGGGCCCGGCAGGGCTCCTGGGTCGGGCTGGACTTCCCGGACGTACGCATGTTCATGGAACTGGCGCGGACGGCCGAACGCGCCGGCGTCGGGATGCTGTTCTTCGGTGACGGCAGCGGCATCCCCAGCACCTGGCGGGGGAGTATCGAACCGGCCGTGGAGTGGGGCATCCAGTGGCCGCGCCACGACATGTCGCCGGTCATCGCGGCCATGTCCACCGTGACCGAGAGGATCGGCTTCGGGCTGACCTATTCCTCGACGTTCATGCACCCGTTCTACGTCGCCCGGCTGCTGAACTCGCTCGACCACGTGACCAGGGGGCGCATCGCCTTCAACGTGGTGGCGTCGACGCGCGGCGCGGACGCGGCGAACTACGGGTTCGGCGAGCTGATGGACCACGGCCTGCGCTACGAGCGGATGGAGGAGTTCATCGCGGTCTGCCGCGCGCTGTGGGACTCGGTGGCGCCCGACGCCATCGTCCGCGACCGGAGCACGGGCCGGTTCGCCGACCCGGCGAAGGTGCGTCCGATCGACCACGAGGGGCGCTTCTTCACCGTCAAGGGCCCGCTGGCGTCGGTCCCCGGTCCGCAGCACCACCCGCTGATCGTCCAGGCGGGCAACTCGCCCCGGGGCATCGCCGCGTCGGCGCGGTTCGCCGATCTCGTCTTCGGCTTCGGCGGCAGCCTCACCGCCCAGCAGCGCCACCGCGAGCTGCTCGACGAAGCCCTCCTCGCCGAGGGGCGCGACCCGGACCGCATGGGCATCCTCTGGGCCACCCAGGTCATCGTCGGTCGCACGACGGCCGAAGCACGGGCACGCCGCGACTCGGTCCACGAGTTCTGGAACGAGGAAGCCGTCGCCACGTACCTGTCGCACAACGCCGGCTACGACCTGTCGACCCTGCCGCACTCCTTCCGCCTGGCCGAGCTGCGTGACGAGCTCGTCGCGGCCAACGCGAGCCCCGCGGGCCTCGTCGCCTCGCTCATCGCGGAGTTCGGCGAGGACCACACGATGAGCCGCGCCGAGTTCTTCACGCACGGTCGCGGCCGGGCCACGGGTCTCGACCACAGTGTCGTCGGCGACCCCGCCACCGTCGCCGACGCGTTGCAGGAGAACTTCGCCGCCACCGGATCACGCGGCGGCTACATGATCTCCAGCCCGCTGGCCATGCCCTCGGGCTTGACCGAGATCGGCGAGCTGCTGCTGCCCGAGCTGCGCCGCCGCGGTGCCCTCGCGCCGGCCCCCACCGGCGCCACGCTGCGCGAGAACCTGGCGGTGTGAGATGACCGCAGGGAGCGAGCGACGCCACTGGCTCGCCCTCGGCAGCCTGTGCGCGGGGTTCTTCATGCTGCTGCTGGACAGCACCGTCACCTCCGTCGCGCTGCCCGCGCTGATCACCGGCCTGCACACCAGCGAGACCCTCGCGATCTGGGTCAACAGCGCCTACCTCATCGCCTACGCGGTCCCCCTGATCACCGCGGGACGCCTGGGCGACCGCTACGGCCACCGGCGCGTCCACCTGATCGGACTCGCGGCGTTCACCCTCGGATCGCTGCTGTGCGCGCTGGCCACCACCGTCGGGGAACTCATCGGCTGGCGGGTGGTCCAGGGCATCGGTGCCGCGCTGATGACACCGCAGTGCCTCACCCTCATCAAGGCGCTGTTCCAGCCGCCGCGCCTCGCCGTCGCGCTCGGCATCTGGGGCGCGGTCGGCGGAGCCGCGGTGGCCGCCGGGCCGCTCGTCGGCGGCCTGCTCGTCGCCGCCGGCGGCTGGCCCGCGGTGTTCTGGGTCAACGTCCCGGTCGGCGTCGCCGCCATGGTCGCCGTGGCCGCGTTCGTCCCGGCCCTGCCACGCCAGAAGGCGGGCATCCCGGTGTGGGCGATCTGCGCGAACGCCACGGGCGTCGGCGCGCTCGTCCTCGGCATCCAGGGCACGGACGCCGCGAGCGCCCACGTGTGGGGCGTACCGCGCTCGCTTCTCGCTGTCGTCGGCGTGCTGGTCGTCGCGGCCGTCGTCTGGCTGCAACGCCGCGACGGACAGCGCGCGCTCGTGCCGGTCGCGCTGCTGCACAGCCGTGGATTCGTCATCGCGGCCTGGGGCGGCGCCGCCGCGGCCTTCTGCGCGGGCTCGGCCATGATCCCCCTGATGCTCTACCTCCAGCAGGAGCGCGGGCTGGCCCCCGGCGCGGCGGCACTCACCCTCGTACCGATGGGTGTGGTGTGCCTGCTCGGTGCCCCCTTCTCGGCCCGGCTCAACAACGGAATCGGACCACGTGCCGTCGCCGCCATCGGTTCTTCGGCGCTCGTCCTGTCCATCGGAGCCTCGGCGGTACTCGTCGCGGCCGACGCACCCGTCCCCGCCCTGACCGCGGCCTTCGCGGTGTACGGGGTGGGCAACTCGTTCGTCTGGTCGCCCCTGTCGATCGCGGCGGTGACCACGGTCGCCCCGGACGAGGTCGGGGCGGCGTCGGGAACCTTCAACGCCATGAAGCAACTCGGCGCGGTGCTGGGCAGCGCGGTCAGCGCCGTTCTCCTGGCCGGGTTCGGCTACGCCGCCACCCTCGGCGGCCTCGCCGCCGCCGGACTGCCCTGTCTCCTCGCATCCGTGTTCCTCCGCGTCGACGACCCCGGGGCCGGATCTCCCGCGGTGTCCGCCACCGCACCCCGTCTACCCACAGGAGTCGCCTGATGAAGGCCGTCGCCGTCATCGGAAACCCCAAGCCCGGCTCGCGCACCCGCGACGCCGCCGAACGCCTCGCCACGGCCCTGGAACTGGACTGCGAGGTCCTCGAAGTCGCCGCGCTCGGGGCCGGTCTGGTCGCCTGGGGCGACCCGGACGTCACCGCGGCCGTCGAGCGGGTGCGGTCCGCCGACATCGTGATCGCGGCATCCCCCACCTACAAGGGCACGTACACCGGCCTGCTCAAGATCTTCCTCGACCAGTTCCCCACGGCGACCGGCCTGGCGGGCCAGGTGGCGTTGCCCCTCATGCTCGGTGCGGGACCAGCGCACGCGCTCGCCCCCGAACTCACGCTCAAGCCCGTGCTCGTGGAACTCGGCGCGATCTGCCCGGCGCAGGGCCTCTACCAGCTCGACTCCACCTACACGACGGATGACTCACTCGCCCGCTGGGCCGGGCGGTGGGGCCGGACCGTGCTCGACACCGCGAAGACGAGGACCGCACGATGACCACCATGGAAGCCCTCACCTCGGATCCCGGCGAGCTGAAGAGGGCGTTCGCCGCCTTCCCGTCAGGAGTCGCCGCCCTCTCGGCCCGCGTCCACGGCGACCCGACCGTGATGATCGTGTCGTCGTTCGCCGTCGGGATCTCCGCCGACCCGCCCCTGGTCTCCTTCGCCGTGCAGCACACCTCGACGACCTGGCCGGCGCTGTCCCGCGCGCAGGCGATCGGAGTATCCGTCCTGGGCCAGGAGCACAGTGGCAAGGCCCGGCAACTCGCGTCCCCCGGCAAGCAGGGCCGGTTCGCCGGCCTCGGCACGGCGGAAGCGGCATCCGGAGCGATCTTCCTTGAGGGTGCGCCGGTCTGGCTGGAGTGCACGATCGAGCACACCTACCCGGCCGGCGACCACGACATCATCGTGCTGCGGGTGCTCGCCATGATGGCCGACGACGAGCGCAATCCGCTCGTCTGGCACCGACGGACGTTCAAGACGCTGGCCGACTGAGGCGGGACCTGTCACCGGATGCGCTGCGCCGGCCTGGTGGCGGCGTTGAGCAGGTACTCCAGGGGGCCGCGGCGGAAGAAGCGGGACCAGATCGCGGCGAACACGGTCGCCCCGAGGACGAACAGGAGCAGCGGCACCCAGGACTGCTGGCTGCTCTTCCCGCTGGGCATGGACAGCGCGGACTGTGCGAGGAAGTGGCCCACGTAGGCGGTCAGGGACATGGTGCCCACGGCGACGACCGGCTGGGCCAGGCGGCGCAGTCGCGGCAGGCGGTCCATCGCCACCGTCGCGCCCACGATCACGAGGATCGCCACTCCCACGCTGCCGATGATGTCGAACGTGGTGCCGCTGTGCGGCCCGGCCGTCAGGAGCGACGAGGCCTCGCGTTCGAGTGACGCGCCGTCGGGGGGCATCGACCCGGAGCCGCCGGACATCGCTCCGGAGCCGCCGGACGGCCCTCCGTCCTCCGCGGTGCTCCGCAGCGCGTCCTTGCCGGCCAGCAGCAGGGACAGGCCGTACGCGGCCGCGGTGAGGGCGGCCGCGAACGCGGCCAGGCGCCACTGGACGGTGGCCCGGGACAGGTCGAGGCGGGCCAGCGCCATACCGGCGACCACGAACGAGATCCATGTGATCGTCGGGTAGAAGCCGGTGAACAGCAGGTCGAGCACTCCCACGTCACTGAGCCGGTGGAGCGGGTCGTAGGCGTTGATGCTCTGCCGGACCGGTTCGGTCAGCACGGAGTTCAGGGCGAACGACAGCTGGGGTGTGACGAGGGCGAGGCCGGCCGCGGTGATCGCGAGTGTCCTGGCGCTCAGGCGCACCAGGGGCAGGGCCAGCAGGAAGTAGACCCCGTAGAAGCCGAGGATGACCACGCCCCCGTACTCCATCGCCATCGCGGTGCCCAGGGCCAGCAGGACGACGGCGCGGATCGCGATCCTGGCCTTCGCCTGCCGGCCGGCCAGGCCGGTCTTCGGCTCGCGGCGGCCGGCGAGCAGCATCAGGGAGAACCCGGCGAGGGTGGCGAACAGGACCGAGGAGTGCCCGTCCGAGAGGTACCGGATCCAGCTGCCGACACCGTCCGTGGCCGACAGCGCGGGACCGATGTGGACGACGTACATGCCGAACACCGCCAGCGCACGCGCCAGGTCCACCCCGACGAGGCGTCCCATCGAAGGGCCGGGCGGGGTGGAGGACTGAGGCGGCGATGTCTCCCGCGGGGCTGACGTGTCCTGCGGTGGCTGTGTCTGTGTCATGCACCGACAGTCGCGTCGGCGCCGGGCGGCGGACCATCCGGCAGGCTTCGGTGACGGCCCCGCCGGTCGGCGGGTACCGCCCCGCCCACCGGCCTTCAGCCACTCGACGGGGGTGGACCCGCCGGTTGCCGGATGGGCGCGGGGCGTTCGCGATCACAGGCTGGAGGCCGACACACGCCGCGAAGGAAGGAATCCTGTGAACACCGCATCCGCCCCGACGACGGATGAGACGCCCCTGTCCGGCCGTCAGACGGTCAAGGCCCTGTGGGCGTACGTCCGTCCGCACCGGTGGGCCGTCGCCCTCGGCCTGCTGTGCGCCCTGGTCGGGGCCGCCGGGGGACTGTTGCAGCCGCTGGCCACGAAGACACTGGTGGACCGGCTCGCGACGGGCGAGACCGTCGCCGGGATCCTGATCGGGCTCACCGTGCTGGTGGTGCTGGGCACGGCGGTCGAGGCGTGCGGCGCGTATGTGCTGGGGCGGACCGCGGAGTCGGTGGTCCTGGCCGCGCGACGCACCCTGGTGGGGCGGCTGTTGAGGCTGCGGATCCCGGAGTGGGAGCGGATCCCGCCGGGTGACCTGATGTCCCGGGTCACCTCGGACACCACGCTGCTGCGGGCGGTCAGCACCCAGGCGGTCGTCTCCGCGGCCACCGGCGCGGTGGCCTTCGTGGCGGCGATCGTGATGATGGCGTTCCTGGACGTCGTGCTCCTGGGTGTGACCCTCGGCGTGGTCGTGCTGGTCGGCGGGGCCACCGCGCTGGTGATGCCGAGGATCGCCCGCGCCACCGAACGCTCGCAGGAGGCGGTCGGGGAGATCTCCGTCGCGTTGGAGCGGGCCTTCGGGGCGTTCCGCACGGTGAAGGCGTCCGGTGCCGAGGAGCGGGAGACCGCCCGGGTGGAGGCGGCGGCCCGGCGGGCGTGGCGGCACGGCGTCAAGAGCGCCAAGTGGGAGGCCGTGGCCGGCTCGGCGGACGAACTCGCCGTACAGCTCGCCTTTCTGGCGGTGCTCGCGGTCGGCGGGGCGCGGGTCGCGACGGGGGAGATCCCCGTGTCCACCCTCATCGCCTTCCTGCTGTACCTCTTCTATCTGATCGAGCCGGTGTCCAGGCTGGTCGAGGCCGTGTCCTCCTATCAGGAGGGGGCGGCCGCGATCTCCCGGATCGCGCACGTCGAACGCCTCTCGACGGAGCCGACCGCCCGGCGCACCGGCCTCCCGCCCAGGCAGGGTCCGGCGTCGGTCCGCTTCGAGGACGTGTCCTTCCGCTACCGTGCCGGCCTGCCGCCCATCCACCGGCAGGTGAGCTTCGAGGCGCCGGGCGCCGGGACGACCGCCTTCGTGGGCCCCTCCGGAGCGGGCAAGTCGACGGTCTTCGCGCTCATCGAGCGGTTCCACGAGGCGACCGGCGGCCGGGTCCTGGTCGACGGCGAGGACGTACGCGACTGGCCCCTGTCCGAACTGCGGTCCGCCATCGGATACGTCGAGCAGGACGCTCCGGTGCTGGCCGGCACGCTGCGGGAGAACCTGGTCCTCGCGGCGCCCCGCGCGACGGACGACGACATCCGCGACGTCCTGGCCCGCACGAGGCTCGACACCCTCGTCGAGCGCCTGCCCCACGGCCTGGACACCCCGGTCGGGCACCGCGGCTCGAAGCTGTCGGGCGGCGAACGGCAGCGCGTCGCCATCGCCCGCGCCCTGCTGCGGCGGCCCCGCCTGCTGTTGTTGGACGAGGCGACCTCGCAGCTCGACGCCGTCAACGAGCTGGCGCTGCGGGACGTCGTCACGGAGGTGGCCCGCGACACCACCGTGCTGGTGGTGGCCCACCGGCTGTCGACGGTGACGGGCGCCGACCGGATCGTCGTGATGGACGCCGGACGGGTACGGGCGGTGGGCACCCACGAGCAACTGGTGGCCCAGGACCGCCTGTACGCGCGACTGGCGGCCACCCAGCTCCTGGCCTCGCCGGTCAGTCCGTACTGAACCGGTCAGTCCGTACTGAGCGGGATCCGCAGCCGCACCCGGTAGCCGCCGTCCGCGGCCGGGCCCGCCTCCAGGGTGCCGTGCAGGATGTCGGCCCGTTCCCGCAGGCCGACCAGGCCGTGCTGCGATCCGGGCAGGGACAGGGAAGGGCGGGTCGGCGGTGAGTTGGTGACGGTCACTCCGACGTCATCGCCGTCCTGCCACAGCTCGACGCGCACCGTGGCGCCGGGGGCGTGCTTGCGGACGTTGGTCAGCGCCTCCTGGACCGTACGGTAGAGGGCCCGCTGCGCGGGGGTGCCCACGGTGGACGGCAGCGCTCCGGACAACCGCGCGTGGGTGCCGCTCGACTCCACCAGTTTGTGCAGGTCGGCCAAGGTGGGCTGAGGCGTCGGCTCGGTGGCGTGGCCGCCGGAGGCGCGCAGCAGGGTGACCATGGTGCGCAGTTCGTCGAGCGTGGTGACGCTCAGCGAACGGATCGTGCGGGCGGCCTCCTTGGCGTCCGCGTCCTTGGTGGCGACCTGCAACGCCCCGGCGCGTACGGCGATCAGGCTGACCTGGTGGGAGACCACGTCGTGCATCTCGCGGGCCAGCTGGGCGCGTTCGCGGGCCAGGACCGCCTGGGCGTGCAGGGTCCGCTCGTGCTCCCTGGCCTCCTCGATCTCCGCCAGCCGCCGCGCGAGGTCGCGTTGCGCCTGGAGGAGCTGGCCGAAGAGGACCGGGGCCGCGGCGGTCGCCAGGCCGTACACGAAGAAGACCAGGGTCATGGTCCGGTCGACCGGGGCCACGGGGAGCCACGGCGTACTGCTCGCGAGGGCGGACAGGGCGACGCACACCGCCAGGAGACGGCGGTCGCGGGAGCGTTCGGCCAGGGTGAACAGCGCCACGAGCACCGCGATGGGGACGTCCTGCGTCAGCCCGGCCGGCAGGGTGAGCAGGAAGACGGCGAGCGGGAACCGGCGCCGGAAGGCCAGTGCGGCGCAGCCGACGGCGGCCAGCGAGACACCGAGGGGCGTGTGGTCCCCCATGAGGTTCAGCGACAGGTCCAGGGCGGCCACCGCCACCACGAGGATGTCGACGACCGGCGCGGGCACCCGCTTCCACAGCGCGCGGGCGCGGCTCACCGTCCGGCCCCCGGCCGGGGGCGCTCGTCGAGCAGCCCGGCCCGCTGCGCCAGCAGCGCGGCCTGCACCCGGCTGGTCACCCGCAGCTTGGTGAGGATCGCGCTGACGTGGTCCTTCACGGTGCCGGCACCCAGGTGGATGCGCGTCCCGATGTCGGCGTTCGACAGGCCCTCCGCGACCAGGACGAGGACATCGCGCTCGCGGGCGGTGAGGAGCCGGACGCGGGCCGCCTCCTCGTCGACGGCCGCCTCGGTGCCGGGATGGCTGTGCAGCAGGGTCCGCGACGCCTTGGGGGAGAGCACCACACCGCCCGCGGCGAGGGTGCGCACCAGGTGGGCGAGCTGCTCCGGCTCGGTGTCCTTGAGCAGGAAACCGGCCGCGCCGGAGTGCAGCGCGGTCAGGATGTACTCGTCGGCGTCGAACGTGGTCAGCATCGCCACGACCGGAGCGTGCGGCATCCCCCGAAGCCGGCGCAGCACGGTGAGCCCGTCGACGTCCGGCATCCGGATGTCCAGCAGCACCACGTCGGGCCGTTCGCGGCGGACGGTCTCGACCGCCTCGCCGCCGTTCGCGGTCGCGACGACCTCGATGTCCTCGGACGCGCCAAGGATGAGCCCGAACCCCGACCGGACCAGCGCCTCGTCGTCCACCACCACTACCCGGATCACGTGCTCCGCCTCACCCTTGTCCCTGCCACCCGGCTCATGCCGAGTCGACCCTAAGGCCCGGCATGGCCCCCGCCGCCCGACGAGCGGCAGCTCCAGCCACACGGCGGGGTATCGCCCTCCGGTCGGCAGGGGCACCGCGGTCTTCTGCCGGATACTCCCTGATCGGCCCGGACTCCAGCCTGAACGGCATGACACATCACCCGCACTCCGTGGCGGCCGACGCACCGTCCCCCGAACGCGAGCACACCAGGCCGTCGACCGGCGCGCCCGGAGTGGGCCGGCTGATCGGGCTGGACCTGGCCCGCGGCCTGGCCGTGTTCGGCATGTACGCGGTCCATGTCGGCCCCGCCCCGGGCCAGGACGGTGTCATCGGCTCCCTGATGGAGCCGGCGCAAGGCCGCTCCTCCGCCCTGTTCGCCGTCCTGGCCGGCTTCGCGGTCGCCCTCATCACCGGGCGCCGCACACCGAAGACCGGGTTGGCCGGCCGTCAGGCCGTCGCCAAGGTGATCATCCGGGCCGTGATCCTGATCGCCCTGGGCACCGCTCTGACCTTGACCGGCACCCCGGTCGTGCCGATCCTCGCCTTCTACGGCCTGTTCTTCCTGCTCGTGCTGCCGCTGTACCGGCTGGGCGCCAGGCCGCTGGCGCTGATCGCGGCGGGCTGGGCCCTGGTGGGCCCGCAGCTGCTGTACGCGCTGAAGCCGCTGGTCGGCGGCCGCGTGTTCCTCTCCTACGGCCAGGCCGACGGCCCCGTCTCACTGTTCTTCACCGGCGGCTATCCGGCCCTGACCTGGGTCCCGTTCGTCATCGCGGGTATGGCCGTCGCCCGCTGCGACCTGGCCGCCACGGCTGTCCGGATACGCCTCGCCCTCACCGGCGCCGCCCTTGCCGTCACCGGCTACGGCGGCTCCTGGCTGGCGCTGCGTCTCGTACCCGGTGCCGCCGAAGCCGTCCGTAAGGCCGAAGCGGGGCAGGGCATGTCGTCCGTGCCGTCGTCCGTGCCGTCGGGGTCGTCCGCGCCGTCCGTGTCGCCCGACAGCATCGGCATCTTCGGCGACACCCCCGCCGGGATGCTGGCCTCCGCCCCGCACAGCGAGGCGACCCCGTCCATCGTGGCCGCCACGGGTGTGGCGATCCTGGTGATCACCGCGTGCCTGGCCGCCATGGACGCCTTCCCCCGGCTGCGCCGCCTGGCCGGGCCCGTCATCGCGGTCGGCTCGATGTCGCTGACGGCGTACGTCTTCCACATCGTCGCCATCTGGCTCCTGAGCACTGAGAAGATGACCGTCCCGCCGCTGTACACCTTGCTCGGCTTCATCGCGTCCATCACCGTCCTCGCCACCCTGTGGTCCCGCTTCTTCCGGCGCGGGCCGCTCGAAGGGCTGATGGGCAGGGCGACCGGGATCGCCGGGCGCATGCGATCCGGCGAGAGCTGAGAAGCTCCGGGGCCTACCCCAGGCTCCGTTGGAGCAGATACGTGCTGATCCGACGGCCGTGCTTGTGGCCGACCTCGGTCAGGAGGCCGGCGTCGGTGAAGCCGAAGCGGCGGTGCAGGGCGCGGGAGGCGTCGCTGCCGGTGTCCGCGACGACGGCGATCATCTGCCGGGCCCCGGCCCGGGCGGACTCGGTGACGAGCGCGCCGAGCAGGGCGGCGCCCAGGCCCCGGCCGGTGGCCTCGGGCGCCAGGTAGATCGTGTCCTCCACCGTGTACCGGTACGCCGGTTTGGGGCGCCAGGGCGCCGCGTACGCGAAGCCGACCACCGTGCCCTCCGACTCGGCGACGAGGAACGGCAGCCCCCGGCCGGTGAGGTCGGCCAGCCGGCGCTCCCAGTCGGCGACCGTCGGCGGGGTCTCCTCGAAGGTGGCCACGGTGTGGAGGACGTAGTGCGTGAAGATCTCGGCCACGGCCTTGAGATCGGCGGGGGTCGCCGGGCGGACGACCGCCCCGGGTGCTGTCACGGGATGCTCATTTCTCATAGCAGCGAGTTTCACTATAGAGAAATAGAGAAACAGCGAAACAGGGCCAGAGAGACAGAGCGCTCGAGTGTGAGCATGCTGTCGTCGGTCGAGCGCGGCCAGAAGGCGCCCACCGTCGTCGTGCGGCGCGCCGCCGAGCAGGACAGCGTCGACGAGCCGGGCGGCCGGCGGCGCACCGTCCTGACCTCGGTGGTGCCCGGCGTGCACTTCGAGTGGATCCGCACCACACTGCCGCCGGGCTGCGACGCGGGCGACTCGGTGTACTCGCCGCGGACGTCACCCACGGATACGCCAACACCGGTGCCACGCCGTGCACTTACCACGTCGCCGCGCTCGTCATGCGTCCCCGCGCCGCCCGGCCGCCGCGCGCCTGAGCCCGTGCCCGGGACGTCGGCCCACGCTCAGTCGGCGAAGAACTCCAGCACCGCCGTGCCGTTCTCCAGGGACTTCAGACGGAAACCGATGCCGTTCTGGATCCCGGTGCCGCCCTCGGCGAGGGAGGTGCGCAGGAAGGTGCCGGGACCCGAGGACTCGACGACGACCGTGTCGGCCGTGATCTTCGTGACCCGGAGGTTGGGGACGCGGAAGCGGCTGTCGACCTTGACGCGCGTCGGCTTCGACACGGCGATCTCGCAGCTGCCGTCGAAGCAGGCGCCGACATCGGTGCCGTCGGCCGCCTCGCGCGAGGGCGTGGGCGTGGGGGAGAGGGAGGGCGGCTGCCGTGTCTCTGCCGGCGCGCTCGTGGACGACGACTCCGCCCCCTCCACGGCGCCGTCGTCCCGGCCGCCGCTCGCGCCGCAGCCGGTGAGTGCCGCCATCAGGGCCAGCGTCACGACGACGCCGACCCGACTCCTGCTCCCGCCCATCGGTCCCCCTCAACTCGTCCACCCGTGAGTGCCGTCGACCCCCTCGTCGGGGCAGCCCTTTTTATACCGGCCCGTTGTGGGGAGGGGTCCCGGAGCGGGTGCGCACACTGGTGCGGATACGTCGTACGCGTGCCGGAGACCCACGAACCGACGTGCCGGAAGACCCCTGAACCGACGTGCCGGAAGACCCGTGAACCGAGGAGATCAGCGATGTCCCTCTCCGCCAGCCTCGCGCGTGGAGTCGCGCCCGCCACGCCGGGAACCCTGCACGCCCGCACCGTCACCGGGGAGCTCAGCGCCCCGCCCCGGCCGGGCCTGACCCTCTGCTTCGGACGCGGTGACGAGCCGGAGGTGGACCTCGGTGTCGGCGTGGACGACCTGCGGGTGAGCCGGCGGCACGGCGAGCTGACGTACCGCCAGGGGCTGTGGTGGCTGCGCAACACCGGGCAGCAGCTCGTGCGCCTGCCGCGCGGCCGGATGATGCACCTGACCACAGAGCCGATCCCCCTCGACACCGGCTACACCCCGCTGTTCGTGAAGGGCTCCGGCTACCGCGAACACCTGGTCGAGCTGTATGTGTCGGGCCATGACGACCAGGGCCCGGTGTCGCGGCGGCGCGCCGAGACCGTACGGCCGGAGACCTGGGCGCTCGACGACGACGAACGGCTGCTGCTGGTCGTCCTCGGCCAGCGCTATCTCCTCTACGAGGAGGACCCGCGGCCCCTGACGTACGCCACGGCCGCCAAGCAACTGGCCTATCTCCGTCCGGACGGCCACTGGAACGAGCGCCGGATCGAGTACCGGGTCGAGGCCGTGCGCCGTCGGCTGGACCGCACCGGGTTCCGGTACCCGCTGATGCACGACAAGTCGCAGGGCCGCCCCGGGGACAACGGACTGCTGCACAACCTGATCAAGGGACTGGTGGAGTCCACGACGCTCGTGCCGCCGGACCTGGAGCTGATGGAGGACGACTCGGACTGGCCCTGAGCCCCGGTCAGCGGGCGCGGAGTGCCGCGGCGGAGGAGGTCGCGAGGCCGGAGGCCAGCTCGCAGAGCCGGTCCGGGGCGCGCCTGCCGCTGATGTCGAGGCGGACCATCTCGGCGGCCGTCTCGGAGTCCTGGCCGCTGTACCTGCGGTACTCGACGAAGGCCGTACAGGTGTCGCCGTCGTCGGGTTCCACGACGGTGCGGTATCCGCTGAGGGTGCGGGTGGTGCCGTTCTCCGCGGAGCGGGGCTGGTCGCGGAAGAAGGTGATCTCCGTGTCCAGGTCGTCCACGTCGCTCGTCCACTCGCAGCTCCAGTCGGCGACGCCGACCTCCGGCACATCGGCCTTGATGCCCGGAACGACGGACAGGGCCTTGGCGTCGAGGAGTTCGCAGGCGTTCGCCCAGGCCAGTGAGGCGCGCGGGTAGGCGGGGGAACGGCGGGGCAGCGGACCGCGGTCGAGGTCCTCGGCCGCGCTGCGGGCGGCCTGCTGGGCGACCGCGCACAGCACCGCGGTGCCGCCGGCCACGGACCCCTCGCCCATGTTGACGCGGACCCCGACCAGGCTGCCGTCGCTCTCGCCTTCGGGGGCGAGCAGCAGCCGGCACTCGTCGCTCTCCGACTCCTCCTCCCGGATGCCGATCCTGCCGACCGTGGTGGCCGGCTCCGAGGACTCCGGCGGCGCGCCCCGGCGCACCCGGAACGACACGTCGATACGGGTCTTGTCGTCGACGTGCACCAGCATGTCGCAGCGGTCGAAGTTGCCGTAGTCCACGTCGAGTTCGGCGGTTCCGAACCGGTCGAGGGCGGCGGGGTCGGCCAGCTCGCACACGTCGGCCGTGTGCGGATCGCCGATCAGGGCCCGCGATGCGCCGTCCGAGGCGTTCTTGTCGAGCCCGCTCCCGGACTGCGGGGAGGCTTTCCCGTCGTCGCCCTGGTCGGCGACGACGAGCCCCAGGGCCAGGGCGGCGCTGAGGCCGAGGACGGTCGCGACCAGCGGCCGGCGCCACCGCCGCCGCCCGGCCGGCTGGTCCCGGGCGGTGTCGGGACCTGGGCCCGGGGCGTCCGCGCCGGATCCGGGTCCCAGGGAGTCCACGCCGGATCCGGCGACGGCCTCCAGGCGGCGCTTGACCTCGGCCGCGCCGGGACGTTGCCCCGGGTCGCGCCGGAGCATCTCGGTGAGCACGGGGTGCAGCGGTCCCACGGCGTCGGCGTCCACCTCCACGACGCCCTGCTCGGCCCTCCAGTGCCGCAGGCGCTCGGCGTCCTCCTCGGCGTCCCCCGTCCGCCCCGGGGCCCCCGCCCCGCCGGGTTCGCCGCCGCGCGGGGGCGCGCCGGTGACCAGGGCGTGCAGGGTGGCGGCCAGACAGAAGACGTCCGAGGCGGGCCGGGGGACATTGCCCCGGGCCAGCTCGGGCGCGGCGAAGTCCGGAGTGAAGCTGAACGGGCCGTTGACCGTGATGGTGTCCGTGCCGCCGACCCGGTAGGCGGCACCGAAGTCCAGCAGCTTCGCCGTACCCCGCCGGGTGAGGCCGATGTTGGCGGGTTTGACGTCGCAGTGGACGATGCCCTCCTCGTGCAACGCGGCCAGCGCGTCGGCGAGTTCGGCACCGATACGGGCCGCCCGCACCGGAGAGACGGTCGGCTGCCGGTCCAGGCCGCCGCCGGGAACGTACTCCATGACGAACCAGTACGTCCGCGCGGGGCCGCCGTCCTTGTCGCCCCGGACGTCCCCGTCGTCCCCGTCGTCCCCGTCGGCCCGGTCGTCCCGGGGAGGCACGGTGACGATGTCGAGGAGGGTCACGACGTGGGGGTGGTCGCGGAACTTGGCCATGGCGCGGGGCTCGCCCAACAGCCTCGACACCGCGGTCTCGTGGTCGCCCTCCGGCACCTCCGGTTTCAGCGCGACGTCCTGGCCGACCACCGTGTCGTGGGCCAGCCACACGTCACCGCCCCGACCCGCGCCGATGACCTCCCTGAGGACATAGCGGTCGGCGAACTGGTCACCGGAACGCACGGATTCTTCCCCCTCGGTCGAGTCCGTTCCGCGCATCCCCGGTCCAGGAGTGCGCGGCTGGGTCGAACCTACTGCGTAGGTCCTGCCGTGCGCAGTGTCTACCCAGAGCCTTCATCAGGCGCACGCATGCGGGGAAGGGGTGAACGGCGGTCCGGGGCACGGGACTTCGGGACCGGTCCCGAGGGCGGGGCTTACGGTACGCGTCGGCCCGAGCCGAACACCGAAGGACCCGAACCGAACACCCGAAGGAAAGGAAACCCCGCCATGCCCAGCACGCGGACCTGCTTGCCGGTGGGCATCACCGCGGCCCTTACGACGGTCGTCCTCACGCTGCCCGCCCAGGCCGCGGAGCGCCCGGCCGCCGCTCGGTGCGCGTACCCCTCCGAGGTCCTCGACCTGACCGACTGGAAACTGACCCTGCCCACCGGCGAGGAGGAGGACCCCGCCGAGATCACCCAGCCGGAGCTGGCCGGCTTCTCCGCCGCCCCCTGGTTCCGCGCCGAGGACGGCTGCGGCGCGGTCGGGTTCCGGGCCGCCGTCAACGGTGTGACGACGGGCGGCTCCAGCTATCCGCGCGCCGAACTGCGGGAGATGACCGACGGCGGCGAGGACGAGGCCGCCTGGTCCACCACGGACGGCACCCACACCCTCGTGGTCCGGGAGGCCTTCACGGCACTGCCCGCCGAACGGCCGTGGGTGGTCGGCGCCCAGGTCCACGGCGGGGACGACGACGTCACCGTCTTCCGGCTCGAAGGCAGCCGCCTCTACATCACCGACGGCGACGACCGTCACCACCACCTCGTCACCGACGACTACGAGCTGGGCACCGAGTTCGAGGCCAGGTTCGTGGCGCGGAACGGGAAGATCAAGGCGTACTACAACGGCGGGCTGGAGACCACGATCTCCCACGACGGCGACACCAACTACTTCAAGGCGGGCGCCTACACGCAGGCCAACTGCGGCAACTCCGACCCCTGCACGGACGGCAACTTCGGCGAGGTCCGCATCTCGGCCATCGACGTCAACCACTCCTGAGCAACGACGAGTTGAGCCTCGGCAACTTTTTCGACGAACCCGGCAACCTTTTCGGCGCGCGGCGGCCACTGTAGGGGAGGTGGATCTCCCGACCCCGTAAGGACCTCACCCGTGGCGCCCAGATCTCAGCACCGTGCGGCCCGTAAACGGCGTACCGCTCTCGTCGTCGTCTCCGTGGCGGCCCTCGCGCTCGTCGTGTCCGCGGTCGTGGCGCTGGCCGTGGCCGTGCGCCCCGACCGCAAGGCCGCCGACGAGCGCCCGGCCCCCGCCCCCGTGGCGGGCGCCCAGGTGACGCGGCCGCCGTCCACCGAGCCGGAGCCGGAGCCGACGCCCACCTCGGCGCCCCCGAGCAGGAAGGCGGCCGCGGCCACCCCGTCGGCCCCCGCGACCCCCGCCACGAAGCGGCCCTCGGCGACCCCCACCCCGCGGCCGCCCGCCGGGTCGGCGACCCTGGCGGGACGCATCCGCCCCGCGGTCACCTACAGCGGGGTCGCCACCTTCTACGACGCCGGAAGCGGCGACGGGGCCTGTCTGTTCGGCCCCACCGACGACGTGATGACCGCGGCGATGAACACCACCGACTACGAGACCTCCAAGGCGTGCGGGGCCCATGTGCTCGTCCGCACGGCGAGCGGGGAGTCCGTCACGGTCCGGATCACCAACGAGTGCCCGGGGGACTGCGCGCCCGGCCAACTCGACCTCAGCGCCGAGGCGTTCGCCGCGATAGCCGACCCCGTGGCCGGCCGGATCCCGATCACCTGGACCCTGCTGAGCCCCGAGAAGACCGACACGCTATCGGTCCGCTACAAGAGCGGCTCCAGCCGTCACTGGTGCGGCCTCCAGGTGCTCGGCCACCGCAACCCCGTGGCCCGCCTTGAGGTGAACTCGGGCGGGAGCTGGGTCGCCCTGCCGCGCACCGAGTACAACTACTTCCTCTCCGAGAAGGGGACCGGGTGCGGTGGCTCGATCCGGGTCACCGACATCTATGGAGAACAACTGACGGTCGACGGCATCGCGCTACAGCCGGACGTCGTGCAGCCCACGCGCGTCCAGTTCGCCGCGCACTGACCGTCGCGGGGCCGTACGCCGGGCCGTCGCGGGGCCCGGCTCGGAACCCGGCTCGGGATCCACCGCGGTGACAGAAGTCGACGCCGTGAGAACCGCGGCGCACGATGGAGACAGCGGCCCTCGGGCGCGCTGGGCGAACGAGGCCGCCGTGCGCGAAGGAGGCGGCCATGCCCGACGCGGATTCAGTGGCAGACAGGGGGGCCTCAGGGGCTGGAGGGGCCGGAGGACAGGTCGTCCTCGAACCGGGCGGCACCCATGGCGGGAACCACCCCTGGAAGATCCGCCTCGTCAAGCACCGGGAGCGCTCCGAGTCCTCGCACTTCCGGGCGGCCAAGAAGGTGGCGAAGAAGATCCTGCTGGAGGCCGGCGCCGGCGCCGGTGACCTGCCGTACGGGGCGGGCCCGTGGGAGATGCACCACGGCGGCAGTCTCTGGGTCAGGACGTCGACGGGCTGGCGCATGTACCGGGCCCGGGTCGGCATCGAGTGGAGCATGCAGTTCTGCGCCGACCCCGTGAAGGTGGACCGGCTCCGCCGGGAGGCCGCCGATCTCGTCGCCGCCTTCCCGATGACGCTCGCGGCCCTGGACGCCCTCGGCTACCAGCGCGCCCGCACCCTGCTGAGCACCCCGGTCACGGACGCCGACACCGTCGAGGCGTGGACCGACTCCCTCTTCAACGCGTGCGTGCCCCTGAGCCGCCCCCACCACTCCGGTGTCCTGCCCAAGGCGGCCGGTGAGCACCACTACCCGTGGCCGACCAAGTCCGCGGACTTCTTCAAGTACGACGACTTCCACCTGTGGGTGACCCTGCCCGACGGCACCCATGCCGGCGTCGCCCCGGTGGGCCGGCGGGGTTCCGGCGACGGACAGGTGCGCATCGTGCACGCCCGGCACGGCACACCGGCCGGGCAGGCCGTGGCGGAGGCGCAGCGGCGCCGGATGATGGCGGTGCTCCCGCCCGACAGCCCCATGGCGCTGGAGGCGTTCGAGCAGCAGATACCGCCCGGGGCGGGCACCGCGTCCACCCCGCCCGTCGGCTGACCGGGGAGCGATCATGTCGCGCAACATCGTCATCTGCCTCGACGGGACCGGCAACCAGGTCGGCGCGCACCACCCCACCAACGTGGTCGAGCTGTACGGGATGCTGGCGACGGAGAACCCCGGGCGCCAGCTCCTCTACTACGACCCCGGGGTCGGCACCCTCTCGGCGGCCATCGCACGCGGGCCCCTGAGCCGCCGGTTCTCCCGGCTGACCGGACTGGCCTTCGGCACGGGCCTGAGGACCAACCTCGCCGAGGCCTACACCTACCTGATGCGTCACTGGGAACCGGGCGACGCGGTCTACGTCTTCGGGTTCAGCCGCGGCGCCTACACCGCCCGCGCCCTGGTGGGGATGCTCAACAAACCGGGGCTGATGCGTCCGGGGGCCGAGAACCTCGTCCCCTACGCCGTCGCGAAGTACGCCTTCAACCAGGACATCGACCGCAGCCAGGACGAGGTCGCGCGCTTCTCGCGTGCCTTCTGCCGGGACACCCGCCAGGACGAGCTGTGGCAGAAGATCAAGCTCAACGACTCCCGGCAGGTCTCCCGCTTCGCCGTGCCGGTCGCCTACATGGGGCTCTGGGACACCGTGAAAGCGGCCGGCATCCTCCGCCTCGGCACTCTGCGCTGGCCCTACACCAGGTCCCTGCCCAACGCGTACCGCATCCGGCACGCCGTGTCCCTCGACGAGAGACGCCGCCCCTACCGCGAATACCTGGTCAGACCCCGGACCGGTCCGGTGCGGGACACGCTGGAGGAGGTCTGGTTCGCCGGGGTGCACTCCGACGTCGGCGGCACCTTCGAGCACAAGCAGGGTGAGCCGCTGCTGTCCACCATCCCCCTCAAGTGGATCGTCGACGGCGTGTGCCGGGACCTGGACTTCCGCGACGGGGCCTACGCCGAGGCGACGGCGCTGACCAAGGACTTCGCCGGGGCCGATCCCCACCGCAACGGCCCGCTCTGGTTGCTTGTGGGCCGGCGCTCGCGGGGCGTGCCCGAGGACGCGGTCTTCCACGAGAGTGTCCGGCTCCGGCTCCAGAAGGACCCGGAGTACCGCCGCGGCCTCCCGGACCCGGACGATCCCACCCGCTGGGCCGACCCCCACTGGACGGAACCGGCCCTTCGGTGAGCCGGGCCGCCGCTCAGCGCCCGAGGGCGCCCAGTACGGCTTCCAGCTGACGCAGCGGTTCGGCACCCACGACACGGAGGGCGACCGTGTCGGCGCCCGCCGCCCGGAGCGCGTGGACGCCCTCGGCGGCCTTCGCCGCCGTACCGGAGACGGTGAAGACCTCGTCCTGCGGGCGGCCGAGCCAGCCGCCCTGGCCCTCGGTGACCGGGTGCAGGGCGCGGGCGACCTCGTCGGGGTCGTCGCCGACGTGGCAGAAGGACAGCACCGTCAGGGTGTGGTCGGGTCCGGCACCGCCCTGTGCGGTCAGGGCCCGGATGTCCTCCAGGTCGCGCGGGCCGTGGCCCTCGGCGATCAGGGTGCCGTCGGCGACCCGGCCGGACAGTTCCAGGGAGCGCGGGCGGACCACGCCCGCGACCACGGGCGGGGGTTCGGCCGGCGGATGCACCAACTGGATGCCCTCCAGGCGTACTTCACGGCCCTCCAGCTCGACCTTCTCGCCGCGCAGCAGGGCCCGCACGGCGGTGATCGTCTCCTCCAGCAGGGCCAGCGGGGAGCGCGGGGCGACACCGACCTGTTCCATCCACCCCCGCACACCGTGTCCGATGCCGGCCACCAGCCGGCCCGGGAACACCCGTGCCAGGGTGGCCAGTTCCATCGCCAGCAGGGCCGGGCTGCGCAGTGGGGCGGGGGCGATCCCGATGCCCACCCGCAGCCGCCGGGTCGCGCCCAGGGCCACGGCGGCCGCGGACACCCCGCCGTTCCAGCCGAGGTCCTCCACCACCCACAGGTCGTCCACGCCGAGTTCCTCGGCCCGTCGCGCGAACTCGGGCAGCCCTGCCGGGTCCCAGTCGCGGTCGTACATGACACCGATCCGAAGGTCTGTCATGGCTCCTGAACCTATGGTCCGGGCAGCCGTCGATCAACGGCGTATCAGGACGCCGTCGATCGACGGTGCACGACGGTCACCCGCTGCGGGGTGGGGGTCAGCGCTGGACGGGCTTGCCGCGGCCCCAGGCCCAGGCGAGGCGGTCGGCGCCGGACTGGTTGGTGGTGGCCAGCCAGGGGCGGTCGGGGTCGCCGGTGAGGGTCTGGAGGGTGTAGGAGTCGTCGGTGCGCAGGCCGGGCCAGTACACGGAGCCCATCTTCAGCTCGCGGAAGGTGTCGGTGACGGCCTGGACGTAGTTGACGAAGTTGTTGGAGGCGTCCGGCTTGTTGTAGTCGAAGCCGGTGGTCATCGGGGCGCCGAACTCGTCCGCGACCGTCCGGTTGGCGCAGGTGCCGATGCGCTCCTTGAGGTCGGCCTTCCACTGGTCGTAGGTGGCGTACTCCTTCCAGAACCCGTAGTGGTGCAGGGAGAGGTAGGTGCCCTTCAGACGCGGGTCCGCGCAGACCGTGGTGACGTGGTCGTTGTAGCCGGCGCCGCTGACGAAGACGCGGTTGCGGGGCACCGACGGGTAGGTGGCGAGCCACTTCGCGGCGATGTCGGCCCATTCGGTGTCGGTGTAGCCGTGCGGCTCGTTCATCGGCTCGAAGTAGACGCGCTTGTCGTTCTTGTAGGTCTTGACGACGGTGTTCCACATCGGCCAGAAGGTGGCGGTGTCGTCGATGAAACCGTCCTTGCGCGCGCCCGTCCCCTCCCAGTAGGAGACGATGACCTTGAAACCCTTGTCGGAGGCCGCGTCGATGACCGCGCGGTACGACTTCCAGTACGTGCCGTTGACCGTGTACGGGTTGATGGGCAGCCGTACGGTGTTGGCGCCGAGGTTCGCGCGGAACGCCGAGATGATGCGGCTCGCCTTGGCGTAGGTCTGCGCGTAGTTGTCGGAGGTCGACAGGCCCGAGAGCTGGAGCAGGTCGTCGGCGAAGTTGTCGCGCGGGTCCGCCCAGTTGACGCCCTTGAACTGCGTGGTGTCCATGCTGGGCGCGGCGGCGGCCGGGCTGCCGGTGAGGGTGGTGGCGCCGATCGCGGCGATCGCGACGCCCACGAGGCCGGCGCGCAGCCGGGTGGGGCGGGTTCTGGTGGGGGTCTTGCGCATCGACGTGCCCTTTCAGGAGGTGGCGGCTCGGCACGCCGGGGCCCGGGGGAGGACGGGCCCGGCATGACCGCACCGCTGTGTTTACGTAAACATCAAGGCGGGCATTTGCCCGGTGTTTACGTAAACATCGCGGCGCCGGAATCGTGGCACCCGGCTCTGAGATCGTCAAGGTTTCCCGCACGTAACATCATCGGCCGCTGTGCCGCAGCGCGAGTGGACCGGTGCGAGCGCGGGTATGGCCGGGTGCAACGGATCGAAGACAAGCCGATCGGCCTCGGTCACCCGGGTTCGACTGGGCTGGTCGTGTCGGGTACGGGCACCGCGCCGCGTACCGGCCGGACACCGAGGAGGCGTCATGAACCGCCAGACCCGAGTGCGCGTCACCCGCCGGCCCACCGCCCCACGCGACCTGACCATCGACCGCCGCACGCCCTCCGGGCGGGTGCTGCCGTACTGAACGCTTGCCGCCCCGTCCCCCCTTCAAGGTGCTGAACGTGCTGCCGAACCGTAGGGGACTCTGCCTCAGCCCTCTCGGTGCTCGCGGTGGGCGATCGCCGTGCGCAGGGCCGTGCGGACCTCCTGCGGGGGTGGCGGGCCGTCGGTGCCGGTGCTGGCGGTGACGGCCGCGGCGACCACGCGGAGCTTGGTGTTGGAGAGCTGGGAGGCCTCGCGCAGGATCGTCCAGGCCTCGTCGGAGGTGCAGGCGTGGGTGGCCATGAGGATGCCGCGGGCCTGGTCGATGACCGGCCGGGAGGCGATCGCCTGGCGGAGCTGCTCCACTTCCTCCTGGAGACGCCGTAGTTGCTCCGCCCGTTCCAGGGCCACCGCGGAGGAGGCGGCCGGGCCGGGCTCCGGGACCGGTCCCCGCAGGGGGTCGGTGGTGTCCAGGCCGACCAGTTCCAGGATCCGCCGAGGCTGGCCGTTCCAGTTCGCGGCCGCGACCTCGATGCCGTGCCGAACCCCGTGGTCACCGAGGTGCTCCAGGAACGACAGACCGGCCGTGTCCATGAACTCCACGCCGGACATGTCGAGTTCGATCCGGCGGACACCGGTGGGCAGCCCGGCCAGTTTCGCAGCCAGGACGTCCGCGCAACCGCGGACGAGCTCTCCGCGCGGAGCGAGCACCGCTCGGTCCGCGTCCACGCGCCCATCGATGACCAGGGCGCTCGGCCGCCCCGCGAGAGGTGTGTGTGCCGCTGAGGTCATGTCCCCGCCTTGATTGATGTCCCCGCCTTGTCGGTCGCTTTGTCGATTCGCCGCCGGACTCCGCCGTGGAGTCCTGAAGCCGTGGAACATGACCCAGCTCCGCGGGGGCCCGGCGGCGCTGACAGTGCACCTGCCCGCCGTACGGCCTACTACACACCACGGTCAGGAATGCCGTGTGACATCCGGGGTACATGCGATCTCGTCCGGGAGATGTGGGGAGACGGTGTGGGCATCCGCTACCAGGCATTGTCCGGCGTCGTGGGCGCGACGCCGGAACTGACGGTGTCCCCGCTGGCCGAGCGCAGCGGGCTGCGCATGGCGGGAGAGGTCGGGCTGGCGACACGCGAGATCTGGGAGCGCGCGCTGGAGCAGGCCGTGAACGGAGACGGAGACGGAGATGTGTACTACCTGGAACTGTCGTCGGTGACGTTCGTGGACGTCGCGGGCGTCGGAGCGCTGGCCTGCGCCGCCCAACGGCTTCCGGACGGCCGGCGGATGGTGCTGCACCGGCCGCCGCCGGTGCTCCGGCGCGTGCTGGAGACGTTCTGGCCGGACCTTTCGGCGATCGAGGTGTCGATGTCATGAGTGCCGCGGCCGAACCCTTCGAGCCCGTCGACCCCTTCGATCCCGCCGATCCCTTCGAACTCCTCGAATCCGTCGGGACCGTGGAGTACACCGACCCGTTCGCCCACCCCGCCCTCTTCTACGGCGGCGAACGGGAGTACCTCGCGGGCACCGTCTCCTTCGTCCGCGCCGGACTCGCGGCCGGCGACCCCGTGGCGGTCGCCGTGCCCGGCGAGAACCTCGCCCTCATCCGGGACGCGCTCGGCTCCGACGCCGACGCCGTACGGCTCCTGGACATGCGGGAGGCCGGGCGCAACCCCGGCCGGATCATCCCCGGCGTGCTGCGTGCCTTCGCCGACGCCCAGCCGCCCGGCCGGCGGGTGCGGATCATCGGCGAGCCGATCTGGGCGGGCCGCGACGACACCGAGTACCCCGCCTGCGTCCAGCACGAGGCGCTGATCAACGCCGCCTTCACGGGCCGTGCGGTGAGCATCCTGTGCCCGTACGACACCCGGCGGCTCGCCCCGCAGGTGATCGCCGACGCCTACGCCACCCACCCCACCGTCATCCACGCCGGTTCCGGACCGGAGGTGCACAGCGGTGCCTACGACCCCGACGACGTCGTCGCCCGCTACAACGAACCGCTCCCGCCCGTCCCCGACGTGCCGGCCCTCTCCTTCGACGCGGACGGCCTCGCGCCCGCCCGGCACACCGCCACCGACCTGGCCGCACGGCTTGGCCTGACCGGTGTGCGCCTCCAGGACCTCGCGCTCGTCACCGCCGAGCTGACCACCAACAGCGTGGTGCACGGTGGCGGTTCGGGCACGTTGCGGGTGTGGGCCGAGGACGGCCATGTGCTCTGCGAGGTGCGCGACAAGGGCCGCCTCACCGACCCCCTGGCGGGCCGCCGCCCCGCCCCCCGCGAGCAGCGCGGCGGCCGCGGGCTGCTCATGGTCAACCTCGTCGCCGACCTGGTGCGCGTGCACACCGACGCGGACGGGACCACGGTCCGCTGCTGGTTCGCCTGCTGACAGGCCCATCTGACCTGCGTCTTCTTGACCCGCGTCATCGTTTCGCCGTGCCGGTGCGCGGGCAGGGTTGGAGCAGCGTGGTCCCGGTCCAAGGACCACGGGTGGGGGGAGCGCGGCGGTGCCTGACCATGTGTGCACAGGGGACGGGCGACGGTTACGGGTGGAGGAGTCGGGGGATCCGAGGGGTCGTCCCGTGTTCCTCCTGCACGGCATGCCGGGCAGCAGGGTGGGGCCCAAGCCCCGCTCGATGTTCCTCCATCAGCGCGGCGCCCGGCTGATCAGCTACGACCGCCCCGGCTACGGCGGTTCGGACCGGCTCCCGGGGCGCCGGGTGGCGGACGTCGTCCAGGACGTCGCCGATGTCGCCGACGCCCTCGACGTGGACCGGTTCGCGGTGGCCGGCCGCTCCGGCGGCGCCCCGCACGCCCTGGCCTGCGCGGCCCTGCTGCCCGACCGGGTCACCAGGGCGGCGGCGCTGGTGGGCTGGGCGCCGCGGGACGCGGAGGGCCTGGACTGGTACGCGGGCATGGCGCCCTCCAACGTCACCGACCTGAGCACGGCGGCCAACGACCCCGAGCGGTTCGCCGCCCGGCTGATCCCGCGGTCCGCCGCCATCCGCAGCGATCCCGCGCGCCTGCTGGAGGAGTTGCGCGAGGACCTCACCGCCGACGACCGGCTGATCGTCTCCGACAACACCATCCGCTCGATGCTGCTGCGCAACTACCGCGAGGCGCTGCGTACGTCGCCCTACGGCTGGATCGACGACGCCCTCGCCCTGACCGGGGCGTGGGGTTTCGACCCGGCCCTGATCGAGGTGCCGGTGCTGCTGTGGCACGGCCAGCACGACGTCTTCTCGCCCGCCTCGCACGCCTCCTGGCTCGCCGACCGCATCCCGCGCGCCACGGCCGTACTGGAGCCGACCGCCGCGCACTTCGCCTCGCTGCGCGCGCTGCCCGCCGTACTGGACTGGCTGCTCAGCGCCCCGGTGGAGGCGGCATGAGAGACCGGTGCGCACAGCCGGCGGCTCAGACGGACAGCGGCTCCAGATCCCGGTAGATGCGGCGCTCGCGCATCGCCACCTGGTTGATGCCGTTGTCCTCGCCGAGCAGTAGCCGCAGTTCCCTCATCGCCTCCTCCCGCAGGGCGCGGGCCTCGCCCTCGCGGCCCAGCGCGCGCAGCGTGAGTCCCAGGTTGGTGACCACGGCCAGTGTCTCGGGGTGGTGGCTGCCCAGGGCCTCGCGCAGCGGCGGCAGGGCCGCCTCGTCGCGCTGCCGGGCCTCCTCGAAACGCCCCTGGTCGAAGAGGACGTTGGCGTAGTTGACGCTGCAGAACAGGGTGTGCGGATGGTGTTCCCCGAGCACCTCCGTCATCCGTGGCAGCACCCTCAGGAACACCGTCTCGGCCTCGTCCAGGTCGTGGCAGCCCCAGTGGAAGATGCCGAGGTTGTTCAGGGCGGCCTGGGTGTACGGGTGGGCCTCGCCCGGCACCTTCATGTACTCGGCGAGCGCCTCCAGCGCCACCTCGCGGGCCCGGTCGCGCTCGTCCGCCGCGAACAGGTCCGCCGCCAGGTTGAGATCGCAGGCCAGCGAGTCGGGTGTGGGGGCCGCGTACTGCTGGTTGTACTCCTTGCGGGTCGCCTCCGTCAGCCGGCGGGCGTCCTCGAACTGGCCGTTGCGGCGCAGCGACACGGCCAGTGACTTGGCGCACCGCAGGGTGCCGGGGAAGTCCTTGGTCAGCAGCCGTTTGTGGGAGGCGTACGTCCGCGACAGGATCGACACCGACTCCGCGTACCGTCCGACCTCCCGCAGGTCGCGGCCCAGACGTTCCGCCGAGGCCAGCGTGTAGGGGTGGTCGGGCCCGAGGACGGCGGTGCGCCGGTCCAGGGTGTCCTGGTCGATGGCGCGGGACTCGGCGTAGTTGCCGACCATGCGCAGGGCGAGGGCGAGGTTGTTGGCCGCGCTGAGCGTGCGCCGGTGGGACTCGTGGAAGATCTCGCTGAACCCGGTGTGCGCGGTCTTGGCCAGCTCGACCGCCTTGGAGTACTCGCCCAGGGCCGCGAGGTCGCTGGAGAGCGCCGACATGGTGGCGTAGGTGTGCGGATGCTGTTCTCCCAGGGCCTCGCGCTGCCGTTCCAGCACGTCCTCGCCGGTGTCCCGCGCCTCCACGTAACGGCCCTGCGAGCGCAGCACGTTGGCGAGGTGGAACCGCAGGTACAGGTACTGGCCGTCGGCCTCGCCGAGGACCGGCTTCCAGTGCTGGAGCAGATCGTCCACGAGCCGGTTGGCGGCCTGGAAGTCACCGCGCTTCCACTGGTAGCGGACCCGGTCGATGAGCAGCCTGCGGGTGTCGGCCTCATGGCAGTTGCGGGCCTCGGAGGCGGCCAGGTGCGGCCAGATGATGGAGAACTGCGGCCAGGTCTTGGGGTCGTCTATGGGCTCGTCGCCGTCGGGCCGGGCGCCCGCGAGGACGGTGTGCACGACGTGCCGGGCCTCCCACTGCTCCTCCTCGGGCATCTGGGAGCGGATCACCGCCTGCACCAGGCGGTGCACCTGGAGGCTGTTGGTCTTCTGGTCGACCTTGGCGAGCGCGAACCGGCCGATCTCCTTGATCACCCTGCCGAGCAGCAGACTGTCCTGGAGGGACGGGTCGTAGGGCTTCAGGGCGGCCAGCATCTCCTTGCTGTAGAGGAGCTTCTGGGCGATCGGTTCGGGGGCGAGGAACGCGCACAGCTGGAGCAGCCGCACCGCCGCAGGAGAACGTTTCTCCAGCTGGGCGATCGACACGTTCCAGGTGGCCGCGACCGTGTGCTGGTAGTCGGACGGCGGGTTGAGGGCGAGCACCTCGGTGGTCTGGCGGGCCAGCTGCCGCAGATAGTCCTCGATCGGGGTGGCGGTCTCGGCCAGCCAGGCCGCCGCCTGCTCCACGGCCAGCGGCAGGTCGCCGACGGCCTCCGCGACCCGGTCGGCGTCCGCGGCCGTCAGGCCGCCGTTCGTCCGGCGGGTCAGGTGCTCGATGCTCTCGTCGCGCTGGAAGACGTCGATCTGCTGGGAGGTGCCGTGCTGGGACCAGGCCTGGTTGCGGGAGGTGAGCAGGATGTGCCCGCCGTCCCCGGTGGGGAGGTGGTCGGCCAGGTCACGGGGGTCGCCGACGTTGTCGAAGACCAGGATCCACCGCTTGGTCGGCAGGCCCCGCGACAGCCGCTGCACGGCCTCCTGGGCGGCCTTGGTCATGTCCTCCTGGGTGCGGGTCGCGCCCAGCAGCGGGGCGAGTTCGGCGAGGGAGGCGACGACGTCGTCCACGTGCTCGGCGGAGATCCACCACACCAGGTCGTAGTCGGCCATGAAGCGGTGCACGTACTCGATGGCCAGCTGGGTCTTGCCCACCCCGCCCAGGCCGAACAGGGCCTGCGGCTGCGGCGGCCCGGACAGGTCGCCCAGCTGGTTGCGGATCCGGTTCATGATCGGGTTGCGGCCGGTGAAGGTGGTGTTGCGCTGCGGGGCGTTCCAGATGCCGGGCCGGTTGCCGGGGAAGCGCGGGGCCGTCGAGGTGCTCTCCACCGGCTGGAGGGGCAGGTCCAGGGCCCGCTGGAGCGCGGTCACGCACTCCGTCTCGTCGAGCCGGTGCAGATCCACCGTCGGGTCCATCAGCGGCACGTCCTCGACCCGCAGCGGCACCACCGGCCCGCGCGCGGCGTCCGCGGCGGTGTCGGCCATGGCCCGCCAGACGGAGTCGGCGTAGCGGGAGTCCTGGAAGGACCTCGACTGGAGGATCAGCGTGTGGGCGGTGGCGTCGGTCGGCTCGACGGGGCCGGTGGAGATCTCGTGCAGGGTGACCGCGCAGCCCGACCGCTTCAGGACGTGCTCGACCCAGTCCGCCCACATCCGCTTCTCCGCCGCGTACGCCACCACGACGTCGGCCACGGTGGTCAGCGGCCGGCGCCTGAGATAGGCGTCGCGGCAGCGCAGCCGGATCGGCTCGGGGATCGGCGGCAGCGAGGTGACCTCGCGGTCGGAGATGACGGCCGTGAGCCGTTCGAAGGCCGACAGCAGCGAGTTGGCGATACCGCTCTCGTCGCCGACGGTGGCCAGGGTCTCCTCGTAGGCGTAGTACGGGCGGTACGGGATCTCGACGTTGCCCCAGTAGGCGCTGAGGTCCTCGTGGCTCAGGGGCCGGCCGTCGGCTCCCTTGGGCAGTCCGTCGAACCGGGTGCGGGCCAGCGCCCGGCCGGCGTCGACCTTCTCCTTCTCGCCCTCGTCGATCCGCATCGGCACCGGCAGGACCCGGATCCGCCGCGGCCGGTAGCCCTCCTCGACACTGCGCGCGACCACCGCCGCGCCCTCCAGCGCCTGGTCGCTCAGGGTGAAGCAGTCCACCAGGACGTCGGGCATCTCCATGGTGCAGATGTCGGCGTTGTCCGACAGCCCGGTGCGGCTGTCGATCAGGACGTAGTCGTACGTCGCCTTCATGCTGGCCCGTAACTCCCTGAGGAACGTGCCGCCGCCGAGGCGCTCGTAGAAGTTGTCCCACTCGAAGGAGGTCACCGCCGCCGAGTACGCCCGGTCCTGGCGGCCCGCGGAGAGGAAGTCCAGGGAGCCGCCCTCCGGGAAGTGCAGGTCGAAGCGCTCGGGGCGGATCGACACCGCGTGCTGCTCGACCTGCGCGTAGGGCACGTGCCAGTCGTCGGGGCGCTGGGTGCCGGTGGTCGCGGCCCAGGCGTAGTCCTGGATGATGTTGATGACGCCCGGAGTCGCCGACAGCGCCTTGGCGTCCAGGAACGGGTGGAAGAAGCGGTGCAGGCCCGGCGCCTCCAGGTCCCAGTCGACGGCCAGCACGCGTTTGCCGTTCGCGGCCAGGATCCAGGCGGTGTTGGCGAGGGCCATCGTGCGCCCGGTACCGCCCTTGTACGAGTAGAAGGTGATGATGCGTCCGTTGCGCGGCCCCGTCATCGTGCTTCTCCTCCGTGGTCGGGTCCGCCTTCCGGGTACGGCGGCTGGATGGGGCCCATGAGCCGGGGCCTGGGCACGTGCGGACCCGGCGGCGGGTGGGCCTCGGCGTGCTTGAGGTACTGCCGGGTGGTGTGCGCCACCACCGAGGGCAGCACATCGGTGAACGCCTTGAGCGTGGGGACGCCGTTGACCGCGATACGGCAGTCGGTGTGCCGGCCGCGCTCCAGCGTCAGCGGCAGGGTCCGCTCGAACTCGGCGGTCAGCCGCTGCCCCTCCTCGCCGTGGCACTGGAGGTCGGCGCGGTTCCACGGGACGATGGCGCTCACCCACGGCTGGGAACGCGCGTCGAACTCCTTCAGCCGGCGCCGCCGGGCCTCGTCGGTCAGCGTCCACCGGTCGACGAGCAGGATGCGCGGATGGCCCGTCTTGCCCTCCTCGTCGCCGTCGGGCACGGCGGGCCCGTCGGTGTCCTCGTCGTCGAAGGAGGAGACGGTGATCCGGTAGTCGAGCGAGCGGATCAGCTCCTCGGCGAGCGCGGGCAGCGGGCGCGTCGACTCGGAGTGGTAGGGGTTCCAGTCCTGCGCGTCCTCGCCGTAGGGCCGGGGGTCGCGGTCCCCGGGGACGGTGTCCCGGGTGGGCGCGGCCACCGTCAGATGGATGCGCCGCGGTTCCTTGCCGCGTGGCCGGAAGGCGCTGGGCGTGCTCTCGTAGTCGCGCGGCCTGCCGGGCATCAGCGGTGACTCCTCGGCCACCTGGACGATCCGCTGGGCGAGGGCGAGGACGGTCTCCTCGTACTCGTCGCGCAGCCGGCTGAGTTTGATGAGGCCGTAGATGCCGTTGGTCGCGTAGCGGTCGCCGAAGGTGGTCCGGTCCAGGTGGATGTGCCGGATGGAGTCGGGCAGCTGGGCGAAGTCGACGCGCGTCCACAACGCGGGCACGATGGCGGAGACGTCCTGTCCGCCGGCCGCTTTGGCGTGCAGCAGGCGCTCGTTGAAGGCGTACAGCTCCCGGCCGCACATCTCGCTGGAGAAGTAGCGCGGCGACAGCAGGGGCACGAACACCCGGCAGTTGGCCAGGTTCTCGCTGAGCTTGCGCGGCCAGCCCACGCCCGAGCCCATCTCCCGGTCGATGAAGCCGACATCGGCGCCGGCGGGCAGGTCGGTGAGCGCCATGATGTGGTTGCACAGGTCCCGGTAGAGCAGATGCACCCAGTGGTCGGGGTCGCCGCCGCCCGATCCCCAGGGCGGGGTGTGGGCGTAACTGAGGAAGAAATAGGGCTGCCCCGTGGTCGGCTGCCCCCACTCCCCGTCAGGTGTGTCCACACGCCCCCCTGCGCGCCGATGACCCGGACCGGCCAAGTCACCCGAACCGGAACAACAATGTGCCCGACTACCGGCCCGGACGGTTCACCAGTTTCACGTCATTCCGGAGGCGATATCCGGACAGCCGCCCGCAAACGTCGTCGACGACGGCCCGCATTCCGCACAGCGTCACCGATTTCCCCTTCCATTCCCCCCGGGTGAGGAGTTCACCCGGAATCCGCGCGCCCATCACCGCGAAGTCCGTGTCGTCCAGGGCGAGATCGTCGTACGAGATCCAGTTGCCCTTGTCGCCGACCACACACCGGTAGGTCCGCCGGGGCGGCGGCGGAACCATCCGGTACTCGGCCAGATGCAGGGCGCTGCACACCTCGAACCCCACGCGCAGCAGCAGCACCTGGGCGTCGGCCTCGTAGAGCCGGGCGAGCGGGGAGCGCTCGCCGAGATGGCAGTGCGGGTCGTGCTCCGACAGCAACTCCCGTGCCCGCGGCCCGAGTCCGGCCAGCGAGGTCTGCGGATGCGCGCTGCGCACCGCGCCCGGTGTGGTCCGTACGCACTCGGCGAGCGCGCCCATCGACGGACAGGGCGTGGCGTCGGGTTCGAAGGGGAGCATCGCCGCGCGGAACTCCCGGGCCTCGGCCTCGGTCATCCCCTCGACGCGGGCACGATGGGCGCGGGAGGTGTCCGAGTTCTCCGGCGTGAACGCGGGCACCACGAGCGTGCCCCCGGGACCGAGCGCGACCCGCAGCGCGTCCAGCACCCGCACGGGGGACGTCCCGGTGCCGCCCAAGGAGGCGTGCACCATGAGGACGCCACCTGGGCGGATCCCCAACTCGCTGAGTAAGCCGGACAGTTCGGCCGCTCCGCTCATGCGCCGACCGCCCGAGCCGCCCGTTCCTCCCTGAGCTGGGCGAGCAGTTCCCGGCCGGTCTCCGTGAGCTCCCGGTCCGGCAGGGCGGCCAGCGCGTCCAGCGCCCGCCCGGCCCGCGCGAGCGCCTGTTCCCCGCCGGGCGACCGGTGCCCCCGGTACGCCAGGTCGGCGAGCCCTTCGACGGCCTCGGTGAACAGCCGCCCGGCCCGGTTGCCCGGCACATGCAGATCCGTCGTCGCGCGCAGCGCGGCCAGCCGGGCGCGGCGCCCGAGGCGCGGCAACTCCCGTACGAGATCCAGAGGACGGAAGTCGACGGGCACCCCGAGCCCGCCCAGCCCCTCGGTGTCGAGCTGCAGCTCGGACCCGGCCACGAGCGGGGTGACGGCCCCGACCCGCAGGGCGTTGGGGTCGTCGTCGTCCTCGGGCCCCTGCTCCGCCCGGAGCTTGCAGGCGGTCCGCAGGAGATCACCGAACGCCGTCAGGGCGCCCTCCGCCAGCGGAGCGACCACCGGCGCGGCGAACACGGCGCGCAGCGGATCGGCGTCGTCGACGAGCAACTGCTTCGTGTCGGACACCGAGATACGCGTCAACGGCCGCCAGACGTCGGTAGGTTGGTCCCCGACGACGAACCGGGTGCCGTCGGCGGTACGGACGTCCAGCTCGTGTCCGGCCAGGGTGGCCTCGACGCGGCCGGGCGCGGGCAGGGTGAGCGTGCCCAGCGTCGGCAGGTGCAGATCCGGGTCCGCCTGGTGCCAGGCGAGCCGGATCGGGGTGCGTGCGTGCCAGGCCGCGGCCACGGTGGCGGCGGCGAAACGGGCCGTCGAACTGCCGGCGGGACCGGCCTGGCGCAGGGAGAGGCGGACATAGGGATGGGACAGGACCCGGTTGAGGTGCCTCGCGGTGTCCGCGTCCGCGTCCAGCCGCGTCAGCTCCCGCCAGACGGCGTCCCAGTCCGGGTGCCCGGCCAGCCGGGCGCCGGCGTAGTCCAGCAGGGCGAAGTCCTGCTCCTGCTGGGCCGAGCGCAGGGCCGCGGGGCCGAAGACGGCGGGGGACAGGGGCCGTTCGGTGATCCGCTCCGCGATCCCCTCCACCAGGGCGCGCAGGTCCGAGCAGAAGACGGAGGGATTGTCGAAGTCCCGTGCGGAGCTGTACCGGTGGCCGTACAGGCCGCCGCCGCAGGACTCCACCACCGGGCAGGCGCGGCAGGTCTCGGAGAGCCCGAGCAGACCCCGCTGCCGGGCCTGGACGCCGTGGTGCCGGGCGAACCGCTCGAAGTCGTGGTCCCGCACGTTGTAGCCGGTGGCGGGGGCGCCCGCGTACGCGGTCTTCAGCCAGTCCGCCTGCTCGAAGCTGCCGTCCGTCTCCACGACCGCCAGGTCGGAGGGCGCCAGCCCCATGGCCTCGGTCAGGCTCGGGCCGCCGCGCAGCGTGCTGAGCACCGAGTCGAAGGTCCGCACCCGCACCGTCCGGCCCTGCTCCGTCCAGCGGTCGAAGATCGCCAACAGCCAGTCGGCGTACGGCGTCGGCGAACCGGAGGAGCCGCGTGGCGGTGGGCTGTCCCACGTGGAGTGGGGCAGCAGGTAGTCGATCCGCGGGGGCGCCAGCGAAGTGAGGGCGTCGTGCACCACGACCGGGTCGTTCTCCACGTCCACCGTGCACAACAGGCCGCCGAACAGATGGCGGTACTCGGGGTCGCGCAGCAGATCGATCGCGCGCAGCACCCGGTCGTAGCTGCTGCGGTCCCTGCGGTCCAGGCGGTGCCGGTCGTTGGCGGCCTGGTCGCCGTCGAGTGAGACGCTCACCATGACGTCGAATTCCCGGAAGACGTCCAGGTGACGCCGGCTCAGCTGAAGCCCATTGGTGTGGATGCGCAGATCGAGTTCACTGATACCGGCGAGAGCGGAGCTGAACTCCGTGCAAAGAGAGCGAATTCGTGCGGGACCCGCCAGAAGTGGCTCGCCCCCGTGTAAAATCACGGTCACGGACGACAACTTGTGTGAGCGCGCGTACTCGGCGAATCGCCGGGCGACTTGACGGACCGTCTCCTCGCCGATGACGACCGGTCGGGTCTTCCAGCTCTTGTCCGCGTGCTCGTACACATAGCAGTGGTCGCACGCCAGATCACATCTACTGTGGATCTTCAGGACGAGTTGCTGGAGTGGGATGTCCCCCGTGGTGTTGCTCACTTACCACAGGCTAATGCTTCCCGCCACAACTGCCTGCTGATTCTCGGCCAAGTGGGCTACAGCACAAGTGTGTTGTGATATCAGACAGAAGCGGCACCCGGCCGACTGCACCTGCCGATAACCGCGGCAGGTGCAGCCTTGACGGAACGACGCCCGCTACTACAGCGAATGCTACAAAGACGAGTCGAAGGTGCTGTTGCGCCGGCTGGGAGAGCTGGTCACCCGCTCCGCCGCCTTGACCGCCGACTCGGGCAGGGGAGCCCCCGGTGCGGTGAGTCGCCCGTGGGAGGCGGAACGGGCGGTGCTCCCGCGTTCCATGACGGTCTGAGACTTCATCTGTCTGATGCTCCTTCCAGAGGAACCGGCATGTCCCCGGCCCAATGGGACCAGAGGTCCGGCGTTCGGATTCGAGCATGAGACAGAGACAGCCTGGGTTGTAGGGCGGACCCTACCAACAGGAGACGGCCACCGGAGCATGGCGCAAGGGGCGCATTCGCACTCATACTCGGATGTCCGGCACTGCATGCCATCGGGGGTGGTCCATGAGAGCCGCTGCGCCGGGTCCCGGCACGACATTGAGCGAGGATGACTTACCCCCGCTCTTCCGTACAAGCGATCGCAGCGCGATCCTCCATCAGAGTGAGACGTTCCGTTCGGTGCGGTGGCAGCTGGGCGTGCTGCTGTCCGCCACCGCCGCGGCGATGTTCGCGGAGCGCACCGGCAGCGACGCCGCGGCGGTCGTCTCCGCCCTGCTGTACGCCCTGACCATCGCCATCGGGCTGTACTCCGCCCGGCGCCGGGCCCGCGCGCACTGGCAGGCGCACCGGGCCGTCGCCGAACTGCTGAAATCGCTGGCCTGGCAGTACATGGTGCACGGCGGAGTCCTCCACTCCCGGGTCCCTAACGCCGACGCGGTCTTCGCGGAGCGGCTGGAGGAGCGCCTCAGCGAGCTGCGCAAGGTCGGCTGGGAGGACCCGAGGAACGGCCCCGCCGGCCGGGGCGCCGGCCAGATCACCCCGACCATGCGGGCGGTGCGGGCCAAGACCTTAGAGGTCAGACGGGACATCTACCTGCGCGAACGCCTTCTGGAGCAGCACGCCTGGTACCGCCGCAAGGCTGCCTTGGCACACCGGTCGGCGGCGCGCTGGTCCTCCGTCACTGCGTCCTTGACCCTGCTCGCCCTCCTCGCGGCCGTGCTCAGGGCGGCCGACGTGATCGGCCGCTGGGACCTGACCGGCCTGTTCAGTGCGTCCGCCGCGGCGGCGGTGGCCTGGCAGGAGGTCCGCCGGCACCGCCCGCTGACCTACGCCCACTCCCTCGTCGAGCAGGACCTGGAGACGCTGCGGGTCGAGATGACGACGACCGTGACCGAGGACCAGTGGCCCGCGAAGGTGGCGGAGGCGGAACGGCTGGTGTCCCCGCAGCACTCGGACTGGCTTGTACGGTTCGGAAATTGACGGTACGTCAGTAAAGGTGGGCTGCTCAGGGATCGCGCCGCACCCCGGGCTCCCACAGCACCGTCACCGGCACCCCGGTGCTCCGCGCGTACGCCACCACGTCACCCGTGCCGCCGACGCCACGCGCCGGATGCCCGTCCCACACGGCGACCAGCTGGTCGGCGTGATCCACGATCCAGCGCCCGGCGGCCAAGTAGGCCCGCTCGTGGGTCGGTTCGACCGGCAGGTCCACCCGGTGCGCGCACGCCTTGAGGAGCCTGCGGTACGCGGACTGCGCCTCGTCGCCGCCGAGATGGGCCTCGTAGTCCATGCCCGGGATGACGGCCGTCACCGGTATCCCCTTGTCCAAGGCGATGTTCGCGAACAGTTGATCCGCGCCGGCCGCGAGGGAACTGAGCGCCTCCAGGCCGCGCTCGCCGCCGAGTTGTCTGCGCATGCCCGAGCGCACCGCCGGGAGGATCGACGTGGGGATCGAGCGGTGTCCGGTGACACCGATGCGGGTGACGGTTCCAGGCACGGATGCGTCCTCTCACCCTGGACGTCGGTGCGCCCACCTTAACGCCGGGACACGAGCCTTCGTAGGGGCGTGCGGGCTCACAGGGGCGACTGCCAGACGGTCGTCGTGCCGTCCTCGCTGTCCGCGCGCCCGTCGTCGTACACCGTCAGCCGTACGGCGTCCCGGTCGTCCGGAAGCGTCGCCGTCGCGTCGACCGAGACCTCGACGCGGGTGACGTCCGGGCGGCGGGAGGCGGTGGCGAGGGCGCGGCGCAGGGCGGTGAGCAACTGGCCGGCGACCCGGTCGGGGACGCGGTGCTCGACGGGGCCGGTGAAGTGGGCGGAGGGCTTGAAGCCGAGCAGCGCGGCGGCGCCGGCCGTCTCCTTCAGGACCCTGGCGCGGAGACCGGTCGGGGCGTCGGCGGGCGGCTGTTGCAGCGCGAAGATCGCCGTACGGACCTCCTGGACGGTCCACTGGAGTTCGTCGACGGCCCGGCCGAGGGTGGCGTGGACGTCGTCGTCCGGGCACCGGCGCCGGGTGGACTCCAGCATCATGCCGGTGGCGAACAGTCGTTGGATCACCAGGTCGTGCAGATCGCGGGCGATGCGGTCGCGGTCCTCGTAGACGGCGAGGCGGGCCCGGCTGTGCCGGGCGTCGGCGAGGACCAGGGCGAGGGCGGCCTGGGAGGCGAACTGGACGGCCAGCAGCCGTTCGGCCGGCGTGTACGGGCGCTCGCCGCGGCGGCGGGGCAGGGCGAGGGTGCCGATCAGCCGGCCCTCCGCCTGGAGCGGCAGCATCATGCTGGGCCCGAACCGGTGCCGCACATGCGTGGTCATGCGCGGGTCGGTCGCCGAGTCCTCGACGAACACCGGTTCCCCGCCGAGGAGTTGCTCCAGGACCGCGCTGCCGGGCTCGATGGTGGTGCCGACGATGCCGACCGGGTCGTCGTACGTCGAGGCGGTCACGATCTCCATGCCGCCCGCCGGGGTGGGCTGGAGGATGACGCCCGCGCAGGCGTCGGCGAGGATCCGGGCCCGCTCGGCGACCGTCGTCAGCGCGTCCGCGGCCACCTCGCCGGCGAGCAGCGCGGTGGTGACGGCCGCGGCGCCCTCGATCCAGCGCTCGCGCTGCCGGGCCGCCTCGTACAGGCGGGCGTTGCCGATCGCGATACCGGCCTGCGCGGCGAGGACGTGCAGCAGCTGTTCGTCCTCGGCGGTGAACGGGGCACCGTACCGCTTGTCGGCCAGGTGGAGATCGCCGAACGCCTCGCCGTCCACATGGATCGGCACGCTGAGGAGCCCGGGCGACGGGGACACCGGGGCCGCGGTGCGGATCTCCGCGAGGCCGTCCTGCCCGGGGTCCCGCGTGCCGAGCGCCGCGCACCGGGCGCCGGTCAGCTCGGCCGCACTGTCCACGATGCGCTGGAGGGTGGTGCGCAGTTCGAGGTCGGTGCCGACGCCCAGGACGGCTTCGAGGAGAGGGGACAGGCGGGGGAGGGGGCCGCTCATGCGGGGCGCGTCAGGTGGCCAGCGGGTCCAGTGCCAGTGGCTCGATCCGGCCCTCCAGCATGTAGCCGAGGCCCTGGGCGGCACACACGTCCGGCCGCTCGGCGATGTGCACCGGCATGCCCGTCGCCTGCCGCAGCATCTGGTCGAAGCCGGGCAGCAGCGCGCTGCCGCCGACCATCATGATCCCGCGGTCGGCGAGATCGGCGACCAGGTCGGGCGGGCAGTTGCGCAGCACCCGGCCGATGCCGTCCAGGACGGCGGTCAGCGGGGTCTCGATCGCGTCCCGCACGGCGGCGGTGTCGACCTGCACGGAACGGGCGAGGCCGGTGGCCACGTCCCGGCCGTGGATCTCGGTGGAGGCGGGGCCCTGCGGGGTGAGGCCGTTGCCGGAGAGGGTCAGCTGAAGCGGTCGTACGGACTGGCTGGGCAGCATCAGCTCGTGCTCGTGACGCAGGTGCTGCACGATCGCGTGGTCCACGGCCTCACCGCCGACCGGGATCCGCTCGGCGGTCACGATCGACCCGAGGGAGAGCACGGCGACCTGCGTCGCGGCTGCCCCGCACACCATGATCATGGTGGCCTCCGCCCGCTCGACGGGCAGCCCGCAGCCCACGGCCGCGGCGATCAGCGTGTCCACGAGCTCCACCCGCCGCGCCCCGAGCCCGACGAGCGTCTCGATCGCCGCCCGCTGGGCCAGCGGGTCGGCGTCGTGCGGGGTGCAGGCGGCGGCCCGCAGCCGGGGCTTGCGGCGCAGCGCGCGGCGCATCTTGTCGCCGAGCAGATGCCGCAGCATGCGCTGCGCCATCTCGATGTCGACCACCGTCCCACCGGACACGGGCCTGACGACGCGGATGTAGTCGGGCGTACGGCCCGTCATCTTCTCCGCGAACTCGCCGACCGCGATCAGCGCGCCGGTACGGGTGTTCACGGCGGCGGCGGACGGCTGGTCCACGACGAGCCCGGCCCCCTTCACGTACACCCGCGTCCTCGCCGCACCCAGATCGACGGCGAAGTGGCAGCGGCGCAGCTGCTCCAGACTGGCGGTCATGGCAGGTCCTCCCGAGAGCACAGACCGTGGCCGCGCCGGGTGGCGGGCCTCACTGGCATCGTGTGGGGGGTGAGGGCGGGGCGCCTTTTATGGTGGGCCGGGTGGGGAGCGGCTGAATGGGGGTTTTGTCATCCGCGCCCTATGGAGGGGAGCGTAAAGGGTCTGACGTGGGGTCACAGGGCGCGGGCGGCGTCCAGGAGAGGTTCGAGGGAGGTGAGGATTTCCTCGCAGCCGGCCTTGCGGAGCCGCCGTTCCGTGGCGGGGATGTCGGCGTAGCCGATGCAGCGCAGGCCCAGGCGGGTGGCGGCGGTGTGTTCCGCGGCGGACGAGGTGAGCAGGAGGCCGGTGGGCGTGGGGCGGCCGGGGAGCTTCAGCGCACGCAGCAGGCAGTCCGGGTTCGGCATCAGCAGGGCGAGGTTCTCGCTGCGGCCGTGGACGTTGCTCTGCGGAAGGCCGTGGTGGCCCAGGCAGCGCAGAGCGGCCTGCTTACTGACGTCCGTCACGACCTCCACGCGGCGCCCGGAGCCGTTCAGGGCGCGGATGAGCGCGTGGGCGTCCGGGGTCGGATAGGTGTTCCGGACGGCGCGCAGCTCGAGGTCGTCCAGGCGTCGTCGTAGATCTGGTCCGAGGCTGCTGCCGGCGAAGGCGCGGAGCACCTCCAACGGGTGCACGAGCTCCTCCTGCAAGGGGATCGGCCCGCCGGGGCCCGTGAGAGGGCGGCCCTCCAGCGCGTCGGCCGGATCGCGGTCCTCGACGGCCAGGGAGAGGAGTTCAAGGGCGGCGCTGCGGGCGGCCCTCGTCGTGAAGAGGCGGGTGAGGGGGCCGTCGAAGCCGATGAGGACGGTTTCGGCTCCGCGGAGGACGGTGGTGAGGGGGGAGTGGGACGGGGGGCGGGTCTGTGACGCGGCTGTCTGTGGCGCGGGCGCCGGATCGCCCTCCGGGGTCAGCCCCACCGAGCAGGTCACCGACAGGCCCGGCACCGGCCATTTGCGCAGCCCGCTGCGGAGTGCCTGCTGGGCGGCGCCCGCGCGGCGCAGGGGGTGGCGGCGGGTGATGCGAGCCGCTTCCTTCAGAAGGTGTTCGAGAAGGATCTCGGAGACGTTCTCGGTCTCGGCCCGCACGAAGGCGACCGGGTCGTCGACGTGCCAGGACAGTTTGACGGACGCCGCGAAGGCTCCGCCGCCGGAGCTCGGCAGGGAGACCGAGTGGGCGGCCTGGTGGACGGTGAGGTCGACCTCGTAGTACGCCATGGGCCGCGGCGGGCGCCTGCCCCAGGGATGAGCCGGGTCGAGAAGGGTCAAGGGGCCGTCGGGCGGGGAGAGTACGACGGCCGTGCGACCCGGTTCCGGGGGATCGAGCCGGGTGACGTCCCCGGTGCGGAACGCGCCGCGCACCAGGTCGCGCGACTCGGTCTGCGGCGGCGACAGATGCAGCGGGCAGTACCAGGCGACGGGCGAGGTCTGGTCTCCCGTCCACAGCGGCTGGAAGCGTCCCGCGTCCGCGGCCGAGCTGTTCGCGAACTCCTCGTGCAGCGTGGGGGAGACGACTACCGTCACATCCGCCGACGAGTCGTCGAGAACGCCCTGCACCTGCGGCGGTACGACGGGCTGGCCCGGGCCCGCGAACCACGGACTGTGCCAGAACGTGACCCGGACCTGCGGCGGGTCGTCCAGTGCGGCGAGGTGCCCGGGCAGTCTGCGCAGTACGGCGACCAGGACGGGCAGCACGTGTGCCTCGGGTTCGGTGAGGACGACGTAGCCGTTGTCGCGGGCCAGTACCTCGTACTGGTGCGTGGGCAGATCGCCGCGGGCCAGGAGGCTGGTCACGGCCTGGCCGAGGGTGTCGTACGGGTCCTCGCCGCCGGAGATCTCGAAGACGATCGTGGGCCGCGAACGCTCCGGTGCGGTGCGCAGGTCGCGGTACAGCTCCTGGAAGGTGGGGTCGAGGGGGTCGGTGTACTGCCGCTGCCAGTGCTCCTCGTAGGACTCGTACGCCTCGATGGCCTCGGTGATCCGGCCCTGGCCCTTCAGCGCGAGGATGTGTAGGCGGCGGAAGTCCTGACGGTCGGGGTGCTCCTGGATGAGGGGGGCGAGGTCGGCGGCGGCCTGGGTGAAGTCGCCGAGTTCCAGGTCGAGTTCGGCGCGGGTGGCGCAGAGGGTGAGGCGCAGGGCGCGGAGGCGGGTGCGGGTGGCCCGGGCGGCGGGGCCGGGGATGTCGGCGAGGGGGTCGCCGTACCAGAGGGCCAACACCTGCTGGACTGTGGTGCGTCGGGCGCGGAGGTCCTGGGTGCGGGAGGCAAGCAGCATCTCGCACTGGAGTACGTCGACGTAGGCGTCCGGTGCGTGGAGGGCGTAGTGGTTCCGAGCTCTGGCGATGGTGCCCGGTCCGAGGAGCCGCCGCAGCTCCAGGGACAGGTGGCGGACAGCGGTGTCGGGCTCGGCGGGCGGTTGCTCCCACAGGCCTGAGGCCAGCTCGGCGCTGGGCACCCGGCAACCCTGTCTGAGGACCAGCATGCTCAGCATGGCCAGTGCCTCCGGGGACGGCACAGGGTTGTGGCCGAGGCGCGGGGGACCGAGCAGGGTGATGTGCAGTGGCTCCGTCCACCCGGTGTCCGCGGCGTCCGGTTCGCGCCGGGCCAGGCCCTCCAACAGATCGCGGAACGCCTGCGGGTCGCTCGCCACGCTGTGGTGAACCGACTGCTCGCCCAAGGTGAACCGAGTGAGCACGGCCGTACCGTACGGCTTCAGCAGGACGCCGTCCCAGCCCTCCGGGCCACGCACCAGACCGCGTGCATGGATCGCCTGAAGCCCCGATTCGACGCCCCGTCGCACCCGCTCGTGCACACCGGCGGAGACTCCCGGACCGCTGCCCGACTCCAGCTCGGCCACGGTCACCCCCTCGATGAACTCCGCGACCATATAGGGCTGTTCACCCTCCATGCCGAAGTCCACCACCGGCACCACGTTCGGATGCCGAAGCTCGGCCAGCACGGCCGCCTGCCGCAGGAAGAGGTCCGGACCCGACGTCTGCTCCGGATACCGGTGGACCACCACCCGCCGCTCGGTCCGTACGTCCACCGCCTCCCACATCCGCTGCCCCGCGATCCTCGCCTCCACCGGCCGATACCGGCCCAGGACCAGCCCCTCCCCGGCCCCGCTCCCACCCAGCCGCCGTACCGTCTCCTCGCTCACCGTCGCGAACACCGCACCCCCGCCCCCCGCCTCCGCCCGGAACTCACCCGCCGTCAGCCCCGCCTGCTCGTCGATCAACCCGCCCACCCGTGCGAGGAATTCACGCGTACGCCCGCGCGCCGTACGCGGCAGGGTCCGCAGCAGCAGATCCCGTACGCCGGGACGGAACGCGTACGAACCCGGCGGGCCCGGCACCGTCGTGAGCATGCCGCTGAGGATCACCTCGGCGAGGTGCTGGGGGCGTGGGCTGCCTTCCAGGGCGCGTTGGACGAGGCGCATGACCGGCAGGGAGGGGACCGCGAGGGAGAGATGGCCGGCGAGGCGGAAGGCTTCCGGGGACGCGGTGGCGCGGAAGTGCAGGACCAGGTCGCGTGGGGGGAGGGAGGCGATGTCGGGCCTTGACGGCTCGGCGACGCCGGTGGGCGCGGGCGGCAGCCGTGCCGCCGCACCCGGCATCCGGGCACCGCCCGGATCGGCGATCAGCGCCGCCCAGTTGGCGAGCCAGGCCGGGCCTGGTTCCAGGACCGGGAGGGTGAGCGCGGAGGCGGGGGCGCGTGGCGCGTCGGGGTCGTACGGAGTGAAGGCGAGCATTGACGACGGGGCCGCGGTGGACGGGGCCGTCAGCAGGCCCGGTTCGGCGGGGAGCGCCGTGGTGGGCCACAGCCGCTCGGGCAGCGGCTGTACGACGGCCAGCGGCATACGGGTCGCCCAGCGGCGGAGTGTGCGGTACCAGCGTTCGCCCGCGGGGCCGGGGCGCCATTGCGGGCCCATGCAGTCGCTGATCACCAGGGTGACGGTGCGGCCGTCCGCGAGGGCGGGGACGTGGTGGGCGCGGCCGTCGGGGCCAGCCAGATGCAGGGTAACCGTGCGGAAGACGCCCGACTGAGCGAGCACGGTGTGCAGTTCGCGGACCAAGGGGCGCCAGACCGGCATCGTGGGGCCGGTGTCGTACACCAGGTTCAGGCGCAGCCAGCGGTCCAGCGCCGGGCGAAGGACGGGTAGCCACACGTCCGGGCGCGCGCCGAGGCGGGCGATCCGGTCGGCCGTGGCCAGCTCGTCCAGCACACGCGCGGGGGGCGCGGGGACGCGTCGCTTCAGGGGGCGTAGGGCGCGCTGCAGTGCGAGCGGGTGGGGCAACATCGGCGGTGCGGGGGCGAGGAGTTGGGTGGTGGGGGTGCCGGTCCGCTCGGGCAGGTGCAGGGGGATGCGGCCGTCGGGGGCCGGGGGCGGTGGGGGAGCCGGTGGCGGGCCGGGCTTCGGCCGGGGGGCCGGGTGTGGTGATACGCCGACGGGGGCGGGCGCCGGGCGGCCGGCGGGCGTGGGCTTCTCGGGTGCCTCGCGATGACTGCCCGGCGTCGCCAACTTCTGTGCCAGCCACAGCAGTTCGGCCAGCTCGCGAGGGGTCGGGCCGGGCGTCCCGGAGCCTGCCGCGGCGGCCAGCGCCGCCGTCAGCCGTACGACGGCGGACGCGTCGTCGCCGGTCAGGGGGCCGCGAGCCGTCCTGGGACCGCCCGGCTCCCCGGCCCTCCTCGGTCCCCCGCTCCCGTCGTCAGAACCCATCGCCGTCCGCCGTCGCGCTCAGGTAGGGCATCAGCTGCTCGGCCAGGTGGTCGCGGGACTCGGCGTCGAGGCCTGCCACGCCGGTGAGGTAGATGGCGTTGAGGAGCTGGTCCGTTGCCAGTTCGCCGCTGGTCGCGCGGTCCAGGAAGCTTTTGATGAGGGACTGCATCTGGTCGTTCGGGGCGCCGAGGTGGGCGCGGACGATCTCGGTGAGCTGTTTCTGGTCGGGGCGGCGGAGCTTCAGGCGTACGCAGCGGCGCAGGAAGGCCGGCGGGAACTCGCGCTCGCCGTTGCTGGTCAGGACGACGAAGGGAAAGGCGCGGCAACGGACCCGGCCGCGTCGCACGGGGACCGGGGCATCCGTGCCGTCCGTGAGGACCTCGGCTGTGCCGTCCGCCGAGTGGCGGGCCGCGCGGACCAGTTCGGGGATCTCGAACTGGCCCTCCTCCAGGACGTTCAGCAGATCGTTGGGCAGGTCGAGGTCGCTCTTGTCGAGCTCGTCGACGAGGAGGGCGCGGGGACGGTCGTAGGGGAGGAGCGCCGTGCCGAGCGGGCCGAGACGCAGATGGTCCTCGACGCCGCCGCGGTCGCGCCCTCCGCCGGGGCGGGCCGCGTAGAGGCGGGACAGCGGGTCGTACTGGTAGAGGCCGTCGGCGAGGGTGCTGCGGCTGGTGATGTTCCAGCGCAGGACCGGGCCGAGACCCAGCTCGCGCGCCACCGCGTACGCCAGTGACGACTTGCCGGTGCCGGGCGGGCCGGTGACCAGCAGCGGGCGGCGCAGGCAGAGGGCGGCGTTGACGAGCTGGACGCTCTCCGGGGTGGCCACGTAGGTGCGGGCGCGGTGCAGCCGGTCGGGCGAGACGGCTGCCTCGTCGTCGGTGTCGCCGGGCGGCGGCAGCGCGGGCCCGCCGTCGAACGCCCGCCACGGGGGCGGGGCGGGCAGGTCGGTGATGCCGTCGTGCGGTTCGCTCTTGCCGGTGTAGACGGACCAGTGCGGCATGGTGCGGGTCTCCGGTCTCGGGGCGGACGGACGGTCTCAAGCGACGGTGAACCGGGCATCGCCGAGGGGGAGTTGGGCGTGCTGGACAGCCGGGCGGGGGGCGCTCCGTGCCACGGGTGACCGCAGGTGCGCCACTTCCTCGTGCGGGTCGGTGAAGCAGCGTGGGTCGTCCCACAGGAGCTGGATGTCCCGCGCCCAGTGCCCGTCCTTCGCCTCGGCCTTCCGGCGCAGGGTGAGGACGGTGCGCGGGAGTTCGGCGGGCGGTATGCGGGAGACGTGGGCGTCGAGTTCGTCCAGGAACGCCGTGCCCGGGCAGTCGTCCCCGCAGCCGTCCGGCTCCCCGCAGCCCCGGCGCGACCACACGATCACCGGAGCCGGGGCGGTGAGCGACGTCTTGAAGTGCTCGCTGGTGCGGGCCGCGTCCGGGGCGGTGGCGAAGCCCGCGAGGCAGTGCTCCGACTCGAGCAGGGCCAGCCGCAGTTCGCTCGGCTGACCTGGACGGCCGCACGCGACCCGGTGCACGCTGGCGCCGGTGCGGGAGTCGAGCCGGTTCCAGGCGCGGGTCAGGGCGTGCCGGGTGCGGGCCCTGCGCCGTACGTGGTCGGTGACGACGACCGGCAGGGCGAGACCGAGCGGGGTGTCGTCCTCGGCATCGCTCTCCCAGCGGTCCACCGGCCAGTCGAGCCAGTCACGGGGCAGCACGAACGCGATCAACTCTTCGGCGCCGGGAGTCAGTCGGCAGAACGCCGCCTCGATGCCGTCCTGGACGCAGGCCCGCAGCCGGGTGTGCGGCACGGTGTCGGAGGCGACCGGGTGGCGGCGGCCCCCGCTGTACGCCGACACCTCCACGCGGACCAGATCCTCGCCCGCGCCACTGTGCCCGAGCTCGATCAGGATGGGCGCCCAGTCGGGCCGTGCCGTGCTCCGGTGCACGGCGGGTGTGGCGAGGAGGCTCTCCAGGCGGTCCGCGAAACGCGTCGCCGTCTCCGGGTCGTCCAGCTCGCCCTGTACGAACCATGCCGCCGACCACAGGGAGTCGAACCCCTCGGGCGGGGGCGGCGGGTCGAGTTCGCCGGCCGCGTCGGAGTAGAGCCGTACGGGATCGCAGTCCAGGCCCGCGCGCACCGCCTGCTCCACGAGTCCGCGCAGCCGCCGCCGGGCGGCGGGGGCGCTGCCCGAGGCCGGGACGAGGCCTGCCAGACCGGGCCAGTGGCGCTCGATGACGTCCGTCGGCATCATCCGGCCCGACAGGACTCCCTTCGCGCCGGCCGCCGCCGTGACCATGCCGACGACCTCGCCGGTCTCGACCAGAGTGACGGCGGCGCCGCTGAAACCGGCGACGAGCGGCTGGCCGTACCCGCTCCACGCCTCCAGCTGAATCCACTCGCCGCCGACCAGCACCGGACCCGTGGTGCGGTACTCGGCGAGCGTGCCCTCGTCCCAGCCGGCCGGGAAGCCGTACGCGACGAGCTTGCGCTCGCCGTGCGCGGTGACAGCCGGCGCCAGCGCGGCCGGGGCGATGGCGACCTCCTCGGCCAGCTCCAGGACGGCCAGGTCGCCCGGGTCGGCGGGGCCACCCGCCCAGTCGCCGTGCGCGACGACGCGGGCCGGGACGGCGGGGGACCCCGGGCGCTGCGGGAAGGACACGGTGAGCGGACCACGGTCGAGCGCCACATGGGCGCAGGTCAGCACGGTGCCGGGGGCCACCAGGAAGCCCGCGCCGGCCACCTCGCCCGCACACTCGACGCGGGCGTGCCACTCGGCGCCGCTCATGACCTGGCCGGGGTCCAGGTGAGCTTGACGACCAGATGGCCCTCGGCGGTGCCCTTGGCGATGATCGCGCCCGCCTCGGCGGACAGCTTCACGCCGAACTCGATCTCCACGCCGTCCGGTTGGAGCGCACCGTCCCGGAACACCCTCAGCGCCGCCTCGGCCGCAGAACGCACCCCGTCGAGGGCGTTCTCGAAGGTGCGGGCCGCCTGCACCGTGCCGTCGCGGGAAACGAGACGGGAACCCGTCACGTCGTCGGCGGCCTCGACCGCGATCACCGCACCGTCACCGGTCTTGAACTCGACCAAGCCTTCCATGATGCCCCCGTCGTCCGGTGGAACCGAGCCCGTGGAACCGAGCCCGTTCATTGTTCCGGACGGCAGGAAGAGTTGTCCCGGTTTCGCGGCGGCACCGCTTCCCTGGGACGGGGAGACTGCGCCGCGTTTCGTGCTCTGTCTGCCGTCGGACGAGCCAGCCGTTGCCGGACGATCTCAGGAGCGACGATCACCTGTTCCAGGGAACGGTTGATCCCCTTTTCGGATCACTTCGAGTTCCATCAAATCCTGTGGACGGATACGCAGTTGGTCCGCCGTCGCCTCCACCTCCTCCGGAGGCCGCTTGAGGATCGCGGCCGCGAGCTCGGGTGCGATGACGGAGAAGTAGCTGTCCGGTGTGGCCCAGGTGTTGCCGGGGGCGGCCAGGGCCAGGGCGCCTCCCGAGCCGCCTTCGCCGATGACCAGGGTGGTCACGGGGGTGCGCGCGGTGGCCACCGCGCCGAACACGTCCGCGATCGCCGCGCCGGCGCCCTGCCGCTCAGCCTCGGCGTCGTTCGCCGCGCCGGGCGTGTCCACCAGGGTGAGCACGGGGATCCCGAGTCGGCCCGCGAGCCGGATCAGCCGGGCGGCGGTGCGGTAGCCGGCGGGACGGGTCGGGGTGCCGGTCTGGGCGGCGTAGGCGATCGTACGGCCCTCGCGCTCGCCGAACCCGCACAGCATCCCCCCGGGATCCGTGCCGCCGCAGCGGTCACCGCTGATCGCGAGGCGGTCGGCGAAGTAGGCGTCCAGGTAGGCCTCGGCGCGGGGGCGCCGGGGGGAGCGGGCGCGCTGGACGGCGTCCCAGCCGGTGGCGGGGAGAGCGGAGGCGCCCAGAGGGGCGGGGACGGGGGCGGGGCGGGCCGCCGTGGGCACCGGAGCCACGGGCCCCTGTCCGGTGGCGTCCCGGGGGGACCGGGCCGGCTCTCCCGCGGATTCTTCGCCAGCCGGAGGCGCCGGTGCCGCGGCGGTGCCGGGTCCTCCGGGGGCCCGGGCCGCCGACCTCCCGCCGCCCGGGCCGGTGGTGGCACGCGTCGGCGCTTCGGTCGCGCCGGGCTCGCCGGGCTCCGGAGCGGCCCCCGTGCCGCCCGTCAGCAGCCGCAGCCACCGTCCCAGCGTCCCCCGTAGGTCCGCCGGAGGCACCACCGCGTCCACCGCGCCCGCCGCCAGCTGGGCCTCCGCCGTGTACGCCGCCGGGTCCGCGTCCGGCGGGCGGACGCGGGAGCCGGCGAAGCCGACCTGGGCGCCGGGGAGGGCGAGGATCACGTCGGCGCCCGCGCCCAGCGTGGCCCAGCCGCCGCCGGTGGTCGGGTCGCGCAGGACGGAGATCTGGGGGAGGCCCGCCTCGCGGGTGAGGGCGGACTGCCGGGCCACGCGCTGGAGTTGGGTCAGGGCGAGCATGCCCTCCTGCATGCGGCTGCCGCCGGTGGCGACCAACGGGACGACGGGCAGGCGGTGTTCGCGGGCGTGGGTGTACGCCGCCTCCAGCCGGTCGCCGGTGCGCTCGCCGAGGGAACCGCCGAGGAAGCCGAACTCGAAGGCGATCAGCACCGCACGGGTGCCCTCGACGTGCGCGGTGCCGCAGACGACGGACTCCGTCTCCCCGGTGCGCTCGGCGGCGCGGGCGCGCGAGGCGTCGTAGCCCTGCCAGGCGAGCGGGCCGTCGGGGGCGGAGTCCTTCGCCGGGTACGGGAGTTCGGTGAAGTCGTCGGCGATCAGGGCGAGGACTTCGCGGGCGGTGGGGCGTTCAGTCATGGCTCAGCGCCCGCTTCATGATCTTCCCCATGTCGTTGCGGGGAAGCGCGGAGATGTGGTGGACGACGCGGGGCCGCTTGTGCGGGGCGAGGCGGCGGGCCACGTGGTCGGCCAACTCCTCGATGCCGGGCGGGGATTGCGGGTCGGCCGGGACCACCCACGCCACGATCCGCTCACCGAGGTCGGGGTCCGGCTCCCCGGTGACCGCGGCCTCCCGCACCCCCGGGTGTTCGAGGAGGGCGTTCTCGATCTCGCCCGCCCCGATCTTGTACCCCCCGCTCTTGATCAGGTCGGTGGCCTTCCGGCCGACGATCCGGACGTACCCGTCGGGATCCCGCACCGCCATGTCGCCGGTGCGGAACCAGCCGTCGGCGGTGAACGCGGCGGCCGTGGCGTCGGGCCGGTTGAGGTACTCGGTGAACAGGTTCGGCCCGCGCACCTGGATCTCGCCCACCGTCTCGCCGTCGTACGACGCGACCGGCGACCCGTCCTCCTCCACGAGCCGGACCTCCACCCCGGGCAGCGGCACGCCGACCGTTCCGGCGCGCGCCTCGCCGTCCGCGCGGACGCTGGTGTTCATCAGCGTCTCCGTCATGCCGTAGCGCTCGATCACCCGGCGGCCGGTCGCGGCCGCGATGCGCTCGTGGTCGTGGACGGGCAGCGCGGCGGAGCCGGAGACCAGCAGCCGGGCCCGGCCCAGCGCCTTGGCCAGCTCCGGGTCCTCGGGCAGGGTCTGCGCGATGCGGTGGTACATCGTCGGGACGCCGAACAGCATGGTCGCCCCGTCGTTCAGCTCCCGCGCCACCCCCTCGGTGCTGAACCTGCCCAGGTGGCGCACCGAGCCGCCGCGCCGCAGCGGGCCCAGGATGCCCAGCACCAGCCCGTGCACATGGAACAGCGGCAGCCCGTGCACGAGGACGTCGTCGCCGGTCCACTGCCAGGCGTCGGCGAGCGCGTCCAGGGTCGAGGTGACCGCCCGGCGCGGGATGACCGCGCCCTTGGGCGGGCCGGTGGTGCCGGAGGTGTAGACGACGAGGGCGGGGTCGTCCTCGGACGCCCGTCCCCCGGCGGCGGGTCCGGTGGCCCGTACGTCGACGTCGATGCGCTCCAACTCCGCCAGTGGGGGCGGGAGTTCGTCTCGCGGAGCGGCCAGTACCACCGAGGGCGCGCTGTCCGCCAGGATGTGCCCGAGTTCCTTCTCCCCGGACTTCGGGTTGAGCGGCACGGCGGCGACACCGGCCTCCAGCGCCGCCACCACCGCGACGGCGGTCTCCAGCGCCGGGGTCGCCCAGACGGCCACTCTGTCCGCCCCGCCGATCCGCGCCGCGAGGGCACCGGCGGCGGCGCCGAGGTCGCCGTACGTCAGGGAGCGGTCGCCGAAACGCAGGGCCGGCCGGTCGGCCGGGCCCTCGGTCAGGGCCGGGAAGAGAGAGGACACGCGTCGTACTCCTTCAACTGTTCGCTGTCGTTGCCTGCTGCCGTCTGCGGTCCTACCCCCAGCCCGGTACCACCATCACCAGCCACGCCACCGCGGGGACCACCGCCACCACGATGCCTCCGTAGATCATCAACTGCCGGAAGAAACGCTCGCGGTCGACGTCCGGTGCCGCGGCCAGGACGAGTGCGCCGTTCGTGGAGAAGGGGCTCACGTCCACCACGGTCGCCGACACCGCGAGCGCGGCCACCATGCCGACCGCGCCGATCTCGCCCTGCGCGAGGAACGGCACGGCGAGCGGGATCAGCGCGCCCATGATCCCCACGGAGGAGGCGAACGCCGAGACGATCGCGCCGATGTAGCAGAGCAGCACCGCCGCCAGCAGCGGTACGCCGATGCCGCCGACGCCCTCGCCGGCCCACTTGATGGTGCCCATCTGGTCCAGGACGCCGACGTACGTCAGGACACCGCAGATCAGCAGCACCGTCGACCAGGCGATCTGGCCGACGGCCTTGCGGCTGTCCTCCGGCCAGGCGGTGCTCAGCAGGACGGCGAGGGTGATCGCGGTCAGTCCGGCGTCCAGGTCGAAGGCGAGCACGGCGACGACGAGGGCGACCAGCGCGGTGAGGGTGGCGGTCCGGGCCGGGTTGAGACGGGTGGTGTCGGGGGCGTCGGGGCGGGTGATCACGGCGGTGCCGGTGGGGCTCGGGCCGGTGCCGTCGGTGTTCTCGGCCGGGGTGGGGCCGGCGGTTCCCGTGCCCGCGTCCGGCGTGCCGCCCGGCTCCTCGTCCACCGCGACCGCGCCCTGCGCCCACAGCCTGCGTCCGCCGAACAGGACGAAGACGACTCCCGCGATGACGATGTTGGCGAACAGGGAGGCGAGGAAGAGGGCGATCTCGTTGCCGGGGAGGTTCTCGCGCTCGACGATGCCGTTGACGATCGTGCCGTAGATGCTGATCGGGGAGAAGCCGCCGCCCTGGGCGCCGTGCACCACCATCGCGCCCATCAGGAGCGGGCTGATCCCGTAGCGGGAGGCGAAGCTGAGCGCGATCGGCGCGACGATCGCGACGGCGGCCGGGCTGACCGCGCCGATCGCCGTGAGCGCGCCGGTGAGGAAGAACATCACCCAGGGGATCAGCGCCACGCGCCCCCGGACGAGCCGGATGGAGGCGTGCACCAGCCAGTCGGTGGTGCCGTTGGCCCGGGCGATGGCGAAGAGGTAGGTGACGCCGACGAGGACGACGAACAGGTCGCCGGGGAAACCGGCGAAGATGCCGTCCGCGTCGAGGTCGGCGACGAGCTCGCCCACCGCGAAGGCGGCGGCGAAGGCCAGCGCGCCCATGTTGACGGAACGGGTGGTGGCGATGACGAACACCACGACGAGGACGAGGATCGAGATGAGTTCGGGGGACATACGGGCTCCCGTCTTTGGGTCCCGGAGCGGTTGTGTGGGTGGCGCGGGGGCAGGGCGGCCGCCGCGTGCAGTGGCCGAGTGGCTGAGCCACTTAGGTCGGTTGGCTGGTTAGCGTGGGCGCGCGGCGCGATCCAGTCAAGGGGTCGCGCAGAAATTGGCTCAGCCACTCGGCCACCGTGGGGCCCGGTGTTACGCTCCCGACGAGAGGGGGATCCCGTGACCGACGCCCTGCGCCCCATGACCAAACAGCGCCTGTACGAGCAGGTGCTGGACCGGCTGCGGCAGTACGTCGCCGAGGGCGGTCTGAAGGCCGGTGACCGTCTTCCACCGGAACGCGACCTCGCCCAGCGCCTCGGCGTCAGCCGGGCCTCGGTCAAGCAGGCGATCGTCGTCCTTGAGGTGCAGGGGCTGGTGGAGGCGCGGCACGGCGGGGGCACCTATCTGGTCCGCGACAGCCTCGACGTCGAGCCGGTCGAGCGGATGGTCGAACGCCGTCGGCGCCTTCCCGACGTGCTGGAGGCCCGCGAGGCCCTGGAGACCAAGCTCGCCGAACTGGCCGCCGAGCGCCGCACCGACGAGGACCTCGCCGCGATGCGGAGCGCGCTCGCGCACATGGCCGAGGAGATCGAGCGGGACGGTCACGGCGTCGAGGGCGACCGCCTCTTCCACGCGGCCGTCACCGCCGCCGCCCACAGCAGCCTCCTCGCCGAGTTCATGCGCTCCATCGCCGACCAGATCGCCGAGAGCCGCACCGAGTCGCTCCGCCAGCCCGGCCGCCCCAGCCGCTCCCTCGGCCAGCACCAGGCCATCCTCGACGCCATCGCCGACCGCCGCCCCGGCCAGGCGGCCACCGCCATGCGCCGCCATGTCCGTACGGTCGCGAAGGTGCGGTTGCTGGACTGGGAGCCGGAGGACCAGACCGACTAGACCGTCCTCTCCACCACGTCCGCCACCACACAGCTGACGTTGTCCGGACCGCCGGCCGTGTTCGCGGCGGTCACCAGGTGGCGGACGGCCGTGTCGGGGGAGGGGGCGGCGGTGAGGAGGTCGCGGACGGTGTCGTCGGGTACGACGCGGGAGAGGCCGTCGGAGCACAGCAGGTAGCGGTCGCCGGGTGCGGTGTCCTGCAACCGCAGATCCGGGGCGCCCGTCGTCAACGCCTTGAACAGCAGGGCCCGTTGGGGATGGGACAGCGCCTCCTCGGACGTCAGGCGCCCCTCGTCGACCATCGACTGGACCACCGTGTGGTCGTGGGTGATGCGGAACAGGGCGCCGTCGCGGAGCAGATACGCGCGGCAGTCGCCGATGTGGACCAGGGCGAGCCGGGAGCCGGTCCACAGCAGGGCGGTCAGGGTCGTGCCGTTCTCCCCGGCGCCGCCGGCCAGGTCCCGCACCGCCTCGGCCGCCCCGTGCACCGCGTCCGCCAGGAGATCGAGGACGTTGCCGGCCGGGACCTCCTCCGTGTCCAGGAACCGCAGCGCCTCCACGGCCGCACCGCTCGCGGGCGCGCCCGCCGGGCCGAAGCCGTCCGCGACCGCGAGGAGCCGGGCGCCCGCGTAGGCCGTGTCCTGGTTGTGGGGCCGGACCAGGCCCCGGTCGGAGTGGGCGTGGTAGCGCAGTTCGAGCATGGTGGTGTCCTTCCCCGGTGCCGCCGTCAACTGGTCGACGAGGAACGCGGCGAGGTCCCGCCGTACGGCCGTCTCCGCCTCGACGCGGGCCCAGTAGGCGCGGATCTCCCCGGCGGCGGCCGCCGGTCCGAGCGCGCACACCTCGCGGATCCGGGCCAGCGGCATCCCCAGCCGCCGCAGCCACGCCACCAGCCGGGCCCGTTCCAGCTGGGCCGGCGTGTAGTAGCGGTAGCCCGTGTCCGGGTCCACGCGTGCCGGACGCAGCAGGTCCAGGTCGTCGTACAGCCGCAATGCCTTGGGCGAGAGCCGGGACGCCTTCGCGAAGGCACCGATCGTCAGCCATTCCATGCGGGCCCCTCCCGGGTTTCGGCAGCCGCCGTTCCGTTCCTCCCCACCGATGCTGGGGCTTGACCGAAGGTGAAGGTCAAATGGGGTGTCGTGGTTCCCGGGCGGGCGGTTAACCTGCGGATCCAGGAGCCGTACCAGAAGGGAACCCCCGTGCCCCGAGTCGCCCTCGTCACCTACGACCCCGGACCGGAGCCCGGCAAGGACGCCGACCTGCCCGTGCTGCTGGCGGCACTGCGCGCGGCCGGGGCCGAGGCGGACGGCGTGTACTGGGACGACACCGAGGTGGACTGGGGCGGCTACGACCTCGCCGTCCTCCGGTCGACCTGGGACTACAGCTGGCGGGCGGCCGAGTTCGTGGCGTGGGCGGAGAAGTGCGCCGAGGCCACCCGGCTCGCCAACCCGGCCGACGTGGTGCGGTGGAACACCGACAAGCGGTACCTCGGCGAACTGGCGGCGGCCGGTGTGCCCGTCGTCCCCACCCGGTACCTCGCGCCCGGCGACCCGGCCGGCCTGCCCGACGACCACGAGTACGTCGTCAAGCCCACCTCCGGAGCGGGCGCGCGCTACGCCGCCCGCTACAGCCCCGGGCAGCACGACGATGCCGTACGGCATCTGGAGCGGATGCACGCAGAAGGGCTCACCGCGATGGTGCAGCCGTACATGCGGAGCATCGACGCCGGAGGAGAGCGGGCGGTGCAGTTCTTCGGCGGGCGGCTGCTGCACGCCAGCCGCAAGCGGGCCGTGCTCGCGCCCGGTACCGCCTTCGACGCGGACAAGGTCGCCCATCCCGGCCTGGAGCCGTGGACCCCGACCCCGGCCGAGCTCTCGGTCGCCGAACGCGCCCTGGCCGCCGTACCGGGCACGCCCGAGCTGCTGTACGCGCGGGTCGACCTCGTGGACGGGGAGGACGGGCTGCCCCGGGTGATGGAGCTGGAGCTGGTCGAGCCGAACCTGTTCCTGTTCCTGCACCCGGACTCGGTGGCGCCGGTCGTGGAGGCGGTGCTGGCGGCGGCCCGCCACTGACGCACCCGTTACCGCACGGCTGACGCACCCGTCACCGCGCGGCGACCCGCTGCAACAGCCCCCACGTGAACTCGGCGACCACCTGTCGCCGTACCCCGTCCGCGTCCGGGGCCGTGAAGGACAGCCCCCAGCGGGTCGGGGCCGTGCCCTCCATGGGGCGGGCGGGGGCGAAGGCGCGGGCGGCCTCGTCGACCGTGCAGGACCAGGGGGTGAGGTCGTCGAGGGTGCGCAGGGCGGGGGAGCCGGCGTCGGGGGCGCGGACCAGCCACTCGTTCCAGACGGCGCCGTTCGGCGCGAGGAGCACCTCGAACCGCAGGTCGGGCCAGAGGGGGACCGGCCACAGCCAGGCCTCGCACTCCAGGTCGCCGACCTTGCGGGTGAGCACCGAGCCGGGCGCGCCGAGGACCGAGCGGTACCGGGAGGCGGCGGCCCGCGAGCGCGGGGAACGGACCATCGCCTGCCACCGCTTGTTGGCCTCGCGCATGTCCGCGATCGAGACGCCCAGCGCGTGCCGGGCGTCCTCGACCAGATCCGGGTTGTGGTCGGCCATGCGGCGCAGCAGGACCAGCTGGAAGTCGAGCGGGGTGAAGGGGCGAGAAGGGCCGGAGGGGCTAGCGGGGGGCTTTCCGGAGGGCATGCCCCCCATCGTCTCCCACGCTCGTGGCACCCGGACGGCGGCCGTCGGGCAGGAACAGCACCGAGTTCACGTACCGGGGGCGGTCGCGGAACGGCAGCACGCGGCGCAGCAGGCCGTGCGCGACGACGTAGGAGGCCGTCGACTGGTGGTCCTCCAGCGGGAAGCCGGCCAGCGGCACCCAGGAGTCGCCGGGCAGCACCCAGCCGCCGTAGCCGAGCAGGGACAGATACGTCACCACCGGGGAGATCGGCTGGATACGGGACTCCAGCTCGACGAAGAGGGCGGGCCGGTCCCGGGTCAGGATGCCGGTCGCGCCGCGCAGAACCGCCAGCTCGTTGCCGTCCACGTCGACCTTGATGAACCCGACGTCGCGCAGACCGAGATCGTCCAGGGTGACGCAGGGCACCTCCAGCGCCCGCCCGTGGATGTCCCGGCGGACCAGGGAGGACACGCCCCGGTCGCCCGCGTCGTCCGGCGGCAGCCACAGCCGGGCCGTGCCGGGCCGGTCCGACGCGGCGGCCGCGACCACCCGGACGTTCGCCGGGGCCGCCGCGGTCAGCAGCCGCGCCAGATGCGGCACCGGTTCCACGGTCACCACCCGGCGGGCCCGTCTCGACAGCCGCCGCGTCCAGGGGCCGTACCAGCCGCCGACGTCCACGGCAGTACCGCAGTCGGCCGGGCACAGCTCCGCGAGCCGCGCCAGCTCCGGTTCGAAGCGCGGGTACACGGCCCGGGCCGCCGCGGCGACCAGCCGGGTCGGCAGATGGGGGGCCACCCGGGCCGCCCAGGTGCGCGCCGGGCCGGTCACTGCGCCATCCGCTTCAGGAGGTCCTCGTGCTCGTCGTCCGAGACCTGCTCCCCGGAGGACGGCAGCAGTTGCGGAATGCCGTCGACGATCGGGTAACGGCGGTGCAGCCGCGGGTTGTAGAGCACCTCCTCCTGCGCCGGACCCGTCGCAAGGACGAGATGCAGCGTGCCCTTGTCGAGCGGGCAGGCAAGGATCTTCAGCAGTGGGTCGTCGGGGTTCATGGTGGGGTCAACTCCCTGGCACCGATGGGTTCTCGGGGTGCTCGGTCGTGTTTCGGCATGGACAGCAGAACGGCGACGGCGAGCACGATGCCCGCCAGCCGCAGCGCGAGCCGCAGCGGGTCCTGGGGCAGCGCCTCGCCGAACGAGAGCGTGCCGAGCACCGCCGTGTACAGACAGGTCACCGTCGTGCACACCGGCACGATCAGCGAGGCCCGGCAGCGCTGGAGCGCCGCCTGCGACATGACCAGCCCGAACGCGCCGGTGAAGAGCAGCAGATACGGATAGGGGGAGCGCAGCAGGCCGACGATCGCGCCGCCGAGGCCGTGCCCGGTCAGCTGGCTCGACACGCCCTTGATGGCGAGCGAGCTGACGCCGTAGAGCAGGCCCACCGCCACGCCGTACTCCACACCGGTGGTCGGCGCGCGATGGCGGTGGCGGCTGCGCCGCTCGGCCGCGTTGTACAGCCACACGCCCGCCGCCAGCGACGGCACGCACACCACCAGGACCAGCGGATACGGCGCCTCCTGACTGACGGTGTCCGCGCCCTCCCGCAGCGACAGCACCACCATCAGCAGCGCGGCCAGGATCGCGCCCAGCGCGTACCGCTCCCGCCCGGTGGTCTCCTCGCCCAGCAGCCGGGACGACAGCAGCACCAGCAGCACGAGTCCGGAGACGAAGATGCCCTGCGCGGCGGCGATCGGCAGGGTGCGGTAGACCGCCAGCTGCGCCGCGAACCCGGAGGCCAGCGCGAGCGACCCCCCGATCCACAGGGGGCTGCGCAGCACGAGACCGAGCAGCCGCACCGGTTGACGGACCGTCACCTGAGGCAGGGACGTCAGGGCCCTCTTCTCCAGCACGAATCCCACGCTGTACAGCGCGTTCGCCAGCAGGGCCGCGGCCACTCCCCACCACATCGCCCACGCCCCCTCACGTCTTTCGCGCGTGCAGCAGCAGGATCGACGCGAGCGAGGCTCTGGCACAGGCCAGCCGGTCCAGGGCGCGCAGCGGTCGCGGTACGCCGTGGAAGGGGGCCCCTTCGAGCCGTACGACCCGGAAGCCGGCCGCGGTGACGAACTCCCGCAGCGCACGGGCCGTGTAGAGCCGCAGATGTCCTACGACCTCCCGCCCCGGCCGGCCGTGGATGCCGCGCAGGCTCACCTCCGAGAACACCGGCTGGACGCCCGCCAGCAGCAGACCGCGGTTGTACCAGGCGGCCAGGTTCGGTGTGGACAGCATGAGATGTCCTCCCGGACGCAGCACACGGCGGAGTTCGTCCAGGGCGGCGTCCGGGTCGACGAGATGCTCGATCACCTCGCTGAACAGCACGGCGTCCGCGCACCCGGTGCCGAACGGCAGCCCCGCGCCGGTGAGTTCACCGCGAATCGGGTACGTCAGATGCGCGCGGGCCCGCTTCAGCGCGTCCTGCGACCAGTCGACGCCGATGAGCCGGTGGCCGGTGAGCAGCGGTGCGGCGGTGGCGGCCGCGGTGCCGTCGCCGCAGCCGACGTCGAGGATCGTGCGGGCGCCCGCGTCGGCGGGGCCGAGGGCGGCGGCCAGCATGCGGGCCTGGCGGAGCGAGCGGGAGGCGCCGGAGGCGACCGGGACCGCGGGATCCTCGTAGAAGTCCCGCAGCTCCCTGGGGCGTCGAGGCGTGGACGTGGTCATGTGCCGACCTCCGTGGAATGCAGGTGGTGCTCGAAGAGGTCCCGCAGATGGGCGCCGTCGCCGTGCCCGAGCAGGGCGCGCGACCAGCGCAGCGCCAGATGGAGCCGGCCCGCCGTGGACGCGGTGGTGACGGTGAGACCGCGCGGCATGCGCGCCGGCGCCGAGAACCACACCGCGTGCGCGCGGCCGGCCTCCTCCCCGAAGTCCAGCGGGTACGGCACCCGGCCGATGTTGCTCAGCAGCGTCGTCGATGTCCACGGCGCGGCGGCCCGGCGCAGGCCCCGGGTGAGCGCGGCCCGCCACGACACCGGCGTGACCGGGGCGGTCAGGAGCGCGGCGCCGTGGCCGAGCTGCGGGCGGGGCAGGGACTTGAGCGCGCGGGTCCTCGCCGCCGTGCGGCGCAGCAGGACACCGAGGTCGGGGCGGTCCAACTCCTCCGGCGCGAACGGGACTTCCACCAGACGGGTGCCGTTGCCGATGGGCATCGTCGTGTCGCGGGGGCGGTCGTCCACGGGCATCGTGATGCGCAGCGGGCGGGGGCGGGCGCCGTGCTCCCTGTTCCAGTGGGCGATCGTCAGGGCCGTCGTCACCATCAGCTGGTCGTTCACTGTGTACGGCGAGCCCTTCGGGCGGTGCGGGAGGTCGAGCTCGGTGACGAGCAGGCCGTTGCCGGGGGATCGTTCGGGGGCGCCAGGGGCGACCCGGGCCGGTTTCGACCAGTTGGAGGGAGTGTCCTGCGGGGGTGTCGGGGGTTCCTGGGGGCGGGTGGGGGCGGGCGCGGAGGCGTTGTCCTCGCCGCCGTACAGCTCCGCTGCGGTGGCTAGGACGCGTAGGCAGGCGGGGCCGTCCAGGGCTGTGTGGTTGATCGTGAGGAAGAGGACTGTGGAGGTCTGTGCGGTGGTACTTCGGGTGCGCGCCGGTGGGGGCTGGTCGCGCAGTTCCCCGCGCCCCTGGGGTGGGGGCACTTGGCGTTGGTTGTCCACTACCTCAAGCCGGATCGGCGGGGACAAGGACAGCGGTGGTGCCTCCACCAGGGCCCGGGTTCGTGCGTCGCGCAGGGCGTTCGGGCCCGGGGGCGGGAAGCTCACCACCTCGACGTCCGGTTCCGTCGTCAGTTCCCACTCGTAGCGGCGCCGGTGCCAGGTGCCTGGGGCCTCCCGCATCAGGATCCGTGGATGCCGGTGCAGCGCCTCCGTGAACGCTTTCCGCAGCCGTGCGTGATCCAGCCGGCCGGGCAGGTGGACCTCGATGTGGACAGTCTCCGGCTCCTCCTCCTGGAGGCAGTGCCGGGCGACCTCGTCGACGACGGGGAACGGGATGCGCAGGGGTTCGGTCGTCATACGGGTTCCCCCCTGCCCTTCTCGGCCTGGACCGGGACCGGGGGCAGCTGCTGAGTGGGATCCTCGGACTCGGGAGGCGGCGGCGGTGGTGGTTCCTGCCGCTCCCGCACACTCACCAGGGCCGCGAACACCCCGATCAGCGACAGCAGTTGGGCGACGGGCCCGAACGCACCCTGCTCCGCGCCCACCGGCTCCCCGGCCCCCGTCGCCGCCGCGATCCCGGCCCCCGCGAAGGCGACGAACGCCACGGGGACGAGGAGGGCGTGCCGCCGGTACGCGAGCAGCGCGAGGGCGGGCACCAGCAGGGCGAACCACCCGGCGATCACGGCGGCGACCAGCGTGAGCGCGACCGTGCCGAGCCACAGGCCGGGCGGGGGCGGCAGGGGCTGCGGGTCGTCGGGGTTGGGGGCGCGGCGCCGCCACAGGACGAGGGCCACCAGGGCCGCCAGGGCCACCGCACTGGCGATGAGGCCGACGTCGTAGGTCGTCGCGGGCTCGTAGGAGAGTTTCACCGTGCCGCCCGCGCCGGCCGGGACGCGCCAGCCCTGCTGCCAGCCGTCGAGCCGTACCGGCGACAGCTCGCTGCCGTTGAGGGTGGCCTTCCAGCCGTCGTTGTAGTTCTCGTACGTGCTGAGGTACGAGGAGGCGCCCGAGCCGACCGTGAGCTGCCGCTGGTCGCCGAGCCAGTCCCCGATCCGCAGGTCGCGGGCGGCCGCCGCGGACGCGGTGACCGTGCCGCGGGTCAGGGTCACGTCGGTGAGGGTCAGCGGTCCGGCGTCCCCGCCCTCGACCCGGTGGGATCCGGCCGGCAGCTCCAACTCGGCGTTCTCCCCCCCGGACTGACATAGCGTCACCTCGGCCGCCCGGCGCTCGGTCAGATCCCGGACGGTGCCCTTCACGCTCGTCTGGTACAGCTCCCCGTCCACCGCGATGTCGGGTCCCTGGCCGCAGGGCAGCGAGAAGGGGCGGTCGGCGCGGGGCTGCGGGGTGCGGTACTGGTCGAGGGCCGGGATGTAGGCCTCGGTCAGGCCGACCGGCAGCTGGAGCTCCTCGTCGGCGACCGGGTTGTGCAGGGTCATCGGCGCCGTCTTGGTGATGGTGATGTCCAGCCGGTCCGTGGTGATCGGCGGGAAGCGGACCGCGCCGTTCTCGTCGACGCCCGCGATCGCCGCGCCGTCGGGCGAGCTGATGTCCACCTCGGTGGGCCGGGTGGACAGTCCGCCCGCGGCGGCCAGCACGATCTCGCCGACCGGCTGCCTGTCGGGCCAGCGCAGATGGATGGTGGGGCGGTCGCCCGCGATCCACGCCGTGGTCAGGTCGCCGTCGGTGAGGTTGCGCGCCGCCAGGCCCGCGCCCAGCATCGCGGTGGAGTCCGCGGTCGCCGTGATGCGGTTCTGCTGCTCGGGCGCCACCTCGTACAGCATCCGGTCGAGTTCCTCACCGGACACCGGGACCGCGCTCGCCCGCACCTCGTACGTCCCCGAGGTGTTCGTCGAGAAGGTGCGGTGCAGGCCCGCCTCGGTGCCCGTCGGGGAGAAACCGGCCGGGTCGGCGGTGCGGTGCAGGGAGACGATCTCGCTGGTGGCGTCGGTGTTCTGGGCGTCGGTGGGCAGCCGCAGCAGCCGGGTCACCTGGACGTCCGGCAGGTCGATCTCGGAGAAGCCCGCGCCGGCGAGACCGGTCCGCCGGGCCACCGAGTCGGTGATCGTCAGCTTCATCCAACTCGTCGCGCCCTCAGGGGCCTTGATCCGCTGGGCGGTGCCGTCGGAGCGCAGGTAGCTGCTCACCGAGCCCTTCTCGGTCTCCACCCGCACCCGGGTGGCCGCCGACCGCACACTGTCCTGCGGCAACGGCGTGACCCTGAAGGAGGACGGCATGTCGTAGGAGCCGGTGAAGCCGATCCGCAGCCACTGGCCGTTCGGCGAACCCGGGACGCCCTCGGCCCAGGCCGTGTCCGGGTTGCCGTCGAAGGCGTTCACCGGGTCGAACTGCGGGAGGTGGAAGAGCCAGTTGCCGTACGAGGACGCCGTGACCGAGCGGGCGCCGCGCAGTTCGGCGACCGTCTGGTGGGACAGGCCCGTGGTCGGCAGGATCTGGTGCGGCTTGTCACCGGCGTCCTGCGCGGCGCCCGGGGCGTTGCGCTCGTCGCGGGTGTACGTGTACGACGTGTTCGCGTTGACCAGGCCGAACCGGGTGTCGGCGCGGCGCAGTCCGTCGCCCACCACCTGCACCGGCGGGGTGCCGAGTCCGGGATGGTTGTCGCCGGTCAACACCGTGGCCCGGCCGCGGAGTTCGGCGGCGAGCGGCAGCAGTGCCTCCGGGCCGCCGGAGACCACCGCCGTGTCGGCGACCGGAGTCAGCCCGGCCTGTCCCGGACGCGGGACGTCCTCGCCCGCCGGACGGTAGATCTCCACCGCCCGCTGCCGCGGATACAGGCCCTCCACCTGGAGCGGGGTGTCCGGGGCGATCCGCCCGCCGGTCATGACCGGGCCGAGGCCCGTCACCCGCTGGTAGCCGGACTGCTCCAGGGTCCGCTTCACCGTCGAGGTCGGCACGTTGCCGATCTGGTCGGGGTCGAGGTCGTTGCGGACGACGACGTAGTAGACGCCCGCCCGGCTCAGGTAGTCGGCCAGGCCCGGGACTTCGCCGCCCGTCAGCAGGGACTCCTCCACCGCGTCCATCGCGCGCCGGTTGCCCGCGGTGCCGAAGGGCACGTAGTCGCGCTGCGCCCAGCGGGACTCGGCGAGCACGTCGAGGGGCTGGTCGATGGGGGAGCCCCAGGTGTAGATGCCGTGCGCGGTGGCCGGGACGACCAGGGCGCGCGAGTCGGGGGAGTACTTCTCCAGCCAGTCGGACGTGGCGTGCCAGTACCTGGGCAGCTCAGGGAAGGAACCCGGGTTCAGGATCGACCCGTTGAGGTACGGCCACAGCAGGCCCGGCAGGATCAGCACCGCCGCGATCAGCGGGGCGAACCGGCGGCCCCGCACCCGGCGGGCACCGTGCGGCTCGGCCGCGACGCCCACGAGGTGGGCGATGCCCAGCACCAGCGCGAGCGCGACCCCCACCTGGAACTTGTAGATGTTGCGGAAGGGCGCAAGACCGCCGTCCAGCCAGCCCTGCACGGTCCCGTGGAAGGGGGCGCCGAACGGGCCGCCGTACCCGGCCAGCAGGACCAGCACCGCCACCAGCACGGTCAGCACCAGCCAGCGCCGCTCCGGCATGTCCCGCCTGGCTAGACCGGCCAGCCCCAGTCCGGCCGCGAACGCCGAGCAGAGGATCACGACCACCGCGGACGCCACCGTCCAGCCCGCCGGCAGCCAGGCATCGACCAGATGCAGATAGGCGACCCAGTTGCCGCCCCCGCGCAGCGCCTCCGTCGCCGACATCGTCTCGGTCGTGGTCCGGGAGCTCTCGACGTACGGCAGGAAGTTCTCGCCGTAGAACCCGAGCAGCAGCAGGGGGATCACCCACCAGGCCGTCGCCAGGATCACTCCCGGCACCCACCAGGCGATGAGCTTGCGCTGCCGCGGCCCGGGCGGACGGGACAGGAGGTACAGGCCGACCGGGACCAGGGCGGCGAGCGTGGAGGCCGCGTTGACACCGCCCATGAACGGGATGACCAGCGCCGAGCGCAGGGCGGCGATCCGGGCGCTGTGGCGCTCGTCGGTCAGCGGCAGCAGCACCCACGGCAGGAACGCGCCGGGCAGGGCCGCCGCCGACGTGGAACCGACGACGATCGTGAACACCGGCCACAGCGCGTACGCGACCGCCGCGAGCAGCCGGGACGCGCCGTTGCCCACACGCAGCCGCTCGGCCAGCCGCAGCGCGCCCCAGAACGCCACCGACACCACCAGGGACAGCCACAGCCGCTCCACCAGCCACACCGGCAGCTGCACGGCATGGCCGAGCCAGTAGAACGGCAGCATCGGCCACGCGTAGCCGACGTACTGGTCCTGGATGCCGCCGAACGAGCCCTGGTCGTGCCACAGCTGTCCGAGGTCGGCCAGGAAGCGCCCGGGGTCGGTGGTGACACCCAGTTTGGTGTCGAAGGTCTGGCGGCCCGGCTGCACCGCCAGGAACAGGACGAACACCACGGCCCAGAACCCCAGCAGCCAGCGCCGTGACCGCGGGCCCTCCGGAGGGCCCGGCAGGATCGCGGTGGTGGGAACGGCTGCCGGGGGAGGAGCCTGGACCGTGGACGTCGTCATGGTGGACACCGCCGGAGGATGAGGAGGAGGTTCCAGGTGGCGACCTCGCGGATCCCGGGCACCTTCACCACGGTCTCCGCGAGGAACGGCCAGTAGCGGGAACGCGCTGAGACGACCCGCACGTCGTCACGGGCGCGCACCTGCCGCAGGGTCGGACCGATGTGCACCGCGAACAGGTTCTCCCCGAGCGCGTGCTTCGCGGTCCGACCGGTACGGCGCCGATACCGGGCTCGCGCCCGCTCGGCACCCAGGTAGTGCCAGGGCGCCCACTCGTGCCCGCCCCACGGCGACAGCCAGTTGGTGAACGACACGTAGATCAGCCCGCCGGGCCTGGTCACCCGCACCAGCTCACTGATGAACGTCTGCGGATCGGCCACGTGCTCCAGCACGTTCGAGGAGAACGTGACGTCGGCGACGCCGTCGTAGAGCGGCAGCAGATAGCCGTCGGCGATCACGGTCGAGTCGGGCGGCTTCTCCCCCAACTCCCCTACGTCGGGCTCGAAGAGGTAGGCATCGGCCCCGCGCCGCCGGAACTCCTCAGTGAAGTGCCCGCTGCCGCCCCCGATATCGACGACCGTCCGCCCGGCCACGGGCCCGTCGTAGGCCTCGACCTGATCGACGGAATCCCGGGCGAGCAGCGAGTAGCAGGCCTCGGGGTCGACCTGCTCACGCCGGAAGGCACGAAAGAGGGCGAGAGACCGCCGAACCGAGGGATCCTTGTATCTCCGGCCGACAGGGGCGCCCCCGGAGGGGCGCGGGGAACTGCGCGACCAGCCACGAACGACCCGCAGTCGCGAACCGGCATCACCCGCACGGCGCATAGGCGTCACCGCCCCCAGTCCCGCACCGCTTCACACGCAACGGCCCGGAACTGCCGTACCGTCCGATCCCAGCGATAGCGTGCCGCCCGGTCGCGGGCCGCCTTGCCCATCAGTTCCCGGCGGTGTCCCGACAGGGCCAACGTGCACCAGGCCGCCGCGAAGGAGGACTCCCCGGCCGCGAGGACACCCGTGTCACCGTCCACGATGGAGTCCCGCAGCCCGGGGACGTCGAAGGCGATGGAGGGCGTCTCGCGGGTGGCGGCCTCGGTGACCACGAGACCCCATCCCTCGACGGCCGAGGGATGCAGCAGCAGCCAGGCCGCACACAGCAGCCGGTGTTTCTCCGCCTCGGAGACATGGCCCGTGAACTCGACGCCTGGACCGGCGAGTTGCTCCAGCCGGTGCCGTTCGGGTCCGTCCCCGACGATCACCAGGCGGCCACCGGTCACCGGCCGCACCCGCTCCCACAGTCTCAGCAGCAGGTCGATCCGCTTGTACTCGACGAGTCTGCCCACGGCGACGAACAGGGGCTCGGGAGAGCGGTCCTCACGGGGGCCCGGCTCCTCGACGCCGTTGTGCACGACCCGGATCCGGTCGCGTTCGACGCCGATCGCCCGCAGCGCGTGGGCCGTCGAGGGGGAGACGGCGACCAGCAGCCCGCGGTGCTGGGCGGCACCGGCCAGTGCCCAGTGCTCAAGTCTTCGGCCGATCCGGGCGGCCGGTGTCAGCGGCCCGCCGAAGCGCATCTTCCACAGATCGGTGTGGACATGGTTGACCAGGCACAGCGTGGGGCCGCGGTGCCACAGGGGTGCCAGGTACGGCATGCCGTTGCACACCTCGACCAGCAGGTCGCAGTCGCCGACCTGGCGGGCGAAGGCGGACCGGGCGCGCAGGTAGTGGCCGAACTCGCCGCCGGCGGAGACGACCCGGTAGTCGCGGTACGCAGCCGGCCCTCCGCACAGCAGGGTCACCTGGTGGCCGAGACGGGTCAGTCCGTCGGCGAGTCGGTCGACCAGCAGCTCGGAGCCGCCGGCGGCCGGGTTGTCCAGATCTCGATGGGCGAGGAAAACGATTCGGCGCGGAGGTGGGGGGAGCGCCGAAAGGTGCTGCGACGCCCGGGGGACCGGGGCACGCAGCGAGGATGGCACGTGCTGGGGCATGGGTGCTCCAACTCGTCTCAGGGTGCGGAACTCAGCGTGGGGGACGAGGGTTTGCGTTTCCGTGGGGGGACTGGGTGTTTCTGTGGGGTGGGTGTGGACGGCCTGTGTTCGGGTGGGGTGGACAGTTTTCGCCCACCCGTTCGTCACGGCTACTCACGGAGGTGACAAATTCCGGCTTTGTTAGAGCTGACGTCTAGTTAGATCGTGAGAGGGACTCGGGAGTTGTCCGGCGTTTCATCCGATTCCGGGCGGCGACGCCCCCGTACCACCAAAACGCCCCCCACGACCGCCAGCACGAATCCGGCCACAGCCGCCCCGATCGGCGCCGTCACTCCCACCGCGCGCAACTGGCCGCTGTCCCGCTTCGCCTGCCGCACCGCCTCCTTCTGGGTGTCGGTGGTGAACGCGATCTTCGGGCTGTCCAGCAGCACCGCCGCGTCCTTGTCCGCGCCCGGCGCCCGCAGCGTCCGCTTCGGGCCCGTCTGCGCGTAGACCACCCGGCCGGTGGCCTGGTCGACCACCAGCTCGAAACCGTGGTTGGAGTACCACTCCTCGGCCAGCACCTGCGGCCGGCTCGGCTGGTCGACGATGCTGCCCGGCACCAGCCGGCTGCCGACCCGCGTCGGCGGGACCGAGCCGGTGAACCGGTAACCCGTGTACCCCTGGACCTTCTCGGTACCCCGGTAGCTCAGCATGACCGTGCCGCCGAGGGTGTTGTCCCACCAGCGGTAGGTGCGTTTCTGCACGTCGAAGGGGAACTTCAGATAGGCCTCCCCCTCGATGTACGGCTTCTCGCCACAGCAGTGCACCGGCCTGGTGGTCCGGCGGTCCATCACCCAGCGGTGCGGTACGAAGTCCAGCGCGTCGTGCGGATCGGCGGCCGGCAGCGTCTTGTCCGTGTCGACCGTGGTCGTCACGTCCCACACGGCATCGCCGCTGCGCTCACTTTCCGCCACATTGCCCCGCACCCGCTGGGTGACGGTGATCCGCTGACCAGGCACGGTCTCCAGCTCGCCGGTGTCGAAGACGCTGCCCGTGCCGCGGTAGACGGCGGTGGTGTCGATGTCGATGGGGTTCACGGCGGCCCTGGGCTCCACGTACCAGGCGAGCAACGGGGCCAGGACCAGCAGAAAAGTGCCAAGTCCCAGCAGGATCAGAGAGGTTGGTGATGCTGTACGGCGCATCCGGACACTCCTGGGGCGTGAGATGACGGAGTTCGGGCCGCTCTATGAGGCGAGGACCGTAGGCGGCCCTTGACGGAGTGTCAATCTCTTGTCGACACTGTCACCGACAGGCAGGGTGGGACGCCGGGTGGGACCGCCGGACTGAGAGGTTGACCCTGCGATGTCCAGACTGCTCGCCGCCGCGCTCACCGTGGCGCTCGCCGCCGCCCTGGCCGTGGGCGCGGCCCTCGGTGTCGTCGCCCTGCTCGAAGCGACGCCCGACCAGCCGAACACTCCCTTGATCACGTACGAGCAAGCCGGGCAGGGGAGTTGACCCGTGACGGCTCGCCCCGCAGCAACCGTCACCCGCTCGGCCTGGCACGACGTACCCCGGCTCAAGGTCCGCCGGTTCGCGGCGATCGCCATGGCCGAGGCGCCCGCGCTCGCCGAGGAGATCCTGCACGAGATCCGCCGCGAGTACCCGCACCTGCCCGTCGTCCTCGACGAGTCCGGCGAGCCGATGGCCCTGATCGGCATCCGCCGCGCCATCGAGGTCTTCGTCCAGCACCTGGAGACCGCCGAGGGCCGCCCGTCCGTACCGCCCGGCGTCTTCCAGGAGTTCGGCCGCGGCGAGGGCCTCGGCGGCCGCAGCCTCGACTCGCTCCAGGCGATCTACCGCATGGGCGTACGCCTGGCCTGGCGCCGTTTCGCCGACATCGGCCAGCGCGTCGACATCCCGCCCCCGGCGATGTACGAGCTGGTGGACGCCGGTTACGAGTACCTCGACGGACTGGTCGACCAGTCGGTGCGCGGCTACGCCGAGGCCGCGGCCCGTCAGGCCGGGGAGCGGCTGCGCCTCCAGCGCCGTCTGATGGAACTGCTGCTCGCCGAGCACCACCGGGGCGACCCCGCCGAAGCGCTCACCGAACGCGCCGCCCGGATCGGCTGGCCGCTGCCCGAGAAGGTCGCCGTGGGCGTCCTGTTGCGGCCGGCCCGGGAGGCGGTGGCACCCGCGGTGGGACAGGGGGTGCTGCTCGACATGGAGTACGAGCAGCCCCGCATGGTCGTGCCCGAACCGGACGCCGGCGGCCGCCCCGAACTGCTCCAGCGGGCCCTGACCGGTTGGACCGGCGCCATCGGGCCGCCGGTGCCGCTGGCGGACTCGGCGAAGTCACTGCGCTGGGCGGAGGCGGCGGTCCTGCTGATGGAACGGGGGCTGCTGCCCATGGGTGAGGTGCTCTACTGCACCGAGCACACCGAGGCCCTCGTCCTGCTCCAGCCCGAGGAACTCATCGACGATCTCGCCCTGCGCTGTCTGGCCCCGCTCGACCAGTGCGGCCCCACCCACGCCCGGCGCCTCGCCGAGACCCTGCTGGCCTGGCTGGAGACACGGGGCGGGGCGCCGGAGGTGGCGGCCCGGCTCGGCGTCCATCCCCAGACGGTGCGCTACCGCCTCCGGCAGATCCGCGAGCTGTGGGGCGACGAGATCGACGACCCCGACCGCCGCTTCGAACTCGAACTGGTCCTGCGCGCGCGGCGGTTGCGGGGGACGTTGGGCGAGACGCGGGGGCGCGGCGGCCGGATGTGAGCGGACGTGCCCTGAGCGGGCGCGCCGTGAGCGGATGCGGGATGGCCGGGGTGCGGGGGCGTACGCCCTGTGCCGGTCGGTCGATCAGCCGCGGGTGTGGAAGCGTGCCCGCGGCTTCGGGGCGAGGCGCGTCGCGGCGATGCCCAGGGCGGCGAGATCGACGGCCCCGACCGCCGCTTCGAACTCGTGCCTTGAGCGGGCGTGCTGTGGGCGGATGCGGGATGACCGGGGTGTGGGGGGGGGTACGCCCTGCGCCGGTCGGTCGATCAGCCGCGGGTGTGGAAGCGTGCCCGCGGCTTCGGGGCGAGGCGCGTCGCGGCGATACCCGGGGTGACGAGATCGACGACTCCGACCGCCGCTTCGAACTCGTGCCTTGAGCGGGCGTGCTGTGGGCGGATGCGGGATGGCCGGGGTGCGGGGGGTACGCCCTGTGCCGGTCGGTCGATCAGCCGCGGGTGTGGAAGCGTGCCCGCGGGCTTCGGGGCGAGGCGCGTCGCGGCGATGCCCAGGGCGGCGAGATCGACGGCCCCGATCGCCGCTTCGAACTCGTGCCTTGAGCGGGCGCGCTGTGAGTGGATGTGGGACGGCCGGGGTGCGGGGCGGGTCGTACGCCCCGCACCCCGGTCGGTCGATCAGTCGCGGCTCTGGAAGCGTGCCCGCAGCTTCGGGGAGAGGCGCATCGCCGCGATGCCCAGCGCGGCGAGAAGGGCGGCCGCGCCCGCGATCAGGCCGATGCCGCCCGCGCCGGTGCTGGCCAGGCCGCCACCGGTGAGCTGCGGGGAGTTGTCGTTGCCGCCGCCCGTGACACCGCCGTCCGAGCCGCCGCCGGTGCCGCCGTCGGCGGAGGCGGAGGCGCTGGGCGACGGGGAGGGCGACGCCGACGGGTCGGACTCGACCTTCTCGACGACCTCGACCGTGAAGGTGGCGGACGCGCCGCCCCCGACCGTCGCGGTGATGGTGTACGTGCCGAGCTCGTCACCGGCGACCAGCTCGTGCGAGACGGCCTTGCCCTCGGCGTCGGCCGTCGCCTCCACGCCGACGACCCGGTCCCCGAACGTGGGGCCGTTCCCGCTGTCGCCCTGGACGCGGTAGTCCACCTTCGCGCCGGCGGCCGGCTTGCCCTCGTCGGTCACCAGCACCTGGAGCGCCTCGGCGAAGGGCTCGCCGGGCTCGGCCTGCTGCTCGTCACCGGCGACGATCTCCACCTCGTTCGCCAGGTTCTTGATGTGCACGGTGAAGTCGGTGGACAGGCCGCCCGGCGCCGTCGCGCGGACGGTGAAGTCGCCCTTCTTGCTGCTGCCGGTGTAGATGACCGGCGTCCGCACGCGGCCCTGGGCGTCGCTCGCCAGCACCACGGAGGAGGTGTTCTCGCGCTCGCCGAAGTTCAGGCCCAGCTTCTCCGGGTCGTTGATCGCGAACTTCACCGAGACGCCCTCGACCGGCTTGCCGTCCTTGTCCCGGACCACCGCGGCCATCGCGGGAACCTCGTACCCCGGCTCGACGGACTGCTCCGCGGGAGTGGCCGGGCTCAGCTCGGCGGGCGCGACGGCACCCTTCCACTGGATCACCACGCGGCCGTTGCCGCCGATGAGGTTGGCGCCGCCCTCGGCGATCCCCTCGGTCTCCGGCTCCCACCCCTTCGACCAGAACGGGTCGTCCTTCGCGGGCGCCGTGTAGCCGTCGCCGCCCACCAGACGGGCGTCGCTCACCCGGTCGGGGTCGGCGTACCCGGTGCCGCCTCCGCCGCTGCTGCTGCCCTTGCCGGTCGGGTCGTCCGTGCCCGCGCCACCGCCGCCGCCCGCGTAACCGGCGCCGCCACCGCCACCGCCCGAGCTGCCCTTGCCGCCGGCACCGCCGCGGCCGCCCGCGGTGGCGTCGGCCCCCGCGGCACCGTTGCCGACGGCCGCACCGCCGGTGGCCTTGGCGGCGCCCTTGCCGCCGATGCCCGCCTCCGAGCCGTCCTGGCCCTTCTCGCCGCCCGCGGCACCGCCGGAGCCGTGGCCCATCTGGATGCCGCCTCCGCCGCCTCCGCCGCCGGCGATCACCAGCGCGTCGCCGCCGCTGGTGCGGATGGCGCTGCTGTTGCCGCCGGGCTCGGCCCAGCCGCCCCCGCCGGCGCCGCCCAGCGCGTCGCCGAACGCCTTGCCGACGTAGTACCCGCCGACCGCGACGGACAGCGTCTCGCCGGGCGTGACCTTCAGCGAGCCCGCGGTGTATCCGCCCGCGCCGCCGGTCGCCATGGTGCCGCCCCAGCCGCCCTGCCCCCAGGCCCGCACGTCCAGCGAGTTCACGCCGGACGGGACCTGGAAGCTCCTTTTGTCGCCTGTGAAGTCGTACAGCCGGCAGCCCGTGAAGCCCGCGGTGGGTACGCACGCGGTGGGCGCCGCCGCGATGGCCTTCGCCGAGGTGGCCTTCGTCGTGCTGTCGGCGGCCGGCGCCGCGGTCGCGGTCCAGCCGCCGGTGCCCAGCGCCGCCGTGAGCGCCACCGCCGCCGCGCCGTGTCTCAGGCGCGCCCGACGTGGTTCGAGGGAATCCCGCTTCATCAACCACTCCATCGCCGTCACGATTTCTTCACGAGTAAGACCAAGGCTGTGAGAAAAGGTTGTACGGATGGGGTGGAAGTGACGTGGTGCGCCCATTGCCCGGGCAAACGGTCTGTGGCTAGCCTGTGTTCGTCATGCCGATCGTCTGTTGAAATTTCGAACGTCGGAGTTTTCAGCGCAGACGCCTTAGTCACAAGGGAGGGGGCCGGTCATGGGACGTCTTGTACCTGCGGTGACCCGGGCTCTCGACATTCTTGAGCTCTTCCTCGACGGGGACGGGACGCTCTCCGCCCCCGACATCGTGCGCAGGCTCCAGCTGCCGCGCACCACCGTGCACGAACTGGTGACCACGCTCTCCGCGCGGTCGTACATCGTCCCGGTGCCCGGTCAGCCCGGACGCTACCGGCTCGGTGTCCGTCCCTACCAGCTCGGCAGCCGGTACGCCGAGCAGCTCGACCTCGCCGCGGAGGGGCAGCAGGTCGCCCGTTCCGTCGCCGAGACCTGCGACGAGACCGTCCACGTGGCGATCCTGGAGGGCACCGACGTCATCTACATCGCCAAGGTCGACTCCACGCACGCCGTGCGCATGGTCTCCGCGGCGGGGCGGCGGCTGCCCGCCCACTGCACCTCCGTCGGGAAGATGCTGCTGGCCTCCCTCTCCGACGTCGAGCTCAGCGCGCGGATCCCGGACGACGCGGACCTCATCGCGATGACGCCCAACAGCATCACCGAACCGGGCGCCCTGCGCGAGGCCCTCAGCGAGATCCGTCAGCGGGGGCTCGCCGTGGAGCGGCGCGAGTCCAACCCCGACGTGTCCTGCGTGGCGGCGCCCGTGCGTGATCGTGCCGGGCGGGTCGTCGCGGCGATGTCCATCTCCGTGCCGATGATCCGGTGGAGCGACGAGCGGCGCGTCGAGCTGGAGCAGCTTGCCGTCAAGGGGGCGGCGGAGTTGTCCGAGCGGCTCGGGTATCGGAGTGTGGCATGACGTCCAACGTGCACACGACGTCCTCGTACGAGGTGGCGGTCCGGGCCGAGGCGACGCTCGGCGAAGGGCCGACGTGGGATGCGGCGGCGGGGCGGCTGATCTGGATCGACATCCTCGGGTGCCGGGTCCATACGTACGACCCGGTCTCCGGGCGTCGGACATCCCGTACGACCGAGCAGCATGTCGGGGCCGTGAAGCCCCGCGTCGGTGGGGGGCTCGTCCTCAACCTGCGCGACGGGGTGGGGCTGGTCGATCCCGACGACACGTTCCGGTGGCTGCACCGGGCGCCGGTCGCCGGGCGTCGCGCCAATGACGCGGCTGTCGCTCCCGATGGGTCTCTGTGGGCCGGCACGATGCGGTACGACGAGGCGGCGGGGGGTGGGAGCCTGTCCCGTCTCACGGGTGACGGGACCGTGGAAGTCGTGCTCTCCGATGTGGCGGTCAGCAACGGTACGGGCTGGAGTCCGGACGGGCGGTCGATGTACTACGTCGACTCCCCGACGCGGCGGGTCGACGTCTTCGACTTCACTGACGACGGCCGTGCCGTGAATCGGAGGCCCTTCGTGTCGATCGAGGACGGCGGGGGCTTTCCCGACGGGCTGACGGTCGACGCCGACGGGTGTGTATGGGTCGCCCTGTGGGACGGCTCCGCCGTCCGCCGCTACACCCCTGACGGCGTCCTCGACCGCGTCCTGTCCCTGCCGACGCCCCGCGTGACCGCCTGCGCCTTCGGCGGCCCCGACCTCACCGACCTCTACATCACCACAGCCCGCACGGGCCTGTCCGCCCCCCATCCGACGGCCGGCTCCCTGCTGGTGGTCCCTGACGCGGGGAGGGGCGTGGTGCAGCCGTCGTTCGCCGGCTGAGGGTGTGTGTCTGATGCCTCGCGGCGCGCTGTGCGGGTTCGGTGGGGGCGTGTGTAGCGCCCACGGTTGTGTGGTGGGTCGGGGCCGGGGCGGGGGGTGTCCGTCCTCGGTCCGGCGGTGCTGTCGGGCCTGGAGGTGCTGCGTGTTGGACGCCGGCCGCTGCGGGCGGACACCCCCCGCCCCGTCCCCTTACCGCCGTGGGCGGCTGAGACGCCCACGGCCCGGAGGGCGCCTCATGTCCGACGGCGGCTTTCCCTACCTAAGGGGCGCGGGGAACTGCGCGACCAGCCACAACGCACCCGCAGCCGCCCTACGACCGAACAAGGCACCCCAGAAGGCGAAACCCGCACAGCCCACCCGCGGGGAACTGCGCGACCAGCCCCCACCCACCCGCAGCCAACACACGACGTCAGACAGCCCCCGTACGATCCAACCCCCGCAAGATCCCCCGCTCCACAGAACTCAGCGGAGGCTCAGACAGCGGCGGCAGAAGCGAACCGTTGGCGACGGCGAGGAGGGTCGTGGGGTGGAGCAGGCGTTCGGGGCCGGAGACGAGGCTGCTCACGTCCCACAGGGCCGCCGCGGCCCGGTAGGAACCCGTCGCGGCCTTGGTCAGGCGTCGTGAGTAGCGGGTGACGACGCGGTCCGCCGCGGTGGGGCGCCCGCCCCGGGTGTCGGGGTACCAGACGTCCTGCCCGACGGCCATCGCCCAGGCGGCCTCGACGGACCGCGCGGCCCCCCGCTGCACGCGCCGGGCCAGCCCGGGGGAGGCGAGGCCGCCGTCGCGTACCTCGTCGCCGAGGAACCGCGCACCGAGGGCGGCGACGGACATGCCCTGGCCGTAGACGGGGTTGAACGTGGCGAGCGCGTCGCCGAGGACGACGAGGCCCTCCGGCCAGTGAGGGGCCTTCTCCAGGTAGCGGCGGGTGTTGTGCGTGCTGCGGCTGAGGTGGACGTCGGTGAGGGGTTCGGCGCCGGAGATGAGGCGGCCGACGATGGGGTCGGGCAGGTCGAGGGTGTAGCGCAGGAAGCCGTCGGGGTCGGCGGGGGGTTCGCCGCCGCGGGTTCCGGCGAGGCTGACCATCCAGCGGCCGCCCTCGACGGGGAGGATCATTCCGCTGCGCCCGGGGCGTCCGGAGTAGGGGTCGGCGTAGACGATGGTCATCGGGAAGCGTTCGGCGCCCTCGGGCACGCGGTAGACGCGGGTGGCGTTGACCAGGCCGCTGTCCACGGTGCGTTCCGTGATCCCCGAGATGCCGAGTTGCTCCAGCCAGTGCGTGATGCGCGAGCCGCGTCCGCCCGCGTCGACGACCAACGCGGCTTCGAGTTCCGTCTCGTCCGAGCCCGAGCCCGAGGGGGAGGAGGTGGACAGGCGGACACCGGTGACTTGGCCGGGTGTGCCCGTCAGGCCGGTGACCTGGGCCTGGCGGATCTGGATCTTGGAGTGGTCGAGGACGGCGGTGCGGATGACCCAGTCCAGCAGCGCGCGGCTGCACGCGAGCATCGTGGGGCCGTCGTGCCGCCACCGGCGGTACCAGCCCTCGGAGGTGTGGCCGATCATGCCGGAGCCGAGGGATATCTCGTGGGCGCCGGCGTCGAGGAGGAGGCGGCGGGGGCTCGTGGCGGGGAGGAGGTCCTCCATCGCGGCCAGGCCTCCCGCCAGGAGCAGGTGGGCGTGGCGGCCCTGGGGGAGTCCCTTGCGGTGCTCCGGTCCGTCGGGCAGGTCGTCGCGTTCCAGGACGATCACTTCGTCCGCCGCGTCGGACAGTGCGGCCGCGGCCAGCATGCCGGCCAGTCCGGCACCGATGACGACAGCTCTCCGGGTCATGGAGCTCCTCGTGTTCAGCCAGGTGTCGCCCGCACCGTACCTTCGGGCACGGTGGTCACACGCGTCGAACGGTCGAGGGCCCGTGCCAGTTCCACCAGGCCGTTCGTGCCGGAGTCCTCGGTGGCGTGCAGGCGGTAGGTGCTCGGGGTGGGCGCGGGCTGCTCGCGGTCGGACGCTCTGCGGGCCGCGTCGGCCACCATCGCCGCCTCCGCCGTGACACGGGCCTCGTGGGCACCCCGGCCGTCGCGCAGCGCCGTGTCGAGGGCGCGTTCGCGGACCCGGTCGTCGAAGTACGGGGCGAGCGTCAGCAGGGCGTCGTGGATGGCCACTTCGCGCCAGCGCAGCCGGTCCTGGGGCAACTGCCAGCGGACGCTGGGGGGTTCGGGGGCGGTGGAGGCGAACCGGATGCGGGACCAGAGCGGGCCGAGGCTGCGGTAGGCGTCGACGGCGTGGCCGTGGGCGCGTACGGCGGGCAGCAGACGGGGCAGCACGAAGCCGAGGGAGAAGGTGAGCGCGGCCAGGGAGGCCATGGGCGGGGCGACCTGGGTGGAGAGGAAGTCGAGGTCGTGGCCCGTCCAACGGGCCGCCACCGCCGTGTACTTGGTGAACTGGAAGCCGACCACGTCCAGCAGGGCGCCCGCCAGGATGAGCTGGAGTCCGGCGCGCAGGAGGCCGGTGACCTCGCGGATCCACTTGACGCACACGACGCACATCGCGCCCATCGCCGCGGTGTGCCCGAGCAGGTAGAGCAGGATCATCTCGCGCATGAACGGGGTCGTGGCGTAGTAGGTGTCCAGGTCCGAGAGGCGTTCGGTGTCCGCGTCGGCGAGGACGAACAGCGTGACGATGGCGACGATCAGGGCGCCGTAGACGGCGGCCGCCCGCAGGGCGAGGCGCCGGATGCGTTCGGGGGAGCCGCCCCGCCAGTGGATCAGCAGGATGAGTAAGGAGCAGCTGTACGCGGTGAGCACGCCGTAGGTGAGCGGGGCGCCGAAGTTGGGGACGCCGGTGAGGTCGTTGACGGCCGCCAGGGTGACGGGGGCGGCGCAGACGAAGGTGAGGGAGCCCAGGACGATCGCGGCGCAGGTGGACACGGTCAGCGGGTTGCGTACGGCGGCGCGCGGTCTGCTGCGGAAGATCACGAAACAGACCGATCCGAAGATCGCGGCCGCCAGATACACGACGAGACTCATGGCCGGGGACTCCGTTCAGACGATCGTGCGGCGGTGGGGGGTGGGGGTGCCGCGGGTGCCGGGCTCACGCCGGGCCCGTCGTGGTCGTACCGGGGCGCAGCCGGGCGGTCACGACGAGCGGGGAGGCGGCCAGGGCGTCCGCGACGGCCACGAGGGCGCCGGCGGTGGGGGGTTCGCCGAGCCCTTCGGCCGTCGAGGGTGCCACCAGGGGGCTGTCCCGGTCGCGTTCCTCCCGGACGGCCGTGGTGATGGCCACGGCCCAGGCGGTCGCCTCGGCCTGCCCGGGGGCGGCGGCCGTCCGTCTCTCGCCGTCCAGGACCCGTTCGTACAGGTCACGGTCGAGGAAGGCGTCCAGGCTGCCGAGCGCGTTGTGGATGCTGGTCCGCCGCCACACCAGCCGCGTGGTGGGGGAGGCCCAGCGCGGCCGGGGCAGCCGGAGCGCGCGGCGGGTGAGCAGTTCGTCGAGTTCCCGCTCCAGGGGCTCCAGCCGGACGAAGTCCCGTTGTGCCTGGCGCCATTCGGCCAGCCGGGGCCCGACCAGCGGGATCAGGATGCCCACGACGGTCAGGACGGCGCCCAGTCCGGCCGCCGCCGGGGAGAAGGTCGTCCCGAGCCCGGACCAGTCCCGGCCGCACCAGCGGGCGATCACGGCGGCCATCTTGGACAGGCTGTACCCGGCACCGCACAGCGTGCCGGCGCCGAGCACCAGGAGTCCGGTGCGCAGCCGGCCTCTCACCTCGCGGGCCCAGCGCAGCGCCGACCAGGCGGTGACGCTGACCGCGGCGAGATGGCCGAGCAGGTAGAGCACGATCATCTCGGCGATGTACGGCGTGGTGGCGTAGTAGGTGTCCAGGTCGGTGCGGCGCTCCACGGGCGCGTCGCCCAGCGCGAAGGTGACCGCGATGCCGAGCAGGACCAGGGCGTACGCCGCGATCCAGCGGCGGCTGGTGCGGTGGACGTGGGGGCCGCCGCGCCAGTAGACGATCAGGATCTGGGAGGCGGCGCTGTACGCGGTGATCGACGCGTAGGTCAGCGGTGCGGCCAGGTTGGGGATGCCGCTGAGGTGGTTGACGGCGGCGACGGTCGGTTCGGCGCCGAGGAAGAAGCACAGGCCGGCCAGGGCCAGGACGGCGCAGATCGCCCGCAGGTACGGGTCGCGCCGGTGGCGTATCAGGTCGGGGGCCTTGACCACGAGGCCGAGCCAGAGCAGGCCGCAGCTGATGTAGTTGATCAGGCCGCTCATCCGCGGTCCCCGCGGTAGTTGAGCGCGGCCCCGATGCGTCCGGCGAGATCCTGGTCGCCCTCGCCCGGTACGGCGTCCGGGGGTATCTCCAGCCAGGGGCGCAGCCGCCCGCTCATGAGCATGCCGAACCGGTCGGCCTCCTGCTCGTCGGCGAGGCAGAAGTCGGTGCGCGCGGCCACCGGCCGGGGCGTGCCGTCGGCGGCGGACGGGGCGGGCTCCAGGGAGAGTTGGTGCATGTGCCACACCTCGTGGCAGAAGATCACGATCTGGTGCCATACGGCGGCCCGCTTGTCGACGACGACGACGTCCTGGGTGTCGCCCTCCAGCCACAGCCCGCTCGCGGTGTGCGGCGGGAACACCTCCCGGCGGACCACGACCTCGCGCCCCCGCCACCGGCTGACGGAGTCCACGAGCGCGTCGAACAGCGCCTCGGGGTCCGCGGGGACGGAGACCCGGACAGGAGCGATGAGCAGGCCGGCGAGCCGGCGCATCTCCTTCTTCCTGCGCACTGCCGAGATGTGCCGGGCCATACGTTCTTTCAGGTGGCCCCCCTCCTCCCCTCCGTCGGGCCGCGCGGCGGCCTTCGACGAGGTTACGCGCCCCCAACTGCCCACGTCATCCGATCCCCGTGTCCAAACCATTGACGGGAACACACATCGAATCTACGGTCCCGTTCGAAGTTACGAGCGCAATCCGATATGTCGAACATGCAGAGTGGATCGAGCAGTTAGGGCAGGGAATGGGACGACCTGGCCTCAATCGCAGGCACCTTCTGACAGCGGCCGGCGGACTGGCGGTGGCGGGCAGCTTCGGCTTCGCCGCCCTCGGTACCGGCGCCGACGCACTCGCCTCCGGCGCGGACACCCGGGTGCGCTACTGGAACCTCTTCAGCGGCGGCGACGGCGCCAACATGATCGCGATGCTGGACGCCTTCCGTAAGGCGAACCCCGGCATCGACGTCAAGGACTCCACCCTCCAGTGGGGCAACCCCTTCTACACCAAACTCGCCATGGCGGCCGCGGGCAACCGCGCACCCGACCTCGGCGTCATGCACATGGGCCGGGTCACCGGCTTCTCACCCGGCCGCCTCCTGGACCCCTGGGACGTCGGCCTGCTCGCCAAGTACGGGATACGGGAGCAGGACTTCAACCCCCTGCTGTGGCGGCGCGGTGTCATCGACGGCGAGCTCTACGCCCTCCCGCTCGACATCCACGTCCAGCTCTGCTTCTACCGCAAGGACGTGCTGAAGAAGGCCGGCCTGCTCGGCGACGACGGCCGGATGATCCCCGTCACCTCCACCGACGAGTGGTTCGACGTCCTGAAGAAGGCCAAGGCCGTCCAGAAGAAGGGGCTCCAGACGATCGGTCTGTGGACCAACGACCAGAACTTCCAGTGGTGGTTCTTCGTCGCGTTCTACACCCAACTCGGCGGCCGGTGGTTCAACGAGGACAACACCGAGGTGCTCTTCGACGCCGACAAGGCCACCCAGGTCCTGGAGTTCCTCCGCCGGCACGTCACCGACGGGTACGTCATCCCCGGCGCCCCCACCGGCGAACAGTTCATCAACGGCGCCCCCTTCACCTGGGAGGGCAACTGGTCCGTACCGGTGTTCTCCGGCGCGAAGCTCGACTACGGCGCGACCCCGCTGCCGCCCGTCTTCGGCAAGCCGGCCACCCACGCCGAGTCGCACGCCTTCGTCCTGCCCCACCAGGCGGACCGCGGCGGCGCCGCCAACGAGGGCGCCCACGAACTCGCCGCCTACGTCGTCAAGAACGCCCTCCAGTGGGCGGCCGGCGGCCACATCCCCGCGTACACGCCGACGCTCTCCACGGCCGTGTACCGGAAGCTCACCCCGCAGAACGAGTACGTGAGCGCCATGGACCACCAGGCCACCGAGCCGAAGGTGTGGTTCGCGGGCTCCACCGGCGTCCTCGCCCAGGACCTCGGTCCGGTCGTCGTCTCCTCGACCATGGGCTCCGCCAAGCCGGCCGCGGTGGCGAACCGCATGAAGAGCCGGCTCACCAAGCTCCTCGCCTCGAAGAACCCGATGGACGGCAGGACCGCCGCGCAGGGAGGTGCGGTCGCATGACGACCAGCGCTCAGACCGTCGTCGTACCGGCACGTGCCAGAACCGCGACCGCCGTCGCGACCGTCCGCCGCAAGCAGGGCTTCCAGCACGGCGGCTGGTTCGTCGCCCCGTTCCTGGCGCTCTTCGCGCTGTTCGTGATCTGGCCGCTGCTGCGCGGCGTCTACCTCAGTTTCACGGACGCCAACATCTCCGGCGAGGGCGCGAGTTTCGTCGGCCTCGACAACTACCGCGAGGCCCTGAACGACGCGGCGATGTGGGACGCCCTCGGCCACAGCGCGTACTTCACGCTGCTGGTCGTTCCGTGCATCACGGTCCTCGCCTTCCTGCTCGCGATGCTCGCCCACAACATCGAGCGCGGCAAATGGCTGTGGCGGCTGTGCTTCTTCGTGCCGTTCCTGCTGCCCTCGACGGTCGCCGCCAACATGTTCCAGTGGCTGTTCACCCAGGGCATCGGCCTGATCAACCAGACCTTCGGCCTCGACACCCCCTGGCTGACCGACAAGTCGTACGCGATGCTCGCCATCGTCATCATGACCCTGTGGTGGACGGTCGGCTTCAGCTTCCTGCTCTACCTCGCCGCGCTCCAGGGCATCCCCGACCATCTCTACGAGGCCGCGAAGCTGGACGGCGCCAACGCCTGGCACCGCATGGTCCACATCACCCTGCCGATGCTGCGCAACATCACCGGGCTGGTGATCGCGCTCCAGATCCTCGCCTCGCTCCAGCTCTTCGACCAGGCCGTCGTGATGATGGACTTCTCGCCGGGACCGGAGCTCAGCACCCGCTCCTTCGTCCAGTACACCCTCGAACAGGGCTTCACCAGCTACCGCGTGGGCTACGCCTCCGCGATGTCCATCATCTTCTTCGTGATCATCGCGGTCATCGCCCTGGCGCGGATGTGGCTGCTGCGCAACCGTGAGGAGGGCACCCGATGACCAGCACCCAGATCCGGATCAAGTCCCGCAGGCCCTGGACGCCCAGCCAGATCGTCCTCACGCTGATCGGTGTCGCCGTCTCCGCCGTCTTCGTGACGCCGATCGCCGCGGCCCTGTTCACCTCGCTCAAGTCCGAGGCGGAGGCCGCCGAGATCCCGCCGCACTGGCTGCCCGAGGTCTGGACGACCCAGGCGTGGCGGGCGCTGTGGGAGACCGGCAACGTCACCAACTGGTTCGTCAACTCCCTGGTGGTGTCGGTCTGCGTCACCTCCGTCGTGCTGACGGTCAGCGCACTCGCCGGATACGGCTTCGCCCGCACCGAGTTCCGCGGCAAGAGCGTGCTCATGGGCATCGTCATGTCCGGCCTGATGATCTCCCCCGCGGTCCTCGGCGTGCCCCTGTTCACCACGGTCCAGCAGATGGGCATGGTCGACACCTACTGGGGCATGATCCTGCCCCAGTGCGCGCCCGCCGCGATGGTCTACATCCTCTACAAGTTCTTCCAGGGCATCCCGCGCGAGCTGGAGGAGGCCGCGTTCATCGACGGCGCCGGCCGCTGGCGGGTCTTCTTCACGATCGTGGTCCCGCTGGCCCGCCCCTCCCTCGCGGCGGTCGGCATCTTCACCTTCATCGCCTCGTGGAACAACTTCCTGTGGCCCTACATGGTGACCAACAACCCCGACCTGATGACCATGCCGAACGGCATCGCGACCGTCATGAACTCCTACGGCATCCAGTGGGCCCAGCTCATGGCCGGCGGCCTCATGGCGGGCCTGCCGCTGATCATCGTCTTCGTCTTCTTCCAGCGTCAGATCGTGGCGGGCGTGGCCCACACGGGATTGGCAGGGCAGTGAGAGTCCACAGAGCGGTGACGGCCCTGGTGGCGGCGGTCCTCCTGGCCCTCCTCCCCAACGCGGCCCAGGCGGCGGAGAGTTACCCCGACCCGCGGCCCCTCACCGGCCAGCAGATCATCCACGACCCGACCGTCCTGAGGCTGAAGTCCGGGCAGTACGTGGCGTACTCGACCGGCGGCGTCATCGGCGCCCGCCTCTCCAAGGACCTGAAGCACTGGGACGACGCCGGCAACGCCTTCGCCGAGCCGCCGAGCTGGTGGTACGAGTACAACGACACCGGCGACCCCTGGGCCCCCGACATCTCCTACCGGGCGGGCCGGTACTGGCTGTACTACGCCGTCTCCTCCTGGGGCACCAACCACTCCGCGATCGGCGTGGCCACCTCCCCGTCCGGCCTCCCCGGCACCTGGACCGACCACGGCAAGGTCTTCACCTCCGAGACCACCGACACCTGGAACGCCATCGACCCGGCGATCACCCGCGCCGACGGCCGCCTGTGGATGTCCTTCGGCTCCTACTGGACCGGCATCCGCATGGTCGAGCTGAACCCCCACACCGGCAAGGCCCGCGCGAACACCCCGGTCCACCACCTCGCCACCCGCCCGGACGCCCCGTACGCCGTCGAGGGCCCCTACATCGTCAAGCACGGCCGCCACTTCTACCTCTTCGCCTCCTACGACGCGTGCTGCTCGGGCGTGAACTCGACGTACAAGATCAAGGTCGGAAGGTCTACGACGATCACGGGGCCGTACGTCGACAGCACCGGCAAGCCCATGCTGGAGGGCGGCGGCGACCTGCTGCTGGAGGGTCACGGAAGGTACGTCGGCACTGGGGGCCAGTCGGTCTTCCAGGACCGGGGCCGCGACATCCTGGCGTACCACTATTACGACGCAGAGGACGAGGGCACGCCGAAGCTGGGCCTGAACCAACTGAACTGGACAAAAACTGGCTGGCCTGTAGTCACCTAGGGGCGCGGGGAACTGCGCGACCAGCCCCCACGTACTCGCAGCCGCCAACGAAACAAGAACCACCCCTCTGGAAAGGCGACCATGCACAACACGGCCCGCTTCACCCTCGACCCCGCCTTCACCGTCGGCCAGGTAAACCCCCGCCTCTTCGGCAGCTTCGTGGAACACCTCGGCCGCTGCGTCTACACCGGCATCTTCGAACCCGACCACCCCACCGCGGACGAGGACGGCATCCGAACCGACGTCCTGGACCTGGTCCGCGAACTCGGCGTCACAGCCATCCGCTACCCCGGCGGCAACTTCGTGTCGGGCTACAAGTGGGAGGACTCGGTCGGCCCGAAGGAGGACCGCCCCCGCCGCCTCGACCTGGCCTGGCGCTCGACGGAGTCCAACCGCTTCGGCCTCTCCGAGTACATCGCCTTCCTGAAGAAGATCGGCCCCCAGGCCGAGCCGATGATGGCCCTCAACCTCGGCACCCGCGGCGTCGCCGAGGCCCTCGAACTCCAGGAGTACGCCAACCACCCCGCCGGCACCGCCCTGTCCGACCTCCGTGCCGCTCACGGCGACAAGGACCCCTTCGGCATCAACCTCTGGTGCCTCGGCAACGAGATGGACGGCCCCTGGCAGACCGGCCACAAGACGGCGACGGAGTACGGCCGTGTCGCCGCCGAGACCGCCCGCGCGATGCGTCAGATCGACTCGGGCGTCGAGCTCGTCGCCTGCGGCTCCTCCAGCCAGTCCATGCCGACGTTCGCCGAGTGGGAGGCGACGGTCCTGGCGGAGACGTACGAGCTCGTCGATTACATCTCCCTGCACGCCTACTACCAGCCCGAGGACGGCGACCTCGACTCCTTCCTGGCCTCCGCCGTCGACATGGAGTCCTTCATCGAGAACGTGGTCGCCACCGCCGACCACGTGGGCGCGAAGCTCAAGTCCAAGAAGAAGATCAACCTCTCCTTCGACGAGTGGAACGTCTGGTACATCTCGGAGTGGCACGCCATCGAGAACTCCGCCGCGCGGGACTGGGCGGAGGCCCCCCGCCTGCTGGAGAACAACTACAGCGTCATGGACGCGGTCGTCTTCGGCTCGCTCCTCATCGCGCTGCTCCGGCACGCCGACCGCGTCACCGTGGCCTGCCTCGCCCAGCTGGTCAACGTCATCGCCCCGATCATGACCGAGCCGGGCGGCCCGGCCTGGCGCCAGACGACGTTCTTCCCGTTCGCCCAGGCGTCGCAGCACGGCCGCGGCGAGGTCCTCGACGTCCGCGTGGACTCGCCGACGTACGAGACGAAGAAGTACGGCGAGGCCGACCTGCTGCACGCCACCGCGGTCCGCGCCGAGGACGGCACCGTCACCGTCTTCGCGGTCAACCGCGACCGGACCGAGGCACTGCCGCTCGAAGTCGCCCTGTCCGGCCTGGACCTGACGACCCTCGTCGAGCACAGCGCCCTCGCGGACGCCGACCCCGACGCCCGCAACACCCTCGACGACCCCGAGCGGGTCGTCCCGCACCCGGTCGAGGGCACCACGCTCCAAGACGGCACCCTCACCGCCGTACTGGAGCCGCTGTCCTGGAACGTGATCCGGCTGGCCTAGGGCCTGTCGTCAGCGGCCGGGGGAGTCCACCGCCGTCACCGGCACTCCTCCGGCCGCCGAGCCCAGCAGGGTCAGCCGTACGTCCTCGGGGCCGGACTCCGTCGTGCCGTCGGACAGGACCGCCAGGGCCAGGGTGTTGGTGCCGCGGGTGCGCAGGATGCCGTTGGGCAGGACGAAGGTGTGCTGGGGGCCGACGTCGTTGATGTACTGGCCCATGTTCCAGCCGTTGAGGAAGATCTGGACGCGGTAGGCGCGGGCCGGGTCGTCGGCGAGGGTGAGGCCGACCGAGGCGTCGATGCCCGGCTCGACGGCGAGCCGGAAGGTCCTGCGGTACCAGGTGACCCCCTGCCTGCGGCCGGCGCGCGGCAGACCGGTCCTCTCCCACCCGGCGTCCGCGAAGCCCGGCAGGTGCCAGCCCTCGCGCTCCCCGTACAGGCCGCCGTTGTTCTGCGGGCCGCGCACGGGGTCGACGGCCGCCTCGCCCTGAAGACGCCACCGCACCTTCGGTGACACGCCCTTGAAGGCGACCCCGGTCAGTCCGCGGGCCACCTTGTGGCTGTCCTGGGCCTTGCCGTCCTGGTCGTGCTGCATACGGCGGACGAGGACGGACAGGGCATGCGCGTCGCCGCGGTCCGCCACCCGCTCGCGGAGGTCCTCCGGCACGGTGAAGGTCGCCTTCTTCGCCCAACTGCCCTGCCGTACGGTGCTGTTGTCCGGGACCGGCATCCGGTGCGTGCCGAGGGGCTCGCCGTCCAGCCAGGCCATCAGGAGTCCCTGGGTGCCCGTGCTGTACGCGAGGGACACCGACTCCAGGTCCTCCAGTTCCTCGGGGGGCACGTCGAAGCGGCCCCGGTACCAGACGTCGCCGTAGTGGAAGCCGTAGTCGTCGGCGAAGAGGACGGGCTGCCCCTCGGGGACGGGCGTGACGCTGTGGGAGGTCTTCCGGTCGGCGGTCTTCCAGGCCGAGTCGTCGAAGTCCGGGGCGGATTCGGGGTTCTCCGTCTTGTGCCGCCAACCGCCTTCCAGAGTAGGGAGGTTGACCTTCGGCACGCCGGGGAGGGGCTGGAGGGCCAGCAGGCTGCCGGTGCCGCTGAGCCGGGTGCGGACCGGTACGCCGTTCCAGGTGACGCGGGTGAGGCCGCGCGGGCCCCACACCTCCAGGCCGGTCGCGCCGATGGTGTCGCCGGTCAGGGCCACGGTGTCGCCGCGCACGGTCACGCTCCGGACCAGGGCCGGGCCGTAGACCAGCACCGGGCCGGAGGGGGTCTCGACGGGCCACAGCCGCAGGGAGGTGGCGTCGTCGGCGAAGAACAGCAGCATGGGCCGCTGGGCCCCGCCGGCCTCGACCTTCACCCGGGTCAGTCCGCCCGTGCCGAGCGGCGCGGACACCCTGAGCAGCCCTCTGTCGTAGACCCAGGCGCCCTCGGCGTCCAGCCGGGTCGTCGTGGGCTCCTGCGGGCAGTCCAGGACGACCTGGGCCATCTCGCCGCGCGGGCCCGCGAACACGGCGATGTCCTGCCGCGCGACGGTGAGGCACATCATCGGCTGCACGGTGGAGTACTTCAGCTTCCGCTGCCCGAGGCCCAGCCCGGTCGCCAGCAGCCGGCCGTCGCGGGCCGGGACGGTCAGCGGCACGTCGAAGTCGGTGCCGGGCAGCTCCGAGGTGACCGGCTCGGCGGAGTCGTTGCGCAGCACGTAGACATGGGCGCCGGTGTCCGGGTTGGTCAGGTGGTACGCCGTCAGCCGGTCGTCCTTCGGCTTCACCGCGGTCGCCGGGTTCAGCTTGGCGAAGTCGGGCTGGCGGGCGAGCAGATGGCCGATCTGGTGCATCGGGGCGAGCTTGGGCGTGGCGTTGCGGCCCTCGTCGAAGGCCGCCCCGTAGTCGTACGACGTGTAGACGACCGGTGCGGGCAGCCAGCCCCAGGAGGTGCCGCCGAAGGTCATGTAGACGTTGTGCAGGGTGATGCCGTTGGCGAGGTTGGTCAGGTAGAAGCGCCGCTCGTAGGCCGCGTCCCGGGTCCGCCGGGACTCGGCGTACCCCTTGCCCCGGAACCAGGACCCGCCCCACGGATCGAACCAGCCCCCGCCGAACTCCGGGACGAACCCGGGCGTCCGCGGGCTGGCCGTGGCCCCGCCCTTCGCCCCGCCGGTCCCGAAGTACCCCCAGTCCGCCGGGACCTGGGAGGGCGAGGGGTATCCGTCGAAGCCGTACAGCCAACGCCCCTTCTCGCCGCCGGTGTCGAAGGACCCGGGGGTCCAATGGCCGTTCCTGCCCTTGTCGTTGTGGAACAGCGGTACGTCGATGCCGTCGGCCCGCACCTTCTTGTACAGGTGGGACATGTAGTCGCGGCCGGCGGGCTCGCCGACGTAGGAGTCGTACTCGTTCTCGATCTGGTAGAGCAGGACCGTGCCCGTGCCCCGGGTGTACTGGTGCCGGGCGGCGATCGCGTTCACCTCGGTCAGCCACTCGTCGGCGTACTTCAGATAGGTCGGGTCGGAGGTACGGGCCCGGCCCTCGGTCACCGTCAGCCAGCCGGGGAAGCCGCCGCCGTCGATCTCGGCGTTGATGTACGGGCCCGGGCGCAGGATCACGTACAGGCCGGTCTCGGCGGCCGTGCGCAGGAACAGGTCGAGGTCGCGGACGCCCGTGAAGTCGTACCGGCCGGGCGCGGCGGAGTGGTAGTTCCAGGAGACGTAGGCGCTGACCGCGTTGTAGCCGTGCGCGCGCATCTTCTCAAGGACGTCCCGCCACAGCGACGGGCTCGGCAGCCGGAACGGGTGCATCTCGCCCGACCAGAGCACCAGCCGCCTGCCGTCGATCAGGAGCGAGTGACGGTCGAAGCCGACCGTGTGCCGCCGCCCGTCGGCGGCCGGCGGACCCGGCGCGGGGCCGGTGGGCACACTGCGGGAGGAGGAGGCGCGCGTCGGGGTGCCGATACTGCCGCCCAGCGTGAAGCCGAGCGCCGTGACACCGGCGAGGGCGGTGAATGTTCGCCTGCTGAGCCCCAAGGGAGCGCCTCCTGTTGTGCTTGTTCCGTTCGCGACCGTAGGTGCGGGGGTGAGTGCTGGTGGGTGCCGGGGTGCGTGTCGGGTCATTCTGTACGGTCCGGCACCGCACAATTGTCATATGAGGATCTCGGCGCGGGCTGACTACGCGGTACGGGCGGTGCTGGAGCTCGCCGTACGAGGGGGCGACGGGCCGGTGAAGGCGGAGGCCGTCGCCGCCGCGCAGGGCATCCCGCACAAGTTCCTGGAGGGCATTCTCGGCGATCTGCGGCGCGGCGGGATCGTCGACAGCCGGCGCGGCGGGGGCGGCGGCTACCGGCTCGCCCGCGAGGCCGACGCGATCACGGTCGCGGACGTCATCCGGGCCGTCGACGGGCCCATCGTGTCGGTGCGCGGCGAACGCCCCACCGGCCTCGCCTACACCGGTTCGGCCGAACCGCTGCTGCCGCTGTGGGTCGCCCTGCGGGCCAATGTGCGCCGGATCCTGGAGGGCGTCACCATCGCCGACATCGCCTCCGGCGACCTGCCCGAGCCGGTACGCCGACTGGCGGCCGAGCCGGCGGCTTGGGAGAACCCCTGAGGGGCACACCCGGCCCGTACTCAGGTTGACGCCCTGAGGTCATCTTCCGTTCATCCGCCGGACGGGCCCTAGCGGTGTGAACGGGCCGGGGTGAATGGCCGGAGTTAGACCTGTCCATGACATGTCGGCGGTCTCTACGATGCGGACGCCCTCGGTGCTTCACAATGACTCCACAGCGGCTTCACATTTCCTTCTCGGGCTGTGAGTCGGCGCCGGGGGCGTGTCCACCCCCCACCCACCCCGAAGAAGGGGAACCCATGAAAAGTGCTCTGCTGCTGAGCGGCGCGGTCGCCGCGCTCCTCACCACCGCACTGCCCGCACAGGCGCAGAACGCGTCCGGCGGCTTCGAGGACCCGCCGCCGGACAAGATCGTCATCAAGGTCGCCACGGTGAACGGCTCCGGCTGTCCCGCGGGCACCACCGCGGTCGCCGTCTCCGCGGACAACACCGCCTTCACCGTGACCTACAGCGACTACCTCGCCCAGGCCGGCGGCAACTCCGACCCCACGGCGTCCCGCAAGAACTGCCAGCTCAGCCTGCTCGTCCACGTCCCGCAGGGCTTCACGTACGCCATCGCCAGCGCGGACTACCGGGGCTACGCCATGCTCCAGCCCGGAGCGAGCGCGGTGCAGAGAGCCTCGTACTACTTCCAGGGTTCGTCCGGCACGGTCTACAAGAACCACAACTTCACCGGCGCCCTCAACGACAACTGGCAGGCCACCGACGAGACCGACTGGGCCCAACTCGTCTACGCGCCCTGCGGAGTCCAGCGCAACTTCAACATCAACACCGAACTCCGTGTGAACGCCGGCACCCAGTCGGCCTCCAAGGTCAGCTTCATGACGATGGACTCGACGGACGGGGACATCAGCACGACCTACCACATGGCGTGGAAGGAGTGCCCGGAGTCGTAACAGGGGCCCGTGACCGGCGAGGTGGCCCTGGAGAGTTATAGGTACCCCGCGGCGCGCCCGCTCCCCAGACTGGTCCTGCACGGCCGCTCGGTCGTGCAGGACCATGGGGGAAGGGAACATCCATGATGATCAGGAGGCGGCTGACCACCGCGGCTCTTGGCCTGGCGGCGAGCGGCGCGCTCATCGTCACGACGGCAGGCGCGGCGCATGCGGTGAGTGTGAGCTTCGGCCGCGCGGGCGTCGAAGTGGCGACAAGCTGGGACTGGTCGGCGAACTCGCTGACTGACATCGACTACTCCATCAAGGACAAGGACTGCGACGGCAACGACGTGTACGCGCGGATGCGTGTGTACACCAAGCTCGTCCCAGACGGGACCGACACCACCAAGCGCTACAACTCCAACGGCTGCGGCAAGACGGTGAAGCACCTGGACCTCAGGTTCGACGCCACCAACCACATCACCGGCATCCGTGTGTACGCGTGTGTCGACGACGCGGGCTCCGACTCGTGCAGCCGCTCCGACTTCTACGACAACCCCAAGGTCCCCTGACCCGCCACCGGTACGGTTGTCTCCCTGTCGGAGCAACCAGGGGGACCGTGTGACCGACCACCGCATCGAGCTCGCCGACGCCGTCCAGGCCGTACGGGACGAACTGATCACGGCGGCGGCCCGCTCGTCCGGCCAGGACGTCGCCTTCGAAGTGGGCGACATCCAGCTGGAGTTCAGCGTCGAGCTCCGCAAGGAGCTCAAGGGCGGCGTGAAGGTCAAGGCGTGGGTGGTCGAGGCCGGGGCCGAGGGCTCCGGCGGGAGCACGCGGACCCACCGGGTCGCGGTCACCCTCAAAGCACTGGACGCGCGCACGGGGGAGCCGTGGAAGGTGCGCAACGACAGTATGGGGAGCGTGGCGCGGTTCGGGCGGCAGGGCCGGGGTAGCGAGGAGCGGTGATCGGGGGGCGGGTTCTCGACCGGGTCGTCGTGGTCCTGGGGGCAGGCCAGGGGACGGGGGTGCTGCTCGACCGGCGGACGGTGATGACGGCGCGGCACGTCATCGAGGGGGTCGATGCCGTCGAGGTGATCCACCCGGCGGCCGACGCGCCGGTGACGTGCACCGTCCTGTGGGCGGACCGGGAGTCCGACGTGGCGCTGCTCCAGGCCACCGACGACGTGATCAGCGCCGAGCGAGCGGCGCCGCTGGGCAGTCTCCGGGTCGGGACAGTCGCCACCTGGTCCCCGCTGGCGCACTGCCAGATCGTCGGCTTTCCCCAGATCCAGCGGTACGGCGAGCGCGGCGAGGATCTCGAGTACGACCAGTACCGTGCGGCCGTGCTGCCCATGGCCGGGCACATGCGTGATGTGCTCGTCTGCGAACTGGACCGGCCCGCCGCCGACGAACGGGGCGGTGGTACGTCGCCGTTCCTAGGGTTGTCGGGGGCGCCGGTCTTCGCGGGGGCGGTGCTGCTCGGTGTGGTGACCCAGGTGCCGAAGGGGCGTCACCACATGCGGGTGGAGGCGGTCTCGGCCGAGGCCGTGCTGGACATGTTCGCAGGCGACGGGCACAGGTGCGAGCAGATCACGGACGTTCACCCGCAGGACGACCAGTTCGAGGCCCGGTACGCCTCCGACCTGCGCTCCCAGTACCGCAAGACCGAGATCTTCGGTATCGATGAACTGGGCCGGAGCGAGGCGAGTTGGGACCTCGACACGGCTTACCTCAGCCTGGAGGCCGAGGGGGCGCACGGAACCATCCGGCATCGCATCGACACCCTGCTCACCGACCGCCCGCGCGTCCTGCTGCGCGGTGAGGCCGGCGCCGGCAAGACCACCCTCGTCTGGTGGCTGGCGGCCCACGCCGCGAACGGCACCCTCGACGAGGACCTCGCCCAGCTCAACGGCCTCGTACCGTTCGTGGTCCCCCTGCGCGAGGTCCACGCGCGCGGTGGGCGTTTCCCGGCGGTGTCGGAACTGCTGTCCGCCGGCCGGGTCATCGGCGACGCCCCGCCCGACGGCTGGGTCCGCCGTGTGCTGGAAGCGGGTAGAGGGCTGCTCCTGGTGGACGGCCTGGACGAGGTCCCCGAGCGGGAACGGGAGGAGGCCCGACGCTGGCTGTCCATACTCCTGGACCGCTATCCGCACACCAGGTGTGTGGCGACGGTCCGTCCGAACGCGGTGGAGAAGGACTGGCTGGTCCAGGAGGATTTTGCCGAGCTGACGTTGCTGCCCATGAGCGACGAGGACATACGGGCCTTTGTGGGCACCTGGCACGAGGCTGCTCGTCTGGAGTGCGGCCATCTCTACGACGTCCGGCGCGGGGCCGAGGAGCAGGGACGCCTGAGCAGCCTGGAACAGGGTCTGATCCACCAGCTCGACGACAACACCGCGCTGAGCGAACTTGCCCGCACTCCGTTGTTGTGCGCCGTGATCTGCGCACTGCACCGGCGCCGGGGTGGCTTGCTCCCCACCACCCGCTGGTCCCTCTACCAGGCTGCCCTCGCCATGCTTCTCGGCGGCCGTGATGCCGGGCGAGGCGTCCGCGACACCAGCCCTCTCAGCCTCGACTCCGGTGAGCAGCACGCGCTGCTTCAGCGGATGGCCATCTGGCTGGCCCGTACGGGGCAGCAACAGATGACCCGATACCAAGCCGTCCAGCAACTCGGGCTGGCCATGCGGGACATGTCTCAGATCAGCGCCAAGGGGAAGCCCGAGCAGATCCTCCGATACCTCCTCGACCGCAGCGGCCTCCTCCAGGAACGCACCGACGACGCCATCCAGTTCATCCACCGCACCTTCCAGGACTTCCTCGCCGCAAAGGAGTTCCACGAGAGCGGCTACATCCTGGAACTCCTACAGCGCGCGCGTGACGAGGTCTGGCGGGATGTCATCGTCCTCGCGGTCGGGCACGCCACGCGCAAGGACGCCCACAAACTCATCAAGGGACTGGTCAAGTTCGGCGACGCCGAGCAGGGAGACGACGAGCGGACGTACCTCCATCTGCTGGCCGCCAGGTGCGCGACGAGTCTGCTGTCGTTGGATGCCGAGCTCATGGACCTCGTGCGGAGGCGTGTCAGGACGATGCTGCCGCCGATGAAGCCCGGTCTGGGGAACGAGTTGGTGGCGCTGGGGGATTGGGCGGTTGAGCTACTGCCCGGGCCGGAAGGGCTGGACGACGACCAAGCCTTCGCCACTGCCCATGTTCTGGCGCGGATTCGCACTACGCGGGCAAGGCAGGCGTTCAGAGCCTTTACGTCTCTGCCGAGTTGCAGGAGTCTTTTCGTGGACGGTTGGGACTGGCAGCCCGTTGATGACTACGCGCGAGACGTGCTGAGCGGAATGGATTTTCCTTTCATGCACGTGGACACGCTGTCAAAGTTGGTGCATCTCCGCAGCCTCGGCTCGATTTCCGAGCTGGATGTCAGCGGCCCGTATTCTGCGGAGGAGTTGGACGCCTACCTGCCGACAGACGGCATCGAGACACTCTGGATCAGTGGCAACGAGGAAATCGCGAGCCTCGAATTCCTCAGGACGCGTGCGGATCTGATGTCTCTGGGACTGTATGCAGCCCGGTTGACCTGTGAGCAACTGCGGCCCCTGGGGAGGATGCCCGGGCTGCGCTCCCTCGTGCTCACCGGGACGCCCCTCGACGGCTGGTCGGGTCTCGTTCGGCTTCCCGCCGTGTCTCGACTGACCGTCGCATCTGACGATTCGGGATGGCTGACCCGTATGAACGAGTGGACCGGGCTTGAAAGACTGAAAGTCGACCTCGGGAACGTACAACCTGACTTGGCTCGTTGTGAACCGGTTTCGCAGGTTCGAAGTCTGCATCTCCCCTACCAGTCGGACCAAACGGATATCGCGCAGGTGCGCCGCGTTTTCCCCGAGTTGAAGTCACTGGTGCTGCATTTCGTTTTGTGGTCCCACGGCAGGGGTGTGCTCGACCTGACCCCTCTGCTCGACCTTCCCGGTCTGCATGTCACGCTCGAAGGTGCCGGACGAGAGGGAATGCCTGTCGTCGGAGCGGATAAGTTCGGCAATCGGTTCACCGACGAAATCAACTACCAGGGCTCTTGAAATCACCTGCCACGAACTCGCCCCAGGCTGCCGAGGAGACGGCAAGCCGTGCCCCCCGCCGGTCCTTGGAGTCGCGGACGTGGACGGTGGCGGGGGTGAGGGCGACCTCGACGCAGTCGCCGTCACCGCTGCTGCTGTACGTCGACTTGAACCAGGCCAGTTCACTGGTGCTCATAGCGCTCCTCGCATCCGCTGCAACAGGCTCACGGAGTCCTCAGGAGTGAGAGCCTGCGCTCGCATCCTGGCATACCGCTTCTGGAGGACGCTTACCTCTTTTGGGTCGGTGAAGAGCAGCCCGCCGCGTTGTCCCTCGTTGTAGGCATACCACTTGGCGTCCGGGGTCTCCAGCAACTGGATGGGACCTGCCAGTCCGGCGTGGGACTTCCGCACCAACGGCATGATCTGGATCTCGATGTTCCGGAGTCCCGACGTCTCCAGCAGGCTCTCGATGAGTTCACGCGTCACCTCTGTTCCGCCCGTGCGCCGCAGGAACAACTGCTCCTCCAGGATGAAGCTGAACTGGGTGTTGGGCCGATCGAGCAGCAGCCGCTTGCGATCGGCTCGCGCGGACCACTGCACCTCGATCTGCTCGTCCTGCAACGGTGGCAGCTGATCGTCGAACAACTGCCGTGCGTACGCCTCGGTCTGCAACAACCCCGGAATCAACCGGCATTCATAGGTGTACAGCGCGATGGCCTCGGCCTCCAACCTCGCCCACTGCCGAAACCACGCCGCCAACCCCGGCTGCCGAGCCAGATGCCCCGCCGCCCTCCGTAGCGCACCCGTGTTGCCAAGGACCCCCTCCGCGCGCTCCACGAGCGCCGGGTCCGGCATCCGCCTCCCCAACTCCACGGACGCCACCGTGTGTTTGGAGAAGCGGACCAGGTCCGCGAACTCCTCCCGGCTCAGCCCCGCGTGCTCGCGCAGCGCCTGGACCACCGCGCCGAACGTCCGCAGGCTGTCGGACGACTCCGGCTCGCTCCCACCAGCCGCGCCTACACCCACCGCTCCATCGACCACCGCCGATCACCTCCCGCGCACATGGTCACGGGCAGTGACCGGTACTGTCCAGCCCGTCACCGCGTACGCTGCGGCAGCGTACGCGCCGACGGCCTGGTGAAGTGGGTCTCGGGCCCGCCAGATTGGGCGCATGACCGCACCGCCGCCCTCCCAAGGCACCGTCACCGTACGTATGTTCACCCAGCGCCTCAGCTCGACACCCAGAGGCGCCCGCCTGGCAAGGCACCTCGCGCTGGCCCAGCTCGACGCGTGGGGCGTGCCGCACGGCAGTGAGCCGGCCGACGCGGTCGCCGTGATCGTCGCCGAGCTGGCCGCGAACGCGGTGACGCACGGGCGGGTGCCGGGCCGGGACTTCGAGCTGCGGCTCGCGCTCGTCACCGGGAGCGTGCGGGTCGAGGTCACCGACACCCGTACGCAGCCGCGTCCGCCCGCCCGGGGCGCCGTACGGGCAGGCGGGCCGCTGGAGGAGGAGGGCAGGGGGCTGCTCCTGGTCGACGCGCTCGCGGACCGGTGGGAGGTGGTCGACCGGGAGCCGCCGCCGGGCAAGACCGTGCGGGCCGAGGTCGACCTGCCGGGGTGGCTGTCCCTGGTGAAGGCGATGGTTCCGGTCGCCGTGGGCGGCGCGGTGACGACTCGTCAAGTTCCTTGTGAGACAGCCCGCCGCCCTGTCGAGGTACCGTAGTGCGACAAAAGTATCGGAATGGGTGAAAAGGAGTGCTGATGGGGCTCACCGTGCGCGTAGAGAAGCGCATCGCCAAGGACTTCCCGGGGCGGGACGGCCAGATCGTCGGGGAGCTCCTCGCCGAGCTCGTGCACCACCTGACCGAGCGGGGCGACCGGGAGGACAAGGAGCGCATCGCCGCCGCCACGCTCGTGTGCGGCCAGGGCAAGGTCGACCGCCTCCTGGACGCGGTCCAGCTGGCCAAGCAGGACTGGCGGGACGTACTGGTCGGGGCGGGGCTCGCGGACGCGGGGTGGCGGGAACGGCTGGAGGCGGACTTCGGTCCGGGGACGCCGTGAGCGTGCGGTAGCGGCGGCGCTCCGGACAAGTTCGGGCACCTTCCGGTGAATTGCGGCCAGAGCTGGTGTCGGCCGCTCCGGTCGCGTCAGGATCCCCACACCGTCCGGGTCGCGGAGGTCCCGGGTACGGAGTGGGGAGCAGCGCATGACCGTCTGTGCGACGGTGCGTCCGACCGTGTCGTCCCGTCTTCTGTCCGCGTCACTGGGCGTCTGTCCGCTCGTGGCCGCCCTGGACGTGCTCCTGGGCGCCCGGCCCCAGATCATCGCGCTGCTCGTGATCGCCCCGCTGCTGGCCTGCACCAGCCTGGGCGTACGGCTCACCGCACTGGTCGCCTGCTGTGCCGTCGCGTTCGGCTGCGCCGCGGGCCTCCTCGACGGTACGGCCCTCACCTCCGCGTTCCTCGTCCGCTGGTCCGGCCTGCTGCTGGGCTGCGCGCTCACCGTGCGGGTGGCGGCGCGGCGGGTCGCCCTGGAGGCCGCGCTGAGCTCACTGGCCCGGTGCGAGGAAGCCGCGCGACACGCCGGGCGGCCACTCGCCGACGACCTGGCCCCGGCGCCGACCGCCGCCGACCGTGAGGCGGCCGAGGTGCAGGTCAAGGACGTGGCCGCCCTGGCCGAGCAGTGCCCTCAGGCTGTCATCGCCAAGACCCTGGACGGGCGGATCACCTACTGGAACGCCGCCGCGCAGCGCCTGTACGGCTACCTCCCCAAGGAGGCCATCGGCGCGCACGTCTCCATGCTCGCCCCGCCCGAGCGCCGGGGTGAGATCGACGACCTGCTCACCCGGCTGGGCCGCGGCGAACGCATCGATCACTTCGCCACCCGGCGCAGCACCAGCACCGGACGGGCCATCGACGTGGACCTCACCCTGTGGCCGCTGCGGGCCGGCGACGGGCACCCGGTCGGCGCCTGCGTGATGGTCCGCCGGTCCCCGGCCGTCACCGAACGCGACCTGGCGGCGGTACCGGCGTCGGTGGCCGAGGGGCGCGCGTTCGTCGGGGAGTTCCTGGCCGAGCGGGACCGCACCGCCGTCGTCGACGAGGCCCGGCTGCTGGCCTCGGAGGTGCTCACCAACGCGGTCCAGCACGGCGAGGGGCCGGTCCGGCTGCGGCTGTCCCTGACCGAGGACGAGCTCACCGTCGAGGTCACCGACCGCGGCCCGGGGATGCCACGACGGCGACACGCCGGGAAGGCCGACGAGTCGGGCCGGGGCCTCGAACTCGTCGACAGCCTCGCCACCGCCTGGGGCACCCGCCCCGCCGCGGACGGCAAGACGGTCTGGTTCACGCTGCCGGCACCGCCGTAGCCCAGTAACGGCAACGGCTGAGGTGTGCGCGAACCATTGACGCGCAAGGGGTTCGATTCTACGTTCCGTCCGAAGCTCTGATCGGCGATCGATATCTCGAACGTATCGTCTCCCCCCACCTCCAAGGAGCGTCAGTGTGAGCCGCAGAACCGCGCTTCTCGCCCTCCCCGCAGCCGTCCTGCTCGCCCTCGTTCCGGGCACGGCGCAGGCGTACCCCAACCCCGGCCGGGTCACCGGCTCGACGGTCGTCCACGACCCGACGATGATCCGCACCTCGTCGGGCCAGTACCTGCTGTACGCCACCGGCGGCGGCATCGCCAACAAGAGGTCGTCCGACCGCACCGCCTTCAGCGCCGGAGCCGACGCCTTCTCCTCCCGGCCCGGCTGGTGGCGCACCTACTCCTCCGTGCCGGAGGCCTGGGCGCCCGACATCTCCTTCCACGGCGGCAGGTACCTGCTGTACTACTCCGTCTCGAAGTTCGGCTCGAACACCTCCGCCATCGGACTGGCCACCTCCACCACCGGACAGCCGGGCAGCTGGAGCGACCAGGGCATCGTGTATTCCTCCGGCTCCTCCAGCGACTTCAACGCCATCGACCCCAACCTGTTCGTCGACTCCGACGGCAAGTGGTGGCTGTCCTTCGGCAGTTGGTGGACCGGCCTGAAGATGATCCAGATCAACCCGTCCACCGGCAAGCAGCTGTCGTCCAACACCACCCGCTACTCGCTCGCCTCCCGCCCGACCGGCACCAAGGCCGTCGAGGCGCCCTACATCGTCAAGCGGGGCAGCTACTACTACCTGTTCGCGTCCTACGACACCTGCTGCGCCGGCACGAGCTCGACGTACAAGGTCAAGGTCGGCCGCGCCACCAGCGTCACCGGGCCGTACGTCGACAAGAACGGAGTGTCGATGATGAACAACGGCGGGACGCCCGTCCTGGAGTCGCACGGGAGCGTCATCGGCCCCGGCGGGCAGTCGATCACGAACGACGCCGACGGCGACCTGATCGTCTACCACTACTACGACGGCAACGACAACGGGACGCCCAAGCTCGGCATCAACCTCCTGAACTGGAGCAGCGGATGGCCCGTCGCCTACTGACCCTGCTGGCCGCGCTGATCATCGCCCTGTCGTTCGGGCAGTCCTCCGCGAGCGCGGCCTCCTTCGCCAACCCGGTCAAGACGCAGAAGGGCGCCGACCCCTGGATCTCGTACCACAACGGCAACTACTACCTGGTGACGACGAGTTGGACCAACGTCATCACCATGCGCAAGTCCACGACCCTCGCCGGTCTCGCCACCGCGCCGAGCGTGCAGGTGTGGACCGGTGACGCGGCCTCGCGCTGCTGCAACATCTGGGCGCCGGAGATCCACTTCCTGAACGGCCGCTGGTACCTGTACTACGTGGCCGGGCAGAACGTCTCCGACTACAACCCCACCCAGCGCTCCCACGTCCTGGAGAGCGCCGGTTCCGACCCCATGGGGCCCTACACCTACAGGTCACAGCTCAACTCCGCCTGGATGCTGGACCCTTCGGTCGGCACCATCAACGGGCAGCTGTACCTGTTCGGCAGCGCGATCACCAACGGCACGCAGAACCTGGTGGCCGCCCGGATGTCCAACCCGTACACCCTCGCCACCGGCTTCTCCACCATCTCCCGCGCCACCAACTCCTGGGAGACCTCCGGCGGAACGGTCAACGAGGGCCCGGAGATCCTCCAACGGGGCGGGCGGACCTTCCTGATCTACTCCGCGAGCGGCTGCTGGACCCCCGACTACAAACTCGGCCAGCTGACCCTCACCGGCTCCGACCCGCTGTCCGCGTCCTCCTGGACGAAGAAGTCCACGCCGGTCTTCCAGCGCAACGACTCCGCCGGCGTCTACGGCCCCGGCCACAACGGCTTCTTCACCTCACCCGACGGCGCGGAGAACTGGATCGTCTACCACGCCAACGACTCCGCCTCCGACGGCTGCGACAACGGGCGCACCACCCGGGCCCAGAAGTTCACCTGGAACGCCGACGGCACGCCCAACCTCGGCACGCCGGTCGCGCTCGGGGCGTCCCGGGCAGGCCCCTCGGGTGAACCCTCGGCCGCCTCCACCACCTACACCCTCACCAACCGCAACAGCGGCAAGTGCCTTGAGGTGGCGGGGAGTTCGACGGCCGACGGCGCCAACGTCCAGCAGTACACCTGCAACGGCAACACCAACCAGCGCTGGCGAGTCGAGGACCAGGGCGACGACACCAGCCGCCTGGTCAACGCCGCCACCGGCAAGGTTCTGGACACCGCCGACTGCTCCACCGCCGACGGCGCGGACCTGCGCCAGTGGTCCTGGCTGGGCAACACGTGCCAGAAGTTCCGGTTCATCGCCACGGACGGGGGTCACGTCCGCGTGGTGAACCAGGCCACGGGCAAGGTGGCCGACGTAGCCAACTGTTCCACGGCGGACGCGGCCGACGTCCGCCAGTGGTCCTGGCTGGGCAACAACTGCCAACAGTGGAGGCTGAACCCGGTGTAGTGCGGGTTCGCCTTTGCGCCGTAGGGGTGCGGGGTGTGCGCGGCTGCGGGTGCGTCGTGGCTGGTCGCGCAGTTCCCCGCGCCCCTTTCGGGGCGTGGGCAACAACTGTCGACAGTGGTGGCTGACCCCGGTGCAGGCGCACCCACTCAGGGGCGCGGGGAACTGCGCGACCAGCCACAACAGCCCCGCACCCGCCACTCAACCGGTCTGCCCCATACCCGCCGCGTTGGGCCAACTCTGGGCATGGGGCCACCCGGTGGCAGGCGCCGCCGTCAGATCCTGCGCCGCCGGCCCGGTCATCCCCCGGACCTGCGCGGCGGTGAGCCCACCCCGCGCGGGAACCCCGGGCGGGGTCGGCCCACCCATGGATCCGCCCATAGGTCCGCCCATGGGCCCACTCATCGGCCCGCTCATGGGTCCACCCATGGGCCCGGGCCCGGCCGCCGCGGCAGCAGGCACAGGCGTCGGGACGGGCGTGGGCATCGGCACGGGCGTGGGCATGGGCGTCGGTGCCGGCATGGGAGCCGGGGCGGGAGGGGGCGGGGGCGCGGCGGCCGGTACGGGCTGCGGCGCGGCCGCCGGTGCCATCGCCGGCATGGGAACCCCCATGCCCCCCGTCTGCTCCTGAGTCATCTGCGCCATCTGTGCCATCTGGGCCGCCGCGGGCATCGGCTGCCCCGCCCCGACGGCCATCGCCTGCGCCGCCAGCCCCTGCATACCGGCGCCGTTGGTGGAGCTGACCAGGCGGTCCACGGCCGCCGTACCCGAGCTGTAGCTGGTCCCTGTAGCCAGCTCGGGCACGGCGGCTCCCCTCCTGGTCCCGTAGAGCACCTGTTCCAGGCCGGACACCAGGCGACGCACGTCCACCTGGGGGCGCACCACGAGCCTCAGGAAGCGGCTGGACGAACCGATCTTGTTGCCGCATTCGCGGACCAGGATCCGGTGCTCGGTGAGCAGCCGGTCCCGGACCACCGTGCCTTCGGCGCCGACGGGCAGGCGCACGAAGAGGAAGTTGCCCTGCGAGGGGTAGACGGTCAGACCGGGCAGCGCGGAGAGCTGGCTCGCCATGTCGAGGCGGTCCCGGTACACCTGGCGAAGACTCTGCGCGTACTCGGCGCCGTGCTCCTTGAGGATGAACACGACGTACTCGGCGAAGGCGTTGAGGTTCCACTTCGGCAGCATGGAGCGGACCCGGCCCGCGAGCGCCGGGTTGGCGACCATGTAGCCGAACCGGATGCCGTGCAGGCCGAAGTTCTTGCCGAGGCTGCGCAGCACGATGACGTTCGGCCGCAGCATCGCCTCCTGGACCACGCTCGGTTCGGCCTCCGCGTCCGCGAACTCCAGGAACGACTCGTCGATGATGATCAGATCGAGGTCGGCCATCGCGTCCATGAACTGCACGATCGCGTGCTTGTGCAGGAAGCCGCCGTCGGGGTTGTTCGGGTTGCAGATGACGGCCACCCGGGTGTTGCGGGCGCGGATGAACTCGGCGTACTGGGCGAGGTCCAGGGCGAAGCCGCTGGACTCCTGGAGCGGGAACATGTCGACCCGCTTGCCGGTCTCCATGGGCTGGTCGGTCCAGCGGCCGAAGGTGGGGACGGGGATGGCGAGGGACTCGCGCACCAGCAGGTGGTCGATCCAGGTGATCAGCTCCGTCGAGCCGTTGCCCATCGCGACGCACTGCGGGGGGAGTTGGAGCAGGCTGCACAGCTCGGCCGTGATGGTGTCGGCGCTGCTCGGGTAGTACGTGATGATGTCCCGCAACCGGGCCGACATGTCGTCGAACATGGCCGGCGTGGGGAAGTAGGGGTTGCAGGGAATGCAGAAGTCGACCGGACCGGCCCCTTCGCCGCCCTCCCGCGTCAACGCCGCCATCGACGGGCTGTGCGCCGCGGTGCTGCGGAACAGCGAGGTGACGTTGTCAGCCAAGGGAGCCTCCGTATGGGGCGGGCCCGGCGGGGACGACCGGGCCCGTCGTCATTGGGTGGCCCGCGCGGGGGAGCGCGGGCCACTCCTACATACGGAGGCTGAGGTGACGCCGTTCAACATGTGTGAAAGAGGTGAGGATGAAGGGGCGCGGGGAACTGCGCGACCAGCCACAGCGGACCCGCAGCTCCCCACGGCCTTCTCAGCGGAGCGCTTACGCGTGGAAGGAGTGCACCGTCGTCGTCCGGTATGTCTGCCCCGGCCGCAGCACGGTCGAGGGGAACGACGGGTGGTTCGGCGCGTCCGGGAAGTGCTGCGTCTCCAGGCAGAGCGCGTCGCCCTGGCGGTAGGTGCGGTCGGACGGTCCGACCAGCGTGCCGTCGAGGAAGTTGCCCGAGTAGAACTGGAGACCGGGCTCGTTGGTGGCGATCTTCAGGGTGCGGCCGGAGGACGGGTCCCGGAGCGAGGCGACGTGTTCCGGCTTGGCCGTGATGCCCTTGTCGAGGACCCAGTTGTGGTCGAAGCCCTTGGCGGTGACCAGCTGCGTGTGACCGGTACGGATGTCCCGGCCGATGGCCTTGGCCTTGCGGAAGTCGAAGGGGGTGCCCGCGACCTTCGCGAGTTCACCGGTCGGGATCAGACCCGAGTCGGTGGGCGTGTAACGGGAGGCGGCGATCTTCAGCTCGTGGTCCTCGATCGTGCCGGTGCCCTCGCCGCCGAGGTTCCAGTAGACGTGGCTGGTCAGGTTGACGACGGTGGCCTTGTCGGTGGTGGCCTCGTAGTCGATGCGCCAGTCGCCGTGCTTGGTGAGGGTGTACGTCACCTTCACCTTGAGCGTGCCGGGGTAGCCCATCTCCCCGTCGACGGAGGTGTAGTACAGGTACAGGCCGACGTCGGAGCCCTTGGTGAACGGCTCGACGTCCCACACGCGCTTGTCGAAGCCCTGCGTGCCGCCGTGCAGGCTGTTGTCGCCGTCGTTGACGGACAGCTGGTACTTCTTGCCGTCCAGGGTGAACTGACCCTTGGCTATGCGGTTGCCGTAGCGGCCGATCAGCGCGCCGAAGTACGGGGTCTTGGCGACGTAGTCCTCGATGTTGTCGAAACCGAGGGACACGTTGGCGTACCGGCCGTGCCGGTCCGGGATCTCCAGGGACTGCACGACGCCGCCCCAGGAGAGGACCTTCAGGCGGGTGCCGCCGTTCTCCAGGGACCAGCGGTAGACCTTCGTACCGTCGGCCAGCTTGCCGAAGAGCTCCTTCACCGGCTTCCTGCCTCCTGTGGCGTGGGCTGTGCCGCCGAGCGTGGTGGCGGCGACGCCCGCCGCTGCCGCTCCCGCGATGACCGTGCGTCTGTTCAGTTCCATGTGCGACTCCCGTATAAGGGTGGGGCCCCGCCTTCCGGCGGGGCCCTCGCTTGTTACGAACCGGACTTGCGCTTGTTCCACACGTCGAACCCGACGGCCGCGAGCAGGGCCAGGCCCTTGATGACCTGCTGCCAGTCGGAGCCGACGCTCAGGAGGTTCATGCCGTTGTTCAGCACGCCGAGGACGAGACCGCCGATGATCGCGCCGAGGATGGTGCCGACACCACCGCTCATGGACGCGCCACCGATGAACGCCGAGGCGATCGCCTCGAGTTCGTAGTTCAGGCCCGCCTTCGGGGATGCCGCGTTCAGGCGGGCGGCGATCGCCAGACCCGCCAGGGCCGCGAGCGCGCCCATGTTCAGGAAGACAAGGAAGACGACCTTCTTGTCCTTGACGCCGGACAGCTTCGCCGCCGGCAGGTTGCCGCCGATCGCGTAGATGTGCCGGCCGAAGACCGCGTTGCGCATGACGTAGCCGTAGCCGACCACCAGCACGCCCAGGATCAGCAGGATGATCGGGGCGCCCTTGTAGCTGGCGAGCAGCATGGTCACGACGAGGATCGCGGCGACGATGAAGACCAGCTTGAGCAGGAAGAGGTTCCGCGGTATGACGTCCAGCGAGAACTCCATCTGCCGCTTGCGGTCACGGACCTCCTGGATGACGGCGAAGACGATCAGGGCCAGACCGAGCAGCAGCGTGATGTTGTGGTAGTTGGTGCTCGGGCCGGTCTCGGGCAGGAAGCCGTTGCCGATCTTCTGGAGTCCGTCCGGGAACGGGCCGAGGGTCTGGCCCTCCAGCAGGATCTCCGTCATACCGCGGAAGATCAGCATGCCCGCCAGGGTGACGATGAACGATGGTATGCCGAGATACGCGATGAAGAACCCTTGCACCGCGCCCGCCACGGCGCCCACCAGCAGAGACAGCACCACGGCCACCGGCCATGACACGTCGTGCTGCACGGTCAGTACGGCCGCGAACGCCCCGACGAACGCCGTCACCGAACCGACCGACAGGTCGATGTGGCCGGCGATGATCACCATCATCATGCCGATCGCGAGGATCAGCACATAGCTGTTCTGGAGGACCAGGTTGGAGACGTTGCGCGGCAGCAGCAGGTCGCCGTCGGTCCACACCGCGAAGAGGGCGACGATCAGACCGAGGGCGAGCAGCATGCCGTACTGGCGCATGTTGCGGCGCATCCCGTCCAGCATCAGCTGGAGCAGATTGGCTCCGTTGGCCGAGCCGCCGTTCTTCCCGGGCGCCGGGGCCGGGGACTTGGCGGTCACATCCGTGCTCATCGCGTTACCTCTTTGTCCTTCGTCATCTGGCGCATCAGCACTTCCTGCGTGGCCTCGGCCCGCGGGACCTCACCCGTGAGCCGGCCGGCGGCCATGGTGTAGATGCGGTCGCACATGCCGAGCAGTTCGGGCAGCTCGGAGGAGATGAAGACGACCGCCTTGCCCTGGGCGGCCAGCTGGTCGATGACCGTGTAGATCTCGTACTTGGCACCGACGTCGATACCGCGGGTCGGCTCGTCCAGGATCAGCACCTCGGGACCCGCGAAGATCCACTTGCTGAGGACGACCTTCTGCTGGTTGCCGCCGGACAGCTTGCCCACCGGCTCGGAGACGGTGGGCGCCTTGATGTTCATGGACTTGCGGAAGCCCTCGGAGACCCGCCGCTCCGCCTGCTCGTCGACGATCCCGCGCTTGGAAACCTTGCTCAGCGCGCTGAGCGAGATGTTGCGGTTGATGGTGTCGATGAGGTTGAGGCCGTAGTGCTTGCGGTCCTCGGTGACGTACGCGATGCCCTGCTTGACCGCGTCGGAGACGTGCCGGGTGCTGATCTCCCGGCCGTCCTTGAAGACCTGTCCACCCGCGTACCGGCCGTAGGTCCGCCCGAAGACGCTCATCGCGAGTTCGGTACGGCCCGCGCCCATCAGGCCCGCGATCCCGACGATCTCCCCGCGCTTGACGTCGATCGACACGTCGTCGACCACCTTGCGCGTCTGGTCGATCGGGTGGTGCACGGTCCAGTTGCGGATCTCCAGGGCCGGGGCCGCGTCCACCTCCCCCTCGTACGCGGTGCGCTCGGGGAAGCGGTGGTCGAGGTCACGGCCGACCATGCCGGAGATGATCCGGTCCTCGGTGGTCTCCGGCGCCTTCACATCGAGGGTCTCGATGGACTGCCCGTCCCGGATGATCGTCACCGAGTCGGCGACCTTGCGGATCTCGTTGAGCTTGTGGGAGATGATGATCGAGGTGATGCCCTGCTTCTTCAGCTCCAGGATCAGATCCAGGAGCTTGCCGCTGTCCTCGTCGTTCAGAGCCGCGGTCGGCTCGTCGAGGATGAGCAGCTTCACCTTCTTCGACAGCGCCTTGGCGATCTCCACCAGCTGCTGCTTGCCCACGCCGATGTCGGCGACGCGGGTCTCCGGGTGGTCGCTCAGACCGACCCGGCGCAGCAGCTCACTGGCGTGCTTCAGGGTGTCGTGCCAGTTGATGAGCCCGCGGGTGGCGTGCTCGTTGCCGAGGAAGATGTTCTCCGCGAGGGAGAGGAACGGCACCAGCGCGAGCTCCTGGTGGATGATGACGATGCCGTGCGCCTCGGACGCCCGGATGTCCTTGAACTGGCAGATCTCTCCGTCGAAGAGGATCTCGCCCTCGTAGGTGCCGTGTGGGTGGACGCCGGAGAGCACCTTCATCAAGGTCGACTTCCCGGCGCCGTTCTCACCGCAGATGGCGTGGACCTCGCCCTGCTGGACGGTCAGTGTGACGTCCGAGAGCGCTTTGACACCGGGAAAGGTCTTGACGATCGAGCGCATTTCCAGGACGGGTCCCGCCATGGTCGTGCCTTCCAATCTGTTGCCGGCAGTAGGCCGCGGTCGGTCAGTTGAGGTCGCTGGCCTTGTAGAAGCCGGAGTCGACGAGCTCCTTCTGCCAGTTGCCCTTGTCGACGCTCACCGGCTGGAGCAGGTACGCGGGCACGACCTTCGAACCGTTGTCGTAGGTCTTGGTGTCGTTGACCTCGGGCTTCTTGTCGTTGAGCGACGCGTCGACCATGTTGGCGGCGACCTTGGCGAGCTCGCGGATGTCCTTGAAGACCGTCTGCGTCTGCTGGCCCGCCTTGATCGACTTCACGGAGGCGACCTCGGCGTCCTGGCCGGTGATGACCGGCCACGGCTTGCTGGAGGTGCCGTAGCCGTCCGACTTCAGCGCGGAGATGATGCCGATCGAGATGCCGTCGTACGGCGAGAGGACCGCGTCGACCCGGCCGCTCTTGTAGGTGCCGGTCAGGATGTCGTCCATGCGCCGCTGGGCGGTGGCGCCGTCCCAGCGCAGGGTGGTGACCTGGGTGAGCTGGTTCTGGCCGGACTTGACCACCAGCTTCTTGTCGTCGATGTAGGGCTTGAGCACCTTCATCGCGCCGTTGAAGAAGTACTTGGTGTTGTTGTCGTCGTTGGAGCCGGCGAACAGCTCGATGTTGAACGGCCCCTTGCCGTCCTTCAGGCCGAGCTTGTCGACGATGTAGGTGGCCTGGAGCTCGCCGACCTTCTCGTTGTCGAAGGAGGCGTAGTAGTCGACGTTGTCCGTGCCGAGGATCAGGCGGTCGTAGGAGATGACCGGGATGCCCGCGTCCTTGGCCTCCTGGAGGACGTTGCCCAGCGACTTGTTGTCGATCGCTGCGACGATCAGCGCCTTGACGTCCTGCGTGATCATGTTCTCGATCTGCGAGACCTGCTGGTCGGGCTCGTCCTCGCCGTAGACCAGCTTGGTCTTGTAGCCCTTCGCCTTCAGTTCCTTCACGACGTTGTTGCCGTCGGCGATCCAGCGCTCGGAGGACTTGGTGGGCATCGAGATGCCGATGGTGGCGCCCTTGGTGCTGCCCGACGACCCCTCGCTGCCGCCCTCGCTGTTCTGGCCGCAGGCGGACAGGGTCAGGGCCAGGCAGGAGGCGGAGGCTATGGCGGTGAGTGCGGCTCGGCGAGTACGCATGATCATCATCCTTGATGTGGTGGGGCCGGGCTCGGTCTGGCGGTGCGGGCCGTTCGTTCCTGGAGGGTTCCTGGAGTCGGAGAGACCGAGAGAGAAGGTGTGTGGGATTGTGTGTGGCTGCGTCTGCTTTTGTGAAGGGGCGTTGTCCGGAACGTTATGAGGGAGTTTCGAACCGCTTCAGCGAGCCGGGCAGCCGGGAGCCCAGCGGCGCCATGTCGCCGTCCGCTCCGTGCCGTGCGAGCAGGTCCAGAGCGAGCCGACCGCGCCGTACACGTTCCCGGGCGGTGTTCAGGGTCAGATCGCGCATGTGGTGCCCGTACGGGTAGATCCCGGGGGCCTTCGACAGACCGAACTTCAGGTAGAGCGGAGCACCGCGCCGGATCAGCTCGGCGACCTCGTACATGCGCACGTAGCCGCCGAGATCGTCGGGCGCCTCGATGTACATGTCCATGGGGGCGGCGGACACCCGCCGGATCTCGGTGAGGTGATCGAGCGTCAGATCGCTGGGCACGTTGACCGAGTCGGCGCCCAGGTTCTCGTAGACCGCGTACGCCGCCGGGTTGACGGGCCCGATGAGGGCGCTCACCTTGAGCGTCGTGTCGGCCGGGATGATCCCGGCCAGGCGCGCCCGGTGCAGCGTCCACAGCACGCCCTCGTCGGCGACCAGGAGGCACTTGACGCCCAACTCCGTTGCCCGGACGGCGTCTTCGATGCACCCGGCGACGGCGTCGTGGCCGCGGGCGCGCAGGCCCCCGCCACGGGAGTCGGTACGGGTCGAGCCGCCGATGTCCCACGTGCCGCGCGGGCCGGTGAACAGGCAGAGCTCGATGTCACGTTCGGCGGTGGCCTCGACCATCTCGGTGATCTCGGAGTCGGTCAGCATCCACACGCCGCTGCCCTGGCTGATCCGGTGGATCGGCACATCGAGCCGCGAGGCCTCCTTCAGGACGACCGCGAGCGCTTCGGGACCCTCGCACGAGGGGATCTCGGTGCGCCAGCGGCCACCGCCGGGGAAGGCGTGCGGCGAGGCGTCGGCGGGGTCGAGGGCGGGCGCGGCCAGGCCGAGGGCGGTGAGTGCCTGCTCACCGGGCCGGCGGGCTGCCGTGGCGGAAGCGTCGGTCACAAGCTGTCCTTCTGTTCGGTATTTCGGACGAAGTTCGCGGCTCAGGGTGTGGAGGGCTGGTGGTACGCCGGTCCGGGAGTCGTCAGGTAGCTCCCGGACCGGCGTACGTCTAGGGGCGGAGCAACACCTTGCCCACCTTCGGATCACCGGACCCGACCAGCTCGATGGCCTGCGGGAACTCGGCCAGCGGCAGCTCGTGCGTGACCAGCGGCAGCGGATCGAGCAGTCCGGCGCCGAACACCCGCACCGTGTGCGCCCAGGCGTCCGGCGCGGCACCGAAGACGGTGTGCACCTCCAGCTGCCGTACGACCAGGTCCGTCGGGTCCAGACCCTCGGCGCCCGGCGCCGGGATCCCCGTCAGGACCAGGCGCCCGCCGCGCCTGAGCAGACCGGCGGCGGTGCGCGCGGCCGACGCGGACCCGGCGGTCTCGATGACGACGTCGAAGTCGTCAGGGAGCGGCTGGTCCTTGGTACGGAAGTCGGTGGCGCCGTACTGCCTCGACAGCGCCTCGCGGTCGTTGCGCGTGCCCACGACCAGCAGCTCGCCCGGCGAGCCCGCCTTCAGGAACTGCACGGCGAACATCCCGAGCGTTCCGGTGCCGACGACCGCGACGCGCTCGCCGGGCCGGGCGTTCGCCTTGATCGCGGCGGCCGCGATGCACGCGGCCGGTTCCAGCAGAGCCGCCGCCGTCAGGTCGGCGTCGTCCGGCAGGGCGTGCAGCAGCCGCGCCGGCAGGGTGAGGGTGGTGGCCATCGCCCCGGGCTGGGTGAACCCGGTCTCCTCGTACCCGGCGGTGCACAGGGTCGTCTCGCCCGCGTGGCAGCGGTCGCAGACCTGGCAGTTGCGGAAGCCCTCCCCGACCACCTTGCGGCCCACGAGGGACTCCGGCACCCCGGCGCCGACCGCCTCCACCGTCCCCGACCACTCGTGGCCGGGGGTGAGCGGGTAACGGACGTACCCCTCGGGCCGGTTGCCCTGGTACACCTCGCGGTCACTGCCGCAGATGCCCACGGCGTGCACGCGGACCAGCGCCTCGCCGGCCTCCGGTCGCCGGGGCTCGTGCGGGGTGAGCCGGTGCTCGCCCGGCGCCTCGATGACGACGGCGGTGCTCACTTCTGGGCGCCCTTCGGCTTGCGCTGCTCCCAGCCCTCGGCCCACAGGTCGAAGCGGGCCTGCTGCTGCGGGAACTCGGCGGCGGCCTCCACGTCCAGCTCGACACCGAGGCCGGGCTTGTCGGAGAGGTGGAAGTAGCCGTCGATCACCTCGGGCGCGCCCTTGACGACCTTCTTGATGTCCGCGTCGGCGAAGTCGTTGAAGTGCTCAAGGATCTTGAAGTTCGGCGCGGTGAAGCCGACCTGGAGGGAGGCGGCGGTCAGCACCGGGCCGCCCACGTTGTGCGGGGCCACCAGCATGTAGTGCGTCTCGGCGGTCGCGGCGAGCTTGCGGGTCTCCCAGATGCCGCCGATGTGACCGACGTCCGGCTGGATGATGTCGACGGCCTGGCTCTCGAACAGCTCGCGGAACTCGATGCGATCGTGAATCCGCTCACCCGTGGCGACCGGCATGTCGACCTTGGCGGCGACCTTCTCCAGCGCCTTGAGGTTCTCCGGCGGCACCGGCTCCTCCAGCCACGCGGGCTTGAAGGGGGCCAGCTCCCTGGCCAGCCGGACGGCGGTGGCGGGGGAGAAGCGGCCGTGCATCTCCAGCATCAGCTCGGCGTCCGGCCCGATGGCGTCGCGCACGGCCTCGATGAGGGAGACGGCGTACAGGCTCTGCTCGTGGTCGAGCTCGAAGTGCCCGGTACCGAACGGGTCGATCTTCAGGGCCTTGTACCCGCGCTCCATGACCGCCTGGGCGGCCTTGTGGTAGGCCTCCGGGGTCCGCTCGGTGGTGTACCAGCCGTTGGCGTACGCCTTCACCTTGTCGGTGACCTTGCCGCCCAGCAGCTGCCACACCGGCACGCCGAGGGCCTTGCCCTTGATGTCCCAGCAGGCCATCTCGACCACGGCGATGCCGGACATGACGATCTCGCCGGCCCGGCCGTAGTCGCCGTACTTCATACGGCGGACGAGGTCTTCCAGCGCGAACGGATCGGAACCCAGAATGTGGTTGGCCTCGGCCTCCCGCAGGTAGCCGATCAGCGCGTCGGTGTGTCCCAGCATCCGGGTCTCGCCGACTCCCGTGATGCCCTCGTCGGTGTGGACCAGGACGTATGTCAGGTTGCGCCACGGCGTCCCGACCACGTGTGTGCTGATTCCGGTGATGCGCACGGCAGTAGCCCCTTGCTCGCTTCGTCGGCTCTCAGTTTGCGTGTGTTCGAAATTTCGTCACACGTTCGAAATGCTGGCGTGACAGTAAGGACGGTGTGAGGGGGGTGTCAATGGGTCGAACGCATAACAGTTTCGACACTGCTTTCGATAGAGCTTTCGGAGGCGGTTTCCGCATGATCGAGAAGCTTGCCCACAACCCGCCACGCCGGAGCGCCCTCTTCCCTACACAACTTTCACAGTCGTGACTATGAAGGCCACCTAAGAGGAACTTAACCTTCCCGCGTCATGGACTACTGCCACCCGTGCCGCAGGCACCTCAACGGCGCCCTCGCCTGCCCGGGGTGCGGCGCGACGATCGACCAGATCCGCGCGGACGCGGCACAGGCACCCGCCTACGCGGGCGTGTACGACGCCGTGCCGTACGCGGAGAGTCCCTATGGGGCCGAGCAGGGGCACGCGCCGTACGAGAGCGCCTACGGGGCCGAGAGCGCCTACGGGGCCGCGGAGTACGCGGACGGTGCCGCTGTGGGTGCCGATGACGGAACCGACGACGGAGTCGGCGATCGTGAAGTGGTGGAGCCCGCGCCGGTACCGGCGGGCGGCGGCCGGGCGGCGCGTCGGCGCGCGCGGGGCCGCGGCGGACGGGGCGCGGTGGAGCCCGAGTTTTCCGAGAACTCCGAGAGCTCCGAGAGTTCCGAGGCTTACGACGACCTCGACGGTTCCGAAGGTTTCGACGACGAGGACGACCTCGCCGAGGCCGGGGGCGGTGCGAGCCGCCGCGACCGCAAAGCCGCCGCTCACCGCCGCCGTCGCCGCCGGGTCCTGCTCGTCGTCGCCGCGGCGGTGCTGGCGGCGGGCGGTCTGAGCCTCGCCGAACTCGGCATGGACGCCCCCGGCTCGGCCCCGAGACCGGCGGTGGCCGGGGACGAGTCGGCCGAGGGCGGCACGTCCTCGGAGGCGGACGCCTCCGCCCGGCCCTCGCCGGGCGCGGACGGCAAGAGTGACGGCGCCTCCGGCAAGTCCTCCCCGAGCGCCTCGCCCTCCCCGTCGGCCTCCGCGTCCCCGGACGACGACAAGGACAAGCCCAGCCCGAGCGCCTCGCCCACCGACGGCACGGTCCCCGGCACCTCGCCGACCACCCCCGGCGCCTCGGACCCGACCCGGGCGCCGACCCCCACCGCCGACCCGCCGAACCCGGATCCGACCCCGGAGCCGTCGCCCTCGCCGACGTGCGAGCGGTTCCTGTGGTGGTGCACCTGAGGGACGGCGGCCGACGCGTCTGAAGCGTTGACTTTCGCAAAGAACGCGAACGCCGGCGGCCGGTCGGGTCAGTCGCCGCGCGCCAGCGACTGGGCGTACGCCGCGAACTCGTACAGGGCCTCCATGCCACCCGGCCGCGGCGGATCCAGCGGGTCCCACCCCCTCGCCCGGTCCTCGGCGACCTGCATGAGCAGAGGCCGCCACCTCGGGTCGAGTGCGGCGCGGGCCCACTCCAGAGCCCCCTGCTTCGACGTCACCTCGCCGGTGTGCAGCGTGAACAGCATCCGGCAGTAGGTGGTCACGGCGCCTTGGCTCAACCGAGTTTGTCCCGGTTGTCGGCGGCCAGCATCCGCCGCAGCAGGCCCCGCAGGGACTCGCGCTCCTCGTGGGAGAGGCCCGCGAGCGGCTCCCGGGCGAACCGCAGCCCCTCCCGCAGTTCGCGGGCCACCCGCAGGCCCTCCTCGGTCGCGGCGGCCAGCTTCACCCGGCGGTCCGCGGAGTCCGTGCGCCGCTCCACCAGACCGCGCGACTCCAGCCGGTCCACGATCCCCGTCACGTTCGACGGCTCGCACTTCAGCCGCTGCGCCAGCTTGCGCATCGGCAGCGGCTCCAGGGACAGCAGGCTGAGCAGCCGGGCCTGGGCGCCGGTCAGCGTGTGCTCGGCGGCCGCGTCCTCGTAGTCCTCGTAGAAACGGGCCACGACGTCACCGATCAGCTCGACCACCTCCAGGGTCAGGGCGTCGGGACGGCGGGTCTTCTCAGGTGTGGCCATGGAAACCAGGGTACCCGGTTACTTGACAACATGAAATATTCAGGCGCATGGTTGTTTCAGGTACTGAAGTAAATGGAAAGGTCTTGGCATGATCAACCGCGAATGGCACCTCCTCTCCCGCCCCGTCGGGTGGCCCAGGCCCGAGGACTTCGCCCTGGCCGAGGCCGACGTCCCGACCCCCGGTGAGGGGCAGGTCCTCGTCCGGAACAAGTACCTCTCCGTCGACCCGTACATGCGTGGCCGCATGAGCGCGGCCAAGTCCTACATCGCCCCCTTCGAACTGGGCAAGGTCATGCAGGGCGGCGCGGTCGGCGAGGTCGTCGCCTCCAACGCCGAGGGCATCGCCGTCGGCGACCACGTCCTGCACTTCCTCGGCTGGCGCGAGTTCGCCGCCGTCGACGCCAAGAACGCCGTCAAGGTCGACCCGGACACCGCGCCCCTGTCCACCTACCTCGGCGTCCTCGGCATGACCGGTCTGACCGCCTACGCCGGTCTCCTGCGCACCGCCTCCTTCAAGGAGGGCGACTCGGTGTTCGTCTCCGGCGCGGCCGGTGCCGTCGGCGGCCAGGTCGGCCAGATCGCCCGGCTCAAGGGCGCCTCCCGGGTCATCGGCTCCGCCGGCTCCGACGAGAAGGTCAAGCTCCTCGTCGAGGAGTACGGCTTCGACGCCGCCTTCAACTACAAGTCCGGCCCGGTCGCCGAGCAGCTGCGCGAGGCCGCCCCGGACGGCGTCGACGTCTACTTCGACAACGTCGGCGGGGACCACCTGGAAGCCGCGATCGGGCAGCTCAACGTGCACGGCCGGATCGCCATCTGCGGAATGATCTCGGTCTACAACAACACCGAGCCCGCCCCCGGCCCGAAGAACCTCGCCCGCCTCATCCAGACCCGCGGCCGCATCGAGGGCCTCCTCGTCGGCGACCACTACGACCTCCAGCCGCAGTTCGTCCAGGAGGTCGGCCCCTGGGTCGCCTCGGGCGAGCTCAAGTACCGCGAGACGGTCGTCGAGGGCATCGAGAACAACCTTGAGGCGTTCCTCGGGGTGCTGCGGGGCGACAACACCGGGAAGATGATCGTCAAGCTCTGACCCCGATCCGAGCCGTTACGCCGCTCGGGCACCGTTCGTTGCGCACGACGGAGGCCGCACCCCTGGACGTGGGGTGCGGCCTCTGCCCCTTTTTTTTGGCTCTTTCGCCTTCGGGGCGCTCTCAGCCGGTGTCGAGACGGCGATCGTGCTCAGCCCTTCGGGCCTCCGCGCGTTCGCCGTCTCGACACCGGCGCGCCCCTACGGCTCTCTCGCGGCCGGTGTCGTTGGGACAGGCGGCGTTGGTGGGCTCGCAACCTCTGTTTGCCGTACCGCCGTTGGGTCAGGTAGCCAGGGCTGCCGTGTGGACCGCCTTCACCAGCCGTTGGTTTTCTGGTGCTGCTCCGCCCGGGAAGGCCATGCGGCGGCGGGTGTAGCCGTAGGCGAGGCCGCTGTGGGGGTCGGCGAAGGCCTGGGCGCCGGCGGCGCCGCTGTGGCCGAAGGTGCGGGCGCCCAGGAAGGGGTGCCAGGCGTCGGCGGTGGCCTGGAAGCCGAGGCCGAAGGCCCGGTGGGCCCGGGAGACCAGGTCGTAGCCGACGGAGTGGATCTGGCTGACCTCGGCGATGGTGTCCGGCTTCAGCAGGGGCCCGCGCCCGTCCACGTCGCTGATCGCCGCCGCGTACATCCCGGCCAGCCCCCGCGCCGTGGCCACCCCGCCCGCCGACGCCGGCCCCTTCGCCCGCACGGCACGGGAGTTGGGGTACCCCTCAAGCGTGCCGGGGTCGGGCACATGGGTGTTGAAGGCGATCGAGGCCAGCGTGTGCGGGCCCCTGGGCGCCTCGTCCAGCTGGGCCTGCTGGATCGCCGTCGGGATCATCGGCTGCACCGAGCGGTAGCGGGGCTCCAGCGCCTCGGGCAGGCCCAGGTAGAAGTCCAGCCCGTGCGGGGCGCGGATCCGTTCCTCGTACACCTCCTGGAGGGTCCGGCCGGTGGCCCGCCGGACCACCTCGCCGGCCAGCGCCCCGATGGTGAAGGCGTGGTAGCCGAAGGCGGTGCCCGGACGCCAGAACGGCTTCTGGTCCGCGAGCCGTTCGGCGAGCGCCCGGTCGTCGGCCAGTTCCTGGTCGGTGAAGCCGGCGTCCAGGCCGATCATCCCCGCCCGGTGGGACAGCAGGTCGCGCAGGGTCAGCGCGCCCTTGCCCTCGGCGCCGAACTCCGGCCAGTAGTAGGTGACTTTGCGGTCGGGTTCGAGCGTGCCGTCCTGCACGAGCAGTGCGGTGACGAGGTGCGCCGCCCCCTTGGTGCAGGAGTAGACGCCGTAGAGGGAACCGCTGTCGACGCCGTCACCCGCCCACAGATCGACGACTTCGCGGCCGTGCACATACGCGCACAACTGCCCCTCGTAGTCCGGCCTTTCCCCCGCGACGAACGCGGCGAACTCCTCCCGCACCGCCTCGAAGCCGTCCGCGACGGTGCCGTGGATCTCCTGCGTCATCCGTTCTCCTCACCTGTACCGCGTGTCCGCGGGTGCCACTGTGAACAACGCCCGTGCGACCTGAGCGAACTCTCCCTTGGGATGGTCCCGGAAGAGAGGTTCGGTGCCGAACAGGACCGCTCCCGGGCCGCTGACCACCGCGGGCCGGCCGGCCGCGTCCGCGGGACCGCCCGAGCCGTCCTCCAGCGCCCGCCAGTGCCCGGACACGAGCGGGTTGCCGCCCGCGTACGACCGGTCCACCCGGACGCCCGGCCCGAGGTCGGTGAACCACATCGGCGCGTAGACGAACCCGTGGTCCGGCGCCCCGGCCGTCACCGGGCCGCCCGCGTTCACCATCCGCACCACGCCGTTGGCGTCCGGGTTGCCCTCGACCGCCTTGGCCGCGAGCGGCCCCGCCGCCGCGTTGAGGGCCGCCCCGGTGGCGCCGCGTCCGACGAGACCGTGGCCGGAGGACAGGAACGCGTCCAGCGCCGCGCGGGCCGCGGGGTTCAGGGCCGCGTGGTCCAGGCCCGCCGACACGAACAGCACATCCGCCGTCGACCAGTCGAAGCCCGCGTTCAGCACGCCCGTCGAGACCGGCGTGACCTCGAAGTTCATCTCCCGCAGCGCGAACAGCTCACCCGGCGTCACGGCCGCCGCCACCCGGAGCCGGCGCAACTCGGTGCTGCCGGTCAGACGGGTCGCGTCGAAGACGACGTCGTACGTCCGGGCCGCCGCCGCTGCCTTCGCACGCGCCGACGCCGGCACGATCGCACTGCCGTCCGCGGCCCGGCGTACCGGAACACCCTTCTGGAGAAGGGAGTTGAGAGCCGCCACCTCGCGCGGGTCGTCGAGCCGCAGCCGCAGGTCGCCGCGCGGGGCGACACGACCGACGTGCGCGGCCTCCCCGACGGTCCGCAGCGCCACGCCCGCCAGACCGCCCGACGGCACCGGGCGGACCGTGGCGCTCCACAGCCGGCCCAGGCTCCAGCCCGAGATGTCGTACATCACCGAGACCTTGTCGCTGATGTCCCGCCCGTCGGCCAGCAGCACGTTCGCCAGCCCCCGCTTGGGCTGGTGCATGTCGACCACGTACGAGCCCCTGGCGTACCGCTGTCCGCCGAGGCGGAAGTCGTGGGTCGCGCGGGCCACGCGTACGTCGTTGGCGATCAGGTGGTCGACGAGCCGGGCCGCGGCGGTGGCCGAGCGCTGGGCACCCGTGCCGTCGGCCGGAATCACGTATGCGCGCGGGAAGTTCGTGGTGTACACGTCCTCCGGGCCGATGCCCGGCACCCCGGGAACGGTCTCCTCGGACACCGGGACCTGCGCCGCGCCGGCGGCCCCGCGCCGGAAGACCTCGATCTGGTCGGCGACGAGCGAGGTCCGCTGCCGCTGTACGAAGTCGAGAGTGGCGCGGAGAGCGGCCCCGGCGACGTCCACGTTGATCGCCGACCGCCGCCGCAGCTCCGCCACCGGCAGGCTGTCGTAGGCCTCGTTGTTCACCTGGAGCGGGATCTCGATCGTGTGCGCGGCGACCGTGCCGTGGAAGGCCGCGTACTGCGGGGTGAAGATCGGCGGCCAGTCGTCCCAGCCCTCCTCCAGGTCCCGGAACGGGATCTGCGCGGGCTCCACACCGTCCCTCGCGGATGTGTAGCCGAGGCCGTTGACGGCGGCCTCCATGCCGAGCGCGTTGGCGTAGCTGTTCTTCAGGAAGAGGTCGTACTCGTAGTTCTCGCCGTGCGGGGGAGTGGTCGGCTCGATGAGGGTGCCGTTGACGTAGCCGTGCAGGTCGAGCATGACGGCCGGCTGCTTGTCGATCTCGATCTGCCGCATCACCCGCACCTCGGGCTGCGAGGCGGTCACGAAGTCCCGGTTCATGTCGAAGCCGCCCGCGTTCGCCCGGGTGCCGGCGATCCGGCCGTCCGGGTTCGCGGTGATGTTGAAGTAGAGCCGGGAGTGCGCGAGCAGGTCCCTGGTCCTGGCGTCGTTGGCGGTCGCGAGCCGCTCGATGAGCTTCAGGGAGGCGTCGGTGCCCTCCCACTCGTTGCCGTGGATGTTGTTGTTGAAGAAGACGGGAGCCTTGTAACCCGCCCTGATCTCACGGCTCTTGGCGGCCGAGGCGGGCGCGTTCTCGATCAGCTGCCGCATCCGCTCCTGGGCGCGGGCCTGCCGGGCGCTCTCCGGCGCGGTCACGGTGACGAGGTAGAGCCGGTGCCCGCCGGCCGAGCGGCCCGCGACCTCGACGCTCACCCGGTCGCCGAGCCGCTGGAGGGCGTTCAGCTTCGGCGCGATCGCGTGGTACGGCGTGAGGCCGAGCCTGATCGACTTGTCGGCCGGGTTCACCGGGTCCGGGGCCAGGACCTGCTCCCGCGGATAGCCGCGCCCGGGGTCGGACGTCGCCGGCCGTTCCGGGGTGGTGAGGGCCCGGTCGGCGGTGCTCTCGGGGGAGCGGGCGGCGCGCTCGTCGGGGGCGGGGCCCTCCCGGGTCACCGGGGGTTCCGGTGCCGCGCCGGCGGTGTGCGGGGTGAGCAGGAGCGAGCCCGCCGCGGTGAGCGCGAGGGCCGTGATCAGAACAGGTCTCGCAGGAACGGTTCTCGTGGTGCGCACGCGTACCTCCTGAGGGCTTCCTGAGATCGGTACGGCGAGGTGTACCTGTTCGACTCAATCGCAACAAGAGGGAGTTGGCGGCGCGGATGCCCCGGACGGCTCATCCCGGACACCCGGTCACCCTGAAATGTCCGGTCCCGGACGACCGGGAGCGGGCATCCTATGAGCATCGGAGTGCGCGGCCGAGCATCGGCGTGCGAGGCGAGGAGAGCCCATGGCAACGATCCCTTCGCTCCCCAGCAGGGACGACGTACTGCGCATGGCCCGCAACACCACCGACATCACCGGCCAACTCCTGGACACGGCCGGGAACATCACCAGGATCGCCCTCAACACCTTCGACCCGAGGGACGGTTCGGGCGGCGAGGTGCTGCGCGTCCTGCGCGAGACGACCGCCGAACTGGCCGAGGCCAGCGCCTCGCCCGAGGCCCAGGAGGCCTTCTACCGGATCGTCGACACCCTGATGCGCCTCGGCGCGTCCGGCGCCCCGCTGGCCGTCCACCCGGTGAGCGAGCCCGCCCAGGCGCTGCTGACGGCGCTGGGCGACAGCCTGATGCCGGTCCTGGACGCCGTGGAACCCGCCGTGGAGGAGTTCGCGGCCGCCCTCGGCGAGCTGGTCGAGGCGTCCTCGCCGCTGCTGCCCGCGACGGCGGGCGTCGCCGCGGGCGTGCTCCTCGCCCTCACCTCGCGTGTCGGTGGTGGTGTCTCCGACGGCGGAGCCGGGGGTGGTGGTGGCGGTCGCTCCGGCGTGAGGGGAGTTCGCCGGGAGGAGCGTGGAGGGCGCCCGATAGGGTTTGTCCATGCGCGATCTCGGGGCGGGTTTCCACTATCTCCTCAAGGGCCAACGATGGGTGGCGGGGCACGGCAAGCAGTACGGCTTCGGTCTGCTCCCGGGCCTGATCACCCTCGTCCTCTACGCGGCGGCCCTGGTGGCGCTGGCCCTCTGGGGCGAGGACGCGATCGCCTGGGCCACCCCCTTCGCCGACGACTGGTCGAGCCCGTGGCAGGGCCTGTTCCGTGGCTTCCTCACGGCCGTCCTCTTCGCCCTGGCCCTGTTCCTGGCGGTCCTGACCTTCACCGCGGTGACCCTGCTGGTCGGCCAGCCCTTCTACGAGAACCTCTCCGAGAAGGTCGACCGGGACGTCTCCCCGGACGGCACGGCCCCGGAATCCGGCCTTCCCCTCTGGCGAGAACTGTGGATCTCGGCCCGTGACAGCCTCCGCGTCCTCGTCCGCGCGGTCCTGTGGGGCGTCCTCCTCTTCGCCCTCGGCTTCATCCCCGTCCTCGGCCAGACCGCCGTCCCCGTCGTCGGCCTCCTCGTCACCGGCTTCTTCCTCACCGAGGAACTCACCGGCGTGGCCCTCCAGCGCCGCCGCATCGAACTCCGCCGCCGCCTCACCCTCCTCCGCTCCCGCAAAACCCTCGTCTGGGGCTTCGGCGCCCCCCTCGCCGCGGCCTTCCTCATCCCCTTCGTAGCGGTCTTCCTCATGCCGGGCGCGGTGGCGGGCGCGACGCTGATGGCACGAGACCTGCTGGGAGAGGAGACGGAGGGGACGCCTTCAGCCCGTCCGGCGCTTGAGGACGAGGCCCTTTAAGGGCCGATACGGGGGTCCAGGGGGCGGAGCCCCCTGGGTGCCCACCCCACCTAACCCGCCGCGGCCACCCCCAGAATCCCCGTCACCTGCGCGATGATGTCCAACCGGTTCCGCACGAACTCCGGATCGGTGATCTCCGAGGTGTTGCCGCCACCGAACTCCAGCACAGGCGTGTGCACATGCCCGGCCGGCAGCACGTCACGCAGCCCCAGCCGGTCCCGCAGCAGGGTCCCCCGGTAGGCGATCTCGTTGGAGAGATAGTCCCCGCCGCCCCCCTGCCGAGCGGCAGACCCGGGCGTGGGCCCCTCCGGCCGCACCACCGGCTCCGTCCCGCCCGCCGGAATCTCGGTCACCGCGGTGTTGTCGTACACGGGAAACCGCCCGGTGTCGGCGGCCACGATCTCCCGGTAGGGCAGCGTGGTGGTGGTCCACTGTGGCTGGGAGGCCGGATCGGCGACCGGCACGAGACCGGTCACCCCGACGTTCTCGTTGTCCCCGAACCCACCCCGCCAGGCCCCGTTGGTCCGCTCCACGTCGAACCTCCCGACCCGCCCCTGACTCACGGTGGTGAGCAGATCCACCTGCTTCAGATACGGCCGCAACGTCCGCTCGACCGTCCCGTCCGTGAAGTCCCGCCAGCGCACGGGAAAGACGACGGTCTCGACCCGGGCCGGCCCCTGAGCCGTCCGGATCACCCGCCCGTCGAGCGCGAGCGCACTCGCCCCGGAGGGATTGGAGATCCGTATGTCGCGGTCGAGGGTGAACGGATCGAACCCGGTGACCAGGATCCGCTTCACGCCTTTGTCCCGCGGATACCGCACAGCGGTCTGTCCGCGAGAGGTCCGCTCCAACTCGTCGATCAGAGAGGCCCGTTGTCCGGCCGACAGCCCGAACGACGGCTCCCAGGTCCGGACGTCCCGAGTCATCCCCAACCGCGCCCAGTACAGCGGCCGGTCGTCGTCCCGACTGAGATCCCCGCCCACGGGCCCCCGCCCCTGCGCCCGGTCCACGGCCCGCCGCCACAGCGCGGACCCTTCGCGTACGACGATCCGCCGGGCCTCCGCATAGCCGCGCGCCGAATCCAGGGCCCGCGTGAACTCGGCCGTCAGGGCGTCGAACCCGGACCGTCCGAGAATCTCCCGCGGCACGGCTCTGTCGAGCCGCTGCTCCTCGACGGTGGGCGAGGGTGCGGTCGACGCGGGAGCGGACGCGGACGCGGTGGGGGCGGAGAGCCCCGCCAGCAGGGCCAGTCCGAGGACACCGGCCCGAACACGTAGGGAAGTCAAGGCAGTTCGACCCTTCTAAAGGCATGAGGGAGAGGGTGATCGCCGATCGGCGGCAGTATCGCCCACCGCGACTGGTCTACGCCATGCCCCGCCCCGTCGGAGACGGCCGCACCGCGGCGGACAGCCGCCCCGCCGCCTCCCGCAGCGCCCCCACGAACGCCCCCACCGCCGGCACCGGCGCCCGCCCCCGCACGGTCGCCGCGTACACCGCCCGCGCCGGGGCGCCCTCGTCGGCCACCGGAAGCAGCACGATGTCCGGCCGCACGGAGGCCGCGGCGAGCCCCGGGACCAGCGCCACACCGAGGCCCGCGGCGACATACCCCTGCTTGGCGGTCCACTCGCCGACGACATGCGCGACCCGCGGCCTGAACCCCTGGCGCACGGCCGCGTCCAGCAGCGTGCCCTCGGGCCGCGCGCTGCCGGAGATCCAGTCGGCGTCGGCGAACCGCCCGAGCGGCACCGGCCCGTGACCCTCGGCGAGCGGATGTCCGGCGGGGACGGCGACGTACAGCGACTCGTCGAGGAGATGGTGGAGTGCGTACGGCTCCAGCGCGGCACCGGCCGTCGTGGAGACGACCGCCAGATCCAGGTGCCCGGCGGTCAGCCGGTCCAGGAGCACCGGGGTGAAGCCCTCCTCCCGGGAGACCCGGACCCCCGGATGGCGGGTCCGGAACACGCCGAGCGCGTCCGGCACCAGCGCCGCGTCGGCCGTGGCGAACGCCCCGAACCGCAAGTGCCCGCCGGTCACGTCCCGCAGCGCCGCCAGCTCGCGGCCGGCCCCGTGCAGGGCCTCGACGACCGATTCGGCGTACGGCACGAGCGTCCGGCCGGCCCCGGTCGGCCGCACCCCTCTCGGCAGCCGGTCGAACAGCGGCGCCCCGCCGAGCGCCCCCTCCAGGGAGGAGATCTGCCGGGACACCGCCGACTGCGTCCACCCCAACGCCCGTGCGGCGCCGGTGAACGAGCCGGTCCGGGCGACCTCCAGGAACACCCTGAGCCACACCGTGGACAGATCGGGGATCTCCTGGCGGCTGTCATGCGAGTCGGGCATGGCAGCCATGCTAGACATTCGCTGGTCGCATCACCCGGGCTGTCCTAGCGTCGACGGCATGCAGATCACCCTGGACAGCCCCGCCCCCGCACCCCAGCCCCTGAGCCCCTACTACTCCCAGGTCGCCCGCGTCGAACACGCCGACGGCAGCGCCCTGTTGTTCGTCTCCGGCCAGATCGCCGAGGGTGCCACGCTCGCCGAGCAGACCCGCGGGGTCTTCGAGACGCTGGTCGCCCTGCTGAAGGCGCACGGCGCGACGATGGCCGACGTCATCAACATCCGTACGTATCTGACCGACATCGACGGACTCGCCGAATACGCCGCCGTACGCCGGGAGTTCCTCGTCGGCACCCCGCCGACGAGCATGACCTTCGAGGTGTCCCGGCTGTTCCGTCCGCAGGCGCGGGTGGAGGTCGAGATCGTGGCCGCGGTCAGTCCTCGCCCAGGAGCGTGACGAAGTCCCGGAAGGCGCCCGCCATGTCGACCGACTCGGGATCCAGCAGCCACTGGTACTGCAAGCCGTCCATCACCGCGATCAGCAGCGGGGCGACGCGCTCGGGCGTGAGGCCGTTCGGCAGGCGGTCGCCGTACTCGGTGCGCAGCACCTGGGCCATCGACTCCCGCACCCGCCCGTACCGTTCGGTGAAGTACTCCCGGGCGGGATGTCCTTCGGTCACGCTCTCGCCGAGCAGCGCCGAGAAGGTCTGGACGATCCCGGGCCGCATCGCGTTGTACTCGACGAGCGAGGCGAGCAGGTCGAGCCGCCAGGTGCCCGCCGGGACCGCGTCCCACTTGTCCCGCTCCTCCAGGACGGCGACCAGCAGCGTGTCCTTGGTCGGGAAGTGGTGCAGCAGCCCCTGCTGGGTGAGCCCGACGCGCTCGGCGATCGCGGCCATGCTGGCGCCCCGGTAGCCGCGCTCGGCGATCACCTCCAGGGCCGCCCGGACGATCTCCGCACGGCGTTCCTCGCTCCTGACCCTCGCGCTCATGCCGTCACGGTACGACATGACCGTAGAGCAAATGTAACGTCAAGGTGACGAAACCTACCGCCCTACAGGTAACGGATGCAGGATGGAGGCACACCCAGGAGCCGCACCGGGACAGGACTCAACGAGGAGGCACCGCGATGGCGGGAACCCGCACCCAGGCCGACGAATCCCGTGAGGCGGCCGTCGGGCGCGCCCTCGCCGGGCTCGACCTCGACGCCAAGGCCGCCCTGCTCTCCGGCCAGGACATGTGGACCCTGCCCGCCCTCCCCGAGATCGGCCTGAAGTCCCTCGTCATGTCCGACGGCCCGATCGGCGTCCGGGGCGTGCGCTGGACCGCCGACGACCCGTCCGTCGCGCTGCCCTCGCCCACCGCCCTCGCCGCCACCTGGGACCCCGAACTCGCCCGCAGGGCAGGCGTGCTGCTCGCCCAGGAGGCCCGCCGCAAGGGCGTCCACGTGCTCCTTGCGCCCACGGTCAACCTGCACCGCTCCCCGCTCGGCGGCCGCCACTTCGAGGCCTACAGCGAGGACCCGTACCTCACCGGCCGGATCGGCGCCGCCTACGTCACCGGCGTCCAGTCCGGCGGCGTCGGCACCACCGTCAAGCACTTCGTCGCCAACGACGCCGAGACCGACCGCTTCACCGTGAACAACCTGCTCTCCGAACGCACCCTGCGCGAGCTCTACCTGGCCCCCTTCGAGCTGATCGTCGAGAACGCCCACCCCTGGGGCATCATGACCGCCTACAACACGGTCAACGGCACGACGATGACCGAGCACGGGTACCTGGTGAACGAGGTCCTGCGCGGCGAATGGGGCTTCGACGGCTTCAACGTCTCCGACTGGCTCGCCGCCCGCTCCACGGTCGACGCCATCGAGGGCGGCCTCGACGTCGCGATGCCCGGCCCGCGGACCGTGTACGGCGAGGCCCTCGCCCAGGCCGTACGGGACGGCAAGGTCGCCGAGGCCAAGGTCGACGACGCCGTACGCAACGTCCTGCGGCTCGCCGCCCGTGTCGGCATCCTGGAAGGCGCCGAGCCCGTCGTCACGCGGCTGCCGGAGACCGTCGACGGCACCGCGCTGGCCCGCGAGATCGCCCACCGCTCCTTCGTCCTGGTCCGCAACCGGGGCGCGCTGCCGCTGAAGCCGGGCAAGGTCGCCCTCATCGGCGCCGCCGCCCGCGACGCCCGCGTCCTCGGCGGCGGCTCCGCCACCGTCTTCCCCGCCCGGGTCGTCTCCCCGCTCGACGGACTCACCGCCGCACTCCCCGAGGGCGCCCTGACCTACGCCGTCGGCGCCGACCCGAACACCGAACTCGCCGTCTTCGACCCCGGGTTCGCCCTGCGCGCGGTCTGCCGGGACGCCGACGGGACCGTCCTCGGCTCCGACTCCGCCCCGGGCGGCCAGATCAAGTGGATGGGCCCGGCCCTGCCCGAGGGCGTCACCTACGACCGCCTGCACACCGTCGAGCTGACCGGCACCTTCACCCCGCGCGAGAGCGGCACGCACACCATCGGCATCCAGGGCATCGGCGCCTTCCGGCTCACCGTCGACGGCACGACGTACTACGACGACACCCAGGTCCCCGGCAAGGACGACCCCTTCATCACCTTCTTCGGCGCCCCCGTGCCGCACGCCGAGATCCCCCTCACCGCCGGGGAACCGGTCGAGGTCTCCCTCACCCATGTCGTCGACATCCCCGACGACGTCCCGATGAAGGCGGTCATCTTCGCCCTCGCCCACCAGGACCCGCGGCGCGACCCCGCCGACCTGATCGCCGAGGCGGTCGCGGCGGCCCGCGACGCCGACACCGCCGTCGTCGTGGTCGCCACCACCGAACGCGTCGAGTCGGAGGGCTTCGACCGCACCGACCTCACGCTCCCCGGCCACCAGGACGACCTGGTCCGCGCGGTCGCCGCCGCCAACCCGAACACGGTCGTGGTGGTCAACTCCGGCTCCCCGGTGGAGCTTCCGTGGCGTGACGAGGTCGCCGCGATCCTGCTCGACTGGTTCCCCGGCCAGGAGGGCGGCACCGCCCTCGCCGATGTCCTCACCGGAGTCCAGGAGCCCGGCGGCCGCCTCCCCACCACCTGGGGCACCCTGGCCGACGCCCCCGTCACCCGGGTCGTCCCGGAGGGCGGCGAACTGCCCTACTCCGAGGGCGTGTTCATCGGCTACAGCGCCTGGCAGAAGGCGGGCCGGACACCCGCCTACCCGTTCGGCCACGGCCTCGGCTACACCGACTGGACCTACGAGTCGGTCGAGGTCCGCGGCAGGGCCGTCACCGTCCGCGTCCGCAACTCCGGCACCCGCGCCGGCCGCGAGGTGGTGCAGGTCTATCTGGCCCCCACCGAACCCGGCGACGAGCGCCCGGCCCGCCGGCTGGCCGGCTTCGCGAGCGTGGCGGCGGAGCCCGGCGAGAGCGTCGAGGCCACCGTGGAACTACCGCGCCGCGCCTTCGAGTTCTGGGACGAGCGGACGTCGTCCTGGTCGTTTGTGAAGGGTTCGTACGAGATCCAGGCCGGACGGTCCATCGACGACCGCCGTCTCACCGCGACGACTAACGTCTGAGCCGGGAGCACAGCTCCCCCACAAGCAGCCCCGGCCCGGGACCTGACCCCTGGGCCGGGGCTCAATACGTACCAGGGGTGGGGCGGGTACGGCGGTCTCTACCGCGCGCCGAACCCGTACACCGTCTCCGACCGGTACACCTCGCCCGGCCGCAGCACCGTGCTCGGGAACTCCGGCCGGTTCGGGGAGTCCGGGAAGTGCTGCGTCTCCAGGGCGATGCCGTCGCCGGGCGCGAAGGGCTCGTCCAGATGGTCCGCGGTGTACAGCTGGAGCCCCGGCTCGGTGGTCGCCACCGTCAGCACCCTGCCGGACGCCGGGTCGTACAACTCGGCGACCTCGACCGGAGCCCCGGTCACGCCCTTGTCCAGCACGAAGTTGTGGTCGTAGCCGGAACCGACCTCGCGCGCCTTACGGAAGTCGAAGCGCGAGCCGGCGACCTCCTCCAGCGCCCCGGTCGGGATCAGGTCCGCGTCGACCGGGGTGAACCGCGAGGCGGCGATCCGCAGTTCGTGCCCGCCCGCGTTCCCGGAGCCGCCCAGGTTGAAGTAGCTGTGGTTGGTCAGGTTCACCACGGTCGGCGCGTCCGTGACCGCCTCGTACGCGATCCGCAGCGCGCCGGACTCCTCCAGCGTGTACGTCACCGCGACCTCCAGCCGCCCCGGGAAGCCCTCCTCGCCGTGCGGACCGACCCGGCCGAGCCGTACCCCGTGCGCACCGGCCGGCTCCATGTCCCACACCCGCTTGTCGAAGCCGTGCTCCCCGCCGTGCAGGGAGTTGGGCGCGTTGTTGGGCGCCAGCGCGTACGTCCGCCGGTCCAGCTCGAAGCGGCCGCCCGCGATCCGGTTCGCGTACCGCCCGATCAACGCGCCGAGGTATGGCCCCGGGTGCTTCACATACCCGTCCACGTCCGGGAACCCCAGCACCACGTTCCCCGCGTGCCCGTCCCGGTCCGGGACCTCCGCCGACTGCACGATCCCGCCGTACGACAGGATCCGTACCCGGACCCCCGCCCGCTCCAGGGTCCAGCGGTGGACCGGGGTGCCGTCGGAAAGTGTGGCGAAGAGTTCGTTCATGTGCGGAACTTTAGGTCACGGCTCTCAGGCCACGGAGGTGACCTTGCGGTAGGCGATCTCCGCCAGCCGCGCCTGTCCGTTCACGCTCGGATGGAACCAGTCCCAGTGGCTCAGCTGGTCGGTGCCGAACCGGTAGTCGTACACCGCGCCCCCGTCGAACCGGCACCGCTCGTCCTTCGCGCACACCTGCTTCAGTACGTCGTTGTAGGCCTCCACCCGCTCCTGCACGGTGTCCCGCCGCTCGGTCGCCGCCGCGTCCAGAGCGTCCGCGTCGGCCAGCATCGACGGGCATATACCGAGCTTCCACACCTGCTTGCCCAGCTCGTTGGTCCGCCCCTGGGACCACAGCCGCTTGAGGTTCGGCACGCTCGCCACGTACACCTGCGCCCTGGGCGCCTTCTGGCGCAGCGCGCCCAACGCGTCCTGGAAGTCGGCCCGGAAGTCGGCCACCGACGTCATCGCGGCCGTGGAGTCACGGCAGGCGTCGTTCGCCCCCACCATCACCGTGACCAGCGCGGGAGTGTGCGCGGCCGCCCGGGTCATCTGCCCGGGCAGATCCGCCATCCGCGCCCCGCTCGCCGCGTGGTTCCAGCTCCGGGTGGCCGCCTTCGCCCTCCCCAGCAGGCGTACGGCGAGACTGTCGACCCGGTCGCTGTCGCCGGTCGCCCAGGACACCTCGGGGCAGTCCGCGAGCACCGAGCAGGCGTCGAAGCCCGTCGTGATGGAGTCGCCGACCGCGGCCATCGAGGCGGGGCTGCTGTCCCACACCGGCGTCGGGGACGGCTTGGCCGCACGGGACTCCTCGGGGGCCGACGAGTCGCCGCCGACCGCGTCACAGCCGGCGAGGCCCAGGACGGCCGCCGTCACGACGGCGACGGCGGCCCGCGAGCGATGGCCTGTCTTGCGCATCCGGTGATGGTCCCCTCGGTCGACGATTCCCCCTCCCCCTACACAACGCTCGGGAGTTCCCGAAGAGCGGAGCCCGTGAGTTCCTGATCGCTCCCGTGGGAACGGATCACCCCCGTACCAGCGTCCTGCCGGGTGAATGGCGGGCGTTTCGGGGCACCGGGACCGACGGTACGTCACACTCCTTGCGCCGCCGCACGGTAGCCTCGCCCTCAACGTGGCTGCCTGCCACCACCCGCCACGCCAGCCTGCAAAACTGTCCCGCTCTGCCCGGAGGTCCCGGTGACGACACGTGGAGTTCTGTACGTGCACTCCGCGCCGCGCGCGCTGTGCCCGCACGTCGAGTGGGCCGTCGCCGGGGTGCTCGGCACGCGCGTCGGCCTCGACTGGATCCGGCAGCCCGCGGCCCCCGGCACCTGGCGTTCGGAGTTCTCCTGGCAGGCCCAGCCCGGCACCGCCTCCAAACTCGCCTCCGCCCTGCGCGGCTGGCAGCTCCTGCGCTTCGAGGTCACCGCCGAGCCCTGCCCCACCGCCGAGGGCGAGCGCTACAGCTGCACCCCCGACCTGGGCATCTTCCACGCCGTCACCGGCATCCACGGCGACATCCTCATCCCCGAGGACCGGCTCAGGGCGGCCCTGACCCGTTCCCAGCGCGGCGAGAGCGACCTGGAGGCCGAACTCTCCAAGCTCCTGGGCAAGCCCTGGGACGACGAACTGGAGCCCTTCAGATACGCGGGAGAAGGAGCCCCGGTCCGCTGGTTGCACCAGGTGGTGTGAACCCACCTAGGGGCGCGGGGAACTGCGCGACAAGCCCCCACCGGCCGGCAGTCGGCAAACAACAGAACCCACAACGGCGAATGGCCCGACCTCCCCAAGGAGACCGGGCCACTTCCAACTAACGGCGCCTACGACACCGTACGGAACGCCAGAACCACATTGTGCCCACCGAAGCCGAACGAGTCGTTCAGCGCGGCGATCCGCCCTTCGACGGGCAGCTTCCGGGCCTCACCGCGCACCACATCCGCGTTGGCCTCGGCCTCGGGGTCGATGTTCTCGACGTTGATGGTCGGCGGAGCCACCCGGTGGTAGAGGGCGAGCACGGTCGCGACCGACTCGACACCACCCGCACCACCCAGCAGATGCCCCGTCATCGACTTGGTCGCCGAGACCGCCATGTGGTCGGCGTCGTCGCCGAACACCTTGCGCAGCGCCTTCAGCTCGGCGATGTCACCGGCCGGCGTCGACGTCGCGTGCGCGTTGACGTGCACGATCTCCGCCGGGTCCAGGTCGGTGCGGTCCAGCAGGTTCTGGAGGGCGTGCGAGATGCCCCGCCCCTCCGGCTCCGGCTGCACGATGTCGTGGCTGTCGGCGGAGATGCCCTGCCCGACCGCCTCGGCGTACACCCGCGCCCCGCGCTTCGCGGCGTGCTCGGCGGACTCCAGGACGATCACACCGGCACCCTCGCCCATGACGAAGCCGTCACGCGCGCTGTCGTAGGGACGCGAGGCGCCCTCGGGGTCGTCGTTGTTCTTGGACATCGCCATCATGTTGCCGAACGCGGCGATGGGCAGCGCGTGGATCGCCGCCTCCGTACCACCGGCGACGACGACGTCGGCGCGGCCCGTACGGATCATCTCGATGGCGTAGCCGATGGCCTCGGCGCCCGACGCGCAGGCGGAGACCGGCGTGTGCACGCCCGCCCGGGCACCCACGAGCAGGCCCACGTTGGCGGAGGGGCTGTTCGGCATCAGCATGGGCACGGTGTGCGGGGAGACGCGGCGGACGCCCTTCTCCTTCAGCACGTCGTACTGGTCGAGGAGGGTCGTCACGCCACCGATGCCGGAGGCGATGACCGCACCGAGCCGGTCGGGGTCGACGACGCCGTCGGAGTCGTCCTCCCCGGCCTTGCCGGTGAAGCCGGCGTCCTTCCAGGCCTCCTGGGCCGCGATCAGCGCGAACTGCGCCGAGCGGTCCAGCCGTCGGGCCTGCGGCCGCGGGATGACCTCGGTGGGTTCCACCGCGATCTGCGCGGCGATACGGACCGCCTGCTCGGCGGCCCACTCCTGTTCGAGGGGCTTGACTCCGGACTTGCCGGCGACCAGGCCCTCCCAGGTGGAGGCTGCGTCGCCACCCAGCGGTGTGGTTGCGCCGATACCGGTGACGACCACGGTGCGATTGGTCGAGCTCACGGGAATTCTTTCTCCAACGGATCGGGATTCAGCGGCGCCACCGCCGGGTGGCGGGGCAGGCACGAGACCTGAGGATCAGGCCTGGTGCGTGAGGATGTAGCTGGTCGCGTCGCCGACGGTCTTGAGGTTCTTGACGTCCTCGTCGGGGATCTTGACGTCGAAGCGCTCCTCGGCGGCGACGACGACCTCGACCATGGACAGCGAGTCGACGTCCAGGTCGTCGGTGAAGGACTTGTCCAGCTGGACGTCCTCGACCGGGATGCCGGCGATCTCGTTCACGATGTCGGCGAGACCGGCGACGATCTCTTCCTGAGTGGCGGCCATGTGAGGCGCTCCTTCTTATGTATCCAGAGGGTGTGGCAAGGGAACCCGCACCGGACCGGGTGGTCCGGCACGGAGTGCCTAGGGGAGGGTAACGACAGTCGCGGCGTAGACGAGACCCGCCCCGAAGCCGATGACGAGCGCGGTGTCGCCGCTCTTCGCCTCGCCGGTCGCCAGGAGCCGCTCCATCGCGAGCGGGATCGAGGCGGCCGAGGTGTTGCCGGTGGTGCGTACGTCACGCGCGACCGTGACGGACTCCGGCAGCTTGAGTGTCTTCACCATCGAGTCGATGATCCGCTCGTTGGCCTGGTGGGGAATGAAGACGTCCAGGTCGTCGGCGCTGATGCCGGCGGCGTCCAGCGCCTCCTTGGCGACCTTCGCCATCTCGAAAACGGCCCAGCGGAACACCGCCTGGCCCTCCTGCGTGATGGCGGGGAACTTGGCGACCTCGCCGGAACGGTAGTCCGTCCACGGCACGGTCTGCTTGATCGTCTCGGACTTGTCGCCCTCCGAGCCCCAGACCGTGGGGCCGATCGCCGGCTCCTCGGACGGGCCCACGACGACCGCGCCGGCGCCGTCGCCGAACAGGAAGGCCGTGGCCCGGTCCTCCAGGTCCGTCAGGTCGGAGAGCCGCTCCACGCCGATGACGAGGACGTACTCGGCGGAACCCTCGACGATCATGCCCTTGGCGAGGGTGAGGCCGTAGCCGAAGCCCGCGCAGCCGGCCGAGATGTCGAAGGCGGCGGCCTTGTTCGTGCCGAGCTTGTCGGCGATCTCGGTGGCGACGGCCGGGGTCTGCTTGAAGTGCGAGACGGTCGAGACGATCACACCGCCGATCTGCTCGGCGGAGATCCCGGCGTCGGCGATCGCCTTGCCGGACGCCTCGATCGACATGGCGGCGACGGTCTCCTCGTCGTTCGCCCAGTGCCGGGTCTCGATGCCGGAGCGGGAACGGATCCACTCGTCGGAGGAGTCGATCGTCTCGAGGATCACCTCGTTCGGCACGACCCGGGTCGGGCGGTAGCCGCCCACCCCGAGGATCCGCGCGTACGGGGCGCCCTTGCTGGGCCTGATCTTCGACATTGCTCGGGGCTCCTTCTCAGGCACCGGCCGCGTCAGCGGCAGATGTGGTCGTCTCGGCGATGAGCTCGCGAGCCGCGTCGAGGTCGTCGGGGGTCTTCAGTGCCAGCGTCCGCACGCCGGGCAGGGCGCGCTTGGCGAGGCCGACCAGCGTGCCGCCGGGGGCGACCTCGATGATCGCGGTGACGCCGAGCTCCTTGAACGTCTCCATGCACAGGTCCCAGCGGACCGGGTTGGCGACCTGGCCGACCAGACGCGAGAGAACCTCCGCGCCGGTGCCGACGGTCCGCCCGTCCTTGTTGGAGACGTAGGGGAGCTTCGGGTCGGCGGGCGTGAGGGCCTCGGCGGCCTGCGCCAGCGCGTCGACCGCGGGAGCCATGTGGTGCGTGTGGAAGGCGCCGGCGACCTTCAGCGGGATCACCTTGCGGACGCCCTCGGGTTTGTCCTCGTTCAGTACGGCGAGCTGCTCCAGCGTGCCGGCGGCCACGATCTGTCCGGCGCCGTTGACGTTCGCCGGGGTCAGGCCGAGCTTCTCCAGGTGCGCGACGCTCACCTCGGGGTCGCCGCCGAGCAGCGCGGACATGCCGGTGGCGGTGATCGCGGCGGCCTCGGCCATCGCCAGACCACGGGCACGGACCAGCCGCAGGGTCTCCTCGTCGGGGAGCACCCCGGCGAGCGCGGCGGCGGTCAGCTCGCCGACGCTGTGTCCGGCGATGGCGCCGACCTTGCGGGGTAGGTCCGCCGGGTCGTCGAACAGTGTGTACGCGGAGGCCAGCCCGGCCGCCACCAGCAGCGGCTGGGCCACCGCGGTGTCGCGGATCTCCTCCGCGTCGCCCTCGGTGCCGTAGCGCACGAGGTCCAGCCGCACGGCGTCGGACCATGCCTCAAGGGCACCGCGGACACCGGGGAGGTCGAGCCAGGGAGTCAGGAAGCCGGGCGTCTGGGCGCCCTGGCCGGGAGCGACGAGTACGAGCACTCTCACACTCTCTCTTGGGGACGGCCACGGCCGCCCGTGGGGACAGGGACGAAGAACACGAGGGGGTTTTGTAGGGCCCCGACAAAAGACTAGGGCTGAAGATCCCCGTCGACCAGACGTCCCAGGATGAGCGCGATCCGCAGCGTGAACGCCGAACGTACATCCGACGGCGACCAGCCGGTGACGTCAGTCACACGTCGGAGCCGGTAGCGCACGGTGTTGGGATGGACGAAGAGCATACGCGCGGCGCCTTCGAGACTGCTCGCCTGTTCGAGATAGACCGCGAGCGTCTCCAGGAGCGCGGACCCGGCCTCCTCCAACGGTCTGTAGATCTCCTCCACCAACTGCTCGCGAGCGCTCGGGTCACCGGCGATCGCGCGTTCCGGAAGCAGATCGTCCGCCAGAACCGGTCGCGGGGCGTCCTGCCAGGCGGAACACGCCTTGAGCCCCGCGGCGGCGGCCTGCGCGGACCGGGTCGCGGCCAGCAGATCGGGTACGACGGGCCCCGCGACCACCGGACCGGCGGCAAAAGGCCCGATCAGCGACTTGGCCACGGCCAGCGGACTGTCGCTGCCGCCCGCGATGACGACCAGCCGCGCCCCGAGCACCCCGGTGAGGACCTGGAGCTTGGCATGCCGGGCGGCCCGCCGGATCGCCTCCACGGTCAGTTCCGAGTCGCCGTCGGGGGCGGTCCCCAGCACCACGCACACATGCTCGGGGGCGTTCCACCCGAGGGCCGACGCCCTGCTCACGGCGCCCTCGTCGGCCTCCCCGCTGAGTACGGCGTTGACGACGAGCGACTCCAGCCGGGCGTCCCAGGCGCCGCGTGCCTCGGCGGCCTGCGCGTACACCTGGGCGGTGGCGAAGGCGATCTCACGGGCGTACACCAGCAGCGCCTCGCGCAGGATGCCCTCGTCGCCGGGGGCCGCGACCTCGTCGATCGCGCTCTCCATCACCTCGATAGTGGTGCGCACCATCTCGACGGTCTGCCGCAGCGTGATGGCCCGCGTCAGCTCACGCGGCGCGGTACCGAACACATCGGTGGAGATGGCCTGGGGGGCGTCGGGGTGCCTGAACCACTCCGTGAACGCCGCGATACCGGCCTGCGCCACCAGCCCGATCCACGACCGGTTCTCCGGCGGCATGGCCCGGTACCACGGCAACGTCTCGTCCATGCGCGTGATCGCCTGTGCGGCGAGGGAGCCGGACGACTTCTCCAGGCGCCTCAGCGTCGCGGTGTGCGGATGGTCGGGCGTGGGCACGCCACCGGGGCGGGTTTCGGATTCGGGCACGGGCACAAGCCTGCACTATCTGGATGGCTCGGTCGCCTTCGGGGCGCTTTATGCCGGTGTTCCCGGTGGCTCGCGGCAGTACCGTGGGGGCCGTGATGGATGTACGGCGCGCCGCGGAGCGCTACCGGGGCGGCGAGGCCCAGGCCGGAATCGAGTCGTGGCACGCCTTCTCCTTCGGCCCGCACTACGACCCCGACAACCTCCGCTTCGGCGCCCTGATCGCCTGCAACGAGGAACGCCTCGCCCCCGGCGCCGGCTTCGACGAACACCCCCACAGCCACACCGAGATCGTGACCTGGGTGGTGCGGGGCGAGCTGACCCACCGCGACTCCACCGGCCACGAGAGCCGGGTGCGCCCCGGTGATGTGCAGCGCCTGAGTTCCGCGGCGGGCGTCCGCCACGTGGAACGCAACGACACGGACGCCCCCCTGACCTTCGTCCAGACCTGGCTGGCACCGCTGAGGCCCGGCGGCACCCCCGCGTACGAGATCGTCCCCGGCATCGCGGACTCCACGCCGTACGCCGTCCCAGAGGCGGGCGCGATGCTCCACGTACGCCGCCTGGCGGCGGGGGAGCGCACGGCGGTACCGGACGGGCGGTACCTCTACGTCCACGTCGTACACGGTGAAGTGCGCCTGGCCGAAGCGGACTTGGGCCCCGGAGACGCGGCCCGCATCACAGACGCGAAGGACCTGGAGGCGGAGGCGACGACACAGGCGGAGCTACTGATCTGGGAGCTGCAAGGCTGACGCATTTTCAGCCCGTCCGGCGTTTGAGGACGAGGCCCCTTCAGGGCCGACAGCGGGGGTCTGGGGGCGCAGCCCCCAGGGATGGGACGGGTAGGGGCGGCGGGGGCGAAAGAAGCCCCGACCTCAGCCCCGCCCCACCTCGGACAGCACCGCGTCCGTGAACGCCGGCCACGCCTCGATCGCCCAGGGGCCGAACGCGCGGTCGGTGAGGGCGACGCAGGCCGCGCGCGCGTCCGGGTCGATCCACAGGAACGTGCCGGACTGGCCGAAGTGGCCGAAGGTGCGCGGTGAGGACGAGGAGCCCGTCCAGTGGGGGGACTTGGAGTCGCGGATCTCGAAGCCGAGACCCCAGTCGTTGGGGTTCTGGTGGCCGTACCCCGGCAGGACGCCCTTGGTGCCCGGGTACTGGACGGTCATCGCCTCGGCGACCGTGCGCGGATCGAGCAGCCGCGGCGCCTGCACCTCGGCCGCGAACCGTACGAGGTCCTCGACGGTCGAGACGCCGTCCTTCGCGGGGGAGCCGTCGAGGGTGGTGGCGGTCATCCCCAGCGGCTCCAGCACCGCCTGCCGCAGATACTCGCCGAACGGAATGTCCGTCGCCTTCGCGATGTGGTCCCCGAGCTGCTCGAACCCGGCGTTGGAGTACAGCCGCCGCTCCCCGGGCGCCGCCGTCACCTTGTGCTCGTCGAAGGCCAGCCCGGAGGTGTGCGCGAGCAGATGCCGCACCGTCGCCCCCGCCGGCCCGGCCGGCTCGTCCAGCTCGACCGCCCCCTCCTCGTACGCGACGAGGACGGCGTAGGCCGCGAGCGGCTTGGTGACGGAGGCCAGCGCGAAACGCCGGCCCACCGGCCCGTGGACCCCCGCCACCGTCCCGTCCGCCCGGACGACGGCCGCCGCGGCAGCGGGAACCGGCCAGTTTTCGATCAACGCGAGGCTCTGCAAGGACATGCGGACGAGCCTAGAGCCTGTGCGGCGGATCATGTCGCGGAGGTCGGGGTCCGGCACGCGCATCCCCGGTTGCCGACGCCCTTCCTCGCACGCGGCCTGATCCGCCGGACAGGCCCTCGCGCCTCAGAACGTCAGCCGCATCGAGGGGTCGGGCTTGCGGGTGAAGCCGAGGGACGCATACAGCGGCTCGGCGTCGGCGGAGGCGTTGAGGTCGACCTGGGGGACGCCCCGCTCGCGGAACCACTGGAGGAGTTCCTCCGTGCACGCGCGGGCGTACCCGCGGCGCCGGGCGTCCGGGTCGGTGGCGACGCTGAAGACATGACCGACCCGGCCGTGCGGATTGCCGGCCCGTCCGATCCGGTACTCCACCGTCCCGGCCGCCAGCGCGGCCAGCGCCCCCGGCCGGTCGGGATGCTCCACGACGAAGGCCACGAACTCCCCGTCGGGCTCGGCCAGCCGGCTCCGCAGGGTCGGCAGCGAGGTGGAGTGCCACTCGGTGGACGCCGCCGCGGCGTCCCGGCCGGCGAACACGGAATCGATCATCACCTGGCGCAGACGCAGTACTTCCCCCGCGTCCTCGGCCCCGGCACGACGTACAAGACTCATACGTGGCACGCTAACCAGCCCACCCGTGCCACGTCCCGCCGATTTCTTACCGGTTCCGCTTGCTTGGAGTGCACTCCAAGGCCATAGCGTTGAGGGCATGACGGTGATGGAGACCACGGGTACCAGTGCCGACAGCTGCGGCACTCCGCCGCAGACCGGCAGGCGTCCGGAAGGCCAGGACAGCTACACGATCAGTGAGGTCGTCGCGATCACCGGGCTGACCGCGCACACCCTTCGCTGGTACGAGCGCATCGGCCTGATGCCGCACATCGACCGCTCGCACACCGGCCAGCGCCGCTACAGCAACCGCGACCTCGACTGGCTCGACCTCGTCGGCAAGCTGCGGCTGACCGGTATGCCGGTGGCGGACATGGTGCGGTACGCGGACCTGGTGCGCGAGGGCGACCACACCTACGGGGAGCGTTTCGAGCTGCTGAAGGCCACCCGCCAGGACGTCCTGGCCCGGATGGCCGAACTCCAGGACACGCTCACGTTCCTCGACCGGAAGATCGGTTTCTACGCGGACGCCGGGCTCGCCCTGGCGTCGGAGAGGTCCTGATGACCGACGGCACGATCCCCACGGCAGCACTCGGCGACGGCGGCCCCCAGGTCGGCGTGCAGGGCCTGGGCTGCATGGGAATGAGTTTCGCCTACGGCCCGAGCGACGCGAAGGAGTCGCGGGCCACCCTGGAGCGGGCGCTGGAGCTGGGCGTCACCCTGTACGACACGGCGGACGCCTACGGAGCCGGCGAGAACGAGAAGTTCCTGTCCCCGTTCTTCAAGGCGCACCGCGACGAGCTGGTGATCGCCACCAAGTTCGCCCTGTCGATCCCGGCGGACGACCCGACCCGGCGGGTCATCCGCAACGACCCGCCCTACATCCGGCAGGCCGTCGAGGCGAGCCTGAAGCGGCTGGACGTCGACGCCATCGACCTCTACTACATGCACCGGCGCGATGTGAACGTGCCGATCGAGGAGTCCGTCGGCGCCATGGCCGACCTCGTGCGCGAGGGCAAGGTCAAGCACCTGGGCCTGAGCGAGGTCACGGCCGCCGAACTGCGCGCGGCCCAGGCGGTCCACCCGATCGCCGCCGTGCAGTCGGAGTGGTCGCTGTTCAGCCGGGACATCGAGGCGCAGGTCGTCCCGGCGGCCCGTGAACTCGGCGTGACCCTCGTGCCGTACTCCCCGCTCGGCCGCGGCTTCCTCACCGGCTCCTTCACCAACGCCGAAAAGGACCTCACCGCCGACGACTTCCGCCGCCATCAGCCCCGCTTCACCGGCGACAACGCGGCGGCCAACGCGGCCCTCCTGGAGCCCGTCCGGACGGTGGCCGAGGCACACGGGGTGTCCCTGGGGCAGATCGCTCTGGCGTGGGTCCAGCAGCAGACGACGGTCCACGAACTGCCGGTGGTCCCGATCCCGGGCACCCGCAAGCCGAGCCGCGTGGAGGAGAACACCGCGGCGACGAGGATCGAACTCACCAAGGAGGAACTCGCCCTCCTGGAACCGATCGCGGCACAGGTGGCGGGCGACCGTTACGCGGACATGCGGTTCGCTTCGGCAGGCAGGGAGTAGTCCCGCTCAGGGGTTCGCGGTTCGCTACCGAACGCGAACCCCTACAACTCCGCCAGCAACTCCGCCTTCTTCACGGAGAACTCCTCATCCGTGACCAGCCCGGCCTGATGCAGTTCCCCGAGATGGCGAATCCGCTCGGCGATGTCGGCGGGATCCCGGCGCGGCGAGGCCGCGGCCGCGGAAACCGCCGGCACCGCCGAGCGATCCCGCACCGCCGCCAGTACCGCCGCGGCGAACGGCAACGACTCGTGCACGGGCCCGTATCCGAGCCCGAACACCACGGCCGCCGGATCCTGATCGGCCTGCACCGGCGCGCTCTCCCCGCGCAGCAGCCGCAGATACCCCTCCAGGACCTCGGGCGAGCGCCACTCCACCCCGCTCAGCTCCGAGACCGCGAAACTCTGGTCGCCGGCTTTCCACTTCGCCGAGGACGCCCCCGTCCAGAACCACCGGAACCGCACGGTCCTGCCGTCGAAGGACGCCTTGCCGTCGTAGGCCTTGAACTGGAGCGGGACTTCCGGCGCCGGCACCAGGAAACGCTCGGCCTCACCGCTGTCCTGCTTCAGCCGCGCACGCAACTCGTCGGCGTAGTACTCGGCGAGCGTCTCCTTGTCGGCAGGCAGCACCAGCCGGTACGGGTCGCAGCTCTCCTTGAGCTGGTCCGCGGCCGCCTCCATCAACGGGTCGGCGCCGGGGCGTGGTTCGGCACGCAGGACCACCGTGCCGCGTCTGCCGGGGGTGAGTGTCACCCCGGCGAGCGCGTCCAGCGGGATCCGTCGCTCTCCCAGCGCCTGAAACAGCTTGGGTGTTCGAATCCCCCGTTCGTAGCGGATGAGCACGGAGTCGGACTCGAACTCCCAGGCGGCATGAAATCCGGCCAGTACGTCACCCATGCGGCTCATCGTATGCGGCACGAGCTCCTTCGTCCCCTCCCTGCGCAGACCGCAGTTCCTTCGTCTCTACGCGCGTCCGACCGCCGCCGTACCGGGCAAACCCTCCCGGCAGGCTTCGGTATCGCCGGCACAGTGCACCGAGCGGTATGCGCCAATCCCGATCTCGGCGAAGTTCGCCAGGCTCTCCGTGCCCGGCACGAAGTAGCCGCTGTGGCCGTCCGCGCCGCGTGCCGAGAGCAGGCGCGCGCCGAACGCGGCGGACACCGGGTCGGCTCCGTGGCCCAGCCCGCCGAGCTCCAGATGGGGCACGTCCTGGATCCAGTCGTCGGTGTCCCGCATCGCCCACACATTGGCGGAGGTGTGCAGGTGGGAGGCCTTCGCGGTCCGCATCCCCGGGCTGCCGGCCACCGCGATGTCGGCCACCCGGCCGGGCAGGACGGGCGCGGCCAGACCGCACAGCACGGAGCCGTAGCTGTGGCAGAACAAGGACACGGGGGAGCTGCCGGGCAGCGCCCTGACCAGTGAGTTCAGCCGGATCGCGCCCTCCGCCGCGCGCATCGCGGTGGCGGAGTCGAGGCCGAGCCCGCTGGGCGCGGTGTAGTCGGCCCAGGCGATCACGGCCGTACGCGTGGACGGGCTCGCCTCGCGCTCGGCCCGGTAGAGGGCCTGGGCCATGCCGACCGGGGCGGAGTATCTGCGCTGGGTGCGCTGGAAGGTGAGCAGGTCGGTGTCGACGCCGGGGACGACGACCGAGACCCGTTCCGCCTTGTTCAGGTCACCGAAGACCTCGGCGATCCGGCCGGATCCGTCGGGGTCGAAGGCGAGGATGTGCCGGCCCTCGGTCAGCAGGGACTCGTAGCGGTGCATCCGTTTTCCGGCCTCCCGCTGGCCGTCCGCGGTGAGCCGGGTGTCGTGCATGCGTTTCAGCTCGACCTTGCGGGCGTCGCCGAGCGCGATGCGGTTGGCGCGGTAACGCAGCTCGACGGGGGCGCCGTTCATGTTGCCGACGGCCAGCGGATAGCGCCGGGCGAGGGTGGCGCGCTGCCGGTCGGTGAGCGTGGTGAAGAAGCGGGCGAGACGGTGGGGAGTCGTCCCGTCGGGGTCCGGCAGCCGGTGTCCGGCGATGCTGCCGTCGTCCCAGGCCGAGAGCGAGGCCTGGAGCGGTGTGCTGCTCCGCTGGCTGCGCAGTGCCGTCCAGCCGGTGGTCGCCAGCATCACGAACACGACGGCCAGCGCGAGCAGTGCGCGCCAGACGTTCAGTTGCGGGGAGGTGTCGAAGGAAGTCACTGAAAGGACACACTAGGAGAACGGGAGGGTCTCGGGTTAATCGAGTGACGGGTATCACGTTTCGGTGTATGGGCCGTCTACCTCAGCGTGTTCGCCAGGCACCTGTGAGTGCGGGCCCCACCTGTTCGAGATATGAGACGGTCAGTGCCCGCATGGTGTCGAGGCCGGTGTCCCCGCCCGCGCACCACTGCCGTTCCGTCAGCCGCATCACCCCGCCGAAGACCGCCACCACCACGCGGGGCCGCGGGTCGGCGTCCACATCGAGTCCCTCGCGCTCGGCGAGGATCCGCGCCAGGGTGTCCTCGCTCTCCGTGGAGCGGCGCAGATGGGCGGCGAGCAGCACCGGCGTCGACTCGATCACCCGGAACATCCGCAGGAACAGCTCGACCGGTACGACGGACTCGACGACCTCGTTGAGCGTGTCCCATCCCTCCAGCACCGCCTGGCGCAGCGCCTCCATCGGGGGCTCGTGCGGCGGGCGCTCGCGCACGGCGCCGAGGAAGTGCTCCACCGTCATCTCGTGGACGGCGAGGGCGGCCTCCTCCTTGCCGGCGAAGTAACGGAAGAAGGTGCGCTGCGAGACGTCGACGGCCTCGGCGATGTCGTCGACGGTCGTCCCCTCGTATCCGCGGGTGGTGAACAGGTCGAGGGCGGCCCGCACCAGCGCGTCCCGGGTGCGCTGACGCTTGCGTTCCCGCAGTGTTTCCATACAGGTCAGTTACTGACTTATGAATTGGTTTGTCAATTGTCAGTGGCTGTCACTAGCCTCGAACACATGACTAGTCAGACCACCCTCGACAAGACGGGGCCGGGGGATGAGGCGCCATCCACCCCGTCCGGCGGGGCATCGGCCTCCGGCCTGCGCGGCCACCCGTGGTTCACCCTCATAACCGTCGCGGTCGGGGTCATGATGGTGGCCCTCGACGGCACCATCGTGGCCATCGCCAACCCGGCCATCCAGAAGGACCTGAACGCGTCCTTCGCGGAGGTCCAGTGGATCACCAACGGCTACTTCCTCGCCCTCGCGGTCTCCCTGATCACCGCGGGCAAGCTCGGTGACCGGTTCGGCCACCGCCAGACCTTCCTGATCGGTGTCGTCGGCTTCGCGGCCGCGTCCGGTGCCATCGGCATGTCCAGCAGCATCGCGCTGGTCGTCACCTTCCGTGTCCTCCAGGGCCTGTTCGGCGCGCTGCTGATGCCGGCCGCGCTCGGGCTGCTGCGCGCGACCTTCCCGGCCGAGAAGCTCAACATGGCCATCGGTATCTGGGGCATGGTCATCGGTGCCTCCACCGCGGGCGGCCCGATCCTCGGCGGTGTGCTCGTCGAGCACGTCAACTGGCAGTCGGTGTTCTTCATCAACGTGCCGGTCGGCATCCTCGCCGTCGCCCTCGGCGCCTGGATCCTGCTCGACCACCGTGCCGAGAAGGCCCCGCGCTCCTTCGACCTGCTGGGCATCGCGCTGCTGTCGGCCGCGATGTTCTGCCTGGTGTGGGCGCTCATCAAGGCCCCCGAGTGGGGCTGGGGCGACGGCAAGACGTGGGCGTTCATCCTCGGCTCCGTCGTGCTCTTCGCCGCGTTCGCCTTCTGGGAGACGAAGGTCAAGGAGCCGCTGATCCCGCTGGGGCTGTTCCGCTCGGTGCCGCTGGCCGCGGGTGTCGTGCTGATGGTGCTGATGGCCATCGCCTTCATGGGCGGTCTGTTCTTCGTGACGTTCTACCTCCAGAACGTGCACGGCATGAGCCCGATCGACGCCGGTCTGCACCTGCTGCCGCTCACCGGAATGATGATCGTCGGCTCCCCGCTCGCGGGCGCGATGATCACCAAGCTCGGCCCGCGGGTGCCGCTGGCCGGCGGTATGGCGTGCACCGCGCTCGCCATGTACGGCATGTCCACGCTGGCGACGGACACCGGCAGTGGCGTCATGTCGCTCTGGTTCGCCCTGCTGGGCCTCGGCCTCGCACCCGTCATGGTCGGCGCCACCGAGGTCATCGTCGGCAACGCCCCGATGGAGCTCTCCGGTGTCGCCGGTGGCCTCCAGCAGGCCGCGATGCAGATCGGCGGCAGCCTCGGTACGGCCGTCCTCGGTGCGGTGATGGCCTCCAAGGTCGACAGCGACCTCGCGGGCAACTGGGCCGACGCGGGACTCCCGCCGCTCACCGCGGCCCAGGAGCACCAGGCCTCGGAGGCGGTCCAGGTGGGCGTGCCCCCGATCGCGCCGGGTACGCCGGAGGCGATCGCCACGAAGATCACCGGCGTCGCGCACGACACCTTCATCTCCGGGATGAGCCTGGCGTCCCTGGTCGCCGCCGGTGTCGCGGTCGTCGCCGTCCTCGTTGCGATGCTCACCAAGCGCGGTGCGAACGCGGAGGCGGGGGCGGGAGTCGGCCACATCTGACCGCACACCGCGGCCAACCGTGGGAAAAACAGGCGTAGTTCCCCTATCAGGGTGACAACGCTAAAGATTCCTCCCACCCGGCACGCGCCGCACGTCACAGTGGGTCAAGCCCTCCGGTACGGCACATTCCCCCGGCACATGCGGGGAGTTCGTACGGCGAGGAGGGTGACCGGTGCTGCGGCGCGCTGCCGGAGGGGGGCGGCGCGCCGCAAGGCCGGTGGTGTCCTGCGGTAGTAGAAACCCGGAGGATTAGCCCTCGCGACGGGGGTACCCGCCTTCACGAACCCGAGAACGCACCCGAATTCACCGAGGGGTTCTGGGAGTTGATGATGGCGGGCTTCGGACAGGGAACGCGCAGGTACCCCCGCTCACGTAGCCGGACGTGGTCACGGAGCGGGCCGGATCGCGCGACGCTCGGAATCATCGGAGTCATCTGCGCGGTCGCCGGTTTCTTCGTGCTGGGGATCATCCTCGGCCCGGTCGCGATCGTCTGCGGTTGGCTCGCCATGGGCCGTAGCTGGACGGGCTCTCGCCCGGTGCCGGCCCTGGTCGCCCTGGTGCTGGGCGCCATCGACACGCTCCTGGCGGTCATCTGGCTCGCCGGAGCGGCAACCCCGGGCACGGGCCTGTTCTGACCCGGGGCGAGTGAGGGAAGGGCCCCCGGTGGGACGACCGGGGGCCCGCTCCTGTCTCGTGTCCCGCCGGATCGCGTGACGCTCGGAATCATCGCCGGGGGTCCGGGGGTGTCTCCCGGAAAGGGCGGTATCTGCGCGGTCGCCGGTTTCTTCGTGCTGGGGATCATCCTCGGCCCGGTCGCGATCGTCTGCGGTTGGCTCGCCATGGGCCGTAGCTGGACGGGCTCTCGCCCGGTGCCGGCCCTGGTCGCCCTGGTGCTGGGCGCCATCGACACGCTCCCGGCCCGCTCCTGTCCGGTCGGGGGCCGTCAGCTTCTGGGGGTGGTCTGCTGGAGTGAGGCGACCTCCGCGCGCAGGGCCCGTACCTCGTCGGTCAGGAGGCGGATCGCTTCGGTCTGGCGGCGCTCCTCGACGTCGTCCTTCTCGAAGCGGGCGATGAACCACGCGGCGATGTTCGCGGTCACCACGCCGAGCAGTGCGATTCCGGAGAGCATCAGGCCGACGGCGATCATCCGCCCGAGTCCGGTGGTCGGGGCGTGGTCGCCGTAGCCCACGGTCGTCATGGTGGTGAAGGACCACCACACCGCGTCACCCAGCGTGCGGATGTTCCCGTCGGGCGACTCGCGCTCCACCGACAGCACGGCCAGCGAGCCGAACATCAGCAGCCCGACCACCGCGCCCGCGACGTAGGTCGTCAGCCGTATCTGTGAGGCCATCCGGGCCCGCCGCTGCACCAGCAGCAACGTCGACACCAGCCGCAGCAGCCGCAGTGGCTGTATCAGCGGCAGCAGCACCGCGGCCAAGTCCAGCCAGTGCGTGCGGACGAAGCTCACCCGGGCCGGTGACAGCCACAGCCGCACCCCGTAGTCGGCGGCGAACGCCGCCCACACCCCCCACTCGACCGCCGTGCACGCCGCCGTCAGGTCCTCGCTCGCCGGGCTGACCACTATGGGCACGGCGTAGGCGGCGGCGAACAGCACCGCCAGCGCCAGCAGCGGCCGTTGAGTGCGCCGTTCCCAACGGACGTGCGCCGATTCTTCCTTCATGGCGGCATCGTAAAGAAGAGGTGAAGGGCGGTGGAGCCCCAGGCCCCACCGCCCTTCACCCGTTGACGCCGTATGCGAACGCTACGCGTCGCCGCCCGCGGCCCCCGGATCCGCGGCCGAGACGTCGAGCAGCTGGTAGCGGTCGACGGCCTGCTTCAGCGCCGACCGGTCCACCTTGCCCGCCTTGGCCAGCTCGGTCAGCACACCCAGCACGATCGACTGCGCGTCGATGTGGAAGTGCCGGCGGGCCGCCCCACGGGTGTCCGCGAAGCCGAAACCGTCCGCGCCCAGCGACTGGTACGTCCCCGGCACCCACCGCGAGATCTGGTCCGGAACCGATCGCATCCAGTCGGACACGGCCACGAACGGACCCTCCGCGCCGGTCAGCTTCCGGGTCACCCACGGCACCCGCTGCTCCTCCTCCGGGTGCAGCAGATTGTGCTCCTCGCACTCCACGGCCTCGCGCCGCAGCTCGTTCCAGGAGGTCGCCGACCACACGTCGGCCTTCACGTTCCACTCCTCGGCGAGGGTCTTCTGCGCCTCGACGGCCCACGGGACCGCGACACCCGACGCCATGATCTGCGCCGGGATCGAGCCCGCCGTGCCCTCGCTGAAGCGGTGGATGCCCTTGAGGATGCCCTCGACGTCCACGTTCGCAGGCTCGGCCGGGTGCTGGATCGGCTCGTTGTAGACGGTGAGGTAGTAGAAGACGTCCTCGCCGTGCGGGTGCTCCTCGGACGTGCCGTACATCCGGCGCAGACCGTCCTGCACGATGTGCGCGATCTCGAACCCGAACGCCGGGTCGTACGCCACACAGCCCGGGTTGGTCGACGCGAGCAACTGCGAGTGGCCGTCGGCGTGCTGGAGCCCCTCACCGGTCAGCGTCGTACGCCCCGCGGTCGCACCCAGGACGAAACCGCGCGCCAACTGATCCGACATCTGCCAGAACTGGTCGCCGGTGCGCTGGAACCCGAACATCGAGTAGAAGACGTACACCGGGATGAGCGGCTCGCCGTGCGTGGCGTACGCCGAACCCGCCGCGATCAGCGAGGCCGTGCAGCCGGCCTCGGAGATGCCGTCGTGCAGCATCTGACCCTGCGGCGACTCCTTGTACGCGAGCAGCAGATCCCGGTCCACGGCCTCGTACTGCTGGCCGAGCGGGTTGTAGATCTTCGCACTGGGGAAGAAGGAGTCCATGCCGAACGTGCGGTACTCGTCCGGCGCGATCAGCACGAACCGCCTGCCGATCTCCTTGTCCCGCATGAGGTCCTTGAGTAGACGCACGAAGGCCATGGTGGTGGCGATCGACTGCTGCCCGGAGCCCTTCTTCACGGTCGCGTACGTCTTGTCCTCGGGCAGCGCGAGCGGCTTCGAGCGCACCACACGCGTCGGCACGTACCCGCCCAGCGAGTTGCGCCGGTCGTGCATGTACTGGATCTCCTCCGAGTCCCGGCCCGGGTGGTAGTACGGCGGCGCGCCGGACTCCAGCTCCTGGTCGGAGATCGGCAGGTGCAGCCGGTCGCGGAAGCCCTTGAGGTCGTCGACCGTCAGCTTCTTCATCTGGTGCGTGGCGTTGCGGCCCTCGAAGTTGGGACCGAGCGTCCAGCCCTTGATGGTCTTGGCGAGGATGACCGTCGGCTGGCCCTTGTGCTCGACGGCCGCCTTGTACGCCGCGAAGATCTTCCGGTGGTCGTGGCCGCCGCGCCCCAGGTGCAGGATCTGGTCGTCGGTCATGTTCTCGACCATCGCGCGCAGCCGCTGGTCGTCACCGAAGAAGTGGTCGCGGATGTACGCGCCGGTCTCGGTGGCGTACGTCTGGAACTGGCCGTCCGGCGTGGTGTTCATCCGGTTGACCAGCAGACCGTCGCGGTCCTGGGCGAGCAGCGGGTCCCAGGTGCGGTCCCACACCAGCTTGATGACGTTCCAGCCGGCGCCCCGGAAGATCGACTCCAGCTCCTGGATGATCTTGCCGTTGCCGCGCACCGGGCCGTCGAGCCGCTGGAGGTTGCAGTTGACGACGAAGGTCAGGTTGTCCAGGCCCTCACGGGCGGCGATGGACAGCTGGCCGAGCGACTCGGGCTCGTCCATCTCGCCGTCGCCCAGGAACGCCCACACATGCGACTTCGAGGTGTCCGCGATCTCGCGCGCGTGCATGTAGCGGTTCATCCGGGCCTGGAAGATCGCGCCGATCGGGCCAAGGCCCATCGACACGGTCGGGAACTCCCAGAAGTCCGGCATCAGCCGCGGGTGCGGGTAGCTGGACAGCCCGTACGGCGCCTTCGACTTCTCCTGCCGGAAGGCGTCGAGGTTCTGCTCGCTGAGCCGGTCGAGGAGGAACGCGCGGGCGTAGATGCCCGGCGAGGCGTGGCCCTGGAAGAAGACCTGGTCGCCGCCGTCGCCCTCGTCCTTGCCGCGGAAGAAGTGGTTGAAGCCGACGTCGTAGAGCGAGGCGGAGGAGGCGAAGGTGGCGATGTGGCCGCCGACGCCGATGCCGGGCCGCTGGGCGCGCGAGACCATCACGGCCGCGTTCCAGCGGGTGGCGTTGAGGATCCTGCGCTCGATCTCCTCGTTGCCCGGGAAGAACGGCTCGCTCTTGGTGGGGATGGTGTTGACGTAGTCCGTGCTGCGCATCTCGGGCACGGCCACGCGCTTCTCGCGGGCCCGCTCGATCAGCCGCAGCATCAGATAGCGGGCCCGCTCCCGGCCGCGCTCGTCCACGGCGGCGTCGAGGGAGTCGAGCCACTCCTGGGTTTCCTCGGGATCGAAGTCAGGAACCTGACTCGGAAGGCCGCCAATGATGATCGGGTTGCGATCGGATCCGGAAGCCACGCTGTTCCTTACCTGTCAGAGGGCTGCATTTCCCTGGGTTTCGCTGCAATTTCGGTATGCCTGCACCGTTCCCCATCGTGTACCTCGGGGAAGCAAACGTCATCTCTACTCTGGGGTAACCAGGCGCTGCGTGAACGCTCTCGGGTTCCCAAGCGTACAAAGGGGGGCAGAAAGGTGTGGCATGCGTCACGCACGGCTCGGGCCGGGTGCCGTAGGTTCGGGCGACACGGCCGGGAACGTCACCGTTTCGGCGGTCTGAACGGCCGGGTACTTGCGCGATCCGCCCCGCCCGTGTGGACTACGGCCAATGCTTCGCGCACGCGCGATGCAGGACATTCACTCAAGACATGATCAGGAGGCAACCCGTGAGCGCGACCGCGGACCACGCGGAGGAGCGGACGAGCCCTGCCGTCAGGCTGGGGTTCCAGCCCGAGCAGGTGGTCCAGGAGATCGGCTACGACGACGACGTAGACCAGGAACTCCGCGAGGCCATTGAAGAAGTCATCGGCAGCGACCTCGTGGACGAGGATTACGACGACGTAGCGGATGCCGTGGTGCTGTGGTTCCGCGACGAGGACGGCGACCTGACGGATGCGCTGGTGGATGCCACCACGTACATCGAAGAAGGCGGTTCGATCCTGCTGCTGACGCCCAAGACCGGGCGTGACGGCTACGTGGAGCCGAGCGACATCTCCGAAGCCGCGACGACGGCCGGCCTCTCCGCGTCCAAGAGCGTCAGCGTCGGCAAGGACTGGAGCGGCAGCAGGCTGGTGACGCCCAAGGCCGCCAAGACCAAGAAGTAGGCCCAGAACGCCGGACGGGCCGGTCCAGCACCGGCCCGTCCGAAGCCGTCCGGTGATCGCTGCGTAGGGTGGGAGCCACCCGAACAGCCCCACCGAAGGGACATCCGAGGCGATGGCGATCCAGGTCGGCGACAAGGCCCCCGACTTCGAGCTCAAGGACAACCACGGCGCGACCGTCAAGCTCTCCGACTTCCGCGGAAGCAAGAACGTCGTGCTGCTCTTCTACCCCTTCGCCTTCACCGGTGTGTGCACCGGCGAGCTGTGCGCGCTGCGCGACAACCTCCCGCGGTTCTCCGACCGGGACACCCAGCTGCTCGCCGTCTCCAACGACTCCATCCACACCCTGCGCGTCTTCGCCGAGCAGGAGGGCCTGGACTATCCGCTGCTCAGCGACTTCTGGCCGCACGGCGAGGCCTCCCGCGCCTACGGCGTCTTCGCCGAGGACAAGGGCTGCGCGGTGCGCGGCACCTTCGTCATCGACAAGGAGGGCGTGGTCCGCTGGACCGTCGTCAACGCCCTGCCCGACGCCCGTGACCTGAACGACTACGTCAAGGCCCTCGACACCCTCTGATTCTTCGGTTCCAGGGCATGCGTGGTACGGGAACCCGTCACTAGGATCGAGTCGTTGATCCGACATACAAGGCACGGCGGGGCTCCCCGCCCCTGGACACCAATGGAGGACTCGTGGGAGTCAGCCTCAGCAAGGGCGGCAACGTATCACTGAGCAAGGAGGCGCCGGGACTGACCGCGGTCATCGTCGGTCTGGGGTGGGACATCCGCACCACCACCGGCACGGACTTCGACCTCGACGCCAGCGCACTGCTGACGAACGCCGAGGGCAAGGTCAGCAGCGACGCGAACTTCGTGTTCTTCAACAACCTCAAGAGCGCCGACGGCTCGGTCGAGCACACCGGTGACAACCTCACCGGTGAGGGCGAGGGTGACGACGAGCAGATCAAGATCAACCTCGCAGGCGTCCCGGCCGACGTCGAGAAGATCGTCTTCCCGGTCTCGATCTACGACGCCGAGAACCGCCAGCAGTCCTTCGGCCAGGTCCGCAACGCGTTCATCCGCGTCGTGAACCAGGCCGGCGGCGCCGAGATCGCGCGCTACGACCTCTCCGAGGACGCCTCCACCGAGACCGCGATGGTCTTCGGTGAGCTCTACCGGCACGGCGCGGAGTGGAAGTTCCGCGCCATCGGCCAGGGTTACGCCTCCGGCCTGCGCGGCATCGCCCAGGACTTCGGCGTGAACGTCTGATCTTGCGGGTCTTCGTCCGGCGCCGCACGGTTTGCGTGCGGCGCCGGACGCGCAGGACAACAGAAGCAGCACCGTATCGGGGAGGGACCAGCGCAATGGGCGTCACGCTCGCCAAGGGAGGCAACGTCTCCCTGTCCAAGGCCGCACCCAATCTCACCCAGGTGATGATCGGGCTCGGCTGGGACGCTCGATCCACCACCGGAGCCGACTTCGACCTCGACGCCAGCGCACTGATGTGCACGAGCGGACGGGTGATGGGGGACGAGTGGTTCATCTTCTACAACCAGCTCAAGAGTCCGGACGGCTCGGTCGAGCACACCGGTGACAACCTCACCGGTGAGGGCGACGGCGACGACGAATCGCTGCTGATCGACCTCTCCAAGGTGCCGCCACAGTGCGACAAGATCATCTTTCCCGTCTCCATCCACATGGCCGACGAGCGCGGCCAGACCTTCGGCCAGGTCAGCAACGCCTTCATCCGCGTGGTCAACCAGGCCGACGGCCAGGAACTCGCCCGGTACGACCTCTCCGAGGACGCTTCCACCGAGACCGCGATGATCTTCGGCGAGGTCTATCGCCATCAGGGCGAGTGGAAGTTCAGGGCGGTCGGCCAGGGGTACGCGTCGGGGCTGCGGGGCATCGCTCTAGACTTCGGAGTCAATGTTTCGTAAAGCCGAGTACGGCGTGGTAGAGATCCGTACTTAGAGGATTGGGTAGCCAGTGGTTCTGAAAACCTTCGGCTGGTCGTTCGCGGTCACCGCGCTCGGCCTCGTCGCGGCGGTCTTCTACGGGGGGTGGACCGCCTTCGGTGTCGTGGCGATCCTTTCCGTCCTCGAGATCTCCCTCTCGTTCGACAACGCGGTGGTCAACGCCGGGATCCTGAAGAAGATGAGTGCCTTCTGGCAGAAGATCTTCCTCACGATCGGCATCCTCATCGCGGTCTTCGGCATGCGACTGGTCTTCCCCGTCGTCATCGTGGCGGTCAGCGCCTCGATGGGGCCGATCGAGGCCGTCGACCTCGCCCTCACCGACAAGGACCGCTACCAGCAGCTGGTGACGGACGCCCACCCGTCGATCGCCGCCTTCGGCGGTATGTTCCTGCTGATGATCTTCCTCGACTTCATCTTCGAGGACCGGGACATCAAGTGGCTCGGCTGGCTGGAGCGGCCGCTCGCCAAGCTCGGCAAGATCGACATGCTGTCGGTCTGCATCGCCCTGATCGTGCTGATGATCTCCGCGATGACCTTCGCCACCCACGCCCACCAGCACGGCGGCACCCACGCCGACAAGGCGGAGACGGTCCTGCTCTCCGGTATCGCGGGCCTGATCACCTACATGATCGTGGGCGGTCTCTCCGGCTTCTTCGAGGACAAGCTCGAAGAGGAGGAGGAGCGCGAGCACGAGGCCGAGGAGAAGGCCGAGCGCGAGGGCAAGCCCAAGTCGGCGGTCGTCATGGTCGGCAAGGCCGCGTTCTTCATGTTCCTCTACCTGGAGGTCCTGGACGCGTCGTTCTCCTTCGACGGCGTCATCGGCGCCTTCGCCATCACCAACGACATCGTCCTGATGGCGCTGGGCCTCGGCATCGGCGCCATGTACGTCCGGTCGCTGACCGTCTACCTGGTCCGCCAGGGCACCCTCGACGAGTACGTCTACCTGGAGCACGGCGCGCACTACGCGATCGGCGCCCTCGCCATGATCCTGCTGGTCACCATCCAGTACGAGATCCACGAGCTCATCACCGGCTCGATCGGCGTGATCCTGATCGCCTGGTCCTTCTGGTCCTCCGTCCGCCGCAACAAGGCGATCGCGGCCGCAGAGGGAAAAGCGGCGGGCTCGGACGACAAGACTGAGGTCTCGTCCGGGGTGTGATCAGCTTCTGCGTGAGGAACGCTCTGAGCGGGGCGGTGTCGGGGACGACTCCCGGTGCCGCCCCCTCGGGCGCTGACAGCGAAGTGGGGCGGGAATGGGCTTCTTCGACGGACTCTGGCGCGGCCGCGAGACCGACTTCGACTCGGGAAACGCCGCCACCAACGCCATCGAACTGACCAAACGGCACAGCCAGGTCTCCCTCACCAAACAGGGCGCGGCCACCGGGCATCTGCGCATCAACCTGGCCTGGCGGATGCGGACCTCCGACCTGGGCGGGTCCCAGCGGGAGAGCCTGCTGCGGCACCCCTTCAAGGCGCTCAAACCGCCCGAGGTCCTCGGGCACAGCCAGAGCATGGTCAACGTCGACCTCGACCTGGGCTGCCTGTACGAACTGGCCGACGGCACGAAGGGCGTCGTACAGCCGCTGGGCGGGTTCCTCGGGGACACCAACGAGGCGCCGTACGTGAAGCTCAGCGGGGACGACCGGTTCGGGTCGGCGTCCGGGGAGACGATGTACGTCAACCTCGACCACAAGGACGCCATCAAGCGGCTGCTGGTGTTCGTGTACATCTACGACCAGACGCCGGCGTTCGACCGTACGCACGCCATCGTCACGCTGTACCCGAGCAACGGACCGCGGATCGAGATACATCTCGACGAACGGCATCCGCAGGCGCGGTCCTGCGCGGTGGTGATGATCGAGAACGTGAAGGGTGAGCTGGTCGTCCGGCGCGAGGTGCGCTTCGTGTACGGGTTCCAGGGGGAACTGGACCGCTTGTACGGGTGGGGGTTGCAGTGGGGGCGGGGCTACAAGGCGAAGGCCGAGCGCTGACGCCCGCTCCCGGCCCGCCGCACCTACCGTCCGATGAACTGGGGGCCCTGCGGGGGCAGCCGGAAGTCCGGGTCCGGGAGGGTTGAGACCGCCGGCGGGTAGCCGTAAGCCGGCTGGGCCGTCGCCGCGGCGGGCTGCTGGGGGTAGCCGTAGGCCGGCTGGGCGGGGACGACCGTCGGCTGTTCCGGAGGGAGGGGCTGGGAGATCTCCGAGGCCTGCTGAGTGGCGGGGGACGGCGGGACGACGGTCGTCGCGAGCCCGTCGGGAGCGGCCGGGGAGTCCAGGCCCTCCGACTCGTCCACCGAGATGCCGTAGTCGGTCGCCAGACCCTGGAGGCCGTTCAGATAGCCCTCGCCCAGCGCGCGGAACTTCCAGCCCTCACCGCGGCGGTACAGCTCGCCGCAGATCAGGGCGGTCTCCTGACCGGTCTCCGGCTTGATGTCGAAGTAGGCCAGCGGCTCGCCCTCGGCGACCGTGGCGTCGTACAGCAGAATGCGCAGACCCTGGACCCGGTCGAACGAGGCGCCGTCCGCCGACGCGACCAGAAGAATCTGGCTGACGTCGGCCTCGACACCGGCCAGATCTGTCTGGATCGTGTCGGTGGGACCCTCGGCCATTCGCTTCTTGCCGAGGAGCCAGACCTTCCCGGAAGGGTGCCGGGGCTGGTTGTAGAAGACGAAGTCCTCGTCGGATCGCACACGACCGTCGGGGCCGAGGAGCAGTGCCGAGGCGTCGACGACCGGGACCCCCTGCCCGGGCGCCCAGCGCAGCACGGCGCGTACCGTGGTGGTCCTGAGCGGGACGTTCGACCCCTTCAGCATCGCGTGCGTCATACGGCCATCCTGCCCTCTCGGTCCTGGTCACGACAACGTGGGGGTACCGGATCCCCCGGGGTGTCGTCATGGTGGCGATACCGCCTTGTTCGGCTGTGTTCGTCCGCGTTACCAGAAATTCATGCCCTGCGGGAACCCCCGACACGGGTCCCTACGTACTATTACCGGCCACCTGTGAATCGGTCACAGGGGACGCTCAGTCAACACGGGGGAGCTCTATGCGTCATTTCGGGCACATCGCCCCTGAGGTGCGGCAGCGCCTGTTCCACCAGCAGCCCTGCGAGTTCACCGCCGACTCCCCGGCCCGGCTGCTCTCCGCGGCCCTCGGCGCCACGCTCTACAGTCCGGCCACCCGGCCCCGGCTCGCCGACGACATCGTCAAGCAGACCGGACGCGGCGTGGTCTCGATGGTGCTGTGCCTGGAGGACTCGATCGGCGACGAGGACGTCGCGGAGGCCGAGGAGAACCTCGTACGGCAGTTCAGGGACCTCGCCACACGCGCGGGCACCGATCTCCCGCTGCTGTTCATCCGGGTCCGCTCCCCCCGGCAGATCCCCGACCTCGTCCGCCGGCTCGGCCCCGCCGTCCGGCTGCTGTCCGGATTCGTGCTGCCGAAGTTCACCGAAGAGCGCGGCATCTCCTTCCTGGAGGCCCTCTCCGGCGCCGAGGCGGCGAGCGGACGCCGGCTGTTCGCCATGCCCGTGCTGGAGTCGCCCGAGCTGATGTACCGCGAGTCCCGGGTGGAGACCCTGGAGGGCATCGCCCGCGCCGTCGACAAGTACCGCGACCGCGTGCTGGCCCTCCGCCTCGGCGTGACCGACTTCTGCTCCTCCTACGGCCTGCGCCGCGCCCCCGACATGACCGCCTGGGACGTCCAGATCGTCGCCTCGGTCATCGCCGACGTGGTGAACATGCTGGGCCGGGCCGACGGCACCGGGTTCACGGTGACCGGGCCGGTGTGGGAGTACTTCCGCGTCCAGGAGCGCATGTTCAAGCCCCAGCTGCGCCGCAGCCCCTTCCTGGAGGGCCAGGCCGAGGAACTGCGCGAGGCGCTCATCGAGCACGCCATGGACGGGCTGCTCCGCGAGATCTCCCTCGACCAGGCCAACGGCCTGCTCGGCAAGACCTGCATCCACCCCTCCCACGTGCTGCCCGTGCACGCACTCTCCGTGGTCAGCCACGAGGAGTTCAGTGACGCCCAGGACATCCTGCGGCCGGAGCGCGGCGGTGGCGGGGTGCTCAGGTCGCAGTACACGAACAAAATGAATGAAGTGAAGCCGCACCGCGCCTGGGCCGAGCGGACCCTGCTGCGCGCCGAGGTCTTCGGTGTGGCCAACGAGGACATCGGCTTCGTGGAGCTCCTCGCCGCCGGAATCCCCGGCTGAATCAACGCCGAACACCAAGGGACGCATGAACAAGGCAGTGAACGACGGGGGCCGGCCGGGACCGGACGGGGTCTGGTCCGGGACGTGGGTGGCCGAACGGCTCGGCGTCGAACTCGTGGGCGACGATCAGCTGACCGACCTGCTGGGGCTGGCCCTGCGCCGCAACCCCAAGCGGGCCCACCTGCTCGTCTCCCACGTCCTCGGCAAGCACGTACCCCAGTCACCGCGTGTGGTCTACGACCACGGGCTCGCCCTCGGTCGCCGGGTGCGGGAGCTGCTGGGCACCGAGGAGGCGAGCCGCGCGGTCGTCCTCGGCTACGCCGAGACCGCCACCGGCCTCGGCCACTGTGTCGCCGACGGCATCGGTCTCGCCCCCTACCTCCACTCCACCCGCCGCCCGGTCCCGGGCCTCACCCCGGCAGGCGGCTTCGAGGAGTCCCACTCCCACGCCACGTCACACCTGCTCCTCCCGGAGAATCCCGGCCTCCTCTCCGGCGACGGCCCCCTCGTCCTCGTCGACGACGAGTTCTCCACGGGCAACACGATCCTCAACACGATCCGCGACCTGCACGCGCGCTACCCGCGAGGGCGGTACGTCGTCGTAGCCCTGGTCGACATGCGCTCACCGAAGGACGCGGACCGCCTGGACGCCTTCGCCCGGGAGATAGACGCGAGGGTGGACCTGGTGGCAGCGGCGTCGGGCACGGTGCACCTGCCCGAAGGGGTACTGGAGAAGGGCCAGGCCCTCGTAGCGCGGTTCGAGATGCCTCACTCAGGGGCGCGGGGAACTGCGCGATCAACCCCCACCGGCCCGCAGCGAACAATCAAGCGGATCGACCTCCACTGGCCCCACGGCCTCCCCGACGGCGGCCGCCACGGCTTCACCCCGGCCCACCGAATACGCCTGGAAGCCGCCCTCCCCCCAATGGCGGCCCACCTCGCACAAGCCCTCCCCGCCACAGCCCACCGCGTACACATCCTCGGCTTCGAAGAGCTGATGTACATCCCTCTCCGCCTGGCCCACCAGCTGGAGCAGACCACAGACGCCCAGGTCACCTACTCCACCACCACCCGCTCACCCGTACTCGCCGTGGACGACCCGGGCTACGCGATCCGCAGCCGCATCACCTTCCCGGCCCACGACACCCCCGCCGACGGCCCCGGCGACCGCTACGCCTACAACATCGCGGGCGCCGGCTTCGACGCCGTGATCGCCGTGGTCGACTCCACCGCCGACACCCCCGAACTGCACGCCCCCGACGGCCTCCTGGCCCAACTCGCCGCACACACCGAGCAGGTCGTCCTCGTGGTCGTCCCCAGCCACACCCCCGAAAGGCCCTCCATGCTCCCCGAGCCCCTCCGAGGCCCCGCCTTCTCCTCGTACGCCCCCGAGGAGGTCGGCTGGCTGCTCCAGGACCTCTCGGACGTGACGCTGGAGGCGCCGACCGAGGAGCGCGAGGAGGCCATCCAGAGCGGCGGCGCGCACTACGCGGAGTCGCTGCCGGTGGAGTACCAGCCGAGCGAGCAGTACCAGGAGCTGTTCCACGCGGCGCTGGAGACATCGGCGGGGCGGATCGCGCAGGCGGTCGGCGCGGTCACCGAACTCGTCCTCGCCGAGCGGTCCCCGCGGCCCGTGCTCGTCTCGCTGGCCCGCGCCGGTACGCCCGTCGGCGTGCTGATGCGCCGCTGGGCCCAGTTCCGGCACGGCCTGGACCTGCCCCACTACGCCGTGTCGATCGTGCGCGGCCGGGGCATCGACGCCAACGCCCTGCGCTGGCTGGCCGCCCACCACGACCCCCGGGACGTCGTCTTCGTCGACGGCTGGACCGGCAAGGGTGCCATCACCCGCGAACTCGCCGACGCCGTCAAGGAGTTCGAGGACTCCGACGGCATCACCGGCTTCGACCCGGAGATCGCGGTACTCGCCGACCCCGGCTCGTGCGTGCGGACGTACGGCACCCGCGAGGACTTCCTGATCCCGTCCGCGTGCCTCAACTCCACGGTCTCCGGCCTGATCTCACGCACCGTCCTGCGCGCGGACCTGGTCGGCGCCGACGACTTCCACGGCGCGAAGTTCTACCGCGAACTCGCCGGAGCCGACGTGTCGGTGGCCTTCCTGGACGCGGTCGCCGGCCGCTTCCCCGAGGTCGTGGACGCCGTCGACGCGCAGACCAAGGAACTGCTGTCCGGCGACCGCGCCCCGACCTGGGAGGGCTGGGCGGCCGTGGAGCGCATCAGCGAGGAGTACGGCATCCACGACGTCAACCTCGTCAAGCCCGGCGTCGGCGAGACCACCCGCGTGCTGCTGCGCCGGGTGCCCTGGAAGATCCTCGCGAAGGCCGGCGCGGGCGCCGACCTCGACCATGTCCGACTGCTCGCCGAACAGAGAGGTGTCCCGGTGGAAGAGGTCGCCGAACTCCCGTACACCTGCGTGGGGTTGATCCACCCCAAGTACACGCGGGGCGCCACGGGCGCCGACGGCCGGGCGGTGAACGTCTGATGCCGGCACCGGTGCTCGTCGCGAGCGATCTCGACCGTACGCTCATCTACTCCGCCGCGGCCCTCGCGCTGACCATGCCGGACGCCCGGGCGCCCAGGCTGCTGTGCGTCGAGGTGCACGAGAGCAGGCCGCTGTCGTTCATGACCGAGACCTCGGCCGAACTGCTCACCGAACTCGGGGACGCGGCCGTCTTCGTCCCCACGACCACGCGCACCCGCAAGCAGTACCAGCGCATCAACCTGCCGGGCCCCGCCCCGACGTACGCGATCTGCGCCAACGGCGGGCACCTGCTCGTCGACGGCGTCACCGACGCCGACTGGCACGCGCGCGTGCAGGCCCGGCTCGCCGAGGAGTGCGCGCCGCTGGACGAGGTCCGCGAGCACCTGATGACGTCCGCCGACCCGCTGTGGGTGCGCAAGCACCGCATCGCCGAGGACCTCTTCGCCTACCTGGTCGTCGAGCGCGAACTGCTCCCCGAGGACTGGGTGAAGGAGCTCGCCGTCTGGGCGGAGAACCGCGGCTGGACGGTCTCCCTCCAGGGCCGCAAGATCTACGCCGTCCCCAAGCCGCTCACCAAGAGCGCCGCCATGCGCGAGGTCGCCCGCCGCACCGGGGCCGAACTGACCCTCGCCGCCGGCGACTCCCTCCTCGACGCCGACCTCCTCCTCGCCGCCGACAAGGGCTGGCGCCCCGGCCACGGCGAACTCGCCGACGCCGCATGGACCGCCCCGGCGATCAGCGCGCTGCCCGAGCGGGGGGTGCTGGCGGGGGAGCGGATCCTGCGGGAGTTCCTGCGGGAGGCCCGGACCGGCCGGGAGGCCCGAACCGGTTAACGCCCCGCCGGTTCGCTCTCGCGCGGCGCACCCGACCTGCGGCGTCCCGATCCGGGGCGCCGCAGCAGCCGTACGACGACGAAGACGGCCAGCGCCAGGGCGGCCGCCACCAGGACCACCTTGGAGTAGGCGGAGACCATGTCGGTGACCTGGGCCCAGTTGTCGCCCAGCGCGTACCCGGCGAGGACGAACACCGTGTTCCAGATGGCGCTGCCCAGCGTGGTCAGACCGAGGAAGACGGGCAGCGGCATGCGTTCGACGCCGGCCGGTACGGAGATCAGGCTGCGGAAGATGGGGATCATCCGGCCGAAGAAGACCGCCTTGGTGCCGTGTCTGAGGAACCAGGCCTCCGTCTTCTCGATGTCGGAGACCTTCACCAGCGGCAGCCGGGCGGCGATCGCCACTGTGCGGTCACGCCCGAGCAGCGCGCCGACGCCGTAGAGCGCCAGTGCGCCCACCACCGAGCCCGCCGTCGTCCACAGCAGGGCGGCCCACAGGTTCATCTGTCCGGTGCTCGCCGCGAATCCCGCGAGCGGCAGGATCACCTCGCTCGGGAGCGGGGGGAAGAGGTTCTCCAGGGCGATGGCGATACCGGCGCCGGGCGCGCCGAGCGTGTCCATGAGCCCGTTGATCCACTGCGGTGCGGCTGTCATGCCTGCCACCGTAGGGAACCGGAGCTGAAGAGATCCTGAGGAAGGTTGCCCCGGGCGCCATCCGTGAACGTGGCGTCAGCCGCAGCAGCCCCCGCCGCAGCAACCGCCTCCGCCGCCGCCCGCGCGGGGTGCCGGGGCGGGCGCGGCGGACGAGCCGCCGACCGCCACCGTGGACAGCAGCTTCACCGTGTCGTCGTGGCCCGCGGGGCAGTCGGCGGGCGCGGCGGACTCCGCCATCGGACGGCTCAGTTCGAAGGTGTCGCCGCAGGTCCGGCAGCGGTACTCGTAGCGAGGCATGGGCACAGCGTATCCGGCCGCCGCGGACCGGCGTAGGCCGTCTCAGTGACCGGCGCCGCGGTCGTCGCGGATCTGGGACACCACCTGGGCCACCGTCTGCCGCACCGCCTCCGTCTCCGTCAGGAAATGCCAGTAGTCGGGGTGGCGCCCCTCCAGCGTGCCGATCGCCCGGTCGAGGCGGGCGACCGCGTCGTCCAGGGGGCGGGCGTGCCGGGGGTCGGGGGTGTTGCGGCCGGCCATGGCGAGCCGCTGGGCGTCCCGGATCGCGAAACGCGTCCGGTCGATCTCCTGCTGCGGGTCCTTCTGCACGGCGTTCAGGCGGCGCAGCCGGTCGCCGGCGGCGGAGACGGACTCGTCGGTGGTGTTGAGCAGCGCCCGGACCGTGGAGAGCAGGGCGGTGGCGTCCGGCCAGCGCTGGTCGTCCCGCGCGGCCCGCGCCTCGCGCAGCTTCAGCTCGGCCTGCTCCACGTTCCGCTCGGCCAGGTCGGGGACGTGCTGGAGGTCCTGCCAGCAGGCGGCGGCGAACCGGCGGCGCAGCTCGCTCAGGACCGGCTCGACCTGCTCCGCGCGCGTGGTGAGCGCCTGGGCACGGGTCCGCAGTGACACCAGCCGGTGATCGATCTCGGCGGCCCGCTCCGGCAGCCGCTCGGCCTCGACCCGGACGGCCTCCGCCTGCTGGGCCACCCGCTCGGCCCGCTCCAGCGTCTGCGGCACTCCGTGCTGCCCCGCGCCTTGGTTCAGCTTGGTCAGCTCGGGTCCCAGGGCGGCGAGCCGGGCGGCCAGATCGTCCGCCGTCAGCCCCGATCCCCGTACGGCGTCCAGGGCGTTGGACGCGGCCAGCAGCCCCTGCCGGGCCCGCTCGACCGCGGGCGCGAGCCGGGCCAGCTGGGTCTCGGCCTTGCCGATCAGCGGCCCCAGGCTGTCACCGAAACGGTCCAGCTCCCGCTTGACGTTGGTCAGGTCGTCCTTCGCCCGGGTGAGCGCGGTACGCGCCTGGGAGGCGGCCGAGGCCTCCAGGTCGTCCCGGTCCAGGTCGTACGCGTCCACGGCCTGGATGTACTGGTGACTGACCTCGTCGATCCGGGCGCTGACCGCCTGGAAGTCGGCGACCGCGCGCCGGGCGGCGGGGGAGTCGTCCACCGCCGTGATGGTCTCTATCGAGATCCGCAGATCCCGCTGCGCGGTGTCCAGCTCGTAGAACGCGGCCGCGGCGGCGTCCTTCGCGGCCTGCGCCTCGGCCCGCTGGTTCTCCGCCCGCCCGCCGAACCAGCGCCGGGTGCCGCCGCCGGCGAAGGCGGCGGGCAGCGCGAGCGCGACGACCAGCGGGAGCGCGGCCAGGGCGAGGGTGTCGCGCAGGGCGTGCCGTGCGGGGCGCCCGACGTGTGGGGCGCGAGGTGCGGGGTGGTGTGCACGCGGCACCAACGGCGATTCCGGCTGCGGTGGTGTCGCCGTCACATCCCTCTCCCGTGCTGTGATCCGTCCTGCCCGGTCCATTCTCCCACCGGTAGAGGACGAACACACGGGCCGGTCAGTTCGCGGTTCGGACCGTGACTTTGCCGTCGCCCGTCCGGGCGTTCACGACGTGCGCGCTGGAGTCGGCTCGGGGCACGGACACCTCCACGCCGCCGTCACCCGTCTTCGTGGTCACCCGGTAGGTCGCCTTCGGCAGATCGATGGTCACCGAGCCGTCGCCGCTGCGGGACTCCACCAGGTCCGGTACGGCGCGGAGTTCGAGGCGCACCGAGCCGTCATGGGTCCGGGCCCGCACCTGGCGCGAGGAGACGTCCGCCCGCACGGATCCGTCGCCGGTACGCACACTCAGCGGCCCCGAGGTGTCGGTGACCCGCACGGAGCCGTCAACGGTACGGATGTCCAGCGGGTCCTTGAAACCCCGCGCCCGCACGCTGCCGTCGCCGTCCTGGACCTTCACCGTGATGCCGTGCGGCACCTCGATCCGGTGCTTGGCCGAGCAGTCCACGACCACCCCCGAGCACGTCATCCGCAGCTTCAGCCGGTCACCCTCGAACGACCAGGTCACCTTCGGGTCCTTCCCCACGGCCACCGTGCCCTGGAACCACCGGGTCACCTCGACCTTCCCCGCCGGAGTGTCGTCCGCGGCGACGATCTCCAGCGCCGAGTCGTCCGAGTCGACGGTCAGCGTCCTCCCCTCCAGCGCGAACGACCGCTGCTCGGGTTCCTTGTCGTCCCCGGCGGACGCCCCGCACGCGGTGGCACCCGTAACGAGAACCGCGACAACCCCGACAGCCGCGACGGCACGCGCGGGAACGGTACGGGTCATGATGATCTCCCCCTGGTACGACGTGGCGCCTCGGTGACGCACTTCGACCGTACGGATCCGGGGGGTGCGGGGGGATGCGGAGTGCTCCCGGATCGTGGGTGGGGATAACCCCCGAACGGCCCCGCCCGCGGCCGTCGCGGACCGCCCCGCGATACGGTTTGCGGGGCAGTGCCCCGGGCGATGTAGGCTGACCACTCGTCTCGGGTGCGTAGCTCAGGGGTAGAGCGCCTGCCTTACAAGCAGGATGTCGGCGGTTCGAAACCGTCCGCGCCCACGGGTACCAAGTAGCAGTTCAGAGGCCTCCCGGTGATCATGCCGGGAGGCCTCTGACGTGTCAGCAGGCCTCGTCGTCCTTGACCGCGTACAGGGTCACGGGTGTGTCCGTGGGGTGCGTTCCCGCCTCGGGTTCCTGGCTGCATACGGTCCAGTTGCGGTCCAGGACCTGCAAGCGGTTCTGGCCACTGGCGTCCTGGTCGTCGAGGACGTAGAAGCCGGCGGCCTGCGCTTCGTCCTGGGCGGCCTGGAGGTCCTGGCCGACGAGATCGGGCAGCGCCGCCGTTTCCGAGTCCGTATCGGCCTTCGTGTCGGTGGCGCTGTCCGCCGGGTCGGTGCTCGCGTCCGTGGTGTCGGCATCCTTGGGCTGATCGTTGGATTCCTGGACCGAGGTGTCCGGCTTGGTGGAGCCGGCGTCGTCCGTGCTCTCGCACGCCGTGAGTGTCAGCAGTACTGAGGCGGCGAATGCCGCGGCGATGGTGCGGGTGCGCATGGTGTCCCCCAGGGGTGGTGCGTGACCTGTGCGACCAGCATGTACCGCATGGAGATTGTGTGGAGGTGAGGTGATGTCCCTGTGACACGAATGAGTGCAGGGTCGATTCGGGCGAGTGACACCCACCCCGCACGGCACCAGCACCAGCACTGCGCACCGGTCAGCCCGCCTTGCGCGAGGAAGCCCCCCGTACCTCCAGCCCCGCCAGCAACTCGGCCGTCGCCTCGGCGATCACGTCGACCGCGCGGTCGAAGACCTCCTGGTTGTGCGCGGCGGGTGCCCGGAAGCCGGAGACCTTTCGCACGTACTGCAGCGCGGCGGCCCGGATGTCGTCCTCCGTCGCCTCCTCGGGCAGTACGGGTGGACGAAGCGTCTTGATACTGCGGCACATGCCCCCAGTCTCGCCCCTCGGACCACCACCTGTCCTCCAAAAGGGACGCCTGCGATGATCGCCCCGACCGACAAGAGGGGAACCCGCATCATGGCGTACGACGAACTCACCGTGGCCGTCCTGGGCCCGGGCGGCACCGGAGGACTGCTGGCCGCGCTGTTGTCCCGCTCCGGCCACCGGGTGATCTGCCTGGCCGGCGAGAGCACGGCGGAGACACTCCGCAAGGACGGCATCCAGATCCGCAGCGCCAAGTTCGGCGACTTCACCGCGCCCGTCGAGGCGGACACCGAACTGCGCGAACCGGTCGACGCCCTGGTGATCGCCGTCAAGCACACCTCCCTGGCCGCCGCGCTGGACCGCGTCCCGCCCGCGGCCCTCGGCGACGCCGTCGTCGTACCGCTCCTGAACGGCGTGGAGCACCCGGCGACGCTGCGCGCCCGCTACCGTCCGGACCGCGTGGCCCCCACCGTCATCCGTGTGGAGTCGACCCGGGTGGCGCCGGGCGTGATCGAGCACGGCAGTCCGTTCGCGGAGATCGACCTCGCGGGCGACGACGTCCCCCGCGACCGCCTCGACGCGCTGGCGCAGGCGTTCACCGCGGCCGGTCCGACCACCCGCGTCCTGGCCGACGAGACGGCGTCGCTGTGGGCGAAGATGTCGTTCCTGGCCCCGTTCGCGCTCCTGACCACGCGCTACGGCCTGCCCCTGGGCGATGTCCGCACGCGCCACCGCGAGGAGTTGACGGCCCTGGTGGAGGAGACCGCCGCGGTCAGCTCCGCGTCCGGAGGTCCGGCCGACCCGGCCCAGGCGCTGGCCCGTTACGACGCCTTCCCCGCGGCCACGAAGTCCTCGATGCAGCGGGACGCGGAGGCGGGCCGCCCGCTCGAACTGGACGCGATCGGCGGCGCGTTGCTGCGGGCGGCCGAGCGGCACGGGATCGAGGTGCCCGTGACGGCCCGTGTCGTACGGGAGTTGAGGGACGCCGGGCACTGACCCCGGTCCACCGACGCGGCAGGGGCGCGGCCGTTTTGCCGGAACGGCAAGAACGTTCGCGGCGGTCGTGCCCCGCGTCGCAGGATCGCCGTACGCAGCGCGGCAGCACGCCGTGGCGACGCACCCCGTACGGAGGAGACGACGCATGCCGCACCCCCGGCCGACAGACGTCACCCACCGCCTGGTCCCCGGCCCCGCCGGCCGCGTCCACCTGGTGGAGCAGGGGTCCGGGCCGCTGGTCCTGCTGGTGCACGGCTTCCCGGAGTCCTGGTACTCCTGGCGCCACCAGCTGCCGGCCCTGGCCGCCGCCGGGTACCGTGCGGTCGCCGTGGACCTGCGCGGATACGGGCGCTCCTCGAAACCGGAGGCGGTGCGGGCGTACCGGCTGGCGGAGCTGGTGGCGGATCAGGTGGCCGTCGTTCAGGCGCTGGGCGGGGCGCCCGCGGTGGTCGTCGGGCACGACTGGGGCGCGACCGTCGCCGCGCACTGCGCGCTGCTGCGGCCCGAGGAGTTCCGCGCGGTCGGCCTGCTGAGCGTCCCCTACACCCCGCCCGGCGGCCCGCGCCCCAGCGAGGTGTTCGCCCGACTGGGCGGCGGGACCGAGGAGTTCTACGTCTCCTACTTCCAGGAGCCCGGCCGGGCGGAGCGCGAGATCGAGCCGGACGTACGCGGCTGGCTCGCCGGTTTCTACGCCGCCCTGTCCGCCGACACCATGCCCGCGCCCGGAGCCCCCGACCCGCACTTCGTGAGCCCCGGCGGCACTTTGCGCGACCGCTTCCCCGCCGCCGACCGCCTCCCGGCCTGGCTGGGCGAGGCCGAACTCGACGTCTACGCCGGGGAGTTCGAGCGCACGGGTCTCACCGGCGCGCTCAACCGCTATCGCGCCATGGACCTGGACTGGAAGGACCTCGCCGACCGGGCCGGCGCCCCCGTGACCCAGCCCTCCCTGTTCCTGGGCGGCTCCCTCGACGCTTCCACGACCTGGCTGGCCGACGCGATCGAGGCCTTCCCCACCACCCTGCCCGGCCTGCGCTCCTCCCACGTCCTCGAAGGCTGCGGCCACTGGATCCAGCAGGAACGGCCGGAGGAGGTCAACCGGCACCTCGTCGACTGGCTGGACTCCCTGGACTCCCCGGGCTGACCGGTCCGCGCAGGTCGAGCCGCATCAGGACGCGGGGGTGACCGGCCAGCACGGAGGTGGTGTCGGCGGCGTGGGTGAACCCGGCGCGTTCGAAATTCCTGCGGATCCCGGCGTACGCCATGGTCAGGTCGACCCTGGCGTCCCCGTTGTCGAGGGGATACGCCTCGACCACCGGGGCGCCGTGGGCGCGGGCGAACTCGACGGCACCGGCGATCAGGGCGTGCGAGATGCCCTGCTTGCGGTGGCCGGGGCGGACCCGGACACACCACAGCGACCACACCGGCAGGTCGTCGACGTGCGGGATCTTGCGGTTGCGGGCGAAGGAGGTGTCCGCGCGGGGCGCCACGGCCGCCCAGCCGACCGGTTCGTCACCGTCGTAGGCGATCACTCCCGGAGGGGGTCCCGTGCGGCACAGGTCGGCGACGTACTCGCCCCGGGCCGGCCCGCGCAGCTCGTTGTTGAGCCGGGACGGGATCCGGTAGCTCAGACACCAGCAGACGTTGGCCCCGGGCGACTTCGGGCCGAGCAGCGTACGGACGTCCTCGAAGACCGCGGCCGGGCGCACCTCGATGGTCATGGCGCCACGATGCCACGACACGGGAGCCGACGAGAGAAGCGGACACTTCCTGACCTAATTGCTTGAGACGGTCGTCCCGTTGCCGCATCAGACGGCCAGACGACCGACCGGAAGGGTCAGACCGCTGTGACTGCCACCACCCCGCCCCAGCCCGCCCTCGCTCCGCACGGCGAGCACGCCGACCTGCTCGCCGACCTCGCCACCGCCCGGTCCAGCCTCACGCGCACGGTGCGCGGACTCGACGACGAGCGGGCCGGCGAGCGTCCGACGGTCAGCGCGCTGTGCCTGGGCGGGCTGGTCAAACACGTCACCGCCATGGAGGAGGGCTGGCTGCGCTTCGTCGTCGAGGGCCCCACCGCGCTCAGCTACGACCTGCCCGACGGTGTCACCTGGGCCGACATCACCTCCGGTACCGCCCGCGAGATCCCGCAGTGGCTGATCGACCACCAGAGCGGCTTCCGGATGGAGCCGGGCGAGACACTGGCCGACATCCTCAAGCGCTACGAGGAGGTCGCCGCCCGCACCGAGGAGTTCATCGCCTCCGTGCCCGACCTGTCGGCGACCCACCAGGTGCCCGAGGCGCCCTGGGGCGAGCCGGCCACCGTGTACAGCGTGCGCCGGGTCCTGACGCACGTCCTCCACGAGACCGCCCAGCACGCCGGGCACGCGGACATCCTGCGCGAGACGCTCGACGGGCAGACCGCCACGTGACCGTCCTCGGCCCCCGGGCACTGGGCCGCGCGACGCTCGCCCGGCAGTTGCTGCTCGACCGCGCCGACCTGCCCGTCCTGGACGCCGTCGCCCACCTCGGCGGCCTCCAGGCGCAGGAACCGCAGGAGCCGTTCGTCGGACTCTGGTCCCGGCTGCGCGGCTTCGAGCCCGCGGCGCTCTCGGATCCGCTGACCGGGCGGCGCGTGGTGCGTACCCACCTCATGCGCCGCACCGTCCACCTCGTCACCGCCGACGACGCCCTGGCCTGGCGGGCCCGCCACGACGCCATGCTGCGCCAACGGGTCCTCGGGGTCTACCGCCGCGAGTTCGAGGGGGTCGACCTCGACGCCCTCGCGGCGGCGGGCCGGGCCGTGCTGTCCGACGGCGAGCCCCGCACGATGACCGACCTCACCCGGGCGCTCCCCGATGAGCTCTCGGGACCGGCACCCCGGGCCCTCGGCGAGATGCTGGTCTCCGCTCTCGTCCCCATGGCCCAACTGCCACCGCGCGGCCTGTGGCACACGAAGGCGGGCGTACGCAACCTTCCCCTGTCCTCCTGGCTGGGCCGCGAGATCGACCCGCTGCCCGGCGACGGCACCGAGGGTTCCGACCCCGTGGGTCAGGCCCTCCTGCGCCGCTATCTGGCCGCGTTCGGCCCCGCCGCCTCGGCCGATCTGCGCGCCTGGTGCGGTCTCGCCGGGCTGCCGAAGGCGGTCGCCGCGCTGCGGGACGAGCTGATCACCTTCCGCGACGAGCGGGGCCGGGAGCTGCTGGACCTGCCCGACGCGCCCCGCCCCGACCCCGACACCCCGGCCCCGGTGCGGTTCCTGCCCGCCTTCGACAACGCCCTTCTCGGCTACGACGACCGGAGCCGGATCGTCGACGACGCCCACCGCGGCCTCTCGGTCGCCGGTGCCCGCGTGGTCCTGCTCGACGGCCGCGTCGCCGCGACCTGGACGGTCGAGTCGGACACCGTGACGGTCACCCCTCTGCGCCCCTTCTCCCACACCGACCGCACCACCGTCACCGAAGAGGGCCGGGAACTGGCGGCCTTCCTCACCGACGGCGACAGCCACCGCGCACGGATCACCGCGTCCGACGGCTGAGGGCGAAAAAACGGGGTGTCGCAGGAGGCGGGTGAGGGCCTATGTTGCCGCGTGTGGACGTTCGTTGGGATTTGTTGGCGCGAACGTCCCGCACCCTGCTGGGCACGCGACCGGAGAGGGACGGATACGGATGCCGACCGGACTCATCGCCCTGGCGGTCGGCGGCTTCGGCATCGGTCTGACCGAGTTCCTGATCGCGGGCCTGCTGCCGCAGGTGGCGTCGAGCTTCGGGGTCTCCGAGGCGGCCGCGGGCTGGCTGATCTCCGGGTACGCGCTCAGTGTCGCGGTCGGTGCGATCGCGCTGACCGCGGCGACGGCGCGGCTGCCCCGCAAGCAGGTCCTGGTCGGCCTGGTGGTCCTGTTCGTCCTCGGCAACCTGCTGAACGCGGTCGCGACGACCTATCCGGTGATGATGCTCGGCCGGATCGTCGCGGCGCTGTGCCACGGCTCGTTCTTCGGCATCGGCTCCCTGGTCGCACGCGGCCTGGTCGCACCGGAGAGGAAGTCCCGCGCGGTGGCCGTCATGTTCGCCGGTCTCACCGTCGCGAACGTGCTGGGCGTCCCCTTCGGCGCCCTGGTCGGCGAACGCTGGGGCTGGCGCGCCGCCTTCTGGGCGGTCACCGGCATCGGCCTGGTCGCCCTGGCGGGCATCGTCGCCCTGGTCCCCGGCAGCGCGGGCGGGACGCCCCCGGACCACCGCGGAGGACCACCGCCTCCCCACACCCTCCGCGCCCAGATCGGCGCCTTCCGCTCCACCCAGGTCTGGCTGACCCTCGCGGCCACCGCGCTCAGCTACGGCGGCATGTTCGGCGCCTTCAGCTATCTCGCCTACACCTTCACCGAGGTCAGCGGCTTCTCCTCCGCCGACGTCGCCTGGCTGCTCATGGTCTACGGCGTCGGCCTGGTCGTAGGGAACCTGATCGGCGGACGCGCGGCCGACCAGGACCGTGACCGCGCCCTGCTCCTCGCCCTGACCGGCCTCACCGTGACCCTGGCGGTCTTCGGCCTGCTGGCCCACAGCGCCACGGCGTCGGTGATCCTGGTGTTCCTCATGGGCGTGTTCGGGTTCGCCAGTGTGCCCGGCATGATCACCCGCGTCACCGACGTCGCCCAGGGCGCGGCCCTCGCCGCCAGCGCCAACGTCTCCGCCTCCAACATCGGCAACGCCCTGGGCGCCTGGGCCGGCGGCCTGGCCATCACCGCCGGCCTCGGCTACACCGCGCCCCTCTACGTCGGCGCCCTGATCGTCCTCGTCTCGGTCGCCGTCATGGCCGTGGCCGCGCGAGGGGCCGGGCCCGCCGATCGACAGCCCGACCCGCCCTCCCCGCTGTCCGCGCAGGCATGACCAGCGTGCTGTTTCTGGCCCTGACACTGGCGCCGTTCATCACGCCCTGCGTGGTCGTGATCGCCGCCGCGGTGCTCGCCCGGCGGCTCTACAAGCGGCCACCGGGCGGCCGGCGGCGTCCGCCGAGCGTCGCCACGTGCGGGCTGATCGCGGTCATGGCCGGTGCGGCGGCCTTCGGCGCGTACGCGTGGGGTGTGATGTCGGGCTTCTACATCCTGGACCCGGATCAACTGTGCGCGGCACGCGGTGCGCGGGGCGACCACATCGTGACCCGGGAAACGCTGCCGGTCAGCGCCCAGTGCGTCACGTCGGACGGCGTGGGGACGGAACTGGTCCCGGACTGGGTGAACCCCGTGATCTTCATCGGGATCACGCTGTTCGTACTCGCCCTGGCGACCGCGGCCGTCACCGGAGCGCGGCGGGTTCTCACCTCGCGGTGAGGTACCGGGTCCGGCCTGCTGCCGTCTGTGCACCCGTTCGCATGAAACCCCCGAAGTCACTCGCCACCCAAATTCGAACAGGCGTAGCATTACCGCCGTGGCTACGACCTACGACTTCCCAGGGGACCTCCTTGCCGGTCAGGAGGAGCTGCATCAGGTCCGGGCCGAGCTGTCGGCCTTGCTGAAGCGGCTCCCCTGGTCGGTCGAGCCCCTGGACGGCTTCAGTGACGACAACGGCTGGCGCAAGGTGGAACGCCCCGCCTCCCCCGGCTGGACCGCCGACGAACAGGCCGAGGTGGAGAAACTCCGACAACGCGAACACGAACTCGCCGTCTTCGTCAGCGGCCACCGCTTCTGGACGGAGGTCGCCACGACGGAACGGGTGGACGCCCGCATGAAGCTGAAGCACGCGCCGACGGCTCCGCCCCCGGCGGCACAACCCTGACCGACGCCCCGCGGGGGGCCTACGACGCCTCCGCCGCCTCCGGCCGCCGCCGCATGACATAAGCCGCCCCGGCGCCGGCGCCGAACAGGGCCAGTACGGACACCCCCGTCGCCAGCCAGCTCGTGCCCAGCCAGTGGGCGCCGAAGTAGCCGAGGGCGACGCTGTAGGCGGCCCAGGAGAGGCCGGCGAGGGCGGACCAGGGGAGGAAGTCGCGGGCGCGGTGGTGGGCGGCGCCGGCGCCGAGGGAGACGACCGAGCGGCCGGCGGGGGCGAAGCGGGCGAGGACGACGAGGAGGCCGCCGCCGCGGGCGAGGGCCTGGCCGAGACGTTCCTGCGCGGTGCGCAGCCGACGGGAGCGGGCGATGGCGCGGTCCAGGCGTTCGCCGCCGCGCCAGGCCAGCCGGTAGGCCACCAGGTCGCCCAGCACGGAGGCGGTGGTCGCGCAGAGGATGAGGGCCAGGATGTCGGGCACCTCGTGCGGCACCTGGCCGGTCGCCGCGCCGGAACCCGCGGCCGCCGCCGTCGCGGCCGTGATGACCAGGACGCCGCTCGGCAGCACCGGCAGGAACACGTCCAGGAGCACCGACAGCGCGATCATGGCGTAGATCCATGGGCTGCCGATCAACGCCCCCACACTTTCCAACACCGCGACTCCCCGTCAATCCCCCGTGGCTGGTCCGCACTGCCTGCCGCGATGTCGCGGGGGTGCGGCAGGGAGCGGCCCATAACAGCCATACAGCGTACGCGTGGGGTACGACAGCGCATTCACCGGGGGCTCGTGTCTTCGGCACGGAGTGTTCACCCGGGTGCAGTGCCCCGGAGGGCGGTGGGGGCGGATGTCCCGTAGCACGGAACGGGGGCGCGCCACCCGGCCCGCCCCGCCCCACGACGTCAGGAACGGTACTGATCATGCTGGCAGGAATATCCCTGGGCGCCGCCGCCGTCGCGGCCGCCGTGCTCGCGGGCGGCGGTGCCCAGGACCCCCACGGCTACCGGATGCGGACGGACGCCCGGTTCGCGCCGCCCGGCGCTCTCGTGCCCTCGGCGGCGGTGACGTACGACCAGGGGCTGGTGCCGGCGGCCGCGTGGATCGAGGTGACCCAGCGCATGGGCCTGGGCGGCGCGACGACCGTCGGACTGCGGACGAAGGGCCTGCGGCCGGGGCACACCTACGGCGCCCATGTGCACCAGAAGCCCTGCGCCGCCGACCCGGCCGCCGCGGGCGGCCACTACCAGCACGAGCCCTCGGCGGACCCGCACCACGTCACCGCGGACAACGAGGTCTGGCTCGACTTCACCGCCGACGACCACGGCTCGGGCACGGCGCGCGCCCACCACTCCTGGGGCTTCCGGCGGGGCGAGGCCTCCTCCGTCGTGCTCCACGAGGAGCCCGGGAGCAAGGGGGCCCGGGTCGCCTGCTTCACGGTGCCGTTCGGCTGGGTCGCCGGCACCGCGTGACACGGGACGGCGCCCGCCCCCGCATGAGCGGGCGGGGACGGGCGCCGACTTCGTGGCCGTACGGGTCAGGCGGTCACCGGCGTGTGCTGCGGGGACCGTTCGTCCGCCGTGGCGGACCGCTTGGCGAACAGCCGGTCCAGGCCGAACGCGCCGGAGCCGGTGAAGACCAGCAGCAGGAAGGCCCAGCAGAACATCGCCGCGCCCTCGCCACTGTTCTCCTTCGGCCACAGGCCGGTCGGCTGGTGCACCTTGAAGTAGGCGTAGGCCATCGCGCCCGAGCAGATGAACGCGGCGGCCCGGGTGCCCAGGCCGAGCAGGACGAGGGTGCCGCCGACGAGTTCGATCACGGCGGCGTACCAGCCGGGCCAGGTGCCGGTCTCGACCGTGCCGCCGTTGCCGTCGGCGCCTCCGAGAAGACCGAAGAGCGAGGCGGCGCCGTGGCAGGCGAAGAGCAGTCCTACCACGATGCGGAAAAGGCCGAGCACATAGGGCTGGGCGCTGTTGAGACGTCCAGTCATGTGGGGGGTACTCCTTCGGTCGGGCTCGGCCCGGAATGCGGGCCGGGCGGGGACGGAACCGATGAGTAACCCACGTTAGGTCGCCCTAAGTAACGCTTTCAAGTTCAACATTCGGCCACCGATTCGCCACTGAATGCACATCAGCCCCTGATGTAACCGCACGTAGAACGGCTCTCGCCACCGCGTCGGCGTCCGAAAGCGTGACCGAATCCACACCGGGCCGGGCCCCCGCCGCGGTCACCCAGTGCACTCCCTCCGTCGGTACTCCGAAGGCGAACCGCCGTGGATGCGCCCGGCCTTGACGGTCTATCAGGTGATAAGGCCGCCCCGTCACGTCCAGTCCGCCCGTTTCGTACCCGTCCACCGTGTGGGGACGGCACTGCCCCCGCTCCAGCAGCCCGGCGAGCAGGGCGTCGGCCGTCCGCCGCAGATCCGGTTCCGGCAGACGCGCCTCGACGAGCGTCGTCACGCGTACCGCGGACCCCGGCACCTCGGGGGAGCGCGCCACCCACGCCCCCGCAGCCTCCGAGACCTCCAGACGCGGCCCGAGCACCTCCACCACACCGGCCTCCACCAGCGCGGCCAGCTCCTCGACGCGCCGCCGGGGCGGGCCGATGGACAGGAAGGCGTTGAGCGGGGTGTACCAGCGGTCCAGGTGGTCCCGGCGGGAGGCACCGGCCAGCCCGCCGTGGTCGACGATCCGCCGCAGCTCGTTGCGCAGGTCCCGCAGCACGTCCAGGGCCGCCTTCAGGGGCCCGGCGACATTGCCGAGCGCCGCCTGGGCCGCGTCCCGGCGAAGGTGCGCGAGCAGCCAGTCCCGCCAGGCGGCCGGGTCCGGGAAGACCTGTCCGGCGTACGGCCGCGAGATCCGCTCCCAGGACCAGCGGTCGGCCGCCGCCACCCCGAACTCCTCCAGTACGGCGGCCTCTTCGGGGCTTGCGTGGCCGGTGGCCAGGAAGCGGTCCCGGAAGTCCGGCGCGCCCAGGAGGGCCTCGTAGTAGACCGTCTCCACCTCCTTCGCCACCAACGGCCATATCTCCGCGAGGAAGTCGGGCGCCTCGCCGTTGTCGGCGCGTTTGCGGAAGCGGGCGATCACTTCGTCGGTCAGGACGAGCGGGAGGTGACGGCCGTAGGGCCCCTTCGCGTTGTCGCCGCGCGCCTGGTACGGCACGCCGCGCCGCGAACCGGCGTACAGCCGCGGCTCACGGCCGGAGGGCAGATAGCGCCGCCCCCGTGGGCCGGGGACGAAGCGACCGCCGCGGCCGGTCGTCAACAGGGCCATGTGGTCGAAGAAGTTGAGGCCCAGCCCGCGCAACAGCACCGGTTCGCCCGGGGATACGGCGGACAGGTCGACGTCGGCCGGATTCGCCGGCGGCACATGGCGCAGCCCGTGCCGCTGCGCGTGGGCGGCGAGCCGCCGCAGGGACGGGCCGGGCACCTCGGGCAGATGGCCCTGCGCGAGGACCACGGCGGCCAGGCCGGACAGGACGCGGCCGTCGTCGAGGGTGAGCGACTGGCGGCCGTCGGGACCGTCGTCGAGCCGCACCGCGCGCGCCGCGTGCGTCTCCACGTGCACCCCCCGGGGCGCCTCGCGCACGGTCCTGGCGAACACCCACTCCAGATACCGGCCGTACTCGGCACGCGTCGGATACGCGTCCGGGCCCAGCGTGCCGCCCGCCCACTCGTGGAGGCTGGGACCGGGCCGGACCGGTCCCGCGCAGTCCACGCTGTCGTCGGTGAACAGGGTCACCTGCGAGGCGACGGTGTTCATCAGCAGTTCGGAGGACTGCGCGGTGCGCCAGACCCGGCCGGGTCCGGGCGGCGCCGGATCGACGACATGGACCGTCAACCGGGCGCCGGGCGGCAGGAGCTGGGGCGCGGAGGCGCAGAGGCGTTCCAGGACGCCGGTGCCGCGCGGCCCGGCGCCGACCAGGGCGACGGCGACGGGCACAGGGGCCGGGGTCGGTGCGGGCAAGGCTCTTACTCCCGGGCATGGGGGGGTGCGTGGGGGCGGCTCACCGTCCCCGGGCCTGCCCCGGGAAGCGGACGGTCCGCCTCATCATGCCGTCGGGAGGGGAGGGAGCCGAGCCCGGGGGCACCGGACTGTGGGATGCCTCACGAGCATCCCGTGCCACGGGCGCAACAAACGGTCGTAACGGGGTGATCAGCGGGCAAGTTCGGACTCGGTGACCTTCACCAGCTGGGGCTTCGCGCCCTTCCGCTCCTTCACCTGGTCCAGGCGCAGCAGCGCCGAACGGCCGCGCAGCGTCAGCGTCATGAGCTGGTTGCCGAACCACGGCCCGCTCGTCCGCCGCCAGTCGACCGGCGGCGGCGAGCAGCTGCCGTGCGCGCTGAAGCGCCGCCCGATCGCGCGGGCCACCCCGCTCCAGCCGAAGCGGAAGCCGAGCCGTATCGACAGGGGGATGGAGTTGTGGACCGGGGAGCAGGTCAGCTGGTAGACGCGGGCGTCCGGCCCCGTGGAGGGCGTACGCCACTGCGGCTCGGCCACGTAGGCGTGGTGCACGTCCCCGGACAGCACCAGGATCGTCGCGGGCGCCCGGGAGCCCGAACCGGCCTCGGCGATCAGTGCCGTCAGCGCCTCGAAGGACGCCGGGAAGGCCGCCCAGTGCTCCAGGTCGGCCCTGCGCCGCAGATCCTCCCCGAACCTGGCCCAGCGCGCGCCCTTCTCGCCCCGGCACAGCGCCGCGTTCCACGCCTCGGCGTCGTGCACCAGGTTCGGCAGCAGCCAGGGCAGGGAGGTGCCGATGAGGAGATGGTCGTAGGAACCGGGCTCCTCCAGCGCCTGTTCCCGCAGCCACGCGGCCTCGCCCGGGTCGAGCATCGCGCGGCTCTGCTCGTCGAGGACGCGGGCCGCCCGGGTGTCCACCATCAGCAGCCGGACGCGGCCGAAGTCGCGCCGGTAGCTCCAGCGCACCGAGGCGGGCTCCATGTCGGCCCGGGCGGCGAAGGCGCGCACCGCGTCGGTGCCGTCCGGGCTCTCGCGTACGGCGGCGTAGAGCGGGTCGGCGGCCAGGGACGCGGGGGAGAGGTTCCCCAGGTGCTGGTGGACCCAGTAGGACATGAGGCCGCTGAGCACCCGCTGCTGCCACCAGCCGGTGGCCCGCATGTCCTCGACCCAGGCGGCGGAGGTGTTCCAGTCGTCAATGACGTCGTGGTCGTCGAAGATCATGCAGCTGGGCACGGTGGACAGCAGCCAGCGCACCTCGGGGTCGAGCCAGGACTCGTAGTAGAGGTGGGTGTACTCCTCGTAGTCCGCGACCTCGTTGCCCGGCGGGTCGCTCAGGTCGCGGCGGGCGGCCAGCCAGCGGCGGGTCGCCGGTGAGGTCTCGTCGGCGTACACCTGGTCGCCCAGCAGCAGCAGGACGTCCGGCCGCTCGCCCTCCGGGTCGGCCGCGATCCGGGCCGCCAGGGTGTCCAGGGCGTCGGGACCGACCGGGTCCGGCTCACCGGCCGGCGGGGCGGCCCAGCGGCAGGAGCCGAAGGCGACCCGGACGGTGTCCCCCTCGGCGGGGGTGCGGATGACGGACGGCGGGAACGGCGAGTCGGGCAGCGGCCACACCCGGGTGCCGTCGAGGAACACCTCGTACGCCTGGGAGGTGCCCGGTGTCAGCCCGGTCACCGGGATCAGGGCGTAGTGGTGGCCCTCCACCTGGAAGGTGCGCATCTCGCCCCCGGCGCCGTCCGCGCACCGCACCTCGGCGGCGCACGGACGGCTCGCCTCGACCCACACGGTCGCGGACGAGCCGTCGGCATACCTCAGCAGTGGTCCCAGCCGCAGTCCCGCCACTTCATCGCCCGCCTTCATCGGTCCTCCGTCGCCCCGTACGGTACGGAACGACGGAGGTCAGCGGGGAGATTCCGGGAGATCACGACTTGGCAGAACCGCTCAGCAGTTGTTCAGGTAGCCCGTGAGCGCGCTCTTCTCGGCCGAGTCGACGGAGAGGTCGTAGTAGTACTTCACCTGCACCCAGGCGCGGACGTAGGTGCAGCGGTAGGAGCTGACCGACGGCATCCAGGTGGCCGGGTCCTGGTCGCCCTTGGCCTGGTTGACGTTGTCCGTGACCGCGATGAGCTGCGGGCGGGTCAGGTCGTTGGCGAAGGACTGGCGGCGGGAGGTGGTCCAGCCGCTCGCCCCGGAGTCCCAGGCCTCGGCCAGCGGCACGAGGTGGTCGATGTCGACGTCGGAGGCGGCGGTCCAGGTCGCGCCGTCGTACGGCGAGAACCAGCTGCCGCTGGTGGCCGCGCAGGCGGAGTCCTGCACGACGTTGGTGCCGTCGCGCTTGAGGACGACCTCACGGGTGTTGCAGGCGCCGGACTGGGTGATCCAGTGGGGGAAGAGATCACGGTTGTAGCCGGTGCGGTCCTCGGTCGCCACGGTGAGCGAGGCGAGGTACGTGCGGGCGGTGGCGGCGCTGACCGGGGTGGGCAGGGCGGCGGAGGCGGTCGGACCGTTGAAAAGTCCGACCGAGGCTATGAGGCCGGTGAAGGCGGCGAGTATGCTGAGCCGTCGACGCGCGTAGAACTTCGGCATGCGAACTCCTTTGAGGGGTGGGGGGGTTGGAGCGCGAGCGTTGGAATGCTCGCCGGGTCGCGTTGCGGTGGGGTGTGCACTGGGTAAGAAGTTAGTGACGTGTACATGACACGACAAGGTCTGGGACGAAACGATCACGTACGATGGACGGCGTTGAAGGGGAGTAGCTCTTCGCCGGACCGTCGACATACTGCTCAGCTCGTCTGAGCCGGCGCCCGGAGGCAGATCCCGTACAGGGGTCGGCCGGCGAGACCTTCGGCAAGCAGTGCACGCTTGTGCCGTACGGCACGGGTGACGCGTGTGCTGCCCTGCCGAGGTGTCTTTTCTCGAAGGCTCAGCACTCTCGGTGGGGCAGTCCCCGACCGATTGAGGAACCTTGATCAGCATCACCGTGACGGCGCTCGTCTTCGGCGTCGTCTTCCTCGCCGAACTGCCCGACAAGACCGCGCTCGCCGGCCTCGTCCTCGGCACCCGCTACCGCGCCTCCTACGTCTTCGCCGGCGTCGCCGCCGCCTTCGCGCTGCATGTCGTGCTCGCCGTGGCGGCGGGCAGCGTGCTGACGCTGCTGCCGCAGCAGATCGTGCACGCCGTCACCGGCGTGCTGTTCCTGGGCGGCGCGGCCGTGCTGCTCATGAAGAAGGACGAGGGCGAGGAGGAGGTCCGCCGGCCCGAGGACCAGTCCTTCTGGAAGGTCGCCGGATCCGGGTTCATGCTCATCCTGGTCGCCGAGTTCGGCGATCTGACCCAGATCATGACGGCGAACCTCGCGGCCCGCTACGACGATCCGCTCTCCGTCGGACTCGGCGCGGTGCTGGCGCTGTGGGCGGTGGCCGGGCTCGGCATCGTCGGCGGCAAGGCGCTGATGAAGCGGGTGCCGCTGCGGCTCATCACCAAGGTCGCGGCGCTGCTGATGCTGGGGCTCGGGGTGTGGAGCCTGTGGGAGGCGGTGAGCGGGTGAGCGTGCGCCGGGGCCCGTGTGCCGGCCGGTCGCCCGAACTGAACGGTGAGTGAACTGTTCCGGGAGACGGTGGCGTAAAGCCGCCCGGTTTTGTACCGTGGGGGAACAAAGTGGTTCCCGCCTGTTTTCCCTGACCGGCGGGCGGGGCCACCTTGTCCCCCCGGGCCCACCCCTTCGCCCCTGGTCTTGGAGCTGCCGATGACGGCCACCGCCGTGCTCACCGCCCGCGCCCTCCTGCTCGACATGGACGGCACGCTCGTCAACTCCGACGCCGTCGTCGAACGCTGCTGGCGGCGCTGGTCCGAGCAGCACGGGCTGGACCCGGACGAGGTCATGCACGTCGTCCACGGCCGCCAGGGCCACGCCTCCATGGCGCTGCTGCTGCCCGACCGCCCCATGGAGCAGAACCACGCCGACAACGCGCGGATGCTCGCCGAGGAGACCGCCGACATGGACGGCGTCGTCGCGATCCCGGGCGCCCCCGAGTTCCTCGCCTCCCTGCACGGCCTGCCGCACGCCCTGGTGACCTCCGCCGACGTCCCCCTGTCCACCGCGCGGATGACCGCCGCGGGGCTCGCCCTGCCCGAGATCCGGATCACCGCCGAGTCCGTCGGCGCCAGCAAGCCCGACCCCGAGGGCTTCCTCAAGGGCGCCGCCGAACTGGGCGTCGCCCCCGCCGACTGCGTGGTCTTCGAGGACTCCGGCGCGGGCATCGCCGCGGGGCGCGCAGCGGGGATGCGGGTCGTGGGCATCGGCCCGCGCGCCGGGGCCCACGGTCCGGACGTGGTGGTGCGGGACCTGACGGAGGTGCGGGTGGAGGCCGCGGAGGACGGGACGATCAGGTTGTACGTCGGCTAGGTGCTCCGCCGGAACGCTCCGCTGGAAGCACGGGGACGAACTCGCGCCTGGTCCGCTGGGCGTCAAGGAGGTGTCCTGCCCCGGTGACGGCCACCGGGCGGGCGTTCGGGACGGGAGGTGGCCGTGGGAGCCGCGATGGTCGGCAACGGGGCGAAGACCGGGTCGAGTTCGGCGTACACGCCGTCGTCTTCGTCTTCGCCTTCGACCACGGACTGGTCCGGCCCGGCGGCTGAGGTGACGGCCGGTCAAGCGCCCGCGCGCACGGGCTGAGGGGGTCACGGGCTCACGGGGCGAGCGCGTCGCGCGGGGCGGCTGGTATGACTGGTGCATGCAGCTGGAAGAGACCGCGCGATCCGCGATCGACACGTTCATCTCCGCGTTCAACGCCTCGGACGACGGCTATGTGACCGAGCTCCTCTCCCAGGCCCTGACGTCGGACGTGGTCTTCTGGGGGCCGCTGGGCCGCAGCGAGGGGATCGAGGCGGTCGAGCGGTTCGTGCTGGACATCCGGCGCCACCCGGCGGGGACCGGCACGATGGTGCGCTGCTCGGCGGTGGACATGCCCGACGAGTGGGCCCGGTACCAGTGGGTCTTCACCACGCCGGACGGAGGCCCCCGCCTGGCGGGCACGGACGTCGTCCATCTGCGGCGGAGCCTCATCGACCAGGTCATCGTCTTCGCGGGCGAGATCGAGCCGTCCGCGTCCTGAGCCGCCGACGCCGGACTCCCGCCTACGGCTACGGCTGCGTGGTCTCCGACTCCAGCGCGGTGCGGGTCTTGTGGTCGTACACCCCGGGATTGTCCGTGCCGACGTTGCGGGACGACTGGTAGGTGCGCAGGGCGGTCTCGACCTCACCGCTGAACTCGCCGTCGATCTCGTCGGCGTAGAGGGACAACTGGCGCAGGCGCTGCTGGAGTTCGGTGACCTCGGGACCCTGGTCGCCGCGTCGCAGCACGGGGCCGATCTGGCGGCCCGCGTCACTCTCCGCCGCGCCGGCGCCCCCCTCGGGGCCGGCGGCCGAACTCGTCGGGGTCTGCGTCGGCTCCACCGTCCGGGACGGGCTCGGCGAGGCGCTGGACGCGGACGGCGAGGGCGATGCGGAGGGCGAGGGGCTCGCGTCGGCCGTCGGGGACGGCGGCGCGGACGTCGGCGACGCGGACGCGGTCTCCGGTGCGGGGGACTCCGCCGTCGCGCTCGTCGACCCCTCCGGCACGGCCGCCCGTACGTCCTTCGGCGGCGCCCCCTCCCGCGACGGCGACTCGTACGCCAGCAGCCCACTTGCCAGCCCGGCCGCCGCGACGACCGCGACGACGGCTCCACCGACCCCGAGCAGAGCCCTACGGCGCCGCCGGGGGTGCGGCTCGGGGTCGGGTGCCTGGGGACCACCGCGGTCGTCCACCGTCTCGAACAGGCCCGGGTGGGGACGGCCGGGAGTGGCCGTGGGGGGCGTGGACAGTGTGCCGGCGCCTGGGCGGGGCCGTGCGGTGGTCGCGTCGACGGTGGGTAAGGGGGCGGTGGTGTCCATGCGCGGGAGGACGGTGGTGTGGGCGGGGGTGGGGTGCGCGGTGGTGGTGACGTCCGGGCGTGGGATCGCCGTGGTGGGGTTCGCGTCGAACCCGGGGCTGTGCTGTGCCGTGGCCGCGTCCGGGGTGAGCGGCCCGGGGGTGGTCTCCACGCGGGGGAGCGCGACCGTGGGCTCCGCGTCGCCGCCGGAGCGTGGCTGTGCCGGGGTTGGGCGTGTGGCGGACGGTGCGGTGTGGGCGTTCACGCGGGGCGGCGGTGCGGTGGTGGCCGCGGCGGGTATCGGTGCGGTGGCATTCGCGGTGGGTGGTGCGGCCGGGGGTGCGGTGCGGGGCGTGGGGTGGGGTGTGTCAGCCGAGGGGGCTGCTGGTGTCGTGGAGGACGCGCCTGATTGGGCGGTCGGCGCGCCGGGGCCGACGGTATGCAGCGGCATGGTGGCTTCGGTGGGCGGAACATTCGGGGCGCCGGGTGTGCGGGGAGCAGCGGGGCTGCTGGGCATGTGGGAGCCGTTGGGCAAGCGGGAGCTGCCAGGCACGTGCGAACCATTGGGCACGCTGGAGCTGCCGGACCGGCCGGGCACGCTGGCGTCGCTGGGTGTGTCAGGGCCGCCGGACGCATCGGGACGGTTGGGTGCGCCGGACCTGCTGGGCATGCGGGAGCCGTTGGGCAAGCCGGATCCACCGGGCGCACCCGGGCTGCCGGGCCTGCCCGAGCCGCCAGGCTCACCGGAACCGCCGGGACCGCCAGAACCACCGCGCAAGCCTGGACTGTCGGCCACGCGGGAGCGGCCAGGCGCACCCGGCCTGCCAGGCGCGGCCGAATCTCCGGGACCCTCGGCCTTCGGCCCGGGGTGAGTGCCGTAGGGCTCCGGTGTCAGGTCCACGTAGGGGCGGATGCGGAGGGGGTCGAAATCCTCCGCGGCGGCCGCTTCCGCGGTGCGGGTGTCGCGGAGGGCGTCGGAGGCGCGGCGGGTGCAGTCGCAGGAGGGGCTGTGGTCGGTGGCTCTGGGTGTGCCGCACTCCGGGCACAGGTGTGCGGTCGGCCGATGCGTCGGCTCGCTCATGTGTTCGTCCCCTCCCTCCGGGCTCCGCGACTCCCCTCGCGAACTCCAGATCCTATGCAGACGTTCTCCACCGTTCTCCACAGCTTCCGCCGCAAGCCCCCGGAATCCGGGGTTCCGGCAGGACTCGACAGGCCATAACTGGTCACACCGACCACGATGGAACCTGGAACGAGACCCCGGGAGGTCTTCATGGCCGACGACGCGCGCGGTAGGACGGAGACTGTGGGAGACATCGGGGAGGCGAAGGACGGACACGTCCCCGGAAACGTCCTCGTCTCGATCGGCGCGCTGCTGCTCGGGATGCTGCTCGCCGCCCTCGACCAGACGATCGTGTCGACGGCGCTGCCCACGATCGTCAGCGAACTCGGCGGCCTGGACCACCTGTCGTGGGTGGTCACGGCGTACCTGCTGGCCTCGACCGCGGCCACCCCGCTGTGGGGCAAGCTCGGCGATCAGTACGGCCGAAAGACGCTGTTCCAGATCGCGATCGTGATTTTTCTCATCGGCTCCGCGCTGTGCGGCATGGCGCAGAACATGCCGCAGCTGATCGCGTTCCGGGCGCTGCAAGGACTCGGCGGCGGCGGTCTGATGGTGCTGTCCATGGCGATCGTGGGCGATCTCGTCCCACCGCGCGACCGCGGGCGCTACCAGGGCCTGTTCGGCGCGGTCTTCGGCGCGACCAGCGTCCTCGGCCCGCTGCTCGGCGGACTGTTCACCGAGCACCTCAGCTGGCGCTGGGTCTTCTACATCAACCTGCCGATCGGCGTGGTCGCGCTCGCCGTGATCGCCACGGTGCTGCGTATCCCGGGTAAGTCCGAGCGGCATGTCATCGACTACCTCGGCACCTTCCTCATCGCCTCCGTCGCCACCTGCCTGGTGCTGGTGGCGTCGCTCGGCGGCACGACCTGGGCCTGGGGCTCGCCCCGGACCATCGGCCTCGCCGTCCTCGGCGTCGTCCTCGCCGTCGCGTTCGTCGCCGTGGAACGCAGGGCCGCCGAGCCCGTCCTCCCGCTCAAACTGTTCCGCATCCGCACCTTCACGCTCTCCGCCGTGATCAGCTTCATCGTCGGCTTCGCGATGTTCGGCGCGATGACCTACCTGCCGACGTTCCTCCAGGTCGTCCAGGGTGTGAGCCCGACCATGTCCGGCGTGCACATGCTGCCGATGGTGCTGGGGCTGCTGCTGTCGTCGACGCTGTCCGGGCAGATCGTCAGCCGCACCGGCCGCTGGAAGGTGTTCCCGGTCGCCGGCACCGCCGTCACCACGCTCGGCCTGCTCCTGCTGCACCAGCTCGACGCGCACAGCTCGACCGCCGAGATGAGCGGCTTCTTCTTCGTCTTCGGCCTGGGCCTGGGCCTGGTCATGCAGGTCCTCGTGCTGATCGTGCAGAACGCCGTCTCCTACGAGGATCTCGGCGTCGCCACCTCCGGCGCGACCTTCTTCCGCTCCATCGGCGCCTCCTTCGGCGTCGCGATCTTCGGTACGGTCTTCGCGGGCCGGCTCGGCGACAAGCTGGCGGACGCCTTCCGCGGCGCCCAGTTGCCGCCCGGCGTCTCGGTGGACACCCTGGAGGCCGACCCGCGCGGCATCGCCGCCCTGCCGGACGCGCTCAGGCCACCGGCGCTGGACGCCTACGCCTCGGCCATCACCGACGTCTTCCTGTACGCCGCTCCGGTCGCCCTCCTCGGCTTCGTCCTGGCCTGGTTCCTGAAGGAGGACCGGCTGCGCGGCTCCGTCACGGCACCGGACGTCACGGAGACCCTCGCCAGCAATCCGGTGCAGCGTTCGTCGTACGACGAGGTGTGCCGGGCGCTGTCCGTGCTGGGCACCCGGGAGGGCCGCCGCGAGATCTACCGCACGATCACCGAACGGGCGGGCTACGACCTCCTCCCGGCCGCGAGCTGGCTGCTGCTGCGGATCAGGAGGTACGGCCGCTCCGAGCCGGCCGTGCTCGCCGAGCGCAGCTCCGTGCCGCTGATCGTGATCATGGAGGCCGCCCGTCAGGTCGAGGAGCGGCGCCTCGCCCTCCGCGAGGGCCTGGACCTCGTCCTGACCGACGAGGGCCGCGCGGTCGCCGACCGGCTGGCCCTGGCCCGCGAGGAGTCCCTCGCCGACCTCCTCGGCGACTGGTGGGGCCCGGACCGCCCCACCGACCTGGTCCACCTGGTCAAGCAACTGAACACCGAACTGTGCGGCTCCACCACGGAACACCCCCACGACGACCGCCTGTCCACCCGCCCCACCTGACGCCTGTCCCGACCTGCCCGAACCCGTCCCGGGCGGCGGGGGGCTGTCTCGGCCGGGGGAGGGCGCCCCCGTCCCGGCCGGGTGGCGGCGATGCCGGCCTGCTTCGGCCCGCGTGCCCCGCCCCGCTCGGGGAAGGGTGGTCTCGGTCAGCGTGCCCCGTCCCACCTGACGTCCCGGCCGACGGAGGGCAGCCCCGACCGCCTGAGGACTGCCCCCCGCCCGCCTGACGCGTCCCGGCCGGCGGCAGGCGGTCGCGGCTTTCCTGCACGGGACCGGCCGCTGTCGGCTGTCTCGGCCCGCTCGAACCCGTCCCGGCCGATGGAGGGACGTCACGGCCCGTCTCCACAGCCCCCCCGGCCGACGGAGGGCTGTCCCGGCCCGCCTGATACCAACCAACCCCGGCCCACCTGAACCCCCCTGTCCAGCCCCGCCGGACTCCCACTCACCCAAGGCTCTTACGGAACCAGTGCTCGGCGTACACCTGCTCGTTGTGCGGCGCGGTCTCCTCGTAGCCGAGGCGTTCGTACAGGGCGCGGGCCTCGGCCAGGTCGGTGCGGGTGTCGAGGATCAGGGTGGTGGCGCCGAGGGTGCGGGCGGCGGTCTCGGCGGCGCGGACGAGGAGGGCGGCGCCGCCGCGGCCGCGCATCCCTGCGTGGACGAAGACCCGGGTGAGCTCGGCCCGCCCGTCCGGCAGCAGGCGTACGCCCGCGGTGCCGGCCGGTTCGCCGCCGTAGCGCCCGACGAGCAACTGCCCGGTCGGCGGGGTGAGTTCGGCGCCGGTGACGGCCGCGATCTCCCGCTCCAGCTCGGCGGGGTCGGTCCGGCGGCCCTCGTGCAGCAGGTAGTAGCGGTCGCTGACCTCGGTGTAGTACGCCCGCCAGAGCGCGGCGGCGACGGGGGAGTCGTAGGGTTCCGGGGCAACGGTCCAGGTGGTCATGGGCACATTGTCGGAAGCGGGCCTACGCCATGCGCAACCGAATATGGGCCGCCTCCGGAGTGTCCGGCACCTCGGCCCTGCGCCACTCGACGCCCTCGTCCGCGACCCCGTCGGGAAGCCGCCGGCCGCCGCCGAGGAACACGGGGACGACATGCAGCCACAGCTCGTCCACCGGACCGCCCTTCCCGCCGTCCAGCCCCTGCTCCGCGCGCCAGGACCGCAGCCCGAACACCCACCGGTGCAGCCGTTCCCCGCCGACGCCCGGCGGATGCCCGCGGCCGGAGTCCGGACCGGCCAGACACTCGTCCAGCGACACGGACAGCACCCTCGCGTCGATCGGGTCCGCGCCGAATCGACACGCCGCCGCCACGCATGCGGAGACCGTTTGAGGATCGCCGCGCGGGCTACCCGGTGGGGGAACCGGCCGGTACGGAGAGCCGGTTGGGTACAGAACCCGGAAGGCACTCATGTCCACAGGCGTGATCATCGCTTTGATCGTGATCGTGGCGGCCGTCGTCCTCATCGCGGCCGTCCTCATGCTGCGTACCCGGCGCGGCCACGGCGGCCCCGGCCTGAAGCGGCGGTTCGGGCCCGAGTACGACCGTGCCGTGGCCCGGCACGACGGGGACGCCAAGGCCGCCGAGCGCGAGCTCACCGAGCGCGTGGAGCGGCACGGATCGCTGCGGGAACGGCCGCTGGAGCCCGCGCAGCGCGAGCAGTACGAGGCCCGCTGGACCGCCGCGCAGGAGCGCTTCGTCGACTCGCCGCGGGAGGCCGTGGCCGAGGCGGACCGGCTGCTCGCCGAGCTGGCCGGCGCCCGGGGCTTCCCCGACGGCGGCCAGTACGAGGAGCAGCTCTCGGCGCTGTCCGTGCACCACGCGCACCACGTGCACGGCTACCGGCGCGTGCACCAGGTCGCCCGGACGGGCGTGCGGGGCGCGGGCCAGGACGGCGACGGCCGGGCCGGAACCGAGGAACTGCGCGAGGCCATGGTCGAGGCCCGGGCCCTGTTCGAGGAGCTCGTGGGCCCGTCCCGGCACCGGGACGACCGTGGCCACGGCCGGGAACGCGGGGCCGAGTCCCGCGAGGGGGCCGATACCGCCGACACCGCCGCAAGGACCGACGGCGACCGGGCGCCCCGCCGTGACAACGGCCGCGCCCACCTGCCGTGGGGAATCACCAGGCGCCATGCGAAGGGGAGCTGAGCGAACATGACGGACGCGACGACCGGCCCGGGCGCCGAGGGCGCCCCGCGCGACGGACGGAACAGGGGAAGGTCATCGGTCCCCGCGACACCTCCGGGCCACGACCCGGCGGTGGACCCGCCGACGGCGGTGCGCCGCGAGACGGTGCCGGAGACCGGCAGGACCGGTACGGAGACTGGCAGGACCGGTGCGGACACCGGCCCCGGACGGGGCCGTGACACGGACCGTGAGGGACCGGGCAACCTGGGTGGCGCGCCCGCCGCGGGCCGCGACAGCACCCCCGACCGGGCGGGCACGCCGGGCAGCCACGGCCCCTCCGGGACCTCCGGCGACGCGGCACCGCTCATCACCGGCTCGGACCAGAGCCACGGTTCCGAGGAGAACCGGGGCGCCCAGGGCACCCGGCTCCTGCCGCACGAGGAGTCCGACAAGCTCTCGGTGCGGCTCCAGCACGCCGTCGCCGAGTTCGTGGACGGCCCGAAGCACGCCGTGGAGGAGGCCGACCACGTGCTGGAGGAGGCCGCCGCCCGCTTCACCGAGGCGGTCACCCAGCGCCGCCGCACCCTGCGCAGGTCCTGGCAGGCCGCGGAGAGCGGCGACGGCAAGCCCGCGAGCAGCTCCGACACCGAACAGCTCCGGCTGGCCCTGCGCGACTACCGCGAGCTCACGGACCGGCTGCTGCACCTCTGAACAGAACCAACAGAACCAACAGAACCAACCGAGCTACCCGGCCGCCGCCCGGCCCTCCCGCCACCGGCCTACGACCTCTTCGACGTCGTACGGCTTCATTCCCAGCGGGGGGCCGGGCGGCGGCTTGAACATGACCTCGCGGATCTTGACGTTGACGTCCTCGATCAGCTTGCGGACGATCCGCTCGGTGGGTGCCCGCAGGGCCGCCGCGAGGGTGTCCTCGGCCTCCTTGCGCAGGGCGAGGGTCGGCGGCAGGACGGACAGGCCCTCGCGGGCCATCTTCCGCTTGATCCACCACAGTTCGTCGTACGTCGTGTCGGAGCCGTCGGGCAACGGCTTGCCCGCGCCGGGAAGTTCGGCGAACTCACCGCGGCTCTCGGCATCGCGGATCTGTTTGTCGACCCAGGACTCGAACGGAACTCCGGGAGGCTTTCGCTCGGTCATGAGCCCATTGTGCCGGACGTGCCGGGGCCGGGCGATTTATCATGCGGCGGCTGTGTAGGACGTTGCTGTACGGGCGGCAGGACGCCGCCGTACCAGCACACTTCAGAAGGAGCGCCACGTGCTCGAACTCACCATGGCCGCCGTCTCCGCGGCGGAGGAGGGTGCCACGGCCGGCATGCTCATGGCCGACGCGCCCAGCGAGCCGGGTGCCCTGTTGCGGGTCGGCCGCGACAGGTCCGTGTGCCGGCTGGCGACGCCCGACGACTGGCTGTTCGTCTCCCGCGTCCACCTGGAGTTCCTCTGCGGCCCCGAGGGCACCTGGCAGGTGACCTGGCTCCAGGGCTCCCAGCCCGACCCGTCCTCCGAAGTCCGCCTCACCGTAGGCGAGTACGCCCAGCCCCTCTCCTACGGCGGCACCGTGCCGCTGCCCCGAGGCGGCAGCGGGGAGATCGTCATCCACGACCGCACCGCCCCGCGCAGCGTCAACGTCGGCTTCTACCACGAGGCATAGGGCCCGCCCGGCGGCCACGTGACCACCGTCACGCGAGCACCCGCGCCAGGGCGAACCCGTCGTAGCCCTTGCCGCCCACCGTCTGGATCGCCGTGCCGCTCAACCTCGGGTGGCCGCCGATGAGTTCGATGGCGGTGCGGGTGCCCCGGACGTCCGGGGCGGTGCTGGTGGCGTCGGCCACGCGCCCGCCCCGGACGACGTTGTCGACGACGATCAGACTGCCCTCGCGGGTGAGCTTGAGCGCCCACTCGACGTAGTGCGGGTTGTTGCCCTTGTCGGCGTCGATGAACACCAGGTCGAAGGGGGCCGGGTTCTCGTCGGCCAGCTTGGGCAGCGACTCCAGCGCCGGGCCCACCCGCACCTCGACCACCTGCTCCAGGCCGGCCCGCGCGATGTTGCGGGTGGCCACCTCGGCGTGCCGGGGGTCGTACTCCAGGGAGACCAGGCGGCCGTCGGCGGGCAGCGCGCGGGCCAGCCAGATGGTGCTGTAACCGCCGAGCGTGCCCAGCTCCAGGATGTTCCGGGCCCCCTGGATCTGGGCCAGCAGCTGGAGCAGCTTGCCCTGCGGCGCCGTGATGGCGATGGACGGAAGCCCGGCACCCTCACTGTCCCGCACGGCCGCGTCCAGGACGTCGTCGTGGGGTGCGAGCTGGGTGGTGAAGTAGTCGTCGACGTCGTCCCAGAGCCGCGAGTCGCTCATACGCCTGTACCTTTACCCTTCGTCTGCCTATTTAGATTTGCTAACTAGCTCTCCTGGCGAATGGTAGTCGCGCCCGGACGCCCAGTCAGCATGTGATCCATGTCGCGACCGGCGGAAGCGGCTGAACCTTTCGCGCACTATCGTCATCCGGACAAAAGGAGGAAGGACGTCAGGTGAAGCCCGGGTTGCCTGCGTCTCCCTCCCAGGGGGCGGTGCGGGCCTCATAGGGTTCGCATGGGACACCGGCGCATGGGGCGCGTGGGACGGACGGGGCGGGAGGCCTGCGAGGCGTGGCGAATGCGGAGCACAGCGGACGACCGGCGGAAGCTTTCGGAGCGACGGCCGTCGGCACGACCCAGGCACGCCTGCGCGCCGCACGGCTCGGCCTGTGGCTGATCGCGACCCTGCTCGCGGTCCGACAGGTGGCCGTCGTCCTCGGTACACCCCGGGGTGAGCGGCTGACGGATCTGGAGACCTGGGTCGGCCAGAACGGCGTCCTGCACGTCAACGGTTCGCTCTACGACTCGACGCGCTTCACCGGCACGCCGTTCGCCGGACTCGTCCTGAAACCCCTGACCCGGACCGCCGAGCAGGCCCTCGGCTGGGGCTGGACCTTCGGCACCCTCCTGCTGGTCGTCGGCCTCGGCCTGGTCGCCGCCCGCGCGCTGCCCCAGCCGGTCAGCAGACGGACCTCACTGCTCGCCGCGCCGGTCGCGATCAGCCTGCTCATGCTGTCGCTGCCGGTGCGCAACACGCTCTATCTCGGCCAGACCAGCATCATCCCGGTCCTGCTGGTGCTCCTCGGCTGCTTCGCCGTGCGCGGCCAGCGGGCCAGCGGCCTGCTCATCGGCGTCGCCGCGGCCCTCCAGCCCACCGTGCTGCTCTTCGCCCCGCTGCTGTGGTTCACCGGCCGCCGCAAGGCCGCCCTGGCCACGGGGGCCACGTTCCTCGCGTGCACCGCGATCGCCTGGGCCGCGATGGCCCACGACTCGTACACGTACTGGGTGCACCACATGGCCGGCACCGGCCTGGGCGGCAAGGCCGACGACCTCGCCAACCAGTCCCTGCACGGCGCCCTGCTCCGGTTCGGCCTGTCCGGCCCGCTGGAGATCGCCCTCTTCCTGCTGCTCGGCGCGGCCGTCGCCTACCTGGGCCTGCGCCGCGCCGTGCGCTACGCCCGCGACGGACAGCTCCTGCTCGCCGTGGCCATCACCGGCTGCGCCGCGATCGCCGTCTCGCCCACCACCTGGCAGCACCAGCTGCTGTGGGTGCTGCTCGCCGTCGTCGGCCGGGTCGGCAAGCGGGCCGCCGACCGGGTGCTGTGGCCGGTCGCCGTCGTCCTGGTGATGACGCTGCCCGCGAAGATGATGCTGCCGAACAACCCCGCGCTGTACACCCTGCGGGACAACGTGGTGCTGCTGGCCGCCCTGTCCGCCGCCACGTTCGTGCCCTTCCTGTCGCGCACCTCGCCGTACTACCGCTCACCCGTCCCGACCGAGTACGCGCCGCCGGTCACCTCCCGCTTCAGACACGTCCCGCTCCTGCCGTTCCTGCGCCGGGCGCTCACCCGCCCGAACCTGCTGCTGGAACTGCTGCTCATCCGTGTCGTCTACGCCGCCTACGGCCAGGTCCGGGTCGCGGTCACCGCCGACCGGGCCACCGCCGAGCACCACGGACGCGAGATCCACTCGATCGAGAAGTGGCTGTCGATCGACATCGAGCACTGGGCCAACCACGCCGTCGTGAAGGTGGACTGGCTGCGGAGCTTCTTCGACTTCTACTACGCCTCCTTCCACTTCGTCGTCCCGCTCACGGTCCTCGCCGTGCTCTACGTCCGCCGCCCGACGGACTACCGCTGGGCCCGCTCCGCGCTGGGCCTCGCCACCATCCTCGGCCTGCTCGGATTCTGGCTGTACCCGCTCGCGCCGCCGCGCCTGATGCCCGGCCTGGGCTTCATCGACACCGTGCACGGCGTCCAGGACTTCTCCAAGCCGGACTACGGCGTGATGACCGAGGTCACCAACCAGTACGCGGCGATGCCCTCCCTGCACTTCGGCTGGTCCCTGTGGTGCGGCATCGTGATCGCGGTCCTGGCGCCCAAGTGGTGGATGAAGGCCCTCGGGCTGCTGCACCCCCTGTTCACCGTCACGGCGATCGTCGTGACCGCCAACCACTGGGTCCTGGACGCGGCGGGCGGCGCCGCCGTGGTCGGCGCGGGCTTCGGCCTCACGTATCTGCTGATGGGCCCGCGCGTGTCCGTGGCGAGCGCCCTCACGAAGGAGCCCTTGCCGGAGGACGCCGAGGATGCGCGGACCGACAGAGCGCCCTCGGCGGGCCACTGAAGCCGACGACGGGGACGACGGGGACAACGGGGACGACGAGGACCTGGTGAGCAGAGGACACTTCGAGAGCGTCGCGGAGCGGGACGCTCTCCGGGGCGACGGCGGCCTGCGCTCCGACGCACCCGCCGGGCCCGGGCGGGGCGGGAGCCGGACGGGACGGGCACTGCCGGTCGCCGTCCCGGCCGCCATCGCCCTGGCCCTCGGCCTGTGGGGCATCGGCCGGCACGACAGCATGTGGCGCGACGAGTCGGTCACCTACCAGGTGGCCCACCGCTCCCTCGGCGACATCTGGGGCCTGCTGCACCACATCGACGCCGTGCACGGCCTGTACTACCTCCTCATGCACACCGTGTTCGGCGTCTGGGACGGCGGCCTGACCGCCCTGCGCCTGCCCTCCGTGGCGGCGACCGTCCTGGCGGCGGCCGCGGTCGGCGCGATCGGCGCCCGCCTCGCCGGCCCCCGCACCGGCACCCTCGCCGGCCTGGTCTTCGCCCTGCTGCCGATCACGCAGATGTACGCCCAGGAGGGCCGCTCCTACGCCCTGGTCACCGCCGGGGTGACCTGGGCGACGTACTTCTTCGTCCGCGCCACCGACACACCCCGCCCGCGCTGGTGGACGGCGTACGCCCTCACCCTCGGACTCGCCTGCTGGCTGCACGAGTTCGCGGCCCTCGCCCTCGTGGCGCACGGCGTGACGCTGTGGTGGTCCAAGGCGCCGCGCCCGGTGTGGCGGAGCTGGGGGATCGCGGCGGCCTGCGTGACGGCGGGCGTGGCACCGCTGGCCGTGGTGAGCGCGGGACAGGCGCAGGCGCAGCTGGGCTGGCTCGGCCGCCCGAGCCTGGGCATGTGGCTCCAGTTCCTGGCCGTGGCGGTCGTGGGCGCGCTGCTGTGCCGCCTCCTCGTGCGTGCTGGTTCGGCCGAGGCGGGTGCGGGCGCCCTGACCCGCCTGGCGCTGCCGCTGCTGGTCGCCCCGACCGGCCTGCTCATGCTGGTCTCGCTGGTCAAGCCGTGGTACGTCGACCGCTACGTGCTGTACACCATGGCGGGCCTGGCCCTGCCGGCCGGGGCGGCCCTGTCCCGGCTGATCACCTCGCGCAGGCTCTGGGCGGGCCTGTCGATCGCGGCGGCGGTGGCCGTCCTCGTGCCGTGGTCCCTCCTGGTCCGCTCACCGGAGAGCCGCAAGGACGACGTCGTGGCGATCGCCCACGCCGTCCAGCGCACCGCCCACCCGGGCGACGGCGTCCTGTTCATGCCGTCCCGCCGCCGTGAGTGGCTGCTCTCCTACCCCCGGGTGTACGACCGCCTGGACGACCTGGCCCTGGCCGAGTCCCCGACAGCCTCCCGCACCCTCCAGGGCACGGAACTCCCGACGGCCGGGATCCGCCGCCACATCCTCGCGGCGGATCGCGTCATCGCCCTCATGGACCCCCAGGGCCAGCCGCTCGACCCCTTCCCGCAGGAGGAGGTCAAACGGCAGCTCCTGAAGCGGCACTTCGAGGAGTGCGACCGCGTTCAGGAGCGCGGCGCGCAAATCGTGGTGTACGCCAAACCAGGGGCCTGCTAGACCCCCTCAGGGGCGCGGGGAACTGCGCGACCAGCCCCCGCGAAGCCGCAGACAACCGACTACGTCATCCCGCCCGGACCCGAAGCTCCTTCACCCCGTTGATCCAAGCGGAGCGCAGTCGCCGGGGATCCGCCACCGCCTTCAGGTCGGGCATCGCGTCGGCGACCGCGTTGAAGATGAGGTCGATCTCCAGTACGGCCAGTGACTTGCCCAGGCAGTAGTGCGGCCCTCCGCCGCCGAACCCCAGGTGGGGATTGGGGTCCCGGGTGATGTCGAAGGTGTCCGGGTTCTCGAAGACCTCGGGGTCGTGATTGGCGGCGGCGTAGAACAGCCCGAGCCGGTCCCCCTTCTTGATCTGCTTGCCTCCGAGTTCGGTGTCCTGCGTGGCGGTCCGCTGGAAGGAGTTGACGGGGGTGGCCCACCGCACGATCTCCTCCGCGGCGGTGACCGGCCGCTCCCGCTTGTACAGCTCCCACTGCCCGGGCTCGGTGAGGAACGCGTGCATGCCGTGGGTGATGGCGTTGCGGGTGGTCTCGTTGCCGGCGACGGCCAGCATCAGCACGAAGAACCCGAACTCGTCCGAGGCGAGATTGCCCTCGTCCTCGGCCGAGACCAGCGTCGTCACGATGTCCTTCGCGGGGCACTCCTTGCGGTCCGCGGCCATGTTCATGGCGTACGCGATGAGTTCGGTGGCCGACTCCGCGCCGACCTCCTCGGTGATCGCGTACTCCGGATCGTCGTACGAGATCATCTTGTTGGACCAGTCGAAGATCTTGGCCCGGTCGTCCTGCGGGATGCCGATCAGCTCCGCGATGGCCTGGAGGGGCAGTTCGCAGGCGACCTCGGCGACGAAGTCGAAGGAGCCGGTGCGGGCGCGGGCGTTCGCGGCGATGGCGAGGGCGCGCGAGCGGAGGTTGTCCTCCAGGGCGCGGATGGCCCTCGGGGTGAACACCCGCTGCACGATCTGGCGGACCCGGGTGTGCTCCGGCGGATCCATGTTGAGCAGGATCAGCCGCTGCGCGTCGATGGCGTCCCGCTCGATGTGCTCGTTGAAGCGGATGATCGCCGTGTTGAGGTACGACGAGAACAGCTCCGGGTGGGTGGAGACGTACTTGACGTCGGCGTGCCGGGTGACCGCCCAGTACCCCTCGTCCTCGAAACCGGCGAGGTTGGACGGCTGGGGGATCCAGCACACCGGTTCCGCCCGGCGCACTTCGGCGAGCTCCGCCAGCGGCACATGGTGTTGCAGCAGATCGGGATCGGTGAAGTCGAACCCCTCGGGGAGAGCTGGACACGGCATGGGCGACTCACTCCAGCTTTTTCTGACGATCCATCAGGAACAGAGCTGCGGTGAAGGTAGTAACGGGTTCTATAAGTAGCAAGGGGCGTGGCCCGTCGAATTGCCTGCACGCCCCTTGCGGTTGTGGGGGCCCGGTCACCAGACTGCAAACAGAACTAGAACACGTACTAGTTCGAAGAGATCCGTTCGGAGGAGAGGACCCGCACCCATGGCCGCCGAACCCGTGATCGTCGAAGCCGTACGTACTCCCATCGGCAGGCGCGGCGGCGCGCTCGCCAATCTGCATCCCGCCTACCTCCTGGGCGAGACCTACCGTGAACTCCTCGGCCGCACCGGCATCCCCGCCGACTGCGTCGAACAGATCGTCGGCGGCACGGTCACCCACGCCGGCGAGCAGTCCATGAACCCCGCCCGCACGGCCTGGCTGACCGTCGGCCTGCCCTACGAGACCGCCGCGACGACGGTCGACGCGCAGTGCGGTTCCTCCCAGCAGGCCTCGCACATGGTCGCCAACATGGTCGCCGCGGGCGTGATCGACGTCGGCATCTCCTGCGGTGTCGAGTCGATGTCCCGGGTGCCGCTGGGCTCGGGGTCGAAGCACGGTCCCGGCAAGCCGTTCCCCGACGAGTGGAACGTCGACCTGCCCAACCAGTTCGAGGCGGCGGAACGGATCGCCCGGCACCGGGGACTCACACGCGAGAACGTCGACTCGCTGGGGCTGATCTCCCAGGAACGGGCCGCCGTCGCCTGGGCGGAGGAGCGGTTCAAGAAGGAGACCTTCGCCGTCCAGGTGCCGACCACCGAGGACGAACAGCGGGCCGGACAGGGCATGTGGCGCCTGGTCGACCGCGACGAGGGCCTGCGTGACACCTCGATGGAGGCCCTGGCGGGGCTGAAGCCGGTCATGCCGACCGCCGTCCACACGGCGGGCAACTCGTCCCAGATCAGCGACGGTTCCGCCGCGATCATGTGGGCGTCGAAACGGATGGCCCGCGCGCTGAAGCTACGCCCCCGGGCGCGGATCGTCGCCCAGGCGCTGGTCGGAGCCGACCCGCACTTCCACCTCGACGGCCCGATCGACGCGACGCGGGCGGTGCTGGGGAAGGCGGGAATGTCGTTGAAGGACATCGACCTCGTGGAGATCAACGAGGCGTTCGCGTCCGTGGTGCTCAGCTGGGCCCAGGTCTTCGAACAGGACCTGGAGAAGGTCAACGTCAACGGCGGCGCCATCGCGCTCGGACACCCGGTGGGAGCCACCGGGGCCCGGCTCATCACGACGGCACTGCACGAACTGGAGCGGGCGGACAAGGAGTTCGCCCTGATCACCATGTGCGCGGGCGGCGGCTTGGCCACCGGCACGATCATTCAGCGGTTGTAGAGGCCCAGTTCACGAAGGTGGTGAAGCTGGCGGGGTCGAGGGTGAGGATCGGCCCCGCCGGGGTCTTTGAGTCGCGGACGGCTACGGTGCCCTCCGGGAAATCGGCGATCTCGACGCAGTTGCCGCCCTGGTCGCCGCTGTAGCTGCTCTTACGCCACTTGCTCTCCATAGCGGTCCTCCATCACGTGCCGGATCAAATCCGCCGAGTCTTTGAGGGAGAGCGCGGCGGCTTGAAGATGATCGTAACGGAGCGAACAGTCCTTGACGGTGTCCGGGTTCGCGGTCGGATGTCCACTACCGTACCCCTCGGTGTAGACGATGGTCGGATCGCTGGCGAAGCGGTAGAGGCCGAACGAGCCCTGTAGTCCGGCGTGTGCTCCGGCGGAGAACGGCAGCACCTGGATGTTGATCCGGTGCTCCTCCTCGAAGGTCAACAGGTGGGCCAGTTGACCTCGCATGGTCGCGCGGCCGCCGAGTTCCTGGTACAGCGCGCCTTCGCTGATCACCGCCCAGAAGACCGGGGGTTGCTCCTTCTCGAAGATGCTCTGGCGGGCCAGTCGGACGGCGGTGCGGTCGTCAAGGTTGTGCCGATCCAGTGTGCCGAGCACAGCGCGGGCGTACTCCTTGGTCTGAAGGAGGCCGTGGATCATGTGCGTCTCAAAGGAGTAGATCCCCGTGGCCCTTGCCTGAAGTTCCGCCACCCGCTGGAACCATGCCGGAAGTTGGCTCCGCAACACCAGCTCCACCAACCGGGACAGCAACCCGTCCGACCCCAGCGCCGCGTCCGCCCGCTCGCTGAACTCCGGGGTCGGGACCTTCCGGGCCGTCTCGATCTGGCCGACCAGGGAGCCCGTGTAGTTGAGGATGTCGCCGAGCTGTTTCTGCGTCAGGCCGGAGGCTTCCCGCAGCCTCCGCAACTCGTAGCCGTAGTAGTCGAGCGGCGAGGCGCCCGGGTCAAGGACGTTGATGTGTGTCACGAACGGCCCTCACTCCAGAACGGGTTGTATTCGACGTGTAGCCCACGGTAGTCATGCGAGGTCACGCTCGTCCCGTGAACGCATACATTCCCCAGTACCGCCTGACCCTCACGGCGGGTGCGCACTCGGCCCGCCACATCCGCCGGATCGTCCGGTCGCTGCTGGACGAGTGGGCGCTGCCGGAGCTGTCCGACGCCGTGGAGCTGGGCGTCACGGAGCTGGTCGCCAATGTCGTACGGCATGTTCCGGACCGGAGATGCGCGCTGCTGGTGCTGCGGCTGGGGGCCGGGGTCCGGGTGGAGGTGGCCGACGGCTCGCCCGAACCGCCGTACCCGTCGGGGGAGTTCGCGCCGGACGGCGAGGGTGGGCGCGGGCTTCTGCTGCTGGAGGCGGTGGTGGACAAGTGGGGGGTGGGGTCGCGGCCGGGCGGGGGGAAGACGGTGTGGTTCGAGTGCCTCGTTCCGTCAGGCCGTCAGGTTGACCGCGGCGATGCCCTGTTCCGTGGTCACGTACACGTAGCGGGCGCCGGCCACGGGCCGGGCGGTCGGTGAGACCGGCAGGCCGGGGAAGGTCAGGACCCGTGCGCGTCGGCCGTCGGGTTCCAGCAGGTACAGCGTCCGGCCGAGGAGGGCGTGGACGAGGTCCCCGTTCACCGTGGGGGCGCTGTACTCCTCCGGGTCGCCGGAGGCCCGGAACTCCCAGGCGGTGGAGCCGTCGTCCGGGTCGAGGGCCACGAGTGCCCCCTCGGCCGTGGTGACGGCCAGGCCCTGGAAGGCGACGAACGGGTTGGCGTGCCCCAGGCCGGTGTGCGTGGCGCCCCACAGGACGCCATTGCCGTCGGCGCTGAACCCGAGCACGGAGTCGGCGCCGGAGGTTCCGGCGGTTCCGGAGGTTCCGGCGACGAGGGTCCCGCCGAGGAGCGCGGGGCGACCGACGGGAGCGCCCACGTGGAAGGCCCACAGCTGTGTCCCGTCGTAGGCGTCCAGGGCGGTCAGGGACGTGCGGGTGCTCACGTAGACCACGTCGCCCGCCACCACCGGCTCGGCGGTGAGCGGATCCGGTGTGCGGGCGTCCCAGGCCAGGGTTCCGTCGCCCTGGTAGGCACGGACCGAGCCCGTGGCCGAGGAGGCGCGGGTGGACACGAGCACCAGCCCGTCGGCGTCCACGAGCACGGAGGCGTACGGCTCCTTGTCGAAGGCGCGCTCCCAGCGCACGCGGCCCCGCGGATCCACCGCGCACAGTCTGCGGCCGGACCGGGCCACGCAGCAGGCCCCCTCGGGCAGCGCGACGGGCGGTCCCACCACACCCCCCAGCTCCGTCTTCCAGCGCTCGGTACCGGCACCCCCCACGGCCACGGCGTGCAGCGCCCCGTCCAGGCCGCCGGCGTAGACCATGTCGCCGTAGAGCGACAGCGCGACGCTCGGGCCCGCGCTCGGGCCCGCCACGGCGCCGCCCGTGTCGTAGGTCCAGGCGATGACGGCGCGCTCCGGTGGCGCCAGGGGTGAGGGCGGGGGAGGGGCGCTGCCGTCGATGGTGTGGTCGGGGTCGTCTGCGTCCTTGGCGCCGTCCTCGGTGTCCCGGTCCCGCAGCCAGAGCCAGCCGCCCGTCCCGGCCCCGGCGGCGAGCAGCGCCCCGGCCCCGACCCCCAGCAGCAGCCGGCGCCGGGAGGGCGGCTCGGCCGTCTCGTCTTCGTTCTCGTCCACGAGTGTGGGCGAGACCAGGTGCTCCACCCGGCACGGCCACCCTTCGGAGTCGTGCTCCGGAAGCCAACGCTCGTCCTCCTCGACGGGCCCGGTGCCGGTGACACCGCCGGGGCGGCCGGTGGTGGCGGTGGCCGTGTACCAGCCCGCTCGCAGTCCCTCGCGCAGCGACCACGCGGTGTGTCCGGTCGCCGCGATCACCTGTCCGGGGGCGGGCCGTCGCGCCGGGTCCTCCCGCAGGCAGGACCCGACCAGCCCTCGGAGGCTCTCCGGTACGGCGGACAGGTCGCCTCCGGAGGCGTGGACGAGGACCTCGCCCAGGGCGAACACATCGCCGGGCGGGTCGACGCCCGTGCCGAAGCAGGTACCGAAACCGACGAGGCGGGGTCCGTCGGCCGCGAGCAGGATGGTGGACGGCTTCACCTCCCCGTGGACCAGGCCCTGGGCGTGGATCGCGGCCAGCGCCTGGCCCACCGCGGCGGCCAGCAGCCGTAGCGCGTGCTCGGGCAGCGGACCGTGGTCGAGGACGGCGTCGCGCAGGTTCGGCCCGTCGACGAACTCCATGGCCACCCATGGCCGTTCGCCCTCCGTGTCGGCGTCCACGATCCGGGCGACATACGTCCCGGGCCCGCCGACGCTCCACGCGGCCCGGACCTCCTGGCGGAACCGGGCGCGGAAGGTCGGGTCGTCCTCGGTGCGCGCCACCTTTACGGTCAGCCGCAGGCCGGTGGGGGCCTCGGCGAGATAGACCTCGTCCGTCCCGTCGGCGCCGAGCCTGGCCAGGACCGTGTACGGCCCGATGCGCCGGGGGTCGGTTCCACGCAGCGCCTGCACTCCGAACTCCCCCTGTCCGTCCGTGCGGTTCGTTCCTGGGGTGCGTACGTTCGTCGAAAGGAGCGTATCCGCCGGATATGAGCCGAGGCAGCCCTCCGTTTATTAAGCCTTGCCTTATATAAGCGACCGATGGCATAGTCGGTCCCGTGCACGCCTTCGACGTTCTGGGGGATCCGGTCAGGCGCCGGATCCTGGAGCTGCTCGCCTCCGGTGAGCGGGCCTCGGGTGACATAACAGCTGTCGTCCGGGAGGAGTTCGGGATCTCGCAGCCGGCCGTGTCGCAGCATCTGCGGGTGCTGCGGGAGAGCGGGTTCGCGTCCGTGCGGGCGGAGGGGACCCGGCGGCTGTACGCCGTCGAGGCCGAACCGCTGCGGGAGGTGGACGCCTGGCTGGAGCGGTTCCGCGGGTTCTGGGAGCAGCGCCTCGACGCGCTCGGCACGGAGCTCGCGCGAGGGAAGCGTCAGCGCAGGCTGGATCAGGGGCAGGGTCGGGAAAACGACAGAGGAAGTGAGCGGGAATGAGTGACATCGTCGACGAGATCAACCGCATGCACCGGGAGACCGGCACCCGGCAGGTCGCGTCGGGGCAGGCCCGGTCGCTGCTGATGCGGCGCACCTACGACGCCGAGGTCGCCGACGTGTGGGACGCGGTGACCTCGCCCGAGCGGATCGGCCGATGGTTCCTGCCGGTCAGCGGGGAGCTCAAGGTCGGCGGCCGGTACCAGCTGGAAGGGAACGCGGGGGGCGAGATCCTCGCCTGCGAGGCGCCCACGCTGCTGCGGGTGAGCTGGCTGTTCGGCCCCGACCCCGGCTTCAGCGAGGTCGAGCTGCGGCTCGCGCCGGACGGCGAGGAGCGGACCGTGTTCGAGCTGGAGCACGTGGCCGTCGTACCGGAGGAGTTCTGGGGTCAGTTCGGCGCGGGCGCGACCGGTGTCGGCTGGGACCTCGGCCTGGTCTCGCTCGGCCGGCACCTGCGGGGCGAGGACATCGACCCCTCGACGTGGGAGGGCAGCCCCGACGCCCTGGTGGGGGCGGAACACAGCGCCCGTGCCTGGGGCGAGGCGTCCCTCGCCGCGGGCGATCCGGCCGACGAGGTCGCCGCCCAGGTCGCCGCGACGACGAAGTTCTACACGACGGGCTGAGGTTCGTACTGCCTGAGTGTCACGAGGTGAGCGCGGTCGCGACGCGGGCGACCATCTGCTCGGGTGTGGTCAACGGGGTCGGGGTGTACGACAGGACAAAGCCGAGCCGCCGGTCGCGAGCGTCTCGGGTGTCCCGAGTGGAGAACACGCGGGTGCGGTAGCCGTACACCTCGCCGGTCTTCCCCCAGAAGGTCACGCCGTTGACCGTGACCGTCTGGAGGCCCATGCCGTAGCGGGCGGGCCCGCCGTCGAGCATGCGGACGTCGTCAGGGGGCAGGGAGCAGAGCTTGTCCATGGCCTCGGGTGGCAGCAACTCGCCGTTGAACAGGGCCTGTTGGAAACGGACGAGGTCGTCGACGGTGCAGACCAGGTCCCCTTCGCCCCAGCTGCTGGAGGTGTTGTAGACCGTGATGTCCTCCAGGGATCCGTCGGTCATCCGCAGATAGCCGTGCACATGCGGCCCGTGCAGCCGGGGGTCCTGCCCCGGCGTCAGCGTCCGGGACAGGCCGAGCGGCCGCAGAACGCGCTCGGTGATCACCTCGCGGTACGGCCGCCCCGTCACCTCCTCGACGACCAGGGCGAGCAGGACGTAGTTGATGCCCCGGTACTCCTGCTTGGTGCCCGGCGCGAACTTCAACGGCCCGTGCGTCGCCGTCCGCACCCACTCCCTCGGCGTCCACCGGTCGAAACGGTGCCGCAGGACACCCTCCGGCGTACTTGTGTCCGGGATGCCCTGGTGATCGGGCAACCCGCTGGTGTGATGGAGCAGGTGGGCGACGGTGATCCGGCGCCCGAAGTCGTCGGGCAGCAGCCCCGGCAGATAGCGCGCGAGGGGCGCATCGAGCTTCAGCCGCCCCTCCCTCCACAGTTGGAGAACCACGGTCGCCACGAACGCCTTGGTGACACTCCCCGCCCGGAATCGGTCACCGGGCCGAGGAGCCCGCCCGGTACCCAGCTCGGCGACCCCGGCGGTGCCGTACCAGCGCTCCGTCCCGTGAAAGGCGTACAACTGCGCGGAGGTGGCGTGCGGGTGGTCGAGATCGGAGATCGCGGCCTGTAAGGCGCGGGTGTCGAGGAGAGGGGCGGCGGTGGCCTCGGCGGTGGTCGGTGCGGCGGCCGATGCCGCGGACGCCGTACCGCCGGCCGCCACGGCGAGAACGGCGCCCGCGGCGAAGGCGCGGACCAGGGTGCGGCGGGAGAGGGGGAGGGGTGCCTGGGATGTCATGAGGCCGATGGTGCTATCACCGCCATGCCCCGCCCATCCGGGATGTCCCCCAACCGCTCCGGGATGTCCCCGACACATCCCCTAGACCGGCTCGGCCGGCGGGGAGTCGCGGGCTACTCCCGTCCCGAGGTCACCAGCGCCAGTACTCCGACCGTCAAGGTGGCGAGCAGCAGCGGGATGGCCAGCCCGTGGTGGAGGACCAGCCACGCGCCGAGGACGGCGCCGCCGATCATGGCGATCGTGGAGGCCGCGCGGCGGGGGGTGCGGGCGCCGGTGCCGCCGCCCGCGCGGGAGTCGGCGGCCAGGCCGGTGAGGGTCATCGTCAGCACGGTCGTGGTGAGGTCGGGGATGCCCAGGCGGCGGACGGTCGCGTTGCGCAGGCCCATGGCGAAGGCCGTGACGACGATGAGGGCGTAGACGGTGGTCGTCGCGTGGGGCGCCGCGAAGGCCGTCGCCGCGCACGCGCCCAGCAGGACCGTCTCGACGGCCAGGGTGCGCCGGACCCAGGTCCGGCGGGAGCCGGTGCCGTGCCGGACCGCGACCCGGCCGCCGACCACCGCGCCCACCAGGTAGCACCCCAGCGAGGCCGCCGCGTGCGGCACCGAGAAGCCCGGCGCTCCGGCCGCGGCGAAGCCCAGCACCACCACGTTGCCCGTCATGTTCGCGGTGAAGACATGGCTGAGCCCGAGATAGCTCACCGCGTCGATCAGCCCGCTGACCACCGTCAACGCCAGCAGCACCGGCACCAGCCGCAGCCCGCGCTCCTCCCGCCCGTCGGGGACGTCGACCTCGGCGCTCTCGGCTGTGCTCATGTGACGGTCTCCGGTCGGTGGTCCGGACGGGCGGGGCGCGATCCAGTCCACCACGGGCGGGTAAGACGAAGGGCGCCACAGGTGGGTAAGACGAAGGCGGCGGCCCGGGGATCGTGGGCCGCCGCCTTCGCGACAGAGGGGGCTGGGAGCGGGGCTCAGTACCAGCCGTTGGCCTGCCAGAACGCCCAGGCGGCCGTGGGGCTGCCGTAGCGGTCGTTCATGTAGTCGAGGCCCCACTCGATCTGGGTCTCGGCGTTGGTCTTCCAGTCGGAGCCGGCCGAGGCCATCTTGGAGCCCGGGAGGGCCTGGACCAGGCCGTAGGCGCCGGAGGAGCTGTTCGTGGCGTCGACGTCCCAGCCGCTCTCGTGCTCGACGATCTTGCTGAACGCGGCGTACTGGGCGTCGTTCGGGATCAGCTTCTGCGCGATGGCCTTGGCGTGGGTGGAGGAGTCGGTCGTGGCCGCCTGAGCGGGCGCCGCGGTCAGGACCAGGCCGGCGGTGGCGGCGGCCATCGCGACGGTGGTGATGGCCTTCTTCGGGGAAGCGATGCGGCGGACGATGCGGGAGACGGACACGGAGAACCTTTTCTTCGGGGACAGGGGCGTCGCGTGCAGACCCGAGGGACTTGCGGGAGCTCCGAGGCCCGTGGGGCTCGTCGGCACCGTGCGACGTCGTCCAGAGAAGCAGGCTCGGAAGGTGTCCGCAATGACCCCTTTTACTAGTTGTGGTCGCATCCGGAGGTGGGGTGCATCGTGTGAGCCAGGTCTCAAAGTGCAGGTCAGGTGGGGTGTGGCGAAGGTTGAATGTCTGACTTGTCCTACTGTTCCGGGTAGTAGGTGATGTGGGTCATGTGGGGTGCTTCACCGCTCGCGGGCCCTCGGGAGCCTCGAATGTGACCTGGGCCTCGAAGGCGGCCCGGCGGGTGGCGCGCCGCAGGGCCTTGAGGAGGGTGCGGCCGAGGGTGAGCGTCAGGACGACGGTGACCAGGGCCCGGCCCAGGTCCCAGCCCAGCGAGGTGGCCACGCAGTACGCGAGGAAACGCGCCAGGTTGGCGGGCACGGCCGCGTCCGGGTCGAAGGCGACGGACGAGGCGAGGGTCCCCATGAAGGGCCAGCCGGCCAGGTTCATCACCGTGCCGTAGGCGAACGCGGCTAGGAAGCCGTAGCCCGCGAGCATCGCCAGTTCCGTACGGCCGCGCAGACGGTCGGGGCCCGGCAGCAGGCCCGCGCCCATCGTGAACCAGCCCATCGCCAGCATCTGGAACGGCATCCACGGCCCCACCCCGCCCGTCAGCAGCGCCGACGCGAACATCGTCACCGAGCCGAGGACGAAGCCGAAGCCGGGGCCCAGGACCCGGCCGCTGAGCACCATCAGGAAGAACATCGGCTCGATCCCGGCCGTCCCGGCGCCGATCGGACGCAGCGCGGCCCCCGTCGCCGCCAGCACGCCCAGCATCGCCACCGCCTTCGGGCCGAGGCCGGACTCCGAGATCGTCGCCGCGACCACCGCCACGAGGAGGGCCAGCAGGCCGGCGAAGAGCCAGGGGGCGTCCGCGGCGTGTGCGCTGATCTGGGAGTCGGGTGGTGCGAGGAAGGGCCAGCCGAAGGCTGCGATGCCGACCGCGCTGACCAGGGCGAGGGTGGTGATGGAGCGGGGGCCGAGGCGGACGGCACGGGCCTGCGGGGCCGGCCTCGCGACGGCGCGTGCCTTCACGGGGCTTGTGTTCATGACAGCGCCTGCCTCACCTGGGTCACCGTGAGCCACTGCTGCGGCGCCAGGATCTTGGTGACCTGAGGGGCGAAGGACGGGGAGGAGACGACCACGTCCGCCGTCGGGCCGTCCGCGATGATCTCACCCTCGGCGAGCAGGACCACCCGGTCGGCGAGCTCGGCGGCCAGCTCGACGTCGTGCGTGGCCAGGACGATCGCGTGCCCCTCGGCCGCCAGTCCCCGCAGGACGGTGACCAGGCGGGCCTTCGCCGCGTAGTCCAGGCCGCGGGTCGGCTCGTCGAGCAGCAGGAGGGGCGGGCGGGCCGTCAGGACCACCGCCAGGGCGAGGGCGAGCCGCTGGCCCTCGGACAGGTCACGGGGGTGGATGTCGTCCGTGACCCCGGGGAGCAGCTCCGTGACCAGCGCCCGGCAGGTGCCCGGCGCGGCGCTCGCGTCACGGTCGGCGGCGTCGCATTCTCCGGCGACGGTGTCGGCGTAGAGGAGGTCGCGGGGTTCCTGGGGGACGAGGCCGACCTTGCGGACGAGGTCCCTCGGAGGTGTGCGATGGGGTACGGCGCCGCCGGTTCTCACGGATCCGGCGGTTGGTTCCACCAGGCCTACGAGGGCGGAGAGGAGGGTGGATTTGCCTGCGCCGTTGCGGCCCATGAGGGCGATGGTTTCGCCGGGGGTGATGGTGAGGTCGATGTGGCGTAGGGCGTGGATGTGGGCGCGGCGGATGGAGAGGGCTTGGGTTTCGGCCGCGTGAGGGGAAGTGGGGGTGGTGGTGGGGGGTTGGGGGGTGCGGCGGAACCAGCGGCGGGGGGTGGGGGTGCCTAGTGGGGTGGGGGGTGCGGATTGCGGGCGGGTGCGGGTTGTTTGTGGCTGGTCGCGCAGTTCCCCGCGCCCCTTGGTCGGGATGCTGGTCCGCTCGTCCAGTTGTTGCCGTAGGGCCGATGCCCGTCGCCTTGCGTCCCTGACCGTCAGGGGCAACGGGGTCCAGTTCGCGAGTCGGCCCAGGGCCACCACCGGCGGGTACACCGGGGACACGGCCATGATGTCCGCCGGAGTGCCCAGGACCGGGGGCTCGCCCGGTGCGGGTAGTAGGGCGACCTGGTCGGCGTACTGGATGACTCGTTCCAGGCGGTGTTCGGCCAGGAGGACCGTCGTGCCGAGGTCGTGGACGAGGCGTTGGAGGACGGCGAGGACCTCTTCGGCGGCCGCGGGGTCGAGGGCGGAGGTGGGTTCGTCGAGGACGAGGACCCGGGGGTGGGGGGTGAGGACCGAGCCGATGGCGACGCGTTGTTGCTGGCCGCCGGAGAGGGTGGCGATGGGGCGGGCGCGCAGGTCGGAGAGGCCCAGGAGGTCCAGGGTCTCCTCGACGCGGCGGCGCATCACGTCCGGGGCGAGGCCCAACGACTCCATGCCGTAGGCGAGTTCGTCCTCGACGGTGTCGGTCACGAAGTGGGCGAGGGGATCCTGGCCCACCGTGCCCACCACGTCGGCGAGTTCGCGCGGCTTGTGGGTGCGGGTGTCCCGGCCGGCCACCGTGACCCGGCCGCGCAGGGTGCCGCCGGTGAAGTGCGGGACCAGACCGCTGACGGCACCGAGGACGGTGGACTTGCCGACCCCCGACGGGCCGACCAGCAGGACGAGTTCACCTTCCGGGACCTCGAAGTCGACGCCCTGGACGGTGGGTTCGGCACTGCCGTCGTACGTCACGGAGACGTTCTCGAAGCGGATCACGACGGCTGCTCCTTGGAAGCGGGGGCGAGGAACGCCGGCAGCAGACCGAGGAGTACGGCCGCCGCCGGCCAGAGGGGGAGGGCGGGTGCGACGAGCGGGACCACGCCCGGGTGCAGGGCCTCGGGGTCGTAGGAGGAGGCCAGGACCATGAGGACGGCGGCCGCCGCGCCCGACCCGGTGATCAGCCAGGCGCGGAGGTCCCAGCGGTCCGGGCGGTAACGGGTGCGCGGGGAGCGGCGGCCGCCGAGGCGCAGGCCCGCCAGCGCGGCGGCCAGCCCCGCCAGGAGGACGGGAAGGCCGTAGCCGCCGCCCTCCGCGGTCAGCAGGCCGTACGTTCCCGCGCAGACGCCCAGCAGGCCGCCGAGGGTGAGCGCGGCGGTGGTGCGGCGGACGGGGGCGGGGACGTCGACGGTACGGCCGTAGCCGCGGGCGTCCATCGCGGCGGCGAGGGAGACGGAGCGCTCCAACGCGCCCTCCAGGACCGGGAGTCCGACGTGCAGCAGACCGCGGATGCCCTGGTCCGGGCGGCCGCGCAGGCGGCGGGCCGCGCGCAGACGCTGGACGTCGGTGATGAGGTTCGGCGCGAAGGTGAGGGCCACGACCACGGCCACGCCCATCTCGTACAGGGCGCCCGGGAGGGACTTCAGGAGGCGTGCCGGGTTCGCGAGCGCGTTCGCCGCGCCCACGCAGATGAGGAGCGTGGCCAGTTTCAGGCCGTCGTAGAGCGCGAAGAGGAGGCCTTCGGCGGTGATCGTGCCGCCCAGGCGGATGCCCTGGGCCCAGTGCGGGAGGGGGACTTCGGGGAGGGTGGCGATCACGTGCGTGCCGGGGATGGGGGAGCCGAGCAGTACGGCGAAGGCCAGGCGGATGAGGAGGACGGCCAGGGCCAGCTTGACGAAGGCGGTGTAGGAGTGGGCGGTGGGGGTGCTCGGGCGGCAGGTGGCCACGACGTAGGCGGAGACCGTGAGCAGGAGGGCGAGGAGGAGGGGGTTGGTGGTGCGGGTCGCGGCGGTGCCGAGGGACAGGGCCCACAGCCACCAGGCGCCGGGGTGCGGTGCGGTGCCGGGGCGCGTCGGCGGCACCCGCCCGACGGGCGCCGCCCCGACGGCACGATCGGCGACGGGCCGCGCGCCCCTACCGCGCATGCCTGCGACGCCTCGCCTGCCATACCGCCGCTCCGCCCAGCACCGCCACCGCGGCCACTCCCGCCCACAGGCCCACCGAGGGGCCGCCGTCCGAGTCGTCCCGCTGCTTGGTGGCTGCGGGCTTCTTCGCCTCCGCCACCGGGTCCCCGCACTCCTTGCGCGGATACCCCGAGATCGCGCACAGCAGGGCGTGGGTGTCGTAGCGGAGGGGCTTGGCGACCGTGGCGAGGGCCTCTGCCGTGGTCGCGTCGGGGGAGACGGCCGCGCAGGCCGTGCGCAGGGCGGGCGGGGTCTCGCCGGAGGGGGAGTCCTTCACGGTGCCGAAGTCGATGACCAGGGCCACGCGTTTCCTGCCGTCCTGGGCCGGTGTATCGGCACAGATGGTGGGGAAGTCGGCCGTGCCGCGGGGCCGGGTCGCGTCGCCGGAGTCCTCGCTGACGGCGAAGCGGAAGCCCTGGACGGTGCCGTCGGAGGGGCGGGTGGTGGAGGGGCCCTGGGTGGCGTAGACCCAGCGGTCGCCGTCGCGCTCCCAGAAGGACCAGTAGCGGTAGCCGGCGGCCTGGGCGTGGCCCGCGACGAGCCCGACGAGCAGGAGCGCGACCAGGGCGGGCAGCAGCGTGGCGGCACGGCGACGGGTCACGGCTGCTGCCTCTTGTTGCGGCCGCTGATCAGGAAGCCGATGCCGGCCCCGGCGGCGAGGCCCACGCCGACCATCCACCAGACGCTGACACCGGAACCGTCGGAGTCGGAGTCTGCTTTCGAGTCCGCGTCGCCGTCGGTGGACTTGCTCGCTGCTGGCTGCGGGGCCGGCCCCGTCGCGTTGAGCTGCTTCACCAGGTCCGTGCCACCGAAGTCGCGCGGGTTCGTGCCGGTCGCGTGGGCGGCCAGGATCAGCTGGGCGTAGGCGGCGGGGCCGCTCTGCTTCGCCCACGCGGCGGAGTTCTTCTCCAGCCACGCCAGCGGCTCGGCGGCCCGCTCGGCCCCGCCCTGCGCGGCGAGCGCGACCACGGCGTCGGCGGTGTTGCCGTAGTCGGGCTGGTCGGTCGCGCCGGGCAGCGACGACATCAGGTGACCGTCCTTGGCGAGGGCCTGGGAGAGATGGGCGGCTCCGTTGGCGGCGAGTCCTTTGGGGCCCGTCTCGCACTCGCCCACCTCGGCCCGCTCGCCCGGCTCGACGACCATGCCCTTGCCCAGCGCGCCGAGCACCCCGGCCGCCGTGGCGTCCGCGTTGGCGACCAGCTTGCCCTCCCTGTCGGGCTGGAAGGCGAAGGCCCCCGCCCCGGCACCGTCGCACGGCAGGGCGAGCTGCTGGAGAGCGTCGTACGGGCTGTGGCCGCCCTTGCGCACGTCCGCCGGCTTCTCGCCCACGGCGGTCAGGGCGCCGATGACGACGGAGGTCGAGTTGGTGTCGCCGGCGCCGGTGGCCGTGTAGCCCCAGCCGCCGTCCTTGTTCTGCGCGGACTTCAGCCAGGTGACGGCCCTGTCGGTGGCGTCGTCGTGGCCGCCGAGCGCGGCGAGGGCCTGGACGGCGGCGGCCGTGCTGTTGGTGTCGACCATGGTCTTGGCGTTGCAGGCCAGGGCGGGGTCGACGCGGAAGGGAGCCCACGCCCCGTTGGAACACTGCTGCCCCGTCAGCCAGTCCACCGCCCGCGCCGCCGGCTTCACACCCACTGTGTCCTGGGCGAGCAGGGCGAGGGACTGGCGCCAGACCCCGTCGTACGTCGGATCCGCGCTGCCGTACAGCCCGGACGGGAGCGTCGGGGACGCGGAGGGGGACGGGCTGGCGGCGACGGCGGGCGCGGCGGCGGCGCCGGTCAGGGCGGTGACGGCGGCCAGGGCCGCGGCGCTGCGGCGGACGTTCATGATCGGCGGGTGCCTCTCCTGTGGAGAGCCGGGCAGCACGGGACACCCCCGGCGGCTCGGCTCCGTATCCCTCGACGGTGCCGCACACCGGCCGGTTGCCGGTGCACGTGAGCCGGTCACGTCCCGTCCGGGGCAATCCGGCTCACCGCCCCCACGGACGGTTCACGGCTGCGGGTCAGCGCCGGATTTGCACCGGCTTCCCCCCGTACGGGTGTGATACGACCCCGCCACTGTACCGGCCCGTAGGGAGACACCGGTGGGCTGCCTTGGCGCTCCGCTGGAAGGGCGGTGGTGAATCTGCGGGTGAGTGGGGGCTGGTGGCGCCCACGCGGCGGAGCCACATATCGATACAGCCTCGCGCCCCTTTCGGGGCGCGGCACCGCACCGGGCTTTGCCTAGACCGCTCGGGGGGCCGGGTCAAACTACACGCGGTTGTCGTCCCGGCGCGGAGTAGGCCCCCCGAACGCCAGATGCAAGACCCGGGAGGCAAGCAGCCAGGTGCCGTCGGGTGTGTGGTGGAAGGTGTCGTCGTAGTGGCCGACCTGGACCGGGGGGCCGGAGGGGACGGGGGTCGTGCCGCCGGTGTGGCCGTCGACGCGGTAGGTCGTGAAGTAGGAGGTCGCCGTGGCCGTGTCGGGCGGGGTGACCGTGACCAGGATGTTGGACATCGTGCGGCGGGACAGGCGGTCGGCGGGGCGGGAGCCGAAGTAGGTGCGCAGGGACTCGCGGCCCTTGATCAGGCGGTTGCCCGCGGGCCACTGCCACACGCCGTCCTCGGTGAACAGCTCGGCCACGGAGGCGGGTTCGCCCAGGTCGAGGCGGTGGGTGAAGTCGATGATCAGGCGTTCGCAGGCGCGTTCGGCGAGGAGTTGTTCCAAGGGGTCCATGATTGTTTTTGGTATCAGCGGGCGGGTGCCGACCGCGAGTGGATTACACCGCCACGTACGTCACCGGCTCGCCCCCCGTCACCGCCTCCGCCCGCCCCAGCTTCACCAGGCGTCGCAGATGCGCCTCGGCTTCGGAGACGGCGATCGTGCGGGAGCCGTAGGGGATCTGCGACCAGGGCCGGTTCCACTCCATGCGTTCGGCGAGCTGCCAGGGGGTGAGGGGCTCGGCCAGGAGGGTGAGCAGGCCGGTGAGGCGGTCCTCGTGGTGGGCGAGCAACTCCCGTACGCGTGCGCCCGCGTCAGTGAAGGCGTGCTGGTGGGCGGGGAGCACCTCGGCGGGGGCGAGGCGGCCGACGCGCTCCAGGGAGTCCAGGTAGTCACCGAGCGGGTCGGTGATCGTCGCGTCGTCGGGATCCTCGTACAGGCCGATGTGCGGGGTGATCTCCGGGAGCAGGTGGTCGCCGGAGAACAGGCGTCCGTGGCCCGGGAGTTGGGCGGGATGGTCCTCCTCCAGGTGCAGGCAGACGTGCCCGGGTGTGTGGCCCGGGGTCCAGATCGCGCGCAGCCGGCGGCCGGGGAGGTCGAGCAGTTCGCCGGGGACGATCGCGCGGTCGGGCAGGGCGGGGGAGAAGCCGGGGTGTCGACGGCGGCCCCCGGAGCGCAGGGGGGCCACGTGCTCCTCGGGGGCGCCGGCCGCCTCCAACTTGGCCGACATGTAGGTGAACCAGCGCTCGGGGCGGGTCTCCCGGGTACGCCGCACGATCGCGCCGTCCGCCTCGTGCATCGCGATCCAGGCACCGGACGCCTCCCGGACCCGGCCCGACAGGCCGTGGTGGTCGGGGTGGTGGTGGGTGACGACCACGCCGTGGATCTGTCCGGCCGAGGTCCCGCACGCGTCCAGCCCCGCCACGAGGGTGTCCCAGGAGTCCGGGTCGTCCCAGCCGGTGTCGACGAGCACCGGTCCGCGGTCGGTGTCGACGACGTACACGAGCGTGTGGCCGAGAGGGTTGTCCGGGATCGGGACCCGAAGGGCCCGGACACCGCCGCCGTGGTCGTACACCTGCGTCATGGGTTCCCCAATCACCGCGTTCCGGCCACGCGAGCCCGAGTATAACTAGAACGCGTTTCGATGGGAGCCCGAGGTCATCAACCGGATGACGTGCGCTCCGTGGACTCCTCCGAGTGGAACTGGTATCAGTGCCGTATCTGATGGATCGTCAGGGAGTCACGGAGAGTCTCAGGGAGTCGCCATGACCGAGCTCGTGGAACACGGACAGCTGTTCATCGGCGGGGAGTTGACCGACCCCCTGGGCAAGGACGTCATCGAGGTGGTCTCCCCGCACACCGAGGAGGTCATCGGACGCGTCCCGCACGCCTCGACCGGGGACGTGGACCGGGCCGTCGCCGCCGCGCGCACCGCCTTCGACGAGGGGCCCTGGCCGCGGATGTCGCTGGAGGAGCGGATCGAGGTCGTCGGCAGGATCAAGGACGCGATCGCCGTGCGGCACGAGGAGATCGCGCGGATGATCTCCTCCGAGAACGGCTCGCCGTACTCCTGGAGCGTCCTGGCCCAGGCCCTCGGCGCGATGATGGTGTGGGACTCGGCGATCACGGTCGCGCGGGGTTTCACGTACGAGGAGACCCGCGACGGAGTCCTCGGCCGCATCCTCGTCCGGCGCGAACCGGTCGGTGTCGTCGCCGCCGTGGTGCCGTGGAACGTCCCGCAGTTCGTGGCCGCCGCCAAGCTCGCCCCCGCCCTGCTCACCGGCTGCACGGTGGTGCTCAAGCCGTCGCCCGAGTCGCCGCTGGACGCCTACATCCTGGCCGACATCACGAAGGAGGCCGGGCTGCCGGAGGGCGTCCTGTCCATCCTCCCCGCCGACCGCGAGGTCAGCGAGTACCTGGTCGGGCACCCTGGCGTGGACAAGGTCTCCTTCACCGGCTCGGTCGCGGCCGGCAAGCGCGTGATGGAGGTGGCCTCCCGCAACCTCACCCGTCTCACCCTGGAACTGGGCGGCAAGTCGGCGGCGGTCGTCCTGCCGGACGCGGACGTCGAGACGACGGTGGCCGGGGTCGTCCCGGCGGCCTGGATGAACAACGGACAGGCCTGTGTGGCCCAGACCCGCATCCTGCTGCCGCGCTCGCGCTACGACGAGTTCGCCGAGGCCTTCGCGGCGGCGGCAGGCGCCCTCGTCGTCGGCGACCCGCTGGACCCGGCGACCCAGGTCGGCCCACTCGTCGCCGAACGCCAGCAGCGGCGCAACCTCGACTACATCCGCATCGGCCAGGAGGAGGGCGCGAAGATCCTCACCGGCGGCGGACGCCCGCCCGGCCTGGACAAGGGCTGGTACGTCGAGCCGACCCTCTTCGGCGACGTCGACAACTCCATGCGCATAGCCCGCGAGGAGATCTTCGGACCCGTGATCTGTCTCCTGCCCTACGGTGACGAGTCCGAGGCGCTGAAGATCGCGAACGACTCCGACTACGGCCTGAGCGGCAGCGTGTGGACGGCGGACGTGGAGCGCGGCATCGAGGTGGCCCGCGGGGTCCGTACCGGGACGTACTCGGTGAACACCTTCAGCCTCGACATGCTGGGCCCGTTCGGCGGCTACAAGAGCTCTGGCCTGGGAAGGGAGTTCGGGCCGGAAGGGTACGGCGAGTACCTGGAGCACAAGATGATCCATCTGCCGGCCGGCTGGGAGGGCTGAACGGGCATGGGCGACCGCTGGCAGATCGAGGTCGACCGCTCCCTGTGCATCGGCTCCGCGAGCTGCGTCCACCACGCCCCGGACGGCTTCCGCCTCGACGCGGGACGCCAGTCCCACCCCGTCGAGGCGGAGACCGACGCCAACGAGAAGGTGCTGGCCGCGGCGGAGGCCTGCCCGGTGGAGGCCATCATGATCACGCTGCTGGGCAGCGGGGAGCCGGTGTTCCCGCCGGAGGAATAAAAAAGTTCCCTTTGGGGGGTTGCATCCCCATACGGGAGTTCTATCCTGGAAGTGGCCTACGAGACGAGTGAAGGTTTCGACCGGAGTAGCCGACTTCCGCGAGACCCTACGGCGACGTGAATGCCGCGGGATCCGCCGGGGCCGACGTCGACGGTCGGACCGAGGAAACCCGTCTCGTAGGTCTTTCGCGGTCGTCCCGCGGTCGTCCTGCGGTCAACTCCTCGCCGCTCATCCCCTGTTGCCCTCCGGGTCCGTCAGGTCGATGAGCCGGCACACCGTCTCGATGTCGATCTTCACCTGGGCGATCGAGGCGCGGCCCGAGAGCCAGGTGATCAGCGCCGAGTGCCAGGTGTGCTCGATGACCCGGACCGCGGAGAGCTGCTCCGGCGTCGGGTTCTCCAACTCCATCGCGTCCAGGATGATCAGCGTGGTCTGCCGGGAGACCTGGTCGACCTCGGGGGAGACGCTGCGGTCGGCGAAGGTGAGGGCGCGGACCATCGCGTCCGCCAGGTGCGGCTCGCGCTGGAGCGCCCGGAAGGCCCGCATCAGCGTCTCCGCCACCCGCTCCGCCGCCGTCTCGCCGGCCGGCGGCTTCTTCCGCAGGGTGCCGTGCATGTGCTCCAACTGGTCCTGCATCGTGGCGACCAGCAGATGGATCTTGGACGGGAAGTAGCGGTAGAGCGTGCCGAGCGCCACCTGCGAGGACTCGGCGACCTCGCGCATCTGGACGGCGTCGAAACCGCCCCGGCTCGCCAACTGCGCGCTCGCGTGCAGGATGCGGCGACGCCGGGCCTCCTGCCGCTCGGTGAGGGGCGGTGAGACAGGTCGCTGGGTGCTGACTTCCGCAGGCATGGGTCCCGTTCCCTGACAGTCGGTGAGGGCGTGCGATCGCTCAGCAGAACAGGGTGCCCGGTCGTGGCGTGAATCACCTGATCCACTGCTCGCAGCGTCCTTACCTGCCGGTAGATTCAGAGCCGACTTAACGATCAAGTCTGAAACTTGTTCTAGATTAGCGTCCCGTCGTAGTCTCGCGGGACAGTGCAGGCAGAAGGGGGCCCAGAGTGACCGCTGAGGCCAGTCAGGCGGGGTCTCCTCAGGACCTGGCCGCCGACGGCGAGCGACCGCTCCACATCGCACTCCTCACCTATAAGGGGAACCCGTTCTGCGGGGGCCAGGGGGTCTACGTACGGCACCTCTCGCGCGAGCTGGCCCGCCTCGGCCACCGGGTCGAGGTCATCGGTTCCCAGCCCTACCCCGTCCTTGACGCGGGCGCGGAGTACGCCCACCGCCTCGGCCTCACCGAGCTGCCGAGCCTCGATCTCTACCGCCAGCCCGACCCCTTCCGCACCCCGGGACGCGGCGAGTACCGCGACTGGATCGACGCGCTCGAAGTGGCGACGATGTGGACCGGCGGCTTCCCCGAACCGCTCACCTTCTCCCTGCGCGCCCGCCGCCATCTGCGCGCCCGCCGCGGCGAGTTCGACGTCGTGCACGACAACCAGACCCTCGGCTACGGCCTGTTGGGCGACGTCGGCGCCCCGCTGGTCACCACCGTCCACCACCCCATCACCGTGGACCGGCGGCTGGAGCTGGCCGCGGCGGACGGCCGGTGGCGCCGGTACTCGGTGCGCCGCTGGTACGCCTTCACCCGGATGCAGAAGCGGGTGGCCCGCCGCCTGCCCCTGGTGCTCACCGTCTCCGGCACCTCCCGTACGGAGATCATCGAGGACCTGGGCGTCCGCGAGGACCGTATCCACGTGGTCCACATCGGCGCCGACACCGACCTCTTCTCCCCGGACCCCTCGGTGCCGGTGGTCCCGGGCCGGATCGTCACGACGTCCAGCGCGGACGTCCCGCTCAAGGGCCTGGTCTTCCTGGTCGAGGCGCTGGCCAAGGTCCGCACCGAGCGGCCCCACGCCCACCTCGTCGTCGTCGGCAAGAGGCCCGAGGAGGGCCCCGTCGCCGCCGCGATCGAGCGCTACGGCCTCGAAGGCGCCGTCGAGTTCGTCAAGGGCATATCGGACGCCGAACTGGTCGACCTGGTCCGCTCGGCCGAGGTGTCCTGCGTACCGTCGCTCTACGAGGGCTTCTCCCTGCCGGCCGCGGAGGCCATGGCCACCGGCACCCCGCTCGTCGCGACGACGGGCGGCGCGATCCCGGAGGTGGCCGGCCGGGACGGCGAGACCTGTCTGGCGGTGCCCCCGGCGGACCCGGGGGCCCTGGCCGCCGCCCTGAGCCGCCTGCTGGGCGACCCGGAGCTCCGTGCCCGCCTGGGCCGCGCCGGCCGTGAGCGCGTACTGGACCGCTTCACCTGGGCCCGGGCCGCCGAGGGCACGGTGGCCCGATACCGCGAGGCCATCGCCCGCTCCGCGGCCACGCCTGCCGCCCGGCCCGCGGCAGCCACCGCGAGCGGCGTACCGGACGCCCGCCCCGCGGCCGTCGCCGCGCCCCTGACCGACGTCGATTCCCACCCCGAAAGCAGGGCCACGTGCTGACCGTCGACTTCTCCCGGTTCCCGCTCGCCCCGGGCGACCGTGTCCTGGACCTCGGCTGCGGTGCCGGACGGCACGCGTTCGAGTGCTACCGGCGCGGCGCCCAGGTCGTGGCGCTGGACCAGAACGGCGAGGAGATCCGCGAGGTCGCCAAGTGGTTCGCGGCGATGAAGGAGGCGGGCGAGGCACCCGAGGGCGCGAGTGCCACGGCGATGGAGGGCGACGCGCTCGCCCTGCCCTTTCCCGACGAGTCCTTCGACGTCGTCATCATCTCCGAGGTGATGGAGCACATCCCGGACGACAAGGGCGTACTCGCCGAGATGGTCCGCGTGCTCAGGCCCGGCGGCCGGATCGCCATCACCGTCCCGCGCTACGGACCCGAGAAGGTCTGCTGGACACTGTCCGACGCCTACCACGAGGTCGAGGGCGGCCACATCCGCATCTACAGGGCGGACGAACTGCTCGACAAGATCCGCGAGGCCGGGCTCAAGCCCTACGGCACCCACCACGCCCACGCGCTGCACTCGCCGTACTGGTGGCTGAAGTGCGCGTTCGGCGTCGACAACGACAAGGCGCTGCCGGTACGGGCGTACCACAAGCTGCTGGTCTGGGACATCATGAAGAAACCGCTGGCCACCCGGGTCGCCGAGCAGGCGCTCAACCCGCTGATCGGCAAGAGCTTCGTGGCCTACGCGACCAAGCCGCACCTGCCCGCCGTGGACGCCCGGTGACGGCGTCCCGGACAGAACACCTCGTCCTGCCCGGGGTCCTCACCGCCGAGCAGGCCGCCGCGACCGTCGCCGGTCTCCTCGCCGTGCAGCGCGAGGACGGGGCGATCCCGTGGTTCCGCGGTCACCACCTCGACCCGTGGGACCACACCGAGGCCGCGATGGCTCTGGACGCGGCCGGCGAGCACGAGGCCGCCGAGCGGGCGTACGAGTGGCTCGCGCGCCACCAGAACGCGGACGGTTCCTGGTACGCGGCCTACCAGGACGGGGACTTCGCCCAGGTCACCGACCGCGGCCGGGAGACGAACTTCGTCGCCTACATCGCGGTGGGCGTCTGGCACCACTACCTCTCCACCGGCGACGACACCTTCCTCGACGGCATGTGGCCGACCGTTTACGCGGCCGTCGAGTACGTGCTGCGGCTCCAGCAGCCCGGCGGGGAGATCGGCTGGAAGGGCGAGGACGACGGCACGTTCACCACGGACGCGCTGCTGACCGGGTCCTCCTCGATCCACCACGCGCTGCGGTGCGCGCTCGCGATCGCCGAGCAGCGCGAAGAGGCGCAGCCGGACTGGGAGTTGGCGGTGGGGGCGGTGCGGCACGCCATCCGCCGGCATCCGGAGCGGTTCCTCGACAAGGACCGCTATTCGATGGACTGGTACTACCCCGTGCTGGGCGGCGCCCTGACCGACGCCGAGGCCAAGTCCCGGGTGGAGGACGGCTGGGAGCGGTTCGTCGTGCCGGAGTACGGGGTGCGGTGTGTCGTGCCCAACCCCTGGGTGACGGGGGGTGAGTCGGCCGAACTCGCCCTGACGCTCTGGGTGATGGGCGAGTCCGACCGTGCGCTGGAGATCCTGAAGTCGATCCGGCATCTGCGGGACGACGAGTCCGGGCTGTACTGGACCGGCTATGTCTTCGAGGACGACGCGATCTGGCCGCGCGAGCTGACGACGTGGACGGTGGGTTCGTTGCTGCTGGCGGTGGCGGCGCTGGGTGGACACGAGGCCACGTGTGCGGTGTTCGGTGGGGAACGGTTGCCTTTGGGGCTCGACCCGGATTGTTGCGCCTGAAGGCCGCCCCTAGTGGCGGTGGACCCTGTTGGCTATCGCGTGGCCGATGAACAGGTAGACCACCGCTGCCAGGCCGTAGCCGGCGACCACTCGGGCCCAGGCCTCGTCGAAGGTGAACAGGTCGCGGGACCAGCCGGCCAGCCAGTTGGCCGCGTCGTGGACGAACTGGACCAGGTCGTTGCCCCGGTTCGCGTCCAGGAGGTACATCAGGATCCACAGGCCGAGGATGACGGCCATGATGTCCGCGACGATGGCGATGACCGTGCCCGCGGAATTGGAACCGCTGCGATATCGAGACATGCCTATCGGATGGCCCCGAATCCCTGTTTGAAACGCCAACCGTGGTTCTCCTTCCCTTCCGTCGGGGTACATCGTGATGACGCGGGACGTTCGGCATGGTCACCCATGCTCCTGCCCCTGGAGAGGCAGGAGAGCCGGTGTCCGACACAGACAGATCGCACGCCCCGTCCGCCCCCGACACCCCGCGTCCCCTCGCGGAACCCCGACTCACCACCCGCCGCCGGGAGCGGCGCCGCTTACCCCGGCATGTGGCCGTCGCGCTTCCGCTGGCCCTCGCCGGGCTGATCTCCCTGCTGGTCTCGGGCAACACCCTGCGCCCCTTCGAGACGATCACCACGATCGAGGCCCGCATGGCCTCCAAGTCCGACTACTTCAGGGACCCCGAGGTGCGCCGGCTGCTCCTGAAGCACGGCATCCGCGTGGACATCCACCGGCTCGGCTCCCGGGGCATCGCCACGCAGTCCCTGAAGGGCATGGACGTCGTCTTCCCGTCCGGGCAGCCCGCGGCCAAGCTGATCCTCAACCGGCAGGACCACTCCGTGCGTTCGGTACGGCCCTTTGTCTCGCCGCTGGTCCTCGGCACGTTCCGGGACTACGCCGAGACGCTGGTACGGGCGGGTGTCGCCACCCCGCAACCGGCCCGCGGCGGCGGCCGGACGCTCTACTACGACCTCGACATGGAGAATTTCACGGGCCTGCTCGACGGCCGGGACGGCAAGCGGGACATCGGCGACCAGGACAGGGACGGCACGGTCGAGCGGGCCGACACCTGGAACGGCATCGGCTTCGACAAGGGCGGGAACAGCAACAGCGGACGGGTCCTCGTGCGCACGTCCAGCGTCTGCGAGTCCAACGCCGCGGGCACCTACCTGAGCATCCTCGCCTTCGTGAAGAACGACGACAGCACACCCGGCGCGGGCGAACCGGACCAGGACAAGGCCTCCCGGGAGGCCCTGGACGTGGCCGCGCGAATCAAACCCCTCATCGACCTCCAGGGCATGTGGGCCGACGAGCAGGCCGACAGCTACCTCTCGGCCCTCGGCGAGAGCATCGCGCCCATCTCCCTGATCTACGAGCACCAGTACCTGGCCCACCAGATCGACTACGAGCGCAGACACCACCGCCAGGACTCCAGCCGGGTGCTGCTCTATCCCACCCCCTACGCCCTCACCGAGCCGCAGCTCATCTCCCTCAGCGGCAAGGGCGACAAGCTGGTCGGCCTGATCGCGACCGACCCCGAACTGCGCCGCCGTGCCATCGAGTTGGGCTTCCGCGTCCGCTTCTCCGGCGAGGACGGCACCAGCGAGCAGCTCAACGCCCACCTGGACGAGAACGGCATACAGGTCCCGACCCCCAACCGCGACCGCACCAAGGTGTACGAGCCCGGCCTGGACATCCTGGAGAAGATCATCGACTACGTGGGCGACTGCCCGCCGCCCGTCGGAGACACCCCGTGAGCCCCACGCGCCCCTACGCGCGCACCCTCACCGCCTGTCTCGCCCTGGGCCTGCTCGCCCCGCTGCTCTCCGCCTGCACACGGGACGGGGACGACGTCACCCTGAGAGTCCTGGCCAGCCCTGAACTCGCCGACGTACAACCACTGTTGGGCCGGCTGGAGGAGGACACCGGGGTCCGGCTGGAGATGGACTACAAGGCGACCGCCGACCTGGCGGGCGCCCGGAACCCGGCCTACGACCTCGCCTGGCCCGCCTCCGACCGCTCCTATCTGCTGCGGCTGCGGGACTCCGGCGGCGGGGCGGCCCGGCCCGAGTCGACCGCGATCATGCGCTCGCCGGTGGTCGTCGGCCTCACCCCCGAGACCGCGGACACCCTGCGGGACAGGGTCCCCGGCGGACGCCTGTCGTGGGCGGACATCGCGGACGCGGCCGCCGACGGCACCGTACGGTTCGGGATGGCCGACCCGCGCGCCAGCGACACCGGACGGGCGGCGCTGGTCGGTGTCGCCACCGCGGCCGCCGGCACCGGCAGCGCGCTGCGCGAACAGGACGTCTCCTGCGACCGGTTGCGCGGCTTCCGCTCCGGCCAGACCCTCACCGCGGCCGGCTCCCGCGACCTGATCGACACCTACGTACGACAGCCGGGCCGGGCCGACGCGCTGATCGCCCACGAGTCCGAACTGCTGTCGCTGAACGCCACGGACAGGCTGCGCGCGCCCCTGGAGATCGTCCATCCCGAGGACGGCATGGTGCTGTCCGACTTCCCGTTGCTCCTGCTCGACACCCGGCAGCGGCCGGCGTACCGGAAGGTCGTGGACTGGCTGCTGCGGACCGACACACAGCGGGAGCTGACGCGGCTCACCTGGCGCCGCCCGGTGAACCAGGACGTCACCCCCGCGCCGCCGCTGCGGGCCGCGGTCGGCAACGCGCTGTCCTTCCCCGACCGGCTGTCCATCGTGGAACGCCTGGTCGCCGACTACGGCGATCCGGCCCGGCGCACCACCGACCAGGTGGTCTTCCTGCTGGACTTCTCCGGCTCGATGCGCGGCCCGCGGATCGCCGCCCTGCGTGCCGCGTTCGCCGACCTCAGCGGGGCCGACCCGACCTCCACCGGCAAGTTCGCCCGCTTCTACCGGGGGGAGCGGCTGACGGTCGTACGGTTCGGCGGGCGGGTGCTGGAGGAGCGCACGGTGACCGTCCGGGACGACCGGGACCTCCGTACGCTCGGCGACACCGTGGCCGACGGCGGCTTCGGCGACGCCACCGCCGTCTGGTCGGCCCTCGCCCACGGCTACCGCCTCGCCGCCGACGCGGTCCGCGAGGAGCCGCGACGCCCCGTCTCCGTCGTCCTGATGACGGACGGCGAGAACAACGCGGGCATCGGCTATGAGGAGTTCCTGCGCCGGTACCGGGCGCTCGGCCCCGAGGTGCGCGAAGTACCCACCTTCCCCGTCCACTTCGGCGAGGCCGACGCGGCCGCCCTGCGCAAGGCGGCCGACGTGACCGGCGGACGCATGGTCGACGCCGGCCGGTCCTCGCTCTCCGAGGCCTTCAAGGAGATCCGTGGGTGTCGTTGACAGTCAGTGGTGGAGCCAGTGGTGGCCGTGGATGGCCGTGTGGCTCGGAACGGCGGCCTGCCTCGGCGTGCTGCTCCAGTACGCCCTGGCGCGCTGGAGGCCGTGGTCGGGATGGCGTGGCGATGCGCCGCCGGTGATCTCCGGCATGTGCATCTACGTCAACGAGACGTGGGTCAAGGACATCGCCGACATGCACGGTATCCCCAACACCGGGGAGATGGCCGTCGCCGCCAAGGTCGCCACCGTCCGCGGGCTGGGCATGTTCGCCCGGTTCGGCACGGCCGGCGGCAAGGCCCAGCACGACGAGACCAAGGAACGCGTGGTCGAGTACCTGGAGCAGAACACCCCCATGAAGGCGCTGAGCCTGATCATGGACAAGCTGCGGGCACGCGACTGGGTGGTGGACGCCGACCTCGCCACCGGACGCCTCGACCCCAACGGGACACTCGCCAGGACCCTGTCCGCCGCCGCGGACCGCTCGACGGCCTCCCTGACCGCCGTACGCTCCGACTTCGTCCTGGTCACCGGCCTGTTCACGGCCCGCCGCGCGGACGGCGGCGGCATGGTGCTGCGCGCCCGCTACGGCCCGGGCGAGCTGGCCGCCCATGTGAAGATCACCTGCAAGGAGAACTGGGTCCGCGAGGAGTTCCGCGTCGAGGACTACGCGGAGGGCGAGTTCCCGGCCACCTGCCTGGGCCGGGTCCGCGTCTGGAACCCCACGACGGCGGAACTCACCCTGGACCCGGTGTCCGTCTTCCACTGAGCGGGCCTCAGGTGTTGAGCTCCGCCAGCACCCGCAGCGTCCGCGCGTCCGGTGCCAGTGCCAGCAGGTCGGTGACCGGGCCCTTGCGCCACGACTCCAGCTTCTCGGCGATGCGTTCGCGCGGTCCGACCAGCGAGATCTCGTCGGCGAAGGCGTCCGGGACGGCGAGGACGGCCTCCTCGCGGCGGCCCTCCAGGAACAGGCGCTGGATCCTGCGCGCCTCCTCCTCGTACCCCATGCGTCCCATCAGGTCGGCGTGGAAGTTGCGGGCCGCGTGGCCCATCCCGCCGATGTAGAAGCCGAGCATCGTCTTGACGGGCAGGAGTCCTTCGGCGACGTCGTCGCAGACGCGGACCTGCGCCATGGGGGCCACGAGGAAGCCCTCGCGCAGGTCCTCCAGCGTGCCGTACGCCTCGGGGCGGTCCGGGGACCAGTACAGCGGGAGCCAGCCGTCCGCGATGCGGAGCGTCTGCGCCACGTTCTTCGGCCCCTCGGCACCGAGGAGGACCGGCAGATCGGGGCGCAGGGGATGCGTGATGGACTTCAGCGCCTTGCCGAGGCCGGTGGCGTCCGGGCCGCGGTAGGGGTGGGAGTGGAAGCGTCCGTCCACGGCCACCGGCGCCTCCCGCCGCAGCACCTGCCGTACGACGTCGACGTACTCCCTCGTCGCGGTCAGCGGGGACGCCGGGAACGGCCGCCCGTACCAGCCCTCCACCACCTGCGGACCGGACAGCCCGAGCCCGAGCAGCACCCGCCCGCCGGAGAGATGGTCCAGGGTCAGCGCGTGCATCGCCGTCGTGGTCGGGGAGCGGGCCGCCATCTGCGCGACCGCCGTGCCCAGCCGGATCCGGGAGGTGTGCGCCGCGATCCAGGTGAGCGGGGTGAAGACGTCGGAGCCCCACGACTCCGCGGTCCACACCGAGTCGTAGCCGAGCCGTTCGGCCTCCTGGGCGAGCGGCACGTGGTCGGGGGAGGGGCCGCGGCCCCAGTAGCCGAGCGCCAGACCGAGCCGCATGCCAGCCTCCTGACGGGGCGTCAGCCAGTGGAGGGGGCGACTGTACGACAACGGCCCCGCACCCGGAAGGGCGAGGGGCCGTTGTCGAAGGGGGTCGGGGCTCAGCCGCGCTGGATCCCCGAGGTGTCCTGGAGGACGCCGCGGCGGCCGTCCTGCGTCTGCGCGACCAGCGCCGGGCCGCGCTGCTCGACCGCCAGGTACCAGGTACCGGGGGCCAGTTCGGCGATCGGGGTGGGCGAGCCGTCCTCCGCGAACAGCGGACGCGGCACCGGCACGGCGAACCAGAACGGCGAGAACTCCGCCGCCGCCGGAGCCGGCGGCTGGGCCTGCTGCGGCTGACCGCCGAACGGCTGCCCCGGCTGCGGCTGTCCACCGTAGGGCTGACCGGGCTGGCCGGGACCCGGCTGGCCGGGCTGCGGGGCGCCGGGGTAGCCGTAACCGCCGGGCGGCTGGGCGCCGTAGGGCTGCGGCTGCGGCGGCTTGGGGGCCGGGACGAGGGCGGCCTTGAGGGCCGGGACGAGAGGGGTGGCGAGGGCGGCCGCGGCCATGACCAGGGTGGCGATGAGGGCCAGGATCAGGCCGATACCGGCGTCGGGGCCGGCCGAGCCACCGCCGCTGCCGCCGTTGTTCGCGCCGCCGGCCGGGTCGAAGATGTTGCCGAGCGCACTCCAGGCGGCGAAGACCGTGAAGGCCACACCGAACTGGCCGAGGTCCAGACCGGCCACCTTGGGGACCTGCGGCAGGCCGTGGGAGACAACGACGAGCGCGGCGCCGATGATCCCCGCCAGCACTACTCCGAGCACGACCGGCCCGCTCGCCCAGAGGCTGGGGAGGTCGTAACCGTCCGGGACCCCGTCGATCGAGTAGATGTCGAGGAACGAGGCGATGAACAGCAAGACCGCTGCTCCGATCACCACGCCGTCGCCTCTAGTGAGGGAGCGGATATTCACTTCAGTCGGTCCTTCGCAGGTCGTCTCGTCGTCGGTAGGAGGCTCGCTGTCACCATGTCGCCGTCAGGCCCCGGTGTGAAGCGCGGGGGTGGCCCCTCATCGTAGGGACGACACTATCGTCCGTGAGAACAAGGTGTCCGCCAGGATCAAGGGGCTGATCACTACCCGCGCAGGAAACTCACGATTCCATCAGAGATCCCTTGCGCCGCCTTCTGCCGCCAGGCGCCGCTGGTGAGCAACGCCGCGTCCTTGCTATCGCGCATGTTGCCGCACTCGATGAACACCTTGGGAACCGTTGACAGATTGAGACCGCCCAGGTCCGTACGGGTGTCGAGACCGGTACCGCCGCCGATGTAGTTGGAGGGGGCGCTGCCTGTCGCCCGCACGAAGTTGCCCGCGACGCGCTCACCGAGGGCCCGCGAGGGGCCGACGATCGAACGGGTGTCGGCGGCGCCCTCGTTCACACTCCCCGGGAGGATGACGTGGAAGCCGCGGTTACCGGCCCCCGAACCGTCCGCGTGGACCGAGACGACCGCGTCGGCCCCTGCCTGGTTGCCGATCCGGGCCCGCTCGTCCACACACGGCCCGAAGGGCCGGTCGCCGTCCTGCGTCAGCTTCACCGTGGCGCCCTGCGCCTGAAGCAGCGTGCGCATCCGGTGGGCCACGTCCAGGGTGAACTCCGCCTCCTTGTAGCCGGAGTTGGTGGCCGTCCCCGTGGTGTCGCACTCCTTCCAGTTCGTACCGATGTTCACCTTGCGGTTGATCTCGGCCGTGTGCTGGAAGTTGCCCGCGTTGTGCCCCGGATCGATCACGATCACCTTGCCCTTGAGCGGCCCGGAGACGGCGGGCGCCGAGGCCGTCGGCGTGGGACTCGCCTTCGGCGTCCCGCCCGGCTTGTCATCCCCCGACCCGGCCGACGAGGCAGCCGAGCTCCTGGGCGAAACGGGCCCACTCGCCGACGCCGTGGTACCGACCGCGCCGGCACCCCCGTCCGAGCCCGCACCCCCCACCACCTCGTACACCACCCACCCGAGCAACGCACCCGGCACCAGCGCGACGAGCGCGACGGTCAGCGGACGACGCCGGGGACGGCGGGGCGGGGACGGTTCGAAGCCGGGGCCTACGTAGGACACGACAGCGACTCTAACCGTGCCCCCGGCCCCCCGCGCTCAGATCCCCGCCCCGGTCCGCCGCAGTACGCGCAGTGAGTCCGTCGCCGCGGTCTCCGTGAAGGCGCCGGACGCGAGGGCCCTGAGGTAGACGCGGTAGGGGGCCTGGCCGGTGAACTCGTCGGCCGGGTCGGGGAAGACGTCGTGGATGACGAGCAGGCCGCCCGCGGCGATGTGGGGTGCCCAGCCCTCGTAGTCGGCGTTCGCGTGCTCGTCGGTGTGACCGCCGTCGACGAACACCAGACCGAGGGGGGACCCCCACACCTTCGCGACCTGCGGCGAGCGGCCGACGAGGGCGACGATGTGCTCCTCCAGGCCGGCCCGGTGCAGGGTGCGGCGGAAGGTGGGCAGGGTGTCCATCAGCCCGATCTCGGGGTCCACCGTCTCCGGGTCGTGGTACTCCCACCCCGGCTGCTGCTCCTCGCTGCCCCGGTGGTGGTCGACGGTCAGCGCGACGACCCCGGACGCGCGGGCCGCGTCGGCGAGGAGGATCGCGGAGCGGCCGCAGTACGTGCCCACTTCGAGGAGGGGGAGCCCGAGCCGCCCGGCCTCCAGGGCCGCCGAGTAGAGGGCGAGGCCCTCACCCACCGGCATGAACCCCTTCGCCGCTTCGAACGCGGCCAGGATTTCGGGCTTGGGAGCGGCCGCGGGCATCGGCGGTTTCCTCTCGGTCATACGTGCGGACAGTCGCCTCATGCTGCCGCACCCCCCGTCGGCGTCTGGACAGGGGGTGCGGAAAGCCTTTCAGGGGCGCGGGGCTGTGTCGAATAGCGGCTCCGCCGCGGGGCGCGACCAGCCACAACGGCGCCGCAGCCGCCACACCACATTCCGTGGCAACCCAAAAGGCGTCTATGCCTTGACCGTCTCCCCGGGCAACGCCAGATCCAACTCCACGGCCGACAACCCACCCGCATGCGTCGCCGACGAAGCCAACGGCCCGTACCCGGCAGCCCGTGCGGCCAGCACATACGCCCCGCCGCCCGGCACCGCGAGAGCATAGGTCCCGTCCTCGGAGGAGAGCGTCGCACCGGCCTGGCGGCCCCGGCGGTCGATCAGGGTGACCTTGGCCCGGGGGACAGGGGTGCCGACGGCGTCCAGGACACGGCCCCGGAACCCCCGCAGCACTTCCTCCGCCCGCTCGATCCCCGCGTCCTCCTCGCTGCTGGCCCGCAGCTGCGGCGCGCGGTTCGGCTTCGGCAGGAACAGCGCCATCAGCAGGCCGACCGCCACCGCGCCGGTCGCGATGAGGAAGGAGACCCGGAAGCCGTGCATGGTCGGGATCTCGACGCCGTTCACGGTGTTCGCGGTGTTGGCCAGGACCATGCCGATCACGGCGCTGGAGACCGACGTACCGATGGAACGCATCAGCGTGTTCAGCCCGTTCGCCGCACCCGTCTCCGACGCCGGGACCGCGCCGACGATCAGTGCGGGCAGCGAGGAGTAGGCGAGACCGATGCCCGCGCCCAGGACGACCGAGATGACCAGGCTCTGCCAGGGGGCGCTCATCAGGCCGAGCCCCGCGCCGTAGCCGATCGCGATGATCAGCATGCCGAGGATGAGGGTGGTCTTGGGGCCGTACTTGGCGGACAGGCGGGCGTAGACCGGGGCCGTGAACATCATCGTCAGGCCGAGCGGGGCGACCAGCAGGCCCGCGACGACCATCGACTGGCCGAGGCCGTAGCCGGTGGCCTTGGGCAGCTGGAGCAGCTGGGGGAGGACGAGCGAGACGACGTAGAAGCTGACGCCGACCATGATCGAGGCGAGGTTGGTGAAGAGGACGGCGGGGCGGGCCGTGGTGCGCAGGTCGACCAGCGGGGCCTTCACCTTCAGCTCCATGACGCCCCACAGGACGAGGACGACGGCCGCGGCGGCGAACAGGCCGAGCGTGGTGGGGGAGGTCCAGCCCCAGTCGCTGCCCTTGGTGATCGGCAGCAGGAACAGGACGAGGCCGGTGGACAGGCCGAGCGCGCCCGGCAGGTCGAAGGAGCCCTCGGCGCGCATCGGGGACTCGGGAACGACCAGGAGGGTCAGCACGATGGACAGCGCGCCGAGCCCTGCCGCGCCGTAGAAGAGGGCGTGCCAGTCGGCGTGCTGGGCGATCAGGGCCGCGGCGGGCAGCGCCAGGCCGCCGCCGACGCCGATGGAGGAGCTCATCAGGGCCATCGCCGAGCCGAGCTTCTCGCGGGGCAGCATGTCCCGCATCAGACCGATGCCGAGGGGTATCGCGCCCATCGCGAAGCCCTGGAGGGTACGGCCCACGATCATGGTGAGCAGATCGCTGGTGAGGGCGCTGACCAGGGCGCCGACGACCATCACCGCGAGGCTGAGGATCAGCATGCGCCGCTTGCCGTACAGGTCGCCGAGGCGGCCCATGATCGGCGTGGCCACGGCACCCGAGAGCAGGGTCGAGGTCAGGACCCAGGTGGCGTTGCTGGGCGTGGTGTCCAGCAGCTGCGGCAGGTCCTTGATCACCGGGACGAGCAGGGTCTGCATCACCGCGACCACGATGCCCGCGAAGGCGAGGACCGGGACGACGGCGCTGGTCGCTCTCCTGGTGGGCTGGTCGGTCGGTGTGTGCGTCATGTGAGGCAGGCCTCCGGGCGGGGACGTCGGTGCGTGGTCACGTACGTGTTCAGGTACGTGTGGTGTGAACTACGTATGCGCGGGCAACTATTCCGATGCTTCGGCGTACTAACGATTTCTTTATATTCTCTTGGGGAAGACGAGCCGGATTGAGAGCATGACCACCATGCTGGAAGCCGCTGACACCGCCCGCGCGTCCCGTCTCCGCTCGGCTCCGCCCACCTGGCTGGTGGTGGCACTGACCTGCGCCGGACAGTTCCTCGTCGTCCTCGACGTGTCCGTGGTGAACGTGGCACTGCCGTCGATGCGGACCGACCTCGGCCTCGGTGACCAGGGACTTCAGTGGGTGGTGAACGCCTACGCCATCGCCTTCGCCGGCTTCATGCTCCTCGGCGGACGGGCCGGCGACCTCTACGGCCGCAAGCGGATGTTCCTGATAGGCCTCGGCATGTTCACGCTCGCCTCCCTCGGTGGCGGGCTCGCCCAGGACGGCTGGCAGCTGCTGCTCGCCCGCGCCGCGCAGGGTCTGGGCGCCGCGGTGCTCGCGCCCGCGACGCTGACCATCCTCACGGCCGCCGTCCCCGAGGGCGCCGCCCGCGCGCGGGCCATCGCGACCTGGACGGCCGTGGGCGCCGGCGGCGGGGCGGCCGGCGGACTCGTCGGCGGCGCCCTGGTGGACGTGCTGTCCTGGCGCTGGGTGCTGCTGATCAACGTGCCCGTCGGCGCCGTCGTCCTGCTCGGTGCCCTGCTGTGGCTGCCGGAGAGCCGTGCCGGGGACCGGCGCCACCTCGACCTGCCGGGCGCCCTGCTGGCCACGGCCGGCCTCGCCGTGCTGGCCTACGGCATCTCGCAGACCGAGGCCGCGGGCTGGACGGCCGCCGCCACCCTCGTCCCCCTGGTCCTGGGCCTCGTGCTGCTCGCCCTCTTCCTCGTCGTCGAATCCCGTACGGCGGCCCCGCTGATGCCGCTCGCACTGCTGAGGGTGCGGGCGGTGTCCTCGGCGAACGTGGCGATGTTCCTGAGCGGGTCCGTGATGTTCTGCATGTGGTTCTTCATGACCCTGTACGCCCAGAACGTGCTGGGCTACTCCCCGCTGGACGCCGGACTCGCCCTGGTGCCGAGCTCGCTCGCCGTGATCCTCGGCTCGAAGGTCGCCCCGCGGTGCATGCGGGCGGTGGGGCCCCGGGTCACGGCGGCCCTGGGGACGGCGGTGGCGGCCGTCGGGTTCGGCTGGCAGTCCACGCTGCGGGTGGACGCGCCCTATCTGACCGCGATCATGATCCCCGGGATCCTGATGATGCTCGGCGCCGGCCTCGCGACCACCCCCCTCGCCGCCCTGGCCATCTCCGGCGCGGCCCCGGGGGAGGCCGGTCTCGTCTCGGGCCTCGTCAACACCTCCCGCACGATGGGCGGTTCCCTCGGCCTCGCCGTCATGTCGACCATCGCCGCGGCCCGCACGGAGGGCAGCCACACGCCGGAGGCCCTCACCGAGGGGTACGCCCTGGTGTTCCGTACGGGTACGGGGGTGCTGCTCGGTGGGGCTGTGCTGATGCTGCTGTGGCTGCCCCGGAAGGTCCAGACGGCCTGAGGTGCGGGGAGGCTCTCGGGTGGCCCGTCAGGTGGACCGGCCCGTACGGCCGAATGAAGCGACGGTCTACAGCCAGCCCTGCCGCCGGGCCTCCCGCATCGCCTCCAGCCGGTTGCGAGTGCCCGTCTTGCCGATGGCGGAGGAGAGGTAGTTGCGGACGGTGGACTCGGAGAGGTGGAGCTTCACGGCGATGTCGGCGACGGTCGCGCCGTCGGCGGAGGCCTTCAGGGCGTCGCACTCGCGGGCGGTGAGGGGATTGGGGCCGGCGCTGAGCGCGGCGGCGGCCAGGGCCGGGTCGACCACGGTCTCGCCGGTCAGGACGCGGCGGATCGCGGCGGCCAGTTCCTCCACGGGGCCGTCCTTGACGAGGAAGCCCGCGGCGCCCGCCTCCATGGCCCGGCGCAGATAGCCGGGGCGGCCGAAGGTGGTGAGGATCAGCACCCGGCAGTCGGGGACCTGGTCGCGCAGTTCGGCGGCGGCGTCCAGGCCGCTCATGCCGGGCAGCTCGATGTCGAGGAGCGCCACGTCGGGGCGGTGAATCAGGGCCGTGTCCACGATCACGTCCCCGGCCGCCACCTGCGCCACGACCTCGATGTCCGCCTCCATGCCGAGCAGCAGCGCGAGGGCGCCGCGCATCATCCCCTGGTCCTCGGCGAGCAGGACCCTGATGGACTTGGCGGGCCGATGGTCCCGCGGCATCTCGTTCACGGCCCAAGCGTAGGGCGCGACCCCCCTACCGGCACCGCCGTGGCCTGCACGGACCGGTTCGGCCTCGGGGCGGTGGCGGCTCGTATTCACGGGGTCTGGCTTGGGCTGAGGGTTGCCGGTGCCTGTGGGTTCCGGCGTGGGCAGGGATCGTCCGCGTGCGCGAGTCCCGGACTGGGTCCGGGGTCGCCCGTATCCGTGGGTTTCGGCTCGCGCCCGGAGTGGCCCGCACCCGCCGGCCCCGCCCCGCGATCCGAGTGATCCGTACCTGCCGACCCCGCCCCGGCCCAACCCCGTCCCGACCCCACCCCGAACCCAACCCCGCCCCGGGCCCCCGCCCACGCCCGCCTCAACGAGCCGAGACATCCGCCCGCCGCACCGCCGCCGCCGTTCCCTCTGCCCCAGCCGTCCCCACCGGCTCCCACAGACCCCCCACCCCCGCAGACCGCGTCAACTCAGCCCCCTCCAAGGGAAGTTCCGCGCTCACCACGAAACCCACCTGCGGGCCGGGCCCGGCCGTGAGGGAGCCGCCGGCCGCGGCCAGGCGTTCCGTGAGGCCCCTGAGGCCGGTCCCATCGGCGCCCGCGTCGACGGCCCCCGGCCCCACCCCGTCGTCCGTCACCGTCAGCCGCACCCGCTCCGCCACCACCGCCACCCCGACCTCGCACCGGCTCGCCCCGCTGTGCCGGACGACGTTGGTGACGGCCTCGCGGACCACCCAGGCCAGCAGGGACTCGGTCTGGGCGGGGAGGGGGGTGCCCGACCGGTGGAGGGTGAGGTCGACGCCGGTCGCGGAGAGTGCGGAGCGGGCGCGGTCGAGTTCGGTGGTGAGGCTGCCCTCGCGGTAGCCGGTGACGGCCTCTCGGATCTCGGTGAGGGCCTGGCGGCCGACGGACTCGATGTCGGTGATCTGGCCGAGCGCCGCCGCCAGGTCGCGGTCGGCGAGCCGCCGGGCCGCCTCCGCCTTCACCACGATCACCGACATCGTGTGGCCGAGCAGATCGTGCAGATCGCGGGAGAACCGCAGCCGCTCCTTCTCGACCGCGCGGCGCGCCAACTCCTCACGGGCCGCCCGCAGTTCCCGTACCGCCTCGGACAGGGACAGGATCGCCGCGGTGACCATCGTCGAGATCCAGGTGGCGTACGCGGTGTCGAGGCCGCCCCAGCCGTCGCGGTTCACGGAGACCACCCCGGCCAGCACCGCCACGACCGTCCCCACCCAGCGCAGGTGCGGCATCCGCACCACCGCGCCCGTGGCGAGGCCGAGCAGCGGGAAGAGCAGCTGCCAGCTGCCGCCGTACCCGAAGGCCAGCCCGCAGGTCACCAGGCCCATCAGCACCAGCGCCAGCCGGGTCGAGACGGCCTCCCGCGCCCGGGGCACGAAGGAGCGGAAGGCCACGTAGACGTAGAGCGAGTTGAAGGTGAGCAGCCCCAGGCCGCCGATCCAGGGGTTCGGGGCGTCGCCCTGGAAGAGGTGGGAGAAGGCGCCCATCCCCAGCAGCAGCCACGGCAGCAGGGCGAAGCCGGACGGGGGCCCCACGCGCTCGGGCGTCCTCCCGGCCTTGCGAGCCGCCCGCCTCTGGGCCTTGCGCCGGTCCTTGTTCTCGGCGGTCTCGGCGTTCTCGTCGTTTTCAGCGTTCTCAGCGTTCGCGTCGCTCTCGTCGTAATACCGCCGCTGCTCCTGCGCATGCTCCTGCGCATGTTGATGAGCCAGCTGCCAGGCGTCCAGGCGGCACGAGACCGTGCGCAGCCAGGACCCGCTCCAAAACCCGCCCCTGTTCCTTCGCTCCGACATGCCCACGACGCTACGCACCCCGGAGCCCCCGCGGCAGATGCGGTTGTACGGCCTCCGGCAGGACAAATGTCACCCCCGGCCACCCGGGCGCCGCCACGGAACCTGACACCCTGTCAGGAGTCTTCACAACTGCCGAGCGCTGGGCTATACAGAGGTCGCCGGACTGGAACGCGTTCTAGATCGGCCCGTGACGACCTCGGTGCGGCCGACGGTGCGGACGGCCGTACCGAGGTCTCTGAACCCGCAGGGAGCCGCATGCCCATCGACGCAGCCAAGGCCCTCGCCGCCGAGCCCCGCTCCGGCGAGATCACCTGGGACCACAAGGACGTCCAGCTCTACCACCTCGGCATCGGCGCCGGCATCCCCGCGACCGATCCGGACGAGCTGCGCTACACCCTGGAGTCCCGGCTGCACGTGCTGCCCAGCTTCGCCACCGTCGCGGGCGCCGGTTCGCCCGGCGTGATCGGCGGCCTGTCCATGCCCGGCGTCGACGTCGACCTCGCCAAGGTCCTGCACGGCGGCCAGTCGCTCACCGTCCACCGCCCCCTGCCCGTGCAGGGCACCGCGACCGCCACCGCCCGGATCGCCGCCGTGTACGACAAGGGCAAGGCGGCCGTCCTGGTCATGCGCACCGAAGCCGCCGACGGCCAGGGCCCGTTGTGGACCAACGACGCCCAGATCTTCGTACGCGGGGAAGGCGGCTGGGGAGGCGACCGCGGCCCGTCCGCCCGCCTCGATCCGCCCGCCGGCGCACCCGACCGGACCGTAGAACGCCCGATCCGCGAGGACCAGGCCCTGCTCTACCGCCTCTCCGGCGACTGGAACCCGCTGCACGCCGACCCGGAGTTCGCCAAGCTCGCCGGCTTCGAGCGGCCCATCCTGCACGGGCTGTGCACCTACGGCAGCACGCTCAAGGCGGTCGTCGACACGCTGCTCGGCGGGGACGTGACCCGGGTGCGGTCGTACGCCACCCGGTTCGCCGGGGTCGTGTACCCGGGGGAGACCCTGCGGATCCGGATGTGGCACACACCGGAGGCGACCAGGGTCGCCGTGAGCGCGGTCGAGCGGGACGACGCGCCCGTCCTCGCCGACACCGTCGTCGAACACACCTGAGCCCACCCACAGTCGATCAGTCCACCCACAGTCGAGGGGAGCCGCACCATGCGCGCAGCCGTACTGCACGAGATCGGCCAGGACAAGCTGGAGATCCTCGACGACGTCGAGGCGGTGGGCTTCGGCCCCGGCAAGGTGCGGATCCGGGTACGGGCCACCGGGCTGTGCCACTCGGACCTGTCCGCGATGGGCGGCGTCCTGCCCCAGCCGGCGCCGTTCGTGCCCGGCCACGAGGGCGCGGGCGAGATCCTCGAAGTGGGGGACGGCGTCACCCACCTGAAGCCCGGCGACCGCGTGGTGGTGTGCTGGCTGCCCGCCTGCGGCACCTGCCCCGCCTGCAAGCGCGGCCAGACGGAACTCTGCCTGGCCGGGTTCATGAACGCGGGCACCCCCAACTTCAGGCGCCCCGGCGGTGACCTGTTCGGCTTCGCCGGGACCGGCACCTTCACCGAGGAGGTCGTCGTCGACGCCGGATGCGCCGTCCCGATACCCGACGACGTGCCCTTCGACATCGCCGCCCTCATCGGCTGCGGAGTGACCACCGGACTCGGCGCCGCCCTCAACACCGCGGACGTGGAGGCCGGTTCGTCCGTCGCCGTCATAGGCTGCGGAGGCGTCGGCATCTCCGTGATCCAGGGCGCGCGGCTCAGGGGAGCCGCCGAGATCGTCGCCGTCGACCCGGTCGGCTCCCGCCGCGAGTCCGCGCTGAAGTTCGGCGCGACGCGGGCGGTCTCGCCCGACGAACTGCCCGACGCCAAGCAGCAGATCACCGCCGGCGAGGGCTTCGACTACGTCTTCGAGGTCGTCGGCAAGTCCGCCACCGCCCGCACCGCCTACGACACCACCCGCCGCGGCGGCACCCTCGTGATCGTCGGCGCGGGCGCCATGGACGACAACCTCCAGCTCAACATGTTCGAGCTGTTCTTCGACGAGAAGCGCATCCTGCCCTCCTTCTACGGCGGTGGCGACGTCCTGCGCGCCTACGAGCGGACCATCGCCCTGTGGCGGGCCGGCCGCGTCGACCTGGCCGGACTGATCACGCACCGCGTGCCGCTGTCCGACATCAACGAGGCCCTCGACCAGATGCGCACGGGGACCTCGCTGCGCACCTGCATCGAGATCTGAGGGGACCCCGATGCCAAGGCCGTTGGAGGGACTCTGCGCGATCGTCACCGGCGCCGGACGCGGCCTCGGCCGTGCCGAGGCCCTGGAACTCGCCCGGCTCGGCGCGTCCGTCGTCGTCAACGACTACGGGCAGCCCGGCCGGGACGGCTCCGGCGAGGCCTCCGCGACACCCGCCGAACAGGTCGCCGCCGAGATCCGGGCGGCCGGCGGCAAGGCCGTCGCCCACACCGGTGACGTCGGCGACTTCCAGCAGGCGGGCGGACTCGTCGAGTCGGCGATCGCCGAGTACGGCAGGCTGGACGTCCTCGTCAACAACGCGGGCATCCTGCGCGACCGCATGGTCTTCTCCATGACCGAGGACGAGTGGGACGCCGTGATCCGCGTCCACCTCAAGGGGCACTTCAACACGACCCACTTCGCGGCCGCCCACTGGCGCGCCCGGTCCAAGGCCGCCCAGGCACCGGTGTACGGGCGGATCGTGAACACCTCCTCGGAGGCGTTCCTCGCCGGATCCGCCGGACAGCCCAACTACGCCGCCGCGAAGGGCGGGATCGTCGGCCTCACCACCTCCACCGCCCTCGCGCTGGCCAAGTACGGCGTCACCGCCAACGCGATCTGCCCGCGCGCCCGCACCCGTATGACCGAGGACGTCTTCGCCGGCCTCGAACGCCCCGAGGACGGGCTCGACCCCCTCGCCCCCGAGCATGTCGCCCCCCTCGTCGGCTATCTGGCCTCACCCGCCGCCGCCCGGGTCAACGGCCAGCTGATCGTCGTCCACGGAGGCATGGTCGCGATCGTCGAACAGCCGCGTGTGCGGGCGAAGTTCGACAGCGTGCAGGACACCTTCACCTACGACGAGCTGGACGCGGTGCTCACCGCGCACTACGCGGGGCGGCCGGCCGGGGAGACGTTCGCGGCGGCCGACGTACTGGGGCTGAAGAGGGAGTAGGCACGGACAGTCCACACGGCGGCAGGCACGGAAACGGCCCCGTCCCCTCGGGCGAGGGGCGGGGCCGTATCGTTTGCTCAGGCCGCCGATTCGGCCTGTTCGGCCGCCTGGTGGCCCGACTGCTTGCGGTGCCGGCCGCGGGGGGCCGACTCACTGTCGTGGACCGAGACCGGACCCCGGTGCCGGCCGTGGCCGGTGGACTCCTGGACGTCGGCAACCGGCTGGTTCCTGCTGGCGTCACTCATCGGTTGAAACTCACCCCGTCAACATGATCTTTCTTACAGCCGGGCGAGTTTAACCGGCGCCCCGGGGGCCGAATCCAGGCGACAACCCCAACCGGCACTAGTTCGTTACAAGATTCCCCAGAGGCGCCTGTTGCAAGGGCACAGGGCGTGGCGCGACGGGCGCCGGAGGACCCGGTTTCGGTGGCTCGGCCACGGCCGGGGACGAGGCCCCCGACACCGCCCGTACGGCCGTACCACCGTCCCGTTCCGGATCCTCCGGGCCCGCGTCCCCCGAGCCCCCCGCCTTCCCCGTCTCCCCCGAAGGCGCCTCCACCCGCGCCACCGCGCACGGCAACTCGGCCGTGGCGTACGGCAGATGGAGCACCCCGTCCTCGGTCCACAGCCCGGCGCCCGCCAACCACCCCTCGGGCGCCGGGAGATGGCGCATCCGCCGCTCGGCGGGCCGCCACACACCGACCCAGCCGCCGAGCGGCCCGTCGATCCGCAGCGCCACCGCGCAGCTCTCCGGCATCAGCACCTGCCCCGGCTGGACGGCGAACGGCGTGACCGTGCAGCCGGGCGCCCGCAGACACTCCGGGAAACGGACCGGCAGCGTGCTGCCCAGCACACCCCAGCCCAGCCGCTCCTCACCCGGCGACGGCGCGTCCGAGCGGATCAGCAGCAGCCCGCTGTCCGGGTCGGCGAGCAGCAGCCGGTCGTCGCTCTCGGCGGCGATCTGGAGGAGGGGCGAGACCTCACCGGCCCGCTCCAGATCCACCACGACCGTCTTGGTCCGGCCGCCGGCCTCCCGGTCCAACGCCAGCATCCGGCCCGTACGGTCCAGCCACACCCCGCCCGAGCAGCGGCCCGGAATCTGCGCGACATGCTCGGGCCCGAAGGCGCCGCCCGCCACCAGCCACACCGCGCTGGAGTGCCGGCCCACGGCGAGGGCGTACGCCTTCTCCCCGCCCGGCGCGGGCGGCAGCAGCCGCAGCCGGTCGCCCTCCTCGGGGCACTCGACCGCGCCGAGCGGCAGCTCGCCCGTGGCCGGGCCGGTCGGGTACAGCAGCGAGAAGGCGTGCCGCCCGTCCGTCAGCCGCCGGATGAGCACCCGCCCGTCGCCCATCGGCTGCACCTCCGTACCGGGCTCCTCCGGCTGGTTGCCGGGCAGCGGCACCGCGTACGGCTCGGGGCCGTCCAGTGTCCAGCGCTCCGGGAAGAGGCAGTCGCCGTCCCGGGCGAGGCGCGCGGCGTAGGAACCGTCGACTGTGATCGCGCACCCCGATGCCGGGGACCCGCCGTCCTCGTCCGCCGCCGCCGGCTCGATCGCACAGGCCGTCATCGTTCGGTCACCTCCGGCAACGACGCTAGTTTTCGTACGCACGGACGGGGGACCGGCGGGCTCTCCCTTCACACAAAGGGGTGGCCCAGGAACGATTCGCCTGAGGAAGCCGGGGCGACTGTGCTGGGCGGGGCGACCGCCGCCGGGACAGGTTCAACGGGGCAGAACAGGCAGGTAGCCTGTCCTGCGTGCCCCGTCTGTCTGAAGTCATCACCGCGCTGGAGAACCTGTGGCCCGCCGAACGGGCCGAGTCCTGGGACGCGGTCGGCACCGTCGTGGGCGACCCCGGCCAGGAGGTCGGCCGGGTCCTGTTCGCCGTCGACCCGGTCCAGGAGATCGTCGACGAGGCGGTGAAGCTGGGCGCCGACCTGCTCGTCACCCACCACCCCCTCTATCTGCGCGGTACGACGACGGTGGCGGCCTCCACCTTCAAGGGCCGCGTCGTGCACACCCTCATCAAGAACGACATCGCGCTGCACGTCGCCCACACCAACGCCGACACCGCCGACCCCGGGGTCAGCGACGCGCTGGCCGGGGCGCTGGACCTGCGGGTGGTGGGCCCGCTCGTGCCGGACCCGACGGACCCCGCCGGGCGTCGGGGCCTCGGGCGGGTGTGCGAGCTGGACCATCCGCTGCCCCTGCGGGAGTTCGCCCGCAAGGCCGCCGAGCGCCTGCCCGCCACCGCGCAGGGCATCCGCGTCGCCGGCGACCCCGAGGCGACGGTCCGCACCGTCGCCGTCAGCGGCGGCTCCGGCGACAGCCTGTTCGACCAGGTCCGCGCCGCCGGCGTCGACGCCTTCCTCACCGCGGACCTGCGCCACCACCCGGCCTCCGAAGCGGTGGCCCACAGTCCCCTCGCGCTGCTCGACGCGGCGCACTGGGCCACCGAGTGGCCCTGGTGCGAGCTGGCCGCAGCCCAGCTCGACGAGATCTCCGACCGGAAGGGATGGGGCCTCAGGGTCCACGTCTCGAAGACGGTCACCGACCCCTGGACCGCCCACGCGGCGTCCGCCGACACCTCTAGCTCACCGGGAGCCCCCAACTGAACGCCGCGCCCGCCGACCAGATCCGCCTTCTCGACGTCCAGGCCCTCGACGTCCGCCTCCAGCAGCTCGCGCACCGGCGCAGGTCGCTGCCCGAGCACGCCGAGATCGAGTCGCTGACCAAGGATCTGACGCAACTGCGCGACCTCCTGGTGGCCGCGCAGACCGAGGAGAGCGACACCACCCGCGAGCAGACCAAGGCCGAGCAGGACGTGGACCAGGTGCGCCAGCGTGCCGCCCGCGACCAGCAGCGCCTGGACTCCGGTGCCGCCACCTCCCCGAAGGACCTGGAGAACCTCCAGCGCGAGATCGCCTCCCTCGCCAAGCGGCAGGGCGACCTGGAGGACATCGTCCTGGAGGTCATGGAGCGCATCGAGTCCGTCCAGGAGCGCGTCGCCGAGCTCACCGAGCGGGTCGGCTCCGTCGAGGCGAAGATCGGTGACGCGACCGCCCGCCGGGACGCGGCCGTCGAGGAGATCGACGCCGAGGTCGCCACGGTCACCAAGGAGCGCGAGGTCATCGCCGGCGTCATCCCCGCCGACCTGCTCAAGCTCTACGAGAAGCTCCGCGAGCAGCAGGGCGGCGTCGGCGCGGCCAAGCTGTACCAGCGCACCTGCCAGGGCTGCCGCCAGGAGCTCGCCATCACCGACTTCAACGAGATCCGCGCGGCCGCGCCCGACACCGTCGTACGGTGCGAGAACTGCCGCCGCATCCTGGTCCGTACGTCCGACTCCGGTCTGTAGGGGCTGCTGCGGTGCGGGAGTTCATCGTCGAGGCCGACGGCGGGTCGCGGGGCAACCCCGGGCCCGCGGGCTACGGATCCGTGGTGCTCGACGCGGCGACGGGCCAGACCCTGGCCGAGGCCGCCGAGTACATCGGCATCGCCACGAACAACGTGGCCGAGTACCGGGGGCTGCTGGCCGGTCTCCGCGCCGCCCACGCCCTCGACCCCACCGCCCGCGTCCACGTCCGCATGGACTCCAAGCTCGTCGTCGAGCAGATGTCCGGCCGCTGGAAGATCAAACACCCCGACATGAAGCCCCTGGCCCTGGAAGCGGCCGCGGTCCTCCCGCCCGCCCAGGTCACCTACGAGTGGATCCCCCGGGAGCGGAACAAGCACGCGGACCGGCTGGCCAACGAGGCCATGGACGCGGGCAAGCGGGGGGAGCAGTGGTCGGCGGCGGCTTCCACGGCGGAGCTGGACACGCTTGCCGAGCCCTCGGCCCCTTCTTCCCGCCGCGAAGAGGCGGAGCCCCTGGAGGGCGAAGCCGCCAGGGCCGACGCCGACGTCCGGGCCGCGCGGACCGTCTCGTCCCCCGGGTGGTCGGGGGCCGCCGACATGGGGGCGCCGGCGACCTTCGTGCTGTTGCGGCACGGGGAGACGCCGCTGACGCCACAGAAGCGGTTCTCGGGGAGCGGGGGGACGGATCCGTCGCTCTCCGGGGTCGGACGGGAGCAGGCCGAGCGGGCCGCCGTATCGCTGGCACGGCGGGGCACGATCCAGCACATCGTCGCCTCCCCCCTCGCCCGGACGCGCGAGACCGCCGCCGCGGTCGCCGCCCGGCTCGGTATCGAGGTGAGCGTCGACGAGGGCCTGCGCGAGACGGACTTCGGTGCCTGGGAGGGGCTCACCTTCGGTGAGGTCCGCGAGCGGTACCCGGACGACCTGACCAAGTGGCTCTCCGACCCGGAGGCCGAACCCACCGGCGGCGGCGAGAGCTTCGCGGCGACCGCCACCCGGATCGCCGCCACCCGCGACAAACTGGTCGCCGCGTACGCGGGCCGCACGGTCCTGCTCGTCACGCACGTCACCCCGATCAAGACGTTCGTACGACTCGCCCTCGGCGCCCCGCCCGAGTCCCTGTTCCGCATGGAACTCTCGGCGGCCTCGATGTCGGTGGTGGCGTACTACGCCGACGGCAACGCGAGCGTCCGGCTCCTCAACGACACCTCACACCTGCGTCCGTAGTCCGGCCGCCTCCCGCGCCAGCGCCTCCACCCGGTCCCAGTCCCGCGCCGCGAGCGCGTCCGGCGGGAGCATCCAGGTCCCGCCCACGCAGCCGACGTTGGGCAGCGCCAGGTACTCGGGCGCGTTCCCCGGACCGATCCCGCCCGTCGGACAGAACCGCGCCTGCGGCAACGGCCCCGCGAGCGACTTCAGGTACGCCGTGCCGCCCGCCGCCTGGGCCGGGAAGAACTTCATCTCCCGCACCCCGCGCTCCAGCAGCGCCACGACCTCCGAGGTCGTCGACACCCCCGGCAGGAACGGCACCCCGGACGCCCGCATCGCCTCCAGCAGGACGTCCGTCCAGCCCGGACTGACCAGGAACCGCGCCCCGGCCGCCACCGACTCCTCCACGTGCGCGGGCGTGAGCACGGTGCCCGCCCCGACCACGGCGTCCGGCACCCCGTCGGCGATCTCGCGGATCGCGTCCAGCGCGGCCGGTGTCCGCAGCGTCACCTCGATCGCGGGCAGCCCGCCCGCCACGAGCGCCCGCGCGAGCGGTACGGCGTCGGCGGCGTCCTCGATGACGACCACGGGCACGACGGGGGCGAGGTCCAGCAGGGATGAGGCCATGGCCCTCATCCTGCCCAGTGCACGCGCCCTGCGCAAAGGTCATTGCATCCTGTGCAATGAGTGTCGGTGGGTGTGCAGTGGATGGGTCGGTGGGTACGCAGTGGATGGGTGCAGTGGGTATGCAACGGACGGGTCAGTGGATCTCGTCCACCAGCACGTCCAGCGACCACGCCCGCCCCGCCCTGGCGGGCGCCTCCACCTCCACGACGTACCCGAGATCCCGCAGGGCCTCCACCAGCTCCGCCGGCCCCTTCGGAGCGACCCCGGCCGACAGCAGAGCGCGCACGATCCGCCCCTTCGTCGCCTTGTTGAAGTGGCTGACCACCTTCCGCGTCGGCGCGTGCAGCACCCGCACACCCGCCGTCCGCCCGGCGATCTCACCCTTCGGCTTCCAGGCCGCCGCGTACGCCGAGGACCGCAGATCCAGCACCAGCCCGCCGCCCGCCACCTCGGGAAGCACCGACGCCATCGCCGTACGCCAGTGACCGCCCAACGCGCCGAGCCCCGGCAGCCTCACCCCCATCGAGCAGCGGTACGAGGGGATCCGGTCCGTGACCCGGACGGCACCCCACAACCCCGAGAAGACCAGCAGCGACCGGGCGGCACGCCTCTTCGCGGCGGCGTCCAGGGAGGACAGACCGAGAGCGTCGTAGAGCACACCGGTGTAGATCTCCCCGGCGGGCCGCGCCCCGGCCGTCCGCAGCTCCGTGTTCTTCGCGACCTCGCCCCGCAGCCCCTCGCTCAGCCCCAGCACCTCGCACGCCTTCTCCTCGTCCGCTACGCACAGCTCGACCAGCTCGTCGAGGACGGCGGCACGGGCGTCGGCGAGCCCCGGCAGCGACAGCGACTCCGGTTTCAGCGGGGCGCCACGGCCGGAGGACGCCTTGCCTTCGGAGGGCGGCAGCAGGACGAGCACGGGTGGTTCTCCTTCTGTAGAGCTGTGCGGTAGAGCTGTGCGGTAGAGCTTTGCGACAGCGTACGGCGTGCTCCGCGGTGCGCCCGGTCCTACGCTCGCTACATGCCCCGTCGTCCCATCCGCGTGACCGACGCCCCCCTGCGGGCCGCCCTCACCGCGCTGCGCACCGAACTCGGTGTGCCGGACACCTACCCGCCCGAGGCGGTGGCGGAGGCCGCGCGGACTCCCGTACTGCCGGAGCACGACGCCACCGACATCCCCCTGTTCACCATCGACCCGCCCACCTCCACCGACCTCGACCAGGCGATGCACCTGTCCCGGCGGAACGGCGGCTACCGCGTGCGGTACGCGATCGCCGACGTCGCCGCCTTCGTCGTACCCGGATCGGCACTGGACGCGGAGACCCACCGGCGCGTGATGACCCTGTACTTCCCGGACGAGAAGGTCCCGCTGCACCCCGAGGCGATCGGCGAGGGCGCCGCAAGCCTGCTGCCCGGCCGGGTGCGTCCGGCGGCGCTGTGGACGATCGACCTCGACGGCGACGGCCGTACCGTCGCCGCCGACGTCCGCCGGGCCCTCGTCCGCAGCCGGGCCAAGCTGGACTACGCGGGAGTGCAGCGCCTTGTCGACGGAGGGACCGCCGAGGAACCCCTCGCGCTGCTCGCTGAGGTGGGCCGGCTGCGGGAGGCGCTGGAGGTCGAGAGGGGCGGGATCTCTTTGAACGTCCCCGAGCAGGAGATCGTCCGGCGGGACGGGCGAGGCGGGCGGGACGGGACGTACGAGCTGACGTACCGCGCCCCGCTGCCCGCCGAGGGCTGGAACGCGCAGATCTCCCTGCTGACCGGGATGGCGGCGGCGGACCTGATGATCGAGTACGGCACGGGCGTGCTCCGCACGCTCCCCGCCGCTCCGGACGGCGCCGTCGGTCGCCTGCGCCGTACCGCGCACGCCCTGCGCGTCGACTGGCCGCACCATGTGTCGTACGCCGCGCTGGTGCGGTCGTTGGACCCGAGGGTCCCCCGGCACGCGGCCTTCCTCCAGGAGTGCACGACCCTCCTGCGGGGTGCCGGCTACACGGTCTTCCGCGACGGCGTCCTGCCGGACATCACCACGCACGCCGCCGTCGCCGCGCCCTACGCCCACTGCACGGCCCCGCTGCGCCGCCTGGTCGACCGGTATGCCTCGGAGATCTGCCTCACGGCGGTGGCCGGATCGGCGCTGCCCGAGTGGGTGTCGGCCGCGCTCGACGCGCTGCCCCCGGAGATGAGGGAGGGCGGACGCCGCGCCTCCGCCGCGGAACGCGAGTGCGTCGACCTCGTCGAGGCGGCGCTGCTCAAGGACCGGGTGGGGGAGGTGTTCGACGGCTGCGTGGTGGAGCTGGAGGAGCGCCGGCCGACGGTCGGTGTGGTGCAGCTGGAGTCCCCGGCGGTGATCGGCCGGGTCGAGGGGGAGGGGCTACGGCTGGGGGAGCGGCTGCGGGTGCGGCTCACGCGGGCAGATCCGGGACCGGAGAGGCGAGCGGCCGTGCGCTTCGCGCCTGCCTGATGGCGAGGACCAGGGCGTCGGGGTCGTCCGCGTGGAACCGGACCAGCTGGATCCGCCGAGGGCGTCCCAGGAACGTCAAGTGGGCGGTCGGCTCAGTCAGTTCGAGGGTGACGGAGGTCTGGGCGCCCATGGCGAGGTCGAGTTCGCCGTCCTTGCGCGTGTGCGTGGCGCGCAGTTCCCGCCGTACGGACGCGATCCGCTCCAGTGGTATCCGCAGATCCACGTGCACGGCCCGGCGGATCCGCAGCGCGCCCGGCTCCAGCACATGGGGCCGTACGACGTTCGACGCGTGCAGCCCGATGACGAAGACGATGGTGTACACGTCCAGCACGAACACCACGGCGTGCACGACCGGCAGATCCTTCAGCAGCACCGACATCGTCACCGTCTCGACCAGGCACACGAACGCGAACCCGAACATCATGGCGCCCTGCCCCCGGGCGTACCCGAAGGCCCGTCCGGTGCCGGTTCCGGTTCCGGTTCCGTGACTGCGCCGGGTGACCCACAGGGCGAGACTCACCAGCATCCGCAGCTCGTAGCGGGCCAGGATCAGTACCGTCTTCACGGGGCTCCTCCCTCTGGTCGCTGTTCCGCGAGGATGCGCAGGGTGCGGCGGATCGCCTCGGCCTGGGCGGGGGCGAAGTCGGCGTAGAAGGCGCGCAGGAAACTGCCGTCGGGGTCGACGGCGGCGGTGGGCAGCAGTTCCCCGGGCAGACAGTCGACGAGGGCCCGCGCCGCCTCGCCCACGCGGGGGTCGTCCGGGTCGGCGTCGACGAGGGCGTCGAGCAGCGCGTACGCCGTCCGGGCCCGCTCCGCCCCACCGGGCGTGGCGAAGGTGGCACCCATCAGGCCGATCAGCTCCTCCCGGGCCTCCGGGGACGCGGTCGTGTCGAGCATCGCGAGGATCTCGCGGTCCTTGACGGCCATGGGGGAGTCGGCCACGGGCCCCACCTCGCTGAACAGCGCCGCGAGCTCGGGCGAGACGGGGGCCTCGGCGGACAGCTCCTCGCTGTCGAGCAGCGCGCGCAACCGCTCCCGCCGCCGACGAATGGCGTCCTCCTGCCGGGCCAGATCCTCGTCCAGCTCGGTCAGCACCTCGACCAGGTCCTTCCCGGCGTCCTCGGCCAGCACGTCCCGCACCTCGGCGAGCCCCAGCCCCAACTCCGTCAGCCGCCGGATCCGCGCCAGCACCACGGCATGCCTGAGCGTGTAGTCCCGATAGCCGTTCCCCAGCCGCTCCGGCTCCGGCAACAGCCCCAGATGGTGGTAATGCCGCACCGTCCGCGTGGTGACACCGACGACGCCGGCGAGTTCTCCGATCCGCATGGGACCAGTAGAGAGGTTGACGTTGCGGCAGGGTCAAGGGACGGGGCGGGGCGTTCCGTGGGGAGTCGTGCCGTGGCGGCCGTGGAGGGCTTGGACACCTTGGGTCGCGGACTTTCTCTGAGCGGCCCGGCGTTGCACCCTGGGGACGCCGGACAGGTACGGGCACGGGGGGCGTGGGCGCATGGAACAGGCACTGTGGACCAGAGCGCGGCTCGGCCGCTGCGGCCCCCCGCTCGACCTCCTCACGGCCCGCTTCGACAAGCACGTCTACGCCCCGCACGCCCACGAGGAGTTCACGATCGGGGTGTGTGTCGGCGGCTCGGAGGTCATCGCCTACCGGGGCGGCCACATCCGCACGGGCCCCGGTTCGATAGTCGTCCTGGCCCCCGGCGAGATGCACACGGGCGGCCCGGGCACCTCCACCGACGGCTACGCCTACCGAGCCCTGTACGCGATGCCCACCCTCCTCACCGAGGGAACCGCCGACTTCACCCTCCCGCACTTCCGCGAGCCACTCCTCGACGACCCGGAACTGGCCGCGTCCCTCCTCTCCGCCCACTCCCGACTCAGCGCCTGCCCCGACCCGTTGGAGACGGAGTCCCGCCTGCCTTGGTTGTTGGCGGCCCTGTCCTGCCGCCACTCCACGTCCCGCGCGGCGAACTCCGTGATCCCCGGCGCCGACGGAATCGCCCGAGCGGTACGCGACCGCCTGGCCGACGAGCTGCTGGACCCCCCGTCCCTCGCCGACCTGGCCACCGACCTCGGCCTCTCCCGCTACCAACTCCTCCGTGTCTTCCGTACGACGATGGGGGTGCCGCCGTACGCCTGGCTGGCCCAGTACCGGGTCGGGCGGGCCCGCAGCCTGCTGGACTCGGGCCACCGCCCGGCCGAGGTGGCGGGCCTGGTGGGCTTCGCCGACCAGGCGCACCTGACGCGCTGGTTCCGCCGCGTCATGGGGGTGACCCCGGCGGCGTACCGCAACAGCGTTCAAGACAGTCACCGGTGAGGCCGCTGAAACTGCCCGTATGACTGCACGCGGCTGGTTCCTGTTCTCCCTGATGGCAGTGGTCTGGGGCATCCCCTACCTGATGATCAAGGTGGCGGTGGACGCCCCGCTGTCCCCGTCCTTCGTGGTGTTCACCCGCTGCGTCCTGGGCGCGGCGCTTTTGCTCCCCTTCGCGCTGCGCCAGCCAGGCCTGCCGCAGGCGATCCGCACGTACTGGAAGCCCATGCTGGCCTTCGCGTGCATAGAGATCATCGGCCCCTGGTACACGCTGACGGACGCCGAACGCCACCTCTCCAGCTCCACGGCGGGCCTGCTCATCGCGGGCGTACCGATCGTGGGAGTGGCGCTGGCCCGCTTCTTCGGCGACACGGAGAGGCTGGGCGTGAGGCGGCTGACGGGACTGGGCCTGGGCCTGGCCGGAGTGGCGGTCCTGACCGTGCCGCACCTGACGGGCGGGGACGCGAAGTCGCTGGCGGAGGTGCTGGTGACGGTCCTGGGCTACGCGACGGCGCCCTTGATCGCCGCGAGGTGGCTGAAGGACGTCCCGTCCCTCCACCTCACGGTCCCCTGCCTGGCGTTGGCGGCACTGGTGTACGCCCCTGCGGCGGCGCTGACCTGGCCGTCCTCGATGCCGTCCGGCCAGGTGCTGGCGGCACTGGCCGGCCTGGGTGTCGTGTGCACCGCACTCGCCTTCGTGGCGTTCCTGGAACTGATCAAGGAGGTCGGCCCCACCCGGGCGACGGTCTTCACGTACGTCAACCCGGCGGTCGCGGTGGCGGCGGGCGCGATCTTCCTGGACGAATCGCTGACGCTGGGCATCAGCCTGGCCTTCACTCTCATCCTGGCGGGCTCGGTCCTGGCCACGGCCGGCCCGGCCCAGGTGACCGCGGAACCGGCCTGCCCCGATCGCCCGGTAACATGGTCCACACGGCAGACGAGCCGGGCGGACGGCCGCGTGGAATCCCCCTAGGGACTCCCCGAGGAACGTCCGGGCTCCACAGGGCAGGGTGATGGCTAACGGCCACCCGGGGTGACCCGCGGGACAGTGCCACAGAAAACAAACCGCCCGGCGCTTCGGCACCGGGTAAGGGTGAAACGGCGGTGTAAGAGACCACCAGTGCCCAGGGCGACCTGAGCAGCTAGGTAAACCCCACCCGGAGCAAGGTCAAAAGGAGCCGTGCTGTAACAGGCGCGGCTCTGCGCGGACGATCGAGGGCTGCCCGCCCGAGTCCGCGGGTAGACCGCACGAGGCCGGCGGCAACGCCGGCCCTAGATGGATGGCCGTCTCCCTGGCCGCCGCGAGGTGGTTGGGTGACAGAACCCGGCGTACAGCCCGACTCGTCTGCCGCACTCGCGGTTTTGCCTTGAGGAGGGCCTTTGGTTTGGCTCCCTGTGGCCGACCGGGTGGCCACAGTGGACGGTGCCGTCAACGCGAGCGAGAAAGTCGTCATCTCCGAGCTCCGAAGTCGCTGCCGCCGAGTCTGACGCCGTCATGGGCTACCTTCCACAATGGCGACCCGACACGTCAGTTGTGGCCTGCTGGCAGTCTCGCGGTTTGCTGCGGAGGTTCGCGCATGTGCAGCGAACCGAGTGCGACGGTGGCGGTGGGCCTAGCCGCCCACGGCCCATCGCGCTCCTGCGACCATGCCCAACAGCAGAGCTGGAAGTATCCACCACCACGGCATGGCCCTCCGCACCGAAGGCACAAGCCACAGCGCCGCCGCGGTCCCGGCGGCCACGATGGTGACGACGCACGACAGAACGATTCCGGCGTACGCGTCGTCGTCCCAGGTGCCGGACGGCGTGATGGTCAGTGCCGTCCAGCAGAAGTACGCGGCAATGAGGGTGAGCAGGGTGAGGGGTACAGCGAGGACCACACGGAGGCAGCCGCGGTCGTCGTCCACGTGGGAAGGGCTGGCCATCAGCGCAGTGCGTTCCTTGCCTCGTCCAGATTGTTCGCAAACCCACGCCCGTAGGCCTGAGCGTCGTCGGTCTCCCAGTACGGCCCGCCGTTGTAACGCGCGGCGAGTTCCTGGTACTGGGCCGGTGTCATCTCCTCGGCCGGCACATCGGCGAACTCACTCTCCGCCTTGAGCTGGGCCAGGTACTCCGAAGCGATGAAGCGACCTGGTCATCAAGCAGATGGAGTACTTCGCGAACGAGTGGTCGGCCGAGGGCGCTTCGGGCAACTGAGTGTGCTTCGGCTACGCGGAGGGTTGGGGGGTTTCTGGGGAGGGCGGGAGGGGGTCGACTACAAAGGTCCCCAGTCCGACCTCGCCGCGCGTCCAGCCCTCTTCCCGTACAAACCGCATGGCCTTCGCTGCTGTCGCGTTCACCACGCTGAACTCCTGGGCGATTTCGAGAGTGGAGGGCACGCGGCTGCCCGGCGGATACGTGCCGTCCTTGATGCGCCCGATGATCTCCGCCGCAATCTGCCGCCACAGCGGACGCGTGCGATCTAGTTCCATGGGTTCAGCGTGGGTGACCATGGCATTCTGCGCATCCGTGGTTATCTGTGGTTATCCACGGTATGTTTGCCTCAGACGCAGAGCGGCCCCGATGGGAAGCGGCTACTTCCTCACCGGGGCCTGAGCCGACTGAGTAGGAGTCGACCTATGCGCAGCCTACTGGCCGCGATCCTGAGCCTCTTCCTGCCTCCTGGCGGAGCGCGTCGCGCCGCCTGTACCCCTACAGACTTTCCATCCCTGTTGGCGTGCCAGCCCTCTCCCGAGCGCCGGATGCGCCTGCATTCCGTAGATGTCATCTCCGCCGATGGCCTCCCTCTCGTCCGGCCCTACCTCACCGCATGGGAACGCGAGCGTGACGAACAAGATCGCAGGCGCCTCCAGCGGGACCGGCGTCAAGCAGCCGTCCTCGCGACCCTGGGGCAGGACTACACCCCGGCGGAGGTTGCATGAGTGCGGGGTGTTTCCGCAGCATCGGTGTCGATCCGGCCACTGGCAAGGAGGCCTTCGTGGTCGCGGAGCCTGGCGGTTTCCTTGAGGGGCTGGCCGACGTGCACGCCCTCAAGGCCGCTGCCGTCCTGGTGGCGGTCGTCGGTGCCGTACTTGAGGTAGGCGAGGCGTCGGATGCCGAACTCGCCGCCTTCGTACCGTCGTTGCATGCGGCGCTCGGAGAATGCGTCGGAATCATGACAGCCGACAGAACCTGACGCTGTAAGGCGTCGTCCGGCCCGTGGTGCCGGTGTCGGGTGCGATCTTGTTGGCGGAGGTGCCAAGGCCTCACGGAGGCAAGATCGCACCCGGCGTGCGCGGCGGCCCCACCAGTGCTCATTCCCAGCCCAGCACGGATCCCACCGGCCGACAGGCGACCAGGCGTGCTCGGATCGCGCCCGTGAGTTGATCCGGCCGTCGATCCGACGCGGTGCGGGTACCGTCTAGAACGAAGCCATACCCACCCTCGAACCGGGAGCACGACCGTGACCGCACTGCACGCGCAGCCGCAGCCCGGTGAGCCGCTCATTCCCATGCCCGCCCTGACCCCCGACGCCTTGCGTGCCGCCGTTGAGGAGCTCACGCCGAGCCGTATGCCGGCGTTCGTCCGTGATCTCGTCGACGCGACCACCAGTGCGCAGCGGGCCCAGTCCCTTGCGCCGCTGCGGACCTTCGTCCATACGTGGGGCGTGTTCGTCGCGATCCAGCGTTACCCCTCACGAGCCGCTCGCCTGCGGCACCTGGAGGACGTGGTGAGCGGCGGGGTGGAGGATCCAGCAGGTGCCATCGCCGAGATAAGGAAGATCCACGCGGAGGCGGAGGCCGAGGCCGGACTGTGACCGACTGGAAGTGGGACTACAACCCGGGCGAGGAGTACCTGACCGCCGGGCTTCCCATCGGCGTTGTCGCAGAGGTGGAGCGTATCGCCACCGAACTTGCCGCGCTGGGCCGTGACGCCGAGACGGCAGGGAGCAGACCCGAGGACAAACCCGGCGGCCTGAGGAACTTCCCGATCTTCGGCGGGCGTGGCTTCATCCAGTTTCTCGCTGTGCCCCGGCACGAGTGTGTCTACATCTGCAGCGTCGTGTGGCATGGGTGACGGCACCGTGAGGGGAGGGGCGTCCAGCCATGCCGTTAACTCATGGGTAAGGCCGTAATCGATCGAGCTCATGGCGGCGACCTGGATCAGCCAGGCGGCGTTCGCCAAGGTCGTCGGATTGTTTCCTGACAAACTGTCGAAATCTCTGAGTAGCCCCCACAGGTTCACCTCGTATGACCTCGCCAGGATCGCGGTTTTCGGCCACAGCACGGTCGACTGGCTGTCGACCGATCGCGATTGTGTTGACGGTACGAGCATCAGGCACTCAGGCCGGGCGCCTGTCAGTCCGGGAAGTCGAGGGCCTCCTGACCGGGCCCAGGGGTGCGTCGGGATTTCCGGGGTGACTTCGGTTCCTTTGTTGCGTAGGCCGGGACAGGGAGGATGGTCCGTCAGCACCGCCAGCGCCTTGCCCATCAGAGAGTGCCGTTTACCTAGTCGGATCGCGACATCAGGGAGGGAGAGCTTGCCCAGATCGATACGATCGAGGCGGGCCAGCAGGATGGCAAAGGTCAGGGTCTGGCTGTAATGGTCCGCGAACTCCTCTGGACGAGCATCTGGAAAGAGCAGATCCTTCCAGTTCCCGGCCAGGATCGAGAACGCTGCATCGGCCTCTCCGCTTTCCTCGCGGGTGAGACGTTCGGTGACCTCATCGCGCAGCAGGGCGCAGATTCCCGCGATGCGCTTGACCAGTTCGTCGATGCTGCCGTGGGTGAGGGGCGTCGGCATGAAGAAGTGCGTGAGGGCGCGCTCGAATCCGTTGTCCTCGACGACGAGTTGCCGACTACCGGTTTCGAGATCTCCAACGAGGTGCCCGGTAGGGCCGACTTGCTCGCCGAATCGGTAGACCGCCCACTTGTATCCGTCGGTGTACAGCACGTTGTGGAGGGCCTTGATCTTCTCCCACTGCTTTCGATCGTGGCTCTTCGCAGACCACTTCTCTGGGTCGACCCCCCCTGCCCGGCTGCTTTAGTTCGACGTGCCCAATGGTCCTCCCGCCGCAGCTGATGGCGAAGTCAGGCCGAATCCTGAGTTTCTTCACGCGGGTCTGACCGTGGGCGATGAGTTTGAGGCGTTGTCGCAAGGCCATGCCGCGCAGTAGGTGTTCCACCGGTGCGGTGAGGCTCTCCTCCTTGCTGCTGTCTGCCCCGGCGGGGCCTTGCCGCTTGGCCCTGACCTCCTGCCCGAACTGCGCGACGAGGTCCGCGACCGATCCAGTGGTGCCCTTTCCCGTCCAGACGTCCCCTCGTGACATCCGCCCCCCAAGGCTGCACCCACGCAGGTGATCAGACCCATACAGAATGCCCATGACATAGCAAGTGGCAAACCCTGGTACGTATAGGCCGATGTCATGATCACCCGGCTGAGATCTCGCAGCCGCTCGACGCCGGGTCCCGCTCTCCCTTCTCGCACCGCGCAGCTGTCCCCGGCGTACACCCCGACCCGTCCGCCGTTCTACCGAGGATCCCCGAACCACATGCTCAGAGCCTCCGCCGGATCGCCCCCGTCCGAGCCCCAGCCGATGTAGCCGTCGGGGCGGATCAGCAGGGCGTCGCAGGGGAGGTCCGTGTCGGGGGATAGGCGGAGGGTGTGGATGACGTGGGACCAGGGGGTGGAGACGGCGGTCAGGTGGGAGGCTGCGTCGGGGCGGAGCAGCAGCAGGGGGCGGCCCTCGTGCAGCAGGTCGATGAGGTCCGTGGGGGAGGAGCCGACGGTGAACGGGCGGTTGGTCAGGAAGTGGCCCTCCCAGGGCGATGGTTGGAGCGAGTGGGGTGGGTAGACCGTGTCCTGGGCGCTGATCATGCCGCTGATCAGGGTGTGGGCGTCTGTCGTGGTGAGGATGGTGGTGAAGAGGGAGCGCAGGGCGTCTGCTTCGGGGCCGGGGCGCATCAGGGAGAGCTGGGCGTGGGTGTTCTCGATCAGGCGGAGGGCGATGGGGCGGCGTTCGTAGTCGTAGGTGTCGAGGAGGCCCTTGCCGGCGGTGCCGCGGACGGTGTGGGCCAGTTTCCAGGCGAGGTTGAGGGCGTCCAGCAGGCCCGTGCTGAGGCCCTGGCCGCCGATGGGGAAGTGGACGTGGGCCGCGTCGCCGGCCAGGAAGATCCGGTCCTGGCGGAAGCGCCGGGCGAGGCGGGTGAAGTCGCTGAAGCGGGTGAGGCTGGTGATGTCGGACAGTTCGACCTCGTGTCCGGCTATCCAGGACACCTCGCTCCGGAACTCCTCCGGCGTGACCGGGGCGCGGCGGTCGGGGTGGGCCTGTGTGCAGTTGAGTGTGCGGACGAGGCGGCGGCCGTCGGCCTCCGGTCTGCTGACGATCCAGCCGCGTGGCGTGCGGTGCCAGCCCGGTGGCGGCGCGTCCGGCGCGGTCAGTCTCGCCTGTCCCATCAGGGCCGAGACGGTCGCGGGCCAGGTCTCCGCGGAGAAGCCGTTCTGCTCGCGGACCACGCTGCGGGCGCCGTCGGCTCCGACCAGGTATGCCGCCCGTACCGTTCGGACCCCGTCGGGTCCCTCGGCGAGGACGTGGACACCGTGCGGTGTCTGGCCTGTCTCCTTGACGGAGTGTCCGCGCAGGATCCGGGCGCCGCGCGCCCGTGCCACCGTTTCGAAGCGCTCCTCCAGATCGGCCTGGGGCAGCTTCCGCAGCGGCGCGGGTTCGGTGCCGGGGGACGTGACCGACAGCTCGGTGATGCCGGCGAAGTGGAAGGGGGCTTTCCGGCGGGTGTCGTCCGAGGCGTCGGCGGCGCCTCGGCGCCTCGCCTCCTCCAGGTAGCCTCGCCTTGCCAGCGATTGCACGGTGCGGGCGTGCAGGGTGTTGGCCTTCGGCTCGGTGTCGATTGTCGTTCGGCTCTCCAGTACGACCGTGTCGACGCCGTAGTGGGCCAGTTCCGCCGCGAGCAGCATGCCGACCGGCCCGCCGCCGGCGATGACGACATCCGCCTGTGCGGTCGCGCGTTCCATCAGGGCCCCCCAAGTCGATGCCGCACAGGGCGTGTTCCGAACCTGTGCGGCACTGCACTCTACGGACGGGCCGGGTTCAGGGGCGCCGGGCGGCGGGCCCGTCCATGCGTACCAGGGAGCTGAAGACCTGCTCGCCGTCCTGGTGGCCGACGACCCGTACGCCGTCGGTCACCGGCGTCGCCTCGATCCAGCACGGGGTGTCGAACTCGACGTACCGGTCGAAGGTGTTCTCCATGGAGAGGGGGTACGGGGTGCCGTCGCCGGGTGTGACCGCCGCGGCCGCCTGGCGGGCCGCCTCCAGGAGGACCATGCCCGGGACGTGGTCGTCGGGGCGGTCGAAGAGGAGGGGGTGGCTGGTGTCCACGCGCAGTTGCCAGCGTCCGGACGCGTCCCCCGGGGGCCGGGGCCAGTACGACGTCGAAGGCGGAGCTGCGGCCGACCGAGGCCGGAGACAGCGGCGTCACGGCCGCTCCCGCCACCCCGCCGCCCGCGGCCGTCCCCGCCACCCCGCACCCGCGCCGGCGGCCGCCGGTGGGGCCAGTGCCGCCGATGCCGCCGTACCGGCGAACAGGGCCACCGCCCCACGTCTGCTCAGTTGGTCGTCGTTGGTCATCAGGTCCTCCAGTGGTCCGGGCGGATGCGGGATCACCCTGGACCGCGGACCCCCGGGCGGGGCATCACGTGACCTCGCGATACCGCTTCGGGATACCGGAAAGGCGTGATGCTCTACACCGACACGTTCCGGGAGCACCACGGCGAGGACGCGCACCACCGCATCGCCCTGAGCGCCCCGCTCTACGTCGCCGAGACGGACGCGGCGGCCCACCGGATCGCCGAGCCGCTGTACCGCGAGTACCTCTCCGTCTGGACCCAGGCCGCCTCCTCCTGGAAGGACACCCGGCCGAGCCAGTACGCCGGATACGAGGCCAAGGGCCGCACGGACGCCCGTGAACTGCGCGGATTCGACGTCCGCCGGCAGGGCACCGCGGTGATCGGCCTGCCGGAGTCGGTCGTGGAGCAGATCCACGCCCTGCGCGAGAGCTACGGCGTCGACACCTTCCTGTGGAACGTCGACTTCGGCGGCGTCGACCTGGCCGACATGGAGCCGAGTCTGCGGCTCTTCGTGGACAAGGTGCTGCCCAGACTGTGAACGACCATCGCGGGGGCGGCGTCGGATCCGCCCCGGATGGGATTGCGGGTGTGAACGAGCCCAGGGACGCCCAGGGACGCCCAGCTCCGCATCAGCCACGATGACCGGGACCACACCCTGGAGGCGCTCACCGAGCACAGCCGTGAGGGTCGGCTGCTCATCGATGAGTACGGCGACCGGGTCACCGCTCTCGACGGGGCCCGCACGCGCCCGGATCTGCTGGCGCTCTTCGACGACCTGCCCGAACCGCGCCCGCGCTTCACGGAAGCACCGCAGGCGACGGCACCGGGTGCCACCGTCGCCGTACCGCCGGAGCCCGGCGGCGCGCTGCCGGAACCCCACCGCCCACCGCCCACCGCCCGCAGACACCACACCAACGCCTCCCCCGCCTCAGCGTCCCGGTCGGCGCCGTAACGACGGCAGTGCTCACCCCCACCACCGTTGACCGATTCCCCATGTTCCTCGTCCCGCCCGTGACCTACGCCGTGGAGTCGGCCCTGCGCGGCGGCCGCGCCCGGCGATGGGTTCCGCGGCGGAAGCGGTCCTGGCGCCCGCGCCGACCTAGGGCTTCCCACCTGCAACGACCGTGACGATGACCGGTTTTGCACTGCCCGCACGCCAGGTAACAACTGAAACCTGTGGGAAACAAGGTCTTGTCGCTGTCTTAAAACGACGGTTATTTTAACCGCCATTCGAAGTCCGGCCTGATCACCCGGGCGACCTCAGGGCGTGTGCATGTCTCAAGGAAGGGCAGTGCCATGACGCTTGACAGCGCGCGGTTTTCTCGTCGGGGTTTTCTGGGTCTGGGAGTGGCGGCGGGAGTCATCACGCTGACGGCGTGCGGCTCCGGCAGCGGGGCGAGTGACGCGCCGCTGGTGATGACGGTGTGGGGCGGCGACCCCGACCGCAAGGCGTACCAGGCCCGCATCGATCTGCTGGTCAAGAAGCACCCGGAGCTCAAGGTCAAGCTCCAGCTGATCCCGAGCGACTCGTACGCGCAGAAGGTCCAGACGATGATCGCCGGCGGCAACGGGCCGGACATCATGCAGGTCGCCGAGAGCGTCAACACGTACTCCAGCAAGAACCAGCTGCTGGAGCTCGACGACCTCGCCAAGGCGGCGAAGCTCGACCCCGAGCAGCGGTTCGGCCCGGTCGGCTCCCTGTACACGTACCAGGACAAGCTCTACGCGATCCCGGACCGTTCCGGCGCGGTCACCGTGTTCTACAACAAGGACATGTTCGACAAGAAGGGCATCAAGGCCCCCACCGCGGACTGGACCTGGGACGACGCCCTCGACGCGTTCAAGGAGCTGACGGTCCCCGGCAAGGTGTGGGGATACAGCGGTGCCGAATGGTTCCCGCAGTGGTGGAGCCTCGCGTACCAGAACGGCGGCACCATCATCGACGCGAACGGCCGGCCCGCCGTCGCCAGCGACGCCGTGGTCGAGGCGCTCCAGTGGGCGGGCGACCTCGTCTTCAAGCACAAGGTGGTGCCGAGCAAGGCGGACTACGCCGACATGGGCCCCGACATCGGCGGCGACCAGGCGTTCCCCAACCAGAAGGTCGCCACCCACGCCAACGGCTTCTGGGTCATGTCGGGTCTGACGAAGGTGTCGTTCGGCTGGGACATCGCGCCGATGTGGCGCGGCAAGAAGCAGGCCGTGTCGGCGTTCGGCAGCGGACTGGCGATCTCCCGCACCTCCAAGCAGCGCGACAACGCCTTCAAGGCGATCGACTTCCTCACCTCCAACGAGGCGCAGGCGCAGATCATCGCCTCCGGCCAGGACGTGCCGGCCAACCTGGAGGTGCAGAAGAGCCCGGCGTTCCTCAAGCCCTCGTGGATGAAGACGGACGTCGACATGGGCGTGTTCGCCGAGTCGAGCGAGTTCGTCTTCCGGGCGCCGTTCATCCCCGAGTGGCAGGAGATGATCGACACGATCTCCAACGGCCTGGCCGACTTCTGGCTCGGCAAGGAGCGCAGCGCCAAGAAGGCGCTGACCGCCGTGCAGAAGGACCTTGAGGCCCTCATCAAGTCCGGGGCATGACCGGCGATGGCAACCTCGACCGCCCCGAAGGCCGCCCCGGCGGCCGCGGAGAAGCCCGCCTCACCCAAGCCCGGGAAGCAGAAGCTCTCCAAGCGGCGCCGCCGTGAGGCCCTGTCCTTCTACCTGTTCATCTCGCCCTGGATCATCGGCTTCCTGGTCTTCCTGCTCGGGCCGATGATCGCGTCGATCTACTACTCCCTGACCGACTGGGACTCCTTCACCCCGCCGCAGTGGGTCGGCTTCGACAACTACGTCAAGCTCCTCACGGACGACCCGGTGTTCTGGAAGGCCCTGTGGAACACCCTCTTCTACGCGGCGATCTCGGTCCCGCTCGGCCTGGTCCTCGGCCTGTGGCTGGCGAACCTGCTCAACAAGCAGGTCAGGGCCCGCAAGCTGTTCCGCACCCTGATCTACCTGCCGACGCTGATCCCGCTGGTCGCCACGGCGATGATCTTCCGGATGGTGCTCGCGCCGAACGGCCCGATCAACGACTTCCTCGGTCTGTTCGGCGTCTCCGGCCCCAACTGGCTGTACGACGGCCCCTGGGTCAAGCCCGCCCTCATCCTGATGTCGACGTGGGGCGCGGGCGCCGCGACCGTGCTGCTGCTCGCCGCCATGAAGGGCATCCCGCGTGAGCTGTACGAGGCGGCCGAGGTCGACGGCGCGAGTGCGATGCGGCAGTTCTGGAGCATCACGCTGCCGCATCTGACGCCCATCATCTTCTTCAACCTGATCATGGGCCTGATCGGCGCGTTCCAGGTCTTCTCGCAGGTCTACATCCTCGTCTCGAAGGCCAAGAACCCAGCGGGCTACGACGCGGCCCAGACGATGGTGCCGTTCCTGTTCGACCAGGCGTTCAGCTACTACCACATGGGCTACGCCTCGGCGATCTCCTGGCTGCTGTTCCTGGTGATCCTGGTCTTCACCGTGATCGCCTTCCGCACCACCCGGCGCTGGGTGTTCTACGAGACCGAGGTGAAGTGATGGCGACCCTGGCGACCACCCTCAACGAGAAACAACAGAGCAAGAAACGCCAAGAGGCCCCCGCCGCACGGGCGTTCCGCGCGACCCCGTTCACCTACGGCACCCTGCTGATCGTCGCGGCGGTCCTGACCGCCCCGCTGGTCTTCGTCGGTTCGATCGCCCTGTCCAGCGACGCCACCGTGAACTCCGGCTCGTTCACGGTCATCCCGCGCGAGTTCCACTGGGACAACTTCTCCCGGGTGTTCGGCACCGAACTGCCGGTGGGCACCTTCCTGCTCAACTCGGTGCTCATCTCGCTGTTCTCGGTGGCCGGACAGGTCCTCTCCAGCGGCCTGGTCGGCTATGCCTTCGCCCGGCTGCGGGCACCGGGCAAGAACACGATGTTCCTCATCGTCATCGCGACGATGATGATCCCGACGCAGATCACGATGATCCCCCAGTTCATCCTTTTCCGGGACCTGGGCTGGGTGAACACCTTCCTGCCGCTGATCGTGCCGAACTTCTTCTCCAACGCCTTCAACGTCTTCCTGGTACGGCAGTTCGTCTCCCGGCTGCCCAGCCAGCTCGACGAGGCCGCCATGATGGACGGCCTGGGCTTCTTCGGCATCTACCGGCGGATCATGTTCCCGATGCTCAGGCCCGTCCTGATCGCCATCGGCATCTTCACGCTCACCCACACCTGGGGCGACTTCATGGGCCCCCTGATCTACCTCAACGACGAGTCGAAGATGCCGCTCGCACTGGGCGTGCAGTACATCACCGCCACCTCGCAGGCGGGCCAGGCGCCGCCCTGGAACCTGGTGATGGTCGGCTCGATCCTGCTCGCCCTGCCGATGATCCTGGTCTACTACATCGGCCAGAAGTACCTGTACGAAATGGACATCAGCGGCGGAAGCGCGGGGGTCAAGTGAGCCGGCCGACAGTCCTCACCCACGGCGTCGAACTCGACGCCCGAGGCATCCGCACCGAGGGCGGTCCACGGATCGTGCTGTGCGCGTCCCTGTTCTACTTCCGCCTCCCGCGGGAACAGTGGCGCGCCCGGCTCGAACAGGTACGGGCCTCCGGCTACACCTGCGTGGACGTCTATCTGCCGTGGAACTTCCACGAGACGGCCCCCGGCCGCTGGTCCTTCGAGGGCCGCCGCGATGTCGCCGCCTTCCTGGACCTCGCGCGGGAGGCGGGCCTGTACGTCATCGCGCGGCCCGGTCCCTACATCTGCTCCGAGTGGGACGGCGGCGCGCTGCCGGCCTGGCTGGGACTCGATCCCGAGCTGCGGGTGCGCCAGCACGAGCCGCGCTTCCTCGCGCAGGTCGCCGCCTGGTTCGACCAGGTCCTGCCGCTCCTCGCCGAGCGCCAGTACCCGGCGAACGGCCCGGTCATCATGGTGCAGTTGGAGAACGAGCTGGACTTCTTCGACTGCGAGGACCGCACCGGCTATGTGACCGCCCTGCGCGACCAGGCCCTGCGCCACGGCATCACCGTGCCGCTGATCGCCTGCTCCGGACAGGGCGACATCGAAGGAGCCACCGGCGACGTCCCCGGCGTCGTCCCGGCATGCAACTTCTACCCCGACGACGACTCCCCGGACATCGAACCCGAAGTACGGCGCTACGCCGGGCTGTTGGCCGAACGCGACCTGCCCCTGCTGATCACCGAGACCAACCGCCGCCACCGCACCCTGCGGCGGCTCCTGGCCAGCGGCGCCTCCCTGATCGCGCCCTATCTCCAGTCGTCCGGCTGGAACTTCGGGTACACCCCGTCCACCGGGAACTGGGGCGAGCCCGGCAACTTCATGAGCCACGGCTACGACTTCGGCGGCTACGTCTCCTCCACCGGCGCCGAACGCCCCGAGTACGCCGAGGGCCAACTGCTCGCCCGGGTCATCGACGCCCTGGGGCCGCGCCTCGCGCTCGCCACCTCGGCCCTGCCGCGCGTGGGGATCACCGCCGACTTCCCGACCAGTTCGTCACCGTCGGCCCTCGACCTCGACGAGGGCGGTCAGCTCGTCGCCGTACCGCACCTCGGCAAGGAGGCCGGCACGGCGGTCGTGAACGGCGTGCCCGTCGCCGTCGCCCCCGACTCGTGCCCGCTGATGCTGGTGGACGTGCCCCTGCGGCCCTGGGGGTACGACGGGACACTCACCCTGGCGTCCGCGGATCTGGTGGCGGCGGCGGAGGGCGTGCTGACGTTCTCCTCCGAGGTGCCGGTCACCGTCGTCGTGGACGGAACCGGGGTGGAGATCCCGGCACCGGTGGCCGGAGCGCCGGAGCGGGCGACGATCGAGGGGCTGATCCTCGTCGCGCTGGCCCCGCGGGACGCCGTACGCCTGCGCGGGGTGGACCGCGACGGCACGGCGCATGTTGGCGATCCTGCGACCGCGCGGGCCACCGGGACGTCGGTCGACGTACGGGAGGCGCGGCGGCGATCGCAGACCCCTGCCGAGAAGGCGGCGGGCGGTCATGAGCTGCCGCCGACGCTGGAGTCGCTCGGTGTGTACCGGGGGCGCGGCACCTACCGGGCGACGGCGGACCTGACCGGTGTCGACGAACTGCTGCTCGTCGGGGCGGCGGACATCGTCGACCTGTCGATCGGCGGCGCGGTGCGGCCGACGATCGCCGGGTTCGGGGCGGCCGAGCGGATCGACGTCCGTGCGACGACCGGACCGGCCGCCATCGAGGCCGTCGTGGAGATCTGGGGGCACGCGAACTTCGACGACGCGCGCCTGCCCGCCCTCCGCCTCGGCGCGCTGCGCGGACTCGGCACGCTGTGGACGGTCCGGGAGACGGCGGACGTGTCGGCCCTGTGGTCGGTGCACGGCCACTGGACGGGCCGGCCCGCACCCGTGCGCGTGCTCGGCGGCTGGAGCAGCACCCGCGTCGGAGTGCCCGTCACCTACACCCGCGGGATCCGGTCGGACACCGCGTCCGCACTGCACCTGAAGGGGGTCGCCGAGCCGGTGCGGGTGAGTGTGGACGACGGCGAGCCGTTCACCGTCCACACCGAGGACCCCTGGGTCCTGCTGCCCGCCGGGACCCACCGGATCTCGGTCACCGTGCCGCACCACCCCAGCGGTGCCGGCCTCGGCGCCGAATTGCTCGGCCTGGACCCGGTGACCGGCTGGACCTGCTCCACGCAGGACGACGAGTCGCTCACCGCGTTCGCCACCGAGGCCGCTCCCGGACCGGAGATCCGGCTGCCGCTGGTCCTGGAACCGGGGGAGGAGGCATGGCTCGACATCGACCTGCCGCCGTCCCACGACGGCCTGCTGGTACGGCTGGACGGATCACGGATCCGGGTGACCGGCTGGGCCGACGGGGAGTGCGTGGGCCGGGTCTGGGTCGGCGACCGACCGGCCTTCTCCGGCGGGGATTCGAACGTACTCTGGATCCCGTCGGGGTGGCCGGGGCTGACCCTGCTGGTGCGCGGAGCGGCCGGACCGGGGGACGCCGAACTCCGTACGCTGTGGCTGGAGTCCCCTGACAGCTGAAGGAGCATGGTGGCGCGGCACACGGCCCGTGATCTTCGTAGCGAGAACCGGTTCGAGGTTCTGCACGCTTTGTTCGAACTCGGGCCGTCCACCCGCCAGGAGCTCGCCCGGCACACCGGGCTCAGCCAGGCGACCGTGGCGACCCTCGTCACCGAGTTCCTGTCCGGGGGCGTCCTGCACATCGCCGCCGTGGAGCGCAACACCGGTGGACGGCCGCAGGAGCGGCTGACCATCGCCCCGGACCGCGGCCGTATCGTCGGCGTGGACGTGGCCGAGACCTACGTCGACGCCGTCGTCCACGACCTCGCGCTCGGCGTCCTCGGCCATGCCGAGGTCGCGCTCGACGAGGAGGAGAACGACCCGGCCTACGTCGTCGACGGCATCGTCCGCGCGATCGACGGGGCCGTCGGCGCCGACGCGACCGAGCGGGCACGCGTCATCGGCGTCGGGGTGAGCATGCCGGGGCACGTCCATCCCGACGCGGGTGTCTCGGTCTTCGCGCCGAACTGGGACTGGCACGACGTCCGCATCGAGGAGCTGCTGGAAGACCTCGCCATCCCCGTGTACGTCGACAATCCGCTCAAGGCCGTCATCCTGTCCGAGATGTGGTTCGGCGTCGGCAACGCGGTGGACAGCATGGCCGTCGTCAACCTCGGCACCGGTGTCGGCGCCGGGATCGCCCTCGACGGCTCGCTGATCCGCGGTATCACCAACAACGCCGGCGAGTGGGGCCACACACTCCTGGAGCTGGACGGCCGGGCGTGCCGGTGCGGCCGGCGCGGCTGCGTCGAGGCGTACGTCGGGGCCCCCGGCCTGCGGACCACCCTCGCCGAGATCGACCCGGGCCACCCCCTGCTGCGGCAGCAGCGGCAGCGGGACTTCGTCGAGAGGGTCGCCCAGGGTCTCGCCGCGGGCGATCCGGCGCTGTCCGTGCTGGTCCTGCGCACCGCGCGCTATCTCGCCGCGGGCCTCGGGGACCTGGTCAACCTGCTCGACGTCCCGCACATCACCCTCACCGGCTGGGCCTCCGAGGCCCTCGCCGACCGGCTCGTGCCCGCGGTGCGCGACGAACTGCCCCACCACGTCCTGCCCGGCTCCCTGGCCGGCCTCGTCGTCGAGCCCTCGCGGGTCCCGGGCAACGCGGTGGCCCTCGGTATGGCGGCCTTCACCCTCCAGCAGTTCCTCACCCGGCTCGGCCTGGCCAGCCCGGCCAGGACCCGGCCCCGGCCGGACCCGGAGCCGGCGGGGTTCAGCCGCCGGGCCGGGACCGTTCCGTCACCCGGGCCAGATGCCGCGTGAAGACCTCACGGGTGTCCGGGGTGAGCGTGCGCAGGGCCACCAGGGCCGTGATCACCACGTCGCACAGCTCGCCCTCGACGTCCTCCCAGGTATGGGTGACGCCCTTGCGCGGGTTCCGACCGGTCACCCCGATCACCGCCTGGGCGACCTCGCCGACCTCCTCCGACAGCTTCAGCATGCGCACCAGCAGGCTCTGGGCGTCGTCGCCGGCCGGCCGGTTGGCCTCCAGCCAGGCCCACAACTCGTCGATGGAGCCCCACAGGTCCGCGGGCGTGACAGGGGAGGTGGCCGGCTCAGTCATGCGGGCAGCCTGCCATGCCGCCGTGCCCGCACGACACAGTGCCCCCACTCGTGCCTCTACTCGTCGAACGTCTCCTCGAACAGGGCTTCCTGCTCGCCGTTCTCCCGCTTGCGCAGCCGCTGGGCGCGGGCGCCCACGACGAGTGCGGTGACCAGGCCCGTGGCGGCGAAGGCCGCCGGGACCATCCAGTTGCGGTCGACCGCGTGGCCGAGGGCGTGGTCGAGGGAGAGCCGGCCGGGGCCGGTGACGGCGAGACCGGCCGCGGTCAGGCCGAGGGCCGCCGCGTACTCGTAGCCGCCGCCCTGGTTGAAGAAGCCGTTCGGGGCGTGCACCGCGGCGGCGCCCGCCATCGCGCCGGCCGCCGCCGCACCGGCCGCGGGGGTCGCCAGGCCCAGGGCCAGCAGCGTGCCGCCCCCGGCCTCGGACATCCCCGCCGCCAGGGCGCTCTCCTTGCCGGGCGCGTACCCGACGGACTCGAACCACTGGCCGGTGCCCTCCAGCCCATGCCCGCCGAACCAGCCGAACAGCTTCTGCGCGCCGTGCGCGGCCAGGACTCCGCCGGTGCCCAGCCGGAGCAGCAGCAGGCCCAGATCACGTCGGTCGTATGAGGTCACGATGACTCCCGGAAAGGACGGAAAGCTCACGGGTCTCCACCGTCGCACTCCCCACACCCGGCCGGGAGACCCGCGCCGCCGTTCGGGTGGCGGGCCCCGGCGGGCGGTGTGAGTCTGGCTGCCATGACGATTCAGACCGCCAAACTCAGCGACCCGGCCGTCCGTGCCTTCGTCGCGGCCGTCAACGCCCATGACCGGGAGGCCTTCCAGGCGCTTCTCGCCCCCGGCGCGACCATGGCGGACGACGGCAGCGACCGCGACCTCGACGACTGGACCGACCGGGAGATCTTCTCCTCCCACGGCCACATGGAGGTCGACAACGAGTCCCAGGGCGGCCGCGCCCTCCTCGCCCGCTACAGCAACGACACCTGGGGCGAGATGCGCACCCGGTGGAACTTCACGGTCGGGGACGACGGCAGGATCTCCCGCTTCGAGACCGGCCAGGCCTGAACTCCCGTATCACAACTCCCGTATCACAGGAGGGTCTTACGGCGTCCGGGCCGCCGCGGTACAGCCGTGCGCCCCACCGATGCCGCCAGCTTGCGCAGCCGCCGCCAGTTCAGACGCGGCGCGGGCTCCGGAACGCCGGGGCGGTCGCGGGGGACGCGGACGCGCAGGGCGCCGGGGGTGATGTGGAGGTGGACCGGGGTGGGCAGGGTCAGGGCCTCGCCGTCGAGCCCGACCTCTATCTCCGGGCGGTCCGCCGCCACGACCACCTCGCGGGCGGTGGTGATCGTGAGCCCCTTCGGCTCCGGGTCCAGGAGCAGGACGGCGGCCTCCGTCGCGCTGTCCACCCGGAGACCGAGGACGCCGAGCACCCCGGCGTCCAGCCGGTGACGGCGGCCGAGGCCGAGCGGGTCGTCCGTGCGGTAGGGGTTGTTGCTGACCAGCACGGCGTGCGGGTCGGCCAGGACGGTGTCCCGGACGTACGCCGTGAGCCGGGCACCCTCCCGCCGGGTGAGCAGGTCGGGCAGGAGGTCCAGTGCCGTGCCCACCTTGTCGTCGCGGTAGGCGGGGCTCTGGATGACGGCCGCGTAGGTGCCGAACGAGGCGTTGTTGACGAAGGGCAGGCCGCCCGCGAAGCCCAGGTCCACCCGCAGCTCCACCCCGTCGCTCAGCGCGTCCAGGGAGGCGGCCGGGTCGGCGCGGTCGAGGCCGAGGTCCATGGCGAAGTGGTTGCGGGTGCCGGCGGTGACGACCATGAACGGGATGCCGTGCTCGGCGGCGACCGCCGCGACCAGCGCCTGGGTGCCGTCGCCCCCGGCCACGCCCAGCAGGTCGGCGCCCCGGGCCACCGCGTCCCGGGCCAGGGCGCAGACGTCCTGCTGCTCCTCGGTGTCGAGCAGGAGCACCTCCGCGCCGAGCCGTTCGGCCTTCTCCTTCAGCCGGAAGCGTTCGACCTTCCCGCCGCCCGAGCGCGGGTTCATCAGGAGGAAGGGGCGCCGCGGGGCGGGCGTTCGGTACTCCTTCTGCCGTGGGGAACGCAGTCCGGTGCTGCGCAGCGCGTGCCGTCCGGTCCCCACGGCGAGCGCCCACAGCGTCCCCGACAGCAGCAGCACCCACCACAGGGTGGCCGCGAACAGGACGATGAGGGCGACGGGAACGGCCACGGCGACCACGGTCGCCGCCACCCGTGCCGGGCCGCGGTTGGACAGCGCCCACCACACCGCGGCGGCCATGACACCCGCCCCGACCAGCCCGGTGACGACCAGCAGGAGCCCGGTCACGCCCCCGATGCCGACCGGCAGCAGTACCGCCAGTCCGGCGGACGCGAGCGACGCCCGCGCCGCCCACCGCTGTTCTGCGGGGGCCCATGCCCTCACGTCCACGCCCATGGAACTCCTCTACGTGTCGCAGCACATCGTAGAAGCCCATGGAACGTTCTCGACCAGGGGTGAGCACCCCGACCCAGGGGTGTAACCCCCACTCCCATGGCAGCCGTCCCACCGCACCGGTGCGTACCCCGCGGTCCCACGCGAGGTCCACCCCCACCCGATGCGGTGGAACGGCGCCTCCCCCCTCGGGCATGGTCGCGGAGGCGATGTCCTCCAAGTGTGAAGCTCTCATGGAGGAGATGTAGAGCATAAGCCTGCCATCGGCCCGTTTGTGGCGGAGGATCATATTCCGGTTGTGCAGGTTGAGCCGTATACGATCTCCCGCGACCGGTGGGATCCGGTTCAGCCGCGCCCCACGTACGGCATCGCCGTCGCCAGGACCGTCGCGAACTGCACGTTCGCCTCCAGCGGCAGCTCCGCCATGTGCCGGACCGTGCGCGCCACGTCGGCGACGTCCATCACGGGCTCGGCCGCGATCTCGCCAGTGGCCTGGAGCGCTCCGGTCCGCATCCGCTCGGTCATGTCGGTGGCCGCGTTGCCGATGTCGATCTGCCCGACGGCGATGCGGTACGGACGCCCGTCCAGCGACAGCGACTTGGTGAGTCCGGTCAGCGCGTGCTTGGTCGTCGTGTAGGCGACGGACAGCGGCCGGGGCGTGTGCGCCGAGACGGACCCGTTGTTGATGATCCGGCCGCCCTGCGGATCCTGCTCCTTCATCAGCCGGTACGCCGCCTGCGCGCACAGGAACGCTCCGTTGAGGTTGGTGTCCACCACGTGCCGCCAGGCGTCGTAGGACAGCTCCTCCACCGGCACCCCGCCGGGACCGAACGTCCCCGCGTTGTTGAACAGCAGGTCCAGGCGCCCGAAGCGCTCCACGGTCGCGGTGAACAGGGCGGCCACGTCCTCGGGCCGGGTGACGTCCGTGCGGACGATCAGGGCGGAGCCCCCGGGTTCGAGGGCAGCGGTGTCCTCCAGGGCCTCCGCCCGGCGGCCCGCCAGCGTCACCGACCAGCCGGTGCGCAGCAGTTCCAGGGCCACCGCGCGGCCGATGCCGGAACCCGCGCCGGTCACCACGGCGATCTTCGTCTGCGTACGGGCCTGTGTGTCCGTTTGCATGGCATTCATGGGCCCGCAGGGTACGGGAGGGCCCGCCATGCGGAACTCATCCGTCCGCCACCAGACTGTCGTGTTCACGACTATCGGGAGTCGTCCCCGGCCACTCCAATGGGCTGTCGCAGCCATCAGTCAGGGGAGGACCGGATGACGCACGACACCCGCCCGTCACAGCACGCCCCCGAACTCCGCGCCGCCGCACGCCATGTGAACCGCCGCCGCTTTCTGACCGGCACCGCGGCCGCCGCCGCGCTCGCCTTCTCCGTGAACCTGCCCGCCGCCGGCATCGCGGGCGCCGCCGAGCTCGACGCCGCGCGGATCACCGAGAACCCCTTCACGCTCGGTGTGGCCTCCGGCGACCCGCTGCCGACCTCGGTGCTCCTGTGGACCCGCCTGGCCCCCGCCCCCTACCAGCCCGACAGCGGCCTCCCGGCCGAACGCGTCCTGGTCCACTGGGAGATGGCCCACGACGAGCGGTTCCGCCGCGTCGTCAGACGCGGTACGGCCATCGCGCACCCCGAGTTCCACCACGCCGTCCACGTCGAGGTGAACCACCTCGACCCCGGCCGAGTCTTCCACTACCGCTTCCGCGTGGGGAGTTGGGTCAGCGAGACCGGCCGCACCCGCACCGCCCCGGCCACCGGCGCCCGCACCCCGGCCCTCACCCTGGCCGCCGTCTCCTGCCAGGCGTACCACGACGGCTACTACACGCCGTACGCCCATCTCGCCCAGGACGACGTCGACATCGTCTTCCACCTCGGCGACTACCTCTACGAGTACGCGGTCAACGCGGTCGGCGGACAACGCAACTACACCGACCGCACCCTGCCGGCCGTCTTCAACCGCGAGACGGTCACGCTGGAGGACTACCGCCTGCGGTACGCCCTGTTCAAGTCCGACCCCGACCTCAGGGCCGCCCACGCCGCGCACCCCTTCGTGGTCACCTGGGACGACCACGAGACCGAGAACAACTACGCCGACGACATCCCCGAGAACAGCGTCCCGCCGGAGGAGTTCCTGCTCCGCCGCGCCGCCGCCTACCGCGCCTACTGGGAGAACCAGCCGCTGCGCCGCCCCCAGCGGCCCGAAGGCCCGGACATGCGGCTGTACCGCCGCCTGACCTGGGGTCGGCTCGCCCAGTTCGACGTCCTCGACACCCGTCAGTACCGCTCCGACCAGGCCTACGGCGATGTCGCACACGTCCCCGGCCCCGAGTCCGACGACCCGGCACGCACGATGACCGGCGCCACGCAGGAGCGGTGGCTGCTCGACGGCTGGCGAGCCTCGCGGGCCCTGTGGAACGTCGTACCGCAGCAGGTCCTGTTCGCGCGGCGGAACGTCGACCCGACCACCCCGTCACGGGTGTCGATGGACGCCTGGGACGGCTACGCCGCCTCGCGCCGCCGGGTCCTGGACGGGGCGCGGGCGGCCGGCGTCGAGAACCTGATGGTGCTCAGCGGGGACGTGCACGCGGCGTACGCCTTCGACATCAAGGACGACTTCGAGGACCCCTCCTCGCCGACGCTCGGCACGGAGATCGTCGCGACCTCGATCTCCAGCGGCCGGGACGGCGCCGACCGGCCCGCGAACTGGGACACCTACATGCGGGCCAACCCGCACCTGAAGTTCTACAACGGCCGCCGCGGCTATGTGACCGTCGCGCTGGACCGGGAGCGGGCCCGGGCCGACTTCAGGACCGTGCCGTACGTCCTCACGCCCGGCGCGCCGATCGCGACGGCCGCGTCCTTCGTGACGGAGGTGGGGGAGCAGGGGCTCAAGCCGGCGTGAGCTCACCCTCCGGGGACTCCGACGGGTAGCGGACGCCGATGCGGTCCCGGATCGCGTCGAGCGTCCGCATCACCGCGAGCGTGCCGTCCAGCGGGACGAGCGGGGACTCGGTCTCGCCCGCCCGCAGCGCCCGCATCACCTCGCGGGCCTCGTGCCTGAGGCTGCCCCGGGGACCGTCCTCGGGACCGGCCGCGAACTCCTCCGGGTCGCGGCCGTCCCGGTGCAGCACGAACCGGTCGGTGTGGAAGAAGCCGTACGGGATGTCGATCCGGCCCTGCGAACCGGTGACCGAGGCGGTGGTCGCCGTACCGCCGATGATCGAGCAGTGCACCGAGGCGAGCGCCCCGCCGTCCCAGGAGAGCAGGGCGCCCGTCTGGAGGTCGACGCCCTCCTCGGACAGCACCGCGCGGGCCAGGACGTCCGTGGGCTCCCCGAGCAGCAGGTGCGCGAAGGACACCGGGTACACGCCGAGGTCGAGCAGCGAGCCACCGCCCTGCTGCGGATCGCGCAGCCGGTGGGTGGGCGGGAAGGGGCCCGCGAGCCCGAAGTCGGCCTGGACGTTGCGCACTTCACCGATCGCGCCGTCGTCCACCAGGGCCTTGAGGCGTCGCACGACCGGGTTGCAGTACATCCACATGGCCTCCATCAGGAAGCTCCCGCGCGCCCGCGCCAGCGCGACCAGTTCCCCGGCCTCGCGCGCGTTCAGCGTGAACGCCTTCTCGCACAGCACGTTCCGCCCGGCCTCCAGGCACAGCCCGGCCGCCGCCCGGTGCGCCGAGTGCGGGGTGGCGACGTAGACGACATCGATGTCCTCGTCCTCGGCGAGCGAGGCCCAGTCGCCGTACGCCCGCTCCACCCCGAACCGCTCCGCGAACGCCTGCGCCGACTCCTCCGTCCGCGAGGCCACCGCGACGACCTCCGCGTCCGGCAGATCCACCAGGTCGGCCGTGAACGCGGCCGCGATCCCGCCCGTCGCCAGGATCCCCCAGCGCACGCTCTGCTCCGTCATCCCGGACCGTCCTCGCTCACGTGACCCTCGGCACTCTGTACGAGCTGAGAGCAGTAGGGGGCCGGGGGTCCGGGGGTTCCCCCGGGACAACGCAGTACTCGGAGAGGGAGGGGCACATGCCCGAGCAGGGGGCACCGGCACAGGGGGCAGCGCAGGGGGTGCCGACACCACAGGCACAGCGTGCGGCCGCCCCGGAGAAGGACGGGGCCGACCGGGCCGCCGTGCGCCGCACCGGCCTGCTCGTCACGCTGATCCTCGGCGGCCTCACCGCCACACCGCCGCTCTCCATGGACATGTACCTCCCCGCACTTCCGGAGGTCACCCGCTCGCTGCACGCGCCCGCCGCCACCGTCCAGCTCACCCTCACCGCCTGCCTGCTCGGCATGGCCCTCGGACAGCTGGTGGTCGGCCCGATGAGCGACCGGTGGGGACGCCGCCGCCCGCTGCTGGCCGGCCTCGCCGTCTACGTCGTCGCCACCGTCCTGTGCGCGCTCGCCCCGACCGTGGAGGTCCTGGTCGCCTTCCGGCTGCTCCAGGGCCTCGCGGGCGCGGCGGCCATCGTCATCGCGCGGGCCGTGGCCCGCGACCTCTACGACGGCCTGGCGATGGCCCGCTTCTTCTCCACCCTGATGCTGATCTCCGGGGTCGCCCCGATCATCGCGCCGCTCATCGGCGGGCAGGTCCTGCGGGTGACGGACTGGCGGGGCGTGTTCGTCGTCCTCACGGTCCTCGGCATCCTGCTGGGCGTCATCGTGTGGACGAAGCTCCCCGAGACCCTGCCGCCGGCCGAGCGCCACTCCGGCGGCGTCGGCGAGGCGCTGCGCTCGATGCGGGGACTCCTCGCCGACCTGCCCTTCACCGGCTTCATGCTCACCGGCGGCTTCACCTTCGCCGCCCTGTTCGCCTACATAGCGGCCTCGCCGTTCGTGATCCAGGAGATCTACGGCGCCTCCCCGCAGACCTTCAGCCTGCTGTTCGGACTGAACTCGATCGGCCTGGTGATCGTCGGCCAGATCAACGGCAAGGTGCTGGTCGGCCGGGTCGGCCTGGAGAAGGTCCTCGGCCTGGGGCTCGCCGTCGTCGTCGCCGCCGCGACCGCGCTGCTGCTGATGTCGACCGGTGTCTTCGGCGAGGTCGGACTGGCCCCCATGGCCGCCGCCCTCTTCGTGCTGATGTCCGCGATGGGCATCGCCCTGCCCAACGCCCAGTCCCTGGCCCTGATGCGCACCAAGCGCTCCGCCGGCTCCGCGGCCGCCCTGCTCGGCACGTCCTCCTTCCTCATCGGCGCGATCGCCTCCCCGCTGGTCGGAGTCGCCGGGGAGGACACCGCCGTCCCGATGGCCGTCGTCCAACTGGCGGCAGCACTGGTAGCGGTGGCCTGTTTCATGGGAATGTGCCGTCCTTGGAACAAGCGTGCGACTGCGGAGGGAGTAGGGAGCTGAGCGCACCAAGACTGCGCGACGGCACACCGGAACGGGCCGGACTCGACCCCGGGGAGCTCGACCACCTCGTCGCCGACGTCCGGGCCCTCACCAGCGGCGAGCACCCCTGGGCTGCGGGCGCGGTGGTGGTCGCCGGGCGCGGCCCGGTCATCGCCGTCGAGGAGGCGACGGGCTGGGCCGTCCGGTACGCGGCCTACGACCCCGAGGCCGACGCGGGCGTGGAACTGCCGCCCGAGGACCGTGTCCCGATGACCGTCGACACCCCCTTCGACCTGGCCTCCCTGACCAAACTCTGCACCGCCGTCGCCGCCGTCCAGCAGATCGAGCGGGGCACCCTCGGCATCGACGCCCGGGTCGGCGCCTACCTGCCCGACTTCTCCGCGGCCGCGGAGTACGGCATCACCGTGCGCGAACTGCTCACCCACACCTCCGGCCTGCGCCCCGAGCTCCCGCTGTACGACTGCGCCGACGACGCGGAACGCCTGGCGCTCCTGCGCGCCGAACCCCCCGTCGGCGTGCCCGGCACCTACACCTACTCCGACCTCAACCCGCTCCTCCTCCAGCACGTCCTCGAACGCGTCACCGGCCGCACCCTCGACGTCCTCGTCCACGACGGCATCACCCGCCCCCTCGGCATGACCGCCACCCACTTCGGCCCCTGCCCCCGCGCCGCCGCCACCGAGGACCAGCGCCGCCCCTGGGCCAAGGCCGACCGCGGCATGCTGCGCGGCGAGGTCCACGACGAGAACGCCTGGGCCCTCGGCGGCGTCGCCGGCCACGCCGGCCTCTTCTCCACCGCCCGCGACCTCGCCGTCTTATGCCGCACCCTCCTCGCCGGCGGCTCCTACGGCCCCGCCCGCATCCTCGGCCCCGACTTCGTGGAACTCCTCCTCACCCCACCCGGCCTCGGCTTCGCCCTCGACCAGCCCTGGTTCATGGGCGAACTGGCGGGAAGAGGAGCGGCGGGCCACACCGGCTTCACCGGCACGTCCCTGGTCCTCGACCCGGCGACCGACACGTTCCTCGTCCTATTGGCCAACACGGTGCATCCGAGGAGACGGTCACCGGACAACAGGCCGAGGGCGGCGGCGGGGACACGGGTGGCGCGGGCGGTGCGGGGGATGTAGCGGGCGCGAGACAGGTTGCGCGTCCCATCGTTTCTCGCCCCCGCCGCCCCTACCCGTCCCATCCTTCTGGGGCTCCGCCCCAGACCCCGCTCCTCAAACGCCGGAGGGGCTGGATTTTTCAGCCCGTCCGGCGTTTGAGGACGAGGCCCCTTCAGGGCCGAAGCGGGGGTCTGGGGGCGCAGCCCCCAGGGACGCGGAACCCCTCACCGACCCGCATCCGGAGGCCCACCCGAAGCCCATAGAATCGGCGAGTGAACGACCCCGCAGACACGTTGCGCCACAGCCTCTCCACCCTCCTCGACGGCCTCCCCCCGAAGCAGGCCGCCCAGGCGGTGGACCGCCTGATCGCCACCTACCGCGGGAACACCCCCACTCACACCCCCATCCTCCGCGACCGAGCGGACGTCGCCGCCTACGCCGCCTACCGCATGCCCGCCACCTTCGAGGCGGTCCACTCCGCACTGGAGGCCTTCGCGGAGGCCGTACCGCACTGGACCCCGACCAGCCACACCGACGTCGGCGGCGGAACGGGCGCGGCGACCTGGGCCGCCACCGCCACCTGGCCGGAGGGCGACCGCACCGTCACGGTCCTCGACTGGGCCGAACCCGCCCTCGCCCTCGGCAAGGAGATCGCCACCGCCAACCCCGCCCTGCGCACGGCGACGTGGCAGCGGGCGAAGATCGGCGCGGCCCTCACCCTCGACCCCGCCGACCTGGTCACCGTCTCCTACGTCCTCAACGAACTCACGGCCCCCGACCGCACCGCTCTCGTGGACGCCGCCGCGACCGCCGCCCAGGCGGTCGTGATCGTGGAGCCCGGCACCCCCGACGGCTACGCCCGGATCATCGAGGCCCGCGACCGCCTGATCGCCGCCGGGTTCCGCGTCGCCGCCCCCTGCCCGCACAGCGCGGCCTGCCCGATCGTCCCGGGCGAGGACTGGTGCCACTTCTCGGCCCGGGTGAGCCGTTCCTCCCTGCACCGCCAGGTCAAGGGCGGCTCCCTCGCCTACGAGGACGAGAAGTTCGCCTACGTCGCCGCCACCCGCCTCCCGGCCGCCCCCGCCCCCTCCCGCGTGGTCCGACGCCCCCAGATCCGCAAGGGCCAAGTCCTCCTGGACCTGTGCGAGTCCGATGAACGCCTGGCCCGCCACACGGTCACCAAACGCCACGGCGACCTCTACAAGGCGGCCCGCGACGCGACTTGGGGCGACCCCTGGCCGCCGCGGTGACACCGACTTTCCTCGCCCCCGCCGCCCCTACCCGTCCCATCCCTCACGAGACGCCCCGTCTCACCCCCCTGTTACCGTCGACCCATGGCCACGCAGCCCACCCCCGACGCCAGCCGCCGCAGCGAGAAGTCCCGCCGCGCGATCTACGACGCCGCCCTCGCCCTCGTCGGCGAGGTCGGCTACCCCAGGACGACCATCGAGGGCATCGCCGCCCGCGCAGGCGTCGGCAAGCAGACGATCTACCGCTGGTGGTCGTCGAAGGCGGACGTCCTGCTGGAGGCGTTCCTCGACCTGAGCGAACAGGCGTCCCGGGACGCCGGCCCGGAGTACGAGTTCGCGATCCCGGACACCGGCGACCTCGCCACCGACCTCAAGGCCGTGCTGCGCCTGACCGTCGACCAGCTCAAGGACCCCCGCTTCGAGATCCCCTCCCGCGCCCTGGCCGCCGAAGGCGTGGTCAACGAGCAACTGGGCCGCGTCTTCATGACCAAGCTCCTCGAACCGTCGCTCCTGCTGTACGTCGACCGCGTCCGCGCCGCCCAGGCCGCAGGCCAGGTCCGCCAGGAGGTCGACCCCCGCATCGCCCTCGAACTCTGGGTCTCCCCCCTCGCCCAGCGCTGGCTCCAGTACACGGGCCCCATCTCGTACGAGTACACCGACACCCTCGTCGACTACGCCCTCCACGGCATCGCGCCCCGCTAGCCCCGCCCCGGACCCCGCCCCCGCGCCAGCCGCCCCGGCGTGTCCGTGATGACGCCGTCGCAGCCCAGCGCGAGCGCCCGGTCCCGCTGCCGGGGTGTCACCACGGTGTGCGCCCACACGCGCGGGATGCCGGAGCGCACCGCCCGGGCCAGGTCCGCGTCCCGCGCGTTGACGTCCACGTCGAGCAGGTCGACGAAGGGCCGCCAGCGCTCGGGGCGGTCCCGGCGCAACTGCTCCGCCGAGCGCCACAGCTGGGCGAGCAGGCCCAGCCGGTGGGCGTGCCGGGCCACCGCGGGATCGTTCGAGTTGACGAAGACCGAGCGGGTCAGGCCGCGGCTCCGGATGAGCCCCGCCAGCCGCTCCAGGCTTCGCGGATCCTTCGCCTCCACCATCAGCACGATCCGCCCGCCGAAACGATCCAGCACCTCGGCCACCGTCGGCGGCCGCTCCGACCGCCAACTCCCCGGCAGCGAGGCCCTCGGCCGCAACCGCATCCCCTGCCACTCCCGCACGTTCAGCCCGCGCACCGCACCGCCCGCGAACGTCGTCCGGTTCAGCGTCGGATCGTGCATCACCACGAGCGTGCCGTCGCGCAGCATGCGCGTGTCGAAGTCCAGCACCTGCGCCGTACCGCGCGCATAGGCCGCCATCAGGCCCGACATGCTGTTCTCGGGGACCTCGCGGGCACCGCCGCGATGGGCGACGTAGGTGACGCGGGGGAGCGCCGCCACCGTCAGGGGGCCGCCGCCCCACTCCAGGGGCATCGGCCCGAGCGGCCCGGTGAGGGCCGGCGGAACCACAAAAGCCGCGGCGGCCAGGCCCCTCGACGCGATCCATGTGACCATGCCGACAACGGTAGGGGAATAAATCACAATAAAGCGCGCAATGACACTCGATCCCTGTGCGCGCCACCCCTCGTCCCACGTACCCCTGTTGTCGGCTACGGCCCCCCGGAGCGCACGATGGTGGGACCATAGGGCATGCTGTTTCGCACGACGGCGAGGCGAGGAGATTGATGAGCGCGGAGTTCGGTGGCCGCACCGGCCGGCAGGGCAAACTCTCCCAGTGGCTGCGGGGCCGCCGCCCCAAGGAGGCCGCCGACGACAGCGGCCGGGAGCCCCTGCTGCTGGCAGCCGCCGAGGCGGGCCTGCCGCTCGCGCCCGCCGCGTATCCCGCCCCCGGCTACGGGTGTTCGTGCGACCGCGTCGGCTGTCCGACCCCCGCCCGGCACCCGGTGTCGTTCGCCTGGCAGACCCAGTCGACCACCGACCGCGCCCAGATCGAGCGCTGGGCCCGGCATCAGCCGCAGGCCAACTTCATCACCGCCACCGGCATGGTCCACGACGTCCTGGACGTCCCCCTGGAGGCCGGCCGCCAGGCCCTGGTGCGGCTGCTCGACTCCGGTATCGAGGTCGGCCCGGTCGCCGAGAGCGACGACGGCCGGCTGCTGTTCTTCACCCTCACCCGCGGCACCCCCGAGGACGAGGACGAGTGGTGGCCGTGCGAACTGGACTGCCACCCCGAGACGATGGACGAGCACCCGGGCCTGCGCTGGCACTGCCGCGGCTCCTACGTCCTCGTCCCGCCCGCCCGGCTCCCCGGCGACGACGGCCACCGCGTGCAGTGGGTCCGCGGACTCGAACACCCGCTGCCCGACCCGCTGACCCTCCTGGAAGTCCTCACCGACTCCTGCGCCCGCTACGCCGGCGAGGAGCCCGACCACACGAATGCGGCCTGGCCCCTGCGCCACTAGCAGCCCCTCACGACCCCTGCGCCGACGTCAGCCCCTCGATCCGTCCCAGCACCGACACCTTCCCGCCGCTCGCACCCTTCGCCGGGTCCAGGGCGACCTGGTTGGAGACGATCTCCATGGTGAGCGACTGCTTGATCTCACCGGTGGTCAGGGCGAGCACGTCGGAGCTCTGCGTCGGGAGCGACGAACCCGGGTAGGCCGTCTGCTTCACGAAGTGCCGCGAGGCGAAGAACACCAGCGCCCCGCCGTCCTTCGTGCGCATCGCGAGCGGCGCGTAGTCGCCGCCGGACAGCGGTTCGTCGATGTACTGCGTGGCCAGGCCCGGCTTCTTGGCGTTCTTCTTCCGGTCCGCGCGCCACACGCTGGTCTGCGCACCCTCCGCGAAGACGTCCCCGTCGCCACTCTGCAGGTACGCGGCGTAGGTCTTGCTCAAGTCCCGGGGCGTGGCGGACAGTTCCGTGGAGTTCGCGGGCACGGACTCGGCCCAGCCGTCCTTGTCCTGCTTGAACTCCGGGATCTTGTCCGGCGCCACCAGCGTCAGATACGCCGCTTCCCACGGCTCGTTCAGGCTGCTGCGCGTGAACACCAGCAGCCAGCGCGCGCTGCCGCCCTTGTTGCCGGCCGCGTCGGCGACGAACCAGCGGGGCCAGCCCGCCTTCTTGGGAATCGTGAACTTCGCGTCCGACAACTCCAGCGGCGTGTGGTTGGGGTTGCCGCCCGGGTTGTTCTTGGCGCCGGCCTTCAGCCGGGCCGCGTCGATGGCGGAGAGGGCGCCGGTGACATGGTCGGAGTCCAGCGAACTGTCGTACTCCTCGTCCGCCTTGTTGTACGCGGTCGTGAACTGCCGGAGTGCCTCGGCGGCCTCCGCCTTCGTGGCCGAGGGCAGTACCTCCCGCTCTCCGTGCACCACCACGCATCCGCTCGTCGTCAACGACAAAGCGGTCAGTGAAGCCGCTATCAGTGCGCTCCGGTCAAGACTGCGGAGCCTTCGAGGGCCGCGATCCCTGCTCATCAGGTTCCTTCACCTTCCCCTTCCCGGAGGCGAACCCTACCGGGGCGAGGAACAGCGCGAGCGTCGGGATCAGGTACAGCAGCCACACCGTGACCTGGAGGACCGTCGGATCCGGCTGGAAGTTGAACACGCCCTTGAGGAGGGTGCCGTACCAGCTGTCCGGCGGGATGGTCCCGCTGATGTCGAAGGCCTTGTCGGTCAGGCCCGGCACCCAGTCCGCCTCCTGGAGGTCGTGGACGCCGTACGCCAGGACACCCGCCGCCACGACGACCAGCATCCCGCCGGTCCAGGTGAAGAACCTGGCCAGGTTGATCCTCAGCGCCCCGCGGTAGAACAGCCAGCCCAGCACGACCGCCGTGGCGATGCCCAGGCCGACGCCGACCAGCGGACGCGGAGAGCCGTCCCCGGCCGCGCGCACCGAAGCCCACACGAACAGGGCCGTCTCCAGCCCCTCGCGGCCGACCGCGAGGAACGCGGTCGCGACCAGGGCCCCGGTGCCCATCTGGAGCGCCGCGTCCAGCTTGCCGTGCAGCTCGGCCTTCAGATGCCGGGCGGTGCGCCGCATCCAGAACACCATCCACGTCACCAGGCCGACCGCGAGGATCGACAGCGAGCCGCCGAGCGCCTCCTGCGCCTCGAACGTCAGCTCCTGGGAGCCGAATTCGAGCGCGCAGCCGAAGCCCAGCGCCAGCGCGAGGGCGACACCGATGCCGGTCCAGATCGGCTTGAGCGCGTCCCGGCGGTCCGTCTTGACCAGGTAGGCGATGAGGATGCAGACGACGAGGCTGGCCTCAAGCCCCTCGCGCAGACCGATCAGGTAGTTGGAGAACACGGGCTACGCCTCCCCGGAGAACAGCGTGCTGCCCCACCAGTCGTCCTGGTCGCGGACCCCGGGCGGGACCGCGAACACCGCCGAACCCACGTGCTGGATGTACTCGTTGAGCGAGTCCAGGGCCAGGTTGCGCTGGATCCGGATGAAGCCCTCGCGTACGTCCCTCTGGTACGCCAGGAAGAACAGGCCCGCGTCCAGCCGGCCGAGGCCGTCCGTGCCGTCGGTGAAGGAGTAGCCGCGGCGCAGGATCGTCGCCCCGTGGTTGGACTCGGGGTGCGCGAGCCGGACGTGCGCGTCGGGCAGCATCGCCTTCAGGAACGGCTCGTCGCGCTCCTTCGCCTTGCCGACGGGCGCTCCCTCGCCCTTGTCCCGGCCGAAGATGTCCTCCTGCTCCTGGAGCGAGGTGCGGTCCCAGGTCTCGATGTGCATACGGATGCGGCGGGCGACGAGATAGGACCCGCCGGTCATCCAGCCGGGCCCGTCCTTCTCGTCCACCCACACGAACTTCTTCAGCCGGCCGGTCTCGGTGCCCGCGATGTTGCGGGTGCCGTCCTTGAAGCCCATCAGGTTGCGCGGGGTCTGGGCGTCGGGCGTCGTCGAGGAGGTCTTGCCGAAGCCGAGCTGCGACCACTTGATGACGACCTTGCCGAAGCCGATCCGGGCCAGGTTGCGGATCGCGTGCACGGCGACCTGCGGGTCGTCCGCACAGGCCTGGACGCACAGGTCGCCGCCGCTGCGGTTCCTGTCGAGGTTGTCACCGGCGAACTGGGGGAGATCGACGAGGGCCTCGGGCCGCCGGTCCGCCAGGTCGAACTTCTCGAACAGCGACGGCCCGAAGCCGATCGTCAGCGTCAGCCGCGACGGCTTCAGACCCAGCGCCTCGCCCGTGTCGTCCGGCGGCGCCTCGGCCAGCCCGCCGTAGGCGCCCTCGCCGACCGCCGCACCGGCGGTCATCCTCCGCGCGGCCAACGTCCAGTCCTTCAGCATCCGCACGAACGCGGCACGGTCGTCCGTCGTCACGTCGAACGCGGCGAAGTGCAGCCTGTCCTGCACGGGCGTGGCGATACCCGCCTGATGGGCGCCGTGGAAGTCGACCGCGGCGCCCGCCTCGGCGGCCGTCGGGGCGATGTCGTCGCCGGTGCGGGTCATCGCGACCGCGCCCCCGGCCGCGGCGGCACCGAGCGCGAGCCCGGCACCGCCCCAGCCGATCAGCGCGCGGCGCGAGGGAGTCGATTCCGGCTCCGATGGCGATTCGGATTGCGATTCCGTCATGGCCCCTGCCTCAGGAGGACTTCGTCGCCACGGCGGCGGCGAGCTTGGACAGCGGCTCCGCGAGCGCGTTGACCCCGTCCGACAGCTCCTTGCGCTCGGCGTCGCCGACCTTGTCGTAGGACGTGAAGTCGTACGACGTCTTGTCCGCGCGGTACTTGTCCAGCAGTGCGTTAAGCGCCGCGAACTGCTTGTCCAGCTCGGCGACCAGGGCCGGGTCGTTCTCCTTGGCCACCGGCTTCAGGAGCTCGTACGACTCCTCGGCGCCCTCGACGTTGGCCTTGAAGTCGACGAGGTCGGTGTGCGAGTAGCGCTCCTCCTCGCCGGTGACCTTGCCGGTGGCGACCTCGTCGAGGAGTTCCTTGGCGCCGTTGGCCATCGAGGTCGGGGTGATCTCGGCCTTGCCGACCCGCTTCTGCCAGTCCTTGAGGTCGGTGATCAGCTGGTCGGCGAGGGTCTTGTCCTCGGCGGTGATCTTCTTGTCCTGCCAGAGGGACTTCTCCAGCCGGTGCCAGCCGGTCCACTTCTGGCCCGCCTCCAGGCCGTCCGCGCGGACGTCGACCTTCGGGTCGATGTCACCGAAGGACTCGGCGACCGGCTCGGTGCGCTCCCAGCCGATACGGGAAGGGGCGTAGGCCTTCTTCGCGGCCTCGATGTCGCCGTCCTTGACCGCGTCGGCGAACACCTGCGTCTTCGGCAGCGTCTCGTCGGCCTGCTGCTGCGCGTACTTGCGGTAGGCGGCCACGGCCGCGTCCAGACGCGGGTCGCGCTTGGCGACCGTGCCGCCGCCGGTGGCCTTGACGGCCTGGCGTATGCCGTCGCCCTTCATGCCCGGCTTGCACGCGATCGTGTAGTCGCCGGCCTTCACCTCGGCGGTGACCTTCTGCTTGGTGCCGGGGCCGATGTTCTCGCGCTCGGTGACGATCCGGTCGTCGGGGAACAGGATGTAGACCTCGGTGACCTTGGAGCCCTTGTTCTCGATCGCCAGTTCGACGTGCCCGGCCGGGAACTCCTTCTTGGAGACCTCGCACTTGCTGTCCGTGGCCGTCACGTCGATCACCCGGTCGCCGCTCCCGCCGCTGCTCTTCTCGGTGCAGCCCGTCAGTGCGGTCAGGGCCGCCACCGCTGCGGTGGCGGTGATGGCGGTGAGTCTTGAGGGGCGCACTTCGGTCTCCTGGTACTGGCTGAAAAGCCGCGTGACGGCTATCACGCGGCGGGGCAAGGCTGGCCTAACTTATCTGAGGCTTACCTGAGTCATACCTGTACATGTCTCAAAAGCGACACCAAGAGACGGTCAAAGGACATTCAAAGGTTCCGCTCGGGGGTCACCAGCAGGGCTCCCGTCCGCGGATGCGGCAGCACCTCCACGGGCTGGTCGTAGACCTCCGTGAGAAGCCGCCCCGAGAACACCTCCTGCGGCGGTCCGTCCGCCGCCACCCGGCCCGCGTGCAGGATCGCCACGCGATGCGCGTACGCCGCCGCGAGGCCCAGATCGTGCAGCACGACCACCACCGCGTCGCCGGCCCGTGCCCGCTCCCGGCACACCCGCAGCACCAGCTCCTGATGCTTGAGGTCCAGTGCCGCGGTCGGCTCGTCCAGCAGCAGCAGCGGGGCGCGCTGCGCCAGTACCCGGGCCAGGGCGACCCGTGCCCGCTCGCCGCCACTGAGCGCGGAGAACGGCCGCGCGGCGAACCGGGTCACCTCGGTCGCCGCCATCGCCTCCGCCACGGCTCGGTCGTCGTCGTCCGGGTTCACCGCGACCCAGGGGGCGCGGCCCATCCGCACCACCTCTTCCACCGCGAAGGGGAACGACAGCGTGGCCGACTGCGGCAACACGGCCCGCCGCAGGGCGAGTTCGGGCGTGGACCACTCTGCGGCGGGTCTGCCGAGGATACGAACCGTTCCGCCGGCGGGCGGGAGATCCGCCGCGAGCGCGCCGAGAAGCGTCGACTTTCCGGCCCCGTTCGGCCCGACCAGCGCGAGCACCTCGCCGGCGCGGGCCGTGACGTCGACGCCTTGCAGCACCTCACGGCCGCCGAGCCGGAGCCACAGCCCCTCGGCTTCGGCGAGGACGTCTCCGGGTGTGGAGGGGGGTGGGGGTGTGGGGCGGGGGCGGAGCAGTCTCATGATGCGGGTCCTTGGGTTGAATGCCTCGCGGCGCGTTGTGCGGGTCCGGTGGGGGTGGATGTAGCGCCCAGGGTCGCGTTGTGGGTCGGGGCCGGGGCGGGGGGTGTCCGTCCTCGGTCCGGCGGTGCTGTCGGGCCTGGAGGTGCTGCGTGTTGGACGCCGGACGCTGCGGGCGGACACCCCCCGCCCCGTCCCCTTACCGCGGTGGGCGGCTGAGACGCCCACCGCCCGGGGGCACCTCATGCCCAACGGCGACTTCCGCTTTCCAGGGGCGCGGGGAACTGCGCGACCAGCCACAACGAACCCGCACCCGCCATACGACCGAACAAGGCACCCCAAACGGCGAAACCCGCACGACCAACCAACGGCAACCGCACCCACCCCAGGGGCGCGGGGAACTGCGCGACCAGCCACAACAAACCCGCACCCGCCATACGACCGAACAAGGCACCCCAGAAGGCGAAACCCGCACAGCCCACCCGCAGACGACACGAGCGCTAGGCCCACCCCCCTTGCCGTCGCCGTGTCCTCCGCAGGAGCCAGAAGAAGAACGGGCTGCCGAGAAGCGCCGTAAGGACACCGAGCGGCAACTCCGCGGGCGCGGCGACGGTCCGGGCCGCAAGATCCGCCGCGAGCAACACCACCGCTCCGCCCAGCGCGCTGCCGGGGATGAGGAAGCGATGGCCGGGCCCCGCGACCATGCGCAGGAGGTGGGGGACGACGAGGCCGACGAAACCGATGACGCCGGAGACGCTCACCGCCGCGGCTGTCAGGAGGGCGACGACGAACATCAGCAGGATGCGGAGCCGCTCGACGTCGACGCCGAGGTGGCGGGCGGGGCGGTCGCCGAGGGCGAGGAGGTCGAGGCGGCGGGCGTACAGGGGCGCGACGAGGAGTCCGAGTGTCGCGCAGGGCAGCACGGCGAGCACCTTCGGCCAGGTGGACTGGGCGAGGGAGCCCAGCTGCCAGAAGGTGATCTGGTTCACCGCGGCGGTGTCGGCGAGGAAGATGAAGAGGCCGATGAGCGCGCCGGCGAAGGCGTTCACGGCGATGCCCATGAGGATCAGGGTCACGACCTCGGTACGGCCGGCGGAACGGGACATCGCGTACACCAGCAGGACCGTGCCGAGGCCGGCGACGAAGGCCATCGCCGGGAGGGTCCACGTGCCGAGGAAGGACAGGCCGAGCGAGATCGAGGCGACCGCCCCGACCGCCGCGCCCAGCGAGACGCCGATGGTGCTCGGCTCGGCGAGCGGGTTGCCGAACACGCCCTGCATCAGCGCGCCCGCGCAGCCAAGTGAGGCGCCGATGAGCAGGGCGAGGACGATGCGGGGGAAGCGGACGTTCCACAGCACCGACTCGGCGACCCGGTCCAACTCCGTGCCGCCCAGGCCGATCCGGTGCTGCACGGAGGCGAGCACGTCCCCGACCGGCACCGGATATGCGCCGATCCCGGCCGCGACCGGCACGAGCACCAGCAGCGCCACGAGCAGCCCCGCGGTCAACAGCCAGGTGGCGCTGTGCCGTCCGCGCGGCGGTGCCTCGGCGGCCGGCGCGTCGTGCGCGGCCTTCTCCAGTACGGTCATGCCGCAGCCGTTCCTCTCCACGCGGTCCGGCCCACACGGCCGATGGTTGGTTAGGTTAGCCTTACCTCGCGCGCCTCGCTGTCCCCGCGATGCTTCAATGCCCCCGTGACTGACTACGACGTGCTCCGTGTCTTCTGCGGAGCGAATGGCGGGTACGGCAACGAACTCGGGGTCGTCCGGGAGGGCTCCGTCATGCCGGACCCGGAGGAGCGCCAGGTGTTCGCGGGGAAGCTGGGGTTCAGCGAGACCGTGTTCGTGGACGATCCCGAGCGCGGTGTGATCGACATCTACACGCCGACGCTCCGGCTGCCGTTCGCGGGGCATCCGTGTGTCGGGACCGCGTGGTTGCTGGACGTGCCCGAACTGGTCACGCCCGCCGGTGTGGTGGGGACCCGGCTGGACGGCGAGTTCAGCTGGATCGAGGCGCGGGCCGAGTGGGCGCCGCCGCGGACGCTGCGGCAGTACGCCACCGCGGCCGAGGTCGACGACCTGCCCGTGCCGCCGCCCGGGGAGTGGATCTACGCCTGGGCTTGGGAGGACGAGGCCGCCGGCCGTGTGCGGGCTCGCGCCTTTCCCGGCCGGGGCGACGGCATCGAGGAGGACGAGGCGACCGGCGCGGCCGCCATCCTGCTGACCGACCGACTGGGCCGCGCCCTCAACATCACGCAGGGCGCCGGCTCCCAGATCCTCACCGCCCCGCAACCGGGAGGCTGGGTGGAGGTCGGCGGCCGCGTCCTCCTCGAACGCTGACGAGCGTCAGGCGCTGAGCCGGAACTCCTCGCCCAGCGCCATGAAGACGGCCGTATTGAGGGTGAACGCCTTCTTGCACTCCGCCACGACCCGCTGCTTCTCCAGATCGTCCGCGCGCACCGCGTCCAGCAGCTCGCGGTACCCCCGCTTGAAGGCCGCGGGGTTGCCGATCTCCTCGAAGACGTAGAAGCGGACGCCGTCGCCCTTCTTCTCGAAGCCCCAGGTCTTCTCCGCCTTGTCGCGGATGATCTGGCCGCCGGAGAGGTCCCCGAGATAGCGCGTGTAGTGGTGGGCGACGTAACCGCCCGGCCACCGCTCGGCGCACTCGCGCACCCGGTCCGCGTACGCCCGGGTCGCCGGCAGCGCGGACAGCCCCGCCCGCCAGTCGGCACCCCGCAGATGCGTCAGGTCGCGCTCCAGCGCGCTCAGCCGGAACAGCTCCGGCTGGATGAACGGCCCGGCCACCGGATCCGACGCCAGCCGCTCGGCCCCCGTCTCCAGCGCCTCGTAGACGAACCACAGCTGCTCGGTGTAGCGCGCGTACGCGTCGACGCCGAGCCGTCCCCCGAGCAGATCGCTCATGAACGTCGAGGTCTCCGCTTCCACGTGCTGCTCGTGGGAGGCGGTGCGGATGACTGTCGAGAAGGAGTCCATGGCCCAGATTTTCTATGGTTAGGCTTGCCTAAGTCAATGCTTTGTCGACTCTCTGTCGGTAACTTATCCGACAGCCTGTCGGTAAAAACCTACCGGAGCGGCAAAAGGCCCGCCCTCCGAGGAGAGCGGGCCATGAGAGAGGTGTGCGGACTACGGCAGCGTGAGGATCTCCGCCCCCGACTCCGTCACCACCAGCGTGTGCTCGAACTGGGCCGTGCGCCTGCGGTCCTTCGTCACGACCGTCCAGCCGTCGTCCCACATGTCGTACTCGTGGGTGCCGAGCGTCAGCATCGGCTCGATCGTGAAGGTCATCCCGGGCTGGATGACGGTCGTCGCGTGCGGGCTGTCGTAGTGCGGGACGATCAGGCCGGAGTGGAAGGACGAGTTGATGCCGTGGCCGGTGAAGTCGCGGACCACGCCGTAGCCGAACCGCTTCGCGTACGACTCGATGACCCGCCCGATGATGTTGATCTGCCGGCCGGGCCTGACCGCTTTGATCGCGCGGCTGAGCGACTCCCGCGTCCGCTCGACCAGCAGCCGGCTCTCCTCGTCCACGTCCCCGACCAGGTAGGTCGCGTTGTTGTCGCCGTGCACCCCGCCGATGTACGCGGTCACGTCGAGGTTGACGATGTCCCCGTCCCGCAGCACGGTCGAGTCCGGGATGCCGTGGCAGATCACCTCGTTGACGGAGGAGCACAGCGACTTCGGGTACCCGCGGTAGCCGAGCGTCGAGGGGTAGGCGCCGTGGTCGCACATGTACTCGTGCGCCACCCTGTCCAGCTCGTCGGTGGTGACCCCCGGCGCGATCAGCTTCGCCGCCTCCGCCATCGCCCGCGCCGCGATCCGGCCGGCCACGCGCATCGCCTCGACCGTCTCGGGCGTCTGCACCTCCGGCCCGGTGTACGGCGTCGGCGCGGGCTTGCCGACGTACTCGGGCCGGCGGATGTTGCCGGGTACGGAACGGGTGGGAGACAGCTCCCCTGGTACGAGCAGCGACTGGCCAGACATGGCAGCGAGTCTAACCAGCGGGCATCGGGGAAGATGTCGGTGGCGAGAGGAGCTGGTCATGGCCCTGTTCAAGAAGCGCACGGTCGGCAAGCCGGGGGAGTGGTACTACTGCCTCCAGCACAAGAAGGTCGAGGAAGGTCCCGAGTGCCCGGCCAAGGACCGCTTCGGTCCGTACGCCACCCGCAAGGAGGCCGAGCACGCGATGCAGACGGCCCGTGAGCGCAACCTGGAGTGGGAGAACGACCCCAAGTGGCACGACGCCTCGGCCGGTGGCCGCGACGACGAGTGACGGGTGGGTCAGGTGCCCGTGGGTGCCTCCGCCTCGCGCTGTTCGCGCAGCCGTACCGCGTGCTCGTTGGTCCGCACGTCGTACGTCATCAGCTTCGGCAGGCACAGGGCCAGCAGCCCCACCGCGCCCACGCACAGCAGACCGCCCGACCAGACCGACGTACGCACGCCCCACCACGTGGCGAAACCGCCCGAGCGGACCTGGCCGACGGTCGGCCCGACCGAGTACGACAGCAGCTCGATCCCGGCGAGCCGGCCGCGCAGCTCGTCCGGGATCGTCTGGTTCCACATGGCCGCGCGGAAGACCCCGCTGACCATGTCGGCGCCGCCGGCCACGGTCAGGAACAGCAGCACCAGCCACACATCGCCCGCGAGCCCGGCGGCCGCGATCGCCAGCCCCCACAGCGCGGCCGACAGCACCACCAGCCGCCCGTGCCGGTGGATCCGCGAGGTCCAGCCGCTCGTCACACTCACCAGCAGCGCGCCCAGCGGGACCGACGCGTACATCAGGCCCAGTGACCACTCGGCGTCCAACTCGTCCGCGAGGAACGGCAGTACGGCGAGCGGCATCGCCAGGAACATCGCGGCGAGGTCGACGGCGTAGGTGCCGAGGAGTTCCTTGCGGCTCCACGCGTACCGCGCGCCCTCGGCGATGGCCTTCAGGGACGGCTTCACCGCCTCGTGGGAGGCGGGGGAGGCCGCGATGCGCAGGACGAGGACCACGGAGACGACGAAGGTCAGCAGGTCGGCGCCGTACGCCCAGCCGAGCCCCGCGTAGGCGACCACCACACCGGCCAGCGCCGGGCCCGCGACCCCGCCGAGCGTCCAGCGGAAGGAGTTCAGGGCGGCGGCCGCCGGCAGCTGGTCGTGGGCCACGATCCTCGGCCAGAGGGAGTCGAGCGCGGGGCGCTGCACGGAGACCAGGGCGGAGGACAGGGCCGCGACGACGTACAGCGGCCAGACGGCGGGCGTCGGGAGCAGCGCGTTCAGCAGCAGGAACGCGGAGAGCAGACCCTGCCCCACCTCGGTCCACACGATCAGCTTCCGCTTGTCCCAGGCGTCCGCCAGCGCCCCGCCGTACAGCCCGAACACCACCAGCGGGATCAGCTCCACGGCCCCGATCGCGCCCACCGCCGCGGCCGACCCGGTCAGCTCCTTCAGCTGCACCGGCAGCGCGACGAAGGTGAGGAAACTGCCGAAGTTCGAGACCAGCCCCGCGAACCACAGCCGCCGGAAGTCCCGCGACGCCCGCCACGGGGCGAGATCGGGGAGGAGGGCCCGTAGGCCGGACGGCGGTTCGGGGGTCGCATCGGTCACGACGTGCCATGGTCCGGGGGAGGGCTTCCCACGGGCAACTGGTTTTCGGGGCGGGGTGTTTCGGGGTTCGGGGTTCGGGTGGGTGGGGCGTGCTGGGGGTGGGGGTGCGGGTTTCGCCGTCTGGGGTGCCTTGTTCGGTCGTATGGCGGCCGCGGGTTCGTTGTGGCTGGTCGCGCCCACGCGGCGGAGCCGCACATCGATACAGCCCCGCGCCCCTTGGGTGGGTGCGGTTGCCGTTGCCGGGCGGCGGCTGTCCGGCCCGTGGGCTACCAGCGGGCCGGGGGAGGGGCCGTCAGGGCCTCTGCCAGTTGGGAGAGGCGGTCTCGGAGGCGGCGGCGGCCTCGGGGGGTGGGGACCGGGTTTTCGCCGGCCGCCGCGCTCACCAGGTGTTGCACGGTGTCCAGGTCGAGTTCCGCCCCGTCCGGTACGGCCAGGGACTCGTGGGCCATCGCCGTGAGCTCGCCGGTGTCGCCGCCGAGGGCCAGGACCGTCGCCCCGGCCCGGCGGGCGTCGTGCACCCGCTCCAGCAGGGGGGCGTCCGGCCCCTCGGGCGACACCACCAGCAGGGTTTCACCCCGCCGGGCCGCGGTCAGGCGGCCGGGGCCGACCGCCAGGTGGGCCGGGTCCGAGGGGCGCGCGTCATGGCGTACGAGGGTCGGCGCCAGCTCCGGGGTGCCCGACCAGGCGGCCTCGTCGACCAGGTGGGCCGCCAGATGCCACGGCTCGTACTCCGGTGTGCCGACGAGCAGCAGCCCGCCGCCGTGCGACACCACCGACCCCCTGAGCGCGCCCGCGAACCGGCGGGTCTCCCCCAACCACTCGGTCCCGGCGAGCACTTCACGCAGCAGCGCTACCCGTACGGCGTCCATGGGCCCGCATCCTGCCGCAACCGGCTCCCCCGGGCCCGCTGTTCGCCCCGAATTCGCCCGACCCGGGCACACCGGTGCCGTGGCGCGGCCTCACCTGGACGAAGGGGCGGGGAGCGGCGGACGTACAGTCGGGCCATGACCTCTACCGACAGTGCACAGCAGCCCACCGAGACCCCCGCGAAGGCCCCCGCCAAGGACCCCTGGGACCTCCCCGACGTCTCCGGGCTCGTGGTCGGCGTGCTCGGGGGCACCGGCCCGCAGGGCAAGGGCCTCGCCTACCGGCTGGCCAAGGCCGGCCAGAAGGTGATCATCGGCTCGCGGGCCGCCGACCGCGCGCAGGCCGCCGCCGACGAGCTCGGCCACGGCGTCGAGGGCGCCGACAACGCCGAGACCGCCCGTCGCAGCGACATCGTGATCGTCGCCGTGCCCTGGGACGGCCACGGCAAGACGCTGGAGTCCCTGCGCGCGGAACTGGCCGGCAAGCTCGTCGTCGACTGCGTCAACCCGCTCGGCTTCGACAAGAAGGGCGCCTACGCGCTCAAGCCCGAGGAGGGCAGCGCCGCCGAGCAGGCCGCCGCCCTGCTGCCCGACTCCCGGGTCACCGCCGCCTTCCACCACCTGTCCGCCGTGCTGCTCCAGGACCCGGAGGTCGACGAGATCGACACCGATGTGATGGTCCTCGGCGAGGTACGGGCGGACGTCGAGATCGTGCAGGCACTGGCCGGCCGCATCCCCGGCATGCGCGGTGTCTTCGCCGGGCGGCTGCGCAACGCCCACCAGGTGGAGGCGCTGGTCGCCAATCTGATCTCGGTCAACCGCCGGTACAAGGCGCACGCCGGGCTCCGTGTCACGGACGTCTGAGTCCATGGGGGACACTGGACGGCATCAGCGGTGTCCCCCGACAGGAGCTCCACGCCATGCCCCGCCTCGCCCTCTACGCCCTTCTCGTCTGCGTCCTCGCCGTGGCCGCGGCGGTCGTCTCCTTCGCCAAGGGCAGCTTCCTGGGGATCGTGTGGGTCCTGCTCGCCGGGCTGTCGTCCAACATGTGCTGGTACTACCTGAAGCGCGAGAAGCTCCGGAAGTCCGTCACGGGCTGATCTGGCAGTACTGGTTCGACTCCTGCCAGAAGCGGTACAGATCCTGACCGCAGTACGTCTCGACGTCCGTGATCCCCAGTCCGCCCAGGACCGAGTCGATCACGTCGAAGAACGCGGTGTTGACCGCCGGCAGCCACAGCAGTGCGAACACGAAGAGCAGGCCGAACGGCGCGAACGGCTCCACCTGGCGCCTGATGTTGTACGACAGCCAGGGCTCGATGACGCCGTAGCCGTCCAGCCCGGGCACCGGCAGGAAGTTCAGGATCGCGGCCGTGACCTGGAGCAGCGCGAGGAAGGCCAGCGCGAACCGGAAGTCCCGCGGTACGCCGTCCAGCGCGTCCAGCCAGAACGGGGCCGTGCAGACGAGCGCGAACAGGACGTTCGTCAGCGGGCCCGCCGCCGAGATCAGGCTGTGCCGCCAGCGGCCCCGGATGCGGTTCCGCTCGATGAAGACGGCGCCGCCGGGCAGACCGATACCGCCCATGATCACGAAGATGACCGGCAGCACGATGCTCAGCAGGGCGTGGGTGTACTTCAGCGGGTTGAGGGTGAGGTAGCCCTTCGAACCGATCGAGATGTCACCGCTGTGCAGGGCGGTGCGCGCGTGCGCGTACTCGTGCAGGCAGAGCGAGACGATCCACGCCGCCGTCACGAACAGGAACACGGCGACGCCGGGCTGCTCGGCGAACCCGGTCCAGGTGGCCCAGCCGGTCACCGCGGTGACGGCGAGGATCCCGACGAAGACCGGGCTGATCCTCCGGTCGCTGTGGCGGGTGGTCGCGGTGGTCATGGGGCTCCCTGGACAGTCGTGCACACGGTGGGACGGGCGGACGGGACGGGGGTGGGACTGCCCGACCGTACCGGGCGTACGGGGAAAACGTCTCGCGGGTGGCCGTGGGTTCCGTGGAAGGTGGGGGCATGGGGCTTTGGCATGTGTTCTACGCGGACTGGCAGATGGAGTGCTGCGGTACGCCGTTCTCGGTGGGCGACGAGGTGGGCTGGCCGCTGCTGCTGTGCGACGCCGACGACGTGCTCGGCGGCGGCTGGCACGACCAGCTGACCGAGATCGTCGGAGCGGTGGAGGACGTGCGCGGGAAGGACGGTGCCGTGCGGGTGGTGCGCGAGGAGACGGGCCTCGTGGTGGCCCTGCACGCCCACCCGGTCCACATGATCGCCCCGGACGACCTCGGTGGCGGGCGGCCGGGGGACCGGATCCGCTCGGTCGGTCTCCTCGCCGTCGAGACCCACGGCAGCGTCGAACTGCCCGAGGTCCGGGGCCGGGTGCGTGCCGTCCAGGTGCTGACCCAGGGCTTCGCGGAACCCGCGCCCGGCGCGGACCTGCTGGTCCCGGTGCCGGGGGAGCGGTGGCTCAAGGCCGTCGACGCGTGCCCCCGGTGGTTCGGCGGCGCCGCCCGCCGCTCCGCCGCCGGCGTGATCGTCACCCTGGAGGTCCCGGGCACGGACTCCGCCCTCTCCCACGCCGTCCGCGCGGCCAGTGGCCTCCCCGACGACGCGCCTCCCGGCACCGAGAGCGAAGGCCTTCCCGGGGACGCCCTGGCAGCGCTCCTGGAGACGCTGAGCACGGTCCGGAAGCCGCGGGTGCCATGAGGGGGCCGGGGGCGGCGGCGACATGCGCTCCTGGGCCCCCGGCTCCCGGCCTCCGGGCTTCCGGCCTCCGGGCTTCCGGCTCCCGGTCCCCCGGCTTCCGGGTCTCCCGGCCTCCCGGCTTCGGGCTCCCGACCTCCGGTTTCCGGGCCTCCCGGCCGGCGGAGGTGCGGCCCTCGCCGACCGTCTGCCAGTCCTCCGCCCCCTCGTCCCCCGTTCCCTTCCGCCGTGACGGCACCCCGCCACCACCCCCTGGACCGGCCTCGTTCCCGCCGCACCGGCGGAACTCCGTGACCGGCCCGGACACCTCCGGAGACAATGGATCCCGTGCGCTATCGCATTCTCGGCACCACCCAGGCAGTTCGGCCCGACGGGACACCCCTCCCGGTCGGTGGGGCGCGGCTGCGTGCTCTGCTGACCGTGCTCGCGCTACGGGCGGGCCGTACCGTACCCGTGAACCTGCTGGTCGACGAGGTGTGGGACAACGACCCGCCCGCCGACGCGCCCGGTGCGCTCCAGGCGCTGGTGGGCCGTCTGAGAAGGACGCTCGGCGCGGACGCGATCGCGTCGGCGGAGGGCGGTTACCGGCTCACCGCAGCGCCCGACGACATCGACCTGCACCGCTTCGAGCGGCTGGTCGACGAGGGCACGCGCGCGCTGGCCGACGGCGACCCCGCCAAGGCGGCCGTCGTCCTCGACGACGCCCTCGCCCTGTGGCGCGCCCCGGCCCTCGCCGACCTTCCGGACCGGACCGCGGAGGCGGCCCGCCGCGACACCCGGCACCTGGACGCCCTGCGCGCCCGCCACACCGCCGCCCTCGCCCTCGGTGACGCCGAACAGGCCCTGCCCGAACTCACCGCGCTGTGCGACACCCACCCGCTGGACGAACCCCTCCAGGCCCTGCGCCTGCGCGCCCTGCGCGACGCCGGCCGCGCGGCGGAGGCACTGGCCGCCTACGAGGACGTACGACGCCTCCTCGCGGACCGGCTCGGCGCGGACCCCGGACCGGAACTGAGGGACCTGCACGGGGAGTTGCTCCGGCCGGGGACCGGCCCCGAGCGCACCCGGCCCGCCCGGCCCACCGCGGTCGCGGACCCCGCCGGGAGAGCCGGCGCCCTCGACGGGGGCGCCCCCGCTTTACCGCCCCGCGGCAACCTCCGGGCCCGGCTCACCTCCTTCGTCGGCCGGGAGTCCGACATCGAGGTCATCCGGGGCGACCTCGCGGCGGCCCGGCTCGTCACGCTGCTCGGACCCGGCGGGGCCGGGAAGACCCGGCTGTCGCAGGAGGCCGCGGAGACCGTGCGGGACACGGCACGGGACGGCGTGTGGCTGGCCGAACTCGCGCCCGTGGACGACCCCGAGGCCGTACCGGAAGCCGTGCTCACCGCGGTCGGGGCCCGCGAGACCGTGCTGTACGGCGCCGGCGCCGAGGCGATGCGCGCCGCGGGCGAGCGCCACGACGACCCCGTCGAGCGCCTCGCCGAGCACTGCGGCAGGCGGCGCATGCTGCTGATCCTGGACAACTGCGAGCACGTCGTGGACGCCGCCGCCCGGCTCGTGGAGGAGCTGCTGGAGCGCTGCCCAGGCCTGACGGTGCTCGCCACCAGCCGCGAACCCCTCGGCGTGCCGGGGGAGTTGCTGCGTCCCGTGGAGCCGCTGCCCGAGCCGGTCGCGCTGCGGCTGCTGGCCGACCGGGGTGCCGCGGCCCGGCCCGGATTCCGCGTCGAGGACGACCCCGAGGCGTGCGCCGAGATCTGCCGGCGCCTCGACGGACTGCCGCTCGCCATCGAGCTCGCGGCCGCCCGTCTGCGCATGCTGACGCCCCGTCAGATCGCCGAGCGGCTCGACAACCGCTTGAGCCTGCTCACCTCCGGCAGCCGCACCGTCCTGCCCCGCCAGCAGACCCTGCGGGCCGTCGTGGACTGGTCCTGGGAACTGCTGGACGACGGTGAACGGGACGTGCTGCGGCGGCTGTCCGTCTTCGCGGGCGGCTGCGACCTGCCCGCCGCCGAGGCCGTCTGCGGGCCCGCCGCGCTGGAGGCGCTCGGCTCGCTCGTCGACAAGTCCCTCGTGGTGGCGGCCCCTTCGGGCGACGGCGACATGCGCTACCGGCTCCTGGAGACCGTCGCCGAGTACGCGGGCGAACGCCTCGACGAGACCGGGAAGCGTGCCGGGGCCGAGCGCGCGCACCTGACGTACTTCCGTGAACTGGCCCGTGTCACCGAGCCGTTGCTGCGCGGCTCCGCCCAGTTCGACGCCATCGGGCTGCTGGAGCGCGAGTACGAGAACCTGCGCACCGCCCTGCGTCACGCCGTCGCCGACCGGGACGAGCAGGAGGGGCTGTGCCTGGTGCTGTCGCTGTCCTGGTACTGGCAGATGCGCGACCTGCGCATGGAGGCCCGCCACTGGTCCCGCGAGGTGCAGGCCCTCGGCCCCGACCCGTTCGCCGAGCCAGTCCGCCGCGCCGAACCGGTGTGGCAGCGCTGCACGGACACCCCGCCCCCGTGGACCGGCGAGGTCCTCGCGGAGGCCCGCCGGGGTGTCCACCTCGTCCATCTCGCCTGCATGGACACCGAGTTGGAGACCTGGCAGACCTCGTCGGCACAGGCGAAACTGCGCGCCATCACGGAGACCTACGAGCCGGGTCTGCCGCAGACCTGCCGTACCCCCGGCATGCTCTGGTTCTACGCCCTCATGCTCACCGGGAACATGGAGCGGCTGCGTGACGTCGTCACCGCGACCGTGGAGACCAGCCGCAACACGCCCGGCTACGACTGGGAGCTCGGCGCGGCCCTCCAGATGCGCGCCAACATCTCCGCCCAACGCCCCGACTGGGCGTACGACGCCCCCCGCGACGCCGACGAGTCGTTGCGGATCTTCGAGCGCCTCGGCGACCTGTGGGGAGCGGCGGAGGCCCTCGCCGCCCGCAGTGAGGCCCATGAACGCAAGGGCGAGTGGGAGGCGGCGGTCGTCACCTACCAGGCCGCGATCGACTACGCCGAACGGCTCGGCGCCCACGCCCAGGTGGCCGTGCATCGCGCCCGGATGGGCAGCGCGCTGATCGAGACCGGGCAGCGGGAGCGCGGCGAGAACCTGCTGCGCGAGGTGATCGCCGACCAGAGCGGCGCGCGCAACGACGCGATGCCCGCCGCCCGGCTGTTCCTCGCCGGTCATCTCGGGATGACCGGCCGTGTCCCCGAGGCACGTGAGCAACTGCGCCTGCTGCGCGAGGAGTTCAGCATCGCGTACTTCGTCCTCTTCGACGCCTTCATCCTCGGCTCGGAGGGCTGGCTGGAAGCCGTCGACGGCCGTTACGAGGAGTCCCTGGACCTGACCCGCCGGGCGCTGGAGCAGGCCGCGGACCCGCTGGCCCAGGCCATCGCCCCCTATATGCGCACCATGTACCTGTACACCGCCGGCCTCGCCCTCGCCGCCGTCGAGGACGGCCGCCGCGCCGATGACGGCGCCCGCTGTCTCGGAGCCGCGGACGCGCTGCTGCCGTCCGCCCATGTGCCGTCGTTCATCGAGCGCGACGCGCGCGACAGGGCCGTGCGGGCCCTGCGCGCCGCGCTCGGCGACGACGCCTACGAGTCGGCGTACGCGCAGGGCGGCGGCCTCTCCCCCGAGGAGGCCACCGCCCTGCTGTGACGCGCGCACCGGGGTGCACCCGCGTCAGTTCTTGGTACGGAACTTGTGGATCGCGACCGGCGCCATCACCGCCGTGATCGCCACCGACCAGCCGATGGTCACCCACAGGTCGTGCGCGACCGGGCCGCCCACCATCAGTCCGCGGGCCGCGTCGGCGAGCGTGGACAGCGGGTTGTAGTCGGTGAAGTGCTGGAGCCAGCTCGGCATGGAGTCGGTCGGCGCGAAGATCGACGAGCCGAACTGGAGCGGGAACAGCACCAGGAAGCCCATCGCCTGCACGGACTGCGCGTTCTTCAGGATCACACCCAGGGTGAGGAACACCCACATGATCGACGAGGCGAACAGCGCGGACAGGCCCACGGCCGCGAACAGACCGGTCCAGCTGGTGATCTCGAAGCCGACCAGCACGGAGACGATCATCAGCACGGTGGTCGCGAACAGCATCCGCGCCACCTCCACCGTGATCTTCGCGAACAGCACCGAGCCACGGCCGATCGGCAGCGACCGGAAGCGGTCCATCACACCGCTGTTGAAGTCCTGGCTGAAGCCCGTGCCGACGCCCTGGGACATCGTCATGCTCATCATCGCCAGCATGCCGGGGATCACGTACTGGACGTAGGCGTCCTGACCGCCGCCGAGGGCCTGGCCGATCGAGCCGCCGAAGACGTACACGAACAGCAGCGTGAACACGATCGGCATCAGCAGCGCGTCGAACATCGACTCGGGGTCCTGCCGGATCCACAGCAGGTTGCGGCGGATCAGGGCGCCGGTGTGGCGCAGATGGCCGCGCAGCGGGATACGGGCGTCCGCGTCGAGCGAGGCCGCGGGGGCGGTGGTGGCGGTTGCGGCGCTCATACGGCGACCTCCTGGCGGTCGTCGGTGGGCACGGTGTCCTGCGGGGCACTGGCGCGGTGGCCGGTGAGGGACAGGAACACCTCGTCCAGGCTGGGCAGTTCGGTGGTGATCGAGGAGAGCGTGATGCCGCGCGCGGTGACCGCGCCGACCACGGCCGTCAGCTGCTCGTCGCTGAGGATCGGCACGAGGACGTCCCCGCGGTCGGCGTCCACGGTCGTGGTGGCGAGCCCGGTGATCCCCAGCTCGTCCAGCGCGTGGGCGAGGGGGCGCAGGTGCAGCGGATCCGCCGGGCGGACCCGCAGGGCGCGGCCGCCGACCTTCGCCTTCAGCTCTTCGATGGCGCCGCCCGCGATGACCTGGCCGCGGTCGACGACCGTCAGCTCGGAGGCGAGCTGTTCGGCCTCCTCCATGTACTGGGTGGTGAGCAGCACGGTGACTCCCTCACCGACCATCCGCTTGACCTCGTCCCACACCTCGTTGCGGGTGCGCGGGTCCAGGCCCGTGGTCGGCTCGTCCAGGAACAGCACCGTCGGGCGGCCGATCATCGACGCGGCCAGGTCCAGCCGGCGCCGCATGCCACCCGAGTACGTCGCCGCGGGGCGCTTGGCCGCGTCCGTGAGCGAGAAGCGCTCCAGCAGCTCGTCCGCCCTCGCGCGGGCCTCCTTGCGGGGGAGGTCCAGCAGCCGGCCGATCATGTACAGGTTCTCCCAGCCGGGGAGCTTCTCGTCCACCGACGCGTACTGGCCGGTGAGGCCGATCACCCTCCGCAGCTGCCTGGGCTGTCGTACGGCGTCGTAGCCGGCCACGGTGGCCCGGCCCGCGTCGGGGGCGAGCAGCGTGGACAGGATCCTCACCAGGGTCGTCTTCCCGGCGCCGTTCGGGCCGAGCACCCCCATCACCGTGCCCTCACGCACGTCCAGGTCCACGCCGTCCAGCGCCTTGGTCTCGCCGTAGTGCTTGACCAGCCCCCGCACGGAGACGGCGGGCCGGCCGTCGTTGGGGTTCTTGTCGATTCGCGTCATGCCGACGACGGTGCCAGCCCCCACCGACAAACCACCGACAGGTCGCCTACAGGCGCGAACCGAGGTGTTCTCGCCCCCGCCGCCCCTACCCGTCCCATCCTTCTGGGGCTCGGCCCCAGACCCCGCTCCTCAAACGCCGGAGGGGCTGGATTTTTCAGCCCGTCCGGCGCTTGAGGACGAGGCCCCTTCAGGGCCGATCGGGGGGGGCTGGGGGCGGCAGCCCCCAGGGATGGGACGGGTAGGGGCGGCGGGGGCGAGAAAAAACGGCAGCCCGCCGACGGGGGAAGATCGGCGGGCTGCCTCTGTGCCGCGATGGCTCAGTGGACGGAGTGCTCGTCCAAGGGGAACGTTCCGCCGACGACGTCCTCCGCAAACGCCTTCGCCGCGTCGCCCATGACCTCACGCAGATTCGCGTACTGCTTGACGAACTTGGGGACGCGACCACCGGTCAGACCGAGCATGTCGGTCCAGACCAGAACCTGCGCGTCGGTCTCGGAACCGGCGCCGATCCCGACCGTCGGGATGTGCAGCACGCGCGTGACCTCGGCCGCGAGCTCCGCGGGAACGAGCTCCAGCACGACAGCGAACGCACCCGCGTCCTGCACGGCCTTCGCGTCCCGCAGCAACTGCGCCGCCGCCTCCTCGCCCCGCCCCTGGACGCGGTAGCCCATGGAGTTGACGGACTGCGGGGTGAGACCGATGTGGGCCATGACGGGGATCCCGGACTCCACCAGCAGCTCGATCTGCCGGTGCGAGCGCTCGCCGCCCTCCAGCTTGACGGCCCCGACGCCGGCCTCCTTCACCAGCCGGGTCGCCGACCGCAGCGCCTGGACGGGACCTTCCTGGTAGGACCCGAAGGGGAGGTCGCCGACGATGAGGGCGCGAGAGGTGCCGCGTACGACGGCGGCGGAGAGCATGGTCATCTCGTCGAGGGTGACGGGCACGGTGGTCTCGTACCCGAGATGGCAGTTGCCCGCCGAGTCCCCGACGAGCATGACCGGGATCCCGGCCTCGTCGAAGACGGACGCGGTCATCGCGTCGTAGGCGGTGAGCATGGGCCACTTCTCGCCGCGCTCCTTGGCGAGGGCGATGTCGCGCACGGTGATACGGCGTGTGCCCTTGCCCCCGTACAGCGTCTTGCCGCTGTCGGAGGGCCCCGTCTGCGCGGTCCGGGCAGCCGAAAGCTGCGTCATTGCAACGGCTCCTTCAGTCATCTCGAGGCGCCCTGACGGCGTCCCCGGATCTCCTCCATGGTGGCACTTCGTGCCAGGGAGGGCCAGAGGAGGTCGGTGTGACCGTTCAGGCACCCAGGATCCGGGCACCCGTAGGCCCTCGTCTGCGTAAGCCGTATGCGTAAGCCCTCGCATACGTAAGACCTCGGTAAAAGAATACGATACGAGACGGTTCCGTATCGAAATTGTTCTAGCCTCGACCGCATGACTACCGCAGTCCCTGAGCCCCGGATACCGGAGGCGGTGCACCGGCGCCGCTGGGCGATCCTCGGCGTGCTGATGCTGAGCCTGTTGATCGTGGTGCTCGACAACTCGATCCTGAACGTCGCCATCAAGACGATCTCCACCCCCGCCCCGACGGGCCTGGGCGCCACCCAGGGCGAGCTGGAGTGGGCGATCAACTCCTACACCCTGGTCTTCGCGGGCCTGCTGTTCACGGCCGGCCTGCTCGGCGACCGGCTGGGCCGCAAGCGGGTCCTGCTGGGCGGCCTGGTCCTGTTCGGCATCGGCTCCGCACTGGCCGCCTCCTCCGGCTCGCCCGGTGAACTCATCACGTTCCGCGCGGTGATGGGCCTCGGCGCCGCCTTCGTCATGCCGGCCACCCTCGCCGTCCTGATGAACGTCTTCGAGCGCGAGGAGCAGCCCAAGGCCATCGGCATCTGGGCGGGCGGGGTGGGTCTCGCCATCGCCATCGGGCCGATCACCGGCGGCGTCCTGCTCGACCACTTCTGGTGGGGCTCGGTCTTCCTCATCAACGTGCCGATCGTGATCCTGGCGGTCGCGCTGATGCTGTGGCTGGTGCCCGACTCCCGCGACCCCAGCCCCGGCCGCCTCGACCCCGTCGGCGTCGTGCTGTCCGTCGTCGGCCTGGTCCTGCTGGTCTACGGCATCATCAAGGGCGGCCAGCTCGCCGACTTCACCGACGCCACCGTGCTCGCCACCATCGGCGCCGGTGTCGCCGTACTCGTCGGATTCGTGGTGTTCGAGGCGCGCAGCGACCACCCGTCCATCGATGTGACGTACTTCAAGAACAAGGTCTTCTCGGCCGCGATCGCCGCCATCGCGCTGGTCTTCTTCGCGCTGATGGGCGTGACCTTCTTCTCGGTCTTCTACACCCAGAGCGTGCGCGGCTACTCGCCGCTCCAGACCGGTCTGCTGATGCTGCCGCTTGCCGCCGCCCAGATGATCTTCGCGCCGCGGGCCCGGCTGCTCGTCGACCGGTTCGGCAACAAGGCCACCACCACGGCCGGCATGGTGATCATCGCCGCGACGCTGGCCGCGTTCGCCACCCTGGACGCGGACACCCCGATCTGGATCCTGGAGGTGGTGTTCTTCCTCATGGGCACCGGTATGGCGCACATCATGACGCCGACCAGCGTCGTCATCATGCAGGCCCTGCCCCGCGAGAAGGCCGGTTCCGCCTCCGCGCTCAGCAACACCTTCCGGCAGGTCGGCGGCGCCCTCGGGATCGCGATCCTCGGCTCGGTCCTGTCCACGGCCTACCGCAACGGCATCGACGACAGGCTCGGCCTCGTCCCGGCGGACCTGCGCCACACCGCCGGCGAGTCCATCGAGGCGACCCTCGGTGTCGCGGCGAAGCTCGGCCCGCGCGGCCAGGACCTGGTCGGTCCCGCCAACGACGCGTTCCTGCACGCGATGCACATCACCGCGCTGTGGGGAGCGGGCGTGGCCGTGCTCGGCGCGATCGTCGTCGCCCGGTATCTGCCGGGCAGGCCGCCGGCCCCTCAGGAGGGCGAGAAGGAGCCGGAGTTGGCGGCCGCGTCCGAGTGATGACCATGCCCGGGGGACAATCGGCCGAGGCCACGGAACCCCGGGCCGCAGAAGGGACGCAGCAGACGTGAGCAGCCTCGCCGACCCGCCCGCGACGGGCGGTCCGCCCAAACCGGAGGGCGCCGCCCGCGGCCGGCCCCGCAGCGAGGGGGTGGAACGCGCCGTCGTCGAAGGCGTGGTGAAGCTCCTGGAGGAGGGGGTGCCGCTCGCGGAGCTGTCCATCGAGCGCATCGCCCGTACCGCCGGAGTCGGCAAGGCCACCATCTACCGCCGCTGGAGCGGCAAGGAGGAGCTCTTCGTCGACGTCGTGCGCTCCGCCGAACCGCCGGACCCCGTCCTCCCCGGCACCTCGATGCGCGACGACCTCGTGGCCTCCCTCGAACAGCTGCGCGAGCGTGGAGTGCTGACCCGGACCTCCGCACTCCTGCACAACGTCCACGCCCAGATGAAGAGCAGCCCGAAGGTCTGGGCCGCGTACCACGCGAGCGTCGTCGAGCCGCGGCGCAGGCTCCAGATCGAGATCCTGCGCCGCGGACAGCGCGACGGCGAACTGCGCACCGACATCGACCTGGAGCTGATGATCGACATGGTCATCGGCCCCATGCTCCTGCGGACCGTCATGCGCCCCGACGCCGACCTGCCCGACGGGCTCGCCGAACGGATCGTCGACTCCGTCCTCGAAGGTCTGCGGCCCCCCGACGCGCCGGGCGTCAGCTCACCGCCCGTCAGTTCCCCGTCGCCGTAAGAGCCTCAACCTCATGTGCGCGTTTCGTCACAGCACGCGCTTTCCCCCTCCGCAATCGGAACTCGCCGCGCCGACTTGTGCGTCCTCGTCCAGGTACGGCCGTCCCGGGACGGCAGGATCGGCGCCGATCATCCCCTAGGGTCGTAGGGCACGAGGGGATAACGGTGTGCACGGCAGGCAGTGAGGCGACGCGGTATGGCGCAGCAGGCGTACATGACGGAGACGGACAACGGAGGCTCGGGGCCCGAGCGCCGGGGGAACCGGATTCGACGCCTGATGAACCGCGTGACGAGCCGCCTGGTGACCGGCTGGCGCGGCGATCCGCGGATCTGGCGGCGGGGCCTGGTCCTCACCGGCATCGCGGTCGTGGTCGCCCTGATCATGCTGCTGCACGCGCAGATCCCGAACGTCGTCGGCAACCTCGGCAGCCTCGTCGAGACCTTCCTGCCCTGGCTGGGCCTGGGCGTCCCGGTCCTGCTGCTGCTCGCGCTGTGGCGCAGGTCGGCGACCGCGCTGATCGCCGTCCTGCTTCCGGCGATCGTGTGGCTGAACCTCTTCGGCGGGCTCCTCAGCGACAAGGCGGGCACCGGCGGTGACCTCACCGTGGCCACGCACAACGTCAACGCCGACAACCCCGACCCCTCCGGCACCGCCCGTGACGTGGCCGCGTCCGGCGCCGACATCGTGGCCCTGGAGGAGCTGACCACCTCGGCGGTCCCGGTGTACGAGCGGGCGCTGGAGTCGACGTACCGGTACCACTCGGTGCAGGGCACCGTCGGGCTGTGGAGCAAGTACCCGATGGCCGGGGTCAGGACCGTCGACATCAAGCTCGGCTGGACGCGCGCCATGCGCGCCACGGTGACCACGCCCCGGGGGCCGGTCGCGGTGTACGTCGCCCATCTGCCGTCGGTGCGGGTGAAGCTGGAGGCCGGGTTCACGGCCCGGCAGCGCGACAAGAGCGCCGACGCGCTGGGCGAGGCGATCGCCGACGAGAAGGTGGCCAAGGTCGTCCTGCTCGGTGACCTGAACGGCACGATGAACGACCGCTCCCTCAACGCCGTCACCGCCCAGCTGCGCTCCACGCAGGGCGCGGTGGGCAGCGGCTTCGGGTTCAGCTGGCCGGCGTCGTTCCCGATGGCGCGCATCGACCAGATCCTGGTCCGGGGGATGGAGCCGGAGAGCTCCTGGACGCTGCCCGAGACCGGGAGCGACCACCTGCCGGTGGCCGCGCGTGTGAACCTCGCCACGGCATCGTGAGCTGACCAGCCGGAATAGCGGGCCCGGGGGACTTTGTTCCGTACTTGAACATACGCTTCAAGCACGGACCTCCGCACTCCCCGAAAGGCACAGGTTTTCTTCATGCCCCTGGCTCTGCTCGCTCTCGCCGTGGGCGCCTTCGGCATCGGTACCACCGAGTTCGTGATGATGGGCCTCCTGCCCGACGTCGCAGCCGACCTGAACATCTCGATCCCCGAGGCCGGTCACCTGGTCTCCGCGTACGCGCTGGGGGTGGTGATCGGCGCACCGCTGCTGGCCGCGGTCACCGCGCGCATGTCCCGCCGCAAGGTCCTGATCGGCCTGATGGTCCTCTTCGTCGCCGGCAACGTGCTGTCCGGCTTCGCCCCCGACTACCACTGGCTCCTGGCCGCCCGCTTCGTCAGCGGCCTGCCGCACGGTGCCTTCTTCGGCGTCGGCGCCGTCGTCGCCACCACGCTGTCCGCGCCGGAGCGCAAGGCCCGCTCCGTGTCGCTGATGTTCCTCGGCCTGACCGTCGCCAACGTCGCGGGCGTGCCCGTCGCCACGCTCATGGGGCAGCACATGGGCTGACGGGCCACCTTCGTCGGCGTCGGCGCGATCGGCCTGGCCGCGATCGCCGCGCTGGCCCTGCTGATCCCGCACGACCACGCGCACACGCCGAGCGTCGGCGTCCGCCGCGAACTGGCCGCGCTGACGTCCCTTCCGGTCTGGCTGGCCCTCGGCACGACGGTCGCCGGATTCGGCGCCCTCTTCGCCGCCTACAGCTACATCACGCCGATGCTCACCGACGCCGCCGGCTACGCCGACTCCAGCGTGACGCTGCTGCTGGCCCTGTTCGGCGTCGGCGCCACCGCCGGCAACCTCCTCGGCGGCCGCCTCGCCGACCACTCCCTGCGCGGCACCCTCTTCGGCGGCCTGATCTCCCTGGTGGCGGTGCTGGCCCTCTTCCCGCTGCTGATGTCCACGGCGTGGAGCGCGGCCCTGGGGGTCGTCCTCCTCGGCACGGCGGCCTTCGCGACCGGCTCCCCGCTCCAGCTGATGGTCATGGAGAAGGCGTCGGCGGCCCCGTCCCTGGCCTCCTCCGCCAATCAGGCCGCGTTCAACCTGGCCAACGCCGGCGGCGCCTGGATCGGCGGTCTCGCCATCGCCGCGGGCTTCGGCGTGACCTCCCCGGCCCTCGCGGGCGCGGGCCTCGCGGTCCTCGGCCTCGCGGTGGCCGGGACGGCGTACGCCGTGGACCGCCGCCGGGTGCCCGCACCCACGGCGAGCCGCGAACGCATTGTCGCCTCGCACGTTCCGCGGGACATGGAGGCGGTGCGGCACTGACCGCTGTCCAGGACGCGGGGCCGACGGTTCGTCACCGTCGGCCCCGCGTTCGTGTGTTGGGGGGCGGGCCGGCTCGCGGGTGGGTTGATCGCAGGCTCGGGACGGTCCGGAGACGGGGGTCGATCGCGGGCCCGGGGCGGTCGGAGGTGCGAGGCGATCGCGAGCTCGGGCCGGTGGGAGGTGCGGGGCCGGTTGCAGGCCCATGGTCGGCCGGCGATGCGGCCGGTCACAGGCGCCGGTCGATCACGGGCTCGGCCCGTCAGAGGCGCCGGTCGATCACCGGCTCGGGGGCGTCGTTCCAGAGGCCCCGGCCGGTCAGACGCTGGTGAGGAGGTCGTCGAGCGGGGCAGGCACCCGCTCCGGTTCGAGGGCCTCGACGAGCAGACGGCCGTAGCGGATCTTGCGGCCCTTCTTCGTGCCGAGGAAGCGCCGCAGCTGCTGATGGCGGGGCCGGCCGTGCTGGGCGGGCTGGCGCAGGAAGGTCTGCCAGGCGCGCAGGTCGCCCTCGTCCCGGACGATCTCCTCGACCCGTGCCGTGCCCAGCGCCCGGACGAGCTCGTCCTCCAGGTCCGCGACGCACACGAAGAAGTCCCGGTAGGGCGCCCCCGCCCGCTTCAGGCCCCGGTCGTAGAAGGGCTCCTCGCGTACGTCGCACAGTCCCGCCAGCCGCAGACCGAGCCCGGGCGGGCCGAGGAGCCCGGCGTAGCGGCCGATGTTCATCGCCCCGCCCATCGACAGGACGCCCACGCCCTCGGAGGCGAGATCCCGGCCCCGCCGTTCGGCCAGGGCCTCGACGGCCGCGAGGTCGCTCAGCCCTTCCAGCAGCACCGCCGTCCGCACCCCCAGCCGTACGGCCAGCTCCCCGGCCTCCGCACCGGAACCGCCGCCCGCCCAGCCACCGACCGCGTCCCGGAACGCCCGCATGTCCGCCATGGGGCGAGTCTGTGCCATCCCGGACGGCACGGCACGGAATTTTCCACGGCGTCGTCTACGGCTTCACGTACGGCTTCATCGTCTACGGCTCCGACGGCGCGGCGGTGTCCGCCTCGACCTGGTGGTCGGCCCAGACGTAGCTCTCGGGCAGCAGGTCGGCGACGGGCACGGACCGGACGCGATCACCCCGACCGACGAGGACCTTGACGGCGGGGAAGCAGTCGAGCAGCACCTGACGACACCGGCCGCACGGCGGAACGACCCCGCGGTCACGGTCGCCGACGGCCACCACCGTCTCCAGTTCGTACACCCCCTGGGCGGCGGCCGCGCCGATGAGGACCAGCTCCGCGCAGGGCCCTCCCGTGAAGTGGTAGACGTTCACCGCGGTGACGATCCGGCCGTCGGGGGCGCGGCCCGCCGCCGCCATGGTGTGGTTGTCGCCCCGGCACCGCGTGCGCGCGACGTGGGCCGCGGCCCGGACGAGTTCCCGGTCGGCGGCGGGGAGCGCCGAGGTCATCCGGCCACCCCGCCGGCGAACGGTGTCGTCCGCCACTGGTCGACGGCCGGGCTCAAGTACTCCAGCAGCGCGGGGAACTGGGGCACGAGGGTGAGAGAGGTGATGGCCCGCAGCATGCCCACCGCGTTCACGAAGCGCAGGACGTCCTCGTTCAGCGGCCGCATGCCGTTGCGCCGCGCGCCGCGGTTGTAGGCGGCCTCAAGGTCGGGTCCGAGGGCGGCCAGGTCCCATTCGACGGGGCCCAGGGTGACCAGCTCGAAGTCGGCGTAGCGGGCGCCGTCCACCCCGGCGAAGACGTTCGCGGGCGGGGAGTCGCCGTGGACGGGCTGGAGGTCGACGCCGGGGAACGCCTTCTCGAACGCCGTACGCGAGCGCACGAGCGGCTCCAGGACCTGCCACTCCCGGCGGGCCCGGTCCAGATCGGCCGGAGCGAGCAGGTCGGGACTGTCACCGAGCAGGTCGAGGCTGTCGGTGACGAACTGCGGATCGGCCGCCGACAGGAACGACAGCGGGCCCGGATACGCGCGCATCGCGGCGTGCAGGTCGGCGGTGATCTCGGAGTTCGCCGCGTAGTCGGGCTCCTTGGACCGGTCCTCCTCGACGAACTGCCAGAACGTCATCGAGAATCCGTCCCGCCGAACGGGCTCCGGCGGCACCAGCGGGCTCGGCGGGATCACCGGCGTTCCCTGATCCGCGAGCCACCGGGTCACGTCCAGCTCCGCCCGCTGACGGTCTGCCAGGACGTCGAGGTCCGTGTGGGCCGGCAGGACGGTGGGAACGCGGGCCACGACCGGTGAGGGCGCGAGGTGGACGACGACGGAGAACAGGTCGTGCAGCACCCGGGCGTCCGTCACGGTGAGTCCGAGATCGCGCGCCGCCCCGACAGCCGCGTCCACTGCGGCCGAGGTACGGCGGGCCATGTCCTGGGGGGGCATTAAGTCGGTCACGCCAGTGATCGTCGCACGATCGCCGAACGGACGGAGAGAGATCCCCCCTCCCTTCTCAAGCTATAGCGCGCCGGGGGGCTTGCCGCAAGACCCGGGTGGGGGCGCACAATCGTCGGCCGATGCCACAACCTGCGGAAATGAGGGCACGAACGTGCGTGTGTTGCTGTCGACGTACGAGGGACGCGGCGACGTCGGACCGGTCGGGGGAGCGCGATGAGCGAGCCGTACGTGGTGGGTCTTCACGAAGTCGACGAGACGAGGGTCGCGGCCGTCGGCGGCAAGGCCGCGCACCTGGGCCGGCTGTCGCGGATCGACGGCATCCGCGTGCCGGCCGGTTTCTGCGTGACGACGGACGCCTTCCAACGGGTCGTGGCGCGGGCGCCGTCGGTCGACGACCTGCTCGATCGGCTGTCGCGCGTGGACCCGGACGACCGGGAGGCGGTCCGCACGCTCAGCGAGCGGACGCGCCGGACCATCGAGGGGATCGCCGTCCCGGGCGATCTCGCGGCGGCGATCACCGGCGCGCTCACCCGGTTCGGTGAGCGGGCCGCCTACGCGGTCCGGTCCAGCGCGACGGCGGAGGACCTGCCGACGGCCTCCTTCGCCGGCCAGCAGGACACGTACCTGAACGTGATGGGGCCGACGGCGATCCTGGAGCACGTCAGCCGGTGCTGGGCTTCGCTGTTCACCGAGCGGGCCGTGACCTACCGCCGGCGCCAGGGCATCGACCACCGCACGGTCCGCATGGCCGTGGTCGTGCAGCGGATGGTCCTCCCGGACGCGGCCGGCATCCTGTTCACGGCCGACCCCGTCACGGGCGACCGGCGGACCGCCACCGTGGACGCCGGCTTCGGCCTCGGCGAGGCCCTGGTCTCCGGCCTGGTGAACCCGGACGTCTTCAAGGTGCGCCACGGCGAGATCGTCGCCAAGGCGATCGCCGCCAAGCAGCGTGCCGTTCACGCCCTGCCGGCCGGCGGCACGCGGGAAGTGGCGGTCGACGCGCGGCGGCAGGAGCAGCCGGCGCTGACGGATGCGCAGGTCGTACGGCTCGTGGAACTCGGGCGGCGGATCGAAGCGCACTTCGGCCGCCCGCAGGACATCGAATGGTGCCTGGCCGACGACGACTTCCACATCGTCCAGAGCCGGCCGATCACGACGCTGTTCCCCGTCCCCGAGACCGGCGACCAGGAGCCTCACGTCTACGTCTCCGTCGGCCACCAGCAGATGATGACCGACGCCATGAAGCCCCTGGGGCTCTCCATGTGGCGGCTGACGGCGATGACTCCGATGCACGAGGCCGGCGGGAGGCTGTTCGTCGAGATCACCCCGCGCCTGGCCTCGCCCGCGAGCCGCGCCGGCCTTCTGGACCTCATGGGCAGGGGCGATCCACTGGTCAGGGACGCGCTGGAGACCGTCCTCGAACGTGAGGACCTCGTCCCGTCGCTCCCGGACCCGCCCCCCGCCGGGCCGCGGGCCGGGGGACCGCCCACCCCGATCGAGACCGATCCGGCCGTCGTTGCCGGGCTGATCGAGCGCAGCCGGGAGTCCGTCGCCGCCCTTCGGCGCGAGGTACGGACGAAGACCGGACCGGCGCTGTTCGACTTCCTGCTGGAGGCCGTCGAGGAGCACAAACGCGTCCTCGGAGACCCGCTGAACTTCCAGGCGATCATGGCGGGGATGGAGGCCACCTGGTGGCTCAACGACAAGCTGGAGGAGTGGCTCGGCGAGAAGAACGCCGCCGACACGCTGACCCTGTCCGCCCCCGGCAACGTCACCTCGGAGATGGGGCTCGCGCTGCTCGACGTCGCGGACGTGATCCGCCCGCACACCGAGGTGGTCGCCTTCCTGCGGGACGTACGGGACGACGGCTTCCTCGACGAACTGGGGAAGCTCCCGGGCGGCACCGAGGCACGCGACGCCATCGAGGCCTACCTCGACTTGTACGGCATGCGCTGCGTCGGCGAGATCGACATCACGAGGCCGCGCTGGCGCGAGCGTCCCGGCACGCTCGTTCCCGTGATCCTCGACAACGTCAGGAACTTCGAACCGGGCGCGGCCCGGCGGCGCTTCGAGCAGGGGCACCGGCAGGCGCAGCAGAAGGAACAGGAGGTGCTGTCACGCCTCAGGGCCCTGCCGGACGGGGCGCGGAAGGCAGACGAGACCAAGGCCATGATCGACCGGGTCCGCACCTTCATCGGCTACCGCGAGTACCCGAAGTACGACATCGTCAGCCGCTACTTCGTCTACAAGCAGGCCCTGCTGGGGGAGGCCGGGCGCCTCGTGCGGGCCGGCGTGCTTGCCGAGCAGGAGGACATCTTCTACCTCACGTTCCAGGAACTCCACGACGTCGTGCGCTCGCACCTTGTGGACGACCGGCTCATCCAACAGCGCAAGGACGCGTACCGCTCGTACCAGGCGCTCACCCCGCCCCGGGTGCTCACCTCGGACGGGGAAGCGCTCAACGGGGCGTACCGGCGCGACGACGTGCCGGCCGACGCCCTGGTCGGCCTGCCGGTTTCCGCCGGGACCGTCGAGGGGCGGGCCCGCGTCGTCCTCGACCTGGCGGACGCCGATCTCGAAGCGGGCGACATCCTGGTCACGACCTTCACCGACCCCAGCTGGTCGCCGCTGTTCGTCGCGGTCGCGGGCCTGGTGACGGAGGTGGGCGGCCTGATGACCCATGGCGCGGTGATCGCCCGCGAGTACGGCCTGCCGGCCGTCGTGGGCGTGGAGGGGGCCACCCGGCGGATCCGGGACGGGCAGCGGATCCGCGTGCACGGAACCGGGGGGTACGTCGAGCTCCTGCCCTGACCGACTGACCGACTGACCGCACCGACCGAGCGCACTGTGCGGCCGCACCGAGCGGCCGCACCCGCGCCCGTCACCGGCAGGACGACGCCGGCCCGCAGGTCACAAGGACTCCCGCCACCCGTTGGTGATCGGCAGCCGGCGGTCCTTGCCGAAGCCCTTCGCGGAGATCTTCGTGCCCGGCGGGTACTGGCGGCGCTTGTACTCGGCGGTGTCGACCATGCGCAGCGTCTTGGCGACCAGGGCGGGGTCGAAGCCGGCGGCGACGATCTCGTCGGCACCCTTGTCGCGGTCGACGTAGAGCTCCAGGATCGCGTCCAGGACGGGGTAGTCCGGCAGGGAGTCCGTGTCCACCTGGCCGGGGCGGAGTTCCGCGCTCGGGGGCTTGGTGATGGAGTTCTCGGGGATCGGCGGGGTCTGGCCCCGCTCCACGGCCGCGCGGTTGCGCCACTCGGCCAGGCGGAAGATCCACGTCTTGTAGACGTCCTTGATGGGGCCGTAGGCGCCCACCGAGTCGCCGTAGAGCGTCGAATAGCCCACCGCCAGCTCCGACTTGTTGCCGGGGGCCAGGACGATGTGGCCCTCCTGGTTGGAGATGGCCATCAGCATGGTGCCCCGGAGCCGGGACTGGAGGTTCTCCTCGGCCAGTCCCGTCAGTCCCAGCGACCCCATGTACGCGTCGAACATCGGCTCGATCGGCACCGTACGGAGGTTGAGGCCCGTGCGGCGGGCCAGTTCCGCCGCGTCGCCCTTGGAGTGGTCGGAGGAGTACTTCGAGGGCATCGAGACGCCGTACACGTTCTGCGCGCCCACCGCGTCGCAGGCGATCGCCGCGACGAGCGCCGAGTCGATACCGCCCGACAGACCGATCAGGACCGACTCGAAGCCGTTCTTGGTGACATACGCCCGCAGGCCCACGACCAGCGCCGAGTAGACCTCCTCGGCGTCGTCGAGGCGGTCCGCGTAGGCGCCGGTGTGCTCCGGCTCGTAGGGCGCGAGGGGCTCCTCGGACAGGACGACGCGGTCGATGCGCAGACCGTCGTCCACCACGCCCGTCGGGGCGTTCGGGGAGGCGGCCGGGAGGTCGAGGTCGAGGACCACGCAGCCCTCGGAGAACTGCGGGGCCCGCGCGATCACTTCGCCGTCCCGGTCGACGACGATCGAGTCGCCGTCGAAGACCAGTTCGTCCTGGCCGCCGCTCATCGCGAGGTAGGCGGTGGTGCAGCCCGCCTCCTGGGCGCGCTTGCGGACCAGCTCCAGGCGGGTGTCGTCCTTGTCGCGCTCGTACGGCGAGGCGTTGACGGAGAGCAGGAGGCCGGCCTCGGCGGAGCGGGCCGCCGGGACGCGCCCGCCGTCCTGCCAGAGGTCCTCGCAGATGGCCAGGGCCACGTCGACGCCGTGCACCCGCACCACCGGCATGGTGTCGCCGGGCACGAAGTAGCGGAACTCGTCGAAGACGCCGTAGTTGGGCAGGTGGTGCTTGGCGAACGTCAGCGCCACCTCGCCCCGGTGGAGCACCGCGCCCGCGTTGCGCGGGGCGCCGGCCGGCTGGCCGAACCTGGGCTGGGCGGACTCGGAGCGGTCGAGGTAGCCGACGACCACGGGCAGCTCCCCGAAGCCCTCGTCGGCGAGACGGCCGGCCAGCGTGCGCAGGGCCGTGCGGGAGGCGTCGACGAAGGACGACCGAAGAGCCAGGTCCTCGACGGGATACCCGGTCAGCACCATCTCCGGGAACGCCACGAGATGCGCTCCCTGCTCGGCGGAGTGCCGGGTCCAGCGGAGGATCGTCTCGGTGTTCTGGGCGATGTCGCCGACGCGCGAGTCGATCTGGTTCAGGGCGAGACGTAGTTGAGGCACGCGTTCAGTGTAATCGTCAGAGCGACGCGATGGGGTGATGGCCCCTCCGGTATCGCCGGTATCACAGCCCGCCCCCGGCCACCCGCGTTCCGGCGGAAAGCGGGCTCCCGTCACGCCTGCCGCGGTACGACTGGCCGTGACGAAGGAGGAGCAGTGAGTGACTGGCTGTTCGTCGCCGCCACCCTGACCGTCGGCGCCATCAGCAACACCCTGTTCGCGCGTGCCCGCTCGCACCGGCTGCGCGAGCGCGTCCGCCTCCCGACGGAACCCCGTCGGGAGGCGGACGCACCGGGATCGGGTCCCGCCGCCGTGGTCAGCGGCGGTACGACTCCACGTAGCCGCGCGCGGGTGTCCCCACGCCGGTGACGTCGTCGTAGCCCTTCACGGCCTGGAGCGAGCTGTCCTTGCCCAGGGTGCGGACCGAGGTGGCCAGGCCGCCGGTCGCGTCGTAGCCGTTGACGAAGTCGACCCGGGCCACGGCGAGGCCGGAGCCCGTCGGGTTGTCCGTGACGTCGTGGTAGAGCTTCGAGCCGTACTTCGCGTAGATCGTCGGGTTGGCGAAGCCGATCGGCGTGCCGCCCGCGGCCTCCTGCGCGAGAGCCTGTACGGCCGCGATCACCGGCGCGGCGAGCGAGGTGCCGCCGATGCGGTACTCGTCGTACGCCTGCGTCTTCCCGTCCGGCAGGGTCTGCGTCTGGCCCACCAGGAACCCCGTGTTGGGGTCGGCGACCGCCGCGATGTCCGGGACGACCCGGTTGCCCTCGGCGTTGTTGGCCTGGGCGAGCGCGTCCGGGACGACACCCTTCTGGTAGCCGGGCTCGGCGACGGACTTGCTGGTGCCGCCGCCCGCGCCCGAGGTGAAGGCGCCCGGGAAGTCGGTCCAGCTCTTGCCGTCGTCGGAGAGCGTCGCCTTGAGCGTGCCCCAGCCGGTCTCCCACTGGTACGTGTCGCGCTGGCCGACCGCCAGGGACGTACCGCCGACCGCGGTCACCCAGGCGGAGCTGACCGGGATGTCGACCTGCTTCGTCCCGGAGCTGGCGACCTCGTCGCCGTCGTCGCCGGAGGAGAAGTAGAAGCCGATGCCCTCCACCGCGCCCAGCTGGAAGACCTGGTCGTAGGCGGCCGCGATGTCCGGGGTCCCGGCGGACTCCACCTCGCCCCAGGAGTTGGAGACGATGTCGGCCAGGTGGTTGTCGACGACCTTGCCGAGCGCGTCCAGCAGATCGGCGTCGGTGCAGGACTGGGCACCCACGTAGGTGACGTCGGCGGCGGGCGCGACCGCGTGCACGGCCTCGACGTCGAGGGTCTCCTCGCCGTACCAGCCGGCCGCCGAGCAGTCCTTGGTGTTCGTGTAGCTCTTGGGCAGCACCTGGTGCAGCTGCCCGGTCTTCCACGCGGCGTCGCCGTGCTTCTTCGCGTAGGTGGCCGCGTCGTAGGCGATGGTCGGCGAGGCGTAGGCGTCGGTGATGGCGACGCGCACGCCCTTGCCGGTGCGGGTGCCCGCGCCGTACGCGGCCCGCAGCTGCTTGCCGGTGTAGCCCTTGACGGCGTACGGGATCTTCCCGCCGTAGGCGTCCGGCAGGGTGCTCGCGATGTTCGAGCCGTACGACGAGGAGAACGGCCCGGCGTTGCGGAACACGGTCTCCGGCGGCGGCAGCTGGTCGTCGTGGCTCAGCCGGTGCGGAGCGTTGTCCAGGCCGGTGACGGTCAGGACGGCGCCGTTCAGGCCCTCCGGGGCGGAGGCCGCCTTCGACGGGGCGCGATAGGTCCTGGAGCCCTTGGCGTAGTTGTGCAGCTGGGTGCCGAAGGCCTTCTCGGCGGCGGCCACGTCACCGCTGACGGCGACGTAGTGCTCGGTGACGTCCGTGACCTTCAGGCCCGCCGACGTCAGCCAGGACTTCACCGCGGCCACCTGGGCCGCGGTCGCGCCGAAGCGGTCCTTGGCCTGCCGGGCGCTGAGGTACTTGCCGTACGACGCGGAGGCCGGGTCGGACACGGCCTTCGCGTACGCGGCGAGGCCGGTGGCGTCCCGGCCGGCGAGGTAGACCCGGGCGGAGACCTGGGCGGCGTCGGAGCTGGCGCCCCGGTCGGCCTTGGCCGTGGCCCAGGCGGGCCGGGTGCCCGCCAGCGTCTGCCGGGCCGGGTTGTCCGCGGCGTGGGCCGCGGGCATGCCGAGCGCCAGCGCACCGGCGAGCATGGGCAGTGTGGCCGCCATGCCCACCCCGGCGCGGACCTTGGCGCGGTTGGATCTCATGGAACCCCCTGGTGTGGTTCGGCGCGAGTGATCACTCGACGCTGGCCACTCTCGCGACGAACCGTTCACGCCAGGGGAATGCCGATGCCAAGAAGGCCCCAATTAACCTAATGACAAGGCCATTTGAGGGTTAAGACAGCACCAACACCGAGGGTTATCCCGCTATGGACACAGGGGCACAGGACTCCCCGGGGGGCGCGGTCAGCGCGCCTTCGCGCCCCGCTCCTTGAGCATGCCCGCCATCAACGAGATCTCCGACTCCTGGCCGTTGACCATGCCCTGGGCGAGCCGCTTCTCCACGCCGACCGCGCACTTGTCCACACAGCCCTCGGCCATGTGGATACCGCCCTTGTGATGGTCCGTCATCAGCTGGAGGTAGAAGACCTCGGCCTGCCTGCCGCTGAGCGTGTTCAGCTTCTTCAGGTCGCTGTTGGTCGCCATGCCCGGCATCAGCGCCCCGTCCTTGCCGGCCGGCATGTCACCCATGCCCATCCAGCTCATCGGCCGGCCCGCGGACACCTTCGGCAGCCCCCACAGGTCCAGCCAGCCCAGCAGCATGCCGCGCTGGTTGGCCTGCGTCTGCGCGATGTCGTACGCCAGCCGCCGCACCTCCACGTCGTCGGTGCGGTCGCGCACGATGTACGACATCTCCACGGCCTGCTGGTGGTGCACCGCCATGTCGCGGGCGAAGCCGGCGTCCGCGGACTCGGCGGTCGGGGTGCCGTCGCCGGAGCCGCTGTCCTCGGCGACGGCGTAGGTGATCGCGCCCGCCGCGACGAGCACCCCCGCCACGGCCACGGCCACCGCGGCGGACCTCACTTCGACAGACCGTTCGTGCACGCCGCGCCCGGCTCGGGCGTCTGCTTGCCCTGGACGTACTGGGCGAAGAACTTGTCCACGTTCGGGTCGGAGGCGCCCGTCACCGTGCGCTGGTGCCCCCACGCGGACAGCATGATCGGGGCCGCCTGCTTCTCGTCCGGGCTCATCAGGGTGTACGGCGTCTGCTTCACCTTGGCCGCGAGCGCGTCCACGTCGGCCTTCTTGGCCTTGCTGGTGTACGTCACCCACACCGCGCCGTGCTCCAGGGAGTGCACGGCGTTCATGCTGTTGATCGCCTCGGTGTAGACGTCGCCGTTGCAGTTCATCCAGACCTGGTCGTGGTTGCCGCCGACCGGCGGCTCCATCGGGTACTTCACCGCCTTGGTGACATGGGTCTGGCCCAGCTTGCCCTTCCACGTCTTCACGCCGTCCGAGCCGGTGGTGAAGCTCCCGGAGATCCCGGCGTCGCCGGTGGGCTTGGAGTCGGCCGCGGTGCTCGCGTCGTCGTCGGACTGCGAGTTCACCAGGATCACGCCGCCGACGACGAGACCGACGACGACCACCACGCTCGCCCCGATGGTGAGGATGCGGCTACGGCGTTCCCGAGCCCGCTCGGCACGCCGCATCTCCTCTATTCGCGCCTTGCGGTCCGCGTTGCTGCTGTTCTTGGCCGAGCCCATGCGATGTCCTTCAGGGGGAAAGGGGCGGTCGTGTGGGCTGATCGTAATAGGGAGGGAAAGAACACCCGTAGGCCGGTCACAGGAATGGCCGAAGATCGGGGTCCGGCAGCCGCCCGCGCGCGGCGCTCCGGCCCTGCGGGGAGCGCTCCGACCAGGTCCGGGGGCTCCCGGCATTACGGATGTCGGTCCGAGCAGGCAAGATGGGCGGCAGAGCAGTACACCCGACGGTGGCGAGGCGTTCACTCCGAGGTCGACCGGTCGATCATGGTGCGCAACGCGTTCGAAATGGTGTTGTGGTGTGATGCCCGAGTGCCCGACCGCCTCCTGCGGGACAGAGAGACAGGCGGCCTGACCAGCAAGGATGGGGAAGCGCAAGATGGACAAGCAGCAGGAGTTCGTGCTCCGGACGTTGGAGGAGCGCGACATCCGGTTCGTACGCCTGTGGTTCACGGACGTGCTGGGCTTCCTCAAGTCCGTCGCCGTGGCCCCGGCGGAACTCGAACAGGCCTTCGATGAGGGCATCGGTTTCGACGGCTCCGCGATCGAGGGCTTCGCCCGGGTCTACGAGTCCGACATGATCGCCAAGCCGGACCCCTCGACCTTCCAGATCCTGCCCTGGCGCGCCGAGGCCCCCGGCACCGCCCGCATGTTCTGCGACATCCTCATGCCGGACGGCTCCCCGTCCTTCGCCGACCCGCGGTACGTGCTCAAGCGGGCCCTGGCCCGCACCTCCGACCTGGGCTTCACCTTCTACACTCACCCGGAGATCGAGTTCTTCCTGCTGAAGAACAAGCCGACCGACGGCTCCCGGCCCACCCCGGCCGACAACTCCGGCTACTTCGACCACACCCCCCAGAACATCGGCATGGACTTCCGCCGCCAGGCGATCACCATGCTGGAGTCGATGGGCATCTCGGTCGAGTTCTCCCACCACGAGGGCGCCCCCGGCCAGCAGGAGATCGACCTGCGCTACGCCGACGCGCTCTCCACGGCCGACAACATCATGACCTTCCGCCTGGTCATGAAGCAGGTGGCGCTGGAGCAGGGCGTCCAGGCGACGTTCATGCCGAAGCCGTTCTCGGAGCACCCCGGCTCGGGCATGCACACCCACCTCTCCCTCTTCGAGGGCGACCGCAACGCCTTCTACGAGTCCGGCGCCGAGTACCAGCTCTCCAAGGTCGGCCGCTCCTTCATCGCGGGCCTGCTCAAGCACGCCGCGGAGATCGCCGCCGTCACCAACCAGTGGGTCAACTCCTACAAGCGCATCTGGGGCGGCTCCGAGCGCACCGCCGGCGCCGGCGGCGAGGCCCCCTCGTACATCTGCTGGGGCCACAACAACCGCTCCGCGCTCGTCCGCGTCCCGATGTACAAGCCCGGCAAGACCGGCTCGGCCCGCATCGAGGTCCGCTCCCTCGACTCCGGCGCCAACCCCTACCTCGCCTACGCCATGCTCCTGGCCGCCGGCCTCAAGGGCATCGAGGAGGGCTACGAGCTTCCCCCGGGCGCCGAGGACGACGTCTGGGCCCTCTCCGACGCCGAGCGCCGCGCCATGGGCATCGAGCCCCTGCCCCAGAACCTCGGCGAGGCCCTCACCCTCATGGAACGCAGCGACCTCGTCGCCGAAACCCTCGGCGAGCACGTCTTCGACTTCTTCCTCCGCAACAAGCGCCAGGAGTGGGAGGAGTACCGCTCCGAGGTGACGGCGTTCGAGCTGCGGAAGAACCTGCCGGTGCTGTAGGGCCGGACAGCGGTCCGGGAAAGGGAGCCCACGGTGCGTGTGCGTGGGCTCCTCTCCCGTCCGGGTGAGGTGTGCGGCATGATGATCGGTATGACCGCCCACCGAAAGGCCCATGCCGCGTAAGCGGCCCGGCGCGTTGCGCGCCGCTTCTCGTTCGTCGTCGTATCGGCCGCGCCGGTGGGACATCCCGGCCCCGGACCGCATCCACGGACTGTCGGCGTCCACCAGTCTCGCTGTGCACCGGTACGAGGCACTGTCGGACGACTACTACGTCTTCCCCGGCGCCATCGCGTACGCCCTGCGCCGGTACCGGGGCTTCCTGAAGCCGCCGGGGCGCCGGCCGCGGTATCCGTATCTGGACGACTGCGACTGCCGGGGCTGCTCGCTGCGGGACGTCCGGCACGCCCGGGACGTGCTCGACGGGGCCCTGAAAGAGCTGCCGCCGCGGGCCCGGGCGGAACTGGGACGGGTGGTGGCGGGCCTGGACCGCGGTTACCTCGCCCGTACGCTGCCGGACCCGCTCGCCCACACCCGTCGGCCAAGGGGCACCGACGGGTGGTGGCATCGGCGATTGGAAGGCTGCCGGTACGCGCAGAGCGGCAGCGTCTGACCCGCCGCCCTCGCGGCAAGGTGTTCAGGAGATCGGCTGGCCGATGCCCAGCAGGTTGCCCTCGCTGTCGCGGAACCACGCGCCGCGTTCGCCGCGGAAGCTCTTGCTCGGGTAGTGGCCCGCCACCTCCGCGACGCCGTCCTTCGTGCGCAGGCCGGGGACGTCGACCTCCTCGAACACCACCCCCCGTGCCCGCAGCTCCGCCATGATCTCGTCCAGGTCCTCGACCACCCACCCCATCTGCGTGAAGGTGCCGGGCGAGGCCCCGGTCGAGGCGAACAGGGCGAATTCCGTGCCGCCGCACCGGTACAGCAGGCCCCCCGGCCGCTCGTCCACGGGGTCGAGACCCAGCGCCTCGGAGTAGAAGCGCCGGGCCCGCTCCAGATCCCGGGCGGGCAGCCGGGTCGCCACGGTCCCCCTGGCCAGCTGGTTCACAGCGTTCTCCCTCCGGGTCGTCGCTACTGCCCCCGTGCCGCCAGATCCGCCAGCACCTTGTGCAGCGGCTCCGTCACCCGGCGGCGGTACTCCTGGATGGACCAGCCGTTGCCGTCGGGGTCCTTGAAGTACATGAAGGTGGCGCCGTCGTCGGGTGTGTACTGCACCGGCTCGGAGACGTCGAGGCCGCGCTCGACCAGTTCGGCGTGGGCGGCCTTGATGTCGGAGACGCAGAGCTGGAGGCCCTGGTAGGAGCCGGGCCGCGGCTTCTCGCCCGGGGACATCTCCCAGATGCCGTCCCCGAGGGCGAGCGAGCAGCCGGAGCCCGGAGGTGTCAGCTGGACGATCCGCATCCCCGGCATGACCTCCTGGTCGATGTCCACGTGGAAACCGACCTTGTCCCGGTAGAAGTCCCGGGCCCGGTCGATGTCGCTGACGGGCAGCGGTATCACTTCGAGCGTGAAGTCCATGGCGTGACCCCTTCGTCGACGTCAGTGTCGGTACGAGCGATAGTCCACACGAGCACGAGCACGAGCCGGTACGGCAGCCATCGCCGCGGCAGCCCTCAGAACCGCCACCGCGTCTGGCTGAACGGCTCCCCCTTACCGAAGCCGAAAACGGTGCTCGGCGCCACCGCGAAGACGACAGCATGACCCGCCCCGTGGTGGAAATACCCCTCCCGTACCTCGAAGCGCCAGAATTCTCCGTACTTCGTCTCCCACGCGGCGGCCAGTTCGCGCAGCCTGCCGTCGTCCGAGACACGTACCGCCTCTCCCTCCACCACCAGGTCGTAGCCCTTGTCCCAGATGTTGGTGCCGGTGGTCAGCACGACGTGCGGGTTGTGCGCGAGGTTCTTCGCCTTGCGCTCCACCGGCCCGGTGCAGAAGTGCAGCGCGCCGTGGGCCCAGACCGCGGGCAGCGGGGTCACGTGCGGCCGCCCGTCCGGCCGTACCGTCGAGATCCAGAACAGTTCGGCCGCCGCGAGCAGCGCCTCGGCGTCGGCCCAGGGGATGGGCACGGCCGTTTCGTCGCTGTAGCGCGGGTCGAGCAGGGTCTCGGGTGCGTTGTCGGTCATCGTCGTCCTCCAGACGTAGCCCTCACTACAGGGCGTACCCCGCTGCGCGAACTCATCGCCGCACTCCCCGGCGCTTCCGACAGGCTGTGCGGTTAGGCTCGGGCCGGTACGACCTTGATCGGACGGGAGGCCGGGGATGACGGCGCCGGGGCGCAGGAGCAGTACCTTCACACGACTGCTGCGGCACGGCTTCACCGATCCCTCGGCCGCCGAGCGGCTCCTGGACAGTGCGGAACTGTCCGCCGTACGCAATGACCCGGTGCTGCTGGAGGCTCTCGGCGCGACCGCCGATCCCGACCTCGCGCTCCATGGTCTCGTACGGCTCCTGGAGGCGCAGGGCGACCGTGAGCTGCTGGACACGGTGATAGCGGCCAAGCCGCTGCGCGACCGGCTGCTGGGGGTGCTGGGGGCCTCCGCCGCGCTCGCCGACCACCTCGCCCGGCATCCCGGCGACTGGCACGCGCTGGTCATGTACGAGCCGCGCGACCTGCACCCCGGGGTGGAGGAGTTCGAGCGGGGCCTCGCCGAGGCCACCGACCCGGTCTCGCTACGCGTCGCCTACCGCCGCTGTCTGCTGTCCATCGCCGCCCGTGACGTGTGCGGTACGACCGACCTCGCCCAGACCGCCGCCGAGCTCGCCGACCTCGCCACCGCGACCCTGCGCGCCGCCCTCGCCATCGCGCGGGCCGCCGCGCCCGACGACGCCGCAGTGTGCCGGCTCGCGGTGATCGCGATGGGCAAGTGCGGCGGCCACGAGCTCAACTACGTCTCCGACGTCGACGTCATCTTCGTCGGCGAGGCCGTCGACGGCGCCGACGAGGGCAAGGCGGTCCGGGCGGCCACCAAGCTCGCCTCGCACATGATGCGGATCTGCTCCGAGACCACCGTCGAGGGCTCCATCTGGCCGGTCGACGCCAACCTGCGCCCCGAGGGCAGGAACGGCCCGCTGGTGCGCACGCTCTCCAGCCATCTCGCCTACTACCAGCGCTGGGCCAAGACCTGGGAGTTCCAGGCGCTGCTCAAGGCCCGCCCGGTGGCCGGCGACGCCGAGCTCGGCGAGGACTACATCGCCGCGCTCGAACCCCTGGTCTGGAAGGCCGCCGAGCGCGAGAACTTCGTCCCCGACGTGCAGAAGATGCGCCGCCGGGTGGTGGAGAACATCCCGGTCACGGAGATCGAGCGCGAGCTGAAGCTCGGGCCCGGTGGCCTCAGGGACGTCGAATTCGCCGTCCAGCTCCTTCAGTTGGTGCACGGCCGGTCCGACGCCTCCCTGCGCAGCGGCACCACCCTGGACGCTCTCCAGGCCCTGGCCGCCGGCGGCTACGTGGGCCGCGGTGACGCCGTCCAGCTCGACGACGCCTACCGCTTCCTGCGCTCCATGGAGCACCGCATCCAGCTCTACCGGCTGCGCCGCACCCACCTCGTCCCCGAGGACGAGGCCGATCTGCGCCGCCTCGGCCGCTCGCTCGGGCTGCGTGCCGACCCGGTCGCCGAGCTGACCCGCGAGTGGAAGCGGCACACCGGTGCCGTACGCCGGCTCCACGAGAAGCTCTTCTACCGGCCGCTGCTCGACGCGGTCGCCCAACTCGCCCCCGGCGAAGCCAGGTTGAGCGCCGAGGCAGCTCGGGAACGGCTGGTCGCGCTCGGGTACGCGGACCCCGCCTCGGCCCTCAGGCACCTGGAGGCGCTGGCCTCCGGCGTCTCCCGCAAGGCCGCCATCCAGCGCACCCTCCTTCCGGTGCTGCTGGGCTGGTTCGCCGACTCCGCCGACCCGGACGCCGGGCTGCTCAACTTCCGCAAGGTGTCGGACGCGTTGGGCAAGACGCCCTGGTATCTGCGGCTGCTGCGGGACGAGGGCGCCGCCGCCGAGAACCTCGCCCGGGTGCTGTCCGCCGGACGGCTCGCCCCCGATCTGCTGATGCGCGCCCCCGAGGCGGTGGCCCTGCTCGGCGACGGCGACGGCGGCGGCCTGGAAACCCGCTCCCGGGCCCATCTGGAGCAGGAGATCCTCGCCGCGGTCGGCCGCGCGGACGGCGCCGTCCAGGCGGTCACGGCCGCCCGCGGGGTCCGCCGCCGCGAGCTGTTCCGTACGGCCGCCGCGGACATCGTCGGCTCCTACGGCACCGAGGCCCAGCCCGTCGAGGCCGACCAGGGCGCCCTGGTGGACCTGGTCGGCGGCGCGGTGTCCGACCTGACGTCGGCCACGCTCGCGGGCGCCCTGCGCGCGGTCGTCCGGGAGGGCTGGGGGGACACCCTGCCCACCCGGTTCGCGGTCATCGGCATGGGCCGCTTCGGCGGCCACGAGCTGGGCTACGGCTCCGACGCCGACGTCCTGTTCGTGCACGAGCCGCGGGACGGCGTCGAGGAGCGCGAGGCCTCCGACGCGGCCAACAAGGTCGTCTCCGAGATGCGCCGCCTGCTCCAGATCCCGAGCGCAGACCCGCCGCTGCTCATCGACGCCGACCTGCGCCCGGAGGGCAAGTCCGGGCCGCTGGTGCGGTCGTTGAAGTCGTACGAGGCCTACTACCGCCGGTGGTCCCTGGGCTGGGAGGCGCAGGCGCTGCTACGGGCCGAACCCGTCGCCGGGGACGAGGAGCTGGGCCGCCGGTTCGTCGAGCTCGTCGACCCGCTCCGCTATCCGACAGCCGGACTCGGCGACGACGCCGTCCGGGAGATCCGGCGCCTGAAGGCCCGGATGGAGTCCGAGCGGATGCCGCGCGGCGCCGACCCCAAGCTGCACACCAAGCTCGGGCCCGGCGGCCTGTCCGACGTCGAGTGGACCGTGCAGCTGCTCCAGTTGCGGCACGGCGCGGAGGTGGCCGGGCTGCGCACCACCCGCACCCGCGCCGCCCTCACCGCCGCCCGCACTGCCGGCCTCCTCTCCGAGGAGAACGCCGGCATCCTCGACGAGGCATGGGTGCTCGCCACCCGCGTCCGCAACGCGGTGATGCTGGTGCGGGGGAGGGCCGGCGACACCTTCCCCTCCGGCGCCCGCGAACTGGCCGCGGTGGGCCGATACCTCGGCTACGGCCCCGGCCACGTCGGCGACATGCTCGACGACTACCGCCGCACGGCCCGCCGCGCCCGGGCCGTGGTGGACGACCTGTTCTACGGCGGATGAGTACGGGTAGGGGTGCCTCGCGGCGCGCTGTGCGGCTTCGGTGGGGGTTTCTGTAGCGCCCACTGTCGTGTGGTGGGTCGGGGCCGGGGCGGGGGGTCTCCGTCCTCGGTCCGGCGGTGCTGTGTCTCCAAGAGGTGCTGCGTGTTGGACGCCGGCCGCTGCGGGCGGACACCCCCCGCCCCGTCCCCTCACCGCCGTGGGCGGCCAGGGCGCCAACTCCGGACGGTGCCTCATGTCCAACGGCGGCTTTCCCTACCTAGGGGCGCGGGGAACTGCGCGACCAGCCCCCACACACCCGCAGCCGCCCTACGACCGAACAAGGCACCCCAGAAGGCGAAACCCGCACAGCTCACCCCACGGCAACCACACCGTCGGTCACCCGGGACGGCGCCTGCCCACGGCAACCGGTACCAGCCGCGGCAGCGCGTGCGGGAACGCGCCGTACCAGACGCGGGCCACCGTGAAGCCGAAGGCCAGGCAGAGCATGCCGCCCACCGCGTCCAGCCAGAAGTGGTTGGCGGTGGCGACGATCACCACCAGGGTGGCCGCCGGGTACAGCAGCCCCAGCACCCGCACCCACGGCACCGACGCCAGCGCGAAGATCGTCAGCCCGCTCCACAGGGACCAGCCGATGTGCATCGACGGCATGGCCGCGTACTGGTTCGACATGTTCTTCAGGTCGCCGGAGGCCATCGAGCCCCACGTCTGGTGGACCATGACGGTGTCGACGAAGTGGCCGCCGTTCATCAGGCGGGGCGGGGCGAGCGGATACAGGTAGTAACCGACCAGGGCGACCCCCGTGGTCGCGAAGAGCACCAGACGGGTCGCCGCGTAGCGTCCGGGATGGCGGCGGTAGAGCCAGACCAGCACGCCCAGCGTCACGATGAAGTGCAGGGTCGCGTAGTAGTAGTTCATGCCGACGATGAGCCAAGTCACCGAGTTGACCGCGTGGTTGACGGACTGCTCCACGGCGATGCCCAGATGGTGTTCGGCCTGCCAGATCCAGTCGGCGTTGCGCAGCGCCTCGGCCCGCTGCTCCGGGACCGCGTTGCGGATCAGTGAGTACGTCCAGTAACTCACCGCGATCAGAAGGATCTCGAACCAGAGCCGAGGCCGACGGGGGGTGCGCAGCCGGCGCCAGAACCCCCGTTCCGCCTCCGCCGCGGGGGCCACGACAGGGTCAGGAACGGCTTCTGCGCGGCCGCTCTGCGTCGTCACGGTCGTGTCACCCATAGGCACAGAGTCTGCCAGAAAAGCCCTTTCGCACCGATCATCCCCCGGTCGGGTTCGACCCGCACGTTCTACGCCCGGCGGACCCCCGAAAACTACTACCGGCGCAGGGCGAAGACCATTCTCCTCCACCCAGCGCAGGAGGGCCCGCGGACGTCACGGACGCGAGCGTTCCCCGGGCGCCGAAGCGGTCGATCCGCGCACCACCAGCTCCGGCATGAACACGAACTCGCTGTGGGGTGCCGGAGTCCCGCCGATCTCCTCCAGGAGCGTACGGACCGCCGCCTGCCCCATGGCCGGGACGGGCTTGCGGACGGTCGTCAGCGGGGGATCGGTGAAGGCGATCAGCGGGGAGTCGTCGAAGCCGACGACCGAGACGTCCCGGGGCACGTCCAGGCCCCGCTGCCGGGCCGCGCGTATCGCGCCCAGGGCCATCATGTCGCTGGCGCACACCACGGCCGTGCAGGAGCGGTCCATGAGGGCGGTGGCGGCCGCCTGGCCGCCCTCCAGGGTGTACAGGGAGTGCTGGACGAACTCCGACTCGACGGCGGCCGCGGCCAGCCCCAGCTGGTCCTGCATGGTGCGCACGAAGCCCTCGATCTTGCGCTGCACGGGGACGAACCGCTTGGGTCCCAGCGCCAGCCCGATCCGGGTGTGGCCCAGCGACACCAGGTGCGTGACCGCGAGGGTCATCGCCGCCCGGTCGTCGGGGGAGATGAACGGCGCCTGCACCTTCGGCGAGAAGCCGTCCACGAGCACGAACGGCACGCCCTGGGCGCGCAGTTGCTCGTAGCGCTGCATGTCGGCGGAGGTGTCCGCGTGCAGCCCGGAGACGAAGATGATGCCGGCCACGCCCCGGTCGACGAGCATCTCGGTGAGCTCGTCCTCGGTGGAGCCGCCGGGGGTCTGGGTGGCCAGCACCGGGGTGTAGCCCTGCCGGGTCAGCGCCTGGCCGATGACCTGGGCCAGGGCCGGGAAGATGGGGTTCTCCAGCTCCGGGGTGATCAGCCCCACCAGGCCCTCGCTGCGCTGCCGCAGCCGGACCGGGCGCTCGTAGCCCAGCACGTCGAGGGCGGCCAGCACGGACTGCCGGGTGGTGGCGGCGACGCCCGGCTTCCCGTTGAGGACGCGGCTGACGGTCGCTTCGCTCACCCCCGCCTGGGCGGCGATGTCGGCAAGCCGTGTGGTCACGGCACCGGACTGTACCGGCCGTATCGTCATCGCGGTCCCTCTTCTGGTCGGCGCCCCTTGTCCCGCAAGGGGATGATTCCCCTGCCTCGGTCCGATGGCAAGAGCTTGCAGAGTCTTGCACAGACCCCCCAATCCCTGCTCGGCCCAGGTGGGACCGGGCTCCGGGGCGGTCGCGGGCAGGTCACGGCGGCATAACTCTCGGGCTGTCTTGCAATATTTTGCTGCAAGGCCTTTCGCGGCGCTTTGCATCGCTGTTACGTTCCCACTCGCCCGGCGGCCGCAACGGCGCAGTCGGCAAGTCGCAGGGTCGGCAGACGGGGTCGTCTCCTGCACACACACGGGCTTTCACCCTCAAGGAGAACTCATGCGGCGTGGCATAGCGGCCACCGCGCTGGTGGCGTCCCTCGCCCTCACGGCGACGGCCTGCGGCTCCAGCGACAGCGGCGACTCGGCCGACGGTCCGGTCACCCTCACCTGGTGGGACACCTCCAACGCCACGAACGAGGCGCCGGCGTACCAGGCGTTGATCAAGGAGTTCGAGGCCGCCAACAAGGACGTCAAGGTCAAGTACGTCAACGTCCCCTTCGACCAGGCGCAGAACAAGTTCGACACCGCCGCCGGCTCCAAGGGCGCCCCGGACATCCTGCGCTCCGAGGTCGGCTGGACCCCCGCCTTCGCGAAGAAGGGCTTCTTCCTGCCGCTGGACGGCACCGAGGCCCTCGCCGACGAGAGCAGGTTCCAGCCCAACCTGATCGAGCAGGCCAAGTACGAGGGCAAGACGTACGGCGTCCCGTTCACCACGGACACCCTCGCCCTCGTCTACAACAAGGCCCTCTTCCAGAAGGCCGGCGTCGAGGCCCCCAAGACCTGGGACGACCTGAAGAAGGCCGCCGCCGCCGTCAAGGACAAGACCGGCGTCGACGGCTACTGGGGCTCCACCCAGGCCTACTACGCGCAGACCTTCCTCCACGGCGAGGGCACCGACACCGTCGACGCCGAGGCCAAGAAGGTCACCGTCGACTCGGCCGCAGCCAAGAAGGGCTACGGCACCTGGCTGAGCCTGTTCTCCGGCAAGGGCCTGCACAAGGCCGACACCACCGCCGACGCCTACGCCCACATCCAGGAGGCGTTCGTCAGCGGCAAGGTCGCCTCGATCATCCAGGGCCCGTGGGAGATCACCAACTTCTACAAGGGCACCGCCTTCAAGGACAAGAACAACCTGGGCATCGCCACCGTCCCGGCCGGCTCCACCGGCACGGCGGGCGCCCCGACCGGCGGCCACAACCTCTCGGTCTACGCCGGCTCGGACCCCGCCCACCAGAAGGCGGCCCTGAAGTTCGTGAACTTCATGACCTCCGCGAAGTCCCAGACGCAGATCGCCCTGAAGAACTCCACGCTGCCGACCCGCGACGACGCCTACACCGCCGAGGTCAAGGCCGACCCGGGCATCGCCGGCTTCCAGACCGTCCTGCCCGCCGCCCAGCCGCGGCCCGCGCTGCCCGAGTACAGCTCCCTGTGGGGCCCGCTGGACACCGAGCTGCCGCAGATCGCCGGCGGCAAGGAGTCCCTGGACGAGGGCCTCGGCAAGGCGAGGACGGCGATCGCCAAGCTGGTCCCGGACTTCAGCAAGTAAGCCCCGCGTGGGCCGTCGGATCCGCCAGGTGACAAGGGGGGACGGATCCGACGGCCACCGGCCTGTGCCCGGACCGTGTAGGCCCAAGATCTTCCAGAAGGTGTCGAACCATGACAGTCGCCATCGACCGCGCGACCGGCAGGCGCCGCGGTGACCGTGCGCCGAAGCCCGGCCGGGTCCAACGCCTCAGGCGCGGCTACCAGAAGCACTGGTACGCCTACGCGATGATCGCCCCGGTGGTGATCGTCCTCGGCGTCCTCGTGCTCTACCCCCTGGCGTACGGCTTTTACCTCACGCTCACCGACGCCAACAGCCTCAACTCGGCCCGCACGATCGGCGTCAACCACATCGACGCCACCTACAAGTTCATCGGCTTCGACAACTACGCCGACATCCTCTGGGGCGACACCGCGTACGACCGCTTCTGGTCGCACTTCATCTGGACGATCGTGTGGACCGCGCTCTGCGTCACGCTGCACTACACGATCGGTCTCGGCCTCGCGCTCCTGCTCAACCAGAAGCTGCGCGGCCGCACCTTCTACCGGATGGTGCTGATCCTGCCCTGGGCCGTGCCGACCTTCGTCACCGTCTTCGGCTGGCGCTTCATGCTCGCCGACGGCGGCATCATCAACTCCTTCCTGGAGACCCTCCATCTGCCGACACCGCTGTGGCTGGAGGACACCTTCTGGCAGCGGTTCGCCGCGATCATGGTCAACACCTGGTGCGGTGTGCCCTTCATGATGCTGTCGCTGCTCGGCGGCCTCCAGTCCATCGACTCCGCGCTGTACGAGGCCGCCGAGATGGACGGCGCGAGTGCCTGGCAGCGCTTCCGCCACGTCACCCTGCCGGGCCTCAGGAGCGTCAGCTCCACCGTCGTACTCCTCGGCGTGATCTGGACCTTCAACCAGTTCGCCATCATCTTCCTGCTGTTCGGCACCACCGCCCCCGACGCCCAGATCCTGGTCACCTGGTCGTACTACCTCGGCTTCGGACAACAGCCGCGCGACTTCGCGCAGTCGGCGGCCTACGGCATCCTGCTGCTGGCCGTCCTGATCGTCTTCACCTCCTTCTACCGCCGCTGGCTGAACCGCAACGACCAGCAGCTCGCGATCTGAGGCAGGAGTTCCCATGAGTACGACCGAAGTCGAGACCTCCGCCGCGACGAGCGCGCGGAACTCCCCGGCCGGCCCGCCCGGCAGGACCCGGCGCCGCGGCGAGAGCGGCCCCGGCGTCCGCCTCGCCTCCCACGGCATCCTGATCGCCGCGAGCCTGGTCGCGCTGTTCCCGATCGTCTGGCTGGTCTATCTGTCCCTCGGCCCGGACAAGGACGACTACCTGCACCCCGGCGGCATCTGGGGAAAGATGACGTTCGACAACTACACGTTCGTCCTTGAGAACACGAAGTTCTTCGACTGGCTCCGGACCACGCTGGTCGTCGTGCTCGGCACCACCGCCATCGGCGTGGTCATCTCCGCCACCACCGGCTACGCGGTCTCGCGGATGCGCTTCCCGGGCTACCGGAAGTTCATGTGGGTGCTACTGGTCACGCAGATGTTCCCGGTGGCCGTACTCATGGTGCCGATGTACCAGATCCTGTCGGACCTCCAGCTCATCGACACCTACCTTGGCCTCATCCTGGTGTACTGCACGACCACCGTCCCGTACTGCGCCTGGCTGATGAAGGGCTATTTCGACACCATCCCGTTCGAGATCGACGAGGCGGGACGCGTCGACGGGCTGAACCCCTTCGGCACGTTCGCCCGCCTGATCCTGCCGCTCGCCCGGCCCGGCCTGGCGGTGGCCGCCTTCTACAGCTTCCTCACCGCCTTCGGCGAGGTCGCGTTCGCGTCGACGTTCATGCTGTCCGACACGAAGTACACGTTCGCCGTCGGCCTTCAGACCTTCGTCAGCGAGCACGACGCACAGCGGAACCTGATGGCGGCGACGGCCGTGCTGATCGCGATACCGGCCGCCGCGTTCTTCTACTTCGTGCAGAAGAACCTGGTGACCGGGCTGACGGCGGGCGGCACGAAGGGGTAGGGCCCGCCCGCACCCCCCGATACCCGAGGCGGCCGTGGTGACCATCCGACCCCGCTGTCACCATGGCCGCCTCGTCACCCCCCTACCTTTGACCTGATGACCCGATGACTCCGTTACGTACCAAGGACGCCATGAGCCAGCAGCACTCCGCCGTTGACCCGGCACCCACCTCCCCCCTCGCCACCGCCCCGCGCGGGGACTGGTGGCGGGACGCGGTGATCTACCAGGTCTATCCGCGCAGCTTCGCCGACAGCAACGGCGACGGCATGGGCGACCTGGAGGGCATCCGCTCCCGACTGCCGTACCTGCGCGACCTGGGCGTGGACGCCGTGTGGCTCAGCCCCTTCTACGCGTCCCCGCAGGCCGACGCCGGCTACGACGTGGCCGACTACCGGGCCGTGGACCCCATGTTCGGCAACCTCCTCGACGCCGACGCCCTGCTCCGCGACGCCCGCGAGCTGGGCCTGCGGATCATCGTCGACCTGGTGCCCAACCACTCCTCCGACCAGTACGAGTGGTTCAGGCGGGCGGTCGCGGACGGTCCCGGATCGCCGCTGCGGGACCGCTACCACTTCCGGCCCGGCAAGGGCGAGAACGGCGAACTGCCGCCCAACGACTGGGAGTCGATCTTCGGCGGGCCCGCGTGGACCCGTGTCGAGGACGGCGAGTGGTACCTCCACCTCTTCGCCCCCGAACAGCCCGACTTCAACTGGGAACACCCGGCCGTCGGCGACGAGTTCCGCTCGATCCTGCGGTTCTGGCTGGACATGGGCGTGGACGGCTTCCGTATCGACGTGGCCCACGGACTGGTGAAGGCGGCGGGTCTGCCCGACATCGGCGGCAGCGACCAGGTGAAGCTGCTGGGCAACGATGTCATGCCGTTCTTCGACCAGGACGGCGTGCACGAGATCTACCGCCAGTGGCGCACGATCCTCGACGAGTACCCCGGTGAGCGCATCTTCGTCGCCGAGGCCTGGACGCCGACGGTCGAGCGCACCGCGAACTACGTCCGCCCGGACGAGCTCCACCAGGCCTTCAACTTCCAGTACCTGAGCACGGAGTGGGACGCCGGGGAACTGCGGACGGTCATCGACCGCACCCTGGAGGCGATGCGCCCGGTCGGCGCCCCCTCCACCTGGGTCCTGTCCAACCACGACGTCACCCGCCACGCCACGCGCTTCGCCAACCCGCCCGGCCTCGGCACCCAGATCCGCACGGCGGGCGACCGCGACCTGGGTCTGCGCCGCGCCCGCGCCGCCACGCTGCTGATGCTGGCGCTGCCGGGATCGGCGTACATCTACCAGGGCGAGGAACTGGGCCTGCCCGACGTCGTCGACCTGCCCGACGAGGTCCGCCAGGACCCGGCCTACTTCCGCGGCGCCGGCCAGGACGGCTTCCGTGACGGCTGCCGGGTGCCGATCCCGTGGACGCGCACGGGATCGTCGTACGGCTTCGGCGGCGGGGGCAGCTGGCTGCCGCAGCCGGAGGGCTGGGGCGAGCTGTCCGTCGAGGCCCAGAGCGGTGTGCCCGACTCCACCCTGGAGCTGTACCGCACCGCCCTCACCGTCCGCCGTACCCAGCCCGACCTGGGCGCCGGTGATTCGGTGCAGTGGCTCCGTGCCCCCGAGGGCGTCCTCGCCTTCCGCCGCGGCGAGTTCGTCTGCGTGACCAACACGAGCGGTGAGTCGGTGACGACCCCGGTCCACGGCCGCGTGCTCCTCACCAGCGGCGAGATCACCGAGGCGGACGGCGAGGCGAAGGTCCCGTCGGACACCACGGTGTGGTGGACCACGGCCTGACGGACCGTCTGGCGTCGGAGGCCCGTCGCGGGCCTCCGACGCCAGACGCATGTCAGGGCACCGTGTGAAAGTTCTTTCCGTTACTTTCATGGCTCTTGCTGTAAACCTTGCGGCGGCGATACGTTCACGCCGGCGCCGGGCAAAGACGCCCGGCCGTCACGCAAGGAGCCCCCACGTGATATCGAGATGGTCCGCGACCGCCACCTCCGTGGCCACCGCGCTCGCCGCCGCGGCGGCCGTTCTGGCCCCCGGTACCGCCCAAGCCGCCCCACCCGGCACCAAGGACGTCACCGCCGTCCTCTTCGAGTGGAACTTCGCCTCCGTCGCCCGGGAATGCACCAACACCCTCGGCCCGGCCGGCTACGGATACGTCCAGGTCTCCCCGCCCGCCGAGCACATCCAGGGCTCGCAGTGGTGGACCTCCTACCAGCCGGTCAGCTACCGGATCGCCGGCCGGCTCGGTGACCGTACGGCCTTCCGGAACATGGTCGACACGTGTCACGCGGCCGGGGTGAAGGTCGTCGTCGACACCGTCGTCAACCACATGTCCGCGGGCAGCGGCACCGGGACCGGCGGATCCTCGTACACGAAGTACACCTACCCCGGCCTGTACTCGTCCCCCGACTTCGACGACTGCACCTCCCGGATCACGAACTACCAGGACCGCTGGAACGTCCAGCACTGCGAACTGGTGGGCCTCGCCGACCTGGACACCGGTGAGGAGTACGTCCGGGGGGCCGTCGCCGGCTATATGAACGACCTGCTCTCCCTCGGCGTCGACGGCTTCCGCATCGACGCGGCCAAGCACATCGACACCGCCGACCTGGCGAACATCAGGTCCCGGCTCGCCAACCCGTCGGCGTACTGGAAGCAGGAGGTCATCTTCGGCAGCGGCGAGGCCGTCCAGCCCACCGAGTACACGGGCAACGGCGACGTCCAGGAGTTCCGCTACGCCTACGACCTCAAGCGCGTCCTCACCGACGAGAACCTCGCCTACCTGAAGAACTACGGCGAGGGCTGGGGGTACATGAGCGGCTCGGTCGCCGGCGTCTTCGTCGACAACCACGACACCGAGCGCAACGGCAGCACCTTGAACTACAAGGACGGCGCCGACTACACCCTCGCCAACGTCTTCATGCTCGCCCATCCGTACGGCGCCCCCGACATCAACTCCGGCTACGAGTTCACCGACCACGACGCCGGACCGCCCAACGGCGGCCAGGTGAACGCCTGTTGGCAGGACGGCTGGAAGTGCCAGCACAACTGGCCCGAGATCAGGTCCATGGTCGCCTTCCGCAACGCCACCCGCGGCGCGGCGGTCACCGACTGGTGGGACAACGGAGCGGACGCCATCGCCTTCGGCCGGGGCGGCAAGGGCTTCGTGGCCATCAACCACGAGTCGGGCCCGCTGAGCCGTACGTACCAGACCTCCCTGCCCGCCGGGACGTACTGCAACGTGCAGAACAACACCAGCGTGACCGTGAACGCCGACGGCCGGTTCACCGCCACCCTCGGCGCCGACACCGCCCTCGCGATCCACGCGGGCAAGTCCGCCTGCTGAGCGCGCTCCTCGACCCCTCGTGTGCCGTGCGGTACGCGAGGGGTTGACGTGTCCTGGACATCGCTCTACGTTCCGCTGTGAGTTTGGGAGCGCTCCCACGATGAGGCGGATCATGACAAGCAGACGTAGAAAATGGACGGTCACAGGCCTGTCCGTCCTCCTGACCGCGGCCGGTTTCACCGCGGCGGGCACACCGAACGCCTGGGCCGCCACCACGGCCACCATCAACGGCTCGACCACCCACCAGCCCATCGACGGCTTCGGATTCTCCGAGCACTTCGGACGGGCCGACATCATGCGCCGCTCGCAGGGACTGCCCGCGCAGAAGCAGCGCGAACTCCTCGACCTGCTGCTCGACCGCACCACCGGCGCCGGTATGAGCATCCTGCGCCTCGGTATCGACTCCGGAATCCAGCCCACCGACCCCGGCGGCCCCAACGCCACCCCCAAGTACGTCTGGGACCGCCAGGACAAGGGCCAGGTGTGGCTCGCCCAGCAGGCCAAGGCGTACGGCGTCAACCGCTTCTACGCCGACGCGTGGACGGCTCCCGGCTATATGAAGACCAACGGCACCGACGCCAACGGCGGGACCCTGTGCGGGCTCTCGGGCGCGAGCTGCGCGAGCGGCGACTGGCGCCGGGCGTACGCGGACTTCCTCGTGCAGTACGCGAGGTTCTACGGCCAGGAGGGCATCGGGATCACCGACCTCGGGTTCACCAACGAGCCCGACTGGACGGCCACCTACGACTCCATGCGGCTCACCCCCGCCCAGGCGGTCGAGTTCACCAAGGTCCTCGGGCCGGTCGCGAACGCGGCCGGATACAAGGTGGCCTGCTGCGACTCCTTCGGCTGGAACCAGCAGAAGAACTACACCAGCGCGATCGAGGCAGACCCGGTCGCCCGGGGCCTGGTCGCCACCCACACCGGCCACACCTACGCCAGCAAGGTCGACGGACCCCTGCCGACCCGCAAGCGCACCTGGATGTCGGAGTGGTCGCCCGACGGCACCACCTGGAACGAGAACTGGGACGACGGCAGCGGCTACGACGGCTTCACCGTCGCCTCCGCGGTCCACGACGCCCTGACCAAGGGCAACACCAGCGGATACGTGTACTGGTACGGCGCCTCGGTCGGCGCGACCCGCGGTCTCATCCAGATGGACGGCGCGGACTATCACGTCTCCAAGCGGCTGTGGGCGATCGCCAACTACAGCCGCTTCGTCCGCCCCGGAGCCACCCGCATCGGCGCCACCACCCCCGACGCCAACCTCAGGCTGTCGGCGTTCCGCAACACCGACGGCTCGGTCACCGTCGTGGCGCTCAACGCGGCCTCCAGCGCCCAGCAGGTGTCGTACAGCCTCCGGAACACCGGGATCACCAGCGGGACGGCGACCCCGTACCTGACGAACAACGCCCACAGCACCGCCCGGCAGACCGCCGTCCCGGTGAGCGGAGGTTCCCTGACGGCGACGGTCCCGGCCCGCTCCCTCGTCACCTACACCATCAAGCGATAGACGAGCCACATCTGAAAGTTCTTTCCATTGCTTTCAGGACTCTTGCTGTAAGCCTTTCGGCGGCGATACGGTCACGCGGGGTCGGACCCACGAGAGCCGTATGCGCAAGGAGTCCACTGCTGTGATACCGAGATGGCCGGCGCCGCCCAGACGCCGTACCCACCGTGCCGGACGGGTCGCCGCGGTCACCGTGACCGCGTTGACCGCAGCGCTCGTCCAGCCTCTCGCGGCCCGGGCCGACACCCCGCCCGCGCCCCCGTCCGACGCGAAGCTGGCGAAGGCCGAAGCCCGCCACGACCTGACCCGCGAGCAGTTCTACTTCGTCCTGCCGGACCGTTTCGCCAACGGGGACACCTCCAACGACCGGGGCGGCCTGACCGGTTCGCGTCTCACCACCGGTCACGACCCCACCGACAAGGGCTTCTACCAGGGCGGCGACCTCAAGGGCCTGACCCAGAGGCTCGACTACATCAAGGGCCTCGGCACCACCGCCCTGTGGATGGCCCCGATCTTCAAGAACCGGCCCGTGCAGGGCGCCGGCGCTGGGGGTACCTCCCAGGCTATTGGCACTGGGGGAGCCTCGGCCGGCTACCACGGTTACTGGATCACCGACTTCACCCAGGTCGACCCGCACTTCGGCACCAACAAGGACCTCGAAACCCTCATCTCCAAGGCCCACGCCAAGGGCATGAAGGTCTTCTTCGACGTCATCACCAACCACACCGCCGACGTGGTCGACTACGAGGAGAAGTCCTACGACTACCTCTCCAAGGGCGCGTTCCCGTACCTGACGAAGGACGGCGAGCCCTTCGACGACGCCGACTACGCGGACGGCACGAAGGACTTCCCGGACGTCGACACCGACTCCTTCCCGCGCACGCCCGAGGCCACCGCCGGCACCAAGGTCCCGTCATGGCTCAACGACCCGACGATGTACCACAACCGCGGCGACTCCACCTTCGCCGGTGAGAGCTCCGCGCACGGCGACTTCTCCGGCCTCGACGACCTGTGGACCGAGCGTCCCGAGGTCGTCGGCGGCATGGAGAGGATCTACCGGCGCTGGGTCAGGGACTTCGACATCGACGGCTTCCGGATCGACACCGTGAAGCACGTCGACATGGAGTTCTGGACCCAGTGGGCCACCGCCCTCGACGCCTACGCGGCCCAGCAGGGGCGCGACGATTTCTTCATGTTCGGCGAGGTCTACTCCGCCGACACGGACGTCACCGCGCCCTACGTCACCCAGGGCCGCCTCGACGCCACCCTCGACTTCCCCTTCCAGGAGGCGGCACGGCAGTACGCCTCCCAGGGCGGCAGCGCCCGCAAACTCGCCTCGGTCTTCGGCGACGACTACAAGTACACGACCGGCCGGGCCAACGCCTACGAGCAGGTCACCTTCCTCGGCAACCACGACATGGGCCGCATCGGGCACTTCCTGAAGCAGGACAACCCCAGGGCCACGGACGCGGAGATCCTCGCCAAGGACAGGCTCGCCAACGAGCTGATGTTCCTCAGCCGCGGCAACCCCGTCGTCTACTACGGCGACGAGCAGGGCTTCACCGGAGCGGGCGGCGACAAGGACGCCCGCCAGCCCCTGTTCGCCTCCCGCACCGCCGACTACCTCGACGACGACGAGATCGGCACCGACCGCACCCACGCGAGCGACGCCTACGACCCCGGCGCGCCGCTGTACCGGCAGATCGGCGCCCTGTCCAAGCTCCGCAAGGCCAACCCGGCGCTGACCGACGGCGTACAGACCGAGCGGTACGCGGCGGACGGGCCCGGCGTCTATGCCTTCTCCCGGACCGACGCCAGGGCGGGCACCGAGTACGTCGTCGCCTTCAACAACGCCGACGAGCCCCGGACGGCCACGTTCGCGACCGGCTCGGCGAACATGACGTTCAAGGGGATCCACGGCGGTGCCGCGTCGGTCACCTCCGACGCCGACAGGAAGATCACCGTCACCGTCCCCGCCGGCTCCGCGATCGTCCTCAAGGCCGCCGGACCGCTCGCCGCACCCGCCACGAAGCCGACGATCACCGTCGGGGCCCCGGCCACCGGCGCCACCGGCACGGTCGACATCACCGCCGACGTGGACGGCGGACAGCTCAACCGGGTCGTCTTCGCCGCGCAGGTCGGCAACGGCAGATGGCAGACCCTCGGCTCCGCCGACCACGCCCCCTACCGGGTCACCCAGACCCTCGGCAAGGACGTACCGGCCGGAACGGCCCTGCGCTACAAGGCGGTTGTGATCGACTCGGCGGGCCGGACGGCCTCGGCCACGGCCTCCTCCGCGACCGGCACCCCGCCCGTCGAGGAGCCCCCGTCCGCCTCCTCCCGCGACTACGCGGTCGTCCACTACAAGCGTGCCGACGGCGACTACCGGAACTGGGGCCTGCACGTGGAGGGCGAGCGCCATCCGTTCATCGGCCGGGACGCCTACGGCGCCTTCGCCTACGTCAAGCTCAAGCCCGGCGCCACGGCCCTCGACTTCCTCATCGTCGACGCGCAGGGCAACCGGGACGTCGACGGCGAGCGCACGATCGACCTCACGAGGACGGGCGAGATCTGGACAGAGCAGGGCGAGGAGGCCGTGCGCACCGAGCGGCCGGACCACCCGGCCCAGGACGAGACCAGGGCGATCCTGCACTACCACCGCGACGACGGCGACTACGACGGCTGGGGACTGCACGTCTGGACGGGCGCCGCGCACCCCACCGACTGGTCGAACCCGCTGAAGCCGGTCCGGACCGACGCCTACGGCGCCGTTTTCGAGGTACCCCTCAACGATGGTGCGAGCAGCCTCAGCTACATCGTCCACAAGGGCGACGAGAAGGACCTCCCCACCGACCGGTCGCTCGACCTCACCGCCGACGGCCACGAGGTGTGGCTGATGAGCGGCCAGGAGAAGCACCTGCTCCCGCAGCCCGCCGGCTCCGCCGCCGCGCTAGACCTGACCACCTCCAAGGCGGTCTGGATCGACCGGAACACGCTCGTCTGGAACGGCTCCGAGGCGGCCGCCTCCACCCAGCTGCTGTCCTCGCGCAACGGCTCGATCACCGTGGACAGGGGGACCCTGACCAGCGACGACGAGCGATGGCTACGGCTCACCAAAACCGCTCTCACCGACGCCCAGAAGGCCGGGTTCCCGCACCTGAAGGACCACACCGCCTGGTCCGTCGACCCCCGCGACCGCGAGCGCGTCAAGGAGGCCCTCACCGGACAGCTCGTCGCCTCCCAACGGGCCGCGAACGGCGCCGTACTGGCGGCGACCGGCGTCCAGATCGCCGGCGCACTCGACGATCTGTACCCGGCGGCGACCAAGGCCGAGCTGGGCCCGACCTTCCACGACGGCCGTCCCACCCTGGCCGTCTGGGCGCCGACCGCGCAGTCCGTGCGGCTGGAACTCGACGGCTCCACGACGACGATGCGGCGGGACGACACCACCGGCGTCTGGTCCGTCACCGGCCCCAGGTCCTGGAAGAACAAGCCCTACCGGTACGTCGTGAAGGTCTGGGCGCCCAGTGTCGGCAAGGTGGTCACCAACAAGGTCACCGACCCCTACTCGGTCGCCCTCACCACCGACTCCGAGCGCAGCCTCGTCGCCGACCTGGACGACAGGTCGCTGGCCCCGCGCGGCTGGTCGACGTACACCAAGCCCAAACCGGTACCGCTGAAGGACGCCCAGATCCAGGAGCTGCACGTCCGGGACTTCTCCGTCGCCGACAGGACGGCCACCGATCCCGGCACCTATCTCGCCTTCGCCGACAGGGCGAGCGACGGCTCCGAGCACCTGCGTCGGCTCGCGAAGGCGGGCACGTCGTACGTCCATCTCCTGCCCGCGTTCGACATCGCCACCATCCCGGAGAAGAAGTCCGAGCAGGCGACCGTCGACTGCGACCTGGCCGCCTTCCCGGCCGACTCCGGCCGGCAGCAGGAGTGCGTGGCCGAGGTCGCCGCGAAGGACGCCTACAACTGGGGCTACGACCCGTACCACTACACGGTCCCCGAGGGCTCGTACGCGACGGACCCCGACGGCACGGCCCGTACCGTCGAGTTCCGCACGATGGTCAAGGCGCTCAACGAGGACGGCCTCGGGATCGTCATGGACGTCGTCTACAACCACACGGCCGCCAGCGGCCAGGCGCGGACGAGTGTCCTCGACCGGATCGTCCCCGGCTACTACCAGCGGCTCCTCGCCGACGGCTCGGTGGCGAACAGCACCTGCTGTGCCAACACCGCCACCGAGAACGCCATGATGGGCAAGCTGGTCGTCGACTCGGTCGTCACCTGGGCCAGGGAGTACAAGGTCGACGGGTTCCGCTTCGACCTCATGGGCCACCACCCCAAGGCCAACATCCTGGCGGTCCGCAAGGCGCTCGACGCGCTCACGCCCGCCAAGGACGGCGTCGACGGCAAGAAGATCATCCTGTACGGCGAGGGCTGGAACTTCGGGGAGGTCGCCGACGACGCCCGGTTCCCGCAGGCCACGCAGAAGAACATGGCGGGAACCGGCGTCGCGACCTTCTCCGACCGGGCGCGGGACGCCGTGCGCGGCGGCGGGCCCTTCGACGAGGATCCGGGCGTCCAGGGCTTCGCCTCGGGGCTGTACACCGACCCCAACGCGTCCGGGAACAACGGCACGCCGGAGGAGCAGAAGGCCCGCCTCCTGCACTACCAGGACCTGATCAAGGTCGGACTGTCCGGCAATCTCGCCGACTACCGCTTCACCGACACCGACGGCAGGCGGGTCAAGGGCTCCGAGGTCGACTACAACGGCCGGCCCGCCGGCTACGCGGACGCACCCGGCGACGCCCTCGCCTACGCCGACGCGCACGACAACGAGTCGCTGTTCGACGCGCTGGCCTTCAAACTGCCCGCCTCGACCGGCGCCGCCGACCGGGCCCGGATGCAGGTCCTCGCCATGGCGACGGCCACCCTCTCGCAGGGTCCTGCCCTCTCCCAGGCGGGCACCGACCTGCTGCGCTCCAAATCCCTGGACCGCAACTCCTACGACAGCGGCGACTGGTTCAACGCGATCCACTGGAACTGCGCCGACGGCAACGGCTTCGGCCGCGGACTGCCGCCGGCCGCCGACAACGCCGCCAAGTGGCCTTACGCCAAGCCCCTGTTGAGTGCCGTGAAGGTCGGCTGCCCGCAGATCGAGGGGGCCTCGGCCGCGTACCGGGACCTGCTCAGGATCCGTACGACGGAGCCGGTCTTCTCGCTCGGCACGTCCGCCCAGGTGCAGTCGAAGCTCTCCTTCCCGCTGTCGGGGAAGGACGAGACACCCGGAGTGATCACCATGGAACTCGGTGAACTCGTCGTCGTGTTCAACGCGACACCGACCCGGCGGGAACAGCGGATCGAGGCGCTGGCCGGAACGGCATATGCCCTGCACCCGGTACAGAAAGCGGGTGCGGACTCTACCGTCGGATCGTCGTCCTACGAACGGGTTTCGGGCACCTTCGCCGTTCCTGGCCGGACCGTGGCCGTATTCTCCCGTACTTCGTGACAAGGGCATTACCTTGGTGGGGCGGACCGTGAACGCCGGTCCGCTCCACCGGTGCTCTCCGAGGGCTGGCAGATGGACGTCAACGGCAAACTGACAGGAACGACCGTGATGGTCGTGGACGACATGGAGGTCAACCGGTACGCCATGGGTACCGTGTTGAGCCGCGCCGGGCACCGGGTGGTGCCGGTCGCCACCGGCGGCGAGGCGCTCGCCGAACTCGACGCACGGCTGCGCAAGGGCACGTTGCCGGACGTGGCGCTCGTCGACGTGGGGCTGCCGGACATGAGTGGCTTCGACCTGTGCCGGCTGTTCAAGGAGCGGCCGCACACCGCCGGGATGCCCGTCGTGCACTTCTCGGCCGCCGCCGTGGCCCCGGTCAACCGCTGCCAGGGCCTGGACGCGGGATCCGAGGCCTATCTGAAGGTGCCCGCCGAGCCACTGGAGATCGAGGCGGTGGTCCGGGCCGCCGTGCGCAACGCACGGCTGCGGGCCGACGACCGGGCACTGGTCCGGCGGCTCACCCTGCTGTCGGAGACGATCGTCACCATCCAGGCGGCGCGTTCCCTGAACGAGCTCGCCGACGCGGCCGCCGAGGGCGTCGCCCGGCTCACCGGCAACCCCGCCGCCGTCTTCGTCCTCGACCAGGACGACCGGCTGCACCGCGGTCTGTCCCGGGACCGCATCCCCGTCGCCCTGCCCGACGAGAGCGCCGACCGCACCGTGGCCACCCTGCTGCGGAGGCTCGCCCGGGGACAGGCCGGCGTACAGCTCACCACGGTGCCCGCGCAGCTGTGGCCGACCGGGTTCTTCCGGCCCGGCGTGGACCACGACGCCCGCCTGGCGCTGGCCCCCACTCAGGACAGCAGGGCCACGGTGTGCCTGGCCTCGCCCGCGCGCGGGATCCGCCGGGTGGGCCTGGAGGGCGAGGCCCTGCTGGCCCAGCTCGCCCAGGCCACCGCGCTCGCCGCCGAGCCGCTGCTCATGTACCAGGTCGAGCGGCATGTCGCCCTGACCTTCCAGCACAGCTTCCTGCCCCAGCCGCACCGGCTGCCCGACCTGCCGGGCCTCGACGTCGCGGTCCGCTACGTGCCCGCCTCCCGGCAGACGGAGATCGGCGGTGACTTCTACGCCGCCCTGCGCACCGACGAGGGCGTGCTCACCGCGGTCGGCGACGTCGTCGGCCACTCGCTGGAGGCGGCGACCATCATGGTCGAGATCCGGCACGCGCTGCGCGCCTACGCCGTCGACGAGAGCGATCCCGCCGTACTCGCCGAGCGCCTGGACCGGATGCTCCAGCGCTACCACAGCGACGTCACGGCCACCGCCTGTCTGGCGCTGGTCACCCCCGACACCGGACGGGTCCGCATCGCCAACGCCGGCCACATCCCGCCGCTGCTCATCCGGGGCGACGGCGACGCCGACTACGCCAAGGCCGCCGGGCCGCTGCTCGGCGTCGGCCTGCCCCACCCGGAGCCCACCGAGCTGTTCCTCGACCCCGGGGACCGGCTCCTCATGGTCACCGACGGGCTGATCGAGACCCGCGGCACGGACCTCACGGCCTCCATGGAGCAGCTCCGGGCGGCAGCCTCCGGCTCCCTGCCCGGCCTGGACGCCCTCTGTGACACCCTCCTGGCCTGCTTCGGGCACGAGCGGGAGGACGACATCGCGATGCTGGCCCTGAGACTAGGGTGACCTGTGACGCCGTAGAACAGGAGTGCCCACGCCATGCCGCAGATCACCGTCGACCACTCGCGCTTCCTCTCCTTCGACCGGGAGGGCTTCGCGCGGGGCCTGCACACCGCCGTCGTCGAGATCGCGGCCGCCAAGCCGGAGGCCTGCAAGACGCAGTTCCGGCCCAGCGAGGTCACCGCGTTCGGCTACGACGACCCCGCCGACCTCGGCCACGCCGTCGTCCACGTCACCATCGGCCTCCTCGCCGGCCGCACCGACGAGACGAAGGCCGAACTGACCGGGGCCGTCCTGGAGCTGCTGCGCGAGCACATCGAGAACGACGGCGTCGCGACCCTGCACGCCTCCGCGGAAATCCGCGACCTCGACCCCTCGTACCGCAAGTTCGAGGAGTAGAGGTCTCAGGAGCAGAGGGCTGAGGATCAGAGGGTCGGCGAGGGCCTCAGCCGCCGTACTCGATCGCCACGCCGCCGACGCCGGTGGTGAGCGGGCCGTCGCATCCGACACCGGTACTGCTGGTCCCGCCCGGCGGCACGTACATCCAGTTCGAGTAGCCGTCCACGGACCAGCCGCAGATGGCGCGGACGGAGAACGCGTGCGTCTGCGTCCCGGGGTTGTAGCACTCGCCGTAGGCGGTGTCGTTGTCGATCCAGGTGTTGCACCGCAGCACATTGCCCTCGGCCGCCGCGGGTGAGGCGGTCGCGAGGCCGACTCCGCCGGCGAGGAGGATCCCGGCTGTTCCGGTGACCAAGGCGCGCTTGTAGAGGTTCTTCATGGCCTGCCTTTCTGTTCCCACCCGTTTCCAGGTGTCCGGATCAGTCAAGGCCACAAGCGCTACGGCCGGAACCTGAGACCTCCGAGGGTGCCCGGACCGGCGCTACGAAGCCAGCGCGATCAGCCGGACCACCAGGTCGCCGAACGGGCCCTCGCCCGGCTCGTCCTTGAGCATGGCCCGCAGCAGGACGCTCATCTCCTCGTCGTGTGCCGCGCTCACCGCCGCGAGCGCGGCGAAGTCGTGCACGAGCTGCACCTCCAGCTCGGCACGCGGGATACGCCTGCCGTCCAGCCAGATCAGCGCGGTCGACTCGGCGAGCGAGATCCAGGAACGGACGATCAGCTCCAGTCGCGCGGGGGGCCGGTCCACACCCAGGTGCGAAAGGATCTGGTCATACGCGGCCTGTCGTACGGAGTCGATGAGCGCGTTCGTCGCCGACGAGCCCACCGCCGGACCGCCGCGCATCAACGCCGAGAAACCGGGGCCGTGGTCGTCCACGAAGTCGAAGAAGCGGCGCATCACCCGCAGCAGCCGGGACCCCAGCGGACCCTCGTGCGGCTCCACGAACCGGCTCGCGAGATCCTCCGCCGCACGCTTCAACGCGGCCTCGTACAGGCTGAGTTTGCCGGGGAAGTAGTGGTAGACCAGCGGCCGAGAAATGCCCGCGGCGGCGGCTATCTCGTCGATGGAGACCTCGTCGGGCGACCGACGGCTGAAGAGGTCGAGGGCGACGCCGATCAACTGCTGCCGCCGCTCCTCGACTCCCATTCTTCGGCGTACCCCGGTAGTCATGCGAACACCTTACCGATCGGATCCGGCCCCGAACGGGCCGGTCCGACCACCGGTGTTCACTGTCGAGCGCCCGCTCGCACGGCGTCGGCTAGCCGAGCCCGTTGATCGACCGGCCGTTCTTCAGCGTGCCCTTCAGACCCGCCTGGGCGCCCTGCCGGGTCTTCACCGCCAGGAGGTTGCCGCGGGCGGAGCCGTCGACACCGCCCGTCGCGCTGATCGACGACGTGCCGCGGCTGCCGGCCGCCAGCAGGTACCAGGACCCGGCCGCCGACTTCCACAGCACACCGGCCAGCACCTGCGGGTCGCGCGGCCCGCAGGCCGGGACGTTCTCGGCCTTCGCCGCCACGGCGCCGAACGCCCCGCCCGGCGTGTGGAACTGCGCCAGGACACGCGTGCCCTCGCCCCGCCAGGTCTCCGCGCGCGTGCACACCCAGGTCGCCGAGCCGCTCGCGTCGGGCAGCGGCTGCGCGGCGTACTCCCAGGCGTTCACGGACCGCACGCCCTGCGAGCGCACCGCGGACAGCGAGCAGGCGAACGGCGCCCAGGCCCGCAGCGCCCGAGCACCGGAGGCCTCGCGCCCGTACCCCGGGCGGCCCGTGGTGAGCCGGGCCGGGACCAGCTCGCCGAGGTCCGTCGCCAGCCGGGTGCCCGAGGCGTCGGTCAGCTGGAGCACGTTCCACGACGCGCAGGAGCCGGTCTGGACGGCGGGGCTGGCCATCGGCGCGGTGATGCCGTCGGTCAGCGTGAGGTCCATCGCGCCCGAACCCGGCTTCAGCAGGTCCCGCTCGGCCGCCTTCTTCACCCAGGGGGCCGTCAGATAGCGGACGTTGCCGTCGGCCCGGCCCAGCACCACCGCGCTCGCCTCGGCCCCGGACGCGCCGTCGACCCGCGCGAAGTCGAGCGCGGCGCCCTGCGTGCTGTCCTTGGGCTCGGCGTACCGGGCGATGCGCAGACCGTCGTGGAGGATCACCACACGGGCGTTGTCGACGGTCCCGGCGTACAGCAGCTGGGGCGGTCCGGCCGGGCCGCCGGCGGGGGTGCCGGGGGTGACGGAGACCTGGACGGTCTCGCCGGGGCGGGCCCAGACGGCGAGGGCGCGGCGCAGCAGCGCCTGGTCCCCGGTGAGGTCGCCGCGCGCGGGCCACACGGAGAAGTCGGTGCGGGCGGAGGTCTGCCACGCGGCGGGCGCGACCCTGGTCAGCTGCGCCGGGTCCAGGGCGGCCTCGGCCGCCGGATTCTGGGCGTACACGGGCGCGGCGGCACCGTCCCGGCCCCAGCCGTCCCCGGGCAGGCCGAGCAGCGCCCCGCACACGGCGACGGCCGCGGCAGCGGCGAGCGCGGCCCTCATGTGCTGCCTGCGCCGCATCAGATCGGTGGGCCGGGCCTGGAGCGAACAGGCGTCGAACTCGGCGGAGTCCAGCAGCGCGTACTGCGCCGGCACACCGTCGGCCTCCTCCAGCGCGCCGTCCGGGTCCTCGACACCCGCGGCCGAGAGGACCTTGCGCACGTCGCCGTCCGGGAGCTTCTCCAGACCGCGCAGCACATACGCGGCCCGGCCGGGCCCGGACAGGGCGGACAGCCGCTGGTCGAGGGCGAGTTCGTCGGCACCGCCGGAACGCGGGAAGAGCTTCAGGCCCCACACCTGCGGCAGCAGCGGCGGCAGCTGGGACCGCTTGGGCAGGGCCCGGAAGCTGAGCGGCACGCCCGCCTCCAGCGCCGAACGCAGCACCCGCAGACGGACGAAGGCATACCCCGGATCGCCGTCCCGGCCGCTCGACTGGGCCGGGATCACCGGCGCGGAGGTCCGGCTGCGGGGGAGGGCGCGCTGGGTCAGGGCGTGCGCGGTCAGGACCCGCCTGCCCCGGCCCAGGCCGGGCGGCAGTACCAGATGGGCGATCCGGACGAGCCGCGGGTAGTGCTCGACCAGCGCGGCCTCGGCCTGCTCGACGTCGACGACCGGGTCGGCCGACGAGGAGCCGGCGGCGGAGGAGGGGGCGGGGCGCGGGGCGACATCCTGTGACTGCACGTTCAGCAGAACGAGCGAATCGTTGGATGGTCACCTGGCTGCGGAGCGTTACCCCCCGAGCCGGTCCGACGGCGGCTCCACGAGCGCCCGCGCGTAGTTCGCCATCGACCGCTGGTAGCGGGGCAGATGGGGCGCCAGGGCGCCGAGCACCAGGGAGAGGCCCTCACGGTCCCGGCCGAGGCTGGACAGACACAGCGCGAGCGTCGCCCGTACGGCGTCGTCCAACTCGTCGGAGGGCGCGTCGAGTTCGGAGGTCAGCAGCTTGACGCCCTCCTCCGCCTGCCCGATGTTGCGCAGGGAACTGGAGAGCTGGATCCTGGCGCGCCGCCCCTGGTAGCCGTCCAGGCCGCCCGCGAGCGCCTCCCGGTACAGCGGCACCGCCCTGTCCGAGCGGCCGGTCGAGTCCCAGGCGCAGGCCCGCTCGAAGGAGCCGCGGGGGCTGCCGTCCGGCAGTTCGGCGACGAGCGCGTCGATCACGGCCCGGAAGGCGGGGGCCTCCTCCTCGGCGTAGCCGTCGAGCGTGGCCCAGGCGGCGGCCACCCGGTCTTCCCAGTCCTGGTTCACCGGCTCACCCTCGCACACCCGTCCCAGCGAGCGCACCGGTATTTTGAGCGCACCGGGCGCCGGAGCCGTATCGAGGAGGAGGGCCCCTCGCCGGGGCCCCGTGCGGCATGTGGCCGGAAGGAACCGGAGGATCAGATGAGGGTGACCCGACCGAGCCTCGCGCTGGCCGGCGCGGCGGCGGTACTGGCACTGGCGGGCTGTGGATCCGGCGGGGACGGCCAGGCGGCCGTTCCCGAGACGGCGACCGGCAGCCTCGAACACCTGGCCGCCGAGGTGAAGTGCAAGCCGAACATGCAGACGGACGCGGACGAGATCCGCCAGGCCCTGTGCAAGAACACCGATGGCAGGTTCGTCCTCGCGACCTTCGCCACCGACCGCGGCCAGCGCGAGTGGCTGAACGGCGCCAAGGACTACGGCGGCTACTACCTGGTCGGCCGCAAGTGGGTCGCCGTCGGCGAGGAGAAGACGGTCACCGCTCTCCAGGGCTCGCTCGGCGGGGACATGGAGGAAGGCTCCGAGCACATGAATCCCGGCGGCAGCCACAACAAGGGCGGCGGCCACCACAGCTGACCGAGCGGTTCACGCGATTACCGGACACACGAAAGCCGGCGGTGGGAAATCCCACCGCCGGCTTCGTCAATCACTGACGATCAGGACTACTGGCAGTCCTGCCCGCTGTTGATGCACTCGACCATCTGGTTCATCACGTTCTCGTCGAAGAAGTTGATGAAGTCGTTGTGGTCGGTGATCGGCTTGTGCAGCTGCTCCGGGAAGGAGTCCACCGCGAACGGGTTCGCGAGCTGCCCGTTGTTGATCTGCGGGGCCGGGACGTCGTAGACCAGACGCACCTGGAGCTGGGGGATGGCCTGGAAGCCGTTCGAGCAGGTGCCGTCCGCCTCCACGAAGTCCACGTGGGTGCGGTGGTTGGCGCTGTCGATGTTCTGGCCGTCCCAGCAGCTCTGGAAGTTGGACGTCCGGACCACGCTGCTGCCCTCGGGGCAGATCGGGTACTTGTCCGTCACCTGCCGGTCCTCGAAGCCGGTGCAGCTCCAGGAGGTGTTGGCGTTGTTCAGTCCGTTGGTGAAGGACTTGGCGTCACCGGTGATGATCCGCAGGGCGGTCGGCATCGCGACGACATCGCTGGTCCGGTTGCCGACGAACTTCAGCTCGGCCTGGGCGGGCTCGACGATCTTGCCGACGTTGCCGTCCTGGCCACCGCCGGGCTGACCCTGGTCGATGTCCTGCGTACCGTCCTGGATCCGGATGACCGGCCAGAAGTACGTCGACTTGTCGCCCTGGTTCTGGCAGGTCGTCTCGCCGCCCGCCAGGTCCTCGTCGCTCGCGAAGGCGTTGTTGTTCTGGTTGCCGACGTAGTCGTGCTGGTGCTGGGCACCGTTGGACACGCCGGGCGCCACGATCACGTTGTCCGAGTTGCGGTTCTCGTTCTCGTTCGTGCCGCACTGGGTGGTGAAGGTGCCCGTCGAGCCGCCGTCGCCGTTCGCGGCCAGACCGTTCGGCAGGTTGCGGGAGTTGGGCTGGACGTCCTCGATGTTGATGAAGTCGTCGGCCGCCGGGCCGTTGCCGGCCTGGCCTCCGTTGCCCTGGTCCTGGCCCTGGTCCTGACCGTTGTCCTGGCCCTGGTCCTGACCACCGCCGTTCTGGTCCTGGCCACCGTTGTCCTGGCCCTGGTCCTGACCGTCGTTGTTCTGGCCGCCGCCGTTGCCGTCGTTGGTCTCCGGCTGCTCGGCCGGGACGCCCTGACACTGGGCGAACTGGTCCAGGCCCTGCGGTCGCTGGCCGCCGGCGCGGTTGATGTTGATGCCGATCCGGTCGAGCGTGGCCACACGCTTGGACTTCAGCGGGCTGAGGATGGCGTTGTTGACGTAGTTGGAGTCACCGGCCTGGGCCTGACGGGTGTCCGCCAGGCGCGTGTAGGCCTCCGTGATCTGCCTGTCGAGCAGCGCCAGCTCCTTGGCCACACCCTGACGCGCGCTCTCCGGCACCTTCGTCAGCTTCTGGCCGACATCGGGGCAGTTGATCGTCGCGATCTGGTTGGCGGTGGCCTTCGTCCTGTTCTGCCCCGAGCCCGATTCATGGGCCGAGGCGTAGAAGTTGGCCCAGATCAGCCCGCCCCCGCCGAGCGCTAGGGCCGCCGCCCCGGCTACGGCCTTGGTGGCCATCGGCGTACGGCGTTTTCTTGTGTTGCGTCCCATGGAACTCCTCTGACTTCCTTGCGGGGCAGCATCGAGGCGCCCGACAGGAGTGAAGCGGCGCTCTTGAATACGCGAGCGGTCCCACGGGTGTTCACCCGTCTCAGAAATTGCTGAGAGATTCTGAAGACATTTCCGACCCAACTGCACAGGAAACACCGGCAGTTGTTGATCCCTTACGGCATGTGCGGAACAGTTGGGCCGATATCAACGGTCCTGGTCCAGATAGGCGAGAACCGCCAGGACGCGGCGGTTGTCGTCGTCCGACACCTCCAGGCCCAGTTTGGCGAAGATGTTGGAGGTGTGCTTGGCGATCGCCCGCTCCGTCACGACCAGCTTCTCGGCGATCGCCGCGTTGGTACGCCCCTGCGCCATCAGCTCCAGCACCTCCACCTCGCGCGGGGTCAGCCGCCCCAGCGGCCGGTCGTCGGCCGCCCGCCGGGACAGCAGCTGCTGGATCACCTGCGGATCCATCGCCGTCCCGCCCGCCGCGACCCGCCGTACGGCGTCCACGAACTGCTCCGCGTCGAACACCCGGTCCTTGAGCAGATAGCCGATCCCGCCGGTGCCGTCGGCGAGCAGTTCGCGCGCGTACAGCTGCTCCACGTGCTGGGACAGCACCAGCACCGGCAGCCCGGGTCTGTCACGGCGGGCGTCGAGCGCGCACTGGAGTCCCTCGTCGGTGTGCGTCGGCGGGAGCCTGACGTCCACGACGGCGACGTCCGGCTCCAGTTCGGCGAGCGCGCGGGCCAGCTCCGGCCCGGTCTCGACGGCCGCGGCGATCTCGAAGTCGTAGGCCTCCAGGAGACGGACGAGTCCGTCGCGCAGCAGGAACAGGTCTTCGGCTAGGACAACGCGCAAGGGATCTCCAGGGTGACCATGGTGGGGCCGCCCGCTGGAGAGCTGACGGCCAGGACGCCGTCGAATGTACCCAGTCGCCGCTCGACTCCGGCGAGTCCCGAACCCGCCCCGATCGCCGCGCCGCCCTTGCCGTTGTCGGTGACGGAGATCCGCAGCATGCCGATGCCCCCGGCGCCTTCGGCCCCTTCGTCGACGTGATGCAGGTCGATCCAGATCCGGTCGGCGTCCGCGTGCTTGACGGCGTTGGTCAGCACCTCGCTGACGGCGAAGTACGCCGCCGCTTCCACGGGTGCCTCCGCGCGGCCCGGCAGGTCCACGTTCGTCTCGGTGGGAACGGGCATCCGCAACGCCAACGCCCGTACGGCGTCGCCCAGTCCGCGTTCGGCGAGGACCGGCGGGTGGATGCCGCGGACGAGTTCGCGCAGCTCGGTCAGGGCGTCGGCGGAGGACTGGCGGGCCTGCGAGAGAAGGCGCTTGGCCTGCTCCGGATCCTTGTCGAGGAGCATCTCGATGGTTCCCAGGTCCATGCCCATGGCGACCAGCCGGGCCTGCGCGCCGTCGTGCAGGTCCCGTTCGATGCGCCGCAGTTCGGCGGCGGAGGTGTCCACGGCGTCCCGCCGGGTGTCGGTCAGCACCTTGACGCGCTCGGCCAGTTCGCGCTGGTTGGAGGCGAGCATCCACCGGGTCAGCCGGAAGTGGACCGGCAGCAGCCGCAGGGTGAAGAAGTGGGCGAGGAACAGGAGACCGAGGCCCAGGGCACCGGCGGCGAACGCGGTGGCCTGTCCGGTGACCGGGACGAAGCCGTACCAGTACCCGTCGGGGAAGACCCGCCACAGCCCCGCCGCCAGCGCGAATCCCTCCAGCGGGTAGATCAGCAGCGCGGCCGGCAGGAGCGCCGTGACGAAGCCCGCCGTCATGTCCACGGGCAGCCACCGCAGATCCCGCCAGGTCGCCGGGTCGCGCAGCATCCCGAAGGTGCGCGTCCACGGGTTGGCGTTCTCGGGGACCGGCCGGTACGCCGACGGGATCAGCACCCCGCACCACTCCGCCGCGAGCACCCGCCGCCAGTCCGCGAACACCCGCACGCCGGTGAGTACCCAGCCAGTGGTGAGGATCCCGACGCCGATCGGGATGAGCACGATCGACACCAGGGAGAGCGTGAAGCACAGCACGGCCCCCGGCAGCAGCACCAGCGCCAGGCCGAGCCCCCGCAGTGCCGCCCGCCCCATACCCCGTGCCCCGGCCCCCCTGATGCCGCCGCCGTCGCTGTAGCCGTCGCTGTCGCTCTTGGTCTCGGTGGTCATGGCGTCAGTCTGGCCGAGGCCGGGGCGGGGGTCACTGGGGCTGGGCGGTCGGTCGGGGGGTGGTGCCAGGTACACCCCCTGGCCACGCTCCCTCACCTCCCGAGCCGCCGCCCGCCCTCACCGGTGGCCCGTGCTGCTCAGGTCGGCCGTGTGGCCTGGGGCCGCGTGACTGCCGCCCGTGCTGCCTCCGATCGGCTGTGTTGCCTGCGCCCCACGCCACTGGCGCCCGTCCCGGTCGAGGCGGCCATGGGCTCGCTGGAGCCCGGCCCGCTCCCGTCCGGCTGCGCGGTCGGCGCCGGCCCCGGTTGGGCCGGCTGCGGCCATCACCCGGCCTCGCCTTCGCTCCCGCCCGGCCGCGCCACCGCCGCCCGTCCCGCACGAGCCGATCGCGCCGCCACCAGCCCTCCGTAGCCGCTCCGGGCTCAGCGCACGCTCCGGCTGTTCGCGAGGACTTTCGCCTCCAGCTCCGGGTCGAGGCCCACGGGGGGACGGTCCGGGCGGTGGGGGGCCGTTCCGCCGATGCTTTGGAGCCAGGTCCAGGTGTCGGTGACGGTCTGCTCGACCGGGCGGCAGTGCAGGCCGGTCGCCAGGGCCCGGGAGACGTCGGCGGCGTGCATCGCCCCATGGGCCTCGCTGTCCGGTGGCAGCCACACCGGCAGGTGCAGCCACGGCTCGATGCCCGCGTCGAGGATGACGTCCGGGTCGGTCCAGCGCAGCTCGGCGGTCGAGCCGGTGACCTGCGCGCAGGCGTCGAGCAGGGTGCCCATGGTGGCGTGCCCCTGGGGACCGACCAGGTTGTACGGCCCGCTCGACCCGCGCTCCACGCCGTCGAGGATCCACTCCGCGAGGTCACGGACGTCGATGTACTGGAGGGCGAGGTCCCGTGGCCCGGGGGCGAGCACCGGGCCCCCGCGGGCGACCCGGGTCAGCCACCACGGCAGCCGGCCCACGTTCTCGTAGGGGCCGAGGATCAGCCCGGCCCGTACGAGCAGGGAACGGTCCGCGCCGAACGCCTCGACGGCGGCCAGCTCCCCGCCCCGCTTGTCCCGGGCGTAGTCGGTCTGCCCGGCGTCGGCCGCGGCGCCCTCCACCACCGGCGCGTCCTCGTCGGCGCCGGCGGCCCGGGGCCAGGTGTACACCGAGGAACTCGACACGTACGCATAGCGCCCGGCGCGGTCCCGCAGCAGCCGCGCCGAGTCCCGCACCACGTGCGGTGCCGCCGACCAGGTGTCGACGACCGCGTCCCAGTCGCCCTCGGCCCCGCCCAGCGCGGCGAGCCCGTCCGGCGCGGTGCGGTCACCGTGCAATGACCGCACCCCGGCCGTGGGCGCGTGCCGCCCACGATGGAAGACGGTCACGTCCCAGCCGCGCCCGAGGGCCGCCTCGGCGACGGCCCGTCCCACGAACTCGGTCCCACCCAGCAGGAGAAGTCTCATACCGGTGACTGTGCCCGCCACGGCCGCGGAACGGAACTGCGCTCTGCCCTCAGCAGAGGCCCGGCACCGTGCGTCCCGGACCCGCCGGGGATCAACGCCCCGTCGGCGGCGCGTACTTGTAGCCGACCCGGCGGATCGTACGGATCGTGTCGCGGTGCTCGGCACCCAGCTTGCGGCGCAGCCGGGCGATGTGGACGTCGACGGTACGGCCGTCGCCCACGTGCCCGTACCCCCACACCGTGGTGACCAGCTGGTCGCGGGTGTGCACCCGGTGCGGGTGGGTCACGAGATGGGCGAGCAGCTCGAACTCCAGGTAGGTGAGGTCGAGTTCGCGCCCGTCCACGACGGCGGTGCGCCGCACGGTGTCGACGCGGACGAGGGGATCGCCCGCGGTGTCACCGGTGGCCGGTACGACCGGTGCCCGCTGGTCGGCCGGGACGAGCACCAGGTAGCCGATCATCGGCGGCTGCCCCGGCAGGGTGGGCAGCGTGTGCTGCGGCGCGGGCAGCCAGGTGGCGCCCGGCGGCAGGAAGTCCGGGACCTCGATCCCCTCGTCGGGACCGACGGCACGCAGCCGCTGCCGGCCGGGCAGAGGGGTGGGGGCGGGAGCAGGGGCGGAGGACAGGGAACGGGTGGTCGCCATGAGAGGTCAGCTCTTTCGCGCGAGAGGTTCGTCGGAAGGGACGTACGCCGTTGCGCGCGGGCCGAAGGCCGGGTGGATGTACGGCTTTAGAGGGCCGGCGCGTTCTTCGCGCGACAACACACCCGGTCGAAGTCGTGATGCTGACGGGAAGGCCAGAAGGGCTCCAGGTCATGGCGACCCGTAGCGAGGTACTTCCGGAAGCTGGCCATGGGCCCATTGAAGCAGATACCCGCCGCCTTCCGGGAGCCTGCTCTCACTGCTTGGACGTCACTGCTCGTACGCGTCTTCACTATGACAACGCGAAGAGGCGCCCACCGTGGCCGGTGGGCGCCTCTCGGAGAGCTACGGGCGGATCAGACCTGGCCGGCCTTCTCCAGCGCGGAGCAGCACGTGTCGACGAGCAGACGCGTCACGACGTACGGGTCGACGTTGGCGTTCGGACGGCGGTCCTCGATGTAACCCTTGCCGTCCTTCTCGACCTGCCACGGGATACGGACCGAGGCGCCACGGTTGGAGACACCGTAGGAGTACTCGTTCCACGGGGCGGTCTCGTGCAGACCGGTCAGGCGGTCGTCGATGCCGGCGCCGTAGTGCTTGACGTGGTCGAGCGGCTTGGAGCCCTCACCGAGCGACTCGGCGGCGGTGATGATCGCCTCGTACGTCTCGCGCATCGCCTTGGTGGAGAAGTTGGTGTGCGCGCCCGCGCCGTTCCAGTCGCCCTTGACCGGCTTGGGGTCCAGGGTGGCGGAGACGCCGAAGTCCTCGGCGGTGCGGTAGAGCAGCCAGCGGGCCACCCACAGGTGGTCGGAGACCTCCAGCGGGGAGACCGGGCCGACCTGGAACTCCCACTGGCCGGGCATGACCTCGGCGTTGATGCCGGAGATCGCCAGGCCCGCCTTGAGGCAGTTGTCCAGGTGCGCCTCGACGACGTCACGTCCGAAGATCTCGTCCGCGCCGACGCCGCAGTAGTAGCCGCCCTGCGGGGCCGGGAAGCCGCCCTTGGGGAAGCCGAGCGGGTAGCCGTCCTTGAAGAAGGTGTACTCCTGCTCGATGCCGAAGATCGGCTCCTGAGCGGCGAACTTCTCGGCGACCTCGACGAGCGCGGCACGGGTGTTGGTCTCGTGCGGCGTCATGTCGATGTTGTAGACCTCGCACAGGACGAGGATGTCGTCGCCGCCGCGGATCGGGTCCGGGCAGGAGAAGACCGGCTTGAGTACACAGTCCGAGGCGTGGCCCTCGGCCTGGTTCGTGGAGGACCCGTCGAAGCCCCAGATCGCGAGCTCGGCGCCCTTCGCGTCGTCCGCAAGAATCTTCGTCTTGGAACGCAGCTTGGCCGTCGGCTCGGTGCCGTCGATCCAGATGTACTCAGCCTTGAAGCTCACGGGCCACATCCTTAGGGGGTGGGTCTAGGCGCACTTGCGGGTGCTGCGGCGCTGCGGCACTGGGGCGCCGCTCTGGTTGCTCGCGAGCCTGTCAACAGGCGATTTCCCGATCATTGCTCGCATGTGAACCCCGTGTTACCTGGTCGTCGTGTGGTGCGACTCACGGTGTGAGGGGAGCCAGGGGGAGGCACACGCCCCCGATCTCGACCCCGACCTGGGCCCGACCGAACGTACCGGTCCTGCCGTTCGTGGCCGCGAACGGCAGGACCGATGACACGTACAGGACGGCGGAGCGGGCCGCCGCCTCAGCGGGTTCCTACGCCGATGGCCTCACCCCACCTTCTCGATCACGGCCCGGCGGATCAGGAACTTGCCGGGCTCACGGACCTGTTCGAAGGCCGCGTCGTTCAGCAGGACACAGCTGCCGGAGACCGAGGTGACCTCCACCGTCGTGGACTTGTCGTTGTCCAGGTTGGTGACCTTCAGCCTCGTGCCGGCCGGGAACTGGTTGCTGGACGCGGCCGGGGCGCCGGCCTCACCGGACAGGGTGACGGTCGAGCCGTCGCACACCTGCTCGCCGGTGACGGCGTCGTCGGCGCCCGGGGCGGTGCCTCCCGTGGGGGGAGTCTCGGGGGCGGAGGCGGCCTGGGAGGGCTGCGCGGCGGGGGAGTCCTGAGCCGACTCCCCGACCACACACCCGGAGGCCTCCTGCTGCACCTCGATCTGCGCGACGACCGCTTGGCGGTTGGCGATCCGGGCCGCCGACTGCGCGTCCGGAGCGGCCTGTTGGTCCGCGATGAACCGCTGGTTGTTGCCGAGCGCGGTGGCGAGCCCCTGACAGACGCTCGACTCCGCGGCCGTCTTCGGGGCCTGCGCGGCGTTCGACGTGGCCGCCATGGCGAAGGCGCCGCCTCCCGCCACCGCCGCGGCACTCGCCAGCAGGGCGAGTTTCTTCTTCGTACCGAGTCTTCTCCTACGTGACATGCGCGGCTCCTGAGAGAAGGGGGGAGCGGACGCCGGTACGTACGAGATACCGAACGAGGTTACTCAGTGGTTACAGGAGTCAGGTGACGTAACCTGCGTCACATTTGGGGCCGGGTCAGTGGCGTGACAGTGCGTCCCGTACGGCCTCGTCGGTGCGGGCCACCACCGCCGTTCCGTCGTCCGCCGTGATGATGGGGCGCTGGATCAGCTTGGGGTGTTCGGCGAGGGCCTTGATCCAGCGGTCGCGCGAGGTGTCGTCGCGGGCCCACTCCTTGAGCCCGAGCTCCTTGGCGGCCGCCTCCTGGGTGCGGGTGATGTCCCAGGGTTCGAGGCCGAGGCGGGCGAGGACGGCCCGGATCTCGTCCTCGGTCGGCACGTCCTCCAGGTAGCGGCGGACGGTGTAGTCGGCGCCCTCGGCGTCGAGCAGGGTGAGCGCGCCACGGCACTTCGAGCAGGCCGGATTGATCCAGATCTCCATGCCGCCACGGTACGCGAAAACCCGTTCTGCACCTGCGTCACAGGGACCCCGAAAGCCCTTGTGGCCAGGGCCTTTTGTCAGTGCCGGGCAGTAGAATAGAAGCAGTGTTCGAGGGTGTCGCCGGGAAGTCCGAACGGCGCCCTGTCCGCGACAGGAGGATGCCTGTGCCCGCTGCCGCTCTGAAGCCGAAGCCGCTGCCGACCCAGTCCACCGCGAAGCGCCCCGTGCTGCTCGACCTGCCCTACGCACCCGTCGAGAAGCGCGCCCTGCCGCCCGGGCGTCCGCGCGAGTGGTACGTCACCCACAACCGTCGCCTCAAGGCCATGCGCCTCGCCATCGCTCTGCTCGACTCGGGCGTCTACGTCCCCAACCAGGCCCGCAACGAGACGATCCGCGACACGGCGGAGACGATCGGCGTCCACCCGCCGTCGGACACGACGTGCCACATGGTGCGGGCGCTGATGCGTTACAGCCGGTGAGGCCGGCGCCGGGCCCCCGGATTCCCGGGGTGCCCGGCCCTTCGTTCACCGCGCCAACTCCTTCTCCAACGGCGTCCGGAACCTGGGCGTCACCCGGGTCGCCCCCAGCCACCCCCGGAGTCGCCCGGCCTCCGCCGCGATCGCCGCTTCCGCGTCCCGGCCCACGCCCTGCGTGTCCAGGAGGCGCCACACGACCTCGCCGTCGGGGCGCTGGGCCCACGCGCCGATCACACGGCCGTTCCACCACACCGTCGGCCCCACGTTCCCGCTGCCGTCGAACAGGGCGGGGCGCAGCTCGGGGGCCAGATACCAGTCCCGTTGCCGCCAGCCCATGGCCGTCGGGTCGAGGCCGGGCAGAAGCGCGGCCCAGGGCTCAGCGGGGCCGGCCACCGGGCCGAGGTCGCCGTCGACGACGTACCCCGGGCCCTCGTCCAGCGTGACCGGCCGTGCGCCGATCGCCGCGAGGGCCCGGCGGACGTCGGTCACCCGCCAGCCCGTCCACCACTTGAGGTCGTCCTCCGTGGCCGGACCGCAGGCGGTGAGCCAGCGGCGCAGCAGGGCCGACTGCGCCTCGGCCGGGTCGAGTTCGGGATGGGCGGGGGCGACGGCCCAGCGGAACTGGCTGGAGGTCCAGGAGCCGAGCGGCCGCCCGCGCACCACCTTGCCCTCCACTCCCAGCACCTTCAGCAGCCGGGTCGAGACGGTGTGGAGCCCTTCGTAGCTCTTCCCTGCCGCGTACACGAACTGCTCCCGCAACCGCGGCTCGTCCGCGGCGAGTTCGGCCGCCGTCGCCTGGCCCCGCAGGGCCAGCGCGGCCAGCGCCGACTCCTCGACCTCCTTCAGCCAGGCCGCGTCCGGCGCCCCGGCCGTGGCCATGTGCTTGAGCAGCGCGGCCCGTTCCCTGGCGGCGACCGCGAGACCGGTCGAGGCGTGCACGACGGCGGTGAGATCCGTCGGGAACACGAAGACCGTGTGCCGCATGCCGTGCATCCGGACCAGCGCACGGTCCTCGTACAGTGCCCGCCCGGTCTCCGCCACGGTCCGCGCCGGGTCCGCGAGCCGGGCCCCGACGGCCAGATAGACCGTCGCCGGATCCGTGCCGTGCAGGGCGACCAGGGAGCCGGCCACCTCCTCGGGACCCCCCGCCCGCGCCGCCCCCGCCAGCCGATGCCGCGACGCGAGCCGCGCCCGCCGCTCCGCCACACCGATGTACCGCTCCGCGTCACCCACACCGGCCTCCGCCGCCACCCGTCCCGTCGTGCTCCGTGAGGGCATCCTCGCCGATGCCACTGACAGTCGTAGGGCGGCGCTAGGGCGGTGGTACGTCAGCGGTGGGCGGCGGTGCGACCGCAAGCCGACAAGGCCAGTCCCCCGTCACCCTCATCCGTACCGCTCGGCCAACCCCGCCACATACGCCTCCAGCCGCCCGCCCAGCACCTCGGAAGTGAGATCCGTCCGCCCCAGGGCACGCCACGGACCGGCCAGTTTCGCCGCGTCGGGGGAGTAGGCGAGGGCGTCGAGCAGCCGCCAGTACAGGTGGTCCGGCCCGGTGGCCAGGGGCCGTCCGCCGGCGGCCTCGTACCGCTCGCGGAAGCCGAGCCCGTGTGCCGGGCCGTGCAGCAGTGCCAGCGCCGTCGAACAGTGGGCCACGTCGAGGTCGGCCGGTCCCCACGACGTCTCCACCCAGTCGACGACACCGCTGATGCGCAGTTCGTCGCCCGCCCCGGTGAACAGGACGTTCCCGGGGTGGAAGTCCCGGTGCAGGAAACACCCTTCGTACGGCGGAGGGTCCCGGCGGATCACGTCCACGGCCCGCTCCCACAGCGGTCCGCCCGGTGTGCGCACCCGTGCCGCGGAGGTCCACGCCTGGTAGGCGCGCGGCCGTTCGTCGGGGACGACGTCGTGGATCCGGACGAGCTGGGCCGCCAGCAGGTCCAGGCGCCGTTCGAGATCCTCCTCGTCGACCCGGACCCGCCCAGGCAGCAGGGACATCAACAGCGAGGGGTGGTCGCAGAGTTCGGCCGTGGCGTCGACGGCGACCGGCTCGGGCACCGGGACGCCGTCCCGCCCGGCGAGCAGCCTCAGTACCGACGCCTCGCGGGCCAGCAGGCCGGGCGCGTGCCGTCGGAAGAACGGTCTCACGAAGGTCCGCAGCACCAGAGCGGTGCCGTCGTCGAGGGCGAGCCGGCGCATCTGCGAGCTCCAGCCGCCCGAGAGCAGACTCGTGCCGGTGACCGTGCGGCCCTCGGGAAGCTGCTTGCCCACCCAGGCCCGGGTCGCCGTCCACCCCTGGTCACCGAGGCCGGTCAGCACCGCGTCCACCACTCCCCGCCGATCACCCGCATGATCGCGCAGCCACACCCCCAAGCCGTGGTCGGCGTCCGGGAGTTCGAAGCGGGTGTACTGGGCTCGTGCCGTCAGGGCGTCCTGGACGGCCTCGGTCACGGTGGACGGGATGACCGTGTCGCTGCCCGGGACGACCAGTACCGAGCGTCCCTCGTACGTCCGCAGGGCATCGAGCGCCGGGGCCGTGCGCCAGCTGTCCGGGGTGCGGATGATCTCGCTGAACCGGCCCTGTCCCGTGCCGAACGGCACGTCCCATGCCTCGCTCGCGTACACCGCCGGTGCGCACAGGCCGAGTGCTACCACGCGATCGTCGTAGTGCCGGACCAGGTCGGCCACCGTATGGCCGCTCATGCTGAAGCCGACCAGCACCAGGGGGCCGTCGGCCGGGACGTGCGCGTCGATCACGGCGACCGCCTGTTCGAAGCGGCGGCGCAGGCTCGACTCCCGCAGGGCGCCGGTGCTGTCGCCGTGGCCGGAGAAGTCGAAGGCGAGGGCGTGGCAGCCGCGGTTCACGAACTCGGCCAGCAGGGGGAACAGTCGGTCCTTGCCGCTGGTGCCCGCTCCGTGCAGGAGAACGGCGGTGACCGCTCCCGGGCCGGCGCCGCCGTCGCCGCGGACGCCACTGAGGCGTTCATCGTCGTGTGTGTGAGTGAAAGCGGTGAGTTCGCTCATCTCCCCATTCACGCATGCCACTTGCCGCCCGCGCCGATATGACCGGGCCGCCCGGAAAATCGGATGCACCCACAGTGACCGTCTCCCTACGCTGGACGCGCGTTACGGAGTCGTCCACCACCGCTTTCCGCAGGACAGGCATCACCTCGCGGACTCGGGGCTACTCTCTACGCACCGACGGACGGGCGCCTTCCCCCAGCGCTCCGTCACCACATCACGCATCGCTCGGACACCCACGCTCACGGAGGCCCGTGATGGGCACCATCGTCATATCAGGGACCGTCGTCCTGGTCGTCCTCGGATTCCAGAACCCCGTCTGGTGGCTCGCCGCCGTCGCCGTGCTCTTCCTGTACATGCAGTACGGGCACAGCCCCTCCTCGACCTCGTCGAGGGGAGCCTCCTCGGGAGGAGCCCCGGGGGGCGGCTCGGGAGGAGGTTCGGGACTCATGCCCGGCAGCTACCGCGCGTACCGCGACCGTCGGGACAAGCAGGCCAGGTGGGAGCGCCGTTACCGCCGCGAGCGTCCCCTGGAGTCCCGCAGGCAGGCGCGCGAGAAGGGCAAGTGAGGCGGCGGCGAGGCGCCCCGGGATCCGCCGGTCCCGGTCAGAGACCGGGGGCGCCCCACACCGGGAACCAGCGGTTCAGATCCTCCTCGACCCGCAGGTCGCCGGCGAGGGCGGCCCTGACCCGCAGTTCGAGGGCGTTGTCGCGCCGCTGCCCCGCGCCGGGCTGCGGCGCGAAGGGGTAGAACGTGCCCCGCTTGTAGAGGTAGACCAGCGCCAGGGACCGGCCCTCGGGATCCTCGAACCCGGCGAGCGAGCACAGCAGTTGCGGCCCGAAGCCGTTGACCTCCATGGAGCTGTTGACCGCGTGCAGGTCGTTCACCAGGAGCGGCAGCTGGTCGGGGCCGCGCTGGGAGACCAGCCAGGAGTAGCCGTACTCGTCACGGCTCAGCTCCACCGGCGGGCCGTCGCGCTCGGTGTCCGCGTCGAGCAGGGCCTGCACCTCGCGATGCGTCTGCTCGAAGGCGGCGCCCTCCACCGTGGCGAAGCACACCGCGCCCCGCCCGGTCGGCGTGAAGGAGGCCGCCGCCTCCAGGGTCACCGCGGCCGACGGCAGGGCGAAGAGCCGGTCGAGATCGGGTACGACCGGCTTGGTACGGCCGAGCAGGATGTCCAGCAGTCCCATCCTCAGCCGGACCTCCCCGGACTCGCCGGCTCACCCAGTTCGGTGGAGATCTGCCCCAGCTGCTCCAGCCGCTGCTCCAGGGACGGGTGGGTCGAGAAGAACCGCTCGATGCCGGGCTCCTTGCCGGTCGCCGGAGTGAAGTAGAAGGCGTTGAAGGCCTGGGCGGTGCGCAGATCCTTGGTCGGGATCCTGGCGATGTCCCCGGAGACCTTGGTGAGCGCGGAGGCCAGAGCCGAGGGCCGCCCGGTGAGGTGCGCCGCGGCCCGGTCCGCCGCCAGCTCCCGGTACCGGGACAGCGCCCGGATCAACAGGAAGCTGATCGCGTACACGGCCGCCGACACCCCCATCACCGCGGCGAACAGGACGGCGGTGTTCTGGTCCCTCCGCCCCCCGCCGAACACCTGGCTGTAGAACGCGAACCGCACGATCAGCCCCGCGATCACACCGAGGAACGACGCGATCGTGATCACGGCGACGTCCTTGTGCGCCACATGCGACAACTCGTGCGCCAGCACACCCTCCAGCTCGGCCGGCTCCAGCCGCCGCAGCAGCCCCGTGGTCACACACACCACGGCGTTGTCGGGATTCCGCCCGGTCGCGAAGGCATTGGGCATGTCCATGTTCGACACGGCGACCACGGGCTTGGGCATGTCCGCGAGCGCACACAACCGGTCCACCACGGCATGCAGCTCGGGATACTCCTCCCGCTCCACCACCCGCCCCCGCATCGCGAACATCGCGATCCGGTCGGAGAACCAGTACTGCGCCCCGAGCACCCCCGCCACCACCACGACGACGAGCACCCACGATTTCATCAGAACGACCAGCGCCCCCACGAAGACCACATACAGCAGCCCCAGCAGAAACATCGTGACCGCCATCCGCACGGCCAACCGCCGATCACCCTCGAAGCGACTCCGCATCACGCCTCACCCCGCAAGCCAGGCACTCGCCCCACGGCCCAGTGTGCCTCCGCCCCCTTCATGAGGAGCCCCCGATCACCCCCAGGGCGGGCAAAGGCTCAGTAGGGCGCCCGGAAGTTCGCGTACCCCAGCAGCAGGATGATCGCCGCCACGGAGCCGAGTACGACGGCCGTCGATATCCAGGAGGAGCGGCGGGGTGTTGTCGGGCCGGGGGCCGCGCGGAAGGGCTGGGGGCCGGGTGGGTTGTCCTTCCAGCGGGCGGCGAGCATGCGGGCTCGGGCGGAGGGTTCCTTGTGGTGGGCGTTGTCGGCCCACTTGAGGTCGAACTCCCGCTCTGTGTCGTCCTGTTCGGGCATCCCCGTTACCCCCGTCGGGTCTCGTGCGTCCTGTGGAAGAGCCAATATTCGAACAGTAGCGCCGGAGACCCTACGACGGCGCCCCCGCCCTGGGAAATCCAGGACGGGGGCGCCGGACGGCTCACGCGTGGTGGACGCGCGGGTCGATCACACGTCGAAGTAGAGCTCGAACTCGTGCGGGTGCGGACGCAGCTGGAGCGGCGCGATCTCGTTCGTGCGCTTGAAGTCGATCCACGTCTCGATCAGGTCCGGCGTGAAGACGTCGCCCTGGAGGAGGAACTCGTGGTCGGCCTCGAGGCGGTCGAGAACGGCCGGGAGGGAGGTCGGGACCTGCGCGACGCTCGCGTGCTCCTCGGGAGCCAGCTCGTAGAGGTCCTTGTCGATCGGCTCGGCCGGCTCGATCTTGTTCTTGATGCCGTCCAGGCCCGCCAGGAGCAGGGCCGAGAAGGCGAGGTACGGGTTGCCGGAGGAGTCGGGCGCGCGGAACTCGACGCGCTTGGCCTTCGGGTTGGAGCCCGTGATCGGGATACGCATGGCCGCGGAGCGGTTGCGCTGCGAGTACACCAGGTTGATCGGCGCCTCGAAGCCCGGGACCAGACGGTGGTAGGAGTTCACCGTCGGGTTGGTGAAGGCCAGCAGCGACGGAGCGTGCTTGAGGATGCCGCCGATGTAGTAGCGGGCCATGTCCGACAGGCCCGCGTAGCCGGCCTCGTCGTAGAAGAGCGGGGAGCCGCCGGACCACAGCGACTGGTGCACGTGCATGCCCGAGCCGTTGTCACCGAAGATCGGCTTCGGCATGAAGGTCGCGGTCTTGCCGTTCTTCCACGCCACGTTCTTCACGATGTACTTGAAGAGCTGGAGGTCGTCGGCCGCGGCGAGCAGCGTGTTGAACTTGTAGTTGATCTCGGCCTGGCCGGCGGTGCCCACCTCGTGGTGCTGGCGCTCGACCTGGAGGCCGGAGGCGGCGAGCTGGAGGGAGATCTCGGCGCGCAGGTCGGCGAAGTGGTCGACCGGCGGGGTCGGGAAGTAGCCACCCTTGTAGCGGACCTTGTAGCCGCGGTTGTTCTCCACCGCACCGGTGTTCCAGGCGCCGGCCTCGGAGTCGATGTGGTAGAAGCTCTCGTTCGCCGAGGTGGCGAAACGGACGCTGTCGAAGACGTAGAACTCCGCCTCGGGACCGAAGTACGCGGTGTCCGCGATACCGGTCGACGCGAGGTAGGCCTCGGCCTTCTTGGCCACGTTGCGCGGGTCACGGCTGTACTGCTCGCCCGTGATCGGGTCGTGGATGAAGAAGTTGATGTTGACCGTCTTGTCGCGGCGGAAGGGGTCGACCCGGGCGGTCGAGAGGTCCGCGCGCAGCGCCATGTCGGACTCGTGGATGGCCTGGAACCCACGGATCGACGAGCCGTCGAACGCGAGCTCCTCGTCCGGGTCGAACGCCTCGACGGGCAACGTGAAGTGCTGCATGACGCCCGGCAGGTCGCAGAATCGGACGTCGACGAACTTGACGTCCTCGTCCGCGATGAACTTCTTGGCCTCGTCGGCGTTCTGGAACATCCAGCTCCTCCTACTCCCGGCCGTTCCCGTGCCGGGGTGGTAGTTCGTTCGTGCGGCCAGTGCGGTGGCACACGCTGTCGTCGACCCTAGGGACGGGTGGTTTCTCGGGCGTGACCCATTTGTTTCGCACAAGTTAACCGGACATCGTTCGCCCTACCCCACCTGTCCGTATCCCGAAACGGTCGCAGTACGGTGGACGCGTGGACAAGAGGGAAGCAATCGGATCGTGGCTCTCGGGCCCCCGCGCGGCCGCCGAGAACGCGGGTGTGGACTTCGGATACCGGGGCGAGCAGCTCGGTCTGCCGGAGGACGGGCCCGGCTCGATCGCCCGCCCGGGGCGGCGCCTGGGCGCGCTGGCCGTGGACTGGGCGATGTGCGTCCTGATTGCATCCCAGCTGATCACGCAGAGCTATCAGCAGTCCACCTCGAACTGGGCCCTGCTGCTCTTCTTCGTGATGGGCGCCCTCACGGTCGGCACCGTCGGCTTCACTCCGGGCAAGCGCCTCTTCGGCCTGCGGATCGTCGCCCTGGACACGGGCCGCGTCAATCCCCTGCGCTCCCTCCTGCGGACCGCCCTGCTCTGCGTCGCCATCCCCGCCCTCATCTGGGACCGCGACGGCCGGGGCCTGCACGACCGCCTGGCCAGGACCGTCGAGGTGCGCATCTGACCGACGGCATCCTGGCCGCCCCGAAACCCGGCGTGGGCGTCGGCGCGTCGGCCACGGCCCGGTACCGCGCATGCGAGCCCCGCGACCGTACGACGATGGGGGCGCCCGGAGTGATCCGGGCGCCCCCATCGTCGTAGAAGGAAGGTCAGCGGGCCTTCGGTCCGCCCTTCGGGAGTTTCATGCCCTTGGGCATCGGGCCCTTGGGCAGGGGCATGTTGCTCATGAGGTCGCCCATGGCACGCAGCCGGTCGTTGGTCGCGGTGACCTGGGGACCGGAGAGCACGCGCGGAAGCTTGAGCATCGAGGTGCGCAGCTTCTTCAGCTCCACCTGGCCCTCGCCCGTGCCCACGATCAGATCGTGCACCGGGACGTCCGCGACGATGCGGTTCATCTTCTTCTTCTCGGCGGCCAGCAGGCTCTTGACCCGGTTCGGGTTGCCCTCGGCGACCAGGACGATGCCGGCCTTGCCGACGGCCCGGTGCACCACGTCCTGGCTGCGGTTCATCGCCACCGCGGGGGTCGTCGTCCAGCCGCGGCCCACGTTGTCCAGTACGGCCGCCGCCGCTCCCGGCTGGCCCTCCATCTGCCCGAAGGCGGCTCGCTCGGCCCGGCGCCCGAACACGATCGCCGACGCGAGGAAGGCGAGCAGGAGGCCCAGGATGCCGAGATATACGGGGTGACCGATCAAGAAACCGATCGCGAGGAAGACACCGAAGGTGACGATTCCGACAGCCGCGAGTACAAGACCGATCTTCTTGTCGGCCCTGCGAGTCATCTTGTAGGTCAGAGCGATCTGCTTGAGTCGCCCGGGATTCGCAGCGTCCGCTGCCGTGTCCTTCCTCGCCATGCCCCGAAGTCTACGTGCCCCCGGAAGCGCCGACGACGGCAGTGCCATGGGGAGGGCGGACGGGCACGTCAGGGACGGACGGTGAAGGTCTGGTCCAGGACCTGCTGGACCTCGACGCGGTCCTTGGCACGGCGCCGGTCCTCCAGCACGGACGTCCAGGCGTTGCGACGGGCGGTGCGCTGGCCGCTGCTCAGCAGCAGCGACTCGACGGCACGGAGTGCATCGGTGAACGACGGGATGGCGGTGGCGCGTACGGGCGCGGCCTGCATGATGGAGGTCCCCCCTCGGGAATGGTGGCCTTGGTGAAGGGTGCACGGGCTGTACAACCAGGGTCACTGATTGGTGTTACCAGGGCATGACCGGCCGGTCAAACGCCAATGAAGCCTGGACATGCAGCCCTAAAACACCGACGCGGCCCTGATGGTGCCCCCAGCTGCGGGGACGCCCAGGACCGCGTCAATCGGCCACTACCAAGCGGTAGTTGCTTGTGCGCAGATTCACACGCGCACAGTGGCACTCCGTGCCATCAGACGGCCTGCGAGGCGATGTAGGAACCCCGCTTCTCTACGGCCATCTGGTACAGCCGTCCCGCCCGGTACGAGGAGCGGACGAGCGGGCCGGACATCACGCCGGAGAAGCCGATCTGCTCGGCCTCCTCCTTCAGTTCCACGAACTCGTGGGGCTTGACCCAGCGCTCCACGGGGTGGTGCCGCACGGAGGGCCGCAGGTACTGCGTGATGGTCACGAGCTCGCAGCCGGCGTCGTGCAGCTGCCGCAGCGCCTCGCTGACCTCCTCGCGGGTCTCGCCCATGCCGAGGATGAGGTTCGACTTGGTGACCAGGCCGTAGTCGCGGGCCTCGGTGATGACCTTCAGCGAGCGCTCGTAGCGGAAGCCGGGACGGATGCGCTTGAAGATCCGCGGGACGGTCTCGACGTTGTGCGCGAAGACCTCGGGGCGGGAGGCGAAGACCTCCGCCAGGAGCTCCGGTACGGCGTTGAAGTCCGGGGCGAGCAGCTCGACCTTGGTGCGGCCGGCCTCGCGGGAGGCCGTCTGCTCGTGGATCTGGCGCACGGTCTCGGCGTACAGCCAGGCGCCGCCGTCGGCGAGGTCGTCGCGGGCGACACCGGTGATGGTGGCGTAGTTGAGGTCCATGGTGACCACGGACTCGCCCACGCGGCGCGGCTCGTCGCGGTCGAGGGCCTCGGGCTTGCCGGTGTCGATCTGGCAGAAGTCGCAGCGCCGGGTGCACTGGTCGCCGCCGATGAGGAAGGTCGCCTCGCGGTCCTCCCAGCACTCGTAGATGTTCGGGCAGCCGGCTTCCTGGCAGACCGTGTGCAGGCCCTCGCTCTTCACGAGCTTCTGCATGGCCGTGTACTCGGGACCCATTTTCGCCCGGGTCTTGATCCACTCGGGCTTGCGCTCGATGGGGGTCTGGGCGTTCCTGACCTCCAGGCGCAGCATCTTGCGTCCGTCCGGTGAGACTGCGGACACGTCGGCTCCCTGTGCTTCGATTCGTCGGCGTACACCAGGGTACGCCCGTGCTTACTGAGCCCTGCCGTCAGGCCAACCCCATGACTTCCGGGCTGATTCCCGCCGTCAGGCGGTCGCCCTCTCGATCTCCCGCGGCTTCGGCTCGGCGTTCTCCAGTACGTCCCTCAGGTGCCGCTCGACGACCGGCAGCGCCTCGGCGATGGTGACGTCCCGGCCGAGCTCGGCCGCCAGGGAGGCGACGCCGGCGTCCCGGATCCCGCACGGGATGATCTTGTCGAACCACTTGTTGTCCGGGTTCACGTTCAGTGCGAAGCCGTGCATCGTCACGCCCTTGGCCACCCGGATCCCGATGGCGCCGATCTTGCGGTCCTCGCGGCGCTGGCCGGCGTTGGACGGGGCGTACTCCGGGCCGTTCAGGCGCGGGTCGAACTCCTCGTCGGTCAGCCGGGGGTCGAAGTCCAGGGACAGTCCGCCGAGCGCCGGGCGCTGCTCCACCGGATCGCCGAGGACCCATACGCCACTGCGTCCCTCGACCCGGGTGGTCTCCAGACCGAACTCCGCGCAGGCGCGGATGAGGGCCTCCTCCAGGCGCCGTACGTGGGCGACGACGTCCACCGGACGCGGGAGCTTCTGGATCGGGTAGCCGACCAGCTGGCCGGGTCCGTGCCAGGTGATCTTGCCGCCGCGGTCCACGTCGATGACGGGGGTGCCGTCGAGCGGTCGCTCGTTGTCCGCCGTGCGCCGGCCCGCCGTATACACGGCGGGGTGTTCGAGCAGCAGCACGGTGTCGGGGACCTCGTCGGCGAACCGCGCCGCGTGCACCCGGCGCTGCTCGTCCCACGCCTCCTGGTACTCGACGGCGTCCGGACCGAACCCCATGCGGACGAACCGCAACCCACTCACGGCAAGCGCCTCCCTCGAAGGTCGTAAGGCACGAAAGGTGCCTACGCCACTGTACGACCGGCCGTCGCGCGTCAGCCGTGCGGCCAATCCTCACACGATCGGATGAAGGAACGTGGAAGTGTGCGATCACCTGCTCACTCTCCGCTACATTCGCGCCGTTCACAGAGGCCATAAGGGCTGCTCACAGGCAATCCGGGCACCGTGCGGCCGATGAGGCCGGGCGATGGCCCGAAAGGCAGGAGACCGCACCGCAGATGACGGAACGACCCGCGCAGCGCACCCCCAACCGCCAGCTCGCCGCGCTCATCGCAGAAGCGGGGTTCTCCAACGCGGGTCTCGCCCGTCGCGTGGACCAGCTCGGTCTCGAACACGGCCTGGACCTGAGATACGACAAGACCTCCGTGACCCGGTGGCTGCGCGGGCAGCAGCCCCGCGGCACCACCCCCGCCCTGATCGCCGAGGTCTTCACCCGGCGGCTGGGGCGCCGCCTGACCGCCCAGGACCTCGGCCTCGACGCCTGCGCCCCGGTCTACGCGGGTCTCGAGTTCGCCGCCACCCCGGAAGAGGCCGTCGACATCATCGGCGGGCTGTGGCGCAAGGACTCCGGCAGCCACGCCGAGCTGCGGAAGATCGCCTTCACCCCGGCCGGGCTCGTCGTGCCCAGCCGCGACTGGCTGATCGGCCGCCCCGACGACAAGGTGGCCCGCGGCGAACCGCCCCTCCGCGTCCCCGCCCAGGGCCGCCCGGCGGTGCCCCGCCAGCGCGGCGCCGAACGCGGGCCCGGCCAGAAGGTCACCGGCGGTGACATCGCCGCGCTCCGTTCGGTCGGCGACCTGTTCCGCACCCTCGACGACATGTACGGCGGCGGTCACGCCCGACAGGCCCTGGTGCGCTATCTGGAGCACGAGTGCGAGCCGATGCTGCGCGGCGTCTACGGCGAGCAGACCGGCCGCCGCCTGTTCGCCGCCGCGGCGGACCTGACCCGGCTCGCGGGCTGGACGTCGTACGACATCGCCGCGCACGGTCTCGCGCAGCGGTACTTCGTCCAGGCGCTGCGGCTGGCGCAGGCGGCCGGGGACCGGGCGTACGGCTCGTACACGCTGGTGACGATGAGCAGGCAGGCCGTGTATCTCGGGCACGGGCGGGAGGCCGTCCAGCTCGCCCGGGTGGCCCAGCAGGGGGTGGGCACCAGCGCCGCGCCGGTCGTACAGGCCCTGCTCCACGCGTCCGAGGCGCGCGGGCACGGGGTGCTGGGGGAGGTGCGGGCCTGTACGGCGTCCCTCGTGCGGGCCGAGCGCGCCCTGGAGGCGGCCCGGCCCGGGGACGAGGTGCCGCACTGGGCGCGGTTCTTCGACGAGGCGCAGCTCGCGGACGAGTTCGGGCACGCGCATCGCGATCTTCAGCAGTTCCGGGCGGCGGCGCAGCACGCGGAGCGGTCGCTTCAGTTGCGGGCGCCCGCGTATGCGCGCAGCCGGCTGTTCTGCCGGGTTGTCCTCGCCTCTGCCCGGTTGGGGTTGGGGGAGCTTGATCAGGCCTGTGCGTTGGCTGCGGAGGCGGCGGGGGCGGCGGCGGAGATGCGGTCCGTGCGGGCGGTGGAGTATGTGCGGGACTTCGAGCGGCGGTTGGAGCCGTACAAGGATGCTGCGCCGGTTCGTGGTTATCGGGACAAGGTGGCGGCGTTGGGGTAGGGGGTGCGGGGTAGGGGTTGCGGGGTTGCGCCCTAGCTCCGACGGTGGTCTGCCGGATGCGGGTTCGTTGTGGCTGGTCGCGCAGTTCCCCGCGCCCCTTAGGTTGGTCAAGCCGCCCTTGGGATGCTGCGAGGTGGGTCCGCCAGGTGCATCGAGCCCGTTGCTCCCAGGTCCCGCAGGACGGCCGAGGCGGCCCGGTGGGCTGAGTGGAGGGCTCCCTGGACCGTGCTGGTGTCGCGGTGGTCGCCGCAGACGTAGAGGCCGGCCATGAGGCGGACCGGCCGGCGGAGGTCGTGCGGGGGGCGCATGGCGGGGACGGCCTCGGGGGTGTAGTGGACCGCCAGCGTCTCCCAGCGGCGCGTGGAGGTGCCGTAGAGGCGGGACAGGTGCGTGCGGACGGCGGTGTCGAGGTCGGCCGGGGGGCGGCCGAGCACGGTGGAGGAGACCAGGGACCGGCCCGCGGGCGCGCGGGTCGGGTCCACCTCGCTCACGACCGCCGTGTGGGCGACCGGCCCGCCCCGGTCCGCGTCGAGCAGCAGGGACGCGCCCGTGCCCGGCACCTCGTCGGTCGTGTGGTGGACGACGGTCACGGGGTGGAAGTCCGGCACCCTGAGCCCGGGCAGCAGGTCCGCGGCGGTGCGCGCGTCGGTCGCCAGGAGCACCGCCCGGCACCGGATCTCGCCGTGCTCGGCCGTGGCCACCGAGGTCGTGGAGACGGACGTGACCCGGACACCGGTGTGCAGCGTGCCCGGCGGCAGCGTCCGCGCGAGCAGCTCCGGCAGCACCTCGGCACCGCCCTCGGGCACACACAGCCGCCCGCGCGCGAAGGCGTGCAGCGCGAGATCCGCGCACCGGCTGGACGTCGTCAGCTCCGGGTCGCACAGCAGCGCGGCGAGCAGCGGACGCAGGAAACCGTCGATCGTGCGGGCGGGCACTCCCCGGGCCGCGAGGGCCTGTCCGGCGGGCAGTTCGGGCCGGGCCAGCAGCCGCTCGACGGGCGTGCCCGCGATCCGGGTGAGCGCGGTGCCGAGCCGGGCCTGGTCGACGGCGGTACCGAGCGGCGCGGTTCCCCGGGGAACGGACCGGACGGCCCCGGCCGCGGACCTGGGGGCGCTCGCCAAGGCGCGCACCGCATGGAGTGCGCCCCGTGCGCCCCCCGCGTTGGCCGGAGCGCCCGCGCGGTGCCGGCGCCCGTCGCTGTGGAGCAGCACGCCCGGCGTGAACGGGCGCAGCACCAGGGCGTCGAGACCGGGTGTCAGCCGCAGTTCGGGGTACGCGGTGGACAGCAGCTGTCCGACGCGGTCGAGCCGGAAGCCGTCGACCTTCTCGGTCGCCATCCGGCCGCCCGCACAGGGGGCGGCCTCCAGCACCGCGGTCGTCACTCCTGCGCTGTTCAGCCGATGCGCGGCGGAGAGTCCGGCGATCCCGGCTCCCACGATCACGACGTCCGCCTGGTACGTGGGCTCAAGCACGTGCCCCTCCTCGACGTTGCGCGGCCGGTGGAGACGTCATGCCCCCAACAGGCCTCGGGGATACCCGAGTTCGGGTCGAGGGTAGGGCCGTGATCGGTCGGGGACAGTCGCGCATCGACAGGGCACGGTCGCACGACGGTCGCATGCGATCGCAGAGGTCATGCGCCCGCTCGGATCGCCTCCTCGATCCCGGGGAACGCGAAGGTGAACCCGGACTCCAACAGCCGCTTCGGCACCACCCGTTGGCTGCCCAGCACATCCCCGGCCATCTCGCCGAGCACGGTGTTCAGCACGGGCGCGGGCACCGTGAAGAGCGTCGGCCGGCGCAGTACGCGCCCCATCGCGGCGGTGATCTCACGGTTGGTCAGCGGCTGCGGTGCGGTCACGTTGAACGGCCCGGACAGCCCGTCGGTGTCGAGGAGATGACGGATGGCGGCGACCTCGTCGTGCAGCGAGACGAACGACCAGTACTGCCGCCCGTCGCCCATCCGCCCCCCGAGCCCCGCCTTGAACAGCGGGAACAGCTTGGCCCAGGCCCCGCCACCGCGGGACACCACCAGGCCCGTCCGCACGAACGCCGTCCGGATGCCCGCCGCCTCGGCCGGCGCGGCGGCGCCCTCCCACTCCACGCACAGCTCCGGCAGGAAGCCCTGGCCGGGCGGCGCGTCCTCGTCGACCGTCCGGTCGCCGGTCTCGCCGTAGAACCCGATCGCGCTGCCGTTCACGAAGACACGCGGCGGTGTGTCGAGCGAGGCGGCGGCCTCGGCGAGGGCCTTCGTGCCCAGCACCCGACCGCTGCGGATGCGGGTCTTGTACTCCTCGGTCCAGCGGTGGTCGCCGACGCCGGCGCCCGCGAGGTTGACCACCGCGTCGCAGCCGGCGAGGCCCGCCGTGTCGACCCGCCCGGCCTCCGGGTCCCACCGGACCTCGTCCTCGGACCGCGGCGCGTGCCGCACCAGGCGTACGACCCGGTGCCCGTCCGCGGTCAGGGACCGCACCAGCGCCGAGCCGATGAGGCCGGACGCGCCCGCCACCGCGATTCTTGAAAGTTGCATGATCCCATCCTGCCTGGTGGGTACAGAAAGATCCGGTCTGACTCCGGTACCCGGTCGTAGGGTGGCGCGCATGCCAGTCCCGCACATACGTCACGCCACCCTCGCCGACGAGGAACCGCTGGGCCGCCTCGACCGGGTCACCTGGTCCGCGCTGCACTCCGTGGGACCGCGGCCCCGACCGCCGTACGAACCCTTCTACACCGAGAGGTTCGGTCCGCGGGACCATCTCGTCGCCGAACTGGACGGCACCGTCGTCGGCTACCTCCGCCTCGGCCACCCCACCCCGCTCGTCAGCAACGCCCATGTCCGCCAGATCCTGGGCTTCGTCGTCGCCGAGGAGGCCCGCGGCGGCGGGGTCGGCCGGGCCCTGCTGCGGGCCGCGCTGGACGAGGCGCGACGGCAGGGAGCGCGCCGGATCACCCTGCGCGTGCTGGGACACAACACACCCGCCCGCCGGCTCTACGAGACCGAGGGCTTCGTGGTGGAGGGGATCCTGCCGGAGGAGTTCCTGCTGGACGGCCGCTACGTGGACGACGTGTTCATGGGGCGCAGTCTCTGACCTGGTCGGCGGTCTCCCTCGTACGGCGTCTGCGCACCACCAGACAGAGCGGCACCGCCGCCACCGCGGCCGCCGTCGCGAACCCGGCGAGCACCCAGCCCGGGCTGACGGACTGCCGGGCCGGGGCGGCGGCGGTGAGGGCGAGCAGGGCGACCGGGGCCAGGGCGGCCCGGAGCACGGGAAGCACGTGTGACATGGGCCCAGAGGTACGCCCGGGCCCACGACCGCGGGCCGCATTGCCCCGTACGAGGGCGCGGCCGGCCACGGGGACCGGCCGGGTCGCCGGCTACGACGAGATCAGCTCACCCGTGCCCACCGGTTCCGTCGCGTTCGCCGCGCTCCTCGCGTCGTTCGCGACCTCGTCCGCCGTCAGGACGTAACCCGTCTCGTCGTCCGAGGTGGAGCGGGCGAAGACCACGCCGAAGACGCGGCCGTCGGTGGTCAGCAGCGGCCCGCCGGAGTTGCCGGGGCGGACGGTGGAGCGGATCGAGTAGATCTCGCGGGTGACGAGCGCGTCGTTGTAGATGTTCTGCCCGTTCGCCCGCACCCGGTTCGCGACGGTCGCCGCCTGGAGGTTCAGGTCGCCGTCCTGCGGATAACCGGCGACGACCGCCGAGTCGCCGCGCGTGGCGCTGTCGTCGAACTTCAGTACGGGCGCCTGAAGATCGGGCACGTACAGCACGGCCACGTCCTTGTCCGGATCGAACAGCACCACCCGTGCCGCGTACGACCGCCCGACCCCGCCGACCCGCACGCCCGGCTCGTCGATGCCGGCCACCACGTGCGCGTTGGTCATCACGTGCTGCGGGGAGTACACGAAGCCGCTGCCCTCGCGGCCCTGGTTGCCCGAGACGCCCTCGATCTTCACGGTGCTCAGCTTGGCGGCGTTGGTGGCGGCGGCGGTGACGCTGTCGCCGGTGGGCCTGGCGACCTCGGCCGTCGACTCGTTCTCGAAGGGGTTGAAGACCTGCGGGAAGCCCGCCTCGGTGAGCGCGGAGGTGGCCCGCGAGAACCAGGAGGGAGTGGTGTCCGGCATGGTGTCCTGCACGGCGCCCAGCAGCGCCGAGTCCCGGATCGCCGTGGTCACCAGCGGGGAGGAGGAGGCGCCGAGCACGCTCGCGGCCACCCAGGCCACGATCAGCACGGCCACCGAGTTCGCCACGGCCCCGCCGACCCCGTCGGCCGCCCTGAGCGGCCCCCGGTCCAGCTCGCGGCGCAGCCGGAGCGCGAGTCGCCCGGCCAGTTCGTGCCCCACCGCGGCCGGGACCAGCACGGTCAGGACCGCGGTCACCGTCGCCGTGGTCGTCCCCGGTGACACCAGGTCCATCATCCAGGGCAGCACCCACACACCGACGACCGCGCCGCCCACGAAACCCGCGAGCGAGACACAGCCGGCCACCAGTCCGCGCCGGTAGCCGGACGCCGCGTAGGCGAGGATCACCAGCAACAGCAGGATGTCGAGCAGGTCCACGGAGCCGCCTTTCTGTCGGACCCCTCAGGGGGCGTCTCCTAGTACGCGTGGGACAGGCCCAGTGATCAGTCACGCGCGCGCGTGGCCACCGGAACCGGCCACGCGTGCGTGCACCTGGAGAAACGTCGCGGACCCGGACGATGGTTCCTCCGGGTGGCACAGCACACATCGCGGGCGGGGCGGATCGGACCGACAGTGGGACCATGTGTGTCTCGCGCGCACCGCACAGGAGGCGCAAACGGCGCGGCCGAATACCGGGCGCCGCGCTGGCGCTGCTCGGCGCGCTGCCCGGCCTGGCCGCCGCCGGCGCGCTGGCGCTGTGCGCGAACGGCGTGGAACACACCGTCGCGGCCCGCTCCCGGCAGGCCGCCGTCGCCCGCGCGGCCACCGCCCCGCACTCCGCGCCCCGGCCGCACATCGTGCCCAGATCCGCCTGGGCGGACGGCACCGGCGAGGCCAACACCGTCGCCCGCACCCCGCCGCCCCCGCGCTACGACGACAAGGTCCTCGCGGTCTTCGTCCACCACACCGACTCGCCCAACTCCTACGACTGCGCCGAGTCGCCCCGCATCATCCGCTACCTCGCCGCCGGCCAGACCGGCACCCGCGACTGGGACGACATCGGCTACAACTTCCTCGTCGACCGCTGCGGCGTCATCTACGAGGGCCGCGCGGGCGGCACCGGCCGGCCCGTGACCGGCGCGCACACCCAGGGCTTCAACCACCGCACCACCGGCGTCGCCGCCCTCGGCACCTTCACCGCCGGCGTCACCGTCCCGAAGGCCATGACCGACGCGATCGCCGCGCTGGCCGCCTGGAAACTGGGCCTGGCCGGCGTCGACCCGCGCGCCACCGTCCGGCTGGTCTCCAGCAACGGCCTCAGCCGGTACGCGTCCGGCACCACGGCCGCCCTGCCCGCCCTGGCGGGCCACGACGAGGGCTATATGACGAGCTGCCCCGGCGCCGCACTGAGCGCCCGCCTGCCGGAGATCAGAGAGCTGGCGGCCCGCCTGCAAGGGCGCCCGTGAGGGGGGCGGGCGGGCCACTCACAGGAACGCCACAGCCGGCGCGCAGGCCGCTCAGAGGCCCGCGCTCTACGGTCTGCACCAGAAGCCGACCGGAGGTGGGGATCATGAGCAGCAGCATCAACAGGAGCCGTATGTGGACGGTCGTCTGCGCGGTCACGACCGTCGTCCTGGGACCGGCCGCCGTGACGGCGTCCGCCCTCGACCAGGCCAACAAGGCACCGATGCACCACGCGGTGCGGGCCGAGCACGCCGAGCACGCCGAGCAGACCCAGGCGTACCTCCCGTCCGACACCGGACGCCGCCGGGCGGTCAGCCCCTGAAGCGCTCCCACAGCTTGGGATACCGCTCCGCCAGCACCCCTTCGTTCTCGAAGTCCACGGGCGTCCCCTCGGGCTCCGCGGGCGCGGGCGGAATGCCCAGGTCGGGGGCGACGGCGCCGGTGAGCTGTTCGTACGCCTCGTCCGCGGAGTAACCGAGCTCCTCGCCGTCGCCGTCGATCTCCTCGTCGAAGTCGTCCAGGAGGTCGGCCAGCGAGTCGGGATCGTGCACCGCCCCCTCGTAGACCTCGCGCCCCTGGCCGATCAGCCAGCACCGGAAGAAGTCGAAGGCGTCGTCGCTCACCCCGTCCAGCAGGACCCAGGCGGCACCCCACAGGTCCCAGGTGTAGGCGCGGTTGTAGCGGGACTCGAAGTGACGGGCGAAGTCGAGGACCGACTCGGGGTCCAGCTGGAGCAGCCGGTCCACGAGCAGGTCGGCCTGCTCCTCGGGGTCACCCTCGGCCGTCTCGCGGGCGCTGTCGACCAGCTCCCAGAACTCCGTCTCGTCCATCACGGGTCCAGCATCGGGCCTGGACGGGTGGGGCGCACGTGGAGTGAGGCGGATTGTTATGTCCCGTACAGCCGGGCGAGTCGTGCCGCGTCCCGCGCGAAGCGCGTCCGCAGGCTCTCCGGCGTCAGCACCTCCACCTCGGGCCCCAGCGAGGCCAGCTGGCTGTGCGCCACCTCCTCGGACTCCACGGCGAGCGTCACGGTCACCCGGCCGTCCTCGTCCGGGGCGCCCGCGGCCTCCAGCGCCTCCTCGGCGGACGGCCGGCCGACGGCGTACGGCAGGGCCCGGACACCGTCCGCGGACAGCCGTACGACGACCTCCGCGCGCAGGATGGACCGCGCGAACTGCTCGGCCCGCTCCTCCCAGAAGCCCGGCAGGTCGAACTCCTCGTCCCGCGCGAACCGTTCCTCGCCCGCGTCCACCGCCGTGAACCGGTCGATGCGGTACACCCGGTACGAGCCGTGCCCCGCGACCCGCGCGCACAGGTACCAGACGCCCGCCTTGAGCACGAGACCGTACGGCTCCAGCTCGCGCACCACCTCGCCCTCGCCGCGCCAGTAGTGCGCCGTGACCCGACGGTCGTCCCAGACCGCGTCCGCGACGGCCGGCAGCAGCTCGGGCGTCTTGGGCTCCTTGAACCAGCTCGGCGCGTCCAGGTGGAAGCGCTGCGCCGCCGCACGGGAGGCGTCCCGCACGGAGGGGAGCAGGGCCGCCGACACCTTCAGCCGGGCCGCCGAGGCGGCGTCCTCAAGGCCCATCTCCCGCAGCGCCCCCGGCACCCCGCTCAGGAACAGCGCCTCCGCCTCGCCGCGGGCCAGCCCCGTCAGCCGCGTCCGGTATCCGCCGATCAGCCGGTAGCCCCCGGCCCGGCCCCGGTCCGCGTACACCGGGACCCCCGCCTCCGACAGCGCCTGCGCGTCCCGCGTCACGGTCCGCTCCGACACCTCCAGCTCCCGCGCCAGCTCGGCGGCGGTCATCGACGGCCGGGACTGGAGCAGCAGCACCATTTTGATGAGACGAGCAGCACGCATGTGTTCATGATGCCGGGCAGCACCGACGAAGAGGGGGTGTGGCCGCAGCCGCACCCCCTCTTCGACGCTCAAGCCCTACAGGCCGTACTTCGCGCGCGCTTCCTTCACGGCCGTCGCCTTGACCTCGCCGCGGCGGGCGAGCTGGGCGAGGGCCGCGACGACGACGGACTCGGCGTCGACGCCGAAGTGGCGGCGGGCGGCCTCGCGGGTGTCGGAGAGGCCGAAGCCGTCCGCGCCCAGCGAGGAGTAGTCCTGCTCGACCCACTGCGCGATCTGGTCGGGGACCTGGCGCATGTAGTCGGAGACCGCCAGCACCGGACCCTCGGCACCCTGGAGCGCCTGACGGACGTACGGCACCCGCTCCTCGCCGCGCAGCAGCGCCGCGTCCGCCTCCAGCGCGTCGCGCCGCAGCTCGCTCCAGGAGGTCGCGGACCACACGTCGGCGGCCACACCCCACTCCTCGGCGAGCAGCCGCTGTGCCTTGAGGGCCCAGTGGATCGCCGTGCCGGAGCCCAGCAGCTGGACGCGCGGGGCGTTGGCCGCCGCCACGTCCACTCCCGCCGACTCGGCGGTGTTGAAGCGGTACAGGCCCTTGACGATGCCCTCGTCGACGGCGGTACCGGCCGGCTTCGCGGGCTGCGGCAGCGGCTCGTTGTAGACGGTCAGGTAGTAGAAGACGTTCTGGTCCTCGCCCGGGGCCGCCTCGCCGTACATCCGGCGCAGACCGTCCTTGACGATCGCCGCGACCTCGTACGCGAAGGCGGGGTCGTACGTCAGCGCCGCCGGGTTGGTGGCCGCGATGACCGGGGAGTGGCCGTCGGCGTGCTGGAGGCCCTCGCCCGTCAGGGTCGTCCGGCCGGCCGTCGCGCCGACGAGGAAGCCACGGCCGAGCTGGTCGCCGAGCTGCCACATCTGGTCGGCCGTGCGCTGCCAGCCGAACATCGAGTAGAAGATGTAGAACGGGATCATCGTCTCGCCGTGCGTCGCGTACGACGTCGACGCGGCGATGAAGTCGGCCATCGAACCGGCCTCGGTGATCCCCTCGTTGAGGATCTGGCCGTTCTTGGCCTCCTTGTAGTACATCAGCTGGTCACGGTCGACCGGCTCGTACGTCTGGCCCTTGGGGGAGTAGATCCCGAGCGAGGGGAACAGCGACTCCATGCCGAAGGTGCGCGCCTCGTCGGGGACGATCGGCACCCAGCGCCTGCCGCTGTCCTTGTCGCGGACCAGGTCCTTGATGAGACGGACGAAGGCCATCGTCGTCGCCACGTTCTGCGTACCGGAGCCCTTGTCGAAGGCGGCGAACGCCTTCTCCGCCGGGGCGGGCAGCGGGGCGACGGGGTGGACCCGGCGGGCCGGGGCCGGGCCCCCGAGGGCCGCGCGGCGCTCCTGGAGGTAGCGGACCTCGGGGGAGTCGGCGCCGGGGTGGCCGTAGGGGACGACCCCGTCGACGAACTGCGCGTCGGGGATCGGCAGCTCCAGCAGGTCGCGCATGCTCTTGAACTCGTCCACCGTCAGCTTCTTCATCTGGTGGTTGGCGTTCTTCGACGCGAAGCCCTCGCCGAGGGTGTGGCCCTTGACCGTCTGGGCCAGGATGACCGTCGGGGCGCCCTTGAACTCGACGGCGGCCCTGTAGGCGGCGTACACCTTGCGCGCCTCGTGGCCACCGCGGGAGAGGTGGAAGCACTCCAGGATCTTGTCGTCGCTCAGCAGCTTCGCCATCTCGGCGAGCGCCGGGTCCTTGCCGAAGAAGTCCTGGCGGATGTAGGCGGCGTCGCGCGTCTGGTAGGTCTGCACCTGCGCGTCCGGTACCTCGCGGAGCCGTCGGACGAGCGCACCCGTGGTGTCGAGCTGGAACAGCTCGTCCCACGCCGAGCCCCACAGCGACTTGACGACGTTCCAGCCGGCGCCGCGGAACTGGGCCTCCAGCTCCTGCACGATCTTGAAGTTCGCGCGGACCGGGCCGTCGAGGCGCTGGAGGTTGCAGTTGATGACGAAGGTGAGGTTGTCGAGCCCCTCACGCGAAGCCAGTGCGAGTGCCGCCGTCGACTCCGGCTCGTCCATCTCGCCGTCGCCGAGGAAGGCCCAGACGTGGGAGGCGGAGACGTCCTTGATGCCGCGGTGGGTCAGGTAGCGGTTGAAGCGCGCCTGGTAGATCGCGGAGAGCGGGCCGAGGCCCATCGACACCGTCGGGAACTCCCACAGCCAGGGCAGGCGGCGCGGGTGCGGATACGACGGGAGGCCGTTGCCGCCGGACTCCCGGCGGAAGTTGTCGAGGTGGTCCTCGCTGAGCCGGCCGTCGAGGAAGGCGCGGGCGTAGATGCCGGGGGAGGCGTGGCCCTGGATGTAGAGCTGGTCGCCCGAGCCGTCGGCCTCCTTGCCCTTGAAGAAGTGGTTGAAGCCGGTCTCGTAGAGCCAGGCCGCGGAGGCGAAGGTGGCGATGTGGCCGCCGACGCCGTGTTTGGAGCCGCGGGTGACCATCGCGGCCGCGTTCCAGCGGTTCCACGCGGTGATCTTCCGCTCCATCTCCTCGTCACCGGGCGCGGACGGCTCGGCGGCGGTGGGGATGGTGTTGACGTAGTCGGTCTCGAGGAGCTTCGGCAGCGCGATGCCGTTGCCCTCCGCCCTCTCCAGTGTGCGGCGCATCAGGTACGCGGCACGGTGCGGGCCGGCCGCCTTGGCGACCGCGTCCAGCGAGGCCTGCCATTCGGCGGTCTCCTCGGGGTCCCGGTCGGGGAGCTGGTCGAGCTCGCTCGGCTGGATGGCGTTGGGGTCGGTCATGTCGCCGCCTTCCTCAGTCGAAGGGGGTTCCCTCATCGGTAAGGGTTCGGGGGTGCCCTTTGTCTTTGGCAGGACAGGGCTGAGGCCTCGGTAGAGGTCCGACGCGACTGTAACCCCCTGATCGATGATCGATCAAAGGGTTGAGGGGCAAAACTTCTCGATGACGAGAAAGTAGGCACGGGGTGCCTTCGACGATGGCACCGGGTGACGCGGTTGTCCGGGGTTTTTGCAGGTCGGAGGGCGTTTGAGCGGGAGTGTGCTCTGGTGTTCGGCGGGCGGGCGGGCGGGCGAGGGTGAGGGCGGGGGCGGTCACAGGGAACTCGCCATACCGCGGAGGGTTCGCCGCGGCGGGGAAAAACTCACCCGCGCCTGGCTCAGCGGCGCTCTCGTGTTCGCCGCGGCGCCGCTCGGCCATCACGGCGGTGCCGGCCGTGTCGCGACCTGCTATGGCCGCGGCGCGCAGCCCAGGACGTGTGCCTTCACGATCTCCGCGATCCGCGGATCCCGGCGCCGGAACGCGGCCACCAGCTCCTCGTGCTCCTCCGCGTAGGACTGCTGGACCGTGCCCAGCCAGCGGATGGACAGGGCGGTGAACACCTCGATGCCGAGGCCCTCCCAGGTGTGCAGGAGGACCGAGTTGCCCGCCGCGCGGACCAGCTCCCGGTGGAAGCCGACCGTGTGCCGCACCTGGCCCGTGCCGTCGGACTCGCGGTCGGCCTCGTAGAGCGCGGTGACATGCGGCTCCAGCGCCGAGCAGTCCTGTGCCAGCCGCTCCGCCGCCAGCTCCGCCGCGATCGCCTCCAGACCGGCCCGGACCGGATAGCTCTCCTCCAGGTCGGCCGCCGTCAGGTTCCGCACCCGGACGCCCTTGTTCGGTGCCGACTCGATCAGCCGCAGCGACTCCAGCTCCCGCAGGGCCTCCCGCACCGGCGTCTGGCTGACCTCCAGCTCGGTCGCGATCCGTCGCTCCACGATCCGCTCGCCCGGCTTCCAGCGCCCACTGACGATCCCCTCCACGATGTGCTCGCGGATCTGTTCGCGCAGCGAGTGGACGACGGGCGCGGTCATGAGAGCTCCTTAAGGGCGTTTGACGTTTAGACAATAAGGCCGCGGGCCCGTCCGGGAGGGGCGCACGGGGGCGCTTTCATGCAGGTGAGACGAGGCTTACACGCTCCCAACAGGACGACTTCTGTCAACACACGCAACCCCCTGACCTCCGAGAAGTGTCGCGTCCGGCAGGGGTTCCCACGCGGGGCGCCCCACGCACATCTGGGGGACGGCATGAACATCGGGGGACACCGCGGACTGGTCGTCGCGGCCGTGATCGGCGCGCTCATCGGCATGACGGGCTGCCAGCAGACGGCCACACGGGCGACGGCGCACACGGCACCGAGCGGCACCGGAACGATCACGGGCATGGCGGGCGCGGCCGGCGGATCCGGCGCCGCCTGCGTCTTCGTCAAGCCGGACGGCGCCGAGAAGTTCGGTCACGTCGGCTGGGGCTTCCGGCTCCCCGGCACCGGCCGCTGGGTCTACGGCGCCGTCGAGAACCCCAGCGGCAAGCTCTACACCCCGCCCGGCGGCGACATCGGAGCCTGGCACACGGAAGGGTCGTACGACCGCATGCTCAGCGACATGAGCACCGACGCCCACTACCCCGGCGAGTCCGAGCACCCCTACAGCCGCTACCGCTGCACGAAGTCCCGGACCTACGACGTGCCGGCGGCCCGCGCCATGATCACGGCCGTGGAGTCCCGCGGCTTCCTCGTCGGCGTCGACCCCGAGACCGGCAGGCTCACCTCGCGGGACTGCCTCGACGCGACGTACGACGTCCTGAAGTCGTACCGGACCAGGAGGCTCCCGTACGCGCCCGCGCTGTCCGTCCCCAACGTGTGGGTGGAGTCGCTGTGGGGCTGGTCGGACAAGAAGCTGACGCCCAGGTGAGACAGCGGTGCCCCCGCCCGGAGAACCGGACGGGGGCACCGTGGGAACCAGGTGGGCTACAGGCCGAGCTCGACCTCGAACTCGCCCGCCTCCAGGATCGCCTTGACCGCGGTCAGGTAACGGGCCGCGTCGGCGCCGTCCACCAGACGGTGGTCGTAGGAGAGGGTCAGGTAGGTCATGTCGCGGACGCCGATGACCGTGCCCTCCTCCGTCTCGATGACCGCCGGACGCTTGACCGTGGCACCGATACCGAGGATCGCGACCTGGCCCGGCGGCACGATGATCGTGTCGAAGAGCGCACCGCGCGAACCGGTGTTGGAGATGGTGAAGGTCGCACCGGACAGCTCGTCGGGCGTGATCTTGTTGGCGCGGACCTTGCCGGCCAGCTCCGCCGTGGCCTTCGCGATACCGGCGATGTTGAGGTCGCCCGCGTGCTTGATGACCGGGGTCATCAGGCCCTTCTCGGAGTCCACCGCGATACCGATGTTCTCGGTGTCGAAGTAGGTGATCGTGCCCTCGTCCACGTTGATCCGGGCGTTGACCGGCGCGTGCGCCTTCAGCGCCTGGGCCGCGGCCTTGACGAAGAACGGCATCGGGGAGAGCTTGACGCCCTCACGGGCCGCGAACGCGTCCTTGGCCCGGGCGCGCAGCTTCATCAGGCGGGTGACGTCGACCTCGACCACCGAGGACAGCTGCGCCTGCTCGTGCAGCGCCTTGACCATGTTGTCGCCGATGACCTTGCGGATGCGCGGCATCTTGACGGTCTGGCCACGCAGCGGAGAGGTCTCCAGGGTCGGAGCCTTCTTCGCGGCGGCCGGTGCGGCGGCCGGAGCCGGAGCTGCCGCGGCGGCCTTCGCGGCCTCGGCGGCGGCGGTGACGTCCTGCTTGCGGATACGACCGCCGACGCCGGTGCCCTTGATGGTGGACAGGTCGACGCCGTGCTCGGCGGCGAGCTTGCGCACCAGCGGGGTCACGTAGGCGCCGTCGTCACCCGAGGTCGCGGCGGGTGCCGGGGCCGGGGCGGACGCGGCGGGCGCCGGAGCAGGAGCGGCCGGAGCCGGGGCGGGTGCCGGAGCGGTCTGCTGCGGAGCCGGGGCCGGAGCCGGGGGCGCCTGCGGAGCCGGGGCCGCCGGAGCCGCGGGGGCGGCCGGGGCGGGAGCCGGAGCGGGTGCCGGGGCCTCGGCGGCCGGGGCCGGAGCGGCGGGAGCCGGGGCAGCGGCCGGAGCCGAGCCCGCGACGCCGATGACGGCCAGCTTGGCGCCGACCTCGGCGGTCTCGTCCTCGCCGACCACGATCTCCAGCAGGACACCGGCGACCGGCGCCGGGATCTCGGTGTCGACCTTGTCGGTGGAGACCTCCAGCAGAGGCTCGTCCTCCGCGACCTCCTCGCCGACCTCCTTGAGCCAGCGGGTCACGGTGCCCTCGGTGACGGACTCGCCGAGCGCGGGCAGGACGACGTCCGTGCCCTCGGCGGAGCCGCCGCCGGAGGCGGCCTCGGCGGTGGGAGCAGGGGCCGGGGCGGCCTGCTCGGTGGACGGCTGGGCGGCCGGGGCCGGCTCGGGAGCCGGCGGGGCGACCTCCTCGGCCGCGGGGGCCGGGGCGGCGGCGGGAGCGCCGGTGCCGTCGTCGATGACGGCCAGCTCGGCGCCGACCTCGACGGTCTCGTCCTCGGCGACCTTGATGGAGGCCAGGACGCCGGCGGCGGGCGAGGGGATCTCGGTGTCGACCTTGTCGGTCGAGACCTCGAGCAACGGCTCGTCGGCCTCGACGCGCTCACCCTCTGCCTTCAGCCAGCGGGTGACAGTGCCCTCGGTGACGCTCTCGCCGAGCGCCGGAAGGGTTACGGAAACCGCCATGGTTTCTGTTGCTCCTTACGGATGGGGCTCCCCTGTTCGAGCGCTGTGAAGAACTCGGGGAAGCGGAAGTCTGTGTCGTCGCGTCCGGTGACCGAAGGCTCAGTCGTGGGCGTGGAGGGGCTTGCCGGCCAGGGCCAGGTGGGCCTCGCCGAGCGCCTCGTTCTGCGTCGGGTGGGCGTGGATGAGCTGGGCGACCTCGGCCGGCAGCGCCTCCCAGTTGTAGATCAGCTGGGCCTCGCCGACCTGCTCGCCCATACGGTCGCCGACCATGTGGACGCCGACCACGGCACCGTCCTTGACCTGGACGAGCTTGATCTCGCCCGCGGTGTTCAGGATCTTGCTCTTGCCGTTGCCCGCCAGGTTGTACTTCAGAGCGACGACCTTGTCCGCACCGTAGATCTCCTTGGCCTTGGCCTCGGTGATGCCGACGGAGGCGACCTCCGGGTGGCAGTAGGTCACACGGGGGACACCGTCGTAGTCGATCGGGACGGTCTTGAGACCGGCCAGACGCTCCGCCACCAGGATGCCCTCGGCGAAGCCGACGTGCGCGAGCTGGAGCGTCGGGACCAGGTCGCCGACGGCGGAGATGGTCGGGACGTTCGTCCGCATGTACTCGTCGACCAGGACGTAGCCGCGGTCCATCGCGACGCCCTGCTCCTCGTAGCCCAGGCCCTGCGAGACCGGGCCGCGGCCGACGGCGACCAGCAGCACCTCGGCCTCGAACTCCTTGCCGTCGGCGAGGGTGACCTTGACGCCGTCGGCGGTGTACTCGGCCTTCGAGAAGAAGGTGCCCAGGTTGAACTTGATGCCGCGCTTGCGGAACGCGCGCTCAAGAAGCTTGGAGGAGTTCTCGTCCTCAAGGGGGGCGAGGTGCTTCAGGCCCTCGATGATCGTGACGTCCGAGCCGAAGGACTTCCACGCCGAGGCGAACTCGACGCCGATGACACCGCCGCCCAGGATGATCGCGGACTTCGGCACACGGTCCAGGACGAGGGCGTGGTCGGAGGAGATGATGCGGTTGCCGTCGATCTCCAGGCCCGGCAGCGACTTCGGCACGGAGCCGGTCGCCAGGAGCACGTGGCGGCCCTGGATGCGCTGGCCGTTCACGTCGACGGAGGTCGGGGAGGACAGTCGGCCCTCACCCTCGATGTAGTTCACCTTGCGGGAGGCGATGAGCCCCTGGAGGCCCTTGTACAGACCGGCGACCACGCCGTCCTTGTACTTGTGCACGGCCGGGACGTCGATGCCCTCGAAGGTGGCCTTCACACCGAACTGCTCGCTCTCACGAGCCTGGTCGGCGATCTCACCCGCGTGCAGCAGGGCCTTGGTGGGGATGCACCCCCGGTGCAGGCAGGTGCCGCCGACCTTGTCCTTCTCGATCAGGGCGACGTCCAGGCCCAGCTGCGCCCCGCGCAGGGCCGCGGCGTAACCACCGCTACCACCGCCGAGGATCACTAGGTCGAAAACGGTGCTGGCGTCGTTCGCCACGTCACGTCCTCCATGCATGTGCGCCACGCCGGTCTGCGGTGACCGGTCGGCGGCTGGTGTCCGGCCGCTCGTTCTTCGGCCCTTCGGTGGGGGCCCTGTCCTGCCGAGCCCCATCTTCGCACTTGTCCGACCACAACGAGACGCCGGGCCGGGGTGTGAGACGACACACGCTCACTTGTGATGAGCGATGAGCTGCCGTCCCACCCAGGGGCGCGGGGCTGTATTCGATTTGCGGCTACCGCCGCGTGGGCGCGACAAGCCACATACGACCGCAAGCCGCCATACAACGACTGGACCGAGCTGTGGGGCGACGGGGCCTCGCCCTACCCGCGCGCGAGGCCCCGCCAGGAAAATCACCCCAGATCCCCCACAGCCGCCAGCTCGGCAACCCGCACCAGCGTCCGCACCGCCGTCCCCGTCCCGCCCTTGGGCGTGTACCCGAACGGCCCGCCCTCGTTGAAGGCCGGCCCCGCGATGTCCAGGTGCGCCCAGGTGATCCCCTCACCCACGAACTCCCGCAGGAACAGCCCGGCGACCAGCCCGCCGCCCATCCGCTCGCCCATGTTCGCCATGTCGGCGGTGGGGGAGTCCATCCCCTTGCGCAGATGCTCCGGCAACGGCATCGGCCAGGCCGGCTCGCCGACCTCCGCCGCGGCCTCGTGCACCGCCGTACGGAAGGCGTCGTCGTTCGCCATGATTCCGAACGTCCGGTTTCCCAGCGCCAGCATCATCGCCCCGGTCAGCGTCGCCACGTCCACGATCGCGTCCGGCTTCTCCTCGGATGCGGCCCACAGCGCGTCGGCGAGGACCAGCCGGCCCTCCGCGTCCGTGTTGAGGACCTCGACCGTCTTGCCCGAGTACATGCGCAGCACGTCACCGGGACGGGTCGCGGAACCGGAGGGCATGTTCTCGGCCAGCGCCAGCCAGCCGGTGACGTTGACCTCCAGCCCCAGGCGCGCGGCGGCGACCACGGCCGCGAAGACCGCCGCCGCACCGCTCATGTCGCACTTCATCGTCTCGTTGTGGCCCGCCGGCTTCAGCGAGATGCCGCCCGAGTCGTAGGTGATGCCCTTGCCCACGAAGGCGAGGTGCTTCTTCGCCTTGGAGGAGGTGTACGACAGCTTGACCAGCCGCGGGCCCGCCGCCGAACCGGCGCCGACGCCGAGGATGCCGCCGTAGCCGCCCTTCTCCAGGGCCTTCACGTCGAGCACCTGGACCTTGATGCCGTGTTCCTTGGCCGCGGTCTGGGCGAGCGCGGCGAAGGCCTCCGGGTCGAGGTCGTTCGGCGGCATGTTGATCAGGTCGCGCGCGCGGTTGAGCTCCTCGGCCACGGCGGTGGCACGCTCGATCGCCGCCTTGTACACGCGGTCGCGGGGCTTGCCGCCGAGCAGCGAGGCCTCGGCGAGCGGCGCCTTGCCGTTCTTGGCCTTGCCCCGGGCCTTGGCGTCCTTGCCGTTGTCCTTGTAGACGTCGAAGGTGTACGCGCCGAGCAGGACGCCCTCGGCCACGGCACCCGCGTCGGCGGCGTCCGTGAGCGGCAGCGCGAACGCGGCCTTCTGGGAGCCCGCGAGGCCCCGGGAGGCCGCGCCGGCGGCCCTGCGCAGTGCCTCGGCGTCGAAGCCGGAGTCCTTCTCGGGCTCGGCGCCCAGACCCACCGCCACCACGAGCGGGGCCTTGAAGCCGGCCGGTGCGGGCAGCTTCGTCACCTCGCCCTCGGCCCCGGAGGCACCGAGGGTCTCCAGGATGCCGGCGAGTCTGCCGTCGTACGCCTTGTCCACGGCCTCGGCACCCGGTGCGACGACCGGGCCTTCGGCACCCTTGGCAACACCGATCACGATCGCGTCGGCCCGGAGGCCGGGCGCCGCGGCGGTGCTGAGAGTGAGAGCAGTCACGGTGGTGAAATCTCGCTTCCGTTGAAATGTGCTGTGGCCGAATACGGGTGGGTCGGCCGGGCCCGAGACCGACCCTAGAGCCCTAGGGGGCAGTCTCCACCCGGGCGGCCCCATGCCCGGCACGAGCCTACGCTCGGGGGTGTTGTCGATCATTCCTGCGGCGGTTCACCTATCGGTGGCGTCGTGGCCACTTCTCGATCCTCAAGATCGGTGAGGTGAGTCACACTCGTCTGGTTCCGGCAAGCGCACGGCTCGCCGGTACGCATGATTTCCACGGATCCTCCTCAAAACGACCATGGAGGAGGATCGCCCGGGGAGGGGCTACCGCCATGGCGCATCTCGCGCTCACCGACAGACACCACCACGACGGACACGGCCACCGGCGTCGCTCCGGATGGAGAACCACCGCCGCCGTGTTGACTGCCGCGGGACTCATGGCACTGGGGCTCGGCGCCCCGGCGGCCTCCGCGGCGCAGGAACCGCGGATCGACCTCAGGGTGCTCGTCGTGGACAACGGCGACAGCCCCATCGAGGCGATCACCGGCCAGCTGAAGAGCACCGGCATCCCCTACACCAGGGTGAACCTGAACGACGCCGACCGCCCGACCATCACGGAAACGTTCCTGAGCGACACGGTGGACGGCCGGCCCCGAGCGAAGTTCCAGGGCGTCGTGCTGCCCAACGAGGCCCCGTTCGGCGCCGGTTCGGCCGAGCAGACCGCCCTGGAGAGCTACGAGACGACGTACGGCATCCCGCAGGTCGACGCCTACACCTGGGCGCACCCGGGGGTCGGCCTCGACTACACGAGCCAGGGCGGCTGGGCCGGCACCCTCGACGGACGCGAGGCGTCCGTCACCGCGGCGGGCAGGGCGGGGGCCTTCGGCTATCTCGACGGCGCCTTCACCTTCGAGGACAACGACCCCTCGGTACAGGAGAGCTACGGCTTCGTCGCCAAGCCCCGCACCGGCTTCACCAGTTACGTCGACGTCCCGGTACCCGCCGGCACGGGCACCGGAAGCCTGGTCGGGGAGTACGCCCACGACGGGCGCCGCGAACTGGTGGTGACCTTCGCGTACAACCAGTACCAGCAGCAGTTCCGGCTGCTCGCCCGGGGCATCGTCGAATGGCTGACCCAGGGCGTGCACCTCGGGCAGAGCCGCAACTACTTCGCCGTACACGTCGACGACGTCTTCGCGCCCGACAGCCGCTGGGACACCGAACGCAACTGCACCCCCGGCGACTTCGACTGCGCGGGCGGTGACGGCGAGGGAACCACGCCGATCCGCATGACCGCGGCCGACGCGCGGTACGCGGCGCAGTGGCAGCGCGACCACGGCTTCACTCTCGACATGGTCTACAACGCGGGCTCCGGCGAGGAGTGGAAGAGCGAGCACGGCGGCGTCGACACGACGACCGACCAACTCCTCGCCGACAAGGACCAGTACCGCTGGATCAACCACACCTACACGCACCCGTACCTCGGCTGCGAGCAGGACACCTCCACCGTGCCGTGGAGCTGCGCGAAGAACGCCGACGGCTCGACGCGGTACATGAGCCGCGCCGACATCTCGGCGCAGCTCCGGGACAACCACGACTGGGGCGTCGCCAAGGGCCTCCCGCTGGACCGCTCCGAGCTGGTCACCGGCGAGCACTCGGGTCTGAAAACCCTGCCGCAGCAGCCCGCCGACAACCCGAACCTGGCCGGCGCCCTCGCCGACAACGGCATCAGGTGGATCGCCTCCGACAACTCCCGTGAACCGGCCCAGCGTGCGGTGGGCAGCGCCCTGACCGTGCCGCGCCACCCGATGAACGTGTACTACAACACCGGCACCGAGGCCGAGATGGCCGACGAGTACAACTGGATCTACACCTCGGCGGCCGACGGCGGCAGCGGCGCCTGCGAGAACAACCCCACGTCGACCTGTCTCGCCGACCCGCTGGACCCTGCCACCGGCTACGACGAGTACATCGTCCCGCAGGAGGCGCGCACCGCCCTCGGGCACGTGATCGGCAACGATCCGCGTCCGCACTACGCGCACCAGTCCAACCTGGCCGAGGACCGGACGCTGTACCCCGTCATGGACAAGGTCCTCACCGACTACGCGGCCCTCTTCGCCGACAACACCCCGGTGGAGAACCCCGCTCAGGCCGCCATCGGCACCGAGTTCCAGCGCCGCGCGGCCTGGCAGTCCGCTCTGGACGACGGCCGGGTCACCGCGTACCGCGTCGGCACCACCGTCACCGTCACCGCCCCGTCCGGGACCCGGATCCCGGTCACCGCCCCGGAAGGGACCACCAAGCAACTCCTGCTCGGCACCACCGCGTTCGGGACGCCGTACGCGGGCCACCGCTCGGCCTGGACCACGCCTGAGCTCTTTCAGACCGCCCTCACGCTGAATCTGCCCACCTAGGCAGCGCAGCCGACCGTACGCGCACCCCGGATCCCCACGACCGGGGTGCGCTTCCGAGCCGTTCCAGGGGGGAACAGCCATGCGTACCGGCCGTCATGTCACCATGCTCACCGAAGGCACCTATCCGCTCGTCCACGGCGGGGTCAGCACCTGGTGCGACCAGCTCGTCAAGGGCATGCCCGAGGTCGACTTCCACGTCGTCTCGCTCAGCGGCAGCGGCCGCGAACCCGTGACCTGGGAGCTGCCGCCCAACGTCTACCGGCACAGCTCCGTGCCGACCTGGGGCCCACGGCCCGGACGCGCGAGGCCGCCGTTCGGCAGGGCCCGCCGCCGCTTCATCGACTCCTACGAGCGTTTCCTGCTCTCCTTCCTCGACCCCGAGGCCCACTGCGACTTCGGTGAGGCCCTCTACGAGCTGGCCGAACTCGCCCGCGACGGACGCCTGTCGGCGGCCCTGCGCACCGAGAGCGCCCTGCGGTCGCTGATGTGGATATGGACGATGCCGCATCTGGCCGTCGCGGACGCCCGGCCCACGGTGCACGACGCGCTCACCGCCACCGACCTGCTGGAACACGCCCTGCGGCCCCTGGGGGTGCGGATCCCCGAGGACTCCGTCGCGCACGCGGTCAGCAGCGGACTGGCGACCCTGCCCGCGCTCGCCGCCCACAAGCTCGACGGCGTGCCCTTCCTGCTCACCGAGCACGGCATCTACCTGCGCGAGCGCTACCTCGGCTACCGCAGCGGCGAACAGCGCTGGCCGGTCAAGGCGTTCATGCTCGGCTTCTACCGCGAGCTGAACTCCCTCGGCTACCGCGCCGCCGACCTGATCACCCCCTGCAACCAGTACAACCGCCGCTGGGAGGAGCGCGGCGGCGCCGACGCCGACAAGATCCGCACGGTGTACAACGGCGTCGACCCGGCCGCCTTCCCGCACGCCGGCCCCGAACCCGAGGTGCCCACGCTCACCTGGTGCGGCCGCGTCGACCCCATCAAGGACCTGGAGACCCTGCTGCACGCGTACGCCGCGGTCCGCGCCGAGATCCCCGAGACCCGGCTCCGGCTCTTCGGCCCGGTACCGCCCGGCGGCGAGGCCTACCGCACCCGCCTGGAGAAGCTCGCAGCCGAACTCGGCGTCACCGACGGCCTCACCTTCGAGGGCCGCATCAGCGAGGTCTGGCGCGCCTACGCGGCCGGCCACGTCGTCATGCTGTCCTCGATCTCCGAGGGCTTCCCGTTCTCCATCATCGAGGCCATGTCCTGCGGCCGTACGACGGTCTCCACCGACGTCGGCGGAGTCCGCGAGGCGGTCGGCGACACCGGTCTGGTGGTCCCGCCGCGCGAGCCGGAGAAGATGGCCGCCGCCGCGCTGAGCCTGCTGCGCGACGACCGACGGCGCCTGGAACTGGGCGAACTGTCCCGCCAGCGGGTCATCGACCGGTTCACCCTCCGCCGTTCCGTGGACGCCTTCCGGACGATCTACCAGGAACTCGCGGGCAGCACCGAGGTCTACGAGCCCACGCTGGAGACGGTCGCCGACTGGACCCTCGAACTGCGCGACCCCTGGTACGCGGCGGTCGCCACGGACGGGACCGACTGGTGAGCGGCAGCCTCTGGATGCCTCCCGGCTCCGGCCCGGACACCCTCCCCGCCATCCCCCGGCAGCGCACCCCCAGCTGGGCCGCGCCCGACCCGGTCGACGAACTTGCCGAGCGCCTCGACGACTTCGTGGCCGCCGCCGTCCACCCCGACGAGATAGCGGCCCTGCTGGAGTCCGACGGCCTTTCCGACGACCAGATACGCGAGCGGTACGGCGTGAAGAACTCCTTCGCGCTCGCCGAGGAACTCTACGAACGGGTCGAACGCCGGCACCCCGAACCGGAGGGCCCGGTCCACGACCCCTGGCAGGTCGGTCTGCTGGGCTGTCTGCTGCGCGGGGTCGTCTTCGCCCTCCCCGGCTTCGGCTATGTGCTGGGCGCGCCCTTCCTCGCCGGCCCGCGCGGCGACCTCGGCCTCCCGGCGGGCACGGTCCCGCTGCTGGCCGGCGCCCTGGCCGGCTGGACCTGGAACCAGGGGCTCGCCCACCGCGCGTACTCCTGGCTCGGCCTCGGCGACCGCCCGGCAGCCCGCCACTCCCTCCTCATCGGAACACTGCTGGGAGTACTCCTCGGCACCCTGGTCGCCTCGGCGGTCGCCGGCACCGCCCACCCGACCGCGGTGGTCTTCGCCGCCGGCCAGTCCGTCTACCTGGGCGCGGCGACCGTCCTGCTGGTCATGGGCCGCGAACGAGCGCTGCTGGCCGCTTTGTCGCCGATGGCGGTGGGTGCCGTTTTCACGTTCGTGCATCCCGTACCGGACGCCGCGAGGCTCATTCTGCTGCTGGGCTCGCTGACAGTGGTGGCACTACTTGGCCTACGTGAGGTAGCGCCCCGAAAGGGGCGCGGGGAACTGCGCGACCAGCCACGATGGACCCGCAGCCGACCCACGACAACGGGCCCTCGACTCACCGCCTCCCTCCCCTACGCCCTCTTCGGCCTCGGCACCGGCGTCCTAGTCGTCTACGCCTCCCTGGGAGACGCCCTGACGGGAGACCAACAGAGCGCCATCGCCGCCCCAGCCGCCGTCGCACTCACCCTCAGCATGGGCCCAGCCGAGTGGCTGCTGTACCGCTTCCGCAGCGGCAGCCTCGCCGGACTGCGTTCCAGCAGCACACCCAAGGCCTTCTGGCGCACCACGGCCCGCACGGTCGTCCAGTGCCTGACCGGCTACCTGGCCAGCCTGCTCGTCCTCAGCGTCCTCACCTCGGCCCTGTGGCCGCACGCGCAGAGCCTGGGTGGCATCCGCCTGGCCGGGCTGCTCCTGCTGGGTGTCGTCCTGTGGACCGGTCTGCTGCTCCAGTCCTTCGGCGCGGTGGCCGGCGCGGCGACGGTCTGCTGCGCGGCCGCCCTCGCCCAGACCCTCGCCCTGGTCACCCACACCGGCGACCCGCACCGGGTCGGCCTGATCGTCTACGGCACCGCCGCGGCCACCCTGGCCGCCCTGGTCTGTGCCCTGCTGGGGAGAGCGACCGCCCACCGATGAGCACTCTGCTGGTCCCGTACTACGAGCATCCCTCCGTCCGCCCCGCCGAGTGGGACGCCATCGTCGAGGCCGCGCCCCGCCTCTACGGCGTCGTCCTCAACCCGGCGAGCGGCCCCGGCGACCGCCCCGACCCGGCTTTCGTGAAGGTGGCCGAGCGGCTGCGGGGCGCGGGCGTACGCGTGCTCGGGTACACCGACACCGCCTACGGCCACCGGCCCCGCCCGGAGGTCGTCGCCGACCTCGCCCGGCACTGCGACTGGTACGGCGCCGACGGCGCCTTCCTGGACCAGGTGGCCGCGGGCCCCGAGGAGTTCCGGCACTACCAACTGCTCGCCACGGCGGCCTGGGGCGTCGGCTGCCACACGCTCGTCCTCAACCACGGCACCACGCCCCACCCCTGCTACGCCCGCATCGCCGACGTCCTCGTGACCTTCGAGGGCACCTGGACGGCGTACCGCGAACTGCGGCCCTGGCGCGGGCCGTCCGGCGTACGGCAGTGCCACCTCGTCCACGGCGTTCCGCACGGCGCCGATCCGGCCGGCCTCGCCCGCGCACGCGGCGCCTCGGTGTACTGCGCGGTCCCCGGATCGGGAGATCATCCCTGGGGAACACTGCCCCACACCCTGGAGCCCACCCGGTGAGACGCCCGATCCTGCCGGCCGCCCTGATCCTGCTGCTGGCGGCCTGCACGACCACGCCCGACGACGGCACCGACGAGCCGACCGGCGAGCGCTGGCGGCCACGCCCCGGCGTGGCCTGGCAGTGGCAGCTGAGCGGCCGCCTCGACACCACCGTCGACGTACCGGTCTACGACATCGACGGCTTCGACCAGTCAGAGCGCACCGTCGCCGCCCTCCACCGCGACGGCCGCAAGGTCATCTGCTACCTCTCCACCGGCGCCTGGGAGGACTGGCGCCCCGACGCCGAGGAGTTCCCCCGGTCGGTCCTCGGCCGCGGCAACGGCTGGGAGGGCGAACGATGGCTCGACATCCGCCGCACGGACGTGCTGGAGCCGTTGATGGCGGCCCGCCTCGACATGTGCCGCGACAAGGGCTTCGACGCGGTCGAGCCCGACAACATGGACGGCTACCAGAACCGCACCGGTTTCCCCCTGAAGGCCTCCGACCAGCTCCGCTACAACCGTCTGATCGCGAAGCTGGCCCACGACCGGGGCATGTCCGTCGGCCTGAAGAACGACCTCGACCAGATCCCGCGGCTGGTGGACGACTTCGACTTCGCGGTGAACGAGCAGTGCGCGCAGTACGACGAATGCGCGGCCATGAGCCCGTTCATCAAGGCCGGCAAGGCCGTCTTCCACGTGGAGTACGAACTGCCGACGAGCCGCTTCTGCACCGAGTCGCGGCGGCTGAAGCTGAGTTCGCTGCTGAAGAAGTACGAGCTGGGGGTGTGGCGGAAGGCCTGCTGACGTCAGAGGGCGAGCGTCAGCACCACCAGTGCCGTCGTCCCCGCCGTCTCCGCCAGCCCCCCGAACACGTCCCCGGTCACCCCGCCGAACCGCCGGGTGCAGTGCCGCAGCAGCAGCTCGGCGACAGCGAGAGCGGCCAGGACCGCCAGACCGGCGCGGAGGGCGTCGTACGCCCCGAAGAGCGCCCCCGCCCCCACCGCCCCCAGCGTCACCGCGGCGGCGGCGAGAACCGCTCCCCGTACCGGCACCACACCCGCGACGGCCGCCCCCAGCCCCTCCGGCCGGGCGGCCGGCACGCCGGCGCGGGCGGCGAGGGTGAGCGCGAGACGCGCGGTGGTCGCCGAGACCACCGCGGCCACCACCCCCCGCGCCCACGACTCGCCGTAGACCTGCGCGAGCGCCCCCACCTGCGCGAGCAGCACGAAGAGCAGGGTGATCACCCCGAACGGCCCGATGTCCGACTGCTTCATGATCCGCAGCGCGTCCTCGGCGGGCTTACCGCTCCCCAGACCGTCCGCCGTGTCGGCGAGCCCGTCGAGATGGAGCCCCCGGGTGAGAACGGCGGGCACGGCCACGGAGGCGACCGCGGCGAGCAGAGCGGACGCACCGAGGACGAGCAGCAGCAGCCCGGCGACACCGGCGACACCCCCCACCACCAGCCCGACCAGCGGAGCCCCCAGCATCCCGCCCCGCGCGGCCTCCCGGTCCCAGCGGCTCACCTTCACGGGAAGCACACTGAGCGTGCCGAAGGCGAAACGGAGACCGTCGAGCGGCGGGATCATGGACATGCCCGCAGACTAGCCCGGTCGTCGTAGCCGCCGGGCGGCCCGTCCCGTCGGCCGGGAGACTGGGCGTCATGGGCCACTGGCTGCATCGCAACATCGTCGAACCGGGCAAGCTGCCGCTGCTGCTCGCGCTGGCGGCGTTCGTGCTGACCTTTCTGATCACCCGGGTCATCACGCGTCTCATCCGGGCGGGCAAGGGCCCCTTCGGCAATGTGAAGGCCGGCGGGGTGCACATCCATCACGTCGTCCCCGGAGTCGTCCTCACCGTCACCGGAGGGTTCGGGGCCGTCGCCAGTGCCCGGCACGGGTTCGGCTCGGCCGTCTTCGCGGTGGTCTTCGGCATGGGCGCGGGCCTGGTGCTGGACGAGTTCGCGCTGATCCTGCACCTCGACGACGTCTACTGGTCCGAGGAGGGCCGCAAGAGCGTCGAGGTCGTCGTCCTCACCGCCGCGCTGGTCGGTCTGATGCTCGCGGGGTTCTCGCCGTTCGGCGTCAACGACATGACCCAGGAGGAGCTCAGGGACCGGGGGAGCGTCATCTCGACTGTGGGGGTCAACTTCCTCTTCGCGCTGCTCGTGCTGAGCAAGGGCAAGGGCCGGATGGCGATCTTCAGTGTGATCGTCCCCGTGATCGGTCTGATCGGCGTCGTCCGGCTGGCCCGCCCGGGCTCCTTCTGGGCCCGGCGCTTCTATCGCCGCCGTCCGCGCGCCCGGGCCAGGTCCACCCTGCGGGCGTACCACCACGACCGCCGCTGGGCGGGCCCCCGCCGCAGGCTTCAGGACTGGATCGGCGGCAAACCGGATCCGGTGCCGACCCTGCCCCTGGAACGGCGCTGACGCAGCGCCGACACCCCGCACAGCACCAGCACCGCGGCGATCGCCGCCAGATGTTCCTTGCCGGCCAGATTCTCCTTCAGCGCCACCTCGCCGACCATCGCCGCGATCACCGCACCCGCCGTGACGTACGCGCCGTAGCGACAGCCGAGGAAGACGGCGAGACCGACCACGGCCGCCGACGGGCCGGTGTCCACGACATGGGCGTCCGAGGCGGGCAGGCCCAGCGGATGGTCCGGGCCCAGCCAGACGCCCAGGCGGGCGTACAGCGTCCCGGCGAGGGTGGCCGTGTAGGCGAGGGCCAGGGTGCGCCACCGGCCCAGACAGATCTCGGCGATCCCGAACACGATCAGGATCTGCGCCAGCGCACCCCAGACGGGCAGGTCCAGGGCCGGTACGAAGAGCGACAGGGGCGTGCGCAGGAGGGCCGCCCCGAGCGGGTCCTCGGCGCGCACCGCCCCGACGTTCTGCACGAGCCGAAAGCCCCAGGACCGGTTCTGCACGAAGTGCATCGCGCCGGTCAGGCACACGGCCCCGACGGTGAGGGGGAGTGCCCGCCAGCGCCTTTCGAGGAGCGGCTCGCGCACGGTGACGTACAGCCGTCCCCATTCGGCGCGTGCCCAGCGGGCGAGCGTGTTCATCCGGCGGTCCCCGTCCGTCTCCTCGGTGCGCACGGCGCCTGGCGTGCGCCACGAGCGAAGACCTACCGGAATGCCGCGGAGTTGAGTGGGACCCGGGTGACCTGGATCTCGTTATGTCTGGATTTACTGCTCTTCCTTCTCCGGCTCTTCCTTCTCGGGCTCCTCGTCGGCAGCCGCCGGCTCCTCCGGCTTCTCCGGCAGCTCGGCGGCCAGTGCCGCCGCGGCCTGCACGAGCGGCAGCGCCAGCAGCGCGCCCGCCGCCTCGCCGACGGTCACCCCGTGGTCGAGCAGCGGCTCCAGGGCCATCCGGTCCAGCGCCTTGCCCTGCCCCGGCTCCCCGCTGCTCTGCCCGGCCAGCCACCAGTCCGGCGCACGGAACGCGATCCGCTGCGCCACCAGTGCGCAGGCGGCCACCACGACCCCGTCCAGGATCACCGGCAGCTTCCGCACCGCGCTCTGCAACAGGAACCCCGTGATCGCCGCGAGGTCGGCGCCGCCCACGGTCGCCAGCAGCTGGAGCTGCTCCCCGAGCACGGGCCGGGCCCGCCTCAGCGCGTCGCGGATCGCCGCGCACTTGCGCATCCACGCCAGGTCGTCGATCGCCTGGCCGCCCCGCCCGGTCACCACCGACGCGTCGGTCCCGCACAGCGCGGCGATGAGCACGCCCGCCACGGTGGTCCCGCCCACGCTCACATCGCCGAGCACCACCAGATCCGTACCGGAGTCGGCCTCCTCGTCGGCCACCGCCATCCCGGCCCGGAAGGCGGCCTCCGCCTCCTCGGCGGTCAGCGCGTCCTCGACGTCGATCCGCCCGCTGCCGCGCCGCACCCGATGCCGTACGACATCCTCGGGCAGCGTTTCCGGATCGCAGTCCAGCGCCATGTCGACCACCCGCACCGGCACCCCGAGCCGCCGGGCCAGCACGGACACCGGCCGGCCGCCGTCGAGGACCTCGCGCACCAACTCCACGGCGCTGCCCGCGGGGTGCGCGGAGACGCCCAGTTCGGCGATGCCGTGGTCACCGGCGAAGAGCACCACCCGCGGCCGCTCGATCGGCCGCACCGGCACCGCGGACTGCGCCGCGGCCAGCCACTCACCCAGTTCGTCGAGGCGGCCCAGCGACCCGGGCGGCACGATCTGACGCTCCCGGCGCGCCTCGGCGTCGCGCCGCACACCCCCGTCGGGGCGCTCGATCAGATCGGAGAAGTCGTCGAGATTAAGCGAGCTCATTCGCCGAACAGTACCGGCCCTGATCGAACAGGGAGGCGCCACATCGCCACGACGACGGGACGACGTCGTTGCACTCAAGATCGGCATCCCATACGTTCCGTTTTGCTGTGGATTGTCGTCCACCCCGGGAGTCGCCGTGTCCGCACCGCCCGTACCCACCGCACCTTCCGCACGGCGCCTCCGTTCCACCGCCCGCGTGATGCTGGCGTTCCCCGAGCCGGAGAGCTGGCTGGACGTGGGCACAGGGGTCGCCGAATTCCCCGACGCGGCCCGGGAGTTCTTCCCCTACACGGCCTTCGACGGGGTGGACTCCCACCCCGGGATCGAGTGGGCCTGGCGGACCGAGCGCCTTGAGGAGGCCTACCTCGGCCACCTCGCGGACCCCCGGCTCACCGCACGCCTCCGGGCCCGCTACGACGTCGTCAGCATGCTCCACCATCTGCCGCACACCCCGGACCCCCGGGCGGAACTCCGCGCCGCCCTGGCCGTCCTCCGCCCCGGCGGCCACCTCCTCGTCGAGGGCACCCATCCGTACGGCGCGCTCACCCGCGACGACCTCCGCTCGGAGCTGGAGTCCCACGGCTGCACGATCGTCAGGACGGGCCGCCGTGCCGCGCACATCCCCCTCGACCTGTCCACCGCCCTGAGCCGGACCCTGCCCCGCGCCCTGCCCCCGTGGCTGTCCACCCCCCTGCTCTCCGCGACCCGGGCCCTGGACCACGCCCTCGCGCTGGCCCTCACCCCCACCCGCTTCTCCAAGACGTACCGCCTGATCGCCCGCAAGAACGCGCCCGCACCCGCCCTTCCCGCCGAACTCCCGGCCCAGGCACGCCCCACGCCACCGCCTCCGCCCCGGCCACCGGCCCCACCCACAGCGCCACCTCCACCACAGGCGCCACCCGCGCCCACGACGCCGCCCTCGCCGCCCTCGCCACAGGGCCAGGCTCAGCCCAAGGCGCCGGCCCCGGCCAAGAAGGCCACCTCGGCCAGGAAAGCCACCTCGGCCAAGAAGGCCGCCTCGCCCAAGCGACCCGCCTCGCCCAAGAAAGCAACCTCGGCCAAGAAAGCCACCTCGCCCAAGAGGCCCGCCCCGGCCAAGAAAACAGCCCCGCCCAAGACACCGGGCCCGCCCAAGACACCCCCCATGCCCCAGACACCGCCTCTCCCCCCAGCACCCCCCACCGCGCAAGCGCCCGAGGACGACTCAGCCCCGTAGGACCAGCGCCTGCCCCGCCGCCACCAGCAGTACCTGTTCGCACTCGGCCGCGAACGCCGTGTTCAGGCGCCCGAGTTCGTCCCGGTAGCGGCGCCCGGACGCGGTGGCCGGCACGATTCCCGAGCCGACCTCGTTCGACACGGCGACGACGGTCCGCCGGGTGGCTCGCACGGCCTCGGTCAACTCCCGGATCCGCGAGCGCAGTTCCCGCTCACCGCCGTCGGCCCACTCGGCGTCGTCCCAGGCGCCGACGGCGTCCATCGCGTCCGTCAGCCACAGGGACAGGCAGTCGATCAGGAGCGGTGCCCCGTCGTCCTTCAGCAACGGCACCAGGTCGCAGGTCTCGGCCGTACGCCAGGATCCCGGCCGCCGCTCCCGGTGCGCGGCGACCCGGGAGGCCCACTCGGTGTCCCCGCTGCGCGACCCGCCGGTCGCGACGTACAGCACGTCCGGGAACGCCTCCAGACGCCGCTCGGCCTCCACCGACTTCCCGGACCGCGCCCCGCCCAGCACCAGCGTCCGGCGCGGCACGTCCGGTACGTCCTCGTAGACGCCGACGACCAGCGTCGCCCCGTCGGGCACGGCCCGGGCCCCGGCCGCGGCCAGCCTGCGCCGCAGTTCGGGGCCCGGCGGCACGTCGTGGTCGAGATGGACGGCGACGACGTCCGTCGTGGGCCCGACCGCGCCCACCGCCCGCAGCCGCGCCAGGGCGTCCGGCCGCCCCACGACATCGGCGAGCACCATGTCGTACGGCTCCCCGTTCCCCTGCTCAAGACCGGCGGGCGCACCCCCCGGCGGCAGATACAGCAGCCGCTGCCCGTCCGGCCCGTGCACCGCGTACCCGGTCCCCGGCGCGTCCATCGCCACCGCCCGCACCCGATGCCCCGTCAGCAGCGCGAGCTCCCGCCCGTCCGGCACCCGCCCCGGCTGCGGCAGCCCGGCGGGCACCTCCACCGGCGGCCCGTCATGCGGATGCGACAGCAGCACCTGCCGCACACCCCCGAGCGAATGCCCGGCCCGCGCGGCGGCGAAGGCGGCCCCGGGGGTCAGATCGAGCAGCAGTGTCCCGTCGACGAGGACGGCGGTGGCCCCCCGCGCGTCCTGCCCGACGGTGGTCGCGCAGGCAGCACAGGGACAGCCGGGACGGGGGAGGCCGCGGGGAGCGCCGGTGCCGAGCAAAGTCAGTTCCACGCGGACAATTCTCGCCGGTCACTGTTGATCATGCGCGCGCAGAGCCGCCCCGCCGTCCCGGGGCCGAACGACTGCCGCGATCTTGTTCCGCCGGACCCAGCGGAACGCATAGGCTCAACCACGGAACGTGTCCGTATTAAGGAGGCCTGCATGGCGACATGGACGTGGCGATTCGAGAAGACGGACAACGCGGAGGTCCCGCCCGCGGTGGAGCCCGAGGAGTTCACCACTCAAGGGGACGCCGAGTCATGGCTCGGAGAGCACTGGAAGGCACTGCTCGCCGGAGGCGCGGACCAGGTGCGGCTGTTCGAGGACGCGACCGAGATCTACGGCCCGATGAGCCTGAAGTCCGCCGAAGAGGCGTGACGCGGACGGGCGAGGGCCGCGACGGCACCCTCGCCCACCTCCGGACCCGGTGAGACACACACCCGAACGGGCTCGGGGCGGCACACGACCGCGCTCAGGGGCGGCACACGGCCGCGCTCAGCCGCGCACCCCGCACAGATGCAGCAGCGCCGCCACCCCGCGATACGGATCCGTCCGCCCCGCCCGTTCCTCGACCGCCAGCAGGGCCTCCGCGTCGGCCGGCATCTCGGCCCCGTCCGGCGCCGTGTCCGTGAAGACCCGCACGCCGTACCAGGCCTGGAGGGGCGCCCCGATCCCCGCGAGCGTCGCGGTGAGGGTGCCCAGGCGGTCGGCGCGGACGTCGAGGCCCAGCCGGTTGCGGTAGGCGGTGGTGTCGAAGGCGGCCAGCGCCCCGGCCCAGTCACCGGACAGGCCCGGCCGCATCGCCAGCGCGTCGCCGTTGCGCACGAGCAGCGACAGCAGCCCGCCGGGCGCGAGCATCCGGGCCAGCCCCGCGAGCAGCGGATCCGGCTCCTCGACGTACATCAGTACGCCGTGGCACAACACGACGTCGAAGCTGCCGGGCAGGAAGTGCACCCCGGTGTCCCGGCCGTCGCCCTCGATGATCCGCATCCGCTCCCGGATGCCCTCGGGCTCCCCGGACAGCGTCTCGCGGGCCGCGGCGACCATCCTGGCGTCCTGTTCGAGACCGGTCACCTTGTGTCCGGCCCGGACCAGCCGCAGCGCCTGCGTGCCCTGGCCCATCCCCACGTCGAGCACCCTCAGCCGCTTCCCGACCGGGAACCGCCCGATTATCTGCTCGTCGAGCTGCCGGGCCACCAGCTCCTGTCGTACGACATCCCGCAGTGCGCCCAGCCTGCTCAGCCAGGCATCCGCCGCGTCCCCGGAGAAAGCCGTCGTGCTCAGGGCCGCTCTCCGCGCTTGACCTGCGGCTTCGGCAGCCGGAGGCGACGCATCTGGAGAGAGCGCATCAGGGCGTAGGCGACCGCGCCCTTCCGGCTCTGGTCCGGGAAGCGCTCGGCCAGCCGCTTCTTCAGCCGGAACCCGGTGAGGAACGAGTCGAGCACGATCAGCACGATCACGACCAGCCACAGCAACAGCGCCACGCTCTGGAGCGAGGCCACCTGCACCATGCTCAGCACGAGGATGACCACGGCCATCGGCAGGAAGAACTCCGCGACGTTGAACCGCGAGTCGACGAAGTCACGGGCGAACTTGCGCACCGGGCCCTTGTCCCGCACGGGCAGGTAGCGCTCGTCGCCGCCGGCCAGCGCCTGGCGCTGCCGCTCCATCTGCGCACGGCGCTCGTCGCGCTGGCGCTTGGCCGCCTCCTTGCGATTGCTCGGCGTGGTGGCGACGCTGCGGCGCTGGGACTGGGCCTCACTGCGCTTGGGCGTGGGCCGACCCTTGGGGGCCTGCGGGTCGCGGATCTGCTTGGAGTCGGTCAGCGGCGCCTTGTCGGCGACCGCGGCCTTCTCTTCCTTGGTGGCACGGCTACGGAACACAAAACCCAAGGGTACGTGGTGAGTGCGCATGGACCCCAGCCCGGTGGGGAACGATCCGGCAACACCAGTCGTCTGTAGAGGGACAACAGAGGACGACGGGGTGGCCGTCCGGAGGCCCGGTGCTCACCCTGAAGGTCACCTACTCCTTACGCCGGAGCAAGGCTTTGGTCAGTCGTCCTTGGGGAGGAGCGCATCCGTCCCCGAACAGTGCGTCAATGGATGCAGGGCCCGTACTGTGGGTTCTGTCGCAGAGCTGGAGCTGGACTCGGTCAGAAGGGGGCGCGCGAAGCCCATGAGCGGTGTCATGAAGCGTATGGGGATGATCTTCCGCGCGAAGGCGAACAAGGCCCTTGACCGGGCCGAGGACCCGCGCGAAACCCTCGATTACTCGTACCAGAAGCAGCTGGAGCTGCTTCAGAAGGTGCGCCGCGGGGTGGCCGACGTGGCCACGTCGCGCAAGCGCCTGGAACTCCAGCTGAACCAGCTGCAGTCCCAGTCGTCGAAGCTGGAGGACCAGGGCCGCAAGGCGCTCGCGCTGGGCCGCGAGGACCTGGCCCGCGAGGCGCTCTCCCGCCGCGCGGCGCTCCAGCAGCAGGTGACCGACCTGGAGACCCAGCACGCGACGCTCCAGGGCGAGGAGGAGAAGCTCACCCTGGCGGCCCAGCGGCTCCAGGCCAAGGTCGACGCCTTCCGCACCAAGAAGGAGACCATCAAGGCCACCTACACCGCGGCCCAGGCGCAGACCCGGATCGGCGAGGCCTTCTCCGGCATCTCCGAGGAGATGGGCGACGTCGGCCTGGCCATACAGCGTGCCGAGGACAAGACCGCCCAGCTCCAGGCCCGCGCCGGCGCCATCGACGAGCTCCTCGCCTCCGGCGCCCTGGACGACCAGTCCGGGATGCACAAGGACGACATCCAGGCCGAGCTGGACCGGCTCTCCGGTGGTACGGATGTAGAGCTGGAACTGCAACGCATGAAGGCGGAGCTCGCCGGTGGCGGCCCCGGGCAGCAGGCCATCGAAGGTGGCACGAGCCAGCAGCAGTCCCCGCAGCAGCCGCAGGACACCCCGCGCTTCGACAAGCAGTGAGCGGGTCCCACGCCTAGGAGGGCGTCATGATCGTACGGATCATGGGGGAGGGGCAGGTGAGGCTGGCCGACAGCCACCTCACCGAGCTGAACAAACTGGACGACGAGCTCCTGGCCGAAATGGAGAACGGCGACGGCCCCGGCTTCCGCCGCACCCTCCAGGCCCTGCTCACCAAAGTCCACGAACTGGGCGACCCCCTGCCCGACGACTCCCTGGAGCCGTCCGAACTCATCCTCCCGTCCCCGGACGCCACCTTGGACGAGGTACGGGAACTACTGAGCGACGACGGCTTGATCCCCGGGTGACATGTTCAGCCCGTCCGGCGTTCGAGGACGAGGCCCCTTAAGGGCCGATCGGGGGTCCAGGGGGCGGAGCCCCCTGGGGACGGCAACCGAAACCAACGGCCACGCTCCCGGAAACGTACAGCCACCCCCCGCTCCGCCCCCGGCAGGCCCCCGTACGGTTGGCAGATGTGAGCACCCTCGAACGCGCCCGGCGCCACATGAAGGCGCACCCCTTGGCGCTGGACGCGACCCTGGCGGCCGGCGTCCTCGCCTGCATGGTGGCCGGCTCGTTCGTCGACCCGCACGGCGAGCACGACGTCAGCTGGATCCTGCGCACCCCCGCCCCCCTCAGCCTCGTCCTCATCACCGTCGCCGCCGTCGCCCTGGTGTTCCGCCGCCGCGCCCCGATGACGGTCCTCGCCCTGACCGGCACCTTCTCCGTCGTCGAGCTCGTCACCGGCGACCCCCGCGCGCCGGTCGCCATGGCCGCCGTCATCGCCCTCTACACGGTCGCCTCCACCACCGACCGCCCCACCACCTGGCGGGTCGGTCTGCTCACCATGACCGTCCTGACCGGCGCCGCGATGCTCGTCGGCCCGCTGCCCTGGTACGCCCAGGAGAACCTCGGCATCTTCGCCTGGACCGGCATCGGCGCCACCGCCGGCGACGCCGTCCGCAGCCGCCGCGCCTTCGTCCAGGCCATCCGCGAGCGCGCCGAGAAGGCCGAACGCACCCGCGAGGAGGAGGCCCGCCGCCGGGTCGCCGAGGAACGCCTGCGCATCGCCCGCGACCTGCACGACGTCGTCGCCCACCACATCGCCCTGGTCAACGTCCAGGCGGGCGTGGCCGCGCACGTCATGGACAAGCGGCCCGACCAGGCCAAGGAGGCCCTGGCCCACGTACGGGAGGCCAGCCGCTCGGCGCTCAACGAACTGCGCGCCACCGTCGGCCTGCTCCGCCAGTCCGGCGACCCCGAGGCCCCCACCGAACCGGCACCGGGGCTCGACCGCCTCGACGAACTCGTCGGCACCTTCCGCAACGCCGGACTGCATGTCGAGGTGGCCCGCGCCGACCACGGCACCGCCCTGCCCGCGGCCGTCGGCCTGGCCGCCTACCGGGTGATCCAGGAGGCCCTCACCAATGTGCAGAAGCACGCCGGGATCGAGGCGAAGGCCGAGGTCAGCGTCGTACGCGTAGGACCGAACATCGAGATCACCGTCCTGGACGACGGCGCCGGCGAAGACGAGGACCCGCACGAAGGCGGCGGCCACGGACTGCTCGGCATGCGCGAGCGGGTCACCGCCCTGCGCGGCACCCTGACCACCGGTCCCCGCTACGGAGGCGGCTTCCGCGTCCATGCGATCCTGCCGGTCAAGACCCGTTCCCGTGCTGCGGAGGACCCCGCATGACCATCCGTGTCCTGCTCGCCGACGACCAGGCCCTGCTGCGCAGCGCCTTCCGGGTGCTCGTCGACTCCGAGCCCGACATGGAGGTGGTGGGGGAGGCGTCCGACGGCGCGGAGGCGGTGCGGCTGACCCGGGCGGAGCGCGCCGACGTCGTCCTGATGGACATCCGGATGCCCGGCATGGACGGCCTCGCCGCCACCCGCGTGATCAGCGAGGACCCCTCCCTGGCCCATGTCCGGATCGTCATCCTCACCACCTTCGAGGTCGACGACTACGTCGTGCAGTCGCTGCGCGCGGGTGCCTCCGGCTTCCTCGGCAAGGGCTCCGAACCCGAGGAACTCCTCAGCGCGATCCGGGTCGCGGCCGGCGGCGAGGCGCTGCTGTCGCCGACGGCCACCAAGGGCCTGATCGCCCGGTTCCTCGCGCAGAGCGACGCGGCCGACGACGAGCGCGACCCCGACCGCGCACAGCGCCTGGACGCGCTGACCGTGCGGGAGCGCGAGGTGCTGGTCCAGGTCGCGGGCGGGCACTCCAACGACGAGATCGCCGAGCGCCTGGAGGTCAGCCCGCTGACCGTGAAGACGCACGTCAACCGGGCCATGGCCAAGCTGCGCGCCCGGGACCGGGCCCAGCTGGTGGTGATCGCGTACGAGTCGGGGCTGGTCCGTCCAAGGGTGGAGTGAGCTCCACCCGGCCGTACTGCGCCCGGAGTATGCGCCGGATAAGGAACTGGACCTGGGGGCTAGGGAATCCCGTATGCCGATGGCACAGGGTGTAAGGGCCACTTCTGCCGCTCACAGAAGAGAGAACCCTTACTCATGTCCTGGCTGTCCAGATTCAGCCTCGCTCAACGGGCCCTGATAGGCCTGATGTCCATCATCGCGCTCGCCTTCGGGGCGATCGCGATCCCACAGCTGAAGCAGCAACTGCTGCCCACCATCGAACTCCCGGTCGTGTCCGTGGTCGCGCCCTACCAGGGCGCACCCCCGGACGTGGTCGAGAAGCAGGTCGTCGAGCCCATCGAGGACAACCTGGAGGCCGTCGACGGCATCTCGGGCGTCACCTCGACGGCCAGCGAGGGCAACGCCGTGATCATGGCGTCCTTCGACTACGGCAACGACACCCAGCAGCTCGTCTCCGACGTCCAGCAGGCCGTCAACCGGGCCCGCGTCCAGCTTCCGGACGACGTGGACCCGCAGGTGGTGGCCGGCTCGACGGACGACATCCCGACCGTCGTCCTCGCCGTCACCTCCGGCCAGGACCAGCAGGCGCTGGCCGACCGGCTCGACCGGACGGTCGTACCGGCGCTGAAGGACATCGACGGCGTCGGCCAGGTCACCGTCGACGGTGTGCGCGACCTCCAGGTCAGCGTCACCCCCGACGACGCGAAGCTCGCGAAGGCGGGCCTGACCACGCAGGACCTGAGCCAGTCGCTCCAGGCGGGCGGCGCCACCGTCCCGGCCGGCTCCTTCGACGAGGGCGGCGCCAACCGCACCGTCCAGGTCGGCGGCGGCTTCACCTCGCTGAAGCAGATCCAGGACCTGATGATCACCGGCCAGGGGGCCGCGGCCAGGAAGCCGGTGCGTCTCGCCGACATCGCCACCGTCGAACAGCAGCAGGCCCCCGCCGACTCCATCACCCGCACCGACGGCAGGCCGAGCCTCGCCGTCATGGTCACCATGGACCACGACGGCAGCGCGGTCGCCATCTCGGACGCGGTCGAGGACAAGCTGCCCGGCCTGCGGGAGGACCTCGGTTCCGGCGCGACGATCACCGTCGTCAGCGACCAGGGCCCGGCGGTCTCCAAGGCCATCGACGGCCTGACCACCGAGGGCGCCCTCGGTCTGCTCTTCGCGGTCCTCGTCATCCTGGTGTTCCTGGCGTCGATCCGCTCGACGCTGGTCACGGCGGTGTCGATCCCGCTCTCCGTCGTCCTCGCCCTCATCGTGCTGTGGACGCGCGACCTGTCCCTGAACATGCTGACGCTGGGCGCGCTGACCATCGCCATCGGCCGGGTCGTCGACGACTCGATCGTGGTCCTGGAGAACATCAAGCGGCACCTCGGCTACGGCGAGGAGCGCCAGGAGGCGATCCTCAGGGCGGTCCGCGAGGTGTCCGGCGCGGTGACGTCCTCGACGCTCACCACGGTCGCCGTCTTCCTGCCGATCGGCCTGGTCGGCGGCATGGTGGGCGAGCTGTTCGGCTCCTTCAGCCTGACCGTGACGGCCGCGCTGCTGGCGTCCCTGCTGGTCTCGCTGACGGTCGTACCGGTCCTGTCGTACTGGTTCCTGCGTCCCCCGAAGGGAACCCCCGAGGACGCCGAGGAGGCCCGCCGCCAGGCCGAGGAGAAGGAGGCAAAGAGCCGTCTTCAGCGCCTCTACGTCCCCGTCCTGCGGTTCGCGACGAGGCGCCGTCTGACGAGCCTGGCGCTCGCGGCCGTGATCCTCATCGGCACGTTCGGCATGGCGCCGCTGCTGAAGACGAACTTCTTCGACCAGGGCGAGCAGGAAGTCCTCACCGTCAAGCAGGAGTTGAAGCCCGGCGCCAGCCTGGCGGCGACCGACGCGCAGGCGAAGAAGGTCGAGAAGCTGCTCGGCGACACCAAGGGCGTCAAGGACTACCAGGTCACCATCGGCTCCTCCGGCTTCATGGCGGCCTTCGGCGGCGGCACGGACACCAACCAGGCGTCGTACCAGGTGATGCTGGACGACTCGGTGCCGTTCGAGGACGTGCAGAACAGCATCGAGGACAGTCTGCACGGGCTGTCCGGCATCGGCACGACCACCGTCGCCGCCGGTGACGGCTTCAGCAGCCAGGACCTCAGCGTCGTGGTGAAGGCCGCGGACGCGACGGTCCTGCGCGACGCCGCCGAGCAGGTCCGCAGGACGGTGGCCGGTCTGGACGACGTCACCGACGTCACCAGCGACCTCTCGCAGAGCGTGCCGCGCATCTCGGTCAAGGCCGACTCCCGGGCCGCGGCGGCCGGTTTCAACGACCAGACGCTCGGCGCGGCCGTCGCCCAGGCGGTCCGCGGCACGACGGCGGGCAAGGCGATCCTGGACGACACCGAGCGCGATGTCGTCATCACGTCGGCGAAGCCGGCCCGGACGCTCCAGGAGCTGCGGGACCTGTCCCTCGGCACGGTGAAGCTGGGCGACATCGCCACCGTGCGCCTGGAGAACGGCCCGGTCTCCATGACCCGGATCGACGGTCAGCGCGCGGCCACCATCACCGCCAAGCCGACCGGCGACAACACCGGCGCGGTGAGCGCGGACCTGACGTCGAAGCTCGACGCCCTGAAGCTGCCTGCGGGTGCCACGGCCGAGATCGGCGGGGTCTCCCAGGACCAGGACGACGCGTTCAAGAACCTGGGCCTGGCGATGCTCGCGGCGATCGCGATCGTCTTCATGCTGCTGGTCGCGACCTTCCGCTCGCTGGCCCAGCCGCTGATCCTGCTCGTCTCGATCCCGTTCGCGGCGACGGGCGCGATCGGCCTGCTGGTCGTCACCGACACCCCGATGGGCGTCCCCGCGATGATCGGCATGCTGATGCTGATCGGCATCGTGGTGACCAACGCGATCGTGCTGATCGACCTCATCAACCAGTACCGCAAGCAGGGATACGGCGTCGTGGAGGCCGTGGTCGAGGGCGGCCGGCACCGGCTGCGCCCGATCCTGATGACGGCCCTGGCGACGATCTTCGCCCTGCTCCCGATGGCGCTGGGCGTCACCGGCGAGGGCGGCTTCATCGCCCAGCCCCTCGCGGTCGTCGTGATCGGCGGTCTGATCACCTCGACCCTGCTCACCCTGCTCCTGGTCCCGACGCTGTACGCGATGCTGGAGCTCCGCAAGGAGCGCCGGGCGAAGAAGCGGGCGGACCGGCGGGCGAAGAAGGCCGGACAGCCCGGACAGTCGGCCGCGGACCCGTCCTCGCAGGAGCCGGAACCCGCCTCCGTGTGACCGATTCGGCCGGCCGGAGGCCGGGTACCGACCCTCAGGGTCCGGTACCCGGCCTCCGGCGCTTCGCCGTTACGTATCCTGTGGCCTCGAACGGCGTGACGGGGGAGGGGGATTCGGTCGGTGCCACTGCACAAGGACGACCCGAAGTCGGTCGGCGGGTACAAACTGCTCGACCGGCTCGGAGCCGGCGGTATGGGAGCGGTCTACCTCGGCAGATCGCGTTCGGGCCGCGAGGTCGCCGTCAAGGTGGTGCACGCCCAGTACGCGGAGGACCCTGTCTTCCGCACCCGCTTCCGGCAGGAGATCGAGGCCGTCCGCAAGGTCAGCGGCGCCTTCACCGCGCCCGTCGTGGACGCCGACCCGGAAGCGGCCCGGCCCTGGATGGCCACTCAGTACGTGTCCGGCCACTCCCTGGCCCGGCGCATCCGCGACCACGGCGCGCTCCGCGACGGCGAACTCCGGCAGCTGGCCCTGGGGCTGGTGGAGGCCCTGCGGGACATCCACCGGGCCGGGGTGGTGCACCGGGACCTGAAGCCGGCGAACGTCCTGATCGCCGAGGACGGCCCCCGCGTCATCGACTTCGGTATCTCCCGCGCCGCCGAGAACCACAACACCCTCACCGAGACCGGCCAGATGATCGGCACCCCGCCGTTCATGTCACCGGAGCAGCTCACCGACGCCCGCACGGTCGGCCCGGCCTCCGACGTCTTCTCCCTCGGCGCGCTGCTGGTGTACGCCGTGACGGCGCGTGGCCCCTTCGACGCCGACAGCCCCTATCTGACGGCCTACCGCGTGGTCCACGACGCTCCCGTCCTGGACGGCCTGGTCGAGCCGCTGCGCGGCATCCTGGCGCGCTGCCTGGCCAAGGAGGCCGCCGACCGTCCCGAACTGGACGATCTGGCACGGCAGTTCGCGAACGCCCTCCCGGAGGCGGACACGGGCGACTTCCCGACGGTGACCCTGCGCGGCGACTCGGTCCCGGCATCGCTCACCCGCCCCGGCACCCTGTCCGACCCGGTGCCGACGACCCGGTCCGGCCGCCGACGCCGTATCCGCCCCGTGCTGGCGGCGACCGGAACGGTGGGCGCGCTGGCCCTCGGGCTGACCGCCTACCTCCTGATCGGGCCGGGGCAGGCGGAGAGCGATGCCGGGGCACCCCCCGCGCCCGCCCCGACCTCCCGGTGGGCCGCCCTGCCCGAGGGCTGGAAGCCGTGGCGGACGACGATGTTCGAGCCGTCCCCCCTCGGCGCCGAGAAGGGGCTGGGGGGATCGGGCGGCGCGCTGGCGGGCAAGCCCGACTGCCAGGTGCACGAGGCGGCGGTCTACTGCGCGGGCGACGACATCCTTCCGGTACGGCTGGACGCACAGACCGGTGAGACCGTCTGGCGCGGCGAGACCGTACCGGCCGGCACCGAGAGCGGGACGTACTCCGCCAAGCTGCTCGGCGTCCAGGACGGGGCGGTGATCCTCGAGCAGTCCATCACCAGCGAGTCCGGGGAGAACGACCCGCTCTACGTGCTCGGTCTGGACGCCGAGACCGGCGAGCAGTTGTGGAAGGACCGCGCCGACCACGCGAACATCGAGTCCGCCCTGTCCGGCGGTCTGCTCATGACCTCCTCCGACGGCCTGACCGTGTCGGCCCGGTCACCGCGTACCGGCAAGGAGCGCTGGACCGCGAAGCTGCCCTCCGGCTACTACTGCGCCTTCCTGGGGAGCGGCGCCGGCGTGTACTCCCAGTGCACCCCGGCCGGCGTCCTGACCACGGGCGGCTACCGGCTCCTCGCCCTGGACCCGGCCGACGGCTCGGTACGGGACATGAAGACGCCGGACGAGAGCGGCATCCTCGGCGTCCTCGACGGGCGGGTGGCCATGATGCAGATGGCCACGGTGGACGAGCTGTCCGCCGAGGACGTGGGGTACGAACGGATCCTGCTGGCGGACCCGGACACCGGTGTCCTCACCTCGGTGAAGCTGGCGAAGCGCTACGAGGGGTACCCCACGTTGTCGGGCGGCACCGTGTGGTTCGTCTCGCGCAGCGGCCTGGTGACCGCCGTGTCCCCGCTGACCGGCAAGCAGCTGTGGCAGACCCAGACCAGCCTGGAACAACCGGGCGCGCCCACCTACGACACCCGGACCCGCACCCTGTACCTGGCCAGCATCAGCGGTCGCGTGGCGGCCCTCGACGGGCGCGGGGGCACTTCCTTGTGGGAGACGCTGCCGCGCACGAGCGTGTCGTCCTCCGGCGGACTGAGCGGTCCCGCCGTGCTGCTGAACGAGGGCGCGCTCGTCCTGGGCGCCCCCGACGGGACCGTCTTCTCCCTGGACCCCGCTCACCCCGAGGACAAACCCGTCCAGGGGTGAGCGGCGGACGGATCTACGGCAGCGCCAGCATCCGCTCCAGCGCCAGCTTCGCGAAGGCCTCGGTCTCCTTGTCGACCTCGATGCGGTTGACGAGCTTGCCCTCGGCCAGCGACTCCAGCGCCCACACCAGGTGGGGCAGGTCGATGCGGTTCATGGTCGAGCAGAAGCAGACCGTCTTGTCGAGGAAGACGATCTCCTTGCCCTCGGGAGCGAAACGGTTCGCCAGGCGGCGGACCAGGTTCAGCTCCGTGCCGATCGCCCACTTCGAACCGGCGGGCGCGGCCTCCAGGGCCTTGATGATGTACTCGGTCGAGCCGACCTGGTCCGCCGCCGCGACGACCTCGTGCTTGCACTCGGGGTGGACCAGGACGTTCACCCCGGGTATCCGGGCTCGGACGTCCTCCACCGACTCCAGCGAGAAGCGGCCGTGCACCGAGCAGTGCCCGCGCCACAGGATCATCTTCGCGTCGCGCAGCTGCTCGGCGGTCAGCCCGCCGTTCGGCTTGTGCGGGTTGTAGAGCACGCAGTCGTCCAGGGACAGGCCCATGTCCCGCACCGCGGTGTTGCGGCCGAGGTGCTGGTCGGGCAGGAACAGCACCTTCTCACCCTGCTCGAAGGCCCACTCAAGGGCCCGCTTCGCGTTCGAGGAGGTGCAGATGAGACCGCCGTGCTTGCCCGTGAACGCCTTGATGTCCGCGGAGGAGTTCATGTACGAGACGGGCACGACCTGTTCGGCCACGCCGGCCTCGGTCAGCACGTCCCAGCACTCGGCGACCTGCTCGGCCGTGGCCATGTCGGCCATGGAGCAGCCGGCCGCCAGGTCCGGCAGGACCACCTTCTGGTCGTCGGACGTCAGGATGTCCGCGGACTCGGCCATGAAGTGCACACCGCAGAACACGATGTACTCCGCCTCCGGGCGGGCGGCCGCGTCCCGGGCCAGCTTGAAGGAGTCTCCCGTGACGTCGGCGAACTGGATGACCTCGTCGCGCTGGTAGTGGTGGCCGAGCACGAACACCTTGTCGCCGAGCTTCTCCTTGGCCGCGCGGGCGCGCTCGACCAGGTCCGGGTCGGAGGGTGAGGGCAGGTCGCCGGGGCACTCGACGCCCCGCTCGCTCCTCGGGTCCGCCTCGCGGCCGAGCAGCAACAGGGCGAGCGGAGTCGGCTGTACGTCGAGCTCCGTGGGCTGCGCGGTGGTCACGGCACACACCCTTTCTACTTTTCGTCTAACTGACGTTATCTATCATAACCCGCTTCACGTCACTTTGACGACGGTCATAGCGTCGATGTGACGTGAATCCCTGAGGGCCCGTCGGCGGTCGCTGTTCGCTTCGCCGCGTGTGTGCGAGCATGAAGGAACAGGCGAAAAGACAAGTGCCGCCCGGAATGAATCCGCGGCCCCGACGGTTGCACACGTCGGCAAGCAGTCTCCGTACAACCCGGGAGAGATGTAGATGTCCGTATCGGACGAGACCAGCACCGTCACCGACGGCATCATCCTGTCCGACGCCGCCGCGGCGAAGGTCAAGGCCCTGCTCGACCAGGAAGGCCGTGACGACCTGGCCCTGCGTGTCGCCGTTCAGCCCGGTGGCTGCTCCGGCCTGCGCTACCAGCTCTTCTTCGACGAGCGTTCCCTCGACGGCGACGTCGTCAAGGACTTCGGCGGCGTCAAGGTCGTCACCGACCGCATGAGCGCCCCGTACCTGGGTGGCGCGTCCATCGACTTCGTCGACACCATCGAGAAGCAGGGCTTCACGATCGACAACCCGAACGCGACGGGCTCCTGCGCCTGCGGCGACTCCTTCAGCTGACCCCAGCGGTCGTCCGAGCGACGAGAAGGCGGCGGCCCCCTCCGACAGGGCCGCCGCCTTCGCGCATGTCCGGGTCCGCGATCAGCGCGCCCCGGACGTCTCGGGGAGCCGTGCCCCCGCCTTCTCCAGCGGGATCGCCTTGCCGTCGGAACCCACGACCTTCCGGTCGCCCAGCGGCTCCTCCAACTGCACGGTCCGGTGGTACTCCTTGGCGATCATGATGCAGACCTTGTCCCGCCACGGGGTCTCGGTCACCGTCACGGTCACCTCGTCCCCGCTCTCGCGCGCCGTGGCCTTGTAGTCGCCGCACACCCCGCCGTTGTAGGCGACGGTCAGCTCGGTGCCCTCGGCCGTGTAGCCGTCGACCGGGACATCCCTGGTGGCCGGCGCCGAGGTCGGCTCGTCACCCGGGTCGCCCGGCTGTGTGCTGGGCGGGCCCGAGGGCTCGCCGGACGGCGTCGGGGAGGCCAGGAACTTCGGGTCGATCGCCGGATGCGTGACCGTGAAGCTCTCCTGCGCCCCCGGCGCCCGCACCTCGAACAGCCAGGACGGGACCAGCGCCTGCCGCCCGTCCACCACCTGCGACGCCAGCCCGAACACGGCCTTGTCCACCGTGAGCGTCTCCCGCGGCACGGTCGCACCGGCCGAGGTGGACTCGCACGGCGCTTCCAGCCGGTCCTTCAGCGGTACGGGACTGGCGCACCCGCCGATCCCCATGTACCGGCCGGGCACCCGGGCCGCGTTCAGCGCCGCCAGCGTCTTCTCCGCGTCCAGCACGGGATACGTGTCGCTCTTCACCGGCGGCTTCAGCAGGCCGCTGCCGCTCACCACGTCGCCCTGCGCGTCGACCGACACACCGGTCGCCCAGCCGTACGTGGGCAGCCCGCCCACGATCGGATCGGCGTTCACCATCCGCCGGTCGCCCACGCTCTGGCTCGCGTCCGACTTCGCGTCGTCCTGACCCACCGCTTTGAGGACCGGCGCGGCCGCCTTCTTCGCGACCGCCTCGCTCACCGGAGTGCCGGACGGGTTCGCAGGGGTCTCCGGGCACACGGTGGTGCTCTTGCAATTGTCGGTGCCCGGCGCGTAGCGCTGGAACGTCCAGCTGCCCGGCGCCTGCTTGTTGACCCGCAGCAGCGGTCCCGAGCCGTCCCGCTCCCCGACCGTCCAGGACTGCCCCTGGGCCACCGGCTTCCCGGTCACCCCGAGCGCCTCGGCCAGCCCGGCCACCTCACCCTCGGTGACCTGGCCGCCCGTCCGGTACACCGGCGCCGAGCCGGGACCGTCCGGCAGCGTCCCGTCGGCGCGGTAGGTGGCGCCGTTCGGGTGGGGCTCACCGGGCGCGATGCCGTTCGTACCGTCGCCCCCGGAGTAGCCCTCCAGGGCCAGCGGCGGGGGAGTGCCGTCACCGGAGGCCCCCGACGTCCGCCCGCCCGCACCTCCGGAGCCGTCCGAGGCGGTCGTCGCGAAGTACGCCCCACCGCCGCCCACGAGCAGCACGGCGGCCGCGACGGAGACGGCGACGAGAGCGGGCCGCCGCCGCGAGGGCTCGGCGGTGCCGGGCGCGCCGGCGTCGGGGGCGGTCACGTCGGCGTCGGCGTCGGTCGCATCGGGGCCGGAGTCCGCCGGGTCTCCGGTCTCTTCGGACGCCTCGGGCTCGGCAGGGGTGGGCGCCTGCGGAGTGAGGGGCGCCTCGGCCTGAGTCTCTTCCTCGGTTTCGGCTTCCACCTCAGCCTCAGCCTCGGCTTCTGCCTCTGCCGTATCGGTCGCGCCAGTCTCGCCGGCCTCGGCGGCGGCCGGTTCGGGCGCCTCCGTCGTGCCCTCTTCCTGGGCTGCCTCCGCCGTGCCCTCTTCCCGGGTCGCCTCCGAGGCCGTCTCCGCGGCCTCCTCCGGCGTCCGGGTCTCTCCGGCCTTCTCCGCAGCAGGCCCGACGGCCCCGTCGGTGTCCCGCGGCGTACCGGCGTGCTCGGCGGCGCCGTCCTCCGGGGCCACGTCGTCGTTGTCGGGTCGCTCGGTGTTCACCGCATCGCTCCTTCGGCTGTGCGTCTGTCCCATGACCCTGACCCGACCCTGTCAAAGTGGCAGGCCGGTGGGTCGTATCGCGCATCCCCTTTACGGGGGACAGCGATGGGACGCAGCGGGGGAGCGCGCGGTTCCCGTAAGGCGCCGGGAAGGCGCGCCGCCTCAGTCCCCGTACTCCGACATGGACTCCAGCAGCCGGGCCGACCCCGGCGGCACCGTCACACCGTGGATGAGTGACGGGGAGACCGGAAGGGCAGTGATCCGCTCGGGAGCGGCCCAGTGGGGAGCCATCCGGGCACAGTCGCCGCGCAGCGAAGCCAGATCGCCCTCGGGGTCGGCCGGAGCGGGGGCGCGGAGCTCAAGGTTCGTCATAGCCGCACCGTAGGCACGGTCGAGCCCGCGAAGAAAGATCTACTATCGGGTAGTTTTCCCCACTTCAGCGCCTCGCAGAGCCCCGCACGGACCCGATAGCGTGAAGCGTCAACCCGTCTCCCTACAGGAGAGTCAACGCCGTGCGCATCGCAGTCACCGGCTCCATCGCCACCGACCACCTCATGACCTTCCCCGGCCGCTTCGCCGACCAGCTCGTCGCGGACCAACTGCACACGGTCTCGCTGTCCTTCCTGGTGGACAACCTCGACGTACGCCGTGGCGGCGTCGGGGCGAACATCGCCTTCGGTATGGGCCAGCTGGGCACCCGGCCGATCCTGGTCGGTGCCGCGGGCTTCGACTTCGACGAGTACCGGGCCTGGCTCGACCGGCACGGCGTCGACACCGCTTCGGTGCGCATCTCCGAGACGCTGCACACCGCGCGCTTCGTCTGCACCACGGACGCCGACCACAACCAGATCGGCTCCTTCTACACGGGTGCGATGAGCGAGGCCCGCCAGATCGAGCTGAAGACCGTCGCCGACCGCGTAGGGGGCCTCGACCTGGTCTCCATCGGCGCCGACGACCCGGAGGCGATGCTCCGCCACACCGAGGAGTGCCGCTCCCGCTCCATCCCCTTCGCCGCCGACTTCTCCCAGCAGATCGCCCGTATGAACGGCGACGAGATCCGGATCCTGCTGGACGGCGCGACGTACCTCTTCTCCAACGAGTACGAGAAGGGCCTCATCGAGTCCAAGACCGGCTGGTCCGACGCGGAGATCCTCGCGAAGGTGGGGCACCGCGTCACCACCCTCGGCGCGCAGGGCGTGCGCATCGAGCGGGTGGGCGAGGACCCGATCGAGGTCGGCTGCCCCGAGGAGGAGCGCAAGGCCGACCCCACGGGCGTCGGCGACGCCTTCCGGGCCGGGTTCATGTCCGGGCTCGCCTGGGGTGTCTCCCTGGAGCGCGCGGCCCAGGTCGGCTGCATGCTGGCGACCCTCGTCATCGAGACGGTCGGCACGCAGGAGTACCAGCTGCGCCGGGCGCATTTCATGGACCGCTTCACCAAGGCCTACGGGCATGAGGCGGCGGCGGAGGTCCAGGGCCACCTGGTCTGACGTCTCAGCCGGTCCGGCGGACCAGGTACGCCGTGCCTCGGTCCGCCGGCTCCTCACCGACGTACTCCTGGCCCCGCATCTCGCACCACGCCGGGATGTCGAGCCGTGCCGCCTCGTCGTCGGACAGGACCCGCACGGTGCCGCCCACCGGCACGTCCCCGATGACCTTGGCCAGCTCGATGACGGGGATCGGGCAGCGCTTGCCGAGGGCGTCCACGACGAGTTCGTCGTCCTGGACGACGGCCGAGGGCGCCGGTGCCCCCAGCTTCTCGCGGACTCCGCGCACCGCCCCCGGCAGGACGGCGAGGAACCTCTCCACTTCCTCCTCCGCCGTCCCCATCGGCAGCGAAACCCGCACGTTCCCCTCACTCAACACCCCCATGGCCCTGAGCACATGGCTCGGCGTCAGGGTGCTGCTCGTGCAGGACGATCCGGACGAAACCGAGAAACCCTCCCGATCGAGCTCGTGCAGCAGGGTCTCTCCGTCGACATAGAGACAGGAGAAGGTGACGATCCCCGGCAGCCGCCGCTCCGGATCGCCCACGATCTCCACATCCGGCACCAGTTCCGGCACCCGTGACCGGATCCGCTCCGTCAGCTCCCGCAGCCGTACCGCCTCTTGCGCCGCCTCCGCCCGCACGGCCCGCAGCGAGGCCGCGGCCGCGACGACGGCCGGCAGGTTCTCGAAGCCGGGAGCCCGCCCCGACTCGCGCTCGTCGGCGGGTCCCTGGGCCGAGAACCGCACACCCTTCCGTACAACGAGCAGCCCGACCCCCGACGGACCGCCCCACTTGTGCGCGCTCGCGGTCAGCACCGACCAGTCGCCCGCCACGGGCCCCCACCCGAGCGACTGCGCCGCGTCCACCAGCAGCGGCACCCCGGCGGCCCGGCATACCTCGGCCACCTGCGCCACCGGCTGCTCCGTCCCCACCTCGTGGTTGGCCGACTGAAGACACGCCACGGCGGTGTCCGCCCGCAGAGCCTCCTCGTACGCCCGGACGCTCACCGCGCCCGACCGCGCCACCGGCACCCGCGTGACCGTCCCGCCCTCGGCCTCGAACACCTCCGCCGAATGGAGTACCGAAGAGTGTTCGACCGCAGACACGATCAGGTGACGCCCCACCCGCCGCCGCCCCGCCAACGCCCCCGCGAGCCCGGAGTGCACGGCCCGCGTCCCGGACGAGGTGAACACCAGCTCGTCCGCCCGGCACCCCACCGCCTCCGCGGCAGCCTCCCGCGCCGCATCCAACAACATCCGAGCCCGCCGCCCCTCCCGGTACAACCGCGAGGGATCAGCCCACCCTTCGTCCAAGGAGGCCAACAGTGCCTGACGGGCCACGGGATGAAGCGGTGCACTGGAAGCAGCGTCGAAGTAGGACACGCGGCCACGCTATCCCCGCAAGGGGCGCGGGGAACTGCGCGACCAGCCACAAACAACCCGCAGCCGCCAATTCAGCGAACCACCCCACTCACTAGGCACCCCTCCCGCTGAACCCCCGGAGGGCGTCGGCTAGGGTTTGGTCCGCATAAACATCCAAACCCCTGCCCGACGCAGGGCGGCGACCGACCAGCGAGAAGGCCGCAGCCGATACGCGCGGGCGAGACTCTCGGGAAGGCGCTACGTGAGTCCCAACGGCTCCGACCGCTCGCCGCGGCGCCCGATGCGGCGGAAGCTGCTGCAGGCAATGACCGCCGGCCTGGTCCTGGCGACCGCCACCGGTTGCACATGGGAGGACTTCCCCCGCCTTGGTATGCCCACCCCGACCACGGAAGAGGCTCCGCGGATCCTCTCCCTGTGGCAGGGATCCTGGGCTGCCGCGCTCGCCGTTGGCGTGCTGGTGTGGGGCCTGATCATCTGGAGTGCGATCTTCCACCGGCGCAGCCGCACCAAGATCGAGGTCCCTCCGCAGACCCGGTACAACATGCCCATCGAGGCGCTGTACACGGTGGTCCCGCTCATCATCGTCTCGGTCCTGTTCTACTTCACGGCCCGTGACGAGTCGAAGCTCCTCAGCCTCAAGAAGGAGCCCGACGTCACTGTGAACGTCGTCGGCTTCCAGTGGAGCTGGGGCTTCAACTATGTGACGCCCGTCGACGGTTCCACCGGCGACGCGAAGACCGACAAGAACCTGGCCGCCATCCCGGACCGGTTCAAGGAGGACTTCCCGGCGAACGCCGGCGGTGTCTACGACGTCGGCACGCCCGGCACGCGGAACCCGCAGACCGGCAACCCGGGGCCGACCCTCTGGCTCCCCAAGGGCAAGACGGTCCGCTTCGTCCTCACCTCGCGTGACGTCATCCACTCCTTCTGGGTGGTGCCGTTCCTGATGAAGCAGGACGTCATCCCCGGCCACACCAACGCCTTCGAGGTCACTCCCAACAAGGAGGGCACCTTCCTGGGCAAGTGCGCCGAGCTCTGCGGCGTCGACCACTCCCGGATGCTGTTCAACGTGAAGGTCGTCTCCCCCGAGCGCTACGAGCAGCACCTCAAGGACCTCGCCAAGAAGGGGCAGACCGGTTACATTCCCGCCGGCATCGCGCAGACGAGCCACGAGAAGAACCGGGAGACGAACAACCTGTGAGCATCCTCAACGAACCCCAGGGTGCCGCGGCGGCGGAATCCCACTACGCGGACGAACTGCCGGTCAGGCGCAAGCAGCCCGGCAACGTCGTGATCAAGTGGCTCACCACCACTGACCACAAGACGATCGGAACGCTGTACCTGGTCACGTCGTTCGCGTTCTTCTGCATCGGTGGCGTGATGGCGCTGTTCATGCGCGCCGAGCTCGCCCGCCCGGGCCTGCAGTTCATGTCGAACGAGCAGTTCAACCAGGCGTTCACGATGCACGGCACGATCATGCTGCTGATGTTCGCGACGCCGCTGTTCGCCGGCTTCGCGAACTGGATCATGCCGCTCCAGATCGGCGCGCCGGACGTGGCCTTCCCCCGGCTGAACATGTTCGCCTACTGGCTGTACCTGTTCGGCTCGCTCATCGCGGTGGGCGGCTTCCTCACCCCGCAGGGCGCGGCGGACTTCGGCTGGTTCGCCTACAGCCCGCTGTCGGACGCGGTCCGCTCGCCGGGCATCGGCGCCGACATGTGGATCATGGGTCTGGCCTTCTCCGGCTTCGGCACCATCCTCGGCTCGGTCAACTTCATCACCACGATCATCTGCATGCGCGCGCCCGGCATGACGATGTTCCGCATGCCGATCTTCGTGTGGAACGTGCTGCTGACCGGTGTCCTGGTCCTGCTCGCCTTCCCGGTCCTCGCGGCCGCGCTGTTCGCCCTGGAGGCGGACCGCAAGTTCGGTGCCCACATCTTCGACTCCGCCAACGGCGGGGCCTTGCTCTGGCAACACCTCTTCTGGTTCTTCGGCCATCCAGAGGTGTACATCATCGCCCTACCATTCTTCGGAATCATTTCCGAAGTGATCCCGGTCTTCTCCCGGAAGCCGATGTTCGGCTACATGGGTCTGGTCGCCGCGACGATTTCCATCGCGGGTCTGTCCGTGACGGTGTGGGCGCACCACATGTACGTCACCGGCGGTGTCCTCCTGCCGTTCTTCTCCTTCATGACGTTCCTCATCGCCGTACCAACAGGCGTGAAGTTCTTCAACTGGATCGGAACGATGTGGAAGGGGTCCTTGAGTTTCGAGACCCCGATGCTCTGGGCCACCGGCTTCCTGATCACCTTCACCTTCGGTGGTCTGACCGGTGTCATCCTGGCCTCGCCGCCGATGGACTTCCACGTCTCGGACTCCTACTTCGTGGTGGCGCACTTCCACTACGTCGTCTTCGGCACCGTCGTCTTCGCGATGTTCTCCGGCTTCCACTTCTGGTGGCCGAAGTGGACCGGCAAGATGCTCGACGAGCGCCTCGGCAAGATCACCTTCTGGACGCTGTTCATCGGCTTCCACGGCACCTTCCTGGTCCAGCACTGGCTGGGTGCCGAGGGCATGCCCCGTCGTTACGCGGACTACCTCGCGGCCGACGGCTTCACCGCCCTGAACACGATCTCGACGATCAGCTCGTTCCTGCTCGGCATGTCCGTCCTGCCGTTCTTCTACAACGTGTGGAAGACGGCCAAGTACGGCAAGCCGGTCGGCGTCGACGACCCGTGGGGCTACGGCCGCTCGCTCGAGTGGGCGACGTCCTGCCCGCCGCCGCGGCACAACTTCCTCACCCTGCCGCGGATCCGCAGCGAATCCCCGGCGTTCGATCTGCACCACCCGGAGATCGCCGCTCTCGACCAGCTCGAGAACGCCGGTCACGGTGAGAAGGCTCTGGCCGGCAACGGCGGCAAGGAGGCCGGCAAGTGAAGGTCCAAGGCTGGATGTTCATGTGGCTGAGCGTCTTCGTCCTCGCCATGGCGATCGTCTACGGCGTGTGGTCGAAGGAGCCGGCCGGTACCACGGCGCTCTTCCTGACCTTCGGCCTGTGCATCATGATCGGCTTCTACCTCGGCTTCACGGCCAAGCGGGTCGACGTCGGTGCGCAGGACGACAAGGAGGCGGACGTCGCGGACGACGCCGGCGAGGTCGGGTTCTTCAGCCCGCACAGCTGGCAGCCGCTCTCCCTCGCGGTCGGTGGCGCCCTCGCCTTCCTGTCGATCGCGATCGGCTGGTGGCTGATGTACTTCTCGGCGCCGCTGCTCCTGATCGGCCTCTGGGGCTGGGTCTTCGAGTACTACCGCGGTGAGAACCGCACCCAGTAGCACGAGCCGAGCTCACGGGAGCCCGGACACTCCGTCAGGAGCGTCCGGGCTCCTGCGTTTGCCGCAACCCTTGTCCCTCGTACGAGTCACCCAGCGCGCCGCGGTTGACCGGCCTCCCTAGCGTGAGGTCATGAGCCACGCACCCCGCACCCGAACCGTCGTCGGCTGCACGCTGCTGGTGATCGCCCTGGGCGCGGGCGTCACCGCATGCGGCTCCGACGGCCATCCGCTGTCCGCCGAGCCGTACGACGCGGCGGACCAGATCGCCTTCACGGGCCCTGTCGGCGACGGGAAGAAGACCGACCCCGACAAGCCCCTGGAAGTCACCGCCGAGGACGACGACGGGCGCATCACGGACGTCACGGCCCAGGACGCCACGGGACGCCATGTGGCGGGCGAACTCTCCGCCGACGGCTCCCGCTGGCACAGCACCTCCCCGCTGGCCGCCAACGCCCACTACACGGTCCGGGTGAGCACCGAGGACGAGGACGGGGCGCCCGGCCGCCGGGTCGTCACCTTCGACACCGGCAAGCCCCGCACCAAGAAGCGCCTGGACGTCACCTTCGGCCCCAAGGCGGGCAAGTACGGCGTGGGACAGCCCGTCACCGCCGAACTGAGCATGCCGGTCAAGGACAGGGCCCAGCGGGCCGTCGTCGAGCGCGCCCTCAAGGTGGAGTCCACGCCCGCCGTGCAGGGCGCCTGGCACTGGGTGGACGACAAGGAGCTGCACTACCGCCCCAAGGAGTACTGGCCCACCCGCGCCACCGTCCAGGTCCGCAGCAACCTGGAGGGCATCAAGATCAGCGACCGGCTGTGGGGCGGCCGCGCCAAACCGCTCAGGCTGACCACGGGGGACCGTGTCATCGCCGTGACGGACGCCTCGTCCCACTCGATGACCGTCTACCGCAACGGTGAGGCGATCAACACGATCCCCGTCACCACCGGCAAGGCCGGCTTCGAGACCCGCAACGGCGTCAAGGTCGTCCTGGGCAAGGAGTACTTCGTACGCATGCGCGGTACCAGCATCGGCATCGCCGAGGGGTCCTCGGAGTCGTACGACCTGCCGGTCTACTACGCCACCCGCGTCACCTGGAGCGGCGAGTACGTGCACGCCGCCCCCTGGTCCGTCGGCTCCCAGGGCTACGCCAACGTGAGCCACGGCTGCACCGGCATGAGCACCGCCGACGCCGAGTGGTTCTTCGACACCGTCCGCGAGGGCGACCTCGTCAAGGTCGTCAACTCCTACGGCAACACCATGGAGCCCTTCGGCAACGGCTTCGGCGACTGGAACCTCGCCTGGAAGAAGTGGCGCGGAGGCAGCGCCCTGGTCGCCGGCGACCCGGAGGGCCCGGGTCCCGAGGAAGCGGCAAGGCTGCGGCCCACGGCTGTGTGAGCGCTCCTGAGGGGCGTCTGCGCGGGCAGGCGGCCCTTACGCGCTCAGTGCCTTCCGGTCCCGCAACAGGGAAGCCAGCGCCGCCGCGAACTCCACCGGATCCACCGGATGCGTCACCGCCGCCTCGGCCCGGCTCCACGTGGCCAGCCAGGCGTCCTGCGGGCGCCCGATCAGCAACAGCACCGGCGGGCAGTTGAACACCTCGTCCTTGATCTGACGGCACATCCCCATGCCGCCCATCGGCACGGCCTCGCCGTCCAGGACACAGACGTCCACGCCGCCCCTGTCCAGCTCGCTCAGCACGGCCGCCGGAGTGGCGCACTCGATGAACTCGACAACCGGGACGTCCGGCGCAGGCCGCCTCCCCGCCGCCAGCCGGACTTGCTCGCGGGTGTTGGAGTCGTCGCTGTAGACCAGCACCGTGGCGGTCGGCTGCATTGTTCCTCCGTGACGTCAGCGTCGTAAGGACAGGCCCGTTGGGGCGGATGCTACTCCCTTGAACACCACGTCAACACCGGTCCGGAGCAGGGAGACACTCCGAACGGCACCCCCCGGAGTGAGGGCGGGATAAGCGACCGACATAATGTCGGTCGTGGCGACAGCAACGACAGAGACAACCGGGCACGCGCACCCATCGGTCAACCGGCCGAACCTCACCAGCGTCGGAACCATCATTTGGCTGAGTTCCGAGCTGATGTTCTTCGCGGCCCTCTTCGCGATGTACTTCACCCTGCGATCGGTGACGGGTCCTGATCACTGGAAGGAAATGGCTCATGCCCTGAACCTTCCGTTCTCGGCGACCAACACCACGATCCTGGTGCTCTCCTCCCTCACCTGCCAGCTCGGCGTCTTCGCCGCCGAGCGCGGTGACGTGAAGAAGCTCCGGATGTGGTTCATCGTCACCTTCGTCATGGGCGCGGTCTTCATCGGCGGTCAGGTCTACGAGTACACCGAGCTGGTCAAGAAGGACGGGCTCTCGCTCTCCTCCGACCCCTACGGCTCGGTCTTCTACCTGACGACCGGCTTCCACGGCCTGCACGTGACGGGCGGCCTCATCGCCTTCCTGTTCGTCCTCGGCCGCACCTACGCGGCGAAGAGGTTCACCCACGAACAGGCGACCGCGGCCATCGTCGTGTCCTACTACTGGCACTTCGTCGATGTCGTGTGGATCGGCCTCTTCGCCACGATCTACCTGATCAAGTAGCCGGGGCCCGCTCCCGCACTCCCAAGCATCGACGCAGAAGATCCTGACACCGGGGTAATCCGTGAAAAAGCTCTCCGCACGACGACGCCACCCGGCGGCGGCGCTCGTCGTCCTACTCCTCGCGCTGTGCTTCAGCGGGGGGATGTACGCCGTGTTCGCGCCAGCGAGCCCGGCCAAGGCCGACGAAACAGCCCAGTCCCTCGCCATCGAAGAGGGCAAGAAGCTCTACGCCGTAGGCTGCGCCAGCTGCCACGGCACCGGCGGTCAGGGCACCTCCGACGGTCCGAGTCTCGTGGGCGTGGGCGCCGCGGCCGTCGACTTCCAGGTGGCGACGGGTCGTATGCCGGCCCAGCAGCCCGGCGCGCAGGTCCCGAAGAAGAAGAACATCTACTCGCAGGCCGAGATCGACCAGCTGGCCGCGTTCATCGCGTCCCTGGGTGCCGGTCCGACCGTCCCGACCGAGGCGCAGTACGGCCCCGAGGGCGCCGACATCGCCAAGGGCGGCGAGCTGTTCCGCACCAACTGCGCGCAGTGCCACAACTTCACCGGCAAGGGTGGCGCGCTGACGCACGGCAAGTTCGCGCCGGACCTCGAGGGCGTCGACCCGAAGCACATCTACGAGGCCATGGAAACCGGCCCGCAGAACATGCCGTCGTTCCCCGACGCCACGCTGTCGGAGCAGAACAAGAAGGACATCATCGCGTACCTGAACGCGGTCAACGGCGACGAGACCGTCAGTCACGGTGGTCTTGAGCTGGGCGGGCTCGGCCCGGTCAGCGAGGGCCTCTTCGCCTGGATCTTCGGCCTCGGTGCGCTGATCGCGGTCGCCGTCTGGGTCGCCGCTCGGACCGCAAAGGCCAAGAAGTCATGAGTAGCCAAGACATTCCAGAAGAGAACCTGCCCGCTGAGCAGGAGCACGCGCACGGTGCGGTGGGCGTCGCGGACGAGAAGCACCCGTTCGCGGACCCCGGCCTGCCGCCCCACGAGCACCGGATCCAGGACATCGACGAGCGGGCCGCCAAGCGGTCCGAGCGCACGGTCGCCCTGCTGTTCACGGTGTCGATGCTGGCCACGGTCGCCTTCATCGTCTCGTACGTCGCGATCCCGCACGACAAGCCGATCTACGTCTTCCCGATCGGGCACATCAACGCGCTGAACTTCGCGCTGGGCATGACCCTCGGTACGGCGCTGTTCACGATCGGCGCGGGCGCGGTCCACTGGGCCCGCACCCTGATGTCCGACGTGGAGGTCGCCGACGAGCGTCACCCGATCGAGGCGGCCCCCGAGGTCAAGGCCAAGGTCATGGCCGACTTCAGGGACGGTGCCAAGGAGTCCGCGCTCGGCCGCCGCAAGCTGATCCGCAACACGATGTTCGGCGCGCTGGCCCTGTTCCCGCTCTCCGGCGTCATGCTGCTGCGTGACCTCGGCCCGCTGCCCGGCACCAAGCTCCGCCACACCATGTGGCGCAAGGGGCTGATGCTCGTCAACATGAACACCAACGAGCCGCTGCGTCCCTCGGACGTCGCGGTCGGTTCGCTGACCTTCGCCAAGCCCGAGGGCCTGGAGGAGCACGACCACGAGTTCCAGACCGAGATCGCCAAGGCAGCCCTGATGATCGTCCGGATCCAGCCGGACAACATCAAGGACAAGCGCGAGCTGGAGTGGTCGCACGAGGGCATCGTCGCGTACTCGAAGATCTGCACCCACGTCGGTTGCCCGATCTCCCTGTACGAGCAGCAGACGCACCATGTGCTCTGCCCCTGCCACCAGTCCACCTTCGACCTCTCCGACGGCGCCCGGGTGATCTTCGGTCCCGCCGGTCACGCCCTGCCGCAGCTGCGCATCGGTGTGAACGACGAGGGCTACCTCGAGGCGCTCGGCGACTTCGACGAGCCCGTCGGTCCTGCTTTCTGGGAGCGCGGATGAGCACTACAGAGTCCTCCACCGAGTCCCGCGCACGCGGGAAGGCACCGGCCGGCGAGCGCGTCGCCGACTGGGCGGACGGCCGGCTGGGGATCTACTCCCTGGCCAAGGCCAACATGCGCAAGATCTTCCCCGACCACTGGTCGTTCATGTTGGGTGAGGTCTGCCTCTACAGCTTCATCATCATCATCCTCACGGGTGTGTACCTGACGCTGTTCTTCCACCCGTCGATGAACGAGGTGGAGTACCACGGCAGCTACGTCCCGCTCCAGGGACAGCTGATGAGTGAGGCGTTCAACTCGACCATGCACATCTCCTTCGATGTGCGCGGTGGTCTGCTGATCCGGCAGATCCACCACTGGGCGGCGCTGATCTTCCTCGCGGCCATGTTCGTGCACATGATGCGCGTGTTCTTCACGGGCGCGTTCCGCAAGCCGCGCGAGGTCAACTGGCTGTTCGGCTTCCTGCTGTTCGTCCTGGGCATGTTCACCGGCTTCACCGGCTACTCGCTCCCTGACGACCTGCTCTCCGGCACCGGTGTCCGTTTCATGGAGGGCGCGATCCTGTCCGTGCCGATCGTCGGCACGTACCTGTCGTTCTTCCTCTTCGGCGGCGAGTTCCCGGGCGGCGACTTCGTGGCCCGCTTCTACTCGATCCACATCCTGCTGCTGCCGGGCATCATGCTCGGTCTGGTGGTCGGCCACCTGATCCTGGTCTTCTACCACAAGCACACGCAGTACGCGGGCCCCGGAAAGACCAACAACAACGTCGTCGGCATGCCGCTGCTGCCGGTCTACATGGCCAAGGCGGGAGGCTTCTTCTTCCTGGTCTTCGGTGTCATCGCGGCCATCTCGGCGATCGCGACGATCAACCCGATCTGGTCGATGGGCCCCTACCGCCCGGACCAGGTGTCCACCGGTGCCCAGCCCGACTGGTACATGGGCTTCTCCGAGGGCCTGATCCGAGTGATGCCGGGCTGGGAGATCGACTTCTGGGGTCACACACTCGTCCTGGGTGTGTTCATCCCGCTGATCATCTTCCCGCTGGTGCTGGTCGCGATCGCGGTCTACCCGTTCATCGAGTCCTGGGTCACCGGCGACAAGCGCGAGCACCACATCCTGGACCGCCCGCGCAACGCCCCGACGCGCACGGCCTTCGGTGTCGCGTGGATCACCTGGTACATGGTGCTGCTGATCGGTGGTGGAAACGACCTCTGGGCCACCCACTTCCACCTGTCGATCAACGCCATCACCTGGTTCGTGCGGATCGCGTTCTTCGTGGCGCCGGTCATCGCGTTCGTCGTCACCAAGCGGATCTGCCTCGGCCTCCAGCGCCGCGACCGGGACAAGGTGCTGCACGGTCGCGAGACCGGCATCATCAAGCGCCTGCCGCACGGTGAGTTCATCGAGGTGCACGAGCCGCTCAGCCAGGACGCGCTGCACACGCTCACCTCGCACGAGCAGTACAAGCCGGCCGAGATCGGCCCGACGGTCGACGAGAACGGTGTCGAGCGCAAGGTGAAGGGCTCCGAGAAGCTGCGCGCCAAGCTCAGCGAGGCGTACTTCGGCGAGGAGTCCCAGATTCCCAAGCCGACCGTCGAGGAGTACAAGGAGATCACGAGCGGCCACGGCCACCACTGATCGCTGCGGCGTCGCCACGCCACCCGCAAAGGGCCCCGTCCGGTCTTCGGACGGGGCCCTTTGCGTGCCGTCCGGCTGGATAGGGTGGGGCCACACTCTTCACGAGGGATTTCCCCTCGTACGACACCCAGGAGCGGCCTTATGAGCGCTGTGACCCCCGCTGGAGGCGACACCGCGGCGGGCCGTTCCTGGCCCGAGGTGCTGAACTCCCTGCTGTCCGGTCGTGACCAGGACGCCGACGCCACGTTCTGGGCGCTGGACCGGATCATGCGCGGCGAGGCGACCGACGCGCAGATCGCCGGGTTCGTGGTGGCGCTGCGGGCCAAGGGTGAGACCGTCGAGGAGATCACCGGTCTGGTCCGGGCGATGTACGAGCACGCGAACGTGATCGAGGTGTCGGGGCCGACCGTCGACATCGTCGGCACCGGCGGCGACGGCGCCAAGACGGTGAACATCTCCACGATGTCCTCGATCGTCATCGCGGGCACCGGCGCGAAGGTGGTCAAGCACGGCAACCGGGCCGCGTCCTCCGCGTCCGGCGCCTCGGACGTCCTGGAGAAGCTCGGCGTCAACCTGGAGCTGAGCCCGCAGCGGGTGGCCGAGGTGGCCGAGGAGGCCGGGATCACCTTCTGCTTCGCGGTCAAGTTCCACCCCGCGCTGCGTCATGTGGGCGCCGCCCGCGGCCAGTTGGGCATCCGCACGGTCTTCAACGTCCTCGGTCCGCTGACCAACCCCGCCAAGGTCCGGGCCCAGGCGGTCGGGGTCGCCGACCCGCGCATGGCGCCGATCGTCGCGGGTGTCTTCGCCGAGCGCGGCAACTCCTCGCTGGTCTTCCGCGGCGACGACGGCCTGGACGAGCTGACGACCACGTCCACCTCCCGGGTCTGGATCGTCCGGGACGGCAAGGTCACCGAGGAGAGCTTCGACCCGCGGGACGTCGGCATCGAGCTGGTCCCGGTCGAGGCCCTGCGCGGCGGTGACCCGTCCTTCAACGCCGACGTGGCCCGGCGCCTGCTGAACGGCGAGACGGGCCCCGTGCGGGACGCCGTACTCCTGAATTCGGCGGCCGCGCTGGTGGCGCTGGAGCCCGGCTACGGGACGCTGGCCGACCAGCTGGGGGCCGGGATGGCGAAGGCCGCGGAGGCGATCGACTCCGGGGCGGCCAAGCGGGCGCTGGACCGCTGGGTGGCGGCCAGCAACGCGTAGTGCGCAGGTCGTGATGTCCCGCGATCCGGACACGGGTTGCGGGGCCACGATCATGTCGCGTAAGTTTTTGGACCAGGTCATGAGTGACAGTCATGAGGCCCCGGCCGACTGTCCGGCAACCCTCCGTCCGTGGCGGGGTGCCCCGGGTGAAGACCAGGCCGTAGGCAGCGAGGTCTGCGGCAAGCGCGGATCCCTCACGCTCATCGAATGAGCACAGTCCAGGGATCCTGGTCTCCGAGGGAGTCTTCCGTGAGCAAGCGAATGCGATAGGGCGCCGAGCCCCGCCTCCGCACGCCCCCTTCACCTTTCTCTTTTCACGGGAGTTCCCCATGTCTGTCTCCACCGCTGCCCCCGTCCAGCCCATTTGGCGTGACATTTCGGGGGCACTGCCCGTTCTGGGCAGTGATGTCACCGTCCCGCTCGTCACGGGCGGCGAGGTCACCTACGCCGCGCTCGACTACGCGGCCAGCGCGCCGGCGCTCCAGCGGGTCTGGGACGACGTGGCGGCGTACGCGCCCTACTACGGCAGCGTGCACCGGGGTGCCGGTTACCTCTCGCAGCTGTCCACCGACCTCTTCGAGAACGCCCGCAGGACGGTCGCCGAGTTCCTCGACTGCCGTGCGGACGACCAGCTGGTCTTCACCCGGTCGACCACCGACTCGCTGAACCTCCTCGCCGCCGCGCTGCCCGCCGACTGCCAGGTCTTCGTCTTCGAGACCGAGCACCACGCCGGCCTGCTGCCCTGGCGGGACGCCCACGTCACCTACCTCGACGCCCCGCGCACCCCACGGCAGGCCGTCGAGACCCTGGAGCGGGCCCTCGCCGCCCGGGACCCTCGGGGCCCGGCCCTGGTCTGCGTCACCGGCGCCTCGAACGTCACCGGCGAGCTGTGGCCCGTACGCGAACTGGCCGCCGCCGCGCACGCGCACGGCGCCCGGATCGTCCTGGACGCCGCCCAGCTGGCCCCGCACCACCCGGTCTCCGTCCAGGACCTGGACGTCGACTGGGTCGCCTTCTCCGGGCACAAGCTGTACGCGCCCTTCGGCTCGGGTGTCCTGGCCGGCCGCGCCGACTGGCTGCGGGCCGCCGACCCCTACCTCGCGGGCGGCGGCGCCAGCCGCAAGGTCACGCGGCGCGAGGACGGGGGAGTGGACGTGGAGTGGCACGACAGCGCCGCCCGCCACGAGGCCGGTTCCCCGAACGTCATCGGCGCCTACTCCATCGCGTCGGCCTGCAAGGCGCTCACGGAGGCCGGCTTCGACACCCTGGTCGCCCGTGAGCAGCACCTGATCGAGAAGGTGAAGGCCGGCCTCGCCGAGGTCCCGGAGGTCCGGATCCTCTCCCTGTTCGGGGACGACGCCCCGCGCGTCGGCGTGCTCTCCTTCGTCGTCGACGGCTGGAACAGCTCCCACTTCGCCGCCGCGCTCTCCGCCGAGTACGGCATCGGCGTGCGCGACGGCCTCTTCTGCGCCCACCCGCTGGTGCGCACCCTGCTCGGCAGCGACCCGCAGACCCAGGGCGAGTGCGGGGCCCCGGAGGCCGCGCCCGGCGAGAAGTCCCTGAACGCGATCCGGGTGAGCTTCGGCGCGGGCACGCCCGACGAGCACGTGGAGCGTTTCGTGACCGCCGTGACGGAGCTGGTGCGGGACGGCGCCCGCTGGAACTACCGCACCGAGGACGGGCGTTGCGTGCCCGACACCTCCGCGTGAACCGGTAGCCGGGCGCCCAGCAGGATCATCCGCAGGGCACGTTCGGAGGCGTCCGTGAGGAGCTCGGAGGCCCGTACGAGGGCCTCCGCGAGAGCCATCGGGGCCGGCAGGATGCCGCTGTACGCGTCCACGCCGGGCACCTGGTGCGCGCCCTCGCCGAGCGTGCCCGCCAGCGCGAGCACCGGGCGGCCGTGCAGCTTGGCCCGCCGGGCCACCTCGGCCGGCACCTTCCCGCGGGGCGTCTGGTGGTCCAGGGCGCCCTCGGCGGTGACCACCAGGTCGGCGCGGGCCAGCCGGGCGTCCAGGTCGAGATGGTCGAGGAGGACGTCGAAGCGGGGCAGAAGCCGGGCGCCCACGGCGGCCAGACCGGCGCCGAGCCCTCCCGAGGCGCCGGTGCCGTCGCCGTACCGCAGGTCGGTGCGGGTGACGGCGAGGTCGCGGGTGAGGATGTCCGCCCAGTGCTCCAGGCCCGCCGACAGTTCCTCGACCTGGGCGGGGGTCGCGCCCTTCTGGGGGCCGAAGACACGGGCCACCCCGCGCGCTCCGCACAGCACGTTGAACGGGTTGCAGGCGACGAGCAGCTCCACCTCCCGCAGCCGCGGGTCCAGGCCCCGCGCGTCGATCCGGCTCAGCCGCCGCAACTCACGGCCCCCGTGCGGGAGTTCGTTTCCGTCGGCGTCCAGCAGCCGCATCCCGAGGGCTTGCAGCGCGCCCGCGCCCCCGTCGGACGTCCCCGAGTCCCCGCAGCCGACCAGGATCCGCCGGACGCCGGTGTCCAGCGCGGCCCGGATCAGCTCGCCGACGCCGTACGTCGTGGTGGCGCCCGGGTCGCGCAGCGAACGGGGGACCAGGGAGAGACCGGCCACCGCCGCCATCTCCACGACCGCGGTGTCCCTGGACCCCAGCAGCGCGAAGTGCGTACCGACGCGTTCCCCGACCGGTCCCGTGGCGGTCGGCGCCACGAGCCGCCCCCCGGTCGCGGCCGCCAGCGCGGCGGCCGTGCCCTCGCCGCCGTCCACCAGGGGGATCAGGTCGAGCTCCGCCTCCGGCAGCACTCGCCGCACCCCGTCCCCGATGGCATCGGCGGCGGCCTGCGCGGACAACGACTCCTTGAACCCACTGGGGGCTACGACGACTCGACTGAGCATGGGGATCTCCTGGTGGGTCAGCGCGTCAGCGGGACGCCGAGCAACGGCCATACCGCGGTGGCGAAGAAGAGGACGAGCAGGGCGGTCAGGGGTGCCAGGACGGCGGAGAGGCGGAGGAGGTCGCGGGGCGTGTAGGTGGGGGTGCCGGGGAGGTCGGAGAAGAGCGTGACCGGCTTGGCGGAGGCGGGGAGCGTGTGGCAGAAGCCCGCGGCGGCGGTGGAGGCGAGCGCCGCCGCGACCGGGTTGACGCCGGCGCCGACCGCGGCCGCGACGACGAGCGGGACCAGCACCGAGGAGCGGGCCGAGCGGGACTGGAGTATCAGATGCGCCGCCGTGCTGACCGCGATCACCACCGCGAGGAAGACCATCGGGGTGACGCCCGAGGGCAGCCCCGAGACCAGCCACTTCGCCGCGCCCGAGTCGGCGAGCGCGACGCCCATCGCCATGGTCGCGGCCATGAACAGCAGCAGTGACCACGGCACGGTCTTCAGCGCGTCCTTCAGGCCCACCGTGCCCAGCACGGGCGAGGCCGCCACGACCGCGCCGATCAGCGCGACGACCGCGGGCGGCACCTGGTGCAGCGGCTCGCTGCACCACAGGACGACGACCGTGCCGAGGAGCAGGGCGCAGCGCGTCTCGGCCTGCGTCCAGGGCCCGGTGACCGGGGTGTCGGTGTGCCGCTGGATCTCCTCGGCGGTGATGCGCACGGCACCCTTGCGGTCCGCGCGCCGCGTGGTGGTCAGCAGGACGGCCTCGGCGGCCAGGTGGGAGGAGGCCACGGCCAGCGGCAGCCCCAGCAGCAGCCACTCGGTGAAGCCGATCCGCTCACCCGTCGTCTCCCACAGCACCGACACGGTGATCAGATGCGCGCCCGCGCCGATCAGGGTCGCCACCGCCGACAGCAGGATCACGGTCGGGAACAGCAGCGCCAGCATCACGACGAGTCGTTTCCGGTCGGCGAGCGCTTTGGCGAGGGCCAGGAACACCGGCAGCGCGAGAGCGGCCCGGCCGGAGGTGGCCGGCACCGCGAAGGCCGTGACGACCAGCGCGGCCGTCGTCAGGTGCACCAGCTGCCGTACCGTGCGCGCCCCGCCCACCAGGAACGCGGCCGCCCGTCCCGCGAGCCCGGTCCGGGTCACCGCGGCCGCCAGCACGAAGGCGCAGATCAGCAGCCACACGGTGGAGTCGCCGAGGGTGCCGAACAGGGTGTCGTTGCTGATCACCCCGGTCACCGTGAGGGCGAGTCCGGCACCCAGCGCGATGTACGTGTCGTCGATCGGCGTACCGATCCACGCACAGGTGGCCAGGGCGAACACGGCGAGGGTGAACCGGGCGTCCGAGCCCAGGCCGGGGAAGTTGGCGGGGACCGCGAGCAGCGCGCACAGGGACAGTGCCACGCACAGGGCCGCCGTCAGTCGGAGGTTCAGGGTCACGTCACCTACGGTTCAGCCCGCCGGTGAGCCCTCAATGAGCCGCAGATGAAGGAAACTTCACGCGGGCATCCGGTACCCCATCCCGCGGACCGTCTCCAGCCGCTCGGCGCCCAGCTTCTTGCGCAGGGCGCGGACGTACACGTCGACGATGTTCGAGCCCGGGTCGAAGTCGTAGCCCCACACGTGGGACAGGATCTGCTCGCGGGAGAGCACCTGGCCGGGGTGGCGCAGGAACAGCTCCAGCAGGACGAACTCCCGGGCCGTCAGATCGACCGTCCGCTCCCCGGAGCGGGCCCGGCGGGTGCGCAGGTCCAGGCTGAGCGTGCCGGAGCGGAGCATGGTCACCTCCGGCGCGCGGGCCGCCGTACGCAGGCGCAGGCGCACCCGGGCGAGCAGCTCCTCGAAGCGGAACGGCTTGGTCATCCAGTCGTCGGCGCCGCCCTCCAGGCCGGCCACCGTGTCGCGGACGGAGTCGCGGGCGGTCAGCACGATCACCGGGACCGTCACCCGGGCCTCGCGCAGCTGCCGCAGCACGGTGAAGCCGTCCCGGCCGGGCAGCCCGATGTCCAGGACGACCAGGTCGAAGCCGCCGGTCAGGGCGTACTCGTGGCCCGCCTCGCCGTCACCGACGACGGTGGTGGTGAAGCCGTTGGCGCGCAGCCCCTTCTCCACGAAGGAGGCGATGCGTTCCTCGTCCTCGACGATGAGAATGCGGTTCACGGGGCCGCCTTTCGGCCGAGCGGTGTCATGGGCGTGCGTCCTCCACGGTGAGTACGAAGGTGGCGCCGCCGCCCGCGGTGTCCCGCACGCCGACCCGGCCGCCGTGCCCCTCGGCGATCGCCTTCACGATGGACAGGCCGAGGCCCGCCCCCGAGCCGCGGGCGCCCCGGCGGGAGGTGCCGCGCCGGAACCGCTCGAAGATGACCTCGGCGTCCTCGGGGCGGACCCCGGTGCCGGAGTCGGCGACGTACAGCTCGATCCGCGGCCCCTCGGCGCGGGAGCCGATGCGGATGGTCTGGCCGTCGGTGGTGTGCTGCACGGCGTTCTGCGCCAGCTGCACCATCGCCTGGGTGATCCGCTGGGGGTCCACCCCGGCCTCCCGGTCGGCGACCTCGGCGAGCTGCCACTGGCGGTCCCCGAGGGTGCGGACCTTGACGTAGACGTCGGCGGTGAGTTCGGCGAGCTGGACCGGCTCGGGGCGTACGAAGTCCGGGCGCTCGGCCTTGGCGAGCAGCAGCAGGTCCTCCACGATGCGGCTCATCCGGTCCAGCTCGTCGGTGACCAGACGGACGGTCTCCTCGCGTTCGGCGGGGTCGTCGCCCATCAGCTCCAGATGGCCGCGCACGATCGTGATCGGGGTGCGCAGCTCGTGCCCGGCGTCGTCGACGAACTGGCGCTGGGCGGCGAAGGCCCGCTCCAGCCGGTCGAGCATCGCGTTGAAGGTCTTGGCGAGGGCGGCGATGTCGTCGTGGCCGTGGACCGCGATCCGCCGGGTGAGGTCGTGCTCGGTGAGCTCCGCGGCGGCGAGCCGGACCAGACGGACCGGCCTGAGGATGCGGCCGGCGACCGCCCAGGCGATACCAGTGGTCAGCAGCAGGGCGACCCCGGAGATGGCGAGCAGGATGCGGAAGACGACCTCCACCCGCTCCAGCTCCCGCGCGGGGTGCACGGCGACGACGAACGCGGCCTCCGGCGCGCCGCCCGGACGGGTGATGACCACCTTGGCCCAGCGGATGTCCCCGGAGGACCGCGCGAGCACCCCGGAGGAGCCGGGGGCGTCGTAGATACGGCGACGGGCGTCGGCGTCCTCGTACAGGGGCCGGGCGGCGGGGTCCTCGCGCGGCTGGTAGACCCGCCGGGGATCGCCTCCCACCGTGCCCACCAGGCCGATCAGCTCCTCGTCCGGATCGGCGTACTGGCGGACCAGGAAGGCCGACAGGAGCTTGCCCGGGTCGGTGAAGGGGCGGCCGGTGTCCGGATCGACGCCCTCCTTCTGGAAGTTGGCGAACTCGCCGGTCTCCTGGGTGAGCAGCCGGTTGATCCGCTCGTCGGTCTCGCGCAGCAGGATCGAGCGGGTGGTGGTGGCCACCGAGGCGAGCGCGACCGCCATGACGAAGAGCAGCCAGAGCAGGATGCGGACCCGGGCGGAGAGCCGCCGCCGGGATCCCTCAGCGGTCGTCGCCGGGTCCGTCGTCGTCGGTCGCGTCGTCCGGTCCGGTCGGGCCGCGGTCGTCGTCATCGTCATCACTCGCGGTGCTGTCGGTCACCGGAGGCCGCGAGACGACCTCGTCGCTCGGCGTCGGCCCGGGCGGGGTGGGCGTCGGGGTCGGCGAACCGCTGTCCAGCTCGACCTTCGGGGGGACCTTCGGGGCTTCGGGACTGTCGGTGAGGGCGAAACTGGTCGCGGCGATCCCGAGCGGGATCACCACGACGGCGGCGAGGGCCGCCAGCCGGCGGGAGAAGACCATGGGCCTCATGCTGCGCCCGGCGGCCGGGCGCCTTGATGAGCCCGGGATGAAGAACTCTTCATCTCGGGCCGGGACCGGCTCCTCCCGGACGGGGACGGGACCGCCGGCTGTCCGGACGGGGACGGGACCGTCAGCTGTCCAGTCCGATCGCGAAGGCCGCCTCCAGGTCGTGCTGCGAGTACGTACGGAACGCCACGTGCGTGTCCGTCGCCTCCACCCCGGGGATCTTGCTGATGCTGCCCGGGATGACGTCCGCCAGGTCCTCGTGCTGATGGACCCGGACCATGGCGATCAGGTCGTAGGTCCCGGTGACGGAGAAGACCTCGCTGACGCTCTCCAGCGCGGCGATCCGCTCCGCGATCTCGGGGATCCGGTCCACGCTGGTCTTGATGAGGACGATCGCGGTGATCACGGCTGTTTCTCTCCCTCGGAGGCGGCGCTGGGAATCTCACCCTACTCGTGGCCATGACGGCCTGGTTCTTCTGCCGGGGGCCCGGGGGTTGTCCCCCGGAGAGACACAGCAGTGCCAGGTCCGCAGCACACCCATGCCGAGCCGAGGCCCAGGCCGAAGCCGACGAGGTGGGCCAGGTAGGCGACGCCGGGGCCCTGGCCGGCCTGCCCGGCGGCCAGCCACTGGAGGGCGGCCCAGAAGGGCAGGACCACCCAGGCCGGGAAGCGCAGCGGGAGGAAGAGGAGGAAGGGCAGGAGACTGGTGACGCGGGCGGTGGGGAACAGGTACAGGAACGCTCCGAGGACCGCGGAGATCGCCCCGGAGGCGCCGACCAGGGACTGCCCGGAACCGGCGTTGGCGGCCGCGTAGCCCAGCAGGGCCAGGTAGCCGCATCCGGTGTAGAAGAGGGTGAACCGGACGGGTCCCATCCGTTCCTCGGTCATCACTCCGAACACATAGAGGAAGAGCATGTTGCCCAGCAGGTGCACCCAGCTGCCGTGGACGAACAGGGCCGTGGCCGGGGTGAGCAGGGCCCGCGCCGAGCCTTCGAACAGTTCCGCGGGTACCACGCCCCAACGGTGGAAATAGGCCCGCTGCGCGGTGAGCAGCGCGTCCCCGGTGCCGTACGCCGGATTGAGCCCCGCCGCCGGACCGATCACGAAGACCAGCGAGCACACGGTGATCAGGCCGTATGTCACCGGCGCCGGTGACCTGCGCACCCTGCGGCCCGCCCGGCCCAGCGTCCCGCTCCAGTTGGCGATCATGGACACAGAGCATGACGTAAGGGGACCGAACGGAACAGACCGCCTCGCCGCCGGACAGGCCGCGTGGACGCCCGAGCGGCGAGTCCCCGCCAGGCCGTAGGGTTACGGCCACACGTGCCGGGGCAGCCCGGTGCGTCACGGACACTAGAAGGACTAGTAGGAAAGAGCACGGTCACGATGACGGTTCCCCTGCCGACCGCCTCCACGCGGTGGCGCTGCACCCTCTGCGGCAACCTCACGCGCTTCGACGTGACCCGCTCGTCGAAGGTCGTCGAGTACGTCCACCTCGACCTGGCCGGTGAGCCGAAGGTCGAGGAGCGCGAGGTGGTCAGTGAGACCATCGAGTCGGTGCGCTGCCGCTGGTGCAACGCGGTGGATCAGGTGGAACTCGTGGACAGGCCGGGCGCCGGCTCCTGACAGGGAGCGGCCCCGCACAGGCATTGGGGAGTGAGGGATGGTGGAGACCACAGGCGGGGGGCCGGGCGACGGCGCCGCCGAGGTGCTCGACCGCCCGCTGCCCGACGGAGTGCGCCGCAGGGTCGTCCAGATCGTCTCGGACGGCTTCGGTGGCCTGACCGTCGGCGAACTGCCCGCCCAGCTGAGGCAGTACGCCCGGTTCGCCCCGAACCGGCGCGCCAAGTTCGCCGGCAACGCCATGGCGGCCGCCCTGGAGACCGATCCGCTGTTCCGCCAGCGCATCGGGGAGAAGTTCAGAGAGGCGCAGCCGGAGCTCGCCGGCGCCCTCGACTCCGGCTCGCCGCCCCCGGCCGCGGACCCGCTCGACGTGGCGGCCGCGGCCTATGTGCTGCGGCCCACCGACTGGGTGAAGCTCGTGACGGCGGCCGGCGAGGAGGCCCAGCGGGCCGACGCCGAGCGGGCCGACGAGGAGAGCCGGGCCGAGCTGGAGCGGCTGCGCGAGGAGCTCGACCGGGCCCGTGAGCACACCCGCACCGAGACCGAGCGGCTGCGCGTCGAGCTGGACGCGGCGAAGAAGGAAGCGGAATCGCTCCACCGCAAGCTGCGTGCAGCCTACAGCGACGTCAAGCGCGGCGAGGCGGCCCTGCGCAAGGTGCACGCCGAGATGGAGGCCGTACGGGCCGACAGCCATGCCCAGGTCTCCACGGCCGAGAGCGAGTCCCGGCGGCTGAAGTCGCGCCTCGGGGAGGCGGAGGCGGCCCTGGAGGCCACCCGCCGGGCCGCGCGCGAGGGCCGCAGCGTCGAGGACATGCGGGTGCGGCTGCTGCTGGACACGCTGCTCGACGCCACCCAGGGGCTGCGGCGGGAACTGGCGCTGCCGCCCGTCTCGGTACGGCCGGCGGAGACCGTGGACGCGGTGGAACCGGGCCGTATGACCCCGAAGGACATCGCCGCGCGGGCCCTGTCCGAGAACGACCCCGCCATCCTCGACCAGCTTCTCGCGCTCCCGCAGGCCCATCTGGTCGTCGACGGCTACAACGTCACCAAGACCGGCTATCCCCAGATGCCGCTGGAGAAGCAGCGGCTCAGGCTGCTGGGCCAGCTCTCGCAGCTCGCCGCGCAGACCGGCGCCGAGGTGACCTGTGTCTTCGACGGGGCCGAGCTGGCCGCGCCGGTGCTGCTGGCGCCGCCGCGCGGGGTCAGGGTGCTGTTCTCCAAGGCGGGCGTCACCGCCGACGAGTTGATCCGTCAGCTGGTGCGCGCCGAGCCGCCGGGCCGGCCGGTCATCGTCGCCTCGACCGACCGTGAGGTGGCCGACGGGATCGCCAAGGCGGGTGCGCGGCCGGTGGCTTCTGCGGTGCTTCTCAAGCGGCTGTCCTAAACATCAAAGTCCAGGTTTAATGCCCGAATTGGCGCAATCGTCACGCAACGTAGTGTCAAGTGGGTGTCACTCCAGGTGAGTTATGTGCAAAGAATGCACGGTGTGACGAGATTTTTCTCCTGAGGATTTGAACTGATCACAGGAAGGTCACTAGGGTCTGGGCTCGAACCTCCGAGCGGGTGATCACTCAAAAGAAGGAGTTCACCTCCGTGGCGTCCCATCGTCGACCCAAGCAGCCGAGCCGCACGCGCGTGACCGTGCTCACCACCGCAGCTGCTGCCGCTGTGGCTTTCAGCGCCAACGCCGCCAACGCGGCGCCGAGCGACAAGCCGAGCAAGGACGAAGTCAAGTCCAAGGTCGACAAGCTCTACGAGCAGGCGGAGCAGGCCACCGAGAAGTTCAACGGGGCCAAGGAGAAGCAGGAGAAGCTCCAGAAGGAGATCTCCACCATCCAGGACAACGTCGCCCGGGGCCAGGAGGAGCTCAACGAGCTCCGCGACTCCATAGGTCTGGCGGCCGCCGCCCAGTACCGCACCGGCTCGATCGACTCCTCCCTCCAGCTCTTCCTGTCGTCGAACCCGGACGACTACCTGGACAAGGCCTCCACCGCCGACCAGCTCAGCTCGCAGCAGGTCGAGGCGCTGAAGAAGATCCAGGAGAAGCAGCGCGAGCTCGCGCAGGAGCGCTCCGAGGCCTCCGAGAAGCTCAAGGACCTCGCCTCCACCCGCACCGAACTGGGCAAGAAGAAGAAGGAAGTCCAGAACAAGCTCGCCGAGGCGCAGAAGCTCCTCAACAGCCTGACGGCCGCCGAGAAGGCCGCCCTCGCCGCCGAGGACCAGCGCGCCAGCCGCGACTCCGCCGAGCGCGTCGACCTCGGCGACGCCCCCGTGGGCTCGGGCCGGGCCATGGCCGCCTTCCAGGCCGCCCAGTCCCAGATCGGCAAGCCGTACGTCTACGGCGCCACCGGCACCGCCTCCTACGACTGCTCGGGCCTGACCTCCTGGGCCTACGCCCAGGCCGGCGTCGGCATCCCGCGCACCTCCCAGGCCCAGGCCAACGCCGGCACCCGGATCTACTCCGAGAGCCAGCTCAAGGTCGGCGACCTCGTGATCTTCTACGGCGACCTGCACCACGTCGGCCTCTACGCGGGCAACGGCCAGGTGCTGCACGCTCCGCGCTCCGGCACGGTCGTCCGCTACGAGTCGATCAACAACATGCCGTTCCAGTTCGGCGTCCGGATCTGATCCGCCTCCGCGCCGGGATCTGATCAGCTTCAAGATCAGGACACGACACCGCCCGTTCGGGCGAATCCCCGCGACGTGAAGTGACCCCACGCCCCGCCCGCGACCTGCGTCGTAGGCGGGGCGTCACGTTGCGTGGCCGCGGAGGTCGTTGGTGGGTGCCCGGTGACGGGGCTACTGTCTGCCGCGTTTCCCTCATCCGCCAGCGTGAAGGAGTGCGGCTTCCCGTGGGGTTCCATCGCCGCCTTGCATCGCCGTCCGGGTTCAACCGGGGCGCCGGTGCCGCCCTGTGTGTGTTGTCCGCCGCGGCCGCGGCCCTCGGCGCCGTACCGGCGACCGCCGCACCGCACGACGACACCCGCGCCGAGGTGGACCGTCTCTACGAGGAGGCCGAGAAGGCGACCGAGGCCTTCAACAAGGCCGACGAGAACGCCGACGCGCTCCGCGAGGAGGTCGACGAGGCCCAGGACCGGATCGCCCGCCAGCAGGAACGCATCAACACCATGCGGGACGCGCTCGGTTCGCTGGCCGGGGCCCAGTACCGAGCCGGCGGCCTCGACCCCTCGCTCGCGCTGCTGTTCTCCGACGACCCGGACGACTACCTGGACAAGGCCGCCGTCCTCGACCGCATCGGCGTCCACCAGGCCGGGGAGCTCAAGGACCTCCAGACGGCGATGCGCGAGATCGCCCAGGACCGCACGGAGGCGTCCGGCAAGCTCGGCGAGCTGGAGAAGAGCCGCAAGGCCGTCGCCTCCCACAAGCGGTCGATCGAGAAGAAGCTCGCCCGGGCACGGCAGTTGCTGAACGCCCTGCCGTCCGGGGAACGCGCCGCCTACGACCGGGCCTCCCGCTCCGGCCGTGCCGACATGCCCGACCTCGGGAACGCGGCCCCGCCCTCGGCCCGGGCCGCGGCCGCCGTCGCCGCAGCCCGCTCCGCGCTCGGCAAGCCGTACGTGTGGGGCGCCAACGGCCCCTCCGGCTTCGACTGTTCGGGCCTGATGCAGTGGTCGTACGCGCAGGCCGGGGTCTCCCTGCCGCGTACCTCGCAGGCCCAGCGCTACGCGGGCCGGCAGGTCCCGCTCTCCCAGGCCCAGCCCGGTGATCTGGTCACCTACCGGTCCGACGCCAGTCATGTCGCGATGTACATGGGCAACGGCCAGGTGATCCACGCGCCCTACCCCGGAGCGCCGGTGCGCTACGACCCGGTGCACATGATCCCGGGCGCGACCGCCACCCGGGTCTGACCGCGCGCCCGGCGCCCACCGTACGATCGGCACGTGGCTGGTCGAGGGCGGGCGTCGGGACGCGGAATCGTGGCGCTGTGCCTGGTGCTGCTGGCGGCCCTGGTGGGCTGCGCCGGCGGGCCCGCCGCCGACGGTACGAAGGCCCAGGTGCAGCGGCTGCTGGACCGGCGGGCCACCGCGGTCCTCGACCGGGACCAGGCGGCGTTCACCCGGACCGGCGCGCTGAGCTGGTTCCAGAACCTCTCCGCGGTCCCGCTCGCCGGCTGGTCCTACCGCGTCACGGCCGTGCACCGCACCGGGGACACCGCCACCGCCGACGTCGAACTCGGCTACCGCGTCCAGAACCACGACACCGCCCCCGTCACCGTCGCCCGCACCGTGGACCTCTCCGTGGACCTGGAGGGCCGGTGGTACGTGGACGCCGAGCGGCCCGCCGACAAGGCGCCCCGACAGCTGTGGGACCAGGGCGAGGTGATCGTCGTCCGCGGTGAGCACAGCCTCGTCATGGGCGTCGGGCAGACCGGCGAGACGCTGCACACCTACGCGGACCTCGCCGACCGCGCGGTCCCGGCCGTGTCGGACGCGTGGGGCACGGACTGGTCCCGGCAGGTCGTCGTCCTCGTACCGAAGTCGCTGGAGGACATGGCCGCGCTGCTCGGCTCGCCCGCCTCCTCCTACCGCGGGATCGCCGCCGTCACCACCGGCGAGACGGGCGCCCCGGCGCGGGCACCGTCCGACCGGATCATCGTCAATCCCGACGCCTACGGTGTCCTCGGCGCCGTCGGCAAGCAGGTCGTCCTCACCCACGAGACCACCCACGTGGCCACCCGCACCGCCACCACGGCCGCGACACCGCTGTGGCTGTCCGAGGGGTACGCCGACTGGGTCGGCTACCGCGGCAGCGGCCGTACGCCCGCCCAGGCCGCGCCGGAACTGGGGGAGGCGGTGGGCGCGGGCCGGGCGCCGAGGGCCCTGCCCGGGGACCGGGACTTCGGTTTCAGCGGCGACGCCGACGAGCTCGCGCGGGCCTACGAGAGCGGCTGGATGGCCTGCCGCATGATCGCCGAGCGCTGGGGCGAGGTCAGGCTCGGCGAGTTCTACGCGGCCGTGGGTGCCCACGCGAAGCGGGCCGGGGCGGTCGAGGACGCGATGAAGAGCATCCTCGGGACGACACCGGGGGAGTTCACCGCCGAGTGGCGGGAGTATCTGCGGGTTCAGCTGGGCTGACCGAGTACCGCGACGGCCTCCTTCAGCCACGCGCGCTCCGCCCGCGCGGTGACGGGCCTCGGGCTGCCGGGGGGTGTGCCCGGCGATGGCGGCGGCCATGGCGGCTCAGGAGGAGGCCGAGGTCTCCTTGGTGAGGGTGGTGTGATCCGGCGCGGGGGCCTGGGCCGGCCTCGGTACCGTCGCCTGCCACAGGACGCGGGCCGCGAGGACGGTGGCGAGGACCAGCAGGCCGTTGCGGATCACCAGGAGGGTGATGCCGAGCGGGGTGCTGCCGACGACGTCGCCGAAGTAGAGGGGGAACTCCAGGACCGTCACGAAGCTCGCCAGCAGCACCATGACCACGGGCACGGTCATCCGGCTCGCCCGGAAGCACGCGCAGACCGCCGCCAGGCCGATCAGCCACACCAGGTACTGCGGGCTGATCACCCGGCTGGTCGTGGTGAACATCAGCACCGCCACGAACGCCGCGTCGGCCATGGTGTGCGCCTCGAAGCGGGTCGCCAGCACCCGCCACAGCAGCAGCCAGCCGAAGGTCATGCCGGTGAGGGCCAGCGCGGCCGTGCTCACGATGGTCACCCAGGGCCCGAGGAACTCCACCGAGCCGTAGTTCAGCAGCACCTGGCCGTCCCAGCCGTGGTGCCGGGCGACGTGGAAGACGAGCGAGCCCAGCGACTCCACCTCGGTGCCCCGGTCGCGCTGGAAGGTCAGGAACGCGAAGGCGCCCGGCATGGCGAGGGAGAACAGCGCGGCCAGCGCGGCGACGGTCGCCACCGCCGCGGCCCAGCCGGCCCGTGCGCGGACGCCCAGCAGCACCAGAGCCGGCCACACCTTCAGCATCGCCCCGAAGCCCGCCAGCGCCCCCATCAGCCGGGGGTGCCGGGAGCCCACCAGCAGCGCGGCGACCGCGACCGCGGTGACCATCACGTCGTAGCGCGAGTAGACGGTCGGGCCGAGCAGCGGTACGCCGACCACCCAGACCCAGGCCCCGTGCGGCCGCTTTCCGGGGCGTAGACCCGCGTACACCAGCAGGGCGAGGACGACCAGGTCGGTGAGGCAGGCGAGGACGAAGAACGCCGAGGCGTAGTCCAGGCCGGGGAGCACGGCGGGGGAGAGGATCGCGAGGGCGGCGGCGGGCGGGTACTGCCAGGTCACGTCGTCCAGCGGGAAGGTGCCGGTGCGCAGGACCTCGAACCAGCCCTGGTAGGTGATCGAGACGTCGCTGGTGACGTCGGGGCCCGGGAAGACGTACACCTTGTACACGAACAGCAGCAGCACCAGCCTGGTCACGCCCCAGGTGAGCAGCAGCCACGGCAGTGACCGCCTCGCGCCCGACGTCTCCACGTGATCCCCTGACTGTTCGAATTCCCGCCCTCAGGGGAACATGATGGCGTCCCCTGCTGTGAGCGTGCCACAAGGGCGCGCCCGGCTGTGATCAGGTCGTTCGGTAGGGTCGGCGGCGATGCACAGGACGGCGACGCGCAGGACGGCGATGCACAAGACCCTCGTGGTGACGAACGACTTCCCGCCCCGCCCGGGCGGCATCCAGGCGTTCCTGCACAACATGGCGCTGCGGCTCGACCCGGAGCGCCTCGTCGTCTACGCCTCCACCTGGAAGCGGGGCCGGGAGGGCGCCGAGGCGAGTGCCGCCTTCGACGCCGAGCAGCCCTTCACCGTCGTACGCGACCCCACGACGATGCTGCTGCCGACGCCCGGTGCCACCCGGACGGCCGTCGGGCTGCTGCGCGAGCACGGGTGCACCTCGGTGTGGTTCGGGGCGGCGGCCCCGCTCGGGCTGATGGCGCCGGCGCTCCGGAGGGCGGGCGCCGAGCGGCTGGTGGCCACCACCCACGGGCACGAGGCCGGGTGGGCCCAACTGCCCGCCGCGCGGCAACTGCTGCGCCGGATCGGGGAGTCCACCGACACCATCACCTACCTGGGCGAGTACACGCGCACGCGGATCGCCGCCGCGCTGACCCCCGGGGCGGCCTCGCGGATGGCGCAGCTGCCGCCCGGGGTCGACGAGAAGACCTTCCATCCCGGGTCGGGCGGTGACGTGGTCCGGGCGCGGCTCGGGCTGATCGACCGGCCCGTGGTCGTGTGCGTCTCGCGGCTGGTGCCACGCAAGGGGCAGGACACGCTGATCCTCGCCATGCCCCGGATCCTGGCCGCCGAACCGGACGCCGTGCTGCTGATCGTGGGCGGCGGGCCGTACGAGAAGGAGCTGCGCAGACTGGCGCGGGAGACCCGGGTGGCCGACTCGGTCCGCTTCACCGGCTCGCTGCCCTGGTCGGAGCTGCCCGCGCACTACGGCGCCGGGGACGTGTTCGCGATGCCGTGCCGGACCCGGCGCGGCGGGCTCGACGTCGAGGGGCTCGGGATCGTCTACCTGGAGGCCTCCGCGACCGGGCTGCCCGTCGTCGCCGGCGACTCCGGCGGCGCCCCGGACGCGGTCCTCGACGGCGAGACCGGCTGGGTGGTGCGCGGAGGCTCCGTGGAGGAGACGGCCGAGCGGATCACCGTCCTCCTCGGCGACGCGGAACTGCGGCGGCGGATGGGGGAGCGGGGACGGGAGTGGGTCGAGGAGAAGTGGCGGTGGGACTTGTTGGCGGAAAAGTTGAAGACGTTGCTATAGCCGGAGGCGGACAGTCCGCGGATGCTGCGCGCATGACAGCAAAACTGACGCAGCATCAACTGACGCGGCATCAACTGACGAGACGTCAAATCCTCGGTATGGCCGCCCTCCAGACGGCCGCCGCCACCGGTCTCACCCGCATCGGCCTCAAGTCGGCCCAGGCCGTCGAACCCGCCGCCGTCGACAACGCCCCCGCCATCGTGGTCGGTTCGGGCTACGGCGGTGCCGTCGCCGCCCTGCGCCTCGGCCAGGCAGGCATCCGCACGATCGTGCTGGAGATGGGCCGCCTGTGGAACACTCCCGGCCCCGACGGCAAGGTCTTCTGCTCCACCGCCGCCCCGGACCGGCGCTCGATGTGGTTCAAGACGCGCACCGAGGCGCCGCTCGCCACCTTCCTGTGGCTGGACGTCGTCAACAGGGACATCAGCCCGTACCCGGGCGTCCTGGACCGCGTCCGCTTCGGGAACATGTCCGTCTTCGTGGGCCGCGGGGTCGGCGGGGGCTCCCTGGTCAACGGCTCGATGGCGGTCACCCCGCCGCGGTCCTACTTCGCCGAGCAGTTCCCGGCCGTGGACGCGGCGGAGATGTACGGCACCTACTTCCCACGGGCCCGCGCCATGCTCGGCGTCAACACCGTCGACCCGGCCTGGTTCGAGTCCACCGAGTGGTACCGGTTCAGCCGGATCTCCCGCAAGCACGCGGCGAACACCGGCCTGAGGACCACGTTCGTGCCCAGCGTCTACGACTTCGGGTACATGCAGCGCGAGGCCGCGGGCACCGCCACCAGATCGGCCCTCGGCCAGGAGGTCATCTACGGCAACAACTTCGGCAAGAAGAGCCTCGACAAGACGTATCTGGCGTCCGCGCTCGGCACCGGCAACGTCACCATCCACACCATGGAGAAGGTCCGGGGGATCACCCCGGCGAGCGACGGCACCTGGGTGCTGACCGCCGACCGCATCGACGACACCGGCGCGGTCGTCGAGACCCGGCAGTACGGCTGCACCTACCTGTTCCTCGGCGGCGGCAGCCTCGGCACCAGCGAACTCCTGCTGCGGGCACGGCAGTCGGGCACCCTCCCGGCGCTGGACGCGAGCGTCGGGGCCGGCTGGGGGCCCAACGGCAACGTGATGCTCGGGCGGGCCAACCACCTGTGGGACACCGTCGGCGCCAACCAGTCGACCATGCCGGTCATGGGCATCGACGACTGGGCCAACACCGCCAACCCCGTCTTCGCCGAGATCGCCCCGCTGCCCACCGGCCTCGAACACTGGGTCAGCCTCTATCTGGCGATCACCAAGAACCCGCAGCGCGCGAGGTTCTCGTACGGCGGCGCGGGGCTGAGCCTGGACTGGAGCGCCGCGCAGAGCTCGGTCTCCTCCGGCATGGCCAAGAAGCTCTTCGACCGGATCAACTCCGCCAACTCGACCATCTACCGGTACGACCTCTTCGGCTCCGCCGACAAGGTCTTCGCCGACGACTTCACCTACCACCCGCTGGGCGGCTGCGTGCTGGGCAGGGCCACCGACAACTACGGGCGGGTGAAGGGGTACTCGAAGCTGTACGTCACCGACGGCTCGCTGATCCCCGGCAACATCGGGGTGAACCCGCTCGTCACCATCACCGCGCTCGCCGAACGCACGATGGCGCGGGTCCTCGCCGAGGACACCGCGCCATGAACCGTCGCAGAGGTGACTACTTCTGGTAGATCGCCTCGATCTCGTCCGAGAAGTCCTTCGCCACCACGTTCCGCTTCAGCTTCAACGACGGCGTCAGGTGGCCCGAATCCTCCGTGAACTGGGAGGACAGAATGCGGAACTTCCGCACCGATTCCGCCTTCGACACCGCGGCGTTGCCGTCGTCGATCGCCGACTGGATCGCGGCCAGCAGGTCGGGGTCCTCGCGCAGCGACGCCGCGGTGGAACCCTCCGGCTTGCCGTGCTCGGCGGCCCAGCGGCCCAGGAACTCGTCGTCGACCGTGACCAGCGCGCCCACGAACGGCCGCCCGTCACCGACCACCATGCACTCCGCGACCAGCGCGTGCGCCCGGATGCGGTCCTCGATCACGGCCGGGGCGACGTTCTTGCCGCCCGCGGTGACGATGATCTCCTTCTTGCGGCCGGTGATCCTGAGGTACCCGTCCTCGTCGAGGGTGCCGATGTCACCGGTGTGGAACCAGCCGTCGGCCAGCGCCTCGGCGGTCGCGCCCGGGTTGTTCCAGTACTCCTTGAACAGGTGCTCGCCGTGCAGCAGCACCTCGCCGTCGTCGGCGATGCGGACCACCGAGCCGGGCAGCGGCTGGCCGACCGTGCCGATCTTCTGGCGGTCCCAGGGGTTGAAGGCGGTCGCGGCACAGGACTCGGTCAGGCCGTAGCCCTCCAGGACCGTGAAGCCGATACCGCGGAAGAAGTGGCCGAGGCGCTCGCCCAGCGGGGCGCCGCCGGAGATCGCGTACTCGCCCTTGCCGCCGAGGACCGCGCGCAGCTTGCTGTAGACCAGCTTGTCGAAGGTCTTGTGTTTGATCTTCAGGCCGAGGGACGGGCCCGACGGGGTGTCCAGCGCCTTGCTGTAGGCGATCGCGGTGTCCGCGGCCTTGTCGAAGATCTTGCCCTTGCCGTCCGCCTGCGCCTTGGCCCGCGCCGAGTTGTAGACCTTCTCGAAGACCCGCGGCACCCCCAGGATCAGCGTCGGCCGGAAGGACGCCAGCTCGCTGGTGAGGTCCTTGATGTCCGGGACCATGCCCAGCTTGATCGGCGCCATCATCGGGGCGATCTGCACCAGGCGGCCGAAGACGTGCGCGAGCGGCAGGAAGAGCAGGACCGAGCACTCACCGGTGCGGAACAGCGGCCGCAGCCGCTCGACGATGTTCCCGCACTCGGCGAAGAAGCTGCGGTGGGTGAGCACACAGCCCTTGGGGCGCCCGGTGGTGCCGGAGGTGTAGACGATGGTCGCCGGGTCGTCCGCCTTGGCGAGCGAGCCGCGCTCCTCTACGGCCTTGTCGGTGACGTCCTGGCCGAGCCGCCCGAGCTCCTCCAGGCCGCCGCCCTCGATCTGCCAGACGTGCTTGAGGGCCGGCAGGCCGTCGCGCACCGACTCGACGGCCGCCGTGTGGTTGTCCAGCTCCACGATGCAGGCGGTGGCGCCCGAGTCGCTGAGGATCCACTGCACCTGCTCCGGCGAGCTGGTCTCGTACACCGGCACGGTGACCGCGCCCGCGCTCCAGATCGCGAAGTCCAGGAGCGTCCACTCGTACCGCGTCCGGGACATCAGGCCGACCCGGTCGCCGGGCTGCACACCCGAGGCGATGAGCCCCTTGGCGGCGGCGTGCACCTCGGCGAGGAAGGCGGTGGCCGTCACGTCCTGCCACGCTCCGCCCACCTTGCGGGCGATGACGGCGACGTCCGGGTGCTGCGCGGCGTTTCTCCGGACGATGTCGGTGAGATTGCCGTCGGCAGGGACCTCGTACAAAGCCGGAAGGCTGAACTCGCGCAAGACTGCTGCTCCTAATAAGGCGCCGGCGCCACGACGTTGTGCGATGCGACGGTCCGGTCCAAGGCCGGGCAGGTGCCCAGGGGTTCGCCACGGGCCATGAGCCCACTGGCTGAAATCCTGAGCACGACTGGACTGCCCGGACGTTACCCGTCGGTATGGCTTCTTCGACAGGGGGGTCCGGCGAGATGTTCGCCGCGTCACACGGTTTGGTGTTCCTCGGCGCACAGTAGTCGACGCACTAACTGACTGGCCAGTAACCGCAAGCTCCACCGCCACTGTTCACGTATGGCGCACACGCTTACGCTTGATCGTCATGGCCCCCACACCCGCCGCCAACGACAGAACGCGCGTCCATGTGGTCAGCGACGTGCACGGCAACGCCCGCGACCTGGCCAGAGCCGGCGACGGCGCGGACGCCCTGATCTGTCTGGGTGACCTTGTTCTCTTCCTCGACTACGCCGACCACTCCCGCGGGATCTTCCCCGACCTGTTCGGCGTGGAGAACGCCGACCGCATCGTCCAGCTGCGCACCGCCCGCCGCTTCGAGGAGGCCCGGGAGTTCGGCACCCGGCTGTGGGCCGGCATCGGCACCGACCGGGCCACCGCGATCGAGAAGGCGGTGCGCAAGCAGTACGCCGAGATGTTCGCCGCCTTCCCGACACCGACGTACGCCACCTACGGCAATGTCGACATGCCGCCTCTGTGGCCGGAATACGCCGGACCCGGTACCACCGTGCTCGACGGCGAGCGGGTGGAGATCGGCGGCCGGACCTTCGGCTTCGTCGGCGGCGGCCTCCGGACCCCGATGCGCACGCCGTACGAGATCAGCGACGAGGAGTACGTGGCGAAGATCGAGGCGGTCGGCGAGGTGGACGTGCTGTGCACGCACATCCCGCCGGAGGTGCCCGAACTTGTCTACGACACGGTCGCGCGCCGCTTCGAGCGGGGCAGCCGCGCGCTCCTCGCGGCGATCAGGCGCACGCGCCCCCGGTACGCCCTGTTCGGCCATGTCCACCAGCCGCTGGTGCGGCGGATGCGGATCGGGGCGACGGAGTGCGTCAACGTCGGTCACTTCGCGGGGACCGGGAAGCCGTGGGCGCTGGAGTGGTGATCATGGTGGTGGGCGGCTTCCCGTGGACGGCGAGCGGTTCCCGGTGAATACGGCCGCTCGCCTGCGCGGTAGCCTTCACGCTGCACACACGTGCGCACGACCCTTCCTCACCGGACCGCATCTGGAGGAGCCACCGCGATGGCGGAACACACCAGCTCGAGCATCACGATCGAGGCGGCACCGGCCGATGTCATGGCGGTCATCGCCGACTTCGCCCGCTACCCGGACTGGACCGGCGAGGTGAAGGAGGCGGAGGTGCTGGCGACCGACGCCGCCGGACGCGCCGAGCAGGTCCGCCTCGTCATGGACGCCGGCGCGATCAAGGACGACCAGGTCCTGGGCTACACCTGGGCCGGTGAGAACGAGGTCTCCTGGACGCTGGTGAAGTCCCAGATGCTGCGTTCCCTGGACGGCTCGTACGTGCTCAAGCCGACCGGGACGGGTTCGACCGAGGTCACGTATCTGCTGACCGTCGACGTCAAGATCCCGATGCTCGGCATGATCAAGCGCAAGGCGGAGAAGGTCATCATCGACCGGGCGCTGGCGGGTCTGAAGAAGCGGGTGGAAGCGGGGCAGTAGGGGTTGCGCCGTAGGGGTGCCGGTCCGGTTTCCGGGTGCGGGCAGCGCTGTGGCCGGTCGCGCAGTTCCCCGCGCCCCTTAGGTGGGTGCGGTCGCCGTCTGCTCAAGCCGCGGGTCCCTGTGCCTCGCCATAGCTGCGGGCAATCGTGCCGCCTAGGGCGGCACCCGTCCCAACGAAAGGCGGCACCCCGTAAGCGCCGGGTTGCGCGACCCACCCCCGGCCCGCCCCCGCGCCGGGCACGTTACGGTTCACCCCTATGCGCACCATCCTGATCACGGGCCCCGGCGGCAGCGGTCGTACGACGATCGCCGCCGCCACCGCACTCGCCGCCGCCCGCGAGGGCAAGCGCACACTGCTCCTCAGTGCCGACCGCACCGACAGCCTCGGCGCGGTGCTAGGCGTGGCGACGGGGGCGAAGCCGGTGGAGGTCGCCGAGCGCCTCACCGCCTGGCGCCCCGACGCCACCGCCCGCTTCCGGCAGGACCTCGCCGCGTTCCAGGAGCGCGCCACCTCCGCCCTCGACCTGCTCGGCGCCTCCCGGCTGGACCCGGAGGAGCTCACGCCGCTGCCCGGCGCCGAGGAGCTCACGCTGCTGCGCGCGCTGCGGGACGCGGCCCTCGCCGAGGCGCACGACCTGCTGATCGTCGACCTCCCGCCCACCCCGCAGGCACTCGCCCTCCTCACCCTCCCCGAGGAGCTCCGCCGCTACCTGCGCCGCCTCCTGCCGCCCGAACGGCAGGCGGCCCGCGCCCTGCGCCCCGTCCTCGGCCGGCTGGCCGGCGTCCCCATGCCCGCGCAGTGGCTGTACGAGACGGCGTCCCGCTGGGACCTGGAGCTCGGCGCCGTGGAGGCGGTCCTCGCCGACCGCGACACCGCCGTACGGCTGGTCGCGGAGCCCGGCCCGGCCGGCGCCGACGCCGTCCGCACCGCGGGGCTCGCCCTCGCCCTGCGCGGCCTGCGCCCCGACGCGCTGGTCGCGAACCGGGTCGTACCGGAGGACTGGCCCCCGGGCCTCGTCGCCCAGCAGCGCAAGGCACTGGACGAGTGGCGGGAGACCTACGGCGTCCATGGCGTTCACGGCGTCCCCCACCTCGGCCACGACCCCCGCGGCACCGACGACCTCGCGGCCCTCCCCGTCCCCGGAACCGACGCCACGGACTCCGCCGTCGAGTGGCCCGTCACCGACCGGCTCGCCGAGGAGGGCGTGCTGGTCTGGCACCTCCCGCTGCCCGGCGCGATACGCGAGGAACTGGACCTGATCCGGCGGGGCGACGAACTCGTCGTCGCGGCGGGCCCGTTCCGGCGGATCGTTCCGCTGCCGTCGGCCCTGCGCCGCTGCACCGTGGACGGCGCCGCGCTGCGCGAGGGCGAGCTGCGGATCCGGTTCGCCCCGGACCCGGATCTCTGGCCGCAGACCCCGTGAACCGCCTGCGCCCGTTCGGGTAACGTCGTAGGGACGAACCGTAGTCAGGAGTCCGTCATGAGCGAAGAGCTCCCCCCGTCCGACGCCGGAGACCGCGAGGCGCTCGACGAGGTGCGGGCGACCGACGCCGACGCCTGGGCGACCGCGTGCGCCGAGGACCTCGCCGCCGAGAAGGCCCGCCGCCGATCCGAGTACGGTCCGCCTCCGGGCTCGGCCGCCGAGGAACTGCGCAAGCTCGTCGACACCGTCGCCGAGAAGCTCGACAAGCTGTCCGGCCTCCAGTCCCCGCTGCTCGGCGCGGTCGCCGGACCCGCCGCCCAGCAGGTGGTCAAGCAGGTCGTCCAGCAGGCCAAGGCCGCCGTCGAACCGGTCATCGAGCGCAACCCGGACGTCTTCGACCATCTCGCGGCGGCGGGCAACGAACTGCTGGCCGCCTACCGCTCCGCCGTCCAGGCTCAGGAGGGCCGCTGGACCAGCCGTGACACCGCTCCGCGCGACCTGGACGAGAGCCCCCGCGACAAGGGCGACGAGGCGGGCCCCGGCCAGCGCATCGACCTGGACTGAAACCCCTGACGGCAGGGCCTCGGGTACGGTTGGCCGTAGCGGGGCTCGACCGAAACTGAGGGATTCATGGGACTCACCATCGGCGTCGATATCGGCGGCACGAAGATCGCGGCCGGCGTGGTCGATGAGGACGGCAACATCCTCTCGACCCACAAGGTGCCGACCCCGGGCACGCCCGAGGGCATCGTGGACGCCATCGCCTCCGCGGTGGAAGGCGCCCGTGCCGGGCACGAGATCGTCGGCGTGGGCATCGGTGCGGCCGGTTACGTCAACCGGCAGCGCTCCACGGTCTACTTCGCGCCCAACATCGACTGGCGCAACGAGCCGCTGAAGGAGAAGGTCGAGACCCGCGTGGGCCTTCCGGTCGTCGTGGAGAACGACGCCAACGCGGCCGCGTGGGGCGAGTACAAGTTCGGCGGCGGCAAGGGCCACCGCAACGTCATCTGCATCACGCTCGGCACCGGCCTCGGCGGCGGCATCATCATCGGCAACAAGCTGCGCCGCGGCCACTTCGGCGTGGCGGCCGAGTTCGGCCACATCCGCATGGTTCCGGACGGTCTGCTGTGCGGCTGCGGCTCGCAGGGCTGCTGGGAGCAGTACGCCTCCGGCCGCGCCCTCGTGCGGTACGCCAGGCAGCGCGCCAACGCCACCCCCGAGAACGCCGAGATCCTCCTCGGCCTCGGTGACGGCACCCCCGACGGCATCGAGGGCAAGCACATCTCCATGGCCGCCCGCCAGGGCGACCCGGTCGCCGTCGACTCCTACCGCGAGCTCGCCCGCTGGGCCGGCGCCGGCCTGGCCGACCTCGCCTCCCTCTTCGACCCCTCCGCCTTCATCGTCGGCGGCGGTCTCTCCGACGAGGGCGAACTCGTCCTCGACCCCATCCGCAAGTCCTACAAGCGCTGGCTGGTGGGCGGCAACTGGCGCCCGGTCGCCGATGTGATCGCGGCTCAGCTGGGCAACAAGGCGGGCCTGGTGGGCGCGGCGGACCTGGCGAGAGAGCCGGACCCGATCATGTAGTCGTCCGCCGTGCGTGACGAGCCCGCCGTGCCCCGCCCCGGGCCGGCGGGCCTCGTCGTATGTTGACGGCATGGAGACGAGCGAACAGCTGCCCAACTCCCGTACCGAGCCCGACGGTTCCGCCGTCGTCCGCGTCCTCAGTTACAACATCCGTTCGATGCGCGACGACACGAGCGCACTGGCCAGGGTGATCACCGCCTGCGCCCCCGACCTCGTTCTCGTCCAGGAGGCCCCCCGCTTCTTCCGCTGGCGCAAGAAACTCGCCCGGCTGGCGGCCGCCTCCGGCCAGGTGATCCTCTCGGGCGGGGGTACCGCGGCCGGCCCGGCGATCCTCTGCTCGCTCAGGGCCACCGTCGAGCGCACCGAGGACGTCCTGCTTCCGCTCACTCCGGGCCACCACCGCCGCGGCTTCGCCACCGCCGTCGTACGGTTCGGCGGCGCCCGGGTCGGCGTGCTCAGCTGTCATCTGTCGTTGCAGAAGGACGAGCGGTACGACCAGAGCGGCATGCTTCTGGACCGGCTGGCCGGAATGGGCGTGGAACACGCGATCGCGGGCGGCGACCTCAACGAACGCCCCGGCGGCCGCACCTTCACCCGGCTCGCCGAGGGCCTCCAGGACTGCTGGGCCACCACCCCCTGGGGCGGCGAGCACACCTGGACCCGCACCACCCCTCACCGGCGCATCGACGCGATCTTCGCCACCAAGGGCATCGAGGTGCTCGGCTGCGGGGTACCGCTGGACCGGCCGGGTGTGACCGAGGCCGATCTCCTGGCGGCCACGGACCACCTCCCGGTCCTGGCCGCGCTCAGAATCCCCGCGGACCGGACGGTCTCCGCGCCCTAGACGACCGCGCCCCGCCCGGGATCGTCGTCCTCGTCGTCACCCGGCCGCATCCGCATCACCAGGGTGCCGAAGCCGCCCAGGAAGCCGCCGATGCCGAGGGTGGTGAGCCACCAGGTCATCTCCCAACCGAGGAGAACGGCCAGCAGAAGCAGCAGCGGCCCGCCGAGCACTCCCAGCCAGGCGAACTTCGCCGTGGCGTCGGCGGCGGGCAGCGGTGGCGGCTCCGGCGGCACGAAGTGCCCCTCGTCGTCCTCCGTGAAGTCGTCCTCGGACGGCTCCGGCGCGCTGTAGTCCCGCGGCCCGACACCGGGAGCGAAGGCCACGGAGCCGCCCAGCGGCTTCGCGGGCTCCTCGTCCTTGGCCGCCTTGCTCTCCTCGGCCGCTTCGGCCCCCTCGGCCGTCCTGGCCTCCTTGGCCTGCTTGGTGTCCCCGGGAGCCTCGTCGTTGGTCTCGGGCTCCAGCAGGGCCAGGTCCTCGACCGACTTGAAGGGCTTGGCGCCCGGCGGGTCCGGCGGCTCGTCGCCGTACCCGGCGACGATGGCCGCCCACGCGGCGGCCTCGTCGAACGGGACGTTCTGCTCGACCGGCTCGCGGTCCTCGCGCTCCCCGCGGTCCTCACGCTCGGAGTCGTGCTCAGCCACCTGCGGCCGTCCCTTCCTGCTGGCTCGATCGGCCGGCCTCGGCCGCCTCCTCGCCGACACCGGGTGCGAGCCGGCCGATGAACGCGAGGCTCTCCGCGAAGATCCGGTCCGCGTCATGGTCCAACGTCGCCACGTGGTAGCTCTGTTCCAGCACGATCTCCTGTACGTCGGTGGAGGACACCCGGCTCAGCACCCGCGCCGAATCGGCCGCCGGCACCACATGGTCCACGGCGCTGCGCAGGACCAGCAGCGGCTGGGTGACCTGCGGAAGCTCGCCGTCGACCAGGCGGAAGAAGGTGCGCAGGGAGTGCGCGGCGCGCAGCGGCACCCGCTCGTACCCCAGCTCGACCCTGCCCTCCTTGGCGATGTCGCTGGCGATGCCCGGCGTGGACCGGACGAGGTGATGGACCACCGGAAGGGCGTGCGCGGCCAGCCCGTGCATCCGGTTCGCCGGATTGACGACCACGACACCGGAAACCGCGTCGCCGTGCTTGGCGGCCAGCCTGAGCGCGAGCGTGCCGCCCATCGACAGGCCCGCCACGAACACCCGCGCGCACCGCTCGCTCAGGACGCGCAGCTCGCGGTCCACCTCGGCGTACCAGTCCTGCCAGCCGGTGAGCTGCATGTCCTCCCAGCGGGTGCCGTGCCCGGGCAGCAGCGGCAGCGAGACGGTCAGGCCGCGCGCGGCGAGATGCTCCGCCCAGGGGCGCAGCGACTGGGGGGAACCGGTGAAGCCGTGGCAGAGGAGGACGCCTACCTCCCCGCCCTCGTGGCGGAACGGCTCGGCTCCGGGCAGGACCGGCACCTTCGGTCTCCTGTTCATGAGAGGGACGTACGTGTTCGGACGTGTGTGTTCGGACGGACGGGCTCGGACGGACGGGCTCGGACGTGCGGGTTCACGAGAAGGCTGCGCAGAACGAGGTGAGATGTGAAGTCCAGGTGGCTTCACCGTACGCGACCGCACTGACACCGACCAGGGCCGTCGGGCTCATTGGCGGTGCTCCGGGTTAAGGTCTGATCTACGGCTACAGGAGGCACGCGGGTGTTGTACGGCACGATGAAGGTCGCCATCGGAGGGCCGCTGAAGGTCGCCTTCAGGCCCTGGGTGGAGGGTCTGGAGAACATCCCGGCCGAGGGCGCCGCGATCCTGGCGAGCAACCACCTGTCGTTCTCCGACTCGTTCTTCCTGCCCGCGGTCCTGGACCGCAAGGTGACCTTCATCGCGAAGGCCGAGTACTTCACCACGCCCGGCGTGAAGGGCCGCCTCACGGCCGCGTTCTTCAAGGGCGTCGGCCAGCTCCCGGTGGACCGTTCCGGCGGCCGTGGCGCCGGCGAGGCGGCCATCAGGAGCGGTATCCAGGTGCTGGAGAGCGGTGAGCTGTTCGGTATCTACCCGGAGGGCACCCGCTCGCCCGACGGCCGCCTCTACCGGGGCAAGCCCGGCGGCCTCGCGCGCGTGGCGCTCGCCACCGGCGCGCCGGTCGTCCCGGTCGCCATGATCGACACCGAGAAGATCCAGCCGCCGGGCAAGGTGATGCCCAAGCTGATGCGGCCGGGCATCCGGATCGGCGCGCCCCTGGACTTCAGCCGCTACCAGGGCATGGAGCACGACCGCTTCGTCCTGCGCGCCCTGACCGACGAGGTCATGTACGAGATCATGAAGCTCTCCGGCCAGGAGTACGTCGACATGTACGCGACGGCCGCCAAGCGGCAGATCGCGGACGCGGCGAAGGCCGAGAGGGACGCGGAGAAGGCCGCCAAGGCCGCCCTCGCGAGGGCGGAGAAGGCCGAGAAGGCGGAGCGCGACGCGAGGGCGCAGACGGAGAACTCGGGGTCCTAGGATCCTGGGACACGGCAGTCCGGGCGGGGTGGGGGAGATGGCCAAACGCGTTCGCGTCATGCGGATGTCGGTCGAGCAGCCGCTGTGGCGCGCGCTCACCGGCTACCGGGTGCTCACCATGCTGTACGCGATGGGGCTCTTCGTCAGCCAGTACGACACGTACGACCGTCCCCGCATCGCGGTCGTCTACTACGTCGTCCTGTTCGTCTGGACGCTCGCCACCCTGCCCCGCGTCCAGAACGCGGCGGCCTGCACCAAGCGCTTCCTCGCCGCCGACCTCTCCGTCGCGCTCGTCGGCATCGTCCTGACCCCGCTGGCCGTCAACGAGCACCACATCCAGACGGGCGGCCCCACGCTGCCGTCGATATGGACGGCCGGCTCGGTCCTGGCGTTCGCCATCAAGGGCGGCTGGCGCTGGGCCGCGTTCGCCTCCACGCCGGTCGCCGTCGCCAACCTGATCGAGCGCGGCACCTGGGCCCGGGACACCGTCCACAACGTGATCCTGGTCTGGGTCGCCTCCATCGCCATCGGCTACGTCGTCGAGGTCGCCCGCGCCTCCGAACGCACCCTCGCCCGCGCCCTGGAGATCGAGGCCGCCACCAGGGAACGGGAGCGGCTCGCCCGGGACATCCACGACAGCGTGCTCCAGGTGCTGGCGATGGTGCAGCGGCGCGGCGCGGTCCTCGGCGGCGAGGCGGCCGAGCTGGGCCGCATGGCCGGTGAGCAGGAGGTCGCGCTGCGCACCCTGGTCTCCGGCGGGCTGCTCCCGGTCTCCCGTATCTCGGAGGACGAGGCCGAGGGGGCCGTCGTACGGGCCGTCGACGAGCCGGAGGACTCCTCCGGGCCCGTCGATCTGCGCGCGCTGCTCGCCCCGTACGCCTCCGCCAAGGTCAACCTCGCCGAGCCCGGCGCTCCGGTACCGCTGCCCCCGGCCTCGGCACGGGAGCTGGCCGCGGCCGTCGGCGCCGCCCTGGACAACGTCCACCGGCACGCCGGCGAGGACGCGCGCGCGTGGATCCTGGTCGAGGACGAGCCCGACGAGGTGATCGTGACCGTCCGCGACGACGGCCCCGGCATCCCCGAGGGCCGGCTCGCGCAGGCCGAGGGGGAGGGGCGGCTCGGGGTGGCCCTGTCGATCCGGGGCAGGCTGCGCGAGATCGGCGGCAGCGCCGAGCTGATCTCGGTTCCCGGTCAGGGCACGGAAGTAGAGCTGAAGGTACCGAAGGTCTCACGGGGGAAGGCAGGCACACGATGAGTGACAAGGGCCCGATCAAGGTCATGGTCGTCGACGACCACCCCATGTGGCGCGACGCCGTCGCCCGCGACCTGGGCGAGTCCGGGTTCGACGTGGTCGCCACCGCGGGCGACGGCGAACAGGCCGTACGCCGCGCCAAGGCGGCCGGCCCCGACGTACTGGTCCTCGACCTCAACCTGCCGGCCAAGCCCGGCGTCCAGGTCTGCAAGGAACTCGTCGGCCACAACCCGGCCCTCAGGGTCCTGGTGCTGTCGGCGAGCGGGGAGCACGCCGACGTCCTGGAGGCGGTGAAGTCGGGCGCGACCGGCTACCTGCTGAAGTCGGCCTCCACGGAGGAACTGCTCGACGCGGTCCGCCGTACGGCCGTCGGCGACCCGGTCTTCACCCCCGGCCTGGCCGGACTGGTCCTCGGCGAGTACCGCCGCCTCGCCTCCGAGCCGGCGCCGGCCGCCGGCCCCGACCAGCCCCGGGCCCCGGAACTCACCGACCGCGAGACCGAGGTGCTGCGGCTGGTCGCCAAGGGCCTGAGCTACAAGCAGATCGCCGAACGCCTGGTGATCTCCCACCGCACGGTCCAGAACCACGTCCAGAACACCCTCGGCAAGCTCCAACTGCACAACAGGGTCGAGCTGGTGCGCTACGCGATAGAGCGCGGGCTCGACGACGAGTGAGCACTCTCGACGGCGAGTGAGACGCGCGCCACACTGACCCTTCGTCAGGCACCTGCGGCGAAGGGACTTTTTCCATGCGCGTCGGAGTACTGACCGGAGGCGGCGACTGCCCCGGGCTCAACGCCGTCATCCGGGCCGTCGTCCGCAAGGGCGTACAGGAGTACGGCTATGACTTCGTCGGCTACCGGGACGGCTGGCGAGGTCCGCTGGAGGACGCCACCGTGCGTCTCGACATCCCGGCCGTGCGCGGGATCCTGCCCCGCGGCGGCACCATCCTCGGGTCCTCGCGCACCAACCCGCTCAAGCAGGAGGGCGGTATCCGCCGCATCCAGGAGAACCTCGCCGAGCGGGAGGTCGAGGCACTCATCGTCATCGGCGGCGAGGACACCCTGGGGGTGGCCGCGACCTTGTCCGACGAGCACGGCGTGCCCTGCGTCGGCGTACCGAAGACCATCGACAACGACCTGTCCGCCACCGACTACACCTTCGGCTTCGACACCGCCGTCGGCATCGCCACCGAGGCCATCGACCGGCTCCACACCACGGCCGAGTCCCATATGCGGGTCCTGGTCGTCGAGGTGATGGGCCGGCACGCGGGCTGGATCGCGATCCACTCCGGCCTGGCCGGCGGCGCCAACGTCATCCTCATCCCCGAACAGCGCTTCGACACCGAGCAGGTGTGCACCTGGGTGACCTCCCGCTTCAAGGCGTCGTACGCCCCCATCGTGGTGGTCGCCGAGGGCGCGATGCCCAAGGACGGCGACATGGTGCTCAAGGACCAGTCGCTGGACTCCTTCGGCCATGTGAGGCTCTCCGGCGTCGGCGAGTGGCTGGCCAAGGAGATCGAGAAGCGCACCGGCAAGGAGGCCCGCACCACGGTCCTCGGGCACGTCCAGCGCGGCGGCACGCCCAGCGCCTTCGACCGCTGGCTCGCCACCCGCTTCGGCCTGCACGCCATCGAGGCCGTCCGCGACGGCGACTTCGGCCGGATGGTGGCCCTGCGCGGCACGGACATCGTGCGCGTCCCGATCGCGGAGGCCACGGCACAGCTGAAGACGGTGGACCCGAAGCTGTACGAGGAGGTCGGCGTGTTCTTCGGCTAGGACCGGTGGGGACCGGCGGCCCGCCCGCGCCGCCGGTCCCCACCGTCCCCGGCTACCCGGCGGGCCGCCGCTGCGAGCACCTGCCCGCGGTCCGCAGCCCGCCCGCCAACTCCCGTACGACTGCGGCGCCGTTCAGCGTCAGGACCGACTCGGGATGGAACTGCACACCCGCGATGCCCGGCCCCCGCAACGCGTGCACCTCGCCCGACGCGCTACGGCTGATCTCGATGCCGTGCGCGGCCAGCTCCTGTGCCGTCCCGTCGTCGCAGCGCGCCACGAAGCTGTTGTAGAAACCGACGGTCTCCGCCCGCCCGAACAGATCGATCTCCGTCTGCGCGCCCTGGTACGGCACGTCCTTGCGGACGATCTCCAGCCCCAGCTCGGCCGCGACCAGCTCGTGTCCGAGGCAGACCCCGAGCACGCCGTGCCGGTTGTCCCGCAGCACCTCGGCGGTCAGGGCCCGCAGGAAGCGCATCTTGGGATCGTCCGCGTCGGAGGGATCACCCGGCCCGGGGCCCAGCACGACCGGCCCCTCGTGCGCGAGCACCGCCTCCCGCAGACCCGGCTCGTCGTACCGGCGGACGCTCACGTCGAGTCCGCTCGACCGCAGCACGTGCGCGAGCATCGCGGTGAAGGTGTCCTCGCCGTCGACGACCAGCGCGTGCCCGGTGAGTTCCTCGGCCCGGTCCTGCATCCGCAGCCAGAACGGCGCCAGCGAGGCGCGGCGCCCGTCCAGCGCGGCCCGCACCCGGGGATCGTCGGCCAGCCGCGGCCGTACGGACTCCGTACGCGGCCGGGACGGCCGTACGCCGAGAGCCGCCAGCACCCCGGCCGCCTTGGCGTGGGTCTCCGCGACCTCGCTCGCCGGGTCCGAACCGCGCACCAGGGTCGCGCCGACCGGAACCCGCAGCCGTCCGTCGGCGGAGATGTCGGCGGTACGGATCAGAATGGGGGAGTCCAGGGTCTGGGCGCCGCCGGAGTCCCGGCCGAGCAGTGCCAGCGCGCCGGCGTAGTAGCCCCGCCCGCCGCTCTCGTGCCGCTCGATGACCCGGCAGGCGTTCTGCACCGGCGAGCCGGTCACGGTGGCCGCGAACATGGTCTCCCTCAGGACCTCCCGCACATCCAGAGAGGACTTCCCGCGCAGCTCGTACTCGGTGTGCGCGAGATGGGCCATCTCCTTCAGCCGGGGCCCGACCACGACCCCGCCCATGTCGCCCACCGTGCACATCATCTTGAGCTCCTCGTCGACGACCATCGACAGCTCCTCGACCTCCTTGCCGTCGGCCAGGAACTCCAGCAGGTGCTCGGGGGTCGGCCCCTCGGCGGGATAGCGGTACGTCCCGCTGATCGGATTCATGACGACGGTCCCGCCGGACATCCGCACATGCACCTCGGGACTGGCCCCGACCAGCGTCCGCTGCCCGGTATGCACGACGAACGTCCAGTACGCGCCCCGCTCGCCCACCAGCAGCCGCCGGAACAGCGCGAGGGCGTCGGCGCGCGAGAACCCCGGGATCCCGCCCTCGTACGTCCGCCGGATCACGAAGTTCGCGCCCTCACCGGCGCCGATCTCCTCCCGCAGCACCCGCCCGACGATCTCGGCGTACTCCTCGTCGGCCACGTCGAAGCCGCCGTCCCGCACCCGGACGTCGTGGGCGGGGAGCTGTGCGAGGACCTCGTCCAGAGCCAGGGTGTGGGTTTCCTCGGGCGTCAGCACCGCGAGGGGCGTCCCGTCGTCCCGGACGTCGAAGCCGCGCTCGCGGATCTGGCGGAACGGGATCAGCGCCAGGCCCTCGTCGGGGAGGTCGGCGAGGCGGTCGTACTCGGTGACCGGGCCGAGGAACACCTCCACGGTGTTCTCGTCATGGCCCGGTGTACGGCGGCGCAGCAGGGCGAACGGGCGGGGATCACCGAGCAGGTCGGGCAGATGCATGGGTCCGTTTCCTTGTCGCTGGGAGGAACGGACCCCGGAAACGCCGAAGGCCGCCCCTCGGGCGGCCTTCGCGAAGTCTTGCGTACGCGCAGTCAGTGGGCCGCCGGATGAGCGGTCCACCACCAGGTCTGGGTCGAATGCGCGAACATGCGGGGCACCCTACCCCACGCGCACCTGAGCAGGAGGGCGTCTCACCTGTCGAGCCGCGCGAAAATCACTCGACACGACCCCGTAATGTTGAGGTCGTGACCGTGAACGCTAAGACCAGCTCCACCGCTGGCAACACCTGGCGAGATCTGCCCGCGGCGCAGCAGCCCGAGTACCCCGACACCGAGGCTCTGCGCGCAGTCGTTGCGGAGCTCGAGTCGTATCCGCCGCTCGTCTTCGCGGGCGAGTGTGACCAGCTGCGCGCGAGGATGGCGGCCGTCGCCAAGGGAGAGGCGTTCCTCCTCCAGGGCGGCGACTGCGCGGAGGCCTTCGACGCGGTCTCCGCCGACCAGATCCGCAACAAGCTCAAGACCCTGCTCCAGATGGGCGCCGTGCTGACGTACGCCGCCTCGGTGCCGGTGGTCAAGATCGGCCGGATCGCCGGGCAGTACTCCAAGCCGCGCTCCAAGCCCACCGAGACCCGCGACGGCGTGACCCTGCCCACCTACCGCGGTGACTCGGTCAACGGCTTCGACTTCACCGAGGCCGCCCGCATCCCGGACCCCGAGCGGCTGAAGCGGATGTACCACGCCTCCGCCTCCACGCTGAACCTGGTGCGCGCCTTCACCACCGGCGGCTACGCCGACCTGCGCCAGGTGCATGCCTGGAACCAGGACTTCGTGAAGTCCTCGCCGTCGGGGCAGCGCTACGAGCAGCTGGCCCGGGAGATCGACAACGCGCTGAACTTCATGCACGCCTGCGGGGCGGACCCGGAGGAGTTCAAGACCGTCGAGTTCTACAGCTCGCACGAGGCGCTGCTGCTCGACTACGAGTCGGCCCTGACCCGGGTGGACTCCCGGACGGGGCAGCTGTACGACGTCTCCGCGCACATGGTGTGGATCGGCGAGCGCACCCGGCAGCTGGACCACGCGCACATCGAGTTCGGCTCGCAGATCCGCAACCCGATCGGCATCAAGCTCGGCCCGACCACCACGGCCGAGGAGGCGCTCCAGTACATCGAGCGCCTGGACCCCGACCGTGAGCCGGGCCGGCTGACCTTCATCGTCCGCATGGGCGCCGACAAGGTCCGCGACAAGCTGCCCGAGCTGGTCGAGAAGGTCACCGCCTCCGGCGCCACCGTGGCCTGGATCACCGACCCGATGCACGGCAACACCTACGAGGCGGCCTCCGGTCACAAGACCCGTCGCTTCGACGACGTGCTGGACGAGGTCAAGGGCTTCTTCGAGGTGCACAAGGGCCTGGGCACCCACCCGGGCGGCATCCACGTGGAGCTCACCGGTGACGATGTCACCGAGTGCGTGGGCGGCGGCGACGAGATCTTCGTCGACGACCTGCACCAGCGCTACGAGACGGCCTGCGACCCGCGGCTCAACCGCAGCCAGTCGCTCGACCTGGCCTTCCTCGTCGCCGAGATGTACAGGGACCAGTAAGGGTTCTGCCTGTTACAGAAGCATGCGGTGGGGCGCGGATCACATACGATCCGCGCCCCACCGCACTTTTAAGGCTCCTGTGACCCGGGTAAGGTTAGGTTAGCCTCACCGATCAACGGGATGGCACCAAGCGAACGATCCCGGCGGGAGGTGGACCGCGTGTACGTCTGCAACTGCTTCGGCGTGACCGAGGCGCAGGTGAGGAAGCACGCGGAGGACGGCGCCTGCACACCCCGCCAGATAGCCTCCGCCTGCAAGGCGGGTACGGACTGCGGATCGTGCGTACGGCGGATCCAGGCACTGCTGGGCCGGGGCGCGTGCCCCCGCCGTGACCTCGCGGACCAGGGCGAGCCGGTCCTGGCCGAGCTGGAGGAAGCCGCCTAGGCCTCCGGCTGCTCGATCAGCTGGGCGATGTAGAGCGCCTCGCCGAGCTTCTCCAGGATCTCCAGCTGGGTGTCGAGGTAGTCGATGTGGTGCTCCTCGTCCTCCAGGATCGACTCGAAGATGTTCGCGGACGTGATGTCGTTCTTGTCGCGCATCACCTTGATCCCGCGCTTGAGGCGGTCGATCGCCTCGACCTCGATCTGCCGGTCCGCCTCGAACATCTCCTTGACCGTCTGGCCCACGCGCACATGGAAGAGGCGCTGGTAGTTGGGCAGACCGTCCAGGAAGAGGATCCGGTCGGTGAGCACCTCGGCGTGCTTCATCTCGTCGATCGACTCGTGCCGGGTGTACTTCGCGAGCTTCGTCCAGCCGAAGTTCTCCTGCATCTTCGCGTGCAGGAAGTACTGGTTGATCGCGGTCAGCTCGGCAGTCAGCTGCTCGTTGAGGAATTCGATGACCTCGGGGTCGCCCTGCATCGCAGAGGCTCCTTCCAACCGGGGGGAACTGGCAGGTTGCGCCGCATCCTTGCACCGAGAACGAAGATCGTCCAGTAAGTCTTCACTTAGTAAGTAAGGGCAGGCTTAGTTCTAATTGCCCGATATGGGCTGGGGTTGGTCATGTGCACTGCCCAGGGTCTGTCAGGATGGAGACATGGGTCAGCCGGTGGAACGCGAATCGGGAGAAGAGGCGTACTCCGAGCTTCCGCCGGGACAGCGACTCCAGCGCGGCTGGCCGGTCACGCACTACGGCCCGGTCCCCAAGTTCCGTCCCGAGCGCTGGGAGTTCCGGGTCTTCGGCGCCACCGCGGACGGCGAGAAGCGCTGCTGGAACCACGAGGAGTTCACGGCCCTGCCGCACACCTCCGTCGTGGGCGATCTGCACTGCGTCACGAAGTTCAGCATGCTCGGATCCGAATGGGGCGGCGTTCCGGCCCGGACGATCCTGGAGATCGCCCCGCCCGCGCCGAGCGTCACCCATGTGATGGTGTGGGCGGAATACGGGTTCAGCTCGAACCTGCGCCTCGCCGACTTCGCGGACGAGCGCGCGATCTTCGCCACCCACAAGGACGGCGAGCTGCTCACCGCGGAACACGGCTTCCCGCTGCGCCTCGTCGTGCCGCATCTGTACGCCTGGAAGGGACCCAAGTGGGTCCGCGGCGTGGAGTACATGACCGCCGACCGCCGCGGCTTCTGGGAGGAGCGCGGCTATCACAACGTCGGCGACCCCTGGAAGGAACAGCGGTACTCGTACCAGGAGGAACCGGAGGACGGCCCCGAGCTCTGACTCAGCCGTCCCGCAGCTTCTTCAGCCGCTCCACGTCCGCCGCGTGCCCCTCCTTGCCGCCGGGCGTCTCGATGATCAGCGGTACGCCCTCGGTGGCGGGGTGGGTCATGAGTTCGCGGAACGGGTCCTCGCCGATGTGACCGGCGCCGATGTTCTCGTGGCGGTCCTTGTGGGCGCCGACCACGTCCTTGGAGTCGTTGGCGTGGATCAGCTTCAGCCGGCCCTCGCCGACCGTGTCCACCAGCAGGTCCAGGGTCTGGTGCATACCGCTCGGCCCCGTCAGGTCGTGCCCGGCCGCGAAGATGTGGCAGGTGTCCAGGCACACGCCCAGCCGGGGATGGGCGTCCAGCGCCTCGAAGTACGGCCCGAAGTCCCAGGTCCGCGAGCACAGCGAGGCGCCCTGCCCGGCGGTCGACTCCAGGAGCAGATACGGGTCGTCGTCGTGGGTGAGCTCGTCGAGCAGCGGCAGCAGGTGCTCCCGCACCTGCTTCAGGGCCACGGAACGCTCCCGTCCGCCGGTCGCGCTGCCGGTGTGCACGACCACGCCCAGCGCCCCGATCTCCCGCCCGCGCCGCAGCGAATGCCGCAGTGACTCGACCGACTTCTCCACGGTCGCCTCGGTGTGCGAGCCGAAGTTGATCAGGTACGGGGCATGGACGTACGCCGGGATCGACTCGGCCTCGCACACCGCGCGGAACTCCTCGTCCTGGCGGGGATTCCCGGTGGGTGTGGCCCAGCCGCGCGGGTTGGCGACGAAGACCTGGACGGTCTCGGCCTTGAGGTCATGGGCGTACGACAGGCCCACGGAGTGCAGGCCGCCGGCCACGGGGACGTGGCCGCCGACGGGGTTGCGCTGAATCGTCACGGATTCAGGGTGTCATGCGGTCGGGGATGGTCCGTCAGCGGATGGTGATCGTGATCGTCGACCCCTTGGGTGCACTCTCCCCGCCCGCCACGGACTGGTTCTTCACGGTGTCGCCGAAGAGCCCGAGCAGTCCGCGGTCCTCGTCGACCTGGAAGCCGGCGCCCTCCAGGGCGGCCTTCGCGTCGTCCACCTTGTCGCCCACCACGTCCGGGACCTCGATCATCTCGGGGCCCTTGGACACGGTCAGCGTCACGGTGTCGCCCTCGGCGGCCTGCCTGCCGTCCGCCGGTGTCTGCCGGGCGACCTGGCCCTTGTCGAACTCCGAGGAGGTGACCTGCTGGGGGGCGACCTTCACCTTCAGGCCCGCCTCCTCCAGCTCCGCCCGCGCGTCCTCGACGGTCCGGCCGGTGACGTCCGGGACGTCGATCGGGCTGCCCTTGCTGACGGTGAGCGCGATCGCCGAGCCCGCCCGCCGCTCGGTGCCCTTGTCCGGGGCGGTGGAGATGACGGAGCCCCTCGGGACGTCCTCGCTGAACTCCCGGGTGACCATGCCCGGCTCCAGCCCGCCGTCCTTCAGCAGGGACCTCGCCTTGTCCAGGCGGTAACCCTCCACGTCGGGCACCCGGACCGTCTCCGGGCCGTCCGAGACGGTGAACGACACGGAGTCGTTGCTGCGGATCCGGCTGCCGGGCCCCGGGTCGGAGCTCATGACGGTGCCGCGCTTGAAGGTGTCGCTGTAGGCGTGCTTGACGTCACCGACGTCCAGCCCGGCCGACTCCAGCCGGTCCCGGGCCTGCGCCTCGGTCTTCTCCAGCAGTCTCGGGACCTCGGTGAACTGGCCGGCGTTGATGTACCAGACGCCCGCGCCGACACCGAGGACCAGCAGCACGGCGGCGACGATCGCCACGAGACGGGGCCGCGGTCCGCTCCGGCGGCGCGGGGGCGGGGGCGGCGCCGACTCCAGCCGGCTCGTGCGGTGGTAGCCGCCCTCGGGCTCGTCCTCGTTGACCGGCAGCGGCCGGGGGACGGTCAGCGAACGCGGGATCACGCTCGTGCGGTTGTCGGAGGTGTCCTGCGCCGCGGAGTTCGCCTGCGGCGGCACGGCGTCCAGCTGGTCCGCGCTCAGCCCGGCGCGCGCCTCCCGCGCCTGGGCGAGCACCGCGACCGCGTCGTACGGGCGCAGATCGGGGTTGCGGGCCGTCGCGGACGCCACCAGCTCGTCCAGTTCGTACGCCAGCCCCGGGGCCAGGGCCGAGGGCGGCGGCACGTCCTCGTGGAGGTGCTTGTACAGCACGATCGCGGGGGAGTCCCCGTCGTGGGGCCTCTCGCCGGTGAGCATCTCGTACAGGACGACACCGCACGCGTACACGTCGACCCGGGGGTCGGCGGCGCCCGGCTGCTCGATCTGCTCCGGCGCGAGGTAGGAGACGGTGCCGAGGACGGCGCCGGTGGTGCTGGTGACCGTGTTCACGGAGCGCACGAGACCGAAGTCGGCGACCTTGACCCGGCCGTCGTCCCCTATCAGCACGTTCTCCGGCTTCATGTCCCGGTGCACGAACCCGGCGCGGTGCGCGGCACCGAGCGCGGCCAGGACCGGCTCCAGGATGTCGAGCGCGGCCCGGGGCTGGAGCGCCCCGCGGTCGCGCAGCACGTCACGCAGGGTGCAGCCCGCGATGTACTCCATGGCCAGGTAGACGTACGACCCGTCGGTGCCCTGGTCGAAGACCTGCACGACATTGGGGTGCGCGAGCCGGGCGACGGACTTCGCCTCCCGGATGAACCGCTCGACGAAGACCCCGTCGGCGGCGAGCGCGGGGTGCATCACCTTGAGCGCGAGCACGCGGTCCAGGCGGGTGTCCAGGGCCCGGTAGACCGTGGCCATCCCGCCGACCGCGATACGCGCGTCCACGCGATAGCGGCCGTCGAGCAGCTGCCCGACCAGCGGGTCCTGAAGGGTCGTATCCACGCAGGTGAGTGTACGAGTTGTCGCTGACAGTCCAGCGGGATCGGGGTATTTCGGGGCTGGACTGAAGCGGAGCTGTGACGCGGATCGCACGCAGCGGATGGCGTGGGGACGATTGTTCGGCTGCGGCTGAGTGGGGGCTGGTCGCGCAGTTCCCCGCGCCCCTTGAGGTAAGGGCAGTCGCCCTCTGCTCAAGCTGTCCCCGCCTCTCCGGCCGGACCCCCGTGCCCCTAGAAAGCGGGCCGCTCCGGATCCAGCGTGGCCAGCCCGGTCACCGGTGACGACGCCTGTGCGAAGTGGCGCCTGGGGATCCGCCCCGCCCGGTACGCGAGCCGTCCCGCCTCCACCGCGTGCCGCATCGCGTGGGCCATCAGCTCGGGTTCCCGCGCGCGCGTCACCGCTGAGGCGAGCATCACACCGGCGCACCCCAGCTCCATCGCCAGCGCCGCGTCCGACGCCGTCCCGGCCCCCGCGTCCAGAATCACCGGCACGCGCGCGTGCTCGACGATCAGCTGGAAGTTGTGCGGGTTGCGGATGCCGAGGCCGGAGCCGATGGGGGAGCCCAGAGGCATGATCGCGGCGCAGCCGGCGTCCTCCAGCTTCCGCGCCAGCACCGGATCGTCGTTGGTGTACGGCAGCACCGTGAAGCCGTCGTCCACGAGGGTCTCCGCCGCGTCCAGGAGCTCGATCGGGTCCGGCAGCAGCGTGCGCTCGTCGGCGATGACCTCCAGCTTGATCAGGTCCGTGCCGAGGGCCTCGCGCGCGAGACGGGCGGTCAGGACGGCCTCGCCGGCGGTGAAGCAGCCCGCCGTGTTCGGCAGCACCCGGATGCCCAGCTTCTCCAGGACGGACAGCACGGAGCCGTGCACCGAGGGGTCCACCCGCCGCATCGCGACCGTGGTCAGCTCGGTGCCGGAGGCGACCAGCGCCCGCTCCAGCCCCTCCAGGCTGGGCGCACCGCCGGTGCCCATGATCAGGCGGGACGTGAAGGACGTACCGCCGAGGACGAAGGGGTCGTCGGCCATGGGTCAGCCTCCTTGGACGGCGGTGAGGACCTCGACGCGGTCGCCCTCGGAGACGGGCGTAGAGGGCCACTGCGCGCGCGGGACGACGGTTTCGTTGAGGGCGGCGGCCACTCCGGAGGGCGCCGGGGTCAGGGTGCGCACGACGGCGTCGAGCGCCGTGCCGGAGGCGAACTCGTGCGGCTCGCCGTTGACGGAGACGGTGATGGAGACGGAGATGTTCATGCGGGCTGCTCCACGAGTGCCATGGGTGCCGTGCTGATGAAACGCTTCGGCGTGAACGGGCGGGCCTCTTCGGGGAGTTCACCGGTGGTCAGCGCATGGGCCAGCGCGTCGCCGGTGACCGGCGTCAGCAGCACCCCGTTGCGGTAGTGCCCGGTGGCCAGCAGCAGTCCGTCCAGGCCGGTCGGGCCGAGCAGCGGCGCGTTGTCCGGGGAGCCGGGCCGCAGGCCCGCCCGCGTCTCCGTGAGCGGCAGTTCCGTGATCCCGGGCACCAGCTCGTGCGCGTCCCGCAGCAGCTCGTACACCCCGCCCGCGGTCACCGTGGTGTCCCAGCCCAGCTCCTCGCTGGTCGCCCCGACCACCAGCTCGCCGTTCTCGCGCGGCACCAGATAGACCTGGCTGCCCCGCACCACGGCCCGCACGGTCCGGCTCAGGAACGGCGCGAACCGCTCCGGCACGGTCAGCCGCAGCACCTGCCCCTTCACGGGCCGTACGGGAGGCAGTACGTCACCGGGGACCCCCGCCAGCCGCCCGCTCAGACTGCCCCCGGCGAGGACCACCTGCCCCGCGCCCAGCGCCTCGCCGTCGCGCGTGACCACGCCCGCCGCCCGCTCCCGCAGGACGGTGAGCCGCTCGGCCCATCCCCGGTGGAAGACCACACCCGCCCGCTCGCACGCGGCCAGCAGCGCCCCGGTGAGGCGGCGCGGGTCGATCTGGTGGTCGCCGTCGACCCGCAGGCCCCCGCGCACGCCCGGCGCGAGCATGGGCTCCAGGCGCCGGCACTCCCGGCCGGACAGCCACTCGGACTCCAGCCCCGACTGCCGTTGCAGAATGTGCAGTTCGCGCAGATGGGCGCGGTCGTCGGCGTCGAGCGCGACGGCGAGCGTGCCGCACCGCCGGTAGCCGAGGTCGAGCCCGGTGAGGTCGGTGAGCTCGGCCGCGAAGTCCGGATAGCGGCGGGCCGAGGCGAGGTTCAGACCGAGCAGGGTCTGCTCGCCGTAGTGCAGTTCCGTGACGGCGGCCAGCATCCCGGCCGCCACCTGGGCGGCCCCGCCGCCCGGTTCGGGATCCACGACGGCCGTGGTGAACCCGCGCTGCGCGGCCCGCCACGCCGTGACGAGCCCGATGATTCCGCCCCCCACGACGAGGACGTCTGATGTGTGCGTACGCGACATGGGCGTCCAGCCCCTCCCTTCGCCGGCATGACCCGGATCAGGTTCGTACGGTCGGAGGCCGCCCAGCCTCCCTCTCAGCCCGGTGCGTCCGGGCTCCCGCGAGTGCTCTACGTTGGCCACCCTAGCCCGACGTCGTAAGTCTCAGTAAGGGAGCCTCCGCCCGTGGCACGCTCGCTCGACGGCCTCGTCCTCGCCCCCGTCGCCGACCAGGCCCCAGGTCAGGTGGGCACCCGGACCCGCTTCGCGTACCACGAGAAGGACGGCGAGATCTGGGCCGAGTACGCGGGCGGCGACGTCGTGCGCGGACAGCTGCTGGGGACCCGCGAGGGCGACCGTCTCGACTTCAGGTACGTCCAGCTCAAGCGCGACGGCTCGACGTCCTCCGGGCACTGCGTGTCCACCGTCGTCGAGCTGCCCGACGGCCGGGTGCGGCTGGAGGAGACCTGGGAGTGGGAGTCGCAGGAGGGCAGAGGAACCAGCGTCGTGGAGCAGGTCACGGAGCAGGACTCCTGACCGACTTCATGGTGGGGGACTCCTGACTGACTGTTGGTCAGTTGTCTAAGGTGATCAGGTGAGCGAGCAGACGCAGTCGCAGCGGCGGGTGGTCGTCGTCGGCGCGGGCATGGCCGGGGTGCAGACCGCGGTCGCCCTGCGGGAACAGGGCTTCACCGGCGGCGTGACGGTGATCGGCGCCGAGCCCCACCAGCCGTACGACCGGCCCCCGCTGTCGAAGGCCGTCCTGCTGGGCAAGGCCGAGGACTCCGCCTTCGAGGTGGACTTCGAGAGTCTTGGCATCGACCTGCGGCTCGGCCGGGAGGTCCTCGGCGTGCGCCCCGCCGACCACGAGCTGGACACCGCCGAGGGGCCGGTGCCCTACGACGTCCTGGTCCTGGCCACCGGCGCCGAACCGATCCGGCTGCCGGGCGCCGAGGGCGTCCCCGGCGTCCATCTGCTGCGCACCCTGGACGACGCCGAGCGGCTGCGCCCGGTGCTGGCCCGGCAGCACGACATCGTGGTCGTCGGCGCGGGCTGGATCGGCGCCGAGTTCGCCACGGCCGCGCGCGGGGCGGGCTGCGCGGTGACGGTCGTCGAGGCCGCGGACCGCCCCCTCGCGGGCGCGCTGCCCGCCGAGGTGACCGCGCCGATGGCCTCCTGGTACGCCGACGCCGGTGCCGTCCTGCGCACCCACGCGCGCGTGGCGCGCGTCGAGCCCGGCGCCGTCCTGCTGGACGACGGCTCGCGGCTGTCCGCCGGCGCCGTCGTCGTCGGCATCGGCGCCCGCCCCGCCACGGCCTGGCTGGCCGGTTCCGGCATCGCGCTCGGCCCGCACGGCGACGTCGTCGCCGACGACCGCCTGCGCACCTCCGCACCGGACGTCTACGCGGTCGGCGACTGCGCCTCCTTCCCCTCGGGGCGCTACGGCGAGCGCCTCCTGGTCCACCACTGGGACAACGCCCTCCAGGGCCCGCGCACGGTCGCCGCGAACATCCTCGGCGAGGCCGTCGGCGAGGCCACGGCGGTCTACGACCCGGTCCCGTACTTCTGGTCCGAGCAGTTCGGCCGCTTCGTCCAGTACGCCGGTCACCACACCTTCGCCGACACCACCCTGTGGCGCGGCGAGCCCACAGGGCCGGCCTGGACGGTGTGCTGGCTGCGCGAGAACCGCCTGGTCGCCCTGCTCGCGGTGGGCCGCCCCCGGGACCTGGCCCAGGGCCGGCGGCTGATCGAGGCGGGCACCCCGATGGACCCGGCGCTGCTGACGGATCCGGCGAGGCCCTTGAAGACGGCCACGGCGTAGCACGAAAAGCGCAGGTCGGGGGGTCCTGGCTTCCTACTGTCAGTGCGGGATGGCACGCTTGTTTCCGTGACCGAGATTGACGCAAAGATCGATGCTCTCGTCCCCGCCTGGCTCACCCTCCCCGACATCGCGGAAATGCTGGATGTCGAGGTGACGCGTGTGCGGCAGCTGGTCAAGGACGGCCAGCTCATCGCCGTACGCCGTGGTGAGAACCGCGCGCTGCACGTTCCCGCCGCCTTCATCGACGGGGCCGAGCAGAAGGTCGTCAAGGGCCTGTCCGGGACCCTGACGCTCCTGCGGGACGACGGCTTCAGCGACGAAGAGATGCTGGAGTGGCTCTTCACCCCCGACGAGAGCCTGCCCGGCACCCCCGCACAGGCCCTCAGCGAGAATCGCGGCACGGAGGTGAAGCGCCGGGCCCAGGCGCTCGCCGTCTGATCCGAACAGACTGATCCGAACACCGTCCGGAGTACGGGCCGTGGCGCGCGCGTCACGGCCACGGTCGGCCGCGGCCCCGTGGCCACGGCCGGGATCCGTCGCGGTCCGTGGAGCCACGCCTGTGGTTCACTACGGCCCGCCGCCGACCGCACCGGCCCACGGCCCGTACACCACCACACCCGGGGGGACATCCGCATGCCCGTCACGTCCGACACCGACGCCCGCGCCCAGCTGTCCGACGCCCGGCTCTATCTCTGCACGGACGCCCGCAAGAAGCAGGGCGACCTGCCCGAGTTCCTGGACGCGGTCCTGGAGAACGGCGTCGACTTCATCCAGCTCCGTGACAAGACCCTGGAGGCGGACGAGGAACTGGGCTGGCTGGAGCTGTTCGCCGACAAGTGCCACATGTACGGCAAGGTCCTCGCGGTGAACGACCGCGCCGACGTGGCGCACGCGGCCCGCGCCGCCCACCCCTGGGGACCCGCCGTCCTCCACCTCGGCCAGGGTGACCTGCCCGTCCCCGCCGCCCGGGCGATCCTCGGCGACGACCTCCTCATCGGCCGCTCCACGCACTCCGAGTCCGAGGCCGCCGCGGCCGCCGTCCAGGAGGGCGTCGACTACTTCTGCACCGGGCCCTGCTGGCCCACCCCCACCAAGCCCGGCCGCCACGCGCCCGGCCTCGACCTGGTCCGGTACACCGCCGCGCTCGGCACCGGGCGCCCCTGGTTCGCGATCGGCGGCATCGACCTCGGCAATCTCGACGAGGTGCTTGAGGCGGGCGCCCGCCGGGTCGTGGTCGTCCGGGCGATCACCGAGGCGGACGACCCCGGCGCCGCGACGGCGGAGTTCGCGAAGCGGCTACGACACGTGGCGTAGTCGGGCCCGGGTGTCCGAGGGGTGGACAAACCAGTCGACAAATCCGGCAAATTTCCCTGATCCGGTTGGGAGAGGGCCGCCCCCTGACTAACCTGCGGGTATGGCCCTCGGAACCGCATCCACCAGGACGGACCGCGCACGCACGGTGCGTGACATGCTCGCGACCGGCAAGACGACGTACTCCTTCGAGTTCTCGGCGCCGAAGACGCCCAAGGGCGAGCGGAACCTGTGGAGCGCGCTCAGGAGGGTCGAGGCGGTCGCCCCGGACTTCGTCTCCGTGACCTACGGCGCCGGCGGCTCCACCCGCGCGGGCACGGTCAAGGAGACCCAGCAGATCGTCGCGGACACCACGCTCACCCCGGTCGCCCATCTCACCGCGGTCGACCACTCCATCGCGGAACTGCGCAACATCATCGGCCAGTACGCCGACGCCGGGATCCGCAACATCCTGGCCGTGCGCGGCGACCCGCCCGGCGACCCCATGGCCGACTGGGTGGCACACCCGAAGGGCCTGACCTACGCCGCCGAACTCGTCCGGCTCATCAAGGAGTCGGGCGACTTCTGCGTAGGCGTCGCGGCCTTCCCGGAGATGCACCCGCGCTCCGCCGACTGGGACTCCGACGTCGCCCGCTTCGTCGACAAGTGCCGTGCCGGCGCCGACTACGCCATCACGCAGATGTTCTTCCAACCGGAGTCCTATCTGCGGCTGCGTGACCGAGTCGTCGCGGCGGGCTGCGAGACCCCCGTCATCCCCGAGGTCATGCCCGTGACCAGCGTGCGGATGCTGGAGCGGCTGCCGCAGCTGAGCAACGCGGCCATCCCCTCCGCCCTGAAAGAGCGGATCCTCACAGTCAAGGACGATCCGGCGGCTGTACGCTCCATTGGTATCGAATTCGCCACCGAGTTCTGCGCGCGGCTGCTGGCCGAGGGAGTGCCCGGACTGCACTTCATCACGCTCAACAACTCCACGGCGTCGCTGGAAATCTACGAGAACCTCGGTCTGCACCACCCACCGCAGGCCTAGACCGGTCACACCGGTATACGACACACTGCGTAGCGGCTACTGGGAGAGGGGCGTACATGGGCTGGACGGTCCTCTACATCGCGTTCGGAGTCGTCGCGCTGTGGCTGCTCGGTGAAGTGCTGTTGCAGTACAAGGCGCGGCTGCGCTGGCGGCTGCTCGCCTTCGCCGGGTTCCTCGGTGTCGTGCTGGGTGTCCTGATCCCGTCCGTGATCGTCATCGCCCTGGGCGCCGCCGCCTTCGCGGTCGGCCAGACCTACGTCACCCTCTCCTTCCGCCGCGGCTTCGCACAGGGCTGGGCGGTCAGTCCGCCGGAGGCCCTCGGCAACCTGGTCGGCGGCAAGCGCAACCGCCGCGACCGGGGCCGGCAGGAGCCGACCCTGGAGGTCACCGACCTGGAGACCGGCGAGGCGGGCTTCGCCGAAGAGCCCCCGTACGCCGACGACACCAGGTACGGCCAGGACACCGGCACGCACGGCCACGACGACTACGACCGCGACGACGTCTTCACCCCCGCCCGTCCGGTCCAGCCCATGGCCGCCGAGACCACCTCGGTGTACGAGCCGCAGCCCCTCCCCGAGGACACCGGCTCCTACGGCATATACGACACCGGCTACGCGGCCGCCGCCGACGCCTCCTCCTACGCGGCCGCGGGCCAGCCCCAGGACCAGTACGCGACGGCCGCCGCCGACCAGACGTACGGCTACGACGGCTACACCGGCTACGACCAGCAGCAGTACGGCTACGACCCGGCCGGACAGCAGCAGTACGCCGCCTACTCCGACCCGTACATCGGCACCCAGACCTACGACGGTTCCGGGTACGACGCCTCCTACGGCGGCCAGCAGCAGTACGGCCAGCAGGGCTACGGCCAGGACCAGTACGCCACCGGCACCTACGGCGAGACCCCGCCCGGCGGGGTGTGGGTGCCGCAGCAGCGCAGCACCGACGACCCGTACGGCGCCGAACTCCCGCCGGAGCAGCAGCAGTACGGCCAGCAGGGCTACGACCAGACCCAGGGCAACGGGTACGGCGACCAGTACCGCTTCTGAGGGGCCGTACCCGTCCTGGCCGTACCCGTCCTGAGGGACCGCCGTCCGCGCCCCGACCCCGAGGTCACTGGGAGCCGCGGAACTCCGGCCCCTCGACGATCAGTCCGGCGACGAGTGCCCCGGACATGCCCGCGTGGGCCAGACCGCCGCCCGGGTGCGACCAGCCTCCGACGGTGAACAGGCCCGGTATTCCTGTGCTGTTGGACGGGTGCAGCAGGCCGCCGTCTCCCGCGGCGAGTGCCGGGGCCGGGACGGGGCCGCCTTCCGCGCCGGTCGCCCCGGCGATGTCGGCCGGGGTGCGGACCTCGTGCCAGAGCAGACGCTCGCGCAGATCGGGGACGGCGCGCTCGGCGGCGGCGATCAGGTGCTCGACGCCTCGATCGACGTCCGGCTTCTCCGGTCCCCGGCCGGTCTGCGCCGGCACCACCGATGTGACGGTGACCGCCTCATGGGCGGAGTCCGGAACCAGCTTCGGGTCGTCGGGACGCAGGACGGTGACCGTGGGGCGGGTGTCCGCCCCGGGCGCGGTGCCGAACAGCGCGTCCAACTCGGCCTCCCGGTCGGGCGCGTGCACCACCGTCCGGTGCGCCGCCCCCTCCGGACGCGGACCCCGCAGCGCCAGCAGCACCATCAGACGGCTCGCCGCTCCCCGCTGGGCCGGGACGCCGCCGTCGGGCCGCACCACCGACTGCCGGACCAGTCGGCCCACCACCGCGGGTGCCGTGCCGGCGACCACGAAGTCCGCCTCCGCCACCGACCCGTCGGCCAGCTCCACCCCGGCCGCCCGGCCGTCCTTCTCCAGCACTCCGGTGACCTCGGCACCGAAGACGAACTCGACCTTCCTGGCCACACACCGCTCGTACACCGCGCGGGCCAACTCCCGTACCCCGCCGTGGACATACCAGGTACCGAAGGCGTGCTCCATGTACGGCAGGACGGCCGCGCTCGCCGGGACGACGCGTGGATCCAGGCCGTACGCCAGGGCGTGGCTCTCCAGGAGAGCGGCCAGCCGGGGGTCGCGCAGCTCCCAGGCGGCGACCTCGGCGAGGGTCGTGGCCCTCCGGGTGCGCAGCAGCCGCTTGTGGGGGACCGCCGGGTAGGGCTCACGCTCGGCCAGCACCGACCAGTTCGGCCACAGGGGCTCCTCCAGGAGCGGTCTGCGGGTCCGGTCCCAGGCCTCGCGGGCCCGGACCAGGAAGTCGCCCCAGCGCTGCCCGGCAGCCGAACCGAGCGCCTCGTCCAGGGCCGCGACGACGCCCGCGCGCGAGGCGTTGGGCAGCGAGACCCGCGTGCCGTCGGCGAAGACGTGCCGGGACGACGGGTCGACCTGGACCAGCTCGACGCACGCCTCCAGCGGCTCCTTGCCGGTCTTGAGGAACAGATCGCGGTAGACCGCCGGGAGGGTCAGCAGCCCGGGGCCCGTGTCGAAGGAGAAGCCGTCCCGCTCGAAACGGCGCACCGCTCCGCCGTACGTGTCCGTACGCTCGTACACCGCCACCCGGTGGCCCGCGACGGCCAGCCGGGCAGCGGTCGCCATCGCGCCCATGCCGGCGCCGATCACCGCAATCCGTGCCATGCCTGCGACTTTATCGGCCACCACCGACAATCCGTCCGCGAGCCGTCGCTCCTCCGGTCGCCGCGTCCTGGGTGTGAGTGCGCAGGGGTGAGTACGCGTACCTAGTGAGTGAGTTGAGTACGCGCGCGGATGGGCCGCGACCTGCGTGAACGAGAGAGTGGAGGCACGGAAAGGGGAGCGGCTCCGGCACCGGCGACACGGGGCGCCGGAACGGAGCGGCCCCTGATCCGCTCCTTCCGTCGGCCGAGCCGGCGGAAGCGAGACACGGGGGAACCCGGAGATGACCGAACGGGACCCAACGGGGGGAATCGGGGGACACGGGGAAAACGGGGGAGCACAAGGAGGCGCCGGTTCGAGGTGGCCCGCGGGGGACGCGGCCACACCGGACCGGCGCTTCTGTGTGTGCCGACGGGAGTGTGCCGACGGGAGTGTGCGCACCCGCGGACCACGTCGCCCGTGAGTGCCCTCAGCGGCAGCCGCTCACCCGGCCCTGGAGCAGCCGGGACAGTGCCGCGTGCACGTCGTCCAGGGAGCGCTCCGGCTGGAAGGCCTGCCAGTCCAGGGCGGCCACCAGCACCATGCCGACCAGCGCGGCCGCGGTCAGCGGGATGTCGATCTCGTCGCTGAACTCGCCGTTGTCCACGCCCTCGCGCAGTACGCCCTCGACGACCGCCACCGCCTCCTGCCGGACCACCATCAGGGTGGACTGCCAGGCCCGGTTGGTGCGCCACAGCTCCGCCACGTACAGCTGGGTGAAGGACGGGTAGCGCTGGATGAAGACCAGCCCCGCGTGGATCATCGCGTCCAGGGCGTCCACCTTGCCGCCGCCCTCGCGGGCGGTACGGTCGGCCGCCTCCCGCAAGGAGGCGGCCAGGAGGCCCACACCGTGCCGCAGCAGCTCCTCGAAGAGGACGGACTTGCTCGCGAAGTTGTAGTAGACCGTGCCCTTCGCCACCCCGGCCCGCTCGGCGATCTCGTCCACCGTGGTGGCGGAGAACCCCTGCTCGGCGATGAGCGTGACGGCGGCCTCGTAGAGCTTCTGCCGGGTGGCCTCGCGGCGCGTGCTGACACCCGGCGTGGCGCTGCTGCTTTCCATGGTCCTGATTCTCACAGGAGCCGCCCCCGGGCGGGGCACCGGAGGAGTCGCCGCGGGGCTCACAGGGTCAGCTCCGGGTGCAGCCGGTCGAGCGTCCAGACCTGCCGCCGGCGGGCCGACACCGCGGTCAGCGCCAGCGCGCCCGCGGTGAAGGCCGCCAGCACGGCACAGGCCTGCCAGACCGGCCCGAGGCCACCGCCCGTGATGAGCCGGCGCAGCGCCTCGACGACGTAGCTCATCGGCAGGAAGGGGTGCAGCGCGTTGAAGAAGCCGGGGCTGGTCTGCACCGGGTACGTGCCGCCCGCGGACGTCAGCTGGAGCATCAGGAGGGCGAGGACGAGGATCCGTCCCGCGGCCCCGAAGCGGGCGTTGAGCCACTGCACGATCGCCGCGAAGCACGCCGTGACCAGGAACAGGAAGCCCACCGTCCCGGCCGCCCGCGCCATCTGGAGCCCGACCGCCCAGTGCAGTACCGCCATCAGGGACACCGTCTGGAGCACCCCGATCGCCACCACCGGCAGCCAGCCCGCCAGCGCGATCCGCCAGGCCGAGGCACCCGCGGCCAGCGCACGCCGGTTCATCGGGGTGATCAGCATGTAGGCCACCATCGCGCCGACCCACAGGGACAGCGGGATGAAGTACGGGGCGAACCCGGTGCCGTAGTTGGGCGCCTTGTGCAGGTCCCTGGAGACCAGCTGGACCGGGTCCGCCATCACCTCGGTGCGCTGGTCGCGGTCCTTCTTGTCGTAGTCGGGGATCTGCCCGGCGCCGTCGTGGAGCCCCTGCGAGAGCTTGCCGGAGCCGTCGACGAGCCGGTACATGCCGCCGTTCAGGTCCTCGGCACCGGTCTTGAGCTCCCCGACGCCCTCGTCCAGGTCGGTCGCACCGGTCTTCGCCGTCCCGAGCCCGGTGTGCAGCGCCTTGGCGCCGTCGGCGACCTTCCCCGCGCCCTCGTTCAGCTTGTTGATCTTCTTCACGGCGTCGTCGAGGTCCTCGGAGAGGTGGGGCGCCCGGCCGGCGAGCGCCCGGGCCTGCTTCTGGAGCGTGCCGAGGTGGCCGTCGAGCTTCTTCAGGTCGCCGTTCTGGTCCGCGACCAGCGTGTTGACGTCGTCGGCGACCTTCGCCACGTCCGCGGCGGCCTGCTTCGCCTTTTTCAGGTCGGCGCAGGCGGCGTCCGGCAGGACGGGGTCCGTGCAGCGCGCCTTGTAGACCGCCTCCAGGGTGTCGGAGGCCGTGTGGGCGCCCTTGGCGGCGGTCGGGGCGGTCTTCACCAGGGTGTCGAGGTTGTGCCGCACCGCTCCGGCGGAGTCGGCGACCAGGCGGGCCGTGTCCCCGATCGTCTTCTCGTTGTCCTTCAGGAACGGACCCACGGTGTCCGCGACCCCGTTGACCTTGTCCGCGAGAACCTGCGTGCCGTCCGCGACGCGCCGCGAACCGTCCTGGAGGTCACCCGCGCCCGAGTCGAGCTTCGTCAGCCCCTTGGAGAGCCTGCCACTGCCCTTCTCGGCGTCCTTCAGGCCGTCGGCGAGGTCCTTGGAGCCCTTCTCCGCCTTGCCGATGCCGCCCTCCAGGTCGTCGGCCCCGTCCGCGGCCTTCACGGTCGCGCCGTGGATGTCGGAGAACGAGACGAAGATCCGGTCCAGGAAGGACCGCGAGGCCTTGGTGGACGCGGCCGTCCGCACCTCCGCGAACACCGTTCGCGATATCTGCCCGACGATGTAGTTGTTCGCGTCGTTCGTCCGCACCTGGAGCGCGCCCGTCTCGGGGGAGTCGCCCGAACTGGAGGCGATCCGCCGGCTGAAGTCCGCCGGCATGGTCAGCGACAGGTAGTACCTGCCGTCCTCCACGCCCGCGCGTGCCTCGGCGGCGCTCACCTCCCGCCAGTCGAAGACGTCGCTCTCGCGCAGCCCCTTGGTGATCTCGTCGCCCGCCGTGAGGCGCTTCCCGTCGGCGGTGGCCCCCTTGTCGTCGTTCACCAGCGCCACGGGGATGCGGTCCAGGCGGCCGTACGGGTCCCAGAAGGACCACAGGTACAGGGCGCCGTACAGCAGCGGCAGCACCAGCAGCGCCACCAGGGCGGCGCGCGGCAGCTTCCCCCTGCCGAAGCGGCGCAGCTCAAGCGCGGCCAGTCGCGGCGAACGCATCGTCCTTCTCCTTCCGGGACGGTCGGGTGGAGATCTTCACGGCGTCCTCGGGGGCCTCGCTGCACACCGCCACGACGGTCGTCCCGTCCTCGGCGAGCGACCTCAGCAGCGCCCAGGCCTCGGCCCGCTCGGCCCCCGACAGCTTCAGATCGACATCGTCGACACCCAGCAGCCCCGGCCGCCCGATCAGCGCCAGCGCCACGGACAACCGCACCGCCTCCAGCCGCTCCAGATCGCGTACGGCGGTCCGCGGGCCCTTGGGCAGGGCCGCCAGGTCGAGCCCGGCGGCGGCCAGCGCGGTGTCGACCCACTGCGCCGACCGGGCCGACCGCTCGGCGCGCGGCCGCAGCAGAGCGCGCAGGGAGTCGCCGAACCGCTGGTGCAGCAGCGCCCGTTCCCGCAGGTGCTCCCCGACGGTCAGGGCCGGGTCGAGATCGGTGACCCCGGCGACGTGGGCCAGGGCGCCGATCCGGCGCACCGCCCCCGACTGCTTCGGCAACCGGGCCCCGCCCACGGTCGCGGTCCCCTCGGTGGCCTTCATCCGTCCGGTGAGCGCGAGCAGCAGACAGGTGCGCCCGGACCCCGACGGCCCTTCGACGGCGATCAGCGAACCGGGCTCCGCGGACGCGGTGATCCCGCGGAACGCCCAGCCGCGCGGGCCTTCGAGGCCGAAGTTCTCGGCGGTGATGCCGACTGCGCCCACGATTCCCCCTCGGTGGCATGGCAAGTTTTTGAACTGACTGGTCAGTGCAAAAGTTAGCCCGAACTTGCGATCGAAGCAAAATCCCAGGTCAGAACGGATTGTCAGTGCCATACCTCACGATGGGCACATACGGCACCTCGTATCAGAAGCGTGCCGTCACACGACGACAGGAGGTTCGTCATGGCCAGCTATCACGCAGCAGCCGCCCGTCGGCGCCGCGCCTCCGGCCCTGCCCCCTCACTGACCGGCCCGGCGAGCGACGTGCACCCCGTGCTCCGCCGGGCCACGGCCCCGCCCGCCGCCCTCGACCTGCTCGCCCAGGCCCGCGCCGGCCTGGACGAGGCCACCGCGCTGGAAACATCGAACGAGCGCTACGCCACGGCCCACCTCGCCGCCCTGCGCACCGCCGCCGCCGTGCTCGCCGCCCGGGGGCGCCCGGAGCCCTCGGCCCGACGCAGGGCCAAGATCCGGAGCGCCTGGGAAGTGCTCCCCGAGATCGCGCCCGAGCTCACCGAGTGGAGCGCGCTGTTCGCCTCCGGGGCCCGGCGCCGTGCCCGGGCCGAGGCCGGGATCCAGGGCGCGGCCAGCCGCCGGGACGCCGACGACCTGATACGCGACGTGGCGATGTTCCTCCGCCTCGTCGAACGCATGCTGGTCCTCCAGCCGGTCCTGCCCCAGCCACGCCAGGACGCGGACCAGCAGGAGGGCACCGACACCACCGGCCGCGACTTCCCGGACGCGGGCTGACCGGCCGGACACCAGGGGGAGCGGGGCGATCACCGGGGGAAACGAGGATGGCGCGCCGCCCCTGCGGGTCCCATTAGGGTGGAGAACGCCTGAAGCCTCTTCCCGCCGCGGTCCGCGGCCGAGAGAGGCACCCCGATCGCTCCGCCGCGCAAGAGGCGGTGCCGCGCCGAGGAGTCAACTGCCGTGTCGGACCCGCTGCGACCCCGCGCCTCTCTCCGTACCGCCGTGGTCTGGGAAGTCCTCCAGGACGCTCTCGAACGACGGGTCAAGGCCACGGGCCGGGAGTCGCTGGACGTCCTCGACACCGGAGGCGGCAGCGGGAACTTCGCGGTGCCGGTCGCCCGCCTGGGCCACCGCGTCACCGTCGTCGACCCCAGTCCCAACGCGCTGTTCGCCCTGGAGCGCCGCGCCGCCGAGGCCGGCGTCGCCGACCGGGTGCGCGGCGTCCAGGGCGACGTCCACGGCCTCTTCGACGTGGTCGAGCGCGCCGGCCACGACGTGGTGCTGTGTCACGGCGTCCTGGAGTACGTGGACGACCCCGCCGAGGGCGTCCGCAACGCGGTGGCCGCCCTGCGCTCCGAGGGCGTCCTCAGCCTGCTCGCCGCAGGCCTCGGCGGGGCCGTGCTCTCGCGTGCCCTCGCCGGCCACTTCAAGGAGGCCAGGCAGGCCCTCGGCGACCCGGACGGCCGCTGGGGCGCCGGCGACCCCGTGCCGCACCGCTTCACCACCGAGCAGCTCACCGGACTGGTCGAGGGCGCGGGCCTCGCCGTCGCCGCCGTGCACGGCGTGCGGGTCTTCGCCGATCTCGTCCCCGGCGTGCTGGTCGACACCGAGCCCGGAGCCCTGGAGGCGCTGCTGAGGCTGGAGGAGGCGGCGGCCGAGCTCCCCGCCTTCCACTCCGTGGCCACACAGCTTCATGTGCTCGGTGAGACGCGGGCGGCCGCCGAGGCCTGAGCGGCCTCTCGTGCCGCGTCGCTGATCAGCGACGCGGCTGCGGATGGAGTACGCCACAGGCCCCCCGATCGCGCGCTCAGCGCCGTATGATCGAGGGAGGCCGCCCGGCATGACGGGTCGGCTCCTGGGGAATGGAAGCCTCAGCGAGTCGGAACGCTCATGGCGGATTCCGGTTGGCCAATTGGCGCAGAGGGGCGGGTTTCACGGGGGCGATTCCCTGCCTATCCTGAAGGGACCCCCTAGTCGCCCCGGCGACTGCACGATGAGGAGGACTCCGTGCCGCTCTCGGAGCACGAGCAGCGAATGCTCGAGCAGATGGAGCGAGCGCTGTACGCCGAAGATCCCAAGTTCGCGTCGGCGCTCGAGGGAAGCGGGCTGCGTACGTACACCCGGCGTCGGGTCTACCAGGCGGTCGCGGGCTTCCTCGTGGGTATCGCGCTCCTCATGGCCGGTATGGTCGCCAAGCAGGTGTGGCTCAGCGTGGTCGGCTTCCTGGTCATGCTGGGTTGTGCGGTACTCGCAGTAACAGGTTGGCGCAAGGCCCCCAAGCCGGGTGAGCAGCCGACCACCGGTGCCGGTCCACAGGCAGCACGCCGTCAGGGACGGCAGCGGCGCTCCATGATGGACCGTATCGAGCAGCGCTGGCAGCGGCGCCGCGATGAACAACAGGGCAACTAGCTCGACGAACAGCTCTCCGTACGTGAGGGGGTGACCACCCGGCCGGGTGGTCACCCCCTCACGCATGCGCAGGAATTCGGCCAACTTCTTCGATGAACGGGCGGGGCCCGGACCGTCTCGCGTGGTCCGGGCCCCGCCCGTTCATCTGCTCCGCCGCCCCACCAGGGGGCGCCGCTCAGCCTCGCTGGTCCGACGGCTTGCGCAGTGTCGGCCGGGCCTCGGCCATGCGCGCCGTGAAGCCCGCCCACCACTCCGAGACCGCCCAGGCCACTCGTACGGTGGAACGCGGCGCGATCACCGCGCGCACCTTCGTGGCCCGGCTGACCGTCTGGTGCAGTCCGGCCGTGGCCCGGCGGACGTCCTCCGCGAGCCCCGCCGTCGGGCGCGGACGGGGCGCGTAGAGCACCTGCTCCACGGCGTCCGCCACGCGGTGCACGCCGGCTGCCGCCGCCGGGTCGAGCTGCCCGATCCGGACGATGCGCGCGGCCGCCTTGCGGGGGGTCTGCGACTCCTCCGGCACGATCCCGAAGTCCCACGCCGTGTCGGTCAACTCCTCCCAGACGGCGAGGGCGTGCCGTGCCGAGTCCGCCTCGCTGCGGCCGTGCCCGCCCAGCCGTACCGCTCGGGTCCGCAGCCGCCACAGCATCGGCGCCAGGGGGATCGCCAGGACCACCAGCCCGACGGCGAGCCAGGCCAGCAGTCTCAGATACCACCAGGGGCCGGCCACGGCCCACCACGAGATGTCGTTGTCGTCGCCCAGGGCGGCCGCCGGGGACTCGCTCTGGCACTCGTTCAGCTTCTTCTGCTCCGGGGTGCAGGTGTCGCTGGCCGAGGGCGCGGCGGAAGGCGCCGTACTGGCCGCCTCGGACGGCTGCGTCGGGTTCGGCAGCGAACTGCCGGGCACCTCCGGTGCGGTGTACGACGGCACCGTGCCCCGGCTGGGGGTCGGTTCGAAGCGGGTCCAGCCCACCCCCTCGAAGTACAGCTCGGGCCAGGCGTGGGCGTCCTTCAGGCCCACCGACACCGTGTCGCCCTCCGCCGTGCCGGGCGCGAAGCCCACCGCGACCCGGGCCGGAATGCCCAGGGACCGGGCCATCGCCGCCATCGCGAAGGAGAAGTGGACACAGAAGCCCTGCTTGTCCCTCAGGAAGCGGGCGATCGCCTGCGAGCCGTTGCCCACCTGGACCTCGGTGTCGTACTCGAAGCCGCCGGTCACGGTGAAGTAGTTCTGGAGCGCGACCGCCTGCTCGTAGGGGTTGGTGATCCCCGCGGTGACCCTGCGGGCCGTCTCGCCCACCACCGCCGGCAGCGAGGACGGAAGCTCGGTGTACTCACGGACCAGAGCCGGGGGCGCCTCGGGCGCGTCGGCGAGCTGCCGGGCCGTCGGCTGGACGTCCAGGCTCCGCACCTCGTACGTCAGACCGCTCGTGGTCTGGCCGTGGTCGCCGACGAGCGTCATGCCCACCGGCTCGTAGCGCCAGTTGCCGCTGATGGTCACACCGCTCGGCGGGTACGGCATCGGAAGCCAGTTCTGGGCGTACCCGTCGGCCGCCGTGACGGTGGTGACGACCTCCGTGCTCTTGACGTCGGGAGACAGGCCCGCGGGGGTCGGGAACCTGCCGTCCGGTACGCCGGTGATCCCGCGCTTGGACGGCTTCCAGGTGGTGCCGTCGAAGTCGTCCAGGGACACGATCCGCAGGTACAGGCTCGACAGGTCCGCGTCCTTCTCGGGCCGCAGGGACAGAACCTGGCGGTCCTCGTCCACGTTCAGGTTGTCGCGGAGGGACACCAGCGGGTTCACCGCGGAGATGGTGCCGCCGCCTCCGCTGCCGGAGCCCACGCCCGCACCCGCGTTCTCCAGCAGGCCGCCGTTCATCGCGGGCATGGCGAGCGGCACCACGAGGGCGACGCCCAGCGCGACCACGCCGATGCGCCGGCCGGTACGGACCGGGGCCACCGCCCCGCCGGACTCCGCGCCGCCCTGGGTGCGTGGCGAGCCGCCGAAGACCCGGCCCCACTGAGACAACCGCTCGCGCCCCTCGGCCAGGAGCAGCAGCAGATAGCCGGCCGCCGCGACCAGGAACCACAGCCAGTCGGCGCCGCCCTCGGACAGTCCCGCGGCGACCGAGTACAGGGCCAGCAGCGGCAGGCCGGCCGGGGCCGCGCTGCGGAAGGTCACCGCCAGGGTGTCCACCGCGAGACCGATGATCAGCACACCGCCGACCAGCATCAGCCGGATGCCGTCCGACTCCAGCGGCGCCGGGATCGCGTACCGCGCGATGTCGTCGGAGCCCTGCCGGAGCAGGTCGGCGAAGCGCACGAAGGCGTCCGGTCCGGGGATCAGCCCGAAGAAGGCCTGTTCGCGCGCGAAGGTCAGGGTCAGCAGCACCAGCGCCACCAGGGCCTGGGCCAGCACCGTCAGGGGCCGCGCCAGCGGAACCCGCCGGGTCGCCGCGCCCACGCCCGACTGCACCGCCAGCAGGAAGCCGGCCTGCACGATCCAGGTGGCCGGCTCCACGAGCGGCAGCAGGGCGCACGAGGCCATCAGTGTGGCCGCCCAGGCGCACAGCGCCAGTCGTGCCCGCCCGCTCATCGCAGTCCCTCCCCGGCACCGCTCGCACCGATGCCCGAGCGCTCCCGGTCCGCCTGGCGCCACAGGCCGTCCAGTGACGCGCCGCGCGGCACGGACAGGGCCGTCCAGCCCGCCTCGCGCAACATCCGCAGCCGCTCCTCGCCCCTGTTCAACGGGCCGGGCACATCGCTCGGTTCCCGGGTCCAGCTCTCACTGTCCAGCACGAAGGCGATCGCTCCTCCGCTGCGCTGGCGCATCTTGGCGGCCACCGCGGCCTGTTCCTCGTCCAGGTCGCCGAAGAGGCCCACCAGCAGCCCCTCGTTGCCCCCGCGCAGCACGTCGTAGGCGCGGGACAGGCCCGCGCCGTCGGAGTGGTCGATCACCGCGAGGGTGTCCATCATCAGCCCGGCCGCGTCGGCCGTCTCCTGGCTCGCGCCGGCGAACCCGTCGGCGCCCTCGCCGGGCACCGAGTTGCCGGTGTCCGTCAACAGCCGTACGGAAAAGCCCCGTTCGAGCATGTGCACCAGGACGGACGCGGCGCCCGAGACGGCCCACTCGAAGGCCGAGTCCGGGCCGACGCCCTGGTAGGCGATGCCCCGGGTGTCCAGCAGCACCGTGCAGCGGGCGCGCTGCGGCTGCTCCTCGCGGCGCACCATCAGCTCGCCGTAGCGTGCGGTGGAGCGCCAGTGCACCCGGCGCAGGTCGTCGCCGTAGCGATACCCGCGCGGGATGATGTCGTCGTCGCCGGCCAGGGCGAGCGAGCGGTGCCGGCCGTCGCCGTAGCCCTTGGCCTCGCCGCTGAACCGCACCGGCGGCAGCGGCTCCACGCGCGGGATCACCGTCAGGTCGTCGTAGGTGGAGAAGGAGCGGGTCAGCTCGCACATGCCGAACGGGTCGGTCAGGCGCAGCTGGAGCGGGCCCAGCGGATAGCGGCCGCGCAGGTCGGAGCGGACCCGGTAGGACACCTCGCGGCGGCCGCCCGGCTCCACCCGGTCCAGGACGAACCGGGGGCGCGGACCGAGCACGTACGGCACCCGGTCCTGGAGCATCAGCAGGCCGGTGGGCATGCGCGAGACGTTGTCCATCCGCAGATGGACGCGGGCCTCGCTGCCGGCGGGCACGCGCGCGGGGGAGAGCCGGCGGCTGCCGGCCACCCGGTAGCGCGTGCGGAAGAGCACGGTGGCGCAGATCAGGGGCAGCACGGCCAGCAGCAGGCCGACCCGCAGCAGGTCGCTCTGCCCGAGGACGTACGCGCAGATCGCCGCGGCGACCCCGGCAGCCAGGAAGGACCGGCCCCGGGTGGTCAGGCCGGCCAGCGCCGTACGCACACCGCCCTTGTCCCCCCGGTCGGCCTCCGCCTGCCCCGGCCCCCCGGTGGTCATCACAGCCTCCGCGGCGGCTGCTGCGGATACGCCGGCGCGCCCCGGAGCCCGAGACCGGTGCCCTGCTGGGGCGCCGCCGGGACCGCGGTGCGCTGGAGGATCTCCTGGACGACCTGCTCCGCGGTGCGGCGGTTCAGCTGGGCCTGAGCGGTCGGCAGCAGCCGGTGGGCCAGGACCGCGACGGCGAGTGCCTGCACGTCGTCCGGCAGGGCGAACTCCCGCCCGCTCAGGGCCGCGGACGCCTTCGCCGCGCGCAGCAGATGCAGCGTCGCGCGCGGGGAGGCGCCGAGTCTGAGGTCCGGGTGGGTGCGGGTGGCCGAGACCAGCTCCACCGCGTACCGCCGGACCGGCTCGGCGACATGGACATTGCGGACGGCCTCGATGAGCTTCACGATGTCGTGCGCGTGCGCCACCGGCTGGAGGTCCTCCAGCGGGCTCACCCCGCCGTGGACGTCGAGCATCTGCAACTCGGCCTCCACGCTGGGGTAGCCGACGGAGACGCGCGCCATGAAGCGGTCGCGCTGGGCCTCCGGCAGCGGGTAGGTGCCCTCCATCTCGACCGGGTTCTGCGTCGCCACCACCATGAAGGGGCTGGGCAGCTCGTAGGTCTGCCCGTCGATGGTGACCTGGCGCTCCTCCATCGACTCCAGGAGCGCCGACTGGGTCTTCGGCGAGGCGCGGTTGATCTCGTCGCCGATCACGATCTGCGCGAAGATCGCACCCGGCTTGAACTCGAAGTCCCTGCGCTGCTGGTCCCAGATGGACACACCTGTGATGTCCGACGGCAGCAGGTCGGGCGTGAACTGGATGCGCCGCACCGAACAGTCGATGGAGCGCGCCAGTGTCTTGGCCAGCATGGTCTTGCCGACACCGGGGACGTCCTCGATCAGAAGATGTCCCTCGGCGAGCAGTACGGTCAGCGAAAGCCGTACGACCTCGGGCTTGCCCTCGATCACACCCTCCACCGAACTGCGGACTCGCTCCGCAGTGGCGGTCAGATCAGTGAGGCTCGCTCGATCGTCATAGGTCGTCACCCGGCCCTCCTCGGCCCGTTCTTTCCGGACCGACGCTCTTGACGCGCCGCCGGCCCACCCCGAATCACGGACACCACGCGTGAAAAGTTCCGCGCGACGCCACACCCCGCATTCTTGCTGCCGTTACCGTTTCGTGTCACTCGCCTGTGGACAACTGCCCGCGTTATGTCAGGTCTTACGGTGTTTTGAGCGACCGGTGGCAGGAAATCCACAGCGAAACGACAGCTGTCGCCGACGGTTACGCGGGATCGACCTCGCGCAGCAGGCCGGTCTTCACGTCGAAGACGAAGCCGCGTACGTCATCGGTGTGCACCAGGAACGGCGAGGTGCGTACCCGCTGCATCGACTGGCGTACGTCCTGGTCGACGTCCCGGAAGGCCTCCACCGCCCAGGCCGGACGCTGGCCGACCTCCATCTCCAGCTCGGTGCGGAAGTCCTCGGTGATCGCCTCCAGACCGCAGCCGGTGTGGTGGATGAGGACGATGCTGCGCGTGCCGAGCTTGCGCTGGCTGATGGTGAGCGAGCGGATCACGTCGTCGGTGACCACACCACCGGCGTTGCGGATGGTGTGACAGTCGCCGAGCTCCAGACCGAGCGCGGCGTGCAGGTCGAGGCGCGCGTCCATGCAGGCCACCACGGCGACGTGCAGGACGGGACGGGCGTCCATGCCGGGGTCGCTGAAGGCGTCGGCGTACCGCTCGTTCGCCTCGACGAGGCGATCCGTGACGGTGCCGCCGGCTATGGCGGCCTTGGAGCCAGTGGGTACCGATGCGGAAGTCGTCATACCCATGACGGTACTGGTCACCCCCGGAATCGGCCCGGTGTGAGAGAGGACAAAGAACGCCATCGCGTCTTGGTGTGAGCTAACCCACACGAGTGGTGCGAGGGCGGCCACACGAGTGATTCCGTCCGATGTGTCGCTTCGCCCGCGTCCGGCTCCGCGACGCGCAGGCCGGTTGATTGACCGCGAGACACCGTGGACTAAAGTGACGCGAAGCGGGAGGCGAGGCTCTCCCCGCTGGACTGACATTCCCGGAGACCCCGGCTCGCGCACGGACGGTCTCCCCACGTGCGCGGCGCGTACGTACGGCTCGGCCTCCTCCCGCTCCCGGCCGGCCGACGCTTTTGGCGCCGGCAGGCCTTCCCCTTCATGAGCGGGCGGGGACCCGGCCGTGCGGACGACGGCCGCGCCGGACCTGAGAGGGCCAGTTGAGCCAGAGTCGACACGTCCCGGTGATGCTCCAGCGGTGCCTGGACCTGTTGGCGCCCGCCCTGGAGGACCGGCCGGGAGCGGTGGTCGTCGACTGCACCCTGGGCCTGGGCGGCCACAGCGAGGCCCTGCTCGCCCGCTTCCCCGAAGCCCGGCTCGTCGCCCTGGACCGCGACAAGGAGGCCCTGCGCCTGTCCGGCGAGCGCCTCGCGCCGTACGGGGAACGGGCCACGCTGGTGCACGCGGTCTACGACGAGCTCCCGGACGTACTGGACAGGCTCGGCATCCCGCACGTCCAGGGCGTCCTCTTCGACCTCGGCGTCTCCTCCATGCAGCTCGACGAGGCCGACCGCGGCTTCGCCTACGCCCAGGACGCCCCCCTCGACATGCGCATGGACCAGACGACCGGCATCAGCGCCGCCGAGGTCCTCAACACCTACCCGCCGGGCGAACTCGTCCGCATCCTGCGCGCGTACGGCGAGGAGAAGCAGGCCAAGCGGATCGTGGGCGCGGTCGTGCGCGAGCGGGTGAAGGAGCCGTTCAGCAACAGCGCGCGGCTCGTCGAGCTGATCCGGGACAGCCTCCCGCAGGCCGCCAAGCGCACCGGCGGCAACCCCGCCAAACGCACCTTCCAGGCCCTGCGCATCGAGGTCAACGGCGAACTGGCCGTCCTGGAGCGGGCGATCCCGGCGGCGGTCAAGGCGCTCGACGTGGACGGGCGGATCGCCGTCCTGTCGTACCACTCGCTGGAGGACCGGCTGGTCAAGCAGGTGTTCGCGGCCGGCGCGGCCACCACCGCGCCGCCCGGGCTGCCCGTCGTGCCGGAGCGCTACCAGCCCCGGCTCAAGCTCCTCACCCGTGGTGCCGAACTTCCCACCGAGGAAGAGGTCGCCGAGAACCGGCGGGCGGCGCCGGCGCGGCTGCGCGGCGCCCAGCGCATCAGGAGGGACGTCGAGTGAGTGGACCGGGGTACCGGACGCGGAGGGCGGGCGAGTGAGCAGCAGACCCCGACTGAGGGGCAGGGCCGCCCGTCTGGCACGCCTCATCCCGGTGGGCGCGACCCCCGGCCAGGCCGCCCGCGCCCCGTTCGTCCTCCTGGTCGTGCTGCTTCTCGGCGGCGGTCTCATCGGGCTGCTGGTGCTGAACTCGGCGCTGTCCGAGGGGTCGTTCAGACTCGACGACCTCCAGAAGGAGACGAAGAGCCTGACCGACGAGGAGCAGGCGCTCCAGCGGGACATCGACGCCTACTCGGCCCCCGAGGCTCTCCAGCGCCGCGCCCGCGAACTCGGCATGGTGCCCGGCGGCGACCCGGCCTTCCTCGACCCCGATGGCAGCGTGAAGGGCGTACCGAGTCCCGCCTCCGGCCCCCGGCAGGCCTCCGCGCGCACGCCCCTCGTGCTCGCCCCCGAGGCCCTGGACGGCCTGACCGGCCGGGCACCGGCGACGCCCGGCACACCGGCGCCCGGCGCACCGACGCCCACGCCCACGTCGTTCCCGACCCCCACGGCTCCGCCGCCCGCACCGCAGGAGGCCGCCCGGCCCGCCGGGCAGGGCCCGCCCCCTCAGACCCCCGCGACCCCGACCCCTACCCCGGCAGGTGACGGAAGTGGCCGATGACTCCGGCAGGCAACCCCCGCGCCGCCGGGTGCCCGGACCCGCACGCCCCGAGCGCTCCGCACGCCCCGTCGGCCGGCCGCGTCCGGGCCCCGGAGCCCGCCCGGCCCGCCGCCCGACGGCACCCCGCCCCGCGGCCCCCAAGGTCATCCGGCTGGGCAGCCCCCGGCCCCGGCTGCGCATGGTCGGCCTGGCGCTGACCCTCGTCCTGATCGCCTTCGTCGTACGGCTGCTCCAGGTGCAAGCCGTCGACGCCAGTACGTACGCCGCCAAGGCCGAGCAGAACCGGTACGTCGGCTACACCCTGGCCGCCGAGCGCGGCGGGATCACCGACCGCGCCGGAGTGGCCCTCGCGACCAGCGTGGACGCGTACACGATCACCGCGGACCCCACGCTGTTCACCCGCAAGCAGCTGAAGATCGGCGACGGGCCGGAGCAGGCGGCCGCGCTGCTCGCCCCGATCCTCGGCGAGGAGCAGGACACGCTGGTCAAGAAGCTCAGGCCGGCCAACAAGGACCTGCGCTACGTCGTGCTCGCCAACCGGCAGACCCCGCAGGTCTGGAAGCAGATCAAGGACCTCAAGAGCGCGCTGGGCACCAAGGCCGAGGACGACAAGAGCACGGTCAACGTCCTCGCGGGCGTGCTCGCCGTGCCCACCAGCAAGCGCGTGTACCCCAACGGCGATCTCGCCGCCGGGATACTGGGCTGGGTCAACGCCGACGGCAAGGGCGGCGGCGGTGTCGAGCAGCAGCTGAACTCCCTGCTGGCCGGCAAGGACGGCAAGATCCGCTACGCCCAGTCCGGCGGCGTCCAGGTGCCGACCGTGGGCTCCACCGAGACGCCCGCGGTGCCCGGCAGCGATGTCGAGCTCACCATCGACCGCGACATCCAGTGGGCCGCGCAGAACGCGATCACCGACCAGGTCGAGGAGTCCAAGGCGGACCGCGGCTATGTGATCGTGCAGGACACCCGGACCGGCGAGATCCTCGCCATGGCCAACTCGCCCGGCTTCGACCCGAACGACCTGTCCAAGGCCAGCTCGGTGAACATGGGCAACGCGGCCCTCCAGGACGCCTTCGAGCCCGGTTCCACCGCCAAGGTCATGTCGATGGCCGCCGTACTCGAACAGGGTGTCGCCACCCCGCAGACGCATGTCGTGGTGCCCAACCGGCTGCACCGCGGCGACCGGCTCTTCAAGGACGACATCAACCACCCGACCTGGTACCTCACGCTCAACGGCGTGCTCGCCAAGTCCAGCAACATCGGCACCATCCTGGCCACCGGCCAGCTCGGCAAGACGCAGCGCCAGGCCAACCAGGTCCTCTACTCCTACCTGCGCAAGTTCGGCCTCGGCCGCTACACCGGGCTCGGCTTCCCCGGCGAGACGCCGGGCATCCTCGCGCGGCCCGGCGACTGGTCGACCTCACAGCAGTACACGATTCCTTTCGGCCAGGGCGTGTCCATCAACGCGATGCAGGCGGCCTCCGTCTACTCGACCATCGCCAACGGCGGCGTACGCACCGAACCCACGCTGGTACGCGGCACGAAGGGACCGGACGGGCGCTTCACACCGGCCGCGAAGCCCAAGGAGACACGGGTCGTCAGCGCCCGGACGGCGAAGACCCTCGCCCAGATGCTGGAGTCCGTCGTGGACGACGAGGAGGGCACCGGCACCAAGGCCCGCATCCCCGGCTACCGGGTCGCGGGCAAGACGGGTACGGCCAACCGCGTGGATCCGGCCACCGGCAAGTACAAGGGCTACACCTCGTCGTTCGCCGGCTTCGCGCCCGCCGACAAGCCCCGCATCACCGTCTACTGCGCCATCCAGAACGCCACCAAGGGCAACTACTTCGGCGGCCAGATCTGCGGACCCGTCTACAAGAAGGTCATGGAGTTCGCCCTGAAGAGCCTCCAGGTCCCGCCGACCGGAGCCAAGGCCGCCAGGCTTCCGGTCATCTACAAACCCTGACCAGCCCTGTTCAGCACGGAACCCCCAGGAACCACCTCGTGACAACGATCACCCCCGATTCCGGGAACCAGGGCGCGCTCGCGCCCTCACTTCGCTCCGAAGCGGGTGCGCCCGGTACGCTCACCGCCGTGCCACACGCTGATCAGTCCCAAACCACCCAGAAGGGCGCACCCGTGACATATCCGGGGCCGCCTCGGCCGGTGCAGGTCTCCGCCACACCCCTCGCGGAACTCGCCGATCAGCTGGGTGCCGAGCCGCCCGAAGTCGCCGCCGAGGTCACGGGCATCACCCATGACTCGCGCGCCGTCCGCCCCGGCGACCTGTACGCCGCCCTCCCGGGGGCCCGCCTGCACGGCGCCGACTTCGCCACCCAGGCCGCGGGCCTCGGCGCGGTCGCCGTGCTGACCGACCCGACGGGCGCCGAGCGGGCCGCCGCCACCGGGCTCCCGGTGCTGGTCGTCGACGCCCCGCGCGCGGAGATGGGCGAACTGGCGGCCACGATCTACGGCCACCCGGGCCCCGATCTGCTCCAGATCGGCATCACCGGCACCTCCGGCAAGACCACCACCGCCTACCTCGTCGAGGGCGGCCTGCGGACGGCCAGGTCCACCGGCCTGATCGGCACGGTCGAGATGCGCATCGGCGACGAGCGCATCAAGTCCGAGCGCACCACGCCCGAAGCCACCGACCTCCAGGCCCTGTTCGCGGTCATGCGCGAGCGCGGTGTCGAGGCGGTCGCCATGGAGGTCTCCAGCCACGCCCTCGTCCTCGGACGGGTCGACGGCTGTGTCTTCGACATCGGCGTCTTCACCAACCTCAGCCCGGAGCACATGGAGTTCCACTCCGACATGGAGGACTACTTCCGGGCCAAGGCGCAGCTGTTCACGCCGAAACGCAGCCGTCTCGGCGTGGTCAACCTCGACGACGAGTACGGTCGCCGGCTCGCCAAGGAGGCCACCGTGCCGGTGGTCACCTTCTCCGCCGAGGGGCACCCGGACGCCGACTGGCGCGCCGAGGACGTCGAAGTCGGGCCGATGGACTCGACGTTCACCGTGATCGGCCCCAAGGAGACGCGGATCACGGCCACATCGCCGCTCGCCGGTCCTTTCAACGTGGCCAACACCCTCGCCGCGATCGTCGCCCTGGCCGCCGCGGGACTCGACCCGCAGTCCGCCGCCGACGGCATCGCCGCCGTGCCGGGCGTACCGGGCCGGCTGGAGCGGGTGGACGCCGGACAGCCGTATCTCGCGGTGGTCGACTACGCCCACAAGACCGACGCCGTCGAATCGGTCCTGCGCGCCCTGCGCAAGGTGACCGAGGGCAGGCTGCATGTCGTCCTGGGCTGCGGAGGCGACCGGGACACCACCAAGCGCGGGCCGATGGGCGCCGCCGCGGCCCGGCTCGCCGACACCGCCGTACTGACCTCCGACAACCCCCGTTCCGAGGACCCCCTGGCGATCCTCGCAACCATGCTCGAAGGCGCGGCGTCCGTGCCAGTACACGAACGCGGCGAGGTCCAGGTCTTCGAGGACCGGGCCGCCGCGATCGCCGCCGCCGTCGCCCGCGCACAGCCGGGTGACACCGTGCTGGTCGCCGGCAAGGGCCACGAGCAGGGCCAGGACATCGCCGGAGTGGTCCGTCCCTTCGACGACCGCCAGGTGCTTCGAGAAGCCATCCAGAAGACCCAGGGATGAACTTGTGATCGCCCTCTCCCTCGCCGAGATCGCAGCAGTCGTCGGCGGGCAGACGCATGACATACCGGATCCGTCGGCCGAGGTCACCGGACCGGTCGTCCGGGACTCCCGCGAGGTGGGACCGGGCACCCTGTTCGCCGCGTTCGCCGGTGAACGCGTCGACGGCCACGACTTCGCACGGCAGGTCGTCGAGGCGGGCGCGGTCGCCGTGCTGGCCTCCCGCCCGGTCGGGGTGCCCGCGATCGTCGTCGAGGACGTCCAGAGCGCCCTCGGCGCCCTCGCGCGTCATGTCGTACGACGGCTGGGCGCGACCCTCGTGGCCCTCACCGGCTCCGCGGGCAAGACCAGCACCAAGGACCTGATCGCGCAGGTGCTCCAGCGCAAGGCGCCGACGGTGTGGACGCCCGGCTCGCTCAACAACGAGATCGGGCTGCCGCTGACCGCCCTGTCCGCCACCGAGGAGACGCGGTTCCTCGTGCTGGAGATGGGCGCCCGCGGCATCGGCCACATCCGCTACCTCACCGACCTGACACCCCCGAAGATCGGTCTCGTGCTCAACGTCGGCTCCGCCCACATCGGAGAGTTCGGCGGCCGCGAGCAGATCGCGCAGGCCAAGGGCGAGCTGGTGGAGGCCCTTCCGGAGGACGGCACGGCGGTACTCAACGCCGACGATCCCCTCGTACGGGCCATGGCGTCCCGTACGAAGGCGAAGGTGATCCTTTTCGGAGAGTCCGACGAAGCGGACGTACGCGCCGAGAACGTGAGACTCACGGACAGCGGACAGCCCGCCTTCCTGCTTCGCACACCCTCCGGTGCAAGCGAAGTGACCATGCGCCTGTACGGTGAGCACCACGTGTCGAACGCGCTCGCCGCGGCCGCCGTCGCCCATGAGCTGGGCATGTCCGCGGAAGAGATCGCCACCGCGCTCTCCGAGGCGGGCTCCCTCTCCCGCTGGCGTATGGAGGTCACCGAGCGCCCGGACGGCGTGACCATCGTCAACGACGCCTACAACGCGAACCCCGAGTCCATGCGAGCCGCCTTGCGCGCGCTCGCGGCCATGGGCAGGGGGCGGCGGACCTGGGCGGTGCTCGGCAAGATGGCCGAGCTCGGGGACGAGGCGCTCGCCGAGCACGACGCGGTCGGACGGCTGGCCGTCCGGCTCAATGTCGGCAAGCTCGTCGCGGTCGGGGGCAGGGAAGCGTCCTGGCTGCAACTGGGCGCATATAACGAGGGTTCGTGGGGTGAGGAGTCGGTGCACGTGTCCGACGCACAGGCGGCGGTCGACCTGTTGCGCAGCGAGTTGCGCCCGGGAGACGTCGTACTCGTGAAGGCGTCCCGGTCGGTCGGACTCGAGAGCGTGGCGCAGGCGCTCGTCGAGACCGGTGCCGAGGGTGAGGTTTCCGCCCGATGATGAAGCAGATCCTGTTCGCAGGAGTCATTGGTCTCTTTCTCACGCTGATCGGCACCCCGCTGCTGATCAAGCTCCTCGCACGCAAGGGCTACGGCCAGTACATCCGCGACGACGGCCCGCGCACCCACGGCAGCAAGCGCGGTACGCCGACGATGGGCGGTATCGCCTTCATCTTCGCCACGGTCGCCGCGTACTTCCTGTCCAAGGTGTTCACCGGCCTCGGCGCGGCCGAGACGCCGCCGCCGACCTTCTCGGGCGTGCTGGTTCTCGCCCTCATGGTCGGCATGGGCATGGTCGGATTCCTCGACGACTACATCAAGATCGTCAAGCGGCGTTCGCTGGGTCTGCGGGCCAAGGCGAAGATGGCCGGCCAGCTGATCGTCGGCATCACCTTCGCGGTGCTCTCCCTCCAGTTCGCGGACTCCCGGGGACAGACACCGGCCTCCACGAAGCTGTCGTTCATCACGGACTTCGGCTGGACGATCGGCCCGGTGCTGTTCGTCGTCTGGGCGCTGTTCATGATCCTGGCGATGTCCAACGGCGTGAACCTGACGGACGGTCTGGACGGCCTCGCCACCGGCGCCTCCGTCCTCGTCTTCGGCGCCTACACCTTCATCGGCGTCTGGCAGTTCCAGGAGTCCTGCGCCAACGGCGAGGCGCTGACCAACCCGGGCGCCTGCTACGAGGTGCGCGATCCACTCGACCTGGCGGTCGTCGCCTCCGCACTGATGGGCTCGTGCCTGGGCTTCCTGTGGTGGAACACCTCGCCCGCCAAGATCTTCATGGGGGACACCGGCTCGCTCGCGCTCGGCGGTGTCCTCGCCGGCCTCGCGATCTGCTCCCGCACCGAGCTGCTGCTCGCGCTGCTGGGCGGTCTCTTCGTGCTCATCACCATGTCGGTGGTCATCCAGGTCGGTTCGTTCCGCCTCACCGGCAAGCGGGTCTTCCGCATGGCGCCACTCCAGCACCACTTCGAACTCAAGGGGTGGTCCGAAGTCCTTGTGGTGGTCAGATTCTGGATCATCCAGGGCATCTGTGTGATCGTCGGACTGGGTCTCTTCTACGCGGGATGGGCGGCGGACAAGTGACCGACTGGCAGGGCAGGCACGTCACCGTCGCCGGACTCGGGGTCTCCGGGATCCCGGCGGCCAAGGCGCTGCACGAGCGCGGCGCGATCGTCACGGTCGTCAACGACGGCGACGACGCACGCGCGCGTGAGCAGGCCGCCGGACTGGAGGCGCTCGGCATCACCGTGCGCCTCGGCGACGGCGCCACCCTGCCTCAGGGCACCGAACTCGTCGTCACCGCCCCGGGCTGGAAGCCCGACAAGCCGCTGTTCGCGGCGGCCCGGGCGGCCGGTCTGGAGATCTGGGGCGACGTCGAACTGGCCTGGCGCCTGCGCGGCCCCGACGCGGCCCCCTGGCTGGCCGTCACCGGCACCAACGGCAAGACGACCACCACCCAGATGCTGGCGTCGATCCTGAAGGCGGCCGGCCTGCGTACGGCCGCGGTCGGCAACATCGGCGTCTCCCTCCTGGACGCGGTGCTCGGCGAGGAGCGCTACGACGTGCTCGCCGTGGAACTGTCGAGCTATCAGCTCCACTGGGCGCCCTCCCTGCGCGCCCACTCCGCCGCCGTCCTGAACCTGGCGCCGGACCACCTCGACTGGCACGGCTCCATGGAGGCCTACGCGGCCGACAAGGGCCGCGTCTACGAGGGCAATCGCGTCGCCTGCGTCTACAACGTCGCCGACAAGGCCACCGAGGACCTGGTCCGCGAGGCCGACGTCGAGGAGGGCTGCCGGGCCGTCGGCTTCACCCTCGGCACGCCCGGACCCTCCCAACTCGGCGTCGTGGAGGGCATCCTGGTCGACCGCGCCTTCGTCGAGGACCGGCACAAGAACGCCCAGGAACTCGCCGAGATCTCCGACGTCGACCCGCCGGCCCCGCACAACATCGCCAACGCCCTCGCGGCGGCGGCCCTCGCGCGCGCCTTCGGGGTGCCCGCCGCGGCCGTACGCGACGGGCTGCGGGCCTTCACCCCGGACGCCCACCGCATCGCGCATGTCGCGGAGGTGGACGGGGTCGCGTACGTGGACGACTCCAAGGCCACCAACACCCACGCGGCCGAGGCCTCGTTGGCGGCGTACGAGTCGATCGTGTGGATCGCGGGCGGTCTGGCCAAGGGTGCCGCCTTCGACGAACTGGTCGTCAAGTCGGCAAAGCGACTTCGCGGTGCCGTGCTCATCGGCGCCGACCGTGCCCTCATCCGGGAAGCCCTCGCGCGACACGCCCCGGAAGTACCCGTCGTCGACCTCGACCGGACCGACACTGGGGCGATGCTCCAGGCGGTCCAGGAGGCGAAGCGGCTCGCGGCCCCCGGCGACACGGTTCTGCTGGCGCCGGCCTGTGCCTCCATGGACATGTTCACCAACTACAACAAGCGCGGTGACGCGTTCGCGGAGGCGGTTCGCGAACTCGGCGCGGGCACCTGACCGCGGGCCTCGGCCACGTCGGGTGCCTCGGGACCCTTGGGAGGGACGCGTGACTCGGATGTGGCCCGGGTTCGATCGCACAGCGGGCGCCGGCCCCGGCCGGGCGGGAGACGCCGATGCCCGGTAGCCGTACCGGGCGGCCACCCGTACAGCGAGCCGTCAGACGCCCCGCACCCCCCCGCGCACCGCGCGAGAACCCGCTCCTGCGCCTGTACCTGCGCGCCCGCCGCGCCTGGGACCGCCCGCTGACCGCGTACTACCTGATCCTCGGCGGCAGTCTGCTGATCACCGTGCTCGGCCTGGTGATGGTCTACTCGGCCTCCCAGATCACGGCCCTTCAGAAGTCCCTGCCGGGATCCTTCTTCTTCCGCAAGCAGTTCCTGGCCGCCGCCATCGGCGCCGTGCTGCTGCTGATCGCCTCCCGGATGCCGGTGAAGCTGCACCGGGCGCTGGCCTACCCGATCCTGGCGGGGGCCGTCTTCCTGATGGCCCTGGTGCAGGTGCCGGGGATAGGGATGTCGGTCAACGGCAACCAGAACTGGATCGCCCTCGGCGGCTCCTTCCAGATCCAGCCCAGCGAGTTCGGCAAGCTCGCCCTCGTGCTGTGGGGCGCCGACCTGATGGCCCGCAAGCAGGACAAGAAGCTGCTGGCCCAGTGGAAGCACATGCTGGTGCCGCTCGTGCCGGTCGCCTTCATGCTGCTCGGGCTGATCATGATCGGCGGCGACATGGGGACCGCGATCATCCTGACGGCGATCCTGTTCGGCCTGCTGTGGCTGGCGGGCGCGCCCACCCGGCTGTTCGTCGGTGTGCTGTCGGTCGCCGCGACCCTCGGTGTGATCCTCATCAAGACCAGCCCCAACCGCATGGCCCGCCTTCAGTGCATCGGCGCCACCGAGCCCGGTCCGGGCGACTCCTGCTGGCAGGCCGTCCACGGCATCTACGCCCTGGCCTCCGGCGGAGTCTTCGGTTCCGGGCTCGGTGCGAGTGTGGAAAAATGGGGCCAACTCCCGGAAGCGCACACGGACTTCATCTTCGCCGTCACCGGTGAGGAACTGGGCCTGGCGGGGACGCTGTCCGTACTCGCCCTCTTCGCGGCTCTAGGCTATGCGGGTATCCGCGTGGCCGGACGCACGGAGGACCCCTTCGTGAGGTATGCCGCGGGAGGTGTGACCACCTGGATCACCGCTCAGGCGGTGATCAACATCGGTGCGGTGCTCGGCCTGCTGCCGATCGCCGGTGTCCCCCTCCCGCTGTTCTCCTACGGGGGATCCGCCCTGTTGCCGACCATGTTCGCCATCGGGCTCCTGATCGCCTTCGCGCGTGAGGATCCCGCTGCGCGGATGGCGCTTTCGATGCGGCAACCCCGCTTTGGTAGAAAGCGGGGGGCCGGGGGCTCGGCTGCCACGCGGGAGCCCAGGAGATGGAACACGATGCGACGGCGTGCCTCGGCGGCGCGTTCGTCCGGAGAGCGGTGAATTTCGGTGCATGTCGTACTCGCCGGTGGGGGGACCGCCGGCCACATCGAGCCCGCGCTCGCCCTCGCGGACGCCCTGCGCAGGCAGGACCCGACCGTGGGGATCACGGCCCTGGGCACGGAGCGCGGCCTGGAGACCCGGCTGGTACCGGAGCGGGGCTACGACCTCGCGCTGATCCCCGCGGTGCCGCTGCCACGCAAGCCCACCCCCGAGCTGATCACCGTCCCGGGCCGGCTGCGCGGCACGATCAAGGCGGCCGAGCAGATCCTGGAGCGCACCCGGGCGGACGCGGTCGTCGGCTTCGGCGGCTATGTGGCGCTGCCCGGCTACCTCGCCGCCAAGCGTCTGGGGGTGCCCATCATCATCCACGAGGCCAACGCCCGCCCCGGCCTCGCCAACAAGATCGGCTCGCGCTACGCCGCCAGGGTCGCCGTCTCCACCCCGGACAGCAAGCTGCGTGACGCCCGCTACATCGGCATCCCGCTGCGCCGCACCATCGCCACCCTCGACCGGGCCGCCGTACGCCCCGAGGCCCGTGCCGCCTTCGGGCTCGACCCGAACCTGCCGACGCTGCTGGTCTCCGGCGGTTCGCAGGGCGCGCGCCGGCTCAACGAGGTCGTCCAGCAGGTCGCGCCCTACCTCCAGCAGGCCGGAATCCAGATCCTGCACGCGGTCGGCCCGAAGAACGAACTGCCGCATGTCCAGCAGATGCCGGGAATGCCCCCGTACATCCCGGTACCGTACGTGGACCGGATGGACCTCGCGTACGCCGCTGCCGACATGATGCTCTGCCGCGCGGGCGCGATGACCGTCGCCGAACTCTCCGCCGTCGGGCTCCCGGCCGCCTACGTCCCGCTGCCCATCGGCAACGGCGAACAGCGGCTGAACGCCCAGCCGGTGGTCAAGGCCGGCGGCGGACTGCTGGTCGACGACGCGGAACTGAGCCCCCAGTGGGTCCAGCAGAACGTCCTGCCCGTGCTCGCCGACCCGCACCGGCTGTACCAGATGTCCCGCGCCGCCGCCGAGTTCGGCCGCCGGGACGCCGACGACCTGCTCGTCGGGATGGTGTACGAGGCGATCGCCGCCTCTCGTGCACACCGGTAAGGACCGTAGTGCCAGGTAGGTGAAAGGCAGGCAGCGTGGCCGGATCGACGACCGCCGAGCGCGGGGAACGCCAGCAGGAGTCGTCCGGCCCGCCGCCCGCCCGGAGGTTCACCCCGCCCCGACTTCGTACGATCATCATCCTCGCGGTGGCGCTGGTGGTCCTCGCGGCGGGTTCCGTCTGGGTCCTGTACGGCTCGAACTGGCTGCGCGTGGAGCGCGTGTCCGTCTCCGGCACCAGGATTCTGACGCCCGCACAGGTGCGGGAAGCCGCCGACGTACCGGTCGGCGCACCGCTGATTTCCGTCGACACCGATGCGATTGAGGCACGACTGAGCCGGAAATTGCCCCGAATTGACGTGGTTGACGTAGAGCGTTCCTGGCCCCACGGAATCGGGCTGAAAGTGACCGAGCGTACTCCGGTTCTGCTTGTCCAAAAGGGGCAAAACTTTGTCGAAGTGGACGACGAGGGTGTCCGATTCGCCACGGTTTCCGAGGCGCCGAAAGGCGTACCCACACTGGAATTGACGCTCTCTCAGCCGGGCTCGCGCGCCGCGAGCCTGCGCCGTTTCGACGAGAGCCGGCTCGTGCGCGAGGCGGTCCGGATCGCCGGTGCCGTTCCGGCCGCCGTCGCGAAGGACGCCCGGACCGTCAAGGTGCGTTCATACGACGACATCTCGCTGGAGTTGACCGGTGGGCGGACCGTCGCCTGGGGGAGTGGCGAGAAGAGTGCCGCCAAGGCTCGCACGCTCACCGCTCTCATGAAAGCCTCGCCGGATGCGCGGCACTTCGACGTCAGTGTCCCCACCGCGCCTGCGTCATCAGGGAGTTGACGCACATCCGCGCAGGCCAGCACCCTGGTTGGCTAGCGCTACGGCTGATCACATAGGGTGAAAAGAAAAACGGGAGGTTCGGCGTGTTCGTTGAACGTGCGCCACTTGTCGACTTAGTGTCCTGTTCAGAAGACTCCAGGGAACAGACACACTGGTAACCCTAAACTTCAGCGTTAGGGTTCGGGTCGGCGCTACGGACCGTCCCATTCGGCATCTGTCGTCGGACCACGGGTTCACCCCGTGAGGCGGCGACAACGTAATTCGAGGCGAGAGGCCTTCGACGTGGCAGCACCGCAGAACTACCTCGCAGTCATCAAGGTCATCGGTGTCGGCGGCGGTGGTGTCAATGCCATCAACCGGATGATCGAAGTCGGTCTCAAGGGCGTCGAGTTCATCGCCATCAACACCGACGCACAGGCACTGTTGATGAGCGACGCCGACGTCAAGCTCGACGTCGGCCGCGAACTCACCCGCGGACTCGGCGCCGGAGCCAACCCGGCCGTGGGCCGCAAGGCCGCCGAGGACCACCGCGAGGAGATCGAGGAGGTCCTCAAGGGGGCCGACATGGTCTTCGTGACCGCCGGAGAAGGCGGCGGCACCGGCACCGGCGGCGCGCCCGTCGTGGCCAACATCGCCCGCACGCTGGGCGCCCTCACCATCGGCGTGGTCACGCGCCCGTTCACCTTCGAGGGACGGCGCCGCGCGAACCAGGCCGAGGACGGCATCGCCGAGCTCCGCGAAGAGGTCGACACCCTCATCGTCATCCCGAACGACCGGCTGCTGTCCATCTCGGACCGCCAGGTCTCGGTCCTGGACGCCTTCAAGTCCGCCGACCAGGTCCTGCTCTCCGGTGTCCAGGGCATCACCGACCTCATCACCACGCCCGGTCTGATCAACCTCGACTTCGCCGACGTCAAGTCCGTCATGTCGGAGGCCGGTTCGGCCCTCATGGGCATCGGCTCGGCCCGCGGCGACGACCGTGCGGTGGCCGCCGCGGAGATGGCGATCTCCTCGCCGCTCCTGGAGGCCTCCATCGACGGCGCCCGGGGCGTGCTGCTCTCCATCTCCGGCGGCTCCGACCTCGGCCTGTTCGAGATCAACGAGGCCGCCCAGCTGGTCAGCGAGGCCGCCCACCCCGAGGCCAACATCATCTTCGGCGCGGTCATCGACGACGCCCTCGGTGACGAGGTCCGGGTCACGGTCATCGCGGCCGGCTTCGACGGCGGCCAGCCGCCGGCCCGCCGGGACACCGTCCTCGGTTCGACCTCGTCGTCCTCGTCCTCCGGCCGCCGAGAGGAGCCGACCCCGGTACGGCAGAGCGAGAGCCGTCCGTCCTTCGGCTCGCTCGGCAGCGTCACGCCGAAGGAGGACCCGGAGCCCGAGCCGGTCGCCGACATCCCGGTCTCCCCTCCGGTCCCGCCGTCCCGGTCCTACACGGACAGCGCGGCCGAGGAACTGGACGTACCGGACTTCCTCAAGTGATCCTTCTGACGTGATAGGACAGCGCGACACCGTGAACGGCGCGCACTTCGCCTTCACCGACAGGTGGGGCGGGGTGAGCGCCGTTCCGTACGAGGAGCTCAACCTCGGCGGAGCGGTCGGCGACGACCCCGACGCCGTACGGACCAACCGCGAGCTGGCGGCCAAGTCGCTCGGTCTCGATCCGGACCGGGTGGTCTGGATGAACCAGGTGCACGGGGCCGATGTGGCGGTGGTCTCCGCACCCTGGGGGGACCGGCCGGTGCCGGAGGTCGACGCGATCGTCACCGCCGAACGCGGACTGGCGCTCGCGGTCCTCACCGCCGACTGCACCCCGGTTCTGCTCGCCGACCCGGTCGCCGGGATCGCCGGCGCGGCCCACGCGGGCCGGCCCGGCATGGTCGCCGGGGTCGTCCCCGCCGCCGTACGGGCCATGATCGAACTCGGTGCCGAGCCCTCCCGGATCGTCGCCCGCACCGGACCGGCCGTCTGCGGCCGGTGCTACGAGGTGCCGGAGGCGATGCGCGCCGAGGTCGCCGCCGTCGAACCGGCGGCATACGCCGAAACCAGTTGGGGCACCCCGGCGGTCGACGTGACCGCGGGGGTGCACGCGCAGCTCCATCGACTCGGGGTGCGCGACCGGGAGCAGTCGCCGGCCTGCACGCGGGAGTCGGGGGACCACTTCTCGTACCGTCGCGATCGCACCACGGGGCGACTCGCGGGATATGTCTGGTTGGGCTGAGAGGGCATGACGGACCGTAAGGGCGAACTCGCCGCGAACCTGGCGAAGGTGGAGGAGCGCATCGCAGCCGCGTGCGCGGCCGCCGGGCGCAAGCGCGAGGAGGTGACCCTGATCGTGGTCACCAAGACGTATCCCGCGAGCGATGTGCGGATCCTCTCCGGCCTCGGCGTGCGGCACGTGGCCGAGAACAAGGACCAGGACGCGGCACCCAAGGCCGCGGAATGCTCCGATCTGCCGCTTACTTGGCACTTTGTCGGTCAGTTGCAGACCAACAAAGTGCGTTCCGTGGTCGGTTACGCGGATCTCGTGCAGTCCGTCGATCGTTCCAAGCTGGTGACGGCCCTGTCGAAGGAGGCCGTACGGGCCGAGCGCGAGGTCGGGTGTCTCCTCCAGGTCGCGCTCGACGCCGGCGCGAGCGGGCGAGGGGAGCGGGGCGGGATCGGGACGGACGGCATCGAGGAGTTGGCCGGCCTCGTCGCGAACGCTCCGGGCCTGCGGCTCGACGGACTGATGACCGTCGCTCCGCTCACCGGGGAGTACGCGGGACGCGAACAGGCGGCGTTCGAGCGGTTGATGGATTTGTCGACCGACCTGCGCCGAGCCCATCCGGCTGCGAACATGGTCTCGGCAGGGATGAGTGCGGACCTCGAACAGGCCGTGGCGGCCGGGGCGACACATGTGCGCGTCGGCAGTGCGGTACTCGGAGTCCGCCCCGGGCTCGGGTAACGTCGCCAGGAAGTCGGACCACAGCAGAAAATATGGTCATTACCGCTGACAGCGGGCATAACGACCTCGTGGATCGCGGGCACTTGGCGGTAGTCGGTCGATCCACCACAGAGCGGAGGACTCAGAGCATGGCCGGCGCGATGCGCAAGATGGCGGTCTACCTCGGCCTCGTGGAGGACGATGGGTACGACGGCCGCGGTTTCGACCCTGACGACGACTTCGAACCCGAGCTGGATCCGGAGCCCGAGCGGGACCGTCGACGGCACGAGCCGTCGCATCAAGTACACCAGTCACATCAGGTGATTCAGCCCGAAAGGGACGAATCGGTGAGAGTGGTGCAGCCCTCGGTGCCGCGTGAGCCGGTGCCCCGATCCGCTTCGCTAGCCGCGGAATCCGGACGTCCGGCGCGCATCGCGCCCGTGGCATCCATCACACAAGAACGTGCCAGCCTGGAGAAGAACGCGCCGGTGATCATGCCCAAGGTCGTGTCCGAACGAGAGCCTTACCGGATCACCACGCTTCACCCGCGGACCTACAACGAGGCCCGTACCATCGGGGAACACTTCCGTGAGGGCACCCCGGTGATCATGAATCTGACTGAGATGGATGACACAGACGCCAAGCGACTTGTCGACTTTGCGGCCGGTTTGGTGTTTGGTCTTCACGGCAGCATCGAGCGGGTGACGCAGAAGGTGTTCCTGTTGTCGCCTGCTAACGTCGATGTCACGGCGGAGGACAAGGCCCGCATCGCAGAGGGCGGGTTCTTCAACCAGAGCTGAGACGCACGACCGGAAACAGCAGTACAAGTAGTACCGAGCAGCACGGAAACAGGGGAGAGGGAAACACCAGCAATGAGCGTGGTCCTGCAAGTCATCTACGTAGCGCTGATGTGCTTCCTGATCGTGCTCATTTTCCGGTTGGTCATGGACTACGTCTTCCAGTTCGCCCGCTCGTGGCAACCCGGCAAGGCGATGGTGGTCGTTTTGGAGGCCACCTACACTGTCACTGATCCACCGCTCAAGCTTCTGCGGCGGTTCATCCCGCCGTTGCGTCTCGGGGGCGTGGCGCTCGACCTGTCCTTCTTCGTCCTGATGATCATCGTCTACATTTTGATCTCCGTCGTGGGCAATCTCGCGAGGTGACTGTGGACGATACGGTCTTGCCGACTGCCGATGACTACGTTGAGGTGAAGAGATGCCGTTGACCCCCGAGGACGTGCGGAACAAGCAGTTCGCGACCGTCCGCCTCCGAGAAGGCTATGACGAGGACGAGGTCGATGCCTTCCTCGACGAGGTCGAAGCCGAACTGACCCGCCTGCTCCGCGAGAACGAGGACCTGCGCGCCAAGCTGGCCGCAGCCACGCGTGCCGCTGCCCAGAATCAGCAGAACATGCGCAAGCCTCCGGAACCGCCCCAGGATCAGCAGCAGGGGATGCCACAGCAGGGGCAGGGAATGCCCCAGCAGGGACAGGGCATGCCTCAGCAGGGTATGCCCCAGCAGGGCATGCGCGGACCCGGCGGCCCGGTGCCGGCCGGCATATCTGGCCCGCCGCAGCAGCAGATGGGCGGCCCCATGGGCGGCCCGCCCCAGCTGCCGAGCGGTGCACCGCAGCTGCCTGCCGGTCCCAGCGGTGGCCAGGGCGGCCCGCAGGGTCCCGGTCCGATGGGCCAGGGCCCCATGGGTCAGGGTCCGATGGGCCAGGGCACGATGGGCGGCCAGCAAATGCAGCAGCAGATGGGCGGCCCGATGGGTGGCCCCATGGGCGGTCCGATGGGCGGCCCCGGTCAGGGTGGTCCCGGTGGCGACAGCGCCGCCCGTGTCCTCTCGCTGGCCCAGCAGACCGCCGACCAGGCGATCGCCGAGGCCCGTTCCGAGGCCAACAAGATCGTCGGCGAGGCGCGTTCGCGTGCCGAGGGTCTTGAGCGTGACGCCCGTGCCAAGGCCGACGCCCTGGAGCGGGACGCGCAGGAGAAGCACCGCGTCGCGATGGGCTCGCTGGAGTCCGCCCGCGCCACGCTGGAGCGCAAGGTCGAGGACCTGCGCGGCTTCGAGCGCGAGTACCGCACGCGGCTGAAGTCCTACCTGGAGTCGCAGCTGCGTCAGCTGGAGACCCAGGCCGACGACTCGCTGGCTCCGCCGCGGACCCCGGCGGCCGCGTCGCTGCCGCCGTCCCCGGCGCCGTCCATGGCTCCGGCCGGTGCGAGCGCGCCGTCGTACGGTGGCAACCAGGGCATGGGCGGTGGCCCGGCTCCGGCCGCCCCGTCCTACGGCGGGCAGCAGCAGATGTCGCCGGCGATGACCCAGCCGATGGCTCCGGTGCGGCCGCAGGGGCCGTCGCCCATGGGTCAGGCTCCCTCGCCGATGCGCGGGTTCCTCATCGATGAGGACGACAACTGACGGCCTCTAGTACGCCTTAGGCGTCGGCAGCGTTCAGGGCGAGGCCCCGGATTTCGATCCGGGGCCTCGCCCTTTGTGCGGGGGCGTCGGCGGGTATGCGAAAGGCCCGGCCCTCCGAAGCGGGGGCCGGGCCTTTCTGCGCTGTACCGTGCCGTCCGTTACGCCTTGCGCAGGCGGAACGTCAGGGACAGGCCCTCGTCGGTGAACGGGGCGCCGTAGGAGTCGTCCGCCTCGCCCTGGGCGAAGTCCGGTGCCAGGACCTCGTCGGAGATCAGGGCGGTGTGCTCGGTCAGGGCCGCCACGACCGCCGGGTCCGTGGCCGTCCAGCGCAGGGCGATCCGGTCCGCCACATCGAGGCCGCTGTTCTTGCGGGCCTCCTGGATGAGGCGGATCGCGTCACGGGCGAGGCCCGCCTGACGCAGCTCCTCCGTGATCTCCAGGTCCAGGGCCACCGTGGCGCCCGAGTCGGAGGCCACCGACCAGCCCTCGCGCGGGGTCTCCGTGATGATCACCTCGTCCGGGGCCAGGGTGACCGTCTCGCCGTCGACCTCGACCGACGCCGTGCCCTCGCGCAGGGCCAGCGACAGTGCCGCGGCGTTCGCGTTCGCGACGGCCTTGGCCACGTCCTGGACGCGCTTGCCGAACCGCTTGCCGAGGGCGCGGAAGTTGGCCTTGGCGGTGGTGTCCACCAGGCTGCCGCCGACCTCGCTCAGTGAGGCGAGCGACTCGACGTTCAGCTCCTCCGTGATCTGCGCGTGCAGCTCGGGGGAGAGGGCGTCGAACCCGGTGGCGGCGATCAGCGCCCGCCGTAGCGGCTGACGGGTCTTCACGCCCGACTCCGCGCGCGTGGCGCGGCCCAGCTCGACCAGGCGGCGGACCAGGACCATCTGCTTCGACAGCTCCGGGTCGATGACGGAGAGGTCCGCCTCCGGCCAGTCGGCGAGGTGGACCGACTCCGGGGCACCGGGGGTGACCGGGACCACCAGGTCCTGCCAGACCCGCTCGGTGATGAACGGGGTCAGCGGCGCCATCAGCTTGGTGACCGTCTCGACGACCTCGTGCAGGGTGCGCAGCGCCGCCTTGTCGCCCTGCCAGAAACGGCGACGGGAGCGGCGGACGTACCAGTTGGAGAGGTCGTCGACGAACGCCGAGAGCAGCTTGCCGGCGCGCTGGGTGTCGTAGGCCTCCAGGGACTGGGTCACCTGGTCGGTGAGCGCGTGGAGTTCGGACAGCAGCCAGCGGTCCAGGACCGGGCGGTCGGCCGGGGCCGGGTCGGCCGCGGATGGCGCCCAGTTCGACGTACGGGCGTACAGGGCCTGGAAGGCGACCGTGTTCCAGTACGTGAGCAGCGTCTTGCGGACGACCTCCTGGATGGTGCCGTGCCCGACGCGGCGGGCCGCCCACGGGGAGCCGCCGGCCGCCATGAACCAGCGGACCGCGTCGGCGCCGTGCCGGTCCATGAGCGGGATCGGGTCCAGGGTGTTGCCCAGGTGCTTGGACATCTTGCGGCCGTCCTCGGCGAGGATGTGGCCGAGGCAGACGACGTTCTCGTAGGAGGACTTGTCGAAGACCAGGGTGCCGACGGCCATCAGCGTGTAGAACCAGCCGCGGGTCTGGTCGATGGCCTCGCAGATGAACTGCGCCGGGTAGCGGGCCTCGAACAGCTCCTTGTTCTTGTACGGGTAGCCCCACTGCGCGAACGGCATCGAACCCGAGTCGTACCAGGCGTCGATGACCTCCGGCACGCGCGTGGCCGTCTTTCCGCAGCCCTCCTGCGGGCACGCGAAGGTGACCTCGTCGATGTACGGGCGGTGCGGGTCCAGGCCGGACTGGTCGGTGCCCGACAGCTCGCTGAGCTCCGTGCGCGAGCCGACGCAGGTGAGGTGGTCGTCCTCGCAGCGCCAGATCGGCAGCGGGGTGCCCCAGTAGCGGTTGCGGGACAGCGCCCAGTCGATGTTGTTGTCCAGCCAGTCGCCGTACCGGCCGTGCTTGACGGTCTCCGGGAACCAGTTGGTGTTCTCGTTCTCCTGGAGGAGGCGGTCCTTGGCGGCGGTGGTGCGGATGTACCAGGACGGCTGCGCGTAGTAGAGGAGCGCGGTGTGGCAGCGCCAGCAGTGCGGGTAGCTGTGCTCGTACGGGATGTGCTTGAAGAGGAGGCCGCGCTGCTGGAGGTCCTCGGTGAGCTTTTCGTCCGCCTTCTTGAAGAAGACGCCGCCGACCAGGGGGACGTCTTCCTCGAACGTGCCGTCCGGGCGGACCGGGTTGACCACGGGCAGGCCGTAGGCGCGGCAGACCTTGAGGTCGTCCTCACCGAAGGCGGGGGACTGGTGGACCAGGCCCGTACCGTCCTCGGTGGTGACGTAGTCGGCGTTGACGACGTAGTGCGTGCCGCCCTCGGTCTCCGGGAACTCGACCAGCTCGAACGGGCGCTGGTACGTCCAGCGCTCCATCTCGGCGCCGGTGAAGGACTGCCCCGTGGTCTCCCAGCCCTCGCCGAGGGCCTTGGCGAGGAGCGGTTCGGCGACGACGAGCTTCTCCGCGTTGTCTGCGCTGCCTGCACTGTCAGGGCTCTTCGTCGCGACGACGTAGGTGACCTCGGGGTGCGCGGCCACGGCCGTGTTGGAGACGAGGGTCCAGGGTGTGGTCGTCCACACCAGGAGCGCGGCCTCGCCCGCCAGCGGACCGGAGGTGAGGGGGAAACGGACGAAGACCGAGGGGTCGACGACCGTCTCGTAGCCCTGCGCCAGCTCGTGGTCCGACAGGCCGGTGCCGCAGCGGGGGCACCAGGGGGCGACGCGGTGGTCCTGGACGAGCAGGCCCTTGGTGAAGATCTCCTTCAGCGACCACCACACGGACTCGATGTACTCGGGGTCCATCGTGCGGTAGGGGTCCTGGAGGTCGGTCCAGTAGCCCATACGGTCGGTGAGCGCCTCGAAGGCGTCGGTGTGCCGGGTCACGGACTCACGGCACTTGTCGTTGAACGCGGCGATGCCGTACGCCTCGATGTCCTTCTTGCCGCTGAAGCCGAGCTCCTTCTCGACCGCGAGCTCCACCGGGAGGCCGTGGCAGTCCCAGCCGGCCTTGCGGGCCACGTGGTAGCCGCGCATGGTGCGGAAGCGGGGGAAGACGTCCTTGAAGACGCGCGCCTCGATGTGGTGGGCGCCCGGCATGCCGTTGGCGGTGGGCGGGCCCTCGTAGAACACCCATTCGGGGCGGCCCTCGGACTGCTCCAGGCTCTTGGCGAAGATCTTCTGCTCGCGCCAGAAATCGAGCACGGCGTGCTCCAGCGCGGGCAGGTCGACCTGGGCGGGCACCTGGCGGTACGTCGGCGTTGTCATCTGCGAGCTTCCTCCGGCGGACTTGCTGCCTTCCGTCCGGAGGGACGAGAGCCGTGTCTTTCCGTACGCCGGTTTCGGCGCGCTCCCGCGGTACCACCCTCCTTGGCTCCCCGGTGCGCCGTACACACCGATGAGCCCCCTCATTGGGATCGCGATGCCGGGTCTACTCGCCGCTGCTGGTGTGCTGCGGCTTTCTTCCGGCGGCTCCGGGGTGATCTTCGCGTCGCGCTCGCCCCCGGGCTTCCACCGTCCCCGGGTCGCTCTGGGCTGCGTACGCCGCTACTCGTCCCCATCCATGCTTCTCGCTGCGCCCAGTGTACGGCGCCGGGCGGACAGCGGCCGACCGGTTTTCCGGCGGCCGGGGCGAGGGGCGCCGTGGGGCCCGGGTGTGACCCGAATGGAGTGGTACGGGTGTTCGGATTCCGGGACGGACGGTCCGGCGGATTACCGGGCGGGGAGCTGGGCACAACGCATGCAGGCTCGGCACGTGGCATGCGCGAGGCGGGCGAATCGGGTGGTGTGCCCCGTTGCCGCCGGACTCAAGTCGATTTATCGTCCCAGCACGATGCGCGTGCAAGATCACAATATGTGAAGGGGCCGCGGCCATGGTGGCGAAGAAGATCGCCGTACAGCAGTCGGCGTCCGGCAGGTCCACGAGCGCCTCCGGCGATGCGGCCAAGGACGTGAGCGGCAAGAAGAGCGCGCAGGGGGGTGCGGCCAAGCGCGCGGCCAACGCCGTGAAGACGGTGGCGGCGGGGGTGGCCGGCGAGGGGGAGGTCCCGCGGAGACCGGCGGCGGGCGCGGAGCCTGCCGGCGCGAAGCGGGTCGGCAAGAAGGCGGCCGACCAGAAGACCCCGGGCAGGAAGACGGCGGCGAAGAAGTCCGCCGCGAAGAAGTCCGTGGGGATGAAGTCCGACGGGAAGAAGGCGGCGGCGGTGGAGGCGGTCACCGGGACGGCTGCCGCGAACAAGCCCGTGGATAAGGAAGCCGTCGGGAAGAAGGTCGGCGAGAAGGCCCCCGAGAAGGTCGGGAAGAAGACCGCGGGGAAGAAGACCGTCGGGAAGAAGGCCTCCGCTTCGACGAGTGCTTCCGCGAAGAGCGGGGCTCGGAAGAGCGCGGTCGGGACGACTGCGGCCGGGGCGACCGCGGGCAAGAAGAAGAGCAGCACCTCCAAGCAGGCGGGCGCGGCCGAGGCCGCGAAGCAGACGGGAGCCACGACGGTGGTTGCGAAGAAGACCCCTGGCACGGCCACGGCGGCCAAGACCGCCGTACCCAAGGCGCGACTCGCCGCGGCGGAGCCCGGCGAGCTCGCGGTACGCCCCGGTGAGGACCCCTGGACCCCGGAGGAGGTCGAGGAGGCGCGCGCCGAACTCCAGTCCGAGGTGACACGGCTGCGGGACGAGATCAGCACGTCCGAGAAGTCCCTGGTGGGCCTGATGCGGGACTCCGGGGACGGCGCCGGCGACGACCAGGCGGACACCGGCACGAAGAACATCACGCGTGAGCACGAGATGGCCCTCGCGGCCAACGCGCGCGAGATGCTCCTCCAGAGCGGGCGCGCCCTGGAACGGCTGGACGCGGGAACGTACGGACTGTGCGAGAACTGCGGCAACCCCATCGGCAAGGCACGCATGCAGGCATTCCCGCGGGCCACCCTGTGCGTGGAGTGCAAGCAGAAGCAGGAACGCCGGTACTGACCAGTCCCTGGGTGCCGGGGGGCGTGCCGTACTCTCGTCCTCAGTCAGGTACCTAGGTTGAGGGACTCACGTGACAGAGGCGGAGCGCATCATCGGTACGCCGGATTCCCCGGAGGGGACTGGGGCCGAGCCGGAGCAGTCGTCCCGTACGGACGGGCAGGAGAGCGCCGGTGCGCGGCCCAGGGGCAAGCGGCGGATCGCCGTCCTGTTCGGGGTCGCGGCCTTCGCCTACGCCCTCGACCTGATCAGCAAGATGATCGTGGTCGCCAAGCTGGAGCACCACGAGCCCATCGAGATCATCGGGGACTGGCTGAAGTTCGAGGCCATCCGCAACGCGGGCGCGGCCTTCGGCTTCGGTGAGGCCTTCACCGTGATCTTCACGGTGATCGCGGCGGCCGTGATCGTGGTGATCGCCCGGCTGGCCCGCAAGCTGTACAGCCTGCCCTGGGCGATCGCGCTCGGTCTGCTGCTCGGTGGCGCGCTCGGCAACCTCACCGACCGGATCTTCCGCTCGCCGGGCGTCTTCGAGGGGGCGGTCGTCGACTTCATCGCGCCCAAGCACTTCGCGGTGTTCAACCTGGCCGACTCGGCGATCGTGTGCGGCGGCATCCTGATCGTGCTGCTGTCGTTCAAGGGGCTCGACCCGGACGGAACCGTCCACAAGGACTGAGGTCCGCGCGGGGTTGTCCACAGGCGCCGGTCGGGGCTGTCGGACCTGTCCGGCATACTCGACGGGTGAGCACCATTCCCGAGATTCGTACCCTGCCCGTGCCCGACGGCCTGGAGGGCGAGCGTGTCGACGCCGCCATCTCCCGCATGTTCGGCTTCTCCCGGACGAAGGCGGCCGAACTCGCCGCCACGGGGAAGGTCACGGTCGACGGATCGGTGGTCGGCAAGTCGGAGCGCGTACACGGCGGCGCCTGGCTGGAGGTCGAGATGCCGCAGGCGCCCGCGCCCGTGCAGGTGGTCGCCGAGCCCGTCGAGGGCATGGAGATCGTGCACGACGACGATGACGTGGTCGTGATCGCCAAGCCGGTCGGGGTGGCCGCGCACCCGTCGCCCGGCTGGACCGGCCCGACCGTCATCGGAGGGCTGGCCGCGGCCGGCTACCGGATCTCCACGTCCGGCGCCGCCGAGCGCCAGGGCATCGTGCACCGCCTCGACGTCGGCACGTCCGGCCTGATGGTCGTCGCCAAGTCGGAGTACGCGTACACCTCGCTCAAGCGCCAGTTCAAGGAGCGCACGGTCGACAAGCGGTACCACACGCTCGTCCAGGGCCACCCCGACCCGACCAGCGGCACCATCGACGCGCCCATCGGCCGCCACCCCCAGCACGACTACAAGTGGGCGGTCACGGCCGAGGGCAAGGCGTCCGTCACGCACTACGACCTCATCGAGGCGTTCCGCGCGGCCTCCCTCCTGGACGTGAAGCTGGAGACCGGCCGGACCCACCAGATCCGCGTCCACATGGCCGCCCACCGCCACCCCTGCGTCGGCGACCTGACCTACGGCGCCGACCCGACGCTCGCCAAGCGGCTGCACCTGACCCGCCAGTGGCTGCACGCCGTCCGGCTCGGCTTCGAGCACCCCGGGGACGGGCAGTGGGTGGAGTACGCGAGCGACTACCCGGAGGACCTCCAGCTGGCGCTGGACCGGGTGCGCGAGGAGACCTACGCGTGAGCCTGCCGTCGTACACCGTGCGCGTGGCCGAGGATCTCGCCGACCGGGAGGCGTGCTTCGCGGTGCGCAAGGAGGTCTTCGTCGGCGAGCAGGGGGTTCCCGAGGACATCGAGTACGACGCGTACGACGCCGGTGCCGTGCATGTGCTGGCCGTCCGGGAGGACGGGGCACCGCTCGGGACCGGACGGCTGCTCCACGGCGAGGCCGCGGCGGCGAAGGTCGACGGGGATCCTTCCGTGGGGGTGCTGGGGCGGCTCGCGGTGACGAAGGCGGCTCGCGGGCTCGGTGTCGGGGCGGCTCTCGTGCGGGCCGTGGAGGACGCGGCACGGGCGCGCGGGCTCACGGCGGTGGATCTGCACGCGCAGACGCACGCGTCGGGGTTCTACGAGCGGCTGGGGTACGTGGCGTACGGACCTCGGTTCCTGGACGCCGGGATGCCGCACCGGGCGATGCGGCGGGCTCTGTAGCGACGTCGGGCCCTGTGGCGGCACCGCTCGGGACGGGCATGGCAGGCTTGGGAGCCGTGCTGTGGACGTCTAGCCTGTCGGAGCGCTGACCGTGGACCAGTTGGCCCTGTTGTTCCTGCTGCTGCTCGGGGCCGTGGTGAGCGTCCCCGTGGGGGACCGGCTCGGGCTCCCGGCGCCGGTGCTGATGACGCTGCTCGGGATCGTGCTGGCACTGCTCAACTTCGTGCCGAACGTGAACGTCCCGCCGGATCTCATCCTCCCCCTGCTGTTGCCGCCCTTGCTGTACGCGGCCGTACGGCGCACGTCCTGGCGGCAGTTCACGGCCAACAGACGGCCGATCTTCCTGCTGGCCGTGGCGCTGGTGTTCGTCACCACACTGTGCGTGGCCGTCGTCGCCAACGCGATCGTGCCGGGGCTGCCGATCGCCGCCGCCGTGGCGCTCGGCGCGCTGGTCGCGCCGCCCGACCCGGTGGCCGCGACGGCGGTGGCCGGACAACTCGGGCTGCCGCGCCGGATGGTGTCCATCCTGGAGGGCGAGGGCCTCTTCAACGACGTCACGGCGATCGTGCTGTACCACGTGGCGATCGCGGCGGCCGTGAGCGGGACCTTCTCACCGTGGAAGGCCGGTCTCGACCTGGTGCTGTCCGCCGTGGTCGCGGTGTCCGTGGGGCTCGCGTTGGGCTGGGGCGCCAACAAGCTGATGGACCTGCTCGGCGACGCGACCCTCCAGATCGGGCTGACCCTGCTGGTGCCGTACGCCTCGTACGTGCTCGCGGAGGAGTTCCACGGGTCCGGCGTGCTCGCCGTGCTCACCACCGCGCTGTTCCTCGCCGAGTACGCCACCGATCCCGACGACGTGATGACACGGCTGGCCGGGCACACCTTCTGGGACATCGTCGACACGCTCGTCACGGGCGTGGCCTTCGGGCTGGTCGGCCTGGAGCTGCACAACGCGATCCGTACGGCGTCCGGGCGCTGGGGCGAGATGCTCGGGTGGGCGGCGGCCGTGGTGGGGGTGGTCGTCCTGGTGCGGCTGCTGTGGCTGCTGCCGGCCACCTGGCTCGCCAAGCGGATGCACGCCAGACGGGACCACGACGAGGACATCCCCATGGGCTGGCGGGAGACCGTCGTCATGTGGTGGTCGGGGATGCGGGGCGTTGCCTCGGCGGCCCTGGTGCTGGCGATTCCGCTCACCACGGACGACGGGTCCGCCTTCCCGGAGCGGGACGAGCTGGTGTTCATCGCCTTCGGCGTGATCATGGCGACGCTGGTGCTCCAGGGGCTGACCCTGCCGTGGCTGGTGAAGCGGCTCGGGGTGCAGGCCGACACCGATCACGAGAAGGAGCTGGAGAAGGCGCTCGCCGTACGGGCGGCCAAGGCGGCGAAGCGCAGGCTCAGGGAGATCGAGGCCGCCGAGGACCTGCCGGAGGAGCTGTCCGAGCAGATGCTGCGGCGGGCCTTCGACATCGGCGTGCGGATCAGTCCCGACCTGGGTGAGGACGAGCGCCGGGAGGGGCATGAACATCGGGTGCGGCGGCTCAAGCGGATCCGGCGGATCCAGGGGGAGATGCTGAGCGCGGCACGGCACGAGGTGCTCGCGGCGCGGAGCGAGCCGGGCGCCGACCCGGAGGTGGTGGACCGGGTGCTCCGGCATCTCGATGTGCGTAGTTTGCGATGACTTCGCACCCCTTCATGACGTGTGTGTGAAACGCGGGGGGCGGGTCCGACCACGGTTTGTAGGGTCGGGATCATGGCTCGCAACATCGTGATCAGTGGCGGCGGTACGGGAATCGGGCTTGCCGCGGCGCAGGCCTTCGCGAAGGAAGGGGACCGGGTCCTGCTGCTCGGGCGGCGGGGTGACGTGCTGGAGGGGGCCGGGGTGCCGGGGGCGCTGACGTACGCCGCCGATCTCAGTGATCCCGGTGCCGTGCAGGGGGCCGCCGACTTCGTGGCCACGGAGTTCGGCACCGTGGACGTGCTCGTCAACAGCGCGGGAGGCGCCGGGAATCTGGAGCCCGGGGCCGGGAGCGACGACCCGCTCGACACCGTCGCACATCAGTGGACCGTCAACTTCCGGATCAATCTGCTGACCGCCGCGCTGCTGACGGAGGCGCTGAAGGACCGGCTGGCCGAGCCGGGCGGGCGGGTGCTGTTCGTCAGCTCGATCGCCGCGTACCGGGGGTCCGGGAGCGGGGCGTACGGCGCGGCCAAGGCCGGCCTGCATCCGTACGCCCATGATCTGGCCCGGGAACTCGGGCCGCGCGGGATCACCGTGAACGTCGTCGCGCCCGGCTATGTCGAGGACACCGGGTTCTTCGGGGAGGCGATCGAGGAGGCGCGGCGCGAGCGGCTCGTCCGGGAGACCCCGACCGGCCGCGCCGGCACCCCCGGGGACGTCGCCGCGACCCTGCACTGGCTGGCGTCCCCGGGCGCCGGGCATGTCACCTCTCAGATCATCCAGATCAACGGGGGTGCCGAGCGCGGGCGTTGAAGGCCGGCGGCCCGAAGGGGGCCGGGAGCGTCAGCGGCCCGTGCTCGGCGGCTCGTACGCACGGCGTGGGCCCGTTCCGTCGCGGGACGGGCCATCGCCGTCCCGGGCGGGCCCGCCACCGTCGCGGGACGGCCCGCCGTTCGAGCGGGCGCGGAGCAGAACCGCGTCCGCCGTGTTGACGCGGGGCAGGGCGTAGGGGTGCTCCTCGGACAGCCAGCGGATCATCCGCTCGCGGACCGTGACCCGCACCGTCCAGATGTCGTCCGCGTCCTTGGCGGTCACCAGGGCCCTGACCTGCATGGTGTTCGGCGTGGTGTCCGTGACGTCCAGGCCGTAGGCGCGGCCGTCCCAGGCCGGGCACTCGCGCAGGATGTCGCGCAGCTTCTCGCGCATCGCGTCCAGGGGCGCCGCGTGGTCGAGGTGCCAGTAGACGATGCCGGTCATCTGGGGCGTGCCGCGCGACCAGTTCTCGAACGGCTTGGACGTGAAGTACGACACGGGCATCGTGATCCGGCGCTCGTCCCAGGTCCGGACCGTCAGGAACGTCAGGGTGATCTCCTCGACGGTGCCCCACTCGCCGTCCACCACGACCGTGTCGCCGATGCGCACCATGTCGCCGAAGGCGATCTGGAGCCCGGCGAACATGTTGGCGAGCGTCGACTGGGCGGCGACACCGGCGACGATGCCGAGGATGCCGGCCGAGGCCAGCAGCGAGGCACCGGCCGCGCGGAACGCCGGGAACGTCAGCAGCATGGTGGCCACCGCCACCACCCCGACGACCGCCGAGACCACCCGCATGATCAGCGTCACCTGGGTGCGCACCCGACGGACCCGGGCCGGATCGCGGTGGGCGCGCGCGTAGCGGCTGTAGGACGTCTCCACTATCGCGGCGGCGATCCGGATCACCAGCCAGGCGGCGGCCCCGATGAGCACGAGCGTGAGCGTCCGGCCGGCCGTCTCCTCGTGCCGGTCCAGCAGCTGCGCCTGGTCGTACGACCCTCTGAGCAGGGCCGCGCACAGGACCAGCTGGTAGGGGATGCGGCCGCGGCGCAGCAGACCCCACAGCGGGGTCTCGTGGTGTCGTTGGTTGGCCTTGCGCAGCAGCAGGTCGGTCGCCCAGCCGATGACCAGCGTGAGCAGGACCGCCCCGCCGATCACGATCAGTGGGCGGAGTACGTTCTCCATGCCCTCGAACGTAACCGGCCCCGGGTGCTCATGAACATGTGACTTCCGCCCCGTGATGGGTACGGCACGATAACCCCATGAACATCATGCTTTTCCATTCCACCTTCGGCCTCAGGCCGGCGGTGCGTGCGGCGGCCGACCGGCTGCGCGCCGCCGGGCACGAGGTGTGGACGCCGGACCTCTTCGAGGGGCGTACGTTCGACACGGTCGAGGAGGGCATGGCCTTCCAGGACGGGATCGGCAAGGACGAGCTGCTCAAGCGGGCCGTCCTGGCCGCCGCGCCCTACTCGGAGCGGGGGCTGGTGTACGCCGGGTTCTCGCTCGGCGCGTCCATCGGGCAGACCCTGGCCCTCGGCGACGACAAGGCCCGCGGGCTGCTGCTCCTGCACGGCACGTCGGACATCGCGGCGAACGCGAGCGTGGACGAGCTGCCCGTGCAGCTGCACGTCGCCGAACCGGACCCGTTCGAGACGGACGACTGGCTGAGCTCCTGGTACCTCCAGATGGGCCGGGCGGGAGCCGACGTCGAGGTCTACCGGTACGCCGGGGCCGGCCACCTCTACACCGACCCCGAGCTGCCGGACTACGACGAGGAGGCCGCCGAGGCCACCTGGCGGGTGGCGCTCGGCTTCCTGGACAGCCTCTGAGCCTCTAGACGGGACTGTAGGAGCGCTCGACCTTCTGCGTGCCGCTGCGGGTGCGGTAGGACCGCTGCCAGGCGGAGGTCGCGCTCGCCCTCGTCCTGTCGGAGAGCACGTAGTAGTCCATCTGCGCGCGCTCGGCGGTGATGTCGAGGACGCCGTAGCCGTGGCGGTCGGTGTCGACCCAGTGGACGTGCCGGTTGGCGGCCCGGATGACCGGCGCGGCGACCGCGGAGATCGTGCCCTCGGGCGCCTTGGCGAGGTCGTCGAGGTTGTCGGAGGTCACCGAGGTGACGACGAACTCCGTGGCGGCCGACGGGGACAGCGGGTACGTACCGGCGTCCACCGGCACGTCGTTGGCCCACGCCATGTGGATGTCGCCGGTCAGGAAGACGGTGTTGCGGATGGCGTTCGAGCGCAGGTGGGCGAGGATTTCGCGGCGGTCGTCCGTGTAGCCGTCCCACTGGTCGGTGTTGAGGGCGAGGCCCTCCTTCGGCAGCCCCAGCAGCTCGGCGAGCGGCTTCAGCAGGTCGGCGGTGAGCGAGCCGATGGCGAACGGCGAGATCATCACCGAGTTCCCGACCAGCCGCCAGGTGGTGTCGGACGCCTTCAGCCCGGCCTTCAGCCAGTCGAGCTGGGCGCGGCCGGTGAGCGTACGGTCCGGGTCGTCGACCGAGCCGTTGCCGACGGCGACCTGCTGCGAGCGGAAGGACCGCAGGTCGAGGAGGGAGAGGTCGGCGAGCTTGCCGAAGCGGAGGCGGCGGTAGGTGGTGCCCGCGAGCGCCGGGCGCACCGGCATCCACTCGAAGTAGGCCTGCTTGGCGGCGGCCTGACGGGCCGTCCAGATGCCCTCGGCGCCCTCGGTGTGGTTCTCGGCCCCGCCCGACCAGGCGTCGTTGGCGAACTCGTGGTCGTCCCAGATGGCCACGACGGGGGCGGCCGCGTGCAGTGCCTGGAGATCGGCGTCGGTCTTGTAGCGCCCGTGCCGGGTGCGGTAGTCGGCGAGCGTGACGATCTCGTGGGCGGGCGCGTGCTGTCGTACGACGGTGTCGCGCGTCCCGTACTCGCCGGTGCCGTACTCGTAGATGTAGTCGCCCAGGTGCAGCCAGGCGTCCAGGTCGCCGCGGGCCGCGAGATGGCGGTACGCGGAGAAGTAGCCGGCCTCCCAGTTGGCGCAGGAGACCACGCCGAAGCGGAGGCCCGGCACGGCCGCGTCGGCGGCGGGCGCGGTGCGGGTGCGGGCGACGGGGGAGTCGGTGCCCCCGGCGGAGAAGCGGAACCAGTAGTCGGTGGCGGGCCGGAGGCCGCGCACGTCCGCCTTGACGGTGTGGTCGGAGGCGGCGGTCGCGGTGACAGTGCCCTTGGCGACGATGTTCGTCAGCGCCCGGTCCTGGGCCACCACCCAGTCGACCGGGGTGTCCGGGCCGAGCCCCGACCCGGGTATGGCCTGTGCGGTGGGCGTCACTCGGGTCCACAGCAGGACGCCGTCCGGCAGCGGATCACCGGAGGCCACGCCGTGCAGGAAGGCGGGGGCCTCGTCGGCCGCGCGGGCGGGCACGGCGGCGGCGAGCGGACCGGCCAGCACGACGGTGGCGGCCGCGGCCTTGACCACCGAACGGCGGCGCGGCGAGGGGGAGTCGGCGGAGTGGGTGCTCTCGGAGGATCTGTAGCGACTGGTCACGACCGATCAGGTTACTGATCGGTATGAACGAGAGCGGGCGAACCGGTGAAAGTTCGCCCGCTCTTCCGCCGAAGGTCGGCTCGGCGCTGTTCAGCCCTTGAGGGCCGCGTCGACCACGGAGTTGAACTCGGCCACCGTCATGGGCGGGTTGCCCTGGCTGCCGGTGGTGAGGATCTTGCCGTCCATGACGAAGCTCGGGGTGCCCGTCACCTTGTCCTTGTTGGTGTCGAAGGTCTTCGACATGGCGAGCGCCCAGGCGTCGTACGTGCCGTTGGTGACCGCGTTCTGGAAGGTCTTGTTGTTCTTCAGCGCCGGGACGGTGTTCGCGACCTTGATCAGGTAGTCGTCGCTCTTGAACTCGTCCTTCGACTCCTCCGGGTGCCACTTCGTGGAGTACAGCGCGTTCTTGTACGCCATGAAGGCGTCCGGACCGACGTTCAGCGCGGCACCCATGGCGCTCATCGCGTTCTTGGAGCCCTCGCCGTTGCTGCCGATCTTGCCGTCGCCGAGCGAGTCGCCGTCGAGGAACGTCCCGCCGATGTACTGGATCTTGAACTTGCCCTCCTCGATGTCCTTGTCGAGGGTCGGGCCGACCGTCTGCTCGAACTGGGCGCAGATCGGGCAGCGCGGGTCCTCGTAGACCTTGAGGGTCTTCTTCGCGCTGCTCTTGCCTATGACGACGGTCGTGCCGTTCGTGCCCGTGGTGTTGGCCGGGGCGACGACCTTGTCGTCCTTGAGGGCCTCCCAGTGACCGGGCTTGTTGGACTGCACGACGGCGTAGCCGATACCGCCGGCCAGGGCCAGCACACCGACGACCGAACAGGCGACGACGACCTGGCGCTTGATCTTCGCGCGCTTGGCCTGCTTCTCGCGCTCCAGACGCAGCCGCTCCCGGGCGGCCGACTTCGCTGCCTGGCTGTTCCGCTTGCTCATGGTGATGTTCTCCGTAAGGGGACGCGCACACGTCGTGGTCGTGTGCGGGATACGTATGGGGACTGACTGGTGCTCAGACGCTCGGGTGCCGTGCGTGGCCGCTCGGGCTCAGGCGGCAGCGACCGAGCACGGCGGTCCGCGCCGTCCCAGGCAGTGCACGAGAATCCGCTCGCGCGCGGTGGGCGTACGGAGCGCGGGACGCCGTACGGGAGAAGTCGAGGGGGCCGTGCGGACCGTGACGGCCGCGACCGCGAGCAGCAGCGGCCGGAACGTGGTCGCGGCGACGGCGCTCAATAGCTGGGCCAGCGCCCGCTCGCCGCGGCGCAGCCAGGCGGCGGCGAGCAGACCCACGCCGATGTGCGCGCCCAGCAGCAGCCAGGCGGTCCCAGGGCCGGCCTGGGCGAGCAGGGCGCCGAGCCGGTCGGTGTCGGTGCCGGTCATCCGGGCCAGCGGGGCACCGACACTGGTGCCGTCGCCGCACAGCACGTCGAAGCCGACGGAGCGCAGGGGGCCGGTGACCGGGCCGCCGGCCGCGCCGTAACAGACGTGCTGGCCGGTGGTGAACACCGTGTCTGCGGCCAGCTCCAGCGGGATCAGCACGGCGGCGATCCGGCCGAAGCCGCGCTCGCGGCCCGCGAGGGCGTAGGCGAGGAGGAACACCACGGCGGCGATCCCCGCCACCGTGTTCAACGGCAGCGGGGCCCGGGACAGCACCACGTGCGACGCGCTGCTGAGGGTCACGACGAACGCCGTGAACAGTGCCGCGCGGAGCACTCTGAGCTGGGTCCCGGATATGTCCATAGCGAAGAGAGTCTGTCATGTGGCCCTGTAAGGGACCCCTAAAGGATCCCTGTGAAGGGCCTACCGGCAGCGGATCGTCACAGACCCGGGATCCGGCCGTTGCGGAACAGGTCCACGAAGGTCTGGTGGTCGGCACGCGCGCGTGCGCCGTAGCTGTGCGCGAAGTCGACCAACAGGGCCGCGAAACCGGCGCCGTCGTCGGAGTCCGCCGCGATCGCCGCGTCGATGGCCCGCTCGGTGGAGAACGGCACCAGGGACTCGCCGGACTGGTCGTCCGCCGCCGCGTGCATGGTGGCCGTCGCCCGGCCCAGGTCGGCGACGACCCCCGCGATCTCCTCCGGGTCGTCGATGTCGCTCCAGTCGAGGTCCACGGCGTACGGCGAGATCTCGGCGACCAGCTGGCCCGCGCCGTCCAGCTCGGTCCAGCCCAGCCACGGGTCGGCGTGCTGCTGGAGGGCACGTTGGGAGATCACCGTGCGGTGGCCCTCGTGCTGGAAGTAGTCGCGGATCGCCGGATCGGTGATGTGGCGGGAGACGGCCGGGGTCTGGGCCTGCTTGATGTAGATCACGACGTCGTTCTCCAGGGCGTCGGTGTGCCCCTCCAGCAGGATGTTGTACGACGGCAGACCGGCCGATCCGATGCCGATGCCGCGCCGGCCGACGACGTCCTTGACGCGGTAGGAGTCCGGGCGGGCCAGGGACGCCTCCGGCAGGGTCTCCAGGTAGCCGTCGAAGGCCGCGAGGACCTTGTAGCGGGTGGCCGCGTCCAGCTCGATGGAGCCGCCGCCGGGTGCGAAGCGGCGCTCGAAGTCACGGATCTCCGTCATCGACTCCAGGAGGCCGAACCGGGTGAGGGAGCGGGCGTCACGCAGCGCGTCCAGGAGCGGGCCCTGCGCGGTGTCCAGGGTGAAGGGCGGCACCTCGTCGCTCTTGGCGCCGGTGGCCAGGGCGTGGATCCGCTCGCGGTACGCGCCCGCGTACACCTGCACCAGCTCGGTGATCTGGTCGTCGCCGAGCGCCTTGGCGTAGCCGATGAGCGCGATGGAGGCGGCGAAGCGCTTGAGGTCCCAGGTGAAGGGGCCGACGTAGGCCTCGTCGAAGTCGTTGACGTTGAAGATCAGGCGGCCGTTGGCGTCCAGGTACGTGCCGAAGTTCTCGGCGTGGAGGTCGCCGTGGATCCAGACGCGGGAGGTCCGCTCGTCGAGGTACGGTCCGTCGAGTATGCCGCCGGTGCCGCGTGCGCCGCTCTCCGCGTCCAGGTCGTGGTAGAAGAGGCACGCCGTGCCCCGGTAGAACGCGAAGGCCGAGGCCGCCATCTTCCGGAACTTCACGCGGAACGCGGCCGGGTCGGCGGCGAGGAGCTGGCCGAAGGCGGTGTCGAAGACGGCGAGGATCTCCTCGCCGCGGTGCTCGTCGTTGAGCTGCGGGACCGACATCGCTGGGTGCCTCCTGGTACGGGTGGTGCGTGACGGGTGGAGCGGATCTTCTGCCCGGACCAACGTGCGAGGGTCCTGGGGAGTGCCCGTTCTTCTTCACACGAAGGTACGTGGGGGAGCCCGCCCGGTGTCAGTGCCGAGGCATAGACTTCGACGCTGTCCCCCAGACTGTCCGCAGCCTGTCGGGCCCTCGTCGACGCCCGTTTTCCTTGGAGGCCGAAGCCGTGTCAAAGCCGCCGTTCACGCACCTGCACGTCCACACCCAGTACTCGCTGCTGGACGGTGCCGCGCGGCTGAAGGACATGTTCAACGCGTGCAACGAGATGGGCATGACCCATATCGCGATGTCCGACCACGGCAACCTGCACGGGGCGTACGACTTCTTCCACACCGCGCAGAAGGCGGGGGTCACCCCGATCATCGGGATCGAGGCGTATGTGGCGCCGGAGTCGCGGCGCAACAAGCGCAAGATCCAGTGGGGGCAGCCGCACCAGAAGCGGGACGACGTCTCGGGTTCGGGTGGTTACACCCACAAGACGATCTGGGCGGCGAACAAGACGGGTCTGCACAACCTCTTCAAGCTGTCCTCGGACGCGTATGCCGAGGGCTGGTTGCAGAAGTGGCCGAGGATGGACAAGGAGACCATCTCGCAGTGGTCCGAGGGGCTCATCGCCTCCACCGGCTGTCCGTCGGGGGAGCTCCAGACCCGCCTGCGGCTGGGCCAGTTCGACGAGGCCCTGAAGTCCGCCGCCGAGTACCAGGACATCTTCGGCAAGGACCGGTACTTCCTGGAGCTGATGGACCACGGAATCGAGATCGAGCACCGGGTCCGCGACGGCCTGCTGGAGATCGGCAGGAAGCTCGGCATCCCGCCGCTGGTCACCAACGACTCGCACTACACGTACGCGCACGAGTCGGTCGCGCACGACGCGCTGCTGTGCATCCAGACCGGCAAGAACCTCTCCGATCCGGACCGCTTCCGCTTCGACGGCACCGGCTACTACCTGAAGTCCACGGACGAGATGTACGCCATCGACTCCTCGGACGCCTGGCAGGAGGGCTGCGCGAACACCCTCCTGGTCGCCGAGCAGATCGACACCACCGGCATGTTCGAGGCGAAGAACCTCATGCCGAAGTTCGACATCCCCGAGGGCTTCACCGAGGTCACCTGGTTCAAGGAGGAGGTCCGCCGGGGCATGGAGCGCCGCTTCCCCGGCGGCGTCCCGGAGGACCGGCAGAAGCAGGCCGAGTACGAGATGGACGTCATCATCCAGATGGGGTTCCCGGGCTACTTCCTCGTCGTCGCCGACTTCATCATGTGGGCCAAGAACCAGGGCATCGCGGTCGGCCCCGGCCGAGGATCCGCGGCCGGTTCGATCGTCGCGTACGCCATGGGCATCACCGACCTCGACCCGATCCCGCACGGACTGATCTTCGAGCGGTTCCTGAACCCCGAGCGCGTCTCGATGCCCGATGTCGACATCGACTTCGACGAGCGTCGGCGCGTCGAGGTGATCCGGTACGTGACGGAGAAGTACGGCGCCGACAAGGTCGCCATGATCGGCACCTACGGCAAGATCAAGGCCAAGAACGCGATCAAGGACTCCGCGCGCGTGCTGGGCTACCCGTACGCGATGGGCGACCGCCTCACCAAGGCCATGCCCGCCGATGTCCTCGGCAAGGGCATCGACCTCAACGGCATCACCGACCCCTCGCACCCGCGCTACAGCGAGGCCGGCGAGATCCGCGCGATGTACGAGAACGAACCGGACGTGAAGAAGGTCATCGACACCGCCAAGGGCGTCGAGGGCCTGGTCCGGCAGATGGGTGTGCACGCCGCCGGCGTGATCATGTCCAGCGAGCCCATCGTCGACCACGCCCCGATCTGGGTGCGGCACACGGACGGCGTGACGATCACGCAGTGGGACTACCCGCAGTGCGAGTCGCTCGGCCTGCTGAAGATGGACTTCCTCGGCCTGCGCAACCTGACGATCATGGACGACGCCGTCAAGATGGTGAAGTCCAACAAGGGCGTCGATCTCGACCTGCTGGGCCTGCCGCTGGACGATCCGGCGACCTTCGAACTGCTCCAGCGCGGCGAGACGCTCGGTGTCTTCCAGTTCGACGGCGGCCCCATGCGCTCCCTGCTGCGGCTGATGAAGCCCGACAACTTCGAAGACATCTCCGCCGTCTCCGCGCTCTACCGTCCCGGCCCGATGGGCATGGACTCGCACACCAACTACGCGCTGCGCAAGAACAAGCTCCAGGAGATCACCCCCATCCACAAGGAGCTCGAAGAGCCCCTCAGGGAGGTCCTGGACGTCACCCACGGCCTGATCGTCTACCAGGAGCAGGTGCAGAAGGCCGCCCAGATCATCGCCGGGTACTCGCTCGGCGAGGCCGACATCCTGCGCCGCGTCATGGGCAAGAAGAAGCCCGACGAGCTGGCGAAGAACTTCGTCCTCTTCCAGGAGGGCGCCCAGAAGAAGGGGTACAGCGAAGAGGCCATCAAGGCCCTGTGGGACGTGCTGGTCCCCTTCGCCGGCTACGCCTTCAACAAGGCGCACTCCGCCGCGTACGGCCTGGTCTCCTACTGGACCGCCTATCTCAAGGCCAACCATCCGGCCGAGTACATGGCGGCGTTGCTGACGTCCGTGAAGGACGACAAGGACAAGTCGGCGGTCTATCTGAACGAGTGCCGGCGGATGGGCATCAAGGTGCTGCCGCCGAATGTGAACGAGTCGGTGCACAACTTCGCCGCGCAGGGCGACGACGTGATCCTGTTCGGCCTGGAGGCGGTGCGCAACGTGGGCACCAACGTGGTCGAGTCGATCATCAAGAGCCGCAAGGCCAAGGGCAAGTACGCCTCCTTCCCCGACTATCTGGACAAGGTCGAGGCGGTCGCCTGCAACAAGCGGACCACGGAATCGCTGATCAAGGCGGGCGCGTTCGACACCCTGGGGCACACCCGCAAGGGGCTGACCGCGCACTTCGAGCCGATGATCGACAACGTGGTGGCGGTCAAGCGCAAGGAGGCCGAGGGCCAGTTCGACCTGTTCGGCGGGATGGGCGAGGAGGAGTCCAGCGAGCCCGGCTTCGGCCTGGACGTGGAGTTCACCACCGAGGAGTGGGACAAGACCTACCTGCTCGCCCAGGAGCGGGAGATGCTCGGTCTGTACGTCTCCGACCACCCGCTGTTCGGCCTGGAGCACGTCCTGTCGGACAAGGCGGACGCCGGTATCGCGCAGCTGACCGGGGGTGAGCACGCGGACGGGGCGGTGGTGACCATCGGCGGGATCATCTCCGGGCTCCAGCGCAAGATGACCAAGCAGGGCAACGCCTGGGCGATCGCCACCGTGGAGGACCTGGCGGGCTCGATCGAGTGCATGTTCTTCCCGGCGACCTATCAGCTGGTCTCCACCCAACTCGTCGAGGACGCGGTGGTCTTCGTCAAGGGCCGCCTCGACAAGCGCGAGGACGTCCCCCGGCTGGTCGCGATGGAACTCCAGGTCCCCGACCTGTCGAACGCGGGCACCAACGCGCCCGTGATCCTCACCATCCCGGCCACCCGGGTCACCCCGCCGATGGTCAGCCGCCTCGGCGAGATCCTCAGCCACCACAAGGGCGAGAGCGAGGTCCGGATCAAGCTCCAGGGCCCGCGCAAGACCACCGTGCTGCGCCTGGACCGGCACCGGGTCAAGCCGGACCCGGCCCTCTTCGGCGACCTGAAGGTGCTGCTGGGACCGTCCTGCCTGGCCGGCTGAGAACGGCTGGTTGAGAACGGCCGACTGCGAGCGGGCGGCTGACGTGCGCGAGGGGCGCATCCGAGACCGGATGCGCCCCTCGACGTGTGCCTGGCCGTCAACGGCCCGCTGTGCAGGTGTCAGTTGTGGCCGAAGCGCTTCTGCTTGCCCTTGCGGGCGATGTCGCTCGGCGTCACCTGCGTCATGCGCTGCTCGGCCTGCGCCTCCGTCGAGGACCGCTCGGCCTGCTGCTGACCACGCTCGGACTGCGGCTGCTTACGTTCACGGTTCTTGTTCTTGGCCATGGGGATCTGCCTCCTGTGGGGGATCTAGGGGCCAGGGCCGGGACCAGATTCACATAGGCTGACAAAGAGCGCATGTCGGATAATTACGGTGTGTGACAGGGAATGTCGCCGGGCGATGTCCCGAAACGCCACGCCGAAGATCGAGTTCGGGCCGTTAACCCCCGCGCCGTCGGGCAGACTCGAAGCAAGCCCGAAGCAAACCTCCCGGGAAGAGGGTGAGTCGCGTGGACCGCTGCATCGTCCTGGTGGACGCCGGGTATCTGCTGGGGGCGGCGGCCAGTCTCCTCGCCGGGGAACCCTCGCGCTCCCGGATCACCGTGGATCACACCGCCCTCATCCAGGGACTGCGCGACCGAGCCGAGTCCGACACGGAGCGCCCGCTGCTGCGCATCTACTGGTTCGACGGCGCCCCCGACCGCGTCCCGCAGCCCGAGCACCGCAGACTGCGCGTGATGCCCCGGGTCACCGTCCGGCTCGGCGCCCTGACCCGAAGCGACGGACGCTGGGCGCAGAAGGGCGTGGACGCCGCCATGCACGCCGAGCTGACCGAACTGGCCCGCAACCGCGCCTGCTCCGACATCGTCCTGGTCACCGGTGACGGCGACCTGCTGCCGGGCATGATGGCCGCCAAGGAGCACGGCGTCGCCGTACATCTGTGGGCCGTGCAGGCCGCCGACGGGGACTACAACCAGTCCGAGGATCTGGTCGCCGAGGCCGACGAGCGGCGGGTGCTGGACCGTACGTGGATCACCAAGGCCGTACGCGCCAAGGAGATCGGCGGAATCTGCGCGCCGCCGCCCGCGCCGCGGCCCGAGATCGCAGCGATCCTCTCCGCGCCGCTGCCCGAGTCCGCGCTCTCCTCGGGGGAGCGGTCCGCCGAGGAGAGCGAGCACGCGGCCGCGTCCGCCGCCTCGGAGAACGGCACCCAGGAGCGGGTGCCCGCGCCCAAGGGCGTGCCCACCCCCAAGGACCTGGCCGCGCTGCGCGCCCCCGGCGTCCAGCCCGCCCAGCCGCCGCAGACCGCGACCCTGCGCTGGTCCTCCGACAAAGGCTGGGTCGACCGGCCCGGAGTCACCTCGGAGCCCCCCGAGATCGCCACCATGCCGACGCTCGCCCAGCTGACCACCGCCGAGCAGCGGTGGGCCGACCGGGAGGAGGACATCACCACGGTCGGCGGCGATCCGTTCGAGGTGGGGCAGGTCTTCGCGCGCCGGTGGATGGAGCGGCTGGGCGACCAGGGCCATGTCCCGAAACTGTCCGGCATGTACCCGCGGATCCCGCACCGCATCGACGGCGAGCTGCTGCGGTACGCGGCCCGCTTCGGGCTGCTCGCACACAAGGACGACCAGATCGACGAGCACGACCGCTACGCCATCCGGGCCGGCTTCTGGCGGGAGATCGACGCGCGTACGGCGGCCGAACACGCGCCCGCCGGCGAGTGAGATCCTTACCGGCCGATCGACCGCGATGAACCGACCCGAGGGCGGGCGAGCGTTCCCGACCCCGTAGTCTCGTCCCTTGTGAGTACGCGCGCGGCACAGCCACTTCGACACGGTGGTGGCGTCGTGTGCGCGGTGCGCGGGCTGACCAAGACCTATCCGGCGGTACGGGGGCGGCGGGGCACACCGGGAACACCCGAGGTGAGGGCCACTGACGACGTACGGCTGGACATCCGGGGCGGTGAGATCTTCGGGCTCCTCGGTCCCAACGGCGCCGGCAAGACGACCCTGGTGCGCCAGCTGACCGGGCTGATGCGGCCCGACCGGGGCAGCGTCGAGATCCTCGGGCACGACATCGTGCGCCATCCCGAGCGGGCCTCCCGGATCCTCGCCTACCTCGGCCAGGAATCCACCGCCCTCGACGAGCTGACCGTGTCGCTCGCCGCCGAGACCACCGGGCGGCTGCGCGGCCTGGAGGCGGCCCGGGCGCGGGCCGAGCGGGACGCCGTACTGGAGGAGCTGGGGCTCACCGGGCTCGCCGGGCGGCCGCTGAAGAAGCTCTCCGGCGGGCAGCGGCGGCTGGCGTGTCTCGCAGCCGCGCTGGTCGGGGAGCGGCCGCTGCTGGTGCTCGACGAGCCGACCACCGCCATGGACCCCGTGGCGCGGCGCGCGGTGTGGTCCGCGGTCGACCGGCGCCGGGCCGAACGCGGTACGACCGTCCTGCTCGTCACCCACAACGTCATCGAGGCCGAGACCGTCCTCGACCGGGTCGCCGTCCTCGACCGGGGACGGGTGATCGCCTGCGACACGCCCACCGGGCTCAAGGAGCAGGTCGCCGGGGACGTCCGGGTCGACCTGGTCTGGCGCGAGGGCGCCCCGCTGCATGTGCCCGAGGTCGCCGCGCTGCGCGACCGGGTCGTGGAGTCCGGGCGCCGCTGGACCCTCAGGCTCGCCCCGGAGGAGGCGCGGGCGGTCGTCGCCACCGTCACCGGTGGGGCCGCCTTCGCCGCGCTCGACGACTTCACCCTGACCACGCCCAGCCTGGAGGATGTGTACCTGGCGCTGGGCGGTGCCGCACGGCAGGGACTGGTGAAGGGGTGAGGTCTTGAGTGCACGGACCGCCGTATCCGTACAGAACAAGCGGAACAGGACGTCTGCCGGAGTGAAACCGAGAGAGGGGAGCCGCACGAGGTGAGTGTCGTACCCGCCGAGGTTCTGCCGGGCAGTGCCCTGGCCGTGGAGGAGCCGGTCCGGGAGGCCGCCGAGCTCGGGCCGCGCGCGCGGCTGTGGCCGGCGCTGGCGGCCGTGTACCGGGCGCAGCTGTCCCGGGCCCGGGTCGCGCGTATCCCGCTGCTGTTCGTGGCGACCTTCCAGTCCGTCGGGATCATGATCCTGATGCGCGGGGTCGTGGACGGCGGCGGTGAGGCCCAGGCGGTCGTGGCCGGATCGGCGGTGCTCGTCGTCGCCTTCGTCGCGCTGAACCTGCTCGCGCAGTACTTCGGGCAGCTGCGGGCCAGCGGCGGGCTCGACCACTACGCGACCCTGCCCGTGCCGCCGGCCGCCGTGGTGCTCGGGGCGGCGGGCGCGTACGCCTCCTTCACCGTGCCCGGGACCGTCGTGACGGCCGTCTTCGGCTGTGTGCTGTTCGGGCTGCCGATCGCGCACCTGTGGGTGCTCATCGCCGTCATCCCGCTCGCGGGTGCCGCGCTCGCCGGGCTCGGGGCCGCGTGCGGGCTGCTGGCGCCGCGGCCGGAGCTGGCCACGCTGCTCGGGCAGCTGGGCATGTCGGCGGCGCTGCTGCTGGGCGTGCTGCCTGCCGACCGGATGCCGGAGGCGGTGCGGTTCCTGCGGGACCTGCTGCCGTCGACGTACGGCGTGGAGGCCTTCGCTCGGACCTTCGGGCCGCATCCCGACTGGGCCCTCGTACTCGGTGATCTCGCTGTGTGCGGTGTGGTCGGCGTGGTGTCGCTGGCCGTCGCCACCTGGGCGTACCGTCGGGCGGCCGTCCGATGACGCGCCGCACAGGCGGGACTGGCACGATGTCAGGGTGACCGCACCGTTGACTCCCTCTTCTTCGCCGCACGAACCGTCCTCGCAGACTTCTCAGGCCTCGCAGACTTCGCAGAGCGCGTGGCAGGGGTCTGGCGACGGGTATGCCGCTCCGGCGCCCTTCGACACCGGGTATGGACAGGATGGTCCCGGGATGAGGACCGAAGTGCGGGAGGCCGCCGTGATCGCGGTGGCGGTGGCGCTCGGTGGCGTGCTGCTGGGGGTGCTGTGGTGGTGGCTGGCGCCTCGGGTGCCGCTGGTGGGGGACGTGGTCGACAGGAACTGGGTCGTCTACCTCAAGGACACCGAGGGGGAGCAGGCCGTCGGGGTGGATGGAACGTTCACTCTGCTGGGGCTGGCGTTCGGGGTGGTGACCGCGTTCGTCGTGTTCCTCGTGCGGCGGCGGGGTGGGGTGCCGCTGGTGGTGGCGCTCACCGTCGGGGGGCTGCTCGGGTCCTTGCTGGCCTGGCGGTTGGGGGTGTGGCTCGGGCCCGCGCAGGATGTGGTGGCGCATGCGCGGTCGGTGGGCAAGGGGGTCACGTTCTCCGCGCCGTTGAAGTTGGGGGCGAAGGGGGCGTTGCTGGCGTGGTCGCTGGCGGCGGTGCTGGTTCATCTCGGGCTGACGGGGTTGTTCGGGCCGCGGGATCCTGAGCCGGGGGGTTATGAGGCGGTGCCTACGGATGGGTACGGGGCGCCGTTGGCGTGAGGGATGGGCTGAGGTGGCCGCCGTGTGGTGTCGCCCCCGCCGCCCCTACCCGTCCCATCCCCAGGGGCTGCCGCCCCTTCGACCCCGCCGTCCCAAGGGGCTCCGCCCCCTGGACCCCCGATCGGCCCTCAAGGGGCCTCGTCCTCAAACGCCGGACGGGCTGAGAGTGCCTGGGCCGGTGTTCTGAGGCTCGGCCACCCGCTGCCGCCCTCTGCGGGTGGGTGGGGGATCGGGATGGCGAGGTCTCGTTCGTGCACGCGGGACGGGCTGAGAGTGCCTGGGCCGGTGTTCTGAGGCTCGGCCACCCGTTGCCGCCCTCTGTGGGTGGGTGGGGGATCGGGATGGCGAGGCCCCGTCCCTCGCACGCCGGATGGGTTGGAAAGACCTAGGCCGGGCGCCTGCCGTGGTTTGCTCGGCCCTTTTTGGTGCGCCACCTGCGTTTGCGGGTTCTCTTCGACATGTTCCTGGTACTTAGCCGAGGAACGGGGGGCCGTCGAGGGGTCAGGCACGTCCGATGGGGGCCAGGACCGCGGCGGTGAGGTGGGCGAGGTCGGTGGGGGAGAGTTCGACTTCCAGGCCGCGGCGGCCGGCGGAGACGCAGATGGTGGGGTGGGTGGCGGCCGAGGCGTCGAGGACGGTGGGGAGCTTCTTGCGCTGGCCGAGGGGGGAGATGCCGCCGCGGACGTAGCCGGTGGTGCGTTCGGCGAGGGCGGGGTCGGCCATGGTGGCGCGTTTGCCGCCGACCGCCGCGGCGAGGGCCTTGAGGTCGAGCGAGCCCGCGACCGGGACCACGGCCACCGTCAGGGCGCCGTCGACGTCGGCCACCAGGGTCTTGAAGACCCGCTCCGGGGAGACGCCCATGGCCTCGGCGGCCTCCTCGCCGTAGGACGGGTGGGAGGGGTCGTGGTCGTAGGCGTGGACGGTGTACGGCGTGCCGGTGGTGGTGAGGGCGACCGTCGCCGGGGTGCCGCCCGCCTGCTGCTTCTGCTTCTTCGCCATGACAGTTCCCGGTCTCAGTTCAGACTTGTCGGGCCGCGCGTCAGCTCCGACGCCGGCAACGACGGCAGATTACGGATGATCGCGGTCTCGGCGCGAAGGAGTTTCAGCTCGTCGCGCAGGCGGGACGCGGTGTCCGGGGCCTGGAGCAGGCGCTGCTTCGTCGGGGTGTCGAGCATCATCGCGGCGGCCACCAGGTAGGAGACGACCGAGGGTTCGTCCGGCAGGTCCGCGCCGGTCGACAGGGAGCGTTCACGGGCGCCCGCCAGGCGCTTCTGGTACTGGCGGAAGGAGCGCAGGACGCCTTCCGCCAGGGCGCCGGCCTCCTCGCCCGGGTCCTCCGGAAGGTCCTCCAGCTCCGCCGTCAGGAAGGGCCCGGACGCGTCGACCGACAGCAGGCGGACCCGGCTGGTACCGGTGGCCAGCACCTCGAAGGTGCCGTCGGCCCGCTCCCGGATCGTCGCCGCGTCCGCAACGCAGCCGATGGAGTGGAACGCCTTGACCGGGTCGTCGCCGAAGCCGGCCGCGGGGCCGCGTTCGGGGACGGCCGTCTGGTCCGGCAGACCGGGCCCGCTCGGCGCCACCTCGTGGCCGTCGCGGATCGTCACGACGGCGAATCGGCGCGATTCCTCCTCGGGGGTCTTCTGCAACTCGCGCATCATGGCGCGGTAGCGCTCCTCGAAGATGTTCAGAGGAAGCACGAGCCCCGGGAACAGCACAGAGTTCAGGGGGAAGAGCGGGAGCCGCACGGTGGTCACGACGCAAGAGCCTAATGGTCGTCGGAGGGCGCGCGTCCGGCGCGCTCACTCCGTGGATGCAGGGAGGGCTCCCGCGGCAGATCCGAACCCGTCCCCCGGTGGATCGCGTCGCGGACCTCCAGGAAACGGCCGAGCGGGTCGTCGGCGAACAGCTCCCAGGGGAAGGAGGTGGCGTACGGGCCGATCAGACGCAGCTGTTCCCCGGCGTCCGCCCAGCGCTCCAGGCGTACCAGGACGTACATCAGCTTGTTGCGGATCTCGGCCCGCCAGGGGTCGGCGGCCGGGAACCCGGCGGAGAGCGTGATCGCCCGGTCGGCCGCCGCGTCCAGCCGCTCGCGCGGCACCGCGGGACCGCAGCCGTCGGTCAGATAGGACAGGGCGGCCCGGGCGGGCAGCGCCTGGACGAGCGAGCCGGCCGGGGCGTCCTGCGCGGCCCGCTCGGCGAAGTCGAAGCACGCCGGGTGGGCGCCGTGCCAGGCGGAGGCGAGGTACTTCAGGGCGGCCACATGGCAGCCGTAGTGGTGCGGGGCGCGGCGGATCGCCGCCTCCCACAGCTCCTCGAAGTACTTGTGGCCGGCCTGTGCGCCGCGGGCGTGGTCCAGCGCGATCCGCCACGGCACCGGGTCGCGGTCCTCGGCGCGGGCCGCCGCCGTGATCAGGGGGCTCACCTCGCGCAGCGCCTCCGCCCGCACCGGTGACCGCCAGGCGCGGTCCACGGCGAGCTGGGCGCCGAGCAGCAGCGCGTCCGGGTCGCGCGGGGCGGCCGTACGCCAGGCGTCGAACCACTCGGAGCGGGAGCCGGCGAAGGAGGCTAGGCGACGCGCGTAGCGGTCGCGGTTCTCCCAGTCGGCGTCGGCGCGGGTGCCGGCCAGCAGGGCGGACGCGGGCCCGAACTCGCCCGCGCCGGCCGCGACCAGAGCGGGGCCGAGCCGGTCGTCGGGCGCGTCGAGGAGTACCTCGTCGGCGGGCGGTCCGGCGACGGGGTACGGGTCGTTCCGGTGCATCCGGGTGGTGCGGATGAACGGGGGCAGCAGAGCCATGGTGTCGACCATTGAAAGACCCCTGGTCACGACGGCGCCAGCCGGAACGCCCAACTCGCGGAAAGTTGTATGACCGAAAGTCAAGGAACGGCAAAATGGTGACCGTTCAACAACTGGCCGACCGGGGGTCCCATCAGCGACTTCACCGGTTCCTACCGGTCGGTTCACCAAGTCGGCGCATGTCGGCAGGTTTGCTAATTTCGCCGGAGCAGCCGCGTCGCCCCCGCCGCCACCGTCGTCGCCAGCACCCAGCCCAGCAGGATCATCACCGCGGCCAGCCACTGCCAGCCGCCGCTCAGCTGCCAGAACCCGACCTGCCCCAGATCGATGACCGGGAGCAGCAGATCGAGGGCGAAGAGGGCCGGATTCCACGGCGGGTGCTCGCCTCTCTTGAGCGGGGGATGACTGGCGTGCGCGAAGGCCACCGAACTCGCCGCCCACAGCACGGCCATCCATACGGCCGCCCGGCCCGGCCGGTACCCGTAGGCGACCGTCCAGTCCTGGACGTACCCCCACAGCTTGGCGGCGATGGGCAGGCTCTCGCGGCGCCGGCGCTGCTTGGCGAGCAGCACCTCGCGGGCGTCCTCGTCCTCGCCGCCCGCCCGCAGCACCGCGGCCAGCCGCTCGTACGGCTCCGGGTTGTACTCGGCGGTCGCCGCGGCCACCCAGTCCAGTCGCTCCCGCAGCGGGAACGGGCCGCGCGGCACCAGGTTCTCGTAGCCGAAGCCGCCCATGTGCAGTCGGCCCGGGCCCGGCCAGGCGTCCGCCCGGTCCATCAGGTTGACCACCTTCGCGCCCGACAGCGCGACCCCGCCGCGCGCCGGCCGCTCCCCGAGGAAGCGCAGCTCGGGCGTCTGCACCCGGCGCAGCGACAGCTCCTGCTCGTCGGTGAAGGTGAACCGGGCCCGCTCCAGGTCGACCGCGTCCCCGAACCGTCCGTCGTCCAGGCGCACTCCGCCCTGGCACTCGAACCTCTGGATGCGCGTCCCGTGCGCGGGTGTCGTCCCGCTCAGCAGGATGCTGCCGACGCCCGCGGGGGTCAGGTACAGCGAGCGCCCGACGGTCAGTTGCGGGGCGTTCAGCGCGAACCGCGTGTACGGGTTGGCCAGCCGGGCGCCGCGCAGGCTCAGCGAGACGCCGATCGTCGCGGCGCGCAGCCGCAGTTCGCCGTGCGACTCCAGCATCTCGGCCTGGAGGTCCTGGCCGATGGTCATGCCGTCCGCGGCGACCGAGCGCCCGGTGCGGTCGCGGTAGACGATCGCCTGGTTGAGCAGCAGGTCGGTGCCTATCTGCGCGTCGGTCAGCCGCACGCCGTTGTGGAAGCGGCAGCGCGGCAGATGCAGATCGCCCTCGGTGTGGACCCGGGCGGCCTCCAGGCGCGGGACCGCGCAGTCCACCAGCCGCAGGGTGGTGAACCGGGCCTCCGGCAGCAGGACGTCCTTCTCGAAGCGGCAGCCGCGCATCTCGACGTACGGCACGACGGTGCCGCCCGCGAGGTCCAGGGTGCCGATGATCCGCACCCCGGTGAGCTTCAGGGACGACACCCGGCCCGCGAGCGCGGGCGGTCCGTCCAGCAGCAGCCAGCACACGATGCGGGCCCGCACGGTCCGCTCGGGCCCCCAGGGATGCCCGCCGTGCGGATCGTCGACGAGTGCGTCGCCGCTGCTCAGGTCGTACACAGTGCCGTTGCGGAAGGCCTGCCACATGCCGGCCTCGGTGGCGGTCAGATCGTCCGGCAGGTCTCCGTCCCGGATGCCGGCCCCTTCGGTCACGTCTCTTCCATCCCCCTCATCTACTCGTGGGTTCGTACACTTGTTCATGCCCGCTGAGTAACCCCTCGAACACCAAACGTGAAGGCGATCTTCCGGGTTCCCGCCGGTATCCGTATCAGCCAATGGAATGCGCGAACAGGCCCTGAGCGGCGTCTGAGAGAATTGGCGTCGTGATCTCCCGAATCGACCTGCGCGGCGACGCCCTTCCCGAGGGACCCGCCCTGCGCGACCTGCTGCCCCGAGCCGACTTCGACGTTGCGGCCGCCCTGGAGAAGGTGCGTCCGATCTGCGAGGCCGTGCATCATCGGGGCGACGCGGCGCTGATCGACTTCGCGGAGAAGTTCGACGGGGTCAGGCTCGACCAGGTCAGGGTGCCCGCAGCGGCGCTGGACCGCGCTCTCGAAGAGCTCGACCCGGCCGTGCGCGCGGCCCTGGAGGAGTCCATCCGCCGCGCCCGCCTCGTCCACCGCGAGCAGCGCCGCGGCACCCACACGACCCAGGTCGTGCCCGGCGGCTCCGTCACCGAGAAGTGGGTGCCGGTCGACCGGGTCGGGCTGTACGCGCCCGGCGGCCGGTCCGTCTACCCGTCCTCGGTGATCATGAACGTGGTCCCGGCCCAGGAGGCCGGCGTCGCCTCCATCGCGCTCGCCTCGCCCGCCCAGGCCGAGTTCGACGGCCTTCCGCACCCGACGATCCTCGCCGCGTGCGCGCTGCTCGGCGTCCACGAGGTGTACGCCGCCGGGGGCGCGACCGCCGTCGCGATGTTCGCGTACGGCACCGAGTCCTGCCCGCCCGCCAACATGGTCACCGGCCCCGGCAACATCTGGGTCGCCGCCGCCAAGCGCTACTTCACCGGCAGGATCGGCATCGACGCCGAGGCGGGCCCGACCGAGATCGCCGTCCTCGCCGACGACACCGCCGACCCGGTGCACGTCGCCTCCGACCTGATCAGCCAGGCCGAGCACGACCCGCTCGCCGCCGCCGTGCTCGTCACCGACTCGGTCGCGCTGGCCGACGCGGTGGCGAAGGAGCTGGAGCCGCAGGTCGCGGCCTCCAAGCACGTCGAGGACCGGATCCGCCCCGCCCTCGCGGGCCGCCAGTCCGCGATCGTGCTCGTCGACGGTGTCGAGGAGGGCCTCAGGGTCGTCGACGCGTACGGCGCCGAGCACCTGGAGATCCAGACGGCCGACGCCGCCGCGGTGGCCGACCGGGTCCGCAACGCGGGCGCGATCTTCATCGGCCCCTGGGCGCCGGTCTCCCTCGGTGACTACGCCGCCGGGTCCAACCACGTCCTGCCCACCGGTGGCTGCGCCTGCCACTCCTCGGGCCTGTCCGTCCAGTCCTTCCTGCGCGGCATCCACATCGTCGACTACACGAAGGACGCGCTGGCGGACGTGGCGCATCACGTGGTGACGCTGGCGGAGGCGGAGGACCTGCCCGCGCACGGCGCGGCGATCAAGGCTCGGTTCGACTGGAAGGTACCCGGAAGCAAGTGACCGGCATCGACGATCTCCCCGTACGGGACGAGCTGCGCGGCAAGTCCCCCTACGGCGCGCCCCAGTTGGACGTCCCCGTACGGCTGAACACCAACGAGAACCCCTACCCGCTGCCCGAGCCGCTGGTCGAGCGCATCGCCGAGCGGGTGCGTGAGGCGGCCCGGAACCTCAACCGCTACCCGGACCGGGACGCCATGGAACTGCGCACGCGGCTCGCCGAGTACCTCACCGACACCGCCGGACACCGGGTCGGCCCGGCGAACGTCTGGGCCGCCAACGGCTCCAACGAGGTCATCCAGCAGCTGCTCCAGACCTTCGGCGGACCGGGCCGTACGGCGATCGGCTTCGAGCCGTCGTACTCGATGCACGGCCTCATCGCGCGCGGGACCGGCACCGCGTGGATCTCCGGTCCGCGCAACGAGGACTTCACGATCGACCTCGCCGCCGCCCGCGAGGCGATCGCCGAGCACCGGCCGGACGTCGTCTTCGTCACGACCCCCAACAACCCCACGGGCAACGCGGTCCCGCCCGAGACGGTCCTCGCGCTGTACGAGGCCGCGCAGGCGGCGAAGCCGTCGATGGTGGTCGTGGACGAGGCGTACATCGAGTTCAGCCACGGCGACTCGCTGCTGCCGCTCATCGAGGGGCGGCCGAACCTCGTCGTCTCGCGGACGATGTCGAAGGCGTTCGGCGCGGCGGGCCTGCGCCTGGGCTATCTCGCGGCGCACCCGGCGGTCGTGGACGCCGTGCAGCTCGTACGGCTGCCCTACCACCTGTCGGCCGTCACCCAGGCGACCGCGCTGGCCGCCCTGGAACACACCGACACGCTGCTGAAGTACGTCGAGCAGCTGAAGTCGGAACGGGACCGGCTGGTGAGCGAGCTGCGGGCGATCGGCTACGACGTCGTCGAGTCCGACGCGAACTTCGTGCAGTTCGGGCGCTTCGACGGCGAGGGCGGCTCGCACCGGGCCTGGCAGCAGATCCTCGACCGGGGCGTCCTGGTCCGGGACAACGGCATTCCGGGGTGGCTGCGGGTCTCCGCCGGAACCCCCGAAGAGAACGACGCGTTCCTCGACGCGGTACGTGAACTCAACAAGGAGCAGAGCACATGAGCCGCGTGGGACGCGTAGGACGCGTGGAACGAGTCACGAAGGAGACCTCCGTACTCGTCGAGATCGATCTCGACGGATCCGGCAAGGTCGATGTGTCGACAGGGGTCGGGTTCTACGACCACATGCTCGACCAGCTCGGCCGGCACGGTCTGTTCGACCTGACGGTCAAGACCGAGGGAGACCTGCACATCGACTCGCACCACACCATCGAGGACACCGCCCTCGCCCTCGGCGCCGCCTTCAAGCAGGCGCTCGGCGACAAGGTGGGCATCTACCGCTTCGGCAACTGCACGGTCCCCCTGGACGAGTCCCTCGCCCAGGTCACCGTCGACCTGTCGGGCCGCCCCTACCTCGTGCACACCGAGCCCGAGAAGATGGCGCCGATGATCGGCGAGTACGACACCACGATGACCCGGCACATCCTGGAGTCCTTCGTCGCCCAGGCCCAGATCGCGCTGCACGTGCACGTGCCGTACGGGCGCAACGCGCACCACATCGTGGAGTGCCAGTTCAAGGCGCTGGCCCGGGCCCTGAGGTATGCCTCCGAGCGCGACCCGCGCGCGGCCGGCATCCTCCCGTCCACGAAGGGCGCGCTGTGAACAGCCTGTCGACCCTGCTGATCGTCGTCGGCCTCTTCCTGGCCGGCGGCGTCTACTCCTTCGTCAAGCAGAAGATGCCGAAGAGCCTCGTCGTGCTGCTCTCGATCGGCTCGGCGCTGTGTCTCGCCGCGGGCATCCTGAGGCTGGAGGTGTTGTGGAGTTGAGCACCGCGTCCAAGAAGGTCGTCGTCTTCGACTACGGCTTCGGCAACGTGAGGTCCGCCGAGCGCGCTCTCGCGCGCGCGGGAGCCGACGTCGAGATAACGCGCGACTTCGACACGGCCATGAACGCCGACGGCCTGCTGGTGCCGGGCGTCGGCGCCTTCGCCGCCTGCATGAAGGGTCTGCGCGCGGCGCGCGGCGACTGGATCGTCGACCGCCGGCTGGCCGGCGGCCGCCCGGTGATGGGCATCTGCGTGGGCATGCAGATCCTCTTCGCGCGCGGTATCGAGCACGGCGTGGAGAGCGAGGGCCTCGACGAGTGGCCCGGTTCCGTGGAGCCGCTCCAGGCCGACATCGTGCCCCACATGGGCTGGAACACCGTCGACGCGCCGGCCGGCTCCGAGCTGTTCGCCGGCCTGGACGCCGACGCCCGCTTCTACTTCGTGCACTCCTACGCCGTCCACGACTGGACCCTTCAGACGCACAACGCGGCGATGAGGGCCCCCAAGGTCACCTGGTCGACCCACGGCAAGCCCTTCGTGGCCGCCGTGGAGAACGGCGCGCTGTGGGCCACGCAGTTCCACCCCGAGAAGTCCGGCGACGCCGGCGCCCAGCTCCTCACCAACTGGATCGGAACACTGTGAGCAAGCTCGAACTCCTCCCCGCCGTCGACGTCCGTGACGGCCAGGCCGTCCGACTCGTGCACGGCGAGTCCGGGACCGAGACCTCCTACGGCTCCCCGCTGGAGGCAGCCCTCGCCTGGCAGCGGGCCGGCGCCGAGTGGCTGCACCTGGTCGACCTGGACGCCGCGTTCGGCACCGGCGACAACCGGGCCCTGGTCCGTGAGGTCACCGAGGCGATGGACATCAAGGTCGAGCTGTCCGGCGGCATCCGGGACGACGCCACCCTGGCCGCCGCCCTGGCCACCGGCTGCACCCGGGTGAACCTGGGCACGGCCGCCCTGGAGACCCCCGAGTGGGTCGCCAAGGTCATCGCGGAGCACGGCGACAAGGTCGCGGTCGGTCTGGACGTGCGCGGTACGACACTGCGCGGCCGCGGCTGGACCCGGGACGGCGGCGACCTCTACGAGACACTCGACCGGCTCAACTCCGAGGGCTGCGCGCGGTACGTGGTGACGGACATCGCCAAGGACGGCACGCTCCAGGGCCCCAACCTGGAGCTGCTGCGCACCGTCTGCGCGGCGACGGACCGCCCGGTCGTGGCCTCCGGCGGCGTGTCCTCGCTCGACGACCTGCGGGCCATCGCCGAGTTGGTGCCCCTCGGTGTCGAGGGCTCCATCGTCGGGAAGGCCCTGTACGCGAAGGCGTTCACCCTGGAAGAGGCTCTGGAGGCGGTGGCGAAGTGAGCGATCTGCGACGCGTCACGACCGGTGCGCCCTGGGAGGAGACCTTCGGCTACTCCCGTGCGGTGGAACTGCCCAACGGCCTGGTGCTCGTCTCCGGCTGCACGTCGATCGTGGACGGCCAGATCGCCGGCGGCGACCCCTACGAGCAGACGGTCAACGCCTTCGAGGTCGCGTTCAGGGCGCTGGGGGAGCTGGGTCTCGGCCGCGAGGACGTCGTGCGCACCCGCATGTACCTCACCCACGCGCGGGACGTGGACGAGGTCGGACGGGCCCACAAGGAACTGTTCGACGCCGTCCGGCCCGCCACGTCGATGATCATCGTCTCCGGTTTCGTGGACCCGAGTCTGGTCGTCGAGGTCGAGGTGGAGGCGTTCCGCCCCGGCGCAGAACACGGAGCGAGCGCATGACCCTGGCGGTACGAGTCATCCCCTGCCTGGACGTGGACAACGGCCGGGTCGTCAAGGGCGTCAACTTCCAGAACCTGCGCGACGCGGGCGACCCCGTCGAGATGGCCAAGGTCTACGACGCCGAGGGCGCCGACGAGCTGACGTTCCTGGACATCACCGCCTCGTCGGGCAACCGCGAGACGACGTACGACGTGGTGCGCCGCACCGCCGAGCAGGTGTTCATCCCGCTGACGGTCGGCGGCGGTGTCCGCACGGCCGAGGACGTGGACAAGCTGCTGCGGGCGGGCGCGGACAAGGTGGGCGTCAACACCGCCGCCATCGCCCGTCCCGACCTCATCCGTGAGATCGCCGAGCGCTTCGGCCGGCAGGTGCTGGTCCTGTCGGTGGACGCCCGCCGTACCGAGTCGGGGTCCTTCGAGGTCACCACCCACGGCGGCCGCAAGGGCACCGGCATCGACGCCGTGGAGTGGGCGCACCGGGCCGCCGAGCTGGGCGCGGGGGAGATCCTGCTCAACTCGATGGACGCCGACGGCACGAAGGACGGCTACGACCTGGAGATGATCGCCGCCGTCCGCAAGCACGTCACCGTCCCGGTGATCGCCTCCGGCGGCGCGGGCCGGCTGGCCGACTTCCCGCCGGCGATCGAAGCGGGCGCGGACGCGGTCCTGGCCGCCTCCGTCTTCCACTTCGGCGACCTGCGGATCGGCGAGGTGAAGAACGCGCTGCGCGAGGCGGGACACGCCGTGCGCTGACGTCGCGCCGAGCCCCGGTCGCCCTGGAGGCGGCCGGGGCTTTCTCATGGGCGGATGCCGAGCAGGCGCTGAGCAGATGCCGATCAGATGCGAAAGAGAAGTTGCGCAAAATATATTGCGCAACTTTCCCTTCGTATCTAGCGTGGGGGCATGACCAAGAGGGAGAGAGACCGCCGGATCAAGGACGTGGGCACGCTCAAGGCGCTCGCGCACCCCCTGCGGATGAAGCTGTACCGGGCCCTGACCCTGGCCCGTACGGCGACCGCCTCGCAGCTGGCCGAACAGGTCGACGAAGCCGTCTCCCTGGTCAGCTACCACCTGCGCAAGCTCGCCGAGCACGAGTTGATCGAGGAGGCCGAGCCGCAGGGCGCGGACGGCCGGGAGCGCTGGTGGCGGCCCGCCTCCGACGGCGTGTCCATCCACGACGAGGACTTCCGCGACGCCCCGGAGAAGGCCGCCGCCCACACCGCCGCCAGCCGCCTCTTCTTCGAACAGCGTGCCGACACGTACCGCCGCTTCCTCGACGAGCGCGCCCACTGGGGCGCCGCCTGGAACACCGCCTCCGACTCCTCCGAGTGGCTGATGCGCCTCACCTCGGACGAACTGAGCGCGCTGTCCAAGGAGATGTACGCCATCTGCCGCAGGTACGAGGAACTCGGCCGCGCCGCCGACGCCGCCGGCGAGAGCGAGGGCCGGGAGAACGTCGCGGTGCACACCTACGGCTTCCCGTTCCGGACCTGAGAGGACCGCGCTCCGTGACCACCACGCTCGCGCGCCCGGCCGGCCCGGACGACAGACCGGCCCACCGCGACCCCAACGTCCTGCGCTGGCTCGGCGCCTACAGCGCGTCCGCGGTCGGCGACAACGTCTACTACATCGCCCTGTCCTGGGCGGCCGTGCAGGCCGGCACGCCGACGCAGGCCGGTCTGGTGACCGCCGTCAGCGCCATACCGCGAGCGCTGCTGATGCTCGGCGGGGGAGTGCTCGCCGACAGGTACGGGCCGCGCCGGGTCGTCCTCGGCAGCAGTGCCGCGCGCTGTCTGCTCGTCGTCACCGCGGCGGGGCTGCTCCTGGCCACCAGTCCCGGACTGTGGGCGCTGGGCGCGGTCGCGTTCCTGTTCGGCGTCGTCGACGCCGTGTTCCTGCCGGCCGCGGGCGCCCTGCCCACCCGGATCACCGGCCGTGGCCAGCTGGCGCGGGTCCAGGGCATGCGGGGCTTCGCCACCCGGCTCGCCAACGTGTTCGGCGGGCCCCTCGGGGGTCTCGGCGTGGCGGTCGGCGGTACCGCCGGAGCGTTCGGGCTCGCCGCGCTGCTGATCGGGGTGTCGCTGCCGCTCCTGTGGGCCGTGCGGGTCGGGCCGTTGCCTCCCGACGACAAGGCGCGGGGGGCCGTCCTGGCCGAGCTGAAGGACGGACTGCGGCACATCGGCCGGGACCGCGTGCTGCGGCCGCTGATGATCGCGATTGCCCTGGTCGACCTGGGCTTCGTCGGGCCGATGAACCTGGGGCTGACCCTGCTCGCCGAGGAACGCGGGTGGGGCTCGTCCGGCATGGGCTGGATGCTCGCCGGGTTCGGCACGGGTGCCGGGGCGGCGTCCCTGCTGCTCACCCTGCGCGGCCGGGTGCCCCGCGCCGGGCTCGTCATGGCGGTGGCGGAGCTCGGCGGCGGTCTGGCCATCGCCGGGCTCGCCCAGGTCACGTCCGTCGCCGCGGCGGCGGGCATGGCCCTGGTCGTCGGCCTGCTGGCCGGACTGGGCGGCGCGCTCTGCGGGGCCCTGGTCCAGGCACAGGCGGGCCCCGCCTACGTCGGCCGCGTCACCGCGGTCTCCACACTGGTCGGCTTCGGTGTCGCGCCGCTCACCTTCCCGCTGGTCGGCGCGGCGGCCGACCGCTGGGGCACCGGGCCCGTCTTCGCGTCCTGCGCCGCCCTGTGCGCCGTGGGTTCGCTCCTGGCCCTGTGCACCCGCCCGCTCCGCCGCGCCGAACTCCCGCGCTGACCCGCCGCCCCCTCTCGGCTCAGATACCGAGCTGCTTGGTGTCGTGCAGCCGGGCGATCGCGTCCTTCTCGCCGTCCAGCTCGACCTCGGCCGCGTTCTGCCGGCCGTACAGGAACAGCAGCAGCTCCGAGGGCTCGCCCGTGGCCGTCACGACCGGGGTGCCCCGGTGGGCGACCGCCGTCTGGCCGTCCGGGCGGCGCAGGACGAGGCCGGTGGGGGTGCCGCGGCCCATCAGCCGGGCGCTGCGTTCGAGACGGGACCACAGGGCGTCCTGGAAGACCGGGTCGAGCTCGCGGGGCGTCCAGTCGGGGCGGGCCCGGCGGACGTCCTCGGTGTGGACGTAGAACTCGACCGTGTTCGACAGCTCGTCGAGCTGCTTGAGGTTGAACGGCGAGAACCGCGGTGGGCCGGTCCGGATCAACTGGATGAGTTCCTCGTACGGCTTGGCCGCGAACTCCTCCATGACCTTGTCCAGGCGGGAGGCGAGCTGCTTGATCAGTATGCCGCCGGCGGCGTCGGGGCGGCGCTCGCGCACCACCACGTGCGCGGCGAGGTCACGGGTCTGCCAGCCCTCGCACAGGGTCGGGGCCTCGGGGCCCTCGGCCTCCAACAGGTCGGCGAGGAGAAGTCGTTCACGCTTGGCGAAAGTCGACATGACAGTCAGCCTACGACCGTCGGGCCCGTCCGCACAGCGGACGGCGCGCCAGGTCTGTCAGTGGTACGCGGCACAATGGCACCCATGACCAGCACGCCCCAGCCCAGCAGTCTCGACCCGGAGCTCGCCGCGCGCCTCAAGCGCAGCACCGACGGGCTCGTCCCCGCCATCGCCCAGCAGTACGACACCGGTGAGGTGCTCATGCTCGGCTGGATGGACGACGAGGCGCTGCACCGCACCCTCACCACCGGCCGCTGCACATACTGGTCGCGCAGCCGTCAGGAGTACTGGGTCAAGGGCGACACCTCCGGCCACTTCCAGTGGGTCAAGTCCGTCGCCCTCGACTGCGACGCCGACACCGTGCTCGTCAAGGTCGACCAGGTCGGCGCCGCCTGCCACACCGGCGCGCGCACCTGCTTCGACGCGGACGTGCTGCTCAAGGACGCCGATTCCGGCGTCGCGGCCTCGGATCAGTAAGGTCTGCCGCCATGGACCTCGAGACCTTCCGCAAGCTCGCCACCGACCGGCGTGTCATCCCGGTCACGCGCAAGCTCCTCGCCGACGGTGACACCCCCGTCGCGCTCTACCGCAAGCTCGCCGCCGAGCGCCCCGGCACCTTCCTGCTGGAATCCGCGGAGAACGGCCGCTCGTGGTCCCGGTACTCCTTCGTGGGCGTCCGGTCGGCCGCCACCCTGACCGCGCGGGACGGCCAGGCCCACTGGCTCGGCACCCCGCCCGTCGGCGTCCCCACGGACGGCGACCCGCTCGCCGCCCTGCGCGCCACCATCGAGGCCCTGCACACGCCCCACCAGGAAGGCATGCCGCCCTTCACCGGCGGCATGGTCGGCTACCTCGGCTACGACATCGTGCGCCGCCTGGAGAAGATCGGGCCCGGGGAGCGGGACGACCTCAAGCTGCCCGAGCTGACCATGCTCCTGACCAGCGATCTCGCCGTCATGGACCACTGGGAGGGCTCGGTCCTGCTGATCGCCAACGCGATCAACCACAACGACCTCGACACCGGCGTCGACGAGGCGCACGCGGACGCGGTGGCCCGCCTCGACGCCATGGAGGCCGACCTCTCGCGCGCGGTCGCCCAGCCCCCGGCCGTCCTCCCGCCCTCCGAGCTCCCCGCGTACACGGCCCTGTGGGGCGGCCCCGACTTCCAGGTGGCCGTCGAGGACATCAAGGAGCGCATCCGCGCCGGCGAGGCCTTCCAGGTCGTCCCCTCGCAGCGCTTCGAGACGCCGTGCACGGCCGGCGCGTTGGACGTCTACCGGGTGCTGCGGGCGACCAATCCCTCGCCGTACATGTACCTGTTCCGCTTCGACGGGTTCGACGTCGTCGGCTCGTCCCCCGAAGCCCTGGTGAAGGTCGAGGACGGGCGGGCCATGGTCCACCCGATCGCGGGCACCCGGTGGCGCGGGGCCACCCCGCAGGAGGACCAGGCCCTCGCCGACGAACTCCTCGCCGACCCCAAGGAGCGCGCCGAGCACCTCATGCTCGTCGACCTCGGCCGCAACGACCTGGGGCGGGTCTGCGAGCCCGGCTCGGTCGAGGTCGTCGACTTCATGTCCGTCGAGCGGTACTCGCACGTGATGCACATCGTCTCGACGGTCACCGGCAGGGTCGCCGCGGGCCGCACCGCCTTCGACGTCCTGACGGCCTGCTTCCCCGCGGGCACGCTCTCCGGCGCCCCCAAGCCGCGCGCCATGCAGATCATCGACGAACTGGAGCCGTCCAGGCGGGGGTTGTACGGCGGCTGCGTCGGCTACCTCGACTTCGCGGGCGACTCCGACACCGCCATCGCCATCCGCACGGCCCTCCTGCGCGACGGCACCGCCTACGTCCAGGCGGGCGCCGGCATCGTCGCCGACTCCGACCCGGTCGCCGAGGACACCGAGTGCCGCAACAAGGCGGCGGCGGTCCTGCGGGCGGTGCACACGGCCAACCGGCTCGGAAAGTAGGACGCTTCCGGGGAAGTGGGGCGCTTCTCACGTGAGCCCCGGGTGCCGGTTCGGACGGGGTTCGGGTGATAGTGGGGTACGTGACTGCTGTTCCTCCTCCCCGTTCCGAAGCCGCAGGACCCGCCAGGGCCGGCCGCCGGAGTCTCGCCGTAGCCCTTCTGTCCGGTGCGCTCGGCGCCGCCGTGGCCCTGCTGGCGACCCGCCAGGAGTGGTCGCAGGGCACCGCGACGGTGGCCGGCGGCGACTTCCCCCTGACCGCCAAGGGCAGCGACGTCACCGGCGTCCCCGCCGCCCTCGCGATAGTGGGCCTCGCCGCGCTCGTCGCCGTCTTCGCCGTCCGCAAGGCCGGCCGGATGCTGGTCGCCGCGCTCCTCACGCTCTCCGGTGCGGGGATCGTGGCGGCGGCCCTGCTCGGCGCGTCCGACAGCGCGGCGCTCGACGAGCAGGCGGCGCGGGCCTCCGGCGACACCTCCGCCACGGTGCACGCGCTCAGCCATACGGCGTGGCCGTACGTGGCGGTGGCGGGCGGCGCGCTGATCCTGCTCGCCGGATTGCTCGCCCTGCGGTACGGCCGTTCGTGGCCCGCGATGTCGGGGCGGTACGAGCGGGACGGGGCGCCCCGGGTGCGGCGCGGGCCCGTGGTGGATCCCGACCGGCCCGAGGACATCTGGAAGGCGCTCGACCGGGGAGAGGACCCGACGGGGGCGTAAGGCGGGGGCGTAAGGGGTGACCCCCGGGCACGACGCACCCTCGCGTGCGGAACAATGGACCTTGAGCGTTCGGCTCAGACACGGACACAGCAACGAGGAGCAAGTCATGGCGGGCAGCAGCCACGGTCACACCCCGGCCGCCTGGACCGGTGTCACCATCGCAATCATCGGTTTCTGCGTCGCGGGCGCCTTCATGGTGCTGGCCAACCCGTTGGGCTTCTGGGGCGGCATGGCGATCGTGATCCTCGGTGGCGTCGTCGGCTGGATCATGAGCGCGATGGGCATGGGGCAGCCGAAGAAGACCCACCCGGTGCACCGCACCGCGGAGCAGCGCGAGCCGGCGGGCGCCGAGAGCTGAACCGCGGACGAACCTCGTGGAGGGGCGGACCGGCCACCGTGCCGGGAACCGCCCCTCACGCGCGTCCGGGGCCGCGGCGCGGCACAATGCCAGACGTGGACGCCGACAGCCCGAGCGTGGCCCCGAGCACCTCCCTGCCGGGACGACTGGCCGCACCCGTGGGGGTGCTCGCCGCGGTGGCCGGGGCCTTCGCGTACGTGGGGACGGTGGACCCCAACGAGGCCGGCCACTACCCGGTCTGCCCGCTGCTGCGCTACACGGGCATCTACTGCCCCGGCTGCGGCGGACTGCGCAGCGCGCACGCCTTCGTCCACGGGGACGTCCTCACCGCTCTTCAGGACAACGCGCCGGCCGTCATGGGCTATCTGGGCTTCGCCGTGCTGTGGACCGTCTGGGTGGTCCACGCGGCACGCGGACGACGGCTGCGGATCGATCCCCCGCCCGCACTCCTGTGGTCGCTGGGCGCGTTGTTGCTGGTCTTCACGGTTGTCCGGAACCTGCCCTTCGGTGGCTGGCTACATCCTTGATCAACTCATGAAGCTCCAGGTAATGGGGCCGGCGTCAACCGGATGCGAGGCCTAAGCCCTCCTGCGGATACCATCACAGTGACCATCGGTTTCGTCCGAGCAGGCGGACCGGTGACAGAAGCTCAACCGCTTGAACAGTCAACCGTGTGGAAGGGGGCCGCTCGCGTGAGTGTGCTCGACGAGATCATCGACGGAGTCCGTGCCGACCTCGCGGAACGGCAGGCGCGCGTCAGCCTCGACGAGCTCAAGGAGCGCGCGGCGAAGGCTCCCGCCGCCAAGGACGGCGTGGCCGCCCTCCGCGGCGACGGCGTCAAGGTCATCTGCGAGGTCAAGCGCTCCAGCCCCTCCAAGGGCGCGCTGGCCGCGATCGCCGACCCGGCCGCGCTCGCCGCGGACTACGAGGCGGGCGGCGCGGCCGTCATCTCCGTCCTCACCGAACAGCGCCGCTTCGGCGGTTCGCTGGCCGACCTGGAGGCCGTCCGCGCCCGCGTGGACATCCCCGTCCTGCGCAAGGACTTCATCGTCACCTCGTACCAGCTGTGGGAGGCCCGTGCCTACGGCGCCGACCTCGTGCTGCTGATCGTCGCCGCCCTGGAGCAGCCCGCCCTGGAGTCCCTCGTCGAGCGCGCCGAGTCCATCGGGCTCACCCCGATCGTCGAGGTCCACGACGAGGACGAGGTCGAGCGTGCCGTCGACGCGGGCGCGAAGATCATCGGGGTCAACGCGCGTAACCTCAAGACCCTCGACGTCGACCGCGGCACCTTCGAACGGCTGGCCCCCGAGATCCCCTCCGGCGTCGTCAAGATCGCCGAGTCGGGTGTCCGCGGCCCCCACGACCTCATCGCCTACGCCAACGCCGGCGCCGACGCGGTCCTGGTCGGCGAGTCCCTGGTCACGGGCAAGGACCCCAAGGCGGCAGTGTCCGACCTGGTCGCGGCGGGCGAGCACCCCGCATTGCGGCACGGCCGCGGCTGATCATTCGATAGGCTTGGCGCGATGAACCTCACGACGACCACCACGGACCGGTACGCCCGCCTCGCGCGCGGCTGCCGCCCCCGTGGGTGCCGCGCGCCCGCACGCAGGGTGCACGGCCGTCGTGTGCGGTACGTGATCGGTGACGAACCCGGGCAGGTGAACGGCCGTCGATGGCAGCGCGCCCTATAGGGGCGCGGGGAACTGCGCGACAAGCCACGGACGGCCTTTCGCCGTCGAACAAACCCCGCCCCCACGGCGATCAGTGCTGTTCACACCACTCACCGTGAGGTTCACTCATGCCCAGCGAGTTCTTCATCCCCGACCCCGAGGGTCAGGTCCCCAGCCCCGAAGGCTACTTCGGCGCGTTCGGCGGCAAGTTCATCCCGGAGGCCCTCGTCGCCGCCGTGGACGAGGTGGCCGTCGAGTACGACAAGGCCAAGCACGACCCCGAGTTCGCCCGCGAGCTCGACGATCTGCTGGTCAACTACACCGGCCGCCCCAGCTCCCTCACCGAGGTGTCTCGTTTCGCCGAGCACGCCGGCGGCTGTCGCGTCTTCCTCAAGCGCGAGGATCTCAACCACACCGGCTCGCACAAGATCAACAACGTGCTCGGTCAGGCCCTGCTCACCAAGCGCATGGGCAAGACCCGCGTGATCGCCGAGACCGGCGCCGGCCAGCACGGCGTGGCCACGGCGACGGCCTGCGCGCTGTTCGGCCTCGACTGCACCATCTACATGGGCGAGATCGACACCCAGCGCCAGGCCCTCAACGTGGCCCGGATGCGCATGCTCGGCGCCGAGGTCATCGCCGTGAAGTCCGGCAGCCGCACGCTGAAGGACGCGATCAACGAGGCGTTCCGCGACTGGGTCGCCAACGTCGACCGCACCCACTACCTCTTCGGTACGGTCGCCGGCCCGCACCCCTTCCCGGCCATGGTCCGCGACTTCCACCGGGTGATCGGCGTCGAGGCCCGCCGCCAGCTCCTGGAGCGGGCCGGCCGCCTGCCCGACGCGGCGATCGCCTGCGTCGGCGGCGGCTCCAACGCCATCGGCCTGTTCCACGCCTTCATCCCCGACGAGGGCGTCCGCCTCATCGGCTGCGAGCCGGCGGGCCACGGCGTCGAGACCGGCGAACACGCGGCCACTTTGACCGCCGGTGAGCCCGGCATCCTGCACGGGTCCCGCTCCTACGTCCTCCAGGACGAGGAGGGCCAGATCACCGAGCCGTACTCGATCTCGGCCGGTCTGGACTACCCGGGCATCGGGCCCGAGCACTCCTACCTCAAGGACAGCGGCCGCGGCGAGTACCGCGCGGTCACCGACGACGCGGCCATGCAGGCCCTGCGCCTGCTCTCGCGCACCGAGGGCATCATCCCGGCCATTGAGAGCGCGCACGCGCTGGCCGGTGCCCTGGAGGTCGGCCGCGAGCTGGGCAAGGACGGTCTGATCGTCGTCAACCTGTCCGGGCGCGGCGACAAGGACATGGACACGGCGGCCCGCTACTTCGACCTGTACGACACCGACGCCGAGGTCGCCCAGGACGCCTCCGGCACCGCCGAGATCGAGGGGGACGTCAAGTGAGCGGCAACATCCAGCTGTTGAGCGACACCCTCGCCGCCGCCAAGGCCGAGGGCCGCTCCGCGCTCATCGCGTACCTCCCGGCCGGGTTCCCGACCGTGGACGGCGGCATCGAGGCGATCAAGGCCGCCTTCGACGGCGGCGCGGACGTCGTCGAGGTCGGTCTGCCGCACAGCGACCCGGTCCTCGACGGCCCCGTCATCCAGACCGCCGACGACATCGCCCTGCGCGGCGGCGTCAAGATCGCCGACGTCATGCGGACGGTCCGGGAGACCTACGAGGCGACCGGCAAGCCGGTGCTCGTCATGACGTACTGGAATCCCATCGACCGCTACGGCGTCGAGCGCTTCACCGCCGAGCTCGCCGAGGCGGGCGGCGCCGGGTGCATCCTGCCCGACCTGCCCGTGCAGGAGTCGGCGCTGTGGAGGGAGCACGCCGAGAAGCACGCTCTCGCGACCGTCTTCGTCGTCGCCCCGAGCAGCAAGGACGCGCGGCTCGCCGAGATCACCGGGGCGGGCAGCGGGTTCGTCTACGCCGCCTCGCTGATGGGCGTCACCGGAACCCGCGAGTCGGTCGGCGCGCAGGCGCAGGACCTGGTCGAGCGCACCCGGGCGACCGGCTCCGGCCTGCCCGTCTGCGTCGGCCTCGGTGTCTCCAACGCCGAGCAGGCCGCCGAGGTGGCCGGCTTCGCCGACGGCGTGATCGTCGGCTCGGCCTTCGTCAAGGGCATGCTGGACGCGCCGGACGACGCGGCCGGTGTCGAGGCGGTCCGCGCGCTCGCCGGGCAGCTCGCCAAGGGCGTGCGCGGACAGGCGTAACAGAGAACGCCAGATAACGTTACGGACAATACGGTCACCCGTACGGGTGGACCTGGGACCGGGGAGGCGCGCTGCGCCTCCCCGGTTCGTTTCCGGGGTGTGAGTGAGAAGAACCGTGAGGGAAAGCGCACCGCCCGCGAGCGGCTGGCGGAAGAGCGCGAGAAGCAGAAGTCCGCGGAGAAGCGCCGCCGGGTGCTGATCGTGGGCGCGAGCGTCGTCTGCGTGCTGGGGCTCGCGGCGGTGATCGGCGTGGTCGCGGCGAACGCGGGCAAGGACGACGGCAGCGAGTCGAAGGGCCCGGTCGTGGTGCCCTCGGGGGCGAACGGCAAGGACGGTCTGGCCATCCCGGCCGGCAAGGAGAGCGCCAAGTCGACGCTCACGGTGTGGGAGGACTTCCGCTGTCCGGCCTGCAAGTCCTTCGAGACGGCGTACCGCCCGGTCATCCACGAGCTGGTTGCCTCCGGCGAGCTGAAGGTCGAGTACCACCTGGCGACGATCATCGACGGCAACATGGGCGGCACCGGCTCCCGCAAGGCCGCCAACGCCGCGGCCTGCGCCCAGGACACCGGGAAGTTCACCGCGTACCACGACGTGCTCTACGACAACCAGCCCGCCGAGACCGACGACGCCTTCGCCAAGGACGCCAAGCTCTTCGAGCTGGCCGCCAAGGTCGACGGTCTCGACACACCCGCGTTCCGTACCTGTGTCGAGAAGGGCACGCACAACAGCTGGGTCGAGAAGTCCGCCGCGGCCTTCCGCAACGGCGGATTCAGCGGCACACCGACCGTGATCCTCAACGGCACGAACATCTACGCGGACCAGTCGATGACCCCGGCGAAGCTGAAGCAGCTGGTCCAGCGGGCGAGTAAGGGGTAAGCAGGAAGGCCGGTTCTCACACCCGCCCGTTATGGACCCGTAGCCGGGCCGCCTGCCGTGGGCCAGGCCCGGCACGGTAGCGTCGACCCTGCCATGGAACTTGCCTACATTCCCAGCCCGTCGCGCGGAGTGATCCACCTCGGTCCCATTCCGCTGCGCGGCTACGCGTTCTGCATCATCATCGGCGTCTTCGTAGCCGTCTGGCTCGGCAACAGGCGCTGGGTCGCCCGGGGCGGGCAGGCCGGCACGGTGGCCGACATCGCTGTCTGGGCCGTCCCCTTCGGGCTGCTCGGCGGTCGGCTCTACCACGTGATCACGGACTACGAGCTGTACTTCAGCGAGGGCCGTGACTGGGTGGACGCCTTCAAGATCTGGGAGGGCGGTCTCGGCATCTGGGGCGCGATCGCGCTCGGCGCGGTGGGCGCGTGGATCGGCTGCCGCCGCCGTGGCATTCCGCTGCCCGCCTACGCCGACGCCATCGCACCCGGTATCGCCGTCGCGCAGGCCATCGGCCGCTGGGGCAACTGGTTCAACCAGGAGCTGTACGGCAAGCCGACGGATCTGCCCTGGGCGCTGGAGATCACGTCGTCCTCGGACGGACGGATCCCGGGCACCTACCAGCCGACGTTCCTGTACGAGTCGCTGTGGTGCCTCGGCGTCGCCGCCCTCGTCATCTGGGCGGACCGCCGCTTCAAGCTGGGACACGGGCGGGCGTTCGCGCTGTACGTCGCCGCGTACTGCGTGGGCCGGTTCTGGATCGAGTACATGCGCATCGACGACGCCCACCACATCCTGGGCCTGCGGCTGAACAACTGGACCGCGCTGATCGTCTTCCTGCTCGCGGTGGTCTACATCGTGATGTCGGCGAAGAAGCGGCCGGGCCGGGAGGACGTGGTCGAGCCGGGTGTCTCCGACGGTCCGGCCGGGGACGGCGCTCGGGCCGACGCGGCGGGCGAGAGCGACGGGGCCGAGAAGGCCGAGGGCGAGGAGTCCGAGGCGGAAGCGAAGGCCGAGGCCGAGGCCGAGTCGGCCAAGAAGACCTGACGGTCCGTCGCGTTCGTCGTACGTCGATGAGGGCGCCCAGGGATTCCCGGGGCGCCCTCATCGTGTGCGCGGGTCAGCCGCGGCGGGCCAGGGACAGGGTCCGGTGGGCCGTCGCCACCACCGCGGTGTCGACGAAGCGGCCGTCGGGCAGGGCCTGGGCGCCCTGTTCCGCCGAGGCCGCCTTGACGATCGTCTCCGCCGCTTCGATCTCCGCTTCCGTGGGCAGGTAGGCGCGTTCGATCACCGGAAGTTGTCGGGGGTGGATCGCGGCGCGGCCGAGGAAGCCGAGGGCGCGGCCGTGGGCGCAGGAGGCGGCGAGGCCCTCCAGGTCGCGGATGTCGGGGTGGACGGACTGCGGTGGTGGGGCCAGGCCCGCTGCCCGCGCGGCCACGATCACGCGGGAGCGGGACCAGTCGAGGCCGGCGTCCTCGCGTACGCCGAGGTCGGCCCGGAGGTCGGCCTCCCCGAGTGCGATACCGCGCACTGCGGGGTGGGCGGCGGCGATCGCGTGGGCGTGTTCGATGCCCAGGGCGGTTTCCAGCAGGGCGTAGAGCGGGGGCGCGCCGCCGTCGGCGGGGGCCGTGTGCTCGGCGATGCGGACGATCTGCTCCGGGGAGGTCACCTTGGGCAGGCGCAGTCCGCCGACCCCGGGGAGGGCGGCCACCGCCGCCAGGTCCGCCGCGCCGGCCGGGGAGTCCAGCGCGTTCACCCGCACGTGGACCGGGACGGGGTGCGGTTCGGTGAGGAGTTCGGCGGTGGCCGCGCGGGCGTACTCCTTGCGGTCGGGGGCGACCGCGTCCTCCAGGTCGACGATGACGACGTCGGCACCGGAGGTCAGGGCCTTCGCGACCACGTGCGGACGGTCGCCGGGGGCGTACAGCCAGGTCAGCGTGGTCATACGGCGCCCTCCTCGCGCAGGGCGGCCACGTCCGCCGGGGTCAGGCCCAGCTCGGTCAGGACCTCCTGCGAGTCCGCGCCGTGCGGGCGGCCCGCCCAGCGGATCCCGCCGGGCGTGGCGGAGAGGCGGAAGAGGACGTTCTGCATGCGCAGCGGGCCCAGTTCGGGGTCGTCGACCGTGGTGACGGTGCCGAGGGCCTGGTACTGCGGGTCCGTCAGCACGTCCCGGACGTCCTGGATCGGGGCCACCGCGGCCTCCGCCTTCTCGAACGCGGCCAGCACCTCGGTGCGGGTGCGCTCGGCGATCCAGGCGCCGACCGCCTTGTCGAGGATCTCGGCGTGCGCGGCGCGGCCGGCGCCGGTGGCGAACCAGGGTTCGTCGATCACGTCCGGGCGGCCGACCAGGCGCATCACGCGCTCGGCGATCGACTGCGCGGAGGTGGAGACGGCGACCCAGGTGCCGTCCGCCGTGCGGTAGGTGTTGCGCGGGGCGTTGTTGGCGGACCGGTTGCCGGTGCGCTCCTGCACGTAGCCCAGCTGGTCGTACCAGGTCGGCTGGGGGCCGAGGACGGCCAGGATCGGTTCGATGATCGCCATGTCGACGACCTGGCCCTCGCCGGTGCGGTCGCGGGCGGCCAGGGCCGTCAGCACCGCGTACGCCGTCGCCAGGCCGGCGATCGAGTCGGCGAGGCCGAACGGCGGGAGCGTCGGCGGTGCGTCCGGTTCGCCGGTGATCGCCGCGAAGCCGCTCATCGCCTCGGCGAGGGTGCCGAAGCCGGGGCGGTGGGCCGAGGGGCCGAACTGGCCGAAGCCGGTGACCCGGGCCAGGACCAGCCGCGGGTTGGCGGCGGAGAGTTCCGGCCAGCCGAGGTCCCACTTCTCCAGGGTGCCGGGGCGGAAGTTCTCGATGATCACGTCGGCGGTGGCGGCGAGCCGCAGGAGGGTGGCGCGGCCGCCGGGTTTCGACAGATCGAGGGTGAGGGTGCGCTTGTTGCGGCCCAGCACCTTCCACCACAGCCCGATCCCGTCCTTCGACGGGCCGTGGCCTCGGGACGGGTCGGGCTTGCGGGGGTGCTCGATCTTGATGACCTCGGCGCCGAAGTCGCCGAGCATGGTGGCGGCGATCGGACCCGCGAAGAGCGTGGCGAGGTCGAGGACGCGCAGGCCGGTGAACGGGGGGAAGGAGTCCTCGGTCATGGGCGGGTCGCCTCCACGAGCGTGAGGTGGGCCAGGGTGTCGAAGCCGGTGCCGTCGAAGTCGCCGACGGTGGTGGCGAGTCGGTTCTTCAGGGGTGCCGTCCAGCGGTCGGGGAGTGCGGTGGGGGTGCCGGCGAGGAGGGCGGCGACGCCGCCTGTCGTGGCGCCGTTGGAGTCGGTGTCCCAGCCGCCCGAGACGGCGCGGCAGATGGAGCCGGTGAAGTCGCCGTTCGCGTGGGTGAGGGCGGCGGCGATCAACGCGGTGTTGGGGATCGCGTGGACCCAGTGGTGGGTGTCGGCGTAGGTGGCGTGGAGTTCGTCCACGACCGTGTCGAAGTCCTCGTGCTCCTCGGCCAGCCGGACGGCGTGGGTGATCGCCGCGGTGAGGCGGCAGTGCGGGGGGATCACCGTCAGGCCGGTGCGGAGGCAGGTGTGGATGTCGGCGGTGCCGGTGGCCGCCCGGGCGATGGTGGCGGCGGTGAACATCGCCGCGTAGACGCCGTTGGCGGTGTGGGTGAGGGTGGCGTCCCGGTGCGCCTGTTCCGCCGCGGCGGCCGGGTCGCCCGGGTTCGTCCAGCCGTGGACGTCCGCGCGGATCAGGGCGCCGATCCATTCGCGGAACGGGTTGCGGTGGCGGGCCGTTCGCGGGGGGTTCAGTCCGAGGAGGAGGTTGCGGTAGGCGACGCGTTCCGCGGTGAACGTGCGGCCGGCCGGGAGTTCGTCCAGCCAGAGGGTGGCCACGTCCGTGGTGGTGAAGGTCCTGCCGTGGCGCCGGAGCAGGAGCAGGTTGAGGAGGGGGTAGTTGAGGTCGTCGTCCTCGGGCATGCCGTCGATGTTCTCGGCGAGGGAGGTGGGGGCCGAGCGGCGGTTCCAGGGGTGGGCGGTGAGGAGTTCCGGGGGGACGCCCTTCGCCGTGAAGTACGTGGTGAGGGGCCAGTTCCCGGTGGACTCTGCGAGTTGGCGGATGGCGTCCAGGGGGAGTTTCTCCACCGGTTTGCCCAGGAGGCAGCCGACCGCCCGGCCCAGCCAGGCGGCTTCGAGGGCGGCGTGGGTGGGGGGTGCTGTGGGGGCGGGAGCAGCCGGGGTGGGCCAGGTCGGGCAGGCGGCTCTGATGTCGTCCAGGGCTGTCGGCTCAAGCTCCGCCAACGTGCTCGGCAGATCCGCCAGTTCGTCCATCAGGTCCTCTGCGAGGTGCCGCAGGTATCCCGATGCCGGTTCCGGGGACGCACCCGCCCGTGCGGGGGCCTCCGCACCGCCCGCCGCTCTCCATCGCGCCGCGATCGCCGACGGCTGTCGGCCGTCCTGGGCCGCCTGACGGAGTTCGTGGCCGAGCAGGTCTTCCGGCTGGACCCAGGTCAGGCGCTGCATCCGGGGCCTCCGAGGGCGGTGAAGGCGGCTTCGTGGGCTCGGCGCCGGCGGGTGTCGCGGGCGAAGACCTCCCGGGTCACGGCGGTGAGGGTGGCCGCCGGTTCCCACAGGTCCAGGCGGCTGGCCTCCGCGACCGTCTTGGACCAGTCCTCGGGGACGGGGGAGCCCAGGGCGCCCGCGAGCGCGCCGGCCATCGTGGCGATCGAGTCGCAGTCCCGGCCGTAGTTGACGGAGCCGAGGACCGCGTGGCGGTAGTCGCCGGCCGCCACGATCAACATGCCCAGGGCGATGGGGAGTTCCTCGATCGCGTGGAGGCGGGAAGGGCGGCGGGCGGCCAGGGAGGGGGTGCGGTAGTCCTCGCCCACGGTGTCGTACGGGGCGACGGCCGCGCGCAGGGGTCGTAGGGCCGATTCGAAGTCCGTGTGGTGGGCGGCGACTTCGCAGACCCGCTCGATCGCGGTGCGGGTGCCGTCCTTGGCCAGGGAGAGGCAGGTCGTGACGATCGAGTCCGGGGTCGCGCCGGGGGAGGTCGCCGCCGCCACCGCCGCCGCGAAGACTGCCGCCGCCTCGCGGCCGTAGGAGGACTGGTGGGCGGACGCGATGTCCAGGGCCTCGGTGTAGGCGGCCGGGGGGTTGGCCGCGTTGACCAGGCCGACCGGGGCCATGTACATCGCGGCGCCGCAGTTGACGATGTTGCCGACGCCGGCCTCGCGGGGGTCGACATGGCCGTAGTGGAGGCGGGCGACCAGCCACTTCTCCGCCAGGAAGACGCGGTGCAGGGGGAGGGCCTCCGCCTGGAGCTCCGGGATCCAGCGGGGGGTCGTCATCAGGTCCGGGACCAGGTGGTCGGCGATCGCGTACGCGTCGAGATGGTCGCGGACCCGGGCGTAGACCCGGACCAGCGCGTGGGTCAGCAGGGTGTCGTCGGTGACGTGGCCGTCGCCCTTGTGGTACGGCGCGATGGGGCGGGCGGTGCGCCAGGCGTCGCCGTTCCAGGGGCCGACGATGCCGTGGACGCGGCCGGCGTGACGTTCGAGGATCTGGTCGGGGGAGTAGCCCTCGACGGGGCCGCCGAGGGCGTCGCCCACCGCCGCGCCCACGAGGGCTCCGGTGATCCGCTCCTCAAGGTCGGTTTCTGTTTGTTTGGGCGTCATGCACCGAATCATCCTCCTGGGAGGGGCGGTTGCACGGTTTCCAGGAGTTCGGCGAGTTCCACCAGGTCGGTGCCGGTGAGGCGGGGGAGGGCGCAGCCGGAGAGGGTGCGGCAGGCGTCGCGCCAGGAGGCCGGGATCGAGGCGCCGCCGCCCAGCGCGCCGGTGAGGGCGCCGGCGAGGGCCGGTGCGGAGTCGGCGACCCGGGACAGACAGGCCGCGGCCGGGACCGCCTCGGCGATACGGCCGCCCGCCGCGATGGCCAGGGCGAGGGCCACGGGGACCGTTTCGGCGGCCGCGATGCCGTAGCTGTAGACGTGGTCGACGATCTGGTGTTCGAGGAGGGGGATCAGGGCGAAGGCGTTCTCCGCGTCGTCGGCGAGTTTCAGGGCGTGGCGGGCGTTGCGGCCGATCTCGGTGTACTCGGGGAGTTCGGCGAGGGCCGCGCTCGTGCAGGTGCGCACGTCGGCCCCGGCGAGGGCGAGGGACACGGCCGCCGCCATCGCCCGGGCGCCGTGCACGCCGTCGCCGTCCTGGGTGTAGCGGGCGTCGAACTCGGCCAGGTCGGCGGCGGGCCGGGGGGCGCCGGGGTGGGCCACGGCGAGGACGCAGGCGCGGATACAGGCGGCGTCGTCGAAGTAGTGGGGGTTGTCGTGGCCGGTGGCGGGCGGGCGCAGGCCGGTGGCGAGGTTGCCGAGCCCTGCCCGGACGGAGATACGGGCACGGAGCGGGAGGACGGCGGACTCGATCTCGGGGGCGCGGTCCGCTGCCGCGGCCACTTCGCAGGCCAGGGCGTTCCAGGCGAGGTCGATGGCGGCTCTTGTACGGCGCTCTCGGCTGAGGTCCGCGACGGCGGTGTCGTCGCCTGCGCGGAGGAGGGCTTCCGCGGTGAAGGTGGCCCATTCGGCGTCGTCGGAGGGGCCGAGGCGGAGGGGTTCGGGGGGCTGGTTGAGGGCGATGGGGACGGGGAGGGTGGTGGTGGCGTTCTGTTCGGCGAAGGTGTCGAGTTCGCGGGTGAGGCGGCGGGTCCAGTCGGGCATGCGGGTGGCTCTGTGGCGGGCGGCGGGCCAGCCGGCGGCGTCGCCCGCGGCGAGGCCGATCAGGAGGCCCTCGGTGCGCTTCCTGTCCTTGGCCTTGTTCCTGGCCTCGGCTTCGCCTTCGGCCTTTTGTTTCCCACCCGCACCACCCGTGCAGCCTTCGTCGTCGGGTGCGGGTGGCCCCTGTGGGGCGAACCCGCCGTCGGCGGCTGCCGGTCCACTGACCAGTCCCTCGTCCCAGGGTGCCGGCGGTCTCATGACCGGACCTCCGTTCCGTCGGCCGCCGCCAGGGTGAAGGCGGTCGGGTCCGGGGGAGGGCCGTGCCATCGCTCGTCGCCGGCCGGTGTCAGGAGTTCCGCCACGTCCAGGACGTGGTGGCCCGCCATGGAGGGGAGGCAGCTGCCGCGGGCGGGGCCGATGGCGGCCGCCCAGTCGGCGGGGATGGCGCGGGCGCCGCGGGTGGCGCCGGCCAGGGCGCCGGCGACCGCGGCCGTGGTGTCGGCGTCGCGGCCCATGTTGACGGCGGTGAGGACGGCCTGGACGAAGTCGCCGTCGGCGGCGGCGTAGGCGCCGAAGGCGAGGGCGACGGCCTCGGGGGCGAGGTCGGTCCAGGGGTAGCCGCCGATGACGACCGCCGAGCGGACCGCGCGTTCGCCGCGGTGGGCCACCGCCACGGCCCGGCGCAGGGAGCGGGCCGTCCAGGAGTCGTCCGGGATCACCGCCAGAGCCGAGGCGACCACCGCGATCGCCGGTGCGCCCGCCATCGCCGCCGCGACGCCCGCCGCGACCGCCTGGCCGCCGTAGATGCCCTCGCCGTCGTGGCTGACCGAGCCGTCGATGGCCACCAGGCGGGCCGCCTCGGTGGGGCGGCCCGCGGCGAAGACGCCGAAGGGGGCCGCGCGCATGGCCAGTCCGTCGCTCCAGGCGTGCCGGTGCTGGGCGGAGATGGGGGCGGCGAGGCCCCGGCGGAGGTTCTCCAGGGTGCCGCGCTCGCTGAACCCGGCGCCTCGGAAGGGACCCTCGTCGCGGTCCGCGATCCAGGCGTGCCAGGCGGCTTCCGCGCGGGCCGGGGTGAGGGCGGAGCCGTGCCGGGCCAGCAGCAGGCCCGAGAAGATCGCGTACTCGGTGTCGTCCGTGCCGGCGGGGGTGTCGGTGACGTAGCCCGTGATGCGGCCCCAGCGGGCTCGGATCTCCGAGGGCTTCATGTTCTCGGCCGGGGCCCCGAGGGCGTCCCCGACGGCCAGGCCGAGCAGGGCGCCGCGGGCCCGCTCACGGAGTTCGGCGGCGTCACCGGGTGCCGGGACCGAGGGAATGCGGGCGATCGATGCCATACGCGGCTTCTCCTCTCAGGGGCGCCACCCAAGGCGCTGATCCCTTTGCGGAACTGTCCCCGGTGCGATGTGCCGCGCAGCCTCACACGCCTCAGCATCACCCGGTCGACATCTGTGCGCGGGCTCGATCGAATGAGCGTACGGCGGTAAAAGGGCAGGTGAGGGGAGCCTTTCCTTGCTGGCGAGCGGGAATTCGGTGACATAGTCTCGACGTTGTCAAAAGATGGAATCAGTCTAAAGAAGCTCTCTGGGGGATCCCGTGGCGATCATCGAGACCGAGGCGGCGCTGCACGAGGCGCACCGTGACAACCACACGCACCGGGACGTGAGCGGCGGCTGGCTGCGTCCCGCCGTCTTCGGGGCGATGGACGGTCTGGTCTCCAACCTCGCCCTGATGACGGGTGTCGCGGGCGGTTCGGTCGGTCATCAGGCGATCGTCGTCACCGGGCTCGCGGGCCTGGCCGCCGGCGCCTTCTCCATGGCCGCCGGTGAGTACACCTCCGTCGCCTCGCAGCGCGAGCTCGTCGAGGCCGAGCTGGACGTGGAGCGCCGGGAGCTGAGAAAGCACCCCAAGGACGAGGAGGCCGAACTCGCCGCCCTGTACGAAGGGCGGGGCGTGGAGCCGGAGCTGGCCCGGGAGGTCGCCCGGCAGCTGTCCCGGGATCCCGAACAGGCCCTGGAGATCCACGCGCGCGAGGAGCTCGGCATCGACCCCGGCGATCTGCCCTCGCCGCTGGTGGCCGCCGTCTCCTCCTTCGGGTCGTTCGCGCTGGGCGCCCTGCTCCCCGTCCTGCCGTATCTGCTCGGCGCCACCGCCCTGTGGCCCGCGGTGCTGCTGGCGCTGCTCGGACTGTTCGCCTGTGGGGCCGTGGTGGCCAGGGTGACGGCGCGGAGCTGGTGGTTCAGCGGGCTGCGGCAGCTCGCCCTCGGGGGTGCGGCGGCCGGTGTGACGTACGCCCTGGGCAGCTTGTTCGGGACGGCCGTAGGATAGGTCGGCTGCTTGTTATGCGATGGGCCGCATAAGTAGCCGTTACTCGCTGGTTTCGAATGCTTAACGGCGGGGCATGAGCCGTAAGCGCTGCGGGCAATGAAGCTTGCGGCGCACTCGCGGGGTCGGCGACGGTGCCTCTCCCGCCCCTTCGGACCGATGGACATCGATCTGTCCCGCTCGGTCCCCACATACTTCAAGCCACGTGCGCGAGACCCTTGTCGCCACCGCGTGGCGTCCGCATGTTGGAACGCGGTATCCGGTTCCCGAGAACCGCTCCATCATGTAACCTGCACGAAATTTTGCACTCACGCAGAGGGCCAACGTCGTCCCTCGGCAATCTGCATATGCCACATGACGACGACGGGAGAGCCGATGCGTACGCCGCGCCAGCCGTCCCAGCACTCCACGAATGGCCAGAACTGGTCGTTCATGGATGCTCGCCCTGCTGCGCAGGGTATGTACGACCCCCGCAACGAGCACGACGCCTGTGGCGTCGGCTTCGTGGCCACCCTCACCGGCGAGGCGAGCCATGCGCTGGTCGAGCAGGCGCTCACAGTTCTGCGCAACCTGGAGCACCGCGGGGCCACCGGCTCCGAGCCCGACTCGGGTGACGGTGCGGGCATCCTGTCCCAGGTTCCGGACACCTTCTTCCGCGAGGTCGCCGGCTTCGAACTGCCCGCGGCCGGTGCGTACGCCGTAGGTATCGCCTTCCTGCCGGAGAACGGCACCGAGGACGGCGTCTCACGCATCGAGACGATCGCCGCCGAAGAGGGCCTGACCGTCCTCGGCTGGCGCGAGGTCCCCGTCGCCCCCGAGCTGCTCGGCGCCACCGCCCGCTCCACGATGCCGGTCTTCCGGCAGATCTTCGTCAGCGACGGTTCCTCGACGGACATCGACCTCGACCGCAACGTGTTCGTCCTGCGCAAGCGCGCCGAGCGCGAGGCCGGCGTCTACTTCCCGTCGCTGTCCGCGCGGACCATCGTCTACAAGGGCATGCTGACCACCGGTCAGCTGGAGCCGTTCTTCCCGGACCTGTCCGACCGCCGCTTCGGCTCGGCGATCGCGCTCGTGCACTCCCGGTTCTCCACGAACACCTTCCCGTCGTGGCCGCTCGCGCACCCGTACCGTTTCGTCGCGCACAACGGTGAGATCAACACCGTCAAGGGCAACCGCAACTGGATGGCCGCGCGTGAGTCGCAGCTCGTCTCGGACCTCTTCGGTTCCGACGCGAAGGCCATCGAGCGGGTCTTCCCGATCTGTACGCCCGACGCCTCCGACTCGGCGTCCTTCGACGAGGTCCTCGAACTCCTGCACCTCGGCGGCCGTTCGCTGCCGCACTCCGTGCTGATGATGATCCCGGAGGCGTGGGAGAACCACGACTCCATGGACCCGGCCCGGCGCGCCTTCTACCAGTTCCACTCCAACCTGATGGAGCCCTGGGACGGCCCGGCCTGTGTCACCTTCACCGACGGCAAGCAGGTCGGCGCGGTCCTCGACCGCAACGGCCTGCGTCCCGGCCGCTACTGGGTCACCGACGACGGTCTCGTCGTCCTCGGCTCCGAGGTCGGCGTCCTCGACATCGACCCCGCCAAGGTCGTGCGCAAGGGCCGCCTCCAGCCCGGCCGGATGTTCCTCGTCGACACCGTCGAGCACCGCATCATCGAGGACGACGAGATCAAGGCCCAGCTCGCCGCCGAAGCGCCCTACGCGGAGTGGCTGGAGGCCGGCGAGATCGAGCTGTCCGACCTGCCCGAGCGCGAGCACATCGTGCACACGCACGCCTCGGTCACCCGTCGCCAGCAGACCTTCGGCTACACCGAGGAGGAGCTGCGCGTCCTCCTCGCGCCGATGGCCAAGGCCGGTGCCGAGCCGATCGGTTCGATGGGCACCGACTCGCCGATCGCCGCGCTGAGCGAGCGCCCGCGCCTGCTCTTCGACTACTTCACCCAGCTGTTCGCGCAGGTCACCAACCCGCCGCTGGACGCGATCCGCGAGGAGCTCGTCACCTCGCTCAGGAGCTCCCTCGGCCCGCAGGGCAACCTGCTGGAGCCGACCGCCGCCTCCTGTCGAAGCGTCGTCCTGCCCTTCCCGGTGATCGACAACGACGAGCTGGCCAAGCTCATCCACATCAACGCCGACGGCGACATGCCCGGCATGAAGGCCGCGACCCTCTCCGGTCTCTACCGGGTCTCCGGCGGCGGTGACGCCCTCGCCGCGCGCATCGAGGAGATCTGCGCCGAGGCCGACGCCGCCATAGAGAACGGCGCCCGGCTGATCGTCCTGTCGGACCGCCACTCGGACGCCGAGCACGCGCCGATCCCGTCGCTGCTGCTCACCGCGGCCGTCCACCACCACCTCATCCGCACCAAGCAGCGCACCCAGGTGGGCCTGCTGGTCGAGGCCGGTGACGTCCGCGAGGTGCACCACGTCGCCCTGCTGATCGGCTTCGGCGCCGCGGCCGTGAACCCGTACCTGGCCATGGAGTCCGTCGAGGACCTGGTCCGCGCGGGCACCTTCCTGCCCGGCATCGAGCCCGAGCAGGCCATCCGCAACCTGATCTACGCCCTCGGCAAGGGCGTTCTGAAGGTCATGTCGAAGATGGGCATCTCGACCGTCGCCTCCTACCGCGGCGCCCAGGTCTTCGAGGCCGTCGGCCTCGACCAGGCCTTCGTCGAGAAGTACTTCAACGGCACCGCCACCAAGATCGGCGGCGTCGGCATCGACGTCGTCGCCAAGGAGGTCGCCGCCCGCCACGCCAAGGCCTACCCGGCCTCCGGCATCGCTCCCGCGCACCGCGCGCTGGAGATAGGCGGCGAGTACCAGTGGCGCCGCGAGGGCGAGCCGCACCTGTTCGACCCGGAGACGGTCTTCCGCCTCCAGCACTCCACGCGCAGCGGCCGGTACGACATCTTCAAGAAGTACACCGAGCGCGTGAACGAGCAGTCCGAGCGCCTGATGACGCTGCGCGGTCTGTTCGGCTTCACGTCCGGCCGGCAGCCGATCTCCATCGACGAGGTCGAGCCGGCCTCCGAGATCGTCAAGCGGTTCTCCACCGGCGCCATGTCGTACGGCTCCATCTCCAAGGAGGCGCACGAGACCCTCGCCATCGCCATGAACCAGTTGGGCGGCAAGTCCAACACCGGTGAGGGCGGCGAGGACGCGGACCGGCTGTACGACCCGGCGCGCCGTTCGTCGATCAAGCAGGTCGCCTCCGGCCGCTTCGGCGTGACGAGCGAGTACCTGGTCAACGCGGACGACATCCAGATCAAGATGGCCCAGGGCGCCAAGCCCGGCGAGGGCGGCCAGCTGCCCGGCCACAAGGTCTACCCGTGGGTCGCCAAGACCCGTCACTCCACCCCGGGTGTCGGTCTGATCTCCCCGCCGCCGCACCACGACATCTACTCCATCGAGGACCTGGCCCAGCTGATCCACGACCTGAAGAACGCGAACCCGCAGGCGCGGATTCACGTGAAGCTGGTCTCCGAGGTCGGCGTCGGCACGGTCGCCGCGGGTGTCTCCAAGGCGCACGCGGACGTCGTCCTGATCTCCGGTCACGACGGTGGCACGGGTGCCTCCCCGCTGACCTCGCTGAAGCACGCGGGCGGTCCCTGGGAGCTCGGCCTCGCCGAGACCCAGCAGACACTGCTGCTCAACGGCCTGCGCGACCGCATCGTCGTGCAGACCGACGGTCAGCTCAAGACCGGCCGCGACGTCGTCATCGCCGCGCTGCTCGGCGCCGAGGAGTTCGGTTTCGCGACCGCGCCGCTCGTCGTCTCCGGCTGCGTCATGATGCGCGTCTGCCACCTGGACACCTGCCCGGTCGGCATCGCCACCCAGAACCCGACCCTCAGGGACCGGTTCACCGGCAAGGCCGAGTACATCGTCAACTTCTTCCGGTTCATCGCCGAAGAGGTCCGCGAGATCCTCGCCGAGCTGGGCTTCCGCTCCATCGAGGAGGCCGTCGGCCACGCCGAGACGCTCGACGTCACGCGGGCCGTCGACCACTGGAAGGCGCAGGGCCTGGACCTGTCCCCGCTCTTCTACGTGCCGGAGCTGCCCGAGGGCACCCCGCTGCACCAGGTGATCGAGCAGGACCACGCCCTGGAGAAGGCGCTCGACAACGAGCTGATCAAGCTCGCCGCCGACGCCCTGGCCGCCGACTCGGCGACCGACGCCCAGCCGGTGCGCGCCCAGGTCGCGATCCGCAACATCAACCGCACGGTCGGCACCATGCTCGGCCACGAGGTGACCAAGAAGTTCGGTGGCGCGGGCCTGCCCGACGACACCATCGACATCACCTTCACCGGCTCCGCGGGCCAGTCCTTCGGCGCCTTCCTGCCGCGCGGTGTCACGCTGCGCCTGGAGGGCGACGCCAACGACTACGTCGGCAAGGGCCTCTCCGGCGGCCGGGTGATCGTCCGTCCCGACCGGGGCGCCGACCACCTCGCCGAGTTCTCCACGATCGCGGGCAACACCATCGCGTACGGCGCGACCGGCGGCGAGCTGTTCCTGCGCGGTCGCACCGGCGAGCGGTTCTGCGTCCGCAACTCCGGCGCGACGGTCGTCTCCGAGGGCGTGGGCGACCACGGCTGCGAGTACATGACCGGTGGTCACGCGGTGGTCCTGGGCGAGACGGGCCGCAACTTCGCGGCCGGCATGTCCGGCGGCATCGCCTACGTCATCGACCTCGACCGCGACAACGTCAACGTCGGCAACGTGAGCGCCGTGGAAGCCCTCGACGACACCGACAAGCAGTGGCTGCACGACGTGGTGCGCCGCCACCAGGAGGAGACCGGTTCCACGGTCGCCGAGAAGCTGCTGGCCGAGTGGGACACCGCCGTGGACCGCTTCAGCAAGATCATCCCCAGCACGTACAAGGCAGTGCTCGCCGCCAAGGACGCCGCCGAGCAGGCGGGACTCTCCGAGTCCGAGATCACCGAGAAGATGATGGAGGCGGCGATCAATGGCTGACCCGAAGGGCTTTTTGAACCACGGGCGTGAGGTCGCCAAGTCCCGCCCGGTCGACGTGCGTCTGAAGGACTGGAACGAGGTCTACGTCCCCGGCTCCCTGCTGCCGATCATCAGCAAGCAGGCCGGCCGCTGCATGGACTGCGGCATCCCGTTCTGCCACAACGGCTGTCCGCTCGGGAACCTCATCCCCGAGTGGAACGACTACGCCTACCGCGAGGACTGGTCGGCCGCGAGCGAGCGTCTGCACGCGACCAACAACTTCCCCGAGTTCACCGGTCGCCTGTGCCCCGCGCCCTGCGAGTCGGCGTGTGTGCTCGGCATCAACCAGCCCGCGGTGACCATCAAGAACGTCGAGGTCTCGATCATCGACAAGGCGTGGGACAGCGGTGACGTCGCGCCGCAGATCCCGGAGCGCCTGTCCGGCAAGACCGTCGCGGTCATCGGCTCCGGCCCCGCCGGACTCGCCGCCGCCCAGCAGCTCACCCGGGCCGGTCACACCGTCGCCGTCTACGAGCGCGCGGACCGCATCGGAGGCCTCCTCCGGTACGGCATCCCCGAGTTCAAGATGGAGAAGCGGCACATCAACCGCCGTATCGAGCAGATGCGCGCGGAGGGCACCCGCTTCCGCACCGGCATCGAGATCGGCCGCGACCTCAAGGCGACCGACCTGAAGAAGCGGTACGACGCGGTCGTCATCGCCGCCGGTGCCACCACCGCCCGTGATCTCCCCGTCCCCGGGCGGGAGTTGAACGGCATCCACCAGGCCATGGAGTACCTGCCCCTGGCCAACAAGGTCCAGGAGGGCGACTACGTGGCGCCCCCCATCACGGCCGAGGGCAAGCACGTCGTGGTCATCGGCGGTGGCGACACCGGCGCCGACTGCGTGGGCACCGCCCACCGCCAGGGCGCGGCCTCCGTCACGCAGCTGGAGATCATGCCCCGCCCGAACGACGAGCGGAACCCCGTCTCCCAGCCGTGGCCGACCTTCCCGATGCTCTACAAGGTCACCTCCGCGCACGAGGAGGGCGGCGAGCGGGTCTACTCCGTCTCCACCACCCACTTCGAGGGCGACGAGGACGGCAACGTCCAGTGGCTGCACCTGACCGAGGTGGAGTTCGTCGAGGGCAAGCTGACCCAGAAGCCGGGCACGGAGCGCAAGATACCCGCCCAGCTGGTCACCCTCGCCATGGGCTTCACCGGCACCGACCGGGACAACGGCCTGGTCGAGCAGTTCGGCCTGGAACTGGACGAGCGCGGCAACGTCGCCCGCGACGCCGACTTCCAGACCAACGTGCCCGGCGTGTACGTCGCCGGTGACGCCGGCCGCGGCCAGTCGCTCATCGTGTGGGCGATCGCGGAGGGCCGCTCGGCCGCCCGCGGTGTCGACCGCTTCCTGACCGGTGGCAGCGAACTGCACGCCCCGATCCGCCCGACGGACCGCTCGCTGATGGTCTGACGGCACCACCAGGGACCCCTGCGGTCCCTCGACACACGTCCCGTACAACGGCGTACGGAACACCGACGGCGCCTGCCCCTTGTCCCCGACCGGACGAAAGGGCGGGCGCCGCCGCCTTTCCGTGGGAGCCTGGGGCATGCCCGCCATCAGCCTCACCAAGGTCCAGGAGCGCGCGCCCGCGCTGGTCAGCCTCTACAAGACCGCCGGAGCGTCGCTGGAGAGGCACGGCCTTGAGGGCCTGCGGGCCGCGGTCTACCTGGTCGTCGACTACTCCGGCTCCATGCGGTCGTACTACCGCAACGGCACCGTGCAGGCGCTCGCGGACCGGGTGCTGGGACTCTCCGCCCACCTGGACGACGACGGAACCGTGCCGGTGGTGTTCTTCTCCACCGACATCGACGCCGTGGACGACATCGACCTCGCCGGGCACGAGGGCCGGATCGAGCGGATCGTGGCCGGTCTCGGCCCCATGGGCGCGACCAACTACCACGTGGCGATGGACGCCGTCCTCGACCACTACCTCGACAGCGGCACCCGCGAGCCCGCCCTCGTCGTCTTCCAGACCGACGGCGCGCCGAGCAGCAGGCGGGCCGCCGAGCAGTACGTGTGCCGGGCGGCCGGACTGCCGCTGTTCTGGCAGTTCGTCGGCTTCGGCAAGGCCCGCAGCCCGCACTTCGAGTTCCTGCGCAAGCTCGACGAACTGGCCGTGCCGCAGCGGCGGGTCATCGACAACGCCGGATTCTTCCCCGCCGGCGCGAACCCGCGGCGAATGTCCGACGCGGAGCTCTACGACCGGCTGCTCGGCGAGTTCCCGAGGTGGCTGACGGCCGCGCGGGAGCGGGGGATCGTACGGCCCCACTGAACGTGCACGCACCGTTGGCTTGACCGGTCCGCCGTGCCACCCTGTGGTTGATCCGACGGGGAGGCGACGACGTATGGACGGCGCACGATCGGTGAACCACGAGACGGGAACGCGGCGGGCCGCGCCGCCCGGCAAGGGCGAGAAGGTGGCCGACTGGGCCGACGGACGGCTAGGGCTCTACGCGTTGGCCAAGGCCAACATGCGCAAGGTCTTTCCGGACCACTGGTCGTTCATGCTGGGCGAGGTCTGCCTCTACAGCTTCCTCGTCCTGATCCTCACCGGTGTCTTCCTCACCCTGTTCTTCGACCCGAGCACCAGCGAGGTCGTCTACAACGGCTCCTACGAGCCGCTCAACGGCGTCCTGATGACCCGGGCCTACGAGTCCACGCTCGACATCAGCTTCGACGTGCGCGGCGGGCTGCTGATCCGGCAGATCCACCACTGGGCCGCGCTGGTCTTCGTCACCGGCATGCTGGTGCACATGATGCGGGTGTTCTTCACCGGCGCTTTCCGCAAGCCGCGCGAGCTCAACTGGGTGTTCGGCTGGACCCTGTTGATGCTGGGCATCATCACCGGCCTCACCGGCTACTCGCTCCCCGACGACCTGCTGTCCGGCACCGGGCTGCGCTTCGCGCACGGCGCGATCCTGTCCGTGCCGATCGTGGGCACCTATCTGGCGTTCTTCCTCTTCGGCGGGGAGTTCCCCGGGGACGACTTCATCGCGCGGCTGTACCCGGTGCACATCCTGCTGCTGCCGGGGATCATGCTGGGCCTGGTGGTCGCCCATCTGATCCTGGTCTTCTACCACAAGCACACGCAGTTCCCGGGCCCCGGCCGTGACAACAAGTCCGTGGTCGGCATGCCCCTCCTGCCGGTCTACATGGCGAAGGCGGGCGGCTTCTTCTTCCTCGTCTTCGGCGTGCTGACCCTCATGGGCGCTGTCGCCAGCATCAACCCCGTCTGGGCCTTCGGGCCCTACCGCCCCGACCTGGTCACCACCGGCGCCCAGCCCGACTGGTATCTCGGCTTCTCCGAGGGGCTGATCCGGGTGATGCCGGGATGGGAGCTCAACTTCTGGGGCCACACCCTGGAGTTGGGCGTCTTCATCCCCTTCTCGCTCTTCCCGCTGATCCTGATGGCCCTCGGCGCGTATCCGTTCGTCGAGGCGTGGATCACCGGCGACAAGCGCGAGCACCACATCCTGGACCGGCCCCGCAACGTGCCCGTGCGCACCGGACTGGGCGTGGCCTGGCTGAGCCTGTACGCGGTGCTGCTGATCGGCGGCGGCAACGACATCGTGGCCACGCATCTGCATCTGTCCATCAACGCGATCACCTGGTTCGTGCGGATCTCCGTGTTCGTGGCGCCCGTCCTCGCGTTCGTCGTGACGAAACGGATCTGTCTCGGGCTCCAGCGCCGGGACCGGGACAAGGTGCTGCACGGCAGGGAGACCGGCACCATCAAACGGCTTCCGCACGGGGAGTACGTCGAGGTCCACGAACCCCTCTCGCAGCAGGAACTGCACGTCCTGACCCAGCACGAGCAGAACCCGCCGTACGAGGTCGGGCCGCTCGTCGACGCGGGCGGTGTACGGCGGCAGGTCAAGGCGTCGCAGCGGGTGCGGGCGCGGCTGGCGCGGGCGATGTTCGGGCCCGAGACGCGGATCGCGAAGCCGACGGTGGAGGAGTACCGGCAGGTCACCAGCGGCGATCACCACTGAGGACGGCGGAGCGGCAGGCGTCCGGGGTGCCCCACGCCGTGCGCAGCGCGCGGGCCTTGGTCAGCCACAGCGACAGGTCGTACTCCGCCGTGTAGCCGATCGCGCCGTGCAGTTGGAGCGCGGTGCGGGCCGCCGTGTACGCCGCGGTGCACGCCGTGAGCTTGGCGGCGGCCACGTCCGACTCCGTCATCGTGAGCGCGGCACCGAGGACCAGGGGGCGGGCGAACTCCAACGCGATCTTGACGTCGGCCAGTTGGTGTTTGACGGCCTGGAACGAGCCTATGGGGGCGCCGAACTGGGTGCGCTGTCTGACATGGGCGACCGTCTTGTCGAGGAGGGTCAGGCCGACGCCGAGCGCCTGGGCGGCTGTGGTGAGGCGGGCCAGGAGGAGGGCCGTGGTGAGGGGCGGGGCGGTGGCGAGGAGTTCGCCGCGGGGGGAGTGGTGCGTGGGGAAGAGGCGGCGGGCGGGGTCGAGGGAGGAGTGGGGAGGGGTGTCGGGTGGGGGAGCGAGGTGCAGCTGCGTGGCTTCGGCCGTCCCAGGGGGCGCTGCCCCCTGGCCTCCCGTCGGCCCTGAAGGGGCCTCGTCCTCAAACGCCGGACGGGCTGATAGCGCCGGGCGGGCTACCAGGCGTACGTCTGCCATGTCGGCGTCCAAGGTGTACGCGCCCGTGGACAGGGTCGCCGCCGACTCGCCCGAGGCCAGTGCCGGCAGCAGGCGCTTCGCCGGGCCCTGGTCGTCCAGTGCGGCGAGCAGGGTGGCCGCGGCGACCGTCTCCACCAGGGGGCCCGGTACCGCGTGGCGGCCCAGCTCGACGAAGGCGAGGGTGAGTTCGACGGGGCGGAGGCCCAGGCCGTCGTAGGGCTCGGGGACGGCCAGGGCGAAGAGGCCCGCGCCGGCGAGGCGGGACCACAGGGCGCGTCCGCTGGTGTGGTCGCCGCGGCTCCAGCCCCGGACGACCGCCGGTGTGTCCGCGGCCGTCAGCATGGCGTCCAGGGAGTCGGTGAACGCGCGCTGTTCGGGGTCGGGGAGGAAACGCATCAGCGGCGGCCCTTCGGCAGGCCGAGCAGGCGCTCGGCGACGATGTCGCGTTGGATCTCGTTGGTTCCGGCGTAGATGGGGCCGGCCAGGGCGAAGACATAGCGCTCGGCCCAGTCCGTGTCCGCCGACTCGCCCTCCTCGCCCAGGAGATCGAGGGCGGTCTCGGCGAGGGCGATGTCGTACTCGGACCAGAAGACCTTGTTCAGGCTGGACTCCGGGCCGAGGGCCTCGCCGTCCAGGACGCGGGAGGCGGCGGCGTGGGTGAAGAGCTGGTAGGCGCGGGCGCCGATCAGGGCGTCGGCCACACGGTCGCGCGTGGACGCCGGGCACCCCTGGGTCCGCCAGAGGTCGAGCAGGCGGTCGGCGGCGGCCAGGTAGCGGCCGGGGGAGCGGAGCTTCAGTCCGCGTTCGTTGCCGGCCGTCGACATGGCGATCCGCCAGCCCTGGCCGGGCTCTCCGATGACGTCCTCGTCCGGGACGAACACCTCGTCGAGGAAGAGCTCGGCGAAGGCGGGTCGGCCGTCGAGGCGGGCGATCGGGCGGACCGTGACGCCGGGGGCCCGCAGGTCGAACATCAGGTAGGTCAGGCCCTGGTGGGGCTTGGGGGTGTCCGGGTCGGTGCGGAAGAGGCCGAAGGCGCGGTCGGCGAAGGCGGCCCGGGAGGACCAGGTCTTCTGGCCGGTCAGGAGCCAGCCGCCGTCGGTGCGCAGCGCTTTCGACCGCAGGGACGCCAGGTCCGAGCCCGCCTCCGGTTCCGACCAGGCCTGCGCCCAGACCGTACGACCGCATGCCATGGGAGGCAGCACGCGCGCGCGTTGCTCCTCGGTGCCGTGCTCGAAGAGCGTCGGCGCGAGCAGACTGACGCCGTTCTGGCCGACGCGGCCCGGGGCGCCCGCCGCGTGGTACTCCTCCTCGAAGAGCAGCCAGCGGATCAGGCCGGAGTCGCGTCCGCCGTACGCGGCCGGCCAGTCGACCACCGACCAGCGGTCCGCGGCGAGTTCGGCCTCCCAGGCGCGATGCGCGGCGAAGCCCTCCGCGGTCTCCAGGGAGGGCAGCGCGACGGCGGGCACGTGCGCGCGCAGCCACGAGCGGGCCTCGGCGCGGAAGGCCTCCTCGTCCCGGGTGAAGGCCAGATCCATGGGCATCCATCCTTCCCTAACAAGTGTTTGGTAGGTTAGCGTGACGGTATGACAGGCGTCGAGAGTCCGGCCTACGTGCCCGGACACGGGCTGCTGGCGGGGCGCACCGCCGTCGTCACGGCGGCCGCGGGCGCCGGGATCGGCGGGGCGACCGCACGCCGCTTCCTGGAGGAGGGCGCGCGCGTGCTGATCAGCGACGCGCACGCCCGCAGGCTGAAGGAGCACGCGGAGCGGCTCGCCGGGGAGTTCGGGTCGGAGCGGGTGGCCGCGGTGCCCTGCGACGTCACCGACGAGAACCAGGTGCGGGCCCTCTTCGACACCGCCCTGCGGGAGCACGGCCGGCTCGACGTGGTGGTCAACAACGCGGGCCTCGGCGGGACCTCGTCCCTCGTCGACATGAGCGACGACCAGTGGACGCACGTGCTCGACGTGACACTGAACGGCACCTTCCGGTGCACCCGGGCCGCCCTGCGCCGGATGCGCGAGGCAGGCGCGGGGGTGATCGTCAACAACGCCTCCGTGGTGGGCTGGCGGGCCCAGCCGGGCCAGGCCCACTACGCCGCCGCGAAGGCGGGGGTGATGGCGCTGACGCGGTGCGCGGCGCTGGAGGCGGCCGAGTACGGGGTGCGGGTGAACGCCGTCTCGCCGAGCCTGGCCATGCATCCCCACCTGGTGAAGGTGACGACCCCGGAACTGCTGGAGGAACTCACCGCGCGCGAGGCCTTCGGGCGGTACGCCGAGCCCTGGGAGGTGGCCAACGTGATCGTGTTCCTGGCCTCGGACTACTCCTCGTACATGACGGGCGAGGTCGTCTCCGTCAGCGACCGGCACCCCTAGGACAATGGACAGCGTGCCGACCAAGAAAAAGCCCCAGGTGAGCGTCGCCGCTCCGGACCGCCGCCGTGAACTCCTCGGCACCGCAGCCGAGGTCTTCGCCGAGCAGGGCTACAACGCCACCACCGTACGCAAGATCGCCGACCACGCGGGCATGCTCGCGGGCAGCCTCTACTACCACTTCGACTCCAAGGAATCGATGCTGGAGGAGATCCTGCGGACCTTCCTCGACGAGCTCTGGGACGGCTACGACACCGTCCTCGACGCCGGGACGGGGCCGCGCGAGACGCTCGAAGCCCTGGTCACCGAGTCGTTCCGGGAGATCGACCGGCACCGCGCCGCCGTCGCGATCTACCAGAAGGAGAGCAAGCAGCTGGTGGCGCAGGAGCGGTTCGCGTTCCTCGCCGACTCGCAGCGCAGGTTCGAGAAGGCCTGGCTGTCCACGCTGGAGAGCGGGGTCGCGGCCGGGGTGTTCCGGGCCGACCTCGACGTCCGGCTCACCTACCGGTTCGTCCGCGACACGGTGTGGGTCGCCGCGTCCTGGTACCGGCCCGGCGGACAGCACAGCCCGGAGGAGATCGCCCGGCAGTACCTGTCGATGGTGCTGGACGGGATCGCCGTACGCACATAACCCACTGGGGAGTTGCCATGGCCGAGGCCTACATCGTCGGAGCGGTCCGGACGCCCGTCGGGCGGCGCGGGGGAGGACTGAGCGGGGTCCACCCGGCCGATCTGGGCGCGCATGTGCTGCGCGCGCTGGTCGAGCGGGCCGGCGTCGATCCCGGCGCCGTCGAGGACGTCGTCTTCGGGTGCCTGGACGCGGTGGGGCCGCAGGCCGGGGACATCGCGCGGACCGCATGGCTCGCGGCCGGGCTGCCCGAGGAGGTGCCGGGCGTCACCGTGGACCGGCAGTGCGGCTCCTCGCAGCAGGCCGTGCACTTCGCGGCACAGGGCGTGCTGTCCGGGACGCAGGACCTGGTCGTCGCCGGCGGTGTGCAGAACATGTCGCAGATCCCCATCGCCTTCGCCACCCGGCAGGCCGCCGAGCCCCTCGGCTTCACCCAGGGCCCCTTCGCGGGCAGCGAGGGCTGGCGGGCGCGCTACGGCGACAGGGCGGTGAACCAGTTCGTCGGCGCCGAGATGATCGCCGGCAAGTGGGGGATCAGCCGGGAGGACCAGGAGGAGTTCGCGCTGCGGTCCCACCGGCGGGCGCTGAGCGCCATCGACGAGGGGCGCTTCGAGCGCGAGATCGTGGCCCACGGCCAGGTCGGCGTCGACGAGGGGCCGCGCCGGGACACCTCCCTGGAGAAGATGGCCGCGCTGAAACCGGTCATCGACGGCGGCACCGTCACCGCGGCCTGCTCCTCGCAGGTCTCCGACGGCGCGGCCGCCATGCTGCTCGCCTCCGAGCACGCGGTCCGCGAGCACGGGCTGACGCCCCGCGCGCGCGTGCACCACCTCTCCGTACGCGGCGAGGACCCCATCCGTATGCTCACCGCGCCCATCCCGGCCACCGCCCACGCCCTGAAGAAGACCGGCCTCGCCATCGACGACATCGACCTCGTCGAGATCAACGAGGCCTTCGCACCGGTCGTCCTGGCCTGGCTCAAGGAGACCGGCGCCGACCCGGACAAGGTCAACGTCAACGGCGGCGCGATCGCCCTCGGCCATCCCCTGGGAGCGACGGGAGTGAAGCTGATGACGACCCTGCTGCACGAACTGGAGCGCACGGGCGGCCGGTTCGGACTCCAGACCATGTGCGAGGGGGGCGGGCAGGCCAACGTGACGATCATCGAGCGGCTGTGAGGGCGGTGGGCGGGCGGGCGTGACGGTCATCGAGCGGCTGTGACGACGGTGGGCAGGCGGGCGTGACGGTCATCCGGCGGCTGGGACGGCGGCGGGCCCCGATCGGCGGACGGTGTCCGGCGCAGGCTCCCGAAGCCCGTGAGGCCCCTGGGCCGAGCGGTGCGAGGGGGCCGTCGGGGATGGTGCCGATGTGCGAGGGGGGCGGGCAGGCCAACGTGACGATCATCGAGCGGCTGTGAGGGCGGTGGGCAGGTGGGTGTGACGGTCATCGAGCGGCTGGGACGGCGGCGGGGCCCCGATCGGCGGACGGAGTCCGGTGCAGGCTCCCGAGGCGGGCGTGACCGTCATCCCGCGGTCGGGAGGCCCTCAAGGGTTTCCTCCGCCTGTTTCATGATCCGGTCCACCAGTTCCGCGCAGGAGGGGAGGTCGTCGATCAGTCCGGCGACCTGGCCGGAGGCCATCACGCCGAGGTCCGTGCGGCCGTCCACCATCGCCGATCTGAGGAGCATGGGGGTGTTGGCGGCGAGGAGGACCTGGCTCCAGGTGAGGTTCCTGCCGTGCCGCAGGGCGAGGCCGTCCCGGGCCAGCGCGCGCCAGGTCAGCCCGGACAGCTTGCGGAAGCCCGCCGCCCGGCGCAGCGCCCGCGCCAGGGCCCGCATGCGGCCGGCGTGTTCCAGGGACGCCACCAGATCCGTCCGCAGCATGCGGTGGGGCAGCCCGTCGATGGCCCGGGTCACCGTCACGTCCGTGACGCGCGCCGCCAGATACCTCGCCTTCACCGCGTCCGGCACCGTCGAGTCGGAGGTGAGCAGGAACCGCGTGCCCATGGCGACCCCCGCCGCCCCGTAGGCCAGCGCGGCGACCAGACCCCGCCCGTCGAAGAAGCCCCCCGCCGCCACGACCGGGATGTCCACCGCGTCCACCACCTGCGGCAGCAGCACGGTCGTCGCCACCTCGCCGGTGTGTCCGCCGCCCTCGCCGCCCTGCACGATCACCGCGTCCGCGCCCCAGCCCGCGACCTTCTCGGCATGCCGCCGGGCCCCCACGGACGGGATGACGACGATCCCCGCCTCCTTGAGCTCCGCGATCAGCCCGGGGGAGGGCGCGAGGGCGAACGAGGCGACCCGGACCCCCTCCTCGATCATGATCCGCACCCGGTCGCCGGCGTCCGTCGCGTCCGCGCGGAGATTGACCCCGAAGGGCGCGTCCGTGCGGGAGGCCACCTCCCGGATCGCCTCGCGCAGCCGGCCGGGGGTCATCGTCGCGGAGGCCAGGATGCCGAGCGCGCCCGCGTTCGCCGCCGCCGAGACCAGACGCGGGCCCGCCACCCATCCCATCCCGGTCTGCACGATCGGATGGCGGACGCCGGCCAGCCGGGTGAACGCGGTGTCCATCAGGCGCCGACCTCCCGGGTGCGGGCGCCGGCCGGGTCGAGCACCTCGCGGATCAACTCCAGTTCGTGTGCGGTCGGTTCGCGGGTGTACGGCACCTCGTCGGGGACCGCCAGATCGAAGCCGGTGGCCTCCCGCACCTGCTCCACGGTGACACCCGGATGCACCGACGCCAGCCGCATCGAGTGGTCGGGGGTGTCGAAGTCGAGGACACCGAGGTCGGAGACGACCCTCGGGATGCGGTGGAAACGCGCCCCGGCGGCATGGTCGTAGCCGACTCCGCACACCAGGTCGACCTTCTCCACGAACACCCGGCGGGAGTGGGTCGGGACCCAGTAACTGGTCGGGTGGTTCAGGGTGTTGACCGGCGCGCCCCGCACCCCGAGCAGTTGCCGTCGCGGCCTCGCCCAGTCGCCGATGCAGGAGATGTTCTGGTTGCCGTAACGGTCGATCTGGCTCGCGCCCATCATCACGTGCCGCCGCCCGCCCATGGCCAGGGCGAGGTGCTGCCGGTAGGGCAGCCAGCCCTCCGGGGTGCCGTCCGGGCGGATCAACAGGGCCTCGCCGTCGGTCAGCAGCAGGTCGGGGGAGAAGGTGAGACGGGCGAGCCGGGCACCGATCGAGGGGATCTGGCCCATCGGGCTCGCCAGGATCTCGCCCGCGTCCCGCCAGGCCTCGGCGCAGGCGATGACGCAGTACTCACTCCGGGTCGCGGTCATACGCTCCTCCTCCGAGGTACCAGGCGGCGAACTCCGGCCAGGGCGTGGTCGCGTACTCCCGCTGCGCGGCCTCGTCGCGGCCGTAGTCGGGGGCGCAGGAGGTGAAGTGCGCGCCGTCCGGGGCCTCGACCACGCCGGTGACCGTGTGCCGTTTGACCAGCAGCGACTGAGGCGGGGCCGCCTTCGTCAACTCCGCGGTGTCCACGATCCGTTCGCAGGAGACGTACGCGGACTCGGCCGCCTCGCAGAACAGGTCGTCGAAGTACGGGTCGGGGCCCAGATACTGCCCGTTGCCCAGCCGGTCGGCGCGGTTGACGTGGACCAGGGCCGCGTCCAGACGCAGGGCGGGCATGGCCACGAACGTCTCCCCGTCGTCGTACGGCGACGTCACCGTCCGCAGACCGGGGTTGATCCGCATGACGTCCGAACCGGTCCCGGCCCGTACCGGCAGGAAGGGCAGCCGGTGCGCGGCCGCGCGCAGACCCCACAGGAACATCGCCTCGTCGATCTCCATGAGCTCGAAGGCACCGCGCTCACGGGCCGCCCGGTAGTGGGGTTCGAGCGGGATCGAGTCGAGGGTGACGAAGGCGGCGACCAGCTTGCGGATCCGTCCGGCGGCGGCGAGCATGCCGACGTCCGGGCCACCGTAGGAGACGATCGTCAGGTCGGTGACGTCCGAGCGCAGCAGCGCGCGCACCAGCGCCATCGGCTTGCGGCGCGAGCCCCAGCCGCCGATGCCGAGGGTCATGCCGTCGTGGAGCCGGGAGACGACCTCGTCGGCCGTCATGGTCTTGTCGCTCACTCGGCCTCCCTGCCGAACCTGTCACGGACCCGGTCGGCGACGCCGCTGACGCTCGCCTCGTAGGTGAAGCCCTGTTCGTAGCGGTAGCTGCGGCGGACGTCGACCGGGTCGATGCCGTTGATGGCGGCCTTGGCCAGGCGCAGCAGCTCGCCGTCCTTGGCGGCGATCTCGCGGGCCGCCGCCAGGGCCGTGGCGGTGAGTTCGTCCCTCGGTACGACCCTCCACAACGAACCGTGCCGGTGCAGTTCGGCGGCGGTGACCGTGCGGGAGGTGAAGTACAGGGCGCGCATGAGGTGGTGGGGGACCAGCCGGGCCAGGTGCGTGGCCGCGCCGAGGGCCCCGCGGTCCAGTTCGGGCAGGCCGAAGGTGGCGTCCTCGCTCGCCACGATCACATCCGCGTTGCCCACCAGGCCGACGCCCCCGCCCAGGCAGAACCCCTGCACGGCCGCCACCACGGGCACCTCGCAGTCGTACACCGCTGAAAAGGCCTCGAAACAACCGCGGTTGGCACCGACGAGGGCGGTCGCGCCGCGTGCCTGGATCTCCTTGATGTCCACGCCCGCGTTGAAACCGCGCCCCTCGGCCGCCAGGACCACGCATCTGACCTCCGGATCACGGCCCGCCGTGCGCACGGCGTCGGCCAGGGCGAACCAGCCGTCCACCGGCAGGGCGTTCACGGGCGGGAAGTCGACCCCGACGAAGACGATCCCCTTTTCCGGGGACGAGGTGGAGACACCCATGGCCGCATCAGCTACCTTTCCACCAAACGTTTGTTAGGTGGAGGGTAGCGGGGAATGGAGCTGAACGGGAGGGTCGTGGTCGTCACCGGCGGCACCCGCGGTGTCGGCGCCGGGATCGCGCGCCGCTTCACAGAGGCGGGCGCCGAGGTCGTGGTCTGCGCCCGCCGACCACCCCAAGTCCCGCTGCCGAAAACCGAGTTCGCTCCCCTGGACGTGCGGGACGCCGACGCCGTACGGCACTTCTTCGCCGGACTGCCGCGCCTGGACGTCCTCGTCAACAACGCGGGCGGTGCCCCCTACCGGCGACTGACCGACGCGGACGCGGAGCGGCACGCCCGGGTCGTCGAGCTCAACCTCCTCGCCCCGCTGACCGTCTCGCTCGCCGCGTACGAGCATCTGAGACGGACGCGCGGCTCGATCGTCATGATCGGCAGCGTGAGTGGCGGCAGGCCCTCACCCGGAACGGCCGCCTACGGGGCGGCGAAGGCGGGCCTGGAGAGCCTCGCCCGGTCGATGGCCGTGGAGTGGGCGCCTGACGTCCGCGTCAACACCCTCGTCGTCGGCATGGTCCGCACCGAGCTCTCGGCCGTGCACTACGGCGACGACGACGGCGTGGCGGCCGTCGCCCGCACGGTCCCGCTCGGACGCCTGGCCGAGCCCTCGGACATCGGCGACGCGGCCGTCTTCCTCGCCTCCGACGCCGCCGCCTACATCAGCGGGGCCTCGCTGCTCGTGCACGGCGGCGGGGAGCGGCCCGCCTTTCTGGACGCGGCAACCACCGACAGGGACGGGTGACATGAGCGGAATCTGCTACGGCCGGGTCGTCGCCGTCACCGGCGCGGGCCGAGGTCTCGGCCGCGCCCACGCACTGGCGTTCGCCGCCGAGGGCGCGCGGGTCGTCGTCAACGACCTCGGCGTGGGCCTCGACGGCACCCCCAGCCCCGACAGCCCGGCGGCCCGCGTCGTCGCCGAGATCCGCGCGGCCGGCGGCGAAGCGGTCGCCCACGGCGGCGACATCGCGACCGGCGCCGGAGCCGCGTCCCTGGTGGCGACCGCTCTCGACACCTACGGCCGCCTCGACACCCTCGTCAACAACGCCGGCTTCCTGCGCGACCGCATGCTCGTCAACCTCGACGAGGACGACTGGGACGCCGTCCTCCGCGTCCACCTGAAAGGCCACTTCCTCCCCCTCAAACACGCCGCCGCCCACTGGCGAGCCGAAACCAAGGCCGGCCGCACACCCGAGGCCCGCGTCATCAACACCAGCAGCGGCGCCGGTCTGCTGGGCTCGGTCGGCCAGGGCAACTACAGCGCCGCCAAGGCCGGGATCGTGGGCCTGACCCTGGTCGCCGCGGCCGAACTCGCCCGCTACGGCGTCCAGGTCAACGCCATCGCCCCCGCCGCCCGCACCCGCATGACGGCCCAGACCTTCGCCACCACCATGACCGCCCCGCCCACCGGCTTCGACACGATGGCCCCGGAGAACGTCTCCCCCCTGGTCGTCTGGCTGGGCTCGACGGCGAGCACGGGAGTCACGGGCCGCGTCTTCGAGACGGAGGGCGGCCGTATCACGGTGATGGAGGGCTGGAGCCCGGGCCCGACGGCCGACAAGGGGGCGCGCTGGACCCCGGAGGAGGCGGGAGGAGCGGTACTGAAGCTACTTGAGGAGGCGCAGCCCCAGGGCCCGGTATATGGAGCGGCAAGCTGACTGACTCAAGGGGCGCGGGGAACTGCGCGACCAGCCACAACGGGCCGGTAGCCGCCCGACAACACAAGGCACCCCCTTCGCAGCGCGCTTACGTATCGCACTCCAGAACCGTCCGACACAACCCACACCGCGCCCGAACCCGCCCCCGCACCGGCACCCGAATCCGCTGATGACACGTAGGACAGGGAAACGACACCCGCAACACCCCACCCCCGTCCGGCGCGAACGCGTACGGCACTCCGGGCCGCGGCTCCGGGACGAGCTGCCGCCGGTCCCGGGCGTACCGGCGCCGCCCCGCCCACCCCGCCGCCGTCAGGGGTGGCTGCTGCTCGTCCTGCCGGGCCCGTTCCATGCCCTTGACGTACGCCGTGTAGGCCTGCGGGCTGGTGAACCACACGGAGGGGTCCTCACCGAACACCAGCGCCCGCTTGGCCAGCACGTACCCGAACTCCTCCGGCGTGAGATACCCCAGCTTCTGCGAGGACGCCGAGTCCTCCCGGTACGCGTCCAGCAGCAGCCATCCCGCCCCCAGGTACGTCGTCGCCGTGTCCGTGAGGATCTCGTTGTCCCGCACGCCCGGGAAGGACAGGTCCAGGCGGTGAAGATAGACGTGCATGACCTCGTGGGCGAGGGCCGCCCCGATGTCACGGCGATGGGTGCGGAACCGGTCGTTCAGCTCGACGAAGTACTCGGGTCCCGCGGTGAGTTCGACGTGTGCCGCATGGGTCATCTCACGGAAGCTGACGACGAACCGGGCGTCCGGCAGCCGGTAGTGCCGCACCAGTTCACGGGCCACGCGCTGCGTGCCCAGATACAGGTCGTCGCTGTCGGAGAACGCCACGTCGGCGGGGACCACGCTGGTCCCGAACGTCTGGATGGTGTCGTAGGACAGCCGCCTGTACAGCGCGGTGATCGCGGCCCGCACCGTGTCCAGGTGTGGGTAGCCGTGCTCGACCGGTCCGTCGTTCGCCACGCCCGCACCCCCAAGAGGCCGTGAACCCGATTCCACTCTACGGGCAGGCGGGGGGATTCTCGCGGGTCCCGATCCCCGGTACGGGGCCGAGCACGGGCGGGGCGGCCCCCGCCTGCTCGAACTCCAGTACCCATATCTCGTTGGTGCCCTCCCGCACCACCGGCCCCGGCACGTACAGCGACCGCTGCGGGCCCGCGCTCCAGTAACGGCCCAGGCCGAAGCCGTTGATCCACACGAAGCCCCGCGTCCAGCCGGACAGTTCCAGACAGGCGTCGCCCGCCCCCGCGACCGTGACGGTGCCCCGGTACAGGCCCGGCGAGCCGTCCCCCGGCGGCTCCCGGAACGGGACGGCGCTCACGGCGCCCACGCCGTCCAGCGCGTCCAGCCGCAGCCCCCGCGCGCGTACCCCGTGCAGATACTGGCGCTCGTGCAGCAGCCCCCCGGTGATCCCCTTGGCCTCGCCGGTCCGCGGCCCGTAGCCGACCCTCCCCAGGGACTCCACCCACAGCTCCACGCGCGCGTGCCCGGCGACGGGCTCCTTCAGCCGGTCGTCGTGCTCGGTGAGCACGCCCGCCGGTTCGCCGTCGACGTACACCACGGCCCGGTCCCGCAGCCCGCGCGCCGTCAGCGGATACGGCCGGCGGGGTCCGGGCACGGTCACCTCGTAGCGCACCACGCCCCGGTCGACGTCCAGCTCCTCGAAGGTCGGCGGCACCGCGGACACCGTCTCCGGACCCCCGAGCGCCTCCAGGACGTCCTCCAGGTGCGCCCAGCCGGTCAGACGTGCCTCGGTCGTGACGCCCAGCGCGGTGGGCGGGGCGGGCGGCTCGGGCAGCGGTGCCCCGGCGTACTCGGCGAGGACCTCGCGCATACGCCAGAACTTCTCCGTGGGGCGCCCGTACTCGTCGACCGGGGCGTCGTAGTCGTAGGACGTCACATCCGGCAGGAACGGCCCGTCCTGGACCTCACCACCCCGGTTGGCGCCCGCCCAGCCCGCGAAGCTGGTGCCCCCGTGCGCCATGTACAGATTCACCGACGCCCCGCACTCCAGGATCTCCCGCAGACCCCCCACCGCGTCCGCCGGATCCCGTACGACATGCTCCTCGCCCCAGTGGTCGAACCAGCCGCACCAGAACTCCATGCACATCAGCGGCCCGGCGGGCCGGTGCCGGCGCAGCGCCCCGAACGCCTCGCGCGCGTGGGAGCCGAAGTTCACCGTGGCGAGCACCCCGGGCAGCGAGCCGCCGGTGAGCATGTGGTCCTCCGGGCCGTCCGACGTGCACAGCGGCACCGTGACGCCCCCGGCGCGCAGCAGGTCGGCCAGACGCTCCAGGTAGCGCGCGTCCGAACCGTAGCTGCCGTACTCGTTCTCCACCTGGACCATCAGCACCGGGCCGCCGCGGTCGATCTGCCGGGACACGATCTCGGGCAGCAGCCGCGCGAACCAGCGCCCCACCTGCTCCAGATAGCGCGCCTCGCTCGTGCGCGGGTGCCCGGCCAGCCAGTGCGGCAGCCCGCCGTTGTCCCACTCGGCGCAGATGTACGGCCCCGGCCGCACGATCGCCCACAGCCCCGCCGCCCGCGCCGCGTCCAGGAACCGGCCCAGGGCCGCCACGTCCCGGAACCCACCCGGCCGCGGCTCGTGCAGGTTCCACGGCACGTACGTCTCCACGCAGTTCAGGCCCAGCGCCCGCAGCATCGCCAGCCGGTGACCCCACTGCTCCTCGTGCACCCGGAAGTAGTGCAGCGCCCCGGACAGCAGCCGCACCGGCCGGCCGTCCAGCAGGAAGTCCGTGTCCCCCACCGTGAACTCGCTCATGCGCTCCACCCTCACCCTCTGGCGGTGATCACGTCCATGGACAAAGATCGGCGCCACTTGGACACGGCAGCATGGAGGGGACCGCGGATGTACCACACCTGGATGCGGTTCTTCACGCCCGGCCCGGCCCACCACCGGCTCGGCCTCGTCTGCCTCGGCGTCGGCCTCCAGTACGGCGCGCTGCCCACCGTCGGACCCCGGATCCTCGACCACCACGTCGCCGTCGTGATCAGCACCGGCGGCGGCTGGTACGCCACCCCCGACGGCCGCCGCACGACCGTCACCGCACCCGCGCTGCTCTGGCTCACCCCGGGCGTACCGCACCACTACGCGCCCGACACCGCCACCGGCTGGGACGAGGGCTTCGTCGACTTCGCCGGGCCCGCCACCGCCTCCTACACCGAACTCGGCTACATCGAACCCGACCGCCCGGTGGTGCCGCTGTCGGACGCCACCGGCCCCCGCGGGGTCATCGCCCGCATGGCGCGCGCCGCCCGCCGCGACAACCCGCTGCTGGAGGTCGAGACCGGCGCCGCCGTCCACGAACTCCTCGTCGCCCTGCGCCGCGCCCGCGCCGACCTCGCCCCCGACGGCGACCTGGTCCTCAAGGCCCTCGCCCGCGACGCCTGCCTGCCCCTGTCCGTCGCCGACCACGCCGCCCGGCACGGCATGAGCGCCGCCGAACTGCGCACCGCCGTGCGCCGCGGCGCCGGATGCAGCCCCAAGGACTACCTGCTCGGCATCCGCCTCGGCCGCGCCAAGGAACTCCTCGCCGCCACCGACCTGCCCGTCGCCGCCGTCGCCCGCCGCGTCGGATACGACGACCCCGCCTACTTCTCCCGCCTGTTCACCCGCCGCGTCGGCACCGCCCCCGTCCGCTTCCGCGCCACCCAGGGCCGCGCCGTCCCCGGCGGCTGGAGCAACCAGGTCCCCGACCCCGACGATCCGCCCAGGATCCCCGCCCGGCAGACCGCCCCGGACCCGCACCCGGACCCTCACCCGGAAACCGCTGACCGCACGGCACGTAGGGTTTCGCCATGACCACCAGCAACACCCCGACCGGCGACATCGACCCCGCCGTCCGCGAGGAGCTCGCCCGGCTGCGCGACAGCATCGACAACATCGACGCGGCCGTCGTCCACATGCTCGCCGAACGCTTCAAAGCCACCCAGCAGGTCGGCCACCTCAAAGCCAGGCACCAACTGCCGCCCGCCGACCCGGCCCGCGAGGCCCGCCAGATCGAGCGCCTGCGCACCCTGGCCGAGAACGCCAAACTCGACCCGGCCTTCGCCGAGAAGTTCCTCAACTTCATCATCGGCGAAGTGATCAGACACCACGAGCGCATCGCCGAGGACACCCTCAACGGACCGACACCCCAGGCGAGCTGAAATCAGGGCCGGCCCGGCCGATTCCCGTCCTCCCGGGGTCGTGACACGAGGCCCCGGGAGAGGCATGCTGCGCTGTGCACTCCTTGTCAGCCGGGGGGCACGTACCGTCAGCGCTTCGGACATAAGCTGGTTGTCCCACGCGGGAGGGACGTCGGGCCATGCCGTCGGATGCCAAGATCCTCATCGTCGACGACCACGAGGACACGCTGTACGCGCTGGAGAGCGCCCTGGCGCCGCTGGGCTACCTCCTGGCCCGCGCCACCAGCGGCGACGAGGCCCTCAAACAGGTGCTCCGCGGCCGGGTCGGACTCCTCCTCCTCGACGTGCGCATGCCCGGCGTCAGCGGCCTCGACGTCGTGCGCTACCTGCGCCGCCTGGAACAGACCCAGCACATCCCCGTCGTCCTCCTCACCGGCTTCGGCCCGGACCACGAACTCACCTCCACCGCCTTCGCACTGGGCGTCGCCGACCTCGTCATGAAACCCATCGACCCCTGGGCCCTGCGCACCAAGGTCCGCTACCTGTTCGACGCCCACCAACGCCACCTCGCCCTCGAACACGAAGTGCGGGAGTTACGCGCCCTGGTCAAGGACCACGCCGAAGCAGGAGAACACCCCGCCCGCCCCGCCCTGCCCCACCCGGACTCCCGCGTTCCGACCCAACGCGCCCAAGGGGCGCACGACGGGGAGCTCGAACAGGACCGGACATAGGCCGCGTACCGATCCGCCTCTGTGCCTGGCCTGCGCCATCAGGCAGCATGTCCTGCATGTCCGTACTGACGCGCGACGAAGCGCAGACCCGAGCCCGGCTCCTCGACGTCCACCACTACACGATCGACCTCGATCTGACCGCCGGGGACGCCACCTTCGACTCCCGCACCGTCATCAGGTTCACCGTACGCGCGGACCAGGACGCCACGGACACCTTCGTCGAGGTCAGGCCCGCCGAACTGCGCTCCGTCACCCTCGACGGACAGCCCCTCGACCCGGAGACCCTGGACGAGAACCGGCTCCCCCTGAAGAACCTCACCCCCGGCGAACACGAACTGCGCGTCGACGCCGCCATGCGCTACTCCCGCACCGGCGAAGGCATGCACCGCTTCACCGACCCCACCGACGGCGAGACCTACGTCTACACCCAGCTGTTCATGGACGACGTCCAGCGCGTCTTCGCCGCCTTCGACCAGCCCGACCTCAAGGCCGTCTTCGACCTCACCGTCACCGCCCCCGAGAACTGGACCGTCCTCGCCAACTCCCTCACCGAACACCTCGGCGAGGGCCGCTGGCAGGCCGCCCCCACCCCCCTCATCTCCACCTACCTCGTCGCCGTCGCCGCCGGCCCCTGGCACTCGGTGCGCACCGAACACCGCGGCCTGCCCTTCGGCATCCACTGCCGCCGCTCCCTCGCACCCCACCTCGACCCGGACGCCGACGAACTGTTCGAGATCACCAAGCAGTGCTACGACCGCTACCACGAGAAGTTCGAGGAGCCCTACCCCTTCGACTCCTACGACCAGGCGTTCGTCCCCGAGTTCAACGCCGGCGCCATGGAGAACCCCGGACTGGTCACCTTCCGCGACGAGTTCGTCTACCGCTCCGCCGTCACCGACACCGAACGCCAGACCCGCGCCATGGTCATCGCCCACGAGATGGCCCACATGTGGTTCGGCGACCTCGTCACCCTCAAGTGGTGGGACGACATCTGGCTGAACGAGTCCTTCGCCGAGTACATGGGCTACCAGACCCTCACCGAAGCCACCCGCTTCACCGGCACCTGGACCGACTTCGGCGTCATCCGCAAGGCCTGGGGCTACGACGCCGACCAGCGCCCCTCCACCCACCCCGTCGCCCCCGACAAGGTCGACGACACCGCCGCCGCCCTGCTCAACTTCGACGGCATCTCCTACGCCAAGGGCGCCTCCGCCCTGCGCCAGCTGGTGACCTGGCTCGGCGAGAAGGACTTCCTCGCCGGCATCAACACCCACTTCGCCCGGCACCGGTTCGCCAACGCCACCCTCGCCGACTTCATCGACTCCCTCGCCGCCAACACCGACCGCGACGTCAACGCCTGGGCCGACGCCTGGCTGCGCACCACCGGCGTCGACACCCTCCGGCCGACCGTGACCCGCGGCGACGAAGGCACCTACACCCTGACCGTCGACCACACCGGCAGCCGCCCCCACCGCATCGCCGTCGGCCTCTACGACGAGGACGTCGCCGACGAGAGCCGCCACCTCGTCCTGCGCCGACGCCTCGACCTCGACATCCCGCAGACCGAACCCCTGCCCCTCGGCAAGCACCCCGCGTTCCTGCTGCTGAACGACAGCGACCTCACCTACGCCAAGATCCGCTTCGACACCGACTCCTTCAACACCGTCCGCGCCAACCTCTGCGGCCTGCCCGACCCCCTCACCCGCGCGGTCGTCTGGAACGCCCTGCGCGACGCCGTACGCGACGGCGACCTCCCGCCCGCCGCCTACCTGGACACCGCCCGCACCCACCTCCCTCACGAAACCGACCTCGCCCTCGTCCAGGGTGTCCTCGCCTTCGCCGCCACCCAGGTCGCCGACCGCTACCTCGCCCCCGAGGACCGGCCCGCCGCCCTGGCCACCCTCACCTCCCTGTGCCGCGACCTCATCCGCCGCACCGAAGACGGCGACCACCCCGGCCTGCGCCTGATCGCCGTACGCCACTTCATCGACGTCGCCGCCCAGCCGGACACGATCAGCGCCTGGTTCTCCGAGGGCACCGTCCCCGGCGGCCCCGAACTCGACCCCGAGCTGCGCTGGCGCATCCTCGGCCGCCTCGCCGTCCTCGGCGCGATCGACGAGGCCGTCATCGAGGCCGAACTCATCCAGGACCCCAGCGCCACCGGCCAGGAGGGCGCCGCCCGCTGCCGGGCCGCCCTGCCCGACCCCCAGGCCAAAGCGGCGGCCTGGGAGGCCATGTTCAGCGGCGACGACCTGTCCAACTACCTGTTCACCGCCACCGCCCAGGGCTTCTGGCAGCCCGAACAGACCGACCTGGTACGGCGGTACGTCCCCCGCTACTACCAGGACGCCGTCGCCGTGGCCGCCCGCCGCGGCCCCGCCATCGCCGACGCCGCCGGCCGCTGGGCCTTCCCCGCCCACGCCGTGGACGCCGACACCCTCGACCTCGGCGAGGCCTGTCTGCGCGATGCGGACCCGATCCCGGCACTGCGGCGCAAGCTCGCCGACCAACTGGACGACCTCACCAGGGCGTTGCGGGTGCGCGGGGAGCAGCCGCAGTGATCCGCGGCCCCGGCCGGTGACCCGGGTCCCGGCCGGGGCCCACACGTTTTCCCCGCACGGCAGTACCCCCTTTCGGGTTCTCATCGTTGAGGTTTTCGGGCGCGCCCCCACCACCGCGTACAAGCTGGAACTCCAGCCGCGCGCCCCGGAGGACAACGATGAGCACCCCGCCGCTCGCCTCAGGCCCCGAAGGCCCCCACGCCCTGCGGCCCCTGCTCACCACCGTCCTCGACGCGCTGCACACCGGCGGCAGGGCCCGCGGCGGACCACTCCCGGCGGGAGGACCCGACGCGGTCGCCGCACGGATCCGCGAGGCGGTGGCGGACGTACTCCCCGAAGAAGGCGACCCGGACGCCCTGCGCCGCCTCGTCCACGCCCTCGCCGAGGGCGCCGCCGACCCCGCGCACCCCTGGTGCGCCGCCCACCTGCACTGCCCGCCCCTCGCCGTCGCGGTCGCGGCAGACCTCGCGGCAAGCGCCCTCAACCCGTCCCTGGACTCCTGGGACCAGGCACCGGCGGCCTCCGAACTGGAGGAACTCGTCACACGGGCACTCGCGCGCGAGGTCTACGGTGAGACACCCAGCGGCGCGGGGCCGCACCGGCGTACGGCTCCGCCGCGGGGCGCGACAAGCCACGACGCGCCCGGACCCGACGACGCGCCCGGACCCGACCACGCGCTGGGACCCGACCACGCGCCCGCCGCCCTGGCGACAACCGGCGGCACCGAATCCAACCAACTGGCCCTCCTCCTCGCCAGAGAAGCCCTCGGTGCCGGCGTCCGCCCGGTCTGCGGCGCCAACGCCCACCACTCCCTGCCACGCGCCGCCTGGCTACTGGGCCTGCCCGAACCGGTGACCGTCCCCGCCCCGGCCGGCACCCTCGACCCCGCCGCCCTGGACGCCGCCCTCACCGACCTCCCCGGCCCTCATCTCGTCACCGCCACCGCGGGCACCACCGACGCCGGACTCATCGACCCGCTCCCCGAGATCGCCGCCATCTGCTCAACCCACGGAGCCCGCCTGCACGTCGACGCGGCATACGGAGGCGGACTGCTGTTCAGCACCCGGCACCGACACAAACTCGCCGGCCTGAGCGCCGCCGACACCGTCACCCTCGACCTGCACAAACTCGGCTGGCAACCCGTCGCCGCCGGCCTCCTCGCCGTACGCGACCCCCACGACCTCACAGCCCTCCACCACCACGCCGACTACCTCAACGCCGACGACGACACCGAAGCCGGCCTCCCCGACCTCCTCGGCCGCTCCCTGCGCACCACCCGCCGCCCCGACATCCTCAAGACCGCCGTCACCCTCGCCACCCTCGGCCGCACCGGACTCGGCGCCCTCGTCGACCAGGTCTGCGCACACGCCCACCGACTCGCCGACCTCGTCGACGCACACCCCGCCCTCGAACTCCACGACCGGCCCACCCTCAGCACCGTCCTGTTCCGCCCCACCGGAGCCGACGACGACACCGTGGCCCACATACGCCGCCACCTCCTCCACCAGGGCCACGCCGTCCTCGGCCGCACCCGCCTCGACGGCCGCCTCTGGCTCAAAGCCACCCTCCTCAACCCCCGCACCACGCCCGACGACCTGGCCGGGCTGCTGAAACTCGTGGAAGGAACCCCACCCCCATGACGCACCACCCCCCACCCCACGAGCCCGACGCACCCCGCGACCTCGTCGGCATCGGCATCGGCCCCTTCAACCTCTCCCTCGCCGCCCTCGCCCACCCCCTCACCGAACTCGACGCCGTCTTCTACGAACAACGCCCCGCCTTCGACTGGCACCCCGGCCTCCTCATCGACGGCGCCACCATCCAAGTCCCCTTCCTCGCCGACCTGGTGACCCTCGCCGACCCCACCAGCCCCTGGACCTTCCTCAACTACCTCAAGGCCCGCGACCGCCTCTTCCCCTTCTACTTCGCCGAGCGCTTCCACATCCAGCGCGCCGAATATGACGCCTACTGCCGCTGGGTCTCGGAGAACCTCCCCGGACTGCGCTTCGGCCACCAGATCGACGCCGTCCGCTGGAACCCCGAACGCGACGTCTTCGAGGTCGACTTCACCCAACTCGACGCCGACGGCGAAGCCGAAGCCCTCGGCCGCACCTACACCCGCAACGTCGTCCTCGGCATCGGCACCGAACCGTACGTCCCCGAACCCCTCAAACCCCTCGTCGAGGCCCCCACCGTCCCCGTCGTCCACGCCGCCGACTACCTCGACCACCGCACCGCACTCCTCGCCGCCGACCACATCACCGTCGTCGGATCAGGCCAGTCCGGCGCCGAGATCTTCCTCGACCTGCTCCGCAACCGCCCCACCGGCCGCGAGAAACTCCACTGGCTCGGCCGCACCGAGGCCTTCGCCCCCATGGAGTACTCCAAGCTCGGCCTCGAACACTTCACCCCCGACTACACCCGCTACTTCCACGCCCTCACCGAAAGCGTCCGCGACCGCCTCGTCACCACCCAGTGGCAACTCCACAAGGGCATCGACGCCGACACCCTCGCCGCCATCCACGACGAGCTCTACCGCCGCACCCTGCACGGCGGCTGGCCCGACGCCGTCCTCACCCCCGGCGTCCGCGTCCGCACCGCCGGCCGCATCGCCACCACCAAGATCGAACTCCACCTGGAACACATCCAGCAGAACACCCGCTCACGCCTCACCACCGACGCCGTCGTCCTCGCCACCGGCTACCGCGAACGCCCCCTCGACCGCATCCTCGCCGGCCTCGACCCCTACCTACGCCGCGACAGCCGCGAACGCCCCCGCGTCGACGAGCACTTCCGCCTCCTCCTCGACCCCTCCGTCACCGCCACCGGCAGCCACGTCTACGTACAGAACGCCGAACGCCACACCCACGGCATCGGCACCCCCGACCTGGGCCTCGCCGCCTGGCGCAGCGCCACCATCCTCAACGCCCTCACCGACAAGGCCCCCTACCCGCTCCCCACCCGAACCGCCTTCACCACCTTCGGCCTCGAACAACACACACCGCAGATCCCGACGGCCCGCCGGGCCCCGGCACTCACCCCGCTGATCGACGGCCGCTAGGAAAACGGTGAGGGCAGGACGGAACCCGTCCTGCCCTCACCCAACGCCCCACGTCCCCTAGAAGACCGGCGTACCGTTCCGCGTCAGCTTCCAGCCCACCGACGCGAAGTCCTTCGGATCCAGCACACCCTTCGCGGTCACCCACTCCGCGATCCGCGTCCGGATCTCCGTCGACTCCGACCACAGCTCGGGGGCCGAAGCGACATGCGGGAACGCCCCACCACCGTTCGCCCGGTAGTTGTTCACCGCGAACACGAACTTCTGCGTGTCGTCCAGCGCGGCACCCTCATACGTCACATTCCTGATCCGCGACCCCGCCGGCTGCGCGATGTCGATCTCGTACGACAACCCCGACACATAGTCGTAGTTGTAGTCCGGACGGCCACCCGCGTTCGTCAGCTTCTCCACATCGACCGCCGCACCCGCCGCCGTCTGCACGAAGTACTCCGCCGAATACTCCAGATACGCCTTCAGCTGCGCACCCGTCATCAGCTTCGCGACCAGCGTGTTGTCGAACACATACAGACCGGACAGGTCCCGGATCGTGACCTCGCCGGCCGGGATCTCCGACGTCCGCGAGAACGGGGAGGCCTGGGCGATCACCGGCAGCGAAGCGTGCTCGGTCCCGGCCAGCGCCGCCTTGACGACATCCTCCTGCACCTTGGTGATCAGATCGATGATCGGAGCGTCCTGGTAGCGCGCCTCGACCGTCGTCAGCTTCTCCGTCGCCGTACCGACCACCTGGTTGACGTACGCCACCACGATGTCGTGGTCGTCCTTCAGCAACTTGGTGATCTTCGGGTCGTCGGCCACCGTCTTGGAGTCACGCACGGTCGCCTTCACCGACTCCACCGACCAGCGACCCTTGGCGAAGACCAGCTCGAAGTCGAACAGGCTGAGCCGCTGGGCGAAGCACAGCGGCTCCGACAGCACGACCGTCTTCCCGGTCTTCTCGTTCGTGACCAGCAACTCCGCGATCTCCGTGTGCGCATGCCCCACCAGGATCGCGTCGATCCCCGGCACCTGCTGCGCCACCAACCCGGCCGAGTTCTCGATGTACGGCAACTGATCACCGTACGAAGAAGTCCCCGACGAACCCGAGTGCGCCGACACCACCACCACGTCCGCACCCATCGACCGCAGCCTCGGCACCCACTTCGCCGCCTGCTCCTCCAGCCCCGGGAACGTCAGCTTGCCCTGCACATACGCCTTGTCCCAGATCGCGATCCCCGGATTCGTCAGCCCCAGCACCGCCACCTTCACCGGCGGCGCGCCCTTCACATGGAACGTCTTCATGAAGTACGGCGGGAACGCCGGCCTCAGCGTCTTCGCGTCCAGCGCGTTCGCCCCGAGCAGCGGGAAGTCACACTGCTCCTCGAACTTGCGCAGAGTCTCGATGCCGTAGTTGAACTCGTGGTTCCCGAGCGCCACCGCGTCATACCCGATCGCGTTCATCGCCGCGGCCATCGGATGCACCGGACCACCCGGCGCGGTGATCGGATCGACCTTCGCGTAGTAGTACGTCAGCGGGGTGCCCTGAATGGTGTCACCCGCGTCGATCAGCATCGTGTTGCGGCGGCCCTTCTCCCGGCGGACCTGATCCACCAGCGTCGAGACCCGCGCCAGACCCTTCGCGTTGCCCTTGGCGTCCGAGAACTCCGCGTCCTTGAAGTAGTCCCAGTTGAAGACGTTGCCGTGCAGGTCGGTCGTCCCCATCACCGTCAGGGAATACCGCTTCGCCGGCCGATGCCCCTTCCCCGCCTCCGCGGCCTGCGCCGCCGGAGCCGCCACAGCACTCGCCATCGCCACCCCCGCCCCGGTCACGGCGGACTTCTTCAGAAACCTGCGGCGATTCAACGGCATGTCACGTACTCCTCGGGGAATGGTCAACAACGCGCGTAGATTCTGACCCGGACATGCCGCCCCAGAACAGACCCGCCAGGTTTCGATCTGATGACCGGCAAGGGCCGTAAGCAGGTAAGCGGTGACAGAGTGGGGCGTATGACCATCCCACCGGCCACCACCCCCGCCGACGACCACGGCCCCGCCGTCCCCTACGGCACCCCCGAAGCCCCCCGCATCGCCGTCCGCGGCGAAGCCCACCTCGAAGTCGACCCCGAGATCGCCCGCATCCGCCTCACCATCGCCTCCCGAGGCAAAGACCGCCGCGCCGCCCTCGACGACCTCACCCGCCGCAACACCGCCGCCCTCGACCTCCTCAAGTCCTACGGCGAAGCCGTCGAACGCCTCGAAACCGGCGCCTTCTCCATCACCCCCCAACTCAAAGAAGGCCGCGGCGAACGCGTCCACGCCTACCACGGCCGCGTCCACATCACCGCCGAACTCACCGACTTCACCGCCCTCGGTGAACTCACCACCCGCCTCGCCGACACCGACCTCACCCACGTCGACGGACCCTGGTGGGCCCTGCGCCCCGACTCACCCGCCCACCGGCGCGCCCGACAACAAGCAGTCCGCGAAGCCGTCCAACGCGCCCGCGAATACGCCGAAGCCCTCGACACCACCCTGGCAGCCCTCGTCGAACTCGCCGACATCGGCGCCGAAGCCGCCCCACCCGCCTACCCCGCCGCCCCCAGCGGCCGCATGCGCTCCCAGGCCGCCGCCGCCGAAACCACCGCCGCCGCACCCCTCGACCTCGAACCCCAACGCCAACGCGTCCACGCCCAGGTCAACGCCCGCTTCACCATGGCCCCACCCCGGCTCTGACGCTCGTCCGAGCACCCCGGCGCACACTTCAACCCTTGTCAACAACCCTTCATTCAAAGGTTGTTGAGCAGTCACGCTCCACCAAATCCCTACCCATCGGTAAGGCCTAGGGTCACACCATGCGCCGAGCAAAAATCGTCTGCACCCTGGGCCCCGCCACCCACACATACGACCAGATCAAAGCCCTCGTCGACGCCGGCATGGACGTAGCCCGCCTCAACCTCAGCCACGGCACCCACGCCGAACACGAAGAGCGCTACCACCACGTCCGCAAGGCCTCCGACGAAACCGGCCGCAGCATCGGCATCCTCGCCGACCTCCAAGGCCCGAAGATCCGCCTCGGCCACTTCACCGAAGGCCCCGTACTCCTCGAACGCGGGGACACCTTCACCATCAGCGTGGAGGAGGGCGTAGAGGGCGACGGCCGACAGTGCGGCACGACATACCCCGGTCTCGCGGGTGATGTGATCCCCGGCGAACGCATCCTCGTGGACGACGGCAAAGTCTGCCTGGAGGTCGCCTCGGTCGACGGCCCCCACGTCCACACCACGGTCGTGGAGGGAGGCATGGTCTCCGACCACAAGGGCCTGAACCTTCCGGGCGTCGCCGTATCGGTCCCGGCTCTCTCCACCAAGGACGAAGAAGACCTCCGCTGGGCTCTGCGCACAGGCTGCGACATCATCGCCCTGTCCTTCGTCCGCTCCGGCCGCGACATCGACGCCGTCCACCGCATCATGGACGAGACGGGACGCCGCCTCCCGGTCATCGCCAAGGTCGAGAAACCCCAGGCCGTCGACGCCATCGAGGACATCGTCGCCGCCTTCGACGGCATCATGGTCGCGCGGGGCGACCTCGGCGTCGAGATGCCCCTGGAACAGGTCCCCATCGTCCAGAAGCGAGCGATCAAGCTGGCGAAGCGCAACGCCAAGCCGGTCATCGTCGCCACGCAGATGCTGGACTCGATGATCGACAACTCCCGTCCCACGCGAGCGGAAGCCTCGGACGTCGCCAACGCGGTCATCGACGGCACGGACGCGGTGATGCTGTCCGGCGAGACCAGCGTCGGCAAGCACGCCATCGAGACGGTCCGGACGATGGCCAAGATCGTCGAAGCGGCGGAGGAAGACCTCCTCGCCAAGGGCCTGCCCCCACTGACCGAAAGCAACAAGCCCCGCACACAGGGCGGCGCCGTGGCCCGAGCGGCGGCAGAAATGGGCGACTTCCTCCAAGCCAAGTTCCTCGTCGCCTTCACCCAGTCCGGCGACACCGCCCGCCGACTCTCGCGGTACCGGTCACCCATCCCGTTGTTGGCCTTCACCCCGGAACCGGCGACTCGCTCCCAACTGAACCTGACGTGGGGCGTCGAGACCTTCCTCGGCCCGCACGTCGACTCCACCGACGCGATGGTCGACCAGGTGGACGAGTTGTTGTTGAAGTACGGCCGCTGCCAGAAGGGCGACGTGGTCGTCATCACGGCCGGCTCGCCGCCCGGGGTCTCCGGGTCGACGAACCTGGTCCGGGTGCATCACATCGGGGAGGAGGAGTGAAGTAGGGGGTCAGTGTTTGGGGCCCACGTGGATGTCCATGAGGGCTACGGAGGCTTTCCGGGCGATCGAGACGTTGAACGGGTCGCAGCCGCGAGCGAGCATGGTCCACTCGACACCGACCTTGTCGAGGGTGTCGGTGAAGAGCTTCCTGATGTCGTCCGACTTGTTGGCGAAGAAGTACCTGGGGTATTCGTAGCGCTTGCGCTCACCGGCGACGAGGCGGGTGGTCCAGTTGGTGATGCGGCACCCGTCGGAGTGGATGAGCCCACGGATGAACTCCCAGGGGTGCGTGTCGACGATCTCCTGTTGCCACGGGTCCAGGGCGATCGTCCGCTCGTGCTTCTTGCCGGGCCCGTGTTGGGGGAAGAGGCAGTGCAGGTGCTTCGAGTAGACCTTTACGTTGCTGCACCCCGTCCTGCGCACGCGGCAGACCGAGTTGTTGGGGAAGACCGCGCGCATGGCCTGCTCGCAATCGTCCATCAGGCCGGGCCATGACTGGGTGCAGGTGATCATTAGGTTGGGCACTCGGTGCTCGGAGTAGTGGCTGATGTGGCCGTCGCCGAGGTAGAGACCCAGCAGATAGCTGTAGGCGGGGTCATCGAGCTTGCGCCCGTCGCATCGGGGGCATTTGGGATCCCGCGTTCCTGGACACTCGCCGCGTTTCGCTCGGTCCATGTGCTTCCAGTAGCCGACCGTGCCGAGTGGCACGTTAAGTCGCCGTGCGACTTCCGCGTTTCTTGTGCCGCCGCGCAAGAGCGTGAGCGCTTTGTGTCGAACCTCAGTGCCGTGAAAGTTCATACGGCTACTCTGAGTGAGTGATCGCGACTGCGTGCAGCAAAAAGCGGATGTTCACGAGAACGTGAGCATCCGCTTCTTAAGTGCCCGGTGTGGGATTCGAACCCACATGCCCTAAGGCACGGTGGTTTGAGCACCGCGAGTCTGACCAGTTCCTCCAACCGGGCAAGCTGGTGGGCTGTCGGGAAGTGTACCGGGTCACCGCAGGTCCCCGCCTCTAGGTAGGCTGCATAAGCAGCTGTACCGCCCGGCCCGTAACAAGGAGCCCCCGTGACCGCCCCCGAGTCGCCCCAGCCCGTAGACGCGCCCGACGACGACAAGTCGCACGTGCCTCCGCTGACGACCCGTGTCGTCATCGCCGAGGACGAGGCACTGATCCGCCTCGACCTCAAAGAGATGCTGGAGGAGGAGGGCTACACCGTCGTAGGTGAGGCGGGCGATGGTGAGCAGGCCGTGGAGTTGGCCCGTGAGCACAAGCCTGACCTGGTGATCCTGGACGTGAAGATGCCGAAGCTGGACGGCATCTCCGCGGCCGAGAAGATCGCCGAGGACCGGATCGCCCCGGTGCTGATGCTCACCGCGTTCTCGCAGCGCGATCTGGTCGAGCGGGCGAGGGACGCCGGTGCGATGGCGTATCTCGTGAAGCCGTTCAGCAAGAGTGACGTGGTGCCGGCGATCGAGATGGCGGTCTCGCGGTTCACGGAACTGAGGGAGCTGGAGAACGAGGTCGCGGACCTCACGCAGCGCTTGGAGACCCGCAAGCTGGTGGACCGCGCGAAGTCGATCCTTCAGACGGAGTACGGCCTGAGTGAGCCCGCCGCGTTCCGCTGGATCCAGAAGACGTCGATGGACCGTCGGATGTCGATGCAGCAGGTGGCGGAGGCCGTCATCCAGGACGCGGACGAGAAGAAGAACAAGGGCTGACCCGCCCGGCCCCCGAGCATGAGCGAGGCCCGCGTCCCCGTGGAGGGGGCGCGGGCCTCGTCGTATCTCCGGGTACGTCAGTCCTCGCCGAGGTAGGCCTTGCGTACCGACTCGTCGTGCAGCAGGTCCTGTCCGGTGCCGGACAACACGATGTTGCCGACTTCCATGACGTGTCCCTGGTCGGCGAGGGAGAGCGCCGCCTGGGCGTTCTGCTCGACCAGCAGGATCGTGGTGCCCTGGGACTTCAGCTCGACGATGGTCGCCATGATCTTCTGCATCATGATGGGGGAGAGGCCCATGGAGGGCTCGTCCAGCATGAGCAGCTTCGGCTGGGACATCAGGGCCCGGCCCATGGCGAGCATCTGCTGTTCGCCGCCGGAGAGGGTGCCGGCGGCCTGGCTGCGGCGTTCGCCCAGGATGGGGAAGAGGTCGTAGGCGCGCTGGATGTCCTTCTCGATCCCCTCCTTGTCCTTCCTCAGGAACGCTCCGAGCTGGAGGTTCTCGAAGATCGTCAGGCGGGGGAAGATGTGCCGGCCTTCGGGGGAGTGGGCCAGGCCGAAGGAGACGATCTTGTGGGCGGGGATGCCGTTGAGGGGCTTCCCGTCGAACATGATCTTGCCGGAGGCGGGCTTCAGCAGACCGGACAGGGTCCTGAGCGTGGTGGTCTTGCCGGCGCCGTTGGTGCCGATGAGGGTGACGACCTGGCCGGCTTCGACGCTGAAGGAGATGCCCTTGACGGCTTCGATCTTGCCGTAGGAGACCCTCAGGTCCTCGACTTCGAGGAGTGCGGTCACTGGGCTTCTCCCTTGCTGGTCGTGCTGGGCGCTTCGGCGGCGGCTTCGGCGGCCGCGACTTCGGCGGCCTCCGCCTGGCCGGGGTCGCCCTCGAAGGGTTCGCCGAGGTAGGCGGCGATGACGCGTTCGTCGGCCTGGACGACCTCGGAGGTGCCCTCGACGAGTTTTTCGCCCTGGACCAGGACGGCGACGCGGTCGCTGAGGTTGAACACGAAGCGCATGTCGTGCTCGATGAGCAGGACGGCGATGCCCTTGTCGCGGATGGCGAAGACGAGTTCCTCGGTCGCGCGGGTTTCCTGCGGGTTCATGCCGGCCGTCGGTTCGTCCAGCAGCAGCAGGCCCGGCTCGCTCGCCAGCGCGCGGGCGATCTCCAGCTTGCGCTGCTCACCGTAGGGCAGGTTCCTCGCGAGGTGATCCCGCTTGGCGGCGAGGCCGATGAACTCCAGGAGTTCCATGGCCCTTTCCTCGCTGGCCTTTTCCGCCTTCTTGAAGCCGGGGCCGCGCAGCAGGGCGGACCACAGACCTTCCTTGGTGCGGGTGTGGCGGCCGACGAGGACGTTTTCCAGGACCGTCATGTTGGCGAACAGGCGGATGTTCTGGAAGGTGCGGGCGATGCCGGCCTTGGTGACCAGGTGCGGCTTGGGCGGCAGGACGGTGCCTTTGTAGGAGACCGTGCCTTCGGTGGGGACGTAGAGGCCGGTCAGGCAGTTGAAGAAGGTGGTCTTGCCGGCGCCGTTGGGGCCGATCAGTCCGACGATCTCGCCGGCGTTGACGGTGAAGTCGACCGAGCGGACGGCGGTGAGACCGCCGAAGCGCATGGTCACGTTGCGGGCTTCGAGTACAGGTGTGGTCATGGTGGTCACGCCCCCGCCTTGGTGACGGTCCCGGGTGTGTCGGTGAGCGTCGTCTGATCTGGTACGTCGAGTTGGCCGGTCTCGTGGAATTCGAGCTGGCGGCGGCGGTTGGCGATGATGCCTTCGGGGCGGAAGCGCATCAGGAGGATCAGCGCGATGCCGAACGCGAGCAGCGATTTGTCCTGGAGGAAGACGAGCTTCTCGGGCAGCAGGTAGAGCAGGGCGGCGCCCAGGATGGGTCCGGCGACCGTGCCCATGCCGCCCAGGACCACTGCCGCGAGCAGGAAGGCGGAGTTGGGCGGGGTGGACCCGGCGAACTGGTACGGGGTGGGCACGACGCTGTAGGTGACGTGGGCGGAGACGGTTCCGGCCAGGCCCGCCAGGGCGGCGCCGAGGGCGAAGGCGATGAGTTTGACGCGGAAGCCGTTGATGCCCATGGCGGTGGCGGCGGTTTCGTCTTCGCGGATGGCGATCCAGGAGCGGCCGATGCGGGAGTCGGCGGCGCGGGTGTAGACCAGGACGACGATGGCCATGATCAGGACCATGAGGAGGTAGTAGTTGGCGAAGCGGCCCAGGGTGAAGCCGGCGATGTCGTGGGGCTGGCCGAGGTCGAAGCCGAGGAGTTTGAGGTCGGGGATGGCGGGGATGCCGTTGGGTCCGTTGGTGATGTCGGGTCCGGAGTCGCCGTCCATGTTGTTGACGGCGATGCGGAAGATCTCGCCGAAGCCGAGGGTGACGATGGCGAGGTAGTCGCCGCGCAGGCGCAGGGTGGGGGCGCCGATGAGGATGCCGAAGACCAGGGAGGCGGCGGCGCCGGTGAGGGCGGCGGCCCAGAAGGGGAAGTGGACGCCGGAGAAGGTGGAGAATTCGGAGCCGGAGACCAGGGCGGCGGTGTAGGCGCCGACGCCGAGGAAGGCGACGTAGCCGAGGTCGAGGAGTCCGGCGAGGCCGACGACGATGTTGAGGCCGAGGGCGACGGTGCCGAAGATGAGGATGTTGACGCCGATGTTGGCGTAGTGGTCGTCGGTCTGGGTGAAGGGGAAGGCGATCGCGGCGGCGAAGCCCATGGCGAGGGTGAAGCTGCGGTGGTGGGCGACCAGCCGGGAGAAGCGGTCCAGCAGGCCCGCGGTGTGCAGGGCCCAGATCGAGAACACGACTACGAACAGGTAGCCGATGAACAGCTCGCCGTACTCGGTGTCGATGCCGTAGGTGAAGACACCCAGACCGATGATCGTGACGACGGTGATGACGGCCCGCTCGATCCAGGGCGCGAGGTCCTGGGGGGCGGGGATCTGTTCGGCCTTGGTGATGTAGGCCTTGAAGTGCTCTTTGGTGCCGCCGGTGGTCTTCTCCGGGAGGGAGAGGGCGCCGAGGACGGGGAGCAGGGAGGCGATGGCGGCGATGAAGCCGCCGGGTTCGAGGTTGGCGAGGCCGCCGAGGTCGACGCTGATCGCGAGGACGGTGTACCAGGTGACGCCGAAGCCGCCGAGGGCGCTCAGGAAGAGCGGCGCGTTGTTGCGGGCGGGGATGAGCCAGCCGAGGCCGCGGATGCCGTAGGAGGCCAGGGCGAACAGGGTGGTGATGATGCCGGCGGTGAAGGTGAGCCACTGGAGGCCGCCGGGGTAGCCGGTGACGGTGAGGTCACCGGGGAACGCGGAGGTCCAGGTCCAGGCGAGGAACGTGGACGCGGCGGTGGCGATGCCTCCGGCGAGGAGGAGTGCGCGGGCCGCCGCGACCGGGAGCGGGAGGAGGCCGCGGGCCCCGGGGGCGGGGGCGTTCCCGGCCGAGGGGGTGGTGTTCTTGGTCTCGGTCATGTGATCACGCCCTGTCCGCTACGCGTTCGCCGAGCAGGCCCTGTGGCCTGAGGAGCAGCACGAGGATGAGCAGGACGAAGGCCCACACGTCGGACCAGCCCTGGCCGCCGAGCTGCTGCATGCCGGGGATGCCGTCGATGTAGGCGGAGGCGAGGGTCTCGGCGACGCCCAGGACGAGGCCGCCGAGCATGGCGCCGTAGATGTTGCCGATCCCGCCCAGCACGGCCGCGGTGAAGGCCTTCAGCCCCATGAGGAAGCCCATGCGGTAGTCGACGTTGCCGTATTTGAGGCCGTAGGCGACGGCGGCGACGGCGGCGAAGAAGCCGCCGATGGCGAAGGCGATGACGATGATGCGGTTGGTGTCGATGCCCATGAGCTGGGCGGTGTCCGGGTCCTGGGCGGTGGCCTGCATGGCGCGGCCGGTGCGGGACTTGCGGACGAAGAAGGCCAGGGTGGCCATGCAGACGACGGCGGCCACGACGAGGAAGATGTCGGCGTCCTTGATGGTGACGGAGCCGATGTCGCGGGTGGTGTCCAGGCCGGGGAAGGCGCGGGTGCGGTCGGCGCCGGGGTAGAAGTTGCGGACGACTTCCTGGAGGGCCAGGGAGAGGCCGATCGCGGTGATGAGGGGGGCTAGCCGTGGTGCTCCGCGCAGCGGGCGGTAGGCGAACCGTTCCGCTCCGACGGCGATGAGGATGGCGACGAGGGCGCCGCCGATCAGCATCAGCGGGATGGCCAGGGCCATCGTGGTGCCGTCGGGCAGGATGTAGAAGTAGACCGTCAGGGCGCCGAAGGCCCCGGTCATGAAGATCTCGCCGTGCGCGAAGTTGATGAGCTGGACGATGCCGTACACCATCGTGTAGCCGATGGCGATCAGCCCGTACATCGAGCCTAGGAGCAGCCCGTTGGCCAGCTGCTGCGGCAGGGTGTTCACCGCGTGGCCTCCATGTCGCTGGTGGTGGTCGTGTGCACTGGTGGCGTGCAGGGTCTGGGGTGCACTGGTGTGCGGAAGTCCGGGTGTGGAAACGGGCCGCGCGGTCGGGGTCCTCCTTCCGCGCGGCCCGTGAGCGGTGTGCTGTGGGGTCCTGGGGTCAGCCGAGGTCGGCGGTGCCGGTGTCGACTGCCTTCCACTTGCCCTTTTCGACCTGGTAGACGGTCAGCTGCTTGTTGGTGGTGTCGCCGTACTGGTCGAAGGAGACCTTGCCGGTGAGGCCCTCGAAGTCGGACTTCTGGACGCCGTCGACGACGGAGGAGCGCAGGGCGTTGATGTCGCTGGGGACCTTGCCGTCGTTGGCGTCCACGGCGGCCTTCACGGCCTTGATGATGGCGGTGGTGGCGTCGTAGGCGTAGGCACCGTAGGCGCCGTAGTCACCCTTGTAGCCCTTGGACTTGTAGGTGGCGATGAAGTCCTTGGCGGCCGGGAGGGTGTCGGCGGGGACACCGATCGCGGTGACGAGGTCGCCCTCGGCGGAGGCGCCGGCGGCGGAGATGTAGGTGGAGGCGTACATGCCGTCACCACCGAACAGCGGGATCTTGACGTTGGCGTCCTTCATCTGCTTGGTGAGCAGGGAGGACTCGTCGTACTGGCCGCCGTAGTAGAGCAGGTCGGCGCCGGAGTTCTTGATCTTGGTGACCAGGGAGCCGAAGTCCTTGGTGCCGGTGTTGACGTGGTCGGTCTGGACGACCTGGCCGCCGAGCTTCTTGAACTGGTCGCTGAAGATCTTCGCCAGGCCGGCGCCGTAGGTCTGCTTGTCGTCGACTACGAAGACCTTCTTCTTCTTGAGGTCGTTGAAGGCGTAGCCGGCGGCGAAGCTGCCCTGGAGCTCGTCGGTGGTGGCGGTGCGGAAGTACGTCTTGTACGGCCGCTCCTTGGCCGTCTGCCAGTTCTTGCCCTGGGTCAGCTGGGGGTTGGTGTTGGCCGGGGAGATCTGGACCATGTTGGCCGAGGCGAAGACCTGCTGCATGGTCTGGGCGACGCCGGAGTTCAGCGGGCCGACGGCGCCGACGGCCGTCTTGTCGCCGGTGATGGCGGTGGCGTTGGACTGGCCGGTGGCGGGCTGCGCCTTGTCGTCCAGGGCCTTGATCTTGAAGGTGACGCCGGGAACGAGTTTGTTCTTGTTGGCGTCGTCGACGGCGATCTGGGCGCCGTAGCGGATCCCGAGGCCGGTGGTGGAGTTCTCGCCCGTGTACGGGGCGTCGACGCCGATGGTCAGCGTGGTGCCGCCACCGTTGTCGCCACTGTCGCCGCCGCCGTTGTCGTCTCGGGAGCCGCAGGCGGTGAGCGTCAGAGCGCCGGTCGCGAGAACGGAGCTAAGTATCACCAAGGAACGTCGCACAATCAGTCCTTTCCGCAGGCACTGTCACCCCTTGTGGGGGACGGCGGGTGCCGCGCTGGTACCGAACTCCCGATGGAGCGGTGACTGGCCGTGACTCTAAGCCCGGTTTGTAGTGCTGGGCATCGCTGTGCGCGGGCTTGTGACTTTCTTGTTATGACGTGGTGGAGGGCAAGCCTCGGTAAAGGGGGCTCTCGGCCGTTTTAGTGGGGGTGCTCTCAGTCCGCATGCTGAGAACCCGCACTTCCGGTTGGCCGCGGGCCCGGCGCCGCGGGTGGAGGCCCGCAGACGTTGTTCAAGAGCGCGGAAAGATCCCTGGAGTGGGCGCGGCCGAAGATGAAACTGTGTCGCTGTATTGCGCGTGTGTTACGCAGCGTTACGTCGAGAAGAGAAAGGTCCGCATTCAGGGGGAGGCCGGAGCAGTCGGATACGGATATCTCGACGGTGATGCGGCGGGTCGTTCCGGCGCGGACGGTGAAGGCGGATTCGGGTACGGCCCGGGCCCGGAGCCCGGGGAAGGCGGCGCCGGTGACCGTCAGGGTCACGGGCGGGCCGCTGTCGACGGTTACGGCGAAACGATACCGCCCGCTGGTTTTCGCGGAGTTGAGGGGTGCGGCGAGTCCCGCGTAGTGCCAGGTGGTGACGTTGGCGGGCCAGGGGACGGGACGGGGTGGGAGAGGTGGGGCGGGGTTGCTGTCGGGTGCGAGGACCAGGGCGCCGATCGCCGTAGCGGCGGCGGCCGTTGCCGCGAGGACGCCCTGCCTGGCCCGTCGCGGCAGTCCGTGCCACCGCTGGGCGAGCCGGTCCGTGAGCCGTGGCGCGTCGGCGCCGATCACGTCGTAACTCTCGCCGGTCTCCGCCGAGTTGACGGGCTCGACGGGGCCGATGCCGGTCATGGGAGCGGCCTCATGGAACGACGGTACCCGCTACCCGGTTCGCCTGGCTGTGGCCGGTCGTGGCCGTAAGTCGGGGCGACCGGCCCGCGCGGTCATCCGGCGGAAATCATCCGGGCGCCGTCGCCGGGATTGGCGTCCCGCAGCAGGCAGGTGAGCCGGGCGGTGCACACCCGCCGTCCTTCCTCGTCGCTGATGACGACCTCGTACGTCGCCGTGGAGCGTCCCCGGTGTACCGGCGTCGCCACTCCGGTGACCAGGCCCGACCGTGCCCCTCGGTGATGGGTGCAGTTCAGGTCCACGCCGACCGCGATCTTCGAGCTGCCTCCGTGCAGCATCGACCCGACGGATCCGAGCGTCTCCGCCAGCACCGCCGACGCGCCGCCGTGCAGCAGCCCGTACGGCTGGGTGTTGCCTTCCACCGGCATCGTCCCGACCACGCGCTCCGCGGACGCCTCGACGATCTGCACCCCCATCCGCGTCCCGAGGTGCCCTGCCGAGAACAGTGCCTGGAGGTCCACGCCGAGTGCGGCGTACTCGGCGATGACCTCCTGCGGGAACGTCACATGCTGCTGCTCGCCCATGGGGCCCGACTCCGTTCGTCGTGATCGGTACGGCCGTCCGTACGGCCCACCGGCTGAGCAAACGCTCAGTCGGTAGCCGATTGTTCCAGACGTACGACGACGGACTTGCTGGCCGGGGTGTTGCTGACGTCGGCGGTGGCGTCCAGGGGCACGAGCACGTTGGTCTCGGGGTAGTAGGCGGCCGCGCAGCCCCTCGCTGTCGGATAGAACACCACCCGGAAGCCCGGAGCCCGCCGCTCGACCTTGTCCGTCCACTCGCTCACGAGGTCGACGTACGAGCCGTCCGCGATCTTCAGCCGGCCGGCGTCCTCGGGGTTCACGAGCACCACCCGCCGGCCGTTCTTGATCCCGCGGTAACGGTCGTCCAGGCCGTAGATGGTGGTGTTGTACTGGTCGTGCGAGCGCAGCGTCTGGAGCAGCAGCCGCCCCTCGGGCAGCTTCGGGTACTCGACGGGCGCGGCGGTGAAGTTGGCCTTGCCGGTGGCGGTGGGGAAGCGGCGCTCGTCGCGCGGGGCGTGCGGGAGGGTGAAGCCGCCGGGGTGGGCGACGCGTGCGTTGAAGTCCTCGAAGCCGGGGATCACGCGCGCGATGCGGTCGCGGATCGTGGCGTAGTCCTTCTCGAACTCCTCCCACGGGACCCTGCTGTCCTCGCCGAGGACCCGGCGCGCCAGGCGGCACACGATCGCCGGTTCGGACAGCAGGTGCGTGCTCGCGGGCTCCAGGCGGCCGCGGGAGGCGTGCACCATGCCCATGGAGTCCTCGACGGTCACGAACTGCTCGCCGCCGCCCTGGAGGTCGCGCTCCGTGCGGCCCAGGGTGGGCAGGATGAGGGCACGCGCGCCCGTGACGGCGTGCGAGCGGTTGAGCTTCGTCGAGACGTGCACGGTCAGCCGGGCCCGGCGCATGGCCGCCTCGGTGACCTCAGTGTCGGGCGAGGCGGAGACGAAGTTGCCGCCCATCGCGAAGAAGACCTTCGCCTTGCCGTCGCGCAGGGCGCGGATGGCCTGGACGACGTCGTAGCCGTGCTCGCGGGGCGGGGCGAACCCGAACTCCCGCTCCAGGGCGTCCAGGAAGGCGGGCGCCGGGCGTTCGAAGATGCCCATCGTGCGGTCGCCCTGCACGTTCGAGTGGCCGCGCACCGGGCACACGCCCGCGCCCGGGCGGCCGATGTTGCCGCGCAGGAGGAGGAAGTTGACCACCTCGCGGATGGTCGGCACGGAGTGCTTGTGCTGGGTCAGGCCCATCGCCCAGCAGACGATGGTCCGCTTGGAGGCGAGGATCATGCGCAGGGCTTCCTCGATCTCCTTCTGGGACAGGCCCGTCGCGGTGAGTGTCTCGTCCCAGTCGGCGGCGCGGGCCTGGGCCGCGAACTCCTCGTAGCCGTGGGTGTGTTCGCGGACGAAGTCCTCGTCGACGGCGCCCTCGGTCTCCAGGATCAGCTTGTTGAGGAGGCGGAAGAGGGCCTGGTCTCCGCCGATGCGGATCTGGAGGAACAGGTCGTTGAGCGCGGCGCCCGTGGTGAGGCCCTTGGCGGTCTGCGGGTTCTTGAAGCGCTCCAGGCCGGCCTCGGGCAGCGGATTGACGCTGATGATCTTCGCGCCGTTCGCCTTGGCCTTCTCCAGCGCGGAGAGCATGCGCGGATGGTTGGTGCCCGGGTTCTGGCCGGCCACGATGATCAGGTCGGCCTGGTAGAGGTCCTCCAGCAGGACGCTGCCCTTGCCGATGCCGATCGTCTCCGACAGGGCCGAGCCGGAGGACTCGTGGCACATGTTGGAGCAGTCCGGCAGGTTGTTGGTGCCCAGCTCGCGCGCGAACAGCTGGTAGAGGAACGCGGCCTCGTTGCTGGTACGGCCGGACGTGTAGAAGAGGGCCTCGTCGGGGGAGCCGAGGGCGGCGATCTCCTCGGCGACGATGTCGAAGGCCCGCTCCCAGGTCACCGGCTCGTAGCGGTCTCCCCCCTCGGGGAGGTACACGGGGTGGGTGAGGCGCCCCTGCTGCCCCAGCCAGTAGCCGCTCCTGGTCGCGAGGTCGGCGACGGAGTGCGCGGCGAAGAACTCCGGGGTCACCCGGCGCAGGGTGGCCTCCTCCGCGACCGCCTTCGCGCCGTTCTCGCAGAACTCCGCGGCGTGCCGGTGGTCCGGCTCCGGCCAGGCACAGCCGGGGCAGTCGAAGCCGTCCTTCTGGTTGACGCGCAGAAGCGTCAGCGCGGTGCGCTTGACGCCCATCTGCTGCCGCGCCATGCGCAGGGTGTGCCCGATGGCCGGCAGGCCCGCCGCGGCGTGCTGGGGCTCCGCGACCTGCGGCGCGTCCTGAACCGGATCGCTCTTGGGCGGCTTGCTCGCCATCGCGGACTCTCCTTCACGCACACGTATGAAGTACCTCTGAAGTACCTCTTCGATCCTCGCACGCGGTGCTGACAACGTTCACGGCCGGGAGGCGGCGGCGGGTCGCGGTGGTGGGGTCCGGTCGCGGGTTCGGCGGTGGGTTCAGTGATGGGGTTCGGTGGCGCCGTGCCGGGCCGGGGCCTCGGTGGGGGCGGAGTGTCAGTGGGGCGTGGCAGGATCGGGGTCGTGGCAGAGACAGCATCGAAGAAGACCGAGAACACCGCCGACGGCGCGCGCCCCCGCCTGATGCTCATGGACGGGCACTCGCTGGCCTACCGCGCGTTCTTCGCGCTGCCCGCGGAGAACTTCACGACCGCGACGGGCCAGCCGACGAACGCGATCTACGGCTTCGCGTCGATGCTGGCCAACACCCTGCGCGACGAGGCGCCCACGCACTTCGCGGTGGCCTTCGACGTGTCCCGCAAGACCTGGCGCTCCGAGGAGTTCACGGAGTACAAGGCCAACCGCTCCAAGACCCCGGACGAGTTCAAGGGCCAGGTCGAGCTGATCGGCGAGCTCCTCGACGCGATGCACGTCGCCCGGTTCGCCGTCGACGGCTTCGAGGCCGACGACATCATCGCCACGCTCGCCACCCAGGCCGAGGCCGAGGGCTTCGACGTGCTGATCGTCACCGGCGACCGCGACTCCTTCCAGCTGGTCAGCGAGCACACGACCGTGCTGTACCCGACGAAGGGCGTCTCCGAACTGACCCGGTTCACCCCGGAGAAGGTCTTCGAGAAGTACGGGTTGACGCCCGCGCAGTACCCCGACTTCGCCGCCCTGCGCGGCGACCCGTCCGACAACCTGCCGGGCATCCCGGGCGTCGGCGAGAAGACCGCCGCGAAGTGGATCAACCAGTTCGGGTCGTTCGCCGACCTCGTCGAGCGCGTCGAGGAGGTCAAGGGCAAGGCCGGGCAGAACCTCCGCGACCACCTGGAGGCCGTCAAGCTCAACCGCCGGCTGACCGAGATGGTCCGCACCGTCGAGCTGCCCAGGACGGTCCCCGACCTGGAGCGCGCCCCCTACGACCGCAAGACCGTCGCGATGGTTCTCGACACCCTGGAGATCCGCAACCCCTCGCTGCGGGAGCGGCTGCTCGCCGTCGACCCGGGCGCCGAGGAGGCCGACACGACGCCGGTCGTCGCGGCCGGAGTGGAGCTGGACGGCGCCGTGCTGGGCACCGGCGAGGTCGCCCCCTGGCTCACCGAGCACGCCACCCAGGTCCTCGGCGTCGCCACGGTCGACACCTGGGCGCTGGGCGCCGGCTCGGTCACCGAGGTCGCGCTCGCCGCGGCCGGCGGAGCGGCCGCCTGGTTCGACCCGTCCCAGCTCGACGAGGCCGACGAGACGGCGTTCGCCGCCTGGCTCGCCGACGCCGAGCGGCCCAAGATCTTCCACAACGCCAAGGGGGCGATGCGGGTCTTCGCCGAGCACGGCTGGAGCGTCGCCGGGGTCGGCATGGACACCGCCCTCGCCGCCTACCTCGTCAAGCCCGGCCGCCGCTCCTTCGACCTGGACGCGCTGTCCCTGGAGTACCTCGGCCGTGAACTCGCCCCCGCCGCCGCGGCCGACGGCCAGCTCGCCTTCGGCACGGACGAGGGCGCCGAGGCCGAGGCGCTGATGATCCAGGCCCGCGCGGTGCTCGACCTGGGCGAGGCCTTCGCCGGGCGCCTGGAGGAGGTCGGAGCCGCGGACCTGCTGCGGGACATGGAACTGCCCACGTCCGCGCTGCTCGCCCGGATGGAGCGGCACGGCATCGCGGCCGACCGGCCCCACCTGGAGACCATGGAGCAGATGTTCGCCGGCGCCGTCCAGCAGGCGGTGAAGGAGGCGCACGCCGCGGCCGGGCACGAGTTCAACCTCGGCTCGCCCAAGCAGCTCCAGGAGGTCCTCTTCGGCGAGCTGGCCCTGCCGAAGACCAAGCGCACCAAGACCGGCTACACCACGGACGCCGACGCGCTCGCCTGGCTCGCGAACCAGACGGACAACGAACTGCCGGTGATCATGCTGCGCCACCGTGAGCAGGCGAAGCTCCGCGTCACGGTCGAGGGCCTGATCAAGACCATCGCCTCGGACGGCCGGATCCACACGACGTTCAACCAGACGGTCGCCGCGACCGGGCGGCTGTCGTCCACGGACCCCAACCTCCAGAACATCCCCGTCCGTACCGACGAGGGGCGGGCGATCCGGCGGGGGTTCGTGGTCGGGGAGGGGTTCGAGTCCCTGATGACCGCGGACTACAGCCAGATCGAACTGCGGGTCATGGCCCATCTGTCCGAGGACGCGGGGCTCATCGAGGCGTTCACCTCCGGCGAGGACCTGCACACCACGGCGGCGTCGCAGGTGTTCGCGGTCGAGCCCGCAGGGGTCGACGCGGAGATGCGCCGCAAGATCAAGGCGATGTCCTACGGGCTTGCGTACGGGCTGTCGGCCTTTGGTCTCTCCCAGCAGTTGAACATCGACGCGGGGGAGGCGCGGGCCCTCATGGACGCGTACTTCGAGCGGTTCGGCGGCGTGCGGGACTATCTGCGCCGGGCGGTCGACGAGGCGCGGGCCACGGGGTACACCGCGACGCTCTTCGGGCGCCGCCGCTATCTTCCCGACCTCAACAGCGACAACCGTCAGCGCCGTGAGGCCGCGGAGCGGATGGCTCTCAACGCGCCGATCCAGGGCACCGCCGCGGACATCGTCAAGATCGCCATGCTCCATGTGGACCGCGCGCTGCGTGAGGCCGGCCTTCAGTCCCGCATGCTCCTCCAGGTCCACGACGAAATCGTCCTCGAGATCGCTCCGGGCGAGCGGGAGACCGCGGAGGAACTGGTCCGCCGCGAAATGCAGAACGCCGTGTCCCTGAGGGTTCCGTTGGGTGTCTCGGTGGGCGACGGTCCGGACTGGGAGTCGGCCGCGCACTAGCGCCGTCCGGCGGTTGTGGGCGTCGGATGCCTGCGGCGCGCTGTGCGGCTTCGGTGGGGGCGGGTGTAGCGCCCAGGGTCGCGTTGTGGGTCGGGGCCGGGGCGGGGGGTCTCCGTCCTCGGTCCGGCGGTGCTGTTGGGCCTGGAGGTGCTGCGTGTTGGACGCCGGCCGCTGCGGGCGGACACCCCCCGCCCCGTCCCCTTACCGCCGTGGGCGGCTGAGACGCCCACCGTCCGGAGGGTGCCTCATGCCCGACGGCGACTTCCGCTTTCCAGGGGCGCGGGGAACTGCGCGACCAGCCACAACGAACCCGCAGCCGCCATACGACCGAACAAGGCACCCCAGACGGCGAAACCCGCACAGAGGGCCCTACGGCAACCACACCCACCCCAGGGGCGCGGGGAACTGCGCGATCAGCCACAACGAACCCGCAGCCGCCATACGACCGAACAAGGCACCCCAGACGGCGAAACCCGCACAGAGGGCCCCACGGCAACCCCACCCACCCCAGGGGCGCGGGGAACTGCGCGACCAGCCGCAACGAGCCCGCAGCCAAGGCACAACCTCACCCGCCACCCCGCGGAGCGCGCGTCACTCGCGTGGCCCCCGCAGAGACGCAGCCGGGCCGCCCCGCCCGTAAGGATGCGGGCATGGGTATACGCATGCTCCAGTGCCGGAGGGGTCGAGGGCGGACGCGGGGACAGGTGCACGTCGAGGACACCGCCCCGGTCCCACCGCCGACGCCGGTCCCGGCGTTCGCGGTCAAGGCGAGTACCGCCCGCATACCGGCGGACCTGACGACGGCTCTGCGCAGGACGGCCACCGGTGTCGGTGCGGCCGTCCGGGGCCGAAGGGGCAAGAAAGGGGCCCTGGACGTCGTAGACGAGGGGGAGGCGTCCGTGTGGCGGGTGTGGGTGGATCTGGGGCTTGGTTATCTGGCCCTTGCGCTCGCGCTGCTGCCGCGGGACCGTCCGTTGCCCAGTGTCACGGTGTTCACTACCGCGGTCGACGAGCGGTCGGGTGGCTCGGCTCGGATCCCGGGTGCTCAGGAACCGTGGCCGGACGCCAGGTTCTGACTCCCGCGGCGTACAGGACGACGCCGAGGACGAGGCCCGCGCCGGCGCCGAAGCAGAGGGTCGGGATCAGTTCCCAGGGCTTCGCGGTGGAGCCCCAGTAGTCCCACCACCGGGTGGCCCGCTGGACCGCGGCCACCAGGGCGCAGCCGCCGATGACGGCGGCGGCTAGCCATCGGTCCCGGGCGGACAGGATCGGTACTCCGGTGGGTTCGGCCGTCGGCGGTGTCCGGCGCAGCGCGTGTGCGACGAAGGCGGCGATCACGATCGCGGCCACCGCGGATCCGCCGTACTGGAGGTACCAGTACAGGGGGGAGCCCGCGATTTCCTCGCCGAGGACGGGGAAGATGCGCATCCCCCATCGGTCGAGATGGGTGAAGGCGTCCCAGACGACGTGGGTGAGGGCGCCGAGGGCGGCGGAGACGTACCACCAGAGCACTGTGGCCGGGCGCAGGCGTGTGCGGGGTGTCCCGGAGTGGACGGAGTGGAGGAGCGCGGCTGGGCGGCCCTGCTGGGTCCGGGGGAGCAGGGCCAGCAGTGGTTCGCGGACCAGTAGCCACAGTCCGACCAGGGCCCAGGCGATGAGTACGTCGATGGTGAAGACGCCCAGGAAGGAGTGGGTCACCTCGCCGAACTCCATGGCCCCGGACAGGACACTCGCCGCGTAGTAGGTCATGTCGGGAGCGAAGGAACCCGCCACGAGTGCGGACGGTACGAGGTTTCCCCGGCCGGTTCCGTCGGTGCGTACGGCGGGCAGGACGGCTGCCGCATGGCTCAGGGTGAACGGCAACTGGGCTCCTGGAGACGGGTGATCGGGTCCGTCCAGTATGAGCGACACGAACACGCCACGATCGAGCACGGCCAACCGGTAAAAATCGGTCACGAACGGGTGCCCGCGCAAAGGAAGTTGTCGTAGGGTCGCCTGGGTCACCGTGCCGGGGAGCTCGGTCGAACGCGCGAACAAGGAATGAATGCCGAGTGCGGGGGCAACCCCCAGGGCGGGCCGACCGTCACAACTGGACGAGGGTCACCGACACAGACGGGCGCTCGGGCGTCCACGGGAGGGGTTCGATCTATGGCGGCGCAATTCGGCAGGAGGCTGCGCAAGGGGGCGGCTACCACCGCCGTGGCAGCGGCCGCGGTCGCGGCCCTGTCCGCCTCTCAGGCTCCGGGGGTGACGGCCGAAGGCCAGGACAGACCGACCGCCACCGGTGCCGAGACCGCGCCCGACGCGGCCGCCGGCGACAGCCCGACCGCGAACGGCCCCTATTACACGGACCTGCCGCCGCTCAACAGCCCGAGCCCTTCGCCGACCCTCGACACACCCGTCATGCCGGGCACGTCCGAGGCGGGCATCCCCGCGACCGTCCTCGACGCCTACAAGAAGGCCGCGGCCGAGCTGCGGTCGTCCAAGCCCGGCTGCAATCTGCCCTGGGAACTCCTCGCCGCCATCGGCAAGGTCGAGTCCGGCCAGGCGAGCGGCGGCCGTGTGAGGGCCGACGGCACCACGATCACCCCGATCCTCGGCCCGCAGCTCGACGGCAACGGCTTCGCGCTCATCAAGGACACCGACGACGGCGCGTACGACGGCAACAGCACCTACGACCAGGCCGTCGGCCCCATGCAGTTCATCCCCTCCACCTGGGCCTGGGCGGGCCGGGACGGCAACGGCGACGGCACCGAGGACCCCAACAACATCTACGACGCCGCGTTCGCGGCCGGGCACTACCTGTGCCGCTACGGCTGGGACCTGTCCACCGACGGCGATCGCGAACGCGCCATTCTCAGCTACAACAACTCGCGGGACTACCTGAACACGGTCCTGTCGTGGCTGGAGTACTACCGCGAGGGCACCCACGAGATCCCGGACGGCACCGGCTCGCTGCCGGGCGACCGCAGCGACAACGGCGGCTCGGGCTCGGTGAGCCCCACGCCCACACCCCCGGCCTCGCCCACGCCGCCCGGCAGCAAGCCGCAGAAGCCCGGCGGCGGTGCCTCGAACCCGCCGTCGACGCGCCCGCCCGGCACCACTCCACCGAGCACGCCCCCGCCGAGCACCACTCCGCCCGGCACCCCCCAGACCCCGACCGACACGGTGGCCCGTCTGGAGGACGCGGGTACGGCCGCGCTCACCGCGCAGGCCGGCGACGCGTTCACCAAGAAGATCAGCACCCGTGCCGAGACCAGGAGCGGCGAGGCCGTCGCCAAGGTCCGCGTCCGCTTCACGATCATCGGTGACACCGACGCCACCTTCACCGGCGGCGAGAGCGTCGCCACGGTCGTCACCAACAGCTCCGGCACGGCCGTGGCGCCCGCGCTCCGGGCCGGCGAGAAGACGGGCGGCTTCACCGTCCGCGCCACCGTCGTCGGCCGCACCATCGGTGGCCTCGACTACAAGGCCACCGTCACCGAGCGCGCCGCCGACACCCTCACCCGCACCAGCGACACCGCGCTGACCTGCGTCCCGGGCGGCGAGTTCGCCGACCAGGTCGAGGTCAAGGCCATGTACAAGGGCGCCGTCGCGGACAAGGTGGCGGCCACCGCCACCCTGATCAAGTCGGCGATCGACCCGACCGAGAACGACAAGGGCCCCTACTTCAAGGACGCGGACGGCAAGACCGTACGCACCCTCACGGGCCTTCGGACGGACGAGAACGGCCTGCTGAAGCTGCCGAAGCTGTACGCCGACGACACCGCCGGCACGTACGTACTGCACATCACCACGGCGGGCGGCGCGTCGATCAACGTCCAGCTGACCGTCGAGGCGGCCGCGACGTCCTCACCGAGCCCCTCGCCCTCCACCTCGGCGACGGAGAGCGCCTCGGCCAGTCCCAGCGCGTAATTCCCCGTACGGCATCGGCGGCGCCCTTCTTGAGGAGGGGCGCCGCCGACGTGTGCGCGACCTGTTCTCATCTCACCCGCCCGTTGCTACGGTGCCGGATCTGACGAGGTATCAGTTCCTGCGCCGGGAGGCCCGCATGCGCGCCCTGATCGCCGCCGCGAGCGGTCTCGCCCTCGCGTTCGCCCTGGTCCTCACGATCACCGCGCTGGGGTCGCCGACCGGCACGACGTCCCCTAAGCCGCTGCTGACCACGGTGCCCGCCCACCCGTAACCGGCCGTCAGGGAGGTCGAGATGCGCCGCAAGACCAGCCTGGTCCTGCTCGCCCTCGCCGTGTTCTTCGCGGCACTGTCCCCACTGCTGCGCTACTACGCCTTCCCGCGCCTCGCCAAGATCCCGGCCGGCCAGTACCAGGACATGGTCCTGGAGGCGAAGGACGCCACCCTCCTCGACTACGGCACCATGAAGGCGAAAAAGGTTCCCCGGGTCACGATCGTGCAGACCCTCAAGGGCAACGTCGAGGCCTCCGAGCAGGTCGAGAAGGCGGCGGGCAAGGACGTCGTCGTCTGGGACGGGCTGTCCTACGTGGTGGGGCCCGACGGCAGGATGGTCTCCAGGATTCCCGAGCGCTACATCTTCGACGCCCATACCCAGGAACCCGTCCACGCTCCCGGCGAGATGGTCGACGGCGACCCGGTGAAACGAGAGGGCATCGAGTTCAAGTGGCCGTTCCTGACGGAGAAACGGGACTACGAGTACTTCGACGCCCAGGCCCGTGTCACCGCCCCCATCCACTACAAGGGCACCCAGGACTTCCGCGGCGTCGAGGTCTACTACTTCGAGCAGACCATCCCGTGGACCAAGGTGCCCTTCCCCAAGGCCCTGCCGGTCCAGGGCATCACCCCCGAGTCCGTCGCGAAGACCGGCACCACCCGCTGGTACACCACGGTCCGCAAGTTCTGGGTCGAACCCCTCACCGGCGCCCCCGTCTACGGCGAGGAGATCCACCGGGAGGAACTGCGCGGCGGCTCCCTGCTCGGTGACCGCGAGAAGGTCACGGCGTTCGCCGGCCACGTGAAGATGCGCGAGGACTACATCGAGCACACCGTGGACCTGGTCAAGTCCAACCGCACCCTGGTCCTGCTGATGACCTCGTACCTGCCCTGGGGCTTCCTCGGCCTGGGCGTCCTGCTCCTGTCGCTCTCCCTCTACCTGGAGGCCCGTGGCCGACGGCCGGGCGAGCCGGAGCCCGCCGAGAACTCGGAACCGGAACCGGTCACCGCCTGAGCCGCGCGTTCGTGAACCGCGTCGGCTCCGCGGCCGCCGGGTCCTCGGGCCAGGGATGCTTCGGATACCGGCCGCGCAGTTCCGCCCGTACGCCCTTGTAGCCGTCCTTCCAGAAGGACGCGAGGTCGGCGGTGACGGCGGCCGGCCGCCCGGCCGGGGAGAGGAGATGCACGAGCAGCGGCACACCGGCGATCCGCGGTGACTCCTGCAACCCGAACATCTCCTGCACTTTCACGGCGAGCACCGGCTGTTCAGGGCTGCCGTAGTCGATCCGGATCCTGGACCCACTCGGTACGGCCATCCGCTCCGGCGCCAGCTCGTCGAGCCGCGCGGCCTCCCCGGAGGCCCAGGGCAGGAGCCGTTGCAGTGCCGCCCCGGCGTCGATCCGCGCCAGGTCGGCCCGCCGCCGGGCCCGCCCCAGCTCGGGCTCCAGCCACTCGTCCACGCGCGCGTGGAGCGCGTCGTCCGAGACATCCGGCCAGGGCTCCCCCAGGTGCAGGCGCACAAACGCGAGCCGCTGCCGCAGTACGACCGCCTCGGGCGTCCACCGCAGCAACCCGAGCCCCTCCTGCCGCAGCCCTTCGAGGAGGGCCTCGCGCATAAGGGCGGGATCGGCGTCCCTCAGCGGCCGTGCGGTCAGCTCGATCGCCCCGAGCCGCTCCACGCGCCGGGCGACGACGTCTCCGCCGGCCCAGTGGACCTCCTGGTGCTCGGAACGCAGGGCTGCCGCCGCCGACCGGGCCAGGTCCTCGTCGATCACCGCGGCGAGCTGCACGCGCGCGTGCCCCTTCCCCACGGGCCGGTCCGCCACGGCCACGGCGATCCAGGGAGCGCCCCGCAGCGGAGACCCCTCGGCAAGCTCGGCCCGCGTCCCCGACGCCATCAGGTACGAACCACCCACCCCTTTGGCAACACGCTCGGGAAAGGCGAGAGCGGCGACGAGCCCGGCGACACGGTCGACACCCTCGACACCGGGTCCTGCGGGCCCACCCGCACGGGCGCCTGCCGACCCGCCTGCGTCCCGCGAACCGCCGGTGGCACGGGCGGCCTCCTCGGACACCGCCCGCAGTCGCCGCACCTCCGCCCGCCAGCGGGCCGCATAGGCGTCACCCCCACGTCGGGCGGACCGTACGGCGGCGGCCAGGTCGTCGCCGTACTCCCGAGGGGGCTGCTCCGACAGCAGTGCGACGACTTCGGCTCCGGCGCCGGAGGTGTCCAGCAGGGCGCGCCCCAGGCGGGGGTGCAGCCCCAGCCGGGCCAGCCGGACGCCTCGTTCCGTGGCCCGGCCGGCGGGGTCCACGGCGCCCACTCCCGCGAGAGCGGCCCGTGCCGCCGCCATCGCACCGGCCGGCGGCGGATCCAGCAGCGCCAGTCCGGCGGCGTCCGGATCGCCCCAGCAGGCCGCCTGGAGGGCGAACGCCGTCAGGTCGGCCACTTTGATCTCCGGTGAGGGGAAACGCGACAGACGGACGTCCTCCGCCTCCGCCCAGCACCGGTACACGGCGCCGGGCGCCTCACGCCCGGCCCGTCCCGCCCGCTGCCGCCCCGCCGCCTGCGAGGCCCGCACCGTGGCCAGCGCGCTCAGCCCGCGCGCGTGGTCCACCCGCGGCTCCCGCGCCAGCCCCGAGTCCACCACGACCCGCACACCCGGCACCGTCAGCGACGACTCCGCCACCGCGGTCGCCAGCACCACTCGGCGCCGCTCGCCGCCGGCCAGCACCGCGTCCTGTACGTCGGCCGGGGCCCGCCCGTGCACCTGGAGCACGTCCACCTCGCCGAGAGCCCCCAACTGCCCGGCGACCCGCGCGATCTCGCCCACGCCCGGCAGGAAACACAGCACGTCCCCGTCCCGCTCGGCCAGCGCCCGCCGCACCACCGACGCCACATGCGTCAGCAGCGCCGGATCGACCCGCATCCCGTGCGGCGGCCGTACCGGACGCACCGGCGGCGCCCACACCACCTCCACGGGATACGACGTCCCCCGCGCCTCGACCACCGGAGCCCCGCCGAGCAGCCCGGCCCACCCCTGCGCGTCGGTCGTCGCCGACGCCGCCACCAGCCGCAGCTCGGGACGGAGCGTCTCGCGCACGTCCCACAGGAACGCCGCCACGGTGTCCGCGTCCAGATGCCGTTCATGGCATTCGTCCAGCACCACCACGTCGACACCACCCAGCTCCGGGTCCCGCTGCAGCCGCTGGAGCAGCACACCCGTCGTGACGACCTCCACGCGCGCGTGCCGCCCGACCACCCTCTCCCCGCGCACGGTGTAGCCGACGCTCCCGCCCACCTTCTCGCCCAGCAGCCAGGCCATGCGCCGGGCGGCGGCGCGGGCCGCGATCCGCCGCGGCTCGGCGACGACGACCCGCCGCGCGGGCGCGCCGTCGTCCAGCAGACCCGCCAGGGCGAGGGGGACCAGGGTCGTCTTGCCCGTGCCGGGAGGCGCCACGAGGACGGCCGTGCCGTGTCCCTCCAGGGCGTCGTTCAGGCCACCGAGGGCACTGCGTACGGGAAGGGAGTCCAGAGCGTCGTAGCGGATCACGCCCTCAGTCTCGTACGCACACGAAGATCGCCGTCCCCGGGATCAGATTCCCGCGCAGCGGCGACCAGCCGCCCCACTCCGAGCTGTTCCAGGCCGGCCACTCCGGCTCGACCAGATCCACCAGACGGAAACCCGACGCCGCGATGTCGCGCACCCGGTCACCGAGCGTCCGGTGGTGCTCGACGTACACCGCGCGGCCCTGCTCGTCCTGCTCGACGTACGGAGTGCGGTCGAAGTAGGAGGCCGACACGGACAGGCCCTCCGGGCCCGGCTCGTCCGGGAACGCCCAGCGGATCGGATGCGTCACCGAGAACACGAGCCGGCCCCCGGGGCGCAGCACCCGGTGCAGCTCGCGCAGGACCAGACACGGGTCGGCGACGAACGGCAGCGCCCCGTACGCCGAGCACGCCAGGTCGAAGGAGCCGTCCGCGAAGGGCAGCGCGCTCGCGTCGGCGCATACGAGGGGGAACGCGCCGCCGATCCGCAGCGCGTGCTGGAGCTGGCGGTGGGAGATGTCCAGGGCGACCGGCCGGGCACCCTGCGCGGCCAGCCAGCGCGCGCACTGGGCCGCGCCGGCGCCGATCTCCAGGACGTCCCGGCCCTTCAGCTCCTCCGGCGGGCCGAGCAGCTCGGCCTCCACCTCGTCGAGGCCCTCGGGACCCCACACGAAACGGTCGTCCCCGAGGAACGTGCCGTGCTCGACCTGGTACTCGTCCGCGTTGCGGTCCCACCAGCCCCGGTTGGCCCGGGAGCTCTCCGCGACGTCGGCGGTGCGGCGGGTGGCCGCCGGCTCGGACTCCGGCCGCGGCTGCGGCTCGGACGATGTGGACTCTTGGATGATCTGCTCCCTCGTCGTACTCTTCGGTCACATCTGCGACGCCACCCCCTTCCGGGGGTGTCACGGAAGAGGTGTCCTGGGCCCGCATGGCCTCCAGAGACAGTTCTTGTGCCGGGTATGCGGCGATCCGCCCCGGGTGTGCGCCTTCGCGCATTGACCCTGCCTGGCTGCCCCCGTATGCTACAAGTTGCGCTGCGGGCCTGCGCTCCTCAGACGTAGCAGGCTGCGCTCGCATCTGTTGTATGTCCCCTCGGTTGTCGAGGCGCCACCAGAGTTTTATTGGTGTGGCGCTTCCTTGGCTGTCCGGCTTCTTCAGAGCGAAACGGGCTCCCGGCGTAAGCAGTACCTACGACTCACCGTCCGTACCGGAGCCCTTTCCCACATGACGAGCAGCACCGAGACCACCTCTACCACTCCGCAGGTAGCGGTCAACGACATCGGTAACGAGGAAGCCTTCCTCGCCGCGATCGACGAGACGATCAAGTACTTCAACGACGGCGACATCGTCGACGGCGTCATCGTGAAGGTCGACCGGGACGAGGTCCTGCTCGACATCGGTTACAAGACCGAAGGTGTCATCCCGAGCCGCGAGCTCTCGATCAAGCACGACGTCGACCCCAACGAGGTCGTCGCCGTCGGTGACGAGATCGAAGCCCTTGTTCTCCAGAAGGAGGACAAGGAAGGCCGCCTGATCCTCTCGAAGAAGCGCGCCCAGTACGAGCGCGCCTGGGGCACCATCGAGAAGATCAAGGAAGAGGACGGCATCGTCACCGGTACCGTCATCGAGGTCGTCAAGGGTGGTCTCATCCTCGACATCGGCCTCCGTGGCTTCCTCCCGGCCTCCCTGGTCGAGATGCGCCGCGTTCGCGACCTCCAGCCCTACGTGGGCAAGGAGCTCGAGGCCAAGATCATCGAGCTGGACAAGAACCGCAACAACGTGGTCCTGTCCCGCCGTGCCTGGCTGGAGCAGACCCAGTCCGAGGTCCGCCAGACGTTCCTCACGACCCTCCAGAAGGGTCAGGTCCGTTCCGGTGTGGTCTCCTCGATCGTCAACTTCGGTGCCTTCGTGGACCTGGGTGGCGTCGACGGCCTGGTCCACGTGTCCGAGCTCTCCTGGAAGCACATCGACCACCCCTCCGAGGTTGTCGAGGTCGGCCAGGAAGTCACCGTCGAGGTTCTCGACGTCGACATGGACCGCGAGCGTGTCTCCCTGTCGCTGAAGGCGACCCAGGAAGACCCGTGGCAGCAGTTCGCCCGGACCCACCAGATCGGCCAGGTCGTGCCCGGCAAGGTCACGAAGCTGGTTCCGTTCGGTGCGTTCGTCCGCGTGGACGAGGGCATCGAGGGTCTGGTCCACATCTCCGAGCTGGCCGAGCGCCACGTGGAGATCCCGGAGCAGGTCGTCCAGGTCAACGACGAGATCTTCGTCAAGGTCATCGACATCGACCTCGAGCGCCGTCGCATCAGCCTCTCGCTGAAGCAGGCCAACGAGGCGTTCGGTTCGGACCCGGCCTCGGTCGAGTTCGACCCGACCCTGTACGGCATGGCCGCGTCGTACGACGACCAGGGCAACTACATCTACCCCGAGGGCTTCGACCCCGAGACCAACGACTGGCTCGAGGGCTACGAGTCCCAGCGTGAGGTGTGGGAGAACCAGTACGCCGAGGCGCAGACCCGCTTCGAGCAGCACCAGCAGCAGGTCATCAAGTCCCGCGAGGCCGACGCGGCTGCTGCCGCCGAGGGCGGGGACGCTGCGGGTGCCGCTCCGGCCGCGGGTGGTGGCGGCGGCGGTGGCGGTTCGTACTCCTCCGAGGGTGCGGACACCTCCGGCGCGCTGGCTTCGGACGAGGCGCTTGCCGCGCTTCGCGAGAAGCTCGCGGGTGGCCAGAGCTGAACGCCTGCCGCTGAGGCTTAGCGGTTGAGTTGAGGGGCCGTACCTTTCGAGGTGCGGCCCCTCAGCGTTGTCCGGGTTTCGTTTTCGCCGCCGGCCGGTGGGGGCTTGTCGCGCAGTTCCCCGCGCCCCTGACGGGGCGCGTTTGTCGTTCCCCGTCATGAAAGACCGTAAGAGATGGGCTGATCAGGGGCGGCTGTGGGAATGCCGCTGTTCCAGGGCGTGTTGTGCTGTACGAACACGAGGAGGAGCGGTCACAGTGCTTGATCCGCAGGGTTTGTACGCATGGGAGCCGAAGGGCCTCGCCGTGGTGGACATGGCGCTCGCCCAGGAGTCGGCCGGACTTGTCATGCTCTACCACTTCGACGGATACATCGACGCGGGCGAGACCGGCGACCAGATCGTCGACCGGCTCCTCGACTCGCTGCCCCAACAGGTCGTCGCCCGCTTCGACCACGACCGGCTGGTCGACTACCGGGCCCGGCGCCCGCTGCTGACGTTCAAGCGCGACCGCTGGGCGGCGTACGAGGAACCGACCATCGACGTGCGCCTCGTCCAGGACGCCACCGGGGCGCCCTTCCTGCTGCTGTCCGGGCCCGAGCCGGACGTGGAGTGGGAGCGGTTCGCCGCGGCCGTCCAGCAGATCGTGGAGCGGCTCGGTGTCCGGCTGTCGGTGAACTTCCACGGCATCCCCATGGGCGTCCCGCACACCCGCCCGGTGGGCCTGACCCCGCACGGCAACCGCGCCGACCTCGTCCCCGGCCACCGCAGCCCCTTCGAGGAGGCCCAGGTGCCCGGCAGCGCCGAGGCCCTGGTCGAGTACCGCCTCATGGAGGCCGGCCACGACGTCCTGGGCGTCGCCGCGCACGTGCCGCACTACATCGCCCGTTCCCCCTACCCGGACGCGGCGCTGACGGTCCTGGAGTCCATCACGGCGGCGACCGGCCTGGTCCTGCCGGGCATCGCGCACTCCCTGCGCACGGACGCCCACCGCACGCAGACCGAGATCGACCGGCAGATCCAGGAGGGCGACGAGGAGCTCGTCGCCCTCGTCCAGGGCCTTGAGCACCAGTACGACGCCGCTTCGGGCGCCGAGACCCGCGGCAACATGCTCGCCGAGCCCGTCGAGATCCCCTCGGCGGACGAGATCGGGCGGGAGTTCGAGCGGTTCCTGGCCGAGCGGGAGGGCGACGGCTGAAGGGCGGTCCTGCCGGGTGCGCCGTCGGTGGCAGGGCCTAAGCTGCCGGTCATGTTGAAGGTGGGCCTGACCGGCGGTATCGGTGCCGGCAAGAGCGAGGTGTCGCGGCTGCTCGTGGAGTGCGGGGCCGTACTGATCGACGCGGACCGTATCGCGCGCGAGGTCGTGGCACCGGGTACGCCCGGTCTCGCCGCCGTCGTCGACGCCTTCGGTACGGAGGTGCTCGCGGCCGACGGCAGCCTGGACCGGCCGAAACTCGGCTCGATCGTCTTCGCCGACGCCGACAGGCTCGCCGTACTGAACTCGATCGTGCACCCCTTGGTGGGCGCCCGCTCCCGCGAACTGGAGAGCGCGGCCGCCGAGGACTCCGTCGTCGTCCACGACGTCCCACTCCTCACGGAGAACGGCCTCGCGCCGCTCTACGACGTCGTGGTCGTCGTCGACGCGAGCCCCGAGACCCAGCTCGACCGGCTCGTGAGGCTGCGCGGCATGACCGAGCAGGACGCACGCGCGCGCATGGCCGCCCAGGCCACCCGGGACAAGCGCCGGGAAATCGCGGACATTGTCGTCGACAACGACGTACCGCTGGAAGAGCTGCGGCAGCGCGTGCGGGACGTATGGGACGAACTCGTCCGCAGGGCACACGCGCCTCGCAAGGCTCCAGAGGCCCCTCAGGAATAGCGGACCGCCGTCCGGGCGTTGAACCCTTCCAGTGAGGGAAGGACTCTGCCGTGCCCGAGACCAGCGGATCGACCGGACGTACTCCGGAGACGCACGTCATCGACTTCCGTGCCGCCGAGCAGCTGCTCGCCGCGCGGGACCCGCGGGGTGCGGTGAAACTGCTCGACCCAGTCATCGCCGCGCACCCGGAGAACACCGCCGCACGGCTGCTGCGCGCCCGCGCCTTCTTCGCGGCGGCGCAACTGCGGCCCGCCGAGCTGGAGTTCACCATCGTCCTGGAACGCGAACCGGACAACGCGTTCGCGCACTTCGCGCTCGCCCGGACCTACGAGCGACAGAGCCGGCCCGAGCAGGCCAGGCGCCACTTCCGGCTGGCGGCCGCGCTGGACCCCAAGCCCGAGTTCCTGAAGGCGGCGCGCTTCGAGACGTGAGGCGCGGACCGCACCCGCCGGCTCGCGCCTCTACGGTGGCCCGGGGCGACGGTTCTCCGGTGGTTGGGGGCGAGGATTCTCCGCCGGGCGGTACGGCGGGATGTCCGGGCCCGGCTGGTAGTGCGGCCCCTGCCGGATGTGCCTGAGGATCATGATCAGGTCGGCGGTGACCACCAGCCACAGCACCCCGCAGGCGATCGCCCAGCCCGGCCGCCCGGCGAGGGCGAAGGCGACCGTGCCGAAGACCGCCCAGATCAGCCCCCACACGCTCAGCCAGAAACGGACCCGCAGCGCACTGCGCGCCGTCCTCGGTTCACTGCCCGTACGCATCCGGATCACCACTCCCCGGATCACCACTCCTGTCTGCAACGTACTCTTCGGAGCGAGCGTTCACCACAGGGCTCCGGCCGGGGGCCCGAACAGGGGGTTCACCACGTGCTGCCGGATGCCGACGAGCTGGCCGAGGTGCTGCTGGACCTCGCCGTCTCGCACGAGGACATCAACGAACTCGTCAGGATGGGCCGGCGGGTCATGGACGACCCGGAACTGCGGCCGTTCCTGGAGGCGTCGGTCGAGGAGCTCGTCCGGGACATGGGCGGGATCGGCGGCTCGGTCGAGCTGCCCGAGCTGGACTGGCCGTCGGGTGCCTTGCAGCGTTGCTTTCCCGCGTACGTGTTCGTGGCCGCGCTGCCGCACACGCGCGCGTACCACCGCGAGCTCGGCGTGCCCGCCGACGTCTCCCGGCACACCCTCGCCGACCTCGGGCGCAACATGGCCGTGCACCGCAGGCGCTACGGCCTGCCGGGCGTCCTGGCGCCCCACTGGCTGACCCATCACTTCCGGGGCGAGCTCTACCAGTTGGGGCGGCTCCAGTTCGAGCGGGCGCGGTGCGGGGAGCGCACGGTGCGGGCGCTCGCGGCGGCCGGACTGGACGTGGCCCCCGGCACGCCCTGTCTCAACCTGCACATCCCCGACTTCCTCGGCCCGCTGTCACCGGCCGCCTGCGACCGCTCGCTGGCACTGGCCCGGGAGTTCTTCGCGCGGCACCACCCCGAGGAGAAGTACCCGGCGGCGCTCTGCCACTCCTGGCTGCTCGACCCGCAGCTGAAGCGGTATCTGCTCGCCGACTCCAACATCATCCGGTTCCAGGAGCGCTTCCGGGTCGCCCGCGAGGACACGGAGCCGTCGGACACCGAGCCGGTCCAGTTCGTCTTCGGGGACCCGGACCTGCCGGCGGAGAACCTGCCTCGGCGTACGTCGGTGGAGCGGGCGGTGGGGGACCACCTGCGGGCGGGCGGCCACTGGTACGTCGGGCACGGCTGGTTTCCGCTGTAGGCCGGGCTCGGGGGCTCACTCGTCCGGGTGAAGGGGCCGTGGGAGGGAACGGCCGTGCGGATACGGGCCGTTGGACGGGCATGGAGCTGAAGATGCGAGCGGGATATCAGGGGACCGGGCCCGGAGCGATCACCCCGGACGGCTGTGCCGTCGAGCTCTACTCACGGCTGCCGGTGGGACCCGAGCCGGACATCGTCGCCGGGGCGGTACCGGCGGGCGCGCACATCCTGGAACTGGGCAGCGGAGTGGGACGCATGACCCATCCGCTCCAGGAGCGGGGCCTGACGGTGACGGCGGTGGACGAGTCCGCCGAGATGCTGGAGCGCGTCCGCGGGGCGCGCACCATATGCGCTCCGATCGAGGACCTCGACCTGGGCGAGACGTTCGACGTGGTGCTGCTGGCGTCGTTCCTGGTCCACGCCGGGGACGTGGAGGTGCGGCGCGGGCTGCTGCGCACCTGTGTCCGCCATGTCGCGCCGGGCGGCTGTGTGCTCATCCAGCGTGAGGGCGAGGACTACCACACCCGTGTGCCGCGTGAGCGGGTCGACCCCAGCGGCTTCACCCTCCGGATCGCCTCCTCGGAGCCGCTCGGCGGCGGAGTGCACTCGGTGCGCGCGGAGTACGAGTTCCCGGACGCCACCTGGACACAGACGTTCCGGGCCCGTCCGCTGACGAAGGAACAGTTCGAGGAGGCACTGGGCGAGGCAGGGCTGCGCGTGGACCGGTATCTGACGGAGGACCGGATATGGGTGCGGGCGGTGCCCGCCTGAAAACGGGGCGGGGTACGGCGATGAGTTCGCGGACGGGCCCCGGTCTACCTCTGTGACTGCATCACGGACCGCTTCACACAGGAGACCCCGATGTCCGAGACCACCGCTTCCGTCACCCCCGCCGCTTCCTCCCCCGTCATCGGCGAGTCCGCGACCGCTCGTGGGCGCCGTGCCCGGATCGCCCTGCGCACGCTTCAGGTCGTCCTCGCGCTGTTCTACGTGATCGCGAGCGCGGTGCCCAAGCTGATCGCGCACCCCTCGGCCGCCGAGGGCTTCGAGACGATGGGCTGGGGCAGCGCGGGGATGTACACCGTCGGCCTCCTCGAACTCGCCGGAGGGATCGCCCTGTTGATCCCGGTCCTCCAGTCCGTGGCGGCCGTGGCACTGAGCGGCCTGATGGTGGGCGCGTTCGTCGTCACCCTCACCTACTTCAACGGGGAGAACGCGGCCACGCCGCTGATCCTGATCGTGCCGCTCGCCCTCATCGCCTGGGCACGCCGGGACAGCAATCAGCGGCTGCTGCGGCTGGTGACACGACGGGGGTGACGACGGGTCGGCCGTCCGGCGTCGGCGCCGGTACGGGTGGATGTCGGGAGGCCGTCGTGTCCGGGTGGTCAGGGCTTGTGGTGGTCGGCGCTTCTGCGGGAGGCCTCCAGGCCGCGGAGGCGTTCCAGCTCGCGGCGGTCGCGCTTGGTCGGGCGGCCCGCGCCGCGGTCGCGGAGTGCGATGGGGGCGACGGCCTCGCGGGGCGGGGGCGGCGGACTGTTGTCGACATAGCACTGGACGGCCACGGGGGCGCCGACCCGCTTGCGGATCAGCCGCTTGACGACGACGATCCGCTCGCGGCCCTCCTGCCGTACGCGCACCTCGTCGCCCACGCGCACGGAGTACGCGGGCTTCACGCGCTCGCCGTTCACCCGGACATGGCCGCCCCGGCAGGCGGTGGCGCCCTGGGAGCGGGTCTTGACCAGGCGGACGGACCAGATCCAGCTGTCGATGCGCACGTTCGCGCCACTGTGCGGACCGGCCGCCTCGGCGGCGGACACGGCGGCGGCGACCTTGGGGTCCAGGTCCTGCGGGGCGGTCGGCCGGCCGGTGTCGGTGTCGGTGCCGGTGGGCGTGCCCGCGTCGGTGTCGGCGCCGGTGCCGTTCGTCCCGGCCGTCGTGTTGTCGTCCGCGTGCTCAGCAGCCATGTCTCCGACCTTAATGCCCTGGGGACGGAGGAGCGGATGGGTTTTCCGCGCGGGAGGGGGGTGGGTGCACAGGGGTGTTTCGGTGTCGGGTCCGGCTCTTTCGTACGGTGGAGGAATGGACAGTGACGGTCGGGACGGGCTGGGCGGGCTCGATCGGCTCGATGAGCGGGTCGCCGGCTGCCGGGCCTGTCCCCGGCTGGTCGCGTGGCGGGAGGAGGTGGCCCGTACGAAGCGAGCCGCCTTCGCCGACTGGACGTACTGGGGCCGGCCGGTGCCGGGGTTCGGCCCGCCGGACGCCCGGCTGCTGATCGTCGGCCTGGCCCCGGCCGCGCACGGCGGCAACCGCACCGGGCGGATGTTCACCGGCGACCGCTCCGGGGACGTGCTGTACCAGGCGCTGTACGACGTGGGGCTCGCCTCGCAGCCCACGGCCGTCTCCGCGGACGACGGCCTGGAACTGCGTGGCGCGCGGGTCACCTCGCCCGTGCACTGCGCCCCGCCCGCCAACAAGCCCACCCCCGAGGAGCGGGACACCTGTCGGCCCTGGCTGGTGCGGGAGCTGAACCTGCTGCGGCCCACCCTGCGGGCCGTGGTCGTGCTCGGCGCCTTCGGCTGGCAGGCCGCGCTGCCCGCGTTCGCGGAGGCGGGCTGGACCGTGCCCCGTCCGCGGCCCGCCTTCGCCCACGGGGCGCGGGTCGTGCTGGACGGCCCCGCCGGCCCCGCGGGACCCAGGGACACGGGCTCCGCCGCGCTCCACCTCTTCGGCTGCTTCCACGTGAGCCAGCGCAACACCTTCACCGGCCGCCTCACACCCGTGATGCTGCGGGAGGTGCTGCGCACGGCGGCGGAGGCGGCGGGACTGTACGGCACGAAGTAGGGCCCTAGGACGGTTCGGCGTCCCCGAACAGCTGTCGTACCGTCGAGCGGTAGTTGGTCCGTACGTGGGCGAGCGCGTGGGCGCGGGCCCGGTCGGGGTCGCCGGAGGCGATCGCCTCGTACAACTCGCGGTGTTCCACGAGGAGTTGGGGCCACTCCTCGTTGCGCCGGGTCATCCAGCGCAGGCGGCCGGCGACGGGCTCCAGGGCCTCGACCAGCAGGCTGTTGTCCGCCATCGCCACGATGCGGTCGTGGAGGCGGCTGTTGACGTCGGTGATCGTCTCCGCGTCGCCCGCCTCGGTCGCGGCGGCGGCCCGGTCGAGGAGTTCCTCGACCTCGGCGAGATCCTCGGGAGTCGCACGGTCCGCAGCGAGTCCGGCCGCGTAGACCTCCAGCGCCTCGCGCAGTTCGAAGAGCTCCTTGACGTCGTTCGGGGTGAGACGGCGTACGACGATCCGGCGCGGGGTCTCGAAGTGGACGAAGCCCTCGGTGACCAGGGCGCGGATCGCCTCGCGGACCGGCACCCGGGAGACGCCGAAGCGCTCGGCCAGCTCCCGCTCGACGAGCCGGTCGCCGGGGCGCAGACCGCCCGCGATGATCTCCTGGCGCAGGGTGGCCAGGACGCGTTCGCGCACCGCCCCGAGGGGTTCGATCTTCGTCGTCGTGGAGCTCATGAGCCCATCTTCGCCGACCTGGGGCGTGTTTTACGGAGCGTTAACAATAAGGACATCGGTCGGAACGGTTGACGAGGGGACCATGTCCGCAGTTTGGTATACCAAACGCGTTGCCAAGCGATCGGAACCAGCCACCCCCCCCGAGTGCTCCTCCTCCGTCCCCGGCTCCTCATGGAGGCCCCGTGTCCCTCGCCGACTCTGCCGAAGCCACCGGCACAGCAGCGTTCGTCCCCGACCCCCGGCTCACCAACGAAGACCTCGCGCCCGCCGAGAAGCGCAACTGGAAGGTCTTCGACCTCTTCGCCATGTGGATGTCCGACGTCCACAACCTCGGCAACTACACCTTCGCCGCCGGACTGCTCTTCCTCGGCATGAACGTGTGGCAGATCTTCACGTCCCTGCTCGTCGGCTTCGTGATCATCTACATCGGGATGAACATGATGGGCCGCATCGGACAGCGCACCGGTGTGCCCTTCCCGGTGGTCAGCCGGATCGCCTTCGGTGTGTGGGGCGCCAACATCCCCGCCCTGATCAGGGCCGTCATCGCCATCATGTGGTACGGCATCCAGACCTACCTGGCCTCCGTCGCCGTCAACGTGATGCTGCTGGCGGCCTGGCCGAGCCTGGAGTCCTGGACGCACAACTCCTTCCTCGGGCTCGACGCGCTCGGCTGGGTGTCGTTCGTGGCGCTGTGGCTGGTCCAGGCGGCGATCATCAGCCAGGGCATGGAGTCGGTGCGGAAGTTCCAGGACTTCTGCGGCCCCGCCATCTGGGTCGTGATGATCGCCCTGGCCGTGTGGATCCTGTGGAAGGCCGGCTGGACGATCTCGCTGACCAGCACCCCGCATCCGGTCTCCGTCGGCGAGCAGTGGCGGCAGTGGTTCGGAGGCGTCGGCCTGATCCTCGCCACCTACGGCACGCTGATGCTCAACTTCTGCGACTTCTCCCGCTTCTCGCCCGACTACAAGAGCGTCAGGCGCGGCAACTTCTGGGGCCTGCCGGTCAACTCCACGGCCTTCGTGATCCTGTCGGTCGTCGTCACGGCGGGCGCGTTCGAGGTGTTCGGCAAGGAGATCACCGAGCCCGCGTACCTCGTCGCCGAGATCGGCAACACCTGGGTGCTGGTGCTCGGCGCGCTGACGTTCGCCATCGCCACCATGGGCGTCAACATCGTCGCCAACTTCGTCTCACCGGCGTACGACCTGGCCAACGTCTGGCCGCAGAAGATCACCTTCAAGATCGGCGGCATGATCAGCACCGTGGTCGCGCTGCTGGTGACCCCGTGGAACCTCTTCTCCAACCCCACGGTCGTCAACTACTTCCTCGGCGGCCTCGGCGCCTTCCTCGGCCCGCTGTTCGGCGTGATCATGGTCGACTACTACCTGGTCAAGCAGGGCCGCATCAATGTGAACGACCTGTTCAACGCTGAGCCCGGCTCCCCGTACTACTACCGCAAGGGCGTCAACCCCAAGGCGCTGTGGGCGTTCCTGCCGTCGGCCGCGGTCGCCGCGGTGCTCGCTCTGTGGAGCGAGTTCAGCGAGGTGGCGCCGTACTCCTGGTTCATCGGCACGGCGCTGTCCGCCGGGCTGTACCTGGTGCTGTGCCGCTCCGAGCGGGCGGCCAACTCCGTAGCCGTCGCCGCCGCCGAGAAGTCCGTGGAGGTCTGAGAGACGTGCGGATCGTCGTCACCAACTGCAACACCACGCAGGAGATGACCGAGGAGATCGTACGAGGTGCCCGGGCCGCCGCAGGCCCGGGCACCACCGTGACCGGGTTGACCCCGTCCTGGGGGCCCGAGTCGGCCGAGGGCTGGCTCGACAGCTATCTGTCGGCGGCGGCGGTCATCGACCTGGTGCGGACGTACGACAGCCCCTACGACGCCGTGGTCATGGCCGGCTTCGGCGAGCACGGGCGGGAAGGCGTCCGGGAGTTGGTGGACGTCCCGGTCGTCGACATCACCGAGGCCGCCGCCCATCTCGCCTGTCTGCTCGGCCGCCGGTACGGGGTGATCACCACGCTGGAACGGTCGTGCGGCCAGATCGAGGACAGCCTGGAGCTGGCGGGCGTGGGCCGCAACTGCGCCGCCGTCGTCGGCACGGGCCTCGGTGTCCTCGACCTCGGGGACGCGGCGCGTACCGAGGCCGCGTTCCTGACGGCGGCCGAGCGGGCGTGCGCGGCCGGCGCCGAGGTGCTGGTCCTCGGCTGCGCCGGGATGACCGGACTCCAGCGGGTGGTGGGGGAGAAGCTCGGCCTTCCGGTCGTCGACGGGGTCGCGGCGGCGGTCAAGCTCGCCGAGTCGCTGGTCGCCCTGGGCCTGACCACGAGCCGGGCCGGGAGCTATGCGAAGCCGGTGCCTAAGCGGCGGGTGTGGGGGGCGTCTCCGGGACGACCGCCGTCGCCGTGATCTCCACCAACTGGCCCGTGTACCCGAGGCAGGCGACCCCGAGCAGGGTCGACGAGTGCGGGCCGGTGCTGAGCCCCGACGCCTCGACGACCTCCCACACGGCGGACAGCACCGCGGGCTCACTGCTCACGACGTACACGTCCGTCGACACGACGTGCGCCAAGTCGCTGCCGACCGCCCGCAGTTGCTCACCGAGATTCGCCATCACCTGCCCGGCCTGCCGGACGGGATCCCCCGCGCCGACGATCTTCCCGTCGGCGTCGAGGGGTACCGCACCCGCGAGGAAGGCGAGCTTCGTACCGGTCTCGACGACGGAGGCGTGGGAGTAGGTGGGCGGCGGGAAGAGACCGGGCACGGTGACACGCTGGATCACGGGGACTCCTGACGCGGGTGACGGGTGACGGGTGACGTCCCGATCATCCGCGCCCGGGACCACCACCGCATTCGAATTTCCCGGCCGGGACTACGCTGAGTGACTGCTTCCTTGATATCGCGCACCACTGACAATGGGGGTCCGCCTTGTCCGACGCCGGCTTTCTCGACAGCGTCGCCGATCGTCTCGCCGCCCTCCCCACGGTCCGGGCGGTGGCCCTCGGCGGCTCCCGCGCCCAGGGCACGCACAAGCCCGACAGCGACTGGGATCTGGCCGTGTACTACCGCGGTCCCTTCGATCCCGCCGATCTGCGCGCGCTCGGCTGGGAGGGCGAGGTGTCCGAGGTCGGCGGCTGGGGCGGCGGGGTGTTCAACGGGGGCGCGTGGCTCACGATCGACGGGAGGCGCGTGGATGTGCACTACCGCGACCTGGACGTCGTAGAGCATGAGGTGGCGGAGGCGGAGGAAGGGCGGTTCCGGGTGGAGCCGCTGTTGTTCCATCTGGCCGGGATTCCCAGCTACTTGGTGGTCGCGGAACTGGCGATCAACCGGGTGCTGCGGGGTGAACTCCCGCGCCCGGCGGCCTATCCGGACAAGCTGCGGCGCACGGCGGGCGAGCGCTGGTACGGCACGGCCCGCGCCACCCTCGCCTACGCGAGATCCCACCACGCCCCGGCCGGCCGTCTCACCGAGGTCGTCGGAGCCGTCGCCACGGCCGCGGTGCAGACGGGGCACGCCGTACTGGCGGCGCGTGGGGAGTGGGTGACCAATGAGAAGCGGCTGCTGGAGCGGGCCGGGTTGCGGGCGGTGGACGGGATCGTGACGGGTGCCGGTGCCGGTGCCGTTGCGGGTGGCGACGCGGCCGAGGAAGCGCTGACGGCGGCGATCGACGAGGCGGAGCGGCTGTTCGCAGCGGCGGTGGAGGCCGCGGCCTCTTGACGCCGGAGTGGGGACACCCCGCTCTCCACCCCGCTCTCCACCCCCCTCTCAGGACAGCGTGGCGCACAGCTTCCCGGAGACGTCGGGATCCGCATCGCCCAGGACGTTCTGGACCGCGTCGAGGTCGGTGAGGAGGGCGCGCAGGTCCGCGTCACCGGCGTCCGGATTCGTCGCGTACGTGAGAACGGCCCGGTAGAAGGCGGCCGACACATCGGGCCGCATCGCGTCGGCGGCGCCGAAGCACAGCGTGTGGCCGGAGCGCGGCCGGAGCAGCTTCGCGATCCGGCGCTGGACGGGATGGTCGTACCGGGTCACCTGGCTGTGGGCGGAAAAGGCGTAGCCGCCCCGCTGGTTCACCCAGGACTGCTGGGCCTCGCGGTCCGCGAGGTAGGTGATGAGTGCCTCGGCGCTCGGGTTGTCGTCGGTGAACATGCCGACGAAGTCCGCCGACACCTCCAGCCGGCGGGTGTCGGAGGAGGCCACGAAGTCGTAGCGCGCGTTGTCCGGGAAGCCCATCGCGGACAGGGCGCCGTGGGCGAAGGAGCAGGTGGGCGGGTCGGCGGTCATTCCCTCGGCCGCCCGGCTGAAGTTCCGGGTGGGCGCGTCGGCGAGGCTGCCGTCGACGAGCCGCCGCCATCTGGTCCACGCCGCGTGGACCTCGGGCGAGTTCCACTTCAACTCGCCCGAGAGCCACCGCCGGTAGGCCGTGCCGTCGCCGTCGGCTAGCAGGATGTCGGCGATCCAGTCGGCCCCCGGCCAGCCGGAGGTCGGTCCGGACTCCAGCCCGAGGCACCAGGTGGCGGCCCGGCGGGGCGAGAGCGGAGAGGTCGGCGGGCGTTCGGGAGCCTCGGGGTCGAACCAGACCAGGCTCTTGACGTCGACCTTCACGGGCACCGCGTACGTCGTCCGGCCCACCTTCGTCAGCCCGCGGAACGGCTCCACGTACGACGTCGTGGACACGGCGAGCGGCTTCAGCCCCTTGCCCGCGTACTCGTTGATGGCCCCGACACTCGGCAGCATGGCGAGGTCGGGCGGTGCGCCGGCCGCGACCGCGGCGTCCAGTTGCTGGGTGAGGGCCCGGGTGGCCTGGACGTCCACCTGGATGCCGGTGTCCTGCTCGAACGTCCTGATGACCGAGTAGAACGCCTGGAACTCGTCGCCGGACCAGGGGATCATGATCGTCACCCGGTCCTGCCGCGGCCCGCCACCGCAGCCGGCCACCGCGAGGAGCAGCCCGAGGGCCAGGGCCCAGCGCAGGAGTGTGCTCGTGACCACGGGCGTCCTCACCGGCCTCACGACCGCGGGAACCTGTACTCGGCCAGACGCGGCCGGTACGACAGGTGCGCGAGCACGCCCGCGGCCATCAGCAGGGACAGCGCGAGCGCCATCGTCAGCGGGCGCCCGACCAGGGGGTCGGCGGTCAGCCGCCGGGCGTCGTGCAGACAGAGGGCGGCCGTGGTGACACCCACCGCCGCGGTGACCCCGAGCGCGACCACGAGCTGAGGGCTGAGCCGGCGCCGGAAGTGGCGCACGGTGACATGGCCGGTGGCGAGGACGCACAGGAGCATGGCGGCCACCGGGCCGACGAGCAGGGACCAGACGTAGGCGGGACGCAGCCACTGCGAGTCACGCTGCCGGTCGAGCGCCGACTGCTGAAGGGTGCGCAGATCGGTGAGCGACTCCATGAGGCCGCCGGTGCCCGGGATGGGGTCGCCCGTCGCGGGATCCCGTTCGCGTGCGCGAGTCAGTGTCTCGCGGGCGGTGTCCAGGCCGGCGCGGCCGCTGTGCTCGTAGCCTTCGGCGGCCTCCTCGGCCAGTTGCACGCTGGTGGTCAACTGCCCCTGGACGAACTGGATCTGGCTGAGCCCCTGCTTACCGGCCGCGTTGCCCTGGGTGGACGCGGTGACGAGGGTGTTCACCCGGGCGGTGGCGTTGGCGAAGTCGGTGCCCGTGCCGATCAGGTCGGCCTGGCCGGTGGCGGAGACCTCGGCGAGCGCCGTGTCCGCCGCCCTGGCCGTGACGTAGGCCCGGTCGAGGTCCTGGATGGCCTCCTGGGTGCGCCGGGCGGCGGCTATCTGGTGGTCGGCCTGGGCCGAGACCAGCAGATACAGCAGCCCGGTGGCGAGCACCGCGGTGAGTGCGCCGGCCCTGAGCCACTTCAGCACCCGCACGGGGTGCGTCGCCCGCAGCCGTGTCACCCGGGTGCGTAGCGCGGCCCGCACGGACCGCCGGGAAGGGGGCTGCGACGACCGCCCCGACGTGTGTTGTCCCAAAGGTGATTCGTCCCCCACGAGCACCATCTCAGGAGCTTAGCGTGCCGGGTGTGTCGCGGAAACGGGCTCGACCGGTTCGTCCGCGCCGCCGCAACCAGCGCCGTTCCGGAGCGGGCCGCAACCGGTTCGCGAGGTCCACCAGCGCGACGTACTCCCGCTCGGTGGGGGCGTACGCGCCCAACTGCCGTACCGCTTCGGACAGTGCGAGCCGGTCGCGGGTGCGCAGGAACTCGGCGTACTGGATCTCCGCTCGCAGCCCGGCGGCCGCGGCGTCGTCCAGATCGAGCCCGGCCAGCGTCTCGCGGGCCTGTGCCAGATCGTCCTCGGTGGGCGTCCCGGGCCGCTCCGTCCCCGGTGGTGAGAGGACCGTGCCGAGCAGGCGTACGGCGGCGATCCGCGCCTCGCGCTCGTGGCCGAACTCCTGGGCCAGCCGCTCCATGGTGGCCACCGCGTCCTCGCGCCGGCCCGCCGGCAGCAGCACGCGGGCCAGGCCGAAGCCGGCCGCGCCGAGCGCGGGGGCGGTGGCGAAGACCGTGCCGTAGTGGGCCAGGGCGTGGCCGCGGGCACCGTCGCACTCGGCGCACAGCCCCAGGGCGAGCTGCGGGATCAACTCGCCCGGCACGGCCTGCCGCACCTCGGTGAAGTGGTGGGCCGCCAGCGCCGTGTCCGCACGGGCCAGCGCGATCAGGCCCGAGTACCACGCGTGCAGCCAGTGCCAGCGGTCCAGGCCCGAGCGCTCCAACGCCCGCGCGGCCAGCGCCGCGTCCTTCCTGCGCAGCGCGAGCCGGCTCTCCGCCAGCGCGTTCCCGGCCGACTCGCCGATGTACGGATCGTCGGGATCGGCCAGGGGAGTGGGCAGGGCTACGGCGATCTCCCCGAGCCTCGGCGCGGAGAACGGCTCGGGCAGCGTCAGCAGCCCGTCCTCGTCCGGGACCGCCCGGACCCAGTCGCCGAGTGGCCTCGCCACCCCCAGTCCGCCATGCAGCGGTTCGGGCATCGAGCCGAACAGGGCCGAGGGGCGGGCCACCTGCCGGCCGGTCGGCGACGCCGCCACGAGCTGGCGGACCACCCCGCTGAGCTGCTCCCCGAACTGCCGTGCCGAAACGAATCGCCGCTCCGGCAGACCGACGTCCGTGGCGCGCTGGAGCAGTAGTTCGAGCGAGTGGACGCCGGGTGCCGTCCGGTTCTTCAGATGCGCGCTGCACACCTCCAGCAGCGTCCGGCCGAGCCCGAACAGGTCGAAGCCGGGCGTGGGCTCGGCGTGCTCCCTGTCCTCCTGGGGTGGCGCGTACGGCTTCGTGTACGCGACGACCGGACCGGTGTCCTTCCGCGACCGGACCGAGCCGAAGTCGATGAGCCGCACCCGGTCGAGCGGACCGGTGGCGCCGTCCTCCCGGAACCGGATGATGTTCAGCGGTTTGACGTCGCAGTGGAGCAGGCCCCTGGCGTGCAGATAGTCCAACGCCTGGAGGACGCGGATGCCGTGCGCGAGGAGCGTCTCCAGCGGATCGTCGTCCCGCGCGACGAGCGGCGCGCCCGGGACGTACTCCAGGACCAGGTGCGGCCCCTCCGGCTCGTAGCCCAGGATGCGGACGATGCTGTCGTGGCGCAGCCCCACCAGCGCGTTCCGCTCGTCCAGGGCGGTCTGCGCCACCGACTGGTTCAGGTGCTTGAGGACCACATGCGTGTCGAGATTGCGGTCACGGGCCAGATAGGCGGCCCCGTACGCCCCCGACCCGAGGACGTGTTCGAGCTCGTAGCGTCCGGCCACGGTCCTGCCCAGGGGCCGGCTGAAGTCGAACCGTGTGCCGCAGTGCGGGCACACCCCCTCGACCCGCCCCGGCTCCCCGCCGTGTCCCCGCCCCACCGGCTTCCCGCACGCGGGATTCGCACAGTGGCGGTGCTGCTCGTCGAGCAGCCCGCCGGCCGTGTGGAGCGGCAGCTCCGGGAGCTCGGGCACGTGCCCCTCCGGCACCAGTTCGAGGCCGTACCAGGGGTTGGGCCGGACCTGCGCCACACCGGCGGTGACATTGCGCGCGACACGGTGACCGCCGGTGGGCATCAGCCTTCCCACCCCGGAATCTCGCTGTGATGCGGCGCCATCCCTCCACGGTATGACAACTGACGCCTCATGAGCCCGAGTTGTGTGCGGTCGTCGCGGCGGAGGAGGGACTGTCCACGGCCGCGGACGTCGGCCTTGCGTTCATAAAGAACATGCCATGCGCAGGCATCGTCACACGCGAGTAACACAAGAGTTCCGAACCCTCCAACAACGCGATCTACCGTGGAGACCACGGGCCGTACCCGAAGGCCCGTGGTGCTCAAGCCCGGCCGCCGTCGCCCGAAGGCTCACCCCCGCCTCGTACAGACGACAGGAGCCCCGTGTCGCGTCGTGTTGTTCCGACTCTGCCGCCCTGGTTGGCGCATGCCCTGCGTGCCCAGCGGGGACCGGTGCCGTGGAACGCGGTGCTGCGGGGAGCCCTGTCCGCCGGGCCCGTGCTGCTCGTGGCCGTACTGGTGGGACGGGAGTCCCTCGGAGTCGTCGCCGCCATCGGCGCCATGCTCGCCGGGATCAACGACCGGCCCGGGAGCCGGCGGGTCTCGGTGAAGCGCATCGGCGTGCCGGCGTCGGCGGGGGCGGTCGGCCTGCTGGTGGGGACGCAGACCGGCGACCATGTCGGAGCCGTGGTGCTGACCTTGCTGCTCACGCTGGTCGGGCTGCTGGCCGGTGGGCTCAGTGCCGTCGGGCCGGTGGCCTCCGCGGCGGGGACGCAGTTGCTCGTCGCGTCCGCCATCGGAGCCGGGATGCCCTTGCCGGACGCCGGGTGGGAGCGGGCGGTCGCCTATCTCGTCGGGGCCGGGTGGCTGCTCGGGCTGCGGCTCCTGCTGCCCACCCCGGGCTCGCTCGCCGGGGACTTCCGGTTCGACGGGGAGCGGGAGGCGGTGGCGAGGGTCTACGAGGCCATCGCCGGACTGCTCGACGCCGTCGGGACCGACGGCGCCACCGCCCGGCGGGCCGCGCTCACCGCCGCGCTGGACCACGCGCAGGACGCCCTCGCCGGACCCCGGCTGCGGCGGTACGCCAGCTCCGCGGCCGAACGCCGCCTGCACACCCAGTACGCCGCCGCGCTGCCCATCGCCGAGGCCGCGACCGCGCTCGCCTGGGCCGGGGACGCCGTGTCCGGGCGGGCCTCCGCGGGACCCCGGCGCCTCGCCGCCGCCGTACGCGACAGCACGCACACCGGGCCGCTGCCCGCGCCCTCCCGTTCGGCGCCCGGGCTGCGCGCCCTCGACGACGCCCTGCTGCACGCCGCCGAGGCCTTCGACCGCGGCAAGGGGAGCGATCTGCACACCCGCAGGCACGGGGTCGGAGATGTGCTGCGGGCCGTGTTCGGGGCCGGAGGACGGGAGTACGGCCTGCGGGTCGCCCTCTGCTTCGGGGCCAGCGTCGGCGTCGCCCAGGCACTGCACCACACCCAGTGGTACGGGCAGCACGAGCACTGGTACTGGCTGCCCGCCACCACCGTCTTCCTGGTCAAGCCCGACCTCGGCCCGCTCGTCTCACGCGTGCTGTGCCGGGCCGCCGGGACGGTCCTGGGGGCGCTCCTCTTCGCCGGGTTCGCCCTCGTGCTGCCGCGGCCCGAAGGGCTCATCGCGCTCGTCGCCGTCAGCGGCGCGCTCATACCCGTCGCCACCCGGCACTTCGCCGCGCAGACCGCCGTCGTCACCGTCCTCGTGCTCGCCCTGGTGATGGTCGGCGGCGAGCCGCAGGCCTCCGCCGGCCGGATCGGGGAGACGCTGCTGGCCTGCGCGATCGTCCTGATCGTCGGGCATCTGCCGATGCCCGGACAGCGGGCCGGGGGAGTACGGTCCCGGCTCGCGGCGGCGGGCGAGGCCGCGCAGGCGTACCTGGCCCACGTCCTGCGCGAGTCCGACACCCACGCACTGCACGCCGGAGCCGGCACGGACGCCGGAGCCGCCACCGACCCCGACAGCCGTACCGCCCGCTGGACCCTCCGCCGCGAGGCCTACCGCGCGCTCGCCGAGGCCCGTACCGCCATCGCCCTCGCCGCCGCCGAACTGCCCCCGCTCGCCCGCCACTCGGAGGGCGCCGACGAGGTCGCCGCCACCCTGGAACGCCTCGTCGACACCGTCACCGCCTGCGCCGTCCACCTCGACGACACCGGCCGCCTCACCTCCCGGCACACCGAACGCCTCGCCGAACTCCTCGACGAACTGGACAGGGAGCGCGAGCGCGGACACCTGCGGATCCCCGAACTGCGCGTCGCCGGGTGAGCGCGGCGGTGAGAGGATGCGCGGTTCGGCTCACACGACGCGACGACCCCGTCGTACGTTGGCGTGATGAGCGACTCTCCCGCTGACCTCATCATCACCGGATGCACCGTCCTCGTGCACGACGACCAAGAGCGGATCGGGTTCGAGGAGAACGCCACCATCGTCGTACGGGACGGAGCCATCGAGTCCGTCAGCACGGCCCCGGCCACGGTGGAGGCCCGGCAGCACATCGACGCCCGCGGCCAGGTCGCCCTCCCCGGCCTGGTCAACTGCCATACGCACGCGCCCATGGTGGCGCTGCGCGGACTCGCCGAGGATCTGCCCACCGAGGAGTGGTTCAACGACGTCGTCTGGCCGGTCGAGTCCAACCTGACCGCGACGGACGTGGCGTTGGGGGCGCGGCTGGCCTGCGCGGAGATGATCCGCGGGGGTGTCACCTGCTTCGCCGACCACTACTTCTCGATGGACACCGTCGCCGCCGTCGTCGAGGAGTGCGGAATCCGGGCGCACCTCGGCGAGGCGTACTTCTCCTCGCAGGGGCCCCAAGGGCGGGAGAAGTCACTGGAGTTCGCGCTACGACACCGTGATGGCGCCGGGGGACGCATCACCACCGCCCTCGCCCCGCACGCCCCCTACACCGTGGACGACGCCGACCTCACCGCCACCGCCGACCTCGCCCGCGAACACGGCCTGCCCGTGCACCTGCACGCCTCCGAGAACCGCGACCAGGCCGAGACCAGCCTCGCCCGGCACGGTGTCACCCCGATCGAGGTCCTGCGGCGGACCGGGATCCTCGACACCGACGTCCTCATCGCGCACGGCTCCGGCATCCTCGACCGCGACCTGCCCCTCCTCGCGAGCGCCGCCGGTCTCACCGCCGTGGCGACCGCTCCCCGTGGCTATCTGAAGTTCGCCTGGCCCACCACCACACCGGTCCGTGCCCTGCGCGACATCGGCGTCCCCGTCGGGCTCGCCACGGACGGCGCCGCCTCCAACAACTCCCTCGACGTGTGGGAGTCGATGGCGCTCACCGCCCTGATCCAGAAGTCCACGACGGGCGACCCGCGCTGGCTGACCTCCCGTCAGGCACTGCACCACGCCACCCTCCAGAGCGCCCGCGCGGTCGGCCTCGGCGACCGGATCGGCAGCATCGCGCCCGGGCGGCGCGCCGACCTCGTCCTCGTGGACCTCACCGGGCCGCACACCCAGCCCGTGCACGACCTCGCCGCGACCCTCGTGCACAGCGCCCGCTCCTCCGACGTGCGGACGACGATCGTCGAGGGCCGGATCCTCATGCGCGACCGCGAGTTGCTGACCATCGACGTGCCCGCGGTGGTGGCGGAGCTGGGAGAGCGGCTGCCCGCCCTCGTCGACCGCGGCCACGGCAAGCGGATCCAGGAGTACGACACCTGAGAGGCCGCCGTGCGAAACCTGAGAGGCAGCCGTGCGCGGAACCTGGGAGGCCGCCGTGCGAAAAAAGTCCCGCGGCGCCGATGAGTTCCGCCGCTCCCGTCGGTCACCACCCGGAACAGACCGTTTGCACAGGAGGGGCCATGTCGCTTCCGGAGATCGTCTCGCGGACCCAGTGGCGCGCGGCGCGCGAGGAGTTGCTGCTCAAGGAGAAGGCGCTCACGCGGGCGCGGGACGCCCTCAACGCCGAGCGGCGCGCACTGCCGATGGTCGAGATCGACACGGAGTACGTGTTCGAGGGCGGCGACGGCAAGGCCACCCTGCTCGACCTCTTCGAGGGCCGCGACCAGCTCGTCGTCTACCACTTCATGTTCGCGCCCGAGTGGGAGGCCGGCTGCCGCAGCTGCTCGGCCTTCCTGGACCAGATCGGCCACCTCGCCCATCTGAAGGCCCGGGGGACGACGTTCGCCGCCGTGTCCCGGGCGCCGTACCCGAAGATCCTGCCGTTCAAGGCGCGGATGGGCTGGACGGTGCCCTGGTACTCGTCGTACGCGAGCGACTTCAACCGTGACTTCGAGGCGACCCTGGAGCACGAGGGGGAGCTCGTCGAGCGGCCCGGGGTCAGCTGTTTCCTGCGCGAGCACGACCGGGTCTTCCACACCTACTCGACCTACGAACGCGGCCTCGACGGGCTCGGCTCCACCACCACCCTGCTGGACCTCACGGCGCTCGGACGGCAGGAGGCGTGGGAGGAACCCAAGGGGCGCGCGTCGGCACTGGGGGCGCCTGCGGGCAGTGAGCGCATCCGATATCACGACGAGTACGAGGACTGACACATTCCGTAGTGAAAGTGACCGTTGGGTAACCGGACCCTCACGCTTCGCGCTGAACAAGTGTCAACTACGTCTCAGTACCGCAACTGAGCGAGGCGTTCGGCCCCTGGAAGGCGTTAACTCCTACAAGTGCTCCTACGGGTGAGTACAACGCTTTCTGGAGGTGCAGGGTGGTGAACGGGCGAACAGTGCTCGAACGCTTTCCCGCAGGTGGGCCGAGAGGCTCCTGGCCGGCGGAGGAGTTCGCGCACGCGCGGCGTCTTGAGGGACTGCCCGCCGAGGTGGTCATGGACCTCGCGACGGACACGTTCCTGGTGATCGTGCGCAGCGGAGAAGGCGCCGTCGACGCGGTGGCCTGACGGGTCAGCCCGCCTTCGGGGCGGGCACCTCACCCGGCAGATCCCGGCTCGACGGATCCGGACCCCTCGGCACCTTCGTGAACTGCTCCGCCTGGAGCGAGTACAGCTCCGCGTACACCCCGCCGGAGGCCAGCAGCTCCTCCGGTGTGCCGGACTCCACCAGCCGGCCCTGCTCCAGCACGTGCACCAGGTCCGCGTGGCGCACCGACGCCAGCCGGTGCGTGATGAGGATGACCGTCTGGCCGGTGCCGGCCAGCGCGCGGATCTTCTCGAAGACCTCCAGCTCGGCCCGTGCGTCCAGCGCCGCGGTCGGCTCGTCCACGATCAGGATGCGCCCGTGCCGGTAGGCGGCCCGGGCGATGCCGAGCCGCTGCCACTGACCGCCCGACAGCTCGTGCCCGCCGCTGAAGTTGCGGGCCAGCAGGGTGTCCAGGCCGTGCGGCAGATCCGCGAGCACGTCCTGGGCCCCGGCCTCACCGACCGCGTCGGCCACCCGCTCCTCGGTCAGCGGCACCGAGGGACGGCCCACCGCCACGTTCACCCGGGCCGTGAACGGCCACCGCTTGAAGTTCTGGGCCACCATCGCGACCCGTTCCGCCAGCAGCCGCCGGTCCGTGTCCGCCGCGTCGACGTCGTCCCACAGGATCCGGCCCTCGCCGGGCGCGTACAGCCCGGCCAGCAGCTTCACCAGGGTCGTCTTGCCCGAGCCGTTCTCCCCGACCAGCGCGACGATCTTGCCGAGCGGGACGGAGAGCGTCACCCCGTCGAGGGCGGGACGCCTCGCGTCACCCGGGTAGGTGAAGGTGACGTTCTCGAAGCGGATCTCGCGCGGCTCGTCCGGCAGCGCCGTGCCGCCCACCGGGACGACCCAGTCGGCCGCCTCCGTATGGAGCCGCTGGAGATCGCCGACGAACAGGGCCTCCTCGTGCAGCGCGTTGACCTCCACGACCAGGGTGTCGAGGCTCTGCGAACCGGTACGGATGGCGATCACGGCCGTACCGGCGACCGACAGTGCCATCGCGCCCCCCAGCAGCAGTCCGCCGAGCGTCGCGTAGGTCGCCGCCGTCGCCAGGCCCGTCCACCCGGCCGCGATCAGGCCGGTGCCGGCGGCCAGCCGGGCCAGCCGGGTCTGCTCCGCCTCCGCCGTCTCGGCCATCGCGCGGAAGTGGCGCAACAGGAACGGCCCCACCCCGTGGACCCGGACCTCCGGCGCCGCCTCGGGCTCGATCAGCAGGGCGCCCAGCAGCCGGCCCGCCCGCACGTGCTGCACCCAGGCGTGGAACGACGCGTACCGCCGACGCGCCATCGTCAGCGCGCTCCACGCGCTCGGCAGGGTCATCGTCACCAGCAGCGGCAGCAGTGCCGGGTGCAGCACGGTCAGCACACCGGCCGCCGCGACCAGCGAGATCATCGCGTTCACCACGCGCGTGGCGTACGAGATCATTCGCCGGGCGGAGGCAGCCCCGTACTGCGCGGTGTCCAGCAGCTTGTGGAAGGTGTGGTCCTCGATCGCGGCCAGCTCCACCGTCGCCGCCCGCTCCAGGTACCGCTCGGTCGCCACCCGCTCCACCTTGGGCTCAAGGCGTCCGGTGGCATACGTCGACGCGGCCCGCAGCAGCGCCCCGGCCATCATCACGGCGGCCATCACGACCAGCGCGGGTACGGCACCCCGCAGCCGTTCCTCCAGAGGGCCCCCACCGATCAGCCGGCCCAGCACGCTGTTGACCGCGAGCAGACTCACCGCCTGGGACAGGCCCCGGCTCACCTCCGCGACCAGCACGATCCGCGCTGCCGGCCGGTCCGCCTGCCACGCCAGCCGGAAACTCGCCGTCAGCAGCGACGGCAGGCGGGTCACCATCGCCCGGAGGTTCAGCTCCAGAAACGCGTCCTGGTGCGAGTTCCACCCCGTGTCGTACCGCAGCGGCCCTCCGAAGAGCAGTCGCTCCGACTCGGAGACCCCGGGCGCCTCCGCCTTGGGTTTCTTCCTCACCCCTGACCTCCCCCGATCCTGGACGAACGGCCACTATCGCGGGGGCGGACTCCCTGGGGCAGGGCGCAGACGGGGGAGGGGGGAGCGCGCGGGCGCACACTCGTGACCCTGGGTGGGACAACCGACCCAGGGGCGCGGGGCTGTATCGATATGCGGCTCCGCCGCGTGGGCGCGACCAGCCACAAACGGCCCGCACGCTACAGACGACCCTCGGACCTCGGCGCCCCCAGCGGAGCGCTTACGCGCGAACCGGCCGGGACCACACCGGCGTCGTCCCCGTGAGCCGGCACACCGCCAGATACAGCGGTATCGGCGGCGTGTACGGCACCGTCCCCTCCGGACGGTGCAGCAGGTCGGGTACCACCGGGGCGTCCGGAACTACCGCCCCGGTGGCGTACTGGGCGGGCGCGGGCCACTCCAGGGCGTAGTCGGAGTCGGCCGGCACGAGCCACCACCAGTGCGCCTCATCGGCGTAGACGCATCCGGGTCGTGGCAGGCGTGACATCACCTGGGGGCCGAGCCGCGCCGGCACCGCCACCGCGTCGCAGCCCAGCGGGACCGTCATGCCCTCGGGCACCGGCAGCCGGAGGGGCCGGGGCGTGCCCGGTGTACGCAGCCCGCGTCGGAGGCGGACCAGCGTGTCCAGGGTGAGTACCTGGCCGCCGGAGCCGGCCCTCACGCCCACGCACCCCCCGCCCCGTGCTCCCGGGCCCGGGTCTCGGGCGCCGCCCGGTGGTGTGTCTGCGTCGCGTCGGCCGCGTCGTCCTCGTCAGAGCCGCCGGACGGGCCGGGCTTCGGGCGGGCTCCCCAGCCCAGGTCGTTGCGCGGGCCGGTGTCGGTGCGGGGCTCGTCGTCCTTGCGCGGCAGATCCGCCCAGACCAGCAGGCCCGGACCGTGCTCGTGGGCGCCCCAGGAGTGGCACAGGGCCTCGACGAGGAGCAATCCCCTCCCGTGCTCCTCCTCGGGCCGCTGCGGTGACGGGTGGGGCTCGCCCGGAGCGCATCCCTCGTCGCGCACCGCTATGCGCACCAGGTCGTCACCGTCGTGCAGCTCGCAGACCACACGGCGGCTCGCGGTGTGCACGATGGCGTTGGTGACCAGCTCGGTCACCACGAGAGCGGCCGAGTCGCAGGTGTCCTCGCCCACCGACCAATGGGTCAGCCGGGCCCTCGTCAGGCGTCTGGCCTGGGCGGGAGAACCCGGATGGGCGGCCAGCTCGAACCGGAACCGGCGCTCGGCAGCGACCCTGTCGGGCCCCACTGCCGGGGCGGCACCGAGACCGAGGGGGCGGCCTGCGGCGGCGTCTGTTCCTAAGGGCGCGGACGGAATCACGCTTGCCACTATCGCCCCGACGTGAACACTTGGCAAGTGTCACTCTGAAAAATGCAGAGTGCTGTGTGACGCGGTGAGGTGCCGTGGCACACTGCTCGCAACAGCATGCCGAGCGGCGCCAGTTGGGGTCATCGAAGATCCACATCAATCCGTACAGATCTTCGAACAGGTCCTTGAACGGCGCCGCAGCACTGTCAGCGTGCCGTGTGGTCGGCCTGATCCCCCGCGGCCGCCCGACCAGGGACTTTGTGGAGGTGGAGGGTGAGCGAACCGCGGTCCGCGCCGACAGTCGGCCAGGTCGTGCTCGGCCGGCGTCTCCTGGACCTGAGGGAGCGCGCCGGGCTCAGACGCGAGGAGGCCGCCCGCATCCTCCGTGTCGCACCCGCCACGGTCCGCCGTATGGAGATGGCCGAGGTCGCCTTCAAGATCCCGTATCTCCAGCTGCTGCTGAAGGCCTACGGCATCACCGACCACGAGGCCGAGGCCTTCGTCCAGCTCGCCGAGGAGGCCAACCGGCCCGGCTGGTGGCAGCGGTTCCACGACGTGCTGCCCGGCTGGTTCTCGATGCACGTCAGCCTGGAGGGCGCCGCCGCCCTGATCCGCCAGTACGAGCCGCACTTCGTGCCCGGACTGCTCCAGACCGAGGACTACGCGCGTGGCGTCCTGCGCTCCGGCGCCATCGGCCAGACCAGCCCTGACGACATCGAACGCCATGTCGCCCTGCGCATGGAACGCCAGGGTCTGCTCACCCGTCAGGACGCGCCCCGGCTGTGGGTCGTCATGGACGAGACCGTACTGCGCCGCCCCGTCGGCGGACCGGAGGTGATGCGTGCCCAGATCGACAAGCTGCTCGACGCCGCGAAGCTGCCCAACGTCACGCTCCAGGTCGCTCCGTTCGCCAACGGGCCGCACCCGGGCACGTACGGGCCCTTCGTGCTCTTCCGATTTGCCGTGTCCGAACTTCCGGACATGGTCTACAGCGAGTACCTGACCGGCGCCGTCTATCTGGACGCGCGCGCGGAGGTGGCCACCCACCTCGAGGTCATGGACCGCATGGCGGCGCAGGCCGCTACTGCACATCGCACGAAGGAGATCCTCAAGGATCTCCGCAAGGAGCTGTGAATGGATCGCATCAAGCCGCGCAACGTCTACAACGGCATGCCCGCGCGGGACTTGGGCAGCGAAGGCTGGCACAAACCGTGGAGCGGCGGCAACGGCGGCAACTGCGTGGAGGCGATGAAGCTCGCCGACGGCCGGATCGCCGTCCGCCAGTCCACCGATCCGGACGGTCCGGCGCTCATCTACACCACGGACGAGATGACCGCGTTCATCGAGGGCGCCAAGGCGGGGGAGGCCGACTTCCTTCTTTCCTGACCGCCGTGCTCGATTGAGCTCACTTGATGAGTTGTCACTAATTGATGAGTTGTCACTGATGACGGGTTGTCACTGATGACGGGGTGCGGCACCGTGTCGCTGCCGCTCTCCGTCGCCAGGAGCTACAGCCAGGACCACATCCGCCGCGGGGCGTCCACCAGCCGGCTCACCGCGACCACCGGGATCGGCGGCTGCGCGGCCTTGTCGGCGCTGAGGTGCAGGCCGTAGTAGATCTGCTCGATCGAGGGCGGTCCGACCGCGAGGTTGCGGCGGACCGCCGACGACGAGGTCTGTTCCCCGGTCTGCACGAGATAGGCGGCCGCCATCGCGCCCGTACGGCCCACGCCGGCACCGCAGTGCACGAACACCGGTCCGGACGAGTGGGCGACCACGTCGAGGAAGCGCCGCACCTGCTCCGGCTTCGGCGTCTGCCCGTCCCGGATGGGCATGCGTACGACGTCCAGCCCGGCCTTCCCGGGTCCGGCGAGCTGGGTCGCGCTCAGGTCCTCGGCGCGCAGGTCCACCACCGTGGTGATGCCCATGCCCGCCAGGGCCCGGTAACCGGCGGGGGAGGGGGCGGCGCCCCGCCACAGCCGTCCCTCGGAGTCGACCGGCTGGAAGTGGTGCACACCCTGCACCGTGCGGGTCCCGGCCGGGGCCGGGGTCTCCTCGTGCGCCCAGTACGACGCGGCCAGGATGCCGAGGGCGCCGGTGGCCCACAGGGTGAGGTAGCCGAGGGCCACGAGGAGGAGGATCCGCAGTGCGCGCCGCGACAGGGGGCGCGGGCGCAGGGCGGCGGGGGGCAGGGCGGCGGGGGGCAGGGGAACGGTGAGGACAGCCATGGGCGACCCGGGGGATAGGGGACGGGGAACGCGTTCGCAGGCTAACCCGGGTGGCGTATGGCTGTCTTGTCCGTGTACGTGCGGCTATGTGATCACCTGAGTGATCGTTTCGCGGCCCGCCGTGCGGGTGCGGAGGGGTCAGTCGTCGTCCGCGTCGCCGATGCCGACCACCGTGAGGTGGGCGCGTTCCAGGGTGGCGTCCTCCAGGCAGCCGCGCAGGCGCATGCGGTCGTGGTCCGTGAGCGCGGGCCGTACGACCCCGGCGAACAGACCGTCCCCCAGATCACCGAGTGCCGCGTGCCGCAAGGGCACTGACGTGGAGTCGCGGCAGCGCTCCCAGACCTGCTGCGCGGCCAGGGACCGCCGCTCGGCCGTGGTGTCCGAGCCGCGCAGATCGACCTGGACGATCACCGAGGTCGCCCGGCTCCCGTTCCGTTCCTCGTCGCGGGTCTGGGTGAGCTCGGCGAGCCCCGCGACCAGCGCGGCGAGCAGACCGGCCCCGACGACTGTGACCACAGTCACGCGGGCGGCGCGTCCCCGGTCGGGCCGGGCCCCCGGCCCCGGCAGGTCCTCCAGATCGCCGGGCCCGCCCGGATCGGGGGCGGCCAGGACGGCCAGCCGTCCGGCGAGCCGCCGCTCGGCCGGCCCGGCCGTGGCCGACGCGACCTTCTGCACCACCCAGGCGAGCCCGGCCAGCACCACTCCGGTGACCATCAGGACCGGCACGAAGACATACGTCCGGTCCGCCGGGTCCTCCAGCCAGCGGAACCGGGTCTCCTCGCGGGCCAGGGCCGGCTGCCGCAGCCGGGTCAGCACGTCCTCCTGACGGGCCTCCGCCTCCCGCTGCCGCCGGTCGGTGTCCCGCAGCCGTTCCTCGATCCGGGTCAGCCGCCCCAGCGTCACCAGGCCGAGCAGCAGCACCTCGACGACCAGCAGCAGCACCCCGCAGATCAGGGCCCGCTGCCACTGCCAGCGGTACAGATAGACGACGAGGTAGGAACCGGCCCCGGCCGCGGCCAGCCCCGCGAAGACGTACGCGACCTTCCTCATGGCGCGTTCCCCAGCCGTGCGCCACCGGCCGCCGACCGTGTGTCGGTCGGCCGTACCTCACCGGTCGTGCCGTCGACGGTGAGCCGGGTGCCGGGCGGGAAGCGGTTCACGGCGTCGGTGGCGCCGACGACCGCGGGGAGTCCGAACTCCCTGGCCAGGACGGCGAGATGGGACAGCGGGCTGCCCGTCTGGGCGACCAGTGCGGTGAGGCCGGGCAGCAGCGGGGCGAGCGCGGGGTCCAGTGTGCGCACGACGAGCACGGCATCGGCCGGCCGGGGCCCGGCGCCGTCCCAGACGGTCCCGGCGCCACGCCCTCCGGAGACCCCTCGTACGCCGTCGCCCCGGCCGCGGTCCCGCTCGGCGACGACGGCTCCGTCGGCCGCCAGCCGGAACGTGTCCGGCAGCGGCGCGGAGACGGCCGGCGGCACCCGCGCCTCCAGGTCGGCGGGCGGCGCCCCGCCCTCCAGCACCCCGGCGAGCTCCGCCCACCGCAACAGCCCGACCCGCTCCCCGTCGATCCCGGCCCGCCGTGCCGTCTCCCGCACGAGCCGCACCTGGAGCTCCTGCACCCAGCGGATGCGGAGGCGGAGGGCCTCCCGGGGCGGGAGGGAGGCGAAGCTCGCCACGGCCGGGTCCTCCTGGGCTGCCCCGGCCTCGAGGCCCATGGTGTCCGGCAGGGCTTTCGTCGGTCCCCGCAGACTCGGTGCCGTCAGGGCCAGGACGACCGGGTTCTCGGCGATCACGCGGTCGTCCGGGACGCCCCGGGCGCGGGCCCGGGCGAGGGCGGACAGGGCCAGGCCCGCGGCCGTACGGCTCTTCGGAGGGTCGCGCAGCAGCGCGCCGGCGAGGGATTCCTGCGCGTGCAGGGAGGCCAGGACGCGGCGGGTCCAGCGCAGTTCCGCCCGGAGGGCGGGGGAGCCGAGTCCGGCCGGGGCGGGGACATCGGCCAGATGCCGGTCGACGTCCGCGACGAGATCCGTCGCCAGGCCGGGCAGCGCCGCACCGAGCCGGCCCACCCGCCAGGCCGCGCCCAGCCGCCGGGCGCCGGGCGCCGGATTGAGCAGCGCCGGCCACCGGTACCTCGGCGTGACCAGGCCGAGCAGGCGCAGGTCGGCGACCGCGCGACCGCCGACCGTCGTCACCACGGGCACCGCCCTCAGCAACCGGCGAGGCGCGCTGCCCGCGATGTCGAGCGCGGCGGCCAGCCCTCGCGCCATGGGCGCCACCCACAGGTCCTCCTCCAGCGGGGTCAACTGCTCCGGCAGGGTCTCCGCCACCGGCCCGGGCCCCAGCAGCCGTGCCCCGCGCGCCGGGCGCGCGGCCATCGCCGTGATCGGGCGGCTCTGGAACAGCCACAGCCGCCCGTCCCCGTCGAATCCGAACTCGATGTCCTGCGGCCCGCCGAACACCTGCCGGGCCCGCTGCGCGAGCCGCGCCAGACGGACCAGTTCGGAGCGCGTCAGCGGCGACCCGGCCCCGGCCGGCTCCCGCCGCAGCAGCCGTCCGTGCCCGCCCAGCCAGTAGGAGGTCCCGGCCTGCACCCCGCTGACCAGGCTGTCCGGCCCGCCGCGCACCGCGCTCACCAGCAGCCGGTCGGTGCGCCCCTCGACCGGATCGGCACCGAACATCACGCCCCCGACGCGGGCCGTGAGCATCGGCTGCACGAGCACGGCCATCGGCACGGTGGACCCGTCGGGCCGGTCCGCCGAGTCGAGCACGGTCCGTACGGCCGTACGAAATTCCCGCCAGCCGCGGACATCGAGCACGGAGTCGAACTGACCCGCCAGCGACGACTGCTCGGTGTCCTCCTTCGGCGACGAGGACCGTACGACGAGGGCGCGGGCGCCGCCGTCGGAGAGCTCCTGCCAGGCCCGCCGCAGGGCGATCGTGTCGGTGTCCCCGCCGGGCGGGATCACGAAGCCGGGCAGCACCGGCAGTCCGGCACCGGCCGCGCGGGCGAGGTTCGCGGCCTTGGACCCGGTGAGTCCGGGGAGTACGGCGTCGGGGTGCTCCAGCGGGACGACGGCCGGAGCGTGTGTCGGCGCCGGGCCGTGCGTGGGCTCCGGGCCGTGTGTCCGCTCCGGGCCGTGCGTCCCCGCCGGGTCGAGGGCGAGCTCGCCCCGGGACCCGTCCCCCTCGCGTGCGCCTTCTCCGTGACGTTCGTCGAGCGTCGTCATCGAGCACCCTCCAGGACCGGCCGCCAACAGGGGGGACGCGCGGGGGTGGCCCTGCGCCTGACGGCGGAACGAAGGATGGGACGGGCCACTGCCGGTCCGGCGGACCGGAGCCGACGACAGCTCGCCTCCTGTTCCGATGATCCCACCACGCTTCGGATCCTTGTAGCCCGTAAGCCACATTTCGGTCATGTAAGGAAAAAATCAGTGCGTAGGTACGACGGTGGATCATGATGCTCGTCCCGGAGGAGCAGCCCGCGGTTCCTCCGCGGGCAGGAGACCCGCCGCGGACGGCTCGTCCGTGCGCAGGAGCGCGCGGTGAGGGGGCGGGTGGGCGCGCCGTGGGCGGGTCATGTGCCGGTACGTGTGCTGCCCGGGGCGTCGTCCGGAGGGCCGTCGTCCGGCGGCAGGATTCCGCAGAGCGCCTCGACCGCCGCGCCGTAGGCGTGCTCCGAGGGGGTCGCGTACCCCACGACCAGGCCGTCGTGCGCCGCCATGTCGGTCGCCGGGTGCCGGAACTCGGCGAGGCCGTCCAGGGCGACGCCCTGCCAGGCGGCGGCCTTGACCGTGGACCGCTCGGTGCCCGGCGGCAGCCCGAGCACCGCGTGCAGCCCGGCCGCCACCCCGGTGACCCGCACGTGCGGCGCGTGCGTGGCGAGCGCCGCGACGAGCCGGTCCCGGCGGGCGCGGTACCGCTGCCGCATCCGCCGCACATGACGGTCGTAGGACCCGCGGGACAGGAAGTCGGCGAGGGCCAGCTGGTCCGGGACGCTCGCCCAGGCCTCGCGCTCGCCCTTGGCCGCGAGCACACCGTCGACGTACCGCTCCGGAAGGACCATCCAGCCCAGCCGCAGCGCGGGCGACAGGCTCTTGCTGACCGAGCCGAGGTAGATCACGCGCTCGGGATCCAGACCCTGGACGGCGCCGACCGGCTTGCGGTCGTAGCGGAACTCCCCGTCGTAGTCGTCCTCCAGGATCACCGCCCCACGCGCGCGTGCCCAGCCGACCACGGCCGCCCGGCGCGCCGGATCCAGCGGTCCGCCGGTCGGGAACTGGTGCGCGGGCGTGAGCAGGACGGCCCGCTCGCGGCCCAACAGGTCTGTCCGCGCGCCGCGTTCGTCCAGCGGAAGCGGAACGGTCCGCACTTCGGCGGTGTCGAGGAGCTCCCGGTGGAAGCCCAGCCCGTACGCCTCCACGGCCAGTGGACCGCTCAGCGCGCCGCCCCCGCCCTGACCGAAGAGCAGGCGCAGCGCGTGGGCGAAGCCGGAGCAGACGACGATCCGGCCCGGCTCCGTGCGCACGCCCCGCGCGCGGGCCAGGTACTCCGTGAGCGCCTCCCGCAGCTCCACCCGCCCGGCCGGATCGCCGGGCCCGAACACCTCGTTCGGCGCCTGCTGGAGGGCCCGCCGGTAGGACGTCAACCACTCGGCCCGCGGGAACGCCGACGCGTCCGGCGTGCCCTGCCGCAGGTCGTGCCGCGGCCCACGCGCGCGCGGAGACGCCCTACGGCGTGCCTCTACGGCGGGTCGCAGCGGCTTCGCCCGCTCCGCGACCCGGGTGCCCGAGCCCTGACGGGCGGTGAGCCAGCCCTCCGCGACGAGTTCCGCGTAGGCGTCGGCCACCGTGTTGCGGGCGACCCCGAGGTCGGCGGCGAGCGAACGATAGGCAGGCAGCCGGGTCCCGGGCGTGAGGCGCCCGTCGCGCACCGCCTCACGCAGCGCACGGATCAGCGCGGCCCGCCGGCCACCGGGACCGGACAGCTCCAGATGCAGATCGGCACCGATCCGCTCCGCGGAATTGACCCACGATTCGTCCATGGAAATGCACCCTACTGCGGGTCTTTCCGAGCCGTAGCTTGGTGCCCATGACGACGAACACGACAGACGTGACCAGCGCCCGGCCCACCCTGGAGGAGGCCGTGGCCCGGCGGAACCGCCTGGACCTCGCGCGGTCCGCCCCGAAGGTCTTCCGCGCGGTGGTCGGCTTCGACGCCGCCGCCCGCGAGGGCCTCGATCCGGCCCTCGTCGAGCTGATCCAGATCCGCGCCTCGCACCTCAACCACTGCGCGTACTGCCTGCACATGCACACCAACGACGCCCGCAAGGCCGGCGAGAGCGAGGACCGGCTGCACATGGTCCCCGTCTGGCGCGAGGCCCGCCACTTCTTCACCGAGCGGGAACAGGCCGCCCTCGCCCTCACGGAAGCCGTGACCCTGGTCGCCGGCAACGGCGTCCCCGACGAGGTCTACGCGGGCGCCGCCGCCCACTTCGACGAGGAGGAACTCGCCCACGTCATCGCCGTGATCCTCACGATCAACACCTGGAACCGGATGGCCCTGGCCACGGCGAAGGTGGCGGGGACGGACGAGCGCCGCTGAGCGTGCCGCTCCGGTCGCCGTCCTCGGTCCGGCTACACGGTCGCTGCCCTCGGTCCGGCTACACGGTCATCGGCCGGTCGTACGGTCCGATCGGCGCCGGCAGCCGTGAACTGCCCGTCAGGTGACGGTCGACGGCCGCCGCCACGGCCCGACCCTCCGCGATCGCCCACACGATGAGCGACTGCCCCCGGGCCGCGTCCCCCGCGGCGAACACACCGGGGGCGTTCGTGGCGAAGCCGGCGTCCCGGGCGATCGTGCCGCGGGGCTCCAGCTCCAGGCCCAGCTGCTCGATGAGCCCGTCCCCCCGGTCGGGCCCGGAGAAGCCGAGCGCGAGCAGGACGAGGTCGGCGGGCAGCGTCCGGCCGCTGTCCGCCACCGGCCGTCGCGACGCGTCCACCTCGACCAGATGCAGTCGCCGCACCTGCCCGTCGGCGTCGCCGGTGAGCCGGAGCGTGGACGCCGCGAACAGCCGCGCGTCCGCGTCCGCCGCCGGCGCGCTCCCCAGCTCGCCCGCCTCCTCGTGCGCGGCCGACAACCGGTAGATCTTCGGGTACGTCGGCCAGGGATCGGTGTCCTCGTCGCGCTCGGCACCGGGCTGGGCGTAGATGTCCAGCTGTGTGACGGACGCGGCCCCTTCCCGCACCGCCGTCCCCAGGCAGTCGGCCCCCGTGTCCCCGCCGCCGATGATGACGACGTGCTTCCCGGCGGCGGACAGGGGAGAGACCTCCAGGTCGCCCTCGCACACCCGGTTGGCCGGCGGCAGATACTCCATCGCCTGGTGGACCCCGGCCAACTCCCGCCCGGGTACGTCCAGTTCACGCCACGCCGTCGCGCCCGTGGCGATCACCACGGCGTCGTACCGCGCCCGCAGCTCGACGGCACCGATGTCCCGCCCGATCGCCGTGGACGTACGGAACTTCGTGCCCTCCGCCCGCATCTGCTCGATACGCTGTTCGAGGTGGTGCTTCTCCATCTTGAACGCGGGGATGCCGTACCGCATCAGCCCGCCGATCCGGTCGTCCTTCTCGTACACGGCGACCGTGTGGCCCGCCCGGGTCAGCTGCTGTGCCGCGGCGAGGCCGGTGGGCCCGGAACCGATCACCGCGACCGTCCGCCCGGACAGCCGCTCCGGAGGCCGCGGCGGCGCGAAACCGAGCTCCCACGCCCGGTCGGCGATCGCCACCTCGACGTTCTTGATGGTCACCGCGGGCTGGTTGATGGCCAGCACACACCCCGACTCGCAGGGCGCGGGACACAACCGGCCGGTGAACTCGGGGAAGTTGTTCGTGGCGTGCAGCCGGTCGGCGGCCGCGCGCCAGTCCTCCCGGGAGACCAGGTCGTTCCACTCGGGGATCAGGTTCCCGAGCGGACAGGCGTCGTGGCAGAACGGGATGCCGCAGTCCATGCAGCGGTCGGCCTGCTTGCTGATGATGGGCAACAGCTTCCCGGGGACGTACACCTCGTCCCAGTCCCGCACCCGTTCCCCGACCGGCCTGCGCGGCCAGTCCTGGCGAGGCGTGGTCATGAATCCCTTGGGATCGGCCATGGGCGTCTTCCTTGCTCGCGCGTGCGACGCTTACGCGTCCGACGTGGCCGTGCGTCATCGAGCGGCACTCTTTCGGCCACGATACGTCCCCGGGGGCGGGGACGCAGAGCGTCGGTCGGCGCTTCCCTCGGGGCCTCCCTCGGCCTTCCCCGCGGGGTCCCTCGGGTGAGGCGCGGGACTCCCTCAGGTGAGGGCCAGCACGTACGCCAGCGCGGCGGCGGCCGAGGCGACCGTGCGGACGTGGTTCCACAGCGTCCACTCGCGCACGTACGTCGGCCAGTACGCGGCCGCCTCCGGGGTTCCCGGCTCCAGCCGGTCCAGCGCCTCGTTGCGCGGCACGTTCGCGACCATGGTCAGCCCGAACACGCCGAACAGATACAGCCCGCTGCCTATCAGCAGCTCGGCCGTCCCCTCGTCCGGCCACAGCACGAAGGTCACCACCGCGATCACCGCGGACAGCACCGCCGACCCGGCGAACAGCAGCATGAACGGCGGCCGCAACGCGGTCACGTTGATCGCGTGCATCGCGGAGACCCCCTGCGCGGGCGGCAACGCGGCCAGCCCCCGCATCACGAAGGTCGAGAACCCGCAGAAGACCCCGGCCACCAGACCGGTCCCGAGCACACCCAGCACCGTCAGTACGAAGTACGGACCATCGATCATGACGACCTCGTTTCCCCCATCGGGCCGAGCCCACGCCCGGCGTCACCGTCACCACCAGTGAATCCCCTCACGGCGACCGATCCCATGCCTGATCCGCGCGAGGCCATACGCGAGCGTCCAGTCCAGCCGACCTCCTCCTCCTCGTCCTCCGCAGTCCTCCCCGCCTCCGCCGGCCGCCACCCCGCCAGCACCGCCTCCACGCCGGCCGCGATCCGTCGCCGCGCCTCGTGCCGCGCGACCCCGCTCATCAGTAGCTGGTCGTACGGCGTGTCCACATGCCGTACGGAGGCCACGACCGCCGAGACCACCGCGGCCCCGGACAACGCCCGCCCCGCCGCACTCCGCCCCACCCGCCCGCTGCCCCGCACCGAGGCATGCGCGGCGATCGCCCGCGCCCGCTCCGTCGGACACTCGGGAAACAGCCGCCCTATCTCCGCCGCGAACGCCTCCGTGAACCGCACGTCCTCGGCCGCCCGCCGCCGCGCGTCCCGCATCCGGCGCCGCCGTCTCGCCTCCGCGTCCTCCAGACAGCGCGCCTCGGCCCGGGCGAGCCCCGCCTCCTCGACGAGAACGCCCTGTCGCTCGTACCGCCCCCTGCGCCGGTTGAACCGCACGACCACCGCCGACAACGAACTCTCCTCCCGCGACCGGCGCGTGAGCGCCGTGTCACCGCGCGGCAGGAACACCAGGTGCCCCAGATCGGCGCAGTCGAGGCACCGCGGGGCCCCGTCCTCGACGACGAGCAGCGACAGCGGCCCGCCACGGCACTCCGCACAGTGCCGTCGCCGGAGCGGTTGGATCACGAGAAGCCCGGTACGGAACGCGGAAGTTGCCGGAGACGCCATAGGGGTGTCATTCCCTCCCGCGGGCCCGGGGCCACGCCTCGTACGGTCGCGCGGGAGACCTGGGCGCGACGCCTCCCGACCCCGGCCTGACGCATCATGGGCCCTGTGCGACTCGAAGCGATCACCTGGGACCGACTCGGCGACCTCCTGGCCGAGCGACTGCTCGACCTGAAGCCGGCCGACGGCAGCCCCTGGCCGCGCATCGCCTTCGACGGCGCCCCCGCAGCCCGCCCCGGCGACCTGGCCGCCCGCGTCTCGGAATCCCTGCGGATGCGCGGCCGTTCCTCCCTGGCCGTCGGCACGGAGGGCTTCCTGCGCCCCGCCTCGCTCCGCCTGGAGTACGGCCACCAGGACGTGGACGCCTACTACGACGGCTGGTTCGACACCGGCGCCCTGTGGCGCGAGGTCTTCGGCCCCCTCGAACCCGACGGCGACGGCAGAGTCCTGCCCGACCTGTGGGACCCGGCCACCGACCGCGCCACCCGCAGCCCCTACGTCCAACTCCCGCCCGGCGGCGTCCTGTTGCTGCACGGCCCCCTCCTGTTGCGACACTGGTTCCCCTTCGACCTGACCGTCCACGTCCTCCTCTCGCCGGGCGCCCTGCGCCGCCGCACCCCGGAGGCCGAGCACTGGACCCTGCCCGCCTTCGAGCGCTACACGGACGAGACCGACCCGGCCGTCACGGCCGACGTCCTGGTACGCGCCGACGACCCACGTCACCCGGCCTGGAACGGCTCGGGCGGCTGAACCGGCCCCCTCGGAGGGCGTGTCTGAGAGGGCATGCCTGGTCCGGGAGGCGCTCCGGGTGCGGGTGTGCGGCGGCGACGCCAGAATGTAGGGCGCCGGGACTTGCGGTGCCCTCCGCGCCGCGCCGGCCGTCCGGCACCAGGAGGTACTCCATGACCACCGCCGGAGACATCATGCACCGCGGCGCCCGATGGATCCCCGCCCACGAGACCCTGGACCGCGCCGCCCAGCTCATGCGCGAACTGAACGTCGGAGCCCTGCCCATCAGCGACGAGAACGAACGGCTCTGCGGCATCCTCACCGACCGCGACATCGTCGTCGGCTGTGTGGCCATGGGCCACGACCCGGCCAGGGTCACCGCGGGCGAGATGGCCCACGGCACTCCCCGCTGGATCGAGGCGAGCGCGGACGTGGGCGACGTGCTCCACGAGATGCAGGAGCACCAGATCCGCCGGCTCCCCGTCATCGAGAACAAGCGCCTGGTCGGCATGATCAGCGAGGCCGACCTCGCCCGGCACCTGACCGAGGACCAGATCGCGACCTGGGCCGAGAGCGTCTACGCCCGGACCCCCGCCCGCCCCTGACCCCTCAGAGCCAGCCGCTGCGCCGGAACCCCCGGTACAGCACCAGGCACGCGACGGATATCACGCCCAGGACCATGCCGTAGCCGTACTTCCAGTGCAGCTCCGGCATGTGTTCGAAGTTCATGCCGTAGACCCCGCACACCATCGTCGGTACGGCGATGATCGCGGCCCATGCCGTGATCTTCCGCATGTCCTCGTTCTGTGCGACCGTCACCTGCGCCAGGTGGGCCTGGAGGATCGAGTTGAGGAGTTCGTCGAAGGAGGCGATCTGCTCCTTGGCCCTCAGCAGATGGTCGGAGACGTCGCGGAAGTAGGCCTGTATCTCCGGGTCGACCACGCGGGCCGGCCGGGTGGAGAGCTCTTCGAGCGGGCGGCCGAGCGGGACCACCGCCCGCTTCAGTTCGAGCAGTTCGCGTTTGAGCTGGTAGATGCGGCCCGCGTCGACCCGGGCGCCGTCCGCGAACACGGCCATCTCGACCAGGTCGATGTCCGCCTGCACCGAGTCGGTCACGTTCAGATAGTCGTCCACCACATGGTCCGCGACCGCGTGCAGCACCGCGGCCGGGCCCTTGGCGAGCTGCTCCGGGGCGGACTCCAGCTCCTCGCGGAGCGGCCCCAGGGAGCCGTGCCGGCCGTGGCGCACCGTGATCACGAAGTCCCGGCCGACGAACACCATGATCTCGCCGGTGTTGACCACCTCGCTGGTCGCTGTGAGCTCCTCGTGCTCGACGTAGCAGACCGTTTTGAACACCGCGAACAGCGTCTCGCCGTAGCGCTCCACCTTCGGGCGCTGATGGGCCTCGACCGCGTCCTCGACCGCCAGCGGGTGCAGGTCGAAGAGGTCGGCGATGCCCGCGAACTCCCGCTCCGTCGGCTCGTGCAGACCGAGCCAGACGAAGCCCTCGCGGTTCTTGCGCATCCGCTCCACGGTGTCGACGAGATCGCCGCCCGCGGGGATGCGGACGCCCTCCCGGTAGGTCACGCAGTTGACCACCGAGGAGCCCAGCGGAGACCGTGCCGGATGGCTCAGGTCGACGCGCGGACGTCGCCTGGCCAGTCGTGCCACTCTGCGGAGGCCGCCTACCCTGCCGAGGCTCGTGACCTTCCGCAGATTCCCTGCCATGGACATCTGGTCTCCTTGCGTGGATCTCCCCCGTAGCGCGTTTCCGCGTCCTGGCGAGCCAGTTTGCCAGCTCGGTGTGTGGAGTGGGTAAGCCTGTGGGAACAGGACGTTCCGCTTTGTTCCCGCCTGTGGACGACGGTTTCGCCGCAGGTGTCGCGTCGCCTCCTTCCGACAAGCCGGACAACTGGAATGATCGCGGCATGAAGCGAACCGACGGATACCTCCTCGACAACCGGCAGACCGAGGCGGGGGAACGTTTCGACGCCTTCGCCGCACTCTTCGACCCCACGACCTTCCGGCACCTCGAAGGCTTCGGCATCGGACCGGGCTGGCGCTGCTGGGAGGTCGGTGCGGGCGGTACCTCCGTGGTGTCCTGGCTGGCCAAGAAGGTCGGCCCGACCGGACGGGTCGTGGCCACCGACATCGACACCTCACGGGTCGCCGCGGCGGCCCGGCCGCCGGTCCAGGTCCGCGTCCACGACGTCGGGGCCGACGAGCCGCCGGGGGAGGGCTTCGACCTGGTCCACGCCCGGCTGGTGCTGGTCCATGTGCCGGACCGGGAGAACGCGTTGCGGTCGATGGTCAGGGCCCTGCGACCCGGTGGACGGCTCCTCGTCGAGGACGCCGACCCCGCCCTCCAGCCCCTGCTCTGTCCCGATGAGCACGGTCCCGAACAGCAGCTGGCGAACCGGCTGCGGCAGGGCTTCCGACAGTTGCTCGCCGACCGCGGCGCCGACCTCGCCTACGGGCGCAGGCTGCCCCGCCTGCTCCGCGAGGCCGGTCTGCGCCAGGTCGAGGCCGACGCCTACTTCCCGGTCACCTCGCCTGCCTGCACCGCCCTGGAGGCCGCCACCGTCCGCCAGATCCGCGACCAACTCGTCGCCGCCGGGCACGCCACGGACCAGGACATCGACCGCCACCTCGCGAACATCGCGGCCGGCGGCATGGACCTGGCCACCGCTCCGATGATCTCGGCGTGGGGGCGCAAGGGGTAGGGCGTGGGCGTGCGCGCGTAGAAGAGGGGAGCGGAAAGGCTGAGTGAGGCGTGAAGGGGCGACGGAGGCCGGTGACCGTGCCCGTCAGCCCCGCACCGGTGGACGGCCTCCCACCCGCTCCACCGCCGAGGCCCCCGCCCGACACCCCTCCGCCGCCGCCTCCTCGGCTCCGGCACCCGCGAGCAGGGCGGCGAGGAAGGCGCCCGTGAAGGCGTCGCCGGCCCCGGTGGTGTCCCGGGGCGTCGCCGGTACGGCGGGCACGTGGGCGATCACGGTGCCGGAACGGGCCACCAGCGCACCCTCCACACCCTGCTTGGCGACCACCAGCGGGACGTGGTGGCTCAGCTTGGCCGCCGCGTCCGCCGGGTCGGGCAGACCGGTGAGCAGGCACGCCTCGTCGCGGCTGGGCAGCAGCACGTCCACGCCCTCGGCGAGCGCCAGGAAACGGTCCACCCCCAACTCCACGAGGAAACCGGCCGACGCCGGATCCAGGCTCACCGGCACCCCACGCGCGCGTGCCGCCGCCAGGGCCACCGTCACCAGCGCACGGCTCGGTTCCGAGAACAGCAGATACCCCGACAGGTGCAGCCGGGCGACCCCGTCGAGCAGCGCGTCCGACCAGTCGTCCGGCGAGAGCCGCAACGAGGCACCGCTGTCGGTGAGGAACGTCCGCTCGGCCGCCGCATCCGCGTCGACCAGGCAGATCACCGTGGCGGTCGGCGCCTCCTCGTCCACGACGAGCCGGGCCCGTACACCACGGGCGACGAGCTCCCGCTCGTGCCAGACGGCCGCGTCCGTGCCCACCCGGCCGAGCAGCCGTACCTCCACCCGGTCGTCCCGCGCGGCCCAGCACGCCACGTTGGCGCCCGCGCCGCCCGGCACCGTCCGGATCGTCGCGACCGTGTCCGTACCGGTGGCGAGCGGCCCCCGGGGCCGGGCCACGACGTCCGTGACGACGTCCCCGACGACCAGCAGCGCCCCCGCGGGAGGCGTGTGGCCCCGCCGACCGTCCGCCACGTCGGCCGCCTCGTGCCGGGGGCGCTCCGCCGTCACGCCCGGGCCCAGGCCGCCGCGATCCGTCCCGCCAGCCGTACGTTGCCCCGCACGGCCGCCAGATTGGCGCTCAGGGAGGCTCCGTCGGTGTGCTGCACCAGGTAGTTCAGCAGGAACGGCGTCACTCCCTGGCCGGTGACCCCCGCCTCCTCGCACGCGTGCAGCGCGTCGGCCAGCACGCGCGCGTGCAGCTCGGGATCCAGCTGCTCGGCCTCGGGCACCGGATTGGCGACGATCAGTGACGACGCGGGACCGTCGAGCGTGTCCTGCGCCCGCATCACGTCGGACACCTGCTGCGGGGAGTCCAGCGTCCACTCCACGGGATGTCCCGAGTCGGACAGGTAGAAGCCGGGGAACCGGTCGGTGCCGTACCCGGCCACCGCGACGCCCAGTGTCTCCAGCCGTTGCAGGGTCGCGGGCACGTCCAGGATGGACTTCACGCCCGCGCACACCACGGTGATCCGGGTGCGCGCCAGCAGTCCGAGGTCGGCCGACTCGTCCTGCGTCACCGTCCACTCCCGGTGCACCCCGCCGAGACCGCCGGTCGCGAACACCCGCACGCCGGCCAGCGCCGCCAGCTGTGCCGTCGCGGACACCGTGGTCGCACCGCTCGCCCCGGACGCCACCGCGAGCGGCAGGTCCCGGTGGCCCAGCTTGCGGATGCCGTCCTCGTTCGCGACCCGCTCCAACTGCTCCTTGTCCAGGCCGACATGCGGACGCCCGTCCAGCACGGCGATCGTCGCGGGGACGGCGCCCTCCTGCCGTACGACGTCCTCCAGCTCCAGTGCCACCTGGAGGTTGCGCGGGCGCGGCAGCCCGTGCGCGATGATCGTGGACTCCAGGGCCACGACGGGTCGACGCGCGTCGATCGCGTCGCGCACTTCCTCGGACAACACCAGCACCACGTGCCTGCCTCCTGTCGGTGGGTCTTCCCTCATCTCTGGCGGGCGGCGCCCGCCGTCAAACACTTGCGGGGTGTGGGGGACACCACCAGCCTGGCCACATGACGGACAACACGACACGTCTCGACCACGTCGTCCTCTGGGTGGGCGACCCGCTGGCGTCGGCCGACTTCTACGAGAAGGCGGTCGGCATGGAACCCCTGAGGATCACCGACTTCGCCGCGGGAGCGGTGCCCTTCCCCTCCGTACGGCTCAACGACGAGACCATCCTCGACCTCATGCCGCTCACCATGGCGGAGCGCATGACGATGGTCCCGGACGCGGCCCGGAGCGCGGGCCACCCGGTCAACCACGTCTGCCTGGCCCTGCCCGGCGACGGCTTCGAGGCGCTGCGCGCCCGCCTGGAGGAACGCTCGGTCCCCGTCTCGGAGATCTCCTACGACTCCTTCGGCGCCCGGGGCATGGCCCGCCGCAGCTTCTACTTCCGCGATCCCGACGGCAACGTCTTCGAGGCGCGGCACTACGACTGAGCGGGCGAGGGGGCCGCGTCCGCGCGGCCCCCTCACGAGAACGGGGTGTCAGACCGGCCGTACCCCCTTCAGCGCCCCGTGCGGATCGAGCACGTACTTGCGGCTCGCGCCCTGGTCGAACTCGGCGTAGCCGCGCGGTGCGTCGTCCAGCCCGATGACGGTCGCGTTGACCGCCTTGGCGATGTGCACCCGGCCGTGCAGGATCGCCATCATCAGGTTGCGGTTGTACGTCATCACCGGGCACTGACCGGTCGTGAAGCGGTGGCTCTTGGCCCAGCCGAGTCCGAGCCGCACCTTCAGCGTGCCGCTCCTGGCGTCCTCGTCGACACCTCCCGGATCGTCCGTGACGTACAGGCCGGGGATGCCCAGGGCACCGCCCGCGCGCGTGAGGCCCATCAGCGAGTTCAGGACGGTGGCGGGCGCCTCCGGGGCGTCCCTGCCGTGCGCCCGGGCCTCGAAGCCGACCGCGTCGACAGCGGCGTCCACCTCGGGCTCACCGAGGATCTGCGCGATCTGCTCCTCGACGCCACCCTGGGACACGTCGACGGTCTCGCAGCCGAAACTCCGTGCCTGGGCGAGCCGTTCGGCGTTGAGGTCGCCGACGATGACCACGGCCGCGCCCAGCAGCTGCGCCGAAGCGGCCGCCGCGAGACCGACCGGTCCCGCACCGGCGACGTACACCGTCGACCCGACGCCGGCCCCCGAACTGACCACACCGTGGAAACCGGTCGGGAAGATGTCCGACAGCATGGTCAGATCGAGCAGCTTCTCGCGGGCCTCGTCGCGGTCCGGGAACCTCAGCAGGTTGAAGTCCGCGTACGGGACCATGGCGTACTCGGCCTGACCGCCGACCCAGCCGCCCATGTCGACATAGCCGTAGGCGGCACCGGGGCGGGACGGATTGACGTTCAGACAGATGCCCGTCTTGCGTTCCTTGCAGTTGCGGCACCGCCCGCAGGCGATGTTGAACGGTACGGAGACGATGTCGCCGACCTCGACGAACTCGACGTCCGGGCCCCGTTCGACGACCTCTCCGGTGATCTCGTGGCCGAGGACCAGACCCTCGGGCGCGGTGGTCCGCCCCCGCACCATGTGCTGGTCGCTGCCGCAGATGTTGGTGGCGAGCACTTTGAGGATCACTCCGTGCCGGCACTTCCTGCCGACGTTCTCGGGAGCGACCCCCGGCCCGTCCTGGAGTTCGAGCGTGGGGCGATCGATGGTCCTGATCTCCACCGCGCCCGGCTTGAGATATGCGACTCCCCTGTTTTCGCTCATGCGTGATCGCCGTCCCTTCGGATCCGGGTCTGCCGGATGCCCTTCGGATGCGAGCGGCTGTGCGCATGGCGGAGTCTGCTACCGCCCCGCACTTCCGGCCAGCCGTCGCGCGCGGACCGGAGGGCCGGGAACCACGGCCGCGGCTCAGAACAGGGGCTCGGGCAGCACGCCCTCCAGGGCCAGCAGCTTCCGCTTGGTCTCCAGCCCGCCGCCGAAGCCGCCGATGCCGCCGTCGCTCTCGACGACCCGGTGGCAGGGCACGACGACCGGCAGCGGGTTGGCGCCCATCGCCATGCCCACGGCCTGGGCCGCACCCGGCTGGCCGACCCGGCCGGCCAGATCGCCGTATCCCACGACCGAGCCGTAGGGCACGCCGGACGCCAGCTCGCGCAGCACCTGGCGGTTGAAGCCGGAGATCAGCGACCAGTCCAGGGGCAGCTCGAAGGCACGCCGCTCACCGGCGAAGTACGTCTCCAGCTGCCGTATCGCCTCGGCCAGTAGAGGGGATGCGGGAGCCTCCACGGGCTCGCCGCCCAGACGTGAGGCGAGCCGGTCGAGCGCCTTGTCGCGGACCGGGTCCGTGGCGTGGAACACGACGTTGACCAGGCCCTCGCGGGTCGCGGCCAGCAGCAGCGGACCGATGTCGGTGGCGAGGACGGTCCACACGACCTGCTGCTCGTACTGCCCTTCGCTGTTCATGCGCTCCACCGTACGACCCACCACTGACAACGCTCGGGGAGTCGGTGGAAGCGGGCTTCCACCGGCTCCCCGGGGGGGGCGGGGCTCAGGACGACGGCAGCGCGTCGCGCACCACGTCGGGTGCGTTGGTGATGATGCCGTCCACGCCGTGGCCGGCGACCCGTCGGGCGGTGTTGGCGCTGTTGACGGTCCAGGTGAAGACCTCCAGCGGCCTGCCGTGCGGTCCGGTGAAGGCCTGGACGCCGGCGACGTATCCGGTGGAGATCGTGCTGTACGAGGGGTTGATCTGGTCGGCGAAGGTGGCGTACTCGGGCAGGTCGGCCACGCGCGGCGTGCCCAGGAAACCGGTCCTGACCCCGGGCTTGAGCTTGTGCACCGTCCGTACGCTGGCCGCGCTGAAGCTCTGCACGATCAGCCGGTCCACGACATGCCCCTGGTCGAGCCAGCCCTCGTTGCTGAGGACCTTCAGGGTCTGCCGCTCGATGCCCGGATACAGATCCGGGTTCTTGATCTCCAGGAGCAGCTTCTGGTGGTGCAGCTCGACACGGTGCACGTACTGCTGGAGCGTCGGCACGCGCGCGCCCGCGTACGCGGCGCCGAACCAGCTCCCCGCGTCGAGACGCGCGATCTCGGCGGCCGTGAAGTCCTTCACCTTCCACGGTGCCCGCCCGGGGAAGACCTGCTCGACGTCGGTGGTGCGCCGCAGGCTGTCGTCGTGCAGGACGACGAGCTCGCCGTCCTTGGTGCGCTGGACGTCGTTCTCGACCCAGTCGACGCCCAGCTCGGCGGCCTTGTCCACGGCGGCCAGCGTGTTCTCGGGGGCGTACGCGGAGGCGCCGCGGTGGGCGATGACCGTCGGGCGGTCGGTGGCCGCGTCGGCCCGGGCGTCGAAGGAGGGAGGCAGGAAGGCGGTGGTCCCCAGGAGCGCGGTGGTCGTGGCGGCAACTGCGCGCGCGTGCATGCGTTCTCCTCGCGTCGAGCATCACGGACAGCTCAACTGTGACAGCAGAGGGTGACCACCAGGGGGGTGCAGAATGGCCACAAGTTGAATGGACTCGCCCCAAGTCCGCTCACTGGTGCCGCACAACTGGGGCAAGGGCGTGTTTCTTTGCCGGAAAATCGTTCGACCATTCCGGTGGGGGTCATACTCTCTGCCTCAGCCCTGACCGCTCGGGCGGTCCTGGGGAGGGGTGCACATCAGGAAATTCCGGGGCGTAAGAAGGCGGAAGGGCAGCCGCGCATGCAAGGCACGGTCGACGGATTCAGCTACGGACTCGTCACACCGCTGGTGGCCTACCTCATGGCCTGCCTCGGCGGTGCCCTGGGTCTGCGCTGCACGACCCGGTCCATGCTCGTCAGCAATTCCTGGCGTCCCGGCTGGCTGGCCCTCGGTTCGGCCGCGATCGGCTCCGGCATATGGACCATGCACTTCGTCGCGATGATGGGCTTCAAGGTCGAGCAGGCGCCGATCCACTACGACAGATCGATGACCTTCGCGAGCCTGGGCGTCGCCATCGTCATGGTCGGCATCGGGATCTTCATCGTCGGTTACCGGGGGGCGAAGGGAACGGCCCTGATGACCGGGGGTGCCATCACCGGTCTGGGAATCGCCTCCATGCACTATCTGGGCATGGCCGGAATGCGTCTCAACGGCAAGCTGGAGTACAACACCGTCACCGTCGCCGTCTCCGTCGTCATAGCCGTCGCCGCCGCCACCGTCGCGCTGTGGGCCGCCGGGCAGGTCCGAGGGTTCCTGTGGAGCGTGGGCGCGAGCCTCATCATGGGGCTCGCCGTCACCGGCATGCACTACACGGGCATGGCCGCCCTCAGCGTCCACGTCCACGGCACCGCGGCCCCCATCACCGGTGACTCCGCCGCGTCTTTGCTGGCGCCCCTGATGATCGGCCCGCTGGCCTTCCTGCTCCTGGCCGGTGTCGTGGTGGTGTTCGACCCGCTGATGGTCATGGGGAAGCCGGTCTGGACGCCCGTGGAGAACAAGCCGGGCGTCCCCGCACGCGAACTCGTCGCCCACCCCCCGAGCCGCCGCCTCGTCCTGCGCAGCCGCCGCCACTCGGGCCACCAACGCTCCCGCACGCCACAGAACCGCTGAGCTCGGGCCACGCCGCCGCGGCGACGCACGGCCGCGCAGGCCCACTGAACCGGGCCCGCTCTGCGCAGCGCCCGCCCGACCTCGCAGGTCCGCTGAGCCCGGCTCCTCCACCGCAGGCCCACACGCTGCTGAGCCCAGCCGGCCCCCGCCCGACCCACCCCCGCCGCGTAGGCGCGCTGAACGGGACTCGCTCTGCGAAGTGCGCCCGACCTCGCAGGTTCGCTGAGCCCGGGCCGCTCCGACCGCACGCCCGCACCGCCGCGTGGGTCCACTCGGCCCCGGCCCGGTCTGCGGCAGACCCGCACCGTCCGCAAGGACCGCCGATCCCAGCCGGTCCCCAAGCGTGCGCCCGCCCCCAGGGGCCCCATCACCCGCCTCGCCCAAGCACTCCGCAACCCCGCGAAACCGCCGATCCCGCCGCGTTGTCAGTGGTGGGTCGTACCGTGGATTCCATGCGGCCAGTTTCCAAGATCGAACGCACGGTGGCGCCCTTCGAGGTCGTCAGCCCCTACCAGCCCAGCGGTGACCAGCCGGCGGCCATCGCCGAGCTGGCCAAGCGTGTCGAGGCAGGTGAGAAGGACGTCGTCCTGCTCGGCGCGACCGGCACCGGCAAGTCCGCCACCACGGCGTGGATGATCGAGAAGCTCCAGCGCCCCACCCTGGTGATGGCGCCGAACAAGACCCTGGCCGCCCAGCTGGCGAACGAGTTCCGCGAGCTCCTGCCGAACAACGCGGTCGAGTACTTCGTCTCGTACTACGACTACTACCAGCCCGAGGCGTACGTCCCGCAGTCGGACACCTACATCGAGAAGGACTCCTCCATCAACGAGGAGGTGGAGCGCCTGCGCCACTCCGCGACCAACTCGCTGCTCACCCGCCGCGACGTCGTCGTGGTCGCCTCCGTCTCCTGCATCTACGGCCTCGGCACTCCCCAGGAGTACGTGGACCGCATGGTCCCCCTCAAGGTCGGCGACGAGATCGACCGCGACCAGCTGCTGCGCCGCTTCGTGGACATCCAGTACACGCGCAACGACCTGGCCTTCACCCGCGGCACCTTCCGCGTCCGCGGCGACACCATCGAGATCTTCCCGGTCTACGAGGAACTCGCCGTCCGCATCGAGATGTTCGGCGACGAGATCGAGGCCCTGTCGACCCTGCATCCCCTCACCGGCGAGATCATCAGCGACGACCACCAGCTGTACGTCTTCCCGGCCTCCCACTACGTCGCGGGTCCCGAGCGCTTGGAGCGGGCCGTCAACGACATCGAGAAGGAGCTGGGAGAACGCCTGGCCGAGCTGGAGAAGCAGGGCAAGCTCCTGGAGGCCCAGCGCCTGCGCATGCGCACCACGTACGACCTGGAGATGCTCCGCCAGATCGGTTCCTGCTCCGGCGTCGAGAACTACTCGATGCACTTCGACGGCCGCTCGCCCGGCTCGCCGCCGAACACCCTGCTGGACTACTTCCCGGACGACTTCCTGCTCGTCATCGACGAGTCGCACGTGACCGTGCCCCAGATCGGCGCCATGTACGAGGGCGACGCCTCCCGCAAGCGCACCCTCGTCGACCACGGCTTCCGCCTCCCCTCCGCCCTGGACAACCGCCCCCTGAAGTGGGAGGAGTTCACCGAGCGCATCGGCCAGACCGTCTACCTGTCGGCCACCCCCGGCAAGTACGAGCTCTCCCGCGGGGACGGCGTCGTCGAGCAGATCATCCGCCCGACCGGCCTGGTCGACCCCGAGGTCGTGGTCAAGCCCACCGAGGGCCAGATCGACGACCTGGTGCACGAGATCCGCACGCGCACCGAGAAGGACGAGCGCATCCTGGTCACCACCCTCACCAAGAAGATGTCCGAGGACCTCACCGACTACTTCCTGGAACTCGGCATCCAGGTCCGCTACCTGCACAGCGACGTCGACACACTGCGCCGCATCGAGCTGCTGCGCGAGCTCCGCTCCGGCGAGTTCGACGTCCTGGTCGGCATCAACCTGCTGCGCGAGGGCCTCGACCTGCCCGAGGTGTCGCTGGTGGCGATCCTCGACGCCGACAAGGAGGGCTTCCTGCGCTCGGGCACCTCCCTGATCCAGACCATCGGCCGCGCGGCGCGCAACGTCTCCGGCCAGGTCCACATGTACGCCGACAAGATCACCCCGGCGATGGAGAAGGCCATCGACGAGACCAACCGCCGCCGGGAGAAGCAGATCGCCTACAACACGGAGCGGGGCCTCGACCCCCAGCCGCTGCGCAAGAAGATCAACGACATCGTGGCGCAGATCGCCCGCGAGGACGTCGACACGGAGCAGCTGCTGGGCTCCGGCTACCGCAAGTCCCAGGACGGCAAGGGAGCCAAGGCCCCGGTGCCCGCCCTCGGCGGCAAGGCGGCCAAGGGCGCCAAGACGGCGAAGGGCAAGGAGACCGTTCCAACGGACCGCCCCGTCGCCGAACTCACCGGGCAGATCGAGGAGATGACGCAGCGCATGCGCGCCGCGGCCGCCGACCTCCAGTTCGAGGTCGCGGCCCGACTGCGCGACGAGGTCTCCGAGATGAAGAAGGAACTGCGTCAGATGAAGGAGGCGGGCCTGGCCTGACCCTCCCCCCGTCCGACCCCGCGCTGACGGCCCGGTCCGCGGCACCGGGCCACCAGGCACGCGCTGTGTTGCAAGACCGACACAAAGTACGGACGGGGGTACGTCACTGTCAGTGGTCCTGCGTAGGGTTCTGGACAACCGCGGGCGCCGCGGCAACAGGGGACAGTGAGAGGGGATCACCGCGTGAGCGTCAACATGACCAAAGGTCAGGCCATCAGTCTCCAGAAGGGCGACGGAGGCAGTCTGACCGCGGTGCGTATGGGTCTCGGCTGGCAGGCCGCCCCCCGGCGCGGCCTCTTCGGCTCACGCACCCGGGAGATCGACCTCGACGCCTCGGCCGTCCTGTTCGCGGACAAGCAGCCGGTCGACGTGGTCTTCTTCCGCCACCTGGTGAGCGACGACGGCTCGGTGCGCCACACCGGTGACAACCTCGTCGGCGGTGTCGGCCAGGGCGGCGACGACGAGGCGATCCTCGTCGACCTCGCGCGTATCCCGGTCCACATCGACCAGATCGTCTTCACCGTGAACTCCTTCACGGGCCAGACCTTCCAGGAAGTGCAGAACGCGTTCTGCCGTCTGGTCGACGAGACCAACGGCCAGGAACTCGCCCGCTACACGCTGGCGGGCGGCGGCTCCTACACGGCCCAGATCATGGCCAAGGTGCACCGCACCGGCCCGGGCTGGACGATGACGGCCCTCGGCTCCCAGGCCAACGGGCGTACCTTCCAGGACCTGATGCCGGCGATCCTTCCGCACCTGTAGGGCGGCCGCGCAGCACACGACACATCGACACGGGGGACGAAGGCGCATGACGGCCGAGCTGGTGCGGGGGCAGAACCACCCGCTCTCCCAAGCCCGTCTGGAGATCCGGGTCTCGGCCGGCACGCCCGTCGTGGCCGGGGCCACGATCGGCGACGAGCACGGCAGGGTGCCCGGGGTCGAGTGGGTCGCCCATCCGGGCGCGCCCACCCTCCCCGGACTCGAGGTCTCCCGGCAGGCGGCGGCCGAGCACCGCCTCGCCGTCGATCTCGACGCCATGCCCGAGGCCGCGCACCGGATCGGCGTGCTGCTCGCCCTGCCCGCCCCGGGCACCGGGGGCGCCGCGCGCTTCGGGGCCGTCGCCGCCCCGTTCGTCGCGGTCACCGGCCTCGACGGCACCGAGGTCGCCAGTTACACGATCACCGGCCTGGACGCCGAGACGGCCGTCGTCGCGCTGGAGCTGTACCGCCGACAGGGCGCCTGGAAGATGCGCGCCGTCGGCCAGGGCTACGCGGGCGGCCTCGCCGAACTCCTGACCGACCAGGGCCTGCCCCAGGCGCACCAGCTCGCGAGCGGCATCAACGAAGCGGTGGCCCAGGGTCTGGCCCGCTCGATCTCCGCCCCACCGCCCCGCGCCGACGCCGACCGCTCCCGACAGACGGCCACCCCGGCATCCGGCCCCGACCAGGGCGGCCCGACGCCTCAGAGCCCCACACCCGCGTGGCCGACGTACGGCCCCGGAACCCCCGACACACCGCCCCGGCCCACCTCGCCCTACGGCCCCCAGGGCGCCCCGGCGGCCGCGGCACCGCAGCAGCCCGCCTCCCCCTACGACGCGCCAGTCACCCCCTCCGCCGCGGCATCCCAGCCCGGGCCCCAGGGCCCCGTGGACCCCTCCTCCGGCACCCGGCCCGCCGGCCCCGGCGCGAGTGGACCGGTCGACTACACCCACCCGCGGCGGCAGCACGCCGCCCCGCCTCCGCCCCCGCCGACCGCGCCCCCCGGCCCGTCCGGGCAGCCCGGGCGGCCGGTCGCCGGTGACGCCACCGGCTGGACGATGGACGAGCGGCTCTATAACCAGGTGTGGGGCATGTTCGAGGACCTGGCCCGCACCACGGCCGCGTACCGAAGCGCCGTCGACTTCGCCGACTCGCGTATGGAGAAGGAACTCGACCAGGTACTGTCCGACCCGCGCAGCCGGCTCGGGGGACAGGGCGACGCTGCGCGCGAGGCGGCCCGCGCCAAGCACGCGCAGCTCGTCGACCGGGCCAGGGAGGCCCTCGACCGGGACCTCGTCCAGCTCACCGCCGAGGCCGAGGTCGTGGAGCCCGCGCTCCCGCCGGCCTACGCCCGCTGGGACGCCCCCGTGTGGCACGGCTACCGGGTGCCGACGGAGATGCCCATGGCCCTGCGCCTCGGCGACCTCCAGCTGCCCGAGGCCGCCTCGCTGCACATACCGATGCTGGTCCGGCTCCCGCTGGAACGCGGCCTGTGGATCGACAGCGGGCAGGGCGGGGCGGTCGACGGCTCCTACACCGACACCCACGATCTGCGGCGCCTGGCGATGGAGACCGCGGTGGCGCACGCGGCCCGGCTCCTGGCGGTGCATCCGCCGGGCGAGTTCACCGTGCATGTCGTCGACCCCGCCGGGTCGGGCGCACAGACACTGGCCCCGCTGGTGCAGACCGGCGCCCTCGCGGGCCCTCCCGCGCTCGGAGCGGCGGGCGTGACGGACATCCTGGGCCGGCTCACGGAGCGCGTCGACCTCGTACAGATGGCGGTGCGCGCCGGAGCGGCCGACTCGCTGCCGCCCGATCTCGACACGGCCCAGCAGTTGCTGATCGTCAACGACTTCCCGCACGGCTTCGACGACCGTGCCGTCACTCAGCTGCGCTACCTCGCGGACGAGGGCCCCGTCGTCGGCGTCCACCTGATGATGGTCGCGGACCGCGAGGAGGCCTCCGCCTACGGTCCGTTGCTGGACCCGCTGTGGCGCTCCCTGATGCGGCTCACACCGGTGCCCGACGACCACCTCGCCGACCCCTGGGTCGGGCACGCCTGGACGTACGAACCGCCCCTCGTGCCGCCCGGCAGCCAGGTGCTCCAGCGGGTGCTCGCCCAGGTCGTGGCGGCCCGTCGATCCTGGAACAGGTGACCCGTCCGGCCCATTCGTCAAGCGCGGGTAAAGCCACTCCCACCTGCTTATTTGGTATTTACTTTACCAATCACTTTACCTTTCCTTGGTGATTGGGGTACCGTTGTTCGTACGGAGGGGAGTACTCCCTGTCGATGCGGCGTACCCGTCAATACGGATCAGACCTGATGATCCCGGGGCGTCGGCCCACCCTGGGTGGAAGAGACCTCCGGCAGCGCAACGACGCTGGTTACTTGCCGTTACGTACTGCCGGAGGCAGCAGTGGAAGTTTCCCCCACCCTGTGGGTTCTCACGATCGTGGGCCTCGCCGCCCTGATCGCCGTCGACTTCTTCATCGGTCGCAAGCCGCACGACGTGTCCATCAAGGAAGCGGGCATCTGGACAGGCGTCTGGATCGCCCTGGCCGGCCTCTTCGGTCTCGGTCTGTTCATCTTCGGCGGCGGACAGGCCGGAGGTGAGTTCTTCGCCGGCTTCATCACCGAGAAGTCGCTGAGCGTGGACAACCTCTTCGTCTTCGTCCTGATCATGGCGAAGTTCGCGGTGCCGTCCCAGTACCAGCAGCGCGTGCTGCTGATCGGTGTCCTCATAGCCCTGGTGCTGCGGGCGATCTTCATCGCCGCCGGTGCCGCCATCCTCGCCAGCTTCGCCTGGGTCTTCTACCTCTTCGGCGCCTTCCTGATCTGGACCGCCTGGAAGCTCATCCAGGAGGCCCGCGCCGGCGAGGAGGACGAGGAGTTCGAGGAGAACAAGCTCCTCAAGGCCGCCGAGCGCCGCTTCGGGGTGGCCGACCGCTACCACGGCACCAAGCTGTGGATCGAGGAGAACGGCAAGCGGATCATGACCCCGATGCTGGTCGTGATGCTCGCGATCGGCACCACGGACGTCCTGTTCGCGCTCGACTCCATCCCCGCGATCTTCGGCCTGACGCAGGACCCGTACATCGTGTTCACCGCCAACGCGTTCGCCCTGATGGGTCTGCGCCAGCTGTACTTCCTCATCGGCGGACTGCTGAGGAAGCTGGTCCACCTCAGCTACGGCCTGTCGATCATCCTCGGGTTCATCGGCGTCAAGCTGGTCCTGCACGCGCTGCACGAGTCCGGCGTCCATGTCCCGGAGATCAGCATCCCGGTCTCCCTCGGAGTGATCTGCTCGGTCCTGATCGTCACCACGATCACCAGCCTGCGGGCCTCCAAGAAGCAGGCGGCGGCCGAGGCGGCGCAGACGAAGAGCGAAGGCGCTCCGAAGGACAGCATCGAGGCCTGACCACGTCGGACGTAGCAACAACCATCCCCGGGAGCGGTGCGCGGCGAATTGCCGACCACCGCTCCCGGTGCTTCGTTGGGAACCGAGCGCTCCCACCCCGGGGACGCCCGGCCGGGTGGAGGCACCATGGACGCACCGACGAAGTTCGTGCAGATCATCGACTTCGAGACCGAGCGCATCGACGAGATGCGCGCGCTCTCCGAGGACGCGGAGAAGCGGTCCGCCGGCCGCGAGGGCGGCCCCACCCGCCGCCTCGTCCTGAAGGACCGCAACAGGCCCGACCACTACCTCGTCGTCATCGAGTTCGACTCGTACGAGGAGGCGATGGCGAACAGCGACGATCCCGAGACCACCAAGTTCGCCGAGCAGATGGCCGCTCTGTGTTCCCGGCCGCCGACCTTCACCGACTGCGACGCGCTTGACACGACTGACTTCCGATGACCCTGACGGGCCCCGCACGACCGGTCTCAGGACCGGAGTGCGGGGCCCGACCCCGTCTGCGACGATCGCAGCATGATCGCTCCGATCGGGTCGCTCGTGACGCGGTGGACCTCCGCCGTGCCCCTGCTCGCGGTCGTGATGCTGGTCCTCACCTGGGGCCGGGACCTGCCCGGCGCGGTGGTCGCGCTGGTCACCGTGGTCCTCGCGGGTGCCGTCCTGGCGGCCGTGCACCATGCCGAGGTGGTCGCCCACCGGGTCGGTGAACCGTTCGGCTCCCTCGTCCTGGCCGTGGCCGTCACCGTCATCGAGGTCGCCCTGATCGTCACCCTCATGGCGGACGGCGGCGACAAGGGCGCGACCCTGGCCCGGGACACCGTCTTCGCGGCGGTGATGATCACCTGCAACGGCATCGTCGGCATCAGTCTCCTCGTCGCCTCCCTGCGCCACGGCACGGCGGTCTTCAACCCCGAGGGCACCGGCGCGGCCCTCGCGACCGTCGCCACCCTGGCCACGCTCAGCCTGGTGCTGCCGACGTTCACCACGAGCAGGCCGGGTCCCGAGTTCTCCAGCGTCCAGCTGACCTTCGCCGCGGTCTCCTCGCTGGTCCTGTACGGCCTGTTCGTGGCGACGCAGACCGTACGGCACCGCGACTACTTCCTCCCGATCACCCGCCAGGGCGAGGTGATCACCGCCGACGACCACGCCGACGCCCCGTCCGCCCGCACCGCCCGGATCAGCCTCGGACTGCTGGGCCTGGCCCTGGTCGGTGTGGTCGGCCTGGCCAAGGGGGTGTCGCCGACCATCGAGTCCGGTGTGGAGGCCGCCGGACTGCCGCACGCCGTCGTCGGCGTGATCATCGCCCTGCTGGTGCTGCTGCCCGAGACCATCGCCGCCCTGCGCTACGCCCGCCGCGACCGGGTGCAGACCAGCCTCAACCTCGCGCTCGGCTCCGCGATGGCCAGCATCGGCCTGACCATCCCGGCGGTCGCCCTGGCGTCGATCTGGCTGTCCGGGCCGCTCGTCCTCGGCCTCGGTGCCACGCACATGGTGCTGCTGGCGCTGACCGTGGTGGTGAGCTCCCTGACGGTGGTGCCGGGCCGGGCCACACCGCTCCAGGGAGGCGTACACCTGGTGCTCTTCGCGGCCTACCTGGAGCTGGCGATCAATCCATGACCGGCTCCGCCACCACTTTCGCCGGCACCGGCCGGGTCTCCGGCAACAGCGCGAAACACCCGAGGCTGAGCAGCGCGATCCCTGTCAGATACGCGCCCACGCCCCACGGCACCCGCCCGCTGTGCTCGACGAGCGCGGTCGCCACGATGGGGGTGAGCGCGCCGCCCAGGACCCCGCCGAGGTTGTAGCCGACCGCGGCGCCCGTGCAGCGGACCCGGGGCTCGTACAGCTCCGGCAGATAGGCGGCGATCACGGCGAACATGGTGATGAAGGCCAGCATCGCGCCCAGGAAGCCCAGGAACATCAGCAGCGGTTCCCCCGTCGACAGGAGCGCCACCATCGGGAACATCCACACGGCGGCGGCCGCGCACCCGGCCAGACACAGCGGCCGCCGCCCGTAGCGGTCGCTCAGCAGGGCCGCCACCGGTGTCAGCGCGCCCTTCACCAGCACCGCGGCCATGATGCAGGTCAGCATGACGGTACGGCTCACCCCGAGCCGTTCCGTCCCGTAGGAGAGGGACCAGGTCGTCACGGCGTAGAAGATCGCGTATCCGACGGCGAGCGCCCCGGCGGTCAGCAGGACGAGCCGCCAGTGGTCGCGGAGCACCTCCGCGAACGGCACGCGCGCGTGGTCGTCGATGGCGAGGAAGCCGGGGCTCTCGGCGAGCGAGGACCGCAGCCACAGCCCCACCAGGGCCAGCACACCGGCCGCCCAGAACGGCACCCGCCAGCCCCACTGGGAGAACTGCGCCTCGGACAGCGTCGCGGCGAGCGCCAGCGTCACCCCGTTGGCGAGCAGGAAGCCCACGGCGGGCCCCACCTGCGGGAAGCTCGACCAGAGGCCACGCCGTTCGGCGGGCGCGTGCTCCGCGGTCAGCAGCACCGCGCCGCCCCACTCCCCGCCGAGCCCCAGTCCCTGGAGGAAGCGCAGCACCAGGAGCAGCACGGGAGCGGCCACCCCGATCGTGTCGTACGTCGGGACACAGCCGACCGCGACCGTGGACGCGCCCGTCAGCAGCAGCGAGGCCACCAGGACCGGCCGGCGGCCGTGCCGGTCCCCGATGTGCCCGAACAGCACCGAGCCCAGAGGCCGCGCCACGAAGCCCACCCCGAACGTGCCGAAGGCGGCCAGCGTCCCGGCCAGCGGCGAGAACGTCGGGAAGAACAGCGGCCCCAGGACCAGCGCCGCGGCGGTCCCGTAGACGAAGAAGTCGTAGAACTCGATGGCCGTCCCGGCGAGCGAGGCGGCCGCGAGCCGCAGCATGGACGGCGTCCTTACGGTGCGTACATCGTGCATGCCGCGTCAACTACCCACGGTGATCACGGGTTACGGGGGCGCGCGGAGGTGGAGCGCCGGTCAGTAGGTGACGGTGATGCGCCGGGCGGGCCCGTCGACGCGCACGATCCCGCCGTAGGGGATCACCAGTTGCGGATCGGTATGTCCGAAGTCCACGTCGAAGACGATCATGGTGTTCGGGGCATACACACGCATGGCGCTCAGTACGGCCTCGCGCTGGTCGGCGGCGTAACGGGCGGCCGCCTCGGGGCTGTTGGGCTGTTCGAAGGACCAGGTCTTCGGGCGGCCCATCAGAAGGGCGGAGAAGCGCCGGAGCAGGCCGCGTTCGCCCATGTTCCGCAGCGTCCAGAAGACTTCCTTGGCACTCGGCATGTCCTCCGAGGTCTCCAGCAGGAGCACCCCGCCGTCGTACTCGGTCAGGTCGTGGGCGACTTCGCGGTCGGCCATCAGCAGCCATCCGAGGATCTCCAGGCAGCCGCCCCAGCTGCGGCCCTCGACCACGCGGTCGGCGTTGAGCCAGGTCCAGCCGGTGCCGGGGCGCGTCTCGGGCTCCGCGTCGAAGGTGGCGGGGTCCGCCCAGTCGCGGTCGACGTCCCGCCACCGCTCGGCAGGTCGCAACTCGTACGGCCCCGAGGTGAACAGCGCCGCCCGCAGGGAGTCGGCGGTCTGCGGGTGCATGGCGCCCGGCCGTCCCAGCTCTACCATCACGCTCGCACCGTGGTAGGCGACGATCCCGGTGGCGCGCAGGAAGGCCAGCAGGTTGGTGTTGTCGCTCATCCCGAAGAAGGGCTTCGGGTTCGCCCTGATCAACTCGCGGTCGAGGAACGGCAGCACGGTGATCTGGTCGTCGCCCCCGATGGACGCCATGATCGCCTTGATGCCGGGGTCGGCGAAGGCGGCGTGGATGTCGTCGGCGCGTTCCCGAGGCGTCGAGCCCATCCTGCGGGTCGCCGGATACTCGACCGGTTCGAGGCCGTACTCCTCGCGCAGCCGCTCCAGGCCCAGTTCGTAGGGGCGCGGGAAGAGCCCGGGAAGCCCGGCGCCGGGCGAGATGACGGCGATACGGTCGCCGGGCGACGGCTTCGGAGGGTAGGCGGGAGCTGTCATTCCGCGAGGGTAGGGGCCGTCGCGGCGTTCGCGCACCGTGATAAACCGGGTTCGAGCAGCGGTCCCCGACGGATCGCCCCGCCCCGACGGACCGGAGGAACCGTGCCCCGCACCCTGGCCAACGCCCCGATCATGATCCTCAACGGCCCCAACCTGAACCTGCTCGGTCAGCGGCAGCCGGAGATCTACGGCAAGGACACGCTGACCGACGTCGAGGCACTGTGCGCCAAGGCCGCGGCCGCGCACGGCGGCACGGTGGACTTCCGGCAGTCCAACCACGAGGGTGAGCTGGTCGACTGGATCCACGAGGCGCGGCTGAACCACTGCGGGATCGTCATCAACCCCGGCGCTTACTCGCACACATCGGTCGCGATCCTGGATGCGCTCAACACCTGTGACGGGCTTCCGGTGGTGGAGGTCCACATCTCCAACATCCACAAGCGCGAGTCGTTCCGGCACCACTCCTACGTCTCCCTGCGCGCCGACGGCGTCATCGCGGGATGCGGCGTGCAGGGATACGTCTTCGGAGTCGAGCGGGTCGCGACGCTGGTGGGCGCGGCCCAGGCCGACGTGTAAGGACCGCCTGTAAGGAGCCGCGCCCCTTACAGGCGCCCCCTCACAGGCATCCCGCTTACAGACGCCCCGCCTCCACGATCCGCCGCAGGAAACGCCGCGTGCGCTCCTGCTGCGGATCGCCGAAGAGCTGTTCGGCGGTGCCACGCTCCAGCACCACACCCGAGTCCAGAAAACAGACCTGGTCGGCGACGTCGCGCGCGAACCCCATCTCGTGCGTCGCCAGCACCATGGTCATGCCGTCGTCCTTGAGATCGCGGACGACGGCGAGGACCTCGCCCACGAGCTCCGGGTCGAGTGCGGCGGTGATCTCGTCGAGCAGCAGCAGACGGGGACGTACCGCCAGGGCGCGCACGATCGCGACCCGCTGCTGCTGGCCGCCGCTCAGCCGGTCCGGGTACTCGCCCGCCTTCCCGGCGAGCCCGAGCCGCTCCAGGAGCTCCCGGGCCCGTTCCTCGGCCTCGGCGCGGGACACGCCGTGCACCCGGCGCGGGGCGAGGGTGATGTTCTCCAGCACCGTCATGTGCGGGAAGAGGTTGTACGCCTGGAAGACCACGCCGATCCGGCGCCGTACCGCGTCCTGGTCGGCGCGCGGGTCGGTGATCTCCTCGTCGTCCAGCCAGATCGCGCCGTCGTCGATGTCCTCCAGGAGGTTCGCACAGCGCAGCAGGGTGGACTTGCCGGAGCCGGAGGCACCGATCAGCGCGGTCACCGTGTGCGGGGCGACCTCCAGGTCGACGTCCCGCAGCACGACCGTGTCGCCGAACGTCTTGCGCACGGACTCCATGCGCAGCACGGGCGTGTCGCTCACAGCGCTCCTCCCTGGGCCCGCCGGCGGTCCATGCGGGCCGTCACCCAGTCCGTGAACCGGGTCATCGGAATGGTCAGCGCCACGAACACCAGGCCCGCGACGATGTACGGCGTGTAGTTCAGGCTGCGGCCGACGATGATGTCCGCGGCCCGTACGGCGTCGACGGCGCCGCCGATCGACACCAGCCCGGTGTCCTTCTGGAGCGACACCAGGTCGTTCAGCAGGGGCGGCACCTGACGGCGCACCGCCTGCGGCAGCACCACGAACCGCAGGGCCTGCCGGTTCGTCAGACCGAGCGAGCGGGCCGCGGCGCGCTGCGAGGGGTGGACGGACTCGATGCCGGCCCGGAACACCTCGGCGACATACGCCGAGTACGTCAGCGTCAGCGCCGTACCGCCGAGCAGCACGGGGTCGACGGTCACGCCCTGGAGGCGCAGCGCCGGCACGCCCAGGACGACGATCATCAGGTTGATGATCAGCGGCAGTCCGCGGAAGAAGTCCGTGTAGGCGGCGGCCAGCACCCGCAGCGGGAAGAACACCGGACCGCGCAGGGTGCGGGCGATCGCGATGAGCATCCCGAGGACGAGGACGGCGGCACCGCAGATCAGCAGCAGCCGGACGTTGAGCCACAGCCCTTCGAGGACCTTGGGGAGCGCCTCGCGCGCGTACTCCCCGTTGAAGAACGTCTCCTTGGTGCGCGGCCAGCCCGGCGCGTTGACGACGATCAGGTACAGGACGGCACCCGTGACCAGCGTCGAGACCGCGGCGAGTGCCGTCGCGCGGCGGGAACGGGCGCGCTTGTAGGCCTCCCGGTCGATCCGTCGCTGCGAGGGGACGTATCCGTCGTCGTCCGTGCTGTCCTCGCCGGACCGCTCCTTGGCGACCGTCACTTGAGCACCGGTGCGTCGACGGCGTCGGACAGCCACTGCTGCTCCAGCTTCGCCAGGGTGCCGTTCTCGCGCAGCGTGTCCACGGCGTCCGTCACGCACGAGGTGAGCGCGCTGCCCTTGTCGAGGACGAGCCCGAACTGCTCCGGCGTACCGCCCTGGTTCTCGAACTGGCCCACGATCCTGGCGTCCGTCACCTCGGCGGCGGTGATGTAGAACGCGGTCGGCAGATCGACGACGACGGCGTCCACCTGGCCGTTCTTCAGCGCCGACTTGGCCTGGTCGTTCTTGGCGTAGACGGCGGCGTCCCGCGTCGGCTTCACCACGTCGTCGATGTAGTCGAGGCTCGTCGTACCGACCTGGGCGCCCAGCTTGAGGCCCTTCAGGTCCGCGACGCTTGTCGCCTTCGCGGCCCGGGTGCCCTTGAGCGCGATGACGGCCTGGCGCACGTCGTAGTAGCCGGAGGAGAAGTCCACGGCCTTCTTGCGCTCGGCGCTGATCGACACCTGGTTGATGTCGAAGTCGAACGTCTTCTCACCGGGCGCGAACGCCTTGTTGAAGGGCACGCTCTGCCAGACGACGGCGCTCTTGTCGTAGCCGAGTTGCCGCGCGACGGCGTACGCGACCGCCGACTCGAAGCCCTTGCCGTTCGCGGGCTTGTCGTCCTTGAACCACGGCTCGTAGGCGGGCTCGTCGGTGGCGATGGTCAGCTTGCCGGACGTCCTGGTCGCCAGCTTGCCCTTGGCGCAGGCGCCGGCGGCCGATCCCGAGGACGTGTCGGACGCCTTCTCCTCGGGCTGCGGGGCACAGCCGACGGCGGTGGCGAGCAGGGCTATGGTCGTGGCGGCGACGGCGCGGCGCAGCGCGCGCGGGGCAGGATGCATGGCGGGAGATTGACAGCCCGCCGTCCCGTTTGTCGAGGTCACAACAGGATTTGTCCGCATGGTGGGAACCTGTGTTGCGCCACCGTGAACAAGGTCCCTGACGAGGCTCGTGGGACCTCGCCGGGGCCGCCGGCCGAGGGCGGGGATCGAGAGGCCGGCGGCCCGTTGCCGCGCAGGAGCCGTCATCCTGTGCGGGGCTGCCACCAGTTGACTGCGCAACCATGTGCGCCGGGAGCGTGCGCGTGACACCGGCGCGTGCGAACGGTTCACACGGGGTGCGTGCGCTCACCACCCGCGCGTGTGCCACTCCGGCAGGTGCGGTCGCTCGGTGCCCAGCGACGTGTCGTCGCCGTGGCCCGGGTAGACCCAGGTCTCGTCCGGGAGCGCGTCGAAGATCTTCGTCTCGACGTCGTGGATCAGACTGGCGAACGCCTTCGGATCCTTGCGGGTGTTGCCGACGCCGCCGGGGAACAGGCAGTCCCCGGTGAAGACATGGGGGTGGCCGTGCGGATCGTCGTAGACGAGGGCGATCGAGCCCGGCGTGTGGCCGACGAGGTGGCGGGCGGTGAGCTCCACGCGGCCCACGCGGATGGTGTCGCCGTCGTCGACCAGGACGTCGGTCGGGACCGGGATGCCCTCGGCGTCGGCCCGCCCGGCGTACGTCCGCGCGCCCGTGGCCGCGACCACCGCGGCGAGCGCCTGCCAGTGGTCGCCGTGCTGGTGCGTGGTGACGACGGATGCGATGCCGTCGCCACCGATCATGCCGATCAGGGTGTCCGCGTCGTTGGCCGCGTCGATCAGCAGCTGCTCGTCCGTGGCCCGGCAGCGCAGCAGATAGGCGTTGTTGTCCATCGGGCCGACCGCGATCTTGGTGATCATCAGGTCCTTGAGCTCGTGGACGTCCGCCGGGCCGCCCACCGTGACCTGTCCGCTGTACGTCATGGCGGCCAGCCTATAGCGGGGGAGCGGCCCGACAACCGGGCGCGTGCTACAGCGGCGGAAGGGCCGGCAGTGGGCCGCCGGCCACGGTCAGGCCGGTGCCGTCGCGGCGGCCGCACAGCCAGCCCAGCAGGTCGGACGCCCGGCCGGTCACGGTCACCTCGGGCGCGCTCGGCTCCCGGCGGCCCGTGCTCCACGCGCGCGTGCCGTCCGTCAGATGCGCGGGCGGCACGTCGGGATGCCCCGTGAACCGCTCCACGAGGAACGCGATCTCCCGCTCCGTGAACTCGGCCGGCAGGTCCTCCAGCTTGTAGCCGATCCCCAGGTCCACATGGTGCAGCTCCACCTCGACCCAGCGCCGGAACGGCACCCGGGCCGCCGCGTCGGTGACGCCGCCTCGCAGCTCCACCGTGCGCGACCAGTCCGCGGGCACGGAGCCCGTCTCCTCCAGGCGCGCGGCGCTGTCGCGCAGGTCGGCGAGCTGGACGTCGAGGGGGCGCGGGGCGTCCCGCTCGATGTCGGCGTCCCGGGCCTCGCCGGAGGTGTACATGGGGCGGCCTTCGAGGACGTTCACGAGGGCGTCCGCGTTGCGGGCGAGGTGGGCCAGGACATGGCCGCGGGTCCACCCGGGGAGCCGTGACGCCTCGGCCACCGACGCGTTGTCCAGCTTGGCGACTGCGGTGAGCAGCCGCTCGGTCGCGTCACGTACAGACGCCAGGTCATGCGCGTGATCAATCATGGTACTGACATTAGCCTCGCCACACCTTTGGGTGAAGGTGGTGAAGCAGTGCCGTAAATCGAATGTGCGTGCCATAGGGTCGACGGTGGCGTCGGGCATGCTGGATGGCCGGGAATTGTTATGCCTCCGGGAATCCGACCGGCGTTGTCAGTGGCTCCCCCTAGTCTGAGAAAGCACGGGGGCCTCGCCCCTGTCACTTCTCTCAAGAAAGGTGCGGACCGGCGTGGCCGACCGTCTCATCGTCCGTGGCGCGCGCGAGCACAACCTGAAGAACGTCTCGCTCGACCTGCCCCGCGACTCGCTCATCGTCTTCACGGGCCTGTCCGGTTCGGGCAAGTCCTCCCTGGCCTTCGACACCATCTTCGCCGAGGGCCAGCGGCGCTACGTGGAGTCGCTCTCCTCGTACGCCCGCCAGTTCCTCGGCCAGATGGACAAGCCGGACGTCGACTTCATCGAGGGTCTGTCGCCCGCGGTCTCCATCGACCAGAAGTCGACCTCGCGCAACCCGCGCTCGACGGTCGGCACCATCACCGAGGTCTACGACTACCTCCGGCTGCTCTTCGCGCGCATCGGCAAGCCGCACTGCCCCGAGTGCGGCCGGCCGATCGCGCGCCAGTCGCCGCAGGCCATCGTCGACAAGGTCCTGGAGCTGCCGGAGGGGAGCCGCTTCCAGGTGCTGTCGCCGCTGGTGCGCGAGCGCAAGGGCGAGTTCGTCGACCTCTTCGCCGACCTCCAGACCAAGGGTTACAGCCGCGCGCGTGTGGACGGCGAGACCATCCAGCTCTCCGAGCCGCCCACGCTGAAGAAGCAGGAGAAGCACACCATCGAGGTGGTCATCGACCGCCTCACGGTGAAGGAGTCCGCCAAGCGCCGGCTCACCGACTCCGTGGAGACCGCCCTCGGCCTCGCCGGCGGCATGGTCGTCCTCGACTTCGTCGACCTCCCCGCGGACGATCCCGACCGCGAGCGGCTGTACTCCGAGCACCTGTACTGCGCCTACGACGACCTGTCCTTCGAGGAGCTGGAGCCCCGCTCCTTCTCCTTCAACTCGCCCTTCGGCGCCTGCCCCGAGTGCAGCGGCATCGGCACCCGCATGGAGGTCGACCCGGAGCTGATCGTCCCGGACGAGGACAAGTCCCTCGACGAGGGAGCCATCCACCCCTGGTCGCACGGACACACCAAGGACTACTTCGGCCGGCTGATCGGCGCCCTCGCGGACGCCCTGGGCTTCCGGACCGACATTCCCTTCGCGGGCCTGCCGCAGCGCGCCAAGAAGGCCCTGCTGTACGGCCACAAGACGCAGATCGAGGTCCGCTACCGGAACCGGTACGGACGCGAGCGGGTCTACACGACGCCCTTCGAAGGAGCCGTCCCCTTCGTCAAGCGCCGGCACAGCGAGTCCGAGAGCGACGCCAGCCGTGAGCGCTTCGAGGGCTACATGCGCGAGGTGCCCTGCCCCACCTGTGAGGGCACCCGCCTCAAGCCGATCGTCCTCGCGGTCACGGTGATGGGGAAGTCGATCGCCGAGGTCTCCGCGATGTCCATCAGCGACTGCGCGGACTTCCTGGGCGAGCTGAAGCTCAACACCCGCGACAAGAAGATCGCCGAGCGGGTGCTGAAGGAGGTCAACGAGCGGCTCAAGTTCCTCGTCGACGTCGGCCTCGACTACCTCTCGCTCAACCGCGCGGCCGGCACCCTTTCCGGCGGCGAGGCCCAGCGCATCCGCCTGGCCACCCAGATCGGCTCCGGCCTCGTCGGCGTGCTCTACGTCCTCGACGAGCCGTCCATCGGTCTGCACCAGCGCGACAACCACCGGCTGATCGAGACGCTGGTACGGCTGCGCGACATGGGCAACACGCTCATCGTCGTCGAGCACGACGAGGACACCATCAAGGTCGCCGACTGGATCGTCGACATCGGCCCCGGCGCGGGCGAGCACGGCGGCAAGGTCGTGCACAGCGGCCACCTGAAGGAACTGCTCGCCAACGACGAGTCGCAGACCGGGCAGTACCTCTCCGGGAAGAAGTCCATCCCGGTGCCCGACATCCGCCGCCCGCACGACCCGTCCCGGCAGCTCACAGTGCACGGCGCCCGTGAGAACAACCTCCAGGACATCGACGTCTCCTTCCCGCTCGGAGTCTTCACCGCGGTCACGGGCGTCTCCGGCTCCGGCAAGTCGACGCTGGTCAACGACATCCTGTACACCCACCTGGCCCGCGAGCTCAACGGCGCCCGGAGCGTTCCGGGGCGGCACACGCGCGTGGACGGCGACGACCTCGTCGACAAGGTCGTCCACGTCGACCAGTCGCCCATCGGCCGCACCCCGCGCTCCAACCCGGCCACGTACACCGGCGTCTTCGACCACGTCCGCAAGCTGTTCGCCGAGACCACCGAGGCGAAGGTCCGCGGCTACATGCCCGGCCGCTTCTCCTTCAACGTCAAGGGCGGCCGCTGCGAGAACTGCGCCGGCGACGGCACCATCAAGATCGAGATGAACTTCCTCCCGGACGTCTACGTCCCGTGCGAGGTCTGCCACGGCGCCCGCTACAACCGGGAGACCCTGGAGGTCCACTACAAGGGCAAGTCCATCGCCGACGTCCTGAACATGCCGATCGAGGAGGCGACTTCGTTCTTCGAGGCCGTCCCCGCCATCGCCCGGCACCTCACCACCCTGAAGGACGTCGGTCTCGGCTACGTCCGCCTCGGTCAGTCCGCCACCACCCTGTCCGGCGGCGAGGCCCAGCGGGTGAAGCTCGCCAGCGAACTCCAGAAGCGTTCCACCGGACGCACGGTCTACGTCCTGGACGAGCCGACCACCGGTCTGCACTTCGAGGACATCAGCAAGCTGCTGACGGTCCTGGCGGGCCTGGTCGACAAGGGCAACACGGTCATCGTCATCGAGCACAACCTCGACGTGATCAAGACCGCCGACTGGGTTGTCGACATGGGCCCCGAGGGCGGCGCGGGCGGCGGCCTCGTCGTCGCGGAGGGCACGCCGGAGGAGATCGCCGGGGTTCCGGCCAGCCACACCGGCAAGTTCCTGCGGGAGGTCCTCGGCGCCGACCGCATCAGCGACGCCTCCTCGGTGAAGGCCCCGCGCAAGGCGGCGGCCAGGAAGACCGTCGCGGCCAAGGCGCCGGCGAAGAAGACGGCGACGGCCCGGACCACGGCCACGAAGGCCGCGCCCGCGAAGAAGACGGCCCGGGCGCGCAAGGCCTGAGTCCGGCACCCGCGACAGCAACCGGACCGACCGGGAACGGGCGGTGCCCCACGGGAACTCCCCGCGCGGCACCGCCCGTTCCGCGGTTCACCGTCGTCTACGGCTCACCCAGTTCGGAGGCGTACGGCGGTTCCGCGCCCGCCCGCGAGCAGGTGATCGCCGCCGCGCGCGCCGCGAACCGCAGCAGCTGGGTCCAGCCCTCGGCGCCCAGACCGGTGAGCGCCTCCGGTGACAGGGCGTCCCGGGCGGACAGACCGTGCAGCAGGGCCGCGTTCACGGTGTCGCCCGCGCCGATCGTGTCCACGACGTCGACCTTCTCGCCCGGCACCGCGTGCACGGCACCGTCCCGGGTGAACGCAGTCAGTCCGTCACCGCCCTGCGTGATCACGACGGCCGAGGGGCCCGCGGCCAGCCACTCGCGCGGAGTGCCGCCCAGCCACAGCGCGTCCTCCTCGGAGAGCTTGAGCAGCGACACCGACGGCAGCCAGCTCTTGAACCGCGCCCGATAGGCGTCCGCGTCGGGGATCAGGCCCGCTCGGATGTTCGGGTCGAGCGCGGTGAACACCCCCTGCGCGGCCGCCGTCCTCATCAGCTCCTCGTAGGCGCTCGCACCCGGCTCCAGGACGAGCGAGCAGGTGCCGAAGGACACCGCCCGGGTGCCCTCGGGCAACCCCGCGGGCGCCGTGAACAGCCGGTCGGCGGTGCCGTCGACGTAGAAGGAGTAGGCGGCCGACCCGTCGGCGTCGATGGTGGCGACGGCGAGCGTGGTCGGCTCGGTGCCGCGCTGTACGGCCGAGACGTCGACACCGGACGCCCGCAGCCGGTCGAGCAGGGCCTCGCCGAAGGCGTCGTGGGAGGTGCGGGAGCAGAAGGCGGTGGGGGAGCCGAGGCGGCCGAGGGCGACGGCCGTGTTGTAGGGGCCGCCGCCGAGCGCCGGCTTCAGATCCGCGAGGGCACCGGCGCCCTGCGGTACGAGGTCGATCAGTGCCTCACCGGCGACGACGATCACGAGTCGGTTCCTTTCCTGGACTGCCTGGACTGCCTGGGCTGGTCGGGGTCGGCCGCGCAGCCGCACGAGCCGCGGTGGACGAAGGCGCAGGCCAGCCGTACGGTCCGGGCGGGCCGGTCCGGAGCGGCCAGACGCTCCAGGAGCACCCGGACCGCCTGTGCCCCGATGTCCTTGCTGGGCTGGGCGATCGCGGTGAGCCGGGGAGTGAACAGGTCCGCCCAGGCGAAGTCGTCGAAGCAGCACAGCGCGATGTCGTCCGGAACGGACAGGCCGTGCTCGCGCAGCGCGCGCAGGGCGCCGAGCGTCATCGCGTTGTTGGCGGTGACCAGCGCGGTCGGCGGCACCACCAGGGACAGCAGGGCCGAGGTGGCGCGCCGGCCCCCCTCCGACTCGGAGTCGCCGTGCACCACCAGGCGTTCGTCGTACGAGAGACCGGCGGCCGCGAGACCGTGCCGGTAGCCGGTGATCCGCTCCCGGGTGGTGCTCAGCCCCGGCCGGCCCGCGACCAGGCCGATGCGCCGGTGGCCGAGACCGGTGAGATGACCGACCAGCTCGGCCGTCGGTTCGGCGCTGTCGGCGCACACCTGGTCGAAACGCGGCCCGTCGCCCTCCGGGGAGTCGACCACCCGGTCCAGGAACACGGCCGGAACGTCGTGGCGCCGCAGATAGGAGACGAGCTCGCGGGGGTCCGCGGAGGGCGCGACGATCATGCCGTCCACCCGGCGTTCGTGCAGGAGCTGGACGACCTTGCGCTCGTGCTCGGGATCGTCGTGCGGATCGGCGATGAGCAGGCTGTAGCCGTGCTCCAGGGCGGCCGCCTCCACACCCTGGAGGATCTCCGTGAAGTACGGGTTGCTGATCGCCGACACCGCGAGCCCGATCGACCGGGTGCGGGAGGTCACCAGGGAACGGGCGAGCGTGTTGGGGGTGTAGCCGAGTTCGTCGATGGCGTCCAGCACGGCCTGGCGGGTGTGGGGGAGCACCGGCCGGGTGTCGTTCAGTACGTGCGAGACGGTCGCCACGGACACACCGGCGCTGCGTGCCACGTCGGCCATGGTCGGCATGGGGCTCCCTTCCCGGTACGGCACCGGGAAGCTATCGCATTCGGGGGCGGACGTAAACGCTTGCGCAAACGTTTACGTCCGCCCCCGCCCCCGTCGCCCTCTACCCGTCCGCTCCCAACTCGTCGCCCCTACTCCCAGTCCCAGGCGATCCCCACGATCCCCGACCGCACCCGCGGCTCGACCAGGTGTACCGAGTGGTGCCGCCCGGTGAGGGCCAGCTCCTGGCGCCCGCTGCGGGGCGCGGCCGCCGAGTGCTGGGCGAACCGGTGGCAGCGCACGGGCAGCGCGTTCTCGTCGAACCGCACCTGGAGCGCGTACTGCCCGCCGGCCGGTCCGAACCCCCGGACGTACTCGCGCGACACACCCCCCGTGCCGTCCTCGACGCCGTAGCGGAAGAGGAACGTGTCGCCCGCCCGCAGCCGGGTGTCGAAGAGGAGCTCGGCCACGAGGACCCCGGTGTCGTGGTGCGAACGCACACGTCCGGTACGGCAGTTGTCCAGCGCGTGGACGATCATGCGCTCCGGCGCGCACCCCGGATCGCCGTGGTGGACGGCGACGAAGCGGTCGACGCCGTCCCGGTGGGCCCGCACGATGTGGTGCGAGTCGCGCCCCGCCAGCTCGCGGCGCGCCCCGATGCGGACGCGTTCGTGGTGTCCCAGGGTGTGCAGTCCGCCGTCGGAGGGGCACTCCAGTTCGGCCAGCAGGCGTTCCAGGACGTCCGAGGCCGCCACCAGGGAGCGGTAGGAGCGGGCGGCGGGACGCTGTGCGCCCGTGCTCTCGTCGGCCCGGGCGAGCAGCCGGATCAGCGACTCCTCCGGCAGCTGGAGGATCTCCTCCAGGGCCCGGACGGCCCGCAGGGACTCCGGACGCTGCGGTCGCCGGGCGCCCTGCTGCCAGTAACTCAGGCTCGTGACGCCGACCTTGACCCCGTGGCGCGACAGATGGTGCTGGACGCGCTGGAGCGGCAGGCCGCGGGCGGCGATCGCGGCCCGCAGGGCGACGTGGAAGGGGCCGCCACGCAGGGCCGAGTCCAGTTCCGCGGTGACGCCGTCGGCGACGTCCGCGTGCTGTGGGGCGTGCGGCATGCAGGGGCCTTTCTGTGAATGTGAAGGTGCACAACGGTGGGTCAGGCCGTTCGCGGACATGCGGGGCCGTGCCGACGCCGGGGGTCTTCACATCCGTACGCCGTCGTTCAGGGCCCCGAGTTCCCCCGCATTGAAGCGTGTTGACCTAGTCCCGACAACACCTGATGCCCAACAGGGGCGCACTCCTGGCCGACTTCGTGGCCGTCGCCTCAGGGCGCGCTCCCCGTCCCGTTCTCGCCCAGCACGCCTCTGATCGCCCGTGCGGACAGCGCGGACTTGTGCACGAACCCGCGGGCCGGGCTGGCGGCGACGAGCTCCTGGAAGTCCTCCAGGGAGTGCGTGGAGATCAGGATGATGACCGAGGAGACGCAGCGGGCCAGTTCGGCCGCCACGTCCAGGCCGCTCTCGCCGTCGAGGTCGAGGTCCACCAGGACGACGTCCGGGACCAGCTCCGCGGCCCGGGAGAGGGCTTCCGCGCCCGACGAGGCGACGCCGACGACGGGTACCCCGTCGCGTTCCAGCAGCGTGCGCGCGGCCTCCAGGAACCGGGCGCTGTCATCCACGATGAGACAGCGCAGGGACATGCTGACAGCGTGCCGACCATTCTGTGATTGCGCTTTCCGGCTAGCCGGAAAATGTCGGGGCCCGGCGCTTCCAGTCATCTGGTATGTGCTCACGTCCTGTGCGGAACCGACCACTTCGCGCTTGCGTGACACAGCGGAACATCACGGGGGTAGCGTGGTGACCGCCCTGGGGAGGCCGCGAACGTCCGGTCGAGTGGGGGTACGCGATGAAGGCGTCGCAGAGGAACAACGGACCGCGCCGGATCCCCCGGATCCTGGCCTCGGGAGCGTTGGGAGCGGCACTGCTGCTGGCCGGATGCGGCGGTGGTGACGGCGGGAGCGAGGGCGACGGCGAGCGCACCGCGCGCGGGGACACGACCTGTGACGGCAGGATCGAGGGCACCGCGCACATCACGGTGTGGTTCCACGCGGGACCGAGCGGCGAGTACAGCACGCTGCGGCGCCAGGTCGAGGACTTCAACAAGGCGCAGGAACAGGTACGGGTCGAGCTCGTCACCCTGCCCGAGCAGCGGCCGTACAACGAACTGGTGCTCTCCGCCGCGGCCAGCGGTGATCTGCCGGACCTGCTCGACTTCGACGGGCCGCGGCTGTACAGCTACGCCTGGTCCGGTGAGCTCAGGCCGATGGACTCCTGCGTGTCCGACAGCCTCCGCGACGATCTGCTGCCCTCGATCCGCCGGCAGGGGACCTACGCGGGGCGGCTGTACGGCGTCGGCACTTTCGACTCGGGGATGGGACTGTACGTCCGGCCGTCGGTCCTGAAGGCGGCCGGTGTCCGCGTCCCCCGGGGCATCGACGACGCCTGGACGGCCGAGGAACTCACCGGCATCCTGCGCACCCTCCGCGACAAGGGGCACCCGACACCGCTCGACCTCGGGCTCGTCCACACGCGGCCCGGCGGGGAGTGGGCCACGTACGGCTTCGCGCCCGCCCTGTGGTCGGCGGGCGGTGATCTCATCGAACCGGGAACGTTCCGCACGGCCGACGGGTTCCTCAACGGTCCCGAGTCGGTCGGGGCCCTGACGACCCTCCAGAACTGGGTCCGGGAAGGACTGGTCGAACCCGGGAAGGGCGACCAGCGGGCTTTCCTCGACGGCCGCAGCGTCATGTCCTGGACCGGCCACTGGTGGTACCCGGACTACAGCAAGGCCTTCCCCGACGACGTGGCGATCGTGCCCCTGCCCGACTTCGGCGAGGGCACCGTGACCGGCATGGGGTCCTGGCAGTGGGGCATCCCGGTGGGCGACGCCGACGGGGACGCCGTCCGGCGCTTCCTCGACTATCTGCTGACGCCGGAGCAGGTGCACCGGATGACGACGGCCAACGGCGCCGTACCGGCCACGAACAGCGCGGTGAAGCTGTCCTCGAAGTACCGGCGGGGCGGTGCCGAGCACCTGTTCATCGAGCAACTGCGAAACGGCGTGGCGCGCCCCCGGCCGCAGACACCCGCCTACCCCGCCATCACCGACGCCTTCGCCGAGGCCTTCCGGAAGATCATGATCGACAGGGCGCCGGTGCGGGCCACCCTCGACGAGGCCGTCGAGGCCATCGACAAGGACCTCGCGGCCCACGACGGCTATCCGCCGAGGAGCGGGCCATGAGAAGCGGCACCCGGGCACCGTGGACGGCCACAGAGCTTCGCGGGCATCCTGGAGAAGCCGCGGACGCCGGGTCACGACCGGCCCGTCGATCTCGACGCGCGGTACGCCGACCCCGAATGGGGCACCTGGCTTCGGCCCGACAAGGACTCCGCAGCCCGCCGCCACGCCGTCCGGCGCTTTCCGTCCTCCCCACCGAGCCCGACGAGGTGGTGCGCATGACCGACGTCAGCGGCGCGATCCCCGCGCACCCGGACACCGGGCGGTGAGGGCCCGGCCATGCGCCCCTCACCTGGACGCCTCCCGCTCCTGACCCGGTTGCGGGTCGGCCGGAAACTGATGCTCCTCGTGCTGCTGCCGGTGACCGGACTGCTGGCCTTCACCGCCTTCAGCGGCGTGGAGCAGTGGCAGGAGGCGCGGACACTGCGGGACTTCCACACCGCGACCGAGGTGTCCTTCGCGACCACCGAGGTCTCCGACGCCGTCGCACGGGAGCGGATCGCCGCCGTACAGGCCCTGCTGCGCCCCGGACCGGCCGCCCTGGCGGAGCGGACCGGCGCCGAAGGGGCCACCCACCGGGCGCTGGAGCGCGCCGTCGACCGGACCGGCGCCTGGACCGAGCCCGATGTCGCCGGCACGCTCGACGCCGTCGGCCGTCGACTGCACGCACTGCGCGTCCAGACGGGCACCGGCTCGCTCGGCGTGCGCGTGGTGGCGGACAAGTACGGGACCGTCGAGGACACGCTGCTCGACACCGTCGCCGCCCTGGAGTCCGGGCGCCCCACCAGAGCGTCCGGTCGCGCGGCCGACGCCCATGTGGCCCTCCTGCGGGCCGTCGAGGCCGCCGAACGGGAGCGGGTGGAGCTGGCGGTCCTGCTCGACGCGCCCGCCGCCGAACGGCCCACCGGGGCGGGCCGCTGGTCCGCGCTGGAGGACGCCCAGCTCAGGACGTTCCAGCAGAACACCACGGACAGGCTGCGGGCCGATGTGTACGCCACGAAGTTCCGGGCCCCGGGGCGGGCCGTCCGCCAGATCCGCGACATGCTCGCCACCGCAGAACCCGCCACCGCCCGCTGGCCCTCGTACGAACGCTGGACGGCGGACTCCGAGGCCCGCATCGACGCCCTGCGCGGCATCCAGGACCGGGCCGCGCGCGACCTCGCCGACACCGCCGGCCGGGACCGCCGCACCGCCGAGACACATGCCGAACGCGACCTCGCCGCCTCCCTGGCCGTCCTGGCCGTCGTCACGGTCCTCGCGCTGGCGCTGCGACGGTCGATCACCCGCCCCCTCAGCGAGGTCGCCGCGGGCGCCAGAGCCCTGTCGGACGGCGATCTCTCGTACGACATCCACTACGCCGGGCGCGACGAACTCGGCGATGTCGCCGACACCTTCCGCGCGTTGCGGGTGACCACCGAGCGGCTGGCCGGCGAGATCCGCGCCATGAACAAGGCGATCGACGACAACCGGCTCGAACACCGCGCCGACGTCGCCTCCTTCGCCGGCACCTGGGCCCAGCTGCTGGGCGGCATGAACGGCACCATGGCGTCCTTCTCGGCGGCGCACGGGCGGCGCAGGAAGGCCGAACAGGAACTGGAGAGCATCTTCAACCTCTCCCTGGACCTGCTGTGCATCAGCGGACTCGACGGCTACTTCAAGCGGGTCAACCCGGCCTTCCGGCGCACCCTGGGATACCCGGCCGACACCCTCCTGGCCAGACCGTTCGTGGAGTTCGTCCACGAGGAGGACCGGGAGAGCACCCGCGAGACCTTTCTGCGGCTGGAGAGCGGCGTCGACGTGATCGAGTTCGAGAACCGCTATCTGCGCGCCGACGGCACCGAGTGCTGGCTCCAGTGGAGCGCGCGGCCGGTCCCCGAGGAGGGCCTCATCTACGCCGCCGCCCGGGACGTCACCGAGAGCCGCCGCACCGCCCGGGAGCAGGCCGCGCTGCGCCGGGTCGCCACCCTGGTCGCCCACGGCGCCCCGCCGTCCGACGTGTTCGCGAGGGTGGCGGAGGAGGTCGGCGGTCTGCTGGACACCACCGCCGCCGTCCTCAGACACGAACCCGACGGCAGTCGTACGGTTCTCGGGACCGTGCACGGGATCACCGAGGAGGTCGAGCGGGCCACGCGCGAGGCGCGCCGTGAAGCGGGACTGAAGGTGGTCCAGGAGGTGGCGCAGACCCGGCGCGCGGCCCATGTGGGCCATGCCGTGGGCGCGCCGATCATCGTCGACGACCGGATCTGGGGCTTCATCGTCGCGGCCTCCCCGCTCAAGACCCTGCCCGCCGGGACCGAGGCGAGGCTGGCCGACTTCACCGAACTCGTCGCCACCGCCATCGCCAACGCGGACAGCCGCGCGCAGCTGGCGGCCTCACGCGCGCGTGTGGTGGCCGCCGCCGACGCCTCCCGGCGGCGCATCGAACGCGACCTGCACGACGGCGTCCAGCAGCGGCTCGTCGCGCTCCAGCTGGACCTGCGGCTGGCCGAGTCCCTGGTGACGGACCCTTCCTCGGAGCTCGCCCAGCAGCTCGCCCATGTCGCCCAGGGCCTCGACGACTCCTTCCAGGACCTGCTCCAGGTGGCCCGCGGCATCCACCCGGCCATCCTCTCCAAGGGCGGCCTCGGCCCGGCCCTGCGTTCCCTGGCCCGCCGCTCCGCGATCCCGGTGGAGCTCGATCTGCGGCTGCCCGGCGCCCGGTTGCCGGAACAGCTGGAGGTGGCCGCCTACTACGTGACCTCCGAGTCCCTCACCAACGCCGTCAAGCACGCGCACGCGCGCGAGGCGAGCGTGCGGGCCGGGATCCGGGACGGCCACCTGGAGCTGACGATCCGCGACGACGGCGTCGGAGGCGCCGAGCCGGGCCGCGGCTCCGGGCTGATCGGTCTGATCGACCGTGTCGAGGCGATCGGCGGCAAGCTCGCCGTCAGCAGCCCGCCGGGGGACGGCACGACCCTGGACGTGCGACTGCCGCTGACCGGTCCCGAAACAGACGGATGACCGCCCGAGGCGTACGCCGGGGAGTTGTCCGGATGGGGGAGTTCCGGACGCGGTGACGTGGCGCACACCTCGGGCGGTCGCGGCGGACGGAGAGGCAACCGTCCGGTTCTGGGGGAAGGGGCTTCTGGTGGAAGGGGAGGAATCCACCGGCGGCTCCCGGTTCCTACGGGCGGGCCGCACCTCCCCGGCCCCGGGCCGCGCGCTTGGCGCGCACGATGTCGGGGTCCCGCGGGTCGAGCAGGTCGCGCAGCGTGGACGTCTCGCCGGTGACCCGGCCGGCCCACGCCGGTCCGCGTCGCTTCTCGATCCGTGTCCGCCGCATGTCCCGCAGCCCTTCGACCGATGGCCGCCGCCTCACTGCCGAAGCGACGGTCCCTTCGTATCCGTAGTGGGTCGAGCATCCCTCGCCCACGCTCCCAAGTCGTCACGGCAGGCCCCCAATTCCGCTTCCGGCTAGCCGTACCCCCGCTCCTCCGGCAGGCTGTTGGGGCGTACCGCAGGGGAGGGGGCTCGATCATGGAGGCAGCGCAGCGGTCCGTACGGGGGCGGGTGGTCCTCGCCGACGACGACGTCCTGCTCAGGGAGGGCCTGGCCAGTCTCTGCGGGCGCATCGGATACGAGGTGGCGGGCCAGGCGGGGGACGCGGCCGGGCTCCTCGAACTGGTCGCCGGACAGCGCCCGGACCTCGCGATCGTCGACATCAGGATGCCTCCGGACCACTCCACCGAGGGACTGAAGGCGGCCCGCACGATCCGTGAGCGCCACCCGGACACCGGCATCCTCGTGCTGTCGGCGTACGTCGAGGTCGAGGACGCGCTGGAGCTGCTGGCCGGCGGCCGCGGGGTCGGCTACCTCCTCAAGAGCCGGGTCACCGTCGTCGACGAGTTCATCGACGCCCTGGACCGGATCCGCAAGGGCGGCTCGGTCGTCGACCCCTCGCTGGTGCAGGAGCTGTTCTCGGCCCAGCGGCGCGACGATCCGCTGTCCCACCTCAGCGCCCGCGAGCGCGAGGTCCTGGCCCTCATGGCGGAGGGCCGCTCGAACGCGGGCATCGGCCGCCGGCTGTGGGTCACCGAGGGGACCGTCGAGAAGCACGTCCGCAGCATCCTGGGCAAGCTGGGCCTCCAGGAGGACACCGACGCGCACCGCAGGGTGCTGGCCGTTCTCACGTTCCTGGAGTCCCGGTAACGACTCCCGGCGGACCCTGGGACGGTTGTCCACAGGCTCGCCGCGCTGTCAGCCCTCGCCAGTAGGGTGTGAGACATGGCCGACCCCTCCAGCTACCGCCCCAAGCCGGGACAGATCCCGGACTCTCCCGGGGTGTACAGGTTCCGTGACGAGCACCGCCGGGTGATCTACGTCGGGAAGGCGAAGAGCCTGCGCCAGCGCCTGGCGAACTACTTCCAGGACCTGGCGGGCCTGCACCCGCGCACCCGCTCCATGGTCACCACGGCCGCGTCCGTGGAGTGGACGGTGGTCTCCACCGAGGTCGAGGCCCTCCAGCTGGAGTACTCCTGGATCAAGGAGTACGACCCCCGGTTCAACGTCAAGTACCGCGACGACAAGAGCTACCCCTACCTCGCGGTGACGATGAACGAGGAGTACCCGCGCGTCCAGGTGATGCGCGGTCACAAGAAGAAGGGCGTCCGCTACTTCGGGCCGTACGGGCACGCGTGGGCGATCCGCGACACCGTCGACCTCCTGCTGCGCGTCTTCCCCGTCCGCACCTGCTCGGCCGGCGTCTTCAAGAACGCCGCCCGCACCGGCCGCCCCTGCCTGCTCGGCTACATCGGCAAGTGCTCCGCTCCCTGCGTCGACCGTGTCTCCGCCGAGGAGCACCGTGAACTCGCCGAGGAGTTCAGCGACTTCATGGCCGGCCGCACGGGCACGTATCTGCGCCGCCTGGAGAAGCAGATGACGGAGGCGGCCGAGGAGATGGAGTACGAGCGGGCCGCCCGCCTGCGCGACGACATCGGGGCCCTGAAGAAGGCCATGGAGAAGAGCGCTGTCGTGCTCGCCGACGCGACCGACGCCGACCTCATCGCCGTCGCCGAGGACGAGCTGGAGGCGGCCGTGCAGATCTTCCACGTCCGCGGCGGACGCGTACGCGGCCAGCGCGGCTGGGTCACCGACAAGGTCGAGGAGATCACCACCGGCGCCCTGGTGGAGCACGCCCTCCAGCAGCTCTACGGCGAGGAGACCGGCGACTCGGTCCCCAAGGAGGTGCTCGTCCCGGCCCTGCCCGACCCCGTGGAGCCCGTCCAGGAGTGGCTCACCGGCCGCCGCGGCTCGAACGTCTCGCTGCGCATCCCGCAGCGCGGCGACAAGAAGGCCCTCATGGAGACCGTGGAGCGCAACGCCCAGCAGTCGCTCGTGCTGCACAAGACCAAACGCGCCTCCGACCTGACCACGCGCTCGCGCGCGCTGGAGGAGATCGCCGACGCCCTCGACCTGGACAGCGCCCCGCTCCGGATCGAGTGCTACGACATCTCGCACCTCCAGGGCGACGACGTGGTGGCCTCCATGGTCGTCTTCGAGGACGGACTCCAGCGCAAGAGCGAGTACCGCCGCTTCCAGATCAAGGGCTTCGAGGGCCAGGACGACGTCCGCTCCATGCACGAGGTGATCACCCGCCGCTTCCGGCGCTACCTCGCCGAGAAGGAGCGCACGGGGGAGTGGGCCGACGGCGACAGTCCCGAGACCGACGGCAACGGCGACAGCCTCCCCGACGGCACCGCGAACGGCCTCACCGGTGGACTGAAGGACGACGACGGCCGCCCCAGGCGCTTCGCCTACCCGCCCCAGCTGGTCGTGGTCGACGGCGGACAGCCCCAGGTCGCCGCGGCCAAGAGGGCGCTGGACGAGCTGGGCATCGACGACATCGCCGTGTGCGGTCTGGCCAAGCGCCTGGAGGAGGTCTGGCTGCCCGGCGACGACGACCCGGTGGTCCTGCCCCGCACCAGCGAGGGCCTCTACCTGCTCCAGCGGGTCCGTGACGAGGCCCACCGCTTCGCGATCACCTACCAGCGCGTCAAGCGCGCCAAGCGCTTCCGGTCGAGCCCTCTGGACGACGTGGCGGGCCTCGGTGAGACCCGCAAGCAGGCGCTGATCAAGCATTTCGGTTCGGTGAAGAAGCTGCGGTCCGCGACGATCGAACAGATCTGCGAGGTCCCGGGGATAGGCCGCAAGACGGCCGAGACCATCGCCGTGGCCCTCGCCCGGACGGCCACGCCCGCGCCCGCCGTCAACACGGCGACAGGCGAGATCATGGAAGACGATGAGAACGGGGCACCCGAGACGACGGAGGATGCCCCTGGGGAGCCCGTGTCCGCGGGCGCCCCGGACGAACGACGGGGGCAGGAGAGATGAACGAGCACGACGAGCAGCCCACAGCACAGCGAGATCAGACGCACAAGGAAACCGGCGACGATCCCGCTGAGCAGGACGCACGCCACGAAGACGGAGCACAGGTGAGTACGGGCAACGAAACACCCGGGGTCCCGGAGACGGCGATCCCCGAGCTGGTGATCATCTCCGGCATGTCCGGAGCCGGTCGCTCCACGGCCGCCAAGTGTCTGGAGGACCTCGGCTGGTTCGTCGTCGACAACCTCCCACCGGCACTGATCCCCACCATGGTGGAGCTCGGCGCCCGCTCCCAGGGCAACGTGGCGCGGATCGCGGTCGTCGTCGACGTCCGCGGCCGCCGCTTCTTCGACAACCTCCGGGAGTCCCTCGCCGACCTCGACAGCCGGCACGTCACCCGGCGGATCGTCTTCCTGGAGTCCTCCGACGACGCCCTGGTGCGCCGCTTCGAGTCGGTGCGCCGCCCGCACCCCCTCCAGGGCGACGGCCGCATCGTCGACGGCATCGCCGCCGAGCGCGAGCTGCTGCGCGAGCTGCGCGGCGACGCCGACCTGGTGATCGACACCTCCAGCCTGAACGTGCACGAGCTGCGCGCCAAGATGGACGCCCAGTTCGCCGGCGAGGAGGAGCCCGAGCTGCGGGCCACCGTCATGTCCTTCGGCTTCAAGTACGGCCTCCCGGTCGACGCCGACCTGGTCGTGGACATGCGCTTCCTGCCCAACCCGCACTGGGTCCCGGAGCTGCGCCCCTTCACCGGCCTCAACGAGGAGGTGTCGGCGTACATCTTCAACCAGCCCGGCGCCAAGGAGTTCATCGACCGCTACTCCGAGCTGCTCCAGCTCATCGCGGCCGGATACCGCCGCGAGGGCAAGCGGTACGTGACCATCGCGGTCGGCTGCACCGGCGGCAAGCACCGCTCCGTCGCCACATCGGAGAAGCTCGCCGCCCGCCTCGTCTCCCAGGGCGTGGAGACGGTGGTCGTGCACCGGGACATGGGACGCGAATGACCGGTCGCTCTCCGCGGCTGAGCAGGCTGCGCCGGACGCTGCCCGAGGGACGCGCGAGCAGGCCGGTCGAGGCCCGCGGCGCCAGGCCGCGCCGCCGGGGTGCCCAGCCCAAGGTGGTCGCCCTCGGCGGCGGCATGGGCCTGTCCGCCTCGCTCGCCGCCCTGCGCCGGATCACCGGCGACCTCACAGCCGTCGTCACCGTGGCCGACGACGGCGGCTCCAGCGGCCGGCTCCGGGACGAACTGGGCGTACTGCCGCCCGGTGACCTGCGCAAGGCGCTGGCCGCGCTGTGCGGGGACGACGACTGGGGCCAGACCTGGGCCCGCGTGATCCAGCACCGCTTCGAGTCCAAGGGCGACCTGCACGAACACGCGGTCGGCAACCTGTTGATCGTCGCGCTGTGGGAGCAGCTCGGCGACCACGTCCAGGCCCTCGACCTGGTCGGCAAGCTGCTGGGCGCGCATGGTCGGGTGCTGCCCATGTCCGCCGTACCCCTGGAGCTCCAGGCCCTGGTCAGGGGCCACGACCCCGAGCGGCCCGAGGACGTCGACACCGTGCGGGGGCAGGCGACCGTGGCCCTCACCCCCGGCGAGGTGCAGTCGGTGCACCTCGTGCCGCACGACCCGCCCGCGGTGCCGGAGGCGGTGGCGGCCGTCCTGGACGCGGACTGGGTGGTCCTCGGCCCCGGGTCCTGGTTCTCCTCCGTCATCCCGCATCTGCTCGTGCCCGAACTCCTGGACGCCCTCACGCAGACGAAGGCGCGCCGGGTACTCTCCCTGAACCTCGCGCCGCAGCCCGGAGAAACCGAGGGCTTCTCCCCGCAGCGTCATTTGGAGGTTTTGGGACGACACGCCCCTAAACTCGCCCTGGACGTGGTGCTGGCCGACGAGGCCGCCGTGCCCGACCGCGATGTGCTCACCGAGGCCGCCAAGCGGTTCGGTGCCGCGGTCGAGCTGGCCCCGGTCGCCCGGAGGGACGGATCTCCCCGGCATGACCCGGAGCTGCTGGCCGCCGCGTACGACCGTATTTTTCGGATGCATGGAAGGATCGGCCCATGGCGATGACGGCAGCGGTGAAGGATGAGATCTCCCGGCTCCCCGTCACCCGGACCTGCTGCAGGAAGGCGGAGGTCTCCGCCATTCTGCGGTTCGCCGGCGGCCTCCACCTGGTGAGCGGGCGCATCGTGATCGAAGCGGAGCTGGACACCGCGATGGCGGCCCGCCGCCTCAAGCGGGACATCCTGGAGATCTTCGGCCACAGCTCCGAACTGATCGTGATGGCACCGGGCGGACTGCGCCGCGGCTCGCGTTACGTGGTCCGGGTCGTGGCCGGCGGTGATCAGCTGGCCCGCCAGACCGGTCTGGTCGACGGGCGGGGCCGTCCGATCCGGGGTCTGCCCCCGCAGGTCGTCTCCGGGGCCACCTGTGACGCCGAGGCCGCCTGGCGCGGCGCCTTCCTGGCGCACGGCTCGCTCACCGAGCCCGGCCGTTCCTCCTCCCTGGAGGTGACCTGCCCGGGCCCGGAGGCCGCGCTGGCCCTGGTCGGTGCCGCCCGCCGGCTCTCCATCGCCGCCAAGGCCCGCGAGGTGCGGGGCGTGGACCGCGTGGTCGTCCGGGACGGTGACGCGATCGGCGCCCTGTTGACCCGGCTCGGCGCCCACGAGTCCGTGCTGGCCTGGGAGGAACGGCGGATGCGCCGCGAGGTCCGGGCCACGGCGAACCGTCTCGCCAACTTCGACGACGCCAACCTGCGCCGCTCGGCGCGCGCGGCCGTCGCCGCCGGTGCCCGGGTCCAGCGGGCCCTGGAGATCCTGGGCGACGACGTCCCCGAGCACCTCGCCGCCGCCGGCCGGCTGCGCATGGACCACAAGCAGGCCTCCCTGGAGGAGCTGGGCGCGCTCGCCGACCCGCCGCTGACCAAGGACGCGGTGGCCGGCCGGATCCGCCGACTGCTGGCCATGGCCGACAAGCGCGCCTCCGACCTGGGCATCCCGGGCACAGAGGCCAACATCAGCGAGGAGCTGGCCGACAACCTCGTGGGCTGACCCGCACGAACCAACACGCCGGTGCCGAGACCCACTTGGGTGATCGGCACCGGCGTTCGCGTGTCGTTGAGGCACCCTTGACTCGATCATGATCTGTCATGAGCCTGGCATCTGTTCGCCACTGTGGCGAACCCATGCCAGGGGGTTTCATGAGACGAAGAGCGAGACCGATCCTCGCTGTCGGCGCACTCCTGCTCGGCGGAGCGGGCGTCGCGCCCCTCGCCCAGGCCGCGGAAGGCCCCGCCTCCACCGATCCGAACGAGGTCAAGGTCTTCAGGGCCGACGTCACGCAGAAGCAGGTACCCCTGCTGCTGGCGGCCGGCCAGGACGCCCACGAACTCGGGGAACAGGTACCCGAGAAGGGCGAGGCCACGGTCGAGGTCTACCTCACCGACCGGCAGGCCGAGAAGCTGGAGGACCAGGGGGTCGACCTCTTTGAGCACAAGCTCTCCGCCAAGGCGGAGAACCGTGTCGAGGCCGCCGCCGAGGGCGTCTTCCGCCCGTACGGCGGAAAGGGCGGGCTGAAGGAGGAGATCCTCAGGACGGGGCAGGAGAACCCCGACCTCACCAAGGTCGTCTCCATCGGCAGGACGGTGGGCGGCCAGGACATCCTGGCCGTGAAGATGACCAAGGGCGCCAAGAAGACCAAGGACGGCGCCAAGCCCTCCGTGCTGTACCTGTCCAACCAGCACGCGCGCGAGTGGATCACGCCGGAGATGAACCGCCGGCTGATGCACCACTACCTGGACAACTACAAGACGGACAAGAAGATCAAGAAGCTCGTCGACACGACCGAGCTGTGGTTCGTGCTCTCGGCCAACCCCGACGGCTACGACTACACCTTCCAGGACCCCGACAACCGTCTGTGGCGCAAGAACCTGCGCGACAACAACGGCGACGGCGTCATCGGCACCGGCGACGGCGTCGACCTCAACCGCAACTTCTCCTACAAGTGGGGCTACGACGACGAGGGTTCGTCCCCCAACCCCACCAGCCAGACCTACCGCGGCACCGCGCCCGGCTCCGAGCCCGAGACGCAGGCCCTGGACGCCTTCGAGAAGCGCATCGGCTTCACCTACGGCATCAACTACCACTCCGCCGCCGAACTCATCCTCTACGGGGTCGGCTGGCAGGTCGCCACAGAGACCCCGGACGACGTGCTCTACGAGGCCCTCGCCGGAACGCCGGAGAACCCCGCGATCCCCGGCTACCACCCGCAGGTCTCCTCCGAGCTGTACACCACCAACGGCGAGGCCGACGGCCACGCGGCCAACGTCAACGGCATGGCGATGTTCACCCCGGAGATGTCGACCTGCGAGACCGCCTCGAACGTCGACCCGAACGACGCCTGGAAGCCCGAGGACTGCCAGTCCATCTTCACCTTCCCGGACGACGAGAAGCTGATCCAGCAGGAGTTCGCCAAGAACGTCCCCTTCGCGCTCTCACTGGCCGAGTCGGCCGCCAAGCCCGACCAGCCGAAGTCCGCGGTCGGCCTGAGCGCCGCCGACTTCACCCCGGCCCCGTTCACCACCTCCTACTCGCGCGGCGCCGACCAGGAGGTCTCCGTCGTCGCACGCAGGTCCGTGCGCGACAAGGAGCTCAGGTACCGCGTCAACGGCGGCCGCACGGAGGACATGGCGCTCAGGCCGTGGAAGGGCGGCGAGACCTACGGCGGTGAGGACAACCTCTACTTCGACGAGTACCGGGCCAAGGTCGCCGACGGCGACCCCGGCGACAAGGTCGAGGTGTGGTTCACCGGCGAGACGAAGAGCGGAAAGCCGGTCTCCAGCGAGCGCTTCACCTACACGGTGGCCGAACGGCCCCGCGCGGACGTCCTCGTCGTGGCCGAGGAGGGCGCGGCCGCCACACAGGCGAAGACCTACGTCGACGCGCTGAAGGCCAACGGCCGCAGGGCGCTCGTCTGGGACGTCGCCACCCAGGGCGCGCCCGACGCGCTCGGCGTGCTGAGCCACTTCGACACGGTCGTCCACTACACCGGGGCGAACACCCCGGGCATCGCCACCCAGCTCCAGATCCGCGCCTTCCTCAACGAGGGCGGCAAACTCCTGGAGGCGGGTGAACTGGCCGGCGGCAGCGTCGCCCTCGCCGACGGCACCCCGACGAACGACTTCAGCCAGTACTACCTGGGCGCCTACTCGCGTACGTCGACCCCCGGGGCCACCGGCTTCACCGGCTCCGGCGGACTGGCCGGCTTCACCGGCGCGCTCGGCCCCGCGGCCGGCAACCCGCTGGACCGGGCCGGGACCTACGGCGTGACGTCCGACGAACTGCCCGTCGAGAAGTTCCCGCAGTTCGCCAGCGCGGGCGCGGGCCGGTTCGCCGGGACCGTCAACCCGTACGGGCCGTACGCGGGCTCCTTCATGGCGGCCGCCGTGCACACCGACGACGCCTACAAGCGGCTCACCCGCACCGTCGACCTCACCGGAGTGAGCGCGGCCGACGCGCCCACCCTGCGCAGCCGACTGCTGTGGGACACCGAACCCGGCTACGACAACGTGATCGTCGAGGCGCACACCACCGGGGCCGACGACTGGACCACGCTCCCGGAGAAGGGCGGCGCCACCGGCACCGCCGTACCCGCGGAGTGCTCGGCCGGGTACTACGTGGGCGAGCACCCGCAGCTCAGGCACTACCTGACCGTGGGCGCCGGCGGCTGCGCCGCGACCGGCACCACCGGCGCCTGGAACGCCCTCACCGGCGCCTCCAGCGGCTGGGAGCAGGTCGAATTCGACCTGAGCGCCTACGCCGGCAAGTCCGTCGAGATCTCGATCAGCTACGTCAGCGACCCCGGCACCGGCGGTCACGGCGTCCTCGCCGACGACGCCTCCCTGGTCGTGGGCGGCACCGCCACCCAGACCGAGGGCTTCGAGACCTCGCTCGGCGCGTGGAGCGTGGCCGGACCGCCCCCGGGCAGCCCGGCCGTCCTCAAGGACTGGGCGCGCACCGGGGCGCTGTTCCAGACGTACGGCGCGGTCACCACGGACGACACCGTGCTGCTGGGCTTCGGCCTGGAGCACGTCGCCGCGGCGGCCGACCGGACAGCTCTGCTGAAGAAGGCGCTGGCGGCGCTCGAAGAGTGAGGGCTCAGGCGGGCGGTCCGTACCCCTACTGGCGGGTACGGACCGCCCTGCCGTGTATGGGGCATCTCGATGTCACCCCGGCGGCCTCAGGGAGGTAGGGTCGGAGGCGGTCGGGGACATCCCAATACAGCTCGCCGGTCTCACAACCGGCGTACCAACGAGGAGATCGGTTCGTGACGATCCGCGTAGGCATCAACGGCTTTGGCCGCATCGGTCGTAACTACTTCCGCGCGCTGCTGGAGCAGGGTGCTGACATCGAGATCGTGGCTGTCAACGACCTGGGTGACACCGCGACCACCGCTCATCTACTCAAGTACGACACCATCCTGGGCCGTCTCAAGGCCGAGGTGTCGAACACCGCCGACACGATCACCGTCGACGGCAAGACGATCAAGGTGCTCTCCGAGCGCAACCCCGCCGACATCCCGTGGGGTGAGCTGGGCGTCGACATCGTCATCGAGTCGACCGGCATCTTCACCAAGAAGGCCGACGCGGAGAAGCACCTGGCCGGCGGCGCCAAGAAGGTCCTCATCTCGGCTCCGGCCAAGGACGAGGACATCACCATCGTGATGGGCGTCAACGAGAACAAGTACGACGCGGCCAACCACCACGTCATCTCGAACGCCTCCTGCACCACCAACTGTGTGGCGCCGATGGCCAAGGTTCTGGACGAGAACTTCGGCATCGTCAAGGGCCTGATGACCACGGTCCACGCCTACACGAACGACCAGCGCATCCTGGACTTCCCGCACTCCGACCTGCGCCGCGCCCGCGCCGCCGCGGAGAACATCATCCCGACCACCACCGGTGCCGCCAAGGCCACCGCCCTGGTCCTCCCGAAGCTCAAGGGCAAGCTCGACGGCATCGCGATGCGCGTGCCGGTCCCCACCGGTTCCGCCACCGACCTGGTCGTGGAGCTGGAGCGCGAGGTCACCAAGGACGAGGTCAACGCCGCGTTCAAGAAGGCCTCCGAGGGCGAGCTCCAGGGCTACCTGTCCTACACGGAGGACCCGATCGTCTCCTCCGACATCGTCGGCGACCCGGCGTCCTGCACCTTCGACTCCTCCCTGACCATGGTCCAGGAGGGCAAGTCGGTGAAGATCCTCGGCTGGTACGACAACGAGTGGGGCTACTCCAACCGCCTCGTCGACCTGACGGTCTTCGTCGGCAACCAGCTCTGATCGACCCAGCAGGAACCTCGATGTGAGAGCAGGGCTCGGGCGGCGCAGCGACGCGCCGACCGGGCCCTGACTCACGTACAGACCGGCCCTCCTACGATCACGAGCACCACCAGTCCACTCGGGAGTCCCTTCCAATGAAGACGATCGACGAACTGCTCGCCGAAGGTGTCGCGGGCAAGCGGGTCTTCGTCCGCGCCGACCTCAACGTGCCGCTGGACGGCACCACCATCACCGACGACGGCCGTATCCGCGCCGTGCTGCCGACCGTGAAGGCCCTTGCCGAGGCGGGCGCCCGCGTGGTCGTCGCCTCCCACCTGGGCCGCCCCAAGGGCGCCCCGGACCCCGCCTTCTCCCTCGCCCCGGCCGCCGCGCGCCTCGGTGAACTCCTGGACGCCTCCGTGGCGTTCGCGACCGACACGGTGGGCGAGTCCGCCACCGCCACCGTCGCGGGCCTCACCGACGGCCAGGTCGCGGTCGTCGAGAACCTTCGCTTCAACGCCGGCGAGACCGCCAAGGACGACGCCGAGCGCGGCGCCTTCGCCGACCTGCTCGCCGCCCTCGCCGACGTGTACGTGGGCGACGGCTTCGGCGCGGTGCACCGCAAGCACGCCTCGGTCTTCGACCTTCCGGCCCGGCTGCCGCACTACGCCGGCTACCTCATCGCCACCGAGGTCGGTGTCCTGAAGAAGCTCACGGACGAGGTGCAGCGCCCCTACGTGGTCGCCCTCGGCGGCGCCAAGGTCTCCGACAAGCTCGCCGTCATCGACCAGCTGCTCGGCAAGGCCGACCGCATCCTCATCGGCGGCGGCATGGCGTACACCTTCCTCAAGGCCAAGGGCCACGAGATCGGCGCGTCCCTCCTCCAGGAGGACCAGATCCCGGCCGTCCTGGAGTACATCGAGCGCGCGGAGAAGACCGGCGTCGAGCTGGTGCTGCCCGTCGACGCCGTGGTCGCTCCCGGGTTCCCGGACCTGAAGACCAAGGCTCCGGCCGGTGCCACCACCGTCGCCGCGGACGCCATCCCGGCCGACCGGATGGGCCTGGACATCGGTCCGGAGTCCAACAAGCTGTACGCCTCGAAGATCACCGACGCCGCCACCGTCTTCTGGAACGGCCCCATGGGCGTCTTCGAGCACCCCGAATTCGCCGAGGGCACCAAGGCGGTCGCCCAGGCACTCCTCGACTCCCAGGCCTTCACGGTCGTCGGCGGTGGCGACTCCGCCGCCGCGGTCAGGATCCTGGGCTTCGACGAGACCGCATTCGGCCACATCTCGACCGGTGGCGGCGCCTCCCTCGAATACCTAGAGGGCAAGACGCTCCCCGGCCTCGCCGCACTGGAGGACTGAACCGCATGACCGTGCGTACGCCGCTGATGGCGGGCAACTGGAAGATGAACCTCAACCACCTCGAGGCCATCGCCCACGTCCAGAAGCTCGCCTTCGCCCTGGCCGACAAGGACTACGACGCCGTGGAGGTCGCCGTCCTGGCCCCCTTCACCGACCTGCGCTCCGTGCAGACCCTGGTCGACGGCGACAAGCTCAAGATCAAGTACGGCGCCCAGGACATCTCGGCGCACGACGGCGGTGCCTACACGGGCGAGATCTCCGGCCCGATGCTGGCCAAGCTGAAGTGCACCTACGTGGCCATCGGCCACTCCGAGCGCCGCCAGTACCACAACGAGACCGACGAACTGGTCAACGCGAAGGTCAAGGCCGCCTACAAGCACGGCCTGACCCCGATCCTGTGCGTCGGCGAGGAGCTGGACGTCCGCGAGGCGGGCAACCACGTCTCGCACACCCTCGCCCAGGTCGAGGGCGGCCTGAAGGACGTCGCGGCCGAGCAGGCCGAGACCGTCGTGATCGCCTACGAGCCCGTCTGGGCCATCGGCACCGGCAAGGTCTGCGGCGCCGAGGACGCCCAGGAGGTCTGCGCCGCCATCCGCGGCAAGGTCGCCGAGCTCTACACCCAGGAGCTGGCCGACCGGGTCCGCATCCAGTACGGCGGCTCCGTGAAGTCCGGCAACGTCGCCGAGATCATGGCGCAGGCCGACATCGACGGTGCCCTCGTGGGCGGCGCCTCGCTCGACGTCGACGAGTTCGTCAAGATCGCGCGCTTCCGGGACCAGTAAGTATGCGGTAGGCGGGATCCGTCGTACCCTTGCGGGGGCACAGCCTGAGGCTGTGCCCCTGTCGTCCATCCAGATCCGAGGAAGTTGGTCCAGCCGTGGTTATGGGGTTCTCGATCGCCCTGATCGTCTTCAGCGGGCTGATGATGCTGCTGGTGCTCATGCACAAGGGCAAGGGCGGCGGCCTCTCCGACATGTTCGGTGGTGGTATGCAGTCCTCCGTCGGCGGCTCCTCGGTCGCCGAGCGCAACCTCGACCGCATCACCGTGGTCGTCGGTCTGCTGTGGTTCGCGTGCATTGTCGTGCTCGGCCTCCTGATGAAGGTCAACAACTGATCAGCGTCGCACACGCAGCACGTCCATTCCGCACGTAACGCCCCATGTTCGGTACGCGCAGCTGAGCGCGGCCTATCATGGGGCTTGCGTCTGTGTATGGGGGTTGTAACTCCAATCACTGGACGCGCGTTGGGCCTTACGTAGACTGAGGCGCTCGCAGTGAAGCGAAACGCCGACTCGCTTTGCGGCACCATCACGCAGGGAGTTACGACCGTGGCAAGTGGCAACGCGATCCGAGGAAGCCGGGTCGGGGCGGGGCCGATGGGCGAGGCCGAGCGGGGCGAGTCCGCGCCCCGGCTGCGCATCTCCTTCTGGTGCTCCAACGGGCACGAGACGCAGCCCAGCTTCGCGAGCGACGCGCAGGTTCCCGATACCTGGGACTGCCCGCGCTGCGGCTTTCCGGCAGGGCAGGACCGGGACAACCCACCGGATCCGCCGCGCACCGAGCCCTACAAGACGCACCTCGCCTACGTGCGGGAGCGGCGCAGCGACGCGGACGGCGAGGCGATCCTCGCCGAGGCGCTCGCCAAACTGCGGGGCGAGATCTAGACGTCGAGACCGGCCGGGCATCCGAGGGATGCCCGGCCGGATCCGTTTGGGGCCCGGGCGGCGGATGGCCCGGAGTTCTGGCCTGCGCTCTGTCCTGAGCGCTGTCCTGGGCCGTGTCCTTAGCAGGGCGGCCGCTCGCTCGCGGACCGATTGTCAGTGGTGACCTCTACGGTTTGTGCATCGGCGAATCGTGAGGGGGAGCGGTGGCGACGGTCGAGTCGGTGGGCGGGCGTGCGCCCGCGTGGCGTGGGGGATTCGGGCGGTTGTGGGGCGCCGCGGTGCTCTCCAGCTTCGGTGACGCCCTGCGCACCGCCGCGCTGCCCCTGCTGGCCGCGACCCTGACGGACCGGCCGCTGCTCGTGGCCGCGGTCACCGCCTGCGGCTATCTGCCCTGGATCATCTTCGGGCTGCTCGGCGGAGCCGTCGCCGACCGCGTGGACCAGCGGCGCGCGATGTGGACCGTGGACGCGCTACGGGCGCTGCTGGTCGCCTGTTTCGCGGTGGCCGTCGCCTTCGGACACGCGTCGATCGGGCTGCTGATCGCGCTGGCCTTCGCCCTGACCACGCTCCAGACCCTCTTCGACAACGCCGCCACCGCCCTGCTGCCCACCCTGGTGGATCGCGACATGCTGGGCAGCGCGAACGCCCGCCTGATGACCGGCCAGCAGATCGCGGGCGGCCTGCTGGGCGCACCCCTGGTGCCCCTGCTGCTGACCGTCGGTGCCACCCTGCCCTTCGTGGCCGACGCGGCGACCTTCCTGGCGGCCGCCGTGCTGATCGCGTCGCTGAAGACCGCCGGACCCGAGCGGAGACCGAGACCGGCCGGGAGCACTCTGCGCCGCGAGATCGCCGAGGGACTGCGTGTCCTCGGCCGGGACCGGGCCTTGCGGGGGCTGTGCGCCGCCACGGCACTGTGCAATGTCGGCGTGGGCGCCCTCATCGCCGGCCTGGTGCTCCTGGTCACCGGCTGGCTGGACGCGGGCACGGCGGGTTACGCGGCCGCGCTGACCGCGTACACGAGCGGTGGCCTGGCCGGGGGAGTGGCGGGCGGCCGGCTCGTCGCCCGGCTCGGGCGGATGCGCGCGGTGCTGCTCGCGGGGACGGCGCAGATCGGCGCGCTGGTGGTCATGGGCTCGGTGCGGCACACCGCTGCGCTGGTCGGGGCCATGGCCGTCTTCGGGTTCATGGGCATGGTGTGGAACGTCAACACCAGGACGCTGATGCAGGAGCGCGGTCCCGCCGAGATGCTGGGCCGGGTCAGCGCGGCCTTCCGGACCCTGGCGGTCGCCGGAGCGCCGGTGGGGGCCATGCTGGGCGGTGTGGTGGCCACCGCCTGGGGGCTGAACACGCCGGCCCTGCTCGCGGCGGCCTTCTTCGTCCTGTCCGTCGCCTCGCTGATACCCGTGCTCCGGGCGGACGTATCTGTGGGTGCGTCCGAAGAGGGCACCACGACAGCTCACGCCCCGCACTGATCAACTACGTTGGGGAACGGCAGCGGGGCAGCAGGCACGGGTACGAAAGAAGGCTGAAGTCCGACATGAACGCAGACGGCCGTACCAGGCTCAACCAGACGCCCGAGTGGACCGCTCTGGCGAAGCACCGTGAGGAACTCGGCGAGGTGCGACTGCGCGAGCTGTTCGCCGCCGATCCCGGTCGCGGTACCGGATACACCCTGCGGGTCGGTGACCTGCACATCGACTACTCCAAGCACCTGGTCACCGACGACACCCTGCGGTTGCTGCGCGAGCTGGCCGCCGCGACCGATGTGTTCGGGCTGCGGGACGCCATGTTCGGCGGCGAGAAGATCAACACGACCGAGGACCGGGCCGTGCTGCACACCGCGCTGCGGGCCCCGGCCAACGCGGTGATCGAGGTCGACGGCGAGAACGTCGTGCCCGAGGTGCACACCGTCCTGGACCGGATGGGTGCCTTCGCCGACCGGGTGCGTTCGGGTGAGTGGACCGGCCACACCGGCAGGCGGATCAGGAACGTCGTCAACATCGGTATCGGCGGCTCCGACCTGGGCCCGGCGATGGCCTATGAGGCGCTGCGGGCGTACACCGCGCGGGAGTTGACGTTCCGGTTCGTGTCGAACGTGGACGGCGCCGACCTGCACGAGGCGATCCGGGACCTGGACCCGGCGGAGACCCTGTTCATCGTCGCGTCCAAGACGTTCACCACCATCGAGACGATCACCAACGCGACCTCGGCGCGCTCCTGGCTGCTGGAGGGGCTCGGCGGTGACGAGAAGGCGGTGGCCCGGCACTTCGTGGCGCTGTCCACGAACGCCGAGAAGGTCACCGGGTTCGGTATCGACGCGGACAACATGTTCGGGTTCTGGGACTGGGTCGGCGGCCGGTACTCCTTCGACTCGGCGATCGGTCTCTCCCTGATGATCGCCATCGGCCCGGACCGCTTCCTGGAGATGCTCGACGGTTTCCGCATCGTCGACGAGCACTTCCTGAACGCGCCCGCCGAGGACAACGCCCCGCTGCTGCTGGGCCTGCTGGGCATCTGGTACGGCAACTTCTTCGGCGCCCAGTCGCACGCGGTGCTGCCCTACAGCCACTACCTGTCCAAGTTCACCGCCTACCTGCAGCAGCTGGACATGGAGTCCAACGGCAAGTCGGTGGACCGCGACGGCAAGCCCGTCGACTGGCAGACCGGGCCGGTGGTGTGGGGCACGCCCGGCACCAACGGGCAGCACGCCTACTACCAGTTGATCCACCAGGGCACCAAGCTCATCCCGGCCGACTTCATCGGCTTCGCCCGGCCGGTCGCCGACCTCCGGCCCGGTCTCGTGGCCCAGCACGACCTGCTGATGGCGAACTTCTTCGCCCAGACACAGGCACTGGCCTTCGGCAAGACGCCGGACGAGGTACGCGCCGAAGGAGTCCCGGAGGCACTGGTCCCGCACAAGACGTTCCAGGGCAACCACCCCACGACCACGATCCTCGCCCGCGAACTCACCCCCTCCGTCCTGGGCCAGCTCATCGCCCTCTACGAGCACAAGGTCTTCGTCCAGGGCGCCGTCTGGAACATCGACTCCTTCGACCAGTGGGGCGTCGAACTCGGCAAGGTCCTCGCCAAGCGCGTCGAACCCGCCCTCACCGAAGGCACCCGGATCCCGGACCTCGACGCCTCCACCAAGGCCCTGGTCACGACGTACCGGGAGCTGCGCGACCGGCAGTGACGGTGGGAACGCGAGAAGCGGGCGGCAACAGGGCCGCCCGCTTCCCGTGGGAGTCCTCGTCGGACCGTCAGGAGGACGCCGGAGGGTACAGCGACCGCGGCAGTTGGGAAGCCGCTGCCGCGTCCAGGAGCCACAGGGTGCGGGCGCGGCCTCGGGCGCCTGCTGCGGGGGCCTGGATCTCGCCTGCGTCGGAGAGGGCGATGGCCGCGGCGTTGGCCTTGTCCTCGCCGGCGGCGAGGAGCCACACCTCGCGGGCGGCGCGGATCGCCGGGAGGGTGAGGGTGACGCGGGTCGGCGGGGGCTTGGGGGCGCCGTGGACGCCGACCACCGTGCGCTCGGTCTCCCGTACCGCGGGGAGTTCCGGGAACAGTGAGGCCACATGGGTGTCGGGACCGACGCCCAGCATCAGGACGTCGAAGGTCGGCACCGCGCCGTGGTTCTCGGGGCCCGCCGCCCGGTCCAGCTCCTCCGCGTAGGCGGCCGCGGCCGCGTCGACGTCGTCGCCGTACGGACCGTCCGAGGCGGGCATGGCGTGCACGCGCTTGGGGTCCAGGGGCACCGCGTCCAGCAGGGCCTCGCGGGCCTGGGTGACATTGCGGTCCGGGTCGCCCTCCGGGAGGAAGCGTTCGTCGCCCCACCAGAGGTCGAGGCGGCTCCAGTCGATGGCGTCCCGGGCGGGCGCGGCCGCGAGCGCGGCCAGCAGGCCGTTGCCGTTGCGGCCGCCGGTGAGGACCACCGACGCCGAGCCGCGGGAGGCCTGCGCGTCCACGATCTTCGTGATCAGGCGGGCCGCGGCGGCCTGGGCCATCAGCTCCTTGTCGTGGTGCACGACCAGCTGGGGAGTGTTCACTTGGCCGCCGCCTTCTTCAGCGGGGCCGGCGCCGTCGCTTCCTTCGCGGGAGCTTTCGCAGCGGCTTCGACGGGAGTGTCGACCGCTTCTCCTTTGCCGTCTCCCCTGCCGTCTCCTTTGTCGTCGCCGCCTGCTCCTTTGGCCGGCTCGGTCGGTGACTCCTCGGCCCTGGCCACGGCGGCATCGGCCAGGGCGACGGCCTGCGCCGCCTTGGCGATCGCCGCCTCGGCGCCCCGCACCGCCGGAGCCGCACCGCCGTGCAGCCGCTCCACGCCGAAGCGCAGCGCCGACGCGTACGTGTCGTCCGGGTCCAGCCGCCGCAGCTCCTCGGCGATCAGCTCGGCCGTCTCGCGGCGCTTGAGCGCCACCGCACGGTCCGGCTGGCCCTGGATGGACAGCGTGGCCAGCGATCCGTCGGCACGGTCCAGGACGATCGGGCCGCAGTCCGTGTCCATGCGGACGGCCGTCAGACCGGGCCCGCCGGACAGGGAGCGCTTGACCGGCACGTCCAGCCGGTCCGCGAGCCACATCGCGAGGAGCTCGCAGCTCGGGTTGAACTCCTCGCCCTCCACCTCGACGGCCTCGACCCGGCAGGTGACCTGGTCGAGAGCGGCCGCCAGCATCGAACGCCAGGGCGTGATCCGGGTCCAGGACAGGTCCGTGTCCCCGGGCGTGTACGCGTCCGCGCGGGCACCGAGGTCCCGTACCGGCTGCTCGGAGGCGTAGGTGTCGGTGACCCGGCGCTGGGCCAGCGCGCCCAGCGGGTCCTTCGCGGGATCCAGGGGCGCGTTCACCGGCCACCAGACCACCACCGGGGCGTCCGGCAGCAGCAGCGGCAGGACGACCGACTGGGCGTGGTCGACGACCTCGCCGTACAGCCGGAGGATCACCGTCTCGCCGGTGCCCGCGTCCGCGCCCACCCGGACCTCGGCGTCCAGCCGGGACTGCGTACGGTCGCGGGGGGAACGCGAGACCCTCTTGATGACCACGAGCGTGCGCGAGGGGTGCTCGTGCGAGGCGTCGTTCGCGGCCTTCAGGGCGTCGTAGGCGTTCTCCTCGTCCGTGACGATGACCAGGGTGAGCACCATGCCGACGGCTGGTGTGCCGATGGCCCGGCGGCCCTTCACCAGCGCCTTGTTGACCTTGCCGGCCGTGGTGTCCGTGAGGTCTATCTTCATGGCCGGCGCCAGCTCCGTCCGTCTCGCTCAAGCATTTCGTCGGCCTCGACGGGGCCCCAGGTACCGGACTGGTACTGGGCGGGCTTGCCGTTGCTGTCCCAGTACTCCTCGATCGGGTCGAGGATCTTCCAGGACAGCTCGACCTCCTCGGTGCGCGGGAAGAGGTTCGAGTCGCCGAGCAGCACGTCGAGGATCAGGCGCTCGTACGCCTCGGGCGAGGACTCCGTGAAGGACTCGCCGTAGGCGAAGTCCATCGACACGTCCCGGATCTCCATCGAGGTGCCCGGCACCTTGGAGCCGAAGCGGACCGTGACGCCCTCGTCGGGCTGGACGCGGATGACGATCGCGTTCTTGCCCAGCTCCTCCGTCGCCGTGTGGTCGAAGGGGGAGTGCGGCGCCCGCTGGAAGACCACCGCGATCTCGGTGACCCGGCGGCCCAGACGCTTGCCGGTGCGCAGATAGAAGGGGACGCCCGCCCAGCGGCGGTTGTCGACCTCCAGCTTGATCGCGGCGTACGTGTCGGTCTTGGAGCTGGCGTTGATCCCCTCCTCCTGGAGGTAGCCCACCGCCTTCTCGCCGCCCTGCCAGCCGGTCGCGTACTGGCCGCGCACGGTGTCCCGGCCCAGGTCCTTGGGCAGCCTGACCGCGCCGAGGACCTTGGTCTTCTCCGCGGCCAGCGCGTCCGCGTCGAAGGAGGCGGGCTCCTCCATCGCGGTCAGCGCCATCAGCTGGAGCAGGTGGTTCTGGATGACGTCACGGGCGGCGCCGATGCCGTCGTAGTAGCCGGCCCGGCCGCCGATGCCGATGTCCTCGGCCATCGTGATCTGCACGTGGTCCACGAAGGACCGGTTCCAGATCGGCTCGAACATCGTGTTGGCGAAGCGCAGCGCCAGGATGTTCTGGACGGTCTCCTTGCCCAGGTAGTGGTCGATGCGGAAGACCTGGTCCGGGGCGAAGACCTCCTCGACCGTCGTGTTGAGCTCCTCGGCCGACTTCAGGTCGTGGCCGAACGGCTTCTCGATGACCGCGCGCCGCCAGGAGCCGCTCGACTGGTCGGCCAGCCGGTGCTTCTTCAGCTGCTGGATGACCACGGGGAAGGCGGACGGCGGCACGGACAGGTAGAAGGCGAAGTTGCCGCCGGTGCCCTGCGCCTTGTCGAGTTCGTCGATGGTGTCGCGCAGCCGCTCGAAGGAGTCGTCGTCGTCGAAGGTGCCCTGGACGAAGCGCATGCCCTGGATGAGCTGCTGCCAGACCTCCTCACGGAACGGCGTGCGGGCGTGCTCCTTGACGGCGTCGTGGACCACTTCCGCGAAGTCCTCGTTCTGCCACTCGCGCCGGGCGAAACCGACCAGCGAGAAACCCGGTGGCAGCAGGCCCCGGTTCGCCAGGTCGTACACGGCGGGCATGAGCTTCTTTCGTGACAAATCGCCCGTGACGCCGAAGATGACCAGGCCCGACGGCCCCGCGATACGCGGGAGCCGTCGGTCCGCGGGGTCACGAAGCGGGTTCGCTCCGGAACCGGAAATAGGCGACAAGATGTCAGCCCTCCGAAGGGGCGAGGCGCTGAAGCTCGGCCTCGGTCGACTTGAGCAGGTCGTTCCAGGACGCCTCGAACTTCTCGACGCCCTCGTCCTCCAGGAGCTGCACCACGTCGTCGTACGAGATCCCGAGCTTCTCGACGGCGTCGAGCTCGGCGCGGGCCTGCTCGTAGGTGCCGGCGACGGCGTTGCCGCGGATCCGGCCGTGGTCCTCGGTGGCGAACAGCGTGGCCTCCGGCATGGTGTTCACCGTGTTCGGCGCCACCAGCTCGTCGACGTACAGCGTGTCCTTGTAGGCCTTGTCCTTGACACCGGTCGAGGCCCACAGCGGACGCTGCTTGTTCGCGCCCGCGTTCTCCAGCGTCGACCAGCGAGGACCGGAGAAGACCTCCTCGTACGCCTGGTAGGCGAGGCGCGCGTTGGCGACGCCGGCCTTGCCGCGGGCGGCCTTGGCCTCGTCGGTGCCGAGCGCGTCGATCCGCTTGTCGATCTCGGTGTCCACCCGGGACACGAAGAAGGACGCCACGGAGTGGATCTTCGACAGGTCCAGTCCGCGCTCCTTGGCCTTCTCCAGACCGGCCAGGTAGGCGTCCATGACCTCGCGGTAGCGCTCCAGCGAGAAGATCAGCGTGACGTTGACGCTGATGCCGAGGCCGATGGTCTCGGTGATCGCCGGCAGACCCGCCTTGGTGGCCGGGATCTTGATGAGGGTGTTGGGGCGGTCGACCAGCCAGGCGAGCTGCTTGGCCTCGGCGACCGTCGCCTTGGTGTTGTGGGCCAGGCGCGGGTCGACCTCGATCGACACGCGGCCGTCCTGACCGCCGGTGGCGTCGAAGACCGGGCGCAGGATGTCGGCGGCGTCCCGGACGTCCGCCGTGGTGATCATGCGGATGGCCTCTTCGACCGTGACCTTGCGGGCGGCGAGGTCGGACAGCTGCTGGTCGTAGCCGTCGCCCTCGGAGATCGCCTTCTGGAAGATCGACGGATTGGTGGTGACGCCCACGACGTGCTGCTGGTCGAGCAGCTCGGCGAGGTTGCCGGACGTGATCCGCTTGCGCGAGAGGTCGTCCAGCCAGATCGCGACGCCTTCCTCGGAGAGGCGCTTGAGTGCGTCTGTCATGGAAATTGCATCTCCTACGTGTCGTGTATCAGCGTCAGCGCTGGGCTGCGGCGATCGATTCCCGCGCCTGGGCGGCCACGTTCTCGGCGGTGAAGCCGAACTCGCGGAAGAGGACCTTGCCGTCGGCCGAAGCACCGAAGTGCTCCAGGGAAACGATGCGACCGGCGTCCCCTACGTACTTGTGCCAGGTGAGACCGATACCGGCCTCCACCGCGACACGGGCCTTCACGGACGGCGGCAGGACGCTGTCCCGGTACCCCTGGTCCTGCTCCTCGAACCACTCCACGGACGGCATCGACACGACGCGCGTGGGCACACCGTCGGCCTCCAGCTGCTCGCGCGCCCCGACGGCGACGTGCACCTCGGAACCGGTCGCGATCAGGATCACCTCGGGCGTACCCGAGGAGGCCTCGAACAGGACGTAACCGCCCTTGGCCGCGTTCTCGTCGGGCTCGTACGTCGGCACGCCCTGACGGGTCAGCGCCAGGCCGTGCGGGGCGCCCTTGCCGAACTCCTTGGTCCAGCGCCTGAGGATCTCGCGCCAGGCGATCGCCGTCTCGTTGGCGTCGGCGGGACGGACCACGTTCAGGCCGGGGATGGCGCGCAGCGAGGCGAGGTGCTCGACCGGCTGGTGGGTGGGGCCGTCCTCGCCCAGACCGATGGAGTCGTGGGTCCACACGTACGTCACCGGCAGGTGCATGAGGGCCGAAAGGCGCACCGCGTTGCGCATGTAGTCGGAGAACACCAGGAAGGTGCCGCCGTAGATACGGGTGTTGCCGTGCAGGGCGATGCCGTTCATCTCCGCGGCCATGGAGTGCTCGCGGATGCCGAAGTGGATCGTGCGGCCGTACGGGTCGGCCTCCGGCAGCGGGTTGTCCGCCGGGAGGAACGACGAGGTCTTGTCGATCGTCGTGTTGTTCGAGCCGGCCAGGTCGGCGGAGCCGCCCCACAGCTCGGGGATCACCGCGCCGAGCGCCTGGAGCACCTTGCCGGAGGCGGCACGCGTGGCGACACCCTTGCCCGTCTCGAAGACCGGGATCGAGGACTCCCACCCGGCCGGCAGCTCACCCGCGTGGACGCGGTCGAACTCGGCGGCACGCTCGGGGTTGTTGTCGCGCCACAGCTGGAAGGACTTCTCCCAGTCCGCCTTCGCCTGCGCACCGCGCTCCAGGGCCTGGCGGGTGTGGGTGATGACCTCGTCGGACACCTCGAAGCTCTGCTCCGGGTCGAAGCCCAGCACCCGCTTGGTGGCCGCGACCTCGTCGTCGCCCAGCGCCGAGCCGTGCGCGGCCTCGGTGTTCTGGGCGTTCGGGGCCGGCCAGGCGATGATCGAGCGCATCGCGATGAAGGACGGCTTGTCCGTGACGGTCTTGGCCTGCTGGATCGCCTCGTAGATGGCGGCCGGGTCGAGGTCGCCGTTGGCCTGCGGCTCGACGCGCTGCACATGCCAGCCGTACGCGGCGTACCGCGCGACGACGTCCTCGGAGACGGCCGTCTCGGTGTCGCCCTCGATCGAGATGTGGTTGTCGTCCCACAGCAGGACCAGGTTGCCGAGCTTCTGGTGGCCGGCCAGCGAGGACGCCTCGCCGGAGATGCCCTCCTGGAGGCAGCCGTCACCGGCGATGGCGTAGACGAAGTGGTCGAAGGGGGACTCGCCCGGCGCGGCCTCCGGGTCGAACAGACCGCGCTCGTAGCGGGCGGCCATCGCCATGCCCACCGCGTTGGCGACACCCTGGCCCAGCGGGCCGGTCGTTGTCTCCACGCCCGTGGTGTGGCCGTACTCCGGGTGACCGGGGGTCTTCGAACCCCAGGTCCTGAACGCCTTGAGGTCGTCCAGCTCCAGGCCGAAGCCGGCCAGGTAGAGCTGCGTGTAGAGGGTCAGGGACGAGTGGCCCGCGGACAGCACGAAGCGGTCGCGGCCGACCCAGTCGGCGTCCGCCGGGTCATGCCGCATCACCTTCTGGAAGAGGGTGTAGGCGGCGGGCGCCAGGCTCATCGCCGTACCGGGATGGCCGTTGCCGACCTTCTGTACGGCATCGGCGGCCAGGACACGGGCCGTGTCGACGGCCCGCTGGTCCAACTCGGTCCACTCGAGGTCTGCGGTGGTCGGCTTGGTGCTCACCCTGGGTCAGGGCTCCTCTCCACATGTCACGCATGTCGAATGCCGGTGCACGGGGCGCAGCGGCCTTTGTCGAGCCTACCCCCGTCGGTACGTGCGTTTTTTCGAGTCGTTCCAGACTGCCGGGAGTGTCGGGGATCCGCCTCCCCACCGGGCCGTTCCGTGTTCGGCAACTGAATACGGTGCTGCTCGTTCGAGTGCTCAATCGAGTGCCGGCGGGCTCGTCCCGCGGTGCCTCCCAACACGACCCCACCCCCGCGAATGTCGGGGTATGGGCAACGTCTACAGTGGCGTGGTACGCGCGAGCCTTTACCGGGACTTCACACGGGCGAGGCTTGCTGGGATGTCTCTGTAGGGGTGTGCGTGACGGCCGTCGAATCCCGTCCAGCCGGTGTGCTGGGGGAGAAGAGCAGGAGCTCGAGTCACCGGCCGTTCGGGGCCCGTGTCAAGGCGTTCGTGGAGCTGACGAAGCCGCGGATCATCGAGCTGCTGCTCATCACCACCGTTCCGGTGATGTTCCTGGCGCAGCAGGGTGTGCCCGACCTGAAGCTGGTGCTGCTGACCTGCGTCGGCGGCTACCTCTCCGCGGGCGGCGCCAACGCGCTGAACATGTACATCGACCGCGACATCGACGCGCTGATGGACCGCACCTCGCAGCGCCCGCTGGTCACCGGCATGGTCAGCCCGCGCGAGTGCCTGGCCTTCGGCATCACCCTCGCGGTCGTCTCCACGCTGCTGTTCGGCCTCACGGTCAACTGGCTGTCGGCCTGGCTCTCGCTCGGCGCGCTCCTCTTCTACGTCGTCGTGTACACGATGATCCTCAAGCGCCGTACCTCGCAGAACATCGTGTGGGGCGGCATCGCGGGCTGCCTGCCGGTGCTGATCGGCTGGTCGTCCGTCACCAACTCCATGTCGTGGGCGCCGATCATCCTCTTCCTCGTCATGTTCTTCTGGACGCCGCCGCACTACTGGCCGCTGTCCATGAAGGTGAAGGAGGACTACGCGCGCGTGGGCGTGCCGATGCTGCCGGTCGTCGCCTCCAACAAGGTGGTCGCCCGCCAGATCGTGCTCTACAGCTGGGTGATGGTCGCGGTGTCGCTGCTGCTTCAGCCGCTCGGCTACACCGGCTGGTTCTACACGGCGGTCGCGCTGCTGTCCGGCGGCTTCTGGCTCTGGGAGGCGCACGGCCTCCAGAACCGGGCCAGGGCCGAGGTGACCGGCGCCAAGCTCAAGGAGATGCGGCTGTTCCACTGGTCGATCACCTATGTGTCGATCCTGTTCGTGGCGGTCGCGGTGGACCCCTTCCTGCGCTGATCCCTGTGTCGCACCGGCCCGGCCGGGGTGCGTGGTCAAGGCCACGCACCCCGGCCGTCGCCGTTTGATCTACCCGTCGGTAGCATCCTGGCCATGGCAGACACGCAGCAGGTTGACGAGGGCACCGACGCCAAGAAGGCCGCGCGGGCCGAGCGCAGGGTGGCCCGCCTGGCCAAGCAGATCGGCGCCTTCTCCAAGAAGCACGGCGGAGCCGAGGGCCAGGTGGCCTACCTCGGCGAGCGCGGCGCCCGGATCGTCCTGGTCGGCGAGGACGGCGGCTGGGGCGACCTGGTGGCCCCGTCGTACGACATCGCCGAGAAGGCGGTCGCGAAGTCCGGCATCACTGTTCACGAGGAGTTCGACGGGGAGTTCGCCGCGAAGGTGCGGACCGGGCCGTACGAGTGGACGCGGATGGCCGGAATCCAGGTGGGCGGCCCGAGCAACACCTGACACCGGGTTCACCCGTTAGGCCCCGTGGAGGACCGTAGGAGAACACGGTCCTCGGACATGGTCCGTCCCACGGGGAGCCCGGATGATCGAAACGCCGTCCCTCGTGGACCAGTACTGCCACGGCGTACTGCGGACGGAGCTGGGCCTCGGCACCTTCGAGGCCCAGCTGGCCCGCACCGAGGGTCCGCCCGCGGCCGGGACGACGCTGTTCGACACCCAGACCGGGTTCGCGGTACGCCGCTGGTGCCCCCCGCTCCTCGGCCTGGAACCGCACTGCCCGCCCGCCCGCTATCTCGCCCGGCGCCGTGAACTCGGCGTACTGGAATCGGGCCGCAGGCTCCTCAGAGGCAGCGGAATCACGACGTATCTGGTCGACACCGGACTGCCCGGGGACCTCACCGGGCCCGACGAGATGGCCTCGGCGGCGGGCGCCGAGGCCCGCGAGATCGTGCGGCTCGAACTCCTGGCCGAACAGGTCGCCGACACCTCCGGCACCGTCGAGTCCTTCCTCGCCAACCTCGCCGAGTCCGTCCACGCCGCCGCCGCCGGTGCCGTGGCCTTCACCTCCGTGGCGGGCGTACGGCACGGACTCGCGCTCGCCCCCGAGCCGCCGGGACCGGGGGAGGTGCGGGGAGCGGCGGGCCGCTGGCTGGCGGGGCGCCGGGTCGGCGGGGAACTGAGCGATCCGGTACTGCTGCGCCATCTGCTGTGGATCGCGATCGCCTCCGGCCGCCCCCTCCAGCTGCACGCCGGTCTCGGCGAGCCCGGTCTGCGGATCGACCGCACGGACCCCGTGCTCCTGACGGACTTCGTCCGCGCCACGGCCGGCCTGGGCACGGACCTCGTCCTCCTGCACGGCTACCCCTACCACCGCCACGCCGCCCATCTCGCCGGCGTCTTCCCCCACGTCTACGCCGACTCCGGCGCCGCCCTGGTCCGCACGGGCGCCCGGGCCGCGACCGTCCTCGCCGAGATCCTGGAACTGGCCCCCTTCGGCAAGATCCTCTTCTCCAGCGGAGCCCAGGGCCTGCCCGAACTCCACGTGGTGGGCGCCCGCCTGTTCCGCGAGGCGCTCGGCCGGGTCCTGGGCGGCTGGGTCGCCGACGGTGCCTGGTCCCTGACGGACGCGCAGCGGGTGGCGGGACTGATCGCGGAGGGAAACGCGCGGCGCGTCTACGGCTTGCGCTGAGCTACGGCGCAGGTGTTCACGCCCGGGTCAGCGTCGCCTCGCTGGAGGGGCCCGGCACGTCGGCCACCACCTCCGGCCGCTCCCGCAGCGACAACTGCACGCGCACGACAGCGATCCACACCAGGGCGGAGCCGAGCATGTGCAGGCCGACCAGGATCTCCGGCAGGTCGGTGAAGTACTGGACGTACCCGATGACGCCCTGGGCGAGCAGGATCAGGAAGAGGTCGCGGGTGCGGGCCAGCGGAACCCTGGGGGCGTCGACCGCCTTGAGGACGAACCACAGGGCGAAGGTCAGCGACACCACGATCCAGGCCAGCACCGCGTGCACCTTGCTCACGGTCTCCCAGTCCAGCGGCATCCGCTCGACCTCGCTGGAGTCGCCCGCGTGCGGGCCCGCTCCGGTCACCACCGTGCCGACCAGGATCAGCAGCACCGAGGCCGCGACCAGGAACCACACCAGTTGCTGCACGGCCTTGCCGACCAGCGGCCGGGGCTCCCCGTCGCCCTCCCGGGTGCGCTGCCACATCACCGTGGCGATCGCGATCAGGGCCGACGTCGCCACGAAGTGCGCGGCGACCGTGTACGGGTTGAGGCCGACCAGCACCACGATGCCGCCGAGCACCGCGTTGCTCATCACGACCCAGAACTGCGCCCAGCCCAGCCGGGTCAGGCTCCGCCGGTACGGCTTCTCCGAGCGGGCGGCGATGATGGCCCAGCCGACCGCGGCACACAGCACGTACGTCAGCATGCGGTTGCCGAACTCGATGGCGCCGTGCACGCCCATCGCGCTCGTCGCGGTCAGCGAGTCGTCGGTGCACTTCGGCCAGGTCGGGCAGCCGAGCCCCGACCCGGTGAGCCGCACCGCCCCACCGGTGACCACGATGAGCACCGACATCACGAGCGCGGCGAGCGCCGCCCGCCGGACCGTCCTCGGGGTCGGTGTCCAGCGTGCGGCGATGAAGGCGAGCGGGTTGCGGACGGCTGCTACGACGTCGGCGCGGGTCACGTTTGGCACGCCGTCCATCGTAGGGGGCCGCTTGTGCACGCATTCACGAGGGGGCGCCCAAAGGGGCGGGGCGCTCCCTCGGGCGCCCCGCCCCTGTCCTCCGTACCCCCGTGCCGGAGGGTCAGCGGATGCAGATGACCTGGGCTTTGAGGGACCATTGGTTGAGCGTCCCGGGGGTCAGTTCGGACACGGTTGCCCACCCTCCGACCGGGAGGGCCGGGAGGAGCGGTATTTGCGTCGGACGCAGTTCCATCGGGGCGAGTCGGTTGAGAGTGGTCAGGCTGCCGGCGGTCTGGAAACCGACACCGTACGCCCGACTTCCGAACGGGCAGCTGGCGAAGGCTGTCCCCGACCGGGCCGGGCCGACGACAGATCGCACGCTGCTTTCCCGGAAGGACTGTTGGAGTGACTTGGCGCACGTGGCGTGGGCTGTTACGGCCCACGCCCGATCGGTGCCCACGACTTCGGCGGCCCTGGCCGAGTCGGAGCGCCGGGAGAGGATGGTCATGCGGTTGATGCCCACCCTGTGGCTTGCGCCCCTGACCCTCGCGCCCACACCGATGAGTTCTGTCCCACGGGGGCAGACGGCGGCGTGAGCCTTGGGGCTGTTCGAATTGAAGGGCGACTCGGCTCGAACGTACGCCAACCCGGCAGGCTTGGTGGCGCACACCGCGTAGGCCTGCAAGGACCACTTGGCCGTGGTGCCGCCCAGGATTTCCTCCGCCGTTGCGAGCCACTCGTGCCTGGAGGAAGAGTGGCCTGGATATGAGCCGCGAAGCAGCACGTGCAGTCCGCCGCCCACGATGCGCGCGCCACCGGCCAGGACCACTTTGCCGCGGGGGCACCGTGCACTGACCGAACGCGCGGAGTCGGAGTTGGACGCGCTGGTTTGCGTGACGTAGGTGTAGCCGGACACTGCCGAGGGCTCATCAAGAAGCCGGTCGGCCGACGCCGGCGTCGACATGAGGCTCTGGCCGCCGAGGGCCGCGGAGAGGGCGAACGCAGTGCCCCAGAGCACCGGACGGCGTGACGCAAGTGCATGGATCATGGTGAATCTCCCTGGAATCCGGCCGCAACGCCCGTCCGGCGAGCGGCTGTTACGTGAACTGGGTCACACCTCACCGCGTGGCGGCGGTACCCTCCTCGACAGGCGCTTGGAACGCCTTGGCACCGGCTTGGAACGAGGCGATGTGCCATGTCAGCCACGCAGACGGTCACGGAGTTCGGGCTGCTCGGCCCGCTCAGGGTGCTGCGTTCCGGCTCCGCACTGCCGCTCGGCGGGCCGCGCCAGCGCGCGGTGCTGGCCCTGCTGCTGATCGAGGCGAACCGGGTCGTCCCGCTGGACCGGCTGGTCGACGAGGTGTGGGACGGTGACCCGCCGGACGGGGCGATCACCTCGGTACAGACGTACGTCTTCCACCTGCGCCGGATCCTGGAGCCGGACCGGACCCGTGGCGCCCCCGCCGAGGTGCTGGTGACGCAGGGCCGCGGCTATCTGCTGCGCACCGACCCCGCCGCCACGGACGCCGGCCGCTTCGAGGCGTCGGTCCGGGAGGGACGGGCGGCGCTCGACGCGGGTCGGCATGCCGAGGCGGGCCGGATCCTCCGCGGGGCGCTCGGGCTGTGGCGCGGTGCCGTCCTGGAGGATCTGGGCGACTACGGCTTCGTACGACGTGAGGCGGCGCGCCTGGAGGGCGTACGGCTGTCCGCGATCGAGGCGCGCGTCGAGACGGACCTGGCGTCGGGACGGCACGCGGCCGTCGTCGGCGAGTTGGAGCAACTGGTCGCCGCCCACCCCCTGCGGGAGCAGCTGTGCGCGCAGTTGATGCTCGCGCTGTACCGCTGCGGTCGGCAGGCCGAGGCACTGGCGTACTACCGGCGGTTACGGGACCGGCTGGCGGACGAACTGGGCCTGGATCCGGACGAGTCGGTGCAGCGCGTGCATCAGGCGGTGCTGGCCCACGACCCGACCGTCGCCGCGCCTCACCGGACGGGCGCGCCGGGCACGGCCCGGCGACGCAGGGTCCGGGGCACGGTCCTCTCCTTCGCCGCGATCACCGCCCTGTGTACGGGGCTTCTCTCCGGAGCTGGTGCGCCCCGGTCCGTCCCCGTCTCCCTGGAGGCCAACACCGTCGGCGCCGTGCACGGCGGCGGTGGTCCTGCCGTGCCCGTCGGGCAGAGCCCGGACGGGCTCGCCTGGGGGGCGGGGTCGGTGTGGGCGGCGAACAGCGGGGACGACTCGGTCAGCCGCATCGATCCGCGCACCCGCGCCGTTCAGTTGATCCCCGTCGGCTCCGGTCCGGTCGCCGTGGCGGTGGACGGCGACGACGTCTGGGTCGCCAACAGCGGCGACGGCACGGTCTCGCGCATCAACGCCTCCGTGGACCGGGTCGTCGACACCGTGCCCGTCGGCAACCTGCCCTCGGCCGTCGCCGCCGGTCCCGGTGGGGTGTGGGTCGCGCTGAGCGGGGACAACGCCGTCCGGCGCATCGACCCCGACTCGGGGCGGGTGGGCCCGCCCGTCGCCGTGGGCAGGGCGCCCACCGGCATCGGCGTGGGCGAGGACACGGTCTGGGCGGCCAACAGCCTGGACGGCACGGTGACTCCGGTCGACGCCGCCTCCGGCCAGGCCCGTGGACCGATCCAGGTCGGCACCGGACCCCGCAGCGTCTCCGTCACCGAGGACGCGGTCTGGGTCGCCAACGGGCTCTCACTCACCGTCTCCCGTATCGACACGCGTTCCGGTGTCGTCACCTCGCACGAGGTCGGCGACGGGCCCCGCACGGTGGCGGCGGGGCCGGACGGGGTGTGGGTGAGCAACGAGTACGACGCGACGGTGGTGCGGCTGGATCCGCGGACGGCACGGCCGGTGCGGACCGTACGTACGGGTGGTTCGCCGCGGGGGCTGGCGCTGGCCGGGGAGACGGTGTGGGTGGGGGCGCGGGCGTTCGCCTCGGCGGCGCATCGGGGCGGGACGTTGACCGTGCTGGGGTTCGGCGGGGCCGCCGAGGCGGGTATCGATCCGGCGAACGTCTATGTCGGGGAGGCGGTCCTCGCGCTCAGCGTGGTCTACGACCATCTCGTCGGGTGGCGTCAGGTGCCCGGCGGTTCGGAACTCACGCTCATCCCGGACCTGGCGACCGAACTCCCGAGACCCGCCGACGGTGGGCGCACCTACACCTTCACCCTGCGGCGGGGGATCCGCTATTCCGACGGCAGACTCGTCAAGGCCTCGGACTTCCGCCGGGGCGTCGAGCGGGTGCTGACCGTCGGCGGGGGAAACCCCGTGTACTTCACGAGGGTCATCGGCGGGGCCGCGTGCCTGGACCACCCCGAACGCTGCGACCTTTCACGGGGGATCGTCACCGACGACACGGCGTCCACGGTCACCTTCCGGCTGACTGAGCCCGACCCGGACTTCCTGGGCAAGCTCACTCTGTTCGTCGTACCGACGCCACCGGGCACCTCGGACGAGGGCGTCGGCGACCGGCCCGTTCCCTCGACCGGTCCGTACCGGATCTCCGAATACCGGAAAGGGAAGCAGCTCACCCTCGTACGGAACCCGCACTTCCGGCAGTGGTCCCATGTCGCCCAGCCGGAGGGCTACGCCGACGTCATCCGCTGGCGGACGGTCGCGACGGCCGAGAAACAGATCGCGGAGGTCAACGCCGGCCGGGCGGACCTCGCGATCTATCTCAACAGTCATCCCCGACTGCTCGACCTGCGGCGGCTCGCCGTGCGCTACCCGGGCCGGCTCCGCTCCGACCCCGCGTTCCTCATGATCTACGAGAGTTTCAACACCCGAGTGCCGCCCTTCGACGACAAGCGGGTCCGCCAGGCCCTCTCCTACGCCGTCGACCGCAACAGGCTGGTGACCTTGATGGGTGGGCGTGAGATCGCGTCCGTGACCTGCCAGACCCTGCCGCCGGGGTATCCCGGCTACCGCCCCTATTGTCCGTACACGCGCGCCCCCGGCCCCGGCGGCCGGTGGTCCGGACCCGACCTCGATCGCGCCAGGGAGCTGGTCAAGGCGTCGGGCACCGTGGGCATGGAGGTCGGCGTGTGGACCTGGAGCGTGGAGTCGCCCCGCCGTGTCGCCTCCTACTTCGTGGACCTCCTGAAGGAACTCGGCTACCGGGCCACCCTGCACGTCCTGCCCAAGGACGAGACGTACTGGGACACCGTGGGGGACTCACGTACGCGGGCGCAGCTGATGTTCAACGCGTGGTGGCCCGACTATCCGTCCGCCTCCACGTACTTCACGCCCAGCCTCACCTGCGACGGCTTTCGTCCGGCCGACGGTGGTAACAACCCGAACCTCGCCGAGTACTGTTCCCCCGCCTTCGACCGCCTCGTCGCCTCCGCCCAGGCCGCCGAGGTCTCCGACTCCGCCCGGGCCGGTCGACTGTGGGAGCAGGTCGACCGCATGACCGTCGACGAGGCCGTCTGGATCCCGGTGGCCAACGTCAAACAGGTCTCCTTCACCTCAACCCGCCTCGGCAACTACCAGACCACCCTCGGCTTCGGCCCCCTCGTCTCCCAGATGTGGGTCCGCTGATCACTCCCAGCGGAAGAACCTGCCGGCGGCCGCGAGTCCCAGAACCGCCCACACGCTCAGGATTCCCAGGTCGCCCCACGGCACCCCCGCCCCGTGCTGCAACACATCGCGCAGGCCCTCCGACAGCGCTGTGATCGGTAGCAGGCCCAGTACGTCCTGCGCGCCCGGCGGGAACTTGTCCAGTGGGACGATCACGCCGCCGCCCACGAGCAGCAGGATGAAGACCAGGTTGGCGGCGCCGAGGGTGGCCTCGGCCTTGAGGGTGCCGGCCATCAGCAGGCCGAGGCCGGAGAAGGCGGCCGTACCGAGGACCAGGAGGAGCAGGACGGCGAAGGGGTTGCCGTGCGGGGACCAGCCGAGGGTGAGGGCGATCACCGTCAGCAGGATGATCTGGAGGATCTCCGTGGCCAGTACGGAGATCGTCTTGGCGGTCATCAGGCCCCAGCGGGGGAGCGGGGAGGAGGCGAGGCGCTTCAGGACGCCGTAGCGGCGTTCGAAGCCCGTGGCGATGGCCTGGCCGGTGAAGGCGGTGGACATGACCGCCAGCGCGAGGATGCCGGGGGCCAGGAAGTCCACGGCCTCACCCGCGCCCGTGTCCACGACGTCCACCGTGCTGAACAGCACCAGCAGCAGCGTGGGGATCACGACCGTCAGCAGCAGCTGCTCGCCGTTGCGCAGGAGCATCTTCGTCTCCAGCGCGGCCTGCGCCATGATCATGCGCCCCAGGGGGGCCGCGCCCGGCCTCGGCGTGAAGGTACCTACCGTCATGAGCGCAGCTCCTTGCCGGTCAGCTCCAGGAACACGTCTTCGAGGGTGTGCCGTTCGACCGAGATCCTCTCCGGCATCACGCCGTGCTGGGCGCACCAGGAGGTGACCGTCGCGAGGAGCTGCGGGTCGACCTTGCCGACGACCCGGTAGGAGCCCGGTGTCAGCTCGGCCGCCGAGGAGTCCGCGGGCAGGGCCTTGAGCAGGGAGCCCACGTCCAGGCCGGGGCGGCCGGAGAAGCGGAGGGTGTTCTCGGCGCCGCCGCGGCACAGCTCCTCCGGGGAGCCGTGGGCGATGACCCGGCCCGCGTCGATGATCGCGACGTCGTCGGCGAGCTGCTCGGCCTCGTCCATGTGGTGCGTGGTGAGGATGACCGAGACGCCGTCGGCGCGCAGATCGCGGACCAGGTCCCAGGTGGCGCGACGGGCCTGCGGGTCCAGCCCGGCGGTCGGCTCGTCGAGGAACACCAGTTCCGGGCGGCCGACCACCGCCATCGCCAGCGCGAGGCGCTGCTGCTGGCCGCCGGAGAGGCGGCGGTACGTCGTCCGGCCGCACCCGCCGAGTCCCAGGCGCTCGATGAGCACGTCCACGTCCAGCGGATGGGCGTGCAGCTTCGCTACATGCCGGAGCATCTCGTCGGCCCGCGCGCCCGAGTAGACCCCGCCGGACTGGAGCATCACGCCGATGCGGGGACGCAGTTCGCGGGACTGTCGGACCGGGTCCAGGCCCAGCACACGCACCGTGCCGGAGTCGGGTCGGCGGTATCCCTCGCAGCTCTCCACCGTGGTCGTCTTGCCCGCACCGTTGGGACCGAGTACGGCGGTCACACCCGCTTCGGCCACCAGGTCGAGGCCGTCCACCGCGGTCTTCGTGCCGTACCGCTTCACCAGGGCCTGGACCTGGACCACGGGCTCACTTCGCATGGGCCCGAGTCTAGGTTCGTGCGGCGGGCCTCAGAGCGGCGGGTGCGCGATCTCCTCCTCACGGGGCCGGTGCACGGCCAGCCACCGCCGCGCGTACGCCACCGCGTCGGCGATCGGGAACAGCCGTACGTCGGCCGCGCCCACCCGTCCCCGTACGACGGGGCGGTCCCGTTCGAAGTCCCAGCCCAGCTCGTCGAACCGGTCCGAACTGATCGACACCTCGGTCACCACCTCCCAGCCCGCCGGGCCCGGGCGGCCCACCTTCACCAGCGGCGAGGGGATGCGGTACTCGGCGAGGTGGAAGGCGGTGCAGGTGCCGTAGCCGGCGCCGAGCAGCAGCACCCGGGCGTCGAGCGCCTCCAGCCGGGCCAGAGGGCTCCGCTCGCCGAGACGGCAGTCGGTCGCGTGCCCGTCGACGATCTCCGCCGCGCGCGGGCCCACGGCGGCGAACGAGGTCTGCGGGTGCGCGCTGCGCCGGGCGCTCGGCCAGGTCCGCACGGTCTCCGGGATCACGCCGACTCCGCGGGAGGGCGTGAGGAGAGGGTCGTAGACGGGCATCGTGGCCCGGATCGTCTCCCACCACTCCCGGGGCACCGGCGGACTGCTCCACAGGGCCGGGTCCGAGAGGTCGCCGGTCTGGGTGGGGACCGCGAGTGTGCCCTGATGGCCCAGGGCGTCGAGAATTCCCCGGACGACCGTGACGGAGCCTCCGCAGACCCAGCCGAGCGCGCTCAGGGAAGAGTGGAGGAGGAGGGTTTCGCCGGGGCGGACGCCCATGTCGCGCAATCCCGAGGCGATGGTGTCGCGAGTGACAAGTGGGCCGGTCGGAGGGGGTGTGGGCATGTCTCCGGAGTGTCCCGGACCGGGCCCGGTGATGCCACCCATTTGATCGATCAGAGATCGTTTGCGCAGGTCAGATTAGGTAAACCTAAGTGACGCAGGGCACCGTCCGGTGCGCGGGACGCGGCTTGCCTGGCCCAGAGGAATTACGCAACAATGGCGTTGTGAAAAACGTCGGCGAGGCTCGGGAGACCCCCATGGGGGCCCCGCAGGAGGAGCTAGCGACCGGTGAGCGCTCGACGCGCAACCGGGTCGCGCGGTCCATCCTGGACCACGGGCCGTCGACCGTGACCGAGCTGGCCGGACGTCTCGGGCTCACCTCCGCGGCCGTACGCCGGCATCTGGACGCACTGGTCGCCGACGACGTCGTGGAGGCACGCGAGCAGCGGGTCTACGGAGCGCGCGGCCGCGGCCGCCCCGCGAAGGTGTTCGCGCTGACCGACTGCGGCCGGGACGCCTTCGACCAGTCCTACGACAAGCTCGCCGCCGACGCCCTGAACTGGATCCGGGACCGGCTCGGCGGGGACGAGGCCGTCGTCGCCTTCGCCCGCGCGAGGATCGCCGAGCAGGCGGCCTCGTACCGCGAGGCGATAGACGCGGCCCCGCCGGAGCAGCGCACCGAAGCCCTGGCCAAGGCCCTGAGCGCGGACGGGTACGCTGCTACGGCGCGCAGCGCCCCCCTCCCGCACACGGGCGAGCAGCTCTGCCAGCACCACTGCCCGGTGGCCCACGTCGCGGAGAAGTTCCCGCAGCTCTGCGAGGCGGAGACCGAGATCTTCTCGCAGCTGCTCGGCACACACGTCCAGCGGCTGGCGACCATCGCGCACGGCGACGGCGTCTGCACGACGTTCATCCCGAAGATTTCCACAACCACACATAACGCATCCGCAAGCACGGCCGGGAGGAACCCCGCATGACTCTCCCCACGGAGACTGCCCACCCCGAACTCGAGGGTCTGGGTACGTACGAATACGGCTGGGCCGACTCCGACGTAGCCGGCGCCTCTGCGAAGCGCGGTCTGAGCGAGGATGTCGTCAAGGACATCTCCGCGAAGAAGTCCGAGCCGGAGTGGATGACCAAGCTCCGTCTCAAGGGCCTGCGCCTGTTCGACAAGAAGCCCATGCCGAACTGGGGCTCGGACCTCTCCGGTATCGACTTCGACAACATCAAGTACTTCGTACGGTCCACGGAGAAGCAGGCGGAGTCCTGGGAGGACCTGCCCGAGGACATCAAGAACACGTACGACAAGCTCGGCATCCCGGAGGCGGAGAAGCAGCGCCTCGTCGCCGGTGTCGCGGCCCAGTACGAGTCCGAGGTCGTCTACCACCAGATCCGCGAGGACCTGGAGGAGCAGGGCGTCATCTTCCTCGACACCGACACCGCCCTGAAGGAGCACCCGGAGCTCTTCAAGGAGTACTTCGGGACCGTCATCCCGGTCGGTGACAACAAGTTCGCCTCCCTGAACACCGCGGTGTGGTCGGGCGGCTCCTTCATCTACGTGCCGCCGGGCGTGCAGGTCGAGATCCCGCTCCAGGCCTACTTCCGCATCAACACGGAGAACATGGGCCAGTTCGAGCGGACCCTGATCATCGTCGACGAGGGTGCCTACGTGCACTACGTCGAGGGCTGCACCGCCCCGATCTACAAGTCGGACTCGCTGCACTCCGCGGTCGTCGAGATCATCGTCAAGAAGAACGCCCGCTGCCGTTACACGACCATCCAGAACTGGTCGAACAACGTCTACAACCTGGTCACCAAGCGCGCCGTGGCGTACGAGGGCGCGACCATGGAGTGGATCGACGGCAACATCGGCTCCAAGGTGACGATGAAGTACCCGGCCGTCTACCTGATGGGCGAGCACGCCAAGGGCGAGACCCTGTCCATCGCCTTCGCGGGCGAGGGCCAGCACCAGGACGCCGGCTCCAAGATGGTCCACATGGCGCCGAACACCTCCTCCAACATCGTCTCCAAGTCGGTGGCGCGAGGCGGCGGCCGCACCTCCTACCGCGGTCTCGTCGAGATCGGCGAGGGCGCCCACGGCTCCAAGTCGAACGTGCTGTGCGACGCGCTGCTCGTCGACACCATCTCCCGCTCGGACACGTACCCCTACGTGGACGTCCGCGAGGACGACGTGTCCATGGGCCACGAGGCGACCGTCTCCAAGGTCTCCGAGGACCAGCTCTTCTACCTGATGAGCCGCGGTCTGACCGAGTTCGAGGCGATGGCGATGATCGTGCGCGGCTTCGTGGAGCCGATCGCGAAGGAACTGCCCATGGAGTACGCCCTTGAGCTCAACCGGCTGATCGAGCTCCAGATGGAAGGCGCGGTCGGCTAAGCAACGGCCGTCTCCATCAAGTCACTTACGCAGGAAGAGAGCAGACCGACAGCCATGGCTGAGGCTCAGAACATCCCGGTGGGCAGCACCACCGCCGGCGCGGTGGCCGTTGCCGCCGAGTCGACCGTCGCCACGCGCATGAGCGCGCCCCCCTCCTTCGACGTGCAGGACTTCCCCGTCCCGCACGGCCGCGAGGAGGAGTGGCGGTTCACCCCGCTGGAGCGGCTGCGCGGCCTGCACGACGGCACCGCGGTCGCCACCGGCGACGGCCTGAAGGTCGCCATCGAGGCGCCCGAGGGCGTCACGATCGAGACCGTCGGCCGTGACGACGCCCGGGTCGGCAGGGCCGGCACCCCGGTGGACCGCATCGCCGCCCAGGCGTACTCGGCGTTCGAGAAGGCCGGCGTGGTCACCGTCCCCAAGGAGACGGTGCTCACCGAGCCGATCCGTATCGCCGTGCACGGCGAGGGCGGCACCGCCTTCGCCCACCAGGTGATCGAGCTGGGCGCCTTCGCCGAGGCCGTCGTCGTCATCGACCACACCGGTGACGCCGTGCTCGCCGCCAACGTCGACTACGTCCTCGGGGACGGCGCCAAGCTGACCGTCGTCTCCGTCCAGGACTGGGACGACAAGGCCGTGCACGTGGCCCAGCACAACGCGCTGATCGGCCGCGACGCCTCCTTCAGGTCGGTCGTCGTGACCTTCGGCGGCGACCTCGTCCGCCTCCACCCGCGCGTCGCGTACGCCGGTCCCGGTGGCGAGGCCGAACTGCTCGGTCTGTACTTCACGGACGCCGGCCAGCACCAGGAGCACCGCCTCCTGGTCGACCACAACGTCCCGCACTGCAAGTCCAACGTCGTCTACAAGGGCGCGCTCCAGGGCGAGGGCGCCCACGCGGTGTGGATCGGTGACGTGCTCATCGAGGCCAAGGCCGAGGGCACGGACACCTACGAGATGAACCGGAACCTCGTCCTGACGGACGGCGCCCGGGTCGACTCGGTGCCGAACCTGGAGATCGAGACCGGCGAGATCGTCGGAGCGGGTCACGCGAGTGCGACCGGCCGCTTCGACGACGAGCAGCTCTTCTACCTGATGGCCCGCGGCATCCCCGCCGACGAGGCCCGTCGCCTGGTGGTCCGCGGCTTCTTCGCCGAACTGGTCCAGCAGATCGGCGTGGACGACATCGAAGAGCGCCTTCTCGTGAAGATCGACGAGGAGCTGGAGGCCACAGTCTGATGGCTTTCGTACGCGCCTGTGGCCTCAGCGAGCTGGAGGAGGACACCCCGAAGCGGGTGGAACTCGACGGCACGCCGGTCTCGGTCGTCCGCACCGAGGGCGAGGTGTTCGCGATCAACGACATCTGCTCGCACGCGAACGTCTCGCTCTCCGAGGGCGAGGTGGAGGACTGCCAGATCGAGTGCTGGCTGCACGGCTCCGCGTTCGACCTCCGCACCGGCAAGCCGTCCGGCCTTCCCGCGACGCGCCCCGTTCCCGTATACCCCGTACAGATCGAAGGGGACGATGTGCTCGTCTCCCTTTCCCAGGAGTCCTGAGGCACCCATGGCAACGCTTGAAATCCGAGACCTGCACGTCACCGTCGAGGCCGACAACTCCACCAAGGAGATCCTCAAGGGCGTCGACCTCACCGTGAAGCAGGGCGAGACGCACGCCATCATGGGCCCCAACGGCTCCGGCAAGTCGACCCTCGCCTACTCCCTCGCGGGTCACCCCAAGTACACGATCACCGGCGGCACCGTCACCCTCGACGGCGAGGACGTCCTGGAGATGTCCGTCGACGAGCGCGCCCGCGCGGGCCTGTTCCTGGCGATGCAGTACCCGGTCGAGGTCCCCGGCGTCTCGGTCTCCAACTTCCTCCGCACCTCCGCCACCGCCATCCGTGGCGAGGCCCCCAAGCTGCGTACCTGGGTGAAGGAGGTCAGGGAGACCATGGAGCGTCTCAACATGGACCCGGCCTTCGCCGAGCGCAACGTCAACGAGGGCTTCTCCGGCGGTGAGAAGAAGCGCCACGAGATCCTCCAGCTGGAGCTGCTCAAGCCGAAGATCGCGATCCTCGACGAGACCGACTCCGGCCTCGACGTCGACGCGCTCCGGGTCGTCTCCGAGGGCGTCAACCGCGTCCGCGAGACCGGCGAGGTCGGCACCCTGCTGATCACGCACTACACGCGCATCCTGCGCTACATCAAGCCCGACTTCGTCCACGTCTTCTCCGGCGGCCGCATCGTCGAGTCCGGCGGCGCCGAGCTCGCCGACAAGCTGGAGAACGAGGGCTACGAGGTTTACACGAAGGGTGGCGTATCCGCGTGACACAGCTGTCGGGCCTCCTCGACACCGAGGCGATCCGCAAGGACTTCCCCATCCTGGACCGACTGGTCCACGACGACCGGAAGCTTGTCTACCTGGACAACGCGGCGACCTCGCAGAAGCCGCGCCAGGTGCTGGACGCCCTGGGCGAGTACTACGAGCGCTACAACGCCAACGTCCACCGTGGCGTGCACGTCCTCGCCGAGGAGGCCACGGCGCTGTACGAGGGCGCGCGCGACAAGGTCGCCGCGTTCATCAACGCGCCCAGCCGCGACGAGGTGATCTTCACCAAGAACGCCTCCGAGTCGCTGAACCTCGTGGCGAACATGCTGGGCTGGGCCGACGAGCCCTACCGCGTGGACTCCGAGACCGAGATCGTCATCACGGAGATGGAGCACCACTCCAACATCGTGCCGTGGCAGCTGCTGTCGCAGCGCACGGGCGCGAAGCTGAAGTGGTTCGGCCTCACCGACGACGGTCGGCTCGACCTGTCCAACATCGACGAGATCATCACGGAGAAGACGAAGATCGTCTCCTTCGTGCTGGTGTCGAACATCCTGGGCACGGTCAACCCGGTCGAGACGATAATCCGCCGCGCGCAGGAGGTCGGCGCTCTCGTCTGCATCGACGCCTCGCAGGCCGCGCCGCACATGCCGATGGACGTCCAGGCCCTCCAGGCCGACTTCGTGGCCTTCACCGGCCACAAGATGTGCGGTCCGACCGGCATCGGCGTGCTGTGGGGCCGTCAGGAGCTCCTGGAGGACCTGCCCCCGTTCCTGGGCGGCGGCGAGATGATCGAGACGGTGTCGATGCACTCGTCGACGTACGCTCCCGCCCCGCACAAGTTCGAGGCGGGCACCCCGCCGATCGCTCAGGCGGTCGGACTCGGCGCGGCGATCGACTACCTGTCCGCGATCGGCATGGACAAGATCCTCGCCCATGAGCACGCGCTCACCGAGTACGCGGTGAAGCGGCTGGGCGAGGTTCCGGACCTCAGGATCATCGGCCCCACCACGGCCGAGGACCGGGGCGCGGCGATCTCCTTCACGCTCGGCGACATCCACCCGCACGACGTGGGTCAGGTCCTCGACGAGGAGGGCATCGCGGTACGTGTGGGCCACCACTGCGCGCGGCCCGTCTGCCTCCGCTACGGAATTCCTGCGACCACGCGAGCGTCGTTCTATCTGTACTCCACGCCGGCCGAGATCGACGCACTGGTCGACGGCTTGGAGCACGTACGGAACTTCTTCGGCTGAGGGGCGTGCTGACAAGGTGAAACTGGACTCCATGTACCAGGAAGTCATCCTGGACCACTACAAGCACCCGCACGGGCGTGGTCTGAGGGATGGCGACGCCGAGGTACACCACGTGAACCCGACGTGTGGCGACGAGATCACCCTCCGTGTGAAGTACGACGGCACGACGATCCAGGACGTCTCGTACGAGGGCCAGGGCTGCTCCATCAGCCAGGCCTCGGCCTCCGTACTGAACGACCTCCTCGTCGGCAAGGACCTGTCCGACGCGCGGAAGATCCAGGAGACCTTCCTGGAGCTGATGCAGTCCAAGGGGAAGATCGAGCCCGACGACGCGATGGAGGAGGTGCTGGAGGACGCGGTCGCGTTCGCCGGTGTCTCCAAGTACCCGGCCCGGGTCAAGTGCGCCCTCCTGAGCTGGATGGCGTGGAAGGACGCGACGGCCCAGGCGCTGGGCGCCGACGCCGACGTCGAAAGGAAGACGGCATGAGCGAGACCCTGGAGATGAAGCCGGCCTCCGAGGAGGAGGTCCGCGAGGCCCTGTACGACGTCGTCGACCCCGAGTTGGGCATCGATGTCGTCAACCTCGGCCTGATCTACGGCATCCACATCGACGACGCGAACATCGCGACGATCGACATGACCCTGACCTCGGCGGCCTGCCCGCTGACCGACGTCATCGAGGACCAGGCCAAGTCCGCCACGGACGGCCTCGTCAACGAACTGCGCATCAACTGGGTCTGGATGCCCCCGTGGGGCCCCGACAAGATCACGGACGACGGGCGCGAGCAGCTGCGGGCGCTCGGGTTCAACGTCTGAGATCCCGTACGTACGTCGAAGCGGCGGTGCCCCGAGGGGCGCCGCCGCTTTCGTGTGCCCGGGGTTCGTGGCCCTCGGGCCGACCCCTGCTCAGGCCAGCCCCGCCACCACCCGGAACGCCGCGTCCGCCTGGTACTGGCCGCTGTGCTGGTACGACTCCAGGCGGAGTGTGAAGTCCTTGTGGCGCAGGAAGCGGCCCGGGTAGTTGACCGACTCCAGCATGATCGCGCCGGAGTAGTAGGAGCCGCGGGGGCAGAACGTGGCGTCCTGGTCGAAGAGGGAGGAGCCGTCGTCGCGTTCCGAGCGGAGGACGAAGCTGCGGTGGCGCAGGTAGGTGCCGTCGGAGGTGGCGAAGGAGTAACAGGAGCTGTCGGCGAGGCCCTTGACCAGTTTGAAGGTGGAGTCCTCGCGGGACTCCGAGCCGCCGACGCGGTCGAGCTTCACCAGGCCGCCGCCGATGTGCCAGTAGCGGTCGGGGTAGTTGACCGAGCGGACCGAGCGCCAGGTCGTCGACGGCTTGGCGGGGGGTGAACCGGGCTTGGCGGTGGGGGACTTCGCCGGTGCGGTGGGGGTCGGCGCGGAGGCCGAGCCGTGCGGGGCGGTGGGGGTGCCGGTGCTGGGCCTGGCGGACGGCTTGGCGCGCTTCGGGGTCGGTGAGGCGGTCGGGGTCGGGGAGTCGCTGGCGTAGGAGATGAGGCCGGGGCCGGTCGGTGACGCGGAGGTCGTCGGGTTCGGGGCGGCCGACTCGTCGTTGTCGCCGTCGTGCTGGTCCGTCACGACGATGGCCGTCACGCACGCGGCGACGGTGGCTATCGCCATCGCTCCGGCCAGCCACAGCCGTCGCGTGCCCGGCACCCGGGAACTCTCCGGTGACCAGCCGTTCTCCCATGGCTGGTTCTGAGGGGTGCGGGACGGGCGTATTGGCATGCGCGATTCCTCCAGCGGCGCCCGGCGAGTCGCGGTTGCGGCTGTGATGGGGAGTGATGGGGAAGTAGGTGAACAGTGAAACACTAGTGGAGCCAGGGAGTTGGCGGCAGGCGTTTGAAACGAGCGATCCCGGATCTTGGCCGACCTGGTGCCCCCTCGTCATCCCCGCCCTTTCGGTCACCCGCCGCGTCTCGCCCGGGAGAGCGCCGTTATGTACGCTCGTACACATGGGATATCTGTTGCTCGCCGGCGCCATCGCCGCCGAGGTCGCCGCCACGACGGCGATGAAGTACACCGACGGTTTCAGCAGGCTGCTGCCCTCGCTGCTGACCGTCGCCGGTTACCTCGTGTCCTTCGCGCTGCTCGCCCAGACGCTGAAGACCGTCAACGTCGGCACCGCGTACGCGATCTGGGCCGGCATCGGCACCGCGGCCATCGTCACCATCGGCATCGTGTTCCTGGGGGAGGGGGTGACCGCCGCCAAGGCCGCCGGAATCGCGCTGATCATCGTCGGGGTGGTCGTGCTGAACCTGGGCGGGGCGCACTGATGGCCCGGCGCCACGACCCCGAGCGACGGCAGCGGATCATCGACGCGGCGATCCGGGTCGTGCGGGACAAGGGCCTCGCCGGCCTGACCCACCGCACCGTCGCCGCCGAGGCCGACGTGCCGCTCGGCTCCACGACGTACCACTTCGCCACACTCGACGAGCTGATCGTCGCGGCGCTGCGGCAGAGCAACGAGTGCTTCGCCAAGGCCGCCGCCGACCGTGGCGGCCTGAGCGACCCGGACACCGACCTGGCCGCCGAACTCGCCGCCCTGCTGGGCGAGTGGCTGTCCGGCGAGCGCGCCGGCGTCGAGCTGGAGTACGAGCTCTACCTCGCCGCCCTGCGCCGCCCCGCCCTGCGCCCGGTCGCCGCCGAATGGGCCGACGACCTCGCCGAGCGGCTCGCGCCCCGCACCGACCCGGTCACCGTACGGGCGCTGATCGCGCTGCTGGACGGCATCTGCCTCCAGGTGCTGCTGACCGGTACGTCGTACGACGAGGAGTACGCGCGGGAAGCACTGCGCCGAGTGATCCCCACGGGTCCGTGAACCGTTCGCGGGCCGCCGGACGACAGGGCGAGGCGGGGCTCCACGGCCTCACGGCCGACCGCACCGCGGAAGGCACCGTTCCGGGGTGCGGGCACCGGCCGCGCCCGGCACCTGAGACGCCCTCCGCGCTGGTTGGCCTAGGCGGCCTCCCGGCGGTTAGGTTGCCCTCATGACCGACACGACTGCTCCTCGTACCACCGGCGCTGTTGCCGCCGGCCTCGCCACCGTCGCCGCCGACGGCACCGTTCTCGACACCTGGTTCCCCGCGCCGGAGCTCACCGCCGATCCCGGGCCGGCCGGCAGCGAGCGCCTGGACGCCGAACGCACCCGTGAACTGCTCGGCGAGCACGGCGTGGCCGCCCTGCGCACGGACGAGGTGCGCGGTGTCGAGATCGTCGCGGTCCGTACGGTCATCTCCTCCCTCGACGACAAGCCGCTGGACTCCCACGACGTCTGGCTGCGCCTGCACCTGCTCTCGCACCGCCTGGTCAAGCCGAACGGGCAGAACCTCGACGGCATCTTCGGCCACCTCGCCAACGTCGCCTGGACCTCCCTCGGCCCGGTCGCCGTGGACACCCTGGAGACCGTCCGGCTCGCCGCCCGCGCCCGCGGCCTGCACGTCAGCGTCTTCGGTGTCGACAAGTTCCCGCGGATGACGGACTACGTCGCCCCGGCCGGCGTCCGCATCGCCGACGCCGACCGCGTCCGCCTCGGCGCCCACCTCGCGGCCGGCACCACCGTCATGCACGAGGGCTTCGTCAACTTCAACGCCGGCACGCTGGGCACCTCCATGGTCGAGGGCCGTATCTCCCAGGGCGTCGTCGTCGGCGACGGCTCGGACATCGGCGGCGGCGCCTCCACCATGGGCACCCTCTCCGGCGGCGGCACGGAGCGCGTCTCCATCGGCGAGCGGTCCCTGATCGGCGCCGAGGCCGGCGTCGGCATCGCCCTCGGCAACGACTGCGTGGTCGAGGCGGGCCTCTACCTCACCTCCGGCACCAAGGTCACCCTGCCCGACGGCCAGATCGTCAAGGCCCGCGAGCTCTCCGGCGCCGACAGCATCCTCTTCCGCCGCAACTCGGTCACCGGCACGGTCCAGGCCGTCCCGAACAACGCCGAGTGGGGCGGCCTGAACGAGATCCTGCACAGCCACAACTGAGGCCCAAAGGATCACGTACGGGTTGCTCGGCGTGACCTTCTGGTCCTTTCGGCAGATGAACGGGTGGACGCAGAGTCCGATCAGACGCCGAAACGACGAACGAGGGGCCGGGCGATGAGGAACGAGCGGGCGAGGACCGTGGCGCGTTGGCTGGGCGGGACGCTGGCGCTGACGGCCGTGTGCTGGCTGCCGGCCGGGACCGCGTACGCCGACGAGACCAACAGTCACGCGCACAACGGCCCGCGGGTCGGGCTGGTCAACATCGGTCAGGTGGACGATCCGTTGGAGGACGTGCTGGAACACGTGCTGCTGTTCGGTGACGGATACTCCTGGAGCTGATCGATCCCGTCGTGGGCCGGGGCCCGTACCGCATGTGCGCGGTACGGGCCCCGGCCTTTTCCGCGCCTTCCCTCAGGCCCGTCGGAAACTTTCCCGGGCCGGCCGGCATAGCGGCGGGGGGCCGCACGCGTCACAAGGGGCACAGGGGCGGGGCACAGAGGCCGCCGGGAAAGAGAAGGTGACGATGGACGCCGCGGAGCTGGACGGTTTCCGGGAGTTCGTGGAGAACAGATCGTCGGCGCTGCTGAAGACGGCCGTGCTGCTCTGCGGGGGAGACCGGCACGCCGGCGAGGACCTGTTGCAGAACGCGCTGGCCAGGGCGGTCGGCAAGTGGCAGCGGATCGACGAGCCCGAGGCCTACGTCCGGCGGATCCTCTACCGCCAGCAGGTCGGCCGCTGGCGGCTGAAATGGCCGCGCCGGGAGGTCACCGTCGCCGAGCCGCCGGAGGCGGGCGCCGGTGCCGACCCGGCGTCCGCGGCCGAGCTGCGCGTGGTGATGCGCCAGGCGCTCTCCAGGCTCACCGCCCGCCAGCGCACGATGCTGGTGCTGCGCTACTTCGAGGACCTGCCCGAGTCCGAGGTGGCCCGGCTGCTGGGCTGCTCGGTCGGCACCGTGCGGTCCACCACCCACCGCTCCCTCGCCCGGCTGCGCTCCCTCGCGCCCGAACTGGCCGCCCTGCGCGCCGCGGACGCCTCGCCGCGGCCGTCCCGTGACTTCTCGCCCGTGGAGGTGCGTCCATGAACGTCGAGGAACTCGTCAGCGAGACCCTGCGGGAGCAGGCCGCCGCCCAGGCCCCGGCCTCAGCGGGCTTCGCCGACCGGGTGCTGGCCGTCCGCCGCCGCCGTCGCGCCCGCAGGTTCGCGAGCGTCGCCGCGGCCACCGCCGCCGTGGTCGCCGTCGCGGTGGCCGTACCACTGCTGGACTCCGGCAAGGACGACGTACGTCCCGCCGGCATCGTCGACCGGGACGGCACCCGGGCCCACCCGGACCAGTCGCCGCCGAGGGACATGATCGCGGCCGGGCGGTCGGTGCTCGCCGCGTACTACACGGGCCGGCCCGTGCTGCGGACCAAGGAGCAGGGGAGCACCGTACGGACGTACTGGCTCCTCGACCCGCGGACCGGCAGGTACGAGAAGGACACCCGGTGGTCCTACGTCGCCGTGGCGCCGGGGATGCGGACCGCTGCCGTGCTGGAGCGGAACCTGCCCGCCCACCGGATCGGGCTGCTCGACCTCGCGACGGGGGAGGTCGAGCGGTGGATCCCGGTGCCGCAGGGGGCCGCCGGGCTGGCGTTCTCCGGTGACGGCGGCCGGCTGGTCGCGACGACGTACGCGAAGAATCCCGATGTGCTGGTGAGGGCCACGAACGCCGACACCGGCGAGGTGGCGTGGATGCCGCCGCACGAGTCGAGCCGGACCGGGTTCCTGCTGGTCGACCTGGCCGGCGGCGGATCCTCCTGGTCGCCGGTGTCGCACGGCCGGGAGGTCCTCGGCCGGGCGGACTTCGCCTTCACCCGCGACGACCGGCTGCTGTACGCCCAGGTCGTCGGGCCCAAGGACGGCATGGAGAGGTTCTACGACCTCTCGGGCGACCGGGTCGCCGCGCCCGCGGCCGAGAAGCACCTGCGCTGGGACGTCCCCGCCCGGCTGTCCCCGAACGGCACGCTGGCGGCCCTCGGGCTGACGAAGGAGGTCGACGGATCGCCGGGCAGGTCGTACTCCTCGGTCCGTGACGCCCGCACCGGCAAGGAGATCGCCACGGTCCGCGGCGGCCGACTGCTCGCCTGGGCCGACGACAAGCGGCTCATCGCCTGGGAGCGGGTCACCGGACTGGACGAGGGGTACCACGACCGGCTCGTGCTGGTCACGATCGGCAGCGGGAAGCCGGTCCCGCTCAGCGGTACCCGGAGGTTGGACGACGACCCCGAGACCCTGGAGTGGTCGCCCCTGTTCGTCGAACGCTGATCAGAGGGCCGTCAGCTGGCCGTCAGTGGTCATCAGCGCCGAGTACGCCGCCAGCAGCCCGTCGACCGCCTCGCGGCCGGCGGGCCGCAGCGGTGCGCGGACCGGGCCCGCGGGCAGGCCGAGTTCGGTGAGCAGGGCCTTCGTGGTGACCGTGCCGGGCAGGCCCGCGGATATGATCGCCTCGACGAGCGGGGTGGCGCGCTGCTGGAGGCGGGCCGCCCGCGCTGTGTCGCCCGCGTCGAACGCGTCCAGGACGGCGCGGAGTTGGGCCGGCACCACGTTGGCGACGGTGCTGATGTACCCCGTGCCGCCCACCGCGTACAGCGCGAGGTTGTGTTCGTCGCAGCCCGCGTAGTACGCCAACTCCGTGCGGTCCAGGACCTTCTGGGCGCCCAGGAAGTCGTAGGAGCAGTCCTTGACCGCGACGATCCGGGGGTGGCCGGCGAGGCGGATCAGGGTGTCGGGCTCGATGCGGGTGCCGGTGCGGCCCGGGATGTCGTAGAGGACCAGGGGGAGGCCGGAGGCGTCGGCGATCTGCCTGAAGTGTGCTTCCAGGGCGTCCTGCGGGGGTCTGCTGTAGTACGGGCTGACCACCAGCAGGCCGTCCGCGCCCGCCTTCTCGGCCGCCAGGGCCAGTTCGACGGTGTGCAGGGTGTCGAAGGTGCCCACGCCCGCCACGATCGACGCCCGGCCGCCCACCGCGTCCCGGACGGCCGTGACCAGCGCGGCCTTCTCCGCGTCCGTCGTGGTGGGTGACTCGCCCGTCGTGCCGGACAGGACGAGGCCGTCGCACCCCTCCGACACCAGCCGGTCGGCGAGGGCCTGCGCGCCGTCGAGGTCGAGCGCGCCCGACGCGGTGAAGGGCGTGATCATGGCGCACAGGGTGCGGCCGAAGGGGCGAGGTGTCGTCATAGGGTCAGTGTCGGCCCGCCGACAGTGAAGCTCCACTTAATTCTTCTACGATGTATCGATAAGGGATGCTGCGAAATCCTGCGGCAAGGCCCTATGTCCAAGTGAGGTCCCCATGGGTCACCATGGCGAGGACGGTCAACGACCCCTGGTCATGGGAGGCGTCATGAAGCTCGGGAAGGCACTGGCCACCGGAGTCGCGGAGGAGCGGCCGCAGGCCCACGACGAAGAACTCGAACTCCCCGACGAGATCAAGGAACTGAAGGCGCCCGAAGAGGTCCCGGCCGCCCGATGAGACTGCGGCTCCCCGAGGAACGCCCGACGGAGCCACCGACCGGATACAAGATCGCCCACCCGGTGCTGTCCCACGACGGCGCCAGGGCCGGGTTCACCGGTGTGTCGCTGGGCGGCGCGCTGCCGTACGGAGTCCTGGCCGACGCGTCCTGCGTCTACGGACTGCGGCACACGGCACCGCACCGCCGCTGCGACTGCGGCTTCCACTGCGTGCACGACCTTGCGACGGCCGAGGCGCTCCTGTGCACGGCCGAGCACCGCAGCGCCGCCCTGCTGGAGGTCTCCGTCCTCGGCCGCTACATCCGCTTCGAGCGCGGCTTCCGCTACGCCCGCCAGCGTGTCCGCACCGCCACCGTCGGCCCCTGCGCCTGCGGCACGGTCGCGGCGGCGCTGGCCGACGCCGGCTGGGGCAGACCGGGGTGGCGCGCGCTGACCCCCTCCTGCGCCGGCTGTGTACGCGGCCGTACGTCCCTCTCGCTCGCCGACTTCGCCCGGCTGGCCGGAGAGCGGCTGCGGGTGGTGGCCGGCGCCGGGAACAAGATCGCCGGGCTTGATCCGCCCGAGGGGCTCGGCGTGCCCGAACTCACCGCGGAGGCCGCCCTGTTGCAGGCCCGGCTCGACTGGTTCCAGGCCCAGCTCGCCAGGCTCGGCGGGCAGGGCCCGGGCGGGCCGCCGCAGGGGTAGCGGGGGCCGGCCAGGGTACCCGGGGGTTCCGGAACCGAGAGGAGGCGGAACATCGTGACCGGTACCACGGCCCCCAGGCCGACCCACGACGAACACCACTCGGTGGGCGACCTCGTCGGACAGGCCACCGAACAGCTCTCCCGGCTCGTACGGCAGGAAGTCGCCCTCGCCAAGGAAGAACTGACCGAGAAGGGACGCCGGGCGGGACGCGGCGGCGGACTGATCGGCGCCGCGGGCGCCGTCGCCTACGCCGGTTTCCTCGCCCTGGCGGCCACGGCCGCCGCCGCACTCTCGCTGGCGCTGCCCGTCTGGGCCGCGGCGCTCATCGTGACGGCCGTGCTGTTCGCGCTCGCCGGTCTGCTCGCGGCGACCGGCCGCGCCCAGCTGCGGCGCGCCGCACCGCCCACACCCGAGGAGGCCCTCGGGAGCGTCAGGGCCGATGTCGAGGAGATCAGGGAAAGGGCGCACCGATGACGGACAAGGCGGCACAGGGACGGCAACCGGGTGGCGGGGCCGCGGAGGAGATCGGCGCCAAGGGGCCCGACGAGCTGCGGCGGCAGATCGAACGCACCCGCAGTGAACTCGGCGACACGGTGGAGGAGTTGGCGGAAAAGATGGATGTCAAGGGACGCGCACGGGCCCGGGCGGCCGACCTCCGGGACAAGGCGGGCGCGATGACGGTCCAGCTCCGCAGCAGCGCCGCGCACGCCGGCCACCTGATGCAGGAGCGGGCGTCGCACGCCGGGCACACCGTGCAGGACAAGGCCTCGCACGCCGGGCACGCGGTGCAGGAGCGGGCCACGCACGCCGGGCACGTCGTACAGGACAAGGCCTCGCGGACCGGTCACACCGCCCAGGACAAGGTGACACGGACAGGCCACACGCTGGAGCGCCGGGCGGAGCACGGAGTCCCGTGGCCCGCCCGACCCGTCGTCCAGGCGGCGATCCGGCACCCCCGCCCCGCCCTCGTCATCGGCGCGGCCGTCGGATTCGTCGTGGTGGTGGCGTGGCGGTACCCCCGGCGGTGAGCGGGTAGCTGACGGAGGAAGACGGCGGTATCCGCTGCGGGCCGCGCCCTGTCGAAGACGGGGCGCGGCCTTCGCGGTGTCTGGGTGCGGCGACTGCTTTCGCGTCTTGGCGGGCAGTCTGGGCTAGGTCCGGGTACGTCGACTGCTTGCGCGTCCTGGCAGGCGGTCTCGGCCGTCGGGGCACGTCGACCGCTTTCGCGTCACGGCAGGCAGTCTCGGCCATGTCCGGGCACGCCGACCGCTTGCGCGTCCTGGCGGTCAGCCTCCGCTCTTCTGCGCCCTGCTTCCGCCGCCCTGACCGGCGCTCCGCGCTGCGCTGCGCGGCCCGGCTGCCGGGTGCGGGCTCCCCTCCGAGGGGGCTGACCGCCGCCGCACGTGCGCGCCTGTGCCGGCGCTTCCTGCCTCTGCGTTGAGCGTGCCCGGGGACCGGCCGTGCTGTACATCGCCGGATGTGGCCTGGCCGTAGACCCCGCCCGGCCGTCGGCACGTTCGTGCCCCTGCCGACGGCTCATTTCGCCCCCGTGGAGTGCGACCGGCGACTGTCTGTGTGCTCCGCTTCGCGTGTCGCGGCGTGACCGGGCCTCGGACCGCCGCCGCTCTTCCCGGCCCGCTGCCCCGCCCGAACCCGGCTGCGCCTCGCGCTGCGCGGCGTGGTCCGACCGCAGGCGCGGAACTCCGCCCCGGCGGTCGGACCCTGCCGCGTTCGGGTCCGCGGCGGCGCCTACATCCCTCCGCGGAGCGTGGCCCAGGCGCTATCCCCCTGGCTCCGCGTGGACGCCGCACGCACGAACCCGGACCGGTCCGATGGCCGTGCGCGTCCAGTCGGCGCCGCACAACGTTCCCGCGCCGCGCTCACTTCCCTCGCGCCGCCCTCAACCGTGCCGGCCACTTTCGGGTGTCGCGGGGTTCCACGTACGGCTCTTGCGTCGGTGGCTGGCCGTCGGAGATCGCGCGCTCGCGGGCGAGTTCCGCGTCGAATTCGAGGCCGAGGAGGATGGCGAGGTTGGTGAGCCAGAGCCAGACGAGGAAGATGATGGCGCCGGCGAGGGTGCCGTAGGTCTTGTTGTAGGAGCCGAAGTTGGCGGCGTAGAGGGCGAAGCCGGCCGAGGCGGCGAGCCAGATCAGGGTGGCGAGGACACTGCCCGGGCTGATCCAGCGGAAGCCGCGGCCACGGACGTTGGGGGCGGCCCAGTACAGCAGGGCGATCATCAGGATCACCAGAAGCAGCAGCACCGGCCACTTGGCGATGCCCCACGCCGTGATCGCCTCGTCGCCGAGTCCGATCGTCGTGCCGGCCCGCTCGGCCAGCGGACCCGTGAACACCACGATCAGCGCGCTCGCGGCCAGCATCAGCATCAGGACCACGGTCAGGGCCAGCCGCAGCGGGGTCAGCTTCCACACCGGACGGCCCTCGGGCAGGTCGTACACCGCGTTGGACGTACGGATGAACGCGGCGACGTACCCGGACGCGGACCACAGCGCGGCGAGCAGGCCGAGGATGGCCAGCACACTGCCCGTACCGCCGCTGTCGCCCAGCTGGACCACCGCGTCGCGCAGGATGTCCCGGGCCGGCCCCGGGGCGAGGTCCCCGATGTTGTCGAGGATCTTGTCCGTCGCCCGCTGTCCCACCACACCCAGCAGGGACACCATCACCAGCAGCGCCGGGAACAGGGACAGGACGCCGTAGTACGTCAACGCGGCGGCCCGGTCGGCCAGTTCGTCGTCCAGCAGCTCCTTGAACGTGCGCCGCGCCACCGCCCGCCACGACCGTGCGGGCAACTCGGAAGGACTGTCCATCTCGGGCTCCTCGGCCCGGCCCGTCTCTTCGGCCTTCTCGTCCATGGACAGGCGGGTCACCCGAATCCGCCACTCGAATCGGCTGCTTGACCTGAATCTTGGTTGAGGTTGAAAGGTGGTGGCTGCACCTGTTCCGCAGTCCGCACCGAGTGACGGAGACAGCCATGACCCGCCGTACCGAGAACCACCCCGACCTCACCCGCGCCGACGCCGGAGCCCGCCTGTTCAGCACGTGGCGGGTGGGCACCCCGCTGCGGCAGCGGCAGACCGTGGAGGCGATCGCCCGCACCTGGGAGCGCCGCCCCTGGCCCGCCGACGGCCTGCTCGGCTACCACGTCTACACCGGCGAGGACGCCTCCAGCCTGCTCCACTACTCGCAGTGGAGGGACGAGCAGGCCTACGAGGCCTTCACCAAGGTCCACCGGCAGGAGCGCAACGACGAGATCGACACCGCCGTACCCGGCATCGAACGGCTCTGGCTCGGCCGCTACCGGCATTACCGCAGCGGCACCCGGGACGGCGACACCCGGGTCCCGGGCTGTGTCGTGATCGTCGACATCGAGTTCGAGAGCCCGGACCCCGACCGGCAGCGCGCCTGGGTCGACGCCGTCTTCGAGGCGCTGGAGAGCGAGTCGCACCTCCACCCCGGCGGGATGTCCGCCCACTTCCACCTCAGCACCGACGGCACCCGCGTCCTCAACTACGCCGAGTGGGAGAGCGCCCAGGCCCACATCGAGGCGCTCGCCGCCCCGGGCGCCGGCATCGGTTCCGCGACGGAGAAGTGGGAGCGCGTACAGACCTGGCCGGGCTTGAAGCACACCACGGTCAGCCGCTACGACCACGCGCTCGGCCTGGTTCCCGACTAGATCCCCTCGCTGATCTCGCTGATCTCGCTGATCTCGCTGATCTCGCTGATCTCGCCGTCTCACCGACAACTATGTTGCCCTGGACAAAAAAAGTTTTCGGTGAGACGGTGGACGCATGCTGGACGTCACCGTGATCGAGGACCCCGAGGCCGCAGCCGTCTCCCTGGACCCCATCAGGGCCAGGCTGCTCGCCGAGCTGGCGGCCGGCCCCGCGTCGGCCGCCATGCTGGCCGGTCAGGTCGGGCTGCCCCGCCAGAAGGTGAACTACCACCTCAAGGCACTGGAGCGGCACGGCCTGGTCGAACTGGCCGACGAGCGCCGCAAGGGCAACGTCACCGAGCGGCTGATGCGGGCGACCGCCGCGTCGTACGTCATCTCGCCGCTCGCGCTCGCCGCCGTGCAGCCGGACCCGGACCGCTTCCGGGACCAGCTCTCCGCGCGCTGGCTGCTCGCGCTCGGCGCCCGGCTGGTCCGGGACGTCGGCTCGCTGATCACCGGCGCCACGAAGGCACAGCAACGGCTCGCGACGTACGCGCTGGACGGCGAGGTGCGCTTCGCCTCGGCCGCCGAACGGGCCGCGTTCGTCCAGGAGTTGACGGCGGGAGTCACCGCCCTGATCCGCAAGTACGACGCTCCGGACGCCGAGGGCGGCCGTGACCACCGGATCGTCGTGGCCCTCCATCCCACGCTCAAGCAGACCGAGCAGACCGAGCAGACCGAGCAGGATTAGTCAGGAGTTCACCATGTCCCAGGACGCGCCCAGGGAATTCGAGATCGCCCGCGAGTTCGAGGTCGACGCCACGCCGGAGGAGGTGTGGCAGGCGATCACCACCGGAACCGGTGGCTATCTGTGGCCGATGGAGCCGCCGGAGCCCCGGGTCGGCGGCCGCGGGCCCTTCGGGTCCACCATCACCGCGTGGGACCCGCCGCACCGCTACACCAACCGCGTCGAGGACGTCGACGGCATCTCCGAGCAGACGATGAACCAGCTCGACTACACCGTCGAGCCCCGCGACGACGGCCGTCGCGCCTGGGTGCGGTACGTGCACAGCGGGATCTTCGTCGACGACTGGGACAACCAGTACGACGGCGCCGCCAAGCACACCGACTTCTACCTGCACACCCTGCGCGAGTACCTGGTCCGCTTCGCGCCCCGCCCGGCCGCCTTCGCCACCTTCGACGGGCCCGAGGCGTCGAAGGCCGCCGACGCCCTGGCCGCCGTGGGACGGGCGCTCGGCGTCGGGGAGGACGTGCCCGCGGGTACACGCGTGACGGTCCATGGCCCTGACGAGTTCGAGGCCGTGGTCGATTACCGCGACCCGTACTTCATCGGCCTGCGCACCGACCGGGGCCTCACCCGTGTGTTCGGGCGCAACCACTGGGGCCACCCGGTCGGCATCTCCCTGCACGACTTCACCCCGGGCACGGACATCAAGGAGTGCGAGACCGCGTGGCAGGGCTGGCTGAACGGCGTGTTCGACCAGCCCTGACCGGGGCCGTGACTACGGCTCGAAACGCAGGACCTGCGGGTCGTGGTCGCTGATCTGGTCGTGGAACTCCGAGTTGACGTGCACGCTGTCGTACTCGAAGTCGCAGGACTTCCGGATCGACGGGCTGACCAGGATCTGGTCCAGGACCTGCGCGTTGCCCTGGTAGACGTAGGAGTAACGCTCGCTCTTCGGCAGCGACTTGATCGCCGACCAGAGGGCGCCGTCGCTCTCCAGGATCTTCGCGGTGTCGGAGAACTCGAAGTCGTTGATGTCGCCGAGGGTGACGACGTCCGCGTTCTTCTGGGTGGCCAGGATGTCCTTGACGAAGGCGTTCACCAGCGTCGCCTGCTGGTGGCGCTGGACCTCCGAACTGCGCGCCACCGGCTGGTACTGCGAGGTCAGACCCTGGTCGCCGCCCTTGGAGTTGAAGTGGTTGGCGATCACGAAGACCGTCCGGCCGCGGAAGACGAACTCGCCGGCCAGCGGCTTGCGGCTGTTGGCCCAGGCGGCGTTCGCCGGCTCGATCCGGCCGGGGGAGACCGTCAGGGCCGCCTTGCCGTGGTCCTTGGTGACGCCGACGGCGGTGGTGGCGTCGCCGCCCGCGCGGTCGGTGAAGGAGACCCGCTCCGGGTTGAACAGGAACACCTGGCGGATGTTGCCGCCCGGCTCGCCGCCGTCGGTGTTGTTCACCGGGTCGATGGAGCGCCAGTCGTACTTCGGGCCGCCCGCCGCGACGATCGCGTCGATCAGCTTGGTCACCGTCTGGTCGGCGGCCACCGTGCCGTCGTTCTTCGCGCCGTCGTTGTCCTGGATCTCCTCCAGGGACACGATGTCGGGAGCCTTGAGGTTGTGCACGATCGCGGCGGCGTGCTCCTCGAAGGTGGCGTCGCCCGGGTCGAGGTTCTCGACGTTGTACGTCGCGACCGCCAGCTCGCCCTTCTTCTGCTTCTCGGTCGTCTCGCGCGCGAGACCGGCGCTCTTCAGCGTGCCGATCCTGTTGGCGACCAGGGTGTAACCGCCGAACTGGTTGTAGTCGAGCGGGCCCGCGGTGGCGCCGGTGAGGGTGTCGCCGACGTTCGCGTCGGGGAACTCCGCGGTGGCGCCCAGCGACTGGATCTGGATGCGGCCGGTGTTCTGCGACGCGTAGGAGCCGTAGACCGTGCCGCCGCGCCGGTTGGCGTTCTCGCGCGGCTTCACCGTGACCCACAGCTCGGTGAACGGGTCGGTGGCGCCGACCACGCGGGTGTCGGAGACCTGGACGTTCATGCCCTCCAGGGACTCGTAGAGGTCCAGGGCGTACTTCTTCGGCCGGAGGGTCAGGCCGTTGACCGAGTTGCTCGCGGCGGGGTCGCCGGCCGGGGCGTAGGCGTCCGGCACCGACCGCGCGGAGATGACGGTGGCGGCCGGGACCGGGTTGCCGCTGGAGACGACGGTGAACGTCGGGCGCACGATTTCGGTCAGCGCCTGGTTGCCGGAGGAGGTGCCGCCCGGCACGTACTCCGAGACCGTGCCGGAGACGGTCACGGCGTCGCCGACCGCGACCCCCTTCGGCGTGGAGCTGGTGAAGACGAAGACGCCCTCACTGGTCGCCGGGTTCGCGTCCGGGTTCGGATCCTGGATCCAGAAGCCCTTGGACTGACCGTAGGTGCGGACGCCGGTGACGATGCCGGTCACGCCCGTGACCGCCTGACCGGCGTACGGCGATATCCGGGTGGTGCCCTGGATGTCGTGAACAGCGACGTCAGCGGCGTGCGCGGGCGAGGTGAGGACGACGGTGGACGCCGCGGAACAGACGGCGGCGACGGTGAGCGCGGCGAGACGCGTGGAAGACTTGCTCGGCAACGGGATCCCTCCGGGGACGTACATGGGCGCCGGGACGAGGGTGGAACGTGGAACCGTGGGAGCCGCACCTGTGGGGCGGTGACGACGCGCGTAGAAAATACAGTGAACACATGTCCGCCGGATTTCTACGCGCGTCAATCTCCTGCCTGGTCAGCCCACTTGTCAAGGTTTCAGCCATGTACGGAGGCGGGCCGGGAGATGAACCGGGCGGCATGGGTCGAAATCCGTCTAGGCTGAGCGGCTGAGTGGTAGCACGCGCCCCTAGGAGAACCAGCCGATGACAGACAGCTCCCCCTTGCCGCCGGTGCGACTGCACCCCGAAGCGGAGCTGGCGCGGGACGCGCTGTCCACGCCCCTGCTGTCGCGCGCCGCACGGCTCGCCCGCTGGGCCGGCCCGGACACCCGCGTCGACGCCGGGGGCGGACTCGTCGACGAGCAGCTGCCCGCGGCGGCCGAGGCCCTCGGGCTCGACGGGGACGAGGCCGCCGCGTACGCGAGCGAGGCATGGCGGGTCGCCGTCGACACCGGGCTCGTCGAGATCGTCGACGAGGAGGCGGGCACCGTCGCGGCCGGCGAGGACCTGGCCCTGCTGACCGGGGGCGCCCCGCACGACGTGCTCGGGGTGTGGCTCGGCGCGCTGGAGACCGTGCTCGCCGACGCGAGCGTGCCCGACCTGGACGACATCGTCGACGCCATGAGCGCGCAAGAAGGCGAGGTCGACCTCTCCTCCCTCGACTGGGACCCGGAGGCCGAGTCCGAGTTCCTGGACGGCGTGCTCGGCAACCTCTACCTGCTCACCGTCACCGAGGACGGACCGGGCGAGAGCCCCGTGCCGCTGCCCGCGCTGGCCGCCTCGATGATCGTGCCCAGCGACATGGGGGAGCCCACCAACGACGTGCTGGAGCAGGTGTCCGACGCGATGATGCGCCTGGACGACCAGTTCCGGCTGCTGGAGCCGGTCGGGCTCGTGGACTACCAGCCGGTCGACGAGGCGCTGATGGCCGACACCGACGAGGAGCCGGCGGCCCCGGTCGACGACACCGACGTCTCGCGCTACGGCATGGTCCGGCTGACCCCGCTCGGCCTGTACGGCCTGCGCGCCCGGCTGCTGGACGCCGGCTTCGAGGCGCCCGCCGTCGGAGACCTCGCGGACAAGGGCGCCGACGCGCTCCTCGACGGGACGGCCGGCTTCCCGCCCGCGGCGGCCCAGGCCGAGACCGAACAGTGGCTGGCCCGCCGCGAACCCCTCGCCGCCACCCGGGAGTTGCTGGCCGCGGCCAAGGGCCTGGACGCCGGAGCGCCGCTGCGCCGGCTGCGCTGCCAGCAGGCGCTGTCCCTGGTCGGCACCGAGGCCGAACCCGCCCTGCGCGCGGTGCTCGACGACCCCGAACTGGGCGGACTGGCCCGCGTCTGGCTCACCGAACGGGGTGCGCCCGACGTGCCCGCGCCCTCCGAGGACCTGGTCTTCTGGCTGACCGTCGACACCGTCGCCGCGCAGCTCGCCGCCGAGGGCAACTCCGACGAACTGCGCGGCCTGGTCGAGGGGTTGGCCCAGCAGCACAGCGGCTTCTTCACGGCGGCCTGGCGGGTGGACCACCCGGCGACGGCGGACGTGCTGGAGGCGATGGGACGGCTGCACCCGGACAAGCGGGTCGCGAAGGAAGCGCGGAAGGCGGCGTTCAAGGCGCGCTCGCAGCACGGGAGTTGAGCGAATCCGTGGGGTGACGGTGCCTCAGTCCCTCTGTGAGGGACCGGAATCGGCCCGTCCCGCGCCCCGAGGTGACTCCGGCCCGTCGGGCGGGCACCATCCCCGTGCGGGTCACCCTTCGGATCGGCGGAGTGCGCATGGACGCGGCTGCTGCTGAACGACTGCTCCAGGAGGCGCGCCGCCACTGGCGCGGCGGCAGCTTCCTCGGCGGCCTGGGTCCGGCCGCCCAACTCGCCCTCGTCGGGCGCGGACAGCGGGCCGCCTTCCCGCGCGGCACCCTGCTGATCCGGGAGGGCGAGCCCGCCTCGGACGTCTTCCTGCTGCTCTCCTCCTACGTCAAGGTCACCGCCGCCCTGGCGGGCGGCGGCTGGAGCCTGCTCGCCGTACGTACCGGCGGCGACCTGGTGGGGGAGCTCGCCGGGATGGCCGGAGTGCCGCGCAGCGCGTCGGTCATGGCCTGCGGCAGCGAACCGGTGACGGCGGTGCGGCTCGCGTGGGGCGACTTCGACGAGGTGAAGGACGCCCATCCGGTCGTACAGCACGGCCTCCAGGAGTCCGTCGGCCGGAAGCTGGCGGCGGCCACCCGGCGCCGTATCGACTACAACCGCAGGAGTCCGAAAGGGCGGTTGGCCCGGGTGCTGGTGGAGATGGCCGACGACTTCGGTCAATCGGTGCGCGGGCGCGACATCATCCTTCCGGTTGACCTGAAACAGGTGGAGTGGGGCGACCTGATCGGGGTCTCGGAGAGCACGGCGTACCGGGCGCTCAGGGAGCTGCGCGGCCTCGTCGACGCCCAGCACCGGCGGATCATCGTCACGGACCTGCCGGGGCTGCGGACGGTGGCCGGAACCGAGTGACCGGTCAGGGACGCGTCCGATGACCGATCGGCCGAATGACATGGGCCCTGTGCTCGTGCTATCACGGACAGTCACCTAGCTTCACTTCGTCTCCTGCCATGGAGAGGTCCGACGACCTTGACCGACAACCTGTCCGACTCCGCCGCGGGAGCCGGGTCCGGCCAGCCATCCGACCGGGTCCTCCTGGGCGTGGATCTGTGCGAGTACAGCACGATGAACGTCCGCCAGATGAACGCGGCGCAGGAGGCGCTCAGCAGGGCGCACGAGACGGCGGTCGCGGTGAGCGCCGACACCCTCGGGGTGCAGGAGCTGGGGGACGGGTTCCTCGCCCAGTGGATCAGCCACCGGGTGAACGACGTCCTCGCCAAGTACGTCCCGGCGTTCTGCGACAGCCTCGCCGAGGAGAGCCTGAAGCGGGGCTTCGACCGGCCGCTGCGGGTCCGCCTCGCGGTGGTCACGGGTCTGGTGGCGGACAGCGCGATGGGCATCGCGGGCAGAGCCGCCGTCGAGGCGCAGCGACTGGTCAACTGCGCGCAGGCGAAACGGGTCCAGCAGGTGCTCACGGAGCAGCCGGTGGTGCTGATCATCAGCAGGCATGTCTTCGAGCAAACGATTCAGCAGCGATGGACCGACATCGAGCCGGGCGACTTCACCCCGGTCGACGTGCGGGCCAAGCACGAGCAGACCTACAAGGCCTGGATCGGGATGCCCGGACACTCGGCGGACGAGGTCGCCAGGGCGATGCGGCCGGAGGGGCTCCTGGCCCGGTTCGGGCGCTTCCTGGGCCGGACGCTGACATCGAGGGCCGGCCGTGCCGCCCAGGCGGTCAGGAAGACCCCCAAGATGCTGGTGGCGACCCTGGTGCCCGCGGTGGCGGTCGCCGCGGCGGCCGTCCTGCTGTCCTCCCTGACGTCCTGGTCGTCGGGCCCGGGCGCCTCGCGGGAGGCCTCGGCCTGGGCCACGGCCACCGTCGCGCCCGATCCCGACCGGCCCGAACCGTCGACCTCACGCTCCGACGACCGGCCGGGCCTGACCCCCTCGCCCACCACGGGCCCGGCCGCCACGCCCGCGCCGGACACCGGCGCGCGGGACACGGCCGGCGTGGGCGTCCGGCAGCGGGCGGCCCAGGTGCCGGGGGTCATCCACGCGGCACCGCTCACGGCACGGGTGGCCTGCGGCGGGTTCCTGGTCCAACGGCGCGGGACGGTCGTCCACGGCTACGGCACCGCCGTGTTCGTCCTCGGCGAGACGCTCGTGCGGTGTCCGCTCCCCGCGGGCGCGCTGTCGTACGCGTCCGCGCCCCGGAGCCACCCCGTCACCTGACGGGCGATACGGGACCGCGCCGCCCGCGCGCCGATCCTGGAAGCAGATGAGGGACCAGGGGGAAGTCGATGACCGACTACGGGGACGGGCGGACCGTCGAGATGGCGCTGGCGGCGGGACTCGGGGCGCTCACCGCGTTCCAGGGATACGTTCAGGAGGCCGACGCGAAGATCAACAGCATGCTCGTCGCACACACCGGGGGAGTGGTCGCCGTGGTGACCACCCTGGGGGCGCCCGGTGGCCAGCGGTTCGGAACGGCGGGACGGATCGTGCTGGGCGCGTTCGCCTGCGCCTTCCTCGTCTCCGGGTTCCACCTCGGACGGGCGATGCGGCCCCGGCTGCACACCCCGCTGCCGCGCAGCCCCTTCGGCTTCATGGGCCTGGACATCCCACCGGCCACCGACCCCCGCAAGCTGTGCGCCCAACTCTGGGACATGGCCCGCCTGTTGGGCTGCATCGCCCACGCCAAGAACCGCCACCTCACCCGGGCGATGCCCTGGACCGGCCTGATGCTCTGCCTCGGCGTGACCGTGTCCGTCCTGGGCGTCGGCTAGGTCTTGTCGGCGCCCCGGTCACCGCACCGCCCGCAGGGAGTATCGCAAGCGGGCCCGGTGCCGTCGCCCGGAGTTCAACCGGCGTTCAGACGTGGGCGGGACGGTGTCGCGGACCGAGGTCCGCCACCCTCCACGGCACACCCCCCGTCACAGGAGACAGCATGTCGCTCACCCGCAGGGACTTCGCCAGAACGTCCGCGATCACCGGTGCCGGTGTCGCGCTGGCGGGCAGTGTCGGCGCCCTCGCCACCGCTCCGAACGCCCTCGCCTCCACCGAGACCGAGGGCGCGGAGACCTCCGCACAGACCTACGGCGGAGTCGGCTACGGCCCGCTGATCCCCGACCCCGAGGGCATCCTCGCGCTGCCCGCCGGGTTCCGGTACCGCGTCATCACCCACAGCGGAAAGACCAAGCTGGAGTCGGACGAGTTCACCCCCTCCAACCATGACGGCACCGCCGCCTTCGACGGCCCGCGCGGCACCACCCTCCTCGTCAACAACCACGAGCTGAAGGGCCCGCGCGCGAACTGGACGTACCCCGTCCCGCTCACCGAGGGCCTCGTCTACGACCCCGCCGCGTCCGGCGGCTGCACGGTCGTCGAGGTCCGCCCCGACGGACGCGTCGCCGAGTGGGTCGGCATCGCCGGCACCTCCACCAACTGCGCGGGCGGCAGCACCCCCTGGGGCACCTGGCTCACCTGCGAGGAGAACTCCGACCGCGCCGGCACCAACGGCATGACCAAGGACCACGGCTACGTCTTCGAGGTCGACCCCATCGACCGGCGCGCCAACAAGAACCCCAAGCCCCTGAAGTTCTTCGGCCGCTACGACCACGAGGCCGTCGTCATCGACCCCAAGCGCGGCCACGCCTACCTCACCGAGGACGACAGCGAGCCCAACGGCCTCTTCTTCCGCTGGACCCCGCCCAAGGGCTTCGAACACGGCCGCGGGAAGTTCCGCACCCTCGCCGACGACGCCGGTGTCCTCCAGGCCCCCAGGTGCTTCGACTCCGGCGGCAAGTACGTCGACGACCTCTCCCGCGCCACGAAGACCGGCACGGTCTACGGCGTCGACTGGGTGGACGTACCGGACCGCGACGGCAAGACGGTCGAGGTGCGCAAGCAGTTCGGCGAGGGCGAGATCACCCGTGCGCGCAAGCTGGAGGGCATGTGGTGGGGCGACGGCGGCGCCTACATCGTCTCCTCCTACGCCCGTGAGGAGAGCCCCGTCCAGCACGACGGCCAGGTCTGGTTCTACGACCCCAAGCGCCGCACGCTCACCCTGAAGGTGCTCCTCGGCGTCAACCCCGACCCCTCCAAGGACGGCGCGTTCGACGGCCCCGACAACATCACCGTCTCCCCCTACGGCGGCCTCGTCATCGCCGAGGACGGCGAGGGCGTCTCCCACCTCTTCGGCGCCACCGACAGCGGCCGCACCTACCCGATCGCCCGCAACGACCTGAACATCGGCACCGAAGAGGAGCCGGAATACAGCGAGTTCACCGGCGTCACCTTCTCGTGCGACGGGCGGACCCTGTACGCAAACATCCAGGACCCGGGCATCATGGTGGCCATTACCGGGCCGTGGAAGCGGCAGAAGCGCGGCTGATTAATTCGGTCGCCCACCCCGCGGCACGCCTCCTAGAGCGAGGAACGTCCAGGTGCGAAGGCAGGACCTACTTCCACTCATAATGGGGCGGCCGCGGGTGCGAATCCCGCCACCGGTACAACGCGCCGGTGTAGCTCAGGGGCAGAGCACCTACGTCGGTTCCGCCGACCTGAACTCTGGACACCACAACTTCATGCACCTCCCGGTGCGACTTGATCTCGGGAGGCGCAGCTCATGGTGGGTGCCCGGTGCGCAGGCAACGGCTACTTCATTGGGATCGGAAGGTTGCGGGGTTCGAGTCCTCGTCATCGGCTTCGGGCCGATGTAGCTCAATCAGGCAGAGCATCCGAATAAGTTCCGTGGCCGACTTCTGATCTCGGGCACCCTCCATTTGCTGTGCCTCCCTCCGAAACACCAAAGAATTCGGGGGAATTCACCATGGCACGATTCAACACCCGGGCCGCCAAGGCGCAGCCCACGTCGCGTGTGACGTCGACGGGACGGGTGCTGCGTACCTTCGAGGGCGGCCGCGGCCGTGAGCGCGACGCGCGCTCCGAGCTCTTTCTGCTGGCGGTCTCCCACTTCGTCTCCGAGCGGACCTTCTACGAGACGGGCGACAGCCGGGACCAGCGGTTCGCGCGCCTCGTGCGCGACCTCGCCGTCACCGACGCGCAGTGGACGGCCGGCCTGCTCGGCTGGCTGCGTGCCGAGGGCAACCTGCGCACGGTCGCGATCGTGGGCGCCGCCGAGTACGTGAAGGCCCGCCTCGACGCGGGCAGCACCGAGGGCCCGTCGAACCGGCAGGTCGTCGACTCCGTGCTCCAGCGGCCCGACGAGCCCGGCGAACTGCTCGCGTACTGGACGGCGACGTACGGCCGTGCCGTCCCCAAGCCGGTCAAGCGCGGTGTCGCCGACGCCGTACGGCGGCTGTACGGCGGCAGGTCGCTGCTGAAGTACGACACCGTGTCCAAGGGCTACCGGTTCGGCGACATCCTCAACCTGGTGCACGCGGCGCCGGACCCGGACAAGCCGTGGCAGGGCGAGCTGTTCCGGTACGCCCTCGACCGCCGGCACAACCCGGAGACGGCCGTACCGCCCGCGTCGAACCGGGTGCTGACCGCGCACCGCGAGCTGATGGCGCTGCCGGTGCGGCGGCGGCGCGCGGTGGTCACCTCCGGCGGCGGTGCCGAGCGGCTCGCCGCGGCCGGGATGACGTGGGAGGCGCTGGCCGGCTGGCTCCAGGGCCCGATGGACAGGGCGGCCTGGGAGGCCGTGATCCCGTCCATGGGTTCGATGGCGCTGGTGCGCAACCTGCGCAACTTCGACGAGGCCGGGGTCTCGGACGAGGTGGCGGCCCGGGTCGCCGCCCGGATCAGTGACCCCGCCGAGGTCGCGCGCTCGCGGCAGTTCCCCTTCCGGTACCTGGCCGCGTACCGGCACGCGCCCTCGCTGCGCTGGTCGTACCCGCTGGAGCGGGCGCTCGGTCACTCGCTGGCCAACGTGCCCGCGCTGCCCGGCCGGACGCTGGTGCTGGTCGACCGCTCGGGCTCGATGTGGGCGCCGCTGTCCGACCGCTCGCAGCTCAACCGGGCCGACGCGGCGGCGATCTTCGGTACGGCGCTCGCGCTGCGGGCGGCGGACGCGGATCTCGTCGAGTTCGGCACCACCAGCCGGCGTCTGGCCTTCGGCGAGGGCGAGTCGGTGCTCAAGATCCTCGGCCGCTTCGGCGACCTGGGCGGCACCGACACCACCTCGGCGGTGCGCGCGCACTACCGGGGCCAGGACCGGGTGCTGATCGTCACCGACGAGCAGTACTCCTACAACCGCCACGGCGACCCGACCGAGCAGGTCCCCGCGGGTGTGCCGGTCTACACCTGGAACCTCGCCGGCTACCGGGCGGGCCACGGCCCGTCGGGCAAGGCGAACCGGCACACCTTCGCGGGCCTCTCGGACGCGGCCTTCCGCATGGTTCCGCTGATCGAGGCCGCCCGGGACGCCGACTGGCCCTGGGCCGCCTGAGCCCTGCCGCAAGCGTGGCCCGCACTTCTACGGGGGGTGCGGGCCACACCCTTGCCCGCGCCATGATTGATATCTAACATGTCAGTTCATGGAAGCCCTTCGCCCCGTCGGCCGCACCCTGCTCCGGGACCGTGCCTACGCCTCCATCCGGGACGCCATCGTCGCCGGGGAGATCGAGCCCGGTGCGGTCGTGCGGGACGCCGAGCTCGCCGAGAGGCTCGGGCTGTCGCGGGCGCCGGTGCGGGAGGCCTTCGCGCGGCTGGTGGACGAGGGGCTGCTGGAGAGCAAGCCGCAGAGCTACACCCGGGTGACCCAGGTGGTGGCCGCCGATGTGCGGGACGCCGCCGCCGTGGTCGGGGCCATGCACGAGCTGGTCACCCGGGTCGCCGTGCCGCGGTTGTTCGCCGCCGACGTCGAGGCGATGCGCGCGGCCAACGCGCGGTTCGCGGCCGCCGTCGGCGCCGGTGACGTGGACTCGGCCCTGCACGCCGACGACGAACTCCACGACGTCCTGGTCCGCGCCAGCGGCAACCGGGCGGCCGCCGCCACCGCGGCCCGCTACACCCCTCTCATCCGCCGGCTGGAGCGACGGCGCTTCGGCGAGGGCGGCAACTGCCGTTCGGCCGGTCTGCACGAGCGGCTGATCGAGGCCTGCGCGGCCGGTGACGTGGACGACGCCGTCCGGGTCACCGCGGAGATCTGGCGAGGCCTGGCCGAGCTCGCCGACAGCGACTGATCCGGGAGGATCCATGGCAACCGCAGCACCCAAGTCCCTCTCCTCGTACGAGCGTTACCCCCTCCTCTTCGGTCCCTCGCCCGTCCACTCCCTTCAGCGGCTCACCGCACACCTCGGCGGTGCCTCCCTGTGGGCCAAGCGCGAGGACTGCAACTCCGGTGTCGCGTACGGCGGGAACAAGACGCGCAAGCTGGAGTACCTGGTCGCCGACGCCATCGCCCAGGGCTGCGACACCCTCGTCTCGATCGGCGGCGTGCAGTCCAACCACACCCGTCAGGTCGCCGCCTGTGCCGCCCGTGCCGGGCTCAAGTGCGTGCTGGTGCAGGAGAGTTGGGTGGAGTGGCCGGACGCCGTGTACGACAAGGTCGGCAACATCCTGATCAGCCGGCTCGCCGGGGCCGACGTGCGGCTGGTGAAGGCAGGGTTCGGCATCGGGTTCAAGGAGAGCTGGGAGCAGGCGCTCAGGGAGGTCGAGGAGGGCGGCGGCAAGCCGTACGCCATTCCCGCCGGCGCCTCCGACCATCCGCTCGGCGGCCTCGGCTTCGCCGGCTGGGCCCATGAAGTCGCCGAGCAGGAACAGGAGTTGGGCGTCTTCTTCGACACCGTCGTGGTGTGCTCGGTGACCGGGTCCACGCAGGCCGGCATGGTCGCCGGGTTCCAGGCGCTGGAGGAGGCGGGCGGGCGGCCCCGGCGCGTCCTGGGCATCGACGCCTCGGCCAAGCCCGCCACCACCCGGGAGCAGATCGCGCGGATCGCCCACCGCACCGGCCAACTCATCGGCGTACAGAAGGAGTTGACGGTCTCCGACGTCGAACTCGACGAGCGGTACCACGCGGGCGTCTACGGCATCCCCGACGAGACCACCCTGGAGGCGATGCGTCTCGCCGCCCGCACCGAGGGCATGGTCACCGACCCGGTCTACGAGGGCAAGTCGATGGCCGGGATGATCGACCTGGTCGCCCGCGGCGAGATCGACGCGGACTCCACGGTCCTCTACGCCCACCTGGGCGGCCAGCCGGCACTCAACGCGTACAGCGCGCTGTTCTGAGGGCGGCGCCTTGCGGGGCGGGGCGTGCGGGTTTCGCCGTCTGGGGGTGCCGCGTCCGGTCGTAGGGCGGCTGCGGGTGCGTTGTGGCTGGTCGCGCCCACGCGGCGGAGCCGCACATCGATACGGCCCCGCGCCCCTTGGGTGGGTGTGCTTGCCGTGGGGCGGGCGTGCGGGTTTCGCCGTCTGGGGGCCACGTGCGGCCGATCGCGGTGGCCGGTGTGGTGGAAGCTCCGCGGGCCGCGTCCGGCCATCCGCGCGGCCTCGCTCGACGCACTGTTCCGGTCTCCGTGCCGATCGGCTCCCCGGGGCGGCCGGATACAGTGCACAGCGTGTGGGCCGACAACCAGCAGCGGGAGCCGCGTGGCGAGGAGTCCGACGGCGGGCTCCGTCGGCGGGCGACGATCCATGACGTGGCCCGGCTTGCCGGGGTGTCGAGGCAGACGGTGTCGCGGGCGGTCAACGACAAGGGCGAGATCGACCCGGCGACGAAGGAGCGGGTGCTGGAGGCGGCCCGCATGCTGGACTACCGGCCGAGCCGGTTCGCGCGCGGGCTGGTCCGCAAGGGCACGGTGACGGCGGGGCTGGTGATCCCGGACCTGATGAACCCGTTCTTCCCCGAGGTGGCCGCCGGGGTGCTGGAGGCCGCCGAACAGCGCGGCTGGCAGGTCGTGGTGTGGGACATCCGTACCGACGACGCCCGCGAGCGGGAGGCGCTCGACGTGCTCTCCCACCAGGCGGACGCGGTCGTCGGCTACTTCAAGAACGACGACGACGTCCTCGCCCGGCACCTCGGCGGCATGCCGCTCGTGCTGCTGGAACGCGGCCCGCACCAGACCCGGTTCGCGGCCGTGGGCATCGACGCCGCCGCCGGTCTGGAGCAGGGCATCGCCCACCTGGTGCGCACCGGGCACCGCAGGATCGGGATGCTGGACGGCGACCGGCTCGACGCCCCCGGGCCGCGTCGGGAGGCCTTCCTCGCGGAGGCCCGGCGGCACGGCCTGCCGGTCGACGACAGCTGGGTCGTGCTGTGCCCCGAGCACAGCGTCGCGGGCGGCGAGGCGGGTATGGAGCGACTTCTGGCCGCGCGGCCGGAGATGACGGCCGTCTTCGGGTTCAACGACCTCATCGCCGTCGGCGCGATCCGGGCCGCCCGGCGCCACGGCCGGCAGGTCCCGGCGGACCTGGCCGTGATGGGCTTCGACGGGCTCTCGCTGGGCGAGCTGGTGGAGCCCGCCCTGACCACGCTCCACCTCGACAAACGCCGGCTGGGACGGCTGGCCGTCGAGCAGGTGGCCCGCCTGCGCGCGGGCGAGGAGCCGCTGAGCGGCGCGGACGCGTGGGTGATCCCCGAGCTGGTGGTGCGGTCCTCCGCGTGACCGGCCGGCCGCGCCGACAAGGTGCCGGCACATCACCGATGTACATGTCTTGACAGTGGTTTTCGGCCGCCCCAATACTCGACGGCAACGTTCACGTGAACGTTCACGGCCCCCCACCGAGCCCCCACCGAGCTCCCCGCCGACATCGTTGTCCACCCTTGTTCGCCTCCCCCCTCCTCGTAAAGCGAGTGCCGCGTGATGGAACACCGAACGCTGTCCCGCCGACGTCTGCTGGGGGTCTCCCTCGGTGGCGTGGGCGGAGCCCTGCTGGGCCTGTCGGGATGCGGGGCGAGCAGCGGCTCGGCCTCCGCGGGCACCGACCATCTGAGCCTGTGGTACTGGAAGGGCTCCCTGAGCGACAAGCTCCTCGCCACCGCCCGGCGCGGTGTCCCCGGCCGGCCGGGCCTGAAGGTGCGGGGCTCGCAGATCCCGGACAGCGACATCGACTCCAAGGTGCGCACCAGCCTTGCCGCCCGCGCCTACGTCCCGGACATCACGGTCGCGAACTCGGACAACCTCGCCACCTTCTTCCCCGACGAGAACGAGTTCCTGGACCTCCGGGAGCTCGGCGCGGAGAAGGTCCGCGACCGGTACCTCGACTGGAAGTGGAAGAGCTGCTTCACCCCGTCGGGCCGGATGATCGGCTTCCCCCTCGACGCCGGCCCCACCGCCCTCTACTACCGCAGGGACCTCTTCCGCCAGGCCGGTCTGGCCTACGAACCGAAGGACGTCGCCGAGGCCGCCCCCACCTGGGAGAAGTTCATCGCCGCCGGGAAGACCCTGCGGGCGAAGGCCCCGGGCAGGCCGTACCTGGTGAGCAACATCGGCAACGTCTTCCAGCAGATCCTCCTCCAGAGCACCCGGCAGTTCGTGGACGCCGACAACCGCTTCATCGGCGACCAGCAGCACGTCCGACGCGCCTGGGACCTGTCCGTGGAGATCCTCCGCCAGGGCCTCAGCGCCCGGATCACGGACGGCACCCCCGACTACAACTCGGCCATGAGCGGCAGCCGCGTCGCCACCATGACCACGGCGGTGTGGGCCATCTACGGCCTGAAGGACTCCGCGCCGAAGACCTCCGGTGCCTGGCGGCTGACCACCCTGCCGGACGGCCCCGGCAACTACGGCGGCTCCTACATGACCCTGACCCGCTACTGCCGGGACCCGGAAGCGGGCTTCGCCTTCCTGACGTGGCTGCTCAGCCCGGAGAACCAGCTCAAGAGCTACCAGGAGATGGCCCTGTTCCCCACGACTCCGGCCTCCTACGCCGACCCCGCGATGCACACGCCCGACCCCTTCTTCGGCGGCCAGCAGCCCATCGACGTCTTCGGCCCGGCCGCCGAGAAGGCCCCGGTCGTCTACTTCAGCCCGTACGAGGAGAGCGCCAACATCCCGTTCTTCCAGGAGCTGACCAACGTGGAGATGCTCGGCAAGAACCCCGAGCGGGCCTGGCGGGACGCCGTGAACACCGCCGCGACCACGCTGTCCCGGCTGGGGGTGAGCTGACATGGCCACGGTTCTCGATCCGGCGGGCGCGCCGGCGGCCGACGAACGGCGCCCCGACCGTCGTAGCCGGTCCACCGCTCCGGGCGGACGCCGGCGGCATGTTCCGCCGCTGCTCGCCATCTCGCCGTTCTATGTGCTGTTCGCCGTCTTCGGGGTCTTCCCGGTGGTGTTCTCGCTGTATCTGTCCTTCCAGGACTGGGACGGCATCGGCGACATGCGGTTCGTCGGGCTCCAGCAGTACGGCTGGCTGCTTCAGGACTCGGTGTTCTGGCACTCGGTGCTCAACACCTTCGAGATCTGGTTCCTGTCCACGGTGCCGATGCTGTTCCTGGCCCTGGTGCTGGCGTTCCTGCTGCACTCGCAGGTGCGGTTCACCGGCGCCTACCGGGTGGCGTACTTCATCCCCAACGTGACCTCGATGGTCGCCATGACCATCGTCTTCGGCTCGGTCTTCGCCCAGTCGGGTCTCGCCAACTCGGCGCTCAGGGCGATCGGGCTGGACGGGATCGGCTGGCTGTCCTCCGAGTGGGGCATCAAGTCCTCCGTCTCCATCATGATCATCTGGCGGTGGGTCGGCTACAACGCGCTGATCTTCCTCGCGGGCCTCCAGGCCATCCCCACCGAGCACTTCGAGGCCGCCCGCGTCGACGGCGCGAACAGCTGGCAGACCCTGTTCCGGGTGGTGGTGCCGCAACTGCGCCCGGTGATCCTCTTCGCCGCCGTCACCTCCACCATCAACGGCCTTCAGATCTTCACCGAGTCGCAGGTGCTCTTCCAGTCCACCGACGTCGGCACCACGGGCGGACCCGGTCAGGAAGGGATGACCATCGTGCTCTATCTGTGGCAGAAGGCCTTCAAGGAGCACCAGTTCGGCTACGGCGCCGCGATGGGCTGGCTCCTCTTCGCGATCATCGCGGTCTTCACGATCATCAACTGGCGGCTGGTGTCCGGATCCGACCGCGACGACCGCCGTCCCGGCCTCGCCGGACTGCTGCGCCGGAAGGGGGCCCGCAATGGCCGCTGAGGACAGGACGACCGGCAGCGCGGGCCTCGCCATCGGCTCCGGCAGCAGGCTCACCCGGATCTGCGTCCGAGTGGTGCTGCTGTTCGGTGTGCTGATCTCGCTGTTCCCCTTCTACTGGCTGGTGGTGCTGGCCTCCGGCACCACCCAGGACATCTACCGCTACCCGCCCAAGCTGGTGCCGGGCCCGCATCTGCTGGACAACATGGGGCGGGTGCTCGACACCGTCGACTTCTTCGGCTCGCTGTTCAACACCGTCGTGGTCGCCGTGCTCGGGACCCTGCTGGTGCTGTTCTTCGACTCGCTGGCGGCGTTCGCCTTCGCCAAGTACGAGTTCCCGGCGAAGAAGCTCCTCTTCGGGATGCTGCTCGTCACCTACATGATTCCCGCCCAGCTCTCCCTGGTGCCGCAGTTCGTCACCATGGCCGAGTTCGGCTGGGCCGGCTCCCTGAACGCCCTGATCATCCCCAGCGCCGCCAACGCCTTCGGCATCTTCTGGATGCGCCAGTACGCCCAGAACTCCCTGCCCGACGAGCTGTTGGACGCGGGCCGGATCGACGGCGCCGGCTTCTTCCGCCTCTACTGGACGGTCGCGCTGCCGCTGTTCCGCCCCGCCCTCGCCTTCCTCGGCATCTTCACCTTCATCGGCCTCTGGAACGACTACATCTGGCCCCTGGTCGTCCTCATCGACCCCGAGAGGGTCACCCTCCAGGTCGCCCTGGCCAACCTCAACACGCTCTACAACACCGACTACTCCCTCGTGATGGCCGGCTCCCTCATGAGCGTCGTCCCACTGATCATCGTGTTCCTGCTGGGTGCGCGGCACTTCCTGCGGGACCTGGCGGCGGGGGCGACGAAGATGTGAGACATGGCCACGACGAGGAGGACCCGGCACATGGACGCACCGGACCCGCATGACGTCCCCGGATCGCCCGGGGTGCTCGTCCGCGCCGTCGCCGAGAGCATCGCGCGGCGGTCGGCGGGGGAGAAGGGCCCGGTCGGCGCGCTTCGGTCGGTCGTGGACATGGTCGACAACGACGAGGCGGAGCTGGCCGTGGACGATCTCGTGCGCGTGATCGCCCATTTCGGTATCCGCATCGTGCGGAGGGAGTACGACGATCTCGTCGCGGCGGCCTCGCGACTGGACGCCATGGATTCGCTCGCGGAGGTCGGAGTCGAGCGGTTCGTGGCCGGCTGAGAGGTGCGCCGACACTCGGGGACACGCGCTCGGTAGGGTGCGGACAGGGGCCCCGGGGTGCGAGGAGTGACGGGATGGCGCAGGTCAGGTCCATGCGTGCGGATGCCCGGCGCAACCACGAGCGGTTGCTTGAGGTGGCGGCGGAGGCGTTCGCCGAGCACGGGGAGGGGGCGTCGCTCGACGAGATCGCGCGGCGGGCGGGGGTCGGGGTCGGCACGCTGTACCGGCACTTTCCCACCCGGCAGGCGTTGCTGGAGGCCGCCTACGTCGACCGTATCGAGGCGATCGCGGGGCGGGCCGAGGTGTTCGCGCGGGAGTTGCCTCCGGGGGAGGCGCTGGTGGCGTGGCTGAACGAACTCGCCGTGGGGACGATCCAGGTCCGGGGGATGAAGGCGTTGCTGGGATCGGCCGTCGCGGACGGGGGATCGGCCGCGGCCACGGTGTGCGCGGACCGGATGAGGGCGGCGGCGACGCGGCTGGTGGAGGCGGCGCAGGGGGAGGGGACGCTGCGGGCGGACGTGGAGCCGATGGAGGTGCTGCGGTTGGCCCACGGGGTGGCTGTGGCGGCGGAGTTGGCGGGGGCGGGCCACGAGGCCGTGCGGCGGTATCTGACGTTGCTGACGGAGGGCTTGCGGCGGGGCTGAGGCGCTCCGCTGGAAGAACAGTGACAAACCTGCGGGCCGGTGGGGGGCGGGTCGCGTCCACGCGGCGGAGCCGCATATCGATACAGCACCGGACTTCGCCGAGACCGCTCAGGAGGCTTCTGACGGATCTCCGCGGAGGAAGGAGCGGCGTCATGGGCCCGGCGCGAGCGCGAGGTTGTTCGGGCATGGGGGAGTGAGCACCGGACGCCGCGGATCCGTCGGAAGCCCCCTGGCCCTCGGCCGGCTCCGCGGACCTGCGCCCGCCGGCTGCCGTCAGATGCCGAACGGCGGCGCGTAGCGGATCGTGCCGCTCGGCAGGGGCTGGTCCGGGTCGAGGGAGAGGGCCATCAGGGCCTCGTCCGGGACGTCGAGGGCGATGGTGATGCCGTGGGCGGAGGCCCGGGTGAAGCCGAAGCGGGGGTAGTAGGCCGGGTGGCCGAGGACGGTGACGAACCGCTCGCCCTGGTCCTTGGCGGCCTCCAGCGCGGCGCGGATCGCGGCGGCCCCGGCGCCGGTCTTCTGGTGGGCGGGGAGGACCGCGACGGGGCCCAGACAGAGGGCCGGGGTGTCGCCGATGTGGCAGCGGGTCAGCAGGGCGTGGCCGACGAGCCGGCCGTCTCGGCCGCCGGCGACGACGGACAGGCCGTCGATCCAGGCGGCGTCGGTGCGCAGGGCGTCGACGAGGTCGGCCTCCAGCGGGGTGTCGAAGGCGGCCAGCTCGATCTCGCGGACGGCGGGGACATCGGCGCCGGTCTCGGCGCGGGTGACCCACTCGGTGCGCATGGTCATGACGGGCCAGTGGCCTTGAGCGCGGTCATCGGCCTCACCTCTCCCCACCGTTCTCGACTCGGCGCACACACGGACCGGTGTGCACGCGGCCCCGTGAAATCCATCGGCCGGCCGGTGGCCACGGAGGCTCGTCGCGCCCCGCGATCGAGGCGATCGAGCAGCCCCGCGGCCACCGCCAGCCCCTTCCCCTACAGTGCCTGCGCGGCCGGCTTCACCATGTTCCGTACGGTGCGGGCCTTCACGAAGTCGCCCATCGCCGTCATATCCCACTCGCCGGTGAACTGCTTGATCAGCTTGGCCATCATCACGCCGGTCTGCGCTTCGGCGTTGGTGAGGTCGAAGCGGACCAGCTCCTCGCCGGTGGCCGCGTCGATGAGGCGGCAGTAGGCCTTGGCGACCTCGGTGAACTTCTGGCCGGAGAAGGAGTTCACCGTGAAGACCAGTCCGGTGACGTCCTGGGGCAGCCGCCCGAGGTCCACGACGATCACCTCGTCGTCGCCGCCGCCCTCGCCGGTGAGGTTGTCGCCGGAGTGCTTGATCGCTCCGTTGACGATGGACAGCTTGCCGAAGTAGCAGCTGTCGATGTGGTTGCGCTGCGGGCCGTAGGCGATGACCGAGGCGTCGAGGTCGATGTCCTTGCCGCGGTACGCCGGCTCCCAGCCGAGGCCCATCTTGACCTGGGAGAGCAGCGGGCGGCCGCCCTTGACCAGGGAGACGGTCTGGTTCTTCTGGAGGCTGACCCGGCCCTTGTCGAGGTTGATCTTCCCGGCTCCGGGGGCCGGGGCGGCCGGCGCCGGGGGAGCGGCGGGGGCCGGGGGCGCGGCCAGGCGCGGGTCCATCGGCGGGGCGGGCGGGGTGGCCGGGGGCTGCATGGCGGGCGGCGGCGGGGGCGGGGCGACCGGCTGGGCGACGGGCGCCGGAGCCGGTTCCTCGACCGTGACGCCGAAGTCGGTGGCGATGCCGGCCAGGCCGTTGGCGTAGCCCTGGCCGACCGCGCGGGCCTTCCAGGCGCCGTTGCGCAGGTAGACCTCGACGATCACCAGGGCCGTCTCGCTGCCGAGCTGCGGGGGCGTGAACGTGGCCAGGACGCTGTTGTCGTCCGCGTTGCGGATCGTGGCCGTGGGTTCGACGCCCTGGAAGGTCTGGCCCGCGGCGTCCGGGCTGGCGGTGACGACGATCTTCTCGATGCCGGGGGGTACGGCGGACGTGTCGACGGTGATCGCGTCAGGGGCCGCGCCGCCGCCCGAGCGGTACGTCACGCCCGGGCCCGTCGGCTGGTTGTAGAAGATGAAGTCGTCGTCGGAGCGCACCTTGCCGTCGGCGGTGAGCAGCAGGCCCGATACGTCGAGCCGCACGGGCGCGGCGACGTCCACCGTCACGCGGGCGGCGGAGAGGGGGATGTTCGAGCCGGGGGTCATAGCTGTCATGCGGGGTGAACGAGTGAGCCCGCTTTACCGTTCCCTTACCGAGGGCCAATCGACGGACCCGGCTGTTCGCCACGGGCCGGACGGGCTGACACCAGCCCGTCCGGCCCGTGAGGAGAGGGGCCCGGAACCGCTACGGCACCACCACGATCTTCCGCCCCACCCCCGACGCGAACTGCTCCAGCGCCTGCGGGTACCGCTCCAGCGGGATGCGGTCGCTGATGAAGACGTCCGGGTCGAGGACCCCGTTCGCGAACAGCTCCGCCGCGCGTTCGAAGCTGTGGAGCACGGCCATGGAGCCGGTGATCGTGATCTCCTGGTTGTAGATGCGGTACGGGTCGATCGTCACGCGGGTCGCGTAGTCGGCGACGCCGAACTGGAGGAAGGTGCCGGCCTTCGCGACACGGTCCAGGCCGTCCTGGATGGCGGCGGCGTTGCCCGTGGCGTCGACGACCACGTCCCAGCCCTGTGGCCGGTCCAGCTCGTCCGGGTTCGCCGCCGATCCGGACACGCCGAGCCGTACGGCCGTCTCCAGCCGTGCCGGGTTCAGGTCCACCACGTCGACACTGGAGGCGCCCGTCCGCTTGGCGAGCTCCAGCATCATCAGGCCCATGGTGCCGGAGCCGTAGATCAGGACGTGCGCGCCGAGGCGGGAGTTCAGGACGTCGTAGCCGCGCACCGCGCACGACAGGGGCTCCACCAGGGCCGCGTCCTGGGTGCGGACGTGCTCCGGGAGCTTCACGCAGTTCGCCACCGGCGCCAGCGCGTACCGGGCCGCGCCGCCCGCGGTCGTCACGCCGATCGCGGCCCACCGCTCACAGAGGTTGTTGTGGCCCGTACGGCAGTACCGGCACTCGTAGCAGTACAGGGACGGGTCGACCGCCACCCGGTCGCCGACCGCGAGCTCGGTGACCTGCGTGCCCACCCCGACGACCTCGCCCGCGAACTCGTGCCCGGGCACGATGGGCAGCTTGGGCGCGAACTCGCCCTGGAGGATGTGCAGATCGGTGCCGCACAGGCCGCAGGCGGCGACCTCGACGACGACCTCGCGGGGGCCGGGCGTCGGGTCCGGGACCTCGGTGACGACGGCACGGCCCACGGACTCGATGACGGCGGCCTTCATTTCACGGCTCCCAACGACAGGCCCTGGACCAGCTTGTCCTGGGCGGCGAACCCCGCGGCGAGCACCGGCAGGGAGATGACGAGCGACGCGGCGCACACCTTCGCCAGGAACAGGCCCTGGCTGGTGATGAAGCCGGTCAGGAACACCGGGGCGGTCTCGGCGACGACGCCCGTCAGGACACGGGCGAACAACAGCTCGTTCCAGCTGAAGATGAAGCAGATCAACGCCGTCGCCGCGATGCCCGGCAGCGCGATCGGGGCCACCACGCGCGCCAGGATCGTCGGCAGCCGCGCGCCGTCCACCCGGGCCGCCTCGATGATCGCGACCGGGACCTCGGCGAGGAAGGACTGCATCATCCACACCGCGATCGGCAGGTTCATGGAGGTGTAGAGGATGACCAGCAGCCAGATGTTGTCGAGCATCCCGGCGTTCTTGGCGAACAGGTAGATCGGCAGCAGGCCCGCCACCACCGGCAGCATCTTCGTCGACAGGAAGAAGAACAGGACGTCCGTCCACTTCTTCACCGGCCGGATGGAGAGCGCGTACGCCGCGGGCAGGGCCAGCAGCAGGACGAACAGCGTCGACACCCCTGACGCCACCGTCGAGTTGATCAGTGCGGGCCAGGGGCTCGCGCCGCCGCCCGTGCCGAAGAACTCGCGGTAGCCGTCCAGGGTGAGGGCGGCCCCGAAGGACGGCGGGTTGGTGGCCGCGTCCGACTCCGAGTGGAAGGACGTCAGGGCCATCCACGCGATCGGCAGGAAGAAGACGATCCCCAGCAGCCAGGCCACCAGACCGAGGCCGGCGCCCTTCCCGCGGCCACTGCGACGTCGTACGGCGATACTGCTCATGCCCGGCCCACCTCCTCGCGGAACAGGGACGACACCACGCGCAGGGCGAAGGTCGCGATGATGATCGAGCCGATGACCACCAGGACGCCCGCGGCCGAGGCGAGGCCGTTCTCGTGGGCCTGGTAGAAGCTCTGGTAGACGGTGTAGGGGAGGTTGGCGGTGCCCAGGCCGCCGGACGTGATCGTGAAGACCGCGTCGAAGTTCTGGACGATGTAGATCGAGCCCAGCAGGGCGCCCAGCTCCAGGTAGCGGCGCAGGTGCGGGAGGGTCAGATAGCGGAAGATCTGCCAGTCGCTCGCGCCGTCCACCCGGGCCGCCTCCATCTGCTGCTGGTCGCGGCTCTGGAGGCCCGCCAGCAGGATCAGCATCATGAACGGCGTCCACTGCCAGACCAGCGAGGCTTCGACCGCGAGCAGCGGGGTGTTGGAGATCCAGTCCGGCTGGGGACCGCCCACATAGTGCAACAACCCGTTGAGCAGGCCGTATTCGGGGTTGTAGAGCACATGCTTCCAGAGCAGGGCGGCCGCCACCGGCACCACCAGGAACGGGGCGATCAGCAGGGTGCGGACCACGCCCCGGCCCTTGAACCTGCGGTCCAGCAGCAGGGCCAGGACGAGTCCCAGGACCAGGCTGACGACGACCACCGCGACGGTCAGCAGGATCGTCGTCCACACCGACTGGCGCAGGTCGGCGTCGGTCAGCACCTGCTGGTAGTTGTCGATGCCGGTGAAGCGGCGGGCGTCGGGGTAGAGGGAGTTCCAGTCGAAGAAGGAGATCACCAGCGTGGCCACGAACGGGAGCTGGGTGACCACGATCATGAAGATCAGGGCGGGCAGCAGCGGGGCGCGGGTGGCCCAGGCGCGCAGCCGGGCGGAGGGCTGCTTCACGGTGTGCACGGGAGCGGCGGCCACAGGGGCCGTGGTGGTGGCGGTCATCGTCCCTCGTACTCCTCGGAGATCCGCTCGGCGAGCTGCTGGGACTTCTTCAGGGCCGCGTCGACGGACTGGCGTCCGGCGATGGCCGCGCTGATCTCCTGGGAGACCTTGGTGCCGAGATCGGTGAACTCGGGGATGCCGACGAACTGGATGCCGGGCGCGGGGCGCGGCTGCACGCCGGGGTCGTTCGGGCGGGCGCCCTCGATGGCCTCCTTGGTCATCTGCTGGAAGGCGGCGGCCTCCTTGCGGTACGCCGGGTTCGTGTACGTCGAGGCGCGCTTGCCGGCGGGGACGTTGGACCAGCCGATCTCGTCGCCCACCAGCTGCTCGTACCGCTTGCTGGACGCCCAGGAGACGAACTTCCAGGCCTTGTCGGGATTGCGGGAGGCGTCCTGGATGCCCCAGGCCCAGGTGTAGAGCCAGCCGGAGGACTTCGTCTCCTCCACGGGGGCGGGGGCGTAGCCCAGCTTGCCCTTGACGGGGGAGTTGGCCGCCTCCAGGGAACCGGCCGCGGAGGTGGCGTCGTACCACATGGCGACCTTGCTCTGGGTCATGTTGTTCAGGCACTCGGCGAAGCCGGACTGGGCGGCGCCGGACTCGCCGTGCTCACGGACCAGGTCGACGTAGAACTTCACGGCCTTCTCCCACTCGGGGGAGTCCAGGCGGGCCTTCCAGTCCTTGTCGAACCAGGTGCCGCCGAAGGTGTTGACGACGGTGGTGAGGGGGGCCATCACCTCGCCCCAGCCCGGCAGGCCGCGCAGACAGATGCCCTTCATGCCGGGCTCGGCCCCGTCCATCTTCGCCGCGAGGTCGGCCACCTGGGTCCAGGTGGGGTGCGCGGGCATGGTCAGGCCCTCCTTGGCGAGCACGTCCTTGCGGTACATCAGGAAGGACGACTCGCCGTAGAAGGGCTGCCCGTAGAGCTTGCCGTCGTCGCCGGTCAGGGACTCGCGCATCGGTGTGAGGACGTCCCGCTCGTCGTAGGCCGGGTCCTTGGCGACGTAGGAGTTCATCTCGTGCAGCCAGCCGTTGCGGGCGTAGATCGGGATCTCGTAGTTGGACAGGGTGGCCACGTCGTACTGGCCGGCCTGGTTGGCGAAGTCCTGGCTGATCTTGTCGCGGACGTCGTTCTCGGGCAGCACGGTGAAGTTGACCTTGATGCCCGTCTCTTTCGTGAAGTGCGGGGCGAGCTTCTGGAGCTCCGTCATCTGGGGGTTGTTGACCATGAGGACGTTGATCGAGTTGCCGCCCGCTCCGGCCCCGCCCGCTCCGACCCAGCAGCCGGAGAGCAGCGGGGCGAGCAGCGTCCCTGCGGCGGCCATGGCGAGCGTGGCTCGCGGGGGCCGTCGTCGGCTCTGGGTTCGCATGGATCGCTCCTGGACGTATGGGGAGATAAGGGGCGCGCCTTGGCGAGGCGTGGCCCCACAGGTGGTGAGGGGGGTGGTCAGACGCGGATGACCTGCGGCCCGAGCAGGGAGTAGCGGTGGGCCTCGGCCGTGGGGAGCAGGGTGCTCGTCACGATCGCCTCCAGGGCGCCGATCTCGGCGAACCGGCAGAAGCTGACCGCTCCGAACTTGGTGTGCACGCCCGCGAACACCGTGCGGCGCGCGGCCCTGATCGCCTGCGCCTTGACCTCGCTGACCGCCGGGTCGGGGGTGGTGAGGCCGTGTTCGCGGGAGATGCCGTTGGCGCCGATGTAGGCGAGGTCGACGACGAAACCGGCCAGCATCTTCGTCGTCCAGTGGTCGACGGTGGCCAGGGTGCCGGAGCGCACCCGGCCGCCCAGCAGCAGCACCGAGATGCCGTCGGATTCGGCGAGGGTGCCCGCGACCGGCAGGGACGCGGTGACCACGGTCAGCGGCCGGTCCCTGGGCAGTGCCTCGGCGATGAGCTGCGGGGTGAAGCCCTCGTCGACGAAGACCGTCTCGGCGTCCCCGAGCAGCTCGGCCGCGGCGGCCGCGATCCTGCGCTTCTCGGGGACGTGGCTGGTGGCGCGGAAGGCGAGCGTCGTCTCGAACCCGGCGCTCTCCACGGGGTAGGCGCCGCCGTGGGTGCGGCGGACCAGGCCGTGGTCCTCCAGGGCGCGGAGGTCTCGGCGCACGGTTTCCTTGGCCACGCCGAGGGTGGTGGCGAGTTCTGTGACGTCCACGGAGCCGGTGGCGCGAGCGGCGCGCACGATCTCGCGCTGGCGTTCCTCCGCGGTTCTCGCATCCATGGCCGACACCTGCCTTTCCCGCCAGCTTCTTTGCCCGTTCGGGTCCTGTGGAGCCCTTGGGGGAAAGTTCTACAGCGGGTGGGTGGTGCTGACCAGGTCTGTTGCGAGGCCGATGCTGCCCGCGTGTGCCCGTTCGGGCGGGGAAGCCCACGAGCTCGGGCGGTGCGGTGGTGGCGCGGCTGCGGGTGCGTCGTGGCTGGTCGCGCAGTTCCCCGCGCCCCTGGTGCGGCGCTGGCGCGCCCGCATCAGGGGTGACGGCCGTGCCCGGATGTGCCCGCGGGCGGGCCCGTTCGGTGCCCGCCCGTGGAGGTAACCGGACTTAGTACGGCCAGACCGGTGGGTCCGTCACGAAGGCGCCGCCCAGGTAGGCGTGCGACTCGTTGCCGTCCTGGAGTTCGCCCTGTTCGGCGATCAGCTTCTCGGCGTAGGGCTCGGAGTCGTCCTGGGGGTCGTAGCCGAGTGCCCGCGCGGAGGTCAGGTCCCACCACAGCCGGGTGTTGGCGGAGGAGCCGTAGACCACGGTGTGTCCCACGTTCTCCGAGGTCAGGGCCGCGTGGAAGAGGCGGGCGCCGTCGGCCGGGCTCATCCACAGGGAGAGCATGCGCACGCTGGTCGGCTCGGGGAAGCAGGAGCCGATGCGTACGGAGACCGTCTCCAGGCCGTGCTTGTCCCAGTAGAACTGCGCGAGGTCCTCGCCGAAGGACTTGGACAGGCCGTAGAAGGTGTCCGGGCGGCGCGGGGTGTCGACGGGGATGAGCCGGTCGTCGCCCTGGGGGCGCGGGGTGTAGCCGACCGCGTGGTTGGAGGAGGCGAAGACGATACGGCCGACGCCCTCCTCGCGGGCGGCCTCGTACAGGTGGTAGGTCCCCTCGATGTTCGCCTTGAGGATCTTCTCGAAGGGGGCTTCCAGGGAGATGCCCGCGAGGTGGATGATCGCGTCGACGCCCCGGACGGCCTCGCGTACGGCGTCCTTGTCGGCGAGGTCCGCGACGACCGCGTCCGGCTCGCCCTCGATCGGCCGCAGGTCGAGCAGCCGCAGCCGGTAGCCGTACTCGGGGAGCAGGTCCCGCATCAGGGTGCCGAGTCCACCGGCGGCGCCGGTGAGCAGAACGGTGCGGGGCGCTGGCATCCTCGGTTCTCCTTGGGTCGATGGCCGCATGAATGCACAGTATTCACATTCGTGGACAAGCTAAGGATCATTTCCTTGGCTCGTCAAGGGTGGCGTAGCCCCTGTTCATAAACATAAACTTCGATCAGAAGCCTGCACATTCCGAAGCCTGCACGTTCCCGTCCTCGTTCTAGGGAGAGCTTGTGACGCCTGCCGACCTCGCCACTCGACTCGGCATCCCCAGCGGGCCCCTGTTCTTCCCCGTCACCGCCTACGGCCCCGACGGCTCCGTCGACCTCGACGCCTACCGCACCCATGTGCGCCGCGGTGTGGAGGCGGGGGCCGCCGCCGTCTTCGCCTGCTGCGGCACCGGCGAGTTCCACGCCCTGACGCCCGAGGAGTTCGAGACCTGCGTGCGGGCGGCCGTCCAGGAGACGGCGGGCCGGGTGCCGGTCGTCGCGGGCGCCGGCTACGGCACCGCCCTCGCCGTGCGGTACGCGAGGCTCGCCGAGGCGGCCGGGGCCGACGGACTGCTCGCCATGCCGCCCTACCTCGTGATCGCCGGACAGGAGGGCCTGCTGCGGCACTACCGCGAGGTGGCCGCCGCGACCGCGCTGCCGGTGATCGTCTACCAGCGCGACAACGCCCTCTTCACCCCCGAGACGGTCGTCGAGCTGGCCCGCACCGACGGCATCATCGGCTTCAAGGACGGACTCGGCGACCTCGACCTGCTCCAGCGGATCATCAGCGCCGTGCGCACCGAGGTCCCCGGCGACTTCCTCTACTTCAACGGACTGCCGACCGCCGAGCAGACCCAGCTCGCCTACCGCGGTATCGGCGTCACCCTCTACTCCTCCGCCGTCTTCTGCTTCGCGCCCGAGATCGCCCTCGCCTTCCACACGGCCCACCGCACCGGCGACGACGCCACCGCCCACCGTCTGCTCGACGGCTTCTACCGGCCCTTCGTCGAACTGCGCGCCCAGGGCCGCGGCTACGCCGTCGCCCTCGTCAAGGCGGGCGTACGGATGGGTGGACTCGACGTCGGGGAGGTCCGCCCGCCGCTGCACGAGCCGACCGAGGATCATGTCAAGCAGCTCGCCCGGATCATCGAGCGCGGCCACGCGCTGCTGGACGAGGACAAGTGAACGCACAGCACCACATGAAGGCGGAGGACAAGTGAAGGCCTCGACGTTCGTCTACCCCTGGGACGTGAACGGCGACCCGGAGGCCGCCGGGCGGATCGCCGCGCTCGGCGTACGGCAGGCGACGCTCGCCGCCGCCTACCACTCCACCCGCGCCCTGACCCCCCGCCACCCGCGCCACCGCATCGTCACCGCCGAGCACGCGGCCGTGCTCTACCCCACGGACGACCGGTGGCAGGGGCGCGAGCTGCGCCCGTACGCGGCCGGGGACTGGGCCCCCGGGGACGCCTTCGGCGAGGCCGCCGAGGCCCTCGTACAGGCGGGTCTGGAGGTGCACACCTGGGTCGTGCTCGCGCACAACTCCCGCCTCGGCGCCGACCACCCGGACACCTCGGTCGTCAACGCCTACGGCGACCGCTACGCGTGGGCCCCGTGCATCGCCCGGCCCGCCACCCGCGAGTACCTCGTCACGCTGGCAGCCGAGGCGGCCGTGCGGCCCGGGGCGCGCGGCACCGAGCTGGAGTCCCTCGGCTGGTACGGCCTCCAGCACCTGCACGCCCACGACAAGACCGGCGGGGTGCCGCTCGGCGACGCCGGCTACTACCTGATGGCGCTCTGCTTCTGCACGGTCTGCCGGGAGGGCTACGGCGCCCAGGGCCTGGACGCCGACGCACTGGCCGCCGCCGTCCGGGCCGCGCTGGAACCGCTGTGGCGGGGCGCGCCCGACGAGGGCTGGACCGGGGTCGAGAAGCTCCTCGGCGAGGCGAACGCGGCCGCCACGCGCGCGTGGCGCGACGAACGGGCCCGCACCCTCCAGGAGGAGGCGGTCGCCGCGGTCCGCGCGGCCGCCCCCGAGGGCTTCCAGGTGCTGCTCCACGCCGACCCGGTCACCTACCACGTGGGCGCCAACCCGGGCGTCGACCCCGCGCACATCCTGTCCGTCGCGGACGGTGTGGTCGTCCCGTGCGCCGGCGGCCCCGCCCTGCTGACGCCCTTCGCCGAACAGCGCCGGGAGGGCGCCGTCGTCGCCGCCAACTTCGGGGTCGTCTCCGGCATGGGCGGCAGCCCCGGCACCCTCGCCGCGGACGCGGCCCGCGCCCAGGGCCTCGGTGCCACCGAACTACGGCTGTATCACGCCGGGTTGGCGTCGGACGGCGACCTGGAGTCGGTGCGCGAGGCACTCGCCGGCCTCTGAAGCAGCGGCAGGGCGACGGTGAGCCAGACCGCGCCCAGCACCGCCAACAGGGGCCGCTGATCGACCAGTTCGACCAGGGCCGCCCCCGCCGCCAGCCCGAGGACGTTCGGCGTGAACACCAGGGTGTTGGCGGTGGCGGCCGTACGCCCCAGCAGCGCGTCCGGCGTCTCGCGCTGCACGGCCGTCAGCGTGGCGATCAGGACACAGGGCAGCCCCGCGCCGATCGCCGCCCCGCACACCAGCGCCACCGCGTCGGACGGGACGGCCCGCAGTCCCGTCGCGACGGCCGTCAGGGCGATGCCGTACGCGGCGAACCGGCGCTCGCCCAGGTGCCGCAGGAGGGGACCGGAGGCCAGCCCGACCGCGACCGAGCCGGCGCCCTGGACGGCGTACAGCACACCCGTGTACGCGGGGGAGCGGCCGAGGTCGTCGACGACGGCGTAGGTCATGGCCCCGTTGAGGCCGGCGCAGAGCATGGTGGCGCCGCCCGCCAGGACGAGGGGGCGCAGCCGGGGATGGGCCCACAGGTGCCGGGCGCCCTCGGCGGTGTGCTTCCGCCAGCCGGTCGTCGGCGGCTCGGGGCGGGGCTCGCGGACGCGGAGGCAGGCGTACAGGCCGGTGGCCGCCACGAAGGTGACGGCGTCGAGGACCGCGACGGCCGGGCCGCCGTACACCGTGTACAGGCCCGCGCCCGCCAGCGGGGCGAGGAGTTTCATGCCCTCGCTGGCCGTCATGCGCAGGCCGTTGAAGTCGCCGAGCAGGGAGCGGTCGACGGCGGTCGCGATCAGGGCGGCCTCGGCCGCGTCATGGACGACGCCGGCCGCGCCGTACACGAACAGGACCGCGTACAGCAGCCAGAGGCGGTCGGGGGAGTCGACGGTGAGGAGGGTGAGCAGCAGCGCCGCCGGCACCAGATTCGTGCCGATCAGCAGGGGTCTGCGGGGCAGGCGGTCGGCGAGGGCGCCGAGCAGGGGGCCGGCCAGGGTGGGCGCCCACATCGCGAGCAGACAGAGCGCGGCCAGGCCGTCGGAGCCGGTGAGGTCCTTGACCCAGACACCGGAGGCCAGCCACAGCGCGGACGTGCCGAAGCCGGAGACCACGACCCCGGCCAGGTAGAGGCCGGCGTTGCGGTCGCGCAGGACCCGCACGAGCGGCCATGGAGTGGTTGTCATGCCTGGTCATCGTGGGCCTAAGGCGGGGGCGCGGGGATCGGGCAGATGCCCTGGAAGCCGCGCGGAACGGACGGGTGCCCGACGAGAACGATGAGGCGGCGACGAGGTGGCCATGTGGGAGGGCGATGAGTTTCGGTGCCGAGGGCGGTCTGCCCTTCAGGAACCGACATCCAAGGAGCCTTCGCATGACCGACACGATGCTCGACCTGGGGCCGCAGACCCTCGTCATCGCCCGCCTCGCGGCCGAGGTCACCGACGAGCAGCTGGCGGACCCGACGCCGTGCCCGGAACTGGCGGTACGGAATCTGCTGGGCCATCTGCTCGGGCTCACCGTCGCGTTCCGGGACGCCGGGCGCAAGGACCTCGGCCCCACGACCGACAGCGCCCCCGGCGGCGTTCCCGACATCGGCCCCGGCTGGCGCGAGGAGCTGCCCAAGGTCCTGGACGAACTCGCCGACGCCTGGCGGGACCCGGCCGCGTGGACCGGTATGACCCGGGCCGGCGGTGTCGACCTCCCCGGCGCGGTCGCCGCCGCCGTCGCGATCGACGAACTGGTCATCCACGGCTGGGACCTGGCCCGCGCCACCGGCCAGGAGTACACACCCGACCCGGCCGCGCTGCGTGCCGCCCACGACTTCCTGGAGGCATCCGCGGACGATCCCAGCCGGGACGAGATCTTCGGCCCGATCGTCCCCGTACCGGACGACGCCCCACTCCTCGACCGCGCGGTGGGCCTGAGCGGGCGGGATCCGGGGTGGACGCGGGTGTTGTAGGGAACGGGAAGGGGGGCGAGGACTGGTTCTTGGGGAGGTGGTGACGGGGGGCGTCATTCCTGACCGACGACACTTCGCGCTCCCCGTCGAACTCAGGGCGGCCGGTGGCGCCTGTGGGACCACCCGTCGGCCTCGGGCTTTACGGCGTCGGCCTCGCCGGCGCCGACGTGTTCTCCTCGACGCCCTCACCTCGGCCGCCGACCGGACGCCCTGGCACGGCCTCGACGGGCCGGCGGCCACGACACCGCCCGCGAACAGGCGGCCCGACGCCCGGCGGTGTCCCGGCCCGGCGGGATGGTGGGACTCTGCCACGGCATCGGCGGCGGCGACCGGGAACAGCGGCCCGCGAGGGCCTCAGCCGTCCGGCTCCGGTGCGCGGCGTTCCGTCTGCGCCCGCGACCGGGGTGGCGCCGTCGCCCTCGGCCGGCCCGGGTGACCCGGCGGCCTCGGCCCGGCGGGATTGGACCCCGGCACGGCATCGGCATCGGCGACCGGGAACAGCGGACCGTCGGGTCCCCGGTGTTCTCGCCGCCCGGTTCCGTCCGTGCTCGCGACCGGGGCGGCCCGGCCGCCCTCGACCGGCCCGGGAGTCTGGCAGCCTCCCGGCCCGGCAGGATCGCGGAAGTCTCCGACGACACCGGCCCCCCGGAGACCGGAAACCGCGCGGACGCCAGGAGCCCCGGCGGCCGCGCCGCCCAACTCCGCCCCTCCTCCCCGGAATTCCCTCCGCTCGGACAACCGGACGAGGGACGGAAATTGCGGAGTGCCGGCCCCGGAGGGACCCGTACGCTCCCCGCATGTCGCTTACGCTCACCGTCCTCGGTACCGCCTCTCCGCATCCCGGACCGGACCGGCCCTGCTCGGGATATCTGCTGCGGGGCGGGGGCGCCGAGGTGTGGGTGGATGCCGGGCCGGGGACCTTCGCGGAGTTGCAGCGGCACACCGATCCGGCGCGCCTGACGGCCGTATGGATCTCGCATCTGCACGCTGATCACAACGCCGACCTGCTGTCGGCCGTATACGGACTCGCCTACGGCGGGCTCACGCCGGACGCACCCATTCCGGTCCATGCCCCCGCCGGGTGCGCGGAGCGTCTCGCCGGGTTCTTCGGGCGGGCCGACACCGGGTTCCTGAAGGGCGTGCTGGACTTCCGGACCCTGCACGACGGTCACACCGTCCGGCACGGCGGCCTGACGCTCACGGCCCGTGCCGTCACGCACGACGTCGAGGCGTACGGGCTGCGCGCCGAGGCGGACGGGCGGGTCCTGGCGTACTCCGGGGACAGCGGACCCTGTGACTCCCTCACCGAACTCGCCCGCGGGGCCGACCTGTTCCTCTGTGAGGCCGACATCGACGCGCATCGCGAAGGCGAACAGGTGCACCTGACGCCCGAGGACGCCGGGCGCACGGCCCGTGAGGCGGGTGTGCGGGAGCTGCTCGTCACCCATGTCGGGCCCACCCTCACCCCCGAGACGGCCACCGTCCGGGCCGCCGCCGTCTTCGGCGGACGCACCGCCACCGCCCGGGTGGGCGCGACCCACACCGTGTGAAGGCAATCTCCACTTCCTCTGTCAGAAGCATTGACGAAACACAGCGGCCCTCCTACCTTCAACGCGTCGTACTTCGTACGTCATATATGAGACGCGATACGTGAGATCCGATACGCGAGATCCGAGAGGCGCGCATGACCTCTGTGCCCACGCCGATCCCCTCCCGCACGCAGTTCGTGCTGGAAGGGATCAAACACCGCATCCTCACCGGGCAGTTGACGCCGGGTCAGGCCCTGGTGGAGACCGAGCTCGCCGCACAGTTCGGGGTGTCCAAGACGCCCGTGCGGGAGGCGCTCAAGACCCTGGCCGGCACCGGTCTCGTCGTGATGAACCAGTACAAGGGCGTCACGGTGCGCATGGTGGACGCGGACATGGCGCGCGAGGTCTACGACGTGCGGCTGCTCCTCGAACCCGAGGCGCTCAGGCGCGCGGTGCGCAGGGGAGCCTCCCTGGCCGCCGCCCGCGACGCGCTGACCCGGGCCGACGCAGCCACCGACACCGCCGAACGCTCCCTCGCCAACCGCGAGTTCCACCGCGCCCTGTACCTGCCGTGCGGCAACCCGCTGCTCGGCCGGATGCTCGACGAGGTCCGCGACCAGGCAGCCCTCGTCTCCGCCGTCGCCTGGGCGGCCTCGCCCTCCTGGGAGCGGGAGGCCGGCGAGCACCGGGAGATCCTGCGGCTCGCCCTCGGCGGTGACGCCGACGGCGCGGCTCGCGCCCTCCACGCCCACATCGGGTCCTTCGTCGAACGGGCCTTCCCGCAAGCGGAGTCCGAGGCCCAGGGAGAGGACGGTCAGGCATGACAACGACGTTCGAGACCCAACGGGCGGCCCTGGCCGACGTGGTGGCGATCCCGGTGACCCCGTTCGCCGAGGACGGCACCGTCGACCAGGACGCCCACCGGGCCCTGCTGCGTCGTCTGCTCGACGGTGGCATCCGGACGCTGACGCCCAACGGCAACACCGGTGAGTTCTACGCCCTGACACCTCAGGAGCGGCAGCTGGTCACCGAGCTGACCATCGACGAGGCGGACGAGCGGGCGGTGATCCTCGTCGGTGTCGGCCACGACGTGCCCACCGCCATCGCCTCCGCCCGCCACGCCCGCGAACGGGGCGCCCGGATGGTGATGGTCCACCAGCCCGTCCACCCCTACGTCTCCCAGGCCGGCTGGGTCGACTACCACCGGGCCATCGCCGAGGCCGTGCCCGAGCTGGGCGTCGTCCCGTACATCCGCAACGCGCAGCTGCTCGGCGCCCGGCTCGCCGAGCTCGCCGACTCCTGCCCCAACGTCATCGGCGTGAAGTACGCCGTCCCGGACGCGGCCCGGTTCGCCGCCTTCGCTCGGGACGCCGGCCTCGACCGCTTCGTGTGGGTCGCCGGCCTCGCCGAGCCCTACGCCCCCTCGTACTTCTCCGCGGGCGCCACCGGCTTCACGTCGGGGCTGGTCAACGTCGCCCCGTCCGTTTCGCTGGACATGATCGAAGCGCTGCGGTCCGGCGACTACCCGGCCGCCATGAAGGTCTGGGAGCAGATCCGCCGCTTCGAGGAACTGCGCGCGGCCAACGGCTCCGCCAACAACGTCACCGTCGTCAAGGAGGCCCTCGCCTCCCTCGGCCTGTGCCGCCGCGAAGTGCGCCCGCCGAGCCGCGAGTTGCCCGAGGCCGAACGCGCCGAGGTCGCCTCGATAGCCGCCGGGTGGTCGATATGACCGACAGAAAGCGCCTGAAGCCGGAGGAACTGCGCAGTCACCAGTGGTACGGCGTCGAGGGCCAGCTGCGCACCTGGTCGCACAACGCCCGTATGCGCCAGCTCGGTTACGAGGCGGAGGAGTACCAGGGCCGCCCGGTGATCGCCGTCCTCAACACCTGGTCCGACATCAACCCCTGCCACGTCCATCTGCGCGAGCGCGCCGAGGCCGTCAAGCGGGGAGTGTGGCAGGCCGGCGGTTTCCCGCTGGAGTTCCCGGTCGCCACGCTCTCGGAGACCTACCAGAAGCCCACCCCGATGCTCTACCGCAACCTCCTCGCCATGGAGACGGAGGAGCTGCTGCGGTCGTATCCGATCGACGCGGCGGTGCTCCTCGGCGGCTGCGACAAGTCGACGCCCGCGCTGCTCATGGGCGCGGCCTCGGCCGACACACCGTCGCTCTTCGTGCCCGCGGGGCCGATGCTGCCGGGGCACTGGCGCGGTGAGACCCTCGGGTCCGGCACCGACATGTGGAAGTACTGGGACGAGCACCGCGCGGGCAACCTCACGGACTGCGAACTGCGGGAACTCCAGGGCGGGTTGGCGCGGTCGCCGGGCCACTGCATGACCATGGGGACCGCGTCCACGATGACCGCGGCGGCGGAGACCCTCGGCATGACCCTGCCCGGTGCCTCCTCCATCCCGGCCGTCGACTCCGGGCACGAGCGGATGGCCGCCGCCTCCGGGCGCCGCGCCGTGGAACTCGCCTGGACCGGGCTCAGGCCGTCCGAGATCCTCACCCGCGAGGCCTTCGAGGACGCCGTCACCACCGTCCTCGGCCTCGGCGGCTCCACCAACGCCGTCATCCATCTGATCGCCATGGCGGGCCGCGCGGGCGTCAAGCTCACCCTGGACGACTTCGACCACATCGCGCGCACCGTGCCGGTGCTGGCGAACGTCCGGCCCGGCGGACAGACGTACCTCATGGAGGACTACCACTTCGCCGGCGGCCTGCCCGCCTTCCTCTCACGGATCACCGACCTGCTCCACCTGGACCGGCCGACCGTCAACGGCACCCTGGGGGAACAGATCGAGGGCGTCGAGGTCCACAACGACGACGTCATCCGGCCTCGCGACAACCCGGTCGCGAGCGAGGGCGGGGTCGCCGTGCTGCGCGGCAACCTCTGCCCGGACGGCGCGGTGATCAAGCACATCTCCGCCGAGCGGCACCTGCTCAAGCACACCGGACGCGCGGTCGTCTTCGACGACTACAGGACCATGCAGCGGACCATCAACGACCCGTCGCTGGACATCACCGCCGACAGCGTGCTGGTGCTGCGCAACGCGGGACCCAAGGGCGGGCCCGGCATGCCCGAGTACGGCATGCTGCCGCTGCCCGACCATCTGCTCAAGCAGGGCGTGCGGGACATGGTCCGCATCTCCGACGCCCGCATGAGCGGCACCAGTTACGGCACGTGCGTGCTGCACGTGGCCCCCGAGTCCTACGTCGGCGGACCGCTCGCCCTGGTCCGCACCGGGGACACCATCACCCTCGACGTCGAGGCACGCTCCCTCCAACTCAACGTGGACGACGAGGAGTTGGAGCGCCGCCGGGCCGAGTGGACACCACCGCCGGTCCGTTACGAGCGCGGCTACGGCGCGCTCTACAACGAGCAGATCACGCAGGCCGACACCGGCTGCGACTTCGAGTTCCTGGCAAGGCAGGGCAAAACCCCGGATTCCCACGCCGGTTGACCATCCCCACCCAAGGGGCGCGGGGAACTGCGCGACCAGCCACAAGGCACCCGCAGCCGCCACACAACAGCAAGAGGCACCCCGTAATGCGAACAGGGGCCGACCTACGCAGACAGAGAAAGCGCTTCCTGCACCACAAGAGCAAGCCGAAGGCACCCCGCACCGAGAACGGAGACCAGTCATGGCCCAAGCCGCAGCCGTGGCGAAACCGCCCGCGCCACCCCGGCGGCGCCGTACCTCCGCCACGCCCCGCAGGCTCCCGTACCTGCTGATCGCCCCGGCGGCCCTGCTCATGCTGGGCTTCATCGCCTACCCGGTGCTCAGCGTCTTCTACTACAGCCTGCAGAACTACAACCCCACCAAGCCGTGGCGCAACGGGTACGCGGGCTTCGACAACTTCGTCCACGCCTTCACCACCGACCCCGTCTTCTGGGACACCCTGGTCTTCAGCGCCAAATGGGTCGTCGTCGAGGTCGGCCTCCAGCTGCTGTTCGGGCTGGCGCTGGCCCTCATCGTCAACCAGACCTTCGCGGGCCGGGCGCTGGGACGGGCCATGGTCTTCTCCCCGTGGGCAGTCTCCGGCGTGCTGACCTCCGCGATCTGGGTGCTGCTCTACAACTCCCAGACCGGCATCACCCGTTACCTCGCGGACATGGGCATCGGCAGCTACGGCACCAGCTGGCTGTCGGACACCTCGACCGTCTTCCCGGCGGCGATCGTCGCCGACCTGTGGCGCGGTGTGCCCTTCTTCGCGATCCTCATCCTCGCCGACCTCCAGTCCGTCTCGAAGGATCTCTACGAGGCCGCCGAGGTCGACGGGGCCAGCCGGATCCAGCAGTTCTGGCACATCACGCTGCCGCACCTGAAGGACGCCATCGTCCTGTCCACGCTGCTGCGCGCGGTGTGGGAGTTCAACAACGTCGACCTGCTCTACACGCTCACCGGCGGCGGCCCGGCGGGGGAGACGACCACCCTCCCGCTCTACATCGCCAACACATCCGTCGACGCCCACAACTTCGGTTACGCGTCCGCTCTGACCACGGTCGCGTTCGTGATCCTGCTGTTCTGCTCGATGGTCTATCTGCGGCTGAGCAAGTTCGGAGGTCAGGACAAGTGATCACCAAGGAGGCCACCAAGGTGGCGCCCGCTCCCGCGCGCCCGACCCTGGACCCCCCGCGCCCGCTGAAGGCCGGCCACAACTGGGACGAGGTCCCGCGCTGGCAGATCTATCTGCCGCTGTCGATCTATCTCGTCTTCACCCTGATCCCGTTCTACTGGATCCTGCTCTTCGCGGTCCGCCCGCCGGGCTCGACCTCGCTGCTGCCCTGGCCGATGACGTTCCAGCACTTCGAGAAGGTGTGGACCGAGCGGTCCTTCGGCACCTACTTCGAGAACAGCGTGCTCGTCGGTGTCGCCACCCTGCTGATGACGACCCTCGTCGCGCTGGCCGGCGGCTACGCCCTCGCCCGGTTCAATTTCAAGGTCAAGCGGGCCTTCATGCTCGGCCTGCTGTGCTCCCAGTTCGTGCCGGGCGCGCTGCTGCTGGTGCCGCTGTTCGAGATCTTCGCCGAGCTCCAGATGATCAACTCGCTGGGCAGCGTCATCCTCGCGGAGACGGTCTTCCAGCTACCGCTGTCGATCATCCTGATCAGCAACTTCATCAAGAACGTGCCGTACTCCCTGGAGGAGGCGGCCTGGGTCGACGGCTGCAACAGGTTCACGGCCTTCCGGATCGTGGTGCTGCCGCTGCTGCGGCCCGGTCTGATCGCCGTCGGCTCCTTCGCCTTCGTGCACTCCTGGAACCACTTCCTGTTCGCCCTGATGTTCCTCAACAACCAGGAGAAGCAGACCATCCCGGTCGGCCTCAACACCCTGATGAGCGCGGACAGCGTCGACCTCGGCGCGCTCGCCGCGGGCGGCATCATCGCCGCCGTACCCGTGGTGGTCGTGTTCGCCTTCATCCAGAAGTGGCTGATCACCGGCTTCAGCGCGGGGGCGGTGAAGGGATGAGACTCCGTCGGACGAGCGCGGGGACGGGGGCGGCCGGGTCCGAGGACCTGGATCGCCCGGCCCACGCCGGTGCCCGGGGCGGCTCCCGCGACACCTCGGCCGCGCTGCACGGCCGGATGGTCGAGGGTGCGAGCGCGAGTGCCGGTGTCGGCACCCGCGTGGCGGGTGGCCGTCGACCCGGCAGGGCCGTCCGGCGGGCCGCGGGCCGTCGCGAGCGGTCGGTCCTGCGCCGCGACGCCGAGGCGGTGAGGGTATGAGGCTCCGTCACATCGTCGCTGTGGGAGCCATGTTGGGGATCCTGAGCATTCCCGCCCACGCCGAGGCCCGCGACCTCGGCCGCGACACCCTGCCCGCGAACGACGGGTGGGCCGCCGCGGGAGCGGGCACCACCGGAGGATCGGCCGCCGACGCGGACCACGTCTTCACCGTCACCGACCGCGCCGGACTGGTCCGCGCCCTGGACGGCGGCAGCGCCACCCCGAAGATCATCAAGATCGCCGGGACCATCGACGCCAACACCGACGACGACGGCGACCACCTGGACTGCTCCGACTACACCACCGGCGGCTACAGCCTCAGGAAGTACCTGGCCGCCTACGACCCCCGCACCTGGGGGTCCGCCAAGCCGAGCGGCGAGCAGGAGGTGGCCCGCCAGGCTTCCGCGAAGAAGCAGGCCGAGCGGGTCGAACTGCTCGTCGGCTCGAACACCACGATCGTGGGACTCAAGAGCGCCGTCCTCAAGGGCGCGAGCCTCCAGGTCAAGAACGCGGACAACGTCATCGTCCGCAACCTCGACCTGCGGGACGCCTACGACTGCTTCCCCGTCTGGCAGCCCAACACCGGCGGCCTCGGCGACTGGAAGACGGCCTACGACACCCTGTGGCTGTCCGGGGCGACACACGTCTGGGTCGACCACGTGACCCTGAGCGACAAGGGCCACCCGGACGCCGCCGAGCCCACCCACTTCGCCCGCAACTACCTGCGCCACGACGGCCTGCTGGACATCACCAACGGGTCCGACCTGATCACCGTCTCCTGGAGCCGGTTCGCCGGCCACGACAAGGCGATGCTCATCGGCAACGGCGACACGGCCACCGGCGACCGCGGCAGGCTCCGGGTGACCCTGCACCACAACGAGTTCGAGTCCGTCGTCCAGCGCGCGCCGCGCGTCCGCTTCGGACAGGTGCACCTCTACAACAACCGGTACGTCGTCCCCGAGGACGCCCACGACTACCGCTACTCGATCGGCGTCTCCACCGAGTCCGCGATCCACGCCGAGAACAACGCCTTCCACACCCCCGGCCACGTCGAGGCCGCCGACCTGGTCAAGAGCTGGAACGGCACCGCCCTGCACCAGCGGGGCACCCTCTTCAACGGCTATCCGGTGGACCTGCTCGCCATCCACAACGCCTACAACTCGGGCAGCGAGCGTGATCTCACGGCGGACGTCGGCTGGACACCTACCCTGCACACAAAGATCGACAGCGCCGCCACGGCCGACCGAGAGGTGGCACGCGGCGCGGGCGCAGGGAGGCTGCTGTGAGCTCTACGACCATCGACATCGTCCTGGCGGGCGCGCGCGGACACGGGCGCTGGCACCTGGACAACATCCGCAGGCTCCAGGACAAGGGCATCGTCCGTCTCGCCGGCATCTGCGAGCTGACCCCGCTGACCGGGGGCGAACTGCCCGAGGGCCTCGGCACGCCCGAGCAGTCCGCCGACTTCGGCGCGCTGCTGGACTCCACCGGCGCGCGGATCGCGGTGATCTGCACCCCGATCCCCACCCACACCGACCTGGCGCTCACGGCCGCCGCCAAGGGCGTCCACGTCCTGCTGGAGAAGCCGCCGGCCCCGTCGTACGCCGAGTACCGGCGGATGGCCGACGGGGTCGCCGCGGCCGGCGTCGCCTGCCAGATCGGCTTCCAGTCGCTGGGCTCGCACGCCGTGCCCGCGATCCGCGAGATGATCGCCGAGGGTGCGATCGGCGAGATCACCGGCGTCGGCGGGGCCGGCGCCTGGGCGCGCGCCGAGGAGTACTACCGCCGGGCACCCTGGGCCGGCCGGCGCCGCATGAACGGCGTCGACGTGATCGACGGAGCGCTGACCAACCCGCTCGCGCACGCCGTCGCCACCGGTCTCGCGCTGGCCGGGGCCGCCCGCGCCGAGGACGTCACCGGCATCGAGACCGAGCTGCTGCGCGCCAACGACATCGAGTCCGACGACACCTCCTGCGTCCGCGTCACCACCGCCGGGGGCCTGCCGGTGACCGTCGCCGCGACCCTGTGCGCCGAGCACCCCGACGACCCGTACGTCCTGGTGCACGGCAGCCGCGGCCGGATCACGTTCTGGTACAAGCAGGACCGCGTCCTGCTCCAGCGCGCCGACCACGGGCCCGAGGAGTACGAGTTCGGCCGCACCGACCTGCTGGAGAACCTGGTCGACCACCTCACCGACGGCGCCGGCCTGCTGGTCACCCCGGACGGGACCGGCGCGTTCATGAAGGTCGTCGAGGCGATCCGGCTGGCCCCCGACCCGGCCCCGCTGCCGGAGCAGGCCTGGCACCTGATCCCCGAGGAGAACCGCCGGGTCGTGCCCGGCATCGACGGCCTCGTCACGGCCGCCGCCGACACCCTCTCGCTCTACTCCGAGCTGGGCGCCCCCTGGGCGCTCGCTGCCGCGCCACCGAAAGAGGTGAGCACCTGATGACGACCAACGACTCACCGGTCCTGCGGATCGCGGGCCGCCCGGTCGGCCGCTACATCACCCGGCCCGAGCTGCCCGCCCGGCTCAGCCCTCGCCCCTACCTGCACCCCGTCACCACCCTGGCCGGCACGGCGGTCACCGAACTGAGCCCCGCCGACCACACCCACCACCTCGGCGTCGGTGTCGCTGTTCCCGACGTCGAGGGGTTCAACTTCTGGGGCGGACGCACCTACGTCCGCGACCGGGGGCCGACCGAGCTCGACAACCACGGAGCCCAGCGCCACACCACGTTCCAGCTGCGCGACCCGGACGGCTTCGTCGAGGAACTGCGCTGGGTCGCCGCCGGAGCCGAGCTGCTGCGCGAGCGCCGTACCGTCGCCGCCACCGAACTCACCGACACGGCCTGGGCGTTGGACTTCACCTTCTCCCTCACCAACGTCACCCCCGAGGAGCTGTCGATCGGGAGCCCGGCCACCAACGGCCGCCCCGGCGCGGCCTACGGCGGGTTCTTCTGGCGGGCCCGCAAGGAGCAGGAGGCGCCGGAGGTGTTCAGCGCCGACACCGAGGGCGAGTCGGCCCTGCACGGCACCCGCGCCGGGTGGATAGCCCTGGCCGGCGCCGCCTGGACGCTGGTCTTCGCCGGCGCCACGGAGCAGACCCGCCGTGACCCCTGGTTCGTGCGCACCGCCGAATACCCGGGCGTGGGCTCGTCGTTGGCCCACGACGCGCGGCTGCCGATCCCGCCCGGCGACACCGTGGTACGGCGGATCGTCACCGTGGTCGCGGACGGCCGCCTGGACCGGCACGAGGCGGCGGCCCTGGTGCGGAAGGCGGTCAGCCAGTGACGTACACGGACCCCATGACGTATACGAACCCGATCCTGAACGCCGACTGGTCCGATCCGGACGTCGTCCGCGTCGGCGACGACTTCTACCTCACGGCCTCCAGCTTCGGCCGCGTCCCCGGCCTGCCGCTGCTGCACTCGCGCGACCTGGTCAACTGGACCCTGGTCGGCCACGCCCTCGAACGGCTGGAACCGGGCGCGGAGTTCGCGGCGCCGCGGCACGACTGCGGTGTCTGGGCACCCTCCCTCCGGCACCACGACGACCGCTTCTGGATCTTCTGGGGCGACCCCGACCAGGGCATCTTCCAGGTCAACGCCCCCGGGATCAGGGGCCCTTGGACACGTCCGCACCTCGTCAAGGCGGGCAAGGGGCTCATCGACCCCTGCCCGCTGTGGGACGACGAGACCGGTGAGGCCTATCTGGTGCACGCCTGGGCGAAGTCCCGCTCGGGCATCAAGAACCGTCTCACCGGGCACCGGATGCACCCTGACGGGACGTCACTTCTCGACGAGGGCAAGGTGATCGTCGACGGGGACCGCATTCCCGGCTGGTTCACCCTCGAAGGCCCCAAGCTGTACCGGCACGACGGCTGGTTCTGGATCCTGGCGCCGGCCGGGGGAGTGGAGACCGGCTGGCAGGGCGCCTTCCGCTCGCGCGGCTTCTTCGGACCGTACGAGGAACAGATCGTCCTGGAGCAGAGGGACACCGACGTCAACGGCCCCCACCAGGGCGGCTGGGTGCGCACCCCGTCCGGCGAGGACTGGTTCCTGCACTTCCAGCAGAAGGGCGCCTACGGCAGGGTCGTCCACCTCCAGCCGATGCGCTGGGGCACGGACGGCTGGCCGGTGCTCGGCGACGAGGGCGCCCCCGTCGCCGTCCACAGGAAGCCGGACCTGCCCGAGCAGTCGGCCGCCGCCCCGGCCACCGACGACGACTTCCCCGGCGGACGCTTCGGACGTCAGTGGCAGTGGACGGCCAACCCGCAGGACGGCTGGGCCACCCAGCACTCCGGGGACGGCCTCCGCCTGGCCTGCGTCCGCTCGGCCGACGCGCACGACCTGCGCAAGCTGCCCCACGTCCTGACCCAGCGGCTGCCGGGCACCCCGTCCGCCGTCGAGGTCGATCTGACCCTGCACGGCGAGGAACCGGGCGCCCGCGCGGGCCTCGCGGTCCTCGGCGACGCGTTCGGCTGGATCGGCCTCCAGCGGGGCGCCGACGGTGAGGTCCACCTCGTGCACCGGTTCGCCGAAGCGGTCGCCGAGAAGGAACGGGACGCCGACCATCCGCGGCTCGCTCCCGAGGGACGGGCACGGCTGCGGATCGAGATCGGCGCCGGGGCGCGCTGCCGCTTCTTCTACGACATCGGGGAGGGCCCGACTCCCTCGGGACCGGTCTTCGCCGCCACCCCCTGGCGCTGGGTCGGCGCCCTGCTCGGACTGTTCGCCCTCGCACCCGCCGGACCGGGACACGCCGGCGCGGCGAGCTTCACCCGGTTCCGGATCACCCCGCTGTAACCCACCCCGTCCGCCTGTTGGGAGCCGCAATGACGCACTTCCGTAGCAAGCGTTTACTGAGACCGGGGCACGCCAGAGTCGTGGCCGCCGTGCTCGCCCTGGTGGGCGCCCTGTTCCTCGGGTCGCTCGGGGACGCCCGTGCGGCGACCCCCGCGCCGGCCTCCTCGTCGGTCCCGTCGCCGGCCTCCTCGGGTGCGGCCGACCGCTGGAGCGACCGGCCGCACGGGTTCGCCTCGCTGGCCGGCGGGACCACCGGCGGGGCGGGCGGCAAGGTCGTGACCGTCACCGACCAGGCCTCGCTGGCCGCGTACGCGGCGGCGCCCGAGCCGTACGTCATCCGTGTCCAGGGCACGATCACCGCGCAGCCCTTCGGCGCGAGCGTCACCGTCGCCTCGGACAAGACGATCGTCGGCGTCGGCACGGGCGGTGAACTGGTGCAGGGCGAGTTCCACCTCGCACCCGGCACGCACAACGTGATCATCCGCAACATGACGATCCGCGACTCGGCGGTCGAGGGCAACTGGGACTGCAAGGACACCGACTTCGACGGCATCCAGATGGACACCGTCCACCACGTCTGGGTCGACCACAACCGCTTCTCGAACATCTGCGACGGGCAGCTCGACGTCCGCAAGGACAGCGAGTACATCACCGTCTCCTACAACCGCTTCGAGAACAACAACAAGACGTTCGGGCTGGGCTGGACCACCAACGTCAGGACGCAGATCACGATCGACCACAACTGGTTCGCGAACACCAAGCAGCGCAACCCGTCCGTGGACAACGCGGCCTACGCCCACCTCTACAACAACTACCTGACGGCACAGGTGGATCCCGGCGACCCCGTGTGGACGTACGGGAACTGGTCGCGCGGCCGGACGAAGATGGTCATCGAGAACAGCTACTACCAGGACGTCCAGCACCCCTACCAGGCCGACGCCACCGCCGAGTTGGTGCAGCGCGGGTCGATCCTGCGGAACACGAGCGGACGGCACGACGCGTGGGGCGCCGCCTTCGACCCGCGGGAGTTCTACGCCTACCGGCTGGACCCGGCGGCCGCCGTCCCGGCGCTGGTGAAAAAGTTCTCCGGCCCGCAGAAGCGGATCGGGGTGGCCCTGCGGGTCCCGGCCGACCACCCGACCGTGCAGGCCGCCGTGGACGCCGTGCCCGCCGGCAACACCGTGCCGGTGACGATCGCGGTGGCTCCGGGGACGTACCGGGAGAAGGTCCTCATCCCCGCGACCAAGCCGAACATCGTGCTCCAGGGGACTGGACAGGACCGGTCCGACACCGTCATCGTCTTCGACACGCCCGCCGAGTACGGGGGTTCGACCGGCAGCGCGACGGTACGGATCGCGGCGAACGACGTCACCGCCCGCAACCTCACCTTCAGCAACGACTTCGACGAGGCCGCGGTCGAGCTGAAGGGCGAGCAGGCCCTCGCCATGAAGACGACCGGCGACCGGATCGTCTTCGAGGACACCGCGTTCCTGGGCAACCAGGACACCCTGATGACCGACAGCCCCAAGCTGGACGTGATCAGCCGGGTCTACGTCCGCGACTCCTACATCGAGGGCGACGTCGACTTCGTCTACGGACGGGCCACCACCGTCGTCGAGCGGTCCGTGATCCGGGCGCTGAGCCGGGGCTCGGACAGCAACAACGGCTACATCACGGCCGCTTCGACCTGGACCGGCAACCCGTACGGCTTCCTGATCACCGGTTCGCGGATCGTGAGCGACGCGCCGGCCGGGACCTTCCACCTGGGGCGGCCGTGGCACCCGGGCGGGGAGCCGAACGCCGTCGCCCAGGTGCTGATCCGCGACACCTGGCTGCCCGCCGCGATCAAGTCCTCGCCGTGGACCGACATGAGCGGCTTCTCGTGGAAGGACGCGCGCTTCACCGAGTACCACAACCGCGGGCCGGGCGCCGGGGTGACCGCGGACCGGCCGCAGATGAGCGACACCGCGGCCCGGGACCACACCGTCGCCGACTACCTCGCGGGCACCGACGGCTGGGCGCCGTACGCCCGCCACTGACCCCCACAACTCCATAGCTCCACCCCTGCACAGCACCACCCCTGCACAGCCCCACAGCCCCACCTGAGCTTCGCTCCATCAAGAAGTGTTTGAACCAGAAGAAGAGAGCCGACCAATGAAGATCAGCATCCGCAGAAGCAGGCGCGCCGCCGTGGCCGTCGCTCTGGGCTCCGTCCTCGCCCTGACCGCCACCGCCTGCGGTGACGACGGCAGCGGCACCGGCGGTGACAAGGGCGAAGAGGGCAGCGGCAAGGGCGAGATCGTCTTCTGGGACAACAACGGCGGTGTGCGCACCGACATCTGGAAGGAGGTCATCGCCGACTTCGAGAAGGCGAACCCGGACATCAAGGTCGAGTACGTCGGCATCCCCTCCACCGACTACCAGTCCAAGGTCGACACCGCCCTCCAGGGCGGCGGCCTGCCCGACGTCGGCGGTGTCGGCGCCGCGATGCTCGCCGGCTTCGCCGCCCAGAACGCCCTGGAGCCGCTGGACGACCGGCTCACCAAGTCCTCGCTGAACGGCAAGATGAACGAGGACATGGTCAAGTCGCTGAAGGCGGCCGGCGGTGGTGACGGCACGCTGTACTCCATCCCGACCTCCGCCAACAACGGCGTCCTGTACTACCGCACCGACCTGTTCGAGCAGGCGGGCCTGGACGCGCCCACCACCTGGGACAAGTTCTACGAGGCCGCGGACAAGCTCACCGACGCCAAGAAGAACGAGTTCGGCTACACCATCCGCGGCGGCGCCGGTTCCATAGCCCAGGCGCTGGACGCGATGTACGGGCAGAGCGGGATCACCTCGTTCTGGAACGGCGACAAGACGACGGTCAACGACCCCAAGAACGTCGCGGCGCTGGAGAAGTACGCGGCCCTCTACAAGAAGGTCACCCCGGCCGCCGACCTGAACAACGACTTCACCAAGATGGTCGCCCAGTGGGATTCCGGCACGATCGGAATGCTGAACCACAACCTGGGTTCCTACCAGGACCATGTGAAGGCGCTCGGGGTCGACAAGTTCCGGGGCATTCCGCAGCCGACCGGTCTCGCCGGCAAGCGGGTCCAGGTGTCCAACCCCGTCGACGGACTGGGGCTGTTCAAGAGCTCCAAGAACAAGGAAGCGGCCTGGAAGTTCATCGAGTTCGCCACGTCCGCCGCGGAGAACTCGAAGTTCAACAAGTCCGCGGGCCAGGTGCCGTCGAACACCGACGCGGCCAAGGACGCGTGGGTGTCGGAGGCGGAGCCGACGAAGCTGGCCGCCGCGGCGCTCAGTGACGGGTCCACGACGATCGTGCAGCTGCCGTACTACCTGCCCGACTGGAACACGATCTCCAAGGCCGACAACGAGCCGAACCTCCAGAAGGTGCTGCTCGGGGACATGAAGGCGAAGGAGTTCCTGGACACGCTCGCCGACCAGCTGAACACGGCGCAGGCGGAGTGGAACGAGCGGAACGGCTGAGACTTCGGTAACGCACGTCAAGCACCGCCCCGCGCCCCTGAACACCAGGGGCGCGGGGGTTACCCCCCACGTGAAAGGCACCACCGCACAGATCTAGTTCGCACGCCTTTGAGAAAGGCACCCCCGTGTCACTCACCCGCAGACAAGTAACCACCGCGGCAGTCGCGGCCGTTCCCCTCGGCCTCGCCGCGACCGGCACTGCCCAGGCCTCCGGAAGCCGCCGTTCCCGGACCCTCTACATCGCCGGTGATTCCACCGCGGCCCAGAAATACGCCGCCGCCGCACCCGAGACCGGGTGGGGGATGGCGATCCCGTTCTTCCTGCGCAAGGGGCTGGCCGTCGCCAACCACGCGGTGAACGGGCGCAGTTCGAAGAGCTTTGTGGACGAAGGGCGGCTGGACGTCGTCCTCGGCGCGATCAGGCCGGGCGACTTCCTGGTGATCCAGTTCGCGCACAACGACGAGAAGGCCGAGGATCCCACTCGGTACACCGAGCCCTGGACGACGTACCAGGACCATCTGCGTCTCTATGTCGAGGGCGCCCGTGCGCGGGGCGCCCGGCCGGTGCTGGCGACGCCGGTGGAGCGCCGCAGGTTCGACACGGGCGGCAAGGCCGTGCCGACCCATGGCGAGTATCCGGCGGCGATGCGTGCGCTCGCCGAGCAGGAACGCGTCGCGCTGCTCGACCTCCAGGCCCTGTCGCTCGCGCTGTGGCAGGAGCTCGGTGTCGAGGGCACGAAGACGTACTTCAACTGGACGGCGACCGAGCAGGACAACACGCACTTCAACCCGCCCGGCGCGATCGCCGTGGCCCGGCTGGTGGCGCGTGAGCTGCTGCGCACCCGGGTGCTGGCCCCGCAGGACGTCCGCCGGCTCGACCAGGTGATCCCCGAGTCGTGGATCACCTGGCCACAAGCCGCCGCGTAACCATCCCGAACCGCAGAGAAGAGAGCCGCACCATGAACACACAGGTCTGGCATGGGCATGCCATGAGAAAGTCCGCCGTGCTGATCGGCTGCACCGCGCTCGTCCTCGGTCTCACCGGCACCGGTGCCGAGGCGGGTTCCCGGGACCTCGGCCGCCAGGTCCTCGGCGCCAACGACGGCTGGGGCTCCGAGGGCGCCGGCACGACCGGCGGTTCGGCCGCCGACGCCGAGCACGTCTACACGGTCACCACCTGGGCGGAGTTCAAGGCCGCGCTCGCCGCCGGCGGCACCGCACCCAGGATCATCAAGGTCAAGGGCATGATCGACGCCGTCTCGGAGGGCTGCGAGGCCTTCGTCACCGGCGGCTACGACCTCCAGCAGTACCTCAAGGACTACGACCCGGCCGTCTACGGCAACGACAAGGTCGCCATGGGGCCGCAGGAGGACGCGCGGGTCGCGTCCATGGCCAACCAGAATGCGCAGATCAAGGCCTTCGTCCCCAGCAACACCACCATCGTCGGCGTCGGGAAGAACTCCGGCATCCTCGGCGGCAGCCTCCAGATCTTCGGCGTCTCGAACGTCATCCTGCGCAACCTCACCATCGAGGCCCCGCTCGACTGCTTCCCCAAGTGGGACCCGACCGACGACAACAACACCGGCAACTGGAACTCCGAGTACGACACCGTGGTCGTCTACGGCACGGACCACGTGTGGCTCGACCACAACACGTTCACCGACGGCCGCTTCCCCGACAGCGAGCGGCCCGTCTACTTCGGCAAGGTCTTCCAGCAGCACGACGGGCTGACGGACATCGTGCGCGGCTCCAACCACGTGACCGTGTCCTGGAACCGCTACGAGAACCACGACAAGAACATGCTGATCGGCAACGGCGACGGCCTCGCCGCCATCGACGCCGGCAAGCTCAAGGTCACCATGCACCACAACCGCTTCGACGGGATCCTCCAGCGTTCCCCGCGCGTGCGGTTCGGGCAGGTCGACGTCTACAACAACCACTACGTGGTGAACGAGGAACAGCAGGACGACTACTACATCTTCGGTGTCGGCATCTCCTCGCAGCTCCACGCCACCGACAACGCCATCTCGCTGCCGCCCGGGGCGAGCGTCGGCAAGGCTTTGAAGAAGTGGAGCGAGGCCCCGCTGACCGCCGAGAACAACTACGTCAACGGCAGGCGGACCGACCTGATCGCCGTCCACAACGCGGAGATCCCGTCGGAGACCCTCCAGTCGGGCGCCGGATGGAAGCCGACCCTGCGGACCAAGGTCGACCACCCCAAGGCGGTCCCGGGGATCGTCGCGTACCGCGCGGGCGCCGGCCACCTGCGCTGACCCCTCTCCCGACCGGGCCGGGGCGCGCAGCCCCGGCCCGCACCCCCGAAAGAGCCAGCGAAGGAGCACCCGCATGCCCTCGCCCGAACGCCGACTCCCCTTCTCCAGAAGGGGGTTCCTGACCGCGAGCGCCGCCCTCGGCCTCGCCTCGCTCCCCACCCGGGCCACCGCCCGCCCCCGCCCCTTCGGCCGCTACGGTTCCCCGGCCGCACGCCTCACCCCGACGACCCTCTACGTCGACCAGGTCGGCCGGGGTGACCACACCACCGTCCAGGCCGCCGTGACCGCGGCCGGCGGCAGCGGCTGGACGCTGGTCATCGCGCCGGGGACGTACCGGGAGACGGTCGCCGTCGACGCGAGCCGCACGGAGATGACCTGGCTCGGCGCCGGCACGGACGCGCGCGAGGTCGTGATCGTCTACGACAACGCCGCCGGCACCCCGAAACCCGACGGCTCCGGCACCTACGGCACCACCGGCTCCGCCACCACCACCGTGAAGGCCGACGGCTTCACCGCCCGTCACCTCACCTTCGCCAACGACTGGCTGCGCGCCGACCACCCCGGCATCAGCGGCACCCAGGCCGTCGCCATCAAGGTGCAGGGCGACCGCTCCGCCTTCCACCACTGCCGCTTCCTCGGCCACCAGGACACCCTGTACGCCGACTCCATGGCCCTGACCGTCTTCGCCCGCCAGTACTTCTCGCACTGCTACGCCGAGGGCGACGTCGACTTCGTCTTCGGCCGGGCCACCGCCGTGTACGAGAACTGCCACTTCCGGACCCTGACCCGGACCGACCTGACCTCGGCCCCGTACGGCTTCGTCTTCGCGCCCTCCACGGCGGGCGCCAACCCGCGCGGATACCTCGTCACCCGCAGCCGGGTGAGCAGCGAGGCCCCCGACGGCCACTACAAGCTCGCCCGCCCCTGGGTGCCCAGTTCCGACACCACCGCCCGCCCGTCGCTCGTCGTCCGTGACACCCGGCTGGGCCCCGGCATCGACGCGGTCGCGCCCTACGCCGCCATGTCGGACTCCTTCCCCTGGCAGAACCAGCGCTTCGCCGAGTACCGCAACAGCGGACCGGGCGCGGCGGTCACCGTCCCCGCGAACCGCCCCCAACTCACCGCCGAACAGGCCGCGTCGGCGACCCGCGCGGCCTACCTCGGCGACTGGGAGCCGTGGAAGGAGCCGTGCTGACATGCGCAGACGCACCCTGCTGACGGGCATCGCCGGGGGACTGGCGGCCGTCGGCGCGGGGGCCGCTCCCGCGCTCGCCTCCGGCCGCCGGGTCCTGCACGTGCGCCCCGGCGACTCGGTCCAGGCGGCCGTCGACGCGGTGGACGGACCGGGCTGGACGATCGTCGTGCACCCGGGGACCTACCGCGAAGTCGTCAACATCCCAGCATCCAAGGCGGAGTTGACCCTGCGCGGCGCCACCCGCGACCCCCGCCGCACCGTCATCGTCTACGACAACGCCAACGGCACCCCCAAGCCCGACGGCTCCGGCACCCACGGCACCGCGGGCTCCGCCACCTTCACCTCGGCGGCCCCCGGCCTCACCGTCCGCGACCTCACGCTCGCCAACGACTGGCTGCGCGCCGACCACCCCGAGATCACCGGCACCCAGGCGGTGGCGTCCTACACGTACGGCGACCGCACCCACTTCGAGAACGTGCGCCTGCTGGCCCACCAGGACACCGTCTTCGTCGAGACGACCGCGCTCGGTGCCTTCGACCGGCAGTACTTCCACCACTGCTACATCGAGGGCGACGTCGACTTCGTCTTCGGCCGGGCCACCGCCGTCTTCGAGGAATGCCACTTCCATACCCTCCAGCGGGACGTGGCCTTCACCCCCAAGGGCATGGTCTTCGCCCCGTCCACCGCCCGCGCCAACCCGTACGGCATCCTCGCCCTGCGCTCCCGCATCACCTCGGGCGCCGAGGACGGGGCGTACAAGCTGGCCCGGCCCTGGGTGCCGACGTACGAGACGACGGCCTGGCCCTCCCTCGTCGTCCGGGACACCCGGATCGGACCCGGCATCGACGCGGTGACGCCGTACACCAACATGCGCGAGGCGTACCCCTGGCAGACCATGCGCTTTCGGGAGTACGGCAACTCCGGTCCCGGCGCGGTGATCACGGTCCCGGAGAACCGGCCCCTGCTGACACCGGCGGAAGCCGCGTCGCACACCAGGCGGACGTATCTGCGCGACTGGCGGCCCCGTGCGTAGGGCGGCGGCCGCCGCGCTGCTGGCGGGCCTCCTGCTGACGGCGGCCCCGCCGGCCTCCGCCGCAGGGCGCGGCCCGGAAGGCTGGGCCGCCGGGACCACCGGGGGAGCGGGCGGCACGACGTGGACGGTGCACACCCGCGCCGAGCTCAAGGAGGCCCTGGCGAACGGCGGCGACCCCGCCACGCCCAAGGTGATCCGGGTCGTCGGGGACATCAACGGCCATGAGGCGGACGACGGTTCCCTGCTAGGGGAGCAGGACTACGCGCCCGGCTACGACCTCGGGCAGTACATGTCCTGCTTCGGCGAGGACGGCACCACCTGGTCCGACACCCGGTACGACTACTGCAAGCGGCAGCGTCAGCTCCGCCAGACCGGGTCGAACCGGGAGAAGGCGCAGATCCAGCTGACCGTGCCGAGCAACACCACGCTCGTCGGCGCCGGTGGCGACGCCCGCCTCCTCGGGGTCTTCCTCACGGTCAACACCGGCACGAACATCATCGTCCGCAATCTCCATCTCGAAGCCCCGGTCGACCACTTCACCACCTGGTCGCCGGACGACGGGACGCAGGGCAGCTGGAACGCCCGCTTCGACGCGCTGAGCGTGATCACCGGCAAACACCTCTGGGTCGACCACTGCACCTTCACCGACGGCCGCTTCCCGGACCGCGAGGCGCCCCTCGGCTTCCACGGCGAGCGGGTCGGACGGCACGACGGACTGCTGGACATCGAGGACGGCTCCGACTTCGTCACCGTCTCCGACAGCCGGTTCACCGACCACGACAAGGCGATCCTCATCGGCTCGGGCGACGGCCGCGGCGACCGCGACCGCGGCCACCTCAAGGTCACCCTCGTCAGGAACCTCTTCACGGACATCGCGCAGCGCGCCCCGCGCGTCCGCTTCGGGCAGGTGCACGTCGTCAACAACGTGTACCGGGGCCGGACCCCGCTCTACGCCCTCGGTGTCGGCGTGGAGTCCGCGCTCTTCTCCGAACGCAACGTGTTCCGCCACCGGGGCGGCACCCCCGCCCTCGCGGTCGCCGACTACGGCGGCGAGCACTTCCGCGACACCGGGTCCTGGTTCAACGGCCGCCCCGCCGGACTGAACGCGGTGGCCGGCGCCCTCGGCCTCGGCGGCGAGGTCGGCTGGGATCCGGCCGACGTCTACGACTACCGCGTGCTCAAGTCCCCCTCGGCCGTGGAGCGTCACGTGCTGCGGCACGCCGGGGCGGGTCGCGCGAAGGAAGGCAGGCCGCATGAGTGAGCCGCTCGGCCGCCGGACGTTCGTGGCGGGAGCCGCGGCGGCGGCGTTCCTCGGGGCGGGCTCCGGGAACGCGGAGGCCGCCGACCTGGTGGGAGGGAATCTGCCCGGCTTCTATCCGGCCCTCAAGAACGAGCTGAACTTCCCGCTCGCCTGGGGCACTTCACCCGTCCGTGATTTCAAGGCCTGGCGCAGGGCCGCCCGGACGGTGGTCGAGGAACACCTCATCGTCCCACGCCAGAACAGCACACGGTACACGCCGGAGTTCACCTCCGGCCCCCAAGGCGACGGCTACTCAAGGGAGTTGGTCACCCTCTCCCTCACCCGCCACGAACGCGTCCGCGGCGCCCTGCTCACCCCGCACGGCCCCGGCCCCTTCCCCGCCGTGCTGCTCCTGCACGACCACGGAGCCAGGTTCGACATCGGGAAGGAGAAACTGATCCGCCCCTGGTACGACGACACCCGGCTCTCCTCCGCACAGGCCTGGGCGGACAAGTACTTCAGCGGCCGCTTCGTCGGCGACGAACTGGCGAGGCGCGGATACGTCGTCCTCTGCCTGGACGCCCTCGGCTGGGGCGACCGCGGCCCGCTCACCTACGACCAACAGCAGGCGCTGGCCAGCAACTTCTACAACCTCGGCTCCTCGCTCGCCGGGCTCATGGCCCGCGAGGACGCCCGCGCCGCCGGGTTCCTGGCCGGCCTGGACCGGGTGGACGCCCGCCGGGTCGCCGCCCTCGGCTTCTCCATGGGCGCCTACCGCGCCTGGCAGACGGCCGCGCTGACCGACACCGTCGCGGCCACCGCCGCCGTCTGCTGGATGACCGGCCTGAAGGAAATGATGGTCCCCGGCAACAACACGCTGCGCGGGCAGTCCAGTTACTACATGCTCCACCCCGGGCTCCCCCGGTTCCTCGACTTCCCCGACGTGGCGAGCATCGCCGTACCCAGGCCGATGCTCTTCTTCAGCGGCGCCCTGGACACCCTCTTCCCCGCCGACGGCGTACGGGTGGCCCACGACAAGCTGACCGCCGTCTGGCGCTCGCGCCACGCCGAGGAGCGGTTGCGCCTCAAGACCTGGCCCGACCTCGGCCATGTCTTCGTCGACCGCATGCAGGACGAGGTCTACGCCTGGCTCGACAGCGTCCTGTGACCGTCCCCCCGCTCATCTCCCCACAGCACGACGAAAGGACCCGCACTCCATGTCTCGTCGTACCGCTCTGCTCACGGCAGCCGCCGTGGCCCTCGGCTCCGGCCTCGCCGTCCTCCCCACCCAGGCGCAGGCCGCGACCGTGGTCGTCAGCACCTCCACCGACCTGTCCAACGCCATCAAGAACGCCACCGCCGGCACCGTCATCCAGGTCCGCGGCGGCACCTACTACCCGACGGCCACGCTCCAGTCGACGGCCAACGGCACATCCTCCGCGCCGATCACGCTCACCGCGTACGGCTCGGAGACGGTGAAGATCGACGGCTCGTCCCTGCCCTCCGGCTCCTGGATCTTCAAGCTGACCGCCGACTACTGGAACGTCTCCAACATGACCTTCCAGAACTCCCCGGACAGTGCTGTGGTCTGCCAGTCCTGCACCGGCACGGTCTGGAACACCATCAAGACCATCAACGGCGGCGACTCCGGCTTCACGCTCACCGGCGACGGCACGGTCAACAACACCGTGAAGAACATCGACAGCTACGGCCACTACGACGCCGCCACCCACGGCGAGAACGCCGACGGCATCGCCGTGAAGTTCGGCTCCGGCAGCGGCAACCTCATCACCGGGGCCCGCCTCTACAACAACTCCGACGACGGCCTGGACTTCTGGTCCTTCTCCTCGCCCGTCACCATCGAGCACACCTGGGCCATGGGCAACGGCAAGAACCGCTGGTCCGACTCCGCGTTCGCCGGTGACGGCAACGGCTACAAGCTCGGCGGCGACGGCGAGGTCGTCGCGCACGTCGTCAACAACTCGGCCGCCTGGGACAACGCCGGCAACGGCTTCACCGAGAACAGCAACAAGGGCGCCATCGTCATCAACCGCACCACCGCCTACGCCAACGCCAAATGGGGCTACTACTTCGCCACCGGCACCGCCAAACTCGGCAAGAACCTCGCGGTGAGCAACGGCGGCGGTTCGGTGAGCAAGAGCTCCTCGGTGGTGTCGTCCGGCAACAACTGGGACTCCGGCATCTCGACACCCGCCTTCCGGTCGACGGACGCGAGCAGCACGTACAACGCCCGCAGCTCCAGCGGCACCCTGCCCGCCACCACGTTCCTCACGACGGGCAGCACCACCATCGGCTCGACCATGAACTGACCTGACGCCCGCCCACTCCGGCCCCGGGGCGCTTGACCCGTTTTTTGCCCGGCGGGTCTCGCGCCCGCCGGGGTGACGCGCGTAGAACGTCTGTCATGCATAAGCCACTGCGTCTCGCAGCCCTCACCGCCGCCTGTGCCCTCGCCGCCGGTGCCCTCTACGGGGCCGGCATGGCGACCGCCGGTCAGTCCACGGCGAACTCCACGCACGAGCCCTACAACATCGGGCTCCTGGTCAAGGACATCGACACCTACTACGGCACCGCGGCCGACGCGAACGGTGTGTACCAGGCGTCCCCGGACAGCCCGTACGCCAAGGACCTGGCGTCGATCGACGCCGCGGCGAGGACGTACATCGACAAGGCCGCCCGCAAGGCCGTCCACCACGGCGAGAAGCCCGCGGTCGTGTTCGACATCGACGACACGCTGCTGCTCAGCCTCGACTACGAGAAGCGCTACAACTACACCTACAACTCGGCTACTTGGGCCGCCTACGTCAACAAGGCCGACCGGCCGGCCGTCTTCGGCAGCCCCGAACTCGTGCGGTACGCCGCGAAGAAGGGCGTCGAGGTCTTCTACAACTCGGGGCTCAGCGAGGCCCAGCGCTCCGCGGCCGTCGAGAACCTGAAGAAGGTCGGCGCCGAGGTGAACCTCGACGCCGACCACATGTTCCTGAAGAACACCGCCAACCCGCCGTCCTACCTGAGCGGTTGCGCCACTCCGGGCACCTGGACCTGCACCACCGTGCAGTACAAGTCCGGCACCCGCAAGCACATCGAGCGGGACCTCGGATACGAGATCATCGCCAACTTCGGCGACCAGTACTCCGACCTCGACGGCGGTTACGCAGACAGGACGTACAAGCTGCCGAACCCGACGTACTTCGTCGGCTGACCCTCAGCGGCGCACCGGTTTGATCGACTCCAGCGTCGGCACCACCGGCACGATCGAGCCGTCCGCCGCGAACCTCATGCGGTCGATCGTCGTCTCGCGGTGCATGCCGTCACCGCCCGGCTTCCCCGGACCGTTCAGGGCGAACCGGTGGTAGACGATGTACCAGTCGTCGGTGCCGGGCGCCTTCACCACGGAGTGGTGGCCGGTGCCGAGGATGCCGTACTCAGGACGCTTCGACAGGATCGTCCCCTTCTTGGTCCACGGGCCGAGCGGGGACGGTCCCGTCGCGTAGGCGACGTGGTAGTTCTCGCTGCGGGTGTCGTCCTCGGACCACATGAAGTAGTACGTGCCCTTCCGCTTGATCACGAAGGAGCCCTCGCGGAAGTTGTCCGGGGTGATGTCCTGCACCCGCGACGCGTCGAAGGACACCATGTCGTCGTTCAGCGGCACGACGTATCCGTGGCCGTTGCCCCAGTAGAGATACGACGTGCCGTCGTCGTCCGTGTAGACCGCGGGGTCGATCATCTGGCCCTTCAGCGAGCCGCCCTTCGCCACCAGGGGCTTGCCCAGGGCGTCCTTGAACGGGCCCGCGGGGGAGTCCGCCACCGCCACACCGATCTGCTGCTCGGCGCAGAAGTAGAAGTAGTACTTGCCGTCCCGCTCGGCGATCGCCGGCGCCCACGCGTTCTTGTCCGCCCAGCTCACGTCCGGACCGAGGTCCAGGATGACGCCGTGGTCCTTCCAGTGGACCAGGTCCTTCGACGAGTACGCCTTGAATCTGGTCCCGCTCCAGCCCTGGAAGCCGTCCGTCGTCGGATAGATCCAGTACTCGCCGTTCAGATAGTGCACGTCCGGGTCGGCGTTGAGGCCGGGCAGGGTCGGGCTGCCGGTGCGCACCGCCTCGACCGACCAGGTGCGCTTCGTCCCGTCCGCGGCCGTCACGGTGTACGTCTGCGGCTTGCGGAAGTCCCGGCGGGTACCGGACCGGGGGCTCACGGTCGAGCCCTCGCCGATCCAGAGCTTCGGGGCGAGGCGCCCGAGGTCGGTACCGGGCTCCATCGGCAGCACGACCTTCGAGGCCGCCTCGGTGACGAGGGCGTACCCCTTCTGGCCCTTCGCCGTCGCGTCCACGACCGAGGCGGGGGAGGCGGGATACGCGGCGAGCAGCCGGTCGTACTCCGCCTGCGTCACCGGGAGCACCGTGCCGTGCCGGGGGCTGGCCGGCAGCTGGTAGTTCGTGGACGGGGTCCACTTGCCCGAGTCGAGGTCGGTGGTCTCGAAGGGGAGGTAGCCGCGGCCGCCGTACTCGTCGATGAAGAGGTACCACTTCTTCTCGGTGTTGGACTTGAACACCGTCGGCCCCTCACCGCGCTCCATCGCCCCGCTGCCGATGCAGTCCGCGACGAAGTCGTACTTGGTGGAGGTCAGGCTGGTCGACTTCTCACCGGTGATGAACTTGGCGCAGGGAGAGCTGGAGGCCGGGTCCCGCTCGTCCTTGGTGTAGCGGTAGTAGGTGTCCTTGTACTTCACGACCGTCGAGTCGATGACCGAGTAGCCCGGGTCGTTCCAGACCTTCGGCGCGCTGAAGGTGCGGAAGTCCTTCGTGGTCGCGTACATCATCTTGTTGTACGTCGATCCCTTGTGGTCGGGATCGTCCTCGGCGTACAGCTTCGACGCCCAGAAGACGACGTAGGCGCCGAGGGAGTCGTCCCAGTAGGCCTCCGGCGCCCAGGTGTTGCCCGCGTTGTCCGGGGACACCTTCACCAGGCGCTGGTCGGTCCAGTGGACCAGGTCGGTGGACTCCCACACCATGATCGACTTGCTGCCGTGCCGCTGCACGTCGTCCCAGCTGCCGCTGCTGTTCTGGTACATCCTGAGGTCGGTGGCGATCAGATAGAACTTGTCGCCCTTGGGGGAGCGGATCACGAACGGGTCGCGCAGCCCCTTCTCGCCGGTCGTGGACGTCAGGACCGGCTTGCCCGCGTTCAGCTCCCGCCAGTGCAGCGCGTCGTTGCCGCGGCTGAGGGCGTAGCGGATCTGCTCGCCGTCGGCCGTGCCCTCGCCGGTGAAGTAGGCGAACAGATAGCCGGCGTACTGGGGCTGCTTCACGGGTGGTGCTCCTGGGCGGGCGGACGTCGGTGGGGCGGCGAACAGGGAGAGGAGGAGCGAGAGACAGGCGAGGAGCAGAAGTCGGGGGCGCATGCCAGTCCTCTGTGTGAGTGTGGGGGTTTGTGTTGAGTAGTGCGCGCCTTGGGAGTCTCACCAGTGGGAAACAGCACGTCAATCGGTGAGTACGGGATGAGAGCCAGCGAAAGTTTCGACTGTTTTCGGTGGGGTGCGGCAACTCTTCCGGGGGTGGTGACGACTGCATGGCGTCTCACGTCCCCGAGGAAAGGAACGCCCCGTGCGGCTCAGCACCGGACGCCACCGCAGGACCCGTACCCTCTCCATCGCCGCGGCGGTCGCCGTCGCCGCGGGTGCGGGCGGCGTCTACCTCGGTCTCTCCGACGGCGGAGCCCAGGCCGCGTCGAGGACGGTCACGGTGTCCACCACCGCGCAGCTGGAGACGGCCGTCAGGCACGCGACCGCCGGCACGGTCATCGAGATCCGTGGCGGCACGTACACCCCGTCGGCCACCCTCAAGTCCACGGCGAACGGCACGAGTTCGGCGCGGATCGTGGTGCGGGCGCACGACGGTGAGAAGGTGAGGATCGACGGGTCCGGGCTGGCGGACGGCTCCTGGCTCGCCGCGATCGACGGTGACCACTGGACCGTGCAGGACCTCACCTTCCAGAACTCGCCGGCGCAGGGGTTCGTCGCCACGTCGTCCGTCGGGGGTGTCTTCAAGAACCTCGTCACCGCGCACAACGGGGGCTCCGGGTTCACGCTGCGCGGCGACGGGACGACCGACAACCTCGTGCAGAACCTGGACAGTCACGGCAACTACGACCCGGCCGGGCACGGCCGGAACGCCGACGGGATCGCGGTGAAGTTCGGATCCGGGACGGGGAACCGGATCACCGGGGCGCGGCTGTACGACAACTCCGACGACGGGCTCGACCTGTGGCAGTTCTCGTCCTCCGTGAGGATCGAGCACACGTGGGCCTTCGGCAACCGGAACGGGTTCGAGCTCGGCGGTGGGGGTGTCACGGTCGGGCATGTCGTCGGCAACAACGCCGCGTGGGACAACACGGTGAACGGGTTCACCGAGAACTCCAATCGCGGGGGGATCGTGCTGAACCGGAACACCGCGTACGGCAATGGCGGGGTGGGGTTCTCCTTCGCCACGGGGAAGGCTCGGCTGGCTCGGAATCTTGCGGTGGGCAACAAGGGTGGGGCGTCCGAGTTGGGTTCGTCGGCGGTGTCTGCGGCGAACAGTTGGGACAGGGGGGTGGTGGCGCCTGCGTTCAAGTCGACGGATGCGGCGGGGGTTTACGGGGCTCGGAGGTCGGGTGGGGTGCTGCCGAGTGTTGAGTTTCTGACCACCGGGTCCACTGTTATCGGATCCAACATGGACTGAGGGTGGTGCGCGGGCTGCCGGCCGGTGGGGGCTGGTCGCGCAGTTCCCCGCGCCCCTTCAGGGCGCGGAAGCGCCCCGTCGGTCGTCACCGGCGGGGCGCTCCTCGCGTACCGGTCGAGGGGGGCTCGACCAGTGCGACCGGTCGGCCCAAGGGGGGCTTGGCCGACCGGAGTCACAGGGTCAGTCGTACGTGATGTCCGACGTCTTGAACTTGCAGGTCTTGGCGTCGGGGCCGGTGCCGAGTTCGGTGGGCTCCTTGCCGGTGTTGTTGCCCTTGAAGCGGACGCAGGTCTTGGTCTTCTTCTTGGGGTCGCCGTGGATGCGGATCTTCGACAGGGTGGCGGTGTCGCCGTAGTTGGCGTTGACGCCGACGACGGCCTTCAGGGGAGCCGTGACGTCGATGTCGGTCAGGACGATCGTGCGCTTGACCTGCGTCTTGCAGTTGCCGCAGGAGCGGACCAGCTTGCCGGAGTTGTGGACCTGGAAGCCGGTCACGACGAGCTTGCCGGCGCCGTTGAACTGGAGCACCTTGTCGGAGCCGTTCTTCGCGCCACCGCCGACGACCTTGTAGACGGCCGACGACGACTTGCCCTTGAAGCTGGCGGCGTCCTCGCCGACGTCCAGCCACCACACGTTCTGGAGCGTGCAACCGCCCTTGCAGTGGACGCCGTCCGCACCTGGGGTGCCGATGACCACGTTCTTGAGGACGGCACCGTCGGCCAGCTCGAAGACCGGGTCCTGGCCCTCCTCCTGGCCGCTGCCGCCCAGCGCGCCGGAGCCGTAGAACTTCTTCAGCTTGCCGTCGTAGGTGCCCGAGACCTTGATCGTCGACGACACGGCCTTGCTGCCCTTGGCGGTCGGCCAGGACGCGGCGGCGCCCGCGGAGGACACCAGCGTCGAGGTGACGATCGCCGCGCCCGTCACGCCTAAGGCGGCTGCCCCGGCGATCACCGCCCGCCGCTTGGTGAGACGGCGACGGTGGCGGACGCGCTGTTCGGCTCGTGCAGTCATGCCCATTCCTTGCGTGGGAGTGGAACCTTGCGCTACCTGGTCGCCACACGTGAGGAAAGGGTTGCCGCCTCTTCAGAATTCTTCTACGAGTCGTCCTCGTCGCCTTCACGGGCCGTGAAGTCGCCCGCCACGGCGCGCTGTTCGCCGCCCGTCGTCGCCGTGACCGCGTAGCGGTCGTGCCGGGCGTCCCGGCCGCCGCGGTCGTGGTCGTACTGCCCGGCGAACACCCACTCGCCCGGCGGCACCGCACGGCCCTGCTTGAGCACCCAGGTGTAGACGAGGTAGCCGTCCTGCTCGACGACCGTCGTGGTGAAGTCGTCCTCGGGCGCGGACCGCCAGGCGCCCGTCGAACTGACCCCGCCGGTCTGCCTGACCTTCAACCGGACGGTCAGCGCGGTGAGTTTCTCGCTCGTCCTGACGGTCACATTGCTCTGCGCCCAGAACTCGTTGCTGTGCGGGTCCACCGAGCCGTCCGACCACACCGGGCCGTCCTCGGTGCCCGTGGCCGGCGCCACCGGGGTGACCGAGGTGCTCGGCGAGCGCTCGGGGGACCTGCTCGGTTCCGGGGAGTCGGGCGGGGTGCTCGGCGTCGGATCCACCGGCGGCGCCGGGGGGCGGCTCGTCGCGTCCGGGGACGGGGAGGGTGTCGGCGAGACCGCGACGTTCTGCGGGGTGGCCTCCCCCTTCACCGCGGACGCCACCGCGTAGCCGCCGACACCGAGGACGCCCGCGACCGCGGTCGTGGCGGCGACCACCCGCACCCAGCCGAACACCGGCGGACGGGTCGCCCGGTGGTCGGGGCGGAGCTCCTCGGCCATGCCGCGTTCGACACGGGCCAGGATGCGCGCGCGGTCGGGCTGGTGCGATCCGGCCGCCTCGTGCAGCCGGGAGCGCAGTTCGTCGTGCACGTCCCGCTGCATGGTCATCGGTCCCTTCCTCCGGCGTCGGCGGTGCGCGCCATCGCCGCGTGCACCTTCTGCGGAACCGCCTGTGTCCCGAGCAGTCGCTGGAGTTCGGCCATTCCCTTGGAGGTCTGGCTCTTCACCGTACCGACCGAGATGCCCAGGGCGAGCGCGGTGTCCTTCTCCGACAGGTCGAAGGCGTGCCGCAGCACCACGCAGGCGCGCTTGCGGAACGGGAGTCTACGCAACGCCTCCTGGACGTCGACGACACCCGCCACGTCCGGGTTCTCGGTCTTCTCCTCGCGCTGCGACCAGAACAGCGCGACCCGCCGCCGTTCCCGGACGGCGCTGCGGATCCGGGTGCGGGCCAGATTGGCGACGACACCGCGTGCGTACGCCGCCGGATGGTCGGCCGCGCGGACCCGGTCCCAGCGGTGCCACAGGGCCAGCAGGGCGTCCGCCGCGAGATCGTCGGCGGCGTCCGGCTCTCCCGTCAGCAGGTGGGCGAGGCGGGACAGTTCGGCGTAGTGGCGTTCGAAGAAGGCGTGGAACTCCACGGAGGCGGCGTCGTCGACGACTGTGCCCACGGGCGACCTCTCCCAGCTGTGCGTGTCACGTGTCTGACATGTGATCATCCGGGGTGGCCGGACGGAGATCCGGAAGCGTAGCAGTGATCGTGAAGTGAAATCGTACGAGACTTCGAACAGTGTGTGGCAAGCCGTACGGTGAGCAGCTCTGATTCCGTAACACGGCGAAAACCTGTGACGCGTTCAACGCGGGAACAATCCAGCCAGCATCCGCACACCGATCAACCAGGCAACTAGGAGCGACAGCCATGTCCGAGACCGACACGGTGTCCGACGGGACCGCTGGTCCGCCGCCCGCTGCGAGCGGCGTCGACCGGTTCTTCAGGATCACCGAGCGGGGGTCCACTTTCGGCCGGGAGGTACGCGGCGGCTTCGCCACGTTCTTCACGATGGCCTACATCCTGGTGCTGAACCCCATCATCCTCGGCAGCGCGAAGGACAAGTTCGGCCACCAGCTCGACGCGGTCCAGCTGACCACCGCCACCGCCCTGGTGGCCGCGGTCATGACGATCATCATGGGCGTCGGCGGCAACCTGCCCCTCGCGCTCGCCGCGGGCCTCGGACTGAACGCCGTCGTCGCCTTCCAGATCGCCCCGCTGATGAGCTGGGACGACGCGATGGGCCTGGTCGTCCTGGAGGGACTGCTGATCTGCGTCCTGGTGGTGACCGGGCTGCGCGAGGCGATCATGCACGCCATCCCGCAGTCCCTCAAGCAGGCCATCAGCGTCGGTATCGGCCTGTTCATCGCCTTCATCGGTTTCGTGGACGCCGGGTTCGTCAGCCGGATCCCCGACGCGGCGAACACCACCGTCCCCGTCCAGCTCGGCGGCACCGGCTCCCTCACCGGGTGGCCGATCCTCGTCTTCTGCCTCGGGGTGCTGCTGACGATCGGACTGCTCGCCCGCAAGGTCAAGGGCGCCATCCTGATCAGCATCGTGACCATGACGATCGTCGCGATGATCATCAACTCGATCGCCGACATCAAGGCCTGGGGCCTGACCACACCCGAGTGGCCCGACAAGATCGTCGACACCCCCGACTTCGGACTGATCGGTCACTTCAGCCTGTTCGGCGCCTTCGACGCGGCCGGTGTCGGCGTCGTCACCGTCGTCCTGCTGATCTTCACGCTGATCCTGTCCGACTTCTTCGACACCATGGGCACGGTCGTCGGCATCAGCGCGGAGGCCGGCCTGCTCGACGAGGAGGGCAAGGTGCCCAACCTGGGCCGGGTGCTGCTCATCGACGGTGCCGCGGCGGTCGCGGGCGGCGCGGCGTCGGCCTCCTCGGCCACGTCCTACATCGAGTCGGCGGCCGGCGTCGGCGAGGGCTCCCGCACCGGCTTCTCCAACCTGGTCACCGGCGGCCTGTTCGCCCTGGCGCTCTTCCTGACCCCGCTGCTCACCATCGTCCCGCTCCAGGCGGCCGCCCCGGCCCTGGTCGCCGTCGGGTTCCTGATGATGACCCAGGTCAAGCACATCGACTGGGAGCGCTACGAGATCGCCATCCCGGCCTTCCTCACCATCGCCGTGATGCCGTTCACCTACTCCATCACCAACGGCATCGGCGCGGGCTTCCTCGCGTATGTGGTGATCAAGGCGGTGCTCGGCAAGGCCAAGGAGATCCACTGGCTGCTGTGGGGGACGGCGGCGCTGTTCCTGGTGTACTTCGCGATCGACCCGATCGAGCAGATCCTGGGCGCCAAGTAGCCCCGGCGACCGGAAGGCGAACTGCGCGGCCGGCCACGGATCACCCGCGGCCGGCCGCGCAGCCACCTCTCACCCCTTCAACGCCGCTTCCATCATCGCTCTGGCCACCGGCGCCGCCAGGCCGTTACCGCTGACCTCCGACCGCGCCGCGTTCGACTGCTCCACCATCACCGCCACGGCGACCTCCTTGCCGTCCGCCTTCGCATAGGACGTGAACCAGGCGTACGGCGTCTTGCTGTTGTTCTCGCCGTGCTGCGCGGTACCGGTCTTGCCGCCCACCGTCGCGCCGGAGATCCGCGCGTTCGTGCCGGTGCCGTCGTCCACGACCGTCTGCATGGCCGACTGCAACTGCTCGGCCGTGGAGGAGCTGACGATCTCCTTGGTGTCCGCCCCGTCGTCGTAGTTCTCCAGGACGTCGCCGCCACTGTTGGTGATCTGCGACACCATGTGCGGCGAGACCAGCTTGCCGCCGTTGGCTATGGCCGCCGACACCATGGCCATCTGGAGCGGCGTGGCCGTGACGTCGAACTGGCCGATGCCCGACAGGGCCGTCTCCGCGTCGTCCATGTCCTTGGGGTACACGCTGGGGTACGCGCGCACCGGCACGTCCTGCTCGCTGTCGTTGAAGCCGAACTTCTCCGCCATCGCCCGCACCTTGTCCTGCCCCAGCTCGACGGCCAGGTGACCGAAGACGTTGTTGCAGGAGTACCGGAGCGCGACCCGGAGCGTGGCGTTCTCGCAGGGTGCGGACGCGTTCTCGTTGTCCAGGGTCCGGGTGCTGCCCGGCAGCGGGTACGGGTTCGGGCTGTCGGTCCTCTGGTCCACCGACGAGTACAGACCGTCCTCCAGCGCGGCCGCCGCCACGACCAGCTTGAACGTCGACCCCGGCGGCAGCGGCTGGCGCAGCGCACGGTTGGTCAGCGGCTTCTCCGGATCCGCGTTGAGCTTCTTCCAGGCGGTGCCGGCGGTGTTGGCGTCGGTGAGCGAGGACGGGTCGTACGACGGGGTCGACACCGCCGCCAGGATCTTGCCGGTCGTCGGGTCGATCGCGACGGCCGCGCCCTTCTTGTCGCCGAGCGCGTCGTAGCCCGCCTTCTGCACGCCCGGATCGATCGTCGTCACCACGGTGCCCGGCTCGGCCCGCTGGTTGGTGACCGTGTCCATCACGGTCTTCAGTCTGCTGTCCGTGCCGTTGAGGAGATCCGCGTAGATGCCCTCCAGCTGGGTGGGGGCGTACGCCTGCGAGGCGTAGCCCGTCACCGCCGCGTACAACTCGCCGTCCGTGTAGGTGCGTTTGTACGCGAGGTCGCTCCCCTCGGTCCGCGCCGAACCGGTGACCGCCTTTCCGGCCACGATGATGTTCCCGAGCGGTGAGGAGTACGTCTCGATCGCGTTCCGTCGGTTGTCGTTGTCGTCCGCGAGCGCCTGGCCCTCGTAGAACTGCACCCAGGTCGCCCGCACGAGGAGGGCGAGCACCAGGAGCAGCGCGAAGGCGGAGGCGCGCCTGATCGTCTTGTTCATCCCGCTGGGTAGACGATCGAGGATGATCGGAACGTTCCCTTCCGCCCCGTTTTCTCATCGGTTGTTCATGAAGCCCGCCTCGTACGCGGCGATCACCGCCTGGGTGCGGTCCCGGGTGCCGGTCTTCGCGAGGACCGCCGCCACGTGCGACTTCACGGTGGCGGGTCCGACCCCCATGCGCCCGGCGATCTCCGCGTTGGTCAGCCCGGCCGCCATCAGCCGCAGCACCTCGCCCTCCCGTCCCGTCAGCCGCGCCACCCAGGCCGGCGGCGCCGGGTACGCGCACGCGTGCTCCGCCGCGAGCCGCCGTACGGCCGACGGGAACAGCAGGGTGTCGCTGCGCGCGACCAGGCGTACGGCCTGCACGAGCGCGTCCGCGTCCGCCCGCTTCAGCAGGAACCCGGCGGCACCGGCGCGCAGGGCGTCGTACACGTAGGAGTCGTTCTCGAAGGTGGTCACGACGATGATCCGGGGCGGCTCGTCGAGCGTGGCGAGGATCTGCTCGGTGGCCCGGATGCCGTCGACCTCGGGCATGCGGACGTCCATGAGGGCGACGTCGGGAGCGAGCTCGCGGACGGCCGACACCGCCTGCGCCCCGGTCGCCGCCTCGCCGACGACCTCCAGGTCCGGCTCGGCGGAGAGGATCGCGCGCAGGGCGGTGCGGACCATGTGCTCGTCGTCGGCGAGGACGATCCGGACGGGTGTCATACGCATCCCTTCAACTGCCTTCGGGTGAACCGCTCATCGGCAGCCGGACGCACAGCCGCCAGACCCCCGTCTCCGCTCCCGCCTCCGCCGTCCCGCCCAGCAGCCGGGCCCGGTCGGCGATCCCGCGCAGACCGTGACCACCGCCGGGCCGGGCGGGGGCGGCGCCGGTCACCGGGTTCTCGACGGTGATCTCCAGGTGCCCGTCCGCGGGCCCGATCCGGACCGTCACCGCGCCCCGGCCGTCCGGGCCGCCCGCGTGCTTGAGGGCGTTGCTCAGCCCCTCCTGCACGATCCGGTACGCCTCCCGGGACAGGACCGGGGGAAGCGCCCCGGGCTCGACGGCGACCGTGGCGGTCACCCGCAGTCCGCCCGCCCTGGTGTGCCGCAGCAGGCCGTCGAGGTCGGCGTCGAGCGTCGGCGCGGGTGCGGTGCCGGGGGCGTCGCCGTCCCGCAGCACACCGAGGACGGCGTCGAGTTCACCGACCGTGCGCCGCGTCGTGTCCTCGATCGCGGCGAGCGCCGCGCGGACGAAATCGGGGTCGCTGTCCAGGACCCGGCGGGCCGCGCTCGCCTGGAGGGTGACCGCGCTCAGGGCATGCCCGACCGAGTCGTGCAGCTCGCGCGCGAGGCGATTGCGTACGGCGAGATCGGCGGCGCGCGCCTCGGCCGCCGCGAGCCGGTCCTCGGGGGCGGGCCCGAGCAGCGCGGGCGCCCAGCGGGCCAGGAGCGCGCCCGCGCCCGCCGCGCAGCCGGCCAGCGCGAGGAGCGAGAGCACCCCCACGACCGGGGCGAGCGCCAACGCCCAGGTGTGGTCGAGGACGTCGGGCAGCCCGAGCCGTGAGTCCCGCAGGGCCGCGACGAGCGGCAGCGCGATCAGGACGACGGCGAAGGGCGGCACGGCCAGCGTCATCCCGGCGACGATCCCGCCGAACCCCAGATGCAGGGTGAACCAGGCCGCCGTACGCGCCCGCGCGGCCCGCGTCCGGGCGGGCCCGAAGGCGAGCCGCTCCTCCGCCACCCCGCACAGCCACCGCACCGCCGCCGCCTCCAGCGGCCGCGTCAGCGGAAACAGCGAGGTGAGCGCGGCGAGCGGCAGCCCGACGGCGAACGAGGCGAGCTGGAGCGGAAACGAGCCGAACACGTTCGTGGAGCCGGTGACCGGCCCGATCACCACCTCGCCGACCAGGACGTACGGCGTGGCGAGGGCACCGCCCAGCACCAGATGCACCCACCGCAGCCGGGCCCGCCGACCGAACAGCAGACGGACGAACCCCCTCACGCCGCCCTCCCCAGGGCTTCCGACCCGCTCGGGACCGAGGCTCCTCAGCCCTCCAACACCAGTACGACCTCGTCGATCTCCTCGCCCCGGGCGTTGGCGTAACCGCTCGCCCGTGCCGTCAGACGGAAGCCGCACTTCTCCAGGACGCGCCACGAACCGGTGTTGTCGGCGGCCGCCCGGGCGTACAGCGGCCGTTCGGGCACCTCGTCGAGCAGCGCGCGCAGCGCCGCCGTGGCGATGCCCCGGCCCCAGTACGCGCGGTCGACCCAGTAGGTCACCTCACGCTCGCCGGGCTCGCCGTAGACCGCCGCGCTGCCCACCACGTCACCGTCGGCCAGGACCGTCCGCAGGACCGCGTCCGACGCGCGGTTGCGCTTCCAGTGGGCCTCGAAGGCGTCCCGGTCGGCGGGATCCTTGGGGGTGAAGGCCGCCATGCGCAGGGCCTCGGGATCGTTCATCTGCCGGAAGAAGACCGGCAGGTCGCTGTCATGGACCTCACGAAGGACGATCTGCATGCCTCAGAGCCTACGGGTGGCCAGTGTCAGCCGGTCCCGTGCGTCGAACAACGCGTCCTTCACCATCTGCTCGTGCGCGGGCGTCAGCCGCGCCACCGGCACCGAGCAGCTGATCGCGTCCCGCGCGGGCGTGCGGTACGGGATCGCCACACCGAAGCAGCGCAGCCCCAGCGTGTTCTCCTCGCGGTCCACGGAGAAGCCCTGCTCCCGGATCTGGTGCAGTTCCTCGATCAGCTTCTCCCGGTCGGTGATCGTGTGCTCGGTGAGCGCGGGCAGCGTCTCCGGGAGCATCTTGCGGACCTGCTCGTCGGAGTAGGTGCTCAGCAGCGCCTTGCCCAGGGAGGTGGAGTGCGCCGGCAGCCGGCGGCCGACCCGGGTGAAGGGGCGCAGATAGTGCTGGGACTGGCGGGTGGCCAGGTAGACCACGTTCGTGCCGTCCAGACGCGCCAGGTGGATGGTCTCGGTCGTGTCGTCCGACAGCCGGTCCAGGGTCGGCCGGGCCGCCGCGACCACCTCGTCACCGTCGATGTACGACGTGCCGACCAGCAGCGCCCGCACCCCGATGCCGTACCGCGTGCCCGTCGCGTCGGTCTCCACCCAGCCCAGCTCCACCAGCGTGCGGAGCAGCATGTAGAGACTGGACTTGGGATATCCGACGGCCTCCTGGACCGCCGCGAGGGAGTGCATACCGGGGCGTCCGGCGAAGTATTCCAGCAGCTCAACCGTCCGTACCGCGGACTTGACCTGCGCCCCGCCCGCCGTCTCGCCAGCCGACATCGCCCTTGACCCCTTCGTTCGACGGGAAATAGTCTCCAACAGCATATTCATCATCAGAGACAGTGTTCAGCATATCGAACGACCCTGGTGAATGACCCAGTTATACGTGGAGGGACCTGCGGTGGCAGCAGCACCAGTCTGGAGTGTCGACCCCCGAACCGGGAAGCAGCGGGAACAGGTTGCGGTGGAGGCCACAGCCCAGGAGGTGGACGCGGCCGTCCGCGCCGCGCACGACGCGCGCGCCTCGCTCGCGGACCGCGCCGTGCGGGCCGCCTTCCTGCGCGCCGCCGCCGACGGCCTGGAGGCGTCCAAGGACCACCTCGTCGAGGCCGCCGACGCCGAGACCGCGCTCGGTCCGGTCCGCCTCACCGGAGAACTCGCCCGCACCTGCTTCCAGCTGCGGGCCTTCGCGGACATCGTCGACGAGGGCGCCTTCCTCGACGTCGTGATCAACCATCCCGACGACACCGCGACCCCGCCCATCCCGGACCTGCGCCGCTACAAGGTCCCGCTGGGCGTCGTCGCCGTCTACTCGGCCTCGAACTTCCCCTTCGCCTTCTCCGTCGCCGGCGGCGACACGGCGAGCGCGCTGGGTGCTGGCTGCCCGGTCGTCGTCAAGGCCCACCCCGACCACCCGGGCCTGTCCGAGCTGGTCGCGTCCGTCCTGCGCCGGGCCGCCGCCGCGCACGGCATCCCCGAGGGCGTCATCGGGCTCGTGCACGGCTTCGAGGCGGGCATCGAGCTGATCAAGCACCCGCTGGTCTCCGCGGCCGGCTTCACCGGCTCCATCCGCGGTGGCCGCGCCCTGTTCGACGCGGCCGCGGCCCGTCCGGTGCCGATCCCGTTCCACGGCGAGCTCGGCTCGCTGAACCCCGTCGTCGTCACGGAGGCCGCCGCCACCGAGCGCGCCGAGGCGATCGGGGCGGGCCTGGCCGGCTCCATGACCCTCGGTGTCGGCCAGTTCTGCGTCAAGCCGGGCCTGGTCCTCGTGCCGTCCGGCGAGGCGGGCGACGGCCTGGTCAAGTCCCTGACGGCCGCCGTCAGCGACACCGACGCGGGCGTGCTCCTCGACCACCGCATGCGCGACAACTTCATCGCGGGCGTCGCCGAGCGAACCGGCCTGCCCGACGTGGACTCGCCGGTGACCCCGGGCGCGGGCGGCGAGCACACCGTCAGCCCCGGCTTCCTCACCGTGCCGGCCGCCAGGCTGGCCCAGGAGGGCGAGCACGACCTCCTCCTGGAGGAGTGCTTCGGCCCGGTGACCGTGGTCGCCCGCTACGACGACGAGAACGAGGTCCGCGGCGTACTGTCCCGTCTCCCGGGCAACCTCACCGCGACGGTCCAGCTCTCCGACGAGGAGGCGGCCGGCGAGGGCCGCGGCGCGGAGATCCTGGCGGAACTGACCCCGCTCGCGGGGCGTGTCCTGGTCAACGGCTGGCCCACGGGTGTGGCCGTGGCACCGGCCCAGCACCACGGCGGGCCGTACCCGGCCACGACCTCCACGTCGACGTCCGTCGGCGGCACGGCCATCGAGCGGTGGCTGCGGCCGGTCGCGTACCAGAACGCGCCTCAGGCACTGCTGCCGGCGGAGCTGAGGGATGGCAATCCGCTGGGGCTGCCGCGGCGGTTCAACGGGCGGCTGGAGCGGTAACTCCGTAGGGGTGCGGGCTGTTCGCGGGCTGCGGGCCGGTTGTTGGCTGGTCGCGCAGTTCCCCGCGCCCCTAGGGGGCTTCGCTGGACCTGAGAGCATGACGCAATGGATCTGGAACTTCCCGAACTGCCCTTCCCCCTGCGTACGTACGGGCCGGACGGCCACTGGTTGTACGAGGACGGGGTGCTGAGTGGCTGGGCGGGGTCTCGGCAGGATCGGTTTGTGCCGCCGAGCGGGGAAGGGCTGGACCCCGTGTCCGACGCGCCCCGGCTGCTCGGGGCGCCGGAGGGGGATTTCCAGCTGATCGCGCGGGTCACGGTGGGGTTCGGGGCGTCGTTCGACGCCGGGTCGCTCTACGTCCATGTGGCCGAGCGGGCGTGGGCGAAGCTCTGTCTGGAGTACTCCCCGGATGTGGCGACGGTCTGCACCGTCGTCACCCGGGGACACTCCGACGACGCCAACTCCTGGACGGTCGAGGGGAGTTCGGTGTGGCTGCGGATGAGCCGGACCGGCCGCGCGATAGCCTTCCACGCCTCTCGCGACGGCGAACGGTGGACCTTCGTCCGGCTGTTCACGCTGGGGGAGGAGAAGGAGACCGGGGCCGCCCTGGTCGGCTTCATGACGCAGTCGCCGATGGGGGAGGGCTGTGTGGTGACGTACGACCACATCGAGTACCGCCCTAGCTGGCCGGACGACCTCCGAGACGGCAGCTGAGCGCGAACGTCACCGCGAGCAGTCCCGCGCTGATCACCAGGCTCAGCCGCATCCCCCCGACGAACCCGTCGGACACCAGCGCCCCGAAGGCGGCGATCCCGAGACCTCCCGCCACCTGGCGTGCCGCGTTGAGCACGCCGGCCGCGAGACCCGCCCGTTCGGCGGGGACGGCATCCATCATGGCCGCGGTCAGCGGCGGCACCGTCAGGGCACACCCGAGGGCCATCGGCACCAGGAGCACGGCCACCAGGGCCGAGGGCGTGCCGGTGTCGACGGACAACAGCACCAGCAGTCCTACGACGGCCAGGGCCTGCCCCACCAGCATGGGCAGCCGGGGCCCGTACCGGCCGGCGAGCTTGCCGGCCACCACGTTGGTCACGGCGATCAGCCCGGTCATGGGCAGGAACAGCAGGCCCGCGTACAGCGCGGAGCGCCCCTGCACCTGCTGGAAGAACAGCGAGAAGACGAACACCAGGCTGTAGAAAGCGACGCTCACCGCCGCCCCGGCGGAGACCGCGGCGGTCACCGTCCGGTTGCGGAAAAGATCAAGGGGCACCACCGGATGCGGACTGCGTGCCTCGATCCGCAGGAACGCCACGCCCGCCACGACAGCGACCGCCAACGCCGCCCAGCCCGCCGTACCGCCCTCGATCACCGCGAACGCCACGCCCGTGAGGGCGAGCACCGCCGTCACCTGACCGGGCAGGTCCAGCGGCGCCGGACGCCGCTCCGAGCGCGGGGCGCGCACGAGCAGGACCAGGATCACCACCCCCACCGGCACATTGACGAAGAAGATCCCGCGCCAGTCCCAGGCCGTGGTCAGCGCACCACCCACCACTGGCCCCAGGGCCACGGCGACCGACCCACCGGCCGCCCACAACGCGACGGCACGGGCCCGTCGCGCCGGATCGGTGTAGGCCTGGCGCACCAGGGCCAGCGAAGCGGGCAGCACGGCGGCGGCGGCCACGCCCTGCACCACCCGCGCCGCGACCAGCGTCGGTAGATTCGGCGCCAGCCCGCAGGCCACCGAGGCGAGCGTGAACACGACCGTCCCGAGCACATAGGCACGGCTGGCCCCCACCCGGTCCGAGAACGCCCCGGTGGAGAGCATCAGCGAGGCGAAGGCCAGCGTGTAGGCGTCCACCACCCACTGGAGTCCGGACATCCCGCTGCCGAAGGAGGATCCGATCGCGGGCAGCGCCACGTTCACCACGGAGGCGTCGAGGCAGATCAGCGCGAAGCCCAGAAGAGCGGCGGCGAGGGTGAGCGCGGGCGAGGGCGTCCTGGACCCCGACCCACGCCCGGGAGCGGCGAGTTCGCCACCGAGAACAGTCCCGTTGGTTGACATGCCCCCATCCTGCGGATCATCGCCGCCGTACAGTAGTGGCCGGAACGCCACACCTCCGGAGGTTCTGGCCATGCTCCAGCCACCCACACCGCACCGCGTCGCCGTCATCGCGCCCTCGCCCGTCTCGATGTTCAACCTCGCGATCCCGGAGATGCTCTTCGGCAAGGTCGTCAGCCACGGCCAGCCGGGCTACGACGTGATCATCTGCGCGGCCGAAACGGGCCCCCTGCCCACCTCCGCCGGCCTCGACCTCCAGGTACGGCACGGCCTCGACGCCCTGGGCGAGGCGGACACGGTGATGGTGGCGGGCACCGGAGCGCCCTACGAACCGGACCCGCGGATCGTGGCAGCCATCCGCGAGGCGGCGGCCGGCGGCAAGCGCATCGCCGCGCTGTGCACCGGCACGTTCCAACTCGCCGAGGCGGGCCTGCTCCAGGGCCGCAAGGCCACGACGTACTGGGCCCACGCCGACGAACTCCGCCGGCGATACCCGGACGTCGACCTGTGCGGAGACGTCCTCTACGTCCAGGACGGCCCCTACCTCACCGCCTCCGGCTACGCGGCCGGCATCGACCTGTGCCTCCACATCATCCGCACCGACTACGGCGCCGCCGTGGCCAACGAGGTCGCCCGCCTCGCCCTGGTCGCCCCCGTCCGCCCCGGCGGCCAGACCCAGTTCACCTTGACCCCCCTGCCCCCCGAACGCGGCACCACCTGCGCCGACACCCGCGCCTGGGCCATGCGCAACCTCGACAAGCCCCTCACCCTCACGGACCTGGCCCGCCACGCCGGCGTCTCGGTCCGCACCCTCACCCGCCGCTTCCACGCCGAGAGCGGCGTCAGCCCCCTCCAGTGGCTCCTCCACCAACGCATCGAACGCGCCAAGGAACTCCTCGAAACGACCACCCTCCCCATGGACCAGATCGCCCACACCAGCGGTCTCGGCACGGCGGATTCTTTGCGCGCGCACCTCGTCCGCCGGACTGGCCTGACCCCGACCGCCTACCGAGCCCAGTTCAGTCACCGGGGCGTTTCGCGGGGCGCGGCGTGAGGTCGTGTGTTGTCTGCGGGCGTGTGGGGGCTGGTCGCGCAGTTCCCCGCGCCCCTTAGGTAGGGAAAGCCGCCGTTGGGCATGAGGCACCCTCCGGGCGGTGGGCGCTGTGGCCGCCCACGGCGGTAAGGGGACGGGGCGGGGGGTGTCCGCCCGCAGCGTCCGGCGTCCGACACGCAGTACAGCTAGGAGACACAGCACCGCCGGACCGAGGACGGAGACCCCCCGCCCCGGCCCCGACCCACCCCACAACCGTGGGCGCTACATCCGCCCCCACCGAAGCCGCACAGCGCGCCGCGAGGCATCGCATCACGCCCGGGAATGAACAACGACTGCTTGAATGTTCACCCACCGGCGGAGGGAGCCTCCGTACCCGCACGACCGAGAGAGCCGAGACATGCGCGTCGAGATCTGGAGCGACATCGCCTGCCCCTGGTGCTACGTGGGCAAGGCCCGCTTCGAGAAGGCCCTGGCCGCCTTCCCGCACCGCGACCACGTCGAGGTGGTGCACCGCAGCTTCGAGCTGGACCCCGGCCGTGCGAAGGGCGACATCCAGCCCGTGATCAAGATGCTCACCAAGAAGTACGGCATGAGCGAGGCCCAGGCCCGCGCGGGCGAGGAGAACCTGGGCACACAGGCCGCCGCCGAAGGCCTCGCGTACCGCACCGAGGGCCGCGACCACGGCAACACCTTCGACATGCACAGGCTCCTCCACCTCGCCAAGGAACACGGTAAGCAGAACGAGCTGATCCAGCTCCTCTACCAGGCCAACTTCGCCGAGGAGCGCTCCGTCTTCTCCGAGGGCGACGACCGCCTCGTGGAACTCGCCGTCACCGCCGGCCTCGACGAAACAACCGTCCGCAAGGTCCTCACCGACCCCACGGCCTACGCGGACGACGTCCGCACGGACGAGCGCGAGGCCGCAGAACTCGGCGCCACCGGCGTCCCCTTCTTCGTCCTGGACCGCAAGTTCGGCGTCTCCGGCGCCCAGCCCACCGACGTCTTCACCCGCGCACTCACCCAGGCCTGGGGCGAACGCCCCCCGCTCAAGCTGATCGAGGACTCCGACGCGGAGGCCTGCGGCCCCGACGGCTGCGCGGTCCCGCAGCACTGAAGAAGACGCCACCCCCACCAAGACCCCAGCTCAGCACGGACGTATAAGGAACTCTTGGCGAAACCACGCAGAAACTCGCAATAGACGAGAGAAGAGTCAGACCCCCACAGTGGTCCCATGGAGACCTTCGAGAGCCTCGTCCGTTCCGAGTTCGCCCCGAAGAACACCTTCCTCAACACAGCGAGCAGCGGCCTCCTACCGGCCCGCACCACGGCGGCGCTGCACGAGGCCGCAATGATCCGAGCCGAGGGCGGCCCCCTGGACCCCCTGTTCGCCGACGTGGAGGCGTCCCGGGCGGCCTTCGCCCGGCTCGTCGGCGTCCCGGTCACCCGGGTCGCGGCGGGAGCCTCGGTCTCCAGCCAGTCCGCGCTGGTCGCCGGCTCGCTGCCCCCGGGTGCCGAAGTCCTCACGGCGGAGGACGACTTCGCCTCCGTGGTGAACCCGTTCCACGCCCGAGGCGACCTCAAGCTACGCACGGTCCCGCTGGAGCGGATCGCCGAATCCGTCCGCCGGACCACCGCACTCGTCGCGGTCAGCGCAGTCCAGTCCGCCGACGGCCGCCTCGCCGACCTGCCCGCGCTCCGCGAGGCGGCCAAGGACCACGGCGCCCGCACCTACGTGGACTTCTCCCAGGCGTCGGGCTGGCTGCCGATGGACGCGAACGCCTACGACTACACCGTGTCGACGACGTTCAAGTGGCTGCTGGCCCCGCACGGCGCGGCCTTCCTCGTCGTGCCGGAGGACTTCGGCGACCTGACACCGCTGCTGGCCGGCTGGGTCGCGGGCGAGGAACCCTGGAACAGCTGCTACGGCCCGATCACCGAACTGGCCCACTCGGCCCGGCGGTTCGACGTGAGCCCCGCGCTGTTCACCTACACGGGAACGCGTAGCTCACTCGAACTCATGGAGGAACTGGGCGTGCACGCCATCCACACCCACAACCTCGCGCTCGCCGACCGCTTCCGCACGGGACTCACCGCGCTCGGCCACGAACCGCTGCCCGCCCCGGGTTCGGCGATCGTCTCGGTGCCCCGCCTCGGCCACCGCCAGCCCGACCTGAGCCGGGCGGGCATCGAGGTCTCCGACCGCGCGGGCAACCTGCGGGCCTCCTTCCACCTGTACAACACATCCGACGACGTCGAACGCCTGCTGGAGGCCCTGTCTCCCTGAACCACTGGCGCGGGCCCGTCGAGGACGCTAGGAAGGGCACCAAGGGGTGGTGGTGTCGTTGGAGTCCACGGGCAAGACGTCCGTCGAGCCGTCCGCCGACGCGGAGCTGCACCGGCGGCTGGTGTACGGCGACGAGTCCGCGCTGACGGAGGCATACCGGGCGTACGGCGCGCTGGTACGGGCGGTGGCCGTCCGGGTCACCCGCAGTCCGGGGGCCGCCGAGGACGTGGCGCAGGAGGTCTTCGCCCAGCTGTGGAGCAGGCCGTACGCCTTCGACGCGGGCCGCGGGACCCTGCGCACCTGGCTGTCGGTGCTGGCGCACCGGCGGGCGGTGGACTGGGTGCGCAGCGAGGCCCGGCACCGCAAGGACGCCCGGTCCGACGACGACGCGCTGCACGCCATCGCGGACGCCTGCCCCGGCCCCGACGAGGCGGTGGTCGAACGGGAGCGCTCCCTGCTGCTGCACTCCGCGCTGGCCGAACTCCCGGAGCCGCAACGGGAGGTGGTCCACCTCGCCTACTTCGCGGGCCGCACCTACCGCCAGGCCGCCGTGGAACTCGGCATCCCCGAGGGCACCGCCAAGACCAGACTGCGCACCGCGTTACGCACCTTGGCCGAGTCGTTGGCCGACCCGCCCGACCCGGCGTGGGGAAAGGGCGCATGATGGCAGGCAGGGGAGCCAGGAAGGGAGGCATCCGGTGACCGAGCACGACGAGGTGCGCGACCTGCTGGCCGCCTGGGCCTTCGGCGCACTGGAACCGGCCGAGGAGAAGACGGTCCGGCGGCACCTGGCAGAGTGCGAGACCTGTGGGACAGAGGCCGAACACCTGAAGGAGACCGTACGACTCCTGGACGGCCGGACAGCCCCGCACCCGCCCACCCCCTCCACCCACCCCCACCCCGAAGACACCCTCCCCGCCTCCCTCCGGTCCGCCGCACTCGGCACCCGCCGCCCCGCCACCTCCCAAGTCGCCGCGCACGCGACCCCCTACGCCGCCGCCGTCGCCGGCCTGAGGGCGCTGCTGCCCGAGGCGGAGGCCCACTGGTCCACCCCCGTGGTGCACGACTGGGACGTACACGCGACCCTCGCCCATCTGCTCGCCGCCGACGAACCCCTCGCGGCCCTGCTGGGCATCGAGGCGAGGGTGCCGCTCTCCCCGACGCACGAGACCACCGCGACCACACCCGCCCAGCCCTGGCAGGACGCCTGGAACCGCCGCACCGCCGACGTCATCGCCCACGAGTACGGCCGTACGCCCGAGGAGACCGTGGCCGACTGGTCCGCGCAGGCGGACGCGCTGCTCGCCACGGACGAGGCACGTGACCCCGAACGGGCCGCGCGGGCGGTCGAGTTGATGGGGATGCGGCTGCCGGTCGCCGACCAGTTCCTGGTGCGGGCCTTCGAGACGTGGATTCACACCGACGACATCGGCCGCGCCCTCGGCCTGACGGTCCCGCCGCCGCCCGAGGCGCATCTGTGGCAGCTGATCCGGCTGGCGGTCCGCGTCCTGGGCCTGGCGCTCGGGCCGGCCGCGCCGCCCGTGCTCCTGGCGGTCGACGGCGGCGACCGCTGGGTGCTGGGTTCCGACGCGGAGCCCGTCCGGGCCGAACTGGCCCTGGACCCGGTCGACTTCTGCCTTCTGGTCGGCGGCCGGTACGCGCCCGGGGCGGTGCCGCGGGGTTCCAGCGGCGACGAGGACGCCGTACGGAACGTACTGGAGCGGGCGGCGTCACTGTCCTGGCTGTGACACCGCCCGCTCCGGAGAAGCGCGGAGAACGCGCGGAACGCGGTACTTGCCGGATCGGTGCCTACCGGATCGGCGTGAAGTCCCGCGCCCCGATGAACTCCGGCCGCCGCACGGGCGCCGCGAACGGCTCGACGGCCGTGTTCTCCACGCTGTTGAACACGATGAACACGTTGCTGCGCGGGAAGGGCGTGATGTTGTCGCCCGAGCCGTGCATGCAGTTGCAGTCGAACCAGGTCGCCGAACCGGCCTTGCCCGTGAAGAGCTTGATGCCGTACTCGGAGGCCATGGCGGTCAGCGCCTCGTCGGAGGGCGTGCCCGCGTCCTGCATCTGGAGGGACTTCTTGTAGTTGTCCTTCGGCGTGGCCCCCGCGCACCCGAGGAACGTCCGGTGCGACCCCGGCATGATCATGAGACCGCCGTTGGTGTCGTAGTTCTCGGTGAGCGCGATCGAGACGGACACCGTGCGCATGTTGGGCAGGCCGTCCTCGGCGTGCCAGGTCTCGAAGTCGGAGTGCCAGTAGAAGCCGCTGGCCCCGAAGCCCGGCTTGACGTTGATCCGGGACTGGTGGACGTACACGTCGGAGCCGAGGATCTGCCGGGCCCGGCCGACGACCCGCTCGTCGCGCACGAGGTTCGCGAAGATCTCGCTGATCTTGTGCACCTCGAAGACGGAGCGGATCTCCTGGGACTTCGGCTCGACGATGGAGCGCTCGTCGGCGCGGACCGCCGGGTCCGTGACGATGCGGTCCAACTCACGCTTGTACGTGGGGACTTCGTCCGGGCTGATGAGCTGGTCGATGGCGAGGAAGCCGTCCCGCTCGAACGCCTGGAGATCGGCGCCGGGGATCGGTCCGGCGGCGCCGGGCGCGGACCAGACGACCGGGTCCTTGCGCGGGGTGGACACCTCGGTGGCGCCGCGGCTGGGATAGAGGTCGGGAAGCCTGGTGGCGGTGGTCATGGTGATCTCACACCTCCTCGGGTTCGGTGAGCAGCGGGTAGACGCCGTTCGCGTCGTGGTCCTCCCGGCCGGTCACGGGCGGGTTGAACACACAGATGCAGCGGAAGTCCTCCTTGATCCGCATCGTGTGCCGCTCGTGGCCGTCGAGCAGGTACATGGTCCCGGGCGTGATCGTGTACTTCTGCCCGGTCTCGTCGTCGGTGAGCTCGGCCTCGCCCTCGACGCACACGACGGCCTCGATGTGGTTCGCGTACCACATCGACGTCTCCGTACCCGCGTACAGGATCGTCTCGTGGAGCGAGAAGCCGACCCGCTCCTTGGCGAGGACGATGCGTTTGCTCTCCCAGGTCCCGGACGCGGCCTTCACATGCCGGTCGGTGCCTTCGATGTCCTTGAACGAACGGACGATCACGGTGCTGCGATGCCTCCTAGGTGGATGTGGTGGTGCTTCTGTCGCGGTCGGGCGGTCAGGCCGTCTCGCGGACGGCACGGGCCAGCACGCTGAGCCCGGCGTCCAGTTCCTCGGGCGTGATGGTGAGCGCCGGCAGCAGCTTCACGACCTCGCTCTCCGGGCCCGACGTCTCGATGAGCAGGCCGAGTTCGAAGGCGCGCTTCGCGATCCGGCCGGCCCGCTCCTTGTCGTGGAACTCCATGCCCCACACCAGGCCGCGGCCCCGGTACTCCTTCACGTCGGCGAGGTTCTCCTCGGTGATGGAGATGAAGGCCTGTTCGACCTGCTCGCCCCGCTTGCGGGTCTGCTTCTCCATCGCGGAGCCGTCCGCCCAGTACGCCTCCAGTGTGGCGGTGGCCGTGACGAAGGCGGGGTTGTTGCCGCGGAAGGTGCCGTTGTGCTCGCCCGGCTCCCAGATGTCCAGCTCGGGCTTGAACAGGCACAGCGACATGGGCATGCCGTAGCCGCTGATGGACTTGGACACGGTCACGATGTCCGGCGTGATGCCGGCCTCCTCGAAGGAGAAGAACGCGCCGGTGCGTCCGCAGCCCATCTGGATGTCGTCGACGATGAGCAGCATGTCCTGCCGCTCGCACAGCTCGGCGAGCGCCTGCAGCCACTCCTTGCGGGCGACGTTGATGCCGCCCTCGCCCTGCACGGTCTCCACGATCACCGCGGCGGGCTTGTTGAGGCCGGAGCCCTGGTCCTCCAGGAGCCGCTCGAACCACAGGAAGTCCTCGACGGTGCCGTCGAAGTAGTTGTCGAACGGCATGGGCGTGCCGTGCACGAGCGGGATGCCCGCGCCGGCCCGCTTGAAGGCGTTGCCGGTGACGGCGAGCGAGCCCAGCGACATGCCGTGGAAGGCGTTGGTGAACGACACGATCGCCTCGCGCCCCTTCACCTTCCGCGCCAGTTTCAGCGCGGACTCCACGGCGTTGGTGCCCGTGGGGCCCGGGAACATGACCTTGTAGGGCAGGTCGCGCGGGCGCAGCACCAGGTCCTGGAAGGTCTGGAGGAAGGACCGCTTGGCGGTGGTCGACATGTCGAGCCCGTGCGTGACGCCGTCACGCTCCAGGTAGTCGATCAGGGCGCGTTTCAGGACGGGGTTGTTGTGCCCGTAGTTCAGCGAGCCGGCGCCGGCGAAGAAGTCCAGGTACTCGTGGCCGTCCTCGTCGTACATGCGGCTGCCCTGCGCGCGGTCGAAGACGGTGGGCCAGCCGCGGCAGTAGCTGCGCACCTCGGACTCGAGGGTCTCGAAGACACTGAGGTCGGGCTGGGTGATGGTCACGACGAATCGCTCCTCGTTGCGTGGGGGGTGTCAGGCAGAGGGAGTCAGGGACAGGGGGCCGATGCGGTACAGGACCTCGGGGTCGTGCGGCCCGTCGGGGAACAGGGCCGTGTCGAACAGCACCTCGCGCTCCAGCCGGGCGCCGTGACGCTCGGCGAACGACGTGAACAGGCGTTCGGAGGCGATGTTGCCCGGCGTGATCGTGGTCTCGACGGTGCTGGTTCCGTGCTCCAGGGCGGTCCGTGCGACCAGCCCGTCCAGCAGGGCGGCGGCGAGTCCGCGGCCGCGGTGTGCCTCGTCCACCGCGACCTGCCAGACGAGCAGGGTGGCCGGGTGGTCCGGCCGGAGGTATCCGGTGACGAAGCCGACCGGCTCGCCGTGCTCGTCGCGCGCCACGGCGGACGTGGCGGCGAAGTCGCGGCACCACAGCAGATAGCTGTAGGACGAGTTCAGGTCCAGGACCTTCGAGTCCTTTGCCATCCGCCACAGTGCGGCGCCGTCGGCCACCGTCGGGCGGTCGATGTGCAGGTCTGCTTGTGCGGCAGTCATGCGAATTGAATTTACCGAGGGAAATTCAAAATTGCATCGCCGGGTGGGGTTACGTCCGGGCATCTCTTGTGTTATCGCGCGAGCGCGTGCGTCCGCACGAAAAGAGCCCGGTATCTACCGATTTGGACGTCACATACTACTCAAATCCCCCACGATGTGTAACGCGTCACAGGCATGTAACCCCCACGAGATCCCCCCGACTTACATCGCTTCGCGTCCGCAGAATCTTTGCGTTTAGCCCGAGGAAAAGCGGGCAGAAGAATACGGGAAGCTGCGCTCGAGTGAATTCATGAATTCTCTCGTGAATTAGGCCGGGATTACGCCGGAATTCGGGTCGGCGTTACCGCCGGGCATCCTCCGCCGCCCACAGCGCGCCCTCCACGTCCACCGTCAGTCCCCTGGCGGCCAGTGCGGCGCCGAGCGCGGACAGACTCGCGCGGACGGCTCCCGGGGTGGCGTCCGGGCCGTAGTGGTTGACGCGGATCATCTCCTTGGCCAGGGCGCCGCCGCCCGCGGCGAGCGGGGCGCCGGGGTCCGACTCCAGGGCGCGGGTCACCAGCTCGGAGGCGTCGACGCCCGAGGGCGCCCGCAAGGTCGTGGCGACCGGGGCCGCGTCCGCGGCTTCGTCCACGTACGGCTGGAGTCCGCCGCCCAGCGCCACCGCGCCGGCCCGCGTCGCGGCCGCCGCCGAGGCGTGCCGGGCCATGACCGCGTCCAGCCCCACCGCCTCGATCCGCTCCAGGCACGCCTCCAGCGCCAGCATCTCCAACTGCGCGGGAGCGTGCAGCAGCGCCTTGCGCCCGCCGTCGACCCACCGCTCCTTCCAGTCGAGCAGGGAGAGGTACGACCGGCGCGGCGCCCGGGGGTTCGCCGCCATCCGCGCCCACGCCCGCGCGCTCACCGACACCGCCGACACCCCGGCGGGACCGCCCATCGCCTTCTGCGCCCCGATCACGCACAGGTCCACGCCCCACGCGTCCGGCAGCACCGGTTCGGCCCCGACGGAGGCGACGGCGTCCAGGTAGAAGAGGGCGCCCCGCTCCCGTACGACCTCGCCGATCTCCGCGACCGGGTTGGTGTTGCCCGTCGCGGCCTCCGCGTGCACCAGCGACACGAAGTCGATCTCCGGGTGCTCGGCGAAGGCCTCCCGGATCCGCCCGGCCGTGACCGCCGTGTGGAAGGGCACCGGCAGATCGATCACCGTCGCGCCGCAGTCCCGTAGCCAGTCGCCGAAGGTCTGCCCGTAGGGGCCGGTGATGACGTTCAGCGCGGTCGTGCCGGGACCGGCGGTCCCCCGGATCGCCCCCTCCAGCGGCAGCAGCGCCTCACCCTGCATGATCACGACGTCCTGCTCCGTGCGCAGCAGCCGCGCCACGCGGTCCTCGATCGACGCGAAGCGCGCCGCGGTCAACGGGGCCAGATGCAGAAACGGGTGTGTCACGGCGGTGCTCACTTCACTCACGGGGTAGGGGAGACGAGGGTAACCGGCACCCCACCCGCCCCAGGGACCGGTGACTTCCTAGGCCATACGGCATCAGAACCATCGGATTGATTTGAGAGCCTCAAACCTCTCCTTATAATCAGAAGCCACAGCTCACCCATAGGAAGGCCCGCCGTGAACACGCTCCTCGGGCGCCGGACCCGCGTCCTGGCCGCCACCACCGCGACGGCCGGGCTGCTGCTCGTGGCTGTCTCCGGCTGTACCTCCAGCGACGACGGCGGCAGCGGCTCGAAAACCGCGGCCGGCGGTGTCGAGCTGGTCAAGGCCGGGCAGCTGACGACCTGCACGCACCTGCCGTACCCGCCCTTCCAGTCGGAGATCGACGGCAAGGTCCAGGGCTTCGACGTCGCGCTGATCGACCTGGCCGCCAAGGACCTCGGCGTGAAACAGGAGATCCTCGACACCCCCTTCGAGAACTTCAAGACCGGCGCCTTCCTCAACTCCGGCGAGTGCGACCTGGCCGCGGCCGGCATGACCATCACCGACGAGCGCAAGAAGAACGTCGACTTCTCGGCCCCGTACTTCGACGCCACCCAGGCCCTCCTGGTCGCCAAGGGCAGCGGGATCACCTCGCTCGCCGACGCCAAGTCCAAGAAGAGCAAGCTCGGCGCCCAGGCGCAGACCACCGGCGAGGACTACGCCAAGGGGCAGGGCTTCGACCCGGTCTCCTTCGAGTCCTCCGACGCCGTCCTCAACGGCCTGCGTTCCGGCCAGGTCAAGGCCGTCATCATCGACTACCCCGTGGTCCAGGGCTGGCTGAAGACCAAGGCCAACGCCGACGCCTTCGAGGTCGCCGACAACATCAACACCGGTGAGCAGTACGGCTTCACGGTGAAGAAGGGCAACACCAAGCTGCTGGCCGCCATCGACAAGGCGCTCGCCGACGCCCGGGCCGACGGCACCTACAAGACGCTGTACGAGAAGTGGATCGGCCCGTACGACGAGACCGCGGCCTCCCCGTCCGCCTCATGAGTGCTCCCGCCAAGACCGAACTCCCGCCCCGCAGAAAGGGACTGACCCGCCGTCAGAAGCGCAGCCTGTCCCGCGGTATCCAGTACGTCCTCTTCGTCGCCGCCGTGGCCGCCTTCGCGGTCTCGGCGGACTGGGGCCGGCTGAAGAACCAGTTCGCGCAGGCCGACATCGCCGAGCAGATGTTCCCGGACGTCATCACGATGGCGCTGAAGAACACCGTGCTGTACACGCTCTCCGGCTTCGTCGTCGGACTCGTCCTCGGCATGGTCATCGCGCTGATGCGGTTGTCGTCGGTGGGCCCGTACCGCTGGTTCGCCGGGGTGTACATCGAGATCTTCCGCGGGCTGCCCGCCCTGCTGATCTTCATCTTCATCGGCGTCGCCGTCCCGCTCGCCTTCCCGGGCACCGAGATCATCGGCGGCACCTACGGCAAGGTCGCCCTCGCACTCGGCCTGGTGGCCGCCGCCTACATGGCGGAGACGATCCGCGCGGGCATCCAGGCGGTGCCCAAGGGGCAGATGGAGGCGGCCCGTTCGCTGGGCTTCTCGCCCGCCCGGGCCATGATCTCGATCATCATCCCGCAGGCGTTCCGCATCATCCTCCCGCCGCTCACCAACGAACTCGTCCTGCTCTTCAAGGACTCCTCGCTGGTGCTGTTCCTCGGCGTCACCCTGGAGGAGCGCGAACTGTCCAAGTACGGCCGCGACCTGGCCAGTACGACCGCCAACTCCACGCCGATCCTCGTCGCCGGCCTGTGCTACCTGCTGGTCACGATCCCGCTCGGCTTCGTCGTACGCCGTATGGAGGCGAAGGCCCAGGAGGCCGTGAAATGAGCGAGAAGAGTCCTGGCGCGCGGCCGGAGATCCAGGTCAAGGGCCTGCACAAGTCGTTCGGCGACAACGAGGTCCTGAAGGGCATCGACCTGGAGATCGGCCAGGGCGAGGTCGTGTGCGTCATCGGCCCCTCCGGCTCCGGCAAGTCGACCCTGCTCCGGTGCGTCAACCTCCTCGAAGACCCCACCAAGGGCCAGGTCTTCGTCGGCGGCACCGAACTCACCGACCCGGACGTCGACATCGACGCCGTACGCCGTCGTATCGGCATGGTCTTCCAGCAGTTCAACCTCTTCCCGCACCTGACCGTCACCGAGAACCTCACCCTGCCCCAACGCAGGGTCCTGCGACGGGGCAAGGCGCAGGCGGCAGGGGTCGCCGCCGAGAACCTCCGGCGGGTGGGCCTCGCGGAGAAGGCGGACGCCTACCCCTCCTCCCTCTCCGGCGGCCAGCAGCAGCGCGTCGCGATCGCCCGCGCCCTGTCGATGGGCCCCGAGGTGATGCTGTTCGACGAGCCGACCTCGGCGCTCGACCCCGAGCTGGTGGGGGACGTCCTGGCCGTGATGCGGATGCTCGCGAACGAGGGCATGACCATGATGGTCGTCACCCACGAGATGACCTTCGCGCGCGAGGTCGCCGACCGGGTCGTCTTCATGGACGGCGGAGTGATCGTCGAGGACGGCACCCCCGAGCAGGTCATCGGCAACCCCCGCCACGAACGCACCCGCCACTTCCTGTCCCGCCTGCTCGACCCCGCGATGGCCGACGTGGAGGAGGAGACGTCGGACCAGGTGGGCGGCGGCGAACCGAAGAGCGACTGAGAAAGGCGCCCCAAAAGGGCATACGCGCCTCTGTCGCCCACAGTGCGCCGACCGTCATCATTCGGTGCATGACGACTCTCGACGACGCGAGCGGCTTCGGAGCGGGCACCGCCCTGCCCCCGCTGCCGGAGGACTGGGAACGATGCCTGGCCGTGGCGGCGCACCCGGACGACATCGAGTACGGCACGGCGTCCGCCGTGGCCCGCTGGACGGCCGCGGGCAAGCAGGTCACCTACCTGCTGGCGACCCGCGGAGAGGCGGGCATCGACGGACTGCACCCCGACGAGGCGGGCCCGCTGCGCGAGGCCGAGGAGCGGGCCGGGGCCCGCGAGGTCGGCGTGGACACGGTCGAGTTCCTCGACCACCGCGACGGCACCATCGAGTACGGACCGGCCCTGCGCCGCGACATCGTGCGGGCGATCCGCCGCCACCGCCCCGAGATCGTGGTGACCGGCGCCTACGACATCCGTATGGTCGCCGGAGTGATCAACCAGGCCGACCACCGTGTGGTGGGCCTGGCCGCCCTCGACGCGGCCCGGGACGCGGGCAACCGCTGGATCTTCCCCGAACTCGCCGACGAGGGCCTCGAACCCTGGGGCGGGGTGCGCCGCGTGTGCGTCGCCGGCAGCGACCGGCCCACCCACGGCGTGGACGTCTCGGGCGAGCCCCTGGAGCGCGGCATCGCCTCCCTGACCGCCCACGCCGAGTACACCAAGGGCCTCGGCGCCCAGGGCTTCGACCCCGGCCCCTTCCTGACCTGGGCGGCCAGGCAGGGCGGCCCCGCCCTCGGCGTCGAGGCCGCCGTCCTCTTCGACGTCCACCAGCTCGCCTTCGAGGGCCCTCCGCCCTGGGAGCGGTGAGGCCCCGGCCGCCTGCCCGGCGCTCCGGTCCGCTCACTAGGGTGCGATGCATGAACGATCACGCGGTGCTGCACGTGAAGGGCCGGATCCTGGTCGGCCCCGAGGACGTACGGGACGACCTGTGGGTCGTCGACGGCCGGATCTCCTACGACCGTCCCGTCGGCGCCCACGACGTCCGTACCGTCGAGGGCTGGGCGCTGCCCGGGCTCGTCGACGCCCACTGCCATGTGGGCCTGGGCGCGCACGGCCCGGTCGACCAGGACGTGGCGGAGAAGCAGGCGCTGACCGACCGCGAGGCGGGCACCCTGCTGATCCGCGACGCCGGCTCGCCCTCCGACACCCGCTGGACCGACGACCGCGAGGACCTCCCGAAGATCATCCGGGCGGGCCGGCACATCGCCCGCACCCGGCGCTACATCCGGGGCTTCGCCCACGAGATCGAGCCGGACGACCTGGTCGCGTACGTCGCCCAGGAGGCCCGGCGCGGCGACGGCTGGGTGAAGCTCGTCGGCGACTGGATCGACCGCGACCTCGGCGACCTGTCGGCCTGCTGGCCGCGCGGGGCCGTGGAGGCGGCGATCGCCGAGGCCCACCGCCTGGGCGCGCGCGTGACCGCCCATTGCTTCGCCGAGAGCTCGCTGACGGACCTGGTCGAGGCGGGCATCGACTGCATCGAACACGCCACGGGCCTGACCGACGAGCTGATCCCGCTGTTCGCCGAGCGGGGCGTGGCCATCGTCCCCACCCTCGTGAACATCGCGACCTTCCCGACCCTCGCCGAGGGCGGCGAGACCAGGTTCCCCCGCTGGTCCGCCCATATGCGGCGACTGCACGAGCGCCGCTACGACACGGTCCGCAACGCCCACGACGCCGGCATCCCGGTCTACGTCGGCACCGACGCCGGCGGCACGCTCCCGCACGGGCTCGTCGCGGCCGAGGTCGCGGAACTGGTCACGGCCGGCCTCACCCCCGTCGAGGCCCTCGCCGCCACCACCTGGAACGCCCGCCCCTGGCTCGGCCGCCCCGGCCTGGAGGAGGGCGAGGCGGCCGACCTCGTGGTGTACGAGACGGACCCGCGTGCGGACGTACGCGTGCTGTCGGCCCCGCGCAGGGTGGTGCTGAACGGGCGGGTCGTGGAGTGAGCCGGCGACCGCGCGCCGGGAGATTCGAAGGTGTGCGCGGGGGACTCGCATACGGGTGAACTCCCGTCGGCGCGCTGACGGTTGCCCCGGCATACGTGATTCTTGCGGGGTCCCGAAGCGTCTCTTCTGGGGGTCCCACCCTTGAACAGCAACACCTTCCGCATGCCCGCACGCCGTCTGGCCACCGTCGCGACGGCCACCGCCCTGGCCGCGGGTCCCGCGGCCCTGGCCGGCACGGGCCCCGCCCACGCGACCCCCGACCAGGGGCGCGCGAGCGCCGTCGTCCTGCGCACCGGACTCGACGTGGCCCTGCTCAACCGGACCGTGGACGTGCCGCTCGCGGTCGCCCTCAACGAGGTCCAGGCACCACGGAGTGCTCAACAGACCGCCCTGACCGCCCGGTTGGACGGTGTGGACGGCGGACAGCCCTTCAGCGTGCTGGCCGCGGAGGTGGCCGACGCGAAGGCGACGGTCACCGCCGGCCGGGCCGAGGGCAGCACCCGCCTCGCCCACGCCGAGGTGCACGTCCCCGGCCTGCCCCTGCTGTCCCTCGTCGAGCTCGAAGGGGTCACCTCGAAGGCGACCTGCGAGGCCGGGAAGCCCCCGGCCGCCTCCGCGAACCTGCTCGGCGCGGTGACGGTCCTCGGCAAGCGGGTCAAGGTCACCACCGGCGGCCCCACCCACGTCACGGTCCCCGGCGTCGGCGAGGTCCGCCTGGACCTGTCGAGGACGGCGACCACCTCGCGCACGGCCGCCGCCACCGCCCTCGAACTCACCGTCTCCGTCAACCCGGCGAAGCTCAACGTGGCCGAGGTGACCGGCACCCTCACCCTGGCGAAGGCCACCTGCGAGGCACCCCCGGCACCGGTCCCGCCCACCACGCCGGACGAAGATCACGGCGTAGAGCCCCAGGGCGCCCCCGCCGAGGCGAACCTCGCCGAGACCGGCGGCGGTTCCACCACCCCGTACCTCGCGGGCGGCGCGCTCGCCCTGGTCCTGGCCGGCGGGGGAGCGGTGGCGCTGGCCCGGCGCCGGACACGGCGTACACACTGAGTGACGGCGCCGGGAAATCACCTGAATGGCGGTGTACCGGGATCTCTGCGAGCGTGGAGGCGAGAAGTTCGGCCTCGCAGGGGGGTAGGAGGTGTTCCCCATGCGCGTCGCACCGCTGACCGGCCTGCTGGCCGTGGCGCTGACCGTCGTCGCCTTCCTGCTCTTCGGCGACACACCGGACGTCGACGCCCGCGGCGGCGAGGTCAGGTCCTACTACGACGACCACCGGGCACAGACGGCCGTCAGCCTGTACCTGCTGGTGCTCGCCTCGGTGTTCTTCGTCCTCTTCGCCGCCCACCTGGCCCAGGTGGTACGGGCCGTCCCGGGCGGTGACTGGCTGCACCGGGCGGTGGTCGCGGGCGGTGTCCTGATCGCCGTGGGCTTCCTGGTGGGCGCCTCCCTCAGCCTGGCCCTGGTCGACCTCTCGGACAAGGAGGCCGCGGCCGATGCCTCGCTCCAGACGCTCAACGCGCTCAGCGAGGACTTCTTCATCCCGTTCGTCGGCGGAATGGGCCTGATGCTGCTGGCCGCGGGACTGGCCACGGTCCGTGCCGCGGCCGGTCCCTGGCCCCGGTGGCTGAGCTGGGCCGCCGTCGCCCTCGGGGTCCTGGTCTTCGTCCCCTGGGTCGGGTTCTTCGCCTTCATGCTGGCGGGGCTGTGGGTGGCCGCCGTCAGCGTGCTGCTGGCCCGCCGTCCGAGTGCCGCGCCAGCGTCAGCGCCCGGTCCAGCGCCTGAAGGAACGAGTTGACCGTCACCCGGTCCCGCACCGCCAGCCGCAGCCACTCCTCGTCCAGCCCCGGGAAGGTGTCCCCGCGCCGGACCGCGAAGCCGAGGGTGCGCAGATGCCGTCGTACGGCCGCGGCCCGCGGCAGCCGTACGAGGACGAAGGGCCCCTCGGCGGGAGAGGCCACCCGGAGCCCGTCGGAGGCGAACTCCTCCAGGCCCGCGACGAGATGGGCCCGGTCGGCGGCGACGCGATGCGCCGCGTGCGCGGCCTCGGCCAGGGCCCGCGGCGAGACGCACGCCTCGGCGGCCGCGAGGGCGGGGGTGGAGACGGGCCACAGGGGCTGCGCCTGCTCGAGCTCCGCGATCGTCTCCGGGGCCGCCAGGACGTAGCCGATGCGCAGCCCCGCCAGGCCCCAGGTCTTGGTCAGGCTGCGCAGCACCACGAGACCCGGCACGTCGGTGCGCCCGGCCAGCGCCTCCCGCTCGTCCGGCACCGCGTCCATGAACGCCTCGTCCACCACCAACGTCCGCCCGGGGCGGGCGAGCCGGGCGATCGAGGCGGCCGGGTGCAGCACCGAGGTCGGGTTCGTCGGATTGCCGATCACCACCAGGTCCGCGTCCTCCGGGACGGCCGCTGGATCCAGCCGGAAGCCGTCCCGCGCCCGCAGCAGGACGCGGTCGACGGTGTGGCCGGCGTCCCGCAGGGCCGCCTCCGGCTCGGTGAACTGCGGGTGCACCACGACCGGCCGGCGGACCTTCAGGGCCCGCGCGAGCAGGACGAAGGCCTCCGCGGCGCCCGCCGTCAGCAGCACCCGCTCCACCGGCAGCCCGTGCCGCCGGGCCACCGCGGCCCGTGCGTCCCGCCCGTCGGGGTAGGCGGCCAGGCCGGTCAGCGAATCGGCGATCCGCTCCCGCAGCCAGCCGGGCGGTGTGTCGGCGCGGACGTTCACGGCCAGGTCGACCAGGGCCGATCCGTCGTCCCGCACCTCGGCGTCCCCGTGGTGCCGCAGGTCGTGTCCCTCAGTGCGCATGGGAGTGTGCGTGTCCTCCGTGATGGTGGTGCCCGTGGTCGCCGTCGTCGTCCGGGTGGAAGTGCGGCTGCTGCGGCAGGCCCACCTTGTCCTCGAAGCCGGGCAGCGCGATGCGGTACACGCACGAGTCGCAGTTCATCCGCAGATCGCCCTTCAGGGCTTCCGCGTAGCGCTCCATCACCAGGTCGAGCAGTTCGGGCTCCGGGCCGATGACGTCCGCCGACCGCACCTCGACCTCGGGGTGCGCGGCCGCCCAGCCCTCGGTCTGCTGCCGCACCCGGTCCGGCAGGATCCCGGTGAACAGGAAGTACGGCAGGACGACGATGCGCCGCGCGCCGAGCTTCACGCACCGGTCGAGCCCGCTCGGCACGTCCGGCGCCGCCAGCGACACGAACGCCGTCTCCACGCCCGCGTATCCCCGGCCCTCCCACAGCAGCCGCGCCGCCTTGTGCACCTCGGCGTTGGCGTCGGGGTCGGTCGACCCGCGCCCCACCAGCAGCACGGTCACGTCGGCGCGGTCCTCGGGAGTGCGCAAGGCGCCGCCGAGCGCCTCGTCCAGCCGTCGCTCCAGCACCGTCAGCAGGGCGGGGTGCGGGCCCAGCGGACGGCCGTAGGTGTAGGAGATGCCGGGGTGCCGTTCCTTCTCGCGGGACAGGGCCGCGGGGATGTCCCCCTTGGCGTGCCCGGCGGACACCAGCATCAGCGGGACGGCGGCGAAGCGCTGTACGCCCCGCTCCACGAGCTCGGTCACCGCCTCGCCCAGCGGCGGCGGGGACAGCTCGATGAAGCCGCCGGCGACGGGCAGGCCGGGGTTGCGGCGCCCCAGTTCCCGGACGAAGTCGCGGAAGGCCTCGGCCCCGGCGTCGTCCCGGGTGCCGTGGCCGGCGATGAGCAGGGCGGGCGGCGGGGTGGTCACGATGTCTCCTCGGAGTGTGGAACGGGGTGGTACAGAAGGGCGTTGAGGGCGGCCGAGGCGACCGCCGACCCGCCCTTCTCGGACACGTTGCTCACGGCGGGCAGCCCGCTCTCGCGCAACGCGGCCTTCGACTCGACCGCGCCGACGAAACCGACGGGCAGGCCGATGACGAGCGCCGGGGCGGCGTCCAGGGTCAGCAGCTCCTCCAGCGCGGTCGGCGCGTTGCCGATCACCCACAGGGCGCCGGGGCCGACCTGTTCGTGGGCGAGGCGGATGCCGTGGGCCGAACGGGTCAGCCCCGGCCCCGCGACGGCGTCCTTGAGCCGGCAGACGGTCTCGCGCCGGGTGATGCCGGCCCCGACCATCTCGACGTCCACGACGACGGGCGCGCCGGCGTGCAGGGCGGCATGGGCCTTCACCAGCACGTCCTCGTCCATGACGAGATCGCTCGCGTAGTCGAGGTCGGCGGCGGAGTGGACGACCCGCTCGACGACGGCCCGGGTGAGGGGCGCGAGGTGCGAGGTGTCCAGACGGGCGCGCATCCGCCGGTAGGACTCCACCTCGATCGGGTGGATCACACGGTTCACCGGGGCTCCTCCTGCCAGCGGTAGCCGCGCGGCGTCACCATGCGCCCGGCGATGCGCCGGGTCGCCGTGTTGCCCACGGTCACGACCGTCATCATGTCGACGGTCGCCGGGTCCAGTGCGGCCAGCGTCGTCAGGCGCGCGGACTCGTCCGGGCGCGAAGCGTTGCGTACGACCCCGACCGGTGTCGTCGGCTCCCGGTGCCCGGCGAGGATCGCGAGCGCCTTGGGCAGCTGCCAGTCCCGGCCCCGGCTGCGCGGGTTGTAGAACGTCACGACGATGTCCGCCTCGGCCGCCGCCCGCACCCGCCGCTCGATGACCTCCCACGGCGTGTGCAGGTCGGACAGGCTGATCGACACGTGGTCGTGGCCGAGCGGCGCGCCCAGCATCGCGGCGGCGGCGAGGGCGGCGGTGACACCGGGCACGCCGATCACGTCGATGTCGTCGGACGCCTCGGCGAGCGCGGGGGAGGCCATGGCGTACACGCCCGCGTCCCCGCTGCCGATCAGGGCGACCGCCTGCCCCTTGCGGGCCTCCTCGACGGCAGTGCGGGCCCGCTCCTCCTCGGCGCCGAGCCCCGACTCCAGGATCCGGGTGCCCGGCCGCAGCAGGTCGCGGATCTGGTCGACGTACTGGTCGAGCCCGACGAGCACAGCGGCGCGCCGCAGCTCCGCCTTCGCGCGCGGGGTGAGCAGGTCCCGGGCGCCCGGGCCGAGCCCGACCACTGCGAGCCGCCCGCGCGCGGGACGCCGTACGACGGCACAGGTCGCCATGGCGGGCCGGCCGTCCTCGCGCTCCGACTTCCGCTTGGGGACGAGGAGTTCACCGCCGCGCAGGAGTGCGGCGGCCTCGGCGACGGAGGGGGTGCCGACGGCCGCGAGGGGCGCGTCGGAGGGGTGGGGCACCTCGACGGCGGCCAGCTCCTCGGCGGAGTGGGTGACCAGCCGAACGCCCAGGCGTCCGGCCGCCTCGACGATGCCGGGCTCCTCGGCCTTGGCGTCGACGGTGGCGAGTTCGGCGACGCTGCGGGCGGACAGTCCGGCGTCGGCGAGCGAGGCCTCGATCAGCCCCAGCACCTCGTCCACGGGTGCCCCCTTCGAGGCACCGACACCGACGACGAGCGACGGCGGCCGCAGGACGGCCTCACCCTCGGCGGGCTCCACGAGACGGTCGGTCAGCCGGACCGTGTACGCGCCCTCGGCGGAGACCTTCAGCGCGGGCAGCGGCCAGGCCACCTCCGCCCGCAGCGCGACCGGTTCGCCGTCGAGCAGGGCCCGCGAGACGGCGGCGACATCGCCCTCCACCGGGAAACCGAGCGTGTCCAGGCCCGGCAGCCCGACGGCGTCCGTCGCCGTCGTCACCACGGGCTCGGCGCCCAGCACCTCGCCCACCGCCAGGGCGAGTTCATTGGCCCCGCCGCCGTGCCCGCCCACCAGCGACACGGCGAACCGCCCGCCCTCGTCGACGCACACCACACCCGGGTCCGAGGCCTTGTCGCCGAGCAGCGGCGCCACCAGCCGTACGACCGCTCCGGTCGCCAGGAAACACACGAGCTGCTCGCACTGCGCGAACGCGGTCCGTACGGCGTCCCCCACGGGACCCTCGTACACGCGGGTGCGGTCCGGCCACGCCGCGGCCAGCCGGTCGCGCGCAGCCGCCCCCGCCGCGGTGGCGGAAATGAGGCCGATCACTGAGCGACTCCTTCTCGATACAGGGGATACACGGGGTGCACGGGATTCCGTACACCCCACAGCAGGAAAACGGGGTTGGTCGCCGCCAGCCGGGTCACATCACCCGGCAGCGGCGCGAGGCGCGAGGACTGCACCAGCACGCCGTCGCAGTCGAGACCGGCGCCGGTGAGCGCCGCCCGCGCGGCGGGCACCCGGTCCAGGGCGGCCATCGCGACGACGACCGTCCGCCGGGCGCGCGCGGCGCATGCGGCGACGACGGCGGGCAGTTCGCGCCCCCCGCCGCCGACGAACACCGCGTCGGGATCGCCGAGTCCGGACAGGGCGGTCGGCGCCTCGCCGTGCACCACCCGTACGTCCACGCCGTGCGCGGCCACGTTCGCGCGGATCCGCTCGACGCCGTCGAGGGTCTTCTCGACCGCCGTCACGGCCGCGCCGAACCGCGCGCACTCCACGGCCACGGACCCGGAGCCCGCGCCGACGTCCCAGACCAGCTCGCCCAGCCGCGGCCCGAGCCGGGCCAGGGCGAGGGCCCGCACCTCGAACTTGGTGATCATCGAGTCGCGGTGGGCGAACTCCGCCTCGTCCAGGGCCCATCCGGCCGGCCCGGCGGGCGGCCCGGCGACCGTCCGTACGGCACCGAGCGCCCGTGTCTCGTCCAGACACAGCACGACACTCACCGCAGGACCCCAGTCCCGCCCGGCGGCCTCGGCCGGTGTCACCCGCTCGACGCGCTCGTCCGGCGAGCCCAGCGCCGAGGCGACGACGAGGACCCGGGCGTCGCCGTCGAGCGCCGCCCCCAGCTCGGCCGGCCCGGCGCCCGGACCGGTCAGGACGGCGACCTTCGGCTGCGCCCGGCACACGTTGACCGCCGTCCGCAGCGCACGCCCATGAGCGCTGACCACCACGGCGTCGTCCCAGGTCAGCCCGAGCCGGGCGAAGGCGGTGGCGACGGAGGAGACCCCGGGCCGCACGTCCAGCGCCTCGCTGCCGAACCGTTCGGCCAGCGCCCGCACGATCCCGAAGAACCCCGGGTCCCCCGAGGCCAGCACGACGACCGGGCTCCGCCGGTCCAGATGCCGCTCGATGACGTCCAGGGCCGGTGCCAGCGTGCCGAGGACGACCCGCTCGGCGTCCGGCGGCACCGGCGCGGCCGCGAGATGCCGCCGGCCGCCCACCACGAGACGCGCCCCGGCCACGGCGGCCGCGGCGTCCGGGGGGAGCGGCGCCCCCGTCCCCGTACCGACGACCGTGATCACGTACTCGCCCCGCGTTCGCGCAGCGCCCGGCGGGCCTCGGGGTCCGCCTTGCGGAAACCGTGGAAGTGACCGGGGTGGTAGAGGTGCGAGCGCGTGCCGTGCGCGTCGAGGGCGGGGCCGACGAGGAAGAGGGTGTGCTTCCAGAGCTTGTGCTCCTTGACCGTCTCCTCCAGCGTCTCGATCGTGCACCGCACGATCAGCTCCTCGGGCCAGGTCGCCTGGTACGCCACCACGACGGGCGTGCCGGTCGGATAACCGCCCTCCAGCAGCTCCCGCACCAGCTGTCCGCTGCGGGCCGCCGACAGGAAGACGGCCATGGTCGTGCCGTGCTTGGCGAACTCCCGCACCTCCTCCCCGGGCGGCATCGGCGTCTTGCCGCCGCCGAGCCGGGTGAGCACGACGGACTGCGCGACCTCGGGGATGGTCAGTTCACGCTGTGCGAGCGCGGCGACGGCGGAGAAGGCGGAGACACCCGGGATCACCTCGGTCGCGATACCGATCCGCGCGCACCGGTCGAGCTGCTCCTGCGTGCCGCCCCACAGCGCGGGGTCGCCGGAGTGGATCCGGGCCACCTTCAGGCCCTCCTGACGCGCCCGCTCGTAGACGGCGACGACGTCCTCCAGCGACATGGTCGCCGAGTCGAGGATCTCCGCCCCTTCGCGCGCGTGCTGAAGGACCTCCTCCTGGACCAGGCTGGCCGCCCAGATCACGACGTCGGCCTCCGCGATCGCGCGCGCGGCGCGAAACGTCAGCAGGTCGGCGGCGCCGGGGCCGGCACCGACGAAGATCACCTTGCCGGCGGGGGCATCGGCCATGGGTTCGGTCCTCTCGTACGGATGTTCAGTGCTGCGGAAGTGCTGTGGTGGTTCGGTGCGCGGAAGTTCAGTGCCGCGGGGGTCGGCCGGGCGCGACCGGGGCTTGTCGGACGTGCGGAGCGGGGCCTTGATCCGATACCAAGGGCACATGGCCGTACTCGTCGCGCTCGGCGCGTTCCTGATGACGCTGGCCGGCGGCTGGACGGCACTGCGGGTGACCGACCGCCGCCATCTCGTCCTGGGCCTGGCCGGTGGCCTGATGCTGGGCGTCGTCGGCCTGGACCTGCTGCCCGAGGCGCTGGACGCGGCCGGCACCGAGGTGTTCGGCGTCCCGGCCGCCCTGCTGCTCTTCGTGGCCGGCTTCCTGCTGGCCCATCTGGTGGAACGTCTGCTGGCCGTGCGCCAGGCCGCGCACGGCGCGCAGGAGGGGGACGGCCGGACCCCCGAGGTGGGCCTGACCGCCGCGGCCGCGATGGTCGGCCACAGCGCCATGGACGGCGTGGCGATCGGCGCGGCCTTCCAGGTGGACGGCTCCATGGGCACGGCCGTCGCGCTGGCCGTGGTCGCCCACGACTTCGCGGACGGCTTCAACACGTACACGATCACGAGTCTGTACGGGAACGCCCGCCGCCGGGCGATCGCCATGCTGCTCGCGGACGCGGTGGCCCCCGTGCTGGGCGCGGCCTCCACCCTCCTGTTCACGATCCCGGAACAGGTGCTCGGCGGCTATCTCGGCCTCTTCGGCGGCGCGCTGCTCTACCTCGCGGCGGCCGAGATCCTCCCTGAGGCCCACCACGAACACCCGGCCCGCTCGACCCTGCTGTGCACGATCGCGGGGGCGGGATTCATCTGGCTGGTGGTGGGGGTGGCCGGCTGAGGCTCCGGAGGGTGTCACAACTTGCCGCCCCGGCCGCCGTCGCGCCGGGCGGGCGCGATGAGCGTGGACAGATACGGCAGGGGAGTGCCGTCGAGCCCGGCGGCGGGCTGGATGGACTCGCCCTCCAGCCCCAGCGCCGACCCCCACACCGCGTCCTCGATCCGCCCGGTCTCCCGCAACGCCTCGGCCACTTCCTCCGCCTGCCGCCCGAACTTGTAGGCGACGACGGTCCCGGGCCCGTTCAGCGCGTCCTTGAGCACGGCCGCCCCGGCGGTGACGGGCACCAGCGTCAGCGGCTCGGTGCCCTCCGTGAGCACCGCGCCCGACCTGGCCGCGAGGTCCTGCATGGCGGTGATACCGGGCACGGTCTCGACCACGACCCCCGGTACCGACTCACCGATGGTCTGCGCGAGATAGGTGAACGTGGAGTACACGTTGGGGTCGCCGATGGTCGCGAAGGCGACGGTGCGATGCTCTCGCAGCAACTCGGCCACCCGCGCACCGGCCGCGTCCCAGGCCGCCTCCCGTCGAGCCCGGTCGCTCCGCTCGTTCAGCGCGAACACGACCCGCAGCACCTTCTCCCGCGGCACGTAGTGCAGCACGGTGGCCTCCGCCCGCCCCCGCTCACCGCCGTCCTGTCCGTCGGACGCGGCCATCACCGGTACGACCACGACATCGGCGGCGCGCAGGGCGTTGACGCCCTTGACGGTCACCAGCTCCGGATCCCCGGGCCCCACGCCGACCCCGATCAACCTGCTGCTGCTCATGACGTCCGGCACCTCTCCACGAACCGACGGGCCACACCGGGCTCGGACGCCCAGTGCGTGTGCAGATAACTCGCGTGCACACCTCGCTGTACAAAACCTTCGACCCGCCGCGGCGACCGCAGCCCCCAGGCGGGCGCGTCCCCCGCCCCCGGCTCGACGACCGTCCGGTGGAACTCGTGCCCCCGCATCCGCGTCCCGACCACCGCCAGCGAACTCTCACTCACGGCCACGGCGTCCCGGTAACCGAGGGTGAGCCGCTCGGTCATCCTGGCGGTGGCATCGAGCACCCCGCACATCGGCTGCCCGTCCAGCTCCCGGCACAGGTACAACAGCCCCGCACACTCGGCGGCGACGGGAGCACCGCTGTCCACCAGAGCCGCGACGGACTTGCGCAGCGGCTCGTTGGCGGACAACTCGGCGGCGTACACCTCGGGAAACCCGCCCCCGATGACCAACCCCCGCGTCCCGTCCGGCAGTTGCTCGTCCCGCAACGGATCGAACACCACGACGTCGGCACCGGCGGCGGACAGCAACTCGGCATGCTCGGCGTAGGAGAAGGTGAACGCGGGCCCGCCGGCGATGGCGACAACCGGCCGACGCGGCCCCTCGGAACACCGGTCCGCATCTTTCAGCCCGTCCGGCGCTTGAGGATCAGGCTGTTGCCGTCCCGACCCCCCACCCACCCGCTTTTCCAGCCCGTCCGGCGTTTGAGGACGAGGCCCCTTCAGGGCCGACAGTGGGGGTCTGGGGGCGGCAGCCCCCAGGGATGGGACGGATAGGGGCGGCGGGGGCGAGAAATCCAGGACCTCAGCCGCATCCCAGCCCGCCCCCGACAACGCCCCCGCACTCCGCGCAAGCCCGACCAACCCCGAAAGATCACACCCCGCCTCAACCTGCGCGGCCATCGCCGCCACCGCATCCACCGCCGCCCCCCGCCGCTCGGCGACCGGCACCAACCCCAAATGCCGAGACGGCGTATCCACCTGAGAAACCCGCCGCAGCACCCCAAAAACGGGCACCCCCGCCGACTCCAACGCCTCCCGCAACAACTCCTCGTGCCGATCCGACGCGACCTTGTTGAGGATCACGCCCCCGACCCGCACCTCCGGATCCCAGGAGGCGAACCCGTGCACCAACGCCGCCACCGACCGCGACTGCGACGACGCGTCCACGACCAGCACCACCGGCGCCCGCAACAGCTTCGCCACCTGCGCCGTGGACGCCAGCTCCCCTTCCCCCGCGGCCCCGTCGTACATCCCCATCACGCCCTCGACCACGGCGATGTCACACCCGCGAGCCCCGTGCAGGAACAGCGGAGCCACCAGCTCCGGCCCGCACAGATACGCGTCGAGGTTCCGCCCCACCCGCCCGCTCGCGAGCGCGTGGTACCCGGGGTCGATGTAGTCCGGCCCCACCTTGTGCGGAGACACGGCAAGCCCCCGCGCGGCGAACGCGGCCATCAGCCCGGTGGCGACGGTGGTCTTGCCGCTGCCCGACGAGGGCGCGGCGATGACCAGCCGGGGAACGGAGGCACTCACCACTCGATACCCCGCTGCCCCTTCTGCCCCACGTCCATCGGGTGCTTCACCTTGGACATGTCGGTCACGAGATCCGCGAAGTCGACGAGCTTCTCGGGCGCGTTCCGCCCGGTGATCACGACATGCTGGTTCCCGGGCCGATGACGCAGCACGTCGAGCACCTCATCGGTGTCGACCCACCCCCAGTGCATCGGATAGGCGAACTCGTCGAGCACGTACAACCGGTACGTCTCGGCGGCCAGATCCCGCTTGACCTGCTCCCAGCCCTCCCGGGCCTTGTCCTCGTTGTCCATCTGGGCGTCCCGCTGAACCCAGGACCACCCCTCGCCCATCTTGTGCCAGGCGACGGACCCGCCCTCACCACTGGCACCGAGCACCCGCAGCGCGTTCTCCTCGCCGACCTTCCACTTCGCCGACTTGACGAACTGGAACACCCCGATGGGCCACCCCTGGTTCCAGGCACGCAGCGCGAGCCCGAAGGCGGCGGTCGACTTCCCCTTCCCGACACCGGTGTGCACGACCACGAGCGGCCGGTTCCGACGCTGACGGGTCGTCAGTCCGTCGTCCGGCACGACACTCGGCTGTCCCTGAGGCATTACGCGGCCCTCCTCTGTACGTCCTTCACCAGACCGGCGATCGAGTCCGCCCGCAGCTCGTCGAGTGTCACCGCGGTCCCGCCGAGCTCACCCGCGAGCTGCCCGGCGAGCCCCAGCCGCACGGGCCCGGACTCGCAGTCGACGACCACACAGGCGGTCCCGTCGGCGGCGAACAGGCGAGCCGCCCGTCTCGCCAGAGCGACCGGTTCGGGCCCACCGGTGGCCCGCCCGTCCGTCACCACGACGACGAGCGCCCGGCGAGCCGGATCCCGCAGCCGCTCCACCCGCAGCACCTCGTGCGCCCGCAACAGGCCCGCCGCGAGCGGCGTACGCCCGCCCGTCGGCAGCGTCTGAAGCCGCGCGGCCGCCGCGTCCACCGAGGACGTCGGAGGCAACGCGACCTCCGCCGCCGACCCCCGGAACGTCACCAGACCCACCTTGTCCCGCCGCTGATAGGCGTCCAGCAGCAGCGACAGCACGGCCCCCTTCACGGCGCTCATCCGCTGCCGCGCCGCCATCGACCCCGAGGCGTCGACCACGAACAGCACGAGGTTGCCCTCACGCCCCTCCCGGGTCGCCTGCCGCAGATCGTCACGGCGTACGACGAGACCGCGCCCCGTACGGCCCCGCGCCCGCTGATGCGGTGCGGCGGCCTGCACGGTCGCCGCCAGGTGCAGCTTGGTCAGCGCCCCCCGGGGCCGGCGCGCACCGGTCGTCCGCCCGTGCTCGGTCCGCGCCCGCGACCGCCGCCCGGCGGCGCCGTCGCCGAGACCGGGCACGCTGAGCACCTTGGTACGGAAGGGCTCCGAGGCCCGCGCGGCCTGCTGCTCCCCGCCGCCGGAGGTCTGCGGCGGCCCGTCCTCGCCGGCCTCGGGACGGGCGCCCGTGTCGCCGCCCTGCGGCCCGTCGGAGTCGGAGGGCGACTGCCCGCCCCCGCCACCGGGTCCGTCGGGATCGGGATCGTCGTCGTCCCCGTCGCCCTGACCGTTCTGGTCCTGGCTCTCGTTCTCGCCGGAGAACTCCTCCAGCGTCTCGTCGAGCCTGTCCTCGTCCAGTCCCGGCGCGTCGAAGGGATTACGGCGCCTGCGGTGCGGCAGCGCGAGCAGTGCCGCCTGCCGGACGTCCTCCGCGAGCACATCGGTCCGCCCGGCCCACGCGGCCAGCGCCGTCGCGGTCCGCGCCATCACGATGTCGGCCCGCATCCCGTCGACCTCGAAGGCCGCACAGGTGGCCGCGATCTGCCGGAGCGCCCCGTCCCCGAGCCGCACCGACGGCAACAACTCCCGTGCCGCGACGACGCGTTGCCGTACGGCGGCCTCCTCGTCCGCCCAGCGCGCGGCGAAGCCGTCCGGATCGTCGTCGTAGGCGAGCCGCCGCCGTACGACCTCCACCCGCTGGTCGGGCTCGCGCGAGGCCGCGACCTCGACGGTCAGCCCGAACCGGTCCAGCAACTGCGGCCGCAGCTCGCCCTCTTCGGGGTTCATGGTGCCGACGAGCAGGAACTTCGAGGCGTGCCGTACGGAGACACCCTCCCGCTCGACGTACGACGCGCCCATCGCGGCCGCGTCCAGCAGCAGGTCGACCAGGTGGTCGTGGAGGAGGTTGACCTCGTCGACGTAGAGGATGCCGCGGTGCGCGTCGGCGAGCAGGCCGGGCTCGAAGGCCTTCACACCCTCCGACAGCGCCCGCTCGATGTCCAGGGCACCCACGAGCCGGTCCTCGGAGGCACCGACGGGCAGTTCGACCATCCGGGAGGGCCGCGGCACCCCGCCGCCGCTCTCGTGCGGCCCGTCCGGGCACGCGGGATCCGGCGCGGCGGGGTCACAGGAGAAACGACACCCGGGGACGACCGGGACCGCGGGCAACAGCGCCGAAAGGGCCCGCACCGCAGTCGACTTGGCGGTGCCCTTCTCGCCGCGCACCAGCACCCCGCCGACCGCCGGGGACACGGCGTTCAGCAGCAGCGCGAGCCGCAGGTCGTCCTGGCCGACGACGGCCGTGAAAGGAAAGGGGGTGGTCACTGGTCGCCCTCCAGGTCGCCTTCGAGCTCCAGGTAGGTGGCGCGCAGCCGTTCCAGCGTGTCCGCGTCCGGTTCGGCCCACAGCCCACGGTCGGCGGCCTCCAGGAGCCGCTCGGTGATGCCCCGCAGCGCCCACGGGTTGGACTTCTTCATGAAGTCCCGGTTCTCGGCGTCGAAGACGTACTCGGCCGACAGCTTCTCGTACATCCAGTCGTCCACGACCCCGGCCGTGGCGTCGTAGCCGAAGAGGTAGTCGACGGTCGCCGCCATCTCGAAGGCGCCCTTGTAGCCGTGCCGCCGCATCGCCGCCATCCAGCGCGGGTTGACCACGCGGGCGCGGAAGACGCGGTGGGTCTCCTCGCCGAGGGTGCGGGTCTTCACCTGGTCCGGGGTGGCCGAGTCACCGACGTACGCCTCGGGGGAGGTACCCGTCAGATGCCGCACCATGGCGACCATGCCGCCGTGGTACTGGAAGTAGTCGTCGGCGTCGACGAGGTCGTGCTCGCGGGTGTCGACGTTCTTCGCGGCCACGGCGATCCGCCGGAACGCCGTCTCCATGTCCCCGCGCGCCGCCCGCCCGTCGAGCCCGCGCCCGTAGGCGTAGCCGCCCCAGACGGCGTACACCTCGGCGAGGTCGGCGTCCGAACGCCAGTTGCGCGCGTCGATCAGCGGCAGCAGACCGGCCCCGTACGCGCCCGGCTTGGAGCCGAAGACCCGGGCCGTCGCGCGCCGCCGGTCGCCGTGCTCGGCGGTGTCCTCGTCGGCGTGCGCCTTCACGTAGTTCCGCTCGGCGGGCTCGTCCAGCTCGGCCACCGCGCGCACGGCGTCGTCGATCAGCCCGACCACGTGCGGGAACGCGTCCCGGAAGAAGCCGGAGATGCGGACCGTGACGTCGATGCGGGGACGGCCGAGCTCCGCGAGGGGCACGATCTCGAAGCCGGTCACCCGGCGCGAGGCGTCGTCCCACACCGGACGGCAGCCCAGCAGCGCCAGGATCTCGGCGATGTCGTCGCCCTGGGTGCGCATGGCCGAGGTGCCCCAGACCGTCAGGCCGACGGACTTCGGGTAGTCGCCGGTGTCCTGGAGGTACCGCTGCACGAGGGAGTCGGCGAGGGACTGCCCGACCTCCCAACTCAGCCTGGACGGAATGGCCTTGGGGTCGACCGAGTAGAAGTTCCGGCCGGTCGGCAGCACGTTGACGAGCCCGCGCGTCGGCGAACCGGACGGGCCCGCCGGGATGTAACCGCCGTCCAGCGCCTTGAGGATGTGGCCGATCTCGTCGGTGGTCTTCTCCAGGCGAGGCACGACCTCGTTGCAGGCGAACTCCAACACGGCGACGGCTTCGGGCAGTTCGGCGCCGATGACCTCCCGTACGAGAGGTGCGCTCTCGGCCGCGGCCCACTCGCGTGCCTCCATGCCCTCGGCGAACCGTCGGCACAGCTGCTCCAGCAGATCGATGGCGTCGGCGGCCGAGCGGGACGGGCCCTCGACGAGATCCGTCAGCTCCACCGGGACCTTGACCGGCGCCCCGGGCTCGGCCAGCAACTCCTTCTCGGTGAGCCCGAAATGAGTCGCGAGGCAGGCCCGCAGCCCCGGCAGCGCGTTCGCCTGCCCGCCCCACACCTGCGAGGCCCGCAGCACGGCGAGCACCAGGTTGACGCGCGGCTCGCCGACCGGGCCGCCACCGAGGATGTGCAGCCCGTCGCGGATCTGCACGTCCTTGATCTCGCACAGATAGCCGTCGATGTGCATGACGAACTCGTCGAACGCGGCGTCGTCCGGCTGGTCCTCGACATGCAGGTCGTGGTGGAGCTCGGCCGCCTTCACCAGCGTCCAGATCTGCGCCCGCACGGCCGGCGCCTTCGCCGGGTCCAGGTCGGAGACGAGCGCGTACTCGTCCAGCAACTGCTCCAGCTTCGCCAGGTCGCCGTAGGTGTCGGCGCGCGCCATCGGCGGTACCAGGTGGTCGACGACCGTGGCGTGTCCGCGCCGCTTGGCCTGGGTGCCCTCGCCGGGGTCGTTGACGATGAAGGGGTAGATCAGCGGAAGGTCGCCGAGCACGGCGTCCGGCGCGCAGCCCCCGCTCAGCCCGAGCCCCTTGCCCGGCAGCCACTCCATCGTGCCGTGCTTGCCCATGTGCACGATCGCGTCGGCGCCGAAAGTGTTGTCCAGCCACCTGTACGCGGCCATGTAGTGGTGCGACGGCGGCATGTCGGGGTCGTGGTAGATCGCGATCGGGTTCTCGCCGAAGCCGCGCGGCGGCTGGATCATCACGACGACGTTCCCGAACTGGAGGGAGGCGAGCACGATGTCGTCCCCGTCGACGTACAGGCTGCCCGGCGGCTCGCCCCACGCCTCCAGCATGGCGTCCCGCAGCCCCGCGTCGAGCGTGTCGAACCACGCCCGGTAGTCGGCGAGCGGCACGCGCGCGGGCGCGGAGGCGAGCTGATCCTCCGTCAGCCATTCGACGTCGTGCCCACCGGCCTCGATCAGCCGGTGGATCAACTCGTCGCCTTCGGAGGGGTATGCGGTGACGCCGTACCCGGCCTCCTTGAGCGCGTCCAGCACCCGCACGGCCGAGGCGGGGGTGTCCAGCCCCACCGCGTTGCCCACGCGCGAGTGCTTGGTCGGGTAGGCGGTGAAGACGAGCGCCAGCTTCTTCTCGGCGTTCGGCTTGTGCCTCAACTCGGCATGCCGTACGGCGATCCCGGCGACCCGCGCGGCCCGCTCCGGATCGGCCACGTACACCGGCACCTCGTCCGGGCCCTGCTCCTTGAACGAGAACGGCACGGTGATCAGCCGCCCGTCGAACTCCGGGATGGCGACCTGCATCGCCGCGTCCATGGGGGAGAGCGCGGCGTCGGACTCGTCCCAGGCCCGCTTGGAGGACGTGAGGCAGAGCCCTTGCAGCACAGGCACATCGAGGTCGGCCAGCGCCCCGATGTCCCAGGCCTCCTCGTCGCCGCCCGCCGAGGCCTCGGAGGCGTGCGTGCCGCCGGCGGCGAGGACGGTGGCGACGAGCGTGTCGGCCTTCCCGAGGATCTCGTACAGCCCGGAGTCCGCCCCGCGCAGCGAACCGCAGTACACGGGAAGGGCGTTGGCGCCCTGCCCCTCGATCGCGTCGCACAACGTGTCCACGAAGGCGGTGTTGCCGCTGAGTTCATGCGCCCGGTAGAAGAGCACGCCGACGGTCGGGCGGCCCGGCAGGAGCGGACGCTCGCCATGGACGCCGTACTCCGGCATCTTCAGCGGCTCGACGAACCCCTCGCCCGTCAGCAGCACGGTGTCGGACAGGAACCGGGCCAGCTCGGTGAGGTTGGCGGGCCCGCCCTCGACGAGATACCGGAGTGCCTCGGCGACGACACCGGCCGGCACCGACGACTCGGCCATCAACTCCGCGTCCGGAACGGCCTCGCCACCGAGCAGCACGGTCGGGATGCCCGAGGCCTTCAGCGCGGCCAGCCCGTCCTCCCAGGCCCGCTTGCCGCCGAGCAGCCGTACGACGGCGATGTCGGCGCCCCGGACGAGACCGGGGAGTTCCTGCTCGACGTCCACCCGGGTCGGGTTGCCGATCCGGTAGGAGGCGCCCGTGGCGGCCCGGGCCGCCAGCAGGTCCGTGTCGGCGGTCGACAACAACAACACTGTGCTCATGCGGGCGCTCCCGGTGGAATGAAAGGCAGTCCTTGTGGCGCGCCGGACTCGATGAGCCGCCACAGCGCGTCCGTGTCCGCGTGCTGTTCGATCAGGTCGCCGAGCCGGTCGAGCTGCTCCTCGCGCAGCGCGGCGAACGAGGTGTCGGGCGCCGGCACGAAGCGGCGCCCCGCGGCGGCGGCCACCTCGCGCAGGAAGGCCCGCCGGAAACCGTCCGACTCCAGCGAACCGTGCCAGTGGGTGCCCCAGGTCTGCCCGACCCGGCAGCCGTCCAGGAAGGGTTCCCCTCCGTCCAGGGAGGCGACCCCGTGATGGATCTCGTACCCCTCGACCGGCTGGCCGAGGGCCTCGCCCACGGGCCGGGTGAGGGTCTTCTCGCGGGCGAACCGCACCCGCACGGGCAGGATCCCGAGACCGTCCACCTGTCCCCGCCGGCTCTCGACCTCGTCCTCGATGTGCTCGCCGAGGATCTGGAAGCCGCCGCAGATGCCGAGGATCGGCCGCTGCTCGACGGCCCTGCGGACCAGGGCGTCCGCCAGCCCCCGCTCCCGCAGCCACTCCAGCGCCCGTACGGTCCCCCGGGTCCCGGGGATCACGACGAGGTCGGCGTCCGCCAGCTCCTCGGGCCGGTCCACGAACCGCACGACGACACCGGGTTCGGCGGCGAGCGCGTCCACGTCGGTGAAGTTGGACATGAGCGGCACCGCGCAGACGGCGACGCGCAGGACGTCCGCCCCGACGGGCGGGGCGGTGTTGGACTCCCGCACGGTCCCCCGCATCGACACCCGCAGACCGTCCTCCTCGTCGATGCCGAGGCCGTGCCGGAAGGGGAGGACGCCGTAGGTGTGCCGCCCGGTGAGTCCGTGGAGCATGTCGAGTCCGGGTTCGAGGAGCGACACGTCCCCCCGGAACTTGTTCACGAGGAACCCGGCGACCAGCTCCTGGTCCTCCGGCGACAGCAGCGCGACGGTCCCGAAGAAGGAGGCGAAGACGCCACCGCGGTCGATGTCGCCGACGACGAGGACGGGGAGCCGGGCGTTGCGCGCGATCCCCATGTTCACGATGTCGGTCCGCCGGAGGTTGATCTCGGCCGGGCTCCCCGCCCCCTCACAGATCACCGCGTCATACGTGCCCCGCAACTCCGCGAGGCACTCCAGCACGGTCCCGAGCAGCTTCTGCTGCCGCCCCCCGTGATAGCCCTTCGCGCTGAGCTCACCGACCGGCTTGCCGAGCAGCACGACCTGACTGCTCTGCTCCCCACCGGGCTTGAGCAGCACGGGATTCATCAGCGCGGTCGGCTCGACCCGGCAGGCCTGCGCCTGCATGGCCTGCGCCCGCCCGATCTCCGCGCCCTCCCGCGTCACGAACGAGTTGAGGGACATGTTCTGCGCCTTGAAGGGAGCGACCTTCACCCCCTGCCGCACCAGCCACCGGCAGATCCCGGCGGTGACGACACTCTTGCCAGCGTCGGAGGTGGTGCCGGCGACGAGAAGACCACCGCTCATCGGACCCGCCCCCTGGTGAGAAGCCGCCCGGCGACGCCGGCCCCGAGGGCCAGCAGCCCGACGCGACGGGAGAGTCGTACGGCCCGCTCGATGTCGTCCCGGACGACGGCCCGCCCTTCGGTGTTGAGCACCGGCCGGTGCTCGACCCGGCCCCCGTACGACAGGGTGCCGCCCAGCCGCACCCCGAGAGCCCCCGCGAACGAGGCCTCCACCGGACCGGCGTTGGGGCTCGGATGCCTGCGGGCGTCCCGACGCCAGGCCCGCACGGCACCTCGGGGATCGTCCCCGGCGAGGGCGGCGAGTACGGCGGTCAGCCGCGCCCCCGGCCACCCGGCGAGGTCGTCGAGCCGTGCCGAGGCCCACCCGAAGCGGCGGTAGCGGGGCGACTTGTGCCCGACCATCGCGTCGAGCGTGTTCACGGCCCGGAACCCGAGCAACCCCGGCACCCCGGCGACGGCGCCCCACACGAGCGCGCCCACGACGGCGTCGGAGGTGTTCTCGGCCACGGACTCCACGACCGCCCGCGCGATCCCGTCGGCGTCGAGGGCCTGCGGATCCCGTCCGCACAGATGCGGCAGCCGCTCCCGGGCCGCCTCGACGTCCCCCGCCTGGAGGGTACGCCCGATGAGCCGGGCCTCCCGGGCGAGTGACGTCCCGCCGACCACGGCCCAGGTGGCGGCACCGGTGAGGGCGACGGAAGCGGCGGGGGAGCGGCGTACGGCACGGGCCGCCACGGCCCCGAGCGCGGCGGCGCCACCGGCGCACACGACGGTGTGCAGCGCGCCCCACCCGCGGTGGTCACGCCACATCACCCGCTCCACGGCACCCGCGGCCCGCCCGAACACGGCGACCGGATGCCCGCGGCGTGGATCGCCGAGGAGCAGGTCACCGAGGAGGCCGACAGTGGCGCCGTACGCGAAGACGCGATCGGCACGCATGGACTCAGCCGACCGCTGTCACAGACAGGGTGCGGGTGGTACGACTCAAGCGGCAGCCGAGCATGGCGATATGTCCTCACTCAGGGTGTCCACGCCCTGGTTCGACGAGACCGACGGCGAGAGTTCCTGGCTCCCGGGGCTTCCTACCCCGGTGACAGTGGCGGGACCGCGCCGGACTCACACCGGCTTCCTCTCCTGCCGTCGCATTGGCTCCGGCAGTCCACCACGGGGTTGGAAGGGCAGTCAACTTGCCGTTGACCTGCGGGAGCGGAGTGTGGACAACCCCACATCGCGGTGCCGGAGAACGCCGACCGGGCGGGCCGGGACCGAAGTCCCGGGCCCGCCCGGAGGCTTGAGGAGTGCGGCCTCAGGCCACGATCAGATAGATCCCGTACGCCACCGCCGCCGTGCACGCGGCGAAGCAGGCGTAGGCGCCCGTCACGGCCAGGGCCGCGGAGCCGCCCTGAGCGGTGGCCCGCTCCTGGCGGGAGAGGCCCATGATGCCGAGGGTGAACAGGGCCACGAGGGCCACGGTGACGACGAGGCTGACACCGAAGACGGAGCCGAGCGCTTCCCAGTCGATCTTCATGCTTCTACTTCCTTCTCAGCCGGACGGGACCGGGCTTGACCGGGCGGGCCGGGCTCAGACGGTGGTCGCGGTCGACGGGGCGGCGTCGGCCGTGGGGGCGGGGATGGTGGCCGTGAGGTCCTCGGTCACCGTGCCCGCGGGCGGCGGGGTCACGGCGGCGATCGCGGTGGTCACCACGCCGGGCGTCTCGTCGGTGTCGCAGACGTTGGTGTGGTCGACGACCTCGCGCCGGGAGACCTTCCAGATCGCGGCGCTGGAGGCGATCAGGAAGACGGCGACGACGGCCGTGCCCCACGCGCCGAAGCCCGTCACGTACTCGGCGAGCGCGCCCACCAGCGCGGCCGCCGGCAGGGTCAGGCCCCAGGCCACGAACATCCGGGTCGCGGTCGACCAGCGGACCACCCCGCCCTTGCGGCCGAGCCCCGCGCCCATCACCGCGCCGGAGACGGAGTGCGTGGTGGAGAGGGAGAAGCCGAGGTGGGAGGAGGCCAGGATGACCGTCGCCGCGCTGGTCTGGGCGGCGAAGCCCTGCTGCGGCTGGAGGTCGGTCAGGCCCTTGCCCATGGTGCGGATGATGCGCCAGCCGCCGAGGTAGGTGCCGAGCGCGATGGCGATACCCGCGCTGAGGATGACCCACATGGGCGGGTCGGAGTCGGGGGCGACGGCGCCGCCGGCGACCAGGGCGAGGGTGATGATGCCCATCGTCTTCTGCGCGTCGTTCGTGCCGTGGGCGAGGGAGACCAGGCCGGCCGAGGCGATCTGGCCGGTGCGGTAGCCCTTCGCGGCGGCCTTCCCGTCGGCCTTCCTGCCCAGCGAGTACGACAGCCTGGTCGCGAGCATCGCCGCCAGGCCCGCGACGATCGGGGCCGCGATCGCCGGGATCAGGACCTTGGTGACCAGCACGTCACCGTGGACCGCGCCCATGCCCGCCGAGGCGATGGTGGCGCCGATCAGACCGCCCATGAGGGCGTGCGAGGAACTGGAGGGAAGCCCGACCAGCCAGGTCAGCAGGTTCCAGAGGATCGCGCCGACCAGGGCGGCGAAGATGACCTCGGGACGGATGCCGCTCTCGTCGACGAGACCCTTGGAGATCGTGTTGGCGACCTCCACCGAGAGGAAGGCGCCTACAAGGTTGAGCACGGCGGACATGGCCACCGCGACCTTGGGCTTGAGCGCGCCGGTCGAGATGGTCGTGGCCATCGCGTTGGCGGTGTCGTGGAAACCGTTCGTGAAATCGAACGCAAGTGCGGTTACTACCACAATCGCGAGGATCAGCGAGAAGTTTTCCATTTACCCAGGCAATCGTTCGAAGTCATTGGCTGGATGAACGTAAGCAACCTGAATGAACGGAAGGTGAACTGAGGCGGACCGCACGGTGTATGGAATCGGCGGTTGTCCCTCCGCGGGACGCCAAGCGGAACGTGCGGCCCGCCCGTCGCGCGGTCAGGAACCCTTGGCGAACTTCCTCAGCTGGGCCTGGGATCCGTTGAAGACGTTCTGGTCGCCCGGCAGGCTGCCGCTGTTGTCGTGCTGCCAGATGGTCCAGAACGACCAGCCGGCCGGCAGCGCTCCCGTGCTCGCGGAGCCGTAACGGGCCACCCACAGCGCGTGGTTCGAGCCGAAGGCCCGGCTGCTTCCGGTGCAGGTGTTCCACCAGTGGGTGGTCGTGTAGATCACCGGACGGCGGCCGGTCAGCCGCTTCACCTCGCCGCTGAACGACTTGATCCAGCCGACCATCTCCGCCGTGCTCAGGCCGTAGCACTTGTGCTTCTTGTCGTACGGGTTGTACTCGATGTCGAGCGCGGGCGGCAGCGTCCATCCGTCCGCGCTCCAGGCGCCGCCGTTGCGTACGAAGTGCGCCGCCTGGCTCTTGCCCGAGGATCTGTTCGGCAGGGCGAAGTGGTAGGCCCCGCGGACGATGCCCACCTCACGCGCTCCGTTGTACTGCTGCGCGAAGTACGGGTTGCGATAGGTGTGGGACTCGGTCGCCTTGACGTAGACGAACCTGGCGCCTTTCGACTTGGTCTTCTGCCAGTCGACGTTCTTCTGGTGGGAAGAGACGTCGTGCCCCTTCGGCAGGCTCGCCGCCGAGGCCGGTGTCTCGGCGAGGGCGATGCCCCCGACGGTGAGCGCCGCCACGGACGCGGCCAACGCGCGGCTGTGACGGCGGGACGGATTGCGATCACGGGCCATATGTCCCCCCGGAATGGCTACGTGCACGACAAATCTCCCAGAGGTTACTGGAAGATCATCGAATCCCGGATGATCCCAGGCCAAGTGATCGAAGAGGCCCATGTATGCCCATATGTGCTCTTTCGGAGACGTCGGTTCCGGCCTGAAGTGCCCCCGCCCGGCAGCGGGTCGACGGCCTCCCTGGCAGGATCGCGGCATGGCCGAGGAGCAGCGGGACGCGGGGGGCGCGCGAGGCGTCCGGGAGAGTGCGCAGGATGTGGGGGAGCCGCGTGGAAGGCGTGTGCGCCCCGAGGAGGCGCACGCCTGGGAGGCGCTCGTCGCGACGGCCCGCCGGACCGTGTCCGACGGCCTGGTCGTCGGCACCTCGGGCAACGTCTCCGCCCGCGTCGACGACACCGTGCTGGTCACCCCGTCGGGCGTCCCCTACGACCGGCTCGCCCCGGACGACATCACCGGCGTCGACCTCGACGGCCGGCAGGTGCTCGGCACGCTCGTCCCCACCAGCGAACTGCCCATGCATCTCGCCGTCTACCGCACCACCGACGCCCGCGCCGTCGTCCACACCCACGCCGTGCACGCCACCGCCGTCTCGACGCTCGTCCCGGAGCTCCCGGCGATCCACTACATGTCCGGCGCGCTCGGTGGCGCCGTCCGGGTCGCCCCCTATGCCACATACGGCACCGACGAGTTGGCCGAGAACATGCTCCACGCCCTCGCCGACCGCTCCGGCTGTCTCCTCCAGAACCACGGCACCCTCACCCACGGCGCCACCCTCGACCAGGCCTTCGACCGCACCGCCCAGCTGGAGTGGATGTGCCGCCTGTGGCTCACGGCCTCCTCCGTCCCGGGCCTGACCCCCTCCTTGCTGTCCGAGACCCAGGTGGCGGAGGCGGGCGAGCGCCTGCGGGGCTACGGCCAACGCGGCTGAGCCCCGCGGCCCGTCACCCCGAGCCGTCCTCCCGCTGGCCGGTGGGCGGGTCGGCCAGGACACTGGACGGGTGCGCACCGTCAAAGCAACAGCCGCTGTCGTCACCGCGACCCTGGCCGCCGGCGCGGCGAGCGTCGCCGCCGGACGGCTCGCCAGCAACGCCGCGCTCAAGGCGACGCCGGGCCGGCCCCTGCCCACCGAACCCCGGCTCACCGTGCACTCCACGGCGGCCGGCCGCATCGCCCTCACCCGCGACCTGGCCGCCCTGCGCCCCGGCACCTACGGCCTCGTCGGCGACGGCTCGCACGCGGTCGTCGGCGCCGTCCTCGGCACCGAGGCGCACTCCGCCGACACCGTCGTACGCCGCCTGGAACGCGTCACCCACGGCACCCTGAAACCCGGCGACAAGGTCCGGCTCACCCCGAACCTGTACGTCGGCGACCCGGCCACCGCCCTCGGCCTGGACCACGCCGACGTCGACGTGCCCGGCGAACTGGGCCCCCTGCCCGCCTGGTTCGTGCCCGGTGTGCGGGCCACCTGGGTGATCGCGGTGCACGGACTGGGCGCGACCCGCGAACTCCCCATGAACGTCATGGAGTTCCTGCACCGCCACGGCTTCCCGGTGCTCGCCCTCGCCTACCGCGGCGACCCGGGCGCGCCCCGCCCGCGGGACGGACTGAACCACCTCGGCGAGACCGAGTGGCGGGACCTGGACGCCGCGATCCGGTACGCCCTCGACAACGGCGCCCGCCAGGTCGTCCTGCACGGCTGGTCCACCGGCGCCACCATGGCGCTGCGCGCCGCCGCCCACTCGGAGCTGCGCGACCGCGTCTCGGGTCTGATCCTGGACTCCCCGGTGCTCAGCTGGGAGACCACCCTGCGCGCCCTCGCCTCGGCCCGCCGCACCCCCGGCGCCCTGCTCCCGCTGGCGGTACGCGCCGCGCAGGGCCGCACCGGCAGGTACGGCCGCCGTCCCGCCGCCGAGACCGCGGCCGGCACCCCCGACCGCCCCATGGCGCCGACCCTGATCATCCACGGCCCGGACGACCGGGTGGCTCCCTGGGCCCACTCCCGCCGCCTCGCCGACGCCCACCCCAACCGGGTCGCCCTCCACACCGTCCGCGACGCCCCGCACGGAGCCATGTGGAACGCCGACCCGCGGGGCTACGAGGAAGCCCTGCGCCGTTTTCTGACCCCCCTGATGTGACACCCGCGCGCCCCCGCGTGCTCCCCGCGCCCGTCGGTGTCGCCCCTCTCCACAGCCGGTCCCGAAGGTTCCGTTTAACCCCGTACCACTGGCCTGATCTCGTACTTCGTCCCCCCGTGAGGGTCCGGCGCCGGCCGTCCCCCCGGCCCGCCGTGGCATTCCGTTTGGGTTTTCGGACCGTCAACCGGAAGACTGCACCCGTGACGTCCCGTATCCCGCGCGACTCCAGGCTTCGACTCGTCCGCCCGCGACCCCTGGCCGCCGCTCCCTCAGCTGTGAACCAACGGCGCCCACGCCGCCCCGCGCCCCGGCCTCCGGAAGGCACACCGGCCCCCGCGGAACTGGCCAGAATGGCGCGCTCCGGGCTGGCGGCCGCGGCCCGTGTCGCCCGCTGGGCGGACGCCGCACTCCACCCCGGCCGGGACGGCGCGACCTCCGACGGCAAAGGCACGCTCTCCGAGGACACCGCCGAACGGGCCGCCGCGGAACTGGGCCTGACGCCGGCTCAGATCCGCGCGGACTGGGACACCGCCCGTCTCGCCGGCCTCGTCGAGGTGCACGGCGACAGCGCCCGCCCCGGCTGGCGGCTGCGCGCCTGGAACCGCGACGACAGCGCCGTGCTGCGCGGCTGGGTCGCCCTCTTCGACGCCTGGTCGCTCGCCTACCCGGAACCCACGGACCACGAGCCGGCCGCCGTCGCCGAGGTCGTCTCGGCCATGCCCCAGGTGCTCTCCTTCCTCCAGCTGTCCGCCGGCCCCGTGCCCGAGGAGCAGTTGCTGGACCTCCTTCAGCAACGGGTCACCGAACTGCGCACCGAGCGCTGCGAGATCCCCTACGGTCCCCGCTCGGAACCGGCCCACCCGGCCCTCGCGGAGGCCGACCCGGCGCCGCCCGCCGCGCTCCATCTCGCCTCCGCGCAGCCGGAGTCCGACGCCTCACCGCGGCCCGAGCCCGAGGCCCCGCTCGCCCCCCTCCTCGACTGGGCCCTGCGCGCCCTCGCCTCCGTCGGCGCCCTCACCTACGGCGACGGACAGGCCACACTCACCCCCCTCGGCAACTGGGCGGTCTGGGTCAAGCTGGAGCAGATCTGCGTGGCCGCCCAGAGCCCCGCCGGGAACATCGAGCAGGCCGCCGAGGGCATGCTCCGCGGCTGCGCCCAACTGCGCCCCAACGCGGCCCGTGCCGAGTACCGCGCCTGGCTCGCCGCCCGACCCGTCGGAAACGCCGTCACCGAACTGATCGACGCCGCCCGCGGTGACGACGCCCTGCTGCGCGGCCTCGCCTTCGAGGCCCTGCGGGTCGTCGGCGCCCCCGCCGAGCCCGACGTGCGCTCCGTGGCCGACGAGCCGACGCTGCGGCCGTACGCCCTGCTGTGGCTGGCCGAGCACGACGGGATCGATCCGGAGGACGCCCACGAGGTCCTCACCCGCGAGGAGGCCACCTGGCTGTGGGTCGACACCGCGGCCGCGGTCGCCGACCACGGCGAGGCCCCGATGCTGGTCCGGCACCTGGAGTCCGCCCTCCAGCCGACCGTCCCCGCCCTCCTCGACGAGGTGCGCGCCGTCGGCCACCCCCGCACGGTGCAGGTCCTGGTCGCACTCGCCGCCGCGCACCCCGACCCGGCCCTGGCCAAGGCCGTCCGCCGGGCCGCCTTCCAGGTGCACACCGGGGGAAGCTGACGGCCCGCTACGCCCCTATCTCCGGGGCGTAGGTGCCGAAGCTCCAGACATTGCCCTCGGCGTCGCGGGCCATGTAGTCCCGTGAGCCGTAGTCCTGGTCCGTCGGGGGCATGAGGATCTCCGCGCCGTGTTCCACGGCCCGCTGGTGGTGTGCGTCGACATCGTCCACGACGACGTACACCCCGGTCGGGCCCGCTTCCTTCATCGTCTTGTCGTAGGCGCTGCCGGTGCCCTTGGAGCCGAGCATCACCGCGCCGTTGCCCTGCACCAGTTCGGCGTGCACCACCATGCCGTCCTCGCCCTCGTACACGGACAGTTCCGTGAAGCCGAAGGCCTCCGTGAGCTGCCGGATGGCCGCCTTCGCGTCCGTGTAGGTCAGGGTCGGGTAGATGCTGGGACGCCCGCCGCCCGTGCCTGCCATGTCCATCACTCCCTCGTGATCGCATGCCGGAAATCAGTGATCTCTCCCGGAACTACCGGATCTCCCGGAAAATCACCTGCTGCCCAGTCTGGCAGGGCCCACTGACAACGACCCCCCGCGCCGATGAGGCCGATGCGGCCGGTGATCGAACACGCGAACGCAGAAAAAGTGGTTGCACGGCCCCGTTAGACTGGCCCTATGGCCATTCTCCTCGCGCATTAGACGGCGGGAACGTCCTCAGCCGTCCATCCCGCCCCCATATCCGCCCTGGAGTCTGTCCGTGATCTCCGCCTCCGGTATCGAGCTGCGCGCCGGTGCCCGCGTCCTCATCGAGTCCGCCACCTTCCGTATCGCCAAGGGCGACCGCATCGGCCTGGTCGGCCGCAACGGCGCGGGGAAGACCACCCTGACCAAGTGCCTGGCCGGCGAGGGCATCCCGGCCGGCGGCACGATCACCCGCTCCGGCGAGGTCGGTTACCTCCCGCAGGACCCCCGCACCGGCGACCTCGACGTCCTCGCCCGCGACCGCGTCCTGTCCGCGCGCGGCCTGGACGTACTGATCCGCAAGATGCGCGAGAACGAACAGCGGATCGCCAACGGCCAGGGCTCCACCCGCGAGAAGGCCCTCAGGCAGTACGAGCGCCAGGAGACGGAGTTCCTCACCAAGGGCGGGTACGCCGCCGAGGCCGAGGCCGCCACCATCGCCGCCGCGCTCAACCTGCCCGACCGGGTGCTCGGCCAGCCGCTGCACACCCTCTCCGGCGGTCAGCGCCGCCGTATCGAACTGGCCCGCATCCTGTTCTCCGACGCGGACACCCTGCTGCTCGACGAGCCGACCAACCACCTCGACGCCGACTCGATCGTCTGGCTGCGCGACTACCTCAAGACCTACCGCGGCGGCTTCATCGTCATCTCCCACGACGTCGACCTGGTCGAGACGGTCGTGAACAAGGTGTTCTACCTGGACGCCAACCGCGCCCAGATCGACGTCTACAACATGGGCTGGAAGCTCTACCAGCAGCAGCGCGAGGCCGACGAGAAGCGCCGCAAGCGCGAGCGGCAGAACGCCGAGAAGAAGGCGGCGGCCCTGCATTCGCAGGCCGACAAGATGCGCGCCAAGGCCACCAAGACGGTCGCCGCGCAGAACATGGCCAAGCGCGCCGACCGGCTGCTCTCCGGGCTCGACGCGGTGCGGGTCTCCGACAAGGTCGCCAAGCTCCGCTTCCCCGAGCCGGCGCCCTGCGGCAAGACCCCGCTCATGGCCGAGGGGCTGTCGAAGTCGTACGGCTCCCTGGAGATCTTCACCGATGTCGACCTGGCCATCGACAAGGGCTCCCGGGTCGTCATCCTCGGCCTCAACGGCGCGGGCAAGACGACCCTTCTGCGCCTGCTCGGCGGCGCCGAGAAGCCCGACACCGGCGAGGTCATCGAGGGCCACGGCCTCAAGCTCGGCTACTACGCCCAGGAGCACGAGACCCTGGACCCCGAGCGCACGGTCCTGGAGAACATGCGCTCCGCCAACCCCGACCTGGACCTCGTCGAGGTCCGCAAGACGCTCGGCTCGTTCCTGTTCTCCGGCGACGACGTCGACAAGCCCGCCGGGGTCCTCTCCGGCGGTGAGAAGACCCGTCTGGCGCTCGCGACCCTCGTGGTGTCCTCGGCGAACGTGCTGCTGCTGGACGAGCCGACCAACAACCTCGACCCCGCCAGCCGCGAGGAGATCCTCGGCGCGCTGCGCACCTACAAGGGCGCGGTCGTCCTGGTCACCCACGACGAGGGCGCCGTCGAGGCGCTCCAGCCGGAGCGGATCATTCTGCTGCCGGACGGTGTCGAGGATCTGTGGGGTTCCGACTACGCGGATCTCGTCGCGCTCGCTTGATCGAATCCGTGATCCACAGCGTATGGATCATTCGGCCCACCGGTGATCCATCATCTGTGTGAGATCTCCTCGTACCGAGGTGTGTCCTACATCCATTTCCCGGCCGAGCCCTTTATCGACAAGGGCTCGGCCGTTGCACGTCTCTGACCTGGTCATTCGTGAAAGAACCCGTTCGGCGGTACGAACGCCGCGGAGTTGAATCCCGTATTCCGCTTGTGGGGACGCGCTCCTGTCGTCAAAACCAGGTCTTACGGACCTTGCCGAATGGGTGGCCATGAAGCCCCGGAGGGGTGATCATGAGGAGACCAGAGCGCACTTCCCATGAGGAGGCACGGGTGGCCGAGACTCTGAAGAAGGGCAGCCGGGTAACCGGCGCCGCGCGCGACAAGCTCGCGGCAGACCTGAAGAAGAAGTACGACTCCGGTGCGAGCATTCGAGCGCTGGCCGAGGAAACCGGCCGCTCGTATGGCTTCGTCCACCGGATGCTCAGCGAGTCGGGCGTCACGCTTCGTGGGCGTGGCGGCGCGACCCGGGGCAAGAAGGCCGCAACGTCCTGAACCGGGCGGCCCATCGGCTTTCGATGGTGGCCACCCGGTCGTTCAACTGATCGACCGGGTGGTTACTGTGCAGTCACTTAGCATCGCTGTATCGCTCTGCTGACCGCACGCATCGGAGGCACCCCATGGCTTCGCCCGACCAGGATGTTGTTTCCCGAGGTCCCGAAGTTTCCGTACTCGACAAGGACGGCGTACGGCTCACCGTCGACGACGCGATCGCCACGGTGACGCTGACCAACCCGGCCAAGCGCAACGCGCAGAGCCCCGCTCTGTGGCGGGCGCTGGCCGAAGCCGGTCGGCTGCTGCCGGGGTCGGTCCGTGTCGTCGTGCTGCGGGCCGAGGGCAAGTCCTTCTCCGCCGGCCTCGACCGGCAGGCGTTCACGCCCGAGGGGTTCGACGGCGAGCCGTCGTTCATCGACCTCGCGCGGGGCACGGACGCCGAGCTGGACGCGGCCATCGCCGGGTACCAGGAGGGTTTCACCTGGTGGCGGCGGAACGACATCGTGTCCATCGCCGCGGTGCAGGGGCATGCCATCGGGGCGGGCTTCCAGCTCGCCCTCGCCTGTGATATGCGCGTCGTCGCCGACGACGTGCAGTTCGCCATGCGCGAGACCAGCCTGGGCCTGGTGCCGGACCTCACCGGCACGAACCCCCTCGTGGGGCTCGTCGGATACGCCCGGGCCCTGGAGATCTGCGTGACCGGACGGTCCGTGCAGGCCGAGGAGGCCGTGAGCACGGGGCTGGCGAACGTCGCCGTGCCCCCGGACCAGCTCGACGGCGCGGTACGCGACCTGGCGGGAGCGATCCTCGCCGCGCCCCGCGACGCCGTCATCGAGACCAAGGCACTGCTGCGCGGCGCCCAGGACCGCGACTACGAGGCCCAGCGCACCGCGGAACGAGCGGCCCAGGGCCGTCGGCTGCGGGATCTGGCCGGCGTGGGCGAGTGAGCGCTCATCCGACCGCGGTCACCAGGACCGTCACCGTCGGATGACCCGGTAGCGCCTGTTCCACCGCCGCGCGGACCTCCCGGGCCACGTCCAGCGCCCGGTGGCCCGCGCTCACGGCCAGTTCCAGCCGGACGTGCCGGCGGGACAGGGCGGCGGCCTCGTCCCGCTGCTCCCCGATGTGCACCGGGCGGCCCAGCACGCCCGTCAGCCGGTCCACGCCCCGCACACCGAGAGCCGCCTCGGCCGCCCGCCGCTCGTCACCGTTCGCGCCCCCGTCCCCGTCCGACTGTGTGGCGGCGGCCGGCCCGGGTGGTCGTACGGGATCGGGCCGGGGCTCCTCGGCCGGCGGCTCCGGCTCCTCGTCCAGCAGGTCCGTCACCCGGAGGTCCACCTCCGCCACCGCCAGGCCGAGGCCCTCCGAGGCGGCCACCACACGCGCGCGCAGGCGGGCCGCCGTCGCCGGCAGCGGCTCGGACTCGGACGCCGTGGCGGCGAACTCGGCCGTCACGAGCAGCGGACCGGGCGGCAGCGCACCCGGCGGAGGCGGTACGACCGGCTCGCGCACGTCCGCCGGATCGGCGAGCCCGATCCGCACCGGACCCAGCCGCAGCCCGCGCATCTCGCGTGCCGCGCGCCCCAGTACCGCCCCGGCCGCCTGCTCGGAGATCCACGCGCCGTCGCGCGCGCCGCCCAGGGGCAGCAGTCTGCCGAGTCCCAGCTGATGCCTTACCGCCCGTGCCCACCGGTCCACCGTCATTCCTCCAGCCTGCCGCATCCCTGGCGCGCGATCGCGCAACCCCGCTTACGGTGGTCGAAGAGGACGAGCCGAAAGGGGTGCACGGTGATGAGCGACATGACGGAGCGGAACCGGACACAGAGCGCCGAGGGTGAGTTCGAGCCGCCGGTCCAGACCCGCAAGACCGTCAAGCGCGGCGGCGGGGACCCGGCCACCAGGGGGCGGACGACCATCGCCGACGGGGTCGTGGAGAAGATCGCCGGCATGGCGGCCCGGGACGTCGTCGGCGTGCACGCCATGGGCAGTGGGCTGAGCCGTACCTTCGGGGCGGTGCGGGACCGGGTCCCCGGCGGGGCGAAGTCGGTGACACGCGGGGTCAAGGTCGAGGTCGGCGAGGTGCAGACCGCGCTCGACCTGGAGATCGTCGTCGACTACGGCGTGGCGATCGCCGACGTGGCCCAGGCGGTGCGGGAGAACGTCATCGCGGCGGTGGAACGCATGACCGGTCTCGAAGTCGTCGAGGTCAACATCGCCGTGAGCGACGTGAAGCTCCCCGAGGAAGAGGACGAGGAGCCGGAGTCCCGGCTCCAGTAGCCACCCCAAGACCTTAGGGAGCGCAGCATGAGCATGGCCGTGGTCGGCCTGATCGCCGGCATGGCGCTGGGCTTCGCCGGGTATTTCGGCGGGTTCGGTGCTTTCCTGCTGGTGGCGGCCCTGGGCGCCATCGGATTCGTCGTCGGCCGGTTCCTGGAGGGGGACATGGAGCTCGGCGACTTCTTCCGCACCCGTGACGACCGGCGCGACCGGCGGCGATGACGTCCGCGAGCGGTGCCGCCGGAGAGCTCCGCAGACCCCCGACCGCCGTCCCGCCGGGCGAGCGCGGCGCGACCCGGATCGCCGACCGGGTCGTCGCGAAGATCGCCGGACAGGCGGCACGCGAGGCACTCGGCGCCCTGTCCCCGGACGCCGAACCCCCCTACGCCGGGGTCGTCGTCCACCACGGGACCGCCCGGATCCGCGTGCACGTCGAACTCGACTATCCCGGCGACATCGGCTCCCGGTGCGGTCGGGTGCGTCGTCATGTCGCCGAGCGGGTAGGCGCGTTGGTGGGTATGGAGGTGTCGGAGGTCGCCGTCCAGGTGGAACGGCTGCACCTCGCTCCGGCGCACGGCGCGGCACAGGGGAGGACGCGATGAGCGAGCCCCAGGGCTCCGAGGGCACCACACAACGACTGCCGGTCATCGAGAAGGAGGCCGACACGGGCGGGGAGTACGAGGCTCCACCCGTCGAGGCCCCACCCGTCCTGGACGACACGGGAGGCGAGGCGGGCGGCAGCGGCCGCTTCTGGTCGGCACGCCGTGTCCCCGCGGGCATCGTGGCGCTGCTGCTCCTGGTCGTCGCGGGCGCCTTCCTGTACGACATCGCCGCCGTGCGAGCCCGCCGGGACGGCCTGTCCTGGCGCCGCGACCTGGCCCGGCAGCTCGCCGAGCGGCCCCTCGACGACACCTGGGTGCTGGTCGGCGCGGGCGTCGCCGGCCTGCTCGGCCTGTGGCTGATCGTGCTCGCGGGCACGCCCGGCCTGCGGGCCGTGCTGCCGATGCGCCGCCCCCACGCGGATGTCCGCGCCGGCCTCCACCGGGACGCGGCCGCCACGGTGCTGCGCGACCGGGCCATGGAGGTCTCCGGTGTGCAGTCCGTACGGGTGCGCATGCGCCGCACCCGGGCCGACGTCCGTGCCGTCTCCCACTTCCGCGAACCGGACGACGTCCGCGCCGACCTGGACGCCACCCTCGCCGCGGCGGTCAGGGGCCTGGGCCTGTCCCACCCGCCCGCGCTGTCCGTGCACGTGGCCCGACCCGGCCGGAAGGGGTGAGGACGGTGCTCAGGACCGTCAACCGTGTAGTGCTCGGCCTTGTCGGCCTCGTCCTGTTCGCCCTCGGCGGCTCCGTCCTCGCCGTCGGACTGGGCGCCCCGGCCCCCTCCTGGTGGATCCACGACGGCCGCCACGACGTCCTGCTGAGCGACGGCGAGCGGACCCGCTGGCGCGACGCCGGCTGGTGGTGGCCGACCGTCCTGGCGGTCCTCGCCGTCGTCGTCCTGCTCGCCCTGTGGTGGCTGACCGCGGTCCTGCGCCGCCGCCGGCTCTCCGAGGTGCTCGTCGACACCGGCGACGGCGAGGGCGCCCTCCTGAGGGGCCGGGCCCTGGAGAACGTCCTGTCCTCGGAAGCCGGGCAGCTGGAGGGCGTCGACCACGCCCAGGCCCACCTGACAGGCCGCCCCGGCGCCCCGGAAACCCGCGTACGCCTCCACCTGGAGCCACATGTGGACCCGGCAGCGGCCCTGCAAGAACTCACCGCACGGGCGCTGACCCACGCCCGCGATTCGGCCGGGCTAGCGTCACTTCCGGCAGAGGTCCGCCTGAAGGGGGTCAAGCACCGCGCGGAAAGGGTCAGTTGAGAGGCCAGGTGCGAGGCCGTCAGAATCCGTGCCGCATGCCCCCGTCGACAGGCACCATGACCCCCGTCAGATAGGACGCGGCCGGCGACAACAGAAACGCCCCCACCCGCCCGAATTCCTCCGGCGTCCCATACCGCCGCAACGGAATCCGCGACTCCTGCGCGATCCGGGCGGCCTCGGGATCCGCGGCCATTTGGTCCAGCTCCCGCACCCGATCCGTATCGATACGCGACGGCAGCAATCCCACGACCCGAATTCCCCGCGGCCCCAATTCGTCGGCGAGCGACTTGGCGAACCCGGCGAGACCGGGCCGCAGCCCATTGGAAATGGTCAGCCCGGGAATCGGCTCGTGCACGGACGCGGACAGCACGAAGCCGATGACTCCGCCCGCCTCCAGTTCGGCGGCGGCCGCCCGCGCGAGCCGCACCGCCCCGAGGAACACCGACTCGAACGCCGACCGCCACTGCTCGTCCGTGTTGTCGGCGACGAACCCCGGCGCGGGCCCGCCCACGCTGACGAGCACACCGTCGAACGTCCCGAAGTGCTCACGCGCCGCGGCGATCAGCCCGGCCGCCGCCTCCGGGTCGGCGTTGTCCGCCGCGACCCCGACCGCGTTCGGCCCCAGCGCGCCGGCCGCGTCGGCGACCCGCTTCTCCTCCCGACCCGTGATGACCACCTTCGCCCCGTCGGCCACGAGTTCGCGCGCGACCGCGTTGCCGAGGCCCCGCGTGGCTCCGGTGACGACGTACACCCGGTCCTTCAGTCCAAGATCCATGGCCCCTATCCTGCCCCTTCGGTCCCGAAGAGGGCGAGGGCCGTGTTCACCAGACCGACGTGGCTGAACGCCTGCGGGACATTGCCGAGCTGGACGCCCGCCACCGGGTCGTACTCCTCGGACAGCAGTCCCACGTCGTTGGCGAGGTCGACCAGCCGTTCGAACAGCTCGCGCGCCTCCTTCGTACGGCCCGTCATGTGCAGTGCGTCGGCGAGCCAGAACGAGCAGGCCAGGAAGGTGCCCTCGCCGCCGGGCAGCCCGTCCACGGGGCTCTCGGTGGCGCTGTAGCGGCGCAGCAGACCGCCGTGACCGAGCTCGTCACGGACGGCGTCGATGGTGCCGACCACCCGCGGGTCGTCCGGCGGGAGGAAGCCGACGCGGGGGATGAGCAGCAGCGCGGCGTCCAGTTCGCGCGAGCCGTAGTACTGGGTGAACGTGTTCCGCCCGGCGTCGTAGCCCTTCTCGCACACCTCGCGGTGCACCTCGTCGCGCAGAGCGCGCCAGCCGTCCAGGTCGCCGGGCAGGTCCGGGTGCGCCTCCAGGGTGCCCACGGCCCGGTCGGCGGCCACCCACACCATCACCTTGGAGTGCACGAAGTGGCGGCGGCCCCCGCGCACCTCCCACAGCCCCTCGTCCGGCTGCCGCCAGGCCGAGCCCAGGAACTCCATGAGGGCGCACTGGAGGGACCACATGTGCGGCCGGGTGGGCAGCCCCGCCTCCCGGGCCAGCGACAGGGAGTCCATGACCTCGCCGTACACGTCCAGCTGGAGCTGGTTCACCGCATCGTTGCCGATCCGTACGGGACGCGAGTCGGCGAAGCCGGACAGCCACGGCACCTCGAACTCGGGCAGCCGCCGCTCGCCGGCCAGGCCGTACATGATCTGGAGTTCCGCCGGGTCGCCGGCCGCCGCCCGCACCAGCCAGTTCCGCCAGGCCTCTGCCTCCTCGTGGTATCCGCAGGAGAGCAGGGCGCCCAGGGTGAGGGTGGAGTCGCGCAGCCAGCAGTGGCGGTAGTCCCAGTTGCGCACCCCGCCCGCCTCCTCGGGCAGCGAGGTGGTCGCGGCGGCCACGATGCCGCCGGTGGGCGCGTAGGTGAGGGCCTTGAGGGTGATCAGCGAGCGCACCACGGCGTCCCGGTGCGGGCCGTCGTAGCGGCAGCGGTCGGTCCAGGCCTTCCAGTCGGCGAGGCTGGTCTCCAGCGACCGATAGGGGTCGACGAGCGGCGGTCGCGGCTCGTGCGAGGGGTGCCAGGTCAGGACGAAGGCGACCTTCTCGCCCTCGGCGACGGTGAACTCCGCGTGCGTGCCGAAGTCCTCGCCCCAGGTGGGCACCGCGGGCTCGCTGCGCAGCCACGCCGAATCGGGCCCCGCGACGGCCACCCGGTGACCGTCGGACCGGCGCATCCACGGCACGACCGAGCCGTAGTCGAAACGCAGCCGCAGGGTGCTGCGCACGGTGACCTCACCGGCGAGCCCTTCGACGATGCGTACGACGTCGGGGGAGCGGTCGCGCTGGGGCATCAGGTCGGTGACGCGCACGCTGCCCTCGTCGGTCTCCCACTCGGTGTCCAGGACGAGGGTGCCGGGGCGGTAGGCGCGCCGCGCGCACCGGTCCGCGCCCGTGGGGGCGATTCTCCAGTGGCCGTTGTCCTCGTCGCCCAGGAGCCGGGCGAAGCAGGCGGCCGAGTCGAAGCGGGGCAGGCACAGCCAGTCCACGGAGCCGTCCCGGCCGACCAGCGCAGCGGTCTGTTCGTCGCCGATGAGGGCGTAGTCCTCGATAAGGGGGTGCACTCAGTGCGGGTTCCCGGCGGGCCGAGGGGGCAATCAGGCGAAGAGCCGGGGGAGTGACGGCGCCCGGTGTCGCGTGCATCGCGCGCCCGGGAGGCGGCTCAGACCGCCGCCGGTTCGGACTTCTCCGTCGTCTCCTCGGCGTCCCTCGCCCCGCGGTCGCGCTGTTCACGCCGGACCAGGACCACCCAGCCGACCGGGACGGCCGCGGAGAACAGCCACCACTGGATGGCGTACGCGTAGTTCAGCGCGGCGTCCTCCTTGCCGGGCTGGCCGATCAGCTCGGGGGTGTCGCCCTTCGGCTCGGGCGCCGTCTGCGCGAGATAGCCGCCGAGCACCGTGGCGCCGAGGCGGCGCGCCTGCTCCTCGCTGTTGATCAGCATGATCTGCCGGTCGGGCAGGCCCTTGAGGTCCTTGATGCCGCTCGCCGCGGTCGTCTCGTCGGGCATCAGCCGCCCGGTGACCGTGGTCTCCCCGCCCGGCGGTGCGGGGATCTTGGGGAACGCGGTCTGGCTCGGGCCGTTCGCGGGGATCCAGCCCCGGTTGACCAGCACCACCTTGCCGTCCGTGAGGACGAACGGGGTGAGCACGTGGAAGCCGACGCTCTCGTCGGAGTTGACCCGGCGGCGGACGACGACCTCGTCCGCGGTGTCGAAGGTGCCCGTCGCGGTCACGCTGCGGTACCGGTCCTTGGAGGTGACCGTGTGTCCGGGGGAGGTCAGCGTCTGCACCGGCACCGGCTTCGCGCCCAGCGCGTCGGTGACCAGCTGGTTCCTCGCGGAGCGCTCCTCGTAGCGGTGCATCTGCCAGATGCCCAGCCGGATCATCGTGGGGATGAGCAGCAGGGCGACCAGCGTGAGGATCACCCACTGCCGGGACAACAGGAAGCGGTACACCCCATGACCGTACAACTCGGGCCATGGGGTGTTCGCACAGGGGTGTGGTCGCGGCGGTGTGGTCAGACCTTGTCGACGATGCCCACCCTTCCCTCGGCGCGGGCGCAGTGGGCGCCGCAGTACCAGTGGCCCTCGACCTCGACGCCCTGGCCGATGATCTGCACCCGGCAGTGCTCGCAGATGGGGGCCATGCGGTGGATCGCGCAGGAGAAGCAGTCGAAGACGTGCACCGCGCCCTGGGCGTGCACCTCGAAGGTCATTCCGTAGTTGTTGCCGCACACTTCGCAAGTCGCCATGGGCCACAGGGTGGGGGCTCGGCGCGGCGCGGGCGAGCGGGCGCCGGGCGAGTCGCCCGGCAATCACCCGTCCGTACGGTCATCCCTCCGACGCCGGTTCCACATCCGCGAGGAGCTGTCCGAAGGCCGCCTCGTCCACCACCGGTGTGCCGTACTGCCGGGCCTTGACCACCTTGGACGTGCCCGAGTCCGGGTCGTTGGTGACGAGCAGGCTGGTCAGCCGGGAGAGCGAGGTGGCGACATGCAGCCCGGCCTCGACCGCGCGGTCCTCCAGCAGGTCGCGCTCGACCGAGGTGTCCCCGGAGAACGCCACCCGCATGCCCTGCTTGAGCGGTTTGCCCACTTCGTAGCGGCCCGGGTTGGGGTAGGGGCAGGCGGGCCTGCTGCGGGCGGGCCGCCAACTGCTCGGCCGGTAGTTGCCGTAGCCGCCGCTCGCCTGCTGTCCGATGAGGGGGGCCGCCCGGTCCGTCCACTCGGTGAGCGGCCGGCACTCGTGCAGCGGCAGCCGGACCCCGCTCGCGGCCGCGGCCAGCAGGCTCGGCCGGAAGGCCTCCGCCAGCACGCGCGCGTCGTCCAGCGCGTGGTGGGCCCGCTGCTGGACGACGCCGAAGTGCGCCGCCAGGGTCTCCAGCTTGTGGTTGGGCAGGGGCAGGCCCAGCTCCTTGGACAGCGCGATGGTGCACAGTCGCTGCCGGACCGGCGCCTCACGCTCCGCGCGCGCGTACTCGCGGGCGATCATCTGCCAGTCGAAGACCGCGTTGTGCGCGACGAGCACGCGGTCCTCCAGACGGGCGGAGAACTCCTCGGCGATGTCCTTGAAGAGGGGGGCGTCCCGCAGGACGTGGCTCGTCAGACCGTGGATCCACACCGGGCCCGGGTCGCGCTGCGGGTTGACGAGCGTGTACCAGTGGTCCTCGACCTCGCCGCGCGCGTCCAGGCGGTAGACGCCCGCGGAGATGATCCGGTCGTCGCGGGCCAGGCCGGTGGTCTCCACGTCAACGACCGCGTATCCCTGGGGATACGCGGCCGGCCAGTCTGTGGCGGAGGAGGCTGCGGGCATGCGGTCTTCGAGCATGGTTCACGAGGATACGGGCCACGACTGACAGTCCGGTCCGGCCCCCGTCCGTCAGGAGCCGTGCCGCGTCCGCCTGTTCGGGCGTCGACCGGGAGCACGGTCCGCCGGGGGTGCGGGAGACGTGCCGCACGGCGGCGCCGCCGTGGCCGGCTGACGCCCGGTCACCAGCGGATCGGCAGCGGCAGCGCGGTCAGCAGGCCCGAGAGCGCGACCACCGTCCCCAGCACCACGACCTCGGCCCGCGCGGGGGAGCAGGCGGTCAGCGGGTCGGCCGCCCGGCCCAGCCGGATCCGCGCCCACAGGGCGAGCGCGGCGACGGCGGCGACGAGGAGCACCTTGGCGAGCAGGGCACGCCCGTACGCCGTCGTCGTCAGCTGCTCCAGGATCGTGTGGGAGGGCATGCGGCGCAGCGAACTCCACACCCCGGTCGCCGTGATGACGGCGAGCAGAACGGCGGCCACGCGCGCGTAGAGGCCGAGCAGGGCGGCGCCCACCGCCGCGGACCGCCAGTGCCGCAGGGTCCGGAGCGCGTACAGCAGACCCCCCGTCCACAGGGACGCGCACGCCAGGTGCACCAGGGTCAGGCCGGAGCCGACCAGGGCGGTGTCCTCGGGGGCGGGATGCGCCCGCAGGGCCTCCGCCACGAGCACCGCGGCCAGCGGCCAGACCTGGGTCGCCGGACGGCGCGAGAGGGCGCACAGACCGGCCGCGAGGAACGCGTTGACCTCGATCAGGGCGAGCTTGCCCTCCCGGGACGCGTACAGGCCGCCCACGTCGATCTCGGCGACGGCGCCCGGCACCAGGTTGCCCGTCGCCACCACCGAGGCGAGACCCAGGGCCGCGACGAACCCGGTGCCGGCCGCGTACGGCGCCCAGGACCGGGGCGTCGCAGGCGGAGCGCCGGGCACCGCACGGGCCAGCCGGTGCACGAACAACTCGCCCAGGGGAACGCACAGCGCCGCGAACAGCACCGTGCGCAGGAGGCCGACACCGCGGACGCCGGGCGCCGCCGCCTCCCCCGTGTCGTGCAGCGCGACGGACGGCCCGAGCAGGGGGATCGAGGCGCCCAGCGCCACCAGGACGAGAACGGCGACGGCCCGGCCGGCACCGGGGCGCCGCTCGGGCCCGCTCGCTTCGGCCACACCGGGGCCGGGTCTTATCAAGGTCACCTCAAGATCTTCACCAGACCCGACAGAACCGGGCAAGTGCAGGGAAACAACTGGCGGTACGGCATTCCGCCCATAGGTACGTTTCCGGCCCGGCGCCCGCTCAGAGCCAGCGCCTCTCGTCGGCGCCCCACGGCCCCGGCGGCCGGGTCCAGTCGGTCGGCCCGCCCGCGAAGGAGACGGGCGACCGGGCGTACCGCAGCCGCCCGAGCGGGCTGTCCGTCTCGGCCAGCCAGGGGGCGGCACCGTCGTACGAGGCGCCGCCGGCGGTCTCGGCCTCCTCGGTCCCCACCCCCTCCGTCAGCCACCGCGCCGTCCGCGCCAGCGCCAGTCGTACCACTCGGCCGCCCCCGTCGTACGACTGCTCGGTCAGCGCCCGGAGCATCGCGGCCGCCAGGAGGTACCCCGTCCCGTGGTCCAGGGCCTGTGCGGGCAGCGCGCCGGGCCGCTCCCGTGACCCCTCGACGGCGGCGATACCGGTGGCCACCTGCACCAGACTGTCGAACCCCCGCCGCCCGGCCCACGGCCCGGACGCACCCCAGGCCGACAGCTGCGCCACGACCAGCCCGGGCCGCCGCTCGGCCAGGGACCGCGCCGACAGCCCGAAGCGGTCCAGGGCGCCCGGCCGGTAGCCGGTGACGACCACGTCCGCCGCCGCGAGCAGGTCCTCGAAGGTCCGCCGGTCGGTGGCGAGATCGAGGGTCGTGGACCGCTTCCCGAAGCCCGTGTCGGCGTGCTGGTCGGGGAGTTCGGGCAGCTGCGGAGCGTCCACGCGCAGCACGTCCGCGCCGAGCAGGGCGAGGGTGCGGGTGGCGACGGGGCCCGCGATGACACGGGTCAGGTCCAGGACGCGCAGACCGGCGGCGGGCAGCAGGGGAGCGCCGGCGGTGTCGAGCGGGGCGAGCACGCGCGCGGGTGCCGAGTCCAGGAGCTCCCGCTCCACCAGGGGGCGTCCGGCCAGGGCGGCCGCCTGCTCGTGCGCGGCCCACTCCTCGGGAGTGCGCAGGGCGACGGCGAGGCCGCCGGCCGCGTACACCGCCTCCTCGACCTCCAGGGCGGGCCGTTCGGCGAGCGCCGCCTCGACCGCGGCCACGTCCTGCGGCACACCCAGCACGTCCAGCAGCCGCGCGCGGTGGTGCGGATAGTTCGCGTGCGTGCGGACCCAGCCGTCGGCCGTCCGCCAGAACCGGGACAGCGGCGCGAAGGTGACCGGCGCCCGCCCGTCGATCGCCAGATGCCGTTCGCTCAGGAACGCGGTCGCGACGGCCCCGTCGTCCACCCGCACGGCGGGCACCTCGGACAACCCGGCCCGGCGTGCCCCCAGTTCGGCGGCGGCCAGCGCGCACGCGCCGACACAGGCCCGCGCCAGTGCCCGTACGGGAAGGCGCCCTTGCCAAGCGCCCTCCCGCACCACGGTCGACACCCGGGAGACGAGAGCGGGATCGCCGCCCACCGCGGACCAGGCCAACTTGATATCAGTCATGACTGCACTATGCAGTGTTGACCGAATCAATATATGAACGGCCGCGGCGGCCGGTCTTGATCGTCCCTTGCGGTTACTTCGTCACCGCGTCCAGCGCGTCCACCGTGCCCCAGCCGTAGAAGCCGTTGCGGTTCTTCGAGCCCTCGCACACCGCGTCGACCTTGCCGTCGCCGTTGATGTCGTACGGGTCCGTGCACGGCGTGGCGTCGGCCTCGGCGTACAGCAGGGCCTTCACCAGGGCCGGCGGGGCGTACGGGTGCGTCGACTTGATCAGGGCGGCGACGGCGGCGGCGTGCGGCGAGGCCATCGACGTACCGGCCATGTAGCCCCACTTGCCGCCGGGCAGCGTGCCCAGGATCAGACCGCTCGTCGCGGGCGGCGCAGGCGTCTGGTAGGCCGTCGAGTCCCCGCCGGGCGCGGCGACGTCGATGACGCCGAGGCCGTGGTTGGAGAAGGACGACTTGATGCCCTTCGCGCCGGTCGACGCGACCGTCACGACACCCGGCAGCTGGGTCGGTATGTCCAGGCACTTCGACGGGTCGACCACCCGGTCCGAGGGCGTGCCGTCGTTCGGCGAGACCGGGTCGGTGATCTCGTCGGCCGCGAGGTCGTAGTTCTCGTTGCCGGCCGCGGCGACGTTGACCACGCCCTTCTTCTCCGCGTACCGGGAGGCCCGGGAGACGGCGTCGACGAGCGCCTTCTGGTCCGGGTCGTCGGTGCAGTTGAAGTACCAGGGGTCGGTGTAATAGCTGTTGTTGGTGACGTCGACGCCGTGCGTGGCCGCCCACATGAAGCCGCAGACCACGGCCTCCGTGTAGAAGTAGCCGGCGGTCGTCGACACCTTGATGCCGGACACCTTCACCCCGGGCGCGACACCCGTCATGCCGACGCCGTTCTTCGCGGCGGCTATCTCACCGGCCACATGCGTGCCGTGCGGGCTCTCGGACGCGCTCGGCCGCCACGCGCCGTCGGCCGTGTCCGGCTTGCCCGTCACACAGTTGACCGACGCGGCGCGGTCGAAGTTCGGCGCGATGTCCGGGTGGGTGTCGTCGACACCGGTGTCGATCACCGCGACGGTGACCTTGCCGCTGCCGAGCGTCTTCTCGTGCGCCTTGTCCGCCTTGATGGCCGGCAGGTCCCACTGGAGGTTCTCCAGCGGGTCCTGACCGGCGTCCGCCTTGGCCTCGGCCGCGGCGAGCTCCGTCGCGGTGAGCGCCTTCGGCGCCCCCAGGTCCTCGGTCGACTGCGCGGGCAGCGGCGCGTTGCGCGTGTTGCCCGCCGAGTCCACCCCCTTCACCTTGCGGACGGTCTTCGCGAAGTCGGGGTTCGACGAGTGGACGACGATCACGCCGATCTGGTCGTACGACGTCACGATCGTGCCGCCGGCGTCGGCGATGGCCTTCTTCACCGTGGCCGAAGGGGCCTTCCCGGGGCGGACGTTGACGACGTAGCTCAGCGCGCCCGCGTCGGCCTTCCCGACCGAGGCGAGGACGTCGTTCACCGTGCCGGTGACGCCGTGCACGGTGTCGGGCAGAACCGACGCGGACGCCGTCGCGGTGGGCAGGAACGCCATGGCCGTGGCCATGGTCATCCCGAGCGGGATGGTGATCGCGCGTCGGAAGCGCGGGTGAACCACTGTCATGGTGTGGATGTCTCCAGTTCGTTCGTGGGACGAGCGGACTGTGGGGGAAGTCCTGAGGAACCTGGCGTGGGGGGTGAGGCGGGTAGGTGGGACTGGGCTACTTCACCGCGCGCAGCGCGTTGACGATGCCGTACCCGTAGAAGCCGTTGACACGCTTGCCGCCCTCGCACACCGCGTCCTGCGTGCCGTCGCCGTCCTGGTCGTAGGAGGCGGGGCATCCCGGGTTGTCCGCCTGGGCCTTGAGCAGCGCCTGGAGCTGGGCCGGTGTGGCGAAGGGGTGCTTCGACTTCAGCAGCGCGGCGACGCCGGCCGCGTGCGGCGAGGCCATCGAGGTGCCCTGGAGGAAGGCGTACTGGCCGTTCGGCATCGTGGACAGGATGCGGCCGTCCTTCGACGGCGTGTCCGGGAGCTGGTAGCGCCGGTCACCGCCCGGAGCCGCCACGTCGACGACGCCCTTGCCGTACGTGGAGTAGTACGACTTGAGGTTCTGCACGCCCGTCGCGCTGACCGTGACGACACCCGGCAGCTGGGTCGGAACGTCGAAGCACTCGTGCGGATCGATGGTCCGCGTCACCGGCGTGGAGTCGTCCGGGCTGGTGGTGTCGACGATCGCGTCCGAGTCCAGGTCGTGGTTGGAGTTGCCCGCCGACGCCAGATTGAGCGTGCCCTTCCTCTGGGCGTACAGCTGTGCCCTGTTGACCGCGTCGACGATCGCCTTCTGGTCGGGGTCGTCCATGCAGTTGTACAGCCAGGGATCCACGTAGTAGCTGTTGTTCGTGATCTCCACGCCGTGGTCGGCGGCGAACACGAAGGCGCACACGACGCTCTCGGGGTAGAAGAGGCCGTTGTCCGGGTCGCTCACCTTGATGCCGGCGACCTTGACGCCGGGGGCTACTCCGGCGACGCCTATGCCGTTGCGGGCCGCGGCTATCTCACCGGCCACATGCGTGCCGTGGTAGTCCTCCGGGGTGTACGGGCGCCAGGCACCCGCGGCGGTGTCGGCGACGCCGCCGACGCAGTTGGCCGACTGGGACGCGGAGAAGTTCGGGGCGAGGTCGGGGTGGGTGTCGTCGACGCCGGTGTCGATCACGGCGACGGTCACCTTGCGGCTGCCCGGGTTGATCTTCGCGGCCTTGTCGGCGCCTATCGCCCGCAGGTCCCACTGGTCGGCCTCGAGAGGCTCGCTCTCCGGCACGGCGGCGGAGGCGTTCGCGGCCTTGGCGGCCTGCGCCTTCGACAGGAACTGCGCCGCGCCCTCGTCCGTCGTCCCCGCGGCGGTCAGCGGCGTGGTGCGCGTGGCACCCGCCGACTGCACTCCGCGCACGGCGCGCATGGCCTTCGCGAAGTCCGGGTTCGAGGAGTGGACGACGATCACGCCGATCCTGTCGTACGTGGTCACGACCGTGCCGCCGGCCGCGGCGACCGCCCGCTTCACCGACGCGATGACGCGACGGTCCGCCTTGGTGTTGACGACATATGCCAGGGCGGGCGCGTCCGCCGTCTGGGCGGCGCTCGGCGTGCTCGGGGCGGCCGCGGCCGCCGCCGGCAGGAAGCCGAGCGAGGCGGTCAGCGACAGCACCACGGGCACGGCGAGAGCGAGCCGGGATCTGGAACGCAGATGAGGCATGGGGTCTCCACTTCATCCGGGCACGTTTGCCGGAAACATCCGGAAACGAGACCGGCCCGAGGCACAGGTGGTGCTCGGGCAGGTACATGACGGGTAGTGCAGGCCCGAAGCTATCTTCCGAAGCCGCTGGCCAGCAATGACTTCTCCGAGGTGACTTGCGAAAGAAGCCCTCGTTGTTGAACCGGTCCTTGCGCCCCGCCGTGACCTTGGGCAGGGAACGCGAGGACACTCGCCCCCGATCCCCGTCACAACCGCACCCGCAACGCGAGGAGACTCCGTGGCCACCGACGCACCGCCACCCTCGAAAGAACAACACAAACTCCCCAGCCCCGAGGAGTTCACCGAGGTGCACGAGAGCGCGGAGTTCCGTGAACTGCGCCGCTCCTACCACTCCTTCGCCTTTCCGCTGACCGTCGGCTTCATCGCCTGGTACCTGCTGTACGTCCTGCTCTCGAACTACGCGGGCGACTTCATGGGCACCAAGGTCGTCGGCAACATCAATGTGGCGTTCGTCCTCGGTATCGCCCAGTTCGTCACCACCTTCCTCATCGCCTGGTGGTACTCGCGGCACGCCGCCGCGAAGCTCGACCCCAAGGCCGAGGCCATCAAGTCCCGAATGGAGGGTGGCGCATGAGCCCCGCGATGTCCCATGTGCAGCTTGCCGCCAACGAGGCCAGCGAGCACCGGCCACTGATCATCACCCTGTTCGCGCTCTTCGTGGTCGCGACCCTCTTCATCACCGTCTGGGCGGGCCGCCAGACCAAGGACGCCGCGGACTTCTACGCGGGCGGCCGGTCGTTCAGCGCCTTCCAGAACGGCCTCGCCGTCTCCGGCGACTACATGTCCGCCGCGTCCTTCCTCGGTATCGCGGGCGCCATCGCCCTCTTCGGATACGACGGCTTCCTGTACTCCATCGGCTTCCTGGTCGCCTGGCTGGTCGCCCTGCTCCTGGTGGCCGAGCCGCTGAGGAACTCCGGCCGGTACACGATGGGCGACGTCCTCGCGTACCGCATGCGCCAGCGCCCGGTGCGCACCGCCGCCGGTACCTCCACGATCGTCGTGTCGATCTTCTACCTGCTGGCCCAGATGGCGGGCGCGGGCGTCCTGGTCTCACTGCTGCTCGGCATCACCACCGACGCGGGCAAGATCCTCATCGTCGCCCTCGTCGGCGTCCTGATGATCGTGTACGTCTCCATCGGCGGCATGAAGGGCACCACCTGGGTCCAGATGGTCAAGGCCGTGCTGCTCATCGGCGGCACCATCCTGATCACCTTCCTGGTGCTGCTGAAGTTCAACTTCAACATCTCCGACCTGCTGGGCAAGGCCGCCGAGAACAGCGGCAAGGGCGCCGCCTTCCTGGAGCCCGGTCTCCAGTACGGCGCGACCGGCACCTCCAAGCTGGACTTCATCTCCCTCGGCGTCGCCCTGGTCCTCGGCACCGCCGGTCTGCCGCACATCCTGATCCGCTTCTACACGGTGCCCAACGCCAAGGCGGCGCGTAAGTCCGTGAACTGGGCGATCGGCATCATCGGCGGCTTCTACCTGATGACCATCGCGCTCGGCTTCGGCGCCGCCGCACTGATCTCGCAGGACGAGATCATCGCGTCCAACCCGTCCGGCAACACCGCGGCGCCATTGCTGGCCCTCCATCTGGGCGGCGTCGACTCGGCCTGGGGCGCGATCCTGCTCGCCACCATCTCGGCGGTGGCCTTCGCGACGATCCTCGCGGTCGTCGCCGGACTCACCCTGGCCTCGTCCTCGTCGTTCGCCCACGACATCTACGCGAACGTCATCAGGAAGGGCCAGGCCACCGAGAAGGAGGAGGTCAGGGCGGCCCGCCTCGCGACCATCGGCATCGGCGCCGTCTCCATCCTCCTCGGCGCCCTCGCCCGCGACCTCAACGTCGCCGGCCTGGTCGCCCTGGCCTTCGCGGTCGCGGCCTCCGCCAACCTGCCGACGATCCTCTACAGCCTGTTCTGGAAGCGGTTCACCACCCAGGGCGCGCTGTGGTCGATCTACGGCGGTCTGATCGTCGCCGTCGGCCTGGTGCTGTTCTCGCCCGTCGTCTCCGGTGACCCCAAGGCGATGTTCCCCGACGTGGACTTCGCCTGGTTCCCGCTGAAGAACCCGGGCATCATCTCCATCCCGTTCGGCTTCCTGATGGGCTGGCTCGGCACCGTCCTGTCCAAGGAGGAGCCCGACGTCAAGAAGTTCGCGGAGCTGGAGGTCCGGTCCCTGACCGGCACCGGCGCCCACTGAGCAGGTCCCCCGAGCGGCCGCGTCGTAGCTCTCTACGACGCGGCCGCGTCGTACGTCGTGGGATCGGGCCCTGTCGATGTCGGACGTCTCACGTAGGCTCACAGGTGAAGGAAACACTGTGACGAGGGAGGGGGCCCACGTGCTCATCGACACATACGGCCGGGTGGCCACCGACCTGAGGGTCTCGCTGACCGACCGGTGCAATCTGCGGTGCACCTACTGCATGCCCGAAGAGGGCCTGCAATGGCTCGCGAAGCCCGACCTGCTCACGGACGACGAGATCGTCCGGCTGATCGACATCGCCGTCACCACCCTCGGGATCGAGGAGGTCCGCTTCACCGGCGGCGAGCCCCTGCTGCGCCCCGGCCTGGTGGGCATCGTCGAGCGGGTCGCCGCCCTGGACCCGCGCCCCCAGATGTCCCTCACCACCAACGGCATCGGCCTCAAGCGCACGGCATCCGCCCTGAAGGCGGCCGGCCTGGACCGGGTCAACGTCTCCCTGGACACCCTGCGCCCCGACGTCTTCAAGACGCTCACCCGCCGGGACCGCCACCAGGACGTCATCGCCGGCCTGGAGGCCGCCCGTGACGCGGGCCTGACCCCGGTCAAGGTCAACTCGGTCCTGATGCCCGGGCTGAACGACGACGAGGCCCCGGACCTCCTGGCCTGGGCGGTCGAGCACGACTACGAACTGCGCTTCATCGAGCAGATGCCCCTGGACGCCCAGCACGGCTGGAAGCGCGACGGCATGATCACCGCGGGGGACATCCTGACCTCCCTCCGCACCCGCTTCGAGCTCACCGAGGAGGGTTCGGACAAGCGCGGCTCCGCTCCCGCCGAGCGCTGGATCGTCGACGGCGGGCCGCATGTGGTCGGCGTCATCGCCTCCGTCACCCGCCCGTTCTGTGCGGCCTGCGACCGCACCCGGCTCACCGCCGACGGCCAGATACGCACCTGCCTCTTCGCCCGCGAGGAGACCGACCTGCGCGCCGCCCTGCGCTCCGGCGCCCCCGACGAGGAGATCGCCCGCATCTGGCGTCTGGCGATGTGGGGCAAGAAGGCGGGCGCGGGCCTGGACGACCCGACGTTCGTCCAGCCGGACCGGCCCATGTCAGCCATCGGTGGCTGAGGAACCCTCTTCCCACTCCTTCAGCAGGACGACGTCCTTCAAGAACCCCCGCACTCCGAGGAACTGCGACAAATGCTCGCGGTGCTCCTCGCAGGCGAGCCAGGTCTTGCGCCGCTCCGGCGTGTGAATCTTGGGGTTGTTCCACGCCAGCACCCACACGGCGTCGGCACGGCAGCCCTTGGCAGAACAAATGGGCGTGTCACTCACAGGTTCGTCTCACAGAGGTACGCACAAAAAGGCGACGCCGAGCAGCCACGGGGGGAGCTGCCCGGCGTCGGTCTGTCGCTCCGACGGGGGATGCGGAGCGCTTACGAAGTATGTCACGGGTAACCCGTCGCCCGGCACTGGAACAACATGATTGATCTGAGCTTTTCTTGAGCTTGGTGGGGGCCTGACTTCCGCTTCCGACGCATCCGATACGGATGCGCCATGATCATGCCCGCTCGTGCGGTTCGGACCGCGCACCGGGCGCCGGATCGGCCGGCACGTCCTCCGGACCGGGTTCCGCGAAGCCTTCCCGCGGCGTCCCGTCGCCCTCCTCCGCGCGCGGCGGAAGGATCATCGGCGGGGTCGGCGCGGTCACGAACGTCGACGGCAGCGACGGCGCGTTCTCCCGTCCCGCGTTGGCGACCACCACGGCGACATAGGGCAGCACCATGCCGAGCACCAACGCGACGATCGCGACGTGCCGTTCGACGTCCCACAGGGTCGCCGCGAGGATCACCGCGATCGTACGGACCGTCATCGAGATGACGTATCGGCGCTGCCGCCCGCGCACATCCTCCTGGAGTCCCGTCCGGGCTCCGGTGATCCGGAACACCTGGGCGTTGCCGCCGTCATGCTGCTTCCGCATCACATTCCACCATCCGCCCGCATCGGCCCCTCCCCGTACCGCACCAGGGTCCGTCCCCCGTCGGGGAACGGGACCCGGACAGGTCCCACGTTACGCCTGGCCTGCGCCGCCTACGAGACCGGGGCGCCGCTGATCCGGCCGATCCGCCCGGGCCGCAGCGCGTACGGACGAGGCCGACATGCGGCGTAGCGCGAACGGACCGACACTGGGCGTAATGCTCACGTCGAGCCGTACAAGGAGGCAGCCATGGGCTGGTTGTGGGCGATCATCGTGGGATTGGTGCTGGGCCTGATCGCGAAGGCGATCATCCCGGGCAAGCAGCACAGCCCTCTGTGGCTGACGACCATCTTCGGCATGCTGGGCGCCATCGTCGGCAACGCGATCGCGCGCTGGGCGGGCGTCGACTCGACCTCCGGCATCGACTGGAGCCGCCACGCCTTCCAGCTCGTCGCCGCGGTCGTCATCGTCGCGGTCGGCGACATGCTCTACATGGCGACGCTGGGCAAGCGGAAACAACGCACCTGAGCCGTAGCGCACGTCAGGGGCGCGGAGCCGTATCGACCTACGGCTCCGCGCTCCTACGGCGTTCACGCGCCGGTGACCTCGACCGCGGCCAGGTTCTTCTTCCCTCGCCGCAACACCAGCCACCGCCCGTGCAACAGCTCCTCCTGCGAGGCGACCGCGTCCTCCGCCGTGACCTTCGCGTTGTTCACGTAGGCCCCGCCCTCCTTCACGGTCCGCCGCGCGGCGGACTTGCTGGCCACGAGCCCGACCTCGGCGAACAGGTCGACCACGGGACCGAGCTGCGGGACCCGGACGTGCGGCACCTCGGACAGGGCGGCCGTCAGCGTCTTCTCGTCCAGCTCCGCCAGATCGCCCTGCCCGAACAGGGCACGGCTCGCGGCGATCACGGCGGCCGTCTGGCCGGCCCCGTGGACCAGGGTCGTCAGCTCCTCGGCGAGCGCGCGCTGCGCGGCCCGGGCCTGCGGCCGCTCCTGCGTCTGCTGCTCCAGCTCCTCCAGTTCCTCGCGGGACCGGAAGGACAGGATGCGCATGTACGTGGAGATGTCCCGGTCGTCCACGTTCAGCCAGAACTGGTAGAACGCGTACGGCGTCGTCATCTCCGGGTCCAGCCAGACGGCGCCGCCCTCGGTCTTGCCGAACTTGGTCCCGTCCGCCTTGACCATCAGCGGCGTTGCCAGGCAGTGCGCCGAGGCCTCGGGCTCCAGGCGGTGGATCAGGTCGAGCCCCGCGGTGAGGTTGCCCCACTGGTCGCTGCCGCCCTGCTGGAGCGTGCAGCCGTAGCGGCGGTACAGCTCCAGGAAGTCCATGCCCTGGAGCAGTTGGTAGCTGAACTCCGTGTAGCTGATGCCCTCCTGGGACTCCAGGCGCCGGGCGACGGAGTCCTTGGTCAGCATCTTGTTGACGCGGAAGTGCTTGCCGATGTCCCGCAGGAACTCGATGGCCGACATCCCGGCCGTCCAGTCCAGGTTGTTCACCATCGTCGCGGCGTTCTCGCCCTCGAAGGACAGGAACGGCTCGATCTGCGCGCGCAGCCGGCCGACCCAGTTCGCGACCGTCTCCGGGTCGTTCAGCGTGCGCTCCGCCGTGGGGCGGGGGTCACCGATCTGGCCGGTCGCCCCGCCCACCAGCGCCAGCGGACGCAGGCCCGCCTGCTGGAGCCGGCGCATGGTGAGAACCTGCACCAGGTGGCCGACGTGGAGACTCGCCGCGGTCGGGTCGAAGCCGCAATAGAACGTGACGGGACCGTCCGCGAGCGCCTTGCGCAAAGCGTCCTCGTCGGTGGACAGGGCCCACAGGCCGCGCCACTTCAGCTCGTCGACGATGTCCGTCACGGTTCTCGTGTCTCCTTGATGATCATCCGCAGTCGAGTGACTGCCGGCTACGAGGTTATACGCCCTGACTGACAGAGCTCATATTGAAATCGGGGATCCGCAGCGAGGGCATCGCGGCCCTGGTGAACCAGTCGCTCCACTCCCTCGGCAGCGTCTTCTCCGTGCGCCCGGCCTCGGTGGCCCGGCCCAGCAGATCGACCGGCGACTCGTTGAACCGGAAGTTGTTCACCTCGCCGCTGACCTCGCCGTTCTCGACGAGATAGACGCCGTCCCGGGTCAGGCCGGTGAGCAGCAGCGTGGCCGGGTCGACCTCGCGGATGTACCAGAGGCAGGTCAGCAGCAGCCCGCGCTCGGTGTTCGCGACCATCTCCTCCAGGGACTTGTCCTCGCCCCCGTCCAGGATCAGGTTGTCGATGCCCGGCGCGACCGGCAGGCCGGTCAGGTCCGCGCTGTGCCGGCTGGTCAGCAGGCTGTTCAGTTCGCCCTGGCGCACCCACTCGGTGGCGGACAGCGGCAGCCCGTTGTCGAAGACCGACTGGTCGCCCCCGGAGGAGTGCACGAGCACGAAGGGCGCGGACTCCAGGCCCGGCTCGTTCGGGTCGCTGCGCAGCGTCAGCGGCAGATCGGTGAGCTTCTCGCCCACGCGCGTGCCACCGCCCGGCTTGGAGAACACCGTGCGGCCCTCGACCGCGTCCCGGCCCGACGCCGACCACATCTGGTAGATCAGCAGGTCCGCGACGGCCGTCGGCGGCAGCAGTGTCTCGTACCGCCCGGCCGGCAGCTCGATCCGCCGCTGAGCCCAGCCGAGACGTACGGCCAGCTCCGCGTCCAGCGCCGCCGGGTCGACGTCCTTGAAGTCCCGGGTGGAGCGGCCCGCCCACGCCGAGCGGGTGCGGTCCGGCGACTTGGCGTTCAGCTCCAGCGTGCCGTTCGGCTGGTCGTGCCGCAGCCGCAGCCCCGTCGACGTACCGAGATAGCTGGAGACCAGCTCGTGGTTGGCGAAGCCGTACAGCTCGCGACCGCCCGCACGCGCGCGTGCGAAGGCCTCGCCGAGCGCCGGCGCGAAGTCGGCGAACACGGCGGAGGAGGTCTCGGCCGGCGCGTCCGTGAAGTCGGGCGACTCCGGTACGCCCGTCACCAGCGGCCGGGCATCCTCGGCGGGTTCGGCCCCGCGCGCGGCGGCCTCGGCGGCCCGCACCAGGGGCTCCAGCTCGTCCTCGGTCACGGCCGAGCGGGAGACGACACCGGAGGCGGTGCCCTCCCGGCCATCGACGGTCGCGACGACCGTGAGGGTCCGCCCGCGCGTCACACCGTTCGTGGTGAGCGCGTTGCCCGCCCAGCGCAGGTTGGCGGTCGACTGCTCGTCGGCGATCACCACACAGCCGTCGGCCCGGGACAGCGCGAGGGCACGCTCGACGATCTCGTGCGGCTTGTGCGCCTTCGGGGACTGAGGGCTCATCGACCGGCCTCCTGCGTGGTGTTGAGACTGTGCTTTCCCGGGGGATAACCCCCGGGCCCCCAGCCGAGTGTGTACTCGACGTTCATCGACCGGCCTCCTGCGTGGTGTTGAGGATGTTGACGCCCTTGAAGAGGGCCGACGGGCAGCCGTGCGAGACGGCCGCGACCTGCCCCGGCTGGGCCTTGCCGCAGTTGAAGGCGCCGCCCAGGACATACGTCTGCGGACCGCCCACCGCGGCCATCGAGCCCCAGAAGTCGGTGGTCGTCGCCTGGTAGGCGACGTCCCGCAGCTGCCCGGTGATCCGCCCGTTCTCGATCCTGAAGAACCGCTGACCGGTGAACTGGAAGTTGTAGCGCTGCATGTCGATGGACCAGGACCGGTCCCCGACGACGTAGATGCCGCGGTCCACGCTGCCGATCAGATCCTCCGTCGACATCCCGGCCGGATCCGGTCGCAACGACACGTTGGCCATGCGCTGCACGGGCACATGGCCGGGGGAGTCGGCGAACGCGCACCCGTTGGAGCGCTCGAACCCGGTCAGCTTCGCGATCCGCCGGTCCAGCTGGTAGCCGACGAGCGTGCCGTCCTTCACCAGGTCCCAGGACTGGCCCGCGACGCCCTCGTCGTCGTAGCCGATGGTCGCGAGCCCGTGCTCGGCGGTGCGATCGCCCGTCACGTTCATCAGGTCGGAGCCGTAGCGCAGCTTGCCCAGCTGGTCGAAGGTGGCGAAGGAGGTGCCGGCGTAGGCGGCCTCGTAGCCGAGCGCGCGGTCCAGCTCGGTGGCGTGGCCGATGGACTCGTGGATGGTCAGCCACAGGTTGGACGGGTCCACGACGAGGTCGTAGACGCCCGACTCGACGCTCGGCGCGCGCATCTTCTCGGCGAGCAGTTCCGGGATCCGCGCGAGCTCGTCGTCCCAGTCCCAGCCGGTCCCGGTCAGGTACTCCCAGCCGCGTCCGACCGGCGGCGCGATGGTGCGCATGGAGTCGAACTCGCCGCTGGACTCGTCCACCGACACGGCCGTCAGCGAGGGGTGCAGCCGTACCCGCTGCTGCGTGGTCACGGTCCCGGCGGTGTCGGCGTAGAACTTGTTCTCATGGACGGTGAGCAGCGAGGCGTCGACGTGGTTGACCCCGTCCGCCGCCAGCAGCCGCGCGCTCCACTCCGCGAGCAGCGCGGCCTTCTCCTCGTCGGGCACGCTGAACGGATCGATCTCGTACGACGAGATCCACGTCCTGTCGGCGTGCACCGGCTCGTCCGCCAGCTCCACCCGCTCGTCCGACCCGGCCGCCCGGATCACCTGCGCGGACAGCTTCGCCATCTGCACCGCCTGCGAGGCGACCTTGGCGGCCGCGTCCAGGGTCAGGTCCACGCCCGAGGCGAACCCCCAGGTGCCGCCGTGCACGACCCGCACCGCGTACCCGAGGTCGGTGGTGTCCGACGTCCCGGAGGGCCTGGCGTCCCGCAGCCGCCAGGACGCACTGCGCACCCGCTCGAACCGGAAGTCCGCGTGGTCGGCCCCCAACGCACGCGCGCGTGCCAGCGCGGCGTCGGCGAGGGCACGTAGCGGGAGCGCCGTGAAGGCTTCGTCGATGGTATGAGGCACCTGGGTCTCTTCCTGTAGGCATGACTGTGACCGGCGGTTGCCCCGATCATGTCGCGGCCACGGGTCCGCGGACCACACGTTTGTGCCCGGAGTCCGCAGTTTCTGTAGGGACCCGACAGTGAGTCCCCCGAGCCACTGTGGGTGCCCGAATGTCCGCGCGGGGACCGGGACCGATAGGTTTTCGGAGAAGCCGCCTGTCATCCAGGTGTTCGGGCGGGTGTGTCAGACCGCTATCGAAAGGGTGATCCGTTGAGCCGCTCGGTTCTCGTCACCGGAGGCAACCGGGGCATCGGCCTCGCCATCGCCCGCGCGTTCGCCGACGCCGGCGACAAGGTCGCCATCACGTACCGCTCGGGGGAGCCGCCGTCCGGCTTCCTGGCCGTGAAGTGCGACATCACCGACACCGAGCAGGTGGAGCAGGCCTACAAGGAGATCGAGGCCGAGCACGGCCCGGTCGAGGTCCTGATCGCCAACGCCGGCGTCACCAAGGACCAGCTCCTGATGCGGATGTCCGAGGAGGACTTCACCTCGGTCGTCGACACCAACCTCACCGGCACCTTCCGCGTGGTCAAGCGCGCCAACCGCGGCATGCTGCGCGCCAAGAAGGGCCGCGTCGTCCTGATCTCGTCGGTGGTCGGGCTGTACGGCTCGCCGGGGCAGGCGAACTACGCCGCCTCCAAGGCCGCCCTGGTCGGCTTCGCGCGTTCCCTCGCCCGTGAGCTGGGCTCGCGCAACATCACCTTCAACGTCGTCGCGCCCGGTTTCGTCGACACCGACATGACCAAGGTCCTCACCGACGAGCAGCGCGCGGGCATCGTGTCGCAGGTGCCGCTCGGCCGGTACGCGCAGCCGGAGGAGATCGCCGCGACGGTGCGGTTCCTCGCCTCGGACGACGCCTCGTACATCACTGGAGCCGTCATCCCCGTTGACGGCGGACTGGGAATGGGTCACTGATCACCATGAGCGGAATTCTCGAGGGCAAGCGCGTCCTGATCACCGGTGTGCTGATGGAGTCCTCCATCGCCTTCCACGCCGCCAAGCTGGCCCAGGAGCAGGGCGCCGAGATCATCCTGACCGCCTTCCCGCGGCCCACGCTGACCGAGCGCATCGCCAAGAAGCTCCCCAAGCCCACCAAGGTCATCGAGCTCGACGTCAGCAACGACGAGCACCTGGCGCGGCTGGCCGACCTGGTCGCCGAGGAGCTGGGCGGCCTGGACGGCGTCGTGCACTCCATCGGCTTCGCCCCGCAGGACGCCCTCGGCGGCAACTTCCTCAACACGCCGTTCGAGTCCGTGGCCACCGCCATGCACGTCTCGGCGTTCTCCCTGAAGTCGCTGACCATGGCCTGTCTGCCGCTGATGCAGAACGGCGGCTCGGTCGTCGGCCTCACCTTCGACGCGCAGTACGCCTGGCCGCAGTACGACTGGATGGGCCCGGCCAAGGCCGCCCTGGAGGCCACCAGCCGCTACATGGCGCGTGACCTGGGCAAGCAGAACATCCGCTGCAACCTCATCTCCGCTGGCCCCATCGGCTCCATGGCCGCCAAGTCCATCCCGGGCTTCAGCGACCTGGCCGCCGTGTGGGACAGCCGCTCCCCGCTGGAGTGGGACCTGAAGGACCCGGAGCCGGCCGGCCGCGGCATCGTCGCCCTGCTGAGCGACTGGTTCCCGAAGACCACCGGCGAGATCATCCACGTCGACGGAGGCCTGCACGCCATCGGCGCGTGACCCCGCCGCCGAGGCCCGGCCCGGTCCGAGGGCCCGCACCCGCCACGGGTGCGGGCCCTCACCCGTTCGGCTCACCAGCCCGGGCGGGCACCGGCCACAACTGCGCACCCTGGATTACGCGTTCACTCCGTGATTCCCTCCCCAGCCCGGCCGAGGAGGTCCCTTGTGCGCCTGTCCCGCAGCCTGGCCTCAGTGACCGCAGCCGTCTGTCTCGTGATGTCCCTGCCGTACGACGCGATGCCGCACGCGCGCGTGGAGACGCGGCGGGCCGCCGCGCCGGAGCCGTTCGGCGCCTCCTGCCACAGCAGGATCACCGGCTCCCAGGTGACCGCGTACTGCCACAACCCGTATCCGCGTACCGACGGCGTCCGCCTGCACATCGAGTGCGACCGCTGGTGGGACCTCGACAGCGACGGCGCCCAGGTTCGGGCCGGGCCCGCCCAGACCGTGAGGCTGACCGGCCGGTGCTGGAAGGAGATCCGCGCGGTATGGGTCAGCCACCGGAAGCTGGCTCGCTGAACCGCCCGGGACGGCACAGGAACGGATAGCTGGCCGCCTCCTCGGCCGCCGCGGCCGCGTCGCCGGTCCGGATCGCGTCGACCAGCCGCGCGTGGTCCATGTGCGTCTCCGGTGTCAGCTCCTCGCCGACGTCCTCGCGCAGCCAGTCCCGCAGCACCTCGCCCAGGTCGGCGTACATCTCGGTCATCACGTCGTTGTGGGAGGCGGCCACCACCGCGAGGTGGAAGGTGGCGTCCGCGGCCACGAAGGCCTCCGTGTCGCCCGACTCCCAGGCCTCCTCGCGCCGCACCAGGAGCGCGTCGAGCTGCTTGAGGTCCTTCTCCGTGCGCCGTACGGCGGCCAGCCGGGCGGCGGACGACTCCAGGGTGGACCGCAGCTCGGCGATGTGCCGGGGGTCGGCGTCGGCGAAGCGGCGGTGCATCACACCCGCCAGCTCACTGGTCGCCACGACATACGTTCCCGAGCCCTGGCGGATGTCCAGCAGGCCGTTGTGCGCCAGCGCGCGGACCGCCTCGCGGACGGTGTTGCGGGCGACGCCGAGCTGCTCGACCAGTTCGGGTTCCGTGGGGATCCGGGCACCGACCGGCCACTCGCCCGACGTGATCTGGGTCCGCAGCGCGGCGATGACCTGCTCGGACAGCGCCGACCGACGGGGATGACTCAGAGGCATGGCACACCTTCGCACGGGCGGGGCCGGTGCGGGCGGCCCGAGGATGGACAACCAATCATCCTATGATTCTATGATGGGTCTCATGGCGCGTGAGGAAACCCGGACGACGCAACCCACGACCGTACGCACGTCGGCCACCGACCCGGCCGTCGACGTGGCGTCGGATGCCCAGGGAGATGCCCAGGCGGCCGCGATGCGCGCCCCGCGCGCGTGGGTGGTGCGTCTGGTCGTCGTCGCCATCGTGCTGTCCGCCCTGAACCTCCGCCCGGCCATCACCAGCCTCGGCGCGCTCCTCGAAGAGGTCCGCGACGGACTCGGCATGAGCGGCGGCGTCGCCGGGCTCCTCACCTCCATGCCCCCGCTCTGTTTCGCCCTCTTCGGCGGCATGGCCCCCCGGCTGGCCCGCCGCTTCGGCCCGAGCGCCGTGGTGTGCGCGGGCATGCTCGCCATCACCGCGGGCCTGCTCATACGCCCGTACGCGGGGAGCACGGCCGGGTTCCTGGCCGCCAGCGCCCTGGCCCTGATGGGGATCGCGGTCAGCAACGTCCTGATGCCGGTCATCGTCAAGCGCTGGTTCCCGGACCGGGTCGGCTCCATGACCGGCCTGTACTCCATGGCGGTCGCCCTCGGCACCGCGGCGGCCGCCGCGGTGAGCGTGCCGATGACCGACGCCCTGGGCGGGAACTGGCAGTCCGGACTCGCCCTGTGGGCCGTCCTGGCGGCCGTGGCCGTGGTGCCGTGGGTCCCGCTCCTCCGGGACCGGGGGGCGGCCCCGGACGCGCGAGGCGCCGCCTCCACGGCCGCGAAGGCCCCCGCGTCATCGGCCGGGCGGACCCCCGCGCGCGAGGAGGCCGCCGCCCCCGTGCGGATCACCCGGAGCCGTACCGCCTGGGCGCTCGCCGTGTTCTTCGGGCTCCAGGCCACCGCCGCCTACATCACGATGGGCTGGATGGCGCAGATCTTCCGGGACGCGGGCGTTCCGGCGTCCACGGCCGGGCTGCTGCTGGCCGTCACCATGGTGATGGGCGTGCCGCTGGCCTTCGTCATCCCGCGCCTGGCCTCCCGGCTGCCGCACCAGGGCCCGATCGTGGTCGCGCTCGGCGTCTGCGGGCTCGCCGGATACGCCGGTCTCTACGCCGCCCCGGCCGCCGGCGCCTGGGCCTGGGCCCTCCTGCTCGGCATCGCCAACTGCGCCTTCCCGCTGGCGCTCACCATGGTCGGGATGCGGGCCAGGACCGGCGTCGGCGTCGCCCAGTTGTCGGCCTTCGCGCAGAGCACCGGCTATCTGATCTCCATCCCCGGCCCGATCCTGGTGGGCGTGCTCTACCAGAGCAGCGGCGGCTGGGGGCTGCCGATCGCCCTCATGACCGGCCTGATGATCCCGCAGATGGTGGTGGGCGTCCTGGCGGGGCGCAACCGCACGGTGGAGGACGAGGCGGCCCGCTGAGCGCGGTGCCCCGCCTCGGCCGTCGAATCCGGGGGGTGCGAGACTTGGCGTATGCCAGTGCTCGAGCCGAACCCCCAGAACGGCCAGAAGAAGATGCTGCTCGTCTTCGGCTCGTTCTTCGCCATCTTCATCGTCATCGCCGTCATCGCGACGATCGCCTCGCCCTGATCCCGGATCCCCGGCCCGCCCGCGGTGGGGGTAGCCCCCGCATCCCCTAGGGGGTGAGTGTCAGGGTCAACTGGGTGGATCACCGGATGGGTTGAGGGGCGCGGAGCCCGTAGCTTCGAGATGTGACCGCGAAAGACGGGTCACGGACCACTCGAAGACGAGCGGAGGCACTCATGTCGGCCCCTACGCAGACCCCGCCCCACCCGGCGTCCCGGGGTGGCGTCGACATCCGCCTGCCCTGGTGGGCCCTGGCCCTGCCGACACTCGCCTTCGTCGTGCTCCTGGCGCTGATCCTGAACCCGTCGGACGCCCACGCGGCGACCGGCGACCCCGCCGTCACCCGCCTCCTTCAGCACCTCCAGCAGCTCATAGCGGGCTGAGCACGGCCTGATCCGCCGGTCAACTCCCTGCGCCCCGTGGCGTGTTTCATGCGAAGCTGGATCCCATGAGCGTCGCAGAACCCCGCAGGATTGTCCTCTTCCGGCATGCGAAGGCCGACTGGCCACAGGTGACCGACCATGAGCGGCCGCTCGCCGACCGGGGCCGCAAGGAAGCGGCGGAGGCCGGACGGAGGCTGACCGACACCGGTCTCTCCCTGGACCTGGCCCTGTGCTCCACGGCGACCCGGACCCGCGAGACCTGGAAGCTCGCCGTCCAGGAGTTCCCGCACCGGCCGAAAACGGTCTACGAGGAGCGGATCTACGAGGCCTCTCCCGGCGAACTGATCGCCCTGCTCAACGAGACCCCCGACGACGCGCAGAACGTCGTCCTGGTCGGCCACAACCCGGGCATCCAGGGCCTCGCCGACATCCTCGCCGGCTCGGCCGAGGGCGATGCCCGTGACCGGATGAGCGGCCGCGGCTTCCCGGCCGCCGCCTTCGCCGTCCTGTCCTTCAGCGGCTCCTGGAAGGCACTGGAGCCCGGCGTCGCCACGCTGCTGGAGTACTGGGCCCCCTCCGACTGACCCGACTGACCCACTCCCAAGACGCGCGTGAGGGGCCCGGCGGATGCCGGGCCCCTCGTCACGCGGTACGTCGCTCAGTCCTCGTCGTGCATGTCGGCCGCCTCGACCTCTTCACGGGTGACGCCCAGCAGATACAGGACCGTGTCCAGGAAGGGGAAGTTCACCGCGGTGTGCGCGGCCTCCCGCACCACCGGCTTGGCGTTGAAGGCGACCCCGAGCCCGGCCGCGTTCAGCATGTCCAGGTCGTTGGCGCCGTCACCGATCGCCACCGTCTGCGCCAGCGGTACGCCCGCCTCCGCGGCGAACCGGCGCAGCAGCCGCGCCTTGCCCGCCCGGTCCACGATCTCCCCGGTGACCCGGCCGGTCAGCCTGCCCTCGGCGATCTCCAGGGTGTTGGCATGGGCGAAGTCCAGCCCGAGCCGGTCCTTGAGGTCGTCCGTGACCTGGGTGAACCCGCCGGACACCACACCCACTTGATAGCCGAGCCGTTTCAGCGTACGGATCAGCGTGCGCGCGCCCGGCGTCAGCCGCACCTCGCTGCGCACCTTGTCCACCACCGAGGCGTCCAGCCCCTTGAGCAGCGCCACGCGCGCGTGCAGCGACTGCTCGAAGTCCAGCTCCCCGCGCATCGCCGCCGCCGTCACCTCGGCGACCTCGGCCTCACACCCGGCGTGCGCCGCGAAGAGCTCGATCACCTCGTCCTGGATGAGCGTCGAGTCCACGTCCATGACGATCAGCCGCTGGGCCCGGCGGTGCAGCCCCGCCGCGACGACCGCGACATCGACACCGAGCTTCGCCGCGTCGGTCACCAGGGCCGTGCGCAGCGGTTCGGTCTCCACACCGGACACCGCGAACTCCACCGCGGTCACGGGGTACTTGGCGAGCCGGAAGATACGGTCGATGTTGCCGCCGGTCCGCGTGATACGACCGGCCACCGCCCCCGTCGCCTCCGCGGTGAGCGGGTGTCCGAGCACCGTGACCAGGGAACGGCCCAGCCCGCGCGGCCTGTTGTCACCACGGCCGGAGATGATCTCCGCCTGCATCTTCACCGACTCCGCCCAACTGTGGACGGTCGACCGCAGATCACCCTCCAGCCCGCGCGGCGGCGCGGTCACGAGCGCGCACAGCACCATGCGGCCACGGGTGACGACCTGCTCGATGTCGACCACGTCGACGGAGAAGGCGGCGAGGGTGTCGAAGAGTCCGGCCGTGATGCCCGGCCTGTCCTTCCCGAAGATCTTCACGAGAAGGGTGGGGACATCGGAGATCGAGGCGGCGATCGAGGTCTGCGAAGCACTCATGGTGTTCCCACCGTATCCGGCACTCAGTGCATTCTGCGCATGAGGTCCGTCTGACGGACAGGGAACAGTGGGCGACGGGCAGGTGTCGCCGATCTTACGGCGCGCGGACGTTTGCGCAGCGTACGCGACTGATTGCGGGCGGACACGTGCCCGGTTCCGCTCGCCGGCCCGAGCGGCCGGTCACCGCCGTCCCTTCGGTCCCCTCGGAGCGGGGGGAGGCGGCGACGGGGGAGGAGGCGGGGGCCGGCGCCGCTTGGCCGGCTGGTTCGACCCGGAAGACGGCCCGTCCTCCTCCGGCATCCGTCCCGGCCCATGGGGCGACCGAGGCGGCGGATCGACCGGCCGGGCCACCGTCGGAGCGCCGTACATCCCGTCACCGGGCGACTGCGAGACATCCGGCCACGACGACGCCTCCTCGGCCGAGCGGGCATCGCGTGAGGCCGAACGCGCCTCTCCGGAGGACCCGGCGCCCCCACGGGCCTGCTCCGCTCCGGGCGGCCGGGCGTCCTCCGGCTCCCGGACGATCCCTTCGGGCATCCGCAGATAGGGATTGGTCGCCGGATTCGGCGGCCGGTAGGACGAACCCGAGGAGTACGGCCCGGACTGGCTCCCCCGCGCCCCACCACCCGGCGGCCCCACCCCGGCCCCGCCCCCGTACCCCGGCCCGACCGCACCGCCGACACCACCCGCACCGAGCCCACCCTCACCGGCACCCTCGGCCGACCACCCGGAACCCCGCCCAGGCGCCCCCGCCCCCACGTCACCCAGTGCCAGCGCCGCGGTCCGCTGCCCCGCCGCCCCCGTGGCACGGGCGAGCAGCGCCCCCGCCGCCCCCGCGACCGCGCCCCACAGGGCACCCAGCAGCAGGGCCATCCCGAGGTTCCCGTCGAGCTTGATCCCGGCGCCGAAGGCGTTGAAGCCCAGGACGGACAGGGAGGCGTCCACCGCGACCTCGGTCAGCCAGGCGAGCAGCGGCATGGCCAGAGCCGTGGCGACCCCCAGCCGCAGCGCGCACCGGCCCGCGAACCGCACGGCACCCGGATCCCGTACGACCGCACCGGGCCGTGCACCAGGCCGTGCACCGGACCGCGCGGGCTCCGCCACCGGCGTCCGCACCGCCGTCAGCACCCCGGCGAGCAGCATCATCATCGCCGCGCCGATCCCCAGCAGCCACACCCGCCCGTCCAGCTCCGCCAGCCGCCCCAGCGTCACGGACTGGTCGGACTCGGAGTTCAGCAACCGGTCGAGCGGATCGGGCAGGAAGTTCGTCAGCACCCCCGTCGCCCGGCCGTCGAACGGCACGAACAGACCGATCGGAATGCCCAGCCACACCCCGTTCGGCGCGCCCAGCAGCGCGGCGCCCGCGATCCGCTTGGGGTTGTCGTCACCGATCGCCGCGTACGCCGCCGCCGCGAACCCGGCGGCCACCGCCATCAGCAACACCGTGACCAGGGCGGACGCGGCAGGCCGTACCACCCGGTGGACGGCTTCCCAGCCGTGGGGGAGGGGCGTACGGCGTGAGGCCAGCAGCGCGATCAGCAGGACCCCGGCGCACCAGCCGAGGCCGCCGAGCAGCGTCGGCGCGGTGTCCACGGTGAACCCCACGGCGGCCTGCGCGTCGACGAGGTCGCCGATCCGGTCGGGCAGCAGCCCCCCGATGTCGCCGATGTCGCCGACCCCGGGGATCTCGACACCGCCGCCCCCGCTTCCGCCGGGCAGGTCGTCGAGCCCCAGCGCGCTCCCGTCGATCGTGATGACGTCGTGCCCGGCCCAGGCCAGCCCGCCCAGCATCGCCACGAACAGCGCGATCACCGCGCCCGCCCGCGCGAGGAGTTCGGACGGTGCGATCACCACCCCGGCCGTGCGCAGGGACCGTAGGAAGAACCATGACAAAAGGAGCGCACCCACCAGTCCGACACCGAGTGGCGTGATCTCGATGGCGGTCGCCGCCTGGGCGCCCGACAGGCCGAACGCGGACACATCGCCGGACGGAGTGACCGAACCACCCGCCCCAAGAGCCACCACCGCCGCGGTCATCGGGCCGAGCGAGGCCGTCGTGTCCGCCCCCAGCAGATGCAGACCGAGCGCCGCCGTCCCCGCCATCCCGATCAACGCCCAGCTCACCGCGGCGATCGCGGACAACAGGATGTCCCCCCACGGCAGCCTCGTGCCGGGCTTCGCCGCCCCGACGCTCATGGACGCACTCATGGCAGACCCCCCGATCCGCGGCGCGGCCGGTCGCCGCACTGTCCCCCTCGCGTGGATTACCCACTCTCCGGGTCGGTTTCAACCCCGTCAACGGAACCGGTCGAAGCGTACGAACGTGGTCTTCACAAGGCCCGACTTTCGGTCAGGGGGTGCAGCCTGAAATAGTTCCCGACGATGTTCGACATCCCTAGACTCCCTGTGTTGGGGGTAACTCGGGGGACTACTCAGTGGGGCATGGAGTGCCGGAACTCGTACTGGAATCAAATGGACGGACCTGGACGCTTGATCCGTCCAGGTCATACACCCTCGGACGTGATCCGCAGGGGGACGTGGTGCTCGACGACGCCAGGGTCTCCTGGCGGCACGCCACGATCAGCTTCAACGGCCGCAGTTGGGTCATCGAGGACCACGGCAGCACCAACGGCACGTTCGTGCAGGGGCAGCGGATCCACCAGCTGGAGATCGGCCCCGGCGCGTCCGTGAACCTGGGCAACGCGACCGACGGGCCGCTGGTCGGCCTGACCGGCGCCGCGGCCGCCGTGGCGTCGCCGCAGGCCCAGCCGCAGCAGCAGCCGTACGCCGCGCAGGGCGCCAACCCGGGCTGGGCGCAGCAGGCGCCGCCTCAGCAGGCGGCCCCGCAGGCCGGCTGGCAGCAGCCGCAGCAGGCGCACCAGCCCGCGCCGATCCCGCAGCAGCAGGGCCCCGGTGGTGGCGCGGGGGCGCCGCCGGTCTACGGCGACCGCAGCCCGACCACGTTCCACCAGTTCGCGCTCGGCCGCGTGATGCGGATCGGCCGTGCCCTGGAGAACGAACTGGTCGTCTCGGACCTCCAGGTCTCCCGTCACCACGCGGAGTTCCACGCGACGCCCGACGGCCGCTTCGAGATCCGTGACCTGGGCTCGCACAACGGCACCTACGTCAACGGCCAGCCGATCGCCAAGGGCGGTTCGCAGCTGCTCGGCCCGAACGACATCGTGGGCGTCGGCCACTCCACGTTCCGCCTGGTCGGGGACCGTCTTGAGGAGTTCGTCGACACCGGTGACATCTCCTTCTCGGCCCGCCACCTGACCGTCACGGTCGACGGCGGCAAGCAGATCCTCAAGGACGTCTCCTTCGGCGTACCGGAGAAGTCGCTGATCGCGGTCATCGGCCCGTCCGGTTCCGGCAAGTCGACCCTGCTCAAGGCGCTGACCGGCTACCGGCCCGCCAACCAGGGCGATGTCCTCTACGACAACCGGAACCTCTACAAGCAGTTCGCCGAGCTGCGCCAGCGCATCGGTCTGGTCCCGCAGGACGACATCCTGCACAAGGAGCTGACCGTCAAGAAGGCCCTGAAGTACGCGGCCAAGCTGCGCTTCCCGGCCGACACCACCGGCGCCGAGCGCGACGCCCGCATCGACGAGGTGCTGCGCGAGCTCAAGCTGGACATCCACAAGGACAAGAAGGTCACCTCGCTCTCCGGTGGCCAGCGCAAGCGCGTCTCGGTGGCCCTGGAGCTGCTGACCAAGCCGTCGCTGATCTTCCTGGACGAGCCGACCTCCGGCCTGGACCCGGGCATGGACCGCGATGTCATGCAGCTGCTGCGCGGCCTCGCCGACGACGGCCGCACGGTCCTCGTCGTCACGCACTCCGTGGCCGAACTGGCGATCTGCGACAAGCTCCTGGTGATGGCACCCGGCGGGTCCGTCGCCTACTTCGGTCCGCCGGAAGAGGCCCTGAACTTCTTCGGCTACGACACCTGGGCCGACGTCTTCTCCGCCTTCGAGAACTACCGCGACTACGACTGGGCCGGACGCTGGAAGGGCTCCCAGCACTACCAGATGTACGCCGCGGACATCGACGCGGTCGCACCACAGTCCGTACAGATGCCTCCGATGCAGGCGATGCGGCCGCCGAAGCCGCAGGGCTGGATGTCCCAGTTCACCACCTTGGTGCGCCGCTACGTCTCGGTGATCGCCTCCGACAAGGGCTTCCTGGCGCTGACGGTGATCCTGCCGCTCGTCCTCGGCTCGGTGAGCCTGCTCATCGACTCGGGCAAGGACCTCCTGGTCAACACGGAGATCAACCCGGTCACCGGCAAGCCCGTCGCCAACGGCACGGCCCTCACCGTCCTGCTGATCCTCGCGGTCGGCGCCTGCTTCGCCGGTGCCGCCAACTCCGTCCGTGAGCTGATCAAGGAACGGGTCATCTACGAGCGGGAGCGCGCCACCGGCCTGTCCCGGTCCGCGTACCTGATGTCCAAGGTGTTCGTTCTCGGCGTGGTCACCGTGCTCCAGGGCCTGATGGTCGGTGTCATCGGCTTCTCCAGCCGCACGATTCCGGACCAGGGCCTGATCCTCGGCAGCCAGACGCTGCTGGAGCTGTGCATCCCGATCATGGCGCTGGGCTTCACCGCGATGATGTTCGGCCTGATCATCTCGGCCCTGGTGAAGACCGCCGAGAAGACCATGCCGTTGCTGGTCATGTTCGCGATCGTCCAGGTCGTCTTCACCGGCTGCCTGTTCCCCCTGGCCAACTCGGTCGGCGTCAACGAGCTCTCGTACCTGATGCCGTCGCGCTGGGCGGTCGCCGCCGCGGGCGCCACGCTCGACTTCAACCGGATCAGCCCGCCCGCCAAGGGCGACAGCAACGACCCGCTGTGGGAGCACACCGTCGGCGCCTGGGGCATGGACATGGCCGCCCTGATCGCCATCGGCGTCGTCTGCGGCTTCTTCGTGGCCCGCTTCCTGCGCCGCCACGAGCCGGAGGTCATGCGCAAGTGATCACTGTCGTACGACGGTGAGCGCGACGCCGAAGGGCGGCACCCCGGTGGGGGTGCCGCCCTTCGGCGTACGGGAGGTCCGTGTACGAGAGGCCCGCGCCGGCCTCAGTACGCGCTGTTGACGTTGTCGATCGACCCGTACTTGTCGGCCGCGTAGTTCGCCGCGGCGGTGATGTTGGCGACCGGGTCGTACTGGCTCCACGGCGTGCCGGCGACGTGGTACGCGTCGAAGGTCGGCTTGATGACCTGGAGCAGACCGATGGACGGCGTGCCGTTGATCGCGTTGATGTCCCAGCCGTTGATGGCGTTCGGGTTGCCGGAGGACTCCCGCATGATGTTGCGGTACAGGCCGTTGTACGTGCCCGGGATGCCCTTGGCGTCCATGATGTCCAGGGCTTCCCTGATCCAGCCGTCGAGGTTGTTGGCGTAGGTCTTCGCGGCGACGGGCTTGACCTGGACGCGCTTGGCGGACCGGCTCGCGGCCTCCTTGGCCTTGCGCTCCCGGTCGGCCTTCTTCTTCGCGGCGGCCTCGGCGGCCTTCTTCTTGGCGGCGGCCTCGGCCTTGGACTTGGCCAGGGCTCGCGCCGCGGCCTTCTCCTTGGCCTCGACGGCCCTGCTCTGGAGGCTGTCCGTGGCGAGCTGCTCGGAGACGCCCGACCGCAGGGCCCCCAGCTGCTCGGAGCTGTAGGCCACCTGACCCGGGGCGGCGGCCGCCTCCGACGTGGTCGTCTGCCCGCCCGGAATCGCGGTGAACGCGACGGCGGCGGCGCCGAGCGTGGCGACCCCGGCGATCGCGATCTTGTGGCGCTTGGTCAGCGCGCGACTATGGCCACGAGTAGGGGTGTTCTTGGGCATGGCGAAATGGACCTCTTCGAATAGCGCGGAGGTCGCTCGTCAGTCCGGGGGGACAGGGTGCTTCCGGCACAAACGCCGCGGGTGGGACCCGCGGCGCTGAGCGACGGCTGCCATTCTTAGCGGCCGCAAAATGCATAGGCAAAGGTGTGACCTACGAAGGGACTTAGTGGATCGGGGAAGGTCAAAACAGGACAGAATAGAGCGTCTGCCCCGTTCATGCGGGAAACCTTTGTCTCCTATTTCTCTTAGTACGTGATCTGCGCCCTATGTGCGGGGTCACATCGGGCGCGTAACGGTCTCACCAACTGTTGCTGCCGCAATGCTCTGCGTGAGGGCCCTCCTCCGGGAGCAGGAGATGCACGTCCCCGAACTCGTGCCACAGGTAGAGCCCGCGCAGCGCCGCCTCGTACCCCCGGTCGATCGCCGCCCGCCCCGCGACCGCCTCCAGCATCAGCAGATGCGAGGCCTCCGGCTCGTGCAGCCCCGTCAGCAGCCCGTCGACCACCCGCACCCCACGCTCCGGAGTGACCACGAGATCGGTCCACCCCGCACGCGCGCGTACGACACCGTCGCACCCGGCGGCCGACTCCACGGCCCGCACGGCGGTCGTCCCCACCGCGACGACCCGGCCGTCCCCGGCCCGCACCGCGTTGATCAGCCGCGCCGACGCCTCCGGCACCGAGAACCGCTCCGGATACGGCGGCTCGTGTGCCTCCACCGAGGCCACCCCGGTGTGCAGCGTGACCGGCGCGAACTGCACCCCCCGGCTCACCAGCTCCGCCACCAGCCGCGCCGTGAAGGGCCGCGCCGCACTCGGCATCTCCGCGCTGCCCGACCCGTCGGGCGACGGCAGCGCGAACACCGTCCGGTACACGGACAACGGCTGGTCCCGCTCCGTATAGGAGTAACGGATGGGCCGCCCGTACTCCCGCAGGAGTCCGAGCACGCCCGCCCCCGCGACCCGCGCCCACCACAACCGCTCGCTCGCCGCGGCCACCGGCTCCTCCAGCGTCAGCCGCACACCCCCGGGCAGCCGCACCCGCGTCCCCGCGGGCCCTCCGGCACGCGCGCGCGTGGTGCCCTTCCCGTCCGGATCCCGCAGCTCGACCGCCCACCGCCCGTCGTCCCCGCGCGTGGAGAAGTGCACCACCACGCGCGCGGGCCCGATCCGCCCGTCCACGGCGGCCGCCAGCGTGGACGACGTGTTGACCACCAGCAGATCCCCCGCCCGCAGCAGCCGGGGCAGCTCCACGAACGCGTGGTGCGACACCGCCGTACCACGCGACACGAGCAGCCGTACGGCGTCCCGGCCGCGCCCGGGACCGCGCTGCTCGGCCGGCACCCGGGCCGACAGCTCCTCGGGGACCCGGAGCGCGAGCGTCATCGTGACTCCAGCAGGGCGGGAGCGCCGTAGCGTCCGTTCGCGGGCCGCTCGTCCAGCAGCCGCAGGAAGGCAGGCACCACCGTGGCCGGCTGCGGCCGCGGATCCTCGTCGTCCGGTACGGCCGCCGCGTACAGATCGGTCGCCATGTCCCCGGGATCCACCGCCCACACCCGCAGACCCGGCTCCTCCTCGCCCAGCACCGCCGCGAGATGGTCCAGGGCCGCCTTGGACGCCCCGTAACCGCCCCAGGTCTCGTACGCCTCGGCGGCCGCGTCCGAACTGACCGCGATCACCGTGCCCGTCCCGGACGCCCGCAGCAGCGGCAACGCCTCCTGGACCAGCCCCAAGGCCGCCACCACATTGACCTCCAGCGCCCGCCGCAGCCCCGCAAGGGGAAGCTCCGCCAGCCGCACCAGCGGCTCGGCGCCCAGCGCGCTCGCGTTGTTCACCAGCAGGTCCAGCCCGCCGAGCCGCCGCGCGGCCGCCACGAGCGCCTCCCGGTGCCCGGCATCCGTCACGTCCCCCGGCAGGGCGGTCACCCGCGTTCCGTGCGCCGTGAGCCACTCCGCCGTCTCCTGGAGCGCCGGCGCCGTCCTGGCGTCGAGCACCAGGTCCCAGCCCCGGGCCGCCAGGGCCTCGGCCAGCGCCCGGCCCAGCCCCTTGGAGGCGCCCGTGATGATCGCTACCGGCATGAGACACGTCCCCTCGTCCTCGAACACCCCCGATCGGTGCCCCCACCGTAGGAACCGGGCCGCGGCCACCGCCTCGGACGCGGGCAGCAGACCGGGGCGGCCCTTTGCCCTAGGTCCCCCGCCCTAGTCGTCCACCGTCACAGGTCGGATCCGCGCTGTCACACCCCGCCGGTACCGTGAGGGCATGAGTCAAGGCCCCAGGTCCGGTCTGGCCGCGGTGAGCGCCGCGCTGCTGGCCATGAGCAGGCACCTCGAGGTGCGCGACGTCCTGAAGACGATCGTCGCCTCGGCCCGTGAGCTGCTCGACGCCCAGTACGCGGCCCTCGGCGTCCCCGACGACCACGGCGGCTTCGCCCAGTTCGTCGTCGACGGCGTCAGCGACGCCCAGTGGAAGGCCATCGGCCCCCTCCCGCGCCAGCACGGCATCCTCGCCTCGATGCTGCGCGAGGCCCGGCCCGAGCGCCTCGCCGACGTCCGCAAGGACCCCCGCTTCGAGGGGTGGCCCTCCGCCCACCCCGACATGGTCGACTTCCTGGGCCTGCCCATCCGCGACGGCGACGAGGTCATCGGCGCCCTGTTCCTCGCCAACAAGAACTGCCCGAAGCCGGACGGCGGCTGCGGCTTCACCGAGGACGACGAGGAACTCCTCGCGATCCTCGCCCAGCACGCGGCCATCGCCCTCACCAACGCCCGCCTCTACGAACGCAGCCGCGAACTGACCATCGCCGAGGAACGCTCCCGCCTCGCGCACGAACTGCACGACGCGGTCAGCCAGAAGCTGTTCTCCCTGCGCCTGACCGCCCAGGCCGCCGCCGCCCTCGTCGACCGCGACCCCTCCCGCGCCAAGGGCGAGCTCCAGCAGGTGGCCGCGCTCGCCGCAGAGGCCGCCGACGAACTGCGCGCCGCCGTCGTCGAGCTGCGCCCCGCCGCCCTCGACGAGGACGGACTCGTGGCGACCCTGCGCACCCAGATCCAGGTCCTCGACCGCGCCCACACCGCGCGCGTGACCTTCACGGCCTGTGGCGTCCGCGCCCTGCCCGCCGCCCAGGAGGAGGCAGCGCTGCGGGTCGCCCAGGAAGCCCTGCACAACGCCCTGCGGCACTCCGGCGCCGAGCATGTCGACGTGACCCTGGACCGGCGTGGCGGCGGCGCCGTGCTCCGGGTGACGGACGACGGCAGCGGTTTCGACCCCCAGGGGATACGCCGCGCGGGACGCCACCTCGGCCTGGTCTCCATGCGCGACCGGACGAACGGCGTCGGCGGCACGCTGACCGTGGAATCGGCGCCCGGCAAGGGCACGACGATCGAGATGGAGGTCCCCGGTGGCTGACGCGATCAAGGTCCTGCTCGTCGACGACCACCAGGTGGTCCGCCGGGGGCTGCGCACCTTCCTCGAAGTGCAGGACGACATCGAGGTCGTGGGCGAGGCCGCCGACGGCGCCGAGGGCGTCGCCCGCGCCGAGGAACTGAAGCCCGACGTCGTCCTCATGGACGTCAAGATGCCGGGCATGGACGGCGTCGAGGCACTGCGCAAACTCCGCGAACTGAACAACCCCGCGCGCGTGCTCATCGTCACCAGCTTCACCGAGCAGCGCACGGTCGTCCCGGCCCTGCGGGCGGGCGCCGCCGGCTATGTCTACAAGGACGTCGACCCCGACGCCCTGGCCGGCGCCATCCGGTCCGTGCACGCCGGACACATCCTGCTGCAACCCGAGGTCGCGGGCGCACTGCTGTCCCAGGAGGAGAACAACTCCGGCCAGGGGAGAGGCGGTTCGCTCACCGAGCGGGAGCGGGAGGTGCTCGGGCTGATAGCCGACGGCCGGTCCAACCGTGAGATCGCCCGTGCCCTGGTGCTCTCCGAGAAGACCGTCAAGACACACGTCTCGAACATCCTCATGAAACTCGACCTGGCGGACCGCACCCAGGCGGCGCTCTGGGCCGTACGCCATGGCGCGACCGGCTGAAACGCGCGTGGCGTGCGCTCCGCACGGCAACACGGAGCGTTCCATTCCGGGCTGAGATTCATACCGTCGTGGGAATGTCCCCCAGATGGCGCATCCTTCGTGGATCTCCGCCGTTCTCCAGTGCGTGCTGCGGTGAACCGCCGCAGTGATCGCTAGGAGGGGTTGGAAATGAAGAACCTGAAGAAGGCAGCGGCCGTGACGATGGTGGCCGGCGGTCTGGTCGCCGCCGGAGCCGGCATGGCCTCCGCCACCGGTGGCGCGGGTGCCGACGGCAGCGCCGTGGGCTCCCCGGGCGTCGCCTCGGGCAACCTCGTCCAGGCCCCGGTGCACGTCCCGGTGAACGCGGTCGGCAACAGCGTGAACGTCATCGGTGTGCTGAACCCCGCCTTCGGCAACCTCGGCATCAACCACTGAGACCGGTCGCCCCACGGGCAGTGACCTCCGGCCTCCCGGGCGCACCGGGAGGCCGGTCCGTTTGTCGCTCGAATCATCCGAACGGGCCGGAGAACTCGAATCCGCGTGCCCTTCCGGATTCCTCAGGCGTTCTCAGCGCACGACCCGCGGCCGGGTCGGACAAGCAACCGCAGGAGGAACGCTTCTCATGAACATCGCCAAGAAGGCCGCCGTGGCCCTCACCGTCGCCGGTATCGCCACGGGTGCCGCCGCCGGTGCCGCTGTCGCCGACGCGGGTGCCGACGGCGCGGCCGTGAAGTCGCCGGGCGTCGGCTCGGGCAACCTCGTCCAGGTCCCGGTCCACGTCCCCGTCAACGTCGTCGGTGACAGCGTGAACGTCATCGGCCTGCTGAACCCGACCTTCGGCAACGAAGGCACGAACGACTGACGTCGTGTCCTGACCGCCAGGGGCCCCTCAAGTCAACGGCGACTTGAGGGGCCCCTGGCGTTGCGCGTCCGCGGTCTCAGCCGCGGGCGGTCACCGCACCCCCCGCTCCCGCTCCTCCACATACGCGTTGTACGCCGCGACCTGCGCCCTTCGCGCCGTACGCTCCACCGGCCGCAACGCCTCGCCCCGAGCAGCCATCTCCCCCGAACTCACCGCACCCCCGTGCCCGTTCTCATAGGCCAGCGACACCAACAACCCCACCCGTTGCGCCAGCTCCAGCACCCGCACCGCCCGCGGCGGATACCCCGGCGCCAGCACCTCCCGCCCCCGCTCGGCCCGCGCCCGATATGCGTCGATCGCCGCCTGGGCCACCGGACCCGACCCGGCCACATCCAGCCGCGTCAGCACCTCGGTCGCATCCCGCAGGGCCTCGGCCAGCTCCCGCTCGGCCTCCCCGAGAGAGGGCACATCCGCCGGCGGAGCCTCCCGCACGGCAAGGCAGTGCCAGACGACCTCGACATGGACATCACCCTCGGGCCCGGCCTCGTACACCTCGGGCACCAACCCGAGCGCGGCACCGTGGCAGACCACCGCCTCCTCCGCGTCCAGCGCCCGCGCGTTGAACTCCGGCGGCCCGCTCAGCCCCAGCGGATGCCCCGGCGCCGGCAGCGCCACCCGCAGCCCCGTGACACCGAGCGAACGCAGCCGCCCGAGCGCGAGCGTGAGACCGACCGGCGCCGTCTCGTCGGGCAGCCCCTCCACCCGGTGCACGGCGTCCTCCCCGACGATCGAGAGCACGGCATCGTCAGGTGAGACAAGTCCGGCCAACAGGGCATTTCCCCATGAGGCAAGGCGTCCAGAGCGTGGTTCCGTGAGCATGCCCCCAGCCTAAGGACCGGACCGATGGATGGGAGCGGGTGGCCGGTGGCGTAGATTTCCTAGAGGACTGCGCCCACCGGCGCGGCGGACCGAGCCACTGGCTTACGCGACAGCCGAGACCGGCCACACTGCAAGGGGAGACAACGCGCTCATGAGCGATGTTCTGGAGCTTCAGGACGTATCCGTGGTCCGTGAGGACCGGGCTCTGGTGGACCAGGTCTCCTGGTCGGTCAAGGAAGGCGAGCGCTGGGTCATCCTCGGACCCAACGGCGCCGGCAAGACCACGCTCCTGAATCTCGCGTCGAGCTACCTCTACCCCAGCAAGGGCACCGCCACCATCCTCGGCGAGACCCTCGGCAAGCCCGGCACCGACGTCTTCGAACTCCGCCCGCGCATCGGCATGGCCGGCATCGCCATGGCCGACAAGCTCCCCAAGCGGCAGACCGTCCTCCAGACCGTGCTGACCGCCGCCTACGGCATGACCGCCGGCTGGCAGGAGGAGTACGAGGACATCGACGAGCAGCGCGCCCGCGCCTTCCTCGACCGGCTCGGCATGAGCGACTACCTGGACCGCAAGTTCGGCACCCTCTCCGAGGGCGAGCGCAAGCGCACCCTGATCGCCCGCGCCCTGATGACCGACCCCGAGCTGCTCCTCCTCGACGAGCCCGCCGCCGGCCTCGACCTCGGCGGCCGCGAGGACCTCGTACGCCGTCTCGGCCGCCTCGCGCGCGACCCGATCGCCCCCTCGATGCTCATGGTCACCCACCACGTCGAGGAGATCGCCCCCGGCTTCACCCACGTCCTGATGATCCGTCAGGGCAAGGTCCTCGCCGCCGGCCCGCTGGAGCTGGAACTCACCTCCCGCAACCTCTCCCTCTGCTTCGGTCTCCCGCTCGTCGTCGAACAGGTCGGCGACCGCTGGACCGCCCAGGGCCTTCCTCTGTCGTGACCTGGTGAAGTACCCGCGAAAACACGGGTAAGAAGCAGGTTCGGGTCCCATGCGCCCTGTCCGTGGCAGGACCCGGAGACCTACCATGACCACGTGAACGACATCGACGCATGGGTGTGGTGGCTCATCGGCGCGGCTGCGCTCGGAATCCCGCTCGTGGTGACCGCGATGCCGGAGTTCGGCATGCTCGCGGTAGGTGCGGGAGCGGCGGCGATCGCGGCCGGACTCGGCACGGGCGTCGTCGTCCAGGTGCTGGTCTTCGCGGTCGTCTCGACCGCCCTCATCGCCGTGGTGCGGCCCATCGCGGCCCGGCACCGCTCGCAGCGACCCCAACTCGTCAGCGGAGTGGACGCGTTGAAGGGCAAACAGGCCGTCGTGCTGGAGCGCGTGGACGGTTCCGGTGGCCGGATCAAGCTCGCCGGAGAGGTCTGGTCGGCCCGCTCCCTCGACACCGGGCGCGCTTTCGATGTGGGTCAGGAAGTGGACGTCGTGGAGATCGAAGGTGCCACGGCGATCGTCATGTGACCTCGGACGACGCAACTGAACCGAACGCACCACGAGTTACCCGACGGTCTGTCAGACTCGTCGAGCAAGATCTTCAACACCATAAGATCTTCCGAAAGCGCCGAAGCCGAGAAGGGTACGGGGAGCACGATGGAACCGGTCATCATCGTCTTGATCATCCTGGTGGTGTTGGTCTTCATCGCCCTCATCAAGACGATCCAGGTCATCCCGCAGGCGAGCGCAGCGATCGTCGAACGATTCGGCCGCTACACGCGGACGCTCAACGCGGGCCTCAACATCGTCGTCCCGTTCATAGACACCATCCGCAACCGCATCGACCTGCGTGAACAGGTCGTGCCGTTCCCGCCCCAGCCGGTGATCACCCAGGACAACCTGGTCGTGAACATCGACACCGTCATCTACTACCAGGTGACCGACGCCCGGGCCGCCACCTACGAAGTCGCCAGCTACATCCAGGCGATCGAGCAGCTCACCGTCACCACCCTGCGCAACATCATCGGCGGCATGGACCTGGAGCGGACCCTGACCTCCCGCGAGGAGATCAACGCTGCCCTGCGCGGTGTCCTCGACGAGGCCACCGGCAAGTGGGGCATCCGCGTCAACCGCGTCGAGCTCAAGGCGATCGAACCGCCCACCTCCATCCAGGACTCGATGGAGAAGCAGATGCGCGCCGACCGTGACAAGCGCGCCGCGATCCTCACCGCCGAAGGTACGCGCCAGGCGGCGATCCTCACCGCCGAGGGTGAGAAGCAGTCCCAGATCCTGCGCGCCGAGGGTGAGGCCAAGGCCGCCGCCCTGCGCGCCGAGGGCGAGGCCCAGGCCGTCCGTACGGTCTTCGAGGCCATCCACGCCGGTGACCCGGACCAGAAGCTCCTCTCCTACCAGTACCTCCAGATGCTCCCGAAGATCGCCGAGGGCGACGCCAACAAGCTCTGGATCGTCCCCAGCGAGATCGGCGACGCCCTCAAGGGCCTGTCGGGCGCGATGGGCAACTTCGGCGCCATGGGCGGCGGTTCCTCCGGCAACGGCGGCGGCAGCTCGGAACGCCGAGAGAAGCCTTCGATCGACTGAGACCTGCTGGACCGCACGACAAAGCAGCCCCGCACCCATCCCAGGGACGCGGGGCTGCCTTCAATCCGTCCGAACCCGGCAGACGCTAGGCCGCATCCACGGCCAACCAGTCCGGCAGCGCCGAGAAGTCCTCGCGGCCCAGGGACAACAGCATCGCGTCAGCGGGAGTCGGCTCGAACGGTCGCCTGAGCAACGGCATCCCCGCCTCCTCCGGAGTCCGGTTCGCCTTGCGGTGGTTGTCCTCCGCGCACGAGGCCACCGTGTTCAGCCAGGTGTCCTGACCACCCTGCGCCCGCGGCACCACGTGGTCCACGGTCGTCGCCCGCCGGCCGCAGTACGCGCACCTGTGCCGGTCCCGCACCAGAACACCCCGCCTCGACCACGGGGCTTGTCTTCGGAACGGCACCCGTACGTACCTGCACAACCTGATCACCCGGGGCGCCGGTATGTCGACCGCGGCTCCGCGCATGCGCAGTTCGGGGTGGGACTGCTCGACGATGGCCTTGTCCTGGAGCACCAGAACGACGGCTCGGTTCAGCGTCACTGTCGACAGCGGCTCGAAGCTCGCATTCAGCACCAGCGTGTCACGCATCCAGCCCACCTCCCACGTCACCGGCCCACCCCCTGGCGGGCTTGGATCAACTTTGGCCGGGCACGCCGAGATGGACAACGCAATAAAAACTGCCCGCCTCTGATCAATTCCAAGACCAGAGGCGGGCAAACGTCCCGTGAACGTCAGGCTTCGGCGGGCACCTCGTACTCACCGACCAACTGGGCACGCGCGATCGCGTGGAATCGCAGGTTGAAGCCGACGAACGCAGGAGAGGCGTCGGAATCGGGACCGAGCTTCTCCTGGTCCACGGCGTACACCGTGAAGACATACCGATGCGGCCCGTCCCCGGGCGGCGGGGCGGCACCACCGAAGTCCTTCGACCCGTAGTCGTTCCGAGCCTGTACGGCCCCCTCCGGCAGCCCCTCGAACTTGCCGCTGCCCGCACCCACCGGCAACTCGGTCACCGAGGCCGGGATGTCGAACACCACCCAGTGCCAGAACCCGCTGCCCGTCGGGGCATCGGGGTCGTAGCAGGTCACGGCGAAGCTCTTGGTCTCCGGCGGAAAGCCCTCCCACCGCAGCTGCGGCGAGGTGTTGCCGGCCGCGTAGACCTGAGCGTCCTTGAGCGTCGCGCCCTCCGCCACGTCCTCGCTCACGACCGTGAACGACGGTACGGGCGGATGGAAGTCATGGGGGAGCGGCCGCCGCTTGAGCTCGGTCACCTCGGTACCTCCTGATCGATTACTGGAGTCAGTGGTTCCGAGCCTAGAACCAGTTGCGCTTGCTGCCGACCTCGGACAGCCACTGGTTGAGGTACGCGACCCAGTCGGTGCCCTGGTAGTCGTGCAGACCCACCTGGAAGGAGCGGAAGGTGTCGCTGCCCTCGCTGAACAGCCCCGGCTTCTTGTCCATCTCCAGGACGACGTCCATCACGCTCTGGTCGGCGACGAAGCTCAGCTCGACCTGGTTCAGCCCCCGGTACTGCTGCGGCGGGAAGAACTCGATCTCCTGGTAGAAGGGGAGCTTCTGGCGCGTACCCCGGATGAGACCGCGCTCCAGGTCGGCGTTCTTGAAGCGGAAGCCCAGCTGGATGAAGGCGTCCAGGATGGCCTTCTGCGCGGGCAGCGGGTGCACGCTCACCGGGTCCAGGTCACCGGAGTCCACGGCACGCGCGATCTCCAGCTCGGTGGTGACGCCGATGTTCATCCCCCGCAGCGGCTGACCGTCGATCGTCGTGATCGGCGTCTCCCACGGAATCTCCAGCCCGAACGGCACCGTGTGCACCGCGTTCGCCTTCAGCTCGAAGGCCCCGCCGAGCCGCTGCTTGGTGAACTCGATGTCCTGCTTGTACTCCTGGTCGCCGCTCTCGACCTCGACCTTGGCCTGAAGACCGACCGACAGCGCCTCGATCTGCTGGTCGACGGACCCGCCCTGGATCCGCACCTCGCCCTGGACGACACCACCCGGGACGACGTTGACCTCGGTCAGCACCGTCTCCACCGAAGCACCGCCGGCCCCCAGGCTCGCGAGCAGCTTCTTGAACGCCATGTCTCTCCCTCTACGTATGGATCCTTGATCCCTACAAACGCGATCCAGCCGTGGCCGGTTCCGGAACCTCACCCTTGCAAGGCGAGCCCGCCCTGGCCACCCCGCTGCGTCCACCCGTCTGCACTACCCTCGGACGGCATGATCGCGACCCCCGACCGTACGCCCCTGCCCCGCGACTTCTTCGACCGGCCCGTACTGGAGGTCGCCCCCGACCTCCTGGGCCGCGTCCTCGTCAGCAGCACCCCGGACGGTCCGATCACCCTCCGCCTCACAGAGGTCGAGGCCTACGACGGTCCCAATGACCCCGGCTCCCACGCCTACCGGGGCCGCACAGCCCGCAATGCGGTGATGTTCGGTCCCCCCGGACACGTGTACGTCTACTTCACCTACGGCATGTGGTTCTGCATGAACCTGGTGTGCGGTCCGGAGGGGACCGCGAGCGCGGTCCTGCTGCGGGCCGGCGAGATCGTCGAGGGCGCCGAGCTGGCTCGCAAACGTCGACTATCGGCCCGAAACGACAAGGAACTGGCCAAAGGCCCCGCCCGCCTGGCCACAGCCCTCGGTGTGGACCGGGCCCTCGACGGCACCGACGCGTGCGCCCCCGGCGAGACCCCGCTGAGGATCCTGACGGGTACACCCGTCGCGTCCGACCAGGTACGCAGCGGTCCACGCACCGGCGTGGCCGGCGAGGGCGGCAACGGCGACGTCCACCCGTGGCGCTTCTGGGTCGCCAACGACCCGACGGTGAGCCCTTATCGGGCCCACGTACCGAGGCGCCGCCGAAGTTGACTCGCCTTGGACGGGCGCGTAACGTAGCCCGAGCCGCTTGAACCGGGTACGGCGTTCGCCTGCAGCCGGAAGCGGCCAAACCACTACCTACGACTTCCCCTCAGCAGGGGCGAATTCGGCGTGCCTGAATTCCGAATCTGCGGAACTCGATTATGAGTTGGCGAGGGAATCGGCTAACGTAGTGAATGTCGAAAGGCCGACAGGCGAAAGCCAAAGCCTTCCGGCACATCCCGCCGACAGGGAATCGGGTCCGAAAGGATCTGATAGAGTCGGAAACGCAAGACCGAAGGGAAGCCCGGAGGAAAGCCCGAGAGGGTGAGTACAAAGGAAGCGTCCGTTCCTTGAGAACTCAACAGCGTGCCAAAAATCAACGCCAGATATGTTGATACCCCGTCTCCGGCCATACGGCCGAAGATGAGGTTCCTTTGAAGAAAAAACACAGCGAGGACGCTGTGAACCATCGGCTTATTCCGCCGGTGGTTCCGCTCTCGTGATGTGTGCACCCGATTACGGGTAAACATTCACGGAGAGTTTGATCCTGGCTCAGGACGAACGCTGGCGGCGTGCTTAACACATGCAAGTCGAACGATGAACCACTTCGGTGGGGATTAGTGGCGAACGGGTGAGTAACACGTGGGCAATCTGCCCTTCACTCTGGGACAAGCCCTGGAAACGGGGTCTAATACCGGATACCACCACCACGGGCATCTGTGGTGGTTGAAAGCTCCGGCGGTGAAGGATGAGCCCGCGGCCTATCAGCTTGTTGGTGAGGTAATGGCTCACCAAGGCGACGACGGGTAGCCGGCCTGAGAGGGCGACCGGCCACACTGGGACTGAGACACGGCCCAGACTCCTACGGGAGGCAGCAGTGGGGAATATTGCACAATGGGCGAAAGCCTGATGCAGCGACGCCGCGTGAGGGATGACGGCCTTCGGGTTGTAAACCTCTTTCAGCAGGGAAGAAGCGAAAGTGACGGTACCTGCAGAAGAAGCGCCGGCTAACTACGTGCCAGCAGCCGCGGTAATACGTAGGGCGCAAGCGTTGTCCGGAATTATTGGGCGTAAAGAGCTCGTAGGCGGCTTGTCACGTCGGGTGTGAAAGCCCGGGGCTTAACCCCGGGTCTGCATTCGATACGGGCTAGCTAGAGTGTGGTAGGGGAGATCGGAATTCCTGGTGTAGCGGTGAAATGCGCAGATATCAGGAGGAACACCGGTGGCGAAGGCGGATCTCTGGGCCATTACTGACGCTGAGGAGCGAAAGCGTGGGGAGCGAACAGGATTAGATACCCTGGTAGTCCACGCCGTAAACGGTGGGAACTAGGTGTTGGCGACATTCCACGTCGTCGGTGCCGCAGCTAACGCATTAAGTTCCCCGCCTGGGGAGTACGGCCGCAAGGCTAAAACTCAAAGGAATTGACGGGGGCCCGCACAAGCAGCGGAGCATGTGGCTTAATTCGACGCAACGCGAAGAACCTTACCAAGGCTTGACATACACCGGAAACGGCCAGAGATGGTCGCCCCCTTGTGGTCGGTGTACAGGTGGTGCATGGCTGTCGTCAGCTCGTGTCGTGAGATGTTGGGTTAAGTCCCGCAACGAGCGCAACCCTTGTCCTGTGTTGCCAGCAACTCCTTCGGGAGGTTGGGGACTCACAGGAGACCGCCGGGGTCAACTCGGAGGAAGGTGGGGACGACGTCAAGTCATCATGCCCCTTATGTCTTGGGCTGCACACGTGCTACAATGGCCGGTACAATGAGCTGCGATACCGTGAGGTGGAGCGAATCTCAAAAAGCCGGTCTCAGTTCGGATTGGGGTCTGCAACTCGACCCCATGAAGTCGGAGTTGCTAGTAATCGCAGATCAGCATTGCTGCGGTGAATACGTTCCCGGGCCTTGTACACACCGCCCGTCACGTCACGAAAGTCGGTAACACCCGAAGCCGGTGGCCCAACCCCCTTGTGGGGAGGGAGCTGTCGAAGGTGGGACTGGCGATTGGGACGAAGTCGTAACAAGGTAGCCGTACCGGAAGGTGCGGCTGGATCACCTCCTTTCTAAGGAGCACTTCTTACCAGATCCTTCGGGATCAGGTCAGAGGCCACTACGCAGGCAAACGTTCTGCGGTGGTTGCTCAAGGGTGGAACGTTGATTATTCGGCACACTTGATCGTCTTCTCCTTCCAGTACTGCTCTTCGGAGCGTGGAACGTTGAGGGAAGCGGAAAGTGTGTCGGGCACGCTGTTGGGTGTCTGAGGGCACGGCCGTAAGGTCCTGTCTTCGGGTGCCGGCCCCAGTGAACTCGCCCAGGAGGGCGGGGTGATGGGTGGCTGGTCGTTGTTTGAGAACTGCACAGTGGACGCGAGCATCTGTGGCCAAGTTTTTAAGGGCGCACGGTGGATGCCTTGGCACCAGGAACCGATGAAGGACGTGGGAGGCCACGATAGTCCCCGGGGAGTCGTCAACCAGGCTTTGATCCGGGGGTTTCCGAATGGGGAAACCCGGCAGTCGTCATGGGCTGTCACCCATACCTGAACACATAGGGTATGTGGAGGGAACGCGGGGAAGTGAAACATCTCAGTACCCGCAGGAAGAGAAAACAACCGTGATTCCGGGAGTAGTGGCGAGCGAAACCGGATGAGGCCAAACCGTATACGTGTGAGACCCGGCAGGGGTTGCGTATGCGGGGTTGTGGGATCTCTCTTCTGTCGTCTGCCGGCGACAGGACGAGTCAGAAACCGTTGATGTAGGCGAAGGACATGCGAAAGGTCCGGCGTAGAGGGTAAGACCCCCGTAGTCGAAACATCAGCGGCTCGTTTGAGAGACACCCAAGTAGCACGGGGCCCGAGAAATCCCGTGTGAATCTGGCGGGACCACCCGCTAAGCCTAAATATTCCCTGGTGACCGATAGCGGATAGTACCGTGAGGGAATGGTGAAAAGTACCGCGGGAGCGGAGTGAAATAGTACCTGAAACCGTGTGCCTACAAGCCGTGGGAGCGTCGCTGTATGTGCTTGCACATGCAGTCGTGACTGCGTGCCTTTTGAAGAATGAGCCTGCGAGTTTGCGGTGTGTTGCGAGGTTAACCCGAGTGGGGAAGCCGTAGCGAAAGCGAGTCCGAATAGGGCGGTATAGTAGCGCGCTCAAGACCCGAAGCGGAGTGATCTAGCCATGGGCAGGTTGAAGCGGAGGTAAGACTTCGTGGAGGACCGAACCCACCAGGGTTGAAAACCTGGGGGATGACCTGTGGTTAGGGGTGAAAGGCCAATCAAACTCCGTGATAGCTGGTTCTCCCCGAAATGCATTTAGGTGCAGCGTCGTGTGTTTCTTGCCGGAGGTAGAGCACTGGATAGGCGATGGGCCCTACCGGGTTACTGACCTTAGCCAAACTCCGAATGCCGGTAAGTGAGAGCGCGGCAGTGAGACTGTGGGGGATAAGCTCCATGGTCGAGAGGGAAACAGCCCAGAGCATCGACTAAGGCCCCTAAGCGTACGCTAAGTGGGAAAGGATGTGGAGTCGCACAGACAACCAGGAGGTTGGCTTAGAAGCAGCCACCCTTGAAAGAGTGCGTAATAGCTCACTGGTCTAGTGATTCCGCGCCGACAATGTAGCGGGGCTCAAGCGTACCGCCGAAGTCGTGTCATTCCAGCATGAGGGCCAACGCCCGTTGGGATGGGTAGGGGAGCGTCGTCTGCCGGGTGAAGCAGCCGCGGAAGCGAGTTGTGGACGGTTGACGAGTGAGAATGCAGGCATGAGTAGCGATACACACGTGAGAAACGTGTGCGCCGATTGACTAAGGGTTCCTGGGTCAAGCTGATCTGCCCAGGGTAAGTCGGGACCTAAGGCGAGGCCGACAGGCGTAGTCGATGGATAACCGGTTGATATTCCGGTACCCGCTGTGAAGCGTCTAACATCGAACCCATTTATGCTAAGGCCGTGAAGCCGTTCCGGACCCTTCGGGGAATGGAAAGTGGTGGAGCCGCCGAACCACGGTGGTAGTAGGTGAGTGATGGGGTGACGCAGGAAGGTAGTCCATCCCGGGCGGTGGTTGTCCCGGGGTAAGGGTGTAGCCCGAGAGATAGGTAAATCCGTCTCTCATGAGGGTGAGACCTGATGCCGAGCCGATTGTGGTGAAGTGGATGATCCTATGCTGTCGAGAAAAGCCTCTAGCGAGTTTCATGGCGGCCCGTACCCTAAACCGACTCAGGTGGTCAGGTAGAGAATACCGAGGCGTTCGGGTGAACTATGGTTAAGGAACTCGGCAAAATGCCCCCGTAACTTCGGGAGAAGGGGGGCCATCACTGGTGATCCGTTTTACACGGTGAGCTGGGGGTGGCCGCAGAGACCAGCGAGAAGCGACTGTTTACTAAAAACACAGGTCCGTGCGAAGCCGTAAGGCGATGTATACGGACTGACGCCTGCCCGGTGCTGGAACGTTAAGGGGACCGGTTAGTCCAACTTCGGTTGGGCGAAGCTGAGAACTTAAGCGCCAGTAAACGGCGGTGGTAACTATAACCATCCTAAGGTAGCGAAATTCCTTGTCGGGTAAGTTCCGACCTGCACGAATGGCGTAACGACTTCTCGACTGTCTCAACCATAGGCCCGGTGAAATTGCACTACGAGTAAAGATGCTCGTTTCGCGCAGCAGGACGGAAAGACCCCGGGACCTTTACTACAGTTTGATATTGGTGTTCGGTTCGGCTTGTGTAGGATAGCTGGGAGACTGTGAACTCTGGACGCCAGTTCAGGGGGAGTCGTCGTTGAAATACCAGTCTGGTCGTGCTGGATGTCTAACCTGGGTCCGTGATCCGGATCAGGGACAGTGTCTGATGGGTAGTTTAACTGGGGCGGTTGCCTCCTAAAGAGTAACGGAGGCGCCCAAAGGTTCCCTCAGCCTGGTTGGCAATCAGGTGTTGAGTGTAAGTGCACAAGGGAGCTTGACTGTGAGACCGACGGGTCGAGCAGGGACGAAAGTCGGGACTAGTGATCCGGCGGTGGCTTGTGGAAGCGCCGTCGCTCAACGGATAAAAGGTACCCCGGGGATAACAGGCTGATCTTCCCCAAGAGTCCATATCGACGGGATGGTTTGGCACCTCGATGTCGGCTCGTCGCATCCTGGGGCTGGAGTCGGTCCCAAGGGTTGGGCTGTTCGCCCATTAAAGCGGTACGCGAGCTGGGTTTAGAACGTCGTGAGACAGTTCGGTCCCTATCCGCTGCGCGCGTAGGAATATTGAGAAGGGCTGTCCCTAGTACGAGAGGACCGGGACGGACGAACCTCTGGTGTGCCAGTTGTCCTGCCAAGGGCATGGCTGGTTGGCTACGTTCGGGAGGGATAACCGCTGAAAGCATCTAAGCGGGAAGCCTGCTTCGAGATGAGTATTCCCACCCCCTTTGAGGGGTTAAGGCTCCCAGTAGACGACTGGGTTGATAGGCCGGATGTGGAAGCCCAGTAATGGGTGGAGCTGACCGGTACTAATAGGCCGAGGGCTTGTCCTCAGTTGCTCGCGTCCACTGTGTTAGTTCTGAGGCAACGACTGTTGCCGGCTTTGAGTAGAACATCCAATTAAAAAGTGTGCTTGTTCGCTCGAAACCATTAGGGTTTCGGTGGTTATAGCGTGAGGGAAACGCCCGGTTACATTCCGAACCCGGAAGCTAAGCCTTACAGCGCCGATGGTACTGCAGGGGGGACCCTGTGGGAGAGTAGGACGCCGCCGAACAATCTTTGGGAAGGACCCCTGGTCCCCAGCGTTCAGCTGGGACCAGGGGTCCTTTCGTTTTTATAATGCTTGCAGTACCGAAGACAGGAGTCACCGATGTCCACCAACTCTCCCGACGATCGACCGGAGCGCGACCAGCGGCGACGGGACAGTGGTGACCGCGGTGGCTACCGCGGTGATCGTGGTGGCTTCCGCCGTGACGACAACCGGGGTGGCGCGGGCCGGCGTGACGACCGCCGCGACGACCGTCGTGACGACCGGCGCGAAGGGGACCGCGGTCCTCGTCCCCCGTTCCGTCGTGACGATCGTCCCAGCGGGCCGCGCAGGGACGACCGGGATCGTGGGCCGCGTCGGGACGGCGATCGGCCTGCCTTCCGTCGGGATGACCGCCGTGACGACCGGCCTCCCTTCCGCCGTGACGACCGCCGTGACGACCGGCCCGCTGTCCGGCGCGATGACCGTGGTGATCGTGGTGGCTTCCGCCGGGACGACAACCGGGGTGGCTTCAACCGGGACAACGACCGCGGTGGTCAGGGCCGTCGCGATGACCGTGGCGGCGGCTTCCGTCGGGATGACCGCCGCGATGACCGGCCCGCCGTCAGGCGCGATGACCGGCCTCCCTTCCGTCGTGACGATCGCCGGGACGACAGGCGCGACGATCGCCGGGGCGATGACCGTGGGGCTCGTCCCCCGTTCCGTCGTGATGACCGTGATCGTGACCGGGGCTTCCGCAGCGACGATCGTGACCGTGGGCCGCGCAGGGACGACCAGGATCGTGGGCCGCGTCGGGATGGCGATCGGCCTGCCTTCCGGCGCGACGACCGCCGCGATGACAGGCGCGATGACCGTCCTGCCTTCCGGCGCGATGACCGCCGGGACGACAGGCGTGACGACCGCCGCGATGACCGGCCTGCCGTCAGGCGCGATGACCGGCGCGATGAGCGGCCTCCCTTCCGGCGTGACGACCGCCGTGACGACCGGCCCGCTGTCCGGCGCGATGACCGCGGTGATCGTGGTGGCTTCCGTCGGGACGACAACCGTGGTGAGCGGAGCGGTGGGTTCCGGGGTCGGGACGACCGTGGTGGGTTTGGTCCCCGGCGTGACGACCGTGGTGGACGGCCGGGAGGCTTCCGTGGTCGCGACGGAGGCCGGGACGGTGGCCGTCGGGACGACCGGCGTGGTGGAGGCCGTTTCCGTGATGAGCGGGAGCGGGACCGCGAGCCGATCAAGCGGCTGCCGATCCCCGAGGACGTCACGGGCGAGGAGATCGACAAGGACGTACGGCAGGAGCTTCAGAGTCTGCCCAAGACGCTCGCGGAGGACGTCGCCAAGAACCTGGTGATGGTGGCCCGGCTCATCGACGAGGAGCCGGAGCGGGCCTACGCCTACTCCAAGGTGGCGCTGCGGCTCGCGTCGCGCGTGGCCGCCGTACGGGAGGCGGGCGGGTTCGCCGCGTACGCGAACCAGAAGTACGCGGAGGCGCTCGCCGAGTTCCGGGCGGCGCGGCGGATGACGGGCAGCGTGGAGCTGTGGCCGGTCATGGCGGACTGCGAGCGTGGGCTCGGGCGGCCGGAGAAGGCGCTCGACATGGCCGGGGCTCCCGAGGTGCACAAGCTCGACAAGGCCGGGCAGGTGGAGATGCGGCTCGTGGCGGCCGGTGCCCGGCGGGACATGGGGCAGCTGGAAGCGGCGATCGTGACGCTTCAGAGCCCCGAGCTGGCGTCCCACTCGGTGCAGCCGTGGACCGCGCGGCTCCGGTACGCGTACGCCGACGCGCTGCTCGCAGCGGAGCGTGAGGGCGAGGCGCGGGAGTGGTTCGCGAAGGCCGTCGAGGCGGACAAGGACGGCAGCACGGACGCGTCGGACCGGCTCGCCGAGCTGGACGGGGTCGAGTTCGTCGACGCTTTCGACGAGACCGTGGGTGAGGACGACTCCGAGAGCGCGGCCGAGGTCGTGGAGGACGCCGGGGACGACACGGTCGACGGCGCTGACACGGACGTTGCCGAGGACGGCCGCAAGGACGTCGACGACGACTGACATGCGTGAGTGAAAGGGCGGACCCCGGCACCGGGGTCCGCCCTTTCGTATGTTCAGAGGTCCAGTGCGCGCAGTACCAGGCCCGACGCCGGCTTCGGGCCGAAGGACGTGGACTTGCGGGGCATCGTGACGCCCTGGCGGGCGAGGTCGCGGACGAGCTCCTCGCGGACCGGGTGCATCAGGACGGCCGTACCGCCGTCGCGTTCGGCCTTCTCCACCGTGGCGGCCGTGTCGTGGATGTAGGCGATGCGGGTGGGGTCGTCCTCGGGGATGTGCCAGACGTGGTCGAGGAGGGTGGCGTGCAGGACCGTCGCGTCCAGGGTGCGCCAGGCGGCGGGGTGGTCGGCGGGGATCGTGCGGGCCAGGAGGGCCGGGTCCGGGCGGTCGAGCAGGTGGAAGGCGCCGTCGCCGGCGAGGAGGAAGGCGTTGCCCGCGCAGGCCGCGTCGGACAGGGTCGACAGTGCCGCGCTCAGCGGGACGTCCAGGCGGCGTACGCGGAAGAGGCCGTCCACGGCGTGCAGTGCCTCCGACACCGGTACGCCGTGCAGGAGGCGGTGGATGGCGCGGACGCGCAGGGGGTAGCGGGCCGTGTCGACCAGCAGGACCAGTCCGTAGTCCCAGGGGCTGGGGGAAGGGTGCTCCGCGCGTAGACGCCGGTAGGTGGCCCAGCGGTGGTGGCCGTCGGCGATCAGGGCCTGGTGACGGGCCAGGTCGGTGCGGATGCGGGCCAGGTCGGCGGGACTGGTGAGGGACCAGAGGCGGTGGTGGAAGCCGTCCTCGGTGGTCGTGGCGAGCAGCGCGGGCCGTTCGGCGGTCTGCTCGACGAGCTCGGAGGTGGCGGACGACGAGCCGTCGCCGCGGTAGGTCAGGAGCAGCGGTTCCAGGTTCGCGGAAGTGGCGCGCATCAGGGCGGCGCGGTCGGCGACGACGTGCGGCATCACGTCCTCGTGGGGCAGGACCACGCCCTCCGAGGGGTCCGACAGGCGCAGGGTGCCGATGACGCCGCGCTGGAGCAGGCCGTTGCCGTCGCTCTGTTCGTAGACGTACAGGCCGGGTTCCGGATCGGCGGCGAGGACTCCCTCGGCCAGCCAGCGGCGCAGGGTGCGGGCCGCCTGGTCGTTGCGTTCGGCGGGGGTGGTGGCCTGCGGGAGGATCAGCCGGACGATGTTGTACGGGTCGTTGGACTGGAGTTGGTGCAGGCCGTCCGGTCGGACCACGACGTCGTACGGCGGAGATGTCACGGCGGCGAGGCTGCCGACCCGGTCGGGGTCGTAGCGAAGGCCTCGGAACGGGGTGAGTTCCAGGCCTCGGCGCGCCGTTGCTTCCGAGTGACCTGCTGAGTTCATCCCGGCATCGTACGGGTGTCAGTGGCATGGGGGATGATCGGGGGAAAGCCGTCGAACGAGGAGCGATGCGGAATGAGCCAGGGCGTCAGGACGAGGCCCGCGGGCAGTGGACAGGCCCTGAGCGAGGCGTACGACACGGCGCTGCTCGACCTGGACGGGGTGGTCTACGCGGGCGGGAACGCCATTGTGCACGCCGTCGAGTCGTTGGCCACCGCGCGCTCGGGCGGCATGCGTCTCGCGTACGTCACCAACAACGCGCTCCGGACTCCGGACACCGTGGCCGAGCATCTCACCGAGCTGGGCATACCGACGGGTGCCGCGGATGTCATCACCTCGGCGCAGGCGGTCGCCCGGCTGATCTCCGAGCAGGTGCCGCAGGGCTCCCGGGTGCTCGTGATCGGCGGGGAGGGGCTCCGGGTGGCCCTGCGGGAGCGGGGGCTGGAGCCCGTGGAGTCGGCGGACGACGATCCGGCGGCGGTGGTGCAGGGGTTCGGCGGGCCCGACCTGCCGTGGGGGCGTTTCGCCGAGGCGTCGTACGCCGTGGCGCGCGGGGTGCCCTGGTTCGCGTCCAACACCGATCTGACCATTCCCAGCGGGCGGGGGATCGCGCCGGGCAACGGGGCGGCGGTGGAGGTCGTGCGGATCGCGACCGGAGCCGAGCCGCAGGTGGCCGGCAAGCCGTTGCCCCCGATGCACCGGGAGACGATCCTGCGGACCGGGGCCGAGCGGCCGTTGGTGATCGGGGACCGGCTGGACACGGACATCGAGGGGGCGTTCAACGGGCAGGTGGACTCGCTGCTCGTCCTGACCGGGGTGACCGACGGGGCCCAACTGCTGGCCGCGCCGCCGCAGCACCGGCCGACGTACGTCGACGCCGATCTGCGGGGACTGCTGACGGGGCAGCCGGAGGTCGCCGAGGCGGGGGAGGGGTTCCGGTGCGGTGGCTGGACGGCGGTCGCGGGTGCCGAGCGGCTGGAACTCGACGGTGAGGGCGAGGCCCTGGACGGACTGCGCGCGCTGTGCGCGGCCGCTTGGACTGCGGCCGGAGAAGAGGTCTGCCGACTGGACGGGGAGAAGGCGCTGGCACGGCTGGGGGTGTGAGCGGCGGCGCCGGGCGGCGGCCGTCGCGGCCGGTGGTCAGGCGGTCTTCTTCGACTTCTCCAGTGCCGCCGCGAGATCGTCGATGCGGGGTCCGTACCCGGCGTAGCTGAAGCGCTCCTCGTTGACCCAGGGGAATATCTGGCCCGCTCGCACGGCGGGCAGGCGGGCCCAGGTCGGTTCGGCCTTCGCCAGGTCGGCGGGCTGGAGGGTGCCGGGGCGGTTGTCCACGAGGATCAGATCGGCGTCGTAGGTGTCGGCGTTCTCCCAGCTGAGCTGATGCCAGAAGCCGCCCTCGCTCAGCTTGGTGGGGGTGACGAAATCGACGCCGAGGGACTTGTAGTAGCGCAGATCCGTGAAGTCGTCCGGGTTGGCGACGTACATGAGGTCGGGCGCCGCGGAGATCGCCATGACCTTCAGGCGGGCGCCCGATCCGGTCGTCCGGCGGAGGTGGTCCGAGGCCGTCTCGAAGGTGGTCCTGGCAGTGGAGAGCTCGGCGGAGTCCACGTCGGCGCCCAGGGAGGCGGCGAGTTCGGCGAAGCGGCCGATCACCTCGGTGAGTGAGCTCTTCGTGGTGAGGATGCCGACGCTGGGGGCGAGCGACTCGATCTTCTTCGCCGACTCCTCGGGCACGTACCAGAGCGCGGGAGGCTCGGTCATCTGGGCGACCAGGAGCTCGGGGCGCAGTGACGCGTACCGCTCGACGTTGAACTGGGGATAGGTGTTGCCGAGGTTGGTCACCTTCTTCACGTCGATGTTCCCGGCCCGGGGGTCGGGCTCGCCGTTCTCCAGTGTGGTGGGGCCGAAGACGCCGACGCACTCGATGCCGAAGTCGTGCAGGACGGCGGCCGCGCCGACGAAGGCGACGATGCGCTTCGGGGTGGAGTCGGTCCTGACCGTCGTACCGCGGTCGTCCTTGAAGCTCCACGGTCCGCCGGATGTGGACGCCCCGGCCTGCCCCTCGGAGGGGTCGTCGTCCGAACCGCCGCATGCCGCCAGGAGGCCGCCGAGGCCGAGGGCGCCGGCGGAGGTGAGGAGAGTGCGACGGCTCAGGGCGCGGTCGGTGGAGGTGCTGTGACGGCTGAGAACGGAACGGGAAGCGGGCAGGGGCGAGTTCACGGGGGCGTTCCTCCTGCGAGGCCATACACACGGATCGAGCCAGAACGAGAGGGTAGGCTAACCTAACTACGTGTTGGTCGACAGTCCTCCCGAGCAGCGCGCGGACACCGCTCCCGCGCCCCCGAACCGCCGGGCGATACGAGCCATCGGGCTCCTCGCCTCCCTTGCGCTCCTTGCGCTCGCCGTGGTGGCGAGTATCGCGATCGGCGCCAAGGCGCTGTCCGTGGGGGAGGTCTGGCACGGTCTGTTCGAGGACTCGGGGACCTACGCCGACGTCGTCGTCGCCGACCGGCTGTCGCGGACCGTGCTGGGCGTCCTGGCCGGTGCCGCGCTCGGACTGTCCGGAGCGGTGCTCCAGGCACTGACCCGCAATCCGCTGGCCGACCCGGGACTGCTCGGCATCAACGCGGGCGCGTCCGCCGCGGTCGTCACGGCCATCTCGTTCTTCGGCGTCACCTCGCTGAACGGCTATGTCTGGTTCGCGTTCGTCGGCGCGGCCGCCGTCGGGGCCATGGTCTGGTTCCTGGGCGGCAGCCGGGGTGCCACGCCCGTGCGGCTGGCGCTCGCCGGTACGGCGATCAGCGCCGCGCTCTACGGCTACCTCCAGGCCGTGATGATCCTGGACGACGCCGCGCTGAACAGGATGCGCTTCTGGACGGTCGGTTCGCTGTCCTCCGCGACCGATTCGACCGTCGCGCAGGTGCTGCCCTTCCTGCTGGCCGGCGCGGTTCTCGCCCTCGCGCTCGCCCGGCCGCTCAACGCCATGGCGATGGGCGACGACACCGCCAAGGCACTCGGCGCCAACCTGAACCGGACCCGGGCGCTGTCCATGCTCGCCGCGACCGTGCTGTGCGGGGCCGCGACCGCCGCCTGCGGACCGATCGTCTTCGTCGGGCTGATGGTCCCGCACGCCGTCCGCTCGTTCACCGGGCCCGACCTGCGCTGGATCCTGCCGTACGCGGCGGTCCTGTCGCCGGTCCTGCTGCTGACGTCCGACATCCTCGGCCGGATCGTGGCGCGCCCCGCGGAACTTCAGGTCGGGATCGTCACCGCGCTTCTGGGCGGCCCGGTCTTCATCCTTCTTGTACGACGTCGGAGGACGGCCCAGCTGTGAAGACCAACCGTGCCGTCAGGACCCCCGGTGGGATGTCCGTCCGGCTGGATGTCCGTGCCCTCACCGTCGTTCTCCTGCTGCTGCTCGTCGCGCTCGTCGCGAGTGTCGTGCTGATCGGCACCGGCGACTTCCCGATCCCGGCCGCCGACGTCCTCAGGGCGCTGGCCGGCAACGGGGACGCCGGGCAGGAGTTCATCATCAACGAGCTGCGGCTGCCGCGGGTCCTCGTCGCGCTCCTGGTCGGCGCCTCGCTCGGGCTCGGCGGAGCGCTGTTCCAGGCCATCTCCCGCAATCCGCTGGGCAGTCCGGACATCCTCGGGCTCGGCCAGGGCGCGGCGGCCGGCGCCCTGATCGTGATCGTGCTGATGTCCGGAAGCGCGAGCCAGGTCACCGTCGGAGCACTGCTGGGCGGACTCGCGACCGGGATCGCCATCTATCTGCTCGCCTGGAAGCAAGGTGTGCACGGGTATCGACTGGTGCTGGTCGGTATCGGTGTGTCCGCGATCCTCACCGCCCTCAACGGCTATCTGCTGACCCGGTCCGACCTCACCGACGCGGCCCGTGCCGTCGTCTGGGTGACCGGATCGCTCAGCGGACGCGACTGGGACCAGGTCTGGCCGCTGCTCGCGCTGTGCGCCGTCCTCGTGCCGCTCGTCCTCACCCGCGCGCGCGACCTGCGGATGATGGAGATGGGCGACGACGTGTCCTACGCCCTCGGGGTACGGGTCGAGCGGGTGCGGATGCTGCTGCTCGTGGCCGCCGTCCTGCTCACCGCGACCGCCACCGCGGCCGCCGGACCGATCAGCTTCGTGGCGCTCATCGCGCCCCAGGTGGCCCGCCGGCTGACCCGCTCGCCGGGGCCGAACCTGCTGCCCTCCCTGTGCATGGGCGCCACCCTCCTGGTCACCGCCGACTGGGTCTCCCAGCGCGTGTTCGGCGCCGACCAGCTGCCCGTGGGCGTGGTCACCGGAGTCCTCGGCGGCGTCTATCTGCTGTGGCTGCTGGTCGCCGAGCGCAGGGCGGGCCGGATATGAGCGCCGACCACGGCGGCCGAAGCACCGACAGCAGCACCGACAGCGGGCTGAACAACCGAAGGAGCACTGTGAACCGCCTGTCCGCCGAGAACGTGACCCTGGCCTACGACCAGAGGGTCATCGCCGAGCAGCTGTCGGTGGAGATACCCGACAACTCGTTCACCGTGATCGTCGGCCCCAACGCGTGCGGGAAGTCCACGCTCCTGAGGGCCCTGTCACGGATGCTCAAGCCCTCCCAGGGCCGGGTGCTGCTGGACGGCAAGGCCATCCAGTCGATGGCCCCGAAGAAGGTCGCTCGGACCCTCGGGCTGCTGCCGCAGTCGTCGATCGCGCCCGACGGAATCACGGTCGCCGACCTCGTCGGCCGCGGCCGCTACCCGCACCAGGGCATCCTGCGCCAGTGGTCCACCGATGACGAGCGGGTCGTACAGGAGTCGATGCGGCAGACCGGCGTCGCCGAGCTGGCCGACCGGTACGTCGACGAACTCTCCGGCGGCCAGCGGCAGCGCGTGTGGATCGCGATGGCGCTCGCCCAGCAGACCCCGCTGCTGCTGCTCGACGAGCCGACGACCTACCTGGACATCCAGCACCAGATCGACGTCCTGGACCTGTGCGCCGAACTGCACGAGGAGCAGGGCCGCACGCTGGTCGCCGTGCTGCACGACCTCAACCACGCCGCCCGGTACGCCACGCACCTGATCGCCCTCAAGAGCGGGGCGGTCATCGCCGAGGGCGCTCCCAAGGACATCGTCACCGCGGAGCTCGTCGAGGAGGTCTTCGGGCTGCGCTGCCAGGTCATCGACGACCCGGAGACGGGCACGCCGCTGGTGGTGCCGGCGGCACGCAGGGCACGCGCGCGCGTGGAGGTCAAAGAAGCTTCCTGAGCTGGAACAGGTCCCTGAGACCCGCCTCCAGCTTCACCCGTCCCGAGCCCCAGGCCTTGGCGAAGTGCAGCTCGCCGTTCACCAGGGCCACCAGGTCGTCACCGGTCATGGTGAGCCTGATCTGGGCCTTCTCCCGCGGCGGGCCCTGGAGCGTGTCCCGCACCACGATCCGGCCGCCCGCCATCCGGCCGACGAACGTGGTGTCGAGGTCGGTGATGTGACAGCTCACCGAGCGGTCCATGGCGGCTGCCGTACGGACGTCCCCCTCGGCGTCGCGCATGCTGTCGGAGAGCTTCTCGAGTGCGGCGCGGCACTCCTCGATCGTGGCCATCGCGATCGACGGTACCCCAGCGGTTCGGGGTAGCGTCTTGGCATGAGCGACGCAGTTCCGGAGACGGAGACCCTCCAGGAGAGGGTGGAGCCGGAGTACGACCCCGCTGCCCCCGCCCCGCTGACCGTCCCGCGTACCCCCACGGGCCACGCCGAGGTCGACGCCCAGCTGGAGCGGCTCGGTGATGCCGACCACCTCGCCACCGACGGACACCTCGAGGTGTACGAGGATGTACACCGAGGGCTGCGCGACGCGCTCACCGCGCTCGACGCCCGGCCGGAAACTCCGGCGCCCCCACCGTCGTATGACAAGAGGGCACCTTCACCCTCGTATGGCACTAGGAGCTGAACCGAACGTGGCAGGAGTCGCACGTCGCCGTCTGGACGCGGAGCTGGTCCGCCGGAAGCTCGCGCGCTCGCGCGAGCACGCCGGGCAGCTGATCGCCGCGGGGCGGGTCACCGTCGGCAGGACCGTCGCGACCAAGTCCGCCACCCAGGTGGAGACGGCGGCCGCGATCGTGGTCCGGGCCGACGAGGGCGACCCCGACTACGTCTCGCGCGGTGGGCACAAGCTCGCGGGCGCGCTTCAGGTGTTCGTGCCGCAGGGGCTCGCCGTCGAGGGACGGCGGGCCCTGGACGCCGGCGCCTCCACCGGCGGTTTCACCGATGTGCTGCTGCGTGCCGGGGCCGCGCAGGTCGTCGCCGTGGACGTCGGATACGGACAACTCGCATGGTCTCTTCAGAGCGATGAACGGGTCACCGTCAAGGACCGTACGAACGTACGCGAGTTGACGCTCGAAGCGATCGATGGGGAGCCTGTGGATCTTGTCGTGGGGGATCTGTCCTTCATCCCGCTCGGCCTGGTACTGCCCGCCCTGGTGCGGTGCGTGAAGCCGGACGCCGATCTGGTGATGATGGTGAAGCCGCAGTTCGAGGTGGGTAAGGAGCGGCTGGGCAGTGGGGGAGTGGTGCGGAGTCCGCAGCTGCGCGCGGAGGCGGTGCGCGGGGTGGCGGGCAAGGCGGGGGAACTCGGGCTCGGGGTGAAGGGGGTCACGGCCAGTCCGTTGCCCGGGCCCTCGGGCAATGTCGAGTACTTTCTGTGGCTGCGTGCCGGGGCGCCCGCTCTGGACCCGGCCGATGTTGACCGTGCAGTGGCGGAGGGGCCGCGTTGACACCGAACCGAGCTCGTACTGTTTTCCTGCTCGCCCACACGGGGCGGCCCGCCGCCATCCGCAGTGCCGAGCTCGTGGTGAAGGGACTGCTGCGTTCGGAGATCGGCGTGCGCGTCCTGGAGTACGAGGCGGCCGACCTGCCGCTGCCGCCCGAGGTGGAGCTCGTCAAGGAGGCGACTCCGCAGTGCCTCGAAGGGTGCGAGCTGCTCATCGTGCTCGGGGGTGACGGGACGCTGCTGCGGGGGGCCGAGTTCGCCCGCGCGTCCGGGGTGCCGATGCTCGGCGTCAACCTCGGCAGTGTCGGGTTCCTCGCGGAGGCCGAGCGGGACGATCTCGACAAGGTCGTCGACCGGGTGGTGACCAAGGCGTACGAGGTCGAGGAGCGGATGACCGTCGATGTCGTCGTTCACCGCAACGGGGACATCGTCCACACCGACTGGGCCCTGAACGAGGCGGCCGTGCAGAAGGCCGGCGCGGAGAAGCTGCTGGAGGTTGTTCTGGAGATCGACGGGCGGCCGGTGACCGGGTTCGGGTGCGACGGGATCGTGCTGTCCACACCGACGGGGTCCACGGCGTACGCGTTCTCCGCGGGCGGGCCCGTGGTGTGGCCCGAGGTCGAGGCGTTGCTGATGGTGCCGATCTCCGCGCACGCGTTGTTCGCCAAGCCGTTGGTGACCTCGCCGAACTCGGTCCTGGCCGTGGAGTTGCTGCCGCACATCCCGCCGGGGGTGTTGTGGTGCGACGGGCGACGGACGTTCGAACTGCCGCCGGGGGCGCGGGTCGAGGTGCGGCGGGGGGCCGTGCCGGTGCGGTTGGCCCGGCTGCACCACGCTTCGTTCACGGACCGGCTGGTGGCGAAGTTCGCGTTGCCGGTGTCCGGATGGCGGGGGGCGCCGCACTAGGCGGCGCCCGGGTCGTTCCACTCCCCCGGGTGACAGGGTGCCTCGCACAGAGCCGGGCGGACCTCGTAAGGTCTTCACCGTGCTGGAAGAGATGCGGATACGGTCGCTCGGAGTCATCGATGACGCCGTCGTCGAGCTGTCGCCCGGATTCACCGCTGTGACGGGTGAGACGGGTGCGGGCAAGACCATGGTGGTCACCAGCCTGGGGCTGTTGCTCGGTGGACGGGCGGATGCGGCACTCGTGCGGATCGGGGCCGAGAAGGCGGTCGTGGAGGGGCGGATCACCATGCCCTCCGGGACGTCGGCCGTCGTGCGGGCCGAGGAGGCCGGGGCGGAGCTGGACGACGGGGCGCTGCTCATCAGCCGTACCGTTTCGGCCGAAGGACGGTCGCGGGCGCACCTGGGCGGGCGCAGTGTGCCCGTCGGGCTGCTCGCCGAACTGGCCGACGATCTCGTGGCCGTGCACGGGCAGACCGACCAGCAGGGCCTGCTGAAGCTGTCCCGGCAGCGGCAGGCCCTCGACCGGTACGCCGGAGACGCGGTGGCGGTGCCGCTGGCCAAGTACACCGAGGCGTACCGGCGGCTGCGGGCCGTCTCCGTCGAGCTCGACGAGATCACCACGCGCGCGCGTGAACGGGCCCAGGAGGCCGACATGCTGCGCTACGGCCTCGACGAGATCGCCGGGGTGGAGCCGCGCGCCGGTGAGGACGTGGAGCTGGCGGAGGAGGCCGAGCGGCTCGGGCACGCGGAGGCGCTGTCCTCCGCCGCCACGGCCGCCCATGCCGCGCTGGCGGGCAATCCCGAGGACCCCGAGGGCATCGACGCCACCACGCTCGTCGCGGGCTCGCAGCGTGCCCTGGACGCCGTACGGTCCTACGACCCGGCGCTCGCAGCGCTGGCGGACCGGATCGGCGAGATCGGGATCCTGCTGGGCGATGTGGCGGGCGAGCTGGCGGGGTACGCCGACGACCTCGACGCCGATCCGCTGCGGCTGGCGGCGGTGGAGGAGCGGCGGGCCGCGCTGACGGCGCTGACCCGGAAGTACGGCGAGAACGTCGCCGCGGTGCTCGCCTGGGCCGAGCAGAGCGCCTCCCGGCTCACCGAGCTGGACGGTGACGACGAGCGGATCGACGAGCTGACCGCCGAGCGGGACGCGCTCCGTGCCGAACTGGGCGGGCTCGCGCAGGCGTTGACCGACGCGCGGGCGGATGCCGCCGAGCGGTTCGCGGCCGCCGTGACCGCGGAGCTGGCCTCGCTGGCCATGCCGCACGCGCGCGTGTCCTTCGACATCCGCCAGACCGAGGCCGCGGACGGCGTGGAGGTCGGCGGGCGGACGGTCGCGTACGGGCCGGCCGGTGTCGACGAGGTCGAGCTGCTGCTGGCCCCGCACCCCGGTGCCCCGCCCCGGCCGATCGCCAAGGGCGCGTCCGGCGGTGAGCTGTCGCGCGTGATGCTGGCCGTCGAGGTCGTGTTCGCGGGCACCGATCCCGTGCCGACCTACCTCTTCGACGAGGTCGACGCCGGTGTCGGCGGCAAGGCCGCGGTCGAGATCGGGCGGCGGCTGGCGCGGCTCGCGAAGACCGCTCAGGTCGTCGTCGTGACCCACCTGCCCCAGGTCGCGGCCTTCGCCGACCGGCAGTTGCTGGTGGAGAAGACCAATGACGGATCCGTCACCCGGTCCGGTGTGAAGGTCCTGGAGGGCGAGGACCGGGTGCGTGAGCTGTCCCGGATGCTGGCCGGCCAGGAGGACTCGGAGACGGCACGGGCCCACGCGGAGGAACTGCTGGCCACGGCCAGGGCGGACGGGTAGCGGACGGCGGCGCCGGGGGCCGCGCACTTCGTGGCTGGGGGCGGGGCCGGGGCGGGCACATCTGTGCGGAATGGCCCCTTCCCTCACTCGTGTGGGTGACGCGCCGTGCCGTTCCGTCCGGGTGCCGGCACCCCGGTGTTCCCGGAACACCCGTACGTGCTGGCATCCTTGGCGGAGAACGCAGTACGCGTAGGAAGCGCGCGGTACACCCCTCCGCTCGATACCTTCTGTACGTTTCCTCGTGACCGCCCGACGCCGAACCAGGAGCCCCGGCCACGTGACCCCCGTGAGCAGCCACTCACCGCACGGCCAGTCGTCGCTGCGCACCGTGCAGGTGCTGGGCGGCGGCAACGCCGGCAGCAGCGCGCACGTGCGCTCCCTGACCTCGGGTCTGGTCGCACGGGGAGTGCGGGTCACGGTGTGCGCCCCCACCGAGGCGGAGCGCGCCCACGACTTCACCGGGGCCGGCGCCGAACACGTGCATGTGCCGCGCAGCAGCGACCCGGCCTCCGTGGCCGCGCTGCGGATGGCGTGCACCAACGCCGACCTGGTGCACGCGCACGGACTGCACGCCTCCTTCCGCGCCGTGCTCGCGCTCAGCGGACGCCGTACCCCGCTGATCGTCACCTGGCACGACCGGGCGTACGCCGAGGGGGCGCGCGCCCAGTTCCTGCGCCTGCTGGAGCGGAGGGTGGTCAGGACCGCGGCCGTGGTCCTCGGCACCACCTCGGCCCTCGTGGACCGGGCCCGCCGCACGGGCGCACGGGACGCGCGGCTCGCCGCCGTCGCCCTGCCCGGCCCCCGCGAGGCCGTCGAGCCGGAGGACCCCGACCGGCTGCGCGCCAAGGTGCGGGCCGAACTCGGCGCCACCGGACGCCCGTTGCTGATGGCCGTCGGCTCCCTCGACCGGCACCGGGGCTACGGCCTGCTGCTGGACGCCGCACGCTCGTGGCGCCGTCTCGATCCCGTGCCGCTGGTGGTCGTTGCGGGGGAGGGGCCGCTGCGCGCCGAACTCCAGCGCCGTATCGAGGAGGAGGGGCTGCCGGTCCGGCTCCTCGGACAGCGGGAGGACGTCTGCGAGTTGCTCTCCGCCGCCGACCTCGCCCTGCTGCCGAGCGGCGGGGATTCGCGGTCCGTGCTCGCCCAGGAAGCCCTCCACGCGCGCGTGCCGCTCGTCGCCACCGGGGGCGGCGGCGTCCCCGAACTCGTCGGAGACGCGGCCGAACTCGTGCCCTCCGGGGACTCCGAGGCGTTCGCCGCCGCCGTGGTCCGGCTGCTCGGCGACCCCGAACGCCAGGAGGAGCTCAGGGACAAGGGCGCACGGCAGGCGGCGGGCTGGCCGACCGAGGACGAGACCGTCGCCCAAGTGCTCAGCGTCTACGACGAGTTGACCCAACTGCGGCCCCTGATCTGAAACCCCGCGTGATCAGGGCACGAGTCTGCGGGCCCGCAGCGCCAGGCTCAACGCCAGGACCGTCTGCGGGTCGTCGAGGTCGGTGCCGAGCAACTCCCCGATGCGGGCGAGCCGGTTGTAGAGCGTCTGCCGGTTGAGGTGCAGCTCGCGGGCCGTCTCCGCCTTGCGGCCCGCGTGCGCCAGATACGTCTCCAGCGTGGGCAGCAGGGGCGGCTTGGAGCGGTCGTCGTGGTCCTGGACCGGCCCGATGGCACGGTCCACGAAGGCCGCCAGGTCAGGGTGGTCGCGCAGCCGCCACAGCAGGAGGTCGATGTCGAGGCGGCGGGCGTCGTACCACGGCCGGTCGGACAAGCCCTGGGCCGCCGTGGCCGTCTCCGCCGCGTGCCGCAGGCCCGCCGAGGCCGCCGCCCAGCCGCCCGCGACCCCGACGACCACCACCGGCGGCTGTGCTCCAGGCCGTTGCATCCCGGCCCGCTCCACACCCGCCCGCAGCGCCGCCGCGACCCGGTCCGCGACCGCCGACCTCTCCGACTCCGACCGCAGGCCCAGCAGCACGGGGACCCGGCCCTCGACCGGACGTACACCCAGCAGGACCGGTACGCCCACGGACGCCAGCTCCTCCGCGACCGCGCGCGCCAGGACCGCCCAGCCCCCGCCGGGGGCGAGCGGGTCGCCGAGCCGCATGACCACCGGCAGCAGCGGTCCGGCGCCCGGCTTGAAGCCGAGGACGCGCGCCTGCGCGGGCGCGTCCTCGGCGGCGATACGGCCCTCGGCGAGGTCGGTCAGGAAGTCGCCGCGCCCGCGCGCGGCCAGCTCCTCCTCCTGGCGGGCCTGCATCAGGACCACGGCCAGGATCCCCGCGGCCCGCTCGGCGGCCATCCGGTGCACGGGGGCGAGCGGCGCGCGGACGGGGAGCAGAACGAGCCGGGCGCGCACCGAGCCCGTCCCCGGCCCGCCGCCCGGCACGTCCACCAGGACCGAACCGGCCGTGGGGGCGTCCTGGTGCCGGCCGCGCAGCCCCTCCCACACCTGGAGCGGATCCGCGCCCTCGGGTCCGGCCCCGGCGGCGTACAGCAGCCGGCCGTCCGTCGTCTCCAGGAAGACCGGGTTGCCGCTGAAGTCGGCCAGGATGCCCAGGACCTGCGGCACCCCGCCGCCGTCCAGCAGCGCCCGGGTGCAGCGGCCGTGCACCTCCTCCGCCTGCTGGAGCAGGGCGTAGTGGCCGTTGACGATCTCGGTGTGGATCTCCTCGGTGACCGTCACGAAGGGCACCTCGCGGTGCAGCTGGACCAGCGGCAGACCGGCCGAGCGGGCCGTGTCGACCAGGGCGGCGGGCAGCCGCGTGAAGCGCGGGCCGAGCTCCACGACCAGGGCCGCGATGCCCCGCTCGGCCAGGGTGCGCACGAACGCCCGCTGCTCGGCGGAACGGGTGCCGAGGCCGTAGCCCGTGGTCAGCAGCAGTTCGCCGCCCTTGAGCAGCGAGGCGATGTGCGGCACCTCGCCCGCGTGCACCCAGCGCACGGTCCGGTGCAGCCGGTCGGCGCCCGCGAGAACCTCCGGGAGCCCGCTCCGCAGTCCGGGCAGCTCCAGTGCCCGCTGCACGGTGATCCCGGCGCCCCGGTTCTCGAAACGGTGATCCGTGCGGCTGTCCATGCAGCGGACGCTACCCGCGCGAACTCCCCGGCGGCATCTCCGGCCCGGCAGCCGCTGCCGCGCAGGTGCGGGGGTTGAGGCGCGTGCGCTCGGGTAGCGGCCCCGCCATGGACATCAGCGTGGTCGCCGTGGGGCGGGAGGACGACAGTCCGATCGATGAGCCGTTGCGGGTGGGGGTGCTCGCCGACCGGCTCGGGTATCCGGAGGTGTGGGTCGGCGAGGGACCGACGTGGGACTCCTTCGTCCTGGCCACCGCCATCGGTCAGGCCACCGGACAGGTGGCGTTGACCGCCGGGCCGGTGCCGGTGAACGTGCGCGACCCGTACACCATCGCCCGCGGCGCCGCGGGCACCGCGGCCGTCGTGGGCAGGCCGGTCGGAGTGGCGCTGGGCACCTCCAGCAAGCGCGTCGTCGAGGGCGTGCACGAGCGGCCCCGGGCCCGGCCCGCGGCCACGATGGAGGAGAGCGCGGCGGCCCTGCGCGGACTCCTGCACGCGACCCCCGGCGAACCGGTCGTCCCCGGCAGCCCGTTCCGCCGCCGCCTCCCGCCGCCCGGCGGTGCCCTCACGGTGGCGGCCTTCGGCGACCGCGCGATCGCCACGGCCGCCGCGCACGCCGACCGGATGCTGCTCGACGTCGTCTCGCCGGAGCAGGTGCGTGACCTGCGCGCCAGGCTGCTCGCGGCGGCCGACAAGGCGGGCCGCACCCCGCCCACGCTGGCCGCCTGGCTGCCCGCGGCCGTCGACCCCGAGCCGGAGACGCTCGACCAGGTCCTGGGCAGCATCGCCGGATACCTGACCGTGGCGGGCTACCGCGAGGTGTTCGTCGAGGCCGGTCTCGGTGCGGCGGTCGAGCTGGCCGAGTCCGGCGCCGACCGGGAGACACTGGTCCGTGCGCTGCCGAGGGAGGCCGCCTCCGCCGTAGGCCTGGTCGGCGGCCTCGACACCGTACGCGCACGGATCGAGGTCTACGCCGAGGCCGGGCTCGACGAGATCGCGCTGGTCCCGGCCACGGCCGGCGACCCGGGCGGGGAGCGGACGCTGACGGCCCTCGGGCCGGGCTGAGCCGACCCCGCACGCCCCTGAACGCGCCCTTGCCCGCCCTTGCACGGGCAGGGGCAATCGCTTGCTTCCCGCCCGTGCGGATGCGGTCCGTCCCCTCCGTCCGGAAGGGACGGCGTCAGCCGCCGTAGGCTCCGGAAGCCGTCAGCCTCAGCGCGGTGTCGATGAGCGGAACATGGCTGAAAGCCTGCGGGAAGTTGCCGACCTGGCGCTGCAGGTGCGGGTCCCACTCCTCGGCCAGCAGACCGAGGTCGTTGCGCAGGGACAGCAGCTTCTCGAACAGCTTGCGGGCCTCGTCCACGCGGCCGATCATCGCCAGGTCGTCCGCCATCCAGAACGAGCAGGCCAGGAAGGCACCCTCGTCGCCCGGCAGGCCGTCGACGCCCTCGTCCTCGCCGGAGGTCGGGTAGCGCAGGATGAAGCCGTCCGCCGTGGACAGCTCGCGCTGGATCGCCTCGATCGTGCCGATCACGCGCTTGTCGTCCGGAGGCAGGAAGCCCATCTGCGGGATCAGCAGCAGGGAGGCGTCCAGCTCCTTCGAGCCGTACGACTGCGTGAAGGTGTTGCGCTCCTTGTCGTAACCCTTCTCACACACGTCCCGGTGGATGTCGTCGCGCAGTTCGCGCCACTTCTCCAGCGGGCCGTCCGCGTCGCCGGACTCGATGAGCTTGATCGTGCGGTCCACGGCGACCCAGGCCATCACCTTGGAGTGCACGAAGTGGCGGCGCGGGCCGCGCACCTCCCAGATGCCCTCGTCCGGCTCGTCCCAGTGCTGCTCCAGGTAGCGGATGAGCTTGAGCTGGAGCAGCGAGGCGTAGTCGTTGCGGGCCAGGCCCGTCATGTGCGCCAGGTGCAGGGCCTCGGTGACCTCGCCGTAGACGTCCAGCTGGAGCTGGTGTGCGGCGCCGTTGCCCACGCGGACCGGGGCGGAGCCCTCGAAGCCGGGCAGCCAGTCGAGCTCGGCCTCGCCCAGCTCGCGCTCGCCCGCGATGCCGTACATGATCTGGAGGTTCTCCGGGTCGCCGGCGACCGCCCTGAGCAGCCACTCGCGCCAGGCGCGGGCCTCCTCGCGGTAGCCGGTGCGCAGCAGCGAGGACAGGGTGATCGCCGCGTCGCGCAGCCAGGTGTAGCGGTAGTCCCAGTTGCGGACGCCGCCGATGTGCTCCGGCAGGGAGGTCGTCGGCGCGGCGACGATGCCGCCCGTCGGGGCGTAGGTCAGGGCCTTGAGCGTGATCAGCGAGCGGACGACGGCCTCGCGGTAGGGGCCGTGGTACGTGCAGTGCTCGACCCACTCGCGCCAGAAGTCCTCCGTCGCCTCCAGCGACTGCTCGGGCTCCGGGAGCGGCGGCGGCTGCTTGTGCGAGGGCTCCCAGGAGATGGTGAACGCGATCCGCTCACCCGGGGCGACCGTGAAGTCGGAGTACGTCGTCAGCGACTTGCCGTAGGTCTCCACCTCTGTGTCGAACCACACGCTGTCCGGGCCCGCGACGGCGACCGTACGGCCCTCGTGCCGGTGCACCCACGGCACGACCCGGCCGTAGGAGAAACGCATCCGGAGGGCGGAGCGCATCGGGACCCGGCCCGAGACGCCCTCCACGATGCGGATGAGCTGCGGGGCGCCGTCACGCGGGGGCATGAAGTCGGTCACCCGGACCGTGCCGCGCGGGGTGTCCCACTCGGACTCCAGGATCAGGGAGTCTCCGCGGTAGCTGCGCCGGGCCGCGGTGGGAGGCTCGGCGTCGGCGGCGTGCGCCGGGCCGAGCCGCCAGAAACCGTGTTCCTCCGTGCCCAGCAGGCCGGCGAAGATGGCATGCGAGTCGAAGCGGGGCAGGCACAGCCAGTCCACCGTGCCGTCCCGGCAGACCAGGGCAGCGGTCTGCATGTCTCCGATGAGTGCGTAGTCTTCGATGCGCCCGGCCACGTGCAACTCCAGTCGAACGGCCACGTCACCCCCTGCAAGCAGGGGGCTGTCGCTTGGTGCGGTCAAGGGGGTCGTTGTAATGCGTCGTTGAGCGGTGAAGCAAAACAGTCATACCCCTGTGAGGCAAAACGGCAACTGTTGCTCAACGAACTGACGAGCTCTCGTTGTTCCGGTGATTACGGGCGGGGGTGATGCCGTGTTCCCGGCCGGGCTCGGCAGCGAGTGTCCGAGCAGGATACGACGCACGTAGATGATCTGCGTGCCGCTCCGGACAACGCGGATGAGCCGAACGGGTGAGCACCGGGTGAGAAAGACGTGTGTTCGTACGGGTTCGTGTCGAGGTGTGTGCAGAGCGTGGCCGGAAGCCATCTCCTCCGGTCGCTGATACCCTGGTAGCCCGTGGACCGGTGGGCACGAAACCCCCGAACCGCAGCGACGGCACCCCCGGAAATCACCGGTCGGCAGCCGCCCCGCACTCCAGATCGCGACCACGGGAGCCCCCTCTTGGCCATGCCGCCTGTTTTTCGAAACAGCACAGCTACGACGACCAAGCACATCTTCGTCACCGGGGGTGTCGCCTCCTCGCTCGGCAAGGGCCTGACGGCGTCCAGCCTCGGCATGCTGCTCAAGGCGCGGGGCCTGCGCGTCGTGATGCAGAAGCTCGACCCGTACCTGAACGTCGACCCGGGCACGATGAACCCCTTCCAGCACGGTGAGGTGTTCGTCACCAACGACGGCGCCGAGACCGACCTGGACATCGGCCACTACGAGCGTTTCCTCGACCGTGACCTGGACGGCTCCGCCAATGTCACCACCGGTCAGATCTACTCGACGGTGATCGCCAAGGAGCGGCGTGGCGAGTACCTCGGCGACACCGTGCAGGTCATCCCGCACATCACCAACGAGATCAAGCACCGCATCCGCCGCATGGCGACCGACGAGGTCGACGTCGTGATCACCGAGGTCGGTGGCACCGTCGGCGACATCGAGTCGCTGCCGTTCCTGGAGACCGTGCGCCAGGTCCGGCACGAGGTCGGCCGTGACAACGTCTTCGTCGTCCACATCTCGCTCCTGCCGTACATCGGACCGTCGGGTGAGCTGAAGACGAAGCCGACCCAGCACTCGGTTGCGGCTCTGCGCAACATCGGTATCCAGCCGGATGCGATCGTGCTGCGCTGCGACCGCGAGGTGCCGACCGCGATCAAGCGGAAGATCTCGCTGATGTGCGACGTCGACGAGGCCGCCGTGGTCGCCTGCCCCGACGCCCGCTCGATCTACGACATCCCCAAGACCGTGCACGGCGAGGGCCTGGACGCCTACGTCGTCCGCAAGCTGGACCTGCCGTTCCGGGATGTAGACTGGCGGACCTGGGACGACCTGCTCGACCGCGTCCACAACCCCGACCACGAGATCACGCTCGCCCTGGTCGGCAAGTACATCGACCTGCCCGACGCCTACCTCTCGGTCACCGAGGCGCTGCGCGCCGGCGGCTTCGCCAACAAGGCCCGCGTGAAGATCAAGTGGGTCACCTCCGACGACTGCAAGACCCCGGCCGGCGCCGCGGCGCAGCTCGGTGACGTCGACGGCATCTGCATCCCCGGCGGCTTCGGCGACCGCGGTGTGCTCGGCAAGGTGGGCGCGATCAAGTACGCCCGCGAGAACAGGATCCCGCTGCTCGGCCTCTGCCTGGGCCTTCAGTGCATCGTGATCGAGGCCGCGCGCAACCTCGCCGACATCCCGGACGCCAACTCCACCGAGTTCGACGCGGCCACCGGTCATCCGGTGATCTCCACCATGGCCGAGCAGCTCGACATCGTCGCCGGCGAGGGCGACATGGGCGGAACGATGCGGCTGGGCATGTACCCGGCCAAGCTCGCCGAGGGCTCCATCGTCCGCGAGGTGTACGACGGCAAGGAGTACGTCGAGGAGCGGCACCGGCACCGCTACGAGGTGAACAACGCCTACCGCGCGGAGCTGGAGAAGAAGGCGGGCATCCTGTTCTCCGGCACCTCGCCGGACGGCAAGCTCGTGGAGTACGTCGAGTACCCGCGCGAGGTCCACCCCTACCTGGTCGCCACGCAGGCGCACCCGGAGCTGCGCTCGCGTCCGACGCGTCCGCACCCGCTGTTCGCCGGGCTGGTGAAGGCCTCGGTCGCGCGGAAGATTTCCCAGTAGCACGACAGTTGTACGGTGGCCGGGGCGCGCGCATTCAAATGGCGGGCGTCCTGGCTTCTTTGTGCACGTGGGAGGACAGGGCATGACGATCAAGGACACCCCCGAGGCGTGGCAGGTCCGGGCCACCGAGACCCCCTTCGTGGGCAACAAGACCTCCGTCCGCACGGACGAGGTGGTCATGCCCGACGGCTCGGTGGTCAAGCGCGACTACCAGGTCCACCCCGGCTCCGTGGCCGTCCTCGCCCTCGACGAGGAGGACCGCGTGCTGCTCATCCGGCAGTACCGCCACCCCGTACGGCAGAAGCTGTGGGAGATCCCGGCCGGGCTGCTGGACGTGCCCGGCGAGAACCCGCTGCATGCCGCGCAGCGGGAGCTGTACGAGGAGGCGCACGTCAAGGCGGAGGACTGGCGGGTCCTCACGGACGTGTACACGACTCCGGGTGGGTGCGACGAGGCCGTGCGGATCTTTCTCGCGCGCAACCTCTCGGAAGCCGAGGGGGAGCGGTTCGAGGTCGAGGACGAGGAGACCGACCTGGAGTACGCGCGGGTGCCGGTGGACGAGCTGGCCCGGGGCGTCCTCGCCGGTGAGCTGCACAACAACTGCCTGGTCGTGGGTGTGCTTTCGCTGATCGCGGCGCGGGCCTCCGGCGGGCTGGACGGGTTGCGTGCGGCGGATGCGGAGTGGCCGGCACGGCCCTTTGAGGCGTGACGGGTCGCGCCGTCGGGATGCCGGTTCGTTGCGGGGCGCTTGTCCGATGTGGTTGCTCGCGCAGTTCCCCGCGCCCCTGAGGGGGCGCCATCGAACCGTCGGTGCTATGACCTGTTGATCCGATCGGGGGGTAATCGCGCTTTCCCCGCCCCGCTCCACCAGGAACGTTGCAGAGCGTGAACTAGGCTCTGAAAGTGCCCGAGCCGGAGTCCCGGTGGGGCTTTGCGCGTGCGGTGGGACGGGAGTGTGCCCGTGACGGATCAGGCGGTGGACACAGGCGACGTGGAGCTGTCGGGAGACGCTGCCGCGGAGAGTCGATTCCTGGGCCGCACAAGGGAGTTGAAAGAGCTCCGGGCCGACATCGAACGGGCCGGCCTGGACACCCTCGCCGGCCGCAAGGCCCCCCGCGCGCGCGTGCTCCTCATCGCGGGAAGGCCCGGCTCGGGGCGCACAGCGCTCGCCGAGGAACTCGTCCGGCAGGTCGCGGACCGTTACCGGGACGGCGTGCTCCGGGCCCGCCTCGGCGAGCCGGACGGCACGCCCGTGCCGGTGGAGCGCGCGGCCCGTGAACTGCTCACCGCTCTCGACGTGTCGGCGCCGGCGGGGGCGGACGAGGACGACCTCACCGAGGCGCTCCGCGAGGCCCTCGCCGACCGTCGGATGCTGATCCTGCTGGACGACGCGGCCACCGCCGAGCAGGTCGACGCCCTGCTGCCCGAGACCCCCGAGTGCCTGGTCGTCGCCGTCTCCGGGGGGCCGCTCACCGGGATCTCCGACGTCCGCCCCTGCACCCTGGGCGGCCTGGACACCAAGTCCGCGGTGGAACTGCTGTCCCGGCACACCGGGTCGGTCCGCATCACCGTCGACCCCCGCGCCGCCGAGGGCCTGGCCGAGGAGTGCCAGGGCCAGCCCGCCGCGCTGATGCTGGCCGGGGGCTGGCTCGCGGCCCGCCCCAAGGCGGCCGTCTCCGACCTGGCCAAGCAACTGCACGCCGAGGGCGACGAGGGCACCCCGCTCAGCCGGGTCTTCCGGCTCGCCTACTCCGCCCTGCCGACCCCGGCCGCCCGGATACTGCGCCTGCTCTCCCTCGCCCCGGCCGGTCTGGTCGACCCGCAGACCGCCTCCGCGCTCGCCGGCTGCTCGGTGAGCGGTGCCCGCACCACGCTGGACGACTTCGTCGCCCTCGGCCTGCTGCACGCGGTGGACTCGCCGCTGCCGCAGTACGAGGTCCCCGGCTGTCTGCACCCCCTGCTGAAGACCCTCGCCGAGAGCCAGGACCGCCCCGCCGAGCTCCAGCTCGCCCGCGCCCGCATGCTGGAGCGGACCCTGCGGCTGCTCCAGTCCTGCCGTGCGATCACCGAGACCGACAGTCCCGAGGCCCGCCAGAAGCTTCTGGCCATGCCCCAGGCCCTGCGTTTCCCGAACCCCCGGGCGGCCGCCGAATGGCTGAGCGTCCGCGGGCCCGCCCTGCTCGCCGCGGCCCGTCTCGCGGTCGCCGACGGGGAGCTGGACACCCTCGCCCGGCGCCTGATGTCCCAGCTGGTGCGCGCGATGGTGGCGCACTTCGGCACCCAGGCGGCCGCCCCCGACCTGTACGGCATCCACCGGCTCGTCCTCGACGTGGCCGAGCGGCGCGACCTGCCCCGTGAGAAGGCCGCCGCCCTGCTGAACCTCGCCGACCTGGACGCCCGCACCGGCCGGACCCAGGACGCGCTGGCGCGGTACCGGGCCGCGCTGGACGCCGGACGCGAGGCGAACGACCCGTATGCGACCGGCCGCGCGATGGAATCCGTAGGCGGTGCCCATCTGGAGACCGGGGACTACGACCGGGCCGCCGACTGGTTCGGCCGCGCCCTGGCCCAGCGGCTGGCCCGGGACGAGCGCGCCGACGCGGCCCGGCTCTACGGCCGGATCGCCGCCGCGCACACCTACGCGGGCCGTTACGGCGAGGCCCTCAGGAACTGGCGGGCCGCGGTCGCCGGGCACCGCAAGAACGGCGATGTCACCTCGCACGCACGGGCGTTGAGCGAACTCGCGCGCGTCCAGGAGTACGCCGGACGGCCCGAGGAGTCGCTGCGCACCTGCCAGGAGGCCGTGGAGTGGGCCCGCCGCGCCGAGGACGTACGCCTCCAGGCGGCGCTCCAGCTCAGGCTCGCCGACACGCTGGACCGCCTCGGCGATCCGGTGGCGGCGGCGATGCACCGGGGGACGGCCGAGCAGCTGCTGGGCGAGGAGCTTTCCGAGGCAGAACCGGAGCCGGAAACCCCCGATCTGCCGGAACACGACGCTAACGCCTGCGAAATCCGCAGTACATCCGCTGAAGATTGATGCAATGAAAGGCTAGACAGCGGGAACACCTTCATTAGACTGGCTCTGCCGCACCTTCTCCTGCGGTGTCTCCCGGTGTGCCCTCGCATGCCTGGGTATGTGTTGTATTGCTCCGTCACACCCTCTGAGCCAAGGACCGTGATCGACGTGAAGGTCGGCATCCCCCGCGAGGTCAAGAACAACGAGTTCCGGGTGGCCATCACCCCCGCCGGTGTGCACGAGCTGGTGCGCCACGGCCACCAGGTCGTCATCGAGCGCGGCGCCGGCATCGGCTCCTCGATCCCGGACGAGGAGTACGTCCGCGAGGGTGCCCGGATCCTGGACACCGCCGACGAGGTGTGGGCCACCGCCGACCTGCTGCTGAAGGTCAAGGAGCCCATCGCCGAGGAGTACCACCGCCTCCGCAAGGACCAGACGCTCTTCACCTACCTGCACCTGGCCGCCTCCAAGGAGTGCACGGACGCGCTCGTCGAGTCCGGCACCACGGCGATCGCCTACGAGACGGTCGAGCTGCCCAGTCGCGCGCTCCCGCTGCTCGCCCCGATGTCCGAGGTCGCGGGCCGGCTCGCCCCGCAGGTCGGCGCCTACCACCTGATGCGCTCGGCCGGCGGCCGCGGTGTGCTCCCCGGCGGTGTTCCCGGCACCCAGCCCGCGAAGGCCGTCGTCATCGGCGGTGGCGTCTCCGGCTGGAACGCCACGCAGATCGCCGTCGGCATGGGCTTCCACGTCACGCTGCTCGACCGCGACATCAACAAGCTGCGCGAGGCGGACAAGGTCTTCGGCACCAAGGTCCGGGCGATCATGTCGAACGCCTTCGAGCTGGAGAAGGCCGTCCTGGAAGCCGACCTCGTCATCGGCGCGGTGCTCATCCCGGGCGCCAAGGCCCCGAAGCTGGTCACCAACGAACTCGTGGCGCGGATGAAGCCGGGAAGTGTCCTTGTCGACATCGCGATCGACCAGGGCGGCTGCTTCGAGGACTCACGGCCGACGACCCACGCGGAGCCGACCTTCACGGTCCACGACTCGGTCTTCTACTGCGTCGCCAACATGCCCGGCGCGGTGCCCAACACCTCCACCTACGCGCTCACCAACGCCACGCTGCCGTACATCGTCGAGCTCGCCGACCGCGGCTGGGTGGAGGCGCTGCGCCGGGATCCCGCGCTGGCCCGGGGTCTCAACACCCATGACGGCCAGGTGGTTTACCGGGAGGTCGCCGAGGCGCACGGCCTGGAGCACGTCGAGCTGGCGTCGCTGCTCGGCTGACCGCCGACGTTAAGTCTCCTTTTGGTAAAGGTCGATACGTCAACACAGGTCGTCAACACCGTAAGCCCGGCCGGACCTTGCCCGACAAGGTCCGGTCAGGTGTGTGTATGGTCACTTTGCGGCTCTAGGCCAACTCGCCTCGAACGTAACTCTTCAACCGATTCGTACACCGGCGAAACCCACCGTGCGACGGCCGTACGCCCTTGACAGAGGGATGTTTCATTGCCGACACATCCTGCCGGGTCCGGCGGATTGTGTTGCTGCGGACGCCCGACACGCCATAGAGTCGCCAACCGTCGGCATGGTGCCACGCTGACCTGTCTAGAAGTTTCCTGGTCACCAAGGAGGTAAGACGACTTGTGAATGAGTCGACATTTTCTCCCGGGGGTGGTCAACCAGGAACGCCTGCGCAGGGGACCCAGGGTCCCGCGGGGTTCGAGGCTGTCGGCTCCGTCGCGGTGCGCACCTTCGCAGCCCACCAGAGTCCGCAGGCGACTCGGACACACCACAGCATGGATGGCCATCACGTGAACGCCATGGCCGGCGACGGAAGTGGCGCGCCCCACAACCACTTCGCCGACTACGACGAACTGCCCGAGGGGCACTTCTACGACCCCGACGCCGAGTACGAGCCAGACCCCGAATACGCGGCCACGCTCGCGCCCGACGCTGCCCGTCAGCGCCGGGAGCGCATCGGCCCGACGGGTCGGCCACTGCCGTACTTCCCGATCCCGGGCCCGCTGACCGATCACGGACCCGCGAAGATCATCGCGATGTGCAACCAGAAGGGCGGCGTGGGCAAGACGACGTCGACCATCAACCTGGGTGCCGCGCTCGCGGAGTACGGCCGTCGCGTGCTGCTCGTGGACTTCGACCCGCAGGGCGCGCTGTCGGTGGGTCTCGGTGTCAACCCGATGGAGCTCGACCTCACCGTCTACAACCTGCTCATGGAGCGGGGCATGGCGGCCGACGAGGTCCTGCTGAAGACCGCGGTCCCCAACATGGACCTGCTGCCGAGCAACATCGACCTGTCGGCGGCGGAGGTCCAGCTGGTCTCCGAGGTCGCGCGCGAGTCGACGCTCCAGCGCGCCCTGAAGCCGCTCATGGCCGACTACGACTACATCGTGATCGACTGTCAGCCCTCGCTCGGCCTGCTCACGGTGAACGCCCTGACGGCCGCGCACAAGGTGATAGTGCCACTGGAGTGCGAGTTCTTCGCGCTGCGTGGTGTCGCGCTGCTGACGGAGACCATCGAGAAGGTCCAGGAGCGGCTCAACCCCGAGCTGGAGCTCGACGGGATCCTCGCCACGATGTACGACTCGCGCACCGTGCACAGCCGTGAGGTGCTCGCGCGGGTCGTCGAGGCGTTCGACGACCACGTCTACCACACGGTCATCGGGCGCACGGTCCGCTTCCCGGAGACCACGGTCGCCGGAGAGCCGATCACCACGTACGCCTCCAACTCCGTCGGCGCCGCCGCCTACCGTCAGCTCGCCAGGGAGGTGCTCGCCCGGTGTCACGCCGAGTGAGTCTGCCGGGGGCCGACGAACTGTTCCGTACGACAGGGGGAATGGCGCTCCAGTCGTCCACTCCCCGGCGCCCGGCCAACGGCGAGGCCCGGGTGCCGGCTCCGGCGGGGGAGAGCGACGGGGCCGCGGCCCCGTCGCCCGAGGACGCGCCGCAGTCGGTGCCCGCGCAGGGCGGTGACGGCGAGGGCGCGGAGCACGTGGCCGCGGAGCCGGAGTCGGCCGATGGCGGCGAGTCCCGCAGCCGCGGGGCCGGAGGGGACCGCTCGGGGCGACGTCAGGGGCCGCAGGAAGGTTCTGCCACGGCCGCCGCCAACGCCCAGCCCCGCAAGCGCGGGCGGAGCCCTTCACGCCGGCCCAGCGGACGCGAACGCCACGACGAGAAGATCACGGTCTACGTCTCCGCCGAGGAGCTCATGGACCTGGAGCACGCGCGTCTGGTCCTGCGCGGCGAACACGGGCTGGCCGTCGACCGCGGGCGGATCGTCCGCGAGGCGGTCGCCGTCGTGCTGGCCGATCTGGAGTCCCGCGGAGACGCGAGCATTCTCGTACGACGACTGCGCGGGCGGTAGCGGTAGCCTGCGAGGGCCATGACCTCGAACGACGCCACCGCCGCCGGCTCAGCAGCCGGTCGTCGGCGTGCGCTGGGGCGGGGACCGGGTACGGCACCCGAGCCCGAGCCTGAGGTCGAGCCTGGGCCTGAGGCCGAGCCCGAGGTCGAGCCTCGGCCCGACACCGGCGGGCACGACGCGGGCGAGCGGGAAGCCGTACCGCCGGACGCCGAGCCCGACGAGACTCCCGACGGTGTCTTCAAGGTTCGGCTGGCGAACTTCGAGGGCCCCTTCGATCTGCTGCTTCAGCTGATCTCCAAGCACAAGCTGGACGTCACCGAGGTCGCGCTGTCGAAGGTGACCGACGAGTTCATGGCGCACATCAGGGCGATGGGGCCGGACTGGGATCTGGACCAGACGACCGAGTTCCTGGTCGTGGCCGCCACGCTGCTCGATCTGAAGGCGGCCAGGCTGCTGCCCGCGGCCGAGGTGGAGGACGAGGCGGATCTGGCGCTGCTGGAGGCGCGGGACCTGCTGTTCGCGCGGCTGCTCCAGTACCGGGCGTACAAGCGGATCGCCGAGATCTTCAGCGGGCGGCTGGACGAGGAGGCCCGGCGCTATCCCCGTACCGTCGGACTGGAACCGCACCACGCCGAGTTGCTGCCCGAGGTGGTCATCAGGATCGGGGCGGAAGGATTCGCCAAGCTCGCCGTCAAGGCGATGCAGCCCAAGCCCAAGCCGCAGGTGTACGTCGACCACATCCACGCGCCGCTGGTCAGTGTGCAGGAGCAGGCGCAGATCGTGGTGGCGCGGCTGAAGGAGCTCGGCGAGGCCAGCTTCCGGTCACTGATCGAGGACACCGAGGACACCCTCACCGTCGTGGCCCGTTTCCTGGCTCTGCTGGAGCTGTACCGCGAGAAGGCCGTGGCGCTGGACCAGGAGACCGCTCTCGGGGAGCTGCTGGTGCGCTGGACCGGCGGGGACGGGGAGGAGACGCCGACGGTCACGGACGAGTTCGACCGGCCGCCCGAGGTGCCCAAGGACGAGGCCAAGGAGAAGAAGGCGTGAGCGAGGAGAGCACCGAGGTCCCGGCCGGGCTGCGTACCGTCGCCGACCTCGATCTCAAGCCGGCCCTGGAGGCCGTACTCATGGTCGTGGACGAGCCCGCGACCGAGGAGCACCTGGCGAAGATCCTCCAGCGGCCCGAGCGGCAGATCGCGGACGCGCTGCGCGAGCTGGCCGACGACTACACCGTGCAGGGGCGCGGCTTCGAACTGCGGCTGATCGCGGGCGGCTGGCGTTTCTACAGCCGTCCCGAGTACGCGGCGGCCGTCGAGGGCTTCGTCCTGGACGGCCAGCAGGCCCGGCTCACCCAGGCCGCGCTGGAGACGCTCGCGGTCGTCGCCTACCGCCAGCCGGTCAGCCGCAGCCGGGTCTCCGCGGTGCGCGGAGTCAACTGCGACGGTGTGATGCGCACCCTCCTCCAGCGGGGTCTGGTCCAGGAGGCGGGCACGGAACCCGAAACAGGTGCGATCCTGTACACGACGACGAACTACTTTCTGGAGCGGATGGGCCTGCGCGGCCTGGACGAGCTCCCGGAGCTCGCGCCCTTCCTCCCGGAGGCGGAGGCGATCGAGGCCGAGACCCAGGAAGGCGTCCCGTCGTTCGATCCGGACGCTCCTGACGCGCCGGACACACCCGAGACAGACGACTAGACGGAACTTTGATGCGAAGCAGTAGCGGCAGGAACAGCAGCGGAAACAACGGCGGGAGCCGTGGTGGCAACAGCGGCGGCCGCGGCGGGAGCAGCGGTGGCCGCGGTAACCACCGCGGTGCCGGGAACGACCGGGACGACAAGCAGGGCGGCAGGCCGAAGAAGCCGCGCCCGGAGGAGCGCCGCTACGACGTGGGCCCCGGCGCGTCCCACGAGGGCCCGAAGGCGGGGCGCGGCGGCGCGGCCCGCGGCGGCGCCAAGGGCGGGCCGAAGAAGCCCCAGCAGCGTGGGCGGTCGGCTCCGGCGACCTCGCGTGAGTACGAGACGCGGGCCGAGGAGCGCAACCGGGAGCGGTACGCGGGCAAGAAGGACGTCAAGCTGCCCAAGACCTTCCCGGGCGCCGAGCAGGAGGGCGAGCGGCTCCAGAAGATCCTCGCGCGCGCGGGCTACGGCTCCCGGCGGGCCTGCGAGGAGCTGATCGAGCAGGCGCGGGTCGAGGTCAACGGCGAGATCGTCCTGGAGCAGGGCAAGCGCGTCGACCCGGAGAAGGACGAGGTCAAGGTCGACGGCCTGACCGTGGCGACGCAGTCGTACCAGTTCTTCTCGCTGAACAAGCCCGCCGGTGTCGTCTCGACGATGGAGGACAACGAGGGCCGGCAGTGCCTCGGGGACTACGTCACCAACCGTGAGACGCGGCTCTTCCACGTGGGGCGGCTCGACACCGAGACCGAGGGCGTCATCCTGCTCACCAACCACGGCGAGCTGGCCCACCGGCTGACCCACCCCAAGTACGGCGTGAAGAAGGTCTACCTCGCGCACATCGTGGGCCCGATCCCGCGCGACCTGGGCAAGCAGCTCAAGGACGGCGTCCAGCTGGAGGACGGGTACGCGAAGGCGGACCACTTCCGGGTCGTCGAGCAGACCGGCAAGAACTACCTGGTCGAGGTGACCCTCCACGAGGGCCGCAAGCACATCGTCCGCCGCATGCTCGCGGAGGCCGGCTTCCCGGTCGACAAGCTGGTGCGCGTCGCCTTCGGTCCGATCACCCTGGGCGACCAGAAGTCGGGCTGGCTGCGGCGGCTGTCCAACACCGAGGTCGGGATGCTGATGAAGGAAGTCGATCTCTAAGCACCCCTCCCGCTCTGAGCACCCCTCCTGAGCGACTGTTCACGTCGGCCGGTTCCGGATCGTTCCGGGACCGGCCGATGCCTTTTCGCCCTCCCGCCGGTCTGTATCGGTGACGGAGGGAGCACCATGACCGCGACGACCTCGGACCGCGAGGAGTTCGTACGGCTGACAGACCCGTACCGGCGGGAGCTGCTGGCGCACTGCTACCGGATGCTGGGCTCGGTGGACGAGGCCGAGGACCTGGTCCAGGAGACCTATCTGCGGGCCTGGCGCTCCTACGACGGCTACGAGGGCCGGGCGTCCCTGCGGACCTGGCTGCACCGCATCGCCACCAACACGTGTCTGACGGCGCTGGAGAGCCGTGCGCGGCGTCCGCTGCCCTCGGGGCTCGGCGGGCCGTCAGAGGCCCCTGAGGAGCCGCTGAGGGCCTCCGCGACGGATGTTCCGTGGCTCCAGCCGCTGCCCGAGGCGCTCGTGGACCCCGCGACCGTCGTGGCGGCCCGCGGCAGTCTGCGGCTCGCGCTGGTCGCCGCGCTCCAGCACCTGCCCGCCCGACAGCGGGCCGTGCTCATCCTGCGGGACGTGCTGGCCTGGCGGGCGCCGGAGGTCGCCTCGATGCTCGGGACCTCGACCGCGGCGGTCAAGAGCACCCTCCAGCGCGCGCGTGCCCGGCTCGACGAGGTGGCCCCGGACGAGGACCTCGTCGTCGAACCCGGGGGCGCCGCCGACCGCGAGGTGCTCGACCGCTACATGGCCGCCTTCGAGAACGCCGACCTGGACGCCCTGCTCGGGCTCCTCCAGGACGGCATCGAGCTGGAGATGCCGCCCCACCTGGAGTGGTTCAGCGGGAAGAAGGACGTGCTGCGGTTCTTCGGGGCGCGGGTGCGCGAGCCGGGGAGGCTGCGGATGGTGCCGGTCCGGGCGAACGGACAGCCGGCCGTCGCGATGTACGAGCGGGGCGCGGACGGTGTGCTGCGCGCGCACTCCGTGCAGGTGCTCGCCGTCCGGGGCGGTGCGATCGCGCGCATCACGGCCTTCCTGGAGCCGGAGCTGTTCGCCCGCTTCGGCCTGTCCCCGGTGCTGTCGTGAACTCCGGGGAGCTGCTGGAGCGTTCGCTCGCCTACGCCTGGGGGAGCGTCGCCGAGGTGGGGGACGGCCCTCTGGAGCGGCGCACCCCGTGTGCCGCGTGGGACCTGGAGCACCTGCTCGGGCATCTCGACGACTCGCTGGACGCGTTGTACGAGGGGCTGACGGGCGGGCGGATCGGGCTGTTGCCCCACACCGACCGCGCCTGCGGCTTCCGCACGCGCGCGGGTGCGGTGCTCGGCGCCTGGTCCGCCGGTCCGCCGGGGCGGGTCCTCGTCGGTGAACGGCCGCTGGACGTGCGGGTGATGGCCGTCGTGGGCGCCGTCGAGATCGCCGTGCACGGCTGGGACGTCGCCCAGGCGTGCGGGCGGCCCCGGCCCATCCCGGTCGCCCTCGCGGCCGAGTTGCTGCCGCTCGCCCGGTGCCTGGTCGCGGAGGAGGACCGGGGGGTGCGGTTCGCCGCGCCGGTCGCCGTGCCGGACCGCGCCCGGCCGGACGCCCGTCTGCTGGCCTTCCTGGGGCGCCGCGATTCCTTTCCGGGGTGAGGCGGGTCTGCCTTCCGTGAGTGACCTCAAGAACTCACGGAAGGCACTGTCATGACCGACCTCCTCAAGGTCCCCCTCAGCACCCCGCCCCCCGAGAAGGCACCACCACCGCGCGCGTGGACGGTGATTCTCGCCGGGCTCGGGGCGCTGTTGTGCTCCCTGGACGTCGTGGTCGTCGCCACCGCACTGCCCGCCCTGCGGGCCGACTTCGGGGCGAGCCTGTCCGAACTGGAATGGACGATCAACGCCTACAACCTCGCCTTCGCCTGCCTCACCCTGACCGGCGCCGCGCTCGGCGACCGCTTCGGGCGGCGGCGCATGTACGTCGTCGGGCTCGCCGTGTTCACCCTGGCGTCCGCCACCGCGGCCCTCGCCGGCAGCGCGGACCAGCTCATCGGCGCGCGCGTCCTCCAGGGCGCCGGAGCGGCCGTTCTGCTGCCGCTCACCCTGACCCTCATCAGCGAGGCCTTCCCGGCCGAGAAACGAGGGGTCGCGATCGGCCTGTGGGGCGGGGTGACCGGGCTGGGTGTGGCGGCCGGGCCGGTGCTGGGCGGGGCCGTCACCGAGGGACTGTCCTGGCAGTGGATCTTCTGGCTGAACGTGCCGATCGGGCTCGCGATGCTCCCCTTCGCCGCCACGAAGCTCCAGGAGAGCTATGGCACACGGCCCCGGCTCGACATCGTGGGGCTGGTGCTGGCGGCCGTCGGTCTGACGGGTCTGGCCTGGGCGCCGGTGCGGGCGCCGGAGGCGGGGTGGGGGAGCGCGGAGGTGCTGACCGCGCTGGTCGCCGGGGTGGTGTTCACCACGGCCTTCCTCGGGTGGGAGCGCAAGGGCGCCCGGTATCCGATGCTGCCCCTGGAGCACTTCCGCCGACGCGGCTTCTCCACCGCCAACGCGGCCGCCTTCCTCCTCTTCGCCTCCCTGCTCGGCGCCCTCTTCACGGTCACCCAGCTCTTCCAGTTCGGGCTTGGCTACTCGCCCCTGGAGGCGGGCGTCCGCGTTCTCGTCTGGAACGGCATGCCGCTGCTGGTAGCCCCGATCGCGGGTGCGCTCGCGGACCGGTACGGCACCCGGCCCTTCATGCTGGCCGGACTGGCGCTCCAGGGTCTGGGCCTCGCCCTGCTGGCCTGGCAGGTCGAGCCCGGCGTCGGATACGGCCGTCTCGTCGTCCCGCTGGTCATCGCGGGCGTCGGCATCTCGCTGGTGTTCCCGAGCGTGGCCAACGCCGTGACCGCCTCGGTGCCGCTGAGCGAGGCGGGCATCGCGGCCGGCGTCAACAACGCGCTGCGCGAACTGGGCGGGGTCTTCGGCGTCGCCACCGTCGCCGCGGTCTTCACCACCTACGGCGGCTACGCCTCACCGGCCGACTTCCTGGACGGGGCCGCGCCCGCGCTGTGGGTGTCGGCGGGAGTGGCGGCCACGGGGGCGGTGGTGGCGCTGTTCGCGCCCTCGCGAGCGGCCTCCGGACCATAAGCCGCCGGTTCGGCAACACAAGCCGCCGGTTCGGCCCGGGGGTTGTGCCGACACCCCCACCCTCTTTATAGTCGTAGTGACTATTAAAGGGGGTGGGGGTGGTGCAGGGCTACGACAAGTACGCCCACGAACCCTTCGCGGTGACCGTCGACCTCGCTGTCCTCACGCTGCGGGAGGGTGCGCTGCATGTGCTGCTCGTCGAGCGCGGACAGGAGCCGTACCGCGGCCATTGGGCGCTCCCCGGTGGGTTCCTGCACCCGGACGAGTCCGCGGAGAGGGCGGCCCGGCGCGAACTCGCCGAGGAGACCGGCCTGGCCGACGTCTCCGGACTGCACCTGGAGCAGCTGCGGACCTACAGCGAGCCGGACCGGGACCCCCGGATGCGGGTCGTGTCGGTCGCCTTCGCGGCGCTGCTCCCGGACCCGCCCGAGCCGCACGGCGGCAGCGACGCGGCCGAGGCCCGCTGGGTGCCGTACGACAAGGCCGGACCGCTCGCCTTCGACCACGACCGGATCCTGGCCGACGCCCACGAACGCGTCGGCGCCAAGTTCGAGTACACCTGCCTGGCCACCGCCTTCTGCCCGCCGGAGTTCACCCTCGGCGAGCTCCAGCAGGTCTACGAGACCGTCTGGGGCACCGCCCTGGACCGGCCCAACTTCCGCCGCAAGGTGCTCGCCACGCCCGGCTTCGTCGAGGCGGTGCCGGGTGCCGCGCGGCTGACCGGCGGGCGCGGCAAACCGGCCGCGGTGTACCGCGCGGGTACGGCCACCGCCCTCTACCCGCCCCTCCTCCGACCGTCCCGGGAAGGACGCCCCGCATGACCACGACCCTCACCAAGCGCGCCGCCACCGGAGCGCTCATCGGGCTCGCCCTCGGGGACGCGCTCGGGTTTCCGACGGAGTTCAACGACGTGCCGTCGATCCTCGCCAAGTGCGGCCCATGGCGCGAGATGCGGCTGCCGACGCCCGCGATCGTCACCGACGACACGCAGATGACGCTGGCCCTGGCGCGGGGACTGCGGACGGCGACGGACCGGGGCGTACTCCGGCCCGAGGAGATGGTCGAGCCGGTACGGCAGGAGTTCATCGCCTGGAACCGCTCGCCCGAGAACAACCGCGCCCCGGGCAACACCTGCCTGCGGGCCTGTGAACTGCTGGAGCGCCCGCACCTGCCCTGGCAGGAGGCCAGCCAGATCGGCTCCAAGGGCTGCGGAGCCAACATGCGGGTCGCACCCCTCGGGCTCGTCCCCGGGCTGAGCGACGAACAGCGCGCGGGCGCCGCCCAGTTGCAGGCCGCCCTCACCCACGGGCATCCGACGGCACTGGCCGCGTCCGACCTCACCGCGCACGCCGTACGGCTGCTCGCGCAGGGGACCGAACCGACCGGACTGGTCGGGCTGCTGCGGTCGTACGCCCTGGAGAACCGCAGCCACTACCACGAGCGCTGGCTCGGCGATCTGTGGACGCGGAGTCAGGACCCGACACCCGAGCACTTCATCACCCGGGGATGGGACGAGTGCCTGGAAAGCCTGGAGCGCCTCCAGCGCGCCCTGCGCAGCCCCTCGCCCGAGACCGACCCGTGCCTGGCCACCGGGGCGGGCTGGATCGCCGAAGAGGCGCTGGCGACCGGCCTGTTGTGCTTCCTGCTTTTCGTCGACGAGCCGCTGACCGCCCTGCGCCGGGCGGCCTGCACCTCCGGGGACTCGGACTCGATCGCCTGTCTGGCGGGCGCCTTCGCGGGCGCGCATCTGGGCTCCGAGGTCTGGCCCCGGGACTGGGCGGACCGGATCGAGTACCAGGGCGAACTGGTGACGCTCGGGGCGCTCTGGGACGCCTGACGGGCCTGGCTGTCGTTCGGGTCCCGGCTCCTGGGGTCAGGCCAGGGTGATGGAGTCGCCCGTCACCTTGATCTGCTTCTCGGGCAGCGGCTTCGTCGCGGGCGGGTTGGCCACCGAACCGTCCGTGATCTTGAACTTGCTGCCGTGGCAGGTGCAGTTGATGGTGCCGTCGGAGACGTTCGCCACCGGACACTGCTGGTGGGTGCAGATGTTCGAGAAGGCCTTGAACTCGCCCTGGGTCGGCTGGGTCACCACGATCTTCTCGTCCTTGAAGATCGTGCCCCCGCCGACCGGGATGTCGCCGGTCTTCGCCAGTTCCTGACCGGCGGAGGCGGCGACCGAGGACGACCCGGAGTCACTCTCGCCGCCGTACTCGCTGCACCCGACGGTGAGCGCGGCCGCGCCCGTCGCGAGAAGGATCGTGCGCCGCGTCGGGTCCTGCGTCATGTCGTCACTCCGAAGGTGCGGAAGAACCAGAGGGCTGAGGTCAGCCAGATGACCGTGAGGGCGGTGAAGACCACACCGCCGACGACCGGCAGCAGCCAGCCGGGCAGTCGCTCCGAGCGGAGCAGCAGCATCTTCGCACTGAAAGCACCGAAGAAGAAACAACCCAGGAGGGAGTGCCACAGAACGCGCGATTCGTATGTCTGGTAGCCCAACGCGTACAAGCAGTGCACCGCCACCGGAACCGACACCAGGAAGGCCACCCGGCCCGACCAGCGGTGCAGCACCGACGACCAGCGGGGTCCCGGCAGCTTGCCGTACACCATGGCCGCCGAGACCACCTGGACGAGCGCGAAGAAGATCGCGGCCGTCGCCAGCCAGGACTTCACCGCCTGGGTGCTGCTGAAGCCGGCGAGGTTGAACGAGGTGCCCGCCGGGTCGTGAACCTTGCCGTACACACCCAGCCCGACCGCCACCGCGCCGGCCACGAGCGCCGGGACGAGATAGCGGGCGGGATGCGGCGCCCGGTGGGCGGGCTCGGGGGAGGGGAAGTCCTGGGTGGCGGCGTTCGGGTCGACAGTCATGAACGACTCCAGGAGAGGTCGACGGGAGGGAGCAAGGTGATCAAGGGCTGACGGGACGGGCCGTGAGCTGCCGGCCGTCGACCGTCACGGCACCGGTCTCGGGGTCGATCCGGGGCGCAGGTGAAGGCTTGCCCGCGCGGTTGAGGATGCCGACCTGGCTGCCGTCCGCCTGGACGATCCAGCCGCCGTCGGTCTCCGTGCCGTTGACCGTCGTGGTCGCCCGGTACAGCGCGGGCTCCTTCGTCCGGTCGGCCGTGAAGGCCTGGCGTCCGCCGCCGACCGTCACGGTGCCGCTGATGCGCTTGCCCTGCTTGAGGGTGCCGTTCAGTTCGGCGCCGTTCTTGCCGGTGAGCCTCATGGACCCGTCGTCCTCGACGTCGCCCTTGAGCCACGCCTCCTTGGTGCGGCCGTCGCAGTAGTACGCGACCGCCTTGCCGTCCTCGGTGGTCACGGCGACGGAGGCGGAGTCGTCGTCGGTACGGCCCGCGTAGCCGGCGTCGGGCACGGGTGCCGGCGGCGGTTTCGTGGGTGAGTTCGTGGGCGAGGGCGACGGGCTCGTCCCGGAGGGCTTCGGTGACGCCTTGGTGTCGGGCGACTGGTACCCCGAGGACGAGGCGGTCTTCTCCCCGGTGGTCGCGTTGAGCGAGAGCATGAACAGGCCGAGCAGCAGTCCCGCGAGCAGAGTGGCAAGCGGTCCGAGACGCTTCATGAGGGGCCTCCCCCGAGGCAAAGTGTTCTGCCATCAGAGCGGACCGGTGGCCCCGGCGTAAAGAGGCGCACCGGGCCTTCCACCCCAAGTGGCGGAATTGGGTGATTCCCGTGACATTGATACGGCGGACGCCGGCCCCGTCTCAGCGGGCGGGCGGCCCTCACCGGCCCGATGGGGGCTGACTAGGCTGGATGTACACAGAGCCGATACGTACATCAGCAAGGAGCATCGCCGTGGCGGTACGAGCGGTCCGGGGCGCCGTCCAACTCGAACGGGACGAAGCCGGCCACATGGACGAGCAGGTCGGGGCCCTGCTCACCGCCATCCTGGAGCGGAACGAACTGGACCAGGACGACCTCATCAGCATCTGGTTCACGGCCACGCCCGACCTGCACAGCGACTTCCCGGCCGCCGCGGCCCGCAAGCTCGGCATCGTCGACGTACCGCTGATCTGCGCCCAGGAACTGGACATCGAGGGCGCCATGCCGCGTGTCGTCCGGGTCCTCGCGCACATCGAGTCCGAGCGGCCCCGCGCCGACATCGCGCACGTCTACCTCGGTGCCGCGGCCGCCCTGCGCAAGGACATCGCGCAGTGAGGACCGCCCTCGTCATCGGCACCGGGCTCATCGGTACGTCCGCCGCCCTCGCGCTGTCCCAGCGGGGCGTCGCCGTCCATCTCACCGACCGCGACCCCGAGCAGGCCCGTACGGCGGCCGCGCTGGGCGCCGGTACGGACGAGGCCCCCGAGGGGCCGGTCGACCTCGCGATCGTCGCCGCCCCGCCCGCCCATGTGGCCGCGGTGCTCGCCGACGCCATGCGCCGGGGCGCGGCGCGCGGCTACATCGACGTGGCCAGCGTCAAGGGCGGCCCGCGCCGCGAGCTCCAGGCGCTGGGCCTGGACCTGTCGGCGTACATCGGCACCCACCCGATGTCCGGCCGCGAGAAGTCCGGCCCGCTCGCCGCGACCGGTGACCTCTTCGAGGGCCGCCCCTGGGTGCTGACCTCGACCCGGGACACCGACACCGAGGTGCTGAACCTCGTCCTGGAGCTGGTCTCGCACTGCCGTGCCGTCCCGGTCGTCATGGACGCCGACGCCCACGACCGTGCCGTCGCCCTCGTCTCCCACATGCCCCACCTGGTGTCCAGCATGGTCGCCGCGCGTCTGGAGAACGCCGAGGAGGCCGCCGTACGACTGTGCGGGCAGGGCATCCGGGACGTGACGCGGATCGCCGCGTCCGACCCCCGGATGTGGATCGACATCCTCTCCGCGAACCCGGGGCCGGTCGCCGACCTCCTGACGGACGTCTCCGCCGACCTCGACGAGACGGTCCGGGCGCTGCGGGCCCTTCAGTCCTCGGACGAGGACAAGCGGCGCGAGGGCACCACCGGCATCGAGGACGTGCTGCGGCGCGGGAACGCCGGCCAGGTCCGGGTGCCCGGCAAGCACGGGTCCGCCCCGCGGGCGTACGAGGTCGTGGCGGTGCTGATCGACGACCAGCCGGGGCAGCTGGCCCGGATCTTCGCCGACGCCGGGATGGCCGGGGTCAACATCGAGGACGTGCGCATCGAGCACGCGACCGGGCAGCAGGCCGGTCTGGTGCAGCTGATGGTGGAGCCCAAGGCGGTGCCCGTGCTGACGGCGGCGCTGCGGGAACGCGGGTGGGCGCTCAGGCAGTGATCCTCCCGGGTCGTCCGCTTGTCGGAGAGGTTCCGGGGAGCCAGTAACCTTGTGCGGGGCACTTTCACGCCCCCGCACCCCGCCACACCGCACCAGGAAGGTGTCCCCCCGTGGAAAACGGCGCCGCCCAGCCCGTGATTGTCGCCATTGACGGCCCCTCCGGCACGGGCAAGTCGAGCACGTCGAAGGCCGTGGCCGCACAGCTCGGTCTGAGCTACCTCGACACCGGCGCCCAGTACCGGGCGATCACGTGGTGGATGGTGAACAACGGGATCGACATCGCGGACCCGCACGCGATCGCCGCCGCGGCCGGCAAGGCGGACATCGTCTCCGGCACCGACCCGGCCAACCCCACGATCACGGTCGACGGCACCGACGTGGCCGGCCCGATCCGCACCCAGGAGGTCACCTCCAAGGTCAGCGCGGTCAGCGCGGTACCCGAGGTGCGGGCCCGGATCACCGAGCTCCAGCGCACCATCGCCACCTCCGCGGAGCAGGGCATCGTCGTCGAGGGCCGGGACATCGGCACGACCGTGCTGCCCGACGCCGACCTGAAGATCTTCCTCACCGCCTCCCCGGAGGCACGGGCCGCCCGGCGCAGCGGTGAGCTCAAGGGCGCCGACGTCAACGCCACCCGCGAGGCCCTGATCAAGCGCGACGCGGCCGACTCCAGCCGTAAGACCTCGCCGCTGGCCAAGGCCGGCGACGCGGTCGAGGTGGACACCACCGAGCTCACCCTCGCGCAGGTCATCGAGTGCGTGGTCACCCTGGTCGAGGAGAAGCGGGCCGGGAAGTGAGCGAACAGCCTTCCGAGCGCGGCGCCGAGGTCGGGCGGCGCATCGGCGTCGGCCTGATGTACGGGCTGTGGAAGCCGCGGGTGCTGGGCGCCTGGAAGGTTCCCGCGACCGGCCCCGTGATCTTCGCGGTCAACCACTCCCACAACATCGACGGCCCCATGGTCATGGGCGTGGCGCCCCGGCCGACGCACTTCCTGATCAAGAAGGAGGCGTTCATCGGGCCGCTCGACCCGTTCCTGACGGCCATCGGCCAGGTGAAGGTGGACCGCACGGGCACCGACCGCGGGGCGATCACCCGGGCGATCGACGTCCTGACGGCCGGCGGCGCCCTCGGCATCTTCCCGGAGGGCACCCGGGGCGAGGGCGACTTCGCCGCGCTGCGGGCCGGGCTCGCGTACTTCGCGGTGCGGGGCGGCGCCCCGATCGTCCCGGTCGCCGTGCTGGGAAGTTCGGACCGGCCCGGCCGGTTGATAAAGACGCTGCCTCCCCTGCGCAGCCGCGTCGACGTCGTCTTCGGAGACCCCTTCGAGGCGGGCGACGGCAGCGGACGACGTACGCGCAAGGCCCTCGACGAGGCGACCGAACGCATCCAGAAGCAGCTCACCGCGCACCTGGAAAACGCCAGGCGGCTGACCGGCCGCTAGGCGACACTGAGTAGTGGATCACCCCGGCGAACAAGGGCCGGCCGGTCCACCGATCACCACGATGAACGAGGTACGGACTTCATGAACGACCACATCCACTCCGACGGCTCGGGCGAGGAGCACGACCACGGGGCGCTTGGCGATGCCGAGTTCGCGGAGTTCATGGAGCTCGCCGCGGAAGAGGGCTTCGACCCGGAGGACGTCGAGGGCGCGATCGAGGCGGCCGGCCACGGCCCGCTGCCCGTGCTCGCCGTCGTCGGCCGCCCGAATGTCGGCAAGTCGACCCTGGTGAACCGGATCATCGGCCGCCGCGAGGCCGTCGTGGAGGACAAGCCGGGCGTCACCCGCGACCGCGTCACCTACGAGGCCGAGTGGGCGGGCCGCCGCTTCAAGGTCGTCGACACCGGCGGCTGGGAGCAGGACGTCCTCGGTATCGACGCCTCGGTCGCCGCCCAGGCCGAGTACGCCATCGAGGCCGCCGACGCCGTCGTCTTCGTCGTCGACGCCAAGGTCGGCGTCACCGACACCGACGAGGCCGTCGTACGACTGCTCCGCAAGGCCAACAAGCCCGTGGTGCTCTGCGCCAACAAGGTCGACGGACCGAGCGGCGAGGCCGACGCCACAGCTCTGTGGTCCCTCGGCATCGGCGAGCCGCACCCGGTCTCCTCGCTGCACGGCCGTGGCACCGGCGACATGCTGGACGCCGTCCTGGAAGCCCTGCCGGAGGCGCCCGAGCAGACCTTCGGCGGCAGTGGGATCGGCGGCCCGCGCCGCATCGCCCTCATCGGCCGCCCGAACGTCGGCAAGTCCTCGCTGCTGAACAAGGTGGCCGGCGAGGACCGCGTCGTCGTCAACGAGATGGCCGGCACCACCCGTGACCCCGTCGACGAGCTCATCGAACTCGGCGGTGTCATCTGGAAGTTCGTCGACACGGCGGGCATCCGCAAGCGCGTCCACCTCCAGCAGGGCGCCGACTACTACGCCTCGCTGCGCACCGCGGCCGCCGTCGAGAAGGCCGAGGTGGCGGTCATCCTGATCGACGCCTCCGAGTCCATCTCGGTCCAGGACCAGCGGATCGTCACCATGGCGGTCGACGCCGGCCGCGCCCTGGTCATCGCCTACAACAAGTGGGACACCCTCGACGAGGAGCGCCGCTACTACCTGGAGCGGGAGATCGAGACCGAGTTCGGCCAGGTCGCCTGGGCGCCCCGGGTGAACGTCTCGGCGACCACCGGCCGGCACATGGAGAAGCTGGTCCCGGCGATCGAGACCGCCCTCGCCGGCTGGGAGACCCGCGTCCCCACGGGCCGCCTGAACGCCTTCCTCGGCGAGCTGGTCGCCGCCCACCCGCACCCGATCCGGGGCGGCAAGCAGCCGCGCATCCTCTTCGGCACCCAGGCCGGCACCCGGCCGCCGCGGTTCGTGCTCTTCGCCTCCGGCTTCATCGAGGCCGGCTACCGGCGCTTCATCGAGCGCCGCCTGCGCGAGGAGTTCGGCTTCGAGGGCACCCCGATCCACATCTCGGTGCGGGTGCGCGAGAAGCGCGGCAGGAAGAAGTGACGCACGCATGAGAGAGGGCGGCTTCCCGACCGGGGAAGCCGCCCTCTCTCATACGTCTCAGAACCCCCGGCGTGGACCGGGCGGCAGCGCTGCCGGCACGTGGTGCATCTGCTGCATCTGTCCTACGCGCTGCCACTGCGACTGCTGGCGAGCGTTGTACGCACCGGCGCTGTAGGCGCTGTACGAGTTGGTGAACGACCCCGAGCCGTGCGGGATGTTCCCGAAGGCCGTGAAGCCCAACTCGTCCTCGCCACTGCGGTCACCCGGCAGGGAACGGAACGACTTGACGTACTCGGCGTAGAGCGCGTCGTAGATCGGTGTGACCGATGGGCCGCAGAAAGGCTCCTGCGTCGACCGCGAGGACGGGATCGACGGGAACGAGTGGCGGCGCGAAACGTCGTATGCGTGCACGTCTGTCCAAACGACCCCGCACATAAAGAGATGCGGGGTCGTTCCGGGGGTGCGGGGTTCGAGGAGGCGCGTGTTCACGTACCGGCGAGAGGCATCGCCGCCGCGACCAGCTTCCCGTTGGCCGCGGCCTTGTCCAGCGCGTCCCGCAGCAGGTCCTCCCGGGGCTGCCGCCCGATCGACCCCACCGGCGCCGCGAACATCAGCACCTGCTGGTGCTTGTTGGCGGCGGCCCGCCAGCTCTCGGTCACCTGAAGCGGATGGTGCGCCTGCCACCACGCCACCGGCTGCCCCCCGGTCGCGCCGGGCTGGAGCACCGCGTGCAGCTGCCCCATGGCCAGCAGCACCGACCACCCGTGCAGCACGGACGGCGCCGAGTCGATCGACGTCAGCGGCATGAACCCCTGCTCGATGAGCAGCGGCAGGAAGTCGTCACCGGCGCCGGTCGCCCCGGGCCGCACGATCGGCGCGGTCGGCTCGACGACCAGGGCCGGGTGCAACTCCCCGGCGATCAGGACGAGTCCGCTGGTGATGCCGAGCACGGCCTGCTCGGGCGCGATCTTGTCGGGCTCCAGGTCGACGGTGTCGCCGGTGATGGACTTCACCGCGCCCTGGAGCTGCTCCTCGGTCACCTGGACGACCTGCGAGGGCAGACAGGTGGCGTGGGCGAAGGCGAGAACGGCCGTCTCGTCGCCGATGAACAGGACGGTGCTGGTGCGCTCCTGTTCGGAGTCGCCCGGAGTGCGGCAGGACGTGCAGTCGTAGCTGCCGGGGGCGTTCTCGCCGGCGAGCAGCCGGTCGGCTTCTTCGTCGCCGATCTCGGCGCGTACCTCGTCGCTGACGTCGAGCATGCGCGGCACGGGTGGCTCCCTCGGGATGTGATGCGTGGCGGGGCCGGGTGGCTCCCGGTCCGTGAACCGGGCGGGTCCCGGGCTCATGAAGAAGACAACGGGCGATCTGTGGCGGGAGTCACGCCCCACGGCGAACGGAATCGAACCATCCGACGCGCAGGGTCACGACGAGGGCGGAATGCGGCACTCATCGTCAATTCCTCGGAAATCAAAGGAAGTTGGTTCGGTGAGGTGGGTCACAGATCGTCGAGTCGGTTGGTCGACAAATCCTGAAATCGGCGAATGAAGTGGGTGGCCAGAAAATGCCGATACCTGCGGTAACGGCTAACTGGCCTGGAATGACAAGGGATTGATTGAAACCGGCCGGTCGCCCTGTCTACATTCCTCCGCCGTGTGCAGCGAGCACCGCTCGGGTACGTCCGCCGGCCGAACCAAGCCAGCTCATCGCACCACCTCCGGCGGACGGGGCGGAGCGCGACGATCCGGCCCGTGCCGGGAGCGCGCCCCGCCTTGGGGGACCCCGGGTCCTTCGAGAGGGAAACACATGTCCGAATGTGCCGATACCACTCGCGACAACGCTCGTAAGACGCAAGCCCGTACGGGGCAGACCCGTACGACGCGGACTCGTACGACGGCGGTCCTGTCCGGGGCCGCACTGCTCGCCCCTCTGGGGATGCTGGCCGCGACCGGCAACGCCGTGGCGGCGGACAGCGGAGTGTGGGACCGCATCGCCCAGTGCGAGAGCGGCGGCAACTGGCACATCAGCACCGGAAACGGCTACTACGGAGGGCTCCAGTTCTCCGCGAGCACCTGGCGCGCGTACGGCGGTACGGCCTACGCGCCGACCGCCGACCGGGCGAGCAGGGATCAGCAGATCGCCGTGGCCACGAAGGTCCAGCGGGCCCAGGGGTGGAACGCCTGGCCGACCTGTTCGGCCCGGGCCGGAGCGTCCGGCGGCGCACCCGCGGTCTCCTCCGGGTCGGCGACCACCAAGTCCGCCCCGTCGAAGCCCGCCGAGGTGCCGGCGCGCACGACCGGCCACACGGACCGCAGTGCCTCCCGCGGCGACTACACCGTCCGCGCGGGCGACACGCTGAGCGGTATCGCCGCCCGGCACGGGACCACCTGGCAGCGGCTCCACGCCGCCAACAAGGCCGTCATCGGCGACGACCCCGACACGATCGTGCCCGGGCAGCGTCTCGAACTCTGAGCCGCACCCCTCCCCGGGTACGGGGCCCCGTCCGGTGCGCCGGGTGGGGCCCGACCCTCGTCCCGGCGACGGCCTTCACACCGCTTCCCGGCGCCGGAACTCGCCGGCCTCCCCGCCGAACTCGACCGTTCCGCGGCGCAATTGGTACACCACCACCGTCGTCGGCCGGTCGTGCAGTGCGGGCGGCAGGCGTTGTTCGGCGACGACCACGCACGCGTCGAGCGAGCACAGCAGGTCGTACGTGCGGGCCGCGACCGCGGGGGACATGCCCTGCGCCGGCTCGTCCACGAGCACCACGCGCGCGCGGGCCAGCAGGGCGCGGGAGAGGGCGAGCATCCGCTGCTCGCCGCCGGAGAGGGTGCCGGCGCGGCGGTCGAGCAGGGGAGCCAGCTGCGGATAGGCGTCCAGGGCGAGGTCGTAGGCCGTCGTCCTGTGGGCCCGGGCGGCCAGTTCGAGGTTCTCGCGCACGGTGAGGGAGCCGAACACCGCCTGGCGTTCGGGGACCAGGCACAGGCCGTGGCGGGCGCGCTCGTAAGGGGGCACGTGGGTGATGTCGGCGCGGTCCCAGACCACCCTGCCCGCGGAGAGCGGGACCGTTCCGGCCAGGGCGCGCAGGACGGTCGTACGGCCCGAGCCGTTGCGGCCCAGCAGGACGGTGAGGCCGGGGGCCGGGGCGGCGAGGGTGATGCCGTGCAGGGCCTCCAGAGGGCCGTAGCGCACGCGCGCGTGGCGCAGTTCCAGGGTGGCGGTCATACGGCCTCCTGGGGGCCGAGGGTGTCCAGGACCCGGTCGGGCGGGCCCGAGGCGACGATGCGGCCGGCCGTCATGACGTGGACGACGTCGGCGAGGCCGGCGACCAGGTCGAGGTCGTGCTCCACGACGAGGAGGGCGGTGCCGTCGGCGGCGAGGGCCTTGAGGACGCGGGTCAGAGCGGTCACCTCGGTGGAGTCCAGGCCGGCGGCGGGTTCGTCGAGGAGGAGGACCCTCGGGGAGCCCGCCAGGGCTCTGGCCAGTTCGACGCGTCGGAGTGTGCCGGTGGGGAGGTTGGCTGCGGGGTGTGTGCGGAGGCCTTCCAGGCCGAGCAGTCTGAGGGCTTGTTCTGCCGCGGCCGGGTCTGTGACGCGTCCCTGTTCGGCACCCACTCGCACGTTTTCGGCCACGGTCAAGGTCGGGAAGACGGCGAGTTGTTGGAAGGTGCGGGCGATGCCGAGGCGGGTGCGGGTGTGGGGGGCGCGGTGGGTGATGTCCTGGCCGTCGTAGAGGACCTGGCCGGAGGTGGGGTGGTGGGTGCCGGCCAGGCAGTGGAACAGGGTGCTCTTTCCGGCGCCGTTGGGGCCGATGATCGCGGTGATCGTGCCCGGGGGGATGTCCAGGTCGACGCCGTCCAGGGCGGTGAAGCCGTTGTAGTGGGCGTGGAGGTGGCGGGCCTTGAGGGTGGGCATCCGGCCTCCGGCCGGATCTGTTTTCCCACCCGCACCACCCGTGCGAGTTGCGTTGTCGGCCGCGGGTTGTTGTCGCGGGGGTGCGGGGGCGGTGGTCTCCCGTGGTGTCGGGTGCAGGCGCCGTCGGGCCCGTGCGCCTGCCGGGGTCAGGTGGGGAGTGCGCCGTGTCCGCAGGCGGGCGGTCGCCGTGCGCAGCGCCTCGTACGGGCCGCCCGGGAAGCGGCCCACCAGGACGGCCAGGAGGCCGATCAGGGCGGCCGCCACTCCGCCTCGGGCGCCCGCGTCGAGGCCGACGAGGAGGGCGGCCGCGGTGAGGGCGCCGAGGGTGCTGTCGGCGCCGAGGACGACGACCGCGGCGAACCAGAGGAGGCCGCGGACGGGGTCGTAGGCGGCGGGGTCGAAGGCGCGCAGGCCCATGCCGAGCAGGCCGCCGCCGAGGGCGGCCAGGGCGGCGCCCGAGACGAAGGCGAGGAGCTTGAGGGAGGGGACACGGACGCCCGCCGCGGACGCCCCCGCCTCGTGGTCCCGCATGGCGGCCAGGGCCCGGCCGGTGCGGCCGCGGCGCAGGGCGTGGGTGGCCAGGAGGGCGGCGGCCAGCAGGAGCAGTTCCAGGACGTAGTACGCGCGGTCGCCGTCGAAGCCGGCCGGGCGGCCCAGGGACAGCCCGGAGACCGCGTACGGCTGGGCGAAGACGAAGCGGCTCACCCCGACGCCCACCGCGAAGGTGGCCAGCGCCAGGGCCAGACCGCGGCGGCTGATCGCGGGCCAGCCCGTCAGCAGGCCGAGGGGAGCCACCAGGATCACCGCCACGGCCAGCGCGGCCAGTTCGGGGAGGCGGGGCAGGCCCGGGAAGCGTCCGGCCGCGAGCAGGGCCGTGAACAGGGCGCCCAGACCCGCGTAGGCCGCCTGACCCAGGGAGATCTGGCCGCCGCGCCCGGTGACCACGACCAGGGACAGCAGTACGACGCCGAGCGCCGGTACCTGGACCGACGTGTGCAGGTCCGAGCCCGCGAAGCCGAGCGGCAGCAGGAACAGCACGGCCGCGACGATCCACGCGCCCGGCGGGGTGGGCACGCGCGCGGTGGCCGTGCGCGGGAGCGCGTCCCGCGTGCCGACGCGGGGCAGCAGCAGCGCCGCGACCAGCAGGGCCACCACGAACAGGTTCGCGCCGACCGCCTGGAGCAGGGGCTCGCCCCAGCCGGAGGGGTGCAGCCGCGTCAACTGGCTCTGCGCCACGCCGATGCCGAGGGCCACCACCACGGCCACCGCCAGACCGCGCATCCGCGCGGCCACCGCGACCGCCACCACCTCCATGACGAGCAGCGGCAGACCGTACGGGTCGAGGCGTACGTACGGCGCCAGCAGGACGCCCGTCAGGCCCGCCGTGAACGAGCCGAACGCCCAGCCGGCCGCCGCCACCCGGTCCGCGTCGATCCCGCCGAGCACCGCCAGCCCTCGGTCGTCCACCACCGCCCGCAGCTCCCTGCCGAAACGCGTCCAGCGGATCACCGAGCCGACCCCGGCGGCCAGCACCAGGACGACGGCGAGCTGCCCCCACGGATCCGCCGGCACCAACTCCGGGGCGTCGTCCCGCGCCCCCTGCCCCCACACCAGCGCGGCCCCGCCCACCAGCAGCACGAACACCCCGAGGGACGCCACGAGGGTCTGCGCCGGATCGCCTCCCAGGACCGACAGCGGCCGGAAGACGAAACGCTCCAGCGCCACGCCGAGAGCCGGGGCCAGGAACACCAGGGTCACCGTGGCGGCGAGCCACAGCGGCCAGCCCCACTCGACCACGCACTGCCGCACCACGTACGCGCACACCATGGCGATCGCCCCGTGCGCGAAGTTGAGCACGCCGGTCGCGCGGTACGTCACGATCAGGCCGATCCCGGTGAGCGCGGCCGCGCCGCCCACCGACAGACCGGCCAGGGTGAGGTCGTAGGTCAGGGAGGACATCAGTCGGTGTCTTCGGCGGGGTCGCAGATCGGGCAGGGGCCCAGTTCGCCGCCGGCCAGCAGCTTCGCGTCCACCGGTACGGCCTCCACCTTCCCGGCGACCAGCGGGCAGTCCGCCCGGTGCCAGAGGGTGCCGCCCGGGACCATCAGGAGGTCCCCGCTGACCGCCAGGGGCATGGCCGCCGCCCCGTCGGGGTCCTCCGCGTCGGCGGGCTCGGCGGCCACCAGCAGGCTGTGCAGCTCCTCCACGCGCGCGGCGGCGAGCGCGCCGCGCGCGTGGGTGAGGAGGATCGCGCCGGCGATGATCAGGGCGGCGCCGGGAATCGTGCAGGAGGCCAGGTAGGGCAGCTGGCGCTCGGCGTAGCGCTCGCCCGAGACGCCGTACCAGCCGAGGACGCACAGCACGGCCCCGGCGGCGAGGGCGGCCCAGCCGGCCCACAGGACGGGGTGCACGCTCCGCAGTCGGCCTGTCCGCATCTCTGGCTCCCACACGTCGGGTATCTGTGCACGTGCCTGTCCATGTCAGCCAATGGCTTGCACTATGCCTCCTACGACCTGACCCTGAAAGCACCGGGCGCGCACGGCCCGGACCGACACCCGGTGGTGAGCCAGATGGTTCTCGGGAGCGACCGCACGTGGGGGAACGGCAGCCGTGGGCTGGTGGTGGCGGCGGTGTTCGTCCTCGCCGCGGCCCTGACGGCGTGCAGTGACGACAGCGGGGGCGGGAGCGGCGACACCCCGCCTCCCACACCCTCGGTGGAACGGACGACGAGCGAACCGGCGTCCCCTTCGGCGTCCGGGCCCGCCGACGCCGCCGCGGCCGAGCGGGAGATCGCGACGAACTGGCGGAAGTTCTTCGACCCGAAGACCTCCACGCAGCAGAAGCAGGCCGTCCTGGAGAACGGCGAGCAGATGGCACCCGTGCTCGCGGCCTTCAGCGGTGACGAGCGCGGCGGGCAGGTCCAGGCGACGGTGACCGAGGTGGAGTTCACCTCGCCGACCGAGGCGAACGTGACGTACGACCTGGCGCTGAACGGCGCCACCGCCCTGCCGGGCGCCGCCGGGACCACGGTCGAGCAGGACGGCACCTGGAAGGTCTCGGCGAAGACGCTGTGCGCGTTGGTGGCGATGAGCGGCAATGCCTCGGCCTCGGCGCTCCCGGGCTGCTGAGGCCCTCGCCGCGGTGCTGCTGCTCGCCCTGGCCACGGCCTGCGGCAGCCGCCTGCCGGAGAGCGACTTCGAGCACCGGGAACGGGCGACGGCGACCCGGGACGGCGCGCGGGACAGCGGCCCGATCCGCGTCGGCGTCATCACCAGCGCCACCAGCCCGGTCGGCGGCGACGCCTTCACCGGACCGCGCGACGGCGCCAAGGCGTACTTCGAGCGCCTCAACGCGCGCGGGGGCATCGACGGCCGGAAGGTCGAGGTGCGCGAGTGCGACGACGGCGGCAGTGGCGTCGGCAACAACACCTGCGTGCACCGGCTCATCGACGAGGACAAGGTGGTCGCCCTGGTCGCGACCACCGCCCTCGACTACGCGGGCGCCTCCCGCGTCTCCCGCGCGCGCGTGCCCGACATCGGCGGCCAGCCCATCGGGGCGGCCTACGACACCTGGCCGCACCTGTACGGCATCTACGGCAGCCTCGCGCCCCGGAACGGCACCACCGGCTGGGCCGGCAAGCAGTACGGCGGCACCGAGGTCTACCGGTACTTCAAGCGCGAGCACGGTGCCCGGACCGCCGCCGTCGTCTCCTACAACCAGGCCGCGTCCGCCGCCTACGCCTCGCTCGTCGAGCGGGGGCTGAGGGCCGAGGGCTACAAGGTCGTCACCGAGCAGGTCGACTTCGCGCTGCCCAACTTCCGCGCCGTGGCGGCCGACCTGAAGGAACAGGGCGCCGACCTGGTCTTCGACGCCATCGACAGCCACGGCAACGCCCGGCTGTGCGAGGCCATGGACGACGCCGGCGTCGAGGTCACCGCCAAGGTCACGAACGTACAGAACTGGACGTCCACCGTCCCCGACGACTACAAGGACGCCCCGCGCTGCCGCAACGCCCTGTGGGCCACCGGATCCAGCCGCAACTTCGAGGACACCGGCCATCCGGCCGTACGGGAGTTCCGGGACGCCACCGAGGGCCTCAAGGCGCACGCGCAGTGGCAGCTGGAGGGGTGGGCGGCCGCACGGTGGTTCGCGGAGGCGGCGAAGGACTGCGCGGCGCGGGAGACGGGCGTCACGCGCGCGTGCGTCGACGGCTTCGTGAACCGCAGCGAGGGATACACCGCGGGCGGACTGCTCGTCCCGGTGGTGTTCGAACGAATGCCCGAGCCGCCCGGGAGTCGCCGGACCTGTCTGTCGGTGGCCCGCTGGGAGGACGGGCGGGGATGGGTCTCCCAGGGGGACATGAACACCACTTGTTTCGACGTTCCACAACTGCCGTATCAGCCGTGATGACGGTGAAGATGCCGTGTGAGGCAACCAAAAGGACCGAACGGCGGTCTAAAGGGGCAGCAAAGGCCGAGGGAGGACGCCCACCGTATGACGATGCCCGCTCCGCGGGTCGCACCGCTGCGCGCCGACTGCCTCGCCGATTCCGCCGGTGGACTGACGTTCGACGTCACCGCCCGCGGGACGAGCGACGTGGCGCACTTGGTGCTGCGCAGACGCGACGAGCCTGACGGGCACGAGGAGGTCGCTCTGCCCCTGGTCCCGGCCGGAGACGGCCGGCTGCGGGCCGCCCTGCCCAGCACGGTCGCCCTGCCAGAGGGCCGCTGGGACGCCTACGTGTGCGCGGCCGACGACGAGCCCCGGCGTCTCGTACCGGGCACCACCGACCTGCGCTCCCTCGCCGCCCGCACCCCGAGCGGCTCCCGCGGCCATGTCGCCGTGCGCATCCCCTACGCCACCCGGCAGGGCAACCTCACCGTCCGCAGCTGGCTGCGCGCCCCGCACGCCGAGGCGGGCGACCTGAGGCTCAAGGACGCCGGACTGACTCTCCGCGGCCGTGTCTACGGCACCAGCCTCACCCCCGAGGCATACGCCGAACTGCGGGACCGGCACTCCGCGGGCCCCGCCCGCCGCGTCGAGGTCGCCGTCGACCAGGACGAGTTCGACCTCTCGGTGGCGTACGCGCCGCTCGCTCCCGGCATCTGGGACCTGTGGCTCAGACCCGGCGGAGAGGCCGGGCCGCGGGTGCGGATCGCGCGGCTGCTGGACGACATCGCCGACAAGAAGGCCGTGCTCACCTACCCCCGGACGCTCGTGCGGACGCCGCACGAGCCGCTGGAGGCGGGACCGTACTTCACGCGGGACAACGACCTGTCGGTCTCGGTGACCCGACCCGCCATCTGAGACAGCCTTGCGGACAGTACCTGTCCGCGATCGCTGGCAGACTCGGAGCATGTTGGAGACCTCGGCACGGCTGCTGCGTCTGCTCTCGCTGCTCCAGGCCCACCGCGAATGGTCCGGCGCCGCCCTGGCGGAGCGCCTCGACGTCACCCCGCGCACGATCCGCCGGGACGTGGACCGGCTGCGGGAGCTTGGCTATCCCGTCAACGCCAGTCCGGGCACCGGCGGCGGCTACCAGCTGGGCGCGGGCGCCGAGCTGCCCCCGCTGCTGCTGGACGACGACGAGGCCGTGGCCGTCGCCGTGGGGCTGCGCACGGCCGCCGGACAGGGCGTCGACGGCATCGGGGAGACCTCGGTGCGGGCCCTCGCCAAGCTGGAGCAGGTCCTGCCGGGCCGGCTGCGCCGCCGGGTGAGCGCCCTGAACGCCTTCACGGTGCCGATGCTGCGCGGCCCGCTGCCCTCGGCCGCCGACCCGGCCGTCCTCACCGAACTGGCCAACCTGTGCCGGGACGCCGAGCGCCTGCGCTTCGAGTACCGGGACCACGAGGGCACCCCCACCCGCCGTACCGTCGAACCGCACCGCCTGGTGTGCAGCGAGCGCCGCTGGTACCTGGTGGCCTGGGACCTCGACCGCGCCGACTGGCGTACCTTCCGCGTCGACCGCATCACGCCCAAGCCGCCGCACGGGCCGCGCTTCGCCCCGCGCACACCGCCCGCCCAGGACCTGGCCGCCTATGTCTCCCAGGGCGTCTCCACCCGCGTGTACGCCGCGCACGCCGTCGTCCGGCTGTTCGCGTCCGTCGAGGAGGCCGCCGAGCGGATCTCGCCGACCGCGGGGACGCTCGAACCCGACGGTCCGGACACCTGCATCCTGCGTACCGGCGCCGGGAGCCTCGACGTGATGGTGATCCACGTGATGCTGCTGGGCTTCGAGTTCGAGGTGCTGGAGCCGGCCGAGCTGACCGAGGCGATCGGGACGGCTAGTGGCCGCCTCGCTCGCGCGCTTGCTCGCTCTTCGGCTCGGGCTGCGGAGCCTGTGCCGCGTACTCCGGATGGTGCAGGTCGAACGCCGGGGACTCCGAGCGGACCCGGGGCAGCGTCGTGAAGTTGTGCCGCGGCGGCGGGCAGGCGGTCGCCCACTCCAGGGACCGGCCGAAGCCCCACGGGTCGTCGACGTCGACCTTCTTGCCGTACTTCGCGGTCTTCCAGACGTTGTAGAGGAACGGCAGTGTGGAGATGCCGAGCAGGAACGCGCCGATCGTCGACAGCGTGTTGAGCGCGGTGAAGCCGTCGGCGGCGAGGTAGTCGGCGTACCGGCGGGGCATGCCCTCCGCGCCCAGCCAGTGCTGCACCAGGAACGTGGTGTGGAAGCCGACGAACAGCGTCCAGAACTGGATCTTGCCCAGCCGCTCGTCGAGCATCTTCCCGGTGAACTTGGGCCACCAGAAGTAGAACCCGGCGAAGGTCGCGAAGACGACCGTGCCGAAGACGACGTAGTGGAAGTGCGCGACCACGAAGTAGGTGTCGGTGACGTGGAAGTCCAGCGGCGGCGACGCCAGGATCACCCCGGTCAGGCCGCCGAACAGGAACGACACCAGGAAGCCGACCGCCCACAGCATCGGCGTCTCGAAGGACAGCGAGCCCTTGAGCATGGTGCCGGTCCAGTTGAAGAACTTCACCCCCGTGGGCACCGCGATCAGGAAGCTCATGAAGGAGAAGAACGGCAGCAGCACCGCGCCGGTCGCGAACATGTGGTGCGCCCAGACGACCACCGACAGGCCGGTGATCGACATCGTCGCCGCGACCAGTGTCAGATAACCGAAGATCGGCTTCCGGCTGAAGACCGGAATGATCTCCGTGATGATGCCGAAGAACGGCAGCGCGATGATGTACACCTCGGGATGCCCGAAGAACCAGAACAGGTGCTGCCACAGGATCGCCCCGCCGTTGGCCGCGTCGAAGACCTGTGAGCCGAACCGCCGGTCCGCCTCCAGCACCAGCAGGGCCGCCGCCAGCACCGGGAACGCCAGCAGGATCAGGATCGACGTGAACAGCGTGTTCCAGACGAAGATCGGCATCCGGAACATCGTCATGCCGGGGGCGCGCATCCCGATGATCGTGGTGATGAAGTTGACCGCGCCGAGGATCGTGCCGAAGCCGGAGAGCGCCAGGCCCATGATCCACAGGTCGGGGCCGACACCGGGGGAGTGCGCGGAGTCGTTGAGCGGCGCGTAGGCGAACCAGCCGAAGGCGGCCGGACCCGAGGGCACCAGCAGCGAGCCGAGCACGATCAGACCGCCGAAGAGGAACAGCCAGTACGACAACATGTTCAGCCGCGGGAAGGCCACGTCCGGGGCGCCGATCTGCAACGGCATCAGCTCGTTGGCGAATCCGGCGAAGCTCGGGGTCGCGAACAGCAGCAGCATGATCGTGCCGTGCATGGTGAACAGCTGGTTGAACTGCTGGTTGTCCACCAGTTGCAGTCCCGGCCGGGCCAGTTCGGCGCGCATCAGCAGTGCCATGACCCCGGCGATCAGGAAGAACCCGAACGACGTGATCAGGTAGAGATGCCCGATCTTCTTGTGGTCGGTGGTGGTCAGCCAGTCGACGACCACACTGCCGTGCCGCTTGCCCGGCACGTGCTCCGCCGTCGCCTGCGCGGTCTGCGTCCCCATCGCTCGCCCCTTCGCTCGTCGCGCCCGGGCCCCCGAAGCCCGCGCCACGCGTACCCGCGAGCCCACGCCATGATGCTCGCGCCGCCGCGCACTCCGACAGGGGGCGTACGGGGGATCTGTGCCGCGCCCGTGTATTCCCTATGTGGCGTCAGTTCCCACCGACCCGTGCGGAATCGGCCGGAGAAAGGGTCCCGGGGCGGTTCTCCCGGGAACTTTCCGCCGGGCTATTCCGTGGGCCGGTGCGACACGCGGGAATTGCGTTCGATTCCCTGCGGAAGGACCAGCGAACCGCTCGTACGTGTGACTGGTATTGCCCGAAACGCGTGTCGTGATTCTGTGACAGAAGCGTGACCGGCGAGGGACGTGTGACGCGGGGTACGGGGCCGGACTTCCCCGGTCGACGGACAGGGCCTAGCGTGGGCACATGGCACCCATTCCGACACCTCCCGCCGAACCCGACGACAATCCCGACAGCTACGTCGGTCTGGATTCCGATGGCGCCGAACGGCTGGCGCGCGAGCGGGGGTGGTCGGCGGTGCGCTCGCTGCCGCCGGGGGCCATCATCACGATGGAGTACCGCGTGGGACGGCTGAACTTCGAGGTGAAGGACGGCCGGGTGGCCCGCGCCTGGAAGGGCTGACCGCGCCCCTGACACGGGCGACGGCCCCGGTTCCTCGAAGGGGACCGGGGCCGTCGTCGTCGCGGGGCGGTTGTGCGTACCGAACCCCACTGTCCAGTGTGTGCCCGCCGCCCGTCAGCCGCCCGCCAGGGGGCGGGGCGTGGAGGCCGCGCTCCGCACGACGCGGTCCGGGTGCGGTGGGCGGCGGCTGCCGGCCGGAGTGACCGGGGTGCGCTCCGAGCGGGGTGTGTGCGGGCCGGGGGCCAGGTAGACCGGCGCCGCCCGGGGCGAGCGGGCCGCGGTCTCGTTCTGGGGTGCGGTGCGCGGCTTGAGCCGCACCGGAGTCTCCACGGGGGACAGCGGAGACCGGGCGGGGGCGCCGCGGCGGGCGCGCCAGCGGTCGCGCAGATCGAAGATCGCGGCCTCGGCCCGGTCGATCAGCGGCTCGAACCAGGGCAGCGCCAGCAGGATCAGCAGACCCGCGGCCCAGCCGAGGAGCACGTCGCTGAGCCAGTGCGTACCGAGATAGACGGTGGCCATGCCGACACCGAGCGAGACCACCGCGGACAGGGCGGACAGCCAGCGGCGCGCCTGCGGGGTGGAGGCCAGATACGCCAGGATCCCCCAGGTCACCACCGCGTTCGCGGTGTGGCCGCTGGGAAATATATCGCCGCCCAGACCCATCTCGTTCGAGCCGATGGTGGTCGCGTAGTGCGGACCGAGTCTGCCCATGCCGTACTTGGCGGCGCCGACCGTGATGTTGAGCAGCAGCAGTGAGGCGCCCAGGGTCAGCAGGGGGCGCAGGGTGTGCTGTCTCCAGGAGCGCCAGCCGAGCCAGGCCGAGACCATCACCGCGGTCGGGCCGCGCTGGCCGAGCACCACGTAGTAGTCGACGAACCAGTGGATCTCCGACCACTGCTGGTACGGGCGGAAGAACATGACCTGCCAGTCCAGACGGACCAGCCAGGACGTGATCACGACGGCCCACACGATCGCCAGATAGAAGGCCAGGGTCGCCAGGAGCAGCACGACCCGGTGCCGGCTCATCTTCGGCACATCGATGTGGGCCGGTCGTTCCGGCTCACGGTCCAGCCTCGCGAACACCCGGTCCAGACGGGTGAGCTTTCGTTCGGTACGCACCCAATCGACGTTACAGCGAGTGAGCGCAGTTCCCGGTCGAATCCACGGCTTTGTGATGACGATGTGATGTGGGATTCCTCTCAGGGAGAGGTTTATTTCCGAGGAATCCCTAATGCTGGAGGACGGTGCCCTTCAATTCCTTTGATCGTTTCGGGTGACGGTTTTAAGTGGCTTATGAATTCGTTCACCGAATCATGGGCTGGAATTATCCGGACGCTCACCGGCGTTCACCGGCGCTCCGGAGTGGATCATGGCGGACCCGAGCCGTTCAGCCAGAACGCCCCGTAGAGCGCCGCCGCGACGGCGATCACGCCCAGCACCGCCGCCGACCTGGACCGACGCAGTCGGGCGAGGGCCAGGGCGAGGGGCAGCAGCAAGGGGAAGGCCGGCAGCAGGAGGCGCGGTTTCGAGCCGAAGTAGCTCGACGCGCACAGCGCGAGGACGGTGACGACTCCCGCGTACACGAGAAGCGGCAGCGGCTGGCCCTGCCGTACACAGACGACGTACAGCCAGACGACCAGCCCCACGCCGATGATCAGGCCGACGCCCGCCAGCGCCGACGGGAACGACGTGAACTTGTCGGCGACGAACCGGGCGAAGGCCTGGCCGCCGTCGAAGCCGTTGCGCCAGCCGGCCTGGACGTCGAGATAGCCGAGCGGGCCCTTGCCGGTGTGATGGCCGACCCACAGGACGTAGGCGGCGGCGCCCAGGGGGGCGAGGGCCATGCCGAGGGCGCGGCGGGCGGTGGCGTGCGGGGTGTGCCGGTCGCGCAGGTGGGCGGCGATCGCCGCCGCCCACAGGGCCGCGACCACCGCGAGCCCCACCGGTCGGGTCAGACCGGCCAGGGCGGCCAGGACGCCCGCGGTCACCCAGCGGCCGGTGAGGACCGCGTACAGCGACCAGGCGGCCAGGGCGGTGAACAGGGACTCGCTGTACGCCATGGACTGCACGATCCCGACGGGCAGCACGGCCCACAGCAGGACCGCGCAGACGCCGGCCCGACGGCCGTGGACATGATCGGCGACCGCGAAGATCCCCCAGGCCGCCGCCAGGGAGGCGACGAGGGAGACCACGAAGCCCGCGTCGGCGTACGACAGCGGGGTCGCCCTGGCCAGCAGCCGCTCCAGCCAGGGCAGGAGCGGGAAGAAGGCGAGATTGGAGTGCACGTCGCCGTTCGGCAGGCGCACCTCGTAGCCGTAGCCGAGTTCGGCGACCCTCGTGTACCACAGGGCGTCCCAGCGGGCCGTCAGCAAGGTGTACGCGCTCTTGTCGCGCGCCGCGCTCCACAGGGCCAGCGTCAGCAGCCCCAGGGCACGGACGGCCGCGTACCCGAGGAGGGCGGGGGCCGCCCGGCGCAGGGCCGTGGCGCCGGGTGTCGGGCGCGTCGCAAGATCGGTCACGGGCCCGATTATCGACCGCGGGGTGAAACGCCGGGTCCGGCGGGGCGGGTGCGCGGGGGAGGGAAGTGGCGTACGCCACACGTGTTCCGTCCGAAGTCTGAGAGGTCCGCCACTCGGCTCCGGCGCGAACTCGCGTACGCTGACGTGTCACTCGCATTTGCTGCGCGGGCCGGGGACCACCGCTCCTCTCCGGCCGAGTCGCGGGGAGTCCCCACCCCGTGAGCCCGCCGAACGCGAGGGAACATCTGGGAGGTACGTACATGTCCGGGACGACCACGGCCGCCGTCGGGCTGCGCCGTCGGGCGGCCGGGGCCGGTGCCAACCGCTGGGTCGTCCTCGTCGTCCTCTGTGTCAGCCTGCTCCTGGTCGCCGTGGACGCGACCGTGCTGCACGTCGCGGTGCCCGCCGTCACCGAGGACCTCAGGCCCGGCGCGATAGAGCTGCTCTGGATCGTCGACGTCTACCCCCTCGTCTGCGCCTCGCTGCTGATCCTGTTCGGCACGCTCGGCGATCGCGTCGGCCGCAGACGCGTCCTGCTGCTGGGATACGCGCTGTTCGGCGTCGCCTCCGCCATGGCGGCCCTCGCCGACACCGCCCAGGTGCTGATCGTGGCGCGGGCGCTGCTCGGCGTCGGCGGCGCGATGATCATGCCCGCGACCCTGTCCATCCTCCGCCAGGTCTTTCCCGACCGGCGTGAACGGGCGCTCGCGATAGGCATCTGGAGCGCGGTGGCCGCGGTCGGCGCGGCCGTCGGACCGCTGCTCGGCGGCTTCCTGCTGGAGCACTTCTGGTGGGGCTCGGTCTTCCTCGTCAACATCCCGCTCATGATCGTCAGCCTCCCGATCGGCCGACTTCTGCTGCCCGAGTCCAAGGGCGACCGGAACGGCCCGTGGGACGTGATCGGGGCACTGATGGCGGCGGCCGGCCTGTTCGCCCTGGTGCTGGGCGTGAAGCGGCTCGGCAGCGGCGACCTGGACGTGTTCTCCGTGGTGCCGCTGCTGGTGGGCGCGGTACTGGTCTTCTTCTTCGTCCGGCGTCAACGGCGGCTGAAGCATCCCCTGGTGGACCTGCGGATGTTCGCCCGGCCGGCGTTCAGCACGTCGGTGGGGTGCATCGTGCTGGCGATGCTCGCGCTGGTGGGCCTGGAACTGATCGCGGCGCAGTACCTCCAGCTGGTGCTGGGCCTGTCCCCGCTGGAGACCGGTCTACGGCTGCTGCCGCTGACCGTCGCGGCGATGGGCGCCGGTCTGGCGGGCGCGCGGATGCTGCGGCGGTTCGGGCCGCGGCGGATGGTGAGCCTCGGCTTCTGCCTGACCGCGGTGGCCGTGGTGCTGCTGACCGCGATGGGCGGCGAGGACAACACGGGCCTGCTGCTGTGCGGCTTCGTCCTGCTGGGCTTCGGCCTGGAGACGACCCTGTTCGGGGCCTACGAGTCGATGCTGAGCGAGGCCCCGCCGGAGCAGGCGGGCGGCGCGGCCGCGATCGGCGAGACCTCCTACCAGCTGGGCGCGGGCATCGGCATCGCCCTGCTCGGCAGCGTGATGAACGCGGCGTACACGCCCGGACTCAGCTCCGTGCCCGGGGTCCCCGCGTCCGCGTCCGCGGCGGCGGGGCATTCGCTGGGGGAGGCCTACGAGATCGCCGACCGGCTCGGCGGGCCCGCCGGAGTCACCCTGCGCCGCACCGCCCAGGAGTGCTTCGTGCACGGGCTGCATGTGACGCTGCTGGTCAGCGCGGGCCTGCTGCTGCTGGGCGCGGTGATGGCGCTGCGGCTGCCGCGCACCATGCAGTGCGGCGACGAGGAGGCCGGGCCCGTGGAGCTTCCCTCGCCCAGGGAAGTCAGCGAATCCCGCGTCTCGGCCTGACATCGGTCCCTCTGGACGTGCGGAAGACTGCACCGTAACGTCGGCCCCGGAGTCGTAACTAGCGGTGCTAGTTTTCGAGTTCTCTGTCCGTTCCACGGCCGTTGCCCGGCCGTTCCCTGCCGGAGGGTGCCCCATGTCCGCGTCCACGAAGCCGCCCCCCTTCGACCCCGCCGACCCCCTCGGGATCGACGACCTGCTGGAGCCGGAGGACCTGGCGATCCGGCAGACCGTGCGGGACTGGGCCGCGGACCGGGTGCTGCCGTATGTCGCCGAGTGGTACGAGACGGGCGAACTGCCCGGCATCAGGGAGCTCGCGCGTGAACTCGGCGGGATCGGCGCGCTCGGCATGTCGCTCACCGGATACGGCTGTGCCGGCGCCAGCGCGGTGCAGTACGGGCTGGCCTGCCTGGAGCTGGAGGCCGCCGACTCCGGGATCCGCTCCCTGGTCTCCGTGCAGGGCTCCCTCGCCATGTACGCCATCCACCGGTTCGGCTCCGAGGAGCAGAAGCGGGCCTGGCTGCCGCGCATGGCGGCCGGTGAGGTCATCGGCTGCTTCGGGCTGACCGAGCCGGACCACGGCTCCGACCCCGCCGCCATGCGGACGTACGCCAAGAAGGACGGCACGGACTGGGTCCTGAACGGGCGCAAGATGTGGATCACCAACGGTTCCGTCGCCGGGGTGGCCGTCGTGTGGGCGCAGACCGACGAGGGGATCCGCGGCTTCGTCGTCCCCACCGACAGCCCCGGCTTCTCCGCCCCGGAGATCAAGCACAAGTGGTCGCTGCGGGCGAGTGTCACCAGCGAGCTCGTGCTCGACGACGTACGGCTGCCCGCCGACGCCGTGCTGCCGGAGGTCGTCGGGCTGAAGGGACCGCTCAGCTGTCTCTCCCACGCCCGCTACGGAATCGTCTGGGGCGCGATGGGAGCGGCGCGGTCCTGTTTCGAGACCGCGGTCGACTACGCGAAGTCACGGGAGCAGTTCGGGCGGCCGATCGGCGGCTTCCAGCTCACCCAGGCCAAGCTCGCCGACATGGCGGTCGAACTGCACAAGGGGATTCTGCTCGCCCACCATCTGGGGCGGCGCATGGACGCCGGCCGCCTGCGTCCCGAGCAGGTCAGCTTCGGCAAGCTCAACAACGTCCGCGAGGCCATCGACATCTGCCGTACGGCCCGCACGATCCTCGGTGCCAACGGGATCTCGCTCGAATACCCGGTGATGCGGCACGCGACCAACCTCGAGTCGGTGCTCACCTATGAGGGCACCGTCGAGATGCACCAGCTGGTGCTGGGCAAGGCGCTCACCGGACTCGACGCGTTCCGGTAAAGCCTCTCGGTGGACCCTGCGCGGGGGCAGGGCCGGTGAGCGGCCCTGCCTCAGCTCTGGTTGAAGAAGCCGTCCGAGCGGTGCGCGGCCGGGTCGCCGTTCACGATCTCGGTGTTGGAGGGGGTCAGCAGGAACACCCGGGTGGAGACCCGCTCGATCGAACCACGCAGGCCGAAGATCAGCCCGGCCGCGAAGTCGACGACCCGCTTGGCGTCGCCGGCCTCCATGGCCGTGAGGTTCATGATGACCGGGACGCCGTCCCGGAACAGCTCACCGATGGCACGGGCGTCCCGGAAGCTGTCCGGCGTGACCGTGCCGATCCGACGCCCCTTCTCCTCCGCCACGTCCGAGGCCACCTTGACCCGCGGGTCGGTGACCCAGGCCTCCCCGGGCTCGGCCCCTTCGGAGTAGTCGTCGTCGTAGTAACGCTCGTCATCGTTGTCGTCAACGAGGCCCAGCCAGGCACTCGCCTTGCGCACCGATCCCATGGACGCCTCCTCTCACAGCGGTCTTTCTTGCTTTCCGCATCCCTATGGTCATCCATGATGCGGACGTCGCGCCAAGTGGATAGACGCCGCGCGGGGGGTTTGTGACGGTACTGGTGCACAGCGGATTCGTACAGAGTCCATGTGTCCCAAGGGTCGTGTCGTAAACAGCTGCTGACTGTGAGTGAAATATGATTCTTCACGGCGTATGGGTGATGGGCGGTGCGTACGGGTGAACGAAGCGCCGGTACGATGCCGCAGCTCAGCGCAGTTCAACGACGCACGCACCACGGGGGGATGTCGTGTTCGGAATGGTCAGACCCTGTTCACACAGGCTGGGCCGGAGCCTCAAGGACCAGTGGATGGCGCATTTGTGCGGGCTGTGCCTCGCGCTGCGCACGGACCACGGTCAGTTCGCTCGGGTCGTGACGAACTATGACGGGCTGCTGATATCGGTTTTGACGGAGGCTCAGGCGGAAAAACCCGGCGGCGGACGCCGTACGGCGGGACCCTGCCCGTTGCGGGGAATGCGCACCGCCTCCGTCGCGCACGGCGAGGGGGCGCGGCTCGCGGCGGCCGTCTCGCTGGTGCTCGCCTCGGCCAAGGTGCGTGACCATGTCGCCGACGGGGACGGGGTGCTGGCCCGCCGGCCGGTGGCACTCGCCGCCCGGCGGATCGCCACGAGCTGGGGGCGGGCCGGGGGGCGCACCGGTCTCGACGTCGGGTTCGACACGGCCGTCCTGGTCGACGCCGTGGACCGGCAGCTCGGCATCGAGACGCTCGCCGGGCCCGGAACACCCCTGCTGACGGTCACCGAGCCGACCGAGACCGCGACCGCCGCGGCCTTCGCGCACACCGCGCTGCTGGCCGGACGGCCGGGCAACGCTCAGCCGCTCGCCGAGGCCGGACGCCTCTTCGGGCGGCTCGCGCACCTCCTGGACGCCGTGGAGGACAGGGAGGCCGACGCCGTGTCGGGCGCCTGGAATCCCCTCGCGGCGACCGGTACGTCCTTGGCGCAGGCCCGGCGGCTCGCCGACGACGCCCTGCACGGGATCCGGCTCGCGCTGCGCGAGGCCGAGTTCACGGACGCGGGGCTCGCCCATCTGCTGCTCGTGCACGAGCTGCGGCGCTCGGTGGACCGGGCGTTCGGCACCGTGCCGGTGTGCGCCTCCCACCAGCACGGTCCGTACGACCCCTCCGGGCAGCCGCCGCAACAGCCGTACACGGGCGGGAATCCGTACGCCGGCGGGAACCCCTTCGCGGGCGGTGGGGGAGCGCCGGGTGATGGCGGGGGTGGTGGATTCGGCGGGTTCGGGGGCGGGCCCGCACCCCAGCCGCCCAGGGGACGGCGCGGGTTCTGGGCCGGTTGCGGGATGTTCTGGCTGCTGTGCTGCACCTGCAAGCTGTGCTGTGCCAAGGAGTACGAGGGTCCGTGGTCCCGCAAGAAGCGCGAGGGCGTCTGCCGTGACTGCGACGACGGGTGCGACTGCTGCTGCGACTGCTGTTAGGGCGGCCGGACGTCACTGGTTCTTCAGTTCCGGTGGGGAGATCTCGGACTTGGTGAGTGCCGAGCCCGTCGTGTTCCACTTCTTCAGGATGTCGGCGTACGTCCCGTCCGCGATCAGTGTGTTCACCGCGGCCTGGAAGGCGGGGGCCAGTTTCGTGCCCTTCTTGAAGGCGAAGCCGACGTCGAGGCGGTGGAACTCGCCCAGGAACTTCAGGCCCTCCTGGTGGGCGACGGCGTAGCGCAGGCCGTTGATCGTGGACATCACGATGTCGCTGCGGCCCTGTTGGAGCGAGGACCAGACGGCGCTCTGCTCGCTGTAGGTCTGCACCTCGTAGGCCTTCTCGCCGGCGTCGGCGCACAGGTGCCTGTTCTTCTCCAGGGTGGCCTCGAAGGTGGTGCCCGCGCCGGTCGCGACCTTCAGGCCGCACAGCTGCCGGAGGTCGGTCACCTTGGCCTGCTTGCTGTCCTGGCGGACGGCGAAGCCCTGGCCGTCGTTGATGTAGGTGACGAAGTCGATCGTCCTGCGGCGCTCGTCGGTGACGCCGAAGTTGCCGACACCGAGGTCGTACCTGCCGCTGTCGAGGGCGGGCAGGATCGCCTCGAAGCTCGCTTGTTCCGTCGTGAGGTGGAGGCCGAGGACCTTGGCGACGGCGTTCGCGAAGTCGACGTCCTGGCCGGCCAGGGTCTTGCCGTCGTCCAGGATCGAGGTGCCGGGCGGCTGGCCGGAGACGCTGACGGCGAGGGTGAGGGTTCTGGTACCGGCGGGCAGCAGTCCGGCCGCCGTCTCGTCCTTCTTGACGGCGGAGACGACGTCCGTGGTGGGGATCCCCTCCGACCGGGACGAGGCGTTGACCGCGTCCGTGCCGGAACCGCACCCGGTCAGCAGCAGAGTGCCCGCGGTGATGAGGGCGAAGGGGATGAAGAGGGCGTTTCGGGCACGCATGGGCGTACGCATGGCGGGGCGGTCTCCTGGGAGCGAGAAAGCGCTGGGTGAGGGGAGGGCGCGTGTGAAGGCGAAGCAGGAGAGAACGGGGGGAGAACAGGGAAGCGGTGAGAACGCGAAAGGCGCCCTACGGAATCAGGGCGCGCAGCGGGGTCGGCTCAACAGGAGGAGGACCACACGCGACCGAAGTCGATGTGGGAGCGCTTGACCAGCCACTGCTGTGGATGCATGGGGCAAGTGGAACAGGCATCCGGTGGTGCGTCAACCGAGTTGAGACGTACGGCTCACAGTATGGACAGCCTTGACAGGTCCGGGAAACACACCCGTAGTCTCCAAGGGCGGCCCTGCTGAGGGGCTCGGCCGCATCCGTGTGAAGGCACCCGTCCGAGTTCTTCTTCTGACTCGATGTCACGGAGCCCTCGCATGTCCTCCGACACCCTCGCCAAAGCCCCCGCCGCGCCGGACACACCGGAACACGCGGACTCCTTGCGGATCGTCCCGCAGCGCCGCCTCGGCCAGTGGGCGGCGGCCCTCGCCGTCCTGACGCTCCTCGGCCTCGCGCTCACCTCGGTGCTGCGCAACGAGGCGTTCCGGTGGGGCGTCGTCGCCGACTACTTCACCTCGGACGCCGTGCTGCGCGGCCTGTGGCTCACCCTGTGGCTGACCGCGGTCGTGATGGTGCTCGGCTTCGCGCTCGGCACCCTCCTCGCGGCCGCCCGGATCTCCACCAACCCCGTGCTCAGAAGCGTCAGTTGGGGATACGTCTGGCTGTTCCGGTCGATCCCGATCCTGGTGCAGCTGCTCCTCTGGTTCAACATCGGGGCGCTGTACCCGCAGATCCTCGGGGTGCGGACGGTCGACCTGCTCGGGCCGGTCACCGTCGCGGTCATCGGCCTCACCCTGCACGAGGCCGCGTACGCCGCCGAGATCGTGCGCGGCGGGATCCTCTCCGTCGACCGGGGCCAGATCGAGGCGGCCCAGGCGCTGGGTCTGAGCCGGTGGCGGCGATGGCGGCGGATCGTGCTCCCGCAGGCGATGCGCTCCATCGTGCCGCCCGCCGGGAACCTGCTGATCGGCACCCTGAAGGGCACCTCCATTGTCAGCGTCATCGCCGTGCAGGACCTGCTCTACTCGGTGCAGCTCGTCTACCACCGCACCTACCAGGTCATCCCGCTGCTGATGGTGGCCACCGTCTGGTACACCGTCGTGACCTCGGTGCTCGGCGTCGGCCAGTACTACGTGGAGAAGCACTACGCGCGAGGCTCCGGGAGCGCCCGATGAGGTCCTCTCTCGTCATCGTCGGGGCCGGACCGCGGGGGACCGGACTGATCGAGCGGATCGCCGCCAACGCGCCGGAGCTGTACGCCGGTTCGGGGCTCGACGTGCATCTGGTGGACCCGCACCGGCCCGGCGCCGGGCGGATCTGGCGGCAGGCGCAGTCACCACTGCTGTGGATGAACTCGCACGCCGAGGACATCACCATGTTCACCGACGAGACGGTGCCGATGGAGGGGCCGGTGCGGCCCGGACCCACGCTGCACGAGTGGGCCGCCGTCGACGGCCGCACCTTCGCCGATCGCCCGACGCAGGGCGCCTATCTCAGGTGGGTGCACGACCGGGCGGTGGCCGCCCTGCCTGCGTCGGTGACCGTCCATCACCATCCCCGCCGCGCCCTGCGCGTGAGCGGTCCCCGCGAGGGCCGCCAGCAGGTGTGGCTGGAGGACCGACCGCGCCCCCTCCTCGCCGACCTCGTCGTCCTCGCCCTCGGCCACCTGGACGCCGAACTCGACGAGCAGCAGGCCGGCCTGGCCGCCTACGCCCGTGAGCACGACCTCGTCCATCTGCCGCCGGACTTCACCGCCGACAGCGATCTGTCCCCGCTCGCCCCCGGCGAGCCCGTCCTGGTCCGCGGCTTCGGGCTGGCCTTCGTCGACCTGATGGTGCTGCTCACCGAGGGGCGCGGCGGGCGGTACGAGGGGGACACCTATGTGCCCTCGGGACGGGAACCGGTGCTGTACGTCGGATCGCGGCGCGGAGTGCCGTACCACTCGAAGATCGGCTACGACTGGACCGGTGAACGGCCGCCGCTGCCGCGGTACTTCGGGCCCGCCGAGGTCGACGCGCTGCTCGCCCGGCCGGGGTTCCACTTCGGGCGGGACGTGTGGCCGCTGATCGAGAAGGAGCTCGGGTTCGCGCACTACCACCGGCTGTTCACGGTCCACCCCGAGCGGACGACCCTGTCCTGGAGCGTCTTCGAGGAGAAGTACGCGGCCGCCGAGGATCCGGCCGGGCGGGCCGCCCTGGTCGCGTCCGCCGTGCCCGACCCCGCCGACCGGCTCGACCTCGCCGCGCTCGACCGGCCGCTGGACGGGGTGCGATACGGGTCCTTCGAGGCGTTCCAGGAGGGGATGCGCGGATACGTCGAGCGGGACCTGAACCGACGTCATGATCCGTCGTACAGCCCGGACCTGGCGGTCTTCCTCGGGCTGCTGTCCGTCTACGGCCAGCTGGTCCGGCTCGGGGACATCGGGCCCTGGTGGCACGGCTTCTTCAGCTACCTCGCCTCCGGGCCGCCCGGCCCCCGGCTGCGGCAGATGCAGGCACTGTCCCGGGCGGGCCTGCTGAACTTCGTCGGCGCCGACATGACCGTCACCGCCGAGGACGGCGTGTTCCGGGCGGCGAGCGCCACCGTGCCGGGGGCGGTCGTCGAGGCCCGGGCGCTGGTCGAGGCGCGGCTGCCGGAACCCACGGTCGCACGGGCCCGCGACCCCCTGCTGCGGCGGCTGCACGCCGACGGGGCCGCCGAGACGCCCGAGGGGCTGCTCAGGGTGGACCCCGACGACGGGCGGATCCTCGACCGGTCGGGCCGGCCGCACCCCCGGCGGTTCGCGCTCGGGCCCTACACCGACGGCCGTACCCCCGGCGCCTTCACCCGGCCGCGCACCGGCGGGCCGGCCTTCCGGCAGAACGACGCCACGGCACGGGCCGCGCTGGTGTTCATCAGCGCGCTCGCCCGCCGCGCGGCCGCCTGACCCCCTCCACGGCTAAGGAAGTCCATCGATGACTGTCATGGTCGACATCAGGTCCGTCCACCTCGCCGACGCGACCGACGCCTGTCCGCGGCACGCGCGCACGCGGGCGTTCCTCTCGAAGGTGCTGTGATGCTGCATCTGGCCGCCGCCCTCGACCAGCCGTCCGTCCACGACGCCGACCCCTATGTGGCCCTCGCGCGCCTCGCCGAGCACGGCGGCCTCGACTTCGTGACGCTGGACGACACCTTCGCCCGCCCGGGGCCCGACGCGCTCTCGGTGCTGTCCCGGATCGCGCCCACCACCGGCCGGATCGGCCTGGTCCCCACCGTCACCACCACGCACACCGAGCCCTTCCATGTGCAGGCCGCCGTCGCGACCCTCGACTGGGTCAGCCGCGGCCGGGCCGGCTGGCGGATCGAGGTGTCGAGGACCGAGGGCGAGGCCCGCCTCTTCGGCCGCCGGCACTCGGCGCCGGCCGACGCGCTGTGGCAGGAGGCCGATGAAGTCGCCGACGTGGCCGCCAGGTTGTGGGACAGCTGGGAGGACGACGCCGAGATCCGGGACGAGGCCACCGGCCGCTTCATCGACCGGGACAAGCTCCACCACGTCGACTTCACCGGCTCCGCCTTCTCGGTCAGGGGGCCGTCGATCGTGCCGCGTCCCCCGCAGGGCCACCCCGTCCGCGTGATCGACGCCACCGACGGGCCCGCCCGGCGGACCGCGGGCCGTCACGCCGACGTGGCGCTCGTGCGGGCCGCGAGCTCCGCGCAGGCCACCGCCGTACGGGACCAACTGCGGCGGTACGCCGCCGAGTCCGGGCGGGATCCGGACGAGCTGCGTGTCCTGGCGAGCCTGGTCGTCGACCTCGGCGACGGGGAGTACGCGGCCGAGCCGGGCCACGGCGGGGGCGGCCCCCGGCCGACCGCGTGGGGCCCGCTGTACCGGGGCGGCCCCGTCGACCTCGCCGAGCTGATCACCTCCTGGTACCAGGAGGGCACGGTCGACGGCTTCCATCTCGTCCCCACCGAACCCCGCCGTGACCTGGAACGTCTCGTCAACGGCACGGTGGCGCTGCTGCAACACCGGGGACTGTTCCGCACCTTCTACCCGGGCAGCACGCTCCGGGAGCATCTGGGCCTCGCCCGGCCCGCCAACCAGTACGCGGGGGAGACCTCATGACCAGGCGGATGCATCTCGCGGCGCACTTTCCCGGCGTCAACAACACCACCGTCTGGGCCGATCCGCGCTCGCGGTCGCAGATCGAGTTCTCCTCCTTCGAGCACCTGGCCCGCACCGCCGAACGCGGGCTGTTCGACTTCTTCTTCCTCGCCGAGGGACTGCGGCTGCGCGAACACAAGGGCCGTGTCCACGACCTGGACGTGGTGGGGCGGCCCGAGTCCCTCACCGTGCTGAACGCGCTCGCCGCCGTCACCGACCGGCTCGGCCTCGCCGCCACGGTCAACGCCACCTTCAACGAGCCGTACGAACTCGCTCGCAGGCTCGCCACGTCGGACCACCTCAGCGGGGGCCGGGCGGCGTGGAACGTGGTGACCTCCTCGGATGCCTTCACCGGCGAGAACTTCCGGCGCGGCGGCTACCTCGACCGGGCGGACCGGTACTCACGCGCCGCCGAATTCGTGGCCACGGCACGGGAGTTGTGGGACTCCTGGACTCCGGACGGCGTGCCCCGGCCCTTCGCGCACCGGGGACGGCACTTCGACATCGCGGGCGAGTTCGGTCTGCCGCGCTCCCCGCAGGGGCACCCGGTCGTCATCCAGGCCGGCGACTCCGACGAGGGACGCGAGTTCGCGGCCTCCACGGCCGACGTGGTCTTCACCCGGCACAGTTCGCTGGAGGAGGGCCGGGCCTTCTCCGCCGATGTGAAGCGGCGCCTGGCGCGATACGGCCGTACGCCCGCCGACCTGAAGATCATGCCCGGCGTCGGCGTCGTCCTCGGCGACACCGCCGCCGAGGCCCGGGAGAAGGCCGCCGTGATCCGACGGCAGCAGACGTCCCCGCAGACCGCGATCCTCACGCTGGAGCAGATCTGGGGCGTCGATCTGTCCTCCTACGACCCGGACGGCCCCCTTCCCGACATCGACCCGGTGGCCGAGCCGTCACTCACCCGGGGGCGGACGCGGCGCGGTGACACGGTCGCGATCGCCGAGAAGTGGCGGGCCCTGTCCCGGGAGAAGGGGCTGTCGATCCGGCAGACCGTGATCGAGGCGGGTGGCCGACAGTCCTTCGTCGGCACCCCGGCGGCGGTCGCGGCCGAGATGGAGGAGTTCGTCCGGCAGGACGCCGCCGACGGCTTCATCCTCGTCCCGCACCTCACCCCGGGCGGACTCGACGAGTTCGTGGACCAGGTGGTGCCGCTGCTCCAGGAGCGCGGAGTGTTCCGCACCGAGTACCGGGGCACCACCCTGCGCTCGCATCTAGGGCTCTCGGAACCACCTCGTCTGCCCCTTTCCTCCGCCCCGTAAGACGCCGACGGCACGCCGACGGCCGAAAGGCGCTCTTGCGCCGACCGGTCGTTCGGCCGAATACTCCCCCTCAGCGCTTGTCAGGGGCACGGCGTGTTCGGAATCCGGGCACTCCTGAACCCCTGGCTGCGCCTCACGGGCCCCACCCCACGAGGGCCCCCTACTTCCCCTGTGGAGGAACGAAAAGTGAGGATCAAGCGCACCACTCCCCGTAGCGGTATCTCCAGACGGACCCGGCTGATCGCCGTTTCCACCGGCCTCGTGGCCGCCGCCGCGATCGCGGTCCCCAGCGCGAACGCGTCCGACACCCCCAGCACCTTCAGTGCCGCCGAGCTCAAGAGCGCCGGCGGCTCCGTGCTGAAGGCGGACATCCCGGGTACCGCCTGGGCCGTCGACAGCAAGACCAACCGTGTCGTCGTCACCGCCGACAGCACGGTCTCCCAGGCCGAGATCGCGAAGATCAAGGAGCAGGCGGGCGGCAACGCCGACGCGCTCACGATCAAGCGCACGCCCGGCAAGTTCAGCAAGTTCATCCAGGGCGGCGACGCCATCTATGCGAGTAGCTGGCGCTGCTCCCTCGGCTTCAACGTCCAGAACAGCAGCGGCCAGCAGTTCTTCCTGACCGCCGGTCACTGCACCGACGGCGCGGGCACCTGGTACTCCAACTCCGGCCGCACCACGGTCATCGGCTCGACCACCGGCTCCAGCTTCCCGGGCAACGACTACGGCATCGTGCGCTACTCCGGCTCCGTCAGCCGGCCCGGCACCGCGAACGGCGTGGACATCACCCGCGCGGCCACGCCCAGCGTGGGCACCACCGTCATCCGCGACGGCTCCACCACCGGTACGCACAGCGGCCGGGTCACCGCTCTCAACGTGAGCGTCAACTACGGCGGCGGCGACGTCGTCGGCGGCCTGATCCAGACCACCGTCTGCGCCGAGCCCGGCGACTCCGGCGGTTCGCTCTACGGCAGCAACGGCACCGCCTACGGTCTGACCTCCGGCGGCAGCGGCAACTGCTCCTCCGGCGGTACGACCTTCTTCCAGCCGGTCACCGAGGCCCTCAGCGCCTACGGCGTCAGCATCTACTGACCGGGCCCGCCGAACCCCGGGCCGTATCCGCCCCACACGGACGGCCCTGATCCGCGCAGCCGGCAGCACGGCGAACCACCGTTGAACACGAGCCCCCGCACGCAACCGTCGTGCGGGGGCTCGCCCTTGTCCGGGCCACGGAGTTACCGTCGTATGAGGCCTTGATGCACCTCTGATGCGCCCACTTCGGACCCTGGGGGCCGTGATGGTCGAGGAGCTGGTGGCGGCGGGAGTGACGCTCGTGTCCGCCGGAGCGGTCTATGTGATGGCGGCGGCGCGGGTCGTCAAACAGTACGAACGAGGCGTGGTGTTCCGGCTCGGCCGGCTGCGGTCCGACGTGCGCGGACCGGGCTTCACGATGATCGTTCCGGGCATCGACAAGCTCCGCAAGGTGAACATGCAGATCGTCACGATGCCGGTGCCGGCCCAGGAGGGCATCACCCGGGACAACGTGACCGTACGGGTGGACGCGGTCGTCTACTTCAAGGTGACCGGGCCGGCCGAGGCGGTCGTACGGGTGGAGGACTACCGGTTCGCGGTCTCCCAGATGGCGCAGACCTCGCTGCGGTCCATCATCGGCAAGAGCGACCTGGACGATCTGCTGTCCGACCGCGAGAAGCTCAACCAGGGCCTGGAGCTGATGATCGACAGCCCCGCGGTGGAGTGGGGCGTCACCATCGACCGCGTCGAGATCAAGGACGTGTCGCTGCCCGAGACGATGAAGCGCTCGATGGCCCGGCAGGCGGAGGCGGACCGCGAGCGGCGGGCCCGGGTCATCAACGCCGACGCCGAGCTCCAGGCGTCGAAGAAGCTCGCCGAGGCCGCCAAGGAGATGTCCGAGCAGCCCGCCGCGCTCCAGCTGCGGCTGCTCCAGACGGTCGTGGCGGTCGCCGCCGAGAAGAACTCGACGCTCGTCCTGCCGTTCCCGGTGGAGCTGCTGCGGTTCCTGGAGAGGGCGCAGCAGGGGTACGCGCCGCCGCAGCAGCAGTCACAGCAACCGGTGCAGGAGCAACTTCCGTCCCGGGCTCCTCACGCGGATCCGGCCTCCGAGGGGTCGATTTCAAGACAGGACTAGACCTCACGGTAAGTTCTTTGGTTACCCGCGCGTAGCATTTGCGGATCGAATTCGCCCGAAATGACTGTACGCGGTCAAGGTAGGGGGGCGTGCAACCGCGTTCTACGCGCGTCCGGAAGTCGACCTTGTGCGCCCCCTGTGGGGTTCGGAAGAGTGGTCGCTCGTCAACCAGCCTTCCGGTTCGCGAGGTCCCCACAACCTCGACGGGCCGACCCCCCACAGGAGGACGCGAGTTGAAGCACCGACGCATACCCAGGCGACGGGCGGCCATGGCAGGTGCGGGTATCGCCGCACTGATCGCCGGGGCAGTCACTTTGCAGACCGCGAACGCGAGCGAGCCGGCCGCGACCCCGGCGCTCAAGACACTGTCGGTACAGGCGGCCGGAAATCTCGCCTCGACGCTCGGCAAGGAACTCGGCGCGGACGCGGCGGGTACGTTCTACGACGCGAAGGCCCGGAGTCTCGTGGTCAACGTGCTCGACGAGAGCGCGGCGAAGACCGTCGAGGCGGCCGGCGCCAAGGCGAGAATCGTCGAGAACTCCCTCGCCGAGCTGAAGGGTGCCCGCGGCACGCTCAAGCAGGACGCCAGCATCCCGGGCACCGCCTGGGCGACCGACCCGACGACCAACAAGGTCGTCGTCACCGCCGACCGCACGGTCTCCGACGCCGAGTGGGCCAAGCTCACCAAGGTCGTCGACGGCCTCGGCGCCAAGGCCGAACTCCAGCGCACCAAGGGGGAGTTCAAGCCCTTCGTCGCCGGCGGTGACGCGATCACCGACGGCAGTGGGCGCTGCTCGCTCGGCTTCAACGTGGTCAAGGGCGGCGAGCCGTTCTTCCTCACGGCCGGTCACTGCACCGAGTCCATCTCCACCTGGTCGGCAGGCGGCACCGAGATCGGCACCAACGAGGTGTCCAGCTTCCCGGACAACGACTACGGGCTGGTCAAGTACACCGCGGAGGTGGCCCACCCGAGCGAGGTGAACCTCTACAACGGGTCCACCCAGAAGATCACGGGTGCCGCCGCGGCCACCGTCGGCATGAAGGTGACCCGCAGCGGGTCCACGACCCAGGTGCACAGCGGGACGGTCACCGGTCTGGACGCCACCGTGAACTACGGCAGCGGCGACATCGTCAACGGCCTGATCCAGACCGACGTCTGCGCCGAGCCCGGTGACAGCGGTGGGTCGCTCTTCTCGGGCAGCAACGCGATCGGACTCACGTCCGGCGGCAGCGGTGACTGCACCTCCGGCGGGGAGACCTTCTTCCAGCCGGTGACCGAGGCGCTGTCGGCGACCGGTACCCAGATCGGCTGACGCTTTTCGGTTCCGCGAGATCCCGCCCCGCGCGCGAGGGGCGGGATTTTCGTTTGCCACCCGCTCGTCTGCCACCCGCTCGCCGTGAAGGGGGGCGGGAGCGGTACGCGGGCTACGGAGTCCGGGGCGGCAGGTCCTCGCCCCGCTCCCCGCGTCTCGTCCGCAGCGCCGCCGCCAGCAGGGTGATCGCGACCCCCGCGACCGCCCAGGCCGACAGGACCAGCAGGGAGCCGGTCATGTCGTTGCCCTTGAAGTAGGCGAGGGAGCGGGCCGACCAGGTGCCGGCGCCGGGGGGCAGGGCGGGGCCGATGTCCTTCCAGAAGGTGGGCAGGAGCGGCGGCGGAAGGGCGCCGCCCGCGCTCGGGTTGCCCAGGATCACCACGAGCAGGATGACCAGGCCGATGCCGGCGAGTCCGAAGACGCCCTGGAAGGCGAGGGTGGCCGCGCCGACCGCGAAGATGATCAGGGCTCCGAGCCCCCAGAAGGCCAGGAGGCTGCCCGGCAGGGCGTCCAGGACCGGCCCGACGATCAGCGCGCCGCCGAGCCCGCCGACGACCGCGACGAGCGCCATGGCGGCCAGGCGGATCACCGCACGGCGGGGAGTGGAGCGGCCGGCGCCCGAGCTGATCGTCATGATCGAGGCGCACAGGTAGCCGCCGACGCACCAGCCCACGGTCACGTAGAAGGAGGAGAGACCGTTGGCGTCCTGGGTGTCGGCCGGGGCCACGTCGACGATGCGTGCCGTGCGCCCCTCGGACTTCTCCAGGGTGGCGGTGAGTGTCTCCAGGGTGGTGGCCAGTACCTTCCCGCCGCCGGTGGCGACCAGGAGCGTGTCGGTGGTGCCGGCCGGATCGATGACCAGGGCGCCGTCGATCTCCCGGTTCATGATCTGCTTCCGCGCCGTGGCCGGGTCGGCCACCGCCCGCGGATCCAGCGGCTTCCCGGGCAGCCGCTCCAGCCGGGTCACCGCCTGCTGGGCGGCGGCCTGGGGTGCGACGACCCCGAAGGGCACGTCCTTCGGCTTCGGATCGTGCAGTGCCCCCACGTAGGAGGCGATGAAGAGCAGATGGAGGGCGACCACGCCGATGACCAGCAACGTGGCCCGCGGGGTGACGGCGTCCTTCACCTCGTCGCGGAAGGAGGTCGGTGCCATGCCCTCACGGTCCGGGGCGGCGGACGTTTCCGCAGGTGGGAGGCGGCCGAATGGATGTCGTACAGAGGTTCGAAAATTGGTCTATGGTGGGGGTGGGGGCGTTGGGAACTGATGTTCGATAATGGCGACGGCGGGAGGTGCGATGCCTGGCTTCACCCATCTGCACGCCGTCTCCGGGTTCTCCCTGCGCTACGGCGCCTCCCACCCGGAGCGCCTGGCCGAGCGCGCCTTCGAGCGGGGCATGGACGCCCTCGCCCTCACCGACCGCGACACCCTCGCGGGCACGGTCCGCTTCGCCAGAGCCTGCGCGAAGGCGGGCGTCCGCCCCCTGTTCGGCGTGGACCTCGCGGTGGAGCTGCCCGGGGCGCCGCGGCAGGAGCGCCGCCGCACCCCCGTGCGCGGCGGTGCCTTCATCGACGAGTCGACACCCCGCGTCACCTTCCTCGCCCGGGACGGGGCCCGCGGCTGGGCCGACCTGTGCCGGCTGGTCACCGCCGCCCACACCGCCGACGGCACCCCGCTGCTGCCCCGGTCCGACAACCACGCCGACGGCCTGACCGTCCTGCTCGGCCCCGCCTCCGACGTGGGCCGCGCCCTCGCCGCCGGCCGCCCCGACCGTGCCGCGAAACTCCTCGTCCCCTGGCGCGAGGTCTACGGCGACGCGCTGCGCCTGGAGGCCGTCTGGCACGGCCGTGAGGGCACCGGTCCGGGCTCGCTGCGTCTGGCCGCCCGTACCGTCGGCTTCGCCGCCGAGCAGCGGATCCGGCCCGTGCTCAGCAATGCCGTCCGGTACGCCGACCCCGGCCTCGGCCCGGTCGCCGACGTCCTGGACGCGGCCCGCCGCCTGGTCCCGATCGACGGAAGCGGGGAACTGGACTCCGGGGAGGCCTGGCTCAAGGACGCCGGCGCCATGCTCCGGGCCGCCGAGCGGATCGTCGAGGCCGCGGGCTACCGGCGCGAGGCCGCCCTCCGGCTGCTGGAACAGACCCGGGCCACGGCCGCCGAGTGCCTGGTCGACCCCGAGGACGACCTCGGCATCGGCACCGTCCACTTCCCCGAGCCGCACCTCGTCGGCGCCGGCCGCCGCACCGCCCAGCGGGCGCTCGCCTCACGGGCGGCGGCGGGGATGGTGCTGAAGGGGTACTCCGGGAAGCGCGACTACTGGGAGCGGATGCACCGGGAGCTGGACATCATCGCCCACCACGGCTTCGCCTCCTACTTCCTGACGGTGGCTCATGTGGTGGACGACGTACGGGACATGGGCATCCGGGTCGCCGCCCGCGGCTCCGGTGCGGGGTCGCTGGTGAACCACCTGCTCGGCATCGCGCACGCCGACCCGGTCGAGCACGGGCTGCTGATGGAGCGGTTCCTGTCCAAGGAGCGGGTCGTGCTGCCCGACATCGACATCGACGTGGAGTCCGCGCGCCGGCTGGAGGTCTACCGCGCGATCATCGGCCGGTTCGGCACCGAGCGGGTCGCCACGGTCGCGATGCCGGAGACCTACCGGGTGCGTCACGCGGTCCGCGACGTCGGCGCGGCCCTGTCCATGGACCCGGCCGACATCGACCGTATCGCCAAGTCCTTCCCGCACATCCGGGCGCGCGACGCCCGTGCGGCGCTGGCGGAACTGCCCGAACTCAGGCAGCTGGCGGGGGAGTTCCAGCGGGAAGGTGCGCGGTACGGCAAGCTCTGGGAGCTGGTCGAATCCCTCGACGCCCTTCCGCGCGGAGTCGCCATGCACCCGTGCGGGGTACTCCTGTCCGACGCGTCCCTGCTGAGCCGTACGCCGGTCGTGCCGACCAGCGGCGAGGGGTTCCCCATGGCGCAGTTCGACAAGGACGACGTCGAGGAGCTCGGGCTGCTCAAGCTCGACGTCCTGGGCGTGCGGATGCAGTCGGCGATGGCGCACGCGGTCGCGGAGGTGGAGCGGGCGACGGGGGAGCGGCTCGACCTGGACGCGCTGGAGGACGGCGACCCGGCGACGTACGAACTCATCCGGTCCACCGAGACCCTGGGCTGCTTCCAGATCGAGTCGCCGGGCCAGCGCGACCTGGTCGGACGGCTCCAGCCGGCCACCTTCCACGACCTGGTCGTGGACATCTCGCTGTTCCGGCCGGGCCCGGTCGCCGCCGACATGGTGCGGCCGTTCATCGAGGCACGGCACGGGCGGGCGCCCGTCCGCTACCCGCACCCGGACCTGGAGGAGCCGCTGAAGGGGACGTACGGGGTCGTCGTCTTCCACGAGCAGATCATCGACATCGTCGCCGTCATGACCGGCTGTGGGCGCGGCGAGGCGGACCGGGTGCGGCGCGGGCTGTCCGACCCGGAGTCGCAGGGGCGGATCAAGGTCTGGTTCGCGCAGCACGCGGCGGCGAACGGCTATCAAGCAGAAACGATTCAGCGGACCTGGGAGATCGTCGAGGCCTTCGGGTCGTACGGCTTCTGCAAGGCGCACGCGGTCGCCTTCGCCGTACCGACGTACCAGTCGGCGTGGCTCAAGGCGCATCATCCGGCGGCCTTCTACGCGGGGCTGCTCACGCACGACCCGGGGATGTATCCGAAGCGGCTGCTGCTGGCGGACGCGCGGCGGCGCGGGGTGCCGATCCTGCCGTTGGACGTGAACGAGTCGGGAGTCGCCCACCGTATCGAACTGGTGTCTGAATCTGCTGAACCGAAGGGGTCAGAGGGGTCGAAGGGGCCGAGGGGGGGCAAGGGCTGGGGGCTCCGGCTGGCGCTCGCCGACGTGCACGGGAGCAGTGAGGCCGAGGCGGCGCGGATCGCGGACGGGCAGCCGTACGCCTCGCTGGTCGACTTCTGGGAGCGGGCGCGGCCGAGCAGGCCGCTGGCCCAACGCCTCGCGCAGGTAGGGGCGTTGGATGCCTTCGGCGCCAACCGGCGTGATCTGCAACTGCACCTGACCGAGCTGCATCGCGGTGCGCGGGGCGCCGGGGGAGGTCAACTGCCGCTGAGCGGTGGGCGGAAGACCGCGGCCGCCGGGCTGCCCGACCTGTCATCCGCCGAGCGGCTCAGCGCCGAGCTGGGCGTGCTGTCCATGGACGCCTCGCGCAACCTGATGGACGACCACCGGGCGTTCCTCGACGAGCTGGGCGTGGTGTCGGCGCGGCGGCTGCGGGAGGCGCGGCACGGGGAGGCGGTGCTGGTGGCGGGGGCCAAGGCGGCCACCCAGACCCCGCCGATCCGGTCCGGCAAGCGGGTCATCTTCACCACCCTGGACGACGGCACCGGCCTGGTCGACCTCGCCTTCTTCGACGACTCGCACGACGCCTGCGCCCACACCGTCTTCCACTCCTGGCTCCTGCTGGTGCGCGGGGTGGTGCAGCGGCGCGGCCCGCGCAGCCTCAGCGTGGTCGGCGCCGCGGCCTGGAACCTCGCCGAACTGGTCGAACTGCGCGCCGAGGGCGGCCTCGACGAGGTCTCGGCGCGGCTGGCGAAGCCCGTGCCGGAAGGGGCCGGTGATTCCACCGGGGGCCGGCGAATCCAAATGCCGACGGGATACGAACTGCATCCGTGGGCCGATCTGCGGCCGGCGGGCCAAGAGCCTTCACAGGCACGGAAGTTGTGGCACCAGAGTCCGGGGAGTGCGGGATGACCATTCTGTGCGTACGTTTCCAGCTGCCGCCGACGGGCGAGACGGCCCTGCCGGGGCTGCTCGGGTTGCTGGGGGAGTTCACACCGGTTGTCGAGGCCTTGCCGCCGGACGGGGCGCTGGCCGATCTCCGGGGCGCCGAGCGGTACTTCGGGCGCGACGCGGTGGAGCTGGCGTCGGTGATCCGGGTCCGTGCCCTCGCGCTGTACGGGGTCGACTGCGCGATCGGCGCCGGGCCGGGCACGATGCTGGCCCGGATGGCGCTGCGGGACGCCGCACCCGGGGTGACCTGCGCGGTGTCCGAGGAGGACGCGGGGGAGTTCCTCGCCGACAAGCCCGTCGCCGCGCTCCCCGGCGTCGGCGCCGCGACCGCCCGCACCCTGTGCGAGTACGGCCTCGACACCCTCGGCCGGGTCGCCGCCGCGCCCCTGTCCACGCTCCAGCGCCTGGTCGGCGCGAAGACCGGGCGGGAACTGCACGAGAAGGCCGCCGGCGTGGACCGCGGCCGGGTGGTCCCCAACGGGGTCTCCCGCTCCCTGGCCACCGAACGCCCCTTCACCCGCGACGAGTTGGACCCGGCCCGGCACCGTCGTGCCCTTCTCTCCGCCGCCGAGGAACTGGGCGCCCGGCTGCGCGCCCTCGACAAGGTCTGCCGCACCCTGACCCTCACCGTCCGCTATGCCGACCGGTCTTCGACGACCCGCACCCGCACCCTGGAGGAGCCGACCGCCCACTCCGCGGCCCTGACGCGGGTGGCCTACGGCATGTACGAGGCCCTCGGCCTCCAGCGCGCCCGGGTCCGCTCCCTCGCCCTGCGCGCCGAGGGCCTCGACCCCGCCGAACACTCCTCCCACCAGCTCACCTTCGACCCGGCCGACGACAAACTCCGTCGCATCGAGGAGGTCGCCGACCGGGCCCGTGAGAAGTTCGGCCCCCGCGCGGTGATGCCGGGGGCCCTGGTGGCGTGACCTTCCCTCATGTGGGGCTCAGTTGGCCCACGGCGGAGTGATCCTGGTGCCGTCGGCCAGCACCGCCTCCAGGCCGATGGACGTGGTGACCCAGGAGAGCGCGGTGTGGTCGGTCGGGTTCTCGACGGAGAAGGCTGTGCCGGGGTTCACGATCACGGTGTCGCCCGCTCTGATCCGCTCGGTGCTGCCGTCGAGCGTGACCAGCAGTTCGCCGACGAGCAGGAGGAAGATCTCCTCCCGGTTCACGGTGTGCACCGGGGCCTTGGTCCCCGCGGGAATCTCGCCGCGCCAGGCGCACAGCTCCTTGCTGCCGGTGAGGGGAGTGGCGTACGAGACGAAACGGGCGCCGTGGATCTCGTGGGTGCGTGCTTCGGATGCGTGGATCACTGGCATGTGAGTACTCCTCGGTAAATGACTTGGTGAGTGGACTTGGTGAGTGGACTTGGCACATAGTCAAGCTACTTGACTACGTGGCTCTATAGTCAAGCAGCTTGACCAATTCGTCAAGGGTGTTTCAATGCCTTCGTGCACAACTCCGAGGCCATGGCCCTGTCCGCAGCTCTGCTCTCCGCCGCCGGCGAGCTCACGCACCGCATCAACGAGGGCGTCGTCGCCCGTGGCTTCGAGGGGGTCAGGCCCGCCCACGGCTTCGCCTTCGCCCGGCTCGCCCCGGACGGCGCCACCGTCACGGACCTCGCCGCCCACCTCGGGGTCACCAAGCAGGCCGCCAGCCAGCTCGTCGACGAGATCGTGCGCAAGGGGTATGCCGAGCGGCGGCCGCATCCCGAGGACGCGCGGGCGCGGCTGGTCGTGCTGACCGAGCGGGGCTGGGCCTGTACGCGTGCGGCGGAGGAGGCGGCCGCGGAAGCGGTCGGCGCGTGGGTCGCGTTGCTCGGTGAGGGTGAAGTGCGGGCGTTGCGCAACCAATTGGGGCGCATTGCCCCCTATGGTCCCATCAAGCCCGCCTGGTGATCCTCTATCAGATGCCGCAGTCGTCGGCAGTTACCACTGGAAGTTTTTACTGACGCGTAACTTCACAGGTGAACTACTCGTCCGTAACTTGACGAGTGAAACAGCATCCTCGTGATCCGGATCACAGGGCGTAGAGCCGTCGCAACTCCCTTGAGCCGCAAGGAGATCACACGATGCTGCCCTGGAAACGAGCGCTCAGACCCCTGGCCGCGCTCCTGCTGACCGCGACCGTCGCCGTCGTCCCCGCCACCACCGCACAGGCGGCCACGGCGACCGGCAGCGGGTGGAACGACTACTCCTGCAAGCCGTCCGCCGCCCACCCCCGCCCCGTCGTACTCGTGCACGGCACCTTCGCGAACTCCGTCGACAACTGGCTGGGGCTCGCCCCGTACCTGAAGCACCGCGACTACTGCGTCTTCTCCTTCGACTACGGACAGCTCCCCGGGGTGTCCTTCTTCCACGGTCTCGGCCCCATCGACAAGTCGGCGGAGCAGCTCAAGACCTACGTCGACAAGGTGCTCGCCGCGACCGGCGCCGCCGAGACCGATCTCGTCGGTCACTCCCAGGGCGGCATGATGCCCCGCTACTACCTGAAGTTCCTCGGCGGAGCCGCCAAGGTGAACGCCCTCGTGGGCATCGCGCCCAGCAACCACGGCACCACCCTGAACGGCCTCACCCACCTGCTGGCGTACTTCCCGGGCGCCGCGGACCTGCTCTCCACGAACACCCCCGCCCTCGCCGACCAGGTCGCCGGCTCCGCCTTCCTCACCAAGCTCAACGAGGGCGGCGACACCGTGCCCGGCGTCACGTACACGGTCCTCGCCACCCGGTACGACGAGGTGGTCACGCCGTACCGCAGCCAGTTCCTCAGCGGGCCCGGCGTACGCAACGTCCTGATCCAGGACCTGTGTCCGCTCGACCTCTCCGAGCACGCGGCGATCGGACTCCTCGACAGGATCGCCTTCCACGAGGTGGCCAACGCCCTCGATCCGGCGCACGCCAGGCCCACCACCTGCGCGTCGGCGGCCGGCTGAGCCGCCGACGCGCCGCCGGGGCCTGTCCGGCCTGAGCCGCCGGTCAGGCCCCGGAGCACCGCGAGGCGGCCTCAGCGACCGTGCCGGCCGCCGCTCACCGCACGCCGGCGGACCGAGGCGAACAGCACCGCCGCACCGAGCGCCAGGACGGCCGCCCCGCCCATGGCGAGGTACGCGGTGCCGCTGTTCTGGCCGGTCTCGGCGAGGTTCTCGCCGGCATCGCCGCCGGCCGCCTTCGGGGCGTTCGCCCCAGGGCTCGCCGACTCCGCCGCGGCCCCCGCGTCCGTCCGCGTCTCGGCCACCGGCTCCGCCGACGCACCGGCGTCCTGATCGCCGTGCCCGCCGTGCCCGCCGTGCTCGATCGTCGGCTTGTCGGCGGCGTCCTCGATCTGCGCCTCCGAGGGCGCGGAGGCGCTGGGAGCGGGGGACGCGCTCCCCGTCGCGGAGCCACCACCGGTGCCGCCGAACGTGACGTCCGAGCAGGAGTAGAACGCCTCCGGGCTGTCCGAGCGCTGCCACACCGCGTACAGCAGCTGCCTGCCGGAGCGCTCGGGGAGGGTGCCGGAGAACGTGTAGAAGCCGCCCGAGGCGGCCGGGTCGGTGGCCGTCGCCACCGGGTTCGCCAGGTCCAGGTCGTCCCAGGACAGCGGCTGTGCCGGGTCGTAGCCGGTCTTGGTGAGATAGACCGTGAAGGTGCCCTTGTGCGGGGCGGTCACGCGGTACTTGAAGGTGTACGACCCACCGCTCACGGCGGTCGCGGGCCAGTCGGCGCGGGCGAGGTCGAGGCCCTTGAACGCGTCGTTGTCCGCGCTGCACAGCTTCCCGTCCGGGATCAGCTCCTGGTGCCGGCCGTTCGCGTCGCCGATACGGACGCCGTTCCAGTCGTAGAGCGCCTGGGTGCCGCCGGCCGCGACCGCCGCCCGGCACGCGGCCGACGTCGGGCTCTCCGGGCCCTCCGCGTAGCACTGCGCGACGCGGCTGACCGGGTCGCCCATCGATCCGTGGGCGGCGGCGGGCGTGCCGGCCAGCGCGGTCAGGGCGAGCGGGGCCAGGCCGACGGCGGCGACGGTGGCGGCCTTGCGGCGTGCGGGCATGGGGGATCTCCTCGGAACCGGTGCCGATGTGGGTGCCGGGTCCAAGAAACCGTGAAAACCCCTGCGTGTGGCGGCCGGTGGCGATCTTTATGGCCCGCTTAAGGGAGTGCTGAGACTGAGATCAGGTAGGTAGCGTGCGGGCATGACGAACCAGGAGATCCGGCTCGCCACGGCGGCCGACGTACCGGCCGTGAAGGCCGTAACCGACGCGGCGTACGGGCACTACGTCGAGCGCATCGGAACGGTGCCGCAGCCCATGGAGCGGGATCACGCGGCGACCGTGGCCGAGGGGCGGGTGTTCGTCACCGGGGAGCCCGTGGTCGGGCTGGTGGCGGTCGAGGCGCGCGAGGACCATCTGTACGTCGACAACATCGCCGTCCACCCCGACGCCCAGGGCACCGGCGTGGGGCGGCTGCTGCTGCACTTCGTGGACGCGCACGCCCGCGCGCTCGGCCTGCCCGAGGTCAGGCTCTACACGAACGCGCTGATGTGGGAGAACCAGAAGATCTACCCGAAGTACGGGTACGAGGTCGTGGAGCGGCGCGTCGACGGGCCGTACGACCGTGTTCACTACCGCAAGCGGCTGCTCTGAGGGAGGCGTCCCGAGGCGCCCTTCAGCCGTCCGGCCACCACGTGCGCGCGATGTCCTTTCGGACCTCCGGACGTCCCGCGGGGCGCTCGTCGGCCTCCTTGAGGACCTTGCGGGAGTCCGTCTTCTTCAGGGGCTTCTGCACGGTCATACGGCGCATGGCTGCCTCCTTGAGGATCTACCGAGTTCCGCGTTCTCACGGAGATAGACCCGTTGAGGGAGAGTTCCTCATCGGTCGGGCGTCTGTCAGTGGCCGCTGTCACGATTCGACTGTCAGTGGCGGGTGTCACTCTTGGGCGCATGACGAACGAAAGTGACGCCACGACCGCGCCGCGTGTCGACTGGGACGCGCAGGCCGCCTCCTTCGACGACGAGCCGGACCACGGGCTGCGCGACCCGCGGGTGCGCCACGCCTGGGCCGAGCGGCTGCGCGACTGGCTGCCCGGCCCCGCGGCCGACGTCCTCGACCTCGGCTGCGGCACCGGCAGCCTGTCGCTCCTCGCCGCCGAGCAGGGACACCGCGTCACCGGCGTGGACGCCTCCCCGGCCATGGTGAACCTCGCACGTGCGAAGCTCGCCGGGCGTGACGCCGTGTTCCTCGTCGGTGACGCGGCGGAGCCCCCGGTGGGCGAGGAGCGCTTCGACGTCGTCCTCGTCCGCCATGTGCTGTGGGCGCTGCCCGACCCCGGCCGCGCGCTGCGCCACTGGTGGCAGCTGGTGCGTCCCGGGGGCCGGCTGGTGCTCGTCGAGGGCGTGTGGGGGACCGTCGACCCGGCCGGCATACCCGCCGACCGGCTGACGGCCCTGCTGGCACCGCTCACCGAGCACGTGCGGGTGATCCCGCTGTCGCAGGACGCGCTGCTGTGGGGCAAGGACGTGACCGACGAGCGCTACGCGGTCGTGGCGTCCACCGGCCCGTAAGGCGCCGAGGAGGGCTACCCGAACAGGGGCTATCCGAACAGTCCGGCGAGCCTGCCTCCGCGGGCCTGGGCCTCCAGCTCGTCGAGCGCGGCCACCGCCGCGGCCGCCGCCTCGGGGTCCCGCTCCGCCAGACCGCTCGCGGCGAACTCGTCCTCGTCCAGGCGCAGGACGTCCGTGCCGTCGCCCGAGACCCACAGGTCCAGGTCGAGGTCCTCCACGACCAGGTCCGTGCCGGAGAGCGTGGCCGGGCGGGTGATGTCGCAGTACCAGCCCTTCAGCGCGCCCGCCGCGTCGCGGACCTCCTTCACCGCGTACCAGCGGTCCCGCCAGTAGTACTCGGTGAACACGTCGCCCGGCTCGAAGCGGACGAAGCCGAAGTCGCGTACGCCCTCACCGGCCCAGGGGGCGCGGACCGCGACCCGGGTGCCGTCGTCGGCGAGGAGCTCGGCCGCGTAACGGATCTTCGTGCGGCCCGCCTTGACGAGGACGACGTCCAGCCGCCGTGCCCGGTCAGCCGAGTTCGCGGACATAGCGCATCTCCGTCGCACAGATCTCGTAGCCGAACCACTTGTTGATCGCGATCATCGGGCCGTTGCCGGCGTCGTTGCCCGTGAACGCCTCGGTGAGGCCGGCGGCCCGGGCGCGGTGCAGGGAGTCGTTCTTGGCGAGCTTGGCCAGGCCCCGGCCGCGGAAGTCCCGGGCGGTGCCGGTCATGACGGTTCCGTAGCGGGTGCCGCCGTCCGTGCGGGCCGCGCTGAAGGCGGCGGGGCGGCCGTCGACCAGGGCGATCGTGGTCAGTTCGGGGCTGAAGAGGGGGTGTTTCCAGGTGCTCTCCAGCCAGGCCTCGTAGTCGGTGAACTCGTAGTCGATGTCGCTCGGTTCGTCCGACATCGTCTCCGAGTCCAGCTCGAAGAAGGGACGCGGGTCGTCCGCGAAGTCGGTGCCCGGGCGCAGTTCGACGCCCGGGGGCGGGTCCTGGAGCGGGGGCAGCTCGCCGCCCGCCAGGTCCAGGCGGAGGAAGTGCGCGGAACGGCTTGCGCGGTAGCCGTGCCGTTCGGCGAAGGCGCGGTCGCCCGGCCGGTCCAGGACCCAGGCGTAGAGCCTGGTCGCGCCCTTGGCGGCCAGGTACTCCTCGGCGGCCCGCACCAGGCCCGAGCCGGCGCCGCGGCCGGTGTGCTCCGGGTGCACGTACACGTTGAGGTAGCCCTGGCCGGGGTCCGGGCTGTCGTGGACGAGCCCCACCTGGGCCGTGCCGATCACCTCGCCGTCCGCCTCCGCCACGAGGGGGCGGTAGTGGGAGTCGGGGTGGGCGTGGGTCGCGTCGTAGGCGAGGGAGTCGGCCGTGACGAGATAGAAGGGCAGGGCGAGGCGGCGGACGCGGGCGAAACCCTCGACGTCGGCCCGTACCTCGGGACGGAGATCGCGCACAGTCATGGTCATATGGGCGCACGGTATGCGGGAGATGCCTCCCGGTGCCTCTCATTTTCGCGTGAGTGCGGGACAATCGCCTGCGTGACCTTGAAGATCCACATCGACGAGAGCGCTCCGCCGTACGAGCAGGTGCGGGCGCAGATCTCCGAGCAGGCGCGGTCGGGGGTGCTGCCGGTGGGATACCGGCTGCCCACGGTGCGGGGGCTGGCCGAGTCGTTGGGGCTCGCCGCGAACACCGTCGCCAAGGCGTACCGGGCGCTGGAGGCGGACGGGGTGATCGAGACGCGGGGCCGCAACGGCACGTACGTGGCCGCCGCCGGCCCGGCCGCGGAGCGGGAGTTGGCGTCGGCCGCGCAGGCGTACGTCGAGCGGGCCCGGCGGCTGGGGCTGTCCGAGGACGTGGTGCTCGCTGCCGTGAGGGACGCGGTGCGGGCGGCCTACGGGCCGCGCTGAAGGGTTGATGGAGTGCGTGTAGGGCTCAGGCCCGCCCGGTCCGCCGCTCTCGCGAAGGTCACCGCGTCCCTGACCGCCGCCGCGTTCGGGTCGTTGTTGAAGTACGCGTACACGTCCTCGCCGCCGGACCAGGTGTCGGCGAGCCGTCCCGCCCAGGTGTGCAGGGCCTGCCGGCCGTAGTGCGGCCAGGCCCTGGCGCGGCCGACGTGGAAGCGGACGTAACCCCAGTCGGCGGTGCGCCACAGGGGCGTCGCGGGCCGGGAGTGGGCGTCGGCCCAGCACAGGGCGGCCCCGCGGGACTCCAGGACCTCGCGGACCTCGGGCGTCCACCAGCTGTCGTGCCGGGGCTCGACCGCGACCCTGGTGCCGGACGGGAAGCGGGCCAGACAGGCGTCCAGGAGACCGGGGTCGGCGCGCAGGGTGGGCGGCAGCTGGAGCAGGACCGGGCCCAGGCGGTCCCCGAGGCCCGCCGCGTGGGTCATCAGGCGGTGCACCGGTTCCTCGGGGTCGCGCAGCCGCTTGATGTGGGTCAGGAAGCGGCTGGCCTTGACCGCGACGACGAAGTCCGGCGGGACCCGGTCCCGCCACGCCTCGAAGGTCTCCCGGGACGGCAGACGGTAGAACGCGTTGTTGATCTCGACCGTCGCGAAGCGCGTCGCGTACTCCTCCAGCCACAGCCGGGTGGGGCACCCCTCGGGATAGAAGGCGCCGCGCCAGTCCTTGTACTGCCACCCCGACGTACCGACGAACAGGGTCATACCCCCATCAAACCACCGGGGGTCTCCTCGGAGATACAGCTCCTCCTCAGAGGTACAGCCCCGCGTCCGCCCCCGCGCGAGGCTCCGGCAGCGCCGTCGGGGAGATGCCCCGGCGCAGGGCGTACAACTCGGCCAGGGTGGCACCCTCGCGGCCGACGCCCTCCTCCGTGCCCAGCCAGGTCACCGCCTCCCGGCGGGTCAGGGGGCCCACCTCGATGCGGGCCATGCAGCGGCCGGGGCGGACGACGGCGGGGTGCAGACGCTCCAGGTCCTCGTTGGTCGTCACGCCGACCAGGACGTTGCGGCCCTGGCCCAGCAGACCGTCGGTCAGGTTCAGCAGCCGCGACAGGGCCTGCCCCGCCGTGTGCTTGGCCTCGCCGCGGATCAGTTCGTCGCAGTCCTCCAGGAGCAGCAGCCGCCAGCGGTCCTGGCCGGCGCCGTCCTCCTCGCCGATCGCGATGTCCATGAGGTAGCCGACGTCGTTGAACAGCCGCTCCGGGTCCAGGACGCAGTCCACCTGGCACCAGTCCCGCCAGGAGCGGGCGAGCGTCCGGAGCGCGGAGGTCTTGCCGGTGCCGGGCGGGCCGTGCAGCAGGAGCAGACGGCCGGCGATGTCCTCGGGGGTCGTCTTCATCAGGCCGTCCATCGCGTCCGCGACGGGCGCCGTGTAGTTCGCCCGCACGTCGTCCCAGGTGCCGGCGGAGATCTGCCGGGTGGTGCGGTGCGGGCCACGCCTGGGGGAGACGTACCAGAAGCCCATCGTCACGTTCTCCGGCTGCGGTTCGGGCTCGTCCGCGGCGCCCTCGGTGGCCTGGTCGAGGACCTTCTGGGCGAGCTCGGCACTGGTCGCGGTGACCGTGACGTCGGCGCCCCGGTTCCAGCGGGAGACCAGCAGGGTCCAGCCGTCGCCCTCGGCCAGGGTCGCGCTGCGGTCGCCGTCCCGGGCCACGCGCAGCACCCGGGAGTCCGGCGGCAGCAGGGTCGCGCCGGAGCGGACCCGGTCGATGTTGGCCGCGTGCGAGTACGGCTGCTCGCCCGTCGCGAAGCGGCCGAGGAACAGCGCGTCGACGACGTCGGACGGCGAGTCGCTGTCGTCGATGGTGAGCCGGATCGGCAGAGCGTCGTGCGGGTTGGCAGACATGACCGACATGATCCGTCACGAGGGCCCCGCACGCACCCGGTTTCCGCCGTACGCGGATCGTGCCGACCGGGATCCCCGAACACCCGGTTGTATCCCCTCCGTCCTGTTACAGAGCTGTGCGCCGACGACCTCTGCCCCGCACGGGGCCGCCCGGATACGGTTGTCCTCGATGGGACGTCATGGGTGGAATTCGGGGGCACGGCGGTGGCGGCTCACCGCGCTGCTCGGTGTGGGCGTGGCCGCTCTGGCCCTGGTGGTGACCCTGCTCAACACACTGCCCGGCGGCGGCAGCACGGAAGGCACCTCACGCGACGGCGACAAGGTGCACGGCACACCCGCCACCCCCGGCCGCACGACGGCACCGGACGTGGGCTGGGGCTTCACGCACACCCAGTTCAGCGCCGCCGAGGGCAGCGCGGCCGCCGTACGACGGGTCGAGGGACGGCTGTCGGACGCCGGGGGCCTGGCGCAGAACCAGCACATCATGGGCTGGGGCGCCGACAACCCCGAGCCGGTGAAGGGCCGTTACGCCTTCGAGGCGCTGGACCGCCGCGTCGACTTCATGCGCGCCTCCGGCTCCACCCCGGTCATCACCCTGTGCTGCTCCCCGGACTGGATGAAGGGCGGAAGGCCGGGTGTCGACAGCACCGACTGGAGCCGGGCCGCCCTGGAGACCGCCCCGACACCCGAGCACTACCAGGACTTCGCCGACCTGGCCGCGACCGTCGCCAAGCGCTATCCGGACGTACGCCACTTCATCGTCTGGAACGAGTTCAAGGGTTTCTGGAACGACGCGAAGTCCCGCTGGGACTACGAGGGGTACACCAAGCTCTACAACCTGGTGTACCGGGCTCTGAAGAAGGTCGACCCCGACATCATGGTCGGCGGGCCCTATCTCGTGATGGACAGCGTCGACCCGCGCTCCCCGGACGCCTCCGCGACCTTCAAGGGGCCCTGGGGAGCCATGGACCAGCGGGTCCTGGACGCCTTCTCCTACTGGAACAGGAACAAGACCGGCGCCGACTTCGTGGTCGTGGACGGCTCCAGCTACACCAAGGACGACGAACTGCTGCCGGACGAGTTCGCGGCCACCGACAAGTTCACGGCGGTGAGCGGGTGGGTGCGGGAGCGGACCGGGGATCTGCCGCTGTGGTGGGCCGAGTACTACGTCGAGCCGGCCGACGGCGACGACGACCGCGAGGGCTGGTCCGAGACCCGCCGTATCGCCGTCCAGGCCGCCGGCATGATCGCCATGGTCAAGGGTGGCGCGACCTCCGGCTTCTACTGGAACCCGGAGAAGGAGAAGGGCGGCACGTGCGCGGGCTGCCTGTGGACGACGACCGACACGTCCGGCGGCGGCGCCGAACTGCCCATGTACGACCTGGTCTCCCGCTTCGGCGAGGCCTTCCGGCCCGGTACCGTCCACCGGACGGTGTCCGTGGCGAAGGACGACGTGCCCAACGTCCGTGTCCTGGCGACCGACAGCACCGTCCTGGTGGTGAACACCCTGAACCGGAAGATCAGCGCACAGGTCGACGGCAAGCGGTTCGCGATGCAGGCCTACGAGGTCAGGTGGCTCACCCGCTGAGCCACCCGCCCCCCCACTTCCCCTCACTCATCTCACTTCATCGTCAGGAACCGCTGCACCAGCGCGGCGAACAGCACCGCCAGCAGCGGCAGCGAGAACCAGAAACTGCTCTGGAGCCACCGCAGTTGCCGCACGCTCGGCCGCACCGCGACCCGGACGACCTCCCTCGCCGTCAGCAGCACGATCAGCGCCAGCGCCGCGAGGGCGCCGACCACCGACCAGGGCGTCCAGGTGATCTGCGGCCCGATCGGGCCCGGGTCGGCGGCCGGGACCTTGCTGTCGGGCTGCTCGCGGAGCGCGAACATCGTCACGTCGTCGTTGACGAAGACCTTCCTCAGCTCCTTGCGGGCGTCGAGGTTCTGCACCAGCCGCGGCTCCCAGGTCCTGGAGTAGCCCCCGTCCATCTGGAGAGAGACCACCTGGCTGCGGTTGATCATCAGATACGAGTTCGGGCCCGCGTCCTTGAGCGCCTTCACCAGGCCCGACACCAGCACCGGGTCGGGGGGCGCGAGCGTCGGCAGGTACTGGACCTTCTCCATGTCCTTCGCGCCCCACGGCATCGCCGGCGTCACGTTGTTCACCGTGTCGTCGCTCAGCCACAGCAGCCGTACCGTCGGATCGTCGTGCGCGTAGACGTAGTCCATGGCCGCGACCTCGCCGGGCCGGATCCGCTCGAACGGCTCGTTGCCCCAACGGGCCACCAGGAAGCCGCCCATGAGTACCAGGCCCGCCATCAGGGCGGCCAGCGGCGCCAGGCTCACCCGGTCCTTGTCGCGTTCCTCGGCGGTGACGCCGGTGCGCGGGAACAGGGCGAGGGCGGCGAGCAGGGCCGCGCCCGGCAGGGCGAACATGAAGACCCGCAGCGCCATCTCACCGCCGTAGGACTGCATGCCGAAGCCCAGGAACGGGACGAAGGTCAGGACCAGCAGGGAGCGCTCGCGGTAGCGGTGCCAGCGGCGGCGCCACCAGCCCCAGCAGGCGAAGGCCATCACCCCGCCGGCCAGCAGCACCCGCACGTACAGCACCAGCTTGTGCGTCGAACTGCCGCCCTCGATACGGCCGGACACGGACGAGGACACATTGCCGCCGACGCCCCCGACCCCGCCGAACAGCTCGTCGAAGTGCCCCGACCAGTACGGCTCGGCCATGAAGCCGATCCACACTGCCACCAGGACGCCGAACAGGATGGGCAGGCCGCGCAGTTCGCTGCGCCCGATCAGGACGAGCGCCGCCAGCACGCCCAGCATCACGAACGGGGTGAGCTGGTGCGCCGGCACGCTCGCCGCGAACAGGCCGATCACCACGGCCAGCAGGACACCCCGCTGCCGGCGGTTCGTCGGCTCGACCTCGATCTCGCCCGGCCGCCGTCCGGTCCAGATCACCCCCGGTGCCCGGAACCAGACGAGCAGGACCGCCACGAAGACCAGATACAGCAGATAGGTGAAGCCCTGCGGGGAGAAGTAGTCCTGGCCGACCCAGCCGCTGAGCACGAAGATCCAGATGCCGGTCCACTTGGCCCGCCAGCTGGCCCGCATGTGCCGGACCAGCAGGAACATCGGCGCCAGATACAGGAGTTGGATGGCGGTCGGCCACCAGCGGATGACCTCGGTGAAGTCCGTGACCCCGCAGGCCTTGAGGACGAACGCGGCCACCGCGAAGAAGCCCGGCCAGCTCCAGCGGGCGTCCAGATCCGGCACGGCCGAGCCGGTGCGGTCGATGTAGTCGAGGAACCCGAGGTGCTGCCAGGCCGTCGCGAACCGCGGCTCCGTCTCGATCAGGGCCGGCAGCGCGTGCAGCGACACCACCGTCGCCAGCAGCGTGACCATCAGCAGCGCCCGGTGCTCGCGGCCCAGCCACAGCAGCGAGGCGAAGACCACGACCAGCAGCGCGGCGCCCAGGAGCGTCGGAGCCGGCAGAACCGAGATCAGCCCGAGCCCGCCCATCCCGTCCAGATCGGCCTCACCCAGACGCAGCGCCGGAACCCAGTAGAGGAGCAGCGCGGCGGTCAGCAGACAGCCCAGGACGACCCCGAGCCGGGTGGGCAGGAGACGGGCCCGCCCCGAGAGCGCCGCCTCCTCGGACACCGGCGGCGCTTCCCGTACGGCGACCCCGGCCTCGTCCGGCTCTTCGCGTACGGCGTCCTCGTCCTCGTCCACGGCGGTCTCGAACGGTGAGTCCGCCGCGAACGGCGCGTCCACCTCCGGCTCGGCCTCCGCAGGGCCGAGCGAGGCCTCCGAGCCCGGTTCCCGCTTCTCCACCGGCAGCCCCAGCCCCAGCTCCGGCTTCAGCGCCCAGGTCGGCCGGTGCACGGAGAGCTCGGAGGGGATCGCCGTACCGGTGGGCGGTGTGCCGGGGCCCGGGCGTACGTCGGGCCGGCGTTCCAGGTGGTCGAAGTCGACGTGGATGCCGAGGGCCATGGTGTCCTGGTCGAGCGCCCAGGCGGGCCGCTTCGGCGCCGGAGCGGGCGTCTCGCGCGCCCCCAGGTCGGCGAGGTCCCCGTCGGGCGCCGCGCCCTCGGGCAGGCCGGTGTCCGAGACGCCCCGCACGGTCTTGTAGAGCTTGGGCGCGGCGACGGCGACGATCACCGCGAGCGCGGAGATCTCCGCGACCCCCGCGCCGGTCAGGCCCATGCGGGGGAGCAGCAGCAGCGTGAGCCCGAGCACCAGCACGCACAGCAGGCCCTGGAGCCAGGCGAGTCCCGCCGTACGGCTCTGGGCGCGCAGCACCGCGAAGTACGTCTCCATGACGACCCGGAGGACCGCGCCGACCGCGAACCAGCGCAGCAGCGGGGTGGCCGCGTCCGCGTAGCCCGCGCCGAAGACACCGAGGATCCAGGGCGCCCCGAAGAACAGCACACCGGCCACCGGCAGCATGATCCGGGCCATCCGCCGGAGCGCGGCCCGGGTGTTGGCGGCCAGCCGCCGGGGGTCGTGCGAGCCCTCGACGGTCAGCGAGGCGCCCATGTTGATGGCGAGCAGGTTGACCGTGCCGCCGATCGTGACGGTGATGTAGAAGTACGCGTTGTCCTCGGCGCTCACCTGCGAGGCGATGATCACGGGGATCAGATAGACCACGGCCAGGGAGAACAGCGAGCCGGTGTAGTCGCCCGCCAGGAACCGCCCGATCTCCCGCAGCGTCGGCGGGCGGGCGTGCTCCTCGGTCGCCTCGACATGCCGGGGCGCCAGCCGCCGGAAGACCAGCCAGCCCAGCGGCAGCACCGAGAAGGCGATCGCCGCGACCCAGGAGACGAACACCCCCGTCGTCGGGATCGCCACCGCGAACGCGACCAGGAGCCCCAGCTTGACGGCCGAGAACACGGTGTTGCCGACCGGCACCCACAGCGCGCTGCGCAGCCCGGTCAGCACCCCGTCCTGGAGGGTGAGCAGGTTCCAGGCGACGACGGCCACGACGAAGCCCAGCGCCGGCACCGGCCCGTGCAGGAAGCGGTACGACGGCCCCCACATGTCCAAGGTCAGCAGGAAGACCACCGCGGCCAGTGCCACGATCCCCGAACTGCCCACGTACGTACGGAGGATGAGGCGCCCCGTGGCGCGTCCCGCGACCGGGATGAAGCGGGCCAGCGCACCGGTGAGCGCCACCGCGGTCAGACCGGCCAGGAACTTCATGGCGGCGATCGCGGCGGAGCCCTGGCCGACCGCCGACTCGGAGTAGTAGCGGGCGGCGGCGAGCCAGTAGCCGAGGCCGAGCACGGCCGAGATGCCGGTGTTCAGCATCAGGGCGTAGGCGTTGCGGAACAGCTGGCTGCCTCCGCCGGACCGGCCGAGGCCGGGCAGCCTGAGCCGACGCCCCGACTGCTCGGGCGCCTCCGGCGCGGTCGACTCGGCCTCGGTCGTGGTCGTCGTGTCAGACACGGGAACGGATGGCCTTCCGGCGGACCTGTCGTGCTCTGCGGACCAGCGCGTACCCCTTGGTCAGGGCACGGTCCTTGGCGAAGGTGCGGGCGATCGCGCGCCCCTGGACGAGCCGCGCGAACTCTTCCGCGCCCGTCGCGCGGCGCACGGTGACGCGGTGCAGGGCGTACGGCCCCTGCCGGCGCCGGGCCAGGCCGTTGCCGACCGCAAGGGCCTGGGCGTACCCCGTCTCGCGCACCGCCTGCCGCACCCCGCGGCTGGAGTAGCCGTAGGGGTAGGCGAACGAGGCCGGGACGGTGCCGAGTTCGTCGGTGACGATCTCCTTGCAGTGGATCAGCTCGTGGCGCAGGCCGGCGTCGTCGAGCTGGTCGAGCTGCGGGTGGGTGTGGCTGTGCCCGCCGATCTCGACGCCGGCCGCGGCCAGGTCGCGGACCTGGTCCCAGTCCAGCATGGTGTCGAGGCCGTCGCCGGTGTCGTGCGGTCCTCGGATCCAGCCCGTGGAGACGAACAGGGTGGCGGCGAAACCGTGCTTGGCGAGTACGGGCAGGGCGTGCCGGTGCACGCCCTCGTAGCCGTCGTCGAAGGTGATCAGGACGGGCCGCTCGGGCAGCGGGCGGCCGTGGCGCCAACGGGCGGCGACTGTCGCGGTGGTGACCGGGGTGAGGCCCAGCTCCCCGATCGCCGCCATCTGTTCGGCGAAGGCGTCCGGGGTCACCGACAGCTCCCGGGTGGCCTCGTTCGGGTCGGTCGCCACCGAGTGGTACATGAGGATCGGCACGGGTGTGTCGGTCATCCGCTTCCCCCCTCGATCTCGGCGACCGTGAAGACCGTTCCGGCCCGGCGCGCCCGGACGCTCCCCATGGCGTACCCGCCGGCCGCCGTCAGCACCCCGGCGACGATCGCCCCCGCGCGTCCGGCGCCCCCGGGCCGGGCCAGCAGGAAGTCCCGCAGCCCGCGCACCACCCCGGCGGGCAGTACCCGGGTCGCGTACCGGCGTTCGGACTCAAGGCCCTTGTCCGTGCCGACACTTCGGGCCACCAGGGCCTTCGACAGGCCCTCGGCGTAGGCGCGCGTGCGGAAGTACCCGAAGTGCTCGCGCGCCTCGGGCACCCGGTGATGGATCACCGCGCGGTCGTCGATCAGCAGGATCGCGTCCGGTCTCGCCCGGGTGAGCCGGATGCACAGTTCCGTCTCCTCGCAGCCCAGCGGCCGCTTGTCGCCGTCGCGTCCGATGCCGGTGGCGAAGCCGCCCGCCGCGTCGAAGGCCGTACGACGGAAGGAGGCGTTGCCGCCGAGCACGTTGCGGACCTTCACCAGACCGGCGGGCAGGCCCTTGTACGTGCAGCCCACGATCCAGTCGAACTCCTCCGGGAACCAGGCCGGACGGCGGCCGGAGGCCCAGACGGGCTCCGTACGGCCGCCGACGGCCATGACCCGGGGATCGGCGTAGCCCTCGGCGAAGTGCCGGAGCCAGTCCCGTTCGGCGACGGCGTCGTCGTCCAGGAACGCGATCACGTCGCCGCGCGCGGCGGCGATGCCGGTGTTGCGGCCGGCGGACAGGCCACGGGGGCCCGCGTTGGCGAGCACCCGTACCTGGCCGGCTTCCTTGTACTCCTTGGTGAGCCGGTCCAGGAGCGCCGCGTTGTGGTCGACGACCAGCAGCGTCTCCAGGGCCGGCCGTGACTGCGCCCGCACCGAGTCGACCGCCGCGAGGATGTCCTCCCAGCGGTCCTCGGTGTAGACGCAGATCACGACGGAGGTGTCGGGACCGCTCAAGACACCTCTCCCCGGACCGTGTCGAGCATCGGGGAGGGCTGCGTACGGCGGCGCAGGGCCCGCCGGTTGGAGCGCTCCTTGAGGATCACCCTGAGCACTCTGAGCCCGTCGCGCACGGCCCGCAGATTGCTGGTGCCGTGGATGCGGAGGTACTCGTGGCTCGGTATCTCCTGCACCTTGAGCCCCGCCTTGACCACCCGGATGTTCATCAGGGTCTCGACCTCGAAGCCGGTGCAGTCCAGGTCGATCTTGTCCAGGCAGTGCCGCCAGAACGCGTTGTAGCCGTAGCACAGGTCGGTGTAGCGGGCGCCGAACTTGCGGTTGACGACCGTGCACAGGGCCCAGTTGCCCAGCTTGCGGATGAAGGTCATGTCGTCGGTGCCGCCGCCGTTGGCGAAGCGGGAGCCCTTGGCGAAGTCCGCGCCCGAGACCAGGGCGGAGACATAGCTGACGATCTCGTTTCCGTCGGCCGAGCCGTCCGCGTCGACCATCACGATGATGTCGCCGCTGCACGCCTGGAAGCCGGTGATCAGGGCGTCGCCCTTGCCCTTGCCGCGCTGCGGGACGACCTTGACGTCCGGCCACAGCGAGCGGGCCACCTCGACGGTGTCGTCGGTGGAGTTGCCGTCGACCAGGACCACTTCGTGGATCCAGTTGGGCAGCGTCTTGAAGACGTACGGAAGGTTCTCCGCCTCGTTCATGGCGGGGATCACCACGCTCACCGGCGGTGTGATCGCCAAGTGGGAGGAGATCGGTCGGTAGTTGGCGGATATGAACGTTTCCTGGCCCGTGCTGGCCGGGCGCAGAACAGAACTCATGAGTCTGGTCCCTCTCGTCCGGTGGACCGCCCGCCCCTGGGCGGCCCGCTGTTTGTCCGGTTCGAAAGGGGGGTTTTCACACACGGCACGACGGCATGGAACTCCGTACCTGCCGAGTGAGCTGGCAAAGCTGGCCGGCCCCGCACAATGACGGCCGACCGCGCGGCACGACTCGGTCACCAATGCGGTCACCGAGCACGGCACCCCCCTACCGCGCCCCGCGCCGGGATCCATCGCGGTCCCTGAGCCCTCCCCTGGAGCCGCTGGCTGATGGGACCGATGCGGGTGAGATGTATGACGGTATTGACGATTGAGCCCGTATGGCAAGACCTGGAACGAGCCCTCACGTTTTTGTTGGTTTGACCGTTACCGATCGACTTACGTACGGCCCGAGCGGATCCTTCCGACCCGTTTGAGCAGTTTGTCGGCAGGTTCGAACAGTTCCGGCCGGGACACCACGACATTGCGCAGTGCCCGGACCGGGGCCCGGCGGGCCCGGTGCCCGACCGCCACCGGATGACGGCGTGTCACCCACCCCTCGGACACCTTCAGCTCGCGTGTCTTCAGGGAGTCCTTGTATTCCTTCTGGCCCCGGCCGAGATCCAGGTAGGCGATGCCGTCGGCGGCGGCCGCCTCGGCCATCCGCAGATGCAGCACCAGGCCGGGGGAGTACTTCGAGTACGCCGTGTCGTACGCCGGGAACCAGCAGGCGAGCACCCGCTCGGTGCGCAGCCCGAAGTGCGCGGCGATCGGCTTGTCACCCGCGTACAGCACGGACAGGATCCCGGCGAACGGCTCGGAACGCGTGTGGAACAGCTGCTGCACGAGCCGGGTGATCCACTCGTGCGCGAAGCGGTCGCTGCGCCCGGTCCTGCGGTACTGCGCGGACTTCCAGTCCATCAGGGCGTTCAGCGCGGCCGGGTCCCGCTCGTCGTGCACATAGCGCACCTCGCCCGCGTCCCGGCCGAGCTTGCGCTCCTTGGCCAGGGTGGTGCGGGTGAACTTGGGCGAGCGCTCGCGCAGGTGTGCCAGATAGGTCTCGTAGCCCTGGTCGACGTCCATCACAGGGGACGGGAAGGTGCCGGAGGCCTCCGCCTCGAACGGCCGCTGCCCCTCGATCAGATGGTCGAACTCGAAGACGGCGAGCCCGCAGGCCCGCAGCAGCTCACGGGCCTCGAAGGCGAACCCGGGCCGGTGCACCAGGCCCTGGGCGTCCGAGACCCCGAGACCGATCGCCCGGCCGACACCGGCGGCGCTTCGCTGGTACGGGAGGAACGCGGCGGGTTCGCCGCCCTCCCGGACGACGGCGATCCGCACACCGCGTCTGCACCGGCCCACCGCGAGCGCGAACTCGGGGGACAGGAAAGGGTTCGCCAGCTCGGGCGAACCGTGCAGATGGGCCTTGGACTGCATCGCCGTCCAGGCCGACCGGTCGGCCGCACTCAGCTCGCCGGGCCGGTACACGCTGATGTCCACGTCAGTCGCCCTGTCTTCCCGCGGTACGGCCGCGCAGGCGCCGTACCGATACCAGCACGAGGATGAGGGCGCTGAGCGCGGTCACGGCCACGATGCCGCCGCGCACCGACCAGCGGTGCGTGGCCAGCATGCCCTGGGCCACCAGCATGTTCAGGACGACCGAGCCCGCAACAGCGGTGAGCAGCCGGCCGAACGGATCCAGCCCGCGCAGCGCGGCGGCGATGGCGGCCGCGGGTGCCGCGAGCAGGAAGAACAGGGTGAGCGGAGCGCGCAGGGGTGAGTCCGCGTCGGCGAGCGCGAGCAGCGCGCCGCCTCCCGCCACGGCCGTCGCGGCCCCCGCGAGCAGTGCTGCCAGGTCCCTCCCCGGTCCTGGCCGCGGCCGCTCGGTGCCGTCCGTCCGTGCTGTTGAAGATGTCTTGATGCGTATGGTCTGCATTGGCGACTTTGCCCCCCGACGCGCCGGATGCCGGGCTTCAATGTCGCGCAACGGTGTGTAACCCGTCAAGAGCGGGGCGTGTGGCGGTGCTTGTTCGGCTGCGGGTTGCACGTGGCTGATCGCGCAGTTCCCCGCGCCCCTGAGGTGGGGCGCGGGGAACGCGTGTTGTTCCGTTACGGGACGATCTTCAGCAGCCTGTTCGGGGAGCTGGTGCCCGGGCTGGTGACCTTGCCGGTGGTGGAGCCGTTGACCAGGGCCGTGGCGACCTGGGCCGGGGTGGCCGAGGTGTGGTTCGCCAGGTAGACCGCGGCCGCGCCCGCGACGTGCGGGGTCGCCATCGACGTACCGGAGATGGTGTTCGTCGCGGTGTCGCTGGTGTACCAGCCGGCCGTGATCGAGGAGCCGGGAGCGAAGATGTCCAGCACCGAGCCGTAGTTGGAGTAGCTGGCGCGGGCGTCGGTGCTGGTGGTGGCGCCGACCGTGATCGCCGAGGCGACGCGGGCCGGGGAGGACGAGGAGGCGGTGGTGTTGCTGTTGCCGGCCGCGACCGCGTAGGTCACACCGCTGGCGATGGAGTTCGCCACGGCGTTGTCCAGCGTGGTGGAGGCGCCGCCGCCGAGCGACATGTTGGCCACCGAGGGACCGCTGTGGTTCTGGGTCACCCAGTTGACGCCGGCGATGACGCCCGCGGTGGTGCCGGAGCCGGCGTTGTCGAGCACGCGGACCGCCACGATCCTCGCCTTCTTGGCGATGCCGTAGGTCGAGCCGGCGATGGTGGTGGCCACGTGGGTGCCGTGACCGTTGCCGTCGGAGGCGGTGGTGTCGCCGTCGACGGCGTCGTAGCCGTAGCTGGCCCGGCCGCTGATCTGGGAGTGCGTGATGCGGACGCCGGTGTCGATGACGTACGCCGTCACCCCGCTGCCCGCCGAGTCCGGGTAGGTGTAGGTGCCGGAGAGCGGCAGGGACGTCTGGTCGGAGCGGTCCAGGCCCCACGGGGCGCTGGACTGGGTGACGTCGGTGACGTGCACCTTCTGGTTCTGCTCGACCGTGGCCACCGCCGGGTCGGCGGCGAGTCTCCTGGCCTCGGCCGCGGAGAGGGTGGCGGTGTAGCCGTTCAGGGCGGCGCCGAACGTCTGCTTCACCGTCCCGCCGTACTCCTTGATCAGGCCTCTGCCCTCGGTCGAGGCGGCCTTGAAGTCCACGCCCTTCTTGAGCGTGACGATGTAGCTGTCCTTGATCGCCGTGGGGGAGGCGGCGGCCAGGACAGTGCCCTCGGCCGGGGCGGCCTGGGCGGGGAGGGCGGTGAGTCCGCCCACGAGGCCGGCGGTCGCCAGGCTGGTTATCGCGGCGATCCGGAGCTTCTTGCTACGCAGTTGTGCCATTACGAGGGAGTCCTCCTCATAGGCGACGGCGCCTGGGTCGGGCGCCGTCCGTGGGGGGTGCCCGCGTCGTCGCGGGCACGGCCGTGGAGCGTCGCGTTCCGCCCTACGGCTGAGTAAAGAATCAGTGGTCTACGGGTGTAGATCAAGGGACTTGAAGGCATGTCACATATTTGTCATGGACGCGTAATCGAACAGGTCGCGAACGCGCCGGGACGGTCCCGTAAACGTCCGGAAAGTCTTGGCATGAACACTTCCCGTCAACCTGCGTAGTTGCTACGACGGTTGTGGCAGAGATCCTGCTAAAGGAGGTTCCATGAGACGTTCCCGACTTGCCGCATACGTCAGCTCACTCCTCCTCGCCGCCGGCACCGCCCTCACCGGAGCGGCCACCGCGCAGGCATCCCAACTCGCCGCCCCCGGCGGCTATGTGGCCCTCGGCGACTCCTACTCCTCCGGGGTCGGCGCAGGCAGCTACCTCTCCGCGAGCGGCGACTGCAAGCGCAGCACGAAGGCGTACCCCTACCTCTGGGCCGCCTCGCACTCACCCTCGTCGTTCGACTTCACCGCCTGCTCCGGCGCCCGAACGGGTGATGTTCTCGCCGGTCAACTCGCCCCGCTCAGCGCCTCCACCGCCCTCGTCTCGATCACCGTCGGAGGCAACGACGCCGGATTCGCCGACGTCATGACGACCTGTGTCCTCCAGTCCGACAGTTCCTGCCTGTCCCGGATCAACACCGCGAAGGCGTACGTCGACTCCACGCTGCCCGGCAAGCTCGACAGCGTGTACTCGGCGATCCGCGCCAAGGCCCCGGCCGCCCGTGTGGTCGTGCTCGGGTACCCCCGCTTCTACAAGCTCGGCGTCACCTGCGTCGGCCTCTCCGAGACCAAGCGGAAGGCGATCAACGACGCGGCCGACTACCTCGACACGGCGATCGCCAAGCGTGCCGCGAACCACGGTTTCGCCTTCGGGGACGTCCGGCCGCCCTTCACCGGCCATGAGCTCTGCTCCGGCAGTCCCTGGCTGCACAGCCTGAACCTGCTCAACGTCGGGGAGTCCTACCACCCGAGGGCGGCCGGCCAGTCCGGCGGCTACCTGCCGGTGTTCGACAGCGCCGCCTGATCCTCACTCCTGCGGCGAAACGGAAGCGGAGGCCCCGTCCGACGGGGTCTCCGTCTCGCAGGTCACCGAGAACGGCACCGCGTTGGACTTCGTCTCCACCGGGTCGCGCACCTCGACGCTGATCTCGTTCTCGAAGCTCCCGCCGGCCCCGCCTTCATCGTTCGTCGTCACGAACGCCGTGTCCTGCTTGGTGTTCGCGCCGCCCTCGGGGAACGAGAGCGTCTTCCACCCCGGATCCATGATCTCGCCGTCCCGCGACACCCAGCGGTAGCTCACCTGCGCCGGCAGGCTGCCCACCGTGAACGTCGCCGTGAAACCGGGCGCCTCGCCCCGCGGCGGCGGACAGGTGCCCGAGTACTCCGTGTTGGAGCCCGCGAGCGAGACCCGCACCGACTGCGGTGGCGGCGCCGACGTGGTGGTCTCGCGGCTCGGGGTCGGGGTGTCCTCGGGCTGCGAGGTGTCCTGCGGGGCGGTGTCGCTCGCCGGGGGCGAACTCAGCCCCGGGGTCTGGTTCTTGGGGCCGCCGTCTCCCGCCTGGTCGCCGCCGTCGTCGTTCAGCAGCGCGTAGGTCAGTCCGGCGATCGCCAGCGCCAGGACGGCGATGCCCGCGACCAGGACCACGGCTGCGCGACGGTTGCGGCGCGGGGCCGTGTCCGGGGCCGTGGCTGCGGTCGTCGGGCCCGTCGCGGGGGTCTGCTGTGTCCAGGGCGCGGGCGGCGGAACCGGCGCCGCGGTCGTCCGGGGCTGCGGGGAGGGGGCCGCGATCGTCGGCGCGTACGGCCCCGCACCCATGCCGTCCGCACGGGGCGTGCCGCCCGCCGCGATCACCCGCAGGTCCTCCTCGGCCCGCTCGGCCGGCAGCCGCTCGGCCGGGTCCTTGCGCAACAGCCCCTCGATCACCGGGGCCAGGGGGCCGGCCCGGTGCGGCGTCGGCAGCTCCTCGTCCACGATCGCGCGCAGGGTGCTGAGCGGGGTGTCCTGCCGGAAGGGGGAGTGGCCCTCGACGGAGGCGTAGAGCAGGACGCCGAGCGACCACAGGTCGGACTCGGGACCCGGCGTCCGGCCCAGCGCCCGCTCCGGCGCCAGGAACTCCGGGGAGCCGATGACCTCGCCGGTCATCGTCAGCGCGGAACTGCCCTCGACCATGGCGATGCCGAAGTCGGTGAGCACGACCCGCCCGTCGTTCGACAGCAGCACGTTCGCCGGCTTCACGTCCCGGTGCAGCACCCCGGCCGCGTGCGCGCCCCGCAGCGCCGACAGCACCTCCGCGCCGATGTGGGCGGCGCGCTGCGGGTCGAGCGGGCCCTCGGCGTCCAGCAGTTCGGCGAGCGAGATACCGCGCACCAGCTCCATGACGATCCACGGGCGGTTGTCCTGCATGGCCACGTCGTAGATCATCACCACGTTGCGGTTCGCGACCCGGGCCGCGGCCCACGCCTCGCGCTCCAGCCGGGCGTACATCCGCTCGACCTCCGAGGCCGGCAGCCCGTGCGGCGCGCGCACCTCCTTGACGGCGACCTCGCGGTGCAGCAGCTCGTCGCGGGCCCGCCACACCGTGCCCATGCCGCCCTCGCCGAGCGGGGACAGCAATCGGTAGCGGCCCGCGATCAGCCGTTCACTGCCCGGTTCTTCGGACACGGACTCCCCCTCTGCGCATCCGAGTGAAATCTCCACTGTGCGTGACGTGTCGAGTGATTTCTCCCCAAAAGTAGCTCAGCCGAGCGCGGATGCCGCCCCCTTGAGCACCAATCCGGCCCCAAGAGCCACGACCACGAGCGCGGATCCCAGGGGTGCCGTCCTGCGGACCAGGCGCGTCAGCCGGCCCGCCGCCAGCCGCGGACGCCTGTCCAGCATCCGGGTGACACCGGTACCCAGCTTGACGACCGCGAACCCGGCCGCGGTGAGCGTCAGCGCCAGTCCCACGCCGTACGCCACGACGAGCAGCAGACCGAACCAGGCCTGCCCGAGCGCCGCCGCGCCCACCAGGACGACGACCGCGGACGGGCTCGGCACGAGGCCTCCGGCGAAGCCGAGGAGGATCGTGCCGCGGAGGGTGGGGGCGACGGCGTGGGTGTGGGTGAAGCCGCCGTGCGAGTGCTCGAAGGTGTGGTCGTGCTTGTGGTCGTGCCCGTGCTTGTGGTCGTGCTCGTGCTCGTGCTTGTGGTGGTGATCGTGGTCGCCGTGCGGGTGGCTGTGGTCGTCGTGCGCGTGGTCGGGTGTGTGCGCGTGGTGGTGCGGGCCGTCGTGGGTGTGGCCCGTGGGGGCGGTGGGGTTGTCGTGGGCGGTTGTGGTCGCGGTCGCGGCCGCCAGGACCAGGGCGCGCTCGGGGACCTTGGCCGGTTCGTGGGGGTGCGGGTGCTCGTGGGCGCGGGCATGGGCGCGGTGGTGCCAGGCCCGTCGCAGGAGGGTCAGGCCCGCGATCGTGACCAGGACGCCGCTGGAGATGCCCAGCCAGGCGATCACCGAGGGGGCCGCGGCGGAGCCGGCCGTGACGAGGAGGCCGAGGGCGACCACGCCCAGGGTGTGGGTGACGGTGACCGAGGCGGCGAGCGGAAGGACGTCCTTCATGCGGGCCCTGCCGCCGCGTGCCGCGGCCACCGCGGCCATCAGGGTCTTGCCGTGGCCCGGCGCGAGCGCGTGCAGGGCGCCGAGGACCACGGCGATGAGCACGGCCAGCGCTGCGAAGCCGACGGTGAGGTCGTGGCGGGCCACCAGGGAGTCCAGGGCACGGGTCCAGCGGTCGGCGCCGCGCGGGAGGACGGAGGCGGCGGGCGCGTCCCCGGCCTCCCCGGACTCGTCGGCGAGGGCCGGGCCGCCGGGGCGCACCCGGAGCGACGCGGACGTGGTGTCGGCGGGGGAGGAGAGCAACTCCTCGGGGTACGTGGTCAGTTCACGCGACAGCGATTCCTCCGGTACGTCCGACGCGGTGAGCGTCGTCCGGTCGCCGCGCGCGGTGATCTCCCGCCAGCCGGGGCCCGAGGAGGCGCCCGCGCCGCGGAAGCCGAGGGCCACCGTGTCGCCCTCGGGCAGCGGTGCCCTCAGGTCGCACTCCACGCGGAGGGTGTCGAGCCCGGCCTGGCCGGGGCGCACCCGCGCGACACCGCTCTTCACGGTGAGGGCGACCGGACGGCCGTCGACGGTGGCCTCGCTGCCCCGCGCGGCCGTCGCACACCGCTGCCGGGCCCACTCGGTGACGCCCAGCCGCTCCAGGTCCGACTTGGCCTGGGTCGCCGGGATCTCGGCGAGGTCCTCGACGTGCTCGACGCGCAGTTCGCCCGGGGCGGTGACCAGGCCGTCGTAGTGGTTGACGGTGAAGTTGCCGAGCGGGTGCGCGCTCGCGGCCCCCGAGGGGACGAGCACCAGCGCGCAGGCGGCGGTGAGGACGGCCGCGCCGGAGGCGAGCAGGCGACGGGGGTTCATTCGGCGGCCTCCAGTGCCGTACGAGCCTCGCGGGCGCCCAGGGGCGAGAAACCGGGGTTCAGCTCCAGGGCCGCGGTGAGGTGGGCGCGGGCGTCGTCCGTGTGGCCGGTGGCCCGCTCGATGATCCCGCGGTGGTACAGGAAGGTGGCGTTGCGGTAGCCGGTGGCGGTGGCCCGGCGGGCGTACGGCAGGGCCTCCTCGTCGCGGCCGTTGACGTGCAGCGCCCAGGCGAGGGCGTCCGCCGTGTGCACGGTGTGGCGGCGGGCCCACTCGGCGCGGGCCGCGCGCAGGGCCGCGGCCTTGTCGCCGTGGTCGGCCGCCGCGAGCGCGGTGTCGAGATCGGCGTTGACCTTGTTGGCGCGGGCCAGCGCCGTCCAGGCGTCCACCAGGGCGTACAGGTCGCGGGCCTTCGCCGGGTCGCCCTCGGCGCCGCGCTCCTCGTACAGCTCGCCGAGGACGACGAGCGGGCCGGGCAGCGGGAAGCGGGCGACGACGTCCTCCATGCCCTTGATCGCCGCCGCGCGGTCACCGCTCGCGGCCTGGGCCCGGGCGTGGCCCTCCAGCGCCGGGACGTAGGTCTCGTCGGCGGCGAGGGCACGGGCGTAGTGGGTGAGCGCCGCCTTGTAGTCGCCCTGGTTCCAGGCGAGTTGGCCGAGCGCGCTGGACACGTAGGCGATGTCCCCCGCGGCGGTCGCGGAGGACAGGGCCTGGTCCAGCACGCGCTGTGCGGTGCGGACATCGCCGCGCAGTTCGCGTACGTACGCGTACCGCGTGAAGACGGGGACGCCGGGGCGGCGGCTGTCCGCGGTGTCGGCGGCCTTCGACGCCTCGTCGTAGCGGCCGAGTTCGACGAGGGCGTCGATACGGGAGGACAGAGCGCGTTCGTTGTAGGGGTTGCGCTCCAGGGCGCCGTCCGCGTACTTCAGGGCGCCCTCGAAGTCGTGCCGGGCGGCGGCGAGCGCGGCACGGCCGGCCAGGGCCTGGTCGTACCGCGGCTCCAGGTCGAGCGAGCGCTTCAGCGCCTCCTCCGCCTGCGGGTAGCGCGAGGGGTCGCCCTTCGTCCTGGCCTGCTCCACGTAGGCCAGACCGAGCGTCGCCCAGCCGCCGAAGTCCCGCGGCTGGTCCCGGAGATGCTTCTGCAACGCGCCGATGCTCGTCTCCAGGTCCCCGCTCGACAGCAACTCCGGCGACAGCGCCGCCGGCGCGGCCGTCACCTGCGCGCCACCCCCGTCCCGCACCGCTCCGAACGCGATCGCCCCCGCGGTCATCGCCACCGCCAACAGGGCGGCACAGCCCGCCAGTTGCACGGCCCGCCACCGCCGCCCGGCGGCCGCGACACGCCGCACGGCGGCGACACGCTGGTCGGGGTCGGGGTCGGGGACGGAGCTGAGATCAGGGTCGGGGTCGGGCCCGGCATCCCCGTCCGCCGGGGTCGGCGGCTCGTGCCCGTCCGGGGTGTCCTGCCCGTCCTCGCCCGCGGAGATCTGCTGTTCCGGCTCCGTGGTGGTCCGCGCACCCGTCCCCGCGGGAGGTGGCTCGGTCGCTGGGGCCTCGGCGGGCTCGGTGTCATGGGTGCGCGGGGACATGCCCTCTCCTTGGTCGGTGTGGTGCGTGGGGCGGCGCGGCCCGCGCCGTGGGGGATGGGTTACGAGCGGGCCGCGCCGGTCGGTGGGGTGCGTCGGCCCGTCCGGGAGGAGGGCCGACCGGCACCGCTCTAGTACGCCCGCTCCCGCATCCGGCGCCACCACATCAGCGCGCCGCCGATCAGCAGGATGCCGAGCGCGCCCGCGCCGGCCGAGCCGGCGATCAGGGTGGTGTCGTCCATACCGCCGGCACCGGCCGGCTGGAGGGCGTCACCGAGCTGGTTGCGGACGTCGTTGCCCTCGGTCGTGCCCTTGGCGAGCGGGCCGCGCGAGCCCTCCGTCGGCAGCGCGACGTAGGGGAAGGCCTTCTCGAAGTCCTTGTCGTTCTTGTCGACCGCGTCGCCGAGGTCGTTCTTCGCGCCGACCAGTTCACCCTCGACGACCTGGAGCGCGGCGTCGAGCACGTCGTCGGAGAGCCGACGCCCGTTCGGGAAGCCCGCGTTGTCGCCGTCCAGCACACCGAGCCGCTTGGGTTCGGCGGCCGGCTTGATCGAGGTGTTCAGGCGCAGCTGCTCCGACGGCGTCACGTGCGGCGGCTGGTTGAGCCCCTCCACACCCTTGAGGAAGACGTCGACGAGGTCGTTGCGCGGCTCCTTGGGAGCCGGGATCTTGTAGATCGCCTCGATGAGCTTCGGCAGCTCGGGGTTGGTGACGTTCTTCAGGAACTGGGCGTCCTCCCACGGCGAGGACGCGTTGAACTTGTCCTTGTCCTTGATCGGGTTGACCACCTCGTTGACCAGCGGCATGCCCAGACGCGACACCTGCGAGAAGTAGCCCTGCGCGTTCTTGCGCTGGGTCGTCGACCAGATGCCGACGACCGGCTGCTCCTTCGACTCGGCGATCATGTCCGTCGGGACCTGAAGGGCGATCGAGTTGACGTTGTAGCCCTTGAGGGTGTCGTTGCCGACCTCGGAGAGGTTCCCGCCGTACAGCAGGTCGAAGACCCGCAGATCCAGGAAGAACGGGTCGTCGGCCTGTCCGGCGAACGTCTTGGCGCCGTTGGTGAGCTTGTGGACCGCCTCGTTGCGCAGCGTGGCGTAGTCCGGCATCGACGCCTTGCCGACGTTCGACGGTGCCACCGGGACGTCGTCGGCGATCTTCGTCTTGTACGTGACCTTCTGCTTGCGCAGCTTGATCATCTCGATGTCGTACGTCTGCGTGATGTTGAGGTCCGGGTCGTCCAGGCTGGTGACCGCGCCGGTGTTGTACAGGAACGTCTTGTCGTTCTTCGTCTGCGTCTTGAACGTGTAGCGGAACAGCAGATCGCCCTGCGCGTCACCGTTGTTGTCGATGTGCAGGTCGTACTGCGCGTCCTCGGCGAACGTGAAGAAGTTCGGTCCGCCGGCCGGTTCCTCGAAGGGGATCCAGTTCGCGACGAGCGTCGTCGTGTCCGGGTGGTCCGGGCTGACGAACGCGTACACGTCCGTGTTGTCGAACTGGGGCTGCCCCGAGATGAGCGGGGCCTCCCGGTGGCTGGAGGCGGAGGCCGCCCCCGGTTCCAGCGTGGCCACGCCGGCGGCTGCGAGGCCGCCGGCGGCCAGCGCACCACATACGAGCGTCGCGACGCTCCTGCGTCCCGAGCTGCTCCTGGAGATAGGTGTCATGCCGTCCGTCCTCAGTCCCAACTTGCCTGACGAACGCGATTCGGAGCGGTCGGCAGGGCGGATTGGTCGAATGCCAAACGTTCTTACGGCGCGGCACCGAAGTTGTTTCATCGTGCGGCGACCCGCGTTTTGCGCTCCGCGATCCGTAACCCCATCCGGAGGTGGGTTCGTTGCGAATGTCTCGTGGGGCGGGACGGCGGCCCCGATGCGGCCTGGCCGGAGGGGGCGACGAGGTGGAGGCGGACGAACTGCTGGTCATGGTGGCCGGTGGTGATCAGCAGGCGTTCGAGGATCTGTACGGGCTGGTGTCCGGACCGGTCTTCGGACTTGTCAGACGGGTCGTACGCGATCCGGCGCAGTCGGAGGAGGTGGCGCAGGAGGTGTTGTTGGAGCTGTGGCGGTCCGCGGCCCGGTTCGATCCCCGGCGGGGCAGTGCCCTGTCCTGGGTCCTCACCCTCGCCCACCGGCGGGCCGTGGACCGGGTGCGCAGCGCCCGCGCGGCCGGCGAACGCGAACAGCGCGAGGCACGGCGGTCCCATCACCCCGCCTTCGACCAGGTCACCGAGGAGGTCGAGGCCGGGCTGGAGCGCGAGTGGGTGCGCCGCTGCCTGGACCGCCTCACCGCCCTCCAGCGCCAGTCGGTCACCCTCGCCTACTACGACGGGTATACGTACCGTGAAGTGGCCGAGCGGCTCTCGCTGCCGCTGGGCACGGTGAAGACGAGGATGCGGGACGGGCTGACCCGTCTGCGGGAGTGCCTGGGAGGTGCGGCATGAGCCTGTTCCGACGGGAGGACATCCACTCCCTGGCCGCGCCCTACGCCCTCGACGCCCTCGAACCCGACGAGCGGCGCCGCTTCGAGAAGCATCTGAAGAAGTGCGCCGCCTGCGCCGCCGAGGTGCGCACCCTGTCCGAGGACGCCGTCCGGCTCGCCTGGTCCACGGCCGCCCCGCCACCGCTCGCGATGCGCGACCGGGTGCTGGCCGCCGTCCGCGCGACCCCGCAGGAGCCCGCCCCGCAGGCGGTGGCGCGTCCGCGGGCGACCCAGCTGCCGCCGCATGTGTGGGGCACGCAGCCGCCGCCGGCCCGCGCCCGTGCGGCCCGGCCGCGACCGCTGTTCGTCCCGTTCGCCACCGCGACGGCCGCCGCGGCGCTCGTCGTCGCCTCGCTGTTCGCCGTCCAGGCCGACCGGGCCCGGGACGAGCTGAACGCCCAGCAGGCCCAGGCGCGTGAGATCGCCCACGTTCTGGGAGCTCCCGACGCCCGGGCGACGACCGCGCGGGACGCCCGGGGCCGAAGTATCGGAGCGATCGCCTCGGCGGCGGAGGGGCGTGCGGTGGTCACCCTCAGCGGATACGGCGACCTGCCGAGCGACCGGGTGCACCAACTGTGGCTCATGCGCCCCGACGCGCAACCGCGCTCCCTGGGCCTCTTCGACGGCGACACGCCCTTGGTCACATCGGGCCTGGACAGGTCGGCGGCGTCACTCGCTGTGACCGTCGAGCCGGGCGGTGGCTCACCGCAGCCCACCACCCAGCCGATTGTCCAACTCGCCCTGAAATCGGTTGGCTTCGGAGGGTAACCGCCGATGGGTCGTCAACCCCCTTATGGGGAAGGTGAATCCTGTGACCGCGATACACGAGTGCCCCGAGGGAGCGATAGGGTTACTCTGCCCGGGCCGGGTGGACTCGTACGGGTGGGGAGTGACATGGAGCAGATAACAGTGCGCAGCAGGGCCAGGGTCCCTGCGATCACTTGTGGGAGCAACGCGACCAGTTCGCGTCTGGACCGCCATCTTTCGGTGCTGGCGGGACCTGCCGTCCCGCAGCGCGAGGCGGCCGAGGCGACCTCGCTGATGCGTGAGCTGACCGCACGTGACACCACGAAGGACCGCAGTGCCAGGGGGGCGCGGGTGAGTCGTGTCTCGCTCTTCGCACCGCTGCGTCGCCTGCGGCGTTCGCTGTTCGGCGGGCGCTGAGCGACACCGTCGTTCCTCGGGACCTGCCCGAGGGCTCTCGCTCGGTCGCCACACCGTCCCGGCACGTCGCCGCGCTCCCGTCCCCGTCACCCCCACGGCGCGCAGCGACGCACCGGTGTGGCCCCCGGGCGTGGGCAAGACCCCCGTCCGTGCCCACACCCCTCCACCCCCCGGTCGTTCGGGCACGCTCCCACCCGCGTGCCCGGCAGTGCCGTTCCGCGAGGACGCCGACCGGCCTACCGGCGGCGACTCACCGCTCGCCGCGTGCGTACCGCCGCACCGCCGCCGGCACGAACACCACCAGCAGGACCGCACACCAGGCCAGTGATCCGGCGATCGGATGCGCCACTGGCCAGGCCGCGCCCTCCGGCACCGGCGCGTTCCCGAACAGGTCCCGCAGGGCCGTCGTCACCGCGCTGATCGGATTCCACTCGGCGACCGTCCGCAGCCAGCCCGGCAGCCCCTCGGTCGGGATGTACGCGTTGGACAGCAGCGGCAGCAGGAAGGTCGCGCCGCCCAACTGGCCCGCCGCCTCCTCGTTGCGCGTGGCCAGGCCGAGGAATATCCCGATCCAGGTCATGGTGAACCGGAACAGCAGCAACAGACCGAAGGCGCCCAGGGCCTCCCACGCGCTGCCCTCGACCCGCCAGCCCACCGCGAGCCCGACCAGCAGGAAGGGCACCGTCCCGGCCGCCGTCACCACCAGATCCGCGCCCGCCTGTCCGAGCGGCACCGCCGCCCGGCTCATCGGCAGTGTCCGGAAGCGGTCCATCACGCCCCGGTGCGTGTCCTGGGCGGCCTGGAACATCCCGGTCATGATCCCGCCCGCGGCGGTAGCCACGAGCAGGCCCGGCACCAGGAACGCCCGGTAGTCCTCGCCCGGCATCGCCAGCGCGCTGCCGAACACGTAGCCGAAGAACAGCAGCATGCTGACCGGCATGGTCTGGGTCAGGATCAGCAGCCCCGGGTTGTTCCGCAGCCGCCGCAGCTGGCGGCCCAGCATCGCGGTCCCGTCGTACGCCAGTGTGCTCATGCCGCGGTCTCCTTCTGTCCCAGGTCCTCGGTGAGCCGGAGGAACACGTCGTCGAGGGTCGGTGGGCGCAGGCTCGCGTCCAGCAACGGGACGCCGGCCGCGTCCAGTTCGCGCACCAGGCGCGGGAGGGTGAGCGTCGCGTCGCGGGTGACCGCGCCGACCGCGTTGCGGTCGTGGTCGAACGACGGCTGTCCGCCGGTGAGTTGATCGAGGACGCCGGCCGCCCGCACCATCACGTCCGGGTGCGCGACGACGACCTCGACATGGGCCCCGATGAGCCCCTTCAGCTCGGCCGGGGAGCCCGTGTGTGCGACCCGTCCCCGGTCCACCAGGGCGATGTCGTCGGCGAGTTGGTCGGCCTCCTCCAGGTACTGCGTGGTCAGCAGCACCGTCGTGCCGTCCGCGGTGAGATCGCGCACCGCGTCCCAGATCAGGTTGCGGCTGGCCGGGTCGAGGCCGGTGGTCGGCTCGTCCAGGAACAGCACCTCGGGGCGGCGGATCAGGCTCGCCGCCAGGTCGATCCGGCGGCGCATCCCGCCGGAGTAGGTGGACACGGGCCGGTCGGCGGACTCGGTCAGACCGAAGCGGTCGAGCAGCTCGCCGGCCCGCTCGGCAGGGCCCCGCACCCGGTGCAGCCGGGCGAACAGCCTCAGGTTCTGGCGGCCGCTCAGGTCCCCGTCGACCGAGGCGTACTGCCCGGTGACACCGATCCGGGTGCGGACCGCCGCGGCCTCGCGGACCAGGTCGTACCCGGCGATCCGGGCCGAGCCCGCGTCGGGCCGCAGCAGCGTGGTGAGCAGCCGGATGGCCGTGGTCTTGCCGGCCCCGTTCGGCCCGAGGACTCCGCAGACCGTGCCCCGCGCCACCGCGAGATCGAGCCCGCGCAGCGCGTGGACGGCACCGAAGTGCTTCTCCAGACCTTCACTAAGTACAGCGTACGTAGAAGTCATGGCTCGACCATAGCGCACTACGTACGGTGTACGTAACTAGGATGGGGAAAGAGGTGATGATCGATGGCGGGCCGAGCGGCCGTACCCGAAGTGATCTGGGCCCGTCCCGAGCGGACGGGCCGCGGGCCCAAACCGGCGTTCACGCGCGCGGACATCGCGGCGGCGGCCGTGCGGATCGCCGACGCGCAGGGGCTGGACGCGGTGTCGATGCGGCACGTCGCGGCCGAACTGGGCTGCGGCACCATGTCGCTGTACAACTACGTCCCCCGCAAGGAGGACCTGTACGAGCTGATGGTGGACGCGGTCAGCGGCGACCACGAGCTGTTCGAGCCGACCGGGGACTGGCGCGCCGACATGCTCCGCAACGCCCGCCAGACCAAGGCGCTCATGCACCGGCACCCCTGGATGGTGCGGCTGATGTCAGGGGCGTACGGCTTCAGCCCCAACGCCCTGCGGTACCTGGAGCACTGCCTGGCCTGCCTGGATCCGCTGGACGCCCCCTCCGGCACGAAGATCGAGCTGGTGGCGATGCTCAGCGGCTGTGTGACCGTGTACGTCTCCAACGAACTGGCCACGGCCGAGCGGGTGCGGTCGCTGCCGTGGTCGCAGGAGCAGGAGAACGCGGTACGGATCGCCTACATGGGGAGCCAGATCGCCTCCGGCGCCTATCCGAGGCTGGCCGCCTCCTTCATGGAGGACGCGGGGCCGATCGATCTGGAGGCCGTGTTCGAACGGATGCTGGTGCGCGTGCTGGACGGCTTCGCGCCCAGGGTCGGGGAGCAGGGGCCGGACTAGATCAGCGCGAGCTGGCCCTCCGGCCCCTCCTCGTGTCCGTCCAGTACCGACGCCGGCCTGCGGGCCGCGTCCGGTACCGGCAGGACGCCCGCCTTTCGCAGCTCCGCCGCCGTGATCGGCGCGGTCACCTCCGGCTCCTCCCGCGGCTCCGCGAGGAGCGCCAGCACGGTGATCAGCTCCAGCAGTTCCGACGTCCACCCCTGCGTCCAGCCCGTCGGGCGGATCGCCGCCAGCGTGCCCGGCTCGGCCTCCGCGGTGCGGGCCGTGAACCACTGCTCCAGCACCCGCACTCCGCCCACTTCGAAGTCCCAGGCCTCGGGCGGTACGGGGGAGACGCGGCCCTCGTCGAGGTGCAGGCTCTCCTCCTCACGGTCGTAGTGCAGGGTCAGCGGCCGGGACGGCAGCGGGGCCCGGACGTAGGGACGGCGGCCGCCGGGGAGCTTGGGGCGCTCGCCGTCGCGGCGCATCAGCCACAGCGTGCGGCGGCCCGACTCGACACCGCGCGCCCACAGTTCGGGGTCCTCGGTCAGGGGGACGGCCAGGCCGGGGCGTACGGCCGCCACCGTCCAGGCGAGCACGTCCAGCGGCTCGGGCGGGCGGCCGAGGCGGGTGCCCAGGTGCTCCAGCAGGCCGGGCGCGAGGTTGGGTTCCGTGCCGCCGGGGCGGCGGAAGAGCGGACGGACGCGGCCCGGGCGGAGCAGCGGCAGCAGGGAGGTCGCCAGCAGCGGAGGGTCGGCCGGCTCGGCGGCTGCCGGGATCTCGGCGACGAAGACCTGCTGCGCGTCGGCCACCCGCCACAACTCGGGCCGGGCCGCGTCGATCAGCCGGTGGTCGGGGATCAGCCACTGCTCGTCGAAGGGGGCGGCCAGGACGCGGACGGGCTCCGGGCAGGGGCCCGAGGCGCGGGCCAGCCTCTCCGTGCCGCCGCTCTGTCCCGGCAGCTGTCCGACCGCCGAGCGCAGGGTGCGGGAACGCGTCGGTTCGAACAGGGCCTCGCGGTCGGGTCCCTCGGCCTTCAGCAGGGCGTCCCAGCGGGCCTTCAGGGATGCCGCGTCGGGACCCGTCGGCCACCCCCGGCCGAGCCGCGGCGGTGCGACGGACCACGGCATGAGGTCCGCCAGCAGCGGAGCGTCGTCGTGCGTCACGCTGGGCATCGTACGACGTATTGAGCGCCCCGAAGGGGCGCGGGGAACTGCGCGACCAGCCCCCACCGGCCCGCAGGTTTGTCACCGGGCTCATGGCGGAGCGCTTACGCATCCAGGGTCACCGTGAAGGAGAAGCGGTCGCCGCGGTAGTGGATCACGACCGCGTCCAGCACCCGGCCCTTCGCGTCGTAGGTCACGCCCGTGTAGTGCAGGATCGGGCTGAGCAGCGGGACTTGGAGCAGCCGGGCCGTCTCCGGGTCGGCCAGCCGCGCCTCGACGGTGTCCGTGATGCGGCTGATGTCCGCGCCCACGACATCCCTGAGCACCTTGGTCATCGGCCAGCGCAGCAGGTCGTCGAGGTCGATGCGGGCGGCCAGTTCGGGGCGGACGTAGTTGCGGGCGTGGTTGGTCGGTTCACCGGACTTCTCGTCGCCGCGCAGCCGGTGGTAGGTGGCGACCTCGTCGAGATCCGGGAAGTGCTCGGCGAGTTCGGCCGGCACGGGCCGCGTGCCGTGCTCCAGCAGCTCGGTCGTCATCCCGGACTGCTGGGCCACGATGGCGTCCACCGAGCCGAGCAGCCGCACGGGGGCGCCGCGGCGGGCGTCCGGCTCGATGAAGGTGCCGCGTCTGCGGTGCCGCGTGATCAGCCCCTCGTCCTCCAGCTCCTTCAGCGCCTGCCGCATGGTCAGCACGCTCACCCCGTAGTGCCCCGCGAGCTGCTCCTCGGTGGGCAGCCGCAGCGGGTCCCGGGGTGAGCGGCCCAGTATCGAGGCGCGCAGCGACTGCGACACCTGGTACCAGAGCGGCAGCTTGCGGTTCAGGACGATCGAGTCCGGAGCGAAGGAGGTCACGGGCTATCCGTACCTTTCGCGGTTCGGTCAGTGCAACGGGCGGAAGTGACGTTCGAGGCCCGACCACACGTCGTCGTAGCCCTGTTGCAGGTGCTCCGCCCGGGCCGCCCGGGACGTCAGGGTGATCGGCCAGCGCGTCTCGAACATGAAGGCCAGGCCGTCGTCCACCTTCTGCGGCCTCAGTTCGGCCGCGCTCGCCCGGTCGAACGTCTCCCGGTCCGGACCGTGCGCCGACATCATGGTGTGCAGCGAGCCGCCGCCGGGCACGAACCCCCCTTCGCCGGCGGTCTTCGCGTCGTACGCGCCCTCGATCAGGCCCATGTACTCGCTCATCACGTTGCGGTGGAAATACGGCGGCCGGAAGGTGTCCTCACCCACCAGCCAGCGCGGCGCGAAGACCACGAAGTCGACACCGGCCAGCCCCGGGGTGTCGGACGGAGACGTCAGCACCGTGAAGATCGACGGGTCCGGGTGGTCGTAGGAGATGCTGCCCAGCACATTGAAGCGGCGCAGGTCGTAGCTGTACGGCACATGGTTGCCGTGCCAGGCGACGACATCGAGCGGGGAGTGGTCGTAGGTGGCCGTCCAGAGGTTGCCGCAGTACTTGTTGACCACCTCCACCGGTCCCTCGGTGTCCTCGTAGGCGGCGACGGGCGTCAGGAAGTCCCGGGGGTTGGCGAGCCCGTTGGCGCCGATCGGGCCGAGGTCGGGGAGGCGGAAGGGGGCGCCATAGTTCTCGCACACATAACCGCGTGCCGTGGCATCCAGCAGCTCCACACGGAAGCGGACCCCACGCGGGATCAGCGCCACCTGGCCGGGCTCCACGGGCAGGAGCCCGAACTCGGTGCGCAGCAGCAGTCCGCCGAGCTCCGGGACGATCAGCAGCTCGCCGTCGGCGTCGCCGAAGACCCGCTCCATCGAGGACGTGGCGTGATAGAGGTGCACGGCCATGCCGGTGCGCTGGGTGGCGTCGCCGTTGCCGCCGAGGGTCCACAGTCCCGCCAGGAAGTCGGTCCCCGGCGCGGGCTCCGGCAGCGGGTCCCAGCGCAGGCGGTTCGGGTCGGGCACCGACTCCGTGAAGGGGGCCGTGCGGATCGAGCCGTTCTCCGTGCGGGTGAACGCCGGATGTGCGGCCGACGGGCGGATCCGGTACAGCCACGAGCGGCGGTTGTGGGCCCTCGGCTCGGTGAAGGCCGTCCCGCTGAGCTGCTCCGCGTACAGGCCGAGCGGGGCGCGCTGCGGCGAGTTGCGGCCCTCGGGCAGGGCGCCGGGCACCGCCTCCGAGGCGTGCTCGTTGCCGAAACCGGAGAGGTGGGCCAGTCCCTCGGCGGTCTTGCGCGCGTCCCCGCTCATGATCACTCCCTGGATAACTGATTCCTATGCAACACCGTAGGATTGCGGTTTCCCGGACGCAAGAGGTGAGCCGGACGTCCTCATCGAGAACGATCGGAAGGAGACCGGAACCCGACCCCAGGGGGATTCGAGGTGTCGGACCGGTGTTCTACGCTCCCGGGCATGTCGTGGAGGCGGGGAGTCCTGGCCGTGCTCGCGGTCTGTGTCCTGTTGCTGACCGGATCCGCGGGCTGCGGTTCCAGTGGTACGCGGGAGCAGGAGAACGGGAAGAACGGATCCCCGCCCTCCCCGGTCGGCGAAGTCCTCGACGAACGGGACAAGGAGGGCCACCGCTACCGCGAGGTCGACGAGCAGGGCGCGCCCGACGTCGGCATCGAGGTGCAGCCCGCCGCCGACGGCGCCTGGGACGTACGGCTGACCGTGCGCCACTTCCGCTTCTCGCCCGCCGGCACCCCGGCCCGGGCCGCGGCCGGGCAGGGCTTCGCCCGTCTCTTCGTGAACGGGCGCCCGGTCGTCGTCCTGCGAAACCCCGAGTACCGCCTCCCGGCCCGCTACGTCCCGCACGGCACCCACCACCTCACCGCGCGCCTGTACGCCGACGACTCCACGGTCTGGGCCGTCGACGGCGAGCCCGTCGAGAGCACGGCCGACATCACCGCTTCCGCACCGGACCCCGGTGCGAACGGGAGCGACGCGCTGAGTGCCCCGGCCCCCGTCTCCCGTACCGGGGGGCGAGGTTCCCCGGACGACGGCGGAGAGGCATCATGAAGCCCGTGCCCCACGTGACATCGCTCCGTCGCGCTCCCGTGCAGCGGCGCAGCGCCGAACGGCTGACCAGGATTCTCGACGCCTGCGCCGACCTGCTCGACGAGGTCGGCTACGACGCCCTGAGCACCCGGGCCGTCGCCCAGCGCGCCGAGGTGCCCATCGGCTCGGTCTACCGCTTCTTCGGCAACAAGCGCGCGATGGCCGACGCACTCGCCGAACGCAACCTGGAGCGCTACACCGAGCGCGTCACCGCCCGTCTGAAGGACGCCGGTGACGGCGGCTGGCGCGTGGCCATGGACGCCGTGCTCGACGAGTACCTCGCCATGAAGCGCACCGCCCCCGGCTTCTCCCTCGTCGACTTCGGCAACCAGATTCCGGTCGGCGCCCGCCACACCGAACCCAACCACCGCGTCGCCGACCGCCTCACCGACCTCCTCTCCGGCTACCTCGTCCGCACGCCCGACGACGACCTCCGCCGCGTCTTCCTCATCGCCGTCGAAACCGCCGACGCCCTGGTCCACCTCGCCTTCCGGATGGCCCCGGAGGGGGACGAACGGATCATCGCGGAGACGCGGGAGATGCTGCGGGCCTATCTGGCGCGCGTACTGGACTGACCCGTTCCCGCGCCAAGGGCCCCACCGCGTCCCGCCGTTGCTAGGGTGATCACACCTTGGGTCGGGCATGGGGGGACGCGATGGCTCGGGTGGTCTGCATCCACGGGATCGGCCGGCAGTACGCGGGAGAAGCGGAGTTGACCGGCTCCTGGCGCCCCGCGCTGACCGACGGCCTGCGCCGGGCCGCCTCCCCGCTGACCCTCACCCCCCACGACGTGCGCTGCGTCTTCTACGGCGACCTCTTCCGCCCGCCCGGCCGCACCCTCGCGATCGGCGACCCACCGCTGGACGCCTCGGACGTGGGCGAGGGATTCGAGACAGAGCTGCTGTTCGCGCTGTGGGAGGAGGCGGCCCGTACGGATCCGGGCGTCATGCCGCCCGACGCGCGCACCCTCGTCCGCACACCGCGGTCGGTGCAGAGGGCGCTCGACGCCCTGGGCCAGTCGCGGTTCTTCGCCTCCCTCGCCCTGCGCGCCCTGGTCCTCGACCTGAAGCAGGTCCGCGCCTATCTGCACGACCCCGCGGTGCACGCCGCCGTGCAGGCACGCGTCGCGGCGGCCGTCACCGACCGCACCGAGGTCGTCGTCGGGCACTCCCTGGGCAGTGTGGTCGCCTACGAGGCGCTGTGCGCGCATCCCGAGTGGCCGGTGCGGGCCCTGCTCACCGTCGGCTCGCCGCTCGGCATCCGACGGCTCGTCTTCGACCGGCTGCGGGTCGGTGAGAGCGGAACACCGGGGGACTGGCCGGGCTCGGTCACGTCCTGGACCAACCTCGCCGACGAGGGTGACGTCGTCGCGCTGGTGAAGGATCTGCGCCCCCTGTTCGGGCCGGACATACGCTGCCTGACCGTGCACAACGGCTCCCGGGCGCACGATGCGACGCGCTACCTCAACACCGTCGAGGCGGGCCGGGCGATCGCCGATGGCTGCCTCCCGCACTGAGGACGGCGGGCCCCCGGAGCCGCCGCCCCGCCGCTACCTGATCACCGCGACCGTCCCGCGGGTACCTGCCTTCCCCCACCTCGAACGGCCGGAACTCGCCCGTGACGTACGCCGGGTGGAGGATCTCTTCGTCGGGCTGCTCGGGTACGAACGGGCCGCCGTCACCGGCCCCGACCCCACCAAGGAGCAACTGCTCAAGGCGTTACGGGCGTTCGCCGTCTCCGACGAGCGCCGGCCCGACGACTACGTGGTGCTCTACTTCGCCGGCCACGGCGCCGTCGCCGAACAGAGCGGCCGCCACTACCTGTTGACCGCCGACAGCGACGGGGACCTGCGGGGCACCGCCCTGCCGACGGAGGACCTGGTCGCCCAGCTCTGGGAGGAGACCGGGATCGAGCGGCTGCTGGTCCTGCTGGACGCCTGCCATTCCGAGGCCGGTCTCGAAGAGGCGCTGGGCGGTGCCCTGCGCGACCGCCGGTTCCGGCCCACCGGCGGCCGGAGCCCCGGCAACGGCCTGGTCATGATCGCCTCGTCGCGGCGCAAGCAGGAGACCGCGCCGGGCGCCCTGTCCTCAGCGTTCGACCGGGCCGTGCGCCGGGAGGCCATGTACGCCGGCCGGGTACCCCGGCATCTGCGCCTGGACGACGTCATGGAGCGCGTCTCACGCGACCCCGAGGTGCCGGACTGGCAGGAACCCGTCGTCCACACGGTCCACTGCACCTCCGGCTCACCGCTCTTCCTGCCCAATCCCCGCCATGTGCCCGGCGCCCGGGACCGCAGGGTCGACGAGGGCGACGAACTCTTCGCGCGGTTCGCCCGCGGCCGGGAGGAACGCAAGGCCGAACTGACCGCCCACTTCGACCCGAGGGCGCGCGGGACCGACGTACCGGCCTCCGAGGTCGCGTACTTCACCGGCCGGCACGCCGCGCTGCGCACGGTCACCGCATGGCTCGCCCCCGAACGCGCCGACGAACGGCTCTGCCTGGTCACCGGGGACCCGGGCTCCGGCAAGTCCGCGCTCCTCGGGCTGGTGACGGTCCTGGCCGACACCCGGCGCCGGGCCTCCCTGCCGCGTGACGGACTGCCCGCCGACGCTGTACCGGCCCCGGGGGCCCTGCACGACTCCGTGCTCGCCAGCCACAAGTCCACCCGGCAGATCCTCGACCGGCTCGGAGCCGCCGCCGGCATGGGCGGCGTGGAATCGCCGGACGCGCTCGTGCGCACGCTGCAACGGCGGACCGAACCGCTGGTCGTGATCCTCGACGCCGTCGACGAGGCACTCGCCCCGCAAGAGGTCGTCGACATGGTGCTGGCGCTGACGGACCCCGCTCTCGGACTGCCCCTGCGCCTGCTGCTCGCCGCCCGGCGGCACGTGACCGACCAGCTGAGCACCGGCGTGCTGCGCGTCGACCTCGACGACGAGCGGTACGTCGATCCGCCCGCCGTACGGGCCTACGTCCGCAAGCTCTTCGCGGCTCCCGGGTCGACCCTGGCGGACCACCGGGCCGACCATCTCGGCGCCATCGCGGACGCCGTCGCCGAGGCCGCGGGGCGCTCCTTCCTCGTGGCCCTCATCACCGCGCGCACCCTGGTCCGCGAGGCACCGCCCGCCGATCCCTACGACCCGGCCTGGCGGGCCGGACTGCCCACGCGGCCCGGTCAGGCCATGCAGCGCGATCTGGAGCGGCGTCTCGGCGAGGGCACCCGCCGGGCCCGGGACCTGCTGCTGCCCCTGGCCTTCGCCCAGGGCGCCGGACTGCCCTGGGGCGGCGTGTGGCCGGGCCTCGCCACGGCACTGGCTGGGCGCGAGTACACCAGCGAGGACATCGTCTGGCTGCGGGAGGTGGCCGGTTCCTATCTGGTGGAGACCGAGGAGGACGGCGAGTCCGTCTACCGCGTCTACCACCGCGCCCTCATCGACCATCTGCGCGCCGGGCACGCCACCCGCTCCGCGCAGCGCACCGTCACCCGCGTCCTGCGCACGACCGATCACCCGTACGTCCGGCGGTACCTGGCCCGCCACGCCGCCGAGGGCGGTGTGCTGGACGACCTGGTGCAGGACGCCTCCTTCGTGCTCCGGGCCCATCCCGGACCGCTGCTCGCCGCGCTGCCCGCCCTGCGCACACCGGCCGGGCAGGCGGCCGGCCAGGCCCTGCGGGACCTCGAACCCCTACTGCGCGACCACGGGGGCGGCGGCCCGGACCCGACCGCGCTGGCCCGGTTGCGGCTGGCCGCCGTCTGTCGTCGGGCGGACGCGCTGGCACGCTCCTGCGACCTGGACGTGCCGCTGCCCTGGCGGGCCCGCTGGGCGGTGTGGGACCCGCGGGAGGGCGACCGCTCCCTGGCCGGGCTCCCCGGCGGCCGGGGCGTGGTCGTGCCGATGCCGAGAGGCGGGGCCCGGGTCGTGGAGCCGGGCGAGGGCGGAGAATCCCTCGTCCGCGGACGGGACCTCGTCACCGGCCGGGCGGTGCGCACCAGACGGCTGCCCTTCACCCTGTACGACACGACGCTGACCGCCCTGCCGGCGCTCGGCCCGTGCGTGGCCGTCCTGTCCGCCGATTTCGGTGACGTCCGCAGTGTCACCCGGCGCGTCCTCGGCCGCTCGGAACCGACGCAACGGCCGGGCTCCGCCCTGGTGCGCCGGCTGCTGGGGCAGGCCGCCGACCGCGCCGGGCGGGGCACACCGGTACGGCGCGAGGTGTCCGAGGCGCGCCTGCTGCACGTCTGGCGGCTCGACGGGACCGCGGACACGGGCACCTGGCGGCTGCCGGCGCACCCGACCCTGGACCAGGAGGGTCACGCGCGCGGCCTGGTGCCCGCCGAGGAGCTGACCGTGCTGCGGGCGCGGGGCGGAACGCGGTACGCGGCCCTGCGCTTCACCGGCGGGCAGGTCGTCGTGCACGCGCTGGCGGAGACCAGTGACCTGCCCGACCTGCCCCGGCGACGCTGGCGCCAGATCCATCCCACCGACCAGGCGCTCTACAACCAGCTGCGCGCCCAGCGCATGGCCACCGTCTCGGCCACCCTGGGACCGGAGGTACCGGGTGCGGGCAGGCACCTGAGGCTGCCGCCCGTCACCCGCTGCGTCGCCCCCGCCGGCGCCCTGCCCGGCGAGCTGCTGCTCGGCCACGCGGACGGCAGCGTCACCGTCTACGCGGCGGACCGCCACCTCCCGCGCCGGTTCACGCCCGGACACGAGGGAGCGGTGACCGCGCTGGAAGTGGTGCGGCCCGACGGTGAGGGACGCCTGCTGGTGTCGGCCGGTCGCGACGGCTCGGTCCGGCTCACCGCGCTGGACACGGGAGAGCCCGTCCGCACCCTGCACCGGGGCGCCGCGGCGGTGAGCGCCGTCGCCGTGCACCGGGTGGAACCGGACGGCCAGTGGCTGGCGGCCGTGGCCACCGCCGACGGCCTGCTGCACCGGATCGATGTCGCCAGCGGCCGCCCGGTCGGCCGCCCGACGCGCTGCGGCGGCGCGGGCGAGCGCGCGCTCACCACGCTCGACCTGCACGGCAGGCCGAGCGCACTGGTCCGGCAGCCGGGCCGGCCGGGCGCCCAGGTGTACGCCCTCGACACCGGGGAGCGCATCGGCGCCCCGGCCTCGCGGCACGAGGTCACCGCCCTGTGCACCGTGAACGGCACGGTGTGGGTGGGCGGTTCGGACGGCGTCGTCCGCTGCTGGCCGACCGAGCACGCGGCGAACACCACACGCGTCGACGCGCACGACGAGCGGATCCTCGCGCTCGGCGTGATTCGCGGTCCCCGGGGCGTCCCGGCGGTCGTCAGCGTGGGCCAGGACCACATGATCCGCTGCTGGTCGGCGGACGGCACGGCCCACGAGCTGTGGCACCGCTCGGTACCCCGTCCGCACCCGTGGGAGGTGCCGCTGATCGGGGCGGCCGCCGTCGGCAGTACGGCGGACGGACGGGACGTGGTGGTGACGGGGGAGTACGGCGGCGTGGTCCGGGTGCTCGTGCTGCGGAACGGACTCGCCGTGGCCGAACAGCGGTTCACGGTCCCGGAGACGGTGACAGCCCTGTGCGTGGGGCGGGTGCGCGGCCGGGACGTCGTGGTGGTCGGCACGGGGACCGGCCGGGTGTCGTGCTGGGACGTGACCGGTGCCCGCTGGTACGCGCGCGGACCGGCGCCCGACCGGGAACGCTGGACCACCGCCCTCGCTCTCGGCCCCGACGGTTCCGGTCGTCTCGCCGTCGGCGCCGACGACGGCACCGTCCAGGAGTGGCTGCTGCCGGGCTGCCGCCCCCTCGGGCCGCCGCGGACGGTGCACACGCGGGTGGCCGCCCGGGACCCCCTGCCCGGTTCCACGGCGCGGGTCACGGGTGTGGCCCATGTGCCCGGGCCGGACGGGCCGTTGCTGGTCAGCGCCGGCAGCGACGGGCGCCTGGAGGAGGTCGCGGGAGGTCCTGGACACGGGCTTCCCGCCCCCGCCTCGGTGCTGACCGCCACGGCGGAAGGCGTGCTGTGCGGGGACGAACGAGGGGATGTCTTCCTGCTGGGCCGCTCCGGGCGGGAATGGCGCATGCTCCGGGCATTGGAGAGCGTGCGCCCGGTCACCGCCGTCGCCGTGGTCGAGGGGAGGGACCGGACCGATGTGGTGGCGGGCGGCCCGGACGGCGAGATCGCGGTCCGCGACCTGCGCGACGGCACGGCCCGGGGGCGGCTGCGGCCGGTCTCCGACGGCCCGGTGGCCGCCCTGAGCACCGAGGACGGTCCGGGTCCGGTCCTGCTCTCCCGCAGCGTCCACGGTGTCGTGGAGCGCTGGGACCTCACGGATCCGGCCCGGGCCTGGCTCGGCGTGGCCGACCTGCGCCACCGGGACACCCCCGGGGTGTGGCGGCTGCGGCTGGGACGGCGACGCGTCCTCGCCTCGTGGACCGACTTCGCCAGACGGCTGGAGACCCGCACGGAAGTACCGTCGACGCTGCCTGATGTCGTGCGGTTGGTGGTGCGTCAGAAGCTCACCCGCCGTGCCCCGGACCCCTCGCTGACGGGACTGCTGTTCCGGGATCTGGACGACGGGACGCTCTTCCAGGGAGACATGCTGGGTTTCGGGGTCCAGCACGTGGTGGCGCGCGATGATCCGGTGCGCCCGGAACTCTTCCTGGCCTGGAACGAGAGGGTGCACATCTACGGCGTCGACCCGGACGATCCCGCCCGTGCCGAGATCGTGGGCGCGTATTACGCGCCCTTCCCGATCCGGCACATGGCTCCGCTGCCCGGGCTCAGGTGTGCCGTGGCCGGAGACGGTCCCGGCGAGTTCGCCCTGCTGGGACCCGGAATCCTCGACCAGCATGTGCCGGTCACGATCCCGTCCGTGGTGACCGGTCTCTCCGCGGGGCCCGACGGCACACTGGCCGTCGCCACCCCCAACGGGCTGGTCGTCCTCCAGGTGCCGTCCGAGGTCCCCGAATCCTCCGCACCCCCCGAACCCTTCGCACCCTCCGACGAACGGTGAGCCCGCCCCCCTCCCGGCAGGGCATACCGATCGGTATGCTCACCCGGACAGGCGCCGCTGCCCTCCGGGAGGACCCGTGTCCCGTACCGCCCTACGCATCTGCCCGCTGTGCGAGGCCACCTGCGGACTGACGCTCACCATCGAGGGGAGCCGGGTCACCGGGGCCCGCGGGGACCGTGACGACGTGTTCAGCAAGGGGTTCATCTGCCCGAAGGGGGCCTCCTTCGGGGCCGTCGACGGGGATCCCGACCGGCTGCGCGCCCCGCTGCTGCGCAAGGACGGCGAGCTGCGGGAGGTGAGCTGGGAGGAGGCGTTCGACGCGGTCGCCGCCGGGATCCGGCCCGTGGTGGAGCGGTACGGGGCGAACTCCGTGGGGGTCGTCCTCGGCAACCCCAATGTGCACACCATGGCCGGCGCCCTCTACCCGCCGGTCCTGCTCGCCGGGCTCGGCACCCGCAGCGTCTTCACCGCCTCGACGGTCGACCAGATGCCCAAGCACGTCTCCAGCGGGCTGCTGTACGGCGACGCCAACGCGATCCCGGTGCCGGACCTGGACCGCACCGACCATCTGCTGCTCATCGGGGCCAACCCCCTGGAGTCCAACGGGAGTCTGTGCACCGCGCCCGACTTCCCGGGCAGGCTCAAGGCGCTCAAGGCCCGCGGCGGCACCCTCACCGTGATCGACCCCCGCCGCACCCGCACGGCCCGGCTCGCCGACCGGCACATCGCGATCCGGCCGGGCACCGACGCGCTGCTGCTCGCGGCGATGGCCCAGGTGCTGTTCGCGGAAGACCTCGTGGATCTCGGCGCGTTGGCACCGCACGTGCAGGGACTCGACGAACTCGGCTCGGCGGTCAGGGAGTTCACGCCCGAGGCGGTGACCGACGCCTGTGACGTGGACGCCGGGACGATCCGGGTCCTCGCCCGCGAGCTCGCCGCCGCTCCCACCGCCGCCGTGTACGGCCGGATCGGCAGCTGCACCGTGCCGCACGGGACCCTCGCGAGCTGGCTCGTCGACATCCTCGCCGTCCTCACCGGCAACCTCGACCGGCCCGGCGGCTCCCTCTTCCCGCAGGCGGCCACCGACCGGACGCCCCGGCCCGCGGGGCCCAGCCATGGCTTCAGCCTCGGGCGATGGCACTCCCGGGTGAGCGGACACCCCGAGGCGAAGGGGGAGTTGCCGCTCTCCGCGCTCGCCGAGGAGATCGACACCGCGACCCGGGAGGGCGAGCCGATCCGCGCCCTGATCGTCGTCGGCGCCAACCCGGTGCTCTCCGCCCCCGACGGGAACCGGCTCGACAAGGCCCTCGGCTCGCTCGGCTTCATGGTCAGCGTCGATCCCTACCTCAACGAGACCTCGCGCCACGCCCACGTCGTACTGCCCCCGCCGCCGCCCGCGCAGAGCCCGCACCACGACTTCGCGTTCAACACCCTCGCCATCCGCAACCAGGTCCGCTACACCCGCCCCGCGGTGCCGCTGGAGCCGGGCCGGACGGCCGAGACCGAGATCCTGGCCCGGCTGGTCCTGGCCGCGACCGGCATGCACGGCGCCGACCCGTCCGCCGTGGACGACCTGGTCATCGGCCAGAGCCTCGGCAAGGCCGTCAAGGAACCGCACTCCCCGGTCCACGGCCGCGACCCGCACGAACTCGCCGCACAGCTCACCGGCATCAGCGGTCCCGAGCGGCGGCTCGACATGATGCTGCGCCTGGGCCCCTACGGCGACGGTTTCGGCGTACGACCGGACGGGCTGAGCCTGGACAGGCTGCTCGCGCATCCCCACGGCATCGACCTCGGGCCGCTCGCGTCCCGTCTCCCGCAGCCGCTGAAGACGCGCAGCGGGAAGGTGGAGCTGCTGCCGGGGCCGATCGCGGACGACCTGCCCAGGCTCCGGGAGGCGATGACCCGGCGCCCCGACGGACTCGTCCTGGTGGGCCGCCGCCATCTGCGCTCCAACAACAGCTGGATGCACAACGTGCCCGCCCTGACCGGCGGCAGCAACCGCTGCACCCTCCAGATCCACCCCGAGGACGCCGAGCGGCTCGGAGTCCGGGACGGGGCGCCGGTCCGCGTCAAGGGAGCCGGGGGAGAGGTGACCGCCCCCGCGGAGGTCACCGACGGGGTGCGCCCGGGCGTGGTCAGCCTGCCGCACGGCTGGGGCCACGACCGGCCGGGCACCCGCCTGCGCCACGCCGCCGCCGACCCCGGCGTCAACGTCAACCAGCTCCTCGACGGCAGCCTGCTCGACCCGCTCTCGGGCAACGCGGTCCTCAACGGAGTGCCCGTCGCGGTGGCCCCCGTGACGCCCTCCGTGACCGAAAAGCTCACCGCTCTGACCTGAGCAAAGCTGTGACCAGGAGTTTTGCGCTTATTGCTCGCATGTCAACGTCTTGTTAACGCTGCTTGACGGGACCTAACGTCATCGCACCGCCGTCCCTGGTGGGATGTTCAAGGGCGAACGTTAGGTATCCACTCATGCTGACCATCCTCGGCTTCGCCATGATCGCGACCTTCCTGGTCCTGATCATGATGAAGAAGATGTCGCCGATCGCGGCGCTCGTGCTGATCCCGGCACTGTTCTGCGTCTTCGTAGGGAAGGGCGCCAAGCTCGGTGACTACGTCATCGAAGGCGTCACCAGCCTCGCCCCCACCGCGGCGATGCTCATGTTCGCGATCGTCTACTTCGGTGTGATGATCGATGTCGGTCTCTTCGACCCGATCGTGCGCGGGATCCTGAAGTTCGCGAAGGCCGACCCGATGCGGATCGTCGTCGGCACGGCGATCCTCGCCGCGATCGTCTCGCTGGACGGCGACGGCTCGACCACCTTCATGATCACCGTCTCGGCGATGTACCCGCTGTACAAGCGCCTGAAGATGAGCCTGGTCGTGATGACCGGTGTCGCCGCGATGGCCAACGGCGTGATGAACACCCTGCCCTGGGGCGGCCCGACCGCCCGCGCCGCCACCGCGCTGAAGGTGGACGCCAGCGACATCTTCGTCCCGATGATCCCGGCCCTGGCCGTGGGCCTGCTCGGCGTCTTCATCCTCTCGTACGTGCTCGGCATGCGTGAGCGCAAGCGGCTCGGTGTGCTCACGCTGAGCGAGGTCCTGGTGGACGAGAAGGTCGAGGAGACCGAGACCGTCCTGGTCGGCGCCGGCTCCGGTGCCTCCGGCACGGGCAAGGGCAAGGGCGCGGTGGCCACCGGCGGGTCCGGCTCGGGCACCGACGCCGAGGACGACGAGGCCGGCGACGCACAGCGCTTCCAGGTCCTCGACCCCAACCGGTCCACCCTGCGCCCCAAGCTCTACTGGTTCAACGCGCTGCTCACGGTCACCCTGCTCACCTGCATGATCATGGAGTGGCTGCCGATCCCGGTGCTGTTCCTGCTCGGCGCCGCGCTCGCCCTCACCGTGAACTTCCCGCACATCCCGGACCAGAAGGCCCGCCTGGCCGCCCACGCGGACAACGTCCTCAACGTCTCCGGCATGGTCTTCGCCGCCGCCGTCTTCACCGGCGTCCTCCAGGGCACCGGCATGGTCGACCACATGGCCCGCTGGATGGTGGACGTCATCCCCGAGGGCATGGGCCCGCACATGGCCCTGGTCACCGGCATCCTGAGCCTCCCGCTCACCTACTTCATGTCGAACGACGGCTTCTACTTCGGTGTCCTCCCGGTGCTCGCCGAGGCCGGCGCGGCGCACGGCGTCACGCCGCTGGAGATGGCCCGCGCCTCCCTGGTCGGCCAGCCGCTGCACATGTCGAGCCCGCTCGTCCCGGCCGTCTACGTCCTGGTCGGCATGGCCAAGGTGGAGTTCGGCGACCACACCAAGTTCGTCGTCAAGTGGGCGGCGCTCACATGCCTCATCATCCTCGGGGCAGGAATCCTCTTCGGAATCATCTGACCGTCATGGAGGACATCGTCGTGAGGCCCGGTGGGAACCGCGGCTGGCTGCTCCGCCTCGTCATCGCCTTCAGCTTCGCGCAGGGGGCGGTGTCCATGGCCCGGCCCGCCGTCTCCTACCGGGCCCTCGCGCTGGGCGCGGACGAGCGGGCCATCGGCGTCATCGCGGGGGTCTACGCCCTGCTCCCGCTGTTCGCCGCGGTCCCCCTGGGCCGCCGCACCGACCACGGCCGCTGCGCGCCCCTGCTGCCGGCCGGCGTGGTCCTGATCTCCGGCGGCTGCGCCCTGAGCGGCATCGCGAACTCCCTGTGGGCGATGGCGGTCTGGAGCGGGGTGATGGGCCTCGGCCACCTCTGCTTCGTGATCGGCGCCCAGTCCCTGGTGGCCCGCCAGTCCGCCCCGCACGAACAGGACCGCAACTTCGGCCACTTCACCATCGGCGCCTCGCTCGGCCAGCTGATCGGCCCGGTCGCGGCGGGCGCGCTGATCGGCGGGTCCGACATGGCGCGCACGAGTGCGGTGGCACTGCTCGTCGCGGGTGCGGGCGCGGCGGTCGCGTTCACGTCGTTGTGGCGCATAGAGCACCGCGACACGGCGTCCAAGTCCCGCGAGAAGCAGGGCGACCGGGTCCCCGTCGGGCGCATCCTGCGGGCGCGGGGCGTGCCCGGGGGCATCTTCGTCAGCCTCGCGGTGCTCTCCGCGACCGACATCCTCACCGCCTACCTTCCCGTGGTCGGCGAACACCGGGGCATCGCCCCCTCCGTGATCGGCCTCCTGCTCAGCCTGCGCGCCGCGGCCACGATCGCCTGCCGCCTGGTGCTGACACCCCTGCTGCGCCTGCTGGGCCGCTCCCTGCTCCTGACGGTCACCTGTCTGCTGGCGGCCGTGCTGTGCGCGGGGGTCGCCCTGCCGGTGCCGGTGTGGGCGCTCGCCGTGATGCTCGCGGTCCTCGGCTTCTGCCTCGGCGTGGGCCAGCCCCTGTCCATGACCACGGTCGTCCAGGCCGCCCCCGACGGCGCCCGCTCCACAGCCCTCGCCCTCCGCCTCACCGGCAACCGCCTCGGCCAGGTCGCCGCCCCCGCCACGGCGGGCCTGGTCGCCGGGGTCGCGGGCGTGGCGGCACCGTTCGTGATGCTGGGCGCCCTGCTGCTGATCTCTTCGGGGGTGGCGCTGCGTTCACCTGAACGAACCACCAAGGACGCGACGCGCCACCCAGGGGCGCGAGGAACTGCGCGACCAGCCCCCACGCAGCCGCACCCGAAGACACCGCCGAGCTGAACCAGGCCGTCCGGTTTCTCACCAGCTGGACGGAACCGTCCGATCCACGGCAACTCCCTTCCCCGGGCTCACACAATCCGTTAGCTTCCGTCACCCACACACGACCGCGGAGCACCTCGCGCCCAGTGAGCCCCCGGGGGCACCTGCCATGACACGCGCCATCTCTCTGCACGACGTGAGCAAGACCTACACGCGGGGCGTCCGCGTGGTGGACCGGCTGTCGATGGACATCGAGCCCGGCGAGTTCCTCGTCCTGCTCGGCCCCTCCGGCTGCGGCAAGTCCACCGTGCTCAGAATGATCGCCGGTCTGGAGGACATCACCGAGGGGCAGCTGCTGCTGGACGGGGAGTACGCCAACGACCTGGTCCCGGCCGCACGGCACATGGCGATGGTGTTCCAGAACTTCGCGCTGTACCCGAACATGACCAGCCGCGGCAACATCGGCTTCCCGCTCCGCATCGAGGCCCCCGGCGAGGATCCGGGCCCCCGCGTGGACGCCACCGCCCGCATGCTGGGCATCCAGGACCTCCTCGACCGCTTCCCCGCGCAGCTCTCCGGCGGCGAACGCCAGCGCGTGGCCATGGGCCGGGCCATCGCCCGCCACCCGTCCGCCTTCCTGATGGACGAACCGCTCTCCAACCTCGACGCCAAGCTCCGCAACCACTTACGCGCCGAGATCGCCGCGCTGACCCGGCAGCTGGGTGTCACCACGGTCTACGTCACCCACGACCAGGCCGAGGCCATGTCGCTCGGCGACCGGGTCGCCGTCCTGCGCGGCGGGGTGCTCCAGCAACTGGGCACCCCGCGCTCGGTCTACGCCCTGCCCCGCAACATCTTCGTCGCCGCCTTCATCGGCACTCCGCGCATCAACCTCCTGCGCGGCCTGGTCCGGGCCCCGCTCGACGGGGCGATGACCGTCAGCCTCGGCAAGCAGTCCTTACGGCTGCCCGAACCGCTGTGCCTGGACCACCAGTTGCTCCGTGTCCAGCAGGGCCGCGAGGTCATCGTGGGCCTGCGCTCGGAGGCGATCCGCCTGGCCAAGCCGGCCTCGGCCCGCCCCGGCGAGGTGGCGATCAGCGGTCTGGTGGAGCACGTGGAGTTCCAGGGCCACGAGATCCTGGTCCACTTCAACACCGGGTCCCGGCCCGCCGTCGTACCGGACCTGGAGGCCCCGCGCCCGGCCGCCCGTCCGTCCAGGCGCCGCCGTCGGGACGGCGGATCCGTCCTGGGGCGGTTCCGGGAGCGGGCCGGAGCCCTGCGCGCCGGACCGCCGGTGATGCTGGACGAGCCGGAGGACGCGGAACCCGAACCGGATCCGTCGGACACCCGTCTGCCCGGCGACCTGGTCGTCCGCACCACCCCCGACATCGACCTCCGCCGTGGCATGCAGGTCCCCCTCCTCGTGGACATCGCCCACCTGTTCGTCTTCGACCAGCACGGCGAACGCATCTGCCCGGCGCCCACCCGGCTGCCCGACCTGGAGGGGTGAATCCCCGGCGCGGCTGCGGGACTTGGCGGGGCCGGCCCCGTTAGGCATGGGGACATGAACGTGCACTTCACCCGAAGCCGGGCCATTCTCACCGCCGCCGGCCTCCTGCTGGCCGTCGCCGCACCGACCGCGTACGCCACCCTCGACACCGCCGGGCCGCCCGCCCCGCCGGTGCGCGGAGAGCCGTACGTCGAGAGCCGGCTGCTGTTCGGCACCGCGCGGCCCGACGGCGGTCCGGCCGTCACCGACGCGCAGTTCACGCGCTTCGTCGACCGGGAGGTCACCCCCGAGTTCCCCGAGGGGCTCACCGTGCAGAGCGGGCGCGGGCAGTGGCGGGACGCGGGCGGGGTGATCGAGAAGGAGCGGTCGTACGAGCTGATCCTGCTGTACCCGGTGGCGAAGGCGGCCGTGAACGACCCGAAGATCGAGGAGATCCGCCGGGCCTACGAGAAGGCGTTCGGGCAGGAGGCGGTGGGCCGGGTGGACGACCGGGCCCGGGCCGACTTCTGATCACGTCCGCCGGAGCGTCTGGCGCCGGAAAACTAACATCGCTAGTTTAGGTGCCGGACGACGGAACGGCCCGGCCCCGGAGGAAGCGCGATGAAGGCACACGACGGCATGTACATCGACGGCGGATGGCGCCCCGCCGCCGGCGCGGACACCATCGAGGTCGTGAACCCGGTCGACGAGCAGATCCTCGGCCGGGTCCCGGCCGGTACCGCCGAGGACGTCGACGCCGCCGTGCGCGCCGCCCGTGCCGCCCTCCCGGGCTGGGCCGCGACCGCCCCCGCCGACCGGGCCGCGCGCCTGGGCGCCCTCCGGGACGTCCTGTCGGCCCGCGCCGAGGAGATCGCCGAGACGGTCACCGCCGAACTCGGCTCGCCGCTGAAGTTCTCGCAGGCCGTCCACGCGGCCGTGCCCATCGCCGTCGCGGGTTCGTACGCCGAGCTGGCGGCGGCGTACGCCTTCGAGGAGAAGGTCGGCAACTCGACCGTCCACCACGAGCCGGTCGGTGTGGTCGGCGCGATCACGCCCTGGAACTACCCGCTCCACCAGATCGTCGCCAAGGTGGCCCCCGCGCTGGCCGCGGGCTGCACGGTGGTCCTCAAGCCCGCCGAGGACACCCCGCTCGTCGCCCAGCTCTTCGCCGAGGCGGTCCACGAGGCCGGGCTCCCGGCGGGCGTCTTCAACCTCGTCACGGGTCTCGGCCCGGTCGCCGGACAGGCCCTCGCCGAGCATCCGGACGTCGACCTGGTCTCCTTCACCGGCTCCACGGCCGTCGGCCGGAAGATCGCCGCCGTGGCGGGTGCGGCGATCAAGAAGGTCGCCCTGGAACTGGGCGGCAAGTCCGCCAACGTGATCCTGCCGAGCGCCGACCTCGCCAAGGCCGTCAACGTCGGCGTCGCCAACGTGATGTCCAACTCCGGGCAGACGTGCAGCGCCTGGACCCGCATGCTGGTCCACACGTCGCAATACGAGGAGGCGCTCGGCCTCGCCGCGGCCGCCGCCGCGAAGTACGGCGACCGCATCGGCCCCGTCGTCAACGCCAAGCAGCGGGAACGGGTGCGGAGTTACATCGAGAAGGGGCTCGCCGAAGGCGCCCGGCTGATCGCGGGCGGACCCGAAGCACCGCGCGAGCGGGGCTACTTCGTCAGCCCGACCGTCTTCGCCGACGTCACCCCCGACATGACCATCGCCCAGGAGGAGATCTTCGGCCCGGTCCTGTCCGTCCTCGCCTACACCGACGAGGAGGACGCCCTGCGCATCGCCAACGGCACGGTCTACGGCCTCGCCGGCGCCGTCTGGGCCGGCGACGAGGCCGAGGCGGTGGCCTTCGCGCGCCGCATGGAGACCGGACAGGTCGACATCAACGGCGGCCGCTTCAACCCCCGTGCCCCGTTCGGCGGTTACAAGCAGTCGGGCGTGGGCCGCGAACTCGGCGTCCACGGCCTCGCCGAGTACCTCCAGACCAAGTCCCTCCAGTTCTGAGGAGCCCTCCCGTGGTCCGTGCCGCCGTCCTTCCCGCCGTGGGCGCTCCCCTGGAGATCGCCGAGATCGACCTGCCGGATCCCGGCCCCGGGCAGGTCCGGGTCCGGCTCGCCGCCGCCGGCGTCTGCCACTCCGACCTGTCCCTGTCCAACGGCACCATGCGCGTGCCCGTCCCCGCCGTCCTCGGCCACGAGGGCGCGGGCACGGTCCTCGCGGTCGGCGAGGGCGTCACCGGTGTCCGCCCCGGCGCCGAGGTCGTCCTCAACTGGGCGCCGTCCTGCGGCGGTTGCCACGCCTGCTCGCTCGGCGAGGTCTGGCTGTGCGCCAACGCGCTGAACGGCGCCGCGGACGTCTACGCCCGCACGGCGACGGGCACCGACCTCCATCCCGGCCTGAACGTCGCCGCGTTCGCCGAGGAGACGGTCGTCCCGGCCTCCTGCGTCCTGCCGCTCCCCGAGGGCATCCCCCTCACCGACGCGGCGCTGCTGGGCTGCGCGGTCCTCACCGGCTACGGAGCCGTCCACCACGCGGCGCGCGTCCGCGAGGGCGAGACGGTCGCGGTGTACGGCGTCGGGGGAGTGGGCCTGGCGGCCCTCCAGGCGGCCCGGATCGCGGGCGCCTCACGGATCGTCGCGGTCGACGTCTCGCCGGCGAAGGAGGAGCTGGCACGCGCCGCGGGAGCCACCGACTACGTGATCGCCTCCGAGACCACCGCACGCGAGATCCGGGCCCTGACCGGCAAGCAGGGCGTCGATGTCGCCGTCGAGTGCGTGGGCCGCGCGAGCACCATCCGCACGGCCTGGGACTCCACCCGCCGCGGCGGCCGCACCACGGTCGTCGGCATCGGCGGCAAGGACCAGCAGGTCACCTTCAACGCCCTGGAGATCTTCCACTGGGGCCGCACCCTGTCCGGCTGCGTGTACGGCAACGCCGACCCGGCCGAGGACCTGCCGGTGCTCGCCGGGCACGTCCGGGCGGGCCGCCTGGACCTGGGCGCGCTGGTGACGGAGCGGATCGCGCTGGAGGGCATCCCGGCCGCGTTCGAGAACATGCTGGCGGGCAAGGGCGGCCGGGCGCTGGTGGTGTTCTGAGCCGCTCTCGGAGCCCCTGAGCCTCCTCTGAGCCCCACGCGCGACACACGAAGCCCCGGAGCCCCTCAGGTGCTCCGGGCAACCTTCCCGCCCACCCGTTGACCCCATACCGTCCGGTCAGTATGTTCGCCGCCAACGTCCCCTCGCACCCAACGGAGCGTGCACGCATGGACATGGCCCCCTCCGCTCCCTCCCTCCCCGGCACCGCCCTCCCCCCGGTGAACCGGCGTCGTGTGGCCACCGCGGCGGCGCTCGCCTCCGCCGTCGAGTGGTACGACTACTTCGTCTTCGGCATAGCCGCCGCCCTCGTCCTCGGCGACCTGTACTTCCCGGCGGGCAGCTCCACCGCAGGCGTCCTCGCCTCCTTCGCCACCTTCGCGGTGGGCTTCCTCGCCCGCCCGCTCGGCGGCATCGTCGCCGGCCACCTCGGCGACAAGCGCGGCCGCAAGCCGATGCTGGTCCTCGCGCTCACCCTCATGGGCCTGGCCACCACCGGCATCGGCCTGCTGCCGACGTACGACACCATCGGCGTCGCCGCCCCGATCCTGCTGGTCGCCCTGCGCGTCCTCCAGGGCATCGCCGTCGGCGCCCAGTGGGGCGGCGCGATGCTGCTGGCCACCGAGTACGCCCCCGAGGGCAAGCGCGGTGTCTACGGCAGCGTCGTCCAACTCGGCGTCCCCATCGGCGTGGTGACCGCCAACACCGTCTTCCTGCTCGCCGGGGCCTCCACCACGGACACCGAGTTCGCCGCCTGGGGCTGGCGGGTGCCGTTCCTGATCGGCCTGGTCGTCCTCGGGCTCGCCTGGTACATCCACACCCGGGTCGAGGAGACCCCCGAATTCCGGCAGGCCGAACAGCAGTTGGCGCAGCAGGAGAAGGGTGACCAGAGCTCCCCGCTGCGCACGATCCTCCGGCACCACCTGGGCACCGTGCTCCTGGCCGGCGGCTCCTTCGCCGTGAACACCGCGACCTTCTACATCCTGATCACCGGTGTCCTCGACTACACGACCCGCGAACTCGACATGAGGAAGAGCGCGGTCCTCACCGTCTCGCTGTGCGTCAGCCTCACCCAGCTGATCCTGATCCCGGCCGCCGCCGCGCTCTCCGACCGCCTCGGCCGGATCCGGATCTACGCGATCGGCGCGGCCGGCATCGCCCTGTGGGCCGTCCCGCTGTTCCTGCTCATCGACACCGGCTCGCTGCTGTGGCTCGCCGTCGGGACCTTCGTCGCCAGCTGCTTCCTCAGCATCATGTACGGCCCTCAAGCCGCCCTGTTCGCCGAGCTGTTCACGCCCGAGATGCGCTACACCGGCGCCTCGCTCGGCTACCAGATCGCCGCGGTGCTCGGCGGCGGGCTCGCGCCCTTCATGATGGTGCTGCTCCTGGAGGCGACCGGAACCTCGATGGCGGTGTCCGGCTACATCATCGTGCTGTCGGTGATCGCCCTGGTCTCCATCAAGGTCCTGGCCGACCGGTCGCGTTCACACTGAGTCCGACGCCTTCGCGGGCCGCGGCTCCGGAGCGACCTCCGGCTCCGCGGCCCGCCGCCGGGACCGCGACACCGCCACCCCGGCCAGGCACAACGCCCCACCGGCCAGCGTGAGCGGGCCGGGCACCTCGTCCAGCACCAGCCACGACATCAGCACGACCAGCGCGGGCACCGCGTACGTGGTCGCCCCCATCCGGCTCGCGGTCGTCCGGGCGAGGGCGTACGCCCAGGTCGTGAAGGCCAGCGCGGTCGGGAACACGCCCAGGTACACCATGTTGAGCGTCGCGGAGGCCGGCGCCCTCGCCGCCTCCGACACCAGCTGCCCGGCGAACGGCAGGCACATCACGGCGCCGACCAGACACCCGAACGTCGTCATCTGGAGCGCGCTCGCCCGCTCCAGGGCCGGCTTCTGCGCCACGACACCGCCGGCGTACCCGACCGCGGCGAGCAGACACAGCGCGACGCCGAGGACCGACGAGCCGCCGTGGTCCGACATCGACAGACCCACCGCGACGGCGCCCGCGAACGACACCGCCATGCCCGCCAGCAGGCGCGGCGGCATCGCGTCGCCCAGCAGTCGGGCGCCGAGCAGGGCGATGAGGATCGGGCCGATGTTCACCACCAGGGCCGCCGTCCCCGCGTCCACCAGCTGTTCGCCCCAGTTCAGGGCCACCATGTACAGGCCGAACCAGAGCACCCCCGAGACCGCGATGCCCCGCCATGCGGAGCGGGGCGGCAGACCTTCCCTGCGCAGGAGGCAGATCGCTCCCAGTGCCAGTCCTCCGGCCAGGAGCCGTCCCAGCGCGAGGGCGCCCGGTGAGTACGCGGCGCCCGCGCTGCGGATCGAGACGAAGGCGGACGCCCACAGGACGACGGTGACGGTGGCGGCACCGGCGGCCAGGAGTTCGGTACGGCGGGAGGCGTGCATCATGCTCCAGAGGCTAGGGAGGGCGGGGTGCGGGCACTGGCGGGATGCGGACGGGGCGCCGGCCGGGTGGGGTTTCTCGCGCGGTCCCGCCGACCGCGCCTCTGAAGGGGCGCGTCTAGCGCAGCGCCGCTCCGTCCACTCCCAGCAGTTCCGACAGGGCCTGCTCGCCCGCTGCCGTCACCTTCACCGCGCGCTCGGTGCCGATGCGTACGCACCAGCCCTCGTCGAAGGCGTGCCGGCACAGGGCCGCGCCCGCGACCCCCGCGAGGTGGGGGCGGCGTTCCGTCCAGTCGAGGCAGGCGCGGGCCACGGGGCGGCGGCCCTTGCGGTCGAGGGGGATACCGGTGGTCGCGAACCATTCCAGCCCCGCGTCCGTGAGGGCGAAACCCGTGTCCTGGCGCAGGAGCCGGCGTTCCGTCAGGGCGTCGGTGATCGTGATGCCGAGACGGCCCGCCAGATGGTCGTAGCAGGTGCGGCCCCGGGCCATCGCCGATCCCGCGCTCGACTCCCTGAGGCCGCTCGGCCGTCGGGCCTGCTCCGGGGCGACCTGCGAGGCCAGGTCCTCCACCAGGTGGGCCACGCGCGGGTCGGCCAGGCGTACGTAGCGGTGCCGCCCCTGGCGTTCCTCCGTGAGCAGGCCGCCCGCGACGAGCCTGCCCAGGTGCTCGCTCAGGGTGGACGCGGCGACGCCCGCGTGCCGGGCCAGCTCACCGGCGGTCCAGGCCCGCCCGTCGAGCAGGGCCAGCAGACAGGACGCTCTGGTCTCGTCGGCGATCAGCGCGGCGAGCCTGGCCAGTCCTGGTGCCTGCGGGTCCCTCGGGGTCATGCGTTCCAGCATGGGACAGGAACACTTCGGCGCCCACCGAAATATCCCTGGGGCCTAGGCGGTGCGCCCGACCTGCTCGTACTGCTGGGCAAGTCCGTCCAGCAGGGCCCTGAGCCCGGTCTCGAAGGCCCGCTCGTCGATCTTCTCCTGCCGCTCGGCGAGGAGGTGTGCCTGTCCGAGGTGCGGATAGTCGGCGGGGTCGTAGGCGCTGGCGTCGTCCACGAATCCGCCGGCGAACGAGCCGAGCGCGGAGCCCATGACGAAGTACCGCATGAGGGCGCCGATGGAGGTGGCCTGGGCCGGCGGCCAGCCCGCGGCGACCATCGCGCCGTAGACGGCGTCGGCCAGGCGCAGTCCGGCGGGGCGGCGGCCGGGGCCGTGGGCGAGGACCGGCACGATGTTCGGGTGGTCGCGCAGGGCGGCCCGGTAGGAGACGGCCCAGTCGTGCAGCGCGGTCCGCCAGTGACGGCCGTCCTCGAACATCGACAGGTCGACCTGGGAGCTCACCGAGTCGGCGACGGCCTCCAGGATCTCGTCCTTGGTGCGGAAGTGGTTGTAGAGCGAGGGCCCGCTGACCCCCAGTTCGGCGGCGAGCCGCCGGGTGGAGACGGCCGCGAGGCCCTCCGCGTCCACGAGTCCGCGGGCCGTCTCGACGATCCGGTCGGTGCTGAGGAGGGGCTTGCGCGGTCGGGCCATGGCGCACATAGTAGGGCTGCGCAGAGAAACTAGCAGTGCTAATTTAAATGTACGGCTTTCAAGTGAGGTGATCCCGTGGTCAGCCTGGGGCTCAGCGAGGAGCAGGAGGCCGTCCGGCGGCTCGCCAAGGACTTCGTGGACCGCGAGATCGCTCCCCATGTCGTCGCCTGGGACCGCGCCGAGGAGGTCGACCGCTCGATCGTGAAGAAGCTCGGCGAGGTCGGCTTCCTGGGGCTGACGATCGACGAGGAGTACGGCGGTTCCGGCGGCGACCACCTGGCGTACTGCCTGGTGACGGAGGAACTGGGCCGGGGCGACTCCTCCGTGCGCGGGATCGTCTCCGTCTCCCTCGGTCTGGTCGCCAAGACGATCGCCGGATGGGGGAGCGAGGAGCAGAAGCGGCGCTGGCTGCCGGGACTCACCTCCGGCGCGTCGGTCGGCTGCTTCGGCCTCACCGAACCGGGGACCGGCTCCGACGCCGGCAACCTCACCACCCGCGCGGTCCGCGACGGCGACGACTACGTGATCGACGGCGCCAAGATGTTCATCACCAACGGCACCTGGGCCGATGTCGTCCTGCTGTTCGCCCGCTCCACCGACGCCCCGGGCCACAAGGGCGTCTCCGCCTTCCTCGTGCCCACCGGCACACCCGGCCTGACCCGCCGCACCGTCCACGGCAAGCTCGGCCTGCGCGGCCAGGCGACGGCGGAGCTGACCCTGGAGAACGTGCGCGTCCCCGCCTCCGCGCTGCTGGGGGAGGAGGGCAAGGGCTTCTCGGTGGCCATGTCCGCCCTCGCCAAGGGGCGGATGTCGGTGGCGGCGGGCTGTGTGGGCATCGCCCAGGCCGCCCTGGACGCGGCGGTGCGGTACGCGGGGGAGCGGGAGCAGTTCGGCAAGCCGATCGCGGGACACCAGCTGGTGCAGGAACTGATCAGCGACATCGCCGTCGACGTGGACGCGGCCCGCCTGCTCACCTGGCGGGTCGCCGACCTGATCGACCGCGGCCTGCCCTTCGCCACCGAGTCCTCCAAGGCCAAGCTGTTCGCCTCGGAGGCCGCGGTCCGCGCCGCCAACAACGCCCTCCAGGTCTTCGGCGGCTACGGCTACATCGACGAGTACCCGGCGGGCAAACTGCTGCGGGACGCCCGGGTGATGACCCTCTACGAGGGCACCAGCCAGATCCAGAAGCTGGTCATCGGGCGGGCGCTGACCGGGGTCTCGGCCTTCTGAGTACCGTCTGAGTATCTGCACGGATGTGGCGCGGCCCACGTCCGCCGAGACTCGACCCCATGAGTGACACACCGGGCAAGCAGCAGAACACCGCCGCCTTCTACGGCCAGGCCGTGGCGTCCTTCTCCATCGCCATGGCCGCGACCGCCATCGGCATCTTCAAGCTCGGCGCGGACGCCTGGGTGCGGGCCTTCCTCGCCATCGCCGTCCTGTACCTGGTGACCTCCGCCTTCACCCTCTCCAAGGTGATCCGGGACCGCCAGGAGGCGACGGCACAGCAGTCCTACCACCCGTTCGAAAAGCTCTGAGCGGGCACTCTAAGCGGTCGCTCACCTTCGGCGGTATGGTGGTGCTCCTGCCAGCGAGAGGGGCCAGAGAGCGATGAGTACGGCGGAGGAGACGGCCGGCGGCGAGACGTCGGCGTGGGGCGAGGTCACGCCCGACGCGGCGCGGCGGCTGCTCATTGCCGCGGTGGAGGCTTTCGCCGAGCGGGGCTACCACGCCACGACGACCCGTGACATCGCGGGTCGCGCCGGGATGAGCCCGGCCGCGCTCTACATCCACTACAAGACCAAGGAGGAGCTCCTCCACCGCATCAGCAGGATCGGCCACGAGAAGGCCCTGGAGATCCTGCGGGTGGCGGCCCGCCGTGAGGGCTCCGCGGCCGAGCGGCTCGCCGACGCCGTGAGCTCCTTCGTCCGCTGGCACGCCGGCGGCCGCACCACGGCACGGGTCGTGCAGTACGAACTGGACTCGCTCGGCCCGGACGCCCGTGAGGAGATCCTCGCCCTGCGGCGGCAGTGCGACGCCGAGGTGCGAGGGATCGTCGAAGAGGGCGTGGCGTCCGGCGAGTTCGACGTCCTGGACGTCAAGGGCACCACGCTCGCCATTCTCTCGCTCTGCATCGACGTGGCCCGCTGGTTCAACGTCGACGGCCCCTGGACGCCCGACGAGGTCGGCGCGCTCTACGCCGACCTCGTGCTGCGGATGGTGGGGGCGGCGGGCAAGTAGCGCCTGGGTGTGCTGTCCGGACAGCACACCTAGAGGTAGTACCGGGACACCGACTCGGCGACGCACACCGGCTTGTCGCCGCCCTCGCGCTCCACCGTGAACGCGACGGTGACCTGGACGCCGCCGCTGACGTCGTCGACACCCGTGATCGTGGCGGTGGCGCGCAGCCGGGAGCCGACCGGGACCGGGGCGGGGAAACGGACCTTGTTCGTCCCGTAGTTGACGCCCATCCGCACGCCCTCGACCGTGATCAGCTGCGGGCCGAAGAGCGGTAGCAGCGAGAGGGTGAGGTAGCCGTGCGCGATGGTGGTGCCGAAGGGCCCGGCGGCGGCCTTCTCCGGGTCGACGTGAATCCACTGGTGGTCACCGGTGGCCTCGGCGAACAGGTCGATCCGCTTCTGGTCGACCTCCAGCCAGTCGGTGTACCCCAACCGCTCGCCCACCGCCGCCTTCAGATCGTCGGCGCCCGTGAAGATCCTCGGCTCTGCCATGTCCCGGCCTCCTTGTCACAAAAATCTAAGCGACTGCTTAGCATGGTCGGCCGGGGAGGACCTGTCAACGGACCCCTCGGATGGTGACTGGGTAGGGTTCGAGGGGTGCCCCAGATTCCCGAGAAGATCCATGAACTCACGGTCGGCCAGCTCGCCGCCCGCAGCGGCGCCGCCGTCTCCGCCCTGCACTTCTACGAGTCCAAGGGCCTGATCAGCAGCCGCCGCACCGCGGGCAACCAGCGCCGCTACTCCCGTGACGCGCTGCGCCGGGTCGCCTTCGTCCGCGCCGCCCAGCGCGTCGGCATCCCCCTCGCCACGATCCGCGAGGCCCTCGCCCAACTCCCCGAGGAGCGCACCCCCACCCGCGAGGACTGGGCCCACCTCTCCGAGGCCTGGCGCTCCGAACTCGACGAGCGCATCAAGCAGTTGAACCGGTTGCGGGACCACCTGACCGACTGCATCGGGTGCGGGTGCCTGTCCATGGACACATGTGTGCTGTCCAACCCGGACGACGTGTTCGGGGAGCGGCTGGGGGCGGGGTCGCGGTTGCTGGTGGAAAAGAGCCGGGAGCGGCGCGGATGAGGGGACGGCCGGTGCATGCCGTCCCCTGCCGCGGGTGCCCCTCGGGTGGGATCACTCGTACTCCGTGCCGCCCTTGCGGGTCAGGTACGCGGGGCTGACCGCCTTCGCGATCGCCCGCCCGCCGGTCACCGCGCTGTACCGCTCACCGGCCGGCCGTACGACAACTCCCTCGCGCAGATGCAGTTCGCGCCCCGACATGGTCTCCCGCCCGCTCGCCAGCTCCAGCACGCGGGAGACGTCGTACGGCCCCTCGTACACGGCGGGCACCAACGGCAGCTTCCCGCCGAGCAGTTCGACGACCTCCGCCGGGTCCAGCCAGCGCACGGCCTGGCCGATGTCCGCGGACACGTCGAACACGGCGTACCCGAGGGACTCCCGCCGCCCGTCCGCGCCGTAGGTCAGGTCCTGCACGCCCGCGCCGAACACCTCCCCGAAGATCCCGACGCGCCGTGCGCCCAGCCGGTCGGCGAGCACGGCCGCGGCCTCGGCGACCCCGTGCCCCCGCACCGCCCGCCAGTACAGATTGCGCGGGTCCTCCTTCAGCGCCAGGGACTTGGACCCGAAACCCTTGGAGGAGACGTACACCCGTTTCTCGTCGGCGACGTACGTCAGCAGGCAGGCCGAGCCGTGCAGCTTCTCGGTCAGCACGACCGGCTCACCCGGGGTGAGGATGTCCGGGTAGCGCTGGATGTTCTCGACGTCGACCCACGGCAGCAGATCGGACGCGGCCTCGACGTCGCCGCTCATGGTCGGCGGGATCGGCGGCACCCACTTCGTGATCCCGAGCCGCTCCGCGAAGTCCGTGCCGTCCGCCGCCGCGCGTACCAGGTCCACGTCGGCCAGCGCCCGCGGCCGGCAGACGATCCCCTGCGACAGCTCACCGCGCAGCCGCACCGCCTTCACCCGGTCGGACTTCCCGCCCGCGAGCCGCCCGGTCAGCCCCAGTTCCTCGATCAGCGCGGCCGGCAGCACCGACTGCTCGGGGATGTACACGGCGGCCTCGCCGGTGCGGTACGCGCCCTTGGCGACGACGGCCCGGTACAGGCCCACCTGGGCCAGTTCGAGCGCGTCGGCGTCGGGATGCTCGTGGACGGTCAGCACTTCGGCGGTGACGCGGAGCGTCGACATGGGGACACCTCATCGTTCAGGGAGTTCCTCGGGCAGGTCTCATCGCCTCCCACTGTGCGGACCGGAAAGGGGTGGAGCGATCGGATTAGCGGCTGGTAACGTCGCGCTCTTCGGTCGGCCGACAGGCCGTGCACGGAGTCCCGACGGGACCGACTCCCATGTCCCCAATCACCCTTGACGCCGCCCTCGCGGACATCGACACCGTCTTCGACGGATGCGTGAGCGCCGACGAGACCGGCTGCGGTTACTGCCACGCGCCCGAGGAGACCGCGTATCTGCGCACGCCCCACGTGCGGGTGCCCGTGGACGTCGTGCGGTACTACCTCTTCGAGGTGCCCGACCACTTCGACGACCACGCGGCCTCGATGCGGCGCCTGCTGCCACCGGCCGCGCGGGCCATGGCCGACGGCAGCCTGGGCTCGATCGGCTACGGAGCCCACGGGCTGTCCCGGGTGGACTGGCGGTCCTGGCCGGCCGAGCAGGCCGCCGCGATCGAGGCGTTCCTCGATGCCTGGTGGCACCACGCCCTCACCTCGCCCGAGCCGCCGTACGGCATCGACGACATCTTCGCCACCTGCGCCACCATCGCCCGGACGGTGGTCCCGTTCCTCGACCGATGGAGCCGTGGGCCGGTCGCCGACGCGCACCTCGCCCACTGCGCCGACGTCTGGCTCTACGACCTGCTGAGCGATTCCTCCCCGTTCACCTGGTGGTACCACGACAGCGAGGACGCCGGTGTCGCGGACCTGCGCTCCTGGCTGGCCGGTCCCGGTGCCGTCCGGCTGCGTGCCCAGGGCGAGACCGATCTGGCGACCCGGGCCGAGCTGCTCGCCCTGCCCTATGACCGGCGCTGGGCCGATCCGTACTGGGACAGCGCACCGGCCACCAACTGAGTGTTGGACAGCGCCCGTTCCCCGTCCGGCAGCAGCAGGGTGTCCTCCAGTCCGATGCGGGTCGCGAGGCCGAGCCGGCCGGCCAGCCGGAGCACCGGCCATGCGCCGCCGTCCTCGCCGTGCAGGAGGACGGGCCGGCGGGGGAGGGCATGGCCCAGGTCGGTCAGCAGGATCCGCGCGGTGTTCTCGGCCGTGTCGGGCGAGGTGTCCGTCACCTCCGCGAGCACGCGCAGCACTTTGGAACGCAGGGGAGAGACGGCGAACCGGGCCGCCCCGTCCGTCCCGGACCAGATGCCCGCCTCCACGCCGACCCCCAGGCCGATCAGGGCGGCGGCGATCTCCTCGGCGCCCGGCTCGTGCCAGTTGACCGAGGCGTGGTCGGGCAGCACGGTCCAGTCCCGGATCCGCTCGAGGCGGGCCGCGGGGTCGGGCTCCGCCCAGGCGCCCGTGGTCACGCCGACCGGCACCGCCACCCGCGCGCGCAGCGCCCGCACGGTGTCCGCGACGAACCGCGGCGACAAGGTGTCCCGCCCGCACGGTGTCTTGGGGTGGACATGGATGTCCGTCGCCCCGGCGGCTACGGCCTCGGCCGCGGAATCGGCCATCGCCTGCGGCGTCAGCGGCACCGTCGCACCGTCGACGGCTCCCCGAGAACCGTTGAGACACACCTGAACCATGACTCGATGGTGCCAGCCGCCACGGACAACGGCCCGGCACCCCACTCGGCCAGGGCCATCGGAAGGGCCCTGGGCCCGACAGCGAACAGTCGGGGGGTGCGGCATCCCCGGCGCACCCCCGCACGCTCGGTTCCTATGCTCGCCCGGTCGGTCCGGTCGATGCGGTGGCCTCGGTCAGGCCGACACCAGCAGCCGTCCGCGCCTGGCGTCCGCCAGTGCCTCGGGCGTGAGCACGGGACGCGGCACGAGAATTCCGCAGTCCGTGCAGACCGGACCCGTGGAGGGTTCGTGGTCCAGTTCGTACTTCCAGACGAGGCGCTCCCCGCCGCACGCCGGGCACTCCGAGCCCGGTTCCCGCTCCAGTGCGGAGATCAGCCGGCGCAGTACCTCCGCCAGCGATTGATGGGGGTGGACCCTGGGGTCGTCGCACCAGGCGACTCCGAAACCGCCCCAGGTCAGCCGGTGCCAGTCGTCCACGCTGCCCGGCCTGCGCAGCCCGTCGTGCTTCTCCTTCTTGCGCCGCTCGGCGAACTCGACCTCGTAGGCCTGCCAGACCGAACGCGCCTCCTCCAACTCCTCCAGTGCGGCCACGAGCCGCGCTGGGTCGGGGGAGCGGTCCTCAGGACCGAAACCCGCCCGGGAGCACAAATGGTCCCAGGTCGCCCTGTGCCCGTAAGGAGCGAACCTTTCGAGGCACTTGCGGAGCGAGTAACGCCGTAGCGCCAGATCGCACCGTGGATCGCGCACCTGTCTCGCCAGACTCCGGAAACCGGCCATCGCCCTGCACCTCCGTCACACCTGCACCTGTACTTCGGTCACTTCGGCGTCGCCGCGCGGATTTCGCGCGACGTTGACGAATAGACGTATCGACAAGCTTTTTGGCTCCATCCGATTTCCGATGGCCTCCATAACCCATGGCACCGACTCCAAAAAGTGACGCATGTTCACCTTCAATCCCGGGGATACCGCCGGTAACATCCCGGCTCACCCCCCGTCGGTAGGAGCTGCCATGTCACGGCGCACCTCACGCACCGCTCTCGACAGACTGAGAACTCCCGGCAGACTCACCGGGTTCCTGAAGTCCGCATCCGTATGCGCGCTGATCGCCGGTCTCTTGTCCCCGCTCGCCCAGGCCCCCTCGGTGGCCGCGGAGGCAGCGGTGGCCAACGACCACTGCGGCAACCAGTGTTCCGACATCCTGCCGCCCGGCCAGAACGGCAACGCCACCCTCGCGCAGATCCTGCTCAACCAGGCGTTCGGCAGTCAGCCCGAGCACGCCGAGGACCAGCTCGGCCCCTACGCCAACCTGGCCAAGGGCTACCCGTCGCTCACCGACACCACCATCAACACCTTCTTCAACGACGCGTCGTTCGGGGTCCCCGCCGATCAGGTCGCCTCCACGCTCAAGCCCGCCGGCCGCAGCGACGTGACGATCGTCCGCGACAAGAAGACGGGTGTGCCGCACATCACCGGTACCACCCGATACGGCACGGAGTTCGGCGCGGGCTATGCGGCGGCCCAGGACCGCCTGTGGCTCATGGACGTCTTCCGGCACGTGGGACGCGGACAGCTGACCCCCTTCGCGGGCGGAGCCCCGTCCAACCAGGGCCTGGAGCAGCAGTTCTGGCGCAGCGCCCCCTACACCGAGGCCGATCTCCAGGCCCAGATCGACAGCGCGGCCGCGGCGGCCGGCGACCGCGGCAAGCTGGCCCTCGCCGACGTCGACGCCTACGTCGCCGGTATCAACGCCTACATCGACGCCTCCGACAGCGGCCGCTACTTCCCCGGCGAGTACGTCCTGACCGGCCACAAGGACTCCGTCACCAACGCCGGCACGATCGACCACTTCAAGCCCACCGACCTGGTCGCGCTGGCCTCCGTCATCGGCGCGCTCTTCGGCTCCGGAGGCGGCGGCGAGGTCAACAACGCCCTCTCGCTGCTCGCCGCCCAGCAGAAGTACGGCGTCGCCCAGGGCACCGAGGTCTGGGAGTCCTTCCGCGAGCGCAACGACCCCGAGGCGGTCCTCACCGTCCACGACGGCAGCTTCCCCTACGCCACCAAGCCCGCCGACCCGCAGGGCGAGGCCCTGCCCGACCCCGGCACGGTGACCGGGGAACAGCTCGTCCACGACCGCACCGGCAGCGCGGCGGCCGCCGGCGCCACCACCGCCTCCACCACGGCGGCGAAGGCGGCCGTCACCTCCGCCAAGCGCGGTATGTCCAACGCCCTGGTGGTGAGCGGCGAGCACACCGCGAGCGGCAACCCGATCGCCGTCTTCGGCCCGCAGACCGGCTACTTCGCACCCCAGCTGCTCATGCTCCAGGAGATCCAGGGCCCCGGCATCAGCGCCCGCGGCGCCTCCTTCGCGGGCCTGAGCATGTACGTCGAGCTGGGCCGCGGCCAGGACTACGCGTGGAGCGCCACCACCTCCGGCCAGGACATCATCGACACCTACGCCGTCGAGCTGTGCCAGGACGACCACCACTACCTGTACCGCGGCACCTGCACGCCCATGGAGAAGGTCGAGCGGAAGAACGCCTGGGTGCCCACCACGGCCGACGGCACCGCGGCGGGGTCGTACACGATGCGGGTCTGGCGCACCAAGTACGGGCCGGTCGAGTACCGGGCCACCGTCGGCGGCAAGAAGGTCGCCTACACCACCCTGCGCTCCTCCTACCTGCACGAGGCCGACTCGATCATCGGCTTCCAGATGCTGAACGACCCGGACTACGTCAAGGGCCCCGAGGACTTCCAGCAGGCGGTGCAGCACATCAACTACACCTTCAACTGGTTCTACGCCGACTCCGAGCACACCGCGTACTACAACAGCGGCGACAACCCGGTGCGCGCGACCGGCGTCGACGCCGAGTTCCCGGTGTGGGCGCAGCCGTCGTACGAGTGGCGGAACTGGAACCCGGCGACCAACACGGCCCAGTACACGCCGGCCTCCGCCCACCCCCACTCCATGGACCAGGACTACTACATCTCCTGGAACAACAAGCAGGCCAGGGACTACACCACCGCCCCCTGGGGCAACGGCTCGGTCCACCGCGGCAACCTCCTCGACGACCGGGTGAAGAAACTGGTCGCCGCGGGCGGGGTCACCCGGGCCCAGCTGGTGAAGGCCATGGCCGACGCCGCCCTGGCCGACCTGCGGGCGGAGGACGTCCTGCCGGACCTGCTGAAGGTCGTCACCAGCTCACCGGTGACCGACTCGACGGCCGCGGCGGCCGTGACCAAGCTCCAGGCGTGGGTGACGGCCGGTGCCAAGCGCACGGAGACGTCGGCCGGTTCGAAGACCTACGCCCACGCGGACGCGATCCGCGTCCTGGACGCCTGGTGGCCGCTGCTGGTCAAGGCCGAGTTCGAACCGGGACTCGGCAGCGACCTGTACACCGCCTTCACCGCCAACCTGCCCGTCGACGAGGCCCCCTTCGCCGCCCACGGCCCGACCGGGGCGCACGCCGGAAGCTCCTTCCAGTACGGCTGGTGGAGCTATGTCGACAAGGACATCCGTTCGGTGCTCGGTGAGTCGGTCCAGGGGCCGCTCGCGCGCAAGTACTGCGGCGGCGGCAGCCTCAGCGCCTGCCGGGACGTCCTGATCGGCTCGCTGAAGCAGGCGGCCGGCCGGACCGCGGCCCAGGTCTACCCCGGCGACGACCTGTGCGCCGCGGGCAACCAGTGGTGCGCCGACTCGATCGTCCAGCGCACCCTCGGCGGCATCAAGCACTACAACATCAGCTGGCAGAACCGGCCGACCTACCAGCAGGTCGTGGAGTTCACCTCGCACCGGTAGGCCGACGACGGTCGGCGGCGGGTCACTGGACGCGGCCCGCCGCCACCACCAGCTGTGCCAGCTCCCGGTGCGCGATGTCGCTGTGCGCGCCGGCGGGCGCCCCGCCCCGCCGGACCACCTCGGCCGCGTCCACGTTCACGCACCCCGAGGCGGGCAACTGCGCGGTGAGCGCGGCCGCGAGGGTGAGCGCCCGCGTGCCCGGCACCGCCTGCACCCCGCCGTACCCGAGCGCCCCCCACCGGGTCCGCAGGGACCGCCCCACATCGAGGCCCGCCACCGACTCGGGGGTGTCGTCGTCCCGGAACTCCCGGTCGTGGCCCGCCATCCGGGAGGCGAGCGGGTAGATGGTCCCGAGGGCCGAGTCGTGCCGTGAGTGGCAGCACACCAGGGGCCCGTCGATCCGCAGCTGCTGCCCCTGGAGCACGCCTCCCGCGCGCGTGTCGTGCGGCAGCCGGGGCGCGAACGCGTAGTGGGAGAACGCCCCTTGGAGCAGGGTCACCGCCTTCACCGTCCGCACCCCCTCCGGCAGCCCGCGCAGTGCGAACGACACCAGCCGCGCGCCGAAGCTGTGCCCCACCAGATGCACCCGCAGGGCGGGCGCCTTCGCGGCGAGCTGGCCGATCACTCGGCCGAGTCCGCGCTCGCCGACCGTCCCCGCGCGCCGCTTCATCGCGTAGTACGTCGCCTGCCGCAGCAGTTCGTGCCCGCCGTGCCACGGGTTGGGGATCGAGAACTGCGCGGTCCCGCCCGGGGATTCGGTCTCGGCGAGCGCCCGCGCGAACTCCTCGCAGACCTCCGCCGTGGGCCGCGCGAACATCAGGGGCTCGTCCTGCGGCACGCCCTCCGCCAGGGTGTCCGCGGCGAACAGCACCTGCGGACCGGCCGGGACCACCTCCACCAGCAGCCGCACCAGCCGCCCGAACTCCTCCAACTCGGCCTCCTCGCGCGGCTGCTGGTCCAGCAGCCGCGCGATCCGGTCGATCACGGTGGCCCGGCCGGGAAAGGTCTCAAGGAGCGCGTGCCGGGTGTCCTTGTCGAGCGCCGGACGCGGCGGGAGCTCGGCGGCCACGGACCGCGGGAAGTCCGGGATCGGCTCGTCCGAGAACCGCATCGACGGCCACACCACACCGACGTACCCGAGCTTCCCCGTCGGGGCGAGCGCAGGGAACGGCGCGAAGAAGCGGCTGTAGAGGCGGGTCGCGCCCGAGCGGTCGCTGTTCCAGCCGTGCGCGAAGACGACCAGATCACGGACCTTGTGCTGCACCACGCCCGCGAGCAGCCTGTCCCGTCGCCCGCCGTCCGGATCCCCGTCCGCGTCGAACGTCAGCTCCCAGTACGGCGTCACGCTCATCGTCGGTTCCGCCATGACGATCCCCCTTGCCCCCGAAGTGATGCGATATGGGCGCATCGTCCTGCCGACGGGGGAACTTGGCCAGACGTCGTGGCTCAGTCGTCACTCATCCGTGTGACTCATCCGTGTGACTCACCGGCAGGACTCGTCCGCGTGTCTCATCGGTACAGGAGGTACTTCCGGCGCGTCGCGCGGAACGCGGCCAGCTCCTGCTGCCAGGCGGCCACCACCTCGTCGGCGTCCGCGCCGGCGTCGATCATCGTGCGCACCAGCGTGGATCCCGTCAGCCTGTCGATCCAGTGGTCCGGGCGCCAGGCGAAGCCGCTCCACACCCTCCTGGCGGTCACCAGCAGGGCGATCCCCGCACGGACCGGGTCGTAGGCGTCCCGGTCGTGCACATGGACCTGCACACCGCCGACCGTCTTCCCCTGGAACTTGGAGAAGGTCGGCGCGAAGTACGCCTCCCTGAAGTGCACCCCGGGCAGCGCGAGGTCGTTCGCCGCGGCCGCCCACCGCCCGTCGACGCCCTCCGCGCCGAGCAGTTCGAAGGGCCGGGTCGTCCCGCGCCCCTCCGACAGGTTGGTGCCCTCGAACAGACACGTCCCCGAGTACACCAGGGCGGTGTCGGGCGTCGGCATGTTCGGGCTCGGCGGCACCCAGGGCAGCGCGGTCTCGTCGTACCACTGCGACCGCTTCCAGCCGGTCATCGCCACGGTGCCCAGGTCCACCGGCGCGGTCAGGAACTCCCCGTTGAACAGCCGTGCCAGCTCGGCGGCCGTCATCCCGTGCGCCTGCGCGATCGGCTGCCGTCCCACGAAGGTGGCGAACTCCTTGTGCAGGACGGGGCCGAGTGCCGCGCGGCCGGTGACGGGGTTGGGGCGGTCCAGGACGACGAAGCGTCTGCCCGCCAACTGGGCCGACTCCATGCAGTCGTACAGGGTCCAGATGTACGTGTAGAAGCGGGCGCCGACGTCCTGGATGTCGAAGACGATCGTGTCCACGCCGGAGGCGGTGAAGATGTCGGCGAGGGCGCGGCCGCTCTTGAGGTACGTGTCGTAGACGGGCAGGCCCGTCGCCGGGTCGTCGTAGCGGCCCTCGGAGCCACCGGCCTGGGCGGTGCCGCGGAATCCGTGCTCGGGGCCGAAGACGGCGATGAGGTCGACCCGGTCGTCCGCGTGCATGATGTCGACGATGTGGCGGACGTCCCGGGTGACGCCGGTGGGGTTGGTGACGATTCCGACCCGCTGGCCGCTGAGGGATTCATAGCCGGTCGCGGTGAGGTTCTCGAAGCCGGTGCGGAATTGTCGGGGGCGGCCGGCTGCGGTTGCTCCGGAGGTCGAGGTGAGTGCTGCTGCCGTTGTCGCCGCGAGGAGGGCTCGTCTGGATGGGCGCATGGGGGCACGGTATTGCTCCCGCAAGTTGTGGGGAAGCTGCGGCGCCGTCGTGGCTTGTCGCGCCCACGCGGCGGAGCCGCAGATCGATACAGCCCCGCGCCCCCGAGGGTGACGCAGTAGCCCCTTTCCTCGCACATACCGACCGGTTAGTCTGGCGACGGCGGGGGACCGGAGCCGTATCGCGTCGAAGGAGACCGATGGTGGAAGCCGTGCAGGGTGCGGGAGTGGTCGTCACCGGGGCGGGAGGCGGGATCGGGGCTGCTCTGGCCCGTCGGTTCGCCGCCGAAGGGGCCCGGGTCGTCGTCAATGACCTGGACGCGGGACGGGCGAAGGCCGTGGCCGAGGAGATCGGGGGGATCGCCGTCCCCGGGGACGCCTCCGCGATCGTCGGGGAGGCGAGCGAGGCGCTCGGCGGGACCGTCGACGTCTACTGCGCCAACGCCGGGGTCGCCTTCGAGGGCGGGAACGCCGACAGGCCCCTCGACGAGAACGTCTGGGCGGCCTCCTGGGACGTGAACGTCATGGCGCACGTCCGGGCCGCCCACGCGCTGCTTCCGGGCTGGCTGGAGCGGGGCAGCGGGCGGTTCGTGTCGACGGTGTCGGCGGCCGGGCTGCTCACCATGATCGGGGCCGCGCCCTACAGCGTGACCAAGCACGGGGCGTACGCCTTCGCCGAGTATCTGGCGCTGACGTACCGGCACCGGGGGCTGAAGGTGCACGCGATCTGTCCGCAGGGGGTGCGCACCGACATGCTGGCGGCGACCGGAAGCGCGGGCGACCTGGTGCTGAAGCCGACGGCCGTCGAGCCGGAGGACGTCGCCCGGGCACTGTTCCGGGGGATCGAGGAGGACCGGTTCCTGATCCTGCCGCATCCGGAGGTGGCCGGGTACTACCGGGCCCGGGCGGCCGATCCCGACCACTGGCTGGCGAGCATGAACCACATCCAGACCAAGTGGGAGGAGGCCCGGTGACCGTGCACGACTCCGGCTACGCGGCCAAGCCCTGGGTGGCGCTGCTGAACGACGCGCAGCGCGGCCCGATCGATCCGGTCGACTCCCTCGTGCACGCCCTGCGCCGGGCCGTCGCCGAGGTCCCGGACCGGGCCTTCCTGGCGTACTTCGACGGCCGTCTGACCTACCGCGAGGTCGACGAGCTGAGCGACTCGGTCGCCGGGCATCTCGCCGCCCGGGGACTGGAACGGGGCGACCGGGTGGCGATCGTGCTCCAGAACTCGCCGCACTTCGTGATCGCCCTCCTCGGGGCGTGGAAGGCGGGCGCGATCGTCGTGCCCGTCAACCCCATGTACAAGGCGGGGGAGGTCGGCCACGTCCTGCGCGACGGAGAGGTGGCCGCGCTGGTCTGCTCCGACCGGGCCTGGGAGTCGTATCTGCGCGAGGCGGCCGCCGACTCGCCGGTGCGGATCGTGCTCACCGCCTGCGAGCTGGACTTCCAGACGCGGGGCGACGCGCGGGTGCTGGCCTTCGAGCGGCTGTCGTCGGCCGCGGACGCCGACGACCTGACGGCCGTGGCCCGCGCGGGGCACCAGGCGCCCGCCGGACGGGACGCCGGACCCTCCGACCTCGCGCTGATCAGCTACACCTCGGGCACCAGCGGCACCCCCAAGGGCGCCACCAACACGCACGGCAACATCATGTGCAACGCCGAGCGGCAGCGGCTCGGCCTGGCCCTGCCCGAGGCGCCCGTGTACTTCGCGCTGGCGCCGCTGTTCCACATCACCGGGATGGTCTGCGAGCTCGGCGCGTGCCTCGACAGCGCGGGCCTGCTGGTGCTGGCGTACCGCTTCGAGGCGGGGGTCGTGCTGGACGCGTTCGCCGAGCACCGGCCGCACTACACGGTCGGTCCCTCGACCGCCTTCATGGCGCTGGCCGCCCACCCGGCCGTCACCCGAGAGCACTTCTCGTCCTTCCGGAACATCTCCTCCGGCGGCGCGCCCCTGCCGCCCGCCCTGGTGGAGAAGTTCCGGGCCGGTTTCGGGCCGTACATCCGCAACGGCTACGGCCTCACCGAGTGCACCGCGCCCTGCGCCTCCGTGCCGCCCCAGCTGGAGGCGCCCGTCGACCCGGTGTCCGGGACGCTGGCCGTGGGCGTGCCCGGTCCCGACACGGTCGTCCGGATCGTCGACGAGCAGGGCGCGGAGGTGCCCTTCGGGGAGCAGGGCGAGATCGTCGTACAAGGGCCGCAGGTCGTGCCGGGATACTGGCGGCGCCCCGACGCCACCGCCGAGACCTTCCCGGACGGGGAACTGCGCACCGGTGACATCGGGTTCATGGACCCGCAGGGCTGGCTGTACGTCGTCGACCGCAAGAAGGACATGATCAACGCGTCCGGCTTCAAGGTGTGGCCGCGCGAGGTCGAGGACGTGCTGTACACCCACCCGGCGGTGCGCGAGGCGGCCGTCGTCGGGGTACCCGACGGATATCGCGGGGAGACCGTCAAGGCCTACATCAGCCTCCGTCCGGGTGCCGAGACGGACCCCGACGACCTCGCCGCGTACTGCAAGGAGAGACTGGCCGCCTACAAGTACCCGCGTCAGGTGGAGATCCTGCCCGACCTGCCGAAGACGGCGAGTGGGAAGATCCTCAGGCGGGAACTGCGTTCCCAGGTGGACGGCCGGTGACGGCGCCGGCCGACGGCCGGTAAAGGGCAACTGAAGAAAGACTCGGAAGGCAGGTGGCGGCAGTGCCCAGGACGACGGACGGTGACGGGACTCCCGTGCCGCAGCGGCTCCTCGCCGCCGCCACCCGGCTCTTCGCGGAGCAGGGGTACGACCGCACCTCGGTGCAGGAGATCGTCGAGGCGGCGGGTGTCACCAAGGGGGCGCTCTACCACTACTTCGGCTCCAAGGACGACCTCCTGCACGAGGTGTACGCGCGCGTGCTGCGCGTCCAGCAGGAGCGTCTCGACGCGTTCGCGGGCGCCGACGAGCCGATCGAGAACCGGCTCAGAGGCGCGGCCGCCGACGTCGTCGTCACGACGATCGAGAACCTCGACGACGCGATGATCTTCTTCCGCTCGATGCACCATCTCAGCCCCGAGAAGAACAAACAGGTCCGCGCCGAGCGTCGCCGCTACCACGAGCGCTTCCGCGCCCTGGTCGAGGAGGGCCAGCAGGCCGGCGTCTTCTCCACCGCGACCCCGGCCGACCTCGTGGTCGACTACCACTTCGGCTCGGTCCACCACCTGTCGACCTGGTACCGCCCCGACGGGCAGATGAGCCCCAAGGAGGTCGCCGACCACCTCGCGGACCTGCTGCTGAGGGCCCTGCGTCCCTGAGGCAGCTCTGCGTCCCCGAGTCAGCTCTGCGTCCCTGAGACAGCGGTGGGGCACGGTCACGCGGCAAGGGGCGGCCACCTGGGTGGCCGCCCCTTACTCGTACCCGTCACCTCACAGGTACTTCTTCAACTCCCGTCGCGCCAGCGACCGCTGGTGCACCTCGTCCGGGCCGTCGGCGATCATCAGGGTGCGGGCGCCGGCGTAGAGCTCGGCCAGGGGGAAGTCCTGGCTGACGCCGCCCGCGCCGTGCAGCTGGATCGCCCGGTCGATGATGTCGACCACCGCGCGGGGTGTGGCGATCTTGATGGACTGGATCTCGGTGTGGGCGCCCCGGTTGCCGACGGTGTCCATCAGCCAGGCCGTCTTCAGGACCAGCAGCCGCAGCTGCTCGACCGTCACGCGCGCGTCGGCGATCCAGTTGTGGACCACGCCCTGCTGGGCCAGCGCCTTGCCGAAGGCCGTGCGGGACACGGCCCGCCTGCACATCAGCTCGATCGCCCGCTCCGCCATGCCGATCAGCCGCATGCAGTGGTGGATACGGCCGGGACCGAGCCGGGCCTGGGCGATGGCGAAGCCGCCGCCCTCCTCGCCGATCAGGCTGGACACCGGCACGCGCGCGTGGTCGAAGACCACCTCGGCGTGGCCGCCGTGGGAGTGGTCCTCGTACCCGAAGACCCGCATCGCGCGCTTGACGGTGACGCCCGGGGTGTCGCGCGGGACCAGCACCATCGACTGCTGGCGGCGGATGTCCGCGCCGTCCGGGTCCGTCTTGCCCATCACGATGAAGATCTTGCAGTCCGGGTTCATCGCCCCGGAGATGTACCACTTGCGGCCGGTGACGACGTACTCGTCGCCGTCCCGCTCGATGTGCGTGGTGATGTTCGTGGCGTCGGACGAGGCCACCTCGGGCTCCGTCATCGCGAACGCCGAGCGGATCTCACCGGCCAGCAGCGGCTCCAGCCACTGCTTCTTCTGCTGCTCGTCGCCGAACTGCGACAGCACCTCCATGTTGCCGGTGTCCGGCGCCGCGCAGTTCAGCGCGGTGGGCGCCAGCTGCGGGGAGCGGCCGGTGATCTCGGCGAGCGGGGCGTACTGGAGGTTGGTCAGGCCCGCGCCGTACTCGGTGTCCGGCAGGAAGAGGTTCCACAGCCCCTGCCGGCGCGCCTCGGCCTTGAGTTCCTCGACCACGGCGGGCGTGTCCCACGGGGACGACAGCGCGGCCCGCTGCTCCTCCGCCACCGCCTCGGCCGGATAGACGTGCTCGTCCATGAAGGCCAGCAGCTTGCCGCGCAGCTCCTCGGTGCGTGCGTCGAAAGCGAAGTCCATGTGCCGTCAGCCTTCCTGAAGAGTGTTCAGACCGTGCTCGATGAAGACCGGAACCAGGTCGCCGATGCGGTCGAAGCCCTGTCCGACCGTCTGGCCCAGCGTGTAGCGGTAGTGGATGCCCTCCAGGATCACGGCGAGCTTGAACCACGCGAACGCCGTGTACCAGGAGACGGCCGAGACATCGCGCCCCGAGCGGGCCGCGTACCGTTCGATCAGCTCGGCCGGCGCCGGATGCCCCGGGGCCTCGGCGGTCGTGGAGACCGGCGACTCGGGCATGCCCAACGGCAGGCTGTACATCACCAGCAGGCCCAGGTCGGTGAGCGGGTCGCCGAGTGTGGACATCTCCCAGTCGAGGACGGCGTTGATGCGGTCGTCCTCGCCGATGAGCACGTTGTCGAGCCGGTAGTCGCCGTGGACGACGGCGGGCGCGGGCGAGTCGGGCAGCCGGCGGCCGAGGGTCGCGTGCAGTTCGTCGATGCCGGCCAGGTCGCGGTTGCGGGAGGCGTCCAGCTGCTTGCCCCAGCGCCGCAGCTGCCTGTCAAGGAAGCCCTCGGGGCGCCCGAAGTCCGCCAGGCCCACCGCGGCGGGGTCCACGGCGTGCAGCTCGACGAGCGTGTCCACCAGGGACAGCACGGCACCCCGGGTGCGCTCCGGGCCGAGCGGGGCGAGCTGGTCGGCGGTGCGGTACGGCGTGCCCGCCACGAACTCCATGACGTAGAACGGCGCCCCCAGCACCTCCTCGTCCTCGCACAGCAGCACCGGCCCGGGGACCGGCACGTCCGTCGGGTGCAGCGCGCTGATCACCCGGTGCTCGCGCTTCATGTCGTGGGCGGTGGCCAGGACATGGCCGAGCGGGGGCCGTCGTACGACCCACCGCGCCGTGCCGTCGGAGACCGCGTAGGTGAGGTTGGACCGTCCGCCCTCGATCAGCCGGCCGGTCAGGGGGCCGTGCACCAGACCGGGCCGCTCACGGTCGAGCAGGGCGCGCAGCCTGTCCAGGTCGAGTCCGGGCGGATGGTCGGCGGTCATCGGGGCTCCTTACGCGCGCGGGAACGGATCCGACCATCATGCCGACTGGTCGGTATGTCGTCCAGGGGGTCGGTCGAACGTGATCCGTCCCACGATAGGCCGACAGCTCCCCGCGCAGTACCGCGGGGAGCTGTCGGCGATGCTTCTCGGCCTGGCGGCGCCAGGGTCAGTGGTCGTCCCAGTGGCCGTCGTGCGCGGCGTGCCGGTGGCCGTCGTGCACATAGTCGACGTGGTCGCCGTGCAGCACGCTCTGGTGGCCGCAGTCCTGGCCGTGGCGGTGCTCGTGGCCGTTGTGCGCGACGTGCTCGGCGGGCTCGCACTCGTCCCAGTGGCCGCTGTGCTCGCGGTGCAGATGCCCGTCGTGTGCGTAGTCGACGTGGTCGCCGTGCGGCACTTCGGCGTGGCCGCAGTCCGGACCGTGCGGGTGCGTGTGGGAGGCGTGTTCCTGGTGGAGGGTAGTCATGGCGCTCGCCTTCGGAGGTGCGGGTGATGACGTCGGACAGGCTGCCACGCGAACGGTACATATCCGACTATTCGGCCTGCGTGGCGGCCGGACGTCCCTGAGGGCCTGTGCCACGGGGAACCAGGCCGTCACCTACCGACCGTAGGACGGCACGGCGCGGCTCGCCCACCAAGAACCGTTCAAGCTCGTGCATCCGGGGAGTGTGCCGTATCGCCCCGCGACCGCTCGGCTCAGAGGACGAGCGCCACCGCGCACACGGCCAGGGCCACCGTGAGCAGCGCGCCGGCCGTCGCGTGCGCCGGGGCCAGCGCCGGAGGGCGGCTCGTGGTCGCCAGGGTGCGGATCCGGCGGTGGGCGACGAGCAGGAAGGCCAGCCACAGCCCGCAGCTCACCGCGCAGACGGCGACACGGACGGGGGAGACCCCGCCGTGCAGCGCGGTCTTCACGGCGAGCAGGGCGGCCACGGTGCTGGCCAGCGTCGTACGGCGCCAGGCGAGCCGGGTCCGTTCGGGCTGGAGTCCGGGATCGCGGTCCTCGGCGGCTCGGGGGCTCATCCCTCCCACCCGACGAGGACCACCACGACCATCGCGACGGCCACCACCGCGACCGCCAGGCTCAGCAGCGCCGGGAAGCGTGACACCGGCAGGTCCTCGCCCCGGCGCATCGCCCGCTCGCAGCGCACCCAGTGGTTGACCGCTCTGAGCGAGCACAGCACGCCCGCCCCGAGCAGCGCGAGGGCGAGTCCGACGCGCCAGGCCCAGCGCAGGTCCGGCAGGAACTGGTCGACGGCGAAACCGCCGCCGATCAGCGCGAGCGCGGTGCGCAGCCAGGCCAGGAAGGTGCGTTCGTTGGCCAGCGAGAAGCGGTAGTCGGGGGTGCCGCCCTCCTCCCGGATCTCCTGGGGCGCGAACCACAGCCGGACGTTCCGTGCGAATTCGATCACGCGCAGGACCCTATCCGGACGGTTCCCGCGGGGGCATCCGGCGGCCCGTGCTCAGGCGCCGGACAGGCCGGACCGGTAGGCCTTCAGCCGCTCGTACGCCGCGAGTCCGTCCGGCACCCACTGCCAGTCCCTCAGGTGCGCCTCCACCTCGTCGTCGGTCAGGAACGCGTGCCAGGCCACCTCCTCGGCCTGGGGGCTGACCGGGAGCTCGCAGCGGACCTCGTGGACCGCCGACCACCAGGTCCGGCCGGCGCCGTCGTCGTAGAGGAACTTGAACAGGAACTCGGGGCGGGGCAGTCCGCTCACCCCCAGCTCCTCCTCGGCCTCGCGCAGGGCGGCGTCGTCGTAGGACTCGCCGGCGCCGACGACCCCGCCGACGAACATGTCGTACAGGGAGGGGAAGACCAGCTTGGTCGGGGTGCGGCGGTGGACGAAGAGCCGGCCCTGTGCGTCCCTGGCCCGGATGAAGACGCAGCGGTGGCGCAGGCCCCGGGCGTAGGCCTCGCCGCGGGGGGACCGGCCGATCACCCGGTCGTGCTCGTCGACGATGTCGAGGATCTCGTCAGCAGCGCTCATACGTCCATCCAAGCAGCCGGGGCTCCCTCGGTACCCGGCCGCCCCGGGGGCGTCAGTGCGGCTGGAGGTCCCGCACCGGCTCCGGACGCGTCACGCCGCACGGCATCGCCGGGTGCATGCCCAGCAGCACGATGCCGACCACGATCCCCGTGAGTCCGGCGGCCTCCCAGGCCAGCGCGCCCGGGTCGGTGCGCAACTGGTCGCCCAGGAAGCCGACGCCGCAGAGGATGCCGGCCAGCGGCTGGGCCGCGGTCAGTGCCGGGAGGGACATGCGCAGGGGCGCGGTCTCGAAGGCGCTCTGGACCAGGATCAGGCCGGTGACACCGAGCACCAGCACGGCGTACGGCTGCCAGCCGGTGAGCAGCTCCAGCAGGCCGCCCTCGGCGAAGCGCTGGCCGCTCACCCGGGTGAGGGCGTCCTGGACGCCGTAGACGAGGCCCGCGGCCACGGCCAGCAGGACCGGTCCCGAGCTCAGCCGGGAGCGCTTGGCGCAGGCCGTGAGCAGCAGGGCGAGGCCGAGCATGGTGCCGATGATCAGCCAGTGGCGGAACGGGTCGGTGAGCGCGGTGCCGCCGTGCGGCCGGCCCGCCACGATGAACGCGGTCACCCCGCCCGCGAGCAGCAGCAGGCCCGCCCAGCCCTGACGGCCCAGCGGCTGCCCGGTCTGCTTGCGGGAGAGGGCGAGGGCGAAGACCAGGTTCGTGGCGAGGAGCGGTTCCACCAGGGAGATCTCGCCCTGGCCCAGCGCGATCGCGCCGAGGGCCATACCGGCCGCCATCAGTCCGATGCCGGCGAGCCAGCGGCGGACCTTCATCAGGTCCAGGAGCAGCCGGGGGGAGAGGAAGTCGCTCAGGGGTGCCTGCCGGGCCGCGTTCTGCTGGAGCACGAAGCCGAAGCCCAGGCAGCAGGCCGCGCTCACGGCGAGAACAAGAACCAGAACCGACACGCTGCGTACCTCAAGATCGTCCGGCCGGGCTGCGGGGTGCGGAGAGGCCGACTGTAGCGGCTCGGGGCCCGGGGTGTCCGTCCCGTCATGGTGGGGGGCGGGGGCAGGTAACGCCATGGCGTACGCCACAGGGGCGGCCCGGGAACCGGAATCGGGCCCTCCGGGGTGTGACGCAAGTGCCGTGTGGAACAAGGGAGTTGACGCGTGTAACGCCCGGGTGGGCCTTGACGGAAAGCATTGGCTGGGGATTGGCTGTCCGTGATCAGCCGATGGCCGACAGAAAAGTCCAGACCATGGCGTCCGGCACCCCTTCATATGTCCAGACCAGCAGCCCGGCCGTGAGGCCGGCCCCGACCGACGACGACCCGCGTCGCGTGAGGAAGTCCCCGCGGTGTCCCCACCCCCGCCACCTCTTGGGCGCAGTCGAAGACGCGCCGCCGCCCAGGCTCTCGACGCCGCTCTCGACGACACCGAACTCCTCGCCGCACGCGCCGCGTTGGCCCAGGGCCGATGGCAGGCGGCCCGCGGTCTGCTCGCCCAGACCGGGGACGACTGGGACCGCCGCGGGCATCGCGTCGCGGTCCTCGCCCTGGAGCCCTACTGCGCCGCGTGGGCCCAGGACTGGTTGGGCGTCGAGCCCGACTCCGGCGACGCCGCCGTCCTCCTCGCCCTCGCCGAGGTGCGGCGCGTCCTGCGTGGCAAGGGCAAGCCGGACCGGGCCCGCGAGGCCTGCCGGGCCGCCGCCGCCCTCGCGCCCGCCGACCCCACCCCCTGGCTCGGCCTGCTGATGCTGGAGCACGCCGGGGCCACCGGGGAGGAGGTCCTGCGCCTGTTCGGCGAGGTCCGGGCGCGGTACGCCGACCACCACCACGCCCACCACCTGATCGTCGCCCGCCTCGCCGAGACCCGCGCCGAGGCCGGTCCGGACCCGTTGCACGAGGTCTACGACTTCGCGAACTGGGCCGCCGAGCAGGCCCCCGCCGACTCCCCGCTGGCGATCCTCCCGGTCGTCGCGCACGCCGAGCGCTACCGCGTGCTCGCCGCCGCCGGACACGAACCGGGCGACCCCGCCGCCTCCGGCCACTGGGTCGGGCGCCGGGCACGGCAGGTGATGAAGGCCGCCTTCGACTGGTGGCTGGAGTGGGAGCACGAGGGCCACCCGCGCCGCCTCGTCGACCTCAACTTCCTCGCCCACGCCAAGGTCTGCGAGGGCCGCGGCGCCGAGGCCGCCGCCCTCTTCCACCGCATCGGCGAGCACGCCACCCCGGCGCCCTGGTCGTACCCGGACCGCGATCCGTACTCCGCCTTCCGTGCCGCACGCGACAGCGCGCTCGGCACGGCGTAACGCCCCCTTCGTGAACCCATAAGGACGGTCTCCCCGTGACAACGGACAGTTCGAGCCCCACCAGAGCCGCCGCCGACGGCATCAGCACCTTCAAGGGGCAGGAGCGGGCCCTGCGCGCCGACCGCCTGGGCACCGGCGGCCTGCTGCTCTCCGTGCTCGCGGCGACCGCGCCCCTCATGGTCGTCGCGGGTGTCATGCCCACTACATTCGCGGTGATGGGCATCGTCGGACAGCCCCTGCTCTTCGTCGTCCTCGGCGTGGTCCTCGTCCTGTTCGGCATCGGCTACGCCGAGATGAGCCGGCACGTCCACAACGCCGGCGCCTTCTACGCCTACATCTCCCGCGGCCTCGGCGGCACCGCCGGAGCGAGCGCCGCGATGGTCGCCCTCGTCGCCTACAACGCCCTCCAGGTCGGCATCTACGGCATCTTCGGCTTCGAGGTCTCCGGCCTGTTCGCCACCTACGCCGAGGTGTCGGTGGCCTGGTGGATCCCGGCGATCGTGGCGGCCCTGGTCGTCGGCGCGCTGGGCTGGCTGAAGATCGACGTCAACGCGCGCGTGCTCGGCGTCCTGCTGATCATCGAGGTGGCCCTGGTCGTCATCTTCGACATCGCGGCCGTCGCCGACCCCGCCAAGGAAGGGCTGTCGCTGCACGCCTTCAACCCGGACACCCTCAGCGGCGCCGGCGTCGGCACCGCCCTGTGCTTCTGCATCGCCGCCTTCCTCGGCTTCGAGCAGGCGCCCGTGTACGCCGAGGAGACCAGCCGCCCGCACATCCTGGTGCCCCGCGTGATGTTCCTCGCGGTCGGCGGGGTGGCCGTCTTCTTCGCGCTCAGCAGCTGGGCCCTGACCGTCGCCGCGGGCCCGTCCGCGATCGTCGGCCAGTCGCAGGAGCAGAGCGCCGGACTGCTGTTCTCCCTCACCGAGTCCCGCCTCGGCGCCACCTTCACCGACGTCCTGCACATCCTGTTCGTGACCGGCATGTTCGCCGCCCTGCTCAGCTTCCACAACGTCGTCGCCCGGTACGCCTTCGCCATGGGCCGCGAGGGCCTGCTGCCCGCCGCCTTCGGCCGGACCACCGGCACCAGCGGCGCGCCCGGCACCGGCTCGCTGCTCCAGACCACCGTGGCCGTGCTGGTCGTGGCCGCCTTCGCGATCGCCGACGACAAGCCCGCCGGCGACCCGACCGAACCGGTCCTGCACCTGTTCACCTGGTTCGGCAACATCGGCGCCCTCGGCGTGATCCTGCTGATGGCGGCGGCCTCCGCCTCCGTGGTGGTGTTCTTCGTCCGGCGCGGCGCGGCCGGCGCGCAGGCCTGGCGGCTGGTCACCTCGGCCCTCGCGGGCATCGCCCTGCTGGTCATCGCCGTCTACACGGTGAAGGACTTCGACGTCCTGGTGGGCGCGGGCCCCGACTCCTCACTGAGCTGGATCCTGCCCGGCATCATCGGGCTCGCCCTGCTGGTCGGCCTCGCCCAGGGGCTGATCCTGCGCGCCCGCAGGCCGCAGGCGCACGCCCGGATCGGGCTCGGCAACGAGGCGTTCCAGCTGGACAGGGCGGCGGAGCGGGCGTCGTGACCGGATGAGAGCCCCGTGAGAAGTGGTTACGGAAATCTGACGGGCACCCGCGACTCCTGGCCCCGCCGGGGTCGCGGGTGTTCGAATGAGGACGTGAACCTGGAACCCCCCGAGGAGCCCGGCGGGCCGGCACCGGCGCAGGAACGCGGCGCGCCCATCGGCCGCCGTGTCCTCCTCGGCACCCTCGGCCTGGGCGCGCTCGGCGTGGTCGCCGCGCCCACCCTGCAACGCGGTCTGGAATCCTTCCTCGGCGGCGCGGCCGACAAGGACCCCACCGGCCTGACCGGCCTGCTCCCGAACGGCGGCGGCTTCCGCTACTACTCGGTGACGTCCTCCGTCCCGCGCAAGAACGCCGGGAACTACCGCCTCAAGGTCGACGGCCTGGTCGCGCGCCCCGCGGAGTACACCCTGGCCGACCTGCGGGCGATGCCCCAGACCCGGATGGTCAAGGACGTCCAGTGCGTCACCGGCTGGCGGGTCCCCGACACCCCCTTCGAAGGCGTACGGCTGTCCCGGCTGCTGGACGCCGCCGGCGTGCGGGCCACGGCGGGCGCCGTCCGCTTCACCTGCTTCGACGGCGCGTACTCCGAGAGCCTCACCCTCGAACAGGCCCGCCGCGCGGACGTCCTGGTCGCCCTGCGCATGCAGGACAAGGACCTCGGCCACTCCCACGGCGGCCCGGTCCGCCTCTACGTGGCGCCCATGTACTTCTACAAGTCCGCCAAGTGGCTCTCCGGCATCACCGTCACCGAGGACGTGGAGCCGGGCTACTGGGAGGAACGGGGCTACGACGTCGACGCCTGGGTCGGCCGGTCGAACGGACGCGACGATGAGCCTACGACTTGACGCCCCCGCGGCCGCGCGGGTCCGCCGCTTCGGCCGCTCCCAGCGGTGGGTGCACCGCACGACCGCCGCGCTGATGGGCGTGTGCGTGCTGACGGCGGCCTGCCTGTACCTCCCCCAGCTCGCCGAACTCGTGGGCCGCCGGGAGCTGGTGGTCCGCGTCCACGAGTGGTCCGGCCTCGCCCTGCCGGTGCCGGTCCTGGCGGGCCTGGTCTCCCGCGCCTTCCGTGCCGACCTCGGCCGCCTGAACCGCTTCGGCCCGCACGACCGCGTCTGGCTGCGCGCGGCCCTGCACCGCGACAAGCGCCGCGCGTCCCGCCCCGCGGCCAAATTCAACGCAGGCCAGAAGGTCTACGCGGCCTGGATCGCCGGCGCGACCCTCGTCATGCTCGGCACGGGCCTGCTGATGTGGTTCACCCACCTCACGCCCATCCAGTGGCGCACCAGCGCCACCTTCGTCCACGACTGGCTCGCCCTCACCCTCGGCATCGTCCTCGCCGGCCACATCGGCATGGCCCTCGCGGACCCGGAGGCCCGCCGCGGCCTGCGCACCGGCTCGGTGAGCCGGGAGTGGGCGGAGCGGGAACATCCGCTGTGGCGGCCGTGACCGGGGTCAGGGGCACTCGCTCGCGCGGTACGCGGCGCCGCTGACGTACTCCACCCGCAGGCTCTCGTCCTGTTCCCGCAGGACGTACAGCCTGCCCTTCCAGGGCGCCCAGTGCCGGGGCACGAGGAACAGCCGGTCACCGGCGACATGGAACAGCCGCAGCCCGGCGTACCGGTAGCGGTAGGGGCTGCCCTTCGCGTCGACGACGGCGAAGCAACTGCCGTCGCCCCGGATCAGCAGGTCCCGCTCGCTGAACACCACGACGGCCGGGAAACCCTCCTCGACCGTGGCCGCCGTCGTGGCGGCGCGGCCCCGGCCGACGATCCCGGCGTACGCGTACACGGCCCAGAACAGCGCGATGACGGCGACCAGCAGGGCCGGGGCCCAGATCCGCGCGCCCCGGGGCCGGGGCGCCGTCGCGTCGGCATCCGTCCGGGTGCGCGCGTAGGCGCCGACCAGCACGCCGGCCAGGATCAGCAGCGGGAGGACGAGTTCGAGGATGTCCCGGGCCACGTAGTAGACCGGCAGGAGGAGCACCGACGGCACCCATGCGTGCCGCAGCACGCGCAGCGCGGGCGCCGCGCGTGCCGGGTCGCGCAGGACCCGCTGGTGCAGCGCCGTCGCCGCGATCGAGACGGCCGCCGCCACGAGGACGGGGAGATACAGCGCGTCCACACTGCGCAGCAGATAGTCGGCCGTGGAGAACCGGAAGAGGGTGTCCCGCAGGCCCAGCGCCCGGGTCTCGGCGTCCGTGCTGGCCCAGCCGAAGTAGAAGAGCACGGCGGTGAAGAGGGAGAGGAACGAGCCCGCGGTGCCGAGGAGTTCGAGCCATCGGGGGGCGGTGACGGGGGAGGGCTCCGGGGGCGGGGGCTGAGGTTCGGGGTCGGGCGGCGGCGGAGGGGGTGGTGTCGGGGTGGGTCTCGGGGTGGGCCCCGGGTCCGGGTCGGGTGCGGGTGGCGGTGTGCGGCGGAGCGCGGCACCGGCGCGGGTCACCGCCGTACGGAGGTGGCGCAGGGGGGTGCCGCCGCTCACGGGGAGACGGTGGTCGAGGGGGTGTCCTGCGGCGACTCGGCCGGCGAGGGGCCGGGGGAGACGAGGGTGAACGCGTTCTCCAGGGTCGCCGTCGCGTAGCCGCCGTTGTGATCGAGGCGCACGGTGGCCTTCTGTGGATAATCGCTCACTACTGGGGCGGCCACCTCGAAGGTCCACTGGTCGGGCGGCTCGGCCTTCGGATCGGTCAGTTCCGGAAGGTCGACACCGACCTTGGCGATGGTCAGGACGCTGGCTCCGCCCGGCAGCTCCGCCTTGTCGAAGAAGATGCCGCCGAGCTTGACCTTGATCGTCTCGCCCGGCTCGGCCTTGCCGTCGCCGCCGACGTCCACGGAGACGATCCGGAAGGAGCAGACGGCACTCCCGTTCGCCGAGGACGGCGTCAACCGCGCGGTGCTGGAGGGATGCCGCTGGTGGAAACGGAGGATTCCGCCGAGCACGGAGTGGGCCGCGCGCGCCTTGCAGCCGGTGAGCCGGCCCTGGAGAGCGGCGTGGTCGGCCGCGGCCGTGTCCCAGCTGCCCTTCTTGCCCTGTACGGCCTGACAGGCCTCGGCCAGCCCGCGCAGCACCCGCCACTCGTCGGACGACGGGTTCGCCGGGATCAGTCCGGCGGTGTCGGCGCAGCTCTGCGGGGACGCACCGAGCCGGTCGTAGACGGTCTCCGGGTCGATCTCGCCATTGGTGTTGGGCGACTTCGGCCCCGGCGGCAGCCACGAGGGTCCCTCGATACGTCCGCCCCCACCGCCCGGACTCCCGCCGTTCCCCGAGCCTCCGGAACCTCCTGAACCGCCCGGCTGCCCGGACCCACCTGAGCCTCCGGACCCGCCCGCGCCGCTCGAACTCCCGCCGCCACCGGACCCGTTGCTGCCACTGCCACTGCTGCCACTGCCCCCGGTACCGCCCCCGGTACCGCCGCCGGTACCGCCGCCGGTCCCGTCGTCCGGCCGCCAGGTCGGTGTCCCCTCGCCGGAGCCGCCCGTACCGCTCGCCCCAGGGTCGTCCCCGCCGGTGCCGCCCGCCGAGACGCTCGCGTCTCCGCCGCCGGGACCGCCACCCGTGTCGTCACCGTCCCCGCCGCACGCCGCGGCCGTGCCGATCGCCAGTGCTCCCGCGAGCAGGAGCCCCGATATGCGCACCCCGAGCGAAACCGCCATGACGCCCCCGAAGTCATAGGTCCGGGGTGGCGCACGGCAGGCCGGTGGCCGCCGGGCGGCGCCCCGGAGTGCTCCCATGATGGAACGCGCCCCCGCCTCCGGGAAGCGGCTTCACCCAGGCTGCGAAAGCTGGGGCGAATCGATGCTCGGGGGGCGCGGTCCGGCCGGCGTCAGGGCGCGAAGTCCAGCAGCACCTTGCACGACCGGCTCCGGTCCGCCGCCAGCGCGAACGCCGACTCGGCCGCCGCGACGGGCACCACCGCGCTGATCAGCTCGTCGAACGCCGGCTCCGCCGCGAGCAGCGCCAGCGCCTCGTCGAACTCCCCGTCGAAGCGGAACGCGCCCCGCAGCTCGATCTCGCGGCTGACCACCAGGTTCCCCGCGAAGGGGCTCGGCCCGGGCGGCAGCATGCCGAGCTGGACGAGAACCCCGCCGCGCCGGAGCAGGCGGAGGCAGGTGTCGAGGCCCGCGGCCACCCCGGACGCCTCCACGGCGACATCGGCCTCGGCGGGCCACCCCGGATCCGACGGATCGTCCGCGTGTACGAGGGTGTCGGCGCCCGCGGCCGAGGCGTACGCCAGGGCCGCCGGGAGCAGGTCCGTCACCGTCACGTGGGCGGCGCCCGCGGCCTTGGCCGCCGCGACCACCAGACAGCCGATCGGCCCGGCGCCGGTGACCAGGACGTGCCGGCCCCGGACGTCGCCGGCCCGCCGGACCGCGTGCAGGGCCACCGACAGCGGCTCGGCGAGCGCCGCCCGACGCAGCTCCAGACCGGGCGGCAGCGGCCGCAACTGCTCGGCGGGCACGGCCACTTGGGCCGCGAATCCGCCCTGGACGTGCGGGAAGCGGGCCGCGCTGCCGAGGTAGCGGGTGTCCCGGCACACGTTCCGGCGCCCGTCGGCGCACTCCGGGCACACCCCGCACGGGGTCGCCGGGTGCACCGCGACGGCCGTACCGGCGACCGGACCCGATGCCCCGTCACCGTAGGAGACGACCGTGCCGACCACCTCGTGGCCCAGCAGCATCGGCTCCTTCAGGCGGAAGTCGCCGACCCCGCCGTGCCGCCAGTAGTGCAGGTCGGAGCCGCAGACCCCGCCGTAGCGGACGGCGACGAGAGCCTGGCTGGGGCCGGGCTCCGGGGCCGTCAGCTCCTCGACGCGCAGGTCGTCCTGACCGTGGATCACACAACCGAGCATCCGCACGGCCCCCTTCACAGCACGCTCGTCATGCCGCCGTCGACGTACAGGATCTGTCCGCCGACGAAGTCCGCGGCCGGCGAGGCCAGGAACAGCACCCCGCCCACCAGGTCCTCGGTGCGGCCCCAGCGCCCGGCCGGAGTGCGCTTTCGCACCCAGGCGCTGAACTCCTCGTCCTGGACCAGGGGCCGGGTCAGCTCGGTCTCGATGTAACCCGGCCCGAGGCCGTTGACCTGGACGCCGTACGGCCCCCAGTCCGCGCACATGCCCTTGGTGAGCATCTTCAGCGCGCCCTTGGTGGCGGCGTAGGGCGCGATGCCGGGGCGGACCACCTCGCTCTGCAACGAGCAGATGTTGACGATCTTTCCGTGGCCGCGTTCCGTCATCCGTCGGGCCGCCTCACGCCCCACCAGGAACGCGCTGGTGAGGTTGGTGTCCAGGATGCGGTGCCAGTCGGAGTCGGCGAATTCGAGGAGCGGGGCGCGCAGTTGCATGCCCGCGTTGTTGACCAGGATGTCGAGCGGGCCGACCCGGTCCTCGACGTCCGCGATCCCGGCGGCCACGGACGGGCCGTCGGTCACGTCGAACACCGCGGTGTGGACCTCGCCGGGCAGCTCCGCGGCCGCCTTGGTGAGCCGGTCGCCGTCACGTCCGTTGAGGACGACCCGGCAGCCCGCCTCGGCCAGGCCCCGGGCCAGCGCGAGGCCGATGCCCCGGCTGGACCCGGTGACCAGGGCGGTCCGACCGGTGATGTCGAACAGAGGGTGACTCATCCTCGTACCCCTAGATGATCAGCGACAGGAGCAGGACGATGCCGCCCGCGACCACCGAGATGATCGTCTCCATGACGGACCAGGTCTTGATGTTCTGGCCGACGCTGAGGCCGAAGTACTCCTTCACCATCCAGAAGCCGGCGTCGTTGACGTGGCTGAAGAACAGCGAGCCGGCGCCGATGGCCAGGACCAGCAGGGCCGCGTGGGTCGTCGACATGTCGGCGGCCAGCGGGGCGACCAGACCGGCCGCGGAGACCGTCGCCACCGTCGCCGAACCGGTCGCCAGACGGATCGCCACCGCGATCAGCCAGGCCAGCAGCAGCGCCGGGATCGACCAGTCCTCGGAGATGTCCAGGATCATCCGGCCCACACCGGTGTCGATCAGCGTCTGCTTGAAGCCGCCGCCCGCGCCGACGATCAGCAGGATGCCCGCGATCGGGGCGAGGCCCTTCTCGACGAGCGGGGTGAGCCGGTCCCGGCCGAACCCGGCGGGCCGCAGCAGGGTGAAGATGCCCACGAGCACGGCGGCGAGCAGGGCGATCAGCGGGGAGCCCACGACGTCGAAGACCCGCTGGACGGTGTTCTCGGGGTCGTCGATCACGATGTCGACCAGCGCCTTGGCGAGCATCAGGACGACCGGGAGCAGGATCGTGATCAGCGTGGCGCCGAAGCCGGGGCGCTTGTCCAGGTCCTCCGAGACGCGCTGCGGAATCATGCGGTCCGGGGCCGGGACGTCCACCCAGCGGGCCGCGTACCGCGAGAACAGCGGACCGGCGATGATCACCGTCGGGATCGCGACGAGCACACCGAGCGCGAGGGTGACACCGAGGTCGGCCTTGACCGCGTCGATCGCGACCAGCGGGCCGGGGTGCGGCGGCACCAGGCCGTGCATCACGGACAGGCCCGCGAGCGCCGGGATGCCGATCCGCATCAGCGAGTAGTTGCCCCGCTTGGCGACCATCAGCACGACCGGGATCAGCAGGACGACGCCGACCTCGAAGAACAGCGGCAGACCGATCACGGAGGCGATCAGGACCATCGCCCAGGGCATCGTCCGCCCGTTCGCCCGCGCGAGGATCGTGTCGACGATCTGGTCGGCGCCGCCGGAGTCGGCGAGCATCTTGCCGAGGATCGCGCCCAGCGCGATCAGCACGCCCACACCCGCGACGGTGGTGCCGAGACCGCCGGTGAAGCTGGTGATGACCTTGTCGAGCGGCGCCCCGGCGAACGCGCCCAGCGCCAGCGACCCGATGGTCAGCGACAGGAACGCGTGGAGCTTGGACTTGGTGATGAGCAGGACGATGACGGCGATGCCCGCCAGGACGGCGATGCCCAGCTGAGCGTGACCGGCCGAGGTGATCGGCTCGGGTGCGTCCGCTGCCAGCATCTCGACGCTGAGTCTGGTCACGGGAGGTTCCCTTGCAAGTACGGGGATGGGGGAGGGGGTGCTGCTGAGGGGGGTGGCGTTACTCGGTGCAGCTCCGTGCAGCTCCGTGCAGCGCGATGCTGCTCGGTACTGCCGGGTGTTACTCGGATGCGTCGGGAAGGGCGTCCAGCGCCCTCGTCGCGCGCTCGGTGATCTCCTCGGGGGTTCCGGAGACGTCCACGGCGACCCCGGCCTCGTCCGGCCCGAGCGGCTGGAGCGTGGCGAACTGCGAGTCCAGCAGGGCCGTCGGCATGAAGTGGCCCTTGCGGTGCGCCATCCGGTCCTCGATGAGCTTCCGGTCGCCCGTGAGGTGCACGAACGTCACTCCGGGAGCGGCGGCCCTGAGCCGGTCGCGGTACGACCGCTTCAGTGCCGAGCAGCTGACCACCCCGCCCAGCCCGGCCCGCCCGTGCGCCCAGTCACCGATGGCGTCGAGCCACGGCCACCGGTCCGCGTCCTGAAGCGGCGTGCCGGCCGACATCTTGTCGATGTTGGCCTGCGGGTGGAAGTCGTCGCCCTCGGCGTACGGGACGCCCAGCCGGCCCGCCAGCAGGGGACCGATCGTGGTCTTGCCCGTGCCGGCGACGCCCATCACCACGACGACGTGAGGGGTACTCATCACTGCCTCGCTGTCTTCCTCGACATCCGACGTCGACATCTGACGTCGGCCACACTGAAACCCATTAGGTACGACGAATTCAAGACCCCGACATAAATAAGTCTGACTTTTTCTTCCCGTGACGTGCCCCGTACGCTGAGTGCATGAGCACATCGGGCCGGGGGCTGCACGGCCAGGTACTGGAGATCCTCGGCCCCGCGATCACCGCGGGCGAGTACCCGCCGGGCAGCGTTCTGCGCACCGACGAACTGGCGCAGCGCTTCGAGGTCTCACGCTCGGTGATGCGCGAGGCGGTCCGGGTCCTGGAGTCCATGCACCTGGTCGAGTCCCGCCGCCGCGTGGGCGTGACGGTGCGCCCCACGGCCGAGTGGAACGTCTACGACCCCCAGGTCATCCGCTGGCGCCTGGCCGGCGCCGACCGCCCCCGCCAGCTGCGCTCCCTGACCGTGCTGCGCTCCGCGATCGAGCCGGTCGCCGCGGGCCTGGCCGCCAAGAACGCCACGGCCGAGCAGTGCGCCGAGCTCACCGAGTGCGCCCTCGGCATGGTCGCCCACTCGCGCGGCCACCAGCTGGAGGGCTATCTGATCCACGACGTGGCCTTCCACCGGGTGATCCTCAACGCCTCCGGCAACGAGATGTTCGCCCGCCTCGGCGATGTCGTCGCCGAGGTCCTCGCCGGCCGCACCCATCACGAGGTCATGTTCGAGGACCCCGACCCGGCCGCCGTCACCCTGCACGTCCAGGTCGCGGAGGCGGTCCGCGGGGGCGACGCGATGCGCGCGGAGGCACTGACCCGCGAGATCACCGTCGGCGCACTCCAGGAGCTGGACATCCTGGCGCCGTAGCCCTACGCGTCGGGGAACTCCCCGTCGACGTACACCCAGGCACCGTCGACCCGCTCGAAGCGGCTGCGCTCGTGCAGCGCGCCGCCCTTGAACGAGGCCCGGAACTCCACGACCCCCGTGGTGTGGAACGCGGAACCGTCGGCCGTGCCGAGGATCTCCAGCCCGCTCCACCGCGTCCCCGGATCGAGGTCGAGCCGCGCCGGACGCGTCCGCGGATGCCAGGTCCGCAGCAGATACCCCGCGTTCCCCTTCACGAAGGCGCTGTACCGCGACCGCATGAGCGCTTCCGCGGTCGGCGCCGCGGCACCGGAGTGGTAGCGGCCGCAGCAGGTGGCGTACGGCTCGGAAAGGCCACAGGGGCAGGCTGCGGAGAGGGCGGCACGTCGGGACATGGACACCATTGTGCCGGGAGGGGGTCCGGCCGACCGCCGTGCCCTTCGCGAACCAGAGCGTCACCGCCCCGGTGACCACGGGCCCCGCCTCCGCGAGGTCGGACATCGTCTCCACGACACCGCCCGCCGCGGAACCGGCTGCGATCGCCGCCCCCATGATGACCGCGGTTCGCAGCGTGATGACCTTCTTCATGGCGTCCTCCTGGACTGGTCGGTGACACCAGACTGGCCCGGAGGAAGCCGTGTCCGGCGCAGCATCGAACCAGTCCGACGCCGAACACGTAAGCCCAGCTCAAGGGGGCTGTTCGGACAGCGGTTCCCGAACCGCGCCGAACGCTCCTATCCCGCCCGGCGGGTCTCCGGCAGGCGGGGCAGGGGCGGCAGCGCAGCCCCGTACACCCACGCCTGGAACACCTCGTCCAGCGGCTCGGACGCGAACCGGTTCACATGCGCGGTGAACGTCGTCGTGCTCACCGCCCCACCCCGGTGCAGCCCGGCCCAGCCGCGCAGCATCCGGAAGAAGTCGTCCTCGCCCATCGCACACCGCAGCGCGTGCAGGGTCAGCCCGCCCCGCTCGTAGAGCCGGTCGTCGAACATCGACTTGCGCCCGGGGTCGGCCAGCCGCAGGTCCTGGGGGAGCGAGGACAGCAACCGGTGCGCGGCGGCCGCGTGCTGGTGCGCCGGACGCCCGCCCGAGCGCTCCGACCACAGCCACTCCGCGTACTTCGCGAACCCCTCGTTCAGCCAGATGTGCCGCCAGTCCGCGATGGACACGCTGTTGCCGAACCACTGGTGGGCCAGCTCGTGCGCGACCAGCCGCTCCGAACCCCGCGCCCCGTCCACGTGGTTGGCGCCGAACAGCGACAACCCCTGGGCCTCGACGGGGACATCGAGCGCCTCCTCGGTCACCACGACCGCGTACTCGGCGAACGGGTAGGGCCCGAACAGCTGCTGGAAGACATGCATCATCTGCGGCTGCCGCGCGAAGTCCCGCGAGAACTCCGGCAGCAGCTGCGCCGGAATGTGCCCGTGCTGCGGCACCCCGCCCAGACCCGGGTCGGCCAGCACCACCGTCTGGTACTTGCCGATCGCCAGCCCCACCAGATAGCTGGACGTCGGCGCCGACTGCTCGTACACCCAGGTCGTCGTCGACGCCTTCGTGGTCCGGGTCAGCAGGCGCCCGCCCGCCACCACCGCGTACGCCGACGGCGTGGTGATGGAGATCTGGTAGGAGGCCTTGTCGGCGGGCCGGTCGTTGCACGGGTACCAGGACGGCGCCCCGACGGGCTGGCTCGCCACCAGCGCCCCGTCCTCCAGCTCCTCCCAACCAAGGCCGCCCCAGGGGCTGTTGACCGGCTTGGGATTGCCCGCCCAGTGCACCTCGACGGTGAACGCGGCCCCGGCCCGCAGCGGCTTGGCCGGGCGCACCCGCAACCGCCCGCCCCGGTGCGTGTAGTGCGCCTGCCGGCCGTCCACCCGCACCCGGCCGACCTTGAAGTCGGCGAGGTTCAGCACGAACTCGGCGAGCGGCGACCGTCCCGCGATGGCGTTGATCCGGCCCGTCCCCGACAGCCGGTTGGGGCCAGGACGGTAGTCCAGCGCCAGCTCGTACCGATGGACCCGGTAACGGGGGTCGCCGTTGGCCGGGAAGTACGGATCCGGACCCACTGCCTGCTGAACCGTCACTGCTGCGTCTGCTCCCTGCACTGCGCTCGGACTCGGTGCACCGCCCTCCCGTTCCGAGTGGCCCGTGCTCAGGGTCGCCATGCCTCGATCGGATTGCCCAGCCAGCGGGTGTCGTCGGGGACGGACTCCGCGGCCATGACCAGCGACGCGGGGCCCAATGTCGTACGGGCCCCCACCGAACTGCCGGGCAGGACGATACCGCCAGGACCCAGCGTCGCGCCCTCACGGAGGACCACAGTATCCGTTCGCAAGATCCGGTCGTGGAAGAGGTGTGTCTGGAGCACACAGCCCCGGTTCACCGTCGCCGCGTCGCCCAGGGTCACCAGGTCGGTCTCGGGCAGCCAGTAACTCTCCACCCACACGCCCCTGCCGATCCGCGCGCCGAGCCCGCGCAGCCACGCCGTCATCACCGGCGTCCCCGGCACCGCACCGGCCAGCCAGGGCACGGCCAGCACCTCGACGAAGGTGTCCGCCAGCTCGTTGCGCCACACGAACCCGCTCCACAGCGGATGCTCCCCGGCGCGATGCCGGCCGACGAGCGCCCACTTGGCCACCACCGACACCAGACCGGCCGTGATCCCCGCGCCGAACAGCACGAGCCCCGACAGCAGCGGTGCCCAGGCCCACAGCGACCCCAGCGCGCACAGCGCCGCCACCGTCAGCACCGCAAGCCACGCCGAGCAGAACACCGGCAGGATCCGGCACAGCTCCACCAGCGCGCGCGCCCACAGCAGCCGCGCCGGCGGGTCGTACGTCCGGCTCTGGTCCCCGCCACTGGTGCTGCGCGGCAGCTTGACCGGCGGCAGCCCCAGGTACGACGTGCCCTTCTTGGCCTTCTTCGGCGTCGCCGACAGCACCCCGACCAGCCCGCCGTCCGGCACGGACCGCCCCGGAGCGGTCATCCCCGAGTTCCCGAGGAAGGCCCGCCGCCCGATCTCCGCCCGCCCGATCCGCATCCAGCCGCCGCCCAGCTCGTACGGCGCGGTCAGCGTGTCGTCGGCCAGGAACGCGCCCTCGCCGACCGTCGTCAGACTCGGCAGCGCGAGCACCGTCGACACCTCCGCGCCCCGCCCGATCCGCATCCCGAGCAGCCGCAGCCACACCGGCGTGACCAGGCCCGCGTACAGCGGGAACAGCGTCTCGCGCGAGCGGTCCATCAGCTGCGTGACCGTCCAGGCCTGCCAGCCCACCCGGCTGTGCGTGGGATACGTGCCCTCGCGCAGCCCCAGGCTCAGCAGCCGTACGGCGACCAGGAGCAGCAGCGCGTACGCCAGCCCGAAGGTGAGCGTCGCCGGGACGAGCGCCAGGGCGGCGCCCGTCAGCGGTGCGTCCGGAGTGAAGAGGACCCGGGCCACGAGGAACGCGGCCGCTCCCGCCAGCACGGGCAGCGCGGTGAGCGCGAAGCCCGCGATGCCGTACATGACACGCCAGTACGTGCCCCGCACCGGTCGCTCCTTGGGCCAGTTCCGCTTGGCCTTGCCGAGCTTGACCGCGGGAGCGCCCGCCCACCGCTGCCCGGTCGGGATCTGGCCGGTCACGGCCGAACCCGGTGCCACCTCGGCCCGCTTGCCGACCCGGGCCCCCGGGAAGAGCATGCTGCGCGTGCCGACCACGGCGTGCGCACCGACCCTGACCGCGCCGATCTCCAGCCGGTCGCCGTCCAGCCACCAGCCCGACAGGTCCACCTCGGACTCGACGGCCGCGCCCCGCCCCAGCCTGAGCATGCCGGTGACCGGCGGCAGCGAGTGCAGGTCCACGTCGGGACCGACCTTGGCGCCCAGCGCCCGCGCGTACCGCTCCAGCCACGATCCGGTCAGCGAGGTCGCACCGGTGAACTCGGCCAGCCGCTCGGCGGTCCACAGCCGCAGGTGCACACCGCCACCGCGCGCGTACCGTCCCGGCCGCACCCCGCGCAGCAGCAGCCGCGCCCCGCCCGCGGCGAGCGCGAGCCGGCCGGGCGGACTGAACAGCAGTACCGCTCCGGCCGCGACCAGCCACCAGGGGGCGGTCGGCAGCCAGGCGTACCCGGGCAGCAGGTTCCCCAGCGCGGCCAGCGCCACGCTCCAGCGCAGCCCCATCACCGTGAACAGCGGGACCAGCAGCAGGAGCTGGAGCACCTGGGCGCGCACCGGAACCGGCGCCACGACCCGCTCGGCCCCGTCGCCCTGCGCGGACTCCTCCAGGTGCCGGGCCAGCTTGCGCAGCACGGGCTGCTGGTAGATGTCCAGGACGGCGGCGCTCGGGTAGCGGGTCCGCAGCCGCGTGGTCAGCTGGGCGGCGGCCAGGCTGCCGCCGCCGATCGCGAAGAAGTCCTCCCGCGCGCTCGACACGGGGATGCCGAGCACCTCGCTCCACTGCTCGGCGAGCCAGGCCTCGGTGCCGTAGAGCTGCTCGACGGGACCGGTGTTCTCCAGTTCCTTCAGCGGCCAGGGCAGGGCGGCCCGGTCCACCTTTCCGCTGGTGCGGGTCGGCAGGTCCTCGACCGGTGCGAGCAGCGGGACGAGCGCGGCGGGCAGCTCGGCCCGCAGCTTCTCGACGGCCGTCGCGTGGTCCCACCCGTCCTGGGTGACGACATACCCGACCAGCAGCTGATTGCCGCTGCGCGCGGTCCGTACGGCGGCCGCGGCCCCCGCCACGCCGGGCAGCGCCTGGAGAGCGGTGTCGACCTCACCGAGTTCGATGCGCCGCCCGCCCAGCTTGATCTGCTCGTCCGCCCGGCCGAGGAACACCAGCCCCTCGGGCTCCGCCTTGACCAGGTCGCCGCTGCGGTACGCCCGCTCCCAGCCCAGCGACTTCAGCGGCGCGTACTTCTCCGCGTCCTTCTCGGCGTCCAGGTACCGGGCCAGCCCCACACCGCCGATCACCAGCTGCCCGGTGCCGCCCATCGGCACCGGCTCCCCGGCCTCGTCGACGACGGCCAGCTCCCAGCCGTCCAGCGGCAGACCGATCCGGATCGGCTCCTCGCCGCTCATCAGCGACGCGCAGGCCACGACGGTCGCCTCGGTCGGCCCGTAGGTGTTCCAGACCTCGCGCCCCTCCGTCACCAGCCGCTGCACCAGCTCGGGCGGGCAGGCCTCACCGCCGAAGATCAGCAGTCGTACGTCGTTCAGGTGCTCGGGCTCCCACAGCGAGGCCAGCGTCGGGACGGTCGACACCACGCTGATCTCCTGATCGGCCAGCCAGGGCCCGAGATCGGCCCCGCTCCTGACCTGCGAGCGCGGCACCGGCACCAGACAGGCCCCGTACCGCCACGCCAGCCACATCTCCTCGCAGGACGCGTCGAACGCCACCGACAGCCCCGCCATGACCCGGTCACCGGGCCCGATCGGCTCCTCGGCGAGGAACAGGGCCGCCTCGGCGTCCACGAACGCCGCCGCACTGCGATGGCTGACGGCGACACCCTTGGGCTTCCCGGTCGACCCGGAGGTGAAAATGATCCACGCGTCGTGCTCGGCACCGGGCCGGGCGGCGGGGACCTCGGAGCGCCCGTTCGGGGTCAGCTCGTACCCGGCCCCGATCACCGCCCGCACCTGGGCCTCCCCGAACACCAACTCGGCCCGCTCGTCGGGGTCCTCGGCGTCCACGGGCACGTACGCGGCCCCCGCGGCCAGCACGGCCAGGATCGCGACGTACAGCTCGTTGGTCCCGGACGGCACCCGGACCCCCACCCGGTCCCCGAGACCGACCCCGGCACCGGCCAGCGCGCGCCGCAGGTCGTCCACCTCGACGGCGAGCTGCCGGTAGGTGAGCTGTGCCGTCCCGTCGTCCAGGGCGAGTTCGTTCGGATACGACCGCACCGAGGCGTCGAAGATGTCCACGAGCGTGCGCGCGGAAGCCGCCGGCCCCCCGGAGAAACGTGCCGTGTCGCCGAACCGCTCGCGCAGCTCGTCGTCGAGCAGACCGAGAGCGCTGCTCTCGTGTGTGGCTGCCATCGGGTCCTCGCGTCTCGATCCCGGAAGCCCGGGGCGCTGGCGGGGCCCTCAGGTCTGCCTGGGGTTGTCCGGGTCCAGCTCCGTTCCGTAACAAGCCGGAAATTTTAGTACGACGCTAGGTTCGGGCCGGTCACTCCGCCACCGGGAAGGCCTGCACGGGGGCCGCGGCACCCCGGCTGACCTGGTGATCTTCGTACGGACGAGAGATGCCCCACACAACGGGCGAAGGCCGCGACCCGGGGGTCGCGGCCTTCGCCGTCTGTGTCCGAGGGGGGACTTGAACCCCCACGCCCGATAAAGGGCACTAGCACCTCAAGCTAGCGCGTCTGCCATTCCGCCACCCGGACAAGGTGTCTGTCGTGCGGGGTTTCCCTCGCGGCGACGAAGGAAACATTACCAGGCTTTCGAGAGCGCCCGATCAACCCCCCGCCCACGCGTGAACGGCTTGTGACGGGCCGGGACCGGTCTTGGGCCGGGTGCCGTGGAGAGAGAGGATGAGGGGGAACCACCAGCAGCGACAGCGCGGGAGGCAGCGTGAGCGAGACGGACACGGCCAGGGGCGTCACCGGTCAGGACGAGGTCGTGGACCTCTGCCGCGAGCTGATCCAGATCGACACCAGCAACTACGGCGACCACTCGGGCCCGGGTGAGCGCAAGGCGGCCGAGTGGGTCGCCGGGAAGCTCGCCGAGGTCGGCCTGGAGCCGAAGATCTTCGAGTCGCACCCCGGCCGGGCCTCCACCGTGGCCCGCATCGAGGGCGAGGACCCGTCCCGGCCTGCCCTGCTCATCCACGGCCACCTCGACGTCGTACCGGCCAACGCGGTCGACTGGACCCACCACCCCTTCTCCGGCGAGGTCGCGGACGGGTGCGTGTGGGGCCGGGGCGCGGTCGACATGAAGGACATGGACGCGATGACCCTGGCGGTCGTCCGCGACCGGATGCGCAGCGGGCGCAAGCCGCCCCGGGACATCGTCCTGGCCTTCCTGGCGGACGAGGAGGCGGGCGGCACGTACGGCGCCAAGCACCTCGTCAGGAACCATCCCGATCTCTTCGAGGGCGTCACCGAGGCGATCAGCGAGGTGGGCGGCTTCTCCTTCACCGTCAGCGAGGAGCGGCGGCTCTATCTGATCCAGACGGCCGAGAAGGGCATGCACTGGATGAAGCTGACCGTGGCCGGGACCGCCGGGCACGGGTCGATGATCCACCGGGACAACGCCATCACCGAGCTGTCGGAGGCGGTCGCCCGGCTCGGCCGGCACACCTTCCCGGTGCGCGTCACCAAGACCACGCGGGCCTTCCTCGACGAACTCGGCGACGCGCTCGGCACCGAGCTCGACCCGGAGGACATGGAGTCGACCCTCGCCCGGCTCGGCGGCATCGCCAAGCTGATCGGCGCCACCCTCGGCAACACCGCCAACCCCACCCAGCTGAACGCCGGCTACAAGGTCAACGTCATCCCCGGCGAGGCCACCGCCAACGTCGACGGGCGCTTCCTGCCGGGGCACGAGGAGGAGTTCCTCGCCGACCTCGACCGGATCCTCGGCCCGAACGTGCGGCGCGAGGACGTGCACTCCGACAAGGCCCTGGAGACCACCTTCGACGGCGCGCTGGTCGAGGCGATGCAGTCCTCGCTGCTCGCCGAGGACCCGACCGCGAAGGCGATCCCCTACATGCTCTCCGGCGGCACCGACGCCAAGTCCTTCGACGACCTCGGCATCCGCGGCTTCGGTTTCGCGCCGCTGAAGCTGCCGCCGGAGCTGGACTTCGCCGGGATGTTCCACGGCGTCGACGAGCGGGTGCCGGTGGACGGACTGCAATTCGGCGTGCGGGTGCTGGACCGGTTCATCGACGCGTCCTGAATTGCGTCACTGAAACGACACTTCACTATTCGTCCGGATGTACGAAACCGACTGGGAAGAGTGAATGCGACGATAAGCTCGTAGCTCCATTACTCCCTCCTCGTTACAGGTGATGCGATCCGCTACTTGGGATCGCATTGCCAACAAGGAGAGAATAATGATCAAGAAGATCGTCGCCGCTGCCGCTGCCACTGGTGGTCTGGTTCTCGCGGGTGCGGGCATGGCCGTCGCCGACTCGGGTGCCCAGGGTGCCGCGGTGCACTCCCCGGGCGTCCTGTCCGGCAACGTGGTCCAGGTTCCCGTTCACGTCCCGGTGAACGTCTGCGGCAACACGGTCTCCGTGATCGGGCTGCTGAACCCCGCCTTCGGCAACACCTGCATCAACAAGTGACGTTGTGCCTCGCCCCCTGAGGGGCTGAGCCGGTCGGCCCCGGAGCGCACGCCATGTGCTCCGGGGCCGACCGGCCTTTTCGGAACGGTTTCTTTTCGAGCACCGAGAACGTTTGTGATCTCGATAGGTGTTCGGAAATCTCAGGGACAACGTCGAAAGGCAGGGATTGATTGATGCGACAGGTCACCCGCAAAGGCCTGATGACCGTGGCTGCCGCGACCGGCGTGATCGCCGCTACGGGAGGTGCCGCGCACGCCGACTCGGGCGCGCACGGTTCCAGCACGAACTCGCCCGGTGTGCTGTCGGGCAACTCGGTGCAGGCGCCGGTGCACGCGCCGGTGAACGTCTGCGGCAACACGGTCAACGTCATCGGGGTGCTCAACCCGGCGATGGGCAACAAGTGCGTCAACTCCGGCGTCGAGACCGATGACGGCTACGGCGGCGGCTCCGGGGGCTCGCACTCCGGCGGACACACCGGCGACTCCCCGGGCGTCGGCTCCGGCAACCACGTCGAGGTGCCGGTCGACGCCCCGGTGAACGTCTGCGGCAACAGCGTCGACGTCATCGGTGTCGGCAACAGCACCACCGGCAACGACTGCGACGGCGGCGGCGGGCACTCCAGCACGCCTCCCGGTGGCCAGCACCCGGGTGGCCCCGGCACTCCGGAGCAGCCCGGCGGACCGGTCGACCCGGCGGGCCCTCCCGGCAGCCCGGGTGACCCCGCCGGCCCGTCCGCGCCGGAGGGCGGCAAGCCGGGCGGCAACCAGCCCGGAACCCAGACCGTCACCCAGCCCGACGGCGGCTCGGCGCAGCTCGCCCGCACCGGCAGCGACCTGCCGGTGGGCCTCACGCTTCCGGTGGGTGCGGGGGCGCTGCTGGCGGGAGTCGTGCTCTACCGCAAGGCACGCGCTTCTGCGTGAAGCGGGGCAGGAATGATCGAAGCACCGCGAATCTCCCCGGCGGTGCGCACGCGACGGAGCGGGCCCTGCCTCGGTGGGGCCCGCCCCGTTCTCCGGCGCCTCAGCTCACCACGTGGCGCGTAGCTGGCGGATGATCCGCCGTCGCAGCCGCACCCGGCGGCTGCCGTCGCGCAGCAGGCTCAGGCGGTCCAACTCCCAGTGACCGTACTCGGCATGGTCCGTCAGCAGACGTGTGGCGTCCTTGCGGGAAACCCCGCGCGGTACGTACACGTCGACAAATTCGTATTCCGGCATCGCATCTATTGTGCGGGCAGAGGCCCGCTACGGATAGCGTCTGCACTATGTCTGATGCTGTGCAGCCCACCGCTGCCGAGGTACGCGCCGCCGCCGAGGCGGTCAAGACCGCGCTGGACCGCCACCTGGCGGCGGTCGAGCGCAGGTCGGGCGAGGACGACCCGGCCGTCTACGAAGCGTTCAACGAGCTGGCCGCGGCCGCCGAGACGTACGACGAACTGCTCTACGACCGATACGACGAGGTCACGCCCTTCGAGATCCCCGCGGCGGAGGAATCGCTGCCCCCGTACACCGGCCCGGAGGAGCCGAACGCGCTGAGCGTGCTGATCCGCCGCGACTACGCCGTGGTGGAGCCGCAGCGGCTGCTGGCACAGTCCCAGCGGGTGGAGGCGGCGGACGACGAGGCCGCGGCCGGTGTCGCGTCCGGCACGGTCCATGGCGCGTTGGGCCTGTTGTTCGGCGAGTTCGAACCGGACGAGATCGCCTCCCGGCACAAGGAGTTCGGTCTGGAGGAGGGCGACTCCACGCTCTGGGTCACGGCCTCGGACGAAGCGGCCGATCCCGGCGAGTGGCTGGAAGCCCCGTTCGAGCAGGTCGACGAGCAGCGGGTGATCTGCCGCTTCGACGTCAGCGCGGTCTTCGACGACGAGATCGACGCGATCGACGATGTGGACGAGGGCGACGACGGCGACGACGTCGAGGACCCCGACGACCTCGAAGCGGAACTGGACGAGGACGAGGACCTGGAGCCACTGGACGCGGATCGCTGATCCCGCGGCCGGGCTCGACGACAGCGGCGGCGTCACCGGAGATCCACCTCCGGTGACGCCGCCGCTGCCGTACGGCCCCCCCGTGAGGAGGGCCTGCGCCTGTTCAGTCGGCCGTCGGGACCTGCGGGGCCAGCAGCACGGGCAGCCGGGTGGTGCGCGGCTTGGCCGCGATCTCGGCCACGGCTCGGGGCAGCGCCTGCTCCACGCCGTGGACCACGGACAGATGCCGGTCGGCCCGTCCGAACGCCGTGTAGACCCACGGCCGGCTGAGGGCCTGCGCCGCGTCCCCGGGCAGCACCGCGACCACGGCCGGCCATCTGCCGCCCACCGCCTGGTGCGCGGTCAGCGCCCACCCGTGCCGCACGGACTGCTCCACCCGCTCCTTCGGTACGACGACGGCCTCGTCGGCGCACGACAGGTGCAGCCCGTCCGCGTCGGCCCCGACCACCCGGCCCGGCACGGTGCGGCCCGGGGCGGAGGAGTAGGCGACGCGGTCACCGGGGTCGAAGCCGCCGAAGCGGCCGGGGCCCGGGTTGAGCCGCTCCTTCAGTGCCGCGTTCAGCACCCGGGTACCGGCCGCGCCGCCGTGGCCCGGGGTGATCACCTGGGTCTCCTCGGCGGGGACACCGAGCGCCCGCGGCACCGAGTCCGCGACGAGCTGCACGGTCCGGTGGACGGCCTCGCCCGCGTCCCGCACCGGCACGATCACGACCTCCTTGCCGGGCGCCTCGACCTGGTTCAGCTCACCGATGCCGATACCGGACACCAGCTCGCCCAGCGGCCCGGGATCCGGCCGGCGGGAGGCGACCTGAGGGCAGATCCGCGCGGCCAGCAGATCCGCGAAGACCCGCCCCGGACCCGCGGACCACAGCACCGCCGGATCCCCGGCCAGCACCAGCCGGGCCCCGTCCGGCAGCGACTCCACGAGCAGCGCCGCCGTCTCCACGTCCAGCGCCGGGGCGTCGAGCACGACGAGCAGATCGAGGGCGAACGCCCCCTCGGCGTCCCGCCCGGGGCCCTCGGCACCGGCGAGCAGCCCGGCGACGGTGGTGACACCGGCCTCCTCCGGCCCGGCCGGAACGTCGTCCGCTCCCGCGGAACCGCCGGTCAGGGTCGTGAAGCGGGCCCGGCCGATCGGGCTGTGGGTGGCGGCCCACGCGCGCAGGCCCAGGTCGCGGGCCGCGCGCAGCAGGGCCGCCGGTTCCGTCAGGGAGGCCTCGCCGCCGGTGTGCAGGACCAGGCCCTGGCCCGCGACCGCGCGGATCAGCTCGGCCGCGGAGCCCGGGGCCGAGGCGGCGGCCTCCTCCCACTGCGCGGCCGAACCGTCCTCCTTCGGCACGGAGTTGATCAACCGGGCCAGTCCGTCGGCGAGGCTCTCCTCCGCGAGGGCGTACCGCTCCAGCCCGACCAGGACACGGACCGGCCGCTCCGCCTCGTCGTCCTCGTCCTGTGAGGGTTCCCGGACCGGCACCCCCGGTTCGTCCAGGGCGTCCTGGAACACCAGGGCCTCGCCCTCCGCGAGGGCGTCCTGGACGGCCGCGTCGGGATCCGGCACGCTCTGCCGGGTCAGCGCGGCGGTGAGTGTCGACATCTCCAGCGCGGTGTGCCCGGCGACGGCCGCCTGCTCCAGCAGCCAGACGATGAGCGCGCGGCCGCGTCGCTCGTCCTCGGGACCGCACTCCGCGCCGAGCAGCGCCCGCGCGAAACCGTCGGCCTGCTCGGGCCGTACTCCGCCGATGCGCAGCAACTGCCAGGGATCCGCCCGCAGTTGCTCCTCGGCCCCTTCGCCGAGAGTCGTGACGGCCTGCGCCGCCAGGGACTCCGGGGCACCGCCCTCGGCCAGCACCCGCCGCACGGCTTCGACGGTCTCCGGCGCGGCGGCAGCGGTCACGCCGACGGCCTCGGCCGGTGCCGACACGGGCTGCGGCTGCCGCACCGGCTCCGGAGCGGGGCGCCGCGGCGGTTCCGGCTCGCGGAAGACGGCGGCCGCGGGCTTCTCGCCGCTCTCCACGGCCCGGACGGCCGCGAGCAGATCGGCCGCCTTCCCGCTGAGCTTGGCCCCGGCGGCGACCGCCGCCTTCTTCTCGGCCTTCCGCTTCTCGATCCGCTCGCGCTCGATCCGCTGGGCGGCGAGCTCGGCCTCCGCCTCCGTCAACTGCTTCGCGCCTTCGCCGGCGGCGGGGCTGCCGGCCTCCGCCACGGCGTCCGTCGCGTCCGTGGTGTCCGGCGTCCCCGACTCGGTCTCCTCGGCGTCCCCGGCGGGCTCCGGCTCCGTGCTCACAGCGTGCTCCAGTCGTGATCGGGATAGCGGTGCACGGGCGCCGACACGTCGTCGAGCGCCCGGCAGATCTCGTCAGGAAGACTAAGGGCCTCCACTGACAATGCCGCCGCGAGCTGCTGCGCGTTGCGCGCGCCGACCACCGGCGCGGCCACGCCCGGCCGGTCCCGGACCCAGGCGAGGGCGACCTGGAGCGGCGTCACCGCGAGCCCGTCCGCGGCCGTGGTGACGGCGTCCACGATCCTGCTCGCCGTGTCGTCGAGGTACGGCGCGACGAACGGCGCCAGATGGTCCGAGGCGCCCCGCGAGTCGGCCGGCGTGGCGTCGCGGTACTTGCCGGTGAGCACCCCGCGCCCGAGCGGCGAGGAGGGCAGCATCCCGATCCCCGCGTCCAGGGCGGCCGGCAGCACCTCCCGCTCCACCCCCCGTTGCAGCAGCGAGTACTCCATCTGCGTGCTCGCCAGCCGCGTCCGCAGACCGGGCGCCGCGAGCTGCCAGGTGGCCGCCTTGGCGAGCTGCCAGCCGCAGAAGTTGGAGACACCGGCATAGCGGGCCCGCCCGCTGCTGACGGCCAGGTCCAGGGCCTGGAGGGTCTCCTCCAACGGTGTGTCCGGGTCGTAGGCGTGGACGTGCCACACGTCGACGTAGTCCGTGCCGAGCCGGGACAGCGAGGCGTCGAGCGCGGAGAGCAGGTGGCCGCGCGAGCCGTCGAAGCGGCGGTCGGGGTCGGGAACGCTGCCCGCCTTCGTGGAGATGACCAGGTCCCGGCGCGGCACGAGCCCTTCCATGAGGCGCCCGAGCAGATACTCGGACTCCCCGTCGCCGTACACGTCCGCGGTGTCGACGAGGGACCCGCCCGCCTCCCAGAACGTCTTCAAGAGGTCCGCGGCGTCGTGCTCGTCGGTGTCCCGCCCCCAGGTGAGGGTGCCGAGCCCGATCCGGGACACACGAAGGCCGGTGCGGCCGAGATGCCTCTGCTCCATGAACGCCGAGATTACTGGCCAGAACCTGCCGTGTGGGGGCCTGTGGACAACCAGTTTCCCTGGGAACACGGGAGTTGGCGCCGGGCCCGGCGCGCCCCACGAACACCGACCGCGACCTGCCCCGATCCGCCCGCCCGCGCTAAGGTCTGCGGACAAGGGACGTTACTGATCGGTAAGGGGAATGCGGCATGCAGCTCGGGATCAACCTCGGCTATTGGGGTGCCGGCATGGACGCGGACAATCTGGCCGTCGCCCAGGAGGCCGACCGGCTCGGATACGCCGTCTGCTGGGCCGCCGAGGCCTACGGCTCCGACGCGGCCACCGTACTGAGCTGGGTCGCCGCCCAGACCGAGCGGATCGACGTGGGCTCGGCCATCTTCCAGATCCCGGCCCGCCAGCCGGCGATGACCGCGATGACCGCGGCCACCCTCGACTCGCTCTCCGGCGGCCGGTTCCGCCTCGGCCTCGGCGTCTCCGGACCCCAGGTCTCCGAGGGCTGGTACGGCGTCAAGTTCGACAAGCCGCTCTCCCGCACCCGCGAGTACGTGGAGATCGTCCGCAAGGCGATGACCCGCGAGCGGCTCTCGTTCGAGGGCGAGCACTGGACCCTGCCGCTGCCCGGCGGCCCCGGCAAGCCGATCAAGCTGACCGTGCACCCGGAGCGCGAGCACATCCCGCTCTACATCGCCGCGATCGGCCCCAAGAACCTGGAGCAGACCGGGGAGATCGCCGACGGGGCGCTGCTCATCTTCCCGTCCGCCGAGCACCTGGAGGACACCGCGATCACGTATCTGCGGGCCGGCCGCGAGAAGGCGGGCAAGACCCTCGACGGCTTCGACGTCTGCCCGACGCTGCCGCTCGCCGTGGGCGACGACAAGGACGTGGCCACGCTCGCCGACACCTTCCGCCCCTACACCGCGCTCTACGTCGGCGGCATGGGCAGCGCCAAGCAGAACTTCTACAACCAGCTCGCCCGTCGCATGGGGTACGAGCAGGCCGCCGCCGAGGTCCAGGAGAAGTACCTGTCCGGCGACAAGCAGGGCGCCGCGGCCGCCGTACCGCACGATCTGATCGACAAGACGACGCTGCTGGGTTCCGTGGACCGCATCGCGGACCGGATGAAGCAGTACGCGGCGGCCGGGGTGACCACGCTGAGCCTGGCGCCCGCGGGCTTCACGCTGGAGGAGCGGCTCGCCTCGCTGCGGGCCGGCAGTGAGGCGCTGGAGCGCGCGGGCCTCGCCTGAGCCCGGTAAGTGTCAGCGGCCGTGGTGGGGGCTCGGGGGTCTTCCCCGCCACGGCCGTCAGGTGGATCAACGCGCCCGGGGGCGTCCGGTTACGCCTCCGTCGGGACCTCGGTCGTCCTCCTTTTGGCGGAGTTGTCCGACACAGCTGTTGCCGCGCCCCTCGCATCGCACTTGACTCGTTCTTTACGGAACCCTGCGGAACGCAGAGAGGTGCCATCGATGCTGACGGCCAAGAGTCTGTTCCAGGAGATTGTCGACAACGACGAGTCGTACCAGCTCTTCTGCTCCATCGCGGCCAGCGGGGAGACGCAGGGCGGCTGGGAGAACGCGCGCATCGCGGCGCTCGTACCCGAGAGCGAGCGGGCCATGGCGCCCAAGATCACCCGGCACGGCGCGGACGAGGACAAGCACGGGCGGATCTTCAACGCGCTGATGAAGAAGCGCGGCGTCGAACCCGTCCCCGTCCCGCCCGAGACCGACTACACGGTGCTCCTGGAGCGGCACGGCATCGGTCTGGCCCACGAGAAGCTCAAGGCCGACCAGCCGCTGACGGTGCGGGACATCATCACGTACCTGGCGCACAGCCGGGTGACCGAACAGCGGGCCGCCGACCAGATGGTGATGCTGCGGAAGTTCTTCGCGGACCACCCCGAGGTCGGCAAGGCGGTCCGGATGATCTCCAACGACGAGGACAACCACCTCGCGTACACCCACGAGGAGTTGCTGCGCTTCGCCGCCGCCGGGCACGGCCGGCTCATCCAGAGCACACTGCGCGCGTGCGCGCTCGCCGAGATCCGCGTCTACCGGGACGTCAGCCTCGCGGTGATGGGCCACATGGGACGCATCCTGGGCTGGTCGAGGGCCAAGTCGGCGGTCCTGCTCGCGGGTATCCACGCCATGTACCTCTACGAGCGGCTCGGCGGCTGGCGCCGCATGGTCGCCCTGAAGATGCCCGAGCGGCGCAACGCGCTCGGCGGCCCGGCGACCTCCGCCCCCGAGTTCGCCTGAGCCGGAGCGAGATCCCAGACCTCAGATCCCAGGCCCTACCGGCCCCTCACAGCCAGCCGCGGCTCTTGAACAGCCGGTAGAGCAGCACCTCCAGGGCGGCCATGAGCCCGATCACGGCCGGGTACGACCACACCCAGCGCAGCTCCGGCATGTGGTCGAAGTTCATGCCGTAGATCCCCGCGATCATCGTGGGGACCGCGGCCATGGCCGCCCACGCGGAGATCTTCCGCATGTCGTCGTTCTGCCGGACGCTCATCTGCGCGAGATGCGCGGAGAGGATGTCGGAGACCAGCCGGTCCAGACCCTCCACGGACTCGTTCACGCGCGTGAGGTGGTCGCTCACGTCACGGAAGAAGGGCCGGGCCCGCTCGTCCACGAACGGCACCGTCCCGCTGTAGACCTCCGGGCCCGCCAGCCGGGTCAGCGGCAGGGCCAGCGGACCGGTCGCGCGGCGGAACTCCAGGATCTGCCGCTTGAAGTTGTAGATACGGGACGCGGTGTGGCGCGAACCGCCGTCGTCCGGCGAGAACACCTCCGCCTCCAGCTCCTCCAAGTCGGTCTGGAGCTCGGTCGCCACGTCCAGATAGTGGTCGACCACGGCGTCGGCGATCGCGTACATCACGGCGGTGGGTCCCTTGCCCAGCAGCTCGGGCTCGTGCTCCAGACGCCGTCGTACGGCACTGAGCGGGGCGCCCTCGCCGTGGCGGACGGTGACCACGAAGGAGTCGCCGAGGAAGAGCATGACCTCGCCGGTGGAGACCTCGTCGCTCTTCGGCTCGTAGAGGACCGGCTTGAGGACGAGGAAGAGCGAGTCGTCGTAGACCTCCAGCTTGGGCCGCTGATGGGCCTTGAGGGCGTCCTCGACCGCCAGCGGGTGCAGCCCGAACTCCTGGGTGACGTGATCGAACTCCTTCTCGGACGGCTCGTGCAGTCCGATCCACACGAAGCCGTGCGCCGCCCGGGCCTCGGCGAGCGCGTCGGACAGGTCCTCGGGGCCCTCGCTGCGGTGTCCGTCACGGTAGATGGCACAGTCGACGATCACGGAGCGTATTCTCCCGTCGCCCGGGGGCCGCCGCATGTGGGCCTACGCCTACGCTGGGCCGCATGCCCACGTTGATCCTCGTCCGGCACGGACGATCCACCGCCAACACCGAGGGCCTGCTCGCCGGGTGGACGCCCGGCGTCGCCCTCGACGAGCGGGGCGCCGAGCAGGCCGCCGCGCTGCCCGGGCGGCTCGACGGGCTGCCGATCTCCGAGGTCGTCACCAGCCCGCTCCAGCGCTGCCAGGAGACGCTGCGGCCGCTGCTCCAGGCCCGTCCCGGCCTCACCGCGCACACCGACGACCGGATCGGGGAGTGCCACTACGGCGACTGGTCCGGCCGCAAGCTCGCCGAGCTCATGGACGAGCCGCTGATGCAGGTCGTGCAGGCACACCCCTCCGCGGCCGCGTTCCCCGGCGGCGAGTCGATGCGCGCGATGCAGACCCGCGCCGCCGAGGCGGTACGCGAGTGGAACGCGCGGGTGGAGCGCGACCACGGGGCCGACGCCGTCTATCTCATGTGCTCGCACGGCGACGTCATCAAGTCGCTCGTGGCCGACGCACTCGGACTTCATCTCGACCTCTTCCAGAGGATTTCTGTCGAACCGTGTTCCATCACCGCGATCCGTTACACCCGTCTCAGGCCGTTTCTCGTCCGCCTCGGTGACACCGGTGACTTCGCGTCCCTGGTGCCCCGCGAGGAGCCCCCGGCCGACGACGCCCCGGTCGGGGGCGGTGCGGGCGCACCGTGATCGTCGGGCGCAGTAGGGTGAAGCGGTTCGCGCAAGCGCGTTCACCCATGGACCTCCCCGCACAGCCACGCACACACGCACGTACTCACGATTCCAATGGAGACAGGACGTGTCCCGTCAGGTGTTCCTCTACGATCCCCCGGACCGCTTCGTGGCCGGTACGGTCGGACTGCCCGGACGCCGTACGTTCTTCCTCCAGGCCACAGCCGGCGCCCGGGTGACCAGCGTGGCCCTGGAGAAGACCCAGGTCGCCGCGCTCGCCGAGCGCATGGACGAACTGCTGGACGAGGTCGTACGCCGCAGCGGTGGCAGCGCGGCCGTCCCGGCGGTGGCGCCCACCGAGGTCGCCGACACCCGCCCCCTGGACACCCCGGTCGAGGAGGAGTTCCGGGTCGGCACCATGGCCCTCGCCTGGGACGGCGACGAGCAGCGCATGATCGTCGAGGCGCAGGCCCTCGTGGAGCTGGAGGCGGACTCCGAGGAGGATCTCGCCGAGGCCGAGGAGAAGTTGCTTCAGGACGAGGAGAACGGCCCCCCGATGCTGCGGGTCCGGCTCACCGGCGCGCAGGCGAGAGCCTTCGCCAAGCGCGCCCTGGACGTCGTCAACGCCGGGCGGCCGCCGTGCCCGCTGTGCAGCCTCCCGCTGGACCCGGAAGGACACGTATGTCCGCGCCAGAACGGATACCGCCGCGGAGCGTGACCACGGCCGAACTGCTGGCCCGCGGTGAGCTCACCGTCCGCGGGCAGATCCGGGAAGCCTCCAACGCGGTGCTGCACTGCTCCGTCTCCCACGAGGGGCAGGAGGCCTTCTGCGTCTACAAGCCCGTCCGCGGCGAGCGTCCCCTCTGGGACTTTCCCGACGGCACCCTCGCCCAGCGCGAGGTCGCCGCGTACGAGGTGTCCGAGGCGACCGGCTGGGGCCTGGTGCCGCCGACCGTGCTGCGCGACGGGCCCTACGGCGAGGGCATGTGCCAGCTGTGGATCGAGGGCGTGCCCGGTGCCGACCTGCTGGCCCTGGTCGACGGCGAGGAGCCCGAGCCGGGCTGGCGGGCGATCGGCTTCGCCGAGGTCGGTGAGGGCAGGACGGCGCTGCTCGTGCACGCCGACGACGAGCGGCTGCGCCGGCTCGCCGTGCTGGACGCCGTGATCAACAACGCGGACCGCAAGGGCGGCCATCTGCTGCCCGCGGCACAGGACCGGCTGTACGGGATCGACCACGGAGTGACCTTCAACACCGAGAACAAGCTGCGGACGCTGCTGTGGGGGTGGGCGGGGGAGCCGCTCACGGACGAGGCGGTCGCCGTCCTCACGTCACTCCAGCAGGACCTGACGGCCTCGGGGGCGCTGACCGAGCGGCTGACCGGCCTGATCACCGCCGCCGAACTCGACGCCACACGCGCGCGTGTGGACGCGCTCCTGGCGTCGGGCAAGCACCCGGAGCCGAGCGGTGAGTGGCCGGCCATTCCCTGGCCGCCCGTCTAGGAGCACACTGCACACAGGGCAGCACCGCGCAAGGAGGCCTTACCGGCCATCCGGCCCGTCCGGTTCGTATACGGAACATCCGTCCGGTTAGGCTCATGACATGCATGCCTGGCCCGCTTCCGAGGTCCCCGCCCTGCCTGGTCAGGGCCGCGACCTGAGGATCCACGACACCGCGACCGGCGGCCTCGTCACCCTCACCCCCGGTCCCGTCGCCCGTATCTACGTCTGCGGCATCACGCCGTACGACGCGACCCACATCGGTCACGCGGCGACCTACAACGCGTTCGACCTCGTGCAGCGCGTGTGGCTCGACACCAAGCGGCAGGTCCACTACGTCCAGAACGTCACCGACGTCGACGATCCGCTCCTGGAGCGGGCACAGCGCGACGCCATCGACTGGGTCGCCCTCGCCGAGAAGGAGACCGCCCTCTTCCGCGAGGACATGACCGCCCTGCGGATGCTGCCCCCGCGGCACTACATCGGCGCGGTCGAGGCGATACCCGGCATCGTGCCGCTCGTCGAGCGGCTGCGGGACGCGGGCGCCGCGTACGAACTCGAAGGGGACGTGTACTTCTCCGTCGAGTCCGATCCGCACTTCGGCGAGGTCTCCGGCCTCGACGCCGCCGCCATGCGGCTGCTGTCCGCCGAGCGCGGCGGCGACCCCGAGCGGCCCGGCAAGAAGAACCCGCTCGACCCGATGCTGTGGATGGCCGCCCGCGAGGGCGAGCCCAGCTGGGACGGCGCCTCGCTGGGGCGCGGCCGGCCGGGCTGGCACATCGAGTGCGTCGCGATCGCCCTCGACCACCTCGGGATGGGCTTCGACGTCCAGGGCGGCGGCTCCGACCTCGCCTTCCCGCACCACGAGATGGGCGCCTCGCACGCCCAGGCGCTGACCGGCGAGTTCCCCATGGCCACGGCGTACGTCCACGCCGGCATGGTCGCCCTCCACGGCGAGAAGATGTCCAAGTCCAAGGGCAACCTGGTCTTCGTGTCGCAGCTGCGCCGCGAGGGCGTCGACCCCGCCGCCATACGGCTCGCGCTGCTCGCCCACCACTACCGGGCCGACTGGGAGTGGACCGACCAGGTGCTGCGGGACGCCGTCGACCGCCTCGGCCGCTGGCGTGCCGCGGTCTCCCGGCCCGACGGCCCGTCCGCCGAGGCCCTCGTCGAGGAGATCCGCAAGGCGCTCGCCGACGACCTGGACGCCCCGGCCGCCCTGGCCGCGGTCGACCGCTGGGCCGCCTCGCAGGAGGAGCACGGCGGCACCGACATCGGCGCGCCGGGCGTGGTGACACGAGCGGTGGACGCGCTGTTGGGCGTGGCCCTGTGAGCAGGCGTACGGACTGAGCAGGCGTACGGAAGGGGCGCTTCCTCCTCGCGGATCTCGCGGATCTCGCGGAGGGAAGCGCCCCTCTTTTTGCTGCTTCTAGCCGCTCAGTTCGTCAGATCCGCTGGATCCGGACGCTGCGCAGCACGTTCGGCGACTGTGCGTCCCAGACGCCGATGACCTGGTGGCCGAAGGCGAAGGCCTCCTGGATCTGCTGGTGGACGTGCGGGGCCGGGTTGTTGAGGACCCGGAACTGGCCGTTGACCCGCAGGAAGATCTGCTGCGGCTGTCCCTGGAGCGGGTGCGCGATGTCGATGAAGCCGTCCGCCACACCCGAGGCGAGGGCCTGAGCCTGCACCTGCTGGACGATCTGCTGGATCACCTGCTGCGCGAGCTGCGTCAGATCCTGCTGCACCTGGCGCTCCTGCTGCTGCGCCTGCTGGTCCTGCTGGTCCTGCTGCTGACCCTGGCCGAAGCCGCCCTGCTGCTGGCCTTGTTGCTGGCCTTGTTGCTGGCCGTACTGCTGGCCGAGCTGCTGGAGCAGCTGCTGGAACGGCTGCTGCTGGCTGAGCTGCTGGAGCTGCTCCAGCGAGCCGCCGCCCATGCCGCCGCCGGTGCTGCCACCCATGCCGCCGCCGAAGCCCTGCTGCTGGTACGGCGACGTGCTCGGGAACTGCTGGCCCTGCTGCTGGCCTTGCTGGCCGTACTGGCCCTGCTGGCCCTGCTGGCCCGGTTGGCTCATCTGCGGTTGGATGCTCATGAGGGTGCCACCTTCCCTGGATGGAATGAGGAACCGTCAGCCCGTGATCACCAGGCCGACGATCTCGTCGTCCGAGAACCAGACACGGACGTCCGGCCGTCCCCCCGCGAAAGCGGTCTGGACCGCCTGGCGGATCTCGGGGGACGGGTGGTTGAGGTTGCGCCAGGCACCGGAGACGAACAGCCGGAGCCGGGGTGGGAGTTCACGGGGATAGGGCAGGAGCTCGTCCCAGTACCGCTCCGCCCGGCCCGAGCCGACCGCCTCGGGCAGCAGCCGGGTCACGGCCGCCCGGATGTCGGGCCGGCTGCCGATCCGCTGCGAGGCGGGACGGCCCGGCGCGTCCTGCTGCGGGGAGCCCGTAGCGCGCAGTACCTCACGGGCGCGTTCCGGGGACATCGGCGGTCGGCCCGCCGCCCTGAGCATGCCCTGGAGCGCGGCCAGCGCGCCGACCACCACCGGGGAGGCGGAGGAGGTCCCGGAGAACGTGTCCGTGTACCAGGCGATCTCCTCGGGCCCGCCCTGAAGATCGCCGGGCCGGTCCCAGGTGCCGCCGGTGGTCGTGACCTCGCGGCCCCAGCCCTGCGCGTCCACGCGGGCGCCGTAGTTGGAGAACTCCAGCCGTGAGCGGTCCGGGCCGTGGTCGCGGCCGTGCGTGCCGGGCGGCGGGGCGCCCGCGCCGACCAGGACCGACCCGGAGGACGGGTTGGACGGGTTGAACGGACCGCGCCACCACTGCGGGAACTCGTCCGGGCGCCGCTCGTAGACCCCGTCGTCGAGCGACTCGCCGCCGTTGCCCGCGGCGGCCACCACGAGGATGCCCCGGGCGGTCGCGTGCCGGATGGCCGCGAAGTCGTCCGGCCACCACTCCAGGGCGATGTAACCGCGCTGGTCGTCCCGCTCCTCGTGGTCGAACCGCGGCCCGGGGCGGTGGAGTTCGATCAGCACGATGTCGCCGGGCGCGAGGCGGTCGGCCGCCGCGTGGATCGCGGCCGCGGTGCCGATGCCGTGGAAGGACGCGGCCGCGGTCACCGCCTCCGGCACGATGCCGGTGACCCCGTGCCCGCCCTGGTCGCCGCTGATCACACCGATCACGGCGGTGCCGTGGTTGCGCCACGCCACATCGGTCAGCGGGGTGCCGACGACCACTCCGGCCAGCTTGGCGGCCAGGTCCTCGTGGCCCAACTGCCAGGCGCCCTCGACGTCGATCACCGTCACCCCGTGACCCGTCCCACCGGGCCGCTGCCAGGCCCAGTGGGCGTCTATGCCCTCGGGGGCGGGGCGCAGATAGCCCTGACGGCCGGTGAAGTCGGGGGTGGCGGGCGCCCCCTCCTTCAGCCGCCGGGTGTCCTCCCCGACCTGTCCGAGGGTGGCCGGCACGGCGGGCGGCTTGACGTACGCCGTGTCGACGCCGGGCAACGCGGCGATCCGTGCCCGCAGTTCCTGGGCCCGGTCCTCCCCGCCGCGCACCCGGTAGAAGAGTGCCAGGTCGGGCGCGTCCTCGGTGCCCTGCTGCCCGGCGGACTGCTGAAGTCGTTCCTCGCTGCCGAACAGCGGCTCCAGGGCCAGCTGTTCGTCACCGAGGAACATGTTGAGAGCCGACACGTCGGCGCCCGCCGCCGACCGGACGCCCTCGGCCTGGGCGCGCAGCCTGGCCTCGGGGCGTGCGACGACGATCAGCTCCTGCTCGGCTCCGCGATAGGTGAATCCCGTTCCGTCGGGCCCCGGCCCGGATGCTCCCGGGTTCTGTGCCGGCTGTGCCTGTTCGGTCATCGGATACCGCTCCCTTCGGTCCGTGCGGGTGCGCCTTCCGTGGGACAACCAAGCACCAGGACGGCGACTCGTCCACCCCGTCGTGCCCAACTGGGTTTGAAAACAAGTTGAATTGGGTAACGTGTGCATTCCGTCCTGAAACAGATGTCACGCCACAATCCGGCCATAGGCTGCGGTGGTGACGGTCATGTGATGGGGTGGGAGCGTCTGTTGACCGTACGGTCGGCCACGGGCCGGCCCTTCCGCGGAAGGACGCACAGTGGCTCCCACGGACCGCTCCTTCGCACGTCGAAGACTTCTCACCACGGCCGCCGCCCTGTCCGGCGCGGCCCTGCTGTCCGGCACGGCGCACGCGGCCGGAAGCGAGCGCACCGCATGGCCCGCACAGTTCCCGCTGCCCGACGGCTTCCAGCCCGAGGGCATCACCATCGGCGCGAAGCCCTTCGCCTACTTCGGTTCGCTCGCCGACGGCGACATCTACCGGGCGAGTCTCGCCACCGGCCGTGGCTCGGTCGTCGTCAAGGGCACCGGCGGCCCGACCGTGGGCCTGAAGATCGACCGGCACGGCCGGCTGTTCCTGGCCGGCGGCGACAGCGGCGAGATCCGGACCGCCGACGCCCGCACGGGCCGGATCGAGAAGGTGTACGCCACCGGCGGCACCTTCGTGAACGACGTCGTCCTCACTCCGGGCGCCGCCTGGTTCACCGACTCCTTCGAACCGGTGCTCTACAAGCTGACCCGGGGCGCGGTGGAGACCGTACCGCTGACCGGGGACTGGCAGCAGGGGACGGACTTCACCGCCAACGGCATCGAGCGCACACCCGACGGCCGCGCCCTGCTCGTGGTGAACGCCTTCGCCGACGGCGGTGGCCTCGCCCGGGTCGACCCGCGCACCGGCGTGGCCCGGACCGTCGACCTCGGTACGGCGAAACTCCCCAACGGCGACGGACTGTTGCTGCTCGGCCGGATCCTCTACGCCGTCCAGCAGCGGCAGAACGCGATCGACGTCTTCCGGCTGAACGACTCCGGCACCCGGGGCACCGCGATCGCCCGCATCACCGACCCGCGCTTCCGCATCCCGACGACGGCCGCCGCGTGGGGCGGGCGGCTGTATCTGCCCAACGCGCGCTTCGACGTGGAACCGACGCCTCAGACGGAGTACGACGCGGTGGCCGTGGACCAGGTCTGACGGGTCTGACAGGCCTGACATCTCTGGGAACGGGTGGGGGCGGTACGCGTCACGCGCACCGCCCCCACTTGTCCGGCCTGTCCGGCTGGTCCAGCTTGTTCAGCCCCTGTCAGTCCTCGGACGACGAGTCCTCGTCGTCCGCCCCCGGCTTCGGGGGCTTCGGCGGCTTCGTACGACCGCTGGGGTTGTCCCGCAGATACGACGTGCTGTCACTGCCGTCCGCCGTCGCGTGACCGCCCGGCGGCCCCGGCTGGCCCCCGTCCCGGCGCCGCAGATACCGCTCGAACTCGCGGGCGATCGCCTCGCCCGACGCCTCCGGCAGCTCCGCGGTGTCCCGGGCCTCCTCCAGCGTCTGGACGTACTCCGCGACCTCGCTGTCCTCGGCGGCCAGCTGGTCCACGCCCACCTGCCAGGCGCGCGCGTCCTCGGGCAGCTCGCCCAGCGGGATGCGTACGTCGATCAGGTCCTCCAGGCGGTTCAGGAGGGCCAGCGTCGCCTTCGGGTTCGGCGGCTGCGACACGTAGTGCGGTACGGCTGCCCACAGCGACACGGCCGGTACGCCCGCGTGCGTGCAGGCCTCCTGGAGGATGCCGACGATGCCCGTGGGGCCCTCGTACTTGGTCTCCTCCAGATCCATCCGCTGGGCGAGATCCGGGTCGGACGTGACGCCGCTGACCGGGACCGGACGGGTGTGCGGGGTGTCACCGAGCAGGGCGCCCAGCACCACCACCAGCTCCACGCCCAGTTCGTGGGCGAAGCCGAGCAGCTCGTTGCAGAACGAGCGCCACCGCATCGACGGTTCGATGCCGCGGACGAGGACGAGATCGCGGGGCTTGTCACCGCCGACCCGGACGACCGACAACCTTGTCGTCGGCCATGTGATCTTGCGTACGCCGCCGTCCAGCCACACCGTGGGGCGGTTCACCTGGAAGTCGTAGTAGTCCTCGGCGTCCAGCGCCGCGAACACCTCGCCCTTCCACTCCCTGTCCAGATGCGCGACCGCGGTGGAGGCGGCGTCGCCGGCATCGTTCCAGCCCTCGAACGCGGCCACCATGACCGGGTCGATCAGCTCGGGAACCCCCTCGAGCTCGATCACCCAGGCCTCCTTCCGACGTGCCCTCGCTTGACCACCCAACCTTACGGCGTCCCGCGGGGGCGCCCGCAGCCCCCTTGCACGGGGGAGTGAACGGATCACTGCCCCGATAGCCACCCCGGAACACCCCAGCGTGATCGGAGCTGTCCTGGAGCGCCCGGTTTCACCCGCTCACAGCGTGGACCGCAGCCACTGCTCCACGCTCGCGATGTGGACGGTCGCCCAGGAGCGGGCCGCCTCCGCGTCGCGGTCGCGGAGGGCGGCCAGGATGGCGCGGTGTTCGTGCAGGGTGCGGCTGACGGCGTCCTCCTGGGTGAGGCCGCGCCAGATGCGGGCCCGGGTGGTGGGACCGGAGAGTCCGTCCAGGAGGGAACAGAGCACCGAGTTGCCGGAGCTCTGCACGATGCCGCGGTGGAAGTCCAGGTCGCAGGCGACGAGTTCCTCCACCGAGGGGGCGTCGCCCAGCTTGGCCAACTGGGCGGAGAGGGCGTCGAGTTGCTGCTCGCTGATCCGCAGGGCCGCCATCGCCGTGGCGGCCGGTTCCAGGATGCGCCGCACGGCCAGGAACTCCAGGACGGTGTCGTCACGGTGGAAGTCGACGACGAAGCTCAGCGCCTCCAGCAGGAGCTGCGGGTCGAGGCTCGTCACATAGGTGCCGTCGCCCTGGCGCACGTCCAGGATCCGGATCAGCGACAGGGCGCGCACGGCCTCGCGCAGGGAGTTGCGGGACAGCCCCAGGTCGGCCGCGAGCTCGCTCTCCTTGGGCAGCCGGTCCCCCGGGCGCAGCGCGCCGGAGACGATCATGCCCTTGATCTTCTCGATCGCCTCGTCGGTGACTGCCATGCCGGCCTCCCTGTCGCCCCGTGCTGTGCCGAGACATCCGATGTCTCGGCCCTCATTATGGCGCCGCGCGGACGAGCGGCTCCAGATCGGCGATCACCTCGGCCTCATCCGGCGTGGTGGGCGCCGGTCACAGGGTGCCTCCCGCTGCCCCCTCGGCGAGCAGCCGCAGCGCCTCCAGGGACACGACGGCACCCCGTTCGACGCCGGCCGCGACGACCTCGCGGTGCGGGTCGTAGACGCTGGTGCCCTCCTCGTCCACCAGCTCGTCCGCGTTCACCCCGTCCACGACGACGACCCCGCCCGCGACGAGTCCGCGCAGCGAGGCCGTCACCAGCAGCGCCGACAGTTCCATCTCGATCGCCGCGAGCCCGGCACCGTCGTAGGAGAAGAGGGGCAGCAGGCCCGGCTGGAAGGCCGCGCGGGTCCAGACGATGCCCCGGTGGTGCGGGGCGCCCGTCTCGCGGGCCGCGCGCTGGAGCGCGAGGACCGCCTCGGGTGCGGAGACCGCCGGGTACTCGGGCGGCAGCAGCTGCTGGGTGACACCGTCGTCCCGTACGGCCGCCTCGGCGATGACGAGATCGCCGTCGCCGATGCCGGGCCTGAGCGCGCCCGCCGTACCGAACCGCAGGATCGTGCGGATCCCGGCGTCCGCCAGCTCCTGGAACAGCAGGATCGCGCCCGGCGCACCCACCCCGTGCGAGGCCACGGTGACCGGCAGGCCCTTCCAGCGGCCGCTGAACACCCGGTACTCGCGGTGGTGGGAGACCTCCTCGGCGCCGTCCAGGAGCGCGGCGACGGCCGCGGCACGCGCCGGGTCACCGACGACGACCGCGTGCACGGGCAGCCCGGTGCGGGGTACGCGGGTGACGGGCAGCGGGTCCTGGGGAGGGTCGTGGGTCATGGGGCGGCTCCCGGCTCGGTGTCGACGCGGACCCGTCGGCCCCGGACTGCCGCTCGAATCTATCGAACTGTGGTTCTCCCAGGTCATGTACGGTGGCGGCAATCACCGGAACATCAGGAGTATCCCGATATGCCCCAGGAACTGCGCGCGGTCGAGTGGACCGGAACAGGTCTCGCGCTGATCGACCAGACCGTGCTGCCGCATCGCACCGAGACGGTGGACGTCCGCGATGTGGACACTCTGGTGGACGCGATCCAGCGGCTCGTGGTGCGCGGCGCGCCCGCGATCGGGGCGGCGGGAGCGTACGGTGTCGCGCTCGCGCTGATCCAGGGGGAGCGGGAGGGCTGGACGGACGGCGAGATCCTCGCCGCAGTCTCCCGCGTCCGGGGGGCCCGGCCCACGGCCGTCAACCTCATGGTCTGCGTCGACCGCGCCACGAGCCGTCTGCCCGAGGGCGTCGAGGCGGTCCTGGAGGAGGCCGCCGCCATCCAGCGCGAGGACGTCGAGGCCAACCGGGCCATGGGCGTGTTCGGCGCCGACTGGCTGCTCGACAAGGTGCGCCTGGACCGGCCGTTGCGCGTCCTGACCCACTGCAACACCGGTGCGCTCGCCACGGCCGGCTGGGGCACGGCCCTCGGCGTGATCCGCGAACTGCACGCCCGCGGCCTGCTGGAGGTCGTGTACGCCGACGAGACCCGCCCCCTGCTCCAGGGGTCCCGCCTGACCGCCTGGGAGCTGGTCCAGGAGGGCATCCCGCACTACGTCCAGGTGGACGGCGCAGCCGCGGGCACCATCCTGCGCGGCGAGATCGACGCGGCGATCGTCGGCGCGGACCGTATCGCCGCCAACGGCGACACGGCGAACAAGGTCGGCACGGTCGGTGTGGCTCTCGCGTGTGCCGACGCCGGGATCCCCTTCCTGGTCGCGGCGCCCACGACCACGGTCGACCTGTCCACCAAGACCGGCGACGACATCCACATCGAACTCCGCGGCGAGGACGAGGTGTTGGAGTGGGGCGGCGTACGGACGGCTCCCGCCGCCTCGCGCGGCCACAACCCGGCGTTCGACGTCACCCCGGGTCGCCTGGTGACGGCGCTGGTCACGGAGCGGGGCGTGCTGGAGGTGGCGGCGGGACAGGTGCCGGGGGAGTACCTGCGCTAGGGATGCGACGAAGAGGGGCCCCGGTCACCGTGACCGGGCCCCCTCTTGACGTACCGTCAGCGCTGCGAGAGCTCCAACTCCAGCAGCCACTCCACCACTTCGGTGTGATGCCGCGCCTGCCGCGGATCGGCGCCCCACACGTACAGTCCGTGCCCCGCCACGACCACCGCCGGCATCCGGGGATCCCGCGCCGCCTCCAGACGGTCCCCGAGGACCTTCATGTCCTGGCTGTTGGCGATGACCGGCAGGGTCACCTCGACGCCATGGGCGGGCTGTCCGACGCCCTTGAGCATCTCCAGGTCGCTGAAGACGATCCCGCCGGGTTCCCGGCGCCCCATCGCGACCGAGGCGACCGTGTGCACGTGCACCACCGCCCCCGCTCCCGTCAGCGCGGCGACCCGGGCGTGCAGTTCGGCCTCGGCGGACGGCTTGCCGCCGTTGACCGCGGCACCTCCTCCGTCGACCAGCACCACGTCCGCGGGCGTCAGTTCACCCTTGTCGTGGCCGCTGGCGGTGACCGCGAGCCGCAGCGGGTCACGCGAGAGCACCACGGACAGGTTGCCGGAGGTGCCCCGCATCCAGCCGAAGGAGGCGAACCGGGCGGACTCCGCGGCGAGCACCGCCCCCGCCTCCTCCAGGTCGAGTGCGCTGATGTCGGCGGTCACGAAGTGCTCCTTGAGACGGTGATCTCGTCGAACGTCCCCGCCTGCGCGTGGTCGCCGACGCCTTGCTCGAAGTACGGCTCCCCGGGCCGCCGGATCCCCACCGCGTGCCAGCCGGCCGCACGGGCCGCGTCCAGCTCGCCGGGCCGGTCGGAGAGGAAAAGGAGCCGCGCGGGTGTGACACCGGCCGACTCCGCGATACGGCGGTAGGACTCCGGCTCCTGCTTGGGTCCCGCGTTCTCGGTGTCGTACAGACCGGAGACCAGCGGGGTCAGGTCGCCCTCCGGGCTGTGGGTGAACCAGGCGCGCTGCGCGGCCACCGACCCGGACGAGTAGACGTACAGCCGGAGGCCCGCCGCGTGCCACCCCCGCAGCACCGGGACGACGTCGTCGTAGAAGTGCGAGACGAGGTCGCCGCGGGCGAAGCCCTCGGACCAGACGATCCCCTGGAGGGTCTTGAGCGGGGTCGCCTTGCGGTCCTCGTCGAGCCAGGCGTTCAGCGCCTTCTCGACGCGTACGGCGTCGGCGTCCGGGTCGCCGATCTCCGCCCGCACCTGCGCGACGGCCCGCGCCACCTCGGGGTCGTCGCCGCGCTCGGACAGCAGCGCCGCGAAACGGGAGCGCGAGTAGGGGTACAGCACGTCGACGACGAAGCCCGTGGCGCTCGTGGTGCCCTCGATGTCGAGCACCACGGCGTCCACGTCGTACGACAGGCCCGCGAGGCTCACGCGGCTGCCCGGTCCGCCGCGTAGCCGGCCGCGATCGTGTCGTAGTCCGGGAAGCGGGAGGCGATCGTCGAGCCGGTGAAGTTGCCGATCCAGCCGTCCTCCTCGTGGAAGAAGCGGATCGCGGTGAAGGAGGGCTCGGTGCCCATGTCGAACCAGTGGGTGGTGCCGCGCGGCACGCCCAGCAGGTCGCCCTTCTCGCAGAAGACGGCGTGCACCTCGCCGTTCACGTGCAGATAGAAGATGCCGGAGCCGGAGACGAAGAAGCGGACCTCGTCATCGTCGTCGTGCGTGTGCTCCTGGAGGAACTTCTCGCGGGCGGCCCTGGCCTTCGCCGGGAACTCCGGGTCGTCGCTGGGGTGCAGGCCGAGGACGTCGACGGTGGTGAAGCCCTCCTCGGCGTTCAGCTTCTCGATCTCCGGGCCGTACGCGGCGAAGACGGTCTCGCTGTCGGCGTCGAAGGGGACGTCCTCGCGGACCGGCCACTGCTCGTAGCGGACACCGAGCGGCTTGAGGGCCTCGGCGATCTCGGCGGGGTCCGCGGTGCGGCGGACCAGGGTCTCGGGACCGGACTCGGACCAGGTGGTCAGGAGGGTCATGGGGCAACTCCGGGAGTCTGGAAGGAATGTCCGGATACCGAGACAAGTACCGGACGGGCGGGGCGGAAAGAGGGCGGCGGCGAGCCGTACGTCAGCCGCGACACGGCGCGCCGGGACAGCGACGCATGCGGGGCATGCACGTCGCTTTCGCGCCAGCGGTCGTCATTCGGGCCTCACTGTGCCGGGTCGGGTGCCGGTCTTGTGATGGTAACTCCAGGTGAGACGACGACCGTGTGTGACGAAGTCGTTGTCTCACCTGGTGAGAAACCGCTTCCACACCATTTGACGTGTGGCTGAAATCGTTCTCATGATCTGCGTATGAAGACGCTGCTGCTCGTGCGGCGGCTGTACGTGGACTTGCTCCGGTCGACCACAGCCAGCTGTCGCTGACCGCTCCCGGAGTTCCCTGGCGCCCCCATTCGACCGGGCGCGCGATGGCGCGTTTCTTTTCCTCGCTCCGGGCCCAGCACATCCCTTCCTGTCTCCCCTCTCCCCGTCTGCACCACCCGCACCTGGAGCCGTACATGTCCCGCATCCGTCTTCCGCTCGCCGCGCTCTCGCTGGCCTCCGTCTCGGCCCTCGTGCTCTCCGGCTGCTCGCAGTCCACCGACGCGTCCAAGGACACCGGCGACACCGCGGCCTCCGCCTCGGCCGCCACCGGCAAGAAGCCCGCCCCCTTCAGCGGGGGCGCGGTCAAGGTCGCCCTGGTCCGGCAGAGCGGCGCCGGCGACTACTTCGAGCAGTGGGGCAACGGCGCCAAGGCCCAGGCCAAGGCCCTCGGTATCGACCTGACGGTGTACGACGCCCAGGCCGACAACGCCAAGCAGGCCACCGACCTGTCCTCGGCGATCAACTCCGGCGCCAAGGCGATCATCATCGACCACGGCTTCCCGGCGACCATCCAGCCCGAGATCGACAAGGCCGTGAAGAAGGGCATCAAGGTCGTCGTCTACGACGTGGAGACCGCCACCAAGGGCGTCGTCTCCACCGAGCAGGACGACGCCAGCATGGCCAAGGCCGTCCTCGACGTGATGGCCAAGGACCTCGGCCAGAACGCCAAGGTCGGCTACGTCAACGTCGCCGGTTACGCCGCCCTCGACAAGCGGGACTCGGTCTGGAAGGAAGCCGCGGCCGCGAGCGGCTGGAAGCAGGAGTTCAAGGTCGGCAAGGTCACCGACTCCACCGCCACCGACAACGTGCCCCTGGTCTCCGCCGCGCTCACCCAGCACTCCGACGTGGCCGGCATCTTCGCCCCGTACGACGAGCTCGCCAAGGGCACCGTCCTCGCCGTCCAGAACAAGAAGCTCCAGGACAAGGTGAAGGTCTTCGGCGCGGACGTCTCCAACGCCGACATCCAGCAGATGACCGCGGCCGGCAGCCCGTGGGTCGCGACGGCCGGCACCGACCCCTCCGCCGTCGGCGCCGCCGTCGTCCGCACGACCGCCCTGGAGCTGGCCGGGCAACTCGACAAGAGCTCGGTGCAGTTCCCGGCCGTCGCCATCACACAGGACTTCCTGCGCGAGAAGAAGATCGAGAACATGAACCAGCTGCGCCAGGCGCTGCCCGCGCTGAACCTGGCACAGGTCTCGACCGCGGACTGGATCGCGAATGTCGCCCACTGAGACCGGCGAGAGCGGCGAGAGCGGTAAGACCGGTGAGGCGGGCCCGGCGGTCTCACTGACCGACGTCAGCATGGCGTTCGGCGGCAAGACGGTCCTCGCCTCCGTCTCCCTCGACATCGCCCCGGGCAGCGTCGTCGCGCTGCTCGGCGCGAACGGCGCCGGCAAGTCCACCCTGATCAAGATCCTGTCGGGCGTGCACACCGACCACGGGGGACAGGTCCGGGTGGACGGCGTGCCGGTCTCCCTCAACTCGCCGCTGGCCGCGCGCCAGTTGGGCATCCAGACGGTGCATCAGCGCATCTCCGAGGGCATCGTGCCCGGCCTCTCGGTCGCCGAGAACCTCGTCTTCGAGGAGCTGGCGCAGCGCCGCGGCAACCCGTTCCTCAACGGTGGCAGGCTGCTGGCCCGCGCCCGCGAGATCCAGGCGGGCCTGGGGCTGGACTGGAGCGACACCGTCCTGAGGCGGGATGTCACCGAACTCGACATCTCCGACCGCCAGTTGCTGATCCTCGCCCGGGCCCTGGCCACCCGCCCCCGGCTGCTGATCCTCGACGAGCCGACCTCGGCCCTGTCGGCCGCCGAGGCGGAACGCCTCTTCGCGCTCGTCGAGCGGATGCGGGACGACGGCATCGCCGTCCTCTACGTCTCCCACCGCCTCGGCGAGATCGATGCCCTGGCCGACCGGCTGGTCGTCCTGCGGGACGGCCGTCTCACCGAGGACCAGACCAAGCCCTTCGACTGGGGCGCCGCCCTGCGCGCGATGCTCGCGCAGGCCCAGGAGGCGACGACGGCCCGTCCGGTCCGGGAGAAGGCCTCCGGCGACGTCGTGGTGTCCTTGCGCGGGGTACGCCTCTTCGAGGGCCGCGCCCCTCTGGACCTCGACCTCCGCACCGGCGAAGTCACCGGCGTCGTGGGCCTGTTGGGCGCGGGCAAGACCGAACTGGCGCGCGGCCTGTTCGGCGCGGAGCCCTTCGGGACGGGCGCGGTCACGCTGGACGGCAGGCCGTACGCGCCCCGCCGCCCCGCCGACGCGATCCGGGCCGGCGTCCACCTGGTCCCCGAGGACCGCCACGCCGACGCCCTGGTCCCCGGCTGGTCGGTCGCGCAGAACATCTCGCTGCCGTTCCTGAAGTCGCTGTCTAAGGCGGGTCTCGTGCAGCGGTCCAAGGAGGACGCGCTCGGCCGCGCCACCATCGACGCCCTCGGGGTCGTCGCCCGCGACGAGCACAGCACCGTCGAGGAGCTCTCCGGCGGCAACCAGCAGAAGGTCGTCGTCGGCCGCTGGCTCGCCGAGACCCCCCGCGTCCTCATCCTGGACGAGCCGTTCCGAGGTGTGGACATCGGTGCCCGTCGGGACATCGGCCGCCGTGCCCGCGCCCTCGCCGCCGAGGGCGCCGCCGTACTCGTCCTGTCCGCCGACGTCGACGAGGTCCTGGAAGTGGCCGACCGGGTCGTCGTCCTCGCGGCCGGGGAGATCCACCTCGACGCCCACGGCGAGGACGCCGAACGCGACCGCGTGATCCAGACCATCTCGGCGTCCGTGTGACCCCGGCTCCCTGACCCCGGCTCCCTGAGGAACTACGCCATGACCACCACCCAGAGCACCGAGGTCCCCTCGAAGACGGCGCTCCCACCCGCCACCACCACCGCCGTCCGCGTCCAGAACGCCGTCATCAAGTACGGCTTCATCTTCGTGACGGTCGCGCTCTTCCTGTACTTCGCGCTGAGCGAGGGCTCCTTCCGGGAGTCGGCGACCCTCCTGGACACGCTCCGATACGTCTCGGTGGCCGCCATCCTCGGCCTCGGGGTCACCCTCACCATGGCCGTCGGCGGTATGGACATGTCCGTCGGCGCGGTGGCCGGCCTCGGCGTCTCGGTCGCCGCCCAGACCATGGTCGTCCACAACCAGGTCGGCACGGTCGCGATCGTCGCGGTCCTGGCCGCGGGCGCCCTCGCCGGCCTCCTCAACGCGCTCCTGATCGTCGTACTGAAGATCCCCGACATGCTCGCCACCCTCGGCACCATGTTCGTGATCCAGGGCAGCAAGCTGATCCTGGTCGACGGCCAGTCGATCACCCCGGGCATGACCCTGGACGACGGCACGACCGCGCCCGGCAGGTTCACCGACGGCTTCCTGCGCATCGACCGCGGGACGGTCCTCGGCATCCCCGTCTCCGTGCTGATCTTCGGCGGCCTGACGATCGCCGCCTGGGTCTTCCTCGCCCGCACCCGCTGGGGCCGGGTCCTCTACGCGATCGGCGCCAACCCCGAGGCCTCGCGCCTGGCGGGCATCCGCGTCGGGGCCTACCGGGCGCTGGCCTACGTCCTGTCCGGCGTCCTCGCCTCGATCGGCGGCCTGATCCTGGCGTCCCGCATCGGCCAGGGCGATGTGAGCGCCGGGACCTCGCAGCTCCTGGAGGCGGTGGCCGTCGCCCTGGTCGGCACCTCGGTCCTGGGCCGGGGGCGCCCGAACGTCTGGGGCACCGCCCTCGGCGCGGTGCTCATCGGCATCATCACCACCGGCCTGACCATCAAGGGCCTGCCGTACTACACCCAGGACGTCGTCGAGGGCGCGGTCCTCATCCTCGCCCTGGTCTTCAGCTTCACCCTGTCCAAGCGCCGTACGTCTTAAGGAGATCGAGACCGATGGGCTACCGCATCCTGGAGACCGACGACATCCCCGGCCACCTGCACGAGCGGGGCCACTGGGAGGACGTGGCCGACATCCACGTCCGCGAGGTGTCCGACGGCAACATGAACCGGGTCTTCCTCGCGTCCTCCGCCGACGGCACCCGCAGCCTCGCCGTCAAGCAGGCCCTGCCCTGGGTCCGCGTCGCCGGCCCCTCCTGGCCGATGAGCCCCGACCGCGCCGACGCCGAGGCCCGCGCCTACGCGCAGCTCGCCAAGGTGGCCCCCGACGAGATCCCCGCGATCCACGGCTACGACCCCGAGAACCACGCCCTCGTCATGGAGGACATGTCCGACCTGGAGGTCCTGCGCACCCTCCTCAACGAGGGCGCGTCGTACGGTCCCCACACCTCGGCGCGCATCGGCGAACTGCTCGCCCGGCTCTCCTTCGCCACCAGCGACTTCGGTATGCCCTCCGCCGAGCGCAAGGCCCTGATCGCGGCCTCCGTCAGCCCCGAGCTGTGCAAGATCACCGAAGACGTGGTGCTGTCGGAGCCGTACGTCGAGCACGAGCACAACCACTGGCACGACGGCGTGGACGATCTGGCGAAGGCCTTCCGCGCGGACACCCGGCTCCGCACGGAGGTGGCCGACCTCCGCCACACCTTCATGACGAGTGCCCAAGCGCTGCTGCACGGCGACCTCCACACCGGCAGCATCATGGTCGGCGACCGCGAAGGCACCCCCGTGGTCCGCGTCTTCGACCCCGAGTTCTCCTTCGTCGGCCCCATCGGCTTCGACCTCGGCCTGTACTGGGCCAACACCCTGGTCTCGGAGCAACGTGCCCGCGCCCTGGGCCGCCTGACGGACCACGCCGATCAACTCCGGCTGTCCTGGGAGGCGTTCGAGACGGAGTTCCGCCGCCTGTGGCCCACCCGCGTCGACACCTTCTTCGACGACGCGTATCTGGAACGTTTCCTGCGTCGCGTCTGGACCGAGTCCCTGGGCTACGCGGGCACGGAAATCATCCGCAGAATCATCGGCTTCGCCCACTTGACGGACCTGACGACGCTGGAGGACCCGGTCGAGGCGTCAAGGCGGTCACTACTGATCGGCCGTGAACTGATCGTAGGCCGCGAGAAGCTGCCCGACGTGAACTCGGTAAGGGCGGTAGTGCACCCCACCTAGGGGCGCGGGGCTGTATCGATTTGCGGCTCCGCCGCGTGGGCGCGACCAGCCCCCACGCACCCGCAGACGGCAAAAGGGGCGGCCCCCACGACGAGGAGCCGCCCCTTGTCACACAACCGCGCTCACTTCTTGTCGAGCAGATCCTGAACCTTCGCGCGGACATCATCCGACGCCAGCCCACGAATCGTCAGCGTGGTCCGACGCCGCAGCACGTCATCCGCCGTCTCCGCCCACTCGTTGTCCCGCGCATACACAACCTGCGCCCAGATCTCCGGCGCATCCGCATGCACCCGCTCACCCAGCTCCGGGTTCTCGTTCGCCAGCCGAGCGATGTCGAAGGCCAGCGACCCGTAATGCGTGGCGAGGTGCTTCGCCGTGTCGGCGGCCATCCGCGGACCGGGCGCCGGGTTGTCCACGAGCAACCGGTGCGCGACCGCGCGCGGGTTGGCGACACCGGGCAGAGGCAGCTTCCTCGGCAGCGCGGAGACCGGCTCGAAGTCGTCGCCCAGGGGCCGGCCCGGGAGGGCCTCCAGCTTCTGCATGATGGTGCGGCCGATGTGCCGGAACGTGGTCCACTTGCCGCCCGCGACGGACAGCATGCCGCCCTTGCCCTCGGTCACCACCGTCTCGCGCTTGGCCTTGGCGGTGCTTCCGGGGCCGCCCGGCAGCACGCGCAGACCGGCGAAGGAGTATGTGATCAGATCGCGGGACAGCTGCTGGTCCCGGACGGAGAACGCGGCTTCGTCCAGGATCTGGGATATGTCCTTCTCGGTCACCGAGACATCCGCCGGGTCGCCCTCGAACTCCTCGTCCGTGGTGCCGAGCAGGAGCATGTCCTCCCAGGGGAGGGCGAAGGTGATGCGGTACTTGTCGATCGGGGTCGCGAGGGCGGCCTTCCACGGGGACGTCCGCTTCAGGACCAGGTGCGCGCCCTTCGACAGCCGGATGGACGGCGCCGCGTTCGGGTCCTCCATGCGGCGCAGGTGGTCGACCCACGGGCCGGTCGCGTTCAGCACCAGTCGCGCGTCGACGCCGAACTCGTCACCGGTGAGACGGTCGCGCAGGTCCGCGCCCGTCACCCGGCCGTTGGTGAAGCGCAGCCCGCTCACCTCGGCGTGGTTGAGCACGACCGCGCCCGCCTCGACGGCCCCGCGGACCGTCATCAGCGCCATCCGGGCGTCGTTCATCTGGTCGTCGCCGTACACGGCCACGGCCTTGAGGTTCTCGGTGCGCAGCTCGGGCACGTCCCGCGCGGCCTTCGCCGGGCTCAGCAGGTGACCCACACCGTCGCCGAAGGCCGACAGCATCGAGTACGCGAACACACCCGCGCCGAGCTTGGCCGCGCCGTGCGGCCCGCCCTTGTACACGGGCAGGTAGAACGTGAGCGGGTTCGCCAGGTGGGGAGCCACCTGGCGGGAGACCGCACGCCGTTCGAAGTGGTTCTCCGCGACCAGCTTCACCGCGCCGGTCTGGAGATAGCGCAGACCGCCGTGGAGAAGCTTGGAGGAGGCGGAGGAGGTGGCGCCGGCGAAGTCGCCGGCGTCGACCAGGGCCACCCGCAGACCGGACTGCGCGGCGTGCCAGGCGGTGGAGATGCCCAGGATGCCGCCGCCGATCACGAGAAGGTCGTACGACGCCTTGGAGAGCTGCTCCCGGGTCTCGGCGCGGCTCGGGTTGGAGCCGGAGGCCGGGCGCGTACCGAGGGCAGGCACGGACTGCAGGGTGGACTGACTGGTCATGTCGGGTTCTTACTCCTCGTCAGAGCCGCGAGATGAGCGTTGAGGCGCTCTCTCGTCAGCTCTCGTCCTCGAGCCAGCCCATGGTCCGCTCGACGGCCTTGAGCCAGCTCTTGTACTCACGGTCGCGCTTCTCTGCGGCCATGTTGGGGGTCCACTCGGCGGCCCGGCGCCAGTTGGCGCGCAGGTCGTCGGTGCTGGTCCAGAAGCCGACGGCGAGACCGGCGGCGTAGGCGGCGCCGAGGCAGGTGGTCTCGGCGACCATCGGGCGCACCACGGGGGCGTCCACGAAGTCGGCGAGGGTCTGCATCAGCAGGTTGTTGGAGGTCATGCCGCCGTCGACCTTGACGGCCGCGAGCTCGACGCCGGAGTCCTTCGTCATGGCGTCGGTGATCTCACGGGTCTGCCAGGCGGTGGCCTCCAGGACGGCGCGCGCGAGGTGCGCCTTGGTGACGTACCGGGTCAGACCGGCGATGACACCACGGGCGTCGGAGCGCCAGTACGGTGCGAACAGGCCGGAGAAGGCCGGCACGAAGTACGCGCCGCCGTTGTCCTCGACCGTGAGCGCCAGCGTCTCGATCTCGGCGGCCGTGGAGATCAGGCCCATCTGGTCGCGCATCCACTGCACCAGCGAACCGGTGACGGCGATCGAGCCCTCCAGGGCATAGACCGCCTTCTCCTCGCCGATGCGGTAACCGACCGTGGTCAGCAGGCCGTTGTAGGAGTTGACCGGCTTCTCGCCGGTGTTCATCAGCAGGAAGGTGCCGGTGCCGTACGTCGACTTGGCCTCGCCCTCGGCGAAACAGGTCTGGCCGAACAGGGCCGCCTGCTGGTCGCCGAGCGCGGAAGCCACGGGGATGCCACCGAGGATGTCGCCGAGCTTGCCGCCCGTGACCTCGCCGTAGACCTCGGCGGAGGAGCGGATCTCCGGGAGCATCGCCAGCGGCACGCCGATGGACTCGGCGATCTTCGCGTCCCACTCCATGGTGTGCAGGTTCATCAGCATGGTGCGCGAGGCGTTGGTGACGTCGGTGACGTGCCGGCCGCCGTTGACGCCGCCGGTCAGGTTCCAGATGACCCAGCTGTCCATGGTGCCGAAGAGGATGTCGCCGGCCTCGGCGCGCTCGCGCAGGCCCTCGACGTTGTCCAGCAGCCAGCGGGCCTTCGGACCGGCGAAGTAGGAGGCCAGCGGCAGGCCGGTCTCGCGGCGGAAGCGGTCCTGGCCGACGTTGCGGCCGAGCTCCTTGCAGAGCGCGTCGGTGCGCGTGTCCTGCCAGACGATGGCGTTGTGGACGGGCTCACCGGTGTTCCGGTCCCACAGCAGCGTGGTCTCGCGCTGGTTGGTGATGCCGATGGCCTTGATGTCGTCGCGGGTGATGCCGGCCTTCTCGATGGCCCCGGCGACGACCTCCTCGACGTTGGTCCAGATCTCGGTGGCGTTGTGCTCCACCCAGCCCGGCTTCGGGAAGATCTGCTCGTGCTCCTTCTGGTCGACCGAGACGATACGGCCGTCCTTGTCGAAGACGATGCAACGGCTGGAGGTGGTGCCCTGGTCGATGGCCGCGATGAAGGGGCCGGCGGTGTGCGCGTCGGTCACTGTGTGCTCCTGGGGTTCCGTGAGTGAGGGTCTGTCCACGACTGTTCTACGACTGTTTCGGTCGCTCTAGGCGAAGGCGACGTTGTAGATGCCCGCAGCGATGGCGCCGCCGAGCAGCGGACCGACCACCGGGACCCAGGCGTAGCCCCAGTCGGAGCCGCCCTTGTTGGGCAGGGGCAGGAGGGCGTGCACGATACGCGGACCGAGGTCACGGGCCGGGTTGATCGCGTAGCCCGTCGGACCGCCCAGGGACAGACCGATCGAGACGACCACGAGGGCGGTGATCAGGGCACCCAGGGTGCCCAGGCCCTTGCCGTCGCCGTTCAGGCCCTGCGTGAGGACGGCGAGCACCAGCACGATGGTGCCGATGACCTCGGTGGCGACGTTCTGCCAGGCGACCCGGACCTCGGGACCGGTGGAGAAGATGCCCAGGACGGGTCCCGCGCCCTTCTCCTGCGCCTCGACGGCCTTGGCCTTGGTGGCCTGCGCGCCCGGGGCACCGACGATCTCCTTGTCAGTGAGGTGCGCGTGGAACTGGCCGTAGTAGGCGACCCAGACCAGGGCGGCACCGATCATGGCGCCGAGCAGTTGCCCACCCCAGTAGATCGGGACGTCGCCCCAGGGGATCCCGTCCTTCTTGAGCGCGAGCGCGAGCGTCACGGCCGGGTTGAGGTGGGCGCCGGAGAGCGGCGCGGAGGTGTAGACGGCCGTCAGAACGGCGAAACCCCACCCGAAGGTGATGGCGAGCCAGCCGGCGTTGCGTGCCTTGGAGGCCTTCAGCGTGACGGCCGCGCACACGCCGCCGCCGAGCAGGATGAGTATGGCGGTACCGATGGTCTCGCCGATGAAGATGTCGGAGCTGGACACCCGCGACTCCTTTGTCCTTCGTCCAGGGGGAGAGCTGCCGGCCCTTGGCGTCGTACCACTGTAACGCCTATTGCCGGTCGGTGTTCGACAATGTCGACCGATGGACGGGAGTCTTGCTCCGGCGTTACAGGCACGTCAAGAGTTCTGTTGTCGAAAACACGATCGTTACTGATTGCCCCGTGTTGTCGATCTTCCGCCGACCGGCCGGCTTCGGCATGTCCGGCGCACAACGAGGGCCGGAACGCCCGCGGCGTCCCGGCTCTTCTCGCGTCCTGCCTGGTGGTACGGGCCTCAGAACCGCCCGGCGCCCAGATCCCGCGAGACCGCGCGGGCGCAGTCCCGCACCGCCGCGATCAGCTCGGGCCGCAGCGCGCCCTTGTCGTCGTCCCGGCACAGCCGCTCCACCGCTCCGGTGATGCCGACCGCGCCCACCGGCATGCGCCGCCGGTCGTGGATCGGCGCGGCGACGGACGCGACGCCCTCCCAGGTCTCCTCGACGTCGGCCGCGTACCCCCGCGCGCGCGTGACGTCCAGGAGCTGCTCGAAGCTGTCCAGGTCGCAGATCGTGCGGTCGGTGTACGGCTTGCGGTCGCTCTCCACCGCCTCGCTGTGCGCGACCGGGTCGTAGGCCGACAGCACCTTGCCCAGCGCCGTGGAGTGCAGCGGCTGCATGGCCCCGATCTCCAGGACCTGCCGGCTGTCGTCGGGCCGGAAGACGTGGTGCACGATCAGCACGCCCTGCTGGTGCAGAACGCCCAGATGGACGCTCTCGCCGCTGGAACGGGCCAGGTCGTCGGTCCACACCAGGGCGCGCGCCCGCAGTTCGTGCACATCCAGGTAGGTGGTGCCCAGGCGCAGCAGTTCGGCGCCGAGCTGATAGCGCCCGGAGGCGTCGTCCTGCTCCACGAAGCCCTCCTGCTGGAGGGTGCGCAGGATGCCGTGCGCAGTGCCCTTGGCCAGGCCCAGCGACGAGGCGATGTCCGACAGGCCGAGTCTCCGTTCGCCGCCCGCGAGGAGCCGCAGCATCGCGGCCGCCCGTTCGAGCGACTGGATGTTCCGTGCCATCGCCGTCCTGCCTCCGTCCCCTTCGACGACCGTGCCCTTGGCGTCACCGCCGCCGCTGCCATCGTTCGGCAATGTCGAACACTACCGGTCCATGCCGACCTCCTGCCAATGGTCGGTCCCCAACTGTTGCGTCACTCGTACGCCGATGGTGACGCGCGCGCCATCCTGGTCCGTCCCGTGGACCGCCTGACCATCCGGGCCGGGACCCGGCTACCCTGGCGGCGTGTGCCCACCGCGGGACGTCGCCCGGGCACCGGAAAGCCGACAGCCGTCGCACCTGAGGGAGCCCTTTCATGGCCTCGTTGCCACCGACCCCTTCCGCCGACAGCCGGACCCGTGCGTCCGCCCTCCGTGAGGCACTCGCCACCCGCGTGGTGGTCGCCGACGGGGCGATGGGCACCATGCTCCAGGCCCAGGAGCCCACGCTCGACGACTTCCAGCAGCTCGAGGGCTGCAACGAGGTCCTGAACGTCACCCGCCCCGACATCGTGCGCTCCGTGCACTCCGAGTACTTCGCCGCAGGCGTCGACTGCGTGGAGACCAACACCTTCGGCGCCAACCTCACCGCGCTGGGCGAGTACGACATCCCCGAGCGCGTCACCGAGCTGTCCGAGGCCGGCGCCCGCATCGCCCGGGACACGGCCGACGAGTTCGCCGCCCGTGACGGCCGGCAGCGCTGGGTGCTGGGCTCGATGGGCCCCGGCACCAAGCTGCCCACGCTCGGCCACACCACCTTCGGCGCCATCCGCGACGCCTACCAGCAGAACGCCGAGGGGCTGCTCGCCGGCGGCGCCGACGCCCTGCTGGTGGAGACCACCCAGGACCTGTTGCAGACCAAGGCGTCCGTGCTGGCCGCGCGCCGGGCCATGGAGACGGCCGGGTACGAGGTCCCGCTGATCGTGTCCGTGACGGTGGAGACGACCGGCACGATGCTGCTCGGCTCGGAGATCGGCGCCGCGCTCACCGCACTGGAGCCGCTCGGCATCGACCTGATCGGCCTGAACTGCGCCACCGGCCCGGCCGAGATGAGCGAGCACCTGCGCTATCTGGCCCGCCACTCCCGCATCCCGCTGTCGTGCATGCCGAACGCCGGTCTGCCCGTCCTGGGCAAGGACGGCGCCCACTACCCGCTGTCGGCCCCGGAACTCGCCGACGCCCAGGAGACGTTCGTCCACGAGTACGGCCTCTCCCTCATCGGCGGCTGCTGCGGCACCACCCCCGAGCACCTGCGCCAGGTCGTCGAGCGCGTCCGGGACCTCACCCCCACCGCCCGCGACCCGCGCCCCGAGCCCGGTGCCGCCTCGCTCTACCAGACGGTCCCGTTCCGCCAGGACACCTCGTACCTGGCCATCGGCGAGCGCACCAACGCCAACGGCTCGAAGAAGTTCCGCGAGGCCATGCTGGAGGCCCGCTGGGACGACTGCGTGGAGATGGCGCGCGAGCAGATCCGCGAGGGCGCGCACATGCTCGACCTGTGCGTGGACTACGTGGGCCGCGACGGCGTCGCCGACATGGAGGAGCTGGCCGGCCGCTTCGCCACCGCCTCCACCCTGCCGATCGTCCTGGACTCCACCGAGGTTCCCGTCATCCGCGCCGGTCTGGAGAAGCTCGGCGGCCGCGCGGTCATCAACTCGGTCAACTACGAGGACGGCGACGGCCCCGAGTCCCGCTTCGCGAAGGTCACCAAGCTCGCGCAGGAGCACGGCGCCGCGCTGATCGCGCTGACCATCGACGAGGAGGGCCAGGCCCGCACCGTCGAGAACAAGGTCGCCATCGCCGAGCGGCTGATCGACGACCTCACCGGCAACTGGGGCATCCACGAGTCCGACATCCTCATCGACACCCTGACCTTCACCATCTGCACCGGTCAGGAGGAGTCCCGCAAGGACGGCATCGCCACCATCGAGGCGATCCGCGAACTCAAGCGCCGCCACCCGGACGTCCAGACCACCCTCGGTCTGTCCAACATCTCCTTCGGCCTCAACCCGGCCGCCCGCATCCTGCTCAACTCGGTGTTCTTGGACGAGTGCGTCAAGGCGGGCCTGGACTCGGCGATCGTGCACGCGTCCAAGATCCTGCCGATCGCCCGCTTCACCGAGGAAGAGGTCCAGACGGCCCTCGACCTCATCCACGACCGCCGCGCCGAGGGCTACGACCCGCTCCAGAAGCTCATGCAGCTCTTCGAGGGCGCCACCGCCAAGTCCCTCAAGGCCGGCCGGGCCGAGGAGCTCGCGGCCCTCCCGCTGGACGAGCGCCTCAAGCGCCGCATCATCGACGGCGAGAAGAACGGACTGGAGGCCGACCTCGACGCGGCGCTCCAGGAGCGCCCCGCCCTGGACATCGTCAACGCGACCCTCCTGGACGGCATGAAGGTCGTCGGCGAGTTGTTCGGCTCCGGTCAGATGCAGCTGCCGTTCGTGCTGCAGTCCGCCGAGGTCATGAAGACCGCGGTCGCCTACCTCGAACCGCACATGGAGAAGGTCGAGGGCGACGAGGCGGGCAAGGGCACCATCGTGCTCGCCACGGTCCGCGGCGACGTCCACGACATCGGCAAGAACCTCGTCGACATCATCCTGTCCAACAACGGCTACAACGTCGTCAACCTCGGCATCAAGCAGCCGGTCTCCGCGATCCTGGACGCCGCCGCCGAGCACCGCGCCGACGTCATCGGCATGTCCGGGCTCCTGGTCAAGTCCACGGTGATCATGAAGGAGAACCTGGAGGAGCTCAACCAGCGCGGCCTGGCCGCCGACTTCCCGGTCATCCTCGGCGGCGCCGCCCTGACCAGGGCCTACGTCGAACAGGACCTGCACGAGATCTACGAGGGCGAGGTCCGCTACGCCCGCGACGCCTTCGAGGGCCTGCGTCTGATGGACGCCCTCATCGGCGTCAAGCGGGGCGTGCCCGGGGCCAAGCTGCCGGAGCTCAAGCAGCGCCGGGTGCGGGCGTCCGCCGTACAGGTCGAGGAGTCCGTGCCGGAGGAGGGCGCGGTCCGCTCCGACGTCTCCGTCGACAACCCGGTGCCCACCCCGCCGTTCTGGGACACCCGCGTCATCAAGGGCATCCAGCTCAAGGAGTACGCCTCCTGGCTCGACGAGGGCGCCCTGTTCAAGGGCCAGTGGGGCCTCAAGCAGGCCCGAACCGGCGAGGGACCGTCGTACGAGGAACTCGTCGAGACCGAGGGCCGGCCGCGGCTGCGCGGTCTGCTGGACAAGCTCCAGACCGAGAACCTGCTGGAGGCGGCCGTCGTCTACGGCTACTTCCCGTGCGTGTCCAAGGACGACGACCTGATCATCCTGGACGAGGAGGGCAACGAGCGCACCCGCTTCACCTTCCCGCGCCAGCGCCGTGGCCGCCGGCTGTGTCTGGCCGACTTCTTCCGCCCGGAGGAGTCGGGCCAGACGGACGTCGTCGGCCTCCAGGTCGTCACCGTCGGCTCCCGGATCGGCGAGGAGACCGCGAAGCTCTTCGAGTCCAACGCCTACCGCGACTACCTCGAACTGCACGGCCTGTCCGTGCAGTTGGCCGAGGCGCTCGCCGAGTACTGGCACGCCCGTGTGCGGTCGGAGCTCGGCTACGCGGGCGAGGACCCGAACGAGATCGAGGACATGTTCGCCCTGAAGTACCGCGGCGCCCGTTTCTCCCTCGGCTACGGCGCCTGCCCGAACCTGGAGGACCGCGCCAAGATCGCCGACCTGCTGCGGCCCGAGCGCATCGGAGTCCAGCTGTCGGAGGAGTTCCAGCTGCACCCGGAGCAGTCCACCGACGCCATCGTGATCCATCACCCCGAGGCGAAGTACTTCAACGCACGCTGATCGGATCAGTCGTACACTGGTCGGTCCACTGCAGGCCGGTTGCCTCTCTGTGTGAAAGGGGAGGCGACCGGCCTGCTCGTCCCTCCAGGAGGTACGTGGATGACCAGCACGGTTCCCGCACCCGCAACCCGTACGGCCGAAGGCTCCGCGCTCCAGGCCGTGCTCCTCGACATGGACGGAACCCTGGTGGACACCGAGGGTTTCTGGTGGGACGTGGAGGTCGAGGTCTTCGCCGGTCTCGGACACACGCTCGACGACTCCTGGCGCCATGTCGTGGTCGGCGGACCGATGACCCGCAGCGCCGGATTCCTCATCGAGGCCACCGGCGCCGACATCGCCCTTCCCGAACTCACGGTGCTCCTCAACCAGGGCTTCGAGGCCCGCATCGACCGCGCGCTGCCGCTGATGCCCGGGGCCACCCGGCTGCTGGCCGAACTCGCCGCGCACGACATCCCCACGGCGCTGGTCTCCGCCTCGCACCGGCGGATCATCGACCGGGTCCTCGCCTCGCTCGGCCCGCAGTACTTCGCGTTGACCGTGGCCGGCGACGAGGTGCCGCGCACCAAGCCGCACCCCGACCCCTACCTGGTCGCCGCCGCCGGACTCGGCGCCGATCCGGCCCGCTGCGCGGTCGTCGAGGACACCGCGACCGGGGTCGCCGCGGCCGAGGCGGCGGGCTGCCAGGTGGTGGCGGTGCCCTCCGTCGCGCCCATCGCCCCGGCCCCGCGGCGGACGGTCGTGACCTCGCTCGAAGAGGTGGACCTGACTTTTCTGCGCGGTCTGATGACGCTCTGACGGCGAGGAGCAGCCCCTTGCCGACGGAAATGCACCGGGCGTTCACTCAGCGTACGGAGCCGATAGCGGGGAATTCCGAAGGGTGTGTCCGTGGGTAATTCCAACCGCACAGGATGGCCGAATTCCGGTGTGACTCCACACCGTTGAGTATGTGAGGTTCCCCACGCCCCGCGGGATCGACAGGGTCGGACAGGTGTGCTGGAGACCCCCGTTCGGGACATTCGGACAGACCCTTGTGTCCCGGTTGGTGAAAGCCTGCACCAATCCTTCCGCCCTCGGGTGTTCGGTCCGTCCACGCCTGATTCCGCTGCGTGATGGGCCCTCAACTCCGGCCGTTGCGAACCCTCGTGCAGGTGCGGACTAACCTCCTGCTGAGAACATCGCCCTTACCCCGTGACCGGCATCTCCACCCATGCATGCCGGGTACACGGACTCTAGCTCTGGAGAACGTCGAGCATGAACCGCAAGTCTTTGGTGCTGCCGGCCGTGATCGGTCTGCTCGCACCGGTGCTCGCAGCCTGCGGTGGGTCCGACGGCGGGAGCGGCAGCGACGGTGCGATCGTCGTCGGCACGACCGACCGGTTCAGCGCCACGAGCGACGCCCCCGCCCCCCTCGACCCGGCCTACGCCTACGACGTCGGCTCCTGGAACATCCTGCGCCAGACCGTGCAGACCCTGATGATCCTGCCGAAGGGCGACGGCGACCCGGTCCCCGAGGCCGCCGAGAAGTGCGGCTTCACCGACACCGGCAACGAGCGCTACGCCTGCACCCTGCGCGAGGGCCTGAAGTTCTCGAACGGCAAGGCCATCACCGCCGAGGACGTGAAGTTCTCCATCGAGCGCGCCCTGGCCCTGAAGGCCGACAGCGGTGTCTTCGCCCTGCTGTCCACCATCGACACCGTCGAGACCCAGGGCGACCGCGAGGTCATCTTCCACCTCAAGACCGCCGACGCCACCTTCCCGTACAAGCTGTCGACCCCGGTCGCCGGCATCGTCAACCCCGACGACTACGAGAAGAACAAGCTGCGCGACGGCTTCGACGTCAACGGCTCCGGCCCGTACACCATGAAGGCCGACGTCAAGAACGACGAGCTGGCCGACGCCGTCTTCACCAAGAACCCCGACTACAAGGGGACGCTCAAGGTGAACAACGACGAGGTCGACCTGCGCTCCTTCGAGGACGCGGACGCCATGGGCGCCGCGCTGGAGAAGGGGGACATCGACCTCATGACCCGCACCATGTCGCCCGAGCAGATCACCAAGCTCGGCAACGAGACCGGCGGTGACGTGGACCTCGTCGAACTGCCCGGCCTGGAGATCCGCTACCTCGGCTTCAACACCGACGCGCCGTCCGTGAAGTCCAGGGCGGTCCGTGAGGCGATGGCCCAGGTCGTCAACCGCAGCGAACTCGTCGCCAAGGTCTACGGCTCGCAGGCCGAGCCGCTGTACTCGATGGTCCCGGCCAGCATCACCGGCCACTCCAACTCGTTCTTCAACGAGTACGGCGAGCCGAGCGTCACCAAGGCCAAGTCCCTGCTGACCAAGGCCGGCATCTCCACCCCGGTGAAGCTCACCCTGCACTACACGACCGACCACTACGGCCCGGCCACCAAGCAGGAGTTCGAGGTGCTCAAGAAGCAGCTCAACGACACCGGCCTGTTCCGCGTCGGCATCGAGGGCGCCCCCTGGTCGACCTTCCGTCCCGCCGAGAAGAAGGGCGAGTACGACGTCTACGGCATGGGCTGGTTCCCCGACTTCCCGGACGCCGACAACTACCTCGCGCCGTTCCTGGACAAGGACAACACCATCGGTTCGCCGTACGTGAACAGCCAGATCCGCAACACGCTGATCCCGGAGTCCCGCCGCGAGTCGGACCGGCTGTCCGCCGCCGCCAGCCTGACGAACATTCAGGACATCGTCGCCTCCGACGTTCCCGTCCTCCCGCTGTGGCAGGGCAAGCAGTACGTGGCCGCACGCGACGACATCACGGGGACCGCGTACGCGCTCAACTCCTCCTCGACGCTTCAGCTGTGGGAGCTCGGCCGCGGTGTGAGCGGCTGACAGTCTCCCGTGCCCGGGGCCGGGGAGGGTGGCCCCGGGGTCCCGCACACCGACGACAAGGCATTCCTACGTGAACATGCGCACCCAGTGGCCGGTCCTGCCGATCATGGCAGGACTGGCCTCCGGCCTGTTGACCGCCTGCGGAACGGAGTCAGGGGGGTCCGGGGGGACCGGCTCCTCGGTGGTGATGGGGATGTCCGACGACGTCCTGGCCACCGATCCCGCGTCCGGCTACGACCCCGGCTCCTGGCTGTTGTTCAACAACGTCTTCCAGTCCCTGCTCAGCTTTCCCAAGGGGAGCACCGAACCGCAGCCCGAGCTGGCGAAGAAGTGCTCCTTCACGGACGCGCGGACCCAGGTCTACCAGTGCACCCTGAACGACGGCCTCAAGTTCAGCAACGGTGACGCGCTCACCTCGAAGGACGTCAAGTTCTCCTTCGACCGCATGCTGAACATCAACGACGACGCCGGCCCCGCGATCATGTTCCCCATGCTCGACGAGGTCGAGACGCCGGACGCGAAGACGGTCGTCTTCCGCCTCAACACGCCCGACGCGACCTTCCCGAGCAAGATCGCCTCCGGCGCCGGCTCCATCGTCGACCACACCCAGTACGACGAGAAGGGGCTGCGCGAGGACGGCAAGGCGATCGGCTCCGGCCCCTACAAGCTGGACTCCTTCGGCGACGACGAGGCCGTCTTCTCGGTCAACGAGAACTACAAGGGCACCGCCGACGTACGCAACTCCGGCGTGACGCTGAAGTTCTTCCACGGCGACCAGAGCGCCCTCAAGAAGGCCCTGGTCGACGAGCAGGTCGACATCGCCTACCGCGGTCTCGGCGCGAACGACATCGCCGAGATCGAGAAGGGCGGAGCCAGCACCGGCGTCGAACTCGTCGAGGGCAGCAGCGCCGAGGTCCAGCACCTCGTCTTCAACATGAAGGACCCGGTCGCCGGACAGCTCGGCGTCCGCCAGGCCATGGCCTACCTGATCGACCGCGACGCGCTGATCCACGAGGTCTACCAGGGCACGGCCACCGCGCTGTACTCGATCATCCCGGCCGGCATCTCCGGCCACAACACGGCCTTCTTCGACACCTACGGCGCCCGCCCCTCCAAGGCCAAGGCCGCCGAGGCCCTCCGGTCCGACGGCATCACCGACAAGGTGAAGCTGACCCTCTGGTCGACCCCGGCCCGCTACGGCCCGGCCACCGACGCCCTGCTCAAGGGGATAGCCCAGCAGCTCAACGACAGCGGCCTGTTCGACGCCGACGTCAAGTCCGTCGCCTTCCCCGAGTACGAGAAGGACATCGCCGCCGGCAAGTACGGCGTCTACGTCAAGGGCTGGGTGCCCGACTACCCGGACGCCGACAACTTCACGGCCCCCTTCTTCGGCAAGGGCAACGTGCTGGGCAACAACTACACCAACAGCGCGATCACCGGCACGCTGATCCCGCAGACCGCCGCCCAGTCCGACCGCTCGGCCACCGACGAGGACTACGGCAAGCTCCAGGACATCGTCGCCGACGACCTGCCCGTCCTCCCGGTCTGGCAGGCCAAGCAGTACGCGGTCACCCGCGAGGGCGTCTACGGCCTCGAGTACTGCCTGGACGCCTCGACCGTGTTCCGGTTCTGGGAGCTCAGCAAGGCCTGAGCGAGAACCCGCACACGCGAGGAGGGCGCCCCCCGAAGGCAGGGGACGCCCTCCTCGTCGTAGTACCGCGTGCGGTCACTGGGCGCCGGGACGCACCAGGCCGCTCTCGTACGCGTACACCGCGGCCTGCACCCGGTCGCGCAGCCCCAGCTTGGTCAGCACATGGCCCACGTGCGTCTTGACCGTGGTCTCGCTGACGAAGAGGTCGGCGGCGATCTCGGCGTTGGACAGCCCGCGCGCCACCAGCTTCAGCACCTCGACCTCACGGTCGGTGAGCGTGTGCAGGGTGTCCGGGACCGGTTCGTCGCCGGACGGCAGATGCGTGGCGTACTTGTCCAGCAGCCGGCGCGTGATGCTCGGCGCGAGCATCGCCTCGCCCGCCGCCACCACCCGGATCGCCTGCACCAGCTCGTTGGCCGGGGCGTCCTTGAGCAGGAAGCCGCTGGCGCCCGCCCGCAGCGCCTCCACCACGTACTCGTCGAGGTCGAAGGTGGTCAGCACCAGCACCTTGGCCGGGCCGTCCCGCCCGGGACCGGTGATCTGCCGGGTCGCCTCCACACCGTCCATCCGCGGCATACGGATGTCCATCAGAACCACATCGGGCTGAAGAGCCCGCACCTGGTCGAGAGCCTGAAGGCCGTCTCCGGCCTCGCCCACGACCGCGATGTCCTGCTCGGCCTCCAGAATCATCCGGAAGCCGGTGCGCAGCAGCGGCTGGTCGTCGACCAGTAGGACGCGGATGGCCACGTAAGTCTCCTTCGCTAGTCCGGCCCCATTCTGCCCTGCGGCGCGCCGCCGGACTCGGCCGCCCTCACGGGAACCGCCTGTTCCGCACGGGGGACGACTCCCGGACCCCCGGCCGCGTCCGGCACGGCGCCCCGCACGGGCAGCGGATACGGCGGGGGAGTGCCGCCGAACTCCGGGCAGTGCGCCTGGTGGTCGCACCAGCCGCACAGCTTGGTGGGCCGCGGCCGCCACTCCCCGGTCTCGGTGGCCTCCCGGATCGCCTCCCACAGCGCGTGCAGCTTGCGCTCGACACGCTCCAGGTCAGCGAGGACGGGGTCGTAGGTCACGACGTCACCGCTGCCGAGATAGACGAGCTGGAGCCGGCGCGGGACCACGTTCTTCAGGCGCCACACGACCAGGGCGTAGAACTTCATCTGGAACAGGGCGCCCTCGGCGTACTCGGGGCGGGGCGCCTTGCCCGTCTTGTAGTCGACGATCCGCACCTCGCCGGTCGGCGCCACGTCGACGCGGTCGATGATCCCGCGCAGCTTCAGCCCCGAGTCCAGCACCGCCTCGACGAACAGCTCGCGCTCGACCGGCTCCAGCCGGGTCGGGTCCTCCAGCGTGAACCAGCGCTCCACGAGCTGCTCCGCCTCACCCAGCCAGCGCGCCAGCCGCTCGCCCTCCGGATCGTCCGCGAACAGTTCGACGACCTCGGGCCGCGACTCCCGGAGCCGGTCCCACTGGCCGGGGACGAGCGACTTGGCGCGGGGCGCGGTCCGCTCGGCGGCCGGGGCGTCGAACATCCGCTCCAGCACCGCGTGCACCAGCGTGCCCCGCGTCGCCGCCTCGCTCGGCTTCTCCGGCAGCCGGTCGATCACCCGGAACCGGTACAGCAACGGGCACTGCATGAAGTCGCCCGCACGGGAGGGGGACAGGGAGGCGGGCGGTATGGCGACGGGGCGCTGCACCTCGGCTTCGGTCTCGGTCTCGGCCTCGGTGGTGGCTGCTGGTCCCGGGATGTCCGCCGTGTCCACGCGTGTGGGCGGGGCCGTCGGGTCCGGCGCCGGCTCGTCCGCCTGCGTGGTGCCCTCGTCGGCGGTGTCCGCGACGCCCTCGGTGCTCGTCTCCATGACCCCAGACCATACGGCCCGCCACTGACAGTGACCCAGCCGCCGCCGTGACCGGTGCGACGGCTGTGGAAACACAGGGGGTGCCGGGGCGGAACGCGTCGCGACGGCCGCATACCATCGACCCGAGACCCTTCCGCCCGGCAGGCGCGGAAGACGCTTCGAACGAGGGGAAACCGTGGACGAGAGCGGCGGGAGCGGGCAGCCGCGGTCCGGCAACGACGAGCCGACCGAGCGCCACGCAGCACCTGCGACCCCGGCCACCGGCCCCGCACGCCCCGGTCCGCCCCCGCAGGGCACCGACACCGGCGAGGCCCCTCCCGTCGACGAACCGACCATGGTCGTACGGAAGGTGGACGTCCCGCCGGAGACCCCGGATGCCGGCGCCGGCCACGGATCGAGCGGCGGAGGGCCGAGCGACCAGGGACCCTCCGAGGAGAAGACCACCCCCGAGCACGCGGCCCCCGAGCCCGCCGCCCCCGAGGGCAAGGCCGGCGAGCAGCCCGCCGGCACCGAACAGCACCGGCACGAAGCGCACACGGGTCACCCTGAGCACCCCCAGCCCGCCGGTGACCGGACCCTCGCCCACAGCGGTCTCGCCAAGGGCCGTCCTCCCCGGCGGGAGCGGGGCCCCGGGGGCGGGCTGCTGATGGGCCGGCCGTTCGGCGTGCCCGTGTACGTGGCGCCCAGCTGGTTCCTCGTCGCGGCCCTGATCACCTGGGTGTTCGGCGGCCAGCTCGACCGGGTCCTGCCCGAGCTCGGCGCCGCCCGCTATCTCGTCTCCCTCTTCTTCGCTGTCGCCTTCTACGCCTCCGTCCTGGTCCACGAACTGGCCCACACGGTCGCCGCCCTCCGCTTCAAGCTCCCGGTCCGCCGCATCCAGCTCCAGTTCTTCGGCGGCGTCTCCGAGATCGAGAAGGAGGCCGAGACCCCGGGCCGGGAGTTCTGGCTGGCCTTCGTCGGCCCGCTGCTCTCCCTCGCCCTCTCCGGCCTCTTCTACCTGGCCATGCAGCCGGTCGAGCCCGGCACGGTCCCCGGCGTCCTGCTGGCCGGCCTGATGGTCTCCAACCTGATCGTCGCCGCCTTCAACCTGCTGCCCGGCCTGCCCCTCGACGGCGGCCGCATGCTCCGCGCGGTCATCTGGAAGATCACCGGCAAGCCCATGAGCGGCACCGTCGCCGCCGCCTGGGTCGGCCGCGCCCTCGCCGTCTCCGTCCTGATCGGCCTGCCCCTGCTCACCCAGTCCGGGGCGCTCGGCTCCAACGCCGAGGACAACGTCGGCATGGACACCGTCATGGACGCCCTGCTCGCCGCGATCCTCGCCGCGATCATCTGGACCGGCGCCGGGAACAGCCTGCGCATGGCCCGCCTGCGCGAACACCTGCCCGAGCTGCGCGCCCGCACCCTGACCCGCCGCGCGGTCCCCGTCGAGACCGACACCCCCCTCTCGGAGGCCCTGCGCCGCGCCAACGCCGCCGGAGCCCGCGCCCTGGTCGTCGTGGACGCCGACGGCCATCCCCTCTCCCTCGTCCGCGAGGCCGCCATCGTCGGCGTACCCGAACACCGCCGCCCCTGGGTCGCCGTCAGCGGCCTCGCCCAGGACCTGACGGACGGCATGCGCGTCTCGGCGGAACTGGCGGGGGAGGACCTGCTGGACGCCCTGCGCGCCACCCCGGCCACCGAGTACCTGGTGGTGGAGGACACCGGCGAGATCTACGGCGTCCTGTCCGCGGCCGACGTGGAACGCGCCTTCGTGAAGGCCATGGCCAGGCCCTCCTAGTGGTCGGCGGCCCCCGCCGGGACCGGTAGGCTGTTCACATGTCCGAACCGACCGGTGCCGCCCGCAGGCGCGGGCCCTTCAAGGTCGGGGACCAGGTTCAGCTGACCGACCCCAAGGGCCGCCACTACACGTTCACGCTCGAGGCCGGGAAGAACTTCCACACCCACAAGGGTTCCTTCCCGCACGACGAACTGATCGGTGCTCCCGAGGGCAGCGTTGTCCGCACCACCGGGAACGTCGCCTACCTCGCGCTGCGCCCCCTGCTCCCCGACTACGTCCTGTCCATGCCCCGCGGGGCAGCCGTCGTGTACCCGAAGGACGCGGGGCAGATCCTCGCCTTCGCCGACATCTTTCCCGGCGCACGCGTGGTCGAAGCCGGTGTCGGCTCCGGCTCGCTCAGCAGCTTTCTGCTGCGGGCCATCGGCGACCAGGGCATGCTGCACAGCTACGAGCGCCGCGAGGACTTCGCGGACATCGCGCGGCAGAACGTGGAGCGCTACTTCGGCGGCCCGCACCCCGCCTGGCAGCTCACCGTCGGCGACCTCCAGGACAACCTGTCCGACGCCGACGTCGACCGCGTCATCCTCGACATGCTCGCCCCCTGGGAGTGCCTGGAGGCCGTCTCCAAGGCGCTCGTGCCCGGCGGCATCCTGTGCTGCTACGTCGCCACCACCACCCAGCTCGCGCGGACCGTGGAGTCCATCCGCGAGATCGGCTCCTTCAACGAGCCGACCTCCTGGGAGTCGATGATCCGCAACTGGCACGTCGAGGGCCTGGCCGTCCGCCCGGACCACCGGATGATCGGCCACACCGGCTTCCTGCTCACCGCCCGTCGCCTCGCCGACGGCGTCGAGCCGCCCATGCGCCGCCGCCGCCCCGCCAAGGGCGCCTACGGCGAGGACTACACCGGCCCCAACGCCGACGGAGGCAACGGCCGCTGAGGCCGGCTCTCCAACTGCTCAACGCGGCGGCGCCGTGGCCGAGTTCCCGTCATCACCCGGAACTCGGCCACGGCGCCCTCGTGTTGGTACCGCCCGACGCCTCTTGACATCCCGCCGGAGTCCGTAAGCCTCCGTCCCCGGAACCCCACCCCGCCGTTCCGTACCGGCTGTGACGTGTGGCACCATGCAGGCCATCCCACCGGCACAGCCCTCAGGAGACACTTCCTAGTGCAGCACTCCGCCGTCCCGGAACTGGCACACACGCACCCCCGTCCGATCCACTGGGTCGCCACCGCGACGGCCATCGCCGGCGTGGTGGCCCTGTCCTCGGTGCTCCAGCCCGACCCGGCGACGGCGGCGCAGGCGGCCGGCCCGCAGAGCAGAACGGCTCCCGCCCCGGCCTTCACCACGCCCCCGGATCCCGCGAGCGTCGAGTTCCCGATCGAGTGCGGCCCGGTGAAAGCCATCGTCGTGAAGAAGGCCACCGGAGACCTCGACGGCGACGGCCGGCCGGAGACGGTGGCGGTGGTGCACTGCGACGCGGCGATGGGCACCCCGCCCGACGGTGTGTACGTCCTGACCCGGGCCAAGGAGACCGGCGCCCCCCGGGTGGTCGCCACGCTCGTCGACCCCAAGGACCGCCGTACGGTCACGGACTTCGCGCTGCGGGACGGCGCCGTCCTCGCGACGCTCCTCGGCTACTCGACGTCCGACGTGCCCAGTTGCTGCCCGGATGTGAAGCAGAGCGCGAAGTGGCGCTGGAAGAACGGCTCGTTCATCCGCTCGACACCGGCCGGCACGGGGAACGTGTGAGCCGGGTCACCGGCATCTGTGAGAAATCAGACAGTAGTGACGCCGTGTGCCGATATGGTCACTCGACGTCGGGGCCGTAGACCTCGACCCTGTCCGAAACCCGACGCACGTGGATGCAGTCCCCCGGACACTCCTTGGCCGAGTCCACCACATCCGTGAGAAGCGGCAGGGGTACGGGCGTTGTGGCGCCCTTGTCCTGGAGCAACTCGTCGTCGGATCCCTTCACGTAGGCGAGGCCGTCGATGTCCAGCTCGAACACCTCTGGCGCGTACTGGGCGCAGATGCCGTCGCCGGTGCAGAGGTCCTGGTCGATCCAGACCTCCAGTGCCTCGCCGCCGGCCTCGGCCTCCTGCTGCACGCTCATCTCTCCTGCCGTTTAAGTACAGAGCGTTCCGGGAATCCGGCCAGCTCTGACGGGTGTTGAACACTGTGACCCTACCTCCGACGGCTTTCCAATCATGTTCGGTGGGTATTCCCCTGGCGTGAGGGAGAGCGCAAGGGTGAAGATCGGACACACCCCGACCGTCTTTGTGATCTAGGGGTTTCAATCGACACCCACCCAGGTAGGGTCTGGAAGCGTCCAGCTCCCCTTGGAGGAGGTGAGGACCGTGGCAGCCCACGACGACGACATGAACCGCGGCATCCGCCCGGGACGAGGGTCCGACGACCCTGCCGGGCAGATTGCCTACCTTGAGCAGGAGATCGCCGTCCTGCGACGCAAGCTCGCCGACTCTCCGCGACACACGAGGATTCTCGAAGAGCGGATCGTCGAGCTGCAGACCAATCTGGCCGGCGTGTCCGCGCAGAACGAGCGGCTGGCGAACACGCTCCGTGAGGCCCGCGACCAGATCGTGGCCCTCAAGGAGGAGGTCGACCGGCTCGCACAGCCGCCGGCCGGCTTCGGTGTCTTCCTCGAAGCGAACGAGGACGGCACGGCCGACATCTTCACCGGCGGCCGCAAGCTGCGGGTGAACGTCAGCCCGAGCGTCGAGCTCGAAGAGCTCAGGCGCGGCCAGGAAGTGATGCTCAACGAAGCTCTCAACGTGGTCGAGGCCATGGAGTACGAGAGCGTCGGCGACATCGTCACCCTCAAGGAGATCCTCGAGGACGGCGAGCGCGCCCTCGTACAGGGGCACACCGACGAGGAACGGGTGGTACGGCTCGCCGAGCCGCTGATGGACGTCACCATCCGCCCCGGCGACGCCCTGCTGCTCGAACCCCGCTCCGGTTACGTCTACGAGGTCGTTCCCAAGAGCGAGGTCGAGGAGCTCGTCCTCGAAGAGGTCCCCGACATCGGCTACGAGCAGATCGGTGGACTCGGTGGCCAGATCGAGGCCATCCGCGACGCCGTCGAGCTTCCGTACCTCTACCCCGACCTGTTCAAGGAGCACGAACTGCGGCCGCCCAAGGGCGTGCTGCTGTACGGGCCCCCCGGATGCGGCAAGACGCTCATCGCCAAGGCCGTCGCCAACTCGCTGGCCAAGAAGGTCGCCGAGGTCACCGGCCAGGCCACCGGCAAGAGCTTCTTCCTCAACATCAAGGGCCCGGAGCTCCTCAACAAGTACGTCGGCGAGACCGAGCGGCAGATCCGCCTCGTCTTCCAGCGTGCACGTGAGAAGGCCTCCGAGGGCACTCCCGTCATCGTCTTCTTCGACGAGATGGAGTCCCTGTTCCGCACCCGTGGCTCCGGTGTCAGCTCGGACGTGGAGAACACCATCGTCCCGCAGCTGCTCGCCGAGATCGACGGTGTGGAAGGCCTCCAGAACGTGGTCGTGATCGGTGCCTCCAACCGCGAGGACATGATCGACCCCGCCATCCTGCGCCCCGGCCGCCTGGACGTGAAGATCAAGATCGAGCGTCCCGACGCCGAGGCCGCCAAGGACATCTTCGGCAAGTACCTGACCGAGCGCCTCCCGCTGCACTCCGACGACCTCGGCGAGCACAGCGGCAGCAGGACCACCACCGTCCAGAGCATGATCCAGACGGCCGTGGAACACATGTACGCCGAGTCCGAGGAGAACCGCTTCCTGGAAGTCACCTACGCCAACGGCGACAAGGAAGTCCTCTACTTCAAGGACTTCAACTCCGGCGCCATGATCGAGAACATCGTGGGCCGCGCCAAGAAGATGGCGATCAAGGACTTCCTCGACCACAGCCAGAAGGGTCTGCGCGTCTCCCACCTCCTCCAGGCCTGCGTGGACGAGTTCAAGGAGAACGAGGACCTGCCGAACACCACCAACCCGGACGACTGGGCCCGTATCTCCGGAAAGAAGGGCGAGCGGATCGTCTACATCCGTACCCTGATCACCGGAAAGCAGGGCGCGGACACCGGACGCTCCATCGACACGGTGGCCAACACCGGTCAGTACCTGTAAGAAACAGGGCGGCTGCGGGTGCCCTCAGCGGGTACCCGCAGCCGACTGTTTTTCAGGCGAACGCTCGACCCCAAGGCAATGACGCAAATGATCTCCCCACCAGCGCAAAGCCGTTCTAGGCTCTTCGGTACCGCCGAGTCGCGCAGTGCGGGGACGGGCACCGCACACGCACCGGAGCGCCAGCGGTACTTGAGCGCCGCCCCCGACCGAGGGCGCCGCCGGGCAAGGAGGGCCGCATGACCGTACGGCGAGTAATGGGTATCGAGACGGAGTACGGGATCTCCGTCCCCGGCCACCCCAACGCCAATGCCATGCTCACCTCGTCCCAGATCGTCAACGCCTACGCGGCGGCGATGCACCGGGCCCGGCGGGCCCGCTGGGACTTCGAGGAGGAGAACCCGCTGCGGGACGCGCGGGGCTTCGACCTCGCCCGCGAGGCCGCCGACTCCAGTCAGCTCACCGACGAGGACATCGGTCTCGCCAATGTCATCCTCACCAACGGCGCGCGGCTGTACGTGGACCACGCGCACCCGGAGTACAGCGCTCCCGAGGTGACCAACCCGATGGACGCCGTCCTGTGGGACAAGGCCGGCGAGCGCATCATGGCGGAGGCCGCCGAGCGCGCGGCGCAGCTCCCGGGCGCCCAGCCGATCCACCTCTACAAGAACAACACCGACAACAAGGGCGCCTCCTACGGCACGCACGAGAACTACCTGATGAAGCGGGAGACCCCCTTCTCGGACATCGTGCGCCACCTCACGCCCTTCTTCGTCTCCCGCCAGGTCGTCACCGGCGCCGGCCGCGTCGGCATCGGCCAGGACGGCCACGAGCACGGCTTCCAGCTCAGTCAGCGCGCGGACTACTTCGAGGTCGAGGTCGGCCTGGAGACCACGCTCAAGCGCCCGATCATCAACACCCGCGACGAGCCGCACGCCGACGCCGAGAAGTACCGCCGCCTGCACGTGATCATTGGCGACGCGAACCTCTCGGAGATCTCCACCTACCTCAAGCTGGGCACGACGGCGCTCGTCCTGTCCATGATCGAGGACGGTTTCATCGCCGTGGACCTGGCGGTGGACCAGCCCGTACGCACCCTTCACCAGGTCTCCCACGATCCGTCGCTGGAGCGGCTGATCACGCTCCGCAGCGGCCGCACACTCACCGCGGTCCAGCTTCAGATGGAGTACTACGAGCTGTCCCGCAAGTACGTGGAGGAGCGGTACGGCGCGGACGCCGACGAGCAGACCAAGGACGTCCTGGCCCGCTGGGAGGACACCCTCAACCGCCTGGAGAACGACCCGATGAGTCTGGCCGGCGAGCTGGACTGGGTCGCCAAGCGGGAGCTCATGGAGGGCTACCGGCGCCGGGACGGCCTGGACTGGGACGCGGCCAAGCTCCACCTCCTCGACCTCCAGTACGCCGACGTGCGCGCCGAGAAGGGCCTCTACAACCGTCTGGCGGCCCGCGGACGCATCAAGCGGCTCCTGGCCGAGCCCGACGTCGAGCGGGCCCGTACGAAGCCCCCGGAGGACACCCGCGCGTACTTCCGCGGCCGCTGCCTGGAGCAGTACGCCGACGACGTGGCGGCGGCCTCCTGGGACTCGGTCATCTTCGACCTGCCGGGGCGCGACTCCCTCCAGCGCGTCCCAACCCTGGAACCGCTACGCGGAACGCGAAATCACGTCAAGGAGCTCCTGGACCGCTGTCGCACGGCGGAAGACCTGGTCAGGGTGCTGTCGGGCGGCTGAGCGGGCACGCATGCCGGACGGTCCGGCAGGGTGGAAAACCCGGCCAGAGGGAATCATCGAGATGGCCCCCGTACGTTGTAGTGACTGCGGGGCCGATGTCGGACCCTGCTTGTAGGGTCTGATCAAGAACGTCGAACCGAGCGGGGTGAGGGGTTATGGCGACCAAGGACACCGGCGGCGGACAGCAGAAGGCAACGCGCAACACCGAGGAGGTCGAGGAGCAGACTGCGGAGGCGCAGGGTTCCGAAGACCTCAAGGAGCGCCAGGAGAAGCTGAGCGACGATGTCGACTCGGTTCTGGACGAAATCGATGATGTGCTCGAGGAGAACGCAGAGGACTTCGTTCGCTCATTTGTGCAAAAAGGCGGACAGTAGGCCGCTTTTCCCTTCGAATCGAAGGTTTGTGGCTGACGGGGCTTCGAGTGCAAGAAGAGCAAGGCGTGAAGAGCTGTCCGCGGTGCAAGGAGGACAAGCCGCGGACAGCCTTCGCAAGCAATAAGGCGCGGCAGGTGGCCAAGGGGCGCAACGTTCGGCCGCGAGTGGATGTACCCGTCGGCCACAAGTACTGCCGTACGTGCGGCGAGATCAAACCGCACAGTGAGTGGACGCGCAATCGCAGCGCTTCGGATGGTTTCGCGACACTCTGCAAGTCATGTAAGGCGATCAAGGGGCGCGCAGGCCACCTGAAGCGCCACTACGGCCTCACCGAAGCCGAGCGTGACGAGATGGTCGCGTCTCAGATGGGGCTCTGCGTGATCTGTCTAAAGGCTCCTGCCGTTCATGTGGATCACTGCCACAAGACGGGTAGGGTCCGAGGCGTACTGTGCTTCAACTGCAATTCGGCCATCGGCAAGTTGGGAGATGACCCCGACGCCGTCCGTCGGGCCGCCGCTTACTTGGAAGGAATCGCGTGGAAGCCAACACTCGTAGCACCGGGCGTCTACCGGCTGCCTTCCTGACGCCTGGATCGTCGTCCTTCATGGATTTCCTGTCGGAGCACCAGCCGGAGATCCTGCCGGGCAACCGGCAACTGCCGCCCACCCAGGGCGTGATCGAGGCGCCGCACGGCACCACGATCGTGGCCGTGACGTTCCCCGGCGGTGTCGTGCTCGCCGGTGACCGGCGGGCCACGATGGGGAATGTCATCGCGCAGCGGGACATCGAGAAGGTGTTCCCGGCGGACGAGTACTCGGCGGTGGGCATCGCCGGTACCGCCGGCCTGGCCGTCGAGATGGTCAAGCTCTTCCAGCTGGAGCTGGAGCACTTCGAGAAGGTCGAGGGCGCCCAGCTGTCGCTGGAGGGCAAGGCGAACCGGCTGTCGACCATGATCCGGTCGAACCTGGGAATGGCGATGCAGGGCCTGGCCGTGGTCCCGCTCTTCGCCGGGTTCGACGTGGACCGGGGCAGGGGCCGGATCTTCTCCTACGACGTCACCGGCGGCCGCTCCGAGGAGCACAACTTCGCCGCCACCGGTTCCGGCTCGGTCTTCGCGCGCGGGGCCATGAAGAAGTTCTTCCACGACGGTCTGAGCGAGGCCGAGGCCACGATGCTCGTGGTGCAGGCCCTGTACGACGCGGCTGACGACGACTCGGCGACCGGTGGTCCCGATGTCGCCCGCCGGATCTACCCGATCGTCACCGTGATCACCGAGGACGGCTTCCGCCGTCTCACCGACGACGAGTCCTCCGAGATCGCCCGCTCGATCCTGGAGCGACGCCTGGAGCAGCCCGACGGCCCGCGGGCCGCGCTGCTCTAGCCGGCGGGTTCGGTTCTTGTTGAAGGTGATCCAGTGACTCCGACAGAAAGGGACGGATAACCGGTGTCGACGCCGTTCTATGTCTCCCCCCAGCAGGCCATGGCCGACCGGGCGGAGTACGCCCGCAAGGGCATCGCCCGTGGCCGCAGCCTGGTCGTGCTGCAATACGCCGACGGCATTGTCTTCGTCGGCGAGAACCCGTCCCGCGCGCTGCACAAGTTCAGCGAGATCTACGACCGGATCGGCTTCGCCGCCGCCGGCAAGTACAACGAGTACGAGAACCTGCGGATCGGCGGTGTGCGCTACGCGGACCTGCGCGGCTACACCTACGACCGTGACGACGTGACCGCCCGCGGTCTCGCCAACGTCTACGCCCAGACGCTGGGCACGATCTTCTCCTCGGCCGGCGAGAAGCCGTACGAGGTGGAGCTGGTCGTGGCCGAGGTCGGGGAGACGCCGGACGGCGACCAGATCTACCGGCTGCCGCACGACGGTTCGATCGTGGACGAGCACGGCTCGGTCGCGGTCGGCGGCAACGCCGAGTTGATCAGCAGCTATCTGGACCAGCGCCACCAGGACGGCATGAGCCTGGCCGAGGCACTGCAACTGGCCGTGCAGGCCCTGTCCCGTGAGACGAACGGCTCGCAGCGGGAGATTCCCGCGGAGCGCCTGGAGGTCGCGGTGCTGGACCGGACGCGTCCGCAGCAGCGCAAGTTCAAGCGCATCGTCGGCCGCCAGCTCGATCGTCTGCTGGAGGCCGGCGGAGCGACCACCGAGGCGGAGAGCTCCGACGAGGAGTGACCCCGTGCGCCCCACCCGCTGAACCCGCTGTGCCCCGGCCCCCGACTCGGCCGGGGCACAGGGCGTTCAGGAGGCGCTCGGCGGTGCCGTGGAGCCCCGTACGACCAACTCGACGGGAATGTCCCCCGCCTCGGGCGTGCGGCCCTCCAGGACGGCCAGCAGGGCCCGCATGCCCCGTTCGCCGAACAGCTCGGCGTCCAGGCGCACGGTGGTCAGCTCCGGGTCGAGGGCGGTGGCCAGGGCCAGGTCGTCCAGGCCGGTGACGGAGACGTCGTCGGGCACACGCAGACCGAGCCGCCGTACGGCCTTGTAGGCGCCGGCCGCGAGCTTGTCGTCGTCGCAGACCAGGGCGGTGGGCCGGGGACCGGCGGCGGCCAGGGCGGCCTCGGCGGCGGCCAGGGCGCCCTCGATGGAGATCGGTGCGCGGGCGGTGCGAACGGAGGTGCCGGGGACGGCCCCGACGCGCGCCGCCAGCTCGCGCGCGCGGATCTCGAAGGTCCAGGACGGCACGTCGGCCGCGAGGTGCAGGAACCGGCGGTGACCGAGGCCCAGCAGATGCTCGGCGACCTGCCGCACGCCGTCGGTGATGTCCAGGTTGACCGTGGCCGCGCCGAGGCTTCCCGAGGGGTCGCTGTCGAGCATCACCAGGGGCAGCTGGTCGCCGCGGATCGCGGTGAGGGCGTCGGCGGCCATGGAGGAGGCGATGACGCCGTCCAGGGCGGCCTGGGCGGAGGCGAAGGGGTCGCGGGCGGGGCCGACGCCCTCGGGGGACGGGTACAGCACTACACCGAAGCCGTGGTCGGCGGCGACCCGGGCGGCCCCGGTGTAGACGCCGGCGAAGAACTCGGTCGTCAGGGCCGGGACCACGAGCAGCACCGTGCGGGTGCGGCCCAGGCGCAGGTTGCGGGCGGCGAGGTTGGGTCGGTAACCGAGGTCGCGCGCGGCCTGCCGTACGCGCTCGACGGTGGCCTCGGACACCCGGCCGCGCCACTTGTCGCCGAGCACCAGGGAGACCGCGGCCTGGGAGACGCCGGCGGCCTGGGCGACGTCACGGCTGGTGGGGCGGGTGCTGCTGCGTGCCACCGCGGGTCCGCTCCCTTCTGTCTGGTCGTTCGCATGGACGGGTGAACAGCGCACATGGTACGTATGAGAGCGGACGTTATACGTAACACTTGGAGGCGGGGCATGGCCGTGGGATACCTCGAGATCCTCAGGGCGCGACACGCGACCCGTCTGCTGGCGGGCACGCTGGTGGGCCGGCTGCCGAACGCCACAGCCGCGATCGCGATCATGCTGTTCGTGCGGGCCGAGGGCGGTTCCTACAGCCTGGCCGGCGCTCTGGTGGCCGCGTACGCCGTGGCCAACGCCGTGGGGCAGCCCGTGCTCGGACGGCTGGTGGACCTGTACGGACAGCCGCGTGTCCAGCTGCCGGCGGCGGTGCTGTCGGCCCTCGCCATGGCCGTGTTCGCCTTCGCCGGCATCGGTCCGCTGCCCCTGGCCTACGCGGCCGTCGCCGCCGCGGGACTCTTCACACCGCCCCTGGAGGGCGGTCTGCGGGCGCTGTGGTCCTCCGTCCTGCGCAGGGAGGACCAGGTGCACAGGGCGTACGCGATGGACGCCGTGGCGCAGGAAGTCATGTTCGCGGTGGGGCCGTTGCTGGTGACCGCGTGCGTGTCGCTGTGGTCGGAGCGGGCGGCGCTGCTCGTGCTGAACGCCGTCGGCGTGCTCGGCGCGCTCTGGGTGGTCGTCTCGCCGCCCTCGCGCGCGTGGCGCTCGGCGCCGCGCGAGGCCCACTGGCTGGGCGCGCTGCGCTCGCCCGGCCTCCTCGCCATGCTGAGCGCCTTCCTGTTCGTCGGCATCGCGCTCGGCTCCATCACGGTGGCTTCCGTGGCATACGCGGACGACAACGGCGGTGACGCCGTCTACGGCTGGCTGATGGCCGCCCTGGGCATCGGCGCCCTCATCGGCGGCGTCGTCTACGGGGCGCGGCAGTGGACCGGTGAGCCGGCGCGGCGACTGCGGGTCCTGGTGGCGCTTCTGGCGGTGTGTTACCTGCCGCTGACGCTGCTGCCGGGCCCGGTCGCCATGACGCTGCTGACGGTCCTCGCCGGCGTCTTCCTGGCGCCCGTCATCGCCTGCGCCTTCGTCCTGGTCGACCGGCACGCGCCGCGTGGGACGGTCACCGAGGCGTTCTCCTGGCTCGTGACGACCTTCACGGTCGGCACGGCCGCCGGAACCGGCCTCACGGGCCCGGTCGTCGAGGCGGGCGGGGCCGGGTGGGGCTTCGTCGTCCCGGGGGCCGCGGGGGCCGTCTCCCTGCTCGTACTGCTGGCCACGGGAGGGGTCCTGGTGACTTCCGCCCGGGGTGCCGTGGTTGCTTCTTCATCGGAAAATGATCCAAACCGTGCGGCCGAACCCCGTTTCAGCTCGGGGGATCGGGCGTAATGTTCAGTCATGGACCGCCGCATTTTCGGGCTGGAGAACGAGTACGGCGTCACGTGTACGTTCAGGGGACAGCGCCGCCTGTCTCCCGACGAGGTGGCGCGGTACCTCTTCCGCCGTGTCGTGTCATGGGGCCGCAGCAGCAACGTCTTTCTGCGAAACGGCGCCCGCCTCTATCTCGACGTGGGCTCACATCCGGAATACGCGACACCCGAATGTGACAACGTGACCGAACTGGTCACCCACGACAAGGCCGGCGAGCGCATTCTCGAAGGACTCCTGGTGGACGCCGAACGACGCCTGCATGAGGAAGGAATCGCGGGCGACGTCTACCTCTTCAAGAACAACACCGACTCGGCGGGCAACTCCTACGGCTGCCACGAGAACTATCTCGTCGCACGCCACGGGGAGTTCTCCCGACTCGCGGACATCCTCATTCCGTTCCTCGTCACGAGGCAGCTGCTCTGCGGCGCCGGCAAGGTGTTGCAGACCCCGCGCGGCGCGGTCTACTGCGTCAGCCAGCGCGCCGAGCACATCTGGGAGGGCGTCTCCTCGGCGACGACCCGCTCCCGGCCGATCATCAACACCCGCGACGAACCGCACGCGGACGCCGAGCGCTACCGCCGCCTGCACGTCATCGTGGGCGACTCCAACATGTCCGAGACGACCATGCTGCTCAAGGTCGGCGCCACCGACCTGGTGCTGCGCATGATCGAGGCGGGCACCGTGATGCGCGACCTGACCCTGGAGAACCCGATCCGGGCGATCCGCGAGGTCAGCCACGACATCACCGGCCGGCGCAAGGTGCGCCTGGCCAGTGGCCGCGAGGCCTCCGCGCTGGAGGTGCAGCGCGAGTACTACGAGAAGGCCGTGGACTTCTGCGAGCGCCGCGGCATCCGCACCGGCACCGTCGAGCAGGTCCTGGAGCTGTGGGGCCGCACGCTGGACGCGATCGAGGCCGAGGACCTCGACCGGATCGGCACCGAGATCGACTGGGTGATGAAGTACCAGCTCATCGAGCGGTACCGGGCCAAGCACAACATGACCATGTCCCACCCCAGGGTCGCGCAGATAGACCTCGCGTACCACGACATCCACCGCCGTCGTGGCCTGTACTACCTGCTGGAGAAGAAGGGCCAAGCCGCCCGGATCTGCAACGACTTGAAGATCTTCGAGGGCAAGTCGGTTCCGCCGCAGACCACTCGGGCGCGCCTGCGCGGCGACTTCATCCGGCGGGCGCAGGAACAGCGCCGTGACTTCACGGTCGACTGGGTTCACCTCAAGCTCAACGACCAGGCACAACGCACCGTGTTGTGCAAGGACCCCTTCCGTTCGGTGGACGACCGGGTCGAGAAGCTGATCGCCGGAATGTGAGCGGAGCGTTTCCGGAGAAGGATTCGGAACGCAACACGGGCGCCGTACGTTTCACGTACGGCGCCCTTCTCACGCCGTAGAGTTGCGCGCACGCCATCACAAGATCGACCGATTACGAGGCCCCCACCGTGCGCCGACGCTCACTTCTCATCGCCGTACCCGCAGGACTTGCCACGCTCTCCGCATGCGGTGACGACAAGTCCGACTCGAGTAAGGCGAGCGACAGCGCGTCGCCCTCGGCGTCGGCCGGGGCGTCGGCCGCGCCGCCGAAGATCGTCGACGGGCCCCTGCCGGCCGTCACCGCGGGCGTGAAGTTCGACCAGAAGCCGACCATCGCCAAGGGCGGCGGCGCCCCCTCGAAGGACCTCGCGGTCAAGACGCTCGTCGCGGGCAGCGGCACCACGGTCGCCGAGAACGACTACGTCCAGGCCCACTACCTCGGTCAGATCTGGGACACCGCGAAGGTCTTCGACAACTCCTACGACCGCAAGGCGCCGCTGCTCATCCAGCTCGCCGCGGGCAGCATCATCGACGGCTGGCGGTACGCCCTGGCGGGCAAGAAGACCGGCAGCCGCGTCGAGTTCTCCGTGCCGCCCACCTGGGGGTACGGCGAGCAGGGCCAGGCACAGGCCGGCATCAAGGGCACCGACACGCTGGTCTTCGTCGTGGACCTGAAGGAGACGTTCAACTCCAAGAGCTCCGCCAAGGGCACGGACGTCGCCCAGGACAACGCGGACCTGCCCAAGGTCGGCACCAACACCGACGGCAAGGCGCCCTCCATCGAGGTCCCCAAGGCCGACGCGCCGACGAAGCTGGTGGCGAACTACGTCATCGAGGGTGATGGCGAGGAGGTCGCCGCGACCAGCACCGTGCTCGTGCAGTACAAGGGCGTGCTGTGGGAGGGCGGCAAGGAGTTCGACTCGTCGTACAAGAGCGGCTCGCTGACGTCGTTCTCCCTCCAGCAGGTCGTCAAGGGCTGGGCGCAGGGACTGACCGGCAAGAAGGTGGGCAGCCGTGTCCTCATCACCATCCCGCCGAAGCTCGGCTACGGCGACAACCCGCCCGCCGACAGCGGCATCAAGAAGGACTCCACCCTGGTCTTCTCGGTCGACATCCTCGCGAAGATGTGACCTCGCCGAGATGTAAGACTGTGCCCGTTGCCTTTCCGTACACAAGCAGGAGCTAGAGACGTGAGCATCGACAAGCCCGAGATCGACTTCCCGGGCGGCGAGCCCCCGGCGGACCTGGAGATCAAGGACATCTGGGAGGGCGACGGCGAGGTGGCGCAGGCGGGCCAGACCGTCACCGTCCACTACGTGGGCGTCGCCTTCAGCACCGGCGAGGAGTTCGACGCCAGCTGGAACCGCGGGACGCCGTTCCGCTTCCCGCTCGGTGGCGGCCGTGTCATCAAGGGCTGGGACCAGGGCGTGCAGGGCATGAAGGTCGGCGGCCGCCGCCAGCTGACCATCCCCGCGCACCTCGCCTACGGCAACCAGAGCCCGACCCCGGCGATCAAGCCCGGCGAGACGCTGATCTTCGTGGTCGACCTCCTCGGCGTCTGATCGTCGACATCCGACCGGACCCGATCACCTGGGGCCCATGCCTGTCCGGGCATGGGCCCTCGGCTTTTGCCACGCCACTTCGGGGCGGTACGGTCATCGTCCGTAAGCACCATAGGGAGGCGAAGGGCGTCGATGGCCATTGCCAAGGCCGAGCGGCTGATGAACCTCGCGCTGTGTCTGCTGGGTACGCGGCGGCCACTGAGCAAGCGTGAGCTGCGTGAGTCCATCGAGGCCTACCTCGAAGCCAGTACCGACGACTCCTTCAACCGGATGTTCGAGCGCGACAAGGACGATCTGCGCGAACTCGGTCTGGTCATCGAGACGGTGGAGAACCTCGACGGCGAGGTCGGCTACCTGGCCCGTCGCGACAGCAACCGCCTGCCGCCCATCACCCTGGACGCCGAGGAGGCCGCCGCCCTGGGCCTGGCCGCCAAGGTGTGGCAGCAGGCCCGGCTCGCCGGCGCGGCCAGCGGCGCCCTCCAGAAGCTGCGCGCGGCCGGACTGCCCGAGGACGTCGACCCCTACGAGTCGCACGGCGCCCTGGAGCCCCGCATCCCGGTGCACGAGGCCGCGTTCGAGCCGCTGATGCTGGCCTGCCGCGACCGCCGCCCGGTCGTCTTCGACTACCGCAAGGCCACCGCCGCCCACCCCGAGCCCCGGCATGTCGAGCCGTGGGCGCTGGAGTGCTGGCGCGGCCACTGGTACCTCGCGGGCTTCGACCGCGACCGGGGCGCCGAGCGGGTGTTCCGGCTGTCCCGGATCACCGGCAAGGTGCGCTCGCGCGGCAGCCGCTTCACCACCCCGGTGCCCGACGTCGTCACCGTGCGCGAGACCGTCGCGAGCTGGGCGGGCGAGACCGCCGACCGCTCCGCGCTGATCAGACTGCGCACGGGCGCGGGGTACCCCCTGCGAGCGAAGGCCACAGCGGTGCGGGAACTGGGAGCCGGCTGGGACGAGTTGGAGATTCCGTACGGCCACGGCCTGGACGCCTGGCTGGTGGAGTTCGGGCCGGACGTGGTGGTCCTGGAGCCCGCCGAACTGCGGGCCGACGTGGTGGACCGGCTGCGCGCCGTGGCCAAGGGCTGAGGGGGAACGGAAGAGAACTGTGGCAGGCAAACCGGTCAGGCCCGTGAACGCCATCGACCAGACCAGGCGGATGCTCTCCCTGGTGACCTATCTGAAGGAGCGTCCCGGCGCCCGCGTCGAGGACGTCGCCCGCGCCTTCGGGATCACCGAGGACGAACTGGTCTCCGACCTCGACGTACTGCCCATGTGCGGCACCAGCTTCCGCGGCGGTGACCTGCTCGACATCGACACCGACGGCGAGCGCATCTGGTGGCACAACCCCGCCGCCCTCGGCGAGGAGACGGCCGAGCCGCTGAGGCTCGCCGCCGACGAGGCCACCGCGCTGCTGGTCGCAGCCCGCGCGGTGTCCACCCTGCCCGGCCTGCGCGAGAGCGACCGGCAGGCCCTGCTGCGGGCCACGGCCAAGGTGGAGACCGCCGCCGGCGAGCAGGCGGGGGCCAGCGCACGGCTGTCGGTGACCTTCGAGTCGGAGGGGGGCGTCTTCGCGGACGTCGACCGGGCGATCTCCGAGCGGCGCCGCCTGTGGATCCGCTACTACTCACCCGCCCGGGACGAGGTCACCGAGCGCGAGATCGACCCGATCCGGCTGGTCAGCGTCGGTCACACCTATGTGGAGGCCTGGTGCCGCCGCTCGGAGGCGCGCCGCACCTTCCGCCTCGACCGGGTCGCCGAGATCAGGATCCTCGACGAGCCGTCCGCGCCGCCCGAGATCGAGCTGCGGGACCTGTCCGAGGGGCTGGTGCAGCCGGCCGCGGAGGACCCCGAGGTCGTCGTCGAGGTCGGTCCCGGCGGGCGCTGGGTGGCGGAGTACTACCCGCACGACAGTGCGGATGAGCTCGCGGACGGCGGCCTGCGTATCACCTTGCGGACCCCGGATCCCACGTCCCTGCGGCGGCTCGCGCTGCGGCTCGGGCGGGACGGCCGGATCGTCTCGCCGCGCGACCTCGCCGACAGCGCCCGTGAGGCCGCCCGTGAGGCCCTGGCGGCGTACGACGGGGTCGAGGCGCACGGCGACCACGCGCCGCACACGGTGCACGACAGCCGGTACGACGGGCAGCACGGCAGGCAGGAGCAGGAGCTTTGAGCGAGTCGTCGACGTCTGATGTGCAGGACAGGGATGTACAGGACATGACGGTGGCCGCCGCCTTCGCCGGGATGAGAAACGTGACCCCGGTGACCTTCAGGGCGGGCTGCCCCGACTGCCGCGGCCGCTTCGAGCTCGCCGCGAGCGCCCTGCGCCTGGCCATCGGCGCCACGAGCCGTACCACCTTCTACTCCTTCGTCTGCCCCGACTGCGGCTCCTCCGTCCGCAAGCCGGCGGGGGAGCGGATCGTCGAGCTGCTGACGGGCGGCGGGGTCCGGACCCTGCGGCTGCACTCCACCCTCTAGGCTCGCCCTCATGTTCTGGCCGATGTTCGCGGTAGCTGTGGGTTTCGTGGGTCTCGCCGTCCTCGGCGTGCTCGCCGTACGGGTCTTCCTGGAGGCGCAGCGGCTGGGCAGGCAGGTCACGGACTCCGCCCGGCGCATCAACCGCGCCGCGGAGGATCTGGAGCGCGCCTCCATGAGCGCGGCCCGGGCCGCGGACTCGCTGTGAGAGGCCTCGTGCGCCACCTGTGAGTTCCGAGTGTGGTGCGCTTTGGGTCCATTCGCCCTGTCACTTGAGTGGCCCCGGCAGGTACGCTGCTGGTCGCGGTCCGGAGAACGAGGCGCGGATCGCGAACCGGGAGTACGCACAGGGATTGCCACGCGTTCACCCCTGAGCGTTACGATCGCTGTCAGCACGATCGTTCGGACACCTGTCCGACCGGTCGGACAGCACCCCACTCAAGCCGCCTCGGTGAGAAGGTAAAGACTTATGTTCGGAAGGCTCGGCGCCCCCGAGATCATTCTCATCCTCGTCGTCATCATCCTGCTGTTCGGCGCGAAGAAGCTTCCGGACATGGCGCGCTCGCTCGGCAAGTCCGCGCGCATCCTGAAGAGCGAGGCCAAGGCGATGAAGACCGAGGGCCAGGACAACGCGTCCGCTCCCGCGGCCCCGCCGCAGGACGACCAGCAGAACCCGGCGCAGCGCACCATCCAGGCCGCCCCGGGCGACGTCACCAGCTCGCGCCCGGTCTCCGAGCCGACGGACACGACCAAGCGCTGACGCAGGGCCGGTGACCTCCGGCCCGCCGCACGAGATGGGAACGTGGGTTGCTGAAGTCTGCCCGCAAAGAGGAGAAGGATCCCGAGGGGCGGATGCCCCTCGCGGAACACCTGCGTGAGCTCCGCAACCGGCTCGCGAAGGCGCTGCTGGCCATCGTCGTCGTGACGGTCGTCGCAGCCTTCTTCTACAACGACATCATCAACTTCCTGACGAAGCCGATTCTGGACTCGATCGGTTGCGACAAGACCTTCGAGCAGCTCGCCAGTTCGTCCGAGACCACCGATAAGTGCGCCCGGATCACGATCAACGGTCTGCTCGCGCCCTTCACACTGGCCCTCCAGGTCTCGTTGATGGCGGGCATCGTGCTGGCCTCGCCGATCTGGCTGTACCAGCTCTGGGCGTTCATCGCCCCCGGCCTGCACCGCCACGAGAAGAAGTACGCCTACGCCTTCGTCTTCACCGGCGCCCCGTTGTTCATGGGCGGCGGCTACTTCGCGTACTCGGTGCTTCCCACCACCGCGAAGGTGCTGATCGACTTCACCCCGAGCGGCAGCATCGAGAACCTGCTGCCCCTGGACGATCTGCTCCAGCTCGTCACCCGCATGGTGATCGTCTTCGGTCTCTCCTTCGAACTTCCCCTGCTGCTGGTCATGCTCAACCTCACCGGAATGATCACCGGTAAGCGGATGCTCGGCTGGTGGCGGGCGATGATCATGGGCATCACCGTGTTCGCCGCCGTGGCGACACCGAGCACGGACCCGCTGAGCATGCTGGCGCTGGCCGGCCCCATCTGGGTGCTGTACTTCGTGGCGACGCTCTTCTCCCTGGTCAACGACAGGCGTCGGCGTCGCCGCGACGCTCTGGGCCCCGATGACGACGAGGCCTCCGAGCTGGATCTCACGCCCGAGGACGTCGGCGAGGTCGAGACCGTCTCCGCAAGCCGGGCGCTGCCCGAGCAGTCGAGCACGGAACGGGTCAACGGGTACGACGACGTGACCTGACCTGATCTTCCGCACCGCGCACGAAGGGCTCACCGGGACGAACCGGTGGGCCCTCTGTCGTCGGGCCTCCGGCTCACCCTCCTGAGGCCGTGGGCAGTTCCACGGTGATGCGGAGCCCGCCGGCAGGGCGCGGGGTGAGCGTGAGGGTTCCGTCGTGTGCCTCGGTGATGGTCTTGACGATGGCCAGACCCAGGCCGACGCCCGCCTGGTCGGTGTGGATGCGCTCGGTGCCGCGCCGGAAGGGCTCGGTGAGGGTCGCGACCAGCTGGGGGGTGAGCCGCTCGCCGGTGTTCTCGACGGTGAGTACCGCGCTCCGGGGGCGGACGCCGGTGTGGACCCGGACGGTGCCCTGTTCCGGCAGGTTGTGGACGATCGCGTTGTGGACGAGGTTCGTGGTGAGCTGGAGCAGGAGCGCGGGCGATCCGAGCGCGGGCGTGATGTCGCCGCGGGTCTCGATGGTGACGCCGTGCTTCTCCGCGAGCGGGTGGAGCGTTTCGGCCGCTTCCTCCGCGACGAGGGACAGGTCGACGTGTTCGCGGGTGAAGGACCGCTGCTTGGCGCGGCTGAGCAGGAGCAGTGCCTCGGTGAGGTCGATGGCCCGGGTGTTGACGGTGTGGAGGCGGTCGACGAGTTCGCCGGTGTCGTGGTGCGGGTCGGCGCGGGCGACGTCGATGAGTGCCTTCGAGATCGCCAGTGGGGTACGCAGTTCGTGGGAGGCGTTGGCGGCGAATCTCTGCTGTTCCGCGACGTGTGCTTCTAGCTGCGCGAGCATCATGTCGAAGGCGTCGGCGAGTTCGCGGAACTCGTCCCTGCGGCCCGGCAGTTCGATCCGGTGGGACAGCGAGCCGGCCGTGGCCGTGCGGGTGGCGTGTGCGATGCGGTCCAGAGGGGCGAGCATGCGTCCGGCGAGGATCCATCCTCCCAGGAGGCCGAACACCAGGAGGAACACCATGACCGCGGCGGCCGTCGAGGCGAAACCGCGCACGAAGAGGGTGCCCGGAGTGACTCTCACCGCCCCCGATTCATTGGTCTGCAACCACCCCTGCCGCAGGAGGAACACGCCCACGGCGACGAGCAGGAAGACCCCCGCGAGCAGGAGGAATCCGGCGTAGCTGAGGGTGAGTTTGAGGCGGACGCTCAAGCCGGGCTGCCTGTGCACGGTCACCACCCCCATGAGTGGGACTCATCCTCTGAGGGGGACTCATCCTCGATGATCAAGGCCCGCATACGTCGAGGCTACGAGCGGGCACATATCGTCGGCGTATCGAGAACTGCATACGCCCGGGCAACATCCCCCCGTATCGACTGCTCGCATGTCCTACAGCGAACCAGTACGAGCGGTCGGGAACCCGGTCGTCAGGCCGATCAGCGCTGCCGAGCATGTGGCGTTCGTGCGGGCCCAGCGGTCGGTCAGCTTTCTCCAGACCCCGGCGTGGGGCCGCGTCAAGACCGAGTGGCGCAGCGAGTCCCTCGGCTGGTTCGCCGGTCGGCGTCTGATCGGTGCGGGGCTCGTCCTGCACCGCCCGGTGCCGCGGCTCGACCGCTTCACGCTGGCGTATCTGCCCGAGGGCCCGGTCATCGACTGGGGCGGCGAGATCGGGGCGTGGCTCGATCCGCTGGCGGTGTATCTCAAGGCGCACGGCGCGTTCGCGATCCGGCTCGGCCCGCCGGTGGTCACGGACACGTGGAGCGCCGCCCAGGTCAAGGAGGGCGTCGCCGATCCGGACATCAGGCGGCTGACCGACCTGCCCGGGCAGGGGAGTTACCCGGTCGGCGCCCGCGTGAGCAGGCGGCTCAAGGACGCGGGCTGGCTGCCGCAGAGCCCGCAGGACGGGTTCGGGGTCGGGCATCCCCAGTTCAAGTACGAGGTCCCGCTGGCGGGCAGGACCGAGGACGAACTGCTCAGGGTCATGAACCAGCAGTGGCGCCGCAACATCAAGAAGGCGGCCAAGGAGGGCGTCGAGGTCACGGTCGGCGCGGGTGCGCAGGACCTCAAGGCGTTTCACGACCTCTACGTCCACACCGCCGAGCGCGACCGCTTCACGCCCCGGCCGCTGCGCTACTTCGAGACCATGTTCGCGGCGCTGAGCGCCGAGGACCCCGAGCGGATCACGCTCTATCTGGCCCACCACCAGGGCGACCTGGTCGCCGCCACCGTCCTGGTCCGCGTCGGCGCGCACGCGGTGTACGCCTATGGCGCCTCCGCCACCGAGAAGCGTGAGGTGCGCGGCTCCAACGCCTGCCAGTGGGCGATGATCCGCGACGCGCTCGCGGCCGGCTGCGACGTGTACGACCTGCGCGGCATCACCCCCACCCTCGACGCCGACGACCCGCACGTCGGCCTGGTCCGGTTCAAGGTCGGCACCGGCGGCCGGGCGGTGCGGTACGTCGGCGAGTGGGACCTGCCGCTGCGGCCGATGGTCTACCGGGCCTTCGACCTCTACATGAGACGGCGCGGGCGCTGAGCCTCATGGCCGACTACGCGAGTGCGGCGGCGACTTCGTCGAAGCGCACCCCGCGGGACGCCTTGACCAGCACCACATCGCCGGCCGTGAGCCGGCCGCGCAGCCAGTCGACGGCCGCGTCGTTGCCGCCGAGGACCACCGCCCGCTCGCCCGCGCCGTCGGCGATCGGCCGGGCGGCCTCGCCGACGGCGGCCACCACGTCGGCCCGGGCGGCGGCGTACGCCCCGACGGCCCGGTGCTCGGCCTCGCTGTCGTCGCCGAGTTCGAGCATCTCGCCCAGTACGGCGATGCGGCGCCCGCCCTCGACGGCCGCCAGCGCGTCCAGGGCGGCGCGGACCGAGTCGGGATTGGCGTTGTAGGAGTCGTTGAGCAGCGTCGCCCCGCAGGCGAGGTCGCGCGGCTCCATCCGCCACGGCGACAGCGAGGCGGTGGCCAGCGCCGCCGCGGCCAGGCCGAGGGGAACGCCGGCCGCGAGTGCCGCCGCCGCGGCGGCCGACGCGTTGAGCGCCTGGTGGGCGCCGACGAGCGGCAGCGTGACGGGAGCCGAGGCGGCGCCGGCCCGCAGCGTGCAGGAAGGCCGGCCCAGCCGGTCGAGGACCAGGCCGAGCGCCCGTACGTCGGCGTGGGCCGCCCGGCCGAAGGTCAGCACCGGCCCGTCGGTGAGCGCGCGCATCGCGGCCACCCGGGGATCGTCGGCGTTGAGGACGGCGGTGCCGCCGGGCGCGAGCCCCCGCACCAGTTCGCCCTTGGTCCGGGCGATGGCGGCGCGCGACCCGAACTCACCGAGGTGGGCCAGGCCGGCGTTGAGGACGACGGCGATGTCGGGCGCGACCAGGCCGGTGAGCGCGGCGATGTCGCCGACATGGCGGGCTCCCATCTCCAGGACGAGGAACCGGGTGGCCGCCCGGGCGCGCAGCATGGTGAGCGGCACCCCGAGTTCGTTGTTGAGCGAGCCGATCGTGGCGACCGTCGGCCCGGCGCCCGAAAGGACGCCCGCCAGCAGGTCCTTGGTGCCGGTCTTGCCCTGCGAGCCGGTCACCCCGACGACGGTCAGCCCGTCGCGCAGCCGGGCCACGACGTGGGCGGCGAGCAGGTGCAGCGCGGCCCGGGTGTCCTCGACGACGACGGTGGGCAGCGGCGTGGGCCGGGAGCCGAGCACGGCCACCGCACCGGCCCGCCCGGCCTGCTCCGCGTAGTCATGGCCGTCGGCGTGCTCGCCGGTGAAGGCGACGAAGAGGCCGCCCGGATCGGCCCGCCGACCGTCGAGCACGGCCGGCGCGGTCACGGTCACGGATGTGTCGCCCTCGGCTTTTCCGCCGACGATTTCGGCGATCTCTCCGACGCTGAGCGGAATCACGCCGATTCCCGGGAAGTCGTGCCTGGTTCGCTGAAAGTCATGCCTCCAGTCAAGGCGCCGGGACGTATCGCGAGCATATGGAAAACCCCATACGCTCCGGCAACAGAACGCCGCTTTGACTGGAGGCATGACCCACAGCGAAAAGACCCGCATCACCATGTACGGGTGCGGTCCGGACGAAGCCGTTCTGTTCCGCGAGCTGGCTCCCGCTCTCGGTGTGCGGCCGGCCATCACCGACGCACCGGTCTCCGAAGCCACTGCCGAACTGGCCTCCGGCAGCCGGTGCATCAGTGTCGGCCACAAGACGCCCGTCACCCACGCCACTCTGCGTGCACTCGACCGGGCCGGAGTGGCCTATGTCTCCACGCGGAGCATCGGCCGCAACCACATCGACGTGGAATACGCGGAGAGCATCGGCATCCGTGTCGAAAACGTCTCCTACTCGCCGGACAGCGTGGCCGACCACACGCTGATGCTCATGCTGATGGCGATACGGGATGCGAAATCCATCGTCCGGCGCACCGACATGCACGACTACCGACTGAGCGAACTGCGCGGAAAAGAGCTGCGCGATCTGACCGTCGGAGTGATCGGAACAGGCCGTATCGGCGCGGCGGTCATGGGCCGGCTCCGGGGTTTCGGCTGCCGAATGGTGGCCCATGACAATCGCCCCGTCGACCGTCCCGGGATTGCTGTCGAGTACGTTCCGCTCGATGAGCTGCTGCGGCGGAGCGACCTGATCACCCTGCATGCGCCGCTCACCCCGCAGACACGCCATCTGCTGAATCGACGGCGCCTTGCGCGGATGAAGAACGGTGCGCTGATCGTCAACACCGGGCGTGGTGCGCTCATCGACACCGAGGCTCTGGTGCAGGAACTGGAGAGCGGCAGGCTGGGCGGTGCGGCGCTGGATGTCGTAGAAGGCGAGGAAGGCATCTTCTACGGCGACTGCCGGGACATACCCATCGAAAGCAAAGCACTGTTGCGGCTTCAGGAGTTGCCGAACGCGCTCATCACTCCGCACACCGCCTACTACACGGACCACGCCCTGCGCGACACCGTGAAGAACTCCCTCACCAACTGTCTGGCATTCGAAAGCGGGAATCAGCATGGCTAAGCTGAAGGTCGGCGTCATATTCGGTGGCCGTTCCGAGGAGCACTCCGTCTCCGTCAAGTCGGCGCGCGAGGTGGCCCGGAACCTCGATCTCGACAGGTACGAACCCTTCTACGTCGGGATCACCGAGAGCGGTGCCTGGAAGCTCTGCGACGGGCCCGAAGCGGAGTGGGAGAACGGCGCCTGCCGTCCGGTCGCGCTGTCTCCGGACAGCACCACGCACGGACTGCTCCTTCTGGAACAGGGGCGCCACGGAACGATCCGGCTGGACGTCGTGCTGCCCGTGCTGCACGGCACACTCGGCGAGGACGGCGCGATGCAGGGTCTGCTGGAACTCTCCGGAATCCCGTACATCGGCTGCGACATCCAGAGTTCCGCCGTGTGCATGGACAAATCGCTCGCCTACGTCGTCGCCAGAAGCGCCGGAATCGCCACGCCGAACTTCTGGACCGTCACGGCGAACGAGACCATCGATCCCGCACAGCTCACCTATCCGGTCTTCGTGAAACCGGCCCGCTCGGGATCGTCCTTCGGCGTCACCAAGGTGTCCCGGGAAGCGGAACTTCCGAGTGCGGTCGGCCTGGCGCGGCGGTACGACTCGAAGGTGCTGATCGAAGAGGCTGTCGTGGGCAGTGAAATCGGCTGCGCCATCCTCGGGAACGAGGCGGATCTCGTGGCCGGCGAGGTGGACCGCATCGCGCTCTCGCACGGATTCTTCAGGATCCATCAGGAAGACACCCCCGAGACCGGTTCCGAGAACTCCACGGCGATCGTTCCCGCAGACATTCCGGAAGAGTCACGTCTGCTCGTCCAGGAAACGGCCAAGGCCGTGTACCGGGCCCTGGGGTGCAGCGGCCTTTCACGGGTGGACATGTTCCTCAAGGTGGACGGAGAAGTCGTCCTCAACGAGGTCAACACCTTCCCCGGCATGACCTCGTACAGCCGCTATCCCAGGATGATGGCCGCCGCGGGTTTGCCGCTCTCCGAGGTGATCGACCGGACGGTGTCCCTCGCCCTCACAGGGAAAATCCGGTGAAGTCGATGAGAACGATGGAACCGAAGGAGTCGAAGGAGTCGATGAAGGACGACTTCGTCTTCGTGGACGAGCTGGGGCCCGGAATACGCTGGGATGCCAAGTACGCCACCTGGGACAACTTCACCGGCAAACCGGTGGACGGGTATCTGGCCAATCGGGTCGTCGGCACGAGGGCTCTGTGCGCGGCCCTGGAACGGGTACGGGAGAAGGCCGGAACGCGGGGATTCGGCCTGCTGCTCTGGGACGGCTATCGCCCGCAGCGCGCCGTCGACTGCTTTCTGCGCTGGTCACGGCAGCCGGAGGACGGCCGGACCAAGCCGCGGCACTATCCGAACATCGGCAGGGCCGAGATGTTCGAGAACGGATATGTGGCCCCCAGGTCGGGCCACAGCCGGGGCAGCACCATCGACCTCACGCTCTATGACCTGGCCACCGGTGAGCTCCTTCCCATGGGCGGCGACCATGACCTGATGGATCCCGTCTCGCACCATGGTGCCCAAGGGATCACGCCCGTCGAAGCGCGGAACCGGCAGCACCTGCGGTCCCTCATGGAGACGTGCGGTTTCAGCGCGTACGCCTGCGAGTGGTGGCATTACACGCTCGACGACGAGCCCTATCCGGACACCTATTTCGATTTCCCCATCACGTAGGACGCCGGGGGAGGGCGAGGGCGAAGGGCGGCACGGGGCTCGGGGCGGATGCCGACGGCCGCTGTCCTGGACCCCGAGCCGCGGCCGCCGGGCGTCGCCGGGCGTCCCCGGTCGTTCTGGGATGCGGGACGGTCGATAAAGATCGAGTGGACTGTCAGTGGTGGCGGGTAGTCTCGTAGACAAGATGACAGAGGACCTCTCCCCGGCCGAGCGGTACGCGGCAGCACGCAGGCGCGCTGTCGAGCAGGCCACCGCGCTCGCTACCTTCCGCGAGATGTACGACTTCGGCCTCGACCCCTTCCAGATCGAGGCCTGTCAGGCTCTCGAGGCGGGGAAGGGCGTTCTGGTGGCCGCGCCCACCGGCTCCGGCAAGACGATCGTCGGCGAGTTCGCCGTCCACCTCGCCCTCCAGCAGGGCAAGAAGTGTTTCTACACGACACCCATCAAGGCGCTGTCGAACCAGAAGTACGCCGACCTGTGCCGCCGCTACGGCGCCGAGAAGGTGGGCCTGCTCACCGGCGACAACAGCGTCAACTCCGATGCCCCGGTGGTCGTGATGACCACCGAGGTGCTGCGGAACATGCTCTACGCGGGCTCGCAGACCCTGCTCGGCCTCGGATACGTGGTCATGGACGAGGTGCACTACCTCTCCGACCGCTTCCGGGGCGCCGTATGGGAAGAGGTGATCATCCACCTCCCCGAGTCGGTCACGCTGGTCTCGCTCTCGGCGACCGTGTCCAACGCCGAGGAGTTCGGCGACTGGCTCGACACCGTCCGCGGCGACACCGAGGTGATCGTCTCCGAGCACCGGCCCGTACCGCTGTTCCAGCACGTGCTGGCCGGCCGGCGGATGTACGACCTGTTCGAGGAGGGTGAGGGCAGCAAGAAGGCCGTCAACCCCGACCTCACCCGGCTGGCCCGGATGGAGGCACAGCGTCCGTCGTACCAGGACCGCAGACGCGGCCGTTCGATGCGCGAGGCCGACCGGGAGCGTGAGCGCCGCCAGCGTTCGCGGGTGTGGACGCCGAGCCGGCCCGAGGTCATCGAACGGCTCGACGCCGAGGGACTGCTCCCCGCCATCACGTTCATCTTCAGCCGCGCCGCCTGCGAGGCCGCGGTCCAGCAGTGCCTGCACGCGGGGCTGCGACTGAACGACGACGAGGCGCGGGAGCGGGTGCGGTCGCTGGTGGAGGAGCGCACCGCCTCCATCCCGACCGAGGACCTGCACGTCCTCGGGTACTACGAATGGCTGGAGGGCCTGGAGCGCGGTATCGCAGCCCACCACGCGGGCATGCTGCCGACGTTCAAGGAGGTCGTCGAGGAGCTCTTCGTCCGCGGCCTGGTCAAGGCCGTGTTCGCGACCGAGACGCTCGCCCTGGGCATCAACATGCCCGCCCGCTCGGTGGTGTTGGAGAAGCTCGTCAAGTGGAACGGCGAGCAGCACGCCGACATCACGCCCGGTGAGTACACCCAGCTGACGGGGCGTGCGGGGCGGCGCGGCATCGATGTCGAGGGCCACGCGGTCGTGCTGTGGCAGCGCGGGAGCAGCCCCGAGCACCTCGCGGGACTGGCCGGCACGCGTACGTATCCGCTGCGGTCCAGCTTCAAGCCGTCGTACAACATGGCCGTCAACCTCGTCGAGCAGTTCGGGCGGCACCGCTCGCGGGAGCTGCTGGAGACGTCCTTCGCGCAGTTCCAGGCCGACAAGTCGGTCGTCGGCATCTCGCGCCAGGTGCAGCGCAACGAGGAGGGTCTTGAGGGCTACAAGGCCTCCATGACCTGCCACCTCGGCGACTTCGAGGAGTACGCGCGACTGCGGCGCGACCTGAAGGACCGGGAGACCGAGCTGGCCCGCCAGGGCGTCAACCAGCGGCGCGCCGAGGCCGCCGTCGCGTTGGAGAAGCTCAAGCCGGGTGATGTCATCCATGTGCCGACCGGCAAGTACGCGGGCCTGGCACTGGTGCTGGACCCCGGACTGCCGGCCGGGCGGTCCAACGGCCACCGCGGCTTCGAGCACCACGACGGGCCGCGGCCGCTGGTGCTGACCGCCGAGCGGCAGGTCAAGCGGCTCGCGTCGATGGACTTCCCGGTGCCCGTGGAGGCGCTGGAGCGGATGCGGATCCCGAAGTCCTTCAACCCGCGTTCCCCGCAGTCCCGTCGGGATCTCGCCTCCGCGCTGCGCACCAAGGCGGGGCACATTCCGCCGGAGCGGGCCCGCAAGAAGCGGTCGGACGCCGCCGACGACCGGGAGATCGCCCGGCTGCGGACGGCGATCCGCGCGCACGCCTGCCACGGGTGCGACGACCGCGAGGACCACGCCCGGTGGGCCGAGCGGTATCACCGACTGCTGCGGGACACCTCGCAGTTGGAGCGGCGCATCGAGGGGCGCACGAACACCATCGCGCGGACCTTCGACCGGATCGTCGCGCTGCTGACCGAGCTGGACTACCTGCGCGGCGACGAGGTCACCGAACACGGCAAGCGGCTCGCCCGGTTGTACGGTGAGCTCGACCTGCTGGCCAGCGAGTGTCTGCGGGCAGGCGTCTGGGACGGGCTGGCTCCGGCCGAACTGGCCGCCTGTGTCTCGGCCCTGGTGTACGAGTCGCGGGTCGGCGACGACGCGATGGCGCCGAAGCTGCCCTCGGGCAAGGCCAAGGCCGCGCTCGGGGAGATGGTGCGGATCTGGGGGCGGCTGGACGCCCTGGAGGAGGACTTCCGGATCAGCCAGACCGAGGGCGTCGGGCAGCGCGAGCCGGATCTCGGGTTCGCCTGGGCCGCGTACATGTGGGCGTCGGGCAAGGGGCTCGACGAGGTCCTGCGTGAGGCGGAGATGCCGGCGGGGGACTTCGTGCGCTGGTGCAAGCAGGTGATCGACGTGCTCGGGCAGATCTCGGCGGCGGCTCCCGTGTCCGGCGGGGAGAGCTCGACCGTCGCCAAGAACGCGCGCAAGGCGGTTGATCAGTTGCTGCGGGGGGTTGTGGCCTACTCGTCGGTGGGGTGATCTTGTCGGGTGGCTGCGCGCCGGTCGTGGCTGGTCGCGCAGTTCCCCGCGCCCCTTAGGGTGATCAGCTTTCCCTGTGCTCCAGATAGTTCCGCCAGCTCGCGTATCGCGTGATGTCCTCGGCGTTTGTCAGGGCCTCTGGTTCGCACAAGAACCCTGGAACCTGGGTTCCGTTCGCCAGTTCCACCCTGCCCAGTGCCATCGGGCGGGGGAGGGCGGCCAGGAGGCGGCCCAGGCCCTCCGCCGGCAGGCGCCAGACCTCCGTTTCGATCGCCGCGCCACCCTCGCCGACGTGGACCAGGCCCGGCTTGGGCGGCTGGGTCGCCAGGGCGTGCAAGCGGTACACGGGGGCCGTCGTGGTCGTACGGGAGAAACGGGCGCCCAGGGACAGGAGTTGGGGGTTCAGGGGCTGGCCCGTCAGGTGGGCTCCCACCACCGCCAGCTCGGTCTCCGGCTGGAGGAGCGCCGCGACCCTCGCGAGGCGCTCGTCCGTGAAAGCCGGGCCGATCAGCATGACGCCGAAGGGGAGGCCGTCGACCTCGCCGGCCGGGACGGCGACCGCCGCCAGGTCGAAGAGATTGGTGGAGTTGGTGAAGCGGCCCAGCCGGGCGTTGGCGCCCAGCGGGTCGGCGGCCACGTCGGCGAGGGTCGGGTGGCCGGGAGTGGTCGGCAGCAACAGGGCGTCGGCGTCGGCCAGTTCCGCCAGGGCGCGGGTGCGCAGGGTCGCCAGGTGGGCGGTGTCGGTGAAGAGCCGGTGGGCCGGGATGTCACGGGCCCGGGTGATGATGCCGGCCACGGTGGGGTCGAGGGAGTCATCCCCCTCGGCTGTTGCCTTGTCGACAAAGCTCCCCACGGCCGTGTAGCGCTCGGCGACGAACGCGCCCTGGTAGAGCATCGCGGCGGCCTCGATGAAGGGGCCGAGGTCGATTTCCCGTACCGACGCGCCCGCCGCGGCCAGTCGGTCGACGGCGTCGTCGTAGGCCTCGGCCCAGCCCTCGTCCAGTTCGCCGAGGTGCGCGCGGGAGGCGACCGCGATGCGCCAGGGCCCCGGCGCGCGCTGCGGGAGGGGCGCAAGGTCGCGGTCGGGCGGCGACGCCATGTACGCGAGGGCCTGCTCGGCCTCCGGGAGCGTGCGGGCGAAGACGGTCACGCAGTCGATCGACGCGCAGGCCGGGACGACACCCGCCGTGGGGACCAGGCCCCGGGTGGGCTTGAGGCCGACGATGCCGTTGAAGGCGGCCGGGACGCGGCCCGAGCCCGCGGTGTCGGTGCCGAGCGCGACATCCACGATGCCGAGCGCCACGGCGACCGCCGAGCCGGCACTGGAGCCGCCGCTCACCCTCGACGGGTCGTGCGCGCTGCGGACCGCGCCGTACGGCGACCGGGTCCCCACCAGGCCCGTCGCGAACTGGTCCAGGTTCGTGGTGCCCAGCACGATCGCGCCGGCGGCACGGAGGCGGGCGACGACCGGCGCGTCCGCCTCGGGGGCGTAGGCGTACGACGGGCAGCCCGCGGTGGTGGGCAGGCCGGCCACGTCGATGTTGCCCTTGGCGGCGAACAGGCGGCCGGCGAGAGGGAGGTGGTCGCCCGCGGCGAGCCGCTCGTCGACCGCACGGGCCTCTGCCTCGACCTCCGGTGCCGGGCGCAGGTCGATCCAGATCTCGGGGCGGTTCACGGCCTCGATACGGGCGTAGGCGGCCCGGACGCGGGCGACGGTGCGGGACATCTGCTTCTCCTGTTTCACTGAGCGGCGGGGGCCAGGTCTCACTGAGCGGCGGGGGCCAGGACGACCAGGGCCGTTCCCGCCTCCACCTGGTCACCCGGTCCGGCCAGGATCTCCGCGACCACGCCGGTGATCGGCGCGGGCACCCGGGACTCCATCTTCATGGCCTCCAGGGTGAGCAGCGGTTGTCCGGCCGTCACGGTGTCGCCGGGTTCGACGTTCACCTGCCATACGGAGGCGGCGAACTCGGCTTCCACCAGGCGGCCGCCCGCGGGGATCTCGATGTCCTTCGGGGGTGCGGCCGGCGCGGCCACGGCTTCGGCGCGGGTGAACTCGCCCGCGGCCTCCCAGGCGTCCCGTTCCGCCGAGAAGGCCGCCTGCTGGCGGGACCTGAACTCCGCGACGGACCCGGCGTGCTCGGCCAGGAAGGCCTGGTACTCGGCGAGCGAGAAGGTGCCCTCCTCGATGCGCGGGACGAAGCGGCCGGAGATGATGTCGGCGCGCAGCTGAAGGAGTTCGTCCGCGTCCACCGGATACCACCTGATCCGGTCGAAGAAGCGCAGCAGCCAGGGCGAGCCCGGCTCGAACGCGCCCCGCTGCTGCCAGGCCGACCACACCTGGGTCGTCCGGCCCACGAACTGGTAGCCGCCGGGACCCTCCATGCCGTACACGCACAGGTACGCGCCGCCGATGCCGACGGAGTTCTCCGCCGTCCAGGTGCGCGCCGGGTTGTACTTGGTGGTCACCAGGCGGTGGCGCGGGTCGAGCGGGGTGGCCACGGGGGCGCCCAGGTAGACGTCTCCCAGGCCCAGGACGAGGTATTCGGCGTCGAAGACCGTGCGGTGGACGTCCTCGACGGACTCCAGGCCGTTGACGCGGCGGATGAACTCGATGTTCCACGGGCACCAGGGCGCGTCGTCGCGGACGCCCGCCATGTAGCGGGCGATCGCCTCGCGGGTCGCCGGGTCGTCCCAGGACAGGGGGAGATGGACCGTGCGGGAGGGGACCACCAGTTCGTCGGTCGGGGGCAGGGAAGCGGTGATCTCCCGGACGGCGGCGAGGAGTTCGGGCTGGGGGAGGCGGTTCGGGTCCGCCTGGATCTGGAGGGAGCGGATGCCGGGGGTGAGGTCGGTGATGCCCTCCGGGCCCTGTCCGGCCACCGCCTCCATCAGGGCGTGGACGCGCATCCGCAGGGCCAGGTCCAGCTGCATGGGGCCGAACTCGACCAGCAGGTTGTCGTCGCCGCTGCGGCGGTAGGTCACGTCGCCGTCGCGGGCGAGGATGCCGCCGTCCACGATGGCCGGGCGGTCCGAGCCGTCGACGTGCACCGGGACGAAGTTGACCGTGTCGCCGGGCCGCAGCTGGCCCAGCTTCCAGCGTTCCCACGAAGCGACCGTCGCCGGGCACACGAACCCGCCGAGCGAGGGGCCGTCCGGGCCGAGCAGCACCGGCATGTCGCCCGTGTAGTCGACGGCGCCGACGGAGTATGGGGTGTCATGGATGTTGGAGGGGTGCAGGCCCGCCTCGCCGCCGTCGGTGCGCGCCCAGCGCGGCTTCGGGCCGACCAGGCGGACACCGGTGCGCGCCGAGTTGAAGTGGACCTTCCAGTCGGCGGCGTAGAAGTCGTGGATGTCGTCCTCGGTGAAGAACTCCGGGGCGGCATGCGGGCCTTCGACGGCGCCGATGTGCCACGTCGAGCCGTAGGAGGGGATGTCGGTGACCGGTGTCCCCTCGGCCCCCTCGGCCGGGCCTCCGCCGTGCAGCACATCCCCGGTGCGCAGCGCCCGGCCGCCGTGCCCGCCGAACCGGCCGAGCGTGAAGGTGCTCGCGCTGCCCAGGAAGGCGGGGACGTCGAGACCTCCGGCGAACAGCACGTAGGTCCGCAGGCCGTGGGCGTGGGGGGCGCCGATCTCCAGTACGGCGCCCGCCGGAACCGGCACCGGCTCCCACTGGGCGATGGGCGTGCCGTCCACGGTGACCGGGGCCGGCGCGCCCGTCACACACACGGTCGTGGGGTGCGTGAACCGCAGCGCCGGCCCCTGGAGCGTGCATTCGAGGCCCGGCGCGCTCTCGTCGTTGCCGAGCGCGCGGTTGCCGAGCCGGAAGGAACGGTCGTCCATCGGGCCGCACGGCGGCACCCCGACCTGCCAGTGACCGGTACGGCCCGGCCAGTCCTGCACGGTGGTGAGCGTGCCGCCCGCGACGACCTCGATCCGGGGCGTCGGGTCGCTCACGGAGGCGAGCGTCGCGGTGGAGTGCGCGGCCCGCCGGAAGTCCGGCCGGGTGAGCGCCGCCCGCACCAGGCCCAGGTTGGTCTCGATGCCGTCGACACGGGTGCGGGCCAGGGCCTCGTCCAGCCGCTCCAGCGCGCGCTGCCGGTCCGGGCCGTACGCGATGATCTTCGCGAGCATCGGGTCGTACGACGTCGTCACCTCGGTGCCGGTCTCCACCCAGCCGTCGACCCGCACGCCCGGCGGGAACTCCACCCGGGTCAGCAGGCCCGCGCCGGGCCGGTGGTCGCGGGAGGGATCCTCGGCGTACAGGCGCGCCTCGACGGCGTGGCCGCGCGCCGGGCCGGGGGCGCGGACGACGTGTGTCTCGCCGCGGGCGAGGCGGAGCATCCACTCGACCAGGTCGACGCCGTAGATCTCCTCGGTGACCGGATGCTCCACCTGGAGGCGGGTGTTGACCTCCAGGAACCAGGCCTCCTCGTGGGCGGCGTCGTAGACGAACTCGACGGTCCCGGCGGAGCGGTAGTCGACCGACGCGCACAAGTCGCGTGCGGCGACCTTCAGTTGCTCGCGGACGTGGGCGGGCAGGCCGGGGGCCGGGGCCTCCTCCAGCACCTTCTGGTGGCGGCGCTGGAGGGTGCAGTCGCGGTCCCCGAAGGTGACCACGGTGCCGTCGCCGTCGCCGAAGACCTGCACCTCGACATGGCGGGCGTGCTCCACCAGCCGTTCCAGGAAGACGCCGGCCGAGGAGAAGGAGGCGGCGGCCACGCGCTGCACCCGCTCCCAGGCATCCGTGAGTTCGCCGGCGGAGCGACAGGCCGACATGCCGATGCCGCCGCCCCCGCCGGTCGCCTTGAGCATGACGGGATAGCCGATGGCGGCCGCCGCGGACAGCGCCTCGTCCACCGAGCCCAGCAGCCCGGTCCCCGGTGCCAGCGGCACTCCCGCCGCCTCGGCCGCCGCCCGCGCGGTGTGCTTGGCGCCGAACAGCTTCAGCTGCTCGGGCGTGGGCCCCACGAAGACGATCCCGGCCTCCTCGCACCGCCGCGCGAACCCGGCGTCCTCGGACAGGAAGCCGTAGCCGGGATGGATCGCGCCCGCGCCGGTGTCCTTGGCCGCTTTCAGCACCAGGTCGGCGTCGAGGTACGACTCCTTCGCGGGCGCCGGGCCGAGCCGCACCGCCTCGTCGGCGAGCCGGACGTGCGGGGCCGAGCGGTCGGCGTCGGAGTACACCGCCACGGTCCTGAGACCCAGGGCGCGGGCAGTACGGATGATCCGGACCGCTATCTCGCCCCGGTTGGCGACCAGCAGGGTGTCGAAGCTCATGCGGTGGCCCCTCGCTCGCCGGCTCCGGTGATCGTCATCTCCACCGCCGTCGGCTCGAAGCCGTTGCACGGGTTGTTGATCTGCGGGCAGTTGGAGACCAGGACGAGGACGTCCCGCTCGGCGCGCAGGGTCAGGGACAGTCCCGGCGCGGACAGGCCGTCGACGATGCCGAGGGTGCCGTCCTTCTCGACCGGCACGTTCATGTACCAGTTGATGTTGGAGACGAGGTCGCGCTTGCCGAGGCCGTACTTCGCGCCCTCGGCCAGGAAGTTGTCCACGCAGGCGTGCTGCGACCAGGTGTGGTGGCCGTAGCGCAGGGTGTTGGACTCCTTGGAGCAGGCGCCGCCGACCGTGTCGTGCCGGCCCACGTCGTCGGCGACCACCGTCATCAGCGGGGTGTACTCGTTCGACATCAGCACGCTGCCCGTGGTCAGGAAGATCCCGCCCTGGGCGTGGACGGTGTCGGGGGCGCTGTAGCGGACCGAGGTGTCCTGGGCGTCGTAGACGAGGAAGTCGACGGCCTGGTTGCCGTGCAGGTCGGTGATGGTGAGCGTCTCGCCGGCGCGGACGACGGCCGACCAGGCGGCGCGGGCGGGAACGACGGTCTTCACAGGAGCGGCGGCTTTCATGCGAGCCCCCTCGCGGCGAGGAATTCGACGGTGTTGAGGAAGGCGCGGCGGCCCTCGGGAGTGGCGTCCCACAGCGGGTCGCCGGGGCGGGTGGCCTCGGCGCGCCAGGCGAGCACCTCCAGCGGGGTGCTGACGTACTCGGGGCGCGGGTCACAGGGATGCGGCACGTTGGCGATCAGCACGGTGACGTCCTGCTCGGCGCGCAGGGTGACGTGTGCGCCGGGGCCGGCCGAGCCGGTGAAGTCCAGGACGCCGTCCTCGCGGACCTCCACGCCCTGGAAGAAGGACAGGGACGGCGGCAGGTCGCGCGGCTGGAGGCCGTTCTTCGCCGCGGCCAGCTTGAACAGCTCGCGGCCCGCGGGGGAGGGGCCCTGGGGAGTGCCGTCGCCGTAGCGCCCGGTGTTGCGGGCCAGGGTGGAGGTGCCGCACAGGGCGTCGTGCCGGCCGGAGCCGTCGGCGACGACCGAGGCGAGGACGCGGCCCTGGTCGGAGAGGAGCAGCTGCCCCTCGCCGAGGTAGGCGTTCCACTGGACCTTCACCGTGTCGGCGACGTTCAGCCGCTCCCAGGGGCGGTCGGCCGCGTACAGCAGCAGGTGGGCGCAGGCGTCACCGCGCGGATCGGTCAGGCGCAGCTCGGTGCCGCGGGCCAGCATCCGGTGGGTGTAGTTGCCGCCCGCGACCGTCTCGGCCCACACCAGGCGGTCCGCCTCGCAGGGAGGCTCGGGCCAGTCCCGGGCCGGGACGACGGGCATCGCCTCGGCGCGGGCGCCCTCCTGGGCGCGCGCGTGGTCACGGGCTCCGTACGTGGTCTGTGTCGCCATACCGGCACCTCCGGCTGTCGGTCTCGGTCCTGTCCCGCGGGTCGTGGTCTCCGGTGGTCGGGCCTCCGGGGTATTTCTGTCGCTCGACAGAAATTAGGCACAGGGCGCGTCACCTGCGTTGCCGTGGCGTTGCCGACCGGTTACCGGGCCCTCACGAAGATCGCGGAGAGCGCCGGTGTGCGAGGATCGAACGCATGGGAGCAGCACGGGCAGGGGCGGGCCGCCGGGTCGGCAGGCCGCGCGCCGCGCAGCGGCCGGACAGCGGCCTGGAGCCGCGCGAGGAACTCCTCGCCGCCGCCGCGGAGTTGTTCACCTCCCTCGGCTACGCGGCCACCTCCACCCGGGCCGTCGCCGAGCGCGCCGGCATGCGCCAGGCGTCCATGTATCACTACGTCTCCGGCAAGGAGGAACTGCTCGCCCTGCTCCTGGAGTCCACGGTCACCCCTTCGCTGGCCTACGCCCGTGAGCTCCTCGCCGATGACGCGACCCCGGCCGAGAAGCGGCTGTGGGAGCTGTGCCGGGCGGACGTCGAGGTCCTGTGCGGTGGGCCGCACAACCTGGGCGTGCTGTACCTGCTGCCCGAGGTGCGCGACGAGCGGTTCGCCGGATTCCATGCCGTACGCGACGAACTCAAGGACGCCTACCGGCAGTTGATCGCCGCGACCGCGGCCGGGGGCGCGCTCTCCAAAGGTGCGCTGGAGCTGCGGACGGACCTGGTCTTCGGGCTCATCGAGGGGGTCATCCTGGTCCGCCGCTCCGATCCGGACCGGTCCGTGTCGGTGTTCGCGGAGGCGACGGCGGACGCCGCGCTGCGCATCGCGGGGGTCTGAGACAGGGTCCCGCGGCCCGGTCCGCAGGGGCACGTCACTCATCGCGGTGACCGTTTTCGTATGCCCGTACGTCGTGACGCACCGTGTTCGAATGAAGCCACAGCGTGTAAATGGAGCCGAGCGTACTCCCCCCGCGTGCCCGATTTCAGGTGCTTGCTGAATATGACACGGCGATGATCCGGTCGGACTAAGCTCGCCCGCAGCGCACCGAGTTGATGTGTATTCGTGCGCTTGTTCCCTGTATGTGCGACTCCCCGTCGATATGTCTCAGAGGGCCCACATGGTGAGTGTTCAATCCCCCCCAGGACGCCGTGAACTGCCATACGCGCGCGTGCTGTTGCTCCCCGCCATAGTCATGGCCGCGGCGACCGGGGCCGCCGTCGCGGCGGTGCAGCAGCCCGCGCGGGTCGCCGTCGGCTGGTGCGGCGCCATCGCCACCCTGCTGGTGATCGCGGTGGCGGCCGAAGCGGTCCGGCGCGGCCGTGACCTGCGGGACCAGCGCGTCGAGCACGACCGTCGGACCGCCGATCTCCAGCAGCGCATCGCCCAGCACGACAAGGACCTGATCCGGTTCGCCAAGGAGATCGCGCCCACCGCGCTGGACTGGCTGCGCCGCGGAAGTTCCCCCACAGAGGTGATTCGCCGACTCGGCGACGTCGACCCCGCATGGGGGAAGCTCCCCGACGCGCAGATCCACCTGCTCCAGACGGTGCTCAAGATCGTCGACACCGAGGACATCATGCGCGACGCCGCGCAGCGCTCCTTCGTGAACATCGCCCGCCGCGTCCAGGCCATCGTCCACCAGCAGGCCAACGAACTGCGGGAGATGGAGGAGGACCACGGCCGCAACCCCGAGGTCTTCGACGACCTCCTGCGCATCGACCACGGCACCGCGCTGATCGGCCGCCTCGCCGACTCCATCTCCGTCCTCGGCGGCGGCCGCCCCGGCCGCCAGTGGCCCGAGCCCGTCGCGCTCTACAGCGTGCTGCGCGGCGCCATGTCCCGGATCCTGGAGTACCGGCGCATCGACCTGTCCTCCATCGCCAAGGTCAACGTCAAGGGCACGGCCGTCGAGCCCGTGATCCACGCCGCGGCCGAACTCCTCGACAACGCCACGCGGTACTCCCCGCCCCAGAGCAAGGTGCACGTCACCGCCACCGAGGTGCAGACCGGCGTCTGCATCGAGATCGAGGACGCCGGCGTCAGCCTCAGCGAGGAGGCCCGCCTGAGGACCGAGGGCATGCTGGAGCGTGCCAGGGCGGGCGTCGACCTCCAGGACCTCGGAGAGTCCCCGCGCCTCGGCCTCGCCGTCGTGGGCCGGCTCTGCAAGACGTACGACATGCAGGTCTCCCTGCGCGCCTCCGCCTACGGCGGCGTCCGCGCCATCCTCGTCGTGCCCAGCGACATGCTCACCGACGAGCCCGGCGTCGGACTCGCCCACGGCATCGGCGCCACCGCCGTGCCCAAGGCCGAACTCGGCGCCCTGCCCGGCCCCAAGCGCACGGTCAAGAGGCGCCGTCCCACCAGCCCCAAGTTCACGACGCCGATCTCCATGGAGGACGACGTCCCCGAGGTCACCGAGTGGACGGCGGGCGGGCTGCCGCAGCGCCGCAGCCGGGTCAAGACCTCGCTCACCCAGCGCTACGCCGAGCAGGCCGAGATCGAACGCGCCGAGCGGGAGGGCCGCCCGACCATCTGGTCGACGGCCCGGCGCGAGCCCGAACCGGAGCCGAAGCCGGACGACACCCCGCCGGGCCTGTGGGTCCAGGCGTTCATGGACGGCCTCAAGCGCCCCACCTCTTCCGCAGACACCCAGCCGACCGACGAACCGGCCCGTACCGAGGCCGAAGACGAGGGGAACCTCAAGTGATCCAGCAGCGAGGCAACTTCGACTGGATGCTCCAGGACCTCGCCAAAGGCGTACCGGGCATCGAGATGATCGTGGTGCTCTCCGCCGACGGCCTGCGCATCGCACGGCACGGCGGAGACCCGGACACCGCCGACCGCGTCGCCGCCGCCTGCGCGGGGCTCCAGAGCCTGGCGGGCGCCGTCGCCCAGGAGATCCCCGGCAGCGACGGCAAGATGAAGATGGTCCTCATCGAGATCCACGGGGGCTACTTCTACCTGATGGCCGCGGGCCCCAACGCCTATCTGGCGGTGCTCTCCGACATCATCACCGAACCCGGCCACATGAGCGCCCGCATGAGCGATCTGGTCGTCCGCATCGGCGCGCACCTCACCAGTCCGCCCAGGCGCAACGGGCAGACCGTATGACTCCTCCGCAACGCCGACGGCGATATCCCAAAGCCCCGGAACCGGCACCGCAACCCCCGCAGGAGGGCCAGAACCCACCCGAGGGACCGAAGAAGAACCCCGAGCGTCTGTACGTCATCACCGGCCCCGACGGGACCGAGCGCTCGGAGCTCGACCTGGTCACGTTAATCGTGGCGCACGCCGACCCACCGCCCTCCGCCACGCCTGAGCAGGCGGCGCTGCTCAGGCTCTGCACGGCCCCCCTCTCCGTGGCCGAGCTGTCCGCCTACCTCAGCCTCCCGTTCAGCGTGGTGACCGTCCTGCTCACCGAGCTGCTGACGGCCGAACTGGTGACGGCACGCGCCCCGGTCATCCGCCAGGCGCTGGCCGACCGTTCCCTCCTCGAAGCGGTGATGCATGGACTTCAAAAGCTCTGACACCATCCCCGGTCCGCGAACCGAGGACCACCTCCCGCACACCGCCGAGGCCGCGGTCAAGATCGTCATCGTCGGCGGCTTCGGCGTCGGCAAGACGACCATGGTCGGCTCGGTCAGCGAGATCAAACCGCTGACCACCGAGGAGACCATGACCCAGGCCGGTGTCGGGGTCGACGACAACTACGGCTCCGAGACCAAGACGGCCACCACCGTGGCCATGGACTTCGGCCGCATCAGCATCACCGACCAGCTTGTGCTCTACCTCTTCGGCACCCCCGGCCAGGAGCGCTTCTGGTTCCTGTGGAACGGCCTGTTCGAAGGCGCCCTCGGCGCGGTGGTCCTGGTGGACACCCGCCGCCTCGAAGTCAGCTTCGACGTCATGGGCCGCCTCGAAGAGCGCGGAGTGCCGTTCGTCGTCGCCGTCAACACCTTCCCCGACGGCCCCCGGCACTCCACCGAGGAACTCCGCACCGCGCTCGACCTCAGCAAGGACATCCCCATCATCGAGTGCGACGCACGCCGGCGGGCCTCCAGCCGGGACGTCCTGATGACGTTGCTGCGGTTCCTTCATTCCCTGGCGGTGGAGAAGGCGCCTGTGTGAGCGGCGCACGACCTCCCCGCACTCCCGGTTTCGCTCGAACCGGGAGCCCATCACTTCCCGCACCTGATTACCTCAGCTTCGGAGCGACCACCGTGACGCCTGAATCCTTTTCCCCGGCCGACACGTACGACCCCACGGCCGCACCGCCCCCCGGCTGCCCCGCGCACGGCATCGGCCCGGGCGGCCTGCGCCGGCTGTACGGGCCCGACGCGGCGGACCTGGGGGCCGTGTACGAGGAACTCCGCGCCGAACACGGGCCTGTGGCTCCCGCGTTGCTGCACGACGATGTGCCGATCTGGGTGGTGCTTGGCCATGGTGAGAACATGCGCATGGTGAGTACTCCCACGCACTTCTGCCGTGATCCCCGGCAGTGGGACGCGCTCCAGAACGGCACGATCAAGCCCGATCACCCGCTCATGCCGCACTTCGCCTGGCAGCCCATCTGCTGCCACGCCGAGGGGGACGAGCACCGACGGCTGCGCGGCGCGGTGACCGGGGCCATGTCGACGATCGACCATCGGGGGATTCGCCGCTACGCCAATCGCGCGACCCAGCTGCTCGTCAACAAGTTCTGCGAGAAGGGCAGTGCCGACCTGGTCAGCCAGTTCGCCGAGCACCTGCCCATGGCGGTGATGTGCGAGATCCTGGGCATGCCCGAGGAGTACAACGAACGCATCGTCGAGGCCGCCCGTGACATGCTCAAGGGCACCGAGACCGCCATCGCCAGCAACGCGTACATCATGGACGCCCTGACGCGGCTCACCGTCCGCCGCCGAGCCGAACCCGAGGAAGACTTCACCAGCCACCTGATCAACCATCCGGCGCGGCTCAGCGACATGGAGATCAGCCAACATCTGCGCGTGGTCCTGATCGCCGCGTACGAGACCACCGCCAACCTTCTCGCCAACGTACTGCGGGTCGTGCTCACCGACCCGCGGTTCCGCGCGCAGCTCAACGGTGGTCAGATGACGGTGCCCGAGGCCGTCGAACAGTCCCTGTGGGACGAACCGCCCTTCAGTACCATCCTGCCCTACGTGGCCAAGCAGGACACCGAGTTGGGTGGTCAGCGCGTCCGCCGGGGCGACGCTCTCCTCTTCGGTATCGCGCCGGGCAACGTCGACCCACGCGTGCGCCCCGAACCGAACGCCAATATGCAGGGCAACCGCTCCCACCTCGCCTTCGGCGGCGGACCCCACGAATGCCCGGGCCAGGACATCGGCCGTGCCATCGCCGATGTCGGCGTCGACGCGCTGCTGACCCGCATCCCGGACGTCCAGCTCGCCTGCGAGGAGCACGAACTGAACTGGCGGTCGTTCATCCTGAACCGGCACCTGGTGGAGCTGCCGGTGAGGTTCGAACCGAAGGTCCAGCAAGACGTCTCGCGGCGTCCCGCCCTCAACCCGGAGTCGCCGCAGCGTGCGGACGACTGGCAGGTCGGTACGGTGCAGACGCGGTCCGCCGCTCCGCAGCCCCCGGCTGCCGAGCCCGTAGCCGCCGAGACACCTGCGACGGCAGCCGCGTCGACCGCTCGACCGAACGTGTTCCGGCGCCTTCTGAGCTGGTGGCGCGGAGAGTGAGTCGACCGGAAGCCGGGGCTACCTCGCCCAGTCGTCGTACGACGACCAGGCCCGCAACACGCGCCGGCTGACGAATCGGTGCTCGCGCCCCGTGATCGGATCGGTGAACTCCAGCATCCGCGCCAACAGTTGGAGCGGACGCCGGAAGTCACCGGCCGGCACGGGGCCGGTCACCACCGGATAGAGCGGATCGCCGAGGATCGGCACCCCCAACGCACTCATGTGCACCCTCAGCTGATGCGTCTGCCCGGTACGCGGTGTCAACCGGTACCGGGCACGCCCGTCCCGGTGCTCCAGCAACTCGACCCGGCTGACGGCGTTGGGCTCACCCTCGACCTCGCGAGCCGCCATGACGCCGCGCTCCTTGAGGATGCGGCTGCACACGGTGCGAGGCAGCTCCAGTGCGGGGTCGTACGGGGCCACGGCCTCGTACACCTTCGCGACCTGTTTGTCGCGGAACAGCGACTGGTACGCGCCGCGCTCCTCGGGTCGTACGACGAACAACACGAGCCCGGCCGTCAGCCGGTCCAGCCGGTGTGCCGCACCCAGCGTCGGGACGCCAAGCTCTCGTCGCAGCCGTGCCAGGGCTGTCTCGGCGACATGGCTGCCGCGCGGGGTGGTGGCCAGAAAATGCGGCTTGTCGGCCACCACCACATGCTCGTCGCGGTATACGACCTCGACCGCGAAGGGCACCCGCTCCTCGTCGGGCAGGTCCCGATGGAACCACACGAACATTCCCGGGACGTATGCCGTGGCCCGCGACACCGGACGCCCCGTGATGTCCACGAACCGTCCCGCGTCAAGCATGTCGTCGATCTCTCCGGCTGCGGGTGCCAGCCGTGCCACCAGATGATCCCGTACGGTCGCCCAGGTCTCGTCGGCCGGCAGTTTCAAGCGCACTGGATCCACCCCGTCGCGCTGCGGCAGGGGAGAGGGCGGGGGCGGCGTGCGACGTCTCATCACGATCAAGGGTAAGAGGGGGCACGGACAGCGTGGCGTGAATGCCTGAGTGGCCGAGAAGTGCGGCGTGAGGCGCAACCTCATCCTTTTCCACACCTCTACGCGCCGGTCCCGAGCTACGGGCTCCGGCGCTCGGGCTCGTTCAACGGTGCATGAGGTCAACCGGTCGGTCGGCGTGATTGCGTGGTCACTTTCGCACCCCCATACGCCCCCACTCGATCACTTGTAGCTGTGTGACGGTCTTGCGTCTACTGGGAGGCGTCCGCGTAGCCCCATGGCCTGCAGAAGCCGTTGTCCTGATGACGTGGACCTCGTGGGAGTTGCCATGGTCACCGTTCAGCTGCCAGCCTTCCTTCTCGATCTCGAACGGATTCGTCCGGTGCCGTGGGACCTCGGCCGGTACGCGGTCGACGGCAGCGGCGACAGGGGCCGCCAACACGCATCGGACGGATGGTGGCGGTGGCCTGTTCCTTCGCGCCGACTTGACACATGGCGATGTCGCGGACGCCTTCGCTGCCCGTTCGATGACCTGCACTGCCGTTGCGTTGTTGACCTGGCACCCCGCCTGACCCCCCATCAGCTGAGTGGGCGTCCCGTCTGACGATCGTTCAGGCGCCAATAGTCCTTGCGACTCGATCGATGGCGCCCACTTCCGGTCAGGATCGAACTGCGATGTGATGAAAGGGTGCACGACCGCACGACCGAAGGAAGCGCGTTCTTCGTGCGCCATCACGGAAGGGGGAGCCCGTGCCGTCGCCTGCCGCGGTCACCGTTGTCCAGGCCGTCTTCAGGAGCGTCCGTGAACCGGCGCGTCCACCGTGCGGACGGAGAAAGCCTCACGCGACTCGGTGAGGCACCGCTCGTCCATCAACTCCTCGGTTTCTCGCGGCGAGTGAGGGCCGAAGACCTGCCCACATCCGGCCCGCCTCAGCCGACACCGGGGCCACACTCATGGAGGATCCAGTGCTCGCCATGATCCCGACGTATGCGGAGCCCACCCCTCCGGCCGTAAGCCCGTACACCCAGAGGATCGAGGAACACGTCCGGTCACTCGGATGGAGCCTCGGACTGACAGAGACACAGGGTGGCCAGGAGCGGCTGGAGGCCGGCTACGGGCGCTTCGTTGCCTGGACCTATCCGGAAGCGTCGTTCCGCGATCTCTGTCTCTGTGCGGAATGGCTTTTCTTCACCTTCATCCTGGACGACCTGCACACCTTGAAGGTGTATGACGCTCCCGAAGCCTGGATACCGGTCCACCGCCGTCTGATGGACATCATCAACAACGGAAAGGACCCCGCGCCCCCACGAGAACGAACTCCCTTCACCAAGGCGCTCACGAACCTGTCGATCCGTACTCGTGAAAGGCTCTCGCCAGGGCTTCGTGGGCGGCTGAACCGGCACTTGGACCTGTTTTTCCAGGGTTTCGCCGAGGAATCCGCGAACCGGTTCCGCGGCACTCCTCCCGGGATCGACAGTTTTACCCATACCAGGCGATTGTCCGTGGGTATGGAGTTCGGCTTCGACCTTGTTGAACTCAGTCTGGGCGTGGAGGTGCCCAAAGACATATACGAGACGAGCCTGTTCAGGGAGATCGTCGAAGCCGCGAGCGATGTGGTCGCCTGGCAGAATGACTTGCACTCAATTCATCTGGACCAGCAGCGCGGAGATTTCCACAACGTCGTCATCGTGATGCAGCATGCCGATGGAATCTCGCTGGAGGAAGCCATCGACTCGACCGTGGCCAAGGTGCAGGGGCGAGTGGCCGACTTCCTGGACGCCGAAGAGCGACTCCTGCCCTACCTCGAAAGCCGCGGTGTGCCGCTCGGCACCTGTGAAGAGATTCTGAAGGTCACGGCCGGAATGCGGCAGTGGACGAACGGATGTCTGCATTGGTATCGGAACACCACCCGCTACGCGATCCCCGCCACTCCGGGCGAACTGGATCAGCAGCATGATCACCTGCAGGTACTGCTCCCGAGCCTGGACGGTGCGTCCCGGCAGAGTTGCGGTTGACCAGTGGCCCAACCGGCCCTCCGACGTCCTGGATCGAGAAGAAGGGGAACAACACGCTATGGCGAAGAACCACGGCGGCATCACCCACGCTCCCGGGGCACTGCCGATCATCGGGCATCTGCTTCCCCTGCTCCGTGACCCGCTGCGTTTCCTGAGTACCCTTCCCGCATACGGGGATTTAGTCCAGATACGGCTCGGCCCGCAAACGGCCGTCGTGGTCTGCCGACCTGAACTCGTCCAGCAGGTTCTGCTGAACGACCGAATATACGACAAGGGCGGACCCATTATCGAGCGGGTCGGGAATGCGCTCGGAGACGGCATCGCCTCTTGCCCGCACAGCGCTCACCGGCGGCAACGACGCAGCTTGCAGCCGGCCTTCTCACGCACTTGCCTGCGTGAATACGCCACGATCATGACCGGCCAGATCGACGTGCTCACCACCGGCTGGAGCGATGGACAGACCGTCGAAGTGGGCGCGCAGATGTACGGTCTCGCGAGCGACACCATTGCCCGAACGTTGTTCACGGCCGAAGCCGCGGCGCCCGCAGTGGATGCCGTGACCGCCAGCCTCCCGGACATCTTCCGCGGCATCTACCAGCAGGCCGTCCTCCCGCCTTTGCTGCGCCGTCTGCCCCTCCCGCCGAACGTGCGTTATGAACGGGCTCGCAACCGGGCGTGGGCTGCGGTCAGCAAGACCATCAGTTCGTACCGCCAGGACGGTGGACCCCACGGCGATGTGCTCTCGATGCTGCTCAAGACGCAGGACGACGCGGGAGAACCTCTCGGTGACGCCGAGATCCACGCTCAGATCATGACTCTGCTCGTAGCCGGCATCGACACCACCGCGGTGGCCCTTACCTGGGCCGTCCACCTCCTGTGCCAATACCCGGATGTCCAGGAGCGGTTGCGTATCGAGACAACCGAAGTCCTCGGCACCCGAACGGCCACTTGGGAGGATCTCCCCCGACTCGACCTGGCACGCAGGGTCATCACGGAGACGCTGCGCCTCTATCCCCCTGGATGGATCTTCACGCGGACAACAAGCGCCGAAGCCCGGTTGGCGGACGCCGTGATCCCTTCTGAAACCACTCTGGTCTACAGCCCCTATCTCATCCACCGCGATCCGCGATTCAATGCGCGGCCCGACTTCTTCGACCCCGATCGATGGCTTCCGGAGCGTGAACACACGCGCGGCACTCTCATTCCGTTCGGGGGAGGCGCGCGCAAGTGTCTCGGCGACAACTACGCGATGACCTTGGCGACCCTGGCCCTGTCCACCATCGTGGCTCAATGGCGACTCTCGCACGGTGGCCTTCCGACGCCGGCCGTCGAACCCCGTATGACCTTGGCGCCTCACAAGGTTCAGGTCCGAGTGGAGAGTCTGGAGAGCGAGCCCTTGGCCGACAGCATCCGTCAGTAGGCCAGGGGCCGGGTGACGCGCGGTACCGTACTTACCGCTGTGGCTAGGAGATCGGCGCCGGGGGTGGCGCGGCGAGTGTCGTCTCCGGCGTGGCATGCCCGCGTCGTGCCCGCCACAGCCGGAATAGGGCTCCGAGACCCACCGTGCCTCCCAGAAACAACACCGTGAACCACTGGAAGTACCAGAGGCCAGGCACCCTGGGTGACCAGGGGTGATGTCCCGGCATGCCGTTTGATCTGCGGAAACTCGTCTCGACGTTTCTCGCTGCGCTGCGGCGCTTCTCGCCCCTATGTGCACTCGATGTGCACCAGTTGCTGCGTAGATCGCAGAGGCGGTCGCCGTGAGCTATCGGCCCAGGCAGCAGTACGGCCAGTATTGATCGGGGGAGGTCCGCTCACTTGTGAGGTGTCCCCGAAAATGTCATCTGACCTGGGCTGATTGCTTCCCGGTGATACCGGTCTTTTCCGCCGTTGTTTCTGGGTGTCGTGTGTCCCGGGCGTGTTGCGATGGCGTTGGAATGCTTGCGCAGCACGCAAACCCGCTGTCGGTTTGCGCTCGATGCAAGACCAGTGCGAATTTCCGTCAAGTCAACGGTTGCCTGGGTCAGTTGGGAAGCAGCGCTCAGGATGTAGATTGAGAAGTGGAAAATGCGAGGTGAGAACCAAATGACCAACGAAAGCAGCGCCGCAGTCGCCCAGATGATCGCGAGACTGAAGGCGGAGATGACAGGATCTCTGGACGCCCTTTGGGCCGATGAGGTGCAGGCAGCCCAGGGCATCACCGACTTCATGGAGGGGCGCCTCATCCTTCAGTACACCCGGATGGGGCTGGAAGCTTTGTCGGTCGAGCCGCCCACACACCAGTGACGAAGGCAGATCACAATCCCGGCTAGCGCCCCGAGCCCAGCTGGCGTTTTTGGGCGTAGCCTGATGGTGAATGGGCTGGTGATCGCCATGAGCAAGCTGGAACGGCAGCAAAGGAAGCTCGACGGCCGTGCCCTCAAGTGGGGTCCGGACGTCACGCAGACGCTCCACGCCGGTTTCGGTAAGCCGATCGCCTCGGAAGCCATCGAGCAGGGGATCAGCCGGTACGTGTCTGAGGCAGCGCTCAACGGTTACACCGTCGTCTTCCGTGAGCCTGGAAACGTCATTCTCGCGCGCACCGACAAGTCAAGCCCGTTGGCCTCCGCCGCAAGAGGATTCCTACTCCTCGGCATCGTCGGAGCCGCTGCGGGTGCAATCAGTGCTCACGACGGCATCCACAGGGTGCAGATCTGGGCGGATGCCAACGGGGCCATCTACGCCCGGTCTCTCTTCGTAAAAGCGAACCTCAGATGAGTCACCGAACTTCACGCAGCTGGCCGTAGGGAGGTCTCCGATGGTGTACCGCGAGGAAGGCCCCTGGCGGGAGGCGCGCCGAACTCATCGAGTGCGCCCAGCAGTGGCGCTTGGTTGTGTACTGGGGTTGGGATTCGTGATCGCGCTGGCCCTGATCGAGTTCCAGGCAGCGGCGATCATCGTAGGTCTGGCCGTCGTTACGACGGTGGTCCTGCTTGTGAGCAGGTGGGTGGACCGGCGCCACCGGTAGTCATCGCAGCTCTACTTTCCCGTTCTGGAAACTCGCACCCCTTGCCCCGGCGGCACCTGCGCCGGAACGATCAGACGAGACCATCAACGGGAAGGGGAACGCTTCGTGAAGGTGACCATGCTGGCGACGACGTGTGACAAGAGGGACTGCCCGACGATCTACCAGACGGACCGGGGCACGATGCTGGTGCAGGGCGAGACACCGACGGACCGCGGACTGAGCATTCCCGAGCACGAGACCCTCGTCGAGATCCCCATGGACCTAATCCGGAAGGCGTTCGGTGACCAGCGCGGCGTCTAGGATGCTCGGCGACCTCTTCGACTCCTTCCAGCACGAGGCGTTCCGGCTGGAGACCCTGGACGACTACAGCAGTTCGGGCAGCGTGGACGCGTACCGACTGTTCCTTGACGGCCAGGACAAGCCCGCCGACTACAACGCCGACTGGCTCGACGAGATCCGGAGCTACGTCGGCTCGGGGCGTCGCATGTACCGCGTGCACGTCCTCACGCGTCCTCTCTCGCCGTATCTGCGGTTCGAGTTGGGCTGGGGGTACACCACGAACGCCACGGCCGGCGAGAAGTTCTTCATCCTGGACGTGACCGAACAGCCGAATCCCCTGCCGCCGGATCTGGAGGACTTCTGGCTGTTCGACTCGACCACCGCCGCGCCGATGCACTACAGCCAGGACGGCAAGTTCCTCGGGGCCGACGTACTGCCCGACGAACGGGCCCCTGAGTTCGTCATCCACCGGGACACAGCCCTCGCGCACGCCGTGCCGTTCGCGGACTGGTGGGCCAAGCACGCCGAGTGAACCGTTCAGAGCTTGGGGCAGCGCTACGGGTACTGCGGGAGGCGTCCGGCAAGGAAGCCAAAGCGGTGGCCCGTGGCGCTGTCATGTCTGCCAGTAAACTCAGCAAGATCGAGACAGGGAAGCTCGGGCCGACTGCCGACGATGTCGAGCGCATCCTGACCGCCATCGGCGTCTCGGATGACGCCAAGGCCGAATACATGGACGCGGCCCGCGCGGTCGCCACAGAGACGACGGCATGGCGTCTCATCCAACGTGCGGGGCTCCACAAGGCACAGAGGCAGCTCAAGGCCGTAGAAGCCCGGATGACCCTCCTGCGGCTCTTCCAGCCGGCACTCGTGCCCGGCCTGCTCCAGACCCCGGAGTACATGCGAGCGATCCTGTCCCGACATGAGGACCTGAGTGAGACCGCCGTTCGGGAGACCGTAAGCGCGAGACTTGAACGCCAGGAGGTTCTGTACGACGAGAGCAAGACGCTCCGCTTTGTGATCACGGAGCCGGTCCTACGGTGGCTGATTGTGCCGCCGCTAGTCATGTCCGGTCAGCTCGACCGGCTGATCTCCATGTCACGCCTGCCTCACGTAGACATACGAGTCGTGCCGCTGGCCCGCCGTCAGCACGACATCCCCAACCACGCGTTCGTGATCCGGGACGACCGTGCCGTCTCGGTAGAGACCGTGCACGCGGAGGTGATCGTCACAGACCCCAGGGATGTTGCCCTGTATGTCGCCAAGTTCAACGGCTTCGCTGACAACGCGTTGGAGGGCGGCGAAATGCGGGCCTTGATGGCCGACATCAGAGACGACCTTTTGCAGCAACGGGAAATCCACTAGGCCGAGTTGAAAAACAGCCACAGGATTGCTTGCACGACGAAACCGAGAACGTTGGGAGCATCCACACATGGCCACGAGACATCAGACCACCCAGGAACCGCCCGTAGAACTCCCCGTGGGATTCAACGCTTGGTTGCTCGACTGCGTACAGGCCCCGGGATGTAAGGTGTGCGCGGCGAACTGGCGGCAGCTCAATACCGCCAAGGACGAGGGCGATATTACGAAAGCCGCGCGCCACGCCACGGAGATCCGCGACCATGCCTCTGGGGTGCACTGACCCATGGGCAGGAGAATGGAACAGCGGTGGCTCGATACCGGGTCTGGACCGGGCCGCATGATGAATGTGTGGGTGTATGACAGCCGCGATGGCGACGCAGGGGATCCCGCACATGCAGCATTGCGAGGGGCCAGTGAGAGCGATACGCGAGATGAGGGTCCCACAGAATCCGGAAGCGGTGATTTCCTCTAATCTCCGAACACGTCGTCGAGGTGTTGACGGGCCACCTCCTCGGCCATCGCGTGCTCACTCTTCGCCGCATGCACGTAGCGCGATTGCTTCTCGTGTGTCATCGGGTCTCGCCAAAAGAGCCACCAACCTTCACGCTCTTTTCCTTCTGGCTTCCCGTATACAAGCAGAGGGAAATTCTCGGCATTACTCCAGAGAAGAGAGTCTGACTCAGCGGCGGGATTCTCCACCACCCTGAGCCTGTCGGAGTGTTTCATGGCTAGATTATCGGGCCTGCCGACGCGCCTGGCCAACCTGCCGACGCTCATACGAGCGAACCAGCAGGTCAGGAGCCTGCTGTTGAATTTTCTCCTCGGGGAGAGAAACGGTCGACAGCGGATATGCCTGCCGACCTTGATCGACTTCGGCCCCTTCCCCAGGTACCGCCACTGGGCAAGAGTCGCGATCGGGAGGCCGAGGAAATCGGCGACCTCGCCGGGGGCACGCTGAGGCCGCACCTCTACCCGACGTTCGGTGACCGTGGCGTGGCCAGCATCAAGCGCAGCGATGTGTAGGCCTGGGTCAAGGGGCAGTCGCAGCGCCACGAGGCTTCTACGGTCGGCGGTCACTTCGAGGTGCTGAACACCGTGATGCGGACGGCCATCCTCGATGGAGTGATCCGGATCAACCCGTGCGACGGTGTGAAGTTGCCCGAGGTGCGCCGGACCGTCATCGCGCCGGAAGCGCTCGCCGTCCAGGCGCTGATCGAGGCGGCGCCCCGCCGTTACAAGGCACTTGTACGGCTCGCCGCATCAAGCGGCCTGCGGCAGGGTGAGTTGTTCGGCCTGGAGAATGGCCTCGTTGGCCTCGATTTTCTTCGGCGCAAGGTAGAGGTGTCCCAACAGCTCTGCATGCCAGCCAAGGGACCGCAGTACCTCGGGCCGCTCAAGACGCCCGAGAGCTACCGCGATGTGCCTCTGGCGCAGTCAGCGGTTAGGTCGGTGTCGATGCATGTCGCCGAGTTCCCGCCCGTCGATGTCAAGATCGAGGACCGCACCGACCCGCGCAACCCGACCATACGCACCGCCCGCCTGCTCTTCACAGACAACAAGGGGCGACCCATTCGCCGGTCGACCCGGTCCCGCATCTGGAAGTGCATCAGGGAGGACGCTGACAAGCTGCTCAGGGCGGCCGGGACGGACGTGCGCGTCCCGAAGAAGTGCACGCTGCACAGTCTCCGGGACTGCTACGCCACGACCCTGATCAAAAAGCGGGAGAACGTGAAGACGGTCCAGATCCGGCTCGGCCACAGCAAGCCGTCGATCACGCTCGACAAGTACGTCGGCTACTGGCCGACAGATGAGGACACGACTGCGGCGGCTATCGAGTCGGTTCTGGGAGAGCTGGAGTCGGTTCTTCAGCCGAGTGCACGGGTTGTGCACGCAGCAGCCGGTACAGAGCTCCGCCCCCCAGCGTGACCAGCAAAAACAGCACCGTGAACCACTGAAAATACCAATGCCCACCCGCCGGGTCATACACCGCCGCCCGAGGCCAGGCCAGGTTGACGGTCATGAGCAGGCCGTAGAGCAGGGCGAGCGTGTTGACCGGGATGCCCCAGCGGCCGAGGGAGAAGAGGGGGCGGCCGGACTCGTCCGTGCCCTGGACGGTGAAGCGGCCGCGCAGGCGGGTGATCAGGAGTGGTCCGGTGACCATGGCGTAGGCCAGGTACAGCATCACGATGCAGGTGGTGCCGATGGCGAGGAAGGCCTCGGGGGAGGCGAAGTTGAGGAGGAGGACGGACGCGGCCAGGACGCCGACCACCAGGGCGGGGGCGGTCGGCATGCCCGTGCGGGGGTTCACGCGGGCCAGCCGCCGGGCGAAGGGGAGCTGGCCGTCCCGGGCCATGGAGAAGAGCATGCGGCAGGCCGCTGTCTGGATGGCGAGGGTGGCCACGGTGATCGCCACGACCACGTCGGCCAGCAGGGCCTTGCCCACCCCGTCGCCCAGGCTGCTGGTGAGGACGTAGCTCAGCCCGTCGACGCCGAGGCGGCCGTCGGTGAGGCTGGGCGCGGCGAGGATGCCGCCGAGGACGATCAGGCCGCCGAGGACGCCGGCCGAGCCGAGGGCGGTGAGGATCGTGCGGGGTGCGGTGCGGCGGGGGTCGCGCGTCTCCTCGCTCATCTCGCCCGCGCTGTCGAAGCCGATCATGACGTACGCCGCCGTGAACGAGCCCACGAGCAGCGCGCCCAGCAGACCGGACTGGGCGGCGCCCTCGGTGTGGAAGGTGATGCTCGGCGTGCGCTCGGAGTGGGTCAGCAGCAGCACGATGATCAGGACCGCGCCGATGATCTCGGCGGTGACGCCGACCCGGTTGACCACGGAGAGCACGCGGTTGTCGAGGATGTTCACGACAGTCGTCAGCACCAGCAGCACCACGCCGAGGACGGCCGCGTTGGCCGCGCCGTCCGCCGAGGTGGGAGCCGGGTCGGTGCCGATCAGCTGGAAGCCGGACCAGATGGCCGGGAGCACCATCTGGAGCGCCAGCGCGGCCGCGGCGACCACCACGATCTGCCCGATCACCATGATCCAGCCGGCGAACCAGCCGAAGGTGAGGTTCGACAGCCGTGAGGACCACTGGTAGATCGCGCCCGAGATCGGATAGCGCGCCGCCAGTTCGGCGAAGCAGGCCGCCACCAGCAGCTGCCCGACGAGCACCGCCGGCCAGGCCCAGAAGAAGACGGGGCCGCCGAACGCGTACCCGAAGGCGAAGAACTGGAAGACGGTGGTCAGGACGGAGATGAAGGAGAACCCGGCCGCGAACGACGCGTACCGGCCCAGGCTGCGGTGCAGCTCCTGGTGGTAGCCGAACTCCGTGAGGGAGCCGTCGTCGGAGGAGTGCGGGGGATCGGGGCGTACGTCGGAGGGGGCGGTTGTCGTCACGGCGGCACCTGCCTTGGCGCGGAATTCCTGTCGGGCGACAGAAATTAGGCAGGGGCTGTTTCGGCCGCGTGACGCGGACATGTCTGAGCTGGTCCCAAGTCCTCACGCTCTTGCGCCGGTTCGTCCTACGCGATATATCGTGTCTATTGACGGGGTCTCGGAGATCGCGATATGTTCGGCCACGGATATTCTGATGCGAGGTGAATGCGAGGTGAGAATGCAGCGTCGTCGCAAGCTCCGCAACCCCCTGGCACTCGCCGTGCTGGCGATGCTGTGGCAGAAGCCGATGCATCCCTACGAGATCGCCCAGACCCTGCGCCGCCAGGGCAAGGACTCCAGCACGAAGATCAACTACGGCTCGCTCTACACGGTCGTGCAGAACCTGGAGAAGCACGGCTTCGTCGAGGTCACCGACGTGGAACGACAGGGCAACCGCCCCGAGCGGACGGTCTACGGCATCACCGCGGACGGTCGGCAGGAGACCACCGAGTGGATGTCGGACCTGGTCGCCTTCCCGGCCAAGGAGTTCCCGGTCTTCGAGACCGCGCTCTCGCTGCTCGCGGTGCTGCCCCCGGACGACGTGGCGCGGTTGCTGGAGGAACGGCTCAAGGTCCTCGACGTACAGGCGGCGAGCGAGCGAGGAGCACTGGAGAAGCTGTACGAGACGCTGCCCCGTCTCTTCCTGGTGGAGAGCGAGTACGCACTCCACATGGTCGAGGCGGAGGCGGAGTGGGTCCGCGGTTTCCTCGCCGAGGTCCGCGAGGGCACACTGCCCGGAATCGAGGAGTGGAAGGCGTACCACGTGCCGTGACCTGCACAAGAAGTCGTGACCTGCACAAGAAGTCGTGACCTGCACAAGAAGTCGTGACCTGAACAAGAACAGGCCCCGGCACGGCTGTTGCAGCAGCGGTGCCGGGACCTCGAACCCCGAGCTGAATCCGCCGTGAGGCACATCCAGGCGATCGAGGTGCGGCACACCCAGAATAGCCCGGTGCTCCTCCAGCGGATCAGTCGTCGTCCGCTCACTCAGGAGAGCACCTGCCATGAACATTCCTGCGCCCGCGATCGAGGCGCGCCATCTGATCAAGACCTACCCCGGTGACGTCACCGCCCTGAACGGCATGGACCTCACCGTCGAGCCCGGCACGGTGTTCGGGCTGCTCGGCCCCAACGGCGCCGGGAAGTCCACCACCGTCAAGATCCTCACCACCCTGGCCCGCCCCGACTCGGGCGAGGCCACCGTGGCCGGTCACGACGTGCTGCGCCACCCGGACCGGGTGCGGCGCGCGATCGGCGTGGTCGCCCAGCACTCCGGCGCCGACCCGGCCGCCACCGGCCGCGAGAACCTCCGCCTCCAGGGCAGGCTCTACGGTGTGACGGGCGCCGCCCTCGGCCGCCGCGTCGACGAGCTGCTGGAGCGCTTCACGCTCACCGAGGCCGCCGAGCGCCCGGTCAAGGGGTACTCCGGCGGAATGCGGCGCCGCCTCGACGTCGCCCTCGGTCTGGTGCACCGGCCCGAGGTGCTCTTCCTCGACGAGCCCACCACCGGCCTGGACCCGCAGGCCCGTAGCGCGATGTGGGAGGAGATCGGCCGCCTCGCCGGCGAGGAGGGTCTGACCATCCTGCTCACCACGCACTACCTCGAAGAGGCCGACCGGCTCGCCGAGCGCGTCGCCATCGTCGACCGCGGCCGGGTCGTCGTCGCGGGCACCCCCGACGCGCTGAAGGGCGAACTCCGCGGTGACGCCGTCCATATGGAGCTGCGCCAGGCGGTCGGCGACGCCGGACGCACGCTGCTGACCGGCGCCCTGCGTGCCCTTCCGGGTGTGCACGAGGCCCTGGTGGACGGCGCCCGGATCAGCGTCCGCTCCGACGACGGCGCCGCCTCGGTGCCCGCGTTGCTGGCTGCTCTGGAGCGGGCCGGCGTCGGTGTCGCCACCGCGACCGTCGCCCGCCCCTCCCTCGACGACGTCTACCTCCGTTACGCCGGCCGCCGTTACTCCGAGGCCGACGGCCCGGCCCTGGTGGGAGGTGCCCGATGAGCGGCGCCGTCTCCCAGACCTGGTACATGACGCAACGTCAACTCATGGTCTTCGTACGCCAGCCCGCGTACGCGATCATCATGCTGATCCAGCCGGTGATCTGGCTGTTCCTGTTCGGGAACCTCTTCAAGGAGGTCGTCGAGCTGGGCGGCTTCGGCACCACCTCGTACCTGGACTACCTGGTCCCGGGTGTGGTCGTGATGAGCGCCCTCAGCGCCAACATGTGGGCGGGGATGACCACGTTGGACGAGATCCAGCGCGGCACGATCGACCGCTTCCTGATCACCCCGGTCAGCCGGGCCGCGCTGATGAACGGCAACGTCGTCAACAACGGCCTGGTCACGGCCCTTCAGTCGGTGATCATCGTGCTGCTCGGGCTGCTGGGCGGGGCCGACTACCCGGGCGGGATCGGAGGGATCGCCGTCCTGGTCCTCGCCGCGGTGCTGCTCGGCACGGTCTTCGGCGCGCTGTCCAACGCGCTGGGGATGCTGGTGCGTGAGCGGGAGTCGATCATCGGCATCAACACCTTCCTGCTGCTGCCGCTGACCTTCCTCTCCAGTGCCTTCATGGCGCCCTCGCAGATGCCGTCCTGGATGCGGCACATCGCCGACTTCAACCCGCTCGACTGGGCGATGGTGGCGGGGCGTTCGGCGCTGGCGGGGGATCCGGACCGGGGCGCCGTGCTCTGGCGCGGGGGAGCACTGCTCGCGCTGGCGGTGGCGGCGGTGTGGCTGTCGATCCGCACCTTCCGCTCCTACCAGCGGTCCGTCTGAGCCGGGCCCTGTTGTCTGAGCCGGGCCCTGTCGTCACTGTCGTCACATTCCCGCCTGCCCCGCGACGGGGTCCAGGCAGGTCCAGGTGTCAGGAGGGCGCCGGCGCGTCCTCCTGCTCCGCCTCGATGCGGGCGTTCCAGTCGCGCTTGGAGGCCTGCCAGCCGTCCTCGTCGTGGCCGAGCCGCCAGTAGCCGGAGATCGACAGGTCCTCGCGGGCGAGACCGCGCTCCACCCGGAGCAGCCGGCGCAGCTCCTTCACGAAGTGCGCCTCGCCGTGCACGAACGCGTGCACCCGGCCCTCGGGGAAGTCCAGCGCGCGGACCGCCTCGGTCAGCGCCTCGCCGACGGGCCGGTCGCCGCGGTGCAGCCAGACCACCTCCACGTCGGAGTCGATCTTCTGCTCCTCCTCCGGACCGGAGACCTCGATGAACGCGTGGGCCCGGGCACCGGCCGGCAGTCCCTCCAGGGACCGGGCGATCGCGGGCAGCGCGCTCTCGTCCCCGACGAGCAGGTGCCAGTCGGCGTCCGCGTCGGGGGCGTAGGCGCCGCCGGGGCCCATGAAGCGCACGGTCTCCCCGGGCTGGACGCGCATCGCCCAGGGGCCGGCGAGGCCCTCGTCGCCGTGGATCACGAAGTCCAGGGTCAGCTCGCGGTGTTCGGCGTCCCAGTAGCGCACGGTGTACGTCCGGGTCACCGGCCACTGGTCGCGCGGCAGTTCCTCGCGGATCCGCTCCATGTCGAAGGGCTCCGGGTAGGTCACGCCCTCGGCCGGCGGGAAGAGCAGCTTCACATAGTGATCGGTACAGGCGCCCGTGGAGAACTCGGCCAGGCTGTCACCGCCGAGGATCACGCGCTGCATGTGGGGAGTCAGCCGTTCGGTGCGGATGACCTGCGCGGTGTGGGGTTTCCGCGGCGTGCGTGCCGGTCGTTCTGCCATGGCGGTCTCCCTGATCCATATGGTTAGGCTTACCTAAGTTAGCATCTCCCCCCGGTGAATGCCCCCTGTATGAGAAGTCTTGAACCTCTTGTGGTGAAGTCCGTACGCACCCTTCGGCAGTCCCGCTCATCGGAACGAGAACGACGCTCACACCACGAGGGTTGCCAGTAGTCGCTGCAATGATCCACCCAGTCCCCAGTGGGAGGCCAGCGCGTCCAGCGCGGCCGAATCGCGCGGGGTGCGCGGCAGCAGCGTCTCCACGTCCGGCAGCGGGACGTCGTCGGCGACCTTGACGACCTTCGGCGCCACCTCCACGTACGGCCGGGACTCGTCCAGGCGCTTGCGCTGCGAGGGTGTGAGCTTCGCCTTCGGGTCGTCGACCGCCGCCATGATGCCGGCCAGGTCCCCGAACTCGGCGAGCAGCTTGGCGGCCGTCTTCTCGCCGATGCCGGGCACGCCCGGCAGGCCGTCGCTCGGATCGCCGCGCAGCAGCGCGAGATCCGCGTACCCGCGCCCGTCCACCCCATACTTCTCGCGCAGCCACGCCTCGTCCGTCAGCTGGAGGGTGCCGACGCCCTTGAGCGGGTACAGCACCCGCACCCCGCGCGCGTCGTCCACCAGCTGGTACAGGTCGCGGTCGCCGGTGACGATGTCGACCGGACTCTTGGCCCGCGCGGTGAACGTGCCGATCACGTCGTCCGCCTCGTATCCCGCGACGCCCACGCGCGCGATGCCGAGCGCGTCGAGGACGGCCTCGATCACCGGCACCTGCGGGGAGAGGGTGTCCGGCACCTGCTCCTCGTCCGGACCCGCCTCGTGCTCCTCGGCGACCCGGTGCGCCTTGTAGGAGGGGATCAGGTCGACCCGCCACTGCGGGCGCCAGTCGGCGTCCATGCAGGCCACCAGATGGGTGGGCCGATGGTCCTTGACCAGGCGGTCGATGAACTCCAGCAGGCCGCGCACGGCGTTCACCGGCGTGCCGTCCGGGGCCTTCACGGACTCCGGTACGCCGAAATAGGCGCGGAAGTAGAGGGAGGCGGTGTCGAGGAGCATCAGTCGTCCGGTCACGCTCGCATCATGCCGTACGCCACCGACAAAGGCCGCCGATGGTAACCCCGTTGGCAGATGCCGGAACAGACGTGCGCGCACTGTGAACACTGTGAACTGGGCCACGCATGTGTTTGAGCCACCCGGGTCCGGGCAGGCGCCGCCCCGGAGCGATGCCGGTTGCGTATTCAACTTCAACTGTCCGCGGCGGCTCGTCTCCGTTCCTGCCGCCCAGACGAGAAGGTACGCGTGTCATCCAGACTTGAGGCCGAAGGGCTCTACAAGGTGTTCGGCAGACGACCGGACGAGGCGGTCGAACGGCTGCGCGCCGGCGCCGACCGGGAGGAACTGCGCGCCGACGGCACCACCGCCGCCGTGATCGACGCCTCCTTCACCGTGGAACCGGGTCATATCTTCGTCGTCATGGGCCTGTCCGGCTCCGGCAAGTCCACGCTGCTGCGCATGCTCAACGGCCTCCTGGAACCGACCGCCGGGCACGTCCGCTTCGACGGCCAGGACCTGACCGCGCTCACCGACCGCGACCTGCGCGCGGTCCGCGCCCGGAAGATCAGCATGGTCTTCCAGCACTTCGCGCTCTTCCCGCACCGCAGTGTCCTGGAGAACGCCGCCTACGGCCTCGCCGTCCAGGGAGTGTCCCGCCCCGAGCGCGAGAAGCGCGCCGCCGAGGCGCTCGCCCTGTGCGGTCTCGCCGGGTGGGAGAAGTCCTGGCCGGACGAGCTGTCCGGCGGTATGCAGCAGCGCGTCGGGCTGGCCCGCGCCCTGGCCACCGACGCCGACCTGCTGCTCATGGACGAGTCGTTCAGCGCGCTCGACCCGCTGATCCGCCGCGACATGCAGGACCAGCTCCTGGATCTCCAGAAGACCCTGAAGAAGACCATCGTGTTCATCACCCACGACCTCAACGAGGCCATGCGCCTGGGCGACCGGATCGCCGTCATGCGCGACGGACGCATCGTCCAGAACGGCACCGCCGAGGACATCCTGGTCCGGCCGGCCGACGACTACGTGGCCTCCTTCATCCAGGACGTCGACCGCTCCCGCGTCCTGACCGCCTCCGCCGTCATGGACACCGACGTCCGCGGCGACGAGGCCGACTGCGGCTGCGAGACCGCGACGCCCGACACGCCGTTCGTCGAACTCTGCGCGATCAGCGCCCGGTTGACGCACCCCGTGGCGGTGCTCGACACCGGGCGCGAGCTGGTCGGGGTGGTCCCCAGGCAGCGCCTGGTCGCTCTCCTCGGTGACGAGGCGGCGGACCCCGCGGCCTGCGACTCCCCGCGGGACAAGCGCGACAAGGGTGGCGACAAGGCGGTGGCCCGTGCCTAGGATTCCGCTCGGCGACTGGGTCAACGACACCGTCGACTGGTTGCTCACCAATCTGACCTGGCTCTTCGACTTCCTGAAGTCCGTCTTCACGGGCACCTTCGACGGCATCGACGCCGTCCTCCAGGCGCCCGAACCCCTGCTGCTCGCCGGGATCTTCGCCGTCGTCGCCTTCTGGCTGCGCGGCACGGCGGCGGGGCTGCTCACCTTCGTGGGATTCGCCTTCATCGACTCCCTCGAACTGTGGGAGGACGCGATGGTGACCCTGTCGCTCGTCCTCGTCGCCACCATCATCGCGCTGGTGATCTCCGTGCCGGTGGGCATCTGGGCGGCACGCTCGAACCGGGTCAGCGGCATCGTCCGCCCGGTCCTGGACTTCATGCAGACGCTGCCCGCGATGGTCTACCTCATCCCGGCGATCCTGTTCTTCGGCAGCGGCGCCTCCGCGGGCATCGTCGCCACCCTGATCTTCGCGCTCCCTCCGGGCGTGCGCATGACCGAGCTGGGCATCCGCCAGGTCGACAAGGAACTGGTCGAGGCGGCCGAGGCGTTCGGCACCACCCCGCGCGACACCCTGCTGCGCGTCCAGCTGCCGCTCGCCCTGCCCACCGTCATGGCCGGCGTGAACCAGGTCATCATGCTGGGCCTGTCCATGGCGGCGATCGCCGGCATGGTCGGCACCGGCGGCCTCGGCGGCCGCGTCAACGAGGCCATCGGCCAGCTCGACGTCGGTCTCGGCTCCGAGGCCGGTGTCGCCATCGTGATCCTCGCGATCTACCTGGACCGCATGACCAGCTCCCTGGGCACCCAGGTCTCCCCGCTGGGCCGCCGCGCCGCCGCCAAGGCGCGCGCCGCCACGGGGCTCAGGATCTGGTCGTACCGCCCCCGGCCGCAGATCGCCGTCATCGGCGTGGTGGTCCTCGCCCTCGTGGCGGGCGGCATGGGCGTCTTCGGCGGCAACGGCGGCTCCACCGCCCCCGTGGCCGGCGGCAACGACGTCGGCCAGGGCAAGAAGGTCACCATCGGCTACATCCCCTGGGACGAGGGCGTGGCCTCCACCTTCCTCTGGAAGGAAGTGCTGGAGGAGCGGGGCTACCAGGTCGAGGCCAAGCAGTTCGAGGCCGGACCGCTCTACACCTCCCTGGCCTCGGGCAGCGTCGACTTCCAGACCGACGCCTGGCTGCCGACCACCCACGAGCAGTACTGGAAGCAGTACGGCAGCAAGCTCGACGACCTCGGATCCTGGTACGGCCCCACCTCCCTGGAGCTGAGCGTGCCCTCGTACATGAAGGGCATCGACTCCCTGGCGGACCTCAAGGGCAGGGCCGCCACCTTCGGCGGGAAGATCACCGGCATCGAGCCCAGCGCCGGAATGATGTCCCTGCTCAAGAGCAAGGTGCTCGAGGAGTACGGCCTCGACAAGGAGTACAAGGTCGTCGACAGCTCCACGCCGGCGATGCTGGCCGAGCTCAAGCGCGCCTACGCCAAGAAGGCCCCGATCGTCGTCACGCTCTGGTCGCCGCACTGGGCGTACAGCGACTACGACCTGAAGAAGCTCAAGGACCCCGAGGGAGCCTGGGGCAAGGGCGACGGCGTGCACACGGTCGCCCGCAAGGGCTTCGCGGCCGAGAATCCGGTCGTCGCCCGGTGGCTGAAGAACTTCAAGCTGGACGAGAAGCAGCTCACCGGCCTGGAGTCCGCGATCAACAAGGCGGGCAAGGGCAAGCAGCAGGAAGCCGTCCGTACCTGGCTGAAGGACAACCCGGGCCTGGTCGACAAGCTGGCCCCGGTCGAGAACCCCGCCGTGCCCGCCGAGGCGAAGCGGCCCGTCGACGTGGCCTGGTTCCCCTGGGACGAGGACATCGCCGTCACGTATCTCTGGAAGAACGTCCTGGAGAAGCGCGGCTACAAGCTGAACCTCAAGCAGATGGACGTGGGCCCGGTCTACACCGGTCTCGCCTCCGGCGACCTCGATCTCAACTTCGACGCCTGGCTGCCCTACGCGCAGGCCAACTACTGGGACAAGAACAAGGACAGACTCGCCGATCTCGGCACCTGGTACGAACCGACCTCCCTGGAGGTCGCCGTGCCCTCCTACGTCAAGGGCGTGAAGTCCTACGAGGACCTCAAGGGCAAGGCCGACCTCTTCGACGGGAAGATCATCGGTATCGAACCGGGCACCGGTGAGATGAACCTCCTCAAGACGAAGGTCCTGCCCGGCTACGGCCTCGACAAGGAGTACGACGTCGTCGACGGCTCCACGCCGGCGATGCTGGCCGAGCTCAAGCGCGCCTACGCCAAGAAGCAGCCGGTCGCCGTCGTCCTGTGGTCCCCGCACTGGGCGTACAGCCAGTACGACCTGACCAAGCTGAAGGACGGCAAGAAGCTCTTCGGCGAGGGCAACACGATCCGGACCATCGCGAACGAGAAGTTCCCCGCGCAGTATCCGCAGCTCACCAAGTGGATCAAGGGGTTCCGGATGAGCGAGGAGGAGCTCGGCAGCCTGGAGGCCGAGATCAACAAGCGCGGCCAGGGCCACGAGGAGCAGGCGGTCGCCGCCTGGCTCACCGAGCACCCGGGCATGGTCGACCGCATGACACCGCGGTAGCGGCCGCACCACCGCCTCCCGAGGGGCGGGCCTCCCCACGCGTCCTGACAGCGTGTGGTGCGGCCCGCCCCTCGGGTCATGCCGGGACACGCCCCGCACCCACGGAAGGGATCCGGCCAACCACGGAGGGCTATCCCCTCGCCCGAACTTCGGCACCGACGGGGTCACTTCGGCGGCCGGGAGCCCGAGATCGCGCCCTGAGCCGACGGCCGGGGCCCTCACCGGGGCGTACGGGGTCCGAAACACTGGCGAGAACCGGGAGGTCCGGTCGCACGCCGTGTGACAGGGATGCGGCGGGCACGTGAAACGGTTTGCCGAACCTGCGTAGGGTGCAGACAACTCAACAGAAGCGGTGCACCCGCACCGTGACGCGACAGACCGCGGACCGACGAGCTGAGGAGGGAGCCGGAGCGATGGGCGACCACAAAGAACAGCCCCTCCGGGTGGGCGCCGCCGTACGCCGTCGGCGTCGGGCACTGGAGCTCACCCTCGCCGTCGTGGCCGAACGCAGCGGTCTGTCGGTGCCCTTCCTGAGCCAGATCGAGAACGACCGGGCCCGGCCCAGCACCGGCTCCCTGGAGAAGGTCGCCGACGCCCTGCGCACCACCGCCGTCGAACTCCTCGCGGCCGCCGATCCGGCGTGCAGCGTCGACGTCGTCCGCGCGGAGCAGGCCGATCCGGAGTACGCGCCCCAGGTGCGCTCCCTGGTGCGCGGTCACCACCAGATGCACGCCTCGGAGTTCACCGGGGACCACGACGCGGGCCGTGAGTTCCAGTACCGCAACGACCAGTTGATGTACGTCGCCGACGGCGCGGTGGAGATCGAGGCCGAGGGCCGCGCCTACCGCCTCGGACGCGGGGACACCCTGTACCTCACCGGCGGTGTGCGGCACCGCTGGCGGGCGACCGTGTCGGACACCCGGGTGGTCGTCGTCGCGGTGGCCGAGCACATCGAGGCGGTCCAGGACCGGCCACGCCGGTGAGGATCGTCTCGCTGGTCCCGTCGCTGACGGAGGCGGTGGCCGCGACGCTCCCCGGGGCCCTGGTCGGCGCGACGGACTGGTGCTCCCACCCGGCGGACCTCGCCGTCACCCGGATCGGCGGCACCAAGAACCCCGCGACCGACCGGATCGCAGCCCTCGCCCCCGACCTGGTGATCGCCAACGAGGAGGAGAACCGGCGGCCGGATCTCGACGCCCTGCGCGCGGCCGGGATCGAGGTGCTGGTCACCGAGGTGCGGGACGTCCCGCAGGCCTTCCGGGAGCTGGCACGGGTGCTGCGGGCGTGCGGCGCGGCCACCCGGCCGAGGTGGCTGGACGAGGCGGAGGCGGCCTGGACGGACCGGGTTCCCGGGACCGGCCCGCGACGCACGGCCGTCGTACCGATCTGGCGGCGGCCCTGGATGGTGCTCGGGCGCGACACCTTCGCCGGGGACGTGCTGGCCCGGCTGGGCGTCGATCACGTGTACGCCGAGCATGCCGAGCGCTATCCCCGGATCCCGGTAGAGGAGCTCCGGGCGGCCCGCCCCGACCTCGTGGTGCTGCCGGACGAGCCCTACCGCTTCGCCGCCGACGACGGCCCCGAGGCGTTCGGCGACCTGCCCTGCGCGCTGGTCAGCGGCCGGCTTCTGACGTGGTACGGCCCGTCGCTGGCCGAGGCGCCCCGGATGCTGGACGAGGCGCTGCGAGCAGCTCGCCGCTGACCAGGCCGCGCGCGGTGTGCACGGCGGCGGTGGCCCAGGCGGCGACGAGCACGACGTACAGCCCGACCGCGATCCAGTCGTAGGCGAGCAGCCCGGTGTGCCGGGCCAGCGCCTCGGCGCCGGTGACACAGGTGCCGACCGGGAAGGTGAACGCCCACCAGGTCATCGCGAAGCGCATGCCGTGCCGTCGGGCCCGTACGACATGGGCGGTGGCGAGACCGAACCACAGCAGCGCGAAGCCCATCACGGGGACGCCGTACAGGACCGCGAGAACGTCGAAGCCCCGGCTGTAGGGAGCCGCCACCACCCCGGGCGCCACCTCCGCGAACTTGCCGACGGCGGTGGTCGACTGCCCGAGCGGGCCCAGCACCAGGAACAGCGTCGGCGTCAGCGCGAGGGGCAGCGGTCCGGCGGTGAGCAGCCGGGCGAAGACCATCGGCAGCATGACCAGGGTGGCGAGCAGACTCAGCCCGAACATCGCGAAACAGGCCAGCAGCAGGGTCTCCCGCGGCTGCCCGGGCGGCAGATGCGGCACCAGCAGCGGCCCGAGCGCCGCCGACACCATCGGCGCGACGACCGGCAGCAGCCACACCGGTGACGCCTGCCCGGGCTCGATCCGATGGCGTACGGCCATCAGGTACGGCACGGCCACGGCGGCCGTGAGTCCCACGGCCGTCCCGGCGCCGAACAGCACGGCGTCGAGCGCGACGGCCGCCCCCGTGCCGATCCAGTCCGCGCCGACGGTGACGGCGCCGCCGCCGACCGCGAGCAGGGCCATCGCCAGACAGCCGTAGAAAGGGGCGACGGCCGGGTCGAGGAGGTGGGCGCGGGCCTGGTCGCGGTGGTGCCGCCAGTGCAGGGCCCGGGCGCCGAGCAGCGCGAGCAGCAGGAGCAGGGAGAGCGCCCAGACGGCTGCGCACGCGGTGCGCAGGCCGGGCAGGCGCACCGGGAGCGCGGCGCCGGCGGTGGCGACGATCGCGGTGCCCATGACGGTGGCGTACCAGTTCGGTCCGAGGTGACGGACGGTCCGGGCGCGCGGGAGGTGTGCGGTGGCACGGGGGAGGGGGCGGGCCGGACGGGCTGCGGTGAGCATGTGTCCACCGTCTCGTCCACGGAGAGCCCCTACCAGGGAGTATGACTCTATGAGGGCATAAGCTGTCTTTATGAGCGGCGTGGAGGGGCAGGATCAGAACGGTTCCCGGACGTCCGCGGGCGGTGGCCTGCTGGCGCACCGGGTGCCCGACCTCGGGGCGCTGGAGCTGCTGCTGGCGGTGGCCCGGCTCGGGAGTCTGGGCGGGGCGGCGCGCGAGATGGGCATCACGCAGCCCGCGGCCAGCAGCCGGATCCGCTCCATGGAACGCCAGCTGGGGGTGGCGCTGGTCGACCGGTCGCCGCGCGGCTCCCGGCTCACCGACGCCGGTGCCCTGGTCACCGACTGGGCGCGGCGGATCGTCGAGGCGGCGGAGGCCTTCGACGCGGGGGCGCAGGCGCTGCGCGACCGACGGGACTCCCGGCTGCGGGTGGCGGCGAGCATGACGATCGCCGAGTACCTGCTGCCGGGCTGGCTGCTCGCCCTGCGTGCCCAGCGGCCGGACACCGCGGTCTCCCTGCTCGCGGGCAACTCCACGGCCGTGGCCGAACGGCTGCTGGCCGGCGAGGCCGACCTCGGGTTCGTGGAGGGGCTCAACGTCCCGACGGCACTGGACTCCGTCGTCATCGCCCACGACCGCCTCATCGTGGTGACCGCGCCCCGGCACCCCTGGGCCCGCCGCGGCCGTCCGCTGGAGGCGTCGGAACTGGCGGCGACCCCCCTGATCCTCCGCGAGAAGGGCTCGGGGACCCGGCAGGTCCTCGACGCCGCGCTGGGCGGCCTGGCCCGGCCGCTCATCGAGCTCTCCTCCACCACGGCGGTGAAGGCGGCGGCGGTCAGCGGAGCCGGTCCCGCCGTACTCAGCGAGCTGGCCGTGGGGGAGGAACTCGCCATGCGGCGCCTGGTGCGGGTGCCGGTGGAAGGGGTGTCCCTGGCGCGGGACCTGAGGGCGGTGTGGCCGACCGGGCATCGGCCGGTGGGGCCGGCTCGGGAGCTGCTGTCGTTGACGCGGGGGTAGGTGGAAGTGCGGGTCCTTGGATTTCGCCCCCGCCGCCCCCGCCCCTACCCGTCCCATCCTCAGGGGGCTCCGCCCCCTGGGCCCCCGATCGGCCCTTAAGGGGCCTCGTCCTCAAACGCCGGACGGGCTGACAGCGCCGCCTCGACCAGCGCCCGCATCACCCGTACGTCCTCGCCCATCTCCGGATGCCACTGGACCCCCAACACCCAGGAAGCGCCGGGAAGTTCGATCGCTTCCACCGTGCCGTCCGCCGCGTGGGCCGAGGGCAGGAGGCCGGTGCCGAGACGGTCCACCGACTGGTGGTGATAGGTCGGCACGGACGTCTCCTCCGGGACGGCCTGCGCGTAGCGGGTGCCCGGTACCGGCTTGACCGGGTGGTGGCCGAAGACACCGACCACCTCCGCGTGGCCGTCGAGGTGCTGCACGAGGGTGCCGTCGAGGGCGACGTTCAGCAGCTGCATGCCCCGGCAGATACCGAGCAGCGGTACGTCCGCGGCCAGTGCCGCCCGGATCAGGGCCAGCTCCCAGGCGTCGCGCTCCCGGGCCGGCGGCCCCGTGCGCGGGTCGCGCTCGGCGCCGTAGCGCACCGGCTCGACGTCCGGACCGCCCGCGATCACCAGACCGTCGAGGCGGGCCACGGTCGCGGCCGCGTGCTCCGGCGCGTCCGGCGGGAGCATGGCGGCCAGCCCGCCGGCCCGCTGCACCAGGCGCGGATACCCGGCCGGGAGGAGCGCCGCCTCCAGCTCCCACACGCCCCAGCGCGCCCCGGACTCCAGATAGGTACTGACACCGATCAGCGGCCTGCCGCCCATGCGCCCCTCCATCCGCTCAATGGACCATCCGGATACCTTTCCAAGGAGATCACGCCAGGAAGCCCCTGAGAAGGGCCGCCGTCCCCGCGCAGTGCTCGCGCATCATCTCCCGCGCCCCGTCGGCGTCGCCGTCGAGCACCGCCTCGACCAGCGCGGTGTGCTGGCGCTGCGAGTGCTCCAGGTTGCGCACCAGCAGCGGGATGCAGTCCAGCAGTCCGTTCACCGAGGCCCGGGCCGCCGCGTACTGCGCGGTCAGCGTCGGCGACCCGCACAACTCGGCGAGCGTGAGGTGGAGCAGCGTGTCCAGGCGGCGGTACTCCGACAGCGGCGCGTCCTGCGTGGCGGCCAGCGCCTGCCGCAGCCGGTCCGCCTGCTCCGCCGAGAGACCGTGCGTGGCGCACAGCCCCGCCGCGCCCACCTCCAGCACCTCCCTGAAGCGCAGTACGTCCTCGATGTCGACCGCGTTGATCCGCCGCCGCAGCTCGTCCTCGCCGCCCGCGTCCGCGCGGGACAGGACGAACGTTCCGCCGTACCGGCCGCGCCGCGACTCCACCAGCCCCTGGTCCTGGAGCACCTTGAGGACCTCGCGCAGCGTCACCCGGCTGATCCCGAGCCGCTCGGCCAGCTCCCGCTCCGCCGGCAGCCGCTCGCCCCCCGGCACCAGACCCAGCCGGACGACCTGGAGGATCTGCTCCAGGGCCTCCTCGAAACCGTTGCCCGCCCGCACCGGTCGCAGCACCGGCGTCAACCGGTCGTCCGGCCCGCCGTCAGCGCCCACCGACATATGGCCGTACCCCCTTCCCAAGCAATGGTTCTCCGCAATACCTTATGGCTCCCGGCCCGGCCGATACAGCGCGAAGAAGCCGAAGGAGCTTTCCCGTGGCAGACCGCACACCCCCGCTCGGCGTCGAGGAGCTGCACGCCCTCGTCGCGGGCGGTGAGATCGACACTGTCGTCCTGGCGTTCCCCGACATGCAAGGGCGACTCCAGGGCAAGCGGTTCGCCGCCCGCTTCTTCCTCGACGAGGTCCTCCAGCACGGCACCGAGGGCTGCAACTACCTCCTCGCCGTCGACACCGAGATGAACACCGTCGACGGCTACGCGATGTCCTCCTGGGACCGCGGCTACGGCGACTTCGCCATGCACCCGGACCTGTCCACCCTGCGCCGCGTCCCCTGGAACGCGGGCACGGCCATGCTGATCGCCGACCTCGCCTGGAACGACGGCTCCCCGGTGGTCGCCGCCCCCCGCCAGATCCTGCGCCGCCAGCTGGAACGCCTGGCCGAGCACGGCTTCACCGCCCAGGTCGGCACCGAGCTGGAGTTCATCGTCTTCAAGGACACCTACGAGCAGGCCTGGGACGCGGGCTACCAAGGACTGACGCCGGCGAACCAGTACAACATCGACTACTCGGTGCTCGGCACCGGCCGTATCGAGCCACTGCTCCGCCGTATCCGCAACGACATGGCCGCCGCCGGCCTCACCGTCGAGTCCGCCAAGGGCGAGTGCAACCCGGGCCAGCACGAGATCGTCTTCCGCTACGACGAGGCCCTGGTCACCTGCGACCAGCACGCCATCTACAAGACCGGAGCCAAGGAGATCGCCGCCCAGGAGGGCGTCTCGATCACCTTCATGGCCAAGTACAACGAACGCGAGGGCAACTCCTGCCACATCCACCTCTCGCTCGCGGACGCCGCCGGCAACAACGCGATGGCCGGGCCGGACGGGATGTCGGACGTGATGCGGTACTTCCTGGCCGGGCAGCTGGCGGCCCTCAGGGACTTCTCCCTGCTCTACGCCCCCAACATCAACTCCTACAAGCGGTTCCAGCCGGGCTCCTTCGCCCCCACGGCCGTCGCCTGGGGCCAGGACAACCGCACCTGCGCCCTGCGCGTGGTCGGCCACGGCCGTTCCCTGCGCTTCGAGAACCGGCTGCCCGGCGGTGACGTCAACCCGCACCTCGCGGTCGCCGGGCTGGTGGCCGCCGGACTGTACGGCATCGAGCAGAAGCTGGACCTGCCCGAGGCGTGTCCGGGCAACGCGTACACCGCCGACTACGCCCAGGTCCCGACCACTCTGCGCGAGGCCGCCGAGCTCTGGGAGAACAGCCCGATCGCCCAGGCCGCCTTCGGGGACGAGGTCGTCGCCCACTACCGCAACATGGCGCGCGTCGAACTGGACGCCTTCGACGCCGCGGTGACCGACTGGGAGCTCCGCCGCTCCTTCGAACGCATGTGAGGTCCCTCTTGTCTTCCGAGCACCTTCTGGAAGTACTGAACCCCGCGACCGAGGAGGTCGTCGCCGCCGTCGCCGGGGCGAGTCCGGCCGACGTCGACGCGGCCGTCATCCACGCCGCCAGGGCCCAGCGGATCTGGGCCGCCCTCGCCCCCGGCGACCGCGCCCGGCTCCTGCGCCGCTTCGCCGCCACCGTCGACGAGCACCTGGAAGAACTGGCCCGCCTGGAGGTCCGCGAGGCCGGCCACCTCATCGGCAACGCCCGCTGGGAGGCCGGCAACGTCCGCGACCTGCTGGACTACGCGGCCGGGGGGGTGGAGCGGCTCACCGGCCGCCAGATCCCGGTGTCCGGCGGCCTCGACGTCACGATCCTCGAACCGCTCGGCGTCGTCGGAGTGATCGCGCCCTGGAACTTCCCCATGCCGATCGCAGCCTGGGGCACCGCCCCCGCCCTCGCGGCCGGCAACGCCGTCATCCTCAAGCCCGCCGAGACCACCCCGCTCACCGCGCTGCGCCTGGCCGAACTCGCCCTGGAGGCCGGCCTCCCGGAGCACCTCTTCCAGGTCCTGCCCGGACACGGCGACATCACCGGCGACGCGCTCGTACGCCACCCCGGGGTCGCCAAGATCGTCTTCACCGGCTCCACCGGGACCGGTCGGCGGATCGCGGCGCTCGGCGCCGAGCAGATCAAGCCGGTCACCCTCGAACTGGGCGGCAAGAGCCCGAACATCGTCTTCGCCGACTCCGACCTGAAGGCCGCCGTCGACCCCTTCTCCTTCCTGGACAACTCCGGCCAGGACTGCTGCGCCCGCACCCGCATCCTGGTCCAGGAGCAGGTCTACGACGAGGTCCGCGAGCTGCTCGCCGAGACGCTGGCCGCCGTGGTGGTGGGCGACCCGGCCGACGAGAAGACCCGGATGGGCCCGCTCATCTCCCGGCAGCAGCTCGACCGCGTCCGGGGCTTCGTGCCCGAGGACGCCCCGGCCCTGCGCGGCAGCGCACCCGAGGGGCCCGGCTTCTGGTTCCCGCCGACCGTGCTCACCGGCGAGGCTCCCGACTCCGAGGCCGCCCGCGAGGAGATCTTCGGCCCGGTCGCCGTCCTGCTGCCCTTCACCGACGAGGCCGACGCGATCCGGCTCGCCAACGACACGCCGTACGGCCTCTCCGGCTCCATCTGGACCCGCGACGTCGGCCGCGCCCTGCGCGTCTCCCAGGCCGTCCGCGCCGGCAACCTGTCCGTCAACTCCCACTCCAGCGTCCGCTACTGGACCCCGTTCGGCGGCTACAAGCAGTCGGGCGTCGGCCGCGAGCTCGGCCCCGAGGCCCTGGCCGCCTTCACCGAAACCAAGAACGTCTTCATCAGCACGGAGGGCCCCGCACAGTGACCGCTCAGGAAAGCATCTGCCGCCGCCTCGTCGGCCGCACCGCCGTCATCACCGGCGCCGGCAGCGGCATCGGCCTGGCCACCGCGCGCCGGCTCGCCTCCGAGGGCGCGCACGTCGTCTGCGGCGACGTCGACGAGACCCGCGGCAAGGCCGCAGCCGACGAGGTCGGCGGGATCTTCGTGAAGGTCGACGTCACCGACCCCGAGCAGGTCGAGGCCCTCTTCAAGACGGCCCACGACACCTACGGCAGCGTCGACATCGCCTTCAACAACGCGGGCATCTCCCCGCCCGACGACGACTCCATCCTGGAGACCGGACTGGAGGCATGGAAGCGCGTCCAGGAGGTCAACCTCACCTCCGTCTACCTGTGCTGCAAGGCCGCCATCCCCTACATGCGGCGCCAGGGCAGGGGCTCCATCATCAACACGGCGTCCTTCGTGGCACGGATGGGCGCCGCCACCTCCCAGATCTCGTACACCGCCTCCAAGGGCGGCGTTCTGGCCATGTCCCGGGAGCTCGGCGTGCAGTTCGCGCGGGAGGGCATCCGCGTCAACGCGCTCTGCCCGGGACCGGTCAACACCCCCCTGCTCCAGGAGCTGTTCGCGAAGGACCCGGAGCGGGCCGCCCGCCGCCTGGTCCACATCCCGGTCGGCCGGTTCGCCGAGGCCGACGAGATCGCCGCCGCGGTCGCCTTCCTGGCCAGCGACGACTCCTCCTTCGTGAACGCCACCGACTTCCTCGTCGACGGCGGGATCTCGGGGGCGTACGTCACACCCCTGTAGGCCCCGCCCCGCCCCCGGGCCCGTCGGCCTACAGTGCCGGGATGAGCATGACGCCACCGCCCGGCTGGTACCCGGACCCCTCGGCTCCGCACCTGGAGCGCTGGTGGGACGGGACCGCGTGGACCGACCACCGGCGCGCCCCGGAGGTCCCGGGGCCGCCGCAGCCCGCCGCCGGACCCTCCGGGCGGGCCAAGGCCGTCGCCCTGGGCACCGCCGCGACCGTGCTGGTCGCCGCGATAGTGACCGGGGCGTTCGCGCTCGGCGGGGGCGACGACGGCGGCGCGGACGTGAACACCGCGCCCACGATCACCCCCACCTTCGCGCCGAGCGACACCCCCTCGCCCACGCCGACCACCGCCACGCCGACCCCCTCCGAGCCCTCCGCCGACGACCCGGCCGTCGTCACCGACGAGCTCAACGGCATCACCTTCCCGCTCCTCGACGGCTGGGCCAGACCGAAGAACGTCGCCGAGGAGAACGTCGTCATGACCACCGACGACGGGACCTACCCCTGCCCGTCCGGCGTCGGCACCTGCCGGCACGGCCTCGTCTTCTCCCGCACCGTGACCTCGAACGACGAGAAGTCCCCCGAGGCCCTCGCCAAGGCGGACATCCCGGACGCGGCGGACGCCGCCTACGACCGCGACCTCCTGCGCCGGCGCCCCTACGGCGGTGTCGAGTCCCACCGGAGCGTCAAGTCCGGGCCGGTCGCGGTGGCGGGCCGCGCCGGGTACCTCGTCCGCTGGCGCGTCAAGACCGCCAAGGGCCCCGGCGGTTATGTGCAGTCGCTGGTCTTCCCGTCCAGCGTGGGCAGTGAGTCGCCGGTCGTCGTACGGTTCGTCTTCGACGCGGGGCCCGACGGACCGCCACTCGCCGACATGGACCGGATCACCAAGGGCATACGGTCGCTCGGCGACGCCGCCACCGGAGGCGGCGTGGGCAGCAGCCTCGGCCCGCCGAGCTGACCGGTCACAGGAAGGTGTGGCCCTCGCCCCGGTAGGTCGGGACGGTCGCCGTCACCGCGTCGCCCTCGATCAGGTGCAGCGTGTCGAACCGCTCGCACAGCTCACCGGCCTTGGCGTGCCGGAACCACACCTTGTCGCCGAGCAGCAGGTCGTCGGCGGGAGGGCCGATCAGCGGCGTCTGCACCTCGCCGGGCCCCTCCTGAGGGTCGTACTTCAGCCCCTCCGGCAGATGCGGCACCGGCAGCCGGTCCCGGCCGGGCGCCCCCGAGGCGGGGTAGCCACCGCCGAGGACGGTCACGACCCCGACACCCGGCCGCCGTACGACGGGCTGGGCGAAGAGCGCGGCCGGACGCCCGCTGAACGACGTGTAGTTGTCGAACAGCCGCGGCACGTACAGCCCCGAGCCGGCGCCGATCTCGGTGACCGCGTCCTCCGCGGCGGTGTGCTGCACACTGCCGGTCCCGCCGCCGTTGACGAACTCCAGGTCCGGCACCACGGCCCGGACCGCGCGCACCACCTCGGCGCGCCGCTCGGTCAGTTCACGGCGGGCGGTGGCCTGCATCAGCCGTACCGCCCGCGACCGCAGCGGCCGGCCGGCGACGGCGTCGCCGACACCCGCGATGTGTCCCTCGTACGCCATGATCCCGACGACTTCGAACCCGGGCCGCCGGGCCACCGCCCGGGCCATGTCCGCGACCTGGGCGGGGGAGTGCAGCGGCGAGCGGCGGGCTCCGACCCGTACCCGCCCGCCGAGCAGCTTCAGTGAGGTGTCCAACTCCAGGCAGACGCGGACGACTTCCCGTCCGCCGCCGCGGGCCGCGTCGATGAAGGCGAGCTGTGCCGGGTCGTCGACCATCACGGTGACGGCGGCGGCGAGCTTGGGATCGGCGGCGAGTTCGGCGTATCCGGCGCGGTCGGCGGAGGGGTAGGCGAGGAGGACGTCCTCGAAACCGCTCCGGGCCAGCCACAGGGACTCGGCGAGGGTGAAGGACATGATGCCCGCGAAGCCCTCCTTGCCGAGGACGCGTTCGAGCAGGGCTCGGCAGCGCACGGACTTGCTGGCGACACGGATCGGCTTGCCCGCCGCCCGGCGGACGAGATCGTCCGCGTTGGCGTCGAAGGCGTCCAGGTCCACGATCGCGAGGGGGGCGTCGAGATGGGCGGTGGCCCGGTCGTAACGGGCCCGGTCGGCGGCGCGCGCAGTCATGAACGCAGCCTGCCAGACAGGATTACCGCAGGGTAGGGGGACGATCCGGGCAGATGCCCCGGGCTCGTGGACTGGTTCCCGTTCGGCCCCTGACAAGCCGTAGAGTGACGCGCACGCACGGAGGATCGATCCCGGTCGCTTGTTCGGCCCTGGGATGCCGGTCCGCCGCTGCGGGTATGCGTGCCCGGAACGGCTGAGTCCGCGCCGGGCCGGTCGAGAACGACAGCGGCCCGTGTACGACGACGGCCCGGGCACGAGGAAACGGGGGAGCAGTGAGCACGGAAGCGCGCCACGCCCCCGTTCCCCCACAGCCACCGCACCCGCCGTCCTCCGCCGCCGAGGCCTCCGGCACCCACGGGGACAGCGCGCGGACGGGCTCCGCGTCGGGGACCTGGGACGACAGGCAGAACGGCGCCGCCGCCATGCCGACCGGCCGGGGCGATGCGGAGAGCGGCCCGGGCGGTCGGCAGACGGGCTCCGGGGCCGCCCGGGGCATCGTGCCGGGCGACGGATTCCGGCTGCGCCGTGCCGCCGAGGCCGACGGATCGGACCGTACGTCGGCCACACAGGGCAGTGGGCCCCGCTTCCCGCGCGTGCGTGCTCCGTACGCCGGGAACAGCGCGCCCCCGCCTCCGCCCATGCCGTCCGCCCGCTTCCCGGACACCCCGCCCGCGTCCGGCGACACCCCGAGCGCGGGCCGGTCCCCGCAGGCGAACACCGGCTCGTCCGGGTCGAGCGCCCCGACGGCGCCGGGCCGTACACCTGACCGTGCGTCGGCCCAGCCGACCACCGACTCCACCGCGCCGACCCGCATGCCCCCGCCACCGAGCGCCCCGCCGCACGAGCGGCGTCCCGAGACCTCGCAGCCGTCGCTGTCCTCGCAGCCGGGCACCCGGCGTCCCGGCACAGCCGGCCCCCTGCCGCCCCTGGCCGACGCCGGGGACCCGCCGTCGCCCATACCGCCCCGCCCGAACCAGCGGCCGACGGCGCCGACCCGTCGTGGCTCCGCCCCCGACGAGACCGCGTCGGAGACCACGTTCCGCCTCCGACCGATCCGCTCCACCTCCTCCGCGGACCCGAACAGCCGCGAGAGCTCCGGCCCCTCCACTCCGGACACCCGGCCCGGCCACCGCCCCGGCGCGACCACGCCTCCGTCGCAGCCCGGTCGACGCCCCGGCCCCGCCGCTTCCGGCCCAGAGGCCGCCCGCGCATCCCGGTCCGACATCCGCCCGGAGTCCACGTCCGCCGGGTGGGGTCCCGGTTCGGGTGTGGCCGCTCCGCAGTCCGGTGCTCGTGCGGATGCGCCGTCCGGTCGACGTCCTGGCTCTGCCGCCCCTGACTCGCCGGCCGACGGCCGTCCGGATGTCCAGCCGGGCCGCCGTCCCGGTGCGGCCGGGCCGCCGTCGCAGTCCGGTGCAGCGGAGGCCCCGTCCAGCCCCCGCGCCGACTGGGCCGATGCGCAGGCCGGTGTCCGGCCGGGGACCTCGGCCGCGCCGGCGCGGCCCGACTTTCCGCCGCGACCCGCGGGTGAGCCGCAGAGCGGCTCCGGGCGGGTCTCGGACGGTGGGCGGGTGCCCCAGGCGCCCGCCGCGCCTCCGCGCCGCGCTCCCGGTGCGGACTCCGCGGCCGTCTTTCCGGACCCCGCGCTGTCCTGGAGTGCTCCGATGGCGCCGGGCGGGGTTCCCGGGGCGGGGCGGCCTGTCGTGTCCTTCGGGGAGCCGGAGGTGTACGACGAGGGGGTCGGGTCGCGTCCGTTCGGGGTGTGGTTCGGACCGCGGGTCGCCGGCGCGGCCGCGTGTGTCGTGCTCGGGCTGGGACTCATCGGCGGCGCGGTGACGGGGAGTTGGCTGATCGGCGAGCCGGGGGAGCCGGGCGCGCGGGACAGCTTCGCCACGGCCGCCGGGCTGTGGCACAGCGTGCCGGTGGACGAACTGTTCCCGCGGACCGTGGAGGGCCGGGGCGCCGGACCCGGTGGCGCCGACCGGACGTGGACGCGGATCGCCGTAGCCCCGGACGGTGGCTGCGAGAACGCGTTCGACCCACTGCTGCGCACGGCCCTCGACCCGGCCGGGTGTCAGCGTTTGCTGCGCGCCACCTACACCGACGCCACCCAGAGCTACGTCACCACCGTCGGTCTGCTGTTCACCAAGGGCGACCCCGCCACCATGACCGCCCTGGCGAAACGGTTCAAGGACGGGGGCTACGCCGACCGCACCGACCTCATGCCCCGGCCGTACGCCGCCAAGGGCACCGTCGCCTCCGACTTCGGCCTCGACCAGCGCGCCTCCTGGACCGTCTCCGTCCTCACCGACGCCCCCGTCGTCGTCTACGCCGTCTCCGGCTGGGCGGACGGCCGTACCGTCGACACCCCGGAGCCCGCCGCCGAGGCCATGAGCTCCGGCACCACCACCGCCCCCGCCCAGGCCGGCCTCGGCAACGAGGCCCAGGGACTCGCCGACCGCGTCGAACGCGGACTGCGCAAGACCGTCAGCTCGCCCCCGGAGAACACCTCATGAGCAGCGCGCGCCGCACCGCCCGCAGGGCCGGCCTCCTGAGCGTCCTCCTCGCCGCCTCGGTCGCCCTCGTGCCGCCCACCACCGCGCACGCCGACGCCATACGCGCCAAGCAGTGGGCGCTGGAGGCCATGCACACCCAGGAGGCCTGGCGCACCACCAAGGGCGCGGGCGTCACCGTCGCCGTCCTGGACACCGGAGTCGAGGCCGACCACCCCGACCTCGAAGGCAACGTCCTCACCGGCAAGGACATGATCGGCTTCGGCGCGACGGAGGGCGACCGCCCCTGGGCCCGCCACGGCACCGCCATGGCCGGCATCATCGCGGGCCACGGACACGGGGTGGGGGACGGCGACGGCGTCATGGGCATCGCCCCCGAGGCCAAGATCCTCCCCGTCCGCGTCATCCTGGAGGACGGCGACCCCTCACGCGCCAAAGCCCGCAGCACCCGCGGCAACGCCCTCGCGCAGGGCATCCGCTGGGCCGCCGACCACGGCGCCGACGTCATCAACCTCTCCCTCGGCGACGACTCCGCCTCCGCGCACCCCGAGCCCGGCGAGGACGAGGCCGTCCAGTACGCCCTCAGGAAGGGCGCCGTCGTCGTCGCCTCGGCCGGCAACGGCGGCGAGAAGGGCGACCACATCTCCTACCCGGCCGCCTACCCGGGCGTCATCGCCGCGACCGCCGTCGACAAGTTCGGCACCCGCGCCTCCTTCTCCACCCGCCGCTGGTACGCCACCGTCAGCGCCCCCGGCGTCGACGTCGTCATCGCCGACCCCGACCACAAGTACTACGAGGGCTGGGGCACCAGCGCCGCCGCAGCCTTCGTCTCCGGCGCCGTCGCGCTCCTGAAGGCCGCGCACCCGGACCTGACACCCGCGCAGATCAAGAAGCTCCTGGAGGACACGGCCCGCAACGCCCCCTCCGGCGGCCGCGACGACTCCCGCGGCTTCGGCTTCATCGACCCGGCGGCCGCCCTCACCGCGGCCGCCCGCCTCAAGCCGGAGGGCCTCCAGGCCGCCTCCTACGGCGACAAGTACTTCGGCCCCGGCCCCGACGCCCCCGACACCGAGGACAACACCGCCGACTGGGCGGCCCCCCTCGCGGGCGGCGCCGGCGGCCTGCTCCTGGTCGCCGCGGTGGTCCTTTGGCGCGGCCGCCGCACCCCGCACCGCCCTGAGAGCCACGACTCCTACGACGGTTTCTAGCCGCGGTACGGCGGCTCCCACGACGGCTCCGGCCGCTACCGCGCCGGCGCCCCGTCGCCCGTGAACACCGACACCGCCGCCCGAGCCGCCGCCTCGACCAGCGAGATCCCCTCCGGCTGCGTCGCGTTGCCCTTCGACACCACGGCGACCAGGCAGTCCTTCCCGTCCACCGTCACCCGCCCGATGCTGTTGATGTCCCACAGCCCGGTCGTACTGCGCGGCAGCCAGCCGTTCTTCAGGGCCCACCCGGAACCGTCGGCCGCGGCCGACACCCCCCAGTCCTGACCGGCGGCTATCCGGCCCATCAGGTCCTGGAGATACGACCGGGACGCCTCACTCAGTTCCGTGCCGTCCCCGAACACCTGCCGGAGAAGGGCCAGTTGATCGGCCGCCGTGGTCTGGGTCAGCCCCCACAGCTCCCCGTCGCCGCCCGCCGTCCCGGTGAGCCCGAACCGTTCGTTCGCGGCGTCGAGCCCGGCCGCCCGCCCGATGTCCCGCCACAGGGCCGACGCGGAGGCGTTGTCGCTGTTCTCGATCATCGCGGTGGCGTACGCCTTCTCCCGCGCGGTGAGATGCGTGCCCGCGTCCTGCGCCCGGAGCAGCAGCGCCGCCAGGATGTCGACCTTGACGATGCTCGCCGTGTCGAAGGCGCCGTCCCCGTACCCGGCGCTCGTCCCGGAGTCCAGGTCGAGCACCGCCACCGACACCTCGGCCCCGTCCGGCACCGGCACGGCGTCCATGGCGTCCGCCAGCAGCGCGTCGAGATCCACCGTCGGCTCGGCCACGGGCTCCACGGATGCCTCCCCGGTCTCCCCGATCTCCCCGGTCTTCCCGGCCTCCTCGGTCGGGGCGGTCGCCGCCGAGGATACGGGGACGCTTCCGCCGGAGTGCGCCTGCGCCTTCACATAGACCGTCCCCGTGGCGGTGGCGCCCACGACGGCGACCAAGGCGAGGGCGGTGTACACCAGGGGGCGGCGTCGGGCAGCTCTGGAAGACTCCATCCCGCGATGGTCGGGCCGCCGACTGTGCGGCCCGTTAGGCGGACGTTAGAGCTGTGTCAGCGAACTCTGAGAAACCCGTGAAAGCTGTCACGGGCCGGTTTCCGGGCCCGCACAAGCCCAGCAGCAAGCCCTCGATAGGGTCGGTGACCGTGGCGAACAAGAACATTCCCGACTCCGGCTTCTCCGACGACGACGGCTCGGCCGATCCCCGGCTGAGCGCGGCGCTCGCGGCCTGGGCCGAGGACCGCGGCGCCGAGGGCCCCGTCCTGGACGCGCTCAAGGGCGCCCGGCTGCTCGTCCCCGTCGTGGCCGTGCTGGGCGAGGTCGAGGAGGACGAGAACGGGCTGCGCCGCGAGAAGACCAGCGACATGGCCGTCCCCACCCTGAAGGCCGGACACCGCACCGCCCTGCCCGCCTTCACCTCCACCGACTCCCTCGCCCGCTGGGACCCGGCGGCCCGCCCCGTCGCCGTACCCCTGCACCAGGCACTTCAGGCCGCCGCGCACGAGAAGGCGGACACGATCGTGCTCGATCTGGCCGGGCCGGTCCCCTACGAGCTGACGGGCCCCGCGCTGCTCGCGCTCGCCGAGGGCCGCGCGACGGCCGACCCGCTCGCCGACCCGGCCGTGATCGGCGCCGTACGGGACGCCGTGGCCGCCGAGCCCGCCGTCCTGCGCGCCCACCTCGGCCCCGGACAGGCCGACGGCACCCTGGCCCTCGTCCTGGATCCCTCCGCGGCCCCCGCCGAGGCCGCGCGGGCGGTCGCGGGCCGCCTCGCCGCCGACGAGACACTGAGGGCCCGCCTGGTGCGCGGCCTCGACCTGGCACTCCTGCCGGCCGGGGCGACGCCTCCGGGCGAGCCCTTGTACGTACGGGGATGACCTCGCGCGTGCGAGAGACCTGGGGTTCTAGCCGTAGATCGCGCCGGTGTACTTCTCTCCCGGTCCCTGGCCCGGCTCGTCCGGGACGAGGGAGGCCTCGCGGAAGGCCAGCTGGAGGGACTTCAGGCCGTCGCGCAGCGGGGCCGCGTGGAAGGAGCTGATCTCCGTCGCGCTGCCGTCCAGCAGACCGGCGAGGGCGTGGATCAGCTTGCGGGCCTCGTCCAGGTCCTTGTACGTGTCACCCTCCTCCGTCAGGCCGAGCTTCACGGCGGCGGCGCTCATCAGGTTGACGGCGACCGTCACGATGACCTCGACGGCGGGGACCTCGGCGATGTCGCGGGTCATCGCGTCGAAGTCGGGGGAATCGGGAGACGCGGGAGGGGTGTCACTCATGTCCCACACGATAGGGCCCGGTGCACGCCGGTTCGCACCACCCCCGGGTTGCTGCTAACCTTGTGTGACGACCGGCTGGATACGTCATGAGAAGAACCGATGCGTCCGGCCTACAAGTGGAGGCTCCGATCTCCCACCTGACCGTCCCCCGGGACGGCGGGTCACCCCGGTCAGGCGGTCACCATCGTTCCGTACGGACGATGGAGTCGCCCGAAAGCGCGCCCCGCGATCATCGCGGCGGTGCTCCGGTAGTGCTTGGAGCCCCGCCTGTGATCGTCCGGGGCATTTTTTGTGCTTCGGCGCGGTTAGGTCTGTCGAACAAAGACATACGCGGCCGTCCGCCAGACGGTTGTGTGGTGCTAACCGAGGAGGATCCATCAGCGCCGAGCCCCGCATCAACGACCGGATTCGCGTTCCAGAGGTGCGACTTGTCGGTCCCAGTGGCGAGCAGGTGGGCATCGTCCCCCTGGCCAAGGCACTGGAGCTTGCGCAGGAGTACGACCTGGACCTGGTCGAGGTGGCGGCAACCGCCCGTCCGCCTGTGTGCAAGCTCATGGACTACGGGAAGTTCAAGTACGAGTCGGCCATGAAGGCCCGTGAGGCGCGCAAGAACCAGGCGCACACGGTCATCAAGGAGATGAAGCTCCGGCCGAAGATCGACCCGCACGACTATGACACCAAGAAGGGTCACGTCGTTCGGTTCCTCAAGCAGGGCGACAAGGTCAAGATCACGATCATGTTCCGTGGTCGCGAGCAGTCCAGGCCGGAACTCGGCTACCGACTGCTGCAGCGTCTCGCGGAGGATGTGGCCGACCTCGGGTTCGTGGAGTCGAACCCGAAGCAGGACGGCCGAAACATGATCATGGTTCTCGGTCCGCACAAGAAGAAGACCGAGGCGATGGCCGAGGCCCGCCAGGCGCAGGAAGCCCGCAAGGCGGAAGCGAAGGCCAACCCCGGCAAGTCGCAGAACGCCGCGGAGACCGAGAGCGACGAGGTCGACGAGACCGCCGAGGAGATCGCCGAGGCTCCGGCCGAGGCGTCCGCCGAAGCGTGATCCCGGGGGACGCGAGTCCCCAGGATGTAACCGATACAAGAGCGACGCTCCACCGTGCCCGGTTTTCGTGACCGGGCACCGGAGCGCCACCGACGAGGAGAGAACGGCGCTATGCCGAAGAACAAGTCGCACAGCGGTGCCAGCAAGCGCTTCAAGATCACCGGCTCCGGCAAGGTGCTCCGTGAGCGCGCCGGCAAGCGCCACCTGCTCGAGCACAAGTCGTCCCGCGTGACGCGTCGCCTCACCGGCAACGCCGAGATGGCCCCGGGCGACGCCGCGAAGATCAAGAAGCTTCTCGGCAAGTGACGTACCCGGCGCTTCGCTTGAGCGCCGTACGTCAGGACCGGGACCCCATCGAATCCGGGCCGTGTGAGTCCCACCACGGCCCCGCTACAAGGAGTTAACAAGTGGCACGCGTCAAGCGGGCAGTCAACGCCCACAAGAAGCGCCGGGCGATCCTCGAGCAGGCCTCCGGCTACCGCGGTCAGCGTTCGCGCCTGTACCGCAAGGCCAAGGAGCAGGTCACCCACTCGCTGGTCTACAACTACAACGACCGCAAGAAGCGCAAGGGTGACTTCCGCCGGCTGTGGATCCAGCGCATCAACGCCGCTGCCCGCGCCAACGGCATCACGTACAACCGCTTCATCCAGGGTCTGAACGCGGCGAACATCGAGGTCGACCGCAAGATCCTGGCCGAGCTGGCCGTCAACGACGCCACCGCGTTCGCCGCGCTGGTCGAGGTCGCGCAGAAGGCGCTGCCGGCGGACGTGAACGCCCCCAAGGCTGCGTGACGCCGCGCCGGCTCTAGGCCGACGTGACTGTATGGACCCGCAGGCTCCCCGGCCTGCGGGTCCGTTGTTTCCTGAACACTTCCGAAGGTGAAGAGCATGCCCCCCGTCACCCCCGAGTCGATCTCCCCTCGTTCCCCCCGCGTCTCGGCCGCCCGGCGGCTCGCCAAGCGGAACTTCCGGGGGAAGGAGCGGCTGTTCCTCGCCGAGGGGCCGCAGGCCGTGCGGGAAGCGGCGGGGCACAAGGACACACTCGTCGAGCTGTTCGCCACCGTCGAGGCCGCCGACCGCTACGCCGACATCATCGGTGAGGCCCGTGCCGTCGGGGTCCGGGTCCACCTCGCCTCCGACGACGTCATCGCCGACATCTCGACCACCGTCACCCCGCAGGGACTCGTCGGGATCTGCCGGTTCCTCGACACCCCCTTCGAGGAGATCCTCGCCGCCCGGCCGCAGCTCGTCGCCGTCCTCGCGAACGTCCGCGACCCCGGGAACGCCGGGACCGTGCTGCGGTGCGCCGACGCGGCCGGCGCCGAGGCCGTCGTGCTGACGGACGCGTCCGTCGATCTGTACAACCCCAAGACCGTGCGGGCCTCGGTGGGTTCGCTGTTCCATCTGCCGGTCGCCGTGGGCGTACCCGTGGAGGAGGCCGTCGAGGGGCTCAGGCGGGCCGGTGTCCGCATCCTCGCCGCCGACGGCGCCGGGTCCGACGACCTCGACGACGAACTGGACCGGGGCACCATGGGCGGGCCGACCGCCTGGGTCTTCGGGAACGAGGCGTGGGGGCTCCCGGAGGAGACCCGCGGGCTCGCGGACGCCGTGGTGCGCGTCCCGATCCACGGGAAGGCCGAAAGCCTGAACCTCGCCACCGCGGCCGCCGTATGTCTCTATGCGTCGGCCCGGGCACAGCGCGCCTCCGGAGGGTGCCGTTCCGTCACCGAGAGCTAGTAGGGTGACCAGCTCGGGGGCCCTCCGTAGGAGAGGTGGAGCACGGGGATGAGTGTCGGCACGAGCAGCGCACCGGGAACACCGGAGGCGACGCACACGGCGCCGTCCGGCCCCGACTCTCTCGCCGAGCTCGGCCTCGATCCCGACCAGCTGCCCGACGGCCTGGTCGTCGCCGACGAGCACGGCCACGTGATCTGCTTCAACGCCGCCGCCGAGCGCATCACCGCCGTCCGGGCCGCGGACGCCCTCGGACAACGGCTGGAGAAGGCCCTTCCGTTAGAGGACCTGGAGGGGCGCCGCTGGTGGCAGCTGACCGACCCGTACGGCGGCCTCGCCATCCGGGTCCGCCAGCCCGAGCGCAACCTCCTCCTGCCCGGCGGCCGGGAAGTCCTCGTCACGGCGCGCTACGTCCGCGCCCGGCCCACCGGACCCGTCCGCCGTGTCGTGGTCGGCCTCCGCGACACCGAGGCCCGCCGCCGCACCGAGCGCAGCCACGCCGAGCTGATCGCCACCGTCGCCCACGAACTGCGCTCCCCGCTCACCTCGGTCAAGGGCTTCACCGCCACCCTCCTCGCCAAGTGGGAGAGGTTCACCGACGACCAGAAGCGGCTGATGCTGGAGACCGTCGACGCCGACGCCGACCGGGTCACCCGGCTCATCGCCGAGCTGCTGGACATCTCCCGCATCGACTCCGGGCGCCTGGAGCTGCGCCGCCAGCCCGTCGACATGGGCGCCGCCGTGGGCCGCCACATCCAGGCGTACGTCGCCGCGGGACTGCCCGCCGACCGGTTCCTGCTCCGCATCGAACAGCCCCTGCCCGACCTGTGGGCCGACCCCGACAAGGTCGACCAGGTGCTCAGCAACCTGCTCGAAAATGCGGTGCGGCACGGCGAGGGAACCGTCACGATTGACGTCACGCCCACGGCGTCCCCCCGAGAGGGCGAGGACACCGGCACGTCGGTCACGGTGAGCGACGAGGGGTCCGGCATCCCGGAGGAGTCCATGAACCGCGTCTTCACCCGCTTCTGGCGGGGCAGCAAGCGCGGCGGCACCGGCCTCGGGCTCTACATCGTCAAGGGCATCGTCGAGGTCCACGGCGGCACCATCACGGTCGGCCGCGCCCCCGGCGGCGGCGCCGAGTTCCGATTTACGTTGCCCGTGAGCGCTCCGGCCTATCTCACCTGAGACCTGCCTGAGCGCCCGCGGGCGCATGCGTGTACCTCCACCCCGTTAGACTCGGCCTTTGGCACCTTTGTGTCCCATGGACGGCCCTCTGACCTCTGCGTGAGTCGGTGACGGGGACCTTCAGCCAGCCAATCGGAAGCACGGGAAGAGATGTCGGCACCGAATAAGTCGTACGACCCTGTCGAGGTCGAGGCGTTGAAACCGGAAGAGATCGAGCGGATGCGTCAGGAGGCGCTCGCCGCCTTCGCCGCAGCGAGCTCCCTCGACGCGCTCCAGGAGGCCAAGGTCGCCCACACCGGGGGCACCTCCCCGCTGGCGCTCGCCAACCGCGAGATCGGCGCCCTGCCCCCGCAGGCCAAGGCCTCGGCCGGCAAGCTGGTCGGCCAGGCCCGGGGCGCGGTGAACAAGGCCCTCGCCGCCCGCCAGAGCGAGCTGGAGGCCGAGCGCGACGCCCGGGTGCTGGTCGAGGAGGCGGTGGACGTCACGCTGCCCTACGACCGGGTACCGGCCGGCGCCCGCCACCCGCTCACCACCCTGTCGGAGCGCATCGAGGACGTCTTCGTGGCCATGGGCTACGAGGTCGCCGAGGGCCCGCAGGTCGAGGCCGAGTGGTTCAACTTCGACGCCCTCAACATCGGCCCGGACCACCCGGCCCGCGGTGAGGCGGACACGTTCTTCGTGCAGGGCCCCGAGGGCGGTACCGAGTCCGGTGTCGTGCTGCGCACCCACACCTCGCCCGTGCAGATCCGCTCCCTGCTCGACCGCGAGCTGCCGGTGTACGTGATCTGCCCCGGCGTCGTCTACCGCACCGACGAGCTGGACGCCACGCACACCCCGGTCTTCCGCCAGGTCGAGCTGCTGGCCGTCGACGAGGGCCTGACCATGGCCGACCTCAAGGGCACGATGGACCACATGGTCCAGGCCCTGTTCGGCGAGGGCATGAAGACCCGGCTGCGGCCGAACTTCTTCCCCTTCACCGAGCCGTCCGCCGAGATGGACATGGTCTGCTACGTCTGCCGCGGCGAGTCCGTCGGCAACCCCGACCGGCCCTGCCGCACCTGCTCCTCCGAGGGCTGGATCGAGCTGGGCGGCTGCGGGATGGTCAATCCCAAGGTGCTCACCGCCTGTGGCGTCGACCCGGAGAAGTACAGCGGATTCGCCTTCGGGTTCGGCATCGAACGGATGCTGATGTTCCGCCACAACGTCGAAGACATGCGAGACATGGTCGAGGGTGACGTCCGGTTCACCCGGCCGTTCGGGATGGAGATCTGATGCGGGTCCCGCTTTCCTGGCTGCGGGAGTACGTCGACCTGCCGGCCACCGAAACCGGTCGTGACGTGCAGGCCAAGCTCGTTTCCGCGGGCCTTGAGGTCGAGACCGTCGAGCACCTCGGTGCCGACCTCAAGGGCCCGCTGGTCGTCGGCCAGGTGCTGACCATCGAGGAGCTGGAGGGCTTCAAGAAGCCGATCCGCTTCTGCACGGTCAACGTGGGCCAGGCCAACGGCACCGGCGAGCCGCAGGAGATCGTCTGCGGCGCCCGCAACTTCGCCGTCGGTGACAAGGTCGTCGTGGTCCTCCCGGGCGCCACGCTGCCCGGCGGCTTCTCGATCTCCGCCCGCAAGACGTACGGCAAGACGTCCCACGGCATGATCTGCTCCGGCGACGAGCTGGGCATGGGCGACGACGGCAGTCACGGCATCATCGTGCTGCCCCCGGAGACCGAGGTCGGCAAGGACGCCATCGAGCTGCTGGAACTCGTCGACGAGGTCCTGGACATCGCCGTCACCGCCAACCGCGGCGACTGCCTGTCCATCCGCGGTGTCGCCCGCGAGACCGCCATCGCCTACGGCCTGCCGCTGCGCGACCCGGCGCTCCTCGACGTCCCGGGCCCGAACGCCTTCGGCTACCCGGTGCAGGTCTCGGACCCGTTCGGCTGCGACCGCTTCACCGCCCGCACCGTCAGCGGTCTGAGCCCCGAGGCCCGCTCCCCGATCTGGCTCCAGCGTCGCCTCCAGAAGGTCGGCATGCGCCCGATCTCGCTCGCCGTCGACGTCACCAACTACGTGATGATGGAGCTCGGCCAGCCGCTGCACGCCTACGACCGCTCGCTGGTCCAGGGCACCATCGGCGTCCGCCGGGCCGAGGAGGGTGAGAAGATCGTCACCCTCGACGGAGCCACGCGCACGCTGCACGCCGAGGACCTCGTCATCACCGACGACCGCGGTCCGATCGGCCTCGCGGGTGTGATGGGCGGCGCCAACACGGAGATCGCCGACCACGAGTCCTCCGAAGGCACCACCGACATCGTGATCGAGGCCGCCCACTTCAACGCGGTCTCCATCGCCCGTACGGCCCGCCGCCACAAGCTGTCCTCCGAGGCGTCCAAGCGCTTCGAGCGCGGCGTCGACCCGCAGGCCGCGTCCGCCGCCGCCCAGCGCACGGTCGATCTGCTGGTGCTGCTCGCGGGCGGCACCGCCGAGGCCGGCGTCACCGAGGTCATCGCCCCGTCCGCCCCGCACACCGTCACCGTCGCGGCGGACCACCCGGACCGGGTCGCGGGTGTCGAGTACGGCCGCGAGACCGTCGTACGGCGTCTTCAGGAGGTCGGCTGCGACGTCTACGGGCAGGACGAGCTGATCGTCACCGTGCCGTCCTGGCGTCCGGACCTCCAGGAGATCAACGACCTGGCCGAGGAGGTCATCCGGCTGGAGGGGTACGAGAACCTGCCCTCCACGCTGCCCAAGCCGCCCTCCGGCCGTGGGCTGACCCACCGGCAGCGGCTGCACCGCCGCGTCGGGCGGGCGCTGGCCGGTGCCGGATACGTCGAGGCGCCGAACTACCCCTTCGTCAGCGAGCAGGTCTTCGACCAGCTCGGCCTCGCCGCCGACGACCCGGCCCGCCGGGTCGTGAAGCTGACCAACCCGCTCAACGACGAGGAGCCTGCCCTTCGGACCTCGCTGCTGCCGGGTCTGCTCGGCGCGCTGCGGCGCAACGACGGCCGGGGTTCGCACGACCTGGCCCTCTTCGAGACCGGTCTGGTCTTCCTGCCGCGTGCCGAGCAGCGGGCCGCCGCCGCGCTGCCCGTGGACCGGCGTCCGACCGACGAGGAGATCGCCGAGCTGAACGCGGCGCTGCCGGAGCAGCCGCGGCATGTCGCGGTGGTGCTCGCCGGTTCGCGTGAGCAGGCCGGCTGGTGGGGCGCGGGCCGTCCGGGTGGATGGGCCGACGCCGTCGAGGCGGGGCGCGCCGTCGCGCGGGAGGCCGGTGCCGAACTGGTCGTCCGCCAGGGGCAGTACGGTCCGTGGCACCCGGGCCGGTGCGCCGAGTTCGTGGTCGTGTCCGACGGCTCGGAGACGGTCGTGGGCCACGCCGGCGAACTGCACCCGCGCGTGCTCAAGGCGCTCGGGCTGCCCGCGCGCACGTCCGCGATGGAGCTGAACCTGGACGTGCTGGAGAGTGTCGGCGACGACACCCCGCAGGCGCCGAGCATCTCCACGTTCCCCGTGGCGACACAGGACGTGGCGCTGGTCGTCCCCCGTGAGGTCCCGCATGCCGAGGTGGAGACCGCGTTGCGGGAAGGCGCCGGTGAACTGCTGGAGGCGATCCGGCTGTTCGACGTGTACGAGAACGACGAGCAGCTCGGCGAGGGCAGGAAGTCCCTGGCGTACGCGCTGCGGTTCCGGGCCGCGGACCGGACGCTGACCGTCGACGAGGCGTCGGCGGCCCGGGACGCGGCGGTCGCGCTGGCGGGCGAGCGGACGGGGGCCGTGCTGCGCGGCTGAGCACCACCGTGCCGCTGCGCCCTCACACCCCCCAAACCGGGTCACCTCACTCGATTGAGTGAGTTCTGTTGGTGATCTGGCCCATTCGGCCCATCTGGTCGACAGAATCGGACCGGCCTTTCGAGGCCGGTCCGATTGCGCTGTCAGGGCCTAAATGGGGGGCCATCGGCATGATCCGCATCAAGGCTGGGGTTGCCCCCAGGGGCCGTCGGACGGTTCGGCGGGACCTGCGGGAAGCGCTCCGCAGAGCCGCTCGCCGTACCGTTCGCACCGGGCGCCGCAGGCCGGTGCGGTGTGCGCTCGCGCTCGGGCTGCCCACCGTCTGGGGCGCCGTCGCCGTCACGTACAAGCTGGTCTGCCCGCTGGCCCAGCAGAACGGACTCGGGGCGCGTGCCGTCACCAGTGCCGTCTTCTTCGCCGTCGGCACGGGGTTGGTGCTGCATGTCCGGCGCACCCTGCTGCGGGAGCTGAGACAAGCACGCCGGGTCGCGGGCGTGGCCCAGAGCGTGCTGCTGCGGCCTCTGCCCCCGCGCATCGACGGCCTGCACGTCGCCGCGGCCCAGCTCTCCGCCGACCGCGGCGCCACGATCGGCGGGGACCTGTACGAGGCCGTGGCCACCGAGTACGGCGTACGGGTCGTGATGGGCGACGTCCGCGGGCACGGCATCTCCGCCATCGGTACGGCCGCCGCCGTCCTCGGCAGTTTCCGGGAGGCCGCGCACGACGAGCCCGAACTCGGCTGTGTGCTGCGCCGGATGGAACGCGCGCTGGCCCGGCATCTGCGGGAGCGGGCCCGTGCCGACCATCCCTCCGGCGGGGCGGAGCCAGGTCCTCCGGTCGCCGAGGAGTTCGTCACCGTCCTGCTGCTGGAGATCGGCCGCGACGGCCGGGTCCGCGCCCTCAACTGCGGTCACCCGTGGCCGTATCTGCTGAGCGGCACAGCCGTCGAATCCCTCTCGCGCGCGGACCCCCTGCCACCCCTCGGCCCGTTCCCGCTGCCCTGCGAACTCCCGCCCGTGCGGTGCGGCCACCTCCTGCCCGGCGAGTCCCTCGTCCTGCACACCGACGGGGCCGAGGACGCCCGCGACACCCGTGGCCGATTCTTCTCCCTCCGCGAGGCCCTGGCCGAGGCGATCCATGACCGCCCCCTGGCCGCCCCCCAGGTAGTCCTGGGCAGCGTCTTCACGGCCCTCTTACGTCACACGGGCGGACAACCGTCCGACGATGTGGCCTTACTGGTACTTCGCAACGACCGTTCAGGCATGCAGACCTCAGGGGTGCGGGGAACTGCGCGACCAGCCACAACGCACCCGCAGCCGACAACGCACCTCTGACCGCAACGGCGATTGGCCGCACCGCCAAGCCGGCGGCGGCCGTCCGCCCCGCCACGGAGTGTCGGGCAGGCAGCTGGGCGGACGGCGCGGAATCGGGCCGCCGCACTGTACGAGGGGGAGCCGGCGGCCCGGCCGGCCTCTTGCGAGGCATTTCAGTCAACCGGCTGGAAACTCTCCGCGACAGTGCGCACACCCTGCGGATTCGAGTACTCCGTTCACACCCCGTGTGAAGACACACCCACTACTCTGTCGACACCGAGCCACCCGGGGGGCCTCCCATGCAGCCCAACACTCTGCTCGACGCGATTCTGGACGAGGCGGGTGTCTCGCACGCGGGACTCGCCGCCCATGTGAACCAGGCGGGCCGGGCCCGCGGACTCGCTCTCAGGTACGAACACACGGCTGTGGCACGGTGGTTGAAGGGCCAGCGGCCGCGGGGCCAGGTGCCCGACCTGATCTGCGAGGTGCTCGCCACCCGGCTGCAACGGCCCGTCACCCTCGACGACATCGGCCTCGGCGTCCCCGGTGAGCCGTCCGCCCCGCACGGCACCTCGCTGTCGGGTTTCGTGGAGCGGGCCACCGCGCTGTGGCGCTCCGACGAGCAGCAGCGCCCGCACATCCTGGGCGCCCCGGCGGTGACCGGTACGCCCGCCGTGATGCCGGTGTGGGAGTGGGAGAACCCGCCCGAGGACGTGGACGTCTCACGCGGCGGCCGGCACCGGGTGACCCCCGCCGACATCGAGATGCTGCGCGCGGCCCGTACCCACTACGAGCAGATGTACCGCAAGACCGGTGGCGTGGCGACCCGCTCCCGGATCGTCGGCTTCCTCAACGCCGAGGCGGCCCCGCTGCTGCGCGGCAGCTACACCGACGCCACCGGCCGCCAACTCCACCGGGCGACGGGCGGTCTGGTGGCCGTGGCGGGCATCTGCGCCTACGACTCCGACGCGCACGGTCTGGCCCAGCGCTACTTCCACCAGGCGCTGCGGCTCGCGAAGGCCAGCGGCGACCGGGGACTCGGCGCGTACGTGATCGCGCTGCTGGTCAACCAGGCGCTGTTCATGCGGGAGTACCGGCAGGCCGTCGCCTTCGCGGAGGCCGCGCTGCGTGCCGCCGGCAAGCACATCACACCGGCGCTCGCCTCCGACCTGTACGCGATGCAGGCGAAGGCGTACGCGCACCTCGGTGACGGCACGAGCGCGCTGTCCTGCATCCGGCGGGCCGAGCAGGCCGCCGAACGCATCCGCCGCGGATACGAGCCCGACGAGACGGGCTATGTCCAGCCCGGACTGGTCAACGTCCAGGTGGCGGAGGCCCTCCTCAGCCTCGGAGAACTGGCCGCGGCGGCGGAGCATGCCGCGGCGGCGGTCGACAATCCCGCCCACGACCGGGGCCGGGTGCACCGGCTGGCCATGCTCAGCACGATCGCGCTGCGCCAGGGCAACGCCGACAAGGCGGTGGCCACCGCGGTGCAGATGGCCGAACAGGCGCGTGGAATGGAGTCCCAGCGGCTGCGCGACAGACTCCGGGCGGTGCGTGAGCACCTGGTGCGCAGCGGTTGCGCGGGTACGGCCGAGGCGGCCGAACTGATCGACGGCGCGCTGCGCGTACCGCTGTAGACGGGTACTCGTCCACCGTCACCTCATAGTCCCTGCTGCGATATTGCCACTTACTCGACGGAAGGTGGCAGAACCGTGCAGTGGACGAAACAGAACGAACAAACTGTGTATGAAAACCGCTGGTTCACGGTCAACCTGGCAGATGTGGAACTGCCGGACGGCCGGCATCTGGACCACTTCCTGATACGCCTGAGGCCCGTCGCCGTGGCCACGGTGGTGAACGCGGCCAACGAGGTCCTCCTCCTGTGGCGCCATCGCTTCATCACCGACAGCTGGGGATGGGAACTCGCGGCGGGCGTGGTCGAGGACGGAGAGGACATCGCCGTGGCGGCCGCCAGGGAACTGGAGGAGGAGACCGGCTGGCGGCCGGGGCCCTTGCGCCACCTGATGAGCGTGGAGCCGTCCAACGGCCTCACCGACGCCAGGCACCACATCTACTGGGCCGACGAGGGCGAGTACGTCGGGCACCCCGTGGACGACTTCGAGTCCGACCGCCGGGAATGGGTCTCCCTCAAACTCGTTCCCGACATGGTCGCCCGTGGGGAGGTCCCGGCCGCCAACATGGCGGCCGCGTTACTCCTGTTGCACCATCTGAGGCTCGGACAGGACACTTAGGGTCCGTCCGGCGGAGCATGTCGCGGTCGCGGGGCCCTGGCGCGCACTCCCCCACTGCCTTAAAGGCGTGGGGGGACCCCCAGCGGCGTTGTCGTCGGTTGCCGACTCCCCCGCGCTCGAACAACCTCGCGCGGGGGACCCCCATCGCGTCGCCGCCCTCCTCCGCCTTGCAGCTGCACGCACCAGACCCCCGCTCACCGGCACCGATCACGCGTCGTTGGATTCGTGCGACCTGATCCGCCGGACAGACCCAGCCCTGATCCCCCACCCGCGCGTCACCCGACGCCTCAGCGGCCCAGGGCCTGCCAGACCGCCACGACGAGTGCGCCCATGGCGGTGAGTACCGCTACCGCGGGCAGCGGCCAGCGGGCGTGCTCCAGTGCGGTGATCCGTGCGCTCAGGTCGCTGAGTTCCTTGTCCGTCTCCTCGGTGCGATGGTTGAGCAGCGCCAGCCCTCCCTCGACACGCGCGTAGGCGACGTCGAGGCGCCGGCGTAACTCTGCGAGTTCGCCATGGACCACGGGATGTTCGGGCTCGACGGTCACGGGTCCACTCCTTTCTGTAGTCGGCTCATCCCTTGCATGCGCATGAAGAGTCAACTCGCCTGGTGGGCAGGTGGGGAGAGTGTGCGAGGGGCATATGCGGGCCCGGGGCGCACACGGTGTGTGAATGCAGTGGGCCCGGCGCTCCGAAGAGTGCCGGGCCCGCGGGCGTCGCACTGTGTAACCAGCACCCTGGAACGGGCACTGTGCACCAGCCGTAGGTGCGGATCAGTCGTAGGTGTAGAAACCGGAGCCGGACTTCCGGCCGAGGCGGCCCGCGTCGACCATGCGCTGGAGCAGCGGGGGAGCGGCGTACAGCGGCTCCTTGTACTCCTCGTACATCGAGTACGCGACCGAGGCGACCGTGTCCAGGCCGATCAGGTCGGACAGCTTCAGCGGGCCCATCGGGTGGGCGCAGCCCATCTCCATGCCGTTGTCGATGTCCTCACGGCTGGCGATGCCGGACTCGAACATCCGGATCGCGGAGAGGAGATACGGGATCAGTAGCGCGTTCACCACGAAACCGGAACGGTCCTGGGCGCGGATCGCGTGCTTGCCGAGCAGCTTCTCGGCGAAGGACTGGGCCCGGCTGAGCGTGCCCTCGGAGGTGGTCAGCGCCGGGATCAGCTCGACGAGCTGCTGCACGGGGGCCGGGTTGAAGAAGTGGATGCCGATGACGTGGTCGGGCCGCGAGGTGGCGACGGCCAGCTTCACCAGCGGGATCGAGGAGGTGTTGGAGGCGAGGATCGCGTCCGGCCGGGTCACGACCTGGTCGAGGACCTGGAAGATCTCCGTCTTGACCTGCTCGTTCTCGACGACGGCCTCGATCACCAGATCGCGGTCGGCGAACTCGCCGAGATCCGTGGTGAAACCGAGCCTCGCCTGGGTGGCCTCCAGCTCCTCCGCGGAGATCTTGCCGCGCCCGGCCGCCTTGGACAGGGAGTTGAACAGCCGGGTCCGGCCGATCTCCAGGGCCTCGCCGGTGGTCTCGGCGACCTTCACGTCCAGACCGGCGCGGGCGCACACCTCGGCGATGCCCGCTCCCATCTGACCGCAGCCCACGACTCCGACCCGAGCGATGTCTCCCGCTGGGATGCCTGTCACATCGTCCCTTTCGCTGATCTACGGCGGTGGCAGGGCCGGTACCGCGGCGCCTGCTCCGTTCGAGCACGTTACCCCTAAGTAGCGATGATCGATCGTTCGGGTCGGGCATCCTTGGGCCCGGAGACGATCCGTGACCGCGCGGATCCACGGTGTATGGGGGTGTGCAGGTGGGGCGACTGTCACGTCGGGCGTTCGCGCTGGCCGCGCTGTCGACGCTCACATCGGCCTCGGGAGCGAACGCCTCCCCGGCCCAGGGTGCCGCGGCCCCGGGTGCGCCGGGGCGCCGGGCGGGCGAGATGCGGGGCGTGTGGCTGGCGACCGTGCAGAACCGGGACTGGCCGTCGCGGCCGGGGATGACGGCGGCCGAGCAGCGCACCGAACTCCTCGCCCATCTGGACACGGCGGTGCGCAACCGCCTCAACACCGTGATCCTCCAGGTGCGTCCGACCGCGGACGCGCTCTGGCCCTCGCCGTACGAGCCGTGGTCGCAGTTCCTGACCGGCACCCAGGGCGTGGCCCCGGGCTGGGACCCGCTCGGCACGGCCGTGGCGGAGGCGCACGCCCGGGGGCTGGAACTGCACGCCTGGTTCAACCCGTACCGTGTCGCCAACCACACGGACCCGGCCCGGCTGGTCGCCTCCCACCCCGCCCGCAGGCATCCCGACTGGGTGGTGCCGTACGGCGGGAAGCTCTACTACAACCCCGGGCTGCCCGAGGTCCGCGCCTTCGTGCAGGACGCGATGCTCGACGCGGTGCGCAAGTACCCGGTGGACGCCGTGCACTTCGACGACTACTTCTACCCGTACCCGGTGGCGGGCCAGACCTTCGACGACGACGCCGCCTTCGACCGGTACGGCGGCGGCTTCACCGACCGGGCCGCCTGGCGGCGGGACAACATCGACCGGCTGGTCCTGGAGATGGCGGCCCGCGTCAAGCGGATCCGGCCCGCCACCCGCTTCGGTATCAGCCCGTTCGGCGTGTGGCGCAACGCCGGCACCGACCCGCTCGGCTCGGACACCCGGGCGGGTGTGCAGACGTACGACGATCTGCATGCCGACACCCGCAAGTGGGTCCGTGAGGGGTGGATCGACTACCTCGTCCCGCAGCTGTACTGGAACATCGGCTTCGCCGCCGCCGACTACGCCAAGCTCCTGCCCTGGTGGGCCGAGGCGGCGCGGGGGAGCAGGACGAAGCTGTACCTGGGCGAGGCCCTGTACAAAGCCGGCGATCCGGCGCAGCCGGCCGCCTGGCAGGACCCGGCCGAACTGTCCCGGCACCTCACACTGGCCCGCGGGCACGCCGAGGTGCGCGGGCATGTGTTCTTCGCGGCCAAGGACGTGGCCGCGGACCGGATCGGGGCGATGGCACGGGTGGTCGCCGACCACTACCAGCGGCCGGCGAAACCCCCGCGCTGATCAGCCGCTCGTTTCCCGGTGCCGGATCTCGGTGTCGGGGCCCGGTGAGCAGACGCCCTCGTGCCCGTCCTCGAAACGGACGCGGTACGGGGGGTTGCCCTCCCGGCCCATGACTTCGACGATCTCGCCGACCTTGTCCTGCTGTCCGACCACCCTGCCGTGCTGGACAAGCTGGTCGCCCACGGTTGCACGCATCGGATGGGGCCTCCTCACGATGTGCGGGAGCAGCGGTCCGTGGCCTTGAGTCTACGGCGCGGGGGCCCGGTTGGAACCGCTGGTGCACGCCGCTTCAGCTCCGCGCCCGCTGGGTGACGGCGATGCACACGAGCACCGCCGCGGCCGTCAGCGGAGCGGCCACCGTCAGGTGCTCGCCCAGCAGCAGCACCGACCACACCAGTGTGAGCAGCGGCTGGGCCAACTGCAACTGGCTGGCCCGCGGGATCCCGATGGCCGCCATGCCCCGGTACCAGACGACCAGGCCGAGGAACTGCGAGCCCGCCGCCACCCACAGCAGTCCGGCCACGCTGTGCCCGGTCAGGTGGACGGGTTCGTACGACAGCGCGAGCGCGGCGGCCGGCACGGTCAGCGGCAGACACAGCACCAGCGCCCAGCCGATGACCTGCCAGCCGGGCATCACCCGGGCCAGCCGGCCGCCCTCGGTGTAGCCGGCCGCGCACACCAGCAGCGCGGCGAACAGATACAGGTCGGAGGTGGTCAGGGCGCCGCCGCTCTGCTGCACGGTGAAGGCGGCCACCGCGGCCGCGCCCGCCCCGGCGGCGGCCCAGAAGGTGCGGGAGGGGCGGGTGCCGATCCGCAGGGCGGAGAACAGCGCGGTGGTCAGCGGGAGCAGTCCCACCACGACGGCGGCGTGCGCGGTGGTCGAGGACTGGAGCGCGAGCGTGGTCAGCAGCGGGAAGCCGACGACGACCCCGGCGGCCACGACCGCGAGCCCGGCCCGGTGGCGCCGGGCGGGAACCGGGATCCGCAGGGCCAGCAGACAGACCCCGGCGATCACCGCAGCGAGGACGCTCCGCACGGCGACCAGCGACCAGGGTCCGAAGCCCTCCAGGCCCCACGCCGTCGCGGGGAAGGTGAGGGAGAAGGCGACGACCCCCAGGGCGGCGAGGAGGGTGCCCGTAGGGCCGGTCGTCCTGGTCGGCGAGCTGTCGACCGCTATCGTGGTGGGGATAGTAGCGCTACTCTGTGCTCTCATGTATGAGCGTAGCAGCGTGGGTGAACTGGCGGAACGCCTACGAGGCGAGCTCGACCGCTACTCTCCGGGAGGAAAGCTGCCGTCGAGTCGGGCCCTCGTGGAGCGGTACCGGGTGAGCCCGGTGACCGTCTCGCGGGCCCTGGCGCAGCTGGCCGCCGAGGGACTCGTCGTCACCCGTCCCGGCGCCGGGGCGTTCCGCGCACAGCCCCGGACGGCACCCGCACCGGCCGGGGACACCTCCTGGCAGGAGGTCGCGCTGAGCGCGGGCGGTGCCGCCGAGCTCGTACCGCGCTCGGTGGACGCCGGCGGCGTCCTGGCCTCGCTCACCACACCGCCGCCCGAGGTGATCGAGTTCAACGGCGGCTATCTGCACCCCTCGCTCCAGCCCGAGCGGGCGCTGGCGGCCGCGCTGTCCCGGGCCGCACGCCGTCCCGGTGCCTGGGGGCGGCCGCCCATGGAGGGGCTGCCGGAGCTGCGCGAGTGGTTCGCGCGGGGCATCGGCGGGGCCGTCACGGCCGCCGAGGTGCTGATCGCCGCGGGCGGTCAGTCGGCGCTGACGATCGCCCTGCGCGCGCTGGCGCCGCCCGGGGCGCCCGTCCTCGTCGAGTCGCCCACCTATCCCGGCCTGCTCGCGATCGCCCGCGCGGCGGGCCTCAGGCCCGTGCCGGTCCCGGTCGACCCGGACGGGGTCCGGCCGGCGCTCCTCTCCGAGGCGTTCCGGGCCACCGGCGCGCGGGTGTTCGTGTGCCAGCCGCTGTTCCAGAACCCGACCGGCGCGGTGCTGGCCCCGGCACGCCGCGGTGAGGTGCTGCGCATCGCGCGCGAGGCGGGCGCGTTCGTCGTCGAGGACGACTTCGTACGACGGCTCGTGCACGAGGACGCGTGCGAACTGCCGCGTCCGCTGGCCGCCGAGGACGCCGACGGGGTCGTCGTCCATGTCTGCTCGCTGACCAAGGCGACCTCGCCCAGCTTCCGGGTGTGCGCGCTGGTCGCCCGGGGCCCGGTGCTGGAGCGGCTGCGCGCCATCCAGGTCGTCGACACCTTCTTCGTGCCCCGGCCCCTTCAGGAGGCCGCGCTCGAACTCGTCGGCTCGCCCGCCTGGCCGCGCCACCTGCGCGCGATCTCCGCCGGCCTGAGGACCCGCCGGGACACCATGGCGGCGGCCCTGCGCCTGGACCTCCCCGAACTCGCCCTGCCGCACATCCCGTCGGGCGGCTACCACCTCTGGCTCCGCCTGCCCGACGGCACCGACGAGGCCGCCCTCACGGCCGCGGCCCTGCGCGCGGGCGTCGCGATCACCCCCGGCCGCCCGTACTTCGGCGCCGAACCCCCGGCCGGCCACGCCCGGTTGAGCTTCGCGGCGGTGGCGGGTCCCCAGGAGATCCACGAGGGGGTACGGCGACTGCGCACGGCGTGCGGCGAGGTGCTCCGGTGAGCCCGTCGGGCCGTTCGGTCGGTGAGCTGTCGCGCACCCTGGGTAACTCATGAGTAACGTCTATTGACCTGCGGTCTTTCGCGACTCACCATCGCCGCATGCAACTACGGGTCACGTTCGTCGCCGCCGCGCGCAGCACACCGCTGCTCGCGGAGCGGTTCGAGGACGACCGCCCGCTGGACCAGGCCGGCTGGGACGAGGTGCAGCGTGTCGTCCAGGACCTGATCCCGCTCGCGGCGGCCGAACTGCGCTACTGCTCGCCCACCCCGCGCAGCCGGGCCACCGGCGACGCCCTCGGCTACACGCCGCTGGTGCAACTCGCCCTGCGGGACTGCGACATGGGCCGCTGGCGCGGACTGACCCTCGGTGAGGCGATGGCCCGGGAGCCGGAGGCCGTGGACGCCTGGCTCGCCGATCCGCACGCCACGCCGCACGGCGGGGAGTCGCTGCACGAGTTCATCGCCCGGGTCGGCGGCTGGCTCGACACCCGGCCCGTGGAGGACGGCGGCCGGATCGTCGCCGTGGCCGAGCCCTCGGTGGTGCGCGCCGCCCTGGTCTACGCCCTCAAGGCCCCGCCCTCGACGTACTGGAACATCGATGTGCGCCCCCTGTCGACGACCGTCGTCACCGGCCGGGCGGGCCGCTGGAACCTCCGCTTCGACGGGGCCCCGACTCAGCCCTCACGGGCGTAGTCGGTGGTCAGGACGAGGTCCTTGGCCGGTCCGCGCACCCGCCACACGGTCCGCCAGTGGTCCGTGTCCCGGACGGTGAACTCGCCCCGGTAGAGGTCGGCCGAGCACGGATGGTCGGCGAGGTGGCGGCCGGAGGCCAGGTCCAGATCGTGGAAGGGCCGCCCGTCGGCGAAGCACACGTCCACCGCGCCGGGACTCCGGCCCGGCAGGAGGCACAGCGTCCGTTCGGCGGGACGGGGGACGCCCTGCCAGACGAAGGTGCCGGACTCCCGCTGGAGCAGCCCGCCGCCCTCCAACGGGCCGAAAACCGTCGTACCGGAGAACTCGCCCGCGTCACCGCTCGCCAGATCCCGCACGGACCGCACCGTCCGCCAGTTCCCGGCCAGATACGCCAGTGCGTCCGGTACTGGCAAGAACCCACCCATCCGCCCCTCGCTTCCGACACTTTCGGTACCGCGCGACCCGTTGACGATCTCGGACCCCCTCCCTATCTTGCCGTTCGAAGTGCTGATCATCGTCTGATATTTCGAACATCGAGCCGCGGAGTATCCATGTCACGCACCCGCTGGAGACTAGGTCTCTCGGCCACCGCCTTCCTGGTGGCCGCAGGCCTGGTCCCCGCACCCGCCCATGCCGAGGACGTCACCGACTACGCGATCACGGTCGACCCGGCCGCCAAGGGCGCGAAGATCGACGACACGATGTACGGCGTCTTCTTCGAGGACATCAACCGGGCCGCCGACGGCGGTCTGTACGCCGAACTCGTGCAGAACCGGTCCTTCGAGTACTCCACCGCCGACAACACCTCCTACACCCCGCTCACCTCATGGGCGGTGGACGGCACGGCCCAGGTGGTGGACGACGCCGGGCGGCTCAACGAGCGCAACCGCAACTACCTCTCCCTGGGCGCCGGTTCGTCCGTCACGAACGCCGGATACAACACCGGAATCCCTCTGGAGCAGGGCAAGAAGTACGACTTCTCCCTCTGGGCCCGCGCGGCACGCGGCACCGCCCTCGCCGTCACCCTCCAGGACGCCGACGGCCCGCTGGCCGCCGCCCGCAAGGTGACCGTGCGCAAGGACGGCTGGGCCAAGTACACCGCCACCTTCACCGCCACGCGCACCAGCAGCGACGGCCGTCTGACCGTCGCCTCCGCCGCCGCGGCGGCCCTGGACATGGTGTCCCTGTTCCCGCGCGACACCTACAAGCACCAGCCCAACGGCCTGCGCAAGGACCTCGCCGAGAAGGTCGAGGCGCTCCACCCGGGCTTCCTGCGCTTCCCCGGCGGCTGCCTGGTCAACACCGGCTCCATGGAGGACTACAGCGAGGCCTCGAACTGGCAGCGCAAGCGGTCCTACCAGTGGAAGGACACCATCGGCCCGGTCGAGGAGCGCGCCACCAACTCCAACTTCTGGGGCTACAACCAGAGTTACGGCCTCGGCTACTACGAGTACTTCCGCTTCGCCGAGGACATCGGCGCGATGCCCCTGCCCGTCGTCCCGGCCCTGGTGACCGGCTGCGGACAGAACAAGGCCACCGACGACGAGGCGCTGCTCAAGCGGCACATCCAGGACGCCCTCGACCTCATCGAGTTCGCCAACGGACCCGTGACGTCGACCTGGGGCAAGAAGCGGGCGCAGATGGGCCACCCCAAGCCCTTCCACCTCACCCACCTCGGGGTCGGCAACGAGGAGAACCTGCCGGTCGAGTTCATGGCCCGGTTCAAGCAGTTCCGCGCCGCCATCGAGGCCAGGTACCCCGACATCACCGTCGTCTCCAACTCCGGCCCGGACGACACCGGCCAGACCTTCGACACCGCCTGGCAGCTCAACCGCGAGGCCAAGGTCGACATGGTCGACGAGCACTACTACAACAGCCCGCAGTGGTTCCTCCAGAACAACGACCGCTACGACTCCTACGACCGCAGCGGCCCGAAGGTCTTCCTCGGCGAGTACGCCTCCCAGGGCAACGCCTTCAAGAACGGCCTCTCCGAAGCCGCGTTCATGACCGGCCTGGAGCGCAACGCGGACATCGTCAAACTCGCCTCCTACGCCCCGCTGTTCGCCAACGAGGACTACGTGCAGTGGCGCCCGGACCTGGTGTGGTTCAACAACCACGCCTCCTGGAACTCCGCCAACTACGAGGTCCAGAAGCTGTTCATGAACAACGTCGGCGACCGGGTGGTGCCCTCGACGGCCACCGGCACGCCCTCGCTGCTCGCCCCCATCACCGGAGCGGTCGGCCTCTCCACGTGGGCGACCAGCGCCGCCTACGACGACGTGTTGGTCACCGACGCGGACGGCAGGACGCTGCTCACCGACGACTTCTCCGGTGACGCCTCGAAGTGGACCCACTCGGGCGCGGGCAGCTGGAGCGTCCAGGACGGGCAGTACGTCCAGACCGACACCGCCGCCGAGAACACCATGGTCTCGGCCGGTGACCCGGCCTGGCACGACTACGACCTGCACGTGAAGGCCACCAAGAAGTCCGGCAAGGAGGGCTTCCTCGTCGCCTTCGGCGTCAAGGACACCGGCAACTACTACTGGTGGAACCTGGGCGGCTGGAACAACACCCAGTCCGCCGTCGAACAGGCCACGGACGGCGGCAAGTCGACACTCGTCTCCAAGGCCGGGTCCATCGAGACGGGCCGCGCCTACGACATCGACGTCAAGGTACGGGGCCGGCAGGTCACCCTCTACCTCGACGGCAAGGAGTGGGGCAGCTTCAAGGACGACAAGCCGGCCGAGCCGTTCCGTCAGGTCGTCACTGTGGACAAGAAGACCGGTGACCTGATCGTCAAGGTCGTCAACGCCCAGTCCTCGGCTGCCCGTACGGCGATCGACCTCGGTCGCGCGAAGGTCGCGTCCAGGGCGAAGGTCACCACGCTGGCCGCCGCCCCGGACGCGGTGAACACCGAGACCACCACCGCGGTGGCCCCGGTGACGTCCACCTACGAAGGGGTCGCCGCCAAGTTCACGTACACCTTCCCGGCGAACTCGATCACCTTCCTGCGGATCAGGCAGAGGTAGCCGGATCCTCGTTCGCGGGCTGCTGTCCGAGCGGCAGCAGCCCGCGCTCGGCGAAGACCTTCTTCGCCACGGCCGTGGCGTTGAGGGCCCTGGGGAAGCCGCAGTAACCGGCCGAGTGCAGCAGCGCCTCGACGATCTGCTCGGGGGTCAGGCCCACGTTCAGGGCCGTGTGGACGTGCACCTCCAGCTGGAGCTCGCAGCCGCCGAGCGCGGTGAGCATGCCCAGGGTGACCAGCTGGCGGTCCCGGGGCGCGAGCTGCGGCCGGGAGTAGATCTCGCCGAACCCCCAGGCGATGATCTGGTGGCCCATCTCCGGGCTGATGTCGGCGAGCGAGTCGACGACCAGTTGCCCGACCTCCTCGTTGACGCTGTTCAGCATCTCCAGGCCCTGTGCGAAACGCTCCTCGCGGGTGGTGCTCTCGCTCATGTCCGCTCCTTGGTCGTCGGCAGCGTGTTCGGGGATCACCGTCCGCAGTATTCCCGGGAAGCGGGACCCCCGTCCGCCGTCCTACGACTCCCGTTCCACGGGCAGCCACAGCTCCGCGTCGGCGTGGGTGCCGTCGGGGGAGAGCCGGGTGCGCAGGATCTCCGGACCGGGGCGGCTGCGGTAGGGGTTGGAGGGGAACCACTGGGTGAAGACGTCCCGCCACAGTTCCTGGATGGCCTGCGGGGCCGGGCCGGAGGTGGTGAAGACGGCCCAGGCGCCGGCCGGGACGGCCAGTTCCGCCAGTTCGGTCGGGTCGGTGGGGTCGCTCGTGTCCGCGGCGGCGGCCGTGGAGGTGATCACCCCGTGGTAGTAGTCCAGTTCGGTGCCCTCCGCGCGGCCGGGGTCGAGGTCGTCGCAGACCGCGACGATGCCCTGCGGCTCCAGGTCGGACAGCTTCTCCAGACGTTCCAGGGTCCGCGCGGGGATGCCACGGACGAGGTCGATGATGGCCTGGTTCGGCCCGGAGTGGACCAGGGGGATCCGGGCCCTGAGCCCGACGACGGTGAAGGCCGGCCGGTCGGTGACGCGGTATCGCATGCTGCTGCTTCCTTCGACGGTGAGGCGGAAGGTCAGCCGGGGCTGGGAGACGAGCGCGGCGCCGGTGCGGCGGGCCTCGCCCGGACCGACGCCGTGCAGGGCGCGGAACGCCCGGGCGAACGCCTCGCCCGAGCCGTAGCCGTACCGCACCGCGATCTCCAGCAGCGAGTCACCCGCACCGAGCACCTCGGCGCCCGCCACGGTCAGCCGGCGGCGCCGGATGTACTCCGACAACGGCATCCCCGCGAGCGCGGAGAACATCCGGCGCAGGTGGTACTCCGAGGTGACGGCGATACGCGCCAGGTCGGTCACGTCGATCGGCGCGTCGAGACGCCCCTCGATGTGCTCCATGACCTGGTTGAGCCGCTCCAGCACTCCCGGCCTCCTTCCTCTTGACGATCACCACGCTAGGCAGCGCGCACCCCGCCCGACCCGACATCCTGTGCCCGATCGAGTCGGGTGCGCACGGCTGCGATGAACCGAACGACGGTGCCCGGCGTCCCGTTCTCCGAGAGCGGCCACCGAAGGAGAACCATGCCCTTTCCCGACCTGCCCCGGCCCGCGCCCGGCGACGTGCTCCTGGTCTGTACGTGCTACGAGGACGGCGAGGCCCGGTGGGGCGGACTGCTCGACGAGGTTGGAGCCCGCCGGGAGGGCGACACGCTCGTCCTCGACGACGGGGGAGTGCGACTCCGCCCGGTCGAGGGCCCCGGCTGGGACTACCTGCACGGCGGGAACGTACCGGCGCTGATCCCGGACGCCGACGCCGACACCGATGCCGTGGCACCGGTCGCCGTCCTGGCGGACATCTCCGTGGCGTACGGCGGGGACGGGCCCCTGCTGGTGGACCTGGCCGTGACACCGGGACGTGGCGTCCGGGTGCCCTCGGCCCGGCTCGGCGAGGTCCTGGCCGCGCTGCTGGACGGCACCCTCGCCTTCGACGACCTGGTGCACGGCATGGACCGGCGCGGGATGTACCAGGGGGACCACGGCCGGCCCGCCTTCCGCGCCCCGATCCCGCCGCCGCGCCGGTCCTTCCCGGCGCTGCCCTCCAGCGGCGCCGCCCTGCTGGTCCGCACCGCCTTCGCCGACGAGGAGGGCTGGCGGGCCCTGCTCGACGCGCTGGGCGGTCCCGACGAGGACGGCTGGGTCGGAGCGGACCCGGACCCCGACGAGATCGACGTGGAGCACTACCCCCTGGCGGCACTGGTCGTGGACGACCGGTCCTTCGAGGGCCTGCTGCCGGGCCAGGTCCCCGCGCTGGTCCCGCCCGAGGAGCACACCACCCTGGTCGCGCTCGCCGACGCCCGGACCTTCGCCGACCCCGGCCGTCCGCTGACCGTCGTCGACCTGTACGACGCCCCGGGACACGCCGCGGTCCTCCCGTGCCGCCAGGTCGGCTCGCTGGCGGCCAACCTGGAGATCGGCAACATGGACTTCCACGAGTTCGTCGCCGAGGACGGCGTACGGCCGTGGTGGGAGAAGTGACCGGACGATCAGTGGCCGGCGACCACGCCGGACAGCTCGTTCGTGGTCTTCGGCAGGGTCACGGACGTCACCTTCTCGCCGGATTCGATGTCGATCGCGTGCAGCTTGCGCTGTCCCGGCTCGGAGACGTACGCGATGTTGTCGCGGACGAACAGGGTGGGCCGGGGCTGCTGCCAGTCCAGCGGCTCCTGCCACTTGTCCACGACGGGGATCTTCTTGTCCACCTTGCCCGTCTCCGGGTCGATGACGTGGAGGGCGCCGTTGGTGCCCAGGAGGAGTGCCTCGCCGTCGGGGCCGCGGCCCAGTGAGCGGAAGGAGTAGCTGGTGCCCAGGTCGACGAGGCGCAGCTTCCCGGTCTCGGTGTCGATGAGGGAGATGCGGGTCGGCCGCTCCAGTTCGGCCTCCGGGTCGGTCTTGTAGTCGCCCAGGAGGACGGGCGAGGCGTCGCTGCCGCTCTGGTTGCCGATGCGGCCGTAGTCGTCGGGGGCGTCGACCTTGGTGAACGTGCCGTCCTTGTAGATCAGGATGCCGTCCTCGCAGCCGATACCGATGGCCTCGCCCTTGGCCGCGGCCTCGCCGTGGACGCCGGGGCACTTCTCGTTGCGCTTGATCTCCTTGTTGTCCTTGTCCAGGACCAGGGCGCCGGTGCGCTTCTCCTCGGTGCCGAGGGTGCTGAGGAGTTCGCCGTTGCTCAGTTCGATGGCGACGCCGTGGTGCGGCTCGGCGGAGGTGTAGGTGCGGCCCTGCGGCTTCTTGCCGCCTTCGAGGTCGTCGGGGTCGAACACGTTGACCTCGCCGGTGCCGTCGGTGAACAGCACCGTCTTGTCGGCGTGCCGCACGACGTGGCCCGGCTTGGCGCCCTTGTACTCGACGCCGGTGAAGCTCTGCTCGGCGGCGTTCAGGACGCGGAAACCGGCGTCGGTGGAGACGATGACGTGGTCGTCGTCCCCAGCGGGGTTGAGGCGGTTGAAGCCGGGCAGCTCGATCGTGGCGGCCACCTTCAGGCTCTCGCCGTCCAGGACGTACAGGCCGCCGTCGAAGGTGGCGACCAGCGGGTCCTTGACCGCTACGGCCTTGGCCTGCGGCGTGCTCTCGGCCTTCGTGTCGGAGGAGGAGGTGGACTCCCCTCCGCAGGCGGTCAGGACCGCGGAGACCGCCAGGGCGAGCGCCGTGCCCGTGATGGCCCGGGTGCGTATCGGCTTGTTCACCGGTGTGTTCCTTTCTGTGCCGCGCGGGCGCGGCGGTGGGTGGGGGTGTGCTCGGTCGGCCGGTCGGCCGGTGTCCACGTCGGATGCGCCGGTTCAGGCGCCGGTCAGGCCGTCCGTCATGGCGGTGGTGTTGGCGCGCATCATCTGGAGATAGGTGCCGGCGCCCTTGCCCTTCTCGGTCAGCGATTCGGAGTAGAGCTCGACGACGCGCACGTGTCCGCCCAGCTCCGTACGCAGCACCTCGGCCAGCCGCTTGGGCTGGGAGGAGTCCGCGAACACGGTGTGTACGCCTGCCTTCCGCATCGCCTGGGTGAGTGAGCGCAGGTCGGAGGAGCTGGGCGAGGCCAGCGTCGTACCGCTCGGGATGACCGCGCCCACCACCCGGAAGCCGAAGCGTTCGGCGAGGTAGCCGAAGACGTGGTGGTTGGTCACCAGCGCGCGCCGCTGTTCGGGTACGCGGCCGAAGGACTTCTCCATCCAGGTGGTGAGGCCGGCGAGTTGGCCGTCGTAGCGGTCGGCGTTGGCGCGGACGGCCTTCTCGTCGATGCCGTCCACGTGCTCGACCACCTGGTCGGCGATCAGGCCGGCGGCCTTGCGTACGCGGTCGGGGTCGGTCCAGAAGTGCGGGTCGGGCTGCCCGGCCTCGTCCTCGGGGCCGCCCTCGTCGTGGGCCTGGAAGGTGAGCGGGTCCGCCGCCTTTCCGGCCTCGAAGGTGGCCACCCCCGCCTCGCGGGCGGCCTCCACGTGCCGCAGCACGTTCTCCTCCAGCCCCAGCCCGTTGAAGATCACCAGGTCGGCCCGCTCCAGCTCGGCGGCCTGTACGGCCGACAGACCGAAGGAATGCGGGTCGGCGTTCGGCTTCATCAGCACCGTCACCTCGGCCCCGTCGCCGACGATCTCCTGGGTGATGTCGCCGAGGATGTTGGTCGTCACGACCACCCGGGGCCGGTCGTCGGTGCTCGTACAGGCGGTGCCGGCACCGGCCAGGGCGAGGATGACCAGGACCGGCAGGAAGATGCGCGGCGGCCGCGGTCGTCGCGTCCGTCCCGTCTGTCGTGTCATCGGCCTGTCTCCACCATCAGGGCCGGCTCGATGTCCAGGTCGAAGGTGCGCGCGATGCGCAGGTTGTCGTTGTAGTCGATCTCGTACACGCGTTTGCCTTGGGGGTCGTTGACGTACGCGCGGCTGCGGTCGACCTCGATGACCGGTCCCGCGCTCTGATCGGTGGCGGCTTCGGGCGCGCCCGTCACCAGCGGCTTTGTCGCCGCCAGCTGCTTGCCGGTGGAGATGTCGTAGCCGTGCAGTGAGCCGTCGGACTGGAGCACGATCAAGGGAGAGCCCTCGCCCGCCGTGTTGGCCGCGACAACAGGGCCGGTCTTGACCCGTGTCCACGTGCGCTCGGTGACGTCCAGGACCCACACGGCCCGCTCCCCGGCCGGAGCCGTGAGCGTGTCGCTGCCGGGCCGGTGCCGGAAGGCCGTGGCCCGTTCCTTCTCGGGTACGTCCTCGCCGTACGGGATCCGCTGGGCCGTGAACGCGCCGTCCGTCTCACGGACGAGCAGGGCGCCGTCGGCGCAGCCCAGGACGACTCCGCGGCGGGTGACGGCATCGCCCCGCGGGTCCTCGCACACCGCGTCCGGCGACGCGACGCGCTTGCCCTCGCGGTCGTACACCGTGAGCCGCGCGGCGTCCTGCCCGGTGGCGGTGAGGCCGAGCAGGTGCTCGGCGTACGGCACGACGACGCCGGCCTGTGTGCCGGGAAGCGTGCGGGGCGCGCCGGCCCTGCCCTTCTCCAGGTCGGCCCGGCGGTGGATCCGGGCGCGGCCGTCCTCGTCGGTCACCGTGGTCACGGCGGCGTCGCTGCGGACGCGGGTGCCGGGCCCTCCGGGCAGCCGGCCCACGTCGCGTACGGCCGCGCGGTAGTAGTGGACGTGGTCGCCGTGATCCACCATCCAGGCGCCGCCGTCGACGACGTGCAGGCCGCCCGAGGTGTGGAAGTAGCCGAACCGGCCGTCCGTGGTGAGTCCGGTGGTGCCCGTCCTGCGGGACACCTCCTGCGTCTTTCCGCTGATCAGATCGAGTACCCGGGTGTCCCCGGTCCCGGGGTCGTTGAGCAGCAGCCGCGACTGCTGCTCCGCCTTCTCCTGGGCCCCCTCGACGTACCCGTGCGGAGGGGAGGCCGAGGCGCTGGACTTCGGAGCGGACGGGTCGTCGTTCTGGTCGGCGCAGCCGGTGGTGAACACGGAGAGGGCCACGAGCGCGGCAGCCCCCCGGGGAATGAGGTTGCTTCGGAGGAGCAAGGGGATCGCCTCAGGTTCATTTCAGTCGGTTGCCGCAGCGTGCACGCCGACGAAGCGCGCACGGCGGTGGTCGCGGAGACCGGATGCCAGGTGGGAGAGGAAGAACAGGGCCACCGCGAGGGCCGAGACGGTCGCGCCGGCCGCGGTGCTCAGATGCCAGGACAGCAGCAGCCCGCCGAAGGTGGCGGTGATGCCGAGCAGCGCGGCGAGGGCCATGACGCCCCGCACACTGCGCGCCCAGGGCAACGCGGCCGCGGGCGGAGCGATGAGCAGGCCCAGCACCAACAGCGTGCCCACGATGTGGAAGGACGCGACGATGGCCAGCGCCAGCAGGCCGAGCAGCACGGCGTGGGCGAGGCGGGGACGCAGGCCGAGCGTGCGGGCCTTGCGCGGGTCGAAGGCCAGGGCGAGGAAAGCCCGGTGGCCGAGGACCGAGACGACCAGGGCCAGCAGCAGCGCCGCACCCAGCAGCACCAGGTCCTGCTCACGGACGGCGAGGACGTCACCGAAGAGGAACCCGGTCAGGTCGACCGCGAAGGACTGCGAGCGCGACACGATGATGACGCCGAGGGAGAGCATCCCCACGAAGAGCAGGCCGATACCGGTGTCCTGGGACAGCTTCGGGGTGCGGCCGAGGGCGGTGACACCGGCGGTCATGACGACCGCGCTCAGCAGCGCGCCGACCAACAGGTTGCCACCGAGCAGCGCGGCGAGCGCGACCCCGGGCAGCAACCCGTGGGACATCGCGTCACCCAGGAAGGCCATCCCTCTGAGCACCACCCAGGTACCGGCCAGTGCGCAGATCGCCGACACCAACATCCCGCCCCACAGGGCCCGTTGCACGAAAGTCACCTCGAAGGGGACCGTCAACCACTCCATGCGATGGACATTACAATGAAAATCATGTTCAAGAAATCCTCTTCTCTCGCCCAAGCCGAGGACGAAGCGATCCGCGTCCGCTTCACCGGACTCTGTGCCGGCTATCCGGGCCGTCCCGTCCTCCATCAACTGGACGGGGACATACCGGCGTTGGCCACCACCGCGCTCGTCGGCCCGAACGGAAGCGGGAAGTCCACCCTGCTCGGAGTCCTGGCCGGAGTGATCCAACCCACAGCGGGTGAGCTCCACCGCCACGGCGACCGGCCGCCGGCGTTCGTCCCGCAGCGCGGCGCCGTCGGGGACGCGCTGCCGCTGACGGTCAGGCAGACGGTGGAGATGGGGCGCTGGGGCGAACGCGGACCGTGGCGCAGGCTGACCCGGCAGGACCGCGTGACCGTGGACCGGGCCATGGACAGGCTCGGCATCGGTGACCTGGCCACCCGCCAGCTCGGAGAGCTGTCCGGCGGGCAGCGGCAGCGCGCCCTGATCGCCCAAGGGCTCGCCCAGGAATCGGACCTGCTCCTCCTGGACGAGCCGACCACGGGACTCGACCCCGAGGCGAGGGGCTGGATCGCCGCGCTGCTGACCGAGCTGGTCGTCGACGGAGTGACCGTCGTCCACGCCACCCACGACCTCGAAGCCGCCCGCTCCGCGGACGCCTGCCTCCTCCTCCGCGACGGCCGCCTGGCAGGACAGGGGCACCCCGAGCACCTTCTCACCGCGTCGACGCTGGCCCATGTCTGGCAGCCGGCGTGAGGTGACCGCGCCGGTGTGACTGAGCGCGTCAGCCGGCCGAGCCCGATTCGTGCCCGAGGGTGCCGTAGCCGCGGCCCCTCGTTGACGTACCGCCGGAGCAGTGTCCTGCCGGCAGTCGCACGCCTGCCCCGCGACCCTGCTGCTGTCCGCCACGGCCGGGCTTCCCGCCAGGGCAGTCATGGATTGCATAAACGTGCATCGAAACGTATAGTCATGCCATCCAAGAGGAGGATTCCATGGCGGTACGTGCGGCAGTGGCCGGAGCGAGTGGATACGCGGGTGGCGAGGTCCTGCGGCTGCTCCTGGCGCACCCCGAGGTCGAGATCGGTGCCCTGACCGGCAACTCCAACGCCGGACAGCGGCTGGGCGGGCTTCAGCCGCACCTGCTGCCGCTGGCCGACCGCGTGCTCCAGGAGACCACCGCCGACATTCTCGCCGGACACGACGTGGTCTTCCTCGCGCTGCCGCACGGCCAGTCCGCGGCCGTGGCGGAGCAGCTCGGCCCGGACGTCCTCGTCGTGGACATGGGCGCCGACTTCCGGCTGAAGGACGCGGCCGACTGGGAGAGCTTCTACGGCTCCCCGCACGCCGGCACCTGGCCCTACGGCCTTCCCGAACTGCCGGGTGGCCGCGCTGCGCTGGAGGGGTCCAGGCGCATCGCGGTGCCCGGCTGCTACCCGACCGCCGTCTCCCTCGCCCTCTTCCCGGCCTACGCCGCCTCACTCGCCGAGAACGAGGCCGTGATCGTCGCCGCCTCCGGCACCTCCGGCGCGGGCAAGGCGGCCAAGCCGCACCTGCTGGGCAGCGAGGTCATGGGCTCCATGTCGCCGTACGGCGTCGGCGGCGGTCACCGGCACACGCCCGAGATGATCCAGAACCTCAGCGCCGCGGCGGGGGAGCGGGTCTCCGTCTCCTTCACGCCCACCCTCGCGCCGATGCCCCGCGGCATCCTCGCCACCTGCACCGCCAAAGCGAAGCCCGGCGTCACCGCCGAGACCGTCCGCGCCGCCTACGACAAGGCCTTCGCCGACGAGCCCTTCGTCCACCTCCTGCCCGAGGGGCAGTGGCCCGCCACGGCGTCCGTCTACGGTTCCAACGCCGTTCAGGTGCAGGTCGCCCTCGACGAGGCCGCCGGCCGCATCATCGCGATCAGCGCCATCGACAACCTGACCAAGGGCACCGCGGGCGGTGCCGTCCAGAGCATGAACCTCGCCCTCGGGCTCCCCGAGGACACGGGACTTTCCACGATCGGAGTCGCACCGTGAGCGTCACGGCAGCCAAGGGATTCACGGCGGCGGGCATCGCCGCCGGGATCAAGGAGAACGGCAACCCGGACCTGGCCCTCGTGGTCAACACCGGGCCCCGCCGCGCCGCCGCCGGCGTCTTCACCTCCAACCGTGTGAAGGCCGCGCCGGTGCTGTGGTCCGAGCAGGTCCTCAAGGGCGGCCGGCTGTCCGCGGTGATCCTCAACTCCGGTGGCGCCAACGCCTGTACGGGCCCCAAGGGCTTCCAGGACACGCACGCCACCGCCGAGAAGGTCGCCGAGGTGCTCGGCACGGGCGCCGGCGAGGTGGCCGTCGCCTCCACCGGACTCATCGGTCTGCTGCTCCCGATGGACAAGCTGCTCCCCGGCGTCGGGACGGCCGCCGCCCAGCTCTCCGAGCACGGCGGCGAGAAGGCCGCCATCGCCATCAAGACCACCGACACCGTCCACAAGACGTCCGTGGTGACGACGAACGGCTGGACCGTCGGCGGCATGGCCAAGGGCGCGGGCATGCTCGCCCCCGGCCTCGCCACCATGCTCGTCGTCCTCACCACCGACGCCGACGTCGAAAGCGACGTCCTGGACAAGGCACTTCGGGCCGCCACGCGGACGACCTTCGACCGCGTCGACTCCGACGGCTGCATGTCCACCAACGACACCGTGCTGCTCCTCGCCTCCGGCGCCAGCGGCGTCACCCCGGAGCACGGGGAGTTCGCCGAGGCCGTACGGCAGGTCTGCGACGACCTCGGACAGCAGCTCATCCGGGATGCCGAGGGCGCCAGCAAGGACATCAAGGTCGAGGTGGTCAACGCGGCGAGCGAGGACGACGCCGTCGAGGTGGGCCGCTCCATCGCCCGCAACAACCTCCTCAAGTGCGCGATCCACGGCGAGGACCCCAACTGGGGCCGCGTGCTCTCCGCGATCGGCACCACGAAGGCCGCGTTCGAGCCCGACCGGCTCAACGTCGCCATCAACGGCGTGTGGGTCTGCAAGAACGGCGGCGTCGGCGAGGACCGCGACAAGGTCGACATGCGCTACCGCGAGGTGCACATCGTCGCCGACCTCGCCGCCGGGTCCGAGACCGCCACGATCTGGACCAACGACCTCACCGCCGACTACGTCCACGAGAACAGCGCGTACTCCTCATGAGCACTACTCGCAAGCACACCGCGCTGCCCAAGGCGCAGATCCTCATCGAGGCGCTGCCCTGGCTGGTCCGGCACAACGGCAAGACGGTCGTCATCAAGTTCGGCGGCAACGCCATGATCGACGAGGACCTGAAGGCCGCGTTCGCGCAGGACGTCGTGTTCCTGCACCAGGCCGGCCTCAAGCCCGTCGTCGTGCACGGCGGCGGCCCGCAGATCAGCGCCGCCCTCGACAAGCACGGCATCGTCAGCGAGTTCAAGGCCGGCCTGCGCGTCACCACCGAGGACGCCATGGACGTCGTACGGATGGTGCTCGCCGGACAGGTGCAGCGCGAGCTGGTCGGACTGCTCAACCAGCACGGGCCGCTGGCCGTCGGGCTGACCGGCGAGGACGCGCACACCATCACCGCCACCAGGCACCAGCCCGAGATCGACGGAGAGTTGGTCGACATCGGGCGGGTGGGCGAGATCACCGCGATCGACACGGGCGCGATCGAGGCACTGCTCGCCGACGGCCGCATCCCGGTCGTCTCGTCGATCGCCCGGAGCCAGGACGACCACCATGTCTACAACGTCAATGCTGATACGGCGGCTGCGGCACTCGCTGCTGCGCTGGGCGCCGAAACCCTCATGGTCCTCACGGACGTCGAGGGCCTCTACGAGGACTGGCCGAACAGCGACGAGGTGATCAGCCGCCTCACGGCTTCCCAACTGGAGAAGCTGCTGCCGGAGTTGAGCTCCGGCATGGTGCCGAAGATGGAGGGCTGTCTGCACGCCGTGCGGGGCGGCGTCACCACCGCCCGGGTCATCGACGGCCGGGTCCAGCACTCCATCCTGCTGGAGATCTTCACCGACGAGGGCATCGGCACGATGGTCGTGCCGGACGGACAGGGGGATTCATGAGCAACCAGGAACTGACCGAGCGGTGGCAGGGCTCGCTCATGAACAACTACGGCACCCCGCGGCTGCCGCTCGTGCGCGGGGAGGGCCTCAAGGTCTGGGACGCCGAGGGGAAGCAGTACCTCGATTTCGTCGGCGGCATCGCCACCAACGCGCTCGGCCACGCCCATCCCGCGATCGTCGAGGCCGTCGGCCGACAGATCGCCTCCCTCGGCCACATCTCCAACTTCTTCATGGCCGAGCCCACCGTCACCCTCGCCGAACGGCTGCTCCAGCTCTTCGGCCGGGACGGCAAGGTCTTCTTCTGCAACTCCGGTGCCGAGGCCAACGAGGCCGCCTTCAAGATCGGCCGGCTGACCGGACGCACCCACATGGTGGCCACCGAGGGCGGCTTCCACGGCCGCACCATGGGCGCCCTCGCGCTCACCGGCCAGCCCGCCAAGCAGGAGCCCTTCCTGCCGCTGCCGGGTGACGTCACCCATGTGCCGTACGGCGACGCGCAGGCGCTGGCCGCCGCGGTCACCGAGGAGACCGCGCTCGTCGTCATCGAGCCGATCCAGGGCGAGAACGGCGTCGTGGTCCCGCCCGCCGGCTACCTCAAGGCGGCCCGGGCCATCACGGCCGCGACCGGCTCGCTGCTCGTCCTGGACGAGGTGCAGACCGGCGTCGGACGGACCGGGCACTGGTTCGAGTACCAGGCCCACGAGGGTGTCCTGCCCGACGTGGTCACCCTCGCCAAGCAGCTCGGCGGCGGTCTGCCGCTCGGCGCGACGGTCGCCTTCGGCCGGGCGGCCGAGCTGCTCCAGCCGGGTCAGCACGGGACGACCTTCGGCGGCAACCCGGTCGCGTGCGCGGCGGGGCTGGCCGTGCTGGACACCATCGCCAACGAGGGGTTGCTGGAGAACGTCAAGCAGCAGAGCGAGAAGTTGCGCGACGGAATCGAGTCCCTCGGCCACCCACTGATCTCCCATGTCCGGGGTGCGGGACTTCTCCTGGGTATCGTGCTCACCGAGCCGCTCGCGCCGAAGGCGCAGCTGGTGGCTCAGGAGGCCGGTTTCCTGGTCAACGCGCCCGCTCCCGATGTCGTACGGCTCATGCCGTCGCTGACCATCGGCGACGACGAAGCGGACGCGCTTGTTCAGGCGTTGCCCGGCATCCTGGACGCTGCCAGGGGAGACGGATGATCCGGAGAATGAGACGACGATGAGCCAGGCGCAGGATCACGAGCAGACCGCGGGGCCTGCCGTGCCGCAGACCCGCACCGCACGCCACCGCCGCATCGTGGACATCCTCAACCGGCAACCGGTGCGTTCGCAGAGCCAGTTGGCGAAGCTGTTGTCCGACGACGGGCTGACCGTCACTCAGGCGACGCTCTCCCGGGACCTGGACGAGCTGAACGCGGTGAAGATCCGCAACACCGACGGTGACCTGATCTACGCGGTGCCCAGCGAGGGGGGTTTCCGGACTCCCCGGGCGCCGCTCGGGGGGTCGGCGAAGGAGGACCGGATGCGGCGGCTGTCCGCGGAGTTGCTGATCTCCGCGGAGGCGTCCGCGAACCTGGTTGTTCTCCGGACGCCTCCGGGAGCGGCTCAGTTCCTGGCGTCGGCCATTGACCAGGCTGAGCTGCACGACATCCTGGGGACGATCGCCGGGGACGACACGTTGCTGTTGATCAGCCGGGATCCCGTCGGGGGGCAGGCGTTGGCCGATCATTTGCTGCGGTTGGCACAGAACGGGCATTGAGGGTTGTTCGTCGGGTGCGGGTGAGTGGGGGCTGGTCGCGCCCACGCGGCGGAGCCGCACATTGACACAGCCCCGCGCCCCCAAAAAAAGGTTGGTGCACTCACCCCAGTCGAGCGGCCAGGCCGCCCGTACACCGCACCTCGTCGCCGGCCGTGATCAATAGGGCTTCCACGTCCGGCAAGGACTCCAGCCACGCCAAGCCCTCCCTCGACCCCATCGCGAAGGCCGCCGTCGCCCAGCAGTCCGCCCAGGTGACGCTGGGAGCCACCACGGTCACCGCCACCAGGTCGGTGACCGCCGAGTGGCCGGTGCGCGGGTCGACGATGTGGGCGCCGCGTTCGGCGGTTCCGGAGGTGGCGACCGCGAGTTCGGGAACGCCCGCCGCCGAGATGACCGCCGCCAGTCCGCCCGGCCTCAGCGGGTCCGACACGCCGACGCGCCACGGGCGTTCCGGGCCGGGGACACCCAACAGCTGGACGTCCCCGCCGCCGTTCACGCTGACGCCGGTCGCGCCGGCCTCGGCCATCCGGCGGGCCGCGCGTTCGACGGCCCAGCCCTTGACGATGCCGGTGGGGTCGAGGCGGCCCTCGTAGCGCATGCTGAACCAGCCGTCGCTGGCGCGTTCCGCCTCGGCCCCCAGGTCGAGCACCTGGGCGACCAGCGGATCGCACTCCTCGACGGTCAGTTCACCGCGGGCCAGCCGGGAGATCTGGCTGCCGTCCCGGTAGGTGCTGAAGACCTCGTCGACCCGGTGCAGTCCGGCGACCGCGTCCTTGAGCGCCGCCTGCACGGCTACGGGATTCCCGCCGCGGACGTCGAAGGAGAAGACCGTCCCCATGACCTCCTCCGCATGACGTACCGCGGCGGGAGCTTGTGCCGACTCGGCCACCGTGTCAGCCACCGGCCTGGTCCAGGGCCGACTGGAGGGACTCCTTGTAGCCGGCGCTGGTGTAGGTGGCTCCGGAGACCGCGTCGATGTCGGCGGTGCCTGCGGCGACGGCGGCCTGGTTGAGCTTGGGTACGGCGTTGGCGGTGATCTGGTCGCTCTGGCCGCCCTTCGGCGTCTGGACCGCCTCGGCCTTGGTGATCTTGCCGCCCGCGACGGTGACGCGGACCTGGACCGGCCCGTACTGGGTCTGGGCGACCGAACCGGTGACGGTCTTGGCGGCCTGGGAGGCGCCCGGGTCCTGGGCGGCTCCCGACCCCGAGCCTCCGGTGGCCCCCGCCTTGTCGATGGCCGACTGGAGGGACTCCTTGTAGCCGGCGCTGGTGTAGGTGGCTCCGGAGACCGCGTCGATGTTCGCGGTGCCGGCCGCGACGGCGGCCTGGTTGAGCTTGGGTACGGCGTTGGCCGTGATCTGGTCGCTCTGCCCGCCCTTGGGCGCCTGGACGGTCTCGGCCTTGGTGATCTTGCCGCCCGCGACCGTGACGCGCACCTGGACGGCGCCGTACTGCGTGTTCGCCACATCGCCGGTGACCGTCTTGGCCTGCGCCGATCCTCCGCCGCCCGACCCGCCGGACCCGGTGTCCGCCGTGGCGTTCGCCTTGTCGATGGCCGACTGGAGCGACTGCTTGTAGCCGGTGCTGGTGTAGGTGGCCCCGGAGACGGCGTCGATGTTCGCGCCCTGCGCGGCCACCACCGCCTGGTTGAGTTTGGGGACGGCGTTGGCGGTGATCTGGTCGCTCTGGCCGCCCTTGGGTGCCTGGACGGTCTCGGCCTTGGTGATCTTGCCGCCGGCGACGGTCAGCCGGACCTGGACGGCGCCGTACTGGGTCTGGGCCGCGTCCCCGGTGACCATGCCGGTGCCGGCGGCCTGCGCGCCCCCCTGGGCCGAAGCGGCGGGCGGGACCGCGCCGTTGCCCGCTGCCGACGCGGAGCCCGGGTCGGACGAGGGCTTCAACGACAGCAGCAGCACGACACCGGACACGGTGGCCGCGGACGCGAGCACGACACGTCGGACGGGGTGACTCTTCCTCATCGCTTCAACAGCTCCTGAATCCCGTCGCTCACATCTCGAACGACTCGTGATGGATGCGGCGGGCGGGCACACCCGCGCCGCGCAGTGATTCGTACACGGACTGCGCGAACCCGGGCGGGCCGCACAGGAACACGTCGTGGTCGTCGATGTCGGGCAGCTTCTGCCGCAGCCGGTCCGCCGAGATGTCGGGGCGTTCCCCGTCCGGGCTGTTGACCGCGTACATCAGGCGGGCCCCGCGCTCGTCGGCGATCGCCGCCAGCTCGTCCCACAGGGCCAGGTCATGGGTGCTGTTGGCCCGGTAGAGAAGGGTGATGTCACCGGCCGCGCCGGGCAGCGTCTCGAACAGGGCCCGCATCGGGGTGATGCCCACACCGCCCGCGACCAGCAGCACCTTGCCGCGGCTGCGGCGGGAGGCGGTCAGCGCGCCGTACGGGCCCTCGGCCCACACCTTGGTACCCGGCGTCAGCTCCCGCAGCCGCTCGCTGTGGTCGCCGATCGCCTTCACGGTGATCCGCAGCATGTCGGGACGGGGCGCCGCCGACAGCGAGTACGGGTGCGAGCTGAACCGCATGCCCGGCGCCAGGAACCGCCAGCGGAAGAACTGCCCCGCCTCCGCGCCGATCCGGTGCAGCTTCTTGCCGCCGATCAGCACCGACACGATGCCCGGCGTCTCCTCGATCACCGCCACCACCCGCATGCGGTGGCGCAGGTTCAGCCGGATCGGGGTGAGGATCCGGTACCAGATCACCAGCGCCGTCACCGAGCCGTACAGGCCGTACCAGGCGGTCTTCGCGGCCGGTTCGACGACGAAGTCGTTGCCGGTGGTGAGCTGGTGCCAGAACGTCAGGAACACCGCCGCGTACGTCAGCAGGTGCACGTGGTACCAGGTGTCGTACGGGATCATCCGGCGGACCGGGCCGATCGACATCAGCCCGATGACGAACAGCAGGCCGGTGCCGATGGCCGCCTTGCCCATGTCCGGCAGCTGGTTGATGGAGTCCATGGTCTGCTGGACGATGTCGCCGAGACCCTTGCCGGCCTGGAGGGCGTACCCCCACATGATCAGGAAGACGTGGGCGACGGTCAGACAGAGCGTGTAGCGACCGCTCATCGCGTGCCAGCGCGCCACCCGGTCGGAGCCCACCCGGCGCTCCAGCGCGGGCACCCGGGCCATCTGGAGCACCACCAGCGCCATGAGGTAGCCGGCGAGCAGCCCGGTGATCCGGCCCGCGTTGAGGATCTTGCCGTTGGTGTCGCTGATGGAGGGTGTGTTGGACCACCACAGCCACAGCACTCCCGCCGCGCCCGCCCATACGGCGAGCAGCAGCAGGGTCGCCGGTGAACGGCGCGGGCGGATGCGGCGCATCGTCTGGCGACGGGCGGCACGGCCGCCTGCGAGCGTGGTGGTCACGGTTCCTCCGAGGACGGATCAAGGGGGGTGGCGTGGTCCCTTGGCCCTCAGATACGTGCCGCGACGCCCGTGTGTTCAGCTGCCGGAAGAGTCCACGGCGAACTGGAGTGACCACCGGTAACGGGCTCCACGCACGAGGGCGGCGACGGCTGTCCGGGGGAGCCGTTCGGCTTGCCTCCCGGTGTGCCGTCGCCGCCCTGTGCGGCGCTCGTGCCTACGGACCCAGGGGGTTGAGCAGGTCCGCCCGGTTCTCGAAGGAGTAGAGCATCAGGTCGCTCATCTCGAACACGTCCTTGGCGTTCCGGTCCGCCACCGGGCTCAGGAAGGGCCGCCAGAACGGATCGCGGACGATGGAGTGCCGGCTGCCCTCCATGGCGCGGTGGAACACCTCGGCGACGATGCGCCCGCCGACGCCGGTCAGCTTCCCGCCGTTCAGCTCGGCCTCGCGCAGGATGTAGAACCACAGCGGGCAGTTCTCGGCGAGCTTCCGGCGCAGCCCCTCGCCGAGTTGGGCCCCGCCCTCGCGGTTGTCGAAGGCGGACTCGGGCAGCGGCCTGAGGTCGAAGCGCCGGGCCATCTGCTGCCCCGTCGCCAGGCGCATCGTGTTGGCCCGGGTGAGGTTGCGGAAGGCGAGGTTCAGCTCGACGGGATCCACCGGCGGCTGCCCCCGGCCGCCGAAGGAGCCGAGCGGCAGTTCGGCCAGCGGGTTGACCAGGAGCGTGTCGATGCGCTTGGTGAGGTTGAACTGCGCGGCCGGTACGCCGAGGTCGCCCCGGCCCGCCTCGCCGAAGTCGAACAGGCGCCGGAAGTCGGCGATCCAGTTGGTGGGCAGGTGCTCGAAGGTGCCCGACTCGGGGTCGTTCGGGTCGGACGGCGGCGGGGAGAGGTTCCCGCTGGTGCCGGTGAAGCGGAACAGCAGTGGCAGCGTGCCCCCGCCGTTGTCGAACACCCGGTTCCAGTTGTAGGCGCCCCGCACCATGCTGTGCCCCAGGCGGTAGGCGGCCACCGAGAACTCGACCGGCATGGTCGGGCGGTCCTGCTCGTCCGGCGACGGCTCGAAGAACCTGCGCCCCTGGGTGAAGACCTCGTCGAGGATGGCCGGGTCGACGATCCTCGGCAGGAAGTCGTGACGCAGCATCCACTGGTAGTGCTTGACGACGCCCTCACGCGCCGACTCGAACAGCACCGCGCTGGAGACGCCCTTGTTGGCCAGCTCGGTCACCAGCCGGTTGTGGAACCGGATGAAGGCGCAGTGGATCTGGGCCACGATGAGGTTCTCGTCGTTGCGCGGATCCGGGATCAGTGGCCGGCGGCGCTCCGAGATCAGGGAGCCGGTGCCCACCCGGGGCAGGTCGAAGCCCCCGAGCGACTGGCTGATGACGGCGTCGCCGCCCGGGATGCCCTGCGTCGTCCCGGTCTTCAGCCGGATGCCGTCGTCCTCGTAGAACCGGCGGTCGAAGCGGTGGTTCGGGCCCAGGCCGTAGAGGCTGTCGAGGTCCAGCGCCGGGGAGCGGCCCTGGAGCAGCTCGCGGACCGTGATCTCGTCCTCCAGCCGGGTCGCCGTGGCGTCCAGGGTGAGGTCGTGGTCCACGAACTGGCCGAGGTAGGTGAAGCCCGCCGGGACCGGCGGGTCCTGCGAGTCGGGCTGCCGGCCGGTGGCGGTCATCGCCTCGGCGAGTTCCTTGCGGGCCGGCCGGTCGAGCAGCCGGTCCGGCCTGGCCTGCGGGCCCAGCCGGGAGAACTGGAACTTGCGCAGGGCGGCGACGGTCGACGCCGGCCGCGGCTCGGCCGGGCTCTCGTCCTTCGAGTCGGCGAGGATGCCCTCGCCGACCACCAGGTACGAGGTGCGGACATGACGTTTGCTCTGAGGTTCGCGTGTCGGTCGGAACATGAATCCCCCATCTGTTCTTGCGGCCAGGGTAGGCAGACAAGAACGGCGGAAGGGAGAATTCCGTCAATATTCACAAGAAAGCGTTTGTACGTATAGATAAGATAAGCGCGACCAAGGCCGCTAAGAGTGTCTAAAAAGGACTTAGCGGCAAGGGAAGTCCGGGGAGTCCGTCCAGACTCGTGGCGATGTGTTCCTTCTTGGCGAAGTAGGCGCTGAGCGACTCGTCGTCCTCGCGCGCGAAGCGCTTGGCGTGCAGGTCGCGCTCTCCGTCGTACGACATGTGGGGCACCGCGAACCCGCAGGAGTCGCGCACGAGTTCGGCCGTCACCACGATGATCGCGCGCAGTCCGTGCTCGCCCGGGTCGATGTCCGGGAAGTGCGCGAGCAGCTCCGTGAAGCGGGGGTCGTCACGGAAGACGGGCTCGCCCCGGCCGTGCAGCCGCACGATGTTCGGCGGGCCCTGGAAGGCGCACCACATGAGCGTGATCCGGCCGTTCTCCCGCAGATGCGCGACGGTCTCCGCGTTGGATCCGGCGAAGTCCAGGTAGGCGACGGTGAGTTCGTCGAGTACGGCGAAGGAGCCGCGCAGGCCCTTGGGGGAGAGGTTGACCGTGCCGTCGCCGGAGAGCGGGGCGGTCGCCGTGAAGAAGAGGGGCTGCTCCTCGATGAACGTGCGGAGCCGGCCGTCTATGCGCTCATAACTCTTTCCCATGTCCAGCGAGTATGGGCGTAGTTGTTTCGTTCGTCTAAGGAATTCCGGGATCCGTTCGCGGAACGGTCCGTGGCCGCCCCGGCCGGCGCTCACACGGGGCGGCCACAGCGCCTGTCACGTCACTTGGTGAGCGTGCAGGCGGCCAGGGAGTCCAGGCCCTGGGGCTTCTCGGCGGTGCGGCCGATCGCGGTGGCGATGCGGTTCACGGTGGCGACGCGCTTGTCCTCCAGCGGGCCGAGGATGGCGTTCTGGACGAAGTTGGGGCCGCCCTGGCCGACCGTGTCGACCAGGCGCTTGTTGGCCTCGTCGACCTGGGTCTGGAGCAGCGTCAGGTTGCGGTCGACCTCGGCCTGCGCGGAGGCCGGGATCGCGGGCAGCTGCGAGGCGACGTCCGGGCAGCTGATGGCGCCCGCCGCACCGCCCGCCTCGCCGGTGTCTCCGCCGCCCTGCTCCTCGCCGCCCGCCTCCGCGCCGGCCTCCTCGCCTGCGCCGGCCTCGGCACCCGCACCGGCTTCCGCGCCTGCTCCGGCTTCCTCGCCCGCACCGGCCTCCGCGCCTGCTTCCGCGCCGCTCAGCGTGCAGGGGGCGAAGGCCTCCAGGCCCTCCGGCTTCGCCGCGGCCCGGCCGATGGAGGTCTCGATGCGGTTCAGGGCCGCGACGCGCTTGTCCTCAAGGGGGCCGAGGATGGCGTTCTGGACGAAGTTGGGGCCGCCCTGGCCGACCGTGTCGACCAGCCGCTTGTTGGCCTCGTCGATCTGGGTCTGGAGCTGCGCGAGGTTGCGGTCGACCTCGGCCTGGGCGGAGGCCGGGATCGCGGGCAGCTGGCCGGTGACGTCCGGGCAGCTGATGGTGCCCGGACCGGCCAGTGTCTTCGCGTTCGTGCTGCCGCTCTTGGGCGTCTCTCCGGCGAGGGCGGTACCGGCGACGATCGCTCCGGTCAGTGCCACCGCGGCGGCGCCGCCTATCAACGCGACGCGACGCTTGTTGTACTTCGGAAGAGCCCTGGACATGCGGATGCCTCACTAGGGTCGGGGGGTTCGTCGTTTACAAACGCGGCGCCTGCGTTCGGCGAGGAGTACGCGAAAGCGGTTTCCCGTGTTCAAAGCCCGGCAAGATTGACGAATCATGCAGCGCTCTGCATAATCATGCATGCGAGATGCGCACCATCGACCCACCCTCCCTAGGAGCAACGCGAGTGAGCAGCAACAGCGGTGACGTACGGCTCTGGGGCGGCCGTTTCGCCGACGGTCCCGCCGAGGCCCTGGCGAAGCTGTCCGCGTCCGTCCACTTCGACTGGCGGCTCGCGCCGTACGACATCGCCGGCTCGCGTGCCCACGCGCGCGTGCTCCACAAGGCGGGTCTGCTCACCGAGGACGAACTCCAGCGCATGCTGGCCGGGCTCGACACCCTTGAGGCCGATGTGGCGTCGGGTGCGTTCGTGGGCACGATCGCCGACGAGGACTGTCACACGGCCCTGGAGCGGGGCCTGCTGGAGCGGGTCGGCCCCGACCTCGGCGGCAAGCTCCGCGCCGGCCGCTCCCGCAACGACCAGATCGCCACCCTCTTCCGCATGTACCTGCGGGACCACGCCCGGATCATCGGCGGCCTGATCGCCGAGCTCCAGGACGCGCTGGTCGGCCTCGCTCAGGCGCACCCGGACGTGGCGATGCCCGGCCGCACCCACCTCCAGCACGCCCAGCCGGTGCTCTTCGCCCACCACGTCCTCGCGCACGTCCAGGCCCTGTCCCGGGACGCCGAACGGCTGCGCCAGTGGGACGAGCGGACGGCCGTGTCGCCGTACGGCTCGGGCGCCCTGGCCGGTTCCTCGCTCGGCCTCGACCCGGAGGCGGTGGCCAAGGACCTCGGCTTCGAGCACGGCAGCGTCGGCAACTCCATCGACGGCACGGCCTCCCGTGACTTCGCCGCGGAGTTCGCCTTCATCACCGCGATGCTCGGCGTCAACCTCTCCCGGATCTCGGAGGAGATCATCCTGTGGAACACGAAGGAGTTCTCCTTCGTGACCCTGCACGACGCCTTCTCCACGGGCTCGTCGATCATGCCGCAGAAGAAGAACCCGGACATCGCCGAGCTGGCGCGCGGCAAGTCGGGCCGCCTGATCGGCAACCTGACGGGCCTGATGGCCACCCTGAAGGCCCTCCCGCTCGCGTACAACCGTGACCTCCAGGAGGACAAGGAGCCGGTCTTCGACTCCTGTGACCAGCTGGAGGTCCTGCTCCCCGCCTTCACCGGCATGATCGCCACCCTCACCGTCAACCGCGAGCGCATGGAGGAACTGGCCCCGGCCGGCTTCTCGCTCGCCACCGACATCGCCGAGTGGCTGGTCAAGCAGGGCGTCCCCTTCCGGGTCGCCCACGAGGTGGCCGGCGAGTGCGTCAAGGTCGCCGAAGCCGAGAACAAGGAGCTCGGCGACCTGACGGACGAACAGTTCGCCAAGATCTCGGCCCACCTGACGCCGGAGGTGCGCTCGGTCCTGAACGTGCCGGGTGCGCTGGCCTCCCGCAACGGCCGGGGCGGGACGGCGCCCAGCGCGGTCGCCGTCCAGCTCGCGGAGGTCAAGGCGGACCTGGCGGCACAGCACGAGTGGGCCACCGCCAAAGAGAAGCGGTAAGCGGAGCGCCCCGTAAGGGGCGCGGGGAACTGCGCGAGCGACCCCGACGCTGTCGCACCCGCCGAAGCGCCGTACGAACCGAGCTCTTGGGCGGAGTCGAAGGTCATCGCGGGTTACGTTGGTCAGGAGCCGAACCGGAGCCGACCGAACGGAGCCCGCGATGCCTTTCGCCCGACTGGCCATAGCAACGACCCCGACCTGTCACATCGGCCTCGGTCTTGCCGCAGTCGGCCGCCCTGGCTACATCAACCTCGGCCGCGACCAAGACCTCGGAGAGAACCGCAGCGTCGAGACGCTGCGCACCCGCACCCACGAACTCCTCGACGCCGCCTACTTCCAGGGCGTCCGCTACTTCGACGTGGCCCGCTCCTACGGCCGCTCCGAGGAGTTCCTCGCCGACTGGCTCAACGCCCGCCCCGACATCGACGACGTCGTCGTGGGCAGCAAGTGGGGCTACACGTACACCGCCGGCTGGTCGGCGGACGCCGAGACGCACGAGGTCAAGGACCACACCGTCCGGACCTACGAGCGTCAGCGCACCGAGACCGCCGCGCTCCTCGGCGACCGGCTCGACCTCTACCAGATCCACTCGGTGACCCCGGACAGCCCGGCCCTCACCGACAAGGAGCTCCACGCCGAGCTCGCCGAGGAAGCCGCCCGGGGCACCACCATCGGCTTCTCCACCAGCGGCCCCGCCCAGGCCGACGCCATCCGCGCCGCCCTCGCGGTGACCGTCGACGGCGAACCCCTCTTCCGTACCGTCCAGTCGACGTACAACGCCCTGGAGACCTCGGCCGGCCCGGCCCTCGCCGAGGCCCACGACGCCGGACTCACGGTGATTGTGAAGGAGGGCATGGCGAACGGACGGCTCGCGGCGCCGCACGCTCCGGAGGCCCTCCGGGCCGTAGCCGAAGAAACGTCTCTGGGCTGTGATGCGGTCGCCCTCGCGCTGGTCCTGCGGCAGCCGTGGGCGGGGGTCGTCCTCTCCGGTGCCGCCACCGTCAACCACCTGGCCTCCAACCTGCACGCCGCCGTCGTCGACCTGGACGAGGAGCAGCTGACGCGGCTGGCCGCGCTGGTGGAGGACCCGCGAGCGTACTGGGAGACGCGCGGGCAGCTGCCCTGGCACTGAGAAAACCCCGCTGATCGTCGGCCATGAGACGTCCATGCCCGCGGTGAGACAAGTATGTCTCACGTGGGCTATGGTTGTCTCATGGCTGTCGATCGTGACCATGTGCTGCGCAGTGCCGCTGCCCTGCTGACCCGTAAATCCACCGCGACCATGGACGAGGTCGCCAAGGCCGCCGGGATCAGCCGGGCGACGCTGCACCGCCTCTTCGCCGGGCGCGACGCGCTCGTACGGGCGCTGGAGGCGCTCGGCATCGCGGAGTGCGAGGCCGCGCTGGACGCCGCCCGCCTCGACGACGGGCCCGCGAGCGACGCCGTACGCCGTCTCGTACGCGCGATCGAACCGGTCGCCGCCCTGCTCGCCTTCCTCTACTCCGAGAACCAGCTGTTCGAGGACGGGCAGCAGAACGCGGGCTGGACCCGCATCGACGAGCGCATCGCGGACCTGTTCAAACGCGGCCAGGCGGCCGGCGAGTTCCGCATCGACCTCACACCGGCCTGGCTCACCGAGGCGCTGTACGGGCTGCTGGCCTCCGGCGCCTGGGCCGTCTCGGAAGGCCGCGTGGCCTCCAAGGACTTCACCTTCATGATCGTCGAGCTGCTGCTCGGCGGCGCGGTACGCCATCCCGCACAACCGAGAGAGGAATCATGACCAGCACCGTGCAGTCGGCGACCCCGAACGAGGCGGTGAAGCGTCCCGGCCGCTGGCTCGCGCTGGCCGTCCTGGTGCTCGCCGTGCTGCTGGTGGCCGTCGACGCGACCGTCCTCGGTCTCGCGACCCCCTACATCAGCGAGGACCTCAAGCCCTCCGGCACCCAGCTCCTGTGGATCGGCGACGTCTACTCCTTCGTCATCGCCGGACTGCTCGTCTCCATGGGCAGCCTGGGCGACCGCATCGGGCGCAAGCGGATCCTGCTCATCGGCGCCACGGCGTTCGGGGCGATATCCGTCCTGAACGCCTACGCCACCACCCCGGAACTGATGATCGCGGCCCGGGCCCTGCTCGGAGTGGCCGGCGCCACCCTGATGCCCGCGACACTCGCCCTGATCCGCAACCTGTTCCACGACTCGCGCGAACGCAGCCTCGCCGTCGGCATCTGGGGTGCGACCGCCTCCGCCGGCACGGCGCTGGGCCCGATCATCGGCGGCTTCCTGCTCGAACACTTCTGGTGGGGCTCGGTCTTCCTCATCAACCTGCCCGTGATGGCGGTTCTCGTCGTCGTCGGCATCAAGCTGCTGCCCGAGTCGCGGAACCCGCGTCCCGGTCCGTGGGACATGACCAGTGTCGCCCTCTCCCTGGTCGGCATGATCGCCGTCGTGTACGCCGTCAAGGAGGCCGCCACCCACGGCTTCACGTGGGAGACCCTCACCGCCGGTCTGCTGGGCGCGGGCGCGCTCTACGGCTTCGTACGCCGACAGCTCACCCTGCCGGCCCCGCTGCTCGACATGCGCCTGTTCCGCAACCGTGGCTTCAGCGGCGCGGTCCTGGCCGACCTGCTGACCATCCTCGGCCTGTCCGGCCTGGTGTTCTTCCTCTCCCAGTATCTGCAACTGGTCCAGGGCAGGCGCCCGTTGGAGGCCGGCCTGGCCGAACTGCCCGCCGCGGTGGGCGCGGTGGTGGCCGGTCTGATCGCGGGCCGGGCGGCGCGGCGCTTCTCCGTCCGAGCGGTCGTCGCCGGCGGCCTCGCCGCGGTCGGCCTGGCCCTGGCCGCCCTCACCGTGATCGACCGGTCCACCGGCTACCCCCTCCTGGGCGCCGCCCTCCTGGTCGTCGGCATCGGCGCCGGCTTCTCCTTCACCGTCACGGCCGACGTCATCCTCGGCTCCGTCCCCAAGGAACAGGCGGGCGCCGCGTCGGCCGTCTCCGAAACGGCGTACGAACTGGGCGCGGCCCTCGGTATCGCCGTACTGGGTTCGATCGTGACGGGTGTGTACCGGGGCTTCCCGGGCCCGGCCGGCACCCCGCCGGAGGCTCACGAGTCGCTGGGCGGCGCGGTGGAGGTGGCGTCGAGTCTGCCCCCGCACACGGCGGCGGCCATGCTCGACGCGGCCCGCACCTCGTTCGTGGACGGACTCACGGTGGCAGCGGGAGCGGGTGCGGCGGTCCTGCTGGCCGCGGCGGTCGCGGCCTGGTTCATGCTGCGCGGCCAACGGCTCGACAGCCAGCAGTGAGGCCCGGCTTTAAGCCCGTTTTCGCCCCCGCCTGATGGTCTTGGCTCCATGACACGACCCACACGCACATGGATGGTCACCGGAGCCCTCACCACCCTCGCCCTGGCCGGAGGCGTCGGGGTCGCCCTCGCCGCCGACGGCGACGACAAACCCGCGGGCCAGGTCAGGCTGGTCGTGGACGACGGCAAGACCGGCGAGGACTGCCCGAACAAGGGCAGTACCTCAACCGCCGGCACCGACCCCGCCTCCGACCTGTGACCACGGAGGGCAAGCTCCTCGAAGAGGCCCTCTTCGAGGTGAAACGCGTCATCGTCGGCCAGGACCGCATGGTGGAACGCCTGTTCACGGCGATCCTGGCCCGCGGCCACTGCCTGCTCGAAGGCGTCCCCGGCGTCGCCAAGACGCTCGCCGCGAAGACCCTCGCGCATGTCGCCGGCGGTCACTTCGCGCGTCTCCAGTTCACCCCCGACCTGGTGCCGTCCGACATCACCGGGACCCGGATCTACCGCCCCTCCCAGGAGGCGTTCGACATCGAACCGGGCCCGGTGATCGCCAACGTCGTCCTCGCCGACGAGATCAACCGCGCCCCCGCCAAGGTGCAGTCCGCGCTCCTGGAGGTCATGGGGGAGCACCAGGTCTCCATCGGCGGCACCACCCTCCCCGTCCCCGAGCCGTTCCTCGTCCTCGCCACCCAGAACCCCATCGAGTCCGAGGGCGTCTACCGCCTCCCCGAGGCCCAGCGCGACCGCTTCCTGCTCAAGGTGGAGGTCGCCGCACCCAGCGAGTCCGAGGAACTCGCCATCCTCTACCGGATGAGCGTCGACCCGCCCAGCCCGCGCCGCGTCCTCACCCCCGAGCGGCTCATCGCCCTCCAGCGTGCCGCCGACCAGGTGTTCGTGCACCACGCGGTCGCCGAGTACGCCGTACGACTGGTCTGCTCGACCCGTGAACTCGCCGGACCGGAAAGCCGGTTGGCGCACGGCGCGGGCCCGCGCGCCACCCTCGGCCTGGTCGCCGCCGCCCGGGCGCTGGCCCTGCTGCGCGGCCGTGGCTACGTCCTGCCCAAGGACGTGGGCGACCTGGCGCACGAGGTCATCGCGCACCGGCTCGTGCTGTCCTTCGACGCGCTCGCCGATGGCATCACCCCGGGCGAGATCGTCGACGAGGTGCTCACCGCGGTCCAGCAGCCGCGGATCAGTCCACGCCAGGCCGCCCAGGAGGCAGTGGCATGACCCCCACCCTGCGCGAACTCACCCCCGAACAGGCCCTGAAACACCTGGAGTTGCTCTTCACCCGGAATCCGGACGGGCTCCTCCAGGGCGATCACGCCGCGCTCCTGCCGGGGCCGGGCAGCGAACTGTCCGAGACTCGGCCGTACGTCATCGGGGACGACGTGCGCCGGATGGACTGGAACGCCACCGCCCGCACCACCGTCCCGCACGTCCGTCTCACGCTCGCCGACCGCGAACTCACCACCTGGATCGTCCTCGACGCCTCCGCGAGCATGGACTTCGGCACGGCCCGGATGGAGAAGCGGGACCTGGCGGTGGGCGCGGCGGCATCCGTCGCCTTTCTGACCGAGCGGGCGGGAAACCGCCTCGGGGCGCAGATCACGGGGCCGTACGGCATACGGCGGATCCCGCCCCGCTCCGGACGGCAGCACCTGCTCACGATCCTGCGCGCGGCCCTCGACCGGCCCCGGGTCGCGCCCGGCGCCCCCGATGCCGCCCTCGCCGACGCCCTGCGGGCGCTGCGGGTGCTGCCGGGACGCGGACTCGTCGCGGTCGTCTCCGACTTCCTGGAGACCGGCTGGGAGCAGCCGCTGCGGAGCGTGGCCCGGCGCCACCAGGTCCTCGCCGTGGAGACCGTCGACCCGCGCGAGATGGAACTGCCCGACGTCGGCCTGCTGACCGTCGTCGACCCGGAGACCGGCCGCCGCCGCGACATCCCCACACACACCCGGAAGGTGCGCGAACGCTACGCCGAGGCCGCCCTGGAGCAACGGGCCCTGATCAAGCGGTCCATCCACCGCGCCGGGGCCGCGCACCTCAGGCTGCGCACGGACCGGGACTGGGTGCGGGACGTCGTGCGGTACGTCGACGATCAGCGGCGCCGGGCGGGAGGCGGTGCCGCATGACACCGGGGACCACGACAGGAGAGGAGGGATCATGGGCCTGCGTTCCCCCGGCTGGCTGCTGCTCCTGGTGCCGCTCGCCGCGCTGATCGCCGCGTATCTGCTGGTCCAGCGCAGGCGGGGCCGCTACGCCGTCCGCTTCACCAACCTCGATCTGCTCGACAAGGTCGCGCCCCGCCGGCCGGGCTGGCGGCGGCACGTCCCGGCGGGAGCCTTCTGCGCCACGCTCGCCCTGCTGGTGCTGGGCTTCGCCCGGCCGACGGCCGACGTCCAGGTGCCCCGGGAACGGGCCACGATCGTCGTCGCCTTCGACACCTCCGGCTCCATGGAGGCCACCGACGTCGAACCCACCAGGTTCATCGCCGCCCAGCGCGCCGCCCTCGCCTTCATCGACCGGCTGCCCGAGCGCTTCAACACCGGACTGGTCACGTTCAGCGGCTCCGCCACGGTCGCGGTCCCGCCGACCACCGACCGGGTGGTGCTGAGCTCGGCCATCCAGCAGCTCACCACCGGCCAGGGCACCGCGATCGGCGAGGCCGTCATCGCCGCGCGCAACGCGATCCGGGCACTGGACCGGCAGGCCGAGACCGAACCCCCGCCCGCCCACATCGTCCTGCTCTCCGACGGCTCCAACACCGTCGGCCGCTCGGTCGAGTCGGCGGCCGAGGAGGTCGCCGCGGAGCGCATCCCCGTCTCCACCATCGCCTATGGCACCCCGGAAGGCATGGTCGACCTCGGCGACGGCCGCACCCTCCAGGTCCCCGTCGACGGACCCGCCCTGGAGAGCCTCGCCTCCCGCACCGGCGGCGACTATCACGAGGCCGCCACGGGGGAGGAGCTCCAGGCCGTCTACGAGGACATCGGCAGCTCCGTCGGCTACCGCACCGAGCAACGCGAGATCTGGCAGTGGTTCGTGGCCGGCGGCCTCGCCACGGCGCTGATCGCCGCCGCGACGTCCCTGCTGTGGTTCTCCCGGCTGCCGTGAGTGACATGGGAGGGGGCTCCGGGCGTCTGGCGGGGCGGGTGTGTCCGGGAGGGGGCGCTGTGTGTCCGGCTGGACGGCGCATCTGGCGGGGCGCATGCGTCCGCCGGTGCCGTGCGTCCGGTGGGCCATCGTGCCGTCGGCCTACGACGACATGCGGAGCGGGGGCTTGTGCCACTGCGAGGGTCGGGCCGATACCCCGCGGGGACGCGGGCCGTGCCGGTCCGGCTCGCGCGACCGTGGCAGTCCTTGCCTCACGGCTCGCAGGGGTCCGGGCCGGCGTCTCCCAGGGGTGCGGGCCGTGCCGGTCCCGTGGCTCCGGACGGTGGCAGTCCCCGGTCCCGTCCCTTCGGAGGCCGGACCCGTCTCCGGAGAGCTGGGCCGTGCCAGTCCTGTCTCCGCCGAGCGTGCCGGCCCCCGCCCCACGCCCTGCCCCTTCGGGGGACCGGACCGACAACTTTCGGGGACCCGGCCCACGCCGGTCCCTCCTCCGACACCGGCAGTGTGCCCGCCCCTGCCCCTCCCCGCCCCTCCCCGCCCAAGGAGGCATACCGTGACCGATCCCACCAGTTCCGCCCCGACGGACGCACCGGATCCCGCCGGTCCCGCCGGATCACCGTCCCCACCCGGCCTCGGCCAACCCCGTGGCCCCTCCTTCCTCCCCGGTCGTCGCCCCGCGCTCCCCGCCCGTCAGGCGCCGCGGGAGGCGGCGGTCGCCGCACCGCCCTCCACCCCGCCGCAGAACCAGGCTCCGACCACTCCCGCCGTACCCCCACGCTCCCGCACCCCCCGTCCCCTCGCCGCCACGATCCTCGCCGCAGTCCTGGCGGGCGGGGCCGCCGGATACGCGGCAGGGGGTCTCGGCGACGACGACCCCGCCGCGCCGCAGGCCGCCGCGCGGGCGGGCGGGGACCTGGAGACCGTCGCGGCGCGGGTGCTGCCGAGCGTGGTCTCCGTGCGGACGGCGAACGGGCAGGGCTCCGGGTTCGTCTTCGACGAGCGGGGCCGGATCATGACCAACGCCCATGTGGTGGACGGCAGTTCCAGCGTCACCGTCGAGCTCCAGGACGGGCGCCGGCTGCGCGCGGAGGTGATCGGGGACGACCCGGCGCACGACGTGGCCGTACTGGAGCCCGAGACGGCGCGCGGGCTCCGGGCCGTCGACCTGGCCACGGGAACCCGCCCCGGCGTCGGGGACACCGTCCTGGCCATCGGATCGCCGCTCGGCCTCAGCGGCACCGTGACCTCCGGCATCGTCAGCGCACTCGACCGTGCCGTACAACTGGGCGACGGCGGTGGACAGCGGCGCGCCCTCCAGACCGACGCGTCGATCAACCCGGGCAACTCCGGCGGACCGCTGGTCGACGCCGACGGGCGGGTCATCGGCATCAATACGGCCATCGCGACGTTGGACCGGCAAAGGGGCGGCTCGATAGGCATCGGTTTCGCCATCCCCGTGGCGGATGCCGCGACCGCCGCCCGGACGATCATCGACGGCAGCTGACACAGGGGGCGGACATGCGACTGCTGGTGGTCGAGGACGAGGAGGACCTGGTCGTCGCGCTCAAGGTCGGGCTGGTGAGGGCCGGCTACGCGGTCGACGTCGCCCCGGACGTCGACACCGCGACCGAGAAACTCGTCGTCAACGACTACGACCTGGTCCTGCTCGACCTCAACCTGCCCGACGGCGACGGCTTCTCGGTCTGCCGCGCCATCCGCGCCCACCCCGGCGGCCCCCGCATCCTGATGCTCACCGCCCGCGACCGTCTCGCCGACCGGGTACGCGGCCTCGACGAGGGGGCCGACGACTACCTGGTCAAACCCTTCGCGCTGCCCGAACTCCTCGCCCGCATACGGGCGTTGCTGCGCCGCGAGGACGGCGGCACCGCGATCGTCGCGGTCGGCGAACTCCGCCTGGACACCGCACGCTTCGAGGCCTACCGGGGCGACCGCCAACTCCAGCTCACACCCAAGGAGTTCAGCGTCCTGCACTATCTGATGACCCGCCCCGGCCGCGTCGTACCGGCCGAGGAACTCCTCGAACACGTCTGGGACGAGTACGCCGACCCGTTCACCAACACCGTCCGCGTCACGGTCGGTTCGCTGCGCCGCAAGGTCACCGGGGACGACGATCCGCTCATCGAGACGGTGATCCGGCAGGGCTACCGCCTGAGGGAGACCCGATGAAACGCCCCTCCGTCAAGCGGCTCTCTCTCAAACGCCTGACCAGGCGGCTCCCCGTCCGGCGCCCGCGCCTGCCCGCCTTCACCCACACCATCCGCTTCCGCCTCACCGTCCTGTACTCCGGCCTCCTGTTCGTCCTCACCGCCCTCGTCCTCGGCGGTGTCTACATCGCGGTCGAACGCAGCGGCGACGCCCACCCGGTCACCAAGCAGTACTCGGCGGAGAAATACGTCGGCGAGCGGTACGTCGGCCAGATCCAGGTCGCCCGGGTCGAGGAGATCGAGGCCGCCGTCAACTACGAGACCCTCGGCAACCTGCGCCGCTTCTCCTACGCCGTCCTCGGCGGCGTCGCCGCCACCAGCCTCGCCCTCGGCTGGATCCTCTCCGGCCGCGCCCTGCGTCCGGTGCGCGCCATCTCCCGCACCGCCGCGGACATCCAGGCCACCGACCTCTCCCAGCGCATCCGGCTCACCGGCCCCAAGGACGAACTGCGCGACCTCGCCGACACCGTCGACTCCATGCTCGACCGGCTCGACGAGGCGTTCCGCGCCCAGCGCCAGCTCATCGACGACGCCTCCCACGAACTGCGCAGCCCGCTCGCGATCATCCGCGCCAACCTGGACGCCGTCCTGACCGCCGAGGAGTCCGACGAGGAGGAGCGCCGTCAGGCCGTCCTCGGCGTGGACCGGGCCACCACCCGCATGACCCGCCTCGTCGAGGACCTCCTGGCCACCTCCCGCCGCAACGCGCCCGCCCTCGCCGACGCCGACATGGACCTGGCGGCCGCGGCAGCGGAGGCCTGCGAGGAGTTCGCCCCGCTCGCCGCCGAACGCGGCCTCACCCTCCGGCGCCGCCTCACCCCGGGCCTGACCGTCATCGGCGACCACGACGCCCTCCGCCGAGCCGTCGGCAACCTGCTCTCCAACGCCGTACGCCTGGCCCCACCGGGCACCCGCATCACCGTCGCCGCCGGCCGCAACGGCGACTGGCTCTGGACGGCGGTACGCGACGAGGGTCCCGGCATCCTCGACGACGACCAGTCCCGCGTCTTCGACCGCTTCTGGCGAGCCAGGTCCACAACCACCGGCCGAGACCGCCACGCGGGACTGGGCCTGGCGATAGTCCGCCAGATCGTGGAGTCCCACGGCGGCCAGGTCAGACTGTTCTCACAAGTAGGGGAGGGCTCGACGTTCGTCCTGTGGTTCCCGGCCCCGAACGCTGAGAACGGAAACGACACGCCTCCACCGACGGCGCCCCTCTAGGGGCGCGGGGCTGTATCGATGTGCGGCTCCGCCGCGCGGGCGCGACAAGCCACAACGGACCCGCAGCCCGCCGACAACCGCACCCCCAACGGCGCAACCCGCTACGCGGCCTTCGCCTTCGTGGCGTACATGTCCACGTACTCCTGCCCCGACAACCGCATGACCTCCGTCATCACGGAGTCCGTCACGGCCCGCAGCACATACCGGTCCCGGTCCATCCCGTCGTACCGGGAGAACTCCATCGCCTCACCGAACCGCACGGTCACCTTGCTGGGCCGCGGCATGCCCGACCCACCCGGCTGGATCTTGTCCGTGCCGATCATGGCGAACGGCACGACGGGCGCCCCGGTCATGAGCGTCAGGCGCGCGATCCCGGTGCGGCCCCGGTACAGCCGTCCGTCGGGAGACCGCGTGCCCTCGGGGTAGATGCCGAAGAGCTTGCCCTCCTCCAGGATCCGGCGGCCGGTCATCAGTGCCGCCACGCCGCCCCGGCCGCCGTCCCGGTCGACCGGGATCATGCCGACGCCGGTGAAGAACCAGGCCATGAGCCGGCCCTTGAAGCCCTTGCCGGTGACGTACTCGTCCTTGCCGATGAAGAAGACCTGACGGTCGCAGACCAGCGGCAGGATCATCGAGTCGATGAAGGTGAGGTGGTTGCCGGCCAGGATGACCGGACCGTCGCCCGGGATGTGCTCCGCGCCCTCCACCTGTGGGCGGAACATCAGGCGCATGATCGGTCCGAGCACTGCCTTGATGAGCGCGAAGCGGGACAACGAGCCCTCCGGTGTCAAGAGAACGGCCAGGGAATCTGTATGAGTCCGTGCAGGTGAGGACATTACTCGCGGCCCGGGGTGTCGTGCACATCGAGCGCGTCGGGTTCACCGAGGCCTTACGCACTGTTGACCCGGGTTTACCTGCGGCGGCCCACCGTTGCCGCACGGTAACCCTGCCGGAACGATGTGACAGAGGTCGCGTACCCCGGTCCCGCACCGTGAAGCCGACGGACTGTCAGACATCTGTTCCCATGCGACATCCCGTGTCACCCGCGTGTTCGGCCGGGGGTCTCCCGTCCGCCATGTCCGCCCACCTACGATCGGCGCGCATTCACGAGCCGACGCAGGGAGGGCGCTCATGGGAACCCAGGAGCCGCAGCACGAGTCCACCGAGCAGGCGCACACGGGACGCCGGGCACTCCTCGGCGCAGCCGTGCTCGGCGCGGGCGGAACGGTCCTCGGACTGTCCGGCACCGCGAGAGCGGCAGGCGCGAGGCCGGGCGGCGGGGGCCTGAAGAGCCTGCCCGTCCCCACGATCATCGGCCACCGGGGGGCCAGCGGTTACCGCCCCGAGCACACCTTCGGCTCCTACCAGCTGGCCCTCGACATGGGCGCCGACATCGTCGAGGCCGGTGACCTGGTGCCCACCAGGGACGGTCACATCGTCTGCCGCCACGAGCCCGAGATCGGTGGCACCACGGACGTCGCGAACCACCCCGAGTTCGCCGCCCGCAGGACCACGAAGGTCCTGGACGGGGTCTCCACCACCGGCTGGTTCACCGAGGACTTCACGCTCGCCGAGCTCAAGACGCTCCGCGCGATCGAGCGCATCCCGGCCAACCGTCCGCACAACACGCTCTACAACGGCCACTGGGAGATCCCCACCTTCGAAGAGGTCCTGAAGTGGCAGGACGAGCAGACCCGCAAGCGCGGCAAGCAGGTCTGGATCTACCCCGAGACCAAGCACCCCACCTACTTCCGGGGGCTCGGCCTCGGCCTGGAGGAGCGGGTCGCCAAGCTGCTGCACAAGTACGGCAAGGACAGGCGGAACTCGCCGGTCATCATCCAGTCCTTCGAGCCGACCAGCATCCAGCGGCTGAACAGGCTGGTGGACAACCCGCTGGCCGTGCTGCTGTCCTCGGCGGACAGCCGCCCCTGGGACTTCGTGGCGAGCGGTGACCCGCGCACGGTGGCCGACCTCATCACCCCCAAGGGCCTGAGGGAGATCGCCGGCTACGCCCAGGGCATCGGCCCGACCCTCGACCTGATCATCCCGAGGGACGCCCAGGGCAACCTCACCAAGCCCACCACGCTCGTCAAGGACGCCCACAAGGTCGGTCTCGTCCTGCACCCCTGGACCATGCGCAACGAGAACCCCTTCCTGCCCGCGAACTTCAGGAAGGGCACGGACGCGGACGCCTACGGCGATGTCTTCGGCGCCTTCCGGACGTACTTCGCCACCGGCATCGACGGCGTCTTCACCGACAACCCGGACACCGGCGTGCTGGCCCGCGAGGACTTCCTCGACCGCTGACGGACCACTGACGAACCGCTGACGTGCTCGTCAACGTCCGAGGTCAACCGGTAGGCGACCGGCCCCGGTTGGGGTGACTTCCGGCCGCCCGGGCAACCCGTTGCCCGGGCGGCCGCGTCGCTCCGCACATGACGTACGACCTGGTCACCACCCTGCGCCCGCTGCTCACCGCCGAGGCGTCCGCGGAGGCACACGCCACCGGAACGGAACCCGGCGACCTCGAACAGGCGGTCTGGCTCCGGCTCCTGGAACGCCTCCAGACCGAGGGCCCGCCCCTCGACCCGCCCGGCTGGCTCCGCCGCGCCGTCCGCTCCGAGTCCCGCCGCACCCGCCGTACCACTCGATTCGAACGGCCGTACGACACCGAGCCCGCCGACGACGGCGACAGCGGCCCCGAACAGCTCACCCTCGCCGCCGCCCGCCGCCGTGCCCTCCATGACGCCGTACGGCGCCTGCCCGGCCGGTGCCCCACTCTCATGGCCGCTCTCCTGTCTCCCCGGGACCTCACATACCGGGAGATCGCGGGGGAGTTGGGTATCTCACAGGGAAGTCTGGGACCGGAACGTTCCAGATGTCTGGGATGTCTGCGGCGATTGCTCACGCCGGAGGTTGCGGCCCGCGGAGTGCGGGGATAGGAGTGAGGGACAACAGGCGATCAGGTGAGCGGGAGGCGTGCGCACATGGGCATGAGCGTGACCATCTCGGCGGCGACCGGGCAGGACGCGGAGCAGATCTTCAGGCTCCAGTACCTGTGCTTCCAGAGCGAGGCGGCGTTGTACGGCAACTACCGCATCGATCCGCTCGTCCAGACCCTGGACTCGGTCCGTGAGGAGGTCACCGCGGACTGCGTCTTTGTGGCCCGCCTCGGCGAGGAGGTCGTCGGCTCGGTCCGCGGCCGGGTCACAGAGGACGGCTCCGCCTCCATCGGCAAACTCTGCGTCCACCCCCGCCTCCAGGGCCACGGCATCGGCGCCCGCCTCCTCCGGGCGGCCGAATCCGCCCTCGCGGAGGAGCGCGGCGCCACCAGCTTCCGCCTCCACACGGGCCACCGCAGCGAGGGCAACCTCCGCCTCTACCGCCGCGTGGGCTACCAGACGGTGGGCACGTCCAAGGGCGCGGACGGCGTAGAGATGATCGTCCTGGAAAAGCCGGCGGGGGCATACGCAACAACAGCGTGATGGCCAACCTTCAGGGGCGCGGGGAACTGCGCGACCAGCCACGACGGACCGGATGCCGCCAGACGAACCTCAGGCGGCATCCCCCGTAGGCGCCGCTTTCCGCAACCAGTAGATGGCGGAAAGTGGCAAGAGCACGGGAATGAAGAGGTACCCGATCCCGAAGTCCGACCACACGGTCGCATCAGGGAACGCGGACGGCTCCACGAGCGTCCAGGTACCGACCGTCAGTACACCCGCCAACTCCAGGACACAGCACGCCAACGCCGCCTTACGAGCCGTCTCCCCGCCCCGCACCAGCGAGTACGTGATGAAGCCGTAGACCACACCGGCCACCGCGGACAGCGAATACGCGAGCGGCGCATGGTCGAACTCGGTGGAGATCTGCACGGCCGATCGCGACACCGCCCCGACCACCATCACCCCGTACAACCACACCAACAGCGTCCCGGGCCCACCGCTGAGCCGCCGCGGGCTCACGTCAGCCTCCCCAGATGTCATAGAGCCGCACCTCCAGCACAGCCAGCACCACACCGCCGGCGGCGACCGTCACCGACCCCCACCGCGTCCGCTCGGCCAGCGACATGAACCCCGCCGCCGGCACACACGCGAACGCGCCCAGCAGATACGCCACAAAGATCGTCGTGCCCTGATCCGGCTTCTCGCCCCGAGCCAGCTGCACGGTCCCGACCACCAGCTGGACGAGGGCCAGCACCGACACCACGGCCATCCCGATGAAGTGCCAGTCCTTGGTCGGCTGGTCGCGATACGCGGCCCAGCCGCACCACGCCGCGAGCAGCAGAGCGGCGACGCCGGTCGCGAGCGTCAGGGCATCAAGCATGGAGCGACCCTATTACGGGCCAAAAGGCCTGGTGCGGCCGACCCCGGTGCACCCTGCCCCCGCCCCGCACCCTGTCCACCGCTGTCCGGCATTCGGACAGCGGTTCTTGGCCGCTCCCATACGTCTGCTTTACTGATCGCATGACCACCACGAGCTGCCGCACCACTGCGACCGAGGCGACCATGACGCCCGGTGCTCGTTGTATGTGTCGAATGTGCGCCTGCTAGAGGGCCCCCGCACCACCCCTTGAGCCTCGCGCCCCGAAGCGAGCAGTCGCGGCATGTCCGTGCGCATCCCGTACGTGACCACGCTGCCGCACGCACATCTTCTCTCCCGTACCAGGGCACACCCACGCCCTCGTACTCGACAGTGACGGAAAACCCAGTGATCACCACATCGGGCCTGACCAAGGTCTACCGCTCCCGCGGCCGCGAGGTCACCGCCCTGGACGGCGTCGACCTGCACGTCCGCGAAGGCGAGGTGTACGGCGTCATCGGCCAGTCCGGCGCCGGCAAGTCCTCGCTCATCCGCTGCGTCAACCTGCTGGAGCACCCCACCGCCGGCACCGTGACCGTCGCCGGCCAGGAGCTCACCGCCCTCGCGGGCCGCGGTCCGCGCGCGGGCCGCGAACTCCGCCGCGCGCGCAGCCGTATCGGCATGGTCTTCCAGCACTTCAACCTGCTGTCCACCCGGACGGTCCAGGACAACGTCGAGCTGCCCCTCGAAATCCTCGGCAAGTCGGGCAAGGAACGCTCCCGCAAGGCGCTCGACCTGCTCGACCTCGTCGGCCTCGCCGACAAGGCGGGTGCCTATCCCGCCCAGCTGTCCGGCGGCCAGAAGCAGCGCGTCGGCATCGCCCGCGCCCTGGCCGGCGACCCGAAGGTGCTGCTGTCCGACGAGGCCACCAGCGCCCTCGACCCGGAGACCACCCGCTCCATCCTCAGGCTGCTGCGCGACCTGAACCGGCAGCTGGACCTGACCGTCCTGCTCATCACCCACGAGATGGACGTCGTGAAGTCGGTCTGCGATTCCGCGGCGCTCATGGAACGGGGCCGGATCGTCGAGTCCGGGACGGTCAGCGAACTGCTCGCGACCCCGGGCTCCCAGCTGGCGTCCGCGCTCTTCCCGGTGAGCGGCGAGGTCTCCGCCGACGACCGCACCGTCGTCGACGTCACCTTCCAGGGCGAGGCCGCGACCCAGCCGGTCATCTCCCAGCTCTCGCGCACCTACAACATCGACATATCGATCCTCGGTGCCGCCATCGACACCGTCGGCGGGCTCCAGGTCGGCCGGATGCGCATCGAACTGCCCGGCCGCTACGAGGAGAACGTGGTGCCGATCGGTTTCCTGCGCGAACAGGGCCTCCAGATCGACGTCGTGGGCCAGGAGCCCGTCCTGGTGAAGGAAGGTGCCAAGTGACCTGGTCCGAAATGCAGCCCCTGCTGGAGCAGGCCTGTTGGGACACCCTCTACATGGTCGGCTGGTCCACGCTCATCGCCGTCGTCGGCGGGCTTCCGCTCGGCGTCCTGCTGGTCCTCACCGACCGCGGCGGACTGCTCCGGAACGTCGTCGCCAACAAGGTCATCGGGCAGGTCGTGAACGTCGCCCGCTCGATGCCGTTCATCATCCTCATGGTCGCGCTGATGGGCTTCACCCGCTCGATCACCGGGACGACCATCGGCCGCGAGGCCGCCATCGTTCCCCTCGCCGTCGGCGCCATCCCCTTCTTCGCGCGCCTCGTCGAGACGGCTGTCCGCGAAGTGGACGGCGGCCTCGTCGAAGCCGTGCAGTCGATGGGCGGCAACACCTGGACGATCGTCCGCAAGGTCCTCGTCCCCGAAGCCCTGCCCTCGCTGATCGCCAGCACCACGACCACGATCGTCGCCCTCATCGGCTACTCGGCGATGGCCGGCACGGTCGGCGCCGGCGGCCTCGGCGACATCGCCATCCGCTACGGCTACCAGCGCTTCGAGACCGAGCTGATGTGGATCACCGTGGCGGTCCTCGCCGTCGTCATCTCGCTCATCCAGTTCGCCGGCGACTACGCGGCCCGCTCCCTGTACCGCCGCGGCGGCACCTCGGGCCCGGCGCCGAAACTCCGTCTGCTGAAGGCATCGACGGCGGACACCAAGACCGTCTGAGACACCCCCGTTCCTCCCGTGCACCCCTTCACGGGATCGCCGCACCCAAAAGGAAAGGCACTTTTCGTGCGTAACACCGCAAAGCTCACCACCGCCGTCCTCGCCGTCGGAGCCCTGGCTCTCGGGCTCTCCGCCTGCGGCTCGGGCACGGACGCCGCCTCCGACACCAGCGGCCCGCTGGTCGTCGCCGCGAGCCCGACCCCGCACGCCGAGATCCTCACCTACGTCAAGGACAACCTGGCGAAGAAGGCCGGACTCGACCTGGAGGTCCGGGAGTTCACCGACTACGTCACGCCGAACACGGCGACCGAGGACGGCTCGGTGGGTGCCAACTACTTCCAGAACCAGCCCTACCTCGACGACTTCAACAAGAAGAACGGCACCCACATCGTGCCCGTCGTCACGGTCCATCTGGAGCCCCTCGGCCTCTACTCCCGCAAGGTCAAGAGCGCCGACGCCCTCAAGAGCGGCGCGACGATCGCCGTCCCGAACGACAGCGTCAACGAGGCCCGTGCCCTCAAGCTCCTCGACGCCAACGGGATCATCACGCTCAAGGACGGCGTGGGCAACGAGGCGACCCCCTCCGACATCGCCCAGAACCCCAGGAAGCTCAAGTTCAAGGAGTTGGAGGCGGCCCAGACCCCGCGCTCCCTGGACGACGTGGACGCCGCCGTCGTCAACGGCAACTACGCCATCGAGGCCGACCTGAAGCCCGCCGAGGACGCCCTCGTCCTGGAGTCCCCGAAGAACAACCCCTACGGCAACTTCCTCGCCGTCAAGGAGGGCCAGGAGAAGGACCCGCGCGTCACCAAGCTGGCCAAGCTCCTCACCTCCCCCGAGGTCAAGAAGTTCATCCAGGACAAGTACGCCGGCTCCGTCATCGCGTCCTTCTGAGCCCACCGGCGCGTATACGACGTATCACCACGCACGGGGTCCACTCCCTCACCGGGGGTCGACCCCGTCGTGCGGTTCGGTGCCCGGATGCTGCATGCTGGGCAGTTCAGCTGGCCCTGAAGGTTTTCCGACGGTTACGGAGTGGCGCATGAGTGGCACCTTCCCCAACATCTCCATCAGCACGGAGCGGTTGGTGCTGCGCCCCCTCGACGAGGACGACGTGCCCGCGCTGGCCGAGATGATGAACGACGAGCAGGTCGGGGCCTGGACGGACGTCCCCCAGCCCTACACCGCGGACCAGGCCCGCGACTGGATCACGCGGTACGCGCCGGCCGAACGGGAGGCGGGCCGGGGTCTCGACCTCGCCGTCACCGAGTTCCTCACCCAGCGCCTGGTCGGCATCGTCCAGCTCGCCAGGACGAACTGGCACATCCGCTCCACCGAACTGTCGTACATCATCGCCCCCTGGGCCCGCGGCGAGGGCTACGCCTCCGAGGCCGCGCTCGCCACCGCCCAGTGGCTGTTCAACGACCAGAAACTCGAACGGATCGAACTGCGCACGGCAGCCGACAACACCGCCTCCCAGCAGGTCGCCCAGAAGATCGGCTGTATCAGCGAGGGCGTCCTGCGCAACGCCTGCATAGCGCACGTCCGGGCCGACGACGGTACCTGGAGCGACGTGCGCACCGATTTCATCGTGTGGAGCCTGCTGCCCGAGGACCTCGACGGCGCGGGCGGGCAACTGGCCGACTCGGGCGGGTTCACCACGTACCCGGACTGGAACTGACCGGATTCGGGCCCAGGCCTGCGAACGCGCGTCCGGCTCGTACCGGGTACCCTCACGGAGCCGCCCGCGGGCTGCCCACCGACGACGGCCTGCGCACACCCCCTGGAGACTGAGACACGATGGCCGACCGCGTCACGGTGATCGGCTGGGACGGCTCGCCGCTGACCGCCGCGGCACGCTCCGCTCTGAGCGCCGCCACGCTGGTGGCCGGCGCCGCCCACCACCTCGCCCTCGCCGAGGTGCCGCCCACCGCCGAACGCATCCGGCTCGGCAGCGTGGCCCTCGTCGCCCGCCGGATCGCCGGACACCGCGGCACCGCGGTGGTGTTCGCCGACGGCGACCCCGGGTTCTTCGGCGTCGTACGGACCCTGCGCGCACCCGAGTTCGGCCTGGAGGTCGAGGTCGTCCCCGGTGTCTCCTCGGTCGCCGCCGCCTTCGCCCGCGCCGGTATGCCCTGGGACGACGCACAGGTGGTCGTCGCACACCGCCGCACCCTGCGACGCGCGGTGAATGTGTGCCGCGCCCACACCAAGGTCGCCGTCCTCACCTCACCGGGCGCCGGCCCCGCCGAACTCGGCCTGCTCCTGGAGGGCGTTCACCGCACCTTCGTCATCTGCGAGGAAGTCGGCACCGACCACGAACAGGTCACCGTCGTCACCTCCGACAAGGCCGCCGACCACACCTGGCGCGACCCCAACGTCGTCATCGTCATCGGCGGCTCGGCGGCCGCGACCGACGGCGGCGGCTGGATCGCCGGCCGCGACCCGGCCACCGGCCCGCGCGGCTGGACCCTGCCCGCGGAGTCCTACGGCGGTCTCATGGGCGAAGGGGAACTGGAACCGCTCCGCGCCGCCCAACTCGTCCGGCTCGGCCCGCGCGTCGGCGACCTCGTGTGGGACATCGGCTGCGGCAGCGGTGCCTTCGCCACCGAGGCCGCCCGGGCCGGCGCCGCCGTCATCGCCGTGGACCGCGACCCCCGGGCCTGCGAACGCACCGAGGCCAACGCGCGTGCCTTCGGGCTCCAGCTCCAGGTCGTGCACGGCGCCGCCCCGCACATCCTGGAGAACCTCCCCGAACCGGACGTCGTCCGCGTCGCCGGCGGGGGAGCGGCCGTGGTCTCCGCGGTCGCCGACCGCCGCCCGCAGCGCATCGTCACGCACGCGGCGACCCGGGACGCCGCCGAAATCATCGGCCGCGACCTGAGCGGGCACGGCTACCAGGTGGAGTGCGCCCTCGTCCAGTCCGTCGAACTCGACACCAGGGCCTGGACGGAGACCGAACGGAGCGTCGCGTTCCTGCTCAGCGGCCTGTTGCCGGACCGCACGGCCTGACCCTCTGTGCCGTCCCCGTGATCCTGTTGTCGTACTGCGCGCGGTAGGCTGGCCGATCGTTGTACCGCACTCGGACGCCCGGCACTTCGTCGGTCAATGTCCCGAAAACACGCCCGTTTTGGGGTGGGTGTGGTACGGCACAACCGGAGGACGCGCAACGTGGCGCAGTCCACAGCGGGCCGTCGCGGATCAACCTGTCGCGACGGAGCAACGGCCGCGACAATGCCAGTTAATGGCTTTGTCGTCTTTTGTCGACGGGTCGTTCGTGCCGCTGGGCACGCACGCTCGTTCTTCACCGTGGGGCGGTGGGTGCGCCGTTCCGGGTGAGCCGGCCGTAGAAGCACTAACCGATGGGCGAGGGGTACGCATGACCGACACCGGCCAGGTCCCGGCCGAGGGGCTGCCGGAGAACGCAGGCATGGTGGAGCAGCCGGGCGTGCCGGGTGCGTACACCTACCTCTCCGAGACCACCACCGAGGACGACGACCTGTTGCTGCTGCCGGGCGCCCAGAGCCCCTGGGGCAACGAGGTCGCCCCGCCCGCGCCCGAGCCGGTCGTCGAGACCGTCCACGAGCCGGGCCCGCACGAGGTGTCGGGCCGGGACAGCGGCTCGCACGACCTCAGCGCCGTCCGCATGTCCAGCCCCGCCGACGCGACGGCCCCGCCCGCCATGGCGGCTCCGCCCCGGCGCCCCCTGCACCTCGGCCCGCCCATCCCCGACGCCTCCGCCAGCCCGGTCCGCTCCCTCGCCGACCGCGGCGCCGTGGGCGCGCCGGTCCGCCGGTCCGGCCCGCCCACGACCGGCCCCGAGTACCTCGACGTCCCACAGGCGCGCGAGATGACCCCGCAGGCGGCGGCGCCCTGGGGTGCCACGCCGGTCCACGGCGCCGTCCAGGCACCGGTGGGCGCGCAGGCCCCGGCTGCCGAAACGGTTGTTCCGGCGGCCGAACCGGTGGGCGTGGCCGCCCACACCGGCGAGCCGATGGCAGCCGCGCACACGGCCCAGGCCGCGGTGCCCCGCCCCGCCCCGGAGACCGTCGCCGTGTCCGCGCCGGGAGAGGCCTCTCTCTCCCCGGACGCGAGCCTCGCTCCGCAGGGGCACGAGGGCGAGCCCGATGGGCATGTCCCGCCTATGGCTCCGGCTCCGGCCCCTGTTCAGCAGGAGGGCGAAGCGGGGTTCGCCGGCGACGCGGCACAGCTTCCCGCCCAGGCGTACGCCGAGGCTCCCGGCCCGTGGCCGGAGGGCGCCCAGGGCCCCGAGGGCGGACAACTGCCGGAGCCCGTGCAGGTTCCCGAGGGCGCGCAGGTTCTGGAGGGCGTCCAGGCCCCGGAGCCCGAACAGGCGCCGGAGCCCGAGCAGGCCCCGGAGTTCATCCAGGCCGCGGAGGGCGCGCCCGCTCCGGAGGGAGTGCAGCCCCCCGAGGCCGCGCAGGTTCCGGACGCTGCCCAGGCCCCCGAGCCTGCCCAGGCCCCCGAGCCTGCCCAGGCCCCCGAGCCTGCCCAGGCTCTCGAAGCCGCTCAGGCGGATGAGGCCGCACCGGCCCCGGAGAGCGCGCCGACCCCCGAGGCCGTACAGGTGCCGGAGGGTGTCCAGCTTCCGGTCGACGTCGACGCACAGGCTCCGGAGGCCGATCCGCTGCCGGTGACCCCGTCGGCCTCGGTCGCCGAGCCCCTTCCGGACCCGGCCGCGACCCCGGATGCCGAGCAGGCGGAAGCCGTCGCGGCGACGGAGGGTGTGCAGGCCCTCGGCGCCGAAGTCACCGCCGAGGTCGCCGAGACGGCTGAACTGCCGGAAGAGGTCCCCGCACCGGACGCCCTTCAGGAACCGGAAGACATGGCCGGCCCGGACGCCGAGCAGGTGGCAACCGACGCTCAGGAAACCGCCCAGGACCCGACCCCCGCTCCCGCCCCGGAAGACGACCAGGACGCCGAGACCGCGCAGCCGGCCGAGACCATGGCCGCTCCCGAGTTCGAGGCGGCACCTGTCCCCGAGGCACTCGCCCCCGAGGCGGTCACCCCCGAGGGCATCGACGCGGCCCCGGAAGCCGAACCGGCCCCCGTCTTCGAGCCCGCCGCCCCCGAGACCGCCGTAGCCGCACAGGCCACGGACCCCGCCGGCCCCATGCCGGTCGACGCCCCCGCCCCGGAAGCCGTACCGGTCCCACAGACCGAGGACGGCCTCACGGCACCCGCCGACGGTGAACCCCTCGCGGCAGCGGACGCCGAGGCCATCGCACCCGAGCAGGACCAGACACCCGTCGTGGAAACCCAGCTCGTGGAAGCCCAGCCCACGCCGGACGCCCAACCCACCCCGGACACCCCGCTCGCGCAGGATCCGCAGCAGGCGCAGGGTCCCCAACTCGTCGCGGCCCCCGCCCCGGAGGCGCAGCCGGAACAGCCCGCGCCCGCGCAGGCGGAGGCTCCCGCCCAGGAGGACCCCACCTTCCCCCAGGGCGGCCCCGTGGGCCAGTTCGTCCCCGTGGAGGGCTCGGTGCCCACCACCCCGCACCTCGCCCCGACGCCTCCGCACGCCACGCCCCTCCCCGCTCAGGAACCGGCTCCGGTCCCCGCACCCCGTGACGGCGGCCCCGATGTCGTACAGGACGCGGAGGACCTGGAGACCCGGGCGGCGGACCAGGACGACCGGGCCGTTCAGCTGCCCGGGGGAGAGGAGAGCGCGGCCGCCGTGGAGGGCGTACGGCAGTCCACCGGACCGGCCGCGCCCGCCTACGACGACGCCGAGCGCGCGGCCGTGCTCAAGGTGATGCGCGAGCGCCGCGACATCCGCAACGGCTTCCGCGGCGACCCCATCCCGCACGAGGTGCTGCTGCGTGTCCTGGAGGCGGCGCACACCGCCCCGTCCGTGGGCCACTCGCAGCCGTGGGACTTCGTGGTGATCCGGTCCGCCGAGACCCGGCAGGCCATGCACGAACTGGCCATGCGCCAGCGCGACGCCTACGCGAAGTCCCTCCCCAAGGGCCGGGCGAAACAGTTCAAGGAACTGAAGATCGAGGCGATCCTCGACACCCCGGTGAACATCGTCGTCACCGCCGACCCCACCCGCGGCGGGCGCCACACCCTCGGCCGGCACACCCAGCCGCAGATGGCCCCGTACTCCGCCGCGCTCGCGGTCGAGAACCTCTGGCTCGCCGCCCGCGCCGAGGGCCTCGGTGTCGGCTGGGTCAGCTTCTTCGACGAGCGCGAGATGGTCCGCGCCCTCGGCCTGCCCGAGCACCTGGAGGTCATCGCCTACCTGTGCGTCGGATACGTCGACGAGTTCCCGGACGAGCCCGAGCTGATGCAGGCCGGCTGGTCCAAGCGCCGCCCGCTGTCCTGGGTCGTGCACGAGGAGACGTACGGCCGTCGCGCGCTGCCCGGCGAGGAGCCGCACGACCTGCTCGGCGAGACCGTCGCGCAGATCCGCCCGCTGGACGCCAAGGCGCTCGGCGAGGCGTGGGAGCGGCAGAAGCGCATGACGAAGCCGCCCGGCTCGCTCGGCATGCTGGAGATCATCTCCGCGCAGCTGTCCGGGCTGTCCCGGCAGTGCCCGCCGCCGATCCCGGAGCCCGCGGCCGTCGCGATCTTCGCCGGCGACCACGGTGTGCACGCCCAGGGCGTCACCCCCTGGCCGCAGGAGGTGACGGCCCAGATGGTCGCCAACTTCCTCGGCGGCGGCGCGGTCTGCAACGCCTTCGCCGGACAGGTGGGCGCCGAGGTCTGCGTCGTGGACGTCGGTGTCGCCACCGACCTCCCCGCGACCCCCGGCCTGCTGCCCCGCAAGGTCCGCGCGGGCACCTCCGACATGACCACCGGTCCCGCGATGACCCGCGAGGAGGCCAAGCAGGCCATCGAGGTCGGCATCGAGACCGCCCGCGACCTGGTGGCCGCCGGCAACAAGGCGCTGCTCACCGGCGAGATGGGCATCGCGAACACCACCGCGTCCGCCGCCCTGATCTCGGTGTTCACGGACACCGACCCGGCCGATGTCACGGGCCGGGGCACCGGCATCAACGACGAGACCCTCGCCCGCAAGACCGAGGTCGTCCGCCGCGCGATCGAGCTCCACCAGCCGGACCCGGCCGACCCCATCGGCGTTCTCGCCGCGATCGGCGGCTTCGAGCACGCCGCCATGGTCGGCCTGCTCCTCGGCGGTGCCTCCCTGCGGACGCCGGTGATCCTGGACGGCGTCAGCGCCGGTGCCGCCGCACTGGTCGCCCGCGCGATCGCCCCCGAGGTCCTGGCCGCCTGCATCGCGGGCCACCGCAGCGCCGAGCCCGGCCATGTGGCCGCCCTCAACAAGCTCGGCCTGCGTCCCCTGGTCGACCTCGACCTCCGCCTCGGCGAGGGCACGGGCGCGCTGCTGGCCCTGCCGCTGGTGCAGAGCACCGCACGGGCGATGCACGAGGTGGCCACGTTCGACTCCGCGGGGGTCACCGAGAAGTGACCCCGACCGGGGTGGGGCACACGCTCCTGCGGGCACCCCACCCCGGCCGTACGCTGAATCCGTCTGTAAAAATCTGCACGTCAGGGCTGCTCCAGCGCCGTAGCACCCGTTGCCATGCCAGGACGAGGAGCCGCACCTCATGGCCGAACACCCCGCCTACCCCGTAGGCCTCCGCCTCACCGGCCGTCGCGTCGTCGTTCTCGGCGGCGGCCAGGTCGCCCAGCGCCGCCTGCCGGCCCTCATCGCGGCGGGCGCGGACATCGTCCTCGTGTCGCCCGGAGCGACCCCCTCGGTCGAGGCGATGGCGGACGCGGGCGAGATCACCTGGGAGCAGCGGCCGTACCGGGAGGGCGACCTCGCCGACGCCTGGTACGCCCTCATCGCCACCGGTGACACGGAAGCCAACACCCGGGCCTCCGCGGAGGCCGAGCGCCACCGCGTGTGGTGCGTCCGCTCCGACGACGCTGACCGGGCCACGGCCTGGACCCCCGCCACCGGCCACAGCGAGGGCGTTACGATCGCCGTCCTGACCACCGACGCCAAGGGCCGCGACCCCCGCCACACCGCGGCGATCCGCGACGCCGTGGTCGAGGGCCTGCGCGACGGCACGCTCGTGGCCCCGCACCACCGCACCCGTACGCCCGGCGTCGCCCTGGTCGGCGGCGGCCCCGGCGACCCGGATCTCATCACGGTCCGCGGCCGCCGCCTGCTCGCCGAGGCCGACGTGGTCATCACCGATCACCTCGGCCCGCGCGACCTGCTCGCGGAACTGCCGGCGAGCGTCGAGGTCATCGACGCGGCGAAGCTGCCGTACGGCCGTTTCATGGCCCAGGAGGCCATCAACGACGCGCTGATCGAGCATGCCAAGCAGGGCAAGTCGGTGGTCCGCCTCAAGGGTGGCGACCCCTTCGTCTACGGCCGTGGCATGGAGGAGGTCCAGGCGCTGGCCGAGGCCGGCGTCCCGTGCACGGTCGTGCCCGGCATCTCCAGCTCGATCTCGGTTCCGGGCGCCGCCGGGATCCCCGTCACCCACCGGGGCGTCGCCCACGAGTTCACCGTGGTCAGCGGGCACATCGCGCCGGACGACGAACGCTCCCTGGTCGACTGGCCGTCCCTCGCCAAGCTGACCGGCACGCTGGTGATCCTCATGGGCGTCGGCACCATCGGGAAGGTCGCCGAGACGCTCATCGCCCACGGCAAGTCCCCCGAGATCCCCGTCGCCCTGGTCCAGGAGGGGACGACGGCCGCCCAGCGCCGGGTCGACGCCACCCTCGCGACCGTCGCCGACGTCGTACGGGAGCAGGACGTCAAGCCCCCGGCGGTGATCGTCATCGGCGAGGTCGTCGCCGTCGGACCACGGACGTCGACGACATTGGCGTAACCCGGGGTAACCCAACCCGTCCCCAGCCGTTGGCACCACACCCAGGACAAGGCAGTATCACCCTGTGGCCGATCTCATCACCGTCGAGGACCCCGACGACCCGCGCCTGCACGACTACACGGGCCTGACCGACGTCGAACTGCGCCGCAAGCGCGAACCGGCCGAGGGCCTGTTCATCGCCGAGGGCGAGAAGGTCATCCGGCGGGCCAAGGACGCCGGGTACGAGATGCGCTCGATGCTGCTGTCCGCCAAGTGGGTCGACGTCATGCGCGACGTCATCGACGAGCTCCCGGCCCCGGTGTACGCGGCCAGTCCGGAACTCGCCGAACAGGTCACCGGCTACCACGTGCACCGCGGCGCGCTCGCCTCCATGCAGCGCAAACCGCTGCCCACGGCCGCCGAACTCCTCCAGACGGCACGCCGGGTGGTCGTCATGGAGTCCGTGAACGACCACACCAACATCGGCGCGATCTTCCGCTCGGCGGCGGCGCTCGGCATGGACGCGGTCCTGCTGTCCCCCGACTGCGCCGACCCCCTCTACCGCCGCAGCGTCAAGGTCTCCATGGGCGCGGTCTTCTCCGTCCCCTACGCCCGTCTCGACACCTGGCCCAAGGGCCTGGAGTCGGTCCGCGAGGCCGGCTTCACCCTCCTCGCCCTCACCCCGGACGCCAAGGCCAGAACCCTCGACGAGGCCGCCCCCCACACCATGGACCGGGTCGCCCTCATGCTCGGCGCCGAGGGCGACGGCCTCTCCACCCAGGCCCTGGTCGCCGCCGACGAATGGGTCCGCATCCCCATGGCCCACGGCGTCGACTCCCTCAACGTGGGCGCGGCGGCCGCGGTCGCCTTCTACGCGGTGGCCACGGGCCGACCGCGGGCCTGACCCCTATCGCTCCTGGCTGAAGGTCGACTCGTACCGCTCGGCCATCACCCCGTCGAGAGGCGTGTACCCGGGAGCAGACGGTGTGTGCACCCCCTGCTCCCGTACGACATTCCGCTGGTCGCCGATGCCGCGTGACGGGCCCTGGCAGCCCTGCGCCGCGGCGATGCCGAGCGCCACGAGCAGGGTGACCACGACGAACACGAACAGCCGCTGGCGCAGGAGCCGCGGATTGGCCGGCCGCCGTCCGGTCCCCGTGGTCCTGGGCCCCGGACGACCGGAACCGCCGCGCGGGGTGGGACGGTTCCCGCTCCCCGAACGCGTCGTGTTGCGCGTGGCCGGAGTGGGCCGGGCGCTCCCGGACCGCGCGGCGGAGCCGCCGTTGCGGGAGCCGCTGCCACCCCGGGAGGGAGCGCCACCGCCCCGCGAGGGAGCGGGGCCACGTGAGGAGGAGGCACCACCGCGCGGCGGGGGAGTGCCCTGCGCATCCGGCCCGCCCGGCTGCTGGCCCTGCGGCCGCCGCTGGGGTGCCCGGTCCGGATAGGCGTCGGAGAGCCGCCCGGTGGGCCGGTCCGCCTCACCGGTACGCGGGGCGGGCGGACGCAGGTCCGCGTGCCCCTGTGCCTCGCGGGCCGCGATCTCCTTCAGCCGCAGCGACAACTGGAGCGTGCTGGGCCGTTCCTGGGGATCCTTCGCCAGACACGCCCGCACCAGCGGAGCCAGCGCGTCCGGCACGCCGTGCAGCTGCGCCTCCTCGTGCACCACGCGGTACAGCATCACCTCGGAACTGCCGTGCCCGAAGGGCGAGTCACCCATCAAGGCGTACGCCAGGGTCGCCCCGAGGGAGAACACGTCCGTCGCCGGAGTCACCGCGGCACCGCGCACCTGTTCCGGCGCGAGGAAGCCCGGTGAACCGACGGCCGTACCGACGTGCGTGAGCGTGGAGGCCCCGGTCGCCCAGGCGATGCCGAAGTCGATGATCCGCGGCCCCTTGGGGGACAGCAGGATGTTGGACGGCTTGAGGTCCCGGTGCACCACACCGGCCTCGTGGACGGCGACCAGCCCCTCCGACAGCGCGGCACCCACGGCCGCGACCTCGGCCGCGCCGAGCGAGCCCTCGTCGGCGACCTTGTCGTGCAGGGAAGGGCCGGGCACGTACTGGGTCGCGAACCACGGCCGGTCCGCCTCCAGATCCGCGGCGACGAGCCGGGCCGTGCAGCCACCCCGGATCCGCCGGGCCGCCGACACCTCACGGGCGAACCGCGACCGGAACTCCTGGTCCTCGGCCAGATCGGGCCGGATCACCTTCAGCGCGACCCGCTGGCCCTTCCGGTCGGAGCCCAGATAGACGACGCCCATCCCGCCCGCGCCGAGCCGTCTGTGAAGCCTGAACGAGCCGACGACGCGCGGGTCCTCGCGCCTCAGGCGCATCATCGCCATGTTCATCCCCGCTGCCCGGTCCGTGTGACGTGCCACAGCTTACGTTTCCACGGCCCGCCGCGCGCAGAGGCCGCGCCCTCTCGTCCCGATCGATTGTCAGTGCCGGGTGGGAGACTTGAAGAGTGGTCAGGGACCGCGCGAACAGGCCGACTTCGGCACAAGTGTGATCCCAACCACCCATCGCAGAAGGGGGATTGAACCCGTGAAGGGTGATCGCGTGGAAATAGTCGTGGACGCCGGGGACACGACACGCACATACGAGGTGGTGGCGAGCAGGGCGGGCCGCCGCGTGGAGACAGCGGTACGCCGAGGCGTCGTAGAAGTGAGCGAAGTCACCCGAAACGGCTCCGTGGTCCGCACGGCCCGTTTCATGGCGACCAGGGTCCTGGCACTCGTCGAGCAGCCGATTCCCCGCGAGGACACCTCAGAGAAAGCGGGGCACTCCGGACGACCCCTCCGGGAAGACCCCGAGACCTAGGTCCCGGTCTCCACCCAGGGGAGTACTCCGCAGGTCATGGCTCATCCTCCGGGAGGCCCGGCAATCGGTACGAGGGCATGACGCCCTGACAGCGGCGGACGCCTAGATTTGAGGTCAAGCGGCGGGTGCAGCACTCGTCCCCCGAGGTCAGACACCCGCCGCTGCCAACCACAACAGAGAACGGTCAGGAGAGGGACCATGGCCCACACGGCACCGCGGACGATGATCCGCACAAAGGAGCACGAAACGCTCCGCCCGGGCCGTCGCCACCCCTTGGTGGCGACACTCATGGCCCTTCCCCTGGCGGCACTGCTCCTCCTCGTCTTCGACGGCTGGGAGACAGTGTCCACACAAGCGTCGTCCGTGGGAGTGATGCTGGGGCGCTGAGCGGCGACCCCAGGCCCGGAAGAGCGGTCCGGGCGGGGACATCCACCCATGAAACCCCGTGGGGACGGGGGTGCGGCGGACGGCAAAAATGCCGGCGCAGCTGGGGAGCTGCGCCGGCATTGCTTTGCCCTCATCCACCCCGCACAACCTCTGAACGCGACCCCAGGCACCTCCAGCCCGTCCGGCGTCCGAGGCCGGGGCTTTCACCGTCCCGATCCCCACCCGAAAGAGGCTGGCACGTCTCATCGCCGGCCCGGGTCATTCCAGCCCGTCCGGCCTCCGAGGCCGGGCTCCTTGCCGTCCCGATCCCCCACCCACCCGTCCTTTCGGCCCGTCCGGCGTCCGAGGCCGGGTTTCTTGCCGTCCCGGTCCCCCACCCACCCCGGCCACTTTCAGCCCGTCCGGCGTTTGAGGACGAGGCCCCTTGAGGGCCGATCGGGGGTCCAGGGGGCGGAGCCCCTTGGGACGGCGGGGTCGAAGGGGCGGCAGCTCCTGGGGATGGGACGGGTAGGGGCGGCGGGGGCGAAAGAATCCGCGCACCGAAGAAACACCACCCCCCACCCCTGCGTACCCTCACGAACGAAACACCCCCGCGCGCCCAGGAGCCCCGTGACCCCCCACCCCCTCCTCACCGAACTCACCACCCGAGTCAGAGCCCAGGCCCACTCGGCAACCACGGCCTGCCCCTGCGGAGCAACAGACGCAACAGACACCACCACCCTCACCGACCGCCCCGACGCCACAGTCGTCCGCCACGCCCACACCGTCGCCAAAGCCCACGCCCCCGACACCAACCCCACCACCCTCACCCCCCGCCTCACGACGGCCACCCACCTCCCCGACATCCTCCTGCCCCCACTCACCCCCACCCCGACCCACCTCCACGGCCGCCTGGTCACGTTCTGGCCGTACGGCACCCCCGTGGACCCGAACACCCCGGACGTCGCCCCCTGGGAAGAGGCCGCCACCCTCCTGGCCCGTCTCCACCGCACCCCCACCCGGTCCATCCCACCCGGCCTACCCCCCATGCGAGGCCCCCTCAAGGCCGCCCAGGCAATCGCCCGCCTCCGGACGACCGCGACCACGGCCACGGCCACGACCGCCCCCCACCCCGCCACCGCCACCGCCCCCGTCCTCCGCGCCTGGAACACCCTCCCGCCCTGGGCCCGCGCCGAGACCCCCATGCCCGACACCACCACCCTCTGCCACGGCGACCTCCACCTCGGCCAGCTCGTACGCCACCCCGCCCCCGACGGCCCCTGGCGCCTGATCGACGTCGACGACCTCGGCACGGGACCCCCCGCCTGGGACCTCGCCCGCCCGGCGGCCTGGTACGCCTGCGGCCTGCTCACCCCCGACGAGTGGACCCGCTTCCTCACCGCCTACCGCACGGCCGGCGGCCCCGCCGTCCCCGCGGACGGCGACCCCTGGCCCACCCTGGACGTCCCGGCCCGCGCCCTCACCGCGCAGACCGCGGCCCGGTCGATCACCAAGGCCGTAGCGGCGGGCCGCCCCCTGGACGACGTCGAGCAGGCACTGGTCGACGCCTGCGACCGAATGGGATCCACCCCGCCGGAGTTGACCTCGGGTTTCCCCGCGTAGGGTGCAACCGACGGGAGCCGGACAGAGTCTGTCCTGGCGTAACGCGAAGCAGGACCAACCGGCGAGGAGTTGAGCCGATCATGCAGTGTCCGAAGTGCCATGCGCCGATGCACACGTACAACCGCAACGGTGTCCAGATCGAGCAGTGCAGCGGCTGCCGCGGCATCTTTCTCGACTACGGCGAGCTGGAGGCCCTGACCCGCCTGGAGTCCCAGTGGGGCGGAGGCCCGGCCGTCCCGCCGCCTCCGGCCGCTCCCCAGTACCCGGCGGCGTCCTCCCCGTACCCGTCCGCGCCCCCCGCTCCCGCCTGGGGCGCCCCGCAGCACGGCGGTCACCACGGCGGACACGGCGGCCACCACGGCCACCAGCGCAACCGCGGCTTCGGCCACATGCTGTTCTCCAGCTGACAGCTGACGTCGACCGGCACGCGTCGACCGGCACACGAAGAAGCCCCCGACCTGAGGGCCGGGGGCTTCGGTGTGTGGACGATACTGGGATTGAACCAGTGACCTCTTCCGTGTCAGGGAAGCGCTCTCCCGCTGAGCTAATCGTCCTCGGGACCACGACTCAAGGGTCGTGAGCACTGCGTGCGCGATACTGGGATTGAACCAGTGACCTCTTCCGTGTCAGGGAAGCGCTCTCCCGCTGAGCTAATCGCGCGGGTTCGGATCTCGCCGTAGGAGCCGGAAGATCCAGTGGACGATACTGGGATTGAACCAGTGACCTCTTCCGTGTCAGGGAAGCGCTCTCCCGCTGAGCTAATCGTCCTTGGAGGTGGAGACGGGATTTGAACCCGTGTAGACGGCTTTGCAGGCCGTTGCCTCGCCTCTCGGCCACTCCACCAGGAGTGTATGGGGACCGGGGTCCCCCACTTCCTTCGAGCGGACGACGAGGTTCGAACTCGCGACCTCAACCTTGGCAAGGTTGCGCTCTACCAACTGAGCTACGTCCGCTTGTCGTTTCGGTCGGCTCACGCGTCCCGGTGACGAGTTGAACTCTAGCGGATTCCGGGGCCAGCACAAAAACGCGTTTGCGCAGCGTGCTGCCCTGCGCCTGCTCACAGACGTGCGTACGGGTCCCGAGGAGACATGACCAGGTCACCTGCCGGACACGCGCCATAGACTCGGCTGCGTGCACGACCTCCCTGCTCTCGCCCGTTTCGGCGACCGTACCGCCACCGGGCTCCTCGACGTCACCAGCGATCCGGCGGCTCTGGACTCCACCGGTTTCTGGGCCGTGACCGCCGATTTCGAGGGCCGTGTGACCTGCGCCCGCTTCCGGGACGTACGACAGGAGCGGGTGCCCGCCCCGGTGCCGGGGGCCTGGCGGGGACCGGCCGTCGGTGACTGGACGTCCTCCCTCGATCGCGCCGCGTACATGGCCGGGGTGGCACGGATCCGGGAGTACATCGCGACCGGGGAGGTCTACCAGGCCAACCTCTGCCGCGTGCTGTCGGCGCCCGTCGCGCCCGGCGCCGACGTGGACGCCCTGACGGCCCTGCTGGCCCGCGGTAACCCGGCGCCGTATGCAGGAACGATCCGGCTGCCCGGTCACGGGGTGGAGATCGCCACCGCCTCCCCCGAGCTGTTCCTGCGCCGGGACGGCCGTACGGTCGTCTCCGGGCCGATCAAGGGGACCGGGCGGACCGAGGCGGACCTGCTGGCCAAGGACTACGCCGAGAACGTGATGATCGTGGACCTGGTCCGCAACGACCTGGGCCGGGTGTGTGCCACGGGCAGTGTGACCGTCCCCGACCTGTGCGCCGTGGAGAAGCATCCCGGCCTGGTGCATCTGGTCTCCACGGTGCGCGGGGAGCTACGGGACGGGGCCGGCTGGCCCGAGCTGATGGCCGCCGCCTTCCCGCCCGGTTCGGTGACCGGGGCGCCCAAGTCGAGCGCGCTGCGGATCATCGAGGAGCTGGAGACGGTGCCGAGAGGGCCGTACTGCGGCGGGATCGGCTGGGTGGACGCCGACCGGGGCACCGGCGAGCTGGCCGTCGGCATACGGACGTTCTGGATCGACCGCCCTGCCGGTCTGCTGCGCTTCGGTACCGGAGCCGGGATCACCTGGGGATCCGACGCCGAGGCCGAATGGCACGAGACCGAACTGAAGGCCTCCCGACTGCTCGCGGTAGCGTCGGGGACGTACGACGGCAGCGGAGAGGGACCGACCACGTGAAGATCTGGCTCAACGGCGGGTTGCAGGAGATCGAGACCGCCCGCGTCTCCGTTTTCGATCACGGGCTGACCGTGGGCGACGGCGTCTTCGAGACGATGAAGGCGGTCGACGGCGAGCCCTTCGCGCTCACTCGTCACCTCGACCGGCTCACCCGCTCGGCGCGGGGCCTGGGCCTGCCGGCCCCCGACCTCGACGAGGTACGCCGTGCCTGCGCGGCCGTCCTGGAGGCGAACCCCATGCCGCTCGGGCGGCTGCGCGTCACCTACACCGGGGGCCACGGTCCGCTCGGCTCCGACCGCGGAGAGCAGGGACCGACCCTCGTCGTCGCGCTCGGCGAGTCGGCCCGGCGCCCCGACTCCACGGCCGTGATCACGGTCCCCTGGACCCGCAACGAACGCGGCGCACTGACCGGCCTGAAGACGACCTCGTACGCGGAGAACGTCGTCGCGCTGTCCCGGGCCCGCGAGCACGGGGCCTCCGAGGCGCTGTTCGGCAACACCGTCGGACAGCTGTGCGAGGGCACGGGTTCGAACGTCTTCGTCGTCCTCGACGGCGAGATCCACACCCCGCCGCTCGCCTCCGGCTGTCTCGCGGGCGTCACCCGCGCCCTCGCGATCGAGTGGACGGGCGCCAAGGAGACCGACCTGCCGCTGGACGTCCTGGACCGGGCCGAGGAGATCTTCCTGACCTCGACCCTGCGGGACGTCCAGGCCGTCCACCGCGTCGACGACCGCGAACTGCCGGGCGGCCCGGGCCCGGTGACCGCCAAGGCCATGCGGACCTTCGAGGAGCGGTCCGGCGACGACCTCGATCCGTAGGCGGTGCGCGGTCCGCGGGGATGCCGAAGAGCCCGTGAGCATCGCGGAGATCGGGGAAAGCCGGGGGATATTCGGCTGACCGGGAGGTCGGCAGCGGGTAGAACACCTCTGATGACCACGACCCTGCGGCCGATCGAGCCGCTTCAGCGCGCGGCCGACGGGACGCGTTCACGCCGCTTCCAGGTGTGCGTGAACAGCCGTCCCGTCGGCGACATACACCTCGGCACCTCCCCGACCTTCGGCGCCGAGGTGGCCCTGATCACGGACCTGCGGATCGAGGAGCCGGACCGGCGGCGCGGCCGGGGCACCGTGGCCGCGCTCGCCGCGGAGGAGGTGGCGCGCGGCTGGGGGTGCCGGCGGATCGAGGCGGCGGTGCCCGCCGAGGCCCGCACCGCGCTCGGACTGGCGACCGCCCTCGGGTACGTCGTCCGCAACCGGCTGATGGCGAAGACCGTCGGCGCCGGCGCGCCGGCCCTGCCCGCCGGGAGCCGGAGCCGGCCCATGACCCAGGCGGAGTTCGCTCTCTGGACGGTGCACGCGAAGGAGGAGTACGCGCAGAGCTGGATCTCCCGCGGGGTGCCCGAGAGCGAGGCCCGCGCCAAGGCCGACAAGGACCACGACCAGATGCTGCCCGACGGCCCGGACACCGAGGGCATGCTCCTGAGCGTCCTGGAGCACGAGGGGACCCCGGTCGGCACACTGTGGCTGGCGGCCCGCGACGGGCTCGGTTTCGTCTACGACGTCGAGACCGAGGAGGCCCACCGGGGCCGGGGGCACGGCCGGAGCCTGATGCTGGCGGCGGAGGCACAGGCCGTCGAGGCCGGGTGGCCCGCCATCCGTCTGAACGTCTTCGCGGGCAACGGCCCCGCCGAGCGGCTGTACGCCTCACTCGGCTACGAGACGATCACCCATCACGTGTTCAAGGAACTGCTCTGATTCAAGGAGCTGCTCCGAGGATCACGCGCCCTCGGCCAGCAGCCGGTCCGCGATCTCCTCGACACGCTCGCGCAGCCCTTCCTGGCTCTTGCCGCCGTCGAGTCGCTCGCCGCCGATGACGTAGGTGGGGGTACCGGTGACGCCGATCGCCTTGCCCTCGGCCTGGTCGGCGTCCACGATCAGGATGTGCCGGCCGTCGATCAGCGCGGTGTCGAACTCCTCGGCGTCCAGGCCGAGTTCGCGGGCCACGTCGACGAGGAAGGGCTCGCCCCGGCGGTCCAGCTCGGCCACGTTGGCGAGCACCGCCTCGACGTAGGCCCAGCCCTGCCCCTGCTCCGCGGCCTCCTCGGCGGCCTGCGCGGCGGCGAAGGCGTGCCGGTGCTTGTCCAGCGGGAAGTGCCGCAGCCGCAGTTCCAGCCGGTCGCCGTAGCGGGCGCGCAGGACACGCAGGTCGTCCAGGGCGTCGCGGCAGTCCGGGCACTGGAGTTCGCACCACACGTCGAGGACGGGGGTGGCGGGACGGACGGGGGAGGAGTCGCTCATGGTCACAGTCTCCCAGCCCGGGTTCGCGGGGCCGAATCGGACCCGGACCGGGTACGGCGTCCACCGCCGGTCGTAGGACTCGGACCGGCACCTGCGGAGGAGCCGACCCGGAGATGTCCCTGATGTCCCGCCGGACCATGGCACGGCGGGGTGCGGCGGGTGCAGGATGGAAGGGACGAACCGCCTCGCTCGACCGAGCCTGCCTGGAGGACCGGATGATTGCCGAGACCGTCTGTTCCGCCGTCTCCGCGGCCGGCCTGGGCATCGCGGCGGTCACGGCGTACCGCAAGCGATTCCTCGCGGCCACCCGTATCGCGGCGTACTCGCTCGTCCCGATCGGGCTGGTCATGACCGGCGTGGTCGAGTGGCTGGCGGACACCGCGCTCAGTCCGACGGCGTGGGCGGGCTTCGGCGTGCTCGGCGCGTCCTGGCTGCTGTTCACGAGCACGCGTGCGGTGGAGCGCCGCCGTGGCGGCACCCGCAAGGAACGCCGGGCGGCCGCCAAGGGCGCACAGCGCGAGGCGGTGGCCCCGGCGGCCTCGGCACCCTCCCTGGGCGCGGGCGCCCGTCCGGCGGCCCAGCCCGCGAAGCGGCCCCGCACCGAGACCGCCACGGAGGACTTCAGCGACATCGAGGCCATCCTCAAGAAGCACGGCATATGACCTGCGCATGAGGTCCGGTGCATGAGGACTGAAACGACACAGTGAGGTCCCCGGCCGTCCCGAAGTGATCAAGACCCGAACCGGACATCACGGAAATCGGCGAACTCCCGCTCAATCCGGGCGTGTTGATCGCGCAGGGCCGGCCCACTGCGTCATCATCGCCGCGAGATGCTGGACACGACACAGAGCGATACCGCGCCGCCGCAGGACGAGCCGCGTGGATGCCTCTTCGCCCTTTCCCAGCCACCGCTGATGATCTTTCTTGCGGTGATCGGGTGTCTGCTGCTCATGGCTGCGCTGCACGATCTGCTGCTGCTCTGAGCCGTACCCGTGGTTCCCGGCGCCACCCGCCGGGGACCACGTCGCCATCCGTGGTGAGGCCCGGTGTCCGGGCGTCAGCCCGCCGCTTCCTTGCGCCGCGCGCGGTAGGCGGCGACATGCAGCCGGTTTCCGCAGGTGCGGCTGTCGCAGTAGCGCCGGGAGCGATTCCGGGAGAGATCCACGAAGGCGCGCCGGCAGTCCGGCGCCTCGCAGCGGCGCAGCCGCTCCTGCTCCCCGGCCACCACGAAGAAGGCCAGCGCCATCCCGCAGTCGGCCGCCAGATGGTCGGCGATGGAGGCTCCGGGGGCGAAGTAGTGCACGTGCCAGTCGTAGCCGTCGTGGTCCGTGAGCCGGGGGGTGGTGCCCGCGGCGGCGATCAGGTCGTTGATCAGGCCGGCCGAGGCGCGGGCGTCCGGGGCGGCGAAGACCGCGGCGAACAGGCCCCGGACCTGGCGCACCGCCGTCAGGTCGAGCTCGGAGAGCACTCCGACGTCACTGACCTCGTGGCTTCGTACGAAATCCTCGAGGGCCGCGAGATCCGGCAGCGCGTCCGGGGTCGCGTCGTCCTCCGGTGCGGTGTTCACCAGATCCACCACGGTGTCGAGGGCGCACCGGGTGTCGTGGGTGATCAGCACGTTTCGCTCCCTGGCCTGGAGGCGGGCGGCCGCCCGCCGATGCTGGCCGATGGTAGTGGCTCCACCCATACCGGGGCAGTCGCGCCGCCCGCAGGGGTAGCGGTCCCGGCCACGGCGCACACGGCTCGGCGCCGTCACCGTGATGACTCACGGTGACGGCGCCGGCTCCAACCGTATGCAGTTGTCTGAGCCCGAGCCGTCTCCCCGAGTGGACGGCGCCGGGCGGCTCTGAACGGCCTCGGTCTAGCTCTCCGCAAGGATGTGTGAGAGCTCCTGATCGAGGTCGAAGTGACGGTGTTCGGTGCCCGGGGGTACGGCGGCGTCCGTCCGCTTCAGGAAGGACTCCAGGGCGCGCGCCGGGGCCTCGAGCAGCGCCTCGCCCTCCGGAGAGCTCAGGGCGATGCAGACGACGCCCTGACCGTGGCTGCGCGACGGCCAGACTCGGACGTCGCCGGTGCCGGTGGGCCGGTGGAGGCCCTCCGCGAGGAGGTCGCGGGCGAACACCCACTCGACGGTCTCCTCGGCTCCGGTGTGGAAGGTGGCGTGCACGGCATAGGGGTCGGCCGTGTCGTACCGCAGGCCTGCGGGGACAGGCAGGGATGACTCGCTCGACACAACGAGGCGCAGGTGCAGCTCGCAGCTGACCGTGGTGTTCATAAGCGCCAGGGCCTTTCGCTCAGTGTGCGCTCGGGGATTCGCACGTCGGCGAAATCGACATGCCACCTACGGTGCCGTTGTAAACCCCTCTGAGTGTTTTGCGTGCCTTTACGTAACTCTTCCGGCCGAGAGTGCGTTCGCACCGTACGACCATTCCGGTGACCGGTTTCCGTCCGGTAGGGTTTGGCCGTATGAATACGGGGAGTGACGAGCCGGGCGAGGTTGCCGTGGCGGCGGACAAGGCGAAGGCGGACGGGGCGAGTGACGAGCGGGGGCTCGGCTCCAAGGCGCCGGAATTCATCAAGGCCCGCCGCATGCTGCACCTGAGCTGGCAGGTCGGAATCTTCATCATCGGCCTCGCGGTCGTGATCCTGGGCATCATCATGTTGCCGCTGCCCGGCCCGGGCTGGGTGGTGATCTTCGGCGGCATGGCCATCTGGGCGACCGAGTTCGTCTGGGCCCAGCTGGTGCTGCGCTGGACCAAGCGCAAGGTCACCGAGGCCGCCCAGCGCGCCCTGGATCCCAAGGTGCGGCGGCGCAACATCATTCTGACGTCGATCGGCCTGGTGATCGTGGGTGTGATCGTCGGCATCTACCTGTGGAAGTTCGGGCTCGTGATGCCCTGGAAGATCAAGGACCAGTGATCCGGCGCAGGGGGTGCCCGCGCCGGTGTCCGTCGGTCACGCGCACCCCCTGACATGGGGTAATCTTCTTCCTGCGTCCGGGCGATTAGCTCAGTGGGAGAGCGCTTCGTTCACACCGAAGAGGTCACTGGTTCGAACCCAGTATCGCCCACCCGGACCGACGGCCCGTCTGCGAGACAGCAGACGGGCCGTCGTCGTATGTCCGCCGGCGCGCCCGCGTACCCTCGCGACGGCGCCGGGCGGGGCAGGCGAGTTCTGGCCGATCAACATCCGTGCCCAGGCGGCCAGTTCGCGTTCGGCCGGTCGATCGCACGCCTCCCACCTGCGCAGTTGAGCCGACGGTGGTCCGGATGGGTCCTGGCGGGCCGTCAACTTGCCGCGCCGTTCCGCAAGAAAATCCTGTCCGAATCATTGACGCACCACGAGGCCCCTCGTAGCTTGTGCCAGCAAGCGCTTACTTGAAACGATTCATGCAGGCGGCAATGAAGCTGCGGGGAGGGGGCCCAACCATGGGAACCAGCAGGAATGTTGAGAGACGAACGGTCCTGAAGGTGGCCGGGGCCTCGGTGGCCACGGTCGGGCTGGGAGCGACGACCGCGTGTGGGGGCGAGAGCGGTTCCGGAGACGGGAACGTGACCCTCCGTTACGCGTGGTGGGGCGGTGAGCCGCGCACCATCGCCATGAAGAAGGCGATCGCGCTCTTCGAGAAGAAGTATCCGAAGATCAAGATCAAGCCTGAATTCACCGACTACGAGGCGTTCTGGGAGAAGTTCCAGACCCAGGCCTCCGGCGGGAATCCGCCGGACGTTTTCCAGAATGCGGTCGGCTTCCTGCGCAAGTACGACAAGCGCGGTGTTCTGATGGATCTCAAGCCGCAGGCGGACGCCGGGAATCTGGACCTGAAGAACTTCCGCAACGGCGTTCTGGCGAACGGTCAGGTCGACGGCAAGCAGATCGGTGTACCCGTCGGCGCCAACACCATGGCGCTCGTCATCGACCTCAAGGCCTTCCAGAAGGCGGGCGTCGAGCCGAAGTTCGGCTGGACCTGGGACGAGTACTTCGCCGCGCTCCAGACGATCCAGGACAAGCTGAAGATCGCCGGTGACACCGGCTACTTCGCCATCATGTACCTCTACGACCTGTACCTGCGCCAGAACGGCAAGGCCTTCTTCACCGACTCCGATCTCGGCTTCACCGAGGACGATCTGACGCAGTGGTGGGAGGACGGCTACAAGCGCGTCAGGTCCGGGCTCGTCGCCGACCCGAAGAAGATCGAGCAGGCCAAGCCGAAGTCCGGTCTCTCGGCGGGGCTCGCCGCGTCCGAGTTCACCTGGGACAACTTCTCCATCCGCTACGAGGGCGAGGGCGAGTCGGACTACGGGCTCGCGCCGATCCCCACCACGGACGGCAAGGACACCGGCCAGTACCTCGGCTCGCTGATGATGAGCGCCTTCTCCGGGACCAAGCACCCGAAGGAGGTCGCGCAGTTCATCAGCTTCATGGTCCACGACCCCGAGGTCGGCAAGATCATGGGCTACGACCGCGGCATCCTCGCCACGACCGAGCAGTACGACGCCTTCAAGCCCACCGACCCCAACAACAAGGGTGTCGCGGCCTACGAGGACGAGGTCGCCAAGGCGGGCGTGCTCGGGAAGATCACCCCGCACCCGTCCGGTGCCGACGTCATCGAGGCGGCGTTCCTGCGCATCGGCGGTGAGGTCTCCCAGGGCAAGACCAAGCCGGCCGACGCCGCCAAGACGCTGTTCAGCGAGGCCAAGGCCGCGTTCGCGGGCTGAGGGGACGTACCACCATGACGCTCGTCAAGGAAGCGCCCGCGCGCCCGGCCGGGAAGCGGCCCGCCGCTCCCGCCGCCGGGCGGCGCGGGCGGCGCCGCGAGAACCTCGCCGGCTATCTCTTCATGTCGCCGTGGATCGCGGGATTCCTGCTGCTCACGGCGGGACCGATGATCGCGTCGCTGTACTACGCGTTCACCCGGTACAACCTGTTCACACCGCCCGAGTGGGTGGGCTTCGACAACTTCACGACGATGTTCCAGGACCCACGCTGGCAGAAGTCGGTGGAGGTCACCCTCAAGTACGTCGTCGTGGCCACTCCGCTGAAGCTGCTGCTCGCGCTCGGCGTCGCGCTGCTGCTCGCACAGAAGCGGCGCGGACAGGGTGTGTACCGGGCCGCGTTCTACATGCCTTCGCTCATCGGCGCCAGTGTCTCCGTGGGCTTCGTCTGGCGGGCGCTGTTCTCGGACGACGCGGTCGTGGACCGTACGCAGAAGATCTTCGGCCTCGACGTGGGGGGCTGGATCGGCAATCCGGACTACGTCATCTACGCCCTGGTGGCCCTGAGCATCTGGCAGTTCGGCGCACCGATGGTCATCTTCCTGGCCGGCCTCAAGCAGGTGCCGCAGGAGCTGTACGAGGCCGCGGAGGTGGACGGGGCCGGACCCCTCCGGAGGTTCTGGAACATCACCCTGCCGATGATCTCGCCGGTGCTGTTCTTCAACGTGCTGTTGGAGTCCATCCACGCGTTCCAGGTGTTCGGCTCCGCGTACGTCGTCTCCGACACCCGGTGCGGGCCCGCCGACGCCACGCTCGTCTATACCTGCTACCTCTACCAGAAGGGCTTCAAGGAGGCCCAGATGGGCTTCGCCTCCGCGATGGCCTGGACGCTGGTGATCGCGGTGGCGCTCGTCACGGCGGTCCTGTTCTGGTCGCAGAAGAAGTGGGTGCACTACGAGGAGGCCGCCAAGTGACCAGTGTCAGCACGCCTGTCGTGCGCACCCCCAACGAGCGGCGGCGCACCGGATCGATCGCCTGGCACCTGGGCGCGCTCGCCGTCCTCGCGGTCGTCCTGTATCCCGTGATCTGGGTCGTCGGTGCTTCGTTCAAGCCCAGCAAGGACATCATCGCCAGCATCGACCTGCTGCCCACGCAGCCGGTCTGGGCGAACTTCTCCGGGCTCGGCGACGGCATCTCCGGCATCCCCATCAGCAGCTTCTTCTGGAACTCGCTGATGTACGCGGTCCTCGCCGTGGTCGGTGTCGTGGTGTCCAGCTCGCTGACCGCCTACGCCTTCGCCAAGATCCGGTTCGCGGGACGGAACCTGCTCTTCACGCTGATGATCGGCACGCTGCTGCTGCCGTACCACGTACTGCTCATCCCGCAGTACGTGCTCTTCCGCAACCTTGAGCTCACCGACACCCTGGTGCCGCTCGTCGCGGGCAAGTTCCTGGCCACGGAAGCCTTCTTCGTCTTCCTGATGGTGCAGTTCATGCGCGGGCTGCCGCGCGAGCTGGACGAGGCGGCCAAGCTCGACGGCTGCGGGCACTTCAGGACCTACTGGTCCATCGTGCTGCCGCTGAGCCGCCCCGCCATCATCACCAGCGCCATCTTCACCTTCATCAACGCGTGGAACGACTTCATGGGGCCGTTGATCTACCTCAACACCCCCGAGAAGTACACCGTGTCGCTGGGTCTGATGATGTTCCGCGACCAGGAGGGCATCTCCAACTACGGCAGCATGATCGCGATGTCGCTGGTGGCTCTGGTGCCGGTCATCGCCTTCTTCATGGCCTTCCAGCGCTACCTCATCGACGGCATGGCGACGTCCGGACTGAAGTGAGGCGGTCACCATGGCCCAAGCGCGTGTGAAAGCCCGCTCCCCGCGCCGGGGGCTCGTCTTCGGCGAGCGGTTCTCCGTCTTCGCCGAGTCCCTGCTCACCGGGGTGTGGATCGCCGTCGCCTGTCTCGGTGTGGTGACCTACCCGGCCGCCTTCGCCGCCGGCGCACGGCACCTGCGGCGTCGTACCACCCACGAGGGCGGCGGTCTGCGGGAGTTCGTCACGGACTTCCGGGCCGCGCTGCGCGGCGGGTGGGTCGTAGGGCTCCTCGGCTGGGGGGCGGTCGTCGCGGTCTGGGTGGACGTCATGGCCGCGCGGGCCGGGATTCCCGGCGGCCGGTTCGTCGGGGCCGTCGGCATCCTCGCGCTGATCGCGCTCGTCGTGGCCTGTCTGAGGGCGGCCGCCGTCTGGACGCCGGGAGCGTCCTGGCGGGCGCTGCTCGCGGACGCCGGGCGGCGGACCGTGCTCGATCCCGCCGGCACCTTCCTGGTCGTGTGCGGGCTCGCGGTCGTGGTCCTGTCCGCCATGTTCGTCGCGCCGCTGGCGGTTCCCGTCCTGGGAGCCGTCGCGGCGGCGGCCGTCGCCGTGGAAGAGCGGTACCGGCACCGCTGACGGGCGGTGCCCTCGCACCAGGTCGGCGCCCCGGGCGTCGTACCTCTCTGTGTCATGCCCCTGACCACCCATGCCCCTGACCACCCTCTGCATCCCCGCACGGAAGGAAAGGCTGGACTTCTATGTCTCCCATCCCCCGCAGGTCGATCCTCAAGGCGGCCGCCGTCGCCGGAGCCGCCGCGCAGTTCAGCTGGGCGCTAGGGGCCAAGGACGCGCAGGCCGCGCCGAGAGCCGCCGACGCCGATGCCGACCCCGTGACCCTCGACTGGCTGGAGGACGGCGGCCTCGGTGCCGCGCCCGGCTCCACCGTGGGCGTGCCCTGGCCGAAGGGCACCTACCAGGAGGACCAGAAGTTCGCGGTGACGGACGCGGACGGGAAGTCCGTGCCCGCGCAGTCCTGGCCCCTCGCCTACTGGCCGGACGGCTCCCTCAAGTGGACCGCCCACGCGGTGAGTTCGGGCAACGGCAAGCTCACCCTCACCGCCGGCGAGGCCGCCGTACCGGAGAAGAAGGTCACCGTCGACCAGCGCGGTGGCACGATCACGGTCTCCACCGGGGTCATCACCGCGAAGATCGGCAAGTCGGGCGCGACCCTCGTCAAGTCGGTCACCCGGGGCTCCACCGAGATCGCCAAGAACGGCCGGCTCGTGCTGATCCGCCAGCCCGAGATCGAGGACGAGGACCAGGGCGCGGTCAAGACCGAGCGCTTCGAAGGGGCCATCTCCAAGGTCGAGGTCGAGCAGGACGGCCCGGTCCGCGCGGTGGTCCGCATCGACGGCAAGCACCGCAAGGGCAACCGGAGTTGGCTGCCGTTCTCGATCCGGCTCTACTTCTACGCCGGCGCCGACTCCTTCCGCATGGTGCACACCATCACCTTCGACGGCACCCAGGAGCCCGGCAAGGCGAGCGGCGACTTCATCCGCGGTCTCGGCGTCCGCTTCACCGTGCCGATGCGGGACGAGTCCTACGACCGCCACATCCGTATCGGCGGCGACGGCACCGGTCTGCTGCGCGAGGCCGTCAAGGGCATCACCGGACTGCGCCGCGACCCGGGCGCGGCCGTCCAGGCGGCCCAGTACGCGGGCCAGAAGCTGCCCGACCCGGCCACCTGGGACCAGCGGGTGACGACCCGGCTCCAGTACATCCCCGAGTGGGGCGACTACACCCTCTCCCAGCTCTCCGCCGACGGCTTCGGCCTGCGCAAGCGGACCAAGAAGGGCCACGGCTGGATCGGCGCCGGCGGCGGCAGGCGGGCGTCCGGCTTCGGTTACGTCGGCGGCGCGAGCGGCGGATTCTCCTTCGGCCTCAGGGACTTCTGGGAGAAGTTCCCCGCCCAGCTCGACATCCGGGACGCCCAGACCGACGAGGCCGAGGTCACCCTCTGGCTCTGGTCGCCCGAGGCGCAGCCCATGGACCTGCGCTTCTACCACGACGGCATGGGCCAGGACACCTTCGCCGAACAGCTCGAAGGCCTCAACATCACCTACGAGGACTACGAGCCCGAGTTCGGCACCCCCTACGGCATCGCCCGCACCTCCGAACTCCTCTTCTGGGCCAACGAGTCGACGCCGAGCGCCGAGAAGCTGGCCGAACAGGTCGAGGCCGTACGGGTGCTGCCGCAGCTGGCCGCGCCGCCCAAGCAGCTCATCAAGGCCGGGGTCTTCGGCCCGAAGCTGTACTCCGAGCCGGACCGCTCCACGCCCGCCAAGGCGAAGATCGAGGACCACCTCGACTTCCTCTTCACCTACTACAAGGACCAGGTGGAGCAGCGCCGTTGGTACGGCTTCTGGGACTACGGCGACATCATGCACACCTACGACACGGTGCGGCACCAGTGGCGGTACGACATCGGCGGCTACGCCTGGGACAACTCGGAGCTGTCCCCGGACCTCTGGCTCTGGTTCGCCTACCTCAGGTCCGGCCGTTCGGACATCTTCCGCTTCGCCGAGGCGATGACCCGGCACACCGGTGAGGTCGACGTCTACCACCTGGGCAAGTGGGCCGGACTCGGCACCCGGCACGGTGTGCAGCACTACGCCGACAGCGCCAAGCAGCAGCGCATCGCCAACACGACGTATCGCCGTTACTACTACTTCCTCACCGCGGACGAGCGGGTCGGCGACCTCATGCACGCCAACGTCGACTCCGACGAGACGTTCCTCGTCCTCGACCCGATCCGCAAGATCCGCACCGAGCCGTACACGCCCGACCGGCACGCGCTGTCGATCGGCTTCGGTACGGACTGGAGCGGTCTGGTGTCGGCCTGGCTGACCGAGTGGGAGCGCAAGGGCCCCAAGTGGGAGAAGGCCAGGGCGCGGGTGCTGTCGACGATGGAGACGATCGCCGCGCAGCCCAACGGGTTCGTGCAGGGGACCGGTCTGTACGACCTCGACACCGGCAGGTTCGCGGTCGCCCCGCAGCCCGTGGTCGGGGTGTCCCACCTGTCCGCCGTGTTCGGGCTCAACGAACTGTGCGCCGAGCTCATCGACCTGGTCGACATGCCGAAGTTCAACGAGGCGTACTTCGACTACTGCCGCTACTTCAACGCCACCAAGGCCGAGCAGGCGGCGCGGTACGGGTCCAACTTCGGGAACCTGCTGCTCTTCCAGGGGCACTCGCGACTGGACGCCTACGCGGCGGTGCAGACCGGGGACGAGAAGCTCGCCAAGCGGGCGTGGGAGAAGTTCTACAACTCCGACGGGTACAAGGAGGCTTCGCCGTGGAGGACGGAGAAGCTGAGCGGGCCCATGGCGCTGGTGCCGGGGAGTGAGGCGGCGTGGGTGGCTACGAACGACACGGCGTTGTACGGCTTGGCCGCGATTGAGAATCTGGCGCTTCTCGGGGACAAGATGCCGTAACGGATCGTGGGGAACTGCGGGTCCGTAGTGGCTGGTCGCGCAGTTCCCCGCGCCCCTGAAGGGGCGCCTCAGTGCATCTTCGTCAGGATGTTCCGCACTCGTCGGGCATCCCTCAGGCGTTGTTCGTATGTTGCTCCCAGGGCGAGCAGCAGGAGGCCGGCCAGGGCGGGCGGTACCCAACGGGGGAGGGTACCGGCCACCTGCGCGATGTACGGGGCGAGTTCGTGGAGCGCGACCAGGGCGAGCACCGAGCCGCCGAGCACGAGCGGCGCCTGGAGGTGGTACCGGGCGCCCAGGAGGGTGACCACCAGGGCCGCCGTGCCCAGGAGCAGTGGACGCGTCCAGCCCGGGTCGCCCCAGGCCGCGAGAAGGCTCGGCACGAGGGTCGCGGCGAGTCCGGGGCCGTACGCGGTCCAGGAGGACGCCTGCGGGTCCCGGCGGCGCCGAAGGGCACCGACGAGCAGCGCCGGGACGGTGACCGGGAGCGTGTACGCCTCCGGGGTGCCGATGTCCCAGGACGCCAGGCGTACCCAGGTGGCCAGGACGAACAGGGCGGTGGCCGCGTAGCCGAGGGGACGGCGGTCGGGCCGTACCGCGGTGCCCGCGGTGATCACTCCGCACAGGGCCAGCACCAGGGCGAGCAGCGGCGGGTCGGTGACGGCCAGGCCGATCGCGAGCAGCGCGGCGGCGGCTCCCGTCGCCTCGACCGGCACGGTGGTGCGGGGGCCGTCGAGCCGCGGTGCGAGCAGGGCGGCGACTGCGGGGACCACCAGCACGAGCAGGGCGGTGGAAGCAGTTGTCCAGCCCGCGGCGGCGCCGGTCGCGCAGGCCAGGGCGGTGGCGTGAGCCAGTGCGGCCGGAGCCGTGAAGGGAGCGATCCGGGCACGCGTCGCGGCCGTCGCGAACAGCGCCGTCAGCAGGGAGAGCACGGTCAGGGTCGCGGTCTGCGAGGCGAGGGAGAGCAGGGCCAGGCTGAGCGAGGTCACCAGGGCGAGCTGGGTGGCCGTGAGCCGGATGTGCGCGGCCTGTGGTGTCTCCGACGCTGGGGCGGTGGTCGGGGAGGCGAGCGTCGCCACTGCCAGGGCGCCGGCTGTCGTCACTCCGTAGACCAACAGGCCGACCGTGTAGGGGAGCTCCAGCACCGCGGGCAGGGTCAGGACCGTGGTCCAGGACAGGCACAGCGCGCCGACGAGTGCCCTGGGGTGCCAGGCCGTGTCACGGACCGCCAGGGCGAGCACGATCGCCACGGCGGCCAGGACGACGGGCACCGCCGTCGCGTCCGGCGGCCAGGGCAGATCCGGAGTCACCGCGGCGCGCATGTCCGCCGGGGCCCCGCTCCACGCCCGCTCCACCCAGGCGCCCGGACCGAGCACCGCCACACCCACGACGGGGAGCGCCCACAGCACCGCCAGTGCCTGCACGGCACCCGAGGCCCACAGCACCCCGCGCCGCAGCGCGTCCGGCAACAGGCCGGCCCGGACCACCGCCAACAGGGCGATCCCGCAGGCCAGATAAGCCGGAACCGTCCACGTGTCCGGCAGGACGGTACGCGCCGTGCCGCCGACGGCGTTGACCGCGAGCAGCCCGGCGGCCAGGGCGAGGCCGACGGCCTGGTCCGCGCCGACCACAGGCCTGCCCGGGGCCGCCGCGTCGCCGGCCCCCTGGAGGGCCGTACGGCCACCCGGCCAGGCCGCGCCCACCGCGATCGCCGCAGCGAGGAGGAGGAGCGCCGCCGCACGGGCGGCGGCGCTCGGGCCGGTGGCCGTCCAGGACAGCCAGCCGGCGGCCAGTGCGCCCCAGGACCCCATGGCGTAGGCGCCGACGGCGGCGACGACGCGCACGGACCCGGACGGCATTCGCAGTGCCACAGCGGTGTCCAGCGCGGCCGTCACCAGGAGCGCGGCCGTGATGCCGTGGGCCCCGGCGTCCGCGGCCAGCGCCCAGAGCAGCAGCGGGAGTTGGGCCGCGACGAGCGCGGCGGGGAGGGGCAGCCGCAGAGCGGTCGAGCCCGGCAGGAGGCCGTACCCGAGCCAGACGCCCGCGAGCACCGCCGACGCTACCGCCGTGTACGCCGTGCCGTCCGTGCCCGCGAGAGCGACCTCGTGCAGCGCGTACGCGTCGAGCACCGTCAGCGCCAGACCGAGACCCGCCAGGGACTCGGCCGTCGACCGCAGGCCCCGCTTCAGCAGCGGCACCGGCGCGGCGAGCGCGGCCAGGGTGACCGCTCCCAGCACCGCCGACCGCCCGGCGATCCCGAGGTGACCCCAGCTGACCAGCGTGAACACCATCGCCGCGATGGTCAACAGCACCCCGCCGAGCAGGAGCAGCACGTTCTGGACGCGCGGCGCGGAGGCCTCGGGACGGGGCGGCGCGACGGACACCGGCCGTGGCGCGGGAGCCGAAGGAGCCGGCTGGGCCTGGTGCAGGGCAGCGACCAGCCAGGCGCGGCGGGCCAGCAACTGTGCCCGGCGGGCGTCCAGTTGCCACAGCTCGGAGTCGAGGAGCCGTAGTTCCTCGGTCGGCGGCGGGATGTGCGTCATGCCCTGGAGTGTGGTCCGGGTCACGTCGTACGGCATGAGTGCGCGTACTCATGCCGTACTCAGATCCGGTGCCACACTCGGCTCATGGACTGGACCCGCTACCGCTTCCGCAGCCGGTGGACCCTGCCCGCGCCGCCCGCCCTCGTCTACGCCGCCCTGGAACGCGCCGAGGACTATCCGCGCTGGTGGCGCCAGGTGCGCGAGATCGCCCGGATCGACGACACGAGCGGGGCGATCCGGATCCGCTCCCTGCTGCCGTACGACGTGACCTTCACCGCGCGCGAGGTGCGGCGCGACCCGGCGGCCGGGGTGCTGGAGATCGCGATGTCCGGGGACATCGACGGCTGGGCACGCTGGACGATCACCGGGAACGGCGCCGGCACTCTCGCCCGCTACGAACAGGTCGTGACCGTCAACAAGCCGCTGCTCAGGCGGTTCGCCGTACCGGGGCGGCCGGTGTTCCGCGCCAACCACTGGCTGATGATGCGGTCCGGGCGGCGCGGACTGCGCGGTCACCTGCAAGCGGTTTGAAGGAAACCCGCGGGGACCTGTATTGTTCAATGCGTTCCCGGGCGATTAGCTCAGTGGGAGAGCGCTTCGTTCACACCGAAGAGGTCACTGGTTCGAACCCAGTATCGCCCACCGGGAAAGGCCGGTCCGCAGCTCGCGGACCGGCCTTCTTCATGCCGCGGCGGGCAGATCCGGACGCAGCGGCCACGCCGGGTCCACCACCTCGAAGGTGCCGCTGCGCGCGAACCACGCCTGGAGGCCACGGGCCTGCGCCGCGTGCCACACGGCTTGCAGGGTCTGCAGTTCGGCCGGGCTCAGCCGCTCCAGGCGGGCCGCGAAACGCCGCCCCACCGCGCGGACGACGTTCAGCGCGGCCAGCGCGTCCGCCCCGGCGTCGTGCGCGCCCTCCAGCTCCACGTCGTAGTGCGCGCACAGGTCGGTGAGGGTGCGGCGGCCCTTGCGGTAGCGGTCCAGATGCTTGTCCAGGACCCGCGGGTCGAGCACGTGGAGCGGGGTCGCCTCCAACCAGCGGTCCAGGGACGAGGCGCGGTGGCGCCGCAACTCGCGGTCCAGCAGCGTCAGATCGAACGGCGCGTTCATCACGACCAGCGGCCGGCCCGCCGCGGCCTGCTCGGCGAGCGCCTCCGCTATCTCCTGCATCACCGGCGCGGGCCAGCGGCCGTTGCGCTGAAGATGGTCGTCCGTCAGCCCGTGCACCTCCGTCGCCGCGGCGGGCACCGGCACACCCGGATTCACCAGCCAGCGGGTCACCCGCGGCCGGCACCCCGGAGCGTCCTGGACGACGACGGCGGCCGACACGATCCGGTCGGTCTCGACGTCGACGCCCGTGGTCTCTGTGTCGAAGGCGGCCAGAGGCCCTTCGTACCAGCACGTCATACCTTCACAACCCCTCGTTCACCCACGGCAGCTGACGCACCGTCTTCTGCCCGTTTGGTGATACCCGGGCTGTTTGCGCCGTACGCCGGAAGGACACAACAGGAGTACGGGTCTGCGCAGTTCAGCGGCCCGGCGCGGGATACATGTGGCCCCTGTGTGGGCATTTCACTTGGCTGGGAAGGCTGTTGGTCATGGCGATAGCGCAGCCCGAGCGGGGCGGGCTGCTGCCCGAACGCACGGGCCCCCATCGCGGCACACTCGCCACCACCGCCTGCATGGAGACCTTGCAGGTGGGCTATCTGCACGCGGTCGCCGCGGCGGCCGGCTGCTCGCTGTCGCAGCCCTTTCCGGACAACGGCATCGACTGGCACGTCAGCCACGGCTCACCCGGGCACACCGTCGACGACGAGGTGACCATCAAGGTGCAGCTGAAGTGCACCTACCAGATCGCGCCGAACCCGCCCGGCCGCTCCTTCTCCTTCACGCTCGACAACGACCACCTGCGCAAACTCGCCCGCACCCCGGTCTCGGTCCACAAGATCCTGGTCGTGATGCTCGTCCCGCGGTCCCGGGACGACTGGCTGCGCGCCGGCCACGACCGGCTCGACCTCAGACACTGCTGCTACTGGGTCAACCTCGCCGGTCACCGCATCACCGGCCGCACCCGCACCACCGTCCGGGTGCCGACCTCGCGCATCTTCGACGACCGGGCGCTCTGCGAGATCATGACGCGGGTCGGGACGGGAGGCAGACCATGACCCACCGACCACTCGACGAGCCACTGCGGCCCGTCAGGCCGCACCCCGAGGACGCCGCCTGGCACCGGCCACCCGAGCCCGACGAGGTCGACCCCGCCGTCCTCGGCGCCCTGCTGCACCGCCACGGCTGGCAGCGGCGCGGCGGAGCCGCCGGACGCTACGGCCGCTGGACCCCGCCCGGACCGGGCGGCGGCGGGACCAGCCTGCTCGTGCCCGAGAGCCTGGCCTTCCCCGACAGCGAGGACCTGCTCGGCGAGGCGCTCCTCGCGCTGTCCCGCAGCGGCACGCCCTCCGCGCGCGAGGTGCTGGTCTCCCTCGCCGTGCCCAGCGACGAGGTCCGCTGGTGGCGTGACGTCCCGACCGGACCGGCCGGCGCGGCCCCCTGGGTCGTCGAGGAACAGCTGCGCACGGCCGCGCGGCAGATGCTGCTCGCCGGATCGCTCGCCACCCGCGCGCGTGCCGGGTACTACGGCGCCCGATACCGGCGCACCGCCGCCGCGTCCCTTCATGACGTCCTGGTGGGCTCCGCCTCCGGCGGCCGCCGCCTCACCGCGTTCGTGCCCGTCGACACCGGCCGCCCGCTCGCCGTACGCCTGCACCAGGCCCTGTACGCCGCCCGCGAGGCCATCGACTACCAGCGGGCCACCGGCGGCATGGACGCCTTCGACGGCGCCGTCGAGGCGGGCGTCAGCCGTGAACTCACCGAGGCGCTGATCGCCCTGGTGCGGGGCACGGAGGGCGCGCGCGTCGCCGTCGAGTGGGCGCCGGCCGCCGGCGTCCCCGAGGGATGCGCGTCCCGCGCCGAGGCCGTCGAGTTCTCGCCCGGTGACCTGCCCGTCCTGCGGGAGGCCGGGGCCCGCTATCTGCGCGAGGAGCCCTCCGTACCGGTCCGGATCACCGGCACGGTGGTCAGGATGCGCAGGTCGGGGCCGCGCGGGGAGGGGACGGTACGGCTGCGCGTGATCGCGGGCGCCGAGATCCCGCACGTACGACTGACGCTGGACGAGGAGACGTACCGCATCGCCGGGCACGCCCACCTGGTCGGCATGCCGGTGCGGGTGCAGGGCCGGCTGGAGAGCCGGGGCGGCTTCCGGCGGCTGGTGGACGCCAGTGAGGTCGTACCGGTGCAGGTGGACGAGGTGGAACGGGACCGGCTGATGAAGTCGCTCCAGGAGACCTCCGAGATCACGGCCTTCTTCGAGGAGGCCTGCGGAGGGGACTGACTTCGCGGAGGGGGGCCCGGGGTCGGTACGATCCCCTCCTGCGTGCGCTCACGGTATGGCGCCGCATCCCCCTTCAGTCAGGAGAGACCGGTGTCAGACGTCCGTGTGATCATCCAACGCGATTCCGAGCGGGAAGAGCGCACGGTGACGACGGGCACCACGGCCGCCGAGCTCTTCGCCGGCGAGCGCTCGATCATCGCCGCGCGCGTGGCCGGCGAGCTCAGGGACCTGTCGTACGCCCTGGCCGAGGGCGACGAGGTCGAGGGCGTGGAGATCTCCTCCGAGGACGGCCTGAACATCCTGCGCCACTCCGCCGCGCACGTCATGGCCCAGGCCGTGCAGGAGCTCTTCCCCGAGGCCAAGCTGGGCATCGGCCCGCCGGTCAAGGACGGCTTCTACTACGACTTCGACGTCGAGAAGCCGTTCACGCCCGAGGATCTCAAGGCCATCGAGAAGAAGATGCAGGAGATCCAGAAGCGCGGCCAGCGCTTCTCCCGCCGTGTGGTGACCGACGAGGACGCCCGCGAGGAACTGGCCGCCGAGCCGTACAAGCTGGAACTGATCGGCCTCAAGGGCGCCGCCTCCAGCGACGACGGCGCGGACGTCGAGGTCGGCGCCGGCGAGCTGACGATCTACGACAACCTGGACGCCAAGACCGGCGAGCTGTGCTGGAAGGACCTCTGCCGCGGTCCCCACCTGCCCAGCACCCGGAACATCCCGGCGTTCAAGCTGATGCGCAACGCGGCCGCCTACTGGCGCGGCAGCGAGAAGAACCCGATGCTCCAGCGCATCTACGGCACCGCCTGGCCGACCAAGGACGAGCTGAAGGCGCACCTCGACTTCCTCGCCGAGGCCGAGAAGCGCGACCACCGCAAGCTGGGCAGCGAACTCGACCTGTTCTCGATCCCGGAGCAGATCGGCTCCGGCCTCGCCGTCTTCCACCCCAAGGGCGGCATCATCCGCCGGGTCATGGAGGACTACTCGCGGCGCCGCCACGAGGAGGAGGGCTACGAGTTCGTCTACACCCCGCACGCGACGAAGGGGAAGCTCTTCGAGACCTCGGGCCACCTGGACTGGTACGCCGACGGCATGTACCCGCCCATGCAGCTCGACGAGGGCGTGGACTACTACCTCAAGCCGATGAACTGCCCGATGCACAACCTGATCTTCGACGCGCGCGGCCGCTCCTACCGTGAACTGCCGCTGCGTCTCTTCGAGTTCGGGACCGTGTACCGGTACGAGAAGTCGGGCGTCGTGCACGGTCTGACCCGGGCCCGCGGCTTCACCCAGGACGACGCGCACATCTACTGCACGCGCGAGCAGATGGCGGAGGAGCTCGACAAGACGCTCACCTTCGTGCTCGGCCTGCTGCGGGACTACGGCCTGGAGGACTTCTACCTGGAGCTGTCCACCAAGGACCCGGAGAAGTTCGTCGGCTCCGACGACGCCTGGGAGGAGGCCACGGAGACCCTCCGCGAGGTCGCCGAGAAGCAGGGCCTGCCCCTGGTCCCGGACCCGGGCGGCGCCGCCTTCTACGGCCCGAAGATCTCCGTCCAGACCAAGGACGCCATCGGCCGCACCTGGCAGATGTCGACCATCCAGCTCGACTTCAACCTGCCCGAGCGCTTCGAGCTGGAGTACACCTCGCCCGACGGCTCCAAGCAGCGCCCGGTCATGATCCACCGCGCCCTGTTCGGCTCCATCGAGCGGTTCTTCGCGGTGCTCCTGGAGCACTACGCGGGCGCCTTCCCGGCGTGGCTGGCGCCGGTCCAGGCGGTCGGCATCCCGATCGGCGACGCGCATGTCGAGTACCTGGAGCAGTTCGCCGCCGCGGCGAAGCGCAAGGGCCTGCGCGTCGAGGTGGACTCCTCCTCCGACCGCATGCAGAAGAAGATCCGCAACGCCCAGAAGCAGAAGGTGCCCTTCATGGTCATCGCGGGCGACGAGGACATGTCGAACGGCTCGGTGTCCTTCCGCTACCGCGACGGCTCGCAGGAGAACGGCATCCCCCTCGACGAGGCCATCGCGAAGATCGTGAAGGTCGTGGAGGAGCGGACGCAGGTCTGATCGGACGGCGCAGGGCCCCCGGGGCGATCCCGGGGGCCTTTTCCATACCCTCAGAACGAAGCCATATGCTGCACTGCATGACGAGTGAGCCGGAGCAGCAGTGGGGCGTGGGGACCCAGGACGCGTTCCAGCGTCTGTGGACGCCCCATCGGATGGCCTACATCCAGGGTGAGAACAAGCCGACCGGCCCGGGTGCCGACGACGGCTGCCCCTTCTGCTCGATTCCGGCCAAGTCCGACGAGGACGGGCTGGTCGTGCGGCGCGGTGAGCAGGTCTACGCCGTGCTCAACCTGTACCCGTACAACGGCGGCCACCTCATGGTCGTCCCCTACCGTCACGTGGCCGACTACACCGACCTCACCGACGCGGAGACGGGGGAACTCGCGGCGCTGACCAAGCAGGCCATGACCGCCCTGCGCACCGCCTCCGGCGCCCACGGCTTCAACATCGGCATGAACCAGGGTTCGGTGGCCGGCGCGGGCATCGCAGCCCACTTGCACCAGCACATCGTCCCCCGCTGGGGCGGCGACACGAACTTCATGCCGGTCGTCGGCCACACCCGGGTCCTGCCGCAACTGCTGGCGGACACCCGCAAGATGCTGGCGGAGGCCTGGCCGGCGGTCTGACGACCTCGGCGGGTGTGGGGGCGGCCCCCAGCGGGCGGCCCCCACACCCTCACACCCCTACGCGTCGTAGACGTCGGCCTTGCGCGGAGAGGCGTCCTGCACCGCCGTGCTCAGGAACGCCGACCGGTTGCCGAACTTCTCCGTGTTCACGCCGTTCTCCGCGAGGACCCGGATCGCCGCCGAGTGGACCACGCGCAGGACCGGCGTGGCGGCACGCAGCGCGTCGTCGGCCATGAAGCGGTGCCGCCAGGGCTTGTCGGCCCAGGCGTGCCGCAGTCCGAACGGCTCGGGCAGGGCGAGGGACCCGCCGAGCCAGTTGAGCAGCGGGGGATACCAGGTCAGCGGTGCCCGGGCGGCCAGGCGCACCACCTCGTCCGCGTCGACCAGGGGGAGCTTCACCTTCCGCGTCTCCCAGAACTTGAGGGACTTGGAGACCTCCTTCTCCTTGGCGTCGGGACCCGAGGTGAACAGCCCGTGCACCGGCCCCAGCGCATGCCCGGTCACCTCGATGCGCAGCGTCTCGTGCAGCACGGTCACCGTGATCATCATCGTGATCACCAGCTGCCCGTCCCACAGCGTCCACTGCACGCCCAGATAGTGCCGGTCGCCCGCGCCGAACTGCTGCTTGTTGCAGATGTCCTGGATGGCGTGGTTCTTGACCTGGTACGCGTCCACGTCCGTGCCCGTGGGCCGGGACACCGCCTTGGCGTTCTCCGCGACCGGTGTGACGACCCAGTGGCGTATGGACGCCTTCGGGAAGCCGCCGGTGTTCAGCGTGTTCCGCTCCAGCATGCGCAGTTGGTCGTGGATGGACCGGATGACGTCCCAGCTGCGGAAGGGATGGATCTCCCGGGTGGGATCGGCGGACACCAGGTCCTCGGCGAGCTGCCAGCTGCCCCAGCGGGTGCCCATGCCGAGTATGCCCTTGGGCCCGGCGTAGAAGACGGAGTTGGACGCCTGCTCCGCGCTGAGCCGGGCCAGGGACTGGCGCAGCGACTCGGCCGCGGTCTCGCCGGGGCTGCGCGGCACCGCCTCGGGCACCTTCGCCCCGATGCTGCTGCCGGCCAGCAGACTGCTCCAGCGCCCCCGCAGGTCGTTGGCCGTCCGCTCGCAGATCTGCTTGGCCCAGAACCAGCCGACCACCGGCAGCACGACCGCCGCGCGCGCGTACCAGGCCCAGAAGCCCGTGAACGGCATCTTGACGAGGAAGAGCACCGCCAGCGCGCCCACCCCGACGAGCAGCGCGGTGGCCATGGCGCCGGCCCTGCCCTCCTGCCTGGCCATGGTCCTGCGGATCTGGAAGACCAGGAGCCAGATGAGGAGGCCGGGCAGGAACAGCAGGCCGCACAGCACCATGACGATGGTCAGGAGGTTGTCGCGGTCCCGGCGGATGCGGTTTGCCGCGAGACAGTGCTCGACCACGACCTGCGGCTCGGCGCCGAAGGACTGGATGAGCGGCTTGCGGCCGGCTCCGAGCATGCGAGCGATCACGGCCGCGGAGAAGGCCTCACCCAGATTGGGTTCGAAGATCTTCGCCCACCTGCGGCCAGCCTTGATGGTCGACGTGTGCCACTCGCTGTTGGCCTCGAGAATCTTCCCCACCGGGTTGTCCCGGTAGGCCGCCGAGGCCAGCGCGAACGTCGCCGTCTGGTCCGTGTCGCCGGTGCGCGGCACCTGCGGACCGAAGATGTCCGCGTAGCCGCTGTCAACGGTCATTCCCGCCCCCGATCGCCGCAGGTGTCGCCTCCTGCGGCCTTCCCGACTTCCGTGCTTCGCACACCTGTTGATCAGGTCATCAGCGTATCTCCAGGTACGGACATGCGTCGGCGGACGGTGGAAACCGTCCGCCGACACGGAGGGGAGCGTTCCGCACGCGCCACTTGAGCCGCGCCCGGCCTCAACTACGAAGCCGCGCCCGCCTCTTCACGGATCCTTTCGGCGACTTGCGGCGGCATCGGCTCGTGCCGTGCGTAGGAACGGCTGAAACGGGCCGTGCCGTGCGACAGGGAACGCAGGTCGACGGCGTACCGGCCGATCTCGATCTCCGGCACCTCGGCCCGTACCAACGTCCTTTTGCCGCTGGTCTGTTCCGTGCCGAGCACCCGGCCGCGCCGTCCGGACAGGTCGCTCATCACGGCGCCCACGTAGTCGTCGCCGACCAGCACGGACACCTCGGCCACCGGCTCCAGCAGATGGATCTTCGCGTCGGCCGCCGCCTCCCGCAGCGCCAGCGCCCCGGCCGTCTGGAACGCGGCGTCGGAGGAGTCGACGGAGTGCGCCTTGCCGTCCAGCAGCGTGACGCGGACGTCGACCAGCTGGTTGCCCGACGTGACTCCCCTGGTCGCCTGGGCGCGCACGCCCTTCTCGACCGACGGGATGAACTGCCGCGGCACCGCCCCGCCGACCACCTTGTCCACGAACTCGATGCCCGAGCCGCCCGGCAGCGGCTCCACCTCGATCTCGCAGATGGCGTACTGCCCGTGCCCGCCGGACTGCTTGACATGCCGGCCGCGCCCGGCGGACCTGGCCGCGAACGTCTCCCGCAGGGACACCCGGTGCGGGACCACGTCGACCTGCACGCCGTAGCGGCTGCGCAGCCGCTCCAGCGCCACGTCGGCGTGTGCCTCGCCCAGGCACCACAGCACGACCTGGTGGGTGTCCTGGTTCTGCTCCAGCCGCATGGTCGGGTCCTCGGCGACCAGCCGGGCGAGCCCCTGGGAGAGCTTGTCCTCGTCCGGCTTGCTGTGCGCCTGGATGGCGAGCGGCAGCAACGGGTCGGGCATCTCCCACGGCTCCATGAGCAGCGGGTCGTCCTTGGCCGACAGGGTGTCCCCGGTCTCCGCCCGGCTCAGCTTCGCCACGCACGCCATGTCTCCCGCGATGCAGTGCGTCAGCGCCCGCTGCTGCTTGCCGAACGGCGCGGACAGGGCGCCGATCCGCTCGTCGACGTCGTGGTCCTCGTGGCCGCGGTCGGCCAGCCCGTGCCCCGAGACATGGACCGTCTGGTCGGGGCGCAGGGTGCCGGAGAAGACCCGGACCATCGAGATCCGGCCGACGTACGGGTCGGACGCCGTCTTCACGACCTCCGCGACCAGCGGACCCTCGGTGTCGCACGCCTTGATCTCGCGCGGCTTGCCGTCGATCGTGGTGACCGCCGGCGTGGGGTGCTCGAACGGCGTCGGGAAACCCCCGGTGATCAGCTCCAGCAGCTCGACCGTGCCGATGCCCTGCCGGGCGCCGTCGGCCGCCGGGGCGGCGGCCAGGACCGGGAAGAAGACCCCGCGCGCCACGGCCCGCTCCAGGTCCTCCACCAGCGTCTTGAAGTCGATCGGCTCCCCGCCGAGATACCGGTCCATGAGGGTCTCGTCCTCGGACTCCGAGATGATCCCCTCGATCAGCCGGTTGCGGGCCTCCTCGATCAGCGGCAGCTGGTCCTCGCCCGGCTCGGACTCCTTGCGCTCCCCGGACGAGTAGTCGAACAGCTTCTGCGACAGCAGCCCGGTCAGCCCGGTCACGGGCGCGTGCCCGTCCGCGGCCTGCGGGCCGTGCAGCGGGAGGTACAGCGGCAGTACGGCGTCGGGGTCGTCGCCGCCGAAGGCCTCCGCGCAGATCCGCGTCATCTCCTCGAAGTCCGCCCGGGCGGACTCCAGGTGCGTGACGACGATCGCCCTCGGCATGCCGACGGCCGCGCACTCCTCCCACACCATGCGGGTCGAGCCGTCCACGCCGTCGGAGGCGGAGACGACGAAAAGGGCCGCGTCCGCCGCTCGCAGACCGGCCCTGAGTTCTCCGACGAAGTCGGCGTATCCGGGGGTGTCGAGGAGATTGATCTTGTATCCGTCCCATTCGACGGGTACCAGGGACAGTTGCACCGAGCGTTGCTGGCGGTGCTCGATCTCGTCGTAGTCGGAGACGGTGCCGCCGTCCTCCACACGGCCCGCCCTGTTGAGTGCTCCCGCCGTCAGCGCGAGAGCTTCCACCAATGTCGTCTTGCCCGATCCGGAGTGGCCGACCAGCACCACATTCCGTACGGACGCGGGGTGGTCGGCCGCTGTCGCCCTGCCGGCGGCTCCGGGGTGTGCGTTCGCCTTGTCGCCCATGGCCTTGCCTCCCGTGCACGGTGAGGTCACTGTGGGCGCGGACACGCGGGATCCGCGGTGGCGGCTCCGGCGACGCCCGCGGTGTTCTTCGAGCTTTCCACTCCCGTCACGGTGCGTCCATACGGCGGACGTGATCCCACCGCTCCCGCCTCGGCGGGCCGCGCGCAATCGGCCCGTGACCTCGATGCCGTCAGGACGTGACACGAGGGCCGGGTGCCCGCCCGTCGCGCACCGGCGGGCGTGGCTACGATGGGCCAGCCGGTGGCCAGCAGGGGCCGCGCGGCCACACCGACCCTCGGGAAGGCCATGCTGAACAAGTACGCGCGTGCATTCTTCACGCGTGTCCTCACACCGTTCGCCGCGTTTCTGATCCGGCGGGGCGTCAGCCCCGACACGGTCACGCTCATCGGCACCGCCGGTGTGGTCGCGGGCGCGCTGGTCTTCTACCCCATGGGCGAGTTCTTCTGGGGCACCGTCGTGATCACGCTCTTCGTGTTCTCCGACCTCGTCGACGGAAACATGGCCCGCCAGCTCGGCCGCTCCAGCCGCTGGGGCGCCTTCCTGGACTCCACGCTCGACCGGGTCGCCGACGGCGCGATCTTCGGCGGCTTCATCCTCTGGTACGCCGGCGGGGGCGACGACCTCGTCCTGTGCGCGGTCTCGATCTTCTGCCTGGCCAGCGGCCAGGTGGTGTCGTACACCAAGGCCCGCGGCGAGTCGATCGGCCTGCCGGTCGCCGTCAACGGCCTCGTCGAGCGCGCCGAGCGCCTGGTGATCTCCCTGGTCGCGGCCGGGCTCGCGGGGCTGCACACCTTCGGGGTGCCGGGCATCCAGTACCTGCTGCCCGTCGCGCTGTGGATCGTCGCGGTCGGCAGCCTGGTCACGCTGATCCAGCGGGTCGTCACGGTCCGCCGGGAGTCCGCCGAGGCGGAGGCCGCCGAGCCTCCCGCGAAGCCGGAGACCCAGGGGAGCGAGGCCGCGAAGTGAGCGCCCAGGAGCGGCTGACGGACGCGCTGTACGGCCTCGGCTGGGGCGTGGTCAAGAAGCTCCCCGAGCCGGTCGCCGTGCGCCTGGGCCGGAGCATCGCCGACCTCGCCTGGAAGCGGCGCGGCAAGGGCGTGCTGCGGCTGGAGAGCAACTACGCGCGCGTGGTGCCGGGCGCGAGCCCGGAGCGCCTGGCCGAGCTCTCGCGCGCGGGCATGCGGTCGTACCTGCGCTACTGGATGGAGTCCTTCCGGCTGCCCGCCTGGAGCGCGGACCGCGTCAGGGCCGGCTTCGAGGCCAAGGACCTGCACCACCTCACCGACGGCCTCGCGGCCGGCCGGGGCGTCATCCTCGCGCTGCCGCACATGGCCAACTGGGACCTCGCCGGCGCCTGGCTCACCACCAAGCTCGGCATGCCCTTCACCACGGTCGCCGAGCGCCTCAAGCCGGAGACGCTGTACGACCGTTTCGTCGCCTACCGCGAGGGCCTCGGCATGGAGGTCCTGCCGCACACGGGCGGCACCGCCTTCGGCACGCTGGCCCGGCGGCTGCGCGACGGCGGCGTGGTCTGCCTGGTCGCCGAACGCGACCTGTCCTCCTCCGGCGTCGAGGTGCGGTTCTTCGGCGAGGCCACCCGGATCCCGGCCGGACCGGCGCTGCTCGCCCAGCAGACCGGCGCCCTGCTGCTCCCGGTGACCCTCTGGTACGACGACTCGCCCGTCATGAAGGGCCGCGTGCACCCCCCGGTCGAGGTGCCCGAGACAGGTACCCGGGCCGAGAAGACGTCTGTCATGGCACAGGCGCTGGCCGATGCCTTCGCCTCGGGGATCGCCGACCATCCGGAGGACTGGCACATGCTGCAGCGGTTGTGGCTCAAGGACCTGGACCCCACCAAGAGGCCCTCGTGAGAATCGGCATCGTCTGTCCGTACTCCTGGGACGTGCCGGGTGGCGTCCAGTTCCACATCCGTGACCTCGCCGAGTACTTCATCCGGCTCGGCCACGACGTGTCCGTCCTCGCCCCGGCCGACGACGACACCCCGCTGCCGCCGTACGTCGTCTCGGCCGGCCGCGCGGTACCCGTGCCCTACAACGGCTCGGTGGCCCGGCTGAGCTTCGGCTTCCTGTCGGCGGCCCGGGTGCGCCGTTGGCTGCACGACGGCGCGTTCGACGTCGTCCACATCCACGAGCCGTCCTCGCCCTCCCTCGGCCTGCTCACCTGCTGGATCGCCCAGGGGCCGATCGTCGCCACCTTCCACACCTCCAACCCGCGCTCCCGGGTCATGGTCGCCGCGTACTCGATCCTCCAGGCCGCCCTGGAGAAGATCAGCGCGCGGATCGCGGTGAGCGAGTACGCCCGGCGCACGCTGGTGGAACACCTCGGCGGAGACGCGGTCGTCATCCCGAACGGCGTCGATGTCGACTTCTTCGCCCGGGCCGAGCCCAAGCCCGAGTGGCAGGGCGACACCATCGGCTTCATCGGCCGGATCGACGAGCCCCGCAAGGGTCTGCCGGTCCTGATGAAGGCCCTGCCGAAGATCCTCGCCGAACGCCCGCGGGCCCGTCTGCTGGTGGCCGGGCGCGGGGACGAGGAGGAGGCGGTGGAGACCCTGCCCGCCGAACTCCGCTCCCGGGTGGAGTTCCTCGGCATGGTCAGCGACCAGGACAAGGCGCGACTGCTGCGCAGTGTCGACCTGTACGTCGCTCCCAACACCGGCGGCGAGAGCTTCGGGATCATCCTCGTCGAGGCCATGTCGGCGGGCGCCCCGGTGCTGGCCGCGGACCTGGACGCCTTCGCCCAGGTCCTGGACCAGGGCGCGGCGGGCGAACTGTTCACCAACGAGGACGCGGACGCCCTCGCCGAGGCCGCCCTACGACTGCTCGGGGACCCGGAGCGGCGGGAGGGGCTGCGCGAGCGGGGCAGCGCGCACGTACGGCGGTTCGACTGGTCGACGGTCGGCGCGGACATCCTCTCCGTGTACGAGACGGTGACGGCCGGAGCGGCGGCCGTCGCCGCGGCGGACGACGAACGGGCCACGGGCCTGCGGGCACGGCTGGGGCTGGCGCGCGACTGACGGGCCTGGGTGTCCGTACGGTTCGAGGCGTCGGCCGGGGTCACACGTCCCGTGCGACCACCTGCCGCAGCAGGGGGACGCGTCGTGCGCCGTCGCGTCCGGGGCGAGCCCGGTGACCGAGGAGTGGCCGACGAGTCGGCGAAGACCGCGCCGGTGGGTGGCCGGCCCGCAGTCGGCTGTGGTCCTGCGCGGCGGCCAGATCCTCGCGGGGAGTGACCCCGACGGCAGCACGCCGCCCGGGCCCGCGTGGGCCGGGCGCCCGGCACCGGGTCCGGCCGTGGCCGCGACGGCGCCTCCGCCTCGCCAAGAGCGTGTGGCGTGCCGAGGGCGCCTCACGCCCGGCACGGCCGGACCCGGGCCGGTCCGAAGGCGCCTGCGGGCACGGGTAGCCTGCGGGCCGTGACTTCCACACTCATCTGGATCGCGGTGGCCCTGTTCGCGATCGGCCTCTATCTGAGCTGGACCGCGGGCCGGCTCGACCGACTGCACGCCCGGATCGACGCGGCCCGCGCCGCCCTGGACGCCCAGTTGCTGCGCCGCGCCTCGGTGGCCCAGGAACTGGCCACCTCCGCGGTGCTCGACCCGGCCGCGTCGATCGTCCTGTACGAGGCGGCCCACGCCGCACGCCAGGCCGAGGAGGAACAGCGCGAGGTCGCCGAGAGCGAGCTGAGCCAGGCGCTGCGGGCCGTGTTCGCCGAGTCCCAGCAGGTCGAGGCGGTCCGTGAGGCGCCCGGGGGAGAGGAGGCCACCCGGGAACTGACCGAGGCGGTACGCCGGGTGCCCATGGCCCGGCGCTTCCACAACGACGCCGTACGGGCGGCCAGGGCGCTGCGCAGGCACCGCAAGGTCCGCTGGTTCCGGCTGGCCGGCCACGCGCCGTTCCCGATGGCCTTCGAGATGGACGACGAGCCTCCGGCGGCGCTCACCGATCGCACCGCCTGACGGCGGCCACGCCCCGCCCGGCCCCCGTCCCAGACCGCCGCAGGCCGGAAAACGATCCACCGCCTCCTCATTGGCCCTTGCTGTGGCCTGGTCCCCTCGCGTTTCCTCGGTGCTGTTGAAACCCTCTTTCCCTTCAGCGAGGTCATCCGTGTCCAGCACGCTTTCCGACAACCAGGTTCCCGAGACCGGCACCGCGCGTGTGAAGCGCGGCATGGCCGAACAGCTCAAGGGCGGCGTGATCATGGACGTCGTCACGCCGGACCAGGCGAAGATCGCCGAGGACGCGGGCGCCGTCGCCGTCATGGCCCTGGAGCGGGTCCCCGCCGACATCCGCAAGGACGGCGGCGTGGCCCGTATGTCCGACCCGGACATGATCGAGGGCATCATCGAGGCCGTCTCGATCCCGGTCATGGCCAAGTCCCGCATCGGCCACTTCGTCGAGGCCCAGGTGCTCCAGTCCCTCGGCGTCGACTACATCGACGAGTCCGAGGTCCTCACCCCGGCCGACGAGGTCAACCACTCCGACAAGTGGGCCTTCACGACCCCCTTCGTCTGCGGCGCCACCAACCTGGGCGAGGCCCTGCGCCGCATCGCCGAGGGCGCGGCCATGATCCGCTCCAAGGGCGAGGCCGGCACCGGCAACGTCGTCGAGGCCGTGCGCCACCTGCGCCAGATCAAGAACGAGATCGCCCGGCTGCGCGGCTACGACAACAACGAGCTGTACGCCGCCGCGAAGGAACTGCGCGCCCCGTACGAGATCGTCAAGGAGGTCGCCGAGCTCGGCAAGCTCCCGGTGGTCCTGTTCTCCGCCGGTGGCGTCGCCACCCCGGCCGACGCCGCCCTGATGCGCCAGCTCGGTGCCGAGGGCGTCTTCGTCGGCTCCGGCATCTTCAAGTCCGGCGACCCGGCCAAGCGCGCCGCCGCCATCGTCAAGGCCACCACGTTCTACGACGACCCCAAGATCATCGCGGACGCCTCCCGCAACCTCGGCGAGGCCATGGTCGGCATCAACTGCGACACCCTGCCCGAGGCCGAGCGTTACGCGAACCGGGGCTGGTGATGACCTCTCCCACGGCCTCTCCCGTCGTCGGAGTACTCGCACTCCAGGGCGACGTACGGGAGCACCTCATCGCCCTGGCCGCGGCCGACGCCGTGGCCAGGCCGGTGCGGCGCCCCGAGGAACTCGCCGAGGTGGACGCCCTCGTCATCCCCGGCGGCGAGTCCACCACCATCTCCAAACTGGCCGTCCTCTTCGGCGTGATGGAGCCCCTCCGCGCGCGCGTGCGCGACGGCATGCCCGTCTACGGCACCTGCGCGGGCCTGATCATGCTCGCCGACAAGATCCTCGACCCGCGCTCGGGCCAGGAGACGATCGGCGGCATCGACATGATCGTGCGCCGCAACGCCTTCGGACGTCAGAACGAGTCCTTCGAAGCGGCGGTCGACGTCAAGGGCATCGAGGGCGATCCTGTGGAGGGCGTGTTCATCCGCGCCCCCTGGGTGGAGTCCGTCGGCGCCGAGGCCGAGGTGCTCGCCGAGCACGACGGCCACATCGTCGCGGTCCGCCAGGGCAACGCGCTCGCCACGTCGTTCCACCCCGAACTGACCGGCGACCACCGCGTGCACGCGCTCTTTGTCGACATGGTGCGCGCCAACCGGGCGGCCGAGTCCTTGTAGGATCTCTGGCAGTTCGTATCTGGATGGGTTACGCGAAGGAGACAGGCAGATGTCCGGCCACTCTAAATGGGCCACGACGAAGCACAAGAAGGCCGTGATCGACGCCAAGCGCGGCAAGCTCTTCGCGAAGCTGATCAAGAACATCGAGGTCGCGGCGCGCATGGGCGGCGTGGACCTCGACGGCAACCCGACGCTGTACGACGCCGTCCAGAAGGCGAAGAAGAGCTCGGTCCCGAACAAGAACATCGACTCCGCGATCAAGCGCGGCGGTGGGCTTGAGGCCGGTGGCGCCGACTACGAGACGATCATGTACGAGGGTTACGGCCCCAACGGTGTCGCGGTGCTCATCGAGTGCCTCACCGACAACCGCAACCGCGCCGCCTCCGACGTCCGCGTCGCCATGACCCGCAACGGCGGCTCGATGGCCGACCCGGGCTCGGTGTCGTACCTCTTCAACCGCAAGGGCGTCGTCATCGTCCCCAAGGGCGAGCTGGGCGAGGACGACGTCCTCGGAGCGGTCCTGGACGCGGGCGCCGAAGAGGTCAACGACCTCGGCGAGTCCTTCGAGATCCTCAGCGAGGCCACCGACCTGGTCGCCGTCCGCACCGCCCTCCAGGACGCCGGGATCGACTACGACTCCGCCGACGCCAACTTCGTCCCGACCATGCAGGTCGAGCTGGACGAGGAGGGCGCCAGGAAGATCTTCAAGCTGATCGACGCGCTCGAGGACAGCGACGACGTCCAGAACGTCTTCGCCAACTTCGACGTCAGCGACGAGGTCATGGAGAAGGTCGACGCGTAGCGCTGCCGCGAGCTGAGCCGTTTCGGCGGGCCGTTGGGACACGTCCCGCCGGCCCGCCGCTGTTGTCGGTGGCAGCGGATAGCCTGACGACAGTCAAAGATCGCCGTCCACGGGCCGCAGCCAAGAATTGAGCAACCCCGACGGCGCTCGGCCACGTCCGCGAGAGCGGCGGCGGCTCAGCCGCAAAGAGGGGAGCGCGGGTGCGCGTACTGGGGGTGGACCCGGGACTGACGCGTTGCGGTGTCGGTGTGGTCGAGGGCGTCGCGGGACGGCCGCTCACCATGCTCGGCGTCGGCGTCGTCCGCACGCCCGCGGACGCCGAGTTGGGGCAGCGGCTCGTCGCCGTCGAGCAGGGCATCGAACAGTGGCTGGACGAGCACCGGCCCGAATGCGTCGCCGTGGAGCGGGTGTTCAGCCAGCACAACGTCCGTACGGTCATGGGTACCGCCCAGGCCAGCGCCGTCGCGATGCTCTGCGCCGCCCGGCGCGGCATCCCCGTCGCCCTGCACACGCCCAGCGAGGTCAAGGCCGCCGTCACCGGCAGCGGCCGCGCGGACAAGGCCCAGGTCGGTGCCATGGTCACCCGGCTGCTGCGGCTCGACGCACCCCCGAAGCCCGCCGACGCGGCCGACGCCCTCGCGCTCGCCATCTGCCACATCTGGCGCGCCCCCGCCCAGAACCGACTCCAGCAGGCCGTCGCCCTGCACGCAACGAAAGGCCGTAGGGCATGATCGCCTTCGTCAGCGGGACCGTCGCCGCACTCGCTCCCGACGCCGCGGTGGTCGAGGTGGGCGGTGTCGGCATGGCCGTCCAGTGCACGCCGAACACCCTCTCCACGCTCCGGCTCGGCCGGCCGGCCAAGCTCGCGACCTCTCTCGTCGTCCGTGAGGACTCGCTGACCCTGTACGGCTTCGTGGACGACGACGAACGCCAGGTCTTCGAACTGCTCCAGACCGCGAGCGGAGTCGGCCCGCGGCTGGCCCAGTCGATGCTGGCCGTGCACAGCCCGGACGCACTGCGCCGGGCCGTCGCGACGGGCGACGAGAAGGCGCTCATCGCCGTCCCCGGCATCGGCAAGAAGGGCGCCCAGAAGCTCCTCCTCGAACTGAAGGACCGCCTGGGCGAGCCCGTCGGCGCCCCCGCGATCGGTGCCCCGGTCACCCAGGGCTGGCGCGACCAGCTGCACGCGGCCCTGATCGGCCTGGGGTACGCGACCCGCGAGGCCGACGAGGCCGTCTCCGCGGTGGCGCCGCAGGCCGAGGCCGCCGGGGGCACGCCCCAGGTCGGCCACCTGCTGAAGGCGGCCCTTCAGACCCTGAACCGCGCCCGCTGACCCACCGGATACCGAGGCACATCACATGAACTGGGACGACACGGCCGACGAGTCCGCCGCGGAGCGACTGGTGGACTCCGGCGCCGACCGGGAGGACCAGGCCGTCGAGGCCGCCCTGCGCCCCAAGGACCTGGGCGAGTTCATCGGCCAGGAGAAGGTCCGCGAACAGCTCGACCTGGTGCTCCGGGCGGCACGCGCGCGCGGGGCCACCGCCGACCACGTGCTCCTGTCCGGCGCCCCCGGCCTCGGCAAGACCACCCTGTCGATGATCATCGCGGCCGAGATGAACGCCCCGATCCGCATCACCAGCGGCCCCGCGATCCAGCACGCCGGCGACCTCGCCGCGATCCTGTCCTCCCTCCAGGAGGGCGAGGTCCTCTTCCTCGACGAGATCCACCGCATGTCGAGGCCCGCCGAGGAGATGCTGTACATGGCGATGGAGGACTTCCGGGTCGACGTCATCGTCGGCAAGGGCCCCGGCGCCACCGCCATCCCCCTGGAGCTGCCTCCCTTCACCCTGGTCGGCGCCACCACCCGCGCTGGCCTGCTGCCGCCGCCGCTGCGCGACCGCTTCGGCTTCACCGCGCACATGGAGTTCTACGAGCCCCTTGAGCTGGAGCGCGTCATCCACCGCTCGGCGAACCTGCTCGACGTCGAGATCGAGGCCGACGGTGCCGCCGAGATCGCCGGCCGCTCCCGCGGCACGCCCCGTATCGCCAACCGGCTGCTGCGCCGGGTGCGCGACTACGCCCAGGTCAAGGCCGACGGTCTGATCACCCGCGACATCGCCGAGGCGGCCCTCGCCGTCTACGAGGTCGACGCCCGCGGCCTCGACCGCCTGGACCGGGGCGTCCTGGAGGCCCTGCTCAAACTGTTCGGCGGCGGCCCGGTCGGCCTGTCCACCCTGGCGGTCGCGGTGGGGGAGGAGCGCGAGACCGTGGAGGAGGTCGCCGAACCGTTCCTGGTCCGGGAGGGACTGCTCGCCCGCACCCCGCGCGGACGGGTCGCCACACCCGCGGCATGGGCGCATCTCGGCCTCACCCCGCCCGGCTCGGCGGCCACAGGAAACGGACAACAGGACCTGTTCGGGACGTGACGACGCGGTGACGGCGCGCGCATTGGCCGCGGCAGGAACCACGGTGGGATGCTGAGCGTTGTTCCATGCGCGCGGACTCGCTTAGACTCCGCCGATGCCGCCTTTGTCGGCGGTGCACATCCCCCCAACCATCAGGCCGCTCACCACCGCGGTCGCGTGAAGGAAGTACCGACCCGTGAGTCTCGTGACCCTCCTCCCGTTCATCGTGCTCATCGGGGCCATGTTCCTGATGACCCGCTCCGCCAAGAAGAAGCAGCAGGCCGCTGCGCAGATGCGGAACGATATGCAGCCCGGCAGTGGCATCCGCACCATCGGGGGCATGTACGCGACGGTGAAGGAGGTCAACGAGGACACGGTCCTCGTCGACGCCGGTCCGGGCGTCGACCTGCTCTTCGCGAAGAACGCCATCGGTGCGGTCCTGACCGACGACGAGTACAACCGCATCGTCCACGGCGTCGAGCACGATCTGAAGTCCGACTCCGACGTCGTCCCGGACGACGCCTCCTCCCTCACCGAGACCGACGGCGACGCCAAGTCCGTGGACCTCGGCAAGAAGGACACGGTCGAGGAGACCACCGACGCCGAGCCCACCGAGGCCGCGGCCGCCGAGGCGGACGACGCGAAGGCGGATGACGCCAAGACGGACGACGTCAAGGCGGACGACGCGAAGACGGACGAGGAGCCGAAGAAGACCGACGGCGACTCCGAGGCGAAGTAGCCGTATGCCGGGGTGCGCGGGCCGCCGCCGCGCGCCCCGGCATACGCGCAGCTCACACGGGATCCCGACACATTCATGGCCGCCCGCCCGTTGATCCGGCGCGAGGCGGCCCGAGAGGGAGTACGAGAAGGTGGCAGCACCTAAGAGGGGCCGGAACGCGAGCGCCCAGAGCAAGCCAGGGCGCTCGCTGGCCCTCATCCTGATCGCCATGGTGGCGCTCACCGGAGGCATGTTCCTGTCCGGGCACACCACCCCGCGGCTCGGCATCGACCTCGCCGGCGGCACCAGCATCACACTGCGGGCCGAGACGGAGCCGGGCCAGGAGTCCGCGATCAACAAGACCAACATGGACACCGCGGTCGAGATCATGAACCGCCGTGTCAATGGTCTTGGTGTGTCCGAGGCCGAGGTTCAGACCCAGGGCGACGCGAACATCATCGTCAACATCCCCAAGGGCACGAACTCCAAGGAGGCCCAGGACCAGGTCGGCACCACCGCCAAGCTGTACTTCCGGCCGGTCCTCACCACCGAGCTCTCCGCCGGCACGCCGACCAGCCCGTCGCCGAGCCCCTCCAGCGGTGCGAGCGACAAGGCGACCGACGGCGCCAAGGACGAGAAGGCGACCTCGTCGGGATCCCCCTCCGCCACGCCTTCGTCGACCTCCACCACCCAGGGCCGTGTGGTCACCGACGCCCTGAAGGCCGACGCCGATGCCACGCCGTCCACGAACCCCTCCGGTTCCGGAAGCCCGGCCGCCTCCCCGCCCGCCAGCGGTGGCGCCACCGACGACGCGACCAGCAAGCTCCAGGCCGAGTACGCCGCCCTGGACTGCACCAACCCGAAGGTCCGCGCCGAGGCCGGCAAGGGCACCAAGCCCACCGACCCCACGGTGGCCTGCGGCAACTCGAGCGGCCAGTGGCAGAAGTACATCCTCGGCCCGGCCGCGGTCGACGGCACCGACGTCGACAAGGCGCAGGCCGTCTTCCAGACGACGACCGCCGCCGGCTGGACCGTCACCATGGACTTCACGGGCAGCGGCACCAAGAAGTTCGCCGACATCACCGGCCGGCTCGCCCAGAACCAGCCCCCGCAGAACCAGTTCGCGATCGTGCTCGACGGCGAGGTCGTCTCCGACCCGCGCGTCAGCCAGGCGCTGACCACCGGCAACGCGGAAATCTCCGGCAGCTTCACCCAGGAGGAGGCCCAGGGCCTCGCCAACATGCTGTCGTACGGCGCCCTGCCGCTGTCCTTCAAGGAGGACAGCGTCACCACGGTGACCGCCGCGCTCGGCGGCGAGCAGCTGCACGCCGGTCTGATCGCCGGCGCCATCGGCCTCGCCCTGGTCGTGCTCTACCTGCTGGTGTACTACCGGGGTCTGTCGTTCATCGCGGTCGCCTCGCTGCTGGTCTCCGCCGCGCTCACCTATGTGATCATGTCGCTGCTCGGCCCGGCCATCGGCTTCGCGCTCAACCTGCCGGCCGTCTGCGGTGCCATCGTCGCGATCGGCATCACGGCGGACTCGTTCATCGTCTACTTCGAACGTGTCCGTGACGAGATCCGCGAGGGTCGCACGCTCCGCCCCGCCGTCGAGCGGGCCTGGCCGCGTGCCCGGCGCACCATCCTGGTCTCCGACTTCGTGTCGTTCCTCGCCGCGGCGGTGCTGTTCATCGTCACCGTCGGCAAGGTCCAGGGCTTCGCGTTCACGCTCGGTCTGACCACCCTGCTCGACGTCGTCGTGGTCTTCCTCTTCACCAAGCCGCTGCTGACGCTCATGGCCCGCCGCAACTTCTTCGCGAGCGGCCACAAGTGGTCCGGCCTCGACCCCAAGGCTCTGGGCGCCAAGCCTCCGCTGCGCCGCACGCGTCGCTCCGCTCCCACCGCCGGCCCCGTCGACCCGAAGGAGGCGTGAGATGTCGAAGCTCGGCACCCTCGGCGCCCGACTGCACCGTGGCGAGGTCGGCTACGACTTCGTCAAGAACCGCAAGATCTGGTACAGCATCTCGATCCTGATCACCATCACGGCCATCGTCGGCCTGGCGGTGCGCGGCCTGAACATGGGCATCGACTTCCAGGGCGGCGCGGTCTTCACCACCCCGAAGAAGACGGTCGCCTCGGTCTCCCAGGCCGAGACGTACGCGGAAGAGGCCTCCGGCCACGACGCGATCGTGCAGAAGCTCGGCAACGGCAGCCTGCGCATCCAGATCGCCGGCATCGACACCGAGAAGTCCAACCAGATCAAGGAAGAGCTGGCGACCGACCTGAAGGTCGACTCCGAGAGCATCAACGCCGACCTGATCGGCCCCAGTTGGGGTGACCAGATCGCCAACAAGGCCTGGCAGGGCCTCGGGATCTTCCTGGTCCTCGTCGTGATCTATCTGGCGATCGCCTTCGAATGGCGCATGGCGATCGCCGCGTTCGTCGCGCTGATCCACGACATCACCATCACGGTCGGTATCTACGCCCTCGTCGGCTTCGAGGTCACACCCGGCACGGTGATCGGTCTGCTGACCATCCTCGGTTACTCGCTCTACGACACGGTCGTCGTCTTCGACAGTCTCAAGGAACAGACCAGGGACATCACCAAGCAGACCCGCTGGACCTACAGCGACGTCGCCAACCGCTCGATCAACAGCACCCTGGTCCGCTCCATCAACACCACCGTGGTGGCGCTGCTGCCGGTGGGTGGCCTGCTGTTCATCGGCGGCGGTGTCCTCGGCGCCGGCATGCTGAACGACATCTCGCTGTCGCTGTTCGTCGGTCTCGCGGCCGGTGCGTACTCCTCGATCTTCATCGCCACGCCGCTCGTCGCCGACCTCAAGGAGCTCGAGCCGCAGATGAAGGCGCTGAAGAAGCGCGTCCTCGCCAAGCGCGCCCAGGGTGCCACGGCGGGCGAGGCCCCGGACACCCGCGTCACCGACGAGGTGCCCGCGGACGAGCCCGAGGACGACGAGGCCCACGCGGTCGTCGGCCCGCGCAACCAGCCCGCGGCCCGCAGCCGGGGCCGCGGCCGACCGTCGGGGAAGCGCCGATGACCGACATTCAGGAGCTGCTGCTCAGCCGGATCCGTGACGTGGCCGACTACCCGGAGCCGGGGGTGATGTTCAAGGACATCACCCCGCTGCTGGCGGACCCGGCGGCGTTCACCGCGCTCACCGACGCCCTCGCCGGGATCGCCACGGAGACCGGCGCCACGAAGATCGTCGGCCTGGAGGCCCGCGGCTTCATCCTCGGCGCCCCGGTCGCGGTCCGCGCGGGCCTCGGCTTCATCCCCGTACGCAAGGCGGGCAAGCTCCCCGGAGCGACCCTCAGCCAGGCCTACGACCTGGAGTACGGCTCCGCCGAGATCGAGGTGCACGCCGAGGACCTCGCGCAGGGCGACCGGGTCCTGGTCGTCGACGACGTCCTGGCCACCGGCGGCACCGCCGAGGCCTCGATCCAGCTCATCCGCCGGGCGGGCGCCGAGGTCGCCGGCCTTGCCGTCCTGATGGAACTGGGCTTCCTGGGCGGCCGCGGCCGTCTGGAACCGGCGCTGTCCGGCGCCCCGCTGGAGGCGCTGCTCACGGTCTGAGACCGGCGCGGGCACCCGGGGGACACCCCGGCGTCACCCGCGGAACACCGCGAGGGCGGGCCCGGAGGAATCCGGTGCCCGCCTCTTGTGTTTCACGAGTAGACGGCCCTCACATCGGCCTGAAGGCGATCCTCGGGCGCAGGATCGCTACCATGGGGTCTCCGGAGCCTGACCGGGGGACCCGGATCGCGCACGAGGAGTCCTCTTGCCAGACGAGGCCCAGCCCCTGACCGCCGCCAAGCCCGAGCCCGCCTCGGCCCCCGCGGCGAAGCCCGCGCCGAACGTGTCGCAGGCGAAGAACGACACCCGCGGGCCGGTCCAGCACGCCCAGGCCGCGCCCGTCGACAAGCCCGCGGAGCAGCCGCGCCCCAAGCCGGTCGTGCCCGAGCGCCCCGTGAACACCTCCACGGTCCGTGCCCCCGCCGGCCAGCCCGCCCGCTCCGGCTCCTCCAACCGCGTCCGCGCCCGTCTGGCCCGCCTCGGCGTCCAGCGCTCCAACCCCTACAACCCGGTCCTGGAGCCGCTGCTGCGGATAGTGCGCAGCAACGACCCGAAGATCGAGACCGCGACGCTCCGCAAGATCGAGACGGCCTACCAGGTCGCCGAACGCTGGCATCGCGGCCAGAAGCGCAAGAGCGGCGACCCGTACATCACGCACCCGCTCGCGGTGACCACCATCCTCGCCGAGCTCGGCATGGACCCGGCCACCCTCATGGCCGGTCTGCTGCACGACACCGTCGAGGACACCGAGTACGGCCTGGACCAGCTGCGCCGCGACTTCGGCGACTCCGTCGCCCTGCTCGTGGACGGCGTCACCAAGCTGGACAAGGTCAAGTTCGGCGAGGCGGCCCAGGCCGAGACCGTGCGCAAGATGGTCGTGGCCATGGCCAAGGACCCGCGCGTCCTGGTCATCAAGCTCGCCGACCGGCTGCACAACATGCGCACCATGCGCTACCTCAAGCGCGAGAAGCAGGAGAAGAAGGCGCGCGAGACCCTGGAGATCTACGCGCCGCTCGCCCACCGCCTGGGCATGAACACCATCAAGTGGGAGCTGGAGGACCTCGCCTTCGCGATCCTCTACCCCAAGATGTACGACGAGATCGTCCGGCTGGTGGCCGAGCGGGCACCGAAGCGTGACGAGTACCTGGCCATAGTGACCGACGAGGTCCAGGCCGACCTGCGCGCGGCCCGTATCAAGGCGACCGTCACCGGGCGCCCGAAGCACTACTACAGCGTCTACCAGAAGATGATCGTCCGCGGCCGGGACTTCGCGGAGATCTACGACCTGGTGGGCATCCGCGTCCTGGTGGACACCGTCCGTGACTGCTACGCGGCGCTGGGCACCGTCCACGCCCGCTGGAACCCGGTTCCGGGGCGGTTCAAGGACTACATCGCGATGCCCAAGTTCAACATGTACCAGTCGCTGCACACGACGGTCATCGGGCCCAACGGCAAGCCGGTCGAACTCCAGATCCGCACCTTCGACATGCACCGCCGCGCCGAGTACGGCATCGCCGCGCACTGGAAGTACAAGCAGGAGGCCGTCGCCGGCGCCTCCAAGGTGCGCACCGACGCGCCGAAGTCGTCCGGCAAGGGCAAGGACGACCACCTGAACGACATGGCGTGGCTGCGCCAGCTGCTGGACTGGCAGAAGGAGACCGAGGACCCGGGCGAGTTCCTGGAGTCGCTGCGCTTCGACCTGTCCCGCAACGAGGTCTTCGTCTTCACCCCCAAGGGCGACGTCATAGCGCTCCCGGCGGGTGCCACTCCGGTGGACTTCGCCTACGCGGTGCACACGGAGGTCGGCCACCGGACCATAGGCGCACGGGTCAACGGCAGGCTCGTCCCCCTCGAATCCACCCTGGACAACGGCGACCTGGTGGAGGTCTTCACCTCCAAGGCGGCCGGCGCGGGACCCTCCCGCGACTGGCTCGGCTTCGTGAAGTCGCCGCGCGCCCGCAACAAGATCCGCGCCTGGTTCTCCAAGGAGCGGCGCGACGAGGCGATCGAGCAGGGCAAGGACGCCATCGCCCGTGCGATGCGCAAACAGAACCTGCCGATCCAGCGCATCCTCACCGGCGACTCGCTCGTCACCCTGGCGCACGAGATGCGCTACCCGGACATCTCCTCGCTCTACGCGGCGATCGGCGAGGGCCATGTGGCCGCGCAGAACGTCGTGCAGAAGCTGGTGCAGGCCCTCGGCGGCGAGGAGGCCGCCACCGAGGAGATGGACGAGTCGGTCCCGTCCACGCGCGGCCGCGGCCGCAAGCGGCGCAGCAGCAACGACCCGGGTGTCGTGGTCAAGGGCGTCGACGACGTGTGGGTCAAGCTGGCCCGCTGCTGTACGCCCGTGCCCGGCGACCCGATCATGGGCTTCGTCACCCGCGGCAGTGGCGTATCGGTTCACCGCAACGACTGCGTGAACGTGGACTCCTTGTCCCGCGAGCCCGAGCGCATCCTGGAGGTCGAGTGGGCGCCCACCCAGTCCTCGGTCTTCCTGGTCGCCATCCAGGTCGAGGCACTGGACCGCTCCCGGCTCCTGTCGGACGTCACCCGCGTCCTGTCCGACCAGCACGTCAACATCCTCTCCGCGGCCGTCCAGACCTCCCGCGACCGCGTCGCCACCTCCCGCTTCACCTTCGAGATGGGCGACCCGAAGCACCTCGGGCACGTCCTGAAGGCGGTCCGGGGCGTGGAGGGCGTGTACGACGTGTACCGCGTGACGTCGGCGCGCAGCCGGTCGTAGAGGACATGCCGTAGAAGACATGTCGTAGAGGACATACGAAAGGGCCCCGCACCCGAGGTGCGGGGCCCTTCGTCGTACGGTCTCGGTCGTATCGGCGGTCTCAGCCGCCGAACTCCTGAAGACCCTTCAGTGCCTGGTCCAGGAGTGCCTGGCGGCCCTCCAGCTCACGCTCGAGCTTGTCGGCCCTGGCGTTGTTGCCCTGGGCGCGTGCCTGCTCGATCTGGCCCTTGAGCCTGTCCACGGCGGCCTGGAGCTGGCCGGTCAGGCCCTCGGCACGCGCGCGTGCCTCCGGGTTGGTCCGGCGCCACTCGGTCTCCTCGGCCTCCTGGAGCGCGCGCTCGACCGCGTGCATCCGGCCCTCGACCTTCGGCCGGGCATCCCGCGGTACATGGCCGATGGCCTCCCAGCGCTCGTTGAGCGTACGGAAGGCGGCACGGGCGCTCTTCAGGTCGCCGATCGGCAGGAGCTTCTCGGCCTCCTCGGCCAGCTCCTCCTTCAGCTTGAGGTTCTCCGACTGCTCGGCGTCCCGTTCGGCGAAGACCGAGCTGCGGGCGGCGAAGAACACGTCCTGGGCGCCGCGGAAGCGGTTCCACAGGTCGTCCTCGTGCTCGCGCTGGGCGCGCCCCGCGGCCTTCCACTCCGCCATCAGCTCGCGGTAGCGCGCGGCCGTCGGGCCCCAGTCCGTCGAACCCGACAGCGCCTCGGCCTCCCCGACCAGGCGCTCCTTGGTGCGGCGGGCCTCCTCGCGCTGCGCGTCCAGCTGAGCGAAGTGCGCCTTGCGGCGCTTGGAGAACGCCGAGCGAGCGTGCGAGAAGCGGTGCCACAGCTCGTCGTCGGACTTGCGGTCCAGGCGGGGGAGACCCTTCCAGGTGTCCACCAGGGCACGCAGCCGCTCGCCGGCCGCCCGCCACTGGTCGGACTGCGCGAGCTCCTCCGCCTCGGCGACCAGCGCCTCCTTGGAGTGCCGGGCCTCGTCGGACTGCTTGGCCCGCTGCTGCTTGCGCTCCTCGCGGCGCTTGTCGACGGTCTCCACGAGCTTGTCCAGCCGGACCTTGAGCGCGTCCAGGTCACCGACCGCGTGGTGGGCGTCGACCTGCTCCCGGATGTGGTCGATCGCGACCTGTGCGTCCTTCGCCGACAGGTCGGTGGTCTTCACTCGCTTCTCGAGGAGGCCGATCTCGACAACCAGGCCCTCGTACTTGCGCTCGAAATAGGCCAACGCCTCCTCGGGGGAGCCCGCCTGCCAGGAACCGACGACCTGCTCGCCGTCGGCCGTACGCACGTACACGGTCCCCGTCTCGTCGACGCGGCCCCACGGGTCGCTGCTCACAGCGCCTCCTCCACATGATGCCCGCGAGGGGCCTCAGCGCCCCCGGGCATCGTCCACAGTTTCGTCACGGCCAACATAGGCGACCAGCGGGTTGCCTGTCCGCATCCCGCGCGACCGAAATTTCGCAGCTGGCGGTCAGGATTTGGTGACAGTTGCCTTGTTGATGACGACCGTCGCGTTGGGTGCCGTATTGCCCGTCGTGGGGTCCGCGGCCTGCGCTCCCGCGGCGGCGATCTTCTTCAGGACCTTCATACCGGATTCGGACACCGTGCCGAACGGTGTGTAGCTCGGCGGGAGCTGACTGTCCTGGTAGACGAGGAAGAACTGGCTGCCGCCGGAGTTCGGCTGGCCGGTGTTCGCCATCGCCACGGTGCCCGCCGGATAGATGTTGCTCTTGAGGCTTTTGTCCTTCAGGTTCTCGTCCGGAATCGTGTAGCCGGGACCACCGCTGCCGCTGCCCGTGGGGTCGCCGCACTGAAGGACGTAGATCCCCTCGGTGGTCAGGCGGTGGCACTTGGTGTGATCGAAGTAGCCCTTGCTCGCAAGGAAGCTGAACGAGTTCACCGTGCGCGGCGCGGCCGACGTCTTCAGCGCGATGTCTATGTCGCCGCAGGTCGTCGCCAGCTCCATCGAGTAGGTGGCCGACTTGTCGATCGTCAACGCCGGCTCCTTCTTCCAGGTCGCCGTCTTGACCTTGCCCGCCGCGGGCTTCTCGCACGGATCCGGAGCCTTGCTGGGCTCCTTGCTCGGCGTCGACTCGGAGCTCGTGTTGGTCTTGTCGTCGTCCTTGAGTACACCGCTCGTGTACAGGGCGAGACTGCCGACCAGGACCACGCCGAGTACCGACGCGATCACCGAGTTCCGCATGCGGGCCTTGCGCCGCGCGGCTGTGCGCCGCTGCTGTTGCCGCAAGAACTTCTCCCGGGCGAGCTGACGCTTCCGCTGTTCCTGGGTGACCACCGGATTCTCTCCTCGTGCGTCTCGTACGTCGACTGGGACGCGTGCGTCTTGTGAGCCGACCGCCTGCGTGTGCCCCGTACCGTATATGGGTTCGCTGAGGAATCGGCAGCGCCGGTAGGCTCTGACCACAGGCTTAGCCGCCCGAAGCCCGCCCGTATCGACACAACGAGGGACGATCGTGCTCATTGCCGGGTTCCCCGCCGGGGCCTGGGGGACGAACTGTTATCTCGTCGCCCCCGCCGCCGGTGAGGAGTGCGTGATCATCGACCCCGGCCACCAGGCCGCTCAGGGAGTCGAGGAGACGCTGAAGAAGCATCGGCTCAAGCCCGTCGCCGTCGTCCTCACACACGGCCACCTCGACCATGTGGCCTCGGTCGTCCCGGTGTGCGGCGCGCACGACGTGCCGGCGTGGATCCACCCCGAGGACCGCTACATGATGAGCGATCCGGAGAAGGCGCTCGGCCGTTCCGTCGGGATGCCGCTGATGGGTGAGCTGACCGTCGGGGAGCCCGACGACGTCCGTGAACTGGCCGACGGCTCGAAGCTGGAGCTCGCGGGTCTGGAGCTGACCGTCGCGCACGCGCCGGGCCATACCAAGGGGTCGGTGACCTTCGGCCTGCCCGAGGCGGCGGACATCCCGCCGGTCTTCTTCTCGGGCGACCTGCTCTTCGCCGGCTCCATCGGACGCACCGACCTGCCCGGCGGTGACATGGCCGAGATGCTCGACTCGCTGGCCCGCGTGTGCCTGCCGCTCGACGACTCGACCGTGGTGCTGTCCGGCCACGGCCCCCAGACGACCATCGGCCAGGAGCGCGCCGCCAACCCGTATCTGCGGCAGGTGGCCGCCGGCCAGGGAGCTCAGCAGGCTCCCCGACGAGGAATGTGACGAGACCTTCCGTGAGCACCTTCAACGCCCCCAAGGGCACGTACGACCTGATCCCCCCGGACAGCGCCACCTTCCTGGCGGTCCGCGAGGCGATCGCCGCGCCCCTGCGCAACTCCGGCTACGGCTACGTCGAGACGCCCGGCTTCGAGAACGTCGAGCTGTTCGCGCGCGGTGTCGGTGAGTCCACCGACATCGTGACCAAGGAGATGTACGCCTTCGAGACCAAGGGCGGCGACAAGCTCGCCCTGCGCCCCGAGGGCACGGCCTCCGTGCTGCGCGCCGCCCTGGAGGCGAACCTGCACAAGGCCGGCAACCTCCCGGTCAAGCTCTGGTACTCCGGCTCGTACTACCGCTACGAGCGCCCGCAGAAGGGCCGTTACCGGCACTTCTCCCAGGTCGGCGCCGAGGCCATCGGCGCGGAGGACCCGGCGCTGGACGCCGAGCTGATCATCCTGGCCGACCAGGCGTATCGCTCGCTGGGCCTGCGCACCTTCCGGATCCTGCTCAACAGCCTGGGCGACCAGGAGTGCCGCCCGGTGTACCGGACCGCGTTGCAGGACTTCCTGCGCGGCCTGGATCTCGACGAGGACACCCTGCGCCGGGCGGAGATCAACCCGCTGCGGGTCCTGGACGACAAGCGCGAGTCGGTCCAGAAGCAGCTCGGGGACGCCCCGCTGCTGCGGGACTACCTCTGCGACGCGTGCAAGGCGTACCACGAAGAGGTCCGCGAGCTGATCACGGCCGCGGGCGTCGCCTTCGAGGACGACCCGAAGCTGGTCCGCGGCCTGGACTACTACACCCGCACCACCTTCGAGTTCGTCCACGACGGTCTCGGCTCCCAGTCCGCGGTGGGCGGCGGCGGCCGCTACGACGGCCTGTCCGAGATGATCGGCGGCCCCGCGCTGCCGTCGGTGGGCTGGGCGCTGGGCGTCGACCGGACGGTCCTCGCCCTGGAGGCGGAGGGCATCGAGCTCGAACTCCCCGCCAGCACCAGCGTCTTCGCGGTGCCGCTGGGCGAGGAGGCCCGCCGGATCCTGTTCGCCAAGGTCACCGAGCTGCGCAAGGTGGGCATCGCCGCCGACTTCTCCTACGGCGGCAAGGGCCTCAAGGGCGCCATGAAGAACGCCAACCGCAGCGGGGCCCGCTACACGATCGTGGCCGGCGAGCGCGACCTCGCCGAGGGCGTCGTCCAGCTCAAGGACATGGAGTCCGGCGAGCAGACGGCGGTCGGGGTCAACGAGATCGTGGCGGAGCTGGAAGCACGGCTGGGCTGAGTGTTTCTCGCCCCCGCCGCCCCTACCCGTCCCATCCCCGGGGGCTGCGCCCCCAGACCCCCGCTTCGGCCCTGAACGGGCCTCGTCCTCAAACGCCGGACGGGCTGAAAAATCCAGCCCCTCCGGCGTTTGAGGAGCGGGGGCTGGGGCGGAGCCCCAGAAGGATGGGACGGGTAGGGGCGGCGGGGGCGAAAACCTCAGTCCAGCAGTCCGTAACGCATCGCACTCGTCACCGCCGCGGTCCGGTCGTCGACGCCGAGTTTCCCGAAGATGCGCAGCAAGTGGGTCTTGACCGTCGACTCCCCGATGAACAGCCGCCTGCCGATCTCCGCGTTCGTGCAGCCCTCGGCGACCAGCCTGAGCACCGCCGTCTCGCGTGACGACAGGTGGGGGCGCTCCGGCTTGGTCCGCAGCTGGTCGACCAGCCGTGCCGCGACTGCCGGGGCGAGCACCGTCTCGCCGCGCGCGGCGGCCCGTACCGCCTCGGCCAGTTCGCCACGCGGCAGGTCCTTGAGCAGATAGCCCGCGGCACCCGCCTCCACGGCCCGCAGGATGTCACGGTCCGTCTCGTACGTGGTCAGGACGATCACCCGGCAGGGCAGCCCCGCCTCGCTCATCCGCACGATGGAATCGGCGCCCCCGCCGCCGGGCATCCGCAGGTCCATCAGCACGATGTCGGGCCGCAACTCGGCCGCCAGCGCCTCCGCCTGCGGCCCACTGGAGGCGTCGGCGACCACCTCCAGATCCGGTTCGGCGCTCAGCATCGCCCGCAGGCCCTCCCGTACGACGGGATGGTCGTCGGCCAGGATGATCCGGATCACGGTGAACAGCTCCTCACAGGAGGGACGGGCAGCCGGACGGTCACGGTCGTCCCGTCGCCCGGCGCACTGCGGATCCGCGCCGTGCCGCCCACCTCGGTGGCCCGGGCACGCAATCCCGCCAGACCGTAACCGCCGCGCACGGCCGCCGGATCGAAACCGCACCCGGTGTCCCGTACGCACACGGTGAGCGCCTCGTCGGCGTAGGTCAGCGCGATCCCCACGGCCGCCGAACTCCCCGCGTGCCTGCGGGCGTTGGCCAGCGCCTCCTGGCAGGCGCGCAGCGCCACCACCTCGGGGCCGGCGGGCAGGGGACGCACCGGCCCGGACACCTCCAGGGCGGCCTCGTGGCGCGCGGCCAGCCGGCGCAGGGCGTCCGGGAGCGAGGCACCGTCCAGGTCGGCCGGGGCACCTCCGGCGACCAGGGCCCGGGCCTCGGCCAGGTTCTGCCGGGCGGTCTCGTCCATCAACGCCAGATGACGGCGGGCCTGCGGGAGGTCGTCATCGAGCTCCGCCTCGACGGCCTGGACCAGCATCAGCAGGCTGGTGAAGCCCTGCGCGAGCGTGTCGTGGATCTCCCGGGCCATCCGTTCCCGCTCGGTCAGGGCCCCGTGCGCCGCCGAGAGACGGGAGATCTCGTGCCGGCTGGAGTCCAGCTCGGCGATCAGCGCGGCCCGTTCCTGGCTCTGCTCGATGATCCGGATGACCCAGCTGCCGACGGCCATCGAGAAGACGAGGGAGACCACGGCGAACAGCGCGTTGTTGAAGACGTCCTGGTCGCTCGGCCGCCAGACCAGCACCCAGCCCACCACCGGCACGATGTTGATCACGGTCACCACGATCAGCGCGCGCCGCATCCGCAGGGTCATGAAGCACTGGGGGACCAGCGCGAAGGTGATCAGCCGGGTCTCGCCCACCAGGATCGCCGACGACAGGAACAGCGCCATGGCCGCCCCGAGATAGCCGAGGGCCCGCCGCTCCTCGGGCGGATCACCCCGGAGGATGGGCCGCCCCACCCACACGAACAGCGGGACGAGCGCGACGAGCAGACCCGCCGCGACGATGCGGACCGGCCACCCCGGACGGTCCGCGCCGAGCACGGTCACCAGGGTGGCCAGCCAGATGAGCGCGAAGTACGCGTCCCAGATCCGGAACGACCGGTCCCAGGTGTACGCGCCGACGGCACCGTCCGGGTCCGTCACCCGTCGCGCCGGTTCTTCCACCGGAAGGTCAGCAGGCACAGCAGCAATCCTCCGACGCACCACGCCCCCAGCACCAGGGCGATCCGTCCGAACTCCCAGCCTCCCGTCTGCTCCAGCACCTGCGCCGACTCGGGCAGGAACACTCCGCGCAGCCCCTGGCACATCCACTTCAGCGGGAACAGCGCCCCGATGTTCAGCATCCAGTCCGGGATGGTGTCGATCGCGATGTATACCCCGGAGATGAACTGAAGCACCAGGAAGGGGAGGACGACCACGGAACTCGCGCTCTTGCTCGTCTTCGGCAGCGAACTGACTGCGATGCCCAGCAGCGCGCACGCCGTCAGGCCCAGCACGAAGATCCAGGCGAAGTCGAACCAGCGGGCCGCGTCCGACGGCAGCTCGACGTCGTACAGCGTCGTGCCGACGGCCAGCAGGATCGCCGTCTCCAGCAGACCGGTGACGAGAACCAGCCAGATCTTGCCGAGGAAATACGCCGCCGGCGGCATCGGCGTCCCGCGCAGCCGGCGCAGCACCTTCTCGTCCCGCTCGATCGCGATCGAGATGCCGAGCGACTGGAAGCTGGTCGACATGATGCCGGCGGCCATCATCGCCGGGACGTACAGCTGCGAGGCGGTGATGCCGGCGCCCTCCACGTCGTCGCTGAAGATCGAGGCGAACAGGAACAGGAACACCACCGGGAAGGCGAAGGTGAACACCACCTGGTCGCGCTGCCGGAAGAACTGCTTGAGCTCCAGGGCGCCCCGGCGCAGCCCCAGCCCCCATGCCCCGGGCAACCGTGCGGCGGGCGCCCCGGTGCGGGACCGTACGGCGGTCGTGGTCATCGCGCGTCCTCCTGTCCGGTCAGCCGGAGGTAGACGTCCTCCAGCGTGGGGCGGCTCACCCGCAGCCCCGGGATCTCACCGTCGAAGCGGCGCATGAGCTCGGCCACCGTCCGGGTGGGGGTGTCCGTGCGCTCGATGCGCGGGGAGCCGTCCGGCTCGGTCCACTCGACGGTGGCCCCCGTGCCGTGGCCCTGCCGCAGGGCGGCGGGCTCGCCCTCGGCGACGACCCGCCCCTGGCTGACGATCGCGAGACGGTGGGCGAGGGCCTCCGCCTCCTCCAGGTAGTGCGTGGTGAGCAGGATGGTGGTGCCCTCGTCGGCCAGCTTGCGGATGAGGTCCCAGAACTGGCGCCGGGCCGCGGGGTCGAAACCGGTGGTCGGCTCGTCCAGGAGCAGCAGCTCGGGACCGCCGATCACCCCGAGGGCCACGTCGAGACGCCGGCGCTGCCCGCCCGAGAGCGCCTTGATCCGGCTGTCCTCCTTGGCCCGGAGACCGACCAGCCCGATGACCTCCTCCGGGTCCCGCGGCCTCGGGTAGTAGCGGGCGAAGTGCCGCACCGTCTCGCCGACCGTCAACTCGGCGGGCGCGGATTCGTCCTGCCAGACGATTCCGACACGTGAGCGCCACGCGCGCGTGCCGTGCGCCGGGTCCGCACCGAGGACGGACACCTCGCCCGCGTCCCGGTCGCGGTTGCCCTGGAGGATCTCCACCGTCGTGCTCTTGCCCGCCCCGTTGGGCCCCAGCAGGCCGAAGACCTCTCCCTTGCGGATGCCGAGATCGATCCCGTCGACCGCGGTCACGTCGCCGTACTGCTTGCGCAGCCCCCGTACGTCCACCGCGAGTTCTTTCGCGTGTGCTGTCATGCGTTCGAGCCTCGGCCTGAACCGAGCGTTCCGGGACGACCGTGCGTCCTTGCTTATGTCCACCGAACGGTGGACAGAGGCCTCGGTGCGGCACAATGGCCGATGCCCGAAGAAGGTCAACTCTCCAGCAGACGGAATCGGCGTGATGAGTAGGACCACAGTGAAAGACGTCTCCACCGAGCCCGAGCCGTCGTCGGCCGGTGCCGACTCCGCGCCGCGCACGGTGGGCGGCAGCAAGGCCTTCGCCCTGCTGCTGGTGATCACCGGTGCGGCCGGTCTGCTCGCCGCGTGGGTCATCACGATCGACAAGTTCAAGCTGCTGGAGGCCAAGGTCGAGGGCACGACCTTCGTCCCCGGGTGCAGCCTGAACCCGGTCGTCTCCTGCGGCAGCGTCATGGAGAGCAAGCAGGCCGAGGCCTTCGGCTTCCCGAACCCGATGCTCGGCCTCGTCTGCTACGGCATCGTCATCTGCGTCGGCATGAGTCTGCTGGCCCGGGCCCGCTTCCCGCGCTGGTACTGGCTGACCTTCAACTTCGGCACGCTCTTCGGCGTGGGCTTCTGCACCTGGCTCCAGTTCCAGTCGCTGTACCGCATCGGCGCCCTGTGCCTGTGGTGCTCCCTGGCCTGGGTCGCCACGATCCTCATGTTCTGGTACGTCACGTCGTTCAACGTCCGCAACGACTTCCTGCCCGCGCCCCGCTGGCTCAAGGGCTTCTTCAGCGAGTTCACCTGGGTGCTCCCGGTGCTGCACATCGGCGTCATCGGCATCCTGATCATGACCCGCTGGTGGGACTTCTGGACCAGCTGACCGTCCGGAACGGATTGTCAGTCCGGTGATTTAGGGTTCTTGACGTGGAGCCCGACCTGTTCACCGCCGCCGCGGAAGACCGCCAGGAGAAGGACCCGTCCGCCAGCCCCCTGGCGGTCCGGATGCGTCCGCGCACCCTCGACGAGGTGGTGGGCCAGCAGCACCTGTTGAAGCCGGGCTCACCCCTGCGCCGTCTGGTCGGCGAGAGCGCCGGAGGCCCGGCGGGACCCTCCTCGGTGATCCTGTGGGGCCCGCCCGGCACCGGCAAGACGACCCTGGCGTACGTCGTCTCCAAGGCCACCAACAAGCGGTTCGTGGAGCTGTCGGCGATCACCGCCGGCGTCAAGGAGGTCCGCGCCGTCATCGAGGGGGCCCGCCGCGCCACTGGCGGCTTCGGCAAGGAGACCGTCCTCTTCCTCGACGAGATCCACCGCTTCAGCAAGGCCCAGCAGGACTCCCTGCTGCCGGCCGTCGAGAACCGCTGGGTGACGCTGATCGCGGCGACCACCGAGAACCCGTACTTCTCGGTGATCTCGCCCCTGCTCTCCCGTTCGTTGCTGCTGACCCTCGAACCCCTCACGGACGACGACCTCAGAGGACTCCTGAAGCGGGCGCTGAGCGACGAGCGGGGCCTGAAGGAGGCCGTCGCCCTCCCCGAGGACACCGAGGACCACCTCCTGCGGATCGCCGGCGGCGACGCCCGCCGCGCCCTGACCGCCCTGGAAGCGGCCGCCGGGGCCGCGCTCGACAAGGGCGAGGCGGAGGTCTCCCTCACCACGCTGGAGGAGACCGTCGACCGCGCGGCCGTGAAGTACGACCGCGACGGCGACCAGCACTACGACGTCGCCAGCGCCCTCATCAAGTCCATCCGCGGCTCCGACGTGGACGCCGCCCTGCACTACCTGGCCCGCATGATCGAGGCCGGCGAGGACCCCCGCTTCATCGCCCGCCGCCTGATGATCTCCGCCAGTGAGGACATCGGTCTCGCCGATCCGAACGCCCTGCCGATAGCGGTCGCCGCCGCCCAGGCCGTCGCCATGATCGGCTTCCCCGAGGCCGCCCTCACCCTGAGCCACGCCACCATCGCCCTCGCCCTGGCCCCGAAGTCCAACGCCGCGACCATGGCGATCGGCGCCGCCATGGAGGACGTACGCAAGGGACTGGCCGGAACCGTCCCGCCGCACCTGCGCGACGGCCACTACAAGGGCGCCGCCAAGCTCGGCCACGCCCAGGGGTACGTGTATCCGCACGACCTGCCGGAGGGCATCGCCTCCCAGCAGTACGCCCCGGACGCCATCAAGGACCGCGAGTACTACGAACCCACCCGGCACGGCGCCGAGGCCCGGTACGCCGACGCCGTGGAATGGACCCGCAAGCACCTCGGTCGCAGGCGGTCGTGAGGACCCTGTAGAATCCCTCGAAGTGCTGTGTCCCGTGCAGTCAGAACGGGACGGTCAGCCGGAGCCCCGGTCCCTCGTGGACCGACTCCAGGAGCGTCGCGCACCGTCGAACGGTGTCGCGGGCAGCCCACCACCACCCGTCGCACGACGGGAGAGGTCGGTGGGCCACTCGCGTGCTGCACGTATGTGCCCAGACCAGGGAGCGGCTGCCCAACAGGTCCTCACGGACCCGGAGGGTCTCCCCGGCTGCGGATTGCGACCTCCCTCAACCCTGACGAGCCGAACACCCAGAAATGAGAGATTGTGGCGAACCAGCCCCGCCCCAAGGTCAAGAAGTCGCGTGCCCTCGGCATCGCGCTGACCCCGAAGGCCGTCAAGTACTTCGAGGCCCGCCCCTACCCGCCGGGCGAGCACGGCCGCGGCCGCAAGCAGAACTCGGACTACAAGGTCCGTCTGCTCGAGAAGCAGCGTCTGCGCGCGCAGTACGACGTGTCCGAGCGTCAGCTCGTCCGCGCCTACGAGCGTGCCGCCAAGACCCAGGGCAAGACCGGTGAGGCCCTGGTCATCGAGCTCGAGCGCCGTCTCGACGCGCTGGTCCTGCGTTCGGGCATCGCCCGCACGATCTACCAGGCCCGTCAGATGGTCGTCCACGGCCACATCGAGGTCAACGGCCAGAAGGTCGACAAGCCGTCCTTCCGCGTCAAGCCCGACGACGTCGTGATGGTCCGTGAGCGCAGCCGTGAGAAGACCCTCTTCTCCATCGCCCGCGAGGGTGGCTTCGCCCCCGACGGCGAGACCCCGCGCTACCTCCAGGTGAACCTCCGCGCCCTGGCCTTCCGCCTGGACCGCGAGCCGAACCGCAAGGAGATCCCGGTGATCTGCGACGAGCAGCTCGTCGTCGAGTACTACGCCCGCTGATCCCTCGGCGGACGTAGCACCACCCCGCGTGTCAGCCCGCCGTCTCCCCGCCCTTCCGGGTGGGTGAGGCGGCGGGCTCGCGCATGTCCGGAGGCAGTGGCGCCGTGGTGTGCCGCGCCGGCCCGCGCGGCGCCGGCAGTGCCTCCGCCGTCGCGGCACCCGCCGACCAGCCCAGCGCCCGGGACACCGCGGCCTCCCGGCCCAGCAGCGTCCCCTGCCGTACGCACTCCTCGTACCGCTCGTCGCCCAGCTGCTCGCGGGCGGTCGCCTCGCACAGCTCGTGCGGGGCGTTGTAGTACGCCGAACCGAACAGGGGCAGGCCCACCGAGGGCCACAGCGCGGCCGCCGCGCCCTGAAGCACCGCCGCCTCCGCCGGGTCCCCCTCCGTGGCTGTGACCAGGGCCAGCAGCTCGATCGACAGCACCGAGCCGAGCAGATCGCGGAACGAGTGGGCACTGCTCAGGCAGTCCGTCAGCAGCTCCCGGGCACGGGCCGGCTCGCCACCGCACCAGGCGGCGTACGCCAGGACGAACAGCGCGTAGGCGCGCGCCCAGCGCTCGCCATGGTCGTCGCACACCACGCGGACGTCCTCGCACAGCCGCACCGCGTCCGGCAGGTCGCCCCGGAACGCCCGTGCCATCGCCAGCTCGACCTGGCCCATCAGCACATTGCTGTTGAGCTCGCCGATCTCCCGGTAGCGCTCCAGCGCCGAGGACAGCAGCGTCTCCGCGCGCGCCATGTCGTCGGTCACCAGGGCCAGACAGCCGGTGCGGTGCTCCGCGTACGCCACCCCCGTGGCGCTCGCGACCCGCTCCGCCTCCTCGCGGCACTCCTGGAGCGCCGCCAGAGCGGGCACCTTGTCGCCCTGGAGGATCGCCACATAGCCGAGCACCCACAGCGCCTTCAGCCGCGGTCGCGTGTGGTCCGACTCCAGCCGGACGGCCTGCTCCAGCCAGTGCCGGCCCTCCGCCAGCCGGCCGCAGCCGACCCAGCAGAACCACAGCGAGCCCGCGAGGAACTGGCCCAGATGCGCCTCGTCCGGATCCGACAGGCTGTACTCCAGGGCCGAGCGCAGGTTCGGCAGATCGGCGTCCACCCGCGCGGCCACCTCCTGCTGACGCGGGGAGAACCAGTCCAGCTCGCACCACGTCGCCAGCCCCACGTACCAGTCGCGGTGCCGGCGGCGCAGCCGGTCCGCGTCGCCCGTCGCCTCCAGCCAATCGGCGCCGTACGCCCGCACCGTGTCCAGCATCCGGTAGCGCACGCCCGCCGCGGTCTCCTCGCGGGTGATCACGGACTGGGCGAGCAGCTCGGTCAGGACGTCGAGGACCTCGTCGGAGGGCAGACCGTCGCCGCAGCACACGTACTCGGCGGCCTCCAGGTCGAACCGCCCGGCGAACACCGACAGGCGCGACCACAGCAACCGCTCCTCGGGCGTGCACAGTTCGTGGCTCCAGCCGATCGCCGTACGCAGTGTCCGGTGCCGGGGGAGCGCGTCGCGCGAGCCGCCGGTCAGCAGTTGGAAGCGGTCGTCGAGGCGTTCCAGCAGTTGCCCGGGGGACAGCGCCCGCAGCCGGCCCGCGGCCAGCTCGATCGCCAGCGGGATGCCGTCCAGGCGACGGCACAGCTCCCGTACCTCCGGCACGTCCCGCAGCGTGATCCCGTGCAGTGCCGCCCGGTCCGCGAACAGCTCGGCCGCCTCCTCCGCGCCGAGCGGCTCCAGCGGGAGCACCCGCTCACCCGCCAGGCCCAGCGGCCGGCGCCCCACGGCGAGCACCCGCAGCCCGGGCGCGCGGCTCAGCAGCTCGGCCACCAGGCCGGCGCACGCGGCCGTCAGGTGCTCGAACCCGTCGAGGACCAGCAGGAGCCGCCGTCCGGCCAGATGCGCGTGCAGCGTCTCGCGCGGCGCGCGGGTGGTGTGGTCGGTCAGCCCCAGGGCGTCCACCACCGCGTAGTCCACGAACTCCGGGTCGTGCACCGACGCCAGCTCCACCCGCCAGATCCCGTCCGGGTGAGCGCATCCGGCCGCCGCGCGCGCCGACAACCGGGACTTGCCGACCCCGCCGGGCCCCGTCACGGTCACCAGCCGGGCGACGTCGAGTGCCCCTCTCAGCGCCGCGAGTTCGGCCGAGCGACCCACGAACGCGGTGAGTTCCAAGGGGAGATCGCCGCTCAGGGGCGTACCTCCGGACTGATCGTCGCACATGGAACACGGAGCGTACTGAGCCGTGTGCGGTCCGTACAGCCGGTGCGCGCGACTCGGGCGGCCGCGGGCGGCAATCCGGTGCGGAGCGCCATCGCGGGCGCGATAGGCTCGGCGTACGACTTTTTCGATACGCAGCACGTTTCAGGGAGCGGGTGCACACAGTGTCCGGTGGAGAGGTTGCCGGGATCCTGGTGGCCGTCTTCTGGGCGATCCTGGTCTCCTTCCTCGCCGTCGCGCTGGCGAGGCTGGCCCAGACGCTCAGGGCGACCACGAAGCTGGTCGCGGACGTGACGGATCAGGCCGTCCCGCTGCTGGCCGACGCCTCCACGGCGGTGCGCTCCGCGCAGACCCAGATCGACCGGGTGGACGCCATCGCGTCGGACGTCCAGGAGGTCACGTCGAACGCGTCGGCGCTGTCCACCACCGTCGCCTCCACCTTCGGCGGCCCCCTGGTCAAGGTCGCGGCCTTCGGCTACGGCGTGCGCCGGGCGATCACCGGCCGCAAGGACGACGTGCCCGCCAAGGAGCCCCTGCGTACCGTGATCGTGGGCCGCACGGTCTCCCGGCGGGACAAGCGGAACACCCGAGGGAAGAGGGACTGAGAGCCAGCGATGTTCCGCCGTACCTTCTGGTTCAGCACGGGCGTCGCCGCCGGTGTGTGGGCCACCACCAAGGTCAACCGCAAGCTGAAGCAGCTGACGCCCGAGAGCCTCGCCAAGGCCGCGGGGAACAAGGCGATCGAGACCGGTCACCGCATCAAGGACCGTGCCGTGGGCTTCGCACTCGACGTGCGGGACAACATGGCCGTGCGGGAGGCCGAGCTGGGCGACGCCCTCGGGATCAACGAGAGTCCCGAACTCCCCGCCCCCCGGCGTCAGGCCGCCATCGAGAACCGCAACAACCCGAAGTACGTCGAGGGCTCGACGTACCCGACGTACTCGTACAACCGGAATGAGGACCGCTGATGGAGTCGGCTGAAATCCGCCGCCGCTGGTTGAGCTTCTTCGAGGAGCGCGGTCACACCGTCGTCCCTTCGGCGTCGCTCATCGCGGACGACCCGACTCTGCTGCTCGTCCCCGCCGGCATGGTGCCCTTCAAGCCCTACTTCCTGGGTGAGGTCAAGCCGCCCTTCGCGCGCGCCACCAGCGTGCAGAAGTGCGTGCGCACACCCGACATCGAAGAGGTCGGCAAGACCACCCGCCACGGCACCTTCTTCCAGATGTGCGGCAACTTCTCCTTCGGCGACTACTTCAAGGAAGGTGCCATCAAGCACGCCTGGGAGCTGCTCACCAGCCCTCAGGACAAGGGTGGTTACGGCCTGGAGCCGGACAAGCTCTGGATCACCGTCTACAAGGACGACGACGAGGCCGAGCGCATCTGGCACGAGGTCGTCGGGGTGCCGAAGGAGCGCATCCAGCGCCTGGGCATGAAGGACAACTACTGGTCCATGGGCGTCCCCGGACCCTGTGGCCCCTGTTCCGAGATCAACTACGACCGCGGCCCCGAGTTCGGCGTCGAGGGCGGCCCCGCCGTCAACGACGAGCGGTACGTGGAGATCTGGAACCTCGTCTTCATGCAGTACGAGCGCGGTGAGGGCATCGGCAAGGACAACTTCGAGATCCTCGGCGAACTCCCCAGCAAGAACATCGACACGGGCCTCGGCCTGGAGCGTCTCGCCATGATTCTGCAGGGCGTGCAGAACATGTACGAGATCGACACCTCCATGGCCGTCATCAACAAGGCCACCGAACTGACCGGCGTGGCCTACGGCGACGCCCACGCCTCGGACGTCTCGCTGCGCGTGGTCACCGACCACATGCGTACCTCGGTGATGCTCATCGGCGACGGCGTGACCCCCGGCAACGAGGGCCGCGGCTACGTCCTGCGCCGCATCATGCGCCGCGCCATCCGCAACATGCGGCTGCTGGGTGCCACCGGGCCCGTCGTGCTCGATCTGATCGACACCGTCATCCGGATGATGGGCCAGCAGTACCCGGAGCTGGTCACCGACCGCGAGCGCATCGAGAAGGTCGCCGTCGCCGAGGAGAACGCCTTCCTCAAGGCCCTCAAGGGCGGCACGAACATCCTCGACACCGCCGTCACCGAGACCAAGCAGGCCGGCGGCACGGTCCTCTCCGGCGACAAGGCGTTCCTGCTCCACGACACCTGGGGCTTCCCGATCGACCTCACCCTGGAGATGGCCGCCGAGCAGGGCCTCTCCGTGGACGAGGACGGCTTCCGGCGCCTGATGAAGGAGCAGCGGGAGCGCGCCAAGGCCGACGCCCAGGCCAAGAAGACCGGCCACGCCGGCGCCGGTGCCTACCGTGAGATCGCCGACCAGGCCGGTGCCACCGACTTCGTCGGCTACGCGGACACCGAGAGCGAGTCCACGATCGTCGGCATCCTCGTCGACGGGGCCTCCTCCCCGGCCGCCACCGAGGGCGACGAGGTCGAGATCGTCCTCGACCGCACCCCCTTCTACGCCGAGGGCGGCGGCCAGATCGGCGACACCGGCAGGATCAAGGTCGACACGGGCGCCGTCATCGAGATCCGCGACTGCCAGAAGCCGGTCCCCGGCGTGTACGTCCACAAGGGCGTCGTGCAGTTCGGCGAGGTCACCGTCGGCGCCAAGGCCCACGCCTCGATCGACGCCCGCCGTCGCACGGCCATCGCCCGCGCCCACTCGGCCACCCACCTCACCCACCAGGCCCTGCGCGACGCGCTCGGCCCGACGGCCGCCCAGGCCGGTTCCGAGAACCAGCCCGGCCGCTTCCGTTTCGACTTCGGCTCCCCGTCCGCCGTCCCGACGGCCGTGATGACCGATGTCGAGCAGAAGATCAACGAGGTGCTCGCCCGCGACCTGGACGTCCGCGCCGACGTCATGGGCATCGACGAGGCCAAGAAGCAGGGCGCCATCGCCGAGTTCGGCGAGAAGTACGGCGACCGCGTCCGCGTGGTCACCATCGGCGACTTCTCCAAGGAACTGTGCGGCGGCACCCACGTGCACAACACCGCCCAGCTGGGCCTGGTCAAGCTGCTCGGCGAGTCGTCGATCGGCTCGGGGGTCCGCCGTATCGAGGCGCTCGTCGGTGTCGACGCCTACAACTTCCTCGCCCGTGAGCACACGGTCGTCGCCCAGCTCCAGGAGCTGATCAAGGGCCGTCCGGAGGAGCTCCCGGAGAAGGTCTCCGCCATGCTCGGCAAGCTCAAGGACGCCGAGAAGGAGATCGAGAAGTTCCGGGCCGAGAAGGTCCTCCAGGCCGCGGCCGGTCTCGCCGAGTCCGCCAAGGACGTCCACGGCGTGGCCGTCGTCACCGGCCAGGTCCCGGACGGCACGACCGCCGACGACCTGCGCAGGCTGGTCCTCGACGTGCGGGGCCGCATTCAGGGCGGACGCGCCGCGGTCGTGGCCCTCTTCGCGGTCGGCAACGGCAAGCCGCTGACGGTCATCGCCACCAACGAGGCCGCCCGCGAGCGCGGCCTGAAGGCCGGTGACCTGGTCCGCACGGCCGCCAAGACCCTCGGCGGCGGCGGTGGCGGCAAGCCGGACGTCGCCCAGGGCGGCGGCCAGAACCCGGCGGCGGTCGGCGAGGCCGTCGACGCGGTGGAGCGCTTGGTCGCGGAGACGGCCAAGTAATGCGCAGAGGTCGTCGGCTCGCGATCGACGTGGGGGACGCCCGCATCGGGGTCGCCTCGTGCGATCCCGACGGGATCCTCGCCACACCGGTCGAGACGGTGCCCGGGCGGGATGTCCCGGCAGCCCACCGCCGGCTGAGGCAGCTGGTCGAGGAGTACGAGCCGATCGAGGTCGTCGTCGGACTCCCTCGCTCTCTCAAGGGGGGCGAGGGCCCGGCCGCGGCCAAGGTCCGCGGCTTCGTCCAGGAGCTCGCCAAGGGCATCGCCCCGGTACCGGTGCGACTCCTCGACGAGCGGATGACGACCGTGACGGCCAGTCAGGGACTGCGCGCCTCGGGTGTGAAATCCAAGAAGGGCAGATCGGTCATCGACCAGGCTGCCGCCGTGATCATCCTCCAACAGGCGCTGGAATCCGAACGAGTGTCAGGTAAAGCAGTCGGCGAACGCGTCGAAGTGGTCATCTGATCGCGATACGGTAACGTTCCGCGCGCGATGTGGCGGCATTCGAACAGCTGCTGCACAAAGAGAGGCGGGACGGTGCCCAGGCCGTGTAGCGGGCAGCCGCCCCCCTCGCGGCTCTAGGGGTTTGATGACTGAGTATGGCCGGGGCCAAGGCTCCGAACCGTGGCATCCGGAGGACCCGTTGTACGGGGACGGCGGATGGGGCGGACAGCAGGCCCAGGAGGGCCAGCAGTCGCCCTACGGCGGCCAGCCGCAGCACTATCCGGAGCAGCCGCAGCAGCCGCAGTACGACAACGGTGGCTGGGGTGACGGCCAGCAGGCCGCCTACGGTCAGGCGCAGCAGCACGACCCGCACCAGCAGTACCAGCAGCAGTACGGCGAGCAGCAGTACCAGCAGCAGTACAACGGTCAGCAGCACAACGGTCAGCAGTACGACCAGCAACAGTACGACCAGCAGTACGCGGCCCAGCCCCAGCAGCAGTACGACAACGGCACCTGGGGCTCGGGCACGCATGTCCAGTACACCGACCCGTCGGACCCGTACGGCCAGCAGAACGCGTCGTACGGCGGTGACCAGCCCGACTACTACGGCACCCCGGACGCCTACCCGCCCCCGGAGCCGCCCAGCCGTCGGCAGGCCGAGCCGGAACCGCCGCGGACCGACTGGGATCCCGGACCCGACCAGGGCGAACACGCCTTCTTCTCGGGCGCCGACGACGATGACGACACGGACGACCCCCGGGACGACCGTGACGCCCCCCGCGGTCGTGGCGGCAAGAAACCGAAGAAGCGGCGCAGCGGATGCGCCTGCCTGGTGCTGACCGTGATCTTCGCCGGCGGTGTGGGCGGGGTCGGCTACTTCGGCTACCAGTTCTACCAAAATCGTTTCGGCTCGGCGCCGGACTTCGCGGGCGACGGCACCGGCGAGACGGTGCCCGTCTCGGTGCCGACGGGCGCGGGTGGTGCCGAGATCGGGCGGCTGCTCAAGGCGGCGGGGGTCGTCAAGAGCGTCGACGCCTTCGTGTCCGCGTTCGCGCAGAACAACGAGTCGGCCAAGATCCAGGCCGGCTCGTATCTGCTGAACAAGGAGATGTCCGCCGAGAGCGCGGTGGAGCTGATGCTCGACCCGAAGAGCCAGAACAACCTGATCGTCAGTGAGGGCCAGCGCAACTCTGCGGTCTACGCGGAGATCGACAAGCGCCTCGAACTGGCGAAGGGCACGACGGCGAAGGCCGCGAAGGAGAAGTACAAGGACCTGGGGCTGCCCGACTGGGCGCTCGACCAGCCCAACCTGAAGGACCCGCTGGAAGGATTCCTCTACCCCTCCGCCTACGCGGCCAGCAAGGGCGAGAAGCCGGAGAGCGTCCTGAAGGACATGGTCTCCCGGGCGACCGCGAAGTACGAGGAGCTCGGCCTGGAGAAGAAGGCCGAGAACCTGGGTCTCGACGGGCCCTGGCAACTGCTCACCGTGGCCAGCCTGGCGCAGGCCGAGGGCACCAGCCACGACGACTTCCGCAAGATGGCCGAGGTCGTCTACAACCGGCTCAAGCCCGGAAACCCGCAGACCAACGGCATGCTGGAGTTCGACTCCACGTACAACTACATCAAGAACCAGAGCAAGATCGACCTGACCATCGCCGAACTGCGCCAGTACGACAACCGCTACAACACGTACTTCTACAAAGGCCTGCCGCCCGGCCCGATCGACAACCCCGGCGAGGACGCGCTCAAGGGTGCGCTCAACCCGACGAGCGACGGCTGGTACTACTTCATCTCCCTGGACGGCAAGACCAGCAAGTTCACCAAGACGCTCGCCGAGCACGACAAGCTCGTGCAGGAGTTCAACGCGTCGAGGAACAACGGCTGACCACGGGAGGATCCGGGGCGGGTGCCCTGGGCCCTCCCGTGGTCGTCGGCGTCTCCTACCAGCAGGTCTTGCTGTTCAGCAGCCTGTTGCCCTCGAAGTTGGCGACCTGGACGCCGATCTCGTACATACCGTCCGAGTCCTTGGCGTAGGTGTGCCAGGTGTAACCCGAGCCGGATCCGTCGTAGTAGGCGCGCCACGGCCAGTAGTGCTTGTCGCCGCTGTAGTACTCGGTGACCAGTCGGATCTCGGGGTGGTGGCCGTCGGACGCGATGTCGCTGAGGCCCAGGCTGATGTTCACCTCACCGGTGGTTCCGACCTTGAAGCCGTCCCAGAACAGAGAGCCGTAGGCGCCGTCGGTGTAGCACTCGATGAGACCGTCGGGCTTCGTGGAGGCCTGCGCCGGCCCGGAGGCGCTGAAGGCCAGCGCGAATGCCAGGCCGGTGCCGAGTGCCGCCATGCTTCTGCGCATCTGTTGTTCACCTCGTGTCGTCGCGGATTCGTATGCATGGTCATGACATACGCGGTGGGTGGACGTCACAAGAGGCGGGGATGATGTTGGCGGCATCACGCCTGGCCCGGTGGGGTACCTTGAGCCGGTCGGAGAAGCGCAGTGAATGGTGTGATGATGTCCGGGAATGTCCGTGAAATTCGGGCCGCGGTGCTGGGCAAGCCCATCGCCCACTCCCTCTCGCCGGTGCTGCACCGCGCCGCCTACGAGGAGCTGGGCCTCACGGACTGGTCGTACGACCGCTTCGAGGTCGACGAGGCGGCCCTGCCGGGGTTCTTCGCGGACCTCGGACCGCAGTGGGCCGGGCTGTCGGTGACCATGCCACTGAAGCGGGCCGTCATCCCGCTGCTGGACGAGATCACCGAGACGGCGGCCTCGGTCGAGGCGGTCAACACCGTGGTGTTCACGGAGGACGGCCGCCGCGTCGGCGACAACACCGACATCCCCGGCATGGTCGCCGCCCTGCGGGAACACGGCATCGAGCAGGTCGACTCGGCGGCCGTCCTCGGAGCCGGCGCCACCGCCTCCTCCGCCCTGGCCGCGCTGGCCCGGATCTGCACCGGCGAAGTCGTCGTGTACGTCCGCAGCGAGGCCCGCGCCGCCGAGATGCGGCAGTGGGGCGAGCGGCTCGACATGGACGTGCGCACCGCCGACTGGGCGGACGCCGCCGAGGCCCTGCGCGCCCCGCTCGTCGTCGCCACCACCCCGGCCGGTGCCACCGACGCGCTGTCCTCCCTCGTACCGGAACGGCCCGCCACTCTGTTCGACGTGCTCTACGACCCCTGGCCGACCGCACTGGCGGCCCGCTGGTCGGCGTACGGCGGCGCCGTGGTCAGCGGACTTGATCTGCTCGTCCACCAGGCCGTGCTTCAGGTGGAGCAGATGACGGGGCGGACTCCGGCGCCGGTCGGTGCCATGCGGAAGGCGGGGGAGCAGGCGCTGGCCGCTCGCTGAGCCGCGCGCTTCCACCGCCGCGTCCGTCTGCTGGACCGGCGGCCTGCCTCGACCGCCGGACGTGGGAGGATCGTAGGTGGCGGGCCGGGGCCGCGCACCTGGTCGCGCCGTTGCCGTACGCGAGGACGCGCGTACGCAGGGCAGTACGAGGGCGCGAGCACTGAGGAGCACCGTTGAGCAGGTTGCGCTGGCTGACCGCGGGGGAGTCCCACGGTCCCGCACTCGTGGCGACGCTGGAGGGCCTTCCGGCCGGCGTGCCGATCACCACGGAGATGGTGGCGGACCATCTGGCCCGGCGCCGGCTCGGTTATGGGCGCGGTGCGCGGATGAAGTTCGAGCGCGACGAGGTCACCTTCCTCGGCGGTGTGCGGCATGGTCTGACGCTGGGTTCGCCGGTCGCGGTGATGGTGGGCAACACGGAGTGGCCCAAGTGGGATCAGGTGATGGCGGCCGACCCGGTCGACCCGGAGATCCTGGCGGGCCTGGCCCGCAATGCCCCGCTGACCCGCCCGCGCCCCGGCCACGCCGACCTCGCGGGCATGCAGAAGTACGGCTTCGACGAGGCCCGCCCGATCCTGGAGCGCGCCTCCGCCCGCGAGACCGCGGCGCGTGTGGCGCTGGGCGCGGTGGCCCGGTCGTACCTCAAGGAGACGGCCGGCATCGAGATCGTCAGCCATGTCGTGGAGCTGTGCTCCGTGAAGGCCCCGCAGGGGGTGTACCCGACCCCGGCCGACGTCGAGAAGCTGGACGCCGACCCGCTGCGCTGCCTGGATGCGGACACGTCGAAGGCGATGGTGGCCGAAGTCGACCAGGCCCACAAGGACGGTGACACCCTGGGCGGCGTGGTCGAGATCCTGGCCTACGGCGTCCCGGTGGGCCTCGGCTCGCATGTGCACTGGGACCGCAAGCTGGACGCCCGCCTGGCCGGTGCGCTCATGGGTATCCAGGCCATCAAGGGCGTCGAGCTCGGGGACGGTTTCGAGCTGGCGCGGGTGCCCGGTTCCAAGGCGCACGACGAGATCGTCAACACCCCCGAGGGCATCCGCCGCGTCTCCGGCCGCTCCGGCGGCACCGAGGGCGGTCTGAGCACGGGCGAACTGCTGCGCGTACGTGCCGCGATGAAGCCGATCGCGACCGTCCCGCGCGCCCTGCAGACCGTGGACGTCACCACCGGTGAGGCCACCCAGGCCCACCACCAGCGCTCCGACGTCTCCGCGGTGCCCGCCGCGGGCATCGTCGCCGAGGCCATGGTCGCCCTGGTCCTCGCGGACGCGGTGGCGGAGAAGTTCGGTGGCGACTCGGTTCCCGAGACCCGCCGGAACGTCCGGTCGTACCTCGAGAACCTGGCCATCCGATGACCCGTCCGCAGGTGGTGCTGGTCGGTCCGATGGGCGTGGGCAAGTCCACCGTCGGACAGCTGCTGGCCGCGCGGCTGGGCGTCGGCTACCGGGACACGGACGACGACATCGTCTCCGAGCAGGGCCGGACCATCGCCGAGATCTTCGTCGACGAGGGTGAGCCGGTCTTCCGGGCGATCGAGAAGGCCGCCGTGCGCAAGGCGCTCACCGAGCACGACGGTGTCCTCGCCCTCGGCGGCGGCTCGATCCTCGACGAGGACACGCGCGCGCTCCTCGCCGGGCAGCGGGTCGTCTACCTCTCGATGGACGTGGAGGAGGCGGTCCAGCGCACCGGACTCAACGCCGCTCGTCCGCTGCTCGCGGTCAACCCGCGCCGGCAGTGGCGCGAGCTGATGGAGGCACGGCGGCCCCTGTACGAGGCGATCGCCACGGCGGTCGTCGCCACGGACGGCCGTACGCCCGAAGAAGTCACCCAAGCCGCCCTGGACGCACTGGAGTTGAAGGAAGCATGAGCGAGGCAGCGACGCGGATCCAGGTCGGCGGCACCGCGGGCAGCGAGCCGTACGAGGTCCTGGTGGGCCGTCAACTCCTGGGCGAGCTCGGCGCGTTGATCGGTCCCAAGGCCAAGCGGGTCGCGGTCATTCACCCCGAGGCGCTGGCCGAGACCGGTGAGGCGCTGCGGGCCGACCTCGCCGGGCAGGGCTTCGAGACGGTCGCCATCCAGGTACCCAACGCCGAGGAGGCCAAGACCGCCGAGGTCGCCGCCTACTGCTGGAAGGCGCTCGGCCAGTCCGGCTTCACCCGCACCGACGTCGTCGTGGGCGTCGGCGGGGGCGCGACCACCGACCTGGCCGGGTTCGTGGCCGCGACCTGGCTGCGCGGCGTGCGCTGGATCGCGATCCCCACCACCGTCCTGGCGATGGTGGACGCGGCCGTCGGCGGCAAGACCGGCATCAACACCGCCGAGGGCAAGAACCTCGTCGGTGCCTTCCACCCGCCGGCCGGTGTGCTGTGCGACCTGGCCGCGCTGGATTCCCTGCCGGTCAACGACTACGTCTCCGGACTCGCGGAGATCATCAAGGCCGGCTTCATCGCGGATCCGGTGATCCTGGAGCTCATCGAGTCCGACCCCGAGGCCGCGCGTACCCCTGCGGGCCCGCACACCTCCGAGCTCATCGAGCGGGCCATCCGGGTCAAGGCCGAGGTCGTCTCCGCGGACCTGAAGGAGTCGGGGCTGCGGGAGATCCTCAACTACGGTCACACGCTGGCCCACGCCATCGAGAAGAACGAGCGGTACAAGTGGCGGCACGGCGCCGCCGTCGCCGTGGGCATGCACTTCGCGGCCGAACTCGGCCGTGTCGCGGGCCGGTTGGACGACGCCACGGCGGACCGTCACCGCACAGTCCTGGAGTCGGTCGGTCTGCCGCTGCACTACCGCTACGACCAGTGGCCCAAGCTGCTCCAGAACATGAAGGTCGACAAGAAGTCCCGCGGTGATCTGCTGCGGTTCATCGTGCTGGACGGACTGGCGAAGCCGACCGTGCTGGAAGGCCCCGACCCGGCCGTCCTCCTCGCCGCCTACGGCGAGGTCGGAGAGTAGATCCCGAGGTGCGGCTTCCGCCCGATTCGCCCTGCGGGTTGGGCACTTCGGACCGCCCTCGGCCGTTTCACCAAATGACGGCCGGGGGCGGTACCGTTCGGTAACGAGCGGGGTACGTTTCCCGTTGTCAGCGCCCATCGCCTGTACGAGACGGAGTGGCACCGGATGCAGCACGCAGTGGGTTCTCCGCTGCCGCCGCCCCATCAGCCGGGGCACGGACCGGCCACCGGCTGGTCGCCGGCCGCACACCACCCGGGTCCGCATCACCCGGGCACACACCAGGGACCGGCCCCCGTGCCCCCGCCGCCTCCCGCCCCGGGCTTCACCGGAGCACCCGCGGCCCCCGCTCCGCCGCCCGCCCCCGCACCCCCGGCTCCGGACACCACAGGGCACGTCCCGCTGCCGCCCGGCGGTCCGGTCGGCGTCCCCAGCGCACCGCCCGCGACAGCGTCCCCCGATCCGGCCGCCACCACCCTCGCGGTCCTGCTCATCGGCCCCGCGGGTGCCGGCAAGACCAGCGTCGCCAAGTACTGGGCGGACCACCGCCGGGTCCCCACCGCCCACATCAGCCTCGACGACGTGCGCGAATGGGTCCGCTCGGGCTTCGCCGACCCCCAGTCCGGGTGGAACGACCACTCCGAGGCCCAGTACCGCCTCGCCCGCCGCACCTGCGGCTTCGCCGCGCGCAACTTCCTGGCCAACGGCATCTCCTGCATCCTCGACGACGCCGTCTTCCCCGACCGCCCGGTCGTCGGCCTCGGCGGCTGGAAGCGCCACGTCGGCCCGGGCCTCCTCCCGGTCGTCCTCCTCCCCGGCCTGGAGATCGTCCTGGAGCGCAACGCCGAACGCTCCGGCAACCGCCGTCTCACCGACGAAGAGGTCGCCCGCATCCACGGCCGCATGGCCGGCTGGTACGGCTCCGGTCTCCCCATCATCGACAACTCCCAGATGGACGTGCCCCAGACCGCGCAGATCCTGGACGACGTCCTGGCACGGTCGATAGCGAGCCCACCGAACTGGTAGCCGAGGCGACGGGAGCCCCGCGCCCCGAGCGGTACCGCCCCCACTCGGCCTCTCTCAACACGCGCCTCACCTGCGGAGCTCCTACGCTCATCTCATGTCAGAGGTGTACGCAGCCCGCCGAGACCGTCTCCGGGAACGCTGTCACGCGGCCGGCAGCGCGGCAGCGGTCGTGACCCGTCCCGCCAACGTCCGCTACCTCGCGGGCGCGGCCCCGCAGGACGCGGTCCTCCTGCTCGGCCGCCGCCAGGACCTGCTGGTCTGCGCCGGCCCCCCGGACGACCGGGCCTCCCCGTGGCGCCCCGACGACACACTGGCGCTGCACATCCTGGCCGAGCCCGCCGGCGATCCGGCCGTCGCCGCGGCCGACCTGGCCGCCGCGCAGGGCGCCGACGCCCTGGCCGTGGAGGAACACCACCTCACCGTGACCCGGCACCGCGCCCTCGCCTCCGTCGCTCCCCGGCTGCGCCTCGCCGACCTGGGCGGCGCCGTCGAACAGCTCAGGGTGGTCAAGGACGAGGAGGAGATCTCCTGCCTCCGCATCGGCGCCGAGATCGCCGACCAGGCCCTGGGCGAGCTGCTCGAATCCATCCTCGTGGGCCGCACGGAACGCCACCTCGCCCTGGAGCTGGAGCGCCGCCTCGTCGACCACGGCGCGGACGGCCCCGCCTTCGCCACCTCCGTGGCCACCGGCCCGAACTCCGGCAAGCGGGCCCACCGGCCCACCGACCGCCGGGTCGAGGAGGGTGACTTCCTTTCCGTCTGCCTCGGCGCCACCTACCGCGGCTACCGCTGCGAGATCGGCCGTACCTTCGTCATCGGTACGTCCCCGGCGGACTGGCAGATCGAGCTGTACGACCTCGTCTTCGCTGCCCAGCGGGCCGGGCGCGAGGCGCTGGCACCCGGCGTCGCCTACCGCGACGTGGACCGCGCGGCCCGTCAGGTACTGGACTCCGCCGGGTACGGGGAGGGCCTTGTGGCACTGACGGGGCACGGTGTGGGGCTCGAAATCGAGGAGGACCCGCAGTTGGCCCCCGCGGCCATGGGTAAACTGGACGCTTGCGTGCCGGTCACCGTCGAACCCGGGGTCCACCTCCCGGGCCGGGGCGGCGTCCGGATCGATGACACGCTCGTCGTCCGCCCCGAGGCGGACGGCGGACCCGAGCTACTCACCATCACGACCAAGGAGCTGCTCGCCCTTTAGACAGGTGCGTGCGCCGGGGTCGTCCACGTCAGTCCAGGAGATTCCGCAACCGTGGCTTCCACGAACGACCTCAAGAACGGCCTGGTGCTCAAGCTCGATGGCGGCCAGCTGTGGTCCGTCGTCGAGTTCCAGCACGTCAAGCCCGGCAAGGGCCCGGCCTTCGTGCGCACCAAGCTCAAGAACGTGCTCTCCGGCAAGGTCGTCGACAAGACCTTCAACGCCGGCGTCAAGGTCGAAACGGCCACGATTGACAAGCGCGACATGCAGTTCTCCTACATGGACGGCGAGTACTTCGTCTTCATGGACATGGAGACCTACGACCAGCTCATGGTCGACCGCAAGGCCGTCGGCGACGCCGCCAACTTCCTGATCGAGGGCTTCACGGCCACCGTGGCGCAGCACGAGGGCGAGGTGCTCTTCGTCGAGCTGCCGGCCGCCGTCGAGCTCGTCGTGCAGGAGACCGAGCCGGGCGTCCAGGGCGACCGCTCCACCGGCGGCACCAAGCCCGCCATCCTGGAGACCGGTCACCAGATCAACGTCCCGCTCTTCATCACCACCGGTGAGAAGATCAAGGTCGACACCCGCACGAGCGACTACCTCGGCCGGGTGAACAGCTAACCGTGGCTGCCCGCAACACGGCCCGCAAGCGTGCCTTCCAGATCCTCTTCGAGGGCGACCAGCGCGACGCCGACGTGCTGACGGTCCTCGCGGACTGGATCCGGCTCTCCCGGGAGGACACCCGGCAGCCGCCGGTCAGCGAGTACACGATGCAACTGGTCGAGGGCTACGCGGTACACGCGAAGCGCATCGACGAGCTCATCGCGCAGTACTCCGTCGGCTGGACGCTGGACCGGATGCCTGTCGTCGACCGCAACATCCTGCGCCTGGGCGCCTACGAGCTGATCTGGGTGGACGAGACGCCCGACGCCGTCGTACTCGACGAGATGGTGCAACTGGCGAAGGAGTTCTCCACGGACGAGTCCCCTTCGTTCGTCAACGGTCTGCTCGGCCGCCTCAAGGACCTCAAGGCCTCGCTGCGTCGCGACTAGGACCCGTCCGCCGGACGGGTCCTACCTCCGCCGGGTGCCGCCGGGACGCGGCGCCGCGGTGGGTGCGGCAGACGGGCGCCAGGGGGCCCTGTGCGGCCGGTGACGCCTCTGTGGGGGAGTCGGTCGGCGACACCGCCGCGCGTCCCGCACGGGGCGACTCGCGCCACGTACCAAAAACCGCCGGGGTGGCCGGAACCCAATGGGTTCCGGCCACCCCGGCGGTACGTTTCTGCTGAGGTGGGGAGCGGCTCAGCTCTCCTCGTGGGACGCCACCGCACGGCGCGCGTCCGCGTCCAGCACGCCCCAGCTGATCAGCTGCTCGGTGAGGACCGAGGGCGACTGGTCGTAGATGACGGCGAGGGTGCGCAGGTCGTCCTGGCGGATCGAGAGCACCTTGCCGTTGTAGTCACCGCGCTGCGACTGGATCGTGGCCGCGTAGCGCTGGAGCGGGCCCGCCTTCTCGGCCGGCACGTGGGCCAGGCGCTCCAGGTCGAGGACCAGCTTCGGCGGCGGCTCGGCGGCACCGCCCGGCGTGGTGCCCGGCAGCAGCTCCTGCACGGGGACCCCGTAGAAATCCGCCAGCTCGGCAAGGCGCTGCACGGTCACGGCGCGGTCACCGCGCTCGTACGACCCGACCACAACCGCCTTCCAGCGTCCCTGGGACTTCTCCTCGACACCGTGGAGGGAAAGGCCCTGCTGGGTGCGGATGGCCCGGAGCTTGGCCCCGAGCTGTTTGGCGTATTCGCTGGACATATAGCTCCCCGGCACTGTGTCGACGCGGCCGGCTGTGTGCATGCCGCGCGGCTGGTAACTCACTGTGAGGTTACGCAGCGTTACTCTGCCGCGTCAAGCCGAATGGTCCGCACCGACTCTTCCGTGGTATCGGTGACGGGTTGGGCCAAAGGGGTGACCGCGGGGCGCCAGGGGGGTGATCTGCGGTGTCGCGCGGGCCTGCTACCGTGGATGGCGCAAATCCGACGTCCTTTAAGGTCCGTCCCGTGAGGCGGAGAAGGAGGTCCGTTTCGTATGGACACGCAGCAGGACAATCCGCAGGACAACCAGCGGGACGCACAGCCGTCCGACGCGCGGCCCGTTCTCGAGGGCCCCGACATCGCACGCGTGCTGACCCGCATCGCCCACGAGATCGTCGAACGCGCCAAGGGCGCCGACGACGTCGTGCTCCTCGGCATTCCGACCCGGGGCGTCTTCCTCGCCCAGCGGCTCGCCGCCAAGCTGGAGCAGATCACCGAACGACAGATCCCGGTCGGCTCGCTCGACATCACCATGTACCGCGACGACCTGCGCATGCACCCGCCGCGCGCGCTGGCCCGCACGGACATTCCCGGTGACGGCATCGACGGCCGGCTGGTCGTCCTCGTCGACGACGTGCTCTTCTCCGGCCGCACCATCCGCGCCGCCCTCGACGCCCTGAACGACATCGGGCGCCCGCGCGCGGTCCAGCTGGCGGTCCTCGTCGACCGGGGCCACCGCGAACTGCCCATCCGCGCCGACTACGTCGGCAAGAACCTCCCCACGTCGTTGCGGGAGACGGTCAAGGTCCAGCTCGCCGAGGAGGACGGTCGCGACACCGTGCTGCTCGGCGCGAAGCGGGACCGGTAGCAGGCAGACGGCGTACGCCGGTCCTCGGCGTGCCCTGGCCTGCCCTGAATCTCCCCCATATGAACTGCCTTACGGAGCCTGAAAGATGCAGCGTCATCTCATCTCGGCCGCCGACCTCACCCGTGACGACGCCGTCCTGATCCTCGACACCGCCGAGGAGATGGCCCGGGTCGCCGACCGGCCGATCAAGAAACTGCCGACCCTGCGCGGCCGTACCGTCGTCAACCTCTTCTTCGAGGACTCCACCCGCACCCGGATCTCCTTCGAGGCCGCCGAGAAGCGGCTGTCGGCGGACGTCATCAACTTCTCCGCCAAGGGCTCCAGCGTCTCCAAGGGCGAGTCCCTCAAGGACACCGCCCAGACCCTGGAGGCGATGGGCGTCGACGCCGTCGTCATCCGGCACGGCGCCTCCGGGGCGCCGTACCGGCTGGCCAACTCCGGCTGGATCGACGCGGCCGTCATCAACGCCGGTGACGGCACCCACCAGCACCCCACCCAGGCCCTGCTCGACGCCTTCACCATGCGCCGCCGGCTCGTCGGGCGGGACGCCGGGATCGGCCAGGACCTGGCCGGGCGGCGCATCACGATCGTCGGCGACATCCTGCACAGCCGGGTCGCCCGCTCCAACGTCGACCTGCTGCACACCCTCGGCGCCCAGGTCACCCTGGTCGCGCCGCCCACCCTGGTCCCGGTCGGTGTCGAGACCTGGCCGTGCGACGTGTCGTACGACCTGGACAGCACGCTCGCCAAGTCCGACGCGGTGATGATGCTGCGGGTCCAGCGCGAGCGCATGAACGCCGCGTTCTTCCCGACCGAGCGCGAGTACTCGCGGCGCTACGGCCTCGACGGCGAGCGCATGGCGCGGATGCCCGAGCACGCCATCGTGATGCACCCCGGTCCGATGGTCCGCGGCATGGAGATCACGGCCGAGGTGGCCGACTCCGAGCGCTGCACCGTCGTCGAGCAGGTCGCAAACGGAGTCTCCATCCGGATGGCGGTCCTGTACCTGCTTCTGGGTGGCAACGAACCCGCCGTCAGCCACACCCGTATCGAGGAGAAGTAAGACACATGAGCAAGATCCTGATCCGTGGTGCGAAGGTCCTCGGCGGCGAGCCGCAGGACGTGCTGATCGACGGTGCGGTCATCGAGGCCGTCGGCACGAACCTCCCGGCCGAGGGCGCCGAGGTCGTCGAGGCCGACGGCAAGGTGCTCCTGCCGGGTCTGGTCGACCTGCACACGCATCTGCGCGAGCCCGGCCGCGAGGACTCCGAGACGGTCCTGACCGGTACCCGCGCGGCCGCCTCCGGCGGATTCACCGCCGTGTTCGCCATGGCCAACACCTTCCCGGTCGCCGACACCGCCGGTGTGGTCGAGCAGGTCTGGCGGCTGGGCCGGGAGTACGGCTACTGCGACGTGCGGCCCATCGGCGCGGTCACCGTCGGCCTGGAGGGCAGGAAGCTCGCCGAGCTGGGTGCCATGCACGAGTCGGCGGCCGGCGTGACCGTCTTCTCCGACGACGGCAAGTGCGTCGACGACGCCGTGATCATGCGGCGCGCGCTGGAGTACGTGAAGGCCTTCGGCGGGGTCGTCGCCCAGCACGCGCAGGAGCCGCGGCTGACCGAGGGCGCCCAGATGAACGAGGGCATCGTCTCCGCCGAGCTCGGGCTCGGGGGCTGGCCCGCGGTGGCCGAAGAATCGATCATCGCCCGGGATGTCCTGCTCGCCGAGCACGTCGGCTCCCGCGTGCACATCTGCCACCTGTCGACCGCCGGCTCGGTGGAGATCGTGCGCTGGGCGAAGTCCCGCGGCATCGACGTCACCGCCGAGGTCACCCCGCACCACCTGCTGCTCACCGACGAGCTGGTGCGCACGTACAACCCGGTCTACAAGGTCAACCCGCCGCTGCGCACCGAGCGCGACGTGTACGCCCTGCGGGAGGCGCTCGCCGACGGCACGATCGACATCGTCGCCACCGACCACGCCCCGCACCCGCACGAGGACAAGGACTGCGAGTGGGCCGCGGCCGCCATGGGCATGGTCGGCCTGGAGACCGCGTTGTCAGTGGTCCAGGAGACGATGGTGGACACCGGGCTGATCGACTGGGCCGGGGTCGCCGACCGTATGTCCGTCAATCCCGCCCGGATCGGGCAGGCGCAGGGCCACGGGCGTCCCGTCTCGGCAGGTGAGCCCGCCAACCTCACGCTCGTCGACACGGCTTACCGTGGGTCCGTGGACCCCGCGGGCTTCGCCTCGCGCAGCCGCAACACCCCGTACGAGGGGCGTGAGCTGCCGGGCCGTGTCACGCACACGTGGCTCCGGGGCAAGGCCACGCTCGTCGACGGGAAGCTCACGTGACACCTGCAACTCTGCTCGCGACCGGATTCGGCGCCGACCTCGCGGCCGAACAGAAGTCGGCCGAGGTGACCGACTGGGCCGCCCGCGTCGGCTGGCTCGTCGGACTCGCCCTCTTCGTCGCGCTCGTCTACTGGCTGATGCGCGAGGGCTGGAAATGGCGCGGCACGCTCCAGGGCGACCTGCCCGAGCTGCCCAGCGCGCCGGACGACCCCGGCCCGGCGAAACTGAGCATGAGCGGCCGCTACCACGGCTCCACCACCGCAGGACAGTGGCTCGACCGCATCGTGGCGCACGGCCTCGGCACCCGCAGCCGGGTCGAGCTCACGCTGACGGACGCCGGACTCGACGTCGTCCGCCCCGGCGCGGCCGACTTCTTCGTCCCGACCGGGCAGCTGCGCGAGGCCCGGCTCGACAAGGGCATCGCCGGCAAGGTCCTGACCGAGGGCGGGCTGCTCGTGGTGACCTGGGCGCACGGCGACAGGCTGATCGACTCCGGGTTCCGCTCCGACCACGCGGCCGAGCACAACGAGTGGGTCGACGTCATTAACTCCATGATCAACAAGACGGAAACGGAAGGCGCACGATGACGACCTCCACGAAGGGGACCGCCTCGCAGAGGAAAGAGGTGTCTCCCGCGGTACTCGTCCTGGAGGACGGCCGGATCTTCCGCGGCCGTGCCTACGGGGCCGTGGGGGTGACCTTCGGTGAGGCGGTGTTCTCCACCGGCATGACCGGCTACCAGGAGACCCTCACCGACCCGTCGTACCACCGCCAGGTCGTCGTGATGACCGCCCCGCACGTCGGCAACACCGGCGTCAACGACGAGGACGCCGAGTCGCAGCGGATCTGGGTCGCCGGCTACGTCGTGCGCGACCCCGCGCGCGTGCCCTCCAACTGGCGCTCGCGCCGCTCCCTGGACGAGGAGCTCACCCGGCAGGGCGTCGTCGGGATCTCCGGCATCGACACGCGCGCGTTGACGCGCCACCTGCGTGAGCGCGGCGCCATGCGCGTCGGCATCTTCTCCGGCAACGCGCTGCCCGACGACGGCACCATGCTCGCCGAGGTCCGCCAGGCCCCCGAGATGAAGGGCGCGAACCTCTCCGCCGAGGTCGCCACCAAGGAGACGTACGTCGTCCCCGCGATCGGCCCCGACGGCGAAGCCGTCCCGATTGGCACAGCGAAGTTCACCGTCGCCGCCGTCGACCTCGGCATCAAGGGCATGACCCCGCACCGGATGGCCGAGCGCGGCATCGAGGTGCATGTGCTGCCCGCCACGGCGACCGTCGAGGACGTGTACGCCGTGAACCCGGACGGCGTGTTCTTCTCCAACGGCCCCGGCGACCCGGCCACCGCCGACCACCCGGTCTCCGTCATGCGGGCGGTCCTGGAGCGAAAGACGCCGCTCTTCGGCATCTGCTTCGGCAACCAGATCTTGGGCCGCGCCCTCGGCTTCGGCACCTACAAGCTGAAGTACGGCCACCGCGGCATCAACCAGCCGGTGCAGGACCGTACGACCGGCAAGGTCGAGGTCACCGCGCACAACCACGGCTTCGCCGTCGACGCCCCGCTCGACAAGGTGTCCGACACCCCCTACGGCCGCGCCGAGGTCTCCCACGTCTGCCTCAACGACAACGTGGTGGAGGGCCTCCAGCTCCTCGACCAGCCGGCCTTCAGCGTCCAGTACCACCCCGAAGCGGCAGCCGGCCCGCACGACGCCGCCTACCTGTTCGACCGCTTCACGTCTTTGATGAGCACAGCTCAGTTGGAGGGCCAGCGTGCCTAAGCGCACCGATATCCAGTCCGTCCTGGTCATCGGCTCCGGCCCGATCGTCATCGGCCAGGCCGCCGAGTTCGACTACTCCGGCACCCAGGCCTGCCGCATCCTGCGCGCCGAGGGACTCAGGGTCATCCTGGTCAACTCCAACCCGGCGACGATCATGACCGACCCGGAGATCGCCGACGCCACCTACGTCGAGCCGATCACCCCGGAGTTCGTCGAGAAGATCATCGCCAAGGAGCGCCCCGACGCCCTGCTGCCCACCCTGGGCGGCCAGACGGCCCTCAACACGGCGATCTCGCTGCACGCGGCCGGGACGCTGGAGAAGTACGGCGTCGAGCTCATCGGCGCCAACGTCGAGGCCATCAACAAGGGCGAGGACCGCGACCTCTTCAAGGACGTCGTCGAAGCGGTGCACGCGAAGATCGGGCACGGCGAGTCCGCCCGCTCGGTCATCTGCCACTCCATGGACGACGTCCTCAAGGGCGTCGAGACGCTCGGCGGCTACCCGGTCGTCGTCCGCCCGTCCTTCACCATGGGCGGCGCCGGCTCCGGCTTCGCCCACGACGAGGAGGAGCTGCGCCGCATCGCGGGCCAGGGCCTCACGCTCTCCCCGACCACCGAGGTGCTCCTTGAGGAGTCCATCCTCGGCTGGAAGGAGTACGAGCTGGAGCTGATGCGCGACAAGAACGACAACGTCGTGGTCGTCTGTTCCATCGAGAACTTCGACCCCATGGGCGTCCACACCGGCGACTCGATCACCGTCGCGCCCGCGATGACACTGACCGACCGCGAGTACCAGCGCCTTCGTGACGTCGGTATCGCGATCATCCGTGAGGTCGGCGTCGACACCGGCGGCTGCAACATCCAGTTCGCGATCGACCCGGTCGACGGCCGGGTGATCGTCATCGAGATGAACCCGCGCGTCTCGCGCTCCTCGGCCCTGGCCTCGAAGGCGACCGGCTTCCCGATCGCCAAGATCGCGGCCAAGCTCGCCGTCGGTTACACCCTCGACGAGATCCCGAACGACATCACGCAGGAGACCCCGGCCTCCTTCGAGCCCACCCTCGACTACGTGGTCGTCAAGGCCCCGCGGTTCGCCTTCGAGAAGTTCCCGAGCGCGGACTCCACCCTCACCACCACCATGAAGTCGGTCGGCGAGGCCATGGCCATCGGCCGCAACTTCACCGAGGCCTTCCAGAAGGCGCTGCGCTCGCTGGAGAAGAAGGGCAGCCAGTTCACGTTCGTCGGCGACCCCGGCGACAAGGAAGCGCTGCTCGCGGAGTCCGTCCGTCCCACCGACGGCCGGATCAACACCGTCATGCAGGCGATCCGCGCGGGCGCCACGCCGGAGGAGGTCTTCGAGTACACGAAGATCGACCCCTGGTTCGTCGACCAGCTCTTCCTCATCAAGGAGATCGCCGACGAGCTCGCCGCGGCGCCGAAGCTGGACCCCGACCTGCTGGCCGAGGCCAAGCGGCACGGCTTCTCCGACCAGCAGATCGGCGAGATCCGCGGCCTGCGCGAGGACGTCGTGCGCGAGGTGCGGCACGCGCTGGGCGTGCGCCCGGTCTACAAGACGGTCGACACCTGCGCCGCCGAGTTCGCCGCGAAGACGCCGTACTTCTACTCCTCCTACGACGAGGAGACGGAGGTCGCCCCGCGCGAGAAGCCGGCCGTCATCATCCTGGGCTCCGGCCCCAACCGCATCGGCCAGGGCATCGAGTTCGACTACTCCTGCGTCCACGCCTCCTTCGCGCTGAGCGAGGCCGGCTACGAGACCGTTATGGTCAACTGCAACCCGGAAACCGTCTCCACGGACTACGACACCTCCGACCGGCTGTACTTCGAGCCGCTGACCCTGGAGGACGTGCTGGAGATCGTCCACGCCGAGTCCCTGGCGGGCCCGATCGCCGGCGTCGTCGTCCAGCTGGGCGGCCAGACCCCGCTGGGCCTGGCCCAGGCGCTGAAGGACAACGGCGTGCCGATCGTGGGCACCCCGCCGGAGGCCATCCACGCAGCCGAGGACCGCGGCGCCTTCGGCCGCGTGCTCGCCGAGGCGGGTCTCCCGGCCCCCAAGCACGGCACCGCCACCACCTTCGCCGAGGCCAAGGCCATCGCCGACGAGATCGGCTACCCGGTCCTGGTCCGGCCGTCGTACGTCCTCGGCGGACGCGGCATGGAGATCGTCTACGACGAGACCCGGCTGTCGTCCTACATCGCCGAGTCGACCGAGATCAGCCCCTCCCGGCCGGTCCTGGTCGACCGCTTCCTCGACGACGCGATCGAGATCGACGTCGACGCGCTCTACGACGGCACCGAGCTCTACCTCGGCGGGGTCATGGAGCACATCGAGGAGGCCGGCATCCACTCCGGCGACTCCGCGTGCGCCCTGCCCCCGATCACGCTCGGCGGCTTCGACATCAAGCGCCTGCGGGCCTCGACGGAGGCCATCGCCAAGGGGGTCGGCGTACGCGGCCTGATCAACATCCAGTTCGCGATGGCCGGCGACATCCTCTACGTCCTGGAGGCCAACCCGCGCGCGTCCCGTACGGTCCCCTTCACCTCGAAGGCGACCGCGGTGCCGCTGGCGAAGGCCGCCGCCCGGATCTCGCTCGGCGCGACCATCGCCGAACTCCGCGCGGAGGGGCTGCTTCCGGCGAACGGCGACGGCGGCGAACTCCCGCTCGACGCGCCGATCTCCGTCAAGGAGGCCGTCATGCCGTGGTCGCGCTTCCGCGACGTGCACGGCCGCGGCGTCGACACGGTCCTCGGCCCGGAGATGCGTTCCACCGGCGAGGTCATGGGCATCGACGCCGTCTTCGGCACGGCCTACGCCAAGTCGCAGGCCGGCGCCTACGGCCCGCTGCCCACCAAGGGCCGCGCGTTCATCTCGGTCGCCAACCGCGACAAGCGCTCGATGATCTTCCCGGCGCGTGAACTCGTCGCCCACGGCTTCGAGTTGCTCGCCACCTCCGGCACGGCCGAGGTCCTCAAGCGCAACGGCATCAACGCCACGGTGGTGCGCAAGCAGTCCGAGGGCGTCGGCCCCAACGGCGAGAAGACCATCGTCCAGCTCATCCACGACGGCGAGGTCGACCTCATCGTCAACACGCCCTACGGAACCGGCGGCCGCCTCGACGGCTACGAGATCCGTACGGCGGCCGTGGCGCGGTCGGTGCCGTGTCTGACGACGGTCCAGGCGCTCGCCGCCGCCGTCCAGGGCATCGACGCGCTCAAGCACGGCGACGTGGGCGTCCGCTCGCTCCAGGAACACGCGGAACACCTGATCGCGGCCCGCGACTAGCAGCCCTGAGGGGGACACCGGAAACGGTGTCCCCCTCTTGGTGAGGACACCATTCTTGGTGAGGACAGCATGTACAAGATCTTTTTCCGTCTCGTCTTCCAGCACATGGACCCGGAGGAGGCCCACCACCTGGCCTTCCGCTGGATCCGCCTCGCCGCCCGCGTCCCCGTGCTGCGCACCTTCCTCGCCGCCGCGCTCGCGCCCCGGTACAAGGAACTGCGCACCGAGGCCTTCGGGCTGCGCATGCACGGCCCCTTCGGGCTCGCGGCCGGCTTCGACAAGAACGCCGTCGCCATCGACGGCATGTCGATGCTCGGCTTCGACCACGTGGAGATCGGCACGGTGACGGGGGAGGCCCAGCCCGGCAACCCCAAGCGGCGGCTCTTCCGCCTCGTGAAGGACCGCGCGCTGATCAACCGCATGGGCTTCAACAACGACGGCTCGCTGGCCGTGGCGGCCCGCCTGGCGTCCCGTGAGCCCGTCTTCAGGACGGTCGTCGGGGTGAACATCGGCAAGACCAAGGCCGTTCCCGAGGCGGAGGCCGTCGACGACTACGTGAAGTCGGCCGAGCGGCTGGCACCGTACGCCGACTACCTGGTCGTGAACGTGTCGTCGCCCAACACGCCCGGTCTGCGCAACCTCCAGGCCACCGAGGCGCTGCGCCCCCTGCTGAGCGCCGTCCGCGAGGCCGCCGACCGCCGGGTCGCCTCGCGCCACGTCCCGCTCCTCGTGAAGATCGCCCCCGATCTCGCGGACGAGGACGTGGACGCGGTCGCCGACCTGGCCGTCGAGCTCGGTCTGGACGGGATCATCGCCACCAACACCACCATCGCGCGCGAGGGCCTCGGTCTGACCTCCGCGACCTCCCTGGTGAAGGAGACGGGCGGCCTGTCCGGCGCGCCCCTGAAGGCCCGCTCCCTGGAGGTCCTGAGGCGCCTGTACGCGCGCGTGGGCGACCGGATCACCCTCGTGGGTGTCGGCGGCGTGGAGAACGCCGAGGACGCCTGGCAGCGCATCCTGGCGGGCGCCACGCTGGTCCAGGGCTACAGCGCCTTCGTCTACGAGGGCCCCTTCTGGGGTCGCGCCATCCACAAGGGGCTGCTGGCACGCCTGCGCACGAGCCCGTACGCCACCCTCGCCGACGCGGTCGGCGCCGACGTGAGGAAGCCGGTATGACCCTGGAGCCCTTCGGCACGCGCCTGCGCCGGGCGATGGACGAGCGCGGCCCGCTCTGCGTGGGCATCGACCCGCACGCGTCCCTGCTGGCCGAGTGGGGCCTGGACGACGACGTGGCGGGCCTGGAGCGGTTCAGCCGTACCGTCGTCGAGGCGATGGCCGACCAGGTCGCCGTCCTGAAGCCGCAGAGCGCCTTCTTCGAGCGCTTCGGATCGCGTGGCGTCGCCGTCCTGGAGAAGTCGGTCGAGGAGGCGCGGGCGGCCGGCGCCCTGGTCGTGATGGACGCCAAGCGCGGCGACATCGGCTCCACCATGGCCGCCTACGCCGAATCCTTCCTCCGCGAGGACGCCCCGCTCTTCTCGGACGCCCTGACCGTCTCGCCGTACCTCGGCTACGGGTCGCTCTCCCCGGCGATCGCCCTGGCGCGCGAGAGCGGCGCGGGACTGTTCGTGCTGGCGCTGACCTCCAACCCGGAGGGCGGCGAGGTCCAGCACGCGGTCCGCGCGGACGGCCGGAGCGTCGGAGCGACGATGCTGGCGCACCTGGCGGCCGAGAACACGGGGGAGGAGCCCCTCGGCTCCTTCGGGGCCGTCGTGGGCGCCACGCTCGGCGACCTGTCGTCCTACGACCTGGACATCAACGGTCCGCTCCTGGCGCCCGGCATCGGCGCCCAGGGGGCCACGCCGGCCGATCTTCCCGCGGTCTTCGGGGCGGCGGTGCGCAATGTCGTCCCGAACGTCAGCCGGGGGGTGCTGCGGCACGGCCCCGACACCGGTGCGCTGCGCGCGGCCGCGGACCGGTTCGCGGAGGAGATCAGGGCCGCGGTGGCCTCCGCGTGAGTGTTCCGGATGCTTCGGTCAAGTCCTCCGATGAGTGGTTCGGGGCCGACTTGAGTCTGAATACATTCTCAAATCCGGGGCAGTATGTCTGAAATGTCTGGCCTGGCAAAGGCTGACCAGGACTTTTCCGCTGTTCTCGCTGACTCTGGCGCCCTTGGCCGCTAGTCTCCGACGAGAGTCAACGGGCAAGCGTGTTGCTCGTGGCTCGCCAGGTGTGGGGCGACTAGGTTCCTCACCGGTCCGTATCCGACAGTTCGACATCCGAGGTGACGTAGGCGTGGCTCTTCCGCCCCTTACCCCTGAACAGCGCGCAGCCGCGCTCGAAAAGGCCGCCGCGGCTCGCCGGGAGCGGGCCGAGGTCAAGAATCGACTCAAGCACTCCGGCGCCTCCCTGCATGAGGTCATCAAGCAGGGCCAGGAGAACGACGTCATCGGCAAGATGAAGGTCTCCGCGCTGCTTGAGTCCCTGCCGGGCGTGGGCAAGGTCCGCGCCAAGCAGATCATGGAGCGACTCGGCATCTCCGAGAGCCGCCGTGTGCGCGGCCTCGGTTCCAACCAGATCGCCTCCCTGGAGCGTGAGTTCGGCAGCACCGGTTCCTGAACCGGGTCACTCCGGGGAGGGAGTCCCGGGCACTCCGGGATTGCTGGAATAATCGCTGCATGAGTGAACGTCCGCGGCTGACCGTGCTCTCCGGCCCCTCCGGGGTCGGCAAGAGCACGGTCGTCGCCCATATGCGCAAGGAACACCCCGAGGTCTGGCTCTCGGTGTCGGCGACGACCCGCAAGCCCCGCCCCGGCGAGAAGCACGGTGTCCAGTACTTCTTCGTCACCGACGAGGAGATGGACAAGCTGATCGCCAACGGGGAGCTGCTGGAGTGGGCCGAGTTCGCCGGCAACCGCTACGGCACGCCGCGTGCGGCCGTGCTGGAGCGGCTGGAGGCGGGCGAGCCCGTCCTTCTGGAGATCGATCTCCAGGGGGCCCGGCAGGTCCGCGAGTCCATGGCGGACTCCCAGCTGGTGTTCCTGGCTCCTCCCTCCTGGGAGGAGCTCGTGCGCAGACTGACCGGACGGGGCACCGAGCCGCCCGAGGTGATCGAACGCCGTCTTGAGGCGGCCAAGATCGAACTGGCGGCCGAACCCGAGTTCGACGTGACCTTGGTCAACACCTCCGTCGAGGACGTGGCTCGCGAGCTGCTAGCCTTGATGGATGTTGTGTGATCACTAGTGGTGTGCCCATGAGTACTCGGGCCGCCGGTGCCGTGATCACGACCGATCTTTTCCCATCCATCGGAAGGTAGAGCGTGTCCTCTTCCATCTCCGCGCCCGAGGGCATCATCAACCCGCCGATCGACGAGCTCCTCGAGGCCACCGACTCGAAGTACAGCCTCGTGATCTACGCGGCCAAGCGGGCCCGCCAGATCAACGCGTACTACTCGCAGCTCGGCGAGGGCCTCCTCGAGTACGTCGGTCCGCTGGTGGACACCCACGTCCACGAGAAGCCGCTCTCGATCGCCCTCCGCGAGATCAACGCGGGTCTGCTGACGTCCGAGGCCGTAGAGGGCCCGGCGCAGTAAGTAGCATTTTCAGCTTTGAGCTGGCTTGTCCACAGGCCCGGCAGTGCCACTGTCGGGCCTGTGGTCTGCTCGGGGGTGTGGGGGTCGGCCCCCACCGTGATGCAGCATGGAGCCGTACGTTGCCGAGCCGGGGAGAGACGTGGACAAGCCGAAGGTCGTGCTGGGGGTCAGCGGGGGCATCGCCGCCTACAAGGCCTGCGAGCTGTTGCGCAGGCTGACCGAGACGGGCCACGACGTGCGCGTCGTCCCCACCGACTCCGCCCTGCACTTCGTCGGCGCCGCCACCTGGTCCGCGCTGTCCGGCAACCCGGTCTCGACCGAGGTGTGGGACGACGTCCACGAGGTCCCGCACGTCCGTATCGGCCAGCACGCCGACCTGGTGGTCGTCGCCCCGGCGACCGCGGACGTGCTCGCCAAGGCGGCCCACGGCCTCGCCGACGACCTGCTGACGAACACCCTGCTCACCGCCCGCTGCCCGGTCGTCTTCGCGCCCGCCATGCACACGGAGATGTGGGAGCACCCGGCCACCCAGGAGAACGTGGCGACACTGCGCCGCCGCGGCGCCGTCGTCATCGAGCCGGCCGTCGGGCGCCTCACCGGCGTCGACACCGGCAAGGGCCGGCTGCCCGACCCGACGGAGATCTACGCCCTCTGCCGCCGCGTACTCGCCCGGGGCGTCACCGAACCCGACCTCAAGGGCCGCCATGTCGTCGTCAGCGCCGGCGGCACCCGCGAGCCCCTGGACCCGGTCCGCTTCCTCGGCAACCGCTCCTCCGGCAAGCAGGGCTACGCCCTGGCCCGCACCGCCGCCGCGCGCGGGGCCCGGGTGACGCTGCTCGCGGCCAACACCGCCCTGCCGGACCCGGCGGGCGTGGATGTCGTCCCGGTCGGCACGGCCGTCCAGCTGCGCGAGGCGGTCCTGAAGGCCGCCGCGGACGCCGACGCGGTCGTGATGGCCGCCGCGGTCGCCGACTTCCGGCCGGCGGCGTACGCGGAAGGCAAGATCAAGAAGAAGGACGGCCACGACCCGGACCCGATCGTGCTGGTGCGGAATCCGGACATCCTCGCGGAGATCTCGGCCGACCGCGCCCGCCCCGGCCAGGTCGTCGTCGGCTTCGCCGCGGAGACCGACGACGTGCTGGCCAACGGCCGCGAGAAGCTGCGGCGCAAGGGCTGTGACCTCCTCGTGGTGAACGAGGTGGGGGAGCGCAGAACCTTCGGCTCCGAGGAGAACGAGGCCGTGGTCCTGGGCACCGACGGCAGTGAGACGCCGGTCCCGCACGGCCCGAAGGAAGCGCTGGCCGAAACCGTGTGGGATCTGGTGGTCCAGCGCCTGAAGTGAAGGTTCGCCCTGTCCCAGGCATCGCTGGAGTCGCGCAGATTGAGGCGTGGCGCCCCTGGCCAACCCCGCTCGGGATTGGGCAGAATGCCCGTGCCGCAGGTCACAGCACTCCCGAGTGTCGAGACAGGGAGGCCGATGGCCGGGCACGACCGATAAACTGTTCTCGGACGGTGCCGGGCGCAGCTCCCGAGCCCGTCCGCCCATGATCAGCCAGCAGCCGCTGCAACCCCAGGGAGCGTTGTGTCCCGTCGCTTGTTCACCTCGGAGTCCGTGACCGAGGGTCACCCCGACAAGATCGCTGACCAGATCAGCGACACCATCCTCGACGCGCTGCTCAAGGAGGACCCGTCGTCCCGGGTCGCCGTCGAGACGCTGATCACCACCGGCCTGGTGCACGTGGCCGGCGAGGTCACCACCAAGACCTACGCACCCATCGCGCAGCTGGTGCGCGACAAGATCCTGGAGATCGGCTACGACTCCTCCAAGAAGGGCTTCGACGGCGCCTCCTGCGGCGTCTCGGTGTCCATCGGCGCGCAGTCCCCGGACATCGCCCAGGGCGTCGACACCGCCTACGAGCAGCGTGTCGAGGGCGACGAGGACGAACTCGACAAGCAGGGCGCCGGCGACCAGGGCCTGATGTTCGGCTACGCGTGCGACGAGACGCCGACCCTGATGCCGCTGCCGATCTTCCTGGCGCACCGCCTGTCCAAGCGCCTCTCCGAGGTCCGCAAGAACGGCACCATCCCCTACCTGCGCCCCGACGGCAAGACGCAGGTCACCATCGAGTACGACGGTGACAAGGCGGTCCGTCTGGACACGGTCGTGGTCTCCTCGCAGCACGCCAGCGACATCGACCTGGAGTCGCTGCTCGCCCCCGACATCCGTGAGTTCGTCGTCGAGGCGGAGCTGAAGGCGCTCCTCGACGAGGGCATCAAGCTGGAGACCGAGGGCTACCGCCTCCTGGTGAACCCGACCGGCCGCTTCGAGATCGGCGGTCCGATGGGCGACGCCGGCCTCACCGGCCGCAAGATCATCATCGACACCTACGGCGGCATGTCCCGCCACGGCGGCGGCGCCTTCTCCGGCAAGGACCCGTCCAAGGTGGACCGCTCCGCGGCGTACGCGATGCGCTGGGTCGCCAAGAACGTCGTCGCCGCGGGCCTCGCCACCCGCTGCGAGGTCCAGGTCGCCTACGCCATCGGCAAGGCCGAGCCGGTCGGTCTCTTCGTCGAGACCTTCGGTACCGCGAAGGTCGACACCGACAGGATCGAGAAGGCGATCGACGAGGTCTTCGACCTCCGCCCGGCCGCCATCATCCGCGACCTCGACCTCCTGCGCCCGATCTACGCCCAGACCGCGGCCTACGGCCACTTCGGCCGCGAGCTCCCCGAGTTCACCTGGGAGAAGACGGACCGCGTGGACGCGCTGCGGAAGGCGGCGGGGCTGTAAGGTCCCACGGCTTGCCATGAGGCCCGGTGCCCCTTCGGGGGCGCCGGGCCTTGGTGTTTCACGGGTCCGGGGACATGTCGAGAAAGCGATTCCGGCCATGAGGGGAGGGCTGGGCGCTTCGGGGGCTCGGGCGGGGGCGTTGTCAGTCGGGTTTGGTAAGAATGCAAAGGTGAGCAGCGAGGATGAGGGTGTGGAGCGCTCGGGGGAGGCCGGGGCGCCGGAGCAGCTTGCCCTTATTCGGGAGAGTGTGCGGAAGGCTCAGGTGCCGCGGGCCAAGCCGCGGACCTGGCGGGGGGCCGCGCTGGCCAAGGAGCTGCCTGTCGCCCGGGTGCTGGTCGACAAGGGCGTGCTGCATCTTGACCGGTACTTCGACTACGCGGTGCCGGAGGAGCTCGATGAGCAGGCGCAGCCCGGGGTGCGGGTCCGGGTGCGGTTCGGGGCCGGGCGGCATCGGGTGCGGGACGGGCGGCGTGAGGGCGGGGGGCTGATCGACGGCTTTCTCGTGGAGCGGCTGGCCGAGTCGGACTACTCCGGGCCGTTGGCGGCGCTGGCTCAGGTCGTCTCGCCCGAGCCGGTGCTCGGCGCGGAGCTGTTGGGGCTGGCCCGTGCCGTGGCGGACCGGTACGCGGGGAGTCTGGCCGATGTGTTGCAGCTGGCGGTTCCGCCGCGCAGCGCGCGGGCCGAGCAGCGGCCCTCGCCCGACCCGCTGCCCCCTCCCGGGGTGCCCGACGTGGGGTCCTGGGGGCGGTACGAGCGCGGGGGCGCGTTTGTCGAGTCCCTGGCCTCGGGGGGCGCGCCGCGGGCCGTGTGGAACGCCCTGCCGGGCCCCGAGTGGAGCGAGGAGCTGGCGCGGGCCGTCGTGGCGACGCTGGCCTCCGGACGCGGGGCGCTCGTCGTCCTGCCGGACGGGCGGGCGGTGGCGCGGGTCGACGCCGCGCTGACCGCGCTGCTGGGGGAGGGGCGTCACGCGGTGCTCACCGCCGACGCCGGACCCGAGAAGCGGTACCGGGAGTGGCTCGCCGTGCGCCGGGGGGCCGTCCGGGCCGTCATCGGGACCCGGGCCGCCATGTTCGCGCCGGTACAGGATCTTGGTCTGGTCGCCGTCTGGGACGACGGTGACGACAGCCACAGCGAGCAGCACGCACCCCAGCCCCATGCCCGCGAGGTGCTCCTGCTGCGGGCCGCCCAGGACAAGTGCGGCTTCCTGCTGGGCAGTTGGAGCTGCACCGTGGAGGCCGCGCAACTCGTGGAGAGCGGCTGGGCCCGACCCCTGGTCGCCACCCGGGACCAGGTGCGGGCCGCCGCACCCCTGGTCAGGACGGTGGGGGACGGTGACCTCGCGCGCGACGAGGCGGCGCGGGCCGCCCGCCTGCCGACGCTCGCCTGGCAGGCCGTCAGGGAGGGGCTGCGGCACGGGCCGGTGCTCGTGCAGGTGCCCCGGCGGGGCTACGTGCCGAGAATGGCGTGCGCCAACTGCCGTGCCCCGGCCCGGTGTCGGCACTGTGCCGGACCCCTGGAGGGCCAGGAATCCGGGGCCGCGCTGCGATGCGGGTGGTGTGGGCAGGGGGAAGGCGCCTGGCACTGCCCGGAGTGCGGCGGCTTCCGGCTGCGGGCGCAGGTCGTGGGCGCGCGGCGGACCGCCGAGGAGCTGGGCAGGGCGTTTCCGGCGGTCGCGGTGCGGACGTCGGGGCGCGAGCACGTGCTGGACACCGTGCCGTCGGCGCCCGCGCTGGTGGTGAGCACGCCGGGTGCCGAACCCGTCGCCGAGGGCGGCTACGCGGCCGCCCTGCTGCTGGACGGCTGGGCCATGCTCGGACGGCCCGACCTGCGCGCCGGTGAGGACGCGCTGCGGCGGTGGATCGCGGCCGCCTCACTCGTACGGCCGCAGGGCGCGGGGGGCACGGTCGTGATCGTCGCCGAGCCCACGCTGCGGCCCGTGCAGGCGCTGGTGCGCTGGGATCCGGTGGGCCACGCGGTGCGCGAGCTCGCCGAGCGGGGCGAGCTGGGGTTCCCGCCGGTGTCGAGAATGGCGGCCGTGTCGGCGACCGCCGAGGCCGTCGCGGAATTCATGGGCGCAGTGGAACTGCCCTCGGACGCCGAGGTGTTGGGACCGGTGCCGCTGCCCGTCACGGGCCCGGGACGCCCGCGGCGGGTGGGCGGACCGCCCCCGGGGGAGCACTGGGAGCGCGCGCTGATCCGGGTGCCCCCGGGCAGCGGGGCGGCGCTGGCCGCCGCGCTGAAGGCCGCACAGGCGGCTCGGATGGCGCGCGGGGGCGGGGAGGCCGCGGTGCGGGTGCGGATCGATCCGCCCGACATCGGGTGAGCGGGGGCGGCGTGCATCGGCCTCCGGCCGGCGGGGGGTAGCAGGGGGTCCGCCCCGGGTGAGCAGGGTGGCGCGCGTTTCCGGCCTCGGACGAGTCGGGGGCGGTGTACATCCCCGGACCAGAAGACGACAGCCCCCGTCCGCCCCGGATGCGCAGGGTGCCGCGCGCATCCGGCTTCGGAGCAGCCGGGGGCGGCACACATCGGCCTCGGACCAGTAGGAGACGGCACGCGTCCGCTCCGGACCGGCAGGGTGCCGCGCGCATCCGGCCGCGGATCAGCCGGGGCAGCACGCCCGTGTCCTCGGACGAGCGGAGGCCGGCACACGTCCGCCCCAGACGAGCAGAGTGCCGCGCACACCCGGCTGCGGATCAGCCGGAGCGGCACACCCCGCCCCGGACCAGCAAGGCCCGGCACAAGCCCGCCCCAAGTGAGTACACGGACCATGTACCCGTTCACCACCGCGCACCGCACCGTCGTGGACCACGCGGACGCGATCGGCGTACGACATGCGTCTGCCCTCCCGGGGCGCGTGCCGGGAGGGCAGGGAAGCAGGGGGGAGTCAGCCGTTGCGAGGGCCGGGGAAGGCGGTGGGCCTGGCCTCGTCGCGGAGGGTCGGGCTGCCGGCGGTCGGCTGGGTCGGCATGGAGCGGGCGGCGGGGACCGTCGGCACGGTGGAGATGCCGGTACCGACGTTGACGGGGTGGGAGCTCGTGGTGTCCGTGGCCCGCTCGGTCTCGGCGGCCGCCTGGGCGGTGGCGCGACGGGCGCCGTAACGGCGGTGCACCGCCTGCTTGGTGACTCCGAGGGCGGAACCCACCGCGTCCCACGAGAACCCGAGCGAACGGTCGAAATCCACCGCGGCCGTGACCAGGGTCTCGACACTGTCCCGCAGTTCCTGGGCGAGACGCACCGTCGGGGCGGGGGCGCGTCCGTAGACGACGAAGCCCGTGGAGGGACCGGAGCGGCGCGGGCGGTAGACGTTGCCCAGCTGGGCGGTGAGCGTGCGCAGTGCGTCCACCTGCCGGCGGACCCGCTCGATGTCCCGCACCAGCAAGTGCAGGCTGGCCCGAGCCTGGGCGTCGTGGGTTGCGTGGTCGGCCATGAACAAGCCTCTCGAACCGGCGATGAAAAGGTCGGGCCGCGCGATGTGCGGCCCGCTGTGGTCAACTCTTTCTTGACCAACGCGTGGGCGCTCCGCTGGTCACGCACCGGGGGCGTAGGGGCATATGCGTGCGCCCCGGCCGGGGGGTGCGCGCCGCGATCACCGCAGGCGGCGCCGCGTGGCACACGGGCGCCATACACTTGTGCGTTGCCCGCAGTCGCCGCCCGAGAGGCCCGAACCCACCCATGAAGCTGGTCTTCGCCGGTACCCCCGAGGTCGCCGTTCCCGCCCTGGACGCTCTCATCGCCTCCGGGCGGCACGAGGTGGCCGCCGTCGTTACGCGGCCCGACGCGCCGGCCGGGCGCGGGCGCCGACTGGTCGCGAGCCCCGTCGCCGAGCGGGCCGAGGAGGCCGGGATCGAGGTGCTGAAGCCGGTGAAGCCGCGGGACCCCGAGTTCCTGGAGCGGCTGCGCGCCATCGCCCCCGACTGCTGTCCCGTCGTGGCCTACGGCGCCCTGCTGCCCAGGGTCGCCCTCGACGTCCCCGTCCACGGCTGGGTCAACCTGCACTTCTCGCTGCTGCCCGCCTGGCGCGGGGCCGCGCCCGTGCAGCACTCCATCATGGCGGGGGACGAGATCACCGGTGCCTCGACCTTCCTCATCGAGGAGGGGCTCGACTCCGGACCGGTCTACGGCACGGTCACCGAGGAGATCCGGTCCACCGACACCAGCGGTGACCTGCTCACCCGGCTCGCCTTCGCCGGCTCCGGGCTGCTCGCCGCCACCATGGACGGCATCGAGGACGGCACGCTGAAGGCCGTACCGCAGCCGGCCGAGGGCATCACCGTGGCTCCGAAGATCACCGTAGAGGACGCCCAGGTGGACTGGGGCACGCCCGCGCTGCGGGTGGACCGGGTGGTGCGCGGGTGTACGCCGGCGCCCGGGGCGTGGACCGTCTTCCGGGGCGAGCGGCTCAAGCTGATCCAGGTCCGGCCCGTCCCCGAGCGGACCGACCTCGCCCCCGGTGCGCTCGCCGTGGGGAAGAACAGCGTCCACGTCGGTACCGCGTCGTACGCGATCGAGCTGCTGTGGGTGCAGGCCCAGGGCAAGAAGCCGATGAAGGCCGCCGACTGGGCGCGCGGGGTGCGCATCGGCGAGGGCGAGACCCTCGGAGCGTGAGGCGGGGGCGGCGGACTTACGCTTGGTGCGTCGCCTCTTCTGAAATCCGGAGCACCTTTTTCGTGAGTGACCAGCCCCGTCAGCCCCGTAGTCCCCGCAAGCCCGGCAAGCCCTACCGCCGGCCCCAGAAGGACCCCGTCCGCATGCTCGCCTTCGAGGCGCTGCGGGCCGTGGACGAGCGGGACGCGTACGCCAACCTCGTCCTGCCGCCGCTGCTGCGCAAGGCGCGCGAGAAGGGCGACTTCGACACACGGGACGCGGCGCTGGCGACGGAGCTGGTGTACGGGACGCTGCGGCGGCAGGGGACGTACGACGCGATCATCGCCGCGTGCGTCGACCGGCCGCTGCGGGAGGTCGACCCGCCCGTGCTCGACGTGCTCAGCCTGGGTGCGCACCAGCTGCTCGGGACGCGCATCCCCACGCACGCCGCGGTCTCGGCCTCCGTCGAGCTCGCCCGGGTCGTGCTCGGCGACGGGCGGGCCAAGTTCGTCAACGCCGTGCTGCGGAAGATCGCGCAGAACGATCTCGACGCGTGGCTGGAGAAGGTCGCGCCGCCCTACGACGAGGACCCCGAGGACCACCTCGCCGTCGTGCACTCGCACCCCCGCTGGGTCGTCTCCGCGCTCTGGGACTCGCTCGGCGGTGGCCGGGCCGGCATCGAGGACCTGCTGGCGGCCGACAACGAGCGGCCCGAGGTGACCCTGGTCGCCCGGCCCGGGCGGGCCACCGCCGAGGAGCTGCTGCGGGAGGACGCGGCGGTGCCGGGGCGCTGGTCGCCGTATGCCGTACGGCTGGCCGAGGGCGGGGAGCCCGGTGCCGTGGAGGCCGTACGGGAGAACCGGGCCGGGGTGCAGGACGAGGGCAGCCAGCTCGTCGCGCTGGCGCTCGCCAACGCGCCCCTGGACGGGCCGGACGAGAAGTGGCTCGACGGATGTGCCGGGCCCGGTGGCAAGGCCGCGCTGCTCGCCGCTCTCGCCGCCGAGCGCGGGGCCCTGCTGCTCGCCTCCGAGAAGCAGCCGCACCGGGCGGGACTCGTCGCCAAGGCGCTCGACGGGAACCCGGGGCCGTATCAGGTCATCGCCGCCGACGGGACCCGGCCGCCGTGGCGGCCCGGCTCGTTCGACCGGGTGCTGATGGACGTGCCGTGCACGGGCCTGGGCGCGCTGCGGCGGCGGCCCGAGGCCCGCTGGCGCCGGCGGCCGGACGACCTCGACGGGTTCGCGCCGTTGCAGCGGTCCCTGCTGCACACGGCCCTCGACTCCGTGCGGGTCGGCGGAGTCGTCGGCTACGCCACGTGCTCGCCGCATCTCGCGGAGACCCGGGCGGTGGTCGACGACGTCCTCAAGCAGCGTCCGGAGGCCGAACTCGTCGACGCGCGGCCTCTGTTGGCGGGCGTGCCGGAACTCGGTGAGGGACCGGACGTCCAGCTGTGGCCGCATCTGCACGGCACCGACGCGATGTATCTGGCTCTCATCCGCCGGACGGGCTGACCAACTCGCCACGAGGCTTGGCTAGTCGGGTGAGCGCGGGGCCGTCGTGGCCGGTTGCTCGGTTCCCCGTGCCCCCGGATGGGGCTCCTCCTCCTTGGCCAGGGCGTGTGGCCACCACACCTTCGGGCCCACGTCCAGGAACAGGGACGTCACCAGCACCGATCGCACGATGAAGGTGTCCAGGAGGACTCCCAGGGCGACCGCGAAGCCGATCTCCGCGAAGGCGACCATGGGGAGCGTGCCGAGGGCGGCGAAGGTGCCGGCGAGGACCAGGCCGGCGGAGGTGATGACCGCGCCCGTCGCGGCGAGGCCGGTCACCACGCCGGGGCGGGTGCCCTGGCGGGCCGCCTCCTCGCGGATACGGGTGGTCAGGAAGATGTTGTAGTCGATGCCGAGGGCCACCAGGAAGACGAAGACGAACAGCGGGAAGTCCGTCGACTCGCCCGCGTAGTCGAAGAGGTACCGGAACGCGAGCGCGCTGATGCCGAGGGCCGCCGCGAACGACAGGATCACCGTCCCGACCAGCAGCAGCGGGGAGATGAGCGCGCGCAGGAGCGCGCACAGGATCAGCAGGACGACGACCAGCACCAGCGGGATGATCAGGATGTTGTCGTGCGTGGTGGCCCTGTCCATGTCCAGCAGGGCCGCCGTACCGCCGCCCACCTGGGCGTCGGCGTCCGGCACCGCGTGCACGGCGTCCCGGACCCGTTCCACGGTCTGCTTCGCGGCCTCGCTGTCGGCCGGGTCGGTCATGGTGGCCTCGAACAGCACCTTGCCCTCGAAGGAGGGTTTGGTCCCCGGGGGCAGGCCGAGCGACTCGGGGACGACTCCGCGCGTGGCGGCGACGGCCTCGCCGACCTGCCGGGCCTGTGCCTCGTTGCTGATGACGACGAGCGGATCACCGCTGCCCGCCGGGAAGTACCGCGCGGACACCTCCTGGCCGACGATCGAGTCGGGTTTCCCGGTGAACGCGTCCGCGTTGCTGATGCCCTCCGCGCGCAACTGGATCAGTCCGAGCGAGCAGATCGCCAGGATCGCCGCCGTGACACCCCAGACCATGCGGGGACGGGCGGAGATACGGCCGCCCATCCGGGCCCAGAGCCCCCGGTCCGCCGGGTTCGGCGTGCCGAGGTGGGGGATCGCCGGCCAGAAGATCCAGCGGCCGAAGACCACCAGCAGGGCGGGGAACAGGGTCATCATCGCCAGCAGGGCGACCGCGACACCGATCGCGGCGACCGGGCCGAGGCCGCGCGTCGAGTTCATCTCCGCCGCGAGCAGCACCAGCATGCTCAGTACGACGGTCGCGCCGGAGGCGATCACCGCCGGGCCCGCCCGGTGCAGGGCGAGGGCCATCGCCTCGTGCCGGTCCTCGTGCCGGCGGAGCTCTTCCCGGTACCGGGCGACCAGCAGCAGGGCGTAGTCCGTCCCCGCGCCGAAGACGAGAACGGTGAGGATGCCCGCGCTCTGGCCGTTGACCGTCAGGCCCGCGTGCTCCGCGAGCAGGTAGATCAGGGCCTGCGCGGTGAACAGGGCGGCGATCACCGACAGCAGCGGGACCAGGAGCAGGGAGGGGCTGCGGTAGGTGATCAGCAGCATCACGATCACGACCGCCATCGCCGAGATCAGCAGCGTGGAGTCGATGCCCTCGAACGCCTCGGAGAAGTCCGCCGAGGTGCCGCCCGGGCCGGTGATGTGCACGGCCAGTCCGGCACCGCCGTCGCCGACGTCGTCCCGGATGGCGTCGACCGCCGGCGCGATCCGCTCCCAGCCCTTCTCGTCCATGGTGATCGGCACATAGATCTGGGCCGCGCGCGGATCGGCCGGCCGGTCGAAGGTGGGGCCCCTGGTCTCCGCGCCGCGGATGCCGTGATCCGTCAGCCGCTTGAGTTCGGCCACGTCCTCGGTGATCCGCGCCCGGTCCTGTGCCGTCAGGCCGCCGTCACGGGCGTACACCACGATCGCCGGGATCTGTTCCGGCCTGAAGTCCTCCGACAGATCCAGGACCTGGGTCGACTCGGCGGATCCGGGCAGCCACGACGAGGCGTCGTTGTCCTGCGCGTCGGTCAGTTTCTGGGCGAAGGGCGCCGTCAGGAACAGCAGGATGAGCCACAGCACCAGGACGACCCACTTGGCGCGCCGCCCGCAGACGAGGTGCGCGATTCCCTGCTTCGCGGTCCCCTGCTTCGCCGTCCCTCGCTTCGCGGTCCCTTGCTTCGCGGTCCCTTGCTTCTCAGTCATACCCACCCCCGCAACCGCGCCTCTTCACAGGCGCGGGACTGTGACACAAGCGGCTCCGCCGCGCGGGCGCGATCAGCCACAGACGGCCCGAAGCGGACAAACGACCGTACCCACCGCCGACCGATGCGGCCAAGCCCCGGAGGGCATGGCAGGCTTGGGTCATGGCCGCGCAGATCAACCCCAGCATTCTGTCCGCCGATTTCGCCCGCCTCGCGGACGAGGCGAAGGCGGTCGCGGGAGCCGACTGGCTCCACGTAGACGTGATGGACAACCATTTCGTCCCGAACCTCACGCTCGGTGTGCCGGTCGTAGAGTCTCTGGCCCGTGCGACGGACACTCCGCTGGACTGCCATCTGATGATCGAGGCCCCCGATCGCTGGGCGCCCCAGTACGTCGAGGCGGGGGCCGGTTCCGTCACCTTTCATGTGGAGGCGGCCGCCGCGCCGGTCCGGCTCGCCCGGGAGATCCGGGCCAAGGGGGCCCGCGCCTCCATGGCGCTGAAGCCGGCGACACCGATCGAACCGTACGAGGATCTGCTCCCCGAGCTCGACATGCTGCTGATCATGACCGTCGAGCCCGGCTTCGGGGGGCAGGCGTTTCTCGACATCATGCTCCCCAAGATTCGCCGCACCCGCGAGTTGATCAGCAAGCACGGGCTCGAACTGTGGCTCCAGGTGGACGGCGGAGTCTCGTCCTCCACCATCGAGCGGTGCGCCGACGCGGGCGCCGACGTCTTCGTCGCGGGCTCGGCGGTCTACGGGGCGTCCGACCCGGCAGAGGCGGTACGTGCATTGCGCACACAGGCCGAGGCGGTCACCGCCAAGGCCTCCTGGGCGTGCGACCACTGAACCAAGGGAACGTGAACGGCTCTCATCGGAGCTGATCAAGTCCGCCGCATCTGCAAGGATGAACGGTGAATCCAGAGTGTGAACAGCAGTGAGGAGATCGCCGTGTCGGGTATGTCGGCGGGCCGGTCAGCCATGCGGATGGGACCCGCTGAGCTGGTGCAGGCGGCGGCCATGGCCCGCCGCTTCTACCTAGAGGGGAAGTCCAAGATCCAGATCGCCGAGGAGTTCGGCGTCAGCCGCTTCAAGGTGGCCCGGGTCCTGGAGACCGCCCTCGAACGGGATCTCGTACGCATCGAGATCCGCGTGCCGGCCGAGCTGGACGCCGAGCGCTCCGACGCGCTCCGCGCCCGCTACGGCCTGCGGCACGCCGTCGTGGTCGAGTCTCCGGCCGAGGTGGAGGAGGCGACGTCCCCCGACCCGGAGAACCTGGGGGAAGTGGCCGCCGACCTGCTCGGCGAGCTCGTGAACGAAGGTGATGTGCTGGGGCTGGCCTGGGGCCGGTCCACCATCCACATGGCCGCGGCCCTGGACCGGCTGCCGCCGTGCACGGTGGTGCAGCTGACGGGCGTGTACGACGCCGGGACCGCCGAGCGCGGCTCCGTCGAGGCGGTCCGCCGGGCCGCTCAGGTCTCCGGTGGCGACGCGCACCCCATCTACGCGCCGATGCTGCTGCCGGACGCGGCCACCGCTCAGGCGCTGCGCCACCAGACCGGGATCGCCCGGGCCTTCGAGTACTTCGACAAGGTCACGGTCGCCTGCGTCTCCATCGGCTCCTGGGAGCCGGGCATCTCCACGGTGCACGACATGCTCAGCGACGAGGAGCGCGGTCACTACGCCTCGCTCGGGGTCGCCGCCGAAATGTCCGCGCACCTCTTCGACGCCGAGGGCCGCCGGGTCGGCCGGGACCTGGGCGAGCGGTGCATCACCGTCAAGGCCGACCAGCTCCGCCGGGTCCCCGAGGTCGTCGCGATCGCGGGCGGGCAGCGCAAGGCGGCGGCGATCGACGCGGTGCTGCGGTCCGGGCTCGTCACCAGCCTGGTGACGGACACGTCGGCGGCCGACTACCTGATGACGGCGGGGACGACGCCGAAGCCGGCGCTGAACAGGGCGGACCCCGACGGGATCTGACGGGCTCGGGCGCAGGGCCGCGAGGGACGGCCGCGGCGGCACGGACACGTGCCGCCGCGGCCGTCCCTCGTGTGCGTGTGCGGTGGCGCGTTGCCAGGCGGCGCAGCGGCGGGATCTACTGGACCGATGATCATCACGACTCGTTCAGGGCGGTACTGAGATGACGGACCACGTGGTCACGCTGGACCTCGACGGGGTCACCGACAAGGCGGGTCTCATGGACCGTTGCGCTCGCGCCCTGGAGCTGCCCGACTGGTTCGGCCGGAACTGGGACGCGCTGGCCGACTCCCTCGGCGACCGGTCCGTCCGGCCCGAAGGCTCGGCGGACCAGGAGCTGCTGCTCGTCGTGCGGAACTGGCGGCCGTACGCCGAGGCGCGCCCGGACGAGTGGGCGATCGCCCAGGAGGTGTTCACCGAGGCGTCCGAGGGCGCGACGGGGCTCACCGTGGCGCTCGCCCTGGGCCGGCCGCTGCCCTGACGGCATATCAACTCCCATGCGGGGATAGGTTCGTGCCGTGACGCGCGAGGCAGTGGACCTGAACGGGAGTCAGTGACGGATGGTGTACCAGATTCCGCCGGAGCCGGCGCACTTCGTCGATCGCGAGGACGTGCAGGCCCGCGTGCTGCGGCTCGTCGAGGAACGGCACGGGACGACGGCGTCCGGCGCCCGGCCCCTGTGCCTCGCGGTGAGCGGCTACGGCGGTGCGGGCCGGACGGAGCTGGCCTTCCGCCTGGTCCGCAGGGTCGCGGAGAGATACCCGGACGGCGTCCTGTACGTGGACCTCGACGACGTACGCCGGGACGGCGTGGTGGAACTCTCCGACGTCCTCGGCGACCTCCTGCGCGCGCTCGGCGCGGACTGGATCGCCCCCGTGTTCCGGGAACGGGCGCGGCAGTACTGGTCGTTGACCCATGGCAAGCGGCTCGCGCTGATCGTCGACAACGCGCGCTACGGCACCGAGGCCGAGTCCCTGCTGCCCGCCTCGGGCGAGAGCCTGGTGATCGTCACCAGCCATGGTCCGCTGTACGACCTCCAGGCCGGGGCGGCCGTGGAGCTTGCGGTGGACCCGCTGGCGGAGGCGGACGCGCTGGAGCTGCTGGAGCGGGTCGCGAGGGACCCGCGGCTCGCCGCGGAGCCGGACGCGACCCGTGAGCTGCTGGCGCTGTGCGGCGGGCTCCCCGCCGCGCTGCATGTCGCCGGGCTCTGGCTGCGCCGCCATCCGGGGCGCCCGCTGCCCCGGCTGCTCAAGGCGCTGACGGCCGAACTGCACGACAAGGGCCTGCCGATGGTCGAGCGCGTGTGGGACGCGGCCTACCGGGGCCTGAGCGAGGAGGCGGCCCTGCTGTACCGGCTGCTGGCCGACTTCCCCGGCCCCTCCTTCACCCTCGCGGCGGCCGACGCGCTGCTCGGCCGGGGCGCGGAGGCAGCCGAGGACGCGCTGGACGAGCTGCGGGCCGCCGGACTGCTCGACGGGGCCTCCGAGGACGGCCGGGAGCGGCTGCCGGAGCTGCTGCGCGCCCACGCCGGACGGCGGGCCCGGGCCGACGGCGACGCGGGCGACCGGGACGCGGCCCGCCGGCGGCTCGTGCGGTGGTACGTGCGCCAGGCGCAGCGGGCGGACACGGTGATCGCGGGGTCCCGGCTGAAACTGGCCGCCGAGATGCCGCCCGTACCCGGCACGTACGACGTGCTGTTCGAGCGGGTCGACGACAGCACCGGCGTATCGGCCAAGCGCCGTGCCTACCAGTGGCTGGAGGCCGAGCGGCACGCGCTGTTCGGCTGTGTCCGTCTCGCGTACGAGGCGGGAGCCGCCGAGGACTGGGGTACGGCCGAGGCGTGGGCGCTGTGCGAGCCGCTGTGGACGCACTTCCTGGACCATCCGCACTACGCCGACCACATCGAGGCCTTCCGCACGGGCGTGGCCGCCGCGCAGCGCGCCGGTGACGTCCCGGCGCTGGTCCGCATGCGCTGCCAGCTGGCCCGGCCGCTGTGGGAGCAGGGCGAGTTCCAGGCGGCCGAACGGGAGATGGCGCAGGCCCTGGACGCCGTTCGGGCCGGGCTGGGGCGGTCGGACGAGGAGCGCAGGCTCGGCGCCTCCACCACCGAGTTCCGCGGGATGCTGCGGGCGGCCCAGGGCGACTGGGCGGGCGCGGCGGCCTGTTTCGAGGAGTCGCGCGCCGTGCACGAGGAGATCCGCAACGGCTACGGCGTCACGCTCCAGACTTACCGGCTGGGCGAGGCCCTGGCCCATCTCGGTGAGCTGGACCGGGCGGCGGAGCTGCTGGCACGCGCCCGGGCGGACTTCGCGGCGGACGACCGGGCCCGGCTCGCCTCCCGCGCGGAGTTCGCGCTGGCCGGTGTCCTGGTCCGCCTCGACCGGACGGAGGAGGCCCGGGCGCTGTACCTGGCCGCGCTGGAGGGGACGCGGGGCCGTGGCGGTTCCCGGGACGAGGCCCGGGTGCTGGACGCCCTCGCCGAACTCGCCGAGGGGGAAGGGCGTCAGGGCGAGGCGAGCGAGCACCGGGCCGCGGCGGCCGCCGCACGGGAGCGGTCCGGGCTGGCCTGAGCCGGCCGGGCTACAGCAGTTCGGCCGGCCTGAGCCGGCCGGGCTACACGGGGAGGGCCGCCTCGTCCGGGGTCGCCGGTGACAGCCGTACCGGGAACCGGCGGTCGCCGATCGCGCAGACGAGGGTCTCGGGCGCGGGCCCGTCCCCGGCGGCGAGGAGTGCGGCGTGCACCGCGGAGAGCACCGCGGCCGGGTCGGCGTAGACCAGGCCCTCCGGTACGGGGCAGGGCTCGATGCGGGCCGACAGCAGCGGGCCGGTGCGGGTGCGCAGCAGGCAGTGGGTGGCCGATACGGCGACCGCGGCGGTACGGCGTCCTCCGGGATGCTCCGCCAGGGTGCGGCGGGTCCAGGCGTCCGCGGTGCGCACGATCGCGTCCCCGTGGGCCGGGCCCGGACCGTCGGCCCGGCGGTGGAGGAGGGCGGCGCCCTGGGTGTCCCTGGCGCCGGCCCGGTCGGTCTCGGCGGCGAGGTGGTGGACGGGCCGTGGGGATGACGTGAGGTGGCCGGCGGGACGCGGGGGCGGCACCAGGTGCGCGGGGTGCCGGGTCACATGGATCACGCCGTCCGCGTCGTGCCGGACGCGCACCGCGAAGGCCGACGGGGCCGTGGGCGCCGGCGCGGGGTCGGGCAGCGGCCGGGGGCCGGCCGGGAGGGCGGGCGGTTCGAGGCCGAGGAGTGCGTACAGCTCCTCGCGCAGCCGCTCCAGGCCGTTGCCGTGCTCGGCGAAGACGGTGTCCGTGAGCGGGCGCACGCTGCCGGGCCGGTGGCCGCGCAGCGCCTCGGCGACGGTCCGCGGGGCGGCGGCGGGGTCGGTGCCCAGACGCGGGACGCGGTCCAGGAGCGTCGCCATGGGGCTGCCGGGGAGCAGTTCGGCTCCGCCGTCGTACGCGGCGAGCAGCGGACGGTCGAGGGCCGCCGCGTACAGCGCCGCCGAACCGTGGTCGGAGACGAGGAGGTCCGCGGCGACGGCGACCGAGGCCCACTCCTCGTAGGCGGCGGGCAGGATCAGGCCGGCCCGGCGGGCGGGTTCGAGGTGTTCCTCCAGGTCCCGGGCGCCGAGGCGGACCCGCTCGTTGGGGTGCACGACCAGGGCGAGCTGGTACTCGTCGTGGGGCAGGACCGCGGCCAGGTCGGCGGGCAGGGACGGGCGGCGGCGCAGCAGCGACTCCGGGCCCCAGGTGGACAGCAGCACGATCAGACGGCGGCTCCCGGTGCGCAGGGCGGCGCGGTAGCGGTGCCGGCGGTCGGTGGAGTCGGCGTCGAGGAACCGTTCCAGCAGGGGGTCGCCGACGACCTTGGCGCGGGCGGCGACGGCCGGGCTGAGGGCGGCCAGCCGGGAGACCTGGCCGGGGTGGGCGAAGGCGTACAAGTCGGCGAGGAGGGTGCCGTCGGGGAGGAGGAGGTGGGCCGGGTCGAGACCGGACGCGGAGTCGTCCGTGCCTTCTCCGGGGATGGACTTGCTGAACCCGGCGCCGTGCGGCAGCAGGACCCGCGGGCCGCGCAGGGCCTGGAGGTCGCCCTTGGGGCCGGCGGCGAGGACCAGGGCGAAGGACCGGGCCGTGGCCCGGGACCAGGGGAGGGTGCGCCCGCCGGCTCGCTCTATCGCGTCGAGCGCGTCGAGGGAGAAGTCGGAGCCGGGGACGAGGGTGAACCAGCGGCGCAGCCGGTCGTCACCCGCGAAGACGGGGAGCGTGTCGAGCAGCCGGTGCAGAGCGTTCTGCGACCGCGCCGCGAAAAGAACCGCGGGTGGCTCGCCCGTCGCCCGTCGCCCGTCGCGCAAGTGTCCCTCCATGCTATCGGCCGCGGTCTGCCGTGTATGGCGTTTGCGCAGATCGGAGCCCGTCTCGCAGGCTTGTCCGGTGCGGCGAGCCGATCGTACCCGTGGCGGTCGGAGTGCCCCCGGGAGCGTGGGGTCACCCCCGTGCCGGGGGCGGGCGGCGCACCAGCAGAATGCACCCCATGACTGAGTGGCTCGTCGCGCTGTGCGCGGCGCTCATCGGGGCCGGCGCCGCGCTGGCCGGCAGTGTGATCTCGGCGAAGGGCGCCCGGGAGGCCGGCGAACGACAGGCGGAGGCCGCGCTGCACACCCTGCGCCTGACCGTCGCGGAACAGCGCGCCGCCCGTCTGCACGACCAGCGCCGTCAGGCCTACGTCCGGTTCCTGGAGGCCGCCGACGCCGTTCTCGTCACGCGCAGGACCGGGGAGGGGCAGCCGAGCGACGTCCCGGATCTCCAGCGGGCCTGCGGCGTTGTCCTGCTGGAGGGGCCGGAGGAGCCCGCGGCGGCCGCGCGGGCCCTGATGGAGCTGCTGCGGGGGCGCTCGGCGTCGCCGGACGAGCTCGATGCCCGGCGGGAGGGGTTCATCGAGGCGGCGCGGGCCGCTCTGGCCCGCGTCTGACGGCCGTGCCCCCGGTGGCTTCCCCCGGTTCGGTGGATCCTCCGAAGCCGTCGCCGCAGGGTCTGGATGTTTCGCCCGGGCATGACGTTCGGCCCGACATGGGAGAATGAAGTACGTGCTCTTTCCCCCTGGCTGACCTGTCCGGGGGCCACCTCTGATCGACTGGGATGTGCAGCACGTGCGTTTCCTCAATGACATCCGGCCCCCGTACGACCTGACGTACGACGACGTCTTCATGGTCCCGAGCCGCAGCGCGGTCGGCTCCCGGCAGGGTGTGGACCTCGGTTCCCCGGACGGCTCGGGCACGACCATTCCGCTGGTGGTCGCCAACATGACCGCGATCGCGGGGCGGCGGATGGCCGAGACGGTCGCCCGTCGCGGCGGGCTCGTGGTCATCCCGCAGGACATCCCGGACGAGGTCGTCACCGAGGTCGTCTCCTGGGTGAAGAGCCGCCACCACGTCCTGGACACCCCGATCGTGCTGGCCCCGCACCAGACCGTCGCCGACGCGCTGGCCCTGCTGCCCAAGCGGGCGCACAACGCCGGTGTGGTCGTCGACGAGGAGCGGCGGCCCGTCGGTGTGGTCACCGACCAGGACCTGACCGGCGTCGACCGCTTCACCCAGCTCGAAGTGGTGATGTCCAAGGACCTGCTGCTCCTGGACGCCGACATCGACCCGCGTGAGGCCTTCAACCGCCTCGACCACGCCAACCGCCGCTACGCGCCCGCCGTCGACCGGGAGGGCCGCCTGGCCGGCATCCTCACCCGCAAGGGCGCCCTGCGGGCCACGCTGTACACGCCGGCCGTCGACGCGCACGGCAGGCTGCGCATCGCCGCCGCCGTCGGGATCAACGGCGATGTCGCGGGCAAGGCCAAGGAACTGCTCGCCGCGGGTGTCGACACGCTCGTCATCGACACCGCCCACGGCCACCAGGAGTCGATGATCAGCGCGATCCGCACGGTGCGCGCGCTCGACCCGCGGGTGCCGATCGTCGCGGGCAACATCGTCGCCGCGGAGGGCGTCCGGGACCTGGTCGAGGCCGGTGCCGACATCATCAAGGTCGGTGTCGGACCCGGCGCCATGTGCACGACGCGCATGATGACCGGCGTCGGCCGGCCGCAGTTCTCCGCGGTCCTGGAGTGCGCGGCCGAGGCGAAGAAGTACGGCAAGCACGTGTGGGCCGACGGCGGTGTCCGGCACCCGCGCGACGTCGCCATGGCGCTCGCGGCCGGTGCGTCCAACGTGATGATCGGGTCATGGTTCGCCGGGACCTACGAGTCCCCGGGCGACCTCCAGCAGGATGCCAGCGGCCGGCTCTACAAGGAGTCGTTCGGCATGGCCTCGGCGCGTGCCGTGCGCAACCGTACGTCGGAGGAGTCGGCCTACGACCGGGCCCGCAAGGCGCTGTTCGAGGAGGGCATCTCCACCTCCCGGATGTTCCTCGACCCGGCCCGCCCGGGCGTCGAGGACCTCATCGACTCGATCATCGCGGGCGTCCGCTCCTCCTGCACCTACGCCGGTGCAGGCTCCCTGGAGGAGTTCGCCGAGAAGGCCGTCGTAGGCATCCAGAGCGCCGCGGGGTACGCCGAGGGCAAGCCGCTGCACGCCAGCTGGAGCTGAGGCCTCGGCTCCCTTCCGGACCCGAAGTCGTCAAGGCTGCCTGACGTCAAGTCCTCTTGACGTCAGGCAGCCTTGACGCAAGTCTGGATCGCATGACGACACCGGAGAGCATCGAACCGCAGTACACGCTGCTGACCGCCGTCGCCCGCCTCGACGAGCTGCGCATGCGGGAAGCGATGGGCGCGGGCACGGACACGGCCCCCGACCGGACCGAGCTGCTCGAACTGCTCGCGCTGAGCGAGGTCGTGGCCCGCAAGGCCGCCTACGGCCGGCAACTCACCGTCCGCTCGGCCCGTGCGGCCGGGGCGTCCTGGTCGCAGATCGGGGCCGCGCTGGGCACCAGCAAACAGGCCGCGTGGGAGGCGCACGCGCGCTGGATCGACGCCCAGGCGGAGGCCTACGGCAAGCCCGGCCAGATGGGCTTCGACGAGACCGACACCGCCGAGGCGCGGGCCATTGCGGGGCTCCCGGAAGACCGCTGACCAGGGGCTTCACACAACGGTCCGCAGCTGGCGCGCAACGAACACCCGTCCGCCCGCGAAGCACGCAACGATCTTGTCCAGACGCGCAAGGTTGCTGCATTACGACCGTGACGAATCGGCTCGTAAGGTCGTGCGCTGTACGTGGCGTGGCGGGGACCCCGCTCGGTGGGTCCCCGCTCGCTCGGGGATGCCGCCGGTCCCCGCCGCCCTGAGAGGCAGCGACGAAGGAGTCAGCGCGTGCTCGACCAAGGCGCACCCCCGCACCACCCCACCGGCAACGCCCCCGCGTCCCCGGGGCTCGGCGCCCGGCTCATGCGGCGCAAGCCGGTGGAACGCCTGGTCGCGGAGGGGGGCCAGGGAGAAGGCGGCTCGCTCCGGCGCTCCCTGGGCCTGTGGCAGCTGACCATGATCAGCATCGGTGCCACCCTAGGCACCGGCATCTTCGTCGTCCTCGGCGAGGCCGTCCCCAAGGCGGGCCCCGCCGTCACCCTCTCCTTCGTGATCGCCGGTCTCACCGCGCTCTTCTCGGCCCTCTCCTACGCCGAACTCGCGGGCACCATCCCGGTCGCCGGATCCTCGTACTCGTACGCATACGCAACCATGGGCGAACTGATCGCCTGGATCTGCGGCTGGTGCCTGGTCCTGGAGTACGGCGTCTCGGTCGCCGCCGTGGCCGTCGGCTGGGGCGAGTACCTGAACGACCTGCTCGACGGGACCATCGGCGTCACCCTCCCGGCCGCGCTGTCGGCCCCGCCCGGCGACGGCGGCCTCTTCAACCTGCCGGCCCTGATCGTCGTCCTGCTGGCCATGGCGTTCCTGCTCGGCGGGGCCCGGGAGTCCGCCCGCGCCAACACCGTCATGGTCGTCGTGAAGATCGCCGCGCTGGTGCTGTTCTGCGCGATCGGCGTCCAGGGCCTGCGCACCGGCAACTACGAGAACTTCATGCCGCTGGGCATGGCCGGCGTCAGCGCGGCCGGAGCGACGCTGTTCTTCTCCTACATCGGCTTCGACGCCGCCTCCACGGCCGGTGAGGAGGCGAAGAACGCACAGCGCGACCTGCCCCGCGCGATCATGCTGTCGCTGGTCGTCGTGACGGCGCTGTACGTGCTCGTCGCGGCCGTCGCCGTCGGCGCGAAGCCCTGGCGGGACTTCACCGACTCCGAGGCCGCGCTCGCCCAGATCATGCGCGAGGTCACCGGACAGACCTTCTGGGGCACCCTGCTGGCGTTCTGCGCGGTCGTCGCCATCGCGAGCGTCGTCCTGACCGTCCTCTACGGCCAGACCCGCATCCTGTTCGCGATGTCCCGGGACGGCCTCGTGCCCAAGGTCTTCTCGCGCGTCCACCCCAAGTCCGGCGCGCCCCGCGCCAACACCCTGATCGTCTCCCTGTTCTGCGGAGTGCTGGCGGCCGCGATCCCGCTGGGACAGCTGGCCGACGCCACCAGCATCGGCACGCTCTTCGCGTTCGCCCTGGTCAACATCGCGGTCGTGGTGCTGCGCCGGACCCGTCCCGACATGCCCCGCACCTTCCGGGTGCCGCTGTCGCCGGTGCTGCCCGCCCTCGGTCTCGGGTTCTGCGTGTGGATGATGGGCAGCCTGTCGGCCGTCACCTGGGTGGTCTTCGGGGTCTGGATGGCCGTCGGGCTCGTGTTCTACTTCGTATACGGCCATCGCCGTTCCCGTCTCGCACCATCTGAGAAGTGATCGACCCGCAGTGCTGAACGATCTCGACGAACGCATCGTCCACGCCCTCGCCGAGGACGCCCGCCGCTCCTACGCGGACATCGGGCAGATCGTCGGCCTGTCCGCGCCCGCGGTGAAACGGCGCGTGGACCGGCTGCGCGCCACCGGGGCGATCACCGGGTTCACCGTGCGGGTGGACCCGGCGGCCCTCGGCTGGGAGACGGAAGGGTTCGTCGAGATCTACTGCCGGAGCAACACCTCGCCGGAGACGATCCAGCGCGGCCTTGAGCGGTACCAGGAGGTGGTGGCCGCGTCCACCGTCACCGGGGACGCGGACGCGGTCGTGCAGGTCTTCGCCTCCGACATGCGGCACTTCGAGCGGGTGCTGGAGCGGATCGCGGGGGAGCCGTTCGTCGAACGGACCAAGTCCGTGCTGGTGTTGTCGCCCTTGTTGCGGCGGTTCTCCTCCGGGGCGCCTACCTGACCCGCACCGCCGACAGAAGCCGCCTGGTGAAGACGGCGTGGCCGCCCGTGCCGACGACGAGCAGACGGTAGAGAGCGCCGCCCGGGCCGGGGAACCTCGCCCGGGTCTCCGCCCGTAGCCGCGTGTGGCCCGTGGCCGCCTCCTCCAGGCGGAAGATCAGGGCGTACGTCGAGTAATGGTGCCGTCCGATCAGCACCAGCTCCCGGGCCGGATCCGCGGCGGCCACCCGGAAACCCGGGAAGGCGGAGCCCTCCGCCAGGGGCCGGGGCCCGGACGCCGCGCTGTCGGCCGCGCCGACGAGGCGGGCGTAACGGGCCGCGCGGGGGTGGGTGAAGGAACGGTCCAGGGTCTCGCCGAGGGCCCGCCAGACGGCGGCAGGCTCTGCGGCGACGACGGTCGTGTGCTCGTCGATCCGGGGCAACGCGGTGATGTCCATCACAAGCTCCTTGGTTGGGTCGGTCGTCCACAAAACCGCGCCGTCCACAAATCGCTGGGCCGCGGCGCCGCCGCCGTCTACCATCGGTGCCATGACCTGGCGACATTGATCCACCCGCCGTGCCTCCCGAGGGCCGCCTCGGACGCCGTACCCACGACGTCCGAACCGCCCTTCCGGGAAGGCCCCATGACACTCTCACCCGCGCGGGTGCCCGACACCGGCGTGCGTCGGCTGACGACCACGCTGTACGGCTACGCGTTCCTCGACGACCTCGTCCTGCTCTACCCGGTGTACGCGCTGCTGTTCGCCGACACCGGTATGTCCCTGTGGCAGATCTCCTCCCTCTTCGCGCTCTGGTCCGTCACCGGCGTCGTCCTGGAGGTCCCCTCCGGCGCCTGGGCGGACACCGTCTCCCGACGGCGGCTGCTGTGGCTCGGCCCGCTGCTCTCCGCCGCCGGCTTCGCCCTGTGGGTGGCCTTCCCGTCGTACGGCGCCTTCGCGCTCGGCTTCGTCCTGTGGGGCGCGGGCGGAGCGCTGGGCACCGGCGCGCTGGAGGCGCTGGTCTACGACGAACTGGACCGGCTCGGCGCCGCCGACCGGTACGCGCGCGTCATGGGCCGGTCCCGGGCGGCCCGGCTGCTGGCCACGGTCGCCGCCATGGCGCTCGCCGGACCCCTCTTCGCGCTGGGCGGCTACCCGGCCGTCGGCGCGGCCAGTGTCCTCGCCTCCCTGCTGGCCGCCGTGACGGCCACCCGGTTCCCGGAGCACCGGCAGCCGGCCGGGAAGGAGGACGGTGGCTGGACGGCCACCCTGCGCGCCGGGCTCGCCGAGGCCCGGGGCGACCGGACCGTACGCGGCGCCCTGCTGCTCATCCCCGCCGTCGCCGCCGTGTGGGGCGCGCTCGACGAGTACACCCCGCTGCTGATCCGCGACCTCGGCGTGGCCGAGGCGACCGTGCCCCATCTGGTGCTGCTGGTCTGGGCGATCGTCACGGTCGGCAGCCTGCTGGCCGGACCCGCCGAACGCCTCGGCGGACGCGGACTCGCGGCGCTGATCGCGGGCGCCGCGCTCGCCCTGGCCGTGGGCGCCGGATCCCGCACCGTGGCCGGCATCGCCCTGGTGGGTCTCGCCTTCGCCGGCTTCCAGCTGGCGGAGGTGCTCGCCGACGTCCGCCTCCAGCACCGCATCGACGACGCCCGCCGGGCCACCCTGACCTCCGTGGCGAGCCTCGGCACGGAACTGGTCACGGTGACCGTCTACGCCGCCTACGCGCTGCTCGGCACCCGGGCCGCGCACAGCACGGTCTTCGCGATCCTCGCCGTGCCGTACGCCGTGACCGCCCTGCTGCTGGCTAGAAATCGGGCTGCCAGGGCACGACCGTGAAGTCACCGGTGCCCTTCCTGACCTTCTCGAAGGGCGCCGACCCCACACACTTCGGCAGGTCCTCCGGGCCCAGGTCCTCGGTCGTCGCCCAGCTGTAGCCGAGCCGGTCGTGACGGCCGAGGTCGTGCACGGTGATGCCCACGCGCGTGCCTTTCTCGCCGGGCAGATCCGTGTCGGTGACGACGCCGGAGACGACGGCCACCTTGCCGCCGGTGACCAGACAGTCGACCTTCGCCTTCGCCCAGGCGCCCTCGCCGTCGATGTAGTGGCTCCACTCGAAGGTGCCGGTCGCCCGCATCGGATCGGCCTTGTCCTTCGCCGCCAGATGCGCGTCGAAGGAGAAGGTGATGTCGTCGCCGGCCGAGCGGTACAGCTTGGCGGTGCCGGTGAGGGCGGCGGCCTCCCGGGACTTCCCAGCGGCCCCCGGCGACTTCCCCGGGTCGCCGGTCGCGGTGGCCGAGCCCGCGGCCCCGGCGGTGAGCAGCAGCGCGGCGCCGACCACGACGATCTTCGTACGACGGTGCATGACGGTCCTTTCGGCAGGTGAAGCGGACAGTCACCACTGTTCCGGCGCCGCGCCCGCCCCACATCGCACCGGAGACGGCACCCCGCCTCCGCCGCGCGGCGGGGACCGCCCCCGCGCTCTGAGCCCCAGGGAGGAGAAAGGCGTACGCAACGAATCGCCGCCAGGGGCCCGCCGTACGCAACGAACGGCTCACCGGCGCGCAACGGCTGCTGCTTGTCCGCGCTGGTCAGCCGCCCGTACCGTCTACGTGGCCCCCGCAATCACTCCGTCCGCCCGGTGAGGATCCCGCATGCGCACCGCCCTGCTCCAGAGCTCCGGCCGCCCCGGCTCGACCGTCGAGAACCTCAAGGTCCTCGACGAGGCCGCGGGCCGGGCCGCCGCCGCGGGCGCCGGACTGCTGGCCGCGCCGGAGATGTTCCTCACCGGATACGCCATCGGCGACGACATCGGCCGCCTCGCCGAGCCCGCCGACGGCGACGCGGCGGACGCGATCGCGGAGATCGCCGGACGGCACGGCCTCGCCATCGCCTACGGCTACCCCGAGCGGCACGCCGGCACGGTGTACAACTCCGCCCAGCTGATCTCCGCCGACGGCACGCGTCTGGCCAACTACCGCAAGACCCACCTCTTCGGCTGCTTCGAGCGCGAGCACTTCGCACCGGGCGAGCAGCCGGTCGTGCAGGCCGAGCTGAACGGCCTCCGCGTCGGCCTCATGATCTGCTACGACGTCGAGTTCCCGGAGAACGTCCGCGCCCACGCCCTGGCCGGAACCGACCTCCTCGTCGTGCCGACGGCCCAGATGCACCCGTTCCAGTTCGTCGCCGAGTCGATGATCCCGGTGCGCGCCTTCGAGAACCAGATGTACGTGGCGTACGTCAACCGGGTCGGCAGGGAAGGGGAGTTCGAGTTCGTCGGGCTCACCACGCTGGCCGGTCCCGACGGGATCGCCCGGGGGCGCGCCGGTCGCGGTGCGGAGCTGGTGCTCGCCGATGTCGACCCCGTCCTTCTCGCCGCCTCCCGCGAGGCGAACCCGTATCTGAAGGACCGGCGCCCCGGCCTCTACGGACCCCTGGTCTGAAGCCCCCCTCGGTCCGAAGTCCACTCGGTCTGAAGCACCCCGTTTTTCACTGTGTCGCAAGGAGTCCGTACCCCATGACGTCCACCGTGCCCAACGCCGTCGAGCACGCAGACGAGCAGCAGCCGCCGATCACCATGTTCGGCCCGGACTTCCCCTACGCCTACGACGACTTCCTCGCCCACCCGGCGGGCCTCGGCCAGATACCCGCGACCGAGCACGGCACCGAGGTCGCGGTGATCGGCGGCGGCCTGTCGGGCATCGTCGCCGCGTACGAGCTGATGAAGATGGGCCTGAAGCCGGTCGTGTACGAGGCCGACCGGATCGGCGGGCGGCTGCGGACCGTCGGCTTCGAGGGCTGCGACCCGTCGTTGACGGCCGAGATGGGCGCGATGCGGTTCCCGCCCTCCTCCACGGCCCTGAACCACTACATCGACCTGGCGGGTCTGGAGACGCGCCCCTTCCCCAACCCCCTCGCGGAGACGACCCCTTCGACCGTCGTCGACCTCAAGGGCGAGAGTCACTACGCCGAGACGATCGACGACCTGCCCCAGGTCTACCGGGACGTCGCGGCCGCCTGGAACAAGTGCCTCGAAGAGGGCGCCGACTTCTCCGACATGAACCGCGCGATGCGCGAGCGCGATGTCCCGCGCATCCGGGAGATCTGGGCGAAGCTCGTCGAGAAGCTCGACAACCAGACCTTCTACGGCTTCCTCTGCGACTCCGAGGCGTTCCGGTCCTTCCGCCACCGCGAGATCTTCGGCCAGGTCGGCTTCGGCACCGGCGGCTGGGACACCGACTTCCCCAACTCCATCCTGGAGATCCTCCGGGTCGTCTACACCGAGGCCGACGACCACCACCGCGGCATCGTCGGCGGCTCCCAGCAACTGCCGCTCAGGCTCTGGGAACGGGAGCCGGAGAAGATCGTGCACTGGCCGTACGGCACGTCCTTGAAGTCACTGCACCTCCACGGCGAACCCCGCCCCGCCGTGACCCGGCTGCACCGCACCTCGGGCAACGGGATCACCGTCACGGACGCGGACGGCGACATCCGCACCTACCGGGCGGCCGTCTTCACCGCCCAGTCCTGGATGCTGCTCTCCAAGATCGACTGCGACGACTCGCTCTTCCCGATCGACCACTGGACGGCCATCGAGCGCACCCACTACATGGAGTCCTCGAAGCTGTTCGTGCCCGTGGACCGGCCGTTCTGGCTGGACAAGGCCGTCGACGACAGGGGAGAGCCGACCGGGCGCGACGTCATGTCGATGACCCTCACCGACCGCATGACGCGCGGTACCTACCTCCTCGACGACGGCCCGGACCGGCCCGCCGTCATCTGCCTCTCCTACACCTGGTGCGACGACAGCCTGAAGTGGCTGCCGCTGTCCGCGAACGAGCGGATGGAGGTCATGCTGAAGTCGCTCGGCGAGATCTATCCGAAGGTCGACATCAGGAAGCACATCATCGGCAACCCGGTGACGGTCTCCTGGGAGAACGAGCCCTACTTCATGGGCGCGTTCAAGGCCAACCTGCCCGGCCACTACCGCTACCAGCGGCGCCTGTTCACCCACTTCATGCAGGATCGCCTGCCCGAGGACAAGCGGGGCATCTTCCTCGCCGGCGACGACATCTCCTGGACCGCCGGATGGGCCGAGGGCGCGGTGCAGACCGCGCTGAACGCGGTGTGGGGCGTGATGCACCACCTCGGCGGCGGGACGGACCCGTCCAACCCCGGCCCGGGCGACGTCTACGACGAGATCGCGCCGGTGGAACTCCCGGAGGACTAGAACCGGTGGAACTCCTGAAGGACTAGAACCGCGGGTGGGGCAGGGGCGTGAGCAGCATGCGCCCCGCCAGGCCCACCGCCGCGTCCAGCCGTTCCGTGAACTCCCCGGCCACGTCGGGCATTCCGCGCAGCGCCCACAGTGCCCGCGCCGCGGTCCAGGTGGCGTCCCGGGCCCGCTCCAGGCTCCAGGAGCCGAGCAGGTGGGTGAGCGGGTCGGCGACCTGGAGGAGATCGGGGCCCGGCATCAGCTCTTCGCGGATGCGCTCCTCCAGAGAGACGAGGAGATCGCCCACGCGGTCGAACTCGTCCTCCACGTCGGCGGGTTCGCAGCCGAGCGTACGACAGGTGTCCACGACGGCCAGCGCCAGGTCGTGGCCGATGTGCGCGTTGATGCCCGCGAGCGCGAACTGCAACGGGCGTACGCCGGGATGACGGCGGAACTGGAACAGGGGCCGCCAGCAGGCCGGCGGTCGCCGCTCGTCCGCCACCGTCTCCACGGCCGCCAGATAGCGCTCCGCGAACCGCACGTCCAGCGTGATCGCGGCCCGCGCGTCCCCCAGCCGCCCGCTGTCGATGCGCCGGTCGACGGCCTCGGTGACGGCGAGGTAGACGCGGTTGAAGACGGCGATGCCGTCCCCGGCCGGCAGGGCCGCTCCGAGGGCGCGCATACGGGAGACGACCGCGTCGACGGGGGTGGTGAATTGTTCGCATTGCACCATGGGGGCAGAGTCCCAGCTTTAGGGTGGCGGGGGTACCGGCGGGCCCGGCGCTTCCCCAGAACGGGGGAACGCGCCCGCCGCGGGGGGAGGGGGCAACAGGGTGTCAGGCCGACGTGCCCAGCGGCTGGCCGTACGCCGGGCCGAGCGCAGGCGGACCGTACGCCGTGGCGCCATGGTCGTCGCCGCCTCCGTGGTCGTGGCGATCGGCACCGCGACCGGGATGCTGTCCGCTCTGGAGGACCGGAGCCGCTCCCACGAGGCGGGCCCCGAGGTGACCGGCTCGCCGTCCCTGGTGTCCCTGCCCGTGGTGCCGGCGCCGTCCTCCGCCTCGCCCAGTGCCTCCGCCTCGGCGTCCCCGAAGAAGAAGGCGAGCCCCACGCCCACACCCTCGAAGTCGACGCGGGAGAAGCCGGACGTGACCACCTTCGCCTCCACCCGGCTCTACCGGCACCCCGCCTCCCAGGTGCTCGCATGGGTGCGCGCGAACGACGGCGACCCGCGTCACGCGGTCATAGCGTCCCGTATCGCCGACCGTCCGGCGGCCGTCTGGTTCGCCGACTACACGCCCTCGACCATCACCGCCCGGGTCCGGGCGGTCACCTCCGGCGGCTCCGCGCAGGGCCGGGTCCCGGTGCTGGTGGCGTATGCGATCCCCGGCCGCGACTGCGGCGGCCACTCCCAGGGCGGGGCGCCCGACCTCGACGCCTACGACGCCTGGATCGAGAGGTTCGCCGCCGGGCTGGGCTCCGGTGAGGTCGTCGTGATCCTGGAGCCGGACTCGGTCGCCCAGGCGCAGTGCCTCTCCACGGCCACCCGCACCGACCGCTTCGCCTCGCTGGCCCGCGCGGGCCGCGTCCTCAAGGCCGCCAACCCCAGGGCCCGGGTCTACTACGACGCCGGCCACTCCGGCTGGAACCCGCCCGCGAAACAGGCGGGTTGGCTCAAGCAGGCCGGTGCCGCCTCCCCGGCCTCCTCCGACGGCGTCTTCAGCAACGTCTCCAACTTCCACCGCACGTCCGACGAGATCGCCTACGACCGTCGGGTCCTCGACGCCCTGGGCGGCCCCGCGAGCCTGGGCGCCGTCATCGACACCAGCCGCAACGGCAACGGCGCCCCGGCCGACGGCGAGTGGTGCGACCCGGCCGGCCGCAAGATCGGCCGGGCGCCCACGCTGAACACCGGTGAGGCCCGGATCGACGGCTACCTGTGGGTGAAGCTGCCGGGGGAGTCGGACGGCTGCAAGGGGACGCCGGGCACCTTCTCACCGTCGTACGCCTACGACTTGGCGCGCTGACCCTCGCTGTCGTAGGTGCTGGTGCCCTCGTCGAGGAGCGGTTCCTGCGTCTTGAGATGGGCCGGGGCGAACGCGCGCAGCGCGTGGTAGCCGGTGATGACGACCACCGTGCCCAGCGCGATGCCGCTCAGCTCGAAGGTGTCGGTGAACTTCATGGTGACGTTGCCGACGCCGATGATGATGCCCGCGGCGGCGGGGACCAGGTTGAGCGGATTGCGCAGGTCCACCTTGGCGTTGATCCAGATCTGCGCGCCGAGCAGGCCGATCATGCCGTAGAGGATGACGGTGACGCCGCCGAGGACGCCGCCCGGGATCGCGGCCACCACCGCGCCGAACTTCGGGCACAGGCCGAACAGGAGGGCGAAGCCGGCGGCCGCCCAGTAGGCGGCGGTGGAGTAGACGCGGGTCGCGGCCATCACGCCGATGTTCTCGGAGTAGGTGGTGGTGGGCGGGCCGCCGGCCGCGGTGGACAGCACCGAGCCGATGCCGTCGGCCGAGATCGCCGTCCCGAGCCTGTCGTCCAGCGAGTCGCCGGTCATCTCGCCGACCGCCTTGACATGCCCGGCGTTCTCCGCGACCAGGGCGATGACGACGGGCAGCGCGACCAGGATCGCCGACCACTCGAAGGACGGCCCGTGGAAGGCGGGCAGTCCGATCCAGTCGGCCTTGCCGACGGCGGACAGGTCCAGGCGCCAGTGGTCGGTGAGCCTGCCGCTCGCGTCCACCGAGTGGATCTTTCCGAAGGCCAGGTCGAAGGCCCAGGAGACGGCGTATCCGAAGACCAGCCCGAGGAAGATCGCGATACGGGACCAGAAGCCGCGCAGACAGACCACCGCGAGGCCGGTGAAGAACATGACCAGCAGGGCCGTCCACTGGTCCTGCGGCCAGTAGGTGGCGGCGGTCACGGGCGCGAGGTTGAAGCCGATGAGCATCACGACCGCACCGGTGACGATCGGTGGCATGGCGGCGTGGATGATCCGCGCCCCGAAGCGCTGCACGGCGACCCCGACCAGGAACAGCGCGACCCCGACCACCAGCACCGCGCCCGTCACGGTCGCGCTCGTGCCGCCCTGCGCCCGGATCACCGCGGCGACCCCGACGAAGGAGAGCGAGCAGCCCAGGTAGCTGGGCACGCGGCCGCGGGTGGCGAGCAGGAAGATCATGGTCGCGACACCCGACATCATGATCGCCAGGTTGGGGTCCAGGCCCATGAGGACGGGGGCGACGAAGGACGCGCCGAACATGGCCACCACGTGCTGGGCGCCGAGCCCGGCCGTGCGGGGCCAGGAGAGCCGTTCGTCGGGGCGGACAACCGCTCCGGGCGCCGGAGTGCGTCCGTCGCCGTGCAGTGTCCAGCGGACGCCAAGATCCATGGTGGGGTGTCGCTTTCGCGTGAGAGGCCGGATGTCCGGACCATTCTCACGGAAAGGGGAAGATGATCGACCGCTTGGTCCCGACCACCGGGAACGGGCCGGTCGGCGCCGTCGGTCAGGGCTGTCGGTCAGGGCTGTCCGTCGGGGACCGCGGAGGACTCCGGAGCGACCTTCGGGCGGTCGCGGTCCCCGGCGCGCAGCACGCCGGCGAAGGCCACCAGACCGCAGGCCAGCACGGTCACCAGACCGAACGACACCATCAGGCTGGTCGCCTGGGCCAGACCGCCGATGGCGCTCGGCGCGACCAGCCCCGAGGTGTACGTGATCGTCGCGACCCCCGCGATGGCCAGGCTCGGGTTCGGACCGCTGCGGCCCGCCGCGGCGAAGCACAGCGGGACGACCACCGCGATGCCGAGACCCATCAGGGCGAAGCCGGACATCGCCACCGCCGGACGGTCCGCGACGACGATCATCAGTCCGCCGAGCACGGCCAGCACCCCGCTCACCCGGACCGTGCGCACCGAGCCGAACCGGTCCACCACCCGGTCGCCGGCGATCCGGGCGATCGCCATGGTCAGCGTGAAGCCCGTGGTGCAGGCCGCCGCGAGACCCGCCGAGGTCTCCAGCCGGTCGCGCAGATACACCGCCGACCAGTCCAGGCTCGCGCCCTCCGCGAACACCGCGCAGAACCCGACCGCGCCGATGAGCAGCGCCGAGCGGGGCGGCAGCGCGAACCGGGGCGGCGGTTCCTCGTCCTCGGCGGGCTGGAGGTCCAGCACCCACGCGCACGAGGCCACCCCGAGCACGGTCAGCACCCCGGCCGCCAGCGCGTGGTGCAGCCGGGCGTCCGAGCCCAGATGCGCGGCGAGCGTGCCGGCCGCCGAGCCGACCAGGGCACCCGCGCTCCACATGCCGTGCAGACCGGACATGATCGACCGGCCGAGCCGCTCCTCGACCTCGACGCCGAGCGCGTTCATCGCCACGTCCGCCATGCCCGCGGTGGCGCCGTAGACGAACAGGGCCAGGCAGAGGGTGAGCAGGTTCGGGGAGAGGGACGGCAGGACGAGGGAGAGCGTCCACAGCGCGATCAGGCCGCGCAGCGCGTTGCGGGCCCCGAAGGTGTGGCTGATCCTGCCCGCGAGCGGCATCGCCACGGAGGCGCCCAGCGCGGGGAAGGCCAGCGCCAGCCCCAACTGCCCGGCGCCGACCGAGGCATGGTCCTGGATCCACGGCACGCGGGTCGCGAACGAGCCGGTGACGGCGCCGTGCACGGCGAACACGGCGGCCACGGCATACCGGGCCCGCCGCACCTCGCGCAGGTCGTAGACCACGTCACTCATACTCCGGCCCCTCCCAGGCTCTCGGGTCCCCCTTCGCGGTGACGTAAACTATCAGGAACCCTGCCTGATAGATAGCGGTTAACCGGCCGCCCCGACGCCCCGCCGATCTGGAAGGATCCCGGCATGCCCGCATCCCCGAGCACGGCCCGGGCCATCAACGACCGGCTCGCCCTGCGACTGCTCCAGCAGGAGGGCCCGCTGACGGCGGGCCGGCTGAAGCAGCTCACCGGCCTGTCCCGGCCGTCCGTCGCCGACCTCGTCGAACGCCTCACCGCCTCCGGGCTGATCGCGGTGGTGGGCGAGTCGGGGGAGCAGCGGCGCGGCCCGAACGCGAAGCTCTACGGCATCGTCGCCGACCGGGCGCATCTGGCCGCCCTCGACGTCCGCACCGAGGGCGTCTCCGTCCTCGTGTCCGACCTGCTCGGGCGGGTGTTCGCCGAGGCGTCCGCGCCGATCGGCGACGACGCCGGGACCGGGCCCGCGGTGGAACAGGCGGTCGCGTTGGTCGAACGCGTGGCCAAGGAGGCGGGGGCGGACCGGCTGCACACCGTCGGCATCGGCGTCCCCGGCCTGATCGACCCCGTGAGCGGCGAGCTCCGCGACTCCTCCGGCCTGCCCGCATGGCATCGGCGGCTGGTCGACGCCCTCCAGGAGCGGCTGCCCCGGGCCCGCGTCAGCGTGGAGAACGAGACCAACCTCGCCGCCCTGGCCGAGCAGCGCGACGGGGCCGCCCGGGACCGGGACACCTTCGTGCTGCTCTGGTTCGGCATGGGCATCGGAGCCGCCGTCGTCCTCGACGGAAAGCTGCGCCGGGGGGCCTCCGGCGGCACCGGCGAGATCGGCTTCCTCCCGGTCCCTGGCACGACCGGTCTGCCCTCGGCCACCGACTGCGGCGGCGGCTTCCACTCCCTCGCGGCGGCGGGCGCGATCGCCGGTCTCGCGGCCGAGTGCGGGGTGACGGCCGTGCCCCTGGCCCATGAGCCGCGGGCGGCGGCGCTGGTGCGGGAGGCGGTGGACGGAGCGCCGAGCCCCGCCGCCGACCGCTTCCTCGACGCGCTCGCCGACCGGGTCGCCCTGGGGGCCGCCGCCGTCATCTCCGTACTGGACCCCGGATGTGTGGTGCTGGCCGGCGAGATCGGCCGGGCGGGCGGCACGGTCCTCGCCGCGCGGGTCCAGGAGCGGCTGGCGCGGATGTCGCCGCTGCCCACGGAGGTACGGGCGAGCAGCCTGGGCGGGGAGGCGGTGCTGCGCGGCGCGCTGCTCACGGCGCGGGACCGGGCGCAGGACGAGCTGTTCGCGCCTGCGCGCTAGGTCTGTCGGCCCACGTGGGTCGGCCCACGGGGGTCCGGCGGCGGGCAAGGGCCGTCGTCACCGTCGCCGGACCCGTAGATCGACTCTAAAAGGACTAGACCATTAGGTCAAGAGGTGGGGGTCGAGGCGGGAGTCGAAGCGGGGGCGGTTACATTCCCGGCACGCTCTGTGAGTCACCCCACATCCGTCACCTGTATGGAGGTCGGTCAGGCGTGGCACACTGGCCCTGTACCAGAAGCAGCGCACTCCGGGGTCGGTGAAAGTCCGAACCGGCGGTTACAGTCCGCGACCCGGTCACGTCCAGTGGCCGGTTGACCAGGTGAAATTCCTGGACCGACGGTTAAAGTCCGGATGGGAGGCAGTGCGCGGCGGGCGGGCATTCGTGCGTGCCGTCGTATCAGGTCGTCCTCGTGACGAACCCTGTCCGGCGTCGTTCCCGGTGTCTCGCTCGTACATTCTGTCGTCATCGACAGCCCCGGAGTCCGTGCCCGAATGAGGCAGGAGGACCCGGGAAGTGTTCACCGGAATCGTCGAAGAACTGGGTGAGGTCACCGCCGTCGAGATCCTCGACGACGCCTCCCGCTTCCGTCTGCGCGGACCGGTCGTCACGGAGGGCGCCAAACACGGCGACTCCATCGCCGTCAACGGCGTCTGCCTCACCGTCGTGGAGCACGAGGGCGAGGAGTTCACCGCCGACGTCATGGCGGAGACCCTGAACCGTTCCAGCCTCGGCGCCCTCGCCGTCGGCTCCCGCGTCAACCTGGAACGCCCCATGGCCGTGGGCGCGCGCCTCGGCGGGCACATCGTGCAGGGCCATGTCGACGGCACCGGCGAGGTGCTGGAGCGCAAGCCGTCCGAGAACTGGGAGATCGTCAAGATCTCGCTCCCCGCGGACCTCACGCGCTATGTCGTCGAGAAGGGCTCCATCACCGTCGACGGCATCAGCCTCACCGTCGTCGACGCCGGCCCCGACTTCTTCACGGTCAGCCTCATCCCCACCACCCTCGACCTGACCACGCTCGGCCTCAAGCAGCCCGGCGACCCGGTCAACCTCGAGGTCGACGTTATCGCCAAGTACGTCGAGCGGCTGATGGGCAGTCAGGGGGCAGGCCGGTGAACTGGCTGAACTCCGAGGCGTTCACGCTCTTCGGCCAGCGCATCATCTGGTCCGACATGGTCGGCAACATCTTCGGCCTGATCACGCTCGCCCTCGGCTGGCGTCGTTCCATCTGGACCTGGAGCACCCAGTTCCTGTCCGGCCTCATCCTCTTCGTGGCCTTCTACGGCCATCTGGCGGGCAGCGCCGGCAAGCAGATCGTCGTCATGGTCGTCGCCGTGTACGGCTGGTGGCAGTGGAACCGCAGCCGGGGGCAGTCCGCGGACGGCCACATCACCCCGCGGTTCGCCACCGGGCGCGAGCGCGTGGCCATGGTCGCGGCCGCGGCCGCGGGCACGGTCGCGGTGGCCCTGCTCTTCAAGGCCTACCCGAGCCTGTCCTGGGACCCCTGGCCCGACGCCTACATCTTCGTCGGCACCATCGTCGCCATGTACGCCCAGGCCCGCGGCATGGTCGAGTTCTGGTTCGCCTGGCTGCTGGTCGACCTGGTCGGCGTCCCGCTGAACTTCGCCAACGGCTACGCCTTCTCCGGCTTCGTCTACGTCATCTACGGCGCGCTCGTCCTGTGGGGCATGCGCGACTGGTGGCTGCGCTCCCGCAAGGCCTCGCAGCCCGTCATGGAAGGAGCGCCGGCATGACAGCGGCACCGATCCTGTACAGCACCGACGGCTTCGAGGACTTCGCGCTCGACCCGATCGAGCAGGCCATCGCAGACATCGCGGCCGGCCGCCCGATCGTGGTCGTCGACGACGAGGACCGGGAGAACGAGGGCGACCTCGTCATCGCGGCCGAGAAGGCGACCCCCGAGATCGTCGCCTTCATGATGAGCGAGTGCCGCGGCCTGATCTGCGCGCCCATGGAGGGCGAGGAACTGGACCGGCTCCAGCTCCCGCAGATGGTCGCGGACAACACCGAGTCGATGAAGACCGCGTTCACGGTCTCGGTGGACGCCTCGGCGGCCCACGGAGTGACCACCGGCATCTCCGCCTCCGACCGCGCCAGCACGCTTCAGCTGCTGGCGAGCGGCGCCGCCGAGCCGTCCGACCTCGTCCGCCCCGGCCACATCTTCCCGCTGCGGGCCAGGTCCGGCGGGGTACTCACCCGCGACGGCCACACCGAGGCCGCCGTCGACCTGGCCCGGCTCGCGGGGCTGCGCCCGGCCGGCGCCATCGTCGAGATCGCTGGCGAGGACGGCCGGATGCTCCGCCTGCCCGAGCTGATCCCCTTCGCCCGCAAGCACGGCCTGACGATCATCTCCATCGAGGACCTGATCGCCTACCGCCGTACCAGCGAACCCACCGTCCGCCGCGAGGCCAAGACCCATCTGCCCACCGCCTTCGGTGAGTTCACGGCCTACGGCTACCGCTCCACCGTCGACGGCGTCGAGCATGTCGCCCTCGTGCACGGCGAGCTCGGCGACGGCGAGGACGTCCTGGTCCGCGTCCACTCCGAGTGCCTGACCGGCGACGTCTTCCACTCCCTGCGCTGCGACTGCGGCCCTCAGCTGGACGCCTCCCTGGAGCGCATCCAGAGCGAGGGCAGGGGAGTGGTGGTCTACCTGCGCGGCCACGAGGGACGCGGCATCGGCCTGCTGTCCAAGCTCCGGGCGTACGAACTCCAGGAACAGGGCCACGACACCCTCGACGCCAACCTGGAGCTCGGCCTGCCGGCCGACGCCCGGGACTACGGCGCCGGCGCGCAGATCCTGAAGGACCTGGGCGTCACTAGCGTGCGCCTGATGACCAACAACCCCGACAAGACCGACGCGCTCGTCCGCCACGGACTGAAGGTCACCGGCCGCGAGCCGATGCCCATACAGGCGGGCGAGCACAACCTCCGCTACCTGCGCACCAAGCGGGACCGGATGGGCCACGACCTGCCCTGGCTGGACACGACCCCCACGTCGGCCGTGTCCACCTGCGGCAACCAGTGACACCAGCAAGACCAGTGAAACCGGCAAGAGCACACCGAGGAGACACGAGAACGTGAGTGGCAAGGGCGCACCCGAACTGTCCGTACGCAACGTCGGAGACCTCCGGGTCGCCGTCATCGCGGCACAGTGGCACGAGAAGGTGATGGACGGTCTGGTGGACGGCGCCCTGCGCGCCCTGCGCGACCTGGGCATCGACGAGCCGACCCTGCTCAGGGTCCCCGGCAGCTGGGAACTCCCGGTCGTCGCCAAGGTCCTCGCCGGGCGCGGCTACGACGCGATCGTCGCCCTCGGCGTCGTGATCCGCGGCGGCACCCCCCACTTCGAGTACGTGTGCCAGGGCGTCACCCAGGGCCTCACCCAGGTCTCCGTGGACACCGGCGTGCCCATCGGCTTCGGCGTGCTGACCTGCGACACCGAGGAGCAGGCCCTGGACCGGGCCGGAATCGAGGGCTCCAGTGAGGACAAGGGGCACGAGGCGGTGACGGCGGCGGTGGCGACCGCAGCCACCCTCCGCTCAGTATCTGAACCGTGGCGATAGGCAGGTCGGCACACGCGTAAAGTGGGCGCCACCATGTCCAATAAGACGTTCGAGGAGCTCTTCACCGAGCTCCAGCACAAGGCCGCCAACGGCGATCCCGCCACTTCCCGCACCGCAGAGCTGGTCGGCAAGGGCGTCCATGCCATCGGCAAGAAGGTCGTCGAAGAGGCCGCCGAGGTCTGGATGGCCGCCGAGTACGAGGGCAAGGAAGCGGCCGCCGAGGAGATCTCGCAGCTGCTCTACCACGTCCAGGTGATGATGGTCGCGCGGGGGATCTCCCTCGACGACGTCTACGCCCACCTCTGAGCCGTACCCGCACCCCCTTTCCGTACGAGAAGAAGGAAGCTCGCCTCATGCTGCGCATCGCCGTCCCCAACAAGGGTTCCCTCTCCGGCCCTGCGGCGGAGATGCTGCATGAGGCCGGCTACCAGCAGCGCCGGGAGTCCAAGGAACTGCGGATCGTCGACCCGGTGAACGAGGTCGAGTTCTTCTACCTCCGCCCCCGCGACATCGCGATCTACGTCTCCTCCGGCCGGCTCGACATCGGCATCACCGGCCGCGACCTGCTGATCGACTCCGCCGCCGAGGCCGAGGAGATCCTGCCGCTCGGCTTCGCCCGCTCCACCTTCCGCTTCGCCGCCAAGCCGGGCACGGCGAACGGCGTCGAGGACCTCAAGGGCAGGACCGTCGCCACCTCCTACGAGGGCATCGTCGAGGGACACCTGGCCGACAAGGGCGTCGACGCCTCCGTCGTCCACCTCGACGGCGCCGTCGAGACCGCCATCGAGCTGGGCGTCGCCGAGGTCATCGCCGATGTCGTCGAGACCGGCACCTCGCTGCGCAACGCGGGCCTGGAGGTCTTCGGCGAGCCCATCATGAAGTCCGAGGCCGTCGTGATCCGCCGCACCGGCGCGGACGCGGAAGAGCTCAAGGTGCAGCAGTTCCTGCGCCGCCTCCAGGGCGTCCTCGTCGCCCGGACCTACGTGATGATGGACTACGACTGCCGCGTCGAGCAGCTGGAGAAGGCCGTCGCCCTCACCCCCGGCCTGGAGTCCCCGACCGTCTCCCCGCTGCACAACGAGGGCTGGGTCGCCGTCCGTGCGATGGTCCCCGCCAAGGAAGCCCAGCGGATCATGGACGACCTGTACGACATCGGCGCCCGGGCCATCCTGACCACGGCCATCCACGCCTGCCGTCTCTGAGGAGCCCGGTCAGATGTCCGAACTGCCCGCCCTGCCCGTCACCTTCCGGCCGGGCCGTACCCGTGCCGTCCTGCTCACCGCCGGTGTCGCGATCTTCGTGGTGATCACCACGATCGCCCTGCTGCTGGAGCAGCTCAGCGGCGGCGAGCGCCTCAGCTTCGTCTTCACCGGGGCGCTCCTGTTCGGGGTGCTCCTCATGCTGTCCCGGCCGAAAGTCGTCGCCGACGAGTCCGGTGTCACCGTCGTGAACATCGCCAGCCGGCGCCGCCTGGCCTGGGCCGAGATCATCCAGGTGAACCTCCGCCCCGGCGATCCCTGGGTGTTCCTCAACCTCAGCGACGGCACCAGCCTGCCGGCGCTCGGTATTCAGCCGGGCATCGCCAAGGAGCGTGCCATCGCCGACGCCCGTACGCTGCGGGCGCTCGCGGAGGCTCGTTCGACAGGGGATCTGCCGTAGCGGGCCCTGTCTTGATTAATCTGTTGGCGGAGGCGTTTTCGTTGCGCCTCCGCCCCTTGCTTCCTCCCACCCGGTTCCTGCTACCCGAGGAGTGACTCCCTCCAGCGATGGACGGATCGTCCTGTAGTACCTGCGCCGCCCCCTCCCGACATACCGAGGCGGCGGCATGACCATCCCCCTGCTCCTGCTGGGAGCGGCGTTCCTGCTGATTCTGGCCAACGGTTTCTTCGTGGCGGCCGAGTTCGGTCTCGTCACGGTCGAGGCCACCGACGCCGAGAAGGCCGCGGCCGAGGGCGACCGGCGGGCCCGTACCGTCGTCGAGTCCCTCAAGGAGCTGTCCTTCCAGCTCTCCGGCACCCAGCTCGGCATCACCATCACCTCCCTCGTCGTCGGCATGCTCGCCGAACCGGCGCTCGCGCAGCTGCTGGACGGGCCGATCACCGCGGTCGGCGTCCCCGAGGGAGCCGTCTCCGGTGTGGCCGTCGTCATCGGCATGCTGCTGGCCTCGGCCGTGCAGATGGTGATCGGCGAACTCGTGCCCAAGAACTGGGCGGTCTCCAAGCCGATGCAGGTCGCGCGCTTCGTCGCCGGCCCGCAGCACGCCTTCGCCCGGCTGTTCCGCCCGGTCATCGCCGGCCTCAACGCGGTCGCCAACCGCCTCGTCCGCGCGCTCGGCATCGAGCCCGCGGTGGAACTGGCCTCCGCCCGCACCCCGGGCGAGCTGGTCTCCCTGGCCCGGCACTCCGCCCAGGCCGGCGCCCTGGAGCAGGACACCGCAGACCTGTTCGTCCGCTCGCTCTCGCTCGCCGAGCTGACCGCGCAGCACGTCATGACCCCGCGCGTGAAGGTCAGCGCCCTCCAGTCGTCGGCGACCGCCGAGGACGTCGTCAACCTGACCCGGGCCACCGGGCTGTCCCGCTTCCCCGTCTACCGCGAGAAGATCGACGAGATCGTCGGCATGGTGCACCTCAAGGACGCGCTGTCCGTGCCCGTGCAGGACCGGCTGCGCACCCCCGTCGGCCGGATCGCCCGCCCGGCGCTGCTCGTCCCCGAGACCCTTCCCGTCAAGCCCCTGCTGTCCCGGCTGCGCAGCGAGCAGCCCATCGCCGTCGTCGTCGACGAGTACGGCGGCACGGCCGGTGTGGTCACGCTGGAGGACATCGTCGAGGAGATCGTCGGTGAGGTCCGCGACGAGCACGACGGGCAGGACCTGCCCGAACTCGCCGCCGCCCCGCCGGAGGACGGCCGCCTCGCCTGGGACGCCGACGGCAGCTGCCGGGTCGACGTCCTCCAGCGCATAGGCCTGGAGGTGCCCGAGGGCCCGTACGAGACCGTCGCGGGCCTGGTCGCCGACCTGCTCGGCCGTATCCCCGCCGTCGGCGACAGGGCCGAACTGCCCGGCTGGCGGCTGTCCGTGCGCCAGGTGGGGCACTACCGCGCCGAGCGGGTCCGGCTGGTGCGCACGGTCCCCGCGGTGAACGTCATGGAGTCCGTCCGATGAGCGTCCTCCAGCTTCTCTTCGCCGCGCTGCTCGTGCTCGCCAACGGCTTCTTCGTCGGCGCCGAGTTCGCGCTCGTCTCGGTCCGCCGCAGCCAGATCGAACCCCTCGGCACCGCCCGGGCCCGGCAGGTCCTGCACGGCCTGGAGCGGCTGCCGGAGATGATGGCCGCCGCCCAGTTCGGCATCACCCTCTGCTCGCTCACCCTGGGCGCGGTCGCCGAACCGACGGTCGCCCATCTGCTGGAGCCGGTCTTCGAGTGGATCCACCTGCCCCACGGCATGATCCATCCGCTCGGCTATGTGATCGCCCTGGCGGCGGTCGTCTTCTTCCACCTCGTCATCGGCGAGATGGTCCCGAAGAACCTCGCGATGGCGGCCCCCGAGAAGGTCGCGCTGTGGCTCAGCCCCGGTCTGGTCGCCTTCGCCCGCCTGTGCAAGCCGATCACCGTCGCTCTCGGCGCCTGCGCCCAGGGCATCCTGCGCCTCTTCCACGTCGAGCCCAAGGACGAGGTGGAGGCCGTCTTCACCAGCGAGCAGCTCAACCGGCTCGTGGAGAACTCCGGCCAGGCCGGCCTTCTCGACCCCGAGGAGCAGGAACGCCTGGAGGACGCCCTGGAGCTGGGCTCGCGCCCGGTGACGGACGTGCTGCTGCGGCGGGAGTCGCTGGTCACGGTGAGCCCCTCGGTCACCCCGGGCCGGATCGTCGAGCTCACCGGTCGCACCGGCTACTCCCGCTTCCCCGTCGCCGCGGAGAACGGCGCCTTCATGGGATACGTCCACGTCAAGGACGTGCTCGATCTGGAGGACTCCGAGCGGGCGGTACCGCAGCAGGTCTGGCGGCCGATGACGACGCTGAGGTCCGAACTGCCCCTGGACGACGCGCTGACGGTGATGCGGCGGGCGGCCACGCACCTGGCTCAGGTGGCGGACGCGTCGGGTCGCGTGCTCGGCCTGGTGGCGCTGGAGGATGTGCTGGAACTGCTGGTGGGAGAGGTACGGGATCCGGCGCACCGGGAGCTGCCGGAGGTGCGCGTCACCGAGCCCCGGAGCAGCGAGGAGGTTCTGGCCTCGTAGGAGTCGTGTCGGCCGCGGGTCCGTCGTGGCTGGTCGCCACCACCGGACCGCGGCCGAACACCTCATGCGGCCGAAGGATCCTGAGGTCCTCGCCCCGACAGGACCTCCCCGTACGCCTGCATCAGGTCCGGCAGCCGCAACGTCGACAGGTCGTCCCGGGTCAGCACGCCCGGGTAGGTCGACAACCGCAGATCCCGGTACGCGCAGCTCTTCTCGTACAGCGTCCGCAGGAACCGTCCGTTGCCCAGCTCGTCGATCCACCCCTGGTCGACCACGTGCCCGGCGATCGAGCGCAGCTCGTCGAGGGCCTCCTCGTCCCAGACGTCGCCGTTCTCCGCGGCGAGCACCTCGCCGATGGAGGTGAGCTCCAGGGGACGGTAGGAGGGAAAGTCGACCCGCGTGGTGAAACGCGAGGACAGCCCGGGGTTCGCGGCGAGGAGCCGGTCCATGCCCTCCGGGTAGCCGGCCAGGATCACCACGAGGTGGTCGCGGTTGTCCTCGGCCCGCTTCAGCAGCACCTGGAGCGCCTCGTCGCCGTACGCGTCGCCCTTGCCGTAGCCGGAGTTGGAGAGCGAGTACGCCTCGTCGACGAAGAGGACGCCGCCGAGCGCGGAGTCGATCAGCTCGTTGGCCTTCACGGCCGTCTGGCCGAGGTACTCGCCGACCAGGTCGGCCCGCTGGGCCTCCACGAGATGGTCGCCGCCGAGCAGCCCGAGGGCGTAGAAGACGCGGCCGAGGATGCGCGCGACCGTGGTCTTGCCGGTGCCGGAGGGGCCGGAGAAGACGAAGTGCCGTTTCGGCGGCTGGACCGGCAGCCCCTGCCCGGCGCGCAGCCGGGCCATGTTCAGCTGCGCGGAGAGCGCCTTGACCTGGCGTTTGACCGGTTCCAGGCCCACCATGCGCTCCAGTTCGGAGAGCGCCTCCTCCAGCAGGGCGGGGTCGGTCGGCCCGGCCGGCAGTGAGGTCGAGGCGGTGACCTTCGCGCGTACGGCGGGGTCGGTCACCGAGGTCAGGGGGCCGGTGGGCGGCAGGTCCGGCTCCGTCATCCTCAGCTCCCGTCCCTCCATGCCGAAGAGCGGGTCGAGACCGTCGGGACCGTCGATGGCGTCCTGTCCGGAGCCGGCGAGCGTGATCGCCGCGAGGTCGGCGTGGTCGTCGTAGCCGTCGCCCTCGGAGATCGCGGCGAGCCGCGCCGAGGTGTCCATGAAGGCCGGGTCGACGCGGTGCACGGCCCGGTAGAGGGGGAGGGCGGCGGCGCTGCGGCCGGTGCCCTCGTGCGCCCGGGCCAGCCAGTAGCGCAGTTCCTTGCGCTGTGGCTGTTCGCTGCGGCAGCGCATCAGGGCCGCCGAGAGCAGCGGTTCGGCCTGTCCGTACATCTCCAGGCGGACCCGGGCCATGCCGCCGAAGAGGCCCGCCTCGATCCCGAGCATGGCGTCGTCGAGCAGCGGGTCGGTGTGCCGGACGAGTTGTTCCCAGTCCTTGACGAGATAGGCGCGGCACGCGTGCAGGAAGCGGACCTGGGGGTCGGTGTCCACCGGCGGCAGGCCCGCCAGAGCCCGGTCCAGTTCCGGGACGTGCCGGCCGTCCAGCCAGTGCGAGGCGTGCGCGAGGAGCAGATCACGCGGGCTCTCCAGCACCGGTTGCACCCACCAGCCCAGCCAGTACCAGGAGTTGAGGGTGCGGCGGTGTCGTGCGCGCTGTTCGCCGAAGCGGTCGCGGTGCCGGAACATCCTGAGCAGCGCGGTCGTCGTGTCGACGCGCAGCGCGTGCAGTCCGAGCCAGCCGTCGGCCATCCCGGGATCGATCCGCACCGCGGCCCGGAACTCCTCTTCCGCCTGTGGATAGGCGCCCATCGTGTAGGCGTCCACACCTCGCAGCCAGGCGAGGTCGGCCGGGGCCTCGGGGCCCTGCGTGCCGAAATCCATCACGTCCCCCACAAACCGTGCCCCCGTGGTTCACCCCCGAGCCGTCGCCCGGTGGCCGCCTTGGTCCAACCGCCGGGCGGCGGACCGGAGTTGCAACGGTGCGCGGAGCGAGCTGTCCGTAGGGCGCACCGAGGGCATCGTACCTGCGGTGGTGTCGCCCATCGAAGGGTGCCGCACAGGACGTTTGGCGAGGTGGGAGCGGATGCGGGCGGATCCGGATGGTGACCGAGGGTGAGCGGATCGTGCCCCGCGGCGCCCGAAAAGGGGGATGAGGGCAGAACGAAGCCCCCGATCACGGGGGAACAACCGGGGGCTTCGCGTCATTGGGCGGCTCCAAATGGCCGCACATTGAGAACGTAAGTCCTGTACGGCCCCTCGGTCAAGCCGAGTTGAAGCACTCCGGGAACTTCTCCCGCAAGGCTCTTCACAAGTTCAGCACACTGCGGATGGTCCGTCACCGTGTGTCACATGCTGGTCCGGTCCAACGGTCCCGGCAGGCCCCGGAAGTACCTCGTATCCCTTTTCGCACTGGCGTACCAGGATGTCGGCGAAGGGTCGGGACGGGTCTTCGGCGAAGTGCTGTCGTTCCGCGGCGACCCATCCCGCCCAGAAGTCCCGCTGCTCCTCACCGTCCCGGGACCGGCCACGCGTCCATGCCTCCTCGGCGGGCAGCTCCATCCACAGCAGGTGCGCCAGATACGGCCGTAGCGCGCGCCGGCCCGCGCCGACGCCCTCCAGGAGGACCGCCGGGGCGGGCGGGAGCGCGCGCGGCGGTCCGAAGCGGCGCGCGTGCCAGTCGTAGGGCCGGTAGTGCGCGCTCTCGCCACGGGCCAGCGGTTCGATCACCTGGGACAGCAGTCGGCCGGTCCAGTCGAAGAGCTCGTCGTGGCTGGCGATGTCGTCGAGATGCAGGACCGGTGCGTCCTCCAGGGCTCGGGCCAACTCCCCGGCGAACGTGGTCTTTCCGGAGCCGGCGTGCCCGTCGACGCCGATCAGGCGGACCGGGCCGCAGGACGGGGGGAGGCGGCGGAGCCGGGAGGCGAGGTCGTGGATGACGGTTCCTGTGGCGGTGCGAGGGATGGGCGTGGCGCTGAAAAGCCAGGCTACGCGTCCTCCGGTCCGACCTCCTTGGCCCGGCCGCCGTGCCAGTGGAGAAGACCAATATTGCTCCGCGTGGCACGGGTCGAAGTGCTGGCAGGAGCATGCCGCCTGCTCCATAGTGGGCGCACAACCGTGCACCGGACCTGCCCCGACTCGGACACCTTGGGGGTCTCCCGCCCATGAGCAGAGCCGAACAGTTGTCCCGCAGAACTGTCCTGGCCGCCGCGGTCGCCGCGGCCGCGGCGGCGGGCGCGAGCCCGGCCGCCGCCGAGCCCCCGGCCGACGACACCGCGGACCCCGTGCGGGCCCCCGCCTCCTTCGTCGACAACCGTGCCTGGACGACGTACACCGACTGGCGCGCGGGCACAGTGAAGGGTGCCAGGGCCGTCGCCGGCACCCGGCCGGGCGTGGTGATCGGCACCCCGGCCGGCACCATCGACCACACCGACCCGCACACCGGGAGAACGGCCTCCTGGGAGTACGCGATCTGGACGTCCCCCGTCCACGAACTCGCCGTCCCCGCGACCGAGGTGATCCCCTCCTGGAACGCGCGGACCCCGGCCGGCACCTGGCTCCAGGTCGAGCTGAAGGGGACGTACTCCGACGGCACGGCCACGCCCTGGTACGTCATGGGCCGCTGGGCGGCCGGCGACCAGGACATCCGGCGGACCTCGGTCGACGACCAGAGCGACGACAGGAGCAGCGTCTGGACGGACACCTTCGCGATCGACGACCCGGCCACGGGCCTGCGCCTGACCGCGTACCGTCTCCGCCTCACCCTGTACCGCAAGCCCCGCACGAAGAGCACGCCCACGGTCTGGCGGGTCGGCGCGATGGGCTCCGACGTGCCCGACCGCTTCACCGTCCCGGCCTCGGTCCCGAACCTCGCCGAGGAACTGCTGGTCCGGCGCTACTCCCAGGAGATCCACAAGGGCCAGTACCCGGAGTACGACAACGGCGGCGAGGCCTGGTGCAGCCCGACCTCCTCGCAGATGATCATCGAGTACTGGGGCGGCCGGCTCACGAAGGAACAGCTGTCCTGGGTCGACCCCTCGTACGCGGATCCGCAGGTGTGCCACGCCGCCCGCTTCACGTACGACCACCAGTACGCCGGCTGCGGCAACTGGCCGTTCAACGCCGCCTACGCGGCCACCTTCAAGGACCTCCAGGGCGTGGTCACCCGCCTCGGCTCGCTCACCGACCTGGAGACGCTGATCGCGGCCGGTATCCCCGCCATCACCTCCCAGTCGTTCCTCAAGGAGGAGCTCACGGGGGCCGGGTACGGGACCGCCGGTCACCTGATGACCGTCATCGGCTTCACGGCTGAGGGCGATGTGATCGCCAACGATCCCGCCGCACCGACCAACGAGGCCGTGCGGCGCGTCTACAAGCGGCGCGAGTGGGAGAACATCTGGCTCAGGACCAAGCGGTACAACGCCTCCGGCAAGGTCGTCTCCGGCACCGGAGGCGTCTGTTACCTGTACTTCCCGGCGCATCCGACGCCACGGCAGTGCAGGGCGCTCGCGGCGGTGGGGGTGCGCTGAGCCGGCCGGGGCCCCGGATGCCGGGGCCCCTGTGACCAAGGTCTCTGCCGCAAACGCCCATGTCGGTGGCAAGGTGGACCAATCGGTGGGGGGAGTCCACCCGTAATCCGTAGATCAGCGAGACGCCATGACCGCACAAGCAGCCACCGCCGCCCGCGCCCGCACCGGAGGGCCCGACGAAGACGGTCCGAAGGCCGTCGAGCACGTCATGGGCTGGATCCTCGTCGTGGTGATCGCCATGCTCATCACCCAGCTCGGCCTGCTGTGAGCTGACCCATACCCGACCTGCCATACTGCGGTGGTCCCGCCGCCCGTTGAGACCAGGGTCGAAATTGAATATTAGTCAACAGCGCGATGTCGCCACCCGTCCCCGGGCACGCGGCACCGAGCGCTCCGTCGCACGCCGCGCCGAACTCATCGCCATCGGGCGGAAGTTGTTCGCGGACACGTCGTACGACGCGCTCTCGATGGATGACATCGCCCGCCAGGCGCATGTCGCCAAGGGACTGATCTACTACTACTTCCAGTCCAAGCGCGGTTACTACCTGGCGATCATCCAGGACTCCGTCGCCGACCTGGTCACGTATGCGGCGAGCGGCCTGGAGATGGAGCCGGTCGACCGGGTCCACCGCACCATCGACAGCTATCTGCGGTACGCCGAGCACAATCAGGCCGCCTACCGCACCATCGTCAGCGGCGGCGTCGGATTCGACGCCGAGGTGCACGCCATCCGGGACGGCGTCCGCGAGGCGATCGTCGCGACCATCGCCGAAGGGGCGTACGGCCGCAGCGACATCGCCCCCCTGGCCCGCATGGGACTGCTCGCCTGGGTGTGCAGCGTCGAGGGCGCCGCCCTCGACTGGATCGACCGCCCGAAGCTGTCCCGCGACACCATGCGCGAACTGCTGGTGAAGACGCTCGGCGGAGCCATGCGGGCCATCGAGGAGATGGACCCCGCGTACCCGGCCCCGGATCCCGCCCGCCGCGACGACTGACGGCCGGCCGCCACGAGTTGGGGCGGAGGCTCGTGGTCCCCCGCCCCAAGTCCCCGATGGGCGCGGCTAGTTGATGGCCTTGATCAGCTCGCCGCCCGTGGTGTCCCCGCTCAGCTCCCAGAAGAAGGTGCCGCCCAGGCCCTGCTGGTTCTTGTACGCCATCTTCGTGGCGATGGTCGCGGGGGTGTCGTAACTCCACCAGTTGTTCCCGCACTTGGCGTACGCGGTGCCGGCGACCGTCCCCGTCGCCGGGCACTTCGTCTTCAGCACCTTGTAGTCGTCGATGCCCTGTTCGTACGTCCCGGTGGCCGGCCCCGTCGCGGTGCCGCCCGGCGCCGACTGGGTGACGCCGGTCCAGCCGCGGCCGTAGAAGCCGATGCCGAGCAGCAGCTTGGAGGCCGGGATGCCGAGCCCCTTGAGCTTCGTGATGGTCGCCGAGGTGTGGTAATTCCCCTTCGGGATGCCGGAGTACGAGGTGAGCGGCGAGTGCGGGGCCGTCGGCCCGGCCGCGTCCCAGGCGCCGAAATAGTCGTAGGTCATGGGGTTGTACCAGTCGACGTACCGGGCGGCGCCCGCGTAGTCGGCCGCGTCGATCTTGCCGCCGGGAGTCGCGTCGGCGGTGATCGCCGCGGTGACGAGGTTGCCGGAGCCGAACTTCGCCCGCACGGCCTGCATCAGGTCCCTGAACGCCGTTCGGCCGCTGGTGTCACAGGTGGCGCCGCAGGCGTTCGGGTACTCCCAGTCGAGGTCGATGCCGTCGAAGACGTCGGCCCATTTCGAGTTCTCGACCAGGTCGTAGCAGGACTGGGCGAAGGCGGCGGGGTTCTTCGCCGCGTCACCGAAGCCGCTCGACCAGGTCCATCCGCCGAAGGACCACAGGACCTTGAGGCCGGGGTGCTTCTTCTTCAGCTCGCGCAGCTGGTTGAAGTTCCCGCGCAGCGGCTGGTCCCAGGTGTCGGCGACACCGTCCACGGACTCGGCCGCGGTGTAGGTGCGGTCGGTCGCCGCGTAGGCGTCGCCCATCGCGCACTTGCCGCCGGTGACGTTGCCGAAGGCGTAGTTGATGTGGGTGAGCCTGGCCGCCGAGCCCGACGTCTCGATGTTCTTGACGTGGTACTTGCGGTCGTAGGTGCCCCATTCGGTGAAGTAGCCGACGACCTTGGAGCCGGCGGCCTTCGCCTTGGGGGCTTGGGCTTGGGCTGCGGACGCCTGCGGCTCGGCCGTCGCGCTGCCGGCTCCGGCGAGCAGGCCGGCGCCGAGGAGGACGCAGCAGGCGGCGGACAGCAGCGCCCGCAACCGGGTGCGGGGGCGGTGGGACGTGTGCATCGGGTGTCACCTCGTGGGGGAGAGGGGAGGGCGCGCGTCGATTGGCATGAACGCGATGATGCGCTGGCCTGAAACGGTAGGAGGACTAGACCAGTACGTCAATGGTTCGGACCAATCCCGGAGTCGGGTCCTCCGGAGCGGCTTTCCCGGCACGAGGTGCAGGTTTCCTGAAGTAAGCGGTCGTTAACTCGTGACGGCATGCCTGCGATCGGGCATACTCACAGCGCACAGCCGCTGGTCAGCAGCTTCCGCGACCCGGAAGTGCGAGCCCCGGCGGCACCAGTGAGACCCGGCGGACCCGCCCCCACCCCAAGGGCCCCCGCCCGTGCCCGAGAGGGAGAGGAGCGTCGCCATGCCCGACCGCGCCCCGCAGCAGGTGGACCGTCAACTGCCCACCGACGAGGCCCGGGAGCTGATCTCGCTCGTCCGCGACATCGCGCAGCGCGAGATCGCCCCGAAGGCGGCCGAGGAGGAGGACGCGGGACACTTCCCGCGCGAGGTCTTCGCCCTGCTCTCCGCATCCGGACTGCTCGGCCTGCCGTACGACGCCGAGTACGGCGGCGGGGAGCAGCCCTACGAGGTCTATCTCCAGGTTCTCGAAGAGCTCGCCGCGGCCCGCCTCACCGTCGGCCTCGGCGTCAGCGTGCACACCCTGGCCTCCTACGCGCTCGCCGCCTACGGCACCAAGGAGCAGCAGGTCGAACACCTGCCCGCGATCCTCGGCGGCGGCCTGCTGGGCGCCTACTGCCTGTCGGAGCCGTCCTCCGGCTCCGACGCGGCCTCACTGCGCACCAAGGCGGTGCGCGACGGCGACCACTGGGTGATCACCGGCACCAAGGCCTGGATCACCCACGGCGGGATCGCCGACTTCTACACGGTCATGGCCCGCACCGGCGAGGAGGGCCCGCGCGGGATCACGGCCTTCCTGGTGCCGGCCGACGCGGACGGGGTGAGCGCCGCACCGCCGGAGAAGAAGATGGGGATGAAGGGCTCGCCGACCGCCCAGGTCCACTTCGACGGGGTCCGTGTCCCCGACGGGCGACGCATCGGTGAGGAGGGCCAGGGCTTCGCGATCGCCCTGTCCGCGCTCGACTCCGGGCGGCTGGGCATCGCCGCCTGCGCCATCGGCCTGGCCCAGTCGGCGCTCGACGAGGCGGTGGCGTACGCGACCGGGCGGGAGCAGTTCGGGCGGCCGATCGCCGACTTCCAGGGGCTGCGCTTCATGCTCGCCGACATGGCGACCCAGATCGAGGCCGGCCGGGCGCTGTACCTGGCGGCCGCACGCCTCAGGGACACGGGGCGGCCGTTCGCCAAGCAGGCGGCCATGGCCAAACTGCACTGCACCGACACCGCGATGCGGGTCACCACCGACGCCGTGCAGATCCTCGGCGGCTACGGATACACCGCCGACTTCCCGGCCGAGCGCTACATGCGCGAGGCCAAGGTGCTTCAGATCGTCGAGGGCACCAACCAGATCCAGCGGATGGTCATCGCCCGTCATGTAGCGGGTCCCGAGACCCGCTGAACTGGCCCGGCCGGACCTGGGGCGCGGCCAGCCGTGCCCACTCCGGGTCGTGGCGCCCCGGCAGGGTGCGGCCACGGTCGGCCCAGGTGCGCAGCAGATCCTGGTAGATGGGCGGATCCTGGACCGGCGGCGTACGCGGAACCGATTCTGCGACGGCGGCGAGCGGTGCCGGCACGAACAGGCGGCGGTGCCCCGTCGTCGAGTAGGTAGGGGTCATACCAGGGCAACGCGGCGATCCGAGGGCAGGTCACCCGTCCCCGGAATCGCCCGTGCGTTCACGGGCGTCCAGGATGAAGTCCCGTCCTGCGGCGCCTGCCTGACATTCCGTCACGCACGCCTCGACAGCTGCTGCTCGGCTCGCCCTCCGGGCACACTGAATCCGCGCCACGGCGTGCTGCGACCCGTGGCGCGGGTCAGTCACGGAGCTGGGGCGAGGCCGCTCAGGCGGCGTGGCGCCGCATGACCGGCACCCTGATGGGGCGGGAGCCCGGGCCGCCGACGTGCGAGAAGGGCTGGGTCCGCCAGTCGAGTCCCTGAGGGAGCGTCAACAGCAGGGCCGTGTCCTGCTCCTGGGGCTCGGCCGACTCGTCGGCGGAGCGGGCCTCGGTGGCCCTGCGGCCCGTACCGGCGCAGACCGTGAGGCCGAACGGGTTCCACGGTGAGGCGCACAGCGCGTGCTCCGGCAGGACCTCCTCGTCCGCCAGCAGCGCGATGGGCTGCGTGCAGTCCGGGCAGATCACCCGGTACATCTCGAAGGTGTCGTACGCGTCGACCTCGTCGTCGTAGGCGTCGGGTTCGACGCCCTCCGGCTCGGGATCGATCACTGCCTGGAGCCGCTTGGGTGCGGTGCGACCAGGGCGCTTAAGACTCTGCATTGGGTTCTCCCCCTCGGGCTGGGCCGTGACGGCGCTGCGGCCTCGACCACAGCAAGCACTTCCCGCCCCGAATCGGCGGTAATCACGAGAACATCACGGAGCCTGTTCGGGGTGTGTGGCGTTCGTCACATGCCACCGGGAGGTGCCCGGGGGCGGCCGCTTTGTCCCCCGGACGGCTCACAGGGCACTCGCGGCCACATCACGAACAGGGCATGACCTGCGCCGCTCAGGTATCCGAGGAGATCGGCCGCACTGTAGGTTCTTGCGCCATGGAGGAGCTCGACCGACAGATCGTGCAGCTGCTCGTCAGGGACGGGCGGATGAGCTACACAGACCTGGGCAAGGCCACGGGGCTGTCCACGTCGGCCGTGCATCAGCGCGTGCGGCGGCTGGAGCAGCGGGGGGTCATCCGCGGGTACGCCGCCGTCGTCGATCCCGAGGCCGTCGGGCTGCCGATGACCGCGTTCATCTCCGTGAAGCCGTTCGACCCGAGCGCGCCGGACGACATCGCGGAACGGCTCGCCGACGTGCCGGAGATCGAGGCGTGCCACAGCGTGGCGGGCGACGAGAACTACATCCTCAAGGTGCGAGTGTCCACGCCGCACGAACTGGAGGAGCTGTTGGCCCGGTTGAGGTCGTTGGCGGGGGTCTCCACACGGACGACGGTCGTGCTGTCGACGCCGTACGAAGCGCGGCCGCCGCGGATCTGATCGCCGCGGAGCCGATCCGCCGTCACGGGGTGACCCGTGTGCGGAGACGGCGGGGCGAGGCGCGAGACTGTTCCCCATGAGTGAGCGTGCCGCCGAACCGAACACCGTCCTGCTCCGCCGCGGGGAAGTCCACAGCCCCGCCGACCCCTTCGCCACGGCGATGGTCGTGGAGCGGGGGCAAGTGGCCTGGGTCGGGTCCGAGGGGGCGGCCGACGCGTTCACGGACGGCGTCGACGAGGTGGTCGACCTCGACGGGGCGCTCGTCACGCCCGCGTTCACGGACGCGCATGTGCACACCACCGCGACCGGGCTCGCCCTCACCGGCCTCGATCTGTCGGACGCCCCCTCCCTGGAGGCGGCTCTCGCGCTGGTGCGGGACTTCGCCGCCGCCCGGCCGGGCGACCGGGTGCTGCTCGGGCACGGGTGGGACGCGGCCCGCTGGCCCGGTGGCCGTCCGCCGACGCGACGCGAGCTCGACGAGGCGACCGGAGGCCGTCCCCTGTACCTCAGCCGGATCGACGTGCACTCCGCGGTCGTCAGTACGGCCCTGCTGGACCTGACACCGGGACTCGACGCACCGGACGCGCCCCTCACCGCCGACGCCCACCACGCCGTGCGCGGGACCGCCCTGGGCGCCGTCACGGCCGCCCAGCGCACCGAGGCCCAACAGGCCGCCCTCGCCCGTGCCGCGTCCCTCGGGATCGGCACCGTCCACGAGTGCGCGGGCCCCGACATCTCCTCCGAGGACGACTTCACGGGCCTGCTGGACCTCGCCGCGGAGCGGAACGGGCCCCGGGTCGTCGGCTACTGGGCCGAGGAGGACGTTGCGAAGGCACAGCGGCTGGGGGCCGTCGGCGCGGCCGGTGACCTGTTCGTGGACGGCGCCCTGGGCTCGCACACCGCCTGCCTGCACCAGCCCTACACCGACGCCGACCACACCGGCACCGCCTACCTGGACGCGGCCGCGGTCGCCGCGCATGTCGTCGCCTGCACCGAGGCGGGCCTCCAGGCGGGCTTCCACGCCATCGGCGACGCCGCCGTGACCGCCGTGGTGGAGGGCGTGCGCGCCGCCGCGGAGAAGCTCGGCCTCGCCCGGATCCGCGCCGCCCGCCACCGTGTCGAGCACGCCGAGATGCTCACGCCCGAGACGATCGCGGCCTTCGCCGAACTCGGCCTCACCGCCTCCGTCCAGCCCGCCTTCGACGCCCTGTGGGGCGGCGAGGACGGCATGTACACGGAGCGCCTCGGCACCGACCGGGCCCGCCTGCTGAACCCCTTCGCGGCCCTGCTGCGGGCCGGCGTCCCGCTCGCCTTCGGCTCCGACAGCCCGGTCACCCCCCTCGACCCCTGGGGCACCGTCCGCGCGGCCGCCTTCCACCGCACCCCCGAGCACCGCGTCTCCGTGCGCGCCGCGTTCACCGCGCACACGCGGGGCGGCTGGCGCGCCATCGGCCGGGACGACGCGGGCGTCCTGGTACCCGGGGCTCCCGCCGACTACGCCGTCTGGCGCACCGGCGAACTGGTCGTCCAGGCCCCCGACGACCGGGTCGCGCGCTGGTCGACCGACCCCCGCTCCGGCACCCCCGGCCTGCCCGACCTGACCCCCGGCCACGACCTCCCCGTCTGTCTGCGCACCGTGGTGGGCGGCCGGACCGTGTTCGTGCGGCCGAGCGAGTGATCTCCCGGGGTGGCGCACCCCCGTTCGGCCCCCGACGCGCCGTCGCGCGACCTGCGTATCCTCCGCGCTGACCAGGGCTTTGATCAAAGATTCGCAGGTCAAACGGCTGTTGACAGCCGACGGCAGCGGGCCGGTAGGTTCGGCCGGGTCCACCACCGGACGCCCGACGGGGGAACGTCCACCCACTCGTCACGGTGCCGCTGGGTCAGGGACGGTGTACCGCACCGGGGCACCGCCACTGGCAGCCAGGCTCAGCGTCCGCGCCACGGCGAGGGAACGTTCCGTCCGGTCGGGAAGGTGTGACCCGGGTGGGGCCCGGGCGCTCAGTAGACAACGGCTTTCGGTCGACCCGCAGCCAGCGGGCCCCAGGTCGGCCCGAAGGGCGCCGGGCCCCCATCCGCAGCACGCACAGCCCTGGACCGGGCACGCACAGTTCCCGAGCGCGGACTCTTACCCCGCTTTTGTGGAAACGACACCACCATACTTACGTCCTGTCACGTCATCGCAGGCCGCGGCCATTATGGTGGAACATCTGCGTACGGACTTGAAGGGGCAGCAGTGAACGACGGCGACGGGACCCTCGCGGCACAGGACCGGGGGAGGCAGTTCGGGCCGCTCGGCACGGCATTGGTGATCATCCCGACCTACAACGAGGCGGAGAACATCAAGGCGATCGTCGGCCGGGTGCGCAAGGCCGTTCCCGACGCCCACGTGCTGGTCGCCGACGACAACAGCCCCGACGGCACCGGCAAGCTCGCCGACGAGCTGGCGGTCGACGACGACCAGGTCCAGGTCCTGCACCGCAAGGGCAAGGAGGGCCTCGGCGCCGCCTACCTCGCGGGCTTCCGCTGGGGCCTGGAGCACGGCTACGGCGTCCTGATCGAGATGGACGCCGACGGTTCCCACCAGCCCGAGGAACTGCCCCGTCTGCTGACCGCCCTCAAGAGCGCCGACCTGGTCCTCGGCTCCCGGTGGGTGCCCGGCGGCCGGGTCGTGAACTGGCCCAGGTCCCGCGAGATCATCTCCCGCGGCGGCAGCCTCTACTCCCGCCTCGCCCTGGACCTGCCGCTGCGCGACATCACCGGCGGCTACCGCGCCTTCCGCCGCGAGACCCTCGAAGGGCTCGGCCTGGAGGAGGTCGCCTCCCAGGGCTACTGCTTCCAGGTCGACCTGGCCCGCCGCGCGGTCAGGGCCGGCTACCACGTCGTCGAGGTGCCCATCACCTTCGTCGAGCGCGAACTCGGCGACTCCAAGATGAGTCGGGACATCCTCGTGGAGGCCCTGTGGCGGGTCACCACCTGGGGCGTGGGCGAGCGGGTCGGCAAGATCGCGGGCAGGGGCAGGCCCTCACAGCCGTAGCCCCACGTCTTCACAGCAACGGTTGATCACTCCCTTATCCCGTGCTGAGCCGCGCCCAGGCACACTGGACGCATGACGACTGGCGCTCCGAGTCCCACGCACCCCGCCCGACCCCGACGCTCCCGGGTGCGCACCTTCCTGCCGCTGGGCATCGCCGCCTGGCTGGTGCTGGAGATCTGGCTGCTGACCGTGGTCGCGGGAGCGGCGAGCGGGTTCACGGTGTTCCTGATCCTGCTCACCGGCCTGGTCCTCGGCTCGGTGGTCGTGAAGCGGGCCGGCCGACGCGCTCTTCAGAACCTGAACGAGGCGCTGCAACGCGGCGGAGCCCCGTCGGATTCGTCCAACGGCGGCGGCAACGGCCTGATGATGCTGGGCGGTCTGCTCCTGATGATCCCGGGACTGATCTCGGACGTGCTGGGCCTGCTCCTGCTCATCCCGCCGGTCCAGAAGGCCCTCGGCCGCTACGCGGAGCGGACCTTCGACCGCAAGCTCCGCGAGGCCGGAGCGGGCACGCTCGGCGGGGCCTTCCAGCAGGCCCGTATGCACCAGCCCGACGGCAAGGTGGTCCAGGGTGAGGTCATCCGGGACGAGCCGCAGGACGCCCCGCGGGACAGGCAGCGCCCGCCGCTGACCGACTAGCCCCCGGCCGGCCCTGGAGGCTGACCAGCCCCCGGGGCCCCTCGTCCGTCTCGGCCGTCACCGTCTCGCAGGCAGCACGAAAACCGCGGACGCCGCACGTCGACTTCACGTGCCGCGCCCGCGGTGTTTCGCGTGCGTTGTTTGCCGCTCAGGCCCCGGAGGGACTATGCGGACTTGCGGCTGTCCCTCGGATGAACGGCAATGTTCATCGCGCCGGAGCGCAGAACGGCCAGGCGCTCCTCAAGGACCTCTTCGAGTTCCTCTCGGGTACGCCGCTCCATCAGCATGTCCCAGTGCGTACGCGCAGGCTTGGCCTTCTTTTCCTCAGGGCCGTCGCCGTCGACCAGGAGTGCCTGGGCCCCGCAGACCTTGCACTCCCACTCCGGCGGAATCTCCGCCTCGACCGAGAAGGGCATCTCAAACCGGTGCCCCTTCTCGCATGCGTACTCCACGGCCTGGCGCGGGGCCAGGTCGATACCGCGGTCCGTCTCGTAGCTGGTCACCACGAGGCGCGTGCCGCGAAGAGCTCGCTCACTCATGAATCGTGCCTCCCGGGCTTGTCGCCCACAGGACAGGTGTCGCTGTCGTCGTCATCCGGTCAACGTCCGGTCGGCGGTAAAGATTCCCGTCCCGTGTCCCGTTCCGGGTCATGCGTCGCCGTCGTAGCCGCCCCTTGTTGTACCCACCTGCGCCCGGTTTGTCACATCTGCTAGCAGATGTCACCCAGCGTTTCGGCATCTTTGACGCGCAGTAACGGTACGCCTGGCAGGCCAAACGCGTACACTACAGCGCTTTCGCGCAGAACGCTAAATCCTTTCGGGAACCGGGTTGCCCGCGTCGGAGATCGCCTGCCGCACGGGAACCCGCGCGAGCAGCAGAAATCCCAGGACGAAGAAGGCGACCAGGGAGATGATCGCGTCCCGATAACTTCCGGTCAGCTGGTAGGTGAACCCGAACAGCAGAGGGCCCAGCCAGCTCATCCCGCGGTCGCTCAGCTCGTACGCGGAGAAGTACTCGGCCTCCTTGCCGGGCGGGACCAGATGCGAGAACAGCGAGCGGGACAGCGCCTGGCTGCCGCCGAGGACCAGCCCGATCCCGGCGGCCAGGGCGAAGAACCACGCCGGGGCGCCCGCCGGCAGGAAGTAGCCGGCGCCCAGGGTCGCCGTCCACGCGATCAGCGAACCGAGAATCGTCCGCTTGGCCCCGTAGATCCGGGCCAGTCGGCCCATTCCCAGTGCCCCCGCCACCGCGAGCACCTGGACCAGCAGGACGGCGCCGATGAGCGTGGACTGTCCGAGGCCGAGTTCCTCGGAGCCGTAGATCGAGGCCTGGGAGATCACGGTCTGGATGCCGTCGTTGTAGACGAGGTAGGCCAGCAGGAAGGCGAGGGTGAGCGGGTGGCGGCGCATGTCGCGGATCGTCGCCGCGAGCCGGCGGAAGCCGGGGACGGCCGCCTCGCCGGCCGCCTCCCCGGGGGGTTTCGACTCGATGCGGCGGTCGCGCAGCCGTCGCAGGGGAACGAGAGCGAAGCCGCCCCACCACAGACCGGCCGAGGCCAGGCAGATGCGGACGGCCGCGCTCTCGGTGAGGCCGAAGGACTCGTGGCCGGTGTACAGGACGAGGTTCACGACCAGGACCAGCGACCCGGCCGCGTAGCCGAAGGCCCAGCCCCGGGAGGAGACCGCGTCGCGCTCCTCGGGCGGGGCGATCTGGGGCAGGTAGGAGTTGTAGAGCATCGACGCGACGGACTGCGCCGCGTTCGCCACGATCAGCAGGACACCGCCGAGGAGATAGCGGTCGCCGCCGAGGAAGAACATGGCCGTCGTGGCCGCGGCCCCGGTGTAGGCGGCGGCCGCCAGGAGCGGCTTCTTGCGCCCGCTGCGGTCGGCGGCGGCCCCCACCAGGGGCATCACCAGGACCGCCACGATCACCGACAGGGACACGGAGTACGCGAAGAACGATCCGGCGCGCACCGGGATCCCCAGCGGATGGACGAAGCCGTCCGCGTCCGCCGCGTTCTCGGCCACCGAGGTGAGATAGGGGCCCAGGAAGACGGTGAGCACGCTGGTCGAGTAGACCGAGCAGGCCCAGTCGTAGAAGTACCAGCCGCGTTGCTCGCGCCGTCGCTCGGCGGCCCCGTCGGCCGGCCCCGTCCGCACGGTGTCGGTGCCCACCCGTGCCCCTCGCTTCCCCGTGAAGGTGCCGCGCGAGGGCGGTGGGCGGCGGGGGTTCAGACCCAGACGCCGCGGTCCTCCATGACCTTGCGCAGTGTGTCGATGTGATCGGTCATGATGCCATCGACTCCCAGGTCCAGAAGCCGGTGCATGCGCTCCGGTTCGTTGACCGTCCACACGTGCACCTGCAACCCGCGCGCGTGGGCGGTGCGCAGGAAGCGGTGGTCCACCACCTGGATGCCCGACTGGGCCTCGGGGACCTGCGCGGCGACCGCGGACCGGCGTACCGCGGCCGGCAGTCCCCAGGAGCGCAGCCGCAGGTTGAGCACGCCCCGGGTGCCGTAGGAGGTGGCCAGGCGGGGGCCGGCCAGCTGTTGGGCCCGGATGATGCGGGCCTCCACGAAGGAGCCGAGGCAGACGCGGTCCCAGGCGTTGGTGCGCTCGACCAGGTCCAGGAAGGGCAGGAGGGCCGGTTCCGCCTTGACGTCGACGTTCCAGCGGGCCTCGGGGAAGGTCTCCAGGAGCTCCTCGAAGAGCGGCACCGGCTCCTTGCCCGCCACGCGCGCGTGCCGTACGTCCTTCCAGGGCAGGTCCGCTATCCGGCCCGCGCCGTCGGTCACGCGGTCCAGGGTGGCGTCGTGGAAGGCGACGAGCCTCCCGTCCGCGGTGGAGTGGACGTCGGTCTCCAGATAGCGGTAGCCCGCCTCGACCGCGCGCCGGAACTGGAGCGTGGTGTTCTCCAGGCCGTCCGCGGCCCCGCCCCGGTGGGCGAAGGCGATCGGGCCGGGATGGTCGAGGTAGGGGTGGCGTATCCGCGAGGTCACGGTCGCAGTATCGCCCCACGCGGTTGCCCGGTGGCAACGACCGTGCTGCCGTCGGATGCCGGGGGAACGGCGAACACGCGCAGGAAGAGCTGGGCGAGCGGCCCGATCGACACCGCGTACAGGAGCGTGCCGACGCCGATCGTGCCGCCCAGCACGAAGCCGGTGACGACGACCGCCACCTCGACGCCGGTCCGCATCAGACGGATCGAGCGGCCGGTGCGCCGGTGGAGACCGGTCATCAGCCCGTCGCGCGGGCCCGGTCCGAAGCGGGCGGCGATGTACAGGCCGGTGGCCGCGCCGTTGAGCACGATGCCCGCGACCAGCAGCGGGATCCGCGCGGCCAGGCCGTGCACCTCGGGGACCACGGCGAGCGCGCCGTCCATGGCGATGCCGACCACGAAGACGTTGGAGACGGTGCCGAGGCCGGGCCGCTGGCGCAGCGGGATCCACAGGAGCAGCACCGCGGCGCCGACGATGATCGACACGACGCCGATCGTCAGGCCGGTGAGCTCGGCGAGCCCCTGGTGGAGCACGTTCCAGGGTTCCAGCCCCAGTCCCGCCTCGACCAGGAGGGCCGAACTCGCCCCGTACAGCGCGAGACCGGCGTACAGCTGGATCAACCGTCGCCCGAGGCGGCTCGGACCGTTCGTGGACAAGAGGTCCCCCTGTTGGTGGTAGTGGCCTGACCCATGACACCCTGTGGCTTGGGTGGAAGTGTCATCCATGGCCAATTCGGGGAAGGTGGACTGATTTCCATGGCGCAGTGGACCTCGGCGATGGGGGCGGTGCAGCTTGCTCGGCTGCTCAACTCCCAGCAGGACCGTCCGGCCGGCCCCGGCACGCGCCGCCCGCCCGCCTACCGCGCGCTGGCCGACGGCATCCGGCTGCTGGTGCTCGAAGGGCGCGTCCCGGTGGCCGCCCGCCTGCCCGCCGAACGTGAACTCGCCCTGGCCCTGTCCGTCAGCCGTACGACGGTCGCGGCGGCCTACGAGGCCCTGCGCTCCGAGGGGTTCCTGGAGTCCCGGCGGGGCGCGGGCAGCTGGACGGCGGTCCCGGCCGGGAACCCGCTGCCCGCCCGCGGCCTCGAACCGCTGCCGCCCGAGGCACTCGGGTCGATGATCGACCTCGGCTGCGCCGCTCTCCCCGCACCGGAACCCTGGCTGACCCGCGCCGTCCAGGGCGCCCTGGAGGAACTGCCGCCGTACGCCCACACGCACGGCGACTATCCGGCCGGGCTGCCCGCGCTGCGCGCGATGATCGCCGAGCGCTACACCGCGCGCGGGATCCCGACGATGCCCGAGCAGGTCATGGTGACCACGGGAGCGATGGGCGCCATCGACGCCATCTGTCATCTCTTCGCCGGGCGCGGCGAGCGCATCGCTGTCGAGTCGCCCTCCTACGCCAACATCCTCCAGCTGATGCGCGAGGCGGGCGCCCGGCTGGTGCCCGTGGCCATGGCCGAGGGGCTCACCGGCTGGGACATCGACCGCTGGCGGCAGGTGCTGCGGGACGCGGCACCCCGGATCGCGTACGTCGTCGCCGACTTCCACAACCCGACCGGCGCGCTCGCCGACGACGACCAGCGGCGGCAGCTGGTGGAGGCGGCGCGGTCGGCCGGGACGGTGCTGGTGGCCGACGAGACGATGAGCGAGTTGTGGCTGGACGCGGAGATGGAGGGCGCGATGCCGCGGCCGGTGTGCGCGTTCGACCCGGCCGGGTCCACGGTGATCACCGTCGGGTCGGCGAGCAAGGCGTTCTGGGCGGGGATGCGGATCGGGTGGGTGCGGGCGGCGCCGGATGTGATCCGCAGCCTGGTCGCGGCGCGGGCCTACGCGGATCTGGGGACCCCGGTGCTGGAGCAGCTGGCCGTGAACTGGCTGTTCAGTACGGGCGGATGGGCTCAGGCCGTGGAGGTGCGGCGGGAGCAGGCCCGGGGGAACCGGGACGCGTTGGTGGCGGCGGTGCGCAGGCAGCTGCCGTCGTGGGAGTTCGAGGTGCCCAAGGGCGGGCTCACCCTGTGGGTGCGGGCGGGCGGACTGTCCGGGTCCCGGCTCGCGGAGGTGGGGGAGCGGGTGGGGGTGCGGGTGCCGTCCGGGCCGCGGTTCGGGGTCGACGGGGCCTTCGAGGGGTATGTGCGGCTGCCGTTCACCGTGGGGGGCGCGGTGGCCGAGGAGGCTGCTGCTCGGTTGGCGGCGGCGGCTCGGCTTGTGGAGAGCGGGGGAGCGGCAGGGGGTGGGGAGGCGCCTCGGACGTTCGTGGCGTGAGCCGGGGGCCGCGCGGGTGGGTGGGGTCGCCGCCCGCGCAGCCGGGTCGCCGCCCGCGCGGCCGGAGCTACGAGGTCTCGGCCGCCACGGGCTCCGTCGGTACCGCGTCCGGCAGGTTCTCCCCGTCCGCCGGAGTCGTGCGCGCGGGGAGCAGGGCCAGGACCGCCTGGCGGTCCGTGTCGCTGGTCGCGTCGTCGTAGGGGTCCGGGGTGGCGGGGACCTGGAGGCGGTGCACCGGGCCGGCGCCCAGACGGGCGTAGCCGCGGCCCGGGGGGACGTGGGCGACCGGGGTGGTGTGGGGGCGGGCTCCGAGGACGGCTTCGAGCTGGTCCGTGGTCGCCGGGCCGAGGACGACACGCGCGCGCGTGTGCTGGCGTACGGGATCGCTGAGGGCGTCGGCGCTGTCGAACTGCTCGGCCACGATCACCGTGACGTTCGCCGCGCGGCCGTGCCGCAGGGGCACCTGGAGGAGGGACTGCGGGTCCTTGCGGCCGTCCGCCGCGGCCAGCGGTGCGAAGGCGCTCGGGCGGTCGACGAGGATCCACAGGGGACGCCGGGTGTCCTCGGGCGGTGGGTCACCCGCCTGCCGGGCGCGGTTGGCGGCGATGAGCCGGCGCTCGGTCTCGGCGGCGGCCCATTCCAGGCTCGCCACGGTCCCGGCCAGCGCGCACTCGACCGCGAGGACGCCGTCCCGGCCGGTCAGACAGGCGTACTCGCCGGTGCCGCCGCCCTCGACGACGAGGACGTCGCCGTACTGGAGGGCCTGGAGGGCGATCGAGCGCAGCAGGGTGGAGGTGCCGCTGCCGGGCTGGCCCACCACCAGCAGATGCGGCTCGGTGGAACGGATGCCGGTGCGCCAGACGACCGGCGGAACGTCACGCCGCTCCTCGCCGTGGGTGAGCGGGAGCGTGCGCTGGACCTGGGAGGGGTCGGTGAAGCCGAGAACCGTCTCGCCGGGGGCGGTGACGAAGCGCTGGGCGGCGATGTCGGTGGGCAGCGGGGGCAGTGCGGTGACCGTGAGCTGGTTGCCCTCCTCGTCCCAGGCGAAGTGGTACTCGCGGCCCCGGCCCGACTTGGCGTGCAGCAACTGCTCGATGCGGGCCCGGGACTCGGCCTCGCCGTCGGTGAAGTACGCGGGATAGCGGATCACGAGGTGGGCGCAGCGGCCCGTCTCGTCGAACTCGTAGGCGGGGAAGGCCTTCTCCCACTCGCCGCCGTGGGCGTACAGCGGGGCCGGGTCCTCGGCGGCCGAGAAGTAGGGGACCAGAGCCTCGTACAGCGACTTCAGGCGCTGCGTCTGGGACTCGTCCGGCCCCTCGGGCTCGGGCTCGCCGCGGTCCCGGCCCTGCCAGGCCGCCGCCGCCATCAGGGTGATGGCGGCGAGCAGCGGGCCGTACGGAGCCAGCGCCACGACCAGGACCACCGAGGCCACCAGGAACAGCAGCGGGCCGCGCTTGTCCTTGGGGGTGTCGGCCCACTTGCGCCGCCCGGCCGATGCCAGCCGGCGCAGCCCGCGGGTGATCGTGATCAGCGGGTGGAGGACGTCGGTGGCGCTGTCCGCCGCCGTCCGGGCCAACTCCCGGCTCCTGGCGATCTGCGCGCTGCCGTTGCTCAGAATGCGGGGGAGGGGGCGCCGGGCCACTGCTGTCTCCTGGAGGTGCGTACGGGCGTGGGCGGGCGGGGGTGTCAGAACTTGATACCGCCGAGGAGGCTCGCCAGGCTCTCGCCGCCGGCCTTGATGCTCGGGGCGATGGCCGTGCTCGCGAGGTAGAAGCCGAAGAGCGCGGCCACCAGGGCGTGCGATGCCTTGAGCCCGTCCTTCTTGAAGAAGAGGAAGACGATGATGCCGAGCAGGACCACACCTGAGATGGACAGGATCATTTGGGGTCTCCTGGTTCGTGGGGACAGTCACCATGAGTACTTCCAGCATCACAGCATGTATCCATACGATAAAAGGTGCAACCGGGTGAATTTCGGTGAATTTCACCCCTGTGGGCGAGCTGCTCCGGGCCGGTTGAGCAGGGGCTCACGCGGCGCGCGAGCCAGTACCCTGTCGGTTCATCCGAACGGTTGAAACGAGAGGCGGTCCGGCCGATGAGCGAAGCCCCCGACCCCGAGGTCGTGGAGCTGGCGACCAAGATCTTCGATCTGGCCCGGCAGGGGCAGACCGAGGCACTGGTGGCGTACGTCGACGCGGGCGTTCCGGCCAACCTCACCAACGACCGCGGCGACTCCCTGCTGATGCTCGCCGCCTACCACGGTCACGCCGAGGCCGTACGTGCCCTGCTCGCCCGGGGCGCCGAGGCCTCCCGCATCAACGACCGGGGCCAGAGCCCGCTCGCGGGGGCCGTCTTCAAGGGCGAGGAAGAGGTGATCAGGGCTCTGCTGGAGGCCGGTGCCGATCCGGCGGCGGGCACGCCGTCGGCCGTCGACACGGCCCGCATGTTCGGCAGGACACAGTTGCTCGAGTTGTTCGGCGCACACTGACAAGGACTCCCTGACCAGGGAAATCACAGAAAACGGGGGAGGCGGTAACGGGCCGCCGAAATTTCGGTCGCGGCAGACGGAAGTGCCGAGTCATCATGACGTCGTGGTTCACGGACACGATGGCTGGGCAGGTGATGCCGCACCGCGTGGGCCGTGATGCGGTCCGCATGGGCCACCGACGAGAGGCAGAGGAAGATGGCTTACAGCAAGCAGGAAACGGCGGGCGCCCCGACGTGTTGTCACGCGGCCAGGTAATGCAGGTCCCCGGTTGCGTCGACGCTTGATGTGAGGCTGTTTCCCATGTTCGATCCGGTCATAGCGCCCAGCGGTACGCTGCTCGGCCTGCTCCAGCGGGGCCGCGGCGACGGCACGCTGCACGCGCTCACCGCCCCCCGAGCCGAGGCGCTCGCGGCGCTGAACCACTGTGTGCTGCGCGATCCCCGCCACGACTGGCAGGTGGAGAACCGCTCCCTCTACTACGCCCGGCTCTTCCTCGACCTGAACGGCGAGCTGGACGAGATCGAGGCCCACCTCTTCGACGTCGTCGAGGACACCTTCGACACCGAGGAGTCACGCACCGGGCTCGCCCTGGCGGTCCTCGGCCACCTCGCCTCCTACGGCAGGCGGGACGCGCTCGAACTGCTGCGCAGGTACGCCGCCTCCGGCTCCAACTGGGCCTGGGCCCTGGACGAGCTGGCGCTGCGCGACGACGACGCCGGGCTGCGGGCCCTCGCGGCGCCCGTCCTGGCACGCTTCACGACCGACGCCGAGGGCGAGGCCGAGCTGGCCGCCGCCGTGCGCGACTCCTTCGAGCCGCGGCCCTGGCGACTGTGGGCCGACGACTCGCGCCCCTCCATCGCCACGCGCGTGCGTGCCGCCCAGGAGACCGGCTGTTTCGACCGCTGGCAACGGCAGATGCGACCTACCGGACCCCGTCCGGGGTGGAGCGTGCAGGCCGTTTTCGAGTGGGCCCAGCAGGGCATGGAGCGGGGTGCCGCGCTCCATGTGCCCGCCGCCCGCTGTCTCACCGCCGTCGCGGGACCGGAGGACCGGCCGGAAATCGTCCGGGCCGCCCTGGAGGGCACCGACGGAGCCCGCTGCACCGCCCTGCGCTATCTCGCCGACAGCAACGATCCGGACGCCTTCGACCTGATCGAGGCCGCCGTGGTCACCGGCTCACCGGCCGTCGTGGAGGCCGCGACGGACGCCTTCGAACGCATGTGCAGTGTCGCCGCGGTCGACCGGGCCCGCGGCTGGGCCCGACGGCCCGATCCCCTCGGCGCCGCCGCCGGACGCGTGCTCGCCTGCCGGGGCGCCGCCCAGGACAGCGACCTGGTCCTCACGGCCCTGAGGGAGGCCGTACGGGGCGACGGGCCGGACGCGCCGACCCTGTGGACCCTCGTCGACGGCACCGGACGGCTCGGCATCGCCTGCGCGGCCCCCGTCCTGCGCCACATCTACCGCGAGACCGCCTCCTCGCATCTGCGCGGCCGGGCCGCTCACGCCCTGGCCGCCACCGATCCCTCCTACGCCACCGGGTTCGCCGTCGAGTGCCTGTGGGACTGCGAGGAGACCACCCGCGAGATCGCCGCCCGGTACGCCGAGACCGGTGACGCCCGGGTCGTGGAACGGCTGCGCAGGCTCGCCGCCGATCCGGCCGAGGAGGCCGAGGTCCAGACCGCCGTCCGCAGCCGTATCGGACCCGACGCGACCACCATGTGAGCCCTCCGACCGGGGGCGCCCGACGGACAGTTCGCGCCCCCGGATGAACACGGGGTGACCCGCGGGTCAGCCGGGCATGGACGGCGCCCGACCTGCTCAGGTGCGCAGCGGAACGCTCACGGGACGTTTGTCGTTCGGAAAGATCCACTTTGACGCGGGCACGTCCGGTACGGCGACAACACGGGTATGCGTGTCGTCATCGTGACCGAGTCCTTTCCCCCCGATGTGAACGGCGTGGCCCACTGCGCGTTCCAAACCGCCCGGCACCTCGTAGACCGTGGTCACTCTCCGCTCGTCGTCGCGCCGGCCACCGCGGCCGGTACCGGGACCGGGACCGGCGTGGACACCCTCGCGCCGTGCCCCGTCGTCCGTGTCCCCTCCCTCCCCCTCCCGGGCTACCCCCAGGTCCGCGTCGCCCTCCCCAGCCGGCGCGTGGCCGCGGCGATCGCCGAGCACCGTGCCGACGTCGTCCACCTGGCCAGCCCCTTCGTCCTCGGCGTCCGCGGCATGGCCGCCGCCGCCCGGCTCGGCATCCCCGCCGTGGCCGTCTACCAGACCGACCTCGCCGGATACGCCCGCACCTACGTCCACGCGGGAGAGGCCGCCGCCTGGCGCCGTATCCGTTCCGTCCACGCCGCCGCCGACCTCACCCTCGCCCCGTCCAGCGCCGCCCTGCACGACCTGGAGGCACACGGTGTGCCCCGGGTGAAGCTGTGGGCGCGGGGCGTGGACACCGTCCGCTTCCGTCCCGACCTCCGGGACGAGGCCCTGCGCCGTGAACTCGCCCCGAACGGCGAGCTGCTCGTCGGCTACGTCGGCCGGCTCGCCCCCGAGAAGCAGGTCGAACTCCTGGCCGGCGTCTGCGGCCTGGACGGGGTCCGGGTCGTGGTGGTCGGTGACGGACCGAGCCAGCCCTCACTCGGCGAAGCCCTGCCGGGTGCCGTCTTCCTCGGGCGCCGCACCGGCGACGAACTCGCCCGGATCTTCGCCTCGCTGGACGTCTTCGCGCACACCGGCCCCTTCGAGACCTTCTGCCAGACCGTGCAGGAGGCCATGGCCAGCGGTGTGCCCGTGGTCGCGCCCGCCGCCGGCGGCCCGCTCGACCTGGTCGCCCACGGGCGCACCGGGCTCCTGGTCCCGCCGCGCGACGCGGCCGCCGTACGGGACGCGGTGTGGTCCCTGGCCGCCGACCCCGGACTGCGCGCCGCGTACGGGAGCGCCGCCCGCAGGATGGTCGAGGGGCGCACCTGGGCGGCCGTCGGCGACCAGCTCATCGGGCACTACACCGATGTGCTCGCCGGACGCAGGACGGCGGTGGCGGCATGAGCACGGCAGGCACCCGCAGCACCCGCCGCGAGGCGCTGCGCATCGTGCGCCTCGCGAACTTCGTCGCGCCCGCCTCCGGCGGGCTGCGCACCGCCCTGCGCGAACTCGGCAAGGGCTACAAGGCGGCCGGGCACGAACCCGTGCTCGTCGCCCCCGGCGAGCACGCGAGCGACCGCGAGACCGAGCAGGGACGCGTGATCACCCTGCCCGGACGGCTGCTGCCGGGCACCGGCGGCTACCGCGTCCTCACCGACAGGCGACGCGTGGCGGCACTCCTGGAGGAGCTGGCCCCCGACCGCCTGGAGGTCTCCGACCGTACGACCCTGCGGTGGACCGGCAGGTGGGCGCGGCGCGCCCGCGTCCCCGCCGTGATGGTCTCCCACGAGACCGCCGACGGGGTCCTGCGCACCTGGGGCCTGTCCGAGGGCACGGCCCGGCGGGCCGCCGACGCCCTCAACGTCCGTACGGCACACACCTACGCGCGCGTGGTGTGCACCACGGAGTTCGCCGAGCGGGAGTTCGTGCGGATCGGGGCCCGCAACGTCGTACGGGCGCCGCTGGGCGTCGACCTGCTGGAGCGGCACCCCGCGCTGCGCTGCCCCAGGCTGCGCGACCGGTACGCGCGGGCCGACGAGACCCTCCTGGTGACGTGCACCCGGCTGTCCGTGGAGAAGCGTCCCGGGACCGCGCTGGACGCCCTGGAGGAACTCGTGCGGCGCGGCCGGCGGGCGGTGCTCGTGGTGGCCGGGGACGGGCCGCTCAGGCCGCGGCTGGAACAGCGGGCGCGGGAGCGCGGGCTGCCGGTGACCTTCCTCGGGCACGTGTCCGACCGCGGGCTGCTGGGCGCCCTCCAGGCGTCCGCCGACGTGTGTCTGGCTCCGGGGCCCGCCGAGACGTTCGGGCTGGCCGCTCTGGAGGCGATGGCCTGCGGCACGCCCGTCGTGGTCAGCGCGTCGTCCGCGCTGCCCGAGGTGATCGGCTCCGCCGGGGCCGTCGCCGCCGACCGGGGCGGCGCCTTCGCGGACGCCGTGGACCTGCTTCTCGGACAGTCCGTGGCCGAACGGCGCGAAGCCGCACGCGCGCGTGCGGAGTGCTTCGGCTGGGACACGGCGGTCGCGGCCTTCCTCGCCGCGCACGACGCGTCGGCACCCGTGCCGCACACCCAGGTCGGGTCCGCCCCCGTGCGGCCCTTCGTGCCCGGTGGCGTGGCATGAGAGCCCCGCGGTTCGTGGCGCTCGGCGACTCGCTGACCGAAGGCGTGGGCGACCCCGTCGGCGACGGGTGGCGCGGCTGGGCCGCCCTGCTCGCCGACGGGCTCGCCGAGGGGGCGGTGGAGTTCACCAACCTCGCGGTCAGCGGGTCGCAGACCCGTGACGTGCTGGAGCGGCAGCTGCCCGCCGGGCTGGCCCTGCGGCCGGACGTCGTGTCCGTCGTGATCGGCGTCAACGACACCCTGCGCTGCACCTTCGACATCCGGGCCGTCGCCGCGCGCCTGGACGCGGTGTACGCGGCCTTCACCGAGCAGGGCGCGGTCCTGCTCACGGCCTGTCTGCCGGATCCCGGCGCGATGCTCGGGCTGCCGGGCGCCCTGTCGCGACCACTGGCCCGGCGGCAGCGGGCCGTCAACGCCGTGGTCCACGCGCTGTCCGAGCGGCACGGGGCCGTGCACCTGCACGCCAGCGAGGGTGCCTGGCTGACGGACCGCGCGATGTGGAGCGCCGATCGGCTGCATCCCGGCGAGCGGGGGCACCGGCAGCTGGCCGTGCGCTTCCACGCGGTGCTGGCCGAGCGGGGGCTCGCGAGAGGGACCGCTCCGTCGCCCGAGCCGGAGTTCCCGGCGCCCACGAAGTCGGCGAGCCTGTGGTGGCTGGCCACGGCGGGTACCGGTTGGATGGCCCGGCGGTGCACCGATCTGCTGCCTCAGCTGCTGACGCTGGCCGCCGACGAGATGCGGCACCGGGCGCGGGGGACGAGCGCGCGGCTCGATCTGCGGGCCTCCGCGGCGGTGTCGGCGGCGCTGGCGGGGCTGTCCGTGGAGCCCGATGCGGCGTGAGTGCTCCGGCGGACCCGCACCCGCCCCGGGCGGCTCAGCGGCGGCGTACTTCCACGAAGCGGACCGGAGTTCCCGGAGCGACCTGGGCCGCGGCCGCGAGGTCCTGGTCGCGGACGACCGCGATCACCGGGTAGCCGCCGGTGGTCGGGTGGTCGGCCAGGAAGACCACGGGACGCCCGTCGGGCGGAACCTGGACGGCGCCCAGGACCATGCCCTCGCTGGGGAGTTCGCCGGGCCGGGCCCGGTCCAGGGCCGGACCCTCCGTGCGCAGCCCGATGCGGTTGCTCGCGGAGGACACCCGGTACGTCCGTGAGGTGAAGGTCCGCAGGGCCTGAGCGGTGAACCAGTCGTCGCGCGGGCCCGGCGTGACCCGCAGGACGAGTTCGGCCGGGGGAGCCGGCTGCGGGGCCACGTCCACGCGCGCGTGCAGCCCTTCCGGGTTCCCCAGCGGGAGCACGGTGCCGTCCGCGAGCGGCGGTGGGCCGAGCCCGGACAGGAGATCGGTGGAGCGGCTGCCGAGGACCGGCTCCACGGCGACACCGCCGGCGACGGCCACATAAGCGCGTACGCCCGTCAGGACCGCGCCGACCTCCAGGAGCGCGCCGCCGGGCACGCGCACCGGCGCCCCCCACGCGACCGCGCGTCCGTCCACCGTGACCGGGCAGGGCGCGCCCGCGACCGCCACGGTGACCGTCGAACGGGGCCGCACCGCGCAGCCGTTGAGCGTGGTCTCCAGGACGGCGGCCCCGGGCCGGTTGCCCACCAGACGGTTGGCGAGGGCCGCCGCGGGAGCGTCCAGCGCGCCCGAACGGGGCACGCCCAGGTGGGCGTGGCCGGGGCGCCCCTGGTCCTGCACGGTGGTGAGCGCGCCGGCGCGCACGACGAACAGCGCGCGGTCCGTCATGCGCTGCCTGCCGGAGTCGCCGGCACGTCCGCCGGTCCCGTGGGGCCCGCCGGCGTCACCGGAACGAACCGCACACCCGTGCCCGGTGACAGCAGCGCGGCCGGTACGCGCGTGTGGTCCCACAGCACGGCGTCCGTGGTGCCGATCAGTTGCCAGCCGCCCGGGGACGAGCGCGGGTACACGCCCGTGTACGGGCCCGCAAGGGCCACCGAACCCGCGGGGACCGCAGTGCGGGGTGTGGCGCGGCGCGGGACGTCGTAGCGCGGCGGCAGACCGGTGAGGTAGCCGAAGCCGGGCGCGAAGCCGCAGAACGCGACGCGGAACGCGGTGCCCGAGTGGATCCGGGCCACCTCCTCCTCGGCCACACCCCAGTGCGCCGCCACGTCGGCCAGGTCGGGACCGTCGTAGCGCACCGGGATGTCCACGACGTGCCCCGCGCGCGGGACGACGGCCGGGATCTCCCAGGCCCTGAGGTCGGCGGCCAGCCGGGACGGGTCGTCCAGGCCGTCGAGGAGGACCGTACGGGCGGCGGGGACGATCTCGCGGACGGTGAGCAGGCCCTCGGCGCGCCGGCGCAGCAACTCCGCGTGCAGGGCCTGGGCCTCCTCGTCCGAGGCGACCTCGACGAGCAGGGCGCCGTCACCGACGGGTAGTGCCCTCATACGAAGGCCTCCACGCGGACCCCGGACGCCTCCAGGCGCTCCCGCACGCGGCGGGCCAGGTCCACCGCGCCGGGTGTGTCCCCGTGCAGGCACAGGGACCGTGCGCGCACCTCGATGCGCGAGCCGGACAGCGCGGTGACCGTGCCGTGGAGGGCCAGGTCCACCGAGCGCGCCACGACGGCCTGCGGTTCGGTGACCACGGCGCCGTCCCGGTCGCGCGGCACGAGCGTGCCCTGATCGGTGTACGCCCGGTCCGCGAACGCCTCCGTCACCGCCGGCAGCCCGGCCTGGCCGGCCAGCGTCAGCAGGCGCGAGCCGGGCAGCCCCAGCACGGGCAGGGTGGGGTCCGCGAGGAGCACCCCGGCGACGACCGCACCGGCCTGCTCCTCGTCGTGCACGACCCGGTTGTAGAGCGCGCCGTGCGGCTTGACGTACGACACCCGAGAACCCGCCGCGCGCGCGAACACCTCCAGGGCGCCGATCTGGTAGGCGACCTCGGCCGTCAGCTCGGCGGACGGCACGTCCATCGCGCGGCGTCCGAAGCCGGCCAGGTCCCGGTAGGAGACCTGGGCGCCGATCCGTACGCCGCGCTCGGCCGCCAGCTCGCACACCCGCCGCATGGTGGCCGCGTCCCCGGCGTGGAAACCGCAGGCCACATTGGCGCTGGTGACGACGGACAGCAACTGTTCGTCGTCGGTCAGCCGCCAGCGGCCGAAGCCCTCGCCGAGGTCGGCGTTCAGATCGATGGAGGCCATGACTCCGTCGTGTCTCCTTGTCCGCTCGTGTTGTCGTCAGTGTGTCGTCGTCCGTGCGTGTCGTCCCGTCAGGCCACGCGGTACTGCTCGTCGCGCGCGTCGGTGAGGAACATCTGTCCGGGTGCGTGGGTGAGGGCGAACGGCGGACGCGAGGCCATCACCGCGGCCTGCGGGGTCACACCGCAGGCCCAGAACACCGGGATGTCGTCCGGTTCGAGGTCCACCGGATCGCCGAAGTCGGGGCGGCCGAGATCGTCGATGCCCAGCGACGCGGGATCGCCGCAGTGTACGGGGCTGCCGTGCACCGCCGGGAGCAGACTGCTCTCCCGGATCGCGGCCGCCAGATGCTCCGGCGGCACCGGCCGCATGGACACCACCAGGGGACCGCGCAGCCGTCCCGCCGGACGGCACTGGCGGCCGGTCGTGTACATCGGGACGTTGCGGCCCTGCTCGATGTGCCGGAGCGGCACGCCCGCCCCGGACAGCGCCCACTCGAAGGTGAAACTGCACCCGATCAGGAACGTCACCAGGTCGTCCCGCCAGTAGCCGCGCACGTCCGTCGGCTCGTCCACCAGCTCGCCGTCCCGCCACACCCGGTAGCGCGGCAGGTCGGTGCGCAGGTCGGCGCCGTCCGCGAGAACGGTGGTCCGGTCTCCGGGGTCGGTGACGTCCAGGACCGGGCAGGCCTTGGGGTTGCGCAGACAGAACTGCATCATGTCGTACGCCCAGTCCGCCGGCAGCGAGATCAGGTTGACCTGGGTGTGGCCCGCCGCGACGCCCGCGGTGGGGCCCGCCAGGCCCGCGCGGAAGCGGGTCCGGGCCTCGGCCGGGCTCCACGCGTGCGCGTGCTCGTCGACGAGGGTCAGGGGGAGGTCGCCGGCCATGTGCGTCGCGGGGGCGCCGATGAGGGTCGTGAGACGGTCGTCCGTGCGGTTCATGTGAGTTCCTTCCCACGGGTCTCCGGCAGCCCCAGCAGCGCCAGGGCCGCGATGCCGTAGCCGATCGCGCCGAAGACCAGGGCCCCGCCGACGCCCCAGCTGTCGGCCAGGAAGCCGACCGTGGTGGGGAAGATCGCGCCCACGGCTCGGCCGGCGTTGTACGTGAAGCCCTGTCCGCTGCCCCGCACGGCCGTCGGGTACAACTCGCTCAGGAAGGACCCGAAGCCGCTGAAGATCGCCGACATGCAGAACCCCAGCGGGAAACCGAGCACCAGGAGCAAGGTGTCGGCACCGCTCGGGATGTTCCCGTACGCCACGATGCACACGGCGGACAGCAGCGCGAAGAGCCAGATGTTGCGCCGGCGGCCGAGGCGGTCGGTGAGATAGCCACCGGTCAGGTAGCCGAGGAAGGCGCCGGAGATCAGGAACGTCAGATAGCCGCCGGTGTTGACGACCGACAGGCCGCGCTCGCTCTTCAGATACGTCGGCACCCAGGTGGCGAGGGTGTAGTAGCCGCCCTGGACGCCGGTGGAGAGAAGTCCGGCGAAGATCGTGGTGCGCAGCAGGTCCGGTTTGAAGATCGCCTTGAAGGAGCCCTTGCCGGCGTTCTTCTCCCGCACCGCGACCGCCGAGGGCGCGTCCTGCACCCGGCGCCGCATCCAGACGACCAGCACCGCGGGGAGCGCGCCGGTCCAGAACATCACCCGCCAGGCCACGTCGTCGTCGAAGACCGAGAAGACCAGCGTGTACACGATCACGGCCAGCGCCCAGCCCACCGCCCACGAGCTCTGGATCACGCCGAGCGTGCGGCCCCGGTGCTTGGCGCTCGCGTACTCGGCGACCAGGATCGCGCCGACCGCCCACTCGCCGCCGAAGCCGAGTCCCTGGAGGGCGCGGAAGACCAGCAGGGTCTCGAAGTTGGGGGCGAAGCCGCAGGCGACGGTGAAGACCGCGTAGGTGATCACCGTGATCATCAGCGCCCTGACCCGGCCGAAGCGGTCGGCCATCACCCCCGCCAGGGCGCCGCCGATCCCGGAGGCGGCCAGCGTGACGGTCGTGAAGAGGCCGGTCTGGCCGCTGTTCAGGCCGAAGTACGCGGCCAGCGCGACCATGCTCAGCGGCAGCGTGAAGTAGTCGTAGGAGTCCAGCGCATAGCCGCCGAACGCGCCGGCGAAGGCGCGGCGGCCGCGCGGGCCGAGAGCCCGCAGCCAGCCCAACGCCCCGTCGTCGGCGGGGGGTTCGTGCGGTGCGGTGGGGGCGTCGGTCGTGACTGCCTGCGGTGGAGGGGTCGTGCTCATGGGCACCTCGCAGAAGGGGACGGAGGGTGCGGAGCTTGAACCGTGCGGTGGACAGTAAGGTAGAGGATCGTTGAACGATCCTTCAATACCCCTGTTGTTTCGTTCTCGTGTCTGCGGTTGAATTCCGGGCATGGCGGAACAGCTGAGCGGACTGGCCGACGACCGGGCCCTCCTGGGGCGCACCAGCACGGCCGAGCGGGTCTCGGACATCCTCAGGAGCCGCATCGCCGAGGGCTTCTTCCCGCCGGGGACCCGGCTCTCGGAGGACAGCATCGGGGGCGCGCTCGGCGTCTCCCGCAACACGCTGCGCGAGGCGTTCCGGCTGCTCACCCACGAACGCCTGCTCGTCCACGAGCTGAACCGGGGCGTCTTCGTCCGGGTGCTGACCGTGGAGGACGTGGAGGACATCTACCGCACCCGCGGCCTCGTCGAGTGCGCCGTCGTACGGGACCTCGGGGAGCCGCCCTACGCCCTCGACGGCCTCGCCGAGGCCGTGGCCGAGGGACAGCGGGCCGTACGCGAAGGTGACTGGAAGGTGCTGGGTACGGCCAACATCCACTTCCACCGCGAACTCGTCGCCCTGGCCGGCAGCGACCGCACCGACGAACTGATGCGCAGTGTCTTCGCCGAACTCCGCCTCGCCTTCCACGTCGTGGACGACCCCCGCCGCCTGCACGAGCCGTATCTGGCCCGCAACCAGCAGATCCTCGGAGCGTTGCAGGCGGGCGACAAGACGGAGGCCGAAAAGCTCCTCGCGGTATACCTGAGCGACTCCCTGGAACGGGTCGTCGAGGTCTACAGGCGGCGTGTGGGGGAGGGCGAAGCCCTCCTCTGAGGGGCGCGGGGCTGTATCCATGTGCGGCTCCGCCGCGTGGGCGCGACAAGCCCCCACCGGCCCGCACCCAAGGAACAACCGGTGGTCGCCCGGCCAACCGCCGGAGGCGATCCGCGTCGTTTGGGGAGTTGTCAGACCGAGGACCTAGTCTGTGCACCGTGACTTCGCCTGCACCGACGGACAGTGTTCCGCCCCAGCTCAGCGCGGGGCCGCGCCCCGCACCGGGCCCGGCCGCCGACGAGGGACTGGCGCGGCGGCTGCGCGCGCTCGCCTGCACCGCGCCGCTGCACGACCTGGACGCGCGCAAGGCCAATCTCGCGGGCGAGTACTCGGTCTACGGCATGGCGGAGGTGGCCCTCTCCGCCATCGACCTGGTCACCCTGAACATGGACTTCGACACCGGCGCCGACCACGACCAGGTCGTCGCCCGGCTCATCCCGCGCATCGCCGCCCAGGCCCCGCGGCGCCCCGTCGCCGAGCACGAGCGGGTGGCCCGCTGGGTCCTGGAGAACCTGATCAACGTCGGCAGTGTCGACCGCGGTTTCCGGGCGGTCTACGGCACGTTCGCACCGGACGGCACCTATGTGCGCCGGGACTACGACTTCAAGCTGATCGAGGAGGTGCCCGGACCCGGAGGGGCCGTGTATCTCCGTACGACGGACGAGGCCGTCAACGTCCTCGTCGGCGCCCTCGACACCGACGTCACCAGCGCGCAGATCGCCGCCGAGGTCAAGCTGGAGGTGCTGATCAGCCGGGGCCGTCTCGCCGACGCCCAGCTGGCCGCCGAGCAGGCCCGGTACCGCACGGTGCAGTACTCCGAGACGCTGCGCAGGGCACTGGACGCCACCCGGCGCAACGTCCGGGCGGTGGACTGGCTCGCCGCCGTGCCCGACATGATCGCCGAGGCGCTCGACCACGTCGCCGACCGCTACCGCCACGAGAACGCGATCCTCACGAACATCCGCAAGGCGCGGGACGAGTCCGAGGACCCCGAGCACAAGCGGCGCGCCGCCGAGCTGGTGGACATCGTCAAGGACTGCATCCGGCGCCACACGCAACTTCAGTCACGGCTGCTGGAGGCGGGCCCGCTCTTCCGCGCGGAGCAGGACCGACAGGCCTTCGCCACACCGATGACGACGTCGGGGATAGACCTGTACGGGCATCTGGTGGCGCCCGTGCTGCCGTTGCCCATGGAGCAGGCCGTCCGGGTCACCGACGCGTTCTTCGCGCGCGGGACGGGGCTGCGGACGCCCGTGTCGGTGCGGGTGGGCGACCTCGTCGACATACTGCTCACGCCGCCCATGGAGCGCGAGCACCTGGGCGCGGAGATGCCGGAGCCGGACCTCGTCGCGACGCCGGACGACAGCCGGTTCAGCGAGGAGCAGCTGGCCTCCGCCATGGAACTGCTGGATCTGCCGGCGGACGCACCGCGGAGGTTGTCGGGACTGCTGGCCGAGGCACGCCGCCGGGATCCCGAACTGCCGTATCTCGTCGCCCTGCTGGCGGTCCATGCGGCCAGCCCGCCGGTCGGTACGGCGTACCGGCAGGGCGAGGAGAAGCTGTTGTTCGCCGTGGACGACGGGACGGAGCTGGACGATCCGGAGTTCGGCGGGGCCGATCTGATCGTCGGGACGGCCCTGCTGGACGCCGCGGGGATGGCGGCCGGCCGGACGGAAGCAGCATGACCGAGCACGAGCGTGACAAGGAGCCCCAGCCGTGACCGAGCACGTCGAATGGAGTGACCCGGAGGTACCCGCCCCGTCGGCGCCCGCCCCCGTCACGCCCGCCGACGCCGCCGACGCCGCCCGGCTCGTCGCCTTCGGATTGCAGCCGAAGGTGCAGCCCGCGCGGGACCAGGAGTACGCCGAGCTGCTGCGGCGGTACCGCGAGGACCCGCCGTTCGCGCGGCTCGCCGACGCCGTGGCCGCCGGGCTCGGGCTGGTCGTGCTGGAGGTGTCACCCCGCGCCGGGATGGCCGTGACGGCCGCCGAGGACTCGGTGTTCGCCGTGCGCATGGGCGACTACGCGCGCCGGACGTCCGCCGACGGAGGGGACCGGTTCCTGCACGGACTGGCCCATCTCGCCGTCGCCGCCATGGCGTTCCCGCGCCCCGAGGACCTCGCCGACGACGGCTACATCGGCCGGGTCTCGGTCAACGGCATCGACGCCTTCGTACGGCAGGCCTGCCGCCGTCTGGAGGAGCGGGCCGACGAGCAGGGCGAGAACACCGACCCGGCCACCGGTGCGCCCGGACTGGAGGCGGCCTGGCGGATCTGGATCAGACGCAGCGCGACGGGTGCCACCAAGGACGCGCGCCGGCTCGCCGGGTCGACGACCGGCATCATCGGCAAGGCCGTCGCCTTCCTCACCGACTCCGGTTTCCTCCAGCGCACCGGGGACGACAACGGCGGCACCTACCGCACCACGGCCCGCTATCAGCTCCAGGTGCGGGACATGGCGGGCAGCGCCGCGATGGCCGAACTCCTGGAACTCGGCATCGTGCCGGTGACCGACGGGACGCCGACCCTGCTGCCCGCCGAGGAGAGCGAGGACCTGCACCTGGCGGCCGACGCCGGGCTGCCGTTCCACACATCGTCCTCGTCCTGAACCCCCCGACCTGCCGAAGACTTACGAGAGTCCGCCATGTACGAGTTGTCCCGGGTCCGCCTCTACTCCATCGGTCCCGCCGGTGCGCGTTACGCCGACACCGTGCTTGACCTGCGGGGCGTGGGCGACATCGTGCCCGACCCCGCACCCACCCAGGCGGAGTTCTTCGAGGAGGAACCCGTCGGCCCGCCGCGCCGGCCCGCACCCGCCGGGGTGCTCTTCCTGGAGAACGGCGGCGGAAAGTCCGTCCTCCTCAAGCTGATCTTCTCCGTCATGCTGCCGGGCCACCGCAACACCCTCGGCGGCGCCAGCTCCGGCGTGCTCAGGAAGTTCCTGCTCGCCGACGACTGCGGGCATGTGGCGCTGGAGTGGCAGCACGTGCTCACCGGCGAGTGCGTCGTCGTCGGCAAGGCGAGCGAGTGGCGCGGGCGCCAGGTCTCCAACGACCCCCGGAAGTTCGCCGAGGCCTGGTACTCCTTCCGGCCCGGGCCGGGACTGAGCCTGGACAACCTGCCCGTGGCCGAGTCCACCGCCGTGCGGCCGGCCGTCGAGGGGCAGTCGGGCGCGCAGGGCCGCCGCCGCACCATGAAGGGCTTCCGGGACGCCATCACCGAGGCGGGCAAGGCGTATCCGCATCTGGAGGTGCACTGGGAGGAGATCCACGACCGGTGGATCGAGCACCTCGGCGACCTCGGCCTCGACCCCGAACTCTTCCGCTACCAGCGGGAGATGAACGCCGACGAGGGCGAGGCGGCCGGCCTCTTCGCGGTGAAGAAGGACTCCGACTTCACCGACCTGCTGCTGCGCGCGGTCACCGACACCCGGGACACCGACGGGCTCGCCGACCTGGTCAGCGGCTTCGGCAACAAGCTCGGGCGGCGCGCCGAGCTGATCGCCGAACGGGACTTCACCGCCGGTTCGGTCGATCTGCTGGGCCGGATCGTCGAGGCCGCTCAGGCCCGCTCGCGCGCACGGGACATCCACGCCGGCGCCGAGCGCCGTACCAGGAACCTGGCGCGGCGGCTGTCCGCGCGCGGGGCGCAGGAGCGGGTGCGGGCCGCCGATCTCGCGCAGCGGGTCACCGCCGCCGCGTACTCCGTCACGCACGCCGAGACAGCCCGCGAGCGCAGCGCGCTGATCGCGGCCGAACTCGCCTACCGGCACGCCTCGTTGGCACTCGCGGCCGCCGAGAAGTCGGCCGCAGCCCAGAAGCGCGAGCTCGCCGACGCGCGCACGCTGCACTCCGCCTGGCAGGCCGCCGAGAACGCCCTGCGCCACCGAGCCGCCGCCGACCGGGTCGCGCGCGTGGCCGCCGCCATCCAGGAGGCCGAGCGGGACGCCGCCCCGGCGCTCGCCGCCCGCGCCAAGGCCGCCGTCGACCTCGTACGCGCCCTGCACGCGGCCGCCGAGGGCGCCGAGAGTCTGGCCAACGAGGAGGAGGAGCGGTCCGCCGCCCTCCAGGAGGTCAGCGACAGCGCGTACCGGGACTCCACCACCGCGGCGACCGAGGTCCAGCGCGCCCGCAGCGAGGTCGGGCACCTGCGGCAGCGGCTGACCGAGGTCGAGCAGGAGACCACCGAGGCGGTGCGCGCGGGCTGGCTCGACGACAGCGCGCCCGACGCCGACCCCGCGCGCGCCGCCCTCGCCGCCAGCGACGCCGAGAAGACCGCGGTCGCCGCCTGGGACACCGCCCGCGAGGCATCCCACCGCGCCACCGAACACGCGCGCGAGGCGGCCGCCACCGAGGCACGCGCCGAACTGACCGCCGCCCGGGCCGAGGACGCCGCCACCGCGGCCGCGCGGTCCTACGACGCCGAACGGCGCCTGGCCGAGGGGCTGGCCGCCGAGGAGCGGCTGGCGGAGTTGCTGAGCCTGACCGGCGACGCGCGCTCCGTGGTGCCGCAGCCCCGACAGGACACGGACGACCATGGTCAGGGAGTCCTCGCCCCCGAAGACCTGGACCGCTTCGCCGACGAACTGCGCGAGCTGCTCGACGACGCCGTCTCCGCCGCCGAGCGACAGCTCTTCGAACTGCGGACCGCCGCCGCCGACGACTCCCGGATCCTCGGCGCGCTCGGCGACGGCGGACTGCTGCCGCCCGGCCCGGACGTGCTGGCCACCGTGGAGTTCCTCGGCGAACACGGCATCCCGGCCCTGCCCGGCTGGCGCTATCTCGCGCAGGCCGTCGACCCCGCCGACCACGCACGCGTGCTGGCCGCCCGGCCCGAACTGGTCGACGGCGTGATCATCACCGACCCCGCCACGCACGCGCGGGCCCGCGAGGCGCTCGACGACGCCGCGCTGCTGCCCCGCTCGGCCGTCGCCGTCGGTACCGCCGCCGCCCTCCTCGCACCGACACCGGCGCCCGGGGCCGACAACGGCGAGGTCTTCCTCGTACCGCCGAACCCCGCCATGCACGACGAGCACGCCGCCGACGAGGAGCGGCAGACGCTGCGGGCGCGGGCCACCGAGCGGGACGAGGAGATCCGCACCCTCGCGGCCCGGCTCGGCAAGGACCGGGAACTGTCGGCGCGGCTCGCCTCCTGGCGCACCGGCTGCCCGGCCGGACGTCTGGTGGAGCTGGCGCAGGCCGCCCGGGACACGCGTGCGTTCGCCGAGGAGTCCGAGGCCGAGCTGGCCGAGGCACGGACCGTGCGGGCCGAGGCCGACGAGACCGCGGCCGAGGCCCTTCGGATGCGCGACGAGCGGCAGGAAGCGGCGCAGAAGGCGCGCCGGGCCGCCGACGCCCTCGCCGGGCTTGCCTTCCGGCTGCGCGAGCGGGCCGGCTGGCAGGTCAAACTGCGTGAACTCGCCGACGAGGCGACCGAGTCCGAGGCCCGCGCCCAAGCCTGCCTGGAGCGCGCCCGCGCCGCCGACGAGGACCGCCGTGGCGCCCAGCGCGCCGCCGACGACGCCCGCCGCACCGCCCGCGCGCTGCGCGCCGAGCGCTCCGAGATCGCGGGCGCCCCCGACGACGTACCGGAGAGCGACGCGGACACCCCGAAGGCGTCCCTGCCCGCCCTGCGCGAGGCCTACCGGGCCGCCTCACAGCTGTATGAGAAGGTCGGCGTCGGTGCCGACCTGCGCGCCGAGCAGGCGCGCGCGGAGAGCGACGAGAGCGCGGCGCGCGCCGAACTGGACCGGCTGAGCAACAAGGTCCGCACGCGCGCGGAGCAGTTGCTCCAGTCGCCCGACGGCTCCGACGGGCCGTCCCGGCAGGCCGCCGCCGCGCGGGCCGAGGAGCTGGTGCAGCTCCTGGAGACCCGGATGTCCACCGCGAGCGAGCAGTTGGGGCGGCTGCGCGGCGAGGCCGAGCGGCACGCGCCCGAGGACGGCGAGGCGCACACCGAACTGCCCGAGGAGCTCCAGCCGCGCGACGCCGAGCACGCCCAGGCGCTGCTGCGCACGGCGACGGCCGAACTCGCCTCCCGTGCCGAGGCCTTGGCGCAGACCCGGGAGGCGCACACGGAGCTCCTCGACGCCCACCGCGCCGCCGAGGACGGGGCCGGCGGCTTCGACGAGATCGCGGCGATGCTGCGCGACCTGCTGCGCGAGCACGCCATGGAGGACGAGCAGGAGGCACCCGAGCCGTACCCCGGCAGCCTGGAGGAGGCGCGGCAGTCCGCCGCCGAGGCCCGCCGGTCCCTTCGTGGCTGCGCCGCCGACCTGTCGGCCGCCGAGTCCGCCGTGCGCGAGGCGAGCGACATCCTCGTCCGGCACGCCAACTCCACGCGCTACGAGCAGGTCCGCACCCCGGCCCGGCAGCAGATCCGCGAACTGCCCGCCTCCGCGCTGCCCGAGCACGCGCAGAAGTGGGCGGACGCCTTCGCGCCCCGGCTCCGCGTCCTCACCGACGAGCTGGAGCAGCTGGAGCGGAACCGGGACTCGATCGTGGACCGGCTCCGGGGGCTGGTCGAGTCGGCGCTCGCCACCCTCAGGTCCGCGCAGCGGCTGTCCCGGCTGCCGGAGGGGCTCGGCGAGTGGTCCGGGCAGGAGTTCCTGCGTATCCGCTTCGAGGAGCCCGACCAGGCCACGCTCACGGAGCGGCTCGGCGAGGTCATCGACGAGGCGACCCGCTCCGCCGTCAAGAAGAACTCCGACCTGCGGCGCGACGGCATGTCCCTGCTGCTGCGCGGAGTGGGGGCGGCGCTCCAGCCCAAGGGCGTCGCCGTGGAGATCCTCAAGCCGGACGCGGTGCTCCGGGCCGAGCGGGTGCCCGTCGGACAGATGGGCGACGTGTTCTCCGGCGGCCAGCTGCTCACCGCCGCCATCGCCCTGTACTGCACGATGGCCGCCCTGCGGTCGAACGACCGCGGACGCGACAAGCACCGGCACGCGGGCACGCTGTTCCTCGACAACCCGATCGGGCGCGCCAACGCCACGTATCTGCTGGAGCTGCAACGGGCCGTCTCGGACGCGCTCGGCGTCCAGCTCCTGTACACCACCGGCCTGTTCGACACCACCGCGCTCGCCGAGTTCCCGCTGGTCATCCGGCTGCGCAACGATGCCGACCTGCGGGCCGGCCTCAAGTACATCAGCGTCGAGGAGCACCTCCGCCCCGGCCTGCCGCAGCAGCAGGCGGGGGAGGCGGCGCACAGCGAGATCACGGCGACACGGATGTTCAAACGCCCGGCACCGGCGACGCCCTGAGGCTTGGCGAGACCGGGTGAGGCCTGGGACGCCGGGCCTTCAGGTGCGGTCTTCGGCCGGCAGGCCGGTGTCCGCCACGCGGTGCTCGGCGAGCACGCCGGTCTTGTGGCGCTGGACGAACCAGTAGTACGCGAACCCGCCGCCCGCGATGACCGCGACGAACAGGACCGCGCCCCAGCGCAGATACCAGTGGTAGGGAGCCGTGGCGTTGTAGACCTCGGCCCGCGGCCAGATCAGGTTGAGCGTCATCGTCGTGCCCCACAGCACGGCGACGATGTTGACCGGCAGTCCCCAGCGGCCCAGTGAGAACCTGCCGTCGCCCGCAGGCTGCCACCTGCCGCGCAGCCGGGCCACCAGCATCGGGACGGTGACGCCCAGGTAGGCGAGGTAGATCATGATGATGCCGATGCTGGTGACGACCGTGAAGATCTGCGGCTGACGGATGTTGACGACGAGGATCGCCAGCGCGAGGATCCCGATGATCACGGTCGGCAGCACCGGTGTCCGGAAGCGCGGGTGGCACTTGGCCAGCCGCGCGGACGCGGGGAGGTTGTTGTCGCGGGCCATCGCGAACGCCAGCCGGACCGCGGCCGTGTGCACCGCCAGGGCGCACACGGTGACCGCGATCAGCACGCACCACAGCATCGCCTTGCCCGCCGTGGACCCCAGTACGTCGAGGACGACGTACTGGAGGCCGTCCGTGGACAGTTGCTCGCCCTTCAGGCTGGAGACGCTCATGAGCGCGAGCAGCAGGATCAGGCCGCCGAGGACGAACGAGGCGACGATCGCCCGGATGATCGCGCGCGGCGCGTTACGGGTCGGGTCCAGGGACTCCTCGCCGAGGGAGGCGGCGGTGTCGAAGCCGTACATGACGTAGGCCGAGGCCAGCGAGGCCACCAGGAAGGCGCCCAGATAACCGGCGCCGTGGGCCGCCCCGGTGCCGTTGGTCTCCATGACGACCTGGGGGCCGCGGGTGATGTGGACGGCGAACAGGACGATCAGTACGACGGTGGCGATCAACTCGATGAACACGCCCGCCGTGTTGATCGTGGCCATCAGCTTGACGCCGAAGGCGTTCACCAGGGTCGTGAACAGGATCAGCACCGCGGCCAGGATGACCGCGTTGGTCGCCACGTCGTACGTGCCGGAGCCGTCGCCCACGAACTGGAACGCCGACGAGATCTGCGGGAGCGTCAACTGGTAGGCCAGGGACACGGCCGAGATGGACACGATGGACGCGGTCAGCATCATCCAGCCGGCCAGCCAGCCCAGATGCGGATTGCCGATCTTCTTCGACCAGTTGTAGACCGAGCCCGCGACGGGATAGCGGGCGGCCAGCTCCGCGAAACACAGGGCGACCATGAACTGGCCGACGAACACCATCGGCCAGGACCACCAGTAGGCGGGGCCGCCGCTGCCGTAGCCGAAGTAGAACAGCTGGAAGGTACCGGTGAGGATCGAGATGTAGCTGATCCCGGCGGCGAAGGTGTGGAAGTTGCCGAGGGTGCGCTTGAGTTCGGGCTTGTAGCCGAACTCGGTGAGTTCGGCGTCGTCGTCACCGTGTTTTCCGGACGCTGGTTGCTCGGTCGTCGTCATGAGCGGACTCCTGGCGGGCCGGGGGAGGGGGGAGCGGCCTCGCGTGCGTACACCCTGCACGTGATGTGCTGATTGTCACGGCAGCGGCGTGGCTGATCCACCCTCTGGATCAAGGCAGTTCCGTATGCCTCGACCCGGCCTCGCGCTCGCGGACCCCTCGACGACCCGCCGGGTTACGGGTGGGCCACCTGGCCGCGGCCCTCCCGTCGGCGTATCCGCGCCTGGGCGCGCTCGGCGGTCCGTGCCTGCCGCCTCGCCCTGCGCCGCTCGCGCCGCAGGGCACGGGCGGTGCTGCTGGGGACGGACACCACGCCGTTGCGCTGGTTCCACACCTGGCGGGTCACCCAGACGTCCAGGGCGCCCCAGGTGGCCACCACCGTGCTGGCCACGCTGCTCAGCACCATGGGGAACGCCAGCCACGAACCGGCCATGGTGCACAGGAAGGCCACCATCGCCTGGACCAGCGTCACGGCGATGATCAGCACCGCGCGCACCGCCGAGGTCCGGACCGGATCGGGCAATCGACGCTGCTGCGCGGGTTCCTCCACCCACAATGGCCGGTTGTAGGGCTCCTCATGGGCCTCTCGGCCCTCATGAGCCTCACGAGGCCCGGCCGGGCGGCGGGAGCCTTCGCGCGCCGCCGTGCCGTCCTCCGGAGCCTCGCGTCTGCCCGCCGGGTGCTCCCTCGGTGCGCGGTCGAGACCTGGCGGCTCTGGAGCCTGCCGCACCCTGAGGTGCGTCGTCTCGTCGTCCGACAGCGCCTCGCGCCGCTCCGCCGTGCCCATCGACATGTCACTCCCCACCGCCGGTCAGAACCTGCTCGCCTCCGCGCCCGAAGACACGGCTCCCCACTGGCTGCCCGGCTTGCGCTGTTTTACGCCGCCCGGAGGTGGGATACGGCTCCTGTGGCCGATTCCGCCCCCAACTCCCATAGAGAAGGACGAACGAAAGCCCACCAAGATTCCCAACGACCGTAAAAATTCGGCCAATGAGTCGACCGGTCCGATCGCCTTGTCTCCGGCGGGCGCCAAGGGCGGGCAGGAGGCAATCTCCCCCAATGAGCGGACAACTCGGCATGACTCGTCACCGGTGCGGATGTTCAGGTTCCGGACCGGTCTTCGAGTTACGTGCGCGTCAGTAGTAGGCTCGCGCCGTTTGTTGACGCACATGTGTACCCCCGTCGGACGGGGGTCGAGCTGGGGGAGGCCATGCGCTTTCGCGGGAAGTCGATCCGCCGGAAGATCGTGGCGCTGCTTCTCGTGCCGCTGGTGTCCCTGATCGCGATCTGGGGCTTCGCCACGGTACTGACGGGCCGGGAAGTCGCCCAGTTGTTCCACGTGTCGTCGGTCGTCGAGAAGATCGGCTACCCCACCGAGGACACCGTCCGGGTGCTCCAGCAGGAGCGCCGCCAGACCCTCGTCTACCTCGCCGACCCCCGGGCGTCCGACGCGCTGTCCGCGCTGCGCGGCACCCGTGACGCCACCGACGACGCCGTCGCCAAGTTCCGGAAGAACGCCCAGGACCCCGACGTCCGCGACGGCATGGACGCGGACGACGACGAACGCGTCACCGCCGTCCTGGACGGCTTCGACGGCCTCGACCCCCTGCGGCGCAGCGTCGAGGAGGGCACGGTGACCCGGTCCGAGGCCCTCGGCCTCTACAACCGCCTCGTCGACCCCTGCTACTCACTGCTGGCCGCCGTCGACGGCGTCGACAACGTGGAACTCGACAAGCAGTCCCGCGCCCTGGTGAACGTGACACGGGCCCGGGAACTGCTCTCCCGCGAGGACGCCCTGCTCGGCTCCGCACTGGTGGTGGGGAAGGTCTCCCGCGAGGAGAGCCGCGAGGTCTCCGACCTCGTCGCCCAGCGCACCCTGCTCTACGACATCAGCCTGCCGGTGCTGCCCGCCTCCGAGCGCGAGCGCTTCCAGAGCTTCTGGAAGAACGCCACCACCGCGCCGCTGCGCTCCGCCGAACAGGCCGTCATCGGCTCCGAGTCCGGCACCCCGAACTCCGTGACCGCCAAGAGCTGGGACACCGCGGCCGGCGGTGTGCTCGACGAACTCGCCACGCTCGACGACCAGGCGGGCGACCGCTACCAGGACCGCGTTCAGCCGAACGCGATGGGCGTCATCGTCAAGGCCGCCGTCGCCGGCGTCCTCGGTCTGGTCGCCCTGCTCTTCTCGCTCGTCCTGTCCGTGCGCGTCGGCCGCACGCTCATCCGCGACCTGAGGCAACTGCGCCTGGAGGCCCACGAGGCGTCCGGCGTGCGGCTGCCGAGCGTGATGCGCCGCCTCTCCGCGGGCGAACAGGTCGACGTGGAGACCGAGGTCCCGCGCCTGGAGTACGACAAGAACGAGATCGGCGAGGTCGGCCAGGCCCTCAACACCCTCCAGCGCGCCGCCGTCGAGGCCGCCGTCAAGCAGGCCGAACTCCGCGCCGGCGTCTCCGAGGTCTTCGTGAACCTCGCCCGCCGCAGCCAGGTCCTGCTCCACAAGCAGCTGACCCTGCTCGACACCATGGAGCGCAGGACCGAGGACACCGACGAACTCGCCGACCTCTTCCGCCTCGACCACCTGACCACCCGCATGCGCCGGCACGCCGAGGGTCTGGTGATCCTCTCCGGCGCGGCCCCCTCCCGGCAGTGGCGCAAACCCGTCCAGCTCATGGACGTCGTACGCGCGGCCGTCGCCGAGGTCGAGGACTACGAACGCGTCGAGGTCCGCCGCCTCCCCCGGGTCGCGGTCACCGGCCCGGCCGTCGCCGACCTCACCCATCTCGTCGCCGAACTCCTGGAGAACGCCACGGTGTTCTCCCCGCCGCACACCGCCGTGCAGGTACTGGGCGAACGCGTCGCCAACGGCTTCACCCTGGAGATCCACGACCGTGGTCTCGGCATGGCGGCCGACGCGCTGCTGGACGCCAACCTCCGGCTCGCCGAGACGCCCGAGTTCGAACTCTCCGACACCGACCGCCTGGGCCTGTTCGTGGTCAGCCGGCTCGCCCAGCGGCAGAACGTCCGGGTCTCGCTCCAGCCGTCCCCGTACGGCGGCACGACGGCTGTCGTCTTCATCCCGGACACCCTGCTGACGGACGACGTCCCGGACACCAACGGCATCGGCTTCCGCCTGGACCGGCCCACGCCGACCAAGGAGGCCGAGCTGGAGCAGGCCCACACCACCTCGCTCTCCAAGACCTCGGCCCCGCAGCTGCCCGGCCTGGCGGCCTCCGTCCTGGACGGCCCGGTCGAGCTGGAGGCGCCCGTCGATCTCGACGCCCTCGGTGACTTCCCCGGCGCGCTCGACGACGAGGACAGCGAACGCGGCGGACTGTTCCGGCCACGCCGCTCCCTCGCGCGCATCGAGGAGACCGCGGTCGGCCACCCGGGCGAGGAGGCCCACGAGGGTCTCGGCAACGGCGGCGCGGGGACGGCCGGCACCGACGAGGACGCCCACGACGCACCGGTCCCGCTGTCCCGGCGCCACACCCCCAAGCTGGTCAGCTCGCACGGCCGCCCGGTCACCGAGCAGCGGTCACGGCGTGACGAGACGGACGAGGAGCCCCCGGTGGGCCCGAACCGGTCCCGCCCGCAGACACCGGCCCCCCTGCCCTCGCGCAGGCGCACGGCAGGACCGCAGCGCCTCGGAACCGGCGTCGCCGACCGCGTCGACCTCGACGAGCAGCGCGCCGGGGGCCCGGCCGCCCCGGGCCGCGAGCCCGCGGGGGATTCCGGCCCGCCCGCTCTGCCGAGGCGCACCCGGCGCGCGGAGATCGCCTCCAGCGGCCCGGGCGAGCCCGCCCAGGGCACCGGCGGCGGAGCCCCGCGAGAGACCGGTACCGCCCCCCTGGGCACCAGCGGTTCCGGGACGGCCCCGCTGCCCCGGCGCGTGCGGCAGGCCAATCTGGCACCGCAGTTGAAGCAGAGTCCCCGGCGGCGGACCGACGACCGGGCAGGGCTCGACGAGCGGGACGCCGACGAGGTACGCAGCCGCATGGCCTCGCTCCAGCGTGGCTGGCAGCGCGGCCGCGAGGAGAACGCCGCGGTCGACGACACCGACACCGACAGCGGCACAGCACCACAACGAACGACTAAGGGGGACGGTCGATGACCGCACCGAAGGAGACCGGCCACAGCATGAGCAACCAGTCCGGCGAGCTCAACTGGCTCCTGGACGAGCTGGTGGACCGCGTCACGAGCATCCGCAAGGCGCTGGTGCTCTCCGGCGACGGCCTGCCGACCGGGGTCTCCAAGGACCTGACCCGGGAGGACAGCGAACACCTGGCCGCCGTCGCCTCCGGGTTCCACAGCCTCGCCAAGGGCGTGGGACGCCACTTCGAGGCGGGCAACGTCCGGCAGACGGTCGTCGAACTCGACGAGGCCTTCCTCTTCGTCACGGCCGCGGGCGACGGCAGTTGCCTCGCCGTGCTCGCGGACGCGGACTCCGACGTCGGACTGGTCGCGTACGAGATGACGCTCCTGGTCAAGCGCGTCGGTGCGCATCTGGGTGCTGCCCCGCGCACCGATCTGCCTCAGGGCGGGTAGTGGGATGGCATGAGCACTGACGGACAGGGAAGAAGCCACTGGTTCGACGACGAGGCCGGTCCGGTCGTACGCCCGTACGCCATGACGCGCGGCCGTACCTCCAGCGCCGGCCAGCACCGCCTCGACCTCATCGCGGTGGTCGTCAGCGAGCCGCACGCGGACGATCCGGAAGGCGACCACACGCTGTCCCCGGAGCACGTGGACATCGTCGACCTGTGCCGTGACACCCCGCAGTCGGTCGCCGAGCTGTCCTCCGAGCTCGACCTGCCCATCGGAGTGGTGCGGGTCCTCATAGGGGATCTCGTGGACGCCGAGTTCGTCCATGTGAACCGGCCCGTGCCTCCGGCCGAGCTGCCGGACGAGAGCATCCTGCGGGACGTGATCAACGGCCTGAGGGCTCTGTGACCGACCCTCTCGGGGCGCCGCGATCAGGCGCCCCGACCGAGAGGGAGGCCGGATCACCGGCCCGTCCCCCCACCGGTCCGGAGGGCACCGAAACAGCCCTGCCGATATGATCTGACCGATCGTCGACGACCATCCGCACAGGCCGATCCCCGGGCCGCGGACATGGTTCAGAACAGCGCGATCGGAGAGACGGACGTGACGACAGGCTGGCAGTTCTGGGTCGACCGCGGCGGCACCTTCACCGACATCGTCGCGCGGCGCCCCGACGGCCGTCTGCTCACCCACAAACTGCTCTCGGACAACCCCGCGCGGTACTCCGACGCCGCGGTCGCCGGCGTCCGGGAACTGCTGGCCGACGCCGCGGACCCGGTCGACGCCGTCCGCATGGGCACCACGGTCGCCACCAACGCCCTGCTGGAACGCAAGGGCGAGACCCTCCTGATCACCACACGCGGCTTCCGCGACGCCCTGCGGATCGCCTACCAGAACCGCCCGCACATCTTCGCCCGGCGCATCGAGCTCCCCGAACTCCTGCACGAACGCGTCGTGGAGGTCGACGAACGCATCGCCGCCGACGGCACCGTCCTGCGCGCCCCCGACCTCGACGCCCTCACCGGCCCGCTCCGGCAGGCGTACGACGACGGCATCCGGGCCGTCGCCGTGGTGTGCATGCACAGCCATCTCCACCCCGCCCACGAACAGGCCATCGGCGCACTCGCCGCCCGCGTCGGCTTCCCGCAGATCTCGCTCTCCAGCGAGGTCAGCCCGCTGATGAAACTCGTCCCGCGCGGGGACACCGCCGTCGTCGACGCCTACCTGTCGCCCGTGCTGCGCCGCTACGTCCAGCACGTCGCCGACGAACTCGAAGGCGTCCGGCTGATGTTCATGCAGTCCAACGGCGGGCTCGCCGAAGCCGGACAGTTCCGCGGCAAGGACGCCATCCTCTCCGGCCCCGCGGGCGGCATCGTCGGGATGGCCCGCATGTCGCAACTCGCCGGCTTCGACCGCGTCATCGGCTTCGACATGGGCGGCACCTCCACCGACGTCTCCCATTTCGCGGGCGAGTACGAACGCGTCTTCACCACCCGGATCGCCGGGGTCCGGCTGCGCGCGCCCATGCTGGACATCCACACCGTCGCGGCCGGCGGCGGCTCGGTCCTGCACTTCGACGGCTCCCGCTACCGCGTAGGGCCGGACTCGGCGGGCGCGGAACCCGGCCCCGCCTGCTACCGAGGCGGCGGCCCGCTCGCGGTGACCGACGCCAACGTCATGCTCGGCCGCATCCAACCCGCCCACTTCCCCAAGGTGTTCGGCCCCGACGGCGACCAGCCCCTCGACGCCGCGCTCGTCCGCGAGCGCTTCGCCGCCCTCGCGCGCGAGATCCGTGAGACGTCCGGCGACGACCGCACGCCCGAGCAGGTCGCCGAGGGTTACCTCCGGATCGCCGTCACCAACATCGCCAACGCCGTGAAGCGGATCTCCGTCCAGAAGGGCCACGACGTCACCCGCTACGCCCTCACCACCTTCGGTGGCGCCGGCGGGCAGCACGCCTGCATGGTCGCCGACACGCTGGGCATCCGCACCGTCCTCGTGCCGCCCATGGCCGGTGTCCTGTCCGCGCTCGGCATCGGTCTCGCCGACACCACCGCGATGCGCGAGCAGTCCGTCGAGGCACCCCTGGACCCCGCCGCCCTCCCCGGCGTCCTCAAGACGGCCGACGACCTGGAGAGCGCCACCCGCGCCGAACGCCTCGCCGAGGACGTCCCGGAGAGCCGCATCCAGGTCACCCGCCGCGCCCAGCTCCGCTACGACGGCACCGACACCACCCTCACCGTCGAGCTGACCGACCCCGACACGATGAGACACGCCTTCGAAGAGCGTCATCGCACCACGTACTCCTTCACCCTCGACCGCCCGATCGTCGTCGAGGCCCTCTCCGTCGAAGCCACCGGCATCACCGAACCCCCCGATCTCTCCGCCCTGGCCACCTACCGGGGACGCACCGCCACACCCGAAACCGTCCGCCTCCACACGGGCGGCGCATGGCGCGACGTACCCCTCCACCGCCGCGAGGACCTGCCCCCGGGCGAGACCGTCACCGGCCCGGTGATCATCACCGAGGCCGGCGCCACAACCGTCGTCGACGACGGCTGGCGGGCCGCGACGACCGACGACGGGCATCTGGTCATGGAACGCGCGGCGATTACGGAGAGTTCCGATCTCGGCACGAAAGTCGACCCGGTTCTGCTGGAGGTCTTCAACAACCTCTTCATGTCCATCGCCGAACAGATGGGCGCCCGGCTGGAGTCCACGGCCCAGTCCGTCAACATCAAGGAGCGCCTGGACTTCTCCTGCGCCCTCTTCGACCCGGACGGAAACCTGGTGGCCAACGCCCCGCACATCCCCGTCCACCTGGGATCCATGGGCACCAGCGTCAAGGAGGTCATCCGGCGCCGGAGCCCCCGGATGCGGTCGGGGGACACCTACGCGGTCAACGATCCGTACCACGGCGGCACGCACCTGCCGGACGTCACGGTGATCACACCGGTCTTCGACACGAACGGCACGTCCGGCTCGGCCACCACGGAGAGTGACGGAAGGATTCTCTTCTACGTCGCCTCACGCGGCCACCACGCCGAGATCGGCGGCATCGCCCCCGGCTCCATGCCGGCGAACAGCCGCACCATCGACGAGGAGGGCATCCTCTTCGACAACTGGCTGCTCGCCGAGAACGGCCGCTTCCGCGAGCAGGAGACCCTTCGCCTCCTGACCGAGGCGCCCCACCCCTCCCGCAACCCCCAGACCAACCTCGCCGACCTGCGCGCCCAGATCGCCGCCAACCAGAAGGGCGTCGACGAAGTCGCCCGCATGATCGACAACTTCGGCCTGGACGTCGTACAGGCCTATATGAAGCACGTTCAGGACAACGCCGAGGAGGCCGTCCGCCGCGTCATCGACGCCCTGGACGACGGCGAGTACGCCTACGAGACCGACGCGGGCGCCGTCATCCGCGTACGCGTCCGTGTGGACCGCGAGAACCGGTCCGCGACCGTCGACTTCACCGGCACCTCACGCCAGCTGGCCACCAACTTCAACGCGCCCTTCGCGGTGGTCAACGCGGCCGTCCTGTACGTCTTCCGCACCCTGGTCGCCGACGACATCCCGCTCAACGACGGCTGTCTGCGTCCGCTCGACATCGTCGTACCACCCGGCTCCATGCTGGCCCCCGAGCCGCCGGCGGCGGTCGTCGCGGGCAACGTCAAGACCTCCCAGGCCATCACCGGTGCCCTGTACGGGGCGCTGGGCGTCCAGGCCGAGGGCTCCGGCACCATGAACAACGTGACCTTCGGCAACGACCGGCACCAGTACTACGAGACCGTCGCCTCCGGGTCCGGCGCGGGCGAGGGCTTTCCCGGCGCCCCCGTCGTCCAGACGCACATGACCAACTCGCGGCTGACCGACCCCGAGGTCCTGGAGTGGCGACTGCCCGTCCGGCTGGAGGAGTTCACCGTCCGGCGCGGCAGCGGGGGCGATGGACGCTGGCCCGGCGGGGACGGCGCGGTGCGCCGCATCCGCTTCCTCGAACCGATGACCGTCTCCACGCTGTCGCAACACCGCAGGGTTCCGCCGTACGGTATGGCGGGTGGCCTGCCCGGCGCGCCGGGTGCCAACCGCGTGGAGCGCGCGGACGGCACGGTCACCGAACTCGGCGGCAGCGACGCGGCCGACGTCGGTCCCGGCGACGTACTCGTCATCGAAACCCCCGGCGGCGGAGGCTACGGCCCCCCGTCCCCCCACCCCCATCAAGCAGGAGAAGAGATCGATGATCTTCGGGCGTTCTGAGCGTGGCAAGCCCCCGGTCGAGCCCGTCACGCTCAAGATCCTCGTGGCCGGCGGCTTCGGCGTGGGCAAGACCACGCTGGTCGGCGCGGTCAGCGAGATCAAGCCGCTGCGCACCGAGGAGTACCTCACCGAGGCCGGACGTCCGGTCGACGACATCACCGGCGTGGAAGGCAAGCACACCACCACCGTTGCCATGGACTTCGGCCGCATCACACTGCGCGAGGACCTGGTGCTGTACCTGTTCGGCACACCGGGGCAGGAACGGTTCTGGTTCATGTGGGACGAGCTCTCCGAGGGCGCGCTCGGCGCCGTCGTACTCGCCGACACCCGCCGCCTGGAGGACTCCTTCGCCGCCGTCGACTACTTCGAACGGCGGTCCATTCCGTTCGTCGTCAGCGTGAACTGCTTCGAGGGGGCGGCCCGTTACCCCGAGGACGCCGTACGGCAGGCCCTGGACCTCGACCCCGGCGTGCCGCTGCTGCTGTGCGACGCCCGGGACCGGGAGTCCGTCAAGGACGTCCTCATCGGTGTCGTCCGGCACGCGATGGCCTATGTGTCGGAGCGCCGGCAGACCGTCACGACGTGAGGCGGACGCGGCCCGCACCCCCGCCGACCGGGGTACGGGCCGCTGTCCGTGGGCGGTGCGCACACACGCGTGGACCACGTCATCCATGTCGTCGTCCACGCGCGCGTGGAGCTAGTTCTCGCCGTCCTCCTGCCAGCCGAAGCTCTTCTCCACCGCCTTGCGCCAGTTGTGGTACTCGCGGTCGCGCACCGAGGCGTCCATGCCGGGGGTCCACTCGACGTCGCGCTGCCAGTGCGCCTTGAGCTCGTCGAGGTCGTTCCACACGCCGGTGGCGAGTCCGGCCGCGTACGCCGCCCCCAGACAGGTCGTCTCGGACACCTTGGGCCGGATCACCGGCACGTCGAGCACGTCCGCCTGATGCTGCATCAGCAGGTTGTTCTTCGTCATGCCGCCGTCCACCTTCAGGGTGGTGATGTGCACCCCGGAGTCCTGGAACATGGCGTCCACGACCTCACGCGTCTGCCAGCTCGTCGCCTCCAGCACCGCGCGCGCGAGATGGCCCTTCGTGACGTACCGGGTCAGTCCGGTGACGACACCGCGCGCGTCGGAGCGCCAGTACGGGGCGAACAGCCCGGAGAACGCGGGCACGATGTACGCCCCGCCGTTGTCCTCGACACTGGCCGCCAGCGGTTCGATCTCGTCTGCGGTGCGGATGATGCCGAGCTGGTCCCGGAACCACTGGACCAGCGCGCCCGTTATGGCTATCGACCCCTCCAGACAGTAGACCGGCGCCTCACCGCCGATCTTGTAGCCCATCGTCGTCAGCAGGCCGTTCTTGGACGGCACCGGCCGGTTGCCGGTGTTGAGCAGCAGGAAGCTGCCCGTGCCGTAGGTGTTCTTGGCCGTGCCGACGTCGTAGCAGGCCTGGCCGAACACCGCGGCCTGCTGGTCGCCCAGGGCCGACGCGACCGGCACGCCCGCGAGTTGGCCGACCGCCGTGCCGTAGACCTCGGCCGAGGACCTGATCTCGGGCAGGACCGCCTCGGGCACGTTCATCGCGGACAGGATGGACCCGTCCCACTGGAGGGTCTCCAGGTTCATCAGCATCGTCCGTCCGGCGTTGGTCACGTCGGTGACGTGCCGCCCGCCGTCCGTACCCCCGGTGAGGTTCCAGATCAGCCAGGAGTCGATGGTGCCGAACGCGATCTCGCCGCGCTCGGCGCGGGCCCTGAGGCCGGGCACGTTGTCCAGCAGCCAGGCCGCCTTGGGCCCGGAGAAGTAGCTGGCGAGCGGGAGCCCGGTCTGTTCGCGGAAACGGTCCTGCCCGTCGGTGCCGCCCAGTTGGTTGCACAGGGCCGCGGTCCGGGTGTCCTGCCACACGATCGCGTTGTGCACGGGCTTGCCCGTGGCGCGGTCCCACAGCACCGTCGTCTCACGCTGGTTGGTGATGCCGAGCGCGCTGAGCTGGTCGGCGCGCAGCCCGGCCTTGGCGATGGCCCCGGCGACCACCGCCTGCACCTTGGACCAGATCTCGGTGGCGTCGTGCTCCACCCATCCGGGCTTGGGGAAGATCTGGCGGTGCTCGCGCTGGTCGACGGCGACGATCGCGCCGTTCTGGTCGAAGATGATGCAGCGGCTGGAGGTGGTGCCCTGGTCGATCGCTGCGACGTACTTGTCGGCGTTGTCCGTCATGGCTACCCCTTGGGCTGGGTTCGGAAGGCTGCTCGGGAGCGGGCCGGAAGGCCGCGTCAGAAGGCCGCGTTGTAGATGAGGCCGGAGAGCGCTCCGCCGATCAGCGGGCCGACGACCGGGATCCACGCGTAACCCCAGTCGGAGGTGCCCTTGTTCGGAATCGGCAGGAAGGTGTGCACGATGCGCGGGCCGAGGTCGCGCGCCGGGTTGATGGCGTAACCGGTGGGCCCGCCGAGGGAGAGCCCGATGCCGACGACCAGCAGCGAGACGATCAGCACCAGCGTGCCGGACTCACCGAGGCCCGTGGTCAGCCCGAAGGCGAGGATCGGCAGGACGAGCCCGATGGTCGCGATGATCTCCGTCATCAGGTTGGCGACCGGGTTCCGGATCTCCGGGATGGTGGAGAAGATGCCGAGCGTCGGCAGCGGTTCGTCGGCCGTGCCCTCGGTGGTGCCCGTCTTGCTCACGTTGGCCTGGAACTGCGCGAAGTACGTGAGGTAGCAGAGCACGGCACCGAGCATCGCGCCGATCATCTGGCCCAGCAGATAGACCCAGACCTTGCCCCACTCGCCGGTGTCGACGGCGATGCCGAGGGTGACGGCCGGGTTGAGGTGGCCGCCGGACAGGGGTGCGGCGGTGTAGGCGCCCGCCAGGACTGCGAAACCCCAGCCGAACGCGATCACGATCCATCCCGCGGCGCGTGCCTTGGAGTATCTGAGGGTGACGGCGGCGCAGACGCCGGCGCCGAACAGGATCAGGATCGCGGTACCGATGATCTCGCCGACGAAAATGTCTCCGTTGCTCATGGCGGCTCCTAGGCCCCGGCCCGGGACGAGCGGCCCCGGTCCTCCGTGCAGGGTGCGGTTTCCCTTGGCGAACCGCCGAGGGCAGGGAGGATCCCGCGCCCCGCCCGGCGTCCGCGACGAGCGTGCCGTCGCAGCCGAATCGCCGGTGGGGTATGGGCCTTGACGCAGCCGGCCCACGCGGCACAGTGCCTGAATACGCCGAGAATGTACGGCGATGTCGACTGACACCGGAAGTGTTCACCGGCGTCCAGGGAGCGTCAAGGTCGGTGACGGCAACGGTTGAGGTCCGTGCGGCCGAGCCTCACGCTCCGAGGGGTCCAGGGGGCTTCTGACGGATCTCCGCGGGGTCGCGGCGCACTGCCTGAACGGTGCGGGCCCCAGTTGCGTTGCCGAACCACTCATGCGGCTCCCGCCACGCTCGAATCCGCTAGCCCGCCCGCACGGTCGCCGCTCCCGACCCGCGACGGACCTCGTGCCCGGGCCGCCCGGCACGCCCCAGCACCCAACTCGCCCCGTCCAGTGCCTTCGCCGCCTGTTTGAGCGGGGCCAGACAGGCGGCCGCCTCCCGGTGATCGGTCACACTGCCCGGCACACACACCACCGTGGCCAGGGACAGCGTCACGGGCCGTCCGCCCGCCGACCAGGGCACGTCCAGCACGGAGGCGGCCAGTGGCTCCAGACCCTCCGGTTCCGTGAGCACCAGGAAGTCGTCGCCGCCGATGTGACCGACGCGGATGCTGTCCGACGCCGTGTGCTGCAACACCCGCCCCACCGACCGGATCAGTTCGTCGCCCGCCGCGAAACCGGCCCCGTCGTTGACCCGCTTGAAGTGGTCGACGTCCAGCCAGCTCAGCGCGAACGTCCGCCCGCCCGCGATCCGTCGGTCGACCTCACCTGTGATCGCGTCCGAACCGGGCAGGCGCGTCAGCGGGTTGAGACCGGCCGCCTCCTCGACCCGGCTCTCGGCGAGCGCCCGCACCAGGTCCGCGAGGCGTACCACGCCCACACACCGGCCGTACCGGTCGACGACGGCGACGTCGTCCGACGTACGGTCCCGGTCGCCGACGGCCACCACGTCCAGGACCTCCCAGGCGGTGGCGTCGACGCCCACCGTCCGGGGCGGATCACCGTGCTTGGCGGCGGGCCGGTCGGCGTACAGGGCGTGCCCGTAGCGCCCCGACATGGACAGCAGGAAGCGGGAGCGGTGCACCGAGCGCACCGGCGCTCCGTCCCGGTCCACCAGCAACACCCCGGACACGTCGGGCGAGCCGGTCAGCAGGGCCCGCACCTGGCCCGCGGAGGCGGTGGCGGGCAGCAGCGCGGCCGGCCGTACGAACTCCCGCACCGTCGGCCCCGACCGGGGCGCCTCGACGAGGCCGGGGGAGCGGGGCGGAACATAGACGTCCGCCACGGGCAACCGGGACGGCGGCGCGAACAGCTCGCCCTGCGCCAGCTGCGCACCCGCCGACAGGGCCGCGGCGCACTGCCGTTCGGTCTCGACGCCCTCGACGCACAGCAGCGCTCCCGACTCGTCGCACAGGGCCCGCATCGCCCGCACCGCGGCCGGCCGCTCCGGCAGGGACGCGTCGAGCTTCACCAGGTCGGGCGCGATGTCGAGGAGCAGCCGCAGGGGTACGTCCCCGTCGCCGACGCCGTCCGCGCTGATCCGGAACCCCTGCTCGCGCAGCCCGCCGACCGCCTCCAGCAGCGCCTGCTGCGGTACGTGGGTGTACGGCGGATTGATGTCGACCGTCACCTCCCACGGCAGCCGCCCCGCCTGGCGCACGGCATCGTGCAGCGGGGTGAGGCCGCCGAGGTCGGCGAGTGTCCCGGCGAACACGTTGACATGCAGCGGCAGCAGCGACTCCCTGCGCACGGCTGTGCGGACCGCCAACACCGCCAGCTTGCCGTCGAGTTCGGGATCCCGACGGGCCTCCGCGAGGATGTCACCCGCCTCCGGGCGGGCGAGTATCTCCAGTCCCGCCACCCCGCCGGTCGTCAGATTGACCACCGGTTGGAAGGCGAAGCGGAGAGTGTCCGTCCAGGAGTGCACGGGAGCATGATGGCGCTGCCGACGGACGCCCAGGCCCAGTTCATACGACGTTCACGCAGGATTCCGGCACGGTCACCCAGCGTACGGGAAAGCCCTTGCCGGTCCTGACTCTCTGCCCCTGACCCGCTCCGAGGGATCGCCCGGCGGCTCCTGCCTCACCGCACCGCGATCACCGCCGATCCGTGTCCGAACAGCCCCTGGTTCGCGGTGATGCCCACGCGCGCGCCCGCGACCTGCCGGTCACCCGCCGTGCCCCGCAACTGCCAGGTCACCTCGCAGACCTGGGCGATCGCCTGAGCGGGAACGGCCTCGCCGAAGGACGCCAGCCCTCCGCTGGTGTTGACGGGTATGCGCCCGCCCGGAGCCGTCGCACCCTCCCGAAGCAGCTTCGCGCCCTCTCCCTCGCCGCACAGACCCAAATCCTCGTACCACTGCAACTCCAGGGCGGTGGACAGGTCGTACACCTCCGCCACGGAGAGATCCTCGGGCCCGATGCCCGCCTCCTCGTACGCCACGCGCGCGAGGGACGCCCGGAAGGGCTCCGTCGCCGGTTCGACCGCCACCGCGGAGTCCGTCGCGATGTCCGGCAGATCCAGTACGGCGGTGGGATAGCGCGGAGTGACCGTGGACACCGCCCGGATCCGCACCGGATCCACCACTCCGTGCCGGCGCGCGTACTCCACGCTCGACAGCACCACGGCCGCCCCTCCGTCGGAGGTCGCGCAGATGTCGAGCAGCCGCAGCGGATCGGCGACCACGGCGGAGGCGGAGACCTCCTCGGCGGTGACCCGCTTGCGGTAGCGCGCGTACGGATTCAGCGCGCCCAAGGCCGCGTTCTTCACCTTGACCTGCGCGAAGTCCTCTGTGGTGTCGCCGTGCACGGCCATCCGCCGACGCGCGTACAACCCGAAGTACGTCGGGTTGGTCGCCCCGAGGACCCGGAAGCGCAACCAGTCCGGATCGTCGGGCCGGTCACCGCCCGCCGGCCGGAAGAACCCCTTCGGCGCGGCGTCCGCCCCCACCACGAGCACCACGTCCGCGCGGCCGGCGAGGATCTGCACGCGCGCGGTGTCGATGGCCTGGGCACCCGACGCGCAGGCCGCGTACACACTGGTGACCCGCGCTCCCTGCCAGCCCAGCGCCTTCGCGAAGGTCGCCCCGGCCACATACCCCGGATAGCCGCCCCGCACGGTGTCCGCGCCGACGATCGAGCCGACCTCCCGCCAGTCCAGCCCCGCGTCGGCGAGCGCCGCACGGGCCGCCGCCACGCCGTACTCGACGAATCCACGCCCCCACTTGCCCCAGGGGTGCATGCCCGCGCCGAGCACCGCCACGTCCCCCGTCATCCCGTCACCCCCGTCGGCCGCCACTGCCAGGTCGTCCAGACCGTCTCCGCGTCCTCATGGAGCACGCCGGGCACGACCTCCACCTCCATGCCCACCGCGAGCTCGGCGACGGCGACCCCGGGAACCGCCTGTCCCAGCACCACCATCCGCTCCGCCTCCAACTCCACAGCGATCAACGTGTGCGGCTCCCACGGAAGTTCCGGATCGGTCACATACGGTGACGGAGGCCGGTACCGGCTGTCCGTGTACGACCAGACGCGTCCGCGCCGTGAGAGGGGGACCTCCTCCAGGTCGTCGCCCTGGCACCCGGGATTGCGGCACTGGACGTCCTCGCGGGGGAAGAACACCGAGGCGCAGGCACGGCAGCGCGTGCCGAGCAGCCTGAACTCCTCTCCCTCACCGGCGAACCACCGGGCGACGACGGGAGCGCGCGTGCGTGACATGGTCCCTCCCGAACCGTTTACCTGACGGGTCGTCAGAAGTCTGCCACGCGAAGCCCTCCAGGGGCAGGGCCCGTCACAGCCGGCCGCCTGCCGGGGTGAACCGCATCCGATCGCTTCCCCGGCGCAACACGCACCTGATAGACGCAGGAGACATGACACGACTCTCCAGCGCAGTACGCGGACTGGTCACCGCTCTCGCCACCCTGCTGGCCTTGACCGCCGCCTCCGCCACCGCCCAGGCCGCCCCCTCCCGAGCCGGCACCGACCCCAAGGCGCCGGCCGACTTCGTGGCCCTGCAAACCGTGGACCCGACGATCATCCAGGAGATGCGCTACATCACCCGCCACAACTTCGTCGGCGAGCGCATCGACGGCTATCGGCAGCCCCTGTGCATCCTCACCCGGCCCGCGGCACAAGCCCTGCACAAGGCGCAGCGGAAGCTGCTCCGCCAGGGCTACACCCTCAAGGTTTACGACTGCTACCGGCCCCAGCGTGCCGTGAACCACTTCGTCCGCTGGGCGAAGGACCTCGAGGACCAGGCCATGAAGGGCGAGTTCTACCCCGACGTCGACAAGACCCGTCTGTTCGAGGACGGTTACATCGCCGAGAAGTCGGGTCACAGCCGTGGCTCGACCGTGGACCTCACCCTCGTGAAGCTCCCCGCGATGCCGACCAGGCCGTACGTGCCGGGAGAGCCCTTGGTGCCCTGTTACGCACCCAGGAGTGAGCGTTTTCCGGACAACTCCGTGGACATGGGCACGGGGTTCGACTGCTTCGACACCCTCTCGCACACCCTCGACCCCCGTATCCAGGGAACCCAGCGGGCCAACCGCCTGCTCCTCAAGAGCACCCTGGAAGGCCTCGGCTTCGTCAATCTCGCCGAGGAGTGGTGGCACTACACCTACAGGCCCGAGCCGTACCCGGACACCTACTTCGACTTCCCGGTCACCACAAAGTCGCTGACCAAGGGCCCTTGAGGTCGGATCGGAGGGAAAACGGGGCTCCGCCGGAGTACGCTCTTCCGTTGATCGGATACAGTCCGCCGCGTGTCCGAAACTCAGCACCCCTACCCCAACTCCACGCCCGGCTCCCACTGTTCGAGCTGTGGAGCGCTCTACGAAGAGGGCGTCTCCGGCTGGCCCCGCACCTGCCCGGCCTGCCACACCGTGGCCTACCGCAACCCGCTCCCTGTCGCGGTGGCCCTCCAGCCCGTGTACGACACACAGGGCACCGCTCTCGTGGTCATCACCCGAACCGTCGACCCCGCGCGCGGAGGCATCGCGCTGCCCGGCGGCTACATCGACGACCGTGAGGACTGGCGGCAGGCCGTCGTCCGTGAGCTCAAGGAAGAGACCGGCATCGACGCGGCGAGCCGCGACGTACGGCTCATCGACGCGATGAGCTCGCAGGACGGACACCTGCTCCTGCTCGGCCTGCTGCCGGAACGCCCGGCAGACAGCCTGCCGCCCTCCGCCGCCACGGACGAGACGGAGGGCTGGCACCTCCTGCGCAGGCCGGAGGAGCTCGCCTTCCCGCTGCACACGGCGGCCGTGCGGGCCTGGTTCGAGGGCCGGTACATCTGACCTCAGCCCGTCCCGAGGCCCCGTATCCGGACCGGGTGGGACGGCTCGCTCGAACCGTCCTCACCCTCCCGCTCGACCACCACCCGCCGGCCCTCCCAGCGGGCGACGTAGCGCTCGATCTCCGGTTCGTCCCAGCCGTCGCCCGCGTCCGGCACGACCAGCCCGCCCCCGGTCCGTCCGCGCGCGGGCGCCCAGACCTCCAGTTCCAGCCCGCCGTCGTCCCCGCGCACCGGGATGACGGCCCCCGCGCGCGCGAGCACCGGAATGCGCGCCAAGGGGGCGTCGAGCAGAACCTGTGCGGGCCCTTCGTAGACCTTCTCGGTCGTGGTGTCGTACCACCGCCCCCTCGGCAACTGCACCGCCCACCGGTCCGCCCCCGGGTCGAGCACCGGTGCCACGAGCAGACAGTCGCCCAGCAGGAACGCGTCCTCGCAGTCGCGCAGCGCCCGGTCCTCGGGTGCCGACCACCACAGTGGCCGCACATAGGGCGCTCCCGTACGCCGCGCCAGATGCGCGAGTGTCACGAAGTAGGGCAGCAGCCGCCGACGCTCGTCGAGCGCCACACGCGCGTGCTCCAGCACCTCGGCACCGAACTCCCAGGGCTCCCGGCGCCCCGCCCGCAGACTCGCGTGCGTACGGAACAGCGGCAGATACGCCCCCAGTTGGAACCACCGCAGATACAGCTCGGGCGAGGGATCCCCGTCGAAGCCGCCGATGTCCGGTCCCGAGTACGGCACCCCGCACAGACCGAGCCCCATCACCAGCGACAGGGAGGCCCGCAGTCCGGGCCAGCCCGTGGCCACATCTCCCGACCACGTGCCGCCGTAGCGCTGTATGCCGGCCCAGCCGGAGCGCGAGAAGACGAAGGGGCGCTCCTGGGGGGCCAGTTCGCGCAGGCCCTCGTACGCGGCGCGGGCCATGCACAGGGCGTAGACGTTGTGCGCCTCACGATGGTCCCCCTCGCGCCCCTCCAGAAAGTGGCGGGCCGACCGCGGCAGCGTCGACTCCCCGAAGGCGGCGAACGAGGTCGGTTCGTTCATGTCGTGCCAGAAGCCGGAGAAGCCCTGCGCGAGCCGCTCTTCGTACAGGCGCCCCCACCACTGCCGCACGCGTGCGTGCGTGAAGTCCGGAAAGGCGGCCTCCCCGGGCCACACGACTCCCCGTACGAGACGTCCCGACGCGTCCCGTACGAACGCGTCCTCGGCCGTCCCGCTGTCGAACACGGCGTTGCCCGGCTCCGCCTTCACCGCCGGGTCCACGATCGACACCAGCCGGATGCCGTCCCGCCGCAGGTCCTCCGCGAGCTGCGGCAGTTTCGGGAAACGCTCCTGGTCGACCGTGAACACCTGATGGGCGTCGTAGTGGTCGATGTCCAGGTGGATCGCGTCGAGCGGCAGATCGCGCTCCTGATAGCCCGCAACGATCCGCCGCACCTCCTGCTCACTGCCGAAGCCCCAGCGCGCGTGATGATGGCCGAGTGCCCACGTTGGCGGCAGCGCGGGCGCACCGGAGAGCGAGGCCCACACGAGCAGCACGCGCGCGGGCGTGCCCACCATCACCCAGCAGCGCAGCGGACCCCCCTCCATCCGCAGTTCGGACATGCCGTTCCGGTCGTGCCCGGACCCGGCGCCCTCCTCGCCCTCCCGCAGGGTCAGCGTGCCGTCCCACGAGGTGTCGTGGAACGCCAGGTGCGTGGCCGCGTCGGCCACCACCAACTGCACCGGCATCGTGAGGTACAACGGATCGTCGCCGGGGCCGAAGGGCCGGCCCGGATCGGTGTTCCACAGCCGGTACGTCCCGTCCCGCAGCCGGGGCCCCGAGGCTCGCCCGCCCAGTCCGAAGAACCGCGCGTCCGCGGCCACCTCCGAGCGCTGCATCCAGCGCGCCCGGCCGCCGTCCACCGGCTCCCACCAGCGGGGCGGCAGATCGCGGCGCAGCATCACCCCGCCGGGCGTGAGCACCTCGATCGCGCCGTGCCGCGAGACGACGACCGTCACGCGCTCGGCCACCACCCGCCAGCCGCCGTCCTTGTCCGGCTCCAGCACCGCCCGGGAATCGGGTTCCGGACAGTGCCCCGCGAGCGCGTACGACGGCTCGGGCGCGGCCCCGTCCCAGCCCCAGAAGACGGCCCCGTTCACCGCCACGGTGATCCGCAGCTCGGAGCGGCTGAACCGGAGCACACCACCCCCGGGCCCGGGCTCCACCGCCTGGAGAGGGCCGGGCACCCGCGCGCGCTCGGCGCCCCGCGGCACCAGCCCACCGGCGTCGACCCGCCTCCTGCGCCATGCGGCCCGTACGGTACGCAACCCCTGAGCCGCCCCCGCAGAACCCATCGCCTTCATCGAACGCACCAGGTCACGACCTTCCATGCTGCTCAGCCTGCCATTGACCCGCCCGCATGTGCGTATCGTTCAACTGCCGTTCACCCGTGCTGGGACCACATCTTCACGACACGGACTATGTGCGGCACACCCTGGCGTAGGAATTGATCACATGGCATCGTCCGTGTCAGCCGCGTCACGCGCACACCCCAGCCCGTGCGCGGAGGACGCACACCACGCGCAGAGTCCGGGAGCCGCCCCATGTCGACCGTGAACCCCCAGCCGCTCTGGCAGCCCGATCCCGAACGCATCGCCCGTGCTCAGGTCACCCAGTTCCAGGCATGGGCCGCCGAACATCACGGAGCCCCCGCCGAGGGTGGCTACGCGGCCCTGCACCGCTGGTCGGTCGACGAACCGGACACCTTCTGGAAAGCCGTCACCGAATGGTTCGACGTACGGTTCTCCACCCCCTACGCGCGCGTGCTCGGCGACCGGTCGATGCCCGGAGCCCAGTGGTTCCCCGGAGCGACCCTCAACTACGCCGAGCACGCCCTGCGCGCGCACGCGACCCGAGCGGACGAACCCGCCCTCCTGTACGTCGACGAGACCCACGAGTCCCGCCCGGTGACCTGGTCCGAGCTCCGCCGCCAGGTCGGCTCCCTGGCCGCCGAACTGCGCGCCCTCGGCGTACGCCCGGGAGACCGCGTCAGCGGCTATCTCCCGAACATTCCCCAAGCCGTCGTCGCCCTGCTCGCCACGGCCGCCGTGGGCGGCGTCTGGACGTCCTGCGCGCCCGACTTCGGCGCCCGCAGCGTCCTGGACCGCTTCCAGCAGGTGGAACCGGTGGTCCTGTTCACCGTCGACGGCTACCGCTACGGCGGCAAGGAGCACGACCGCCGCGCCACGGTCGCCGAACTCCGGCGCGAACTGCCCACCCTGCGCGCCGTCGTCCACATCCCCCTCCTCGGCACCGAGGCTCCCGAAGGCGCACTGGACTGGTCGGCCCTCACGACGGCGGACACGGAACCCGTCTTCGAACAGGTGCCCTTCGGCCACCCCCTGTGGGTGCTCTACTCCTCCGGCACGACCGGCCTCCCCAAGGCGATCGTGCAGTCCCAGGGCGGCATCCTCGTCGAGCACCTCAAACAGCTCGCCCTGCACTGCGACCTCGGCCCCAAGGACCGCTTCTTCTGGTACACGTCGACCGGCTGGATGATGTGGAACTTCCTCGTCTCCGGCCTCCTCACCGGGACCACCGTCGTCCTGTACGACGGCAGCCCCGGCTACCCGGACACCGGCGCCCAGTGGCGGATCGCCGAACGCACTGGGGCCACCCTCTACGGGACGTCCGCGGCCTACGTGATGGCCTGCCGCAAGGCGGACGTGCACCCGGCCCGCGACTTCGACCTCTCCAGGGTGCAGTGCGTCGCCACCACCGGTTCGCCGCTCCCGCCCGACGGCTTCCGCTGGCTGCACGACGAGTTCGCGGAGAGCGGGGCCGACCTGTGGATCGCCTCCGTCAGCGGCGGCACGGACGTGTGCTCCTGCTTCGCGGGAGCCGTACCCACGCTCCCCGTCCACATCGGCGAACTCCAGGCACCCGGTCTCGGCACCGACCTCCAGTCCTGGGACCCGAGCGGCAAGCCCCTGATCGACGAGGTCGGCGAGCTGGTGGTCACCAACCCCATGCCGTCCATGCCGATCCACTTCTGGAACGACCCGGACGGCAGCCGCTACCACGACAGCTACTTCGACACCTATCCCGGCGTCTGGCGTCACGGCGACTGGATCACCATCACCTCACGCGGGTCCGTCGTCATCCACGGCCGCTCCGACTCGACCCTCAACCGCCAGGGCGTGCGCATGGGTTCGGCCGACATCTACGAAGCGGTCGAGCGCCTCCCGGAGATCAAGGAGTCGCTCGTCGTCGGTATCGAACAGCCCGACGGCGGCTACTGGATGCCTCTCTTCGTCCACCTGAACCCGGGGGCCACCCTCGACGACGCCCTCCTGGGCCGCATCAAGCAGACCATCCGCGAACACCTCTCGCCCCGCCACGTCCCCGACGAGGTCATCGAGGTCCCCGGCATCCCGCACACCCTCACCGGAAAACGCATCGAGGTCCCCGTCAAACGCCTCCTCCAGGGCACCGCCTTGGAGAAGGCGGTCAACCCCGGCTCCATCGACAACCTCGACCTGCTGCACCTCTACGAGGACCTGGCCCGCAAACGCGCCTGACCGCCCTCCGGGACGGTCAGCCTCCATAGGTGGCCTCGGACTCACCGAGCACGGCGGCGAAGTCCGAGGCCAGCCGCACCGCGTCGGCCGGTTCGAGGTCCGCGACGGTGATCCGCACGCCTGGACCGGAGTTCAGCCGGAACCGGGCACCCGCCGCGACCCACCACCCGTACGACCGCAGTCCGTTCACCACGGCCGACTCGTCCCGCACGGGCACCCAGAGATTCATGCCGCTCACCCCCCGACCCTCGATACCGCGACCGGCGAACTCCTCCAGAACGGCGACGCGGCGCGAGGCGTACGCGTCCTGGGCACGCGCCACCAACGCGCGCGTGTCGTCGTCCGTCATCAGTCCGAGCACCGTCTCCTGGAGCAGATGGCTGACCCAGCCTGAGGTCAGCAGCAACCGCCCGTCGTGCCGGGCCAGCGTGGTCGCGTCACAGGCCGCGGTCGCCCACCGCAGGTCCGTGCCCAGGAACTTGCTGACGGTCCGCACATGGACCCAGCGCCGCAGCCCACCAGCGGTCAGCGTTCGCAGAGGCGCGCCGGCGACGGCCGACGCGTGATCGTTCTCCACGACCAGCACGTCCGGCTCGTCCCGCAGCACCTCGACCAACGCGTCCCGGCGGGCCGCCGAGAAGCAGCCGCCGTACGGATTCTGCGCCCGCGGACTGCACACCAGCGCGCGCACGCCCGCGCGAAGCGCGCCTCGCACCGCGTCGGGGCGGACACCTTCGTCGTCCACGGCCACGGGAACGATCCGCAGTCCCAGGGCCGTGACCAGATCCAGCAGATGGTGATATCCGGGATCCTCCATGGCCACCGCGTCGCCGGGTCGCAACTCCACGGACAGCAGCCGCCCGATCAGATCCAGCGCCCCATGCGCGAAGGTCACGTGCTCCACGGGGATCCCGTCGGGCCGCAACCAGTCCCGCACGGCGTCCTCCAACCGCGCCAGGCGCGGCGTCGACCGATGTGAACGGGCGCCGGGGGAGAGGCGGGAGGGAGGGACGAGGCTCGGCAGCAGTGCTGGATCCGGGTGCCCGCCGGACAGATCCCGCAGCCCCTCCGGGACTCTCGGCGGCCGTCGTGAGGCAACCGCCGGCGCGGGTGCCACCACGGTTCCACCCCGCCCGCGCGTGACCACGAGGCCGCGTCGCCGCAGCTCCTTGTAGGCCGTCGCCACGGTCCCGGGGCTCACCCCCAGGTCGTCCGCGAGCCGCCGCACGGGAGGCAACGCCGCCCCGGGCTCCAACACCCCCTCGGCGATGCCCCGTTCCACGGACGCGGCAATCCCCTTGGCCGTCGTACCACTGATCCCATAATGTATTGCCACGTTGTTGATTATGTACCAGTACATAACTTCGGGCAAGGGGGAGCAGTGCATCCGATACGTCGCGCGGCCGCATGGTCGAAAGGCATTCCCGGCGGACGGGACGGACGCCGAATGCTCGCCGTCGCCCTCGTCGACCGCGTCGGCAGCGGCCTGTGGGCCTCCGTGTCCGTCCTGTACTTCACCTACGTCTCCGGACTCTCCGTCGCCCAGGTCGGCACCCTCGTCGCCGCCGCGGGAGCCATCGGCATCGCCGGAGCGCCCATCGGCGGCCGTCTCGCCGACCGCTTCCCCCTCACCCGCGTCCTGCCCACCGTCCAACTCCTGCGCGCCCTGGCCTCCTTCGCCCTGCTCACCACCGACGACTACGCCCTGCTCCTCGCCTTCACCGCCGTCGGCGCCCTTGGTGACCGCGCCGCGAGCGTCCTCACCAGGCTCTACGCCACCCGCATCGCGGGCCCGGACCGCGTCCGCTACCAGGCCGTCCAGCGAACCGTCGCCAACGCGGGCTGGGCCCTGGGCGGCCTCGCCGCCGCGGCGGCCCTCGCCCTGAACACCTCCACCACCTACCAGTGGCTCCTGGCGGGCGACGCCCTGTCCTTCTTGGCATCGGCCCTCATCATCCTGCGCTGCGCGGAACCCCCCTCGCCCTCGCGCACCATCGCCACGTCCAAGAACCCCGGGCGCACGACCGAGACGGCGAACCCCTGGCGCGACCGTACCTACCTCGCCTACGTCGCCACCGAGACCGCCCTCTGCCTCCACGACGCCGTCTTCAAAGTCGGCCTCCCCCTGTGGATCGCACACGCCGACAGCGCACCGCACGGCCTCGCACCCCTGCTGCTCGTCCTCAACAACGTCATGGTGGTGGCGCTCCAGGTGCCCCTGGCCCGCTTCGGAGCCACCACGACGGCCGCACGCAACCTCCTCGTACCGCTCTCGGCCGTCTTCGCGCTGGGCGGCGCGGCCATGACCCTCTCGGCCACCGGAGGACCCCTCACCGCGACACTCCTGCTCACTGCGGCGGCCGCCGCCTTCACCCTCGCCGAGATCCTGCACGCCACCGTGTCCTGGGAACTCTCCGTGGCCCTCGCCCCCACCACCGCGCAGGGCGCCTATCTCGGCGTCCACGGTCTCGCCCAGTCCGCCCAGCGCAGCGTGGGACCACTCGCCGTCACCGCGGCCATCGCCACCGGCCCGCTCGGCTGGACCGCCTTCGGCGCCACCATCGGCCTGACCTGCCTGATCCAGCGCCGAATCGTCCGAGACCGTCTCGCCCGGACCCCGTTGTCAGTGCCGGCGGTTACTGTGAGTGAGCAATGATCGACTGCGCACAGGGGGAACCATGGCTCACACCGAGCACCAGACCATGCGACGCGTCCTGCGCCGCGAAATCGCCGGCACCATCGGCCTGCTGACCGACGAGCACGACTTCCGGGCCATGCGGCGCTACCGCACCTTCACCTTCGACGACCACCCGACCTATCTGAGGCAGGTGGAAGACCTCCTCAGGACCCGCGCCGCCCAGGGCAGCCACACCACCGTAGCCCTCTTCGACCCCCAGGAATACGCCGAGTTCTGCACGGACGCCGGCCTCGACCCCGACATCCCCGCAAGCCGCACACGCTTCACAGCGGAACTGGCGAGCACCGGCCCGACCATCCCCTACGACGGCCAGCCCCTCACCGATCTCGTCCCGGCCCTCGTGGACGAAGCCGTACGACAGGCCACCTGGGAGTACGCGAGCACACTGCTGGCACGACTGGGAGCCTGCGCCTCCTGCGGCGAGGACATCGGCCGCTCGGCCTTCCTCCGCGCCTCCCACCTGCTCGTCCGCGTCCTCGAGACGGCCCACCCGGGCAATCGCCACCTCGTGTGCAGCGTCACCGGCACCCCGGAAACCGTCGTTTCCGTCCTCCACGCCGACGAGGAGATCGACGGCGGCACCCACCTCGACGAAGCCGAAGCCCTGGAGTTCACCACCGTCCTGGCCCTCGGCCTCGCCACACACAGCCCCGGCGGCCTCGTCATGCGCACCAGCGGCTCCGGCACCCCGGACCGCATCTACGGCTGGCGCCTGCGCCGAGAAGGGCTTGAGCCACTCACCGCCGGCGAAGTGTTCGACGCCTACTGCACCGACATCGATTCCGGCGACATCATCTCCCCGGAATCGGACGTCGACTACTGCGAACCCCCGGACCTCGGAGACACCGGTCAGGCACCCGGGCACCACCACTGAACGCGTGAGGGGCGCCCACCCGAAGGTGGAGCGCCCCTCACGAACCGCACAAGGGCGGCCCCGTCCGACTACTCGCCGGACAGCACCGCCTGAGCCGCGGTGCGCGCGTCCTCGGCACTGTCCGCGGCCCGAGCGGCAGCCGCGGCCCGCTCGCACTGCGCCATCGTGAACTTCGCCAGCGTCGCCCGGACATAAGGAATCGAAGCCGCCCCCATGGAGAGCGAGGTGACCCCCAGACCGGTCAGCACACACGCGAGCAGCGGGTCGGACGCGGCCTCGCCGCAAACACCACAGCTCTTGCCCTCGGCCTTGGCCGCCTCGGCGGACAGCGCCACCAGGTCCAGCAGCGCGGGCTGCCACGGATCCTGGAGCCGGGACACCGCACCCACCTGCCGGTCCGCGGCGAAGGTGTACTGCGCGAGGTCGTTGGTCCCCAGTGACAGGAACTCGACCTCCTGGAGCACCGAGCGCGCCCGCAGCGCGGCCGACGGAATCTCCACCATCGCGCCGAACTTCGCCCGAAGCCCCGCCTCTCGGCAGGCGTCGGCGAACGCCTTGGCGTCGGCACGGTCCGCCACCATCGGAGCCATGACCTCAAGGTAGACGGGCAGGCCCTCAGCAGCCTTGGCCAACGCCGTCAGCTGCGTCCGCAGCACATCCGGGTGGTCGAGCAGGGTCCGCAGACCCCGCACACCCAATGCCGGGTTCGGCTCGTCGCCCGGCGTGAGGAAGTCCAGCGGCTTGTCCGCGCCCGCGTCCAGCACACGCACCACGACACGACCCTCGGGAAACGCCTCAAGGACCTGTCGGTAGGCCTCTACCTGCTTCTCCTCCGACGGAGCGTTCTTGCTGTCGTCGAGGAACAGGAACTCGGTACGGAAGAGACCGACACCCTCGGCACCCGCCTCAAGAGCGGCCGGGACGTCCGCCGGCCCACCCACGTTGGCCAGCAGCGGCACCTTGTGGCCGTCGGCCGTGGCACCCGGGCCGCTCGACGCGGCGAGCGCTGCCCTGCGCTCGGCGGCAGCGGCCTCCAGCTGTGCCTTCTTCTCCTCGCTCGGGTTCACGAAGATGTCACCGGTGCTGCCGTCGACGGCGATCACCGTGCCCTCGGCGAGCTCACCCGCGCCCGGCAGCGCCACGACCGCCGGAACACCCAGCGCCCGAGCCAGAATCGCGCTGTGGCTGGTCGGCCCGCCTTCCTCGGTCACGAAGCCGAGGACCAGCGTCGGATCCAACAGAGCCGTATCGGCGGGCGCGAGATCCCGCGCCACAAGAACATAGGGCTCGTCACTGTCCGGAACGCCCGGCATGGGCACCCCGAGCAGACGGGCGACGATACGATTCCGCACGTCGTCGAGGTCGGCGACGCGCCCGGCAAGGTACTCACCGGCCCCCGCCAGCAGCTCGCGGTATGCGGCGAACGCGTCGTACACGGCACGCTCGGCAGTGCTGCCGACGGCGATACGCCGGTCCACGTCCGCCATGAGCTCGGGGTCCTGCGCCATCATGGCCTGCGCTTCGAGCACAGCCTGGGCTTCGCCTCCCGCCAGGTTGCCGCGCGCCATCAGATCGGCCGCCACCGCGTCCACGGCTTTGCGGGCGCGCCCCTGTTCACGCTCCGCGTCCTCCGCGGGAATCTGCTTGGCAGGCGGTTCCAGCACCGCCGTACCCATGTGCCGAACCTCGCCGATCGCCACACCGTGACTCACACCGACGCCTCGCAGCGTTGTCTCCATCTCACCCGTCTCCGATAGTGCGGCGGGTCCCGCCGCCGCGGTGGTTGTCGCTATGTGCCGTCATACGACGGCGATACCGTCAGTTCCAGACGAAGAGGCTGTCGCCGGCCTTCACGTCGTTGTCCTCACGGAGCTCGGTGAGCGCCTCGGCCGTGGCCTCCAGTGCCACGACGGGGCAGACCGGGGACTTGCCGGCGGCCTCGACCTCCGCCGGGTTCCAGCGGACGACACTCTGCCCGCGGGTGACGGTGTCCCCCTTGTTGACGAGCAGCTCGAAGCCCTCGCCATTGAGCTGCACCGTGTCGATGCCGAGGTGGGTGAGGACGCCGTGGCCCTGATCGTCCACGACGACGAACGCGTGAGGGTGCAGCGAGACGATCACTCCGTCCACGGGGGCGACAGCCTCCGAGGGCTCACGCACGGGGTCGATGGCCGTACCCGGGCCGACCATGGCCCCGGAGAAGACGGGATCCGGCACTGCCGCCAGTCCGATGGCGCGTCCGGCAAGAGGGGACGTCACGGTGGTCATGGGAAGCCTCCCAGGGGTGGAGATCTATATGCGCCGTCTCTACCTGTCCCGGACGACGCACTGTTCAGCAGCGTATGTCACATGTAGTACCGGTTCCGCACGAGAGCTCCCGATTAGTGGTCTAGACCACACCCATTATCGATTTGCGCCCGTCTCGCGGCCCCGTGTACAGTCGTACTCCTGCTTGGCGCTGAGCGACGCACCTGACGTCCTGGCCCGGCAGCACCCAACTTGTCAGATCCTATCTCGGGGTCACCTTCTGCATGCTCGCAGGATGGTGGTCAGGGGGCCGGAAAAACACTGATAGAGTTTGGAACACCGAAGGGAAGCCCGGAGGAAAGCCCGCGAGGGTGAGTACAAAGGAAGCGTCCGTTCCTTGAGAACTCAACAGCGTGCCAAAAATCAACGCCAGATATGTTGATACCCCGTCTCCGGCCATCACGGCCGAAGATGAGGTTCCTTTGAAGAAAACACAGCGAGGACGCTGTGAACCATCGGCTTATTCCGCCGGTGGTTCCGCTCTCGTGATGTGTGCACCCGATTACGGGTAAACATTCACGGAGAGTTTGATCCTGGCTCAGGACGAACGCTGGCGGCGTGCTTAACACATGCAAGTCGAACGATGAACCACTTCGGTGGGGATTAGTGGCGAACGGGTGAGTAACACGTGGGCAATCTGCCCTTCACTCTGGGACAAGCCCTGGAAACGGGGTCTAATACCGGATACCACCACCATGGGCATCTGTGGTGGTTGAAAGCTCCGGCGGTGAAGGATGAGCCCGCGGCCTATCAGCTTGTTGGTGAGGTAATGGCTCACCAAGGCGACGACGGGTAGCCGGCCTGAGAGGGCGACCGGCCACACTGGGACTGAGACACGGCCCAGACTCCTACGGGAGGCAGCAGTGGGGAATATTGCACAATGGGCGAAAGCCTGATGCAGCGACGCCGCGTGAGGGATGACGGCCTTCGGGTTGTAAACCTCTTTCAGCAGGGAAGAAGCGAAAGTGACGGTACCTGCAGAAGAAGCGCCGGCTAACTACGTGCCAGCAGCCGCGGTAATACGTAGGGCGCAAGCGTTGTCCGGAATTATTGGGCGTAAAGAGCTCGTAGGCGGCTTGTCACGTCGGGTGTGAAAGCCCGGGGCTTAACCCCGGGTCTGCATTCGATACGGGCTAGCTAGAGTGTGGTAGGGGAGATCGGAATTCCTGGTGTAGCGGTGAAATGCGCAGATATCAGGAGGAACACCGGTGGCGAAGGCGGATCTCTGGGCCATTACTGACGCTGAGGAGCGAAAGCGTGGGGAGCGAACAGGATTAGATACCCTGGTAGTCCACGCCGTAAACGGTGGGAACTAGGTGTTGGCGACATTCCACGTCGTCGGTGCCGCAGCTAACGCATTAAGTTCCCCGCCTGGGGAGTACGGCCGCAAGGCTAAAACTCAAAGGAATTGACGGGGGCCCGCACAAGCAGCGGAGCATGTGGCTTAATTCGACGCAACGCGAAGAACCTTACCAAGGCTTGACATACACCGGAAACGGCCAGAGATGGTCGCCCCCTTGTGGTCGGTGTACAGGTGGTGCATGGCTGTCGTCAGCTCGTGTCGTGAGATGTTGGGTTAAGTCCCGCAACGAGCGCAACCCTTGTCCTGTGTTGCCAGCAACTCCTTCGGGAGGTTGGGGACTCACAGGAGACCGCCGGGGTCAACTCGGAGGAAGGTGGGGACGACGTCAAGTCATCATGCCCCTTATGTCTTGGGCTGCACACGTGCTACAATGGCCGGTACAATGAGCTGCGATACCGTGAGGTGGAGCGAATCTCAAAAAGCCGGTCTCAGTTCGGATTGGGGTCTGCAACTCGACCCCATGAAGTCGGAGTTGCTAGTAATCGCAGATCAGCATTGCTGCGGTGAATACGTTCCCGGGCCTTGTACACACCGCCCGTCACGTCACGAAAGTCGGTAACACCCGAAGCCGGTGGCCCAACCCCCTTGTGGGGAGGGAGCTGTCGAAGGTGGGACTGGCGATTGGGACGAAGTCGTAACAAGGTAGCCGTACCGGAAGGTGCGGCTGGATCACCTCCTTTCTAAGGAGCATCTAGGCCGCCAGGCTTTGCCTGGTGGTCCAGGGCCATTACGTCGGCACACGTTCGACGGTGGTTGCTCAAGGGTGGAACGTTGATTATTCGGCACTCTCAGTCATCTCGGGCTGCAAGTACTGCTCTTCGGAGCGTGGAAAGCTGATCACGAGTGGCGGGGGTGCCGGGCACGCTGTTGGGTGTCTGAGGGAATGAACCCCCTCGGGTGCCGGCCCCAGTGAACTCCAGCTTCGGTTGGGGGTGATGGGTGGCTGGTCGTTGTTTGAGAACTGCACAGTGGACGCGAGCATCTGTGGCCAAGTTTTTAAGGGCGCACGGTGGATGCCTTGGCACCAGGAACCGATGAAGGACGTGGGAGGCCACGATAGTCCCCGGGGAGTCGTCAACCAGGCTTTGATCCGGGGGTTTCCGAATGGGGAAACCCGGCAGTCGTCATGGGCTGTCACCCATACCTGAACACATAGGGTATGTGGAGGGAACGCGGGGAAGTGAAACATCTCAGTACCCGCAGGAAGAGAAAACAACCGTGATTCCGGGAGTAGTGGCGAGCGAAACCGGATGAGGCCAAACCGTATACGTGTGAGACCCGGCAGGGGTTGCGTATGCGGGGTTGTGGGATCTCTCTTTCACAGTCTGCCGGCTGTGAGGCGAGTCAGAAACCGTTGATGTAGGCGAAGGACATGCGAAAGGTCCGGCGTAGAGGGTAAGACCCCCGTAGTCGAAACATCAGCGGCTCGTTTGAGAGACACCCAAGTAGCACGGGGCCCGAGAAATCCCGTGTGAATCTGGCGGGACCACCCGCTAAGCCTAAATATTCCCTGGTGACCGATAGCGGATAGTACCGTGAGGGAATGGTGAAAAGTACCGCGGGAGCGGAGTGAAATAGTACCTGAAACCGTGTGCCTACAAGCCGTGGGAGCGTCGCTCACAGAGTTTACTCTGTGGGTCGTGACTGCGTGCCTTTTGAAGAATGAGCCTGCGAGTTTGCGGTGTGTTGCGAGGTTAACCCGAGTGGGGAAGCCGTAGCGAAAGCGAGTCCGAATAGGGCGGTATAGTAGCGCGCTCAAGACCCGAAGCGGAGTGATCTAGCCATGGGCAGGTTGAAGCGGAGGTAAGACTTCGTGGAGGACCGAACCCACCAGGGTTGAAAACCTGGGGGATGACCTGTGGTTAGGGGTGAAAGGCCAATCAAACTCCGTGATAGCTGGTTCTCCCCGAAATGCATTTAGGTGCAGCGTCGTGTGTTTCTTGCCGGAGGTAGAGCACTGGATAGGCGATGGGCCCTACCGGGTTACTGACCTTAGCCAAACTCCGAATGCCGGTAAGTGAGAGCGCGGCAGTGAGACTGTGGGGGATAAGCTCCATGGTCGAGAGGGAAACAGCCCAGAGCATCGACTAAGGCCCCTAAGCGTACGCTAAGTGGGAAAGGATGTGGAGTCGCACAGACAACCAGGAGGTTGGCTTAGAAGCAGCCACCCTTGAAAGAGTGCGTAATAGCTCACTGGTCTAGTGATTCCGCGCCGACAATGTAGCGGGGCTCAAGCGTACCGCCGAAGTCGTGTCATTCCAGCATGAGGGCCAACGCCCGTTGGGATGGGTAGGGGAGCGTCGTCTGCCGGGTGAAGCAGCCGCGGAAGCGAGTTGTGGACGGTTGACGAGTGAGAATGCAGGCATGAGTAGCGATACACACGTGAGAAACGTGTGCGCCGATTGACTAAGGGTTCCTGGGTCAAGCTGATCTGCCCAGGGTAAGTCGGGACCTAAGGCGAGGCCGACAGGCGTAGTCGATGGATAACCGGTTGATATTCCGGTACCCGCTGTGAAGCGTCTAACATCGAACCCATTTATGCTAAGGCCGTGAAGCCGTTCCGGACCCTTCGGGGAATGGAAAGTGGTGGAGCCGCCGAACCACGGTGGTAGTAGGTGAGTGATGGGGTGACGCAGGAAGGTAGTCCATCCCGGGCGGTGGTTGTCCCGGGGTAAGGGTGTAGGACGTCAGGTAGGTAAATCCGCCTGGCATGAGTCTGAGACCTGATGCCGAGCCGATTGTGGTGAAGTGGATGATCCTATGCTGTCGAGAAAAGCCTCTAGCGAGTTTCATGGCGGCCCGTACCCTAAACCGACTCAGGTGGTCAGGTAGAGAATACCGAGGCGTTCGGGTGAACTATGGTTAAGGAACTCGGCAAAATGCCCCCGTAACTTCGGGAGAAGGGGGGCCATCACTGGTGATTGAATTTACTTCATGAGCTGGGGGTGGCCGCAGAGACCAGCGAGAAGCGACTGTTTACTAAAAACACAGGTCCGTGCGAAGCCGTAAGGCGATGTATACGGACTGACGCCTGCCCGGTGCTGGAACGTTAAGGGGACCGGTTAGTCCAACTTCGGTTGGGCGAAGCTGAGAACTTAAGCGCCAGTAAACGGCGGTGGTAACTATAACCATCCTAAGGTAGCGAAATTCCTTGTCGGGTAAGTTCCGACCTGCACGAATGGCGTAACGACTTCTCGACTGTCTCAACCATAGGCCCGGTGAAATTGCACTACGAGTAAAGATGCTCGTTTCGCGCAGCAGGACGGAAAGACCCCGGGACCTTTACTACAGTTTGATATTGGTGTTCGGTTCGGCTTGTGTAGGATAGCTGGGAGACTGTGAACTCTGGACGCCAGTTCAGGGGGAGTCGTCGTTGAAATACCAGTCTGGTCGTGCTGGATGTCTAACCTGGGTCCGTGATCCGGATCAGGGACAGTGTCTGATGGGTAGTTTAACTGGGGCGGTTGCCTCCTAAAGAGTAACGGAGGCGCCCAAAGGTTCCCTCAGCCTGGTTGGCAATCAGGTGTTGAGTGTAAGTGCACAAGGGAGCTTGACTGTGAGACCGACGGGTCGAGCAGGGACGAAAGTCGGGACTAGTGATCCGGCGGTGGCTTGTGGAAGCGCCGTCGCTCAACGGATAAAAGGTACCCCGGGGATAACAGGCTGATCTTCCCCAAGAGTCCATATCGACGGGATGGTTTGGCACCTCGATGTCGGCTCGTCGCATCCTGGGGCTGGAGTCGGTCCCAAGGGTTGGGCTGTTCGCCCATTAAAGCGGTACGCGAGCTGGGTTTAGAACGTCGTGAGACAGTTCGGTCCCTATCCGCTGCGCGCGCAGGAATATTGAGAAGGGCTGTCCCTAGTACGAGAGGACCGGGACGGACGAACCTCTGGTGTGCCAGTTGTCCTGCCAAGGGCATGGCTGGTTGGCTACGTTCGGGAGGGATAACCGCTGAAAGCATCTAAGCGGGAAGCCTGCTTCGAGATGAGTATTCCCACCCCCTTTGAGGGGTTAAGGCTCCCAGTAGACGACTGGGTTGATAGGCCGGATGTGGAAGCCCAGTAATGGGTGGAGCTGACCGGTACTAATAGGCCGAGGGCTTGTCCTCAGTTGCTCGCGTCCACTGTGTTGGTTCTGAAACCACGAACGGCCCCGTATTGGCTACATACGGTGCGGCTGTACAGTTTCATAGTGTTTCGGTGGTTTTAGCGTGAGGGAAACGCCCGGTTACATTCCGAACCCGGAAGCTAAGCCTTACAGCGCCGATGGTACTGCAGGGGGGACCCTGTGGGAGAGTAGGACGCCGCCGAACTCCTTTTAGAGCTCCGGCTCTTGGGCATCACAGCCCAAGAGCCGGAGCTCTTTTGCGTTGAGGTAAGGTCAGGAGGCATCGTTGGCTCGTTTCCCACAGGAGGCCCCCGGGTGGAGGTCCAGGAGACCCGCGTCCAGACGGACCGGGTCCTCACCATCCCCAACATCCTCAGCATGGCGCGGCTTGCCGGAGTGCCGCTCTTCCTGTGGCTGATTCTCAGGCCTGAGTTCGGTGGCCCCAACAGTGACGCCTGGGCACTGCTGGTACTGGCCCTGAGCGGCATCAGTGACTACCTGGACGGCAAGCTCGCCCGGCGCTGGAACCAGATCAGCAGTCTGGGCCGGCTTCTCGACCCCGCAGCCGACCGGCTCTACATTCTCTCGACGTTGTTCGGTCTGACCTGGCGCGAGATTCTGCCAATGTGGTTGACCGCTGCACTTCTGGCGCGAGAGCTGGTTCTGCTGGTGATGGTGGGCATCCTCAGGCGTCACGGCTATCCGCCTCCCCAGGTGAACTTCTTGGGCAAGGCCGCGACGTTCAACTTGATGTACGCCTTCCCGTTGCTCCTGCTCAGTGACGGAAGTGGATGGCTCGCGTCACTCGCTGCTATTTTCGGATGGGCGTTCGCAGGATGGGGTACAACGCTCTACTGGTGGGCAGGAGTCCTCTACGTGGTACAAGTCCGCCGTCTGGTTCGTGCGGACGCCGTGGCCGACTGAACTCGCCGATTGCCAGGGCTGTACCGGCCCGATGGCCCGCGGTGAAAAAGTGCGGGACAATCTGACGGGTGAAGTCGGCTAGACCGTCGTCTCTTCAAGGAGGACGCTTCCGACATGAAGGCCGTCGTGATGGCCGGAGGCGAAGGCACACGCCTTCGCCCTATGACCTCAAGCATGCCCAAGCCGCTCCTGCCGGTGGCCAACCGGCCGATCATGGAGCACGTTCTGAGGCTGCTCAAAAGGCATGGGCTCAACGAGACCGTCGTCACCGTTCAATTCCTGGCCTCACTGGTCAAGAACTACTTCGGTGACGGTGAAGAGCTCGGCATGGAGCTCAGCTATGCCAATGAGGAGAAGCCACTCGGTACCGCCGGAAGCGTCAAGAACGCCGAAGAGGCGTTGAAGGACGATGCTTTCCTCGTCATCTCCGGTGATGCCCTGACCGACTTCGATCTCACAGAGCTCATCAACTTCCACAAGGAAAAGGGCGCGTTGGTCACCGTGTGTCTGACACGTGTGCCTAATCCTCTGGAATTCGGCATCACCATCGTCGACGAAGAAGGCAAGGTCGAGCGCTTCCTGGAGAAGCCGACCTGGGGCCAGGTCTTCTCCGACACGGTGAACACCGGCATCTATGTGATGGAGCCCGAGGTCTTCGACTACGTCGAACCCGATGTGCCGGTCGACTGGTCCGGCGATGTCTTCCCGCAGCTGATGAAGGAAGGCAAGCCCGTCTACGGCTATATCGCTGAGGGTTACTGGGAGGACGTCGGTACGCACGAGAGCTACGTGAAGGCACAGGCGGACGTTCTTGAGGGCAAGGTCGACGTCGACATCGACGGCTTCGAGATCTCCCCCGGCGTGTGGGTCGCGGAGGGTGCCGAGGTGCATCCCGACGCCGTTCTGCGCGGGCCCCTCTATATCGGGGACTACGCCAAGGTCGAGGCCGGCGCGGAAATACGGGAGCACACGGTCGTCGGATCGAACGTCGTCGTGAAGACCGGCGCCTTTCTGCACAAGGCCGTTGTGCACGACAACGTGTACGTCGGCCAGCACAGCAATCTGCGCGGATGCGTGGTCGGAAAGAACACCGACATCATGCGCGCCGCCCGGATCGAGGACGGCGCGGTCATCGGTGACGAGTGCCTGATCGGTGAAGAATCGATCGTGCAGGGCAATGTCCGGGTGTATCCGTTCAAGACCATCGAGGCGGGTGCGTTCGTCAACACCTCGGTGATCTGGGAGTCCAGAGGGCAGGCGCATCTCTTCGGTGCGCGGGGTGTGTCCGGGATCCTGAACGTGGAGATCACTCCCGAACTCGCCGTTCGTCTTGCCGGTGCCTACGCGACCACGCTCAAGAAGGGGTCGACGGTCACCACGGCCCGCGACCACTCCCGTGGTGCCCGTGCGCTCAAGCGGGCGGTCATTTCCGCGCTTCAGGCCAGCGCCATCGACGTACGCGACCTGGAGAACGTGCCGCTGCCCGTGGCCCGACAGCAGACCGCGCGGGGCAGTGCCGGCGGGATCATGATCCGGACCACGCCCGGGGTGCCGGACTCGGTCGACATCATGTTCTTCGACGGGCGGGGCGCGGACCTGTCGCAGGCGAGTCAGCGGAAGCTGGACCGGGTGTTCGCGCGCCAGGAATACCGGCGGGCCTTCCCCGGCGAGATCGGGGACCTGCACTTCCCGGCCAGTGTCTTCGACTCGTACACCGGATCGTTGCTGAGGAACGTCGATACGACGGGGGTCTCCGAGTCGGGGCTCAAGGTCGTGGTCGATGCCTCGAACGGTAGTGCCGGGCTGGTGCTGCCCAGTCTGCTCGGCAAGCTCGGGGTGGACTCGTTGACCATCAATCCCGGTCTCGACGAGTCCAGGCCGACGGAGTCGGCGGACACGCGGCGCTCGGGGCTGGTGCGGCTGGGAGAGATCGTGGCGTCCGCGCGGGCGGCGTTCGGGGTGCGCTTCGATCCCGTCGGTGAACGGCTGTCGCTGGTCGACGAGAAGGGGCGGATTGTCGAGGACGACCGGGCGCTGCTCGTCATGCTCGACCTGGTGGCCGCGGAGCGGCGCAGCGGACGCGTCGCACTGCCCGTGACCACCACGAGGATCGCCGAGCAGGTGGCGGCGTACCACGGGACCCAGGTGGAGTGGACGACGACCTCGCCCGACGACCTGACGCGTGTCGGGCGCGACGACTCGACCATCTTCGGCGGTGACGGCAAGGGCGGCTTCATCGTCCCCGAGTTCAGCAGCGTCTTCGACGGCGCGGCGGCCTTCGTACGGCTGATCGGGCTGGTGGCGCGGACGCAGTTGACGCTCAGCCAGATCGACGCGCGGATTCCGCGGGCGCATGTCCTCAAGCGGGACCTCGCGACTCCCTGGGCGGTCAAGGGACTTGTGATGCGGCGGGTCGTCGAGGCGGCCGGGGATCGCTTTGTCGACACGACCGACGGCGTGCGGGTCGTGGAGACCGACGGGCGCTGGGTCATGGTGCTGCCCGACCCGGCCGAGGCGGTCACGCACCTGTGGGCTGAGGGTCCCGACGACGCCTCCGCGCAGGCCCTGCTCGACGAGTGGGCGGCGGTCGTGGACAGCGCCGGGCGCTGATACCCCAACACGCGCGCGTGCCGGGCGGGTGTCCCCCCAAGGGGCCTGTCGGGCACGCCGGTGGGGCCATTCGGAGGTAGTGGTCACGACGTGCGACGATGTGCGACATGCCGCAGCAGCCCCCCGTTCGGAGCACCCCCACGCGCGCGTCGCGTCCGGACGCGTCCATGTCGCTGCTCACCAACGTCATGGACCACAGCCTCGACGACGGGTACGCCGAGGCCGCTGCCCGGAAGCAGGCGGCGGGCGAGGGCGGCCTGCCGAAGACGCTGAGGGCGAAGCTCGGACTCGCCGCCGGCCTGGTTCTGGCGGCACTGGTCGTGACCGTCGGAGCGGCCCAGGCGCGGGTCGCGGCTCCCGTCGTGGCGAAGGAGCGCGAGGAGCTCATCGACCGCATCGACCGGGAGACCGAGAGCGCGGATCGGCTGGAGAGCAGCGTCGACAAGTTGCGCGGCGAGGTGAGCGCGCGGCAGCGCGAGGCCCTCAAGGACAGTGGCAACAGCGGCGAGGCGGAGCTCATGGGCCTGCTGTCGGGTGCCACGGCGGTGCACGGTCCAGGCGTGAAGCTGGTGGTGAACGACGCCAAGGAAGCCGCCACGGGTGGTGACGGCGACCCGCGCGAGACGAGCGGGTTCTCCGACACCGGGCGGGTGCGCGACCGGGACATGCAGCGTGTGGTGAACGGGCTGTGGGAGTCGGGCGCCGAGGCCGTGTCCATCAACGAACAGCGGCTGACGGCGCTGTCGGCCATCCGGGCCGCGGGTGACGCGATACTGGTCGACAACAAGCCGCTGGTTCCGCCGTATACGGTGCTGGCGGTGGGGGACGGGAAGCGGCTGAGCACCAGATTCCAGAACAGTGCCGACGGGCTGTATCTGCACGCCCTTCAGGAGAACTACGGGATCCGGACCGCCATCTCCGTGGAGGACGACCTCCGGTTGCCCGCCGCACCGAGCGTGACCGTACGAACAGCACAGCCGAAAACCGGGAAGGGCACATCGTGATCGCCGTACTGGGCCTCGTCGTGGGAGTCGTGGCCGGCCTCTTGGTCCGGCCCGAGGTTCCGGCGGTCGTCGAGCCTTATCTGCCGATCGCCGTCGTGGCGGCACTCGACGCCGTCTTCGGCGGACTGCGGGCCATGCTGGACGGCATCTTCGACGACAAGGTCTTCGTCGTGTCGTTCCTGTCGAACGTGGTGGTGGCCGCGCTGATCGTGTTCCTGGGCGACAAGTTGGGCGTCGGCGCCCAGCTGTCCACCGGTGTCGTCGTGGTGCTCGGGATCCGTATCTTCTCGAATGCCGCGGCGATCCGCCGGCATGTCTTCCGGGCGTGAGGCCGATGAGCAACCAGGACGGTCCGGGCGACCACAGGCTGCGCGAGGAACTGCCCGAAGAGGTGCCCGCAGCGACGTCTCCCACTGCCGCGGGCGGCGCGGCGGAACCATCGGGGCAGACCGGTCGTCAGCGGTTGGTGAAGGGGTTGTGGCCGCCGCGCGTCAGCCGGGCCCAACTCATCGTCGCCGTGCTGTTGTTCGGTCTGGGGTTCGGTCTGGCCGTCCAGGTCGCCTCTAACAGTGACAGCGACAGTGCTCTGCGGGGTGCACGTCAGGAAGATCTTGTGCGCATCCTCGATGAACTGGACGACCGCACTCAGCGTCTTGAAGACGAGAAGCAGGGCCTCGAGAAGCAGCGGGACGAGCTGGAGAACAGCTCGGACCAGGCCGAGGAGGCCCGCAAGCAGACGGTCGAGAAGGAGAGGCAGCTCGGCATCCTGGCGGGCACGGTGGCCGCGCAGGGGCCCGGCATCACGATGACGATCGACGACACGAAGGGGAGGGTCGAGGCGGACATGCTGCTCGACGCGATCCAGGAGCTGCGCGCGGCCGGGGCGGAGGCGATCCAGGTGAACGGCGTGCGCGTCGTCGCGGGCACGTACCTCACGGACTCCGACAAGAGCGTGAGTGTCGACGGGAACAAGATCAACGCCCCCTATCGTTTCAAGGTCATCGGCAAGCCGCAGGACCTCGAACCGGCGCTCAACATCCCTGGAGGCGTGGTGCAGACTCTTGAGAAGGAGCAGGCCACCGTGACCGTCGAGCGGTCGGACCAGATCGTCGTGGACGCCTTGCGAGCAGCGAAGCGGCCTGACTACGCTCGGTCGTCCTCCCAGTGAACCGGGGGTGCATGGGGGGCATCCGGCCAGGGCATGAGGTTGCGGGGGGTCGGCGCACCGAATGGGTGGTGCGTGGTGGAAACTGTCTGGTGGATACGGACGTTGTGAGGATGTCCGGGTCGACCGGTGTGTTCAATCAGGGTTCGTCCTGCCCCACGGGCGGGTCTGTTTCGGTCAAGGGGAATCGCCCGTGAAGTTGTTTGCGAAGTTGTTCGGCAAGAGCGCGCGAGAGGGCAGCGACAATGCGACCGCCCGTCATCGCGCACAGCCTGACGCGGAGGGCCAGCGTCCGCTGTTCCGGGACCAGGTCGGTGGTCCGGGCGGTGACGTTCCCGGAGGTCAGGGCGCGCCGTCTGTTGACCCTGCCCAGTCCGGAGACATAGGTTTCGGGCAACCGTCAACCTCAAGTGCGGGTGGAGGGTTTTCCGCCGACCCGTATGCGTCCAATACCCCGGCGGGGCAGCCGCGGCAGGAGGATCCGTCCATGTCGGCCCTGGTGTGTACGAGGTGCGGTAACCGCAACGCGGAGAACAGCCGCTTCTGCTCCAACTGTGGCGCACCGCTGCGGGCCGGAGCCACTCCCGAGCGCCCGTCCGAGACGACGTCCACGATCTCCATCTCCGGCCTTGAGGCCTACGACGCCGAGGTCACCGGGCAGACGCAGATGCCGATGCTCTCCCCGGAGGCGCAGGCGGCCGTCGACGCCCTGCCGCTCGGTTCCGCGCTCCTGGTGGTGCGCCGTGGGCCGAACTCGGGCAGCCGCTTCCTGCTGGACGGTGACCTGACCACGGCCGGGCGTCATCCGCAGAGCGACATCTTCCTGGACGACGTGACGGTCTCCCGTCGGCACGTGGAGTTCCGTCGCGGTCAGGACGGCTCGTTCACGGTGGCCGATGTGGGCAGTCTGAACGGCACGTACGTCAACCGTGAGCGGATCGACCAGGTCGCTCTGAACAACGGCGACGAGGTGCAGATCGGCAAGTACCGGCTGGTCTTCTACGCGAGCCAGCGGGGCTACTGACCCTCCCAGGGAAGGTCCATGCTTCAAACACCGAGCGGCGGTGTCGGGCACGGCACCGCCGCGGACAGTGGGCTGATGAGCATCGGCACCGTCCTGAACGTGCTGCGCGACGAGTTCCCCGAAGTCACCATCTCCAAGATCCGTTTCCTGGAGTCCGAGGGCCTGATCGAGCCCCAGCGGACACCTTCGGGGTATCGCAAGTTCAGCGCCGGCGACGTCGAGCGCCTCGGGCACGTCCTGCGGATGCAGCGGGACCACTATCTGCCGCTCAAGGTGATCCGTGAGCATCTGGACGCCATGGAGCGCGGTGAGGCCGTGCCCCTGCCGGTCCTGGGGCGGCAGGGGGACGGTGAGGTCGTACCGGAGGCCCCTGGAGGGCCCACGGCGGCGCGGATCGGTCGGGCCGAGCTGCTGGCCGCCGCGGAGATCGGTGAGCGGGACCTCGAGGAGTGGGAGTCGTACGGGCTCATCGGGCCGCTGGCGGACGGGGTGTACGACGCCGAGGCCGTCACCGTGGCGTCCCTCATCGTCGAGCTGGGGCGGTTCGGGATCGAGCCGCGACATCTGCGGGTCATGAAGGCCGCCGCCGACCGGGAGGCCGGTCTGGTGGACCAGGTCGTGGCTCCGCTGAAGCGTCATCGCAACCCGCAGACCAGGGCACTTGCCGAGGCTCGTACGAAGGAACTGGCGGGGCTGACCGTGAAGCTTCACGCGGCGCTGGTGCAGACCGCCCTCGGTGTGCGGCTGCCCTGAGCCCCAGGGGTTTCGCCCTCGGCGGATCAGCCGCCTCTTGCCGGTCCGACTACCCAAACGTCTCGGACACGGCCTAGGGTTGCTGTGTGAACGAGCTCGATGTCGTAGGTGTCCGGGTCGAAATGCCCTCCAACCAACCGATCGTGCTCCTGCGTGAAGTGGGAGGCGACCGCTACCTCCCCATCTGGATCGGGCCGGGGGAGGCGACGGCCATCGCCTTCGCCCAGCAGGGCATGGCCCCCGCGCGACCGCTGACCCACGACCTGTTCAAGGACGTGCTGGAAGCCGTCGGTCAGGAGCTCACCGAAGTGCGCATCACCGACCTGCGTGAAGGCGTCTTCTACGCGGAGCTGGTCTTCGCCAGCGGTGTCGAGGTGAGCGCCCGCCCGTCCGACGCCATAGCGCTGGCCCTGCGCACCGGAACGCCGATCTACGGCAGTGACGGTGTGCTCGACGACGCGGGCATCGCGATCCCCGACGAGCAGGAGGACGAGGTCGAGAAGTTCCGTGAGTTCCTCGACCAGATCTCGCCCGAGGACTTCGGCACCAGCAGTCAGTGACAGAAATGACAGATGGGCGGGCTCGGCGGAACGATCGGTTCCTCGCCGGGCCCGCCTTCGTCCGTTGACGCCTCAAATGCCGGCATTTGCCAGCGGCGCGTGAGTGCGTCCTACGGGTCGCTCCGAGCGCATTCGGCTAGCCTTTCCCCGCGGTTGGGTACGGGAAACCACTCCTTGGGTGATTATCACTCGGCGTGCCGAGTGTGGCGATCGTTGACGCACCCCTGGTGACTGCCTACCGTCGAGAAGGCAGGTCAAGGACGGAGGTCGGCGTGAGAAGCAGCGGCGACGGTACGACTGGGGGTGCCCCCGGACGCAGTCTGGGGCAGAGCGGTCCGTACCCGCTTCACAGCAGCGCGGCCGATCACGCTCCGCGGCGACCGGCGGCCGTGCCGAGCAGCGGAGGGGCGACGTCCATGGCGTCCGAGCAGATCGGCTATCGCGGCCCTACGGCCTGCGCGGCCGCGGGCATCACGTACCGGCAACTGGACTACTGGGCCCGCACCGGGCTCGTCGAACCGAGTGTGCGGCCCGCGCACGGTTCGGGGACGCAGCGGCTGTACAGCTTCCGGGACGTCGTCGTCCTGAAGATCGTCAAGCGTTTCCTCGACACCGGTGTGTCGCTCCAGAACATCCGCACCACCGTCCAGCACCTGCGTGAGCGCGGGTTCCAGGACCTGGAGCGCATGACGCTGATGAGCGACGGTGCCACGGTCTACGAGTGCACCTCGCCGGACGAGGTCCACGCGCTGCTCCAGGGCGGCCAGGGCATCTTCGGGATCGCCGTGGGTGTGGTGTGGCGGGACGTGGAGAGCGCGCTCTCGCAGCTGCACGGGGAGCGGATCGACACCGGGGAGACCCTCGTCGGGCACAACCCGGCGGACGAGCTGGCGCGGCGGCGCAACCGGGCGGTCTGAGCGCGCTCCCGCTCCCGCCAGGACGGCATTGTCAGTGGCGTAGGGCAGCATCGGTGATGTGAGAAGCGCGCCGACGATCCTCCATCTCGACATGGACGCCTTCTTCGCCTCGGCGGAGCAGGCGTCCAAGCCGAGCCTGCGCGGCAAGGCCGTCGTGGTGGGTGGGCTCGGGCCGCGTGGTGTGGTGGCCACGGCGTCCTACGAGGCGCGGGTGTTCGGGGTGCATTCGGCGATGCCCATGGCCCAGGCCCGGCGGCTCGCGCCGAACGCCGCGTATCTCGTGCCGCGCTTCGGGTTCTACCGCTCGATCAGTGAGCAGGTGATGGGGCTGCTGCGGGCGCTGTCGCCCTTGGTGGAGCCGCTGAGCCTGGACGAGGCGTTCGTGGATCTGGAAGCCGGTGGAGCGGCCTGGGACGAGGAGTCGGCGCGGCTGGCCGCGGTGAAGCTGCGGACCGACATACGGGCGGTGACGGGGCTCACCGGGTCGGTGGGCCTGGCCGCCTCCAAGATGCTCGCGAAGATCGCCTCCGAGCAGGCCAAGCCCGACGGGCTGGTGGTCATCGATCCGGGGAGCGAGCGGGCGATGCTGGGGCCGATGTCGGTACGGACCCTGCCCGGGGTCGGGCCGGCGACCGGGGACCATCTGAGACGGGCCGGGATCACCACGGTCGAGGAGATCGTGGAGGCGGGCGAGGACGAGCTCGTACGGCTGCTGGGCAAGGCCCACGGGCACGGGCTGTACGCCATGGCGCTGGCACACGACGAGCGGCCCGTGGTGGCCGAGCGGGAGACGAAGTCGGTGTCCGTGGAGGACACCTACGACGTGGACATCCACGACCGGGTTCGGGTGGGCCTGGAGGTGCAGCGGCTGGCCGATCGGTGTGTGCGGCGGCTTCGGGAGGCGGGGCTGTCCGGGCGGACCATCGTGTTGAAGGTGCGGCGGTACGACTTCTCGACGCTGACGCGGTCCGAGACGTTGCGGGGGCCCACGGATGACCAGGCGGTGGTGCGGGAGGCCGCCGCGCGGTTGCTGGAGGCCGTGGACACGACCGGTGGGGTGCGGTTGCTGGGGGTGGGGGTGAGCGGGCTGGCGGACTACACGCAGGAGGATCTGTTCGCTCAGGCCGCGGAGGAGCGGGCGGAGGTGGACGCGGGGGTGGTGGAGGAGGGGGAGGACCGGAGTGTCGAGGTGCGGGAGGAGCCCGCGGAGCGGCGGTGGGTCGCGGGGCATGACGTACGGCATGAGGAGTTCGGGCACGGGTGGGTGCAGGGCAGCGGGCTGGGGCGGGTGACGGTGCGGTTCGAGACGCCGGACTCCGGGCCGGGGAGGGTGCGGACGTTTCGGGTGGAGGATCCCGCGTTGTCCGTGGCGGAGCCGTTGCCGCTGGTGTCGGGGGGATTGGCGGGGGTGTGAGGGTGGGTGCGGCTGCGTTTGCCGGGCCTGGTCAGGGGTCCTCTGTGTTGGCCAGGTTGCCGAAGTCGTGGTCGGGGAAGGGCGGCGGGGCGGAGGTGTCGAGGCCGTAGTGGTGGTAGAGCTGGAGTTCCTGGTCGGGGGAGAGGTGGCGGCCCACTCCGAAGTCGGGGGCGTCCTTGATGAGGGCGCGCTCGAAGGGGACGCGGAGGGTGCCGTCGACGAGTTCGCTGGGTTCCAGGGGAACGAAGGCGTCGCGGCTGAAGAGGCCGGTGCGTATGGCGGCCCACTCGGGGACGCCGGTGGCGTCGTCGAGGTAGACCTCGTCGATCGTTCCGATCTTGGCGCCCTTGCGGTCGAACGCCTTGCGGCCGATCAGGTTGCGCGGATCGATGTCGGTCTGCACGGGCCCTCCATTTGGTCGCAACTCATCCGTAAGCACTACGAAAGAGCACATTGCAGAAGGCGGCCACTCGAAGGACCGGCTGTTGCGGTCGCTTGGTAGGCTGGCGGTGGCTGCTGACCCCGTGCGGGAGAGTCCTCCGGAGATCGTCCGGAGGCGCCGAAGGAGCAAATCCTCCCCGGAATCTCTCAGGCTCACGTACCGCACGGACGAGGTCACTCTGGAAAGCAGGGCGGGTGCCGACGGCGTCGACGGCTTCCGCCCTCACCGACGGTGAAAGCCGGTTGCCCTCGGGCGGCCGGTGAAGCTCTCAGGTTGAGATGACAGAGGGGGAGGCCGTCCGGGTACCCACGCCGTGGTGACCCCTCGAAGGTCGTGTCAGACCAGGAGGCCTCCGTAATGACCGCCCATCGCACTCCGCTCTCCGAGCTCGAACAGGGCATTCCGTTCGAGCAGCGCCACATCGGGCCCGACCAGGAGGCGCGGGCCAAGATGCTCGCGCAGGTCGGGTACGGCTCGCTGGACGAGCTCACCGCCGCCGCGGTCCCGGATGTGATCAAGAACGCCGACGCGCTGGAGCTCCCGGGCGCGCGCACCGAGGCCGAGGTGCTCGCCGAGCTGCGGTCGCTGGCCGACCGCAACCAGGTCCTCGACTCCATGATCGGGCTCGGGTACCACGGGACGTTCACCCCGCCCGTGATCCTGCGGAACGTGATGGAGAACCCGGCCTGGTACACGGCCTACACGCCGTACCAGCCGGAGATCTCCCAGGGGCGGCTCGAAGCCCTGCTGAACTTCCAGACCATGGTCGCCGACCTGACCGGGCTGCCGACCTCCGGTGCCTCGCTGCTCGACGAGGGCACGGCCGCCGCCGAGGCCGTCGCGCTGTCGCGGCGCATGGGCAAGAACAAGAAGGGGCTCTTCCTGGTCGACGCGGACGTACTGCCGCAGACCATCGCCGTGATCGAGACCCGCGCCGAGCCGACCGGCACGGAGGTGGTCGTCGCCGACCTCAGCGACGGTATTCCGGCCGAGATCGCCGCGCGGGACATCAACGGCGTGCTCCTTCAGTACCCGGGCGCCTCCGGTGCCGTACGCGACATCAAGCCGGTGATCGACCAGGCGCACGAGCTCGGCGCGCTGGTGACCGTGGCCGCCGATCTGCTGGCGCTGACGCTGCTGAGGTCGCCGGGGGAGCTCGGGGCGGACATCGCCGTGGGGACGACCCAGCGGTTCGGTGTGCCGATGGGCTTCGGCGGGCCGCACGCCGGCTACATGGCCGTACACGAGAAGTTCGCGCGCAGCCTGCCCGGGCGGCTCGTGGGGGTGTCCGTGGACGCCGACGGGAACAAGGCGTACCGGCTGGCCCTTCAGACGCGTGAGCAGCACATCCGGCGGGAGAAGGCGACCAGCAACATCTGTACCGCGCAGGTGCTGCTGGCGGTCATGGCCGGGATGTACGCCGTCTACCACGGGCCCGAGGGGCTGCGGACCATCGCGCGGCGGACGCATCGGTACGCGTCCCTCCTGGCCGCGGGGCTGACCGCGGGCGGGGTCGAGGTGGTGCACGGCTCCTACTTCGACACCTTGACCGTACGGGTGCCCGGGAAGGCCGCGCAGGTCGTCGCCGCGGCCCGGGAGAACGGTGTCAACCTGTGGCTCGTGGACGCCGATCACGTGTCGATCGCCTGTGACGAGACCACCAAGCGGGCCCAACTGGCCGCAGTCTGGGACGCGTTCGGGGTCGAGGGCGACATCGAGGCGCTCGACGCGGTCACCGAGGACGCGCTGCGGGAGGTGCGGCTGCGCACCGATGACGTGCTCACGCACCCGGTGTTCCACCAGTACCGCTCCGAGACCGCGATGCTGCGCTATCTGCGTCGGCTCGCCGACCGTGACTACGCGCTCGACCGTGGCATGATCCCGCTGGGCTCCTGCACGATGAAGCTCAACGCGACCACGGAGATGGAGCCGGTCACCTGGCCGGAGTTCGGGCAGTTGCACCCCTTCGCGCCCGTCGAGCAGGCCCAGGGGTACCTCACGCTCATCCAGGAGCTGGAGGAGCGGCTCGCCGAGGTCACCGGGTACGACAAGGTCAGCCTTCAGCCCAACGCAGGGTCGCAGGGGGAGCTGGCCGGGCTGCTCGCCGTACGCGGGTACCACCGGGCCAACGGGGACGAGCAGCGGACCGTGTGTCTGATTCCGTCGTCCGCGCACGGCACGAATGCCGCGAGTGCCGTGATGGCCGGGATGAAGGTCGTCGTCGTGAAGACCGCCGAGGACGGCGAGATCGACGTCGAGGACCTGCGGGCGAAGATCGAGCAGTACCGGGACGAGCTGTCGGTGCTGATGATCACCTACCCGTCGACGCACGGCGTGTTCGAGGAGCATGTCGCCGACATCTGCGCGCAGGTGCACGAGGCCGGCGGGCAGGTGTACGTCGACGGGGCGAACCTCAACGCGCTGGTGGGGCTGGCCAAGCCCGGGCACTTCGGCGGTGACGTCTCGCACCTGAACCTGCACAAGACCTTCTGCATCCCGCACGGCGGCGGTGGTCCGGGCGTCGGGCCGGTGGGTGTGCGCGCACACCTGGCGCCGTATCTGCCGAACCACCCGATGCAGCCCGCGGCCGGGCCCGAGACGGGTGTCGGGCCGATCTCGGCCGCGCCCTGGGGTTCCGCCGGGATCCTGCCGATCTCGTGGGCGTATGTGCGGCTCATGGGGGGCGAGGGGCTCAAGCGGGCCACGCAGGTGGCGGTGCTCAGCGCGAACTACATCGCCAAGCGGCTCGAACCGCACTACCCGGTGCTCTACACCGGGCCCGGCGGGCTGGTCGCGCACGAGTGCATCATCGATCTGCGGCCGCTGACGAAGGCGACCGGCGTGAGCGTGGACGACGTGGCCAAGCGGCTCATCGACTACGGGTTCCACGCGCCGACGATGTCGTTCCCGGTGGCCGGGACGCTCATGATCGAGCCGACCGAGTCCGAGGACCTGACCGAGGTGGACCGGTTCTGCGAGGCGATGATCGCCATTCGCGGGGAGATCGAGAAGGTGGGCTCCGGGGAGTGGGCCGCGGACGACAACCCGCTGCGGAACGCCCCGCACACCGCCGCCGCGCTGGGCGGGACGTGGGAGCACGCCTACAGCCGTGAGGAGGCCGTGTTCCCGAGCGGTGGTTCGGCCGCCGACAAGTACTGGCCGCCGGTGCGCCGGATCGACCAGGCGTTCGGGGACCGGAACCTGGTGTGTTCCTGCCCGCCGCTGGACGCGTACGAGGACTGAGGCGCGGTACGTGCGTGAAGGGCTCCGTCCTGATGGGCGGAGCCCTTGGCTTACGCCGGGTACGCGTGGGTCTGCGTCGCCTTGACGGTCGCCCAGACCGGGGCGCCCGGGTGCAGGTCGAGTTCCGCCGCGGCGACCGTGGTGAGGTCGGCGGCGAGGGGGAGTTCGCCGGTGAGGTCCGCGCGGATCTGGTCGCCGTGGGTCTCCAGGCCGGCCACCTCGCAGTGCCAGAGGTTGCGGGCGCTGGAGCCGGTGGGACGGTCGCGGTGGAGGGTCACGGCGCTCGGGGGGAACGCGACGAAGACCTGCCCCGTGAGGTCCTCCGTCGTGGTGATGGCCGGGCCCGCGTCGAGTCGGACCGTGTGGCCGTCGGCCTGTCCCTTGTAGAGGTTGAGGCCGACCAGTTGGGCGATGTAGTCCGTGCGGGGATGGCGGGCGATGTCGGCGGGGGTGCCCTCCTGGACGATCCTGCCGTGCTCGATGACGACCAGGCGGTCGGCCAGGACCATGGCGTCCAGCGGGTCGTGGGTGACCAGTACGGCCACGGCCTCGAACTCGGCCAGGTGGCGGCGGAGTTGGGCGCGTACCTCCAGGCGGGTGCGGGCGTCCAGGGCGGCGAGGGGCTCGTCGAGGAGGAGCAGGCGGGGGTGGGTGGCGAGGGCTCGGGCGAGGGCGACGCGTTGGGCCTGGCCGCCGGAGAGGCGGCGGGGTTTGGTGGTGGTGTGTTCCTTCAGGCCCATGCGGTGGAGCCAGTCCTGTGCCTGGGCGCGGGCCTCGGACTTGGTGGCGCCTCGGCAGCGGGGGCCGAAGGCGACGTTGTCCAGGGCGGTGAGGTGGGGGAAGAGCAGGTAGTCCTGGAAGACGACGCCTACGGGGCGGTGTTCGGGGGGTGTGTCGTGCAGGTCGGTGCCGTCGAGGTGGAGGTGGCCCCTGGTGAGGGGGGTGAGGCCGGCGAGGGCTCGTAGGGCGGTGGTTTTGCCGGCGCCGTTGGGGCCGAGGAGGGCGAGGACGTCGCCGGGGGTGGCGGTGAGGGTGATGTCGAGGCGGAAGGTGGGGGTGCGGTCGATGACGAGGTGGGCGTTGAGACCTGCTTTCGAGTGCGGGTGCGTGGGGGGCACCCGGCCTTCGGCCGGGTTGTCGTTCCCACCCGCACCACCCGTGCGGCATTCGTTGTCGGGTGCGGGTGGCCCCTGTGGGGGCTGAGCGTCGTCGGCGGGTGCGGCTGGTTCTTCCGGGGGGAGGGCGTCGGCGGGTGTGGGTGGGGGTGTCATGTGGTGGTCATCCAGCGGTCTCGGAGGGCCGCCAGGACTGCGATGGAGACGGTCAGGAGGACCAGGCTGAGGGCGATCGCGGCGGCGGGGTCGGTCTGGAGGGCGAGGTAGACGGCGAGGGGCATCGTCTGGGTGCGGCCGGGGAAGTTGCCGGCGAAGGTGATGGTGGCGCCGAACTCGCCCAGGGCGCGGGCCCAGGCGAGCACGGAGCCGGCGGCGATGCCCGGGGCGATGAGGGGGAGGGTGACCCGGCGGAACGCGGTGAAGCGGGAGGCGCCCAGGGTGGTGGCGGCCTCCTCGTAGCGGGGGTCGGCGGCGCGCAGGGTGCCCTCCACGCTGATGACGAGGAAGGGCATCGCCACGAACGTCTCCGCGAGGATCACGCCGGCCGTGGTGAACGGGAGCGTGATGCCGAACCAGGCGTCCAGCCACTGTCCGACGATGCCGTTGCGGCCGAGGGCCAGCAGGAGTGCCACACCGCCGACCACCGGGGGCAGGACGAGGGGCAGGGTCACCAGGGCACGGACCAGGCCGCGGCCGGGGAAGTCCGTGCGGGCCAGCAGCCAGGCCAGCGGGACACCGATGACCAGGCTGAGCGCGGTCGCGGCCGTGGCGCACACCAGGGACAGCCGGAGCGCCTGCCAGACCTCGGCACTGGTCAGCTGCTCCGGGAGGCTGCTCCAAGGTGCCCGTACGAGCAGGGCGAGCAGGGGGAGCAGGAGGAAGGCGAGGCCGACCAGGGCAGGCAGCAGCAGGGGGAGGGGGACGGTCCGGCGGACACGCCGACGCCGTGGTCCGGCCGGTCCGCCCGCTCCAGCTGGCCCGTTCTCCAGGGTGACGGCCGTGGTGCCGGTCCTGTCGGGTCCCGTCACGGCTTGAGGAACCCGGCTTCGCCCAGCACCTTCTGGCCCTCGGCCGACCGCACCAGCTCGATGAACGCCTTGGCGGCCTCCGGGTTGCCCGCGTTCTTGAGCAGGGTGATCGGGTAGTCGTTGACGGCGTCGGCCGACTCGGGGAAGTCCACGCCCTCCACCTTGTCACCCGCCGCCTTCACATCGGTCTTGTAGACGACGGCCGCGTCCGCCTCTTTCAGCTCGACCTTGGTCAGGGCGCCCTTGACGTCCTGCTCGTAGGAGACCGGCGTGAGCTTGAGGCCGCCGGCCTCCAGAGCCTTCTGGGCGGCGGCGCCACACGGGACCGTGCTGTCGCACAGGACGACCTTCAGGCCGGGCCTGGTGAGGTCCTTCAGAGAGGCGAGCTTGTCGGGGTTGCCCGGCAGGGTGGCGATCTCCAGCTGGTTGCGGACGAACGTGGCGGGTGTACCGGAGGTGTCTCCGGCCGCTGTGACGATCTTCATCGTCTTGGGGCTGGCGGAGGCGAACACATCGGCGGGGGCGCCGCTGGTGATGCTCGCGGCGAGGGAGTCGCTGCCGCCGAAGCTGAAGGTCACCTTCGTGTCCGGGTGCTCCTTCTCGAACTCCTTGCCCAGGGCCGTGAAGCTCTCCTGGAGCGAGGCCGCGGCGAAGACGGTCACCGTGCCGGAGAGCTCGGAGGACGAGGAGGAGGTGGTGTCCGAACCGGACGAGGAGCAGGCGGCGAGTGTCAGCAGGGCGGCCGTGCCCACCGCTGCCGTTTGCAGGAACCGGTGGCTCAGGTGGGTCCGGCGAGGCCGGTGGATCCGGCTCGTCCGGCTGGGCCGGCTGGTCCGGCGCACGGAACGGGTCATCACGGGGCCACTCCCTCGGTCTGTTCGCGGGAGGCCCGCTGAGGTCCCCCGATGCGTCGATCATACTTCCGCAGGTGCGAGGCGTAAGTCTCCTGTCGCATCGCATGAGCGGTAGGAGGGAGCGGGTCAGGTATGCATGTGCGTTTCTACAGGTGAGTGGCGCCGGTGCGGTTCAGGACCGGTCGATATGTACGTTCGTCGACTTGACGCGGGCGGTGGCCTCCATGCCGACCTCCAGGCCGAGTTCCTCGACCGCCTCGCGGGTCAGCAGGGAGACGAGCCGGTGAGGGCCCGCCTGGATATCGACCTGGGCGGCGACGTCGCCCAGCTTGATGGCGGTGACGATGCCCGGGAAGGCGTTGCGGGCGGAGGTGTACGACGTGCCCTCCTCGGCGCTTCCGGCCTTGGCGAGTTCCACCGAGAAGGCGGCCAGGTCGCGCCCGTCGATGAGGCGTCGCCCGCCCTCGTCGCGGTGGGTCGCCACCCGGCCCGCGTCGGCCCAGCGGCGGGCGGTGTCGGGGCTCACGCCGAGCAGTCGCGCTGCCTGGCCGATGGTGTAGGACTGCATGCCGGTCACGATAGGCGCGTCGAGGCGGAGGTGGGGTGGGGGGTCGGTCATGCCCGGCGCTCGGTCGTGCCCGGTGCTCGGTCAAACCCCGTGCTCGCTCAAGCCCCGTGCTCGCTCAAGCCGGCGCTCGGCCATGCCCGGCACACCCCGCCGCCTCACCCCGTGTGCACCCGCGGCCGGCGGGCCCGGTCCGGTTCCGCCTCCCGGAGGACCTCTCGGGTGACCGGGGCGACCTCGCCCTGGCCGAAGAGGAAGAAGCGGAGGAAGTTGTGGAAGGGGCTGCCCTCGGTCCACTCGAAGTAGATGTGCGGGGTGGCGCCGGTCGTGTCGCGGACGTGCAGGAGCAGGGCCGCCAGGGCGTTCGGGATGGAGGAGGACTCCAGGGTCAGGACCCGGTAGCGGTTGTGCAGGACCTCGCCGCGTACGGTCAGGCTCGCCTCGAACTCGGACGGGTCCAGGACGGTGACCTCGACGAAGACGAAGTCGTCGCCGGGCATGTCGTTGTCCTCGCGGATCTGTTCGATCTTGTCGTGGTACTCGGCCTTGTCCCGCTGGTCGGGCTCGTTGGCGATGAAGCGGATCTTGCGGCTGGCCATGTCCCGGATGAATCGTTCCGCCATCGGGTCGAGCGTCACGCTGGTCACGCGGAGCTCGAAGGCGCGGGCCAGCCGGGACAGGAGCGAGACGAGGATGATGGCGGCGATGAAGCAGGCGCCGATCTTCACGCCGTCGGGGCGTTCGATGACGTTGGCGACGGTGACGTAGAGGAAGACGGCCGAGATGATCGCGAAGCCGATGGTCCAGTTGCGCTGTCCGGCCTTGCGGGCGGCGATGGTCACCGCGATCGCGGCGGAGCTGATCAGGACCAGGACGCCGGTGGCGTAGGCGCCGCCCTGGGCGTCCACGTCGGCGTCGAAGACCCAGGTGACGAGGAAGCCGACCAGGGTGAAGACGATGACCATCGGACGGACGGCGCGGGCCCAGTGCGGGGCCATGCCGTAGCGGGGCAGATAGCGGGGCATCAGGTTGAGCAGGCCGGCCATCGCGGAGGCGCCGGCGAACCAGAGGATGGCGATGGTCGAGACGTCGTAGACCGTGCCGAAGACGCCGCCCAGATAGTCGTGGGCCAGGTAGGCCAGGGCGCGGCCGTTGGCCTTGCCGCCGGATTCGAACTCCTTCTCCGGGATGAGGAGGGTGGTGATGAAGCTGGTGGCGATCAGGAAGACGCTCATGATGAGCGCCGCGGCGGTGAGGAGCTTCTTGGTGTCGCGGATGCGGCCGGTGGGGTGCTCCTCGGTGTCGCCGTCGTCGCCCTTGACGTGCGGCATGACGGCGACGCCGGTCTCGAAGCCGGACAGGCCCAGGGCGAGCTTCGGGAAGACGATCAGCGCCACACCGATCATGACGAAGACGTTGCCGTGCTCGGCGGTCAGGGCGCTGGACCAGTCGGTGATCACGTGCCCTTCGGTGATGACGTGCCACAGACCGACGATCACGACGACGACGTTGAGGCCGAGGTAGAGGCCGACCAGGGCGACCGCGACACCGATGGCCTCCAGGAAGCCCTTGAGGAACACCGCGCCGAGCAGGGCCACCAGGACGAGCGTGATCAGCATCTTGTGGTCGTGCAGGGTGCTGGTCAGGTGCGGGTTCTCGATCAGGTGGGTCGAGGCGTCCGCCGCGGACAGGGTGATGGTGATCAGGAAGTCGGTGGCGGCGAAGCCGAGCAGGGTGAGAACGAACAGCTTGCCCTTCCAGAAGGACAGCAGCCTCTCCAGCATCGCGATCGAGCCCTCGCCGTGCGGGCTCTCCTCGGCCACGCGCCGGTAGACGGGCAGGGCGCCGGCCAGGGTGACGATCACCAGCACGATCGTCGCGATCGGGGAGAGCAGGCCGGCCGCGAGGGCGGCGATGCCGGGCTGGTAGCCGAGGGTGGAGAAGTAGTCGACACCCGTCAGGCACATCACCCGCCACCAGCGCTGCCCCTTGTGCGGGGGCTCCGGTTCGGCGTGCGGTCCCGTGTGGCCGCCGGTCTTGCCCATGTCGGAGAGACCTTGGAGCATCCAGGAGCGCAGACGGCTGGGCGATGCGAGGTCGGTGGTGGCCATCGGGCGTGCTCCTGAGGTGCTCTCAGCTCGGTTCGGCCGTCGGCGGACGGCGAAGCCAGCGTATGCGGAGAGTGACACCCGGGCCTGTGGATGAAGGGGCCGCGAGCGTCAAGCTTCCGTTAAGACTGGCCTGGTGAGCGCTGTCTCCTCCTGGAATCGGCGGCTTTGGGGATGTCCTGCTTGCCCGTCGGCGCAGAAGTGGCACGGTCAGGGACGGACACCCAGCGTCATGGGCGTAGCGGCGCCCGGTGGGATCGAGTCCCCGGCCCGTAGGCCGTCTTGTCGCATCCCCTCGGCCCTCCTACAGTCCGCTTCGTAATGTTCGCCAGCCAGGTCGAATGTTTCGGTCGTCCTGGTGCGGTCCTCGGAGGGGCAGACGCACATGAGGAGCTACGACAATCCCGTCATCGGCGGTTTTCATCCGGACCCCAGCGTGTGCCGCGTGGGCGAGGACTACTACCTGGTGTGTTCCAGTTTCGAGTACTTCCCGGGCGTGCCGCTCTTCCACAGCCGTGACCTCGTGCACTGGCGTCAGATCGGCAACGTCCTGGACAGACCCGGGCAGTTGGAGCTGCCCGACGACACGGTGGCCTCGGCCGGGATCTACGCCCCGACGCTCCGTCATCACGACGGCCGCTTCTACATGATCACGACGAATGTCGCCGGTGGCGGCACCTTCCTCGTCACCGCCGAGCGGCCCGAGGGGCCGTGGTCCGACCCGGTGTGGATCGACGTGCCCGGGATCGACCCCGACCTCGCCTGGGACGAGGACGGCGCCTGCTGGTGCGCGGTCGCCGGTGTCCGGGTGGCGCGCATCGACCCGGCGACGGGAAAGGTGCTGGAAGGCCCGCTTCCGGTGTGGTCCGGGACGGGACTCCAGCACCCGGAGGCGCCGCACCTGTACCGCATCGGCGACTGGTGGTACCTGATGCTCGCCGAGGGCGGCACGGACCTCGGTCACGGCGTCTCGATCGCGCGCTCACGCTCCCCGCGAGGCCCCTACGAACCGGCCCCGTCCAACCCCGTCCTGTCGCACCGCGGTACCGACCGGCCCATCCAGTGCACCGGCCACGCCGACCTCGTCCAGGCGCCCGACGACAGCTGGTGGATGCTGCTGCTCGGCACCCGCCCCCGTGGGTACTTCCCGCAGTACCACGTCCTGGGCCGGGAGACCTTTCTGGCGCCGGTGCGGTGGGTGGACGGCTGGCCGCGGGTCGGTCCGGTGCGCGAGCGGCATCCCGCACCGGCCGCCTGGCACCCCGTCGAACTCCCGCCGGAGCGGGACGACTTCGACGCCGAGCAGCTGGCGCCGTACTGGATCTCTCCGCGCGCCAGGCCCGACGGTTCCTGGTCGCTGAGCGAACGTCCCGGGCATCTCACCCTGCACGCGACCGGGGACAGTCTCGACCGGCCGGGCCACACCTTCGTCGGACGCCGCCAGCAGCACCCCGACTGCCGTGTCGAGGCACGGCTGGACCCGGGAACGGGCCGCGGCGGACTGTCCGTCCGCATGGACGAGGCCCATCACTACGACCTGGAGATCGCCGGGGGAGAGGCGAGCGTGATCGCCCGGATCGGACCGGTGCGGCAGCGTCTGGCACGGCAACCGGTCCCTCCGGGGCCGCTCACGCTGACCGTCGAGATCCGCACGCAGGACCCGGTGTCCCCGACCGGTCAGGACGTGCCGGGGCTACGTGCCGGAGGCCCTGACGTGGTGGTTCTGCGGGTCGGCGACGTGCCTCTGGCGGAACTCGACGGCCGTTATCTGTCGACCCAGGTCGCCGGCGGCTTCACTGGCCGGGTCGTCGGCATGTACGTCACCGAGGGCACCGTGGCCTTCGACTGGTTCGCGTACAGGCCCTCCTCCGACTGAACCCGACGCTTTCCGGAACAAGTTGGCGACAGGCGCCTCGAAGATTCCCCACGTACAAGGGGTTGCCACCGTTTGGGCGCTGTCTCTAGGGTGCGGCAACATAACGAAGCTTTCTGGATCTGTTCCGAAACTTTCGGTTCCACAGGACGGACATGGACGCTCCGTCCCGTACTCAAGGAGCGCATCATGGGCGACCCGGCACTGTCCCGCCGCGGCTTTCTGGCGGCGTCCGCCGCTGCCGGTCTGGGCGTGACGGCACTGAGCGGCTGCGGCGACGATTCGGACGGAGGGTCGTCGGACGGGACGACCACGATCGAGTGGTGGAACATCACCACCACCCAGCCGGCGAAGAACGTATGGGCGAGCCTCGCCAAGAAGTTCGAGGCGCAGAACCCCAAGGTGAAGATAAAGATCGTTCAGCTGGAGAACGACGCCTACAAGTCGAAGATGACGGCACTCATCGCCTCGGGCAAGCTCCCCGACATCTTCCACACCTGGGGCGGCGGGGTCCTCAAGCAGCAGGTCGACGCCGGCCTCGTCGAGGACCTCACCGACAGGACCAAGCCCTGGGGCGACAGCCTGTTGTCGGTCGCCAAGGAGCCGTACCTGCTCGACGACAAGGTCTACGGCATCCCGTTCGACATCGGCATGATCGGGTTCTGGTACAACAAGGCCCTCTTCAAGCAGGCCGGCATCAGCGAACCCCCCGCCACCTGGGGCGCCTTCCTGGAGGCCGTGTCCAAGCTCAAGTCGAAGAACATCACCCCCATCGCCCTCGCGGGCAAGGAGAAGTGGCCCGGCATGTACTACTGGGCCTACCTCGCGATGCGCACCGCGGGGGCCGAGGCCCTTGCGAAGGCCTACGACGACAAGGACTTCACCGGGACCGAGTTCGTCCAGGCCGGCGCGCACCTCAAGACCCTCGTCGACCTCCAGCCCTTCCAGAAGGGCTTCCTCAACGCCGCGTACTCCACCCCCACCGGCCAGGCCGCCGCCGTCGGCAACTCCAAGGCGGCGATGGAGCTGATGGGCCAGTGGGCGCCGGTCGTGCAGGCCGACTCCGGCAAGGGCCTCGGAGACGACCTCGGCTTCTTCCCGTTCCCCGCGGTCGAGGGCGGCAAGGGCGCCATCACCGAGGTGTTCGGCGGGGGTGGCGGGCACGCGCTGCGCAGAGGGGCACCGCAGGCGGCCGTGGACTTCCTGAAGTTCTTCGCCTCCGAGGCCACCGACGTGGAACTGGTCAAGAAGACCGGCGTCATCCCGGTGGTCCCCGGCGCCGAGAGCGCCCTGACCGACCCCAACATCAAGCTGGTCCAGGCCCAGTTGAAGGGCGCCACCGGTTTCCAGCTCTATCTGGACCAGGCGTACGCGCCCGCCGTCGGCCAGGAGGTCAACGACAGCGTGGCCGCGCTGATCGCCGGCTCCAAGTCCCCCGAGCAGGTCGCCCAGTCGATCACGCAGGCCGCGAAGGAAGAGCAGTAGCCGGCGATGACCTCCACGTTCCTCGCAGACAAGCGGAGCGGTCCCGACGCAGACCACCCGCCCCCGGAGACGGTCAGGGCCCGGGGGCGGGTCCGTCGGCGCGTACTGCACTGGCTGACCGCGGTCGGCTTCCAGGTGCCCGCCCTGGTGCTGTTCATGGGGCTGGTCCTGCTGCCGATGCTGTTCGCCCTGTACGCCGCCTTCTTCCGCTGGGGCGGCTTCGGCATGCCCTCCGACTACATCGGTACGGACAACTTCACCCACCTCTTCGACAACCCGGTCTTCCTCGGGGACCTGTGGCGCTGCCTGGTCCTGGTGGTGCTCTCGCTCGTGATCCAGCTGCCGTTCGCGCTCGCCATGGCGGTGCTGCTGAACCAGCGGCTGCGCGGCCGGGCGGTCTACCGGATGCTCTTCTTCGCGCCCTACGTCCTGTCCGAGGCCATCACCGGCGTGCTGTTCGCCATGATCTTCGCCCCGGACGACGGACTGGCCGACCACCTGCTGGGCGGCATCGGTCTCGACGGGCTGGGAGGGGAGTGGTTCGCCGACCCCTCCTACGTCATGGCGACTCTGTTCGTGGTCATGACGTGGAAGTACTTCGGCTTCCACATGATGCTCTGCCTGGCCGGACTCCAGTCCATCCCGAAGGAGTTGACCGAGGCCGCGCTGATCGACGGCGCCAGTGCCTGGCAGCGCTTCCGCAGTGTCACCCTGCCGCTCATCGCGCCCACCCTGCGGATCAGCATCTTCCTGTCCGTCATCGGCTCGATCCAGCTGTTCGACCTGGTGTGGGTGATCACCCAGGGCGGACCGGACCACCACTCCGAGACCATGGCCGTGACCATGTTCCAGTACGGCTTCAAGCGCTACCAGGTCGGCTACGCCAGCGCGATCAGCGTGGTCATGTTCGGTATCTGCCTCGTCTTCGCGCTCGCCTACCAGCGGTTCGTGCTCCGCCGTGACCTCGAAGGGGCCACCACGACGATGAGGGGAGACGGCAAGTGAGCCGCAAGACCACGGGATCGCCGGCACGTACCCTGCCACTGCACCTGATCCTCGTCCTCGTCGGCGCCCTGATGGTCGTTCCGCTGGTCTACGCGGTCCTGTCCGGTTTCAAGTCCACCGACGAGCTCTCCCGCAACCCCTTCGGACTGCCCGAGCACTGGCTGAGCGGCAACTACACCGACATCCTCGGCTCGGGCGACTTCTGGCGGCTGGTCGGCAACAGCACCGTGATCGCGGTGGGCACGACCGTGCTCGTGGTGGCGGTGTCCGCGCTCTCCGCCTTCTCCTTCGCCCGGTTCGCCTTCCGGGGGCGGGAGGTGCTGTTCACCTTCTTCACGCTGGGGCTGATGTTCCCCTTCGCGGTGGCGGCCCTGCCGCTGTTCCTGCTGCTGCGCTCCATGGGCCTGCTGGACAACCCGTTGGGCGTGATCCTGCCGCAGGCCGCGTTCGGGCTGCCGATGACGATCATCATCCTGCGCGCGTTCTTCCGCGAGATCCCGGGCGAGCTGGAGGAGGCGGCCACTCTCGACGGGTGCAGCTCCTTCGGCTTCTTCTGGCGGGTGCTGCTGCCCATGGCACGGCCCGCGCTCGGCACGGTGGCGGTGCTCGCCGTCGTCACCAGCTGGAACAACTTCATGCTGCCGCTGCTGGTGTTCACCGACAGCACCTGGTGGACGCTGCCGATCGGCGTCCAGCAGTTCCAGGGCCAGTACTCCGCCGAGTACGCCCGCGTCTTCGCCTATCTCGTCCTGGCGATGGTCCCCGCCCTCGCCTTCTACTCGGTCGCCGAGCGCCAGCTCGTCGGCGGACTGACCGCCGGCGCCACGAAGGGCTGACGGCGGTCCTGTACGGCTCGCCCACACATCCGCACGTGAGGAGTCGCACCATGCGCAAGAACCGTCTCAGACTCGTCGGCGCAGCCGCCGCGATCCTGGTCGCCACCGGGATCGGCGCACCCGCCCAGGCCCAGGACAAGCAGCCCACCCTCGCCGACCTCGCCGAGCGCCACGGCCGCTACTACGGCAGCGCCACCGACAACCCCGAGCTGGTCGACGAGCCGTACAAGGCCATCCTCGGCAGCGAGTTCGACCAGATCACGCCGGGCAACGGCATGAAGTGGTACGCCACCGAGCCCGAGCAGGGCGTCTTCGACTTCTCCCAGGGCGACGAGATCGTGAACCTCGCCCGGGCCAACCGCCAGAAGGTGCGCGGCCACACGCTCGTCTGGCACAGCCAGCTCCCCGACTGGCTCACCTCGCGCGAGTGGACCGCGCCCGAGCTGAGGGCCGTACTGAAGAAGCACATCCAGACCGAGGTACGGCACTACCGGGGCAAGGTCTTCGCCTGGGACGTGGTCAACGAGGCGTTCAACGAGGACGGCACCTACCGCGAGACGATCTTCTACAAGACGCTCGGCCCCGGCTACATCGCCGACTCCCTGCGCTGGGCCCGCCAGGCCGATCCGAAGGTCAAGCTCTACCTCAACGACTACAACATCGAGGCGGTCGGCCCGAAGAGCGACGCCTACTACACCCTGGCCAAGCAGCTGAAGGCCCAGCGCGTCCCGCTCGACGGCATCGGTCTCCAGGCCCATCTGGCACTCCAGTACGGCTATCCCACCACCCTGGAGGACAACCTCCGGCGCTTCTCCCGGCTCGGCCTCGACACCGCGCTCACCGAGGTCGACATCCGGATGATCCTGCCGGCGACCGAGGAGAAGCTGGCCCAACAGGCCGACTGGTACCGGGACGTGACCGAGGCCTGTCTCGCGGTGCGGCGGTGCGTCGGCATCACGCTGTGGGACTACACGGACAAGTACTCGTGGATCCCGGCGTTCTTCGACGGCGAGGGCGCGGCACTGCCGTGGGACGAGCAACTGGCCCCGAAGCCGGCGTACTTCGCGATACGGGAGGCGCTCAGGAAGTAGTTGCCGGTACCGAGACCGTTCCCGGGTGCCCCCTAGGGGAGGGCACCCGGGAACGCCTGTGTGCGGGGGAGACGGCGGTCAGACGGGAGCCGTGCTCGCCCGGACCACCAGCTCCGTGCCCAGTTCCACCCGAGGTGAGTCGGGCTGCTCGTCACGGGCCAGACGCAGCACCGTGCGGACGGCCAGCTTGCCCATGTCGGCGAGCGGCTGGCGCACCGTCGTCAGGGGCGGGGCCGACCAGCGCACTTCCGGAAGGTCGTCGAAACCGACCACGCTCATGTCCTCCGGCACCCGCAGACCGCGCCGCCGGAGCGCCTCGATCGCGCCCAGCGCCATCTGGTCGCTGGCCGCGAACAGCGCGGTCGGCGGCTCGGGCAGGTCCAGCAGGGCGTTGCAGCCGGTGAACCCGGACTCGGGATGGAAGTCGCCGGGGACCACGAGGGAGGCGTCGACGGCGAGACCGGTTCCCTCCAGGGCCGCGCGGTAGCCGTCGAAGCGGGCCCGGGAGCACAGCAGCCGGGGCGGGCCCGCGATCAGGCCGATCCTGCGGTGCCCCAGGGACAGCAGGTGCTCGGTGGCCGCCATGCCGCCCGACCAGTTGGCGGCGCCGATGGTGGGGACGTCGAGGGCGGGGGAGCCCGCCGGGTCGACCACCACCAGCGGGACGCCGAGAATGCGCAACTCCTCGTGCAGGATCGGCTCCAGGGCCGAGGTGACGAGGATGACGCCGTCGGAGGCGCGGGCCCGCAGATTGCGCAGCCATTCACGGGCGTCGCCACTGCGCCCGTGGATCGCCGAGACGACCGTGCCGACACCGGACGCGTGGGCGATCTCCTCCACACCTCGGATGATCTCCACCGCCCAGGGGCTGTCCAGGTCGTTGAAGACGAGGTCGAGCAGGGCGGCGCGGGTGCCGGGAGCGGCCGGGCGTTTGCGGTAGCCGTACCGTTGCAGCAGGTCCTCGACCCGAGCCCGGGTCGACGGAGAGACGTCGGACCGTCCGTTGACCACCCGGGACACCGTCGGTACCGAGACGCCGGCCTCCCGGGCGATCTCCGTGATGGTGACCTTGCCCCGGGCCTCGTGCACCGGCTCGGCGTCGGCCTCGCGTGCTGCCACTTCCCCACCTCCGTCGGAGTCCCTGCTCACCGAGCAGGTCCACGAAACTTCCAGGAGTCTTCCGGAACGTGGGGGTATACACAAGGTATCACAGGGAGTGATCGCCCCTGGACATACGTCGGGGCCGGTGCGCAGTCGGTCGCTGCGAGCCGGCCCCTGGAGTACTGCGGGCGGCGGGGTGCATCGCCCGTGCCGCTCGGCTCAGGCGGCAGTCATCACCTGTACGCCGCCCATCGGGCGGTGCGGAGCGATGACTCGTCCGTCCGGCAGGAGCTCGCCGGTGTCCTCGAAGAGCAGAACGCCGTTGCACAGCAGGCTCCAGCCCTGCTCCGGGTGGTGCGCCATGAGGCGGGCGGATTCCCGGTCGGCGGAATCGGCTGTCGGGCACAGTGGCTGGTGCTGGCACATTGGTGGGATCTCTCGCTGTGTCGTGGTCATCTCGGTCCCCCGTTGCGAAACTTGGTCCGAACCCAGTGTTGCCCCCCGGGCGTCAATCCGCAGGGATTTCGCATCACCATCTCTTCACAGGTTGATGACGCATCGCCCGGTCGGATGGTTCATCCCAACTGCACTGTCCCTTCGGGTGGTTCGAGATGGCCGGAAGGGGCTAGTCCGTGCGGGGAAGAGGCCTTGTCCGGCTCGTTCGAGCCTTTAACTGCTCGTACGAGCGAAATAGGCTTCGAGGGATTTTGCCCTTACCGCTCTTCTCTCCGTATGACTCTCCCCACGACTCTATGGGCGCCGAATACACAGTCGTACCCCGCTACCCGGAATTCGAGGGGCGGGGTACGAGGGTGTCGCGGGATCTCAGGCCGGTGAGCCGAGCAGTGGGGCCGGAGTCACCCGGTGGGTCAGCACCGGGAGGAGCTCGGAGACCCGGTGCGGCCGGTGCGCGGCGATACCGGGCGGCGCGGGAGCCAGCGGGACGAGCAGGTCGGTGGCGGCGGGATGGCCGGTGGCGGCGTCCGAAGCGCAGTCGCCGTGCAGCCAGAGCGTGAGCATGTACAGGCGCGGGATCGACAGCAGGCGCGGCTGGTAGGCCTGGGTCATGGTCTCGGCCTGGCGCAGCGCGCGCTCGGTGGAGGCGATGTACGGGCCCTCGAAGAAGCGCGAGAACGCCCAGCCGTCCGGCGTCAGCATGGTCTCCGCCGCGGCCACCGCACGGCCGCCGCAGTGGATCAGGAAACGCCAGCCGGCCAGCCGGGTGGCGGGAGTGCCCGCTGGATCGACGCCGTCGAGGACGTGCACGGGCAGGGGCAGTTCGGGCGTGGCCGGCCCCTTGGCGTGGAGCAGGGAAGGGGTCCGGGCCTCACGGACGGCGGTGGGAGAACCGAGGGCGGTGAGGACGGAACGCAGGGCGGGCGTGGGAGCCGGGGGGACACGCAACGGCATGGTGGGTCGCCTCTCATTCGACAGGCACAGGGGCGCGCGGGCGGGGCGGGGGCGGACGGCGCTGTCAGCTCACGGGGTCAGAGAGGCCGGAGTCGTGGTCCGGTGACCAAGGGTGCGGGTGAGGCCTGCCGCACGTCACCTGACGGCAGGTTCGAGGGCCCGAGCGCCGGCCTTCTGCCTTGTTCGCGGAGTTTATACGACGCATGTTCACACGATGTTTCGTCTAGCCGCTTTCGCCGGATCGGGCAAGGGTTCATTCGGTCGGCGATTCGCGGGAATCATCCCGATTCCCTGCGGGCCGTACCAGTGATGACCTCGGGAAATGCTCCGGCGGCGGTCGGCCCATTCTCGTCGGCGTTTTTCACGAGTTTCTCGGGGAACTCGAAACCGCACACTGCACCATGCCCGGTGAATGTGCCACCGGTCACATCCGCCAGAGTAGCGGCTTCCGGGCCCGTCCGGGACGTTATCGATCGTCCTCGCTGGGCATCATCCCACCTGACCCGGGACCGACCGGCGGCCGGATTGATGGCCCGCCCATCCGAGGAGGGACGCTTCGATGGGGGAGAAGGTCGTGGCAGGCCAGTTCGACCTGTCCGATCGTCAGCGCTACCGAGACAAGCTCCGGCAGTGCCTGACGGGGCTGGAGCGACTCCTGGCCGAGAAGCGGTTCGACCGCCCCAGGAACCTGATGGGGCTGGAGATCGAATTGAATCTCACGGGTGCGGACGGCATGCCGAGAATGTTGAACGCGCAGGTACTCGAACGTATCGCAAGCCGAGATTTCCAAACAGAACTCGCCATGTTCAACCTGGAAGTGAACATAGCCCCACACCGATTGGGTGGCCGGGTATTCGATCGGCTCTCCGAGGAACTCCGCACCTCCCTGGCGTATGCCGACAGGAAAGCCGGTGAGCTCGACGCGGGGATCGTGATGATCGGCATTCTGCCGACGCTCGACCGGGACGACCTGGTCTCCTCCAATCTCTCCGACGTCGACCGCTACGCGCTGCTCAACGACCAGATCGTCGCCGCCCGGGGCGAGGAGTTCGCCCTCGACATCGACGGTGTGGAGCGGCTGACCTGCACCTCGAAGTCCATCGCGCCCGAGGCCGCCTGCACCTCGGTGCAACTGCACCTCCAGGTCACCCCGGGCCGCTTCGCCGACGTGTGGAACGCCGCGCAGGCCGTCGCCGCCGCGCAGATAGCCGTGGGCGCCAACTCGCCCTTCCTGTTCGGCCGGGAGCTGTGGTGCGAGTCCCGGCCGCCGCTGTTCCAGCAGTCCACCGACACCCGACCGCCCGAGCTCCAGGCCCAGGGGGTGCGGCCGCGCACCTGGTTCGGCGAGCGGTGGGTCTCCTCGGCGTACGACCTCTTCGAGGAGAACCTGCGCTACTACCCCGCCCTCCTGCCGATCTGCGACGACGAGGACCCCCTCGCCGTCCTCGACGCCGGAGGCGTCCCGAAGCTCTCCGAACTCGTCCTGCACAACGGCACCGTCTACCGCTGGAACCGCCCGGTGTACGGCATCGCCGACGGTGTCCCGCATCTGCGCGTCGAGAACCGCGTCCTGCCCGCCGGCCCCACCGTCACCGACGTCGTCGCCAACGCGGCCTTCTACTACGGCGTCGTCCGCGCCCTCGCCGAGGAGTCGCGGCCGGTGTGGACCCGGATGCCGTTCGAGGCGGCCGCGGCCAACTTCGACGCCGCGTGCCGCCACGGGATCGACGCCCGGCTGGTCTGGCCCCGAGGGGGCCGGTACGGCGGGACGGCCGAGATCGACGCGGTCAGTCTCGTACGCGACGAACTGTTGCCGCTCGCCGAGGCCGGGCTGGACGCGTGGGGCGTCGAACCCGCCGACCGGGACCACTACCTCGGCGTGATCGAGGAGCGGTGCCGGCGCCGGGTCAACGGCGCGTCCTGGCAGTCGGCCACGTTCCACCGGGCCCTGGAAACCGGCCTCTCCCGCGACGCCGCGCTCGCCGCCACGACCCGCCGTTACCGCGATCTGATGCACAAGGGGGAGCCGGTGCACACGTGGCCGGTGGGGCTGCTGGAGCCGGTGCCTCTGGGGTGAGCGCCTCGGGGTCTCTGGTCCCGGGGGCGCTGGGGGTCAGTTCCCGTCGGTGTCCCGGGTGCCCGCCGCGACGATGGCCTTGAGGATGACCGAGTGGATCTGGGAGGGGTCGTCGACCTCCTGGCCGGAGCCACCGGTGGACCGGGCGATCTGCTCGGCCTCCTCGCGGTCGGCGTCGGGGCCCACGGCGATCATGATCAAGGGAACCGGGCGTTCGGGGTTGCTGAGCCTCTCCAGCTGGGAGATGAGATCGGCGCGCTCGATGCTGCCCGGGTCCTGGTTAACGCCGTCCGTCAGCACCACCAGCGCGTTGAACTTCCCCTCGACGTAGGAGGAGGTGGCCGCCCTGTACGCCGCGAGCGTGGTGTCGTACAGGCCCGTGGCACCGTCGGGCACCGGCGTCAGGTCGCTGAACGCGGCCGAGAGGCGCTCGCGCTGGGTGCCGCCGTCCGCCGGGTCGCCGAGCCTGCGGGTCGGCACGAGCACGCGGTAGTCCTTGTCGCCGTCCAACTCGGTGGAGAAGTCCCACAGGCCGATCTCGTCCTCGGGTGTGAACGTGGCGAGAGCCTGGAGCAGGGACGCCTTGGTGACGTCCATCCGCGACCGGTCGGTGCCCGGTACCCGTTCCGACATCGACGAGGAGGCGTCCACGACCGTGGTGATCCGGGCGCTCTGCACGGTGATCGTCCACACGCCGAGGGTCTCTTCGAGCGCGGTGTCGGGCGGCGGCTGGACGGCCGGCTCCGCGTACGGCTGCGGCCTGCTGCCGCCGGCCCCCGTCACCAGCGCGTCCGTCACCCTCTCGTCCGACGTCCGGAAGCCGCGGAGCTCCAGCAGCTGCCGCTGTTCCGGCCGGTCCAGATAGTTCATGAAGCGGATCGCGGCCCGGCTCTCGTCGGTCGTCAGCCCCGACCCGTCGACCAGCGTGTACGGGTAGTCGAGCCGCGGTGAACCGTCCTTCGGGTAGAAGAAGTCCAGGCTGCCCCCGCCGTCGGCGTCGTTGTACGCGAACGCGGCCTGCTCGGTGAGCACCAGTGCCTGGTTCCGCCTGGGGTTGCCCTGTTCGGTGCCGGAGGAGTCGCGCGGCAGCGTGTCCAGGACCTGCCCGTCGCTGTCGGAGGTGCGCTGGGACAAGGCCTTCATCATCGCCGCGGCCCGAGTGCCGCCGTCCGCGCTCCCGGCGGCGGAACCGGCCAGTCGCGTCAGCGCGAGCAGCCCCGTCGCGCTGCGCGCGGGATCGGCCGCGCCGAGCCTGAGCGAGTCGTTCCGCAGGGCCGCGCCGGCCAGCTCCACCCAGCTGTACGTCTTCCGCGGCCAGCCCAGCGACTTCGCGGCGGCCGGCACCATCGCCATCCCGATCGGGGTGGAGGCCACGTTGCCCAGGTGGGACACGTCCGACCCGCCGCGGTCCGTCCGCAGCCGCTGGACCCACAGGTCCGAGTCCGGCACCCACACCTGGAAGTCGCTCTTCTCGCCCGCCAGCAGCTCGTCCGCCACCTTGTACGCGTCCCGCGCGGTCACCGTGACCGCCAGACAGCGCCCGTCGGAGGTCAGGTCGTCGTCCCGCGCCCGCTGCGCCGCGGTCCGCAGCGTGGGAGCCAGGTCGGGGGAGGCGGCGAGCCTCAGCCGTACGGGGTCGTCCTGGCAGGAGGTGCCGAAGGAGAGCAGACCGCCCTGGACGGCGGCCGCCGTGCCACCGGCGACGGTGAGGACGAGGGCCGTCGCCAGGATCACCGTACGGCGATGCGTCCGGGGACGGGGGTCGCCCGCGCCCGCCCCATACTGATCGGGCAAGCTGTGACGTCCCATGACGGTGGTGCCCCTCCCTGTCGGCCTGCACAACCTCGGCCGGAGTCCGGCCGTACGGCAGGCAGGAGGGGGCACGCCCCGTACGGCGTCCGTCCCCCCGACGGCCTGTCGCGCACGATGTTCGTAAGTAGTTTCGAGACCTTAGCGGGACGGCGATGGGGATGCGGCGGGAATACTGAAGTGGAGTCAGGTGTGCAGGCAGAGACGGGCCCGGTGGCCGAATCTTCTCCTCCGGAGCGGCTCTCGCGACGGATCCTCCGGCACGAGACCCTGCTTGTTCTGGGGCTTTCGCTCGGTGCGAGTGGTGTATCCGCTCTGATCAGCTTCGTCGGATCGGTCACCAGGCCGGGCGGTCTCAAGGACCAGGCGGCCACGCTCAACGCCTCGGCCGCGCCCGGCCGTCCGTGGCTGGATCTGGCCTGGCAGCTGTTCGGGATCACGTCGGCGCTGGTGCCCGTCGCCCTGGTCGCGCACTTCCTGCTGCGCGAGGGGCAGGGCCTGCGCACCCTGGGCTTCGACCGCACCCGGCCCTGGCCCGACCTTGGCCGCGGCGCCGGGATCGCCGCGGTGATCGGCAGTACCGGAATCGCCTTCTACCTGGCCGTACGCGGGCTCGGCTTCAACCTCACCGTGGTGCCCGAGGCGCTGCCCGACGTCTGGTGGAAGTACCCGGTCCTGATCCTGTCGGCGATGCAGAACGCGATCCTCGAAGAGGTCATCGTGGTCGGCTATCTGCTGCGCCGGCTCGGCCAGTTGGGCTGGACGCCGGGCACCGCACTGGTGGCCAGTTCCGTACTGCGCGGCTCGTACCACCTGTACCAGGGCATCGGCGGCTTCATCGGCAACATGGTGATGGGCGTGGTGTTCGTGTACCTGTACCGGCGCTGGGGCCGGGTGGGACCCCTGGTGGTGGCCCATTCCCTGCTCGACATCGGGGCGTTCGTCGGATACGCGCTGCTGGCCGGGAAGGTGGGCTGGCTGCCGACGGCGTGACCCGACGGCAGCGCTCCGCCTCGCTAGGGTCTGTCCGGCGGATCAGGTCGCACGGAGTAACGGTGCCTGATCAGCGCCGGTGGGCGTGCCAGGGCCCCGCGACCGCGACATGATCCGCCGGACAGGCCCTAGGCGAGCAGCTCGCCGTCGATCGTCGTCACCGCGCGACCGCTCAACAGGGTGCGCTCGCCGCGCAGTTCGGTGCGGACGCGGCCGGAGCGGGGTGAGGCCTGGAGGCCGGTGAGTTCGGTACGGCCGAGGCGCTCGGACCAGTAGGGGGCGAGCGCGGTGTGGGCGCTGCCGGTGACCGGGTCCTCGTCGATGCCGACGTTCGGGAAGAAGCAGCGGGAGACGAAGTCGTAGCCACGGCCGGGGTCCTCGGCGCGGGCGGTGGCGATGATGCCCCGCTCGGAGTGGGCGCCCAGGGCCTTGAGGTCCGGGGCGAGGCCGTGCACGGTCTTCTCGTCGGCGACCTCGACGAGCAGGTCCCCGATGTTCGGACCGGTGTCGAAGGCGGTGAGCACCTCGGCACCGAGCGCCTGCGTCACCCCGGCCGGGACGTCTACGGCGGTGAGCGGCGCCGTCGGGAAGTCCAGGGTGATCGAGCCGTCCGCCCGGGGCTCGGCGGACAGGACGCCGCTGCGGGTGGCGAACCGCACCGGACCCTCGTGGACCCCGGTGGTGTGCAGGACGTGGGCCGTGGCGAGGGTGGCGTGACCGCACATGTTCACCTCGGTGGCCGGCGTGAACCAGCGCAGCGCCCAGTCGGCCTCGCCGCCCTCGGGCAGGCGGTGCGCGAAGGCGGTCTCGGCATGGTTGACCTCCAGGGCGATCTTCTGGAGCCGCTCGTCGTCCGGGAAGGCGTCGAGGATCATGACCCCGGCCGGGTTGCCGGCGAAGGGGCGGTCGGTGAAGGCGTCGACGATTCGGATACGCATGCTCCGATGCTGGGCCATGACCAGGCCACGGACCAAGGCCAATTCGGTTTGACTGGACCGATTTCGGGAGCCGCTTCCGTCACCGCGCCCCTGCTTTGCGGGCCAGGAGGGTGCCGCTCCTCCTGGTGGCCCCCTCGGCGGGTTCCTGCACCAGTCGCGCGGTGATGACGAACCCGGCGCCCTCCAACAACCCGGCGATCCGGTCCGGGGGCAGCAGATGCGACTCGTAGGACACGGGACGGCCGCCGTACGCCTCGGTCGGACGCAGCCGCTCCCCGTCGCCCACGTGTCCGGCCAGCATCAGACGGCTGCCGGGCGCCAGCGTGCGGTGGAACTCGGCGAACACCGCCGGCAGGGACTCCGGGGGTGTGTGGTGCGTGGAGTAGTAGGCCAGGACACCACCGAGCTCGCCGTCCCCGATCTCCAGCGCGGTCATCGACCCGACCCTGAAGTCCAGCCCCGGATGCGCCCGCCGGGCGAGCTCGATCATCCGCGGCGACAGGTCGACGCCGAGGACCGGTGCTCCCAGGTGCGCAAGGTGGGCGGTGACCAGCCCGGGACCGCACCCCAGATCCGCCACCGGCCCGCGATCGTCCGCGCTCACGACCTCGGCGAACGCGGCCAGCATCGCGCGGGAGAGCGGGTCCAGCTCCGTCGGACGCTTGACGACGCTCAGGTATGCGGCGGCGACGGTGTCGTACGACTCCCGGATCGCGGCGAGGTATGAGGGCTCGGTCACCAGCGCGACCTTAGGGGAGAGCACTGACAACGGCGCGTCGGCGGAGTGGCTCGGTCGGTCCAGTTCGGAATCCCTTGCCGTTCGACCTATTCCGATATATCGTTGAGGCATCGCGACAGATCAACGATGGAATGGAGTGATGGCGATGCGTAGCCACGGACACGAGCGTGGACATGGTGGAGCCGGGCATCCGGGCCGAGGTGGTTTCGAGAGCCTGCGAAGCGCCTTCGGGCCCTTCGGGCCGGGTGGTCCCGGCGGTCCCGGATTCGGCGGACCGGGCTTCGGTCCCGGGCCCTGGGGACCCAGGGGGCGGGGCGGGCCACGGGGGAGGGCGCGGCGCGGTGACGTGCGGGCCTCGATCCTGGCCCTGCTGAAGGACCGGCCCATGCACGGTTACGAGATGATCCAGGAGATCGCCGAGCGCAGTGGCGGGGCGTGGAAGCCCAGCCCCGGCTCGGTGTACCCCACCCTCCAGCTGCTGGAGGACGAGGGGCTCATCACCAATGCCTCCGAGGGCGGCAAGAAGCTGTTCTCGCTCACCGACTCCGGCCGCGAGGCGGCCGAGGAGGGACCCGACGCGCCCTGGGAGGAAGCCTCCCGCGGTGTCGACTGGGAAGCCCTCGGTGAGATCCGGCAGGCCGGCTTCGGTCTGATGGAGGCGTTCGGCCAGGTCTGGAAGACCGGCAGCAAGGAGCAGCGGGAGAAGGCGGTCGGTGTCATCAACGACGCCCGCAAGAAGCTGTATCTGATCCTCGCCGACGAGGACTGACCGGCCTGCGGCTGTGAAGAGGCGCCCCGCGCAACTGCGCGCGGGGCGCCTCGCCGTGTTCCCGGCGGCGTCGTCAGCTCACCAGGCCCGCCAGTTTCCGCAGTGACTCGTTCAGTGCCGCGGTCGCCGAGTCCTTGAGCTTGCCCGCCATCAGGGAGACCGCGGCGCCCGTGAACTCCCCGTCGATGCGGACCAGCGTGGCGTCCCCGTCGGGGACCAGCGTGTAGCGCGTGGCGACGGTCACCGACATCGGGCCCTTGCCGCGCAGGGCGAGCGCCCGGGCCGGTTCCGCCTGCTCGACGGTCCACTCGACCTCGGCCGGAAAGCCCATCATCCTCATGTTCTCCTGGAAGGTCGCGCCCGCTTCCAGAGCGGTGGGCCCGCCCCGGGGAAAGCTCGTGTGGGTGGCGTTCCACTCCCCGTACGAGGACCAGTCCGTGAGCTGGGCCCATACCTTCTCGGCCGGCGCCCCGATGCGGGACTCCGCGCTGACTTCGGCCATGCGACCACCTCTTCGTGACGGGCTACGGTGTCGCGGAACGTAGCGGCATGGTCCGCAACATTCAATACTGACGAACCGTCAGAAACGGTCGGGGGTCAGGGTCCCGGCGTCAGCCCACGCGCTGTATCTCCGCCGCGTCGAACAGGTCCCACGCGCGCGGGAACGCGCTCTCGTCGTGACAGTGCCAGGCGTCCCAGAACAGATCGGCGGGCAGTGCGTCCTCCGGGGCGTACACCCGGTATACGTACTGCTTGCCGTCCACGGCCGGCAGAGCCACCAGCCAGCACCTGCTCTCCATCTCCGTGTGGGACGAACGACGGCGCATCCCGGTTGCGGGCGGGGCGCTGGGCAAGGCGGCGCGCGCCCCTCGGTGCGGAGAGGCGTGATCTCATCCGTAAGGAGGAGATTCCGGCTCCGCGCGTCCCCTTCCCGTGGGACGCGGAAATGCTTCCTTTCGCGGATGACCGAAGAGGGCGGGACTGATGAGGTAGGGGATGTGCACCCCCGTATCCCCCGGCAGTCGGCCCACGAGCCCGGCAGTCGGCGCCCGGTCCACACGGACGGCGATGCCAGGCTCAGCGAGGAGCTGGCAGCGGTGGTCTCCGGCGCCCGGCGGCGGGCGGTCAGGGACGGGGACCGGCAGATCGACACGGCCCATCTGCTGCACTCACTCCTGGAGTCGGACCCCGAGGTGCGGACCGTCTTCGACGTAGAACCGCAGTTCGCCCGCCTGCTCGGCTATCTCGTGCAACGCAGCATCGGCTACGGCCTGCGCTGGCAGGGCAGCGTCGAGGACTCCGGCGCCGTACCCGTGGTGGCCCGGGCGGAGGGCTACTCGCCGCTGGCCGCCGGGGCGATGGAATACGCCCGGGCGCGCGCCGACCGGCGCGGCGGCGGACCTGCCCTCGGCCTGGACCTGCTCGCCGCGATCGTCGTCGACCCGGAGGCCCGGGCGGTCGAGGTGCTGGAGCGCGCCGGGGTCGACGCCCGTGCGCTGCTCGCGCGGATCGACCGCCGCTTGCATCGGGCCGTCTGAACACGCGCCCCGCCGATCCGAGCGCGTGTCCCGTCGCTCCGAACACCCCCGCGCCATCGATCCGAACACCCGCGCCCTGTCGATCCGGACACCCGCGCCCCGTCGATCCGGTCCGCTCGGTGAGACAGGTGTCATGCGGGATGACGCTCATGTCGTCGCCTGTCATCATGTGCCGGTGCATACGTCTGAGAGCATCCAGAGCCACCGGAACAGGGGCACGGGACTGAGCCTCGCGCTCGTGTCCGCGCTCGCCTTCGGCGGATCCGGTGTCGCGGCCAAACCGCTGATCGAGGCCGGTCTCGACCCGCTGCACGTGGTGTGGCTGCGGGTGGCGGGCGCCGCCCTGGTGATGCTGCCGCTCGCCGTCCGCCACCGCGGACTGCTGCGCAGCCGTCCCGGTCTGCTGCTCGGCTTCGGCCTGCTCGCCGTGGCGGGGGTCCAGGCCTGCTACTTCGCCGCGATCTCCCGCATCCCCGTCGGTGTCGCCCTGCTCGTCGAGTACCTCGGTCCCGCCCTGGTGCTCGGCTGGGTGCGGTTCGTGCAGCGGCGGTCGGTGACGCGTGCCGCCGCGCTCGGCGTGGTCCTCGCGGTCGGCGGGCTGGCCTGTGTGGTCGAGGTCTGGTCGGGTCTGAGCTTCGACGCCCTCGGGCTGCTCCTCGCCCTCGGCGCCGCCTGCTGCCAGGCCGGCTACTTCGTCCTGTCCGACCAGGGCGGCGACTCCGGCGACCAGGCCCCCGACCCGCTCGGCGTCATCGCCTACGGCTTCCTCGTCGGCACCGTCGTCCTCACCGTCGTGGCCCGCCCCTGGCGGCTGGACTGGTCCGTGCTCGGACGGGCCGCGGACATGGACGGCACGGCGGTCTCGGGCGGTCTGCTGCTGGCCTGGATCGTGTTCGTCGCCACGGTCCTCGCCTACGTCACCGGGGTGCACTCGGTGCGCAGGCTCTCCCCGCAGGTCGCCGGCGTCGTGGCCTGCCTGGAAGCGGTCGTCGCCACCGTCCTCGCCTGGATCCTGCTCGGTGAGCACCTCTCGGCACCGCAGATCGTCGGCGGTGCGATCGTGCTGGCCGGCGCGTTCATCGCGCAGTCGTCGGCGCCCGCCAAGGGCTCGGCGGATCCGGTGGCGAGCGGGGGCGCGGAAACCGAGTTGTCGGCGCGGGAAAACGCCGCATAGCCTGCCCGTCATGCACACGAACGCGCTCGTCCTTCCGCCTCCGGCCGCCTGAGGCGGGCCCTGTCGGAAGACCGGGGTGCTCTCGGAACACCCCTGAGCCCGGCCCGACGCCGGGCGGACGGTGCTGCCCGCAGAAGAAGTCCGTGGACCCCGCCGAGCGGGCGTCCTTTCCCGAACTTCCGCGCACCATGCGCATCTGCGGAGAGAACGCGTGTCGCAAACTGTCTCCGGCCTGCCCATCGGGCGAGGCCTCCTCTATCTGATCGTCGCCGGAACGGCCTGGGGCACCGCGGGCGCGGTCGCCTCCCTGGCCTACCGGTCCAGTGACCTGGGGCCCGTCGCCCTGTCCTTCTGGCGGTGCGCGGCAGGGCTCGTCCTGCTGCTCGCCGCCCGCCGTCTGCGTCCGCGGGTGCGGAACGCCGTAGCCGAACCACCGCGTCGGAAGGTGCTGCGGATCGGAGTGACGGGCGTCGGTCTGGCGGTGTTCCAGACGGCCTACTTCGCGGCCGTCGCCGCCACCGGGCTGGCCGTGGCCACCGTCGTCACCCTCGGCGCCGGACCCGTCCTGATCGCGCTCGGCGCACGGCTGACCCTGGGGGAGCGGCTCGGGCGCGGCGGGATCCTCGCCGTCGCCGGCGCGCTCGCCGGACTCGGGGTCCTGATGCTCGGCGGCGGGGACGCGACCGTACGCCCCTGGGGGGTCCTGCTCGGGCTGGTCTCGGCGGCCGGCTGCTGTGTGATGACCCTGCTCACGCGCCGCTGGGGCGGGGACGCGGGAGCCGACGCCTTCGGTACGTCCGTCGGGGCGTTCGCGGTCACCAGCCTGTGCCTGCTGCCGTTCGCCCTGTCCGAGGGTCTGGTCCCGCACACCGCCCAACCCGCCCTGCTCCTGGGCCTGTTGGTGTACATCGCGGCCGTTCCCACGGCTCTCGCCTACGCCCTCTACTTCGCGGCCGCCGTCGTCGTCCGGCCGGCCACCGTGTCCGTGATCATGCTGCTGGAGCCGGTGAGCGCCACCGTGCTCGCCGTCACGCTGCTGGGAGAGCGGCTGACCCCGGCGACGCTCGTCGGCACCCTGCTGATGCTCGGGTCGGTCGCGGGGCTCGCGGCGGCCGAGGCGCGCGGGGCGGTACGGCAGGAGGAACCGGTGCCCGCGTGAGACAGGGGGCCCTTCGTGGTGGAAGGGCCCCCTCCTCAGGCCTCCCGTCGGCTCCTCAGGCTCCCCGCCGACGCAGCAGGTGCTCGCGCGCCGCCGCGTCACCCGGGCCGCCCCGGGCCGTGAGTCCGGCGACGATCCGGTCCTGCACGACCGTCGTCCTGTGGTTCGCGTACTTGAACTTCGCCCGCACACCGGTCACTTCGAGCCGCAGCCCGCGAATCCCCGGCAGCATCCGCCCGTACGGCACCTCGCCCACCGCCACCGGGGCGGAGCCGCCCTCCGGCTGGAAGTGGCCGACCTGGCGGTCGAGGAGCGTGGCCTTCTCGGCCGGGTCGTCCACGACATGGGCCCGGCACCGGAGTTGGACCGCCGCGTAGAAGCTGGTGGGAGTGCCGTGCTCGGGCGGGCCGTCCGGGTCGGCCTGCCAGGGGCCGGGCACGTACGCGTAGTCGTCGACCACGGTCAGCAGGACCACCGGGTCCGCCTCCAGCGCGGCCCACAGCGGGTTGGGCCGGGCGAGGTGGGTGACGATCTCGCCGCGCTCCGGGTCGTGGACGAAGTGCAGGGGCTGGACGAACGGCGGCTCGCCCGCAGGGCCGTTGACGCAGAGCTGGCCGAAGTCGTGGACGGCGAGCCACCGCTGCCACTCGGCGTCGTCGTGGGGCGTGTCCCAGGGATGGATCAGCATCACAGGACCGCCAGGTAGTCGGGGAGTCCGGTGCCGGGGGCGAGGCCGGGATCGGCGACCGGGTCGGTGTAGCCCTTGCGCAGCGGGACGACCCCGGCCCAGTGGGGCAGGGCGAGGTCCTCGGGCTCGTCGTTGACACCGCCGGTGCGGAGCTTCGCGGAGACCTCGTCCAGGTCGAGGCGGATCACGGCGGTGGCGGCCAGCTCCTTCTTGTTGGCCGGCCGGGAGTCCGCGGCCCGCCCGGGCACCACATGGTCGACCAGCGCGTCCAGCGCGGACCGCTTCTCCTCCGGGTCGGTCACGTCGTGGGCGACGCCGTGCACCACCACCGACCGGTAGTTGATCGAGTGGTGGAAGGCGGAGCGGGCCAGGATCAGCGCGTCGACATGCGTGACCGTCAGGCACACCGGCAGCCCCGGATCCGTCCGGCCGGTCATCCGCAGGGGGCGCGAGCCCGTCGAGCCGTGCACGTAGAGCCGGTCGCCGACCCGGGCGTACAGCGTCGGCAGCACGACCGGCGCGCCGTCGCGGACGAAGCCGAGATGGCAGACGTAGCCCTCGTCGAGTATCGAGTGCACCAGATCCTTGTCGTACGAGGCCCGGTCGGGGGAGCGCGTGGGGACGGTGCGGTCGGTCGGGGTGTAGGCGGCGGACGCCCTCGTCTGCTGGGACCCCTGCATGGTGTTCTCCATTGCACTAGTGCATACTTGTCTTTGTGCTAGGAGAGTATCGGATCGAAGGTCGGGGCGCAGCGGAGATTGCGGCCAGTGTCGAGCGTGCGGTGGGGGCGGGTGATCTCGTCCCCGGGCAACTGCTGCCGCCCATGCGGGAGTTGGCGGCACGGCTGGGTGTCAATCCCAACACCGTCGCGGCCGCCTACCGGATCCTGCGGGAGCGCGGGGTCATCGAGACCGCGGGGCGCCGGGGCAGTCGCGTGCGTCCCAAGCCGGCCACGACGGGCCGGGAGCACATCCGGGTGGAGGTGCCCGAGGGTGTGCGGGACGTGTCGAGCGGCAACCCGGACACGGCGCTGCTGCCCTCGGTGGCGAAGGCGTTCGCGGCCGCCGCCGAGCAGAGCGACCGCGAGCCGGTCCTGTACGGGGATGCGGAGCTGGAACCGGAGCTGGCGCGTCGGGCGCGCGCGGAGCTGGCCGCCGACGGGGTGCCGGAGGGCCCCCTCGCCGTACTGTCCGGATCCCTCGACGCGATCGAGCGGGTTCTCGCCGCGCACCTCAAGCCGGGGGACACCGTCGCCGTGGAGGACCCGGGCTGGGGCAGCCTCCTCGACCTCGTCCCGGCCCTGGGCCTGCGCGCCGCCCCGGTGGGCGTCGACGACGACGGCCCGCGCCCCGACGACGTCCGACGTGCCCTGGAGGCGGGGGCCCGAGTGCTGATCGTCACCGGCCGGGCGCAGAACCCGACGGGTGCCGCGGTGAGCGCCACGCGCGCGCGTGCCCTGCGATCCGTGCTCCGCGCGCACCCTCAGACCCTGCTGATCGAGGACGACCACGGTCACGGCATCGTCGACGTGCCCCTGCACCCCCTCGCGGGTGTCACCCGGCACTGGGCCTTCGTCCGCTCGGTCGCCAAGGCCTACGGCCCCGACCTGCGGCTCGCCGTCCTCACCGGCGACCCCGTCACCGTCGACCGGGTCCGCGGACGGCAGCGGCTCGGGCCCGGCTGGGTCAGCCGCATCGTGCAGCGCGCCGTGGTCCGGCTGTGGGCCGACGGCGCCCTCGACACCACCGCGGTGGCCGCCGCCTACCGCGAACGCCGGACCCTGCTGATCGATGCCCTGGCCGGCCACGGCATCGAGGCCCACGGCCGTACCGGCATGAACGTCTGGGTGCCCGTCCCCGACGAGACCGGCGCCGTCGCCCGCCTCCTCCACGCCGGCTGGGCGGTCGCCCCCGGAGCCCGCTTCCGTATCGCGGCTCCACCGGCGGTCCGCATCACCGTGTCGACACTGACCGCGCGGGACGCCGAGTCCCTGGCGGCGGCGGTGGCAGCGGCGACAGGCCCCACACCGGCCCGGCGGTACGGCTAGGGCACGGACTCAGGTCTCCGCCCTTCAGGGGCGCGGGGAACTGCGCGACAAGCCACAACGCACCCGCAGCCGCACACGGATGGCCACACGCCACCCCCTCAGGCGCCCCGCCGGACCTGAGTGAGCGCCGCCCCCGCCAGCACGATCACCGCCCCCACCGGCGTGGACCAGCTCAAGGACTCACCGAGCAGCGCCACACCCGCGACCGTGGCGATGACGGGAATGAAGTACGTGACCATCTGGGCCGTCGTGGGCCCGACCTCGGAGACCAGCCGGTACTGGAGCAGAAACGCCACCCCCGTCCCCACCGCACCCAACGCGACGACGGCAAGCGTCGGCGCCACCGGGAACCGACCCGGCATCGAGGTGAACAACGGCGTCACCACGCCGAGTTGGGCCGTCGCGAGCAGCAACTGCGCCCCGCTCATGGACAGGGGCGACCGTCCGACCCCCGCGAGCGTGCGACGGACGTAGATCCAGCCGATCGGATAGCTCAGCGAGGCCACCAGCGCCAGCCCCGTGCCGGTGGCGTCCACACCCTGGAACCCCTGCCACGCCCCGAGCACCGTCAGCACGCCCAGGAAGCCGAGCCCGAGCCCCGCGACCCTGACCCGGGTCGGCCGGTCCTCGGAGAGGGCGACCAGGGACAGGGCCATGCCCCACAGCGGCGAGGTCGCGTTGCAGATCCCCGCGAGCGTCGACGGGATCGTCAGCTCCGCGTAGGCGAACAGCGAGAACGGCAGCGCGTTGAGGAAGAACGCGGCGACGGCCAGATGCGCCCAGACGCGTATGCCCCGCGGCAGCCGCTCCCGCCTGACCACCATCACCGCGGCGAGCACCGCTGTGCCGAACACCAGCCGCCCCAGCGTCACCTGGAAGGGGGCGTACCCCTGCGTGCCCACCTTGATGAGAAGGAAGCTGAAGCCCCAGATGAGCGAGAGGACGCCGAAGCGCAGGCGCCAGTCCAGCGTTCGGCGGGGCCGGGAGGCGGAACGGACAGGGGTCCTGGTGGCGGAGGCGGTGGTCATGGACGTAACGATGAAGCAGTCGATCTCTTAGAACAAGCGAGTTTTGGCGACCTGTATCTCGTAGTATTGCTTACATGTTGAATCTGGAGCGCCTGCGCACCCTGGACGCCCTCGCCCGGCACGGTTCGGTCAGCGGCGCGGCCGAGGGGCTGCACATCACGACGTCGGCCGTCTCCCAGCAGATGTCCAAGCTGGAGCGGGAGGTCGGCCAGCAGCTCCTCGCCAAGAACGGCCGGGGGGTGCGGCTCACGGACGCGGGCCGGCTGCTCGCGGAGCATGCGGCGCGCATCCTGTCGCAGGTGCAGCTGGCCCAGTCCGACCTGGAGGCCCAGCGCGGACAGGTCGTCGGAGAGCTGCGGCTCGTGGCGTTCCCCAGCGCCCTGCGCGGACTGTTCCCGGCGGCGCTCGCCGCCCTGCGCACCGACCATCCGGCCCTGCGGCTGCGCTCCCGGGAGCTGGAGCCGGAGGAGGGGGTGAACGCGGTCCTCCGCGGCGACGCCGACCTCGCCGTGGTCCTCGACTGGTACAACAAGCCGCTGCCCATGCCGCAGGGGCTCGCCAAGGCGCCGATCCTCGACGACCCCGTGGAGATCGCCCTCGCCGAGGGACACCCCCTCGCCGGGCGGGACGAGGTCGACCTGGAGGACTTCGCGGACGACGACTGGGTGGCCTGGCCGGAGGGCGAGTTCTGCCACGAATGGCTGCTGTACACGCTGCGCGCCAAGGGCATCGAGCCCCGGATCGCCCATCGCGCCGAGGAGCACCACACCCAACTCGCCCTGGTGGCCGCCGGTCTGGGTGTCTGCGTCGCGCCCCGGCTCGGCCGCGACCCGATGCCGCCCGGCGTGCGGGCCGTGCCGGTGCGTCAGCGGGTGCGCCGGTACATCTACGCGGTGTGGCGTCTGGACGCCGACCGCCGCCCGTCGATCCGGGCGGCGGTCGAGGCGCTGCAAGGCGCGGCGGAGCAGGTGGTCTGACCCGTCGGCGGCCGATCGGGGCTGTACGGCACCGAGCTTCTGGGCCACACGGAACCGGGCTTCGGGCCTACACGGAACCGAGCTTGCGGAAGTCCCAGGAGACGATCTTGTCCGGCGTCAGTCGCACCCACGCGTGCCGGCCGTCGTGCGGAATCTCCTCCAGCCGGAAGTTCTTGCGGGCGAACAGGGTCTCGGGGACGTCGAGTTCGGCCCGCAGCTCGCCGGTGCGCGGTATCTCGCCCACGAACTCGACCGTGCCGGACAGCTCGACGCCGCGCAGTTCGTCGTACTCCTCACCCGTGTCGACCACGATCGCGACCCGCGGGTCTCTCCGCAGATCGGCCCAGCGTTTGCTGCGCACCACCGAGTAGAGCCACATGGACGTGCCGTCCCACGCGAACCACAGGGTGCTCACATGCGGGGCGCCGTCGGCGGAGATCGTGGCGACCCGGCAGGTGCGCTGGCTGGTGAGGAAATCGTCCAGCTCACCGGGCGTCATCATGATCTTGCGACCCCGGCGCTGAGTGACGGTCATGCATCCCCCTCTTTCTCTCACGTCGTGTCAGAGGAGATCCTGTGATCCTCTGACATCACGTCAGAAAAGGATGGGTCGTCTTCCGTCCCCGCGCAATGGTGGCTACCCTCGCCCGCTCCACACCGTGGGCGACAAGGGGGCAACCGTGCCGTCGTACGACCAGCTCAGCGATCTGCTCGACCCCGAGACCACCGTCCTGCTCACCGTCGAGTGCCAGCAGGGCGTGGTCGGACCCGACAGCGCGCTGCCCGAACTCGCCGCGATGGCACGCTCCTCGGGCGCCCTCGCCAACGTGGCCCGCCTGGTCGGGGCCGCGCACGAGGCCGGTGTCCAGGTGATCCACGCGATCGCCGAACGCCGTCCCGACGGCCGGGGCGCGAACCGCAACGCCCGCCTCTTCCGGGCCGCCGAACGCCTCCCCGTCCAGCAGCTCACCGGTACCACCGCGGTCCGGGTGGCGGCTCCCGTCGAGGTCACCGAGGAGGACTTCGTCGTACGACGGCTGCACGGCCTCTCGCCCCTCCAGGGCACCGACGTCGACGCGCTGCTGCGCAACCTGGGCTGCCGCACCCTCGTCGTGACCGGTGTCTCGGCCAACGTGGCGATCCCCAACGCCGTCTTCGACGCGGTGAACCGCGGATACACCGCCCTGGTGCCGACGGACGCCATCGCGGGGGTGCCCTCCGACTACACCCCCGCGATGATCCGTCACACCCTCGCCCTGGTGGCGACCCTCGCGACCACGGAGGAGGTGCTGGCCTGTCTTCTCCGGCGACCGCGCGGGGCGCGACGCCCCTGAGGGCTCAGGCCAGTTCGATCGAGTCCCCGCTCACCGTGATCTTCTCGGCGGGCAGCGCCTGGGTCGCCGGACCCTTCTTCACGCTGCCGTCGCTGACGGAGAACTCGCTCTGGTGACAGGGGCAGGTGATCACGCCCTTGGCGATGCCCGTCACGGCACAGCCCTGGTGGGTGCACTTCGAGGAGAAGGCCTTGAACTCGCCGGCCGTGGGCTGGGTGACCACCACGCCCTGCTCCTTGAAGATCTTGCCGCCGCCCTCCGGGATGTCCGCGGTCTTGCCGAGGACGGTGCCGGAGGACCCGGCAGACCCCGAGGACCCTCCGTCGTCCGACCCGCACGCGTTCAGCGTGATGGCGAGCCCCGTCGCGCCCACCGCCGCCACGACGGTGCGGCGGCTCGGTGCCGAAGCGGGATGAAGCGATTCGCTGGCCATGCTGACGTCCCCTTCCACGGGTACCTCTCGAACTGCCCTCAGGTACGCGCCCGGAGCGCCGGTTGTTCAGCCGCACCCCAGTAGCCTGGGGCGATGCTCAAGGAAGTCATCGCGACCCGCTTCATCACCCCCCTGCGTGAGGGCGGCTCACTGCCGGGGCTCGTCGAGGCCGACGATCTCGGGACGTACGTCATCAAGTTCACCGGCGCCGGGCAGGGCCGCAAGACGCTGGTCGCCGAGGTCGTGTGCGGGGAGCTCGCCCGGCGGCTCGGCTTCCGGGTGCCGCGGCTGGTCACGATCGACCTCGACCCCGACCTCGGCCTCGGTGAGCCCGACCCCGAGGTGCAGGGCCTGCTGAAGTCCAGCGGCGGCACCAACCTGGGCATGGACTTCCTCTCCGGCGCGCTCGGCTTCGATCCGCTGGCCTTCGCGGTCGACGCCGAGGAGGCCGGCCGCATCGTCTGGTTCGACGCGCTCGTCAACAACGTCGACCGCTCCTGGCGCAACCCCAACCTGCTGCGCCGACGGGACGAGGTGTGGCTCATCGACCACGGCGCCACCATGATCTGGCACCACAACTGGCCGGGCGCCGAGGCCTCCGCGGCCCGCCCCTACGACGCCTCCGACCACGCGCTGGCCTCCTTCGCGCCGGACATCGCCCGAGCCGCCGTACACCTGGCCCCCCTGGTCACCGAGGACCTCCTCACCGAGGTCACCGCACAGATCCCGGACGTCTGGCTCACCGACGAGCCCGGCTTCGACACAGCCGACGACCTGCGGCGGGCCTACGCGCGCCCCCTGCTGGCGCGAGCCGCCGTCGTCCACGACCTCGTCAACGGCATCGGAGGGACCAGGTGACCGAGCGCCACATCATCAGGGGCGGCCGGAGCGACGACCGGGACGTCTTCGAGTACGCCCTCCTGCGCGTCGTCCCCCGCGTCGAGCGCGGCGAGTGCATCAACGCCGGCGTGCTCGTCTACTGCCGCGCCAGGTCCTACGTCGGGGTGCGCACCCACCTCGACGAGGCCCGGCTGCTGGTCCTCGACCCGGCCGCGGACGTGGCCGGCGTACGGGCCGCGCTGCGGGCCGTCGAGGGCGTCTGCGCGGGCGGCGCGGCGGCCGGACAGGCGGCCGGTGACGACCCCGGACGGCGCTTTCGCTGGCTGATCGCACCGCGGTCCACCGTCGTCCAGCCCGGGCCCGTGCACACCGGGCTCACCACCGATCCGGCGGCCGAGACCGAGCGGCTGCTGGAGCTGCTGGTCAGGTAATGGATCACACCGGGCTCGTGGGGCGTTGACACCGCGTGCCCGTGCTTCTAGCGTCACGTCTGCCGAAGGTACTAAGCGGTCGCTCACCCAGCGGACGCACTCTCTCTAGGGCGAGGAGAACCAGGAATGTCCACCACTGAGCAGCGGGTCGCCGTGGTCACCGGCGGAGCGCGCGGCATCGGGGCCGCCACCGCCGTACGACTGGCCGCCGAGGGCCGCGCGGTCGCCGTGCTCGACCTCGACGAGGCCGCCTGCAAGGACACCGTGGAGAAGATCACCGCGGCCGGCGGCAAGGCTCTCGCGGTCGGCTGCGACGTCTCCGACGAGGCCCAGGTCGAGGCGGCCGTGGCGCGTGTCGCCACGGAGCTCGGCGCGCCGACCATCCTGGTCAACAACGCGGGCGTGCTGCGCGACAACCTGCTGTTCAAGATGAGTGTCGCCGACTGGGACATGGTCATGAACGTGCACCTGCGCGGCGCCTTCCTGATGTCCAAGGCCTGCCAGAAGCACATGGTGGACGCCGGCTTCGGCCGCATCGTCAACCTCTCCTCGTCCTCCGCTCTCGGCAACCGCGGCCAGGTCAACTACTCGGCCGCCAAGGCCGGACTCCAGGGCTTCACCAAGACCCTCGCCAAGGAGCTCGGCAAGTTCGGCGTCACCGCCAACGCCGTCGCCCCCGGCTTCATCGCCACCGAGATGACCAAGGCCACCGCCGACCGCGTCGGCATGGGCTTCGAGGACTTCAAGGCCGCGGCCGCCACCCAGATCCCCGTCGCCCGCGTCGGCGAGCCGGACGACATCGCCAACGCGATCGCCTTCTTCACGGGCGAGGCGGCCGGCTTCGTCTCCGGCCAGGTGCTGTACGTGGCCGGCGGACCGCTCGACTAGGGAAACAGGACCATGACTGCACTGCCTGAACTCTCCGGCAAGGCCGCGCTCGTCACGGGCGCCAGCCGCGGCATCGGCTACGGCGTCGCCGAGGCGCTCGTCGCCCGCGGCGACCGCGTCGTCATCACCGGCCGCAACGAGGACGCCCTCAAGGAGGCCGTCGACAAGCTCGGCGCCGACCGGGTCGTCGGCGTCGCCGGCAAGGCCCACGACGAGGCCCACCAGGCCGTCGCCGTCGAGCGCGCCATGGAGGCCTTCGGCCGCGTCGACTACCTGGTCAACAACGCCGGGACCAACCCGGTGTTCGGCCCGATCGCCGACCTGGACCTGAACGTGGCCCGCAAGGTCTTCGAGACCAACGTCATCTCGGCGCTCGGCTTCGCGCAGCGGACCTGGCACGCCTGGCAGAAGGACAACGGCGGCGCGATCGTCAACATCGCCTCCGTCGCGGGCGTCTCCGCCTCGCCCTTCATCGCCGCCTACGGCATCAGCAAGGCCGCGATGATCAACCTGACCATCCAGCTGGCGCACGAGTTCTCGCCCAAGGTCCGGGTCAACGCGATCGCCCCGGCCGTCGTGAAGACCAAGTTCGCCCAGGCCCTGTACGAGGGCCGGGAGGAGGAGGCGGCCGCCGCCTACCCGCTCGGCCGGCTCGGCGTGCCCTCCGACATCGGCGGCGCCGCCGCGTTCCTCACCTCGGACCAGTCCGACTGGATCACCGGGCAGACGCTCGTCGTCGACGGCGGCATCTTCCTCAACGCCGGCGTCGGCTGACCTTCGGCACCACGGCACGGGCACCCGCCGACGCGGGCGCCCGTGCCGCCGGATACGGGCCCGCACGGTCCGATGACAACGTAGTCAAGGAAATTCGATCAACCGGTCGATTCGAAGGTAGGTTCAGCGGGCGGAGCGCTGCGGTAAGGTCTGCCAACTCTTGGTACGGCATTTCGAGGAGCAAGCGCGTGTTCATCCGGAACCGATACCTGCCGCCGCTCGCGGCCGTCGCGTCCATATCCGTGCTGGCCGGATGCGGGGTGTTCTCCTCGGACGCCTCCGGAGACGAGAAGCCGGTCGTCGTGGGGACGACCAGTGCTCCCGCCACGCTGGATCCCGCGGCCTCCTGGGACAACTCCTGGGAACTGTTCCGCAACGTGTACCAGACCCTCCTGAACTACAGCCCCGGCGCGTCCGAGCCCGAGCCCGACGCCGCCGAGAACTGTGCGTTCACGGACAGTTCGAGCACTGTGTACAGCTGCACGCTGCGCGAGGGCCTGAAGTTCTCCAACGGCGACCGGCTGGACGCCAAGGCCGTCAAGCACTCCTTCGACCGGATCAGGTCGATCAACGTCAACGGTGGCCCCGCCGGTCTGCTGGCCACCCTCGACCGGGTGCAGGCCAAGGGCGACCGTGAGGTCGTCTTCCACCTCAGCCAGCCCGACGCCACCTTCCCCCTGGTGCTCACCACGCCCGCCATGTCGATCGTGAACCCCGACGAGTACCCCGCGGACGAGCTCCGCAAGGACGGCAGGATCAGCGGCTCCGGGCCCTACGGCCTCTCCTCCTACGAGGAGGGCAAGAAGGCCGAGCTGGTCCGCAACGGCAACTACAAGGGCATCGCGGACCGGAAGAACAACGCCGTCACCATCCGCTACTTCCAGCAGTCGGACGAGATGGTCAAGGCCCTCAAGGACAAGCAGATCTCGGTCATCTACCGCGGTCTCGGCGCCTCGGACACCGTGGACATCGAGGTCAACCAGAAGGCGGAGGGGCTCCAGCTCGTCGCCAACCCCACCACCGAGATCAGCTACCTGGTGTTCAACCCCAGCGACCCATGGGCCGCCAAGCCCGCGGTCCGCAAGGCGGTCGCCCAGGTCATCGACCGCCCGGCGCTCGCCCACAACATCTACAAGGACACCGTCGAGCCGCTGTACTCCATGATCCCCAGAGGTCTGGTGGGCCACACCAACGGCTTCCTCGACGACTTCGGCACCCCCAGCGTGACCAAGGCGAAGTCGATCCTCACGGAAGCGGGCATCACCGACCGGGTCCCGCTGACCCTCTGGTACACCAGCGACCGCTACGGCTCGACGACCAAGCCCGCCTTCGAGGAGCTGAAGCGGCAGCTGGAGGCCTCCGAGCTGTTCACGGTCACGCTCAAGAGCCGTCCCTGGAAGACCTACGTCGAGGGCTACCAGAAGGGCGAGTACCCGGTGTTCGGGCGCGGCTGGTTCCCCGACTTCAACGACGCCGACAACTTCATCGCGCCCTTCGTCGGCCAGCAGAACGCGCTCGGCACGCCCTACGACTCGCCCGAGATCACCGGCAAGCTGCTGCCGCAGTCACGCGCGGAGAGCGACCGGGCGGCCGTGGCCGACCAGATCGTGGCCGCCCAGCGGATCCTCGTGGAAGACGCCCGGCTGGTGCCGCTGTGGCAGGGCAAGCAGTACGTGGCCGCGAACGAGGAGATCGCCGGCCTGGAGAAGGTCATCGACCCGGCGACGATGATGGTCATGTGGGAGCTGTCCTGGAAGACCGCCTGGTAGCAGCCCGGTTGTGCGGTCCGTGGGGGCGGCTGTCAGTGGTCGCCTGTAGGTTCAGAGACCTGGAAGCGACCGCACGACGTGGTGGCCCCACCCAGTGACCGCACACCGTAAGGAAGTTGACGTGACCGACATCGCCATGCTGCCCGAGTCCTGGCGCGGGGTTCTGGGCGACGAACTTCAGAAGCCCTACTTCAAGGAGCTGACGGACTTCGTCGAGGAGGAGCGGGCGAAGGGCCCCGTCTACCCTCCGCGCGAGGAGGTCTTCGCCGCCCTCGACGCGACGCCGTACGAGGGCGTGAAGGTCCTCGTCCTGGGTCAGGACCCGTACCACGGCGAGGGCCAGGGCCACGGTCTGTGCTTCTCGGTCCGCCCCGGCGTGAAGACCCCGCCCTCGCTCCGCAACATCTACAAGGAGATGAAGGAGGAGCTCGGACACGAGATCCCCGACAACGGCTACCTCATGCCGTGGGCCCGGCAGGGCGTCCTGCTGCTCAACGCGGTGCTCACGGTCCGCGGCGGCGAGGCCAACTCGCACAAGGGCCGCGGCTGGGAGAAGTTCACCGACGCGGTGATCCGGGCGGTGGCCGAGCGGCCCGACCCGGCCGTCTTCGTGCTCTGGGGCAACTACGCGCAGAAGAAGCTCCCGCTGATCGACGAGAGCCGGCACATCGTGGTCAAGGGCGCGCACCCCTCCCCGCTGTCGGCGAAGAAGTTCTTCGGCTCCCGCCCGTTCACGCAGATCGACGAGGCGATCGCCCAGCAGGGCCACGAGCCGATCGACTGGCGCATCCCGAACCTGGGCTGACCTCGTGGCCGGGCCGGTTCCCGTCCGGCCGGCCCGGTGCCGCCTGACCGGGATTGTCAGTGGCTGCGGCTAGCGTCGGGACGAACAGCCCATGAGTGTGCGGAGGACGCGGTGGCGGAGCGACAGGGGCAGGCGGCCGTGGACGGGCTCCTGACACGGATCGGACAGGCCGTGATGCTGCATCACGCGGGCGACCGCGAGGAGGCCCGGCAGCGGTTCCTCGATCTCTGGACGGAGATCGGCGAGGACGGCGACCCGCTGCACCGCTGCACGCTCGCCCACTACATGGCCGACACCCAGGACGACCCGTTCGACGAACTCGCCTGGGACCTCAGGGCCCTGACGGCCGCCGAGGAGCTGACCAACGACCGGCTCCAGGCCTACGAGGGAGCGCTCGCGGTGCGCGCGCTGTACCCCTCGCTCCATCTGAACCTGGCCGCCGACTACGTGAAACTCGGCCGCACGGAAGCCGCCCGCACCCATCTGCGCCGGGCGCGGGGAGCGTCCGACGCTCTGGGCGACGACGGTTACGGCGACGGGGTACGGGGGGCGATCAGCCGTCTGGAGCTACGGCTCGGCGAGGGAGACGGGGCCGGCGGCCGGGCGTAGGACCCGACGGGGCGGCTCGGACGGGCTCCGACGGGGGAGGGGCCGCGGGGAGGGCGGACCTTAGGACCAGCCCCCCCCGGGACCTCAACGCCCGCAGATCCTCAACGCACGTAGGTCTGCTCGCAGATCATGGCCTCGGGGCTGTCCGCCCGCCACTTGCCGTACTGCTTGCCGAGGGCACAGACGTCCTGCTGGTTCCGGGGAATCGTCCGGGCCACGTCGGGGATCTCGACGTGCGGTCGCCCGGGGTGGCGGGCCTCGGGGCCGCGCGGTCGCGGACGTTCGGGGTGGGACGGGTGCGAGCGCGGCGGCTGCTGCGGGCGCGCGCGGAGCGAGGGGGCGGCGCCCTGCGTCGCGGTCGTGGACGCGGTCGGGGTGGGGCGGCGGGACGGGCCGATCATTTCCAGGGCCTCGCGGGCCGGTGCCTGCACGATCTGCGGCTCCGACGGCCCGTCCGGTCGGGGCGCCGACGGCTGGGACGGCGCCGCCGGCGGACCGGACGCGGGCGGGCGCTGGATCGTCACACAGCCGGCGAGGGCCGAGACAGCCACGGTGACCAGGAGCGTTGCGGTGGTCGTCGTTCGATGCACCCGCGCAACTCTGGTGGGTCGAGCCGCCTTTGGGGCAGTGGACAAGCGGAGGTTGCCCCACACGGGTGATCTCCGACCCCGTACGGAGGGCGCGCGCCCCGCGGAGGTGACGTCAGTCCCCTATGGCACCGTCGACGCGCTCGCGGATCAGGTCGGCGTGGCCGTTGTGCCGCGCGTACTCCTCGATCATGTGGGTGTAGATCCAGCGCAGGTTGAACCGGTCACCGGTGCGCTTGCTCCTGCCCACGGAGATGTCGTCCAGGCCGAAGCGGGCGGCGTTCTTCCGGGCGGTGTCGATCTCGGCCTGCCAGGTGGCGTACGCCTCCTTCCAGGTGTCGGCCTCGGTGAGGTGGAACTCGCCGTCCGGGTCGGCGTCGCTGTAGTAGATCGGCCCGGGATCGTCGTCGACCAGCACCTTGCGGAACCAGCCTCGCTCGACCTCCGCCATGTGCCGCACCAGCCCCATCAGGGACAGCTCGGACGGCTCCACGGCGGCGGTCCTGAGCTGGGCGTCGGTCAGTCCCTCGCACTTCCAGGCCAGGGTCTGGCGGTGGTAGTCCAGCCAGCCCTCCAGCATGGTGCGTTCGTCGGCGGTGGTGGCGGGTTCGCTGCGTTCAGTGGTCATCCCCGCATCCTGGCCCAACTCACCCCTGGTCACCAGCGATTTCCGGCTCCGGGGACGGCTCACCGGCCGGTGGCTTACGCGGCGGTCGTATGCTTCCGGCAGAACGCTGGCAGAGCGTCGGCAGAACGCCGGCAGAACCCGGCAGGCAACCGCTGGAGGAGAGCCTTGTGAAGGTCGGCTGCATCGGACTCGGTGACATCGCTCAGAAGGCGTATCTGCCGGTACTCGGCAGCCGTCCCGACGTCGAGCTGCACCTTCAGACCCGCACTCCCGCGACGCTCGCCCGGGTCGCCGACAGCCTGCATCTGCCCGCGGGGCAGCGCCACGCCGACCTGGACGCGCTCCTCGCCGTCGGACTCGACGCGGCCTTCGTCCACGCGCCGACCGCCGTGCACCCGGAGATCGTGACGCGGCTGCTGGAGGCGGGGGTACCGACGTACGTCGACAAGCCCCTGGCGTACGAACTGGCCGACTCCGAGCGGCTGGTGGAGCTCGCGGAGGCACGCGACATCTCGCTCGTCGTCGGTTTCAACCGGCGCTACGCCCCCGGGTACGCGCAGTGCGCCGACCACCCGCGCGAGCTGATCCTGATGCAGAAGAACCGGATCGGGCTGCCGGAGGAGCCGCGCTCGATGATCCTCGACGACTTCATCCATGTCGTCGACACCCTGCGGTTCCTGGTGCCCGGACCGATCGACGACGTGACCGTCCGCGCCCGCACGGAGAACGGGCTGCTGCACCACGTCGTGCTCCAGCTGGCCGGGGACGGCTTCACCGCGCTGGGCGTGATGAACCGGCTCAGCGGCTCCGCCGAGGAGGTCCTGGAGGTGTCGGGACAGGACACCAAGCGCCAGGTGGTCAACCTCGCCGAGGTGATCGACCACAAGGGCCAGCCGACCGTGCGGCGGCGCGGCGACTGGGTTCCGGTGGCCCGCCAGCGCGGCATCGAGCAGGCGGTGCTCGCCTTCCTCGACGCGGTGCGCGCCGGCAAGGTGCTCAGCGCCCGGGACGCGCTGGCGACTCACGAACTGTGCGAACGGGTGGTACGGGCGGTGCGGGAGCGGGCCGCCTGAGCCGGAGGAGGCGCGCGCCCTCGGCCACGGCCCACCCGGCGAGGACCAGCAGCACCCCGTGCAGCACCCAGTCGCCGTAACGGACGTACGGCGTGACGCCGCCCGCCAGCGGAACCTCGTACACCCGGGTGGTGCTCGCGTCCGTACCGAGCCACGGGCCGATGCGCCGGCCGCTCGCGTCGTAGACGGCGGAGACGCCCGTCAGCGTCGCGTGGACCATCGGGCGGCCCGTCTCGGCGGCCCGCAGGGCGGCGAGCGTGGCGTGCTGCCCGGGGGCCCAGCTCTGCTGGAACGTCGACGTGGCGGACTGGCCGACCAGGATGTCCGCGCCGTCCTCGGTGAGATGGCGGGTCATGTCGGGGAAGGCGGTCTCGAAGCACACCATCGGGCCGATCCGCAGCCCGTGCCCGACGTCCATCACCACCTGCCCGGAGCCCTTCCTGCGGTCCTCGCCCGCCGCCTTGCCGACCGAGGTCGCCCAGCCGAGCAGCGAGCGGGCCGGGATGTACTCGCCGAAGGGGACCAGCCGCATCTTGTCGTAGCGGTCACCGGTCGGGCCCCCGGGTCCGACGAGGACCGAGCTCTTGTAGATGCCGGGCCTGTCGGAGCGCCGGGCGTCCACGTTGACCAGAATGTCGGCGCCGGTCTCGCGGGAGAGCGCCGCGATCCGACGGGCCAGGTCGGGCCGGTCGCCGAGATCGAAGCCGACGCTGCTCTCGCCCCAGACGATCAGGTCCACGTCCCGGCCGGCCAGCTCGCGGGTGAGCTGTTCCTCGCGTACGAAGCGCTGGTCGCCGCCCTTGACGACACCGGGCTGGACGACCGCGATCCTGGCCTGCCTCCCGGTGTCGGGGCGCGGCGACCACACCCAGGCCGCCGAAGCCGCCACGGCGGTCGCGGCCAGGGCGGCCACGGCCGGCACCCGCGACGCGCGGACCGCGGCCAGGACGGCGACCGCCACGTTCACGGTGACCACCAGGAAGCTGAGCAGCCATACGCCGCCCACCGAGGCCAGCCGCAGCGCCGGCTCCACCTGCCACTGACTGGCGCCGAGCACGCCCCAGGGGCCGCCGAGTCCCTGCCAGGACCGCACGAGTTCCACCGCCAGCCAGCCCGACGGCAGGACGACGAGCGCGGCCGCGATCCGGCCCCACGAGGGCGCCCCGGCCAGACAGCGGCGCACCAGCAGGCCCCACGGGGCCCACAGCGCGCCGAGCAGCGCGGCGATGACGAACGTGAACACATGCAGGCTCGGCAGCAGCCAGTGGTGCATCGCCAGCATGAAGCCGAACCCGCCGCACCAGCCGTCGTACGCCGCCCGCTTCCCGGTCGGTGCCGAGCGGATCAGCAGGATCCAGGGGACGAGGGCGACGTAGGCGAACCACCACAGGGAGGGTGCGGGGAAGGCGAGGACAGGGAGGGCGCCCGCCAGCGCGGCGGCGGTCGAGCGCCGCCACGGGGAGGCGAGCCGGTGGCCGAACGTCTTCATACGGCGCCTCCTACCCCGTGGGTGACTCCAGTGTGCGCGTCGCGGGCGCCCGGGACCTCAAGGATCCCGGCTCAGTTGATCACAGGTGCCGGAGCGGGACTCGGCAGGCGCCGCCACTTCTCCTGTACGACGACTTCGCGCAGCCGCCAGCCGTCGTGGGTGCGCAGCAGCCCGAAGGCGTAGCGGCCGCCGCAGACGAAGTCGGGCGCGGCGCCTTCGTCCTCGGCGAGGCGCATGGGGTTGACGTAGTCGGCACGGACGCGGACCGTGTCGCCGGTGTCCTGGTCGTGGAGGCCGAAGCGGAGCCGGCGGTTGACGATCAGATGCTGGCGCATCGAGAACAGCCGCATGCTCTCCGCGAGCCAGTCGGCGACCCTGGCGGGTTCGCCCTCTATGCCGCCGGCCGAGCGGTAGTCCGCCCGCCCGTCGGGGGTGAACAGACCTCGGTACGCCTCCCAGTCGCCGTCGTCCACGGCTGTCGCGTAGTCGGTGATCAGTTCGTCGACGGCCAGTCGGTCCATCACGGTGGCTAGCTCCACACGCTGCGTCATCGGCTCAGTGTTGGGCATCGCGGGGGCGCCGCCAAGGGGGGCGCGGGGATATTCGGTGGCCGTGACCGGTGTCGGGGGCCGAGGCTGGGCGCGTGAACGATCAGTCAGTCAGTACCGTCGGGCAGGAGCCCAAGTACCGTGTGCGCGCCCGCCATACGGAGTCCACGATCACCGTCTACCAGGCCTACCGCCCGGAGATCGGCGGCCCGGCCGCCCGCACCGGCCGCTTCCCGTCGTCCTGGAAGCGCGACCGCATGACCTGGATCAAGCCGTCGTTCCTGTGGATGATGTACCGCTGCGGATGGGGCACGAAGGAGGGTCAGGAGACCGTCCTCGCCGTCGAGATCAGCCGGTCGGGGTTCCAGTGGGCCCTGCGCAACGCGTGTCTGTCCCACCACGTGCCCGAGCTGCACGGTGACCAGGCCGCCTGGAAGCGCCGGTTGAGGGATGCACCCGCGCGGGTGCAGTGGGACCCGGAACGGGACCTGCACCTGAACCCGCTGCCGTACCGGTCCCTTCAGCTGGGGCTCGCGGGCGAGGCCACGGCCCGGTACGCGGACGAGTGGATCGTGGGCATCGAGGACGTGACGCCTCTGGCCGCGGAGATCCACGCACGGGTGCGGGCGGGTGAACCGGAGCGCGCGGCACAGCTGTTGCCCGAGGAGCGGCCGTATCCCCTGGACCCGGGTGCGCTGGGCCACCTGGGGGCATGACCCGCCGGGGGCCGCTGCGGGCGGGGCCGCCGGTTCAGGCGGCCTCGACGACGTCACCGCGGATCGCGGCCGCCCATTCGACCACCAACAGCTCGTACTCCGCGCGCTCCTGGGCCGAGAGGGTGCCGCCGGCGCGCATCCACAGGGCGCGGATGTGTTCGTTGACTTCGGCAGCAGACCGCACGGAACCAGAGGTCATGGAATCGGGGAGCATGGGAACAAGCGTAGGCGCAAGAACTGACGGTCCGCTACCAGGCGGCTACGGATGCCGTATGTGATTGGTCACGGATTTTCCGCGCCGGTGCGGAACTCCGGCGCGACCGGGGTGAGTTGACGGCCCGGCCGCCGGATGTCAGCCCGCCGACTCGGCCGCGTGGGGGCTCAGCGCACCCGTCGTGACCAGCACGATGATGACGATGCCGAGGGCGATGCGGTACCAGACGAAGGGCATGAAGCTCTTCGTCGAGATGAACTTCATGAACCACGCGATGACGGCGTATCCGACCACGAAGGCGATGATCGTGGCGAAGATCGTCGGACCCCAGGAGACGTGGTCGCTCTCCATCGCGTCCTTGAGCTCGAACAGGCCGGAGGCGAGCACCGCCGGAATGGCGAGGAGGAAGGAGTAGCGGGCCGCGGCCTCACGCTGGTAGCCCATGAACAGGCCGCCGCTGATGGTGGCGCCGGAGCGGGAGACGCCCGGGACGAGGGCGCAGGCCTGGCAGAGACCGAAGATCAGGCCGTCCTTGACGCTCAGGTCCTCGAGCGACTTGCGCTCCTTGGCCGCGCGGTGCCGGCCGCCGTTCTCGTCACGGGCAGCCATCCGGTCGGCGATGCCGATGACGATGCCGATCACGATCAGCATCGTGGCGGTGATCCGCAGATCGCGGAAGGGGCCCTCGATCTGGTCCTTGAGCGTCACTCCGAGGACGCCGATCGGGATCGAGCCGACGATCACCAGCCAGCCCATCTGGGCGTCGTGGTCCCGGCGCATCTCCTTGTTGGTGAGCGACCGGACCCAGGCCGAGATGATCCGCCCGATGTCCTTGCGGAAGTAGATCAGGACGGCCGCCTCGGTGCCGATCTGGGTGATCGCCGTGAAGGCCGCTCCCGGGTCCTTCCAGCCCGAGAAGGCCGCGGTCAGCCGCAGGTGCGCGCTGGAGGAGACGGGGAGGAACTCGGTCAGCCCCTGGACGAGTCCGAGGATGAGGGATTCAAACCAAGACATGAGGTTACGGAGTCCAAGCGCTGATCGTGGAAGGGGCGGCGGGCGCACACCAGCTCACCGGAGGAGGTGATCAGGGCGCGAGGGGCAGCGTAGCGTCCCGGGATGACAGCCCCGGCACAGGGGCGTGGGAGCGGGGGCCCGGCCGCCGGGCGGGTGTTAGGCCGCCGTCGGTCCCGTCACCGTCCAGCCGGGGGACTGCGGGTGGGCCGTCAGGTCCTCGTGGGAGAGCGGTTCGCCGCAGGCCGCGCAGGTGACGACGGGGGTCAGTTCGTGGTGGCAGCTGTGTTCGACCACCATCGGGCGGTCGTCGTCCTGGCGGAGATGGCGGTCGCCCCACGCCATGAGGGTCAGCAGAACCGGCTCCAGTTCCAGTCCCGCCCGGGTGGGCCGGTACTCGAAGCGCTGCGGCCGCTCGCTGTAGAGGTGCTTGGTCAGGATCCCGGCGGCGACCAGCCGGCGCAGCCGGGTGGCCAGGACGTCGCGCGGGGCGCCGATGTTGCGCACGAGCTGGTCGAAGCGTCCGTTGCCCAGGCACACCTCGCGCAGGACGAGCAGGGAGTACTTCTCGCCGACGAGCGCCAGGGTGTCGGCGATCGAGCAGGGGCGCGGGTCCTTGGGAGCGGCCATGGAGCTGATTCTAGGGGAGGGTTTGTTTTTCCAACCTACGAAGCTATGGTGAGTTTGGATTTCCTACTCACCGGTAATCGCCCGTAGTCGTGGAGGCCCCCACCATGCGTGACGCAGTCATCGTCGAAGCCGTACGCACCCCCGTGGGCAAGGGCAAGCCGAACGGCGCCCTCGCCCACGTGCACCCCGTCGAACTCCTCGCCCACACCCTGCGCACTCTCGTCGAGCGCTCCGGCGTCGACCCGGCGCTGATCGACGACGTCATCGGCGGCACCGTCGACCAGGTCGGCGAACAGGCCATGAACACCACCCGCTACGCCGTCCTGTCGGCGGGCTTCCCGGAGTCGGTCCCCGCGACCACGGTCGACCGCCAGTGCGGCTCCTCCCAGCAGGCCGTGCACTTCGCGGCACAGGGCGTCATGGCGGGTGCGTACGACCTCGTGGTCGCCTGCGGTGTGGAGTCGATGAGCCGGGTGCCGATGTGGTCGAACGTGCCGCCCGGCAAGGACCCCTTCGGCCCCGGGGTCGCCGAGCGCTACCGGGACGGCGTCGTCCCGCAGGGCATCAGCGCCGAACTCATCGCCGCCAAGTGGTCCCTGACCCGCGAGCAGTTGGACGCCTTCGCGGTCTCCTCGCACCACAAGGCCGCGGCGGCCTGGGACGCCGGCCTGTTCGACACCGAGGTCGCCCCTCTGGACGGCGTCACCCGCGACGAGTGCGTACGGCCGGGCAGCACCCCCGAGACCCTCGCCGGACTGAAGCCCGCCTACTACGACCCCGCCTACGCCGAGCGCTTCCCGCAGATCGAGTGGAACGTGACCGCGGGCAACGCCAGCCCGGTCAACGACGGCGCCTCGGCCGTGCTCATCACCTCCGGCGAGACGGCGGCCCGCCTCGGCCTGCGCCCCCTCGCACGGCTGCACAGCTTCGCCGTCACCGGCTCCGACCCGATCCTCATGCTCACCGGTGTCGTCCCGGCCACGGAGAAGGTGCTGCGCCGGGCGGGTCTCTCCCTGGACGACATCGACCTGTTCGAGGTCAACGAGGCGTTCTCCAGCGTCGTGCTCGCCTGGCGGCAGGAGACCGGCGCCGACCTGGACAAGGTCAACGTGCACGGCGGGGCGATAGCCCTCGGCCACCCGCTCGGCGCGAGCGGCACCCGGCTGACGACGACCCTCGTGCACGCGATGCGGGAACGCGGGGCGCGGTACGGCCTTCAGACGATGTGCGAGGCGGGCGGACTCGCCAACGCGATGATCCTGGAAGCTGTGTAGCGGCGGCCGGGGCCGGCGCGGGGCTTCAGTGGCCGCGCAGGACGTGCCTCTTGCGCCAGGCCACCACCGCGCCCGCCAGCGCCGGCAGCGCGATGCAGGCCATCGCGATCAGGAAGGCCGGCGAGGTCGGCGTCGAGGCACGGGCGCCGGCGACGACGTACGCGGCGGTGTTCGGGATCGACCCGAGCGCCGTCGCGAGCAGGAACGGCACATAGCCCATGCGGGAGACGGAGGCGCAGTAGTTCGCGGCCCAGAACGGCACACCGGGGAACAGCCGCGCCGCCAGCATCGAGCGGAAGCCGTGCCGGCTGAGCTGCCCGTCCGCGGCCTTCAGCCAGCGCCCCCGCAGCAGCGGCCGCAGCGCGTCCTGGCCGAGCACCCGGCCGAGCGTGAAGGCGATACCGGCACCGATCACCGTGCCCGCGATCGCCGCGCCGGTGCCGAGCTGCGAGCCGAAGAGCGCGCCCGCCGCCAGGTTGAGCAGCGGGCGGGGCACGAAGGCGACCGTGCACAGCCCGTACGCTGCCGCGAACACCAGCGCCGCCGCGGCCCCGCCGAGCTGCGGCGGCCAGCCGTCGGCCAGCAGCCGCTGCGGTTCGAAGAGCAGGACGGCCGAGGCGGCACCCGCGAGCAGGGCGAACAGCAGGGACAGCCGCGACCAGGGGGACAGCAGTACTCTCGTGCAGCGCGCGGCGAAGCCCGACGGAGCCGGGACGGCGAGGTCCGCGGCGGGGACGGCGACGGCGAGTTCCGAGGCGGAGGCCGGGGGAGAGGCCGTGGCGGTGCCGCCAGAGCGGGTGGTGGCATCGAGCATCCGGTGACACTAACCGACAAATGTGTGTGATCGCCGTATGGATCCTGTGCGTTGTGCGCCCAGGGGGTCGCGAAAAACCATTCGACGTGGGACAACGCGTCGGCAATGATCTGCGTCATGTTCCGGTACGCCTTCGTTCTCGCAGCATCCGCAGTCGCGGATGCTCCGAAGGCTGCCGTTCCCGTCTTCCTGGCCGCAGCAGACGGCGCCCGAAGCTGACCCTCTCCGGATCGTCCGGCGGACCCCGCAGGGGGAGGGTCGGCGAGTCCTTGGGGGTCCCCACACTTCACCGCAGAGGCTTCGAGGTATCGCCATGCCCAAGACGGCATACGTCCGCACCAAACCGCATCTCAACATCGGCACGATGGGTCACGTCGACCACGGCAAGACCACCCTGACCGCCGCCATCACCAAGGTCCTCGCCGACCGCGGCGCCGGCACCTTCGTGCCCTTCGACCGCATCGACCGGGCCCCCGAGGAGGCCGCGCGGGGCATCACCATCAACATCGCGCACGTCGAGTACGAGACGGACACCCGGCACTACGCCCACGTGGACATGCCGGGCCACGCCGACTACGTCAAGAACATGGTCACCGGGGCCGCGCAGCTCGACGGGGCGATCCTCGTCGTCTCCGCGCTCGACGGGATCATGCCGCAGACCGCCGAGCACGTACTGCTCGCCCGCCAGGTGGGCGTGAACCACGTCGTCGTCGCCCTCAACAAGGCCGACGCGGGCGACGAGGAGCTCATCGACCTGGTCGAGCTGGAGGTGCGCGACCTGCTCACCGAGCACGGCTACGGCGGGGACGCCGTGCCCGTCGTACGGGTCTCCGGGCTGAAGGCCCTCGAAGGGGACCCGCGGTGGACGGCGTCCGTCGAGGCGCTGCTCGACGCGGTGGACACCTACGTGCCCATGCCCGAGCGGTATCTGGACGCGCCGTTCCTGATGCCCGTGGAGAACGTGCTCACCATCACCGGCCGGGGGACGGTGGTGACCGGCGCGGTCGAGCGCGGCACCGTGCGGATGGGGGACCGCGTCGACGTCCTCGGTGCCTCGGTGGAGAGCGTGGTCATCGGCCTGGAGACCTTCGGCAAGCCCATGGAGGAGGCGCAGGCCGGGGACAACGTGGCCCTGCTGCTGCGCGGGGTGCCCCGGGACGCGGTGCGGCGGGGGCATGTCGTGGCGGCGCCGGGGAGTGTGAAGCCGCGGCGGCGGTTCTCGGCGCAGGTGTACGTGCTGTCCACGCGTGAGGGCGGGCGCACGACGCCCGTCTCCACGGGGTACCGGCCGCAGTTCTACATCCGGACGGCGGATGTGGTGGGCGACGTCGACCTCGGTGACATCGCGGTCGCCCGGCCTGGTGACACGGTGACGATGACCGTGGAGTTGGGGCGGGAGGTGCCGTTGGAGCCGGGGCTGGGGTTCGCCATCCGTGAGGGTGGGCGGACCGTCGGTGCGGGCACCGTGACAGCCGTCGAGTGAGGGTGGCTGGTGCATGTGGGGGACTGCGGGCCGGTTGTGGCTGGTCGCGCAGTTCCCCGCGCCCCTGAGGGGCGCTCCAGTGCGGGCACAATTGAGAGGTGACCGAATCCTTGCCCGTCGCCCGTGCCGTCGATCATGGGTTCGCCAAGTTGATGCCCGATGTCGATCGAGCGCGGGCCTGGCTGCTCACGGTCGACGGGGCGCCGCAGTCGTACGTCGATCTGGATGATCCGGCGCATCTGGAGTTCGAGTACGCGCGGCGGCTCGGGCATGTGCTCGACATCGTCGCCGAGGAGGGCCGGCCGCTGGACGTGCTGCATCTCGGCGGGGGCGCGCTCACCCTGCCCCGGTATGTGGCCGTCACGCGGCCCGGCTCGCGGCAGGACGTGGTCGAGGCCGACCGGGGACTGCTGGAGCTGGTCCTGGAACACCTGCCGTGGCCCGAGGGCTCGGGCATCGCCGTGCACGCGGCGGATGCCCGGGCCTGGCTGGAAACCGCGCCCGCCGACGCCGCCGACGTCCTGGTCGCCGATGTCTTCGGCGGGTCCCGTGTCCCGGCGCACCTGACATCCGTCGCCTACGCCGGGGAGGTCGAGCGGGTCCTGCGCGGCGACGGGGTCTACCTGGCCAACCTCGCCGACGCCGTGCCCTTCGCCTTCCTGCGGTCCCAACTGGCCACCTTCGCCACACGGTTCGAGGAACTCGCGCTGATCGCCGAACCGGGCGTACTGCGCGGACGCCGGTTCGGCAACGCGGTGCTCGTCGCCTCCCACCGTCCGGTGGACCTGCCCGCCCTGGCCCGGCTCACCGCCTCCGACGCCTTCCCGGCCCGGGTCGAACACGGGGCGGGACTGCGGGACTTCGTCGCGGGCGCGAGCCCGGTGCGGGACGAGGACGCCGTGCCGTCACCCGAGCCTCCTGCCGGGGCGTTCGGCATCGGCTGAGCCGTTCCCGGCATCCGGTACCGCGAGCGCGGCAGAGCAGAGGGGAGGCCCGGAGGCTGTCGCCCCCAGGCCCTCGACCCGCCACAGACCCTTCCGGCCCGAACCGCCCGGCTCAGCCCGTCGGTTCGCCGTGCACGCGGACGGTGCTCAGGATCTTCAGGATGGTCTCCTTCGGCACCTCGCCCTTGACGCCCTTCGCCCCGAAGAAGTTGAAGGAGACGAAGTCGCCGGTGGAGTTCTGGAAGCCGAAGGTGAGCGCCTTGCCGTCGCTCGCGCACTTGCCCTTGGCGGGGGTGTTCGTCGACGACGCCCAGGCGTAGCTGCCCTTGATGCCCGACGCGGTCGTGAAGGGCGTGGCCTTCTTGTCGGTCGTCACGCTCTTCTTGTCCGGCTGCGTGTAGCCGCCGTAGACCCACCAGGCGGGAGTGTTGAGGGCGACCTCGTCGGTGTCCTTGGCGCCGTTGGCGCCCTTGACGCCGACCGCGCCCAGTTCCGTGGTCTCGGTCTTGCCGTTCTTGTCGTCGTCGGACGAGCACCAATTCGACTTGTAGATCGCCGGCGCCGACATCGTGATGATCGGCTTGAGCTCGTCGGAGTTCTCCTCCTCGAACGCGATGGCCGACTGCGCGGACTGCACCTCCCAGTCCGCCGGTACGTCGAAGGCCGCGCCCCACTTGGGGTTGACGACGATCTTCCAGCCCGTGATGGTCGCCTGCTCGCTCTCCCCGCCGCGCGGGTTGCCCTCGGAGGGAGAGGCGCTCGGCTGGGCGGACGGGCTCGTCGACGGCTTCGCGTCCTTGCCGCCGTCGTCGGCCTTGTCGTCCTTGTCCCCGCCCAGCACCAGGAAGCCGGTCACACCGGCCGCCACGACCACCGCCAGGGAGGCCACGATCGCGACCACCTTGGTGCGGTTTCCGCCACCGCCCTGCGGCGGCTGGGGAACGCCCGCCGGGGCCGGAGTGCCCCACTGCGGCTGCTGCCCATAGGGGCCCGGCTGCTGCTGGTAGCCGGGCTGCTGGTACGGATTCGGCTGCTGGTACCCCGGCTGCTGGTACGGGTTGTTCTGCTGTTGCGGGTTCTGCTCGCCCCCGGGCGGCTGCTGTCCTGGCCACATGAGCAGTCACCCTAGTGCCGCGAGGGACACGTTTCGGTCACCGGGCCTTGTCAGGGACGTAGCAAATCGGTGTGCTGCGTAAACCCCGCCCCGGCCGGCCCGGTGTGCCGGTGGCCCCGCTCAGTCCGCGTCGGGCATGAAGATGCGCACGGTCTTCATGATCTTCTCGACCGTGGCGTCGGGGACCTCCTCGCTCACGCCCCTGGCTCCGACGAACGACCAGGACGCGAAGTTGCCGCGGGCGTCCTTGAAGCCGAAGGTCGTCGCCTTGCCGTCGGTGTCGCACTTGTCCTTCTTCACGGCACCGGAGGACCGGGAGGTGGCGACGCTGCCGGTGAGTCCGGAGGCGGTGGTGAAGGAGGTGACCGGACCGGTGGTGATCTTCTTGCGGTCCGGCTGGGTGTACATGCCGTAGACCCAGGTCGCCGAGTCCTCGCGCGCGACCTGCGCGGTGCTCTGCACGTTGTTGTTGCCCCTGCTCCCGGCGCTGGCGAGCGGCGCGTAGTCGATCTCGCCGTCCTTGTCCTCGTCGGTCCCGCACCACTTCTCCTTGAGGTCCGCGGGGGCCTGCATGGCGACGAGGGGGTTGTCGTCCGGGTCGTCGTTCTCGGAGACCCAGGTGATCAGCGTGCGCGGCTTCAGCGCCCAGTCCGCCGGCACCTCGAAGGCGACGCCCGCGTTGGGGTTCACCACGACCTTCCAGCCGGCCACGGTCGGCTTCTGCCCGTCCCCGCCCCGCGGATCGCCGGACGGCGACGGCGACGGCGACGGCGAGGGTGAGGATGAGGAAGAAGAGGTGGGGGAGGGCGACGGACCGGGCGCGGCCTCGTCGTCCGTGCCGCCGCCCAGCAGGACCGCCCCCGTCACGGCGGCGGCCGCCACGACGGCCAGGGCCGCGGTGATCGCGATCACCTTGGTCCGCCGTCCGCCGCCCGGCGGGGCGGGCGGACCGGGCGGGGCGGCGCCGGCCGGAGCGGTGTGCCACGCGGGCGGCTGCTGCTGGAGATACGGGTTCGGCTGCTGGTACCCGGGCTGCTGGTACGGATTCCCGGTGGCCGGAGGCTGCTGTTGCGGGTCCTGCCCGCCCCCCGGCGGCTGTTGTCCTGGCCACATGGGCCGTAAGGATACGACGATGATCACACCTCCCTGGCCAGTGGCTACTACTCGTGGGTAACATCGCGGCCATGAGCGCAGACCAGATGTCGATCGGCGAGATGCTCGCCGCCACGGTGCCGATGGCCAGGACCCTGAAGCTGGAGTTCCTGGAGACCACCCCGGACAAGGCCGTGCTGGCACTTCCCGACCAGGGCGAGTACCACAACCACGTCGGCGGACCGCACGCCGGAGCGATGTTCACGCTGGGCGAGTCGGCGAGCGGGGCGATCGTGCTCGCCGCGTTCGGGGAGCAGCTCTCCCGTGCCGTACCGCTCGCGGTCCGCGCCGAGATCACCTACAAGAAGCTCGCGATGGGCCCCGTCACGGCGACCGCGACGCTCGGTCGCCCCGCCGCGGAGGTCGTCGCGGAGCTCGACGAGGGCAAGCGGCCGGAGTTCCCCGTGTCGATCGCCATCCAGCGCGAGGACGGCGCGGTCACCGGTGAGATGACGGTCGTCTGGACCCTGCGCCCCAACGGCTGAACGCCCTCGTGCGACAAGGGCCCCGGTACCGGCGAGGAAGACCACCGGGGCCCTTGGCGCTGTTCTCCGTTCTCCGTCAGGCCGCGACACGGCGGGAGCCGGTGCCGCCGTTCTCCAGGCCCGAGACGAACTCCTTGAGCCAGGCCGTGAACTCGGGCCCGAGGTCCGGGCGGTCGCAGGCCAGCCGGACCACCGTGCGCAGATAGTCCGCCTTGTCGCCGGTGTCGTAGCGCAGCCCGTCGAAGACGACCCCGTGCACCGTGCCGCCCGCGGCGAGGTCCTGGAGGGCGTCGGTCAGCTGGATCTCGCCGCCGCGGCCGGGCGGGGTGCGCTCCAGGGTGTCGAAGACGGCGGGATCGAGGACGTACCGGCCGATGACCGCGTACGCGCTCGGCGCGTCCTCGGCCGACGGCTTCTCGACCAGGCCGGTCACGCGGACGACGTCCCGCTCGGCCGTGGTCTCGACGGCGGCGCAGCCGTAGAGGTGGATCTGCTCGCGGGGCACCTCCATGAGGGCCACCACGCTCCCGGCGTACCGGTCGCGGACGTCGAGCATCCGGCTGAGCAGGGTCTCGCGGGGGTCGATCAGGTCGTCGCCGAGCAGGACGGCGAAGGGCTCGTCGCCGACGTGGCGGCGGGCGCAGAGCACCGCGTGGCCGAGGCCGAGGGGCTCGCCCTGGCGGATGTGGTGGATGTTGGCCAGCCGGGCGGGGTCGCGCACGGCGTCCAGGCGGACGGTGTCGCCCTTGGCGGCGAGGGCCTGTTCCAGTTCGTGGGCGTTGTCGAAGTGGTCCTCGATGGCCCGCTTGTGCCGGCCGGTCACCATCAGGACGTCGTCGAGCCCGGCCGCGGCGGCCTCCTCGACGACGTACTGGATGGCGGGCTTGTCCACGACCGGCAGCATCTCCTTGGGTGTCGCCTTCGTCGCGGGCAGGAAGCGGGTGCCGAGACCGGCGGCCGGGACGACCGCCTTGCGGACGGGGTGGGCGGGGCCGGGGGTGGAGGTCGTGTGGGGGACGATCATGCGGCTCATGCTGGCCCACGCGGATGAGAGTGCGCCGAGAGGAACCTCTCAGCTTGCTGTGGAGGTCCGCCGTGCGGTCACGGCCGGTCGGAAGTTGGAGATTTTGTGTGCCAACGAGCCTGCGGCGCACACAACTTGACGTGCCCGTTCCGGGGATTTTTTCGAATGCGGGTGCGGATACCGCCGGTAACATTTTTGAAGTGGTCCCGTTTTGAACATACGTCACTCGAACTTCTTGTTTCCTCTGCGTCAATTGTGCGAAAGTGAGCGCCCCGTTACCCACGGGTTCCAAAACCGTGCCGCACCTGACGCGGCATAGGTATGCACCAATCAGTCATCTCTTTCCTATGGACGCGTATTCGGCATGCCGTCCTGCGGCATGGAAGGAATTGGTCGAGTGGAATCCCCCTACCCCCCACGCCCCCCTTACCCGCCCCGACCCGGCGCAAGCCCGGGGGAGTCCGACAGGGAACTCGTCGCCCGGCTGGGCGGAGCCACCGCGGACGCCCACGCCGTCGCCCTACTGATGGCCAGGCACTGGCGAGCGGCCCACGAGTACGCCGTCATATGCCTGGCCTCCCAGGAGGGAACGGCGGGTATGGCGACCGCCGCCGCCTTTCACCGGGTGCTGGGACGAGCGGGCGGTGGCGCCGTGCGGCCCCAACTCCTGCGCGCGGTACGGGACACGGTGAAGGAGTGGGCCGCGGACGGCACCCTTTCCGCGGTGCTGCCGGAACTCCGCAAAACGACCGGGGGTCGCGGTCTGCGGGCGGCGCGGTCCGTCACGCCCGAAAGGCGGCGGCTCGCCGAGCGCGCATTCCAGGGCCTTCCCGGAGCCTCGCAATGCCTGTTGTGGCATGTGGAGGTGGAGGCCGAGTCCATATCCGTACCGGCCGGTCTGCTGGGGGTGGACGCGGCCAGGGCGGCGGCCGCTCTGGAGCAGGCGCGCGAACAATTCCGCACGGGCTGTGTACGGGCCCACCGCGAACTCGCGCCCAGCAGCGAATGCCGTTTCTACAACCGTCTCCTCGATGTCCCGATTCGTCGCGGAGGCGCCCTGCTCCCGGATGTCCAGCAGCATCTGACGTCCTGCCGCTACTGCCGGCACGCCGCCGAGCAGCTCAGTCATTTCGAGGGCGGCCTGGAGGCGCTGCTCGCCGAGACCGTGCTCGGCTGGGGGGCCCACCGCTATCTCGACTCCCGGCCCGACCGCGCCACCGGCTGCCCGGCCACGCCGGCCCGTCAGGCGGTGCGAACCAGAGTGGGCGGACGGCACCGGCCCTCCGCCGGTCTCCTCCCTCCGAGCCGCGGACGCGCCAAGGCCGTGCTCGTGGGCGCCGGTCTGACCTCCCTCGCCCTGCTCGCCACGGTGCTCGTCGCCAGAGGCTGGTCCGAGGAGGGCGGTGCCGCCGGACCCGGACCCACCTGGGGAGCGATCAGCGGCAACTCCGTCACGCCCGGCTCCACGGGCACCTCGGACGATTCCGCGTCGGGCCGCTCGCCCTCCGCAGCCTCCGTCGGCAACCCCGTCGAGGTCGGTCACGGCAGGCTCCACAACTCCGCCACCGGGCTGTGCCTCGACGTCCTCGACGGCAGCCCCGAAGACGGCGCCGCCGCCGTGCTCGCCGCGTGCTCGGCGGCCGGCTCGCAGCAGTGGACGTACCAGGACGACGGTCTGCTCCGCTCGGCCACCACTCCGACGCTCTGCCTCGACGCGGACGCCGACGAAGGCACCGTCGTCCTGGCCGACTGCGTGGTGCACGCGGGCGAGGTGCGCTACGACCTCACCGTGCGCGGCGAGTTGCTGCTGCGCCGGGGCGAGGGGCGGCTCGTGGCCCCGGGGCCGGGCCGGACCGTCGTCGTCACCGAACGGGACCACTCCGCGGAACAGCGGTGGATGCTGGAGCGAGCGGACGAGCAGCCGAACGGCACGACGGGCGGACCGCACGTGGGAGACGGCACTCCGGACGGCCCCCTCGGCCGACGGGACGCGCCGGAGACCCTCCCGTCGGCGCCCGGCACCGACGACAGCCTGCGCAAGGCCCCCGAGGACCCGTCGGCCGGGCCGGAGACTCCGCCCGAGCGGTTCGAGACGCGACGGGTCGCCGAGGTGGACTGCTGCCAGGAAGGCGAACCAGCGGGTCCGGCGGCTCCCTTGGAGGGGGCGGGCACCGGTGTCGTGGGCGGCGTTCTCGACGGCGCGGTGTCGACCGTGACCCAGGTCGGCACGGCCGCCGTCACGACGGTGACCGCAGGTCTGTCCCTCGGCGCCCCGCGCCGCTGACACGACGGCCGCAGTGCCACGAGTCCCGGGCCGGGGGTGGCCCGGGACTCGTCGTGTGCCGACGCAGGGAGACGAGTCACCGGCGGGCACGCCCTCCTTCCGTGCCAGGTGGTGTCGCTGACGGGGTGTCAGGCCGGTCTGGCGCATAGTGCGGGGACCCCCAGCGGTTCACCACGTCGTGCCCGCGCACCGAAGGAGTGACGGTCCATGCCCGACACCGCTTCCACGGTCTCCCGACGGTCCGCCCTGCGGCTGCTGGGCGGCGCGATCGCCGTGGCCGCCGCGGCGACCGGCGGCTCCGCCCCTCCCGTGCACGCGCTCACCGGAGCCGACCGAGGCGCCGGCCCCCGTGTCGAGGCACTCCTCGCCCGGCTCACGCTCGACGAGAAGATCTCCCTGCTGCACGGCGCCACCGACCCCGACCCGCTCGGCCAGGCGGGCTACGTCCCCGGAGTGAAGCGTCTCGGCATCCCGCCGCTGCGTCTCGCCGACGGCCCGGCCGGAGTCCGCGTCACCCGGCACGCCACCGCCCTGCCCGCGCCGGTCCTCCTGGCCGCCGCCTTCGATCCGGAACTGGCCCGCCGCTACGGCCGGGTCATCGGACACGAGGGCCGCGCCCTCGGCCAGGACGTCCTGCTGTCCCCGATGGTCAACCTCATCCGCACCCCCTACGCGGGCCGCAACTTCGAGACCTTCGGCGAGGACCCGCTGCTCGCCGCCGACCTGGTCGCCGCCGAGATCGAGGGCATCCAGGGCGAGGGCCTCGTCGCGACCGTCAAGCACTACGCGATGAACAACCAGGAGAAGGACCGCATGTCGGTCGACGTACGCGTCGGCGAACAGCCCCTGCACGAACTGGAACTGCGCGGCTTCGAGGCGGCCGTCGGCGCCGGCACCGGCGCGGTCATGGGCGCCTACAACAAGGTCAACGGCACCTTCGCCTGCGAGAACAAGACCCTGCTCACCGACATCCTGCGCGACCGGTGGGGCTTCGACGGCTGGGTGATGACCGACTGGTTCGCCGCCCACAGCACGAAACGGGCCCTCACCGCCGGCCTCGACATGGAGATGCCCGACGGCACCTACTTCGGTACGGCGCTCAGGTCGGCCGTGGCGAACGGCAGCGTGCCCGAGCGGTACGTCGACCGGGCCGTACGCCGCGTCCTGCGCGTCATGGACCGCTTCGGGCTCCTCGACGGCAGCGCGCCACCGCGTCCCGAGCGCGATGCCGCGGCCGGTGCCGCCGTCGCCCTGGAGGTCGCGAAGGCGGGCGCCACCCTGCTGCGCAACGAACGCGGCACCCTGCCGCTGCCCGGCGGCGCGAGCATCGCCGTGATCGGCCCGACGGGCGAGCGGCCCTTCGTCAGCGGCGGAGGCAGCGCCCATGTCGTCCCGGACCACGCCGACAGCCCGCTCGACGCCATCAAGTCCCGTGCCGGGAAGGTCACTTACACCCTCGGCGAGGACCTCTTCGGCAAGCCGATCCCCACGGCCGCCCTGAGCCCCGCCCTCGACGGCGAGGGGCAGCGGGTCGACGCCGGGAAGACCTGGACCTACGACGGCACGCTCACCGTCCCCGGCGCCGACGAGTGGACCTTCGTCCTGCACTTCTCCTCGGCACCCACCGCACGCCCCAAAGTCCTCCTGGACGGCGAGGAACTCTTCCCCCTCGCCCCCGGATACGGCGAGTACTTCTCCGGCGGCCTGGTCTCCGCCGCACCCGACGGCCTCACCGTGCGACGGGCGACGCGCAAGCTCGCCGAGGGCGCCCACACCCTGCGGATCAGCGCGGCGGGCGGGGACAGCGGACAGCTCTTCCGGCTGCGGCGCATCACCGGCGCGACCCGCGCGCAGGACGTCGCCGCGGCGGTGCGGGCGGCCCGCACCGCACGTCACGTCGTCCTCTTCGCCTACGAGGACGCCACCGAGGGCCAGGACCGCACGACCCTCGCCCTCCCGGGCAACCAGGAGCGGCTGATCGACGCCGTGACGGCGGCCAATCCGCGCACCACCGTCGTCCTCAACACCTCCTCCTCGACGTCGATGCCCTGGCTGGAGCGCACCGGCGCCGTCCTCCAGATGTACTACCCGGGCCAGGAGGGCGCGGCCGCCACCGCCGCCGTCCTGTTCGGCGACTGCGATCCCGGCGGCCGCCTCACCCAGTCCTTCCCGATCGACGACGACCACCACCCCCTCGCCGGTGACCCCCGGCGCTATCCGGGCGTCGACGGCACCGAGCAGTACTCGGAGGGGATCCACGCCGGATACCGCTGGTACGACGCCGAGAACGTGCGGCCGCTGTTCCCCTTCGGCCACGGGCTGTCGTACACCTCGTTCGCCTACGAGGACCTCTCGGCGCGTGGGCACCGACGCGGCCTCGACGTGAGCTTCACCGTCCGCAACACCGGCCGCCGCGCGGGCGTGGCCGTGCCGCAGGTGTACGTCGGGCCCTCGCCCGACCTCCGACTCGACCAGGCCGTACGGGTGTTGGGCGGCTACCGGCGACTCACCCTGCGTCCGGGGCAGCGCAGCCAAGTCACCGTCCGGGTCGACGCGCGCACCCTGTCCTCGTGGGATCCACAGCGGCACGACTGGGTGCCGGGGACCGGGCGCCGGCGGGTGTGGGTGGGGGCGTCGGCCCGGGACCTGAGGCTGCGGACGAGCGTGGAGGTGGGCCGGTGATCCGGCGCCGGGGGCCCGGCCCGCGACACTACGCGGCCAGTACCGCCAACCACCGGTGGCCGGGGTGGATCCGTTCCAGCCATCCGCTCAGGGCGTCCCGCCTCGCCCGGTCCAGCAGCGGCAGGGTGCCGTCGAAGTCCGCCTGGTCCTTGGGCCGTGTCGCCTTCGCCTTGAACAGCAGGACAAGCTCCGGCGCCAGGTAGGGGATTCCCTCCGCCGTCCGCTCGATGATCGCGTCGTACGGCAGCCGCAGACCGTCGTCCCGTCGGCAGATCCACGTCGGGCCCTCGTGCGGCTCGCGGAAGGCGTCGAACAGGAATTGGCCGCTCGCCGGATCCCGCAGCCAGGTCTGGTGCGTCGCCGCGAGCACCTCGGCGTCCGCCGCCGCCCAGATCCGGCCCCACCCCACCGCGTCCCAGACGTACTCGGGGAAGCGGTCCCGGATCTCCGCGAACTCCGCGGCGGGCACCGCGATCTCCAGATCGCCGTGCGGTCGCGACTGCGCTCCGCGGAACAGGTCCAGCGCCCATCCCGCCGCGACGCACCAGGGTGCCCGGACGCCGGCCAGCCGCTCCGCGACGTGTTCCGGCCGCCAGGCATCGGCCCATCGGGCACTCAGTTCGTCCGCGTCGGGCACGACGCCGCCGGGCGGCGGGGGTCCAGTCACATCGGCACAACCTACCGTCGCGGTCCGGTCCGAGCGCGGTCCTCGCAGGACCTCGAACGCGTCGGCAGGGCCGACGGCACGGTCCGTCCCGGCCCTGTCCTGGATTCGTCACAGCCCTCCGGACCCGGCCTGGCCTGCGCATAAGGTGGGGCCGGTAAATTTCGCCGCTGTGAGAGGTCTGTGATGCCCGAGCTCCCTTCGGACCCCGCTGTCGCACAGTTCGGCCCCCAGGGGCTGCGCCGCATGAGCATGCCTGCCTCGTACGGCACCGTCCCGGCCTCGGCCCGCACCCACCTCGCACAGGTCGGTGTGCCGCTGCACGTCGGGCCGTACTTCATCGCGGCGGACGACACCGACGGGCTCACCCTCGGGATGTACACCGGCCACCGCGGCGTCGCGTTGCAGGGTGACTGGGCGGAGTGGGTGCGCATCGGCACCGACCGGCTGGCGGACCTGTGCGTCCGGAGCGACGGCCGCGTACAGGCCCTCTTCCTCGGTCGCGGGGAAGCCTCCCTCTTCGTGAACTCGGACCTCGCCGCGTTCACCCACTGCGCCGCCGCCTTGGACCGCGCGCTCCCGGTGATCGCCGCCTCCGACGGACTCCGGTCCGCCGCCGAGGCGTTCGCCGCGCTGGTCCGGGAGATCCGGCAGATCGACCCGGAGGCCGTCGCCGACCGGGAGAACTGGTGGTCGCGGGTGCTCGACGACGTCCGCCACACCCTCAACTTCCCCTTCTCGTCGGCCTTCGAGTACGTCGGTGAGGACGGCGTGCTGCAGATCGTCACCGCCCGGACCGGCCCCGGCCGCCTGCACCCCGAGGAGCAGCTGTGGCAGCGGTTGTCCTCCGCCGGGGTGGAGCCCGAGCAGGTCCGCCGCGTCTACTGCGAACTCGAACCGTGCATGATGCCGGGCCACTACTGCTCGGTCCGGCTCCAAGGGGTCCTCGCGCACGCCGAGTTCACGCACAGCTTCGGCTACGGCGGCACCGCGGAGTCCCGCGACGAAGGCATCGAGGAACTCATCGCCCACGCCGCGCAGGAGGCCCGCCGGTGACGCGCCGCCCGCGTGCCACAGAAACGGAGACGCGTTCATGACCGCCGATTCCGCCCCGCACTGGTCCCGGCCCGCTGCCGGGCGGGAGCCCGCCGCGGCCGCCCTGCTGTCCTGGCTCGGCGACCCCCGCGCCCCCGGCCTCGCCGTCGTCACCGGCGCCGAAGGCAGCGGCAAGTCCCGGCTCCTCGCCTGGCTGATCGGCCACGGCACCCGGCCCGGCACCGTCGGCGAACGCCGGATCCACGGCTTCGTACCGCTGCCCGGCCAGACCGCGACCACGGCCACCTGGATGCTCGGCCAGCAGCTGTCGATCGCCGCCCGCTCCCCGGGCGATCTGCTGGCCGCGCTGGCCGCCGACGGGCGCCGCACCGTCATCGCGCTGCCCGACCTGCACGGCGCCGAGCAGCCCGCCTCCCTCGTCGAACTGGCCCTGGACATGGCCCAGTTGGAGCACGTACGGGTACTTGTCGAGGTCCGCGCGGGCACGGAATGGGAGCAGGCGCTCACCGCCGGGCTCTGCGCCCGCATGGACCTGGACGAGCCCCAGTGGACCGACGAGACCCGCCGTGCGTCCTGGGAAGCGGCCCACCCCGATGTCCGCGCCGGCCTCGCGGAGCGGGACCCGGAGCCGGAGGAGCCGTTCGACCTGGACGATCCCGTCTCGGTCTGCGCCGCCGACCCCTGGAGCGTGACCACCGCGTACGAACGCTCCGAGGAGAGCCACGGCGGACTGCGCGCCGCCTGGCTGCGGTCCGGCGCCTCCCTGACCCGTGAGCAGCCGGCCGCCGAACGCGCCCTGGTCCTCCTCGCCGCCCTCGGTGACGCCGGTGATCCTCGGCTGCCCGCCCTGCTCGACTCCGCCGCCCAGGACGCCTCCTGGACCGTCGTCTGGCACCGGGTGCGCGGCGACGTCACCCCGCCGTGGCCGGGCCCGGCGCGCTCCCTGACGGCCGGTACCGGGCCCCTGGCCGGGCAGCTGGTCGTCACCGACCATCAGGGCACCGTGCGCGTCCTCGACGCGGAGAACGCCGGCTCCACCGGACGCCTGCCGCTCCCCGTGCCCGGCGCCCGCGCCACCGCCGAGCACGGCGACGGCACCGTCAGCGTCCTCGACGAGCACGGCGTCCTGCACACGCAGAGCGCCGCCGAGTCCGCGAAGCCCAAGGGGATCACCGCCCTCCTCGACGACGGCCCCTCCGCGAGGGAGCAACTCCTCACGGCCGTACAGCAGTACACGCGGCGTCGGCAGGAGGCGGTCACCGCGCTGACCGCCGTCGGGGACGGTGTCGTCCTCGGTGACGAGGCCGGAACAGTGCACGTGGTGACCGTCGGCGCCGAGCCGCGCACCGCCACCGTGCACCGAGGACGCGTCACCGCGGTCGCCGCAACCGCCCTGCCCGTCTCCGCGGAGGGCGACACGGTCGTCCTGCTGTACACGGGCGGCGCCGACGGCACCGTACGCGCGTGGGCACCCCACACCGACCCCATGCCCGAGCCGGTGGCCGCCCGCGACTGCGCCGTCACCGCGGTGGCGGTGGGGACGGCCGACGCCGGGCTCGTCCTCGCGATCGCCTGGGCCGACGGCCTCGTCGAACACCGGGCCCTGGACGACGACCGGCTGAGCACCTTCCACCCCGGGAGCCAGGCCCACGCCCTCGCCTTCACGGCGGAAGGGGACCTGGTGGTGGGGACGGACGAGGCACTCGTGCGGATGCGGGTGTGTCCCCGAACACCACGGTGACGGCCGCCCCGCGGTGAGCGGCCCGGAGCTCCGTGCCAACTCCGGTGTTCTCACCGTCGGATGGGACTCTTGTCACAGATCCGTGACGCGGCCCGGGATGAACTTGTGTACCTGACAACCGGTCACGTTAGCTGTGGGGCAGGAGACACAGCAGGTGACGGGGGAGGGAACGCGCGGCCATGGGTCTGGTACTGCCGAGCATCATCGACGAGGCACTCGACCTGATCGGGGTCAACTGGCCCAACGTCGACGAGGACGACTACTTCGAGATGGCGACGTCCATACGGGACTTCGCCAAGGAGTTCGAGGGCCACGGCGGCGACGCGGACAAGGCCGTGAACCGCATCCTCAACTCCTCCGAGGGCTGGGCCGTGGAGTCCATGCAGAAGCACTGGTCGCACGTGAAGACCGGTCATCTGGACAAGATCCCCGAGGTGGCACGGCTGTTCGCGGACGCCTGCGACGGCGTCGGCCAGATCATCCGCGGCATGAAGGTCAAGGCGGGCGTCGAACTCGCCGTCCTCGCCGGCACCATCGTCGCCGAACTCGCCGCCGCCCCCCTGACCTTGGGCATATCCGCCGCGGTCGCCGCCGGTGAGATAGCCCTGATGCGCACCATCGTGAAGCGGCTCATCGACGAGGCGACCGAGCGGATCGTCGACGAGCTCGTGGCGAAGGTCACCGAGCCCGTCACCGGCAAACTCCAGGAGCTTGTCGCGGACACGGTCCTCGACCTCGCCGAGGGGGCCTTCAACCCCGGTGACAACCCGGGCGGCATGAAGCTGGCCTCCGCGGGCGACAGCGACAGCGGCGGCTCCGCCGGCGGGGGCAAGAAGACGGTCATCGACCACGTCGAGTTCGAGGACGGCGCCGGCAAGGTCTCCCGCCACGGCGGCGACATGAGCAGCCAGTCCGGGATCCACCTCGGCAAGTCGAAGACCACCTTCGGCAGGACCAAGGGCAAGGACACGTTCACCGAGGCCTTCGACTCCATCCTGGAGGGGGCCATCGACGGAATGGAGAAGGCCGCCAAGAAGGTGACCGACCACGTCACCGACACCGTCCCGGACCGGGTGAAGACCGCCTCCCGGAATCTGAAGCGCAAGGACCACGACATCGGCGACGAGGCCGAGAAGGTCGACGTCAAGAAGGTCAAGCACGACGGCGACACCCGCATGTACCTTCTCAGCGACGACGGTTCGATACGCCAGTTGCACCACGACGGGACCACCACTCCGGTCCGCAACAACGATTCCTCCGGGGTGAACGACGTACTCGGCGACAAGGCCTGGTACCCGTGGAACAACAAGGGCGAGAAGCAGCGCAAGAACAAGCCCAACAACGGCACCACGGTCAACTCCACGAAGGTGGCGCCCGGTTCCACCGACCTGGCCCGCGCCACCCAGCTCGGACGCTACGCCAATCGCACCGAACGCCCCGATTCCTATGTCCCCGGCGGCAACTATGCCTCGGCGCTGTACGACGACGGCAAGGGGAACCGTTTCATCCTGGTCGGCGCCAGCGGCGAGGCACACTCCGAACGTTCCATCGGACACCCGCTGATCAAGAAGGGGCAGGAGGGAAACGTCGGCGAGCTCTACACGGAACGCGAGCCCTGCCAGAAGAATCCCAAGTGCGACAAATATCTTGCGAGGGAATTCCCCGACAATCTCGACGTCACCCACAGTTCGAAATACGACCAGTCCGAGAAGGGGCCGAACGGCGAAGACCTCAGCAAGTACAAGAAGGACCGTGAGCACCGCGCCTACGTCAAGTGGCTGCACGATCAGTGGGACCAGAACGGTGTCTCCGGCGGACGCACTGATACAGTGATGAACCTCTCGCCCTCGGACAACAAGTTCGTTCCATAACGACAAGTTCGTTCCATGGCAGGGCGGGTGAGCGGGCGGCGGGGTGGAATCGGAGCCGCCGAAAGCGCCTCGTTCCGCAATGCCGTTGTTGTGACCGCTTTCTGTCCACCATCATTCCCACGGCGCCCGTGGCGCCGCCGAGTTCGGAGTTCCGTCAGTGCTTTTCGACGTCACCCGCAGCGAACTCGCCGACCTCTTCGGTGAGGACCGGCTCGCGACCCTGCCCGCCACCGCCTTCCCGCCCTCCGCCGCGGACACCGAGGGCGCCCGTCTCCTCCAGACCGTCGGCGTCCCCACCGGGACGCTCCGGCTGCGTGAGCCCGACGAGGACACCGGCCGGCTGCCCCTGGTCCAGGACGTCGTCGACGCCGAGGACTTCGAGGACGCCCCGCAGGACGCGGGCCAGTGGCCGGTCATCGGTTGGCTGCTCAACGCCCACCTCGCCCTCGACCCCGGTTCCGGCACGGTGCACGCCTTCGACGCCGACGAGGAGACCGTGCAGGAACTCCACACGGACGTCTCCTCCCTCGTCCAGGTCACCCTCCGGTTCCAGCGCCTGCTGGAGGAGTTCACCTTCGGCGGCGACGACGAGGAGGCCGACTTCGAGCGCCTGGAGCGCGAGGTCGAACAGATCCGTCAGGAGACGAGCGGCGTCGACCCGCTCCCCTTCCAGGACGACGAGACCGTCTGGTCGGTGGTGGGCGACGAGATCGCCGCGGGCCAGCGCTTCAAGGGCGACAGCCCGGGAGCCCGCTCCCTCTACGGGTGACGATCGGGTCCGTGGCGGCCGCGCCGGTGCGGCCCGTGGGGCGCGAAGGTGTCACCGTGACCCGGTAGGCTTCCCCGGCGTACGCCCTCGTCAAGGCGCCCTTGTCAAGGCGTACGCCGGGAATGCAGGCACGTGATCGGGAGGAACCGGCGTTGCACGTCCAGGAATGGCTCGACACGGTGCCGGCGGCCGCCGTCTACGCCCTGGTGGGGCTCGTCATCGGCCTCGAAAGCCTGGGCATTCCGCTGCCCGGGGAGATCATCCTGGTCTCGGCGGCGCTGCTGTCCTCCCAGCACGCGGGTATCGACCCCGTGATCCTCGGCGCCTGCGCCACCGCCGGGGCGATCATCGGTGACTCCATCGGCTACGCCATAGGCCGCAAGGGCGGGCGGCCGATGCTCGCGTGGCTGGGGAAGAAGTTCCCCAGGCACTTCAGTGAGGGGCACATCGCGACGGCCGAGCGGTCCTTCCAGAAGTGGGGCATGTGGGCCGTCTTCTTCGGCCGGTTCGTCGCGCTGCTGCGGATCTTCGCGGGGCCGCTGGCGGGCGTGCTGCGGATGCCGTACTGGAAGTTCCTGATCGCCAATGTGCTCGGTGGGATCGTCTGGGCGGGCGGGACCACGGCCGTCATCTACTACGTGGGGATCGTCGCCGAGTCGTGGCTGAAGCGGTTCTCCTGGCTGGGGCTGGTGGCCGCGGTGCTGGTCGGCCTCACGTCGATGCTGGTCCTGAGGCGGAAGGCGGCGAAGGCGGGGCAGACGCGGGAGCCCGTGGCCGCCGCGGAGCACCCCTAGGGTGTGCCGCTAGCTGTGGATCTCCTGGTGCGCCTTGGCCAGATCCGCGTACAGGGTGCCGTTGAGCGTCACTCCCTGACGCTCCTCCTCCGTCAGCTCCCGCTTGACCTTGGCCGGTACGCCCGCCACCAGTGACCCCGGCGGGACCCGCATGCCCTGGGGAACCAGTGCCTGGGCCGCCACCAGCGAACCCGCTCCGATCACGGCACCGTTGAGGACGGTGGCGCCCATGCCGATCAGGCAGTCGTCCTCGACGGTGGCGCCGTGGACGACGGCGTTGTGGCCGACCGAGACGCGGGCGCCGATGGTGACCGGGAAGCCCGGGTCGGCGTGCAGGGTGCAGTTGTCCTGGATGTTGCTCTGAGGGCCGACGGAGATGCGCTCGACGTCGCCCCGGGCCACCGCGCCGTACCAGAGGCTGGCGCCCGCCTCCAGGCTCACGTCACCGATCACGGAGGCCGTGGGTGCGACGAAGGCCTCTTCGTGGATGTCCGGTTCCCTGCCGCCGATGCCCGTGATCAACGCCTTGTCGCCCATCGCCCTCTCCTCGTCGTCGGTACCCCCGCACCGTACGTCACCCGGTGGGGCGAAGATCACAGCACCTCGAACTCATGGGCCCACAGCGACCTGAGTACGGTGAGCGGGTGCCGAAGAAGAACACGTTCTCATCATGGCGGCGCCGGGTGGTGCAGCGGGGCGTGCACGCGGGTTGGGCCTGGGTGCAGCGGACGGGCTCCGTCACGGCCGAGCGCCCGGGGCGCTTCCGCTTCGGCGCGCTGGGCGCCCACACCCGGCTGGCCTTCCCGCTCGGCACGGTCTTCGGCGAGCCGTGGATCCACGTGGGGTCGCACTGCATCGTCGGCGAGCAGGTCACCCTGACCGCGGGACTGATGCCCGACCTGGACCTCGGACCGGAGCCCATCCTGCGCATCGGCGACGGGGTGGTGCTGGGCCGCGGCAGCCACGTCATCGCGGACACCACGGTGACCATCGGCAGCGACTGCTACTTCGGGCCGTACGTCTACGTCACCTCCACCAACCACTCCTACGACGATCCCCACGAGCCCATCGGCAAGCAGTGGCCGCGGATGGAGCCGGTGGAGATCGGCCCGGGGTGCTGGATCGGGACCGGAGCGGTGATCCTGCCGGGGGCGCGGATCGGGCGGAACGTCGTCGTGGCCGCCGGGGCCGTCGTCCGGGGTGTGGTGCCGGACCATGCCGTGGTCGCGGGGGCGCCCGCCCGTGTCGTACGGCGCTGGACCCCCGATGACGGCTGGCAGCCGCCGCTCAGGACACCGGCGCCGGTGCCGATACCCGACGGGGTCACCCCCGAGCAGCTTCAGGCGCTGGCCGGGCTGGACGAGGAGACGGCGGCGAAGCTGGCGGCGCTGGACGAGGAGGCGGCGGCCCGGCTCGCCGAGGTCGACACGGAGTCCTGAGTCACCCGGTCGCCAGCAGCAGTGTGCCCGCCAGTGCGAGCCCCGCGCCCGCGGCCTGCACCGCCCGCAGCCGCTCCCTGAGGAGGCCGCGCGCGGCCAGGGCGGTCACCACCGGGTAGAGCGAGGCGAGCACGGCGGCCACGGTGACCGGGCCGTGCTGGGCGGCGACCACATAGGTGCCGTTCGCCGCGACGTCGGCGAGGCCGACGAAGGCGAGCGCCGGCAGCGAGCGCCACGGGAAGCCGCCGTCCGGGAGGGCCGCGCCGCCCCGCCGCACGGACGTGTACAGCGCGAGAGAGCCGACCGCCACGTTGACCACACGCTGCACGAACAGCGCCAGGAACAGGCCGGTGACGGTGCTCGACGCCTCCGCGATCAGAGCGAACACCGTACCGAAACCGAAGGCCGCGACCAGCGTGAGCAGGATGGCCTGCCGCTGCACGGGCGCGCCCCGCAGCTGCGGCCCGCCCGCGAGGACGACACCGAGTACGGCGACCGCGATCCCCGCGACCTGCGCCGGCCCGGGCCGCTCGCCCAGGAAGAGGCCCACCCCGACCGGGACCGCCACGCCCACGGTGCCGAGCGGGGAGACCACGCCCATCGGTCCCAGCGCGAGCGCCTTGTAGAAGCAGAGCAGGGCGATCGGCCCCACCAGGCCGGCGGCGACCGCGAACCACAGCTGGGGGCCGGCCTCGCTCCAGCCGCCGGTCGCCACCACGATCACGCCGAGGACGACCGCCGCGATCGACTGGGAGACCACGACCACCGTCAGGGCCGGGGTGCGCCGGGCCAGCAGTCCGCCGCCGAAGTCGGCCAGGCCCCACAGCAGGCTCGTGGCCAGGGCGAAGAGTGCCGTCACGGGGTGCCTCGCAGTACAGTTCGGTGAACGATCGGGTGCACCCCACCGTAGTTCATTCAGTTGTACTGTGTCATACAGAATATTGGACGTGAAGTGTCGGACCTCGACCTGCTGACCCAGTCCCTGGCGCGCAATGTCAAACACTGGCGTGCCGTGCGCGGCTTCACCCTGGACGTGCTCGCCGCCCGTGCCGGGGTCAGCCGGGGCATGCTGATCCAGATCGAGCAGGCCCGCACCAACCCGAGCATCGGCACGATCGTGAAGATCGGAGACGCCCTCGGGATCAGCGTCACCACCCTGCTCGACTACGAACAGGGCCCGAAGGTGCGGGTCGTCCCCGCCGACCGGGCCGTACGGCTGTGGCACACCGACGCCGGCAGCTACAACCGGCTGCTCGCGGGCGCCGAGGCCCCCGGCCCGCTGGAGCTGTGGGACTGGTACCTGATGCCGGGCGAGAGCAGTTCGTCGGAACCGCATCCCATGGGCACGATCGAACTGGTCCACGTCACCGAGGGCGAGCTGACCCTGACCGTCGACGGTGCCGAGCACCTCGTCCCGGCGGGCGCGAGCGCCACCTTCGAGGCCAACAGCCCGCACACCTACGGCAATCAGGGCACCGAACCGATGCGGATGGTCATGGCCGTCTCCGTGCCACCCGTGCAGTGAGCGGCTGTTAGCGTGCCGCCATGGACGCTCCCATCGGACACTTCGACCACGCCACGCCCGCCCCCGACGCCCTCGACGAGCTGACCCGCCCGGTCGCCGACGCCGTACGCCACTGGAGCGGCAGCGTCCCCGCCGAGCAGATCGTCTACGTCGACACCGAACCGGAGTGGGCCGACACCGCCACCTTCGTGGAGCACTACGGGCGCGAGCTGCTGGAGCGGTCGGCGAACTGCGTGGTCGTCGCGGGAAAGCGCGGTGGGGAGAGCAGCCTCGCGGCCTGCGTGGTGCTCTCCACCACCCGGGTCGACGTCAACGGTGCCGTACGCCGCCAACTCGGCGCCCGCAAGGCCTCGTTCGCCTCGATGGACACGGCGACGGGCGAGACCGGCATGGAGTACGGCGGCATCACCCCGATCGGACTGCCCGACGACTGGCCGGTGCTGGTGGACTCGGCCGTGGTCGACCTGTCGTACGTCCTGGTGGGCAGCGGCCGGCGGCGCGGCAAGCTGCTGGTGCCGGGGAAGGCGTTCGCCGAACTGCCGGGCGCGGTCGTGCTGGAGGGGCTGGGAGTCGCCTGATCCCGGACCCGGTCCTCAGGCCACGGCGTGGTGGGCGAGGGTGTGATGCGGGTCCGTCTCGCCCGGCACCGGTGCCGGGTCGGCGTGCACCAGGGCCGCGGTGAGGCGGGGGACGGCGTGCAGCAGGGCGTGCTCGGCGTCCACGGCGACGGCGTGTGCCTGACGGACCGTCATCTCGCCGTCCACCACGACCGCCACCTCGGCGCGCAGCCGGTGACCGATCCAGCGAAGCCGCAACTCGCCCACCGCACGCACCCCTTCGACCTCCCGCAGTGCCCGCTCGGCCCGGTCCACCAGGGCCGGGTCCACGGCGTCCAGCACGCGCCGGAACACCTCGCGCGCCGCGTCCCGCAGCACCAGCGCGATCGCGGCCGTGATCGCCAACCCCACGATCGGGTCGGCCAGTTGCCAACCGAGGGCGGATCCGCCGGCGCCCAGCAGCACGGCCAGTGAGGTGAATCCGTCCGTACGGGCGTGCAGCCCGTCGGCGACCAGCGCGGCCGAGCCGATCGAGCGGCCCACCCGGATCCGGTAGCGGGCCACCCACTCGTTGCCCGCGAAACCGACCAGCGCCGCCACCGCCACCGCCGGCACATGCGTCATGGGACGCGGGTCGAGCAGCCGGTCGATCGCCGTCCACCCCGCGAACGCCGCCGACGCGGCGATCGTCAGCACGATCACGATGCCCGCCAGGTCCTCCGCCCGTCCGTACCCGTAGGTGAAGCGCCGCGTGGCCGCGCGCCTGCCCAGCACGAAGGCGATGCCCAGCGGTACGGCGGTCAGGGCGTCCGCGGTGTTGTGCACCGTGTCGCCGAGCAGCGCGACCGACCCGGACAGCGCCACCACGAACGCCTGCGCCAGAGCCGTCGCGCCCAGCACCGCCAGTGAGATCCACAGGGCGCGCATACCGCGTGACGAGGACTCCAGCGCGGAGTCGAGCTTGTCGGCGCTCTCGTGGGAGTGGGGGGTGAGGAGGTGGGTGAGGCGCCGGCGCACGCCGTGGTGCCGGGTCCGGTGCTCGTGCGGGTGGTGATGCTCGTGGTGCTTTTCGTCGTGGTGGTGATGCTCGTGGTGCTGTCGGTCGTGGTGGTGGTCGCTCACGGGGTTCCCCTTCCGGTGCGCGGGAGTGGACGTACCGCGCCCACGAGGCCATTATGTGCGTATGAGCGCACGCATGCACCTATCACCTGCGCACGATGCGCATCCGCGTACCCCCGGCGAGGAGCAGCTCGCCCTCGCCGCCGAGATCCTGGCCCTGCTCGGTGACCGCACCCGGCTCACCCTGCTCCACGCGCTGACCGGGGGAGAGGCCGATGTCACGACCCTCACGGAGGTGTGCGGGGCGGCGCGGCCGGCCGTCAGCCAGCATCTGGCGCGGCTCAGGCTGGCCGGCCTGGTGAGCACGCGCAAGGACGGGCGCCGGGTGATCTACGCGCTGCGTGACGGACATCTGCGCCGACTCGTCGACGAGGCGCTGAACGTGGCCGACCACCGGCTCAGCGACCGTCCGGTGCATGACTGAGGGATCAGTACGCGGGCGCCGTGCCGAGGTACTGCTCGGCGAAGGCCGCCGCGGCGGCCGGGGACGTGAACAGCCGCCGGAGCCGGGCGAAGGTGGTGCCCGCGCGGTAGGGATCACCCGACGAGGTGCCGTGGTAGACGCCGGAGAGCCACTCGGAGAACTCCTGGTAGTCCCACACGCGCCGCAGACAGGTCTGCGAGTAGGCGTCCAGGCCGCTCTCCTCGCCCTTGGTGAGGTAGGCGACGAGCGCGTCACCGAGCAGGTAGGCGTCGTGCAGGGCGAGGTTCATGCCCTTGGCCGCGATCGGCGCGGTCAGGTGGGCGGCGTCGCCGGCCAGGAAGAGGCGGCCGAACACCATGGGTTCGACGATGTAGTTGTGCATGTCCAGGACGCGCTTCTCGATCAGCCGTCCCTCGGTGAGCGACGGCCTGTCGGCGGCCCCGAGGCGCTGCTGGAGCTCGGACCAGACGCGCTCGTGCGACCAGTTCTCCGGGTCGTCGCCGGGCGGGCACTCCAGGTAGTAGCGGGTCACCTCGGGGCTGCGGGCCATGTGCCCGGCGAAGCCGTTCGGGTGGATGCCGAAGACCACGCAGTCGTTGGACGGCGGTGCCTCGGCCAGCAGCGCCAGCCAGCCGACGCCGTAGTCGTGCCGGGAGATCTCCGCGGTCGGCGGCAGGACGGTGCGGGTGACCCCGCGCGCGCCGTCGCATCCGGCGACGAAGTCGCACCGGACGACCTCGCGTTGCCCCGTCCGTGCCGATATGTACGACACCGAGGGGACGGACGTGTCCAGGTCGAGCAGCCGCACGTCCCGGACGCCGAACCGGATCTCCCCGCCGCGCACGTCGGCGTACTCGCGCACCAGGTCCGTCACCAGGAACTGCTGCGGATAGACGAAGTGGTGCTGCCCCGTCAGCTCCGCGTAGGAGAACCGGAACCGCTCCCCGCCGAACCGGAACTCGCACTCGGTGTGCAGCTGCGCCCGCTCCGTCAGGTTGTCGGCCAGGCCCCGTTGCCGGAGCCCGCGCACGGCCCACTCCTCCAGCACCCCCGCCCGCGGACGCTGCTCGATGAACTCCCGTGTCTCGGTCTCCAGGACGAGGCAGTCGACGCCGGCGGCCCGCAGGATCGCGCCGATGGTGAGCCCGGCGGGGCCGGCACCCACGATGACGACGGGAAAGTGCTCGGGGGCACCGGTGGCGGGCTGGGGGAGGGAGGAGGTCACGCGAGCATTATGAGGGTGCCCCGTGGAGGGTGGGGAGTGGCCGGCCGCCGCCCGGCCCGGAGGAACTCCGTCCGCTTCGGCGGATGTTCAGTGCGCCGGGACCTCCGTGACCGCGATCTCGTCGATGCTCCGCTCGATCTCCTCGGCCGGTGACGCGCTGGCCCTGGCCCAGTAGTAGACGACGAGGGAGAAGGCCGCGACAAGCAGGATGTCCCACCACAGCGGGATACGGCCCTGGCCGCCGCCGAAGCCGCCCTGCCAGGAGATGACACCCATGCCCAGCAGATAGACCGGCAGCCACTGGGCGGCCTTCCAGTCCAGACGGGGAGCGTCGGGCAGGCCCTTGCCGATGGCGTACCGGGCGTATCCGCCGAGCAGCAGATAGCCGAGGACGATGGCCACGCCGAGCCGCCACAGCGTGTGCCAGCCCGCCCAGTAGATGATGAGGTTGGCCACCACGAAGGACAGCGGGGCGACGACCGTGCCGCCGGGCAGCCGGTACGGGCGCTCGTGGTGCGGCAGCCGGTCGGCGAACACGCCGTAGGCCAGCGGGGCACCGGCGTACATCAGGACGCTCGCCGAGGTGATGAAGCCGACCAGCTGCTGCCAGCTCGGGAAGGGCAGGAAGCAGATCACACCGGTCACGAAGGACATGGCCAGCCCGAACCAGGGCACGCCGTTGCGGTCGGTCCGCTCGAAGGCCTTGGGCGCGTAGCCGTTCCTGGCCAGGCCGTAGGAGACCCGGGAGGTGGCCGTGGTGTAGATCAGCCCGGTGCCGCCGGGGGAGACCACGGCGTCGATGTACAGCACCACGCTCAGCCAGCCCAGGCCGACCAGGGTGGCGAGACCCGCCCAGGGCCCGCTGATTCCGGGGTAGTCGAGCTTGTCCCAGCCGTGCGCGAAGGTGCTGTGCGGCAGCGCGGCGACGAACACGATCTGGAGCAGGACGTAGATGACGGCGCCGATCGCGACCGAGCCGAGGGTCGCCCGGGGCAGGTCACGCCGGGGGTTGCGGCTCTCGCCCGCGAGCTGGATGGCCTGCTCGAAGCCCAGCAGGGCGAAGATGATGCCGCTGGTGCTGATGGCGCTCAGCACACCCTTGGCACCGAACGGCGCGAAGCCCTCCGAAGTGAAGTTGCCCGGATGGAAGTTGCCGGCCGCGATGACGAAGATGGCCGCCAGTGGCACCGCGATCTTCCACCAGGTGGCCGCGCTGTTGGTGTGCGCCAGCGCCCGGACGCCGAGGAAGTTGACGATCACGAAGACGGCCATGAGCGCCACGGCGACGAGGAGACCGCTCGTGGTGAGCGTCTTGTCCGCGTGCTGGAACCCCCGTGCCCAGGACCAGTGTCCGGCATAGCCGATCATGGCCTCGACCTCGATCGGTGCCACGGTCGCCGCCTGGAGCCAGGAGAACCAGCCGAAGGACATGCCGGCCAGCCCGCCGAACGCGTAGTGCGGATAGCGCGCCGTGCCGCCCGCCACCGGGAACATGCCGCCGAGCTCCGCGTGCACCAGCGCCAGCAGGACGATGGCCACCGCGCCGATCACCCAGGAGATGACCGCCGCGGGACCGGCCGCGCCGACCGCCTCCTGGGCGCCGTACAGCCAGCCGGAGCCGATGATGGACCCGACCGATGCCCACATCAGTCCGATGAGGCCGACATCCCGCCGCAATCCGCCGGGGGCCCCTTTTCTCTCCGGGGCCGCATCCACGCTTACCATAAATTAAGGGGCCTCTCACTAAATACTTGCATTTACTGCAAGAGAGGCCTCAGATTAGTTTTCTAGCGCCCTTCCGTAGAAGGTCATGGCGGGATATTTGACTTGAGCGAGGGGAATTCCTGGTGAATGCTTCAGGAATTCAGCCGGGGAATCTCGATCGCGGGGCAGCGGTCCATGACCATGTCGAGACCGGCGGCGCGGGTGCGCTCGTACGCGGCTTCGTCGATGACGCCGAGCTGGTACCAGACGGCCTTGGCGCCGATGGCGGCGGCTTCGTCGGCGACCGGTCCGGCGAGGTCGCTGTTGACGAACACGTCGACGACGTCGACCTCGAAGGGGATCGCCTCCAGGGAGGGGTATCCCTTTTCACCGTGGACCGTCTCGGCCTTCGGGTGCACGGGCACGATGCGCTTGCCGAAGCGCTGGAGGACGTCGGCCACACCGTATGCGGCACGCCGCTGGTTCGACGACAGGCCCACGATCGCCCAGGTGTCGCCCAGCTCGGTGAGGATCTTGCGGATCGTTGCTGCGTCGCCGTACACGCTCGGCCTCCTGAGGATGCGCACAAGGGTTGCTGCGACGGAGAACAGTGGGCGGAGCGCGATTCTTCCTCGCGGCCGTCAGTACTCCAGTTCGGGGCGGAGGGGGCCGCCGACCGCATGGAGGTGGCGCAGCACCTGGGCGTAGGAGTCGAACAGCCCGGTCTCGTGGTAGGCGATGCGGTGCCGGGCGCAGAAGGTGCGCACGAGTTTCTGGGCATGGCGCAGGCTGGGCCGCGGCATGGAGGGGAACAGGTGGTGTTCGATCTGGTAGTTCAGCCCGCCGAGCGCGAAGTCGGTGAACCTGTTGCCGCGGATGTTGCGTGAGGTCAGTACCTGCCGGCGCAGGAAGTCGATCTTGTCGTCCTTGGCGAAGATGGGCATGCCCTTGTGGTTGGGGGCGAACGAGCACCCCATGTACAGCCCGAACAGTGCCTGGTGCACGAGCAGGAAGCACACGGCCTGGACTGGGGACAGGACCAGGAAGAGGGCGGTGAGATATCCGCCGAGATGCGCCGTCAGCAGTCCCGCCCCGACCAGCCTGCCCCTCCGCGAGGCCGCGGTGCCGGAGCGCTCGAACAGCTCCCGTACGCTCGCGACGTGCAGGGCGAGCCCTTCCAGGAGCAGCATCGGGAAGAACAGCCAGGCCTGGTGGCGGGCCAGCCAGGCATACGGTCCGCGGCGGACGCGGGCGTGGTCCTCGGTGAAGGCGATCGCGCCGTCGGCGATGTCGGGATCGCGGTCGACATGGTTGGGGTGGGCGTGGTGCCGGTTGTGCTTGGAGATCCACCAGCCGTAGCTGAGGCCGACCAGCAGGTCGGCGTGCAGACGGCCGAGCAGGTTGTTGACGCGCTTGGAGGCGGCGATCTGGTGGTGCCCGGCGTCGTGTCCGATGAACGCGGTCTGCGTGAACATCACCGCGAGGAAGGCGGCGGTCAGCAGCTGCCACCACGACGGCCCGATGAGAGCGAACGCGGTCCATCCGGCGGCCAGCAGAAGCAGGTTCGCCCCGACTTTGACGGAGTAGTAGCCCGGCCGCCGCTTCAGCAGCCCGCTCCGCTTCACCTCACGGGACAGGGCGGCGTACTCGCTGCCCCGGCGGCCGACAGGCGGTGCTTTCGTCGTCCCGGTGCGATCCGCCGGTTCGGTGCCCCGGTTGGCGGTCTCAGTGCTCACGGTGTTCCTCTCGGATGTGTGGGCCGCTGCCGACGGCGCGGGGGCAAGGCGCCGGGCTGCGGGAAACGCGTGGGAGAGCAGCACGAGACGGGCCCGCGCCGCGGACCCGCCTCGGAATCGAGTGGCCTCAGAGCGCGCGGACCTGGTCGGCCTGCATGCCCCTGGGGCCCTGGCTGGCGGTGAACTCCACCCGCTGGTTCTCCTCCAGGGAGCGGAAACCGCCCGTGTCGATCGCCGAGTGGTGGACGAAGATGTCGGCGCCGCCCTCATCGGGGGCGATGAAGCCGAATCCCTTGTCCGGGTTGAACCACTTCACGGTTCCTTGAGCCATGTGATGTCTCCTTCGAGATGGCGAGTAGGTCGGAGACGCGCACTCGCGCGATTCCGGGCTGCCGGCCGCCAACCGTCGAAGAAAACCCCCCGGAACGACGAAACGCCCGCTGTCAGAACTCCGCGGGCGCTTCCACGTTCGCAAACTTCAACTACAACCACTCCTTACAACGTCCGGGGCGCCGGGAATGTTCCCCGCCCGGTGAGGAGGGGTCCGCGACGCCCCCGACGGGTCGGCTGCGGGTGCCGGAGAGGAGTACGGTTGAGATACCGAGCGCACTTCGCACGCCTCATCCGTCTTGGCGTCGCCCTCGGAGAACGGCATAGGCCGGAGCACTTCGCATCCGGCATGAAGAGAGCCGCACCCGCATGAGTCTGTTGAGCCTGGGCGTACTCGCCTCCTCCCGCAAGGAGAACGAGTTCCGCCTCCCCCTGCACCCCGCCCACCTCGACCGGATCGCCCCGGACATCCGCGAGAGGATCTTCCTCGAACAGGGATACGGCGACCGGTTCGGCGTGGCCGACGACGTGCTGCGCCCGCTGGTGGCCGGCCTTCGCTCCCGTGAGCAGCTCCTCGCCGAGTGCGACGTGTTGCTGCTGCCCAAACCCATGCACGAGGACGTCGCCGCGCTGCGCGAGGGCCAGGTGCTGTGGGGATGGCCGCACTGCGTGCAGGACGAGAAGATGACCCAGCTCGGCATCGACCGACGGCTGACCCTCATCGCCTGGGAGGCCATGAACCACTGGACGTCCGCGGGCGCCTTCAGCGTCCATGTGTTCCACAAGAACAACGAACTCGCCGGCTACTCCTCGGTGCTGCACGCCCTCCAGCTCGGCGGACTGACCGGCAGCTACGGGCGCCGCCTGCGGGCGGCGGTCATCAGCTTCGGCGCCACCGGGCGCGGCGCGGTGACCGGCCTGGGCGCCATGGGCGTCTCCGACGTCACGGTGCTCACCCAACGCGCCGCGGCGGCGGTGGCCTCGCCCATGCCGTCGGTCGTGATGGGCCACTTCGAGGAGCAGGAGGACGATCCGTCGCGTCTGCGGGCCGTCACCGCGGCCGGTTCCGTGCCGCTGGCGGAGTACCTGGCCGGCTTCGACGTCATCGTCAACTGTGTCCTCCAGGACACCGACGCGCCGCTGATGTTCGTCACGGACGAGGAACTCGACCGCTTCCGGCCGGGGACCTTCTTCATCGACGTCTCCTGCGACGAGGGCATGGGCTTCGAATGGGCCCGTCCGACCACCTTCGGCGATCCGATGTCCACGGTCGGGCCGGGCTGTCACTACTACGCCGTGGATCACAGCCCGTCCCACCTGTGGAACTCGGCGACGTGGGAAATCAGCGAGGCGCTCCTGCCCTACCTGCGCAAGGTCATGAGCGGTCCCGCGGCCTGGGAGGCCGACCCCACGATCAGCAAGGCCATCGAGATGCGCGACGGGGTCGTACGGAACCCGAAGATCCTCTCCTTCCAGCACCGGACGGCCGCCTACCCCCACCTCCCCGAGACCCCGGTCCTCGCTTCCGCCGCGGCGGTCAGCTCCGGTTCGTGAAGAATCCGCCGCCTGGCCCGAGTCGGCCGGTCCCGCGGGTCCGGCGCCCCTCCGGACGGCGACCCGGGACGTTCACTCCGCCGTCTTGCGGGCCAGCGCGTTGTGGTCCATGGAGTTGTGCACGCTGAAGCTGACGGCGTCCGAGCGGTAGCGGTCGTCCGACCACTCCACCGGGCGCCCCTCCCGGGTGGTCGTCACCCGGCGTACCCGCAGCAGCGGGCTGGTGCGGCGGACGGCCAGCAGGTCGGCGTCCTGGGAGCCGGCCGCGACCGCGTCGATGACGTGCTCGCCGTAGGCGAAGACCAACCCCCGGTCGTCGTACAGCCGTTGGGTCACCGACGGGCAGTCCGGCTCGATGGCCTCGACGGCGGGGGAGATCCAGTCGGCGTACACCGTCCGCTCCAGCAGGACCGGCTCGCCGTCCAGGCCGCGCACCCGCAGCACGTGCAACACCGGTGTGCCGGAGCGCAGTTGGAGGCGTACGGCGTCCTCGGCGGTGGCCGGGCGGTACTCCTGGGCGACCACCACTCCGGAGGCCGCGCGGCCCATCGCGCGTGCCCACTGGGCGAAGCTGCGCAGTTCGGCGAAGCTCTGGCTGCGGCGGCTGGCCAGCACCACGCGCCGGGCGCCCTGACGGGAGCCGATGAGCCCCTCGGAGGTCAGGGCGGCGACGGCCTGGCGGACCGTGCCGCGCGAGACGCCGTAGTGCGCCGCGAGCTCCGTCTCGGCAGGCAGCCGGCTGCCGACCGTGTACTCCTCGCGGTCGATCGCCCGCCGCAGTTCGTCGGCGATCTCCTCGTGTCGCGCCGCCATGCTCCCCCTCCGAGTCGGTCGCTGTGCACAGCGTGACCAGCCTAATCGACATCAGGGACGGCTGGTCACGGGGGAGATCGGATGCGAAATCCAGGGACATCCTTTTGCCGGAGTTAACGGGAAGGACACCTGAGGCGTGCCTACTGAGGCTCAACTTGTTCAGACAAGTCAGTCGCCTTCTGTGTCTTCCGCAACCCTCGTGCGTCCCTGGAGCATCCGTGTCCGTGTCTATGGCCTTGTCGAACACAGTCCTGCCGAGAACAGCCGTCGTGGGCGGTTCCCTCGCCGTCCTCGCCGCGCTCGCCCTGAGCGCCTGCGGCGCCGCACCCGAGTCCGCGTCCACCACCGCGGACGGCAAGAACGCCGCGACCGCGACCTCCGCCGCGGACTTCGGCGGCATGGACAAGCTGGTCGCCGCGGCGAAGAAGGAGGGCACGCTGCACGCCATCGCGCTGCCCCGCGACTGGGCCAACTACGGCGCCCTCATCGACGGCTTCCAGAAGAAGTACGGCATCAAGATCCAGGTCGAGAGCCCCGACGGCTCCAGCCAGGACGAGATCAACGCCGTCACCTCCCGCAAGGGCCAGGACCGCGCCCCCGACGTCCTCGACCTCGGCAGCTCCTTCGCGGTCAGCGCCGCCCAGCAGGGCCTGCTCGCGCCGTACAAGGTCCAGTCGTACGACGACATCCCGGCGGGTCAGAAGGACGCGCAGGCGCGCTGGTACAACGACTACGGCGGCTACATCTCCATCGGGTGCGACGCCAAGCGCGTCAAGACCTGCCCGACCAGCTTCGCCGACCTGCTCAAGCCCCAGTACAAGGGGCAGGTCGCCCTCAACGGCAACCCCACCCAGTCGGGTTCGGCCTTCGGCGGCGTGTACGCGGCGGCGCTCGCGAACGGCGGCTCCTTCGACGACATCCAGCCCGGCCTGGACTTCTTCGCCAAGCTCAAGAAGAACGGCAACTACACGCCCGTCGAGTCGACCCCGGCCACCGTCGAGAAGGGCGAGACGCCCATCAGCATCGACTGGGACTACCTGAACGCCGGGTACGCCGACGAGTTCGGGTCCAAGGGCGTCGACTGGAAGGTCGCGGTGCCCAGCGACGGCCAGTACGCCCAGTACTACTCCCAGGCCGTCAACAAGGAGGCCCCGCACCCCGCGGCCGCCCGCCTGTGGCAGGAGTACCTCTACAGCACCGAGGGCCAGAACCTGTGGCTCAAGGGATACGCCCGCCCCGCCCTGATGACCGCCATGGAGAAGGCCGGCACCCTCGACAAGGCGGCGGCCGCCAAGCTGCCGCAGGTCTCCGGAACGCCCTCCTTCCCGACCGAGGCCCAGCAGAGCAAGGCCAAGACGGTCCTCGCTCAGGGCTGGGGGAAGGCCGTCTCCGGATGACGGCCACCCTTCCACGGGCCGACACGGCGACCGCCGCCGGGGCGAAGCGGCGGCGGCGCCGTGCCCCCGGCTGGCTCGCCGTGGTCCCGCTGCTCGCCTTCACCGCGATCGCCTTCGGGCTTCCCGCCCTGGCCATGCTCGACGGCGCCTTCAGCGTCAAGGACCCGGCCACCGGCGCCGGTTCCTACAGCACGGCCAACCTCACCGACTCGCTCCAGGGCGCGTACCTCACCGCCCTGCTCGGCAGCATCAAGCTGTCCGCCGTCTCCGCCGCCCTCGGCGCGCTGCTCGGGCTGCCGCTCGCGCAGGCCGTGGTGACCTCCCGCTCCCGCGCGCTGCGCGAGGGCGTGCTCACCGCCTCCGGGGTGCTCGCCAACTTCGGCGGTGTCCCGCTGGCCTTCGCCTTCGTCGCCACCCTGGGCAACGCCGGTGTGCTCACCCAGCACCTCGGCCTCAAGGACAAGGGCTGGGACCTCTACAGCTTCTGGGGACTGGTCATCGTCTACCTGTACTTCCTGATCCCGCTGATGGTCCTCACCATCACGCCGGCTCTGGAGGGCCTGCGCGTCCAGTGGCGCGAGGCCGCGCAGAACAACGGCGCCACGGGCGTGCAGTACTGGCTCCATGTCGCCCTGCCGGTCCTCACCCCCACCCTGCTCGGCGGGTTCGTCCTGCTGTTCGGCAGCGCCTTCGCCGCGTACGCCACCGCGGCGGCCATGGTGGGCAGTTCGGTCCCGCTGATCACCCTCCAGATCGCCGACGCCCTCTCCGGCAACGTGCTCGTCGGCCAGGAGAACGTGGCGCTCGCCCTCAGCTTCGACATGGTCCTCGTCGCGGGCCTGGTGATGGCGGTCTACCTGCCCCTCCAGCGAAGGAGCGCGCGATGGCTCGCCTGACCCTGTGGCGGTGGGGCGCGCTCGGCCTCGCCGGTGTGTACTTCCTGGTGCCGCTGGCCGCGTCCGTCGTGTTCACCGTCGACGTGCCCGGCCAGGGCATCACCTTCGACGCCTACACCCAGCTGCTGTCCGCCGACGGCTTCGGCTCCAGCCTGCTGCTCTCCCTGGAGCTGGCCGCCGCCACCATCGCCGTCGTGCTGCTGCTGACGGTGCCCGCGACGGTCGCGCTGCGGCTCGGCGCCGCTCGCCTCAGGCCGGTCGTGGAGGTGGTGTGCTCGCTGCCGCTGGTGGTGCCGCCGATCGCGTTCGTCGCCGGGATCGTCACCGTGCTCAAGTGGGGACCGGACCACCTCTCCCGCACACCGCTGTTCCAGACGTTCGTGGCCATCCAGAACCCGGACTTCCCCGTCGTCCTCGTCCTGGCCTACGTCGTGCTGGCGCTGCCGTTCGTCTACCGGGCACTGGACGCCGGTCTGGCCGCCGTCGACGTGCGCACCCTCGTGGAGGCCGCCCGCAGCTGCGGGGCGAGCTGGCCGCAGGCGCTGATCCGTGCCGTCCTGCCGAACCTGCGCGGGGCCCTGCTCAACGCCTCCTTCCTCACCCTGGCGCTGGTGCTCGGCGAGTTCACCATCGCCCGGCTGCTCGGCTTCCAGCCGTTCGCCGTGTGGATCTACAGCGTCAGCGGCGCCAACGCCCAGCTCTCCGTCGCCGTGTCCGTGCTCAGCCTGCTCGTCACCTGGCTGCTGCTCCTCGCGCTCGCCGGAGTCGGCGGGCGCTCCCGAACCACCGCCTCCCGGGGATGAACCATGACCGTTCTTGAAATGACCCAGACGAAAGCGGCGACCGTCGAATTCCGGGGCCTCAGGCGGGAGTTCGGGACGACCATCGCCCTGGACGGGCTCGACCTGACCGTGCGGCCGGGGGAGTTCCTCGCCCTGCTCGGCCCGTCCGGCTGCGGAAAGACCACCGCCCTGCGCATGCTCGCCGGGTTCGAACACCCCGACGCCGGCCAGGTGCTGGTCGACGGCGAGGACGTCACCCGCGTCCCCGCCCACCGCCGGGACGCCGGGATGGTCTTCCAGTCGTACAGCCTCTTCCCGCATCTCAGCGCCCTCGACAACGTGGCCTTCGGACTGCGGATGCGCAAGGTGCGCACCGCCGAACGCCGGGCGCGCGCAGGCGAGTTGCTGGAGCTGGTCGGCCTCGCCGACAAGGGCGAACGTTTCCCCCACCAGCTCTCCGGCGGCCAGCAGCAGCGCATCGCGCTGGCCCGCGCGCTCGCCCTGCGGCCCCGCGTCCTGCTCCTGGACGAGCCGCTGTCGGCGCTCGACGCGAAGGTCCGCCTCACGCTGCGCGAGGAGATCCGCCGCCTCCAGCAGGAACTCGGCATCACCACCCTGTTCGTGACGCACGATCAGGAAGAGGCCCTGTCCGTCGCCGACCGGGTCGCCGTCATGAACGCCGGGCGCCTCGAACAGTGCGCGGAGCCCGCCGAGTTGTACGGGCGCCCCGCGACCGCGTTCGTCGCCGAGTTCGTCGGCACGATGAGCCGGATCCCCGGTGTCCTCGTCGGCGGTGACGTCGAGGTGCTCGGGCAGCGGCTGCCGGTCGACGGTCCGATGCCCGACACGACCGAGGTGGACGTCCTGGTGCGGCCCGAGGCCGTCCGGCTCCACGCGGACTCGGCGGGAGACGCCCGGGTCGTCGCCACCGCCTTCCTCGGCGCGGTCGTCCGCCTCACCGTCCGGCTCGCCGACGGCACCGAGGTGAAGGCCGACCTGCCCGCCCACGAGGCCGCCGGACTCGGCGCGGGAACCGCGGTGCGCCTGTCGCTGCCCGAACGGCCGGTGCTCGTGGCGGAACGCACCAGCTGATCCACCACCGCCGACTCCCCCCACCAGGATCCCCCCATGCAAGAGAGCACACGATGACCCGACTCCCGCTCCAGGCCGTCCTGTTCGACATGGACGGCACGCTCGTCGACACCGAGCGGCTGTGGTGGGAGGCGGTGGAGCGGGTCGCCGGTCGCGCGCTGACCGACGCCGACCAGCCGGAGGTGCTCGGCCGCCCGGTCGAGCACACCGCCGCCTGGCTGGCCGCGGCCGGTGGCACCCCGGCCGCGGACCTCGCCGCCGCGCTGCACCGCGAGTTCGCCGACCGGGTCCGCACCGGCATCGTGCCCCGCCCCGGCGCCCTCGACCTGCTCGACGCCCTGGCCCGCGACGGCGTCCCCACCGCCCTGGTGACCGCCTCCCCCCGGGCCGTCGCCGACACCGTGCTCGACGTGCTCGGCGCCGACCGCTTCGCCGTCTCCGTCACCGCCGACGACACCGAGCACACCAAGCCCGCCCCCGACCCCTACCTCGCCGCCTGCCGTGCCCTGGGCGTCGACCCCGCCGCCTGCGTGGCCGTCGAGGACACCGAGACCGGCGTGCGCTCGGCGGAGGCCGCCGGATGCACGGTGCTCGCCGTGCCCTCGCTCGCCCCCATCGACACCGCGCCGGGCCGGACCGTGCGCGCGAGCCTGACCGGCCTCGACCCCCGCCGGCTCGCCGCCCTGCTGCCGTACGAACTCCGCGTCATGAGCTGGAACCTCTGGTACGGCGGCACCAAGGTCCACGACCACCGGGCCAAGCAGCTGAAGATCATCACTGAGACCGGCGCGGACGTGGTCGGCCTCCAGGAGACGTACGGCACCGCCGCCCAGGAACTCGCCGACGCCCTCGGCTGGCACCACCACCGGGCCGGGGAGAACCTCGGCATCATCAGCCGGCACCCGATCACGGCCCGCCTCGGCGACCCGGACGTCGGGTTCTACGGAGCGGCCGGGGCGCGGATCGCCGTAGGGGACCGGGAGGTCGACGTCTGGACGGCTCATCTCGACTACCGGCGGTACGGGCCCTACGAGCCGGTCTTCGACGAGCGGCACGAGGAGGTGCGCCTCGCTCAACTGCGGGACGCCCTGCACCGGATCGGTGCCGGCGCGCCCGTCGTCCTCGTCGGTGACTTCAACTGCCCCTCCCACCTCGACAGGACCGACGGCGAGTGGCCGGTCACCAGGGCGGCCGAGGAGGCGGGCCTCAGCGACTCCTACCGCGAGGCCCACCCGGACGCGGCCGCCGCCCCCGGCCACACCTGGTCGCCCGTCCACCCCGTGCGCGAGGACGGCAGCGGACGCCCCGAACCCCAGGACCGCATCGACTACGTCCTGCACCGCGGCCTGAGGGTCCTCGACTCCCGTACGGTCGTCACCGGCACCCCGCGCCCCTGGCCGGACGTCGCCGGCAACGACTGGCCGTCCGACCACGCGGCGGTGCTCACCACCTTCGCCGTGCGCTGAGAGCGGACCCACTGAACGTCTGTTCGGTCGGGCGGTGGCGCCGTGCCGTCCGCGCGCCTACGCTCACCCCCGTGCTGCGCATCATCGACGCCCGGACGGGCGAGCCCGTCACCGCTGCTCCCGCCCGCCGCGGCCTGACCCGGGTCGAGGCCCACACGGCCGGCTACGACAGCACCTCCCTGCGGGTGCTGCTCGTCGCCGACGTCCTGGTCCGGGCCCTGGAACTCGGCGGGACACCCGTGTGGGCGCTGCTCAACGGCGAACGGGACCGGCCCGAGCTGAGGGCGGGCGCCGCCGCGCTCGGCATCCGGCCCTTCGAGGACGGAGTCGCCGGGAGCGGTCTCGGCGTCGGTCTCGGCGAGGCCCAGGCCCTGCACGTCCTCGGCGAGGGTGCCGCCACCTCGGACGGCTTTGCCGCGGGAGCCCGGATCGCCGTGGCCCCCGTCGACCCGGCGGCGGCCGGGATCCCGGCGGGCGCCGACCCCTCCGCCGTACGCCTGGCCCTGCTCTCCACGCGCCGCGACGCGCCCCTGCGGCTCGACGCGGACGCCCTGGCGGGCGCCCAGGACACGCTACGGCGCTGGCGCCGCGCGGTCGCCGACTGGGCCCGGCAGCCGTCCCGGGCGATCCCCGACGAGGTGCGCGCGGAACTCCGCACCGCCTGGGAGGACGACCTGGACGTGCCCGGTGTACTGCGGATCCTGCGGTCGGTGGAGACCTCCGACCTGCCCGCGGGCGCCCGCTTCGAGACGTACGCCTACGCCGACCGCCTCCTCGGCGTCGAACTCACCCGCGACGTGGGAGCCCCGGCGTGATCGCGCGGGCGGGAACGGGCCCGCTGCGCCACCTGGTCGTGCTGCGGCACGCCAAGTCCGCCTGGCCCTCGGGCACCCCCGACCACGAACGGCCCCTCGCGCCGCGCGGCCGACGTGACGCACCCGCCGCGGGACGCGCCCTCGCCGCCGCCGACCTGCTCCCCGGCCTCGCCCTGTGCTCCACCGCCGTACGCGCCCGCCAGACCTGGGAGTGGGCCTCCGCGCAGTGGGGCACACCCCCGCCGGTGCGGCTGGACGCGCGCGTGTACGCCGCCGATGCCCCCGACCTGCTGGCCGTCGTCCGGGAGACACCCGCCGAGGTCGAGACACTGCTGCTGGTCGGCCACAACCCCGGCCTGGAGGACCTCGTCCTCGATCTCGCCGGGGACGGCCTCGACGACACCCTGGAGGAGGTGCGCACCAAGTTCCCCACCTCGGCGATCGCCGTCCTGGCCTGGCGCGGCACCGACTGGACGGCCCTCACCCCGGGAACGGCCCTGCTCACCAGCCTGATCGTCGCCCGGGGCGGCAAGAGCCGACCGGCCACCCCATAGGCTGACCCGATGCAGGACGAGTACCGCACAGTCGCCCACGCGGGCGTCCACGAGACCGAGGTCAACCGCTCCCGCTTCCTGTGCGCCCTCGCCCCGGCGGCCACCGAGCAGGAGGCCCAGGACTTCGTCGCCGCCGTCCGCAGGAAGCACGCCGACGCCACCCACAACTGCTTCGCCTACGTCATCGGCGCCGACGCCGCGATCCAGAAGGCCAGTGACGACGGCGAACCCGGTGGCACCGCCGGCGTCCCCATGCTCCAGATGCTCCTGCGCCGCGACATGCGCTACGTCGTCGCCGTCGTCACCCGCTACTACGGCGGCGTCAAACTCGGCGCCGGCGGCCTCATCCGCGCCTACGGCGGAGCCGTCGGCGAGGCCCTCGACACCCTCGGCACCCACACCCGCCGCCGCTTCCGCCTCGCCACCCTCACCGTCGACCACCAGCGCGCCGGCAAGGTCCAGAACGACCTCCACACCACCGGCCGCGAGATCCGGGACGTCCGCTACGGCGAGGCGGTCACCATCGAGATCGCGCTGCCGGACGCGGAGGTGGAGGCGTTCAGGGGGTGGCTGGCCGATGTGACGGCGGGGGCGGCGGGGTTCGAGCTCGGGGGAGAGGCTTACGGGGACGCCTGACGGCGGACACCGCACCAACGGCACACTGAGCGCATGGATCCGGCATCGCCTCAGCTCGACCCGCGTCGGACGCGGGTCGTCGTCGTGGGGATCGACACCTACGAGGCGGGCGACGAGGGGGAGCCGGACGGCCCCGTCGCGCACGGCGTCCGGTTCGCCGAGTGGTTCATGGCCCGCGGGGTCCCGCCCGAGCGGATCACCGCACTGTTCTCCGGACCGGCCGATCGCACGGCGCGGCACGCCGGTCTGCCGTATGCCGTCCGTCCCGCCGACCGGGACCACGTGCACCGTGTTCTCCTCCAGGACGTCCCCGCGAGCGGGAGCGAGTTGCTGTGGGTCGTGTGGGGCGGGCGCGGACTGGTGGACACCGACGGGCGGCGTCGGCTGTTCTACGCCGACACGGCAGCGGAGCACCTCGTCGATCCGGGCTTCCTGGACTTCGACGCCCTCCTCAGCCACTACCGCTCGGACGCGGCACGGGCGCACCCACGGCAGATCTGGCTGGTGGACGCCTGCCAGGAACCGCGCGACCCGCGGCAACGACGCGGCCCGCTGCCGCGCGAGGACCACGGCGCGGGCAGGCCGGTGACCGGGTGCGACCAGGCCGTCCTCTTCGCGGCCCGGCCGGGAGAGACGGCCGTCAACCTCACGCCTTCGCCGACCGGTCTCTTCAGCCGGGAGCTGCTGGCCGTCCTCGGCGACACCCCCGGCGCGCAGTGGCCTCCCGACCTCGACGCGGTGGCGGAACGGGTGCGTGAGCGGTTGGGGGACGAGGGCCAACTGCTGTCCCGTCGCGTGGCCGCGGGGCCGGCCGACGGCACGCCCGGACGGGCCGCGCCGGATCCCGGACTGCTGCGGGCCCTGACGGACGGTCTGCTGGCGGTGGACGAGTTCGTCGACCCGGGTGCCCGCGAAGTGATCCTGGGTCTGCTGAGGCCGGAGGTCCGCGCCGCCATCACCCGGCACGGCAAGGCCCGTATGGACGCCATCAGCGTCGTGCGCACCTGCTGGCGACGGCCCGGCGCGCTCCAGGAACTCGCGGAGGCCGTCCTGCTGTGCGCGGGCGCGAGCCCCGAGGCACAGCGGCTGCACCGCCTGGTCACCGAGGTTGCCTGACGGAGCGTCGTATCGCTCCCGAGGCGGTGGTCGTATCCCGTGTCCCCGGTGGTTCAGGGTTATGTCTGTGACGGTAGTCGCCTACTATCTGGCTCCATGTACGAGTCCCGTGACGCGGCCCAGTCCGCGACCGTCGAATCCTGGCTGCCCCGCTTGTCGCACGTCACGCTGGATGAACTCCCGCTGATCAGCGAAGGATCCCTGAGGCCCGCGATGGACATGCTCCTGCTGAGCGTGGACCGGCCCTTCAGCACCAGGGGTGGCAGCGAAGGCAGTTGAGACCCCGGGTGCCACGGACGCACTCATGCGCCGGGTATCGTGCGCGGCACAGCGGACTGCTCTGGTCCGGTGCTGTGAACAGCGTGGTGAGGAAGCTTCGTGGGCACGTGGCGTGAAGAGGGTTCCGAGGATGCGGAGAGAGAGTCGTCCCGGCCTCTGAACCGTCACCGCCTCGACGAAGTCGGTGTCGGCGCACTCTGTTCCACCGGCGAACAGGCGTCCGTGGCCCGGGCTCTCCTCGACGCCGAGTACAGCAGGCGGCTGCTGCTGCTCCGTGCGGTCGTGGACGAGATGGCGTCCCTGCCGGAGGCGAGCGGGCCCCTCGAACCGGTACACGAGGCATGGGATCTGCTCGCCGGCGCCCAACGGCGCGCCCCCGAGCCGGTGCGCCGGTTGCTGATGGACCCGCAGACCGGGCTGTGGGCCGCCCATCTGCTGCGTCGGCTGCGCGGCTCCTCGGACGACGACACTCCGCTCTGGGCGGAGGTGGGCCGGCTGCATGCCCTGGCCGCCGCGGGTGCCACGGTGGCCGGCACCGACTTCCGCATCCGGGTCCCGGCCCACGACGGGGCCGTGGTGCTTCCCGGCCTGGGCCGCGCCTGGACACCGCGAGAGCGCCGACTTCCGGATCTGTCGCAGGAGTCGGAGCCGTGGGGTGTCGCGGACGTGAGCGTGACCGGCGGCAGGGCCCGGGTGGCCCTTCCTGCCGCGCGGGTCGTGGACGTGCCCGCCGACCCCGCGTCCGACGCCCCGGGCTGGCAGGGGACGCGCCTGTTCCGCAGCACGCACGACGGAGTCACCCTCACCCTCTCGGTGGACGACCTCGGCCTGTATCCCGTGATCCCCGGCGACCCGGGCCCTGTCCGCCTGGACCACGCGACGGCGGAGCGCTGGCGGCAACGGCTGGACCGGGCCTGGGCACTCCTGGTCACCGACCACCGGGAGAGCGCCGAAGCACTGGCGCAGGGGCTGCTCTCGCTCGTGCCGCTGCCGCGCGGAGAGAGGTTCCGGCCACGCAGCGCGTCGGCCTCGGAGGCCTTCGGCTGCGTGATGCTCTCGGAGCCGCACATCGAGCCGGACGCGCACGAGGCGACCGTCGAACTGGCTGTCACGCTGGTGCACGAGTTCCGCCACACACTGCTCAACGGCCTGATGCACCTCACCCCGCTGACCGAGGACTGCGCGGACCTCTTCCACGCCCCGTGGCGGGACGACCCCCGGCCGCTCACCGGGCTGTTGCACGGAGCGTTCGCGTTCTCCGGCGTCACCCGGTTCTGGCGGGCCCGTTGCACGCGCGACACCGGCAGGGCGCTGGAACTGGCCCGCTTCGAATTCGCGTTGTGGCGCCGGCAGAGCCGGGCGGCCCTCAAGACGCTCGACGCGCATCCCGCGCTGACGGTGACGGGGCGCAGGCTCGTGCAGGGACTGATGGCGGACCTTCGGGAGTGGGAGACGGACCCGGTCCCCCGGCGCGCGCTGCAACTCGCCGAGCGCGCCGCCGCGCACCAACGCGCCGCTTGGCGTGCCCATCACGTGGTCCCCGAGGAGTCGACGGTGACGGCGACGGCGGGGGCATGGCTGAGCGGGGGAGCGCCCCCGGCCTTCACGGCCGCCGACTCCGGCTCCGAGATCAGGACGGATCCGGCCGGGTGCCGACTGGACGTGTACGCTCATCTGGTCCGGCTGATGGTCATGGATCCGGAGTCCTTCGCCGAGGCCCGCATCGCCGGGACACCGGCCGCGACCTGGACGCGTGGCGCGACCGCCGCGGACCTCGCCTGCGTCGCGGGTGAGACGGAGGAGGCGGTGCGGCTGTACACGCAGGAGGCCGAAGGGGCCGAGCGGGTCGGCGCCTGGGGAGGTCTCGGCCTGCTCATCGCCGACCGGCACGCGGACGACGGGGCGGCCGGGGACGGCTACCGGGCACTTGCCGAACGCCCCGAACTGCTGCGGGCCGTCTCCGGGCGGGTCACCCGCAGGTCCGGCCGGCCCGTCTCCCCGGCCACGCTGGCCGACTGGCTGGCCCGGGGATGGCACGACCGGGCGGGCGGGGCCGGCGGCCCCGGCACGCCGCACGCCGAGATGCCCCGCCCCGGGTCGTCTCACAACGGCAGTGGATCGATGTCGCAGTCCGCGCGGTGCTCCCAGTCCACCGCCTGACGGACCGCCGGATGGTCCGCCCCGAGGACCCTGGTGAGCCGTTCGGCCGTGACGGCGTGCAGAAGGTCCGCCTCCTCGGTCCGGCCCAGTGCCTTCAGGTCCAGCGGCAGGTTGGCGGCGCAGGCCAGGGTGGAGGGGTGCTCCTGGCCCATGACCTCCGTCGAGAGCGCCAGGGTCTCGGCGTCCAACTGCCGGGCGGCCTCGTACTCGCCCAGGGCGTAGAGGTCGCTGGCCAGGTTGGTCGCGCTGATCAACACGGAGGGGTGCCGCTCGCCGAGGGCACTTCGCAGCTCGGTCAGGACGCGTTCGTCGATGGTCCGTGCCTGGTCGGCGGCGCCGAGCTGGCGGAGCGTGATGGCGAGGTCGACCTCCGCCGACAGCGTGTGCGGGTGCAGCGCGCCGTAGGTCGCCGTGTACTGGGCGTGGATCCGCCGGCCGAGGTCGCGCGCCTGCTCCAGCTCTCCCGCGTGCCGTAGGTCGATGGTCAGTTCGAGCGTCGACTGCATCGCGCCCGGGTTGTTCTCGCCGTAGCGGCGGACGAGATCGGCCCGGCTGCGTTCCGCCGTCTCCCGTGCCTCCTCGTGCCGTCCGGCCTTGCGCAGGGCGACCGCCAGGTGCCGGTGGTTGGAGAGCGTGAACGGGTTGTCGTGGCCGAGCAGCCGGGTCGACTGTTCGGTGAGTTCCAGCTGGAAGCTGAGTGCGGTCAGGTAGTCGCCGAGCTCCCGGATGTCGAGGATGAGCCCGAGCCAGGTCACCAGGCTCACCACGTGGTCCTGGCCGAAGATCTGGGTCTTGCTGTGCAAGGTCTCCTCGTCGAGCACCTTGGCGCGGCCGAAGTCCCCGGTCAGGCGCAGACTGACGGCCACGTTGTGCGCGGCGCGCAGGGTCTCGGGGTCGTCGGGGCCCAGTACCCGCAGATACCGCTGGAGAATCGACTCGGAGAGCTCCAGCGCGGCCACGAAGTCCCCCCGCACCCGCCGGTCGATGGCCACGTTGCCGAGCGCGTCCAGGGTGTCCTCGTGGTCCTCGCCGACCGTGCGGCGGTAGGCGTCCAGGACCCGGTCGTTGACGTCCGCCGCCTCCTGGTAGCGGCCCATGTTGAACAGGACGAACCCCAGCCAGCGGGAGACCTCCAGCAACTGGGCGTCGTCCTCGCCGCTCTCCCGCCGCCAGGAATCGTAGGCCGACCGGGCCAGTTGCAGGGCGGTGTCGTAGTTGCCCCAACGGCACAGGTAGCGCACCTCGTTGACGATCAGGGAGCGCACCCAGCGGTCCGTGGACTCGACGGCCTCGGAGACGATCAGGTGTGCGTGCAGTTCGCCGTAGCGCGGCCAGTTGATGACGTTGTGCGGGTCGGTGGGGTCGTTGGCGGCCAACAGCAGATGCGTGCCCTGCCGCATGCGCCGCTGTTCCGCCTCCGTCATCCGGGAGATCAGCGCGGCCTGCACCAGACGGTGCATCTGGATGGAGTTGGTGCGGTGGTCGAAGCGGGCGAGCGAGTAGCGGCCGATCTCCCGGATCGCCTGGCCGAGGCGGATCGGATCGTGCAGGACGGCGTCCAGCTCCGGGGCGATGGGGTGGGCGGGCCGGCCGGCGAAGAGCGTGCGGGAGATGGGCTCGGGGGCGCAGAACGCGCAGACCTGGAGCAACTGCATGGCCGCCGGGTTCTTGGTCTCCAGCTGGTCCAGGGAGACGTTCCAGGCGGCGATGACCGGCAGTTGGTAGTCGAGCGGCGCGACCAGGCCGAGCAGATCGACCATCTTCTCGTCGAGCAGCCGCAGGTATTCGTCCGCGGGCATACCCGTCTCCGCCCGCCAGGCGGCCGCCTGCTCGATGGCCAGCGGCAGATCGCCCAGCGCCTGGGCGAGCCGGTCGGCCTCCTCGTCGCTGATCTCCGGGCCGCGCACCCGCAGCAGCTGCACGCTCTCCTCCCGCCGGAAGACGTCGACCTCCAGAGGCTGCGCGGCGCTGGCCCACTGCGGATTGCGGGAGGTGATCAGGATGTTGCCCGGGCCGCCGGAGGGGAAGTACGGCCGAACGACCTCGGGGCTGTCGGCGTTGTCGAAGACGAGCAGCCAGTTGGCGTAGGGCTCACCGCGGCGCAGGGCCTCCAGGACCTCCGAGACCGACCAGGTCGCCTCGGTGCTCGCCTCAAGACCCAGCCGCTGGGCCAGCTCCACCAGGGACAGCGCGACCTGGGTGGTGCGCTCGGCGGAGATCCACCAGATGATGTCGTACTCGGCGAGGTGCCGGTAGAGGTACTCGATCGCGAGCTGCGACTTCCCGACCCCGCCCATGCCGTGCAGCGCGTTGGGCAGCACGGCCGTCGTCTTCTCCTTGCGCAGCCGTCGGTGCAGCGCGTCCAGCAGGTCGCCCCGGCCGGTGAAGTTGGGGTTGCGCGGGGGTACGTTGCCCCAGACGGCCGGGGTGCGGCGGTTGGAGGGGCCTCCCATGGGATGCGCCGCAGGTCCGGGGAGTCGGCCGGGGGCGGTCTGCGCGGGGCCGGTACGGGGCTCCGGCGCGTTGGTCGGCTGGTTCAACGGATCCTCCTGGTGCGGTCCTCGCGGGAGGGGCGGGGCCGCCCCCGTGGTGCGGGCGGGAGTGCGGTGCGGGGCCGGAGGCGTCGCACAGTGCCCGACTTCCTCCTCCAGCGTTCGCGCACGGGTCGCGTAGGGGCCGGACAGCGCGTGCAGGACGGCCGTCTCGGTCTCCAGCCACAGGCGGGTCTCCTCGTTCCTCGGGCCCGCCGGCGGCACCTCGACGCCGGTGAGGAGCGCCGGGAAGCGCCACAGGCCGCGGGCCGCCGGGCCCAGGGTCTCGGAGACCACGTCGACGACCTGACGCAGCTCATCGTTTCGTCCGGCGGCCAGCAACTCCCCGCGGACGCCCGGCTCGAAGTCGTACGACACCTGGGGGCGGCCCGGCGCCGCGCGGGGGCCGGTGACCGGGCGGATCAGCTGATGGGCGCGCAGCTGGGCGAAGTCGGATATGCGTGTGCCGGGCCTGAGCCGGGTCATGACACGCCGGACGACCGGAACGGCCAAGGGGGCCGCGGCGAGCAGGACGGCGAGGCCGAAGACGTCGGGCGAGACCGATCCGCGGAACCGTGCGACCGCGTCGGCCGCGTCGCGCCGGGCCGGCGGCGGGGCGAGCCGGTCGGCGTACGCCGCGTACGTCAGCGGCACCCTGACCCGTGCGGACGGGCCGGCCGTCACCAGTCGTGCCCAGGACGCCAGGCTGCGGGGTGTCAACTCCAGGACGGGTACGAGCAGTTCACCGTCGTATCCGGGCGGTGCGGACGGCGCGTCGAGGCCGAGTCCGTGCGGGCGCATCCCCAGCCCCCGGTTGGGCGTGCCCGGCCGTGCCGCCCTCAAGGACATCGGCCAGGTCGGGATCCCGGCGTCCGGCCAGGCATGGAACGGCAGCAGATGGACGATGGCCAGGAAACTGTCCCACCCCCAGTGATGCAGCAGATGGCCCGGGGCGCCCGAGCGCCACGCGGGTGCGGTGCCGTCGGTCAGGACCAGGACCAGCCGCCGTGCGGGGCCGGGCGTCTTGGGCAGGGGGTCTCGACCGGGCGGCCGGCGCCCGTGGACCTGTCCGGGCGGCGGCATCCCCAGCCCGCAGCGGTCCACGCGGCGGAACACGCGTGACCTGCGCAGCAGTCCGGTGAACTCCGCGGCCGTGTCCTGCCAGACCACCATGCCGGGATCGGTGTCCACGGCCACGACCATGTCGAACGCACCGCCTCCGGGAGCTGTCCGCAGCGGGTGCAGGGCGCGGAGTGTGCCCTGCGCGTCGGTGATGTCCGTCCACCGGCCGGAATCGGCCCACGGCGCCCCCGGCCCATGGTGCAGGAGCGTGTCACCGCGACCGCCGAAGGACGTCATGGCCCCTCCACCACAGCCCATCGCCAAACGGTGTCGAGGGCTGCCTCCACCTCGTCTTCTTCCCCGGTTTCGTCCAGGGCACCCTCGTCGACGAGGTGCAGCACATCGAGGAGCAACCCCGGCGCGTCGGTGTCCGGGTCCCGCAGGAGCCGCTCGACGAGGGCCTCCAGAAGCCGGCCGTGCCGCCCTTCGGCGAGTGCGGGGAAGCGGGCCCTGGCCAGTGCGGTCAGTTGCCCGGCCGTCATCGGCGGCAGCGTCAGGGGCACGCACTGCCGCACGCAACCGGGCGAGAGGTCCGCCTCGCCGCCGCTGGTGATCACGACGAGCGGCGGCTCGTGGCAGCGTACGAGCGCGTCGCGCAGCGTCGCCGTCCTGCCGGTCTCCCACGTGTGGACGACGGCTGTGCCGGGGTCCTTCTCCGTACGGCCGAGGAGTTCGGGCAGGACGAACTCGCCGTCCTCCAGCGTGCCCAGTACCTGCTCGGGCAGGTCGAAACCGCCCCGGTCCAGGCCGTCGACCAACAGCACGCGCGGCAGCCGGCGGGGCAGCAGGGCCGTGCCCAGAGGGCCGAGGCGGAAGGTGCCGCCACCGGCCGGGCCGTAGAGGGCGTCGGTGAGGGTGCTGCCCCCGGTGACGCGCCAGCGCAGCACAGGGCCCAGCCCGAGCTCCCTGGCGATCCGGTGGGCCACGGCGGACCTGCCCGTGTCCGGCCCGCCGGAGACGAGCAGCGGACGCCGCAGCCGCAGCGCGATGTTCACCCGGACGACCTCGTCGGGGACGGCGGGCCACGGGACCCCGGGCGGGCCCAGCACGCGGGCTGCCGTGCCGTCCTGCGGGGGCGGTGGCGCGGTGGCGCTGTCGGGGGCGCCGGAGAAGGTCCGCCACGGGGGCGGGGCCGGCCAGCGGCGGTCGCGGTCGGCCGGGTTCATCGGCGTGCCGGTGCCCCGGTAGAGGAACCACGAGGGTTCCGGGACTGCCTGTGAGTCCGCGTCCATGTGCGGTTCCTCCCTGCTGTCGGCGCTGCCGGGTCACGCCGGGACCTTGCTCAGAGCGGTTTCCTGTCGGGGTCGTCCCACAGCACCGCGAGATGCCGCCCGAAGTGGTCGTGCTCGCTGCCGAGCGCGGCGGCTTCCTGGCGGAACCGGGTGATGCGCGACAGCAGGTCCGCGAATCCGCCGGCGAACAGGTCGCTGAGTGCCTGGCGGAATTCGGCGGTCGACTCACTGGTCCGGTGCCACACCACCACCGGATACCCCGTGCGCAGCGCCGCCTTGATCTCCAGGCAGCCGCGCTGCCGGCTGCGCTCGGGCGGTTCGCTCAGGACGGCTGCGACCTGCCGTTCGTCGAGCAGGCCCGCCAGCACCTTCTCGTGGTGCCGCGGATCACGGTCGGGGATGCTGACGTACCAGGAACTGCTCGTCGGTTCGTCCTTGAGCTTCTGCCAGCGCAGCCGCCATCGGCGGTGCCACCGCTCGTCCAGCAGCCGGTCCAGGCTGCGGATGACGACCGCGGGATAGGCCGTGCCGAGCAGGAGATGCGGATCCTCGGTGTCCAGGGGCCAGGACTCGACGGGCAGGTTGATGAGTTCGAGAGGCAGGACGAACTCCAGCCGCAGGCGCCCCGGCCGGTCCCCTTCCGCCCGCTCCACCTCGGAGATCACATCGCTGACCGTCTGCTGGAGCGCGGCGAAGGGGATCACCGCACTGTCCCGGCGGCCTTCGAAATGGGGACTGCGGGCGTCCGAGTGGAACCAGTGGGAGACGGTGTAGTGGTCCTCGTCGAAGGGCGCGGGCCTGATCCGGATGGCCAGGTTCTCGTCGTGGACGGCGGAGAGCTGCGGGCCGGCCCACGTGGAGTCGTAGCGACGGCGGTCGAAGGTCTCGCCGAGCTCCCACCGCGCGGCCCGGCGCCGGTTCAGGGCGCGCAGCTCGCCGCGGTGTTCCTGGGGCATCCACTCCGTGGCCTTGTCGAGATACACCATCCAGGGCGGTACCTGCCGCGGTGCGGTGTTCTGTCCGACGAGGTGGAGGAAGTCCGACCAGGGGGTCGTGCAGTGGTCGGGCAGTCTGCGTAATCGCGACAGGGTCGCTCCCATCACCAGGCGCCCTCGCTCCTCGGCGGTGAGCCGCACCGACAGCAGTGCCTCCTCCAGGAGGTCCCAGGCCTGGAGGAACTCGGCCGGAAGCGTCCGTACGGCCTGCCACTCGTCGGCGAGCCGGGACAGGATGGCGGCCTCGGGCGAGCCCGGATCCATGAGTTCCAGGACCGTCGCGAGACAGGTGAGGCCGCCGGGCCTGCCGGGTGCCGGATCGCCGCGCAGGCACAGCCGCAGCAGCGCGATGTACTGGTTGCGCGGCGCCGCGTGGTGCGACAGCCGCCCCGGGCTCCGCAGCCCGTCCAGCACCAGGCTCAGGAACTGCTCACGATCCTCCGACGACCACAGGCTGTCGACCTCCACCAGAACGTCCACAGCGGTACGCCGGATCCGCTCCTCGACCTGCTCGCACAAGGCGGTTCCCCCCTCCGACGCCCCGCCGTGGGGACGCAGTCCTGGCCCTGTCCGATGACGCACCGTGCGCGGCTCGTGGCACAAGATTACGGGCAACGGCGGTCGGGGGAAGGGGAGCAACCACAAGAGGGACAAAGCCACTTGGGCCCCAGGCGTCCCGTCGGTTCACGGGCGTCGTCGGCCGAACCGGCCATCGCTCGAATTGACCTGTTTATCCACGATATTTCGGATGATTCGGTCCTGGCGGCGGGTGATGAAGTGCCATCCGTGGTGGATCAGCGACCCAGAGACGTTAGCGTGGTGGGTGCTGACCGCGAGCCGTGCTGGTCAGTGCTGGTCGCCAGAGGGCCGGCGGCTGTCAGGAGGGGTTGTGCAGGTCGGAGCCATGTCATGAGACTGCTGCACACGTCCGACTGGCATCTCGGCCGGGCGTTCCACCGGGTGAACATGCTCGGCGCCCAGGCCGAGTTCATCGGTCACCTCGTCGGGACCGTGCGGGAGCGCGGCGTGGACGCGGTGGTCGTGTCGGGGGACGTGTACGACCGGGCGGTGCCGCCGCTGGCAGCGGTCGAGTTGTTCGACGACGCGTTGCACCGGCTCGCCGAGCTCGGGGTGCCGACGGTGATGATCTCCGGGAATCATGACTCGGCTCGTCGGCTGGGGGTGGGGGCCGGGCTCATCGGGCGTGCGGGTATCCATCTGCGCACCGAGGCGTCGGCGTGCGGGACGCCGGTGGTGCTGGAGGACGCGTTCGGGGAGGTCGCCTTCTATGGTCTGCCCTATCTCGAACCGGCCCTGGTGAAGGACGAGTTCGGTGTGGAGAAGCCGGGCCACGAGGCCGTGCTCGCCGCCGCCATGGACCGGGTCCGCGCCGACCTCGCCACGCGCGCGCGGGGCACGCGGTCCGTCGTGCTCGCGCATGCCTTCGTCACCGGGGGCGAGGCCAGTGACAGCGAGCGGGACATCACCGTCGGCGGGGTGGCCGCCGTCCCCGCCGGGGTCTTCGACGGCGTCGACTACGTGGCGCTGGGGCACCTGCACGGCAGCCAGGCCATCACCGAGCGCGTCCGCTACTCCGGTTCCCCGCTGCCGTACTCCTTCTCCGAGGCCGGGCACCGCAAGAGCATGTGGCTCGTCGACCTGGGGGCCGACGGCTCGGTCGGCGCCGAGCGCGTGGACTGCCCGGTGCCGCGGGCGTTGGCCCGGCTGCGGGGCACCCTGGAGGACCTGCTCGCCGATCCGGAACTCGCGCGGCACGAGGAGGCGTGGGTCGAGGCGACCCTGACGGACGCGGTCCGGCCGGCCGACCCCATGGCCCGGCTCACCGAGCGTTTCCCGCACACCCTCAGTCTCGTCTTCGACCCCGAGCGGGCCGCCGACGACCCGGCGGTGTCGTACGCCAAGCGGCTCGCCGACCGCAGCGACCAGGAGATCGCGGAGGACTTCGTGGCCCATGTCCGCGGCGCCGGGCCCGACGAGCGTGAGCAGCTGGTGCTGCGGGACGCCTTCGACACGGTGCGCGCGGACGAGGCGGTACGGGAGGCGGCGCGGTGAGGCTGCACCGTCTGGACATCACCGCCTTCGGGCCCTTCGGCGGTTCCCAGAGCGTGGACTTCGACGCCTTGTCGGCGGCGGGGCTGTTCCTGCTGCACGGCCCGACGGGCGCCGGGAAGACCTCCGTCCTCGACGCCGTCTGCTACGCGCTCTACGGCGCCGTACCGGGCACGCGGCAGAGCGGGCAGGGCATGACCCTGCGCAGCGACCACGCCGTCGGGAACACGCGCACCGAGATCCGCCTCGAACTCACCGTCGCCGGGCGCCGGTTGGAGATCACCCGGCAGCCCCCGTGGGAGCGGCCCAAGAAGCGCGGCCTGGGCACCACGCTGGACAAGGCCCAGAGCTGGCTGCGCGAGTACGACGCGAAGGCCGCCGCCTGGAAGGACCTGAGCCGCTCCCACCAGGAGATCGGCGAGGAGATCACCCAGCTGCTCGGTATGAGCCGTGAGCAGTTCTGCCAGGTCGTGCTGCTGCCCCAGGGCGACTTCGCCCGCTTCCTGCGCGCCGACGCCGAGGCCCGCGGCCGGCTGCTCGGGCGCCTGTTCGACACCCACCGTTTCGCCGAGGTGGAGAAGCGGCTCGCCGAACGCCGACGTGCCGCCGAGGCGCAGGTGCGCGAGGGCGACGCCGCGTTGCTGGCCGACGCGCACCGCATGCAGCAGGCGGCCTCGGGCGCCATGGAGCTGCCGGACCTGGCGCCCGGCGAACCCGGGCTGACCGAGGCCGTCCTGGGCGCCGCCGCCGTGGCCCGCAGCACCGCCCGCGAACAGCTCACGGTCGCCCACTGCCGCCTCACGGCCGCCGAGTCCGCAGAGGCGGCGACCGAGCGGGCCCTTGCCGACATCCGGGAAGTGGACCGGCTGCAACGGCGCTTCACCCAGGCACAGGAGCGTGCCGCACTCCTGGAGGAGCGCGCCGACGGCTACCGCCAGGCGCAGGCCCGCATGGAACGGGCCCGCAAGGCCGAGGCCGTCGCACCCGCCCTGGACCTGCGCGAATCCGCCGAGGCCGACCACCGGCGGGCCGCCTCCGCCGAGACACACGCGCGTGCCCGGCTGCCGGAGACCTTCGCCGGGGCCGGTGCCGCCGGACTCGTGGCCGCCGCCCGCCGGGCCGCCGAGGAACTGGGCGGCCTCGAGTCCGCCCGGCGGGCCGAGCAGCGGCTCACCGAACTGGTCACCGAGCGGACCGACCTGGAGCGTCAGGAGCGGGCCGACGAGGAGGTCCTCGCGGAGGCGGGCAGCTGGCTCGCCGGCTGGGAGGAGAGCCGCACCGCTCTCCAGGCCCGCATCGAGACCGCCCAGGAGGCCGCGACCCGCTCCGAGCAGCTCGGCGCCCGGCGCGAACCGACCCGCAAGCGACTGGACGCGGCGCGGATGCGCGACCAGCTGGCCGGCGACACCGACACGGCCGCCGAGCAGGTCCGGCTCGCCCGGGAACAGACCCTGGGCGCCAAGGCGCACTGGCTCGACGTCAGGGAACAGCGCCTGAACGGCATCGCCGCCGAACTGGCCGCGCGGCTGGAGGACGGCGTCGCCTGTGCCGTCTGCGGTGCCACCGACCATCCGGCGCCCGCGCGCAAGGACGCCGGGCACGTCGACCGGGAGGCCGAGGAGGAGGCGCTCGCCGCCTACCAGGGGGCGGAGGAACGGCAGGCCGAGCGGGAACGGCACCTGGGCGTCGTACGAGAGGCACTGGCCGCCGCGACCGCGGAGGCCGGGGACACACCGACCGACCGGCTCGCCGCCGAGTACGAGGAGGTGGAGCGGCAGTACGAGCGGGCGCGCGCGGAGGCCTCCGTGCTGCACTCCGTCCACGAGGAGCTGCGCCGGGCCGAGGCCGAGCACGAGCGGCGCACCGCCGACCGGCAGCAGGCGGAGGTACGGGCCGCCTCCCGCGTCGGGCACCGCGAACGGCTGGACCGGGAAAAGGCCCTGCTGGAAGAGGAGTTGACGCAGGCACGGGGTGCCGCCGACAGTGTGGCCGCACGGGCGGCCCAGCTGGAGCGGCAGGCCGCGCTCCTCACCGAGGCCGCCGACAGCGCGCGCGCCGCCGAGGACACCGCCCAGCGTCTGAAGGACGCCGACGCCCGTCTGGCCGACGCCGCCTTCCGTGCCGGGTTCGACACCCCGCAGGCCGCGGCCACCGCCCTGCTGGACGACACGGCCCACCGCGAACTCCAACGGCGCCTGGACGCCTGGCAGTCCGAGGAGGCCGCCGTCCGCGCCGTCCTCGCCGAGACCGACGCGGCGGCCGCCGCCCGGCAGCCGGCCGCCGACGTCGAGGCGGCCGAGCGGGCCGCGGCCGCCGCGGCCCGGCGCACCCGCGAGGCGGCCTCCGCCCGGGACGCGGCGGCCCGCCGCTGCACCGAACTCGACCGCCTGTCCGAACGGGCGACCGCGGGCGTACGACGGCTGGCGCCGCTGCGCGAGGAGTACGACCGCGTGGCACGCCTGGCCGGGCTCGCCGCGGGCACCTCGGCGGACAACGAACGCAAGATGCGCCTGGAGGCGTACGTCCTGGCGGCCCGGCTCGAACAGGTGGCCGCCGCCGCGACCGTGCGGCTGCACCGCATGTCCTCCGGCCGCTACACCCTCGTCCACTCCGCCGACCGCAGCGGACGCGGCCGCAGCGGCCTCGGCCTGCACGTCGTCGACGCCTGGACCGGCCGCGAGCGCGACACCTCGACCCTGTCCGGCGGCGAGACCTTCTTCGCCTCCCTCGCCCTCGCCCTGGGCCTCGCGGACGTCGTCACCGACGAGGCCGGCGGGGTGCGGCTGGACACCCTCTTCATCGACGAGGGCTTCGGCAGCCTCGACGACCAGACCCTCGACGAGGTCCTCGACGTCCTCGACTCACTGCGCGAACGCGACCGCAGCGTCGGCATCGTCAGCCATGTCGCCGATCTGCGGCGGCGCATCCACGCCCAACTGGAGGTCGTGAAGGGCAGATCGGGATCGGTGCTCCGGCAGCGCGGTCACTGACCGAGAGGGCGGCGGGGCAGCGGTGAGGAGTAGACGACACTCGTCGTCACCGAGCCCAGCGTGCCGATCTTGCCGGACACCTCCTCCAGATGCCGCATCGAGCGGGCCGTGACCTTGATGACGAAACAGTCGTCGCCGGTGACGTGGTGGGCCTCCAGGATCTCGGGCGTGACCGCGACCAGGTCGTGGAACGGCTTGTAGTTGCCGTTCGGATAGCGCAGCCGCACGAACGCCAGGATCGGCAGCCCCAGCGCCTCCGGGTCCACCACCGCCGCGTACCCCTGGATGACGCCCGCCTCCTCCAGCCGGCGCACCCGCTCGGTGACCGCGCTCGCGGACATGGACACGGCCCGGGCGAGCTCGGCGAAACTGGCCCGGCCCTCCCGCTGGAGGACGTCGAGGATGCGCCAGTCGGTGGCGTCCGGGGAATACGCGGTCATGCCCGAGGAATAGCAGGGAAATCCCCGGCCGATCAAACGGAACGCCGGGGATCGCCCATTCATCCGCCGGGTCACCGGCCGTAGTTTTAGGGCCATGACCACTGCTTTCACGGTGAACCCCGTTCTGCGCACCGCGCCCGCCGCACCGGCCGAGGCCGCCGCCCACTTCCGCGCGAGCCTCGTCTTCCACGCCGACGTCTCCGACGTGGCCGCCGTGCTCGCGGCCGACGGCGACCCCGGCTTCGTCGTCCTGGACTCCCGGTCCACCGCCTCCTGGGACCAGGGCCACATCCCGGGTGCGATCCATCTCCCGACCGCCCTCATCCCCGAGCAGGCCGAGCGACTGCTCGACAGGTCGGTGCCGGTCGTGACGTACTGCTGGGGGCCCGGCTGCAACGGCGCCACCCGCGCGGCCCTCGCCCTGGCCGAACTCGGCTACCAGGTCAAGGAGATGCTCGGCGGGTTCGAGTACTGGGCGCGCGAGGGCTTCGAGTTCGAGACCTGGGAGGGGCGGCGGCGCCGCGCGGCCGATCCGTTGACCGCACCGGAGGACGCCGAGGACTGCGGTTGCTGAGACCGGCGGCGGGAAGGCTTTGCAAGCGTGTAGGTTCTGCCGCATGGTGCGATACGCGGAACCGGGCGCGGTGGAGTGGGTCGAGTCGGGCGGCGGTCCGCTCATAGCCGTACCGGAGACGGTCCTGCCGTTCTGGGCCGGGGCCGACGGGGACGAGACCGTCTCCGACTACGACCGGGCCTGCGAGGTGGACGGGCGCGTCGGCCTCCTCCCCGTCGGGGACTCCGCGGCCCTCGTCCTCGGCGACGAACCCGCCTCCACCTCCTACCTGCCCGAGCACCGCGCCTTCGTACGGTGGGGCGCCGCGGACTCCGAGGACGAGCTGCTGGCCGGTGTGGACAAGGCCCTCGCCACCGCGGTCTGGGAGGCCGAGGTGCACTGGACGGTCCCCGGCCCCGTCGTGCTCTTCGACGCCGCCTGGCCGGGCAACGACTGTGTGCGCACCGACCACTTGAAGGTCGCCCTCGATCCGGGCAGATACGCGGTGCGCGCCGCCCAGGTGCAGCCGGGCGCCGAGACCTGGCTGGGGCTCGTGCAGCTGCGCCGGCTCTGAACCCGGGTGGGCGAGACGGGCCGGAAAAGCGCGTGCGTCACCGTCCGGCCGACGCCCATCATGATCCGCATGCCACGACTTCCCCACCCCACCCCCGAAGAACTGCGCCGCGATCCGCTGCCCCTGCGCGGCCGCACCGCCCTGGTCACCGGCGCCAGCAGGCGCGGCGGCATCGGCCATGCCGTGGCCCGGCGCCTCGCCGCCTACGGAGCGAGTGTCTATCTGCACCACCATGTGCCGCACGACGCGGGTCAGCCCTGGGGCGCCGACCGCCCCGAGGACGTGGTCGCCTCCGTGCGTGAGGCCCTCGGCGACCCCGATGCCGAGGTGCTCGCGGGACCCGGTGACCTGTCCGACCCGGCCGCCCCCGCCGACCTGATCGCCACCGCGGCCTCGGCGCTCGGCGGACGGCTCGACATCCTCGTCGCCAACCACGCGCAGAGCGGCCGCGACGGCAGCCTCGACGAGATCGACGCGGCGATGCTCGACACCCACTGGGCGGTCGACACCCGCTCGGTGATCCTGCTCGTCCAGGCGTACGCCCGGCTGCGGGCCGCGCTGCCGCCGGGCACCCCGGGCGGGCGCGTGATGATGATGACCTCCGGCCAGGACATCGCGGGCGGCATGGCGTGGGAGCTCGCCTACGCCCTCCAGAAGGGCGCCCTCGCCTCCGTCACCCGCTCCCTGTCGACCGCCCTGGCCGAACACGCCGTCACCGTGAACACCGTCAACCCCGGCCCGGTGGACACGGACTACATGACGGGCGAGGACTACGACACCGTCGCCGCGATGTTCCCCGCCGGCCGCTGGGGCATGCCCGACGACCCGGCCCGCCTCATCGCGTGGCTCGCGACGGACGAGGCGGGCTGGATCACCGGGGAGGTCATCAACTCCGAGGGAGGTTTCCGGCGTTGACCACAGCTCGGAGTTGATCACGGCTCGGCATTGATCACAGCCGGGCATTGATCACAGCCGGGCGCTGATCACAGCCCGGCGTTGGTCACAGCTCCGACAGCTCGTCCACGAGGTCGTCCAGACCCAGCGAGCCCTGCGAGAGGGCCGCCATGTGCCAGGCCTTGAGGTCGAAGGCGTCGCCGTGCCGCCGCCGCGCGTTCTCCCGGCCCAGCAGCCAGGCCCGCTCGCCGAGCTTGTAGCCGATGGCCTGCCCCGGCATCGACAGGTAGCGGGTCAGCTCGCTCTCCACGAAGTCCGCCGGCCGGCTGCTGTGCGAGCCGAAGAACTCCTGCGCCAGCGCGGGAGTCCAGGTCTCGCCGGGGTGGAAGGGCGAGTCGTCCGGGATGGTCAGCTCCAGGTGCATGCCGATGTCGATGATGACGCGCACGGCACGCATCATCTGCGCGTCCAGGTAGCCGAGCCGGCGCTCCGGGTCCGTCAGGAAGCCCAGCTCGTCCATCAGCCGCTCCGCGTACAGGGCCCAGCCCTCGGCGTTGGCGCTCACCATGCCGACGCTCGCCTGGTAGCGGGAGAGGTTCCCGGCCACGTGCTTCCACTGCGCCAGCTGGAGGTGGTGGCCGGGCACACCCTCGTGGTACCAGGTCGACACCAGGTCGTAGACCGGGAAGCGGGTCTCGCCCATCGTCGGCAGCCAGGTGCGGCCCGGGCGGGAGAAGTCGTCGGACGGCGGGGTGTAGTAGGGGGCCGCGGCGCCGCCCGGAGGGGCGATGCGCGACTCCACCCGGCGCACCCGCTCGGCCAGGTCGAAGTGGGTGCCGTCGAGGGCGTCCATCGCCTCGTCCATCAGGCCCTGGAGCCACTCGCGGACCTCGTCGACGCCCTCGATGTGCGTGCCGTGCTCGTCGAGATGGGCCAGCGCCACCCAGGGCGTGGCCGCGCCCGGCAGGATCTTCTCGGCCTCCGCCCGCATCTCGCCGAGCAGGCGGTGGTACTCCGACCAGCCGTACGCGTACGCCTCGTCCAGGTCGAGGTCCGTGCCGTTGAAGTAGCGCACCCAGCGCGCGTACCGCTCCCGGCCCGCCACGTCGGGGGCGCCCTCGATCGCCGGCGCGTACACATCGCGCGTCCAGTCGCGCAGCCGTACGACGGCCTCGGTGGCCGAGCGGGCCGCGGCGTCGAGCTCGGAGCGCAGGGACTCGGGGCCGGCGGCCGCGTAGACCTCGAACCAGCCGCGTCCCTCGCCGGCGTCCGCCCACTCGCCGAGCTGCTCCACGAACGTGGCGGTGGCGCGCGGCCCGCCGTACAGCTTGCGTTCCAGGCCGAGGGCCAGGCACTCGCGGTACCCCTCCAGCGCGGCCGGGACCGCGCGCAGCCGGTCGGCGATCGCCGTCCAGTCCTCCTCCGACTGAGCCGGCGTCACGGTGAAGACCTGACGCACCGCGTGCGCGATCGAGCTCAGATTGCTGACGGAACGCAGGCTCTCGTCGGCGGCGTGGACGGTCAGTTTCGCGTTCAGCCGCTCGCGCAGCAGCCGGGCGCAGCGCCGCTCGATGTCGCTGTCCGCGGCGGGCTGCCGCTCCGCCTCGTCCAGGCGGGCCAGCGTCCGCCGCGCCAGCTCGGCGAACGCCTCCTGCCCCGCGGGCGAGGTGTCGGGCAGTCCGCTCGAACTCTCCCGCACGCCGAGGAACGTACCGGTGATCGGGTCGAGGGCGACGAGCTCCTCGACATAGGCGTCGGCGATCTCACGGGGCAGCGGGCTCTTGATCTCAGACATGCGGCCATCCTCGTACGAGGACGGCCGACACGTCAGCCCGGTTTACCGGGCCTTGTCCTGGTGCAGGCACCGGGGCGCCCTTTCAGGTGCGCGTGGCCGTATCGACGTGAAGTTCCTCCGCACCGGAAAGCCGCTCCTCGACCCCCAGCCGCGCGGTGATGACGAGCGTCCCCTCCTCCACCTGATAGTCGAGCGGCAGTCCGAGCCCCCGCATCGCCGCGACCATCCCGGTGTTGGAGGACTGCGTCACCGCGTACACGCTCACGCAGCCCGCCTCGACGGCCATCCCCACCAGCCGCTCCAGCAGCTCACGCCCGATCCCGCGCCGCTGCCACGCGTCCTCGACGAGCAGCGCCACCTCGGTCTCGTCACCGTCCCACAGCAGATGACCGAGACCGACGATGCGCCCGGAGGCGGTCCGTACGGCGAGGGTGCGGCCGAAGCGCGGACTGAGCAAGTGGTTGAGATAGCGGTCGGCGTCGCCGATCGGCCCGTGGTAGCGCATGCCCAGCGTCCGCGCCGAGCAGCGCTCGTGCATCGCCTTGGCGGCCGCCTGATCGCCCGTGTCGGCCCGGCTCACGGTGATGTCGTTGCCCTCCGGCAGCGTCAGCACGTCCTGGCCGCGCGGCATGCGCGGTCCGAGCCGCGCGTCCAGCTCCACCAGGGCACGTGCCCGGGCGAACTCGGTCGGGGTGAACGGCAGATGCGGCCGCTCCACGGTGATCACTCCGCCTTCCGGCGCGCGCAGGCGCATCACGGTGTCCTCCAGAACGCCCTCCACCGGAACGGTCCCCGGACCCCGGCCCGGGCCGGCCACCGGAGTGGCGGGCAGCGACCGTATGGTGCAGCGGCCGAGCAACTGCCGCAGGGCCAGGGGAAGTTCGGCCGCGTCCAGCGCGGTGCGGGTGGCCAGGCCCAGGACCCGGGTCGGCGCGTCCACCAGGTCGTGGGCGTCCCCCCGCTCGATCCAGGTGTCCCTGCCGCCGGCCAGGGCGACGGCCCGCGTGATCTCGTCGGCCGCCGCCTCGGCCGGAGCCCGCAGCAGGAACTCGTCCACCGTGCCGTCGGCCAGCGGGTGCGTCTGGAGGCTGAGGATGTCGACCCGATGCCCGGCGAGGGCCGCGCACAGGACGGCCAGCGACCCCGGCTCGTCCTTCACCGTGGTCCGCATCCGCCACAGCGTGCTCTCCCCGGGCCCGGCCTGCCCTTCCGTCGGCAGCGGCCGGGCGCCGGTATCGCCCGTCGGCGGCGCATGACCGTGGCGGCGTGTCCACCAACTGTGGAACGCCGCCACGCAGCGGGAGGACAGGTACGCCACACGCGTCACATCAGACATGTCTCGAGTCATGCAGCCACTGTGAAGGAAGGGTGTTGCGTGATCACGAACGCATTGTGACCGACCGGTAAAGTGCGCGGTTCCGTACCTTTTGTTGTTTTTTCTACGATGGTGATGTCGATCTCAGTGCAGGTTCCGGCGTCGGCGTCACTGACCGACCCGGCCCGGCTGGAGCACCTGCGTGAACAGCACGGTCCCGTCCTGCTCGCGCAGCCGCACCGTCAGTTCCCCGCTGCCGCCGTCGATGTCGACCTCGCCGAAGAACTGGTAGCCCTCGGCCGGGGAGACGTTCGCCACAGTCGGCGCCTTGACGAAGACCCGGTCCGGGCCGAAGGTGCCGTCCAGAGTGTTGGCCGGGAAGGCACCCGCGTTGAGCGGCCCCGAGACGAACTCCCAGAACGGGGCGAAGTCCTTGAAGGCGGCCCGCGAGGGGTCGTAGTGCTGGGCCGAGGTGTAGTGGACGTCGGCCGTCAGCCACACCGTGCCGGTGATCCGCCGGTGCTTGATGAACCGCAGCAGTTCGGCGATCTGGAGCTCACGGCCGAGCGGCGCCCCGGGGTCGCCCTGCGCCACCGCCTCGATGTTGGGCTTGCCGTCGCCGGTGTCCGGTACGACCAGGCCGAGCGGCATGTCGGAGGCGATCACCTTCCACACCGCCCGGGAGCGGGACAGCTCGCGCTTGAGCCACTCCAACTGCTCGCGGCCCAGGATGCCGACCGGGTCGGTGCTCTGGTCGTCGGGCGAGTTGGCGTTGCGGTAGGTGCGCATGTCCAGGACGAAGACGTCCAGGAGCGGGCCGTGGTGCTGCACCCGGTGGACGCGGCCGCTCGGGCGGCGCAGCGTGGAGATCGGGAAGTACTCCGAGAACGCCTGCCGGGCGCGGGCGGCCAGCACGTCGACGCGCTTCTCGGTGTACCGGGTGTCGCCGAGGATCTCGCCCGGGTACCAGTTGTTGGTGACCTCGTGGTCGTCCCACTGGATGATCGAGGGGACGCGGGCGTTGAAGGCGCGCAGGTTCTCGTCCAGCAGGTTGTAGCGGAAGTTGCCGCGGAACTCCGCGAGCGTCTCGGCGACCTTCGCCTTCTCCTCGGTGGTGATGTTCCGCCAGATCCGCCCGTCGGGCAGCGTCACGGACCCGGTGAGCGGGCCGTCGGCGTAGATGTTGTCGCCGCTGCACAGGAAGAAGTCGGGGTCGAGCCCCGCCATCGCGTCGTAGATCCGGTAGCCGCCGAGCTCCGGGTTGATGCCCCAGCCCTGCCCGGCCAGATCGCCCGACCAGACGAACCGCACACCGTCACGCCGTTTGTCCGAGACGGTGCGGAAGGTGCCGGTGACGGGTTCGCCGGTGCGGCGCGGGTCGTCCGGGTCGGCGAGCAGCACGCGGTAGTGGATCTGCTCGCCCGAGGGCAGTCCGCAGACCTGGGTGGTGCCGGTGAAGTCCGTGCCCGAGCCGAGCAGCGGTCCGTGCCATCTGCGCGGGTTGCGGAACGACTCGGTGGCGGACGTCTCGACGATCATCCGGGCCGGGCGGTCGGACCGCACCCACACCAGGCCGGAGTTCGCGGTCACGTCTCCCGTCTGCACACCCCAGGCCGCCTCGGGACGCCCGGACCGGGCGAAGGCCGGCGCCGCGCCGGCCGCGGTGGGCAGGGTGAGGGCCGCCGAGGCGGCCAGGGAGCCGCGCAGAACGCTGCGACGACCGGGGAGCGGACGGTGGGACATGGATGCGCCTCCAGGGACGGGATCCGGCCAGTGTGCAGTGCCACACCTACTGGTCCGGCGCAGCGCACACGGAAACCACAAGTGAACAACTGACCGCGGCGACGGGGGAACTCGCGTGCGAATCCCCGGGCGCGGCGACTGCGGGCGCCCCGGTCACCCGGTGACCGCCTCGGCCATCATCCGTACGCCGTCCCGGATCCGGCCGGGCGACAGGTGCGCGTACCCCAGCACCAGGCGTACGTCCCTCTTGTCGTCGCCGGTGTGCGGTTCGCAGGCCCCGCTCCCGGCGCCGAGGTGCAGACAGTCCGCCAGCGCGCGTACGGCGACCCCGGCCGCGGCCACGTCCGCGAGGAACCGTTCCTCGGGGCCGTAGCGCTCCGGCAGCGTGGCGATGACGTGCAGGCCGGCGGCGATCCCGGACACCTCCGCGCCGGGGAAGTGGTCCTCCAGCGCGCCGACCAGCGCGTCCCGCCGTTCCCGGTAGGCGCGTTGGCAGCGGCGCAGCTGGCGGTCGTAGTCCCCGCGCTCCACGAACCGGGCGAACAGCGCCTGGTCGAGGGCGGGGTGACCGAGGTCGAGGGTGCGCTTGCGGACCGCCACCTCCTCGACCAGCGACTCCGGTACGAGCAGCCAGCCCAGCCGGAGCCCCGGGGCGAGGGACTTGCTGACCGAGCCGGTGTAGGCCACGTGCTCCGGGTCGAGGCCCTGGAGCGCGCCCACGGGAGCGCGGTCGTAGCGGAAGTCCCCGTCGTAGTCGTCCTCCAGGACCAGGCCGTCCACGGACCGGGCCCAGTCGAGGAGTTCGGCGCGCCGCCGCGCGGAGTAGGCCACCCCGGTGGGGTACTGGTGGGCGGGGGTCGCCACGACGGCCCGGACGCCCGAGGCACGCAGCGGTCCGAGTGCGAGTCCCTCGTCGTCCAGGGGGAGCGGAACGGTGGTGACACCGGCCGAGGCGTACAGCTCGGAGTGCTGCGGGCTGCCCGGGTCCTCGACGCCGACGGACCGCGCCCCGCGCGCGTGCAGCACGAAACCGAGCAGCGCGGTCGCCTGGGTCACCCCGGAGACGACCACGATCCGCTCCGGGTCCGCGACCACGCCCCGGCGCCGCGCCAGCAGTTCGGCCAGCGCGGTGCGCAGCCGGGGCAGCCCTCGCGGGTCGGGGTAGCCGAGATCCTGGTGGGGCAGGTCCGCCAGCACCTCCCGCTGCGCCGCCGCCCACGCGGCACGCGGGAACAGCGACAGATCGGGCGTGCCCGGCACGAAGTTCGCCCGGGTGCCCTCGGTGCGCGGAGCGAGATCACGCGCCCCTGGCCGCGCGGCCCGTACGGCATCACCCACCCAGGTCCCCGCGCCCCGGCCGCTGCGCAGGTACCCCTCCGCCGTCAACTGCTCGTACGCCTCCGTGACCAGCCCCCGCGACACCCCGAGATCCGCCGCCAGATCCCGGCTCGACGGCATCCGCGTCCCCGCCGCCAACCGCCCCGCCCGCACCGCCTCCCGCAGAGCCGCCTGAAGCGAACGCCCTCGCGCCCGGGCCGGCGCCGACGCGGCGGGAAGCAGCAACTCCCATGCGGCGGCGGAGGGATCGGCCGACGGATCGGCGGGCGGATCGGCCGACGGATCGGCGGGCGGATCGGCGGGCGGGCGGTGCGCGGGGTCCGGGTGCGAGGGGGCCATGCGAGGGGACCTTAGTCCGGGCGGTGACGGGGGGCCGCGATATTTGGCGGGGCCGGGCGGGGGGATGGTGCTCGGTGGGGTCGGCGGTGCTGGGCCGGTAGGGCCGGGGGTTTGTCGTGGGTGACGGGGGTCGGGGCTGTCCTGGGCGGCGGGACCCTGATGTGCGATGTACGGCCGGGGGTGGGGCTGTCCGGCCCGCGGGGCCGTTGGTTGCCGTGTGTGGCGGGGCCGGCGGCTGTCGTGCCCCGTGGGCCCCGGACTGTCGTGCCCGGTCGGGTCAAGGGCTGCTGGGCCGAGGGCCCGGGACTCGCCATGCCGGGGCAGTGGACCGGGGACTCGCCTCGCGCGGTGGCGTCGTGGGCTGCTGCGCGGGGTGGGGCGGGGATGCCCGGCCCCGGGGCCGGTGGTTGCTGTGTTCGGTCGGACGGGGGCCGCCATGCGAGCTGGAGCCGCGTGGGCTACTGGCCCAGCTGGGCCGGGGCGTGGCCGGCGAGACCGGTGATGTGTTGTGCGCGGCGGCTCGGGGCTGTCCGGCCCGCGGGGCCGTTGGTTGCCGTGTGTGGCGGGGCCGGCGGCTGTCGTGCCCCGTGGCGCCGGGACCGTCGTGCGAGGTCGGGCCTGGAACTGCTGGGCCGAGGGCCCGGGGCCGCCCCGCTGGGCGGGACCGGGGGCCTGCGGTGTGCGGCGGCCTCGTGGCCGGCCGACTCGGTACGGCCGCTGACTGCCGTGCTCGGTGCAGTCCGCGGCCCACCAGCGCGGGGTCGTCGTTCATCGGGGCCGGGCTGCCCGGCTCACGGGACCGCTGACTGCCGTCGAGGAGTACGCGGGCCACGAGTGCGGCGCCGTCGTTCATCGGGGTCGGGGCCGGGCCGAGGCCGGGGCTGCCCGGCTCGTGGGACCGGCCGTTGTCCCGCTCCGCCGGGTCAGCGGCTGTCGCGGCTGCCGTCGAGGAGTACGCGGGCCACCAGGGCGGGGTCGTCGTTCATCGGGACGTGTCCGCAGCCGGGGAGCCGTACGAGGCGGGCCTGGGGAATGATCTGCTTGGCGCGTATGCCCTGGCGCTTGATCAGCAGCATGTCGCGGGTGCCCCAGGCCAGGGTGACCGGGATCTCGGGGATGTCGTCGGTGAACTGGACGCCGGCACCTGCCCGGAGGGTCTCGGCGAAGCCCGTGGCCCGGGCGAGGGCGAGGGTCTCGGCGACGACCGCTTCGGGCGAACGGCGGCCCGGGCGGGCGTAGATGGTGCTCGTCAGGGCCGCACGCCCGGCCGCCGAGCGCGACAACCGCTCGACCAGCGGCAGCGGCATCCGCTCGGCGACGCGCCGCATCGTGAGGAGCACGCCGAAGGCGTAGCGGCGCTCGGCCTGGGACCAGAACCCGGCCGGGGACAGGGCGGTCACCGACCGCACGAGCTTCTCGCGGCCGAGGTCCAGGGCCAGCAGACCGCCGAGCGAGTTGCCCGCCACGTGCGGCCGGTCGAGGTCGAGGGCCTCGCAGAGGGCGCCGAACACCGAGGTGGTGGTGGACAGGTCGTAGGCGAGGCCGGCGGGCAGGCCGGGGGAGACACCGAACCCGGGCAGGTCCACGGCGATCACGTCGCGCTCGGCCGCGAGGATGTCCACCACCGGGTCCCAGGCCTGCCGGTGGTGTCCGATGCCGTGCAGCAGGAGCAGCGGCTCACCACTGCCCTTGCGGGTGTAGGAGACGGTGACCGACCGGGCGCCTTGCGCGGAGGGCACGGTGACGGAGACGGTGGCGGACATGAGGGGGCTCCTCGACAGGACAAGACCTTGCTGAACAAGACCTTGCTGACGGACACGGTGTAGACAGCTTGTCAGCAATTACTACCGGCGGGTAGCCCCTGAAGGTGGCCGACCCCGTACGTCCCGCCGAACCCCCACCGTCGCCCCGCCGCAATCGCCTGGACACGACGGCCCGGGGCGGGTTGGGATGGAGCCGTGACCACCGACACCGTGACCGACGTCTTCCAAGAACACCGCCCCGTCCTCCTGGGCGTCGCCTACCGCATGCTCGGGCGGGTCGCCGACGCCGAGGACGTGGTGCAGGAGGCCTGGCTGCGCTGGTCGGCCGCCGACCGGAGCGAGGTGCGCGAGCCGCGCGCGTATCTGGTGCGCGTCACCACCCGCCTCGCCATCGACCGGCTGCGCCAGGTCAAGGCACGCGGCGAGACCTATGTCGGCCCCTGGCTGCCCGAGCCGTACGTCACCGACTTCGGGGACACGGTGCCCGACACCGCCGAGCGGGCGGTCCTCGCCGACACCGTCTCCCTCGCCGTCCTCGTGGTCCTGGAATCGCTCTCGCCCCTGGAGCGCGCGGTCTTCGTCCTCAGGGAGGCCTTCGGCTACCCCTACGCCGACATCGCCGCGATGCTGGAGCGCGCGGAGCCGGCCGTCCGGCAGCTCGCCGGGCGGGCGCGCCGGCACGTCGAGGAACGCCGGCCGCGCTACGAGGTCGACCCCGCCCAGCGCCGCGACCTCACCGAGCGGTTCCTGGCCGCGGCCGGGGACGGCGATCTGGAGGGGCTGATGTCCTTGCTGGCGCCGGACGTCCGGCTCGTCGGCGACAGTGGCGGCAAGTCCAAGGCGCCGGTGCGGGTCATGGAGTCGGCCGACAAGGTGGGCCGCTTCGTCCTCGGTGTCGCCCGCAAGGGTGCCGTCCCGGATGTGTCCTTCCGCTACCTGGAGCTCAACGGCGGGCCCGCGCTGCTGATCCTCTCGGGGGACAAGCCCGACTCCGTCGTCCAGCTGGATGTCGTCGACGGGCTCATCCAGTCCGTGTACATCATCCGCAACCCCGACAAGCTGGGATCCCTGCCCGTCTGACGCACCGTGCCGCCCCACGGAGAGCCGCTTCGAGAACACTCCGTGAACGCTCCGCGCATCTGATTTCGTGAACGTTCACGGGGATCGAGGATTGGTATTGACCAAGGGTGGGGGCCGCCTTATGGTCACAGAGAAGTGCAACAACCTTTAATAAACAAGGGCGCTAAAACGCCGCCGGACCACGGCGATTGCGGAGGACAGGGTGGGGACCACGCAGCTGGAATCGGTACCGGAACCGAAGTACTGGCATCTCAAGACCGTGCTCAGTGAAGCACTGGACTCCGAATTCTCCGTGGGCGAGATCCTGCCCAACGAGCGCGATCTCGCCGCCCGTTTCGGCGTCGCCCGCGCCACGCTCCGGCAGGCCCTGGAACAGCTCGAACTGGAGGGCCGGCTCCAGCGCCGCCGCGGAGTCGGTACGACGGTCGCCCCGCCCCGCGTGGGTGTGGCCGTCGGCGGCTCGGAGCAGCACGACTGGCCCGGTGCGACAGGTGACACGTGGCAGCCCGTCGACTGCACGCTGGAGGTGCCGCCCGCCGCGGTGGCCGCCGCCCTGGAGACCGGCGCCGACCGGCCCGTGCACACGCTGCGGCGCTCCCGCACGAGCAACGGCCAGCCGGTCGCCGCCGAACTGCTCTACGTCGCCGAGGCGTCGGTGCCCGATCTCTCGGCCATAGACGCGCCTTCCGGTGCGGCACGCGCGCGTGCCGTGCTGCGCGAGTTGCAGCGTCTGGAGCTGGAGGGCCGGGAGAACGCCGTCGAGCTCGGCTCCGCCCGCGCCGACGATGCCAAGGAACTCGACCGACTCCCGGGCGCCCCCGTCCTCGTCGTCACCACCCGGTACTTCGCCGGGGGCCGCGTCGCCGCGATCTCCGTGGCCACGTACCGCGCCGACACCTGCCGGCTGACCTTCGGCGACTCCGGCGGCGTGGAGATCCACCAGGGACCGGAGCGCAAGGCGTCCTGACAGCCGTACTCGTACTCGTACTCGCGCTCGCGTGAGCAGCGCCCCGGACGCTTGTCCGGGGCGCTGACTCGTGAGAAGGGCCGTTCTCGGCGGAGCCGAGCAGCCCGCCGACGCGGCCCGACGCCTCGTCAGCGTCGGGCCGTCACCGTGCCCTCCACGGCGAACAGCTGCTCCTCGACGTGGTCCAGGGCCAGCCGGAGGGCGCCGGTGGCGACGGCCGCCTCGCCCAGCAGGGACAGCGTGACGTTCGGCGGGCGCAGACAGTAGCGGGCCAACTCGCGGCGCAGCGGCTCCAGTACGCCGTCCAGGCCGGCCGCCCAGCCGCCGACGACCACCAGTTCCGGGTCGAGGGCCAGCACCAGGGCCGCCACATCGTGCACCAGCCGCTGGATGAAGCGGTCGACGGCCGCGCGGGCCCGCTGATCGCCCTCCCGGGCCTGGGCGAAGACCTTGGCGACGGCCTGCTCGTCGAGCGGATGCAGCGGCTCGTCCGTGGTGGACAGCAGCGTCTCCGGGGTGACCTCGCGGCCCAGCAGATGCAGCGCCCCGATCTCGCCGGCCGCCCCGCCGTATCCCCGGTGCAGCCGCCCGCCGATCAGCGAACCGGCGCCGGGGCTCAGTCCCGCCAGCACGAACACCACGTCGTCGGACTCGGTGGCGGAACCCTTCCAGTGCTCGGCGACCGCGGCCGCGTTGGCGTCGTTCTCCACCAGGACCGGGCACTTGAAGGAGCGGCTGAGCCGTTCGCCGAGGCGCAGCCCCGTCCACTCGGGCAGCGCCGCGCACAGCCGTACGGTGCCGTCCGCCTCCACGATCCCCGGCGAGGCGACGCCCACGGCCCGCAGGGAGTCACGCGCGATGCCGGCCCGCCGCAGCAGCTCGGCCACCGCGGTGCGCAGCCGCTCCAGCCGCTCGTCCGCGGGCGCGGACTCGTCGACGTCCTTGGCGACGGCACCGAGCATCCGCCCGTCCAGGTCGGACAGCAGCGCGGCGACACGGTGCGAGCCGATGTCCAGGCCCAGCAGATGCCCGGCCTCCGCCCGGAACCGGAATCGCCGAGCGGGCCGCCCCTGCCGTCGTACGACACTCTCGTCGGCCGCCTTCTCGACGACGTACCCCGCCTCGATGAGCCCCTCGACCACGCCCTCGACGGTGGGCCGGGACAGTCCGGTCACCCGGGTGATCTCGGTCAGTGTCGCGTTGTCCGTGGCGCGCAGCGCGTGCAGCACCACCGCGGAATTGATCCTTCGCAGCAGCGAGGGATCCCCGCCGGTCAGCCGCCCCACCGTCCGTCCTCCCAGCTCGTGCGCGTGTTGGCCGGATCGTACTCGGCGCGGCGACGCCCGGCGAGTGCGCGGACGGCACCCGGTGCGTGCGCGGGAGGCACCCGGGGAGGCCGCCGCACACTCAGCCCGGCGCCACGAACCCCGACTCGTACGCCGTGATCACCGCCTGCGTGCGATCCCGCGCCCCCAGTTTCGCCAGCACCGCGCTGACGTGCGACTTGACCGTCTCGGCGCCGACGACGAGGTGCGTGGCGATCTCGGCGTTCGACAGCCCGCGGGTCATCAGCCGCAGCACCTCGGCCTCCCGCTCGGTCAGCCGGGCCCGCTCCAGCAGGGCGCGGGCCGCCCGGTTGCCGCCGTTCTCGCCGTGCTCGGCGGCCAACCGCCGTACCGAGGCCGGGAACAGCAGCGACTCGCCCTCGGCGACCAGCCGCACCGCGTGCACGATCTCGGCCGGCCGGGCCCGCTTCAGCAGGAACCCGTCGGCACCGGCCCGCAGCGCCTCGTAGACGTACTCGTCGTTCTCGAACGTCGTCACCACGAGGATCTTCGGCGGATCGTCGACCGTGCGCAGCACCGCGCGCGTGGCCTCGATGCCGTCGAGCAGCGGCATCCGTACGTCCATCGCGACCACGTCGGGCCGCAGCCGCCGCACCAGCGGGATCACCGCCGCCCCGTCGGCCGCCTCCCCGACGACCTCGATGTCGGGCTGGGCCTCAAGCACGGCCCGCAGACCGGTGCGGACCAGGGGCTCGTCGTCGACGAGGAGAACGGTGACCGGCATCCGGCCAGCGTAGATCAGCGCAACGGCAGCTCGACATGGACCTGCCAGTCACCTTCGTCCGGGCCGGTTCGCGCCCGTCCCCCGAGCAGAGCCGCCCGCTCGCGTATCCCGCGCAGGCCGCTGCCCCGCCCGGGGCCGGGTATCGGAGCGGTGAGCGGATTGCGCACCTCCAGGCCGAGGGTGCCGTCGGCGACCGCGACGCGGATCCGGACGGGCACGGCTCCCGCGTGCCGCAGCACGTTCGTCAGCGACTCCTGGAGGATCCGGTAGCCCTCGCGGGAGACCGGGCCGGGCACGGTCTCCAACGGCCCCGTCAGCTCGGCGTCCACCTTCGCGCCGGAGACCCGGGCGGACTCCAGCAGCCGGTCGGCGTCGGCCAGCGTCGGCCGGCTGCTCACCGGCCGCTCGGACTCCCGCAGGACGCCCAGCACCCGCTCCAGGTCCTCCAGCGCGGCCCTGCCGGTCTCCTCGATGGCTTCCAGCGCCCGGTCGGTGAACGCCGGATCCCCGGCCGCCCGCGCCGCGCCGGCCTGCACCACGGCGACGGTCAGCGCGTGGCCGATCGAGTCGTGCAGCTCACGGGCGATACGGGTGCGCTCCAGAAGCTGCTCGGTGCGTTCCTCCAGGGCGGCGAGGCGCTCGGCGGGGGAGGGGCCGAGGAGACGGTGGGCGAGCGCGGTGCTCAACGTGCCCATCCCGACCACCAGTCCGTAGAACGCGAGCAGCGGCAGCGGTACCAGGAGGCCGTAGGCCCAGTGCGGCGAGGCGTCGCGCAGGACCGGAACGTCGTCGGGCGCCGGCCCGGAGACGAGCTGCGCCAGCGAGACGGCCAGGACCGGCAGCCATACGGTGGCGAAGGCCGTCACCCCGCTCAGCAGCATGCGGGCTTCCAGCCACAGCACGGTCCGCAACCGGTCCCGCCAGGTGGCCGACGGCGCCACCGAGAACCCGGGCTCCCGCTCGGCCGGCGTCAGCAGCAGCCGCGCCTGCACCCCCTCGCCCCGGCGCACGGACGCGATCAGCCCGACCGGAACGAGCAGCAGCGCGGGCACCCACGGCATCGACGGCTGGACCCACAGCCACACGCTGACGATCAGCATCGGCACCCACAGGTGCAGAAAGCGCGTGTACGTCGTCCCCCGCAGCAGCGGGCGTAGGAAGCGGGCCATTCCGACATCGTGACACCCGCCACCGACAGCAGGCCTCCCCCGCGTGGGGGAGACGATCTCCACCACCGGGGGAGGCCACGGCACCGTCCCGCCCGCCAGGCTGCTGCCATGACCAGCATCGAAGTCCGAGCACTGACCAAGGAGTACGGCCCTCGACGTGCCGTGGACGCCCTCACCTTCCAAGTCCTCCCCGGCCGGGTCACCGGCTTCCTCGGCCCCAACGGCGCCGGGAAGTCGACCACGATGCGACTCGTCCTGGGCCTGGACCGGCCCACCTCGGGCACCGCCACGATCGGCGGGAGCGCCTACGCCGCCCTGCGCGAACCCCTGTGCCACGTCGGAGCGTTGCTCGACGCGCAGGCCGCGCACGGTTCCCGCACCGCCCGGGACCATCTGCGTGCCCTGGCCGCGAGCAACCGGATCCCGGTCCGCCGGGTCGACGAGGTGCTGGAGGAGGCCGGTCTGACGCCGGTCGCGGGCCGCCGGGTGCGGACGTACTCGCTGGGCATGCGTCAGCGGCTGGGCATCGCCGCGGCCCTGCTGGGCGATCCGGCCGTGGTCCTGCTGGACGAGCCGTCCAACGGCCTCGACCCCGAAGGCATCGTCTGGATCCGCGCGTTGCTGCGCCGGCTCGCGGGGGAGGGCCGCACGGTCCTCGTCTCCAGCCACCTGATGAACGAGACCGCGTCCTTCGCCGACCACCTCGTGGTCCTCGGCCGCGGCCGGCTGCTCGCCGACACCCCGCTGCGGGAGTTCATCCACGCGCGTGTGCGGCCCGGGGTGCGGATCAGGACCACGGACCCCGGGGCGCTCCACCGCGCCCTGTCGGGACACGGCCACGAGGCGGTCGCCCACGAGGACGGCCACTGGACCGTGCCGGATGCGCGCGTGGAGGACATCGGACGCCTCGCCTCGGCCGCCGGGGTGCCGATCCTCGAACTCGCCGCAGAGGAGGCCACCTTGGAGCAGGCCTACTTCGATCTGACGGCGACCGAGACCGAGTTCGCCGCCCACCACCAGGAGGCCTGACCATGGCGTTCGTTCCCGTACTGCACTCCGAGCTGATCAAGATCCGCACGCTGCGGTCGCTGGTGACGACGCTGGGCGTGATGGTCGTCGTGACGGCGGCCTTCTCAGCCCTGGGCTCGCTCGACGCGGGCGAGGAGGGGTTCGACCCGCTGTTCGCGGCGTTCTTCGGCTTCAACTTCGGCCAGCTGGCGGCGATCGCGTTCGGCACGGTGGCCGTCTCGTCCGAGCTGCGGGACGGATCCCTTCGGGGCGCGCTGATCGCCGTACCGGATCGGCGGCGGTGGTTCGCGGCCAAGGCGGTGGCGATCGCCGGGCCGTGTCTGGTCGTCGGCCTGCTCACGGGCGTCGTGAGCCTCGTCGTGGGCCGAGCGGTCCTCGGGGCGGACGCGCGGGGGCTGAGCTGGGGCGAGGGTCTGCGCGGGGTCGTCGGCTGCGGTGTCTACTTCACGCTCATGGCACTCTTCGCGGCCGGGATCACCGCGCTGCTGCGCAGCGGTGTCGCCACCCTGAGCATCCTGATCCCGTTCCTGCTGATCGTCTCCTTCGTGGTGGGTGACATGTCGAGCGGCGTCGCCGACGTCCTCCCCGACCGGGCGGGCCAGATCGTCTTCCACGAGACGTGGGACGGCAGCCTCGGACCCTGGACCGGGCTCGCGGTGACCGCGCTGTGGACGGCGGCCGCGCTGGGCGCCGGGGCATGGCGCGTGCGTGCCCGGGACGCCTGACCTGCCTGACCTCGGCGGGTGTCTGACGGCCCGCCAATTGTCAGTGGCGACCGCTTTACTGGATCACATGGACAGCGCGAAGCATCTCGCCAGGATCGACTCGCTGTGCTCCGCCGACCTCGCCGCGGAGCACGGCGGGCCGGACGTGGTCGTGGCGGGACCCGGGTACTGCGTCGTGAGTTTGGAGATCAGCCACGGGTCTCGGACGGGCGACCAGGCGGACCGCCCGGACACGGTCGACGACGTCCAGGCGTGGAAAGAGCACATCACCCTTCTCCTGGACGGCCGTTGGGGCCCGCAGCAGCTCCCGTGGGGGTTGGGCACGCTCGTGCTGCGCATCGAGCGCGGCGAGGAAATACCCGAGTCCTGGGCGACGATGAGCGCCCTGGTGGACGAGCTGAACCTCTGGCAGCCGCACGGCACGGACCGCTGGGTGGCCCTTGGCGTGGCCGACCGGGACCCGGCCGACGAGGCGCGTCTCCTCGCCCTGGTCACGGAGACGGACCCGCCGTGAGACACGGGCCACGTCACGACGGACGGGGCATGCGCGCGACTCGGCCACGGCGCTTGCTCGCGACTCGGGCTACGGCGCCTGCGCCGACACCCGCAGGCGGGCGAACTCCTCCGCCATGGTCTGCGCGGTCCAGTGCGCGTTGAGTCCGCTCGGGTTGGGCAGCACCCACACCCGGGTGTCCCCGATCGTCCGCTCCTGCGGGCCCACCTGGGCCTTGCGGTCGTCGAAGGCGGCCCGGTAGGCGGTCACCCCGACCACGGCCAGCCAGTGCGGTCGCAGCCGCGCCACCTTGAGCGCGAGCAGCCGCCCGCCCTCCCGGTACTCCTCGGCGCTCAGCTCGTCGGCCCGCGCGGTCGCCCGCGCCACGACGTTGGTGATGCCGAGCCCGTAGGACGGCAACTCCCCCTGCTCCGCCGGCTTCAGAAGCCGCGGCGTGAACCCGGACAGGTGCAGCACCGGCCAGAAGCGGTTGCCGGGGCGGGCGAAGTGATGGCCTGTCGCGGCCGTCATCAGGCCGGGGTTGATACCGCAGAGCAGCACACGGAGACCGTCCGCGACGACGTCCGGCACCAGACGGTTGCGGGCGGCCTCCAACTCCTCGGGAGTGAAGCGGGTCAGAGGATCGCTCCGGGGGTGTAGCCCGCGGCCTCGGGGTGCTGCTTCACGATCTCCTCGATCCGTCCGACGACCACGCCCACCTGGTCGGCGGCCGCGCCCGTGAAGGACAGCTTGTCGGCCATCAGCTCGTCCAGCTGGGCGCGGTCGAGCGGGAGGCGTCCGTCGGCGGCCAGCTTGTCGAGCAGTTCGTTGCGCTCGGCACCCTGCTCGCGCATCGCCAGCGCGGAGGCGACGGCGTTCTCCTTGATCGCCTCGTGGGCGACCTCGCGGCCGACACCCGCCCGCACCGCGCCCATGAGGACCTTGGTGGTGGCGAGGAACGGCAGATAGCGGTCCAGCTCGCGGGCGACGACGGCCGGGAAGGCGCCGAACTCGTCGAGCACGGTCAGGAACGTCTCCAGCAGACCGTCCAGCGCGAAGAACGCGTCCGGCAGCGCGACCCGGCGCACCACCGAGCAGGACACGTCGCCCTCGTTCCACTGGTCACCGGCCAGCTCGCCCGTCATGGACGCGTATCCGCGCAGGATGACCATCAGGCCGTTCACGCGCTCGCACGACCGCGTGTTCATCTTGTGCGGCATCGCGGAGGAACCGACCTGGCCCGGCTTGAAGCCCTCGGTGACCAGCTCGTGCCCCGCCATCAGCCGGATCGTCTTGGCCAGCGACGAGGGCGCCGCCGCCACCTGCACCAGCGCGGTGACGACCTCGTAGTCCAGCGACCGCGGGTAGACCTGGCCGACCGAGGTGAACGCCTGCGAGAAGCCCAGGTGCCGAGCGATGCGCTGCTCCAGGTCCGCCAGCTTCGCCGCGTCCCCGCCGAGCAGGTCCAGCATGTCCTGGGCGGTGCCGACCGGGCCCTTGATGCCGCGCAGCGGATAGCGCCCGAGGAGCTCCTCGACCCGGCCGTGGGCCACCAGCAGCTCGTCGGCCGCCGTGGCGAACCGCTTGCCGAGGGTGGTGGCCTGCGCCGCCACGTTGTGGGAGCGGCCGGCCATGACCAGCTCGCCGTACTCCCCGGCCAGCTTGCCCAGGCGCGCCAGCACGGCCACCGTGCGGTCGCGCATCAGCTCCAGCGAGAGCCGGATCTGGAGCTGCTCGACGTTCTCGGTGAGGTCGCGGGACGTCATGCCCTTGTGCACGTGCTCGTGCCCGGCGAGGTCGTTGAACTCCTCGATCCGCGCCTTCACGTCGTGCCGCGTGACCTTCTCGCGCTCGGCGATCGAGGCCAGGTCGACGGTGTCCAGGACACGCTCGTAGTCGGCGATCGCCGCGTCCGGCACCTCGATCCCGAGGTCCTTCTGGGCCCGCAGCACGGCGAGCCAGAGCTGCCGCTCCAGCTTCACCTTCTGCTCGGGCGACCAGAGCGTGGCGAGCTCGGCGGAGGCGTAGCGTCCGGCGAGGACGTTGGGGATGCGGGGCTTGGCGGGAGCGGAAGTCACGTGGACGGATTCTACTGGCGATTCGTGCAGGCCAGCGCAACGGGGGTGTTCGTCGGAACCTACGAAACCTCCCGAGGCGGGGCCTCCGCTAGTTCCGCCAGGACATCGGCGTGGCACAGCTCGGGCGCACACCAGCAGGCCAGGGCCTTGCCGCGGAGGCCGGGCAGCAGGGCGAGCGGATCCGGCCGCGCCGGCAGACGGGCCCGGTACGCGGCCATGACCTCCGCCCGCGTCCCGCCCCGCTACTCGTGGATCCGGCCCCGGACGTTGATCACCCGCGTGGCCATGCGCGGTTACGCCGACGGCCCCGCGGACGGCGGCGTCGGCCCCTCGTACGGCAGCAGCTCGGGTCGCTTCGGGGGCAGGCCGTCGCCCGAGGAGCGGCCGGTGAGGCGGCGGGCGATCCAGGGCACCAGGTGCTGCCGGGCGAAGCGGGCGTCCGCGATGCGGCGGGCGGTCCATCCCGGTGGCGGGGTCAGGGGCAGCGGGGTGCGCCACTCGGTGTCCTCGGGCTCGTAGCCGAGCCCCTGCCAGACCGCTTCGGCGACCCGGCGGTGTCCCTCGGCCGACAGATGCAGCCGGTCCACGTCCCACAGCCGCGGGTCACCCAGCGAGGGCGCCCCGTAGAGGTCCACGACCAGCGCGCCGTGCTTCTCGGCGAGTTCCTCGACGCAGACGAACAGTTCCTCCATGCGCGGCCGGAAGCGCTCCAGGACCGGGCCCTGACGGCCCGGGCTGCGCATCAGCACCAGCTGTTCGCAGGACGGCGCGAGCCGCTCCACGGCCTCGGTGAGCAGCGCGCGCACCCGGCCCATGTCGCACTTGGGGCGCAGGGTGTCGTTCAGCCCGCCCACCAGGGTGATCACGTCGGGCCGCATGGCCGCGGCCACCTCGACCTGCTCGGCGACGATCTGCCCGATCAGCTTGCCGCGCACCGCGAGATTGGCGTAGCGGAAGCCGGGGGAGTGGGCCGCCATCCGTCCGGCGAGCAGGTCGGCCCAGCCCCGGTAGGTGCCGTCGGGCAGGAGGTCCGACATGCCCTCGGTGAAGGAGTCGCCGACCGCGACCAGGCTGGTGTATGTGGGATTCGTCTGCATGGCGACGGAAATGGTATCCCGAGGCGCATACCCGGCGGTCGGTCGGCCCGGACGTCCGGCCACATCCTCACCGGCACCCGCTCACGCCGGCTGACCGAACAGCTCCCGCAGCACGTCCTCCATGGTCACCAGCCCGGTGAGCCGCCCGTCCTCGCTCTGCACGGCCGCCAGATGCGTACGGCTGCGGCGCATCGCCGTGAGCACGTCGTCCAGCGGGGTCGTCTCCCGGATCCGGGCGATGGCCCGCATGTCCTCCCGCCGGAACGGCCGGTCCCGGGGGGTCTGGTCGAGGGCGTCCTTGACGTGCAGGTAGCCGATGATGTGCCGTTCCTCGTCCACCACGGGGAAACGGGAGTAACCGGACTCGGCGGACATCTCCTCCAGCCGGTCGGGTGTGACACCGAGGAACGCGTAGGCGACGTGGTCCAGCGGCAGCACGACGTCCCGCACCGGCCTGCGGCCCAGTTCCAGCGCGTCGTGCAGCCGCTCCCGCGCGCGGTCGTCGATCAGGCCGGCCTCCCCGGAGTCCCGTACGATCCGGGCCAGCTCGGCGTCCGAGAAGGTGGCCGCGACCTCGTTCCTGGTCTCCACCCGCAACAGCTTCAGCAGGGCGTTCGCGAAGGCGTTGATCGTGAAGATCACCGGGCGCAGCGCGCGGGACAGCGCGACCAGCGGCGGGCCGAGCAGCAGCGCGCTGCGCACCGGCTCGGCGAGCGCGATGTTCTTCGGCACCATCTCGCCGAGCAGCATGTGCATATACGTCGCCAGGGTCAGCGCGATCACGAAGGACACGGCATGCCCGGCGCCCTCCGGTACACCCACCGCGTGGAACACCGGCTCCAGCAGATGCTCGATCGCCGGCTCGGCGACCACACCCAGCACCAGCGTGCACAGGGTGATGCCGAGCTGCGCGGCGGCCATCAGAGCGGACACGTGCTGCAGGCCCCACAGCACGCTCTTGGCCCGCCGGTCGCCCTGTTCGGCGTGCGGTTCGATCTGGCTGCGGCGCACCGAGATCAGCGCGAACTCGGCGCCGACGAAGAAGGCGTTGACGACGAGGGTCGCCAGGCCGATCAGCAGTTGGATCGCGGTCATGCGCCCTCCCTCTGAGTCGGGTCGTCGTCCGGCGGCGCGTGCAGCAGCAGGCGCGCGGCCCTGCGGCCCGAGGCGTCCACCACGTCCAGCCGCCAGCCCGTGACGTCGACGCGGTCGCCGACGGCCGGGATCCGGCCGAGCTCGGCCGCCACCAGACCGGCCAGCGTCTCGTACGGCCCTTCGGGCGCCCGCAGGCCGACCCGGGCGAGCTGGTCGATGCGGGCCGAGCCGTCCGCCGAGTACAGGGTGCGGCCCTCGTCGTCGGTGCCGGCCGGGGCCAGGTCGGGCGTCTCGTGCGGGTCGTGCTCGTCCCGTACCTCGCCGACGACCTCCTCGACGATGTCCTCCAGGGTGGCCACGCCCGCCGTACCGCCGTACTCGTCGATGACGACGGCCATGGTGCGCTTGCCGGACAGCCGGTCCAGCAGCCGGTCGACGGTGAGCGACTCCGGGACCAGGAGCGGCTCGCGCACGATCTCGGACACCGGTACGCGGGGCCGGCGTCCGGCAGGGATCGCCAGGACGTCCTTGATGTGGGCGATGCCGACGACCGAGTCGAGGTTGCCGCGGTAGACCGGGAAGCGGGACAGCCCCGTCGCCCGGGTCGCGTTCGCCACGTCCTCGCAGGTCGCCTGCGCGTCCAGGGCGATGACCTGCACACGCGGTGTCATCACGTTCTCGGCGCTCAGGTCGGCGAGGTTCAGCGTCCGGACGAACAGTTCGGCGGTGTCCGCCTCCAGGGCGCCCTCCCGGGCGGAGTGCCGGGCCAGCGCGGCCAGCTCCTGCGGTCCGCGGGCCGAGGCCAGCTCCTCGGCGGGCTCCAGACCGAAACGGCGTACGACCCGGTTGGCGGTGTTGTTCAGATGGGTGATGAAGGGCCGGAACGCGGCGCTGAACCAGCGCTGCGCGTTGCCCACCCGCTTGGCCACGGCCAGCGGCGAGGAGATCGCCCAGTTCTTGGGCACCAGCTCGCCGACGACCATCAGGAACACCGTCGACAGCGCGGTGCCGAGGACCAGCGCGAGCGAGGACGCCGCCGAGTCCGAGACACCGGCCGACCGCAGCGGACCCGCGATCAGCGCGGCGATCGACGGCTCGGACAGCATGCCGACGACCAGGTTCGTCACCGTGATGCCGAGCTGGGCGCCGGAGAGCTGGAACGTCAGATTCCGTACGGCCTTCAGGGCGCCGGACGCGCCCCGCTCACCGCGCTCCACGGCCCGCTCCAGCTCGCTGCGCTCGACCGTGGTCAGCGAGAACTCCGCGGCGACGAAGGCGCCGCAGGCGAGCGACAGCAGCACCGCCACCAACAGCAGGAGCACTTCGGTCATCGGGTCACCTCCGTCCCATGATCGGACAGAGCGGGAAGGGCCGCGCGATCTCGCGTACCACTGGGAGGCTCGCCCATGGGCGGGGGCTCACACCTTTCCTCGGAGGACCGAATGGTTCACCAAGGGTAAGAGGACGGGCGAGGGGAGTCAGGCGGTGAGGGGCTTCACCCAGCGGCGCCAGCGCTCCTCCGGCGCGTACCCGGCGGCCCGCCACGCGTGGTGCGCGTCCTCGTTGGCCGTCAGCACCATCGCGTCCCCGCGGCGCCCGCCCAGTCGTACGAACCGCTCCTCGGCGGCCGTGAGCAGCGCGCCGCCGATGCCCCGGCGCCGCCGGTCCGGGTGCACCGCGAGCCGGTACAGATGGCAGCGCCAGCCGTCGAAGCCCGCGATCACCGTGCCGACCAGTTCCCCGTCGAGCTCGGCCAGGATCAGCGCCTCGGGGTCGCGGGTCACCAGCCGTTCCACACCGTCCCGGTCGTCGCTGATGCTCGTCCCTTCCGCGGCCTTGCGCCAGAACTGGAGCACGGCGTCGATGTCCGGGTGGCCGGCGGGGCGTATGCGCAGATCACTCATGGCATGAGTCAAGCAGGGCGGCGGCCCGTCCGACCACCCGGTTCGTGGTCGGGGTCGACGGGCTCGACGTCGAGCTCCCGCCGGCTCCGCACCTGGCGTTCGAGGGGGATGCCTTGGTGTTCGAGAGGATTGAAGCCCATGAGGGTCTCCTCGGCTGACAGCCGGAACAGGGCCGACGCCGGGTACGCGGCTGCGTCCGGGCGCGATCACGCCGGCGCGCCCTTCCCGAAGGCGGTCTTCGGGGCGGTGTCCGACGGCGTCGACGGGAGCAGCACCGCCATCACGGCCCGGGCGTGCAGGGAGTCCAGCGTCTTGATCTGCCGGTCCGCCCGCTGGAGCAGCTGTTCGAGCCGGTCGGCGTCCAGGCGGGAGTCCTGTGCCGACGCGGAGAGCAGGGCGTGCCAGAGGGACGCCTTGCCCTGGACGCCCAGCCGCAGGGCCTCCAGCTCGATCAACAGGGTGAGGCCGGAGCGGCGCAGCAGACGGCCGTTGGGCTTCACCCGCCCGGCCTTCTCGCCCAGCCACGCCCCGTACACCTTGTACCGCCGCACCGGAATGTCGAGGTCCCCGAGCAGCCGCAGCAGGGCGCGCCGGTCCTGCGCGATCTCCGTCGCCAGACCCTCCAGGGCGTCTCCGTACGTCGATCCGCGATGCTCCCGCACCATGCGGCCGGCGAGCTCGGTCCCCGTCGTCGCACCGGCCAGATGATCGTTGAGGTAGATGCCCAGCCTCTTCTGCCGGGCCGGATCGTCGTGGGAGCTCCGTGCCGTCGCGCTCATGATGTCCCTCCGGCTGCCGGAATCCTTTGCCCACCGAGTGCCCGCGCCCGACGGGTCAACCACGTCCCCCTCGATCGGCATGGAGGAAGGACCCGGTGCTCAGGGCGACGCCCCAGGTCACCGGCCGCGCAGTGCGGCCATCACCGGTGCGAAGGCCTCCATGTACGGCTCCAGGACCGTGAGATAGGTGAAGCCGTACCGCTCGCGCTGGGCGAGGACCTGGTCGACGATCTGCTCCAGGGGGCCGACCAGCAGGAGGGGCAGGTCGAGGGCCTGGTCGACGGTGGTGCCGGGCACGTGCTCCATGAGCGGCCGGACGGCGGCCTCGCGGTCCTCGGTGATCGCCACCATCTGGAGGAGGAGGTTCAGTTCGGCCGGCTCCTTGCGGCCGTGGGCCGACTCCCGGTACCTGCCCACGCGTTCGTCGAGTTCGTCGGGGGTGATCGGCAGCAGCCGGCCCGTGGTGTCGCCCGGTACCGGACGCGCACCGGTGAAGGCCGCGATGTCGGCGTGCTCGGCGGTGAGGCGGAGCATGCGGTCGCCGTTGCCGCCGATCATGAGCGGCACCCGGGGCCGCTGCACCGGCCGCGGGATGGGGGTCCCCCCGTTCGAGCGAAGCCGAGAATGGGGGAGCTCCTGGGAGCCGAGCAGCCGGTCCAACTCCTCGATCGTGTGCCGCAGATGATCCACGCGCTCGCCCGGAGACCCGTACGGCAGCCCGGCCGAGTCGTGCTCCGCCCGGACGTACCCCGTGCCCAGCCCCAGTTCCAGGCGTCCGCCGGTCAGCGCGTCCGTGGTGGCGACCTCGCGGGCCAGCAGCGCCGGGTTCCAGAAACCGGCGTTGAGCACGAACGTGCCCAGACGCGGCCGCTCGGTCGCCTCCGCCGCCGCGACCAGCGCCGGGAACGGCGCGACCATGCCGAGATGGTCGGGGACCAGGATCACGTCGTAGCCGAGTTCCTCGGCGCGCCGGCACTTGGCGCGCCACTCCTCGGCCGGGGCGGGGACGATCATGCTGGCACCGAAGCGGAACGGACGGGACATGAACTCTCCTCAGCGGCAGGCGACTTGAGTCTCCGGCGCCATTCCCTCACTCGTGCGCGATGGCCGCCAGCACATTCATGCGGGACGCCCGCAGTGCCGGCAGCAGCGCCGCCACGACACCCACCACCGCCGAGCCGACCACCACCGCGACGATCGTGCCCCACGGAATCGCCAGCGCCTTCATGCCCTGGAGCGCCAGCACCTGCTGGGTGCACACGCCCCACACCAGCCCCAGCGCCAGCCCCAGCACCGCGCCGAACACCGCGATCACCACCGACTCCAGCCGGATCATCCGGCGCAACTGGCGCCGGGCCAGCCCGATGGCCCGCAGCAGGCCGATCTCCCGGGTGCGTTCGACGACCGACAGGGCAAGGGTGTTGACCACGCCGAGCACCGCGATGACGATCGCGAGCCCGAGCAGCGCGTACACGAGGTAGAGCAGCACCGCGATCTGGTCGTGGACCAGTTCCTTGTAGTCGGCGAGGTCGCGCACCTGCACCTGCGGGTAGGGGGCGAGTGTCTTCTCCAGGCTCGTCCGCAGGTCGTCGGCGCTCGTGCCGGAGGCGGCGTTCACGTACAGCGCGGAGTCCTGCCCGCCCGGCGCGAACCTCTCCAGCGTGCCCAGCCCGAAGTACAGACCGCCCTGGGTCCCGAATCCCTCGGCCTGGTCCTGGTCGGTGAGGGCGCCCACGGTCAGTTCGCTGGTGCGGCCGCCCTGGAACTCCACGGGGATCGCGCTGCCGACCCGTACGCCGTGGTCGCGGGCGAAGTCCCGGTCCATGGCCATCCGGCCGGCCGCGAGCGCCGCCGCGGTGTCGCCCTCGGCGTAGGTGATGTTGGCGACCTCGTCGAGCTGCGGGTCGTAGCCCGCGGCGGTCGTCTCGACCCGGTCGCCGTCCGGCAGCCGGACGGCGACGGGCGTGAACCGCGCCCGTACGACGAGCCCGGCGCCCTCGGTGTCCCGGACCGCGTCGGTGACCTCCTGCGGGAAGGGCAGGAAGTTGGTGTTCTGGATGACGTAGTCGGCGCCCAGGGTCTGGTCGATCTGCTGGTCGAAGGAGTCGGTCATCGAGGCGCTCGCCACCGACATCCCGCCGACCAGGGCGAGGCCCACCATCAGCGCGGCGGCGGTGGCGCCGGTGCGGCGCGGGTTGCGCAGGGCGTTGCGCTGGCTCATCCGGCCGATCGATCCGAACAGCGCCGGGAAGGCCCCGCCGAGGACCCGGATCACCGGCCGCACCAGCAGCGGGCCGGCGATCACGGTGGCCAGCAGGGTGAGCACGATCCCGAGGGCCAGCAGCGAGGCCGCCGACCCGGTCTCCGAGGCGGTGACGCAGCCCAGGAGCGCGGCCGCGCCGAGCGCCCCGACGGTTCCGCCCACGATCGCGCGGGTCCGCAGCGGCCGTCCGATGCCGGCGATCTCGGCATCGGCGAGGGCCGCCATCGGCGAGACGCCGGCCGCCCGGCGCGCCGGCAGATAGGCGGCGACGAAGGTGACGCCGACCCCGACGACGTACGCGGCAACGGGCGTGGCCCAGCCGATCACCATCTCGCTCGTCCTGATGTTCATGCCGAGCGTGTTCATGAGGGCGATCAGCCCGGCCGCCAGACCGATCCCGGTGGCCAGGCCCACGGTCGAACCGACCAGTCCCAGCAGGGTCGCCTCGGTGAGGACCGAGCGGCGGACCTGGCGGCGGTCGGCGCCCAGCGCGCGCAGCAGGCCCAGTTCGCGGGTGCGCTGGGCGATCAGCATCGAGAAGGTGTTGACGATCAGGAAGACGCCGACCAGCACGGCGATCCCGGCGAAGCCGAGCATCACGTACTTGATGACGTCGAGGAATCCGCCCAGTTGGTCGAGGCTGGAATCGGCCTGCTCGTCGGCGGTCCGGTAGTCGTAGCGGTCGGCGCCGAGCGTGGTGGCCACCCGCTGTTTGAGCTCGGCGTCGCTCACCCCCTCGGCGGCGTCCACGGAGATGCCGGTGGCGGCCCCGGGGTCGCCGAGCAGCTTCTCCCGCGCGCTCTCGGGGTCGAGGAAGACCAGCGCGGCACCGGGGTTGGTCGTGGTGAACGTGGCGATGCCGACGATCTCGACCTTGAACGAGCCGGGGGCCGCGATCACGGTGAGCGTGTCGCCGATCTTCACGTCCTTGCCGTCGGCGGTCTCCGCGTCGAGCATCGCCTCGGACGGTCCGCGCGGTGCGCGGCCGGAGGTGAGCTCCAGGGGGGTGCGCTCGGTCGGGTTCCAGTCGCTGCCGATGGTCGGGGCGCCGGTGGTCGGGCCCACCGACTCGTTGTCCTTGTCGACGACCGTGATGTTCTCGACCCCGACGTCCGCGCGGGCGGCGGCGACCCCGTCGACCCGGTCCAGCCGCTGGGCGAGCGTGGCCGGGACGGTGGCGGTCATGCCGGACGGGATGGCCTCGTCGAGGTTCTCCTTCGGGCTGACCGTGACGTCCGGCGCGGTCGAGGCGAAGAGCCGGTCGAACGTGCGGCTCAGGGTGTCCGAGAAGATCAGACTGCCCGCGACGAACGCCACGGACAGCACCACGGCCAGCGCGGACAGCACCAGGCGTCCCTTGTGCGCGAGAAAGCTCCTCAGCGTCGCCTTCAGCACGGCTCAGTCCTTGTCGAGGGAGGGGCCGTCACCTTTGGCGGGAATCGCGCCGGGGGCAGGCCCCTGGGCGTCGAAGGGGGCCTTCGTGACGTCGAAGCGCTTCAGGCGTTCGAGGACCGCCTCCGCCGTCGGCCGCTCCATCTCGTCCACGATCCGTCCGTCCCCGAGGAAGAGCACCAGGTCGGAGTGGGCGGCCGCGCCGGGGTCGTGGGTCACCATGACGACGGTCTGGCCGAGCTGGTCGACGGCCTCCCGCAGGAACCCGAGGACTTCGAGCCCCGCGCGCGAGTCGAGGTTGCCGGTCGGCTCGTCCGCGAAGATCAGTTCCGGCCGGGAGGCCAGCGCCCGGGCGCACGCCACCCGCTGCTGCTGCCCGCCGGACAGCTGCGAGGGCCGGTGCCGCAGCCGGTCCCGCAGCCCGAGCGTGTCGATGACCTGGTCCAGCCACTTCTCGTCGGGTTTCTTGCCCGCGATGTCCATGGGCAGCGTGATGTTCTCGGCCGCGTTCAGGGTCGGGATGAGGTTGAACGACTGGAACATGAACCCGATCCGGTCCCGCCGCAGCTGGGTGAGCTCGCGATCCTTCAGGCCGGTGATCTCGGTGTCGCCGAGCCAGACCTGACCGGCCGAGACGGTGTCGAGCCCGGCCAGGCAGTGCATCATCGTGGACTTGCCGGAGCCGGACGGGCCCATGACCGCGGTGAACCGGCCGCGCGCGATGTCGACGTCCACCGAGTCCAGGGCCAGCACCGTCGTCTCGCCCGTTCCGTACGCCTTGGTCAGCCCGCGGGCGCGGGCGGCGATCCCGTCGGCCGACGCCTGGCCCGGCACGTACTGAGCAGCAGGGGTGGACAAGACTGCCTCCTGGGCTTCGTTGCACCGGGACTCTCCTGTCCCGCCGAGGGTAATGTGATCCACCCCACACCCGGTATCCCCCGTGGGGTCGAGACGGTCTCCACCCCAGGTGGGGTCCCTGATGCCGGTGTAAGGGGCACTTTCCGTCGGCGACCTCGGGGGGCAGGACCCCCTTGCGGGTGCTAGCACATCGGCGCTAGCTTCGAGGTATGGCGAAGACTCAGTTGAACGTGCGGGTGGACGAGGGCACAGCCCGCGCCGCCCGTGAACGTGCCCTCGCCCGCGGCGTGAGCGTCAACCGCTACATAGAGGAACTGGTCATGAAGGACACAGGTGAAGCGGGCCAGGCCTTCGTGGAGGCCGCGGCCGACTTCATGAAGCAGTACGAATCCGTCTTCACGGAGGAGTTCGGCAAGGAGAGCAAGGAACACGAGGCTCGTTGAGCGATCTGAGCATCGATCTCGCCTGGCTCCTGATGCTCGCCGAGCAGAAGACCCCGGGCGATCCCCAGGTCACCGACTGGGGGGCCCTGGTCGCCGCCGTGGCACGGCACCAGGCCGAGATATTCGACATCCCCGTGTACGACAGCCCGCACATGCGCGCCGCGGCGCTGCTGCAACTCCTCATCCATGTCCCGGCGTTGGAGCGCAGCAACGCGCTCTTCGCGTGCGCCGTCGGATACGCCTACCTCGTCGCGAGCGGGCTCAGGGTCGTCACCTCGCCGGAACTCGTCCGTGATCTCGCCCGGGCGGCCAAGAAGGGTGACGCCTCGGTGCACGACATCGCGCGCGAGCTGAAGAAATGGACGCTGTGACCAGCGGAACAACTGGACGCTGTGATCAGCGGTCCTCCGGCGGCGGTCGCCGGGCCGTGCCCAGCACGCAGTAGGAGGTGGGCAGCCGGGGGCCGTTCTCCGGCATGAACATCCGCCGGTAGGGGCCGAGTTCGAACCCGGCTCCGCGCAGCGCGCCGATCGGGTCCCGGGCCAGATGACAGCCGCCGTTCAGCGGCGGCCACACCGTGCGGTCCAGTGCCCGCTGGGTGAGGCGCATCGCCCGGCCGCCGCCCCGGCCGTGCTCGAAGAACCGCACCTCGCCGCCGGGCCGCAGCACCCGCCGTATCTCCGCGAGAGCCCGCGGCACGTCGCGCACGCTGCACAGCACCAGGGAGACCACCGCCGCGTCGAAGGCCTCGCTCTTGACGGGCAGGGCCTCCGCCGCGCCCGGCGCCACGTCCACGGGCACTCCGGAGCGCAGGGCGGCCTCCACGGCCAACTGGCGCAGCCGGCGCTCCGGTTCGATCGCCACGACCTCCGAGACGGTGCCCGGATAGTGCGCGAAGTTCAGGCCGTTGCCCGCGCCGATCTCGATCACCCGCCCGGACAGCCCGGCGAGGAGCCTGTCGCGCACCCCGCCCATGCCCATCCTGGTCTCGGCGCCGACACTGATCCGGGCGTAGTAGCGGGCGAACAGCGGGTGGTGGACGGGATCCCGGGGAACCCTCGCGGGGCCGGGGGACCGTAGCGGCATGGCAACCTCCCTGGCAGGACGGTCCTCACCACGATTCTCCCCCGGACGGGCCCGTCGCACCCCCGCGGTCCGTCATCCGACGAAGTCGCGCACCTGCTCGTAGACGCCGTGATCGTTGTTCATGTCGTTGTGCGACACGCACCCGACCTCGACGTTGGTCGCGCCGTTCAGGATCGCCGTGGTGTCCGGGGTGAGCGCGTCGTCGCAGTTGGACCAGTAACTGGCGTACGACACACTGCCCGGCGTCTCGTCCCCGGAGTTCAACGAGGTGAGGAAGGAACTGCCGGTCTGCATCTCCGCGCAGGAGGTGTACAGCCACGCACACCATCCGGCGGCGGTCGTGCCGTGGTTCACGCCGGCGGTGGAGACGAAGTCGTCGACGTACGCGGTGCCGCCGAGGTTCTTGAGGTAGTAGCGGGAGCTGAGCGCGCCCATCGAGTGCACGACCAGGTCGACCTTCGAGGCACCGGTCGCGGCGAGCACCCGCCTGACCTCGGTGGCCAGCTGCTGGGCGGTGGTCGCGTTCGACTGGGACCAGCTGTACGACCAGGCGTCCAGCTCCGAGGCGCTGTAGCCGTCGGCCTCGAAGTAGGAGACCCATTCGTCCCAGCTGCTCGACGAACTGCTGAGACCGTGGACGAAGACGACGGGATTGTGGGTCGCGGCGTGAGCGGGCGTCGCGGACAGCGAGAGCGACAGAAGGAGCGATGCCGACACGACCGGGGCGGCCGCGGCGATGCGACGCTTGAAGCGCTGCATGATGCCTCCTGATACGGGTGGGGTTGTCAGGAGTGTCAGCCGGGGTCTACGCGCGCCGCATCGGTGAAATCGCCGGTCTTTACGTGTCAATTAACTCGCCAGTAACGTCGTTTGCGTGGTGACTCCGGTGAACCCCCCGCCCCTCGACCGCACTCCGCCCCCGCCGCGCACGCTCTCCTCGCTGCCCGAGGGCGTCCGGGTGCGGGTGCTGCGTGCCGTCCACGGCGATCCGCGCGCCGCCGCCGATCTCGTACCGCTGCTGACCGAACGGCAGGCGGCCGGTCACGACCCGCTGCCGACCGAACCCGCCGAGCTGGCCCCGGCGTTGCTGCGGACCCGCCGGGCCGAGATCCAGGCCCTGCCGGACGACACCCGGCTGCTGCTGCTCCTCGCGGCGGCCGACCAGTACCCGGTCCCCACGCACGCCTTCCTGCGCGCCGTGACCGCCGTCCGTCTCGACACCCGTCCCCTGGAAGCCGCCGAGGCGACCGGGATCGCCCAGGCGACGACGGGCGGGGTCGTCTTCCGGGACGTCTGGACGACGGTCGCCGCCTACGAGACCGGCTCCCCGGCCGACCGGCGCGAGGTCCACCGGCTGCTGGCACGGGTGCTGCGCGGCGACGGCGAGGCGCCCGGCCGGTCCTGGCACCGGGGCGCGGGCGCCCTCGGTCCGAGCGCCCGGCTCACGGCCGAACTCCGCGCCGCCGCCGAACAGGCCCGTGACGCGGGTCGCCTTCCGCTGGCCCGCGCACTCGCCGAGCACGCCGCCGCCCTCTGCCTCGACCCCCGCGAACGCTCCCGCCTCCTGGCCCGCGCCGCCGTCCACGCCTGGCAGTCCGGCGACGGCGACCGCGCCCGCCGCCTGGCCGCCGCCGGCCACGACGAGGCCCTGACCGGCGTCCTCGCCCTCCGCGCGGGCAACGCCTCGGAGGCGTTCGACGCCCTGCTGGCGGCGGCGCGGACGCCGGGGGAGCCGGCGGGCGCGGGTGGCGGGCAGTCGGCTGTGGCGGCGCAGGCGTCGGGGGACCCGGAGCCCAACAGTGACGGGCTGCACGTGTCACCCGCGTCCGCCGGAGCCCCGGACGGCCCTCATGCCACGCGGGGCGCGACTTCGGCACAGGAGCACGCTTTTGCTCGGGCGGCGGTCCGTCGGCCCTCCGTACCGGCGCCGGGCACCGACAGCCCGGAGTCGGCCCGGCCGGCGGCCCGCGCCGCGTCGGGCCGGGCGGCGGACCTCTCCTCCTCGCCGGCGGTGGCCGCCCATGTCCCGGCGGCGTCCCCTGCGCCCCGCCCCGGCGCGTCACCCCGAGCCGCCGACCCCTCGGCGTCGGCCCGGACGCCCCGCCGCTCCGCGTCGCCCCGGTCCGCCCCCTCCCCGGCGTCGGCCGACACGTCCCGCCCCTCCGCGTCCCCTCGGGCCGCCCACCTCCTCACCCGTGCCACCGAAGCGGCTATCTACACCGGTGACCTGCGTCGATGCCGTGAGGCCGGGCAGGTGGCCGAGGTGCTCGGGGTCGTGTCGCCCGGCACGCTCGGCGGGCTGGTGGCGGCCTTCGAGGGGCGGTACGAGGACGCTCGGGATCTGTTGATGGCGGCGGCCGGGCGCTGTGGCCCGGGCGGGGACCCCACCCTGCTGCTGCACGCCGGAATCGCCGCGCTGCTGCTCGGCGACCACACTCTCGCCGCCACCGCGACCCTGCGGGCGGCCACCTCGGCGCGGGCGCGCGGAGCGACGGCGACCGCCGTCCAGGCCATGGAGTTCCGGGCGTACGCGGACTTCTGGACCGGCCGCCCCCGCGCCGGCGAGGCCGCCGCGACCGAGGCGCTGGCGCAGGCGTACGCCACCGGCCAGGACAACGGCGCCTGCCATCTCCAGGCCGCCCTGGCGATGTTCGCCGCGATCACCGGCGACGCGGAGCTGTGCCGCGAACGTGCCGCCGCCGCCCGGTCGTACGCCCTCGGCCGTGGTCTCGGTCTGCCCGCCGCCCTCGCGCAGTGGGCGCTCGCCTTCCTCGACCTCGGCAACGGCCGCTTCCCGGCCGCCGCGGCCCGGTTGCGAGCCCTCGCCGGATTCGGGCCCGGCCACGGCCACCGGGCCATCCGGCATCTGGCCACCCCGCACTACGTCGAGGCCGCCGTCCGCACCGGAGACACCCGGGTCGCGCGGGCCGCCCACACCGACTACCACCGCTGGGCGAGCGCCGTGGACAGCCCGGACGACCTGGCGCTGAGCGCCCGTTGCCGTGCCCTGCTCGCGCCGGGCGCGGAGGCCGTCGAGCACTACCGCACCGCACTCGACCTGCACGCGCGCGGCACCCGGGACTTCGAACGCGCCCGCACCGAGCTGCTGTTCGGAGCCGCGCTACGACGACTGCGCCACCGCACGGAGGCACGCGACCGGCTGCACAGCGCGCTGGCGGCCTTCGAACAGTTCGGCGCCCCGCACTGCGCCGAGCAGGCCCGGGCCGAACTCCGCGCGGTCGGCGCGCCCGACGCGAGCGCACGGGGCGGGTCCGACGCGAGCTCGGGCGGCCGGGCCGCCGATCCGGCCGACCGTCTCACGGCCCAGCAGCTGCTGATCGCCCGCATGGCCGCCGAGGGCGCCACCAACCGCGAGATCGCCGTCCGCCTCGCGCTCAGTCCCCGCACGATCGACCACCATCTGCGCGGTGTCTTCACCCGGTTGGGCATCCGCTCCCGGATCGAACTGGTCCGCCTCCTCGGGGAGGCGGAGAGGGACCGGGGGCGGCCCTAGGGAGCCTGCCGAACAGCACACCTAGGGCGCCTGCCGCACCCCGAACACCTCCGCGTCCCACGTCCCGTCCAGCCGGGGCGCCAGCCAACTCGGTGCCCCCGCGCGGAAGTCGGCGGGGGCGAGTCGTCCGGCACCGGCGGGCAGGGCGCCGAGCAGGGGCGCCCCGGAGACCTCCGGCAGGTCGGCGAGGTTGCAGCGCGAGGCCAGGTCGGGTGCGTCGGGCCAGCTGCCGATGACGATCCCGGCCAGGTCGAGGCCGCGGGCGCGCAGTTCCCGGGCGGTGAGTTCGGTCGTGTTGAGCGTGCCCAGCCCGGCCGACGCCACCACCAGCACCGGCGCCGCCAGCAGCCGGGCCGCGTCCGCCAGCGTCCCGCCCGCCGCGTCGAACCGTACGAGCAGTCCGCCGGCGCCCTCCACGAGCACCAGGTCGTGCTCGGTGGCCAGCTTGGCGGCGGCCTCGGCGACATCACGCGGACGCACCGGCGCCCGCCCGGCCCGCCGCGCCGCCGTGGCCGGCGCCAACGGCTCCGGATACCGGGCGACCTCGGCCGCCGTGACGGCGCCCGCGAGCCGCGCCACCTCCGCGGCGTCCCCCGGCTCGTCCGGTCCTACGCCGGTCTGCGCGGCCTTGAGGACGGCGACCGACCGTCCGGCCGCGAGCGCGGCGGCGGCCACGGCGGCGGTCGCCACCGTCTTGCCGACCTCCGTGCCCGTACCCGTGATCACGAGGACCGCCATGTCATCCCTCCCGTGCCGCCGCGCACACCGCGCGCGCGATCCGTGCCACGTCCGCGTCGCCCGTGACGTACGGCGGCATCGTGTAGATCAGGTCGCGGAACGGCCGTAGCCACACGCCCTCGCGGACGGCCGCCTCCGTGGCCGCCTTCATGTCCACGGGGTGGTCGAGCTGGACGACCCCGATGGCGCCGAGGACGCGTACCTCCCCGACACCCGGGAGGTCCGAGGCCGCCGAGAGCCCCTCCCGCAGTCCCGTCTCGATCCGCTTGACCTCGGCGAGCCAGTCCTGGCCCAGCAGCAGTTCGATCGACGCGCAGGCGACGGCCGCCGCCAGCGGGTTCCCCATGAAGGTCGGCCCGTGCGCCAGCACCGGTACCTCGCCCCGCGAGATGCCGTCGGCCACCCGGGGCGTGCACAGCGTCGCCGCCATCGTCAGGTAGCCGCCGGTCAGCGCCTTGCCCACGCACATGACGTCCGGGGTCACCGCGGCGTGCTCCGCCGCGAACAGCGCGCCCGTGCGGCCGAACCCGGTGGCGATCTCGTCGAACACCAGGAGTACGTCGTGCGCGTCGCACGCCTCGCGCAGCACCCGCAGATACGCGGGGGAGTGGAACCGCATCCCGCCCGCGCCCTGCACCACCGGCTCGACGATCACCGCGGCGAGTTCGTCGGCGTGGCGTTCGATCAGGGAGCGCAGCTGATCGGCGTACGCCTCCTCGTACCGTGTCGGCGGCGGGTCGGCGAACACCTGGCGCGGCAGCGACCCGGACCACAGCTCGTGCATTCCGCCCTCGGGATCGCACACCGACATCGGCTGCCAGGTGTCGCCGTGGTAGCCGCCCCGCCAGGTCAGCAGCCGCCGCTTCGACGGGCGGCCGAGCGAGCGCCAGTACTGGAGGCACATCTTGACCGCGACCTCGACCGACACCGAGCCGGAGTCGGCGAGGAAGACGTGTTCCAGACCGTCCGGCGACATGTCGACAAGGAGCTTTGCGAGCCGTACGGCGGGCTCGTGCGTGAGGCCGCCGAACATCACGTGGCTCATCCGCCCGAGCTGCTCGCGCGCGGCCTCGTTCAGCACCGGGTGGTTGTAGCCGTGGATCGCCGACCACCAGGAGGACATCCCGTCGACCAGCTCGCCCGAGCCGTCCGCCATCCGCAGCCGGACCCCGCTCGCCGACTCCACGACGAGCGGTTCCTGACGGCCCGGCATCGGACCGTAGGGGTGCCAGACGTGGCGCCGGTCCAGTTCCAGCAGGTCGGGGACGCTCGGGTCAGGCATTGGGCGCGAGGTCCGTTCCGGCGCCACGGCGGCGGACGGCGACGAGGTCGGTGCGGGGCTCGCCGGCCGGGGCCGTCGAGGCGGCGGGGGCGGAACCGCAGACACCGGCGCTCTCGGGGGATCCGCACCCCGCGCTCTCGTGGGAGCCGCAGCCGGCCTCGGCGTGGGAGCCGCAGCCGCCCCCGCCCGCGTTCGCCCGGTGCTCGGGAAGCGTCACCTGGCCGGTGTCCTCCACCTCGAAGCCGGCGTCCGCGATCATCTCCAGGTCGGCCCTGCCCGCCTGGCCCTCGGTGGTGAGGTAGTCGCCGAGGAAGATCGAGTTGGCCAGGTGCAGGGCGAGGGGCTGCATGGTGCGCAGATGGACCTCCCGGCCGCCCGCGATCCGCACCTCCACGTCCGGGCAGACGAACCGCACCATCGCCAGGATCCGCAGGCAGCGCTGCGGGGTGAGGTTCCACTCCTTGGCCAGCGGGGTGCCCTCGACCGGGATCAGGAAGTTGACCGGAACCGAGTCCGGGTCCAGCTCGCGCAGCGAGTACACGACGTCGACCAGGTCCTCGTCGCTCTCGCCCATGCCCGCGATCAGCCCGGAACAGGCGGACAGACCGGCCGCGTGCGCCTTGTTCACGGTGTCGACGCGATCGGCGTAGGTGTGCGTGGTGGTGATCTCGCCGTAGGTGCCCTCGGACGTGTTCAGGTTGTGGTTGTAGGCGTCCGCGCCCGCCTCACGCAGCCGCTCCGCCTGGCCGTCGGAGAGCAGCCCGAGACAGGCGCACACCTCGACGCCCTCGTTCTGCTCCTTGATCGCCTTGATGGTGCCCGCGACCCGGTCCACGTCCCGGTCGGTCGGGCCCCGCCCGGACGCCACCAGACAGACCCGCTTGGCACCTCCCGCCAAACCGGCCGCGGCCGCCTTCGAGGCCTCGTCGGGCTTGAGCCAGGTGTACTTCAGGATGCCGGTGGTGGATCCGAGCCGCTGCGAACAATAGGAGCAGTCCTCCGGGCACAGGCCCGACTTGAGGTTGACGAGGTAGTTGAGTTTCACCCGTCGGCCGAACCAGTGCCGGCGCACCTTGCCGGCCGCGGCCACCACATCGAGCAGGTCGTCGTCGGAAGTGGCGAGGACGGCCAGCGCCTCCTCGCGGCTCGGCAGCTCGCGCCGAAGCCCCTTGTCCACCAGCGTGTTCAGCAGGTCCATGAGAGCCGATCCTGTCCTAAGGAGCCACCCGGGGCCAAGGAGAGTTCGTACAAGAGAGGCGCTTCGACGTGTGGGTATCACCACACCGTGGGTTCGTGGTCGGGCGACTAGTGTCTGTGCGCTGCCTACAAAAACCGTGTGCAAGCCCTGGAGGAGCGATGGCGTTCGGCTGGATCGACGAGGAGGCGGAATCGCGCCGTCGCGCCGGACTCGTACGGGCCCTGCGTCCGCGTCCCGCGGACTCGCCGCTCCTCGATCTGGCGAGCAACGACTACCTGGGTCTGTCCCGGCACCCCGAGGTCACCGAGGGCGCGGCGCGGGCCGCCCGGACCTGGGGCGGGGGCGCGACCGGGTCCCGGCTCGTCACCGGCAGCACCGAACTCCACGCCGAGCTGGAAGGCGAGCTGGCAGACTTCTGCGGCTTCGAGGCGGCGCTCGTCCTGTCGTCGGGCTACGCGGCGAACCTGGCCGCGGTCACCGCGCTGGCCCCGCACGGCTCGCTGATCGTCTCCGACGCGGGCAACCACGCCTCGCTGATCGACGGCTGCCGACTGGCCCGGGGTGAGACACAGGTCGTCGGGCACGCCGATCCGGAAGCCGTGCGCAAGGCGCTGCGGACCCATGACGGGCCCGCCGTCCTGGTGTCCGACACGGTCTTCTCGGTCGACGGCGACGCGGCCCCGCTCGCGGCCCACGCCGAGGCGTGCCGGGAACGCGGCGCGGGTCTGGTGCTCGACGACGCGCACGGTCTGGGCGTCCTCGGCGACGGCGGCCGCGGCGCCCCGCACGCCGCGGGGCTCGCGGGCGCCGACGACGTCGTCGTCACGGTCACGCTGTCCAAGTCGCTGGGCAGCCAGGGCGGTGCCGTCCTCGGCCCCGCCCGGGTGATCGACCACCTGGTCAACGTGGCCCGGACGTTCATCTTCGACACGGGTCTGGCTCCGGCGGCGGCGGGCTCGGCCCTGGCGGCCCTGCGGTTGCTGCGCCGCGAGCCGGAGCGGGCGGCGCGGGCCCGCACGGTGGCGCGCGAACTCCACGCACGCCTGACCGCCGCGGGTCACGAGGCGGTACGTCCTCATGCCGCGGTGGTCTCCGTGCGCGCGCCGTCCCCGGAGGGGGCCGTGCGATGGGCGGCCGAGTGCCGTGCGGCCGGGCTGGCCGTGGGCTGCTTCCGTCCTCCTTCCGTCCCCGACGGCATCTCACGGCTGAGGCTGACCGCCCGCGCGGACCTCTCCGAGGGGCAGATCGAACACGCTGTACGGGTGATCGGCGAGACGCGACCATGAGTCGGCGTGACACGGCCGTGCGCCGCACCCTGCTGGGCTGAGCGGACAGGTCAGGACCGGAACGCGGTGGTGAATCCCGCCCAGCTCCCGGGGGAGAAGAGCAGCGCGGGTCCGGCCGGGTCCTTGGAGTCGCGCACGGCGAGCAGACCGGCCCAGGGGCCGCCGCTCGGTCGTGCCGTCTCGACGCAGTTGTTGGCTCCCGTGCTGTAGCTGCTGCGCAGCCACCGCACGTCGTGCAGGTCGTTGCTGGAAGGTACGTGCCGAGGCAGAGCTGACATGGTGCCTCCTTACACGCCGTCACCTAAACCGGCGATGTAATCCAACGAGTCCTCGGGCGAAAGGGCGTGCATCTGAAGGGCGTTGAAGGCCTCCGTGTAGGCCTGGAGGTCTTCTTTCCGTTCGAGGTAGAGGCTACTCGTCAAGTGGTCGAGAACAACCACATCCAGATCAGATGTGCTCGAAAATGAGAAGATAACGAAAGGGCCGGTAATGCCGATGTGCTCTCCCGCGGAGAACGGCAGTACCTGGAGCCGCACTTGGGGCAGTCGCGCCGCCTCGATCAACCGTTCCAACTGGCGCGCCATCACCTCGGGACCGCCGACCTCGCGTCTGAGCACGGCCTCGTCCAGCACCGCGCTGAGCGCCAGCGGCGGATGCGCCCGGAGCACGTCCTGCCTGGCCAGCCGCACTTCGACCAGGGTGTGCAGACGCTCGTCGTCCAGCCCGTCCACCGCCGCCTTGGTCACCGCCCGGGCGTACTCGGGGGTCTGGAGCAGCCCGGGCACCACCGAGGTCTCCAAGGTGCTCATGGCACTCGCCTGGGACTCCAGACTGATGAAATCCCGGTAGGTCGGCGGCAGCACACCGCGATACGCGTGCCACCAGTGGTGCCGGCCGCCACCCTCGTCGGACCCCGCCAACACCAGGAGCAACTCCCGTAGTTGGGAGTCCGTCACACCGTACGCGTCGAGGAGTAACCGCACATCGGCCGGTTTCACGCCGCTCGCGCCGGTCTCGATCCGGCTCACCTTCGACTGGTGCCAGCCCACCAGACGGGCGGCCTCACCACTGGTGAGGCCCGCACCGGCGCGCAGGGCGCGCAGTTCGGCGCCCAGCTTTCGGCGGCGCACCGCGGGACCGTGCTGCATGGGCTCCTCCTTACTCCAACCGGGGTGCCCAAATACGGTCTGAGGTCGCAGAGTTCACCGCTTCGAGCGACAGATATATGCATATCTTGGTGGATCGCCACCCGTGACCGCCTTGGTAATGGCAGTCTGGCGATGAAGCACCAGTCCGGGACCGTACTCGAACCATCCGCTCCGTGTCGGACCGCGGTCCCGTGGGAAAGGGACGACGTCGCCATGGCAGACCATCTGGAAGCATCCGTCACTCTGCCGAGCGAGCCCGCCTCGGTCTCCGCGGCCCGCGAGTACGTGGTCACCACCCTGGCGGAGTGGGGACTGCCACCGGGGGCCGAAGTCACCGACACCATCCGCCTGATCGTCTCCGAACTCGCCACCAACGCCGTACAGCACACGTTCGGGCAGTCACCCACCTTCACGGTGGACATCGAACTCGACCGTGACGAGCAGCTGCGCATCGGCGTCACCGACAGCCACCCGCGGTTCCCGAAGCGGCTGCCCGCCGCCGTCCAGCAGGACAACGGCCGGGGCATGGTGATCATCCGCTGGCTGACCGCCGAGTGCGGCGGCAAACTGAGAGTCAGGCCCACCCGCGAGGGCGGCAAGACCGTCGCCATCGAACTGCCGTGGACCGTGCCGGCCCAGCCGGTGCCTGCGGCAGGACAGCAGGAGCCCTAGTCCCCCACCCGCGGCCCCGCGATCAGGTGTGCCGCGCCCGGCCGAACGCGCCGCGCAGCAGTGCCCGGAAGGCGTCCGCGGCCGGTGCCGTCCCGTCGGTCCGGTGGACGACCGAGATCGTACGGCGCAGCTCTCCCGGCTCCAGCAGCCGCACCCCGACCGGGGTGGCCGCCGTCCGGGCCACCATCTCGGGGACCACCCCGACGCCGAGCCCCGCGCTGACCAGCGCGCAGACCAGGACGTACCCCGGAGTCGCCACCAGCACCGAGGGCGTGGCCCCGGCCCGGGCGAGCGCCGCCTCCACGCCCTGCCGGGCGGGATGGCCCGGTGCCATGCTGATCAGCGGCTGGCCCGCGAGGTCCGCCAGAGGCAGCCGCGAGGTGCCGCTGGTGAGGGCGTGACCGGGAGCGGTCACCAGGACCAGTTCCTCGACCAGGACGGGCTCCGCGCCGACGGAGGACGGCAGCGGTACCGCCGGGGCCGGCTGGTAGGTGTGCGTCAGCGCCAGATCGATCTCCCCGGCCGCCACCGCCGCGACCCCGGCCGGCGGTTCGTAGTCCGTGACCGACAGCTCCACGTCCGGATGCTCCCGGCGGAACGCGCTGAGCACCGGCGGCAGCAGATGGATGCCCGCCGTCTGGAAGGTGCCCAACCGGAGCGTGCCGCCCGACAGACCGGTCAGCCGGGCGAGTTCGTGCCGTGCCCGCTCCAGCTCGTCGAGCACCCGGCGGGCCCGTGCCACCAGCACCTCGCCCGCACCCGTCAGCCGGGCCCCGCGGTGGTGCCGGACGAGCAGCGCCGTGCCCGCCTCCCGCTCCAGCTTGGCCAGTTGCTGGGAGAGCGCGGGCGGGGTGTAGCCCAGCCGCCCGGCGGCCCGGGTGATCGAGCCGGCCTCCGCGACCGCGACGAGCGCGGCCAGCCGGACGGGGTCGTACATACCGGTTCCTCCGCATCAGCCCAAAGCAATGCTTAAGGCTAGCCGAGAAGATCCGAAATACCTGCTGACGGCCCACCCACGGCAGGCTGGCCGCATGGACGGACAGCTCCTCGCCTTCACCGGGGTCGCCGCCGGCATGGTCGCCATGCCCGGGGCCGACTTCACCGTCGTCGTGCGCAACGCCCTGGTCTCCCGCCGGGCCGGGGTCGTTTGCGCGCTCGGCATCACCGCCGGACTGCTCCTGCACACCGCGCTCGCGGTGGCCGGGGTCGCCGCGGTGCTGACCGCCGTACCGGCGCTGTTCCGGGCGCTGCAACTGGCGGGCGGCGCCTATGTGCTGTACCTGGGCGCCCGCACGCTGGCGGGCCTGCGCAGGCCGCGCGGGGTGACGGCCGAGGACGCGGAGCCGGCCGCCCGGCCGTTGCGGCAGGGGTTCGTCACCAACGCGCTGAACCCGAAGGCGCCCATCACGTTCCTCAGCCTGATGCCGCAGTTCGTGCCCGCCGGTGCGCCGGCGTTGCCGAGGACGCTGGTGCTCGCGCTGATCGTCGTCGCGCTCGCCCTGGTGTGGTTCCCGGCGGTGGCCGTGCTGGTCGACCGGCTCGGCCGGTGGCTGCGCAGGCCGCGTGCCGCGCGAGCGGTGGAGGGGGTCACCGGCGGCGCGCTGACAGTTCTCGGTGCGGTACTCCTCCTCGAACCGCTGTGGGCTGCCTGATCGTCATCCGGTGCGGGGTCTGGGTGCGGTCGGCCCGCCGCACCAGCCGGGGGAGCAGCCACCACAGTCCGAGACAGACGCACAGGGTCGCCGCGCCCGCCGCGAGTCCACCGGTCCGGCCGATCGTCACGTCGACCACGAGCATCACCGACCCGGTGAACGCCAGGACCAGGACCGCCATGCCGAAGGAGGCGAGCCGTGAGGAGACCTGCACGATGCGAGGCTTGGCGCCCTGCTGGAAGAGGAAGCGGTGCAGGGCGGCGGGCGCCGTGAAGAGGGCCGCCGCGAGAACCGAGAGCAGCAGCGTCGTCACGTAGGTGGCACGCTGGACCGTGTCCAGGTCAGGGAAACGCTGGGTGAAGGCCAGGGACAGCAGGAACGCGAAGAGGATCTGCACCCCGGTCTGGGTGACGCGCAGTTCCTGGAGCAGTTCGCCGAAGTTGCGGTCGGCGCGCTCCAGCGGTGTCTCGTTGCGTGCGGTGCAGGGACGGTGGTCGGCCATACATGAACGAGTAACCATCCGAGCCCGTGTCACGCGCTGGGGCTCCCGGAGCGGGCGGCGGCGGATCAGGGCGCCGCCGCCCGCTCGGGAGGGGCACTACTTGACCCGGCCGTACCAGACGCTCTTGGTCCAGATCTTCTGAAGCCTGACGACGTCCCCGGTCTTCGGGGAGTGCCAGATCTTCCCCTTTCCGGCGTAGATGCCGACGTGGTACACGTTCGAGCCCGAGTGGAAGAACACCAGGTCTCCTGCCTTGCGGCTCTTGGAGGAGATGTGGCGCGTCTTGTTGTACTGCTGGGCGGCCGTGCGGGGCAGCTTCTTGCCCGCCTTCTTGAACGAGTACAGCGTCAGCCCTGAGCAGTCGAACCTCTTCGGCCCGACGGCGCCGTACTTGTAGGGGGATCCCTTCTTGGAAGCCGCGACCTGAAGTGCCTTCGTCGCCGGTGTGGCGGCCGCGGCGTCGGATGCGACACCGGGGACCACGACCGAGCCGCCTACGGCGGCGATGGCGAATGCCGAGGCCGTACCGGCCCGGACCATGAGCGACGGGACACGATTGAGCGCAGTCATGCGCAACCCTTCGTCAGCCGCCTGTGAAGGATGACCTGTCGGATTCGGGCTGGCGAAGTTGCCCGGCCGCTGACGCGGCTTCACCCCAAGGGCTGCTCGACCCGGTCATGGCGTGACCGTTCCGGCGACCCGTCGTGCCTGGGTCCTCCACTCCTGCCGATCCACTTCTGTCGACCGGTCATCCGGGCGGCGGCAGGACTCGGCGTCCACCCGGATCGCCCCGCCGCTGCGGCGGGGGCTTGTCGTCAGACAGGGATCTTGGCTCACCGATGTCCGAAAATCCCAATGGAACCGGTGGTTTGTGTTGTTACTCACCACTCACCCGTTCGGGTGGACACTCCTGTGTTCGAAGGGGTGTCGAGGACCCCGAGTGCGCCCGGACCAGCACAGGAACGCCACATTCCGTCCTCGGCCTACGCGCGTTGCGCAAGCTTTTCGGGCCGGAAAAAGGAGACGCGGCTACTCCGAACGGGGGTACGCCATCTGGTCCGTTTGAACCCCGGTCCGGACGTCGCGCCTCGCGGGCCCGGCGTCCGGACCGGCTGGGGGTGCGTCAAGTGTCGGAGCGCGGCGGCACGATGACGCGAGCCGTGCGGCGCTCCCCGTCCAGGACACGCAGCGCACGCGCCAGCGTGTCGGCATGCAGCTCGGTCTCGCCCCGACGGTGCATCAGTTCCAGCGCGTCACGCAGTGCGGTGGCCTTGCCCACCAGTGCCTGGGCGGCGCGCAGTCCGCCGTAGGTGTCGACGTGCCGGCCCGGGTTGATCCGCCCGAGCAGGTCGACCACGTCGAGGTAACGGTCGATCAGTTCGCCCTCGGCGTGAGTGAGGGCGGGCAGCGGCGGCAGATCGGGCAGCATCGGCGGCTCACCTCGCGCCGGGCGCGGTGTGCGACGTCTTGCGGCTCGGGATGATCCGGTCCGCGAGCCCGTACTCCAGAGCGCCCGGGGCGTCCAGGATCTTGTCCCGCTCGATGTCCGCGGTCACTTGCTCCCGGCTCCGGCCGGTGTGCCGGACGAGCATCTCCTCCAGGAGGGTCCGCACCCTCGTCAACTCCGCGGCCTGGATGGCCAGATCGCTGGCCTGCCCCTGTACCGGGTCGGCCAGCGCGGGCTGGTGGATCACCACGCGTGCGCCGGGCAGCAGGTTCCGCTTGCCGGGCGTGCCCGCCGCGAGCAGCACCGCGGCCGACGAGCCCGCCTGCCCCAGACAGGTCGTCTCCACGTCGCAGCGGACGTACCGCATCGTGTCGTAGATCGCCGACATCGCGCTGAACGAGCCGCCGGGGGAGTTGATGTACAGCGAGATGTCCCGGTCCGGGTCCTGGTACTCGAGGTACATGAACTGGGCCATCACATCGTTCGCCGAGGTGTCGTCGATCGGCGTCCCGAGGAAGACGATCCGCTCCTCCAGCAGCTTCGAGTACGGGTCCATCGACTTGGTCCCGTAGCTGGTGCGCTCGGTGAACTCGGGCAGGACGTAGCGGGCGGACGGTCGGGTCATGGGTACCCCTCCTTCGGCGTCTGTAAAAAATGTACAGGATGTACGTGACGTTAGGATGGGGGCGGATCCTAGTGATCAAGTTAAATGCCCAGGTCAGAGGCGCTATTTTGCTCCTTGTGGGGGATCGTGTCTCACATTCCTGTCACTGTTTGCCGGAGGCGTCGCCCTCACCTCCGGGACCTCCCCGGTGGTTCCCACGATGCCGCTGGCCGGCCCTGACCTCCGAGATTGTCGCGGCTCGCCGCGGTGTGAGTGTCCGTCAACGGGTGCGGGCGGCTCGGCTCTTCACTGTCGTGCGGGTGAGGGAGGCATGCGGCGTCTTGTGCAGCCGCGGCGGCCGTGCACACGGCGACGGCGACAGCCCCGGCCATCAGCGTCAGGGAGACACCGAGGGCCTGTACGGCGGAGGGCAGCACCTCGCTGCCGGAGACTCAGGAGCGGCCCCCGTCCCCGTGCAGCAGTCCACCCAGCCAGTGCCCGAGGAGCGGCAACGGGCCGTCGCTCAGGCCGAGTTGGTGCCGTACGGCAGCCAGCGCCCGGGGGGGATCGCGCTCTGCGGAGCGGGCCTTGAGCACGGTCAGCGCGGGGTCGGTGCGCGACAGCCATGGCAGCAGGCCGATCGCGCACACCAGGGCGGCGGTGAGCGCGGCCCGCCACAGCAGCGTGGGGCCGCCTCCCCGCGCCAGAGGGCGCAGGGCGGTGGACCGAGCGGACGGGCCGCCGGAGCGGCCGGAGGTGCCGTTCAGCGCCGGGTTCCTGTTCCCACGTACTGGCGCTCGTCCCAGCTGAACAGCGCGCCCTGCACCGACTTGGCGATGCCCAGGACGGCCTGCACGTGGACGAGGGGGATCACGGCGTCGGTGCCGAGGATCGCCGCCTCGGCCTTCATGGCGGCGTCCTGCCGCCTGCCGGTGTCGGACTGTGCCTGGGCGGCGGCGACGAGCCGGTCGACGTTCCCGTCGCACAGCTGCGACAGGTTGTACGTGCCGTGGCAGGTGAAGTCGCTGGCCAGGACGGAGACGGGGTCGCCCGTGTCGAGCATCATGTTGCGTGAGGTCACGGCGGCGTCGTACTTCCCCGCCAGCATGTCGCTTTCGACCTGCGAGTCGCTGCGCACCACCAGCTTCACCTTGAATCCGGCCTTCTCCAGGTCCTGTTGCAGCACCTGGGCCACCTCGGGCAGCTCTGGCCGGGTGGCGTAGGTGGCGATGGTGACGGTCCTGCCGTCGGGCTTGGTGGCCTCGGCCCGTCCGGTGGGGGCGACGCGCTTGCCGGCCGTCCAGGGCAGGGCGGGGCCGAAGAGGTCCTTGGCGGGTTCGGCGTACCCCTCGTACACCTGCCTGGCGATGACGGGGGTGCCGATGGCCGCGCGCGCGGCGGCCCGCAGTCCGGGGTCGGTGAAGGGGCCGGACCTGGTGTTCAGGTACAGGCTGGTGTCGCGGGCGGTGTCCGTTTCGTGGACGGTGTCCTTGTCCAGCGAGGCGATCTGCGAGACGGGAATCGCCTGGGCGATGTCCACCTGGCCGGTGCGCAGGGCGTTGGCGAGGGCGGTGCCGTCGGCGATGAACTGGACGTCGATGCCGGGGGCCTGGGCGAGGCCGTCCCAGTAGCCGTCGAAGCGGTTCAGGGTGGCCGCCGTGTCACCGGTGATCTTCGTGATCTCGAAGGGGCCGGTGGCGGTGCCGACGGGGTTCACGGTGCCGTTCTTCTCGTACGCCTTCGGGGCGAACACCGCCATGCTCGGGTTCGACAGCCGCAGCGGCAGCACCGGGTCGGCGGTGCCGGTGTCCGACCCGCACCCGGTCCCCGCCCTCGGCCTCGGCGCTCAGTCTCACGCCGGTCAGGGCGGTGGGCGTCGGCTCGGCGCGGGCGGCGTGGTTGAGTGCGGAGGCGACGGCCTCGGCGGTGACCGCGGTGCCGTCCTGGAACGTAGCGTGCCGCAGCGTGAACACCCAGCTTGTGTCGTCCTTGTCGCTGCTCCACGACTCGGCGAGCGCGGGGATCGCGGTGCCGTTGGCGTCCAGCTTGGTCAGTCCCTCCGAGACATCCAACCGGGACATGATGAAGGCGTCCTGGCCGTATGGGGAGTACTGCTCGGTCGGTGCGAAGGCCAGCGCCACGCGCAGCCGGGCTCCCGTCGCGGAGCCCGACGGGCCGGAGGACGACGAGACGTCCTCACGGGAGGCGAAACAGCCGGTGAGGAGGGGAACGAGGAGCAGGCCGGCCAGAAGCCTGCGGCAGGGTGTTCTCACGGTTCGGGTTCTTGTCTTCCGACGGTGGCGATCAAGGGGGCTACGTGGTCCTGAACCGGTCCGGACGCACGAAGTCCAAGCCTTCGATGGTCTGCTTGCCGAGCGCCTCGTGTGCGGCGATGTGGCCATAGCCGGTCGCCATCTTGAAGCCCTTTCCGGAGAATCCGGTGGCACAGTAGATCCTGCTGTTCTCAGCCAGCCAGCCGAGGAGGGGATGCCTGTCCTCGGTGAAAAGTTCGGGAAAGGCGTCGGCGCGCACGATGGTGGGGGTCAGGCCGGGAAGGAATTCGGTGACGATCTCGGTGACCTTCTCGACCTCTTCCCGGGTGAGTTCCCTGGACACGGAGTCCGGGTCGGGGGTTGCCCTTCCGCGCCCGTCCAGCGGTGCGTCCACCGATGCCTTGACCGTCACGCCGTCGACGGCGGGTGCGCCGTACATGGAGCGGTCGTCGTACTGCCGGCTGAAGACGGGGAAGTTCTCCGGTGAGAACTGTGTGCCGTCCTGGGCGATGAACCAGGTCAGGACGATCCGATGGGTTTCCGTGACGGCTTTGAGGTGGTCGGGCATGAGCTTTCGGGACCAGCCGCCGGAGGCGACGATGACCTTCTCGAACGTCCAGGTTCTGTCGCCCGAGGTGACGACCACGCCGTGTGCGGTTTCGGTGATGCTGTCCACGGGTGTGTTCTGAAGGATGGTGGCGCTGTTGGCCTGGGCCGCCGCGACGGCGGCGCTGACGGCGCGATCGGTGCGCAGCACGCCGGCGCGGGGGTCATAGATGGCGCAGTCGTCGGGGCGGAGGTTGTGCTGGGGGTAGCGTTCCGCCAACTCCTCCCGGCTGAGAACGTCGTGCTCGGCTCCGGTGATGCGCGCTGTCTCGAGGAGGCTGTTGATGAAACTGCTGTTCGCCGTCCCGATGGTCAGGCCTCCGGTGGGCGTGAAAATCTCCTGCCCGGTTTCCGCTTCGAGCTCGGACCAGAGGCCGCGGGAGCGTTCCATGATGGGGTAGTAGTCGGGCTTCCCGAAGTAGATCATGCGGAACAGGCGGGTGTCCCCGCCCACGGCACTGCGGCCGTGGGCGGGGGTGGCGGCCTCGAAGCCCACTACCGAGTCGGACAGTCGGGAGGCCTGCCACAGGGCCATGCTTCCGATGCTGCCCAAGCCGATGACTGCGAGTTTTGCGTCCATGAGAGCAGTTGCCTTTTCTTTACTCGTGAAGTCCGGCGAGTCTGCTGCCGATTCTGGCCAGGAGTGAGGTCTTGCTGGAACCCCTGCGCTCTTCCCACTGGTCGGCAACACCGAAGAGCCGGTACATGGCGTGAACGCCCAGCCAGCGGATGGGTTCCGGTTCCCACTTCCGTGCCCGGTAGCCGACCCAGGGAAGGGTGGTCCGTTCGGTTTGCTTCTCGAAGGCGAGCTCCACGAGAGTCCTGCCGCCGACGTAGGCCGACGTGACGCCGTGTCCGGCGTAGCCGGTGGACGATCCGATCCCCGATGCCGGGTCCCAGTGCACGCCGCCGTTCCAGTCCCGCGTGACGCCCAGGACTCCTGACCAGGCGTGGTCCACTTCGAAGGGGATGCTCGGGAAGAACGTACTGAGCTTCTGCGATATCAGGTCGATGGTGGACTGGGCGGTCGCACCGGCTCCCCCCGTGCCGGACCCGAAGCGGTAGGGGACACCGCGGCCCCCCATGGCGATACGGCCGTCCGATGTCCGTTGGGCGTAGATGAAGGTGTGCGCGGAGTCGCTGAGGCACTGGAGCCCGTCCCAGCCGATCTCCTGCCACGCCTCATCCGGCAGGGGCCTGGTCACGATCAATGAGGAGTTGACCGGGATCAGGGTCCGGCTGCCGAGCAGCTGTCCCGAATAGCCTTCGGTGCAGATGAACGTCCTGGCCGCGCTGACGCGTCCGTCGGCCAAGGTGAGGGTCCTGTCCGCGACACTGTCCACTCGGCTGCCCTCGTAGATCCTTACCCCCATGGAGGTCAGGGTGTCGGCGAGGCCGTAGACGAGTTTCGCGGGGTGGAATCGGGCGCAGTGCTTGTAGAAGAGCCCGCCGTGGACGGTGGAGATGTCGATCCGGCTCCGGAACTCGTCCCGGTCGAGCATGTGGACTTCGTCGTCGGTCAGCCCGTACTTCAGGTCGGCATCACGCCTGGTGACCAGCCGGCCCAGCCCTGCCCGAGTGTGGGCGGCGACGAGCGCGCCACCCTTGTGCTGATCGGCATCGATGCCCTCGGCCTGGAGGATGTCCAGGACCGCGTCGACGCCGGCGACGAATTCCTGTTGCAGTGCCCGGCTCGCTTCCAGCCCGCCCCCGGCGCGGGCGAAGGTGGCACGGTTCCCCGGGGGCATCGCCGAGAGCCAGCCACCGTTGCGTCCTGACGCGCCGTAGCCCACCTGTTCGGCTTCGAAGACGGCGACCGAGAGCGACGGTTCGATCTTCTTGGCGAAATACGCCGCCCAGAGGCCGGTGTAGCCGCCGCCGACAATGGCCACGTCCACGGAGTCCTGGCCGGTGAAGCGGGGGAACGACGGTCTCTTGTCGGCCAGCCCGGCCACCCAGAAGCCGAGCTCTCCGTTTCGCGGTGGTGCCGCATGGGCGTTCATGGTGCGTCCTTCTTCTGTGTCTGGGGCCGGGGGCGGGGCTGGAAGGCGGTGCAGCTGCCGTCGACGGAGAGGGGTGCCCCGTTGAGGTAGGAGGACTCCGACGACGCGAGGCGGAGGACGGCGTCGGCGATCTCCTCGGCAGCGGCGGCGCGTCGGACTGGGATCCGCCCCTCACGTAGTGCCTGTGGAAGCCTTCACCGCCGCCGCTCACCATCGGCTCGTCGCTAGACCGCAGTGCAGATCATCTGGATCTCGACAGGGGGGTTGAGGGGGAGCCCGGCGACACCGATCGCGGTGCGGGCGTGCCGGCCGTTCTCGCCCAGTACCTCGATGAGCAGTCACTGGCCGCGTTGGCGACCTGTGACTGCAGACCGAAGTCCGGCGTGCCGGCCACGAAGACCAGCATCTGCACGAGCCGGACCCGGTACAGGTCGCCGACCGCCTGTACCGCGGCGGCGAGCGCGTTGAGCGCGGCATGGCGCGCGAGCTCCCGCGCCGTCTCCAGCTACACGTCCCGACCGACGACGCCCTGGCCCAGCAGTTCGCCGCCCTTGAAAGGAAGTTGGCCGGAGAGGTGGAGGGCTCGGAGCCTTTCCGCAGCCGAGTCGCCCGTGACGGATTGCGGCAGGGGCAGGCTCATGCCGCCACCGCCTCGCTGCGCACCTTTTCCTCGGTTCTCCTCTCGGGCGTCAGGGGCGCGGCAGGCCGAAGAGGACCGGGAGGTCGGCGATGTCGGTGATCCGCTCGTAGCCGAGCCAGTGCTCGTCCTGCTCGAAGCCGCGGTCGACGTACACCTTGTTCTTGATGCCCATGATGGCCGCGGAGCGCAGGTCGTACATCGGGCTCGCGGAGACGTGCACGAGCTCGTCGGGTGTCACGCCGAGCTTGTCGAGCATGTACTCGAATGCGGTGAGGCGCGGCTTGTAGACGCCCATTTCCTCGGCGCTGATGACAACCTCGAACGGGGCCTTGAGGTTCTCCGCGAGACGCACGGCATGCGCGGTGTCGCTGTTGGTGATGATGACCAGCGGGACCGCCTCGGCCAGGCGGTTCAGCGCCTCGGTGACGCCCGGGTACGGGCCCCAGGTGGGGATGGTCTCGTACACTGCCCGCGCCTCTTCCTCGCGGTACTCGAGACCGACCTTGCGCGAGGCGCGTTCCATGGAGCGGGCGACGACCTGGTGGAACGGCTGGTACGCGCCCGTGCACTCGTCGATCCGGTACGCCTTGCAGATCCGCAGGTACTCATCGGCGATCTCGGGCGGCAGCCGGTCGCCCAGGACCTCACGCATCGTGTCGTTGATGCTGAACTTGATCAGCGTTCCGTTCATGTCGAACGTCACGAACTTGGGCTTGACGTCGAATCCCACTGGTCCTCCTAGTGCTTCAGCGGAGCAGTCCGAGCAACCTGGTCGATTGTCGACCATCGTTCGGTCGATTGTCGACCAAATGGCCTCGACTGTCAACAGGCGTCTGAGGGGTGCCTTACGTGATCCCGGCGTCGACCGCCCGAGGTTCAGGGAGTTTCCGTGCCGGGGAAGCGACTTGAGCGTGGGGGCGACCCGGCAGAGGTATAGTCGACAAACGACCAAGTGGTCGACAAGTGGTTAGGGAGGGTGGCGGGGTGGACCACAAGTTCGAGTGGCAGGAGCAGCGGACGACGACGCCGGAGGGCGTCTATCGCACACTGCGGGCGGCCATCCTCGACGGGACCGTACCTCCTGGTGGCCAGCTGCGCGAGGCGCACATCGCCTCGGATCTCGGGATCAGCCGGTCCCCGCTGCGCGAGGCGCTGACCAAGCTGGAGGAGGAGGGGCTCGTCGTGAAGATCCCCTACCGTGGGGCGTTCGTCGTAGAGGTGAGCCCTCGTGAGGTCGCCGAGATCGACTCGGTCCGGCTGCATGTCGAACCCTACGCCGCCGAGCTCTCGGCCGAAGCGCTGCGTGGTCCTGAGCGGCCGCAGTTGCTGCAGACTGTCGAGGATCTCCGTCGGGCGATGGAGAAGGACGACATCCCGGCCAGCATCGACGCCCACCTTCGTTTCCACAGGCTCTTCTACGATCTCTCGGGGCACGGCATCCTGCAGGGGCTTTGGAACGGCTGGGAGACCAAGCTGCGCCTCTATCTCAGCGTCGATCACCGTACTTACAGTGACAACCCGCATCAACTGGTCGTCGAGCATGAGAAGTTGGCCACGGTTGCCCTGGAAGGCGACACCGACGCGTTCCGCCAGGAACTGGCTGCCCATTTCCCCATGGGGCTGCGAGCCCAGGCGGGAGATGCGGGAGAACCGACGCACCGGCACGTATGAAGCCATGCCGCGTGTGTTCAGGTCCGGGCCCGTTCCTCATCGTGACGTTGTAGGCCCATGCCGAAGGGCCAGGATCAAGCTCGCACCGTCAACGCGATCGTGTAGCGGATCTTGTATGAAGGGCGCCGGCCGCCGGCGCGGTGGGACGGGTCGGGGCGACGGGGCGTTCACGGCTGCGAGGTAGCTGCGCGGAGTCCTGGGCGCCTCCCATGTTTGTCAGGATCGGTCGGACTCCGTCCGAGTCGGTGCCCCCGCGCGCTCTGACGGACTCGATCGCGGCACCGTGACCCGGCCGGTGCGCTGATGCCGCCGAGTTCGTCGAGCATGCCCCAGTGCGGCCGGGCCGGGCCCTGGCTTCGGCACCCCGGGCGAAAGCGCGGATATGCGGTCGGCGAGGCCGGCCCGAGCTCGGAGGCAACTGCCAGCCCTGTACAGCGGGGCGAGTCGTGGCATTCAAGGATCTCGTGGGCGTGTGGTTGACCGTCGGCGCGTTGTTCGGCGATCCGGTCGGCGTCCGTGTCAATCGCCCTGGAATCGGCCGCCGTCAGCGACCGTCATGTGGACGGGTGCGCTGCACAATCTCGCCCACGCCGGGATGGACCGGCGAGCGCGGTTGCGGTGTCGGCCGTTGTTTCCGGCAGCAGCGGATGGGTCCGCACGCGGCGCTCCCGGCTTGTGCTCGGCGCTGAAGTTTTTGTTGACAGTGTTCAACAGGCAGCCCTATGGTCGACAAACGACAATAAGAGTGGCTGATTTAAGCCACCATGCGACACTTTGTCGCCACAGGTGCTCGAGAGGGTGACCGAGTGCAGATGATCACAAATCACACGATGTGGGTTCTCGCAGCTGACTGCGAGGTTCCATGGCCTGTGCCGTCCAAGGCGGTGGCACGGTGAGCGGGCGCGTGGCCTCGGTAGCACAGACCGGCTCGGCTTCCGATCGGCTCCAGGCCTTGGGTCTGGCCCTTCCCGAGCTCCGTGAGAACCCGTACTACGTGGACCAGCGGACGGTGGGGTCCAGCATCTACATCTCGGGCCAACTGCCTTACAGGGACGGTGAACTGCTGGGTCAGGGCATTGTCGGCCGGGACGTGGAGCTGGAGACGGCGCGGGAGCTCGCGCGCCATGCCGTACTCAACTGCCTTGCCGCCGCTGTGCAGGCGGTGGGAGATCTGGACAGGGTCCGGATCGTGCAGATGCTGGTCTTCGTGGCCAGTACGCCGGACTTCGGTCTGCAGTCGCGGGTCGCCAATGAGGCCAGTGAACTGCTGATCGAGGTGTTGGGCGAGAACGGACGGCACGCTCGCACCGCGATCGGTGTCGCCGGGTTGCCGCTCAACAGTCCGGTCGAGATCCAGATGGTCTGCACCGCGGTGTAGGGCCGGGTACGGCGTCCGTGCAGCGCGAGCGCGCGTGCCGTTGCGCCCGCCACGCACATGCGGCATTCGAGGGAGCCGACATCCGCGCCCCTCGCTCAATTCCCAGACACAAGCAAGAGGAGTGCAGCGTGAACCGGCTCCAGCGAGCACTCGACGCTCTGGTCGAGCGGGTCGACACCCCCGCGCCGATCGTGCTGGTCGACGTCGTGCAGGACAACATCGACCGCATGCAGCGCTTCGCCGCTCAGCAGAGCCTCGATGTCAGGCCTCACGTCAAGACACACAAGTGTGTGGAGATCGGCCGACGGCAGATCGAGGCCGGGGCGGTCGGAATCACCGCGGGCAATGTCGGCGAGGCCGAGGTCTTCGCCGCGGCCGGATTCGACGACATCTTCCTCGCCTACCCGGTCTGGCCCGCGGGAACGAAGGGGAGACGGATCCGCCGGCTCGCCGAGTCCGCCCGGCTGCGGGTCGGCGTCGACAACGCCGCGGCGATCGAGGCCCTCGCCGACGCGATGGGAGACGAACCGGACCGGCTGCAGGTCGTGGTCGAGGTCGACTGTGGTGCCCGTCGTTCCGGGGCGCCGCCCGAGGCAGCGGGCGACCTCGCGCTCGCCGCCCGCAAGCGCGGCCTGGTGCCGGTGGGCGTCTTCACCTATCCAGGTCATGGCAGCTCCGGCCCCGACGCTCGCGAGCGCGCCGCGCGGGATCAGGATGCCGCGCTGACCACCGCGGTACGCAGCCTCGACGGCGTCGGGATCACCGCCGAAGTGGTCAGCGCCGGCTCCACACCCACCGTCGAGTTCTCCACCAGCAGCGTGATCACTGAGATCCGTCCCGGCGAGTACGTCTTCGGGGACCTGAACAACGCCCGGCTCGGCGCCTGCACGGACGATCAGATCGCGCTGTTCGTCGCCGCCACCGTGGTCAGCGACTGGGTGCCCGAGCAGGTCATCCTCGACGCGGGCACCAAGGCCCTCAGCCGCGAAGGCAGCATCGAGCGCGGCTACGGCCGGGTCGCCGGCACGAAGGCCTTCCTGTCCAAGCTCAACGAGTACCACGGATTCCTTGCGCTGCCCGCGGGCGAGTTCCGCCCCAGGGTCGGCACCGTGGTGCCGGTGGTGCCGAACCACGTCTGCCCGGTCGTCGTCAATTTCGAGGAGCTGATCGTCACCGACAGCACGGGCACGTCGCTGCAGCGGTGGCCGGTCGACGCCCGCGGATTCCTCAGCTGACCGGCCCCGGGACGAGAGACCTCGTACCCGAGCCGCCGCATTCTTCTAAAGGAGTGCCTGACATGAGACTCAAGAACGTCGCGGCCCTGGTGACCGGTGCCAGCAGTGGCATAGGGCAGGCGGTGAGTTCCCACTTCCGCCGCGAGGGCGCGCGACTGCTGCTCACCGGCCGCAGGGAGCAACTCGACACCGCCCAGACCGACGACCTGTACGTCCCTGGAGACCTCAACGACGAGGCGTTCGTCGAGGCCCTGGCCAACCAGGCCGCCGAGTCCCTCGGCACCGTCGACGTCGTCGTCATCAACCACGGCCTCCAGGCCAGCAGCCCGCTCACCGAGATGCCCTACGACGACGCGAAGAACGTGCTCGACAGCAACCTGCTCAGCGCGTTCCTGGTGATGAAGCACTTCGCGCCGCTGATGCCCCCCGAAGGAGGCTCCTTCGTCTGCGTCAGTTCCCGACTCGGCATGGTCGGAAAGCCCGGGGAAGTCCTGTACTCCGCCGCCAAGGGAGGCCTCATCATGCTCGCCAAGGGCGCGGCGATCGAATGGGCCCCGCGCAACATCCGCGTCAACGTCGTCGCCCCAGGTCTGACCGCCACCCCGGTCATCGAAACGGCGATCCAGCGCAGCCCCGACCCGGAGGCCTACCGCCGCGAGCGCGAGACCCAGATCCCGCTCCAACGCCTCGCCACCCCCGAAGAAGTCGCCGACGCGGCCCTCTTCTTCGCATCATCGGAGTCGACGTACATCACCGGAGCAGTCCTCCCCGTCGACGGCGGATACACCGCCTTCTGAACACCCCTGCCCTTGTCGTACGTGCAGGTCGCGAACCGCAGGTCCGGTCGACGCGATGAGCGAATGCCCTCGGCACCCCACCAGGCCCAACGCCCAGTCTGACGAGTTCCGGATCGCCCCAGCCAGTTCCAAACAGCCACCCATCCGGGATCTGAGCGGCTCCCAGCGCGCTTTCCCCGTTTGTAAGGAGTAAACCCATGCGAATCACAAGACACTTGAGCGTCCCGATTGTCACGACGGCCCTGGCCCTCGCGCTCGCCGCGTGTGGAGCGGGCGGCACCGCGCAGGACGTGGGGTCCAAGGGCGCGGCGCAGGGCGGAGGTTCCGGTTCGTCGGCCGAGCACACCGATGACATCTCGGTCGGTGTGAAGCCGGATGCGAAGGCGGTGAAGCTGCTGCCCGCGGCGGTGAAGGCCAAGGGCACGCTCTCGGTGGCCATGGACCTGACCAGCCCGCCCACCACGTTCATGGCGTCGGACAACAAGACGCCGATCGGGTTCAACCCGGACATGGCCCGGTTGATCGCCGCCAAGCTCGGTCTGAAGCTGCAGTTCAACAACGTCAAGTTCGACACCATCATCACTGGACTGCAGGCCGGCCGGTACGACTTCACGGCGTCCACCATGGGTGCCACCGCGGACCGGCTGAAGGTGCTCGACATGATCAACTATTTCAAGGCCGGGACCGGAGTGTCCGTCCCCTACGGAAATCCGCAGGGCCTGGGTACCCACACGCTGTGCGGGCACCGTGTCGGTGTCCAGTCCGGCAGCACCGCGGAGCTGCAGTGGCTGCCCCAGCTGTCCAAGCAGGACTGTACGAGCAAGGGCAAGCCGGCCATCAACGCGGTGACGCTGCCCAGCGTGAACGACGCTCTCACCCAGCTTGTGTCCAAGCGGATCGACGCGGTGATGTACGACTTCACCGGGCTTCAGTGGGCGGCCACGCAGCAGCCGAAGACGTTCGACGTCCTCAAGCCCCTGGTGGCCACCAAGACCGTGGCCGTCGCGCTGAAGAAGGACTCGTCGCTGACCCCCGCGGTCCAGGCTGCCATCCAGTCGATCATCGACAGCCCCAAGTACGCCCAGGCGCTGGGCCGCTGGGGTTTCAAGGACCTCGGGATCAAGACCGCGGCCATGGCCGTCCCGCAGGACTGACATGTCCACGGATCAGATCGAGACGAAGACCAGGAGCCGACCGGTGTCACAACTACTGGCCGAAGAAAAGAAGCGGATCACGCCGAAACGTCCGCGCGACTACGTCGCCTGGGCCGCCGCGATCGCGATCGTGGTCGGTCTGGTGTCAACCGCGGTGACGAACGAGAACTATCGCTGGCCGGTGGTGTTCAGCTACTTCACCACCCAGTCCATTCTCAACGGCCTGCTGGTCACGCTTGTTCTCACCGCGGTCAGCATGGCGCTGAGCACCCTGCTCGGGCTGCTGCTGGCCGTGATGTGCATGTCGCAGCAGCGACCCGTCTCCGGGCTCGCCCAGCTCTACATCACCTTCTTCCGCGGTACCCCGGTGCTCGTGCAGTTGATCTTCTGGTTCAACATCGCGGCCCTGTACCCGCACCTCTCGATCGGCATCCCGTTCACCCACATCTCCACGCCGGTGAACGTGAACGCGATCATGACCCCGATGACCGCGGCCGTCGTGGGGCTGACGCTGAACCAGGCCGCGTACATGTCCGAGATCATCCGCGGCGGGTTCGCCTCGGTCAGCCGCGGACAACACGAGGCCGCGGAGTCCTTGGGTATGTCGGGGTTCACCAAGCTCCGCCATGTGATCATTCCGCAGACCATGCCGGCGGTCATTCCGGCCACCGGCAACCAGGTGATCGGCATGCTCAAGGAGACCTCGCTGGTGAGCGTGCTGGGCGTCGCCGACCTGCTGAACAGCGCACAGTCGATCTACGCCCGCAATTACCAGACGATTCCGCTGCTGATAGTGGCCAGCCTCTGGTACCTGATCATGACGCTGGTGCTGAGCGTGCCGCAGTCCATGATCGAGCGCCGTTTCTCCCGCTCGACCCGGGCACAGCTGACCCCGGCGGCCGCCTCGGCCGAGCCCGGGGCCGGCCAGCCAGTTCCCACCACGAGGGAGTCCCTGCTGTGAACGCCGACGGAACGATCGTCGCACGCAAGCTGTGCAAGAGCTTCGGACAGCACCAGGTCCTGCGGGACATCGACCTGACCGTGGCGGCCGGGGAGATCTCGTGCATCATCGGGCCGAGCGGATCCGGCAAGTCGACACTGCTGCGGTGCATCAACGGGCTGGAGACCGTCGACCGCGGTGTGCTGCGGGTGAACGGGGAGGACTTCGGCTACGTCGAGAAGGACCAGGCCTACCACGCCGTCCGCCCGCAACGGCTGGCCGAGCAGCGCGCCCGCATCGGCATGGTCTTCCAGCAGTTCAACCTGTTCCCCAACATGACCGCCGAAAGCAACGTCATGTCCGGACCGGTGCTCGTGCAGAAGAAGGACCGCGCGGCCAGCCGGGAGCGGGCGAGAGAACTGCTGGCCAGGGTTGGCCTCGACGGGTGCGGCCACAAGTACCCCGCCCAGCTCTCCGGCGGCCAGCAGCAGCGCGTGGCCATCGCCCGCGCGCTGGCGATGGAACCCACCATCATGCTGTTCGACGAACCCACCAGCGCGCTGGACCCGGAACGCGTGGGTGAAGTACTCGCCGTCATGCGCGACCTCGCCGGCAACGGAATGACCATGCTGCTCGTCACCCACGAGATGGGCTTCGCCCGCGAGGTCGCCGACGAGGTGCTGTTCATGGACGAAGGCATCGCGGTGGAGCGCGGCGACGCCCGTGAAGTACTGGGCAATCCCCGTGAGAAACGAACCCAGGCGTTCCTCGAAAGGGTGCTGTAGCAGGGCACGGACCTGCGGCAGCGGTTCGGCAGCGTGGCCGCCCGGCTTTTGCTCCGGTCAAAGCCGTCGCCTTCGGCGCGCGTGTGGGCCTTGGCCGGTGTGACGCCGATGCCGTGACGAGTGGCCCATGTCCAGGCCCGCGGGCGGCGACCGGGCCGATGTGGATCGAATGCTCGCCCCCGGGTCCGGGGTGCCTGACAGCCGATTCCGGTGAGGGCTTCGGCCAAGGGCCTGGAGCGCTTCGTCGCGGTCAGCGTCCGTGTCCACCGTACCGACAAGGTCGACGCGCGAAATCCTGGTCCAGCTACTGGCCACAGACTTCCTTTTAGGCAGGTGGCTGGCGGACGAGCGCACCCAGACGCTGCGCAGGGTGACCATGCGGCGCGCTCATCTGATGCGTCAGTGCATTCGCGCGAAGAACCAGATTCACTCCGTGCTCCACCGCAGCCTGCCGCGCGCCCGTCTCTGACCTGCGCGGCAACACTGTCCAGATCAACCCGCCTTTCATCTCCACCAACGACGAGTTCCGGCAGCTTATGGCCGCCATCGACACCGTCTCTCCGCCCAGGAAGCCAAGTGACCACCATGCGCACCCTTCCCGACGCCGACCCCGCTGTTCTCGCCGACTCCGACAAGGTCCTGGCCAACCTCCACCTCGCCGTACCGGGCGTGACCCGCACCTTCGACGTCCATGATCCGGCCACCGGCCAGGTGATCGCCCAGGTCCCCGACTTCAACGCGCGCCAGTCCCTCGACGCCGTCGCCCGCGCCGACGCAGCCGGCCGCTCCTGGGCTGCCACCAACACCCGGCACCGCGCCGACATCCTCCGCGCCTGGCACGACCTCATCCTCAGCAACGCCGAGGTGATCGCTCTGCTCATCACCCGCGAGATGGGCAAGCCGCTCGCCGAGGCCCGTGCCGAGATCTCCTACGGTGCTGACTTCGTCCGCTGGTACGCCGAGGAAGCGGTACGCCCTGGCGGAAACCTTCGCGACGCTCCGGCCGGTGGGGCCCGTCTGCTCACCCGGCGCGCACCGGTGGGGTTGTCGGTCCTCATCACCCCGTGGAACTTCCCGCTCGCCATGGCCACCCGCAAGATCGCCCCGGCGCTCGCCGCCGGCTGCCCCGTGGTCATCAAACCCGCGCCTCATACGCCTCTGACCACGATCTTCGCTGTCCAACTCGCAGTCGCAGCCGGTGTGCCCGAAGACCTGGTGCAGGTCGTGACCACGACCGATGCTCCGTCCTTCAGCACCGCCGTTCTGGCCGATCCACGGGTGCGCAAGGTGTCCTTCACCGGCTCGACCGCGGTCGGCAAGGTCCTGCTGCGTCTGGCTGCGGACAACGTACTGAAGAGCTCCATGGAACTGGGCGGCAACGCCCCGCTGCTGATCTTCGACGACGCCGATCTGGAACGGGCGGTCGACGGCGCGTTCGCCGCCAAGATACGCAACGGCGGCCAGTCATGTATTGCCGCCAACCGCATCTTCGTCCAGGACGGCATAGCCGACGCGTTCGTCGAAGCCCTCACCGAGCGACTGGCCGTCGTGAAGGTCGGCAACGGACTCGCCCCCGGTGTGGGGCTCGGCCCAGTGATCGACCACACCGCCGTGACGAGACTCACCGGCCTCGTCGAGGACGCGACCTCCCGCGGCGCACACCTCCTCGCCGGCGGCTCGGCCCCCAGCCACCTTGGCTCGTTCTTCACACCGACGCTCCTGGACCACGTACCGGCTGACGCCGACCTCGCCCACACCGAGATCTTCGGTCCCATCGCCGCCATCCAGCGCTTCTCCCAGCAGGACGAGGCCATCGCCCGCGCCAACGACACCGAGCACGGCTTGGCAGGCTACGTCTTCACCGAGAACCTCGACCGCGCCTTCAACGTGGCCGACCACCTGGCCACCGGACTGGTCGGCATCAACCAGGGCGTTCCCTCGAACGCGGCCGCACCGTTCGGCGGGGTCAAGCAGTCCGGCCTCGGACGCGAGGGAAGCAGCGAGGGACTCGAGGAGTACCAGGAGATCCGCTACTACAACCTCGCACTGCGCCCCACCACTTGACCTGTATATAGCCAACACGCACGCCTGACGACGCGGCTTGTGCCGACGCCGGCGCGGGCGGCCTACGACACCGGCGACTGCCGGGACCTTGTCGAGCAGGGGCAGGAGTTGGGTGACGTCGTTGCGGTTGCCGCCGGTCAGCGACACCGTGAGCGGGATGCCCCGGCCGTCGGTGAGGACGTGGTGCTTGCTGCCCGGCCGTGCGCGGTCGACCGGGCTGGGACCGCTTTCGGGCCGCTGCGGGGGCCGCCCGGACATGAGAGGAATCGATCACCGCCCGCGACCAGTCGGGCTTCTTCGCCGCCCGCAGCTTCTTCAGCAGCACCAGGTGCAGTTCGTCCCGGACGCCGACCTCGTTCCAGGCGGCTGGGCGCCGCCGGCACGTCACCCCCGAGCCGAAGCCCAGCTCCTGTGGCAGGTACTCCCACTGGATGCCGGTATGCAGCACGAACAGGATCCCGCACAAGGCCCGCCGGTCAGGGACCCGCGGCCTACCCTCGACCACCTTCGGACCCGGCTCGGGCAGCAACGGCTCGATAGCGACCACAGTTCGTCCGAGACGATCCACGGACGCGACTCCCTCTTTCCCACTCGGCACACATGCCGGCTCGCGCCGGCCCGGCGGCGAGCCAGAGGCGTGCCCAACAGGCGCTGCCCGCTCCGGATTGGCGGCGCTCCAGGGGCCGTCGCGGCGAGATTGCGATGACGGAAACGCCCCTCATCCCGCATGCGGGGGCCTGCCGGGATGCCGAGAATGCGGGAGCAGGAAGCTTCTAGTCTCACGTTGAAACTGAGATAAATTATGCTACGATTTCGGCCAACGCAGCCAGCATCCCCGGACAAAGACTGAAGGTGTGCCTGCCGTGACTTCGACAATCAGTCGGGCTCTCGCCCACTACCCCAACAGGTTCGATCCGGGGATACTGAGCGAACTCCCCGAACACCTCCAGGAGACCATCCAGCGCCGCGACAAGGTGCTGGGCCCTGGGTACACGCTCATCTACAAGGAGCCGGTCGAGTTCGTCTCCGGTCATGGGGCCCACCTGATCGACCGGGACGGCAACGACTATCTCGACGCCTACAACAACGTTCCGTGTGTCGGGCACGCCCACCCGCACGTGGCCGAGGCGGTCGCCCGCCAGATGACTGCGGTCAACACCAACACGCGCTACGCCCAGGAGGCCCTGGTCGACTACGCGGAGCGGCTTCTGGCGACCTTCCCCGAGGAGCTGTCGAAGCTGAGCATCGCGTGCAGCGGGTCGGAGGCGAACGACCTGGCGGTGCGGGTGGCCCGGTTCCACACGGGCGGCGAGGGCATCATCGTCACCCGCTGGGCCTACCACGGCCTCACCCGGGAGGTGGCGAGCTTCTCGCCGACGCTGGGCGCAGGCTCACCGCTGGGCCCGAACGTCCGGTTCATCGATGCTCCTGACCCGCGCCTCGTCGCGCCCGGATCCACGCTCGCCGAGCACATGCGGCAGCAGGTGCGCGGCGCGATCGACGACCTGGAGCGCCACGGCTACCGGCTGGCCGCGCTGATCACCGACTGCGCCTACTCCAGCGACGGCATTTTCACGGATCCCGTCGGATACATGCAGGCCGTGGTGGCGGAGGTGCACACGGCCGGCGGCGTCTACATCGCGGACGAGGTGCAGTCGGGGTTCGCCCGGCTCGGGGAGTCGATGTGGGGCTTCACCCGCCACGGTGTGGTGCCGGACATCGTCACCATGGGCAAGCCGATGGGCAACGGAATTCCGATCTCGGGTGTGGTCTTCCGCCCCGAGGTCAGCGAGGAGTTCGGACGCAACGTCCGCTACTTCAACACCTTCGGCGGCAGCTCGATCCCGGTGGCGGCCGGCGCCGCGGTGCTGGACGTCCTGGAGAAGGAGAACGTGCAGCAGCGCGTCCTGACCAGCGGCGACGCTCTGCGCGCCGGGCTGAGGGAGATCACCAAGGACTCCCCCTACGTCGCCGAAGTGCGCGGCGCCGGCCTGTTCGTGGGCGTGGAGATCGTGAAGGACCGGGGCACCCTCGAGCCGGACCGCGCGCTGACCGACGACGTCATCAACGACATGCGAGACCGCCGGATTCTCATCAGCGGCACGGGCCCCTCGGCGAACACCCTGAAGATCCGCCCTCCGCTGGCCTTCGACTCCGCCGATGTGACCCGATTCCTGGAGACCTTCGCCGAGGTCGCGAAGAACCGTCTGTAACAAGGCCGGCCGAAGGGACTGACCGTGAACACCTCACCAGCTACGAACTATGCACAGCGGCTCCTCCAGGAGAGCGGCCTGACGTCGTCCCACGAGCCCATCGACGTGATGCTGGTGAGTATTTTGCTCCAGGAGCACTATCGCCTCACCGGGCGCTTGGAGCGACTGGCCACCGAGAAGGACGACACGTTCAGACTCGGGACCGACTCGAGCAGCTACCTCGTGAAGGTCTCACCGCCTGACGAGGCGGAGGCGGTTGTCGCCCTCCAGACGGCAGCGATGCGCCACCTCGAAAGTACCGCTCCGCACTTGCCCGTCCAGCGGGTGAAGCTGACCGCCGACGGAGACGACCATGTCACGATCAGGTTGAACGACGGCAGGCCTCGGGTCCTGCGGGTGTTCGACTTCGTCGAAGGCCAGATCCTGGCCATGGTGAGCCCGGACGCCGAGCGGCTCGCCAAGGCGGGCGAGATGCTGGGGCGAGTCGACGTGGCGCTCAGGACGTTCACGCATCCGGCGGACCGACGAGGTCTGGCCTGGGACATCCGGCACTTCCACCAGCTCACCGAACTGGTCGAGCACACGTCGAACCCCGAGCACCGTCAGTTGGCTGAGAAGGTCTTCCGGCTCTTCGGCGAAAACGTCGTCCCGAGGCTGAGCGATCTCGAAGCACAGGTGATCCACGGGGACTTCAGCCCCTACAACGTCGTGGTGGATCCGAAGAGCGAGCACTTCATCACCGGTGTCATCGACTTCGGCGACACGGTGCGCAGTGCGGTGATCTTCGACCCCGCCGTTCCCATGGCGAACCTGCTCGCCAGGACGCCGGATCATCCCTGGCGGGAGGCCTGCGCTCTCGTCGCCGGCTACCAACGCACGCGGCCGATCAAGGACTCGGAACTTCCGCTGCTCCCGATTGCCGCACTGGCACGACTCACACTGCGCGCGCTCCTCACCAACTGGCGAGCGGAGCGCGCACCCGAACGGCGCGAGTACCTCCTCGGTCACGCCAAGGACGACTGGATCAATGTCGAGCACGCCTTGGCCGTAAGCCTGGACGACGTCATCGCCCAACTCCGGCAAGTGCGTCATGGGCATGCCTGAAAAACTCGAACTTCCCTCAGAGAAAGATCGGAACTCTTCATGAACAGGATTCCCTCGTTGCAGTTCCGCCCGAAGTACGTCTCGTTCGACTGCTACGGCACGTTGATCGAGTGGCCGATGAACCCGATCACGTACGAGCTGGTCGGCGACCAGATTCCCGCCGAGCAGTGGGACCAGTTCGTCCGGGAGTTCCGCGGCTACCGCTACGACCAGGTCCGTGGCGAGTATTACCCGTACGAGCAGGTGTTGCAGGACTCCTTCGAGCGGGTCTGCCGCAAGTGGGGTGTGAAGGCGGCGCCGGACGCGGGCAAGCGGTTCGCCGACGGCATCCGGAGCTGGGGGCCCCACCCGGACGTGGTGGAGCCGCTGAAGAAGATGGGCGAGCACTACAAGCTGGTGATTCTCTCCAACGCGGACGACTCCTTCCTCGCCGAGAGCGTGCCCCGGCTCGGGGCGGACTTCCACGCGGTCTTCACCGCGGAGCAGGCCGGCTACTACAAGCCCCGCTATGCCGCGTTCGAGTACATGCTCGACCAGCTCGACGCGTCCCCCGAGGACTTCGTGCACGTCGCCTCGCACACCCGCTACGACCACCAGTCGATGCACGACATGGGCTTCCGCAATCTGGTCCTGCTGGACCGTGGCTGCGATCCGGTGACCCACGGCTACGACTACGTGACGGTGAAGTCCCTGGACGACCTCAACACCATGCTTGGCATCTGACCCCAAAGGCAACACCGTCCCGCACGGCACACAGCCCGTCTTTTCCTACGGCTGGTCGTGGGAAAGAGGGAGTCGCGTCCGTGGATCGTCTCGGACGAACTGTGGTCGCTATCGAGCCGTTGCTGCCCGAACCGGGTCCGAAGGCGGTCGAGGGTAGGCCGCGGGTCCCTGACCGGCAGGCCTTGTGCGGGATCCTGTTCGTGCCGCATACCGGCATCCAGTGGGAGTACCTGCCACAGGAGCTGGGCTTCGGCTCGGGGGTGACGTGCCGGCGGCGCCCAGCCGCCTGGAACGAGGCCGGCGTCCGGGACGAACTGCACCTGGTGCTGCTGAAGAAGCTGCGGGCGGCGAAGAAGCTCGACCGGTCGCGGGCGGTGATCGATTCCTCTCATGTCCGGGCGGCCCGCAGGGGCCCGAAAGCGGTCCCAGCCCGGTCGACCGCGCACGTCCGGGCAGCAAGCACCACGTCCTCACCGACGGCCGGGGCATCCCGCTCACGGTGTCGCTGACCGGCGGCAACCGCAACGACCTCACCCAACTGCTGCCCCTGCTCGACAAGGTCCCGGCAGTCGCCGGTGCCGTAGGCCGCCCGCGCCGGCGCCCTGATGCCCTGCTCGCTGACCGGGGCTACGACCACGACAAGTACCGGCGCCTTGTCCGGGCGCGAGGTATCACCCCGGTGATCGCCGAACGAGGTCAGGAACACGGCTCTGGCCTGGTCGTCTTCCGTTGGGTGGTCGAGCGGACGATCGCCTGGCTGCACGGCTTCCGCCGACTGCGGATCCGCTGGGAACGACGCGACGACATCCACGAAGCCTTCCTCGGCCTCGCCACCTGCCTGATCACCCACCGCCATGTCCAACGCCTTTGTTAGGACCTCTTGGGCGCCAGGTTCAGCTTGCCGGTGTGGGCGAAGCCGCAGTCGATGTTCTCTTCCTTGATGAGGCTTTGGATGGCGTCGACCGCGTCGTGGTGCGCCCGCAGGCATGCCTTCGCGGTGTCGGAGCCGTAGCGGGAGATCGCCTCCCGGAAGCCGATCGACATGCCCAGGGTGGCCATGCCGCCGTTGTGCCCAGAGGCGCCCAAGGTCCACCGTCTCCGTCACGAAGACAAGGACGTCGGCGCTCTTCCGTGCCAGGTGAAGTGCCGCCGAGGGGCCGGTCGGGCCGGCCGCGAAGATCGCCACGTCGACACTCACGCCGATCTCGGTCCGGACCGGTCTGGGCCCTGGGGGAGCGGTGTCGAGCCAGTGCGGGGTGAACTCCATGTCCCCGCTCTCTGCCAGTGGCGTCAGTCGCTCTGGGTGCACTGAGTCGAGACCCGGGCGTCCCGACAGCTGTTGGACGGTGCGCAGATTCGTCGGGCGCGTCGCGAGGTGCTCGCTGCTGGGCTCAGGCCGCCCAGCACTATTTGGTCCAGTTCAAACTGAAAAAATGCTGCGCTCAGGCCGTTCGCCGACCCCGCGCTCCTGCTGCCGACCGGCATCCGGCTCGGCAGCCCCCGGGCCCCGGCTGCGCTCCTGGTATGCGGTCACGTCGCCCCGAAGACAGGGTGCTGACCCGGCGACGTCGAGGTTGTTCCGGATGACCGATGCTCGCTGCCGACAGTCAGTCGGTCGTCGACCCCGGCTTTCAGGCCCTCGCGGCAGCGCGGCGATGCGCTCTCGGAGTCTTGGGGACCCTGTGGAGTGCATGACAGATGAGTCGAGAACCGTCCGACACGGCGGGAGCCTCCGGCGAGGACGCCCCAAGGGCGGCGGGAGGGAACGGCAAGTCCGTCGAAACAACCGCTTGTCACCGCGTCGCCCTTGGCCGTGCCGCCCAAACCGGTGCCGGCACGGTCGGCGTACCGCTCTCGATATGGTCATCACGTGACCACCAACCCGACCTCCCGCGACTACAGCAAGGCGTCAGTCCTGGACGCGGTCCTCTCCCACGCGCCCTTGACACGTAACAAGCTCACCGAGCTGACAGGCCTGAGCAGGGCGACGGTCTTCAGAGCGGTGGAGGAGCTCTGGGCCGACGGCTTCCTCGTCGACTGCGGGATCGACGAGGTCACCGGCCGCGGCCGACGGTCCACCTATCTGGACCTGTCCGGCACAGCCGGCCACGTCGCCGGTGTCAGCTTCGGCGCACAGACCACCGGTGTGTTGGTGACCGACCTCAGGGGTCGCGAGATCCAGCAGGTGTCGGTTCCCACCGCCGATCACCAGGAGATCGCGGACGCCGCACGATGGCTGGTCGACCTGATCGCGCAGGCCGCGGAGTCCGCGCAGGGCCCCCTGCGGCAGATCGTCGTCGCAGTGCCCGGGCGGGTCCGGGGCGGCACGGAGATCTTCGGCCCCGCGGAGTCGATGAAAATCTTCGCGGGCTCCGATCTCTACCGAGCCATCGAAGGCCTGGTGGACGCCCCGGTGCTCCTCGACAGCGACGCGAACGCGGCCCTGATCGGGATCCTCACCGACGACGCCACCATCGCCAACGCCGCGCTCTTCAGCCTCAGCACCATACTGAATTTCGCCCACTGCACAGATCACGAGCTCGCCCGTGGGAGCACACCCACCTTCGGCGACATCGGGGCACTCTCCTCCGGAGTCGGCAACGAGATCCTCGACGAACTGCTGAGCACGAGGGGTCTCCTTCAGTTCGCCCGCAAACGGGGGCTCGACCTGGAGCGCGTTGAGGACCTCTGGTTGCAACCGCGCACCGACGCGCCGCACGCCGAGGTGCTTCAGGCGTTCACCACGGCGATAGTGACCGCTGTCAGTGTCGTCGCCGTGACGCTGGACCCGGAGTCGGTCTACTTCGTGGGCCGGTTGCGTCCACTCGTCGACGTCGTGCTTCCCCAGGTGCGCGGCCGGCTCGACCAGATCCTTCCGGCGGTGCCGGAGATCAGGACGGGTCCGCATCTGATCGGTCTGTCGACGGCCCAGGGAGCGGTCTACGCGTGCCTGACGATCGCTCAGAAACGGCTGAGAGATGCCGTGCTCGGAGCGCGGCATCAGAGCCGGCTCACGGAGCGATCCACACCGGCCTTCTGACTGGCCGTTCTCTATCCGGTCGTGCGCTCGGTCTGGTTCGAACGGGGTCCTGGATCGGGTGGCTTGTTGGCTGGTGGGGCGTAGAGGAAGGGCCTCTGGCCGGAAAATCACAGGAAACGCGGGCGCGCTGATGCCTGTTCCGCGCTCAGGGTGTTGGTGGCGGACCTGAGGACGGGTGTCCGGTCAGGCTGGGCTGGGGGTCAGGGTGACGGTGTTACCGAGTCGTTCGAGCTGGCGGACGAGTTCGCGGGTGCGGCGGTCGGGGTCGGTGCGGCGCTCGTACCAGTCAGTGCCGAGGTCGTGATAGCGGGCGTTCGGGTCAGCAATCAGCTGCCAGACCATCTCGAGGAGGTTGCGGGGCCGGCGACGCCGGTGATCTGCTCCCAGATTGCGAAGCGGACGGTCATTTCAGCGCGGTAGTGGTGTGCGGGCATCAGGTGGCGGCGGGGCCGGAAGTGGGGCGTGATGCCGCTGAAGGCGGACAGGAACCGCTGTGCTCCGCCCACGGAGCGGAAGCCTTGATCGCCTGTTCGCGTTGCCTGGTTGGTTGGTGGCTGTTCTCGGCCCGGTTGTTGAGGTACTTCGACTGTCGGTGCTCGATGGAGGGCATGACCTCGCGGTGGGCCGCGCCGTATGAGCGGAGCTTGTCGGTGACGATCACCCGCGGCACCGCACCGGTCCTCTTCATCAGGCGGCGGAAGAAACGCCTGGCCGCGGCCTGGTCCCGCCGGTTCTGCACGAGGATGTCCAGGACGGTGCCGTCCTGGTCGACGGCCCGCCACAGGTACTGCAACCGCCCGTTGATCTTGATGAAGACTTCGTCCAGGTGCCATTTGTCCCCAGGCTGGGGCTGCCGGCGGCGCAGGGCGTTGGCGTAGGTCTGCCCGACCTTGGCGCACCAGCGGCGCATCGTCTCGTAGGAGACGGTCACGCCGCGCTCGAGCCCCGGGTTACCGCTTGCCGTCGCAACTGAACCGCGAAGTACGCCCTCTCGGCCCCTGATCCACTCATGTCCTCAGTCGCAGGGGCGGAGACTTCATGGCCGAACGACTCGCCCGAACATGGCCGCCACGGCTCCGCGCGGTCGGCCGGTCGTTGTTGGACTCCGTTCCTGAACACCCCCCAGCGCTGTCAAGGTGAGCCGACTGCCGGCGTTCGAGAACCGATCCGTACTTGGACGACTCCCCAACTGCCTGGCCCACGAGCTGCTGGTGCAGGAGGCAGCCCTGGCCCAGGCATGGCAACACGCCACCAGCGTTAGCCGGCCTTGAAGGCCACGGCAGGTCCGTGCGGGACCTTCCTCCCACGGATGGGCACGACGCCGGGAAACGCGTCCGCCATCTCCACGGAGTTGCCGCCCAGGGTGAGACGGGCTCAACATGACGCCTTCTCGGTTCCAGGAGCTGCTGATCTTGTGTGACAGGAGTTTCACGGACGCGTCCCGGTTGGGTACCGCCCGACGACTGGCCGAAATCCGACGACTAGCCTGACCGCGATCAAGACGTCCGAGGGGGCGTCAGCAACATCCGGGCGAAACGGGGACGGGGAACCGACATGGGCAGACGTGACGGGCACGCGGTGTCACGCAGGCAGGCGCTCAGGCTGGCCGGGACGGGCCTGGGCCTGGCCGTGCTGGGGGCAGGCGCATGGGGGTGCACCCCCGAGGAGGAAACGGGCGCGTCGGGCGGCGGCACAACTCCCGGCGGCAAGGGTGGTGACACCGACAAGGGCGGTGACACCTTCACCACCCCGCCCCCGGGCACCGCGCCCCAGCCGCTGTGGCAGCAGAAGACAGCCAACGACGACCTGGCCGGGATCCACGCGCTCGCGGTCATCGGGGACACGGTCGTGGTGTCGGGTGACCCGCTGGTGGGGCGTGACGCCGTCAGCGGGAAGGAGAAGTGGTCACGGCCTGGCGTCACCATTCCCGGCGCCAAGCTGATCACCGGCGGCGGGACGCTCTATCTCGCCAGCGCCGAGTACGACGGCGACGTCGTGGGCCTGGATCCGGCCACGGGCAAGGAGACCTGGCGCAGCCGCCTGGGCAAGGAGTACGAGCAGCCGCGCCCCATCGCGGCCGACGACCGCCACGTCTACGTCCTCGCCGGGATCCTGGAGGAGGACCTCTCGTCGCCGACCAACGTGATCGCCGCGATCGACACCACCTCCGGCAAGATCGCCTGGCGTGAGCAGCGTGACAAGGGGACCGAGGAGTTCGGCATCACCGCCGCGGTCGTCGGCGGGCGTCTCGCGTACACCGACTACCGGAAGAACGTGACCGTCCGCGACGCGGCGACGGGCCGGCAGCTCTGGACGAAGAAGATCGGCAGGTCCAACTACTACCGATTCGCCGTGCACGAGGACCTGGTGATCGTGCCGGACGGGGAGCGGCTGCGGGCGTTCGCGCTGGCCGCGGGCACGGAACGCTGGTCGCTGGCGAATGAAGAGTTCACCTGGTTCAACGATCCGCAGGTCCTGGACGGGGTGCTCTACGCCTCCGACAGCGCGTACGGCATGTGGGCGGTGGACCCCGGTACGGGCAAGCGGATCTGGCACAACAAGGACCTGGTGGGCTCGGCTGCGGAGGCGTGGCAGTTCGCCAAGGTGGGCGGCACGTTGTACGGCGCGACCGAGCACGACAAGAAGGGCGGCGTGCACGCCTTCGACGCGGCGACCGGGAAGCTGCGCTGGACGTACAACGACAACACCGGTGACAGCGAGAAGTGGTACGTGGTCGCGGCGGGCAAGCGGCTGGCCGTGATGCACGCCGAGCGGCTGTACGCGCTGCCGGCCGTCTGAGCCGACGGGGCAGCGGACAGATGCGGCGGCGGGAGCCTGACCTGCGGTCCCGTCCGAGGTCGCCGAGGAGGCTGCCGATGGGAGACATTCCGGCCGGTGAGCGGAGGCTTTGAGGAGCTTCTCCCGGAGAGTGCAACGGCCGCTGCGACCGTGCCGAGGTCCCGAGGCACCACACCTGGCTAGGGTCTGTTGCGAGAACCGGGCGAGCGGCGCGGGCCGCCGCTCGTCCGCCGGCCGGCCCCGGCCGGAGTTCCGCGCAGGACCGGTCGGAGCGGGGCGTTCCGCCGCACCGGAAAACTGCCAGGATTCAGTGCGACCAGATAGCTCTTCGTCTCACCTCGTCTCACACATTTCTCACAGACGAGAGCGCACGGGAGCACGTGAGAGCCCCTGACCTGGAACTTTGATGTCGTCACAGACCACGGTGAACCAAGATGGACGCGCCGTAAGCTAGGGGTATGGCCTACGAGATTCCGGTGACGCAAGCCAGGGCTGAACTCGCCGACCTGATCAACCGAGTGGTGTACGGCGGTGAGCGCGTCGTCGTGACGCGGCATGGAAAGCCCCTGGTAGCGCTGGTCTCCGCAGCCGATCTGGAGCGGCTGGAGGAGCTCGCCGAACCCGCGGAGGAGCAGGTGGTCAGCGCGGTCTCCGCCGTCCGTGAGGCCGCGTCCGCTCCTCGCGAACAGCAGCGCTTCGGCATCGCGGCCCACCATCGGGGACCCGGAGCCTCGTAGCGCGCCCCGGAACGCCCCCGGAGACGACAGGACCGTGCGCCCCCGTCCGCTACAGCGGGGACGCACGGTCGGACCGGTGTGGCCGGGTGGTCAGCCGACGGCGGTCAACTCCCGCTCGGACGCGGGCTCGACGCCGTTCTTCGCGCGCCTGCCGAGCGCGCCGCCGAGCAGTACGGCGCCCAGGCCCAGGGCGGCCCACCAGGTGAGCGTGAGGGCGGGCCCGGTCGCCGCCGCGCCGTCGAAGAAGGACACCGAGCGCAGCAGGGTCGTCCCCGCGCCCGGCGGCAGCCACTGGCCGAGGGTGCCGGCCGGCTCGGGCAGCATCCGCGGGGCGCTGGGCGCTCCGGAGAACGGGTTGCCGATCAGCATCACGGTGGCCGCGGCGAGGCCGATGCCCGCGGTGCCGATCAGGGCGGCGAGCCCCGCGACCGCGGCACCGATGGCCAGCGTCGTCAGGCCGAACGTGCCGGCCTCGGCCCACCAGCCGCCCGTGAGGACCCCGAGCCAGCTGTGTGCGATCGCGGTGGCCACCACACCGACCAGGGCGGCGGCGCCGACCAGTGTGGCCGCGGCCCGCGGTCCGCGCAGCCCGAGCAGGGTCACCAGCGCGCCCGCCGCGATGCCGGCGATGGCCAGCGGCAGCACGCTCGCGTTCAGGGCCGAGCCCCGTGGGTCCCCCTCGGGGGCGGGCACGACATCGACCGTCCTGACCTGGGTGCCCTCGGTGGCCGCCTTCTCCGCCACCGCCTGCTGGAGCAGCTGTGCGACGACAGGGCTCGCGGCCGACGCGGTGAGCAGCTCGGGACCCTGGGCGGTGACCACGACCGCGCCGTATACGGTCCGGTCCTCGATGGCCCGCCGGGCGGCGGCCTCGTCGGCGTAGCGATGGATCTCGAACGCGCCCTTGTGCTGTTCGAGTTGCCGCTCCACCTGCGTCACGGCCTGCGCGGGTCCGGCCACCCCCAGGGGAAGGTCGCGGGGCGCGGTGCGGGCGGCGGGCCAGGCGGAGGCCCACAGGGCGAGGGCGGCGAGCAGCGGGGCGAGGACGATCACGACCGCCAGGCGGCGCCCGTGCGGGAGCCGGTGCGGCGCCGGTCGCGTAGCGGATGCGGTGGACATGGGACTCCTCGGTCGATCGGGTGTCGGGTCGGGTGGCGCGGCAGGCGTTCGGTCTGTCAGTCAAAAAGAAGGATCGTTCGTTTTGGGTTCGTCATCACCATCCCGCCGTCCGCGTGCCTTGTCAAGAAGGAATGTTCGTTTTAGGTTGTGGACCATGGCTCGTGTATCCCAGGCACATCTCGACGCCCGTCGTCGGCAGATCCTCGACGCCGCCGCGCTCTGCTTCGCCCGCAACGGCTTCCACGCCACGTCGATGCAGGACGTCCTGAAGGAGGCCGACCTCTCGGCCGGGGCGGTGTACCGCTACTTCAGCGGCAAGGAGGAACTGATCGCCGCGATCGTCGGCGAGGTGCTCGGCGAGGTGCGCGGCGCCTTCGAGGAGGCGTCCCGGCAGTCCCCGCCCCCGCCCCCCGACAGCCTCGTGGCCGCCGTCCTGGGCCGGGTGCTCGCCCTGCGGGCGAACCTCGTCCTCGACGGCGTCCCCGCCTTCCCCCGTCTGGTCGTCCAGGTGTGGTCGGAGATCCCGCGCAACGACGAACTGGCGGCCGTACTGCGAGAGGGATACGGCGGCGTCCGCGCGGCCTGGGCCCGGATCGTCGAGGCCTATCAGGAGACCGGGGCGATGCGCCCCGACATCGAACCGGACCACGTGGCCCGCACGATGATCGCCTCCGTCCTGGGCTTCATCGCCCAGCAGTCTCTTTTCGGCCCCGCGCCGGTCGACGTCCTGCGGGACGGGCTGCGGGCGCTGATGAGCATGTCCTCCGGGCAGGTGGACACGGCGGCGGAGGACGGCGCGGTTAACTTGGTTGAAACGCCGTCCAACTAGCCTGCCCCTCCACGCCACCAGGGACTTTGCCCCGGGGCTGCGGCAACCGGACCCCGCACGGTTCGGAGCGAGGACTGTGAGGTGGGACGTGCAACTGACCCCGCACGAGCAAGAGAGGCTGCTGATCCACGTGGCGGCCGACGTGGCCGAGAAGCGCCGGGCCCGCGGGCTCAGGCTGAACCACCCCGAGGCCGTCGCCCTCATCACGTCGCACATCCTCGAAGGCGCCCGTGACGGCCGTACCGTCGCGGAGCTGATGGCCTCCGGGCGCAAGCTCCTCACCAGGGACGACGTCATGGAGGGCATCCCCGAGATGATCCACGACGTCCAGGTCGAGGCGACCTTCCCCGACGGCACCAAGCTCGTCACCGTCCACGACCCGATCGTCTGAGAGGCCTCGATGATCCCCGGAGAGTTCCTCTTCGCCTCGGGCCCGATCGTGTACAACGAGGGCCTCGACGTCACCGCGCTGACCGTGCTCAACGCCGCCGACCGGCCCGTGCAGGTCGGCTCCCACTACCACTTCGCCGAGGCCAACCCCGGTCTGGACTTCGACCGTGCCGCCGCGCGCGGCAAGCGGCTCAACATCGCCGCCGGCACCGCCGTGCGCTTCGAGCCCGGGATCCCCGTCGACGTCGAACTCGTTCCGCTCGCCGGTGCCCGCGTGGTGCCCGGCCTGCGCGGGGAGACCGGAGGTGCCCTCGATGCCTGAGATCTCGCGTGCCGCGTACGCCGACCTGTTCGGCCCCACGACCGGCGACCGCATCCGGCTGGCCGACACCGATCTGCTCGTCGAGATCGAGGAGGATCGTTCCGGCGGACCCGGGCTCGCCGGCGAGGAGGCCGTCTTCGGCGGCGGCAAGGTCATCCGCGAGTCCATGGGCCAGTCGCGGGCCACCCGCGCGGAAGGCACCCCGGACACGGTCGTCACCGGAGCGGTGATCATCGACCACTGGGGGATCGTCAAGGCCGACGTCGGTATCCGCGACGGCCGGATCACCGGCATCGGCAAGGCGGGCAACCCCGACACGATGAACGGGGTGCACCCCGACCTCGTCATCGGCCCCGAGACCGAGGTCATCGCGGGCAACGGACGGATCCTCACCGCCGGAGCCGTCGACGCGCACGTCCACTTCATCTGCCCGCAGATCGCCGACGAAGCGCTGTCCTCCGGGGTGACGACCCTGGTCGGCGGCGGCACCGGCCCCGCCGAGGGCTCCAAGGCGACGACGGTGACGCCCGGTCCGTGGCATCTGGCCCGGATGCTGGAGGCGATGGAGCAGTACCCGCTCAACATCGGTTTCCTCGGCAAGGGCAACACCGTCTCGCACGAGGCGATGCTGTCGCAGATCCGCGGCGGCGCGCTCGGTCTGAAGCTGCACGAGGACTGGGGCTCGACCCCGGCCGTCATCGACGCCGCGCTGACCGTCGCCGACCGCACCGGCATCCAGGTCGCCATCCACACGGACACGCTGAACGAGGCGGGGTTCGTCGGCGACACGCTGGCGGCGATCGCCGGACGCGGCATCCACGCGTACCACACCGAGGGCGCGGGCGGCGGGCACGCGCCGGACATCATGACCGTGGTCTCCGAACCGCACGTGCTGCCGAGTTCCACCAACCCGACGCGGCCCTACACCGTCAACACCGCCGAGGAACACCTCGACATGCTGATGGTGTGCCACCACCTGAATCCGGCGGTGCCGGAGGACCTCGCCTTCGCCGAGTCCCGCATCCGGCCCTCGACGATCGGCGCGGAGGACATCCTCCACGACCTGGGCGCGATCTCGATCATCTCCTCCGACGCGCAGGCCATGGGACGCGTGGGCGAGGTGATCCTGCGGACCTGGCAGACCGCCCATGTGATGAAGCGGCGGCGCGGGGCGCTGCCCGGCGACGGCCGTGCGGACAACCGCCGGGTGCGCCGCTACGTCGCCAAGTACACGATCAACCCGGCCGTCGCCCAGGGCCTCGCCCACGAGATCGGCTCCGTCGAGTCCGGCAAGCTCGCCGACCTGGTGCTGTGGGAGCCGGCGTTCTTCGGTGTCAAGCCGCACCTGGTGATCAAGGGCGGACAGATCGCCTACGCGCAGATGGGCGACGCCAACGCCTCCATCCCGACGCCGCAGCCGATCCTGCCGCGCCCGATGTACGGGGCGATCGGGCGGGCACCCGCCGCCAACTCGTTCAACTTCGTGGCACCGCTCGCCCTGGAGGACGGGCTGGCGGAGCGGCTCCAGCTCGGGAAGAAGTTCGTGGCGATCGAGTCGACCCGCTCGGTCACCAAGGCCGACATGCGCGAGAACGACGCGCGGCCCCGGGTCGAGGTCGACCCCGACAGCTTCGCCGTGCACATCGACGGGGAGCTCGTCGAGGCGACACCGGCCGCCGAACTGCCCATGGCCCAGCGGTACTTCCTCTTCTGATGTCCAGGGCCGCACTTCTTGTCCTGGCCGACGGACGCTTCCCCGCCGGAGGGCACGCGCACTCCGGCGGGGCCGAGGCCGCCGTCAAGGCCGGGCGGATCACGGGCGCCGCGAGCCTGGAGGACTTCTGCCGGGGGCGGTTGCACACGGCGGGGCGGGTCTCCGCCGCGCTGGCCGCGGCGGCCGTGCTCGGCGTGGATCCCGTGGAGCTGGACGCGGCCGCCGACGCGCGGACGCCGTCGCCGGCGCTGCGGACCGCCGCGCGCAAGCTCGGCCGGCAGCTGACGCGGGCCGCGCGGGCCACCTGGCCGTCGGGTGAACTGGACGCCCTGGCACGGGAGTTCCCCAAGGGGGCGCATCAGCCGGTGGTGCTGGGGCTCACGGCGCGGGCGGCCGGACTCGGGCCGATGGACGCGGCCTACTGCGCGGCGTACGAGAGTGTGAGCGGGCCGGCCTCGGCGACGGTGCGGCTGCTGTCCCTCGACCCGTTCGAGGCGACCGGGGTCCTGGCCCGGCTGGCGCCGGAGCTCGATCGCGTCGCGGACCGGGCGGCGGAGGACGCGCGGCGGGCCGTCGACGAAGGGGTCGACGCGCTGCCCGCGGCGTCCGCGCCCCTGCTGGAGATCGGCGCGGAGGCGCACGCCGCCTGGAGCGTGCGGTTGTTCGCGTCCTAGTTTTCTCGCCCCCGCCGCCCCTACCCGTCCCATCCCTGGGGGCTGCCGCCCCCAGACCCCCGCTTCGGCCCTGAAGGGGCCTCGTCCTCAAACGCCGGACGGGCTGAAAGTACGGGCCAGACCTATAGGAGCCGTTCATGCATCTCGACCACACCCACGACGGACCCGCTGCCGTCAGCGCCGATGCCCGCCGTCCCGACGGCTCCCGCCGCGCCCTGCGGATCGGGCTCGGGGGGCCCGTCGGGTCCGGGAAGACCGCGACCGTCGCCGCGCTGTGCCGGGCGCTGCGGGAGGAGCTGTCGCTGGCGGTCGTCACCAACGACATCTACACGCGGGAGGACGCGGAGTTCCTGCTGAGGGAGGCCGTGCTGCCGCCCGAGCGGATCACGGCCGTCGAGACGGGGGCCTGTCCGCACACGGCGATCCGGGACGACATCTCGGCCAACCTCGAAGCGGTGGAGGACCTGGAGGACGAGGTCGGGCCGCTGGACCTGATCCTCGTCGAGTCCGGCGGGGACAATCTGACCGCGACCTTCTCGAAGGGGCTCGTGGACGCGCAGATCTTCGTGATCGACGTGGCCGGAGGGGACGACATCCCGCGCAAGGGCGGCCCCGGTGTGACCACCGCCGACCTCCTCGTCGTCAACAAGACCGACCTCGCCCCGTACGTCGGCTCGGACCTCGGGCGGATGGCGGCCGACGCCAAGGCGCAGCGGGCCGAACTGCCGGTCGTTTTCCAGTCGCTCCGGAGCGAGCCCGGGGTGAGCGAGGTGGCCGCGTGGGTGCGGACACGGCTCGCCGCGTGGACGGCGTGACGGCGGCCGTGGCGGGAGTACGGGCCACCGCGCGGATCCTCGCGCGGGACGACGGCAGGGGCGGCACCTCGCTGCCCGTCCTGGAGGGCGACGGGCCGCTGGCGCTGCGGCGGACCCGGGGCAGCGGCGACGAGGCGCGGGTCATGCTGGTCGGAGCGATGAGCGGGCCGCTCGGCGGCGACCACTTCACCGTGGAGGCCGGCGTCGAGGCGGGGGCCCGACTCCGCGTCGGATCGGCCGCCGCCACCATCGCGCTGCCGGGACAGGCCAAGGGCGAGGCCCGCTACGACGTGCGCCTCACCGTCGTCGACGGCGGCGAACTGCACTGGCTGCCCGAGCAGTTGATCTCCGCGCAGGGCAGCGAGCTGTACGTCACGACACGCGTCGACCTCGGCGCGACGGCCCGGCTCGTCCTGCGCGAGGAACAGGTGCTCGGGCGCGTGGGCGAGGACCCCGGGCGGCTCACCGGCCGGCTTGTCCTGCGGGTCGGCGGCCGGCTCGTCCTCGACCAGGAACTGGCCTGCGGTCCCGGGGCGCCGGGCGGCTGGGACGGCCCGGCGGTCCTCGCCGGCCACCGTGCCGTGGGCCAGCTCGTCGTCGTACGACCGGAGTTCGCGGCCGAGCCGGTCACGGCCCGGGTGCTGGGAGAGGGCGCCGCGGTCGTACCGCTGGCCGGACCCGCGGCCCTCGTCACCGCCGTGGCGACGGACGGGCTACGGCTGCGCCGGGTGCTGGACGAGGCGCTCGCCTCCCTCTCCTAGCCCGGGCTCCTGGCCCCGGGCTCCTGGCCCCGGATCCGCCGAGCGGACGAGGACTTCCGTTTATCGGATTGGCAAAGAAGGCCGGTCACCCCTGTTCACATGAACATCACAGCCGGGAGGATCCCCGTACCAATCGCAACGATGTACGGGGAGGGGCCCTCTTGAGGGACACAAGACCGAAGTGGCGGACGACGGCACTCGGTTCGGCCGGAGCGATCGTCACGGCCACGCTGATAGCCGGCGCCGTGGCAGCGCCCACGGCGAGCGCCACCGGGGAATCCCGCGGTGGCCAGGACCGCGAGGCGCGCGGTGTCGCGCTCGCCGCCGAGAAGGCCGCCAAGGCCGGGATCGACTGGCAGGACTGCCCGGCCGACTGGGGCCTGGAGAAGCCGATCCAGTGCGGCTACGTCACCGTGCCGCTCGACTACGCCAAGCCCCACGGCAAGCAGATCAAGCTGGCCGTCGACCGCATCGGCAGCACCGGGACCAAGGAGGAGCGCCAGGGCGCGCTCATCTACAACCCCGGCGGACCCGGTGCCTCCGGCCTGCGCTTCCCGCGCCGCGTCACGACCAAGGCGCCGCTGTGGGTCAACACCGCCAAGGCCTACGACTTCGTGGGCTTCGACCCGCGCGGTGTCGGAAGGTCGGCGCCCATCTCCTGCATCGACCCGCAGGAGTTCGTCAAGGCGCCCAAGATGGATCCGGTGCCGGACTCCGAGGCCGACAAGCGCGCCCAGCGCAAGCTCGCCCGCGAGTACGCCGAGGGCTGCTACGAGCGCAGCGGCGAGATGCTGCCGCACATGACCACTCCGAACAGCGCGCGCGACCTGGACGTCATCCGCGCCGCGCTGGGCGAGAAGAAGCTCAACTTCCTGGGCGTCTCCTACGGCACCTACCTCGGAGCGGTCTACGGCACGCTGTTCCCGGGCCACGTCCGCCGCATGATCGTCGACAGCGTCGTCAACCCGTCCCGGGAGAAGATCTGGTACGAGGCCAACCTCGACCAGGACGTCGCCTTCGAGATGCGCTGGAAGGACTGGCAGGACTGGGTCGCCAAGAACGACGCGACCTACCACCTCGGCGACACCCGTGCCGAAGTGCAGGCGAAGTGGCTGGAGCTGCGGGCCACCGCGAAGAAGAGCCCCATCGGCGGGGTCGTCGGCCCGGCCGAGCTGATCGGCTTCTTCCAGGGCGCCCCGTACTACGACTCCTCGTGGGCTCCGGTCGCCTCCGTGTTCAGCAAGTACGTCGCGGGCGACACCCAGGCCCTGGTCGACGCGGCCGCTCCGGACCTGTCGGACACCGCGGGCAACGCGTCCTCGGAGAACGGCAACGCCGTCTACACGGCCGTGGAGTGCGCCGACGCCAAGTGGCCCACCAGTTGGCGCAAGTGGGACCGCGACAACACCAGGCTGCACCAGAACTACCCGTTCCTGACCTGGTCCAACGCCTGGATGAACCTGCCCTGTGCCACCTGGCCGGTCAAGCAGCAGACGCCGGTGGACGTCAGGGCCGGCAAGGGCCTGCCGGGGGTCCTCATCGTGCAGGCCGAGCGTGACGCCGCCACCCCGTACGGCGGCGCCGTCGAACTCCACAAGCGCTTCAAGGGCTCCCGCCTGATCACCGAGAAGGACGCGGGCTCCCACGGCGTGACCAACCTGGTCAACCCGTGCATCAACGAGCGGGTGGAGACCTATCTGCTCACCGGCAAGCTGGACGGCCGCGACGTGACCTGCACACCGCACGCCACGCCCAAGCCGTAACACCGCGGGACGTACGACAGAGGAGGGGGCGGCCGACGGCCGTCCCCTCCTTCCTTTGTATGGCACCACTTGGGTGCCATATGGCACCGGATGGCATAACGTGGCGCCACTTTGCTTGCAGGTGGCGCCACTGTGGTGCCATCATGGCGTCATGGACCTCACCCCGTATGTCCACACCCTCCGCCGCGAACTCGCGGTGGCCGCCGAGGCCGGTGGTAGCGAAGCCCGGGAGCTGGCCGAGAGGCTCACGGCTCCGCTGGAGTCGGCGACACGGCTGACCATGCTCAACGTGCTCTCCGCCGCGATGGACGAGATCACCCACGAACTCGCCCCCGGCTCGGTCGACGTACGGCTGCGTGGGCTCGACCCCGAGTTCGTGGTGACACCGCCGCCCGACTACGGCAGCGGTCCCGGGGAGCCGGCCGCGTCCGCCGGACCGCTGAAGGCCCCGGTTCCCGCCGACGGCGACGAGGGCGGCACCGCCCGCGTCAACCTGCGGCTGCCGGCCCACCTCAAGACCCGCGCCGAGGAGGCCGCGACCCGCGAGGGTCTGTCGGTCAACGCGTGGCTGGTACGCGCGGTGTCGGCCGCGGTCGACGGCGGGACGCAGCCGCGTACGACGGAACGGAGCCGCACCGTCGGTCAGAGCTTCACGGGCTGGGTGCGCTGACCGCGCCCCTGCCCGCATCGCACACCACGTCCCACCAGCGGGGACGGCTCAAGGACTCATGAGGACGGGACAGCCATGCCTTCTTTCGACACTCCCGAACCGATTTCGGTCACGGCACACGTGGGCGCCGGTTCCATCCAGTTCGCCGCGGGCGACCGCCTCGACACGGTCGTCGAGGTGCGGCCCCGTGACCCGGAGCGGGACAAGGACGTGCGGGCCGCCGAGCAGACCGAGGTCGCGTATGCGAGCGGTGTCCTGACCGTCAGGACGACGGAGCGCCGCCTCATCGGGCCCTCCGGCGCGGTCGACGTGGTGGTCGACCTGCCCGCGGGTTCGCACATCGAGGTGACCGGCTCCTGGGCCCAGGTCCTCGGTGAGGGCCGGCTCGGCGAGGTCCGGGTGAAGGCCTCGGGCGACGTCCGCCTCGACACCACCGGTCCGCTGAACGTGACAGCCGCCCACGGCTCGATCGTCGTGGACCGGGTCGAGGGCATGGCCGAGATCACCACCAGCTCCGGCAACATGCGCGTCGGGTTCGTCGACGGCCCCGCCGTCCTGAAGAACTCGAACGGCACCACGACCGTCGGCGTCGTGACCGGCGACCTGCGGGTGAAGGGCGCCAACGGCGGCATCGACATCACCCGCGCCGAGGCGTCGGTCACCGTCACCACGACCAACGCCTCCTTTCGCGTCGGCGAAGTCGCCGGCGGCGACGTCCAGTTGGAGACCTCCAACGGCTCCATCGCGGTCGGCATCCGCGAGGGCACCGCAGCCTGGCTCGACGTCAGCTCCAACCGGGGGCAGGTGCGCAACAGGCTCACCGCGTCGGAGGCTCCGGAGGAGACCGAGGACACCGTCAAGGTCCGCGCCCGGACCAACTGGGGCAACATCGACGTCCTCCGCGCGAAGGCCTGAGCGCCCTGTCCTGAGCTGGTTCCATGGAGCCGTGGCCGTCGGCTTCCGCTCCACCGATGCCACCGTCCCGGAGTGGATCCCGGCGGTCGGGCTGCTGGCGCTCGTCTCCCTGGCGCTCACCTGGATCGCCGTCGGGATGGGCCATCGAGACCCTGCGCGGCCTGCTCCTCGGCACCGGGATCGGCCACAACGGCCGGCTCGCCGTCGCCTGGTGCCTCGGCCTGGCCGCGCTCGGCTACTTCTGGTCCACGTCGAGGTTCAACCGCGACCCGAACTAGAGACCCGAACCAGAGAGGAAGGCGTCCTCCGCCGCGTAGTCGAAGAGGTCGCCGTACACCTCGAACATCTTCGGGTACGCCTCCCGCCAGTCCCCTTCGCCCAGCCTGCCCTCGATCCACGCGACGGTCTCCGGCAGGCTCTCGGCGTACCGGACCACGGGGCGGTAGCCCAGCTCCCGTTCGGCGGCCGACATGGCGCAGACCACCGGCACCGGCGTCGACCAGGGGGTGGCGCCCACCGTCGGCGACGGCGGCGGCCCGTCCACGAGCACGTTCTCGGTCTCCACGCCCATCACGGCGTCGATCGCGGCGGCGATCTGCACCACCGTCGGCGCGTCCGGGTCGACGGCGTTCAGGGCCCGGGAGCCGGGCCGCGCGGCGGCCAGCCGGATCAGCTCGGCGATGTTGTGGACGTTCGCCGGGTGGAACCGGCTCTCACCGCGGTAGGACAGCACGCGCCGGGGGCGGCGGTCCAGGTTGCGCTTGACGAAGTACAGCTCGCGCGGGGTCCGGCAGTGCGGTCCGTGAATCGCCCCGGCCCGCAGGAGCGTGGTGGGCAACCGGTCGCCCGCGGCGAGGAGTTCGCGTTCCAGGCCCGCCTTGCGGGTGCTGTACGACGTGTCGGCGGGGGCGACGGTCCGCTGCTCCTCCGTGACCGGGACCGGGTACTCGGGAAAACCTCCCGGCTCTTCCTGGGTGTCGAAGTTCCGCCCCTTGTCGTCCTCGTACACCGAGAGGCTGGAGATCACCACGGCGGAGCCGACCCGGTCGGAGAGCGCGAGCAACTGCCGGGCGTGTTCCGGCCCGTAGGCGACCAGGTCCACCAGGACGTCGCAGCCGTCGCCGACCGCGTCCGCCAGGACCGTGTCGTCCGTCCGGTCGGCCCGCGCGACCCGCACCCCCTCGGGCCAGCCGTCGTCCCGCCCGCCGCCCCGCGAGACGGCCGTGACCTCCCAGTCGTCCCGGGCGAGCGCGCCCACGGCCGCCCGTCCGATCTGTCCCGTCGCTCCGATCACCACAGCGCGTCGTGTCATGCCGTGACCGTACGACGGTCAACTCCCGTTCTGCCACGGGGTTCTGCCGACGGCAGAGCTCGGCTCAGCTCAGCGGCATCCGGGGGAACCGGCGCTCCTTGTCCCGGCGCGCGGCGGCCTCCTCGGCCTTGGCGACGGCCGCGTACTGGTCGACGTACTCCTGCTCGGACAGCTTGAGGATCGCGTACATGATCTCGTCGGTGATGGCGCGCAGGATGGCCTTCTCGTTCTCCATGCCGGCGTAGCGGGAGAAGTCGAGCGGCTTGCCGAAGCGGATCACCACGGGGTGGATGTTGGGGATGACCTTCCCGGGCGGCTGGGCCTCGAAGGTGCCGATCATCGCGCACGGGATCACCGGGACCTGAGCCTTGAGCGCCATGACCGCCACCCCGACCTTGCCCTTGTAGAGCCGCCCGTCGTGCGAGCGCGTCCCCTCGGGATAGATGCCCAGCAGCTCGTCCTTGCTCAGCACACCGAGCCCCTCGCGGATCGCCGCCTGGCCCGCCTCCTTGCCGGAGCGGTCCACCGGGATCTGCCCCGCGCTGCGGAAGAAGAACGCGGTCAGCCGACCCCTGAGACCCGGGCCCGTGAAGTACTCGGCCTTCGCCAGGAAGGTGATGCGGCGCTTGAGGACCGCGGGCATCAGGAAGTGGTCGGAGAAGGAGAGATGGTTGCCCGCGACGATGGCCGGGCCGGTGTCCGGGACGTGTTCGAGGCCCTCTATTCGAGGCCGGAACACCAGTCTCAGCAGCGGGCCCAGCAACACGTACTTGAGCACGTAGTAGAACAACGGGACGCTCCTCACTCCGGCGGATGGCTCAACCGCCGTGTTCAAGCAGGTCAACCGGCGTGTTGTGGGGGGTGCCAGTGTAGGCGCACGCGCTGAGAGGGGGAACCGGGCCCGCTCGGCCACCCGGCCCCGGACAACGGCCTGTTGGACCCTTCCGGCAAGCGCGTTCACAGTCGTACGACGATCAGGGCCGTGTCGTCCGTCGCGCCGCCCGGGGGCAGCAGCTCCAGGAGGACCGCGTCGGCGAGGGTGTCGGGGTCGGACGCGCGGTGCCGGGTGAGGGCGTCGGCGAGGCGGGCCAGGCCGGTGTCGATGTCCTCGCGGCGCCGCTCGATCAGACCGTCGGTGTACAGCACCAGCGTGTCGCCGTCGGCGAAGGCGGTCTCGGCCTCAGGTCTGGGCTCCGGGTCGGGACGGGCGTCCAGCGGGGGGTCGGTGGCCCGGTCGAGGAACTCCACCCGGCCGTCGGGACGGACCAGCGCGGGCGGCGGATGGCCGGCGCTGCTGTAGGTGATGGTGCGGCGGTCGAAGTCGACGAAGGTCGTGACCGCGGTGGCGGACTCGGCGCCGTCGACCACATGGGCGTAGCGCCCGAGGACGTCGAGCGCCTGGGCGGGCCCGTCGGCGACCCGGGAGGTGGCGGTGAGCGCGCTGCGCAGCTGGCCCATGACGCCGGCGGCGGCCAGTCCGTGGCCGACCACGTCGCCCACGGACACCCCGATCCGGTTGCCGCCCACCAGGTCGACCAGGTCGTACCAGTCGCCGCACACGTTCAGCGCGCCGACCGCGGGCCGGTAGCGCACGGCGGCCCGGTGGTGGCCGACCTGGCGGTGGGCGGGCAGCATCGCCTCCTGAAGGGCCAGGGCCACCTCGCGCTCGCGGGCGTGCGCCTGGCGCAGCCGGTCGTTGAGATCCTGGAGCTCACGGGCGCGGGTGTACAACTCGGCCTCCAGTACCCGGCCCCGGCTGCCGGCCCGTCCGCCCCCGCCCCGGCGGCCGCGGGCCCGGATCAGTTCGGTGACCTCCTCGACCCGGTGCACCAGCAGCACCACCTCGCCGTCCGGTCCGCACACCGGCGCGTTGCAGGGGCTCCAGTACCGCTCCTGCCACTGGCCGGGCCGCTCCGGGTCCTCCACGTCGTAGCGCTGGAGGGCCATCGCGTCCCGCTCGCCGGTGTCCAGCACCCGGTGCAGCGAGGCCTTGAGGTTGCGCATGCCCGTCGCCGCGCTGTCGTTGGGGTTGTCCGGGAAGACGTCGAAGAGATGGTGCCCGATGAGCTGCTCGCGCTCCCTGCCGGACTGCCGGACGAACTCCTCGTTGACGTCGGCGAACACCAGGTCGGGCCCCAGCAGGGCCACCATGCCGGGCAGGGCCTGGAAGACCGCCGCGTAGTCGATAGCCGAATCGTTCATGGCACCGCTCTCACCACCGGGATCATCCCAGTTTCCCACGTTATGGGCGTGATCAGTGTGTCAGGCCGATGGATCCGTGAGGGACTGTTCCGCCCAGATGATCTTCCCTTCGGGGACGTAACGGGTGCCCCACCGCTGGCTGAACTGGGACACCAGCAGCAGGCCGCGCCCGCCCTCGTCCGTGGTGCGGGGGTGGCGCAGATGCGGCGCGGTGGCGCTGCCGTCGAAGACCTCGCAGGTCAGGGCGCGCTCCTTGACCAGGCGGAGGCGGACAGGACCGGTGGCGTGCCGGATGGCGTTGGTGACCAGTTCGCTGACGACCAGTTCCGTGGTGAACGCCAGATCCTCCAGACCCCACTCGGTCAGTACCCGGGAGGCCGCCTTGCGGGCGTCGGAGACCGCGGCGGGGTCGGCGGGCAGGTCCCACTCCATGACCTGGCCGGCCCCCAGGACCCTGGTGCGGGCCATCAGCAGGGCCACGTCGTCGTGCGGGCGGGCCGGGACCAGCGCGTCGACCACGACCCGGCAGCGCCGGTCGAGCGAGGGCTCGGAACGCTCCAGGGCCAGCCGCAGCCGGTCCCGGTCCGCGTCGACGACCCAGTCCTGCCCGTGGGCCAGCAGCCCGTCGGTGTGCAGCACGAGGGTGCTCCCCTCCGGCAGGGCCAGCTCGACCGACTCGAACGGCGGGCCACCGGTGCCCAGCGGCGACCCCTGCGGCAGGTCGACGAAGGTGACGGTGCCGTCGGGCAGCACCACGGTGGGCGCGGGATGCCCCGCGGCGGCCATCGCGCACTGTCCGTCGACCGGGTCGTAGACGACGTACACACACCCGGACCCCACCGCCTCGGTGCTGTCGGCGCCCTCGGTGCCCGGCACCACACCCTCCTCGCGGGCCGACCGCGCGACCAGGTCGTCCAGGTGGGCGAGCACCTCCTGGGGCGGCAGATCCAGCGCGGCGAGGGTGCGTACGGCGGTGCGCAGCCCGCCCATCGCCGCCGCGGCGGCGATGCCGTGACCGGGCACCTCGCCCACCACCAGGGCGACCCGGGCACCGGACAGCGGGACCAGGTCGTACCAGTCGCCGCCCAGGCCGGTCAGCTCGTCGGCCGGCCGGTAGCAGGCGGCGACCTCCACGGCGTCCTGCTCGGGCAGCCGGTGGGGGAGCAGGCTGCGCTGGAGCAGCAGGGCGGCGTCGCGCTCGCGGGTGTAGCGGCGGGCGTTGTCCACGCAGACGGCGGCCCGTGACATCAGGTCCTCGGCCAGGCTCAGGTCGTCCTCGTCGAAGGGCTCCTGGCGGCGGCGCCGGAAGAAGGTGGTGATGCCCAGGGTGACGCCCCGCGCCCGGATCGGCACGATCATCACGCTGTGCAGCCCCAGTTCCAGGAAGGTGGCCCGGCGCCCGTCGGCGATGTCCGTGGCCCACTCCTCGGCGAGCGGGTCGAGCCGCTCCTCGCGCCAGGAGGTGCCGCTGGTGAGACAGCGGATCGGCGGCGAACCGGGCCGGTAGGCGGCCACGTCCCCGATGTCGACGACGGCCTCCGGGACGGTCGCGTTCACGGACTGCTGGCCCGCCCGGCGCAGCGGTACCGGGTCCGTGCCGTCCGGCGGACCGGGGGCGGGCTCGGCGCCGCGCATCACCGACCCCAGCAGGTCGACGCAGACGAAGTCGGCGAGCCCCGGAACGGACACGTCCGCCAGCTCCTGCGCGGTCCGGGTGATGTCCAGGGTGCGGCCGATGTGCTCGCCGGCCCGGTCGAGCAGGGCCAGCCGCTGCCGGGCCCGGTGCCGCTCGGTGACGTCGACGACCGTGTAGTACACGCCCATCGGGTGGCCGAGATCGTCGTCGAGGCGGGTGAACGACAGCATGTGCGCGGTCTCCCGGTGCGGCGCGGAACGCAGCCGGCCCACGTGCTCGTACCCGATCACCGGCTCCCCGGTCCGCAGCACCTGCCGCATCCGGGCCTCGATGTCCTCGGAGTCCAGTCCCGGCTGGATGTCCGCCAGGCGCCGGCCGAGCCGCTGGTACGCCGGTCCGCCGCCGAACTGCTCCAGGGCCGCGTTGGACCACACGAACCGCAGGTCGGTGTCCACGATCGCGATGCCGACGGGCGAGCGGGCGGCCATCTGCTCCAGCATCGAGCGGCTCATGTCCCAGCCCGGGGCCTGCTCCATCTCCGACAGCAGCACCAGCCACCGCACGGACCCCCGGGCCTCCGTCGCCGAGGCGATCCGCACCATGAGCCTGACCGGCCGGCCGTCCTTGTGCCGCGCGGTCAGCAGCCCCGCCCAGCCGTCGTCCCGGCCGCACCGCTCGGCCAGTTCGGGCAGCCGCCGCGCGTCCTCGTCGCAGAGCAGATCGGCCACACGCGTGCCCACCACCTCGGCGGCCGCGTATCCCAGCAGCCGTCGGGCGTCCTTGGTCCAGCTCGTCACCACGCCTTGCGCGTCGAGCAGCAACGGCACGGCATCGGCCACGTCGAACCGCTGCCGGGCCACGTACCGCTCCTCCTGTGTGCCCACGGCCGACCTCTCTGTCGCTGAGAGTGGTCTACCCTTCCTGACTCAATCTTCACCCTCCCCGCTCCGGCCGCGCGCCGACCGCGGCTGTCCGTGTGGTCGGCGGGCATCCCCGGCTGACCAGGAGAAACGCACGAGGTCCGGCTCCCGGCGCACCCGGAGCCGGACCTCGCGCCACCTTACTGGCCGACGGCCGGAATCAGACCCCCCGTTCCAGCACCTTCTCCAGCGCCCCGAGCGCCCCCACGAGTTCCTCCTCGGTGATCGTCAGCGGCGGCGCCAGCCGGATCGTGGAGCCGTGGGTGTCCTTGACCAGGACGCCCTCACGCATGAGGCGCGCGCTGACCTCGCGGCCGGTGCCCAGCGCGGGATCGACGTCGACGCCCGCCCACAGGCCCCGGGAGCGGAAGCCGACCACACCCCGGCCGACCAGACCGGTGAGCCCGTCGCGCAGGATCGCGCCCAGCTCGGCGGCCCGCCGCTGGAACTCGCCCGACTCCAGCAGCTCCACCACGGCCGTGCCGACCGCCGCGGCCAGCGGGTTGCCGCCGAACGTCGAGCCGTGCTCGCCCGGCCGCAGCACCCCCAGCACGTCCCGGCGGGCGACCACCGCGGACACCGGGACGATGCCGCCGCCCAGCGCCTTGCCCAGCAGCAGGACGTCCGGGACGACCCCCTCGTGCTCCAGGGCGAGCGTGCGGCCCGTGCGGCCCAGGCCCGACTGGATCTCGTCGGCGACGAAGAGGCAGCCCGCCCGGCGGGTGAGCTCGCGCACGCCGGTCAGGTAGCCCTCGTCCGGGATGACCACCCCCGCCTCGCCCTGGATCGGCTCGATCAGCACGGCCGCGGTCGTCTCGTCGACCGCCCGCTCCAGCGCCGCCAGGTCGTTGAACGGCACGATCCGGAAGCCCGGCGTGAAGGGGCCGAAGCCGGCCCTGGCCGTCTCGTCCGTGGAGAACGACACGATCGTCGTCGTACGGCCGTGGAAGTTCTCCGCCGCGACCACGATCGTCGCCCGGTCGGCGGGGACGCCCTTCACCTCGTACGCCCACTTGCGGGCCACCTTGATGCCGCTCTCGACCGCCTCGGCGCCGGTGTTCATCGGCAGCACCATGTCCAGACCGGTCAGCTCCGCGAGCCGCTCCGCGAACTCCGCGAGCCGGTCGTTGTGGAAGGCGCGCGAGGTGAGCGTGAGGCGGTCCAGCTGGCGGTGCGCCGCCTCGATCAGCGCCGGATGCCGGTGGCCGAAGTTCAGCGCCGAGTAGCCCGCCAGCATGTCGAGGTAGCGGCGCCCCTCCACGTCCTGCACCCAGGTTCCCTCGGCGCGGGCGACGACCACGGGCAGCGGGTGGTAGTTGTGCGCGAGGACCGGCTCCTCGGCGCTGATGAGATCGGCGGAGGAACGCGTGCGGACGGGCCCGTCGATGTGCGCGGTCATGAGCGGATCTCCTGGGTGCAGCACTTGATGCCACCGCCGGCCTTGTGGAGCTCGGAGAGGTCGACGGGGACGGGGACATAGCCGTGCTCGCCGAGGCGCGCGGCGAGCGCCTCGGCCTGGGGTGCGATGAAGACGTTTCGGCCGTCGGACACCGAGTTCAGGCCGAAGGCCATCGCGTCGTCGTGGGTCGCGAGGACCGCGTCGGGGTACAGCCTGGCGAGTACCTCGCGACTGCCCGGCGTGAACGCCTCCGGGTAGTACACGATGTTGTTGCCGCCGGTGGAGTCGTCGAGCACGAACAGCGCGGTGTCCAGGTGGTAGAACCGCGGGTCGACCAGCGTCAGGCTGATCACCGGATGGCCGAAGAACTCCTGCACCTCGCGGTGCGCCTCCCGGCTCGTGCGGAACCCGGTGCCGGCCAGCACGTACCGGCCGGTCCAGACGAGGTCGCCCTCGCCCTCGCAGACCGACTCGGGGCGGTGGACGTCGTAGCCCGCGGACGTGAACCACGTGTCGTAGTGCGTGGACTCGGGGCGGCGCTCGGGGGCGTGGAAGAGGGAGCCGAAGACCCGGCCGTCGACGACGACGGCGGAGTTCGCGGCGAAGACCATGTCCGGGAGTCCGGGGACCGGATCCACGGCGTCCACGGTGTGGCCGTGGGCGTCATAGGTGCTGATCAGCGTTTGCCACTGCTCCCGGGCCAGGTCGACGTCGACCTGCGCGTCGGGACGCATCCAGGGATTGATCGCGTACTGCACGGCGAAGTGTCTGGGTTCGCAGACGAGGAATCGCCGACGGCGCGGCACACGGGAATCGGTCACAGAGGGGTTCCTCCGCTTCCTGCGGTGTCGACTGAGGGTTGACACCAAGGTAGGAACTGACGGAGACGCCCGACAAGGAACAGGGATTGCGTGTCCACGCAGGAATGCTGCGTCTTCGGGCGCCTCAGCGCAGTTCTGTTGCGTCGACCGGGGCGGGCTGGCTGGCACCGGCCTCCGGACTTTCCGGCAGGAGGTGGGACAGCACCATCACACTGATCGTCTTCCGGATGAACGGCTCCACCCGGATCCGCTCCAGCACCTCCTCGAAATGCTCCACGTCCCGCGCCCGCACGTGCAGCAGCGCGTCCGCGCCGCCGGTCACGGTCATCGCCGCGGTGATCTCCGGATGGTTGCGGACCACCTCCGCGAGCCGCCGTGGCGGGGCCGCGCCCTCGCAGTACACCTCGACGTACGCCTCGGTGCGCCAGCCCAGCGCCGCCGGCTTCACCGTCGCCGTGAAGCCGGTGATCACCCCCGTGTCCCGCAGCCGGTCCACCCGCCGCTTGACCGCCGTCGAGGACAGACCCACCACCGCGCCGATCTCCGCGAAGCTGGTGCGGGCGTTCGCCATCAGCGCCGTGAGGATCTTCCGGTCGAGCTCGTCGAACGGCGTGGGCCTGCTGTTCATGTCCGCACTGTATCCAGCGGGGGCGCCCACACCCCGGCACGTGTGCACACGTACGAATTACTCCTACACTCCGGGTTCATGCTGCGCGCCCTGGCTGTCGACGACGAACGCCCCTCGCTGGAGGAACTGCTCTACCTCCTGAACGCCGACCCCCGCATCGGCAGCGTGGAGGGCGCGGGCGACGCGACCGAGGCGCTGCGCCGCATCAACCGCGCGCTGGAGTCGGGGCCGGACGGGCCGGAGGCGATCGACGTCGTCTTCCTCGACATCAACATGCCCGGCCTCGACGGGCTGGACCTCGCCCGGCTGCTCACCGGGTTCGCCCAGCCGCCGCTCGTGGTCTTCGTCACCGCCCACGAGGACTTCGCCGTCCAGGCCTTCGACCTCAAGGCCGTCGACTACGTCCTGAAACCGGTACGCAAGGAGCGCCTCGCCGAGGCCGTCCGGCGGGCCGCCGAACGCCTCGACAGCGCCCCGCGCATCCCCGTGCACGAACCCGACCCCGACCACATACCCGTCGAGCTCGGCGGCGTCACCCGGTTCGTCTCCGTGGACGACATCACCCACGTCGAGGCCCAGGGCGACTACGCCCGCCTGCACACCGACCGGGGCAGCCACCTCGTCCGGATCCCGCTGTCCACCCTGGAGGAGCGCTGGCGCTCCCGCGGTTTCGTCCGCATCCACCGCCGCCACCTGGTCTCCCTGCGCCACGTCGGCGAGCTCCGCCTGGACGCGGGTACGGTGAGCGTCCTGGTCGGCTCCGAGGAGCTCCAGGTCAGCCGCCGCCACGCCCGCGAGCTGCGGGACCTGCTGATGAGGAGGTCGTGACGGTGCCCCAGAACCCCACCGAACGCCGGGTCGTCGTCACCGGCCCGCCCCGCCGCACCCGCAGGATCTCCGGCTACTACCGGCCCCGCACCGAGATCGACGAGCAGACCACCCTCGGCCACACCTACGTCCGCTCCCTGATGCGCACCCAACTGCGCGCCGCCCTCGCCGTGTTCGCCTTCCTCACCCTGCTCATCGGCCCGCTGCCGCTGCTCTTCGCGGCGATGCCCGAGTCCCGCCGCATCGAATGGGCCGTCCTCGGCTTCGGTCTCTACGCCCCGATGGTCCTGCTCGCCCGCTGGTTCGTGCGCCGCGCCGAACGCAACGAGCGGGACTTCGTGCGCCTCGTCGAAGACCGGTGAGGACGACCACGGGCACATGAACTCCAGCTACGCCGTCCCCGCCGTCGCCCTCGTCGTCGTCGCCACCGTCCTCGTCGGCGCCTTCGGCCTGCGCATCTCCCGCACCACCTCGGACTTCTACGTCGCCTCCCGCACCGTCGGCCCCCGCCTCAACGCGGCCGCCATCAGCGGCGAGTACCTCTCCGCCGCCTCCTTCCTCGGCATCGCGGGACTGGTCCTCGTGCAGGGCCCCGACATGCTCTGGTACCCGGTCGGCTACACCGCCGGCTACCTGGTCCTGCTCCTGTTCGTCGCCGCCCCGCTGCGCCGCTCCGGCGCCTACACGCTGCCCGACTTCGCCGAGGCCCGGCTCGCCTCCCAGGCGGTCCGACGGCTCGCCGGCGCCTTCGTCGTCGGCGTCGGCTGGCTCTACCTGCTGCCCCAGCTCCAGGGCGCCGGACTGACGCTGACCGTGCTGACCGGGGCGCCCGGCTGGCTCGGCGGAGTGATCGTGGCGGCCGTCGTGGTCGCCACCGTCGCCGCCGGAGGCATGCGCAGCATCACCTTCGTCCAGGCCTTCCAGTACTGGCTCAAGCTCACCGCCCTGCTGGTCCCCGCCCTCTTCCTGACCCTCGCCTGGCAGGGCGACGGCGCCCCCCGCCACGCCTTCGAGGAACCGGCCGCCTTCCGCGAGCAGCGCAACGTCCGCGTCGACACGAGCCTGGACCTCAAGCTCGACGCGCCGCTCACGGTCACGGTCAGCGGCACGATCGACGGCCGCCCGCACGACGACGACCGGCTGCGCCTGCCCGCCGGCACGCACCACATCGAGCAGGGCACCCGGCTGACCTTCGACAAGGGGGCCGCCGTCCCGGTCGCCGACCGCGGCACCAACGGCGGCATGTCGACCTCCCTGGCCACCAGCCGCGAGGAACGGCCCCTGTACGCCACGTACGGCCTGATCCTCGCCACCTTCCTCGGCACCATGGGCCTGCCCCACGTCGTCGTCCGCTTCTACACCAGCCCCCACGGCGTCGCCGCCCGCCGCACCACGGTGGCCGTCCTCGGCCTGATCGGCGCCTTCTACCTGCTGCCGCCCGTGTACGGTGCCCTCGGCCGGATCTACGCCCCCGAACTCACCCTCACCGGGGACGCGGACGCCGCCGTCCTGCTGCTTCCCGAGCGGGTGATCGGCGGCCTCGGCGGCGATCTGCTCGGGGCGCTGGTGGCGGGCGGGGCCTTCGCCGCGTTCCTCTCCACGGCCTCGGGCCTGACCATGGCCGTCGCGGGCGTGCTCACCCAGGACGTACTGCCCTCGCGCGGGGTACGGCACTTCCGGCTCGGCACGGTGCTCGCCATGGCCGTACCGCTCGCGGCGAGCATGCTGGTCGGCGGTCTCCCGGTCGCCGACGCGGTGGGACTGGCCTTCGCCGTGTCGGCCTCGTCGTTCTGCCCGCTGCTCGTGCTCGGCATCTGGTGGCGGCGGCTGACCCCGCCGGGCGCCGCCGCGGGCATGCTGGTGGGTGGCGGCTCCGCCTTCCTCGCCGTGGCCGCGACCATGGCCGGATTCCCCGGCACGGGCTCGCTGCACGCCCTGCTCGCCTGGCCCGCGCTCTGGTCGGTGCCGCTGGGATTCCTCACCATGATGCTGGTGTCCCTGGCGACGGCGGGGCGCGTACCGGCGGGGACGGCGGCCATCCTGGCCCGCTTCCATCTGCCGGAGGAACTCAGGGCGGAGGCGAAGGCATGAGCGGATTCATCGCCGGACTGTGCGTGGCGATCCTCCCCCTGCTCGCCGCCGGGTTCTGGCTCGGCAGGCGCACCGCCCGCCCCCAGCACCTCGGCGGTCTCGGCACCCCCGTCGAACACGCCACCTTCGAGACCCTGCACACCGCCTCCCTCGCCGCGCCCCCGCTGCGGGCGGGCCTGACCGAGGAGACCGCCCGCAAGTCGGCCCGCAGACTGCGCACCCTGCTCGGCACGGACGCCCTGTGCCTGGCGGACCAGAAGGACGTCCTCGTCTGGGACGGCGTCGGCGGCCACCACCGCACCGAGATCATGGAACGCCTCGCGGGCCCCCTGGAGACCGGCCGGGGCGAGGCCTTCCGGCTGACGTGCGACACCCCCGACTGCCCGGTGCGCTGGGCGGTGGTCGCCCCGCTCACCGTCGACGACCGCGTCCACGGCGCCCTCGTCGCCTGCGCGCCCCGCGAGTCCGCCGTCCTGGTCCGCGCGGCCGGCGAGGTCGCCCGCTGGGTCTCCGTCCAGCTCGAACTCGCCGACCTCGACCAGTCCCGCACCCGCCTGATCGAGGCCGAGATCAAGGCCCTGCGCGCGCAGATCTCCCCGCACTTCATCTTCAACTCGCTCGCGGTGATCGCCTCGTTCGTCCGCACCGACCCCGAGCGCGCCCGCGAACTGCTCCTGGAGTTCGCCGACTTCACCCGCTACTCGTTCCGCAGGCACGGCGACTTCACCACCCTCGCCGACGAACTCCACGCCATCGACCACTACCTGGCGCTCGTGCGGGCACGCTTCGGCGACCGCCTCTCCGTCACCCTCCAGATCGCCCCCGAGGTGCTGCCGGTTGCCCTGCCCTTCCTGTGCCTCCAGCCGCTCGTCGAGAACGCCGTCAAGCACGGACTGGAGGGCAAGGCCGTCTCCGCCGGCGGCAAGAGCCACATCGGCATCACCGCCCAGGACGCGGGCGCCGAGGCACTGGTCGTCATCGAGGACGACGGGGTCGGCATGGACCCCGTCCTGCTGCGCCGCATCCTCTCCGGCGAGGTCAGCCCGTCGGGCGGCATCGGCCTGTCCAACGTCGACGACCGGCTCCGCCAGGTCTACGGCGACGACTACGGACTCGTCATCGAGACGGCGGTGGGAGCCGGTATGAAGGTCACCGCCCGGCTGCCCAAGTACCAGCCGGGCGTGCACTCGGCGGGCCGCGTCGGCGGCGGATGATCAGGTGCTCCCGGTGGCCACCATGCCGAGCGTGATCAGACCCAGCACGACCCAGCCGAACCACAGCCAGCCGTTGCTTCCGAGCGCCACCGTGTAGGCGGTCACCGCGACGAGTCCGCCGACGGTGAGCACCCCCATCGTCTTGGTCGAGCTGTCCGTGGATCCGGGCATCGCAACACCCTCCTCATGGTCCGTCTCCCTCCATGGTGCCCCCGTTCTGCTTCCGAACGGTGCACACGACGAAATGTGTGCCGTTCTTCCAGTGCCCCTCGCTCGTCCAGGAGCCCGCCGTGTACACCGACGGATCGAAGCCGAAGTCCCCCGGCGGCACCTCCCGGCCGCACGCCGGGTCAGACTGTGCGTGCGCCCGGCCGAACGGGACGTCGGCGGCCAGCCGGGTGAACCCGAGCACCACCTCGTCGTGCGGAACGTCGCAGGAGACCAGCCGGGCCACCCGGTTGGACGGCACCTCCAGGCAGTCCCGCTTCTGCATGGTCGCGGTGTCCGCGAAGGCCGAACCGAGCGCGCGGTGCGGGCCCAGCGGCCCGTACACCGGCCCGTTCGCGCCCAGCACCAGGCAGGCGGTGCTCCGCCCGGCGGCCCGGAACCCGTCCTCGGTCGGCACGACGGCCAGCGCCCGCACATCGGCGAGCCTGTCCCGCAGCTCCCGCGTCCGCTCCTCGCACCGGGCCGGCCCCAGCCGCCGCGCCTCGTCCGCGGACGCGGCCTCCACGAGCGCCATCACCTGTCCGTCCGGCACCGCCCGGCCACCGCAGCCGGGGTCCAGGGACAGCCGGGGCACGCCCCGGAAGCGCTCGCCCGACCAGTCCGCGAGGACGCAGTCGCCCTCCCGCAGCGCCTTGGACAGCCCGACACCCCCGCCGTACGGCGGTCCGCTCCCGCCCCCGCCGCCGCCCTCGGGCAGGTGGGCCACGGCGTACCAGACCCCGCCCAGCGCCAGCACCGCCCCGAGCACTCCGGCCAGGACGGCACGCAGGACGCGCGAACGCTCGCGGCGCCGCCGCCGGACGGGTGGCGCCGGGTCCGGGACCACGGGCGGCGGCCCGAAGCCGTACGCCTCCCCGGGCCCGCGGGAGCCGCGCGGCGCCGGGCGGTCCGGGGGCGGGGGTGGCGGGGGCGGCGGGGGAGGGACGCCCCAGGGCGGCTGCGAGCCCAGATCGGTCTGGGTGCGGGCGTAGGCATCCGCCTGTGCCTGGGGCGTGACGATCCGGGACAGCGCGGCCTCCGCCTCGGCCGCCGTGGGCCGCTGCCCCGGGTCCTTCGCGAGCAGGGACCGCAGTACGGGCCCCAGCGCCCCCGCCCGCAGGGCCGGCCGGGGCTCCTCCATGACCACGGCGGTGATCTCGGCGAGATGGGACTCCCGCTCGAAGGGGCCCACACCCTCCACCGCGTGGTAGAGCGTGCAGCCCAGCGAGAACAGGTCGGCGGCCGGCGTGGGCGTCCCGCCCGTGGCCCGCTCGGGCGCCAGATACCCGGCGGTGCCCACGAGCACCGACGCCAGCGTGTACCGCGGTTCACCGGTGTCCGGCTGCACGGAGATGCCGTAGTCGGTCAGCAGGACGCGTCCGTACGGTGCCCCGCCGCGGTCCGGGGCGAGCAGGATGTTGGCCGGTTTCACGTCCCGGTGCAGCACGCCCCGCTCGTGCCCGGCGGTCAGCGCGTCCAGCACGGCGAGCCCGATCCGGGCGCACTCGGCGGGGGCGAGCGGCCCCCGGGTGCGGACCAGGTCGCGCAGGTCGACGGCGCCCGCCACGTACTCCATGACGATCCACGGCAGCCCGTCGTGCTCCAGGACGTCGTGCACGGTCACCACGTGCGGATGGCCGCGCAGTCCGGCCGCGTGCCGGGCCTCGGCGCGGGCCCGCGCGACCCGTGATTCCCGCTCGGGGCCCGCCTCGGCCGGGTCGCGGAACACGATCTCCTTGAGCGCGACCTCGCAGGCGAGTCGCTGGTCGTGGGCGAGCCAGACATGGCCCATGCCGCCGCTGCCCAGCCGGTTCAGCAGCACATAGCGGCCGGCGACGACCCGGCCCACTCCCGACGTCGGTGTTCCTGAAGGCATCCGGTCGACTCCCGGGTTCTGCGGACGCGCTACACGAGCGCGCCGACGGTCGGCTCGTCGCTCCCCGGTCCGCCCGAAACGGTGTCTCCGCCCGACGGTGCGCCGGTGGTGACCGGGGCGCCGGTCGGGGGCGCGGCGGTCGTGACCGGCGGAGGCGGCGCGGACGTGGTCTCGGGCGGAGAGCTGGTCGGGGAGGTGGAGGCGGGCGGAGGATCCCGTGGGGGCGGCTCGGGACCCGCCCCGGACGCGGAGCTCGGTGGGGGCGGTTCGGACCTCGGGGGCGGGTCGGAACTCGGCGGCGGGCTCGACGTCGGTGGCCGGCCGGACTCGGGCGGCTCGGAGCCGGAGGCCGTACCGGAGGAGGGCGGCGGCGCGGGCGACGACGACGTCCCGGGATCGCCGCTGGACGGCGGTGGCGGTGGCGGCGGTGGCGGCGGTGTCGTCGTCGGCCCGGAGGGCCCGGGCGGCGGGGGAGTGGCCGGCCCGACGGAGGTGTCCCCGGTGGGGTTGCCGGCCACGCTCAGCATCACGTACTCCCCGAACCGCAGCTCGGTGCCCGCCGGCGGGTCGGACGCCGTGACCCGGGCCCCGTTGGCGGGCAGCCCCTGTCCGGCGTAGTCGGCCGCCAGGCCCGTGTCGGCCAGGTGCCGGCTCGCCTGCCCGAACGTCGTTCCGGCGAGGTTCGGCACCGCGCGCCGCTCGCGGGTGTCGAACGTGGCGTCGTCCTCACCCGTCGTGCCGACCGGCCGGTTGATGCCCCGCACCGGTTCCTCGACGTCGACCAGGGCGAGCCGGGCCAGGGGCCGGGCGGCGGGCCGCACGGCCACCGCGTCGTCCCGCTCGTACCCGCGCCACTTCTTGTTGCCGTCCTCGAACTCGACGGAGATCTTCGTCGTGTCGCCCTCGAAAGGCCGCAGCGGATTTCCGCACGAACACTTCACGGCGGGAAGGCCCTGCCGATCCACGAGAATCGCGATTCCCGACTGGAGCAGCGAGTTGTACGGGACGGCCTTTCCCTTTTTGTAGTCGTGGTTCTTGACGAGAGTGTCGTGACGCAGCAGAACAGGTGTGAGGAGTTCCAGATAATCCGGAATCCGGTCCGTGGTGATGTCCAGCGCACGGGCCCACGCCTGTGCCTTCTGCTCATTGGCGGGATCGGTGAGGAAGTCCTCCAGCGCGTCGACGTCACAGATCGTCGGCTGCTTCGAACCCCCGTACAGGCCAGGTGTGTCGCCCTGCTGGAGCCCGCCGGGCGCGGGCCGCGACCGGACCCGGGCATCCCGGCCCAGTCCGCTGCGCTCGTCGAAGAACGGCGCCAGTGACGGAACTCCCGCGGCGACCGCTTTCACGACGAACAATTGTGCGTCTCTGCTGCATCCGCTCAGCACGAGAACGCAAACCAGCAGACACGCAATCCTTTTCGCGAGCCTTTGCATAAATGCGCGAAGTGTCATCACCGCTCCCCCCGGCGGTTCCCCCGTCGCGCTTCATGCTACTGAAGAAAGAAGCCCTCAACGCCCGCGTGCGTTCAATGAGGCCAAATAGGCGTTGTATGCCTCGAGTTCCTTGTCGCCGTCCCGGTCGGCGGCCCGGTCCTGGCGCTTGGCCTGCCGCTGTTCGGAGCCGTACCACTGGAACAGCAGCGCGATCAGCACCAGCACGGACGGGATCTCGCTGAACGCCCACGCGATACCACCGGCCGCGTTCTGGTCCGACAGCGCGTCGATACCGAGGGAGGCGGGCGGATTCCTGAACGTCTCGACCATGGGCTCGGACGCCATCATCAGTGCGATACCGAAGAACGCGTGGAACGGCATGCCCGCGAACAGCTCCAGCATCCGCATCAGATAACCCGGCCGGTGCGGCCCCGGGTCGACCCCGATGATCGGCCAGAAGAAGACGATGCCTACGGCGAGGAAGTGCACCATCATCGCGACGTGCCCGGTCTTCGATCCCATCAGGAAGTCGAACAGGGGGGTGAAGTACAGCGCGTACAGGCTCGCGATGAACAGCGGAATGGTGAACGCCGGATGCGTGATGATCTGCATGTACCGGCTGTGCAGCAGGGCCAGGAGCAGTTCACGCGGCCCCTTGCGGCCCCTGGTGGCGGCCACCGGCAGCGCCCGCAGCGCCAGCGTGATCGGCGCCCCCAGCAGGATCAGGATCGGCGACAGCATGCTGATCACCATGTGCTGCACCATGTGCACGCTGAACATGACCATCCCGTAGTCGTTCAGCCTGGTGCACATCATCAGTCCGATGGACAGCACCCCCGCCACGAACGACACGGTCCGCCCCGCCGACCAGGAATCCCCACGTCGTGCGAGCCGCACGACCCCCCACGCGTACAGCGCGAGTGCCACCGCGCAGGCGACCAGAAAGAACGGGTCGGCCGACCAACCGAGCCCCCGCCCCAGCGTGAACGGCGGCAGATCCATGGTCATGCCGTGCCCGCTGTGTTCCATTCCGCCGGCTCCTGATTCATGGGGGGTTGTACGTTTCCTGCCGCCCCAAGACTAGAGCGGCCCCCGGCGACCGCTGTCACCGGGGGCTGGAGGAGGTGCGGCTTCGCCGCGTGCGCGCTACAGCACGCACTCGGCCTCTTCGTACCGGTTCTCCGGCACCGTCTTCAAGGTCTCGACCGCCTCCGCGAGGGACACCATCACGATGTCCGTCCCACGCAGCGCGGTCATGTGACCGAACTCCCCACGGTGCACGGCCTCCACCGCGTGCCACCCGAACCGCGTGGCGAGCACCCGGTCGTACGCGGTGGGCGTACCGCCCCGCTGCACATGCCCGAGTATCACCGGCCGCGCCTCCTTGCCGAGCCGGGCCTCCAGCTCCAGGGACAGCTGCCGCGCGATCCCCGCGAACCGCTCGTGCCCGTAGATGTCCTTGGCGCCCTCGTCGAACGCCATGGTCCCGGGCTTCGGCTTGGCGCCCTCCGCCGCGACGACGATCGCGAACCGCTTGCCCGCCTCGAACCGCTCACCGACCTTGCGGGTCAACTCGTCGATGTCGAAGGGCCGTTCCGGCACCACGATGGCGTGGGCGCCGGCCGCCATGCCGGAGTGCAGCGCTATCCACCCGGTGTGGCGTCCCATGACCTCGACGACCAGCACCCGCTGGTGGGACTCGGCGGTGGTCTTGAGCCGGTCCAGCGCCTCCGTCGCGACCCCCACGGCCGTGTCGAAGCCGAAGGTGACGTCGGTGACCGCGATGTCGTTGTCGATGGTCTTCGGCACGCCCACGACGGGCAGACCGGCGTCGGACATCAGCCGGGCCGCCTTGAGGGTGCCCTCGCCGCCGATCGGGATGATCGCGTCGAGTCCGAGCTCCTCGACATGCCCCCGGGCCCGCTCCACGCCGTCCCGCAGATGCGAGGGCTGGACGCGGGAGGAGCCGAGGATCGTGCCGCCGCGGGCCAGGATGCCGCCCACCGCGTCGAGGTCCAGCTTGAGGTAGTCGCACTCCAGGAGGCCCTTCCAGCCGTCCCGGAAACCGATGACCTCGTCGCCGTGGTCGGCGACGGCACGGTGCACGACGGACCGGATGACGGCGTTCAGGCCGGGACAGTCGCCGCCGGACGTGAGGACACCAATGCGCATAGCCCGATACACCTTCTCGACGTGGGCCGGGTCCGGACCACGCTGTCCGGCTCGAACCCCGCCACCCTAGCGGCAGGAGGGGGCGGGACCGTAGCACGCGTCCGCCTGCTGGACGAGCCCGCTCACCTGTGTGTACGGGCCGTCAGACGGGCTGGTTACACCGAGTGGGACACCTGGTGTACATCACCTCACGCAGGCTGCTCCGCGGAGGCGATGCGCTCGTTGCGCAGGGCCTCGTACCAGCGGTCGTCGGTCGGCGGCAGCGCGTTGACGTCGAGCGCCAGCTTCAGCAGCAGATCGGCGATGAGCGGGTTCCGCGCGAGGACGGGTCCGTGCATGTACGTACCGAAGACAGTGTCGTTGTACGCGCCTTCGGTGCCGTCGCCCGTGCCGTTGCCGTTGCCGAAGCGGACCTTGGCGAGGGGGCGGGCGGTGGGGCCGAGGTGGGTGATGCCCTGGTGGTTCTCGAAGCCGGTCAGCGGGGGCAGGCCGAGCCGCGGGTCGATGTCGCCCAGCACGTCACCGACGCACCGCTCGCCCTCGCCGCGCACCGAGACCACGTCGAGCAGGCCGAGGCCCGGCTCGCGCTGGCCGAGGTCGTTGATGAACTCGTGGCCGAGGATCTGGTAGCCGGCACAGACCGAGAAGACGATCGCGCCGTTCTCCACGGCCCGGTGCAGACCGCCGTCTCGGCGCAGCCGCTCGGCCGCGAGCCGCTGCGGCCGGTCCTCGCCGCCACCGATCAGGTAGATGTCGCCGGAGGTCGGGATCGGCTGGTCGCTGCGTACGTCGAGGCGGGCCACGTCGAGGCCGCGCTGCCGGGCGCGGCGCTCGACGACCAGGACGTTGCCCTGGTCACCGTAGGTGCTGAGCAGGTCGGGGTAGATCCAGACGACCCGCAGGCTGTTGTCGCTCACAAAAGTCCCCTGAGTGTGTCAGTTGCCGACGCGGCGGCGCAGGTCCTGGAAGGCGGTGTAGTTGGCGATGACCTCGATGCGGCCGGGCGGGCTCATCTGCACGGCCTGGTCGATGTTCTCGCACACCTGGAAGTGCTGGTTCGCGACCTCCAGACGCACCGCGAGGTCCAGTTTCCGGTCGCCGATGACGCAGATCGGGTGGCCGGTCAGCCGGGTGTAGTCGACGTCCCACAGCCAGGAGGTGTCGGTGCCGTCGGCGCCGCGCGCGTTGACCGAGAGGATCACCGGGGTCGGCGGCGGGTCGATCAGGCTGAACGTCTCCAGCCAGCCGGCCGGGTTCTTCGCGAGCAGGAGTCTGAGGTCCCGCTCCATGAACTGCACGACGTCGTACCGTCCGGCGACGGCCTGCACCTGGTACATGCGTTCCAGGGCGACCTGCGGCGGCACGCCGAAGACGGCGGCGACGGCGGCCGAGGAGGCGGCGTTGGCCTTGTTGGCCCGGCCCGGCAGCTGGAGATGGATGGGCCAGGCGGATCCGTGCGGGTCGAGGACGTGGTCCCCGGACAGCGCCCAGCTCGGCGTCGGCCGCCGGAACCCGCACTCACCGCAGAACCAGTCGTCGCCGGGCCGCTGCATCACGCCACCGCAGGACGGGCAGGACCAGGCGTCGTCCTTCCACATCTGTCCGGCGGCGACCCAGATCACATTGGGGGAGGAGGAGGCGGCCCACACGACCAGCGGGTCGTCGGCGTTGGCCACGATGACGGCCTTGGAACCGGCCAGCCCCTCGCGCCAGTTCTCGGCGAGCATGCGGGTCTCGGCGGCACGGTCGAGCTGGTCGCGGGAGAGGTTGAGCAGCGCGATGCACTTCGGGTCGGTGTCCCGGGCCACTCCGGCGAGGTACTTCTCGTCCACCTCGATGACGCCGAAGCGCGCGTCCGAGCTGCCCGCGAGCGCCGAGGTGATGCCGGCCGGCATGTTGGCGCCGAGCGCGTTGGAGACGACCGGGCCGGCGGCCCGCAGCGCCTCGGCGATCAGCCGGGTGGTGGTGGTCTTGCCGTTGGTCGCCGAGACCAGGGTCACGTCCAGGTTCTGGGCGAGCCTGGCGAGCAGGTCGGGGTCGAGCTTGAGTGCCACCCGGCCACCGATCACCGAACCGCTGCCGCGCCCCGCGGCGCGGGATGCCGCCGCGACCGCTTTGCCCGCGGTAACGGCGATCTTGGCCCGCGGCGTGAGCGGGTCCGAGTTGCCTGCCATCAGTTCTCGATCCTCCTTGCGTACGCGCCGCGCCTGAAGCCATTCGGCAACGTGGTGTGGACCTCAGCCTATCGAGATCCATTCGCACTCCCGAACCGCGGCGCCCGCACGAGCTTCGCGTGACAGTCAGGACCGTACCCTTGCGGCCATGCGACAAGGCCCTATCCCGGGCGCCCGCGGGCGCGTCCGACCCCTCAGCCTGCTCGGCGACGACGTCCTGCACGCCCCCTGCGAGGACGTCACCGACTTCGGCCCCGAACTGGCCGACCTCGTGGAGGACTTGTTCGCCACGATGTACGCCGCCGAGGGCGTCGGCCTCGCCGCGAACCAGATCGGCCGATCGCTGCGCGTCTTCGTCTACGACTGTCCCGACGACGAGGACCGGCGCCATCTCGGCCATCTCGTCAACCCCCGCCTGGTCGAGGCCGACGGCCTGGTCCTGCGCGGCCCGGAGGGCTGCCTGTCCCTACCGGGCCTGGAAGCGGGCACGGAACGTCACGACCACGCGGTCGTCGAGGGCTTCACGACGACGGGGGAGCCGGTCACCGTCCACGGCACGGGCTTCTTCGCGAGATGTCTGCAACACGAGTGCGACCACCTGGAGGGCCGGGTGTACGCGGACCGGCTGACGGGCTGGCGCCACCGTCGCCTGATGCGGCAGGCAGGGCGAGCTTCCTGGAGCGGGGGACCGCAGCGTCCTTAGGACCGTCAGAACCCCGGCCCGCCCACCTTGTCCCCGGCCGCCGCCAGGCGACCCCACAGCAGATCGGCCAGACTGCGCACCAACTCGTCCCGGGGGCACGGCCGTTCCCCGAGCCACCAGTCACCCGCCGCGTGCATCATCCCGACGATGCCGTGCCCCCACACCCGGGCCAGCTGCTGGCTGCCGGGGCCGAGATCCAGCCGTTCCTCGATGACCTGGGCCAGTTCCTCACCCATCCTGCGCAGCAGCGGCCAGCTGTGCTTGCCGACATCGAACTCCTGGTCCCCGACCTGCCCCGCCTCCGCGGGATGCATCAGGAACCGGTACACCTGAGGCCGCGCCTCGATCGCCGCGAGGTAGGTGTCCAGCGTCGCCTCGACCCGCTCCCGGCGCTCGGCCGGCGCGTCCAGCGCGGCTCGCAGCGAATCCAGCAACGCGTCGGTGTGCCGCTTGGCCAAGGCCGCGTAAAGTCCACCCTTGTCGCCGAAGTGGCGGTAAAGGATCGGCTTTGTGATCCCGGCCTCCGCCGCGATCGCGTTCATCGAGGCCTGGGGACCGTCGCGCAGCACCACTCTGTCCGCGGCCTCCAGCAGCTCGCGCCGACGGCGGTCGGCGGACCGCTGTTGATCGGTCCGCTGTGTGGTGTCCATGAAATCTCCCCCACCGGTGCTGAATAGGTAACGCCTGCGCAAACTAACACTTCGGATGGTCGTTGCATCGAACGGGCTGCCGACCGGTCGGTAGGAGTTGACTTTTCCTACCGACCAGTAACAGACTCGGTGTTACCGTTAGTAACACGCACGTACGTCGCCTCTGGAGGGGACATGGCCGAGTTCACCATGGAGCTCAACGACGAACAGAGGGAGGTCCGGGACTGGTTGCACGGTTTCGCCGCCGATGTGATCCGCCCCGCGGCCGCCGAATGGGACGAGCGTGAGGAGACTCCCTGGCCGGTCATCCAGGAGGCGGCGAAGCTCGGCATCTACTCCCTGGACTTCTACGCCCAGCAGTATTTCGACCCTACGGGCCTCGGCATACCCATGGCCATGGAGGAACTCTTCTGGGGCGACGCGGGCATCGCCCTCTCCATCGTCGGGACCGGCCTCGCCGCCGTCGGTGTCCTCGCCAACGGCACCGAGGAACAGATCGGCACCTGGATTCCCCAGATGTACGGCGATGTCAACGATGTCAAGGTCGCGGCCTTCTGCTCCTCCGAGCCGGACGCCGGTTCCGACGTCGCCTCCATGCGTACCCGTGCGGTGTACGACGAAGCCAAGGACGAGTGGATTCTCAACGGCACGAAGACCTGGGCGACCAACGGCGGTATCGCCAACGTCCATGTCGTCGTCGCCGTGGTCGACCCGGAACTGGGCTCCAAGGGCCACGCCTCCTTCATCGTCCCGCCGAACACGCCGGGGCTGTCCCAGGGGCAGAAGTTCAAGAAGCACGGCATCCGCGCCTCGCACACCGCCGAGGTCGTCCTGGAGGACGCCCGGGTCCCCGGTTCCTGCCTCCTCGGCGGCAAGGAGAAGCTGGACGAGCGGCTGGCACGGGCCCGCGAGCGGGCCAAGGCGGGCGGGGAGCGCGTGAAGAACGCGGCGATGGCCACGTTCGAGGCGAGCCGCCCCGCGGTGGGAGCCATGGCGGTCGGCACGGCTCGGGCCGCCTACGAGGTCGCCCTCGACTACGCCAAGACGCGGGAGCAGTTCGGGCGGCCGATCATCGACAACCAGGGCGTGGCCTTCCAGCTGGCCGACATGCGGACGTCCATCGACGCGGCCCGTCTGCTCGTCTGGCGCGCCTCCTGGATGGCGATTAGCGGCAAGCAGTTCACGGCCGCCGAGGGCTCGATGTCCAAGCTGTTCGCCAGTGAGACCGCGAAGAAGGTCACCGCGCAGGCGGTGCAGATCCTGGGCGGAAACGGCTATACGCGGGAGTATCCGGTGGAGCGGATGCACCGGGACGCGGCGATCTACACGATCTTCGAGGGCACGAGTGAGATCCAGCGGCTGGTGATCGCCCGGACGCTCTCGGGGATGTCCATTCGGTAGTCGAGCGGCTGCGGGCGTGTGGGGGCTGGTCGCGCAGTTCCCCGCGCCCCTTCAGGTAGGGCAGCTCACCGGTGTTTCAAAGGGGTGAGTTGTTCGATGTCGTATCTCGACCGGAGTTGCTCGATCGCCGCGTGATCCGGTGGGCCGCCACCGTCGAGGATCTCCAGGAGTTCCTCGAAGTAGCGCTCGTGGTCCGGCGGCGGGCTCGCCTGGAAGAACATCTTCGCGGGGGAGTCCGTCGGGTTGGCGAAGGCGTGCGGGCACCCCGGCGGTACGACGACGACCGTACCCGGAGTCGCCCGCACGACGCGGTTTCCGGAAAGGGACTCCCAGCGCTGCCAGTGGTCCGGGGTACGGATCCTCGGCTCGAAGGCGAGCACGTCCAGTTCGCCGTCGAGGACGTAGAACAACTCCTCGCTGCGGGTGTGGACATGGGCGCCGACGTCGAAGCCCGGGGGCACGATCACCTCGAAGGTGGAGGCCGTGCGGGAGTGGGAGCCGGTCACCTTGAAGGTGACGTGCTGGGCCGGGGTCTGGACGACACGGCCGTGACCCGGCGGGACCAGCAGGCCCTCCGTCGCCGTCATCGCCCGCTCACCAGATGACCGGAAGGGCCTCGGGCCCGCGGATCAGCGCGCCCTTCTTGAAGGGGACCTGCTCCGGCGGTACGGCGAGACGCAGGTCCGGCACGCGGTCCAGCAGCGTGTCGACAAGGAGCCCGGACTCCAGGCGGGCCAGCATGCCGCCCGGGCAGTAGTGCGGGCCGAAACCGAAGGACACATGGGGGTTGGGGCTGCGGGTGAGGTCGATCGTGTCCGGGTCCGGGAAGACCTCCGGGTCGCGGTTGGCGGCCAGGTAGGACACGTAGACCGCGTCGCCCGCCCGGATCCGGTGGCCCCGGATCTCCACGTCCTCCAGGGCGATCCGGGAGAGGCCGACGGCGTTGCGGTGCGGGATGTGGCGCAGCAGCTCGTCGATGGCCTTCGGGCGGATCTCCGGCTCGGCGCGCAGCCGTTCGGCGAGGTCCGGACGGGTCAGCAGGAGGTAGAACATCTGGCCGCTGTTGTTGGTGACCGCCTCACCGCCGATCTGGAGGAGCACCGCGAGCCCCACGGCCTCCTCCGTCGTGATCTCCTCCCGGCCCACGGCGGCGCCGAGCAGTGAGGTGACGTCCTCGGCCGTGCTGCCCTCGCGGAGCCCGATGAGGTCCGCGAAACAGGCGCCCATCTCGTTCTTGGCCTTCTCGCTGACCTGGGCACCGTGCGCGGAGGACAGGATCAGCTGCGTCCAGGTGTGCATGGTGTGCCGGTCGGCCGCCGGCACACCCATCAGCTCGCAGATCACGGCGATGGGGAAGGGGGTCAGGACGCTCGCGACGAGGTCGGCGGGCGGGCCGTCCCGGAGCATGCCGCCGACGAGTTCGTCCAGCAGCCGGCGGGACTTCTCGCGCACCCGCTCCACCCCGCGGGCCGTGAACGCGGCGGCGACCGAGCGGCGCAGCCGGGTGTGGTCGGGCGGGTCCAGGAATCCGACCGCGCCACGGGCCGGGATGAAGTGCGGGGCGAGCCGGGTGACCTGGCGGTCCATGACGGCCTCGCGGCCGAACCGGGGGTCGTTGGTCACCATGCGCACGTCGTCGTGGCGGGTCACCAGCCAGGCCCAGCCCTCGCCGTTGGGCAGCTTGATCCGGGTGACCGGGCCCTGGCGCATCAGCTCGGCGAGGACCGGGTCGAAGTCCACGCCGTTCAGATCGAGCGCGGGCCAGTCCGTCACCGGGGGGAGGGTCTCGGCGAGCGTCTCTTCCGTCATGCCGTACTCACTGCCGTCCTGTCGTCACGTGTGGCCGTCCCGACGTCCGCCCGCTGCCAGCGGCCGAGGGCCATCTCCGCGGTGATACCGGGACCGAACCCGGCGAGCAGCCCGCGTGCCCGGTCGTGGGCGCCGCCCTCGTCGAACAGCCGGCGCAGTGCGTCCAGGACGACGGCGCTGGCGATGTTGCCGTACTCGGTGAGCGTGGCCCGGCTGAACCGGAAGGCGTGCGGGTCGACCTGGAGGAACTTGCTGAGGTCGTCGAGGATGCGGGGCCCGCCGGCGTGGACGATGTAGAAGTCCAGGTCGGCCGCGTCCCAGCCGTGCAGCCCCGCGAGGTCCCGGAGCGCCGGGGCGAGCGGCTCCATGGTGGCCGGCACCCGCTTGTCCAGCAGGAAGTGGAAGCCGGTGGCCCGGACGTCGTACATGATCCACTCCTCGGTCTTGGGGATCAGGTACGAGCCGTTGCGTTCGAGCGCGATGCCCTCGCCGCCCTTGCCCCGCACCACCGCGGCGGCGATCCCGTCGCCGAACAGGCCGTTGGACAGCAGCGATCCGATGCCGAGGTCGGTGGGCTGGTAGCACAGCGAGCAGAACTCGCAGGCCACGATGAGGGCGTTGGCCTCCGGGTAGGCCGAGCAGAAGTCGTGCGCCCGGTTGATGGCGGCACCGCCGGCCGCACAGCCCAGCTGGGCTATGGGTATCTGCCGGGTGGTGGACTCGAAGCCCATCTCGTTGATCAGCCAGGCGGTCAGCGACGGCATCATGAAGCCCGTGCACGAGACGTAGATGATCACGTCGATGTCGCGGGTGAGCAGCTCCGCGTCGTCCAGCGCCCGCTGCACCACCGAGGGCACCCGGGCCTTCGCCTCGGCCACGTAGATCTTGTTGCGCTCCTCGAACCCGGGGTGCTTCAGCGTCTCCTCGATGGGCTGCACGATGTGCCGGGTGCGTACGCCCGTGTTCTCGATCAGCTTGAGCGCCAGCGGCAGTTGGGGGTGGTCCGCGTGACGGGAGCGCGCCAGCTCCAGCGTCTCCTCCATCGTGATCACATGCTCCGGAACGGACACCGAGGGTCTGCACAAAGTCGCCATGAACCGTGCCTGCTTTCGCCTCAGAGAGTGGTCCAGTCCACCTTCACCCGAGGGACAGGCGATCTCGCGCGGTGCTACTCCAAACGCAGGACGAGGGTCCCGACCCAAGGGGCGCGGGAAACTGCGCGACCAGCCACGATGAACCAGCACACGGCGACGGACAGAACCCCTACGGCGCACCCCCGCTACTGTGCGCAATACACGCCACATCAATCCGATCGGCCAGCTTCGCCAGCTCGATCGTCAGTGCAGCAACCGTGTCCTCGTCCAGCCCCTCTTCCCCGGCTTCGACCAGATGCAGCCACCGCCCACCAACGGTCCGCAAAAGCTTGCTGACATCGGCGGCAGCCACTTGCAAGGTCCCGCGGTCATCGACGATCAGAGGCAGAGTCACTTCGCGGTTCACACCCGGGATCGTAGCTGCGCAAGCGTCACGCTCCGTGCCAAACCGTCGTGATGTTGCAGAACTCGCGGATTCCGTGCCCGGACAGCTCACGCCCGTATCCGGACCGCTTGACGCCGCCGAACGGGAACGCCGGGTGGGAGGCGGTCATGCCGTTGACGTACACACCGCCGGCCTCCAGATCCCGTACGAACCGGTCGATCTCGGCCTCGTCCCGCGTCCAGACGTTGGAACTCAGCCCGAACGGCGAGTCGTTGGCGATCAGCACGGCCTCGTCCAGGTCGGCCGCCCGGTACAGCGTGGCGACCGGGCCGAAGGCCTCCTCGCGGTGGATGCGCATCTCGCGGGTGATGCCGGCGAGGACGGTCGGCCGGTAGTACCAGCCGTCGCGGTCGGGCCGTTCGCCGCCGCACAGCACGCGGGCGCCACCGCGGGTGGCGTCGTCGACGAGTTCCTCCAGGTCGGCCAGGCCCTGCTCGCTGGCGAGCGGGCCGATCTCGGTGTCCTCCTCCAGCGGGTCGCCGACCTTCAGCGTCTGCATGCCCCGTACGAACCGTTCGGCGAAGGCGTCGTACACGTCCGTGTGGACGATGAACCGCTTGGCGGCGATGCAGGACTGGCCGTTGTTCTGCACCCGGGCGGTCACCGCGATCTCGGCGGCGCGGTCGATGTCGGCGGACGGCATCACGACGTAGGGGTCGCTGCCGCCGAGTTCCAGCACCGTCTTCTTGATCATCTGTGAGGCGGTGGAGGCGACGGCCCGGCCCGCGGGCTCGCTGCCGGTGAGCGTGGCCGCCTTGACGCGGTCGTCGCGCAGGATGTCGTCGACCGCGCCGGAACCGATCAGCAGGGTCTGGAAGGTGCCCTCGCCGAAGCCCGCGCGGTGGAACAGGTCCTCCAGGTAGAGGGCCGTCTGCGGGACGTTGGAGGCGTGCTTGAGCAGGCCCACGTTGCCCGCCATCAGGGCGGGGGCCGCGAAGCGGACCACCTGCCACAGCGGGAAGTTCCACGGCATCACCGCGAGCACCGGGCCCAGCGGCCGGTAGCGGACCAGGGCGCGGGAGGCGCCGGAGTCCTTCACGTCGTCGGCGGAGGGCTCCTCGTCGGCGAGCAGTTCGGGGGCGTGGTCGGCGTACCAGCGCATCGCCTTGGCGCACTTCGCGGCCTCGGCGCGGGCCTGCTTGACCGGCTTGCCCATCTCGGTGGTCATCAGGCGGGCGATGTCCCGCTGGTCCTCGTCGAGCAGGTCGGCGGCACGGCGCAGCAGCCGGGCGCGCTCGTCGAAGGTCGTCAGGCGATAGGTGCGGAAGGTGGCCTCCGCGAGCTGGAGCCGGCGCTCGATCTCCTGCTCGCCCATGGCCTCGTACCGCTTGAGCGTCTCGCCGTTCGCCGGGTTCACCGTCGCGATGGGCATGACCGACCTCCTGAAGAGCTGACTGTGCTTCGACCTTCCCGCGCCGCGCCGGTGACCGCAACGCGTACGCGGCTGCTCAGGCCGAGTGCTCCGCCAGCCGGTCGAGAAACGCGGCCTGGGCCTTCACGATCACGGCCCGCGCCCGGTCCAGGCCGAACCACTCCACGCGGTCCAGCTCGGGGAAGTCCCGGAACTCGCCGGACTTCGGGGGCCACTCCATGCGGAAGGTCCCCGGGACGACGGTGGCCGGGTCGAGGTCCGCCTCCACCGCCCACGCGGTGACGGTCTTCCCGTTCGTCTGCCGGACCTCGCCGAGCGGTACGGCCTCCCCGTCGGGCGGCGGCAGGCCCAGCTCCTCCTGGAACTCGCGGCGGGCGGCGTCCCAGGCGGTCTCCTCCGGGTCGTACTCGCCCTTGGGGACGGTCCATGCCCCGGCGTCGCGGCGGGCGAAGAAGGGGCCGCCCATGTGTCCGAGCAACACCTCCAGGCCGTGGTCGGTGTGGCGGAACAGCAGCAGGCCCGCGCTGCGCTTCACGGCCGTACCTCCGGATGGGCGGCGAGCAGGGTCTCGACCGTGTCCGCGTCCTGCGGCCGCTTGTCCTCCCGGTAGCGGACGACGCGGGCGAAGCGCAGGGTGACGCCGGCCGGGTAGCGGGTGGACCTCTGGAGACCGTCGTAGGCGATCTCCACGACGAGTTCGGGGCGTACGGTCACCACGTGGCCGTCGGTGTCCACGGCCAGTTCCCGGAGCCGTTCGGTCTGCCAGGTGAGCAGGGCGTCGGTCATGCCCTTGAAGGTCTTGCCGAGCATGGCGAAGCCGCCGTCGGCGGTGCGGGCGCCGAGGTGGAGGTTGGAGAGCTTGCCGGTGCGGCGGCCGTGGCCCCACTCGGCGGCCAGGACCACCAGGTCGAGGGTGTGCACGGGCTTGACCTTCAGCCAGGACGCGCCGCGCCGGCCCGCGCTGTAGGGGGCGTCGAGGGACTTCGCCACGACCCCCTCGTGACCGCGCTTCAGGGTCTCGGCGAGGAACTCCTCCGCCGTACCGACGTCCTCGGGGCCGGCCACCACCGTGCGGCGCACCCGCATCGGCTCGGGCACCAGCCGGGCCAGCTCCGCGTGCCGCTCGGCGAACGGCAGGTCGAGCAGGTCGCGGTCGTCGACGGACAGCGCGTCGAAGAAGACGGGGGAGACGGGAACCGTGCGGGCGGCCGTGGTCACGTCCACGCGGGAGCCGACCCGGCCGGCGATCTCCTGGAAGGAGCGGGGACGGCCGTCCTCGTCGAAGGCGATCACCTCGCCGTCCAGGATGAACCGCTCGCCCCGCAACTCCAGTGCGGCCGAGGTCAGTTCGGGCAGCCGGTCGGTGATGTCGTCGAGGGTGCGGGTGTACAGGCGGACGACGTCGCCGTCGCGGTGGATCTGGACACGGATGCCGTCCAGCTTCTCCTCGACCGTCGAGGCACCGAGCTTCCCGACCGCCTCGGCGACCGAGGAGGCGCTGTGGGCGAGCATCGGCAGGACGGGGCGGCCCACGGTCAGCCGGAAGCGGTCCAGCGCCGAGGGGCCGTCCGCGAGCAGGGCCTCGGCCACCGTCTGGAGCGAGCCCGCGAGCATCACGGCCCGCCGCACGTCCGCCGGGGGCGCCTCGGTCGCCCGGGCGAGGCCCTCGATGGCGACCGCGTCCAGCGCGCCCTGCCGCACCTCGCCGCTGATCAGCCCGAGCAGGAAGCGTTGCTCGCCCTCCGTCGCCGCGCCCATCAGCTCCCCGACCAGCCGGGCCCGCTCGGCCTGTGAGCCGGCACCCGAGACCTTGCCGAGCGCGCTGAGCAGGGCATCCACCTCGCGCACGGTCAGCGTCGGTTCGGAGGCCGGGGCGACCGGCCGGCTCAGCATCTTCCAGCCGACACCGAGGCGCCCCTGGGGCAGCCGTCCGGCGAGATAGGGGATGACGATCGGCACGTCCGCCGCCTCGGCGTCCCGGAACAGCTCGGCGAGGAGCGCGATCTTCCGGGAGCGCGCCGAGGTGGCGGCCACCTCCTGGGACACACGGGCCAGCCGGGTCAACAGCATGCAGCCATGGTGCACCGGAGGCGGACGCTCTACACCCCGACGGCCGCGTCGAGGTCCGTCATCAGCAGCTCGCCGTTGATCGTGGCGCCGGCCCGGTACCCGCCGGCCGCCGCGTTCACGACCTGCTCGCCGAAGCCCCGCGCGTTGCCCGCGGACCACACGCCCGGGACGCTGGTCAGACCCGTCTCGTCGACGACGGGGTAAGCGCCGAACGGGGTCTCGACCAGCTCCGCGCCCAGGCGCCGCAGCAGATCGGTCTGCGGGACGGCCCGGGGTGCCACGAACAGCACCTCGCGGTCGTGCGAGGTGCCGTCCGCGAGCCGGACGCCGGTGAGCCGGTCGTCCTCCGTGACCAGTGCGGAGACCACGCCGGGCACCACCTCGACCCCGGCCGCCGCCAGCCTGCGCAGGTCGTCGTCCGACAGCTCCTCCTCGGCGACGGTGTGCAGGAAGAAGGTCACGTCCTTCGACCACTGGGAGACGATCAACGCCTGGTGCACGCTCATCGGGGTGGTGGCGAGCACGCCGAACGCCTGGTCGCGCACCTCCCAGCCGTGGCAGTACGGGCAGTGCAGCACATCGCGCCCGAAGCGCTCGGCGAGGCCGGGGACCTCGGGCAGCTCGTCCTTCAGGCCGGTCGCGATCACCAGGCGCCGGGCCCGGACGGTGCGTCCGCCCGCCAGATCCACGGTGAAGCCCTCGGCCACGTCCACCACCCGGTCGCGCACCAGCTCGACGCCGTACCGGGCGATCTCCTCGCGGCCCACCGCCAGGAAGTCGGCCGGGGACATCCCGTCCCGGGACAGATAGCCCTGCATGTGCGCGGCGGGAGCGTTGCGGGGCTCACCCGCGTCGACGACCAGCGTCCGGCGCCGGGCCCGGCCCAGGACCAGCGCGGCGGACAGTCCGGCCGCGCCGCCGCCGACGACGACCACCTCGTACGTGTCGATGTTGTTCTCGGTCATGGTGACCACCTCCACTGAGACAGTCGCGCGGCCACTGCCACCTTGACAAACATGTTTGCTGAAACTGCAATAGGTGTCATGAGTGACGACGGCATGGACGAGGTCCTCGCGGAGGTCGGCCCCCGGCTGCGGCGGATCCGGAAGGAGCGGGGCGCGACGCTCGCCGGTCTGTCCGAGGCGACCGGTATCTCGGTGAGCACGCTCTCCCGGCTGGAGTCGGGGCTGCGCAAGCCCAGCCTGGAGCTGCTGCTGCCGATCGCGCGGGCGCACGAGGTGGCGCTGGACGAGCTGGTGGCCGCGCCCGCGGTGCGCGATCCCCGGGTGCGGGCCGAGCCGATCAGGCGGCACGGCCGCACGTACTGGCCGCTGACCCGGCAGCCCGGCGGACTCCAGGCCTTCAAGGTCCTGGTGCCGCAGGAACAGGCCGAGCCCGAACCGCGGACCCACGAGGGCTACGAGTGGCTGTACGTGATGGCGGGGCGGCTGCGGATGGTCCTCGGCGACCACGACATCGTGCTGACCGCGGGGGAGGCCGTCGAGTTCGACACCCGGGTGCCGCACTGGTTCGGGTCGACGGGGGAGGGGCCGGTGGAATTCCTCAGCCTGTTCGGGCCGCAGGGGGAGCGGATGCACGTGCGGGCCCGGTCGAGGCGCAGGAGTGGCGAAGACGACTGACGCCGACGGTTCCCTCACGACAAGCGACCGCTTAGTATGCGGTGGACGCCGGTCATACCCCGGTCATGACTCCGGTACGACGACGCAGTCCCGTGGAGGCACCGCATGCAGGCATGGCAAGTGCACGAGAACGGCGAGCCGGGCGAGGTGATGCGCCTGGAGGACGTGGCGCGGCCCATGCCCGGTGACGGCCAGGTCCTGCTGAAGGTGCGTGCCGCCAACGTCAACTTCCCGGACGTGCTCATGGTCCGCGGCCACTACCAGGTCAGGCCCCCGCTGCCGTTCACCCCCGGCCTGGAGATCTGCGGCGAGACCGAGGACGGGCGGCGGGTCATCGCCAACCCCGCCCTGCCGTACGGCGGTTTCGCCGAGTACGCCGTCGCGGACGCCGCCGCCCTGCTGCCCGCGCCCGACTCGCTGGACGACGCCGAGGCGGCCGCCCTGCACATCGGCTACCAGACGGGCTGGTTCGGCCTGCACCGCCGGGCCCGGCTGGAGGCCGGGGAGACGCTGCTCGTCCACGCTGCCGCAGGAGGGGTCGGCAGCGCGGCCGTGCAGCTCGGCAAGGCGGCCGGCGCGCGGGTGATCGGTGTCGTCGGCGGCGCCGACAAGGCCGCCGTCGCCCGGGAGCTGGGCTGCGACCTGGTCATCGACCGCAGGAGCGAGGACGTGATCGCCGCGGTCAAGGAGGCCACCGGCGGCCGGGGCGCCGACGTGATCTACGACCCCGTGGGCGGCGAGGCCTACACCCAGTCCGCCAAGGCCGTGGCCTTCGAGGGCCGGATCGTCGTCGTCGGCTTCGCGAGCGGGACGATCCCCAGCCCCTCGCTCAACCACGCCCTGGTGAAGAACTACTCCGTCCTCGGCCTGCACTGGGGCCTGTACAACACCAAGAACCCCAAGCTGGTCCGGCACTGCCACGAGCAGCTCACCGAACTGGCCGCCCGGGGCGCGATCAAGCCGCTGGTGAGCGAGCGGGTACCGCTGGCCGAGGCGGCGGCCGCGGTCCAGCGGGTCGGCGACGGGACCACCACCGGCCGCATCGCCGTCCTGCCGACGGAAGGAGCCCGGGCATGACCGACGCAGCCGAACTCAAGCGCCGCACCGCCGAGTTGCTGGCCGCACACCCGCCCGCGAGCACCGACAGGATCGACTTCCTCAGGGCCCGCTTCGACGCCGGCCTCGCCTGGGTGCACTACCCCGAGGGCCTCGGCGGACTGGGCGCGCCCCGCTCCCTCCAAGTCGTCGTGGACACCGAGCTGGAGGCGGCGGGCGCCCCCGACAACGACCCGCGGCGCATCGGCATCGGCCTCGGCATGGCCGCCCCGACGATCCTCAAGTACGGCACCGAGGACCAGAAGCAGCGCTATCTGCGGCCCCTGTGGACCGGCGAGGAGGTGTGGTGCCAGCTGTTCAGCGAACCCGGCGCCGGATCCGACCTCGCCGCGCTCGGCACGCGCGCCGTCCGGGAGGGCGAGGACTGGGTCGTCAACGGGCAGAAGGTGTGGACCTCCAGCGCCCATGTCGCCCGCTGGGCCATCCTCATCGCCCGCACCGACCCGGACGTGCCCAAGCACGCGGGCATCACCTACTTCCTGTGTGACATGACCGACCCGGGCGTCGAGGTCCGGCCGCTGCGCCAGATCACCGGCGAGGCCGAGTTCAACGAGGTGTTCCTCACCGACGTCCGCATTCCCGACGCCCGCCGCCTGGGCGAGGTCGGCGACGGCTGGCGGGTCGCGCAGACCACGCTGAACAACGAACGCGTCGCCATCGGCGGTATGCGGCTGCCCCGCGAGGGCGGCATGATCGGCCCGGTCGCCAGGACCTGGCGCGAGCGGCCCGAACTGCGCACCCACGACCTCCACCAGCGGTTGCTGAAGCTGTGGGTCGACGCCGAGGTCGCCCGTCTCACCGGTGAGCGGCTGCGCCAACAGCTCGTGGCCGGCCAGCCCGGCCCCGAGGGCGCCGGCATGAAGCTCGCGTTCGCCCGCCTCAACCAGGAGATCAGCGGCCTGGAGGTCGAACTCCGCGGCGAGGAAGGTCTGTTGTACGACGACTGGACCATGCGCCGACCGGAGCTGGTGGACTTCGTCGGCCGCGACGCCGGCTACCGCTATCTGCGCTCCAAGGGCAACAGCATCGAAGGCGGGACCAGCGAGGTCCTGCTGAACATCGTCGCCGAGCGCGTCCTGGGCCTGCCGTCCGAGCCGCGCACCGACAAGGACGTCGCATGGAAGGACCTGGCCCGATGACGGATCTCCTGTACTCCGAGGAGGAAGAGGCGCTGCGGTCCGCCGTACGGGATCTGCTCGCCGACCACTGCGACGCGCCCGGTGTCATCGCCCGCACCGAGTCCGGCACCCCGCACGACCTCGCGGCCTGGAAGGCCCTCGCCGACGGCATGGGCCTCGCGGGCCTGCTGGTGCCCGAGGAGAAGGGCGGCCAGGGCGCCACGCACCGCGAAACCGCGGTGGTCATGGAGGAGTTGGGCCGCGCGGTCGCCCCCGTGCCGTACCTGACGAGCGCCGTGGTCGCGACAGAAGCCCTGCTGGCCTGCGACGCCGACGACCTCCTCGCCGAGCTGGCCTCCGGGCGGCGGATCGGCGCGCTCGCGGTGGCGTTGAACGTGCCGGCGGGCGCCGCCTACCGGGTCGTACGCCATGAAGGCGGCGCTCTGCACGGGGAGTTGACCGCGATCGCGGACGCAGCCGTCGCCGATGTGCTGCTGGTGCCCGCCGACGACGGCGGTCTGTACGCGGTCGACGCGGACGCCGCCACCATCACCCCGCAGGTGTCCCTGGACCTGACCCGGCCGGTGGCGAAGGTCGTGCTCGACGGCGCCCCGGGCCGCCTTCTCGGCGACGCCGAACCCGCCGTCCGCCGCGCCCTGCGCTCCGCCGCCGGACTGCTCGCCTCCGAGCAACTCGGGCTCGCCGAATGGGCGTTGACGGAGACCGTGCGCTATCTCAAGGAGCGCAAGCAGTTCAACCGGCCCGTCGGCGGCTTCCAGGCGCTCAAGCACCGGCTCGCCCAGCTGTGGCTGGAGGTCGTCAGTCTCCGTGCCGCCGCCCGCAACGCCGCCGACGCGCTCGCGAACGACCCGCTCGGCCAGGAGACGGCCGTGGCGGTCGCCGTGGCCCAGGCCTACGCGGCGTCGGTCGCCGTGCGCGCCGCCGAGGAGGCGCTGCAACTGCACGCAGGCATCGGCATGACCTGGGAGCACCCGATCCACCTGTATCTGAAGCGGGCCAAGGCCGACGCGATCGCCTACGGCACGGCGGGCGCCCACCGCGAGGCACTGGCCGAACTCGTCGACCTGCGCGCTCCCTGACGTTCACCCGGCAAAGCCCGCCCGACCTGGGGCGGGCTTTCCCGTGTCCCCCGCACGGACCAGATGAACGGACAGCGGCAGTCCGGCCAACTCCTCTCCCGGCCCTGCCTATGTGGCCGTCCCGGATCGCATACTTCCTGCGTTCCCGTACGGTCCTCCAGGGAGGCAGAGCATGGCCCTCACGACCCGCCGCAGAGTCCTCACCACCTTCGGTGCCGCCCTCGCGGGCGCCGTCGCCGTGCCCGCCTCGCGCGCGGCGGCCGGGGAACAGCACCGTCACCGCCGCCCGTTGTGGCGCGCCCACGCCCACAACGACTACGAGCACCCGCGTCCCCTCCTCGACGCCCTCGACCACCGCTTCGGCAGCGTCGAGGCCGACATCTACCTCGTCGGCGGCCAACTCCTCGTCGCCCACGACCCCGAGGACCTCGACCCGAGCCGCACCCTCGCATCCCTCTACCTCGACCCGCTGGCCGCCCGCGTCAGGGCCCACCACGGGTCCGTGTACCGGGGGCACCGCCGCCCGCTCCAGCTGCTCATCGACATCAAGACCGAGGGCTCCTCGACGTACCTCGAACTCGACCGGCATCTCCAGCGGTACAAGCACCTCTTCACCACCTACGCCCACGGCCGGGTCCGCCCCGGCCCCGTCACGGCCGTCATCTCCGGCGACCGCGCTGCCCGGGCGCCGATGGAGGCCCAGACCGTCCGCCGTGCCTTCTACGACGGCCGGCTGGCCGACCTGGGCGGACCGGCACCCGCGTCCTTCATCCCGCTGATCTCCGACAACTGGACGCTCAACTTCACCTGGACGGGCGTCGGCGCCTTCCCCGACGCCGAGCGGCAGAAGCTGCGCGGCATCGTCGGGGCGGCCCACGCGCGGGGACAGCGGGTGCGGCTGTGGGCGACCCCCGACGTGGCGGGACCCGCCCGGGACGCGGTGTGGACCGAGCTGCTCGCGGCCGACGTCGACCACATCAACACCGACGACCTCGCCGGACTCGAGGCCTTCCTCGACGCCCACCGGTCGGCGTAGGACACCACACGTTCGGCGGACAGCTCATCCGCACGGACGAACCCTCCGCTACGCCACACTTGCGGCCGAACGTCGTGAACCGGACGAAGCGGCGTGGCGGAGGAGTCGACAATGGCCGTTTCCATCTCTGTGGTGCTGCTGCTGGTGATCCTGGCGGTGGTCTTCCTGCGCAGCGGCGGGCTGAAGTTCTCCCACGCGATGGTGTGCATGCTGCTGGGCTTCTATCTGGCGAGCACGAGCATCGCGCCCACCATCAGCGGCGGCCTCACCGCCACCGCGGACATCGTCAGCAGCCTCAGACCGTGAGCGTCAGCGGGTCACGAACACCCCGATCCCGTTCGGGACGGGGCGTTCGGCCCCGCCGCTCGGGTTGTTGCGTACGGTGACCGCGCTCGCACCGGGGGAGCGGGCGACCAGGGTCGACGAGCCGCCGCCGTCCAGGCTGAAGGCATCCACGGAGCCCAACGTCCGCATGGTCGCCGCCACTTCGGCGATCGTCAGACCGGTGCGGTGGGCGGGCGCGCCGTCCACCGCGAGCAGCAGCAGGCGCCGCCCGCCGTCCGCGACGCCCACGGCGGTGCGTACCGCCGAGGTCGTGGCGTCCAGACCGGGCAGCGGCCTGCCGCCCCTGAGTACCGGATAGCCGCCGAGCGCGAACCGGTACGGCACCCGGGACACGGACGCCACCAGCCGGCGCACCACCTTCACCGGCTCGCCCGCGAAGAACGTCCGCAACTGCCGTGCGCCTGCCTCCCGTCCGACCAGGACCGTGGTGCCCGCGGCGATGGGGCCCCGGCCGGGAGTGCCGGACATCGAGACGACCTTGTGGTGGCGGACCGTCACCTCGTAGGTGTCCGTGCTGCACGGCGCCGCCCGGTCCGTGTCCGTGCCGCAGGTGGCCCGCACCCGGGAGGCGGAGCCCCAGTCGGAGGTGAAGGCGCCGATGGAACCCTGCGGCAGCGCGTACTGGTTGAGTCCGCCGAGCGGCAGCCGTCCCACGGGCGTGCGGATCGAACCCTCCAGGGCCAGACCGTCCAGACGGGCCCTGCGGTCGACGCCGACACCGATGACGTCCTCGGTGCTCGTGCCCGGCGGCAGCGCGGGACCGAAGCGCTGGCCGTCCGGCACCGCCCCCTTCAGCGCCCGGCCCCGCGAGACGACCGGACCCACACTCGCGCCGGTCGCCTCGACACCCGGGTGCTGGCTCTCGCTGATGTTGAAGAAGTCGCCGTTGACCGCGGCCACGGCACCGGCCGCGTCGGCCATCGCGGAGACGACCGACCGGGAGGCCACCTTCCCCGGGTACAGCAGATCCAGGCGTACGCGCGGATCGCGCAGGTCGACACTGAGCACATGGGCGCGGGTGGCCCCTGCGGCCGCCCGGATGTCGACCCGCTCGTAGGCGACGCCCGGCGCGAGCGCCACCCTGCTCGACACGGCGCCGGCCGGTGCCGCCCCCACCAGGGCCGCACCGGCCAGCGTGCCGAGTACCGCGACTAACGACAGTGCCGTTCTGCTCGCTCTCCCACGTCTTTGACGGTGCGTCACAGATGCCCCCTGATGTCTCGTCAACTGTCCCAGGACTCAGGGGAAGTGCACCAGAGCGCCGTGGCCGCCGCGGTGTCTAGGCGCCGACGACCCGCGAACGGGTGAGGAAACGCACCCCCTCGGGTGCCTCCAGGGAGAACCCGCTGCCCCGGCCCTCGACGACGTCCACGATCAACCGGGTGTGGCTCCACGCCTCGTACTGGCTGCGCGACATCCAGAACGTCACCGGCTCCGCGACCCCCGCCACCTCCAGCTCCGCGAGCAGCACGTCGGAGCCGCCGGTACGGAACTCGCCCGCCGGGTAGCACATGGGGGCGCTGCCGTCGCAGCAGCCGCCGGACTGGTGGAACATCAGGGGGCCGTGCGTGTCGTGCAGCCGCCTCAGGAGATCGGCGGCCGCGGGGGTGAGCTCGACCCGGGGAACCTCGTCGACGGGGGAGAGGGCTGCTTGTTCGGCGTGCGCGGATTCATCGGCCATGGGGTGAGTGCAGCACGCGGGAGGTTGCGAGGGGGTTGCACGGACCGGCCGCACTCACTCGGCGTCGTGTTCCGTCGGAGGGGACGGCGCCGGCAGCGGGGACGGCGCGGGAGCGGGTCGGTGCTGCCGCCGCACCGAGACGGTCGGCTGCCGGGCCTCGGGGTCGAGCTTCACGACGTAGGTGCCGAAGCCGTCCTCCTGCTGTCCGGTGGCCGGTGCGTCGGTGAGGGAGGTCAGCACGGGCATCACGGCGGTGGTGAGAGCCAGGGTGCCCACGAGAACGGGGACCAGGAGCGTGGACATGACCGGGCGGGGGTGGTGGTAGTGCGTCAACTCGTGTCCAGGGTGCTTGATCTGGTGTTGTGTGTCTCCCCTTGCCTCCACTGTCACAGGCGCCACACCGAAAGGGAATATTGAGACTTAAAGCTGTGGCGCCCCTGCACAGATGCTTCACGCCGACCGCAGGGGGAAGACCGCCCGGACGTTCCAGCCGTGCCCGGGGCGCGGTCCGCAGTGCAGGGCGCCGTCCAGGGCACTGACCCGCTCCGTCAGGCCGACGAGGCCGAAGCCGCCGCCGCGGGCGGCGTCGGGAAGCTGGGTGCCGCCGCGGCCGTCGTCGGCCACGGTGACCTCCAGGCGCCGGTTCTCGTGGCGCAGCGCGACGGCGACCTCGGTGGCGTCGGCCGCGTGCCGCCGTACGTTGGTGAGCGCCTCCTGGACCACCCGGAAGGCGGCGGCCTGCACCTCGTGGGGCAGGTCGTCCGGGACCGACGGATCGCGGTGCAGGGTGACCCGCTGACCGGGGGCCGCGAAGCCGTCGACGAGTTCGCCGATGCCCGCCAGATCACCGACCGGCCGGTGGCCGCCCGGCTCCGTTCCGGTGGCGCGCAGCACGCCGACCGTGCGGCGCATGGAGGCCAGGGCCTCGGTGGCCGCGCGTTCGATGCCCGCGAGGACCGGGTCGAGTCCGTCCGGCCCGTCGGCGGCCATCATGCGGGCCACCTGCGTCTGCACCAGGATCCCGGTGACGTGGTGGGCGACGAAGTCGTGCAGGTCGGCGGCGATGGCCAGGCGTTCGGAGCGGCGGGTCTCCGTGACGGCGACGGTGCGACGGTAGTCGAGGGAGCGCAGATAGCCCGCGAGGCCCGCGGTGAGGCCGGCCAGGGCCAGGCCCACCAGCATCAGGGCCCGCGTCTCCTGCGCGGTGACCCCGAAGAGGCGGGTCGGTGTGGCGAGCAGGGCGGCGCCGTCCAGGACCGCGCAGGCCAGGGCCCACCGCAGCGGGCAGTGCCGGACCGCGACGAACAGCAGGCACAGCAGGATCGCCACCTCGCCCGGACCGAACGGGGCACGCCGGGCGGCCCAGACCGAGGCCACCGTGTAGGCGGCCGAGGCGAGTGCCGGGACCGCGGTGCGCAGCGGCACGGTCAGCGACGGCGGCCTCCCCCACGGCCTGGCGGGCGCGGGAGGCACCCCCGTCCGGGCCGGCCACAGCACGGCTGCGAGACCGGTGACCAGGACGACGACGACCGCCTCCACCGAGCCCCGCGAGTCGGCCGCGGCGGCCAGGTCGACGGCGGATGCCATGAGCAGGGCGCCGACGGCGAAGCCCCAGGCGCAGCCTCGGGCGGAGACGGGTTTCATGCCGATCACCGTATGCGGGGCCGTCGGCGGTGGGATCGGTCGAACGGCCGAGGCAGCGGGCCGTCCTTACGGGTGCGGGTGGCCGTATGGCCGAGGCGCGCGGGCGGACCGGCGGGGAGGCTGGAGCCACCTTCCCCCGGTTCTCAGGAGTACGTGATGCGGCACAGTGGCTTCGTCGTCGGCGCGGTCGGCGGTGCGATCGCGGTGGCCGCCGTCGGGGCTGGGTTCACCCACGTGTTCGCCGCCAAGGACTTGCAGCACACCACGCTCGACCTGGTCCGGACCGGGATGTACGTGACGGTGGACGGGCACCCCGCCGTCCCCCACACCATCCTGGAGAGCCGCGTCGAGGGCTGGTACCACCCCTTGCCGTGGGTGGGCCGGAAGATCCACGACGTGTCCTGCCCGACCCACCTCCCGGCGGTCGTCGGCGCACGGGAGACCTGCACGGCGCACAGCGACGGCGGGCGGATCGAGATCCCCGTCAGCGTGGTGGAGGTCGAGGGGAAGCCCACCGAGCCGAAGGTCTTCTGGAAGTTCGAACGCTGAACCCCACAGAAACGGGAACGCCGCGGCAGCCGCCGGCCACTGGGCACGGGCATGGGGCCGCCCGGGTCCGTCCCGACGGACGGACCCGGGCGGCCGCTAGCTCATCGCACCTCCCGGGCGTACGGAGCGACGGTGATCCGGTCGATCAGCGGCGCGTAGCGCGAGCGGAGCGGTACACCGGGGAAGGTGTCCGAGGCGTAGCTGGTGCCGTCGAAGTTGGGGAGCTCTTCGGAGCGGAAGGTGATCGTGTTCTGCCCCTTCTTCAGCTGGAGCGGGATGGTCAGCTCCCAGAAGTTGTTCTGGTGGAAGCTGTGCGGGAATCCGACGCGCCGCGTCTCGCCGCCGTTGACGCTGATGTCGGCGTGCCGGGCGAGCGGGTCCGGGTTGTAGTGGGTGGCTTCGGCCTGCTCGGGGTTGGAGTAGCGCACGCGCAGCGCGTACAGGCCGGCGCGGTCGGCGGTGACGGTGAAGGTGGCGGTGTTGCCGTTGCCCGGGTCGCCGCCGACGCCGGTGACGGCCGTCCCGGCGGTGGCCAGGGAGAGCGGGGTCAGCGTGGCCGAGCCCGCGAGCTTGGCGTCCTTCGCCTCGTAGGTACGCGCCGGGAGCGCGCCCTCGGTGGGCGTGACACGCAGGCGGTCGACGAGGGTGGTGGACGAACCCCCGGTCAGGGTCACCTTGTTGACACCACCCGAGAGGGACACCGCCACGCCGCTCGTGCCCTTGCCCAGGCGCAGGACGTCGTGGCCGTTGACCGAGAGCCGGGCGCCCGAGCCGCCGAGGGTGTCGACCTTGAGGGTGGCCTCGCGGTCGGCGGGTGAGTAGACCCAGAACGTGGCCGTCTGGCCCTTGGCGAGCCGGGCCGCGCCCGATCCGCCGGCCGCCCGCTTCGGCAGGTCGTAGGCGGGACGGGCCCCGCCGGTCAGCCAGGCCAGCTCACCCTCGTACACCTGGGTGTTCGCCGAGGCGGAGGGAAGGGTGAGGGTGAGACGGTCGACGATGGCGTCACCCTGGGTGGCGCGCTGTCCGTCGGCGCTCCGCGCCGCGAGCGTCAGGGTGTGTTTGCCCTTGGTGAGTTCGACCTTGGTGTCGGTGTGGTCCCACACCACCCACTTGTAGCCGAGCGGCAGGTGCAGTTCCTGCTCGCTGTCCGCCTTGCCGTCCACCCGCAGGAACACGTTGGTCGGGCCCTGTTCCTTCACCTTGTCGAAGGTGTTCAGGGAGTTGGCGAACACGCTCAGGTCGTAGGTGCCGTCCTCGGGCACGTCCACCGTGAAGTCGAGGGTGAGGTCCGAGCCGGTGCGCAGGCCGCCCACGTCGTAGCCGCCGGAGGTGTAGAACTTCGACACGTCACGGGGCGAGCCCTCCGGGCCGTTCTTCGTGTAGCCGGTCCCGGTGTGGGCCGCGTCCTCCGCCTCGTACGAGCCGTTCCAGCGCACGGGCGGGGACTGCGTGTCCTTCGCCCTGCCGACCGGGCTGAGGACGATCTCGTAGGCCGAGGACTCCTTCAGCTTCGGCAGCGCGCCGTCGCCGAAGTCGACGACCACCGTGCCGTCGTCACCGACCTTCAGGTTCTGCTCCGCGAGCAGCTTGGGGCCGGAGTTGTCGCCGACCTGCCCGCTCCACTCGATCTCCTTCACCCACGCGTGCACACGGTCGCCGAAGAGCTTCTTCGGCACGTTGTCGAAGGTGACGTGCCCCTTGCCGGTGGAGCCGCCGAAGATCAGCCGGGACTGCTTCTTCTTCTCGTCCAGCGTGGCGACGCCCTGCATGGTGTAGTTCTCGCCCGGGAACGGCGGGGTCACCTGCACCGTGTGGCCGCTCATCGACGCGTACGAGTTCAGCAGCCACCACTGGCCGTTGCCGCGGTTGGACTGCACCGCGGAGTCGGAGAGGTTGCCGTCGATGTTCCAGTACGCGATGTCGGCGTCGACCTTCGACTCCTCGATCGCGGACACCCACTGGATCATCTGGCCGGGCACCGAGGTGTGGTAGTTGAAGGCGTACTCGTTGATGTTGACGGGGAGTTCGGTGCCCGCCTTGTCGGTGCCCTTGAACAGGTCCTTCTCCCACGCCCGGTACTTGGCGACGCTCGCGCGCACCGCCTCCGGGTGGCTCAGCTCGTGCCAGGTGATGACGTCCGGGAGGGTGCCCGCGGCCAGGGCGTGGGTGAGGAAGCCCTTCACCTGGTCGTACAGGATGCTGGTGTTGGGGCCGGCGATGCGGGCCTCGGGCATCCTGCTCTTGATGAGCTTGTAGAAGTCGTCCCAGGCGGCGAAGTAGTCGGCGGGGTCGTCGAGCCAGCTGACCTTGTCGTAACTCCACTCGCCGGTACCGAACATGTTGCCCTCGGGCTCGTTGAACGGCACGAAGACGACGTTGTCCTGGTACTCCTTCGGCAGCTTGAGGACCTGGTCGACCTGCTTCTCGACCTTCTCCCGGTAGAGCTTGACCTTCTCCTCGGGGGTGCCGCCCGGCCACTGGTACGGGAAGCCGCGGTGGATGTCGGTCATGTAGATGTACACGTCACCGTCGGTGGAGTCGGCCAGCGGCTTCACCACCTCCAGCGCGTCGGCACCGGGGTGCTGCGGGCCGTCCTGCGCCTTGGTGGAGACCGTGCGCAGGCCCATGCCCTCGATGAGGTTGTTGGTGGGCACGTCCGGTCCGTACACGCCGTAGAGGGTGCCGGAGGCGCCGCCGTGGAACGCGCCGGTGTCGGAGCCGAGGTCGACGGTGAGCTGGCCCTCGCGGACCACGGTGACGGTCGCCTTCACGGCGCGTCCGGCCGCGGTTCCCGCCACGGTGAACGTGCCCGGCCGGGCGTACTTGTCGGACGGTACGGCGTCCCAGGTGACCGGGGTGTCACGGTCGTAGCCGTCGGAGAAGGTGGCACGGACGGCGGCGGGCAGGGACGGGGCGGTACCGGTCGTGGTGCGGACCTCGAAGGACGTTTTGGAGAGTTCCTGCAGTGTGGGCACGGTGGCGACCGTACCGGCCACCTGCTCGGGGCTGAGCGCCGTGTGCCACACGGTGAAGTCGTCGACCGCGCCCTTGAGCAGCGGGTCCGGCCAGAAGGACTTGCCTATGTAGCCGGCGGCCGTGGCCGAACCGTCCAGCAGGTCCTTGGCCTTGACGCCGGTCTCGGCGGAGGAGACCGGCACGCCGTCGAGGTAGGTGGTGACCCGGCCGGCGGAGGTGTCGAGGGTGACGGTGACGGTCCGCCACTCGTTCGCGGGGAGGGGTGTGTAGCCGCTGACCTGCGCCTCCGCGCCGCCTCCGCCGGTGGTCACGGCGGTGCGCAGCACGGAGCCGTTGGACGGGGTGGTGAAGAGGTACTTGGTGTTGTTGGTGCCCAGGTCGAAGATCCGCTGCCAGGCGGACTTGTCGTCGCCCCACTTCACGCGGGCGGACACCGTCAGGTCGGTCGCGTCGGCGAGGATCTCGCGGGGGAGCCGGACGTACGCGCCGTTCGAGGTGGACGCCCCGCCCGGCAGGGCGAGCGCCATGCCGCCGTCGGCGCCCGCGACGGACTGGGCGGTGGAGCCGTTCACCAGACTCGCCGTCAGACCGTTGCCGGAACTGTCGGTGATCCGGCCGGAGGCCAGGTCGTCCTGGTCGAAGGTGTAGCGGGCGGTGGGCGGGGGCGTGTCGGCCGCGTGGGCGGGGACGGCCGGTGCGGCCAGCAGGCCCGCGCCGAGCGTCAGTGCCACGGCGGCCGGGAACCGGCGCCGGGCGGATCTGTCAGCGGATGGCATGGATCGCGTCCTCAATCCTTGGGGTGCGGGTGTGCGGTGTGCGGGTGTCGAACCGGTTCGATCTGGTGTGCCGCGGAGGTGAGCGGAGGCAAGCGGCTCGTCAGGGCGGGGAGAGGTCGAGCCCGTGTTTTCGAAGCGGGGTCGGAACGGGCCGAAGGGCGTCGGAAGGATCAGTTCATCGAACCGGTTCGGGAAGCTAGCACCGGGAAGCGTGGCCAGCAATCCCTTCGACACAAGCTTCTGAAGGCCTCCCGCCAGGTCCGAAGAAGTGGCGCCGGAAGTGTTGACAGGCGTCGGGGCAGTTCCTACCTTCACTTCACGCGAACCGGTTCGACAATCGGTCGCAGGTGAACCGGTTCGACGAAGGAGTCCCCGTGAACATCGGTGAGATCGCCCGGCGGGCCGGTGTCTCACGCAGCACCGTGTCCTACGCCCTCAGCGGCAAGCGACCGGTGTCGGAGGACACACGCCGGAAGATCCAGCAGGTCGTGGACGAACTCGGGTACCGGCCCAGCGCCAGCGCCCGAGCCCTGGCCAACGGACGCACCAGCACCATCGGGCTGGTCTTCCCGCCGGCCGGGAACCACTACACGGGGATGCAGCTGGACTTCATCGGCAGTGTGGTGGAGGCCGCGGCGGCCCGTGACTACGACGTGCTGCTGTCCCCGAGCGGTGTGGACAGCGACCGCTCCTTCCAGCGCCTGCTGGGGGAGCGGCGGGTCGACGGCGCGATCCTGATGGAGATCAGACTTCAGGACGACCGGGTCGATCACCTGGCCGCGCTGGACTTCCCCGCCGTCACCATCGGCCGTACCGCCCATCCGGAGGGCGGCTGGTGGGTCGGCCTGGACCACACCGCGCTGGCGGCGGCGTGCGTCCACCATCTCGCGGACCTCGGCCACCGCAGGGTGGCCTTCGTCAACCGTCCCGAGCAACTCCTGCGGGCCGGGTACGAGTCGGCCCACCGGGGCATGGACGGCTTCACCAAGGCCGCGGCCGAGCGCGGGCTGACGGTGCGGACGTACTGCTGCGGGGACGACGCGGCCTCCGGCCAGGCGTGCCTGGAACGCATCCTGGACGACGACCCGGCCACCACGGCCCTGGTCACGCTGAACGAGGCCGCTCTGGGCGGCCTCTACCGAGGGCTCGCCCAGGCGGGCCGTCATGTGCCGCGCGACTTCTCCGTCACCGGAGTCGTGGCCGCCCGGTGGGCGGAGACGGTGACCCCGCAGCTCAGCGCGGCGGACGTACCGGCGGCGGAGATGGGCCGGCACGCCGTCGACCTGCTCATCGAGCGGCTCGACCATCCCGACGCGCCGCCCCGGCACCACCTGCTCACGCCGCCGATCTCGCTGCGGAGCAGCACCGGACCCGCCACCGGCGGACGACCCGCCCCGACGCCGGACTCCTGACCCCACAGCACGGCTCCCCGCAACCCCTTCCTGTTACCGGGCGCGCATCCCTCACCGTCGTCGTTCGGCGTGCCCGCTTCCTCCCGTGTCACCCCTCCTACGGCACCCGTGTGCCGAGAACGAAGGATCTGCCATGCACAGTTCCTCCAGACGACTCCTCGCAGCCGTGGCCGTGTCGACCGTCGTCGCCGTCGTCGGCACCGCCTGTTCCTCCGGTTCGGGCAGCAGCGGCGCCAAGGGCGCGGACAGCGGCACCTTCACCGTCTGGGACCCGTATCCGCAGTTCACCAAGGACTCGGCCTGGACGAAGCTGCTGGACGACTGCGGCGGCAAGGCCGGCGTGAAGATCAAGCGGACCGGCTACGACACCAGCGACCTGGCCAACAAGACACTGCTCGCCGCCCAGCAGGGCAACTCCCCGGACGTCCTCGTCGTCGACAACCCGGTGGTGTCGACGCTGGCCGAGGCCGGCGTGCTCACCACGACCGACGACAACAAGCTGGACACCTCCAAGGTGGACCCGAACCTGCTCGCGGCCGGCCAGTCGGACGGAAAGACCTACGGCACCCCGATCGGCGCCAACACCCTTGCCCTCTACTACAACAAGAGCGTGCTGAAGGAAGCCGGGGTGGACATCGCCTCGGTCAAGGACTGGCCCTCGCTGACGGCCGCGCTGGAGAAGGTGAAGAAGGCCGGCAAGAAGGGCATCACGTTCTCGGCGATCGGCACCGAGGAGGGCAGCTTCCAGTTCCTGCCGTGGTTCTGGGGCGCGGACGCCGAACTCACCCGGCTCGACTCCGACCAGGCCGTCTCCGCGCTGTCGCTGTGGAAGGGCTGGCTGGACAAGGGCTACGCCCCGAACTCGGTCCTCAACAACACCCAGACCACCAGCTGGCAGGAGTTCGCCGGCGGCGACTTCGCGTTCGCCGAGAACGGCACCTGGCAGCTCGCGGGCGCCGAGAAGGCCGGCTTCGAGTACGGGGTGCTGCCCGTCCCCGCCGCCGCGGGCGGCAGCGCCGCCGCTCCCACCGGCGGCGAGTTCGTCACCCTCCCCGTCCAGGACGACACCGACCGCTACACCACCTCCCAGAAGCTCGCGACCTGTCTGACCAGCACCCAGAACCTGTACGACACCGACACCACCCTGTCCTACGTCGCCCCCACCACCGAGGTCCAGGACAAGCAGGTGGCGGCGAACGCCGCGCTCCAGCCCTGGGTCGAGGCGGTCAAGAAGGCCAAGGGACGCACCAGCGACAACCTGGGCACCCAGTACCCCAAGATCTCCGAGCAGCTGTGGAAGGCCGTCCAGTCCGCCCTCAGCGGGTCCAAGTCGCCGAAGGACGCGCTCACTTCGGCGCAGGACGCGGCCAAGTGACGTGAGCCCGATGAAACAGACCACCCACCCGCCGGACCACCGGTCCGAGCGCGCCCCGGCCGCCGCGGCCCCACCCCGGGACAGCGGCGCCGGGACGCGGCGCCGGCCGCCCTCCGCACAGTGGGCCGCCTGGGCGTTCCTCGCCCCCGTGACCCTCTACCTCGTCCTGTTCTACGCCTATCCGCTCTACCGCAACATCGACCTCAGCCTGCGCCACTACACCGTCCGCTCCTTCGTCCAGGGCGACGCGCCCTTCACGGGCATCGAGAACTACCTCACCGTCTTCGACGACCCGGCCTTCGCCCCGGCCCTGCTGCACACCGTGGTGTTCACCGCCGTGTGCCTGGTCTTCCAGTACGCCATCGGCCTGGCCCTCGCGGTCTTCTTCCACCAGCACTTCCGGCTCTCCGCCACCCTGCGCGCCCTGTTCCTGGTGCCCTGGCTGCTGCCGCTGATCGTGTCGGCCTCCACCTGGTCGTGGATGCTCAACAGCGACTCCGGTGTGGTCAACGCCTTCCTGAACGCCTTCGGCGTCGGGCCGGTGAACTGGCTGACCTCGCCGGACTGGTCACTGACCTCGGTGATCATCGCGAACATCTGGATCGGCGTCCCCTTCAACCTGGTCGTCCTGTACAGCGGCCTCCAGTCCATCCCCGCCGGCCTGTACGAAGCGGCGGCCCTCGACGGGGCGAACGCCTGGCAGCGCTTCTGGCGCATCACCGTCCCGCTGCTGCGGCCGGTGTCGGCGATCACCCTGCTCCTCGGCCTGATCTACACACTCAAGGTCTTCGACATCATCTGGATCATGACCAGGGGCGGCCCGGCGGACTCGTCCACCACCTTCGCCACCTGGTCCTACCAGCTCGGCTTCGGCAACCTGCTGCCCGCCTTCGGACCCGGCGCGGCCGTCGGCAACCTCCTGGTGGTCGCCGCGCTGGTCTTCGGCCTGATCTACGTCCGGGCCCAGCGAAAGCAGGCGCTGTCATGAACCGAGCCCCCAGCCGTACGTGGTGGAAGACGGCCGTCGGCCTGCTGCTGACCGGCATCATGCTCTTCCCCGTCTACTGGATGGTGAACGTCTCCCTCACCCCCGAGCGGGACATGCGCAAGAGTCCGCCGGACCTGGTGCCGCTGCACGGCACGCTGGAGGGCTACCGCACCGTCCTCGACGAGCAGCTGCCCTACCTGGGCACCAGCCTCGTCGTCGGCCTCGGCACCGTCGTGCTGACGGTGGCCCTGTCCGCTCCGGCCGGCTACGCGCTGGCCAAGCTGCGCCCGCGCGGCGCGGGCGTCCTGAACTTCGTCCTGCTGGCCGCCCAGATGATCCCCGGCATCGTCATGGCGATGGGCTTCTACGCCATCTACCTCAGCCTCGGCATGCTCCAGTCCGTCCCCGGCCTGATCATCGCCGACTCCACCCTGGCCGTCCCCTTCGGCGTGCTCATCTTCACCGCGTTCATGTCCGGCATCCCCGGCGAACTGCTCCAGGCCGCGAAGACCGACGGCGCCGGGCCGCTGCGCACCTTCTGGTCGGTCGTCCTGCCGATGAGCCGCAACGCCGTCGTCACGGTGTCGCTGTTCGCGTTCCTGTGGTCGTGGTCCGACTTCGTCTTCGCCGGCACCCTCGTCAACGGCGGTGCCCACGAGCCAATCACCCTCGGCATCTACCACTACATCGGCAACAACAACCAGGAGTGGAACGCCATCATGGCCACCGCCGTCGTGGCCTCGCTGCCCGCCGCGGTCATCCTCGTCCTCGCCCAGCGCTACATCGCCGCGGGCGTGACCGCCGGTGCCGTCAAGGACTGACTCCCCAGGGCCATCCCCGTGTCCCTGACGATCCCTGCTCGAGAAACGAGTACCTCTTCATGACCGCCGCCCCGTCCGGCCCGGCCTTCTCCGTCCACGACATCCCGTTCAGCACACACGGCTCCTGGTTCGACATCTCACCCGTGGTGGCGGAGAAGACCTACGCCGACGACCTGCACCTCGTCTCCCACCAGAACGGCATGCACGGCGTCCTGCGCCTGATCCCCCTGGACCCGGTGACGGGCGGCCGGGCCGAGAGCGGTCTGCGGGCCGTACCGGGCCTGCTCAGCTGGACCGGTGAGGGTGGCGGACGGGTGGATCTCGCCTACGAGTCGCCGGACACCGTACGCCTGCGGGGGAGCGGCCTGGGCATGGCCGTCACCGCCGCCGCCCAGGCCCTGACCCCGTTCAGCGGCACGTACTTCTTCCACGACCCGGCCGCCGACGCGCACGTGTTCACGTCGTACGAGACCGGCCGTCGCTACCGCGTCACCGTGCTGTCCGGCACCGTCGCCGACACCGTCGGGGCCCAGGCGCTGGGCAGCGCCGACCGCGGTCTCACCCTGGCCGGACGGGGCGACGGTGACTGGGAGATCGCCATCGAGGAACTCGACACCGCCCGCCCGCGGTTCACGTCCCCGGTCACCTTCGACGAGGTCGTGGAGTCGGCGCGGCGGTCGTTCACGGAGTTCGTCGACACGGTGGCTCCCTGGCGGTCGTCCGCCACCCCGGCCGCCGAACTCGCCGCCTACGTCGTCTGGTCGGCGACCGTGCGTCCCGCGGGCCTGGTGCAGCGGCCCGGGGTGCTGATGTCCAAGCACTGGATGGACAAGGTCTGGAGCTGGGACCACTGCTTCAACGCCCTCGCCCTGGCGGCCGGTTGTCCCGACCTGGCGCTGGACCAGTTCGCCCTGCCCTTCGACCACCAGGACGACAGCGGGGCCCTGCCCGACTCGGTCACCCACTCCGAGGTCCTCTACAACTTCGTCAAACCGCCCATCCACGGCTGGACCTTCGGCCATCTCCGCCGCCGGCTGCCCACGCCCCCCGACCGGGCCCAACTGGCCGAGACCTACGACAAGCTGGCACGCTGGACGGATTTCTGGCTCACCGAGCGTCGCGCCCCCGGCGCCGAACTGGCCCACTACCAGCACGGAAACGACAGCGGCTGGGACAACGCCACCACCTTCGACCCCGAGCGGGTCGTCGCCACCGCCGACCTGTCGGCCTTCCTCGTCCTCCAGCTCCACGAACTGGCCGATCTGGCACGAGAGTTGGAGAGACCGGACGAGTCCCGCCGATGGACCGGAACGGCGGACGAGATCCAGACGGCGCTGCTCGCGCAGCTCTGGAAGGGCGACCGGTTCGTCGCCCGGGGCGTCTCCACCGGGGACACCTGGAGCAGCTCCAGCCTCCTCGACCTCATGCCCATCGTGCTGGGCGAGCACCTGCCCGTCGAGGTCGGCAGCGCCCTGGCCGATCACATCAAGGCCCACCTCACGCCGTACGGCCTCGCCACCGAGCTGACCACCTCACCGCACTACCTCGCCGACGGCTACTGGCGCGGCCCCATCTGGGCCCCCGCCACGGTCCTCGTCGAGGACGGGCTGCGCCGCGCCGGCCACCACCGGCTCGCTGACGACATCAGCGCCCGCTTCCGCGCCCTGTGCGAGGCCCACGGCTTCGCCGAGAACTTCGACGCCCTCACGGGCCGGGGCCTGCGCGACCGCGCCTACACCTGGACCGCGAGCAGCTACCTGCTCCTCGCGGAAGCCCACACACGCCGGGCCGGCTGACCCGGGGGAGCCGGGGTCAGACGTTGCGGCGGTACTGGCCGCCGACCTCGAAGAAGGCGTCGGTGATCTGCTGGAGTGAGCAGACCCGGGCGGCGTCCATGAGGACGGCGAAGACGTTGCGGCCCTCCATCGCCGCGTCCTTCAGCGCGGTCAGGGCGGCGTGGGCCTGGTCGCGGTGGCGGGACTGGCAGGTGCGCACGCGCTCCAGCTGGGACTGCTTCTCGTCCTCGGTGGCGCGGGCGAGTTCGATGGCGCCGGGTTCGGCGGTGTCGGCGTGCGGGTTGCGGAAGGTGTTGACGCCGACGAGGGGCAGCGTGCCGTCGTGCTTGCGCTGCTCGTAGAGCATCGACTCGTCCTGGATGCGGCCGCGCTGGTAGCCGGTCTCCATGGCGCCGAGCACCCCGCCGCGCTCGCTGATCCGCTCGAACTCGGTGAGGACGGCCGCCTCCACCAGGTCGGTGAGCTCGTCGATGACGAACGAGCCCTGGAGCGGGTTCTCGTTCATGGCCAGGCCCCACTCCCGGTTGATGATCAGCTGGATGGCCAGGGCCCGGCGGACGGAGTCCTCGGTGGGGGTGGTGACGGCCTCGTCGTAGGCGTTGGTGTGCAGGCTGTTGCAGTTGTCGTAGATGGCGATGAGGGCCTGGAGGGTGGTGCGGATGTCGTTGAAGTCCATCTCCTGGGCGTGCAGGGAGCGGCCGGAGGTCTGGACGTGGTACTTCAGCTTCTGGCTGCGCTCGTTGGCCCCGTACTTCTCCTTCATCGCCACGGCCCAGATCCGGCGGGCGACCCGGCCGAGGACGGAGTACTCGGGGTCCATGCCGTTGGAGAAGAAGAACGACAGGTTCGGCGCGAAGTCGTCGATGTCCATGCCGCGGGCGAGATAGGCCTCGACGTAGGTGAAGCCGTTGGCCAGGGTGAAGGCGAGCTGGCTGATGGGGTTCGCGCCCGCTTCGGCGATGTGGTAGCCGGAGATCGACACCGAGTAGAAGTTGCGGACCTTGTTCGCGATGAACCACTCCTGGATGTCGGCCATCATCCGCAGGCTGAACTCGGTGGAGAACAGGCAGGTGTTCTGGCCCTGGTCCTCCTTGAGGATGTCCGCCTGCACCGTGCCGCGCACGCTCGCCAACGCACGGGCGCGCAGCTCGGCCTCCTCCTGCGGTGACGGATCGCGGCCCTCGGCGGCGCGGAACCTCTCGCTCTGCTGGTCGATGACGGTGTTGAGGAAGAACGCCAGGATCGTCGGCGCGGGTCCGTTGATCGTCATGGAGACCGAGGTGGTCGGAGCGACCAGGTCGAAGCCGTCGTAGAGCGCCTTCATGTCGTCCAGCGTGGCCACCGACACACCGGAGGTGCCGACCTTGCCGTAGATGTCGGGGCGTTCGTCCGGGTCACGGCCGTAGAGCGTCACCGAGTCGAAGGCGGTGGACAGGCGGGTGGCCGGCTGGCCCTCGGAGAGCAGCTTGAAGCGACGGTTGGTGCGGAACGGATCGCCCTCACCGGCGAACATCCGCGCGGGGTCCTCGCCGTCGCGCTTGAAGGGGAACACCCCGGCGGTGAAGGGGAAGCGGCCCGGCAGGTTCTCCCGGCGCCAGAACCGGACCAGCTCCCCGTGGTCGGTGAAGCGGGGCAGGGCGACCCGGGGGATCTTGTTGCCCGACAGGGACTCGCGGGTCAGCGGGGTGCGGATCTCCCTGTCCCGGACCTTCACCACCTGCTCGTCGCCGGAGTAGGCGGCGACGACCGCGGGCCAGCCGCCGATCTGCGCCCTGACGTCGTGCGGGAGCTGCCTGTGGGCGCCGTCGAGCAGTGACTCGACGTTCGCGGCGTCGGAGCCGGCCTCGACGAGTTCCCCCCGGACGGCCTCCAGGCGCTGCACCCGCCGGGCCGCCTCCGCCAGCCGGTCGGTGTCGGTGTGATAGGCGCGGACGGTGTCGGTGATCTCGGCGAGATAGCGCACCCGGTCCGCCGGGACGACCTGGCGGATGCCGGAGGAGTGGCGCACGTCGACGGGCGCCAGCGCGCTCTCGGACAGCACCAGCCCCTTCCCGGCGAGGGACGACCTCAGATGCTGGTAGAGCGCGGTGACACCGTCGTCGTTGAAGGTGGCCGCAGAGGTGCCGTACACGGGCATGTCCTCCGGCCGCATGCCGAACGCCTCGCGGTTGCGGACCAGTTGACGGCCCACGTCGCGCAGGGCGTCCTTGGCGCCGCGCCGCTCGAACTTGTTGATCGCCACGACGTCGGCGAAGTCGAGCATGTCGATCTTCTCCAGCTGCGAGGCGGCGCCGAACTCCGGCGTCATCACATACAGCGAGGTGTCGACGAACGGCACGATCGCCGCGTCGCCCTGCCCGATACCCGGCGTCTCCACGATCACCAGGTCGAACCCGGCGGCCTTCACGACGTCGATCACCTCGGACAGATGCTCGGGCAACTCGCGGCTGCCACGGGTGGCCAGACTCCGGAAGAACACCCGGTCCCCGTCCAGGGAGTTCATCCGGATCCGGTCGCCGAGCAGAGCGCCGCCGCCCCTGCGGCGGGTCGGGTCGACCGCGATCACCGCGATCCGCAGCTTGTCCTGCTGGTCGACGCGGAAACGACGGACGAGCTCGTCGGTGAGGGACGACTTGCCGGAACCGCCGGTGCCGGTGATGCCCAGCACCGGCACCGGCCGGGCCGCCGCCGAGGTGCGCAGCCGCTCCAGGAACTCCGGTGCCAGCTTGCCCAGTTCGGCGCCGGTGACGGCGCGGGCGATCGCGAACCGGTCACCGGCGAGCACGGCGGCCGCATCGGCCGGCCCGGCGTCCCACAGGTCGAAGTCGCAGTCCTTCACCACCGAGTTGACCATCCCGGCGAGGCCCATCCGCTGCCCGTCCTCCGGGGAGAAGATGGTCACCCCGCTGCCGCGCAGCCGGGTGATCTCCTCGGGCACGATGACACCGCCCCCGCCGCCGACCACACGGACATGGTCCGCGCCCTGCGCGCGCAGCGACTCGACCAGGTACTCGAAGTACTCCACATGCCCGCCCTGGTACGACGACACGGCCACGCCGTGCGCGTCCTCCTCCAGCGCCGCGTCCACGACCTCCCGCACCGACCGGTTGTGTCCGAGGTGGATGACCTCGGCACCCTGGGACTGGAAGATCCGCCGCATGATGTTGATCGACGCGTCGTGCCCGTCGAACAGGGCCGATGCGGTGACCAGGCGGACGGGGTGCACAGGTCGGTGCAGGTCGCTCATGAGGAGCCTTCCCGGACAGGGCGGGTACTGCTGGCACCAGAGATACTAGGACGTCCTAGTAAATTCCTGGAAGTGATCGCCGTCACAGGTTGGCGACCGATCGCGGTCCGCGCTGGCTTATTGAAAATGATTGTCGTGCCGTCTAGGCTGGTCTACGTTGTATACCCGGGTGCCCCACCGCCCGGCGTCCGTGCATGAGCCATACGAGGGGAAGACCCAGTGATAACTCGGCGTGCCGCGCTGCGCGGTGTCGCGGGAGGGGCGGCGGCGGTCGCCGCCGGCGGGCTGCTGGCGGCCTGTGGAGGCGACGGCGAGAAGCCCGCCGGGGCCGAGGCGTCCGTCGCTCCCCGCAAGGGCGGGAAACTGCGGGCGGCGTTCATCGGGGGGAGCACGGAGTCCACCGACCCCACGCTCGCCGCGGGCGTCGGCATCGACTACGTGCGGGCCCGGGTCGTCTGGGACACCCTCGGCGAACTGGACGGCGGCAGACCGGTGTGGCGGCTGGCGGAAGCCGTCGAACCCGACTCCGACGCCACCACGTGGACCGTGCGGATCAGGAAGGGTGTGACCTTCAGCGACGGGCGTCAACTCACCGCCCGTGACGCGCTGTTCAGTCTGCGCACCCTCGTCGAGAAGCGCAGCCCGCAGAGCGGGTTCCTCGCGCACCTCGACCTCAAGAACGCCCGAGCCCGCGACGCGCGGACCCTCGAACTGCCGCTCACCATGGCCGACGGCTTCTTCGACCTGGCGCTCGCGCACTCCATGTTCGTCTTTCCCGACGGGACCAAGAATCTCGCCAAGGCCCCGGGCAGCGGACCGTACGTGCTCAAGAAGTGGCAGGCGGGACGCAGCAGCGTGCTGGTGCCACGGGAGGACTACTGGGACCGCGCAGTCGGCGGCCCCTACCTCGACGAGCTGGAGCTCGTCTCCGTCACCGACGCGGCGGCCCGGCTCGGCGGACTGAAGTCGGGTCAGTTCCACTACGCCGGCGGGCTCGCCCTCACCGCCGTACGCACCGAACGCGGCAACAGCGCGCTGCGCATCGAGACGCCGCCCAAGGACCTGTGGGTCGACCTCAACCTCCCGATGAACCTCGGGCTGAAGCCGTTCACGGACGCCCGCGTGGTGCGCGCCGTGAAGCTCGCCCTCGACCGTGAGTCCCTCGTCCGTACCGTGACGCTCGGTCAGGGCGAGATCGGCAACGACCTCGTGGGCGCACACCAGCCGTACTTCGACACGGGCATCGCGCAGACCGCGTACGACCCTGAGCGGGCGGCGGCGCTCCTCAAGGAAGCCGGACAGGACGGGCTCACGGTGAGCATCCGCACCTCGGACTACGACTACGGCACCGAGGAGAGCGCCACCGCGATGGTGCCGATGCTCGCGAAGGCCGGGATCAGGGCGACGCTCGACAAGGTCCCCGCCGCCGACTACTACAGCGACTTCAAGACGATCCTCAGCACGCCGATCCAGACCTCCGCGTACCACCCCAACCCGCTGCCGCTGATGATCCGCACCTACTACGGCTCCACGGCCGCCTACCCGCTGACCGGCAGCAAGGGGGCGCAGGCCCTCGATCCGCTGATCGCCGCCATGAACCGTGCCACGCGGGAGGACCAGCGGCGGGCGCGGGTGGCCGACGTCCAGGAGCACCTGCACGAGCACGGCGGCGACGCGCTGTTCGCGCGGGTGCCGACGGTGTCCGGCGCGGCCGCGAAGGCGCACGGCGTGAAGGCGCGCGGTTACGCCGACTATCCCAGCCTGCGGGACGCCTTCCTCGCATGAAGCAGAAGCCGATGCCCGCGTGGCCCGGCCTGGTGCGGTGGGCCCTGAGACGGACGGCGGGGGCGCTGCTCGTGCTCCTCGTCGTGACCGTCCTGGTGTTCGCCGCCACCGAGGCCGCCCCCGGCGACGCGGCCACCGCCCGGCTCGGACCCCAGGCGCCGGCCGGTGCCGTCGAGGCGCTGCGCGCACAACTGGGCCTGGACCGGCCCGCGCCGCTGCGCTACCTCGACTGGCTCGGGCACGCCGTGCGCGGCGACTTCGGCGCCAGCTACGCCAACGGGCGGCCGGTGGGCGAGCTGATCGCCGACCGGTTCGGCAACTCGCTCGTCCTGGGGCTCGCCGCCCTGGCCGTCCTGGTGCCCCTGGCCGTCGGACTCGGTCTGTGGGCCGGGCTGCGGGCCGGGCGGCGCGGCGACCGGATCGTCTCCGGCACCGCCCTGGGGCTGGCGGCGGTCCCGGAGTTCGTCACGGGCGCCCTGCTGATGGCGGTGTTCGCGGCCGGGCTCGGCTGGCTGCCCGCCGTGTCCCTGCTGGGCGCCGGACAGGGACCGCTGGACGAACCGTCCGTGCTGGTCCTGCCGGTGCTCACGCTGGTGTCCGTGTGCCTGGCGCAGAACCTGCGGCTGGTACGGGCCGGGGTCGCCGAGGCCGCCCGGTCCCCGGCGGTGGTCGCGGCACGGCTGAACGGCGTGCCCGAACTCCGGGTCGCCGTACGGTACGTGCTGCCCGCCGGGCTCGGCCCCGCCGTCCCGGTGCTCGCCCGTTCCGTCGCCTACCTCCTGGGCGGGGCGCTGGTCGCGGAGTCGCTGTTCGGCTTCCCCGGGCTCGCCGCTCTCCTCGTGGACGCCACGGCCGGCCGGGACGTCCCGGTGGTGCAGGCGGTGGCGCTGCTCGGCGCGGCCGTCGCGGTGGCCGCGAACCTCGCCGGCGATGTCGCCGTACACCTCCTCGAACCCGTACGGGGGCACACGCGATGACCCTCCTCTCCGAACGTCCGCCGGCCACCGCGGTTCCCCGGGCCGCCCGGTCACCACGGCGGCGCCGACGCGGCCGGCTCGCGCTGGCCGTCCTGATACTCGTCGGCGTGGTCGCGCTGCTGGGGCCGCTGTTCGCCCCGCACGCCGTGACGGACGCCGTGGACATTCCCTACGCGCCCGGAAGCGCCGAAGCACCCCTGGGCACCGACCGGTTGGGCTCCGACGTGGTGAGCCGGGTGCTGTCCGGCGGACGGTCCCTGCTGCTGACCTCGCTCGCGGTGACGGGCGCGGTCTGTGTCCTGGGCGCGCTGCTCGGCATGCTCGCCGCCTGGCGCAGGGGCTGGACCGACACGCTGGTCCTGCGTCTCGCCGACGTGCTGCTGGGACTGCCCGCCTTCCTGCTGCTGAGCGTGGTGGTCGTGGCCACCGGGCGCGGCACGGCGGGCGTGGCGCTCGCCTCGGGGCTCGTCCTGCTGCCCGAGAGCGTCCGCGTGGTGCGGGCGGCCACGCTGCGCATCCTCGCCCAGGACTATGTGGAGGTCGCCGTCGCCCGGGGCGAGCGCACGGTGAGTGTGCTGGGGCGCGAGGTGCTGCCCAACCTGCTGCCCGTGCTGGCCGCCGACGCCGGCGTCCGGTTCCTCGGGGCGGTGACGGTCGTCGCCACCGCCGCCTTCCTCGGATACGGTGCCCAACCGCCCGCCGCAGACTGGGGGTTGATGGTTCTGGAGAACCGCGACGGCCTCACCCTCCAGCCCCTCGCGGTCCTCGTCCCGGCCGCCCTGCTCCTCGTCCTGCTGCTCTCGGTGAACCTCCTGCTGGACGCGGCCTTCCCCGGCCCGCAGCAGCCGGCCGCCCGGCCGCGGCCGGAGCCGGTGACGACGGTGGACTCGGAGGCGCCCGGGACCCCGGGTTCCCTGCTCTCGGTGCGCGGGCTCAGCGTCGAGAGCGACGACGGGCACCGCGTGCTGGAGGACGTGGACCTCGACCTCGCACCCGGTGAACTCCTCGCCGTGGTCGGGGAGTCCGGCAGCGGCAAGACGACCCTGGCCCTGGCCGCCCTGGGGCACACCGGACCAGGGCTGCGACCGACGGGCGGTGACGTACGGCTCGACGGACACCGCCTGCTGCGGCTGGACGAGCGGCGCCTTCGGCGGGTGCGCGCCGCGATGTGCGGATACGTCGCCCAGGACCCGCGCACCGCACTGGCGCCCCACCTTCGCGTCGACGCCCAGATCGGGGAAGTGCTGCGGGCCCGCGGGGTACCGAAGGAGCGGTGGGCGGAACGGGCCGAGCGTGCGCTGCTGCTCGCGGGACTCGACCGCCCGCACGAGGTCGTCCACCGTCGGCCGCACCAGCTCTCCGGCGGCCAGCGCCAACGGGTCGCGCTGGCGGTGGCCCTGTCCGTGGAACCCCGGCTGCTGGTGCTCGACGAACCGACCAGTGCCCTCGACACCGTGACCTCCGCCGCGTTCCTCGCCGACCTGACCCGGATGCGGCGCGAGACGGGCGCGGCGGTCCTGCTCGTCTCCCACGACCTGGGCCAGGTCGCCGGCGTGGCCGACCGGGTGGCCGTCATGGACGGCGGGCGGATCGTCGAACTCGGGCCGGCCGAAGCCGTGTTGGCCGAACCGGCCAGCGAGCGGGGACGGGCGCTGGTCGCGGCCGCCCGGCCTGTCGTCCCCGCCTCGGCGGCAGACCACGAGGAGCGGACGGGCGACGATGCGCTCCTGCGCGCGTCGGAGCTCTCCCTCGTCCGCGGAGAACGCGTACTCGACGGTGTGTCGTTCGCCCTCGATCCGGGGGACTGCCTGTCCGTGGTCGGTCCTTCCGGCTGCGGCAAGACGACCCTGCTGCGCTGTCTCGCCGGTCTCGACGCCCCTACGAACGGCGGGATACGGCTGCACGGCGAGGCGCTCGCCCGACACGTGCGCGACCGCGATCCCGGACAGCGTCGCCGGGTGCAGCTCGTCCCCCAGGATCCGTACGCCTCGCTCAACCCCCGCCACACCGTGGCCGCGATCGTCGGCCGCCCGCTCGCCTTCCGCCCCGACATACCGGCAGAGCGGCAACCGGCCGAAGTGGAACGCCTGTTGGCGCAGGTGGGACTGGACCCGGAGCTGGGCGGACGCCTGCCGGGGGCGCTGTCGGGCGGTCAGCGGCAGCGGGTGGCCCTGGCGCGCGCACTGGCCGCGGACCCCGAGGTACTGCTCTGCGACGAGGTGACCAGCGCGCTGGATCCGTCGGTGGCGACCGCGGTCACCGAACTGATCGCCCGCCTGCGCACGGAGCTGGGACTCGCCGTCGTCATGGTGACGCACGACCTGTCGGTCGCCGCCCGGCTCGGCGGCCGGGTGGCGGTACTGCACGACGGCCGCATCCGCGAGACGGGACCGGCGTCCCGGGTGCTGAGCAGGCCCGAACACGACATCACCCGAGCACTGGTGGCGGCGCTGCCGCACCCGGCGCGGGCCGCCGGAGAGGACGGGACAAGGTGACAGGGGAACCTTCGGAACACCCCCTAGGGTGGCGGTATGCCGAGCACGACGACCGACAGCGACGGAACGTCCCCCGGGACCGGGAAGCGACGCGTCCCGCTGAACCGGGCGGCCGTCGTGGCCGCCGGCCGGCGGGTGGCCCGCGACGAGGGGCTGTCCGCGGTCACCCTGCGCCGGATCGCGGCGGAACTCGGCGTGACGGCGATGGCGTTGTACCGCCACGTGGGCGACAAACGCGAGCTGCTGGTCGCGATGCTGGACGACGTGGCCGAGCAGCTGGAGCTCCCGGACGGCCACGGATCGCCCTCGGATCGGCTGGTCCTCGCCTTCCGCGCGCTGCACGACCATCTGACGACCGAGCCGTGGGTGACCGAAGTCCTCAAGGCCGGCGAACTGTTCGGGCCACGCGCCTCGCGGTTCGTCGAGCATGTGCTCGCCCTGCTGGAGGAGGCCGGGCTCACCGACGAGCAGGCGGCCGACGCCTACTGGGCGCTGTGGTGGTACACCTTCGGCCACCTGTCGTACCTGCCCGCGCTGCGCCCCGAGGGCCTCCCCGCCCGGCATGAACTCATGACCCGAGTCCGCATGAACGACCATCCCCGGCTGGCCCGGATGCTGTCCCGGCCGCCGCGCCAGGCGGCCGCCCGGGACGCGTTCGTGCCCGGCCTCCAGGCCCTCCTCAGGGGCCTGCTGGCCGACTGAGCCGGAGTCCGAACGGATCCACACGGATCACACGCGGTGGGTCGCTGCCGTCTGCCCGCATGTATACGCCGTATACCCACGTCTGTCACCCATGTCTGCGAGGGGTTCGCCCATGACCCAGGACGTACGCCAGGAACCGTCGCCCGAGACCGGCCCGGCGCCCGGCAGCGGCTGGCTGCTCGCCACCACGTCACTGGCCGCCGTGCTGATGACGCTCGACATCACCGTCGTCAACGTCGCCCTGCCCGAGATAGCCGCCGACCTCGACGCCGGACTGACCGGCCTCCAGTGGGTGGTGAACGCCTACACGCTGGTCTTCGCCGCCCTCCTGCTGCCCGCCGGGTCCTTGTCCGACCGCAACGGTCGGCGCCGCCTGTTCCTGACCGGTGTCGGGATCTTCACCGCCGCGTCGGCGGGCTGCGGCCTCGCACCCGGCGTCGGCACGCTGATCGCCTGCCGCGCCCTCCAGGGCCTGGGCGGGGCGATGGTGATGTCCACCGCGCTGGCCCTGATAGCCGGGGCGTACGAGGGCCGGCGCCGCCAGTCGGCCATCGGGATGTTCTCCGCGGCGGGCGGTGTCGCGGCGGCTCTCGGCCCGCTGGTCGGCGGCGCCGTCGTGGAAGGCCTGGACTGGCGCTGGATCTTCTACCTCAACCTGCCGGTCGGCGTCCTCATCGTCGTCGGTACCCTGCTGCGCGTACCCCCGGACCGCGCCGGTGAACTGCCGCGACCCCAGGGCCGGTTCGATGTCGGCGGGCTGCTGTTCGCCGCCGGGGGTCTGCTCGGCCTCAACTACGGTCTGGTGACCGGCCCCGAGGACGGCTGGACCTCGGCGTCCGCCCTGCTGCCGCTCGTGGGCGGGGTGCTGCTCGTCGCGGGGTTCGTGGCGTGGGAGGTGCGACGCCGGGACGCGGCGATGTTCGACGTACGGCTGCTGCGGGTGCCGTCGTTCACCGGCGCGATCGTGCTCAGCTTCGTCTGCCGGGTCGTCAGCTTCGGCGTCCTGCCGTACCTGATCCTGTGGCTGTCGGGGATGCTCGGCCACAGCCCCCTGGGAACAGGGCTGCGGCTGCTGGCGATGACCGCCTTCATCATGCTGGTGGCCCCGTTCAGCGGGCTGTTCCTCAAGGTGATGCCGACGCGCGGTGTCATGGCGCTCGGCACGGGCATCACCGCGGTCGGGCTGCTCACCATGGCGCGGGTCGGCCCCGACGACTCCTGGCTGGTGATGCTGCCCGGCCTGGTGCTCCTCGGCATCGGAGGGGCGATCGCCTTCCCGCCGCTGATGGGCATCGCCGTCGGGGTCGTGCCCGCGGAACGGGCCGGGATGGCGTCCGGGATGACCAACACCTTCTTCCCGCTCGGCACGGCGGCCGGAGTGGCCGCCTTCGGCGCGGTGTTCAGCACCCGCATCGACAGCGACCTGGACGACACACGACTCGCCGCGCTGCACGTCCCCGAAGGGATGCGCCAGCAGGTCCGCGACGCCGTGGCCGCCGGGCAGTTCGGGCAACTCGAACGCGCGCTGCCCGCCACCGCGCGCGAACCGGTCCTGGACGCGGCCCGCTCCGCACTCACCGGCGGCCTCGCGACGATCTGCCTGGCGGCGGCCGCGATCAGCCTGCTCGCCGCCCTCGCCTCCTGGACCCTCATCCGCGACCGGGACCAGCTGACCGCGAAGGAGCCGGCCGATGTCCCTGCCTGAGACGACGAGCGAGTCGGGTACGACCGGCGGGCCGGCCACGACGAAGGAGCCTGGTACGGCGAGTGGGCCGGTTACGTCCGGCGGGCTTGGCGTGTCCGGCGGGGCTGGTCCGGCGAGTGGGGGCGGTGCGTCCGGCGGGCCTGGTGCGTCCAGCGGGGCTGGTGTGGCCGAGCCGGCCACGATGAGCAGGCCTGGCCTGGTCGGCGACCCTGCCACGGCCGGCGACCTCTACGGCGCCGCCGCCGAGTTCTACGACCTGCTGGCCGCCCCCGCCTGGGCGCGCCTCGGCCCGCTGCTGCGCCGCGCCCTGGAGGGCGTCGACCCGGCCCACGGGCCGCTGCTGGACGTGGGCGCGGGCACCGGCCTGGCCACCGAGGCCGCCGCCGAAGCCGTACCCGGTGTGCGGGTGCTGGCGGTGGAGCCGTCCGCCGGGATGCGCATCGCGCTGGCCACCCGGCTCGCCGGCCGCCCCGCACTCGCCGACCGCGTGACCGTCACCGCGGGCACCCTCCACGACGTACACCTGCCGAGGCGGCTGTGCGCGGCCGTCGTCCTCGGCGTCGTCGGCCACCTCGACCCCGCCGAACGCGCCGCGCTGTGGCGGCTGTTGAGCGAGCGCTTGGCCCCCGGAGCCCCGGCCGTCGTCGACGTCCTCGACCGCACGGCGCCCCCGACCGGGGCCCCGCTGCGGCTGGCGACCCGCCGTGTCGGCGACCTGGACTACGAGTCGTGGAGCGAGGGCGCCGACGACGGCTGGACCCTCACCTACCGCGTACGCGACGGCGAGAGGGTCGTCCGCGAACACGCCGTGCCGCTGCCCTGGTCCGGTGTCGGCATCGCGACGGTGGCCGAGGAAGCCGCGGCCGCCGGACTCGTGTGCACCCCGCTAGCCCCCGACTTCGCTGTCCTGCGTACCACCACCCCTGTGACCCGAGAGGAAACCTCATGACCGGCGCGGCCCTCGCGGACCCGCGAGAGGGCACCCCCGACAGCCCCTCCGACGTCCTTGTCCCACCCGAGGCCCCCGCCGTGAAGGCGCCGGGGCTCGGCGATCTCCTCGCCCCCGTACGGGGGCGGCTCACAGCCGCGGTGGCGGCCCAGGCGTTCGCCGCGGTCTGCTCGATGATCCCGTTCATCGCCGTGGCCGAACTGGCCCGCGCCCTGCTCGCGTCCGGCGGCCCGGACGAGGGCCGTGCCTGGGCCGCCGCCTGGACCGCGGTGGCCGCCCTGGTAGCCCGGCTCGTGCTGTACGCGACGGCCGGCGTCCTCACCCACCACGCCGACGCCGACCTCCAGCTCGGGCTGCGCCGCCGTATCGCCCGGCACCTGGGGCGGCTGCCGCTGGGCTGGTTCACCGAGAACAGCTCGGGCGAGGTGAAGAAGGCGGCGGGCGACAACATCTCCACGCTGCACCACCTGGTCGCGCACACAGCGCTGGAGGTCACCGCCGCGATCGTGGCACCGCTGACCGCACTGGTCTACCTGCTGACCGTGGACTGGCGGCTCACCCTCGTCGCGCTGCTCCCGCTCCTGCTCGGCGGCTACTTCTTCAAGCAGGCCATGTCCGGGGGCGAGGAGGTGACGGCACGGTTCTTCGGTGCGATGGGCGGCGTCAACGCGGCCGTCGTCGAACTCGTCCACGGCATCACGGTGATCAAGGCGTACGGACGCACCTCCCGCGCCCATCGCGCCTACGACGCCGCCGCCGACAGCTTCACCGTCTTCTTCCGCGACTGGATCATGAGTACGACACGGGCCAGCACGTCGGCCGCGCTCGCCCTCTCCGGACCGGCCGCCCTGCTCGTCGCCACCGCCACCGGCACCCTGTTCGTCACGCAGGGCTGGGCCGACGCGCTCGACCTCGTGCCGTTCGTGCTGCTGGGACCGGCCCTGACCGGCTCGGTCATGGGGCTCGCCCAGTCCGGGCACGCCGTCCAGGGCGGCCTCCAGAGCGCCCGGGAGATCCACGCCCTGTTGGCCGCCCCCGCCCTGCCCGAGGCATCCGAGCCGACACCGCCGGGCCCGGAAGGCCGGGTCGAACTGGCCGGGGTCGGCTTCAGCTACGACGGCGCCACGGACGTCCTCAGTGGCATCGACCTGACCCTGCGCCCCGGCACCGTCACCGCCCTGGTCGGCGCCTCCGGGTCGGGCAAGTCCACCCTCGCCCGGCTCGTGCCCCGCTTCTGGGACACCACCGCCGGCACGGTACGGATCGGCGGCACGGACGTCCGGGACATCGCCCCGGCCGACCTGTACCGCCAGGTGTCGTTCGTCTTCCAGGAACCCCACCTGCTGCGCACCAGCGTCCGTGACAACATCCGGCTCGGCAGTCCCGAGGCCGACGACACGGCCGTGGAACGGGCCGCGCGCGCCGCGCACATCCACGAGCGGATCACCGCCCTGCCGCGCGGCTACGACTCGGTGGTCGGCGAGGACGCGATGCTCTCCGGCGGCGAGGCCCAACGCCTCTCCGTGGCCCGGGCGTTGCTCGCCGACGCGCCCGTCCTCGTCCTCGACGAGGCGACCTCCTTCGCCGACCCGGAGTCCGAGGCCGCCGTCCAGCGGGCCCTGTCCACCCTCGTGGCGGGCCGCACCCTGCTGGTCATCGCCCACCGGCTCGCGACCGTGCGGGACGCCGACCACATCGTCGTCCTCGACGGCGGACGCATCGCCGAACAGGGCACCCACACCGAACTGCTGGCCCTGGACGGCCACTACGCACGCATGTGGGCCCTCCAGCAGAAGGGAACCGCGCGATGAACGCGCTGCTGACACGCGTACTCGGACGGGAACAGACGGAGGGCCTGCACCGCGTCCTCCTCTGGGCGGCCCTCGCCGCGGCCCTCCAGGGGGTGGCGTACGCGCTCCTGGTGCCGCTGCTGACCCGGCTCCTCGGCGACGACCCGGATGCGGCCTGGCCGTGGGTCGCCGCCCTCGCCGCGGCCACCGTCGCCTACGGGGCCGTCGCCTTCACCGCGGCCGTGCGGGGCAACCGCTTCAGCGCCGATCTCGGGCGCACGCTGCACCACCGCATCGGCGACCATGTGGTCGCGCTGCCGCTCGGCTGGTTCGACGGCGAACGCACCGGCGCGCTGGGGCAGTTGGCGGGCCAGGGCGTGGTCCAGGTGATGAACGCGGCGGCCAACCTGCTGCGCCCCCTGTGCATCGCCTTCGTCACGCCCGCCGTCGTCGTGCTGGCCACGTTCGCCTTCGACTGGCGGCTCGCCCTGGCCATGCTGGTGGCGGCGCCGGTCGCGGCCGTCGCGTACCGCTGGTCCGGACGGCTGATGTCCCGCGTCGACCGGCAGTCCCATGCCGCGGCCGCCGAGACCGCGGACCGGCTGGTGGAGTTCGCCCGTCACCAGCCCGCGCTGCGCGCCTTCGGGCGGACCGCCGAGGACCACGAGCTCCTGGACGCCGCCCTGCGCGAGCAGCACGCGAAGGCGCGCGCCGCCGTACGCGTCGGCGTACCCGGCATCGCGGGCTTCGCGCTCGCCGTGCAGCTCTGCTTCACCTGCGTCCTGCTGCTCGGCACGGTCCTCGCGCTCGGCGGATCGGTCGGCGCGGGGGAGCTGATCGCGGTGCTGGTCCTCGCCGTCCGCTTCGTCGAACCCATGGGCGCGGCCGCCGAGTTGGGCGGCTCGCTGCGGATGGCCCGGGGCACCCTGGAGCGCCTGGACGAGGTCCTCGCCGCCGATCCGCTGCCCCAGCCCGCGACCACGGCTCCGCTCCCGGAGACGTACGGCATCGAACTCGACGGCGTCTCCTTCGGCTACGGCGACGGACGCACCGTGCTGGACGGGCTCGACCTGCGCGTCCCGGCCGGGCACACCGTGGCGCTGGTCGGCCCCTCCGGCTCCGGCAAGACCACGGTGACCCGCCTGATCGCCCGCTTCTGGGACGCCACCGGGGGCACGGTCCGCGTCGGCGGCGCGGACGTCCGCGACCTGACGACGGATCAGCTGATGTCACGGCTCGCCATGGTCTTCCAGGACGTGTACCTCTTCGCGGGCACGATCGAGGGGAACATCCGCGCGGGACGCGAGGACGCCACCGACGAGGAGGTGCGCGAGGCCGGGCGGATCGCCCGCGTCGACGAGATCACCGAGCGGCTGCCGGACGGCTGGGCCGCCCGCGTCGGCGAGGGCGGCGCGGCCCTGTCCGGCGGCGAGCGGCAGCGCGTCTCCCTCGCCCGGGCCCTGCTCAAGCGGGCCCCGGTCGTCCTGCTCGACGAGGCGACCTCGGCGCTCGACGCCGAGAACGAGGCCGCCATCCAGCAGGCGCTGGACGTGCTCACCGCGGACCGCACGGTCCTCGTCGTGGCCCACCGCCTCGACACCGTCCGGGGCGCCGACCTGATCGCGTTCCTGGAGGACGGGCGGGTCGTGGAGCGGGGGACGCATGAGGAACTGCTCGCGCTCGGCGGCCGGTACGCGGCGTTCTGGGGCGAGCGGGAACAGGCGAGCGGGTGGCGGCTGGCGGCGCGCTCCCAGACACGCGGGTGAAATACGGCGACGGGCGGCACGGTTCCCCACCGTGCCGCCCGTCGCCGTATGCCCGTAAGTCCGAGTCCCCGTCCGTCACCCGGCGGGCGCGCAGCTCACCAGATGGATGCCGGTCCCGGTGACACGCCGTCCGGTGACCCGCAGCCCGGCGCGGGACACCAGGTCGTCCAGCTGCCGGGGGGTGCGTTCCCGGCCGCCGAAGAGCACCAGGAGTCGGAGGTCCATCGCGGCGGCGACATCGGCGCGGCGGCCGTCGGTGACCAGGTTCTCGACGACGAGGATCTCCCCGCCGCCCTTGCCGCCGTCGGCCGCCGCCTCGGCGCAGCGGCGCAGGATGTGCAGGGCTTCGTCGTCGCTCCAGTCGTGCAGCACCCAGGTGAGCAGATACAGGTCGGCCCCGGCCGGCAGCGGGTCGAAGAAGCTGCCGGGGTGCACGGAGGCGCGCTCCCCGAGCCCGGCGGCGGCCAGCGTGCGGCCCGCCTTCTCGGCGGCCTCCGGCAGGTCGAGCAGCGTGCCGCGCAGCCCGGGACGCGCGGTCAGCAGCCGGGTGAGCAGGGACCCGGAGCCGCCGCCGACGTCGACCACGTGCCCGCGCTCGGGCCAGGCGTGGGCCGCGACGACCTCCGGTGCCGCGAACCTGGTGTGCGCGGCCATCAAATCCGCGTAGGAACGGGCGAGCCGGGGGCTCTCCAGCGTGTCCTCCCACAGAGACCTGCCGTGCACCAGAGGGTAGGCGGGCTCCCCGGTCCGGACGGTGTCCAGCAGGCGCCCGAACGCCTGGTCCATACGGCCGCCCATGCCGTCCACGTCGAACCAGGCCCGCAGGCCGAACGCCCCGCCGTCCTTGAGGAGTTCGGCCGCCGGGGTCAAGGCGTAGACGTCCTCCTCCGGCTCGGCGAAGACACCGCGGCCGGTCAGGACGCGCAGCATGCGGCGCAGCGCGTCCGGGTCGGCGTCCGCGGCCCGGGCGAGGTCGGGCAGCGCGGTGTGGCCCGCGGCGATGTGGTCGGCCAGACGCAGGGTCGCCGCGACTCTGATCGCCCAGGGGGTGACGAGGTCGGCGAGCGCGGTCAGGTCGACGCGCGCGGGGGCGGCTTGGGGAAGGGTGGTCATGTCTCTCCACTCGACGGTCAGGGAAGAACGGGATGGATGGCGGGCGCCGGCGCACCGCACGCCGCGAGGACGGCCGCGACGACCCGCTCCGCCTGCGCGACCAGGTAGAAGTGCCCGCCGGGCAGCACGAGAGGGGTGAACGCGCCGACGGTCGCGGTGCGCCACACGGCCACCTCCGCCTCGGTCGCCTCCTCGTCGCGGTCCCCGGTGACGGCGGTGAGCGGACAGCGCAGCCGGGCGGCGGTGTCCGGGCGGTAGGTCTCGATCAGGCGGTAGTCGGCCCGTACGGCGGGCAGCAGCAGGGCCCGTACCTCGGGGTCGTCGAGCAGGTCGGCGTGGGTGCCGCCGAGGCGGCTCAGCTCGGCGGCCAGGCCGTCGTCGTCCCGCAGGTGGACGGTCCCCGGGCGCTGACGGGCCGGGCCCGGGCGGCCGGAGACGACGACATGCCGGAGACGGTGGCCCGAGCCCTCCAGCCTGAGAGCCGTCTCCCAGGCGACCGAGGCGCCCATGCTGTGCCCGAACAGCACCAGATCACGGCTCGCCCGGTCGGCGCGCAGCGCCTCGGTGACGGCACCGGCGAGTGCGTCCATCGCCACGGCCGGGGGCTCGCCGACCCGGTCCTGCCGGCCCGGGTACTGCACGGCCACGAGCTCCACGTCGGGCGGCAGCAGCCTGGCCCACGGGGTGTAGAACGCGGCGGCCCCGCCCGCGTGCGGAAAGCACACGAGCGAGGTCCGCGCCGCGGGGCGGGGCAGCGGGCGGCGCAGCCAGGAGGAGATGGAGGAAACGGTGGTCACGGAGAAGACACCCCACACAGGACGGGAAGCGCGGCGGGACCGCGGCTCATGAAGTCGCCGGCACGGCGGAATCGGAAACCCGGCGCGAGCCGCAGCCGGGGGTGACGCTCGATGAGGACCTCGGCGGCCACGCGCAGTTGCAGCCGGGTGAACGAGGCGCCGAGGCAGGCGTGCGGCCCCTTGCCGAAGGCGAGATGGGCGCGCAGCCCCGGCCGGTCCGGCCGGAACGTGTCGGCGTCCTCGCCCCAGCGTTCCGGGTCGCGGTTGGCGGAGGCGACGACGGCGATGACGCGTTGCCCGGCCCGTACGGCCGTGCCGGCCACGGCGGTGTCGCGGGTGGCGGTGCGCATCTGCCACAGGGCGGGCGGGTCGAGGCGCAGGGACTCCTCGATCGCCTCCGGCAGGCCGTCGGACCGCCAGTGGTCCTCGGCCACCAGCCGCAGCACCAGATTCCCCAGCGCATGGCGGAGGTTGGGCACTCCGGCCACGATCAGGAAGTGCAGGAAGGTCACGGCCTCGGTGCGGTCCAGGCGGGCCAGTACGCCGCCCAGGGCCGGCCCGTCGGCGGCCCGCAGCGCCCAGCGTTCGAACGCGGGCCAGTCGGAGTGCGCCCGGTGGCCCAGCAGGTCGGTGAAGGCGGCGGCCCAGCGGTCGTAGTCGGGGGCGTCGGCATCGGCCACTTGGCAGAAGGCGGCCAGGACCGCACGCGGCAGCGGCGCGGTGAACGCGGGCACGAGGTCCGAGCCGTTCCCCACCCGGTCGGCCAGTGTCTCGGCGCGTTCCCTTACGACCGGTTCCAGCTCCGCCAGGACGGTCCGGGCGAAGGCGGGGGAGAGCAGGCGGCGCAGCCGCGTGTGCGCGGGGGGATCCACCTGCGACAGGGCCAGCTCCCGTTCGTCGCCCTGCACGGAGGTGTTGTTGCGGCGGCTGGACCACACCTCCGGGTCCGCCAGCACCGCCCGCACGTCCTCGTCCCGGACCACGACGTGCCAGCCGGGCATCGGCGAGGAGACCGGCCGGTCGCGGCGCAGCGCGGCCAGCCGCGGATACGGATCGTCGGTGTGCGTGAGATCGAGCGGATTGAAGGACGCCACCGCGCTGGTCACAGGCCCTCCCGCTCGCGCACCGCAGCGACCAGGTCGGGCGCCGTGACCGGCTCGGGCGCGGGCCGCCGTACGAGATCCGGGTAGCCGAGCCGGGCCGTGAGGTCCTGCCAGACGGAGCTGAGCGTGAGGTGGTACTGGCCCGCGCGCATCGGATCCTCGCCCGCTGCGGCCGCGTCCGCCATGGCCCGCAGCGCGCGCCGCACGCCCTCCGGCCACACCTCGGCGTACACCTCCCGGTGCGTGGGCGCCTCGGCGGGCCCGACCGGCTGGACGCTCGGCAGGTGCACCAGACGGTGGGCCTCGGCGTCGAAGTCCAGCTCGCCGTCGTCCCCGCGCGGAGCGGGCAGCGCCGGGCTCCACAGCACCGGTCCGTGCGTCCCGGCCAGGATGAGCGTGCCGCCGGTGAATCCGATCGTGGCCCGGTGCAGGAGGTGGGTGTGGTTGTCGGGGTCCTCGGGGTCGAGCTGGTTGAGCACGCGCAGGGTGAGAGGGACTCCGGCAAGCCGCCCCTCCAGGGTCCTGAACGGTCCGCCGCCGGACCCCGGATCGCCGAGCTGCCAGGGGCGCAGCCCGCCCAGCGCCTGGCCGAGGATGTCGATCAGGTCGTACGACACGTGGACGGCGCACGCGCCCTCCGCGTACAGCACCTCCTGCCGCTCCGCCAGATGACGGGCCGCGGCGAGGAAGCGGCGCACCGGGGCCAGATGCGGATAGAACGTGTTGAGCCGGTACTGCACACCGTGTTGCCGCGCGGCGCGCAGACAGGCCGCCAGCTCCACCTGGTGGATGGGATGCTCGTGCAGCACGTGCACACCGCGCGCCATCAGCCGCCGGGCGAGGGCCGCGCCCTCTCCGCCGCCGACGCCGTTGGGCACCACCACGCAGGCCACATCGGCGAGTTCGGGCACGTCGTCGGGGTCGGTGAGGAGGGGGACGCCGTAGCGTTCGGCACAGGCCTTGGAGCGGGGGCTGCCCCGGCCGAGAACCCCCGTCAGCCGGAACGGGAAATCGGCCTCCGACTCCCCGAAGGCACTCCGGAAGGCACTGAGGTACACCCGGCCGAAACCGGTACCGCAGACGACGACCCGGGTCACGGGACTATCGGGACCAACAGGACTCACAGGATTCCTTCTTCCAGGGGGAGTTCGGCCAGCGGCCCGTCCAGCAGCCGCAACCCGGTCACGGCGGGGGCCTCGGCGATCCGCCGGGCGAGCCGGGCGGGGTCGGGGAGGTCGGCGAAGTGGAGCTGCCCGGCGGGGAGTTCACCGTTCAGTACGGCGAGCGCCGCGTGGGCGGCGGTGGTCCCGGTGAGGGCGGAGGAGTCCGTGCCGGTGAGGACGAGCGCGCGCCCGTCCAGCTCGCACGTGACGATCTGGTACGGCGCACGTCCCGCGAGGTCGGTGAGCGTGGCACGCGACAGCTCGTCCGCCGCCTCGTCCACGGGCCGGCCCGGCGGGAGCCCCGCGCGGTACCGGTCGAGGACCGCGCGGGTGTGCTCACCGCCGAACACCGTGTACCAGCGCACCTCGTCGAGCCCGAACCGGCGGGCCACGCCCACCGCCTCCTCGGTGAGGTACGGAATCGCCGTCACTTCCCCGGGGAAGTACGGCAGCCGCACCCCGCGCTCCACTCCGAGTGCTCCCGCCACCCGGCGCCCGCCCCGCCAGACGGCCGTCACCTCACCGCCCGGACGAGCAAGGCGGTCCATGAAGTCGCGGGCGGCGGCGGGCGGGAAGTGGGGGAGGCCGCCGACACGCACGGTGAGCGTCCGGGGGCGGTGCGGGCGGTGCGGGCGGTGCGGAACCCCGTCCGTCACCGGCATCCCGTCCGCCGCCGGCACTCCCGGCAACAACCCCGCCAGCCCCGGCATCAGCCCCGCCCCGATCACCGCCGTACGCCACCGCAACAGGCGGGCGTACGGGGCGGGTTCGGGCAGCTCGGCCGTGTCGTTGACGTCGACCAGGTCCGCGCCGGACGCGAGGGCGGCGGACGCCACCCGGTGGCCGACGGTGCGGACCGGCCCGGTGGCGTTGACGACGACACGGCACTCGGCGCAGAACGCGGCCAGCGCCCGCGCATCGGCCACGTCCACCGGATCCGGCCACAGGTGCGCGCCGGAGGGCAGGGCCTGGCCGGGCGGACGGCGCACCGCCGCCCGCACCGGCCCGACCCCGAGTCGCAGCAACTCCTCCAGTACGGCCCGGCCCACGGCTCCGGCCGCCCCGACCACGCCGACCGCGACCGGCGCCGTACGGCCGCGGTTCACGGCGCCTCGGCGACCGCGGCGGCCACCACCTGGTCCACGTGCCCGCCGCGCAGGCAGCTGAAGTGGTCGCCGTCGACCTCGGCCACCGTCAGGTCACCGAGGCACACCTCGCGCCACAGCTCGTCCGCCTCCTGCCCGAACCCGGCGAGGAACCGCAGCCGCCCGCGCGGCTGCACGAGCGTGATGTCACCGGCGTACGGCTGCGTGCTGTGCAGCGACGCGGCGGCGAAGGCGTGCCGGAACACCCGGTACAGACCCGGCAGATGGGCCGCGTCGCCGTCCCCGCCCAGCGTGGCGGCGATCGCGGCGAGCCGCTCCGGCTGGGGGGTGCCGGCCAGCGCGCGCATCCGGCGGGCCACCGCCTCCAGGCGCGGCTCACCGCACAGGGCGGCGAAGGCGCCGGCCGGGACCCGGCCCGGGGTGGCGTCGAGGACGGCCCGCAGCGCCGCCCCCAACTCCTCCTCGTCGTCCGGGTATCCGGCCGCCGCCGGGTCCGCGCCGAGCACCCGGGCGAAGGCGTGCTCGATCAGCAGCTCGTCCTCGCACACGAACGCGGGCGGGCTGCTGCTGACCACCGTCAACTGCTCGACGTGCGCCCCGCCCTCGGTGAGCTGCCGGGCGACCTCGGTGGCGAGCTGGCCGCCCAGGCAGTAGCCGGTGAGCCGGAACCGGTCGGCCCCGGTCGCGGTCAGCCGCCGTACGTGCTCTGCCGCGAGCCGTTCCACGAACTCCTCCGCCGGAATGTCCGTGCACGCCTGCACGTCACCCACGGCCAGGCCGATGAGCGGGCCGTGTCCGGCCAGCCGGGCGGAGAGTTCGCGGTAGGGGGCCATGGTGCCGATGCCCTCGTGCACGAGCACGTGCAGCGCTGCGCCCTCCTGCGGCTCGTCGCCGAGGGCCACCAGCGCGCTCACCTCGCCCGTGCCGGCCTCGGGGGCGTCGGTGCCGCGCAGATGGCGGGCCAGGTCGGCGACCGTCGGGCGGTTCAGCAGTTCCCGCAGCAGGGTGTCGAACTGCTGCTCCGCCGCCTGCGGCACCTCCTCGATCAGCCGTGCCGACAGCTGCGCGAGGACCAGCGAGTCCGCGCCGAGATCGAACAGGCTGCGGTTGCGGGGCACGGCCGCGACCCCGAGCGCCAGGGCGGCCACGGAGGCGAGCCTCTCCTCCAACTCGTCGGCGGGACCGGACACTTCCTCCACGGCGGCTGGCTGTTGCTCCGATGCGGTGGCGGCCGCCCGGGCCGCGAGGGCCTTGCGGTCCACCTTGCCGTTGGCGGTGAGCGGCAGGTCGTCGACGACATGCAGCGCCGCGGGCAGCATGTAGACCGGCAGCCGCTCCGCGAGATGGTCGCCGACGTCGACCGGGTCCACCGGGGCGCGGTCGCTCTTGAACCGCACGGCGAAGACATGCTGGCCCAGCGGCTCCAGCGGATGGCCCTGCTGCGGCAGACAGATTTCGTTCTCCCCGCCCGCCGCGGCGAAGAGGCCCAGCCACTGGTCCCGGGTGACGAAAGTGGCGTCCGCGCCGTCCGTACCGTCCGCGCGCCGCAGGTCCTCCGCCCCGGTCATCATGAACGCCTGCGAGATCAGGATCTCGTAGTGCTCCCGGGTCGGCTCGGTGACCAGCAGCAGCCCGCCGGGCACGAGGAGCGAGCGCAGCGAGGTGAGCGCCGCCGCCGTGTCCCGGGCGTTGTTGAGCACGCCCGCGCACAGCACCACGTCGAACGACCGGAGGTCCAGCCCCTGTTCGACCGGGTCGCCGTCCACGTCGTACAGCCCGTACCGCAGCCGCGCATCCGGCCCGAACCGCTCGCGCGCCCCGTCCAGGAAGAACGGGCTCACGTCGGTGAACAGCCACTCCACGTCCAGCCCGTCCAGCGCGGCCAGTGCCCCGGCCGTGCTCGCCCCGGTCCCGGCGCCCACCTCCAGCACGCGCAGCGGACGGCCGGGCGTGCGCTCCTCGGCGGCCGTGCGCAGGGCCTCGGCGAGGACGCGGTTGAGGTAGGCGGACATGACGTTCTCGCGGTAGGCCGCGTCGGCGGTCTCCATACGGGCCTCGGGGAAGAGCAGGTCGACGGCGGCGACCCGGTCGTCCATCAGCGCGTCCAACTGGTCGGCGTTGGCGCGCAGATAGGCCAGCAGCTCGGCGGGGCCGAGGTCGTCGCTCCACACGGCCGCGACCCGGTCCCACGCCGACGCGGCCGACGAGGTCTCCGTGTGGAGCCGGTACCGGCCGGTGGCCGGATCCCGCTCCAGCAGGCCCTCGCCGTGCAGCACGTGCAGCCAGCGCCGCAGCACCCGCTCGTGACGCGGTACGGCCACCGCCACCACGTCCTCCGCCGTGTGGGCGGCCTCGGCGTGCGTGAACAGGCCGCGTGCGCGCAGCGCGTCGAGCATGGACGCGAGCGACGCCTCGTCGAGGAGCCGGGCGAACTCGGCGATCCGCTCCGGCGCGGCCACTTCGAACGCGTCGGCCGCCTCTCGCGCCCGCCGGGCCAGAACCTCGGCCGCCCCACCCGTCCGGGAGGCATCCGCGACCCGCGCCGGCTCGGCGAAGGCCACCAGCCGGCGCTGCAACGAATCGTCCCCGACCGCCAGGACCGCCGCCGCGCCGACGGACGGATGACCCGTCAACGCCGCCTCGATCTCGGCGAGTTCGATGCGGTGCCCGCGGATCTTGACCTGCCCGTCCTCGCGCCCCAGGAACTCGATGTCCCCGCTCGGCAGCCACCGGCCCAGGTCGCCCGTGCGGTACAGCCGCTCCCCGGTGACGGGATGGGTGACGAACCGCCGGGCGGTCGTCTCCGGGTCACCGTGATAGCCGAGCGCCAGGCCGCTGCCGCCGATGCACAGCTCGCCCGGCACCCAGTCCGGACGGGGCCGCAGCGCGTCGTCCAGGACATGGAAGGTCTGGTTGGCGAGCGGCCTGCCGTACGGAATGCTCGGCCGGCCGGGATCCACGGGCTGCTCGATCGGGTGGTGGATGGACCAGATCGCCGCTTCCGTCGCCCCGCCGAGACTGATCAGGCGCAGCCCCGGCAGCAGCGCGCGGATGCGGTCCGGCAGCCGTACGGGGATCCAGTCGCCGGACAGCAGCCCGAGCCGCAGCGCCGACAGTCCGGCCACATCGGCGGCGCCCGCGCCGGAGGCCAGGTAGTCGTGCAGCATCTGGAGCTGCGCGGGCACCGAGTTCCACAGGGTCACCCGGTGCCGGGCCGCCAGGTCGGCCCAGTGCGAGGGGTCGCCGCGGCGCTCCGGGTCCGGCAGGACCAGCGCCCCGCCGTGCGCGAGCGGGCCGAACAGGTCGTACACGGACAGGTCGAAGCCCAGCTGGGCGAGGCCCAGGACCCGGTCGTCGGCACCCACGCCGAAGCGCTCGTCGATGTCGGCGACCGTGTTGAGGGCGGCCCGGTGCGAGACCACGACGCCCTTCGGCTCACCGGTCGACCCGGAGGTGTAGATGATGTAGGCCGCCTCGCCGGGGTCCACCCGACGCGACTCCACGGCCTCCGAAGGCTCCAGGGCGTCGACGGCGATCGTCGGCAGCTCGTACGCCTCACCGAGCCGCGTCTGCGTGAGGACGGCGACCGCCCCGCTGGAGGCCAGCACGAGCGCGCGGCGCGCGGGCGGGTGGACGGTGTCGACCGGCACGTACACACAGCCCGCGGCCAGCACACCGAGCACGGCCGGAACCTGCTCCCAGCCCTTGTCCATCACGATCGCGACCCGCTCACCCGGCGCCACCCCCGCCGCCCGCAGCCGGGCGGTCACCGTCCGGGCGTATCCGGCGAGTTCGGCGTAGGTGAGCGTGCGGTCGGGCGCGATGACCGCCGGCCGGTCGGCGTGGGCGACGGCCGCGGCGAGGACCCGCTCGTGCAGCAGCCCCTCGGGCAGCGGACGCGCGGTCGCGTTGACCTCCGAATGCCGGGCCGCCTGCGCCCGCGGCACCCGCACCGGGTCGGTGGCGTCCCACGGCGCGTCGGACACGGCCAACTCCCGCACCAGAGCGGCGAAAGCGGCGAACGCGTCGTCCGCGAGCCCCTCCGGCAGCACCCCCTCACGGACGTCCCAGCCCAGCAGGATCTCCCCGCCGGACTCCATCACCTGGCAGTCGATCCACACCTGCGGGGTCTGCGTCACGCCGTACCCGACCCGGCCCGGACCCGTGGCCGGCACCTCCGTGCCCTGGAGCGTGCTGGTGAACACGACCGGCATCAGTGTGTGCCGGTCCGAGCGGCGGGCCGCCTCGCGCAGCACCTCGACACCCGAGTACAGCCCGTGGTCCAGGTCCTCGAAGAGCCGCCCGCCGAGCGCACGGGCCCGCCGCGCGAACCCGGCCCCGGCGTCGGGCTCGACGGCCAGCAGCGTCACGGAGGTGAAGTCGCCCACCACCCGGCCGATGTCGGGGTGCACCGGACGCTTGGCGAACACCGGCAGGTTGAGCGTGAAGCGCGGCCTCGCGCTCCACTGGCCGATCACCTCGGCGTAGGCGGCCAGCAGCACGGTGGACACGGTCAGGTCGCGGGCGGCGGCCCGCTGCCGCAGAGCCGCCGACTCCTGGGACGTCAGCCGGTCGGCGAGCCGCCTGAAGCGCACCTCGCGGCCCGACTCCTCGGTCAGCACGGGGAGTTCGGGAGCGGGCGGCAGGTCGTCGAGCCGGTCCAGCCAGTAGGCGCGGTCCCGGGCCCAGCGGGCGCTGTCGCGCAGCCGCCGCTCGGCGAGCACATGGTCACGGAAGGAGACGGGCACGGGTGTCAGCGGCCGGTCCGGCTCCAGGCACAACTGCTCCAGTTCCCCGAGCAGTTGCTGCACGCCGGAGAAGTCCGTCACGAGCAGGTCCACGGACAGGTGCACGAGCAGCCGTTCGGGGGAGTGGGTGAGCCGCACGTCGAACAGCGGCCACGTAGCGGGGGTGTACGTCCGCTGCGCCAGCTCGCCGCGGATCTCCTCCGCCCGCTCGGCCCCGGCCACGGGTATCTCGTACGGCGGCAGCTCCTTGAGCACCTGCTGGCCGTCCGGGTGGTACACCGTGCGCAGCGCGTCGTGCCGCTCGACGAGCACCCGCCAGGCGTCCGCCGCCCGTTCGGGCGGGACGGTGCCCGGCAGCTCGTACTCCAGGTAGGCGTGGCAGCCGATCCCGCCGTAGGCGAAAGCGTCCGTGCGGCCCAGCAGGTACGAGGACTGCACCTCGGTCAGGGGGAACGGCAGGTGCCGTCCGTCGGGGTCGGGTACGAGGGGCTCGGCGAACGGGTCGCGCAGATGGGCGAGTACGGCGTCGCGGTCGGCGCTCAGCCGCTCGCGCAGTTCGTCGGTGAGGGCCCCCTGCGGTGCCCGGAAGCGGAGGCGGCCGTCCTCCTCCCACAACTCGACTCCAGCGGTGGCCAGGTGTGACACCAGCTCGGCGGCGCTCACAGCTCCCCCTCTTCCCAGTTCTGATCGGTGGTGCGGTCGGTGTGGTCGTCGGCCGCGGCGGCGAGCGCGGCCACGGTCGGGGCGGTGAAGAACTCCCTCAACGGGACCTCCACACCTGTGCGTTCGCGCAGCCGCGCGATGAGGCGGGTGGCCAGCAGACTGTCGCCGCCGGCCGCGAAGAAGCCCTGCTCCCGGCCCGCGGGCGGGCTGTCGGGCAGCAGCTCGGACCAGAGCGCGGCGACGAGTTCCTCGGTGGCGCCGAGGGGCGGGCCGCCCGCGTCGGCTTTTACGGTCGTCACGGGCGCGGCGGACCGTTCTCCGGCCCTGAGGCCCGTGGCGAGGATCAGCGCGTCCCAGTCGTCCGCCGTGGACAGCTCGTCCAGCAGGGCGAGTTGACGGTCCATCAGGGAGCCGGGCAGATCGTCGGGCAGCAGCCCGGTCACCGCGTCCCAGGTGAGCCGGAGTCCCTCGGCGTCCTCCAGCACCTGGTGGTCGAGCCAGACCTGCGGGGTCTGGGACACGGACCAGTGCGGCGGGGTCAGCAACCGGGCCCGCTCGTCGTCGATGCCGAGCGCGCTGGTGAACACCACCGGCATCGCGGCCCCGTCGGCACCGCGTTCCTGGGCCAGCTGCCGCATCACCCACACCGCCGACACCGCCCGGTGGTCGAGGTCGGTCCACAGCCGGGCCTGGAGCCCGCGCAGCCGCGTGAGCCAGGACTCCCCGGCCCGCGGATGGTGGGCGGCGAGCAGGAGCGAGGTGAAGTCGCCGGCGATCCGGCTGACGTGCGGATGGATCTCCTGCCGGTCGAACAGGGTGAGGTTGACGGTGAGTTCGGGGCTGTCGGTGTGCTCGCCGAGCGCCTCGGCGTAGACGGCGAGCAGGAGCACCGACGGAGTGAGGCCGTAGTCCCGGACCCGTTCCTTCAGCCGCCTCCATGGCGCGTACGGCAGGTGCGTGGCCCGGCGGACGAAGCGCGGGCGTCCGACCTCCGACGGCTCGCGCAGGAGCGGCAGCCGGGGTGCCGAGGGCAGCGACGGGAGCCGTTCGCGCCAGTACTCCCGGTCGGCCGTCACCGCTACGTCCGACGGCCGGGCGGAGGCGAGGTAGTCGCGGAACGTCGCGTCCACCGGCGGGAGTTCGGTGTCCGGGTTCTCGCGCAGCTGCCGCAGCTCGGTGAAGACGATCATCATGCTGAGACCGTCGAGGACCAGGTTGTCGAGACTGACCCCGATCCGGGTCCGCCGCTCGCCGTCCGCCGCCGTGTAGTGCACCGCTCGTACGTCGAACAGTGGCCAGCGGGCCGGGTCGAGGACCTGGTGGGACATCTCGTCGCGCAGGGCGGTGAGGTGTTCCTCGCCGTCGCGGACCGGGATGGTGAAGTCCGGTATCCCGGCCTCGGTGAGGACGCGCTGGTGCCCGTCCTCGTCGAAGACCGCCCGCAGCATGGGATGGCGTGCGATCAGCCGCCGCCAGGCTCGTTCCAGCGCGGTGACCTCGGTGTACGGTTCGTCGGTCTCGCTGTAGTAGTGCGAGCCGACCCCGCCCAGGTCGAGCTGTGCCGTGCGCCCGATCCAGTACGCCCGCTGCACGTCGGTCGCGGGGAACGGATCGTGCGCGTGCGCGGGATCGCTCACCAGGACCTGGGTGGCGGGCTTCTCGCCGTCCAAGGTCAGGGTGGCCGCGTAGTCCTTCAGCACCGGGTGGGTGAACAGCGCGGCGATGCGCGCGCCGCGTACCCCGGCCTCGCGCAGCCGGGCCACGAGCCGCGTGGCGAGCAGGCTGTCGCCGCCGAGCGCGAAGAACTCGTCGTCCCTGCCGACCTGTTCGGCTTCCAGCAGCTCACGCCACGCGGCGGCGACCAGATCCTCCAGCGGGCCCGTCGGCTGCCGTGTCCCGCCGGACACCACGCCGAGACCGGCCGCGTGCTCGGTCAGCGCGGCACGGTCGACCTTGCCGTTGGCGGTCAGCGGCAGCCCGTCGGGCAGCGGCACGAGCGCGGAGGGCACCGCGTGCGCGGGCAGGTGGTCGGCGAGACGGCGCTCGATCTCGGAGAGATCCAGGAGGGCCGAGGGGCTTTCGGGAATCAGGAAAGCGGTGAGTCGCTGCTGCCCCCGCGGCCCGGTCGCGACGGTGACCGCACGACCGACGCCCGGCTGGGCGAGCAGCGCCGCGTCGACCTCCCCGAGCTCGGTGCGATGACCGCGGATCTTCAGCTGGTGGTCGCGCCGCCCGAGGAACTCCAGCAGCCCGTCGGGACGGTAGCGGCCCAGATCGCCGGTGCGGTACCAGCGCTCCCCGCCGTCGGTCACGAACCGGTCGGCGGTGCGTTCCGGATCGCCCCGGTAGCCGGTGGCCACGCCCGCTCCGCCGATCCACAGCTCGCCGGGCACCCAGTCCGGGCAGTCCTCGCCGAGCGGCCCCACGACCCGGAACAACTGGCCGCGCAGCGGTGTCCCGTACGGCACCGACGGCCAGCCCTCGGGCGCCCCGTCCGTACTGTCGTACGCGTTGGACCAGATCGCGGCCTCCGTCGCGCCGCCCATCGCGATCAGCCGGCAGCGGCCCCCCGATGCCTCGGCGAGCCGGGCGGGCAGGTCCAGCGGAACCCAGTCGCCGGAGACCAGGGCGAGCCTCAGCTCCGGCGGCGCCTGCCCGGCGGAGGCGGTGAGCAGCATGTCCAGGAGCATCGGCACCGAGTTCCAGACGGTGACCCCGTGCCGTGCGGCCAGGTCCCGCCAGCGCTGGGCGTCCCGGCGCTCCTCCTCGGTGACGAGCACGAGCGCGCCGCCCGCGCCGAGCAGCCCGAAGACGTCGTACACGGACAGGTCGAAGTCCAGCGCGGAGACCGCCAGGACCCGGTCGCCCGGCCCGATGCCGTGCCGTGCGTTGATGTCCTCGACGGTGTTGGCGGCCGCCCGGTGGGTCAGCTCGACGCCCTTGGGCTCGCCGGTGGAGCCCGAGGTGAAGATCACGTACGCGCAGGAGTCCGGGGCGGCGGCCACGGGCGTCGCCAGCGGGGCGGGCAGCGGTCCGGAGAGGAACTCCGCGTCCAGCACACAACGGGCCCGTGAGGCGCTCAGCATCCGGTCGCGTCGTACCGGCGGCTGGTCGGCGCCGACCGGAACGTACGCGGCGCCGGCGGCGAGGACGCCGAGCACGGCGGTGATCTGCTCGGGCCCCTTGGGCAGCGACACGGCGACCGTGTCGCCGGGCGCGACCCCGCGGCCTCGCAGCGCGGCGGCGATGCGCAGCGCCCGCTCCCGCAGCTCGCCGCGCGTCAGGGCGCCGTCCTCGCCCCAGAGCAGGGCGGGGGCGGCGGGATCGGCGGCGGCCTGCTCGAAGAACGGCGTGTGCAGGACCCGCCGGCCGTCCGGCCGTCCCGTCGCGTTGACCCGGTCGCGGACGGTGCGCTGTGCGTCGGGCAGCAGCGCGGGCCGGGGCAGCCGCCAGTCGGCGTCGGACAGATGACGCAGCAGCTTGTCGAACGCGGCGGACAACGTCTCGACCAGCCCGTTCGGGAACAGCTCCCGCACCGCGTCCCACTGGTGGCGCAGCGCCCCGTCCCGGCCCTCGTAGACCTGGAGGTCGAGCCAGACCTGCGGGGTCTGGCTCACTCCCCACACACGCGGCGGGAACCCCGCGGGCGCGTCCATGGACACGCCGTCGTCGACACCGAGCGCACTGGTGAACACCACCGGCACCGCCGCATCCCGCTGCCCGCGGGTCCGGGCCAGCTCACGCATCACCCAGACCGCCGAGACCGAGCGGTGATCGAGGTCGCGCCACAACTGCTCCTGCAACCCGCGCACCCGGGTCAGCCAGTCCTCACCGGGACGCGGACGGTGAGCGGCGAGCAGGAGGGAGGTGAAGTCGCCCATGACCCGGTTGATGTCCGGGTGGATCTCCTGCCGGTCGAAGAGGGTGAGGTTGACGGTGAGTTCGGGGCTCTCGCTCCAGGTGCCGAGCACCTCCGTGTAGGCGGCCAGCAGGAGCGTCGAGGGGGTGACACCGTGCTCGCGAGCCCGTTCCTTGAGCCGCCGCCAGCGGTCGGCGGCGAGTTCCCCGGAAGTACGCGTGAAGCGCGGGCGGCCCAGTGCGGCGGGGTCGCGCAGAAGCGGCAGCCGGGGTGCCGGAGGCAGCTCGGGAAGCCGGTCGCGCCAGTACGCCTGGTCGGCGGCCAGCGTCTCGGGCGCGGGCCGCACGGAGGCGAGGTAGTCGCGGAACGTCGGTTCCACGGGCGGGAGTTCGGCGCCCGGGTCGGCGTACAGCACGCCCAGCTCCGTGAAGACGGTCATCATGCTGAGGCCGTCGAGCACCAGGTTGTCGAGACTCACGCCGATCCGCGTCCTGGCGTCGCCGCCGTCCCCGTACCGCACCGCTCGTACGTCGAACAGTGGCCAGCGGGCCGGGTCGAGGACCTGGTGGGACATCTCCTCTCGTAGGGCGGTGAGGTGTTCCTCGCCGTCCCGTACCGGGATGGTGAAGTCCGGTGTCTCGGCCTCGGTGAGGACGCGCTGGTGCCCGTCCTCGTCGAAGACCGCCCGCAGCATGGGATGGCGCGCGATCAGCCCGCGCCACGCCTGTTCGAGCCGCGGCAGGTCCACGTCCGAACCGTCGAACTCCGAGTAGTAGTGCGCCCCGACACCGCCGAGCCGCATTTCCTCGGCCCGCCCCAGCCAGTAGGCGCGCTGCACGTCGGTCGCCGGGAACGGGGCGTGCGCGTGGTCCGGGTCCGCCATCAGGACGGGCGTGGCGGGCTGCCCGGTGTGCTCGGTGCTCTCGCCGCCGAGGGCGAGCGTGGCCGCGTAGTCCTTCAGGGCGGGATGGGTGAACAGGTCGGCGATCCGGGCGCCGCGCGCCCCGCGCTCGCCGAGCCGGTGCAGCATCCGTGTGGCGAGCAGACTGTCGCCGCCGAGCGCGAAGAAGTCGTCCTCCCGGTGCACGGCGCGGGCGCCGAGCAGCTCCCGCCACACCTCGGCCACCAACTCCTCGGCACCGGGCCGGGGCGGTGTGCCCTGCCCCGGACGGTGGCTCCCCGACCGGACCTGCCGGTCCAGGAGCGCACGGACCGCACGCCGGTCGACCTTCCCGTTGGCGGTGAGCGGCAGCACGGGAAGCAGGACCAGGCGATCGGGCACCATGTACGAGGGCACCTGTCCGGCGAGGAAGGCGCGCACGGAGTCGGTGGCGCAGAGGGCGCCCTCCGGATCGCGGACCGCGCGCATCAGCAGCGCGGGTTCCTGGCCGCGCACGGCCGTGTCCACCTGGGTGAAGCCGTGGCCGCGCAGGAGTTGCTCCCACGCCGAGGGCGGCAGCAGCGGGCTGCCGGCCGCCCGGCGGGCCGGGTCCGCGTTCGCGAACCCCCGGGTGGGCAGTGCGGCGCAGATCAGGCCGAGCGGCGGCAGGCTGCCCTGCTCCACGGCGAGCAGCAGCCCGCCGGGCGCCAGCAGGGCCGCCGCCTGGGCGACCCCGGCCGCCGGGTCGTCGAAGGCGTGCAGCGCGCCGAGCGCGAGCACGGCGTCGTACGTGCCCGGCACGCCCTCGGGGAGCACACCGTCCCGGAGCACCTGGCAGTCCACCCCGGTGAGCCGTTCCCGGGCCCGTTCCAGCAGCCCGGCAGAAGCATCGAACAGCGTGAACCGCACGGAGTCATCCGGAAGTTGCTCCACGATCCGCTGGACCCCGCGGCCACCACGAGCCCCGACGACCGCGACCCGCAGCACCCGGCCGTCCGCCCGCGCGGCGAGCGCACGCAGTGCGTCCGCGCACTCCGCGGCGGCCTCGCCACTGCCGGGCAGCGCGTCGAGCGCCGCCTCGGGGGCGAGCACCGGGTCGTCGAGGAGCTCCAGCGGGTCGCGGTCGCCGGTGAGCATCGCCCGCAGGTCCGGCAGCCGTTCGGTCAGGCGGTCGAGCACGGGCGCGAGGCGGGTTCCGGTGACGCGCTCCGTGAGGCTGTCCCCGTCGGCCGGACCCGAGCGGCCGAGCAGCCAGTCCCGCCACAGGTGCGCGAGCCCGCGCATGTCCTCGGCAGGGCGCGTCCCACCGGCCAGGATCCGGCCGATTACGTGGGCGACGACCTCGGTCTCCAGCGGATCGGGCCGCGAGGCCACGACCTGCGGAAGAACGCCGTCGTGGCGGCCGGCTCCGGCCCCGGACGCCAGGGAGTACGCGGCGACCAGCGACCGAGGAGCGCCGTCCGCGCCCCCGGTGACCGCCGCGACCGCGCGCCCCACACCCGGCGCACGCTCCAGCGCCGCCTCGACCTCGCCCAGCTCCACCCGATGCCCGCGCAGCTTGACCTGCGAGTCGGCCCGGCCGAGGAACTCGACGGTGCCGCCCGGCCGGTAACGGGCGAGGTCGCCCGTCCGGTACCAGCGCACGCCGTCGTGGTGCACGAACCGGTCGGCCGTGCGCTCGGGGTCGCCGAGATAGCCGTCGGCGACCCCGTCCCCGCCGATCCACAGCTCACCCGGCACCCAGTCGGGGCAGTCCCGCCCCCGGGCGTCGACGACCCGCAACCGCACATTGCGCAACGGCGTCCCGTACGGCACCGCGGTCCAGTCCTCGGGCACCGTGCCGCCGACGACCTCGCACACCGTGGAGTGGATCGCGGTCTCGGTCGTACCGCCGAGCGCCACGAACCGGCAGCCCGGCGAGCGGTCCGCCAGCCGCCCGGGCAGGTCGACGCCCACCCAGTCCCCGCCGAGCAGCACCAGCCGCAGCCCGGCGAGGCCGTCTCCGGAGGTGCTCAGCAGCATGTCCAGCGCGGAGGGCACGCAGTTGAGCACGGTCACGCGGTGCCGGGCCATCAGCGCGTGCCAGCGCGCCGCGTCCCGCCGGTCCTCCTCCGCGACGAGCACCACGGCACCGCCGACGGTGAGGGGGCCGAACAGGTCGTACACCGACAGGTCGAAGTCGAGGGCGGACAGCGCGAGCGTCCGGTCCTCGCCGCCCACGCCGAACCGCTCGTCGAGGTCGTCGACGGTGTTGCGCGCCGCGCGGTGCGGCACGACCACGCCCTTGGGCTCACCGGTGGAGCCGGAGGTGAACAGGATGTACGCGGGGTCGCCGTCCGGCACCGCCACGGGCTCCTTGACCGGCTCGTGCACCAGGGCGTCCGGCACGGTCAGTGGTACGACGCCGTCGGGCAGGGGAGAGCCGGGGGCACCGGCGACCAGGGCCACCCGGGCGCCCGCACGGGTCAGGACACGGTCGCGGCGGGCCGGCGGGTGGTCGCGCCCGACGGGCACGTAGGCCGCGCCGGCGGTCAGGACGCCGAGCACCGCGGCGATCTGGTCGGGCCCCTTGGGCAGACAGACGGCGACCCGGTCGCCGGGGCCGACGGCGTGCGCGGCGAGCGCGGCGGCGATACGCCGTGCCCGGTCGGCGAGTTCGCCGTACGACAGCACGTCACCCGCGCCCCACAGCAGGGCCGGCCGGTCCGGCGTCTGCTCGGCGTGGCGCAGGAAGTCCTCGTGGAGCAGCAGCCCGCTGCGCGGCCCGTCGGTGGCGTTGGCACGCGCGCGTGCCTCCCGCTGGGCCTCGGGCAGCAGGTCCGAGGCAGGTGTGTCCCAGGGAGTGTCGGACGCGGAGAGCTCGTCCACCAGCGTGCGGAACGCGGTGAACATCGCGTCCAGCATCGCTTCGGGGAACGCCTGCTCCAGCGCGTCCCAGTTCACCAGCAGCCCGCCGTCGAGCTCGGTGACCTGGGCGTCCAGCCACACCTGCGGCCCCTGCGAGATGATCCACACGGGCCGACCGAAGCAGGCGCGCACGTCCTCGGAGAACAGCTCGCCCAGGTTGAGGGCACTGGTGAACACCACCGGCGCGAGCACCCGCCCGTCGCCCCGCTGGGCACGGTTCAGGTCGCGCAGCACCTCGACACCGGAGTACGAGGCGTGCGCGGCGTCCGCGAGGAAGCGTTCCTGAAGGGTGCGGGCCCGCGTCTGGAAGACATCCTGGCCGGAGAGGTCGGCGGTGAGCAGCACGGAGCCGGTGAAGTCGCCCACGAGCAGGGGCACGTCCGGGTGCAGCTCCTCGCGGTCGAACAGCGGCACGTTCAGCAGGAAGCGGTGCTCGGCGCTCCAGGCCGCGAGTACCTCGCCGTACGCGGTGGCCAGGGCCATCGCCGGGGTGACACCGTGCCGGTGGGCGCGGGCGAACAGGGCGTCGCGCGCCTCGGGGGCCAGCCAGTGGTGGCGGCGGGTGACCCGGGGCCGGTCCGTGCCCTGGACCACGGGCAGCGCGGGAGCGCCCGGCAGGTCCGGCAGCCGCTCGGCCCACCAGGCCGCGTCCCGCCTGCGGTCGCGTTCCCGCTCGGCGGAGACGGCACGGTCGGCGAGGTAGCGGCGGTAGCTGTAGCCGATGGGCGGGAGCCGCTCGGCGCCGCGGTCCTCGCGGTTCTCGCGGGTTTCTTGGTAGAGCACCGCGAGGTCGGCCAGCAGGACGCGCAGGCTGAGCGCGTCGGCGGCGAGCATGTCGAGGTTGAGGTGGGTGCGGGTCCGGCCGTCGGGCAGCAGGGACAGCTGGACGTCGAAGACCTCGCCGGTGCCGACCCGCAGCATGCGGTGCGACAGCTCGTCCCGCAGCTTCTCCAGGCGCCGCTGAGCCTCCTCCTCGGGCAGCGCGCGCAGGTCGTGCACCCGCAGCCCCGGCCAGGAGGAGGCGGCCGGGGTGTACTGCCGGCCGTCGTCGCGGAACACGGCACGCAGCTGGGCGTGGCGGGCGAGCAGGGCCCGCACCGCGCGCTCCAGGCGCTGCGGGTCGACGTCCTCGCCGTCGAACTCGTTGTAGAAGTGCGCGGCCACACCGCCGAGTTCGTGCTCCTTGCCCCGGCCCACCCAGTAGGCGTGCTGCATCAGGGCGAGGTCGAAGGGGGTGGGCTCGTCGTCCTCCGCGGCGGCGGGGGAGGGGGCGTCAGGGGTCGTCGTGCCGGGCGCACCGATGCTCGGACATCGCTCGGCCAGCAGTGCCTCCCACGCCCGCAGGGTCGGGGTGCGGGCGAGCTCGGCGAAGGTCAGCCGGATGCCGACGCCGCGCAGTGCCGCGGACACGCTCATCAGGCGGATGGAGTCCAGGCCCTGCTCGATCAGGTTGTCGTCGGAGCCGATCCGGTCGGCGTCGGGGCCGAACCAGTCGGCGAGCAGGGGGCGGACCGTCCGCAGGAGATCGGGTTCTGACACTGCGTCACCAGCCTCAATGGCATCAGTTATTGAAAACGATATTCATTTCCTACAGTATGAAGGACGGAATCGACAAGACCCTGCCGAGCAGGACACGACTCGGAACACGACCAAAGGGGGACCCATTGCTCGACGGCTGTACGCCCTGGCCCGAGGAGTTCGCCGCGCGCTACCGGGAGGCCGGCCACTGGCGAGGCGAGACGTTCGACCGGCTGGTGCGGGCCTGGGCCCGCGCCCACCCCCATCGCACCGCCCTCGTGCACGGCGAACGACGACTGGACCGGGCGGAACTGGAGCGGTCCGCCGACCGCGTCGCCCGCAGGCTGGCCGGACTAGGCCTCCGCGCGGGGGACCGGGTGGTCCTTCAGCTGCCCAACGTCCCGGAGTTCTTCACGGTCTTCTTCGCCCTACAGCGGCTCGGCGCGATCCCCGTCCTGGCCCTGCCGCTGCACCGACGCAGCGAGATCGCCCACCTGTGCCGGCTGTCCCAAGCGGTGGCGTACGTCGTCCCGGACGTCCACCAGGGCTTCGACCACCGTGAACTCGCCGCCGAGGTCCTCAAGGAGTGCCCCGAACTGCGGCACGTCCTGGTGGCCGGCGACCCGGGCGCCCACCTCCCGCTCGACGGTCCCGGGACCGACGAGCTGCCTCCGGCCCCGGACGACGCCTCCGAGGTCGCGCTGCTCCTGGTCTCCGGGGGCACCACCGGGCTGCCCAAGCTGATCCCGCGCACCCACGACGACTACGCGTACAACGTGCGGGCCTCCGCCGAACTGTGCGGTCTCGGCCCCGACACCGTCTACCTGGCCGCACTGCCCGTCGCCCACAACTTCGCGCTGGGCTGCCCCGGCGTCCTCGGCGCCCTGTACGCCGGCGGCACGGCCGTGCTCACCGACGAGCCCGACCCGGACGCGGCGTTCGCCCTCATCGCCCGCGAACGGGTCACCACCACCGCGCTGGTGCCGCCGACCGCCCGCATGTGGGCGGCGGCGACCCATTGGGGCGAGGCGGACCTGTCCTCCCTGCGGCTGCTCCAGGTCGGCGGGGCCCGGCTGCTGCCCGAACACGCCGCCCAGGTACGGGCCGCCTTCGGCCCCGTCCTCCAGCAGGTGTTCGGCATGGCGGAGGGCCTGCTCAACTACACGGAACCGGACGCTCCCGAGGTGGTGGTCCTGCACACGCAGGGCCGGCCGCTGTCGGCCGACGACGAGATCCGTATCGTCGACGAGGACGACCGCGACGTCCCGCCCGGCACGACCGGACGCCTCCTCACCCGCGGCCCGTACACCCTGCGCGGCTACTACCGGGCCGACGAGCACAACGCCAGCGCGTTCACCGCCGACGGCCACTACCGCACCGGCGACCTCGTCCGGCGCACTCCCACCGGCCATCTGGTCGTCGAGGGCCGGGTGAAGGAACAGATCAACCGGGGCGGCGACAAGGTGGCCGCCGCCGAGGTCGAGGAGCAGCTCGTCCAACACCCCGCGGTCCTGGACACGGCGGTCGTACCGGTCCCGGACGATCTGCTCGGCGAGCGCACCTGCGCCTTCGTCGTCCCCGTACCCGGCGCCACGGCCCCCGGAAGGAACGAGGCCGCCGCCTTCCTCCGGGAACGCGGCCTGGCCCCGTACAAGATCCCCGACCGCATCGAGACCCTCGACGCCCTCCCGGTGACGGCCGTCGGCAAGACCGACAAGAAGGCACTGACGACGCTGGCCCGGCAGCTCTCGGCCGAGGGCTCGCGGCGCACGGAAGGGAACCCCCGTTCATGACCGGCACGATCGACACCTCCCGTGTCTCCGGTACGTCCCGCACACCCGGAACACCCGGTGGTTTCTGGGCCTCCTGGGCCGACACCCTCCCCGCACCGGGCCCCGAGCACACCGTCGAGTCGCCCAAGGACCCGGCGGAGGCGGCGGTCAGGCTCGCCCGCGCGGGCCTCGGCGGCGAGTACGTCGTCTACGAACGCGGCGGGACCTGGATCTACGCCGCCGGTCCCGCCGCGACCGTCACCCTCGACGCCGGGCGGATCACCGCACGCTGCGGCAGCCGGACCGTGGCCCGGCCCCTCGGCGAGGCGCCGCTGGAGCAGATCGCCGACGCGCTGGCACACCTGCCGCACCAGGACTGGCGGGTGTACGGCTGGGCGGCCTTCGAACTGGCCCACCTGCTGCACCCGGGCACGGGAGACACCGGCCACGCCCCGCTGCTCCACCTCATGCTGCCGTCCACGGAGGTCGCCCTCACGCCGGGCGAGGCCCGCATACGGACCGCCGACCCGGAGCACCTGTCCCTCATGGTCAAGGCCCTGGCCGGCCCGACAGGGCAGTTGGGCCGGCCCCTCCCCGACGCGGAGGAACTGCTGCGGGCCGGTGAGGACCAGTACCGGGAGGCGGTCGCACGGACGGTGGCCGACATCGGGGCGGGACGTCTCGACAAGGCCGTGCTCTCCCGCCCGTTGCCGCTGCCCGCGCCCACAGACCTCGACCTGACCGCGACCTACCTGGCGGGCCGCCGGGCCAACACTCCGGCCCGGTCCTTCCTGCTCGACCTGGGCGGCTGGCGGGCGGCGGGCTTCAGCCCGGAGACGGTCGTCGAGGTCGAGGCGGGCACCCGCCGCGTCTCCACCCAGCCGCTCGCCGGCACCCGCGCCCTCGGCCCGCGTCCCGAGGAGAACGCCCGGCTGCGGGCAGACCTGCTCGGCGACCCCAAGGAGGTCCACGAGCACGCCCTCTCCGTGCGTCTGGCCGTCGAGGAACTGGCCGGGATCTGCCGCCGGGGAACGGTCGTGGTCGAGGAGTTCATGACGGTCCGGGAACGCGGCTCGGTGCAGCACCTCGCCTCGCGCGCCACCGGACACCTCGCCGACGACCGAAGCCCCTGGGAGGCCTTCGCCGCGCTGTTCCCCGCGATCACCGCCACCGGCTGCCCGAAACCGGAGGCGCTGCGCACCATCAGCCGCTACGAGAGCGAGCCCCGAGGCCTGTACGCCGGGGCCGTGTTCACCGCCGACGCCGACGGCTCCCTCGACGCGGCGCTCGTCCTGCGCACGGTCTTCCAGCGCGACGGACGCAGCTGGCTGCGCGCGGGAGCCGGAGTCATGGGGCAGTCCACACCGGAACGGGAGTGGGAGGAGACCTGCGAAAAGCTTCGCAGCGTGGCCCCGCACCTCCGCGGCGGCCCGGACGCGCCACCCGTAGAGCCGCGATGAGCGGCCGGACACCGGGCGCTATCGGACGGCCACGACCACGTAGCTCTCACCGTACTGCCACACCGGACCCGCCTGGCCGAAGCCGGCCTCGCGCAGCAGGCGGAGGTGGTCGGAGAGGGGCAGGTCGTTGTCCTTGCCGGTGACGGTGGCCGTCCGGCGGCGGCGCTCGGCGAGCAGGTCGGCCAGTTCCGGGTCGTCCGCGACGGCCGTCCACCAGGACTCCCAGTCCTCGTGGGCGAACGCCTGCTGCCGGTCGGCCCGGCGGTGTCCGACGTGGGCGGTGAGGCCGGCCGGGCCGGAGTGGTCCTGCGGGAGGTGGTCGCCGTTGACGAGTACACCGCCGGGCCGCAGCAGGGCGGCGAGCTGCCGGTACGTACGGCGCAGGGTGTCGTCGTCGAGGTAGTGCAGTGCCGTCGTCGTGACGGCCGCGTCCAGGGGACGGTCCAGGTCCAGCGCTTCGGTCCAGCCGGTCTCACCGATCACCGCGTCGACGTAGCGGGCCGCGTCGGCGTGGTGGGTGCGGGCCAGCTCCAGCAGCACGGGGTCCATGTCCACGGCCACGATGTCCGCGTCCGGCAGCCGCCGGGCCAGTCTGGCCGCCAGTGAGCCGGGGCCGCAGCCCAGATCGGCGACGAGGGGCCGGTCCGCGCGGCCCGCGGTGATGTGCTCGACGACGTCGGCGATCACGGTGAACCGCTCCTCGCGGTCGACGGCGTACCGCTGCTGCTGTCGTTCCCAGCGCTCCACCCACCGCGCGGCCGTCGCCATGCTCAGCCCCATCGGCTCGTGCCACCTCGCCGTCTCGCACCTGTCGTTCCTTGCTCCTCAGAGCCTACAGGTGAAAACGGTTTCCATTCTGCTTGTCGGTCCGTTCCGCTCGCCCGCGTGTCTCACTGGAGTCCGTGCAGAACGGACAGCAACCGGTCGATCTCCTCACGTGTGTTGTACGCGTGCAGGCTCACCCGCACGGAGTCGGTCTTCTCGCCCGCGCTGCCCTGGCAGTGGCTGTCGGAGCGGACCATGAAGCCGTGGCTGAAGAGGATGAACCCGAGGTCGCCCGAGTCGATGGCCCGGTGCCGGAAGGTGACGATGCCCTGGCGGCGCTGGACGGTGGAGTCGGCGGCCAGGCTGAGCGGACAGCCGAGAATCTCGTAGGCGTCCAGGTGACGCAGTCCTTCGGTGAGCCGGGCCGCCAGGGCGACCGTCCAGCGCTCGATGCGGTCGAGGCCGGTGGCGTCCAGCCAGTCCAGGGCCGCCGCCAGGGAGGCGATACCGGCGGTGTTCGGGGTGCCGCTCCAGCCGCCGGGGGCGAAGGCCGGCCCGCGTGCCTGGCGGGACCAGACCGCACCGGTGCCGGGCAGGGCCAGGGCCTTGTGCCCGGAGAAGACGACGAAGTCGACGTCCAGGTCGGCCACGGACACCGGCAGGTGGCCGACGCTCTGGGCGGCGTCCAGGCAGATGACCGCGTCCGGCCCGACCGCCCGGCGGATGCGGTGCGGGTTCATGTCGCCGCCGTAGACGTGGTGGACGTGGGTGGCGGCGACGAACCGGGTGCGAGGGCCGGCCAGTTCGGCGAGCGCGATGTGGTCGTAGTCCCCGGAGCCCGCCTGGTAGGGCATGGGCCGGACGCGGACGTGCACACCCTGCCGGGCGAGCGCCTGCTGGGTCTCCAGCCAGGGGAGGATGTTGGCCTGGTGGTCGGCGACCGGTACGACGATCTCGTCGCCGTCGGAGAGGAAGGCGGGCAGCCAGTCGCGCGCGATCGTGCGCAGGCCCTCGGTCGTGCCGCCGGTGAAGTGGACGGTGGAGCGCTCCGGGTACGCGTCGCCCAGGAACTCCTTGACCCGGTCGCGGGTGTGTTCCACCAGGTCGGTGGTCCGGTTGGCCCAGGTGTAGGTGCCGCGCCCGGCGTTGGCGTTGGTGGTGGTGAGGTACGTCCGCACCGCGTCCAGGACGGCCAGCGGCTTCTGTGCCGTGGCCGCGCTGTCCAGGTAGGCGGGTTCCGGGGAGGCCGGATCCGGCTGCCCGGAGAAGATCGGGAACTGGGCGCGCACCTCGCGCTGCCAGGAGCGCAGGTCGTCGAGGTCGGCGGGGCCGTGGTCGCGGGTCGTGGGTGCGGTCATGGCGCTCAGTCCCGTACCAGGGGCGCGCCGGCGTCGCGCCACGCGATGATGCCGCCCGCCAGGCTGCGGACGTCCGGGTGTCCCATCCGGGTCAGCAGCGCCGCGTACCGGGCGGACTGCTCGCCCACCGGACACGCCAGCAGCACCGGCTGCCGCCTGCTGAACGGCAGGCCGCCCCGGACCAGTTCCGCGAACAGTTCGTCGACGATGTTGACCGAGCCGTCGATGTGCAGCGCGGCGTACGCGTACGGGCTGCGCAGGTCGACGACGAGCGGGCGGTCGGAGGCGATCCACGCCTGGGCGTCGGTGACGCCGACGGCGGGGGCCGTGCGTATCTCGGCCTCGGTCAGGTCGGCCGGCGAGTTCTTCCGGTGCGGTCGGCCCAGCAGGTCGGGACGCCGCTGCCGCACGTAACTCAGATAGCTCTCCACGCGGTCGCAGACGATGAACACCGCGACCTGGCGCTCCGTCAACTCCGCGTCCACCTCCCGCAGATGACGTACGGCGCCGAAGTAGGCGGCCCCGCCGGTCGGTCCGGCCAGAATGCCGCACCGGCGGTTGAGGGCCAGCATCCCCTCGATCGCGTCGTCGGAGCTCACCGACTCCATCGTGTCGTAGGTGTCGGGGTCGAACAGGCCCACTTCCTGCACCTCGTCGATGGTGCGGATGCCGGGGATGAAGTCGGACTTGGCCGCGACCAGGCCGACGACCCGCACCGCCGGATCGGTCTCCCTGAGGACGCGGGCCACGCCCGTCGAGGAGCCCGCGGTGCCCACGCACGCGACGAACCAGTCCGGCGCCCGGCCGTCCAGGTCCTTCACGATCTCCGGTCCGGTGCCGGTGAGATGGGCCTCGGTGTTGCGCGCGTTGAAGTACTGGTCGGTGTGCAGATAGGCGTTGCCGGAGGCGGACAGGCTCCGGTGGAACAGGGTCAGCGGATCGTCGGTCGCGGTCGGGTCCAGACACTCGCTCTGGCCCGGCAGTTCCTCGATCTCGGCGCCGAGCAGCAGCAGGAGGTCCTTGATCTCCGGAACCCGCATCCGGTTGGTGACGCTCTTGAAGCCCAGCCCGTGCATGCCGGCGATGACCGCGAGCGCCTTCGCCGTGTTGCCGCTGGACAACTCGACGACCTGGCTGCCGTGTTCGACCGCCTCACCCAGGTGCGGGCGCGCCATGTTCCAGGCGGCCCGGTCCTTGACCGAGCCGAAGGGGTTGAGCAGTTCGAGCTTGGCGTACAGGTCGATGTTCCGCAGCCCGTGCACGTCCGGGTCGATGCGCACCAGCGGGGTGTTGCCTATGGCCTCGGTGATGCTGTCGTACCTCAATGCGGTTCTCCTGGGAGCGTGATCGGCCAGTACTGGTCGTCCAGGCACCAGCGCCACGCGTCGCCGTCCCGCCAGACGGCGGCCTGGCGGGCGACGGGCTGGAGCTGGGCGCGGGTGGCGTGGAAGTCCATGGCGTAGCCGGCGGTGTTGGCGAAAACCATCAGGTCGCCCGGCGCGGGACGGCGCGGCAGGAAGACCGTCCGCCGGGTGATCATGTCCGTCTCCAGGCACAGGCTGCCGAACAGGTGGACGGCGACGGGCTCCTGGCCGGTGTCCGCACCCGTCCCGGTGCCGTTCCTGGGGATCACGACGGGGTCCATGAGCACGCCGTGCTCCTCCAGGGCGACGTCGTTCGCCTTCAGCGCCAGCCGTACGAGCAGTTCGGCACCGGTGTCCGGGGAGCGCACCTCCAGCACCTTGGCCACCGTGATCCCGCACTGGTCGAGCAGCGCCCGGCCGGGCTCCGTGTACAGGTCGTGGAGGTGCTCAAGGAGCAGTGCGGCCAGGGGGCGGCCGCCCAGGGAGGCGGCGGGCTGCGACAGCAGTTCGTCGAGGTACCGTGCCCCGGCGACCGGCCGGTGGGCCGGGTAGAGCCCGAGGGCGCCGCGCAGCGTACCGGCCTCGTTGCGCAGTCCGTAGCCGTGCCCGCCCCGGGTCAGGGGCGTGCGTCTGCCCAGCACCGCGGCGGTGAGTTCGGTGGTGTACCGCTCCCACTGCTCCCCGTGGGCAAGGTAGTCGACGCCGAATCCACCGCCGATGTCCACGGCCCGGGGGCGCAGGCCGCGGCTGCGGCACTCCTCCAGGGCTTGAAGACAGCCTTCCAGGGCCGTCGCCTTCTCCGCGACGCTGGTGGTGTCCAGGTGATAGGCGACGCCGGTCAGCTCGACCGCGTCGGCATGCCGGTCGACCGCTTTGAGCAGGGCATCCAACTCCCGTACGGGCGTACCGAAGCGGCTCGGCCGGCTCAGGACCTTGACGCCGGACGTCTCGAATCCCGACAGGCGCAGCAGGATGCGTACGGGGGAGAGTTTGTGGGCGCGCACCAGTGCGGCGAGCTGGTCGAGTTCGGATTCGCCGTCGACGCTCACGGTGACGCCCGTGCGGGCGGCCAGCCACAGGAATTCGGGGTTCTTGGGGCCGGTGGCCGTGATCCGGTCGGGTGTGAAACCGGCGCCGAGTGCGTGCTGAAGCTCGCCCAAAGACGCGACGTCCACCCCCGCGTCCGTGGCGGCGAGCCGGCGCAGCAGGGCGCTGGAGCGGTTGGACTTGTGGGCGTAGAAGACCTGGCCCGAAAGATGGTGCTTGCGGTACACCGACCGGAACCGCTCCAGGTTCTCGGCTATCTGGTCCGGTACCACGACGTTGAGCGGCGAGCCGAGCGCGTCGGTGAGCATGTGCAGGAAGCCGGCCGAGTCCAGCAGCGATCCGAGCCGCGGTCCGAGCCGGGGTGCCAGATGCAAGTGCCGTCCGCCCACACGCGGTACCCCTCCCACTGAGGCCGGCGCGCCCGGATCCGGGCACGTCCGACACTTCCCGCGGTTTTGCCGTATACCCCCTTTCCATTCCTCGGTCTGTTTACGCCCTGTGGTGCAGGGGCCTTACCTTCGCTTTACGAGTGGACAAGGTTCGTACAGGGCGCGTTCACCTGACGGTTCACAGGCCGAGGCACATCAGGATGTCGTCACGGTCGTCACCGGGGGCCACGCGCAGCGCACCCGGCCACCGGCCCACCTCGGTCCAGCCCAGGCTCCGGTAGAAGTGCTCGACACCGAGTCCCCCTCGCGCACTGAGCCGGAGCTGCTCCAGTTTCAGGTCCTGAGCGGCGATCTCCCGGACGCGGGTCATGAGGGCGGTGCCGATTCCCCGTCGGCGGAAGCGTGGGTGGGTCTGCACGTGGTTGACCACCCCCCAGTGGGCGATCAGCGGATGCGGGTCCCGGCGGATGACCAGCCAGCCCGCGACGGTTCCGCCGACGGTCGCGACGAGCAGCCGGCCGTGCTCCGGGTCGAGCCCGTCGATGAGCCGTTCCGCCGCCGGAACGACGTCCCGCACGCTGACGGGCGGCAGGGGAATCCCGGGCGCGATCACCGCGCCGCCCGCGTTGATGACGGCTGTCCAGCAGTCGACCAACTGTTCTCTCAGATCCGGAGTGATCTCGTGCGGCCGGGTGATCTGGAGGAACTCGGGGGAGTCGGACACAGTCATGGGATCAGCCTTCCAGGCGAGCCGATGGATCAGGACGACGGTGTGTGCTCGCCGTCCTGATCCGGAGTCTGAAGCGTGCCGCCACCGGTCACGCCGTACCCCGGCGCCGTGTTGGGCGACCTCGACCGCCCACGGTGTTGCCCGGAGGCACCGGCTCAGCGGCGTGCACGGGCTCGTGCCTCGCGCGGCGGACGGACGAACTGGAGCTCCAGCGCGGCCGAGGGCGCTGCCACCCCCGGGCCTCCGTCGGCGGCCCAGCGCAGGACGTCGTCCGTGACGTCGTCGTCCATGGCGAAGCCGATCCAGGTTGCCTTGCCGCCGGCCCGGCGTCCGGCGGCGGAGGGCTGGACGACCATGACGTTGGCCTGGTCGCAGGGGCCGAGGCAGTCCGTCGTACGGACCTGGAAGCCGTGTTCGGCCGCCGCGGCGCGCAGTCGGTCCAGCTGCCAGGCGTGGTCGGTGCCGGGGTATTTGCGCGGGTTGCCGCAACAGCAGCCCCGGCAGACGACCAGCGTGCAGGGACGTGCGCCTGCCGCGCCGACGGTCACCGTGCGCGGGGTCACAGGGCGGTCCTGGAGGGCACCTCGTACGCCCGGATCCGGCCGTCCCGGTGGGCGGTGATCAGCAGGTGCGGGCCGGTCCAGGTCAGCGCGGCTATGGGCGAGTTCATGTCGTCCAGGGTACGTACCGGTCGTAGACGGCCCGCGGGCTGTCCGGCGGTGGCGTACCAGAGCGCGACCGTGCCGTCGCGGCCGCCGCCGGCGAGGTGGCCGGTGGGCCCGGGCCGCCGGGCGAGCGCGGTGACGGTCTCGTGGCAGCGGAGTTGGCGGGGCGCGGTGCCGGCCGGGCCCTTGCCGGAGAAGTCCCAGACCGTGAGGTCGGGGGCGCCGTCGGCGGCGAGCCGGCAGCCGGTGTCGTCGAAGGCGAGGCGGGAGACCTTCTCCGGGTAGCCGGACATGGTCAGTTCGCTGCCGTCGCGGGTGCGGGGAGGCTCGGCACAGTGGATGGAGGCGTCCTGGTTGCCGCTACAGATCCACTTCTCGGTCGGGGCGACGGCGAGTGCGAGGTGCGAGCCGATGTAGGGGTAGGTGACGACGGGCTGCCCGGTGTGGCGCTCACCGGGCAGCCCGAGTCCGCCCATGGCGGCGTCCAGGACTCGTACCGTGCCGGACCATCCGCCCTGCACGCGGGCCGGTGGCCGGCCCGGCCGACGTCATCGAAAGCTGGTGCGGAGGAAAGCCCAGCGGTCTGCACACCGTGCCCGGCGTCGCGGGTCCCCTGCGCGTGGAGGTCGGCTTCGAGGACGGGGAGCCCCTCCTGCTGGGCCCTGCCGAGTAGGTCGCAGTCCGTGGCGGCGGGCTCGGCCTTCCGCCGAGCCCGCCGCCACGGCTTCCTAGGGGAACCGGACTGGTGTCACGCCGTCAGCGCCGGAGTGTCAGCAGACCCGGACGGTAGGGCCAATGACCGTACTCGCCACCGGAGTTGGGGGCGCGTCCCTGGTAGAGGAACTGAAGGTTGCACGGATCGACGGTGAAGGTCTGATCGGCGCTTGCGCGGACCAGTTCGCCATGGCTGATGTCGTTGGTCCAGGTGGCGCCGCTGTTGGCTTTGCCGGCGAAGGAGTTGCTCTCGGTCGCGGCCTGGGGTGTCCATGAGCCGTTCAGGCTTGTGGCCGTGAACGAGCGGAAGTAGCGGCCCTGCGAGCCGATCGCCTCGACGATCATGAGGTAGCGGTTCTGGCCCTGGAGCTTGTAGACCTGCGGGGCTTCGAACAGGTTGTTCTTCGTGTCGCTCATGATCGTTGTGTAGCTTGAGCCGAAACTGCTCGGGAAGTTCCCGATCGGCATGCTGGCGCGGTAGATCTTGCCGTTGTCACCGGCGAAGAACAGGTACATGTTCTGGCCGTCGGCGATGAGCGTCTGGTCGATGGGGCCGGTGTCGGAGCCGGTGATGCTTCCGGAGAAGAGCACCTGCTGTGCGGACCAGCCATTGGGGTTGGAGGGGTCGCTCGACGTCCGGTAGGAGAAGGCGCTCCCACCTCCCCACTGGTAGGCCATCACCCAGATGTTCTTCGGCGCGAAGTAGAAGAGCGTGGGCGCCACGACGGAGTTCGACATCGTGTTCTGGCTGGCCGAGGCCATCTCGGGCCAGTTGCCGAACAGGCCGAAGTTCATCGAACCCCAGCCCACTCCCGTTCCCGGGGCGCCGTGTGTCGTCGCATAGACGAGATGCCTGCCGTTGTAGGGGACGACGGTGAAGTCCTTGAGCGAGGCCCACCCGGCCTTGGGCTGTGCCAGCGCGCCCGTCGATGTCCAGCGGTAGGTCGACGGAAGGTCGCACGGGACGGGGTTGTTGCCGCCGACCTTGACGAGCTGCCACTGCTGGTTGGTGCCGGCCCAGTCGTCGTACTGGACGATGTTCGCGTTGTCGGCGGTGGAGCCGCCCTGTACTTCGAGGGCCTTGTTGCTGTGGCGCGCGATCAGCCTCACGTGGCCGTCCGGGCTGTCGGCCAGTCGCCACTGCTGGCTGGTGCTGTTCGTGTCGGTCCACTGGACGATCGCGCCGCCGTTGGCGGTGGACCCGTTCTGGACGTTCAGCACCTTGCCCGAGTGGCGGGACTTGATGCGGTAGTAGCCGCCCCCGGAGTCGACGAACTGCCACTGCTGCTGGGCCTGGTCGTTCCTGGTCCACTGGGTGATGCGGGCGCCGTCGCCGGTCGCCAGGTTGTAGACGTCCAGAGCCTTGCCGCTGTTGCGGTTGACCAGCACATACGAGGCGTTGGGGTCGACGGTCGCCGCGTTGGCGGGCTGGGCGCCGAGGAAGGTGGCCACGAGCAGCAAGGGCGCAAGGACGGCGAGTAAACGTCTCAGGTAGACCGTGGGCGGGTGGCGGAACCACATCAGAGGGCACTCCTTTGGGGGGCAGGGGTGAGGTGACCCGATGAACCGCGGAGCGGACTTCCGGGAACAGAGACCAGCTCGAAATGTTTCGAAGATTTCCCGGAAGCTTTGACGCCACAAGCTAGGAATGCCGGGCCTTCCGGTCAAGGCCTGTCGCCGATCTGGCCACAAACAGCGCCTCCTCGCCCCACTCGCCGGTAGCCCGGAAGTTTCGGACGAGGAACGGAAACTTTTTCTGCGGGAAGTATTGACGATCCACCGTCAATCGCTCAATCATCCCTTGTCTGAGAAGGGCCACAGTTCGAGATCGAACTATGTCGGCCCTGAGCAATCTGTGCCGCACAGCAGATCCGCGCACCAAAGCCCCTGCGTCACCCCATTTCTTCCGGTGAGGCTCGCACCAGCGCATCCTGGCTCTTCGCGCAGTTGAAGAGGTATGCGACGCCGCGTGGCGGTCCCCCGGCTGAGCCGCGATGGAGTGCCCCCATGCCAGTCCCTGTGCCTTGTCGAAACACCACCGCCGCAAGCCGTATGTCACCGGACGGCCGGCCGGGTGGCATCCGTGCCGGTTGAGATCGTCCCGGTTTCATCACTGCGGTGTCCGGTAGTGCCGTGATGCCCTGGTTCGACCGCTCTGTCCTTCCCCCGAATGGGAGCGGGCGACGCACGCATTCCCCTGCGCTCCAGTCCTTCCGTGACTTCTACCTTGGAGGCACAGCCATGGGCTCGTATGCCCTTCCCAGACCCGCTATCCGCCGGAAGATGCGCGGCCTGCTGCCGGCGCTGGTCGTCGGCGTCCTCGGTGCGACCGGTGCGCTGGTCGCACCGGCGCCCGCACAGGCCGCCGAGACCACGCTCGGCGCCGCGGCGGCGCAGAGCGGCCGCTACTTCGGCACCGCCATCGCCTCGGGCAGGCTGGGCGACTCCGCGTACACGTCGATCGCGAGCCGTGAGTTCAACTCGGTGACGGCCGAGAACGAGATGAAGATCGACGCCACCGAACCGCAGCGGGGCCAGTTCAACTTCACCGCCGCCGACCGCGTCTACAACTGGGCGGTGCAGAACGGCAAGCAGGTGCGCGGCCACACCCTGGCCTGGCACTCCCAGCAGCCCGGCTGGATGCAGGGCCTCAGCGGCAGCAACCTGCGCCAGGCGATGATCGGCCACATCAACGGCGTGATGGCCCACTACAAGGGCAAGATCCGCCAGTGGGACGTCGTGAACGAGGCCTTCGAGGACGGCAGTTCGGGAGCCCGGCGCGACTCCAACCTCCAGCGCACCGGCAACGACTGGATCGAGGTCGCCTTCCGCACCGCGCGCGCCGCCGACCCGGCCGCCAAGCTCTGCTACAACGACTACAACGTCGAGGACTGGAACTGGGCCAAGACCCAGGCCATGTACCGCATGGTCCGCGACTTCAAGCAGCGCGGCGTGCCGATCGACTGCGTCGGGTTCCAGTCGCACTTCAACAACGGCAGCCCCTACAACAGCAACTTCCGCACCACCTTGCAGAGCTTCGCCGCCCTCGGCGTCGACGTGGCCATCACCGAACTCGACATCCAGGGTGCCTCGCCCACGACCTACGCCGCCGTGACCAACGACTGCCTGGCCGTCCCGCGCTGCCTCGGGATCACCGTCTGGGGTGTGCGCGACAGCGACTCCTGGCGACGGGAGCACACGCCGCTGCTGTTCAACGACAACGGCAGCAAGAAGCCCGCCTACACCGCCGTCCTCAACGCACTCAACGGCGGTTCCACCAACCCTCCGGCGGAATCAGGACCGGTCAAGGGCGTCGCGTCGGGCCGTTGCCTGGACGTGCCGGGCAACAGCACCACTGACGGCACCCAGCTCCAGGTGTGGGACTGCCACAGCGGCACCAACCAGCAGTGGACGTCCACCGCCGCCGGCGAGCTCAGGGTCTACGGCAACAAGTGCCTGGACGCCGCCGGCACCGGCAGCGGCACCAAGGTCCAGATCTACAGCTGCTGGGGCGGCGACAACCAGAAATGGCGCCTCAACTCCGACGGATCCATCGCCGGAGTGCAGTCCGGTCTCTGCCTCGACACCGTCGCGGGAGGCACCGCCAACGGCACCCTGATCCAGCTCTCCTCCTGCTCGAACAGCGGCAACCAACGCTGGACCCGCACCTGATGGGACCTGCCACAAACGAAAGGGTGAGTCGATGAAGACCTACGGTGCGGCTTCCCCCGCTCCTCCACCCCGACATCGCTGGTGGTCCCGGGTCGCCGGCCTGGTGGCGGCGACCCTGGCGATCGGCATGCTCGCCGTGGTGAATCCGGCGCCCGCCTCGGCGGCGACGGTGGACACCAACGCCTGGTACGCCCTGGTCAATCGCAACAGCGGCAAGGCGCTGGACGTCGCCGGCTCGGCCACCGCCGACGGCGCGCGGCTCAGTCAGTGGACGCGCAGCGACGGCACCAACCAGCAGTGGCAGTTCGTGGACTCCGGCGGCGGCTTCTACCGCCTCAAGGCCCGGCATTCGGGCAAGGTCCTCGACGTGGCCGGCGCCTCGACCGCCGACGGTGCCGCGATCCAGCAGTGGGCCGACCACAACGGGACCAACCAGCAGTTCCGCCTGGCCGACTCCGACGGGGGGCACGTCCGGCTGATCAACCGCGCCAGCAGCAAGGCGGTGGAGGTGCAGGGCGCCTCCACCGCCGACGGCGGCAATGTCGTCCAGTACTCCGACTGGAGCGGCGCCAACCAGCAATGGCAGCTGGTCAAGCTGTCGTCCGGTGGCGGTGGCGGTGGCGCCGCATGCGGCAGCGCCCCGACGCTGTCGAGCGGTACGCACACGATTCAGAGCGGCGGCAAGAGCCGCAGCTTCATCCTCAGGGTTCCCGCCAACTACGACAACAGCCGCCCCTACCGCCTGATCTTCGCGTTCCACTGGCGGGGCGGAACCGCCGGCGACGTCGCCTCGGGCGGCACGAGCGGGAACGCCTGGTCCTACTACGGCCAACAGGAGCAGTCCAACAACAGCGCGATCCTCGTCGCCCCCCAGGGCCTCGGCAACGGCTGGGCCAATTCGGGCGGTGAGGACATCACCTTCGTGGACGACATGATCCGGCGCATCGAGGGCGGCCTCTGTGTCAACCCGGCACAGCGTTTCGCCACCGGATTCAGCTGGGGCGGCGGTATGAGCTACGCACTCGCATGCAGCCGGGCCAACGCCTTCAAGGCCGTCGCGGTCATCTCCGGCGCCCAGATCAGCGGGTGCAGCGGCGGCACCCAGCCCATCGCCTACTTCGGCATCCACGGCATCAGCGACAACGTCCTCAACATCGGGCAAGGACGGTCCCTGCGCGACACCTTCGTCCGCAACAACGGCTGCACCTCCCAGAGCCCGCGCGAGCCCGCGCCGGGCAGCCGAACGCACATCACCACCACCTACTCGGGCTGCCGTGCCGGATACCCGGTCCAATGGGCCGCGTTCGACGGAGGCCACGGACCCGGTCCGGTCGACGGCACCGGCGGCGAAAGCGGCGTCACCACCTGGACCAAGGCAGAGATCTGGAGGTTCTTCTCACAGTTCTAGTGACAGGCCCGCACCACTGAGTGGAGCCAGGATGATCCTGGCTCCACTCGGCCGGTTCTCGGCCCGAACCTGGGATCGGTAGGGGGCCATGCGGCGAGAGCCTCGCCGCATGGACCTGCAGGAGATGCTCGGGCTGTGGTGGACGGTGCCCGCGGGGCTGGCGTTGGTGGGTTACGCGTGTTCGCTGGCCGGGCTGACCCGGCCGCAGCGGGCGGTGTGGGTGACGGCTCGGGTCGTGGAGGTGCATCCGCCGGGACACGGTGAGTCGGGGCGGCACGGGATACCGGTGACGATCGTGTACCAGGACCCCGGCACCGGGCGGGAGTTCAGGCTGCGGCACGAGAACAAGCGTGGCGACCGGGTGCAAGTAGCCTGGGTGGGGCAGGAGTTCCCGGTCCGGTTTCCGCGGCGGCGGCCGGAGCGGTTCTCCCTCATGCTGGGCAGCGAGGGGCGGACCTCCGGGACCGGCGGGCCGAACTGCATGGTGATCCTGCTGGTGTTGGGACTGGTCGTCCAGTCGTTCTTCGCGTGGGGCTGGCAGTGGGGGCTGATCTGCGTCGGTGGCCTGCTGCTCCTCGTCGTCGCGCTGAGCCGGGACGGCGAGTACGTCCGCGCCCGCGCCGCTCAACTGGCCGAGGGCGTCACCGTCCAGGGCCGCGTGGTCGCCGTCACCAGGGACGTCCACTCCGACGGCGAAGGCGGCGAGAGCGTCAGCCACGCCTCCGTCGTCGCCTTCACCACCCACGAGGGCGTCGAGGTCACCGCGCTGTGCACGCAGGGCATCCGGAACATCGCCAGGTCCCTCGGCCGTGACATCCCCCTCCGTTACGCGCCCGCCGACCCGTCCCTCCTGACCGTCGACCCCGACCACGAACGCCGTGAGCGCACGTCGAACATCAGGTTCGTAGCCACCCTGCTGGTCACCGGGACCGCCGCGATCGGGGTGGGCGGATACTGCCTCCACCACCCCTGGCCCCTCACCTGACGATGCAGGTCAGGGCCGCCCAGAGAAGGGGCGAGTGCTCGATCCGACCGTGGGCGCGCCACCGGTCGAGCTGCTGTCGCTGCCAGGCGCCGAGACGGCGGACCGGGTCGTGGTCCTCGTGGGCCGCGTCCACCGCGATCACAGCCTCCGTGAGCGGTCGTACGGACTCCGGCAGACCGGCCAGGCGGTGGAAGGCGAAGCTGGTGGGGAGCACCCAGCGGGTGGAGGTGACCAGCTGGGCACCGTTGTGGATCATCGCCGTCGCCAGGCCGAAGGACTCGGCGAAGCGGAGATCGCCGCCGCTCTCGCAGGCGATCAGCGCGACGCGCGGCGGTGCGGGCCAGAGTCGAGCGCCCGGCACACCGTCCGCGCGCAGCGGGAGCGTGCCCAGGAGAAGGTCCTTGGCGGACAACGGGCGGTGGGTGCGCACCGGTTCGGTCATCCCCGTGGTCTCCGGGCCGCAGCACAGGTGCAGGGTGACGTCCTCGCTCTGCCCGCCCTCGACCGGGGCGCCGCTGACGTGACCGACGTACATCAGGCGACGGGCACCCTTGCGCAGCGCCTCGCCCAGCCAGTCGCGGTCGAGGTCGGTGCGGCGGAAGGCCTCGGCGGGGGTGGCGACGGACGGTACGACGGTGCCCGCGTCGAGCCTGCGCTGTACGAGGGACAGGAGCGCCGGGTCCGAGCCGGGCTGCCCCAGGACCGAGCCGAGCGGGGAGTCGGCGCGGAAGCCGGGGACGCGGGGGTCCAGGACGAGAACCACGGCGTCCGAGTCCGGGTCCTGATCGGTCGGGGTGGTGCCTGCCCGTCGTAGCGATGCCGGTGCGGTGGTGGCGATGTCCACGAGGTCGATCAGCCGTACGTCGCTGTCGTCACCGTCCACGGCGAGCAGCTCCCACGGGACCTGGGCGACCCGGGGCGACGGCTGGATTCGCATCAGCGGACGGCCCAGGTGGGCGGACACCTGGCGGATCTGGTCGGTCAGGCCCGGCGGCCACAGCACCTCGGCCAGCATGCGGGAGAGGCGGCGCTCTTCCTCGTACGTGGCCGGCGCACCGGACTCGAACGCGCGCCGCATGCCTTCCGCGCCGCCGCCCGGCAGTTCGGCGGCCAGCGCGCGGACGGCCTCGTCCACGTCCGGCCCCGGGGTGTACCCGGTGCCGAAGCCCTGGGCCCCACGGGCCCACGTCCAGGTCATGTGCAGGTCACCGGCGTCGGCGAGGCGGACCTGGACCACCGGACGGTTCGCGTCGGTCAGATCGTCGGCGGACAGAACGGCACCTCTTCCTCGCTCACGATCCGCCGGTGATAGCGGAACTCGGCTGCCTGGACGTACTCCTGGAGCGCGGTACGGCCGCCCGCCTCCGCCGACATCACGATCTTCGGTGGCGGTGCGACCCGCAGGCCGACGGAGGCGGCGGCCTCGGCCGCGATGCCGCCCAGCGTCAGGGGAGCGTCGTCATCGGGGCCGTACGTCTTCATGGCGGCGTCCGGGAAGACCGTCGCCGCCCTGTCGGCGGTGGACGTATGGCTCAGCGCCAGGGAGGCGCCCGCGCACCGGTGTTCCACCAGCTCGAAGATCAGCCCCTGGTCGTTGCTGCGGAGAGCCAGCCGGAAGACCAACTGCATGGCTTCGTCGGCCAGTTGGAGCCACTGGCTGCGGGCGTGGGCGGTGGCGAAGTCGTAGCGGGCCGCTTCCAGCGTCAGGGCGGCGGGCAGGGCGAGGGAGAGCGCGTTGGCGAGTGAGGCGCGTTCGTGGTCGCCGTGGTCGGTCCGGTTCAGGTTGTCCTCAAGGGTGCGCGCGAGCATCAGGTCCACCTGGGCGCACCGCTCGTACACCCCGCGCTCCTGGTACACGTCCCGCGCGCCCTGGGCGAGCCGCTTCATCTCGTCGATGTCGCCCCGCTCGTACGCGTGCCGGGCGCCCATCAGCATGGTGTCGGCGGCGGCGATCGCGGCACCGACCTGCTGGAAGCGGGCCAGGCTGGACGCCGTCAGCGCGGCAGCGCCGGCCGCGTCCCCGCGGTGTGCGGCGATGGCGGCACGGGCCTGTTCGCAGACGGCCAAGTCCTCTGCCTGGCCCTGCCGTTCGAAGATCTCGGCGGCCTCCGCGTACAACTCCTCCGCGCGGTCGAGGTCGCCGGCCCGCAGCGCCGCGTACGCCCGGTGGGAGAGCACCTGTTGGCGCCCGGCGTGGTGGCCCAGCGTCAGACAGGCCTCCTCCGCGCGGGCGAAGTAGTCCTCCGCCTGCTCGAACCGCACGGTCGAGGCGCAGACGACCCCCAGACAGTCCAGCAGATACGGCTCGGCGAGCGGCGCGTCGGTCAGCAGCGCGGAGGCCAGTTCCTCGGCCGCGCCCCACGCGCTGCGGTCCATCAGCAGATGCACCCGGCTCAGGCCGATCTCGGCGGTGCGCAGCCCCTCGGGGTCGTCGAACTCCGACAACAGGTCCGTCGCCTCGGCCATCGCCTCCTGTGCCTCGTCGAACCGCCCGGTCCTGCGCAGCAGTTCGACCCTGGCCAGCAGTGTCTTCAGCAGGACCTCCTGCCACAGTCGGCGGCCGTTCGGTCCCATCGGCACGGACGCGATGCCCCGCACCAGATCGAGGGACCGCCCGATGCACAGGGCCGCCCCGGGCAGATCCGTGGCCGCGAGCTGAACCGTCCCGATGTCGGACAACAGGTGCCCGCGCAGAAGCTGTACGTCGGGGGAGTCCTCGAACGACTCGGCCACGGCCAGGAGTTCGCCGTACACGGCCAGTGCCGCCGGGAGATCCGGGGTGAGTTGATGGCGTTCGGCGAGCGCGAAGCCGCTGTCGAAGGGCTCGCCGTAGCTGAGTCCTGCCGCCTGTTCTTCCTGTTCCGCTGCGGCTTCCGGGTCTTCCAGGACTTGCGGGTCTTGAGGGTCTTCCATGTCTTCCGGCATGGGCTAGAAGTCCTCCTCTACGGCAGCGGCAGCCGCGATCTCGGCGAGGAACGGGTGCGGGTGCGCGACCTCCCTGTCGTGCGGTGCCGCCGCGACGCCGAGTCGGTGCCGGGCCAGGGCTCGTACCGCCTCACGTGCCGCACGGTCATCGGCACCCGGTCCCGGGTCGAACCCCGGCAGCAGGATGCCGACTTCGATGCCCGGTGTGGTCGAGGCCGGGATGTCCAGGTCCGCCCGGCCGGTCCACATGTCGTCCCGCCTGGCCAGCGGAACGCGGTTCGGCGGGCTGCCGTCCACGTGGACCTCCGCCGCGAGGTGCACTCCGCCCACGGGGGCCGCGATGTCGGCGACGACCTCGACCTCGATCCGCCGCCCGGCGCCGAGCGCGTACGCCGTCCAGGACACGGCCTCCTCGGACGCGTCGACGAAGCCGGGAGGATAGCGGCACCAGTCGTTGGTCCCCGAACCCCGGGCGATCACGCGGTCGGTCGCGGTGCGGAGACTGCCTGCCACGAGGGCGAACTCCTGCTGCCGTGCGAAGAGTTCGGTGAGGTCGAGCGGCGTGGCGGTCGGCCTGTAGTCCCGCTCCAGGGCCGACCGGAGGCGCTGTAGCGCCTCCCCGTCCAGCCCGGCGTTGTCGGCCGCGCCATCGATCAGCCGTAGGACACCGTCCAGTTGGCGGGGCGGGCCCGCCGACTGCCACCAACGGATCAGCGGGTCGAGCGCGGCCAGGTGCTCCTCCAGCAGTTCGGCACCCTCCGCCTCCCCCGACTCGTCCAGGAGTTGCTGGCACTTGTGGGTCAGTGCGGCCAACTCCAGGCCCAGCGCGTCCGGTTCGAGCGCGGGAATCCCGTCCAGGTACGACGTCGGCCACCAGCGGGCCGCCCAGTGCCCGAGGGCGAGGCGGGCGGCGGCCTCGGCGAGTGCGGTTGGCTGCTCGGGCAGCGTCAGCTCGGCGGCCGGCGTGTCCGACGCGACGGCGTCGACAGCGGCGGCCGTGCGCTCGCCGTAGACCGTCCACAGCCACTGCTGGGCCTGCCCCACGTCGTGGATCTCTGCTGCCGGCAGACCTGTCGGGTCGAGGACGGGCCAGGTCAGGACGGCGCCCGCGACGTCGAGAACGGCGCGGGTGAAGGGGGGACCGGCGGGGGGCCCCGCGATGTGTACGGTGCGGTCCTCGGCTCGCGTGATGGCACAGCGCCGTCCAGGCATCACGCGCTCCTCGGCTCGGCGGCGGGCTCGGCGGCCGACGACAGGGTGCGCAGTGCCGTACGGACTCGTGCGCGGTGGTCCATCATCACCGAGCGGGCGACCCCGTCGAGCACGCCCCAGGCCGATGCCGCGTCGGGCAGTGCCGCGTCGCGGACGTCGCGCCCGTGCAGCCGTACCCAGAGGCGCCGCATGTACGCGGCCCACGGGGTGCGCAGGTCCTGGGCGAGGGCGTTCAGCACACCGCCGTCCGGGTCGGGACTGGGGGAGACGGTCATCCTGCGGGCCCGGAGGACCGAAGCCTCCCGCCGCCAGCGGCTGTTGACGATGCGGTGTGCCGCCGTCGACCCCGCCACGGAGGTCCCGGCGCCCAGCGGATCGAGGCCCACCGCGAGTCGGCCGCCGAGTACGACGGTGACGCGCAGGCTCTCGTCGTGCAGGCCGAGCGGGGCGCAGCTGCGGGCGGCCTCCCGCCGGACGAGTTCCGGCACGGTGGGCAGTTGCTCGCGGTGGGTCGACGCCTGGAGCACGGTGAAGAGGCGTTCGAAGAGCGTGCGGTCGAACGGCGCGGGGAGGGTGGCGGTCGAGGCGCCCCGGCCGACCTCGGGGCGCGGGGGCACGCGGTGCGCGGTCAGTCCGAGGTGCGGGGGTATGTCGGCGCGGTCCCAGACGTCGGCCGGGTGGGCCGACCACAGGGCTCGCCCGAGCAGGCCGCCGTGCCCGGCCCGGACCATGGCGGCGAAGGCCGGTGAATCGGCCTCCTCCGCACCGCAGGCGTCGAGGACCTCGGCCGCCAAGCCCGCGTCGGCGGCGCCCGGTACCGCTTCGCGTTCATCCCATGCCGCTGCCAGTTCGGCGTCGAGGCGGGCGCGCCGGGAGGCGTCCGCCAGATGCTCCTTCAGCGCTGCCACCGTGCGTCCGCCGGAAGCGTCCACGACGTCTTCGAGCACCGCCCTCGCCACCGCGTCCGCGCCGGGCCCCGGCGCCCCGTGCTCGGTCGCCAGCTCGAAGCACCGCTGGAAATACAGGTCCTGGGGGTTGCCCGCCACGATCCCCAGGGCCCGGCGGGTCTTCTTCAGCAGCGTGAACCACCGTGCCGTCGCTTCCAGAACCGCACCGGACTCCCGTATCAGCGCGTCGAGTCGCTCCGCCTCCCGCGCGTCGAGGAAGTCGGCGGCTAGCTCCGGACGCAGCGCGGGCCGGACGATCAGCGGCAGCACGATCAGCTTGACCGTCCGGGTCAGCGGCGCGCCACCGGGCCCGCTCAGCGCCCGGGGCCCCGGCCCGAGGCCGCGCCAAGCCGCGTCGATGACCATGGCGCGCGGACGGCGCTCGCCGGTCGACGGCCGGCTGGGGATCGACATGGGCAGAGCGTACGTCCTGGGGGAACTGGTGGTCGAACCTGGGATCGGTAGGCGCCGCCCGCCTCCTAACGTCCACACCACCAGGCAGAACGGACCGGAAGGGCAGGCACAACATGGGAATCTTCGGCAAGGGAAAGAGCCGCGAGGAGAAGGCCGCGAAGATCGCGGAGCAGGTGGCCGGCGGCAAGGGTTTCTACGGCCGTATGACACGCGCGACGCTCGGCGCCGAGGACTACGCCAAGCTCCAGCAGTCGCTCGGCGCGTACAACTCCGGTGCCACTGTGCAGCAACTGCTCGCCGCGGGCGTACCGACGGTCCCCGCCGTCGTCGTGTCGATCAGCGACACCGGCAGGCTGGTCAACTTCGACCCGGTCGTCGACCTGGTCCTCCAGCTGGCCGGGGCCACCGCCGACCCGTTCACGCTCCGGACCATCGTCTCGAAACTGCGCATCCCCCGCACCGGTGATCAGGTACTCCTGATCGCGGACCCCGCCAACCCCGGTGGTTACCTCTATGCGGGAGACGGAGCGAGGTCGTGACGACACCGAGGTAAGAGACCGCGACTCTGATGTGACCCGGTAGTGCCGTCGGGCACGACGTGTCCCGAGGGCGCGAACAGCCCTCGATGACAGGTCATACGGCATCGCTGGGCATTCCGGGTGACTGGGCGATCTCCTGTTCGGCGGCTTCGATGATGGCCAGTACGGCGGCCGCCGCGGCCGCGGGATCGCGGGCCTCGACGGCCTGCACGATGGCGCGATGACCCGGCAGCGAGGCTTCCACCGCGCCGGGGGTCTGGGTGCTGACGAGGAAGCTGTGCTCCAGCGCGATGTCGACAGCGCGGCCCAGTGAGCCGAGGAGACGGTTGCCGCTGGCGTCGAGCAGGGCCCGGTGGAAGGCGATGTCGGCCTCGACGTAGCCGCTGCGGCCGGGTTCCGCCGCCGCGGCCTCCATGGCCGCCAGGCAGTCGTACAGGACGCGTACATCGTCGGGGCCGGCCCGGTCGGCAGCGAGCCGGGCCGCCTCGGGCTCGACGATCCGGCGCAGTTCACCCGTGTCGCGCAGCAGAGTCGTGGCGTCCCCGGCCTGTTTCCAGCGCAGCACGTCACGGTCCAGGTGGTTCCAGTGCTCCGGGGGCAGCACGCGCGTGCCGGTGCGCGGGCGTACGTGCAGCATCCCCTTGGCCACCAGTGCCTTGACCGCTTCCCGCACCACCCCGCGGCTGACGCCGATCTCGGCCGCGAGCGCGTCCTCGACCGGCAGCGGATCCCCCGGCTCCCACACGCCACCCACGATGCGCCGCCCGAGCCCGTCGACCACGCGCTGATGCGTGGTCAGGAAGTGCACCACGATCTCTGCTCGCCCCCTGGACGTCATTCATCGAATCATTTAATGATTGCATGACAGGGTACGGCCTGCGGGTCCTCACCCGGCAACGCCCCATCGCGGAGCGGACGACGCCAGAGCCACGGGAGTGCCTGCATGACCGACAGTCAGAAGACGAGCCGCCGCAGCCAGGCATGGTTCGGCGCGCGGGGCCGCAGCGGGATGGTGTACCGCTCCTGGATGCGCAATCAGGGATTCGGGCACGAGGTGTTCGACGGGCGTCCCGTCGTCGGTATCGCGACCAGTGCCTCCGAACTCGCCCCGTGCAACGCCCATCTGACACGCGTCGCCGAGGCCGTCAAGCGCGGCGTGTGGCAGGCGGGCGGCCTGCCCCTCCAGTTCCCCACCATGGCCACCGGCGAGACCCTGATGCGCCCCACCGCCATGCTGTACCGCAACCTCATGGCCATGGAGGTCGAGGAGCTGATCCGGGCCAATCCGCTCGACGGCGTCGTGCTGTTGTCCGGCTGCGACAAGACGACCCCCGCCATGCTGATGGGCGCTGCCAGCGTCGACCTGCCCGCCGTCATGGTCACCGGCGGGCCGATGCTCAACGGCAAGTACCGGGGCCAGGACGTGGGATCCGGCACCCACGTGTGGAAGTTCGAGGAGGACCTGAAGACCGGCCGGATGACCGAGGAGGAGTGCTTCTTCGCGGAAGGGTGCATGGCCCGTTCCAACGGGCACTGCATGACGATGGGAACCGCCTCGACGATGGCCTGCATGGCCGAGGCGCTCGGCATGCAGCTGCCGGGCTCGGCGGCCTGGCCCGCGGTCGACTCCCGGCGGATGGAAACCGCGCAGGCGGCGGGGCAGCGCATCGTACGCATGGTGGAGGAGGAGCTGCGTCCCTCGCAGATCCTGACCCGGGAGGCGTTCGAGAACGCCATCCGGGTCAACGCGGCCATCGGCGGCTCCACGAACGCCGTCATCCATCTCACCGCCATCGCCGGACGCGTCGGCGTCGAGCTGAGCCTGAAGGACTTCGACGACCTGGTCCGGGCGGTGCCGACCCTGGTCAACCTGATGCCGAGCGGCAAGTACCTCATGGAGGACTTCTGCTACGCGGGCGGCCTGCCCGCCGTCATGGCCGAGCTGCTCGGCGGCGAGATGCTGCACGGCGAACAGATCACGGTCACCGGACGCACCATCGCCGAGAACACCGGCAATGCCGAACGCGTCGACTCCGACGTCATCACCGGCCTCGACGTCCCCTTCCAGCCGGCCGGCACCGGTATCGCCGTCCTCCGCGGCAACCTGTGCCCCGACGGCGCTGTGATCAAGCAGTCCGCCGCGTCACCGCACCTGCTCACCCATCGCGGCCCCGCGCGCGTCTTCGACTCCCCCGAGGCCTATCACGAGGTGGCCGACGACCCGGAACTCGACATCGACGAGAACACCGTCATCGTCATCCGCAACGCCGGCCCCAAGGGTTACCCCGGCATGCCCGAGGTCGCCAACGTCCCGCTGCCCGCCAAGCTGCTGAAAGCCGGCGTCAAGGACCTGGTGCGCGTCTGCGACGGCCGGATGAGCGGCACCGGGTACGGGACCGTGGTCCTGCACGTAGCGCCCGAGGCCGCCGTCGGTGGACCTCTCGCCCTGGTGCACGACGGGGACCCGGTCGTCCTCGACGTCCCGAACCGCTCCCTGCGCCTGGACGTGGACGACGCCGAGCTCACACGACGCCGGCAGGCATGGAAGGCACCCGCTGAGCGGCACACCAGCGGCTACGCCTGGCTTTACACCCAGCACGTGGAACAGGCCGACCAGGGCGCCGACTTCGGTTTCCTGCGCGGAAGCCGTGGACACGAGGTCCCCCGCGACTCCCACTGAGCCCGCCCAAGGTGACCGCACCACCCCCTCGCATTCCCTCGAATCCAGGAGAGCATCGATCGTGGAATCGGCAGCAGCGCGCCCTCGTCCGGTCCTCACCGCCGGCTCCGTCCTGCCCGCGGACGCCGACCGAGCCGCCCTCGTCGCGCGCGTCCACGACCCGGAATGCGACGGACCGTGTGTGGCCGCGGTCCGCGGCGAGCAGGTCGTCGACCTGACCGCCATCGCACCCACCGTCTCCGACCTCATGGAACGCGACGACGCGGCGGCGGTCGTCCGCGAGGCCGACGGCGGACATGTCTGGCACCTGGACGAACTGCTCGCCGCACCGGCCGGCCGCCGTGACGTTCCGCGTCTGCTCGCCCCCATCGACCTGCAAGTGATCAAGGCCGCGGGCGTCACCTTCGCCCGGAGTCTGCTGGAACGCGTCATCGAAGAGCGTACGGGCGGCGATCCGGCGCAGGCCGCGCGGGTACGGGCCCGCGTCGGGCAGGTGGTGGGTGGCACGCTCGACGGCATCCGTCCCGGATCGCCGGAAGCGGACAAGGCCAAGGAACTGCTCGTCTCCGAAGGACTGTGGTCGCAGTACCTGGAGGTCGGGATCGGGCCGGACCCGGAAGTGTTCACCAAGGCCCCGGTACTGTCCGCGGTCGGCACCGGCGCCGACATCGGCGTGCTCGGCGCCTCGGTGTGGAACAACCCCGAGCCCGAGGCCGTCCTCGTCGTGGACTCGCGCGGCCGGGTACGCGGCGCGACGCTCGGCAACGACGTCAACCTCCGCGACATCGAGGGACGCAGCGCCCTGCTGCTGTCCCGTGCGAAGGACAACAACGCCTCATGCGCGATCGGCCCGTTCGTCCGCCTGCTCGACGAGGACTTCGACCTCGACACCGTGCGCGGGATCGACATCGACCTCCGGATCGACGGCACGGACGGCTACGTACTGCGTGGCAGCAGTTCCATGCGCGAGATCAGCCGCGACGTACTGGACCTGGTGGCCGCCACGCACGGTCCGCACCATCAATACCCGGACGGCTTCGTGCTGTTCACCGGAACGCTGTTCGCCCCCACCGAGGACCGACAGGCACCCGGCGCGGGCTTCACCCACGAGTACGGCGACATCGTGCGGATCTCCAGCCCGCGACTCGGCGCTCTGGTCAACACCGTCGTCCCCAGCGAGCAGGCCGGGCCGTGGACGTTCGGCGTACGAGCGCTGATGCGCAGCCTTGCCCGGCGCGGCGTGCTGTGAGACGACGAAGCTCGGGCGATACCGGTGTGGTTCGCTGCGAAGAACACCTGCCTGTTCTCCATGACGGGCGGCGCGCAGAGGCCCATGACCCGGCAGTTCACCCGCACGCCCCGCGGCCCGCGGCGCCGCAGTCGTCATGCCGGTGCTGAGCACGGCGACGGCGGAGGAACTTCCTCCTCCAGGCGCGGGTGCCTGCTCTGCACCTTCCTCCCTGTGCATGTGCACCAGGCCGCGTGGTCACAGGGCACCCCGGAAGCACCGGGCCCGGACCACCACATGCCTGGCCCTGCGGTCCCGTGTGCGCAGCGCTGCCGCTGCCGCGACGTGCGCTGCGCACGCCTGGTTCAGGCCCCGGCAACCGGCTCCTGCCCGATCGTGGCGTGCAGGCGCCGCGTGTGATCCACATGGCGCTCGGCTCCGGTCAACGTGACCCTGGCCGTCAGGCGCGGATCCGCGCTGGAGGCGGCCAACCGCACTTCCAGCTCGCCCGGTTCGACGACGCGCCGCCCGTCGCGTCCGGTGAAGGAGGCGAGGTCGGCCGGGACGGTGACACGGAGGCGCCGGGCCTCGCCCGGCTCCAGATCGACCCGGGTGTAGCCGACGAGGCGCTGCACCGGCTGGACGACGGAGGCGACCGGGTCGTGCAGATAGAGCTGGACGACCTCGGTTCCGGACCGCTCGCCCGTGTTGCGGACGGTGAAGGCGAGGGTGAACTCGCTGTCCGTGGGAGCCTCCTGGACGTCCACGGTCAGGTCTGTCCAGTCGAACCGCGTGTAGGACAGACCGTGACCGAAGGCGAACGCGGGGGTGGGGTCGATGGTGGACACCTCGCTGACGTGAGCGAGCCGCGCCCCGAGGTACGTGGCCGGCTGGGAGCCCGGCCGGCGCGGCACGCTGACCGGGAGACGTCCGGAGGGATGGGTACGGCCACTGAGCACCCCGGCGATCGCGTGAGTGCCCTCCTCACCCGGGAAAAAGGACTGCACGATCGCAGCGGACTCCTCCACGGCGCGGCCGACGGCGTACGGCCGTCCCGCGAGCAGGACGGTGACCACGGGTGTCTCCAGGTCGAGCAGGGCGTCGAGCAGTTGCTGCTGCGCGCCGGGCAGCACCAGCGAGTCGACGTCACATCCCTCGCCGGTGGTGCCCCGCCCGAAGAGCCCGGCGCGGTCGCCGAGCACGACCAGGGCGATGTCGGCCTCGCGTGCCACCCGGGTGGCCTCGCGGATGCCGGAGAGATCTCCGTCATCGATTCCGGTGCCGCGGGCGACCGTGATCTCGGTGTCGGGGAACTCGGCGGCCAGAGTGTCCCGCAGCGTGGGCAGCTCGATGCCGAGTGGGGTACCGGGGTGGCGGACGCCGATGTGCTGGGGAAAGGAGTAGCAGCCGAGTACGGCGACGGGCTCGTCGGCGTTGGGACCGAGCAGGGCGATGCGGCGCGGCCTCTCGAGCGGCAGGGTGCCGTCGTTGCTCAGCAGCACGACCGCTTCCTCGGCGATCGTGCGGGCCAGCGCGCGATTCTCGGGACCGTCCAGGTCGATTCGGCCGCGCAGGGCGGCCGGGTCGTCCAGGTCCACCCCGTCGAGCGCGGCCGGCACGGGGCTCCAGTCCGGGTCGAGCAGGCCGAGCAGCGCCTTCTGGGTGAGTGTCCGGCGCAGGGCGCGATCGACCAACGCCTCTGGTACACGGCCGTCGGCGACGGCCTCGGCCAAGGGCGCGCCGTATGTCTTGACATTGGGCAGCTCGACGTCGATGCCCGCGCGCAGCGCCGTGCCGGCGGCGCCGGCCCAGTCGGCCGCGATGCCGTGCAGCGTCTTCAGGAAGGCGATGGCGAAGTAGTCGGCGACGACAGTGCCGTCGAAGCCCCACGTGTCGCGCAGCAACCCGGTCAGCAGATCCTCGTCGGCCGCGGAGGGCATGCCGTCGGTGTCGGTGTAGGCGTTCATCACCGACCGGGCGCCGCCCTCACGGATCGCCATCTCGAAGGGGGGCAGCAGAACGTCGGCGCGTTCACGTGGGCCCACGGAGGCGGGAGCGAGGTTACGGCCGGCGCGAGAGGCCGAGTAGCCGGCGAAGTGCTTGAGGGTGGCGACGATCCCGGCGGACTCAAGGCCCTGCACGTAGGCCGTCCCGATGGTGCCGACGAGGTACGGGTCCTCGCCGATGGTCTCCTCGACCCGGCCCCAGCGGGCGTCGCGCACCACATCCAGGACGGGCGCGAGTCCCTGGTGGACGCCGACGGCACGCATGTCGCGGCCGATGGCGGCGGCCATGCGCCGCACCGTGTCCGGATCGAAGGTGGCGCCCCAGGACAGCGGAACGGGGTAGGCCGTCGCCCCCCAGGCGGCGAAGCCGGCCAGACACTCGTCGTGCGCGAGAGCGGGGATGCCGAACCGGTTCGTGGCGGCGATACGGCTCTGGGTGCGGGCCAGGGAGAGTGCACCCAGGGCGGGGTCGACCGGGACCGTGCCGAAGGGCCGGGTCAGCTGGCCCAGTCCGTCGGGCAGGAGCGCGTCGAGATCGACGGCTTCCTCCATGTCGTGCTGGTGGGGGGCCACTTCACCGCCCTGATCGGAGGCGCCCACCCACACTCCGTACAGCTGGGCGATCTTCTCCTGAACGGTCATCGCGTCGATCAGGGCGTCGACTCTCACGGTGACGGAAAGGGTGGGGTCGTTCCAGAGGGAGATTCCGGTGGTGTTGTCCACAGCCACGTTGGCGTTCACTTTCCTCCCACGCCCGTCAGCCCCTTGGCCGGGGCGCGACGGGCGAACAGGTAGACCGAGCAGCCGGTCAACGGCTGAATCCGGCGGTCAGACCGCTCAGCAGCTGGCGGCGGCCGAACGCGTACAGGATGATCAGGGGCAGGGTGGTGAGGACGACGGCGGCCAGGAGGGCGGGGACGTTGACCCCGTACTCGCCCTGGAAGGTCCACAGGGCGAGCGGCAGAGTCCGCTGGGAAGGGCTCTGGGTGAGGATCAGCGGCAGCAGGAATCCGTTCCAGATGGTCAGCGCGTTGAAGATGGTCACGGTGAGGATGGCCGGGCGGGTGAGCGGCGCTGCCAGGCGCCACAGCGTCCCCCACTCCGTGGCTCCGTCCACCCGCATCGAGTCGAACAGCTCTTTGGGCACGTCGCGGATGAAGTTGGCGAGTATCAGCACGGACAGCGGGATGGCGAAGGCGATCGACGGCAGGATCAGCGCCAGCAGGCTGTCGTACAGCTGCAACTTGATGATGATCAGATAGACCGGGATGGCCGTCGCCTGCAGCGGGATGGCGAGGCCCATGAGGAACATGCCGTTCGCCACGCGCAGGAACCGCATGCGCCAGCCGCGCACGATGGCGTAGGCGGCCATGAAGGAGACCGCGACCGCCGGCACCACCGCGCCGGCGGTGACCACGACGCTGTTCCAGAAGTAGTTGATGAAGTCGGACTCGAGGACCAGCTGGTAGTTGTCCAGGGTGGGGTCGGTCGGCGGCACCAGCGGGTTGCTCGCGTAGTAGTTGCTCCGGGCCTTGAGGCTGGTGATGAGAATCCAGTAGAGGGGTACGACGACGACGGCGAGCCAGAGCCATCCGGCCAGACCGCCGAGCCAGTTGCGCCCGCGGGCGGTCGCACCGGGACGGTGCCCTCGCTCGCGTGGGGTGGTCTTCTGCGGGTGCGGCTTGGTCAGCGTGGTGGTCATGTCAGGCTCCCTCGAGCTGGCTCTCACCGGCGTCCCGGCCTCCGAGCCGGCGCAGCAGCAGGGCGATGGCGAGGCCCATCAGGACGAGGATGACCGCGATGGCGCTGGCCGGCCCCATCAGGTCGGCCTGGAAGCCCCGTTTGTACATGTCCAGCGCGAGGACCCGGGTGGCGTCTCCTGGGCCGCCCTCGGTCAGGACGAAGATGAGGTCGAAGAAGGTGAGCGAGCCGATCACCATCAGCGTCGACGAGGTGATGATGGTGTATTTGAGCTGGGGCAGCGTGATGCTGAAGAACTGGCGGATCTGCCCGGCGCCGTCCAACTGTGCGGCCTCGTACAGGGACTGCGGGATCTGCTGGACGCCCCCCTGGTAGATCAGCGAGTGGAACGGTACGAACTGCCAGGAGACGACGAAGACGACGACGCCGAAGGCGAGCCAGGGGCGCCCCAGCCAGTCCTTGCTGAGCCACTCGAACCCCAGCCCTGCGCCCAGCCCGAAGTTGGGGTCCAGCAGCGCCCTGTACGCGACCGCGATCGCCGCGGAGCTGAGCAGGAGCGGGACGAAGTAGATCAGGCTCAGCACCGCGCGGTAGCGCTGGCGGCCGGCCAGGAACGTGCCGAGCAGAATGCTCGCCGGTGTCTGAACCGCCCAGGACACGGCCATCACCAGGAACGTCACCCAGAGGGCGTGCGGCAGCCCGGGGTTGGTGAGCACCGCACGCCAGCTGGTCAGCCCGGACGGGTGGATGGTGCCGATCCCGTCCCACGTCGTGAAGCTCAGCACGAAGACGCCGACGAGCGGGACCACGGCGAAGCCGACGAAGAACAGCAGCGCCGGCACGGCCAGCCAGGGCAGGATGCTGCGCCGGCTCTCGCGCCCCGCAGAGCCCGTGAGTGTGCTCACTTGCCGATGACCTTGTTGAGATTCTCGGTGAACTGCCGCGGCGAGATGGACAGCTGGAACAGCTTGGCGATGTTGTCCAGCAGCGTCTCGGCGGCCGTCGGGCTGAGCGCCTGGTCCCAGGACTGGCCGAACGCCTTCGCGTTGCTGGCGATGCCGTAGACGAACTGCAGGAACTCGGAGCTCTTGGATTCGGCCAGCAGCTTCTCCGAGCCCTTCCGGATCGGCACCGCCCCGGTGTCGATCCACTCCTTCACCTCGTTGTCCGCGAGGACGCCGGTGGCGAAGAAGTCCTTCGCGATCTCCTTCTGCTTGGCGCTGGCCTTCGAGGAGATGGACAGGTACTGGGCGGGGTTGCCGACGGAGTTGCCCGGATCGCCCTTGCCGCCTTCGACGGGTGGGAAGTTCATGAAACCGAGGCCGCCGCTGGAGACGAAGTCTCCGCCCTCGGTCTGCTGGATGCCGTACGACCAGGAGCCGTGCAGCATCATCGCGGCCTTGCCGGTGTACAGCAGCGCCTGGTCGGCGTTGGAGTCCGCGGTGATCGAGGAGAAGCCCTTGATGAATCCGTTCGCCTTGACCAGGTCCTGCACCTTGGTCAGCGCCTCGATGGCGGCCGGGTGGGACCAGGCGTCCTTCTCGCCGTCGAAGACGGCCTGGAACACCTCGGGGCCGCCGATGCGGTCGAACAGGAACTCCAGCCACATCATGTTCGTCCACCGGGACTGGCCGCCGAGGGAGAACGGCGCTATGCCCTCCGCGTTGAACTTGGGCACCAGGGCCATGATGTCGTTCCAGGACCGGGGCGGCTCCACGCCGACGTCGGCGAAGACCTTCTTGTTGTAGAACAGGACGATCGGCTCCACGCTCTCGAACGGCATCGCGTAGATCCTGCCGTCGACGGTCGCCGCGCCGAACGAGGACGGGAAGAGCCGGTTCTTGATGTCAGGGTTCTCGTCGAACCACGGGGTGAGGTCGTCGACCTGCTTGGCCTCCACGTAGGTGCGCAGCGTGCCGCCGCCCCACCCCCAGATGACGGTGGGCGCCTTCCCGGCGCCGATGGCGGTCTTGATCTTCGTCTTGTAGGCGTCGTTCTCGAAGGTGGTGACCTTGATCTGCCCCTTGGGGTTGGCCTCGTTGAACCGCTCCACCGCACCGGTCCTGACGCCTTCCTGAGGCTGGCCGCTCAGGTGCCAGTACGTGGCCGTGCCGTCGCCCTTGCTGGGGCCGGACGAGCCGCAGGCCGCGAGGGCCGCAGAGGCCGGCACGCCGGCGGCCAGGCCGAGGAGGGTACGTCGGGAGAGCGCCATGTTCTTCTCCGCACTCGAGAGCCATCGGCTTCTCGTGAGTCATGTGAGTCATGGTGAAAGGTTTTCGAAACAGCCTTTTCCGAGCTCTGTTCGTGCAAATTAGGTTTCGGGCTGACGCCCTGTCAAGGTGTGTGCAGGTGCGTTGTTGTGCTGCCGCCAGCCGCGTAGTATCGGGAAAGAGCGACCCTCGAGAAAGCCTGGCAGGGACCGAAACTGTTTCGAAATCGACTGGTTGGGGACAGAGAGGCGATGCGATGGCCGCGGCTGACGCACTGTCGGTGCAGGTCATGCGCAAGGTCGCGCAACTCGGCAGCCGCTGCGTCGGCAAGCGCCCGGGACGTGTGGCCGGACCGGACGAGCTCGGTGCCGGGTTGCCGTACGGTTGACCGGTTCCACCCGCAGTGCCGGCCCGGCCGGCAGCTCACCACACCGGTGGACGTACAGCTGGGAGGAACCGATGCGTCCGAACGCCAGGCGCACCACCTTGGCGGACATCGCCCAAGCGGCGGGAGTCTCCGTCGCGACCGTGTCCAAAGTGGTCAACGGTCGCGGTGACGTGGCGCCGCACACCCGCAGCCGGGTGCAGGAACTGCTGCATCAGCACGACTACCTCGCGCCCGTGTTCCGCCACTCCGAGGTCGTCGAAAGCCCCACCATCGAGGTGCAGTTCCAGGGCAGCCTCAAGTCGTACGTGGCCGAGACCCTGGAAGGCATCATCGACTCCGCCGCCGCATCGGGGGCCTCGGTGGTGATCAGCAAGGCGTCCCATGCCCCGCACTGGGCCCGGGACCTGGTCTCGGCCGGGCGCCGCGCCGTCGTCGCGGTCACCAGCGTGTACACCACAACGCACCTGAACGAACTGGCCCGGTCCGGGCTGCCGTTGGTCGTGCTGGACCCACTGCACCTGCCGGACAGCCGCGTCCACAGCGTCGGGTCGACCAACTTCGCCGGCGGCCTGGCCGCGACCCGCCACCTGCTCTCCCTGGGGCACCGCCGCATCGCTTACATCGGCGGACCGGCCATGGCCGTATGCAACCAAGCACGCATGCACGGCTACCGCGCCGCCATGGAGGCGGAAGGAGCGCAGGTACCCGACGCCTACGTCCGGCCCGGAGAATTCACGTACGAGACCGGATTGCTCGGTGCCACGGCGCTACTGGGCCTGCAAGAGCCACCGACGGCGATCTTCGCAGGCAACGACGAGATCGCCATCGGTGTCATCGAGGCCGCCCGCACCCGAGTCCTGCGCGTCCCCGAAGACCTGAGCGTGGTCGGCTTCGACGACACCAGCCTCGCTCAGATGGCCTCACCGCCACTGACCACCGTGCGCCAGCCACTACGGGAGATGGGCGGTGCGGCCCTGCGCACCGCCCTCCGACTGGCCAACGGTGAAAAGGTCGAGTCCCACCACATCGAACTCGCCACCGAACTCGTGGTACGCGCCTCGACGGCGCCGCCTCGTGAAGAGACTTCGGCGCGTGGGTAGTCGCGGGTGAGAGATCGCATCGCTTACAGCGGGTACCTGCCATGTCGGGTTGCCTGGAGCGCAACGATGCCTCCAGGCAACCGACTTCAGGCTCTGGAAGAACCCGAGTTTCTTCGGGCTGTATGAGACGAGAAGGTTTTTCGTCTCATGGTGGTACACGCGAGGCACCTAGTCTGACCTGTGGAAACGGGACTTTTGGGGCCTACGGGCGGCGATTTGGTCCGCCGACGGCCTCGACCTCGACGACGCCTCCGCGGCCCCCCATCGGCATGGGTTGCCGCACCTGACGAGCCGCCGGGCGTGCGCCCTGACCAGGTGCCCTTCCTATGCCTGGGAAAGGCCGGGCTTCTTCGGGGCTAGCGTTGCCACTTGCGGAACGCCTTGATGACATCTCCGTTCGTGATGAGGCCCGCCTGCTTCTCGTAGGAGGCGGTCAAGCTTTCGGCCAGGAAGTCCACATCGCACTTCTCGGCCCGGTGGGTGACGGTCCACGTTGCCGCGGCGGGGACACCCTGCTCCTGGACGAGCGCCTGGACGATCGCTCCGACTTCTCGGTTCTGCTTCCTTCCCAGGCCGAAGGACGCCCAGGCTCCGGTGGTGATCCCGTCGGCCGCCAGCAGGCCGACAAGCAAGGCGAGAGGGCCGCTCTTCCAGTCCCGGTATGCGACACCCTTGAGCTTGGCGCCCACGACGGCCCCATTGGCGTGCCGAACCCGATCGATCTCCGCGGCGGCCAACTCGTAGGACTCGGGGGACAGGCCGCCAAGAAGTCTCAGCAAGTACTCCCCCGGATCGGGAAGTTGCTCGGCCACTCGGTCACTCACCGGGACAAGGCCGGGAGGGCTCAGGTCGATCTCCTCGGTGCTTGAAAACAATCCCATGACTCACTCCTGAGTTTCGGCTGCCGACGGGGGACCGGAGCGCCACTACTTCCCGTCGACGGCTCGACGGGCGCGGTTTCCACGGGAACCGCTCTCCTTGTACAGGGCCATGAGCAGGTCCAGATCGTGCTTGTCGAGCGATCCGATGCCAAGCCGTTCGGCCTTGACCAGAGCCCTCTCGTACTGTTCTGCGGTTGCCATCGGTCCTCTTTCCGTTGGTGGTGGGAAGCTTCGGCGGATCGTCATCGTCGATAGGTGCTGTTGTTGTCGGGGCGCGTGCTCTCTCTGGGGCCGAGGAGCCTGAGAGAGACGATCAGACCGGCGAGCAGGAACAGTGCGGGCCACGGCCAACGCAGTGCCAGCGTGACGCCGAGCAACGCGTGGACCAGTCCGTCCGCCCACAGGTGCCAGGCGAGTGCGACCGCGGCGACGCTGCCCAGGACGGCGAAAGCCACCCTTGTACGGAGACGGACCGTACGCACCGCCCACCGCAGTGCGGCGGCCATCGCGAGCAGCGAACAGAGGGCGGGCAACCAGGGCCGAACACCTGACAGATGAGCCTTCCAGCCGAACACGGCCCCGTCGTCGAGCCACTCGGGCCGGGTCTCAGCCACTTCGACGGACGCGTTCTCCCATGAGTCGACCCAACCGGGCGTCTCGTCCCCGTCGACCTCGGTCCTGGCCTCCTGCCACAGGAGGGGAGCCGAGCGCCAGGCCGGGGGATCGGTGCCGCTCGCCTTCTTCGGCGTGCCGCGATCGGGGGCGGCCGTTACGGCGGCCGGCGGCGGAGTGTAGGGCTGCCAGCCGTACGCGACGTATCCGGCGAAGTCGAGCAGGGCCACGGTGAAAACCAGCAGCCACAGCCACCGCACGGTGAGCAGCCCCTGGTGTGCCCGCCGGGCCGTTTCCCTGCGGCGCTCCACCGCCGCCTGGCGGTCTTCCACCGATCCGCGTCCGGTGGCCTGCCGGATCCGTACACAGGCTTCCATGGCTTTGCGCCGGAGCACCGCCTGCAGCTGTGCCCGGCGGGCCCGGCGGTGATGGCCGGCGTGCAGAACCACCTGATCCGCCAGCATCAGGGCGAGCGCTACCGCGCTGATCGCCGGAGCACCGAGCGGGGCCGACGCCTTCGCCGGTGGCTTCGCTTCGCCCACGGCCGCCGGTGCTTCCTGAGTCCGCAGCGCGGCGAGGGCCTCTTCATACAGTGGCGTCCACCAGGCCATGGTGAAGTGGTTCGGCCGTGCCCGTCCGATGGTGTCGGCGGCGCTCGCGAGGAACTCCTCGTCGCCCAGCGCCAGCAGCAGGACCGTCGGGTACAGCTGGTCGTCGTTGACCGAAGGCAGATCCAGTACGGATCCGGCGTCGTGGCGGTGCGCCGTGAACAGCTCCGCCATGTCGGCCCTCAGCCGGGCGTCGGTGTCCGCGGCCTCGTCGCGGACGGCGGCCAGAGCCCTGACCGCGCGTTCCCGTGTCGCCTCGGCGGCGCGCGGGACCAACTCGGCGAGCCGCCCCAGGACAGGACAGCCCTGGGCTCCCGTCGAGTGCCTGGCACACTGGTGACGTGCGGCCTCCTCGAGAACCCCGCTGTCCAGGACATCGCGGATGACGGTGACAGCGTGGCCGCGGGCAAGCCGGCGGAGGCCGTCCTCGTCGATGGGCCGACCGTGGAAGCGAGGCGCGGCGAACGGTGTGAACCGGGCGGAGAGCACGGCCAGACACATCTCTGCTGCCCAGGGGCCGCTCCTGCGTGCCCCCGGGCGACGGAAAGTGCCCCCGTCGAGTCCTTCGTCGTGACCGCCCTCGACCAGCCACATGAGTAGATCACCGGCGTTGTCGTTGCTGTGCAGCCAGTCCGTCGCCCGGTCGCCGTCGTCGACCAGTGCCACCACCAGGTCCGCCGGATCCTGGTGTCCGACACCCTTGTAGACGAACGGCTCCTGCCGCGGGCGGCGGGCCGAACAGTTCTCCAGCCACTCGCGTACGTCCGAGGCGCCCCATCGCTCCGCGGGATCAGCCGCGGACAGCCTGCGCAGAAGCTCGTCCCAGGCCGGCTCACCGATCGACGGCGGCGCCTGCCGGGCCAGGACGGCATCCGTCATCGCCTGGTTGCCGACGACATCCGCCAAGGGCGCTTCCGCGGTGAGTAGTTCGTGGATGATCACAGCGACACTGGGCCAGCTGTCGGCGGCGTGCCACCTTCCCTGGCGCACCAGATGCCGTGGCGTGAGATAGGGCGTCACGGGCAGTTCCGGACCGCGCGAACGCGAGGCGCCGACCGAGGCCGCACCGTCGAGGTCGGCGACGAGCAGCCCGGCCCCGCCGGGGATCCGGCACAGCAACGTGTGCGTGGACAGATCCGCCACGATCGCCTTGGCGTCCGAGCTCCAGGCCTCGATCAGCGCGGTGAGTTCGAAGAGAATCGCTCGGACCGTCTGCTCGGGAAGGCCGCCGTGGGGTCCGGCACCCGAAGAGTCCCTGACCCCTTCCAGGACGTCCCGCAGACGCCCGCCCGCCGGCCATTCGAGCTCTTCCCAGGAGACCGGCCGCCCGTCGGGGGCGGCCTCGATGCCGTGATTCTTGAGAGCGGCGACATGAGCACCGCAGTGCGAGCGCACGCGTTCCTTGAGGACGTCGTCGGGGGAGAAGCCCGGCTGGTGCACCTTCAGGAGCACCTGGCTGCTCCGGCCGTGTGTGGGAGCCGCGATCCAGAGCCGTCCGCCGACGCCGATCTCCTCGGGGAAGGACGACAGCAGCCGGTAGCGCCTGCCCAGGCCGGGGGGTATCACCGTGGCAGCCCGGTCATCCGGCGCCATGCCGTCGGCTGTTCCCGCGTGCGGCGTTTCCGGGTCGGGATCAAGGATCGATCCCAGACGGGCTCGAACCGCGGGGTCCGGGGCCTCGCCCGGTCCGGCCGTGCCCGTGGCTGGGCTCTCTGCGGAACCCGTCCGGTCGGCGGCGGAGGTGCGCCGCGAGCGCTGAGGAGCCGTGTTGCTGTCGTGCTCGTCGCAGTATGAGGAGTGCCACTCGTGTCTGCCCCTGGTGCAGAAGTAATGCATGCGGTTATTCCGGTTCCGTGGGGTCGTCGGCAGGTCCGAAGGGAGCGACACTGTGACTTCGGTGACGGTCGGGTGCTTGTGCGTCCTTGTCGCCACGCGCCGGACGCCAGGACGTCTGTCCGACCGTCACATCCGATCGGCGCAGTGCTCGATCCAACCGCGGCAGATCGCCGGTCCTCGGTACGCCGATCATCCAAACGCGTTCGTCCGTGACGACTCGTTGCATGGGCGGACGTTCGGGCCGGCTGTCGATGTGCGGCGCGTAGCGGATCTCGCCGAGTTCGCTCAGCGGGTGGAGGATCTGGTTGGCGGATCCGCGCCACACCAGCGTGGTCGGAAGCTCGGCGCGAAACGGGCCGGTGATGACAGCGTCCGCGAGTTCGCGCACCCGCGGCATCCGCCGCCGGAACTCCTCCCACTCGTATCCGGTGTAGAGCAGGATGTCCTCGGCTGCGGATCCGGAAATCTCCCGCACGCCCTCCAGGAGCAGGGTGAGGGCCTCGGGCTGGTCGCCTGGCTCGCCGCCGCTGATCGTCAGCCCCTCCGCGCCGGCGGCACGCGCGTCCCGCCAGATGTCGTGGAGCTGCGGCGCCGTCATTTCCAGACCGGTCTCGGGGTTCCAGGTGTCGAGAGCCAGACAGCCATGGCAGCGGATCGAACAGCCCTGCACCCAGACGCCGAGCCGCGTCCCCGGTCCGAGCGCGGTCACCGGGAAGACCACCCGGCTGACGCGCAGGACGGAGTCGCTTCTTGTGGGCGCGGGTCGGTCGTTCAACGTGTCAGCTCCAGTTTCCACACGTTGCCGTCCAGATACAGCCCGGTCACGCACAGTTCTTCCCCGGGACGGCACGGCTGGTCGAAGATGCGGCGGCTGACCGGATTCACCAGTGCGCTCTCCACGAGGTTGAGCACTCCGCGAGCGCCGAGCGCGAGGTCCCCCACCGCGTTCTCCGCCAGGGTTTCGCGTACGTCCTGGGAGAACGACAGCCGGGCCTTGTGGGTGAGCAGGACACGCTCGGCGAAGTTGTCCATCGCCCGGTCCAGGATCTGCCGGGCGACCACTGGATTGATGTAGCCGAGGGAGACGTAACTGTCGCCGAAGCGGTTGCGCAGTTCGGGCCGGCCGATCTGTTTGTCGAAGTACTCGATATAGGCCTGCTTGAGGTGCTCCGCGAATAGTGCCGGATTCTTCTGGAAGTCGGTGGGCTGTACGGAGAGGGAGCTGTCCGCGTCCTCGTCCCCGGATTCACCGTCGGCCGTGCTCTCCGTGGCGCCGAGGTTCGAGGTGAAGATCAGAAAGCATTCGGTGAAGTACACGGTGGAGCCGCGACTGTCCGTGAGCCTGCCGTCGTCCAGGATCTGCAGGAAGAGGTCGAGGATGCGTTCGTGCGCCTTCTCGACTTCGTCGAAGAGGAGAACGCTGGCGGGCTGCGCGCGGACCGCGTTGGTCAGCTCGCCTCCCGAGTCGTATCCGACATACCCGGGGGGCGCCCCGATCAGCCGCTGGCGGCTCTCGTCGGCACGGAACTCGGACATGTCGAAGCGCACCGGAGACGCCTCCTTGCCCAGGAGCAGTTTGGTGATCGACCTCGCCAGTTCGGTCTTCCCCACTCCGGTGGGGCCGGCGAGGAAGAGCACTCCGCGTGGCCGGTTGGGCGTACTGGAGGACTGGGCGCCGGTCAGCCCGACGGCGGCGCGGACCAGGATGTCCACGGTCTTCTCGACGGCCTCCGGCTGGCCCAGCACACTCCTCGACAGATACGCGGAGGCGTTCGACAACTGCTCCCTGATGGTCGCGCTCGCCCACGGGTCCTCGGTGATGCCGACGCGTACCAGCCGGGCCGCGTCGGAGAACTTGGAAGGGCCGGGCGGCAGGCTCGCGGCGGTGAGCACCGCGGTGCGTACATGCCGTGCCGTCATGCCGTCGGTGGCGCCGGCGATCGCCTCGATGTCCTCGGGCGGAGGGCTGTCGGCCCGGGTGAAATAGCGGGCAGCGGTGTGGCGCCGGTCGAGGTCCGGCAGCGGCACCCTGATCACGCGCAACGCGCCGCTGCCGATCGGGAAACCGCTGTGCAGGTGCTCCTGCTGCTCACAGATCCAGAAGATCGTCACGGCGAACGTCTCCTGGGACGCACTCAACGGGGAGGGCACCGTACTCGCACTGTGACCGAGAGCTTCGATGGTGGTCATCAGGGTGCGTTCCGCGGGATCGGGCATCCCGTCCGCAGGCATGATCCGCGCCGCGTACGGAACGACGAGGCCGATGGGCGCGCCGTCGTCCTCCGGGTCGGTCCTGGCCGCGTGCAGGTCGATGAGCAGCGCTCTGAGGTCGGGGCCTGCGAGCTCGTCGTCCTTCTGCTCGTACGACTTGACCACCTCGGTCAGCGCGGCGGGCAGCGCGCGGCCGTCTCCTCGCCCCGGAGGACGAATCGGGGTCAGTCCGCTCAGCGGGTCCAGTTGCAGCAGCCCGGCGTACCCCCTGGCTTGGCAGATCGTCGCCAGTACCTCGGACAGGGGCAGCATGCGCTCGACCGGGAAGAGAGCGCCGCCGACGGCCGGATCGCCCTCCGGAAGCACCATGACGCGGTGCAGGTCCCGGACGTTGCCGGTCAGCAGCAGCTGAGGCGCCAGCGAAAGGGAGAGATCCACCTCACGCATCCACGCCTCGGGTAATTCCGGGACGCCCTTGAAGCAGGCGTTGGGCGCCCGGTCCTCAGTGATGTCGTACTCGGCCCAGGAGCTTTTCATCAGGAACTTCCCGTCGGTCTGCGCTGCTGGCTCCTCATCGCCGCGGCACGGCGACGCAGTTCGGTGGCCCGACGCCTGCGCCGGGCGCTCTCGGCCGCTTGCGCCTTCGCCTCCACGGAGCCTTCGGAGCTGGTTCGCACGACCTCTGCCTGGACGGCCTCCGCCGCCACGGCCCCGGCGGGCGGCCCTTCGGTCCAGCTGACGGGGCAGCCGTGGTCGGCCATCCGGGCGGCGAACTCGTCCATCCGGTCGCACAGCAGGCTCTGGGCCTCCGTGTCACCGGCGGGGTTGCCGCCGGGAAGCCGTACCACTTCCGCGTGGACCAGGGAGTTCTGCTCGATCGTCAGCCGTACGGCGTGACCGGCCTGCGTCGGGTGTGCGGTCCGGGTCGGGAGCGGGGTGGCAAGCGCCCGGTCGTCCGTGCCGGCAGCGGTGAGGATCACCATGGGGGTGTCGGGGCCGAAGTCCCACACATCGGCCATGGCCTGTTCCATGGTCGCGAGGAGATCGGATCGGTCCTGCCACGATGTCAACTCCCCGAGAAGCGTGCGGGACTGGTCGTACAGCCGCTGCAACCGAGGGCCATCGAGACCGGCAGCCGCCACCCGGTCGGACAGGGTGGCGGCGTAGTCGCGCCCGTGCGTCGAGTCGGCGATCCGGCTGATCAGCAGCTGGATCCGTTCACGTAAGGACGCGGCCCGCTCCCCGTCCCTCCGCTCCTCGATCGCGGCGTCTGCCTCGGCCCGTACCCGTGCCAGGGCGAGAGCGTCTCCGGTGTCTCCCGCGACGGAGGTCCGGACGAGTTCGAGGATCTGGTCCTTCCGATCCGGGAACACCTCGATCACCTCTGCCGCCTGTGTGTACGCCTTCTCGGTCTCGGCGCTGTTCAACGGCTTGCGTGCCGGGTCGCGCCGAGCCCCCTGCCGCTCTCGCCAGCGGGCGAGTTCCTCTGCCGCGCTGGGGCCGACGGGCGGCGGGGCGGTCTCCGCGGCCGGGAGCCGCGCTGCCGGACGTGCGGATGAGGAGTGGACGGCGATCGCGGCATGGAGCCTCTCCTCGGTTCGGGCGAGGAGCGCCGAGGCGGCGTCGAGTGCCGATGCGAGGTTTCCGGAATCGGCGTCGAGGCCGGGCTCCGTCACCGAAGGGACGGAGATACGGCTGCCGGTGACCGCACCGACGACGGCGGCACGACGTTCCAGGGTTCTTGCTCTGCGGCGGAGTTCGACGAACGCCTCCCGATGACGCAGACACGCGGATCGCTCCTGCTCCGCGAGCAGCTTCCAGTCGATGACGACGGACGAACTCATATGCCCCCATGCCCCCGAGCTGAGCCCGAACCGCCCCGCGTGGGCCTACGTGAGCTCGTTTCCGTGAGGGCAAGTTAGCGGACAGCGGTCCACCTCATCCAGCAAAGTCACTATAAGTGCGATTGAGATAGAATCTGTTCTCTATTTCTACGCTTTTGCATATTTGACGCAAAACCGTACGGGTCCCATGCTTCACCCATGGTGTCCTCAGAGTCCCAGGACGGTGCCGCAGCTCCCGGGGAGAGAGCCGAACCGCAGTCCCTGGAAGGTGCGTTCGACGAACTCGGCACGTTGGTGAGCCCGCTCGGCGGTCTCCCCTCGGGGGGAGGCGAGTTCGGGTGGTACTGCGAGGTGGACGGGTGTCTCACCCGGGACACCGGCACCTCTGAGTACTCGGACAGCGGAATCATCAGCTGTAGTGCTCACGGTCAGGCCGTGACGCTCAAGTACGGCTCGTTGGAACCGCCTCTCGACGGCGACTGACCGACCGCTCCATACGGGATTCCGGGGGCACGCCGACGAGGCTCGGGGAGAGCGCGGGGAGGGGGTTCGCGGTGGAACTGGTGCGCACATTGATCGCCGGGCGTGCGAACAGGTGGCTGCTGAGGGTGAGCGGAGGCGCGTTCGCCTTCTGGGCGGTGGTGGTCGTGGGCCTCAGCGCTCGGCTGCCCGGAGCCACCGACTGTTCCGGTTCCGCCGAAGGGCGGGTCACGCGTCTGTGGTGCGAAGGGTCGTCCGTCGATCCGGTGGCCGTCGTCGTGGGCATCGTCCTGGCACTCACGCTGGCCGTCGGCTCCTCGCTCATCATCGCAGCGGCGACGAAGCCAGTTCTTGCCTGGCTGGCGGGCACCTCGTGGCCCCTGAACGGGCGCTTGGCCGGGTTGACCGCCCGTCGCCTGCGTCACCATCAGCGTGTGTACGCGGCGGCAGTCGGCCGGCTCGCCTCCGCCGCAGGTCACAGGGCGCGTGACTCGGAGGCGGCGGATGACGTGCTGACGCTGGCTCGCGACGCCCGGGCGCTTGCGCGGAGGATGCGCTACCCGAGCCCCGGAGGCCCGTCGCCGCACGGCAACCGCCGGGTGGCTCCCACGCGGTTGGGCAACAGCTTCGCCGCCATGACCGAGCGGGTGGAGACCAGGCACGGCCTGCAACTGGACGTCTGCTGGCCGCTCCTGGAGATCAGTCTGTGCCAGCCGCACCTGGCGGGACTCAAACGCGAGTCGGAGGTGGTCGCTTCACGGGTGCAGAACCTGCTCTGGGCCGTCTGCACCGGTGTGGTCGCACTCGCCTTCGCCGCAGGATCCCTCTTCGCCGGCGACGGGACGGTGCTCGCGGTGTGCATGCTCATCGCGGCCGTGGCCGCGGGCGCCACGGCGCTGCTGCACCGCGGTCTGGGCGACGCGGTGGACGACTACTGCGACAGCATCGAGGCCGTCCTGGTGGCATCCAGGACGGCACTCTACGAGACGGCAGGCTGGCCACAGCCCACCGACATCACCGCGGAGCGGGCGACGGGACGCCTGCTCACCGCGTACCTCAGCCGCCGTGCCGAGCAGGCCACCGCCCTCACCTTCACCCCGCAGACGTACCCCGTCGACATCGGTCAGATCGCCCTCGACGCGGGCCAGGCTCCGGCTTCGACCTCGGCAGGACCGACCACATGAGCGGCAGGGAAGGCCGATCGACCGAGCCGTACAACAGGGGAGTGCTCTCAGGCGCGTTCGCCGATGACGAGATCGGCTGGATCGCCGCCGAGTTCGCCGCGCTGGCCGGGCTGACACGGAGCTCCGGAGGCGCGTGCCGCCCCTACCTCTCCGCTCTCGCCGAGATGGTCGCGGACGAGACCGATGCCTTCTCCTGCCGGGGCCCGGTACCGGAGGCGCTGAACCGACTGCGGGGGAGAGTGGTGGCGCACATGAGGTCCGAGATGCCCGACGACGTACCGCACGGGACCGTGGACCCCGCCGACTGCCTGAACCTGGCCCGCTTGCTGAGCCACGCGCCGAACGTACCCGCGACGGCTGTGGACGGTCTCGACGGCCCGAGGATCAGGGACCTGAGGGAAGCACTGCACCACCTGTCCACCGCGCGAGCGGCCGTCGCCCGTGAGAGCGTGTGGCGGACGGAGGAGACCACTCAGGATCCGCCGCGACCCGGCCTCGTGCCCCTCAGCCTCCAGGCGCACCTGATTCATGTCGAACTCGACACCTTGCTGGAGCACGCCGCCGAATACCGTCCCACCACAGCGCCGTCCGAGACACGTGCCATGGCCAAGGCGATACGGGACGCACTGTCCGGCCTGCGCCGTGACCACCTCGAACTGCTTGACGAAGTGTTGCCGTTGCTCGACCCGCAGGATCCGGACCTGGTACGGATCCAGGCCTGTCGACTGGTCACGTGGGCCCATCTGCTCAGAGAGGACCCGGAGCGGCTGGCCGGCACCGAATGGCGGGAATGGCTGAGCGCGCTGTCCGTCCTCAGAGACCGGGACGACGTCCCGGACGAGGTGACGGTGGCCCTTCGGCAGATGGAGTCGGAACTCGTCCTCAAGCGGGCCGTGGAGCACGGTCCGGCGGCAGCGGAAGAGTCCGGAAACCTGCTGGAGGGGCTGAACAGACTCAAGGACGTCTGGCTCGCGGGTGGAGAACCCTCGGTCGTCGCGGCAGCGGTGTATGCCGAGGGCCTCATCCACGCGGTGGCCGAGAGACTGCTCCCGCCGTCGGTTCTGACCGAGGCGATCGAAGCGGCGGAGTACGGGACAACGCAACTGGACCCGCGAGGCGTCGACTTCCCGACTTCTCTGCTGGTCCGTGGAATGGCCAGAAGCGCGCGGGCCGCGTACTCGTTCGGCGCCGACGACATCGAGCACGCGCTCGAGGACATCACCCAGGCGCTGCGCACCCTGCCGCCGGACCACCCGGCCGTGCCCAACGCGCTGGTGATGCTCTGCCATTCGCTCCTCGGGCGTCTCAACACGCGCGGCTCGATCAAGGACAGCCGAAGTGCCCTGGCGCTATTGGAGAGTTACGCCGACGACATGCCACGCTCCGGGGTCGGACCCCTCGTCATGGACGTGTTCCGTGGTCTGGCCCACGTCCGCTTCCACAACAGCGCGGGCGCCGACGACGCCGACTGCGGAATCCCGGCACCGACGGACAGAAGCCATACCGGGTCGGCGCTGGCGCTGATGCGCACCGCGCTGGAGAGCCCGGCCGCCGCGGAGCTGAAACAGGGAATCGAAGGGGCGCTCACCCTGGTCTTCGCCCAGGCCCTGGTACTCGCCGGCGAGCTGCCGGGCCGGAAGACCGCCGTCTATGCCGAGCAGGCCTTGCCGTGGGCCGAGCGATCCTACGCCCTGGCCACGAACGCCGCCGAACGCGTGCACCGCGGGGTGACCCTCGAAGCGATCCGGATAGGCGCGCGCGGTGTGGAGCACATACGGGCACAAGGTGGGCTGGACGAGCGCTTGACCGAGTACGAGAACATGGCGGAGGCGGCGGCACTGAGCAGCGGCGGCGCAGACGGCATGCTCCAAGCGATGCTCACCCTGATTCGCACCGTGCGGAGCCAGCTCCAGGGCACGACGGACGACGCCATTCAGACGCTGCGCTCGATCACCATGGAGTCCGAGAACCAACCCCTTCCGAAAGTGCGCACGGTGGCGCAACTGCGCCTCGCCCGTGCGTTACGGGTCAGAGGAGCGGCCGCGGTCGTCCGGACGTCACGGGAGACACTCGCCCGCCTTCGGAGCGAGGTGGACGTGATGCCGGGGTTGGGCCCCTTGCTGGACGCCGTCACACCCTCCCTCGGCCCGTCCTCCCCGGCGGCCGAGCAGGGGCACGGGTCACGTGCCGACCTGGCCGAGTCCCGGAGTATCGGCGTACGGATCCTGCGGGAGAACGCCCGGCAGGTGCTTCTGCAGGAAGGCACCGCGGACGCCTTGTTCTCGGCGCGCGACGCGGGAAAGGAGGCGCTCGAGGTCGCCCACTGGGCCATCGCGGACCGAGCGTGGGACGCGGCGGTACAGGCGCTGGAGTCCGGGCGGGCCCTTGTCCTGCACAGTGCCCATGTGCACCGTGACACTCCTGCGCGTCTGCACGCGCTGGGGCGCGGTGACCTCGCCGAATCCTGGAACAGGCACGTCAGGGACACCGGCCTCCTTCGCGTTCCCGAATACGTCGCGGGCGACCCCGGCGCCGACCTGACAGTGCCGAGCGGTCTGACCGGTGTCGTCATGGGCCTTCTCGAGGCGGACGGGGCGCTGGACGGTCTGGTGGCCCCGCCCTGCGTCGCGGACATCAGCAACGCGCTGGCAGCAGTGGGTTTCCAGGCGCTGGTCTACCTGCTACCGCCGGGCCCCGGTCCGGCGGCGGAAGGTTCCCCGCCCGGATTCTCCGGGGGCGGTGCCCTGGTGCTCACAGCCACCGGCAGGGCCTCGTGGGTCCCCTTCCCGGGCACAGCGGCGGCCGGCTCTCCGGCCCTGGACCGCTACCGAGCCGTCCTGCGCGTCTGGAGTTCCTCGGCAGGGGGAGCCGCGAACCCCGCGGGCAATGAGCAGTGGGCGCGAGCACTGTCCGAGATGTGCGACTGGGCCGGCCGGACCATGCTCAAACCCGTCCTGGCCGCACTGGACAGACACTGTCCGCCCCGCCCGGACGGCAGGGCACGCACCGTCCTGATACCGATGGGCGACCTGGCAGCCGTGCCCTGGGCCGCGGTGCCGGTCGGGGGACCGGACGTCCTGGCCATCGACCGGTTGGTGATCTCGTACGCCCCTTCCGCCCGGCAGTTCATCGCGGCCACGGCCAGGCCGCGTCCCGTACCGAACGAACGGGCACTGCTGGTCAACGGCCTGACCGGTCCCGCGGCGGCATGGACCGCCACCGCTCTCCTGCACGGCGGGTTGTATCCCCGGGCCACCGTTCTGAACGTCCGGAACGCGGACGGAGAACCGCAGAGGATCGGTGCGTCACTGCTCACCGAGATCTCGATCGGCTCCGGCTGGACAATGATCGACATCGCCGCTCACCTGGCGCAGGATCTGGCCGAACCGTGGCGCTCGTGCATCCACCTGGGAGAAGAGCGCCTCCGCGTCGACCAGATCGCGAACACAGTGATCAGAGTGCCCAGTTCGGTGAACACCGAGGGTCAGGAGAATCCCGGCGGCGTATGCGTGTCGCTGGCCTGCTGCACCAGCAACCTCAGCGATCGCTACCCCGACGAAGGGTTCACCGTCGCGGGTGCCTTTCTCTCCGCGGGAGCGTCGACCGTCCTGGGCTCGCTCTGGCCGTCGCAGAACGCCGCCACGGCATTCGTGATGCTGATGTTTCACCACTTCATGGGGCGTGGACACGAACCCTCGGAGGCTCTGCGCCGTGCACAGCAGTGGATGCGACGGCCCGACCGCCGCATCCCGGAGAGCCTTCCGCAGACCACCGCGAACCGGCTCGCGAGGCAGCTGGAGCGGATCAGCGGCGTGATCGCGCTCGACTCGCCGAGCCACTGGGCGGGTGCTGTGCATCTGGGCCGCTGAACGTTCGAAGACGGCCGGTACGGCACGGGCCGGGCGGCATCCCACACAGCACGACGCCGATGGTCAGGCCATTGGCACGGCCCGCGTGGCATTGCCGCCCGTGTGGCAAGGGCTGTGCGGGGATGCCACGACACTCGGGCGTGCGGCCGTCAGGCGCCGGAGTCGCCCTCACGTGCGGTGATGCGCCGGACTGCCCTCACCCGGTAGGCCCGGGTGTTCGACGATTGATCGACCGCACCGAGACCGACTGCTGCCCGTCGGGCACGCCTTCACACGCGCCTTCGCGCCGGGCAAGATCGCAACGTACCGTCACTGGCGAACTGGCATCCCGGAAACGGAGCCACAAGCGTGACCGGGCGAGCCCTTGGCGCGAGCCGAAGGTGAACTCGCACTCCGGGCGGTCATTTCCCGCCTGGAGGCGGGGCCGAGCACGGCCTGATCACGCTGGTGGCCCCGCCGGCCCCGCTGTCCCTGGTGGATCGAGCCGATTCCCGACGTGTGCCTAGAAGAAGCCCAGCTTCTGCGGCGAGTACGACACCAGGAGATTCTTCGTCTGCTGGTAGTGCTCCAGCATCATCTTGTGGTTCTCGCGGCCGATGCCCGACTGCTTGTAGCCGCCGAAGGCGGCGTGCGCCGGGTAGGCGTGGTAGCAGTTCGTCCAGACGCGGCCCGCCTGGATCGCCCGGCCGGCGCGGTAGGCGGTGTTGATGTCGCGGGTCCACACGCCCGCGCCCAGGCCGTACAGCGTGTCGTTCGCGATCTTGATGGCGTCGTCGAAGTCGTCGAAGGACGTCACGGAGACGACGGGGCCGAAGATCTCCTCCTGGAAGATCCGCATGCGGTTGTCGCCCTCGAAGATGGTCGGCTGGACGTAGTAGCCGCCCTTCAACTCCCCGTCGTACTCCACGCGTTCGCCGCCCGTGAGCACTTTGGCGCCCTCCTGGCGGCCGATGTCCAGGTAGGAGAGGATCTTCTCCAGCTGGTCGTTGGAGGCCTGGGCGCCGATCATGGTGTCGGTGTCGAGGGGGTGGCCCGGGGTGATCAGCTCGGTGCGGTCCACGGCCGCCCGGAGGAACTCGGCGTAGGCGCCGCGCTGGATGAGGGCCCGGGACGGGCAGGTGCACACCTCGCCCTGGTTGAGCGCGAACATGGTGAAGCCTTCGAGGGCCTTGTCGCGGAAGTCGTCGTCCTGCGCCCATACGTCGTCGAAGAAGATGTTGGGCGACTTGCCGCCGAGCTCCAGGGTGACCGGCTTGATGTTCTCCGAGGCGTACTGCATGATCAGCCGCCCCGTCGTGGTCTCGCCGGTGAACGCCACCTTCGCCACCCGCGGGCTGGACGCCAGTGGCTTGCCCGCCTCCGCTCCGAAGCCGTTGACGATGTTCACCACGCCCGGCGGGAGCAGGTCCGCGATCAGGCTCATCCAGTAGTGGATGGAGGCCGGGGTCTGCTCGGCCGGCTTGATGACGACCGCGTTGCCCGCGGCGAGGGCCGGAGCCAGTTTCCAGGTCGCCATCAGGATCGGGAAGTTCCACGGAATGATCTGCGCCACGACGCCCAGCGGCTCGTGGAAGTGGTAGGCCACCGTGTCGTCGTCGAGCTCTCCCAGCGAGCCCTCCTGGGAGCGGATCGCGCCGGCGAAGTAGCGGAAGTGGTCGATGGCGAGGGGGATGTCGGCCGCCAGCGTCTCGCGGACCGGCTTGCCGTTCTCCCAGCTCTCGGCGACCGCGAGCGGTTCGAGATGCGCCTCCATGCGGTCGGCGATCTTCAGCAGGATGTCGGAGCGTTCGGTCACCGACGTGCGGCCCCAGGCGGGGGCGGCCGCGTGGGCCGCGTCGAGCGCCCGCTCCACGTCCTCCGCGGTGCCGCGTGCGATCTCGGTGAACGGCTGCCCGTTCACCGGGGACGGGTTCTCGAAGTACTGTCCGCGGGCCGGCGGCACGTACTCACCGCCGATGAAATGGTCGTAGCGCGCCTGGTAGGAGACGATCGCGCCCTCGGTTCCGGGCGCCGCGTAACGGGTCATGCCGGTCTGCCTCCTTCAGAAGCGCTGCCCGCCGTTGGGCAGCTCTCGGCGCGAGGCTAGGAAGCGGCACGTTGCAATTACGTTGCGCCATGGATCCCGAGCAGGGAGGGGGGCGCGCCACCGGATCACGTGTGGTGGAGAATCGGCCTGCGCACCTGCGCACCTGCGCACCTGCGCACCTGCGCACCTGCGCACCTGCGCACCTGCGTCCCTGCGCACACCTGAGTCTCTGTGCCGAAGCCGGCTGCGATCAGCGCACCGCCGACCGCGGCCACGCGGGTGGCGCCGCCAACTCCGCCTCCAGCGAGGCCAGTCGGGCCCGTACCGCCGCCGTCGGTCGCACCGTGGCGAGCGCCCGCCAGACGTCGAGGTCGTCCTCGCCCCACGCCGCGTGCGCCCAGTCGGCGAGCAGGTCGGGGTCGCGGCGGGCGATCAGCGCGGTCCGTAGACCGTCGGTGATCCTGCGCCGCAGCCGCACCACCGCCGGCGCCTGCGAACCGGGCAGCAGCGGTCCCGCGTACGCCGCCGCGGCCGCGATGACCGCGCCGGTCTCCAACCGCCGCTCGACCACGGCGACGTCGGACTCGACCGGGACGGTGAGCCGGTAGGGGCGCGACGCGAGCAGGCTCGGGCCGAGCAACCGGCGCAGCCGGGCCAGTTCGGCGCGCAGGGTCACCGGTGGCACCGACTCGTCCTCGTAGAGCGCGCACAACAACTCGTCGCCGCTCAGCCCCTCCGGGTGGCGGGCCAGCAGCACCAGGATCTCGCTGTGCCGACGGCTGAGCCTGATCCGGCGCCCCTCGACGCGCAGCTGTGCCTCGTCGCGGCCGAGCGCGGTCAGCTCGGGCGTGCCGAGAACGGGCTGCTCAGGAACGAGCAGCGCCAGATGGGACTCCGCGGCTCGCGCCACGGCCTGCACGAAACCCAGGCTGTGCGGATGCGCGAGCCCGTTCCCGCCGGTGATGTCCACGGCACCGAGCACTCGCCCGGACCGGGGATCGTGCACGGGCGCCGCCGCGCAGGTCCAGGGCTGTACCCGGCGGATGAAGTGCTCGGCCGCGAACACCTGCACCGGCCGGTCCACGGCCACCGCCGTGCCCGGCGCGTTCGTCCCGACGGAGGTCTCCGCCCAGCGCGCACCCGGTACGAAGTTCATCCGCCCGGCCCGGCGCCGCGTGCTCGGGTGACCCTCGACCCACAGCAGCCTGCCGTGCGCGTCGCACACCGCGAGGAGGTGCTCCCCGTCGGCGGCGAACGTGCCCAGCAACTCGCGGAACAACGGCATCACCCGCGCCAGAGGGTGCTCGGCCCGGTAGGCGCCGAGGTCGCCGTCCATGAGTTCCACGTCCGCGGTGCCGTCGGGCCCGACACCGGCCCGCGCGGAACGCCGCCAGGAGTCGGCCACCACCGGACGCACCGGACGCGGCACCGTCCCCGCCTCGGTGAACGTCTCGTGTGCGCGCCGCAGCATCCGCGCGTGCTCGGCGGGGTCGGCCCCGGGCTCCAGGGCCACCCACGGATCGGTCAACTCGGCCTCCCCGAACGGCGACGTGGTCGTGGACATCGTCACTCCGGGTACGGGCGTGGACAACCGTTTCGACCACACTCACCCGAACGACGGACCAGGTGTTTCGACCCGGCGGACCGTTCAGCCCCGGAGAGCCGCCGCGGCCTCCCGCAGCCGCGCGTGCACTCCGCGGTGCGTCTCGCGTGCGGGCAGCCATTCCTTGCGGAGCTTGGCCACGCACGTGTAGTTGGTGTCGCAGACGTTGGCCAGCGGCGATTCGACGGTCTGGGTCGCGAACTGGTAGGCGTCCAGTTCGCCGAACCCGTAGTCGCGGACCAGCCATCGCACCAGGTCGAGCTGGGATATCCGGAACGCGTCCTCCAACGGGCGTGCCGAGCCCGTCGAGATGATGTGGGTGTCCGACTCGATGCGTGGCCAGGGCGTGGCCAGGCCCTTCAGCAGCTCGACGATCACCACGGTGTTCATCGCGCACTCCACGGCCACACCGCAGGTCTCTCCCTCGCCCTGCCGGGCGTGGCCGTCGCCGAGGCTGAGCAGCGCCCCCTCGACGTTCACGCCGAGGTAGCAGGTGACGCCGGCGCGCATCTCGGGTGTGTCCATGTTGCCGCCGTGCGCGTCGGGCACCAGTGCCGAGCGCACCTCCAGGTTGGCGGGGGCCACGCCCACCGTGCCGTGCATCGGGTCCATCGGCAGCTCGATCTCGATGTCGCTGTCGCGGGCCCGGAACAGTGCCGTGCGACGGGAGCGGTCGAGCTGCCAGATCCATACCGTCTCCGGGAGCGGTGGTTGCAGCGTGGCCGTGGTGTGGGTCGAGGTGAGCGCGCCGAAGAGCGGGACCGTGGTGGAGGCGGCCCAGTCCCGGGCGGGTTCGATCGACACGAAGTGCACGGCGACGGTGTCGCCCGGCTCGGCGCCCTCGATGTGGAAGGGCCCGGTCTGCGGATTGAGGAACGGGAACTCGCACACCTCGGACACCAGGTCCTTCTCGGACCGCACCCGTCCGGCGAAGCAGTCCTCGGTGTACAGGTCGAGCACGGTGCCGGGCGCGATCCGCGCCACCGGCGGCGCACCGCCGAACGTCCAGGCGTACTCGCCCGGTCCGGGGCGCACGGTCAGGATCCTGGGGTCGTTCATCGCGGTACGGCTCCGTTCTGCGGAACTCCGATGGCTGTGGCTCGCGGGAACGACGGTACGGCGCCTGTGGGTCGGGCAGAAGAACACCCTGTGTTTCAGTGGACGACCGCGTGATTGTGGATAACTCGCTCACCCGGACGGGTGGGAGCGGCGCCGGACGGGTGGGAACGGCGCTGGTCGGTGGGAACGGCGCCGGTCAGGCCCGTTCCGCCACTCGCGCCGGGTCGTCCAGCACAGCGCGCACCACCGAGTGCGCGGCCCCCAGCAGCGGTCCCTCGGGGCCCAGCTCGGACACTGTCACGGGGCAGGCGGGGCCCGCCGTGCGTTTCGCCAGTTCCTGCCGCAGGGACGGCAGCAGCCACGGCGCGAGGCCGGCGAGTGCGCCGCCCAGCACGACGTTCTCGGGATCCAGCAGGTTGACCGCGCCGGTCAGCGCGATCCCGAGGGCCTCTCCGGCCTCGCGCAGGGCCCGCCGTACGTTCTCGTCCCCGTCCGTCGCGCGGTGCGAGAGGAGTCCGACGCGGTCCTCGCCCGGCTCCAGGCCGGCCGCCCGCAGCACGGCCTCCTCACCGGCGTACTGCTCCAGGCAGCCCCGTCCGCCGCACGGGCAGCCGGGTCCGTCCGGGTGGACCGGTACATGGCCCAGCTCGCCCGCGAAGCCCCGTGTTCCGTGCAGCAGCCGCCCGTCCACCACGACCGCGGCGCCGATGCCGATCTCCGCGGAGACGTGCAGGAAGTCGTGAGGGGTGCCGTCACCGAGCCAGAGCTCGGCGAGAGCGCCGAAGTTGGCCTCGTTGCCCACCGTGGGCGCGAACTCGGCGGGCAGCAGGGCGCCGATGTCGGTGTCGTGCCAGTCGAGGTTCGGTGCGCGGACGACGGTCCGGGCGTCGCGTGCCACCAGTCCGGGCACGGCCACGGCCAGCCCCGCCGGCCACAGCCCGAGGCTCTCCGCCTCGGCGACGACCTGCCGCACCAGGTCGGTGAGCTCGGCGGTCACCGGCTCGGGGGAGCGGCCCCGGTTCACGCCGTGGCGCACCGCCCGGGCGCGTATCTCCCCGCGCAGGTCGACGGCGCACACCGCGAGGTGGTCCACGCCGATCTCGGCGCCGATCCCGGCGGGCCCGTGCCCGCTGACGGCGAGCGCCGAGCCCGGCCTGCCCACCCGGCCGGGCCGTTCCGGGCCCAGTTCCTCCAGGAGTCCCGAGCGGATGAGTTCGTCGACCAGGCTCGACACGGCCGCGCGGGTCAGTCCGATGTGCGAGGCGACGGCGGCACGGGACAGCGGCCCCTCGGCCCTGAGGGTGTGCATCACCCGGGCGAGGTTGCGCCGCCGCATCCCCTGCTGGGTGTCGGGCAGCGCGCGTCCGGGGCCGGCCGGGTGGGCCTCGTGCAGCGGTGCGGTCATGCCTCCGTCCGTCCTCGCTCGGTGTCGGTGGCTCGGTCGACGGGCATGCGCCGGTGGCTCAGCGTGGGTCCGTCCCCCGCTCCAGCAGCGAAGCCGCGTCGGAGAGTACCCCGGTGATCCTTGCCAGCGCCGCCTCGTCCCGCTCCACGGCCTCCAGCACCGGTCCGGCGGTGGTGTTCCAGCGGCGTGCGACCGCGGCCGGATCCTCGCCGGTGAGCAGGCCGGCGGCCTGGGCCGCCGCGCCCAGCGCGACCAGTTCCCTGGCCTCGGGCACCTGGACCGGGCGGCCCGACAGCCGTCGTACGGTCTGCTGCCAGGCAGTGCCCCGCGCGCCGCCGCCGATCAGCAGCAGCGGTGTCGAACGGTCGGCGTCCTCGTCGAGGACCAGGTCGAGCGCGCCGAGCAGCGCGTGGACGGCGCCGTCGTAGGCGGCCTGGAGGAGCTGGCCGCCGGTGGTGTCGTGGCGCAGGCCGTGCAGCAGTCCCGAGGCGTTCGGGAGGTTGGGGGTGCGCTCGCCGTCCAGGTAGGGGAGCAGGGTGACGGCGGTGGTGGGTTCCACCGCCTCGCGGTCCAGGCCCAGCAGGGTCGCGACCCGGTCGACGGCGAGGGTGCAGTTCAGGGTGCAGGCCAGGGGCAGCCAGTCGCCGTGGGCGTCGGCGAAGCCCGCCACCGTGCCGGTGGGGTCCGTCGGGCGCCGCTTCGACACGGCGTACACCGTGCCGGAGGTGCCGAGGCTGAGCACCGGGGTGCCGGGGCGCAGGCCGAGGCCCAGCGCGGCGGCGGCGTTGTCGCCGGTGCCGGGGGCGACCAGGGTGCCCTTGGAGAACGGCAGGTCGTGGCCGTCGCGCACGGTGCCGGCCACCTCGCCGGGCCGGACCACGCGGGGCAGCAGGGCCGGGTCGAGCCCGACGTGGGCGAGGATCTCGTCGTCGTACGACTCGGTCCCCGAGGCCCACCAGCCGGTGCCCGAGACATCGCCGCGGTCGGTCGTGCCCTGACCCGTGAGGCGCTCGGTGAGGTAGTCGTGGGGAAGCCTTACGGCCTTGGCGGCGCGGACCGCCTCCGGCTCGTGCTCGGCCAGCCAGGCCCACTTCGTGACGGTGAAGGAGGCCGCAGGGACCGATCCCGTGCGCTCGGCCCAGAACTTCGCGCCGCCCAGTTCCTCGGTCAGCCGGCGGGCCTGCGGCGCGGAGCGCACGTCGTTCCACAGCAGGGCCGGGCGGACCGGCTCGCCGTGCTCGTCCAGGGTGACCAGGCCGTGCTGCTGGCCACCGATCGAGACCGCGGCCGCCTCGCGCGCCGCGTCCCCGCACTGGCGCAGGGCCTCGTTCAGGGCGTCCCACCACTGGCGCGGGTCGCTCTCCCGGCCGGCGCCGGAGGTCACGGTGTGCGGTGCCTGGCCGCTCGCGACGACCTGCCCGGTGGCCGCGTCCACGACCAGCGCCTTCGTGGACTGCGTGGATGTGTCCACGCCGACGACGAGCGGACCCTCGGCTGCTGACATCGGGCTCTCCTCAAGTTTTTCCGCGGCTCTTCGGGGTCTGTCTTCCCAGAGATGCGTTCGCATACTAATTTGTAAACGGCCATGACGAAATAGTCTCAGCACGCAAGGAGCCGCGGCATGAACTACCAGCCCACCCCCGAGGACAGGTTCACCTTCGGCCTGTGGACCGTCGGCTGGCAGGGACGGGACCCGTTCGGCGACGCCACCCGCCGTGCCCTCGACCCGGTCGAGACCGTGCGGCGCCTGTCCGAGCTCGGCGCCCACGGCGTGACCTTCCACGACGACGACCTGATCCCCTTCGGGTCCTCCGACAGCGAGCGCGAAGGTCACATCAAGCGCTTCCGCGAGGCCCTGGACGCGACCGGCATGAAGGTGCCGATGGCGACCACCAACCTCTTCACGCACCCGGTCTTCAAGGACGGCGCGTTCACCGCCAACGACCGTGACGTGCGCCGTTACGCGCTGCGCAAGACGATCCGCAACATCGACCTCGCGGCCGAGCTCGGCGCCGAGACGTACGTCGCCTGGGGCGGCCGTGAGGGCGCCGAGTCCGGCGCCGCCAAGGACGTACGCGTGGCCCTGGACCGCATGAAGGAGGCCTTCGACCTCCTCGGCGAGTACGTCACCGAACAGGGCTACGACCTGCGCTTCGCGATCGAGCCCAAGCCGAACGAGCCGCGCGGCGACATCCTGCTGCCCACCGTCGGTCACGCCCTGGCGTTCATCGAGCGCCTGGAGCGCCCGGAGCTGTACGGCGTCAACCCCGAGGTCGGCCACGAGCAGATGGCCGGGCTGAACTTCCCGCACGGCATCGCGCAGGCCCTGTGGGCGGGCAAGCTCTTCCACATCGACCTCAACGGCCAGTCCGGCATCAAGTACGACCAGGACCTGCGCTTCGGCGCCGGCGACCTGCGTGCCGCCTTCTGGCTGGTCGACCTCCTGGAGAGCGCCGGTTACGCGGGCCCGAAGCACTTCGACTTCAAGCCGCCGCGGACCGAGGACCTCGACGGCGTGTGGGCCTCGGCCGCGGGCTGCATGCGCAACTACCTCATCCTGAAGGAGCGCGCGGCCGCCTTCCGCGCCGACCCGGAGGTCCAGGAGGCCCTGCGCGCCTCCCGCCTGGACGAGCTGGCGCAGCCCACCGCGGCCGACGGCCTCAAGGCGCTGCTCGCGGACCGTGCGGCCTTCGAGGAGTTCGACGCGGAGGCGGCCGCCGCGCGCGGTATGGCCTTCGAGCAGCTCGACCAGCTGGCGATGGACCACCTGCTGGGCGCGCGCGGCTGACCACGCGTGCGCGTGCACTCGCCTCGCGCGGTTCGTGAGTGATGCCCTGTGGCGGCCCTCGCACGGAATGTTCCGGAATCATGCGGTCCACGGCATGAGCCGGAATCAACTCCCGTGCGGGGGTCGCGGCCTGACCGCTTCGAGGCGACTCTGGACGGCATGGGCATCCCGCCGGTACCCCCTCAGCCGCCCGGACCACCGGGTGACACGCCGCCTCAGAGCGGCGGTTTCGGACCACCTCCCGACGACCACGGGCGCACCTCGTACGGCGGGACGCCGCCGACCCAGCCGATGAGCCCGGTCGGCGATCCGGGCCCGGACCGTCCCAGAAGGCGCCGGAACCCGCTCTTCGCCCTGCTGGCCGTGATCGTGGCCGCGGTGGCGATCGGCGTCGTGGTCCTGATGGCATCGGGCAGCGAGGACTCACGCGACGACAAGCCGGCCCCCGAGAGCAGCAGCGGCTCTCCCAAGCCGTCGTTCAGCCTCCCGACCGAACTCCCCAGCGAGCTGCCCTCGCAGCTACCCACGGAGCTGCCGAGCGGATTCCCGAGCGACCTGCCCAGTGATCTCGAATCGCTGATCCCGTCGCTGCCGGAAGAGGTGTTCCCCTAGATCCTGGTGGACCCTTCTCGGCCGCAGGGCCCGTCGTCCGCCGGACGGGCCCTGGGCGCGGATCCGCGTCAGATGCCGTGCGGCAGCCGCACGTACGTCACCGTCGTCTCCACCCCGCTGTCGACCAGCCGGCCCCGCGCGTCGAACGCGCCCGCGCCGTCCGTCATCCCGAAGTCGTTGTCGTTGATCAGGGCGAGCATGTCACGGTCCACGCGCGCGACGCCCTCGATCTTCCCGGGCACTCCGGCGACCGTCCCCAGATCGACGACGAGCCGCTTGTCGAGCACCGGTACGCCCGAGGCCGCCGGGTCCGCCAGCTGTTCCAGCGACGGAGACGTCGTGTCGTCGTCCCAGCGGCCGCCCAGAATGTTCGCGGTGCGGTCCAGCCGTACGAGCTGGAGCCGCGCGGCCTTGTCGGTGCGCTCCTCGACCAGCAGCCGGTCACCGCCCACGGCGACCACGGAGGAGATCTTCAGCTCGGAGGTGTCGTCCTCGCCCGGATCCACCACGTCCACCGGGTCGAAGCGGTACGCGTACTCGGCGGTGACCGCCTTCTTCTTCGGCGAGAAGCGCAGCAGCCGCGTGGTCCGGGAGGCCTCACCGGCGTCCGTGTCCGGCACCGACAGCGGGCTCTGAAGAGCGATCACCAGGTCGCCGCCCGGCAGTTGGGCGAGCCCCTCGAAACCGCGGTTGATCTTCCGGTGCAGGTAGACGGACGGTAGGGCCTCCACCACCGGGTAGTCCGCACCACTGAGGTGGAGCCCCTTGGGCACGTACCGCGTGAGGACCTTCCCGCGCGCGGAGACGTGGACCAGGCTCGGCCCGTACTCGTCGACGAGCCAGAAACTCCCGTCCCCGGCGCGCACGATGCCCTCGGTGTCCAGCCCGTTCGGGTTGTACGCCAGTGGGGTCGTCGCGTCGTACGTGTACGGCGCCTCGTCGCGCCCCGCCTGGTTCGACAGCCCGGTGACCGCCTTGCCGGAGGCGGTGGTGACCGCCATCGCGTCCAGCACCTTCACCGTGTCGCCGGACACGCGGATCCTCACGATCGCCGGATCGAATCCCGGCACCGGGAACGTGCGGCGCTTGCTGCCGTCCACCTTGATCTGGCCGTTGGGGCCGCGGTCGGTCACCGTCCAGAACTCGTCCTTGCGGCCCGCGGGGTAGATGTCGCTGCCGATGCCGCCGAGGTCCACGCCCCGGTCGTCGCCCACCGTGCCCGGCAGCAGCGCGTCGCTGAACGCGCCGAGCGGGATGTCACCGAGCGTCGCCGTACGCACGACGTGCGCCTTCCCGGAGGGCGTGCCCGCGGCGGGGACCGCCGTGATCAAGGCGGCGATCACGGCGAGGGGCACTCCCGCCGCGGCAATGCGTGCGATGGGGCGTCGACCGCCGGCAGACGGGGACATCGGGCCTCCTGAGGGGCGGGTTCGGTGACAGCGGCCAGATTTGGGCCCCGCGCGGAACGCCGTACGACTGCCGGGTGAACGCGGGGCGTCGACCGCTCGTCGAGCAGAACTCGCCGGTTCAGACGGCCTCTTCGGTCCCGGAGGCCTCCACGGAGGCGAGCGCCGTCGCGGGATCCTGGGCCGCCCCGCCCGCCGGGGTCCAGCGGCCCTGTTCCTTCCGGTACGGCCACCAGCGGCCGTCCCGTCCCAGGCGGAGCTGGCTCGGCGCGCCGACGACCGTCCACCGGTTGGCCGTCGCCCGCAGGGTCGGCCGTTCGTCCTCCTCCCAGGCCGAGTCCAGAGCGGCACGCGCGCGTGCGAGCGTTTCGCCCTCGACGGCCCACTCCTCCTCGCACACCGCCAGCGCGGCGGCGCCGCCCAGCCGCCACGCGCGCACGGCCCGGGAGAGCTGTTCCCGGTCGCGCCCGGAGCCGTCGGCGAGCCGGACGGCCACGGCCGCCTCGGGATCGCCCGCGGCCAGGCGGACGGCGTCCTGGGCCATCGTCAACTCCGTCTCCGGCGCCGCTTCGGCCCGCAGGGCGTCGGCGAGCAGCCGGTGCGCCTCCGCGGCGGTGCGCGCGGCCAGGAACTCCAGCGCGGCCGCGTCGATGCCGGGCGCGGGCGGAGCCTCGGTGTCCAGGGACGGCGGTACGCCCGGCCGTTCGGGCAGCCCGGCGGGGGCGGGCAGCGGCGGCAGGATGTCGCCGACCGCGTAGGCCTCGGCCGCGTCCACTCCCGTGGGCTCGGCAGTTGGCGTCCCGGGTGTGGCGCTGCGCTCCTGGAGAGCGTCCAGCAGGGGACGTTCGGCGCGTCCCCGCATCAGCAGCAGGACGAAGGGATCCTGGTCCAGCAGGCGCGCCACCTGGTGGCAGAGGGCGGCCGTGTGCCCGCAGTGGTCCCAGGCGCCGCAGTCGCACTCCGGCTCCAGTTCGCCCATGCCCGGCAGCAGGTCGATGCCCGCCGCCGCCGCGTCCTCGACCAGGTGCGGCGGCATGTCACGGTCCAGCAGCGCCGCGACGTGCCCGGCCCGCTCCACCGCCATGTCGAGGAAGCGGTCCCACTGCTCGTCGGACAGCTCCGCGAGCAGCACGTCGGCCCGGTGCGCCGCGCCGTCGCGGTCCTGGACCACGGCCGTGATCCGTCCCGGCCGCACGGACACCGCGCCGACCGCTCCCGCGCGCGCGAGCCGGCGGCCCGCCTTCACCTGCACCGAGTCCAGGGCCGTGTCCTCCAGGGCCTTCAGCCAGGCCCGGCCCCACCACGTCTGCGCGAAGCCCCGCCCCTGCGCGGGCGGCAACGCGGCGAATGTCCGTTCTGTTTCTGTATCCGTGTACTCGTTCATCGCTCTCCCCCTCGCAGCGCGACCAGATCGGCCAGCTCCGCGTCCGTCAGTTCCGTGAACGCCGCCTCGCCCGCACCCAGTACCGCGTCCGCCAGCTGCCTCTTGCGGTCGAGCATGGCGGCGATGCGGTCCTCGATGGTCCCCTCGGCGATCAGCCGGTGCACCTGTACGGGCCGGGTCTGGCCGATGCGGTACGCGCGGTCCGTGGCCTGGGCCTCGACGGCCGGGTTCCACCAGCGGTCGTAGTGCACGACATGTTCGGCCCGGGTGAGGTTCAGCCCTGTGCCCGCGGCCTTCAACGACAGCAGGAAGACCGGCACTTCACCGTCCTGGAACCGGCGCACCATCGCCTCCCGCTGCGGCACGGGCGTCCCTCCGTGCAGGAACTGCGAGGCCACGCCGCGGGCCGAGAGATGCTGCTCGATCAGGCGGGCCATCGCCACGTACTGCGTGAAGACCAGCACGCCCGCGCCCTCGGCGAGGATGGTGTCGAGCAGTTCGTCCAGGAGTTCCAGCTTCCCCGAGCGCCCGGCGATTCTCGGCCGGTCCTCTTTGAGGAACTGCGCCGGGTGGTTGCAGATCTGCTTCAGCCCCGTCAGCAGCTTCACGATCAGGCCGCGGCGGGCCATGCTGTCCGCGCCGGAGATCTCCGCGAGCGTCTCGCGCACCACCGCCTCGTACAGCCCCGCCTGTTCGGGGGTGAGAGAGACGGCGCGGTCGGTCTCGGTCTTCGGCGGCAGTTCCGGGGCGATCCCCGGATCCGACTTGCGGCGGCGCAGCAGGAAGGGGCGCACGAGCCGGGCGAGCCGTTCGGCGGCGGCCGGATCCTGCCCGCTCTCGACGGTCTGCGCGTACCGCGTGCGGAAGGTGCCGAGCCGTCCCAGCAGTCCGGGGGTCGTCCAGTCGAGGATCGCCCACAGCTCCGACAGGTTGTTCTCGACCGGTGTGCCGGTGAGCGCCACGCGGGCGCGTGCGCCGATGGAACGCAGCTCACGGGCGGTTGCCGAGTACGGGTTCTTCACGTGCTGGGCCTCGTCCGCCACGACCATGCCCCACGGCACTTCGGCGAGCCGGGGCGCGTCCAGGCGCATCGTGCCGTACGTGGTGAGCACGAACTCCCCGTCGGCCAGGGCGTCCAGGCCGCGCCGCGCCCCGTGGAAGCGGCGCACCGGCGTGCCGGGCGCGAACCTCTCGATCTCGCGCTGCCAGTTGCCCATCAGGGACGTGGGGCACACCACGAGCGTGGGACCGGCGGACCCGGCCTCGGTCTGCCGGTGCAGATGCAACGCGATCAGGGTGATCGTCTTGCCCAGTCCCATGTCGTCGGCCAGACAGCAGCCCAAGCCCAGGGAGGTCGTCCGGGCCAGCCAGCTCAGTCCGCGCCGCTGGTAGTCCCGCAGCGTGGCGTCGAGCGCGGCCGGCTGACCGACCGGCTCCTGGGCCTCGGGGTCCGCGAGGCGCTCCCGCAGGGCCGCCAGCCAGCCCGTGGGCTCCACCTCGACCCGGCGGCCGTCGACCTCCGTCGAGCCCGTCAGGGCGGCGCTCAGCGCGTCGATGGGCGTCACCTTGCGGTCCTGCTGGGCGCGGGCCCGGCGCACCGCGTGAGGGTCGACCAGGACCCACTGGTCGCGCAGCCGTACGACGGGACGGCCGGCCTCGGCGAGACGGTCCAGTTCCTCGCGGGTCAGGTGCCGGTCGCCCAGGGCGAACCGCCAGTCGAAGGCGATGAGCGCGTCGACGGACAGGAACGACGGTGTGTCCGACGAGAATCTGTCGGGCCTCGCCGTCTCGTCCGGGGGACCGACCACCGCGCGGGCGGTCAGTTCGCGGGCCAGCTCCTTCGGCCAGTGCACCTCCACCGCTGCCCCCGACAGGGCCCGGGTGCCCTCTCCGAGCAGGTCGGTGACTTCCTCGTCGGCCAGATCGACGGCGTCGGGCACGGCCGCCGACAGCAGCGGCGCGAGCGGCGGCCAGGCGCGGGCCGCGCGGCGCAGCGCGAGCAGGGCGTCCATCCGCGCGCGCGGACCGAAGCCCCCGCTCGCGGCTCCGGAGCCTGCCCACACCTCGGCGGCGTCCGCGACGAGCGTCGGATCGCTCACGCTGTGCACCTGGAGCACGGCCCGGAACGCGAGCGCGGTGTCGTCCTGCGTCTCGTCCGACCCGTCGGGCAGACCCCCTACCTCGACCCGCAGGGAGAGCCGTACGCCCGCGTCGTGACCGGCGGCGACATCGGCTGCCCAGGCGCGCTGCTCGGGCAGCCGGCGCGGTTCCGGTGCCGCGTAGGCGGGACCGCCCGTGGCCAAGGGCGCGGCGGGTGAGCGGGGCAGGGAGTCGGCCACCGCGTCCAGGAAGACGCGCAGCAGTTCCTCCGGCTCCGGCAGCCGGGGCGGCCCGGCGCTCTCCAGCGGCACGGCGTGCGCCTCGGGCGGCATCGCCGCGGCGAGTCGGCGGATGTCCTCGACGTCCTCGGGCCCGAGGGGACCCACGCGCCAGGCGTCGTGGTCGTCCGCGGACAGGCCGGGCAGCAGCAGCCCACGCGCGACGAAGTGCAGCGCCAGCACGGCCGCGGAGCTCCAGAAGGCGGTGCTGCGGTCCGCGTGCCCGAGGGCACGCGCGCGTGTGAGGGCCGGCAGGGCGGCGCGCACGGGCACCGCGACGGCGGGCACGCTCACCCGGTCGACACCGTCGTCGCCGGGCACGACGACGGTCAGGTCCGTGATCCGCCCCGCCGCGACAGGGGGCGGCGGGTCGCCGTCGGGCCGCCAGAAGGCGACGGTGCCGGTCCGGGCCGGATCGCCGGGTACGAACACGGCACAGCAGTCGGCGAGTTCGGAGAGCTCGGACGACGTGGCCAGGGGGATCCTCTGCACAGGGATGCCCTACTCCTCAAGTTTGACTACCGCGAGACGGAGTCGCCGAGGGTACATCACCCAGGCGACCTGTCCGGCATGGGCAGGGCGTGATCCACGTCACGCCGCGGGTGAGGTGTCGTCAACCCCCCTGCCGCGCGGTGCTGGCCCCCGCCGGGACACGGGGGGTGCCCTCATGGTCGCGGCAGGTCACCAGTCCGTACGTTTCCTCAGGTCAGCGCCTTTTCCTGAGAGAGCCGGAGACCGGACATGTCCCAGACCACCCCAGCCCTCGCCGCCCGCCCGCGCGGAACATCCGGCTCACCACCGGGCGGGAGCGAGTTCACGCCTCTCCTGCGCGCGGTGAAGGGCCAGGGCCTTCTGGAGCGCCGCCACGGCTGGTACGCCCGCGTCATCGCCCTCAACGCGCTCACTCTGGCGGCCGTCGGCACGGGGATCGTCCTGGCCGGCAACTCCTGGTGGACATTACTGCTCGCGCCCGTGCTGGCGGTGGTCTGCGCGCGCACGGCCTTCATAGGCCACGACGCCGGCCACGCGCAGATCGCCGGCGACAAGGCGGTCGGCCGTCTCATCGGCCTCGTCCACGCCAATCTGCTGCTGGGCATGAGCTTCTCCTGGTGGAACCGCAAGCACAACCGCCACCACGCCAACCCCAACCACATCGACAAGGACCCCGATGTGGCCGCCGACGTGCTCGTGTTCACCGGAGAGCAGGCCAAGGTGCGGACGGGCTTCAGGCGCTGGCTCACCCGCCATCAGGCATGGCTGTTCTTCCCGCTCACCCTCCTCGAAGGCATCGCCCTGAAGATCCACGGCTTCCGGGACCTGCGCCGGCAGTCGCCGAGGGAGCGCTCCGTCGAGGCCCTCCTGCTGATCGGCCACGTCGTCGGCTACGCGGCTCTCCTGCTCACGGCCATGTCTCCCGGGAAGGCCCTCGTCTTCGCCGTCCTCCATCAGGCCCTCTTCGGCCTGCACCTGGGGTTGTCCTTCGCGCCCAACCACAAGGGCATGGAGATGCCCGATCCGGACGGCGTCTCCTGGGGCCACCTGCGCCGCCAGGTACTCACCTCGCGCAACGTCCGGGGCGGCGCCGTGACCGACTGGTTCCTCGGCGGCCTCAACTACCAGATCGAGCACCACCTCTTCCCCAGCATGCCCCGGCCCCATCTGCGGCTCGCCCGTCCGCTGGTGCGCGCCCACTGCCGAGAACTGGGTATCCCTTACGCGGAGACCGGGCTCGTCGACTCCTACCGGCAGGCACTGGGCCACATGCACGAGGTGGGGGAGCCCCTGCGTGCCGGATAGGGGTGGATGTCGGGGATGTCTCAGGGGTGTCTCAGGGTCGCGATTCGGAACTGTGAGAGGCGCGGACCCGTTTTGCTGGACAGAGAGCGGCAGTGGCCGCGAAGGAGGCGACGCACATGTCGAAGAACGCGAAGATCGCCGCAGGAGGTGTGGCGGTCGGACTGCTCCTGTTGATCTGGCTGCCGTGGTGGGCGGCGCTCCTGATCGTCCTGGGAGTTCCGGCCGCCGCGTACCTCACGCTCGACCCCTCGCAGCGGCGCAGGCTGCGCCGTGTCACACGCAAGGAGCTCGGCCGCTGACGCACCACCATGGCGGAACGCCCCCGCCCGCGAGAGGGAACACCTTCCCGGGCAGGGGCGTGCGGCACCGCTCCTCAAAGCCTCACAGCGGGCGTACGGCCATCTTGTCGAGCGCCTCCAGCAGACCCGGCAGCTCCGGCCCCCGGCCCACCGGCAGGACCTCGCCGGGCTCGTCGTCGAGCAGGACGAACGCGATGTCGTCGGTCCTGGCCACGAGTGACCAACCGGGGCCGTCGGCACGCAGAGTCCGTGCGTCGCCCGGCGCGAACGACGACCGGACACGGCCGAGCGGCGGCGGCGCGTCCACATAGGCACGGGCCTCCGTGAGAACCCGCCGGATCCCGCTGTGACCGCCCTTGGGTGCCCCCTGCTGGCCCTCCTGTCCGAGGGTTCCGGAGGAGTCACCGACGGCGGGCGTCCCCACGTCGGACCCACCGGACGCGGTCGCGAAGGCCGAGTCGTCGATCTGCTCCCGCCACACCGCCCACTGGAGCGCGATCTCGTCGGCCCCCAGCCGCCGCTGGGCCGGGCCCCACGTGGAGGTGTCCGGCGGCGTCAGCGGCTCGCACTCCGCGATCTCCGGGGAGGGGTCGTGCGGCGCGGGCACGCCCGGGGCCGCGACGGCGACGTCGAGGGGCCAGCCGGGCAGGGCGGCGACCACCGTGCGCTCGTCCGGCGACAGATCGTGCTCCATGCCGCAGTCCCACGACGCGATGGCGACGGCGACCAGGGAGACGTCGTCGACGACGACCGTCCAGCGGGCACCCTCACCGTCCTGGCCGAGCACCAGGCCGTACCCGTCGGCCAGAGGCGCGAGCCCCAGCGCCGCGCAGGCCTCCGGATAGTCGTCGCCCAGCACGCTCGGGAACTTCGCCGGCGTCAGCAGCGCCGCCGTCAGCACATAGAGCGCGTCCTCCGCGGCGGCGACGGTGTCCTCGTCCGTCCCGGCCATCCCAGCCTCCCCATCGGTTCGTCCAACGGCGCGCACCCTAGTGCGCCCGGAAGGCGCTTGTCACGGCTCCCCAGTCCACCCCGAGCTGCCGTTATCCGGCCGGTCGGGGCGAAACGGCCATCTCGCCGCCGTCGGTCAGGCCGCCGGAAGCCCGAGCAGGGCACGCGCCACCGTCCGAGGTGACTCGTCGCGCTCCCGTGCGAGTGCGATCACGGCCCGGCACGCCAGCTCGTTCACCCCGAACGACAGCGCCTCCGGCGAGACCCAGCCGGCCGCCTCGTCGATCCGCTCCTGGTCGTCCTCCGCGCAGGCCGAGACATACGCCGCGGCGGCCTCGAAGAGATTGTGCGGGCGGGCCTCCCGGCCGGTCTTCGTCTCGGAGCGCAAGGAGTTGAGGAATCTGGTACCGGACTTGCGGACCCTGCCGAACATGCTGACCACCTTCCCCCTGTGTGGTTGCCATGGCTGACCGTTCATCTCCTGCTGTTCAACGTAGGGTTGGAGTCTTGGCGGCAGAAGGGGGAAGGTGCCGCGAGGCGACTTGGAGCGAGTGAGGCAAGGGCGGACGTCAGCCTTCGCGGACCGCCAGTGCCAGAAAACGGTCGTCCTCGTCGACGTAGGACGTCATGCGCCACCCGGAACCGGCCAGCAGCGGACGGAGATGGGGCTCGGCGCGCAGGTCGTCCGGTGTGATCCGCCGGCCCTGGCGGGCGGCGAGAGCGGCCCTGCCGATCGGGTGGAACAGGGCCAGGACGCCGCCGGGACGCACCACTCGGGCCAACTCCCGCACGTTCTCGCCCGGGTGGGGCAGGTGGGAGATCAGCCCGGCGCCGAACACCGCGTCCAGCGACGCGGAGCGCAGCGGAAGGGCCGCGACGTCGGCCAGCACCAGCCGCCCGTCGCGGTCGCGTCCGGCCCGTACGGCGGCCTGGAGCATCGCCGGGGTCAGATCGGCCCCGACGACCACTCCGGACGCCCCCACGGCCGCCCGCAGCGGCGTCAGGGCACGCCCGGTGCCGCAGCCGGCGTCGAGCACGCGGTCACCCTCGCGCAGCCCGAGTTCGGCGACCGCGGCGGCGTAGGCCGGGCCGTCGTCGGGGAAGCGGCTGTCCCAGTCGGCGGCGCGGGCCGCGAAGAACTCCTGCACGCGTGTGTGGTCGTCGCTCATGCTTCGCATGATCCCGCACCGGCGAGGATGACGCCTCGGTGCACATGTTCGAGCGTGACGCGATCGTTCCGGTACCTCTCTGCGTCATATTCCAACACCTTTCGAAATGCGCCCCCTTTGCGCGCCCTTGCCCGGACTAGCGTCCCGGAGCCATGGGACACCTGGACCACGCCGCCTTGGGGTGGCTGACCCCCGCACTCTCGTACGTGATGGCCTGCATAGGGGCCGCACTCGGGCTGCGCTGCACCGTGCGCGCGCTCGGCGCCACCGGACGCTCGCGCCGCAACTGGCTCATCACGGCGGCCTCCGCGATCGGCACCGGCATCTGGACCATGCACTTCGTGGCCATGCTGGGCTTCAGCGTCACCGGCACCGACATCCGCTACGACGTGCCGCTCACGGTCGTGAGCCTTCTCGTCGCCATGGTCGTCGTCTGTGCCGGTGTCTTCGCCGTCGGCTACGGCCACGACCGCTCGCGCGCCCTCTTCCTCGGCGGACTCACCACCGGGATCGGGGTGGCCAGCATGCACTACCTCGGCATGGCGGCCGTCCGCCTGCACGGCGACGTCGACTACGACCCCGCCCTCGTCGGACTCTCCGTCGTGATCGCCGTCGTCGCGGCCACAGCGGCCCTGTGGGCGGCCCTCAACATCAAGTCACCCGTCGCCGTCACCATCGCCTCCCTGATCATGGGGGCGGCGGTGAGCAGCATGCACTACACCGGGATGTTCGCGGTGAGCGTGCGGGTGGCGCCCAGTGACGCATCCCTTCCCGGGGCCACGGCGATGCAGTTCATCTTTCCCCTCGCCGTCGGCCTCGGCTCCTACCTCTTCCTGACCTCCGCCTTCGTCGCGCTGTCGCCCACGACGGGGGAGCGCCAGGCGTCCGCCTCCGCCCAACGTCCGGTCGAGAGCGCGGCCCCCTGACACGGCCCGGACCCACCACTGCCCGGACGGCACGCCCCCCGACCCACTCCCGAGCGAGGAGGCCATGCGTACACCGCGTAGGACCCCCACAGCAGGCGCCGAGACGCCACATCAGCCCCCCGCGCGCGGTCGCCGCGCCCACGCCGGGCCACCGGCCGCCGACGAACACCCGGACGAGCCGGTGGACACGACACCGGACGACACACCCACGCAGGCGGGACAGTGGCACCTGCGGCCGCGCACCGTTCGAGCCAAGATCGTCTGCCTGTTGATGGTGCCGGTCGTCTCCCTGCTCGCCCTGTGGGCGTACGCCACCGTCACCACCGCCCAGGACGTCTCCCGGCTGCGGCAGCTCCAGCGCGTGGACTCCACGATCCGCACCCCCGTCGCCGGGGCCGTGGCCGCGCTCCAGAACGAACGGACGGCCGCCGTCCGCTACGCGACCGACCCGTCCTCCACCACCAGCGGCGACCTGAAGACACTCGCCCAGCGCACGGACCGCGCCGTGGCCGCCCTGCGGCTCGGTGACGACAGCACCATCGCCGACAGCGAGGAACTGCCCGCCGGAGTGGCCCAGCGACTCAGGACGTTCGTCACCGGCGCCGAGCAACTGCGCCCGCTGCGGACCGCCGTACTCGATCACAGGGCGGGCTGGGACGAGACGTACGGGCGGTACACGGTGACCATCGCGAGCGCCTTCGGGGTGGGCGGTGCCCTCACCGGCATCCAGGACGCCGAACTCGGCTCCGACGCGCGCGTACTGCTCGAATTCTCCCGCGCGAGCGAGGCGTTGGCCCAGGAGGACGTCGTCCTCGGCAGCGCGCGCCTCGCCGGTTCCCTGTCCGGTGAGCGACTGCGGCTGTTCACCGGCGCCGTCGACACCCGCCGCGCCCTGACCCAGTCCGCGGTGGCCGACCTGCGCGGCTCCGAACGCGCCGCCTGGAACAGGCTCGCCGACGGCAGCGCCTACGCGGCGGTGCGCACCGCGGAGGACAAGATCCTCGCCGTCGGATCGGGCGGCCGCGCGGTCCACGCCGTAGGGGAAGCCGCCTGGGCGGGCTCCCACGCGCGCGTGCAGGACGGCATGCGGACGATCGCGGAGGACGCGGGACGCGGTGTCGCCGACCGGGCCGATCCCTTCACCCGGGGTCTGCTCACCGCGGCCGGTGCCGCCGTGCTCCTCGGCCTCGTCGCCGTGGCCGCCTCCCTGGTGATCTCCGTACGCATCGGACGCGGGCTGGTCGTCGAACTCGTCAGCCTGCGCAACAGCGCGCTGGAGATCGCCCGTCGCAAACTCCCCGAGGCCATGCGGAGACTGCGCGCGGGCGAGGAGATCGACGTCCGCGCGGAGGCCCCTGCGGGGCCGGCGGCGGAGGACGAGGCCGGGCAGGTCGCCGAGGCACTCGGCACCGTCCACAGGGCGGCTCTGCGCGCCGCCGTCGAGCGCGCCGAGCTCGCCAGCGGCATCTCCGGTGTCTTCGTCAACCTCGCCCGCCGCAGCCAGGTCCTCGTCCACCGGCAGCTGAGCCTCCTCGACAGCATGGAACGTCGCTCCGACGACCCGAACGAGCTCAGCGACCTCTTCCGGCTCGACCACCTCACCACCCGGATGCGCCGCCACGCCGAGAGCCTGATCATCCTCTCCGGGGCCGCGCCCGGCCGCGCCTGGCGCATGCCGGTCTCCCTGACGAACGTGGTCCGCGCTGCCGTCTCCGAAGTCGAGGACTACGCGCGCGTGGAGGTACGACAGCTCCCCGACGCGTCCGTCATCGGCGCGGCCGTCGCCGACCTCACCCACCTCCTGGCGGAGATCATCGAGAACGCCGCCCAGTTCTCGCCGCCGCACACGCGTGTGCGCGTCACCGGCGAGCCGGTGGGCAACGGCTACGCCGTCGAGGTCGAGGACCGCGGCCTCGGCATGGGCAAGGAGACCCTCGCCGAGGCCAACCGGCGCATCGAACAGTCCGAGGCGCTCGACCTGTTCGACAGCGACCGGCTCGGCCTCTTCGTGGTCAGCAGGCTCGCCGCCCGGCACGACATCAAGGTGCACCTGCGCACCTCGCCCTACGGCGGCACCACCGCGGTCGTCCTGCTGCCCACGGCCCTGCTGCACGCCGCCGCGGCGGAACGTTCCCTCCGCAAACCGGCGGACGCCCGACGGCCTTCGGAACGCGAGTACGCGCGCGTGTCCGCCGCCCGGCACCAGGAGTCCGTCCCCTCGGCGGCGGAACGCCCCGCCCTGGTGGGCCCCGCGTCCGGCGCGGTGGCCGACAGCAGGGACGAGCACCCGCCCCCCGCGGTCGCCACCCTGCGCCTGCACCGTTCCCCGGACGACTCCCCGGCCCCCCCGGCCCCCTCGGGCCCCGTGGACCCTCCGGAGGACTCCGAGGACCTGCCCCGCCGGGTGCGACAGGCGAGCCTCGCTCCCCAACTGCGCGAGCGGCCCTCGGAGCAACCGGCCCAGGCACCCGCCGCCGACGGCGACGACGAGCGCACCCCCGAACTCGTACGGGATCGCATGGCGGCGTACCGCGAGGGCTGGGCCCGTGGCGGCGGGCGGCAACCAGGACGCGGCGCCACACCGGAAGCCCCAGCGGGCAGAGACAGCAGCGAAGGAGACCGCGCATGATCCAGGACCCGAGCATGAGGGCCGCCGGGCGGTCCGGCGAACTCGACTGGCTGCTGGACGACTTGGTGCTGCGGGTGAGCGAGGTACGGCACACGGTGGTGCTGTCCAACGACGGCCTGGCCGTCGGCGCCTCGACCGACCTGCGCCGCGAGGACGCCGAGCACCTGGCCGCGGTCGCCTCCGGCTTCCACAGCCTGGCCAAGGGCGCCGGCCGGCACTTCGGCGCCGGAGGCGTACGGCAGACCCTGGTGGAGATGGACGACGGCTTCCTGTTCGTGGCCGCCGCAGGTGACGGCTCCTGTCTGGCCGTTCTGACCGCGGTGACCGCCGACATCGGCCTGGTCGCCTACGAGATGGCACGACTGGTCAAGCGCGTCGGCGAGCACCTGTACACCCCGACGCGCGTCGGCGCGCGGCCGCCCGCCGCCGGATGAGGCACGAAGGCGGTCCACGCTCATGACCGACGACATGACAGGCGCCCCGCGCGAGCCGGGCAGCCAGTGGTACGACGGCGAGGCCGGCCCCCTGGTGCGTCCGTACGCCATGACCGGCGGACGCACCAAACCCGGCCCCACCGGGGTGCGCTTCGACCTGATCGCTCTCGTCACGCTGGACGCGGGCGCGCCCGGCGCCGACGACGACACCGGCCTCGGGCCGGAACACCGGTGCCTGATCGACCTGTGCCGCACGGAGACGCAGTCGGTCGCGGAACTGGCCGCCGGAGCCGACCTGCCCGTGGGCGTGGTCAGGGTGCTCCTCGGCGATCTCCTGGAGATCGGCTGCGTCACCGTCAGCCGCCCCGTGCCGCCCGCGCAACTTCCCGACGAACGGATTCTGCGCGAGGTGATCGAAGGACTGCGGGCGCTGTAGATGAACGGTCAGAACCAGGAAAAAAGCGGTCCAACACCCCGAAGGGGAGCCCCAATTGCCATGATGCTGCCTTCGCACACCGACGTCGACCGTTGCCGGCCCTCCCGAGAGAAGTGAACGATGGTCTCCGAGCACTCCGACGCCCCGGGCGACGACACGACCGCCCTCGCGCTGAAGATACTGGTCGCCGGCGGTTTCGGCGTGGGCAAGACAACCCTGGTCGGCGCCGTCAGCGAGATCCGGCCGCTGCGCACCGAGGAACTCCTCAGTGAGGCGGGCCAGTCGGTGGACGACACCGACGGTGTGGACCAGAAGGTAACCACGACGGTAGCCATGGACTTCGGCCGCATCACCATCCGCTCCGGACTCTCCCTGTACCTCTTCGGCACACCCGGCCAGGACCGCTTCTGGTTCCTGTGGGACGAGCTGTCGCAGGGAGCTCTCGGTGCCGTGGTCCTCGCCGACACCCGCCGCCTGGAGGACTGCTTCCCGGCGGTGGACTACTTCGAGCACCGCCACATCCCGTTCGTGGTGGCCGTCAACTGCTTCACCGGCGCCCGGACGTACGGCGCGCACGACGTCTGTCGTGCCCTCGATCTCGACCAGGGCACACCCGTGGTGCTCTGCGACGCACGTGACCGCGACTCGGGGAAGGAGGTACTGATCCGGCTGGTCGAGTACGCCGGGCGGATGCACACCGCCCGGCTGCTCGACTCGGTGGGCTGACCACAGGACTCGGGGGTCGGCCCACCTCCGGTGCTCGCCGGACCGTTCCTAGTCCGCGACGGCCTTCTGCGCCAGCACCTTGTCGATCTTCACGCGGACGAGGAGTTCGCCCGGGACGCCGTTGCGGGCGCCGAACTCCTCGCCCCGTTCCTCGCCCATGTACCGCGCTCCTATCCGGCCCGCCCAGTGGCGGACCTCGTCGAGATCCTCCGAGATCCGCGCACTGCCTTGCAGCACCACGTAGTCGAAGGGCGGCCGGTCGTCGTCCACGCACAGCGCGACACGCCCGTCCCGGATCAGATTGCGCCCCTTGACCGTGGCCTTGCCGGTGTTGAACACCAGGTCGTCCCCGTCCAGCAGGAACCAGATCGGAGCCACATGCGGACTCCCGTCGGCCCGGACGGTCGACAGCTTCCCGGTGCGGGTGCCGTGCGAGACGAACTCCCGCCATTCCATGTCGGTCATCTTCTGTGCCATGCCCCTATCCTCCTTGCCCGCACGCCGGTCGTGGGGAAGGCTTGCGGGGGGGTGATCCTCCGGACAGGAGGAGACGTCACACGGGGAGCAGGGGAAACATGGCGCAGAACCAGGGACTCGACTGGCTGCTGGACGACCTGACCGAACGCGTCGAACATGTGCGACACGCACTGGTCCTGTCCAACGACGGGCTGGTGACGGGATCGAGCACAGGACTGCGCCGCGAGGACGCGGAACACCTCGCGGCCGTCTCGTCCGGACTGCACAGCCTGGCCAAGGGGTCGGGACGGCACTTCGGCGCGGGCAGGGTGCGCCAGACGATGATCGAGTTCGACGACGCGGTCCTGTTCGTCACCGCCGCGGGCACCGGCAGCTGTCTGTGCGTGCTCAGCGGCGCGGAGGCCGACATAGGCCAGATCGCCTACGAGATGACCCTCCTCGTCAACCGGGTCGGCGAGCACCTCGACGTGGACGCCCGACAGCCCGAGCGAAGCCCGGTCACGGACAGCTGACCTGCGCCTTCGTCGCCCCGAGTGGAGTTATCCACAGGCTCGCCACGCGATTCGCCGAACCGGCTACGGTTCTTGTCACGGCGAACGCACACAGCGTGAGCACCAACTCCACGGGGGAGACGACCATGCCGACCGGCACCATCACCACACCGCACCTCGTTTCCTGTACACCCAGCCGCGCCGCCCGCGAACTGGGGCTGAAACGAGTCGAGTTCGACCTCGCCACGCATCTCGGACTCATCCGGACCCTGCCCGACGAGGGAGGCGGAGGCCGCCGCGTCCCACGCTCCGAGATCGAGCGTCTGCGCGCCGACAAAGACTTCCCCGACTCTCTGCGGGCCCGCGTGAAAACGGTGGGCACCACGGAGGGCGCGGCCCTCATGGACGTCCCCGTCGGCAGGTTCGCCCGCCTCGCCCGACTGGGCCTGGTGGCACCGGTGGCCTACTACCTCAACCGCTACCGCGCCGTGGTCTGGCTGTATCTGGCCGAAGAACTACGGCAGTTCGCGGCGGACGAGAAGAACACCACCCTGCTGAACGCCCGGATGCCCGAGAGCCTGCGCGGCCAACTGGAGGCGGGCGTGGACCTGCGACCGCGCAACTGGCGCGGCCGCCACCGGGGTTTCCTGCTGCGGCAGACGGACGACCCGTGGCAGCGCGCCGGTGTCCTGGCCGGCTTCCTCGACACGGCGCACATCTCGCAGCTCGTCCTGGACCCCTACGAACGCTCCCACCTGAACCGTTTCCGCCCCGCGCCACCGGCCCACGGCGCTCCGGGCTCGCCCGCCGCACAGCTCGCCGCGCGGATCATGACGGCGAACGACCCGGACGAGGTCGCCTGGCTGAGGGCCGAGCTGACCGCGACGCTGGAGGAGGCACGCAGAAACCGGCCGGCACCTCGCCCCGCGCCGAAGGAGACCCGGGCCGCGACGGCACCCGCGGCATCGGTCCCCCAGGTTCCGGTGCCGCGACCGCCCCGCCGACTGCTCGGCTGGCTGCGACGCCGCAACCACCGGGCCGGCGGGCTCTGAACCACGGCCGCCGCTGCCCCTACAGCTCCCTGAAGAGCCCTTCCTGGACGACCGACACGAGAAGCCGCCCCTCCAGGTCGTAGATCCGGCCGCGGGCCAGCCCCCGACCGCCCGTCGCGATCGGTGACTCCTGGTCGTACAGGAACCACTCGTCCGCGCGGAACGGCCGGTGGAACCACATGGCGTGGTCCAGCGAGGCGATGTCGAAACTCCGCGGGCCCCACAGGGGCTCGACCGGAATGCGGACGGCGTCCAGGAGGGTCATGTCACTGGCGTACGTCAGCGCGCAGGTGTGCACGACCGGGTCGTCGCCGAGCGGCCCGACCGCGCGCATCCACACCGCGCTGCGCGGCTCGGCGTCCTTGACCTCCTCCGAGGTCCAGCGCAGCCGGTCCACATACCGGATGTCGAAGGGCTGGCGGCGCGCCATCCGCTCCAGGTGTTCGGGCAGTGCGCCCATGTGCTCCCGGATCTCGTCCGTGACCGTGGGCAGCGACTCCGGGTCCGGGACCTCCCGGGCCGGCGGCAACTGGTGCTCGAAGCTCCCCTGTTCAGGCTTGTGGAAGGAGGCGGTGAGATTGAAGATCGTGCGGCCCTGCTGCACGGCGGTGACCCGGCGGGTCGTGAACGACCTGCCGTCCCGCACCCGTTCGACCTGGTACACGATCGGCACGCCCGGTCGGCCGGGACGCAGGAAGTACGCGTGCAGCGAGTGCACCGGCCGGTCGCCCTCGGTGGTGCGGGCGGCGGCGACCAGCGCCTGGCCGGCCACCTGGCCGCCGAAGACCCGTTGCAGCGACTCGTGGGGACTGCGGCCCCGGAAGATGTTGACCTCGATCGGCTCCAGGTCGAGCAGGTCGACCAGCTTCTCCGCCGGGTTCGTCATGGGTGGGATTCTCCTGTGCTCACAGCTGGCCGACATCGGTGACACGGACGACGGCGCGGCTCTCCGCGTCGGAGGCCGCGAGGTCGATCTCCGCGCTGATGCCCCAGTCGTGGTCGTCGTTCGGGTCGTCGAAGATCTGGCGGACGCGCCACAGCCCGTGCTGCGGCTCCTCCTCGATCATCAACAGCTTGGGGCCGCGGGCGTCCGGACCAGTGCCGAGGTCGTCGTACTCGTCCCAGTACTTGTCCATCGCCTCGCCCCAGGCATCGGCGTCCCAGCCGGACTCGGCGTCCATCTCGCCCAGCTCCTCGACCTGGTCCAGGGCGGCCAGCTCGACGCGGCGGAACAGGGCGTTGCGGACCAGGACGCGGAAGGCGCGCGCGTTGGCGGTGACCGGCTTGACCTCGTCGGCCTTCTCCTGGGCCTCCTCCGCGGTCATCACCTCCGGGTTGGCGAGCTGCTCCCACTCGTCCAGCAGGCTGGAGTCGACCTGGCGCACCATCTCGCCCAGCCACTCGATCAGGTCCTGGAGATCCTCGGACTTCAGGTCGTCCGGGATGTTGTGGTCGAGAGTCTTGTAGGCGCTGGCGAGGTAGCGCAGGACAATGCCCTCGGTGCGGGCGAGCTCGTAGAAGGAGACCAACTCCGTGAAGGACATCGCCCGTTCGTACATGTCGCGGATGACGGACTTCGGGGAGAGCGGATGGTCGCCGACCCAGGGGTGGCTCTTGCGGTAGGTGTCGTACGCGTGGAAGAGCAGCTCCTCCAGCGGCTTGGGGTAGGTGATGTCCTGGAGGCGCTCCATGCGCTCCTCGTACTCGACGCCGTCCGACTTCATCGCGGCCACGGCCTCACCCTTGGCCTTGTTCATCTGGGCGGCGAGGATCTGCCGGGGATCGTCCAGCGTGGACTCCACGACGGACACCATGTCCAGGGCGTAGGACGGCGATTCGGGGTCGAGCAGTTCGAACGCGGCCAGCGCGAAGGTGGACAGCGGCTGGTTCAGCGCGAAGTCCTGCTGGAGGTCGACCGTGAGACGGACGATGCGGCCGCTGGCGTCCGGCTCGTCGAGCTTCTCGACGATGCCGCCGTCCAGCAGCGAGCGGTAGATCGCGATGGCCCGCCGGATGTGCCTGAGCTGCTGCTTGCGCGGCTCGTGGTTGTCCTCCAGCAGGTGCCGCATCGCCTCGAAGGCGTTGCCGGGACGGGCGATCACCGACAGCAGCATGGTGTGCGTCACCCGGAAGCGGGACGTCAGCGGTTCCGGGTCGGAGGTGATGAGCTTTTCGAAGGTGTTCTCCGTCCACGCGACGAAACCCTCGGGCGCCTTCTTGCGGACGACCTTCCGGCGCTTCTTGGGGTCGTCGCCGGCCTTGGCGAGCGCCTTCTCGTTCTCGACCACGTGCTCGGGGGCCTGCGCGACCACGAAGCCCGCCGTGTCGAAGCCCGCGCGTCCGGCACGGCCCGCGATCTGGTGGAACTCACGCGCGCGAAGCGTGCGCACGCGCGTTCCGTCGTACTTGGTGAGAGCGGTGAACAGCACGGTCCGGATGGGCACGTTGACGCCCACGCCGAGCGTGTCCGTGCCGCAGATGACCTTCAGCAGACCGGCCTGGGCGAGTTTCTCCACCAGGCGCCGGTACTTGGGCAGCATGCCGGCGTGATGGACGCCGATGCCGTGCCGTACGTAACGGGAGAGGTTGCGGCCGAACTTGGTGGTGAAGCGGAAGTTGCCGATCAGCTCGGCGATCTGGTCCTTCTCCTCGCGCGTGCACATGTTGATGCTCATCAGTGCCTGCGCCCGCTCCACGGCCTGCGCCTGCGTGAAGTGCACGATGTAGACCGGCGCCTGCTTGGTCTCCAGCAGCTCCGTCAGCGTCTCGGTGAGCGGGGTGAGCTTGTACTCGTAGGAGAGCGGCACCGGGCGGGTCGCCGAGCGGACCACCGAGGTCGGCTTGCCGGTGCGCCGGGTGAGGTCCGTCTCGAACATCGAGACATCGCCGAGCGTGGCCGACATCAGGATGAACTGCGCCTGCGGCAGCTCCAGGATGGGGATCTGCCAGGCCCAGCCGCGGTCGGCCTCCGCGTAGAAGTGGAACTCGTCCATGACGACCTGGCCCACGTCCGCGTTCCTGCCGTCGCGCAGGGCGATCGACGCCAGCACCTCGGCGGTGCAGCAGATGACGGGGGCGTCGGCGTTGACGGACGCGTCACCGGTCAGCATGCCGACGTTCTCCGTGCCGAAGAGCTTGCACAGCTCGAAGAACTTCTCCGACACCAGCGCCTTGATCGGTGCCGTGTAGAAGGTGACCTCGTCACGGGCGAGCGCGGCGAAGTGGGCGCCCGCCGCGATCATGCTCTTGCCGGAGCCGGTGGGCGTCGACACGATCACGTTCGCACCCGAGACGACCTCGATCAGCGCCTCCTCCTGATGGGGGTAGAGCGTGAGCCCGCGCTCCCCGGCCCACGCCTCGAAGGCTTCGTAGAGGGCGTCGGGGTCGGCGGTCGGCGGCAGCTGATCGATGAGGGTCACCCACCCATCTTGCCTGCCCCGACGCCTGACAGGGGAATCGGATGCGGGCAGGAAGATCGCGAACGCTACGCTGTGTCGCCGACGACACGTCAGCGAACCCGGTCAACTGGACAGCGGCACACGAGGAATGGGGCGGGCAACGGCAATGATGGGACCAGCACACTCACTGTCGGGGGCCGCCGCCTGGCTCGGCGTAGGAGCGGCGGCCGCCGCGACCGGGCACACCATGCCCTGGCCGGTTCTGCTGGCCGGAGCCCTGATCTGTGCGGGCGCCGCGCTCGCCCCCGACCTCGATCACAAGGCGGCCACCATCTCGCGCGCCTTCGGTCCCATCTCCCGAGGGCTGTGCGAGATCGTCGACAAGCTCTCCTACGCCGTCTACAAGGCCACCAAGAAGCAGGGCGACCCGCGCCGCTCCGGCGGGCACCGGACGCTCACGCACACCTGGCTGTGGGCCGTCCTGATCGGTGCGGGCGCCTCGGCGGCGGCGATCACCGGCGGCCGCTGGGCGGTGCTCGCGATCCTGTTCGTCCACATGGTGCTGGCCATCGAAGGCCTGTTGTGGCGGGCCACCCGGGGTTCCAGCGCCGACGTCCTGGTCTGGCTGCTGGCCGCGACCAGCGCGTGGATCATCGCCGGCGTCCTGGACAAGCCGGGCAACGGCTCGGACTGGCTGTTCACGGCGCCCGGGCAGGAGTACCTGTGGCTGGGGCTGCCGATCCTGCTGGGGGCGCTCGTCCACGACATCGGGGACGCCCTGACGGTCTCCGGCTGCCCGATCCTGTGGCCGATCCCGGTGGGCCGCAAGCGCTGGTACCCCATCGGCCCGCCCAAGGTCATGCGGTTCCGGGCGGGCAGCTGGGTGGAGCTGAAGGTGCTGATGCCGGCGTTCATGCTGCTCGGCGGAGTGGGCTGCGCGGCGGCGCTCAACTTCATCTGACCGGCCCGCCCGGTCGGGCCCGTCCCGAACGGCGCCTTACGCACGCCCCGGACCGGGGCGGCCGCTCAGGAACCGCCGGAACCCTGGCCCGCCCCGTCGCCGTACCGCCGCTCGAACCGGGCGACACGGCCCTCGGAGTCCACCGTGCGCGCCTTGCCCGTGTAGAAGGGGTGGCTCTCGGAGGAGATCTCCACATCCACCACGGGGTAGGTCTCGCCGTCGTCCCAGTCGATGGTCTGCTCGCTGGTCGCGGTGGACCGGGTCAGGAAGGCGTAGCCGGCGACGCGGTCACGGAAGACGACCGGGCGATAGTCGGGGTGCTTGTCCTGCTGCATACGTGCTCCTCGTGCGGCGTCGGGGTCGGTGGCGTGGGGTGGGGAAGGTCAGCCGGACAGGGCGTCCTCGTCGACGATGTGCATCGCGGCCTCCTCGGCGGAGGCGGCGGCGCCGTCGATGCCCACGTCGGTGGCGACGAGCCCGCTCTCCTCGTCCTCGTGGGCTCCTTCGTCGGGGGCGACGAGACGGCCGGAGCGGACGGTGCCGACCTCGTTGTCCAGGAGCTCGCCGTCGGTGCCCTCGCAGTCGCCGATCCCGTCACCGTCGGGCGCGACCAGCTCCGGCTGCTCCTCGGCGAGCCGCTGGTCCAGGGACTCGCCCCGCCGGCGTTCGGCGGCCGTCACGCCGGTGTGCTCCACCGCCCACGGCCGTTCCGGAGGGGACCAGCCCCGGTCGAGAGGGTCGTCGACGCCGTCGTTGTCCAGGGTGTCCTCCGCGTCGAGCAGACCGGCGTCGTCCTGGATCTCGGATCCGTCGGGCTGGTAGACGTCGTCTCCCCAACCGTCGGCGCTGTTCACGGGTACCTCCAGGTGGTGGGGACGGGCCCGGTCTCGCCGCGCTCGGCGGTGGACCGCCGGGGCACGGGGCACAGACCGCACCCGGGGAACCCGACCGTCCCCGGGCACTCCCCGAGCCGGTGCCGATATCCAGCCTTCCACCCCTTTTCAGGACCGCGCAACGGCACGGAGCAAGGAGAGACCCGGCACCACGAGGACCGACCCCGGCCTCACCTCCGCGCGCCACGGCCCGGACCGAGGTCAGGCACCCGCGAGCGGCGGATGCCCGCGGCCCTCGCCCAGCGGGGCCGGACCACGATGGCGAGGGCCGACGAGCTGCCCCGGTCGACAGCCGGCGCGCGACGTTGCGGGCCGGGATCTGCTGCGGTACGACGGCTCTCGTCGGCAGCGACAGCCCTGGCGGCAGCCGCCGCCGGGCGCGATGCCCCGCCGAGAACCGGCGCCCACGACACCCAGGCCGACAGCCGCCCAGCGATGCCCCCGCAGGGAACCGCTGCCCGAGCTGCCCCGGCCAGCCAAGGCAGCGACCCCCGAGCGGCGCCCACCACACGACAACCCGGCCCAGGCTGGACGCGCTCAGCTCAGCCCAGGACATCGGCAAGGGCCGCGTCGCCGTCCGGGCGGTGCAGCCACAACACACCGCCCCTCCGCATCGCACCGCCCCCCCCCGCATCACACCTCCGCCCTCACCCGACCCCCGCGCTCACCTCACCGCACCTCACCCATGCCACGACCGCCAAAGCGCCGCATACGCGCCATCCGCCGCGACGAGTTCGTCGTGGCTGCCGAGCTCGCTGATGCGGCCGTTCTCGACGACGGCGATGACGTCGGCGTCGTGGGCGGTGTGGAGGCGGTGGGCGATGGCGATCACTGTGCGGCCGTCGAGGACGCGGGCCAGGGAGCGTTCCAGGTGGCGGGCCGCTCGGGGGTCGAGGAGGGAGGTCGCCTCGTCCAGGACGAGGGTGTGCGGGTCGGCGAGCACCAGCCGGGCCAGGGCGATCTGCTGGGCCTGGGCCGGGGTGAGGGCCAGCCCCCCGGAGCCGACCTCGGTGTCCAGACCTTCGTCCAGGGCGCGCGCCCACTCGTCCGCGTCCACCGCGCCCAGCGCGGCCCACAGCTCGGCGTCGTCCGCGTCCGTGCGGGCGAGGAGCAGGTTGTCGCGCAGGGAGCCCACGAAGACGTGGTGCTCCTGGTTGACCAGCGCGACGTGCGAGCGCACGCGTTCGGCCGGCATCCGGGAGAGATCGGCGCCGCCCAGGGTGATGCGGCCGGTCCGGGGCCCGTAGATTCCGGCGAGCAGTCTGCCGAGGGTGGACTTGCCCGCACCGGAGGGTCCGACCAGCGCCATCCGGGTGCCGGGGGCGACCTCCAGGGACACCTTGCGCAGCACGTCGACGCCTTCGAGGTAGCCGAAGTGCACCGTGTCCGCGTGCACGTGGCGACCGTCGGGGGCCAGCGTGTCGTCACCGGCGTCCGGTTCGATGTCCCGCACGCCGACCAGCCGGGCCAGCGACACCTCCGCCACCTGGAGCTCGTCGTACCAGCGCAGGATGAGGCCGACCGGGTCGACGAGCATCTGTGCGATCAGGGCGCCCGTCGTCAGCTGCCCGACGTCGATCCAGCCCTGGAGCACGAAGACGCCCCCGACCATCAGCACCGAGGTGAGGACGGTGACATGGGTGATGTTGACGACCGGGAAGAGCACCGACCGCAGCCAGAGGGTGTAGCGCTCCCAGGCCGTCCACTCCTTGATCCGGCGCTCCGAGTGGGCGATGCGGCGCGCGGCGAGACGGTGGGCCTCGACGGTGCGCCCCGCGTCCACGGTCTCCGTGAGCGCGGCCGCGACGGCGGCGTACCCGGCGGACTCCGAGCGGTAGGCCGACGGCGCCCGCTTGAAGTACCAGCGGCAGCCGACCACCAGCAGGGGCACGGCGAACAGCACCGCGGCCGCCAGCGGTGGCGCGGTGATCACGAGCCCGCCCAGCAGGAGGGCCGCCCACACGACACCGATCGCCAGCTGGGGCACGGCCTCGCGCATCGCGTTGGACAGCCGGTCGACGTCCGTGGTGATCCGGGACAGCAGGTCGCCGGTGCCGGCCCGCTCCAGGACGCCCGGCGGCAGGCCGACCGAGCGCACGAGGAAGTCCTCGCGCAGATCGGCCAGCATCCGTTCGCCGAGCATCGCCCCGCGCAGCCGCACCTCCCGGACGAACACGGCCTGAATGGTCAGCGCGAGCAGGAACAGCCCGGCCGTCAGGCCCAGATGAAGCTCACGAGCCTCCTCCGAGACGCGTTCCACGAGCCCGCCCAGCAGCCACGGACCGGCCATCGAGGCGATGACGGCCACCGTGTTGACACCGACGAGGAGCAGGAAGGCACGCCGGTGCCGGCGGAACAGTTCGGCCACGTAGGCGCGTACGGTCGCGGTGGCGCCGACGGGCAGGGTGTTCGCCGTCGTCGGGGCGGCCGGGTCGTACGCCGGTGGCGCCACGCCGATCATGCTGTCTCCTCGACTTCTTCGATCTTTTCGATGGCTTCGATTTCTTCGATCTCTTCCAGTTGGTGCAGGTCGTTCAAAGCGCCGTCCCGAGCGCCGTTCAGGGCCGCCTCCTCGGCGGTCTCACGGGTCACGACCGCCCGGTACCGCGGGTCCTTGCGCACCAGTTCGCGGTGCACGCCGACCGCCGTGACCTCGCCCTCGTGGACCAGCACGACCCGGTCGGCCCGGTCCAGGAGCAGGGGAGAGGAGGTGAAGACCACGGTCGTGCGGCCTTCGCGCAGCTCCCGGACCCCGACGGCGATCCGGGCCTCGGTGTGCGAGTCGACGGCGGAGGTCGGCTCGTCCAGGACGAGCACCTCCGGGTCCGTCATCAGCGACCGTGCCAGGGCCAGGCGCTGGCGCTGACCGCCGGACAGGGAACGGCCGCGCTCGGTGATGCGGGCGTCCATCGCGTCCTCGGCGCCGAGCGAGCCCTGGGCGAGCGCCGCCAGGACGTCCTCGCACTGCGCGGCCGCCAGCGCCTCCTCGGCGCCGACCTCGCCCGACGCGGGAACGTCGAGCAGCTCACGCAGCGTGCCGGACAGCAGTACCGGGTCCTTGTCCTGGACGAGGACGGCGGTACGGGCGGAGTCGAGCGGCAGGTCGTCGAGCGCGACACCGCCCAGCAGCACCGACGTGCTCTGCTCCGAGGGGTGCCCGCCCAGCCGCTCCGCCAGCACTCCCGCCGCGTCCGGGTCGCCGCACACCACGGCGGTGAGCCGGCCGGCGGGCGCGAGCAGACCGGTCGCGGGGTCGTACAGGTCCCCGGTCGGCACCTCGGCGGCGAGAATCCCCTCGGTGTCCGTGGCCCGCTCCAGCGCCAGCACCCGCGCGGCCCGCCGGGCCGAGGGGCGCGAGAAGGAGTAGGCCATCGCGATCTCTTCGAAGTGCCGCAACGGATACGTGAGGATCATGACCGAGCTGTACACGGCGACCAGTTCGCCGACGCCGATCCGGCCGTCGCGGGCCAGGTTGACGCCGTACCAGACGACCGCGATCAGCAGCAGCCCCGGCAGCAGGACCTGGATCGCGGAGATCAGCGACCACATGCGGGCGCTGCGCACGGCCGCGTGGCGGACCTCCTGGGAGGCGCCGCGGTAGCGGTCGAGGAAGAGTTCCTCGCCGCCGATGCCGCGCAGGACCCGCAGACCGGCGACGGTGTCCGAGGCCAGTTCGGTGGCGCGCCCGGCCTTCTCCCGCTGGAAGTCCGCGCGCCGGGTGGCGCGGGGCAGCAGCGGCAGCACGGCCAGCGCGAGGACCGGCAGGCCCACGGCGACGACCACGCCGAGCGAGGGCTCGTAGACGACCAGGCCGACGCAGACCAGCACGAGGGTGAGCACCGCCGCCGTGAAGCGGGAGAAGGCCTCCACGAACCAGCCGATCTTCTCGACGTCGCCGGTGGAGACGGCCACCACCTCGCCGGCGGCGACCCGTCGGGTCAGCGCCGAGCCGAGCAGGGCCGCTTTGCGGGCCAGCAGTTGCTGGACGCGCGCGGCCGCCGTGATCCAGTTGGTGACCGCGGAGCGGTGCAGGAAGGTCTCTCCGACCGCGTTGCCGACGCAGCACAGACCCAGCAGGCCGCCCGCGAGGGCGAGGCGGGAGCCGGAGTGCTCGACGACCGCCTGGACGGCGAGGCCGACACAGAACGGGATCATGGAGATGGACCCGAAGTGCAGCAGCCCCCAGATCAGCGATCTGAGCTGTCCGCCCAGTTGGTTTCTGAAGAGCCACCACAGGAATCGGGGACCCGAACGAGCGTCCGGCACACCCGGGTCGGGATACGGAAGGTCTTGAATCTGCATGACGTCCCAGTGGCTCGTGTCAGGGGGGTGGGAGGAGCCGCGACATGGCGGCAGCAAACCGTGAAAGGTTCGCGTCGGACCGTGCTCGGAGGCAACCGGTTTTCCACTCCGACGCACAGAACCGGCCCCCGGACGACGCGATGCGACCATGGAGCGATGCGAAGCGGTGGCGACACATGGCATGGCGACACACGGCGCGCAGTGATCAAGACAGCGGCCCTCGCGTGTCTCCTGACCGTCCTCGCGGGCTGCGGCGGCCCGGGGCCGACAAAGCGCAACGGCACGGACACCGCGACCGCGGGCCAACCCGCCTCCACCGCCCCCACAGCCCCGGCCACCACCGACCCCACACGTATCCCAGGCCTCGGCGACCGCTGGCAGCGCCGCATCCCCGCCGACTCCCGCCAGGTCCTGGCGGTCTACGGCGAGAGCAGGAACTCCGCCCGGTCCACGGTCGCGCTGTACACGAAGCAGGGATCCACGCGGGAATCCACCTGGGACCGCACCCGTGCATGGCCCGCGCACAACGGCAGGAAGGGCTGGACCCCCGACCACCGCGAGGGCGACAAGCGCAGCCCGGTCGGCGTGTTCACGCTCAGCGACGCGGGCGGGGTGCTCCCGGACCCGGGCGCCAGGCTCCCGTACACCCGCTCCGCCGCCTTCGCGGCGCCCCGCTGGTGGGCCAAGTCGTACTGGCACGACTTCGACTACGTCATCGCCATCGACTACAACCGCGTCAAGGGGACCCCGCCGAACGACCAGACCCGCCCCGGGGGATACGCCAAGGGCGGCGGGATCTGGCTGCATATGGACCACGGCAGCGGTACCTCGGCCTGCGTCAGTCTGTCCAGGCCGGCCATGCGGTACCTGCTGCGCACGCTCGATCCGGACCGGCATCCTGTCGTGGTGATGGGGGACAGGGCCGACCTGAAATCCTGAGACTCCTGCGGGAGGCGTCATTGCGGCCAGTGCCCGACCGGACGTAGAACACGGCCATGAAGAGACGGATCATCATGTCCATGCTCGCCGGAGCGACCCTCCTGGCGAGCACCCTGTTCGGGGCGGCCCCGGCACAGTCGGCCGACGCCGCAGCCGAAGCCGCAACCGGCACCGCAGCCGACGTCCCCGCCGAGTTCGGCAGCGACTGGCACGACCCCCTCACGGCCGCCCCGCCCGTCCCCAAGCCCGCCGGCCCGTCCTGCCGGGTCACGCTGGCCGAGGCGCGGTTCCGCGACTTCACGCCGTACAAGGGCACCTACGCGCCGCCCCGGGGGTGCGGCGACAAGTGGAGCAAGGTCGTGCTGCGTCTGGAGGGCAAGGTCAAGGGACGGCAGTTCGACCGGCTCGGATACGTGCATGTCGGCGGCGTCGAGATCTTCCGTACGTCCACGCCGCAGCCCTCGCCCGACGGCATCGAGTGGTCCGTCGAGAAGGACGTCACGCGCTACAGCGACGCCTTCCGGGGCAGCCAGGACGTCGAGATGCTCATCGGGAACGTCGTCGACGACACGTACACGGGGATCATCGACGTCAAGGTCACGCTGACGTTCTATGCGGGACGCCAAGCCGCCACCCCTGACCGGGTGTTGACGGTCGGGGGCGACTCGACCCTCACCACGCCCCGCAACAGCGAGCGCATCGTCGCCGAGGTGTACGCCACCGGCTCCGGGGGCGGCTGCGAGGAGTACTGGTATCTGACGGTGCCCGCCACGGCCCCCTACTCCTGCAAGGCCGACGAGGGCCCCTACCGCGAGGTGCAGATCAAGGTCGACGGGCAACTCGCGGGCATCGCCGCCCCGTTCCCGACCGTGTGGACCGGCGGCTGGTCCAACCCCTTCCTCTGGTACGTCGTTCCCGGACCGCGCGCCTTCGACATCAAGCCGATCGAATACGACCTGACGCCCTTCGCCGGACTTCTCAACGACGGCCGCCCGCACCGCGTGGAGGTCTCCGTGGTCGGCGTGCCCGAAGGGCAGAGCGGCTGGAGCACCCCCGTCAACGTGCTCGTCTGGCAGGACGCGAAGAGCGCGCACGTCGGCGGGAAGCTCACCCTCCACAGGAGCGGCGACCTGACCGACACCTCGACGTACACGCCTGGTTCGGAGCACCGCGTGGACACCGAGGGCGGCCACCGGCTGACCGTCGCGGGGTATGTCGACACCTCGCACGGCCGGGTGGCGACCACCGTCACGCGCGCGCTGGCGAACACCTCCGTGCACCGCTGGACCGACGGCGAGACCATGGACGCGCTCGACGCCGTGTGGTCGGACGACGAGTCGGTCACTGTCGACGGACGCGGACCGGCCCGGACGACGCGCACGCAGCGGACGTACACGATGGACGGCACCACCACGCTCGGCGCGGCCGACCGGCTGCGGACCGAGCTGACCCTCGGCGACCGTGCCGCGGTCACCGAGTCGCGCGACGGGCGGCGCACGGGCCGGCGGCTGCTCGACGACACCTACGCGGGCGACGCCACGTACACCGTCAACGTCCCGCGCGACCAGCGGCACGCGGTCGGCACGTCGAGCGAGCGCTACCGGATCCGCGGTTCGGGCGTCTGCTACGACCGCGCGCTGACCACCGCGCAGGGGGTGCTCACCAAGGACCGCCGCGGCTGCTGAGGGAGTTGTGTGCGATGCGTCACACGTGGCGGGATTTACCTGGCTGAAACGCGGCGGTCTTGTGCGGGATCAACGTCCACTCCAAAGTGATCGACACGGAAGCCGCTTTCCGTATCGCAGAAGTCCCCGTTCAGGCTTCTGTGCGTTCACCGTCCCCTAGGAGTGCCCGTGTCGCCGTCCGTCGTTCCGTCCCTGCCACGACGCGTCGCACGCATCTTGCGTACCTCTCTGTTCGCGCAGGTCGCCTGCGCGCTCGTGCTCGGCATCGTCGTCGGCAAGCTGTGGCCCGGCTTCGCCTCGGACCTTCAGCCGCTCGGCGACGGCTTCACCCGCCTGATCAAGACGATCATCTCGCCGCTCGTGTTCTGCGTGGTCGTCGTCGGTATCGCCAAGGCCGGTGACCTGAAGGCGTTCGGCCGGATCGGCCTCAAGGCCCTGATCTGGTTCGAGGTGGCGAGCACGCTCGCCCTGATCATCGGGCTGCTCGCCGCCAACATCGTCCAGCCGGGTTCGGGCATGCACGTCGACCCGGCCACGCTCAACACCGCGGCGGTGGACGCCAAGACCGGTGGCGGGCACCTGCCCTCGACGACCCAGTTCATCGTGGAAGCGCTGCCCACCAGCTTCATCGGCGCGTTCGCGGAGAACTCCCTGCTCCAGGTGCTGATCCTGGCCTGTCTGGTCGGCGCGGCCCTGCTGCACCTCGGACACACCAAGGTGCCGCAGGTCCTGCCCGCCATCGAGCAGGCCCAGGAGATCATCTTCTCGATCGTCGGCTTCGTCATGCGCCTGGCCCCGATCGCGGTCTTCGGCGCGATGGCCGTCCTGATCGGCCAGTACGGACTCGGCGTCATCGAGACCTACGCCAAGCTGATCATCCTGTGCTACGCGGCCGCGGCCTTCTTCATCGCGCTGCTCGCCGTCGCCCTGAAGATGGTCACAGGTCTCAGCCTGTGGAAGTTCCTGCGCTACATCCGCGAGGAGATGCTGCTCGCGCTGGGTACCGCCTCCACCGAGTCCGTGATGCCGCGCGTCATGCAGAAGCTGCGCAAGGCCGGTGCCCGTGACGACGCCGTCGGCCTGGTTCTGCCCACCGGCTACTCCTTCAACCTCGACGGTGCCTCGCTCTACCTGTCCATCGGCACGCTGTTCATCGCCCAGGCCGTGGGCGTCGACCTGAGCCTGAGCCAGCAGATCACCGTGGTTCTGGTGCTCATGCTCACCAGCAAGGGCATGGCGGGCATCCCCGGCTCGGCCTTCCTCGCCCTGTCCGCGACGGCCTCCTCGCTCGGCGCCATCCCCGCCGGAGCCGTCGCGCTGCTCCTCGGCGTGGACCGCATCATGGACTCGATGCGCGTCGTGACCAACCTGCTCGGCAACTGCGTGGCCGTCTTCGCCGTCTCCCGCTGGGAGGGGGCGCTGGACACCGAGCGGGCGAAGAAGGTCCTGGACCGTGAGATCGTCCCGACCGACGAGGACGACGACGAGAGCCGGGGTGAGCCGGACGCGTCCAAGACTCCGAAGGCGCCGGCCGTCTCCGCGGCCGACGACAAGGACGACCAACTCGCGGCCGTACCCGCTCAGGCCAAGGAGCCCGCCCCCGAGGTGAGTTGACGCACACCGCTCCACGCACACCGCCCCACGCGCACCGCTCCGCACACACCGCGGCCGCCGCTCCGTTTCTCCCGGAGCGGCGGCCGCGGTCCGTTTCACGTCAGCAGTCGCGTCCCTGAGGCGGCATCCCGTCCACCAGCGTGTCCAGCAGCCCGCCGAGCACCTCGCGCTGCTGGTCCGTCAGGGGGGTCAGGATCTCCTCGGCCGCGGACCGTCGTACGTCGTGCAGCTCCCGCAGGGCCTTGAGCCCGTCGTCGGTGAGCTCTATGCGGATCACCCGGCGGTTGGCCGGATCGGGCACCCGCCGCACCTTGCCGCTCGCCTCCAGCCCGTCGACCAGCGTCGTCACGGCCCGGGGTACCACCTCCAGGCGCTCGGCCAGGTCGGCCATGCGAGGGGGTGCGTCGTAGTGGGCGAGGGTGCGCAGCAGCCGGGACTGCGCGGGGGTGACACCGAGGCCGCGCTGTTCCAGCTGTCGCTTCTGGATGCGGTGCACGCGGCGGGTCAGCCGCAGCAACTGCTCGGGGAGCAGACCGTCGGAATCGGGGGTGGTCATGTGGGAACAATATCAGGATCACATTCATTGTGAGCATAGGTAACAATGAGCTAGGCTCCGTCAGTCCTCACCTCCCCGACCCTCCGTAGGAGACCATGCCCCGCGATCACATCGAATGGACCCCGTCGTCCGGCACCTCGCCCGAGCAACCCCGGCAGGTGCGCCGTATCCTCCGACTGTTCAAGCCCTACCGGGCCCGTCTCGCCGTCGTCGGCGTGCTGGTCGGCGCCTCCTCCCTGGTCACCGTCGCGACCCCGTTCCTGCTGAAGGAAACGCTGGACGTCGCCATCCCCCAGGGCCGCACCGGACTGCTGAGCCTGCTCGCGCTCGGCATGATCCTGAGCGCCGTCCTCACCAGCATCTTCGGCGTCCTGCAGACCCTCATCTCCACGACGGTCGGCCAGCGCGTCATGCACGACCTGCGCACCGCGGTCTACGGCCGCCTCCAGCGCATGTCCCTGGCCTTCTTCACGCGCACGCGGACCGGCGAGGTGCAGTCCCGTATCGCCAACGACATCGGCGGTATGCAGGCCACCGTCACCTCGACCGCGACCTCCCTGGTCTCCAACCTGACCAGCGTGATAGCCACCGTCGCCGCGATGCTCGCCCTCGACTGGCGGCTGACCGTCGTCTCGCTGCTCCTGCTGCCGGTGTTCGTGTGGATCAGCCGCCGGGTCGGCAGCGAGCGCAAGAAGATCGTCACCCAGCGCCAGAAGCAGATGGCCGCGATGGCCGCGACCGTCACCGAGTCGCTCTCCGTCAGCGGGATCCTGCTGGGCCGCACCATGGGCCGCTCCGACTCGCTCACCCGGTCCTTCGCCGACGAGTCCGAGCAGCTGGTCGACCTCGAAGTGCGCTCGAACATGGCCGGGCGCTGGCGCATGGCCGTCATCTCGATCGTCATGTCCGCCATGCCCGCGGTCATCTACTGGACCGCCGGTCTCGCCCTCCAGACGGGCGGCCCCGACATCTCCATCGGCACCATCGTCGCCTTCGTCTCGCTCCAGCAGGGCCTGTTCCGCCCGGCCGTGAGCCTGCTGTCGACCGGTGTCCAGATCCAGACCTCGCTCGCGCTCTTCCAGCGCATCTTCGAGTACCTGGACCTGCCCATCGACATCACGGAACGGCAGAACCCGGTCCACCTCGACCGCGTCAAGGGTGAGGTCCGCTTCGAGAACGTGGAGTTCCGGTACGACGCCGACGACGACAGGCAGGGCGCCGTCCTCGACGGCATCGACGTCACGGTCCCCGCGGGCGGCAGCCTGGCGGTCGTCGGCCCGACCGGCGCCGGCAAGTCCACCCTCGGCCACCTCGTGCCCCGGCTCTACGACGTGACCGGCGGCCGCGTCACCCTCGACGGCGTCGACGTGCGCGACCTCGACTTCGACACGCTCGCGCGGGCCGTCGGCGTCGTCTCCCAGGAGACGTACCTCTTCCACGCCTCGGTGGCCGAGAACCTGCGCTTCGCGAAGCCGGACGCGACCGAGGAGGAACTGCACCAGGCGGCTAAGGCGGCTCAGATCCACGAGCACATCGTGTCGCTGCCCGACGGCTACGACACGGTCGTCGGCGAGCGTGGGCACCGTTTCTCCGGCGGGGAGAAGCAGCGCCTGGCCATCGCCCGGACCATTCTGCGAGACCCGCCGGTCCTCATCCTGGACGAGGCGACCAGCGCCCTGGACACCGGCACCGAACACGCCGTCCAGAAGGCGATCGACGCGCTCTCCGCCCACCGCACCACCCTCACCATCGCGCACCGCCTGTCCACCATCCGCGGCGCCGACCAGATCGTGGTCCTCGACTCGGGGCGCGTGGTCGAACGGGGTACGCACGAGGAACTGCTGGAGCGGGACGGCCGGTACACGGCTCTCGTCCGTCGGGACGCACAACTGGAACCGACGGGAACCGGCCGTGTCCCTCATCTGGAACCGACCAGCTGAACCGAAACCGACAAACTGAAAATATGCCGGGTTTGTGACGATATGCGGGTTACCGTGCCCGCATGTACACGAACACTCCGCCACGGAGCACGATTCGACTGACGCGCCGGGGCCGTCTCGCCCTCATCGCGACCGGGGCCGTCGTGGCCGGCACCGCCGTGGCGGTGCCGCTGCTGAGCATGGACAGCGACGCCGAGAAGAAGCCCACCACGCTGCTGATCCCGGAGGGCTGGCGCGCCGGGCAGGTCTACGAGGCCGTCGACAAGGCCCTCGCCCTGCCCGCCGGTTCCACCAGAAAGTCCCTGGGCAAGGCCAACCTGAAGCTGCCGAACGACGCGGAGGGAAACCCGGAGGGGTACCTCTTCCCGGCGACCTATCCGCTCGAACAGCACGAGAAGAAGGCGACACCCGAGTCACTGCTGTCCTTCATGGTCGACACCGCGAACCGGAAGTTCAACGGCGCCCCGATCGCCGCAGGCGCGCAGCGCAACGCCATGAACGTCTATCAGGCGGTCACGATCGCCAGCATCGTGCAGGCGGAAGCGGCCACCAAGGCCGACATGGGCAAGGTGGCCCGGGTCGTCTTCAACCGTCTGGAGCGCGGCATGCCGCTCCAGATGGACTCCACCCTCAACTACGCGCTGAACCGTGCCACGCTGAGGACGACGACCGCCGACACCCGGATCGACAGCCCGTACAACTCCTACCAGCGCATGGGCCTGCCGCCCACCCCGATCTCCAACCCGGGCGAGGAGGCGATGCGCGCCGCCATCAGCCCGACACCGGGCGACTGGCTGTACTTCGTCACGGTGAAACCGGGCGACACCCGCTTCACCGCCGACTACGCGGAACACCAGCGCAATGTCGCCGAGTTCAACCGGAACCAGCAGCGTCCGGCGAAGGCGGGCTGACCCGAGGGGACGTCAGGCGGCGACCGACACGGTCGGCCGAGCCGTGTCGGCCCGCTGCGCGGCGCGGGCAGGCTCTGCCGCCGACAGTCGCCTGATGTCCCGTACGGCGGCGCGGCCCGCACGGTTGGCGCCGATGGTGCTCGCCGACGGGCCGTAGCCGACGAGATGGATCCGCGGGTCGGCGACCGCGCGGGTGCCCTCGGCGCGGATCCCGCCGCCCGGCTCGCGCAGCTTCAGCGGCGCCAGATGGTCGACGGCGGGCCGGAAGCCGGTCGCCCACAGGATGACGTCCGCCTCGACGCGCCGCCCGTCCCGCCACTGCACGCCGTCGGGCGTGATCCGGTCGAACATGGGCTGCCGGTCCAGGACCCCGTCCGCGATCGCCTGCCGCACCGCGTCGTCGAGCGGCAGCCCGGTCACCGAGACGACACTCCTCGGCGGCAGCCCCCGCCGTACCCGCTCCTCCACGAGCGCGACCGCCGCCCGGCCCACGTCCTCGGTGAAGGGCCCCTCGCGGAACACCGGCGGGCGCCTGGTCACCCACGTGGTGGCGGCCGCGTACGGCGCGAGCTCCATGAGGTGCTGCGTCCCGGACGCGCCGCCGCCCACGACGACCACCCGCCGCCCGGCGAAGGCCTCGGGCCCCGGATACCGCGCGGTGTGCAGCTGCCGTCCCCGGAAGGTCTCCTGGCCGGGGTAGCGCGGCCAGAACGGCCGGTCCCAGGTGCCGGTCGCGTTGATCAGCGTCCGTGTCGACCAGGTGCCGTCCGAGGTCTCCACGAGCAGCCGCCCGCCCTCGCCCCCGTCCCGGACGGCTCGCACGTCGACGGGCCGCCGTACCCGAAGGCCGAAGGCGCTCTCGTACGCCGTGAAGTACTCGGCGACGACCTGCGAGGACGGCCGCGCCGGATCGGCGTCCGTGAGTTCCATGCCGGGCAGCGAGTGCATCCCGTGGACCTTGCCGTACGTCAGGGACGGCCACCGGAACTGCCAGGCGCCGCCCGGTCCGGGGGAGTGGTCCAGCACCACGAAGTCCCGCTCCGGCTCGAAACCGGTGCGGCGCAGGTGATAGGCGCTGGACAGACCCGCCTGCCCGGCGCCTATGACGACGACCTCGACCTCACGCGTGTTGTTCACATTTCTACTAACCGTACGGCGGTCCGGCATCTTCCCCGGTGTACGGCCAGGTCACCCCGCCTTCGAGGGACGCGGCGCGGTCGTCGACGGCGGCAGACCGCCGTTGAACCGCGTGTCGGTGAAGCCGCCGAAGTCGACCTTGTTCGGGATGAGCTTCAGCTCGGCGAAGGTGTCGACGATCTTCTGTTCGGAGGCGATGAGCGGCTTGTCGACGGCCACCGGAACCCGGCCGGCGTACGTGCGCTCGACCGCGGCCAGCGCCACGTCCTCGGGCAGCCCGGTCTCCTTCGCCCAGACCTTCGCCCACTCCTGCTGGTGGGAGGCCACCCAGGTGTAGGCCCGCCGCAGCCGCTCAAGGTAGTCCTTGATCGCCGCGGCCTTCTTCCCGTCCTTGAGCGCACTCGGCGCCGCCACCTGGAAGGTCAGCCCGTTGGTGATGCCGTCGCCGGTGGTCAGCACGCGGCCCTGCCCGCCCTTGAGGATCTGCGAGGTGTACGGGTCCCACACCGCCCAGGCGTCGACCTTCCCGGAGGTGAACGCGGCCAGCGCGTCGGCCGGCTGGAGGTACTTGACCTTCACGTCGCCAAGGCTCAGCCCGGCCTTCTCCAGCGAGGCGACCAACTGGTAGTGGGCGGAGGACCCCTGGGCCACGGCGACGGACCGGCCCTTGAGCTGCGCGGTACCGGTCAGCTTCGAGTCGTTCGGTACGAGGATGGCGTCGCCCTTGGACGTACCGTGCCAGGCGGCCACCACCGTGATCTTCGAGCCGGCGCCCGCGGCGAAGACCGGCGGGGTGTTGCCGACCCCGCCGATGTCGACGGCCTTGGCGTTGACGGCCTCCAGCAGGGGCGGGCCGGAGGTGAAGGTGGACCACTTGATCTTGTAGTCGAGATGGTCGAGTTCTCCGGCGGCCCGCAGGATGGCCTCCGAACCCCCCTTCTGGTCACCGACGTCGAGCGTGAGGGAGCCCGAGCCGTCGGTGCCGTCGCCGGTCGAGGCCGACGAGCTGCCTCCGCAGGCGGACAGCAGCAGGGCGAGCGGGAGAAGCAGCGCGGCGGGGACGAGACGACGTCGCATGACGGATCCGTTCTTGTGCACGAGGGGTGTCTTCGAGGCGGGTGAGAGGTGGGCGAGCGAGGTGAGTGGGAGGGGGGATTCAGGCGGCTTCGGCGGCCGTGTCGACACCGAGCCGTTCCAGGAGCGCGGCGCGCAGCTCGCCGAACCGGGGGTCGGCGATGTGGCGCGGGCGGTCGAGGTCGATCTCCTGCTCGTGCGCGATGACTCCGTCGTCCATCACCAGGACGCGGTCGGCGAGCAGGACGGCCTCCTCGACGTCGTGCGTGACGAGCAGGACCGCGCAGCCACGGCGCTGCCACAACTCGCCCACCAGACGCTGGGCGTTGATCCGGGTCAGGGCGTCGAGCGCGCCGAACGGCTCGTCGAGCAGCAGCAGATCGGGCTCGCGGACCAACGCCCGGGCCAGCGAGGCGCGTTGGGCCTCACCCCCGGAGAGGGTCTTGGGCCAGGCGTCCGAACGGTGACCGAGAGCGACCTCCTCCAGGGCCCTGTCGGCGAGGGCGCGTTCGGGCTTGCCGGGCAGGCCCAGCAGGACGTTGCGCCAGACCTTCTTCCACGGCATCAGCCGGGGCGCCTGGAAGGCCACCGCCTTGCGGCGCGGGACAAGGACGGTGCCCTCGATGTCCCGGTCGAGACCGGCGAGGATGCGCAGCAGCGTGGACTTCCCGCAGCCGCTGCGGCCCAGCAGGGCGACGAACTCACCCTGGCGGACGTCGAGTCGGAGGTCGTCGATGACGGCACGGCCGTCGAAGGCCCGGGTCAGCCCCTCGACCCGTACGGCCGAGGTGGTGGTCACCGGCCGGTGAACGTCGGTCGCCATTGCAGCAGCAGCCTTTCGAGGGAGCGGACGATGAAGTCGGCCAGCAGGCCGAGGAAGGCGTAGACGATCAGGCAGACCACGATCACGTCGGTGCGCAGGAAGTCCCGTGCCTGCACCATGAGGAAGCCGATGCCGGAGTCCGCGTTGACCTGCTCGGCGAACACGAGCGCGAGCCATGCGATGCCGAGCGAGTAGCGCAGGCCGGTCATGGCTCCGGGCAGCGCACCCGGCAGGATCACATGCCGCACGAGTCCCCACCGCGAGAGCCCGAGGGACTCCCCGGCCTCGATCAGCTGGGCGTCCACGCCGCGGATCCCGGCGTAGACATTGAGGTAGAGCGGGAAGGTCACGCCGAGCGTGATGATGGCGACCTTGGGTGCCTCGCCGATCCCGAACCAGATGATGAACAGCGGAATGAGTCCCACGAAGGGCACGGTCCGCAGCATCTGCACGGGAGCGTCCACGATGTCCTCGCCGACCCGGAACAGCCCCGACAGCAGGGCGAGTCCGGTTCCTATGACGGTGCCGAGCAGCAGCCCGCCCGCCACGCGGCGCAGCGAGGTGGCCATGGCGCCGGGCAGCGAACCGTCGGCGACGAGTTCCCGCCCGACCTCGGCGATCCGCCCCGGCGAGGCGAGCACGTCCGGGGTCAACACGCCCGTGCTGCTGAGCAGTTGCCACAACGCCAGCAGCAGGAGGGGGCCGGTGGTGCGGCGCAGCCAGCGGGGGACGCGGGTGCGGTGGGAAGAGGCGGGGACGAGGGGTTCGAGGGCGAGGGAGGTCCGGTCGGACGTCTCGCCCTTGGCGAGTTCGGGGCCCGATATATCTGAAATATCGGGCTCGTGAGAGCTGGGTGGGGCATGGCTGATGCTCATGGGTGCTCCACGGGGAGAGCGGCCGGCGGGGGAGACGCGCGTGGGCGCGCGCCGTCAGACCTCAGGAACGGACCGGACCTTCGGACGGATCGTCAGGGACGGTCGGGGATGAGACGGACGGACGCGTGCTCGGCGCGGATCAGACGCTGAAGAGCGCTGGAGGAGAAGCTGTTCGGACGCGAGAGACGCGAGAAGCGCGAAGGACGCGTGAGACGCGAGGCGTCAGCAGCCGCGGCGACACGCGGCGGAAGCCACCCGCAGCAGGTCGATGTGACCGCGCGTGGTGAGCAGGGCTGAACGCAACATACGGCTGAACGTAGCCATGTGGCGTGGCCATGGTCAACGGGCGTCTCGCTAAGTGGACCCCTCGTGGCGGGACGCGGCCGGGGGTTCGTGGCTGAACAGGGAGCCGTGGGTCAGGATGGAAGGCATGTCAGACGCCTTCACCACCCGAGTCCTGAACGTGGCCACCGGCTCCACGGAGCGGGTCGTCGACCTCACCGGCGACTGCGAGTCCTTCCTGCGGGAGGCCGCCGCCGGCCGGGACGGCCTGCTGAACGTCTTCGTCCCGCACGCCACCGCCGGCATCGCGATCCTGGAGACCGGCGCCGGCAGCGACGACGACCTCCTCGCCGCCCTCCACACCCTCCTCCCCGCCGACGACCGCTGGCAGCACCGCCACGGCAGCCCGGGCCACGGCCGCGACCACGTCCTCCCGGCAATCGTCCCGCCCCACGCGACGCTGCCCGTGGTGGGCGGGCGACTGGAGTTGGGGACGTGGCAGTCGGTGTGTCTGGTCGACACGAACAGGGACAACCCCGACCGCAAGGTGCGCCTGAGCTTCCTGGGCTGAGCAAGCTCGTCCCGGAGGGGGCCGCCGCGTCTCCTCGCGCCGGCCCGGGCGGGCGATGTCAGTCGCCGAGTGCCGTGCGCAGGGTGGTGGCCATCAGGTCGATGGCCTCCTTTCCCTCCGGTACCGGGCCGGTGTGGGTGAAGTAGTGGTCGACGCCCTCGAAGACGCGGTGGGTGACCGGAACGCCGGCGGCTTCCAGGGCCTTGGCGTAGGCGTCGCCCTCGTCGCGCAGGCGGTCGTTCTCCGCGGTGATGACCAGGGCCGGAGGGAGTCCGGCGAGGTCGTCGGCCAGGCCGGGGGAGACGAGCGGATGGGCGCGGTCGGCGGGGTCCGGGACGTAGGCCGCGGTGAAGATCCGCATCAGTTGCGGGGTGAGCAGCGGCTTGGCGATGAGGGACCGCTTGGTGGCCGGGTCGGCCTGCTGGTCGAGCGGTGCCGAGTCGATGATCTGGAGGCGGGGCGTGAAGGCGCCGCGGTCGCGGGCCGTACGGCAGACCGCGGCCGTCAGGTTGGCTCCGGCGCTGTGTCCGCCCACGGCGAGTCGTGCACCGTCCCAGCCGTTCGCGGGGCCGTTCGCCGCGACCCACGCGGTGACGTCGTAGGCCTGGGTGACGGCTGCGGGGTACCGCCGCTGCGGGGAGACGGCGTAGTCGACGTTGATGACCACGCAGCCGGCCGTGGCCGCGATGTAGCGGCAGATGTGGTCGTCCTGCTCGGGGCGGCCGACCACGAAACCGCCGCCGTGGAAGTTGATGTACACGGGAGCGGGCGCTTCGGTGGCCGCGGGCGGGCGGTAGACGGTGCAGGCCACCGGTCCGGCGCCGGTCTCCACCCGAAGTGCCTCGGTGCGCTTCGGGATGTCGGTGAAGCGCAGGTCCGCATGGACGCGGCTCATCACGCGGCCGAGCAGCAGTTGGACGGCTCTGGCCTTGATTCCGGGACTGAACGGCATGGCGCGGGCACCTATCGTTGCAAGGTTGAACTAACAGGATTCCTGATAATGGGACCCCTGCCCCGTACTGCGCAAGAGGGGGGACCGTCGACTGTGCGGTGGGGACCGCCCAGCGGAGGCTTCACCTCCCCGTAGTCGACCGTGCCCGTCTCTGTCTGCCCGGCGTTCCGGGAGGTAGCTTGGTGGGGCAGGCCCCTCGAGGAGGGCGGTTCGATGGCGTGGTTCGCATGGCTGCTCGCCGCCGCAGCGCTGGGTGTCGCCGAGTTCTTCACCCTGACCTTGGTCTTCGGACTGCTGGCGGGTGCCGCGTTGGTGGCCGCCGTCGTCGCCGGTGTGGGCATCGGCGTCCTGGGCCAGGTGGTGGCCCTCGCGGTGGCGTCGGCCGCGGGACTTCTCCTCGTCCGTCCTGTCGCGCTGCGGAGCATGGCGCAGCAGCCCCTCACGCGCGACGGCACCGATGCGCTGATCGGCAAGCGGGCGGAGGTCATGCAGGAGGTCACCGCGACCCGCGGCCTGATCAAGCTCTCCGGTGAGGAGTGGTCCGCCCGTGCACTTGACGAGACACTGGTGATCCCGGTGGGAGCGCTGGTGGACGTCATGGAGATCGAAGGCGCCACGGCCATCGTCTACCCCCGCGAGCTCCTTCCGTGAACGGCTGAACGCACAGCAACGGAGGCACTGTGGATCCAGTTGTCATCCCCCTTCTCGTGGCGGCCCTGGTCGTCGTCTTCCTCGTGGCCTCCACTGTGCGGATCGTCCCGCAGGCGCGCCGCTACAACATCGAGCGGTTCGGCCGGTATCGCCGGACGCTGCAACCCGGCCTGAACCTGGTCCTGCCGGTGGCGGACCGCATCAACACCAAGCTCGACGTGCGCGAGCAGGTCTACTCGTCGGACCCCAGGCCGGTGATCACCGAGGACAACCTCGTGGTGAACATCGACACGGTGCTCTACTACCAGATCACGGACCCGCGGGCGGCGGCCTACGAGGTCGCCGACTACCTCCACGCGATCGACCAGCTGACCGTGACCACGCTGCGGAACGTCATCGGCAGCATGGACCTGGAGGAGACGCTCACCTCGCGTGAGGAGATCAACTCCCGGCTCCGTGCCGTCCTCGACGACGCCACCGGCAAGTGGGGCATCCGGGTCAACCGCGTCGAGATCAAGGCCATCGATCCACCGCACAGCATCAAGGAGGCGATGGAGAAGCAGATGCGGGCCGAGCGGGACAAGCGCGCGGCCATCCTGCACGCCGAGGGCGAGCGGCAGGCCAAGATCCTCACCGCGGAGGGAACGAGGCAGAAGGACATCCTGGAGGCACAGGGCACGCAGCAGGCCATGATCCTGCGGGCGGACGGCGAGGCGAAGGCCGTGGAGCTGGTCTTCCAGGCCGTCCATCGCAACAACGCCGACGCGAAGATCCTGGCCTACAAGTACCTTGAGACGCTCCCGCACTTGGCGAACAGCGACAACAACACGTTCTGGGTGATCCCGGGTGAGCTGACCGAGGCGATCCGGACCGTCACCACCGCGTTCGGTGACCAGTCGACGGCCGGCCCTCCCCAACCCGCGCAACCCGAGAAGGCGACCGCCACCGACGCCACGTCGGACGAAGGCCGGACTCCGGAGCTCGCCGCGGGCTCGACGGTCGCCCTCGACGCCGCCGCGGCCGCCGACGAGGCCGAGAGGCAGGCCGCCGAGGCGGTGAGCGACGCCAAGGCGGAGGCCGCGGCCGCGACGTCACCCCAGGTGCCGCACCTTGGACGGGCGTCCGGAGACTGAGCCCCCGTCGGCGCCGCATCCCTCACCTTCTCCGATAGTTGACAGGTCAACATCGGCTGGCTAATTTAGTTGATGCGTCAGGCAGACTTGCGAGTGAGTCGGGCCGGCGTCCCGTCGCATCCGCCGGCTTCAAGGAGAACAGGTGACAGTCAAGGTCGTCGACGTGCCCGAGGAGCGCCGGTACGAGGCCCGGGTCGGCGGACAGGGTGAAGTCGCGGGATTCGCGCAGTACATCCGGACGGCGGAGCTGATCGCGTTCGTGCACACGGAGGTGGCACCGGAGTACGAGGGGCAGGGCATCGGCTCCGCGCTGGCCCGGACCTCGCTCGACGAGGCGCGCGCCGCCGGGCTTCGAGTGCTGGCCACCTGCCCCTTCTACGCGGGGTGGATCGCACGGCACCCCGAGTACGCCGACCTGCTGTACCAGGCCCGGAGCAAGGTCGCCGACTGAGCGGTCGCGCGGGCGGCGAGAGAGGTCGGACATGAGCGGCACGGCACACAAGAAGGCCTACACGGCCCAGGACATCACCGTGAGCTTCGAGGCCAGGCGCTGCCTGCACGCCACGGAGTGCGTCAGGGGCCTGCCCGAGGTCTTCGACACGAGCAGGCGTCCGTGGATCCAGCCGGACGGCGCTCCGGCGGACCGGCTGGCGGACGTCGTACGCCGTTGTCCGACGGGGGCGCTTCAGTACGAACTGGCCGAAGGCGAAGCGGAAGGCCCGGAGCGGCCCACCCGGATCACCCCGACGCCCGCGGGGCAGCTGATCATACGGGGCGATCTGGCTCTGGAGACGGACGAGGGCCGGCGTACCGAGACCCGGGCCGTGCTGTGCGGCTGCTCGCGCAGCCGACTCCAGCCGTACTGCGACCACTCGGGCCCTTGCGGCCAGTGACGGCGGCGATGACCTCCGCTTGGCCATGACCTCGACCTGGCGATGACTCCACCGGCCCCTGCCCCCCCCTGACCTCCACCGGGCCGTCGCGTCCGGGCCCGACCTCACGCTGCTCGCCACCGCCGGCGGCGCATGCCCTCAAGGAGGGGCCGATGCACGCTGACACCCTCGCCCCGGCACACGGACGGGCCGAACCCGAGCGAGCGGGTGGGCGCGCGACGGTGGTGGTCATCGGCGGCGGGCAGTCGGGGCTCTCGGCCGGTCACCACCTCAAGCGGCGCGGCTTCACCAGCGCTCTGACCAACCCGGACGGCGACCGGACCTTCGTGGTGCTCGACGCCGAACCGGCCGCCGGCGGGGCGTGGCGGCATCGCTGGGAGTCGCTGCGGATGAGCACCGTGAACGGCATCTTCGACCTGCCCGACTTCCCGCAGCCGCCCGTCGACCCCGACGAGCCCAGCCGTACGGCGGTGCCGCGTTACTTCGCCGCCTTCGAGCAGGCGACCGACCTGCCGATCCTGAGACCGGTGACCGTCAGTGTCGTACGGCCTGTGGACGCCCGGCCGGACGGAGAGCTGACGGTGGAATCCAGCGCGGGGACCTGGACCACCCGGGCCGTCATCAACGCCACCGGCACCTGGACCAACCCCGTGCGCCCCCACTACCCCGGGCAGGAGACCTTCACCGGCCTCCAACTGCACACCCGCGACTACGTCTCCGCCGACCGGTTCGCGGGTCTCGGGGTCGCCGTCGTCGGTGGCGGCATCTCGGCTCTCCAGCAACTGGAGGAGATCTCCCGGGTGGCCACCACGTACTGGTACACGCGGCGCGAACCCGTCTTCCGGGAGGGCGGGTTCGCGCCCGAGGTCGAGGGCCGCCAGATCATCGCCAAGGTCACCGCCGACGTCGAGGCGGGCAGGCCCACCGGCAGCGTCGTCTCGTACACCGAACTGGCCTGGACACCGTACGCGTTGGCGGCGAAGGAGCGCGGGGCACTCCGGCGGCGCCCCATGTTCACCGCCGTCGAGCCCGACGGCGTCCGCGAGGCGGACGGCTCCTTCACGCCGGTCGACGTCATCCTGTGGGCCACGGGCTTCAAGGCCGCCCTGGCGCACCTGGACCCCCTGCGGCTGCGCAACGAACTCGGCGGGATCACTTTGCGCGGCACCCAGGTGACCGGCGAACCCCGCGTGCACCTGGTCGGGTTCGGCCCGTCCCAGTCCACCGTCGGCTCCAACCGCGCCGGCCGCCAGGCGGTCAACGCCCTGCTGCGACAGTGGAAAGCCGCCCCGGCCCGAGGGTGACCGACGCCCGGACCGGTCACCGCCCGCGCCTCCCTACCCGAGCCTGAGCAGGAGTTCGGTGAGCTCGGCCGGCATGGTGATCATGCAGTCGTGGCCGGTCGGCAGTTCCCACACCTGCGCCGGGGCGCCGTTGGGCTGGAGCGCGGGCACGGGGCGCCGGGCGAAGCCGTCGGGCCTGCCGAGGACACAGTGGATGTGCGTCCGGGGGATCGTGCGCACCGCCGGGTTGCCCAGCCGTACCGGTTGCCGGAGGCAGCGCACCGGATGGTCCGACAGCATCGAGCGCAGCCACGCGATGTCCGCCGGGTCGGTGACGCCGAACAGGCCCGAGGGCGGCGGCAGTTCGGGGAGCGGCGGAACCCGCCAGCCGCTCTCGGACCTCTCGGCGAGGTCGATCAGGTCCTGCGTCACGGGCATGACATCGGCCGCGCTCTCGCCGTCCTCGGGGACCATCGCGTCGAGGTGGACCAGGTGCGCGATCCGGTCCGGGACACGGTTGGCCGTGGCGGAGATGACCAGCCCGGCGTAGCTGTGTCCCACGAGGATCACCTCGGTGAGGTCCTCCGCGTCGATCAGATCGACGATGTCGTCGGCGTGCGTGTCGAGTCCGACGTCGCGGCCGAGCAGATGCGCCTTGTCCCCGTAGCCGGTCAACGACGGCGCGACCACCCGGTGTCCGGCCGAGGCCAGCAACGGGACCACCCTCTCCCAGCACTGCCCGCTGTGCCAGGCGCCGTGAACCAACAGATACGTCGACATGACTGCGCTCCTCGCTGTGCTCCACCGTGTCCGGCCTCGACGGTCGGTGAGCGGTCCGGCGTCCGCTCGGCGGGTCGTCGACCAGGCTCGTCGTGCGCACCCCGGCCGAGCCAGGGCCCCCGTGATCCTGGGGGTGGCAGGACCAGGCACGCGGTCGGTCGCGCGCACTACGGTGGAGCGATGACCGGCGAACCGAACCCGCTGGGCGATTACGTGCGCGCCCGCCGTGAACTCGTCACTCCGGAGCAGGCCGGCATACCGGCGGTGGGGACGAGGCGGGTACCGGGCCTGCGCCGGGAGGAGGTCGCGATGCTCGCCGGCATCAGCGCCGACTACTACCTGCGCCTGGAGCAGGGCCGCGACCGCAACCCCTCCGTGCAGGTCCTGGAATCCCTCGCCCGCGCGCTCCGACTCGACGGCGACGCGACGGCTCACCTGGTGCGCCTCGGCACCGACACCTCCCGTCGGCGCCGCGCCGGGCCCCGGCGCCGGAAGGAGACCGTGCCCGAGGGCATCGCCAAGCTCGTCGCCGCCCTCCCGCTGCCGGCGATCGTCGAGGGCCGCTACTTCGACGTGCTCGCCGCCAACGCCCTGGCGACCGCCCTGTCACCGCGCCTCGCGCCGGGAGCCAACCGCCTGCGGGACATGTTCCTCGACCCCGCCGAGCAGGCACTCCACCCGGACTGGGCGAAAGCCGCCGGAGGCATGGTCGCCGGCTTCCGCCAGTCCGTCGGTACCGACACCGACGACCCCCGGTTCATCGAACTCGTCGGCGAACTCTCCCTGGCCAGCCCCCACTTCAGCCGGCTCTGGGCCCGCCACGACGTGGAGGCGTGCGAAGGCGCGGCCAAGTACCTCGACCATCCGCAGGTCGGTCGCCTCCGGCTGAACAGGGAGCGGCTCGGCATCGGCGGCACGGCGGGCCGGACGCTGGTCGTCCACCACCCGGATCCCGGCACCGACAGCGCCGACAGACTGGCGCTGCTCGCCTCCATCACCTCCACGCATCAAGATCATGTACAGGACAGCTTCTAGGATGTCCGGTCACCGTGCTTGTATGTGTACAGCGTTGCGTTCGTCGCGGAAAGAAGGCCCATGGGCACCAAAGAGGCCGCACGTACACCCTTCCTCAACGACGCCCTGGACGGCCGGTCGGCCGGTCCCACGGTGCCGCGCCTGGTCCTGGGGGCCCGGTTGCGCAGACTGCGGGAGGAACGGGATGTCTCCCGAACGGCCGCGGGGCAGGTCATCCGGGCCTCCCGGTCCAAGATCAGCCGCATGGAGGCGGGCCGCCACCGGTTCAAACCGCGTGACGTGGCCGATCTGCTCACCCTCTACGGAGTCACCGACGACGCCGAACGCGCCACCCTGATGGCGCTGGTGGACCAGGCCAACACCCCTGCCTGGTGGCAGTACTACAACGACGTGGTGCCCGCCTGGATGCAGACCTACCTCGGGGCCGAACAGGCGGCGAGCCTCATCCGCTGCTTCGAGGTGCAGCGCGTCCCCGCCCTGCTCCAGACCTCCGACTACGCGCGCGCCTCCATCCGGCTCGCCCACCCGGACGCCTCCGCGCGGGAGATCGACCGGCGGGTCACCCTGCGCACGACACGCCGGCGGATCCTGGACCGGCCGTCACCGACCCGGCTCTGGGCGGTGATCGACGAGGCGGCGCTGCGTCGGCCGGTGGGCGGCACCGGCGTCATGCGCGACCAGCTCAGGCATCTGATCGAGTGCTGCCGGCTCCCGCAGGTCTCCGTCCAGGTCCTGCCGTTCCACGCCGGCGCCCACGCGGGCGAGGCCGGTCCGGTCACCATCCTGCGGCTGCCCGGCGGCGAGTTGCCCGACGTGGTCTACCTCGAACAACTCACCACCGCTCTCTATCCCGACCGGCCGGCCGAGATCGAGTGCTACTGGGACGTCATGAACCGACTGGTCGTCGAGGCCGAGTCACCGGACGAGACCCCGACGATCCTCCACCGCATCCTCCAGGAGACCTGACCCCCGGGCCGAGCGGTCCGGGCGGCCGTGCTCAGCGCTTGAGGGCCACACCGCCGTACTGGTGCACCTCCGCGGGCAGGTCCAGGGCCGCGGTGTCGGGACGCCAGCGCGAGCACGACGTCACGCCCGGTTCGAGCAGTTCCAGCCCGTCGAAGAAGCGGGCGATCTGCTCGGGGCTGCGCAGGATGTACGGGATCGAACCGCCCTCGTTGTACTGATGGATGGCCGTGACGTAGGCCTCGCTGGTGTTCGTGCTGTCGTACTGCACGAGGAAGCTGCCGGGGGGCAGGCCGGCCACGAGCTGCCGCACGATGGAGGACGCCTCGTCGTCGTCCTCGATGTGGCCGAGGATGCCCATCAGCATGAGGGCGACGGGGCGGTCGAAGTCCAGCGTCCTCGCGGCCTCCCGCAGGATGGTGCCCGGGTCGCGCAGGTCGGCGTCGACGTAGTTGGTGACGCCTTCCGGTGTGCTGGTGAGCAGCGCGCGGGCGTGGGCCAGCACCAACGGGTCGTTGTCGACGTAGACGATCCGGCTGTCCGGGGCCACCCGCTGGGCGATCTGGTGGGTGTTGTCGACGTTGGGCAGCCCGGTGCCGATGTCCAGGAACTGCCGGATGCCCTCCTCGGCGGCCAGGTGACGGACCGCGCGGGCGAGGAAGTACCGGGCGGCACGGGCTCCGGTCTCGATGCCGGGGAAGATTTCGCGGAAGGCGTCGCCGGCCACCCGGTCGACCTCGTAGTTGTCCTTCCCTCCCAGCCAGTAGTTCCAGATCCGGGCCGACTGCGGCACCGAGGTGTCGATCTTGGCGAACGCCTCCTGCGTGGAGTCGGCTGCCTCATCAGTCATGGACGCTCCTGCGTGTACGTAGGGGGAGAACCCCGAAACCGTCGAACACCAGTCGTGGAAGCCCACGTTATGCCCCGGAGAGCGGCTCATGTGAATCATCTGCCCCAACTGCCCCTGCCCGGCGCCCGGTTGGGCGGCCCTCCGTCGGGTTTCTCACTCTCCCGTCGGGCTGCTCACCGCAGGGGATGCAGCGCCGTCAGTTCGGGGGCCGGGCGGCCGGTCACGATCGACTCCGCCAGGAGCTTGCCGCTCAGGGGCCCCAGGGCGATGCCCCACATACCGTGGCCGCCGCAGACGTGGACGCGGGGCGAGCGGGTCGGGCCGACCAGGGGCAGGCCGTCGGCGGTGCACGGACGCGGGCCGGCCCAGACGTCGGTACGGCGGTCGAAGTCGGCCGCCGGGAGTAGGCCACGGGCCGCGGCGACGATCGCCTCGATGCGACGGGGATCGGCGGGCCGGTCGGGCGCCGTGAACTCCATCATGCCCGCCACCCGCACCCGGTCCCCGAGCGGCGAGCAGACCACCCGCTGCTCGGCGAAGTACGTGGGCCGGCCGGGCAGCCCCTCCGGCGGCAGGCTGAAGCTGTAGCCGCGGCCGGACTGCACCGGGGTCCGCACGCCGAAGGGCGCCGCGAGCCGGTCGAGCCAGGCACCCGGGGCCAGGACGGCCGTGTCGGCCCGCAGAGAGGTGCCGTCGGAGCCCAGGACGACGACGTCCGGGCCCAGATCCCGTACCCGGGAGACCTCCAGGCCCGTGAGGACCTTGCCGCCCCGGTCGCGGACCGCGTCGGCCAGCGCCGCGACGTACGCCCCGGGATTCAGGTGCCGCTGGCCGTGCAGGAGGACGGCCGCGTCGACGCGGGCCGAGAGCGCCGGCTCCTGCTCGCGTGCCTCGGCCCCGGTGAGCAGGTCGTAGGCGACGTCCTGGCCCGCCGCGCGCACCGCGTCCAGTTCCGCGACGAGCGCGGCCCGGCCGGCCGGGGAGGTGAAGGCGAGCAGGCACGGGTCGCCCGCACGGGTCGGCTCGGTGATCCCGCCCTCGGCCAGTTCGTCGTACGCCGAGAGCGCCCCGCGGTTGAGCGCGGCGAGCGCGGACATGGCCACCCGCCAGTGCCGGTGGGTGCAGTTGCGGGTGAACGCCAGCAGGAAGCGGGCCAGCCGGAGATCCGCGCGCGGGGGGATGTAGAGCGGGGACGCGGGGGAGAACAGGGTGTGCGCGCCCAGCTTCAGGGCGGCCGGTTCGGGGAGCGGGACGGTCAGGGCGGGGGACAGCCAGCCCGCGTTGCCCCACGAGGCCCCGGCCGCCACGCCCTCGCGGTCGACCACGGTGACCTCGACACCCGCCTCCTGGAGGAACCAGGCCGTCGCCAGCCCCGCCATGCCCGCGCCGACCACGACGGCGCTGCGCGGGCTCACGGACGGACCCCGTCCGCCAGCGCCACGGCGGGCCTGCGCTCCCCGACGAGCGTCGCCTGCTCGAAGGCGTACCCGGCCCGCAGGACCGACAGGTCCCGCCGGTGCGGCCCCACCACCTGGACCCCGACCGGCAGCCCCGCCGGGGTGAAGCCGGCCGGGACCGACAGCGCCGGGCAGCCGGTCATCGTGATCAGGTAGGCCGAGCGCATCCAGTCCAGATAGGTCTCCATGCGGATGCCGTCCACGGAAGCGGGATGGGCGAGTTCGACGTCGAAGGGCGCGACCTGGTTCACCGGCAGCAGCAGAAGGTCGTACGTCCGGAAGAACTCCCGTACACGGTGGAAGAGTTGGGCCTGGAGGAGCTGGGCGCGGCCCAGGTCGGGGCCGGTGAGCTTGCGGCCCTCCTCGATGTTCCAGACCACGTCGGGGGACATGTGCTGCCGGTGCTCGTCGAGCAGGGGCCCGTAGGCCAGCTCCATCTGCCAGGCGCGCTGGATCAGGAACGCCTCGTCGGCGCCGGACAGATCGGGGCAGGCCTCCTCGACCTCGCAGCCCAGCTCGGCGAACACCTCCACCGCGCCGCGCACCACGTCCCGCACCTCGGGGTCGACCGGCACGCCCCCGCCCAGGTCGGGCGACCAGGCGACCCTCAGACCCCGGACGTCGCTGTCCAGGCCCCCGGTGAAGGCGGAACCCGGCGTCTCCAGGGCGAGCGGGCTGCGCGGATCGGGGCCGGCCAGCACGGACAGGGTCAGGGCGACATCGGCGACCGTGCGGGCCATGGGGCCCTTGACCGACAGCTGTCCCCACGGCGCCTTGTCGGGCCAGGACGGGACCCGGCCGGGGGAGGGGCGCAGCCCGACGACGTTGTTGAAGGACGCCGGGTTGCGCAGTGACCCGCCGGTGTCGCTGCCGTCGGCGATCGGCTGCATGCCGCAGGCGAGGGCGGCTCCCGCGCCGCCGCTGCTGCCGCCCGCGCTGCGGGAGAGGTCGTAGGGGTTGCGGGTGGCGCCGAAGACGGGGTTGACGGTGTGCGAACCCATGCCGAGTTCGGGCACGTTGGTCTTGCCGATCGTGATCGCCCCGGCCGACTTGAGGCGCTCGACGACCAGATGGTCCCGGCCCGGTACGTGGTCGGCGAACAGGGGTGAGCCGTATGTCGTGCGGATGCCCGCGGTGTCGTGGAGGTCCTTGTGCGCGACGGGCAGCCCGTGCAGAGGACCTGGTTCCGCTCCCGACGCCAGCCGCTCGTCCGCCGCGGCGGCTTCCTCCAGCGCCTGGTCGGCGACGAGGGTGACGATCGCGTTCACCGACGCGTTGGCCCGCTCGATCTGTTCGAGGTGGGCGGTGACCACCTCGCGGGCGGAGATCTCGCGGCGCCGCACGGCGGCGGCGAGGTCGGTGGCGGTGCGGAAGCACAGCTCGGCGGGGTTCACAGTCCTCCCAGGGTTTCCTTGAGCTGCACGACGGCCAGCACTCCGAACAGGACGAAGGAGCCCGACAGCAGCACGTTCGACAACAGCTTGTTGCGGTACGGCTTCTCGACGCCCCGCCGGTTGAGGAGCACGAGCAGCGCCCCGGACAGCAGCGGCAGGATCAGTGAGCCGACGGCGGCGTAGGTGAGCACCAGACGGACCGGGCGTCCCATGAAGGTGACCGCCACGGACGTGACCGCGCAGTACAGCACGAACGCGCGGAACGGACGGCTGCGTTGGCCCATGTGCCGCTCGGCGTCCGCGTCCGGGACACCGCGCAGGGTGCGCAGCGAGTCGGACAGCAGATAGCACAGCGCGTTGAAGCCGCCGACCAGCGCGCTCAGCGTCACCAGGAAGAACGTGCCCAGGAACAGCACGCGCGCCACCGACCCCAGGTCCGCGCCGAGCGGTTCGGCCAGCGCGGCCAGCCCGTCGTTGCCGGTGATCGTGCGGCCGGTGCCGTACAGCAGACCTGTGCCGACGATCGAGGTGCACACCACGAACAGGAACGTGACGGCGTAACTCACGCCCGCGTCCGCGCGCATGACGGGCAGCCAGCTGCGGTGCTGCCAGCGCTTCTCCCGCACCCAGTAGCTGTACGAGGCGACACCGGCCGTACCGCCCACCCCGCCGACCAGCGCCAGTACGGTGATCATGTCGCCCTCGGGCAGCCGCGGCCGCAGCGAGGTCACGACGGCCGACGGGTCGTCCATGGTGACGAGCGTGGCCACCGCCAGCACGACCATGCCGAGGAACTTGGCCAGCATGAACCCGCTCATCACCCGCTCGAACAGCGCATAGCGGCCCACGTACACCAGCCCGGCCGACACCAGCGCGATCACCACGGCCACCGGCCTGAGCGGCAGCGCGGGAAACAGCGTGGACAGCGCCAGCGAGGCCACCGAGCTGAGAGCGGCCCCGTACAGCAGCCCGATGACCAGCACGAAGACGAAGAAGGCGTACGGCAGCCAGCGCCCCGCCGACCGCAGGCTCGCGATCACCGTGTGCCCGGTGGCCAGGTACAGCCGGCCCACCGCCTCGGTGAGTGCGTACTTCATCACGACGCCGACGAGGATCGCCCACATCAGGGCCATGCCGTACCCGGCGGCGCCCGCGAGGGACGTCACCATGTCGCCGGCGCCCACGCTGGCGGCCGCCAGGACCAGCCCGGGGCCGAGGACCGTCAGCCGACCGCGTCGCGTGGCGGGGGCGTGGAAGGGGGCGGCCGTCTGCCGCCGAGGGGGACTGTCGGGAGTCGCGGTCACGTCGGCCATCTCCTCTGCCGGAAAGTCACGGGAGTCATGGATCGTGCGGCGCGTGCGGGCGGCGTCTCCGTGTCAGCGTCGAGGACGCTGACGGAAGGGAACAAGAACCCCTGGGAAAATGACGGAATCGGCCATACGCTCAGGCCGATGGACGCACCGCAGACCGGCCCGGTGGCCGATTCGCTGGACCGGCGCATCATCAGCGCACTCCAGATCGACGGCCGAGCCTCCTGGCACCGCATCGCGACCGCGCTCGGCGAACCGGAACGCACCGTCGTCCGGCGGGGCACCCGACTGCTGGAGTCCGGGCTCGTCCGCATCGGCGCGATGGCCGTGCGCGGACGCAGCACCGTGGTCGCCGTGCGCTGTACGCCCGGCCAGGCCCGCGTCGCCGCCACCGCGCTGGCCCGCCGCCCCGACTGCGTGTTCGCGCATGTGCTGACCGGAGACTGGGACTGCGTCGCGGAGATCCAGTGCCCCCGGGACCGTCTTCCGGGACTCGTCATGGACGAGCTCCCGGGGCTGCCGGGTGTCGTACGGACGTCGACCCTCCCGGTGCTGCGCCATGTGCGGACGATCCGGGAGTGGCACGCGGGCCTGCTCACCGAGGAGGAGATCTCGGCGCTCACCGACGGCGGCTCCGTCCCCGCCTCGGCCGATGTGATGCCACCGCCCGAGGGCCCGCGTGAACTCACCCGCGCCGACCGGCTGTTGCTGCACGCCCTCGCCGAGGACGGACGCTGCACCTACGACGAACTCGCCCGCGTCTGCGGCGTGTCCGAGGCCACTGCCCGCCGCCGTCTGGGCACCCTGCGGCGGCAGGGACGCGTCCGCGTCCGCGCCGTCATCGAACCGGCGCTCCTCGCCCTGCCGGTGGAGGCCGTGCTGTGGGTGCGCCCCGCCCCGGCCGCGGTCGCATCCGTGACGACGGCCCTCGCCCGCTCCACCCACGTCCGCTACGCCAGCTTCGTCACCGGCGAACGGCACCTGCTGGCACTGACCGCGTTCCCGGACGAGGGGGCGCTGCACGACTTCGTCACGGGCTCCGACTGGCTGCGTGACGTCGTCTCGGTGGACGTGTCGATGGTCCTCGGGACGCTGAAGCGCGGCGGGATGCCGTCGGAGTGACGCGTCCCACGGGCCGGTGCGGCCGTGGGACGCGTCGGTGCGTCAGGCGGTGCTCAGGACGTCTGCGCCGACTGGTACAGGTTCTGGGCGTCCGCGCCGAAGTACGGGCCGTACATGGCGTTGGGCAGGAAGTTGTACTTGAAGCTGTTCACCGAGGACTGGAGGCCGGTGCCGGTGGTCTCGTTGAACTGGGTGAACCAGGGGCCGCCGCTGGAGCCGCCGGTCATGTTGCAGGTCAGGCCGTGGTCGCTGGACAGCAGGAAGTCGCGGTAGGTGGTGCCGCTGCAGTAGATGAACTTCTGGCCGTCGTAGGGGGCGGCCGCGGGGAAGCCGAAGGCGTACATGGCCTTGTTGTAGCCGGTGTTGAAGGCCAGGCCCTGACCGCCGACGACGTCGGTGAGGTTCTTGCCGTTCAGCGGGGCGACGACGGCCGCGCCGATGTCGTAGTTGATGTCCTCACTGGCCGTCCACTGCGGGGTGGACAGGGTCTTGGCGGCCGCCCATGTGCCGTGCGGGGCCTGGCCGTCGTGGTAGCCGGGGACGAAGACCCAGTCGGTGTGCCAGGCGCCCTCCAGCTTCACGCAGTGCCCGGCGGTGATGACCGTGCTCTTGTTGGCGCTGGTGACCGCGTTGCCGGAGCAGGAGGCGGTACGGCCGTCGTAGGTGAAGAACACCCGCCCCGCGGTCTGGACGACGGCCCCGCCGCCGGTCCAGGGAGCACCACCGCTGGGGAACGCCAGGATCCCGGCCTCGGCGGCCGGCGCGCTGGGCGCGACGAGGGTCTCCTTGCCCTTGCGCGGGGTGGACGCCCGCACCTCGGACGCCTCGGCGCGGTCGAGGGACAGGACGTCGAGCGGAGTGGCCTGGCGCATCCGCTCCGGCGTCCAGAAGTCACGGGCGTCCTCCTGCGCGGCGAGCGTCACCGCGCCCGGGTCCGTCCCTGCGGCGCTCGCCGGCGCGGCGACGACCGCGGTGGTCAGCAGGGCGGCGACGCCGGTGAGGGCGGCCAGAACGGTGCGGCGCACGGGGGTGCCGCCGGATGCGCGAACTCTGCGGAAGCTGGCTATCACGCGGTCTCCTTCTGCGGTGGGGGCCGGGCGGTCGGGTCATCCGCCCGGGCAGGCAGGGGTGTGGTGCGTGCGGTCCGGAAGGCAGCGTGTCACCCGGAAACCCAGTTGGGCAGGTGCACATCAGGACGATGGCCGAAAAGGGGCGCTCCTGGCTCGTGGGCGGCGTCACGGAGGCGGCACGATCGCCTGCTCGGTGGGCCGTGGCAGGCTGACGTGCGACGGAGACGGCCGTGGCAGGCTGACGTGCGATGGAGAAGGCCCTGGCAGGAACGCCGACAGGAGATTCCGTGACGTACGACATCACCGCCATCCGCTCCCGGTTCCCGGCCCTGCGCGCCGGAACCGCCCACTTCGACGGGCCCGGCGGCACCCAGACGCCCGAACCCGTCATCCGGGCCATCGCCGACGCGTTGGCACAGCCGCTGTCCAACCGGGGCCGGGAGACGCTCGGCGAGCGCAACGCCGAGGCCATCGTCACCGGGGCCCGGCAGGCGCTCGCCGACCTGCTGGGCGCGAGCCCGGAGGGGATCGTCTTCGGCCGCAGCGCCACCCAGCTCACCTACGACTTCTCCCGCACCCTCGCCAAGGACTGGGCGCCCGGGGACGAGGTGGTCGTCACCCGGCTCGACCACGACGCCAACATCCGCCCGTGGGTCCAGGCCGCCGAGCGGGCCGGTGCCACCGTGCGCTGGGCCGACTTCGACCCCGCCACCGGGGAGTTGACCGCCGACGACATCCGCGGCGTGCTGTCCGACCGCACACGGCTGGTCGCCGTCACCGCCGCCTCCAACCTGATCGGCACGCGGCCCCCGATCGCCGAGATCTGCGCACTCGCCCGCGAGGCCGGTGCGCTCAGCCACGTCGACGGCGTCCACCACGCCGCCCATACGCTCGTCGACCTGGAAGGGCTCGGCGCCGACTTCTTCGTCTGCTCGCCGTACAAGTTCCTCGGACCGCACCACGGAGTGCTCGCCGCGCGGCCGGAGCTGCTTCGGACGCTGCGCCCGGACAAGCTCCTGCCGTCCACCGACGTGGTCCCCGAGCGGTTCGAACTGGGCACACTGCCCTATGAGTTCCTCGCCGGAAGCACGGCGGCGGTGGACTTCCTCGCCGGGCTCGACACGGCGGCCGAAGGGACGCGACGGCAGCGGCTCGTCGCGGGCTTCGCCGCGCTCGAAGGGCACGAGCAGACGCTGCGCACACAGATCGACAAGGGGCTGGCCGCACTCCGCGGGATCAGGATCCACTCCCACGCCGCCGACCGCACGCCCACCGTTTTGATGACCTTCGAGCACCGGGCGACGGCGGACGCCTACCGCTTCCTCGCCGAGCGGGGCATCCAGGCACCGGCGGGTACCTTCTACGCGATCGAGACCTCGCGCCGGCTCGGCCTCGGCGACACCGGTGGCCTGCGGATCGGACTCGCGCCCTACAACAACTCGGAGGACGTCGACCGGTTGCTCGCCGGATTGTCCGAGTTCCTGGGGTGAGACCCCGGCGCACTGTGCCGGTGAACCCCGAGGAGCGCTCACCCCTTCCCGGTGAGCAGCCGCCTCGGACCGGTGACGCGCAAGGCGTGCGCGGCGGCCTCGCCCAGACCGAAGCCGGGCTGCCGCGGCGGCCGCGCGTACGGGCGGTCCGAACCCTGGACCACGGCTCCCGCGCCCAGTTCGCGCACGATCGCCTCGACGGCACGCGGACCGTACGACGACGTCTCGACGAACACCTCAGGATCCACCACGGGTTCGCCCCCGTCGCCCCGGGCGGCGAACCGCTCCCCGTGCAGCGGGGCGAGCCCGGCCAGCAGCGCGAAACACACCCGCAGCCGCGGATGGCGCGGCCTGCCGAAGACACGGAACGCGAACCAGGCGGCGTGCATCTGCTGGACGTAGGGGACCATCGCGGGCCACCAGCCCGGGCCCTCGGACCCACCGGGCGCCGGACCGGGGTGCACGAACAGCGGCAGATCGCGCTCCTCCAGCAGATCGAGGAGCGGGGCGCAGCGCGCGTAACCGGCCGCGTCGGCAAGGGCGTTCGCCGGGAGCTGGAGCCCGACGAAGCCCTGGTCGAGCACGGCGGCCGTCGCGCGTGCGTCGACGTTCCTGACACACGCGGCGGCCCACGCCCCGAACGGCTCCGGAAGCGCGGCGGCGCCCTCGTGGTACGCGTCGAGCAGAGGCCGCGCCCGGCCCCCGGGCAGCCACTCGATGCCCAGCGGGGACGACAGCGACACGAGCGCCAGGCCGAGCCCGTCGGCGGCGGCGAGCTCGGCCCGCCGCGCCGGGTCGTGGTCGGCGGGAGCGATCTCGTACGGCGGCTCCCCGTCCAGGAACAGGGTCCAGCCGTCCAGGTACGGCGGTTCGCGGCGGGACCGCAGGGCCGCCACCAACTCGGGGCTCCACAGGTGCTGGTGCACATCGACCTCGGTCATGCCGTTCCTCCCACACACGGACATCGGGCCGGCCGTCGCGCGGGCTCGCGATCTCCTCCGTCTCCCCACAATCACCCCGCACCGTCTGGTCCAGGGTGGCTCGGGTGGACGCGTTGACAACTGAAGATCCGCCCCGCATAGGCCCTTACCGGATGCTCGCACGTCTGGGTGCGGGGGGCATGGGCCGCGTGTACCTGGCGCGCTCCGAGGGCGGGCGCACCGTCGCCGTGAAGGTGGTGCAGGCCGAGTTCGCCGAGCACCCGGAGTTCCGGCGGAGGTTCGCGCTGGAAGTGGCCGCGGCCAGACGCGTCGGCGGGCGATGGACCGCCCCCGTCCTGGACGCCGACACCGACGCCGCCACTCCCTGGGTCGCCACCGGCTACGTCCCGGGCCCGGATCTGCACAGCGTGGTCGCCAAGGACCAGGCCACTCACCGCGAGGGGGAGGCCGACCCGATCTCGACCACGCGGGCCCACTCGGGCGGTGCGTCCGGCACGTAGTCGGGATCGTTCTCGTCGTACGCCCCGCTCGCCAAGCCCCGCGGGAACAGCCCCACCACCGTCCGGCACGGCGGCCGTGACTCCGGCCAGGGCGTCTGGCCGTCGGTCAGGACCACGACGACATCGGGGCGGGGCCGGGCCCGCAGCGCCTTGGCGAAGCCGGTGCGCAGATCCGTGCCCCCACCGCCCATCAGCGGGATGCCCTCACCACGGCAGAGCGGGTGCACGATCCGGGCCGCCGCGTCGCACGGCACCACGGTGACGAGATCCCGGCGGCCGCCCACGGCCTGCGAGATCGCGGCGACCTCCAGGAGCGCGCTGCCCAGCTCGGCGTCGCTGACCGACCCCGAGGTGTCGATGACCACGCAGACCCGGGGCGGCCTGCGCCGCAGGCTCGGCAGCACCACCCCGGGTACGCCGGCCGAGCGGCGCGCGGGACGGCCGTAGGTGTAGTCCTCGCCCGCGCCGGAACCGGAGGCCGCCGAGCGGACCGCCGCGCCCAGCAACTCCCGCCAGGGCTGCGGCGGATGGAAGGCGTCCTCGGCCCACCGCCGCCACCCCTCCGGAGTCCTGCCGGGGCGGGCTCTGATGCCCTGGGCCACCCGGAACCGCACCGCGTCCCGCTCCTGGGCGCTGAGACCGCGGGCGCCGTCCGGGCCCAGCTCCCACTCCCGCTCCAGCCCGTCGGCGCCGCTGCCGCAGTCCAGCCAGGCCAGGTCCTGCATCCACGGCCCGAGCCGGAAGCGGCTGAGGTACTCCTCCATGAGCTGCCCCTCGGGCAGGCGCAGGGTGTCCGGACGGACCACGCCCTCGGGTTCGGCCAGCCCGTCGCCGTACACGTCGTCGTTGATCTCGCAGTCCGCGGCGATGTTCATCCGCAGCCGCTCCCCGGGACCGGTCAGCCCCTGTTCCCGCGCGAGCCGGTCGCTGCGGCCGTGGTGGTCGCGCAGCAGGTGCGACACCTCGTGCACCCACACGCCGGCCAGTTCCTCCACCGGCGTCCGGTCCACGAAGGCCGGCGAGGCGTAGCACCGCCAGTGCCGGTCGACGGACATCGTCGGCACCTGCCGTGACTCGACGATGTGCAGCGCGAACAGGGCCGTCGCCAGGTACGGCCGGGCCCGGGCGGCTTGCAGCCGGGCCGTGAACAGCTTGTCGAGATCCAGCGGCCGGAGGGACCCGCGCGCGTCCCCGGCCGACTGTCTGGACTCCGGCGCGGCCGCGTTCGCGGGCATGTCCTCCCGCGTGTCCGCGCTCATCGGGCGTTCCTCCGGCCGGTCTTCGCGGCGGCGGCCGTGGTGCGGGCCGCTGCCTGGTCCGCGCGCCGGGACAGGGAGACCACGCCCGCGAGCCGCTCGATGGTGTCGGGCACGTCCCAGTCCTCCTGGCGCAGGGAGGCGAGGGTGGTCGCCGGAACGACGACCAGGTCGGGGGCGCCGGTCTCCAGTGCCCGCACGAGCAGGGACCAGGCCGCGTCCCAGCGGGAGCGGTCGGGACGGGCCCGGACCGCGGCCACCACGCCGTCGAGCACGGCCTGGCGCAGATCGCCCCGTTCGGGCAGGACGGCACCGGCCGGGTCGGCGAGCACGTCTTCGGGATCGGGGAGGTCCATCCGGTCCAGGCTCGCCAGCAGCTCCAGCCCCGGACCGTCTCCTACGGTGCCCCGGACCAGCAGGGACAGCACCTCCCGGGAGGATCCGGCCGCGGTCGCGAAGGCGATCAGATGCAGGGTCATCTCCCAGCTCCGCGGCGACGGCCAGGGCCCGCCCCGGCGCGTCTCGTTGGTGGGGAGCCGGTGCACGAGCGTGGGCCGGGCGGACAGGAGCCCGCACACCGCGCGGCGCGCGAAGTCCACGGCCTCAGGGAGCCTGCGCGGATCGAGCCGGGGCAGTGTCGCCCGGGGCCAGGTGCCGCCCAGGCCGCGGACCACCACCTCGTGGTCATGGGCCCACTGGAGGTGGACGAACCGGTTGGCCAGCGGCGGGCTCAGCTCCCAGCCGTCGGCGGCCGAGGAGCGCGGGTTGGCGGCGGCCACGATCCTTACGCCGGGCGGCAGTTGCAGGGCGCCGATCCGCCGCTCCAGCACCAGCCGGAGCAGGGCCGCCTGCACGGCGGGCGGCGCGGTGGACAGTTCGTCCAGGAACAGCAGTCCCCGGCCGGCCCGTACCAGGCGTACGGCCCAGTCCGGGGGTGCCATCGGGACGCCCTGGGCCGCCGGGTCGTCGCCGACGATCGGCAGCCCCGAGAAGTCGGACGGTTCGTGCACGCTGGCGATCACCGTCGTCAGCGGGAGATCCAGGGCCGCGGCGAGCTGGGTGAGGGCCGCGGTCTTGCCGATACCGGGCTCGCCCCACAGCAGGACGGGCAGGTCGGCGGCGACGGCCAGGGTCAGGGCCTCCAGCTGGACGTCGGCACGCGGTTCGGTGCCGGCGTCGCGCAGCAGGGCCAACAGGTCACCGGCGACGTCGAGTTGCGCGGCGGGTTCGGTGGTGGTGGGAGCGAACGGGGTGCATGTGGCCATGTGTGATCACCTTTGAGGTCAGGAGTGTGCCGGGTGGAGGGGTGCGTGAAGGCGCGGCGGAGACAGGGAAACGGGGATCGGCCCCGGTCAGAGGAAGGTCACGCCGGAAGAAGGCGACGTCAGTAGGAGGAAGGGCGACGTCAGTAGGAAGTTAGGAAGACAGGCAACGTCAGTAGAACGTCAGGCTGTTGAGGCGCCACCGGCGCCGCAGCGGACGGCGCCGGTCGTCCGTAGGGAGGCGATCCGGGCCGTGCCCGATCAGTCCCGCCCTGAACAGCCCGTAGGTCAGCCGCCGTTGGGCCGCCGCCTCCAGCTCGTCCCGCAACGCGCCCTCACGCAGCAGCGCTTCCGGACCCAACAGCCCCTCCACGACGGCCAGGGCACCGGCGATGTCACCGTGGTCCAGGCGTTCGCGGACCCCGGTGAGGCAGTCCGGCCGGCGGTGGGCCTCGTCGATCTCCCGCAGACAGGGCAGCGGGGTGCCGGTCAGCTCGGCCAGGAGTTCCTCGCGCCGGATCTCGGCCGGATCGTGGTCCAGCGGGACCAGGACCCCGTCGACCAGACCGATGCGGTGCCGGGAACCCCGGCACTCCACGATCCGTGGCTGCTTCGCCGGATCCGGTGCCGCCCGCGACGGGCCGGGCGGTGACCATCCCGGTACGAGGGCCGAGGCGACCAGCGGATGCAGCCGCTCGGCGTCGATCGCCCGCTTGCGCAGCAGATCCAGGTCGGGCGGCACCCAGGTCGCCGCGTCGGGCAGCACGGGCAGCGAGGAACCGCCGCGCCCCGCCGAGATCCGCATCCCGGGCGACTCGTCGGACGGGAGTTCCAGGACCAGCCGGTGCCGGCCCCCGAGCCGCACCAGTACCGCACCGGCGTGACTCGGCCGCCCTTCCGCGCGCAGCAGTGTCCGGGCCTCGGCCGCCCACCGGTCGACGGCACAGGGGAGCCCTTGGGGCACCTCGTGCAGCGAATCCGGGTCGGCCGGGGGAGGACCGTCGGCGACGGTCCCGGCCCTGATCCGCAGCTCGTGGGCCCTGCGCGCGTCCCACAGATGCCGGTGCAGATCGAGACGGAACCGCCGGTTGGGCCGGGGATGCGGATACCGGCGGGTGTCGGCCTCGGAGCGGGAGCCGTCCCACAGCGCGAGGCTGATCCGCTGGCCCGCGTCCGCCCAGGCGGGCGGGGTCCGGGCCACGAGATGCACCGGGCCGCCCCTCCCGCGCCCCAGCACGCCGTACCGGGCGAGCGAGAGCGTCAGCCCCGGGCGCAGCAGGCCGTCGGGGGCGATCCTCGGCATGTGCCAGCGCAGCAGGTCGGGAGCCAAGTGCCGTAGATCGTCCCGGACTTGGGCGGCGAGCTCATGGCCGTGGGAACGTGCCAGGGCCCGTGGGGCGAGATCGACGTCGATGCCGGCGGCGGCGCAGGCTCCTGCCCAGTCCCCGGCGAGGCGGCGGGCGGTGGCGGTCTCGATCATCGAGGGCGGCACGGCGAACTCGCGCACGCGCAGCCAGAAGGAAAGACGCCAGGAGGGAAGTCGGGTGTCCCCGTTCGCGACAGAAGTGAGCATCAGCACTCACCTTGCGCGGATGGGACCCCCGATCTGAAACCAGAAGGAGTAGTCATCGCCGGGGAGCGTAACTCCTCCACTCTCGGTCTGTCAGCTCTTTTTGAGGGACTCGGTGAACGGCGTGACCGGCCGCGGCAACCGCTCGCCGTCCACGGTGATGTCCACGGCCTCGTTGTAGAAGGCGAGCAGCCCCTGCACGGCGGCCACCTGGGGCAGCGGAGCCGGATAGCTCCACAGGATGTTGCGCGGCACGTCCCCCTCGCCGCGCCAGGCCCAGTACCGGGCGGTGCCCTTGTAGGGGCAGCCGGTGCTGTGGTCGGTGGGCACGAACAGGTCGAGGCGGACGTCCTCGCGGGGGATGTAGTACCGCGTCGGCAGGCTCGTCTCGAACACCAGCACCGGCTTGCGGGTGTCCGCGACGAGCATGCCCCCGACCTCGACCTGGACGTGACGGCTGCTGGGCACGGCGTCGACCCGCTTGTGCGGATCACGGGGGTGGATGAAGATCTCCTGCTCCTCCTCGTACCAATGGTCGAGGCCGCTGTGCCAGTGCCGGAACCACTCGAACGCGATGTGCCCGGCCAGGTCCTCGGCGGGGAAGGTCCAGGCCGCGTTCTCCACGACCGCCCCGTCGACGTCGAGGTCGTAGAAGACGCTCGATCCCGTGTGGGCGCCCGTCGGCGGGTTCTTGGCCGGCCGGAGCAGGTCCTCGCGGACCTCCTCGCGCGGGAAGGCGTACAGCGGCACGGGCACATCCGGTTCCCACACGAGTACGGGATGCCGGCTGTCGACGACGGTGACCTCGCCCTTGACCCCGCGCACCCAGCGCTCACTGGGCTCCCACGCGAGCCCTTCCGGCGTCGTACGGATGCCCCGCGCCGCCGGGAGCGCGGGATGGGAGGGGTGCGACGGATGGATGGTCATGACCTGGTCTCCTTCGGCTCGTCCCGGAGGCGCCGAGTGCCTGTCCCTGACCCCACCATCATGGCCCCGGGGTGCGGCCCTGTCCGCCGGAAACAGCACACCTAGCGCGGTGCCGCCGCGGCCCACGCGTCGTCGTCCAGGGCGAGCCGGCGGTCGGTCTCGGCGCGGGGCGGCATGACGGGGACGTCGTCCCTGGTGCGGAGTGCGGCGGCGGCCGCCAGGTGGCCGAGGCGCAGCCGGGAGCGTTCGTCGCGGTTCTCCAGGACGGCGGCCAGGTAACCGGCGGCGAACGCGTCCCCGGCACCGACCGGTTCGACGACCTTGGTCGGCAGGGAGGGGACGAACGTCCGCACGCCGTTCGCGTACGACGTCGCCCCGTGCTCGGCGTCCTTGACGACCACGACGGGCGCGGGGGACAGCAGGTCCGCGACGGCGTCGCAGGAGGCGGTGCCCCAGAGGGTCTCGGCCTCGTCCCGTCCGACGAACACGATGTCGGCGCAGCGGGCGAGCACCAGCAGACTCCGCGCCGCGTCGGCGCCGCGCCACAGCGCGGGACGGTGGTTCACGTCGAAGGAGACCGCCGGCTTGCGGGCGGGACCGCTGAGCAGTGTCCGGAGCAGCCGTGCGCAGCTGTCGGAGAGCGCCGCGGCGACCCCCGAGAGGTGGACCATGCGGGCCTGCCGGAGGACGGGGTCCCGGGCCAGCTCCGGGCCCATCCGGGTCGCGGCCGATCCGCCGCGGTAGTAGTAGGTACGGGTCCGGTCGGGGCCGGGGTCCTTGAAGTAGACCCCGGTCGGATGTTCCGGGTCGGTCTCCACGGCGCTCACGTCCACGCCCCGCGCGGCGAGATCGGCCATGATGCGTCGGCCGAACGGATCGTCGCCCACGCGGCTCAGCCAGGCCGCCCGGTGCCCGAGGCCGGCCAGTCCGCAGGCGACGTTGGACTCGGCGCCGCCGACGGCCATCCGGAGCGTGTTCTGCTCGCCCAGCGGACGGGCGTCCGGCGGACTGAGCACGGCCATCGTCTCGCCGACGCACACGACGTCGGCCACCGGGACCGGGCCGGTGGCGGCAGGGGGCGGGGACGGCGAGGGCACGGGATCCACGAGGTTCTCCTGGCAGAGGGCGCGTGAGCGCGTACGAAAAGACGCGCGAGCGCGTACGAAAAGATGGGCGTCCGGTGGCGCGGTCACGCCCCGGCGGCCAGCCGCAGCATGACCTTGCTGCTCCCGCTCCCCGGATCGGCGGCCACCGCAAGGGCCTCCTCGGCCCGTTCCAGCGGGAAGCGGTGGGTGATCAGCGGGGTCACGTCCAGGCCGTCCCGCAGGGCACGCAGGGCCTCGTCGATCTCGTCGACGAAGCGGTACGAGCCGATCCAGGTGATCTCCCGGGTCACCAGGTCCCCGAGGGCGGCCGGCGCGGCCGTACCGGGCAGGTTGCCGACCTGGACGAGGGTGCCGCCGCGTGCCGTGGACCGCAGGACCGGGCCCAGCGCGGCCGGGGCGCCGGACGCCTCGAAGACCACCTCCACGTCCTCGGGCAGCGTGTCGCCCGCGGTGAGGTCCCGGATCTCGTCGGCGCCCATGGCACGGGCGACCTTCAGGGAGGCGGGTGCCAGGTCGGCCGCGAGGACCGTGCCCGCACCGCGATACCGGGCGGCGGCCACGACGAGGGAGCCGATCGGACCGCAGCCGTTGACCAGGACCGTACGGCCGCGCAGGTCCGGCACCCGCCCCACGGCGTGCAGCGCGACGGCCAACGGCTCGGCGAGCGCGCCCTGTTCGGTGCCGACGCCCTGAGGCAGCGGGCGGATCTGGTCCGCGGGGACCGTCCGGTACTCGCTGAACCCGCCGTCGGTGTGCGGGTCGAAGGCCGCGGAGCCGAAGTAGCGGACGCGGGGGTGGAGGTTGGTGCGTCCGGCGATCCGCTCGGGCAGGGCGCCGTCGCCGACCGGCCGGGCGGGGTGCACGGTGACCGGCCGCCCCACGTCGAGGCCGGTCACCCCGGCGCCGAGCGCGGCGATCCGGCCCGCGACCTCGTGCCCGAGCACCAGCGGGTGGGTGAGCGCGGCGGTGCCGGACGCGCCCTTCTTCCAGTACGCGATGTCGGATCCGCAGATCCCGCCCCACTCCAGGGCGAGCAGCACCTCGCCGGGCCCGGGCACCGGCCGGTCGCGTTCGTCGACGCGCACGTCACCGGCGCCGTGCACGACGACCGCCTTCATGGGGGAAGCCGGGGCGATGGGGCGCACATGTTCCTCGGCCGTCTTCATACGGCGTCCTCCAGGCGGACGAGATCCCGTCCGCGGGTCTCGGGCGCGAACAGCGCGCTGACGAAGGTGATGAGGGAGTAGACGATGAGCATCGCCGCGATCGGCCACCAACTGCCGGTCACGGCGGTGAGGGTGGCCGCGAGGACCGGGCCGATCGCGGTGGCGAGGATGCCGCCGATCTCCTTGGCGAGCGCGAGCTGGGTGAATCGGGTGCGGGCGCCGAAGAGTTCGGCCATCGTGACACTCTCCAGCGAGAACAGGCCGAGGACACCGACGTTCAGACCCAGGACCATGCCGAGCATCACGCCCGGCGTCGAACCGGAGGTGATCAGGACCATCACCGGGAAGGCGAGCACCGCGGTGAGCAGGGTGAGCGCGAGGTAGACCGGTCGGCGCCCGAAGCGGTCACCGAGCAGACCGACCACCGGCACGGTGGCGAAGCCCAGCAGCGAGCCGTAGACGATCGCGTCCGTCGGGACGGACCGGCCGACCGCCAGGTTGGTGGCGATGTAGCCGACGAGGAACGTCTGCACCAGACCGGAGTTGCCGGCCTGGCCGAACCGCAGCCCCAGCGCGAGGAAGAACGACCTGCCCTTGCGCTGCCGGATACCGGCGGCCAGGACACTGCCGGTCTGCTCGTCGGCCGTGGCGATCGCGGACTCGACCTCGTCGCGGCCCAGCGCCACCCCGTCGACCACGTCGGCGCGCTCCTCGAACACCGGGCTCTCCTTCAGCCCCCGCCGCAGCCAGACCGCGAAGAACATCAGCGCGAAGCTGAGCAGGAACGGCAACCGCCAGCCCCAGGACATCAGTTGGTCCTCGCTGAGCACGGCCAGCAGGATCGCCCACAGACCGGAGGCGGCGAGCGTGCCGGAGTTGGTGCCCAGCGACACCAGCGAGGCGACGAGCCCGCGCCGCCGGACGGGGGCGTACTCGGCCAGCAGCACCGTCGCGCCGGCGATCTCGGCCCCCGCGCCGAAGCCCTGCACGAGTCGCAGCGCGACCAGCAGGATCGGGGCGAGGATGCCGATGGTGGCGTAGGTGGGCAGCGCGCCGATGAGGGTGGTGGAGGCACCCATCAGCAGGATCGTGAGGTAGAGGACCTTCTTGCGGCCGATCCGGTCGCCCATCCGCCCGAAGTAGACGGCCCCCGCGAGCCGGGCGACGTATCCGACGCCGTAGGTCGCCATCGCGGCGATCAGGCCGATGGCGGGGCTGACGTCCGGGAAGAAGATCTTGTTGAAGACGATCGCGGCGGCCAGCGAGTAGAGCTGGAAGTCCATGAACTCCATGGCGGTGCCGAGCCAGCCCGAGACGGCGGCCCGGGCCAGATCGCGGGTACCGCGTGGCGCGGTGGGCGTCTGCTGAGCGGCTATGACGCTGTCCTTCATCGGGAACTCCGTTGTTCGGGGAGTGAAGTGACGCTCTTTCACAGAGAAGTAGGAGCAGGGGAGGAGAGGGGCGGAGAGGGGAGAGCGGGGGAGTCAGATCTCGACGCGTCCGGCACGCAGGGCGGGCAGCCGTTGCGTGACGGCGGTGACGAGGGCGTCGTCGTCCGCCAGGTCGGCCGCGCCCACGGAGGAGAGCAGGTCGCGCACCGACGTCACCGGACCGGTGCTCAACGCCCATGCAGCCAGGGCAAGTTCGAGCACCGGTGTGCCGGCGCCGCGGGCCCGCAGCTCCCGCAGGGCGGGCAGCCAGCGCTCCTGGATCTTCAGTGATCCGTCGGAGCCGATCTGCCGCAGCAGATGCCGCATCGCGGGATTCCGGAAGCGCGCCACGAGGTCGTCGGCGTACCCGGCGGGATCGGGGCCGCCCGCGGGGAGGGTGGGCGCGACCTCCGCGCACAGCGCCCGCACCAGGCGCTCGCCCCACTGGGCCGCCATGGTCTCGGCGATCGTGGTGAGACCGGCCGCCGTGCCGACGTAGGCCAGTGCCGAGTGGGAGCCGTTGAGCAGCCGCAGTTTGGTGAGCTGATACGGCGTCACGTCCGGGACGAACAGGGCGCCGTCGTGCTCCCAGGGCGGCCGGGGTGCGGCGAAGGAGTCCTCCAGTACCCACTGCCGGTAGGGCTCGGCGGTCACCGGCAGTGCGTCGCGCAGCCCGAGAGTGGCCAGTGCGCCGGTCCGGTCGGCCTCCCCGACGGCGGGCACGATCCGGTCCACGACCGTGGCGGGGAAGGCGACGGCCTCGGCCATCCGCTCCAGGACCCGCGCCCGGTCCGGCCAGTTGGACGCCCGGACGAAATCCTCGACGACCCGGCGCAGCACGCCGCCGTTGTCCGCCATGTTGTCGCAGGACACCACGCTGACCGGCGGCGCCCCCGCGCGCATCCGGGCGGCGAGTCCGGCGGCCAGGCGCCCGATCACCGTGGTGAGGGGACCGTCCGGATCGGCGGCGAGGTCGGCTGCGACGGCCGAGGTGTCCAACCCGCCCGACACCGGGGAGCGTTGATAGCCCTTCTCCGTCACGGTCAGCGTGACGACGGTGACCGCGGGGTCCATGAGCAGGGCGTCGACGGCCTTGGCGTCCGGTCCCATGGCCAGCGCGTCCACGACCGAGCCGACGACCCGGCAGCGGTCGCCGTCCGGGCGGCGCTCGGTCAGCGAGTACAGACAGTCCTGCTCCCGCAGGGCGCGTACGGTCTGCGCCGAACGGGGCGCGACCGCCACGATGCCCCAGGGCTCACCGGTCAGGGCGGCGGCCCGCTCGGTGTACACCGCCTGGTGGGCCCGGTGGAAGGCGCCGAGGCCGAAGTGGACGACACGGGGGCGCAGTTCGGCCGGATCGACCGCGGGGCGCAGCCCGGGCGCCAGCCGGGAGACCGTCGTACGGTTCAGCACGGCGCTCACCAGTCGTGCACCGAGCCGTCGAGGCGGCGCGCGACGGGGAGATAGCGCCGCCGGTAGGGGAACCGCTCGGCCGCCTTGTCGTCGTACGCGACACCCAGGCCCGGTTCCTCGGAGGGGTGGAGCATGCCGTCGGCGAAGGTCACCCCCGTGCGGAACACCTCGGCGGTCTCCTCCGGGTGGCCCATGTGCTCCTGGATGCCGAAGTTGGGCACGGCGATGTCCAGGTGCACGGCGGCGGCCATGCTGACGGGGGAGAGGTCGGTCGCCCCGTGCGAGCCGGTGCGCACCTGGTGGAGCGCGGCGAGGTCGAAGATGCGGCGCAGGTGGGTGATGCCGCCGGCGTGCACGACCGTGGTACGGACGTAGTCGATGAGCTGTCCGGTGATCAGGTGCTGGACGTCCCAGATGGAGTTCATGACCTCGCCGACCGCGATCGGCGTGGTGGTGTGCTCGCGGATCAGCCGGAAGGACTCCTGGTTCTCGGCCGGGGTGGGGTCCTCCATCCAGAACAGCCGGCAGCCCTCGACGCTCTTGCCGAACCGGGCCGCCTCGATCGGTGTCAGCCGGTGGTGCACGTCGTGCAGCAGATGGAAGCCGAAGCCGAACCGCTCCCGCACGGCCTCCAGATAGGTGGGTGCGAAACCGAGATACGCCTCGGTGTCCCAGGGCTGCTCCTCGGGCAGCTCCGTCGCGGCGGGTTCGTAGACCCTGCCCTTGCGCACGCCGTAGGTGCCCCCGACGTCGGGTACGGCGGCCTGGGCCCGTACGGCCTTGTAGCCCAGCTCCAGATAGCGCTCGACGTCGTCCAGGAGGGAGGGCACGTCGGTGCCGCTGGCGTGGGAGTAGACCAGGACGCCGTCGCGGGAGCGGCCGCCGAGGAGCTGGTAGACGGGCAGTCCGGCCACCTTGCCCTTGATGTCCCACAGCGCGGTGTCGACGGCGGCGATCGCGGTCATGGTGACGGGGCCGCGCCGCCAGTAGGCGCCCTTGTACAGGTACTGCCACATGTCCTCGATGCGGGCGGGGTCCCGGCCGATCAGCAGCGGGACCACGTGGTCGCGCAGATAGCTCGCGACGGCCAGCTCACGGCCGTTGAGCGTGGCGTCCCCGAGGCCGGTGACGCCGTCGGTGGTGGTGATGCGCAGGGTGACGAAGGTGCGGCCGGGCGAGGCGACGAGAACCTCGGCACGTTCGATCTTGCTCACGGGACTCACAGAGCTCCTTGGTCGCGAAGTGCTTGTATACAAGCATCTGTCGCGCAACGGAGCAATACTTGTGGCGCCGCTCTACGTACGATGTGGGCATGGCTCAAACGAACGGGCGGACGAGTCGGCGCGACATCTATCTGAAGTTGCGTCAGATGGTCCTGACCCTGGAACTCGCCCCGGGCGCCGCCCTCTCGGAGAACGAACTCGCCGCGTCCCTGGGCGTCAGCCGCACTCCGGTGCGCGAGAGCCTGATCCTGCTGTCCCAGGAGGGCCTGGTGCAGGTCTTCCCGAAGATCGGATCCTTCGTCTCCCGGGTCGACCCGGCCCAGGTCGCCGACGCCCAGTTCCTGCGCGAGGCCGTGGAACTCGCCTCCCTGGAGAGCCTGCCCGACCGGCTCGACACCGCGGTCGTCGAGGAGCTGCGGGACAACCTCGGACGCCAGCGGCGCGCGGATCTCGGCCTGGAGGAGTTCTTCGCGCTGGACGAGGCCTTCCACCACGGCCTGATGCGGCTCAGCGGCCACGGCGACGTCTGGAACACCGTCGCCGCCGCGAAGGGGCATCTGGACCGGGCCCGGCGCCTCGGCCTCCATGAGAACGTCTCGCCGGCCGTCTTCGCCGCCCAGCATCACGAGATCTTCGACGCGGTCGTCGGCGGGAACCTCCCCCGCGCGCGCACCGCCATGCGCACCCACCTGCGGGCCGTCTTCGACGACATCGAGCGCATCCGCGCGCACTCGCCCGAACTCTTCGCCGCCGACGCCTCGACCGTGCCGGTCCGGCGCAACGTCGTGGTCTGGGAGTGACTCCACCGGCGCGCGGGCGGGTACCGCCAATCGAGTGGTGACGATCAGGAAGCGGGCGTACGGTCGAACAGTGGACGGAACCGTTCACCGACTCCACCCGGGGCCCGGCCCCGACACGCCATGGGTACAGCGCAGCCGAACTCCTCGCCGCAGACCACCGCCCAGCAGAAAGCCGGCGGTGGTGGAAACTCCATGGCCCTGCTGGTCATCGCGTCCTGTCAGCTGATGGTGGTCCTGGACATCACCATCGTGAACATCGCGCTGCCGGAGATCCAGCGCTCCCTGGACTTCTCCACCGCCAACCTGTCCTGGGTGGTCAACGCCTACACGCTGACCTTCGGCGGCCTGTTGCTCCTCGGCGGGCGGGCCGGGGACATCCTCGGCAGACGGCGCGTCTTCGTCTTCGGCGTGCTGCTGTTCGTGCTGGCCTCCCTGCTCGGCGGTCTCTCCCAGAACGCCGGCCAACTCCTGGCCGCGCGCGCCCTCCAGGGCGTCGGCGGCGCCATCGCCTCCCCGACCTCGCTCGCCCTGATCAGCACGACCTTCCGTGAAGGGCCGGAACGCAACCGGGCCTTCGGGGTCTTCGCCGCCGTCTCGGCGGGCGGCGGCGCGATCGGACTGCTCGCCGGCGGCGTTCTCGTGGAGTGGCTCAACTGGCGCTGGGTGCTCTTCGTCAACGTGCCCATCGGCCTGCTCATCGTGCTCGCCACCCCTCGCTGGATCAGGGAGTCCGAACGCCACCCCGGCCGCTTCGACATCACCGGCGCCCTCACCTCCACGGTCGGCATGGTGCTGCTGGTGTACGGCTTCATCCGCGCCGCGCAGGACGGCTGGCGGGACGCGCTGACCCTGGCCTCCTTCGGGGTGGCCGTCGTCGTCCTCGCGGTGTTCGTGCTGATCGAGCGGAGATCCCGGCAGCCGATCACGCCGTTGCACATGTTCGCCGACCGCAACCGCGCCGGCACCTACGGCATCATGCTCTGCCTGGCCGCCGCCATCTTCGGGATGTTCTTCTTCCTCACGCTCTTCGTGCAGAACGTGCTGGACTTCAGCCCGCTCGCGGCCGGTCTCGCCTTCCTGCCGGTCAGTGCGGTCATCGCGGTCGGCGCCGGACTGGCCTCACGGTTCCTGCCCACGTACGGCCCCAAGCCCTTCATGGTGGTGGGCGCCGTCCTCGCGGCGACCGGCCTGGCCTGGCTGACCCTGACCGACGTGCACTCCACCTACGCGGGCAGCGTCCTCGGGCCGATGCTCGTCTTCAGTCTCGGCATGGGCATGGAGTTCGTCTCGCTCACCCTGATGGCGCTGTCCAATGTGCCCGTCCAGGAGACCGGCGCCGCCTCCGGCCTCCTCAACGCCACCCAGCAGGTCGGCGGCTCGCTGGGGCTGTCCATCCTGGTCACCATGTTCGGTACGGCCAGCACCAACGAGGCGGAGAAGCAGATCCCGCGCTTCCTCGCCCAGGCCACCCCGGCCGAGCGCCTGCGGTTCGAACGCACCGGGCAACTGCCGGGCCGCTGGGCCGACGAGGTGCTCACCGCGGGGGTCTCGGCCGCCTTCGTGATGGCGGCGATCTTCACCGTCGTCGCGGCGCTGATCGCGGTACTGGTCATCCAGGTCCGCCCGTCCGATCTGGAGCGCCTCAAGGGCGACTCGGGCCCCGGCCCGGTCTGAAACCGCTGCCGAACCAGCACGCAGGATGGCAAAACACCCTCCGGTACGTGACCCGCCTCTCATGGCCAGAAGCCGACACAGCCGACACCATGGGTGTTCTTCACCGGCAGGCCGAAGGGAACGGGAATGCTCCGCAAGGTACTCGTCGCCAACCGTGGTGAGATCGCGATCCGCGCCTTCCGCGCCGGATACGAGGTCGGCGCGCGAACCGTCGCCGTCTTCCCGCACGAGGACCGCAACTCACTGCACCGGCTCAAAGCCGACGAGGCCTACGAGATCGGCGAACCCGGGCATCCGGTGCGGGCCTACCTCTCCGTCGACGAGATCGTCCGTGCCGCCCGGCAGTCCGGCGCCGACGCCGTCTACCCGGGCTACGGCTTCCTCTCCGAGAACCCCGAGCTCGCACGCGCGTGCGAGGAGGCGGGCATCACGTTCGTCGGACCCAGCGCCGACATCCTGGAACTCACCGGCAACAAGGCCCGCGCGGTCGCCGCCGCCCGCGCCGCGGGCGTCCCCGTGCTGGGCTCCTCGGCCCCCTCCACCGACATCGACGAACTGGTCCGCGCCGCCGACGACATCGGCTTCCCCGTCTTCGTCAAGGCGGTCGCCGGCGGCGGCGGACGCGGCATGCGCCGGGTCCAGGAGCCCGCGCAGCTGCGGGAGTCCATCGAGGCGGCGGCCCGCGAGGCGGCCTCCGCGTTCGGTGACGCCACCGTCTTCCTGGAGAAGGCCGTCGTCGACCCCCGCCACATCGAGGTACAGATCCTCGCCGACGGCCAGGGCAACGTCATCCACCTGTTCGAACGCGACTGTTCGGTGCAGCGCCGCCACCAGAAGGTCATCGAGCTGGCGCCCGCGCCCAACCTCGACCCCCAGCTGCGCGAGCGGATCTGCGCCGACGCGGTGAGGTTCGCCCGCGAGATCGGCTACCGCAACGCCGGCACCGTCGAGTTCCTCCTCGACCGCGACGGCAACCACGTCTTCATCGAGATGAACCCGCGCATCCAGGTCGAGCACACGGTCACCGAGGAGGTCACCGACGTCGACCTCGTCCAGGCCCAGCTGCGCATCGCCGCCGGCGCCACCCTCGCCGACCTCGGCCTCTCCCAGGAGACGGTCACCCTGCGCGGCGCCGCCCTCCAGTGCCGTATCACCACCGAGGACCCCGCCAACGGCTTCCGCCCGGACACCGGCCGCATCAGTGCCTACCGCTCGCCCGGCGGCTCCGGCATCCGCCTGGACGGCGGCACCACCCACGCCGGTACGGAGATCAGCGCGCACTTCGACTCGATGCTGGTCAAACTCACCTGCCGGGGCCGGGACTTCACCACCGCGGTCAACCGCGCCCGGCGTGCCGTGGCCGAGTTCCGCATCCGCGGTGTGGCCACGAACATCCCGTTCCTCCAGGCGGTCCTGGACGACCCGGACTTCCAGGCGGGCCGTGTCACCACGTCGTTCATCGAAGAACGCCCGCACCTGCTCACCTCCCGGCACTCCGCCGACCGCGGCACCAAGCTGCTCACCTACCTGGCCGACGTCACGGTCAACAAGCCGCACGGCGAACGCCCCGACCTGATCGACCCCACGACCAAGCTGCCCCAGGTGGACGCCGGTACCGAGCCGTCCGCGGGCTCGAAGCAGATCCTCACGGCCCGCGGCCCCGAGGGCTTCGCCCGCTGGCTGCGCGAGTCGCGGACCATCGGCGTCACCGACACCACCTTCCGCGACGCCCACCAGTCACTGCTGGCCACCCGCGTCCGCACCAAGGACCTCCTCGCCGTCGCCCCGGTGGTCGCCCGCACCCTGCCCGAACTGCTCTCCCTGGAGTGCTGGGGCGGCGCCACCTACGACGTGGCCCTGCGCTTCCTCGCCGAGGACCCCTGGGACCGGCTGGCCGCCCTGCGCGAGGCCGTCCCCAACATCTGCCTCCAGATGCTGCTGCGCGGCCGCAACACCGTCGGCTACACGCCGTACCCGACGGAGGTGACCGACGCCTTCGTCCAGGAGGCCACCGCCACCGGCATCGACATCTTCCGCATCTTCGACGCCCTCAACGACGTGAACCAGATGCGGCCCGCCATCGACGCCGTCCGCGCGACCGGGACGGCCGTCGCCGAGGTCGCCCTGTGCTACACCTCCGACCTGTCCGACCCCAACGAACAGCTCTACACCCTCGACTACTACCTCCGGCTGGCCGAGCAGATCGTCGACGCGGGCGCCCACGTCCTGGCCGTCAAGGACATGGCGGGCCTGCTCCGCGCGCCCGCCGCCGCCAAGCTGGTCTCCGCGCTGCGCCGCGAGTTCGACCTGCCCGTGCACATCCACACCCACGACACGGCCGGCGGCCAGCTCGCCACCTACCTGGCGGCCGTCCAGGCGGGCGCGGACGCCGTGGACGGAGCGGTGGCGTCCATGGCCGGGACGACCTCCCAGCCGTCGCTGTCCGCGATCGTGGCCGCCACCGACCACTCCGAGCGGCCCACCGGCCTGGACCTGAGGGCCGTCGGCGACCTGGAGCCGTACTGGGAGAGCGTCCGCAGGATCTACGCCCCCTTCGAGGCGGGCCTGGCCTCCCCGACCGGACGCGTCTACGACCACGAGATCCCCGGCGGCCAGCTGTCCAACCTGCGCACCCAGGCCGTGGCCCTCGGCCTCGGTGACCGCTTCGAGGACATCGAGGCGATGTACGCCGCCGCCGACCGCATCCTCGGCCACCTGGTGAAGGTCACGCCCTCCTCCAAGGTCGTCGGCGACCTCGCCCTGCACCTGGTCGGCGCCGGGGTCAGCCCCGAGGAGTTCGAACAGACACCGAACCGCTTCGACATCCCCGACTCCGTCATCGGCTTCCTGCGCGGCGAGCTGGGCACGCCGCCCGGCGGCTGGCCGGAGCCGTTCCGCAGCCGGGCGCTGGAGGGCCGGGCCGAGGCCAAGCCCGTGACGGAGCTGACCGCCGAGGACCGCACCGGACTGGAGAAGGACCGGCGCGCCACCCTCAACCGGCTGCTGTTCCCGGGCCCGACCCGCGAGTTCGAGACCCACCGCCAGAGCTACGGCGACACCAGCCTGCTGGACAGCAAGGACTTCTTCTACGGCCTCAGGCCCGGCAAGGAGTACGCCGTCGACCTGGAGCCCGGCGTCCGCCTCCTCATCGCCCTGGAGGCCGTCGGCGAGGCCGACGAGCGCGGCCTGCGCACCGTGATGTCCACCCTGAACGGCCAGTTGCGCCCGATCCAGGTGCGGGACGCCGCCGCCTCCTCCGACATCCCCACCACCGAGAAGGCCGACCGCTCCGACCCCGGCCATGTGGCCGCGCCGTTCGCCGGAGTCGTCACCCTGACCGTCGCCGAGGGCGACGAGGTCGACGCCGGTGCCACGGTCGCCACCATCGAGGCGATGAAGATGGAGGCCGCGATCACCGCCCCGAAGGCCGGCCGGGTCTCCCGCCTCGCCATCAACAGGATCCAGCAGGTCGAGGGCGGTGATCTGCTGGTCGAGATCGCCTGAGCCCGGAACCGAGGAGCCCGCTTCCATATGGCCCACCGCCATTGCGGACCGCCCCCGCCCGTCCGAGTCTGGACGTCCCGGACACGGGTGCCGGGCGGCGAGGAGGACGGGCGATGGCGACGGGCAGTGGCGCACCGGATGCCGAGCGGCGGCGACTGGCGGAGGCGGACGCGGGGACGGCGCCCTGGCGGCGCTGGGGGCCGTACCTGAGCGAGCGTCAGTGGGGCACCGTCCGGGAGGACTACAGCCCGGACGGCGAGGCCTGGTCGTACTTCACCCACGACCAGGCCCGCTCCCGCGCCTACCGCTGGGGCGAGGACGGCATCGCCGGCGTCAGCGACGACAAACAGCGGCTGTGCTTCGCGCTGGCCCTGTGGAACGGCCGCGATCCGATCCTCAAGGAGCGGATGTTCGGTCTGACCAACGCCGAGGGCAACCACGGCGAGGACGTCAAGGAGTACTACTTCTACGTCGACAACACGCCCACCCACTCGTACATGAAGTACCTCTACAAGTACCCCCAGGGCGAGTTCCCCTACGGCGACCTCGTCGCCACCAACGAGGGCCGGGGCCGCCGCGACTTCGAGTACGAGCTCCTCGACACCGGTGTCTTCGACGAGGACCGCTACTTCGACGTGGTCGTCGAGTACGCCAAGGCCGGCCCCGAGGACCTCCTGGTCGAGATCACCGCGCACAACCGGGGCCCCGACGAGTCCGTGCTGCACCTGCTGCCGACCCTCTGGTTCCGCCACACCTGGTCCTGGGCCGGCGGTACGGCGGTCCCCGCACTGCGCGCCGCGGACGGCGCCGTCCGCGCCGACCACGAGGAACTCGGCCCGCGATGGCTGTACCACCAGGGCGAGCCCCTCTTCACCGGCAACGAGACCAACAACGAGCGCGTCTTCGGCAGCCCCAACACCACGCCGTACGTCAAGGACGGCATCGACCGCTACGTCGTCCACGGCGAGAGCGCCGCAGTCAACCCCGAACGCACCGGCACCAAAGCGGCCGTCCACCACGTCCTGACCGTCCCCGGCGGCGGCAGCGCCACCATCCGCCTGCGCCTGACCGGCACCGAACTCACCGACCCCTGGGGTGAGTTCGGCGCGGTACTGGACACCCGCCGCACCGAGGCCGACGCCTTCTACGCCGCTCTCGCCCCCGACGGCATGGGCGAGGAGGAGCGCCGCATGGTCCGCCAGGCGCTCGCCGGGATGCTCTGGAGCAAGCAGTACTACTACCTGGACGTCGAGCGCTGGCTCGCCGAGCACGGCGTCGACCCGCTCTCCGCGGACCCGCGCATCCGCAACAGCTCCTGGTACCACATGGTCAACGACGAGGTCATGTCGATGCCCGACACCTGGGAGTACCCCTGGTTCGCGGCCTGGGACCTCGCCTTCCACACCCTCCCCCTGGCCATGGTCGACATCGGCTTCGCCAAGGGCCAGCTGGACCTGCTGCTGCGCCGCCTGTATCTGCATCCCAACGGCCAGATCCCGGCGTACGAATGGAACTTCGGCGACGTCAACCCGCCCGTGCACGCCTGGGCGGTCCTGTTCGTCTACGAACTGGAGAAGCACCGCACCGGCAAGGCCGACCGGGCCTTCCTGGAGAACGCCTTCCAGAAGCTGATGAAGAACTTCACCTGGTGGCTCAACCGCAAGGACGTCGACGGCAACAACGTCTTCCAGGGCGGCTTCCTCGGACTCGACAACATCGGCGTCTTCGACCGCAGCGCGCCCCTGCCCACCGGCGGCCACCTCGACCAGGCCGACGGCACCGCCTGGATGGCCCTGTACTGCCAGAACCTCCTGGACATCGCCATCGAACTCGCCGTGGACAACCCCGTCTACGTCGAGCAGGCGCAGATGCTCTTCGAGCACTTCGCCTGGATCGCCGTCGCCATGAACCGCATCGGCCGGGACAACGCCAGCCTGTGGGACGAGGAGGACGGCTTCTTCTACGACGTGCTGCGACTGCCCGACGGCAGCGCCACCCGGCTGAAGGTGCGGTCCCTGGTCGGCTTGATACCGCTGGCGGCGACCAGCATCATCGGCGGCCGGACCGACCAGCGCTTCCCCCAACTGGTCGAGGGAGCGAAGGAGTTCATCAGGCGACACCCGGCCGTCGAGGCCTTCGTCACCCAGCATGCCACCGCGGACCCGACCGCCGACGGCCGCTATCTGTTCGCCCTCTTCGGCGAGGACCGGCTGCGCCGCATCCTGGCCCGCATGCTGGACGAGAAGGAGTTCCTCGGACCGCACGGCATCCGCTCGCTCTCCCGCCACCACGCGGACCACCCGTACTCCTTCGAGGTCGGCGGCCGGACCTACGGCGTCGGCTATCTGCCCGCCGAATCCGACTCGGGCATGTTCGGCGGCAACTCCAACTGGCGCGGCCCGGTGTGGTTCCCGATGAACATCCTCCTCATCCGCGCGCTGCTCAACCTGCACGGCTACCACGGCCCCGAGTTCACCGTGGAGTGCCCGACCGGCTCCGGACGACAGCTCAACCTGTACGAGGTGGCCCGCGAGATCTCCGACCGGCTCACCTCCACCTTCCTGCCCGACACCGACGGCCACCGTCCCGTCCACGGCGCGCAGAGCGTGTTCGCCAAGGACCCGCACTGGAAGGACCTGATCCTCTTCTACGAGTACTTCCACGGCGACAACGGCGCCGGTCTCGGCGCCTCCCACCAGACCGGCTGGACCGGCCTGGTCGCGGCCACGGTGACGCTGTTCCACACCATCGGCGCCGACGAGTGGCAGCAGGGCGGGCGGGAGTCGCTCAGGCCCCCGGGCGAGCGGGAGGAGCCGCTGTCGTGACGGTGATCTACGAGATCAACACGCTCGTCTGGCTGGGGGAGTTGAGCCACCGCTACGGACGGCCCGTCACCCTGGGTGAGGTGCCCGGCGAGGTCTGGGACGAGGTCGCGCGGCCCGGCATCGACACCGTCTGGCTGATGGGCGTCTGGGAGCGCAGCCCGGCAGGACTGCGGATCGCGCTGCGCGACGAGCACCTGATGGCGTCCTTCCGCGCCGCCCTGCCCGACGTCACCGAGGCCGACATCGCCGGATCCCCGTACTGCGTACGGAACTACGTCGTCGACGCCTCCCTCGGCGGCCCGGACGGACTGGCCGCCGCCCGGGCCCAACTGGCCTCACGGGGACTGAAGTTGATCCTCGACCATGTCCCCAACCATGTCGCCCCGGACCACCCCTGGCTCACCGAACGCCCCGACTGCCTGATCCGGGGCACCGAGGAGGACCTGACCCGCACACCGGAGGCCTTCGTCGAGACCGGCGGACGGATCTACGCCCGGGGCCGCGACCCCTTCTTCGCGCCCTGGCCGGACGTGGCCCAACTGAACGCCTTCAGCGACGAGTTGCGGGCGGCCACGATCGACACCCTGGTCTCCATCGGCGACCAGGCGGACGGTGTGCGCTGCGACATGGCGATGCTGCTGATGAACGACGTCTTCGCCAAGACCTGGGGAGACCGCGCGGGCCCACCGCCCGTCGACGACTTCTGGCCGTACGTCGTCCCGCGCGTGCGCGAGCGCCACCCCGGCCTGCTGTTCGTCGCCGAGGCCTACTGGGACCTCGAAGGGGCCCTCCAACAGCAGGGGTTCGACCACTGCTACGACAAGCGGCTCTACGACCGCCTCGCCCACGAGGACGCCGACTCCGTCCGCGCCCACCTGCACGCCGACCTCGTGTACCAGCAGGGCCTGGTCCGCTTCCTGGAGAACCACGACGAACCCCGGGCCGCCGCCACCCTCCCCGGCGCACGCGGCCGGGCGGCGGCCGTGACCGTCGCGACCCTCCCCGGCGCGACCCTGTGGCACGAGGGCCAGTTCGAGGGCCGCCGGGTGCGCCCGCCGGTCTTCCTCGCCCGCAGGCCCCAGGAACCGGCCGACGAACCGACCCGCACGTTCTACAGCCGGCTGCTGGAGGCCGCGGCCGCCGTACGCCGGGGCGGATGGCGCGGGCTGACCCCGGCCGGCTGGCCGGACAACGACAGCCACCGCGCCCTGCTCGCCTGGAGCTGGACCGACACCGACGCGCGCCACCTGGTCGTCGTCAACGACTCCGACCACCCGGCCCAGGGCCGGGTGCCGCTCCCGTGGGACGACCTCCGGGGCCGCGAGCACCGCCTGACCGACCTGCTCACGGGGCAGACGTACGACCGCGCGGGCGACGAACTGGCCGACGCCGGCCTGTTCGTGGCACTGGAGGCGTGGCAGGCACACGTCCTGTCCGTGGCGGTCTGACGCGGCGGCCACTGTCCCGCTCTGTGCGCGATGCCTTGACGTGTACGTGTCGGAGTGGCTTGTATGGGAGCGCTCCCATAACAGTTTCCTCTGATGCCTGAGTTTCTTGGCGCTCACTCTTGGAGTCGCAGTGAGAAGAACAAGAAGCACGACACTGGTTCGTCTACTGGCAGGACTCGCGACCCTGCTGGGGATCGCCCTGCTCGGAGCGCTGTTCCCGGCCGTCGCGGTGGCGGAGCCGTCCGGCGCGCGGGCCACCGGTCTCCACATCAGCAACGGCCGCCTGCTCGAAGCCAACGGCAACGACTTCGTGATGCGGGGCGTCAACCACGCCCACACCTGGTACCCCAACGAGACGCAGTCCCTGGCCGACGTCAAGGCACTCGGCGCCAACACGGTCCGTGTCGTCCTCGCCGACGGCCACCGCTGGACCGCCAACAGCGCTGCGGACGTGGCCAACGTCATCACCCAGTGCAAGGCCAACCGGCTGATCTGCGTCCTGGAGGTGCACGACACCACCGGCTACGGCGAGGAGGCCGCCGCCGGCACCCTCGACCACGCCGCCGACTACTGGATCGGCCTGAAGAACGTCCTGGCCGGCCAGGAGAACCACATCATCATCAACATCGGCAACGAGCCCTGGGGCAACACCAATCCCGACGGCTGGACCGCCCCCACCATCGCCGCGATCCAGAAGCTGCGGACCGCCGGCTTCCAGCACACGATCATGGTGGACGCGCCCAACTGGGGCCAGGACTGGCAGGGCGTCATGCGCGCCAACGCCCAGAGCGTCTACGACGCCGACACCACCGGCAACCTGATCTTCTCGATCCACATGTACAGCGTCTTCGACACGGCGGCGGAGATCACCGACTACCTCAACGCCTTCGTCAACGCCAAACTCCCGCTCCTCATCGGTGAGTTCGGCGGTCCCGCCGACCAGTGGGGCGATCCCGACGAGGACACCATGATGGCCACCGCCGAGCAGCTCGACCTCGGCTACCTGGCCTGGTCCTGGAGCGGCAACACCGACCCGATCCTCGACCTGGCGATCGACTTCGACCCGAGCCGCCTCAGCGCGTGGGGCCAGCGCATCTTCAACGGCGCCAACGGCATCGCCCAGACCTCGAAGGAAGCCACGATCTTCGGCGGCGGCACCGGCGACACCCAGGCACCGACCGCCCCCGGCACTCCCGTCGCCTCCGCCGTGACCGCCACCTCGGCCACGCTGACCTGGCCCGCCTCCTCCGACAACGTTGGCGTGACGCGCTACGACGTGGTCCGCGTCAACGGCACCACGGAGACCGCGGCCGCCTCCTCCACCACCACCTCCACGACGCTCACCGGCCTCACCCCCGACACGGCGTACACCTTCGCCGTCTACGCCCGTGACGCGGCCGGCAACCGCTCGACCCGCTCGGCCACGGTCACCGTCACCACCGACGACGCCCCCACCGGCACCTGCTCCGTCGGCTACCGCGTCGTGGGCGACTGGCAGGGCGGCTTCCAGGGCGAGATCGCCATCCGCAACACCGGCACCGCCGCCCTCACCGGCTGGAAGCTCGGCTTCACCTTCGCCAACGGCCAGACCGTCACCAACATGTGGGGCGGCACCGCCACCCAGAGCGGCGGCACGGTCGCCGTCACCCCCGCCTCCTACACCAACACCATCCCCGCCGGCGGCTCCGTCACCGTCGGCTTCATCGGCACCAAGGGAGCCACGAACGCGGCCCCGACGGCCTTCACCCTGAACGGGGCGACCTGCTCCGCGAGCTGAGGGAAAGTCCGTACCGGCGGGCGGGGGCACCCGAGCCCCCGCCCCCCGGCATTCCGCCGCCGATTGTCAGTGGTACCCCCTATGGTCGGGATCAGTGCTTTCAGGGGGCTTGGCGGGGACTTCGGGGGAACGAGTGACGGACGAGCGGAAACGAGCGCGGCAGGGTGTCGGCCGCGCCGGTGCGGCCAGGCGGAAGCGGGTCGTGGCGACGGCGGTCATGGAGGCCGAGGGATGCCTCGACGACCTGAGGCGCGGCCGCAGAGCCGCCCTCGAACTCAAAGAGGTCACCGAGCGGATGCTCTCGCCCGAGTACTCGGGACGCGTGCTGGTCGAACTGCTGCAGAACGCCCACGACGCGCACCCCGCCCGGCACGGCGAAGGCCGCGTCGAGATCGTCCTCGACGAGGACGAGGGCGAGCACGGCGTGCTGTACGTGGCGAACGGCGGTAAGCCCCTCGGGTACCAGAACTTCGAAGCCCTGTGCAGCATCGCCCTGTCGAGCAAACGCCCCGACGAGGGCATCGGCCACAAGGGCATCGGCTTCAAGAGCGTGCTCCAACTCACCGCCGCCCCCGAGCTGTACAGCGTCGTCGGGCCCACCTCCAAGTCCTTCGACGGATTCTGCTTCCGCTTCGCCCGGGACGGCGACTTCGACCGGCTCGCCGACCAGGTCGCGCCCGGTCGGCCGGAGGCCGTCGGCCAACTGCGGGCCAATCTCGCGTCCTTGAAGGTGCCGGTCCCGGTGGACGACATCCCGACCGCGGTGGCGCCCTTCCGTCGGCGAGGGCTGGTGACCGTGGTCCGGCTCCCGCTGCGCTCCGCCGAGGCGAGGCGGGAGGCCGTACGCCAGCTGCGCGAACTGACCGACGACAGGGCGCCGTTCGAACTCTTCCTGGACCGCCTCGGAAAGGTGTCCGTGACGCACCGCGCGGGCGGCCGACGGCACCACCGCGTCTACACCCGCGCGGTGGACACGCTCTTCACCGCCCGCGGCCTGAAGATCCAGCAGATCACGCTGCGCCGCCGCACCCGCCTGATCATGGTGACGGCCGCCGTGGACAGCGAGCGCGCGCACGAGGCCGTCGCCGCCGGCCTGGGGTCCGGAGCGCTGAAGGACGGCTGGCAGGCGCTGGCCGACTCGGCCGTGGTCAGCGTGGCGGTGCCCGCCGGCGAGCCGCTGGAACGCGGCAGGCTGTTCACGTTCCTGCCCATGGGGGCGGAGCGGACCTCTCCGGTGCGCGGGTTCGTCAACGCCCCTTTCCACACGGACGTGAGCCGACGCACCATGACGGAGTCCACGCGGTGGAACGACCTGCTGCTCGACACCGCCGCCGAGGCCTGCGCACGGGCGGCCGTCCTGGTCGACGAGGGGCGCGTCGAGCTGCCCGCGGGCGCACTCCTCGACCTCATCTGCTGGGAACACGACCAACTGCCGCGCCTGGAAGTGGCCTTCAAGGCTCAGGACCGCGAGTTCGACGACGTGCCGTTCATGCCCGTACTGCACCCCCGGGGCGCCCGTACCTCGTTCCGTGAGGGCTATGTGTGGCGCGGCCCCGGCCAGGCTCGCGTGTTCACCCCGCAGGCCGTCGCCGCCGCCGGAGTCCCCCACCTGATCGACCCGCTGCTTCCCTCCCCGCGTGTCGAGCGGCTGGTCGCGCTGGGGACGGCCCGCGGACTGGACCTCCCCCCGCCCGCCTCGGTGGTCGCCGGCTGGGCGGAGCGTGTCGCGGCAACCCTCGCCGAGGGGGAGTTCGACGCGGGGACCTGGGCGGACTACTACCACGACCTCTCGGTCTGCGTCGCCCGCACCGGCGAGAAGCTGAAGGGCAGGAAGGTCGTCCTCACGGCCGACGGGACACCGGCCCCGGCCGGCGCCCCGGGGCTGTTCTTCCGCCGCCCGGACGGCGGCACACCGGTGGCGCTTCCCGACCTGCCGCCCGCGCTCGCGCACAGCATCTCCTTCGTCCACCCGGACATCGCCTGGACGGGCAGGAGGACCAGCCGGAGGTCCCGGGCCCGTGCCTGGCTGGAGGAACAGGGGCTGGTGCGCGAGTACAGTCCGCCCGCCCTTCTGGCCGTGCTGGGCGAAGCCATGCACAAGGACCGCGGCAACGAACCGGCCCTGCGTGAACACCTTCTGTTCGCGTGCGCCCTGTGGGCGTCGTCGTCCCTGGACCGCGGCGGCAGAGGGCCCGTGATCAAGGGGCTGCTGGTACCGGGCCGCAACGGCTGGGTGCCCGCGACGGAAGCCATGTTCGGCGAGGGCTGGACGGGCGGCCACAGCGGGATCGGCCGCACCCTGACCCGCCTGTTGGAGCGGACCGAAAAAGTCTCCCGGTCCCTGGCCACCGCCGCCGACCGGGTCGTGCGCCCCGCCCAGGAGATCTGCGCCGGCACCCGCACCGACGCCCGGACACTCCGCCGCTTTCTCGAACAGCAGGGCGTCCGCCACGGCCTGCCACCGACCTACGTCACCACGTTCCAGACCGTGAAAGGGCTTCAGCTCAACGCCCGGTACAGCTTTCCCGGCCTGTGGGCACTGGACCTGGACTCGGCCGAGAACACGCAATGGCGTTCTGCCGCCGAGCGATGGCCCAACCGGCGCCCCGTGCTCTACCACACCGTCGACTACCGTCCGACACGCAGGAGGGTGGCCCTGCTCCCCGGCCAGCGCGAGTACGCCACCTTCGACGAGGAGAGCCGACGCCTGTACGCGGAGCTGATCGTCCACGGCCTGGACCACTGGCCCGGCGACGCCCTCGAGTTCAGCTTCGTGGGCGGAACCGACCGGCAGGGCACGAAATGGCCGACTCCGCTGGCGGCCTTCTTGAGCGAAGCGCGATGGATTCCCCAATCGGGCGACGACGAGGACGCCCCCGCCTTCGCCACGGCCGGCACCGTGTGGTGGTGGTCGGGCCAGGAGGAGCCGCCCCCGTACCTCACCGTCGCCTCTGCCGCGCTGCGCAGCCGGCAGTCGGACCGTGTGCTGACCCGCCTGGAGATGCTCGGCGTGCGCCGCTGGGACGACCCCGACACCGCCGTGGACCGGCTCCGCCACCTGCCCGACCTGCTGCGCCGCATGCCCCGGCTCCGCCAGGGGCGTTCGGGGCATCTGCTGGGCAGGGCCTACGAGCAGGCCTGGGCGGACCTTCTTCCCGCGGACGGCATCGGTGTCGGGTACTCCGAGATCCTCACCGAACTCCTGGTGAGCCGAGCCGGAACGCTGGGCGTGCTCACTGCCGAGTCCGAGTCCGAGTCCGAGTCCGAACCGGTCTACGTGGCCGACGTGCGCGGCACACAGCAGCGCGGACTGCTGGACCGGACGCCCCTGCCCCTTCTCCCGGTCGCCGACCGGCCTCTCGGCCAGCGTGTCCACGACCACCTGGAGGAACAGGGCCGTTTCGCCGTCCGGCGGACGAGCGAGGCCGAGCTCGACATCCTGGTCGACCGACTGCCGATCGCCGAAGCGCACCAAGTGCCGCTCCTCGCCCTGGCCGGACCTTGGCTGGAGATCCTCCTGACCGCGCTGGTGGAGTTCGACGAGGACCGCTCCGCCCGAGCCAGGGTCCCCTCGGCGCGTCAGGTCGGGCAACGGCTGCGGGCCTGTGGAGTCGTCGTGGCACGGACCGCGGTCACACGGATCGCCGGCCACGCGCTCGACGACTCCGGCGACGACCGCTCGCTCCTGCACGACGACCCGGACGAGCCTCGCCTCGTCGTCGTGGTCGGTGAGCCGCAGCCCTCCGACTGGCACGTACTGGAGACCGCCGCGACCGCCCTGAGCACCTTGATCGGCGCCCCCTACCTGAGCGAGTCGGTACGGCTGCGGTTCATCGATCTGGCACGCAGAGGCCGGAGCGTCGAGGACGTCACCGAGTCGGACATCGCCGCCGTACTCGGCATCCCGCGGCAGCGCCTGGAGGCGGTCCTCGCCGACCGTGCCTCGATCCGCTCCGGCAGCGCCCGGCTGGTCCCGCTGCTCGCCTGCGTCGACCTCGCCCTCGCCGAGGAACTGCAACGGGCGCAGGAGACCCTGCACGACCGCGGCGAACTCCACGACTGGCTGGTCGCCCGGCTCGACCTCGACCGCGCCGACCAGTTGCTGGGGCTTGTGGAGGAGAGCGACTGGCGGTCCAAACTGTCTGCCCTGGACGTGCGGCTGGACGATGCCAACCGAGCCTGGCGGACGATGGGCCTGCCGACCGTCGACAACTCGGAGACGCATCGACGTCAGTTCCAGGCCTGGCTCCAGCAGCACAGGGCCCGACTGCTCGACCGCGTCCGGGACGCGCACACGACGGCGCACAAGGCGGGCGGCTCCCTCACGGCGTACGTACGACTCCGGTCGCTCCCCGGGCTGGAGCCGGACCCCGGATGGGGACTCACCCACTGGGACCTCTCCGCCGACCTGCTCGACGCCCACGCCGAGGCATGGGCGGCCACACACCTGCCCCCGGCGCCGGTGCGGCAGCAGCCGTCGCGTCCGGTGGCCGAGGTCCAGGAGGAGTGCGTCGACACCGTGCACGCGCGCTTTCCCCACCTGCGCGCCCGGATCACGGCCTGGCTCGACCGTCAGGGCCGCGAGGTCCCCGCGCTGCCGTCGGCCGGCGAGGTCGCGTCGGCGATGGGCGCCGAGGGGCTGCTCGACTTCGAGCCGATCGGCTCCCGCACGCTGATCGCCTGGCTACGGGCACGCGGCCACTGGCCCGAGGACATGCCCGCCACCGGCAGAGCGGCCGACCTGGGCCTGAACGACCCGGCACCGCCCGCCCCGAGCCCGGCCGCCCCCGGCAGCGCCCCGCGCCCCACCGCCCCGGGCCCGTCGCTCCTCCTCAACGGCCGCGCCGTTCCGGTCGGCCCGGACCACCTGCGCGACCTGGCACGCCAGGTGGCCGCCGACCTCACCCCCGACCAACTCGCCGCCGCCCCACACCCCCGCACACCGTCCACGTCCGCCCTTCCCAGGCAACGCACCGCCTCCGCGCGGGAGGCGCGCGGCGGTGCCTACCGGGCCCCTGCCCGTGACACGCAGAAGGACCTGGCCGTCGGCCTCGCGGGGGAAGTGACCGTGGGCGCCTGGCTGGAGCGACAGTTCGGCGTTCCTCCCGAGGAGTCCTGGAAGTCCCCCCTGCGCCGCCACGTGTTCGCCGACGGCTCCGGCGACGACCGGCTCGGCTACGACTTCCTGATCCACGACAGGGACCAGACGCTCCTGTACGAGGTGAAGGCCTCCGCCCACGACCGTTGCGAATTCGAACTCGGCGAGTCCGAGGTCGCCCGGGCGAGCCGCCTTGGACCCGACGAGACCTACGTCATCGTCCACGTCTCCCACGTCCTGGACGGCACCCGCCGCCGCATCACGCCCCTGCCCAACCCCTTCGGCGCCCCCGGCCTCGCCGGCTACCACCTCATCGGCACCGCCATGCGCCTGCGCTTCGACCTCCCCCCGGAACAGGGGTGACCCGTTTGTCAGAGCCCGAGCAGGTGCTCCAGGAGCCCGGCGTGCTCCTGGATCCTCAGAGTCGGAACGCCTTGGTCACCCGTTCGGCCAGATCGTCCTCTGTCATCGTCGTGTCGACGGGGATGGTCGGCAGGCCGAGCCGGGCGGTCTCTTCCCTCAGCCCGTCGGTGAAGAGGGCGTCACGCGTGGCGACGTTGCGCGCCGCGCGGTCCGGATCGCTGGTCCGCCACACGAATCCCTCACCCGGCACGGACCGAATCCGGAAGGCGGCCTGGCGGAAGTCGGGGGCGGGCAGCAGCCATACGGCCTGTTCGGGAGCGGCGAGCAGTGGTTTCACGAGGTGCGGCAGCAACCGGAAGCCCTCCACGACGACGCGCGGCTCCCGGGGCAGACGCAGCAGATCCTCGACGATCAGCCCGAAGCCCTCGCCGTGAAACCAGTGAAACGTCTCCAGCATGACCTCCGGAGACCGGTTCACCCAGCGCTCGTCCATGTGCATGGCCATGAACGCGTGCAGCAAGGGCGCCTCCTGAGGCGTCGTCCGCCCGGCATGCGCCGGCATGACGTCATCCGTCGCGTACAGCCGCCACCCGTACCGCTCCGCGAGCAGGCGGGCCATCGTCGACTTGCCTCCCCCACTCCCACCTCCGATCCAGTAGACATGCCGCAACCGCTCACGAAGCTCCCCGACATCGGTGCCCACTCCCACGCTCACTTCCGCATCGCATCAGCCCGCACGTCCCTGCCAGACAGGGAGTTCTTCCCCGCGTAAGTCCGTCTGCGCCGCCTTCCCCTCGGAAAAGCGAAAGTGTGCCCCGGGCACCGACCGGTAGGTTGCGCGGGGAAGCCCGCGCCGTCTTCGAAGGGGAGCCACCATGAGTACGTCCGCCCCGGTCGAGGTCCCCGACGGGCTGGTGGCGTCGTACGGCAGGGCCTTCGGTGACGAAGGGCGGGACTGGATCGCCCGGCTGCCCGGGCTCGCTGGCGAGATGCTGGAGCGCTGGGAGTTGAGGCGTGACGGGGAGCCCGGCGCGGGAGAGGCCTCGCTGGTGCTGCCGGTGGTGCGGGCGGACGGCAGTGGGGCCGTGCTGAAGCTTCAGCTGCCCCGGGAGGAGGTCGACGCCGCGCTCGTCGGGCTGCGCGTCTGGGACGGCGACGGCATGGTGCGGCTGCTCGATCACGACCCGGACAGCGGGAGCATGCTGCTGGAACGGCTGGAACCCCGGTCCCTGGCCTCGGTGGCGGACGACGACACCGCGATGGGTGTCCTGGCCGAGCTGCAGGCGAGGCTCGTGGCCGTCCCCGCGCCCCAGGGCCTGAGAGCGCTCGGGGACATCGCGGCCGAGATGCTGGACCAGGTCCCCAGGGCGGTCACCGCCCTGGCCGACCCCGCCGACCGGCGCCTCCTGCGCGCCTGGGCGTCGGCGGTGACCGACCTGGTCGACGAGCCGGGGGACCGGATGCTGCACTGGGATCTGCACTACGACAACGTCCTCGCCGCGGACCGCGAGCCGTGGCTCGCCATCGATCCCGAACCGCTCGCCGGGGACCCCGGCTTCGACCTGTGGCCCGCCCTGAACAGCCGGTGGGACGACGTCGTGGCCGCCGGGGATTCCGCACGCGTCGTGCGGCGCCGGTTCGACCTGCTCACCGGGACGCTTGGCCTGGACCGCCGACGCGCGGCCGGCTGGACGCGGGGACGGCTGCTCCAGAACGCCCTCTGGGACATCGAGGACGGGGAGACGGCCCTGGACCCGGCCGCGGCGGCCATGGCGGAAGCCCTCCCGCGCTGACGGCAGCAGCCTTCCCGCTCAGCGAGACGGTGCGGGCACCAGCCCCAGCCGCTGCGCACGCAGCACCGTGCTGATGCGGTCGTGCGTCCCGAGCTTGCGGTAGATGTTGGCGATGTGTTTGTGGACCGTACGGTCGGAGATGCCCAGGCGACGGCCCATCGCGCTCGCCGTGAGGGCGTCGGTGAGCAGGAGCAGAACGGTCGTCTCCCGCGGGGTCAGGCCGAGGTCCGTGGCCTGCTCGGCGGTGCCGCCGTGCGCCGTGGCCAGCCGCTGCCACCGTTGCAGAAGCTGCCGCTGCTGCTCGACCGCGGCCAGCAGCGGTTGCAGGCGCTCGGCGAGACGGAGCTGGTCGTCGGTGAAGTCGCGGCCGGAACGGTAGACGAGGCAGCCGGTGATCGGGGTGGTCGACTGCGGGAGCGGCATCCCGAGGACGTGGTCCACGTCCATGAGGTCGTCGAGCAGACGTGCGGTCGGGCTGGCGGACCAGGACGCCCCGACCACCTGACGTGCCGTGACGGGTGTCCTGTCGGGCCCGTGCGCGTAGTGCCCGGCGAAGGGGTAGCCCGCCCGCAGCAGCCCCATCGCCTCGCCGCCGAGCCGGTCGAACACCGTGTCGGCACCGGGGGAGAAGCCCACCGTGCCCGCGCGCTCGTTCCAGTCGTCGAGTTTGTAGATCACGGCGTCGCCGCCGCACAGGCCGGGCAGGGCGGCGGCCAGCAGCGGCCACAGCCGCTCGGGGTCGTGCTCGTGCAGTGCCGCGACGGCCACCGACGCCATGCGCTCGTAGGCTCCGGCCAGCCCGTGTGCCATGTCTCTCTCCGCGTGTCGGGCCCGTCCGCGTACGTAGTTGTACCCATACCGGCGCAGCCTCTCGCTGTTACACAATCCAACCGAGCAACAGCGACGTTCTCGGATGTACTCCAGCACATCGGGCGCCCCGGCGCACGAGGCGGGGGGACCAGGCCGCGTCCGTCTTCCGGCGCGCGGCCTGCGCGGAACCGTGGGGGCCGCCGGCGCGGGGGACCGGCGGCCCTCACGGGGACGCGGTACTACACGGCGGGAGCGTCCAGGCCCGGCGCGTGGGCCGGGGCCGGGTTGAACACCGGGTGATAGCTCTCCGGTGGGGCGAGGTAGCTGCCCGGCAGACCGCCGGTGTCGATGACGATCTGGTCCACCGTGATCGCGGCGTCCACCATGAACAGCCGCAGCACATGCTCACCGGGTTCGGTGACGGTCACCTGCGCGGTCAGTTTCTCGACGCCCTCCTCGACGTTGCGCGCCCAGGCGTCTCCCCGGTTGCCGGTCGCGACGGCCTGGCCCGACAGGACGGTGACCGGCCGGTCGTCGAGTCCGACGGCCAGCCGGCGGTGCCCGCGCTCGTCCAGGGACGGCAGGCGGAAGACGGTGACCGGGAAGGTCCCGGTGCCCGCGAAGCGCACCCGGTACCTGAGCTCCGGCGCCCGGCGGGCGAGGTCGTCGGTCACGGACGCGGCCGTCGACGGCACGGCTTCCAGCGCGGCCGTACGACGTCCCAGTCCGCGCACGGTCCGCCAGCGGGCGCCGCCGCGCGCGATGCGCCGCTCGGTGTGCACGGCGTCGATCGAGACGTACCCGTGGGCCTCGACGAACCCCCGCACCCGCCTGCGTGCCCGCTCCCCGTCGTTGACCACCCGCAGCGGCACCTCGGTCCGCTGCCCGGCGCCCGACACGGTGACCACGACGTCGTGGGTGCCCTCGGGGGCCCGCGCCCAGTCGACCTCCACCCACACCCGCGTCTGCTCGGTGAGCGAACCGCCCGTCGTGCTCAGCAGCACCCAGGGCTCAGCGGCCTCGGCCGTCCAGTCCACGGGCAGGAAGCCGGTGTTGAAGACGTCCACGAAACGGCGGTCCCGGGTGTAGGAGGAGAACGACAGCGGCCGGAGCGCTCCGGTCTCGTTGCCCTCGGCCGCCACCCCCAGCCCCGAGGTGTCCTGCCGGGGGATCCGGGTGACGGCCGGGCGGCCGGGCGCCTTGGGGATCTGGGAGGGGTACGGGTTGACGATCCCGTCCCATTTCCCGCCCGCCACCTCGGTGTTGTACCGCTTGGTGATCGCCGCCTCCGCGGTGTGCGCGGCCTCCGCCAGGTCGGCGAAGCGGTTGGTCCCGGCCCCGCGGCCCTGCCGTACCGCGAGCGCGTTGCGGTCCGCCCAGTAGTACTTCAGGTTCATCAAGTAGGCCCCGTGGACCGGGTATTCGACGAGCTCGTAGTAGGCGTCCCGGTACGCCTCGGGCAACCTGGCGCCCAGCGTCCGGGCCCGCTCCAGCAGCCGGTCGTAGGCCGCCAGCCGGCGTCCGGCCTCGTCGCCGTGGTGGACCACGGAGAACATCGCGCGGTCGATGAACTCCGGCCGCCGCTCGGCCGCGAGCCGGTAGTACTCGGTGCGGATCGCGGCGATCTCCAGGCCGTAGCGCCGCCCGAACTGCCGTCCCGCCCACTCGGCGACGAAGGCCTCCACGTCGTTCGCCCCGTCGGCGTTCCAGCGGTCCACGTCCCAGGCCATGTCCAGGGAGAAGGACAGCCCGGTCTCGATCGACTTGATGTCACCCACGTTGAAGATCCACATGCGGTCGACGCCGTGCTCGTACACGCGGCGCAACTCCTGCCAGACCTTGGCCAGTTGGGTGGTGTCCAGCCACAGGTAGCTGCGCGGACGGCCCCAGTAGGACAGGTGGTAGTAGATGCCGTTGCCGCCCGGACGGGCCCGCTCCGCGTCGTTCGGCAACTGGCGCATGTTGCCGTGGTTGTCGTCCGGCCAGATCAGCGTGACGTCCTCGGGAACCTTCACGCCCGCGTTGTACAGCTCCAGGACCTCCTTGTACGGGATGAAGATCTGCGGCTCGGCCGCGGTGCCGACCTCCTCGGTCAGGATCCGGCGCTGGTCGGCGATGATGTCGTTCATCACCACGACCTTCTCCGGGACGGTCGTCGCGTACTTCGTCTCCAGCGCGCTGTCGTGCAGCCCGCGCATGCCGATCGTCCAGCTGCTCTCGTACGACGCGTTCTGTCTCGCTCTGGCTCTCCAGTACGCGGAGATGACCGCCGGGTTCACCGTGTAGTCGTACACGGGCAGGGTCCCGTCCGCGCCGGGGTGCTCCTTGGCCCATGGCTCCCACTCGTGGACGCCGTTGCGGAGCAGTGCCTCGGGGTGGCTGGAGCCGACGACGATGCCGTAGCGGTCGGCGAGTTCGGGGTTCTCGCGGTGCTTGTTGAAGAAGTCGGAGTACGGGTGCATGGCGGGCCAGAGGTAGTTGGCCTTCAGGCGCAGCAGAAGTTCGAAGACCCGCTTGTACGTCTCGGGGCCGATGTTCTTGTCCGGCTCCTGGGTGCGGTGCGACCAGGTGGTGAGGTTCTGCTCGTCGTTGATGAAGATGCCCCGGTAACGGACGGACGGCTCGTACCGCTTGAGGGGACCCGTCGGCACCGTCACGGTGTCGCGGCGTTCCACGGGCATGTCGGCCCACCAGTACCAGGGCGAGACGCCGATGCGCTCCGAGGTGTCGTAGACGCCGTAGATCGTGCCGCGCCGGTCGCTGCCCGCGATGATCAGGGCACGGTCCACGCCCGGCAGTGGGCGCTCCACCACCTGGGTCACCGAGGCCTCCCAGCGGCCCTTCACTCCGGAGACGTCCAGCCGCCGGTCCGCGACCAGCCGGTCCACGACCGGGCTCGCGCCGAGCGTGCCCACCACGACCAGGAGCGATGCCCGCTCCGGCAGGGCGTGCAGCAGCCGCGGCCGTACCCCGCCCACCCGTTCCACGTCCGCCTGGAGGTCTCCGGCCGCGCGGATCACGGCGGGGTCGTCCGCCGCGTCCACGAACACGTCGACGGCGGTGCCCGCCCGCACCAGCGGGAACGCCGGTCCTCCCGACGGCGCGGCCCGGGCGGCGGAGGGGAGAAGGGCCGGGAGCAGCGGGGCGACGCCGACGGCGGCCATGCCCCGCAGGAACGACTTGCGGCTGAACGGCTGCGGCGGGACCTGCGGTTCGCGGTGCGGCACGAGACGCTTCCTTTCCGCGCCCGCCCGCGTCGGCTGAGGGTGCGGGCCGGCGGCGGAACCGAGCGCAGGGTCGGTCGGGAGGAGCCGGAAGGGTGGTGCGTGGTCAGCGCTCAGACAGGGGTATGCCCGTCTAGAAAGCGCTTGCCATGAACCCTAGGTCAGGTACGGACGGGGCGTCCAGAGTCCTGCGTGAGAGGGGAGCGGCAAGGGAGGTGCCGGGAGCCCGTGACGGACGGGAACGGCTGTGACACCGGACAGGTGCCGTGCCTGCCCGGTGTCACGGAGTGTGCCGCGGTGTCGTCTTCTCAGACGGTGCGCACCGCGCCGCGGATCGCCGACTCGCCGACGGACAGGACCGGTTCCTCGCGGATGGAGGACCCCGGGCCCGGGGCGTGGACCATCATGCCGTTGCCGGTGTACACGCCCACATGGCTCAGGTCGTCGTGGAAGAAGACCAGGTCCCCCTCCCGCAGTTCGGTCAGCGGGATCACCGTGCCCACGCTCGCCTGGGCCTGCGGGGTGCGCGGCAGCGCGACCCCGGCGGCCTTCCAGGCGGCCTGGGTCAGCCCGGAGCAGTCGTACGCCCCCGGCCCGGCCGCGCCCGACAGGCACGGCTTGCCGATCTGGGCCCGGGCGAAGTCGACGACCTTGACCACCTTGGCGGCCTTCGTGCTGAAACCGGTGCCCACGGTCTGCTCGACGAGGGCCACGGGGGGCGGAGCGACGGGGAGGTCGGCCATGGGCGCCGGAGCCGGAGTGACCGGGAGGTCGGGCGCGGGCGCGGGGGCCGGGATGAAGGGCAGGTTCGTGGTGGGTTCGGGAGCCGGGGCGACGGGGAGATCGGCCACGGGCGAGTAGGCGGGCGGGTAGGCCGGGGCCTCGGGCAGGGCGGACAGGTCCGGCAGGCTCGCGGTGAAGTCGGCCTGGGGCTGGGCCTGGACCTGAGGCTGGACCAGCCACTGGGGGCCGGTCTCGTCGACCGCCTGCTGCGGTGCGGTCTGCCAGATGTCCTCGGCCGGGAGGGGCTCGAACGACGGCGGCGTGCTGAACAGTTGGGCGTCGGGCAGTGCCGTACCGGGCAGCTGCGCGCTCTGGGCGGCGGCCAGCAACTCCCGGGCACGCTCCAGCTTCTGCTGGTTGCGCTCCTTGGCCGCGTGCAGCGGCGACCGTCCCGGGTCGGCGGCGGGCAGGGCGTCGAGGGCGGCTTCCGGCTGCGTCCCGGGTGCGCTCGGCAGCGCCGGGGCGGCGGACATGGTGGTCGACTCCGGGGCGAAGCCGGCGGTCAGCTCGGGGACCGACCGCTCGGAAGTCTTCGGGCTCTCCAGGGCGAAGGACTCGCGCTGCGCCGGACGTTCCGCGGGGCGGTCGGGCCGGGGTGCGGCCGGGCGGGCCTGCGCCCGGTCGGCGGGCAGGGACGCCGGGAGGGTGGGGCCCACCCTGGCGCGTGCCGCGTCGAACCATTGCCGGGTGACGTCGGCCAGGCCGGGGTCGGCGGACCGACGCGTGTCGGTGCCCGCCGGGCCGGCGGTCCGCCGCTCGCCGTCGGCCGGTGCCGCGCCGCGCTGACGCGGGAACTTCCCCGCGCGGGTCGCGTTGAAGGTGCCCGTGTCGTTCTCGGCCCGGTCGTAGAGGCTGTTGACCCGCTGCTGGACCTCGTCACGGCTCGGACTGTCGTCCCCTGTGGCGGCTGCCGCGCCCGTGGTCTGCGAGAGCAGGGCCACGGAGGTGAGAGCCGCCGTGGCGAGCGCGGAGTTGCGCATTCCCGGGAGGCTGATTCCTCCGGGGCGCGGGGTTCGTTCCGGCGCCATGGGAGACGTACTCCTTCCTTGCGGGGCCTCGCGACGCGGCGGATTCGCCGGGGGAGTCGTGCGGCCGACGCTTAACCTAACCAATTTGTGTGACAAGTGTGAAGATTGAAAGGTCACTTGTCCGATACGTTCCTGTGACCTTCGTCCCGTTGATGTTTATCTCAGGTTGATCTCGCGCGCCGCCGGTTCCGCCAGGCCTCGTGGTGGTCGAGGACCGTTTCCTCGATCGGGCGGTAGCTGATGCCCAGTTCACGCACGCTCCGGCCGTTGTCCACGCGGAACCGTATGCCGAGATGCTTGCCTATGTAGTCCTGGGTGAGGCCGAAGGCGGGCCCCAGTACCCGGACCGGCCAGTGCGGGAGCGCGGTGCGCGGGAGGCGGAGGTCGCGGGGGTGGCGGTGGCGGATGATGCGCGCCATGTCGTGGAAGGACGTCATGGTCGGCGCCGCGACGATGTAACGGCCCTCGGCGTCGGGGTTCTCCGCCGCCGCGATGTGCGCGTCGGCCACCTCGCGCACGTCCGCGGTGGTGAAGCTGAAGTCCGGGGCGCCGTAGCAGAAGTAGCCCTTGAACAGCTCGTCCAGCAGGAACAGGCTGCCGGACTCGGAGGCGGGGGTGAGTGAGGGGCCCAGGACCAGACCGGGGTTGACGGTCACCAGGCGCCAGCGGCTCTGGGCCGCCTCCGCCTCCCGGGCCGCCTGCTCCGCGAGCGTCTTGGCGTAGTGGTACGGGTTGTTCTCCACGGTGCTCGTGGTGTTGACGTACTTCTCCGACAGCATCTGGTCGTCCATGGCGAGGACATCGGCGTAGTCGCCGAAGATCGTGCCGACGGTGGAGGTGAGGACCACGCGCTCGACCGTGGGCGTCCGCTCCACGCCGCCCAGGACGTTGCGCGTGCCGAGCAGGGCCGGTTCGACCATGTCCCGGCGGCCGTCCTTGATCTTCTCCGGCATGAAGAACGGCGACGCCACGTGGTGGACGACCCGGCAGCCGCTCAGCGCCTCGTCGAAGGAACCCTCCACCAGCAGGTCGGCCTCGAACAGCGACAGCTGACCGGGGAAGATCTCCTGCATCTCCCACAGCGGCCGTACCTTCGCCGTGTTCGCGGTGCTGCGTACCGTGGCGTGGACGCGGTGACCCCGCTCCAGCAGCCGCCGGACCAGGTGGCTCCCGACGAAACCGCTGCCGCCCGTCACCGCGACCGCCGTCCGACTGCCTTCGCCCACGTGCTCACTCCTCAGCTCAGGTCACCGATGGACAGGTTCGGGCATGTACCTGCCGTAAGGGAAGAGTTCACCGGGAACCGGTGCGCCGCGCCGCCTCGGGCCGGTGGATGCCGCGCGGCCGGTAGCCGAGTTCGTCGGAGCGGCCCAGCAGGTCGGCCAGGAGCCAGACGATGGCCAGCCACATCTCGGTGCCCTGAAGGCCCGTTTCCGGACCGGGGCCCGCGGTGCCGGGGCCGAAACCGAAGCCCAGGCCGTCCCGCCAGCGGGGGAGGGCCGACGCCAGCTGCCGCTCGGCCCAGGCGCGGATCTCCGCCGTACGGTAGCCGTCGCCCCCGGTGCCCGCGCCGAGCTGCCGGGTGCACAGCCACAGGGGATGGGCGACGTCGAGCACATTGCAGGCGTTCTCCCGGCCGGCGCCGAAGTACCGGGAGTCGCGGGCGTGGTCCAGGACCGTGTCCACGACCCGCTCCGGGTGCGGCACGGGCAGTCCGAACTGCGCGAACGACCCCCGTGTCAGCCGGTAGTAGCCGTTGACCACCTGCAACCGCCCCGCCTCGGCCGACGGTTCTCCCCACATCCCGGTCCACGGATCGGCACGGGTGAGCAGCCAGCCGAACAACGCCTCCCGCGCACCCGGTTCCACACCACCGCCCTCGCCGCGCGCCAGGTTCCAGTGCACGGCCGTGGCCCAGGAGTCGATCCACGCCCCGGCGCCCCACGCGCCGTCCCGCCACGGCAACGCCTCCAGACGCGCCACGAGTTGACGCGCCGTCATCTCACCTGCCCCACGCACCGGATGAGGAAGGGAGGAGCCCAGCAGATCGAGCGCGTAGCCCACACACAGGACGTGGTACAGCGAGGCGCCCTCGCCCGGGAAGTGGTCGTCGTACGGCAGCGCCTCGTCGAACTCCGGGACCAGCCCGGTGTCCGGGTCCTGGAGCGCGCGCAGGCGTACGACGTGCTCCTGGGCCGGCACCTGCGCGGGCGCGGAGCCCAGCAGCAGGTCGGCGATCTCCACGGCGTCGCAGTGCGCCCGTACGGTGGGCGCCGCGCCGACGCGGTCGACGTACCGCTCGCCGTTCCAGTGGCGGGCGAGGAGTTCGGGGGCCTGGGCGCGGGCGGTGTCGGCGAAGCGGCTCAGCTCGGTGCCCCCGCCGGGCGCCTTGCCGCCGCCGTCCCGTCGGTCGCGGATCGGCCGGGCCGGGTTTCCGGCGGCCACCGTCCAGGCCGGAACGTCCTTGGTGACGACCGCCCCCGCGCCGATCACACAGTGGTCACCGATCGTGACGCCGTCCACGACGACCACGTGCGAGCCGATCCACACGTCGTCCCCGACCTCGATCCCCCGACTGGTGTGGGGCTGCCGGAACACCGGCCGGTCGGGGGCCATGGAGTGGTTGAAGCCGAGCAGCGAGGTGTGCGCGCCGATCCGCACCCCGGAGCCCAGGGTCACCGCACCCCGCACCGTGGTGAAGGGGTTCAGCGTGCAGTCCGTGCCGGTGGCCACGTCCCCGGTGACATAGGCGTGGGCCGCGATGTACGAGTCGTCCCCGAGCCGCAGCCGGTCCGGGAACACGGCCGCCGACTCGGCGACGTAGCAGCGCTCGCCGATCTCCGTCTCGCCGCCGATCTCCCGCTGCCGCTCCCCCTGCGCGTGCCGCTGCTCCTCGGACGCCTCCTCGGCGAACAGCCAGGGGCGGTGGTCGAAATGCCGTACGGACGTCCGCTGTCGTTGATCCATGAACCGCACGCTAAGCACCCCCGGGCCGCACCGGAAGTACGTCTCAGGAGTCGGGCGGCCCGCCCGCCCTGACCAGCCCCGTCTCATAGGCGAGGACGACGGCCTGGGCCCGGTCGCGCAGGGTCAGCTTGGCGAAGATGCGGGCCACATGGGACTTCACCGTGGCCTCGCTCAGGGTGAGTTCGGCGGCCGGCTCCGTGTTGGACCGGCCACGGCCCAGCAGGGTCGTCGCCGATCGCCCGACGCTGACCGCGCTGCTCGCCGCGGTGGCCTCCCTGGGCGTGCTCAACACGGCCGCCCTCAACACCCACGACCGCCGCCGGGACCTGGGCATGCTCAAGTCCATCGGCATGACCCCGGCCCAGGTGACCTCGATGGCGGCCCTCGGCTCGCTCGGATCCCTGCTAGCCCTCGCCCCCACGGGCATGCGGCGGTCAGGGCCGAGTGGCCGCCAGTGGTTCCGAGCCGCCCTGGTCCAGGCGGAACGGCGGGTACTCGTCGGTGAGCAGGGACACGTAGGCGAACACGGGCAGCACCCAGCGGTTGAGGCCGACCACCAGGTCGAAGATGCCGGGCGGATAGCGTCCGGTCACGGCCAGCGCGATGCCCGCGTAGAGGCTGAGCAGGCCGATGAGGGCGCGGATGCCGCCGCCCACGAGGCCCAGGACCAGATAGTGCGGGATGGCCAGAAGCCACCTGAAAACGGACAAGGCGCCCGGGTTCGCCGGGCGCCTTGTCCGATGGGGGTCCTGTTACCAGCGGGGCAGCCTGAGTTCGTAGTCGGGCTGGATCCGCCGCATGTATCCGGTGTCGTCACGGCTGCGCATCCCGGAGTCCAGGTACAGCCGGTGCAGCCGCTCCAGGGCGTCGTGGTCGAGTTCGACACCGAGGCCCGGACCGGTGGGGACCTTGACCGCGCCGTCGCGCAGCTCCAGGACCCCGGGGACGATCACGTCGTCGGCCGAGTTCCACGGGTAGTGAGTGTCGCAGGAGTGGTCGAGGTTCGGGATGGCCGCGGCCACATGGGTCATGGCGGCGAGGCTGATGCCCAGGTGCGAGTTGGAGTGCATGGACAGCGCGATCCCGAACGCCTCGCAGACGGCGGCCAGTTCACGGGTGCGGCGCAGCCCGCCCCAGTAGTGGTGGTCGGTGAGCAGCACCTGGATGGCGTCCTGCTCGATGCCGGGCTTCAGGTGCTCCCAGGCGATCACGCACATGTTGGTGCCGAGCGGCATGGGCGCGTCCTTCGCGACCTCCGCCATGCCCTCGATGCCTTTGGTCGGGTCCTCCAGGTACTCGAGGACCCCGTCCAGTTCGCGGGCGACGTACTTCGACGTCTCCACCGTCCAGGCCGTGTTGGGGTCGAGCCGCAGCGGCTGCCCGGGGAACGCCTCCGCCAGCGCCTTGATCGCGGCGATCTCCTCGTCGGGCGGGAAGACACCGCCCTTGAGCTTGAACGAGGTGAAGCCGTACCGCTGCTGCATCAGCCGGGCCTGCTCGACGATCCCGGCCGGGTCCAGCGCCTCGCCCCAGTCGTCACCAACGGCCGCGTGGCCGTCAAGGGCGGGGTGCTCGGCCCACTTGTAGAAGAGGTACGCGGCGAAGGGCACCGCGTCACGGACCGTGCCGCCGAGCAGGTCGCCGACCGGCCGCCCGAGGAGCTTGCCCTGCGCGTCCAGACAGGCCACCTCCACCGCCGAGGTGGTCCAGCCGCGCTCGTGGGAGCTGGGCACGGTCGGCAGCAGGTCGGCGTCGATCGCGGCCGCGACCGCCGTGGTGTCGAAGACGTCCATGCCGACGACCACGTTGGCGGCGGCCTGAAGCCGCTCCAGGCGGGCGACGCCGCCGGGGGACTCGCCGAGGCCCACCGTGCCGTCCTCCAGGACCAGTTGGAGGATCACGCGCAGCGCGAGGGGCTCGTGGACGCCGTTGGAGTTGAGCAGCGGGGGGTCGCGGAAGGCGATCGGGGTGACGATCAGTTCCTTGATCCTGGTGGGGTTCATGCGGCGACCACCTCCAGGCCGTGGTCGATGAGTTTCGCGAGCCGGGCGACGTGCTCCGGCGTCGGGTCGATCAGTGGCGCCCGGACCCCGCCGACGTCCAGGCCGCGGAGCGTCACCCCGGCCTTGACCAGGGCGACCGCGTATCCGGGGACCTCGTCGCGGAGTGTGACGAGAGGGGCGTAGAACTCGTCGAGGAGGGTGTTCACGAGGGCCTCGTCGCCGTCGGTGAGCGCCCGGTGGAAGGCCTGGGCGATCTCCGGGGCGAAGGCGAACACCGCGGAGGAGTACAGGCCGACGCCGATGCCCCGGTAGGCGGGCGCGGTCATCTCGGCGGTGGGCAGGCCGTTGAAGAACTGGAAGTCCTGCCCGCCCGGTACGGCGCGCACCGCCCGGACGATGCGGTGCATCCGCTCGACGTCCCCGAGACCGTCCTTGAGGCCGACGACGTTGGGCAGCGCGGCGAGCCGGGCGGCCGTCGCCTCGGTGAGCCGGGCGGTGCCGCGCTGGTAGAAGACGACGGGCAGTTCGGTGGCGGCGGTGACGTCCTCGACGTAACGCACCAGCCCCTCCTGCGGCGCGGTCACCAGATAGGGCGGCAGCAGCAGGATGCCGTCGGCGCCGGCCCGCTCCACGCGGACGGCCTGGTCGCGGGCGACGGGTGTGGGACCGCCCGCGGCGGCGAGGACGGGCACCCGGCCCGCGGTCGTCTCGACCGCGATCCGGGTGGCCCGCTCGATCTCCTGGGAGGTCAGGGCGTGGAACTCACCGGTGCCGCAGGCGACGAACACACCGCCCGCGCCGGCCGCGACACCGTTGTCGATGTGCTGGGCGAGCCGTTCCTCGTCCAGTGAACCGTCCGCGGCGAACGGCGTGACCGGAAAGAACAGCACTCCGTGGAACTTCATGTCTCCCTCGTAACTACGACTGTGGGGGGTGTCGCTCGACACTGTGTCAGCCCTTGGTGGCACCGGCGGCGATGCCGGTGACCAGCGAGCGCTGGAGGAGCAGATAGACGATGAGGCTGGGGATGAGGGCGATGACCGCACCGGCCAGCACCACCCCGGAGCCGACCTCGGGGTCGGTGCGCAGGATGGACAGGGCGACGGTGACCGTGTAGTCGGTGGGGTCCTTGGAGGCGATCAGAGGCAGCAGGTACTGGTCCCAGATCATGATGAAGCCGAGCACACCCGCCACGCCGAGCGCGGGCCTGCACAGCGGCAGGATGATCTGCCAGAGCATCCTGAGCTCGCCGACGCCGTCGAGCCGGGCCGCCTCCTCGATCTCGGCGGGGATGTCCTTCATGAACTCGGTCAGCATCATCACCGAGAAGCCCCAGGCGCCCAGGGGCAGGATGACGCCCCAGACCGTGCCCTTGAGGTCCAGGTGCACCACCGGCACATCACCGAGGACCAGCGACAGGGGGATCGCGATGACCTCCTCGGGAAGCATCAGGGTCATCATGAACAGCATCATGATCAGGGCCTGTCCGCGGAACCGGTGCCGGGCCAGGGCGTACGCGGCGAGGGTGCACACCACGAGTTGGAGCAGCAGTCCGCCGCCGGCTATGACCAGCGAGTTGCCGAGGTAGTCCCAGATGCCGCGCTCGCCGGCCACCTTGAAGTTCAGCAGCGTGCTGTCGTGCGGCAGGAACGACAGCGAGGATCCGCTGGGGTTGGTGGTGAAGGCGCCCGAGAAGATCGTCAGGAAGGGCGCCGCGAAGACGGCGAGGGCGATCAGGCAGAGCAGGATGCGCAGGGTCCAGGCGACTCCGGGCTTGTCGTTCCAGCCGAGTGCGGTGTCGAAGCGGGCCGGGGTGGTCCGCTGCGCCTTGGTGCTCCGTCCGGCCGGGGTGTCGGGTGCCGCCGGCCGGACGGGGTCGATGACGGGGGCGCTCATCGCGCTTCTCCCCTCTTGCGGAGGTGGTTGACCATGACGGTGAGCAGGAGCGTCACGCAGAGCAGGACGACCGAGGCCGCCGAGGCGCCGCCGATGTCGTTGCGGGTGAAGCCCAGGGTGTAGGCGCGGGTCATCCAGACGTCGGTGGATCCGGCGGGGCCGCCACCGGTCAGGACGTAGACCTCGGTGAACACCCGCAGTCCGCGGATCGTGGCGAGCGTGAGGACGATCATGAGGGCCGGGCGGATCGCGGGGAGCGTGACCCAGCGCAGCCGCTGCCACAGCGAGACGCCGTCCATCGCCGCCGCCTCGTACAGCGAACGGTCCACGCCCGCGAGCCCGGCGAGGAGGATCACCATGTTGTACGGGGCCCAGATCCAGATGCCCATCGCCATCGTCGAGTACAGCGCGAGGTCCGGGTTGTCGAGGAACTGGACGGGGCCGAGCCCGAGCAGGTGCAGGCCGCTGTTGAGGAGACCGTCGGACGTCGGGTAGTACATCAGCCGCCACAGCTCGCCGACCACCGCGGTGGCGGTGACGGCGGGCAGGAAGACCGCGGTGCGGAGGATCTTCAGCGAGCGGGCCTGGCCCTCCAGGAGCAGGGCGAGGGCGAACCCGAGCAGGATCGCGCCGAACGACTGGCCGATGCCCAGGATCAGGGTGTGCCCGATGGCGTCCTGGAAGCGGTGATCGCTCAGGACCCGCTCGTAGTTGTCGAGGCCGATCCACTGGTCGCCGAGGAAGGGGCGTACGTCGAAGAAGCTGAGCCAGATGCCCTTGGCCATCGGCCAGAACTTGAAGACGAGGGCGAGCAGCAGGCCCGGTGCCAGGAAGAGCCAGGGGATGACGGCCTTCTTGTTGAAGGCCCGCTTGTCGACGGCCTTCTTGTCCAGGCCTCTGCGCGCCGCGGGGGCGGGGGCGGTAGCGGTCATGTCAGCAGGTCCTGGTCCTTGAGGTCGCCGGCGAGGGTGTCGTTGAGCTCCCCCAGCTGGGAGCGGACGTCGCCGCCGCAGTACGTGAAGATCGCGTTGAGGCTGTCGGCGGTGTCCTGCTTGATCGGGGCGAAGTCCGGGGCGTTCGGGAACTGCTGGGAGGCGTCCTCGTAGGCCTTCTGCACGACGCTCCAGCGGGCGTCGTCACGGACCTTCGCCGCGTCCAGCGTGGAGTTCACGGGGATGCGGACGACGGGCTGGTGGCCGTCGACGCTGGTCATGGCGATCCTCTGGCCCTCCGGCGAGACCAGGAACGCGGCCAGCGCCCGTTCCTGCCTGTCCTTGCCGGTCTTGGCGCCGAGGTAGACGTTCTCGCCGTCGGCCAGCACATCCCCGCCGGCCGGGCCCGCGGGAGCCGGGACGACCTCGTACTTGTCCTTGCCGAGCGTGCCGTCGAAGGTGGTGATGTTGTACGGCCCGGTCATGTACATCCCGGCGTTGCCGTCCTGGAAGTTGGTGGCCGTCGAGGTGACGGCGGTGATCGCGCCGGGCTGGAGGACGCCCTTGTCGCCGCAGAAGAGGTTGTCCTTCATCCAGGTCACGGCGTTCACTGCGGCCGTCGAGTCCATGGCAGGGCGGTACTTGCCCCGGCCGGCCGGCTCGATGATCTGCGCGCCGCCCTGCCACAGGAAGCTCGCGCCCCACCAGGCGGCGTAGCCGTTCTGGGCGCTGCCCGGCGCGACGATGCCGTAGGTGTCGGCCTTGCCGTCGCCGTCCGGGTCCTTCGTGGCGAAGGCCTTGGCGACGGAGAGCATCTCCTGCCAGGTCGTGGGCGCCTTCAGACCGAGCTTCTTCAGCCAGTCCGTGCGGATCATCAGCGTCTGGGCCTGGCGGGAGTAGGGGATGCCGTAGTGCTTGCCGTCGATGCCCACGGTGGAGGACCAGGACTTGCCGGTGATCTGGTCGCCGCCCGCGATCGAGGCGGGGTCGATCGGCTTGAGCAGCCCCTGGCTCTGGTAACTGCCCATCAGAGCCGTGTCGTTGATCATGACGTCCGGCAGGTCCTTGGTGGAGGCCCGGCTCTGGAGCTGCTGGTCGAAGTTGATGACCGGCTGGTAGTCGATCCTGATGCCGGTCCTCTTCGTGAAGGCCGCGAAGACGCGCTGGTAGGTGGCGGCGGAGTCCGGATTGCTCCGGGTCCACACCTCCAGCGTGTTCGGGTCGCCGCTGCCGGCGCTGTCGGAACCGGAGCCACAGGCGGCCGTTCCGAACACCAGCCCCGCGACGGTGACCGCGGCAGCCAGCCTGCGGTGTCGTCGGCGATCGCCCATGGACACTCTCCGTTCATATCCGTGAACCAGCTTCACGAATCTAAATGATCGGCCAAGCTACGGATGGTTTCGGCCGTATGTCAATACATGGCTGGAAGGTTTCACCGGTGTCACACCAAAACGCGTTGTGCGGGGTGCGACGGCCGCCTACCGTCCCGGGCATGCTGCCTGTGGTCGAGACGGACGAGGAATGGGACGCGGTCGTCCCGGACGAGACGGTGATGCGGGCGGGGGCACAGGACCTCTGCTCACGGCTCGGCCTGGCGGGAGCGCCGCTGAGCCGTTTCGCGGAGGGATCGCAGCCGGTATACGCCGTGGGCGACGAACTCGTCCTCAAGCTGTTCCCCAAGGCGGCGGCCCAGGACGGCCTCACCGAGGGCCGGGTCCTGTCCCACCTGCACGGACTGCTGCCCGTGCCCACACCGCGGGTCCATGACGCCGGCGCCTACGAGAACGGCTGGCGCTACGTCCTGATGTCCCGGCTGCGGGGCGAGAACCTCGCCCACGCCTGGAACCGCCTCCCCAGGACCGGCCACGAGCGGCTCGTCGCCGACATCGGGGAGACCCTCGCCGTGCTGCACACCGTGGACCCCGGCCCCCTCGCCGACGCCCTCGGGCCCGGAGACTGGGGCGCCTTCCTGGACCGCCGCCGCGCCGCGGCCGTGGAGCAGCAGCGCGGCCACGGACTGCCCGCCGCCTGGCTGGAACAGATCCCCGACTTCCTCGCCTCGGTCCCCCTGCCCCGCGACCCGGGCCGCTGTCTGCTGCACACCGAGGTCATGCGGCAGCACCTCCTCGTCGACCCCGCCGGCCCTCGCCTGACCGGCCTGTTCGACTTCGAACCCGCCATGATCGGCCATCGCGCCTACGACTTCGTCGGCGTCGGCCTCTTCGTCACCCGCGGCGACCCGCACCTGATGAGCCGCCTCACCACGTCCTACGGCCGGGTCTTCGCACCGGCCGAGCTGCTCGCGTACACACTGCTGCACGTGTACAGCAACCTTCCCTGGTACCTGCGCGAGCTCGGAGCCCCCGACGAGGGAACCCTCACGGCCCTGGCCGAGGCATGGTTCGGTACGGCATGACGGATCACAGGGGAGAGGGCGAGGACCCCGGGGCCGTGGCCGCCCGGCTGACCGGGCGCGCGGTGCGTGCCGTGCGCCCGCTGTCCGGGGCGCTGACCGAGGTCACCCTCGACGACGGGCACACGGTCGTGGTCAAGCGGGGCGACGGACCCGGCGCGGCACGCGCCGAGACGGCGGGACTGCGCTGGCTGACCGCCGCCGGAGCGGTCGCCGTCCCCACCGTCCACGGCGACGACCCCCACCGGCTGGTCATCGACCGGGTTCCACCAGGGCGGCCGGGCGCCGAGGCGGCACTCCGGTTCGGCCGGGACCTCGCCGCCCTGCACGCCGCCGGCGCGCCCGCGTTCGGCGCCCCGCCGCCCGGCGGCCCGCAGGACGCGTACATCGGACGCGCCCCCATGCGGAACGTACCGGGCACCGACTGGCCCCTGTGGTACGCCGAGCACCGGGTGCTGCCCTATGTACGCCTCGCGGCCGACGCGGGCACCCTCCGCTCCACCGAGGCCGCCCTGTTCGAGCGGGTCTGCGAGCGGCTGCCGGACCTGGCGGGACCGGCCGAACCGCCGGCCCGGCTGCACGGGGACCTGTGGAACGGCAACGTCCTGTGGGGACCGGACCAGGTGTGGCTGATCGACCCCGCCGCCCACGGCGGCCACCGCGAGACCGACCTTGCGATGCTCCACCTCTTCGGCTGCCCCCACCTCGACCAGGTACGGGAGGGCTACCACCGGGCCGCACCCCTCGCCGACGGCTGGGCGGACCGCGTCGGACTGCACCAGCTCTTCCCCCTCCTGGTGCACGCGGTGCTCTTCGGACGGGGGTACGCGCGGCAGGCGCTCAGCACGGCGAAGGCGGCCCTGGAACGGTGAGCGCACCGATCCGGGACCGCCTGGGTGCCCGACATCGCGGGCGGGGAGAGCGAGGGGCTGAATTCAAGCCCCGAAAGGCAGTCGATGAGAAGGAAGCTCCCTCATGGCCCCACCATGGGCGGCGCCCGCGGTGACCCGCGGGCGCCGCCCGGTGCGATACCGAGGGCGAGGAAAGCGAAAGGGCTGGAGCTTAAGAGGCCCGGTTGAAAACCGGTGAGAAGGAAGCCCCTTCATGGCCTCGCCACGGCAAACGCTAACAGTTACTCGGGGATCAAGTCGCGCAGATTTTCAGGGGTGATGACCACCGAGTCCGGGTGCAGACCCTCGGGACGCTCCAGTCCGATGTAGGTCACCGGCCCGTCCGGCACCGACGCGGCATCCCAAGACACCACATCCGTACCGCCGTTCGCCATCAGCCCGGTCAGATAGCCGACCGTCAGCTGCTCGCGCTCGACGATGCCGCGCAGCAGCGTCGCCACCGACACCTGGTTGCCCTCCACGCGGTTGTACGCCGGATGCCCCTTCAGGTAGAGGTGCAGCCACTTGGCGTGCCAACTCCCGTCCTGCGCACGCCGGAACGCCAGCGGCAGCGCCACCCGGCCAGGACCCCGCAGCTCCGACTTCATGCGCACGGTACGCGCCTCGAAGGGCCGTCCCTTCTGCTCGGCCGCACGCAGCATGAACCCGAAGAACGACTCCTCGGCCTCCTCGAACTTCTCCCCGGAGTAGATGTTGACCTGCGGCACGATGTACGTGCCCCGCACCGCCCCGAGCCGCAGGTCGATGAACTCCGAGGCGCCGTCGGGGGCGTTGGTGATGTCACCGGAGTGCTCGCCCTCCACCTCGCGGAGACTGGTGTACGACAGCCACGTCACCGTCTCGTACGCCGCGTCCAGCAGCAGCGCCGACAGGTCGTAGTCGGTGACCCGCTGCGCCTGCTTCCAGTACACGAAGAACCGCAGCAGCTCCCCGTCGACCGGCGAGACGGAACCGCGGGGCAGCACCCCGAGCCCGGCCGAGGCCGCCCGCCCGCTGAGCGGGAGCGCCACGGCGAGGATGTCGGGGTCGACCACCAGCCGCTCCGGGGACGGGAGCCGGCGGCCGATCTCCGCGTCGAGCGCGGTGATCAGACGCCTGCGATCCGCCTCCGGTACGGCCGCCCGCGTGTCATCGGCGACATGCGCGCGGCCGGCACGGTTGATGAACACCCGCTTGCGGCCCGCCTCCGCGGCCCGGTTGTGCAGATACTCGCGCACCGACAGCACGACCCGCCCGGAGACCTCCGGGGCGACCCGCTCGACGGCGGCGACCACGACGTCCCGCTCCTCCTGCGTGGCGGCGGTGCGCAGCAGCCGGTCCAGCGCGCGGAACAGCCTGCCGGGCGCGGATGTGAGCAGCTCCACGGCCCCGGTGACGTCATCCGCGCCGAGCAGCGCCTCGACGCGGCCGTCGAAGGTGTACGCCCTCTTCTCGCCCCGGGCGACGGCGAACACCTCGGCCGCGTGCGGCCACTGCGGGTACTCGTGCGGGTGCAGACGCTCGCCGAGCCGCTTGAATGCCTCCCGGTGCGTGAGGACGTCGGCCACCTTGGCCGGGGCCGCCGCGACGACCGAGTCCAGCCCCGCGAGCAGGGCCCGGCGGACCGGCCGCGACAGCGCACGGAACCGGGTCGGCTCCTGGAGGGACACGTCCCCGCCCGACAGCGCGCAGGCCAGCCGCAGCGCATCGGTGACGGTGTCCAGGAGCAGTCCCGAACCCGTCTTCAGCCGGGCCGCGTTGACGACGGCACGGTTCTCCCGCACCGGGAACGTCTCCGGCTGCGGGCCGTCCACGCAGTGCTCGGCGAGCACCCCGAGGTCGGCCAGATGCTCGTCGCCGAGCGGGGTGGTGCTGCCTGCCAGGGCCAGATACAGGGCGGTGACCTCGTCCTCCAGGGACCCGCCCAGGTGCAGGACGGTCAGCCGGTCGCCCACCGCGGCCGTCAGCTCGTCGTGCGCGGCGAGCATCTCGTCGTACGTGTGCCGGTAGTTGCCGTACGACGGCAGCGTGAGCAGGTTGATCACGCCGGTGCGGAGCTGGGCGATGACGCCGGGGCGGGCCTTGCGGTCCTCCAGCGCCTCGGTCACGCACCGCATCCAGAACTCGAACGTGTCCGGGACGTTCGCCGGGAAGTCGATGAAGTAGACGTTGTGCCGCACGTGGTCGCCGACCATCTCGCGGACGGTGGCCAGCGTGCGCACGGCGGTGTCGACGACCGTGCCCTCGGACAGCCCCGACAGCCGCTTCAGCGCGTCCGCCGACAGCTTGAAGCCGACGGACATCAGCGCGGCGTCGAACTGCCGCGCCGCTGTGTCGCCCTCACCGGCGGGGGCCGCGGGCAGGGGCAGTCGAAGGGCATGCCGAAGGACCAGGGATTCGAGACGGTGGACCATGCCGGAATGGTCGCAGAGGTGTTCGACCCGGCGCACCGGAGTTTCGGGAGGCCGTCAGTCCTCCTGGGCTCTCAGTCCTCCTGCGCCTTCTTCTTCTCCTTGATGCGCGCGTTCTCCTTGCGGACCTCCGCCTGCGTGGCGCGCTCCTTCTCCAGCCACTCGGGCTTGTCCTCGCGCAGCGCCTCGATCTGCTCGGTGGTGAGCGGCTCGGTGACCCCGCCGCGGGCGAGACCCGCGATGGACACACCCAGCCGCGCCGCGACGACCGGCCGGGGGTGCGGGCCGTTGTGTCGCAGGTCCTGCAACCACTGCGGCGGGTTCGTCTGGAGCTCGCCCAGCTCGGCGCGCGAAACGACACCCTCCTGGAACTCGGCGGGGGTGGCGGGGAGGTACACACCCAGCTTCTTCGCCGCGGTCGCGGGCTTCATCGTCTGGGCGCTCTGGTGCGACTTCATGCAGTCCAGACTATCGGCCGCGCACGAGAGCTCCGACCACAGTCGGTAACCTTGCCGCGTGACAGACTCGACGGCATCCCCTTCCTTCCGGCTCGCGTACGTCCCCGGAGTGACGCCCGCCAAGTGGGTGCGGATCTGGAACGAGCGCCTGCCGGACATCCCCCTGGAGCTCCTCCAGGTGACCGCAGCCGAGGCTCCCGCCGTGCTGCGCGACGGGGCCGCGGACGCCGGTCTCGTGCGGCTGCCCGTCGACCGTACGGTCTTCAGCGCGATCCCCCTCTACACCGAGACCACGGTCGTCGTGGTCCCCAAGGACCACCTGGTGACGGCGGTGGACGAGGTGACCTGCGCGGATCTCGCCGAGGAGGTCGTGCTGCACCCCCTCGACGACGTCATCGGCTGGGAGCGGCCGCCGGGGGAGCCCGCCTTCGAGCGCCCCGCCACGACCGCGGACGCCGTCGACCTCGTGGCCGCCGGTATCGGTGTCCTCGTCGTCCCCCAGTCCCTGGCCCGCCTCCATCACCGCCGCGACCTCACCTACCGGCCTCTCGTGGACGCCCCCCAGTCCGAGATCGCCCTGTCCTGGCCCGAGGACGCCACCACCGACCTCGTCGAGGACTTCATCGGCATCGTCCGCGGCCGCACGGTCAACAGCACCCGGGGCCGCACGCAGCCCGCGGACGGCTCGGACGGCAAGCGGTCCGAACCGAAGGGCGGGGGCGGCGGACGGAAGCCGGCCGGCGGCAGGTCGGCCGGCCAGGGCGCCAGGAGCGGCGGAGGCCGGTCCGGCTCCGGCGCACGCTCCGGCGCCGCCAAGAGCGCCCGGCGCGGCAAGCCCCGCCGCCGCTCCTGAGGCCCGCGCACGAGGGACGACCGGCCGCCCGAAGCCGCTCCCGCGAGCATCCCCGCTTGCCGTACCCCGGCAAGCCCGTCCCTCAGAGCTCCTGCGCCGGCCACCCCAGCAGCCGGGCCCCGATCACCGCCGTCTGGAGCGTGTACCGGTGAGTCGGATCGGCCGGGTCGGCCCCGGTGAGCCGGTGGATGCGCTCCAGCCGATAGGTGAGCGCCCGCACGCTGAGCGTCAGCCGGCGTGCGGCCTCGGCGGCCGTGCAGCCGGAGTCGAAGTACACCTCCAGCGTCCGCAGCAGCGGCTCGGCACCGCCCCGGGCGCCCCGCAGTGGTCCCAGCGCGCTGAGCACCAGATCGGCCATCGCCTGCCGGTCCCGGGTGAGGACGGGATAGACGAGCAGGTCGGCGGTGCGCACCACCGGATCGTCGAGGCCCAGGCGGTCCGCGAGGTCGAGTGCGCTCAGGGCCTCCTCGTAGGACTGCACGACACCGCCCGGACCGGACTGCGGGCGGCCGACGGCGACCCGGCTGCCGTCCGTCGCCGCGTGCGCCTGCTGCGCGAAGAACGTGAGGACCTCCTCCTGGTCGCCGGGCGCGACACAGACGAGGAGCCCGTTCTTCGTGGCGAGCAGGACGTGGCGGTCGCCGAAGCGGGCGTTGAGCGCGGCCTCCACATGGCCGATGACGGGCGCGGTGTCGTCGTACGCCTCGGGCCCCCGGGCCACCGCGACCGTGTGCGCGCGGGACAGGACGAGGCCGAACCGCTCGGCGCGTTCGGCGAGGCGCCCCAGGTCGCTGCGGCCGTAGAGCAGGTCGTCGATGAACTCGCGGCGGGCCGCCTCCTCCTGGCGCACCGCCATCCGCTGGGCCCGCTCGTACCCTTCCGCGAAGGCGTCGACGGCCAGTGTCACCGCGGCCAGGACGCTGTCCGCCGCGCCGGGGGCGCCGGGCCACGCCGAGCGGGTGGCCTCCAGGTGGTGCCGGACGAGGATGCGCAGGCTGAGCCCGTCGTCGGCGGCCCGCTCCCCGAGCGCGCGCCGCGCCCCCAACTCGTCGCGCGTCGGGCGGCGTCCGGTGGCGGAGACCTCGGCCAGCAACTCGGCGTACCCGTCCAGATACCGTTCGGCCGTCACCGGCTCACCCACTGAACGCCCCCCGGCCTTCGGACCCACTGTCCCCTGACGCGCCGTCGACGCCTTCTTGACGCGATCCCGGCACCCGGAGCGTAGTCAACCTTGCCGGAAAGCGGCAATGCGCCGCGACGACAGGAGCGGGCACCATGGCCGTGGGGAGCCGCAGGACTCCCGGCGCCGGGTCAACGGGGGCACGGCACCGGGGTCCTGCACTTCGAGCGGCCCGGGTCAGGGCGCGAAGGTCGCCTGCTGCGCCGTACTCACCACCTTGTCGCCGTCGGCCCGGGTGAGCAGTGCGGCGGACACCCACGCGTCGACGGTGGTCCGCACCCGCGTGACCAGTGCGCCCTTGCTTCCGAACGGGGCCCCGGCCCAGATCTCGTCCAGCAGCGTGGTGCCGTCGGCCCTGGCGGGGTTGGCCACGCCGGCGTCGGTCCCGCCGAACACCACGCGGGGCTCCGAACGCCGGAAGTAGGCGTGCGTCGGGTCCTCGGTGCCCTCGAAGAAGGGGGCGAACTCCGTTCCGTCCAGGGTGTGGTGGAGCGGCTTGCCGGAGACGGGGGTCAGGCTGGGCAGCAGGTTCCCGGAGAGGCCGGCGTTGCGGTACAGGCCGAAGGGGAGGTAGGTCGTCGCGGAGTTGCGGGCGACCAGGTTGACCGGGCCGTAGAACAGGGTCTGGAGCGAGGGGTCGTCGAGGGCCTTCTCCACGCGCAGCCGGAAGGGCAGGTCGACGCGTACGGTGTCGCCGGACCGCCAGGTGCGGGAGACCGTGAAGTAGCTGCCGGGTGTCGCGGTGCCCGGCACCGTACGGCCGTTGACCGTCACGCGGAAACCGGCGCCCGCCCAGGACGGCACGCGCAGCCGCAGGTCGAAGGCGGCGCCGCCGCCCCCGACGGTCAGCGTGCTGCCCTGCTCCCTCGGGTAGTCGGTCCGCTGGGTGACCGTCACGCCCTTCTCCGCCCAGGTCAGGGTCGAGGGGCTGTAGAGGTTGACGTACAGGGCGCTGCCGTCGGCCTTCCTGAAGTACACCGAGTCCTGGTACTTGGTGGCGCTCTCCATGCCGGTGCCCTCGCAGCAGGTGGTGCCCTGCTTGGGCGTGTAGTCCCGGACATGACCGGGCGTCAGACCGATGAAGTACGTGACGAGCGGCTTCTCCGCGTCCGCCCTGTCCTGCTTGGAGCCGAGCACCTGGTTGTACAGGGCCCGCTCGTAGTAGTCCATGTACTTCGGGGACTGCTCGTGGAAGAACAGCATGCGGCTCAGCTTCAGCATGTTGTACGCGCAGCAGGTCTCGGCCGTCGCCGTGCCGATCGTGCCCGCGATGACCCCGGACGCCTTCCAGAACTCGCCCGTGCTGGTACCGCCGATGCCGTACATGCGGTCCGGTACGACCATGCCCCAGAAGTTCTTCGCGGCGGTGAGGTAGCGCTCCTCACCGGTGGCGTCGTACAGCCGGACCAGTCCCGTGAAGATCGGGATGTGCTGGTTGGCGTGCAGCCCGTCGAGGATGTCGGTGTCCGCCGCGCACGCGTCGATGAGCTTGTCGAGGTCGAACAGGCGGGCCAGCGCGAGGTGTTCGGCCTTCCCGGAGAGGGCGTGCAGATCGCAGACCGCCTCGACGATGCCGCCGAACTCGCCGCTGGAGAAGATGCCCCACATGCGCTGGAGCGTGGCGTCGGGCAGCTTGGAGAGCCGGGAGTACATCCAGTCGCACATCCCGGACGCGAGGTCGAGCGCCCGCTCGTCGTCGGTCGCGCTGTACGCGTCCAGCAGACCCCTGAGGATCTTGTGCGCGGTGTAGTAGGGCGCCCACACCTTGGTGTAGTCGGGGCTGGTGCGTGACTCCAGGTCGATGAACTGCGTCTCCGGGTACGCCGCCAGGAACCCGGGGTGGCTGGGGGCGCCCCAGGTGCGGCGCAGGGTGGCGGTCAGGCCCCGGCCCGAGGCGTCCGCGAAGGTCCCGCCCGTCGTCTCGTCGAAGGCGTACGAGGCCAGGTCGCCGCGGCCCGGGGCGGTGTCGGCGGCCCGGGCGCCCTGCAACGCGGTGATCTCGGCCGGGGTCAGGGCGCGCGACCAGACGTTGAACTCGTCGTAGGCGCCCGCGAAGACGGGATCGGCGGAGTAGTGCGAGCGGCCCAGCCAGTGGTGGGCGAGGGTGCCCAGGGCCGCCGGGGTGAGCGTCATCGAGGTGTTGCGCGCGACGGCGGTGCCGTCGACGTACAGGGTCCCGGTGCCGTCCGCGATCGTCACCGCCAGATGGCTCCACCGGTTCAGCGGCAGCGCGGCCGTGCCGTTGAGGCCCTGCTCGCCGCCCGCGCCGCTCGTGGTGACGGCGAAGCGGGGCACGCCGTTCGCGTTGCGCGCGGCCAGGTACAGATAGCGGGTGGTGTCGTTGCCGAAGTCGAGGATCCGGGCCCAGCCGGCGTCGTGCGTGGGCTTCACCCAGGCGGACAGGGTGATCGCCGCGGCCCCGCCGAGGACCTGGGCGGGCAGCTCGACGTACTGGTAGGAGCCGCGGACGTTCTCGGCGGCGGTGCCGAACCTCCCGGCGGTGCCGAGCACCCGGGGCTCGTGGCGCAGGGCCTCGCGCACCTCGGTGAGCGCCTCGACGATGGTGAGGGTCTTGTCGATGAACACCCGCTCACCGGTGCCGGCGTAGGCCTGGGCGAGCATGGTCAGGAAGTGGCCGGTGTAGTGCCCCCGGAGGTTGCCGTTGGCCTCTCCGTCCAGGCCCTCCCAGCCGCCCGGGGCGACCGCGCCGCCCGTGGCGAGACCCGCGTTGGCGCGGAAGACCTGGAGCAGCCGGTTGACGTCGTAGCCGCGGGCGTGGTCGAGCATGAGCTGCCGCTTGTCCGCGAAGAGGCCCTGGCCCAGGGCGACTTCGTCGAGGGAGAAGGGCTGGACGGTCCACACGGGGAGTGCCTCCGCGGCTGCGGCGGCCCGGCCGGTCGCCACGTACGAGAACGTCGGTGTCACCGCGGCGAGGGCCGCGGCCTGGAGAAGGTGCCGTCTGGAGAGGGGCGGTGCCATGTGTGCTCCTCCGGGGGGGGATCCGAAACGGGCTGGGAAGGGCCTGGAAACAGAGGGTTCGATGGAGGTTCGATATATCGAATGGTGTGCGAATGATCGACCAGACGATAGGGAGGGGGCAGGTGAGCGTCAACGGTTCCGGAGGGGTCGGTTGCAGATCGGACCCGCGAACCGCTCGTCTCCGGCGCCACCCGACCCGGCCCGGCTGGTGGCAGAATCTGCCGCGTGGATTGGGGGATCCTCGAGCGAGAGCCCGAGCTGGCGCGACTGGCCGCGGCCGCGCGGGAGGCGTCGGACGGGGCCGGATCCGTGGCGCTCGTCTTCGGGGAGGCGGGGATCGGCAAGTCGAGCCTGGTGCGGGCGATGCCGGACCGGCTGCCCGGCCGGGCCCGGATCCTCGTCGGGCAGTGCGACGACCTCGCCACCCGACGCCCCCTCGGCCCGTTCCGCGACCTCGTCGGCCGGGTCGGCGCCGGCCTCGCACGGGCCCTCACGGCGGGCGGCGACCGGCACCGCGTCCACGAGGCCCTGCTGGAGGAGCTGGCCGTGACACCGCACCCGGCGGTGCTCGTCGTGGAGGACGTCCACTGGGCCGACGAGGCCTCACTCGACGCCCTGCGCTTCCTGGTCCGGCGGATGGAACGGCTGCCCGCCCTGCTCGTCCTCACCTACCGCGACGACGAGTTGAACCGCGGCCACCCCCTGCGCCACCTCCTCGGCCAGATCTCCCGCGCACCCCGCGTCCACCGGCTGCCCCTGGCCCGCCTCTCCCTGGACGCGGTGCGCGTCCTGAGCGCGTCCTCCGACGGACTCGACCCGGCGCAGGTGTACGAGGTGACCTCGGGCAACCCCTTCTTCGTCGCCGAGGTGGTGGCCGCCGGCGGTACCGGCAAGGTGCCCCCGACGGTCGTCGACGCAGTCCTCGCCCGACTGCGCGGACTGGACGGCGTCACGGTGGACGCCCTGGAGCAACTCGCCGTCGTGCCCTCGGCGGTGGAACGCCCGCTGGTCGACGCGCTCCTCGCGGACGGGGTCGCCGTACTCGCCCCGGCCGAGCAGCGCGGACTGCTCGCGGTCGACCCGGAGCGGGTGGCGTTCCGGCACGAGCTGATCCGACGGGCCGTCGCCGACTCGCTGCCCGCCGCCCGGCGCATCGACCTCGACCGCAACGTCCTCGCCGCGCTGGTCGCCCGGCGCGGCTCCGACACGGCCCGCATCGTCCACCACGCCGCCCGGGCGGGCGACCAGGACGCCATCGCCCGCTACGGCCCCGACGCGGCCCGGGACGCGGCGAGCACCGGAGCCCACCGCGAGGCGGCCGCCCAACTGCGGCTCGTCCTGCGGCAACGGCACCGCTACGCCCCGGCCGACCTCGCCGACCTGCTCGAACGCTATGCCGTGGAGAGCTACACCATCGCCGACTCGGCCGCCGCCGTCGCCGCCCAGCGGGACGCCGTCGCCCTGCGCCGCTCCCTGGGGGACGCCCTCACCCTCGGCGCGGACCTGCGCTGGCTCTCCAGGATCCACTGGTGGGCCGGCGACGCCGACCAGGCGGAGACGGCCGCCCGCGAGGCCGTCGCCGTCCTCGAACACGCGGGGGACGACCGGCTGCTGGCCCTCGCCGTCAGCAACACCGCCCAACTGCGCATGCTGTCCGACCGGTACGCCGAAGCCGTCCGCCACGGCGAACGCGCCATCGCCCTGGCCCGCAAGGCGGGCGACGCGGCGATCCTGTCGCACGCCCTGAACAACGTCGGCACGGCCCGCTGGCGCGCCGGTGACCTGGACGGGCGGCTCCAGGTGCAGGAGAGCCTCGACGTCGCTCTCGCCGCCGGCGAGGTCGAGCACGCCTGCCGGTCCTACGCCAACCTCATCTGGAACCTGCTCGACCACCTCCGGTACGACGAGGCCGACGCCTTCCTGCCGCCGGCGATGGAACTGGCCGACCGCGCCGAACACCTCGGCTTCCTCACCTACCTGCACGTCGAACTGGCCATGCGACGGCTCGCCGCCGGTGACTGGGACGAGGCCGAGAAACACGCCGAGTTCGGCACGCACGACTTCGTACCGGCCCGCTGCCCCGCCCTCACCGTCCTCGCCCGGGTCCGTATCCGGTGCGGCCGGCCCGGCGCCGGTGAACTCCTCGCCGAGGCCTGGGACATCGCCGTACGGACGAAGGAACTCCAGCGGACCGGACCCGTCGCGGCCGCCCTGGCGGAAGCGGCGTGGCTGCGCGGGGACCTCGCGGCCGTGGCCGAGGCCGTGGCGCCCGTCCACGCCCGGACGCACCGGTTGCCCGGGTCCCCGTGCCGCGACGAACTCGCCTACTGGTTCACCAAGGCCGGTGGGACCGTGCCCGCCGACGGCTCGGAGCATCCGTACGCCTTGCAGGCCCGCGGCCGGTGGCGGACCGCCGCCGCGCGCTGGCAGGAGGCGGGCTGCCCCTACGAGCACGCCGCCGCGCTCGCCGAGAGCCCGGACCCCGCCGTCAAGCTCACCGCGCTCGCCGCGTTCGACGCCCTGGGCGCGGAGCCGCCGGCCCGGCTGCTCCGCGCCGAACTGCGTGCGCTGGGTGTGCGCCATGTCCCGCGCGGCCCCCTCGCCGCGACCCGCCGGAATCCGGCAGGTCTCACCGAACGTCAGCTGGAGGTCATCCGGCTGCTCGCCCAGGGGCTGACCAACGCGGAGATCGCCGCCCGGCTCGTCCTGTCGGTCCGCACCGTCGACAACCACGTACGGGCCGTCCTGGACAAACTCGACGCACCCACCCGGCGGCACGCCGCGGACCGGGCCGCCGACCTGGGGCTGCTGTCCGCCCGGGGCGAAAGCTAGGTAGCCGAGGGGCCCGACCTGAGTGACGGGCACGGATGCCCCCGGGCCGTCCCGGGACTAGAAACGGGCGAATCGGCACGATGGCGAAGCATCCTCCCGATGTGGACGCATCGTCCCGGTTCGAAGAGTTCAGCCCGATTCCATGACGGGGGACCGTATGTCCAGCACGCCCGCCCAGGCGGCACGCAGTGAACTGACCGGATTCACGGGAGAGTTGATCGGCCCGGACGACGCCGGCTACGAAGAGGCCCGGACCGTCTACAACGCGATGATCGACCGGCGCCCGGCGGTCCTCGCCCGCTGCGCCGACGCGGACGCGGTGGCCCGCGTGATCGGCTTCGCCCGCGCCCACGACCTGCCCCTCGCGGTCCGCGGCGGCGGCCACCACGGAGCCGGCCTCGGAACCGTCGACGGGGGAGTGGTCGCCGACCTGTCACCGCTGAAGGACATCCAGGTCGACCCCGCAGCCCGCACCGTCCGCGTCGGCGGCGGCTGCGTCTGGGGCGAGGTGGACCGCGCCACCCACGCCCACGGCCTGGCCACCCCCAGCGGCATCATCTCCACCACCGGCGTCGGCGGCATCACCACCGGCGGCGGGCTCGGACACCTGACCCGCAGGTGCGGGCTGACCATCGACAACCTGCTGGCGGCCGACGTGGTCCTGGCCGACGGCCGGCAGGTGAGGGCGAGCGCCGACGAGAACAGCGACCTGTTCTGGGCGATCCGCGGAGGCGGCGGCAACTTCGGCGTCGTCACCTCCTTCCTCTTCCGCCTGCACGAGATCGGCACGGTCGTCGCCGGACCCACCTTCTGGCCGATCGAGGCGACCGCCGAAGTCCTCACCGCCTACCGGGAGTTCCTGCCGACCGCACCCCGCGAACTGGGCGGCTTCTTCCTCATCGGCACCGTCCCGCCGGCCCCGCCGTTCCCCGAGGAACTCCAGCTGCGCAAGACGGCGGGCGTCGTCTGGTGCTACGCGGGCGGCGACACCGAGGCGGCCGCGCGGGAGATGGCCCCGTTGCTCGACGCGCTGCCGGAGCCGTTGCTGCACGCCCCGGGGCCCATGCCGTACCCCGACATGCAGTCCATGTTCGACGGGCTCTACCCGCCCGGCCACCAGTGGTACTGGCGGGCCGACTTCGTCGACGAGGTCCCGGACGAGGCCGTCCAACTGCACGCCAAGTTCGGTGCGGAGGTGCCCACGATGCACTCCACCATGCACCTGTACCCGATCGACGGCGCCGCCCACGACGTGGGCCGGGACGAGACACCCTGGGCCTACCGTGACTCCCGCTGGGCGTCCGTCTTCGCGGGCGTCGACCCCGATCCCGCCAACGCCGACCTCGTCAGGCGCTGGACCGTCGACTACTTCGACGCCCTGCACCCGTACTCCGCGGGCGGCGCCTACGTGAACATGATGATGGACGAGGGCCAGGAGCGGGTCCGCGCCAGCTACCGCGGCAACTACGACCGCCTGGCCCACATCAAGGCCGACCTCGACCCGGACAACGTCTTCCGGCTCAACCAGAACATCCGCCCGGCGCCGAAGCCGCGGTACGAGTCCCGTCCCTGAAATGCGGCGTCAGGGACCCGGGTGAGCGTCACGGGTTCCGGGTGAGTGTCACGGGTTCTGTGTGAGGACGAAGTCCAGGGCCGCGCTGACGTCGACCAGCCCGGGGCCCGTGGCCGTGTCGGGGCCGAGACGGGCGCGGCTGCCGAACCGCGGATGGCAGGTACCGGCGGTGACGTCGGTGGCGGTCCTGACGAGGGCCTCGGTGACCTGGGCGGGAGTGAGCCGCGGCCGGGCTCCCAGGAGCACGGCCGCCGCTCCCGCGATCTGCGGCGCCGCGGCCGACGTGCCCGAGAACAGGGACCAGCCGTCGATACCCGTGGTCTCGTCCACGAGGCCATCGGGATCCTCGGGGTCCGGCAGGCTCTCGGCGACGTCGATCGCGCAGCCGGGCGGTACCGGCAGCATCAGGTACTGGGCGCGGGGCAGCAGGCCGACCAGGCCGCAGACCGTCGGCACGACGACACCGTCGACCCAGGGACTGCGGTACGCGCTGGCGTAGTTCGACGCCCGCAGCCGGCCGTCCGGGCCCGCGAAGACACCGCCGGCCGCGAGCACACCGGGGACCTGCGGTTCGATGCTGAACTGTCCGTTGCCGCCCGAGAAGACGACGACGATGCCCTGCTCCACCGCGTCCAGGACCTCCAGCGCGAAGATCAGATCGAGCTGGCTCGGCGGTCCGGGCGGAGGGAACTCACCGTCTCCGCCCCAGGAGTTGGTGAGGACCTGCGGGGCGTCGGCCTTCGCGCGCAGGAAACCCGCCGTGGCCGCCGTGAGCTCGCCGCGCCGGTCGCTCGCGCGGTACGGGCGCAGCCGTGCTCCCGGTGCCACGGCGAAGATGTTCGCCGATTCGCCGGTGCCGTGCCCGATCGGGTCCTCCGTGGGGCTGGTGCCGGGCACGAGTGCCACGGTCGGGTCGATGTCGTAGCCGTGGGCGGCGAAGTAGGCGTGCGGGGCCTGTCCGGTGTCCACCATGGCGACCTGGACACCGCGCCCGATCTCCCCTGCGTCGTGCGCGGGGGTCGCGTGGAGCAGCCGGGCCACGTCGTCGGGGAGGGTGAGGTGGAAGGCGGTGACCGTCGGAGGCTCGGCCGCGGCCGGCAGGACGCGCATCGGTGTGCGGGGCCGTTCCAGGGCGACGGCCTCGATGGCGTCATCGCCGGGCGCGGCACCGATGCCGAGGGCATCCGGCTGCCGGTCACCGACGATGTCGAGGTGGGTGACGTCACGCGTCCGGTTCATCGACACACGCCGGCGCACCTCGTAGCTGGCCAGCCGTCCGCTGGTCAGCTGTTCGTAGGCGGCGGGCGTGCCGGCCACGGTGAAGCCGAGACGGCTCTCGGCGGTCACGGTCAGTCCCGCCGTGCGTGCGTGCTCCTTGGCACGCTCCTGGGCGTCGGGCTCGGCACGGAACGGCCTGGCCGAGTCCAGGGCGGTCGCCCGGGTCGCCGGTACCCCGCCCTGGGAACGGGCGGAGATGTAGCCGTACACGGTGTCCGGAACGTCCTGCCCGTAGCGGGGAGTTGTCGGGCTGGTCATCGCTCCTCCAGAGGGGAGGCCCGGACGCACGTGTCACGGCATCCGGTCACGAGCTCCGGGCGTGGGGGTCGGCAGCACGGTGACGGACCTCGCGGTGCGCGCGAGGGCCGGTGGCACGGGCAGCGTCCGCGGACGTGAGCGGTCCTCGAGACGCGCGAGGTCGAACGCCTCGGCGAACGCCGGTCTCGATCCGGTGAGGAGCGCTCCGGCGACCATGGGCATCACGTCGATGCCATGACCGGAACACCACGGGACCAGGTCGTCGGCCGCAGCGCCGGCCCGCAGTTCGACCAGGGCCTCGACGAACTCGTCGTCGGGCGCGTCAGCCTGCCCTGATGTCACGTGTTTCTCCTGGTAGTTCACTCATCCCATCAAGCTTCGCATTGGTTGCATCACTACGCAAAAGATGTTAATTGCCGCATATGCGTCTCTGACTGTCCGACTTCCGCGGTGTCACGCGGCCGTCCGCACCAGCCACTCGTACGCGGCGCGCGCCGTGAACTCCGCCTGGCCTCCCCGCAGGAGCAGTCCGGCACCCGCGAACTCCGGGGCGTCGGCCTGGGCGGCGAGGTACGGGACCGCGATGCAGCGCATCCCGGCCGCGTGCGCGGCGGCGGCGCCCGGGGCGGCGTCCTCCAGGACCACGCAGTCGGCCGGGTCGGCGCCGAGCCGGCGGGCCGCCTCCAGGAACACGTCGGGGGCGGGCTTGCCGCGCGCGACCTCGTCGGCCGACACGGCCAGCCGCAGATGTGCGTCCAGACCCGTGCCGGCCAACACCGCCTCGATGGCCTCCGGAGAGGAACCGGAGGCCACGGCCATGGGCACCCCCTCGCCCGCCAGCAGCTCCACGAACGTGCGCATCTCGGGGTACGCGCGCGTGGCGGCGCGGGCCAGTTCGAGATACCGCCGGTTCTTGGCGTCGAAGAGTTCCTCGACGGAGGCCCGCAGGCCGTACTCGTCCTTCCAGACGGCGACCGTCTCCAGCGTGCTGATGCCGACGAACCGCTCGTGGTCCGACCAGGAGTACCCGGGGACGCCGTGCTCGTCGAGGATCTGGCGGCCCGCCTCGTAGTAGTTCGGCTCGCTGTCCACGAGCGTTCCGTCGAGATCGAAGATGACCGCGATGGTGCCGATAGTGCTCATGCGGTTCAGGATGTCAAAGCTCGTTCCCCGGCCGTGCGGCCGATGATCGTTTTCCGGCCGTACGGCCCACCGCCTCGACCAACGGCAGCAGCCGGTGCGGAACGCGCTCGCGCAACGCCACCTCGCTGCGGGTGCGGACCACCCCCGGCAGGCTGATCAGCTTCTGGATCACGTCCTCCAGATGCGCGTTGTCCCGCGCCACCACCCGCGTCAGCAGATCGCCGCCACCGGTGATCGAGAAGGCCTCGACGATCTCCGGTACGGCGGCCAGCGCGTCGCCCACGTCGTCCAGGTGCCCCTGGGTGACCTCGATGTGCACGAACGCGAGCACCGGATGACCGAGCGCGGCCGGGGAGAGCGACGGCCCCGTCCCGGTGATCACCCCGTCCCGCTCCAGACGGTCGAGGCGGGCCTGGAGGGTGCCCCGGGCGACCCCGAGGACGCGGGCGTACTCACGCACGCTGGTGCGGGGCTGCTCCAGCAGCAGCCGCAGGATGCGGGTGTCGAGCTCGTCCACGGCCATGAGGTGCCCTTTCCTCGCGCGTGGTCCGTTGGCCCGCCGATGGCCGGGCCGAGACCGATATGTCTGTGCCAATGGTCCAGCCTACTCGGCATCGCTTGAGCCGACAGTGGCTGTGGTGCTGCAATGGAGCCGTCGATGGCGCTGCGGACCTCCGCGGCGCCTTTTTCATGCCGATGTCCAAGGGTCGGAGAAGGGGCGGAGAAGCAGTGCTGAAGAGGGTGTTCGTGGCGCCGGACCCGGGGCGGGCGCGGCTGCGTTCCGCGGTGCGGGCCGTGCTGGGCATCACGGCGGCGGTCGTGCTGTGCACTGTGGCCGGGCACTCGCTCGCCGCCGCCGTCACCGGCGGACTCGCCGCGCTGCTCGCCCTGTTCACCGTCACGGACGCCACCGTCCGCGGACAGGCGGTCACCACCGCCCTGCTGCCCCTGGTCGGCCTGCCCGTGCTCGCCGCGGCGGCCGAACTGCACGACCACCCCGTCGCCCGCGACCTCACCTTCCTCGCGGTGATCGGCGCCGGCGTGTACGCGCGCCGCTGGGGTCCCCGCGGACACAGCCTCGGCGTGTTCGCCTTCATGACCTTCTTCGTGGCGCAGTTCCTGCACGCCACCACCGACCAGCTGCCCGAGCTGTACACGGCCGTCCTGCTGTCCCTGGCGGCCGCCGCCACCGTGCGCTTCGGCCTGTGGTGCTACGAGCGGCGCCTGCCCCCTGCCCCCGTGCCCGCCCCGTCCGGCGGCAGCGGCCTCGCCCGCGTGACCACCCGCCAGGCGATCCAGGCGACCGCCGGCGCGGGCTTCGCCCTCGTCGTGGGCCAACTGGTGTCCGGACAGCGCTGGTACTGGGCCGTCGGCGCCACCTGGTGGATCTTCGTCAACACCGCCTCGCGCGGCGAGACCCTGGTCCGCGGCTTCCGCCGGGTCCTCGGCACCGTGATCGGCATCGGCCTCGGCCTGCTCCTCGCCGTCCCCCTCGACGGCGCCGCGCTGCCGACGGCCGCGCTCCTGGCCGCCTGCGTCTTCGGCATCTTCTACACGGCCGCCGTGTCGTACACCTGGATGATGCTCTGCGTGACCCTCCTCGCCGAGCTCCTCTACGGCCTGCTCGGCGTCCTCGACCCCGCGCTGCTGGCCCTGCGGTTCGCGGAGACCGGGGTCGGCGCGGTCGGTGCCGTCCTGGCCGTGCTGTTCGTGCTGCCCATCACCACCCACAAGGTCACCGACGCCTGGATCCAGCGCGCGCTGCGCTGTGTCCACGCCTGCACCGCCGAGGCCGCCGCTCGTCTGGCGGGCGTCGCGGACGCCGACCCGGCGCCGCGCGTGGCCGAACTGGAGCACCTGCTCGGCCGCGTCCGGCTGTCCGTGGCCCCGCTGGTGCATCCCCTGAACCCGATGCTCGGGCGCAAGCGCCGTGCCCGCCGCGTGCTGGCCCTGCTCGACGACTGCGCCCGCGAGATCCGCGGCCTGGTCGCGGTCGCCGCCGACCCGGCCGCCTCGCACGACACCCGGCTGACCACCGCCTGCCGACGCGTCGAGACGGCGGTCGAGGCGCTCACGGGGGGTACGTGGCACGGCGGTGACGAGGGGGTGTCCGCGGCGCCGGCCGCCACCGGCCTCGCGGACCGCCCCGCCGCCGCGCCGCCCGCGCCGACCCGTCCGCACGGCCCCGCGTCGGCCCACCCGCACGGCCCCGCCCCGGCCCAACGGCACGGCCCGACCACGGCTCATCCGCACGGCCCGGCGCTGGCTCATCTGCACGGCCTCGAACACGCCCTCGCCGAACTGGCCACGCCACTGCGGGCACCGTCGGGCTCACCCCTGGTCGGCGCCTGAACCCGCACGCTCCGGTGGGCCGCCGCATTTTTCACCCCCTTTTGGTCTAGACCTCGCATGATCGGCTGCTACCGTCGGCCCCCACGGCTCCGAACCGAGAGGGGACTGCGGTGGCAGACGACGGCAGGCGGCGACGGCGGGCCTTCATCGGCTCCTTCACGGCGGCCGGAGGCCCGGGCATCGTCACCGCGGCCGTGCACCCCTCCACCGGCGCCCTGACCGTCCTGAGCAGCCTGGACAGCCTTCCCGACCCCTCCTACCTGACCCTCTCGCCGGACGGCGGCATGCTCTACGCGGTCCGCGAGACGGCCGAGGGCGCGGTCGCCGCGTACCGCGTCACCGGCGACAAGCCGGAACCGGCCGGCCCCGCCGTACCGGTCGGCGACGGGCCCACCCATCTCGGCCTGCACGCCGGTCACGTCCTGACCGCCGACTACGGCTCCGGCAGCGTCACCGCCGTGCCCCTACGCCCCGACGGCACCCTCGCCGACGCGCCGGCCGCGGTGCTCCGCCACACCGGCTCGGGCCCGTGCGCGCCCCGCCAGCAGGGACCGCACGCGCATCACGTGCGGTCCGACCCGAGCGGGCGCTGGGCCGTGAGCGTCGACCTGGGCACGGACTCGGTGCGCGTGTGCACGCTGGCCGGCGGCGACCTGACCCTTCACCGGGAGGCCGCGCTGCGCCCCGGCTCCGGGCCACGCCATCTGGCTTTCCACCCGGACGGCGCGCACGCCTACGTCGTCAACGAGCTCTCCCCGACGGTCACTGTCTGTCACTGGAATGCCGCCGACGGCACCCTGAAACCGCTGACCGAGACCCCGGTCCTGCCCGGCGCTCCGGCCGGCGACGCCTACCCCTCGGGCATCGTCTGCTCACCCGACGGGCGCTTCGTGTGGACCGCCACCCGGGGCGAGGACGTCCTGTCCGTGCTCGCCGTCGAGGGGGACGGCCTGCGGCTGGTCGGCACGGTGCCCTGCGGCGGCCACTGGCCCCGGGCCCTCACCGAGGCGGACGGCTTCCTCTACGTCGCCAACGAGCGCTCCGGCGACGTCACCTGGTTCGCCCCGGACCCGGAGACCGGAGTGCCGCGCCGCGCGGGCGCGATCGAGGTCACCGCGGCCTCCTGCGTGGTCGTCGGCTGACCTGGCGGATGCACGGGACGAACACCCCGGTCGCGCACCGGGCAGGCTTCCGGCACGGCGAAGGGCCCGCTCCGTGGGAGCAGGCCCTTTTCGCCGTACCAACGTCGAACCCGAGGTGCGCCCGCGTCAGCGGACCGGAGCGCCCTGGGGCTGCTGCGGGGCGATGCCCAGCGCGGTCGTGTACTTGGCCAGCGCGAGCTTGCCGATGGCCGGGTAGGGGCCGAGCGCCTCGGCCGCGGAGCAGCCCGCCTCCTTGGCGGCCTCCTCGATCAGACCCGGGTCGATCTCCGGCCCTATCAGGTACGGCGCCAGCGCCAGCTGCTGCGAGCCCGAGTTCCGCAGCTGCTCGGCGACGGACGCGATCGAACCGTCCTGGTCCAGGGCCGCGGCCATCACCGGCACGGCCAGGCGCGCGGCCAGCAGCATGCCGGTGATCCCGGCCGCCTGCACGGCCTCGTCGCCACCCACCGAGGCCAGGATGATGCCGTCGGCGGCGGTCGCGACCGTGAACAGCCGGGCGCGGTCGGCGCGGGCCAGGCCGGACTCCGACAGCCGGACGTGCAGCGCCTCGGCGAGCAGCGGGTGCGGGCCGAGCACATCGGTCAGGTCGGCCGCGATACGGCTCTCCATCACGGCCTGGCGGACCCGGCGCAGCAGCGCGCCGTCCGGACCGGCCAGCAGCGGGACGACCACGGCCACCGGGCCGTCGGGCTCCCTGACGTCCAGTCCGGCGGCCCTGGCCTGCTCGTACCGGGCGGTGCGCTCCTCGGCGGCGTACGTCAGCACGGCCTGAAGCGTGGGGAACTCCGCGTCGTCGCCGTCGAGGTACCCGATCCGGGCATCGAGGCCGGGGAGCTCGGAGCGCGCGATGCTCACGACCTCCTCGGCGAGGCTGCGGGTGGCGATGCCCGGCGTGCCCGGCACCGCGAGGACGAGCGCGGGGGCACCCTCAGGAGCCGCCAGGGGCTCCGGGCGGCGGTGCCGCCCGGGCTGGCGGGGGCGCGGCATTCGTACTGGCAGGCCGGACGCGGGCCCAGTGGGGGAGCTCATGGCGTCGCATGTTACTGGTTTCCTGGGTTCCCCTGTTCGGGGAGGGTGCAGGTGAGCGGTATCCGTCCTGTTTTGTCTGATGAGTTACGTACGGATTAGAACTGATCAGCGATTTCTCCGGTGCCCCCCTCACTCCGGCTCACTCCGGGTGCTCACCACGTGCAGCATCGCCCCGTCGCCCGGCAGGGTGAGGGAACCCGCGGCCAGATCGCTCGCGATGCGGACCGCGCCGTGCAGCGGATCGCCCTCGGTCGTCACTCTGCGTGCCTGCGGCAGCCGCTCGGCCAACTCCCTTTCCAGGGGTACGAGGAGGGCGTCACCCAGCTGGAACAGGCCACCGGTCAGGGCGACTCGGGGTTCCCCGTCGGACGGGCAGACGGCGGCCGCGGAGTCGGCCATGTGGCCGGCGGCGGTGCGCAGGATGCCGGCGGCGACGGGGTCGTGCTCGGCGCTCTCCGCCACTCGCGGGGCGAAGGACGCGAGGACGGCCGGCCGGTCCGTGCGCGGATAGATCCTGCCGGGCAGTTCGCGCGCGGAGCCGAACATCTCCTCGGCGCACGCCAGCAGCCGCGCGGAACCGCCCTGCCGTCCGTCGTGGGCCCGCAGTGCCGCCTCCAGCCCGGCCCGCCCGATCCAGGCGCCCCCGCCGCAGTCGCCGAGCAGATGTCCCCAGCCGTCCGCCCGACGCCACCGCTTCAGATCCGTGCCGATCGCGATCAGCCCGGTGCCGGCGGCGACGACCGCTCCGGGACGCGCGCCCAGGGCGCCTGCGTAGGCGGTGACCGCGTCGGCCACCAGCGCGACCGTACGGACCCCGAACTCCCTGCCCAGGGCCGAGGGAAGGTCGGCCCGCAGGGCGTCGCCCAGCGTGGCCAGGCCCGCTGCTCCGACGACGGCGGTGGCCGGCACGGAGACGCCGGCCTCGGCGATCGACGCGCGTACCAGCGGCGTCAGCCGCTCCATGAAGTGACCCGGGTCGATCCCCCGCTCACCGGTGCGCACCGGCTCCCGGGACTCCCGTCCGGCCCGGACACCGCCCGCGAGGGAACCCACCACGACGCGGAGGCCGGAGCCGCCGGAGTCGACGGCGAGGAATCCGTCCCCCGCACCGGTCATGGCAGGCGCCAGTCCACCGGCTGTCCGCCCTGTCCGATCAGCAGGTCGTTCGCCCGGCTGAAGGGGCGTGAGCCGAAGAACCCGCGGTCCGCCGACATCGGCGAGGGGTGCGCCGACTCCACCGACGGCAGATGACCCAGCAGCGGGCGGAGATTGCGGGCGTCCCGGCCCCACAGGACCGACACGAGCGGCTTCCCGCGCGCCGCCAGGGCGCGTATGGCCTGCTCGGTGACCTCCTCCCAGCCCTTGCCGCGGTGTGCCCCCGGGCTGCGCGGCGCGGTGGTCAGCGCCCTGTTGAGCAGCAGCACGCCCTGCTGGGTCCACGGCGTCAGATCACCGTTCGACGGCTGCGGCAGACCCAGGTCGGTGCCCAGCTCGCGGAAGATGTTGATCAGGCTGCCGGGCAGCGGACGCACCTCGGGCGCGACCGAGAACGACAGCCCCACCGCGTGCCCCGGCGTCGGGTACGGATCCTGTCCCACGATGAGGACCCGTACCTCGTCGAAGGGCTGCTGGAAGGCCCGCAGGACATTCGGCCCGGCGGGGAGATAGGTGCGTCCCGCGGCGATCTCCGCGCGCAGGAAGTCGCCCATCTCGGCGATCCGCCCGGCGACGGGTTCCAGGGCCTTCGCCCAGCCCGGTTCGACGATTTCATGCAACGGTCGTGGTGCCACGGGCGTCACCCTACTGCCGTACACGGCACGGGGATCAACCGGTGGCCAACGCCCGGACCCGACCCGGTCGGAAGCGGTCGTAATGCGGTCCGGTTCATCCGACCACCGCGGCCCTGACGCACAGCACGTCCGGCAGATGCGACGCCAACTGCCGCCAGCTGTCACCGTCGTCGGCCGACGCGAACACCTCGCCGTTGCGGTTGCCGAAGTACACGCCCGCCGGATCGGCGTCGTCCGTGCACAGCGCGTCCCGCAGCACCGTGCCGTAGTGGTCCTCCTGCGGCAGGCCCGCCGTCAGCGGCTGCCAGCTCTTGCCCGCGTCGGCCGTCCGGAAGACCCGGCACCGCCGGCCGGCGGGGACCCGGTCCGCGTCGGCGGTGATCGGGAACACGTACGCCGTGTCGCCCCGGCGGGGGTGGGTGGCGGCCGCGAAGCCGAACGTGGAGGGCAGGCCCTCGCCGATGTCCGTCCAGTGGGTGCCCGCGTCGTCGCTTCGGTACACGCCCCAGTGGTTCTGGAGATACAGCCGGTCCGGATTGGCCGCGTCCCGTGCGACCTTGTGCACGCACTGGCCGAACTCCGGGTCCGGGTCGGGCAGGAACACCGCGGAGACACCGGAGTTGGACGGCTCCCAGCTCGCGCCCCCGTCCTTCGTACGGAACACTCCGGCCGTGGAGACCGCCACCGTCACCGCGCGCGGGTCGCGCTTGTCGGTGAGCACCGTGTGCAGGCCCTCACCGCCGCCGCCCGGCACCCATTTCGACCGTGTGGGGTGCTCCCAGAGGGGACGGACCAGCTCGAAGCTCTCGCCGCGGTCCTCGGAGCGGTACAGCGCGGCCGGTTCCGTGCCCGCGTACACCACGTCCGGCTCCGCGGCCGCCGGGTGCAGCTGCCAGACCCGCTCCAGCGAAGCCTCCGTGTCCTTGGGGAACTTGACGGCCGGCTGCGCCGGTTCCGTCCAGGTGCGGCCCAGGTCGTCGGAGTGGAACACGGAGGGGCCCCAGTGCGCGCTGTCCCCGCCGGCCAGCAGCCGGGGACGGTCCCCACGTGTGTCGATGGCGACCGAGTACACGGCCTGTGCGTTGAAATACGGGCTTTCGTCGAACTCCCAGGCAGCGCCCCGCCTGCGCCCGATGAACAGGCCCTTGCGCGTGCCCACGGCCAGCAGTACCTCGGTCATGCCGATCACCTCCGCGACGACTTTGTCCCAGACACCCGCCAGTCTGCACCCCACCACTGACAGTCACCCCTGGAAAGGGCTTCACCGCAGGTCAGCGCGGCGATGGTAGCGGGCCGGGGCGTTCGGCGGGCCGCTTTGCGGAAGATGCCGCACGGGGGTGGGGAAGGCGTGGCACCGTCGATCGGGAAGCCCGCTGTGAGCATCCCGGACACGGCTCCCGTATGGGAGAGCGGTCCGGCATGTTCGCGCGCACGTGAGGAGGATGCCTTCGATGGCGTTCCGTGGTTCGCAGGTGTGGTTCTGGCGCTGGCGGCGCAATCCGCTCAAACGCCGGGCCGACGCGGTGGAGGCCTGGGTGGTGCTCGGCGCCTGGACCCTCACCGTCGTCGCCGGAGTGCTCGCCGGCCTGGGCATCGCCCGCTCCGTCGAGCACGAGCTGGCCCGGGAACGCGTCGAGTGGCGTCCCGTCACCGCCCACCTCACCGAACAGGCCCCCGGGACGGCCACCAGGCAGTCCGTGACGTCGAGCGGCGACCGGGTCTGGGCCAGGGTGAGCTGGACCGTGCCGGACGGATCCGCGCGCACCGGCCAGGCCCGGGTCGAGCCCGGGAGCGCCGTGGGCAGTCCGGTCACCGTCTGGACCGACCGCGAGGGCCGTCTCGTCACCCGGCCCGCCACCCCCGACCAGGCCCGCCTCCGCGCCGCCATGATCGGCACCCTCCTCGGCGTGGGCGCCGCGGCCGTCCCGTTCGTCGGCGGCCGCGTCCTGTGCGGCCGTCTGGAACGCCGCCGTATGGAGCAATGGGACGCGGAGTGGGCCCTGTTCGGCCCCTTGTGGGGGCGTACGACCGGCTGAGGGAAAGGATTCAGCACACGCGACGGGCTGGTCGCGCGGGCGCTGTGCCGCGGCGGTTCACGCGCGCGGGTGCGGCTCGGTGCGAACGATCTGCTTGACGATCGCCGCGGCCCGTTCCGGGTGCTCCTCGAACCAGTCGACGAGATGGTCCCGGACGGCCTCCCCGACGCAGGCGCGCACCGTGACGTCGCCCAGCAGCCCGCTGGTGGCGCCGAGGAACTCGGGGCGGTCCAGCTTCACCGACACGATCGCGGTGAGGCCCTCGCCGATCCGGTCGGCCGCGGGATCGGGATCCGCATCCGTCAGCAGTCCCCGCCGGCGCGCGTAGGCGGTGACGGCGGCCGCAAACCCGTCGCGGAAGCCGTCGAGGTGCGTCCCGCCCTCGGCAGTGGCCCGGCTGTTGGCGAAGCCGCGCACCCGCCCTGAGTGGAAGCTGCTCCACAGGACGGCCACCTCCATCGTCCCCGCCATGCGCGGGTCCTCCCGCTCGAAGCTGATGACCTCCGGCTCCAGGCCCGTCCCCGTCTCCGCGTCGAGGGCGGCCACGACGTCCCGTACCCCGTCCGGGAACCGGAAGCGCACCACCCGGGCTCCTCGGGCCGGGCGTTCGTCCGTCAGCGAGATCTCCAGACCCGGGTTGAGGAAGGCCAGCTGCCGGAAACGCTCCGCCAGCACGCCGAACGAGCACATCGTCGTCTCGAAGATCTCGGCGTCGGGCCAGAAGGCGAGGGTGGTCCCTGTGCCGGTCGCGGGTCCCACGACGACGGGCGGGGCGAGAGCCGCACCACGCGCGTGCTCCTGGACCCGGCGGACCCCGTCACGCCGTACCTCGGCCGTCAGCCGGCTCGACAGGGCGTTCACGACGTGGATCCCCGCACCGAAAAGGGCCACCCCCACGACATGCCGGCCGCTGGGCGCGGGCTCGGTGCGCAGGCCGGTCAACCGGTCTTCGAGCCCCGGCCCACCGCTCTCCCCGACGGCCCGCGCCTCGAAGGGGACCCCCGGCCCGTCATCGGTGACCCGTACCCCGCCGTCGGACGTGAGTGTGACGTCGACGGAACACGCCCCCGCCCCCGGTGTCTCGTTCACGGCCCGGCTCACGACCTCGAACACCATCTGATGCAGGCCGCGTTGCGTGACCGAGCCGATCCACATCCCCGGCCGTTTGCGAAAGGCCTCCGGCCCTTCCAGCACCTCGATCCGGGCAGTGTCGTACTCCATGCCGTCCCCCCTCATGAAAGCCCCCTCCTACGGCGACCGGTAGAGCACCCAGGCTAGCCAGAAACCAGGAAAACACCAGGTCAGGACCACCTTGCCGAGGTCCTGGACGGGCCGGTCGGGGCCTGCCGGGAGAGGACCGGCCCAGGGAGCGCGCAGCGCGTCCGGAGGGTGTCAGGGGCCCCGCCGAGGCCGTGTACGCCCCTGTCACGGAGGCCCCTGAGGCCGCTGATTCCGGTACGTGGCAGGGCGCGTGACCGATGACTTTCCGCGGCGCCGGAAGTCGTACTGCCCGCGACCACATCGCCCCGACCGGAAGGCCACCGATGAACGCTCCGCACGACACCCTGCACCGGTACGTCGACGACGGGAGGGTGCCCGGCGCCGTCGCCCTCGTCGCGCACGGCGACGACGTCCAGGTGGTGACCGCAGGCTCTGTGGACACCGAGGGCACCGCACCGATGGTGAGGGACTCGATCTTTCGCATCGCGTCCCTCACCAAGCCGATCACGGCGGCGGCTGTCCTGATGCTGGTGGAGGAGGGGCGACTGGCGCTGGACGCGCCGGTCGAGGAGTGGCTGCCGGAGTTGGCGAAGCCGAGCATGGTGCGCACCCCCGAGGCCCCGGTCGACGACGTCGTCCCGGTGGCCCGGCCGATCACTGTGGAGGACCTGCTCAGCTCCCGCGCCGGCTGGGGGTTCCCCGACGACTTCTCCCTCCCCGCGGTGCAGGCCCTGTTCACGGTGCAGAAGGACGGCCGCGCCCTTCAGGACTGGCCGGACCACGACACCTGGCTCGGCCTGCTCGCACAGGTGCCGATGGTGAGCCGGCCCGGGGACGCCTGGCTGTACGGCACTTCCTCGGACCTCCAGGGCATCCTGGTCGCCCGGGCGTCGGGCCGCAGCTTCCCCGACTTCCTTGCGGAACGGATCTTCGAGCCGCTGGGCATGAACGACACGGCCTTCGAGGTCCCGGAGGCCAAGCGGCACCGCTTCACCTCGGCCTACTCCCCGTCCCCGGACGGATCCCCGGAACTGGTGGACGCCCCCGACGGACAGTGGAGCCGCGTCCCGCGCTTCCACTCGGGCGGCGGGGGCCTCGTCTCCACCGCCGACGACTGGCTGTTCTTCGCCCGCATGCTGCTCGGCGCGGGCGAGGCCGACGGCCACCGCCTCCTCACCCCCACCTCGGTCGGCCGCATGACCACCAACCACCTCACCGCTGCGCAGCGAGCCGACTCCACCCTCTTCCTCGAAGGCCAGGGCTGGGGCTACGGCGGCCAGGTCGACGTCAGCCCGGCCGAACCGTGGCACGTCCCCGGCCGCTACGGCTGGGTGGGCGGCACGGGTACGACGGCGCACATCCTCCCGTCCAGGGGAACGATCGCGATCCTCATGACACAGGTGGCGATGGAGAGTCCGACCCCGACACCGCTGATGCGGGACTTCTGGAGCGGCGTGGCGGACAACTGAAGCCCTCCGGACCCCTTTTCGTGACGGATCGCCTCAGACCCAGGTGTCGAGCCACATCCTGGCGCGCCAGTCCGCGTACGGGATCGTCTGTGCCGTGTAGATCGGGAACAGGTAGATGAAGTTCCAGGCGATGAGCAGGACCAGCACACCCGCGGCCACCGCGCCCCGCGCACGGCGGTCGGCGTTCGCCCCCGGTGGACCCAGCAGCGCGCCGATCATCATGGTCACGGCCAGGCACAGGTACGGCACGAAGGCGACGGCGTAGAAGGAGAAGGTCGTGCGGTCCTGGTAGAGGAACCACGGGAGATAGCCGGCGCCCACCGCGCACAGGACGGCGCCGGCGCGCCAGTCGCGGCGCAGGGCCCATCGGTACAGGAGGTACGCCAGGGCGCCGCACGCCGACCACCACAGCAGCGGTGTGCCCAGGGCGAGGATCGTCTGCGAGCAGTCCGTCGTGGCGTGGCAGCCGTCGGTGCCCGGTTTCGACGACTGGTGATGGAACAGCACGGGGCGGCCGAGGGCGAGCCAACTCCAGGGGTTGGACTCGAACTCGTGCGAAGCGTGCAGGTCCACGTTGAACCGGTAGACCCCCTGCTCGTAGGTCCAAAGGCTCCGCAGCGGGGCCGGGATCCACGACCAGGCGCCGCCGCGGTCGTCCGCCCAGTGACGTCCGTAGCCGTTGTCGGACAGGAACCAGCCGGTCCAGGTCACCAGATAGGTCACCACGGCGACCGGGACTAGGGAGAGGACCGACCAACCGAGATCCTTGCGCAGCACCGCACGGTACGGATGGCGTGCCCCGGCGACGCGGCGGGCACCGACGTCCCACAGCACGGTCAGGATCACGAAGAAGGCCAGGAAGTACAGGCCGTTCCACTTGGTCGAGGCGGCCAGTCCCAGGAAGAGACCGGCCGCGAGCCGCCAGGGACGCAGTCCGGTCCCGGCGCGGTCGCCGGTGTCCCGGTCCGGGCGCGCCCAGCCGTCCCGGTTCACCGGCAGGGCCGCCGCGAGGCGGGCCCGCGCGTGGTCCCGGTCGAGCAGCAGACAGCCGAACGCCGCCAGAACGAAGAACATGACGACGAGGTCGAGCAGGGCGGTCCGGCTCATCACCAGATGGAGCCCGTCCAGTGCCAGCAGCGCACCGGCCAGGCAGCCCAGCGTCGTCGACCGGAACAGGCGGCGTCCTATTCGGCACAGCATCAGCACCGACAGCGTGCCCAGGACGGCTGTCATGAAGCGCCAGCCGAAGGGGGTGAGTCCGAACATCCACTCGCCGAGGGCGATCACCCACTTGCCCGTCGGCGGGTGCGCGACGAAGCTCCCGGTGTCGGACAGGGAGATCACCTGAGGGTCCGCCAGGATCTGCGGGTCGGCGATCTTGCGGTCCGGCCAGGTGCCCTCGTAGCCGAGGCGCAGTACGGACCAGGCGTCCTTGGCGTAGTAGGTCTCGTCGAAGACGACCGCGTGCGGACTGCCGAGCCGCCAGAAGCGGAGCGCCCCGGCCATGACGGCGACGAGCACCGGCCCCAGCCAGCCCATCGCCCCCGCGAGGCGCCCCGCCGGTGCCGGTGGCACCAGGCCCAGGAGCTCCCAGGGGCGGGTCCGCGGCTCCGGGAAGGGCGGAACCAGGAGGTCACGGGTGTCGGTGCGGGGATGTCCGACATGACCGAACAGGCGTAGCCGTGCCCGCCAGTCGTGGGGTGCCGCCGTCGGACGGAGGTCGTCGAGGATATCGGGACGCGGCGCGCTGCTACTCGTCACAGGATGACCATAAGTAATACTCCGCACCATCATCATCGCGGACGGCGGTCCGCGAGCCCGTGTCGGCGGCCCGCGGACGTCGACGGCGTCCGAACCGGCCGCATTCACCCGCCGGCGACCACCTCCCGGCACAGCCCCAGCAACCGCTCGTCCTTCAGGATGTCGTGACTGCCGAAAGCCCCGGGTGACGCCAAGTGCCGTCGACGCGAGGACAGTTCCGCGTCGACCAGATCGCGCAGGGGTGTCGCTGCCCGCCCCATCGCGACGACCTGCTCGGCGACGGCCCGGCGGGTGGACGGGGCCTCGCTCCAGGCCCGGCGCAGCACCGGAAGGACGGGTTCGGCGTCCGCGTCGATCCGCCACAGGGCGTAGGCGGCCGCCACGCGTTCCCCCGGGTCATCGGACGTCGTCCCGCGGCGCAGGGCGGCCGAGGCGGGACGGGCCTGTGGGCCCAGCCGGGCCAGTACCTCCGCGGCCTGTCGGCGCCGCCGGGGCTCGCCGTCCGCCAACTCCCGCACCAGCACGGGCAGGACGACGGACGCGTCCTCCTCCACCTCCCACAGCGCCCGTGCCGCCGCCCCCGCGTCCCCGGTGTCCAGCAGCCTCCGCAGGGCCGGTACGGCCTCCCGCGCGGCGGACCCGAACAGGCCCAGCGCACGGACCGCGTACCCCGTGTACGGCTCGCCGGGGGAGAGGCCGGCCTCGCCGTGCACGAGCCGCATCACCTCCGGCAGGGCCTCCCGGTCCCCCAGGGCGACGACCGCCGACAGCAGCGGTACGGCGAGGGCACGCCCGGCGGCCGAGTCGACGGAGATCGCGCCCAACCGCTGCCGTACGAGGGGCGCGAGCGGCGCCGCGGCGCGGCCGAGAGGGACGATCACCTGCCCCAGCTCCCCGGGTACGGCCCCTCCGGCCAGCACCTCGGCGAGCATCGGGACCGCCCGTGGATCCCCGCTGCCCGCAAGGGCCTTGAGCGGGCCGCCGAGTGCGGTCGCCCGGCCCTCGCACCGGCGCACCCACAGTTCCGGCCGTGCGGTGACGAGCGTGGCCAGCCGGTCGGCGGCGGGTGCGGCGAGGCCGAACAGATCGGTCAGGACGGACACCGCCGCATCACGCAACCGGCCCTCCTCCGCGGCCAGTTGCTCCCCGATCAGCGAGACGAGGCGGACATGGTCGATGCGCCACTCCCGCAGCAGTCCCGCCGCCATCCACACCCCGTTGCACCGGTCGGCCGGGTCCGGGCCGGTCAACTGTCCGTCCAGGAGGGCGATCCGGTCGTCCACCCGGTCACCGAGCGCGCTGTGCAGGGTCCGCAGCAACCACGAGCCCTCCTCGTCCGAGGGGCGCAGCCGCTCCAGACGGCCGACGAGGGTGTCCGCCCCGGGCGTCCCGGCCTCCTCCCGGCCTGCGGGGCGGGCCGCCGAGCGCTGCCTGAGGAGCCGGACGACGAGGGGCACCAGGTCCGGCGGGAGGCGATCGGGCGCGCAGTCGGCGAGCTGCCCGAGCGCGGCGAGCCGCAGCCCCGGCCCGTACATCGGCGCGCTCTGGGCGACCAGCAGCTCCAGCGCTTCGGCGGCGTGCGCGGGGTGCCGTCGCACGAAGAGGCCGAGGCTCTGCGTCAGGGAGAGCAGGACCCGGTCGTCCCGTTCCACGGTGAACCGCTCGCGCAACAGGCCCAGGACCCGGGTCGGTTCGTCGAGAAACCGCACGAGTGCGGACACGGCCGTCCGGCGCACCTCGGCGTCCGCGTCCCCGGTCAGCCGGGCGAACACCTCGGCCCGCGAGCGGATCAGGGCACCCGCCCGGGACGGCGCGCCGCCCGGCCGCGATGGGCCCTCGCCGTTCCTCCGGTCCCCGACCACCCCGATGCTCACCAGCAACTCGACGATGTCGCCCCGCTCCGGCACCTCCTCGCTCCCCGCGAGCGCGAGGAGGAACGGAACGCAGGCGAGCGTCGAGTCGTACACCGTGCCCTGGTCGTGCACCACGCCGTACATCCGGTCCAGCGCGTCCTCCCGCTCGGTCCGGTCGGGGGAGGCGAGCCCCCGCAGTAGACCGGGCACGTCCTCCGCGCTGCCGTGCGCATGCCGCAGCGAGGCCCAGTCGACCTCGTCGATCCCCGTGAACACGCTGTCCTCCCAGGCGAAGTACCAACTCATCGGAGTCTGCACCACGGCACTGACAACGAAGCGGAATCGGGATGTGACTCTGTGCGAACCAGGCGAAGACGCGCCATCGAGCGGCACTACGACGGGATTTACCCCCTTTCGGGCAGAGCGCGCGTCAGGATCGCGTCCAGGTCGGCCCCGTCGGGCAGCGTGCCGAAGGAGTGCCCCCAGTCGCCGTCGAGCCGGGTCGCGCAGAAGGCGTCGGCGACGGCGGGCGGGGCGTGCCGGACCAGCAGGGAGGCCTGGAGGGTCAGGGCCATGAGCTCCACGAGCCGTCGCGCTGCCGTCTCGGACGCCTGGACCAACCGCTCCTTGAGGCGGGCCACGGCCGCGTCCAGCCGGGCGTCCGCTCCCTCGGCGAGGGCGAGTTCGCCGAACAGGGCCTCGGCGGCGCCGGACTCCCGCCGCAACGCCCGCAGCACGTCGAGCGCGTTGACGTTGCCCGACCCCTCCCAGATCGACAGCAGGGGAGCCTCGCGGTAGTGGCGGGGCATGCCCGAGTCCTCGACGTAGCCGTTGCCGCCGAGGCACTCCAGGGCCTCCGCGGTGAAGGCGGGACCCCGCTTGGTGACCCAGTACTTGCCCACGGCGGTGGCGATGCGGCGGAAGGCCGCCTCACCGGAGTCCCCCCGCACCGCGCGGTCGGCCGCACCGGCCAGTCGTAGCGTGAGGGTCGTCGCGGCCTCGGACTCCAGGGCCAGATCGGCCAGGACGTTGCGCATCAGCGGCTGGTCGAGCAGGCGCGCGCCGAACGCCGTGCGGTGGCGCACATGATGTCCGGCCTCGACGAGCGTCTTGCGCATCAGGGTCGCCGACATCATCACGCAGTCCAGCCGGGTGCAGTTGACCATCTCGATGATGGTCTTGACGCCCTGTCCCTCCGGGCCGACCAGCCAGGCGAGGGTGCCGTCGAACTCGGGCTCGGAGGACGCGTTCGACCGGTTGCCCAGCTTGTCCTTGAGGCGCTGGATGCGGAAGGGGTTGCGGTTGCCGTCCGGCAGGACACGCGGCAAGAGGAAGCACGAGAGGCCGCCGGGCGCCTGGGCCAGCACCAGGAACACATCGCACATCGGCGCCGACGTGAACCACTTGTGGCCGCGCAGCGTGTACACGCCGGACTCGGCGGTGGGCGTGGCCGAGGTGGTGTTCGTCCGGACGTCGGAGCCGCCCTGCTTCTCGGTCATCCCCATACCGGCGAGCAGACCGCGCTTGTCGGTCGGCACCCTGAGCACCGGGTCGTACTCGCGGCCGGTGAGCAGGGGCTCGTAGACCTTCGCCAGCTCCGGCTCCTTGCGCAGGGCCGGGATCGCCGCGTACGTCATCGACGTGGGGCAGCCGTGACCGGCGTCGGTGTGCCCCCACACCAGCCCGCCCGCCGTACGGGCCACATGGGCGCCGGGCGACTCGTCGGCCCAGGGGGCGCCGGCCAGGCCCTCGGCCACCGCGACCCGCATCAGGTGGTGCCAGCTCGGGTGGAAGTCGACCTCGTCGACGCGGTTGCCGTACCGGTCGTGCGTGCGCAGTTCGGGCTCGTGCCGGTTGGCGAGGTCGGCCCACTCCTGGGCCTCGGTGCTGCCGGCGACGCGTCCGAGCCGCCGGACGTCCTCCTCGGCCCACCCGGCACCCTCCCGGCGCAGCCCCTCCAGCAGGGCCGTGTCCTCGGAGGCGTCGTAGGGGGCCAGGGGAGGGGGCTGGTTGGTGACGTCGTGGGTGCGGGACGGCTCGTGCGGGAGTATCGGGAGCATGCCCTCCATGTTGCACTCTTGCTGCGGTTGTAGCAATGATGCAATACGAGGGCGCCCGTACAGTACGTGACCATGCGGAGGAACGTGTCAGTGCAGCCCGGTCGGGTCGACCTGCGGCCGCTGTCCGCACGGTCGGTCGTGCTGAGCCTGCTGCTGGGCGCGCATCCGCCGGAGATGGCGGTGAAGGACCTGGTCCGCGCGGTGGAGCCGTTCGGGGTCGGTGGATCCACCCTGCGGGCCGCGCTCAGCCGCATGGTGGCCGCCGGTGACCTTCGGCGCACGGACTCCGTACACCGTCTCAGCGACCGTCTGCTCGCCCGCCAGAGCCGCCAGGACGAGGCCGTGCGGCCCCGCACGCGCGCGTGGGACGGCGACTGGGAACTGCTCGTGATCACCGCGACGGGCCGCGGCCCCGCCGAACGCGCCGACCTGCGGGCCCGGTTGACCGCGCTGCGGCTGGCCGAAATCCGTGAGGGCGTGTGGCTGCGCCCCGCCAACCTGCGCCGCCCGCTGCCGGGTGACCTCGGCCAGGTGGCCGAGCGCTGCACCGCCCGCCCCGACCGTCCCGCGTCCGACCTCGCGGCGGAGCTGTGGCCTCTCGACGCCTGGGCGGACACGGCCCGGACGCTGCTCGCCCACATCGCCCGCGCGGACCGGCCGGCCGACCGTCTCACCGGCTTCGCGGCCGTCGTACGCCATCTGCTCGCCGATCCGGTGCTGCCGGCCGCTCTGCTGCCGGACGGGTGGCCGGGCGAGGAGCTGCGCGCCGCGTACGCGGACTACCAGAACGAGCTGGCCGGGACGGTACCGCAGCACGCCCGGCGCGCATGACGCGGCGGTCGTACGAGGCGCCGTGCGGGGACGTCTCGTACGACCGCCTTCACCTACCGCGGGCAGTGCCTCACCTGTAGGTGATGTCCGAGGTGGCGTACTTGCAGTTGGTGCTGTCCGGGCCCGTACCGACCGCGGTGGTGTTGTTGTACTTCTGGCAGGGGACGACCTTGCGACCGGAGTCGTTGAGGATCGTGATGCCCTTCAGCGTCGCCACGTCGTTGCGGTTGACGTTGATGCCGACCAGACGCGCGGTCGAACCCGTGCCGGTGACCTCGATGTTGCTGAGGTTGACCTTGCGCGTGTACTGCGTGGAGCAGTCGCCGCAGGACCGGTAGAGCGTCTTGAACTCGCTGACGGCGAAGTTGGAGATGTTCACCGTGCCGGGCCCGTTGTGCTGGAACACCTTGTCGGCGGCCTTCCTGGCGCCGCCGCCGATCACGTTGTACGTGGAACCGCCCCGGAAGGTGGCGGCGTCTTCGCCGACATCCGCCCACCACACGTTCTGGAGCGTGCAGTTGCCCTCGCAGTGGATGCCGTCGGCACCCGGGGCGCCGATGATGACGTTCTTGAGCGTCGCGCCGGCCGCGAGCTTGAAGATCGGGTCCTGGCCCTCCTCCTGGCCGCTACCGGCCAGCGCCCCGGTGCCGTAGAACTGCTTCATCCCGTAGTCCTTGGTGCCGGACACGGAGATGGTGGAGGAGGTCCCCTGGCTGCCGTTGGGGGTCGGCCAGGTGGCGGCGCTCGCCGGCGTGAGAGCACCGGATGTCATGATCATGGCAACTGAGAGACCGAGCGAGGCCATCCCGCCCACGACCTTTCGCCGGCCGAAGATCCGGCGGCGCTGCTGCGTCTGTGAAGTCATGTCCCGTTTCCTTCTCCTGGTGGGGGTCAGAGCTGCCCGCTGTCCGTGCCCGTCGTCGCCGGGGCGACGACGGAGGCGGACTCCGCCGGGCGGCTGTGGGGCGGACTGCTGGAACCGCCGGCCCGCGGACCTCGGTCGCGGCTCCACCGAGGTCGTCGCCGCGCAGGCCGGTTCATCTGCCGGAGCCGACGTCCGTCGGGCCGGCCGGTGCGGATCTTTGCGCGTGTGTACGTGGGGGGAGAGCACGCATGCGGATGCACCCCTTCAGTGATGACTGGTCGGTCATGTATCTGAATGTTGTGCTCTGTTCTGAACGCCGTACTGAAGCAATGTGACCATGGAGCCACGGAGCGGTGCGGCTCGGTCACACTGCTGAACGGAACGTAGGGGGCAAGCGCTTTCTAGTCAACGCTTTGCGCAGAACACATTCGGCCGATGCTGGTGGGTGTGCCGAGCGAATTCTTTCGACGCGTGGGAGCGCTTCCATGGCAGGCATGTGCATGCCACGATGCTCGGGCGGACGCTTCCCTTCCGAGAGGTACGGGTCGATGAGGACTTCCCTTGTGCGTACGTTCGTTCCCCTACCAGGGGATGGACCCGGCATCGAGCGGCGACTACTCACAACTGCCTTGGCGCCTGGGCCTGGTGACCCAGGCCAACTCCACCTGCTGACCGCCTCCACCCGCACCACGTCCCCCGAGCCGCGACCAGAAAGGGACCGGACGTGACCACCACCCCCCGCACCACCAGGAGACCCCGCCTGCGTACGGCGCTCGTGGCGCTCCTCGGAGCCCTGGTGCCGCTGCTCGCCGCCACCGTCCTGACCGCGCCCACGGCCGCGGCCCGCCCCCGCGCGGCCGACGCGGTGCCCACCGCGGCGCTCACCGAGGTCACCAACTTCGGCACCAACCCCAGCAATCTCCAGATGTACCTGTACGTGCCGGACAACGTCACCGCCAAACCGGCGGTCGTGGTGGCCGTGCACTACTGCACGGGCTCCGGGCCGGCCATGTACAACGGCACCGAGTGGGCCCAACTCGCCGACCGCTACGGGTTCGTGGTCGTGTACCCCTCGGTCACGCGGGCCAGCAAGTGCTTCGACGTCGCCTCGCCGCAGGCACTGAGGCGGGACGGCGGCAGCGATCCCGTCGGCATCAAGTCGATGATCGACTGGACCGTCCGCACCTACTCGGCCGACACGAGCAGGATCTTCGCCACCGGTATCTCCTCCGGCGCGATGATGACCAACGTCCTGCTCGGCGACTACCCCGACGTGTTCGCGGCGGGTGCCGCCTTCTCCGGTGTGCCGTTCGGCTGCTTCGCCACCACCAACGGCTCCGAGTGGAACAGCGAGTGCGCCAACGGCACCATCAGCCGCACCCCGCAGGAGTGGGGCAACCTGGTCCGCGCCGCGTATCCCGGCTACACCGGCCCCCGGCCACGCATGCAGATCTGGCACGGCACCCAGGACGACGTGCTGCGCTACCCGAACTTCGGGGAACAGATCAAGCAGTGGACCAACGTGCTCGGCGTCAGCCAGACTCCGGCCGCCACCGACACGCCCGCCTCCGGCTGGAACCGCACCCGTTACGGCGCCACCGGCGACCGGGCACCCGTCGAGGCAATCAGCCTCCAGGGCGTCGGACACAACCTCTACGTCAACGGCATGGCCTCCCGGGCCCTGACCTTCTTCGGCCTGGACTCCTCGGGCCCCGCACCCCAACCCCAGCCCGGCGCCTGCAAGGTGACCGCCACGACCAGTGCCTGGAGCACGGGCCTCACCGGTTCGGTGACCCTCACCAACACCGGGACGACCTCTCTCAACAGCTGGCAACTCGCCTTCACGCTGCCCTCCGGGCAGACGATCACCAACGGCTGGGGCGCCACCTACACCCCGGCCTCCGGGACCGTGACGGCGACCAACGCCGCCTACAACGCCACCCTCGCCCCCAACGCGAGCGTGACGATCGGCTACCAGGCCACCCACGGCGGCAACAGCGCGGCCCCGACCGCCTTCAAGCTGAACGGGACGGCCTGCGCCTGACACACGACGGACGACACGCCACGCGCCGATGGCCGCGGACAGCAGTCCGCGGCCATCGACGACGCGGTCGGTCACCCGGACCGGACGACACGGTCGGTCACACGGACCGGTGGTACTGGTCCGGCACATGCACGTCCCCGCCCAGTTCCCGTGCCGCGTGGCGGGCCCAGGAGGGGTTGCGCAGGAGTTCGCGGCCGAGGAGTACGGCGTCGGCCTCGCCGTTGGCGAGGATCTTCTCGGCCTGTTCGGCCTCGGTGATCAGGCCGACCGCGGCGACGGGCAGGGAGGTCTCGGCCTTGACGCGGGCGGCGAAGGGGACCTGGTAGCCGGGGCCGGTGGGGATGCGGACGCCGGAGGCGTTGCCGCCGCTGGAGACGTCGAGGAGGTCGACGCCGTGGGCCTTGAGGTCGGCGGCGAGGCGGACGGTGTCGTCCGGGGTCCAGCCGCCCTCGTCCAGCCAGTCCGTGGCCGAGATCCGGAAGAACAGCGGCTTGTCCTCGGGCCACACGGCGCGCACGGCGTCGACGACTTCGAGGGCGAGGCGGGTGCGGTTGTCGTAGGAGCCGCCGTAGGCGTCGGTGCGGTGGTTGGAGTGCGGGGAGAGGAAGCTGCCGATCAGGTAGCCGTGGGCGCCATGGATCTCGGCGACCTCGAAACCGGCGGCGAGGGCGCGGCGGGCCGCGTCCGTGAACTGGCCGACGATCTCCTGGATCTGATCCGTCGTCAGCTCCGTCGGCACCGGGTGCTTCTCGTCGAACGCGAGCGGGCTCGGGCCCAGCGGCTGCCATCCGAGCGCGTCCGGTCCCAGCGGCGCGCCGCCCTTCCAGGGCTGGTCGGTGGCGGCCTTGCGGCCCGCGTGGGCGAGCTGGATGCCCGGAACCGTGCCCTGGGAGACCAGGAAGCGCGTGATGCGGCGGAACGCCTCGACCTGGGTGTCGTTCCAGATGCCGAGGTCGTACGGCGAGATGCGGCCCTCGGGGCTGACGCCGGTGGCCTCGACGATGATCAGGCCCGTGCCGCCGGCCGCGCGGGCTCCGTAGTGGGCGAAGTGCCAGTCGTTGGGGGCACCGGCCTCCGGGCCCTCGGGCGCCGCGGAGTACTGGCACATCGGCGGCATCCACACCCGGTTGGGGATCGTCACGTCGCGCAGGGTGTAGGGCTCGAAGAGTGCACTCACGGCGGGCTCCATTCGTTACGGGACCGGAGGTCGACTCGTACGATAGGCATCGTAGTACGCCGAGTGTCAAACTACGAGGGGTCTCGTACAATGGGTGTCCCCGAACGAGTGGAGCCACCGTGACCTCCCCCGCCGTCAGCGCCCGCGATCTTCCGCATCCGGCGCGCGAGGAGATCCGCCTGGAGGGCATCCTGCACGCGCTCTCGGATCCGATGCGGCTGCGGATCGTGCGGGAGCTCGCCGCCGCGAGCGACGAGCTCACCTGCTCGTACTTCGACCTGCCCATCACCAAGTCCACGACCACGCACCACTTCCGGGTGCTGCGCGAGGCCGGAGTGATCCAGCAGATCTACCGGGGCACGGCCAAGATGAACGGCCTGCGCAGGGACGACCTAGACGGCCTCTTCCCGGGGCTTCTCGACGCCCTCCTCGATGCCGCCGCCCGCCAGGCCGTCCGGGTCGGGAGCGCCTGAAGTCCCCTTCGCCGGCAGGTGGTTGAAGAGCAGGTTGAGTGCGATCGCCGTCACGCAGCCCGCGCTGATGCCGCTGTTCATCACCGTCTGGAACCAGTCGGGGAACTTCTCGTAGATCGTCGGGACGCCGACCGGCAGGACGCCCATCGCGACCGACACGGCCACCACGGTCAGGTTGTTGTTGCCCCGGAAGTCGACCTGGGTGAGGGTCCTCAGCCCGCTGGCCGCCACCGTCCCGAACATCACCAGGCCCGCTCCGCCCAGCACCGGCGCGGGTATCGCCGCGACCACCGCGCCCAGCTTGGGCAGCAGGCCCAGCAGGACGAGGATGCCGCCGGCGGTGGCGACGACCCAGCGGCTGCGGACGCGGGTCATGCCGACGAGGCCGACGTTCTGTGCGTACGCCGTGTACGGGAAGGTGTTGAAGACACCGCCCAGGACGGTCGACAGGCCGTCGGCGCGCAGCCCGTCGGAGAGGGAACGCGCGTCGATCCGCCGGTCCGTCATCTCGCCGACCGCGATGAAGTCACCGGTCGTCTCCGTCATCGTCACCAGCGCCACGACCAGCATCGAGATGATGGCGGAGGCCTCGAAGGTCGGCGCCCCGAAGTGGAACGGCGTGCTGATCCCGACCCAGTCGGCGTCCCCGACCCCGCCGAAGTCCGTGAACCCGAAGGGCACGGCGACCGCGAGGCCCACCACGATGCCGATCAGCACCGCGACCCGGCTCAGGAACGCCGGCGCGAAACGCTGTACGCACAGGACCACCAGCAGGACGAAGGCGGCCAGCGCGATGTTCTTCGGCTCGCCGAAGTCCGCCGAACCGGCGCCGCCCGCCGCCCAGTTGCCCGCGACCGGCAGCAGCGAGATGCCGATGATCAGGATCACGGTGCCCGTGACCAGTGGCGGGAAGAAGCGCAGCAGCCGCCCGAAGACCGGGGCGAGCAGCACGATGGCGAGTCCCGCGACGATCACCGAGCCGTAGATCGCCGGGAGCCCGCCGCCCGTCGTACCGATGAGCACCATCGGGGACACGGCCGCGAACGTGCAGCCCTGCATGATCGGCAGGCGGACCCCGAAGCGCCAGAAGCCGATGCACTGGATGAGCGTGGCGATGCCGCACACCAGCAGGTCCGCGGTGATCAGATACGCCAGGTCCGCGGGCGACAGCTTCATCGCGCCGCCGACGATCAGGGGGACGGCCACGGCGCCGGCGTACATCGCGAGGACGTGCTGGAGGCCGAAGGCGGCGAGGTGTCGTACGGGGGGAACTTCGTCGACGGGGTGCACAGGGGTCGTTTGGGCCATGTCCGAGACCGTAGGCTCCTTGAACAGTTTGTTGATGTCGAGAGTGTTGCCGGTTCGTTTCCCGGTATGGGGGCCCTAGACGGTGCTGCTGTGCGCGGCGTTCATCAGTGACTGCCAGTCCGGGAGCTTGACCACCCCGCGGCCCAGTGCCGCCCCCAGCTCCGCCTCGGCTCGTTCGATGGCCTGCCAGCCGGCCCACTCGACCGGGCGGACACCCTCCGCGCGCAGTGCCGTGAGGGGGTCGTCGGGCAGGTGCTTGTGCAGGAGCGCGGCGGTGTCCTCCAGGACCGAGATCACCGTCTCCTTGGCGCACGGGCGGTTGGTGCCGATGACGCCGGTGGGGCCGCGCTTGATCCAGCCCGCCACGTACTCGCCCGGTGTCACCGCGCCCTCGCGCAGGACGCGGCCGGCCAGGTGGGGGACGGTGCCGGTGGCCGTGTCGAAGGGCAGGCCCTCCAGCGGCACGCCCCGGTACCCCACCGAGCGGAGCACCAACTGGGCCTCGATCTCCTCGAACACGCCGGTTCCGCTCACGCCGCCGCGGCCGTCCGGTGCGGTCCGCTCGAAGCGCACCGCGGCCACCCGCCCCGCGTCGGCGAGGAGTGCGACGGGGCGCAGGAAGAACCGCAGGTGGATGTGGTGGGGCGCGGTGTCGTCCGGCGGGGTGCCGGCCCAGCCGCGCAGTACCTCGACGTTGCGGCGCGGTGCGGCGGGCAGCCCGGACGGGTCGGTGTAGGCGGGGTCCAGGGACAACTCGGCGGGGTCGACGGTGATGCCGGTGCCGGGCAGGCCGCCCAGCTCGCGCAGCTCCTTGGTGGTGAAGCGGGCCTGGGAAGGGCCGCGCCGCCCCACCATGTGGACCGCGGTGACCTGGCTGGCGGCCAGCGCGGCGAGGGCCGCCTGGGGCATGTCGGTGGGGCTCAGCTCGGCCAGGCCCCGGGCCAGCATCCGGGTGACGTCGACGGCGACGTTCCCCACGCCGATGACGACCGCCGACCGGGCGCCGACCACGAATCCGTCGGTGGCCGTGTCGGGATGCGCGCTGTACCAGGAGACGAACTCCGTCGCCGACCAGCTGCCCGGCAGATCCTCGCCCGGGATGCCGAGACGCCGGTCGGTGGCGGCGCCCACGCAGTACACCACCGCGTGGTACAGCTCCCGCAGCCGGGCTGTCGGCACACCGCCGGGGCCGATCCGCACCCCGCCGAGGAAGCGCACCCGCTCGTGCTCCAGTACGGTCCGCAGGTTGTTCTGGAGCGACTTGATCTTCTCGTGGTCCGGGGCCACGCCGTACCGGACCAGGCCGTACGGGCACGGCAACCGGTCCAGGACGTCCACGACGACCTCGGAATTCTGCTGGACCAGGCTCTGGGCGGTGTAGCACCCGCTCGGCCCGGAACCGACGACGGCGACACGGAGCACGGCGGAACTCCTCGCTCGAGGGATCCGGGGATCCACGGGAGATCGCTGATGGTTCCAGGATCGCACCGTCGGCGCTCCGCTGTCAGGGTGCTGTGCGCAGGCGGAGGGCGCGTGTCCGTTCGTATGGAAAGTGATCATGCGGTTACGTTGCGTATGTGCTAGAAGCATCCTTTCTTAATCTTTCTGATCGTTGCCCGACGGACGGCACCGTGTCCGTGTGGCCCGCGTGGGAAGTGCGGGAGGAGGCGGGCGCTACCGCGTGGTTCGGTGTCCGCCTCGCGTTCCCCGACGGGGCGCTGGTCGAGGCGCTCGCCGTGGTGGCCGGGGGGTGTGTCTCGGTCGAGGACGTCCGGGCGCGGCCGGCGCTCTCGCTCGACGATCTGACCGTGCTCGCGGACTGGATCGAGGATCCGCTCTTCGACGCCTGCGGTCTCGGCCCCGCTCCCACCGCGGAGGAGGCCACCGGATCCGGCCGGGCCCGGCCCCCCTGGCCGCGTGGGATCGAGGGCCGGCGGCTCGTCGCCGAGGAGTACCGCGCGGCCCAGGAGGACGGCGCCGACCCCGTGCTCGCGGTGATGTGCGCGACCGGACACAGTCGTCGCAAGTCGCTCAGGATGATCGCCCAGGCGCGCGACGCGGGGTATCTGACGCCGCGTCACGCTCGCCGCTGAGCAGGTCCGTTGACGCGGGCTGCGGCCCACGTCATGCTCGCGCATCCGCTCACCGCAGGTCCCGCGTCCGCCTACCGCATGTCCCGCATCCGTGTGATCTCGCTCGCCTGCTGGGCGACCACGTCGTCGGCCATCTCCTCGATGCGGATGTTGTTGCCCTGGGACTTCACCTGCGTGGCCATCGTGATGGCACCCTCGTGGTGGGTGATCATCAGGGTGAGGAAGAGCTGGTCGAACGCCTTGCCCCGCGCGGCGCGCAGCTTCTTCAGCTGGGCCTCGGTCGCCATACCGGGCATGCCGGCGTGGTCGTGGCCGCCGTCGCTCTTCTTGTCCTCGCCGTGCTCCGCCAACCAGCCCCGCATGGCCTCGATCTCGGGTCCCTGTGCCGCGGAGATCCGCTCGGCGAGGGACTTCAGCTTCGCCGACTCGGCCCGGTCCGGGACCAGTTCGGTCATCTCCAGGGCCTGGGCGTGGTGCGCGATCATCGTCCGGGCATAGGTGAGGTCCGCCGAGTTGGGGGTGTCGTCGTCGACGCGCTGCGCCTCCGCGCCCTCGGCCGACATGGTCCGGTTCGCCTCGCCGGGCTTGCCCGGGACGATGACCGAAGGCCCGGTCGCGGTCGCCGACTTGGCGTCCGATCCGGACTCGCAGGCCCCGAGGACGAGCACGGCCAGCGTGGTCAGTGCGACCGCGGAGAGGGGTCTGCGGGTTGCGCGACGGAAGAGCACTGCGACCTCCTGGGGCAGGCGGGACGGGGCACACCTCGTGAGTGTTGGTGACCGTCCTAGCACGCTCGCATGCGTGACTGATCAAAAACCTTCATTACGTCTTCGTTGCCGTCTGTTGATATGCGCATGGCGAAGACGATACTTCGTGGTGCGTGAACCGTTCCCACCCGAACGGAACCATGGAGGAAACAGTGATCCTGTTGAAAGAGTCCCGAACGCGCTACAGACGTCTGGGAGTTGCCGCGACAGCCGTCGGCCTCCTGGCCGCGCTGCTGACCGCCGGGCCGGCCGCCGCGACCCCCGACCCGGGGGACGGCCCCGCCGCGAGCGAGGAGGTGTCCAAGAGCACCCGGGCCGAGGTGGAGTCGGCGATAGCCGCGGGTGACATACCCGGCCAGAACGAGATCGTCCACTCGAAGAACATCGAGCACCTGGCGTTCGTCCCCAAGGACGTGCTCAAGGACACCAACTCGGACCTCGCCTTCCAGGGCAGGTACGCCTTCGCCGGCAACTACGACGGCTTCCGCATCTTCGACATCAGCAACCCGAGGGCACCCAGGACCGTGTCCCAGGTCCTGTGCCCGGGCTCGCAGAACGACATCTCCGTCTCCGGCGACCTGCTCTTCCTGTCCACCGACTCCTCGCGCAGCGACAGCAGTTGCAGCAGCACGACACAGCCGCCGACCGAGAAGTCCTCGTGGGAGGGCATGAAGGTCTTCGACATCAGCGACAAGCGCAACCCGAAGTACGTCGCCGCGGTCGAGACCGCCTGCGGCTCGCACACCCACACGCTGGTGCCGGAGCGCAAGAACGTCTACCTCTACGTCTCCTCGTACTCGCCGGACGCCACCTACCCCGACTGCCAGCCCCCGCACGACGGCATCTCCGTCATCAAGGTGCCGCGCAAGGCGCCGCAGAAGGCGGCTGTCGTGGACTTCCCGGTGCTCTTCCCCGGTGAGGGCCCGGACGGCGGCGGCAACCCGGGTCCGCCCGGAGGCGTGCGCAAGACCACCGGCTGCCACGACATCACGGTGCTTCCCTCCCAGGACCTGGCCGCCGGTGCCTGCATGGGCGACGGCATCCTGCTGTCCATCAAGGACCCGGCGCGGCCGAAGGTCATCGACCGGATCCGGGACGACGTGAACTTCGCGTTCTGGCACTCGGCGACCTTCAACCAGAAGGCGAACAAGGTCGTCTTCACCGACGAACTGGGCGGCGGCGGCGCGGCCACCTGCAACGCGGAGATCGGCCCGAACCGCGGCGCCGACGGCATCTACGACATCGTCGGCAAGGGTGACAGGCGCAAGCTCGCCTTCCGCAGCTACTTCAAGATTCCCCGGCACCAGGCGAACACCGAGAACTGCGTGGCCCACAACGGCTCGTTGATCCCGGTCAAGGGCCGGGACATCATGGTCCAGGGCTGGTACCAGGGCGGCGTCTCCGTCTGGGACTTCACCGACTCGGACAACCCGAAGGAGATCGCCTACTTCGACCGGGGCCCGCTCACCACGGACACGATCAAGTCGGGCGGTTCGTGGTCGGCGTACTACTACAACGGCTACATCTACTCCAACGAGTACGCCAGGGGCTTCGACGTCCTGAAGATCAACGACCGGCGCACCGATCCCGCGAAGTGGGTGAGGGTGAACGAGCTGAACGTCCAGACGCAGCCGGACTACTTCGACTGACCGTCCGCGCTCGGCTCGGGCACGGCCCCCGTCGCGAAGAACCTCGACAGGTCCGTGCCACCCGTCCCGTCGGGCACCTTCCCGGTGTCCGGCGGGATCCCCTGGTCCCAGTCCAGCCGGTAGCGCTTGAACAACTCCGCCCGCAGCACCGGAACCGGCATCGGGACCCCCGGGACCAGGGCCGCGAACACCGCGCCCATCAGCAGGGCCCGCATCATCGGATAGTCCGCTTCGACGTCCTGGGAGCCGTGCCGGGCCATGGTGTCGCGCAGCAGCTGGGACAGCCGCTGCTGCTCCGGGCACTGCACGAAGCCCTCGGCCTGGAGGATTCCCGCCATGTGCTGGCGCATCAGCACGGGCCGGTCCCGGGCCAGGCCCAGAATCGCGTCGATGGCCCGCGCCATCCGCTCCGCGCCGTCGCCGGTGCGCGGCTCGCGCTCCAGCGCCTCCTCCAGCGTGCGGTGCATCAGCCGGTGCACGGCCGACTGCACGAGCCTGCGCTTGCCGGGGAAGTAGTACGACACCAGGCCGCGCGCCGAGCCCGCCCGGTCCGCGATGTCCCCGAGCGTCGTCGCCTCGTAGCCGCGCTCGCTCACCAGCTCCACCGCGGCCTGGAGCAGCCGCTCCCGGGAACGTCGGCGCAACTCTTCGTTGACCGAGGCGCTGCGCGGGGACATGCTGTAACTCCTGCGTTGACTGGCTGCCAGCCAACTATACTCAGTACGGCCGGACCGGACCCGGGTACGGGCTGGTCACGGCAGCCGTCTGCCTCGGGCGACGCGGGGGATCGTCCGAGGCGGGCGAGCACCCCCAGGTGGTGTCCTGGGGCTGCTTTCCTCGCGGTGGCCCGGATCCGGGGTCAGCCCACCAGATCCAGTACCGGCCGCAGCCCGTCCGGCCGCTGTGCCACCGGCAGATGGTCCACGAAGTGCACCCCGCACCCGAGAGCGGCCGCCCCGCCGTCCGCCCGCCGGTCGTCGCCGACCATGAGGGTGCCGTTCGGTTCCACGCCGAGCGCGGCACAGGCGGTGGCGAACAGCCGTGGGTCCGGCTTCTGGATGCCGTGCTCGTACGACAGGACGTAGGTGTCGACGTAGGCGTCAAGGCCGTGCTCGCGGAACACCGGGCGCGGATCCCAGCCGATGTTGCTGACCACGCCCACGGCGATCCCGCGCTCCCGCAGCGCGCCCAGCACCTCGACGGCATCGGGGTACGGCGTCCAGGCTGCCGGCGTCATGTGCCGTTCGTACAGGGCGTCGTGCAACGCGGGGTCCGGCAGCGGCACCTGCCGGGCGAGCCCGGTGTACGCGGCCCGGTGCAGCTCGGCGCTCTCGTCCCGGATCTCCCACACGGCGGCGAGCTCGTCGGGAATCCGCCGCACGGCAGGAGCCCCGCCCGGCAAGGCACCCGACCGCTCCAGCGCCTTCGCCGCCCGGAGCACCTCGGGCTCCGCGAGCAGGACCTCGGCCTCGGCCAGCACGGCCCGCAGCCACGACTCGGTGGACTCGATCCGGAACAGGGTTCCCGAGAAGTCGAACAACACGGCATTCATGAGGTGATCCTACGAAGCGGTGTTCCCCGCGGCGGGTGGATCACCGCGGAGGTCACGCCCGGCGGCGGAGGTGGATCAGTACCGCGACGGCCACCGTCAGCGCGCCCAGGAGCCAGCCGCCGAGGACGTCCGTGGTCCAGTGGACGCCGAGCCAGACCCGGGTCAGGCCGACGCCGACGACGGAGATCACGGACACGGACACGGCCGTAAGCCACAGGGCGCGACCGACGCCGTGGTGGTGCAGCAGCCACAGGAGGAGGCCGAGGACGACCACGGCGGTCATGGCGTGACCGGAGGGGAAGGCCGCGTAGTGGGCGGAGTCGACGGGGTCGGGCCAGACGGGCCGGGCGCGGTCGACCGCGGCCTTCATGCCCTGCTGCACCAGCGTGCCCAGCGCGCAGGAGACCGCCAGCCAGATGGCCGTCCACCAGTCCGCTCTGCGCCACACCAGCCACACCACGACGACCGCGCAGAGGATGCGCATCGTCCAGGGATCCCAGACCCAGTCGGTCAGGATCCGGAACGCGTGCGTGACACCGCGTTCGTCCACGGCCCAGCGGTGGGTGGTGTCGGCGACGTCCTCGTCGAAGGTCATCAGTGGATGCCACTCGGTGGCGACCAGGGCCAGCAGCAGCACGGAGCACAGCGCGAGAAGGCCCGTGACGCCGGCGGCGATGCGGTGCGCCTGCGGACGGGGCGGGGAGTCGACGGGCGGGGAGTGCATACGACGATCCTCGCCGACCGAGGGGGAGTGAAGCCAATCCCGGGTGATCCCGGGGAGAAATCGGGGAGGTCGCGGGGTGACATCGCGCCGCGGCCGCCGAAGCGGAACTCGGTCCGGGGGTACGTCCGTTGGTAATTCCTTTGTGGAAGGACCGGAGTCTCCGGTCGAATGCCCTCCATGATTCATGACCGCGGTACGGAGCACGTGGAACTCAACCGGCGCTACTGGGACGACGAGGCGGCGGCGTGGCACGGGCCACTCGCCCGCGATCACTGGTCGCGGACGGAACCGCGGTGGGGACTGTGGGCCACTCCCGAGTCACAGGTCTCCGTGCTGCCCGACGACCTGGCCGGGGCGCGCGCCATCGAGCTGGGCTGCGGTACCGCCTACGTCTCCGCCTGGCTGGCCCGGGCGGGGGCCCACCCGGTGGGGATCGACGTATCCGAGGAGCAACTCGCCACCGCCCGCGCGATGCAGGCCGAGTTCGGCATCGACTTCCCCCTCGTCCTGGGCACGGCCGAGGAGGTGCCCTACGACGACAACACGTTCGACCTGGCCATCAGCGAGTACGGCGCCTCGTTGTGGTGCGACCCGACCCGGTGGATCCCGGAGGCGGCCCGGCTTCTCGTTCCCGGCGGCCGGCTGGTGTTCATGCGCTACTCGCCGCTGTTCGCGCTGTGCGCGGGACCCGACGGAACGGCGTCCACCACGCTGTCCCGCGGGCAGTTCGGCCTGGCCCGGCTGGACCGGGGCAACCACGTGCAGTTCGTCCTGCCCCACGGCGAGATGCTGCGCCTGCTCCGGTCCTGCGGCTTCGTCGTCGAGGACCTGATCGAGATCCAGGCGCCCACGACCACACCTCGGGACTACGCGGAAGTCCCCGCCGACTGGGCCCGGCAATGGCCCAGCGAGGAGATCTGGACGGCCCGGCTGGACGGCTGAGACCCCGCGACGCGTCACATGGCCAGCAGCATCGCCACCATCGCCATCCCCATCGACAACCGGCACGCCCGGGCCAGTTCCGGCCGGTCCCCCCACCCCGCGGCCCCGCCCCCGGCGGCCGCGGGCACCAGCCGTACGCCGGAGCGCAGGACGTAGACCGTGAAGTACAGCAGCAGCGCTCCCGTCAGCAGGGGGACCCCGGCGCCGCCGTGGCCGGCATGACCGCCGGGGGAGAGGGCCATGACCACCGCCATGTAGACCATCGCCGAACTGCCCACGAGATGGTGCACATGGTGCGCGCTCGCGCGGGCCGCCCACAAGGCCCGCAGCGCGGCCGCGCCGAAGACGGCCGCGTAGCCGGACCAGGCCCAGGACGGGGGAGTGAACGCGGCGGCGGGCACCGCCATGGCGGCCATGCCGAAGCCCATGAGCGCCTCGCCGCCCGCCGCCCGGCGCTGCTCCTCGACACTGCTGCGCATCCGCAGCAGGCAGTACGCCCCGGTCGCCGCGCACAACACCACCAGCAGCCAGCCGGGCGAAACCGGTCCGTGCACACCCACCTCCCCGCTCGACGGTTCGTCAGGGAGGCGATGCCCCGGCCCGGCGGCGCGCACGCAAGCGCACGCGGGCGCGAGGAAGGACACGGGGAGCACTCGACGGAGCACGGCAGGTCACAGCCCCGACGTATATGCTTTACGAGTAAAACACTTGTTAAGCTTGTCGTCATGAGCCGTGCCACCCCGACCTCCCGCGCCCCGCGCGTCCGCCGCCTCCCCCTGGCGGGCGTCCTGCGCCTCGGCCGGCCCTCCGACATCTGGTTCAAGCCCGCCCTCAGCGTGGTCGTGGCGGTCGCCCCGCCCAATCTGACCCTGCTGGCGCTGGACCGGCTCGACCTGGCGATGTACGCGATGGCCGGATCGCTGTGTGCGCTGTACGCCCACAACAGGCCGTACGCCGCGCGGGCCCGCGCCCTCGCCCTGGTGGTGCTCGGCATGGTCGGCTCGCTCGCCGTGGCCCTGGCCGCCGCCGCGCTCACCGCGAACGCCGTCGTCCTCGTCGCCGTCGGTGCGCTGCTGGCCGCCGTGCAGAAGGCGGTGTGCGACGCGACCCGTGTCGGGCCGCCCGGCAATGTGGTCCTCACCTTCATCAGCTCCGCCGCCCTGTTCGCGCCGCAGACCCCCGACCAGGTCCCGGCCCATCTCGGACTGGCCCTGGCCACGGGCGGCTGGGCCTGGCTCGTCGGCATGGCGCCCGGCCTGCTGCGCCCGCACGGTCCGGAGCGCCGCGCCACCGCACACGCCCTGAACGCCGCCGCCGCGTACGCGGCCACCGGGGGCACCGCCGACGGCCACGCGAAGGCCCGGGCCGCCGCGGCCGCCGCCGTGCACGGAGCCTGGCAGTGCCTGCTGTCCGCCGGCACCCGCACCCCGACCCGGCGCGCCCTCGAACGGCTCGTCGTCCGCGCCGAGGTCGCCCTCGCCGCCCCCGCCGACACGGACCCGGAGCCGCTGCGCGCCCGGGCCCGCGCCCTGCGCGGCACCGGACCGGTCCCGACGGCGGGCAGGCACCCGGCCGGGACCGACGAACTCCTCGGTGTCGACGCCGAACGCGCCGCCCCCGCCCGGCCGTGGTGGAGCAGGCTGGGCCCGCTCACCCCGCTCGCCCTGCGCACCGCCGTGGGCTGCGCCCTGGCCGGATACGCCTCCCTCGCGCTGGGCGTCGGCCGCCCCTACTGGGCCCTGGTCACCGCGGCCTCCCTCTACCAGGCGAACCTCACCCTCACCTGGAGCCGGGGCGTCCAGCGCGTCGTGGGCAACCTCGCCGGCGTCCTCCTCTTCGCCGCCGTGGCCCCGTTGGCCCACCTCGGGCCGACGGCCCTGGTCCTCACCTGTCTCGCCCTCAACTTCGGCACCGAGGCGCTGATCAGCCGCAACTACTGGCTCGGCAGCGTCTGCGTGACCCCGATGGCGCTGCTCATCACCGAGTTCGCCGGCCGGCAGGAACCCGGCCGGCTGATCACCGAGCGCGTGGCGGACACCGTCGTCGGCGCCCTGGTCGGGTTCGTCGCGGCCGTCGCCGTCACCAACCGGCGCGCGGGCAGCGGTGTCGAGTGCGCGCTGACCGCCGTCGAGCGGGCCCGTGAGCGAGCCGCCCGTCTCCTGGCGGAACCGCGCCCCGCCCCCGGCACCCTGGAGGCCGCCCGCCGCGGCCTCGCCGCCGCCCTGGTCGACCTGCGCGCCGCGGCCGACGCCGCCTCGGGCGAGTGGTGGCAGCGCACCCTGCCCCACGAGAGGGTCGTGCTCGCCGAACAGCGCGGACACCGTACGCTCGCGGCGACGGTACGGCGCCAGGGGCTGCCCCTGGACCGGCACACGGACACGACGGAGGGTGTACGGCCATGACGGCGACGGGCGGACGGTCCACCACGGCACAGAGCGCGACGAGAAACGACACCGTCGCCGCGGTCGTCCGGCAGTGGCAGTCCGTCCACCCCGGCCTCGACACCGCACCCATGGAGATCATCGGCCGCATCAACCGCTGCGCCGCCCTCCTCCAGCAGGCCGAGGACGCCCCGCTGCGCCGCGCCGGCCTGAGCCGCCCCGAGTTCGACCTGCTCGGCGCGCTCCGCCGCACCGGGCACGAGCTCACCCCCGGCGAACTGGCCCGGGAGACCTTCTCCTCGGGCGCCGCCGTCACCAAACGCCTGAAGGCCCTCGCCGAGCGCGGCCTGGTCGAGCGCCGCGGCGACACCCGCGACCGTCGCGTCGCCCACCTCCGCCTCACGGACACCGGACGCGACCTGGTCGACGGCCTCCTGCCCGAACAGCTCGCCTACGAGACCGAGGTCCTGTCCGGCATCGACCCGGAGTATCAGGAGGAACTGGCCGAGCTGCTCGCCGGTCTGCTGGGCCGGCTGGAGCTCCGCAAGTTTTCGTGATCGTCGCACCATTGACGTGACCGACATGCCCTTTCTACGTTCGATCAAGGCCGGTTCGGATCTTCGTCCGGCGTACGACATGCCGGACGAAAGAGGGATGCCGTGACCGCCGACGCCTCCGTACCCGAGCAGCTCACCGTCGACCTCGGCACCGGGACAGGACCCTTCCACGGCGGTGCGAGCGGCACGCTCTACGGCCTGTACGGCGACGGCGTCCCCGGCCTCGCCCTCGTGGAGGGCATGTACGTCCGCACGGTCACGACCAAGGCCCAGGACGGCGTCCAGCACCCCGGCGGCGACGCCCTGGAGATCCTGCCGGCCTTCGTCGCCGCCGGCGGTGAGGACGTCTATGTCTATCTGCCCGACTTCTACCGCGGCTTCCCCTACGAGTGGCCCGGCTCCGGCGGGGAGGAGAAGCTCGCCGGGTTCCTCGATGTCGTCCGACGGCAGGTCGAGCACGTCCTGACCCTGGGCGCGCACAAGTCCCACGTGGTGTACGTCCCGTTCAACGAACCCGAGGGCAACATGTTCGGCGAGGGGGAGTGGAGCTACGACGGGACCTCCTGGCGGACCGACCCGAACGCCTACTTCGCCGCCTGGAAAGCGACGTACGACCTCATCAAGGGCCTCGATCCCACGGCGCGGATCGCCGGGCCCAACACCTGCGTCCTCTACCCGGAGGTCAGGGGCTTCCTGGAGTTCGCCCGGGACCACGACGTCCTGCCCGACGTGATCACCTGGCACGAGCTGTCCTCGCCCGCCGAGGTCCGCACCAAGGTGGCCGAGTACCGCGCGCTGGAGGGGGAGTTGGGCATCGGTCCGCTCCCCGTCAACCTCAACGAGTACGCGCACAACTACCACCTGTCCGTCCCCGGCCAGATGGTGCAGTGGATCGCCGCGATCGAGGAGTCGAAGGTCGACGCCGACCTGGCGTACTGGAACATCGCCGGCAACCTCAACGACTCGGTGGTGGAGGGCACCAAGGGCAACGGCCAGTGGTGGCTGTTCAACGCCTACGGGCGCATGACCGGCCACACGGTGCGGGTCACCGCCCCGCACCCCGACACGCAGTACACCCTTCAGGGGCTGGCCACGCTGGACCGGGGCAAGCGGCAGGCCCGGGCGCTGTTCGGGGGTACGGACGGCGCCGTGGACGTCGTCTTCGAGGCGGTGGAGGCGGACCTCTTCGGCGAGAGCGTGCACATACGGCTTCAGGAGATCCCCTGGACCGGCCAAGTGGGCGCCTGTGCCCAGCCGTTGACCGTGTGGGACGGTGAACTTCCGGTCGAGGAAGGCCGGGTGACCTTACCGGTGAGCGACCTCGACGCGATGTCCGCCTACCAGGCGATCCTGTCGCCCGGCGGCAACGGGGCCGCGCCCGTGGCGCCGTCGGTCGTCTGGCGGCGGACCTACGAGGCCGAGGACGCCGCGTACACCGGCGGCGGCCACACGAGGAACGGACCCGAGGGATCGCCGTCCGCCGTCGACCGGTTCGCCACCTCCGGCGGCCACCACGTGGGCGGACTGCGCACCGGCTCCGACGGCGTGCTCACCTTCGACGTCGAGGTCCCGAAGGACGGGACGTACGACGTCCGGGTCTTCGCCAACTCCCACAACCTGGCCGACCTCGTCCGCGAGCAGGGCCCCACCAACGTCTTCCTGCGGGTCGACGGCGCGGACCCGCGCGAGCTGCTGCTGCCGCTCGGCTACAAGTGGGCGGTGTGGGGCCACACCGACACGCGGGTGGAACTCACCGCGGGCCGGCACCGGATCACGCTCGCCGCGCAGGACCCCGAGCTCGGCGTCACGCGGGGCGACGCGGTGATCGACAAGCTGGACCTCGTCCTGCGCGGCGAGGACCCGACCGCGCTGTACGAGGCCGAGTACGCGGCCCTGGCCGGCGGGGCGGTCGTCAGTCACGCGCACCGCGGTGCCTCGGGCCCCGGCGCCGCCGTCCTCCCGCGCGGCGGGACCGTCACCTTCTGGGTGCACGCCGACGACGACGGCGAGGCGAGCGTGACCGTCGACGTCCTCGGCCCCGGCGAGGGCCTGCTCACGGTCGACGGCGAGCCGGCCGGGCGCGTCGAGCGGGGTGCCGTCCCGCTTTTCCTCACCGGAGGCGTCAACAAGATCACCGTCACCGGGACCTCGGAGCGCCTGGTCGTGGACCGGCTGCGCGTCGGCCCGTCGCGCGCTCTGCTGCCGAGTACGTCGTACGCCGCCGAGACGGGCGCCCTCACCGGCACCGCCAAGGTCACCGGCCGCACCTACGCCACCGGCGGCAAGGCGGTCGGCGGCATCGGCCGCGGGCCGGGCAACGCGCTCGCCCTGACGGTGACGGCGGACCGGGCCGGACGCCACGGGCTCACCATCCGCTACTCCAACGGCGAGCAGGCACCCGCCACCCACTACAACCCCGACCCGGTCTGCCGCCACGCGGACATCTCCGTCAACGGCGCCGCCCCGGACCGCGTCCTGTTCCCCACCACCTTCCACTTCAACAACTTCTGGACCCTCTCGGTCCCCGTCACCCTCGCCCAGGGCGCCAACACGATCAGGTTCACCGCCGACGAACTCCCCGACTTCGACGGCCGGTTCCGCAACCAGCACGGCCAGCGCTCCGCCCACGCCCCCGTCATCGACCGGGTGACGGTGACGCCCCTGTTCCAGGAGCCCCGCGCCTAGGTGTGCTGTTCGGGCAGGTTGGTGATGCGGCTGGCTGGGGTGTGGCCGGGCTGGTGGTGCGGGCGGCTGGAGCGGTCGTGCATGCCGTCGGCCCCGTGTCCGCGGTAGCGGTCGGCCCATCGGGCGGCGGTGGTGTGGCTGCCCTGGAAGCGTTTCGCGGCCCGCCTCGGCGGCCGGCGGTCCTCGACGACACACCGGGCCAGACGCAGCCTGCCGGTCGGCGTCAGCGGAGCGTTACGGTGGAACAACGAGGGCCTCCTTGGCGGTCGGCGCAGACGTCGCAATCCACACCGAACCCAGAGGCCCTCGCCCCGTTCACCACGGCACCGGCCATCCGGACGGCTGTCGGCCGTCCGACGGCGCGAGGGTGGCCGCGGGGACGCGGAAGGCCGTAACCTCGTCGTCGTACCGCAGCGCATGGCGGCCCGGTCTTCTCATCGACGACCCTGGAGGTCCGCCATGCCCGCGCCCACGGTGCGCCCCTTCCACCGAGCCGACCGCGACCAGCTCACCGACCTGGTCAACGCGCATGTCGCCGCCGTCGTCCCCGGTGTCTCCGTGTCCGTGAACACCGTGCTGAGCGAGCTGGAGCGGCAGCCCGGCGAGTTCATCACCGACCCCTGGGTGAGCGAGCGGGTCACGCTCGTCGCCGAGCAGCGCCGGTTCGTCGTCGCCGCGGCCCATCTGCTGCGCTACCGCGCCGACGACGAGGTCGGTGAGGGTTATCGGGACTCGGGCGAGATCGACTGGTTCGTCTGCCATCCGCCGGCCTCCTTCTGGCCGGACGCGGAGGAGGCCGCCGATCTGCTGATGTCGGCGTGCCTGGCCCAACTGGCCCGCTGGAACGTCCGTGTGCGGTACGCCGACGTCGCTCTGCCCGCCCCCGCGGTCTACGGCCTGCCCCGCAACTGGCCGCACATCCGCGCCGCCTACGAACGCGCCGGCTTCCGGCACGTCGGCGACACGGAGGTGATCCTGATCGCCCGCGTCGCCGACCTGCCCGAGCCCGAGGCAGGGGCGGGCCTCACCGTCGAGCGGATCCTGGGGGAGTGCGGCACCCGCTTCACCGCGTACGCCGACGGACGCGCCCTCGGCTTCATCGAGGTCGACACCTCCCTGGCCCGCCCGGAACGCCACACCCGGGCCGCGGGCCTCGCCGACATCGGCAATCTGCACATCGACCCGGGCCACCACGGCGAGGGCCTGGAGCACCGGCTCCTGGGACAGGCGGCCGACTGGCTGCGGCTGTGCGGGGTCGACCGCCTGCTCGCCTACGAAGCGGCCACCGACCGACAGGCGCTGGACGTGCTGGCGAAGGCCGGTTTCCGGGAACTGACGCGGACCGACCGGGGCTGGGAGCACCGCCCCGGCCTGCCTCAGATGCCGGGACGGTAGCGCAGCGGATGGTCCGCCGGGATCTCCACCAGCACGATCGGCGTCCCGTCCGGGTCGGCGATCCACATCTCCACCAGACCCCACGGCTCCCGCACCGGTGGCCGCACGATCTCGACCCCCTTGCCCCGCAGCTCCTCCTCGGCCGCGGCCACGTCCTCGACCTGCAACCACAACCGCACGGCCGACGACGCCGGCACCTCCGACCGCCCCGCCACCTCCAGGAACCCGCCACCGAGAAAGTAGACGACGCCCCGCTCGGGCCCGGTACCGAACTCCCGGTAGACGGCGAGCCCCAACTGCTCACCGTAGAAACGCCGGGACCGTTCGGGATCCGTGGGCCGCAGCAACGTACGACCGCTCAGTACATGCACCATGCACCCGGAGCCTAGTAGTGGCGCTACCCTCATCCGTGCCCGCGCCGTGCCGACAGAACCGGAGATCCCAGCCATGGAAGCCGCCGCCCACCGACTGACCTTCCGCGATGCCTCCGACGCCGACGTGGACGAGTTGGTCGCGCTGATCCAGTCGGCGTATCGCGGGGACTCCAGTCGGGCGGGATGGACCACCGAGGCGGACATCCTGGAAGGGCAGCGGACGGATCCCGAGGGCGTGCTGGCCGTCATCAAGGCGCCCGACAGCAGGCTGCTGGCGGTGGAACGGGACGGGCGGGTCGTCGCCTGCTGTCAGCTCGAACTCCGCGGTGACCACGCCTACTTCGGGATGTTCGCGGTCAGCCCCGCACAGCAGGGCGGCGGGCTCGGCAAGGTGATCCTCGCGGAGGCCGAGCGGCAGGTCCGCGAGGACTGGGGGGTCTCGGAGATGCGCATGACCGTGATCTCGGTCCGCGAGGACCTGATCGCCTGGTACGAGCGCCGCGGCTACCGCCGTACGGGAGAGACGACTCCCTTCCCGTACGGCGACGAGCGCTTCGGCATCCCGCAGCGCGCCGACCTCCGGTTCGAGCTGCTGGTCAAGCCGCTGGTGTGACGTGGGCGGGACTGGCGTGACGTTTATGCGGTGAAACGGCCGGTGCGTTTGATCTCCGGGTAGTCGGTGGTCGCGCCGTCCAGGCCGAGGGCCCGTACCAGGCGCAGGTGGTCCTGGGTGTTGACCACCCAGCCGATGATCTTCAGGTCGGCCTTGCGGGCCCGCTCCACGATCTCCAGGGTGACCCGGCGGATGTTGAGACAGACGGTCCCGGCCGCCACCTCGACGGCCCGGTCCACGATGTCGGTGCCGTAGCGGCTGGCGATCAGCGCGGTGCGCACACCGGGCACCAGCCGGGAGATCTCGGCGATCGCCTCGTCGTGGAACGAGGACACCTCCACCCGTCCCACAAGGTGTCGGGCGTGCATGACCTCGGCCAGCGCACGGGCCGCGGCCACATCCTTGATCTCGGCCTGGAGCGGCGTGGCCACCGTGTCCAGGACCTCCTCGAACACCGGCACCCGCTCGCCCCGGCCGGCGTCCAGGGCGCGCAGCTCGTCGAGCGTCTGCTCGGCGATCGCACCGGCACCGTCGGTCGTGCGGTCCACGTCGGCGTCGTGCATGACGACGAGGGCGCCGTCCTTGCTCAGGTGCAGATCGAGTTCGATGACGTCGAGGCCCGCCTGCTCGGCGGCGACGAAGGAGCGGAGGGTGTTCTCGGGCTCGACACCCATGACTCCGCGGTGACCGATGGTGAGGAAGTTCAAGACTCGACTCGCTTCCGTCGACGGCGGCTCGGAGCCACGCGCGAGCCCAGGCGGTCGGCCGCGCGGGCCGATCCGCAGCCTAACCGCCCTGCCCGGGGATGAAACCGCACCTGCGAGGGGCGCGGGTGTACGAAGCATAAGCACGCGGCATCCGGGTAGGTGGCAGAAAAATATCCGGTGACCATGCGGGTGCGGCAGGAGGATTTCCCGAGACTCCTCTTGCTGGCAGAAACCGCCTATGTGTACGGTCTCCTCACGCGAGGTTCTCCTGTGGAGGATGGGACATGACGGAAATTCTTGTGCAGTCGGCTTCGGGGGAACAGATTTCTCCCGTGACCAGGGTGGTGGAGCACCCGGCATGGGCCGTGCTCAAGGATGCCGTGGAGCAGATCCGGCCATGGCAGTCCAAGGACGGCTCCATCGACTTCGACGCGGAGCGCGCCCCGGACCCGGCCGACGCCGAGCTCGCCGTCCGGAGCGTCGTCCACGCCGTCGAGGAGCTGTCACCGCTGCTCCCGCACGACCACGCCTACCACGAGGCCCTGGTCAAGGACCTGCACCGCTGGGTGGACGGCGGCTTCCGGGTGCCGGACTTCCTCGACTCGCTGCTCGCCTTCCAGCCCGCCGCGCACCGCGCGGACGGCCTGACGCACCTGGTCGTCTTCCCGATGTACACGCAGAACGGCAACCCCGACCGCAACCTCGAAGCGGTCGTGCTGCGCATGGTCTGGCCCGACTGGCTGGCCGAGCTGGAGCGCACCCGCTACGACAACCCGCTGTTCTGCGGCATCAAGTTCGAGGACTTCACCTCCGGCTACGACACCAACTCCGCGGTTCTCTTCCCGGAGACCATCGCCGTGCGCGAGGCCCCCGAGCGGTTCAGCTGGGGCGGCATCTTCTGCGACCGCGAGGCCGCCCGCTTCCGCCGTGTGACCGCCGCCGCCGTCGACATCCTCGGCCTGGAGCTGCCCGAGGACGTCGCCGCGATGGTCCACGACCAGAAGCGCTGCGAGGAGGCCTTCGTGCTGTGGGACATGGTCCACGACCGCACCCACAGCCACGGTGACCTGCCCTTCGATCCGTTCATGATCAAGCAGCGCCAGCCGTTCTGGATGTACGGCCTCGAAGAGCTGCGCTGCGACCTCACCGCCTTCAAGGAGGCCGTGAAGCTCCAGGCCGACGGCGTCCCGCAGGCCCGCGACGTGCAGTACGCGGTGCTCTTCGACCGCATGTTCCGCTTCCCGGTCACCGGCGAGCGCGTGCGCAACTACGACGGACTGGGCGGCCAGCTCCTCTTCGCCTACCTCCACAAGCACGACGTCGTCCGCTGGACCGACAACAAGCTCTTCATCGACTGGCAGCGCGCCCCGCAGGTCACCAACCAGCTGTGCGCCGACATCGAGCAGCTCTACCGCGACGGCATCGACCGGCCCAAGCTCGTCCACTGGTTCGCCGGGTACGAGCTGGTCTCCACCTACCTCGCCCCGCACCCGGGCTCCAAGTGGGCCAAGGGCCCCGACGCCCTCGACCTGAGCCTGCCGCCGCGAAAGCTCGTCGATGACGTGCTTCCCGACGAGTTTCCGCTGAGCATGTTCTATGAGGCACTCTCCAAGAAACTGAAGAACGTGATCGCCTCGACCCGGGGCATCACGGCGGAGAGCGCCGAGCGGATCGCCGCGTGAGCGGCGGAGCCCTTCGCGCGACCGGGAACACTGCTCAGCAGGAGGCGAAGAAGATGGTGGGGAACGGAGCGCTCAGCGGTGCGGTGATCGCGGTGGCCGGCGCGGGCGGACCCGCGGGCCGGGCGGCACTGCTGCGACTGGCCGAGGCGGGGGCGACCGTCGTCGGCGCGGACAACGACCCCGAGCGGCTGGCGGAAGCGGTGGACGCCGCCCGCTACAAGGCTGGCGGCGCCGTGGTCACGGGGGAGACCGTCGACCTGCTCGACCTGGACTCCACCCGGGACTGGGCCGCCCGCACCGAGAAGGAGTTCGGGCGCGTCGACGGTGTGGTCCACCTCGTCGGCGGCTGGCGCGGCAGCGAGACCTTCATCAAGTCCAGCCTCGACGACTGGGACTTCCTGGAACTGCTGCTGATCCGCACCGTGCAGCACACCTCGCTGGCCTTCTACGAGGCCCTTCAGCGCAGCGACCGCGGACGGTACGTGCTGATCAGCGCCGCCGGTGCGACGAAGCCCACCGCGGGCAACGCCTCGTACGCCGCCGCCAAGGCCGCCGCCGAGGCCTGGACGCTCGCCCTGGCCGACGCCTTCCGCAAGGCCGGGGGCGCCGAGGGGCCGACGTCCGCCGCTGTCATCCTGGTCGTGAAGGCGCTGGTGCACGAGGCCATGCGCGCCGAGCGCCCCAACGCGAAGTTCGCGGGCTTCACCGACGTCGGGGACCTGGCCGAGGAGATCGCCGGGGTCTGGGAGAAGTCCGCCACCGAACTGAACGGAAACCGTCTGTGGCTGACCGAGAAGCCGTGAACCCACCGAAGACCGACGCCCGCCGCCGTCACGACCCCCAGCTGCGCGGCTTCGCCAGCGACAACTACGCGGGGGCCCACCCGGAGGTCCTCGCCGCCCTGGCCGTGGCCAACGGCGGGCACCAGGTGGCCTACGGCGAGGACGACTACACCGACAACCTCCAGCGGATCGTGCGCAGCCACTTCGGCGCCACCGCGGAGGCGTTCCCGGTCTTCAACGGCACCGGCGCCAACGTCGTCGCGCTCCAGGCGGTCACCGACCGCTGGGGCGCGGTGATCTGCGCCGAGAGCGCGCACATCCACGTCGACGAGTGCGGGGCGCCGGAGCGGGTCGGCGGACTGAAGCTGCTCACCGTGCCCACGCCCGACGGCAAGCTCACCCCCGAGCTGATCGACAGACAGGCGTACGGCTGGGAGGACGAGCACCGCGCGATGCCGCAGGTCGTCTCGATCACCCAGAGCACCGAGCTGGGCACCCTCTACACCCCGGACGAGATCCGCGCGATCTGCGACCACGCCCACGCCCACGGCATGAAGGTCCACCTGGACGGCTCCCGCATAGCCAACGCGGCCGCCGCCCTGAACGTCCCGATGCGGGCCTTCACCAACGCCGTCGGCGTCGACATCCTCTCGCTGGGCGGCACGAAGAACGGCGCGCTGTTCGGCGAGGCCGTCGTCGTCATCGACCAGGACGCCGCCAGCCACCTGAAGCACCTGCGCAAGCTGTCCATGCAGCTCGCCTCCAAGATGCGTTTCGTCTCGGTGCAGCTGGAGGCCCTGCTCGCCAAGGACCTGTGGCTGCGCAACGCCCGCCACGCCAACGAGATGGCCCAGCGGCTGGCGGAGGGCGTCCGCGCGGTCCACGGCGTGGAGATCCTCCACCCCGTGCAGTCCAACGCGGTCTTCGCCCGGCTCCCGCACGACGTCAGCGAGCGGCTCCAGCAGCGGTTCCGGTTCTACTTCTGGGACGAGTCCGCCGGCGTCGTGCGCTGGATGTGCGCCTTCGACACCACCGAGGACGACGTGGACGCGTTCGTGGGGGCGCTGAAGGAGGAGATGGCCCGCTAGGCCCTGTCGGCCGCGGACACATCCCCTCCCCGCGCACCGGTCAGCCGTTGACGACGATCGCCGAGACGTTGTTCCGCAGGTTCGGGTCGAACTTCGTGATGGGCAGCTCCCCGTCGTTCACCGTCTCGATGACCGCCCGCGCCCCGCGCACCACCTTGTCGATCCGCAACTGGACGTCGAAGGTGTAGGACGCCTTGTCGTGCAGGTAGATCGGCGTCCAGCAGAAGTAGGTCGCCTCCGAGGGGCCCTCCTCGGACGGCGGCTGGGTCCAGCAGTCCTCCGGCAGTCCTACGACCGAGGTGCCCGCCGGTGCCTGGAAGCGCACGCTGGCCACGGCCGAGCCCGCACCCAGTGACGCCACCCAGGCCGGCCCGCGGTTGAGCACGGTCATCCGGGCGGTGACCGTGTCCCCCGCGGCCCCGCGCATCCTGTTGCCGGTGAGCTTGAGGTCGGCGGTGTTCTTGGCGTCGAGGATGACGGTCCGGTAGTTGTCGTTCAGGTCGACGTCGTCCCCGTCGGCCGCCGCCCGCTGCCCGGCCACGGCCCGCAGGTCCAGCTCGGGGCCGGTGCCCCGGGTCCACGTCCCGTCGCCGCGGGCCTCTTCCAGCGCCGCGTCCGAATAGGGCAGCACGGAGTGGTCGAACCGCTCGTACAGCGCCTTGCGGCCGATGCCGAGCCTCGTCACCAGGTCGTACCGCTGCCCGGGGGCCACGGCCTCGTCCAGCACGCACAGCGCGCCCGTGCCGGTGGCGTGGTCCTGGTACTCGCAGTTGGCGTGCCGGTCCTTGAACCGCAGGCCGTAGGAGGCGCTGACCCACAGCAGCGTCCGCTCCACGGCGCGGTTGCCGTTGTTGGCGACGGTCGCCCGGACGGTGTGGTTCGTGCCGGGCGTGAGCCCGCGCTGCCACGGGGCCTGGCTGAGCCCCAGGTCCGGGCCGTCGCCCACCGTGATCCGGGTCTCCGCGTCGGCTGCGGACAGCTCGCCCGCGGCGGCCGTGTACCGGATGGACCCGGACGCGCTGAGGTCCGCGTCCGACAGCGCGCGCAGGCCGATCAGGGCGGCCGGGACGCCCTCCGTACCGACAGGCATCGCCGGGAAGGCGCACACCGCCTTGAGGCCCGACTCGGGCGTGCAGTTGGCGGGCCACGACACGTGCGCGAAGGAGGCGATCTCGCTCGCGTCCACGGTCAGCCGACCGGCCGGCACGTCGTTGTCGACGTTGTCGTGGGTGACGCGCACCTCGAGTGTGCGCTCACGCGTGCTGCCGTCCGCGTCCGGACCCGGCAGCACCGTCTCGGACGGCACGCTGATCCACAGTTCGTCGGACAGGGCGTGCACGGGCCCGGCCCCCAGGGCGGCCAGGGCGCAGCCGGCGACCGCGGCTCCGAGCAGACGATGCTTCATGAGTTCCCCCTTGGTGGTGTTCGGTCGGCGGTCGAGACCCGTGGGGTGGGGGAGGAGTTGTAGCCGGGTGTCTGGTTGCGGCGATGTTCAGCCGTTTTGCGATCGGCAGGGAGCTTTACAGAGGTCGACGCATAGATATGCGATGCCCGGAAAGTTGATTGACTCGCGATCGAGTCGACGCCTACGCTCTGCCGCCATGCAGATGATCCAGGAAACCGCCGACCTATCCGCCTACTTGGCCGCTGACGAGGTGATCGACCATCATCATCCGCTCGTCCGCGAGACCGCCGCCAGGCTCGCCGACGGAGTGGCGGACTCGTATGAGTATGCGCGGGCGGCCTTCGAGTTCGTGCGCGACACGATTCCCCACTCGCAGGACTCCGGCGACATGCGCGTCACCTGGCGCGCCTCCGACGTCCTGGAACGGGGCACCGGCATCTGCTACGCCAAGGCCCACGCGCTGACCGCTCTGCTGCGGGCCGAGGACATCCCGACCGCCCTCTGTTACCAGAAGTTCGACGTCGTGCACGGCCTGGTCGCCGTGCGGTTCAACGGTGCCTGGCACCGGCAGGACCCCCGCGGCAACAAACCGGGAGTGGACGCCCGGTTCTCCCTGGAGGGGGAGCGGCTGGCCTTCACGCCCGACTCGGCGTCCAATGAGATGGACTACCCGGTCTTGTATGCTGCACCTCACCCGGTCGTCCTGGACGTGCTCAAGGCCGCCCCCGACCGGCCCCGCCTGTGGAACACGCTCCCCACCGCACTCTGAGGCAGACGATGACTCTCTCCTTGACCGTGTCCGACGAGGTACGTGCGCTCGCGCCCGGCTTCACCCCTGTCGTCGTCGAGGCCCACGGCCTGGTCAACGGTCCGAGCACCGAGGCGAGTTCGGCACTCCTCGACGACGCGGCCCGCCGCCTCGCCGTACGCCTGGACGGCCGCGCCCCGCACGAGGACCCGCACATGGCCGCCTGGCGCGAGGCCTACACGGCGTTCGGGTCCAAGCCCTCGCGCACCCGCAACTCGGCCGAGGCCCTGGCCAAGCGGGCGCTGACGGAGGCCGGGCTGCCCCGGATCAATCTCCTCGTCGACCTCTACAACGCCATCAGCGTCGCCCATCTGATCCCCGTCGGCGGCGAGGACATCGACCACATCCAGGGCGGCATGCGCCTGGTCCGGGCCACCGGTGAGGAGGACTTCGTGACGGTCGCCGGCGGCGAGGAGGTCGTCGAGCACCCCGACGCCGGCGAGGTCGTCTGGCGCGACGACACCGGCGTCACCTGCCGCCGCTGGAACTGGCGCCAGGGCCCCCGCACCCGGCTCACCGAGCAGACCGTCTCCGGCATCTTCCTCCTGGAGACCCTGACCCCGATGCCGGTCGCCGAGGCCGAGGCGGCAGGAGCCGAACTCGCCGAGCTGCTGGAGAAGTTCAGCCCGGGGGCGCGGATCGCGCTGGCGGTGCGCTAAGCGGGCCTGGCGAAGTCGGCCGCGGTTCGGCCGCGCCCTGAAGGGGCGCGGGGAACTGCGCGATCAGCCACGTTGGTGCCGCAGACGATCGACGGCATGTCGCCGCACCTCCAGCGGAGCGCCTAGCACGCCCGAAGAACGCGGGGCGGTATCCCCTCGCGGCTCCGCAGCGTACGCGCGAGGAGCCGCGACGAACCCGCGACCGGCCGACTAGGGCCTGTTCGGCGGATCAGGTCGCAGGCATCCAACGGTGCCTGATCAGTGCCGGTGAGCGGGGGTCTGGTGCGTGCAGCTGCAAGGCGGCGGAGGGCGGCGACGCGATGGGGGTCCCCGCGCGAGGTTGTTCGAGCGTGGGGGAGTCGGCAGTCGACGACAACGCCGCAGATGCGCGTGCCAGACCCCCGCGACCGCGACATGATCCGCCGGACGGGCCCTAGCGTGCCTCGGCCTCGCGCACCTGCTCCGGCGTCGGCGCCGTACCGCCCAGATGGGCCGGCATCCACCACGTGTCGTTCGCGTCCTTGGGGCGGACCGGGTAGGCGCGCTGTGCGGCCTCCAGGAGTTCCTGTACCCGCTCGCGCACCTGGCGGGTGATGGCGCCCGCGTACTTGTCGCGGGACGCCTCGATCGCCTCGCCCACCCGCATCGTGATCGGGGTGTGGCTGCGCTTGAAGTTGCGCGGGTGCCCCTTGGTCCACAGTCGCTGGGTGCCCCACACGGCCATCGGGATCAGCGGGACGCCCGCCTCCTGGGCCATGCGCGCGGCGCCGGACTTGAAGGACTTCAGGGTGAACGACGGGGAGATGGTGGCCTCCGGGAAGACCCCCACGATCTCGCCGGCGCGCAGGGACTCCAGCGCGTGCGCGTACGCCGTCTCGCCCTGCTTGCGGTCCACGGGGATGTGCTTCATCCCGCGCATCAGCGGACCGGAGATCCTGTGGCGGAAGACGGACTCCTTCGCCATGAACCGCACGAGACGTTTCTGCGGGAGCGCCGCCAGTCCGTTGAAGACGAAGTCCAGGTAGCTGATGTGGTTGCTCACCAGGACGGCACCGCCCGAGCGCGGGATGTTCTCCGACCCCTTGCAGTCGATCTTGAGGTCCCAGGCCTTGAACAACGCCTGGGCGAATCCGACGACGGGGCGGTAGACAAGCTCTGCCATGGACGGGGTGGGCCCTTCCTTCTCTGCCCGGGAAGGATCTCCCGGCGGAAGTTACGCAGCCGTAGGTTTACGGCATGTCGCAGATCGTGCCCCAAGAACGGACGGGGAGCTAGTCCTCGTGCCCGCGCGTGGCGAGATTCTCGTCACGTCACCCGGTGATCCACCTCGGTCTTTTAAACCGCCTTTACTCCGTGCGTACCGTCGCCCGTCGTACAAGCAGGTACATCTCGCAGCCCAGGCAGTACCCGAACGCGGCGTTGAGGAAAGCGGCCGCGAGCGCCGCCCCGGTCGCCGTGAGGCCCAGCCACTCGGGTCCGAGCGCGTAGCCGACGAGCCCGACGCCGGCGAAGACCAGTCCCACCGCCTGCGCGAACCGGGGCGGCTCGGGCGCCTCGAACTCGGTGGGCGGCCCGAGCCGGGGGCGTACCGCCGCACGGAACAACAAGCCGTAGGGAGAACGGCCGACACCGCCCGCCGCGCCCAGCGCGAATGCCAGTGTCTGCCAGGCCAGCAGCCAGACGCTGCCCGTGATCAGTACGACCGCCAGGACGACGGTCGTCACGGCGGCGCCGAAGCGCGGCCCTCTTGCATCGATGTCCATGGGAACCAAGCATTCCGCATGGGAAAGAGATCGGGGAGGCGGGAATCTTTGCAGTCGTGTGAATGGTTGTGCGGGAGATGACCGGACTCGTGGTGTGCGTGGCGGTGCTCGCGATGGCGAGCGCCTACGGAGTGCTGCAACGGCGGCGGAGCGGGAGGATACGGGTGCGCGGGCGCGACGACGGAAAGCGGCTCGGCCCCGCCGAGTTGGGCACGGACCTGGGCGAGCGGGCCACCCTGGTCCAGTTCTCCAGCGCCTTCTGTGCCCCCTGCCGGGCCACCCGGCGGGTCCTCGGCGAGGTGGCCGACATGGTCCCGGGGGTCGCCCATGTCGAGATCGACGCCGAGAAGCACCTCGACCTCGTCCGCGAGCTCGACATCCTCAAGACGCCGACCGTTCTGGTCCTGGACGCGGACGGGAGAGTCGTACGGCGGGCCATCGGGCAGCCGCGCAGGGCCGACGTGATCGCCGCGTTGGGGGAGGCCGTGTGATCTGTGTCGCGGACGCGGTGAGTCATCTCCCATATTCCGGAACGTACTTGACTGTGTGCACCACGTATCGCCAGCCTGGCCCCATGCCTTCGGAACTCCTTCTCGTCGGGCGGGCCCACGTCGACCTGGCCCGCACCGCGAGTGCGTGTTGTCCGAGCTGTTGAGCAGCGACGGACCTGCACGCCACTCCTCGCGGAAGGACTCCTTCATGACGGTCACGCCCGGCCTGGGCACCCCCCGGCTCGCCTCTCCCGATCTCCTGCGCTCCGTCTTCCGGCGGCATGCGGCGGGAGTCGCCGTGATCACCGCGCGCGGCGACGCCGGCCCGGTCGGCTTCACCGCCACCTCCCTCAGCTCGGTCTCCGCCGAGCCCCCGATGCTCTCCTTCGGCATCGGCACCGGGGCCTCCAGCTGGCCCGCGGTGTCCCGGGCCGACCATGTCGGCGTCCACATACTCGGCGAGCACCAGGAAGAGCTGGCGGCCACCTTCGCCCGCAGCGGCGCCGACCGCTTCGGCGCGACGACCGCCTGGCACGAGGGCCCCGAGGGCGTGCCCGTTCTCGACGACGTCCTGGCGTGGCTGGTGTGCCGGGTCGTCGCCCGCGTACCGGCCGGTGACCACCGCATCGTGCTGGCCGAGGTCACCCTCGGCGACCCCACCGGCCCCGGCCGTCCCCTGCTCTACCACCAGGGACGGTTCAACAGCCTGCGTGACTGAACGCGGGCGGCCGCTCCTCTGCGAAGGCGTCGGGTTCCGATTACGCTGCGTTGCACAGGTCACAGTTCAAAGCGCTTGCTTAGCGGGAACGAACTGGGTGTACTGGCGAGTAATATTTCGTTCGGAGCGTGGGTCGCCCCGACCGGGATCGGCCGCTTGAGGCGCCTATGCTGCCTGCAAGAGGCAGCCGAAAAATGACGATGCAGTAGGAGAGCCGGCGTGAGCTTGAGGATCGTTGTCACTGTGAAGTACGTGCCCGACGCCACTGGCGACCGGCACTTCGCCGATGACCTGACCGTCGACCGGGACGACGTCGACGGTCTGCTCTCCGAACTGGATGAGTACGCGGTCGAGCAGGCGCTTCAGATCTCCGAGAACTCAGACGACGACGTGGAGATCACCGTCCTGACCGTGGGTCCGGAGGACGCCAAGGACGCGCTGCGCAAGGCGCTGTCCATGGGCGCCGACAAGGCCGTCCACGTCGAGGACGACGACATCCACGGCACCGACGCCCTCGGCACCTCCCTGGTGCTGGCCAAGGCGATCGAGAAGGCCGGCTACGACCTGGTCATCTCCGGCATGGCCTCCACCGACGGCACCATGGGCGTGGTCCCGGCCCTGCTCGCCGAGCGCCTGGGCGTTCCGCAGGTGACGCTGCTGTCCGAGGTCTCGGTCGAGGACGGCACGGTCAAGGGCCGCCGCGACGGCGACGCCGCCTCCGAGCAGCTGGAGGCCTCGCTGCCGGCGGTCGTGTCGGTCACCGACCAGTCCGGCGAGGCGCGTTACCCGTCCTTCAAGGGCATCATGGCGGCCAAGAAGAAGCCGGTTCAGTCCTGGGACCTGTCCGACCTCGACATCGAGGCGGAGGACGTCGGCCTGGAGGGTGCCTACACCACGGTCGACTCCGCGGCGGAGCGTCCGGCCCGCACGGCCGGCACGATCGTCAAGGACGAGGGCGAGGGCGGCAAGCAGCTCGCCGAGTTCCTCGCGGGCCAGAAGTTCATCTGAGCCCCGCATTCGCTGACCGCCCCTCATCTTCCGCAAGCAGGAGAGAAGAAGTCCCATGGCTGAAGTTCTCGTCTACGTCGACCACGTGGACGGTGCCGTCCGCAAGCCCACCCTGGAGCTGCTGACCCTGGCCCGCCGCATCGGCGAGCCGGTCGCCGTCGCGCTGGGTGCCGGCGCCGCCGACACCGCCGCCGTCCTCGGCGAGCACGGCGCGGTCAAGGTCCTGACCCACGACGCCTCCGAGTACACCGACTACCTGGTGGTACCGAAGGTCGACGCGCTCCAGGCCGCCGTCGCCGCCGTCTCCCCGGCCGCCGTGCTGGTCCCCTCCTCCGCCGAGGGCAAGGAGATCGCCGCCCGCCTCGCGCTGCGCATCGGTTCCGGCATCATCACCGACGCCGTCGACCTGGAGTCCGGCGACGAGGGCCCGGTCGCGACCCAGTCGGTGTTCGCCGCCTCCTTCAGCACCAAGTCCCGTGTCTCCAAGGGCACCCCGGTCATCACCGTCAAGCCCAACAGCGCGGCTGTCGAGGCCGCCCCGGCCACCCCGGCCGTCGAGGCGCTGGAGGTGTCCTTCTCCGCGCAGGCCACCGGCACCAAGGTCACCGCGCGCACCCCGCGTGAGTCGACCGGGCGTCCGGAGCTGACCGAGGCCGCGATCGTGGTCTCCGGCGGCCGTGGCGTCAACGGCGCCGAGAACTTCGCGATCATCGAGGCGCTCGCCGACTCCCTCGGCGCGGCCGTGGGTGCCTCGCGTGCCGCGGTGGACGCCGGCTGGTACCCGCACACCAACCAGGTCGGCCAGACCGGCAAGTCGGTCTCGCCGCAGCTGTACATCGCCAACGGCATCTCCGGCGCCATCCAGCACCGCGCCGGTATGCAGACCTCGAAGACCATCGTGGCGGTCAACAAGGACGCCGAGGCCCCGATCTTCGACCTGGTCGACTACGGCGTGGTCGGCGACCTCTTCGACGTCGTCCCCGCCCTCACCGAGGAGATCAAGACCCGCAAGGGCTGATCCCGCACAACGGGCGCACCGAGGCCCCCGCGACCCCCACCGGGGCGGTCGCGGGGGCCTCGGCTCATCCCAGGGTGAGTAAGGCCTGCACCGGCAGGTGGTCGCTGGGGAACTGGCCGTTCAGGGCGAAGGTGTTGATCGACGCCCGGTGGGTCGTGACGCCCGGCGTGGTGAGGATCCAGTCGATGCGGTCTCCCTCCGGGACCAGCGGCCGGTAGCCGTGGAAGGTGGCGTAGAGCCTGCCGCGCTCGGCCGCCGTGTCCCACGTGTCGACGAACCCGGCGCGCAGGAGCGTGTCGTAGGCATCGTTGGCATGGGCCGCCGCGTTGAAGTCGCCGGTCACGACGGACGGCAACGAGGGGTCCAGCCCCGCGATCCGCTCGGCGACGAGTGCGGCGGAGCGTACCCGGGCGTACTGGCCGATGTGGTCGAAGTGGGTGTTGAGGACGTAGAACTCCCGCCCGGCGTGGCGCAGATCGCGGAAGCGGACCCAGGTGGCGATGCGGGGGAGCTTGGCCCCCCAGGTGTTGGAGCCGATCACCCGGGGCGTGTCGGAGAGCCAGAAGGTGTCGTGCTCGACCGGGGCCAGGCGCCGGGTGTCGTAGAAGACGGCCGTGGACTCGTCGCGGCTGCCGCCCTCGCGGCCGGTGCCGATCCAGTCGTAGTGCTCGCCGAGATCGGCGTGGATGTCGCGCAGTTGCTGGTAGAGGCCCTCCTGGGTGCCGATGACGTGAGGGGCCTCGCGGCGGAACAGCGCACGCATCACCGGACGGCGGACCGTCCAGCTGTTGGGCTCGGTGGTGCTCGCGAACCGCAGGTTGAACGTCATGACGTCCAGACGGCGGCTCCTCCCCTTGGCCGCCGAGGCCGGTACCGCGCCCACCAGCGGCACGGTGAGCGCGGCCGCCACCGCGGAACGCAGACCCATGCGGCGCGACATGCTGGTCGTGTTCACCATGTGATTCCCTCCCCAGAGCTCAGGATGAGGGGTGCGAGTCGACGTGCGGAAGAGGGCGTAGAGGTACTCGGTGACGGCAGTGAACGCCGGGGATCGGGCCGTGGACGGGGTGTTGACCGGCGGGAAGCTTCACGGATAGCTTCGTTCTACGGATTGTTGATTCCGTAGAGTGGAAAACAGGAGGGTGTGGAATGGGTCAGGGCCAGCAGGAGCAGGTGGCGACGAGCCTCGCGGGCACCGTCAGCGAGGAGATCAGCGCCTCCCTCGCGCCGGTCGACGCCGAACTGGAGCGCCGCTATCCCGGAGATCCCGGCACCCGCCAGCCCGTCCACACCGTCTACGTCCCCGGCGACGTCTTCGCCGCCGACACCATCCGCTCCTGGGGCGACCGGGCGCTCGCCGCCCTCGACGAACACGCCCCCGACGCCGAATCCTTCGCCGCCGTCCTCGGCCTGTCCGACGAACTCGCCGAGCCGGTGTACTCCCGCGTCCGCGCCAAGCTGGAGCGGGAACCCGTCGAGGACCTGCGCGTCGACTTCGAGGACGGCTACGGCCCACGCCCCGACGCCGAGGAGGACGAGGCCGCGGCCCGCGCGGCCCGGCTGATCGCCGAGGCGTACCGGGACGGCACGGCGGCCCCGTACATGGGCATCCGCATGAAGTGCATGGAGGCGGCCGTCCGCGACCGCGGCATCCGCACCCTGGACATCTTCCTCACCGGCCTGACGGAGTCCGGAGGCCTGCCCGACGGGCTCGTGCTGACCCTGCCGAAGGTGACCTACCCCGAGCAGGTCACCGCCATGGTGCGGCTCCTGGAGGCCTTCGAGAAGGCACAAGGTCTGGAGCGGGGCCGGATCGGCTTCGAGATCCAGATCGAGACCAGCCAGTCCATCCTCGCCACCGACGGCACGGCCACGGTCGCCCGCATGATCCAGGCGGCCGAAGGACGCGCCACGGGGCTGCACTACGGCACCTTCGACTACAGCGCCTGCCTCGGCGTCTCCGCCGCCCACCAGGCCAGTGACCACCCCGCCGCCGACCACGCCAAGGCGATCATGCAGGTCGCGGCCGCGGGCACCGGTGTACGCGTCTGCGACGGCTCGACCAACGTCCTCCCGGTCGGCCCCACCGCGAAGGTCCACGACGCCTGGCGCCTGCACTACGGCCTCACCCGCCGCGCCCTGGCCCGCGCCTACTACCAGGGCTGGGACATGCACCCCGGCCACCTCCCCACCCGCTACGCGGCCGTCTTCGCCTTCTACCGCGAGGGCTTCGAACAGGCCGCCGGCCGCCTCGCCCGGTACGCGGGCCGCGTCGGCGGCGACGTCATGGACGAGCCCGCCACCGCCAAGGCGCTCAGCGGCTACCTGCTGCGCGGCCTGGACTGCGGCGCCCTCGACATCGCCGAGGTCGCCCGGCTGACCGGCCTGACCCGCGCCGACCTGGAGAGCTTCGCGACACCGCGCAGGGGCGACCTGACGATCTCCGGGACGTGACGCGCCCGTACCCCTCGATTCCGCGTGCGGCGACCGACCGCAAGTGACGAGTGGGCCCCGAAGGGCCCCGCGTGACGGATTAGTCTGTACGCACGCAAAGATCAGGTCATAGGAACGGGGCACCGGTGCCATCGGGGGAGTACGGACAGACGGAGGAGGCCGGCCGACTGCTGGCCGGGCGCTATCGCGTCCTGGCCCAGCTCGGGCGCGGCGGCATGGGCGTGGTCTGGCGGGCCACCGACGAGGTCCTCGGCCGCGAGGTCGCGGTCAAGGAACTGCGCACCTACACCGACGCGGACGGCCCCGAACTCGCCGGCCTGCGGCTGCGCATGCAGCGCGAGGCCCGCGCGGCGGCCCGGGTGCGCCACCCCGGAGTCGTGGCCGTGCACGACGTGACCGAGGTCGACGGCCGCCCTCTGATCGTCATGGAACTGGTCGACGGCCCCTCCCTGGACGACGTCCTGCGCGAGCGCGGCCCCCTCGACCCGCGCGAGGCGGCGGGCATCGGCGCCAAGGTCCTGGACGCGCTGGCCGCCGCGCACCGCGCCGGCGTCCTGCACCGCGACGTGAAGCCCGGCAACATCCTGCTCGACCGCTCGGGCCGGGTCGTCCTCACCGACTTCGGCATAGCCACCATGGAGGATCCGGGCGACGGCTCGGCCACCCACCTCACCCGCAGCGGCGAACTCGTCGGCTCCCTGGACTACCTGGCCCCCGAGCGCGCCCAGGGCGCCGACCCGGGCCCCGCCTCCGACATCTGGGCCCTGGGCGCCACGCTCTACGCGGCCGTCGAGGGCTCCTCACCCTTCCGCCGTACGTCGACCTTCTCCACCCTCACCGCGATCGTCGGCGAGCCCCTGCCCGAGCCCCGCCGCGCCGGCCACCTCGGCCCCGTCCTCCAACGCCTCCTCGACAAGCGTCCCGAAGGCCGCCCGGGGGCCGAGGAAGCCCGCGCCCTGCTCCAGTCCGTCGCCGACACGACCGGCACGGACCTCCCTACGACCACACTCCGCGGACCGGTGACCGAGCGCCCCGCCCCGGCACCACCGACACCGGGCTCCGGCCCGGCAGGTCCCCGGACCGGGACCGGGGGAGCAGGACAGGACACCGCGGGCCCGAGCGGGAGTGGACTCACCTCGGGCGCGACACCGGGGCAGGGCACAGCCGCGGCCCAGGCTTTCGGGCCTGCGGGCCAGGGCACGCCGTCGGCACAGGGCTTCGAAGCGCACGGCCAGGGCACGCCAGGGCACGGCACTCCGGCTCATGGCACGCCCGGCCAGGGCACCCCGACTCACAGCAGCACGCCGACTCACAGCAGCACCCCCGGCACCCCACCCCAGGGCGCTCCCGACCACAACCTGCCCGCACCCCACGGGCCCGGCGCGCCCGGAGTGTTCGGGCCGCCGGCCCAGTCCGCTCCCGCCGGATCGGCCGGGCACGGTTACGGGGGCGTGCCCTCGGCCGCCCCGGGTCCCGGCTCCGCGGCCACCGGTCGCCTGACCGTCTCCGGTGCCGACCGCCCCGCCCGGCGCAAGGGCCGTGCCCTGCTCGCCGCCGCTGCCGTGACGGTCGTCCTCGCGGCGGCGGGAGTCACGGTCTCCCTGGTGGGCGATTCCGGCGACGCCGAGGCGGGTACGCCCGCCGAGGCCGGCGAGACGTCCAAGGGGGCGACAGCCTCGACGCCGGACCCCACGGGCAGTCCCGGCTCGGCCTCACCCGAGCCCACCGCTCCGGGCGACAAGAAGGCGCCGTCCGCGGGCAGTACGCCGAGCAAGGAGAAGGAGAACGGGACGTCGTCCTCGGGTGGCGGAGAGGCCGAACCCTCTCCGACCAAGACCTCGGGAGGTGGCACCACCGGAGGCGGCGGCACCACGGGTGGCGGCTCGGGCGACGGCGGCACGACAGGCGGAAGCAGTGGAGGCGGAGGCGGAGAGCCCACGCCCGCTCCCGCCTGCGTGTCCCTCGGCGGCGGCAAGTACAACTGCGAGGTCTGGCGCACCGCCAAGTCCTACACCGCCTCCGGCACCGAGGTCGGCGTCCTCAACGCGGGCACCAACTACTTCTACTGCCAGGCGAACCTCGGCCGCCGCGAGACCTACGGCGAGTGGACCAACGTCTGGTGGGCCAAGACGGACGACGACCGCGGCAACACCGGTGTCTACGTCAGCGACGTCTACATCAAGGGCGGCGACAACGACGCGCCGATCCCGGGACTCCCGGTCTGCTGAACCCGTACGAACCGCTCCAGACCGGAGACCGTGACGAGCTTCTCCTCCTTGAACAGCCGGGTACCGCGCTCACACAGTGCCCGGTCGGCCCGCGCCCTGGCGCAGAACTCCTCCGGTGTCACGCCGAACAGCTCCCTCAACCGGGCCGACCCCACGAGGAGTTCGGTGAGCAGCGCCCGCTGACCCGGGTGCGTGCGCGGCGCGTCCGTGCCGTTGTGCAGGACGCCGTGCCGGTTGACGTACACGTACACGCCCGGAAGCAGCATCCCGGCCCCCGCCTGCGCCCCCACCTCGATCCGCACCTCCGGGGCGGGCAGCCAGACGCGCCGGTAGTTGCCGTTGGGCAGCGGCACGCCCTCGCTCGCGTCGATCACCGCGAGCTGTTCCGCGTCGAGCCAGGTGAGGAACAACTCCCGTACGACGTCCGGCGCGTCGAAGGGGGAGGCGGACACATACCCGAGCCGGCTCACATGCGCCGAGACGCCCACGTCGATGCCGGTGACCCGAGCCCTGACCATCGGGATCGGGGAGGTGATCCCGAACTCGGCCATCTTGTGCCGCAGTTGGGCCGGGCTGGCGTTGGACCCGACGGCCAGCACGGGGACGCGGTCCGTATGGACGAGGACGTCCAGGGGGAGCAGCCGGTCCCCGTCGAGCAGTCCGGACTCCCGGGGCCACACGCCCGGGTAGAGCAGGGGGTGGTCACGCGGCGCCTCGGCGAGGCCCAGTGCTTCCAGGGTCTGTCCGTCCGGCGGATCCGACGCCTCCCGCACGGGCGGAGAGGCGGGCGCGGGACGGCCGGTTTCCCCGAGCGGGGGTGCGTGGTCCTCCACGGGCCGCTCAGTCCGCCGGCGGCAGCTCGCCCGAGCCGCGGGTGATCAGGCGGGTCGGCAGTTCGATCCGCTCCGGTGTGAGGAGCGTGCCGTCGAGCTGGCGGAAGAGGCGGTCGGCGGCGGTGCGGCCGATGGTCGCCGCGTCCTGGGCGACGACGGTGACGCCGGGCCGGAGCAGGTCGGCCAGCTCGATGTCGTCGAAGCCGACGAGGGCCACGGGGCGGGTCTGTTCGGCGAGGACACGGACCACGGTGACCGTCACCCGGTTGTTGCCCGCGAAGACCGCGGTGACGGGGGCGGGACCGGACAGCATCTCCTCGGCCGCCCGGCGCACCCGCTCGGGATCGGTCACGCCCAGGGACATCCAGGAGTCCTCCACCGGTATGCCCGCGTCCTCCATGGCCGCCCGGTAGCCGCGCAGGCGCTCGGCCGCGGTGTGGATGCGGGGCATGTCGCCGATGAAGCCGATGCGCCGGTGGCCGTGGGCGATGAGGTGGGCGACACCGTCGCGGGCGCCGCCGTAGTTGTCGGAGACCACGCAGTCGGCGTCGATCTGGCCGGCCGGACGGTCCACGAACACGGTCGCCACGCCCGCCTTCAGCTCCGGCTCCAGATACCGGTGGTCGTCACCGGCCGGGATGACGACCAGACCGTCCACCCGCCGCGCGCACAACGCCAGCACCAGCTCCTGCTCGCGCTCGGGGTCCTCCGCGCTGGAGCCGTTGATGAGCAGCGCGCCGTGGGCCCGGGCCACCTCCTCGACCGCGCGGCTGAGCGGGCCGTAGAACGGGTCGGCGAGATCCTCCAGGACCAGGCCGATGCTGGCCGTGCGGCCCTTGCGCAGCACCCGCGCGCTGTCGTTGCGGCGGAAGCCGAGCGCGTCGATGGCCTCCTGCACCCGGCGCTCGGTCTCCGGGGTCACGCCCGGCTCGCCGTTGACCACCCGCGAGACCGTCTTCAGTCCGACTCCGGCTCGGGCGGCCACGTCCTTCATGGTCGGACGGTTGCCGTAGCGGTTCCCGGGGAGGCGGTCTGCTCGGCGTTCGGTGTCGGGCACGATGCGGTGTCCTGTCCTGTCGTCCGCGCGGGATGCGTCGGTCCATGATGTTGTACGAGGATGTGGCGTCGAGCATAGGGCCTGGACAACGTTGTCAGATGCGGGAGACACTGTCCACCGCAATCTCCGGCCCGCGCCCCCACCGCGAGACCGGCCTGCTGTTTCCTTGTGGTTCGTTCCGATGGTTGTTCTCACGCCCGATGGGGAGATCCGACACTGATGCACACCGACCTCGTGGCCGCTCTCGACATCGGCGGCACCAAGATCGCCGGAGCGCTGGTGGACGGCCACGGCCGGCTCCAGGCCCGCGCACAGCGTGCCACGCCCGCCCGGGAGGACGGCGAGACCGTCATGCGGGCCGTCGAGGAGGTCCTCGCCGAGCTGTCCGCGTCGCCGCTGTGGGGACGTGCCGTCGCCCTCGGCATCGGCAGCGCCGGCCCCGTGGACGCCTCCACGGGCACGGTGAGTCCGGTGAACGTGCCCGGCTGGCGCGACTACCCCCTCGTCGAGCGGGTGCGGGCGGCGGCCGGCGGGCTGCCCGTGGAGCTGATCGGCGACGGTGTCGCGATCACGGCCGCCGAGCACTGGCAGGGCGCCGCCCGGGGCCACGACAACGCGCTGTGCATGGTCGTCTCGACGGGGGTCGGCGGCGGGCTGGTCCTGAACGGCCGTCTGCATCCCGGCCCCACCGGCAACGCGGGGCACATCGGCCACATCAGCGTCGATCTCGACGGGGACCCCTGCCCGTGCGGCGCGCGCGGGTGCGTGGAGCGCATCGCCAGCGGCCCCAACATCGCCCGCAGGGCGGTCGAGAACGGCTGGGTGCCCGGTCCGGACGGTGACACCTCCGCCGCCGCCGTGGCCGCCGCGGCCCGGGCCGGCGATCCGGTCGCCGTGGCCTCCTTCGAGCGGGCGGCCCAGGCGCTGGCCGCGGGTATCGCGGCCACCGCGACCCTCGTCGAGATCGACATCGCGGTCGTCGGCGGCGGCGTGGGCAAGGCGGGCGACGTCCTGTTCGCACCGCTGCGCAAGGCGCTGAGCGACTACGCGACCCTGTCCTTCGTCCGGCGTCTGGCCGTCGTGCCCGCGCAGATGGGCACGGACGCGGGTCTGGTCGGGGCGGCCGCGGCGGCACTCGCCCGGCGCGCGGACCGGGAGGACCCGGCTGCGGCAGGGGTCTGACACCTCCCCCGGAAGGATCGTTTCGCCCGGAAGCCCGGCCGGCCCGAAGAGGGGCGGCCGGGCTTCTCGTGTGCAACCCTGTTCTCCTTTTGAACACGTTCAAAATATTGCGCTAGGCTGTCCCCACACAAAGGGGGAACGCCATGAAGATCGTGATACCCGGCGGGACCGGGCAGGTGGGCGCGATCCTGAACCGCGCGCTGACCGCCGCGGGCCACGAGGTCGTCGTCCTGACCCGGAGGCCGCGGCGCGAGCGGGAGATCGCCTGGGACGGCCGGTCCCTGGGCCCGTGGGCGGCGGAGCTCGACGGCAGTGACGTGGTGATCAACCTGGCCGGACGCAGCGTCAGCTGCCGGTACACGCAGGCCAACCTCAAGGCCATGATGGATTCGCGGGTGCGCTCCACCGAGGTTGTCGGCGAGGCCGTCGCGTCCGCCGCCCGTCCGCCGCGGATCTGGTTGCAGATGAGTACGGCCACCGTCTACACCCACCGCTTCGACGCGTCGAACGACGAGATCACGGGAGTCGTGGGCGGCGAGGAACCCGGCGTCCCCGACTACTGGGCCTACAGCGTGGAGATCGCCAGGAACTGGGAACGGGCCCAGGAGCGGGCCGACACCCCGCACACCCGCAAGGTCGCCCTGCGCTCCGCCATGGTGATGAGCCCCGACCGCGACGGCGTCTTCGACGTCCTGTCGAGGCTGGCGCGGCTCGGCCTCGGCGGACCGGTCGCGGGCGGCGCCCAGTACGTCTCCTGGATCCACGACCGCGACTTCGTCCGCGCGGTCGAGTTCCTGATCGACCACGAGGAGCTCACCGGCCCGGTGAACCTCGCCGCTCCCACGCCCGTGCCGCAGCGCGCCTTCATGCGGGCACTGCGCTCCGCGTGGGGAGTCCCGGTGGGCCTGCCCGCGACGAAGTGGATGGCGAAGATCGGCGCTCTCGCGCTGCGGTCGGACACCGAACTGCTGCTCAAGAGCCGCCGGGTCGTGCCCCGCCGGCTGCTCGACGCCGGCTTCGTCTTCGATCACGCGGCGTGGCCGGAAGCGGCCGCGGACCTGGTGCGGCGGGCACGCGGCAGGTCCGGAGCGCACGACCGGCGGCTCGCGCCGACCGGATCCGGCTCACTTCGACGCCGGGCGTGACCCTCCGCGCCGTTCGCCCGTTGAGTCCGGCATGAAGAAGCGCAGCATGCTCGCCATCGCCTCCCTCGCCACCGGCTTCGTCGTCGCGGCGGTCACCCCTTCCCACGCCCTGGGCGAGAACCTGGGGGACATCGACGTCGACAAGACCCTCAGCAGCATCGGTCAGACCGTCGCCGACGACAGCCTGACCGGGGTCGAGGAAGGCGCGCTCGGGCAGAACGGCTGACGAGGCGGCCCACAGCGCACCATGGCGCCGGCACCCCCTGAGGGGGGCGCCGGCGCCACGCGTGTGCGCCCTCAACTGCGGCTGGTTTCCGTGGCAGGGTGGAGCGGGCAAGCCACAGGGGGCCAATAGAAGAGGGGGACCTGTGACCGTCGTCTGGATCAACGGTGCGTTCGGTGCGGGGAAGACCACCACCGCACGGGAACTGATCGAGCTGATCCCGAACAGCACGCTCTTCGACCCCGAGATCATCGGCGGAGCACTCCCGTACCTGCTCCCGCCCAAGCACCTCGCCGAGGTCGGCGACTACCAGGATCTGCCGATCTGGCGACGCCTCGTGATCGACACGGCGGCCGCGATGCTCGCCGAGCTGGGCGGGACCCTGGTGGTCCCGATGACCCTGCTGCGCCAGGAGTACCGCGACGAGATCTTCGGCGGCCTCGCCGCCCGCCGCATCGGCGTCCGGCACGTGCTCCTCGCCCCGGCGGAAACGATACTGCGGGAGCGAATAGCCAACCGGGAGGTCCCACCCGACCTCCCCGACGGCGACATGCGCGTCCGGCAGTGGGCCTACGACCACATCGAGCCCTACCGGACCGCCCTCGCCTCCTGGCTCACCGCCGACGCCCACCCGATCGACAACAGCGCCCTCACGCCGTACCGGACCGCCGCCCGTATCGCCGAGGCCGTCAGCGCGGGCACCGTCCCGGTGTGCGACATCGTGCAGACCCCCGAACCCACCGCCGAGACCCTTGCCGCCGGCGTCCTCCTCTTCGACGAGCGGGACCGGGTGCTGCTCGTCGACCCCACCTACAAGGCCGGCTGGGAGTTCCCCGGCGGTGTCGTCGAACCCGGCGAGGCCCCCGCCCGCGCCGGTGTCCGCGAGGTCGCCGAGGAGACCGGCATCCACCTCGACGACATGCCCCGCCTGCTCGTCGTCGACTGGGAACGGCCCGCGCCGCCCGGATACGGCGGGATGCGACTGATCTTCGACGGCGGAAGGCTCCACTCCGCCGAGGCGGGCCGGCTCCTGCTGCCCGGGCCCGAGCTGCGCGAATGGCGGTTCGTCACCGAGGAGGAGGCCGCCGACCTGCTGCCGCCCGTGCGCTACGAACGGCTGCGCTGGGCCCTCAGGGCCAGGGAACGGGGAGCCGTGCTCTATCTGGAGGCCGGCACCCCGATCGGCTGACCCGCCGGGAAACCCGCCGTCAAATCCCCGCCGCGCTGTGATGCCGGCGGGGATTTCGACGTTCCGGGACCCGTGCGAGGGAGAGGGGAGCACCGCGAACTCCCCAAGAGAGCGTCGTATTACCTCTATGTCAGAGCTAACGAAACCTCTCGCTCTCGTCAACTCTTGGCAACCTGCGCAAACAATCACTTTTCCGGACCCGAACCGCCTTGACCGGGGTCACGGAGCGTTGCGAAAGTCCGCTCAGTCTTCACGGCGCCGACACCGGACGCCGGCCACGCCTTTCGCCCAGGGGCTCGTCCCCTGTCGCGTCCCTTCACCACCGTCTGCCGCGGCGACCCCGCGACAGCCCCAGCTCACCTCCGGGACGTCCGTACGATGACCACGCAGCATCAGCAGGTCCAGACCCCGACCGGCACCACGCCCGAGGCCGAACCGGCGCGGGAGCCCCGGACCGGCTGCCCCGCCGTCGCCGGGCGGTCGCCGGCCCGCATGGCCTGGAACCGCATCCGGCGGGACAAGATGACCCTGGTCGCGCTGGCGGTGACCGTCCTGTTCATGATGATCGCGCTGCTGGCCCCGGTGCTCACCGCGCTGACCGGCTGGGGGCCCATCACCCCGGACGGCAAGGCGATCGACCCCGACACCGGCAACTTCCCGTACGGCTCGCTCGGTGGCATCAGCCTCACCCATTTGCTGGGCGTCGAACCCGGCACGGGATACGACCTGTTCGCCCGGATCGTCTACGGCCTGCGCACCTCGCTCCTCGTCGGCTTCGCCTCGGCCGTGCTGTCGACCGTCGTCGGCGTCCTCGCGGGCCTCGCGGCGGGCTACTCCGGCGGCTGGGTCGACTCGGTGCTGTCACGGGTGATGGACGTGATGCTGGCCTTCCCGCAGCTGCTGTTCATCATCGCGCTCACCCCGGTCATCCAGAACGCGTTGCAGACCAACACCCACGGCGGCACCGACGAGAACCTGCGGCTGCTGGTCCTGGTCCTCAACATCGCGGTGTTCGCCTGGGCCTACACCGCCCGCCTGGTGCGCGGCCAGGTGCTGTCCCTGCGTGAGCGGGAGTTCGTCGACGCCGCGCGGATCATGAGCGCCGGCCGCTGGCACATCCTGCTGCGGCAGCTGCTGCCCAACCTGTGGGCGCCCGTCCTGATCTCCTTCGCGCTCGCCGTCCCGCAGAACATCACCACCGAGGCGGCCCTGTCGTACCTGGGCGTCGGTGTCATCCCGCCCAACCCGGACTGGGGCGCCCTGCTGTCGGACGCCTCCCAGTACTTCCTCCAGGACCCGATGTACCTCTTCATCCCCGGAGTCCTGCTCCTGATCCTCGTCCTGGCTCTCAACCTCCTCGGCGACGGCGTCCGGGACGCCCTCGACCCGCGCGCGAGCCGCAGTTGACCCCCACCCCCCTCGCACCACCGGCCCGGACGGCTCCGTCACGGACCGCCGAAGCCGAGAACGTACAAGATCGGAGTGTTTCCTGATGACGCGCAGAACGCGCCTGACCGGCCTCACGGCCATCGCTGTGGCCATAGCCCTGGGGGCCACCGCTTGCGGGGGTTCCTCCAGCACCACCGGCAGCGGGTCGCCGACGAAGGGCGGCACGCTGACCGTCCTCGACCACGCGGATTTCGATCACCTCGACCCCCAGCGGATCTACACGACCGAAGGGGAGAGCATGGCCCAGGAGTTCGTCCGTACCCTCACCGGCTGGGACGAGACCGGTTCCCAGCCGAAACTGGTCGGCGACCTGGCCACCGACGCGGGGACGCCCAGCAAGGGCGCCACCGTGTGGACCTTCCATCTGCGCCACGGCGTCAAGTGGCAGGACGGTACGGCCGTCACCGCGCAGGACGTCAAGTACGGCGTCGAGCGGACCTTCTCGCCCGACATCAACGGCGGCCCGCCGTACGCCAGTCAGTGGCTGGTCGGCGGCTCCACGTACAAAGGGCCCTATCAGGGCAAGGAGCTCGGCTCCATCCAGACGCCGGACCAGTACACGATCGTCTTCCATCTGAGTCAGCCCGTCGCGGACTTCAACCAGACGACCGCCATGCCCGGCTGGTCGGCGGTGCCCAAGGCCCACGACACGGGATCGACGTACGACACGCACGTCTGGTCCGACGGGCCCTACATGTTCAAGTCGTACGCCAAGAACAAGGAACTCGTCCTCGTCAGGAACACGCACTGGACGCAGTCGACCGACCCGATCCGCGAGCAGAACGTCAACGAGATCGACGTGAAGTTCGGCCAGGACCAGTCCGCCATCGACCAGCAGATCAAGTCCGACGCGGGCACCGCCCAGACCTCGATCATGCAGTGGCCGATCGCGGGCTCCGACCTGACGACGATCGGCAACGACCCGTCCCTGAAGTCGCGTTACTACAAGATCCCGGCTCCGGGCATCAACTACATGGCGATCAACACGACCCGGGTCAAGGACCTGAAGGTCCGCCAGGCGATCGAGTACGCGATCGACAAGACCACCGCCCGCGGCGCCTTCGGCGGCTCGGCGTACGGCGACTACGCCAGCACGATGCTGAGCCCCGGCATCGGCGGCTACAAGAAGTTCAACCTCTACAGCAGCAACCCCGCCGGTGACGTGACCAAGGCCAAGGCGCTGATGAAGCAGGCCGGGAACCCGAAGCTCACCATGTCGCTGGCGGTGGAGAACACCACCACCGAGGAGCACTTCGCCGACGCGGTCAAGACCTCGCTCGGAAAGATCGGGATCACGGTCAACATCACCCCGATCGACGCGGCGAACTACTTCAGCACCGTGGACAACGTGAAGAACCAGTACGACCTGACGTGGATGGACTGGATCGCGGACTGGCCGAACGCCTCCACCGTGCTGCCCGTCCTGTTCGACGGACGGCAGATCGCGAAGCTGCCGCAGTCCAACCAGGACCTGTCGTACCTCAACGACCCTCAGATCAACGCCCAGATCGACAAGATCGCCAAGATGACCGATCTCACCAAGGCCAACGCCGCCTACGGGGACCTGGACGAGCAGATCCTGAAGCAGGCCTCCGCGGTGCCGCTGATGTACATGAAGTTCACGGAACTGGCGGGCTCCAAGGTCGGCGGGGTCATCCCGGACGCGGTCGTCGCCGAGCCGAGCCTGGTGCACGTCTACGTCAAGAGCTGACGCTCCCTCTCAAGGCCCGCCGGCGCGCCCCGGCCGGCGGGCACCCCCTCTCACGTCAGGGCCCGGCACGACATGCTTCGCTACTTCATCCGACGCCTGCTGGCGGCGGCCGTGATCCTGCTGGTGATCACGGTGATCACCTTCGTCATCTTCTACGCGCTGCCCTCCGATCCCGCCCTCCTGGCCTGCGGAAAGACCTGTTCGCCCTCCCGGCTGGTGGAGATCAAGCACTCGCTGGGCCTCGACCGGAGTTTCCTCGCCCAGTTCTGGGAGTTCTTCAAGGGACTGTTCCTCGGCCGCGACTACGGCGACCAGAGCGTGCGTGTGCACTGCGGCGCGCCCTGCCTCGGCATCTCCTTCCAGACCGACACCCCGGTCCTGACCACCCTGCTCAGCGACTTCCCCGCCGACCTCTCCCTCGGTCTCGGCGCCGCCGTGGCCTTCGTGATCCTCGGTGTCGGCCTCGGCATGGTGGCCGCGGTCCGCCGGGGGAGGGCGGCCGACAAGGCGGCCGTGGGACTGGCGCTCGTCGGTGTCTCCGTGCAGATCTACTTCATCGGTCTGCTGCTGCTGTACGTGTTCGTGGACAAGTGGCAGATCCTGCCCGCCTCCGGCTACACCCCGATCACCCAGGACCCGGCCGCCTGGTTCCAGGGGCTCATCCTGCCCTGGGCCACGCTGGTCATCGTCTACCTCGCGATGTACACCCGCCTCACCCGCTCCTCCATGCTGGAGGTCTTCGCCGAGGACTACATGCGCACCGCCCGCGCCAAGGGACTGCCGGCCCGCAAGGTCGTCCTCAAGCACGGACTGCGGGCCGCGATCACGCCGATCATCACGATCTTCGGCATGGACGTCGGCTCCCTCATCGGCGGCTCCGCGGTCATCACCGAGTCGGTGTTCGGCATCAACGGCATCGGCAAGCTCGCGGTGGACTCGGTGCAGAACTCCGATCTGCCGGTGATCCTCGGCACCACTCTCTTCGCCGCCACGTTCGTCGTCCTGGCCAACGTGGTCGTCGACGTGGTCTACGGCCTGGTCGACCCCCGTGTCCGCCTCGCCTGAGGCCCGTTTCGTTCTCTAAGGAAAGTCCCGTGTCCCTCCAGACATCTCCCCACCCCGCGGAGGTCGCCCCGGCGTCCGCCCCCTTCCTCGACGTACGCGATCTGCGGGTGCACTTCCCGACCGAGGACGGGATCGTGAAGTCCGTCGACGGCGTCTCCTTCGCCTTGGAGAAGGGGCGCACCCTCGGCATCGTCGGTGAGTCCGGTTCGGGGAAGTCGGTGACCTCGCTGGCTCTGCTGGGCCTGCACAAGGGCACCCGCGCCCAGGTCTCCGGCGAGATCCGGCTGGAGGGCCGGGACCTTGTCGCCCTCCCGGAGCACGACATGCGCGAGCTGCGCGGCCGGACGGTCTCCATGATCTTCCAGGACCCGCTGTCCGCCCTGCACCCGTACTTCACCGTCGGCGCCCAGATCGCCGAGGCGTACCAGGTGCACCACAAGGTCTCCAGGAAGGAGGCCCGCGACCGGGCCGTGGAGATGCTGAAACGGGTCGGTATCCCGCAGCCCGACCGCCGGGCGAAGGACTATCCGCACCAGTTCTCCGGCGGTATGCGGCAGCGCGCCATGATCGCCATGGCGCTGGTCTGCGACCCCGCACTGCTCATCGCCGACGAACCCACCACGGCCCTCGACGTCACCGTCCAGGCGCAGATCCTGGACCTGATCCGCGATCTCCAGGAGGAGTTCGGCTCCGCCGTCATCCTCATCACCCACGATCTCGGGGTGGTGGCCGACATCGCCGACGACATCCTGGTGATGTACGGCGGCCGCCGCATCGAGTACGGCAGTGTGCGGGACGTCCTCACCCAGCCCGAACACCCCTACACCTGGGGCCTGTTGGAGTCGATGCCGCACATCGCCGGGGACGTGGACCGGCGGCTGAACCCGATCGCCGGATCCCCGCCGAGCCTGATCGACCTGCCGAGCGGCTGCGCCTTCCACCCGCGCTGCACCTTCAAGGGCTGGGTGCCCGACGGTCTCTGCGCGGTGGAGCGGCCCGAACTGCTGGCGGTGGCGGGCACCGACCGGCACATCGCGGCCTGCCATCTCACCGCGGAGACCAAGCAGGAGATCCGCGGCCGCAGGACCGCCCAGTGACGGCGCCGGTGACGGCGGCGGACGAACAGGAGCATGCCGTGAGCAGCACCCAGCCCCTTCCCGGACACACCGCCGTTCCCGCCGACGGGCCCCCGGCCGGCGAGAACCTGCTGGAGGTCCGCGGTCTCACCAAGCACTTCCCCATCCGGCACGGCATCGTCTTCCAGCGGCAGATCGGAGCCGTACGGGCCGTCGACGGCGTCGACTTCAGCGTCGGGGCCGGCCGGTCGCTGGGCCTGGTCGGCGAGTCCGGCTGCGGCAAGTCGACCACCGGCCGGCTGGTCACCCGGCTGCTGGAACCCACCGCCGGCACCGTCCTGTTCGACGGCGAGGACATCACCCACACCCCCGAGGCACGGCTGAAGGAGGCCCGCCGGAACCTCCAGATGATCTTCCAGGACCCGTACGGCTCGCTGAACCCCCGGCACACGGTCGGCACCATCGTCGAGACACCGATGCGGCTCAACGGCATCAACCCGTCCCAGGGCCATAAGAAGCGCGTCCAGGAACTGCTGGAGACGGTGGGCCTCAACCCCGAGCACTACAACCGCTACCCGAACGAGTTCTCCGGCGGCCAGCGCCAGCGCATCGGCATCGCCCGCGCGCTCGCCCTGCGGCCCAAGCTCATCGTGGCCGACGAACCCGTCTCCGCGCTGGACGTCTCCATTCAGGCGCAGATCGTCAACCTGCTCCAGGACCTCCAGCGGGAGTTCGGCATCGCGTTCGTCTTCATCGCCCACGACCTCGCCGTCGTACGGCACTTCTGCGAGCGCGTCGCGGTGATGTACCTGGGGAAGGTGGTCGAGGTCGCCGACCGGCAGACGCTCTACACCCGGCCGCGGCACCCCTACACCCACGCCCTGCTGTCCGCCGTACCGGAGGCCGACCCGGACGGCACCCGCCGGCGTGAGCGCATCCGGCTGGCCGGGGACGTGCCCTCGCCGGTCGACCCGCCCTCGGGCTGCCGCTTCCGCACCCGCTGCTGGAAGGCCCAGGCCAAGTGCGCGGCCGAGGAACCGCCGCTGGTACGTCTCGCCGGGAACCCTGACGGTCATTTGACGGCCTGTCACTTCCCGGAGGAGCCGTCGGTCGAGGCGCGCGCGGAGGACATCGTCCTGGACCCGGCGCTCACCGGGTCGGCGGAGAGCCCGTCCAACTCCTCGTAGGGGTACGGCGTGTGCCTGCTCCGCCGCTCCAGGCGGCGGTGGAAGTCGCCCAGCGTCGCGGCGACGCGCGCGTGCCGTGCGATGAGATCGGCGGCGGCCCGGGGAATCCCCTCGGGCCGCCGCCCGTCGGCGCAGTCCCGGACGAAGGCCTCGCGTTCGTCCCTCGCGTATCCGTACAGGTCCACGACGAGCCAGTGCACCAGGTACGAGCGGACGTAGGCCCGGTCGTAGCCGCGATGGCGGTCGAGGAAGCCGCGCTCCTCGGCGGTGAGCCGGAAGCGGTCCGAGACGGCGAGGCCGTAGTCGGCGAGGTGGAGCCGGCGGCCGTCGGTGAGGACGTTGCGGAAATGGGCGTCGAAGTGCACGAGCCCCTGCCCGTGCAGGAAGTCGGTGACCTCCACGAGTTGCTCCTCCACCAGAGCGCACGCGGCCTCGGCGTCGTCCGTGCGCAACTGGGCGTGGAACCAGTCGTGCAGGGTGTGCGGGACGTACTCCAAGAACAGGGTGAGGCTCGCGGAGGCCGTGCGCAGCGCCTCGATGTGGTCGCCGACCTGGCGTGCGCCCCAGTACGCGATCGCCGCGTCCACGTCCGCCAGTTCGTCGGGGAGGGGACGCGGTGCGTGGGGCAGCACACGCCAGTGACGCAGGAGCGGGAAGCCGGAACAGCGCCCGGAAAGCACCCAGTCGGTCGTCATCTCGTGCACGGCCAGCTCCCGCCAGGCGCCGAAGCCGGGGCCGCAGACGGCGCCGATGCCGTAGTGGCAGAACGGCGGCACCCCGAAGAGGTCCGCGGTGGAGCGGACGTGGTGCGGGAGCAGTTCGCGATCGGTGAGCGGCACCTGCTTCACGAAGACGCGGGTGCCGTCCACCTCCACCAGCACGCACCGGCCGCCGACACCGGTTGCGGAGGGTGTCCCCGAGGCCACGAGGTCCGCGAGGTCGCCGTCGCTCAGGAGAGCGAGGGCGGCGGCGGTGTCGGCATGGGCCGTGAGACGCGCGCTGGAGATCATGACTCCATGACTGCCCGTCAGCTCGCTGCGTAGTTGCGCAGGAACAGGGCCTCCGTCACCGACAGGCGCTCCAGTTCCTGCGGGGACACGCTCTCGTTGACGGCGTGGATCTGGGCCTCGGGCTCGCTCAGGCCGATGAGCAGGATCTCGGCGTGCGGGTAGAGCGCGGCGAGGGTGTTGCACAGCGGGATGGAGCCGCCCTGGCCGGCGTACTGCATCTCCTGGCCCGGGTAGGCGACCGCCATCGCCTCGGCCATCGCCGCGTAGGCCGGGCTGGTCGTGTCGGCGGCGAAGGCCTGGCCCTGGCCGATCTGCTCGGTGCGCACCCGGGCGCCCCACGGCGTGTGGGTCTCCAGGTGGGCCTGGAGCAGCTTGGTCGCCTCGGCCGCGTCCACGCCCGGCGGCACCCGCAGGCTGACCAGCGCGCGGGCGCTCGCCTGCACCGACGGGGTGGCGCCGACGACCGGCGGGCAGTCGATGCCGAGGACCGTGACGGCGGGGCGGGCCCAGATGCGGTCGGCGACGGTGCCGCTGCCGATCAGCTCGACGCCGTCCAGGACCTTGGCGTCCTTGCGGAACTGCTCCTCGTCGTACTGGAGCCCCTCCCACCGGGACTCGGGAGCCAGTCCCTCGACGGTCGTGGTGCCGTCCTCGGCGCGCAGCGAGTCCAGGACGCGGATCAGCGCGGCCAGCGCGTCGGGGGCGGCGCCGCCGAACTGGCCGGAGTGCAGGTTCCCGGCGAGGGTGTCGATCTGCACGCGGAGCAGGGTCATGCCGCGCAGCGTGGCCGTCACCGTAGGCAGGCCGACCCGGAAGTTGCCCGCGTCGCCGATGACGATGGTGTCGGCCTCCAGGAGCTCGGGGTGCTCCTCGGCGTAGCGCTCCAGGCCGCCGGTGCCCATCTCCTCCGAGCCCTCGGCGATCACCTTGACGTGCACCGGCACGCCGCCGTTGGCCTTGAGCGCGCGCAGGGCGAGCAGATGCATGATCACACCGCCCTTGCAGTCGGCGGCGCCACGCCCGTACCAACGGCCGTCGCGCTCGGTCAGCTCGAAGGGCGGGGTGGTCCAGGCGGCCTCGTCCAGCGGCGGCTGGACGTCGTAGTGGGCGTAGAGCAGGACCGTCCTGGCGCCCTCCGGGCCGGGCAGGTAGCCGTACACCGACTGGGTGCCGTCGGGGGTGTCGAGGAGGGCCACGTCCTGGAAGCCCTCCGCGGTGAGCGCGTCGGCGACCCAGCGGGCGGCGCCCTCGCTCTCGCTCCTGGGGAACTGGTCGAAGTCCGCCACCGACTTGAAGGCCACCAGCTCGGTGAGCTCCGCCCGCGCGCGGGGCATCAGCGAGGCGACGGTCTCGGCGACCGGATTCGACGACATGGGCACGCTCCTTGTGGGTGCGACGTTGTACCGATGAGTGCCGTAGATCCTCCCACAGTGGCCTGTGGGGACGTCCGCCGTAGGATGCGGGGGACAGGTGCGTGAAGCGGCTTGACCGGGAGCAGTAGACCATCGTGAGCAGCGAGAACTCTTCGGCGGACGACGTACAGCGGGTGTGGGACGTCGTCGTGGTGGGCGCGGGACCCGCGGGGGCCTCGGCCGCCTACGCGGCGGCGGTCGCGGGACGGCGCGTGCTGTTGCTGGAGAAGGCGGAACTGCCCCGCTACAAGACGTGCGGCGGCGGCATCATCGGCCCCTCGCGCGATGCGCTGCCGCCCGGTTTCGAGCTGCCGTTCCGTGACCGGGTGCACGCGGTCACGTTCTCCAACAACGGCCGCTTCACCCGGACCCGCCGCTCCAAGCACATGCTGTTCGGGCTGATCAACCGGCCCGAGTTCGACCAGCAGCTCGTCGAGCACGCCCAGAAGGCGGGCGCCGAGCTGCGCACCGGCGTCACCGTCCAGCGCGTCGAGCAGCACGGATCGGCGGTCCCGGACCGGCGTACGGTCGCCGTGGTGCTCCAGGGCGGTGAGACGGTGCTGGCCCGGGCCGTGGTCGGCGCCGACGGCAGCGCCAGCCGGATAGGAGCGCATGTCGGGGTGAAGCTCGACCAGGTGGATCTCGGCCTGGAGGCGGAGATCCCGGTGCCGGAGACCGTCGCCGAGGACTGGAAGGGCCGGGTGCTCATCGACTGGGGCCCGATGCCCGGCAGTTACGGCTGGGTGTTCCCCAAGGGTGACACCCTGACCGTCGGGGTGATCTCGGCGCGCGGCGAGGGGGCGGCCACCAAGCGGTACTTGGAGGACTTCATCGGGCGGCTGGGACTCGCCGGCTTCGAGCCCGGTATCTCCTCCGGCCATCTGACCCGCTGCCGTGCCGAGGACTCGCCGCTGTCGCGCGGGCGGGTGCTGGTGTGCGGGGACGCGGCCGGGCTCCTGGAGCCGTGGACGCGCGAGGGCATCTCCTTCGCGCTGCGCTCGGGCCGGCTCGCGGGGGAGTGGGCGGTGCGGATCGCGGAGGCGCACGACGCGGTGGACGCGCGGCGGCAGGCCCTGAACTACGCGTTCGCGATCAAGGCGGGGCTCGGCGTGGAGATGAGCGTCGGCAAGCGGCTGCTGACCGCGTTCGAGCGCCGCCCCGGCCTGTTCCACGCGGCCCTGACCGGATTCCGGCCCGCGTGGAACGCGTTCAAGGACATCACCCAGGGCGCGACCACGCTGGGCGAGATGGTCCGCGGCCGGCCGATGGCCCAGCGGGCCCTGGCGGCACTGGACCCGCGCCCCGAGCGTCCGGCGGGCGACGAGGCCACGTCCTGACCCTCACCGGGCGATCGTGATCCGGAAGACCGGGTGGTCGGGCGCGATGCGGCGCAGGTCGGCGTCGGGGGAGTCGGGGCCGACCCCCTTGAAGAAGACGCCGACCTCGGCCTTCCAGCGCTTGAGGTAGGCGCGCAGCAGCGGGACCTTCTCGTCGTCGGTCACCTCGGTCGCGGTGAAGGCGTCCACGTTCCTGCCGAGACGCAGTTCGCCGCCGCCCGCCGCGCGCATGTTGTGCGTCCACTGCACATGGCCCCGCGGGGCGACCAGGTACTGCGCGCCGTCCACGGTCAGCAGGTTCACGGGGGTGGTCCGCCACTCGCCGCTCTTGCGGCCGCGGACCGCCAGGACGCGTGAGCCCCAGACGCTCAGACCGCGGCGGGTCATCCAGGCCACGGCCCGGTTGAAGACGTTGACGGTGAACCAGCCGGGCTTCTGGACGTGCGTGGACATGAGAACCCCCAAGGTGTGGGAGAGGGCCGCTCTCTTTTGTGAGCACTGCTCTCTCTTCTTGCTCCAGTCTGCATGCCGGCGGCCGTCAACACAAGAGCACTGCTCTCGTTTCTGTGCACTGCTCTTCTTTCGTGGAAGACTGGCCGTATGAGCACCGCACACGGAAGCGCGACGCGTGGCGCCCGAGCCCGCGCCCGGATCGAAGTGACCGCCGCCATCAAGGACGAGGCACGCCGGCAGCTCGCCGCGGACGGAGCGGCGAAGCTCTCGCTGCGGGCCGTGGCGCGTGAGCTCGGCATGGTCTCCTCCGCCCTGTACCGCTACTTCCCCAGCCGCGACGACCTGCTGACCGCACTCATCATCGACGCCTACGACTCCCTGGGCGAGGCGGCCGAACAGGCGCACGGCGCGGTCGCCGACGCCGGTCACCTCCGGCGCTGGACGGCCGTCTGCGAGGCCGCGCGCGGCTGGGCCCTCGCGCATCCGCACGAGTACGCGCTGATCTACGGCACGCCGGTCCCCGGTTACAAGGCCCCCGACTCCACGGTCCCGGCCGCCGCCCGCGTCGCCCTCCTCCTGATCGGCATCGCGCGCGAGGCACATCAGGGGACCGGCCTGAGCGAGCGGCCGATCCCCGCCGACCTGCTGCCCGAGGCCGAGCGGATCGCCGCCGACATCGCCCCCGACCTGCCCCCGGCCGTGGCGGCGGCCCTCGTCGCGGCCTGGGCCCAGCTGTTCGGCCTCATCGGCTTCGAACTGTTCGGCCAGTTCCACCGGGTCGTGGAGGACCGCGAGACGTTCTTCCGGCACGCGGCCGTCCGACTCGCCCATGAGGTGGGACTGTCGGGCGAGTGACAGCCGCCGGGATCGAGCGTCAGGCCACCGGCAGCGGCAGCAGCGCCGGGTCCTGGCGCAGGATCCGCTCGTGCAGGGAGCGCAGCGCCGGGCCCGGGTCCGTGCCCATCGCCCCGGCCAGGCGCCGACGTGCGGCCTCGTAGGCGGCGAGCGCGTCCGCGGGACGGCCGGTGCGGCACAGGGCGAGCATCAGCAGTTCGACGAGGCGTTCGCGCAAGGGGTGGACCGCGACGAGCCGGACGAGTTCATGGACGTACTCGAAGGAGCGGCCCAGTTCGATCGCCCCGGCCAGCCGGGCCTCCAGGACGGTGAGCCGCTTCTCCGTCCAGCGCAGGCGCTCCGCCGCGAGGTAGGGCGCCCGCAGTCCCTCGGCGAACTCCCCGCGCCACAACTCCTCGGCGCGGTCGACGAGTTCACCCGCCCGCTCCCACTCCCCGGCGTCCCGCGCCGCCAGCGCCTCGTCGACCAGACGGCGCCGCTCGTGCAGGTCGTCCGCCCGCGCGCCGGTGAGCCGGTATCCGGCACCGGTCCACGACAGCTCCGGCCCCTCCCCGAGGGCCCGGCGCAGCCCGGAGACGTACTTCTGCACGAGGTTGCGCACATGGACGGGCGGTGCGCCGCCCCACACGGCCTCGACCAGACCGTCGTAGGAGAGCGGACGTCCCTCCTGGAGGAGCAGGACGGCGAGGACCGCGCGCTGCTTCGGCGGACCGAGGGGGATCTCCACGCCCTCGCGCAGGGCGCGCAGCGGGCCCAGTACCTCCAGACGCAGGGCGTGCGACGCCCCGCTGGTGCTCTCAGCCATGGCCCCGGCCCTCCCCCTCGCCCATGGGTTCGAGACTAGGGCCTGTCCGGCGGATCAGGTCGCATACGAGCAACGGTTCCTGATAAGTACCGGTGCGCGTGCCAGGGCCCCGCGACCGCGACATGGTCCGCCGGACAGGCCCTGACCCGGACGCCGTCTTCCAGTGGATCTTCCAGCGGGTCTTCCAGCGGGCGGGCGGACGGTGGGCGGCGGCACCTCGGGTGCCCGTCCCGATCTCCTGACGAAGGGTTCGCCCATGCTCACCCGCCTCGGCCGGCTGGCCGTGCGGTACAGCCGCGCCGTGCTGATCGGCGTCCTGCTCCTGTTCATCGGCCTCGGTGCGTACGGCGCCGGTGCCCAGGACGATCTCGACCTCTCGCGCTGGAGCGCGCCGGGCACCGAATCGGTGCGTGCCGCCGACCTCCTGCGCGACGACTTCGGCACCGGCAACCCCAATCTCGCGCTGCTCGTCACGGCCCGGGACGGTGACGTGGACAGCTCGCGCACCGAGCAGGCGGGGCGCGAACTCGCCGCGGAGGTAGGGCGGTTGCCGCTCGTCACCGACGTCACCTCCTACTGGGACACCGACAGTCCCGCGCTGCGCGGCACGGAGGGCCGCCACGCCCTGATCCTCGCCCGCCTCGAAGGCACCGCCACCGAGACCCGCGAGGAACTCGCCACACTGGCCCCCCAGTTGACCCGTAGCACCGCCGACCTCGACGTCCGCGTCGGCGGCCAGGAGGAGATCTCGCGGCAGGTCGGACAGCAGGCCCGCGCCGACTTCCTGCGCGCGGAGGCGTTCGCCCTGCCCGCCGTACTGCTCCTGCTGATCCTCGTCTACCGGCGCACGGTGGCCGCCCTGTTGACGGTCGGCGTGGGGCTGCTGTCCGTCGTCGCCACGCTCGCCGGGCTGCGGGCGATCGCGCAGGTCACGGAGGTCTCGACGTTCGCCGCGAACCTCGCGCTCGTCCTCGGTCTCGGACTGGGCGTCGACTACGGCCTGTTCGTCATCAACCGCTACCGGGAGGAACGCGCGGCCGGACACGCCCAGGAGCAGGCCGTCGTCCGGGCGACCGCCAGGGCCGGCCGCACGGTGGTCTTCAGCGGGGTGACGGTCGCCGTGTCGCTGTGTGCGCTCCTGGTGTTCCCGTTCTTCTTCCTCAGCTCGTTCGCGTACGCCGGAGCGCTCGTCGTGCTCACCGCGGTCGGCGGTGCGGTGCTCGTGCTGCCGGCCGCGCTGGCCCGCTGGGGCCATCGGGTGGAGCGCCCCACCGCGCCCGCCTCGGGTTTCTGGCACCGTACCGCCCTCGCGGCCATGCGCCGCCCGCTCCTGGCCGGCGCCGGGGTCCTCGGCGTCCTCCTCGTCGCCGCCTCACCCCTGCTGGGCCTGCGCTTCGGTCTCCCCGACGAACGCGCCCTGCCCGCGGGCGCCTCCGCGCGCACCACCTCCGAGACCATCCACCGCGAGTTCGCCGCCGAGCCCACCGACACCGTCCAGATCGTGCTCGGCGAACCGGCCGACACCGGCGCCTACGCCGGCCGCCTCTCCCGCCTCCCCGGCGTCTTCCAGGTCGACGCCCCCGACGGCACCTACCGGGACGGCCGACACACAGGCACCCCCGGCCAGGACCGGCTGACGACCCCCGACGGCCGGGCGCGCCTGGCCGTCGTCCCCACCCAGCAGGCCCTGTACGGCGACGTCCCCGGCTTCGTCGAACGCATCCGGGACACCCCGGCCCCCGCCACCGCCCTCGTCGGCGGCTACCCGGGTGAGACCACCGACTTCCGCGCCACGCTCCTGGACCGGCTGCCGCTCGCCGTCGGGATCGTGCTGGGGGCGACGTACGTGATCCTCTTCCTGATGACCGGCAGCGTGCTGCTGCCCCTGAAGGCGACCGTGCTCAATCTGCTGAGCCTGTCCGTGATGTTCGGCTGCCTGGTGTGGGTCTTCCAGGACGGCCACCTGTCCGGACTGCTCGGCTTCACGCCCACCGGGTCGATCGAGCCGAGCATCCCGGTGCTGATGTTCTGCGTGGCCTACGGCCTGTCCATGGACTACGAGGTCTTCCTGCTGGCCCGTATCAAGGAGGAGCACGACCTGACCGGAGACACCGAGCGGGCGGTCGCCGAGGGCGTCCGGCGCAGCGCCCCGCTGATCACCGCCGCGGCCGGGATCCTCGCGCTGTCCTTCCTGTCGTACGCCACCGGCGGCGTCGTCTTCCTCAAGGAGCTGGGCATCGGCACGGCCCTGACGATCCTCGTCGACGCCACCCTCATCCGGGTCGTCCTGCTGCCGGTGACGATGCGGCTGGCGGGCCGGGCGAACTGGTGGGCGCCGCGGGCGCTGCGGAGGCTGCGCGTGAAGGAGTCCGGCGCGGCGGGCGACGAGCGGGCCGACGTACTTCGCGGGGAGTACGTGTGATCACCTCGCCCGGCGGACGCCGACCGGGCCCGGGGCGTCTAGCGTGGCCGGTATGGACGAGCGGCAGACGGGCGGGAACGGCCCGCCCCAGGGGTGGCGGCACGGCCCGCCTTGGCTGAGGGGCTGGGGCGAGACGGACCGGAGCAGCCGGTTGCCCTGGCTGTCCACCGCGCTGCTCACGCTCTTCGTGATGGTCGGGTCGAACTACGCGGCCGAACAGCAGGTCCACGAGCGGGCCGCCCTCGACCCCTTCGCCCGGGTGCTGCTGCTGGCGGGTTCGCTCCTGCTGCTGTGGCGGCATCGGCACCCGGTGCCCGTCGTGTTCGGCACGGCCGCCGCCGCCATGCTCTACTTCGGCGCCGGATACCCGTACGGGCCGATCTTCCTGGCCGTCGCCCTGGCCTGCTTCAGCGCCGTGGTCGCCGGGCGGCGCAGAGCCGCCTGGGCGGCGGTGGGGATGCTGTGGGCCGGGCATGTGCTGGTCGCGCACTGGCTGTACCAGTGGCTGCCGCCGTCCGGGGACGACGCGGCCTCCTGGGGCGGGGAGGTCGTGATCGTCACCTGGATGGTGGCGATCCTGGCCGTGTCGGAGCTCGCCCGCACCCGGCGCGAGCAGTGGGACCGCGAGCGGGCCGAGCGCGTCCAGGCGGCCCGGCGGCGCGCGGACGAGGAGCGGCTGCGCATGGCCCGCGAACTGCACGACGTGCTCGCGCACAGCATCTCCGTCATCAACGTCCAGGCGGGCGTCGGTCTCGCGCTCCTGGACACCGACCCCGAGCAGGCCCGCACCGCGCTCACCACCATCAAGGCCGCCAGCAAGGAGGCGCTGGGCGAGGTCCGCCAGGTGCTCGACACGCTGCGCACGCCGGGCGACGCGCCGCGCGCGCCCGCGCCCGGCCTCGACCGTCTGCCCGAGCTGGTGCAGCAGGCGGCGGGCGCGGGCCTCACCGTCGACGTCGAGGGCACCCTGCCCCGCCTCGCGCCCGGCACCGACCTCGCGGCCTTCCGTATCGTCCAGGAGGCCCTGACCAATGTCGTACGGCATTCGGGATCGCGGCACGCGCGCGTGCGGCTCGATCCCGCCGACGGGACGACGCTACGGCTGCGGATCGACGACGACGGGCCCGCGACCGGTGCCGACGCGGGCGGCAGCGGCAACGGTCTGGCCGGAATGCGGGAGCGGGCGGCCGCGCTGGGTGGCACGATCGAGGCGGGCCCGCGCGCCGACGGAGGGTTCCGGGTGCTGGCCGTACTGCCGTTGAACGTCAAGGCCGAGGGGGACGACCGGTGATCCGTGTACTGCTCGCCGACGACCAGTCACTGGTCCGGGCCGGGTTCCGGGCGCTGCTCGACGCGCAGCCGGACATCGAGGTGGCCGGGGAGGCCGCCGACGGCGAGAAAGCCGTGCGCGCGGTGCGCGAACTGCGCCCCGATGTCGTCCTGATGGACATCCGCATGCCGGTGCTCGACGGGCTGGCCGCCACCCGGCGCATCACCGGGGACGCGGCGCTCGGGCAGGTGAAGGTGGTCATGCTGACCACCTTCGAACTCGACGAGTACGTCTTCGAGGCGATCCGCTCGGGCGCCTCCGGCTTCCTGGTCAAGGACACCGAGCCCGAGGAACTCCTGCGCGCCGTACGGTCGGTGGTCGGCGGCGACGCGCTGCTCTCGCCCGGTGTGACGCGCCGGCTGATCGCCGAGTTCGCCGCCCGCTCCAAGGAGCCGGCGGCCGGCGACGCCCTCTCCGAACTCACCGAACGGGAACGGGAGGTGATGGCCCTGGTCGGCATCGGCCTGTCCAACGAGGAGATCGCCCGCCGCCTGGTGGTCAGCCCGCTCACCGCGAAGACCCACGTCAGCCGGACGATGGTCAAGCTGGGCGCCCGGGACCGGGCCCAACTCGTCGTCCTGGCCTATGAGTCGGGGTTGGTGCGGCCGGGCTGGCTGGGCTGAGCGCGCTCCTCGCGGAAGCGCACCAGCACGCTGATCACCCGGGCGACGAAGAGGACGGGCGCCACCACCATGCCGACACGGAGCAGCAACAGCTCCACCGTGTGCGGAAGGTCGAACAGCAGCGCCGGACCGGCCACCGCCCCGAAGCACACCGCCGCCAGGAACAGCGCGCTGAACAGCGCGTACCCGATCTCGACGGTGATCGCGTCCCGCTCGGCCTGACTGCGCCGTCCCCCGTAAGTCTCCATCCTGCGAGTCTCACAGCGTGTGCCCGGCGGAGCAAGCGGCTCCGCCGGGCACACGGTTCAGGAGACGTCCCCTCCTAGTCGCGTACGGGTACGCGCTCCGTCTCCTCCTCCTGGGTGGTGGACCGGGCGACCACGACGGACTGCCGTGGCCGGCGCGCGGTACGCAGTCCCGTGAGGGTGATGAGCAGTCCGGCGGCGGCGACGGCGGTGACCACGACGAGTCCGGGCCGGTAGCTGTCGAGGACGGCCTGCGGGGAGGCGTTCTCGGGGGCGCCCGCGGTCACCACCGCGGTCACGATGGCCAGGAAGATCGCCCCGCCGACCTGGACCGAGGTGTTCAGCAGACCGGAGACCATGCCCTGCTCGTGGTCGTCGACGCCGTTGGTGGCCTGGATGTTGAGCGACGGGAAGACCAGTGCGCAGGCTGCGCCGATGAGCAGCATCGACGGCAGGATCACGGCGGCGTACACAGGGTCGAGGTCGACCTGCAGGAACAGGGCGTATCCGATGACCATCAGCCCGAAGCCCACCGGGAGCAGCCGTTGGGTGCCGAACCGGTCGACGATCGAGCCCATCTTCGTCGCGGACAACGCCACCAGCGCGCCCGCGGGCAGGAAGGCCAGTGCGGTGTGCAGTGCCGACTAGCCGAGCAGCGACTGCATGTACAGGGTGACCAGGAACTGGAAGCCGATGTACGACCCGAAGAAGAACATCGCGCCGAGCTGGGCGCGGATCTGGATGCCGGAGCGCAGCACGCCGAGCCGGATCAGCGGGCCCGGCGAGCGCCGCTCGACCAGGACGAACACCGTCAGCAGTACGGCCACGGCGAGGAAGGACAGCAGGGTGCGGGCCGAGGTCCAGCCGACCTCCGGGGCCTGGACGACGGTGAAGACCAGCAGCAGCATCGAGGCGGTGCCGAGGACGGCGCCGGGGATGTCGTAGCCGTTGTGGTTCTTCTCGCGGGCGCTGCGCGGCAGCAGTTTCAGACCGGCGACGAGGGCGATCAGGGCGATGGGTGCGGGCAGCAGCATGGTCAGGCGCCAGCTGGCCTCGGTGAGCAGGCCGGACAGGACCAGGCCCATGGAGAAGCCGGTGGCGGCGCAGGTGGTGTAGATGGACAGGGCCCGGTTGCGCAGCGGGCCCTCGGGGAAGGTCGTGGTGATGATCGACAGGCCCGCCGGCGCGGTGAAGGCCGCGCTCAGGCCCTTGATGAAGCGGCTGGCGATCAGCAGCGGTCCGGAGTCGACGAGCCCGCCGAGCAGCGAGGCCAGTGCGAAGACACCCAGGGCGATCAGGAAGACCTGGCGGCGGCCGAGGAGGTCGGCGGTCCGTCCGCCGAGGAGCAACAGGCCGCCGTAGCCGAGGATGTAGCCGCTGACGATCCATTGCAGCGTCGAGGTGGACAGGCCGAGGTCGGAGCCGATGGACGGCAGGGCGACGCCGACCATCGACACGTCCAGTGCGTCCAGGAACATCGCGGCGCAGAGCACCAGGAGGGTGCCCCACAGCCGGGGAGTCCAGCGAACCGTCGAGGAGGGGTCCGCGGGGGTGGTGAGCGGAGAGGTCATGCCGGAGACACTACATGCGTATGCATCGAATGCAAACGCATTTAATTCCGATGCAATAAACTCGTTTCTCTGCTACGGTGCGCTCCATGGCGGCGAAGAAGGCCGAGCGGACGCTCGCGGAACAGTGGCGGGAGATGCTGGCGCTGCACGCGCGCACCCAGTGCGAACTCGACCGCGCCCTCCATCAACACGGCCTGTGTGCCAGCGACTTCGAGGTCCTGGACGTGCTGGCCGGTGACTCCGGCGAGTCCTGCGCCTACCGCGTCCAGGAGATCTCCGAGCGCGTCCACCTCAGCCAGAGCGCCCTCTCCCGGCTGATCGCCCGCCTGGAGAAGGACGGCCTCGTGGAACGCTGCATGTGCCCCGAGGACCGGCGCGGCGTGCGGGTCTCCCTCACGGAGAAGGGGCGCGCGCTGCATGGCGATGTGCTGCCGGTACAGCGCGCGGTGTTGACGCGGATGCTGGCGTCGGGTTGAGGTCGGGCACTTTCGGCCTGGGTTCTTGTCGTTCGTGGTCCTACCAGAGTGTGGACGGTCCCGCGACGACCCAGCCGGCGTCGGTCGGCTTGATCCAGAAGCCCAAGGACACCTCGATCACCTGCGTGCGGTAGGTGACCTCGACGTAGAAACCGTTGCCGGTGTGGCCCCAGTTGAAGTCCCCGAGATCGAGCTCGCCGAGCCAGGACAGGCCCCGCTCCCAGGTGGCGTCCGCGTCGGCGCTCGCTCCGGCCGAGCCGGTCCAGAGCGACTTGAGGACATGCCGGACCGGTGGATGATCGACGAGGCGTTCGGCCTCAGGGATGTTCCCCGCGCGGAGCAGGCTGAAGTACCGGCGGACGACCTCTTCGACGTCGGTCTTGGCAGGGCGTTCCGTCCAGGTCTTCACCGCGAGATCATAAAGGCCGGACGGCGCCACTCAGCGGACCGGTAGCGTCCGATCCACTGCCAGGGACCAGGGAGTTGTCATGTCGGCCAGCTGGGCGTTGCTGATACCCGTCGCCGCTCTCGTGGTGATCGTGCTCGGTGGGATTGCCGTAATGAGGCTGCAAAAGGTATCGGTCGGGCGGGACGAGGTCAGGTCGGCGACGGCACCGGGCGCCGTCGCCGCGACCGGATTCCAGCAGTCGCCGCAGGAGAGCCGGGAGGAGTTCGTGCGCAGACACCGGCAGCGCCCCGGCGTGGTGGCGAACGGCGAGACCCTGGTCGATCTCTACGACCGCATCCGGGCCCTCGAGGAGCGTGTCACCAGAGCCGAGCAGCATTCCGCGTCTCCACCACCGCCCGACTGAGCCAGGTGGGCATGAACGTCGAGCTCAGCCCACCCCGGAGGTCTCGCGCCACAGCTCGGCGACGGACAGGTCCCCGCTGACCGCCGGGAAGGGCACCCGGTTCCACAGGGACAGATACAACTGCGAGGCGGGACCGGTCACTTCACAGTCGGCGTCCCCGGTCTCGCCCCGCTCGGCGGCGGGCGGCTCCTGCGTCAGCCGTACGGTCCACACGGCACCGTCGACGTCCGTCGCCCGCACCCGCAGCACCTTCGGCTCCGCGCTGCGTACCCTGCTCTTCGCGCGAGCGTGGAAGCCCCGCAGCAGCTCGTCGACACCGTCCGCCGCGAAGTCCCCGGCGATTCCGCTCGGCGCGCCGCCCCTGGCCGCCTCCGCGTCGAACCGGTGCACGGCCGTCTCGTGGGCCTGCCGCCGCGCCCAGAACGCCAGCGGCGACGGCGCCGGCAGGAAGTACCAGCACGCGACATCGGCCGGCGCGCCGCGCAGGGTGCCGACGAGGTGAACGTGTGCCTCCCGGTACCAGTCGAGCAGCTCGGCCCCGTCGAGGCCGGGCGGCTCGTCCATGGGGCGTCCGGTGCCGTGCCCCTCGGCGACGAATCCGGCCGCCCAACGGTGCACCGCCCCCGTGTGCCGCAGCAGATCCGTCACCTGCCACCCCGGACACGTCGGCACCTTCGCCCCGGTACCGGCCTCCTCGGCGGCCGCCACCAGCAGCCGGCCCTCCCGCTCCAGGATCGACATGAACTCGGCAGTCTCCATGGGGGGAGTGTGCCGGATGGAGTGGGCTCCAAGGGGAGCGTCCGGGGTGGCACCGGTCACATCACCGCCCTGGTGCGTGGTGGTTTTCCAGAGGCGGGCTCCTCAGGAGGCGAGTTCCTTCGTGATGCGGTCGAGCATGAAGGCCGAGGACTCGCGCGCGCGTTCCTCCCAGGCGAAGACGCAGGCGGTGGCCACGCCGTCGAAGTCCAGTTCGCGCAGGGTGCCGAAGAAGGCGGAGCCCCTGCTGGCGTGCCGTCACAGGGGAAGGGCGCCGGTCGCCAGGGCCGTCGCCGTCATCACCAGCGTCGTGCCGAACGCCCAGCGGAAGATGAACCGTTGGTGCTCGCCGAGTTGTACGCCGGTCAGGCCGATGAGGATGAAGGTGGCGGCGGTGAGCGGGCTGAGCGGGAAGCCGGTGGTCATCTGGCCGAGGACGGCGGCGCGGGCGATCTCCGCGTGGCCGGTGCCGAAGGCCTCGGCGGTGCCGGCCAGGACGGGCAGGACGCCGAAGTAGTAGGCGTCCGGAGTGAAGACGAGGCTGAGCGGCATGCTCGTGACGGCGACGATGACCGGCAGGTGCCCGCCGACGCTGTCCGGCAGGACCTCCACCATGGCCTCGGCCATCTGCCCGATCATGCCGGTGCCGGTGAGGACGCCGGTGAACACACCGGCCGCGAAGATCATGGCGGTGACCAGGACCACGCTCTTGCTGTGCTTCTCCAGCAGCGCCTGCTGGTCCTCCCAGCGCGGGTGGTTGACGAGCAGCGCGATCACGAAGGCGACCACGAACAGCACGGGCAGCGGCATGGTCTCCAGCACCAGGCAGACCAGCAGGGCCACGGTGAGCAGCAGGTTGAAGACCGCCAGGGCGCGCGGGGGAGTGGCCGTCACCCGGGGAGTGCCGGGCCCGTCGCCGACGGCCGCCGTCGCTTCGGCGCGCTCCTCGGGTGCCAGGTTGCCCAGACGGGTGCGCTCGCGGCGGCCGATGAGGTAGGCGGCCAGCAGCACCCACACGATGCCCGCCCCCAGGGCCGGGAGCAGCGGGGTGATGATGTCGGAGGTGTCGAGCTTGAGCGCGGCGGCCGCCCGCGCGGTCGGGCCGCCCCACGGCACCAGGTTCATCAGGCCCGCGCCGAGGGCGACGATCCCGGCGAGCACCAGACGGCTCATGCCGAGGCGCCGGTAGACGGGCAGCAGCGCGGAGACGGTGATGAGGAACGTGGACGCGCCGTCCCCGTCGAGGGCGACGCAGATCGTCAGCACCGCGGTGCCGACCGCGATGCGCACCGGGTCCCCCTGGGCCGCGCGCAGGATCGCGCGGATCAGCGGTTCGAAGAGACCGGCGTCGATCATCAGGCTGAAGTACAGGACCGCGAACGCGATCATGATGCCGGTGGGCGCGACCTTGGTCAGGCCGTCCAGGGCCATCGGCCCGATGTCGTCCCCGTGCCCGCCGACGAGCGCGGCGACCACCGGCAGCAGCACCAGGGCCACCAGGACCGACACCCGTTTGGTCATGGTGAGCAGCAAAAACGCGCCGATGGTGCAGAAGCCGAGTGCCGCCAGCATGATCCCGCCCACTTCCTCGTCCGGCCGGTGTTGCCGACGAGTGTCCGAGCGGGGAAAGATCCGCGTCCAGCATCGAACACGCATCTGTCCATGCGTTTGGCGCAACAGTTCCCCCGAATGACCCGCGCGCCTACGCTCGCGCACCATGGACGTCACCCTGCGCCAGCTCACCGCCTACGCCGCCGTCGCCCGCGCCGTGAGCTTCACGGCCGCCGCCGCCGAGATGCACGTGTCCCAGTCCTCGCTCAGCCGGGCCGTCGCCGAACTCGAACGCACCCTGGGCATGCGGCTGTTGGAGCGCGACACCCGCAACGTGCAGCTCACCCCGGCCGGCGCGGAGGCGCTGCGCATCGCCGACCAGATCCTGGCCACGCACCGGGCGGGCATCGCCCAGCTCGGCCGCTATGTGGCCGGCGAGCGGGGCACGGTGGCCCTGGCGACCCTGCCCTCGCTCGCCGCGGTCCTGCTGCCGCCGGTCATCTCGGCCTTCCGGGACCGCCGCCCCGAGGTGACCGTGCGGATCCTCGACGGCCTCGAACGCGCCGCGCTGGCACGGGTGGTGGACGGCGACGTGGACTTCGCGATCACGACCGTGGCCCGGCCCCGCACCCGCGGCCTCGACCTGCGCCCCCTGGTCCGCGACCGCTTCGACGCCGTCCTGCCCGAAGGGCACCCGCTGGCCGAGCGGGAGCAGGTGACCTGGCAGGAGCTGGGCCGCGAGCCCTTCCTCGCCGTGGGCGCCGACTCCAGCGTGCGCCGCATCACCGACGCGGCCTTCGCACAGGCCGGCGTCGAGACACATCCGGCGGCCGAGGCGGGCAACGTGGCCACGGTCGGCGGACTGGTCGCCGCCGGACTCGGCGTGTCCGCCATGCCCGGCCTGGTGCATCCGCTGGTGCCGCCCGGCCGGTGGGTGCGGCGCCCGCTCGTGTCACCGGTCGTCGAACGGCGGCTGTACGTCGTCCTGCCCGTCCGGCGGACGCCGCCGCCCGGGGCGCGCGGCTTCCTGGAGCAACTGGAGGAGTTCAGGACGTCGTCGTACGAGTTGCCGGACGGGGTGTCCTGGGAGGACGGGACGACGGAGCCGTCTCATGCGGTATCCGCATGAATTGATCGCTTTTCCTTGCTGGACGGGCATACGAGCCGACCCGCAGCCTGGACGGCATGGACGACCGCAGCAGTGTGCGACAGGGGCAGTTGACGGGCCTCAGGGTGGTGGAGTTCGCCCATGTGGTGGCCGGACCGCTCGCCGGATCACTCCTCGCCGACCAGGGCGCCGATGTGGTGCACGTGGAGCCGCCCGGTACCGGAGACGCGGCCCGCGCGATGGGGCCGAAGCGCGACGGCGTACCCCTGTGGTTCAAGGTCGCGGGCCGCAACAAGCGGTCCGTGACGCTGGACCTGCACCACGAGGAGGGCCGGGAGGTCGCCCACCGCCTGGTCGCCTGGGCGGACGTGGTGATCGTGACCCTGCGGGCGGGCCGACTGCGCTCCTGGGGGCTGGACTGGGAGGCCGTGCACGCCCTCAACCCGCGGGCGGTACTGCTCCAGATCTCCGGCTTCGGCGCCACCTCCTCGCGGGCCGACGCGCCCGGCTTCGGCAAGATGGGCGAGGCCCGCAGCGGGGTGGTCCACCTGACCGGCTTCCCGGACGGGCCGCCCGTGCACACCGGGTTCTCGCACGGCGACGCCGTCACCGGCCTGATGGGCGCCTACGCCGTCCTCGCCGCCCTGCACCGCCGCCACACCGACCCCGCCTTCGACGGCGAGTGGATCGACCTCGCCCTCTTCGAGCCGCTGTTCCGGCTGGTCGAGTGGCAGGTGATCACACACGACCAGCTCGGTACGGCACCGCAGCGGGCGGGCAACCAGCTCGCCGTCGCCCCGGCCGCCGTCATCAACACCTACCGCACCCGCGACGACGACTGGCTCACCGTCACCTCCGCCACCCGGCGCTCGGTCCAGAACGTGGCCCGGCTGCTGGGGCTGCCGGAGGAGGAGTTCGCCACCGTGGACCAGCAGCACGCCGGGCGGGAGCGCCTGGACGAGGGCCTGCGTACCTGGATCGCGGAGCGCACATCAGTGGAGTGCCTGTCGGCCTTCGAGGACGCCGAGGTGGTCGCCTCCCGAGTCTTCGACGCCGCCGACATCGCCGCCGACCCGGTCTACGCCGAGCGCGAGGACATCGTCACCGTCGACGACCCCGACCTCGGCCCGGTTCGGATGCAGGCGGTCCTGCCGCACTTCCGCCGCGTCCCCGGCGCGGTGTGGCGCACGGGCCCGGCCCTCGGCGCCGACAACGACCTCGTCTACGGCGACTGGCTGGGCATCGACGCCGGCCGGCGCGCGAAGCTGGAGGACCTCGGTGTCATCTGAGCCGTCCCGTCGTATCCCTTTGCGCTCCCTGCTGTTCGTCCCCGGCAATCGGACCGACTGGCTGCCCAAGGCAGAGGCGGCGGGAGCCGACGCGGCCGTCCTCGACCTGGAGGACGCCGTGCCGGAGGACGCCAAGGAGGCGGCACGGGACGAGGTGACGCAGGCCCTCGCCTCCTGGCGCGGCTCGATGCGGCTGCTCGTCCGCGTCAACCCGCTGACTCCCGAGGCCGGTTGGCGTGGCGCCGACGACCTGCGCGCCGTCGCCGGGCCCGGCCTCTACGGCGTCGTCCTGCCCAAGGTCTCGTGCGCCGACGACATACGGCTCGCCGACCGGCTGCTGTCCTGGTGCGAACACCAACAGGGCCTGCCCCAGGGGTACGTCGCCCTGCTGCCGCTGCTGGAGACGGCACGGGCCCTGCGCGAGGCGTACGACATCGGGCGGGCCGCGGCCCGCGTCGCCCACCTCGGCGCGCTGACCGCACCGGGCGGCGACGTCGAGCGGGCCGTGGGCTACCGGTGGAGCCCCGACGGCACCGAGACCCGCGACCTGCGCGCCCGTGTCCTGCTCGACGCCCGCGCCGCGGGCTGCCCCCACCCGGTGGCCGGGCTGTGGGCCGACCTCCCCGACCTGGCGGGACTGGAGAGCTTCGCCGCCGACAACCGGGCCCTGGGCTACGAGGGCATGGCGGTTATCCACCCGTCCCATGTCCCGGTCGTCAACGGGGTGTTCACCCCCGGTCCGGACGAACTCGCCCGCCACCAACGGCTGATCGCCGCCGTGGAGCGGGCCCAGGCCGAGGGGGCGGGGGCGGTGCGCTTCGAGGGCCGTATGGTCGACGAGGCGATGGCGGTGGCGTCCCGTGAGGTCCTGGCCCGGAACAGCCGTATGTGACGCTACGTCAGACCGGCTGAGTGCCCCTCCACTTCTCGGGAGCCGTGAGCGGGACGGGCGCGGGAGGTGCCGTGGACGTCGTCAGCTCGACGCGTCGCCCCTCGGCCGACGAGCGGAGCAGGGCGGTCATCGTCTCCAGCACGTGCAGGGCGAGGTCACCGCCGGCACGTGGCGGCCGCCCTACGTCGGCGGTGACGAAGTCGAGCAGGCCGACGCCTCGGGAGCCGTTGACGTAACCCGCCGAGGGCGGCAGCGGGATCCACTCCGTCCCGCCGAGCCGGAAGAGTCGCACCTCGCCGTCGAAGTGGTTGGGATCGGGAACGGAGAGGGTCCCCCGCTCGCCGTGGACCTCGATGGGTGCCGCCGTGGTGGCCACGCCGTCGAAGCTGGTCGTGATCGTGGTCAGCGCCCCGCCCGCGTGCTCCAGCACTCCCGAGACATGACTGTCCACCTCGACCGGTATCCGCTCGCCCGCGCGCGGCCCGGAACCGATGACACGCTCCTCGCGCAGCCGACTGGACGCCCCGGTCACGGCACGCACCGGCCCCAACAGGTGGACCAGGGAGGCGAGATAGTACGGCCCCATGTCGAACAGAGGGCCGCCCCCGGTCGTGTAGTAGAAGTCGGGCTGGGGATGCCAGCGCTCGTGCCCCGGGGTGACCATGACGGCCGACGCGAACAGCGGACGCCCGATCTCGCCCGCCTCCACGGCCGCCCGCGCCGTCTGGATCCCGGTGCCCAGGACGGTGTCCGGCGCGCACCCCACACCGACTCCCGCCTTCGCCGCGGCTGTCAGGACGGCGTGGGCGTCGTCGAGGCCGGCCGTCAGCGGCTTCTCGCCGTAGACACTCTTGCCGTGGGCGATGGCACCGAGCGCGATCTCGGCGTGGGCCGCCGGGACGGTGAGGTTGAGCACCGTGTCCACGTCCGTGCTGCTCAGCAACTCCGCGACGGTCAGCGCCTCGACGCCGGGCAGCTCGGCGGCGACGGCGGCCGAACGGGAGGCGTCCAGGTCCGCGACCGCGGTGACACGTACGGCGGGATGGCCGACGAGCGTGTCCAGATAGGCGCGGGAGATCACCCCGAGGCCTACGACTCCGATGCGGTGCGCGTCGCCCACAGCATGCCCCTCTCGATGACGGTGCGGACGTTGGGTTCCTGGAGGACGTCGAGGCTGTGCCCGGGGGTCGTCACCACGATCCGCCCGGCACCCCACCGTCGGGTCCACACCGCCGGGGAGGTGGCCGGCCGGTGCCAGGGCTGCCACGGCCGGACCGGATGCGTGGTGGTGGCCAGGACGTCGATCAGGTCGTCGTGCAGCACCCAGTACTGCTCGGTGTGCAGGTCGAAGTCCTCGATGCCCGCGGTGATCGGGTGCTCGCGACCGAGGTCGGTGACGGAGACGACATGCGGCAGGAAGTTGTCCGTCTCGTCGCCCTGGCGCTCGCACGGCTCCTTGCCCGGATGGGTCGCGAACTGCCCGCCCACCAGGTGGAGGTAGTCGGAGGAGGCGCGGAAGGAGTCGGCGATGCCGCCGTGCCAGCCGGTGAAACCGGTGCCCGCCACAACTGCCGCGCTCAGGCCGGACAGTTGCTCGGAGGTGATCGACGACATCGTCACGCACTGCACGACGAGATCGGTGCCGGTCATCTCGTCGGCGTCCGCGTAGACGTCGGTCGACTCCTCGACCCGAACGTCGTATCCGTTGTTTCGAAGAAAGGGCAGGAACAACTCCGTTGCCTCAACCGGCCGGTGCCCCTCCCAGCCGCCTCGGACCACCAGGGCTTTCTTCCGCGTCATAGCGTTCCTTCGACGTCGTGGAGCAGCGCCCATCACTATGCTCCAACGGTTCGCCGCAACGAAAGAGGGATCCGATTCTGCGAAAGTTTCGGGCACTCGGCGTTCGGCCCGCGCGTAGGGCCGAACGGGCTCCGTGGGCTGTCCCCGCCGGAGCCCGTTCGTCCGCCGTGACGGAGGTCAGGCGGTGTGGAGCCGCAGTCCGTACCGGTTGAGGATCTCGTTGACCGGCTGGTACCAGGTCTCGCCGCCACTGGAGCAGTTGCCCCAGCCACCGGAGGTGACGCCCTGGGCCTGGTCGCCGCTGATGAACGAGCCGCCGGAGTCACCGCCCTCGGCGCACACACTCGTCTTCGTCATCTGGTGGACGGCGCCCTGGCTGTAGTTGACCGTCTCGTTCTTGGCCAGGACGGTCCCGCAGCGCCAGTGCGTGGTGGAGCCGGACCGGCAGATCGAGGCGCCCACGGGCGCTTCGGCGGAGCCGCGGACGAGCCGGTCGGGGATGGCGCCCCAGCCGAGCACCACGGGTACGGTCCACCAGCCGCTGCCGACACTCACCCACGCGTAGTCGTCGCCCGGGAACGACGATCCCTGGAAGGTGCCGACATACGACCGGTCCCAGCCGTACACGGCGGCACCCGCCCGGCCGCAGTGCCCGGCGGTGACGAACCCGCCGTGCACCGAGAAGCCTATGGAGCAGCGGACGTTGCCGGTGTAGTAGGGGTCGCCGCCCACGGTGCCGGCGGCGAAGGTCCGGGGTGCGGAGGCGGTGTGCCGCACGGCGACGGGGCCCGCCTGGCGGGCCTGCGCGAGGAACTCCCGGACATCGTTGTCGGTCCGGTGCGTGCCGACGACATTCACGACGACCTTGTTGGCCTCGGCGTCGACGTACCAACTGGCCACGCCGGCAGGCGCTTTGAGCCCGTCGATCCGGGTCTTCACCGTGTCGAGCCGCTGAGCACTGTGCTGGACGAGCCGTACGTCCGCGCCGGTCGCCCGCACGGCGTCGACCGTCGCTCCACGGGTGACGGCGACGGTCAGCGTGCCGCGCTCCGCGTCGAACCAGGAGCCGCCGTAGGACGGCCCGGCGGCGTCTTTCGCCTTGCGTTCCAAGGCTGTTGCCCTCTTCTCGGCGGACAGCCGCTCTTCGGCCTGACTCCTCGTCAGGCCCAGGTCGCGCTGCATCGCGGAGAGGAGACCGGCGGAGGCCGGTGCTTCGGTGGGGCGTGGGGGAGTGTCGGCGGCGGAGGCGGGCAGGACGCTCGCCGTCGCCCAGGTGCCGAGCAGGAGGAGTGCGGAGAGTCCGGTGCGCATGGCTGTGGTGCGTCTCAAGGGAAGGCCCCTTCGTTGTTCCAGCAGAGTGGGGTGGAACAGCAGAGCTTTGAGAGCGCTCTCATGGTGTGTGCGGCAGAGCCTAACCGGTGATCATGAAAAGGTCTATGCCAATCCGGCCAGGGTCTACGTCAATCCGGACAGGCTCTACGCCGATCCGGACGGGGACGATCCCACACCGCTCTTCCCGGGGAGCGGGTGCTCGGCGGGGGCGGGCGGGGCGACCGCCGCGGCCGTGTGTTCCACGTGCTCCTCGTGCTCCTTGGCCGAGCCGCCTCCGGCGGGAACGGCTCGCGTCCGCAGGCCCGCGACCAGGCCGACGATCACGACGGCGATGCCCAGCCACACCGACGGCCCCGGCACCCCGGTGCCCGACACGGCCCCGGCTACGGCGGCGGCCAGCGGTGCGATGCCGGTGAGCAGACCGGCCCGCCCGGCACCCACGGAACGCACCGTCGAGTACCACAGGACGAAGGCGACCGCCGTCACCATCAGCGCCAGGTATCCGGCGGCCGCCCACTGCCCGCCGGTCAACTCCAGCGCGGCCGACGGCCCTTCGAGGGTCACGCCGAGGACGGCCAGCATGATGCCGCCCAGCCAGGCCGCGTGCACGGACACGCCCCACGGGCCGTGCCGCCGCAGCACCGGCACCGCGAGCAGGGTGAAACCGGCCTCGCAGCCCAGGGCGAGGGCCGCCCAGGCCACCCCGACGGCATCGGTGCGGCCCGTGCCCTGCACCAGCACGGCACCCGCCATGACGACGGGCGCCGCCAGGAGCACCTGACGACTGGGGCTACGTCCTTCCAGGAGGGGCCCCAGCACCCCGAGGAGCAGCGGTACGCACGCCACGGCGACGGCGATCACCGCGGGCTCCGCATGGGCGACGCCCCGGACCACGGCCACGTTGAACAGCACCAGACCGGTGACCGCGAGCCCGGCCAGCCACAGCCACTCCCGCCCGCGCGGCCACACCAGCCGGGCACCGGCGAACCGGGCGATGACCACGAGAAGGGCGGTCGCGGCCGCGTACCGGACGGCCTGGGTGGTGAACAGCGGGGCGTCGACGAGGGCGTGCGAGACGGTGACGCTGCTGCCGACCAGGGTCATGCCGACCATGCCGGGCACCAGCTGGGCGAACGAGGCGGAAGGTGTGTTCATGGCGTCCACCCTGCCCTCACAATGGACGTCATGGGCAGGTCCACGAAGTCACCGTACGAGGGGTCCAAAAACCCGTCCCCGACGTCGCCGGGTTCGGTCGTCCGCGGGCCGGACGGCGAGCCGTCCCTCGGTTCGGACTTCCTCCAGCTGGACATCGGCCAGGCGCCGCCCGGCGGACGGACCGCCTGGCTCGCCGACCGGCTGCGCTCGGCCATCGCGGACGGCCGGCTCCCCGTCGGAGCACGGCTGCCGGCCAGCCGGGTGCTGGCCGAGGAGCTGCGCGTCACCCGGGGGGTGGTCACCGAGGCGTACCGGCGGCTCGCCGAGTCCGGGCAGATCGCCGGGCGCGGTCGGCTCGGCACGGTGGTGGTGGCGGCTCCCGCCGCGCCCCGCGACCGCACCCGCGCCGCGGGGGAACCCGGGCCCGCGCTCTTCGGCTCCGCCGACCGCGACGGCGTCATTGACGCGCTGCGCTCCCTGCCCTGCCGTATCGACCTCTCCCCGGGCGTCCCCGACCTCGCCGCCTTCCCGCGCACGGCCTGGCTGCGCGCCGAGCGCTCCGTCCTCGCGGGCGTCACCCCGGCCGACTTCGGCTACGGCGATCCGCGCGGCGCCCCCGCCCTGCGCCGGGCCGTCGTCGGCTGGCTGGCCCGCAACCGCGGCATCCGGGCCGACCCGGACGAGGTCGTGGTGGTCGCCGGTGTGGCGCAGGCCTTCGCGCTGCTGGGGCAGCTGCTGCGGGCGGACGGCGTCCTGCGTGTGGCCGTCGAGGATCCCGGTTCGCTGGGGGCGCGCCAGCAGTTGGAGTACGGCGGCCACAGCGTCGTCCCCGTCCCCGTGGACGACGGCGGCCTCGACGTCGGCGCGCTGCGCGCGAGCGGCGCCCGGGCGGTGCTGCTGACCCCGGCCCACCAGTTCCCCACCGGCGTCGTCCTCGACGGGGAACGCCGACGCGAACTGCTGCGCTGGGCGGCCGAGGGCGGGCTGGTCATCGAGGACGACTACGACGCCGAGCACCGCTACGACCGGCCGCCGGTTCTGGCGCTGCGCTCACTGATGCCCGACGGCGTCTGCTACGCGGGCAGCGTCTCCAAACTCCTCGCGCCCGCGCTCCGGGTGGGCTGGCTGCTCGTCCCCCCGAACCGGCTGGAGGCCGCCGTGACGGCCAAGCGGTACGCCGACCTCGGCAACGGCATCCTCACCCAGCTGGTCCTCGCCCGGCTGATGGACACGGGCGAGCTGGAACGCCACCTGCGCCATGTCCGGCTGCGCCACCGACGGCGCCGGGACGTGATGCTGCGGGCCATCGAGGCGCACCTGCCCGGCGCCCGCGTCCACGGGGCGGCCGCCGGGCTGCACCTCATGGTCACCTTCGACGGCCGGCGGGGGAGCGGCCTGCGCGACACCGACCTCGCCGCGGCCGCCCTCGCCCAGGGCGTCAAGGTCCACCCCCTCTCCTGGCACCGGATCAGCCCCGGCGCACCCGGCCTGGTCCTCGGCTACGCGGCCGGCCCCGCTCACGAGATCGAGGAGGGCATCACCCTCGTCGGCGACGCCCTGCGCGGCCTGCGCGCCGGTTCTCCCCGGTAGGCCGCTCCGGCCCTCGCACTCCGCGTCAGGGCGTCCCGAGGCCGCGCAGCAGCGTGTCCACGACGACGTTCGCCGCCTGCCCGTGGCTCAGGTGGGGCATCTCCCGGGACACCAGGTGCATGAGCTGGGGCAGCAGCGCGCTCGCCCACCCCTGGGGGAGGCCGGGGCGCAGGAGCCCCTCGTCCGTGGCACGCCGGAGGAACATGTCGACCTCGCGAACGGAGGCGTCGCGGCGGGCGTGGACGCTCTCGTCGGCGAGCATGCGGGTGAGATCGACCGGCCAGGTGCGGTTGACGGCGACGATGTTCTCGACGTAGCGGTGCAGGGCGACGGTGACGGGTGCCTCGCGCAGTCGCGCGTCCTCGATGGCGTGCTCGATGGCGGTCAGGCGGGCTTCGTAGATGGCGGCGAGGAGGTCTTCGCGCGAGGCGAAGCGCCGGTAGACGGTGCGCCGGTCCACGCCCGCTTCGGCGGCGATGCTCGCGATGCTCGCGCCCGGATCGGCGCCAGCATGCGCGCGCCGGTGGTCAGGACGGCTTCCAGATTGCGTGCGGCATCGGCTCTCACCGCACCGAGTCCAGTCGGGGCCGTGTGGAACTACAGGTACCTGTCGCCTCGTTCATGTGCAGCTCCAGCCGCCAAGCAGCACGTTGATGTGACATGTGAGGAGCGATCCGGGTTCCGACGGTCCCCCCCACGAGTCCACTGAGGCAGCCGAACCCGCCGGATCGTGTTCGGCACATCACAAGGTGAGGAGTCATCACATGGCGAAGCAGTCCGCGCCCCGGGCTGTCCGCGCGGGACCGCAGCCTGGTCACGGTGAGCGTGCTGGCCGCGCTGTACCGCGCCGAACAGCTCCCCTACCACCTGGGCAAGGCCCTGGAGAACGGACTGAGTGTCGAGGAACTGTCCGAGGCGATCACGCACTTGGCGTTCTACGCGGGCCGGCCCAACGCGATGACCGCGATCCAGCAGCTCAAGCAGGTCACGGACCGGCAGCCCTCCGCCTGAACATCCCGCGGCGCCACTCACTGGGCCGCACCCCCGGAACCCGGCCGGCGAGAACGAACCGGCGTGAACGAAGGAGCCTTTGCATGGAACTGCTGAAGAAGCAGCCGACGATGAAGCTGCCGGCCGAATGGTTCACCGGCGACGCGTGGGCCGACGTGATCCACCGCGGTGAGGAGCCGTCCCGGGCCCGCGCCAACGCGGTCCACTTCGCGCCCGGCGCCCGCACGGCCTGGCACTCCCACGGCCTGGGCCAGACCCTCTACGTCGTCGAGGGCATCGCCCTCATCCAGTCCCGCGGCGGCGACATCCTCGAAGCACGTCCCGGCGACGTGATCTGGACACCACCGGGTGAGGAGCACTGGCACGGCGCCGCCCCCGACCACTTCATGACACACATCGCGCTGTGGGAGACCGACGACGTCACCTGGCTCGAACACGTCAGCGACACCGAGTACGCCGGCTGACGCGTCAACGTCAACGGCGTGCGGGCGGCCCGTCAGGGTCCGGACCGGGCCGGCTGCCGTCCGTGCACCCTGCCGAGGAAGTCCCGTACCAGGGAGACGACTTCCTCCAGGTGGGTCTCCAGCAGCCAGTGCCCGCCGTCGAGCAGATGGAGCTCCGCGTCCGGCAGGTCACGCAGGTAGGCGCGGGCGGCGCCCTCGGGCATGTAGCCGTCCTGGGGCCCCCAGGCGATCAGCGTCGGAGGGCGGTGCTCCCGCAGGTACTCCTGGTACTTCGGGAACCAGTCGAGGTTCTCCCGCAGCCCCTCCATCAGCCCGACCATGATCTCGCGCCGTCGCGGGGAGTCCAGCAGGGGCCAGGACAGCTTCCACAGGTCGGGGCTGATCCGCTCGACGAGCCGCTCGTCGATCTCGCCGACGAACTCGTCGCGCAGCCCCTCCTCGGTCACGGCCTCCAGCAGCCGCGCCCTCCCCTCGGGGGTCGGGTGCTCCCAGTACTCGCGGAGCCCCTTGTACTTCGGGCCGAGCTCGTCCTCGTAGATGTCCCCGTTCTGGACGATGAGGGCCGCGACGCGTTCCGGGGCGCGCATGGCCAGCCGCAGCCCGATCTGTGAGCCGTAGTCGTGCAGGTAGAGGGCGTACCGCTGGAGGTTCAGCGCGGTGGTGAACCGCTCCAGGAACCCGGCGTACCCGTCGAAGGTGTACGAGAAGCCGGCCGGGTCGGGGGTGTCGCTGTAGCCGAAGCCGGGGAAGTCGGGCGCCACGAGCCGCCACCGGTCGGCGAGGGCCGGCATGAAGGCGCGGAACTGGAACGAGGAGGACGGATAGCCGTGCGGGAGCAGCACGACGGGCGCGTCCGGGGGACCCTCCTCGCGATAGAACACGCGGATTCCGTCGACGTCCGCGTATCGGTGCACGGTCCTGGGGGCCGCAGTGTCGATCGTTCTCGCCTCCTGCGCTGGTGGGACAGGGAGACTGGCCCCGTACCCGTGGAGCGCCCGCCATAACAGAGCCGCGTCCTGCGGAAGTCCGGAAGTCCGGAAGGGACCGTGGGGCCGAACTTCTGGCCGACGGAGCACGTTGTATCCGGCGTATCCGGCGCGGGACATCGCGCACACGACACGACGAGGGGGTTTGCGGTGACGGAACTGGCGGCCGCGGAAGAATCGGTGGCACAGCTCTCCACGGTCTGGCGCGCCATGGTGCTCGACCGGGACCAGGACGCGGACGTACGGGATCTGCCGGGCGTCGCCGTCCGCTGGGCCGACTGCCGCTTCGCCTTCTGGAACGCGGTGACACTGACCGATGTCGGCGCGGACGCGGCACTCCTGGGACAGCGTCTTGGCCAGGCGGCCGACATCATGCGGTCCAAGAAGCAGCCGGGTTTCCTGTGGCTGTTCGAGGACCTGCTCGCGGACGACGCACGCGCGGCGCTGGACGAGGCGGCCCGGCGCGCGGGCCTGGCCTACGCCTTCCCGGGCACTGGCATGGCCGGCGACCTGCTGCCCGTCCCCGAGCCCCACCATCGGGACCTGACCTTCGAGCGCGTGACCACCGACGAACACCTGCGGGCCTACGCGGACCTCAACTCGCGCGCCTACGGCTTCCCCCTGGAGCAGGGCCGCGACGGCATCGCCGGCTCCACGCTGTGGAAGAAGGAGGTCTACGCCTACCTGGCCCTGCGGGACGGTGTCCCGGTCGCCTGCGCCGCGACGATCGAGGCGGAGGGCCGGCTCTTCGTCGTACTCGTCGCCACTGATCCGGACGCGCAGCGTCGGGGCTACGGCGAGGCGGTGACGCGCAAGGCGCTGTACGAGGGCGCCCGCGCCACCGGGCTGACCCGGGCCACCCTGCACGCCACCGTCGCCGGTGCGCCCGTGTACCCGCGCATCGGTTTCGAGCCGAACTCACCGATGCGCTTCTACGGACTGGCCGGCTGACCCGCCACTCGCCACGCCTGTCGGCGGACGGCAGGGGCGGCGGGGGCGCGATGTGGCCATGGAGCGCCGAATACCGGCCGCGTGGTTGATGTATCAACTGATGTGTGTTGTAGTTGATGCGTCAACAACGTTTCCCTTCTTGGGGCAGGAGCAGGTGTCATGAGCGAGAAGAAGGTCATCGCGGTCGCCGGAGCCACGGGTGCGCAGGGCGGCGGTGCCGCGCGGGTGATCCTGGCCGATCCGGACTCGGGTTTCGCGGTGCGCGCGCTGACCAGGAACCCGGACTCGCCGGCCGCCAAGGAACTCGCGGAGCTCGGTGCGGAGGTGGTGCGGGCGGACTTCTACGACGAGCCGAGCGTGCACCGGGCGTTCGAGGGTGCCTACGGTGCCTTCCTGGTCACCAACTTCTGGGCGCACGGTTCGGCGGCCAAGGAGGCCGAGGAGGTCGAGACCCTGGTGCGGGCCGCGAAGGGCGCCGGCCTGAAGCACGTGGTGTGGTCGACGCTGGAGGACACCCGGGAGCTGCTGCCGCTGGAGGACGAGCGGATGCCGGTGCTCCAGGAGAAGTACAACGTGCCGCACTTCGACGTCAAGGGCGAGGCGAACGAACTGTTCCGGCAGGCCGGGGTGCCCACCACGTTCCTGAACACCACCTTCTTCTTCCAGGGCTTCCTGTCGGTGATGGCGCCCAAGCGGGCCGAGGACGGCGTGCTGACGCTGACCCTGCCGTTCGAGGACGGCAAGCTGCTGTCCGGTGTGGACGTCAACGACATCGGCCGCACCGCCTACGCGATCCTCAAGTCCGGCGAGGAGTTCATCGGCCACACCATCGGCCTGGCCGGCGACCACCTGACCGGCGCGCAGTACGCCGAGAAGCTGGCGGCCGTACTGGGCGAGCCGGTGCGTTTCCAGTCGGTGCCCTACGACGTCTTCCGCTCCCTGGGCGTCCCGGCGGGCGAAGAGATCGCCAACATGTTCCAGTACTACGGCGACTTCGACCAGGAGTTCACCGGCGCCCGCGACCTGGACCGGCTGCGGGAGATCAACCCGGCGCTGAAGGACTTCGACACCTGGCTGGCCGAGAACGGCTCCCGGATCCAGGTGGGTTGAGCATGAGCCGCACACCCACGTCGGGTCGTGACAGCGCCACGGGCTTACCGCTCACCGGGAAAGCCGCCCTGGTCACCGCTGCGAGCCGCGGCATCGGTGCGGCCATCGCCCGCCGTCTGGCCCGCGAGGGCGCGGCCGTGGCCCTCACGTACAACGCCTCCTCCGAGCGTGCCGAGAAGGTCGTCGCGGAGATCACGGCCGAGGGCGGCAGGGCTGTGGCGATCAGAGCTGACGCCACCGACGCCGAGGCGGTCCGGGCGACCGTCCGGCGGACGGTCGAGGAGTGGGGTCGCCTGGACATCCTCGTGAACAACGCGGGTGGTGGTGCCTTCGGGCCGCTCGACGAGCTCACGCTCGACGACTTCGACCAGTCCGTCGCGGTCAATGTGCGCTCCATGTTCGTGGCCACTCAGGAAGCGCTGTGGCACATGGGGGACGGCGGCCGGATCATCTCGATCGGCAGTGTCTACGCCGAGCGGATCCCGATTCCGTACGGCACGTTGTACGCCCTCTCCAAGGCGGCCGTCGGTGGATTCACCCGGGCGCTGGCCCGGGAACTGGGGCCCCGGGCGATCACGGTGAACAACGTCCAGCCCGGCCCGGTCGACACCGAGTCCAACCCGCACGACGGCGAACTCGCCGAGGTGATGACCCGGCTGACCCCGGCGGGCCGGTACGCGGTTCCCGGCGAACTGACCGGTCTGATCGCCTACATCGCCGGGCCCGAGTCGGCCTTTCTGACGGGTGCGACGATCAGTATCGACGGCGGCTTCACCGTCTAGGACGCCTTCCGCCCAGGACGCCCTCCGCGTGCAAGTCGCTTCGGCGTGTGGTCCCGGTGGCGCTCGTGTTCGTGGCGCTGCCGGGCCACGCGCTGCACGTCTACCTCTTGGGAACCGTCGGTGGTTGTTCGGGTGGCCGTCTGGCCGCGACCAGGGGCCCGATCACCTGGGTGCCCGGGCCCACGCGGCCGCCGGGGCCCGGGAGTTGGGTGGTGGTGTCGACGGTGAGCGCGTGGCCGCAGTGCCCGCACACCGTCACCGGCTCGGTGTCGTGGCCGCACTCCAGATGATGGATGCGCACGGGCGGTCCGGACTCCTGGCCGTACCAGCGGTCGCCCCACCGCATCAGCGCGAGCAGCACGGGATACAGCTCCTCGCCCTTCTCGGTCGCGACGTAGTGCTCGCGCGGCGGGTGGTCCTGATAGCGCTCGCGGGTCAGGACGTCCTCCGCCACCAGTCGCGAGAGCCTGGCCGCCAGCACCTTGCGCGAGATGCCCAGATCGCGGGCGAGATCGTCGAAACGGGTCACCCCCGTCAGGACGTCCCGCATGATCAGTGCCGTCCACGCGTCCGCGAACAGGTCGGACGCGCGCGCGATCGAGCACGCGACGTCGGCGAGCGAGGTTCTGGTCACCGTCCCAGGGTACCCAGGTTCCTTAAGGAGACTAGGGTGGGTTTCCTCGGGAAACCCACTGGGGAGGACGCCGTGACTCCGATCGTCGAACTCGACTCGCCCGCCCCCGACGCGGTCGACGGCCGCCATATCCGGGCCCTCACCTTCCAGGACGTACGCCTGGAATACCTGACCTCGACCCTGCGCCGGCTCGGCATCGACACCGCCGGCCGAGACGCCCTGGTCATCGGCGGCGGACGCGGCCTCCTCGCCCGTGGCCTGGCGGACCTCGGCTTCCGGGTCGTCGCGCTCGACCCCTCCCCGAAGGCCACGGCCCTGGCCCGGCAGGAGGCCCAGGGCGAGCGCGTCGAGTACGCCACCGCCCCGGCCGAGGACCCCGGCCTCACCGCCGCATCCTTCGACGTCGTCTTCTGTACCGACACCTTCGAGATCACCGACGACTTGGACGGGGTCCTCGCGCACGCGTCCCGCCTGCTGCGACCCGACGGTGTGCTGTTCTACGACACGGTCAACCGCACACCGGTATCCCGGCTGATCTATCTCGGCGCCTTCCAGGCGGTGCCGTTCACGCGGATCATGCCCCGCCGGCGCTACGCGGCCGCGCGGCTGCGTACGCCCGACGAGGTCGAGGCCGCGCTCGCCGCGAACGGCCTGCGCGGCGAGGGCATCTGCTCCTTCAAGCCCAGGAGCGTCCTCGGCCTCGTGCGTGCCGTCGTCGCCCGCCGGAGCGGGAAGATCACCGATGCGGCGATCCCGACGATGACCGACTTCGTCCTCGAACCCGACGGCAGGCCCGTCGTCACCTATCTCGGCCACGCCCGCCGCCGCTAGCCGTCCGGCAGTCCGGTCGTCAGGTCGTCCGCGGTGCTACGCGAGCCAGAGCGAGCTGCGCCGATGGCGTGCCGGAGGTATGTCCACGGTGTCCGCGGCATCGAGCGCCAGTTCGCCGGTGGTGGCGTTCACCAGCCGCAGGAGAGTGCCCACTTGGGCCCGGAGCCGCTGTCGCGCCCGGCGCTCCTCCAGCGCGGACCACTCGGCGACGGAGCCGTCCCGCCGATGCCGGGGGAAGGAGTAGACGGCCACCGTGCGGCGGACACGGCGAGGTTGAGGCCTTCTGGACTCTCGTGTCGCGTCGGTGAAGCTCTGCGCGCTGTACCTGAGGTCGTGGAGGACCACGGAACGCCAGGGCTTTCCCGGTGAGTGGTCGGGTGTCTTCCGACTGCGTGAAGGGGGCAGATGGTGGGCGGTGCGGGTCACGGGACTCCGTTCGCGGCAACCGCCAGGTATCTCCTGGCGGGCTACCTGAAGCCCGTCGGCCCTGTCGAACGTGTGTTTCCCATAGGTGTCACCCTATCCCTGTCCCACCGGCCTCGGCGGGGTGTTCAGCTTGCGGGCGCGGAGGGCGCGGTCTTCTTGCGTGAGCGGTAGGCGGCCGCCTTGAACTTGTTGCCGCAGGACTCCATGCCGCACCACTGGCGCCGCATGCCCCGGGAGCGGTCGATGTAGACCCGGGTGCACTCGGGGTTGCCGCACTCCTTGATCAGAGGGACGTCCGGTCCGCCGAGCAGTTCCACGGCCTGCCGGGCGACGGTCGCCAGCGTCTGGGCCGGCGTCGCGTCGGTCTGCCGGCCCTTCGGGGCGAGTTGCGGCGTCACGGGGGCCTTGCGGGCGGCGGCGTTGACGACGGCGAGTGCTTCCCGGTCGAACTCCTCGCCGAGGCGGCGGTCGGTGACGAGCCGGTAGACGGCCTCGCGCACGGTGATCGCCCCGCGGACGTCGTCCTCCTTGCCGGGCGTGATCGTGTCCACGAGTCCGGACTCCAGATACCAGGCGTTCAGCCGTTCCGGCGTCACGAACATCTCGAACCGCGTCGAGCGCCGGGCGCGGAGGGTGGCCGCGAAGTCGAGGGCCGGGTGTCCGCATACGAAAACATGGTCGAGATTCACATCACCATCTTGACTGGTGACTATTGCGGGAGGCAAGGAGCGTCACCGTTGCGGGGAGGCCCCGCCCCTCCGGGCGGGGGCGTGAGCGCGCGTGCCTCGCCGTCACAGCCGGAGTTCGCGGCCCTGCCACCGTCGGCGCAGCCAGCGGTCGTGGCTGGCGACCACGATCGCACCCGGACCGGTGCCCAAAGCCGCCTCCAGCTCGTCGCACAGACGAGGGGACAGGTGGTTGGTGGGTTCGTCGAGCAACAGCAGCTGCGGCGGACGGGCCACCAGGAGCGCCAGCGCGAGCCGTCGGCGCTGCCCCACGGACAGCTGTCCGACCGGCTTGTCCAGGTCCGCCTCGTGCATCAGACCGAGCGAGCCCAACGGCACCTTCTCAGCCCGCTCCGGGCCCAGCGACAGCGCGTAGGTGTCGCTGACCGTACGGTCGGGACGCTCGAACTCGGTGTCCTGGGTGAGCAGCCCCACCGTCAGCCCGGGACGCCGGTCGATCCCGCCCTGGGCCGGGAGACGGCCGGCGAGCACGGCGAGCAGCGTGGACTTGCCCGCCCCGTTGCCGCCCGTGACCAGCAGCCGGTCGGCCGCCGCCACCTCCAGGGTGTCCAGCGCCAGCCGGCCCGGCACCCGCACGTCGGACAGGGACACCACGGGCCGCGGGCTCTCCTCCGCTCGGGCGGCGAGTTCCCCAGCGGCGAACCGCAGCGGCCGGGGCGGTTCGGCGACCCGGGTGCGCTCCAGATCCTCCAGCCGCCGGGTGGCGTTGCGGACCCGCCGGGAGACCTGGCTCTGCACCCGACCTCCCCGGTGGGCGTAGCCCATCTTCTCGTTGTCGCGCGGCCCCCGGTCCGGCGCGACCCGGTGCGCGGTCACCCCCGCCGCGTGCCGCAACTCCGCGAGCTCCTCCTGCTCCTCGGCGTACCGCCGCTCCCAGCGTTCCCGTTCGGCGTGCTTCTCGGACAGGTAGGCGCTGTAGTTGCCGCCGTAACGGACCGGGCCGTCCACCGCCGGGTCGAGGTCGATCAGGTCGGTGCAGACGGCATCGAGGAAAGCCCGGTCGTGGCTGGCGAGCACCACGGTCCCGGGCAGGTTGCGGATCTGCTCCTCCAGGAAGGCGGCGGCGCCGTCGTCGAGGTGGTTGGTGGGTTCGTCGAGCAGCAGCGCCGGCGGTCGCCGGACGAGCAGCGCGGCCAGGACCAGCCGGCCGCGCTGTCCGCCGGAGAGGGAGCCGAGTGTGCGGTCGTGCCCGAACGAGCTGAGGCCCAGGCCGTCGAGGACCAGGGCCGCGCGGCGGTCGGCGTCCCAGGACTCCCGGTCCTGGGCCAGCTCAAGGCGCCTGCCGTAGGCGTCGAGGAGCTCCTGGTGGCCGGGATCGTCCGCCGGGACGCGGCCGAGTTCCTCGCCGAGCCGGTCCAGCTCGGCGAGGTCCTCACGGGCCTCGCGCAGCGCGTCGTCCAGCACCGCGGCGATGGTCGCGTCGGCGTCGTACGGCATCTCCTGGTGCAGGAAGCCGAGTTCGGCGGGGCGGGTGACGCTTCCGGCGTCGGGTTCGTCGACGCCGGCGAGCACGCGCAGCAGGGTGGACTTGCCGACGCCGTTCTCCCCGATCAGGCCGATGCGGTGGCCGGGGGAGGCGGTCAGGCAGATGCCGTCGAGGACGCGGCGGCCGCCCAGGTTGCGGACGAGATCGTGGGCGAGCAGAGCGGGCTGGGGCACGAGTCTCCCTCACAGGTGGGATCGGTGGTCGACACAGGTGTGATCGGTGGTCGGCCCGCCGGGCACTCGGCCGCGGACGCGGGCCACTGGACAGGCCGGCGGCTCACACCGCGGGGGCTCCGGTCTCCGTGAGCGCGCTCTCCAACTGGCCCACGCCGGCCAGGTCGAGGTTGTTGGTCGGCTCGTCGAGCAGCAATACGTCGGGACGCCTGAGTAGTTGGGCGCGGATCACCTCGGCGACGGTGGGATCGCCGGTCAGGGGGAGGGTCTGCGGGAGGTACCCCAGGGTGCCGCCGACGGCCACCGAGGCGACGGCGGGCTTCAGTTCCCCGGCGATCAGCTTGAGCAGGGTGCTTTTGCCGGAGCCATTGGGTGCGACCAGGCCCGTGCGGCCGGTGGCCACGGTGAAGGACAGGTCGTCGAAGACCGGAGTGTCGTCCGGCCAGGCGAAGGAGAGATGCGAGCAGACGACGGCGGCGTCGGACATGGAGAAGACCTCAAGAAGGCTGCGGGCGGACAGACTCCCGCCCTGGGCAGACGTGGGCAAAGGGGTACGACGAACCGGCCACGTCGGCGGCGCTCCTGAAAGCGCGTCCGGTGGCCGTCAGATCCGGATCTCACCCGGAGATGTCGTCTTCACCCACCACGTCTGTGTCTCCTCGATGCACGAACAACGTCCTCGGGAGCCTAACAGCCACCCCGCTCGTTCGGCAGGTGCCCTCGGAGGGTTGGAGGGGCGCTCCAGCTGGCGAGGAGGGCGAGGGTCTGTGCGGAGGGGGAGCCGGGTTCGGCGGTGTATACGCAGAGGGCCTGGTCCGGGTCGGACGGCAGGGTGAGAGTCTCGTGGTGCAGGGCGAACTCGCCGACCAGCGGGTGGTGGAAGCGCTGCGTGCCGTAGGCGCACAGGGCCACGCGATGGCTGTCCCACCAGGCGCCGAACTCCGGCACCTTGACGATCGCCTCGCCGATGAGTTCGTTCAGCCGGGCGTCGTCGGGGTGGCGTCCGGCCACCAGGCGCAGATCGGCGACGACGCGTTCGGCGACCTCGTCCCAGTTCGTGTACAGCTCGCGGGCGGTGGGGTCGAGGAGGACGTAGCGGGCGAAGTTGCGGTCGCGGTAAGGCAGTTCGTCCCAGTCGGTGATCAGGGCCCTGGCCAGCGGGTTGGCGGCCAGTACGTCCTGCCGGTGGTTGGTGACGAAGGCCGCGGTGACGCCGTTCAGGACATCGAGCATCCGGTGCACCTCGGGCCGTGCCCGCTGCACACGTTCCGGACGGCGGTGACGCCGTGAGCGGGGCGTGCGGGGGCGGGCGAGGTTGAACAGGTGGTCGCGTTCGTCGTCGTCCAGGCGCAGGGCGCGGGCGACGGCGTCCAGGACGGCCTCGGAGACGTGCGGGTGGCGGCCCTGTTCGAGGCGGGTGTAGTAGTCAGCGCTCACCCCGGCCAGGCTGGCGACCTCCTCGCGGCGCAGGCCCGGTACCCGGCGCACGCCCCCGCCCGGGACCACACCCGCGTCCCCCGGGCTCAGGCGCGCCCGGCGGGTGCGCAGGAAGTCTCCCAACTCGGCGTTCCGGTCCATCCCTCCAGTATTCGCGCGGGGCGGGCCCGCCATCCCGCCCAGGGTGGCCCAGCCGGACCCAGGCACGGCTGGGCCACTTGTGCGGACCGACCCGCCTTCCGGCGGCACCAGCCTGGAGAGCACGACAGTCCCGAAGTACGGCAGTCCCGGAGTACGGAGCACCCCACCATGCCCTTCATCGTCCACGTCCTCGGATTCGCCACGTTCGCCCAGGGCACCTCGGAGTTCATGCTCTCCGGGCTGCTGCCCGCCCTGGCCGCAGACCTGGATGTCTCCCTGTCCGAGGCGGGCCTGCTGGTCTCGGCGTTCGCCGTCGGCATGGTCATCGGCGCACCCCTGCTGACCCTGGCCACCCTGGGGCTGCCCCGCCGCGCGGCGCTCGTGGGCTTCCAGGCGGTGTTCGTCGCCGGGCACGCGGCCGCCGCGCTCGTGCCGCACTTCGGCTTCCTGCTCGCCATGCGGGCGGTCACGGGCATGGCGTACGCCGGGTTCTGGGCGCTGGCCTCGGTCACCGCGGTCTCCCTCGTGAGCGCCGACCGGCGTGGGAAGGCGATGTCCGTGGTCGTGGCCGGGCTGAGCCTGTCCATGATTCTCGGCGTTCCGGCCGGCACCCTGCTGGCCCAGCACGCGGACTGGCGGGCGGCGTTCTGGGCGGTGGCCGCGACGACCGCGCTGTCCGCGACCGCGGTACTGCTCGCCCTCCCCGCCGGGCGCGACACCACCGCCGCGCGGCCGGGGCTGCGGACCGAACTCCGGTCCCTGGCCGTGCCCCGGCTGTGGAGGGCCTACGCCACCACCGCGCTGACGATCTCCGCCACCAGCGCGGTCTTCTCCTACCTCGGCGCCCTCCTGGAGGACGTCACGGGCATCCCGGAAAGGCTCGTCCCGGTGGTGCTCGGACTGTACGGAGCGGGTGCGCTGGCCGGCCTCATCGTGGGCGGCCGCACGGGCGACCGGGCTCCCTTCGGCGTCCTCCTGACCGGCATGGGCACGGTCGCGGTGGTGGCCGCCGCACTCGCGCCGACCGCGGAGATCCCCGCGGTGGTGATCCCGCTCGTGGTCCTTCTCGCGGCCGGCGGATTCGCCACCAACCCGGCGGTCAACGCCCGGGTGTTCGGCATCCTGGGCGAAACCAGGACGCTCGGCGGGGCGATGAACATCGCCGCCTTCAATGTCGGCATCGCCGTCGCTCCCTGGGTCTCGGGCCTGGCCATCGACGCGGGTCCCGGCCCGGCGGGCATCGGCTGGGTCGGCGCGGCCTTCGCCCTGGCAGCACTCGCGAACACCCTGCTGGACCGGCACCTCACCCACCGCCATCGGCGTACGACGTCCCGCTCCGCCCCGACCGCCGTCGACGGGGCCCGGGCCACCACCGTCTCCCTATACGCCGGCCACGACCGGCCGTTGTGACGCGTCGTCTCGGACATGAGCCGGTGGTGAGGGTGGGGGAGCGGCTGCGACCGGTTCCCCACTCCCGTGGTTCAGGCGGACCGTCCTGGTGTCCGGGGGTGGCGGCCATGCCGTGACGCGGACGGCCCGATCGCTCCGGTGTCGTCGACGCGGAAGGTCGGTAGGCACGCCGGGCGATCGAGGCCGACGCGACCGTGGTCGCCGACCCCTCCCGGAAGCGGGACGAGGCCATCGCCGAACCGACCGACGGCCAGGGCGTCGACATGTGCCGTGGACCCGGTGGCGGCCCGCGCCTCGGCCAACTGATCCGGTCCGTCCGCCCGCACGGGACGGTCGAGTCCGTGGAGGCAGGTGTTCACACCGACCCCGACAAGGAGACCGCCCGTTCGGGAGCCGACCGCGCCTGCTCAGTCGGTGGCCGCGGTGTTGACCGCTTCGCGCCCCAACTCGCCTGTTCCAGCCGCTTCGCGCGCTGGTGGACCGTACCCGACCAGGGGACGGAGCGGTGCAGGCTCGGCAGCGTGCCGCTCGCGGAGAGCAGGCCGATCACCGTCGCCGTACGGGCATCGGGCTCCACGCCGTCCACCAGCGCCGCGCGCACCCGCCCCACGAGGGCCTCCGCGTGCCGGGTGTCCGCGGCCCGCGTGACCGTCGTGCGGAACACGTCCAGCGTCTTCTTGTCCTCCCGGCGCAACAGGCCCCGCTCGACGAGCCGGTCCAGCACGGCGCCGCCCAGGGTGCATGAGCCCTCTTCCCGTTCCCACCGGTGCGGCTACCGACGAATCAGCAACTTGCCTACCAGGAAAGTAAAGGGTAACTTTCCCAGTGGGAAAGTAAAACGGGAACGGGAGGGCAAGAGCCGTGAGCACGCCGGTGGACGCCGAACAGGCATGGCGGGATCTGCAACGGATCCGAGTGCCGCAGGAGCGGGTGTACGACGAGATCGAGCGGTCCGCGGCGGACGACTCGGGCACCACTTGGGCCACGGCCGCGCTCATGTGGCTCTTCCTGGCCGGTCTGGGGCTGGACCTGCCCGGGTGGGGCGTGGCGCTGGCCATCGTGGCGTACATCGCGGTGCTGAGCGTGCTGGGCGTGATCCGCAACCGCCGCAGCCGGGTGCGCCTGCACCACACCCGCTGCACCCCGAGGATGGCCGGCACCTTCTTCGCGGGCGCGGCGGTGACCGGCGGCACGACCCTGCTGTCCGGCCGGCTGCTCGATCACCTGGAGCCGATGTCCGGCAGTCTGATCCAGGCCACCGTCTCGGCCGCGGTGTTCGTGCTGTTCGTGGGGCCGACGAGCCGCTGGGCGGCCAGGTCGGCGCGGGACCACGGCGCACGGACCGCCGACGCGCAGGAAGCGGGCGAGGACCGATGAGTACGCCCGCCGGCTTCGACGAACTGATCCATCCCGCCACCCGGCTGTCGGTGGTCGCGCTGCTCGCCGCGACGCAATGGGCGGACTTCGCGTTCGTCCGCGACAGCCTCTCGCTCAGCGACTCCGCGCTCTCCAAGCAGTTGCACACCCTGGAGGAGGCCGGATACCTGGAACTCCACAAGGAGGGCGGCGGCCGCAACCGCCGTACCCGGGTGCGGCTGACGGACCGCGGCCGCACCGCCTTCGAGGGGCACGTCGCGGCACTCCGGGCGATCGTCGAGGGTTCCCCTCCCCAGGCGGCGACCGGGACACCACCAGGACGGCCACACCATTCGGGGGCAGGACGATGACGCCGAAGCACATATCCGACCGACCCGTCGTCCACGCGCGCGACGTGACGATGACATACGGCGACACGGACGTCCTCCACGGCGTCGACCTGGACATCCAACGCGGCGAGGTCTTCGCCCTGCTCGGGCCCAACGGTGCCGGGAAGACCACCACGGTCGAGATCCTGGAGGGCTTCAGGCGGCGCTCCGCCGGGGAGGTGAGCGTCCTCGGCGCGGATCCGGAGCGGGGCGACGACGCGTGGCGCGGCCGGATCGGGCTGGTCCTTCAGTCCTGGCGCGACCACCGCCGCTGGCGGGTCGGCGAACTGCTGACACACTTCACGACGTACTACCCCGACCCGCGCGACCCGGCCGACCTGCTGACCCTGGTCGGCCTCACCGACCAGGCCGGCCAGCAGGTGGACCGGCTCTCCGGCGGGCAGCGTCGGCGACTCGACGTCGCGCTCGGCATCGTCGGCCGCCCCGAACTCCTCTTCCTGGACGAGCCGACCACCGGCTTCGATCCGGAGGCGCGGCACGAGTTCCACGTCCTGGTGGAACGACTCGCCCGCGACGACGGCGTCACCGTCCTGCTCACCACCCACGACCTGGTGGAGGCCGAGCGGCTCGCCGACCGGATCGCCATGCTGGTCGGCGGCCGGATCCGAGGCTGCGGCACGCCCGCGGAACTGGCCCGGCGGGCCGCCGCCCAGGCCGAGGTCCGTTGGACGGACGACGACGGGACACCCCGCCGCGAACGCACCGAGGACCCCTCACTGCTGGTCTGGGAACTCCACCGGCACGCCGACGGCCCGATCGCCGACCTGGAGGTCCGCCGCCCGACGCTGGAGGACACCTACCTCCACATGGTGAACCACGAGGCCGCCGGAGCGGACGCGGCCGCGAACGAGGAGGTACCGGCCGCATGAGGAGGACCCCCATGACGAACAGCTGGCGTGCCGGGCTCCAGCGCGGCGGCATCGAACTGCGGCACCTGCTGCGCAACGGCAAGGAGATGTCCGGCCATCTGGTCAACGTGGTCGTCGTGCTGCTCGTCGTCGCCTACGTCGGCGACGACGTGCCCGGCACCCGGACCCCGATGGCCCATCTGATGCTGGCGGGCTTCGCCGCCTACCTGCTGTTCCAGGTCGGGCTGATCAACCTCCCGCAGATACTCGTGACCGAGCGGGAGGAGGGCACCCTGCTGCGGCTGCGCGCCACACCCGGCGGGATACCGGCCTACCTCGTCGCCAAGTGCCTGCTGGTGGTCGCCATGGCGGTCGGCACGCTGGCGGTGCTCCTGGCGGCCGCGGCGCTGCTCGTGGACGGGCCGCTGCCGCACGGGCCGGGCGGCTGGCTGACGCTGGCGTGGGTCACCACGCTCGGACTGCTGGCCGTCGTACCGCTCGGCGCGGCCGTGGGCGCCGTGCTGCCCAACCCCCGTGAGGCGCTGGCGTTGATCATGCTGCCGGCGCTGGCGCTGCTGTTCACCTCGGGGACGATGTTCCCGTTCACCTCGCTGCCCGCGCCGGTCCAGCAGGTGGCCGCGGTCTTCCCGCTCAAGTGGATGGCGCAGGGCCTGCGTTCGGCGCTGCTCCCGGACGCGGCACGGACCGCCGAGGTGGCCGGTTCCTGGGAACTGCCCCTGGTGGCCCTGGTCCTGACCGCCTGGGCGGTCTTCGGGTTCCTCCTCGCGGTCCCGCTGCTGCGCCGAGCCGCCCGCCGCGAGTCCGGCTCCCGCCTGGCCGCACGGCACCGCAAGGCGGAGCGGAGCGGCGCGCCGGCCGCGTAGTGGCCGCAACGACCGCCAGTACGGGCCTGTCCGGCGGAACTCGCCGGACAGGCCCGGTCCCGCGAAGGGTTCAGCGCTTCAGCGTGAAGGTGAAGTCGCCGGAGAGCCTGCCGCTCAGCCGAACCGCCGAGACAAGCTTCCCTTCCCTGATCAACCTGTCGACATCGGCCCGTGAAAGACCGCACCCCTCAGCGACCACGCGCACCGGCCGGACGGGAATCCGCGCCGCGAAGCGGACCCGGACGTCGATCACCTCGCGGTCGAGATGGTCCGTTCCGCCGGTGTCGAGGCGCCAGGCGCCCTCCCAGTCGAGGGCGATGCGGTTACGGCGCCGCACGACCGGATCCTGGAGCAACTCCGCTGCCAGGCCAGGGTCGTTGTCGTGCAGCCGGTCCAGCAGCTCAGGCCGTACGGAGCGCACGTTCGTCCGCTCCAGGACCGTGATCTTCGTGGTCGTCCCGCAGGTGGTGCAGAGCGCGAGGAGCCAGACGTCGAGGAGCTTGTGGTTCGCGTTGACGCGAAATCTGCCGTCGGTCCGGAAACGCTCGGACGCGCACGTGTGGCAACGGCGGCGAACGAGCGGCAGGCAGGTGGGCATGACCACCCAGTTTTCGAGCACAGAAGTACACCGGTTTCAGTGAGAAGTCCGCAGCAAAAAGCAGCGCGACGCACCTGCGCGACGCGCGACGAGTCAGCTCTCGGGAGGTCTCACACGGTGTACAACGGCACGTCCTTTCCTGGACGACTCGGTTCGGCACCACCGTAGGGGCGGCCGGCGGCACGGCTCCAGTCGTTTTCGATCCCCTCAAAGGAGGTCGCGTGTACGGGCGTTGGCGAGGCCGGGGACCGGTCCCGCGAGCGATCCGTACGGTGTGTCTCGGACTCGGGCCAGGACGTAGCGGGCAGGGCAACGCCAGGGAGGATCTCGTGAGCGCAAAGACGGCCGTCGGCTTCGCCATGGTGCTGGCGCTCGCCCTGGCGGGTTGCTCCGGCCAATCCTCTGCCCAGAGTGGAACTGGGGGAGCGCCACGGACGTCCGCCCCGGCTTCCTCCGGCCCTGCGGCGACGACCACCGCGTCCCCCGGCGTCGACGCCACGTCCGAGGTCTGCCAGCTGGTGGACACCATGGCGTACGACCAGCTGTTTGCCATGGCCCTGGCCCTCGGCGACGGGAAGAAGAAGGATCCCGCGCTGCGGGCCGATGTCGCGAAGACCTACCAGGACTTCGCCGACCGTCTAACCCTGATCGCGCCGACGGCCCACGGGAACCTGCGCCCGGCACTGACGGAGTGGGCCTCGGCCGGCACCACGGTGGCGCGCTTCATCGCCGAGAAGAAGCCCCGGCCCGGCATCGTCATCGACTATGGACCCACGGAAGAACGATGGGACGCGGCGCAGAAAGCCACCGAGAAGATCTGCGGGCACAGCCTTCCCGACCTCGACGAAACCACGGCCTCGCCGTGAGCCGACGGGCCCGATAGCAGGCCGGCACTCGCCGGTTCAGCGCACGCGCCTGCGTCGCGTCCCTGACCGGGCGCGCACACATCTGGGACCGGATGGTGGCCATCTTCCCGCTCTACCTAGAGCTCACCGCCGTCGTGTCCTGACGGTCCGCCCGGCCGGCGCGGGTCGGGCGTCGCGCGCCCGGTTCAGGGGTGCCGGTGGTCGCCCGTGGACTCCCGGGCGACCACGGAGAACCGGGAGACGAACTCCTCCGGTTCCGTCCCGAGGTCCGGATGTTCGATCCGGTGGGCCAGGAGGGCGACCGCGCGCTCGGCCATCGTGTCGTGGTCCGGGTCGACGGTGGACAGTGCGGGGACGAGGAACTCGCTCTCGTCGACGTTGTCGAAGCCGATCACCTTGACCTGGTCCGGCACGTGCACACCGGTGTCGGCCAGGCCCCGCAGCACGCCCATGGCCACGGTGTCCGTCACGCAGAACACGCCGTCGAAATCGAGCCCGCTCTCGACCATCTGCCGGGCGCACCGGGCCCCATCGGCCATGGTGAACGACGTCAGGCACTGCTCCAGAGCCGGGTCCGGGGGCAGACCCGCGCTCTCCAGAGCCTGTAGGTAGCCGGCCCGGCGCAGGCTCGACACGTCGATGTCCTCGCCGACCGGCCCGCGCAGGAACGCGACGCGCCGGCAGCCCCGTTCGACCAGGTGGTGTGTCGCCGCCCGGGACGCCTCGACATTGGGCATGGCGACATGGTCCACGGGGCCCCCGAAGATCCGCTCGCCCAGGATGACCACCGGGTGGTCCACCTTGAGCCACTCGGTGTCCTTCGGACCCATGCCCACGGTGCTCAGGATGAGGCCGTCGTACATGCGGTTGCGCGACAGGGACAGGGCCGCCAGTTCGTTCTCCCGCCGCGCGCGGGTCTGCTCGATGCTCACGTGCAGGCCGAGCGGCGCGGCGGCGTCGACGATGGCGGCGGCCAGCCGGCCGTAGTAGGGGCGGTTCACCTCGGGCACGGCGAGACCGATGGTGCCGGTGCGGCCCTTGCGGAGGTTGCGGGCGGAGACGTTGACCCGGTAGTCGAGCCGGGTCATCGCCTTGAGGACCTTCTCCCGCGTCGCCTCGCGCACGTTGGGGTGACCGTTGATGACGTTGGAGACGGTCATCGCCGAGACCCCGGCCGCCTTCGCCACGTCCTGGATCGTCGCCATGGTGGTCAGGTCAGTGAGGCCTGGACGGTGACGAAGGAGTGGGGCGGCAGGGTGAGGGCCAGGCCCTGGTCGGTGGTCTTCAGGGCGTCGAAGGGGCGCGGGGCGACGGCCGCCGAGGCGTCCGGGGTGTTGTGGGCCTGGATCCGGTCGGCCGTCAGGATGCGGGCGACCGGCTCAGCGATGCCGCCGCCGCGCAGATCGAGGGTCACCTCGGCGGGCTCCTCGGCGTCCAGGTTGGACAGGGAGACGAGCACCTTGCCGTCCTTGACGCTCGCCGAGGCGGACACGGTCTCCAACTCGGTGTCGCCGACACGGCGGTGGGCGTCCCGGGTGCGCAGGTGCACGGCGAGCGACGTGGCGTCCTGATGGCCCTTGTTCATCTCGAACACGTGGTACGTCGGGGTCAGCACCAGCGCGTCGCCGTCGGTGAGGATCATGGCCTGGAGGACGTTGACGGTCTGGGCGATGTTGGCCATGTACAGGCGTGCGGCGTGCTTGTGGAAGATGTCGAAGTGGGTGGAGGCCACGAGTGCGTCGCGCAGGGTGTTCTGCTGGAACAGGAAGCCCGGATTGGTGCCCGGCTCGACGTCCCACCAGGTGCCCCACTCGTCCAGGACCAGACCGACGGTACGTCCCCGGTCGTAGAGGTCCATGACCGTGGAGTGGCCGGTGAGGATCTCGTCGATCTTCCGGGCCGAGACCATCGTCCGGTAGTAGTCCTCGGTGTCGAAGCCGGTCGCGCTGCCCTTGGCCTCCCAGGGACCGGACAGCGTGTAGTGGTGGACGGAGATGCCCTGGAAGAAGGTGCGCGGGGTGGCCTCGCAGCCGAAGCAGTTGATCTGCTCCATCAGGGTGCGGGTCCACTGGTAGTCCGCGCCCGAGGCGCCGGAGGCGATGCGGTACAGCGTGTTGTCGCCGTGGTCGCGGCAGTACGTGGCGTACTGGCGGGCCAGGTCGGCGGAGTACTCGGCGCGCATGTTGCCGCCGCAGCCCCAGGTCTCGTTGCCGATGCCCCAGAACTTCACCCGCCACGGCTCCTCGCGGCCGTTGGCCTTGCGCAGCCGCACCATCGGGCTGTCGCCGTCACGGGTGAGGTACTCGACCCACTCGCTCATCTCCTGCACGGTGCCGGAGCCGACGTTGCCGCTGATGTAGGGCTCGGTGCCGAGGAGTTCGCACAGGGCCATGAACTCGTGGGTGCCGAAGTGGTTGTTCTCCTCGACGTTGCCCCAGTGGGTGTTGACCATGCGGGGGCGCTGCTCGCGGGGGCCGATGCCGTCCTTCCAGTGGTACTCGTCGGCGAAACACCCGCCCGGCCAGCGCAGGTTGGGGATGTCCAGGGCGCGCAGGGCCTGGACGACATCGAGGCGGATGCCGCCCTCGTTGGGTATCGGCGAGTCCTCACCGACCCAGAAGCCGCCGTAGACGCAGCGGCCGAGGTGCTCGGCGAAATGGCCGTAGAGGTGTCGGCTGATCGTCGGGCCCTCGATGTCGAGGTTGATGACCGCGGTGGCGTCCGGCACGTGAGGCTCCTGGGAGAGACGGTTTGTATCGATAAAAATCGCCTACGGGCGGGATCCGGGTCAAGAGGTGGGCGCGCGTTGATCGGGCTCGGGGTACGGCGCCGCCTCTCGCGTCGCGGAGGCCCGGCGCCGCGATTTATGATGATCGGATGCTGAAGTTCACTGATGTCATCCTCGACTGCCCCGACCCCTGGAAGCTGGCCGGGTTCTACGCCGAGCTGCTGGGCTGGGAGATCAACACCGACATCAGTACCGAGACCTGGGTCAACCTGCGCAACGACGGCATCGAGCTGTCGTTTCAGCAGGTGGACAACTACCAGCCGCCCAGCTGGCCGGGCCAGGAACATCCGCAGCAGTTCCACCTCGACTTCGAGGTGGACGAGTTCGAGCCCGAGCAGCGCCGGGTGACCGAGCTGGGCGCCACCTTCCAGAAGAGCTTCGTCGGCGAGGCCGGCTACGGCTGGCAGGTCTACACAGACCCGGCCGGGCATCCGTTCTGCCTGTGCCGCAACCGTCCCCAGACCTGATTCCGTTCATACGCCACCCCAGGGCGCACGAGCGGGGGCGGACGGCGCAGGGCCGGGAGCAGGCGGACGGTTCGCGTGCGCCCTGTCCGGCCACCCGTCGGGCGCCTACCGTGGCGCCACGGCCCTGCGGAAGGGATGCGGCAGGGCGGAACCTCCTGTGGTCACCGGCCGTCCGGCCCTGCCGCCGAACCGGTTCCGGCGCAGCGGCTTCCAGGGCGACACGCGCGCCGACGACCACGCGCGACACAGGAACCACCCGTGAACACCCGTGAACCACTCGTGAACCACTCGTGAGTCCGCTCGTGCCGAGCCATCGCGAGCCCGCGGCACGAGCGGGCGTCGAACGCTTCCGTGGAGGCAGCTGTGTTCCGACCCCGCATCGCCCTGATCGCCGACCCCACCTCGCCCGAAGGCTGCCGCGAGTACCTGGCACAAGCCGTCGAACTCCTCACCGGCACACCCCCGGTGAGGATCGACGCACGGCACTTCGCCACCGGCGGATCGGGCCACGCGGTCCCCGAAGGGGGACGCTTACGCCTGCGGGTCCCTGAGCAGGACCTGGACATCACGCCCGACGCGGTCGTCCTCTACGAGATCCCGCCCCACCGGCGCCGCCCGCTCGCGGACTTCCAGCGCCTGCTGCGGCGCCACGACGTGGTGACACTCGCCGGGGACCCCGACGCCTGGCGGGCGGCGACCGAGAAGAACCTGACCGTGGCACGCCTCGCCCGGGACGGAGTCGCCCAGATGGACACCGTCGTCCTGTCCCGGCCCGGCCGCCAGGAGGCGATGGCCGCCTTCGACAGGCTCGGTCGGGACACCTGGGCGCGGCCCGTCGTCGGCACCGGCGGCGACGACACCTTCCACCTCACGACGGCGACGGCACTCGACCGGGCGATCGACTTCTACGCCGGGCGCGGCACCGACTGGCTCCTGTCCCGGGACGCGGGGAACATCACCGCGGAGGGCCACCGCCACCAGTTCCGCGTCTTCGTGCTGGGGGAGCGGATCGTCCACGCCAGGGAGCACATCCAGCCCGCGACGGAGACCCCCTGCAACACCTGCCGGGGAGCGACGCCGGTCCACATCGACCCCGAGGACCTGCCCACGCGCCTGGCCGAGCTCGCCGTAGCGGCCACCGCGTCGGTCGGACTGCCCTTCGCCGGCGTCGACCTGGCCGTCGAGAACGGCGGAGTCGTCTTCGAGGTCAACGTGCACCCGGCCTTCATCGACGGCGAACTCGACGCCGTGGCCGTTCCGTACATCCGGGCGCACCTCGACGCGCTCGCCTCGGTCGAACGCGGGCGCCGAGCGGTCGCGGCGCCGGTGCGGACCGCCCTGGGGTGAGCCGGAGCCGGGACGGCCGACCGGCCGGTTCCGGGGGAAGGGACCTCCCGGAACCGGCCGGCCCGACCGTCGGTGGGTCAGAACCAGCCGGTGCACTCGATGGCGCCGCCCGGGCCGTTGGTGCCGCAGGCCCGCATCACGAGGCCGGCGTCGTTCCACTGGGTGGTGTACGCGTCGTTGCCCGAGGTGATGGTGGTGAAGCCGAGCATCGAGTCCCAGGTGTGGCCCCCGTCGGCGCTGCGGTCGACCCAGATCTCGTCACCGACGGTGCCGCCGATGATGCGGCCCCAGGCGCACTGAGTGGTGCTGTTGTAGCGCAGCTCCACGGTCCGGCCGAAGACGGGGGTCGACTTGGCCGTCCAGGCTCCCGCGGAGTCGGGCGCCGTACCGTCGCCGCAGGACGTGTTGTTCTCCGCGCCTGCCAACGTGCCCCCGATCTCAGGGTAGTTGCCGCACGACGGCACGTCCTTGAGCAGCGCCGGCCCTTGTACGAAGAGGTTGCTGATCCAGCTGTGGTAGTCCGGCAGGAACGACCAGACGTTGTTCACCATGCCGTCGAGCGTGGCCCGTTCGCCCACCCGTTGGCACAGCACCCGCACGTGCACGGAGATGCCGTTGCCGTTGGTGAAGTTGATACGGCTGCCCGTGTTCGAGTCCTGCCGCAGGTTGGGCTGGCCCCAGGTCTTGTGGAGCCCGCCGCGGCCGTCCCAGGACCAGACCTGCGGTGTGACATCGGCGTGCGGGCGGAACGCGCCCTGGAAGCGCTCCCAGCGCGCGCTGATGGAGTTTACCTGGATCTTCATGCCCGACTGCGGTGCCTCGACCATCATGCCGTTGCCCAGGTAGAGCGCGACATGCGTCGGGCCGAAGCCCTCACGGCCGAAGTACATGATGTCGCCGGGCAGCAGGACGCCCGACCCCTGCGACTTCAGGAACTTCGTGTGCGCGTACCCCGGCGCCGCGAAGGTCGCCTGCGTGGTGCGCTCGGTGATGAGGTCCCGGCCGGTCGCCTTGTACCAGGCCCAGCGCACCAGACCGATGCAGTCGAAGCTCCAGTACGTCGGGTCCGAGGCCGATTCGAGGGGGGACGTGCGGTCGATCATGCCCTGACTCGGACCGGGCACTCCCTGGGCGTGACCACCACCCCAGGCGTACGGCTGACCGACGTACCGGCACGCGACCTCGACGGCCGCCTGCGCCGCGGGGCTCGCACCGGACTGGAGTACCGCGCACCCCGGGGCCGCGGCCGCGGGAGTGGCCGCGACGGCCGGCAGGCCGAGACTCACCACCGTCACGAGCGTGGCCACGAGGAGCCGTACCCGGCGACCCCACGAGCGCTCTCCCCACCCTGTTCTCCCGGGGCCTGTTCCCCCGGGTCTCGTTCTTCGGGTTCCTAGGATTCGGTGAAGTCTGACGATCACGGTTCTCCCCCTGGTCTCGGTGGACTTCCGTCAACGTACGGACTCCACCGGCCCACCGGTCCCTGTCATCTGTCAGGATGCGCCCGGCCGACGACTGGTCGGGGTGCTCGGGAGCGATCACCGCGTGATGTGGAACTCGTTCCCGGCCGCATCGAGGAACTCGCCCGGTTCCCGGTCACGGCGGACGACCTCCAACCGGAGCCTGTTGCGCGCCGTCTTCGGCGCGGCGGGCGGCCCCATCACCAACGAGACCGTGCTGCCGGGGCTCCGGCGCAGCCGCACACCCCAATCGTGGGACTCGACCACCGGCCAGCCGGTCTGGGCCTCCCAGAAGGCCCCCTGCGGGGAGCAGTCCGCCTCGGTGACATCGAGGCAGATCGCGACGAGACCGGAGTCGGCGAGCACACCGGGGTGACCGGGACGCAGCACGCAGAACTCGTTTCCCTCCGGGTCCGCCAGCACGTCCCACGGAACGTCCCCCTGCCCGATGTCGACCCGCCTCGCACCGAGTGCGAGCAGGCGCGCCACTTCCGTCTCCCAGTCCGGCCCCCCGGCCAGGTCGAGGTGGAGTCGGTTCTTGTACGTCGCTTTCGGCTCCGGAGCCGGCACGAACCGCAGCCGCAGGCCGCCCGTCCGGCCCCGCGTCGCCTCCCGCCAGAAGCGGTCCATGCGCGCGACATCCAACGCGTCGATCACGATCCCGGTCAGCATCCGGTTCCCCCGCCAGGCCGTTGTGTGCGGACCGGGCCAGTATGGCCCGACACGGGTGATCGCCCGGATGCGTCGGCGGGCCGGCGCCGTGGGGGAAACGCCGGCAGGAGCCTCAGGACGTGGGCGGGTCCAGTCGAGGCTTCAGCCGGACCTCGGTCACGCTCACGCCCTCCGGAGCGCCGAAGGCCTCGACCATCACACCCAGGTGGGTATCGGTGACCTCCAGGGCCAAGTGCTCGGCCCCCACCCGCAGGTCGAGTCGTGCCACGGGTTCGCCCGAGAAGTCCGGCATGCGGTGGATCCGCGCGGCCGGGTAGCGCAGGCTCGTCAGCTTCGTCCGCATGTCCTCGTACGTGGCCGTGTCCGTGCCCGAGAAGGCCTTGCTGATGCGCAGGGCGTGCTTCCCGCCGGCGCACTCCTCTGCCGTGGTCAGCGGCACGTCGTCGACCAGGATCGGCAGGGTGGAGTCGGGGGTCGGATCCGCTGCCGTGCCGTCGGCCGTGGAAGCCGCTGCGACATCGTGGGCGCTGCTGCTGGAGACGTCCGGGGCACAGCTCTGCGAGATGAGGCTCGCCAACTCGAGGAACCGTGTCTCCGCGCCGTCGTTCGCCGCGGCGACACCGGCAGCGGGGACTTGATCGGCGGTGGCGTTCTGCGTGCCGAAGCCGGCCAGGACGACGACGCCGCCGAGCGCGGCCGCCAGCAAGGGCTTCGGGAAGGAAATCGATCGCATGTCCGTATAGTGAGGCTCCCGGTCGTCGTCCACATGAGTACCCGTACTCAATCCGACGGAGCGTCAATTCACCGGCGCCACCCGCGTGTTGGCGGGTGCTCGGCCTCAGTCGGCGGACTGGGCCCCGGGGCCGTCCGGACCCACGGAGAACAGCGTGTTGCCCGCCATGGCCACGACCGCGTCCCGGACGAGGGTCACGCTGGGCGCCCAGTCCTGTGAGGCGTCCCCCAGGGCGTCGACGGCGGAGGTGCGCCACAGCGCCCGTCCGGTGCTCAGCTCCATGGCCAGCACGCGGCCGATGCGGTTGGAGAAGTAGATCCGGTCGTACGCCGTCGACAGGACCGGCTGCGACAGGCCCTCCATGCCGGTGGACCGTTGCCACAGCTGCTTGCCGTCGGTGGCGGACACCGCGGTGACGGTTCCGTTGGTCTGGGCGAAGACCACGACGTCGTCGCCGAGCAGGGTCGGCGCGCCGCGCAGGGTGCGGGGCAGCGGCACGGGACGGACGGCACCGGTACGCGGGTCGACCCGCAGCAGTGTGGTGTACCGGCGCTCGCTCTCGATCTCCCCGTCCTGGTTCGCCGCCGCCGCGGGCTGCGCGTAGACAGGTTCGCCCCCGGACTGTCCGAGGCCCTTCGAGCCGATCGGCAGGGCCGCGAGTCTGTGCGCCGTGCCGTCGGCCGGGTCGAGGCGCAGCAGGGTGACCGGGACGTGACCGGGTTCGCCGGCGATCGTGCACTCGGCGTAGGGAACGCCGGCCAGGGACAGCGGGTCGCAGAACGCCGCCTTCCGTGACTGCCACAGCTTCTTCCCCGACGTGTCATACGCGATGAATCCGCCGATGTCGCCCGTGGTCGTCAGCAGCCCGCCGTCGAACACGACCGAGTCGTCGTTCGGGGTCTCGCGCGCCCAGAGCCGTTTCCCGGTGCCGGTGTGCACGGCCGCGGTCCGGAACTCGCCCCGGGTCTGCTCGGCGACGTACACGACTCCGTTCCGTACGCCGAACGGCGTCGAGTTCTGCACGGAGTCGCCGGACCTCCACAGGACGCGGCCGGTGGCGGCGTCGACCTTCGCGACGGTGAAACCCTCGCCGCCGCAGTACAGGACGGTGCCCTCGGACACGCATCCCGGTGGGCCGGAGTCCATCATCGTGTCGGACACGGAGCTCTGGCGGAGCGTGGTCTGCCAGGGCTGCCAGCCGGTCGGCAGGGAAGCGGTACGCACGGTGTTGTGGGTGTCACCGCTGAAGGCGTTGACCGCGGCGAGACCCAGCCCGGTCACGGCGACCGCTGTGCCGACGGCCGTGAGCGCGTACGTGAGCCGTCGGCCACGGCGCTTTCCGGGCCGGCCTCCGTGGGTGACGGGTTCGGTGGAGGCGCCGGGGATCGCGCGGCCGGCGGTGGTGTCGGCGCGGGCCGGGGGCGCGATACGGGGGATGTCGTCGGTGGAGGCGGTCTCGCCCTCCGGCAGCGTGCGGAACCATTCGTGCAGTTCCGTCAGGCCGGGGCGGGCCGCCGGGTCCTTGTCCAGACAGCGTGCGGCGATGTCGCGCAGCGGCTGCGGGACCTCCTCCAGCGCCGGCTCCTCGTACATCACCTGGTAGCCGGCCATGTACGGCGTGTCCGCGTCGAACGGTCCGTTGCCGGTGGCCGCGTAGACCAGCAACGAGCCCAGCGAGAACACGTCGGAGGCGGAGGTGACGTCGCGCGGCGAGCGCAGCTGCTCCGGCGACATGAACGGGGGCGTGCCGATCACATTGCCCGTCACGGTCAGCGTCTGGTTGTCGGCGGCGCGCGAGATGCCGAAGTCGATGACCCGCGGGCCGTCCTCGGCCATCAGCACATTGCCCGGCTTCAGATCACGGTGCACCACCCCGGCTCGGTGGATCTCGCGCAGCGCCTCGATGAGTCCCAGCGCCAGGAGGCGCAGCTCCGGCCCGGTCACCGGGCCGTCGCTGTCCACCTGGGCCGCCAGACTCGGGCCCGGTACGAACATCGTGGCCATCCACGGCTGTTCGGCATCCGGGTCGGCGTCCACGACAGGTGCCGTGAACGCCCCGCTGACCCGCCGGACCGCCGCGATCTCCTGCCGGAACCGGACGCGGAACTCCTCGTCCTCGCAGAGCTGGGGATGCACCAGCTTCACCGCGACCCTGCGTCCGGCGGCCGAGCGGCCCAGGAACACGGTGCCCATGCCGCCGGCGCCGATCCTGTCGAGCAGGGCGTAGCCCCCTACGGACGCAGGATCACCATCTCGCAACGGCATGGACGGTCACACCTTCTTCTGACGCGGATCAGCGGCCCAGCTTAGGCCAAAGCCGTTGCCCCGACGGTCAGTTGCCGGTCACCAGGCGAGCGCGTCGTTCGGGTTGTCCTGCCAGTACGTGACCTGGGCGTTGTCCTCCTCGACATACAGGGAACCGCCGGGGACGGGCACGTCCACCCCGGACCCGGTGGGCCCCTCGTCGGGGCCGAACAGGCTCACACCGATCGCGGGGGTGGTGACCTTGGTCTCGCTGTTGCGGTCGGCGGACGCGGTGATCAGGCCCGCGTACCCGGTGGCGCCGCGATCGAGGGTGACGACGGTCTGCGGCTGACTCTCGCCGATCCTGGCGGTGACGGCCTGCGAGTTCTCACTGATGCGCAGGGCCGGGTAGCTGTAGAGGTGGCAGGCCTTCGTGCCGGTGTTGGTCGCCGTGATGAGGACGTGGTCGACGGGGTTCTTCACCTTCTTGATGGCGAACCGCAGCGAACCGGTGGCGCAGTCCACGGGCTTGGCGCCACCGGAGCCCGTGCCGGCGGACGGCGTGTCCGAACCCCCGGCTCCGGTGCCGGCACCCTTCCCGGAACCGTTTCCGGCACCTTGGGAGCCCGCACCCTGGGAGCCCGCACCCTGGGAGTCCGCGTCCTTCGAGGCTTTCTCCGTGGCGGTGGCCGGCGGCGACGGGGACGCCGAGGTGGCGGAGGGGGTGGGGGACGGGTCGGTGGACTCCTCGGTGGACTCCTCGGTGGCCGACTCGACGGACTTCGACTCGGCGTCGCCTTCTCCGCAGGCAGCAAGGGTCAGTGCCAGGGCGGCGAAACTGGCTACTGCCATGGCAAGGCGGTGCGTGCGCACGCTGGTTACCTCTTCCTCACGTGGATATCCCGTTCACCTGCGAGGCAGGCCACCAGACCCTAGTGGACGTCGGACACCGGGCCGGCGGGCGGGGATACGGCGGGTAGCTCCACGGTGACGCGGATCCCGCCGGCGGAGCGCGGGGTGAGGGTGAGCGTTCCGTCGTGTGCGTGCGTGATGGTCTTGACGATGGCCAGGCCGAGGCCGACGCCCGGGTGATCGCCGTGCACGCGCTCGGTGCCGCGCTGGAACGGTTCGGTGAGGGTCGAGGCCAGCTCCGGGGTGAGCTTCTCGCCGGTGTTCTCGACGGTGAGGACCACCGTGTCGGGGCGGACGCCGGTGGTGACCCACACGGTGCCCGCTTCCGGAAGGTTGTGGACGATCGCGTTGTGGACGAGGTTCGTGGTCAGTTGCAGCAGGAGCGCCGGCGATCCGAGCATGGGCGTGATGTCGCCGCGGGTCTCGATGGTGACGCCGTGCTTCTCCGCGAGGGGGAGGAGCGTTTCGGTGGCTTCCTCCGCCATGAGGGACAGGTCGACGCGTTCTCGGGTGAAGGACCGCTGCTCGGCGCGGCTGACCAGGAGCAGCGCCTCGGTGAGGTCGATCGCCCGGCTGTTGACGGTCTGGAGGCGGTCGATGAGTTCATCGGTGTCGGGGTTCGGATCGGCGCGCGCCACGTCGAGAAGAGTTCTCGAGACCGCCAGCGGGGTGCGCAACTCGTGCGAGGCGTTGGCCGCGAATCTCTGCTGTTCGGCGACGTGTGCTTCGAGCCGGGCGAGCATCGCGTCGAAGGCGTCGGCGAGTTCGCGGAACTCGTCCTTGCTGCCCGGCAGTTGGATCCGGTGGGAGAGCGATCCGCTGGTGGCCATGCGTGCGGCGTCCGTGATGCCGGTCAACGGGGCGAGCATGCGGCCGGCGAGGAGCCACCCTCCCACGAGACCGAACACCAGCAGGAACGCCAGTACCGCGGCCGCCCTCGGAAGGAAAACGTACTGGAGGGAGGACCGGACGGGAAAAACACCATTGAGGTGGGCATTGTCCTCGGGGTTGATGAGCATCGCCCGTTCGGGGACGTATCTCAGGAGAAACACCCACACCGCCGCGAGCAGCAGGACGCCGGCGATCATGAGGAATCCGGCGTAGCTGAGGGTGAGCTTGACCCGCACACTCAGTCCGGGCGCTCTATCCACGGTCGCCTCCCTGGCGCCCGGCCTCCGGTTGCGCGTCGATGCGATAGCCGACGCCCGGCACGGTGGCGATGATCCAGGGTTCGCCGAGCCGTTTGCGCAAGGCGGAGACGGTGATGCGCACGGCGTTGGTGAACGGGTCGGCGTTCTCGTCCCACGCCCGCTCCAGCAACTCCTCGGCGCTGACCACCCCGCCTTCGGCGGCGACGAGGACTTCGAGCACGGCGAACTGCTTCCTGGTGAGCGCGACATAGCGGCCGTCCCGGTAGACCTCTCTGCGGAACGGGTCGAGGCGCAGACCCGCGACCTCGCGCACCGGAGGCCTGTGGTGGGCACGTCTGCGGTCGAGCGCGCGGAGCCTGAGGACGAGTTCCTGGAGTTCGAACGGTTTCGTGAGGTAGTCGTCGGCGCCGAGTTCGAAACCGGAGGCCTTGTCGTCGAGACGGTCGGCCGCGGTGAGCATGAGGATCGGCATGCCGCTGCCGGAGGCGACGATGCGTTTGGCGATCTCGTCACCGGACGGTCCGGGGATGTCCCGGTCGAGGACGGCGATGTCGTAGCTGTTGACGCTCAGCAGCTCCAGCGCGGTGTCGCCGTCACCGGCGATGTCGGACGCGATCGCTTCCAGACGTAGACCGTCGCGGACGGCTTCAGCCAGAAAGGGCTCGTCTTCGACGATCAACACACGCATGACATCGATGCTACGAGGCGGCGCATATCGTCGGCGTATCCAAATCCCCATACAGGCCGGCAACACCACGCCGCCTTGACTGGCGATATGACGCGAAACCCGCCATCGGCTCGAACAACAGGCTTCTTCGCGAGGCGGTCTCCGCGTACGGATCCACGGCTGCCCGCGCATGTATGCCGACCCCACCCAGAACCCGAGGACGCAGCAGTGACCGGTAGTGAGCGAGGACAGGCGACGGTGACGCCGGGGGACACGGCGGAGACCGGACAGAGCGGCGCCGACCCCCGGGACACCGGCTCCGGGACCTGGCACGCGGCCCTCCGCCGGGTGATCCGCCTCGGCTGCCGGCCCGGGCCCTGGAAGCGCGGCCCGGTCCTCGCCGCGCTGGCGGTGCTGCTCGGCCTGGTCATGGTGCTGCACGCACGGATCACGGACCGCGGAGGCCTCGGCAGCCTGGTGGAGAACTTCCTGCCGTGGTTCGGCCTGTTCGTCCCGGTGCTGCTGGCCGGGGCGCTGTGGCGCCGCTCCGCCTCCGCGCTGGTCGCGCTGGTGCTGCCGGTCACGGTGTGGCTGAGCCTCTTCGGCGGGCTGCTCACCGACAAGTCCCGGACGGGCTACGACCTCACCGTGGCCGCCCACAACGTCGGCGCCGACAATCCCGACCCGGCCGGTACCGCCCGTGACCTGGCCGCCGCCGGGGCGGACGTGCTGGCGCTGGAGGAGATCACCCCGCAGGCCCGGGGCACGTACGAGAAGGAGCTGGCGACGACGTACCCGCACCACACCGTGCAGGGCACCGTCGGACTGTGGAGCAGGCTGCCGCTGTCCGACACCCGGCCGGTCGACATCAAGCAGGACGTCGGGCCGCTGGGGGACGCCAAGCCGGCCGAGGTCAAGATGACCTACAACCGGGCACTGCGCGCCACGGTGGCCACGGACCACGGGCCCCTCGCCGTGTATGTGGCCCACCTGGGGTCCGTGCGGGTGAATCCCGCGGCGGGCTTCTGGACGGACTCGCGGGACAGAAACGCCCAGGCGCTCGGCGAGGCCCTCGCCGCCGAGCCGAACGAGCGGGTGGTGCTGCTCGGCGACCTGAACGGCACCACGGACGACCGCGCGCTCGACGGTCTCACCTCGCGGCTGCGCTCGGCCCAGGACGAGGCCGGGGACGGCTTCGGCTTCAGCTATCCGGCCGGGTTCCCGGTGGTGCGGATCGACCAGATCCTGGTCAGCGGCGTGCGGCCGGAGAGCGCATGGGTGCTGCCGGCCACCAGCAGTGACCACTTGCCGGTGGCGGCCGGCATCAGCTGGTGACCAGGGACGACGCCGTCCGGGCCGTTCATGCCGGCGGGGGCCTCTCCCGCCTGGCGTCTCACGGGGCGTAAGAGACGCGTCAAGGGCGCGGGGGTCGCCGTAAGAGAGCCGTCAAGGGAGGCCGGATCCGGCCGAGGAGGGCGTTTCCTCTACTCGTCCGCATCTCTTTCGCACCTCACCGGGAGTTCGCGATGGCCGATCTGGCCTTCGTCGTCACCACGATCGCGGTCTTCGCGCTGGTGGCCCTCGTAGCCAAGGGGGTGACGAAGCTGTGACCGCCGAGAACATCGTCGGCCTCGTCGTGGCCGTCGCCCTGCTGGGATATCTCGTCCTCGCCCTGATCTTCCCGGAGAGGTTCTGAGCCAGGCATGGGTCCCGTACTCGCAGGCGTCCTCCAGCTGCTCGCCCTGACGGGGGCGCTGGCGCTCGCCCACATCCCACTCGGCACCTACATGGCCAAGGTCTACTCCTCCGACAAGCACTGGCGCGTCGAGAAGTGGATCTACAAGGGCATCGGCGCCGACCCCGACACACAGATGCGCTGGCCGGCCTATCTGAGGGGCGTACTCGCCTTCTCGGCCGTCGGCGTGGTCTTCCTCTATCTGTTGCAGCGGCTCCAGGGCATCCTGCCCGGCTCGCTCGGGTTCTCCTCGATCGAGCCGGCGCAGGCGTTCAACACCGCCGTCTCCTTCGTCACGAACACCAACTGGCAGTCGTACTACGGCGAGCAGGCCATGGGCCACGTCGTGCAGACCGCCGGGCTGGCCGTGCAGAACTTCGTCTCGGCAGCGGTCGGTATCGCGGTGGCGGTGGCCCTCGTACGAGGGTTCGCGCGCTCCCGTACCGGTGAACTCGGCAACTTCTGGGCCGACATGGTGCGCGGTGTCGTACGCATCCTGCTGCCCGGCGCGTTCGTCGCGGCCATCGTGCTGGTCGCCTGTGGCGTGATCCAGAACTTCTCCGGGATCCACGAGGTCGGCCAGTTCATGGGCGGCTCGCAGCAGTGGAACGGCGGCGCGGTGGCCTCGCAGGAGGCCATCAAGGAGTTCGGCACGAACGGCGGCGGCTACTTCAACGCCAACTCCGCCCACCCGTTCGAGAACCCGACGCCTTTCACCAATCTCTTCGAGATCTTCCTGATGCTCGTCATCCCCTTCTCGCTGACCCGCACCTTCGGTGTCATGGTCGGCTCCGTCAAGCAGGGGTACGCGATCCTCGCCACCATGGCCACCATCTGGGTCGGTTTCGTCGCCCTGATGATGTGGACCGAGTTCGCCCACCACGGCCCGGCGCTACAGGCCGCGGGCGGTGCGATGGAGGGCAAGGAGGTCCGCTTCGGCGTCGGCGCCTCGTCGATCTTCGCGGTGTCCACGACGCTGACGTCGACCGGTGCGGTGGACTCCTTCCACTCGTCCTTCACCGGACTCGGCGGAGGCATCACGATGCTGGGCATGCAACTGGGCGAGATCGCGCCCGGCGGCACCGGATCCGGCCTCTACGGCATGCTGATCATGGCGATCATCGCGGTGTTCATCGCCGGGCTCATGGTCGGCCGTACGCCCGAGTACCTGGGCAAGAAGATCGGCACCCGTGAGATCAAGTTCGCGGCCTGCTACATCCTCGTCACTCCGGCGCTGGTGCTCATCTTCACCGCCGCGGCGATGGCCCTGCCGACCCCGGCCCACTCGATGACCAACTCCGGGGCACACGGGTTCTCCGAGATCCTCTACGCCTACACGTCCGGGGCCAACAACAACGGCTCGGCCTTCGCCGGTCTGAACGCGGACACCCAGTGGTTCAACACCACGATCGGCCTCGTCATGATCCTCGGCCGTTTCCTGCCGATGGTGTTCGTCCTGGCGCTGGCCGGTTCGCTCGCCGAGCAGAAGCCGGTCCCGGTGACCGCGGGCACCCTGCGTACCGAGAAGCCGCTGTTCACCGGCCTGTTGGTGGGCGCGATCCTCGTCATCACCGGTCTGACGTACTTCCCCGCGCTCGCGCTGGGCCCGCTGGCCGAGGGGCTGGCGTCATGACCACTCGTACCGAAAGCGAAGAGATGTCCACAGCAACGCCGGCCCAGGCGCCGCACAGCGACGCACCCACCGGGCACAAGCCCGCCGAGGGCCGTGTCGGCGCCGGCCTCTTCGACCCCGGGCAGCTGGTGAAGTCGCTGCCGGACGCGTGCCGCAAGCTGGACCCGCGGGTGATGGTCAAGTCGCCCGTGATGTTCGTGGTCTGGATCGGGTCCGTGCTGACCACGGTGTTCTCCTTCAAGGACCCCGGCGACTGGTTCGGCTGGGCGATCAGCGCCTGGCTGTGGCTGACAGTGATCTTCGCCAATCTGGCCGAGGCGGTCGCCGAGGGCCGGGGCAAGGCCCAGGCGGACACCCTCAGGAAGGCCAAGACGGACACGGTGGCGCGGCGCGTCGACGGCACCGAGGTCCCCGGCACCGAGCTGAGAATCGGTGACCTGGTCGTCTGCGAGGCCGGTGACATCATTCCCGGCGACGGTGACGTCGTCGAGGGCGTCGCCTCGGTCGACGAGTCGGCCATCACCGGTGAGTCGGCGCCGGTCATCCGCGAGTCGGGCGGCGACCGCTCGGCCGTCACCGGCGGGACGAAGGTGCTCTCCGACCGGATCGTCATCAGGATCACGACGAAGCCCGGCGAGACCTTCATCGACCGGATGATCAACCTGGTCGAGGGCGCGGCCCGGCAGAAGACACCGAACGAGATCGCGCTGAACATCCTGCTGGCCTCGCTGACCATCGTCTTCCTGCTCGCGGTGGCCACGCTGCCGCCGTTCGCCGACTACGCGGGCACGCATCTGACGATGGTGGTGCTGGTCGCCCTGCTGGTCTGTCTCATCCCGACCACGATCGGCGCGCTGCTCTCCGCGATCGGCATCGCGGGTATGGACCGGCTGGTGCAGAGGAACGTACTGGCCATGTCCGGAAGGGCGGTTGAGGCCGCAGGCGACGTCTCCACGCTGCTGCTCGACAAGACCGGCACCATCACCCTCGGCAACCGGCAGGCCGCCGAGTTCGTGCCGGTGAACGGTGTGGCGGAGGCCGAGGTCGCCGACGCGGCGCAGCTGTCCTCGCTGGCCGACGAGACGCCCGAGGGCCGCTCGATCGTCGTCCTGGCCAAGGAGAGGTACGGCCTGCGCGAGCGCCGGCAGGGCGAGCTGTCCGGCGCCGAGTGGATCGCCTTCACCGCGCAGACCCGTATGTCGGGTGTGGACGTCGACGGGCGCAGGATCCGCAAGGGTGCGGCCGGTTCGGTCGTCGCCTGGGTGCGGGAGCGGGGCGGCGAGGTGTCCGAGGATGCGAGCGCGCTCACCGACCGTATCTCCGCAGCGGGTGGGACGCCGCTGCTCGTGGCCGTCGAAGACACGGAAGGCGCCCGGGTGTTGGGCGTCATCCATCTCAAGGACGTCGTCAAGGAGGGCATGCGCGAGCGGTTCGACGAACTGCGCCGCATGGGCATCAAGACCGTCATGATCACGGGTGACAACCCGCTGACGGCCAAGGCGATCGCCGAGGAAGCGGGCGTCGACGACTTCCTTGCCGAAGCCACTCCCGAGGACAAGATGGCCCTCATCAAACGCGAGCAGGCCGGCGGCAAGCTCGTCGCGATGACCGGCGACGGCACCAACGACGCGCCCGCGCTGGCCCAGGCGGACGTCGGCGTCGCGATGAACACCGGTACGTCGGCCGCCAAGGAGGCCGGCAACATGGTCGACCTCGACTCCAACCCGACCAAGCTCATCGAGATCGTCGAGATCGGCAAGCAACTCCTCATCACGCGGGGCGCGTTGACCACGTTCTCCATAGCCAACGACGTCGCGAAGTACTTCGCGATCATCCCGGCGCTGTTCGCGGCGGTCTACCCGGGCCTGGACAAGCTCAACATCATGGACCTGTCCTCGCCGGACTCCGCGATCCTCTCCGCGGTCATCTTCAACGCCCTGATCATCATCGCGCTGGTGCCGCTCGCCCTGCGCGGTGTGCGGTACCGGCCGGTGAGCGCCGACAGGCTGCTCCGGCGCAACCTCGGGATCTACGGCCTGGGCGGGCTGATCGCCCCCTTCATCGGCATCAAGATCATCGACCTGCTCATCTCTCTCATCCCCGGAATCGGTTGATGGCCATGAACAACTCCCTTGTGAACACTGCCCGGTTGCTGGGCGCGGGCCTGCGGGCGCTGCTCGTGTTGACCGTGCTCACGGGCGTCCTCTACCCGCTGGCCGTCACAGGCGTCGCCCAGGCGGCCTTCCACGGCAAGGCGAACGGCTCCGAGGTCACGGCGGACGGGAGGGTCGTCGGCTCGTCCCTCATCGGTCAACAGGGCTACAGCCTGGACTACTTCCAGCCCCGCCCCGCCGACGGACTGGGGGAGAACACGGTCAACACGCAGTACAAGCTCCTCCTCTCCGGCGCCACCAACCGCTCCGCCGACAATCCCGAACTCATCAAGGGGGTGAAGGAGGCCAAGGCCAAGGTCGTCAGGGACAACTCCACCGCCGACTACAGGGTCCGGCCCTCCCAGGTCCCCGCCGACGCGGTCACCTCCTCCGGTTCCGGGCTGGACCCGGACATCTCCCCGCGGTACGCGCAGATCCAGGTCCACCGGGTCGCCGAGCGGAACGGCCTGTCCGTCGCCCAGGTCGAGAAGCTGGTCGAGGACCACACCCAGGGCCGCACTCTCGGGTTCATGGGCGAGCCCCGGGTGAACGTCCTCGAACTCAACATCGCGCTCAGGGAACTCGTGACCAGGAGCTGACGGCCCGACCGGACCGTGCCTCCCGCGTCGAGGAACACCTCATCAACTGTGTGCCGTCTGTTCACAGTTGGGGTGAACGCCCTTAGGCTGTGCGCCCTTCGCGTCCTGGGGAGGTCCCGTGAACGGTCTCCGTGCGCTCGTCATCTGCTTCGTCATCGCGTGTGCCGCGGTGGTCTCGCCCGCCGCGGCCGTGACGCCGGGCTGGTCGGCGCTGCCCGTGCCCCCGGCGGCGACCCCGCCGGTGACCGTGTCCGATCTCGCCGCCCGCGGACCGGGCGAGGCATGGGCGAGCGGGTACGAGCACGCCCCGGACGGACTGCGGCCGATGCTGTATCGCTGGGACGGCACGGCGTGGCACCGGGAGACCACCTTCCCCGGCGCCGGTGAGCTGGGCTGGCTCGGCAAGGTGCAGTTCGTCGGCCAGGAGGTGTGGACCCTCCACAACCGCGTGGGCGTGGGGGAGATCCTGCGCCGGTCGCCGGGAGGGTGGAGTTCCGTCCCGCTGCCGCAGAGGCTGTGGACCTACCAGGACTTCACCGCGGTACCGGGTGCCGCGTGGGTGATCGGCGAGGACGACACCGGGCTGAAGGTGCTGCACTACGACGGCTCCGCCTGGACCGCGCAGTCCACCCCGGACGATGTGCTGTACCTGATGGGCATCACCGCCCGCACCGCCACCGACGCCTGGGCCTGGGGGAACACCAGCACCGGAACCGCCGTCCTCCGCTGGGACGGCACGGCGTGGCGGGACGCGGGGGTGCCGCTGCCGCCGAACAGCAATGTGCACACCCTCCTGCTCGAACCGTCCGGCCGGGCCACGATCGGCGGCAGCCAATACACTGACGGCGTGCCCCGCACCTACCTGATGACCTTCAACGGGCGTACCTGGCACACCACTTACCCACCGCTGGGCGACACCTACACCGAGGCCATGGAACGCGGCCCGGACGGCGCGCTGTGGCTGCCGGTCCGCAGCGACCGCGCCTTCCAGTCGAAGTACGCGCGGATGAACGGCCCCCGCACCACCTACTCGTACGGTCCCGAGCGCGTCAACGCGATCGACGTCAAACCGCGCGTCCTGGCGAGGGCCGGGTCCTCGCTGCTGTCCTTCGGAACCGTCGAGATCTACGGCTCGAAGCCCAACCTGATGAGCGAACGGCTGGGAGGCTGACCATGGCACGAAGACTTCTCGTCGCGGCCCTCGCCGTCGTGATGACCATCATGACGGTCATGAGCTCGGCCGCGGCGGACACCCTGTCCTGGCAACACGTTCCGGTACCGACGCAGATACGCCCGCAGGCCGGGCTGAACAAGGCCGTGGCGCTCGGACCGGACCGGGCGTGGGCGGTGGGTGCCGACGCCGTCGGCCGAGAGGCGCCGGGCTTCCCGCTGCTGCTGCGCTGGGACGGAACCGCGTGGCAGCGCCAGAGCCTGCCCGGGGCCGGCTGGCAGGGAGAGCTGCTGTCGATCGCCGCGACCTCACCGACCGCGGTGTGGGCGGTCGGCCGTGACACGGCGGGCGGTGCCCACCTGCTCCGCTTCGACGGCAGCGCCTGGCGCGAGAGCCGGCCGCCGCCCGGGGCCGTGCTGACCGAGGTCGTCGCCGGCGGCGGAGAGACCTGGCTGATCGGTTCGCGCGACGGCGCGCAGCTGCTGCTGCGCCGGGTCGGCAACGGCTGGCAGGAGATGCCGGTGCCACCGGGATCCGTGTACGGCCTGCACATCAAGGCGGCCGACGACGTCTGGGCCGCGGGCGACACCGTGTCGGGTGCTGTCGTGTCGCACTGGGACGGACAGGCCTGGCAGCAGACGATCGTGAACGCCTTCCCGCGGTCGGCCCTGGGCAGCGTGCTGGCGGTCTCACCGACGGAGGTGTGGGCGGGCGGCACCGAGGGATTCGTCGGCGGTCCGGTGGGCCGGCCCATCCCGCCCCTGCTGGTCCGCTGGGACGGGCAGACCTGGAGCAGGGTGACCGTACCCGCCAACTTCGGCTCGATCACCTCACTGACCCCCAGCGCGTCCGGCGAACTGGCCTGGGTCGCGGTGGCCAACTCGCAGAAGTGGGGCCCGCCGGGCAGCTCCCCGCCGTTCGTCCCCGGGCCCGACTTCCTCGCCTGGAACGGACAGTCGTTCACCGAGTACAGCGAACCGGTGGTGCCCGGCGAGGGCGACTCCCGGACGCTGCGGCTGGCCCCGGTCCCGGGCACTGACACGGTGTGGTCGGTCGGCCGCGCCACCGGCCCCGAGAACACCTTCGCCCCGCGCATCCTGCGGTTCGGCTGAGACGACGAACGGGGCCCGCCCGAAGCGGACGGGCCCCGCCTCGCCCCTCAGCGGTCGACCGGCCGCTCCGCCTCCGGCAGGTGGGTCCTCGCCCATCGCGCGAGTTCACCGAGTGTGGGCTCCAGCGCCCTGCCCGCCTCCGCCAGACGGTAGGACACCCGCAGGGGCGGCCCGTCCTCCACCTCGCGCACGATGAGTTCGGCGGCGGCAAGCTCGCCGAGGCGGTTGGAGAGCATGCGCTCGCTGATTCCGGGGATCGCCCGGTGCAGGTCGGCGAAGTGCGCCGGGCCCGAGATGAGTACGGACAGGATCGGGCCCGTCCAGCGCTTTCCGAGGAGCTGGAAGACACGAGTGATGCCCTCGTCGACCTGGCGCGGTGCCGCGCGCATGTCGTACGCGTTGGGCATGAGGTCTCCTCGGCGGGCGGGTGGTTGGACAAGTCGGGGTGCGGGAAGCATCGTTCGGCCGTCGCGGTGTCGGGCCCTGTCGCGGTGTCAGGCCCTGAAGATCCGCTCGGCCTGGTCGCGGTGGGTGGTGTGCAACTCCCAGTGGACGGGGGAGATCTGGTCTGCCGTGGCCCGCGGCTGTCCGTAGAAGGTGGGCGTGCCGATCGTCGCGTCGATGCCGATGTGGGCGGCCTGGACGCCGGTGCCGGCCAGCTGCTCGTGCAGGTCGACGGCCCAGGCGCGCAGGTCCGTCATGGCGGCGTTGATGTCGGTGATCGGCGGCTGGAGGGCGCGGGAGCGGGCGTCGGTGGTGAACAGCAGAGTGCCGGCGCCGGCTTCGCGCATCGCGGGCAACACCGCCTCGGTGGCGGTGACGGCCCCGTGGAGCCGGAGTGCGATCTGCCGCCGTACGTATGGGGGTTCGGTCTCGGCGGGGGAGTACTCCAGGACGTCGATCCCGCCGAACCGGGTGGCGGCTTCCTTGAGGGCCTGGGTGAGTCCGTGACGGTCGAGTACGTCCGCGGGGAACGCGGCTGCTGTGATGCCTTCGGCGGTGAGCGTGGTGACGAGGCCGTCGAGCTTGTCGCGGTTGCGGGAGATCAGGGCGACGTCGAAGCCCTGGGAGCCGAAGGTGCGGGCGATGGCCAGGCCCAGTTGGGGGCCGGCTCCGACGATGGCGATGAAACCGACCGAAGACAGAAGTCGGATAGGCGTATCCACTTGACGATCCGGATAGGGCTATCCGAATCACCGCGACCAGCGTATCGCCAAAAGCGGATAGGGTAATCCGATTGTTGAGGGTCCGTGAGAGCCCTCACCCTTCGGTCCGGGGCCGGAGGAGCACCACCGGGATCTCGCGTTCGGTCCATGACTGGTACGTCTCGAAGTCGGCGTAGACGTCCAGCAGCAGGGGCCAGAGACGGGCGCGGTCCTGGGGATCCGCGGTGCGGGCGTGAACAGGTGTCCGCTCGGAGCGGATCTGTATGTGGGTGTCGGGCTGGGAGCGCAGGTTGAGATACCACTGCGGATGCATGGGGAGCCCCCCTTGGGAGGCGACGACGACGGTGTCCGGTCCGTCGGTCATGTAGAGCAGTGGCGTGGTGTAGAGCGTGCCGGACTTTCGGCCGCGGTGTTCGAGCAGCAGCACAGGCACGGGCTTGCGGAAGCCGGCGGCCATGCGCCACGTCCCGCCGAGCCGACCACCGGTACGGCGGTAGGTCCACACCTGGAACCTGGCCATGTACTTGAAGAGCCGCGGCAGTAGCGGGGAGTCCAGTTGCTTGGGCCGTGGTCGCTGGTGTGGCACGGATCGCCTCCGATCGGGCAACTGACCGGCACGTCGGGAGTGCATGCAGTTACTACCGTCACCAGCCGTCAAAGGCAATGGCCGCTCTCCAGGTCGTTCTGAAGGCAACGCGGCGTCCGCCCCGGTGCTGCGGCGACACGAGGCGGACGAGGGGCGTGCGGACGAGGTGCGCGCGGTGCGTGCGGGCGCGGGTCAGAAGGTGAGGAGCACCCTCGTTGCGCGCCGCTCGTCCATGGCCTGGTAGCCCTCGGCGGCCTGCTCCAGCGGCAGGGTGAGGTCGAACACCCTGCCCGGGTCGATCTCGCGGTCCCAGATGAGCTGGATGAGGTGGGGCAGGAACCGGCGTACCGGGGCGGGGCCGCCCTCCACGTGGATGCCGGCGAAGAACAGGTCGATGCCCTGGATCGTGACGTCGTAATTGACGCCGACGAAGCCCAGGTGCCCGCCCGGGCGGGTGGCGCCGATCGCCTGCATCGTCGACTCCTGGGTTCCGACCGCCTCGACCACCGAGTGCGCCCCGAGCCCGTCCGTGAGTTCCTTGATCTTCGCCACGCCCGCGTCGCCGCGCTCCTCGACGATGTCGGTCGCGCCGTAGAAGCGGGCCAGTTCCTGTCGCTCGGGGTGGCGGGACATCGCGATGATCCGCTCCGCGCCCAGCTGCTTGGCGGCGAGGACCGCCATCAGGCCGACCGCGCCGTCACCGACGACCGCGACCGTCTTGCCGGGGCCGGCTTCCGCGGCGACGGCGCCGTACCAGCCGGTGCCGAGCACGTCGGAGGCGGCCAGCAGCGAGGGGATCAGGTCCGGAGTCGGCTGTCCGGGCGTGGCCACCAGGGTGCCGTCCGCGTGGGGGGTGCGGGCCTTCTCGGACTGGGTGCCGATCGTCCCCGCCACGAATTCCCGGTGCGCGCAGCCGGACTGGTAGCCCGAGCGGCAGGTCTCGCAGGTGTTGTCGGAGATCACGAACGACCCGACGACGAAGTCGCCGACCTTGACGTTCTTCACGTCGGAGCCGACTTCCTCGACCACGCCCGCGTACTCGTGTCCCATGTTCGTGTGATCGGCGGGCTCGACCCCGCGGTACGGCCACAGGTCGGAGCCGCAGATGCAGGTCGCGGTCAGCCGGATGACGGCGTCGGTGGCCTTGTACATGACTACGCCACGCATACGTGCCTCTCCTTGCTTCCTTGCTTTCACTGGCTCCACGCGTACCGGCGCCTGCGGCGCCGAATCGCGGCCTGAACCACCACGTCATTCATGGAAACCCCATTCCGTGCGCGCAGCGAGTTACTGGTGAGGGGTGTACCGGCAGTACACCCCACCTCGCGGCGAGCGAAGATCACCCCGGAGTGGGCGGGGCTGCCGACGGGCACCCGGCGTCGTGTGCCGGGCCTGCGCCGCAGTGAGGTCGCGGCCCTGGCCGATGTCGGCGTGGAGTGCGGTGACAGACATACCTGCACGGCAGTGGGCCGGGGTTACTGACGCGCGACCGGCTTAGCAGTAGAAATGGATAGGTCATTCCGATAGTTAGACTGGCCGGTATGAACCCTGGCGCCCAGCATCCTGACGGTCCCGCCGCGCAGCCTCTCCGCAGTGACGCCGAGCGCAACCGGGAGCGGATCATCGCAGCCGCACGCACCGTGTTCGCGCGCGACGGACTGAGTGCCTCCATGGCGTCCGTGGCTCGCGAGGCGGGCGTGGGGATCGCGACCATGTTCCGCCGTTTCCCCACGAAGGAGGAGCTGGTCGACGCCGTCTTCTCCGACCGTATGGGCGCCTACGCCGAGGCGGTCACCGTCGCCCTGGAAGACCCCGACCCCTGGAACGGATTCGTCGGTTACATCGAGGCCGCCTGCGCGATGCAGGCCGCCGACAACGGCTTCGCCGACGTCCTGACCATGACCTTCCCCACCGCCAAGATCCTGGAGCAGCGCCGCAACGAGGCGTACCAGGCCATGCTGCTCCTCATCGACCGCGCCAAGGCCACCGGCCGACTGCGCGAGGACTTCGACCCCTCGGACCTGGTGCTGATCCACATGGCCAACGCCGGTGTCGTCAACGCCACCGGCGATGCCGCCCCGGATGCCTGGCGGCGCGTCGTCGCCCTGTTCATCCAGTCCCTGGAGACCCCGGCGCGCGGCCCCCTGCCCGACTCGCCCGGACACGAGCCCCTGTACGAGGCCATGCTCCGCGCCGGCCAGGGCACGTCCGCACCTCCGTCGGGCAAGAGCGGCTGACCTTGCCGGGGGTGTGGCCGACCTGGGCCGCCCCGCGTGGACTCGGGTTGCCTCAGTTAGGGGTCTGGGAGCACTGACCAAGAAGGCTGCCGCCGCTGGCGTCGAGTGCCGCGCCGGTGATCCAGCGCGCTTCGGTGTGCTGCTTCAGGCCGGCCTCCAGGCCGTTGAACAGCTGGTCGATGTCGCCGGGGACGCCCAGTTCCGCGCCGACGGTGAAGGCCCGGCCGCCGTCCTTCCCGCTGAGTTTGTTCGTGACGATGACCTTTCGAGGAAACGGTTGAGTCGTGGCACCCGACGTCGGGAAGCGCCTGTCGTTGGGCGAAGCTCCCTTGCGCTGACCTCGGTTGGGGATCGGCGTGAGGACTTGGTGAGCTGTCCGGTGCGTGATCTTCCAGTGGCCGTTGTCGAGCCGGTAGTGGTCGGCGAGCTCGAAGATGTGGCCGCCGTTTGCTGCCGTGTAATGGGCGGGCCCCGGCTCCGTGGGTGTGTGTCCGCCGTACCCGAGCGCGGTGACGGTTCCCCGGGCGGTGGTGTCACCGATGGTGTGGAAGTGCGTGGCGCCCAGGATGTGGCGAACGGCCGGCTCGGGCCCCGGACGGGCGTGAGCACATCAAGGATCTCGGCATGGCCGGGCAGCCTGCGGCCGCTCAGTTCGTACAGGGAGCCTGTACCAGGAGTGGCTGAACCGCTTCGGCATCCGCCTCCTCCTGCCCCACGCCACCAGCCAGAACGACGAGGTCATGGCCGCCGTCCACGCGGTGAAGGCCGGCACCCGTGACGCCAGGACGACCGCGCTGCTGGCCCGAGCCGCCCAACGGCTGACCGAGCAGGGCGCGCAAGCGGTCATCGCCGGCTGCACGGAAATCCCCCTCGGCCTGTCGGCCGAGGCCGTGAAGGTCCCGCTCATCGACCCGGCGCTCGTTCTGGCCCAGGCCCTGATCCGCCGGGCCGGAGCTGAAGGCAGAATCGAACAGGTCGGATGAAGGGCGATGTACTGTACGCAATATGTCACTCGACAGCCCTGTCTCCCGCCGCCTCCTCAGTGACGAGGTCTTCCACCGCCTGCGCGACTCCATCGTGCGCGGGGAACTCGCCCCCGGCCTGAAGGTCAAGGACAGTGAGCTCGCCGAGCGTCTCGGCCTCAGCCGCACCCCCGTGCGCGAGGCACTCGCCCGGCTCGCCGACATCGGCCTGGTCGAAGCCAAGCCCGGCGTCTACACCCGCGTCACCACCCTCAACCGGCGCGACGTCGAGAAGACCCTCGCCGTCCTGCGCTCCCTCGACCAACTCGCCATCGAGACGGCCGTGCCGGTCATGACCGAGCAGGACCTGCACCGCATGCGCGAGGCCAACCGCGACTTCGAACGGGCCGTCGCAGCGAACGACACCGACGCCGCCCGCGCCGCCGCCGAACTCTCCGGACAGCACTGGTCCGAACTCGGCGGCCACATCAACCAGCTCTTCGACACCAACCAGTTCGCGGAGGCGGCCGCCGGCTAGGGGGCTGCCGCGAAGCCGTCCCGCTCACCCCTCGCCGAGCAGATGTCAGGGCCGGTGTGCGACGACCAGCCAGGCGCGGGAGTCGAACCACACGCCGTCGCCGGTGTCATGCGCGTCCAACGTCGTGTGCAGCCGGTCGAGTGCGCGCCCGGTGGACGCGGAATCCGGATCGGCGACCAGTTCCTTCGCCATTCCCAACTGGAGTAGGGCAGCGCGCGCGTGGTCGGCGTCCGGGCCGTAGTAGACGGGCTCGCGTACGTCGGCGACATCCACGGCGGTGAAGCCGGCCGCGGTCAGGACGTCGACCACGACGTGCGGATCGGCCAGTGCGAAGGCGTCGGCGGCCGTGGAGACCGACGTCGTCGGCGCGGGCTCGGGAGCGATCGCCGCTCGGATCGCGGTGTGCCACTCCTGACGGTCGGCGGCCTGCCAGACGAGTTGTACGAAGCGTGCGCCCGGACGCAGGGCCCGCCCGATGTTGGTGAACGCGGCGACCGGGTCGGAGAAGAACATCGTGCCGAACCGACTGGTGCCCAGACTGAAATGCTCCGACTGGAAGGCATGGGCCTGGGCGTCGGCCTCCACGAAGGCGACATTGCCAAGACCTTCGGTCGCGGCCTTCCGGCGGGCCTGCGCCAGCATCGGGACCGAGACGTCGATGCCGAGCGCGGTGCCCGGCGCCGCGGCCCGCGCCGCGTCCCGGGTGGTCTTGCCGGTGCCGCAGCCGATGTCGAGGACTCGATCGCCGGGTCGGACGTCGAGGGCCTCGCACAGCCGCTCGTGATACCGGGCGAGCTCCGAGTCGTAGTCGAACAAGGCGACCGTCTCCTCACGTCGCGGGACCGTCGCGGAGCACTCCCCGCACGGTGTCGAGCGGTATACCCGGGTCGAGGTCCGGCAGCCACCACGTCGCGCCGGCTCTCGCGTACGGTTCGGGATCGACGCCGGGCGGCAGCGCGACGGCGATGTCGTACGAGGCCATCTCACCATGGCGCAGTTCGGTGAGGATGCCGACGACCTCGGCGAGTTGGTCGGGGTGTTCGAGGTTGGCCGGGAAGAAGCCATCGAGCCGTGCGGCGCGGCGGATCGGCTTGACGTTGCCCGGGAATCCGGCGGCCCACACCGGCACACCCGGCCGCTGAACCGGCCGCGGGAGGAAGGTGATGTCGTCGACGGTGTAGTGCTCGCCGCGATGGCGCACCGGCTCGCCCGACCAGGCGGCGGCCAGGATCTCCAAGGACTCGTCGAGCATGCGCCCGCGCCGCCGGTCGTCCAACTGCTCGCCGGTCCTGGACAGTTCGCCGGCGAACCGGTCGCTGCCGAGGCCAACGCCGAGGGTGAGGCGGCCGTCGCTGAGCCGGTCCAGCGTCGCGGTCTCCCGCGCGACCTTGGCCGGCCGTCGGCGGGGGAGCACCGACATCATCGGGCCGAGCCGGAGCCGTTCGGTCGCGGTCGCGATCGCCGCCAGCGTGATCCAGGGGTCGGCGACCTGCTGGACCGGCTCCCGCCAGCACAGCTGATCCCACACGAAGCAGCCGTCCCATCCGGCTTCCTCCGCTTCGGCGGCGAGCCGCGCGACCGCCCGTGGGTCGGCGAGGTCGTCGAAGAGCGGCAGCCACAGTGCCGAGCGCAGCCGGGTCATGAGCGAGTTCCTTCCGTGTGCAGCACCAGAGCCGACACGAAGTCGTCCCACACGGCCCTCGGCAGGTCGTGTCCGGCCCCCTTGAGGACGAGCAGCTCCGCCCCGGGGATCGCGTCGCGCAGCGCCTCGCCGTGCGGCAGCGGCAGCAGCGGGTCGTGGTCGCCGTGGACCACGAGCGTCGGCGCCACGATGTCGCCGAAGCCGCCGCGCGCCGGCTCGTCGAACTCGATGGCGTAGTGGTTGGCCAGAGTCGACGCGTAGTTCTTGGCGCGCGCCACGTCACGTTCGGCCAGCGTCCGGATCGCGGGCTCGTCGAAGTACGGCGAGCCACCGGCGTACGCCTTCGCGCCGGCGACCACGTAGTCGACGACCGCGGCCCTGTCGGAGACGTCAGGCTCGGCCGCCATGGCCAGATCGCTCGACGGCGGCGGCAGGCCGTCGGCACCGGTCGAGGTCGAGACGAACGTCAGGGACGCGACCCGATCGGGATGGTCCACACCGACGATGAGCCCGAGCCCGCCGAACATCGACTGACAGACCACATGGGCGCGCTCGATGCCCAACGCGTCCTGGATGCCGAGCAGATCGAGGGTCAGGTCCGTGAGGGAGTAGGAGGGCTGTCCCGGCGGGTAGGTGGTCGACCGGCCGGTGTCCCGCTGGTCGTAGCGGACCACGAACCGGCCGCGGGCGGCGATCTGTTCGCACAGGTCGGTGTCCCACCACAGCATCGAGGCGGCCGACCCGGCGACCAGCACGATCGCCGGGGCCGCGGGGTCGCCGAAGGTCTCCGCACACAGCTCGACGCCGTTGATCTTGAGCAGTTGCTCGCCGTGCGATGGGTGTGAGGTCATGTCCGGAACGCTAGAGCCCCGGAGTCATGGTGAAAAGCGATGATTTCCGATCGACTCGATCGCCTGCGGCAATGGACGTGGCTACGCTGGAGCGTGTGAGCAACGTCGAACTGCGCCATCTGGCGGCGATGGCCGCCATCGCCGAGGAGGGCTCCTTCGGACGGGCGGCCGCCCGGCTCGGGTACACCCAGTCGACGGTGAGCCAGCAGATCGCCGCGTTGGAGCGGGCCGTCGGCGGTCCGGTGTTCGACCGGCCGGGTGGCCCGAAGGCGGTGCGGCTCACCCCGCTCGGCTCCGTGGTCCTGGACCAGGGTCGCGCGCTGCTGGCGAAGGCGCAGGCCCTGACCGACGCCGTGGACCGGTTCAAGGCGGGAGACGGCCGGATCGACATCGGCACGTTCCAGAGCGTGTCCAACGTGATCCTGCCGTCGGTCGTCCGCCGACTGCGCGGCGAACACCCCGGCTGCGACATCAGGTTGTTCGAGGAGGAGCCGGAGCAGCCCCGGATCGGTGACCTCGACCTGCTCTTCTACGACGGCCGCATCGACGGTGACGTCGAGCACCGCAAGCTGCTCGACGACCCGTACCTGCTGGTGGCGGGGGCCGGCACCTTCCCCGACGGCCCGGTCCCGCTGGAGCGGCTCGACGGCGCGCCGATGGTGGCCTGGCCGCTGATCTGCGACCAGCCCGTGATGGAACAGGCCATCGCCCGCGGTGGCGCCCGTCCGCAGATCGTGTTCCGCAGCGCGGTCAACGACACCCTGCTGTCGATGGTGCGGGCCGGCCTGGGATCGGCGGTGCTGCCCTGGCTCGCCATCCACGGCGCCGGCATCCCGCCCGACGGCAGGCTCAGCATCCACGAGCTACGGCCGTCCCTGCCGCCCCGGGAGATCTACCTGCACTGGCAGGCCGGACGTATCCAGTCACCCCTCGCGGGCCGGGCCGTCGAGATCGCCGTAGAGGTCGCGGCCGAACTCGCGCCGCCGTCGGCCGGCATCGGAGCCTGATCCGTCAGCCACGCAGGAGGGCGTTGAGCCGGGCGGCCTGGCGTGTCAGATGCTGGCGTTCGGCGAGGGAGGGCGCCTTCTGGGCCGCCTCGGCGTACAGCCGGGCCGCCGTCGCCAGATCGCCGTCGCGCTCGTGGAGGTGCGCCGCCACCGCGGTGTGCCGGGGCAGGGAGGTGTCCAGTTCGGCGAGTGCCGCCAGACCGGCGCGCGGTCCGTCGGCCTCGCCGACGGCCACCGCGCGGTTGAGCCGCACGACGGGGTTGTCGGTCAGGCGCCCGAGCTCGTCGTACCACTCGACGATCTGCACCCAGTCGGTCTCCTCGGCGGCGGGCGCGTCCGCGTGGAGCGCGGCGATGGCGGCCTGGGCCTGGAACTCCCCCAGGCGGTCGCGGGCCAGGGCGGCCTGAAGGATCGCGACGCCCTCGGCGATCATGCGGGTGTCCCACCGGCCGCGGTCCTGCTCGGCGAGGGGCACCAGACTGCCGTCGGGCGCCGTCCGGCCGGCGCGCCGGGCGTGGTGGAGCAGCATGAGGGCGAGCAGCCCGGCCACCTCGGGATGGTCGATGGCGGCCGCGAGCTGCCGGGTGAGCCGGATGGCCTCGGCGGCGAGGTCCACGTCGCCGGAGTAGCCCTCGTTGAAGACCAGGTAGAGGACGCGCAGCACCGTGGCGACATCACCGGGCTGGTCGAACCGCACGCCGGAGACGGTCCGCTTGGCCCGGCTGATGCGCTGCGCCATGGTCGCCTCGGGCACCAGGTAGGCCTGGGCGATCTGGCGGGTGGTCAGTCCGCCGACGGCGCGCAGCGTGAGCGCGACCGCCGACGACGGCGTCAGCGACGGGTGGGCGCACAGGAAGTACAGCTGGAGCGTGTCGTCCGCCGCGGGCGCGGGCCCGGGCTCCGGTTCCTCCTCGACGAGGTTCTCGCGCCGGCGGCGGGCGGTCTCCGACCGTGCCTGGTCGAGGAACTTGCGCCAGGCCGCGGTGACCAGCCAGCCCTTCGCGTCCCGCGGCGGATCGGCCGGCCAGACGCGGACCGCCTCCACCAGCGCGTCCTGGACGGCGTCCTCGGCCGCGGCGAAGTCGGCTCCGCGGCGGACGAGGACGGCGAGCACGCCCGGTGTGAGGCTGCGCAGCAAAGCCTCGTCCATGGATGGGGTCACTCCGTCACACAGGACTGCTCGGAGTAGAACGGGCGCAGTTCGAGCCACTCGTGGATCGGCTTGCCGCCTGCCCCGGGGGCGGCCGACAGTTCCCCGGCCAGCTCGACGGCACGCTCGTAACTGTCGACGTCGATCACCATCCAGCCGGCGATGAGGTCCTTGGTCTCGGCGAACGGGCCGTCGGTGACCGGCGGGCGCCCCTCCCCGTCGTACCGGACGAACGCCCCCTCGGGAGCGATCGCCTGCTCGTCGATGTACTCGCCGGTCTCCTTCAGCCGGGCCGCGAAGTCGCGCATGTACTGCACGTGCGCCGAGATCTCCTCCGGCGTCCACTGCTCCATCGGCGCGTCGTTGACCGGAGCCGGAGCGCCGCGGTAGTGCTTGAGCAGCAGGTACTTGGCCATCGTTGTTCTCCTCGGTGCTGGTGTGACCCATTGTGGTCACTGCACCCCGGGGACGGAGCCGGTCATGGATATTCGACATCGCCGTCCGGATCTCTGTCCGAGTTCTTTCGGCCGGGGTGTCACATCGCGGCGATGCCCTCCATGCCGGACTCGGCGAAGACGGGCAGACCCTCGACGGTGGTGATCTTGGTGAGGGATCCGTTCCGCTCGACGCGGAAGCCGTCGACCGTGCCGGAGACGGCGTTCTGGACGTAGACGAACTTCTCGTCCTTGGTCACGGCGATGTCGATGACACCCTGCGACTTCGCGGAGGGCGGTGTGGCGACGCCCACCTCATTGGTCAGGGCGAGCTTTCCCCGCTTGTCCATGCGGTACCCGGTGACGGTCGAGTTGCCGGTGTTGCCGCCGTAGAAGAAGTCGCCCGAGCGTGCCAGCCAGCACAGGACCTCCTGGCCGCTGGCGAGTGGCTTCTGAAGGACCTTCAGCCTGCCGTCGTGGCCGACCCGGTACGTGGTCACCGTGGACTTCTCGGCCTCGGCGACCAGCATCCTGCTGCCGGACCGGTCGAAGCTGACGGCGAACGGCACGTTGCCGGCGGACTTGTTGACGACCGGCTCGGCGACGGCGGGCAGGCCGTTCCGCTTGAGCGGGAAGACCTGGATCGTGTTGTTTCCCTTGGTGGTGACCACCATGCTGCGGCCGTCCGGGGTGATCTCGACCTCGCCGGGCGAGGTGTCGAACCGGGGTACGTCCTCGTTGGCCAGCCCCAGGGAGCGGAAGGATCCCGGTATCGGCACGAGCCCCTTCGCGGTGATCCGGAAGCCCTGGACGCTGCCCTCGCCGCCCGCGTTCATGACGTAGGCCAGCTTGCCCCGCACCGCGATGCTGGACGGGAACTCGCCGCCGGTGTGCATGACTTGACGGCCCTTCAGCTTCGTCCCCTGGACGCGGAAGGAGGTGAGCGTGCCGCTGCCCGCGTTGACGGCCAGCAGGGTTTTGGAGGTGTCGTCGTAGACGAGGGAGTCCTGTGAGGCGAGGGAGTCCGTGGGAGCGTCGACCTGGTCGCCTCCCTTGCCGCCCGTCGCGTAGGTGCCCGCGGCCTTCAACCTGCCCTGCCCGTCCCGCGCGAAGACGTGAACGGTGTTGCCGCCCAGCTCGTTGCCCTGCACGAAGACCGCGCGACCGGTTTCCGCCCGGGACGTCCCGTACTGGTTCGCCGAGGCGAGGGAGACGGCCACGGTGGCCGCCGCGACGGTGGCGAGCGCGCTCGCGCCGATCACGATCCGCCGCGTCCTCGACCTCGCCCGGTGACCGCGGTGGCTGCTGGTCTTCGGGCTGTGGCGGCGCTCGCCGTGCTCGTCGTGCATGTTCACGTCCCGCTCCTTCGTTCCTCATGGCGCTGATACGTCCGCGTAGGTGTCCGTGGACGTGACCAGAGTGGCCAGGGGGAGTGGTGCGGTGGGTGGGGAACGTGCGCCGCGTCAGACTCTCGTAAGCAATGGCCGGTCGGCGAAACCGCGGTCAGTGGCCGCCGGTGAGTTCGCCGCTGAGCGTCTTGTGGATCCGGGCGCTGGCCTCGTTCAGCCCGGTGATCTCGACGGTCTTGCCGCGCTGGGCGTACTTGGTCTCGATGGCGTCCAGGGCGGCGACGGAGGAGGCGTCCCAGACATGCGCGGCGGACAGGTCGATGACGACCTTGTCGGCCTCGGTGGCGTAGTCGAACTGGCCGACCAGGTCGTTGGAGGAGGCGAAGAACAGCTCGCCGGTCACCCGGTAGACCACAGTGGCCTCGTCGGGGTCGGTGAGGGCGCTCACCTCGGCGAGATGGGCGACGCGCTTGGCGAAGATGACCATGGCGGTGATCGAGCCCACGACGACGCCGACGGCGAGGTTGTGGGTGGCCACGACACACACGACGGTGACCACCATGACGGTGATCTCCCCGGCCGGCATCCGCTTGAGCGTCTTCGGGGCGATGGAGTGCCAGTCGAAGGTGGCCACCGACACCATGACCATCACCGCGACCAGCGCGGCCATGGGGATGTCGGAGACGACCGGCCCGAAGACGATGCACAGCACCATCAACAAGGCGCCGGCCAGGAAGGTCGACAGCCGGGTGCGGGCACCGGACACCCGTACGTTGATCATCGTCTGGCCGATCATCGCGCAGCCGCCCATGCCGCCGAAGAAGCCGGTGACGATGTTGGCGACGCCCTGTCCGACGGACTCGCGGGTCTTGGAGGAGTGGGTGTCGGTGATGTCGTCGACCAGCTTGGCGGTCATCAGCGACTCCATCAGGCCGACCAGCGCCATGGCGAGCGCGTACGGGGCGACGGTCGTCAGTGTGTCGAGGGTGAACGGCACGTCCGGCAGCCCCGGCACGGGGAGGGAGGACGGCAGGGCGCCCTTGTCGCCCACGGTCGGCACCGCGATGCCGGCCGCGATGGTGATGACGGTGAGGATGACGATGGACACCAGGGGCGCCGGGACGACGGTGGTGATCCTGGGGAAGAACACCATCAGCGCCAGCCCGGCGGCGATCAGCGGGTAGACGGGCCAGGGTACGTCCGTCATCTCCGGCACCTGCGCCATGAAGATGAGGATCGCGAGGGAGTTGACGAAGCCGACCATCACGCTGCGCGGCACGAACCGCATCAGCTTGGCGACACCGAGCGCGCCGAGGACGATCTGGAAGACGCCGGCCAGGATGACGGCCGCGACGAGGTAGCCGAAGCCGTGCTCACGATTGAGCGGGGCGATGACCAGGGCGACGGCACCGGTGGCCGCCGAGATCATGGCCGGCCGGCCGCCGACGATCGCGATGGTCACGGCCATGGTGAAGGAGGCGAACAGGCCGACCGCCGGGTCGACGCCGGCGATGATCGAGAACGAGATCGCTTCCGGGATCAGCGCCAGCGCGACCACGAGACCTGCCAGCACCTCGGTGCGCAGCACCTTCGGGTCGGACAGCCAGGACGGACGTCGGGAGCCGCGCAGCCAGGTGGCCGGGGACAGTGCGGAGGAGGACAAGAGACGAGGAACCTGTCGTGCTCGGGCACACCCGGCATCACGGCGGGCGCGCGAAAGGCGTAGAGGCGTGGAAAGCCAGGTCGGCCGGCGACGAACGGCCGTGGGCGGCGGACCGACGTCAGCAGACAGCAGCCGGGCAACCGCTGAGGGAAGCGGGTGTCGCTCGGAGGCAAAGGGTCACGGCGGGCAGGCGGCGGCGCCGGGCATCACGGACATGCGCACGCTCTCTCCTGCGGACGACGGTCTTCGCCGGGGGCTTCGTCGGCCCCGACACGGCTGACGGTCACGGGACGACATCCCGCGCCGTGGCAACGGACACGGCAGGCGGCCGACCCGACACCGAGGCGACTCTACCCTAACGTTAGAGTAGAGATCGGCGTCGGCGGTCCTCGACCGCGGCCAGGGACGAGGAGGACACCCCCGCGTGAGCAGCGAGCACATGCAGATCGGCGAGGTCGCCGCACGGACCGAGCTGTCGTTGCGGACCATCCGGCACTACGAGGACGCCGGCCTCGTCGTTCCCTCCGCCCGCTCCCAGGGCGGCTTCCGCCTCTACACCGAGTCCGATGTCGCCCGCCTGATGGTCATCCGCCGTATGAAGCCGCTCGGCTTCACCCTGGACGAGATGCGCGCGTTGCTGGAGGCCACCGACCGCCTCGATGCCGGTGAGGAACTGCCGTCCGAGGAGCGTGAAGCACTGCTGGAGCGGATCCGCGGCTTCGAGCACGCCACCCGGCAGCGGGTCGAGGACCTGCGCACCCAGATGTCCCGGGCGGAGGAGTTCGCGGCCACTCTGGCGCGGCGGCTCACGTCGACTCCCACGGTCTGAAACGGCCGCCCGAAGCGGCCCTGTAGGGTCGGAAGGCATGACAGCAGAGTCGCCGGCACAGATCGTCCAGAGCTTGTTCCCTCTGCTCGCCGAGGGGAAGACCCGGGAGGCGGCGGCCCTGTTCGCGGATTCCGTGTCGTTCTCGATCCCGCACCCGCCGGGCATCCCATGGATACCGGAGGTCGACTCGGCGGAGGGCATGCGGACCTTCTTCGAACTGCTGCGGACCCATGTGCAGTCCAAGGAGTTCGACCTCCGCCAGGTCATCGCCGACGGCGACGACGTGGTGCTCATCGGGCGCCTGGTCTCCGAGGTCAGGAAGACGGGCCGGGACATCGACACGGCGTTCGCCCTGCACGCCACGGTCGAGGGCGGGCGCATCACCCGCTACCACCTCTACGAGGACAGTTACGCCGTCGCCAAGGCCTACTTCGACGAGTGACCGTCATCGGTTGATCGGTCGGGCCGAGTGCGTGGCCCGGAGCGCCGTGGGACGGCGGCCGCGACCCGACGGTCAACGACCGGCTGTGAGCAAGCCGTTCAGGACGGGAAGGACGCTTCGCAGGTCGCCGTCGTCCACCGCGACGGTCGCCGCCGCCCGCGCTCCCGCCGTGGGGTTGAACGCCACGCTCAACCCCACGGCCGCGAACAGGGACAGGTCGGAACGGCTGTCCCCGACCGCGCCGCACGAGCGGAGATCCAGGCCCAGTTCTCGCGCCTGGACGAGGGCGAAGTCCCGTTTGTCGTGCTCGTCGAAGTGGCGGGCGACCTCGCCCGTGAACCGGCCCTCAGCAGTGGCCAGTTGGGGCCCGCAGGACGTGTGGAAGCCGAAGCGGCCGGTCAGGTAGCCGCCGACCGGCGACCAGGCGAGGGTCGCCAGCACGGGCGCCAAGCCGTTCCGCCGGCACCAGTCCACGGTTTCCTGGATGCCCGTGACCAGGGGCAGCCCGTCGAGCCATCCGGAGATCTGGTCCTCGGAGACTCCCGCCCAGCCCGCGGCATCCAGTTCGGAGACCTGCCGGTTGTCCATGGCTCCGGCGGCATAGGCGTCCTCGGCCTTCGCCAACTCCTCCCGATGGCCGAGGAAACCGGCCAGGAAGAGCGACGTACTAGTACCCGGCACGAGAGTGCCGTCGACATCGAAGAAGACGGCGCCCGCAGGAGTGGATGAGGACACCGCCCCAGCATGCCACCGGAGCGCGGGGCCCCGGCACGGCCCGGCAGGACGGGTGTCATGCGGGTATCAGTCGACGGCGTTCATGAACTCCAGCATGCGGCGGTTGACCTCCTCCGCGTGGTCGATCCACGGTCCGTGGCCGGTGCTGGGGATGATCTCCGCCCGGGCGCCGGCTATCAGACGGGGCACGCGCTCCACCTGACGCTGTGGGTGGACGAGCAGGCTGCGCTTGCCGAGGACCAGGTAGACAGGGGTGCGGACGGTGGACAGTTCGGCCTCGGACAGGGGGAGGGGTGACGGACGGCGTATGCGGTAGGCGCGGACGGCCGTCCTGATCATGGTGCGCAGCTCCGGCATGACGAGGACCGGCTGCTCCAGCCAGGCCGCCAGCCTGGGGCGGAGGGCCTTGGGGGCGAAGGTCGCGAAGAGGCCGGCGAAGAGCCAGACGAAGAAGCGCAGTCCCACCTTCTCCAGGCCGCCGGGGTCGAGGAGGGTGACCGAGGCGAGGCGGCCGGGCCTCAGATGCGCCTGGTTCAGGGCGAGCCAGCCGCCGTAGGAGGCGCCCACGAGATGGACCCGGTCGAGACCGAGTGCGTCGAGCGTCTCGTCCAACCACTGGGCGGCGCGCTCGGGTTGGTGGATGGGTTTGCGCTGCACACTGCGGCCGGGGTCGCCCAGGGTGTCGATCGCGTAGACGGGCCGCTCGGCGCTGAGGTCCGGGGTGTTGGGGTACCACATGGCGGAGCAGGAACCCGCTCCGTGCACCAGGGCGACGGGGGTGCGCGATCGGGCGGCCGGGTCCGCGGGGCCGTAGCGATAGACGTGGGTGGTGCCGAAGGACGTCTCCACGTCCTCTTCCGCCAGCGCGGTGGCCCCCAGTGCGTAGAGCGTGTCGCAGGCGGCGAAGTAGCGCTCGCGCCAGGCGTCGCTGACATAGCGGCCGACATCGGCCTGGGTGCGGATTGCAGCGGTGTCGGGCACGGCCACCTCCGGGGTAGTCGGTCTTCGTGATACGACCGTACCACGACGGTGGTACGGGTGTACCATAAAAACGGCCGGCGGAGCCCGCCCCGGTCACCGGCGCGAACAGCGGACAGCGGACAGATGCGGAGAACCCGACGATGCCCAAGCGCGTGGATCACACGGAGCGGCGCACCGAGATCGCCGACGCGCTCGTCAGGGTCGCCGGCCGGCGCGGACTGCATGCCGTGGGGATGAGGGACGTGGCGGCCGAGGCGGGCGTCTCACTCCGGTTGGTGCAGTACTACTTCGAGACCAAGGAGCAACTCCTGCTCTTCGGACTGCGGCACCTGACCGAGAGATTCGGCGAGCGGGTCGCCGCCAGGATCCGGGCCGCCGGGGACGAACCGGGACCGCGCGCGATGATCGAGGCACTGCTGACGGCGGCCCTGCCGACCGACCTGGAGAGCCGCACCTTCCACCACCTCTACACCTCGTACGCCGTTCTGGCCGTCCACGACCGGGCGCTCGCGGCCCAGCCCTTCATCAAGGACCCGGACGCCGCGGAGGCGGTCCTCGTCGGTCTGCTTCAGCAGGCGCAGGAGGCCGGGCTGCTGCGGCCGGGCGTGGACACCCGGTCGGAGGCGGTCAGCCTGCTGGCCATGTCCGCGGGACTCGGCACCAGCATTCTCGTCGGCCAGCGCGACCCCGAGTCGGCGACCGCGATCTTCGACTACCACCTGGACCGGATCTTCTCCCCGGGCGGCGACGAGTGAGCCGGCCACCGGCCCTCCCGCCGGACGGCGAAACGACCCGCCCCCGTTCTCACCGGGCGCACGCCTCGGCGATCGACAGGCTGTTCTCGTAGAGCCGGTGCCGGGTGATCCGGCCGTCCTCGACGGTGAGGTGCAGAGCGAACGGGCCCTCGAAGGACTTCCCCGTCGCGCGGACGGTTCCCGACAGGTGGCCCATCAGAACGGCGTCGGCGCCGTCGACGAGGAACGTGTCGACCGACGCGCGCGCGTCCTCGGGCACTGTGTGCTCCGTCAACTCCGTGACCTGGGCGGCGCATTCGGCGGCGGTGGACCGCGGGCGGATCCACGGGACGGCCGGATTCTCGGCGAGCACCCAGTCGACCTCGTCGGCGAAGACCGCCGCGAGCCGCTCGGTGTCCCCGGCCAGCCGGGCGGCGAGAAACTCCTGTACGACGGCCCGGGTGGCCTCGGCGACGGCACTCGCGGTGGGGGCTGAACCGGCGTTCGTTGCGGGGGACTTGACGGACATGGAGCACTCCTCGCGGCCGCGGGCGGAATCCCGTTATCGAGGGCTTTCCTCGATGTGCTCGATCCTGCCGGGGTGGGGGAGTGCGGTCGATTACCCCAGAGGTAATAGGTTGGCCGCATGTCCTCCGTACTGGTTGTCGGTTACGACCCGCAAGCGATACCCGGCGTCGACGGACCGGCCCTGCACGCGGCTCTCGACGCCGAGTTGGTCCGGTTCGGCGAGCACGGCATCGACGCTGCCATGACGCTGATCGTGTTCGACGAGTCGGCCGACCCCACTCTCGTCACGTCATTGAGCGAGCGTCCGTGGGACGTGGTCGTCATCGGCGGCGGGATCCGCAAGGCCGAGCAGTTGCTCCCGCTCTTCGAGCAGATCGTGAACCTGGTCCGCCGCTACGCGCCGCAGGCCGCCATCGCGTTCAACACCAGCGGCGGGGACAGCGTCGAAGCGGCACAGCGCTGGCTCTGAGAGGCCTGTTCTGGCCCGGTGTCCAGGGGAGGCCGGGCCCGGCGTCAGCCGGTTGCCGTACGACGGGTCAGCAGGGCGATGGCCGCGGCCGTGGCGGCGAGTGCGGCCACGCTGGTGAGGGCGACGGGGAGGGAGAACCAGTCGGCCATGAAGCCGATGGCGGGCGGCCCCAGGAGCATCCCGCCGTAGCCGAAGGTGGAGGCGACCGCGACGCCGTCCGGCCCGGCCAGGGTGCCGGCGCGTTCGACGGCGACGGGGAAGAGGTTCGCCAGACCGAGCCCGGTGACCACGAAGCCGATCAGCGCCACCCACAGGGCGGGGGCGAGCGCGCCGAGGAGCATGCCGATCGAGGCGGTCGTGCCGCCGTACACCAACGTGCGTGTCTGGCCCAGGCGTTCGAGCAGCCGGCTGCCGGTGAGCCGGCCGATGGTCATGGCGAGGGCGAAGCAGGAGTAGCCGACCGCCGCGACGCCCGGTGAGGCGTCCAGATCCTGTTCCAGGTGCAGGGCGCTCCAGTCGGCCAGGGCGCCCTCGCCGTAGGCCGTGCACAGGGCGATCAGGCCGAAGATGACGACGAGTCCGCGGGCGTGGGGTTTCGCGCCGCGGGGCGAGGACTCCGCCCGTGGCGCGCTTTGCGCCGGTGCCGGGGCCTCGACGCGCAACGCCGGGGCCTCGACACGCAGCAGGGTGCGGCCCGCGAGGGCGGTGACGAGCAGGCCGATCAGGGTGAGACCGAGCAGATGCCGGGTGGGGGAGAGCGCTCCGGCGACGAGCCCGCCGAGTCCGGCGCCGATCATGCCGCCGAGACTGAACGCGGCGTGGAAGCTGGGCATGACGGGGCGCCGCAGGGCCCGGACCAGGTCGACCGCGGCGCTGTTGAAGGCGACGTTGATGCCACCGTATGCGGCGCCGAAGACCAGCAGTACGGCGCCGAGGGTGAGGGCGGAGTGGGTGAGCGGCGGCAGCGCCACGCTGAGCGAGAGCAGGATCCCGCAGACGACGGTGACCTTGTGGTTGCCGTAGCGGCGGCAGAGCCGGCCGGTGATCATCATCGTGACCACGGCTCCGGCGGAGACGCCGAGGAGGGCGAGCCCGAGGCCGCTCGCGGAGGCCCCGGTCTGGTGCTTGATGGCGGGGATGCGGACGACCCAGCCGGCGAAGATGAAGCCGTCGAGGGCGAAGAACGTGGTCAGGGCGATGCGAAGGCGGGTGAGGTCGTTGCCGTTGCCCGGCACGGCGTTGTGCGTTCGGGATTTGTTTATTAGCGGCACAAAGTCAGAGTAGGTGGGCGCCAGGGGGAGGGCAAGGAAGAGGAACGGTTGCGCCCGCATCGCCCAGGCCCTCGCGTCCACGTTCGCGCCCGGGCACTCGACCGCTCGGATTTCGGCAACTTCCCTCGATCGCCGATGAGTTCTGGCGGATCGACCGGTCTAACCATGCGTAAGGAACACCGAGACCGAACGCACACCAAGACCGAACACCGAATCAGGAGACCGTGCCATGAGCGTGACCTCGCCCCAGACCCAGACCGTTCAGTCCTCGTCCTCGTCCTCGTCCTCGTCCTCGTCCTCGCTGCGCTCGCTCGCCGGCCGCCCCGTGTGGCTGGTCGGTATCGCGGCGATGCTCGCCGGTGCGGTCGTCACCGAGGTGTTCGCGCTCGTCGCCCGGGCGGCCGGCGTCCCCATGAGCGCGGCCAGTCCGGGGGCCACGGAGGCGGCGGACATCCCGGTGGGCGGCTTCGCCGGGGGCGTGCTGTTCTGGTCGCTCGCGGGAATCGTCCTGGCGATGGCCCTCGCCCGTTGGGCCAAGCGGCCCGCCCGCACCTTCACCGTGGCCACCGTCGTCCTCACCGTGCTGTCCCTGGCCGGTCCGGCCGCCGCGCCGCACACCGCCGTCTCCACTCAGATCGTCCTGGCCGTGTCGCACCTCGTCGCCGCCGCCGTGATCATCCCGGTGCTGGCGCGGCGACTGGCCCACCGGGACCGGTGACCGACTCCCCGGCCCTTCCCCTGCGAAGCCGGCAGTGCCTGGCCGGACCACCTCGTTACCCACCGAGGTGGTCCGGCCAGGCACTGCTCGCGATCCAGGGGCATCGTGCTCGCCCCTCATCGGATCCGCACCCTCTGCACACGGGCTTCACCTACCGGACCCGTGAGAGGGATGCGACACCATGGATATCCTGAAACAGGCGGCATCACCCGCTACTGCACCGGACAGCCGACGGGGGTACGGCGGAGCAGCCGGGCGGTTCGCTCCGGGCGGTCCCTCGGAGGTGAGGGGAGCCTTTTGGTGGTTCACGCGTTACAGGGCGGCATCGCGAGTGCGGGTGCCGTCGAGATCGTGCGGCTCGGCGGGTTGTGGCGGGTCACGCGGCCCTGGCATCCGGGGCTGCGGCCGTTCCTGCGCAGCTATGTCGGCTATTGGGAAGCGGTGACCTCGCCGTACGAAGTGCGGTTGGTGCCGACCGGATGCGCGACTCTGCTGATCAACCTCGCCGCGCCCTTCGCCCAGGTCCGTCGGCTCGGCATGGCGGGCGGAGGCAGCGGGAGGATCGGGTCGCTGGTGGTGGGGGTGGAGGACCGGCCCGCGATCTGTGTCCATCCCGGTGGCCAGGAGGCGATCCGGGTCGAGTTCACACCCCTGGGTGCCTACCGCCTGTTCGGCATGCCGATGAGCGAGTTGACGAACCTGGCCGTCGAGATCCGGGACGTGCTGGGGCCCGAGGCGGGGATCCTGGAGGAGCGGTTGGCGTCCACCCGGGACTGGGCCGCCAGGTTCGACCTGCTGGACGCGGCACTGCTCGCCCGGCTGGCACACGGCCCGGAACCCGCACCCGAGGTCCGCCATGCCTGGCACCTGCTCTCCGGCAGCGCGGGGGCCGTCCCGATCGCCCGTATCGCCGCCGAAGTGGGCTGGAGCCAGGGGTACTTGATCCGGCGGTTCACCCAGCAGACCGGGCTGACGCCCAAGGCGTCCGCACGGGTGCTGCGCTTCCGTCATGCCGTGGCGATGCTCAACCGCGGGGCCGGGAGTCTGACCGAGATCTCGGCGGCCTGCGGTTTCTACGACCAGGCGCACCTCAACCGCGACTTCCGCGCCATCGCCGGGACCACGCCCGGCCGGATGATGGCGGCGCGCCGGGTGGAAGGGGCCATGGCTCTCTCGGCGAGTGCAAATTCGTCCAAGACCGGCGCGCCCGCCGCCCGCTAGCGTCGCCGCGTGTACACGGGCCGGTCGGATGGCACGGGGGACCGTCCGACCGGCCGTGCGGCATCCCGCGGGTCCTGGTGAGCGCAGCACACCTTCACGGAACTCAGGAACCAAGTTGACTGACAACGGCGTACGGCCGTGCGGGAGTTCGCCCGCTCCGTGCCGGCGGGTCTCCCCGGAGCAACGGGCCGTATGGGAAGCGCGGGGCAGGCGCTCCCTCGAGTTCGGCGCGGCCTGGCTCATCGGCGGGCTGCTCATCACCGCCGTCATCTACGGCGAAGCCGAGGGCGCGGTGGCCTACTTCGTGGCCGGAGGGCCGACGCTCTACGGCGTCCACCGGATCGTGGCCGGCCTCCAACTCCTGTCCAGGAGCCGGAAGCAGCGCTGAGCTTGGGCCGGTCTAGCGCCACACCACCTCCCCCCGACTCGACGGCAGCGTCCGCTCGATCTTCGCGCGGATCTCCCGCATGACGGCGACGATGTGCCGTTCGTGTTCGTCGGTGAGCCGGGAGACGGGCACCGAGCAGCTGATGGCGTCGACGGCGGGTGTGTCGTAGCGGAGGGCGAACCCGAAGCCGGCGATGCCGACGACCGTTTCCTCCCGGTCGACGGAGTAGCCGCGGGCCCGTGTCGCCGCGAGGTCGGCGAGCAGGGCGGCGCGGGTGGTGTGGGTGTTGTCCGTGGCGGCGCTCAACGGCTCGTCGGGAAGCGGGAGTTCGTGGTCGGGGCGCTCGGCGAGCAGGGCCTTGCCCAGGGCGCCGGCGTGGGCGGGGACGCGGCGGCCGACGCGGCTGATCGTGCGCAGATACTCGTGCGACTCCCGGGTGGCGAGGTAGACGACGTCCGAACCGTCCAGCCGGGCGAGGTGGATGGTCTCGCCGAGCCCGTCCGAGGCCTCGTCGAGATACGGGCGGACCGCCCGCACGCGTACGTCGCTGTCCAGATAGCCGGTGCCGGTGAGCAGCGCGCGGATCCCGATGCCGTAGAGGGATCCGGTCGCGTCGGTGCGGACCCAGCCGCATTCCACCAGGGTCTGGAGCAGTGCGTACATGCTGCTGCGCGGTACGCCCAGCGCGTCGGCGAGTTCGCGCAGCCGGGCGGGTCGGTCGCCGCGTTCGGCGAGCAGTTCGAGTACCGCGACGGTACGGACCGCCGACTTGACCTCGGGTACGCCCGCGCGCTGCGACATGCGCCGATCGTAAGGGGATTCGCGCGCACCCATTGACCCGGGCGGTCCACAGACCTAACCTCCGTCTTCATATGTAGACGTCATCTTTGTATGAGGAACTGGTTCATCAACGTGACCGTGGACCGTCCTCGTCCTGCTGCCGGTTCAAAGGAGAACTGACACATGCCGCTCGTCGTCGTCGCGGTCAGCGTCCTGGCCCTGCTCTTCCTGATGACGAAGCTGAGACTGAACGGCTTCGCCGCCCTGCTCCTGGTCGCCGTGGGCGTCGCCCTGGTGCAGGGCATCGGACTGGAGGAGATCCCGGACGTGCTCGCGGAGGGCATCGGGGACCAGATCGGCGACACGATGCTCACCATCGGGCTCGGCGCGATGGTCGGCCGCGTGATGGGGGACTCCGGCGCCGCCCAGCGGATCGCCGGCAGACTCCTCGACCTCTGCGGCCCGCGCTGGGTGCAGGTCGCCATGGTGCTGTCCGCCATGCTCATCGGCGTGACCATGTTCTACGAGGTCGCCTTCGTCATCATCGTGCCGGTCGCCTTCACCCTCGTCCGGGTCACCCGGTCGAACCTGCTCTGGGTCGGGCTGCCGATGTCGATCGCCCTGTCCACCATGCACAGCTTCCTGCCGCCCCACCCGGGCCCCACCGCGGTCGCCGCCACCTTCCACGCGTCCGTCGGACTGACCCTCTTCTACGGCCTGTTCATCGCCGTCCCGGCCGGCGCGCTCATCGCCCTGCTGTGGCCGCGCCTGCCGTTCATCCGGCGGATGAACCCCACGATCCCCAAGGGCCTGGTCAGCGAGCGGGTCTTCGAGGACGAGGACATGCCCGGCATGGGCCTCTCGCTCGGGGTCGCCCTGCTGCCCGTGGTGCTGATCGCCGGTGCCGCGGTGACCGACCTGGCCGACTCCGGCGACGGTCCGGTGCTGCACTTCGTCGCCTTCATCGGATCCGCGCCGATCGCCCTGCTGCTCACCCTGCTCGTCGCCATCTGGGCCTTCGGACCGCGGATGGGGCGCAGCCTGGCGGAGGTCAGCACCTCGTGCAAGGAAGCCGCCCAGGCGATGGCGATGATCCTGCTGGTGATCGGTGCGGGCGGCGCCTTCAAGAACGTCCTCGTCGAGGGCGGGATATCCGACTACATCAAGGACACCACCGACGGCTGGTCCATCTCGCCGATCATCCTGGCCTGGCTGATCGCGGCCATCCTCCGCGTCGCCCTCGGCTCCGCCACCGTCGCCGTCGTCACCGCCTCCGGCGTGGCGCTCCCGCTGCTCGCGGGCAGTGGCATCCACGCCGAGGTCATGGTCCTCGCCGTCTCCTGCGGATCGATCGCCTTCTCGCACGTCAACGACCCGGGATTCTGGATGTTCAAGGAGTACTTCAACCTGTCCGTCATCGACGCGATCAAGGCACGCACGAGCTATACGACGGTGCTGGCGATCCTCGGGCTGGGCGGTGTACTGGTCCTGGAACAGGTCCTGGACGTCCTCAAGGTCTGATCACCCTCGGCGTCGCCGCCGGTTCCGCCGCTGCCCCTTCGTCTTCTCCGCCTGGTCTCCTGCTCGTTCTCCCACTGTCCTGTCCGATCTCACGAGAGCGGTACCGCTTGTCATGAGTCAGCCCGTCGTCACCAAGTTCGCCGTCCATCCGGTCGCCGGCCGGGACTCCATGCTCCTCAACCTCTCCGGCGCCCACGCCCCGTACTTCACCCGCAACGTCGTCGTCCTGGAGGACTCCGAAGGACGCACCGGCCTGGGCGAAGTGCCCGGCGGCGAGAGCATCACCCGCACCCTGCGCGACGCCGAGCGTCTGGTCGTAGGCAGCCGTGTCGGCGACTACCAGCGTGTTCTGCGGACGATGCGGCACACCTTCGCCGACCGTGACTCGGGTGGTCGTGGCGCCCAGACCTTCGACCTGCGCACCACCGTGCACGCCGTCACCGCCGTCGAGTCGGCGCTCCTGGACCTGCTAGGACAGCACCTCGACGTGCCGGTCGCCGCCCTGCTCGGCGACGGCAAGCAGCGCGACGCCGTACGTGTCCTCGGCTACCTCTTCTACGTCGGGGACCCGGACCGCACGGACCTGGACTACGTCCGTGAGCCCGACGCGGACGTGGAGTGGTACCGCCTCCGGCACGAGGAGGCACTGACACCCGAGGCGATCGTCCGTCAGGCCGAGGCGGTCTACGCCCGGTACGGCTTCCACGACTTCAAGCTCAAGGGCGGTGTCCTCGCGGGCAGCGAGGAGGTGAAGGCCGTCCACGCGCTCAAGGAACGGTTCCCCGAGGCCCGGATCACCCTCGACCCCAACGGGGCCTGGTCCCTGCGCGAGGCGGTCGAACTGTGCCGGCCGCTCGTGGGCACACTCGCCTACGCCGAGGACCCGTGCGGAGCGGAAGGCGGCTACTCCGGCCGCGAGATCCTCGCCGAGTTCCGCCGGGCCACCGGGCTGCCCACCGCCACCAACATGATCGCCACGGACTGGCGGCAGCTGACCCACGCCCTGGCCCTCCAGTCGGTGTCCATCCCGCTCGCCGACCCGCACTTCTGGACCATGCAGGGCTCGGTCCGCGTCGCCCAGCTCTGCAACGCGACCGGCCTGACCTGGGGATGCCACTCCAACAACCACTTCGACATCTCCCTGGCGATGATGGCCCACTGCGGCGCCGCCGCCCCGGGCGAGTACAACGCCCTCGACACCCACTGGATCTGGCAGGAAGGCCTGGAACGGCTCACCGTGGACCCTCCACGCATCAGCGGCGGACAGGTCGCGGTACCGGACACCCCCGGCCTCGGCATCCGCCTCGACCTCGACCGGCTCCACGCCGCCGCCGAACTCCACCAGGAGATCGCCGTATCGGGCCGGGACGATGCCGTAGGCATGCGCTACCTGATCGAGGACTGGACCTTCGACCCCAAACGCCCCTGCCTCGTGCGGTGAGAGGGAGCGCCGGGGCCGCTCGACGCGCTCTACTCCTCTGAAGCCGAGCCGTTCGTGGAGCGCGACAGCGGCGGCGTTACTGTCGGCCACGTGCAGGAAGGGCGCTCGGCTCGTTCGGTCGGCCGAGCGTAGTGACGGACGCCGACCGGGTTGACGAGGGCGTCACGGACGAGCGACCTTGGCCACGCGCTCCCGTCCGATCCCGGCAGCGAGTGCCTGTGCCGTATCGGCGGCTGTCGCGTCACAGACGTCCTGAAGCCGTGGGGAGAAACCCGCCAGTGACAGACACCGCCCCGGACACCACCGCCGGTTCGTCCCCGCGGCCCGAGGCACAGCGGCGTGTTCTCACCGTGCTGGTGAGCGGCCAGGTTCTGAGCGGGGCGGGGCTCGCGGCCGGTATCACCGTCGGAGCGCTGCTCGCGCAGGACATGCTGGGCTCCACGGACCTCGCCGGGCTGCCCAGTGCCCTGTTCACCGCCGGTTCGGCGCTCGCCGCGGTCGCCATCGGCCGCATCTCCCAGGCCCGGGGCCGCCGACCGGGCCTGGCGGCGGGGTACCTGACCGGTGCCGTGGGCAGCGCGGGTGTCATCGCCGCGGCCGTCGCCGACAGCGCCGTACTGCTGTTCATCGCCCTGTTCGTCTACGGCGCGGGCACGGCCACCAACCTCCAGGCGCGGTACGCCGGAGCCGACCTCGCCGCCCCTGCCCACCGGGCCCGTGCGGTCTCCACCGTCCTGGTCGCCACCACCCTCGGCGGGGTCGTCGGCCCCAACCTCGCCGCACCCACCGGACGCCTCGCCGACTCCCTCGGCATCCCCACCCTGGCGGGGCCGTTCCTGCTCTCCGGCACCGCCTACGCCCTGGCCGCCCTCGTCCTCGCCGTCTGGCTGCGCCCCGACCCGCTGCTGCTCGCCCGCAGTCTCGACCTCCGGCAGCGGACGGAGGCCACCGAGGTGACGACCCGCGGGCCGGGGCTGATGCCGGGTGCGCTGACGATGATCCTCACCCAGCTCGTCATGGTCGCGGTCATGACGATGACGCCCGTCCACATGCACGACCACGGCCACGGCACCGCGGCTTCCGGCCTCGTCATCGCCATTCACGTCGGTGCCATGTATCTGCCGTCCCCGCTGACCGGCTGGCTCGTCGACCGATATGGCCCTACGCTCATCGCCGCCGCCTCCGGTCTCACCCTCCTCGGCGCCGGCATCACCGCCGCCGTGGCGCCCGCGGACTCCGTCGCCCTGCTCGCCGTCGCGCTCGCCCTGCTGGGGCTGGGCTGGAACCTCGGCCTCGTCTCCGGCACCGCGATGATCACCGACGCCGTGCCGCTGGCCACCCGGGCCAGGACCCAGGGCATGGTCGATGTCTCCATCGCCATCGCCGGAGCCACTGGCGGCCTCGCCTCCGGCCTCGTCGTCTCCGCCGCGGGCTACCCCCTCCTCGCCCTCACCGGCGGCATCCTCGCGCTCGCCGTCCTGCCGGCCATCGCCGCCACCGCGAGCAGCAGGTGAACCGGAGCCGCGCCGCGGCTTCCGGTCACGAGGAGAGGCGCTCCAGCGGCCGTTCCTCCGCCGCCGCGAGAGCCCGGTTGCGTCGCACGGACGAGATGAAGGACCAGGTGATCAGGACGACACCGAGGAGGCCGGTGATGATCTCGTTGATCTGGTACTGGATGGTCACCATGAGGATCACCGCGAGGGCGCCGATCGCGTAGTGGGCGCCGTGCTCCAGGTAGACATAGTCGTCGAGGGTGCCCTGGCGGACCAGGTAGACGGTGAGCGACCGGACGTACATCGCGCCCGTGCCCAGGCCCAGCGCCATCAGCACGATGTCGTTGGTGATGGCGAAGGCGCCGATCACGCCGTCGAACGAGAAGGACGCGTCCAGGACTTCCAGGTAGAGGAACATGAAGAACGCCGCCCGGCCCGCCAGCAGGACGGCGGACTGCTCCTTGCCGGTGCGCTCGGCCTCCTCCTCTTCGTCGAGCCTGTTCTCGAAGAAGCTGGAGAGACCGCCGACGACCAAGTAGGTGACCAGGCCCGCGACACCGGAGATCAGGACCGTCTCCGCCTTGTCGACATGGGTGCCGCCGTGCTGGTGGGCGTGGGTGGCGAAGGTGAACGCGGTGGCCAGCAGGACGATCAGGGCGATGCACACCGACAGCATGTCGATCTTGCCGAGTTTGGCGAGCGGCCGCTCCAGCCAGCCTAGCCACTTGATGTCCCGGTCCTCGAAGATGAAGTCGAGGAAGATCATCAGCAGGAACATGCCACCGAACGCGGCGATCGACGGGTGGGCGTCGGTGACCAGCTGCTGGTAGCGGTCCTTGTTGTTCAGGGCGAGGTCGACGGCCTCGACAGGGCCCATCTTGGCGCTGATGGCGACGATGACGACCGGAAAGACGAGCCGCATGCCGAAGACCGCGATCAGTACACCGACGGTGAGGAAGATCTTCTGCCAGAAGGCGTTCATCTTCTTCAGGATTCCGGCGTTGACCACGGCGTTGTCGAAGGACAGCGAGATCTCGAGGATGGCGAGGATGGCCACGACCCCGAGCGCGGTCCAGCCGTCGTAGAACACCGCCGCCGTCAGACCGAGCGCGGTGACCGCGAACGACCAGCCGAAGGTCTTGAGGATCACAGGCTTCCCCTCTGATGAAGTCGGTCGTCAGGTCGATGAGGGTGTCAGGCGTTGTGTGGAAGAAGGACGACATCGTCGTCGTCGGCAGGGAAGAGACCCGCCCGGGGATCGTATCCAACCTCCTCATGCCGAGGTCGAATCGGGTCGGGGCGGGGCCACGCCGTCGGACACAGCGCCGTGCCGGACCGGCGTCGCCTGACCGGTTGTAGAGTCCGCCCATGGACAGGATCGACCGCGCCGGCAGAGTGATCGCGGCCTCACCGGCGGCCGTCTACGGCGCCCTCCTCGACAGGCAGGCCCTTGAGGCCTGGATGCCGCCGGAGGGCATGCGAGGTCGGGTGGAGCGGTGGGACCCGCGTCCCGGCGGCGGATTCCGGATGATCCTCACATACCTCGATGCCGCCGACAGTCCCGGCAAGACGTCCGACGCGACGGATGTCGTCGACGTCGAGTTCGCCGACCTGGTGCCGGCGGAACGCGTCGTGCAGCGGGCGGTGTTCGAGGCCGACGACCCGGCGTACGAGGGCACCATGACGATGACCTGGCACCTGGTGCCCGCCGGTGACGGGACCGAGGTGACCGTCACCGCGGTGGACGTGCCACCGGGCATCGACCAGGCGGACCACGAGGCCGGGATCACGTCCTCGCTGGCCAACCTGGCGTCGTACCTGGAAAGGGCCGACTGACACAGCACGGTCGCGCCGCGGGACGGGTCCCGCGACGCGACCGCATCCTTCCGCCATGGCCCACACCGTTCGTCACGCAGTCCTGACCGTCGGCACGCTCATCGCGCTCGTGGGGTGCTCCACGTCGTCCGGCACGGCGGATCCCGCCGACCCACCGTCCCGGCCCTCGGCCTCCACGCCGGTGTCCCCGCCGAGCCCACGACCGTCCAAGAGCCCGGCCACTCCCACCCCTTCCGCTTCCGCCTCTCCCTCCTCGACCGCCCCGGCTGACGGAACCCGGCTGTCGGCGTGCGGCGACGGCCAGTGCGAGGTCAGCGTCGGGGAGGGCGCCCAAGTCCCGGTTCCGGAGCGGGCCTTCGGCACGCCCGTCATGAACGTGACGAGGATCGAGGGCGATGAGACGACGCTCGAATGGCGGCGCACCGACGGATCCCGGAGCACCATCACGCTGTTCTCGCCGGGCGGGCTGAGCATCGGCGGCTACGAACTGACCGTCACCGTGCGGGGAAAGCGGGCGGTGCTGCGGATGGCCGAGGCAGCCGCGCCGTAGGACGAGGTCCTGGGGAGATCCCGGGAAGGTCACGCCCGCCTCGGCCGTCCCTCACGCTCCGGGACCCCTCCCGCAGACAGGACCGCATCCTGAGGCAGCCAGATCCGTTCCGTCACAGGGGGAGACCAGGATGGATACCCCGACACCCGCCGCACCCGAGCCCACCGGCCCGCCCGAGCCCACCGGACCGCCCTCCGGTGAACCCAACGGCCCGCCCTCCGACGAACTCGCCGTGTTCCACCCCCTACCTCCTCAGGACCGACCCCACGACCCGCTGGCCGCGGCCCTCGGCAACGCCTCCCTCCTCGGCATCGGCTATCTGCTGCTGGGGCGGCGCAAGCTCGCGGTCACCGCCGCGACGACCACGCTCGTGCTGGTCCTGCTGGTCGTCTCCAAGGCCCGCACGTCGTACGAGATCGCCGTGGCCGTGTGGTGGGTGCTCGGCATCGCCCACGGCTGGTTCCTGGCCCGTCGCGGCACGCGCAGGGTCGCGGTGCGACGGCAACGGCTGCTCGCGCTCGCCGTGACGCTGACGGTGCTGCTGACCGCGGGGCTGCTGCGCCACGACGCGCACCGGGTCGCGGGCGATGTCGCCGAGGCCCGGCAGGACGGCGACTGCGCACGCGTGGTGAGCGCGCAGGGGGAGGTGTGGTGGGGCGACCGTGTCGGTGACGCGCCGCTGACCGCGTACGGCGACGAGGTGGTCCGGGTGTGCGAGCGGCTGGAGACGGCCACGGCCGAACTGAACAGCGCGCTGACCGGGGACACCGAGGCACTGGAGCAGGGCTTCGACACCCTCGCGAAGGTCCTCGCCGAACCCGGCCACGGCAAGACGGTCGAGACGACGCTGAACGGATTCCTCCGCGGCCTGCCCACCGAGGACCCCTGCACCACCGTCGCCGTCACCGACTGGCTCCGCCAACGGGTGCCCAGCCAGGACGTGTTGGACCGCTCGACCGCCACCGCCGAACGGACCGCGCCCGCCGCGCTCGTCGACTGCGGCGACGACTTCATGGCGGACGACAGCTGGGACGAGGCCCGCACCCGGTACGAGCAGCTGCTCGACCGGTACCCCGGCGGCGACCTCGCCGACCGGGCCCGCAAGGGGGCCAGGAAGGCCACGCTGAACATCGAGTTGGACACGGTCCGCAAACTGCTCGTCGACAGCGCCGACGGGCAGCCCGCGTACTGCTCCGACCCGGCGAAGTACAGCGGCGCCAAGCCCGCGGGCAAGGGCACCAACCGCGCGCTGTTCTACGGCGGCGACGAGTACAGCGTGCTGCGCGACTACGTGAAGCAACTCCCCGGCGCCTGGAAGGCCGGCGACGCCTCCGACGCGGCGCTGGTGGTGTGCATGGGTGAGGACACCTTCGGCACCTCCGTCGAGACCTGCCCGTACGAGAACGAGTCCACCGGTGCCGTCACCTATGTGAGCTTCCACAAGGTCGAGATTCCGGTGAAGGTCTACGAGGTACGCACCGGCAGGCTGGTCACCGACCGCAGGATCCAGATCAGTGGCACGAGTTGCCCGTCGAGGTTCTCTTACTTCTCCACCGGCGACGGCGACACGTCCCCGCCGTCGACCAGGTACGTCACCACCTCCAAGTCCGGTGTGCGCGCCGCCTTCGAGCTGCTGGTGGTCCGATGACCGGTGGCCTGCGGAGCCTCGACTGCGGCGCGCCGACGCGCGGGAAAGGAGTACAGCGCTGATGGCGACAGAACGGGAGCGCGTCATCGCCGGTCGGTACCGGCTGCGGCAGCGGCTGGGTGCCGGGGGCGGCGGGAGCGTCTGGCTGGCCGAGGACGACAGACTCCGGGCGCAGGTCGCCGTCAAGGAGATCGACGTACCGCCCGAACCGGACCCGGCCATCGGCGACCTCGCCGACCGGGGCCGCAACGAGGCGCTGAAGGCGGCCCAGTTGCGCGAGCACCCGAACGTCATCACGGTCTACGACGTCGTGGAGCACGACGACCGCCCGTGGATCGTGATGGAGTACCTGCCCGGTACCCGTGACCTGCGTGCCGTGGTCAAGGAGCGCGGCCCCCTGTCCAGCGAGGAGACCGCCCGGATCGGGGCGGCCGCTCTCGACGGACTCGGTGCCGGGCATCGGCTCGGCATCATCCACCGCGATGTGAAGCCCTCCAACATCCTGCTGGCACCGGACCATTCGGGCACCGAGGACGGCCGGGTCCTCCTGACGGACTACGGCATCTCGCTGCGCCCGCGCGAGACCCGTGTCACCCAGAGCGGCATGGTCGTCGGCACCCCGGGCTATGTGGCACCGGAGCGGCTGTCAGGCGGCGAGGCGACCGCGGATTCCGACCTGTTCTCGCTCGGCGTCACCCTCTACTACGCGGTCGAGGGCACCGGCCCCTTCGAGCGGGACACCCTCGACGCCGCCCTCCTCGCGGTCCTGACCACGGAACCGTCCGTGCCGCAGCGGGCGAGCGACCCGCTCGGCCGCGTCATCATGGGCCTGCTGGCGAAGGACCCGCAGGACCGGTGGGACGCGGAGCGGGCGCGTGACCTCCTCGCCGAGGCGGCGGGCGGCCCTGACGCGTCCGGAGCGGGCGTCCCCGACACCGCGGCCGGCCCGGCCCACTCCGCCTCGCCGGCGAAGGCGCCCGCCACGCCCGCCGGACGCCTCAGGGGTGGCCCCGGCCGCCGCGCGCCCGCGCTGCTCGCGCTCGCCGCGACACTGGCGGGCGGTGCCGGATTCGCGCTGGGCGCCGCCGTGTTCCACGACGCGGGGGAGGGCGCGCGGCAGCTGGAGGTCGGGGCGAAGGCCGCTGCGACGCCCACCCCGATGGCCTCCCCGACCCCTTCGCCGACGGTGACCCGCAGCGCGTATCCGTACGGCAGACAGGCCGGGTTGCGCGACGCGCTCGCGGCGGGGCAGTGCGTCGACGCCGACTGGAAGGGCGGCACGTACCAGGGGCGGGCCGGCATCAAGGCCGTCGACTGCGACGACGATCCCGAGGGCCAGGTCATCGCGACCGTGGCGCAGTCCGTCGTCACGGCCGCCGACGTGGAGGCCGTCCGGGGTGAGTGCACCCGGCGTACCGCGGAACTGCGAGCGAGCATGCCCGATCCCGTGCTCTACGTCCTCACCCCCGAGACGGGCCAGGGCGAACCGCCGGACTCGGCGTGCCTGCTGTTCCTGAAGAACGCCACCCTCGGCGGCCCGATCGGCGACTTCCGCAAGTTCGGCGACGAGGTGTTCATCACGCAGCTGGGCGCCGGGGACTGCATCAACTCCGTGGAGGACGACGAGGGTTCGTCCACCGAGACCCTGGTGAGCTGCGACCGGCCGCACGACGAGCAGGTGGTCGGCTGGACCTGGGCCTCCGGCGAGGGCTCCTCCGACAGCGTCGACACCGGCAGCCTGTGCGAGGAGAAGTACGGCGTCAACTGGGCCCGCGGACAGGGCCACGAGATGTGGGGCTGGACCTCCTCCGACGAGTGGGACGACGGGTTCCGCCATGTGATGTGCAGCGTGGCCCGCGACGACGAGAAGAAGCTGCCCGGGGGAGTGCTGAAGCCGGCGTACTGAACCGTGCGCGCGCATGGGTGTGGGGCCCGGCCTGAAGACCGGGCCCCACACCCATGGTCGGGCTCCCGCGGTCAGTGCCGCAGGGCCGGTGCGTCGGCCTTCGGCGTCACACGGTTGGCGCTGCGGTAGACCGAGATACCCAGGGCGAGCAGCCAGTAGCTGAGGATCGCGCCCATCGAGGCGGTGCTGCCCCAGCCGTTGGCCGCGTAGAAGTTCGCCGGCTCGTTGCCGAAGAACATGGACGGCACGAAGGCCAGGTTGACACCGGCCAGGACGTAGGCGGAGCGGCTGGTCCAGCGCGGCAGCATGTTCGTACGGGAGATGGCGTAGCCGATCGTGGTCAGGAACAGCGCCAGCAGCATCCGGCCGATCGAGCCGTAGAGGATGTAGGTGCCGCTGACCGTGATGGTCGGATCGATGGAATGGTCGGCGGCGATGACCGCGCCGGCTTCGAGTCCGCTGGAGACCAGGGTGACCGTCGTGTAGACCAGCCCGGCGGAGAAGGCCATCGAACCCACCCATTCGTAGGCCGGGTTCACCCGCTTGACCAGCTCGCGAAAGGCCGTCACGAACACGATCAGGCAGGTCAGCGAGATGATCGCGATGAGGAGCCTGGCCAGGACGTTCGAGTCCGGCGGCGGTCCGGAGTAGATGAAGTACAGCGGTACCTCGATGATCAGAGCGGCCGCGGTGACGATGCCGGCCAGGCCGGTCAGGCGCCTGGCGAAGGTCTCGTTCATGGGTTCCCCCGAAGTCCGGTGGCGGATTCCTCGTCGGTCCGTTTGCCGACGACAGAAATCCTGCCGCGCCCGCCCCGGCCCGTCCCTGGCCCTGAACACCCGATACCGGGGTGGCCCTGACGACACCCCCCGCCGCCCTGCCGATGCCCTGACATCTGTCAGGGACCGCTGCGGCCGGCGCGCTCCTAGCCTTGCGGTGTGCACGGCCCCCTGTCAGTCCCAGCCGCGAGGAGTGCCATGTCTGTGCCCACCCGAACCGCCGCCACGCTGAGCGTGGCCGCCTCACTCATCGGTCTCGTCGCGCTCGCGCCCCAGGCGTCGGCCTCCACGACGCCGGACCGCACCTACTGCTCCGTGGTCGTGGAGAGAGTCAAGCCCGGCGACAAGGTCTCCCAGGTGAAGAGCCGCACCTGTTCCGACTCCAGGACGACGGCCGCGGCGACGAACAGCAGCGCCGCGACCCTGCTCATGACCTGGTACCAGCACGCCGACTACGGCGGCTCCGTCACCGATGTGTACGGCGACTACGGCCCCTGCGACGCGGCCGGCTACGTCCTGGACACAGGACTGTCGCGCTACATGATCTCCTCGTTCAGGACCTACAACAGCTGCGACGGGCAGCAGGCCGTCCTCAACGACGGCCAGAGCGCCGTCTACTACTACGGCTACGGCACCCGTTACGTCGGCGACCGGGCCAACGACGACATCGGCTGGTTCAAGGTGTGGGACGCCCTGTAGGACGAGCCCTATCCGTCGGAGGCGGACGGTGCCGCGCGCAGGACGCTCACCCCTGCCTCCCTGAGCGCCGTGCAGGTCATGTCGTCCGACGACGTGTCGGTCACCACGGCGTGCAGATCCTCCGGACCGCAGATCTTCACCATGCCGGTGCCGGGGAACTTGCTGTGGTCGGCGAGGAGTACGGCCTTGTCGCTCGCGGCGATCATGGCGCGTCGGGCGGGGACCTCGGCGACGGTGGTGTCCATGACCTGGCCGCCCGGGCGGATGCCGCACGCTCCCATGAAGAGCCAGTCGGCGTGGACGTGGCGCAGGGCGTCCTCGGTCATGAAGCCGTCCAGGGAACGGGAGTCACGCAGGACCATGCCGCCGAGCAGCATCAGTTCGACGGTGTCGTCGCGGACGAGTTCCTCGTACACGGCGAGGTTGTTGGTGATCACCGTGAGGTGGCGTCCGCGCAGCCGGGGTGCCAGCCGGTGGACGGTGGTGCCGGAGTCGAGGATGACCGACTGCCCGTCCTCGATCATGGTGGCGGCCCGGGCGGCGATCGCGTCCTTCTCGGGCAGCCCTGCTTCGGCGGCCTCGGTGAACGGCGCCCGCTCGTCCTCGACGACCGCCCCTCCGTGGACCCGGGTGAGCAGCCCGTCCTCCTCCAGTTTGAGGAGATCACGTCGTACGGTCGCCGCACTGGCACCCAATCGGCCCGCGAGCTCGGTCACGGTGACCGTGCCACCGGATCGCAGCTCCCGCATGATGAGTTGGTGTCGTTGTTCAGCCAGCACGCAGCGAGACACTACACGCGCCGTTCCCCGCGGACCGCACCTCAGGTCCGCCGCGGTGCCTCACCCCTTGAGCAGGGCGCGGCCCAGCCAGTCGGAGTGGCCGCGGACGCCGGGGAGGGCGAAGAAGTAGCCGCCGCCGGTCGGGGTGATGTAGTCGACCAGGGGCTCGTCGATGAGCCGGGTCTGGGTGGCCTCGAACTGGCGGACCACGTCCTGCTGGTAGCAGCAGAACGCCAGTCCCATGTCGAGGTTGCCGGCCTTGTCGACGCCCCGGTCGTAGTTGTAGCCGCGGCGCAGGAGGCGTGTGCTGTCGGTTGTGGCGGTGCGCGGGTTGGCGAGGCGGATGTGGGCGTCGAGGGGGATGGCCCGGCCGTGCGGATCCCTGGCGTAGTGGGGGGTGTCGGTCTCGTGGGTGCCGTCGAGCGGGGCACCGGTGTCACGGCGGCGCCCGATCATCGTCTCCTGCTCGTTGAGCGAGACCCGGTCCCAGAACTCCACCCGCATCCGGATGATGCGGATCACCTGGTAGCTGCCGCCGACCGCCCAGGACGGCTCGTCGTCGGTGCCGGTGACCCACACCAGCCGGTTCATCTCACGCCCGGAGGACGTGTCGGGGTTGGCGATGCCGTCCTTGAAGCCGAGGAGGTTGCGCTGGGCGCCGGAGGGGCGGGACGGGTTCTGGAAGCCGTCGACGCGCCACTTGATCTGCATGGCTCCGCGGGTGTGCCGGGTCAGGTCGCGCAGCGCGTGCAGGACGGTGTCGGAGTGGCCCGCGCAGATCTGGAGGGACAGGTCGCCGTGGCACTCGGCGGCGTCGAGGTCGTCGTTGGGGAAGGTGCGCATCGCGGTGAGGTGCCGTGGCCTGGCGGCCGCGAGGCCGTAGCGGTCGTCGAAGAGCGAGGCGCCCAGGCCCACGGTGACGGTCAGACCGTCGGCGGGGATCTCGGGCCCGAGGATGCCGCTGTCGGACGGCGGGGCACCCACGCCCAGGTTCTCGGGCGTGCCGCCGCCGGTCAGGAACCGGGATCGGGAGGTCAACGTACGCAGCAGATCGGTGAGTTCGGCGCGGTTCTCCGCGGTGACGTCGAAGGAGACGAAGGCGGCGGCGGGCGGCTGCGGGGTGATGATCCCGGCCTGGTGGACGCCGTGGAAGGGCACGGTGGCGCTGTCCGCCGTGGTGTTTCCGGCGGCGTCGGCGCGCCCACCGGTCAGCTCCGCCCCGACGAGACCGGCCCCGGTCAGCGCCGCACCGGCCGCGCCGACTCCGAGCGCGGTCCTGACGAACGTACGACGGCCCGTGGGGCGGGCACCCTCCTGCCCTGCTGCGGGGCCCGGCTGCTGGGTCGTCATCGGGATGGTCCTCTCCTGACGGTGATGGCGGGGGAAGCGGTAAGGGGGTACGACGGCCTGAGCTCGCGGATCAGGCCGCCTTGCGGATCTCCAACAGGTCCGGAATCGGCGCGAGTTCCTCCAGCAGTTGGCTCATGGCACCGTTCAGCCGCTGGCGGGTGGCGGCGGGAAGTTGCTCGACCGGTGTCCACCTCCCGTCCGCGCTCCGGGCGGAGAGCACGATCCGTTCGGTGCGTCGCATCCATCCGCCCACGTCCGTCAGGACCTCGGGGTCGCGTGCGGAGATCAGCGGTCGCAGCAGACCGAGCAGCTCCTGTGTGCCCTTGATGTTGGCCTCGGCGGTCGCCAGGTTGCTGCCGCTGCCGTAGTCGGTGGCGCCGGTCAACTCCTGCTGGAGGGTGGCCTCCAGGATCTCGTGGGTGCGCAGGGGCAGATCGCCCGGGTCGAAGTCCTGGTGCGGAAAGTCCTTGCGCAGGGCGGCGACATCGCTGGTGAGCCGCCGGGCGACCGGGGTGAGGGAGGCCGCCGACTCGCCGTGCCACAGGCCGTACTCGATGCGGTGGAAGCCGGTGAAGCCGGGATCCTTCACTCCCAGGGGCAGCCCGGCCGTCCGGCCGTTGATCTTCGCGTCGAAATCCCCGAAGGTGCCGTAGGCGGCGCCGAGCGAGGCGTACTCCACGTGCGCGGGCAGCCAGTCCGAGCGGGCCCTGGCGAGCCGGTCGTCCTCGATGTCGTGCTGAAGCGTCAGGGTCCTGGTCCCCAGCACGGTCAGGCCCTGGTGCACGTAGGCGCGGTAGGAGGCGAGCGGCTCGGCGAGGTCCTTGTCGGTCACCGGCAGCACGGCCCGCTGCGCACCACCGCCGGAGACCCGCACCGCGGCGGAGGTGACCGCCTTGCCACTGCTCGGCACACAGCGCCAGGCGTAACTCCCGCCGCCGATCGTGGCGATCAGGGCACGTGTGGTGCCGGGCGCGATGCCCTCGACCTCGCCGTAGACGGCCGCCGTGGCCGGGTTGATCAGATACGCCTCGACGGTGCTGTCGCCGCCGTTGCGCACCTGGAAGGTGTGCTGTCCCGGCTTCGGCGTGCCGAATCCCTTGCCGCAGTCCGCGGTGGAGACACCGACGGTGGCGGCGGAGGCGGGCTTGGTGTCGCCGACGCTCACCAGCGCCCCCGCGAGCAGCGAGGGAACGGCGAGCGCGGCCACCGGCACCACCCAGGCGGGCAGACTCCGCCGGGCGGTCCGGCCGGGGGCCGGAGCGGTCTTCCCGGGCGCCGTCGGCGGGGACTCGGCAGCGCCGCGCACCCCACGGACGAACAGGGTCATCACCACGACGAGGTAGGCACCGTAGGCACCCACCTGAAGCCATGTCATCAGCGGCGTGAGGTTGAGCGTGCCGCCGAGCAGCGTGGCGTACCAGGAGCCGGAGTCGATGCTCGCCGACAGGTCGACGGCGTACGCGGTGGCACCCGGCAGGACGCCGCTCTCCTGGAGGTCGCGCAGTCCGTAGCCGAGGACGCCCGCCGCGATCACGATGAGCCCGGCACCGGTGAGGGTGAAGAACCGCGTCAGGTTCAGGTGCAGCACCCGCCGGTACAGCCCCCAGCACACGACGATGGCCAGCACCAGCCCCGCACCCGCGCCGACGAGCGGTCCCGCGGAGTCCCCGGCCGTCTGTCCCGTCGTCCACAGGAACAGGGCCGTCTCCAGCCCCTCGCGTCCGACGGCGAGGAACGAGGTGATGATCAGCACGCCCGCGCCCGTGCCGAGGGCTGCGGTGACCTTCTCCCGGATCTCGCCGGAGAGGCTGCGCGCAGAGCGCCGCATCCAGAACACCATCGCGGTGACGAAGGCGACCGCGACCACGCTGAGCGTGCCGCCGAACGCCTCCTGGGCCTGCCCGGACAGTCCGGCCGACGTGAACGTCAGCACGGCCCCGAACCCCATCGACACACCTATGGCGGCCAGCACCCCGGTCCACACGTGCGGCAGTCGCGAACGGTGCCCGGAACGGACGAGGGTGGCGACCAGAACGGAAACGATCAGGCCGGCTTCCAGGCCCTCACGCAGGCCGATCAGGAAGCTCGGGAGCGCGTTGTCCCACACCGGGAACTCCTCTCGGGCACGTCCGGCACGAGCATGTTCCGGCCGGGGCGCGCTGAGTGTAGGCAAACCTAACCTGGCGTGGCGACGGCGTACCGGGGCCACTGCGTGGCCCGGAGACCCGCCGGACCGCTCAAAATGCCTGCCTGGAAAGGGAGTTGGGGGGCGAGTAAGAGTCGGGTAGGAAGCCGGGGCGCACTACGCATATACGTGCAATACGGCCCCTTTGGCAGTGCGCCATTCCCGGCTCAGGCAGGCCGCGGAGCCGCCCTTCCCACTCCCCACCGCCGGGTGCGGCGGGCGCCCGCGAGGCGGCAGACGCCGTAGATGCCGAACGACACGGTCGTGACGTAGGGGCTGATGGGAATGCTGCTGCCCAGGGCGAGCAGGATGCCGCCCTCGATCGCGATCACGGCGAAGACCACGCTCAGCAGGGGCAGCAGGACCGGCGAGGCGGTGACCCGTGCGGCGGCCGCGGCGGGGGTGACGACCAGGCTGAGGACCAGCAGGGCCCCGACGGCCTGTACCGACAGCGCGACCGCCAGCCCGAGCACGAGCATGAAGGCGAACGACAGCGACCGGACCGGCACCCCGCGGGCCTCGGCGACGTCCGGATCGGCGCTGGCGAAGGACAGGGGCCGCCACATGAGCACCAGGGCGACCAGGACCACCGCGGCGGTGCCGAGCAGCCAGGTCATCTGCGGGGTGTCGACGGCGACGATCTGTCCCGTGAGCAGGCCGAACTTGTTGGCCGCGCGGCCCTTGTAGAGGGCGAGGAAGAGCACCCCGAGCCCGAGGCCGAACGGCATCAGGATGCCGATGGCCGAGTTGCGCTCCCGGGCCCGCACCCCCAGCACCCCGATCGCCCCCGCCGCGATCAGCGAGCCGGCGATCGAGCCCGCCACCACGTTCACGCCCAGCAGCAGTGCCGCCGACGCGCCCGCGAAGGACAGTTCGCTGATGCCGTGCACCGCGAACGGCAGGTCGCGCATGATGACGAAGACCCCGGCCAGCCCGCCGACGAGGCCGAGTGCGGCACCGGCGATCAGGGAGTTGCGGACCAGCGCCAGCAGTTCGCCGTAGTTGTCGAAGCTGAAGATCTGCTGCCAGACCCCGTCGGCGAGCGTCATGGGCGCACTCCGTCCGTCTCGTGGCCCGCGGGGACCGGTTCGTTCGGGTGATGCGGTGGGCCGCCCGAGTCGTCGTTGGCGCCGACGACCACGATCCGGTTGCGTACGTGGATCACGTCGACCTGTGTGCCGTACAGCTCGGAGAGGGACTCCGACGTCAGCACCTCCTGCGGCGGGCCGACCCGGTGGCCGCCGGGGGCCAGGTAGAGCACCCGGTCCACCAGGCCGAGCACCGGGTTGATCTCGTGGGTCACGAAGACGACCGCCGTGGCGTGGGAGCGGCGGCGGGCGTCGACCAGTTCCGTGACGGCACGCTGGTGGTTGAGGTCCAGGGAGAGCAGCGGCTCGTCGCACAGCAGGATCCGCGGGTCGGTCGCCAGGGCCTGTCCGATCCGCACGCGCTGCCGCTCGCCGCCGGACAGCATGCCGAGCGGGACGTCGGCGTACGCCGAGGCCCCCACCGAGGCGAGGATCTCGTCCACCCGGCGGCGCACGGCCCGGCCGCCCGGCCGCGGCCCGAAGCGGTGCCCGTCGATCCCGAAGCGAACGAGATCGCGGGCCCGCAGCATCGCCTGCGCGGACAACTCCGCCTGCTGGGGCACGTATCCGAGGTGCCGGGCGGCCTCGCGGGGCGGCCGGCCGAGCACGGTCAGCGAACCGGCCGACAGCGGCTGCCGGCCCAGCAGGGCCCGCACGAAGCTGGTCTTACCCGCGCCGTTCGGCCCGAGCACCGCCAGGAACTCCCCGGGCCGTACGTCGAGTTCGAGGTCGCGCCACACCTCCCGCGCGCCGTACGACAGGGCGGCGCCGCGCAGGCTGATGACCGGCTCGGCGCCCTCCTGACGGGCGCGGGGCACGGCGGCCACGACCGGCTGCCTCACTTGTCCAGCGCGCCCGCGAGCGCGTCGACGTTGCCGGTCATCCAGCCGAGGTAGTCCTTGCCCTCGGGCAGGGTCTCGGTCACCCGTACGACGGGGATACCGGCCGCCTTGGCCGCGGCCTCGGACTTCTCGGTCTGCGGGCCGGAGGTCTGCGCGTTGTACACCAGCGCCTCGACCTGCTTGGCGGAGAACAGGGCGAGCGTGGCCTGGAGGACCTTGGGGGAGACGTCGTCACCCTCCTCGATGGCCTCGCTGAACGCCGCGGGCGTCTTGTCGACCAGTCCGCTCGCGTCGAGCATGTACAGCGGCACCGGCTCGGTGATGGCCACGCCCTCCCCGCCGTGCTCCTTCTTGATCTGCGCTTCCTTCGCCTCCAGCGGCTTCAGCTTCGCCTTGAAGGCCTCGGCGTTCTTGGTGAAGATGGCGGCGGCGCCCGGGTCGGCCTTGCCCAGGGCGGCGGCGATGCTGTCGGTGACCTTGGCGACGGTGGGGAAGTCGTACCAGACGTGCTCGTTGAGCTCGCCGCCCTTCGGCGCGGTCTTGCCGGACACCTTGACGGCGTTGACGACCTCGGCGGCGGAGTTGCTGCTCTTCAGCATGCGGTCGACGAAGTCGTCGTAGCCGCCGCCGTTCTCGATGACGACCTTCGCCTTGGACAGGGCGAGCTGGTTCTGGGTGTTGGCCTCGTAGGAGTGCGGGTCCTGGTCGGGGTCACTGATGATCGACGTGACGCTGACCTTGTCGCCGCCTATCTGCTCGGTGATGTCGCCGTAGACGTTCGTCGAGGCCACCACGGCGACCTTCGACGAGGCGACGGCCTGGTGCGAGCCGCTGGTGTCGCTGCTGGAGTCCGACGAGCTGGAGCAGCCTGCCAGGAGGGCGAGAGAGGCGCCGGTGATCAGGGCGAGGCGCCGGGACGAGGGCGTGGGCATGGTTCCTCCACGACAGGCGTGAACAGGGATGTTCGCGAGGGATACAGGGATATGGGCCGGTCGGCGTCGACCGGGCGCGCTCAGGTTAGATGAAAACGAATGTCAGAACTGCGTTCGTATCCGTTTGATGTGGCGATCATTGCCAAGGCTTGACGCGCCGCTCCGCGCCCTCCTGGGAGGAAGGTTCGTGTGCTATAAAAATGGGAACCATTTTCAATAACTTGGAAGGTGCGGACATGAGCGATGCCGTACACGGCCGTCAAGGGCGCCCTTTCACCCTTGTCACCTGCGCCTCCTGCGACGCTCCGCACGAAGTGATGGACGGGCTGCGGCATGCGGTCCGCAGCTGCGCCCACGGCGTGTTGGTCTCCACCGGCTGTCTGGCCCGGGTGCTGCACTGCCGGCGCGAGCACGGCCTGTACGCCGCCGTGCGGCCGTGCGCCGTGGACCGCAGGCCCACCGGCGCGGTCGTCTGCCTCGGCCCGCTCCTCACCGACGCCGACGCCGCAGCCGTCGGCGTCTGGCTGCGGGCCGGCATGCCGGACGACGGAACGCTGCCCGACCGCCTGCGCGCGGCGCCCGCTCCGCGGCACGTCGCCCACCTCAACTAGGGGCGACCGCGTGCCCAAGGCCCTGTTGAGCGTCGTGCTCGGCGACACACCGGCCGTCCGGGGCGCCGTGGTCGACGGGCTGCTACGCCTGTCCCCGCGCCCGGTGCTGCTGGCCGTGACGATCGAGGCGCGGGACGCCGGGTATCCGGTCGTCCAGCGCTTTCTGTCCGGCGCGGGAGCGCCGGCGGGGGAGACCTCCCTGAGTGCCACGGGCGACCCCGTGGTCATCCTCCGCCAGGACCTGTTCCACCTGCGCCGCCTCGGCGCGGCGCACATCGTCCTCGCCCTGCCCGAGGACATCGACGCCCTGCCCTTCCTGATCGAACTGTGGCGCGCCCGGGTGGCGAGCGGATCCCTCGGGGACCACTTCGCGGCGGCCGGCGTGACGGTTGGCGTGGATCCGGCGTCCTTCACTGTCGACATCGGCTGCGTTCACCGGGGTGTACGGCTGTGGAGCGGGGGCGACCGCGGTGAACCCCTGACGCCGGCCGAGGTCGCCGTGCGGCGGGTGGAGGCGGCGGACGCCCTGGTCGTCCCGGCCCCGGCGGACGGCACGGACGACGGGCGGGTGTCCGAGACGGTCGCGCTGGCCGCTCATCTCAACGCGCACGCGCGCCTGGTGGCCCTCGGCCCGGGCGGCGAACTGCCGGACGAACTCGCCAGGCCACTGCCGTCGGGGACGGAGGAGCGGTGGCGGGCGAGGTGGGAGCCGGTGGCGGTTCCCCGCGCGGGACGCGATGCCGACGGTGGGATGACGTCGGTGCTGTGGCGGGCTCGCCGCCCCCTGCATCCGGAGCGGCTGGCGGACGCCCTGCCGGAGGTGATGTGGCGGGTGGTCCGCGGCAGTGGCCATCTGTGGCTGTGCAGTCGGCCGGACGCCGTCGTGACCTGGCGTTCCGCAGGGGGCCACCTGGAGCTGAAGGAGGCGGACCGCTGGCTGGAACCGGCGGACACCGACGCGTGGGAGGCCGCCTCGCCCCAACGGCGCACGCTGGCTTCCTGGTTCTGGGACGACTACGTCGGCGAACGCCGCAACGAGATCACCCTCACCGGCCCCGGCCTCGACCCCGAGGCGATCCACCGCGCCCTGAACGCGGCCCTGCTCACCGACGCGGAACTGTCCCTGGGCCGGGAGGGCTGGACTGCGGTCCCGGATCCGCTGCTCGGCGACGTCGACCTGCGCTGAACCGGAGACGGGAGAGGCCCGGCCCCCGTCGTGCCACGACGGTGCCGGGCTACTCCTGTGCGTGCCGGATGGCGTCCAGCACGATGTGGGCGATGTGCTCGTCGGCGAGGTCGTACTGGATCTCACGGGCCTGCCGACGGGTGGTCACGATCCGGGAGTTGCGCAGGACCCTGAGGTGCTGGGAGACCAGTGGCTGACTCACGCCGAGGGCGTCGACCAGTTCGTGCACGTACTTTCCGCCCTCGGACAGTTCCCGCACGATGCCGAGACGGACCGGGGAGGCCAGCGCCTTCAGCAGGTCGCTGGCGGCCTCCAGGGCGCGTATCGGCTCGTCCGTCGGGGTCGGCGGGGGAGGGGAAGTCGGCGTCACATGCACATATTAGCAAGTGACAATGATTTCCGATACGAGATGCCGTCGCCGGACGGGAGCGGGGCCGTGACTCAGTGGTCGTCCCAGTGGCCCTCGTGCGCGGCGTGCCGGTGGCCGTCGTGCACGTAGTCGACGTGGTCCTCGTGCGGGACGGCGACGTGGCCGCAGCCCTCGCCGTGCTGGTGGTCGTGGCTGTCGTGGGCGACATGGCCGGCCGGGGCGCACTCGTCGACGTGGTCCTCGTGCACCCGGTGGACGTGGCCGTCGTGCGCGAAGTCGGTGTGGTCGCCGTGCGGGATGGCGACGTGGCCGCAGCCCGCGCCGTGGGTGTGCGTGTGGCTGTCGTGGGTGCGGTGCTCGGTGGCGGTGGCCATGTGGTGCTCCTGGTGGTGCGGGATGGGCGCCTGCGTCTGGTGTCCCGCAGGCCGTGCATAGCGACATTAACATATAGCGATCTGCGCATGTGTCGCGCGGAGGTGTCCGCGGGTGCATCGGTCCCTTCATGGCCGCGCGCGGGGCGTCTCCTTCAGTGGACGCGGTCCCAGGCGTACGGCGGTTCCTCCTCGCCGTCCCCGCCGGGGTGGCAGTCGGCGCACAGGCCGGTGAGTTCGACGGTGTGCCGCACCGCGGCGAACCCGGTGTCGGCGGCGATCCGGTCGGCCCACTCCTCGACGACCCCGGACTCCACCGGCCGGCTGCGGCCGCAGTCACGGCAGATCAGGTAGTGGCGGTGGCCGTCCGTGGGGCGGCTGCGGTAGAGCCGCCCGGCCGCCTCGTCGCGTACGACGTCCACCCCGCCGTCGGCCTCCAGGTCACGCAGGGCACGGTAGACGGTGGTCAGCCCGATCGAGTGGGCCTCGGCGACCAGGAGCGCGTGCAACTCCTGGGCCGACACGAAGTCCTGGCAGCCCGCGAGAACGCGCAGCACCGCCCTCCGTTGCCGGGTCGTCCGGCCGCTCACGGCAGATCACCCCCATCGTGCTCGCCGCTCCGGTCTGCGGAACACCGTAAATGACAATGACATCCATGTCCATGTACTGCCGGGTTGTGGCGAGATCACGCCGGGCGGGGGGCGTGGGGGTCAGCCCCGGTAGCCGCGCAGTTTCCGGTACAGCGTCGCGCGGGCGATGCCCAGGGCCGCCGCCGTGCGGGCCTTGTTGCCGCCGTGCAGGCGCAGGGTCTCCAGGATCGTGGCGCGCTCGGCGTGTTCCATCGGGCTGAGGGGGCGGGTCGCGGGGCCCTCGCGTACGGGGTCGGGCAACTCGGCACGCCGGACGGGGCCGGTGGTGCGCCGGTTCTCGGCCAACGCCCGGACCAGATGGGCGAGTTCGGTGACGTTGCCGGGCCACGGGTGCTCCTCCAGGGCACGCAGGGCGTCCAGCGTCCAGGTGAGCGGGGGCTGTCCGGGTGCGGGGTGCGGGGCCAGCGCCGTGACCAACTCCCGGATGTCGTCCGGGCGTTCGCGCAGGGCGGGCAGGGTGACCGAGCGGGCCCCCAGGGTGTCCAGGAGGCGTTGGAGGCAGGGGCCCGGTGACGCTCCGGGGGTGTAGGTGGCCAGCAGGGGTACGCCCGGGTGTGTGTCGAGCAGGGAGTTGAGGGTCGCCGTGTCCTGGGGCGCCAGCCGCTCGGCATGCCGGATGAGAAGGGGCCGACCGGACACCAACTCGTCGAGACAGGCGGGGAGTTCGCCTTCCGCGGCATCGAAGGCCGACGGGTCGGCGACCAGCTCGCGGGCGAGCGATGTCTTGCCGGTACCGCGCTCCCCGACGAGGAGCAGGGGCTCGGGGCACCTCGCCAGCTCCACCGCCCGGGCGACGGCGTGGCGCCAGGGCACCGAGTGCCCGGCCAGTGCCACGTCGGTCCGCGTGCTCGGTACCACCGCCGCGGGCTCGACCGGTTCCAGTACGGCGACCGCACCGATGATCGAGCCAAGGTGCGGAACAGGCGTGAGGACCGCGCTGCACGGAATGCCGTCCGGAAGGCGGACGTGATGCGAGGGCGAAGCGGCTGACGAGACTGACGAGTGGGCCGCCGCCGCCGGCCCGTGGGCGGGGCGGGCCGCCGCCTCCGGGTCCGTTCCGAGGCGCAGGGTCATCGTGTCCCGTTCCAACGCCTCCAGCCCCTCCGGCGACAGCAGCCGCTCCGCTGCCTCACTGACGAACCGGTTGCGTCCGTCGAGCGCGACGACCGCGCTCCCGGGCTGCCCGGCGGCGCGCAGGTACGCGTCCAGCAGCACTCGTTCCGCCGCCCGCGACCGGGAGAGGAGCTCTGCCTCGACGGCGCTCGCCGCCGCCTCGGCGAGCGGGGCGCCGGGATGCGGGCCGTCCCCGGCGCGGAGGGCGCAGGCCACCGTCAGCGTGCCCAGCAACCGGCCGGTCTCCGGTGCCCGCAGCGGCACGCTGACCGCGGAGACGTCCTGCCACAGGTCGAGGAAGTGCTCGGGGCCGTGCACCTCGGCGCGTCGCCCGGTCCGCAGCGCGAGGGCCGCGCTGTTGTGGCCGACCAGGTGCTCGGAGAGATCCCGGAGGCCGTCCGACGCGAGTCCGGTCGCCCACAGGACGCGCAGCCGCTCGTCGGTGAGCATGAACGCCGTCTGCTCCGTACTGAGGGTGGGAGCGATCCGTTCGAGCACCGGGCGGGCCGCTGCCGGCAGCGGGGACGCGGAAGGCCGTACGCGCGAAGCGGGGGACGGGTCCGTCACGTCGTGCCGTACGCCGAAGAAGCGGGCGCGTCTCCAGGCCGCGGCGATGTCCTCGGGGATCTCGGCCGGCAGTTGCCGCCCGGTCAGGAACAGCGCGCGGGCCCTGCGCAGCGAGGCGAGGGTGGGGCGGGCCGAGGGGTGCTCTGCGGTGGTCACGACGCCGTTCACCCTACGGGAGCGGTTGAACGCGCAACAACCACTGGTGTGGCCGGCGCACTGTATCGAATTGAGACACCCGCGATCGCGCACCGATCTACATGATCTTGGAAGGTCGGCCTCTGTTCTCATTCCCTGGAGCGTTACCGTGCACACCGTCGAGCCCGATGTCGTGACCGATGTACTGATCGTCGGCAGTGGCCCCGCGGGCGCCTCCGCCGCGCTCGCCCTCAGCACCTACGGCGTCCCGAACATCGTCGTCACCCGCTACGCGAGCCTCGCCGACACGCCCCGGGCGCACATCACCAACCAGCGCACCATGGAGGTGCTGCGGGACCTCGGCGTCGAGCAGGATGTCGTCGCGAAGGCCACGCCCCAGCATCTGATGGGCAACACGACCTTCTGCACCAGCCTCGCCGGCGAGGAACTCGGCCGGATCCGCTCCTGGGGCAACGACCCGCTCGTCCAGGCCGCGCACGAACTCGCCAGCCCCACCCGCATGTGCGACATGCCCCAGCACCTCATGGAACCCGTCCTCATCGACGCCGCGGTCGCGCGCGGCTCGCAACTGCGCTTCAGCACCGTCTACAAGTCCTTCGTCCAGGACGCCTTCGGCGTGACGGTCACCGTCGAGGACCGGCTGCGCGGCGACGAGTACACCATCCGCGCCAAGTACCTCATCGGCGCGGACGGCGGCCGCTCGCAGGTCGCCGAGGACGCCGGGCTGCCGATGGGCGGCCAGATGGGCGTGGCCGGCAGCATCAACATCGTCTTCGACGCGGACCTGAGCAAGTACACCGCTCACCGGCCCTCCACCCTCTACTGGGTACTCGCCCCCGGCGCGACCGTCGGCGGCATCGGCGCCGGCCTGGTGCGCTGCGTCCGGCCCTGGAACGAGTGGCTCATCGTGTGGGGCTACGACGTGAGCGCCGGCGCCCCCGACCTGACCACGGAGTACGCCGAGTCCGTCGTACGCCAGCTGGTCGGCGACGACGACATCCCGGTGACCATCAAGTCCTCCTCGGCGTGGACGGTCAACGAGATGTACGCCGAGACCTACTCCAACGGCCGCGTCTTCTGCGCCGGAGACGCCACGCACCGCCACCCGCCGTCCAACGGTCTCGGCTCCAACACCTCCATCCAGGACTCCTACAACCTGGCCTGGAAGCTCAAGCTCGTCCTCGACGGCACCGCCTCCCCGAAGCTGCTGGACACCTACACCACCGAACGCGCCCCGATCGGCAGGCAGATCGTCACCCGCGCCAACAAGTCCATCGGCGAGACCGCGCCGATCTTCGAGGCGCTCGACGGACTCTCCCCGCAGACCCCCGAGCAGCTGTGGGCCAACATCGCCGCCCGCACGCAGGACACCGAGGCGGCCCAGAAGCAGCGGGCGAGGCTGCGCGAGGCCATCGCGTTCAAGGTGTACGAGTTCAACGCGCACGGCGTCGACCTCAACCAGCGCTACACCTCGCCCGCGATCGTCCCCGACGGCACCGACGACCCCGGGTTCGACCGCGACCCCGAGCTGCACCACCAGCCCACCTCCCGCCCCGGCGCCAAGCTCCCGCACGCCTGGATCACCTCCGGCACCCGCACCCTGTCCACCCTCGACACCGTCGGGCAGGGCCGCTTCACCCTGATCACCGGCATCGGCGGCGCGGACTGGGCTCGCGCCGCCGAGGCCCAGGACATGGAGATCGCCACCGTCGTCATCGGACCCGGCCAGGCGTACGAGGACCCCTACGGCGACTGGGCGCGGCTGAGCGAGGTCGCCGACGGGGGAGCGCTCCTCGTGAGGCCGGACGGATACGTCGCCTTCCGGCACGCCGGCGCGGCCGCCTCCGCCGAGGACGCCGAGCGGTTGCTGACCGGGGCGGTGCGGCGGATCCTCGGGCATGTCTGAACAGCTCCGGGACCAGGAGAGCGGGATGACCACAGAGTTCACCACGCGCATCACCGAGGCCGTCGTCGACAGCTTGGAGGGCACCGCCGACCTCCGGCTGCGCGAGCTGCTGGCCGCCCTCACCCGCCATCTGCACGCCTTCGTCCGCGAGACGGAGCCGACCATGGCGGAGTGGGAGCGGGCCATCGCCTTCCTGACGGCGACCGGGCAGACGTGCACGGACACCCGGCAGGAGTTCGTCCTGCTGTCGGACGTGCTCGGCGTCTCGATGCTCGTCGAGACGATCAACAGCGACGAGCGCGGCGGGGTGACCGAGTCGACCGTGCTCGGCCCCTTCCACATGACCGACTCCCCGGTCCGTGCACTGGGCGCTGACATCGACCTGGTCGGCGGCGGCGAGCCGTGCGTGATCAGCGGGCGCGTGCTGTCCCGGGACGGCACCCCGCTGCCCGGCGCGGTCCTCGACGTCTGGCAGGCGAACGACCAGGGGTACTACGACGTCCAGCAGCCCGACGTCCAGCCGTCCGGCAACGGGCGCGGGCTGTTCACCACCGACGACGAGGGCCGCTTCCGGTTCCGCACCTGCGTGCCCAGCCCCTACCCGATCCCCACCGACGGCCCCGTCGGTGACCTCCTGCACGCGACCGGGCGACACCCCTACCGCCCGGCCCACATCCACTTCATCGCCTCGGCGGCGGGGCACGCACCGGTCACCACGCACATCTTCGTGGCCGGCAGCGACCACCTCGACTCGGACGCCGTGTTCGCGGTCAAGGAAAGCCTCGTGAAGGACTTCAGCGAGACCGACGACCCTGCTCTGGCACGGGAGTTCGGCGTCCCGAACCCGTTCCGGCATGCCCGCTTCGACCTCGTGCTCAACCCGGAGACGCCATGAGCGGGTTCACGGACTTCAGCTACGAGGCCCAGCCCATGCGGGTCGTCCTGCGGCCCGGCGCCGCCGTCACCGCCACCCCGGACGAGGCCCGACGGCTGGGTCTGCGACGGCTGTTGGTGGTCAGCGGGCCGCGCGGTGCCGACACGGCACGGGTGGTAGCGGACGCCCTGGGCGACGCCTGCGCCGGGCTGCACACCGAGGCCCGGATGCACGTGCCCGCCGAGGTCGCCCGGCGGGCCGTGGAGGTGGCGCGCGCCGCGGGCGCCGACGGCTGCGTGGCCGTCGGCGGCGGCTCCGCCATCGGCCTCGGCAAGGCGATCGCGCTGCGCACCCACCTGCCGCTGATCGCCGTACCGTCGACCTACTCCGGCTCCGAGATGACCCCGGTCTGGGGCCTGACCGAGCACGGCGCCAAACGCACCGGCCGCGATCCCTCGGTGCTGCCCCGCAGCGTCGTCTACGACCCCGAACTCACCCGCTCGCTCCCGGTGGCCCTCTCGGTGACCAGCGGCATCAACGCGATCGCGCACGCGGCCGAGGCCCTGTACGCACCGGACGCCTCGCCGCTGGTGTCGCTGATGGCGGAGGAAGGCGTACGGGCGATGGCAGGGGCGCTGCCCGCGGTGGCCCGTGCACCGGAGTCACTGGACGCCCGCGGCCGTGCCCTGTACGGGGCCTGGCTGTGCGGTGCCACGCTCGGCGCGACCACCATGGGCCTGCACCACAAGCTGTGCCACGTCCTCGGCGGCACCTTCGGCCTGCCGCACGCCGAGACCCACACGGTGGTCCTGCCGTACGTCCTCGCCCACAACGCGCCCGCCGCCCCCGAGGCCATGGCCGCGCTCGGCCGGGCCCTCGGCACCGACGACGCCCCGCACGCCCTGTGGGAGCTCTCCGGCAGCCTCGGCGCACCCCGCTCCCTGGCCGAACTCGGCCTGAAGGAGGCCGACCTGGCGGTCGCGGGCCGCGCGGCGACCGGACAGGCGTACGCCAACCCGCGAGAGGTCACCGCGGACGGTGTCCTGGACCTGCTGAAAGCGGCGTACGCCGGCGAGCGGCCGGGCACACGGCCCTGACCCACCAGAACAGATCAAGACGTATACGGAAAGGTGAACACCATGCCCCTCGGACTGCTCCGGCGGCGACTCAGGAGTGCCCCCGGAGGCGCCGCGGGCCTCACGCTTCCCCTCCCGGCCGGCGCGGGTGTCGTCGTCCGCGAGGTCATGGACCCGGTGAACCAGCCCCTGGGCCGCGCGGATGTGACGGTGACCGAACTGCGCAGTCACCAGGTCGCCGCCCGTGGCACGACCGACCCGTACGGCCTGTTCATGGCCGTCCTGCCCCCGGGCAGCTACAGCCTGCTCATCATCGCGGAGGGGCTCGAACCCCACCGCGAGACCGTCGAGGTCGTCGCCGACGCGGGCGTCGCCCCGCAGCGGGTGTGGCTCCAGCCGGGCCGCCAGGCCGACCTCCCGGTGCCCGGCACCTGGCTCTTCGACCCGCCCCACACGGCCATCCGGTTCATCGCCAAGCACGTCGGCATGGCCCACGTGCACGGCCGTTTCGAACGGTTCCAGGGCGGCATCCAGGTCACCCCGGACATCTCCGAGTCCCGCGTCCACGTCCGCATCGACGCGTCCAGCATCACCACGGGCAACCACACCCGGGACACCCACCTGCGGTCCGCGGACTTCCTCGACGTCGACACCTTTCCCTACATCGACTTCAGGAGCACCCGCTTCGCCTTCAAGGGCGGCAGCAAGTGGACGCTGCAGGGCACCCTGACCATGCACGGCGTGAGCCGGTCGGTCGGCCTGGACACGACCTACCTGGGCATGGTCAACGGCGGCTACGGCGAGGAACTGCGCTGCGCCGCCCTCGCCAAGACGGAACTGCACCGCGAGGACTACACGCTGAACTGGCGGTCGATGCTGGCACGCGGCATCGCGGTGGTCGGCCCCACGGTCCAGCTGGAACTGGACGTCCAGGCGATGTACCGCACGCACGACACGCCGACACCGCCGAAGTAGCCGGACGAGGCCCGCGACGCCCCGGGGCCGGGAACGCTCGGCCGGTTCTCGACGTTGTGCACAGTGCGATGTCCCGATACCGAGCTCTTCCCGTCCTCGTCCTCGGCGTCGCCGCGCTCCTCGGCTGCTCCACCGGCGGCACGGCGACCTCCCCGGGCACCTCGGCCACGCCTCCCGGGGCGACGACTGCGAGCACGACCGCTCCGGCCCCGACACCGACCTCGGTGCCGCCGACCCCGCGTGAGACCCCCGCCCAGCACCTGACCGCCTCGCTCACCATCCCGGCGATCGGCGTCACCCACCTGCGCGTGGTGCCGTACGAGGGGACGACGGACGACTGGGCGGGCACCCGCGTCCAGAACCGCGGCGACGCCGCCAGCCCCTACGGCGAGCGAGGCGGCGTCGGCCCCGGCGAGGTCGGCAACTACCTCGTCACGGCCCACCGTCTCTCCGCCGGCGGCCCCCTGCGCCGGCTCCCGGAGCTCGACGAGGGCGACCGCATCCTCGTGACGGCGGGCGGCACCCGCCACGAGTACGTCGTCACGGAGACCAGACGCACGTCCTTCCGCTCCCCGCGCTCCCTCGCCGAACAGCGGGCGCCGGTCCCGGGGTTCCCCGGCCGGAACCCCACTCGGGCCATGATCACCGTCTCCACCTGTCTGACCCCCGAGGACAACGCGGCCGGCAACTACTGGCGCGACGACCGGGGCAACCCCGAACACCGCCTCGACAAGATCGGCGTGCTGGTCTCCTAGCCGCTCCGCTCAAGAGGCCAGCGGATAGTGGCAGGCGGTGCGGCGGCCGGAGTCCGTCGCCGTGAGCCGCGGGCGTTCCACGACACAGCGCTCGCGCACGTACGGGCAGCGGGTGCGGAACGGGCAGCCCGTCGGCCTGTCCACCGGGTTGGGCACCTCGCCGGTGAGGACGATGCGCTCCCGGACCGGCGCGTCGGTGCCGTCGTCGATGTCGGGCACCGCCGACAGCAGCGCCTGTGTGTAGGGGTGGGCGGGGGACTCGTACAGCTCCTCCGTGCCGGCCAGTTCGACGATCTCACCCAGATACATGACGGCGATCCGGTCCGACACATGCCGGACCACGCCGAGGTCGTGCGCGATGAAGACGTAGGTGAGCGCGAACTCCTCCTGGAGATCGGCGAACAGGTTCAGGACCTGCGCCTGGATCGACACGTCCAGCGCGGACACCGGCTCGTCGGCGACGATCAGCCTTGGGTCCGTGGCCAACGCGCGGGCGATGCCGATGCGTTGCCGCTGACCGCCGGAGAACTCGTGCGGATACCGGTCCAGATGTGCCCCGGCCAGTCCTACGACGTCGAAGAGCTCGGCGACCCGGCGGCGGACGGCGGCAGCGTCGCCGTAGCGGTGCACGAGAAGGGGCTCGGCCACGATGTCCCCGGCGCGGCGGCGGGGGTTGAGCGAGGCGTACGGGTCCTGGAAGACCAGCTGCATGCCCGGGCGCACGGGGCGCAGCCGGCGAGCGGACAGGCCGGAGATGTCCTGCCCGTCGAACTCGACCTGCCCGCCGGTGAGTTCGGTGAGCCGGACCAGACAGCGGCCCAGGGTGGATTTGCCGCAGCCCGACTCGCCGACCACACCGAGGGTTTCGCCGGTGCGCACCTCCAGGGACACGCCGTCGACGGCACGCAGCACCTTGCGGCCCAGGGGGTAGTGCTTGGTGACGTCCTTGGCGCGCAACAGGACGTCACCCGCCCCCGCGATGTCCTGTGCGGTCACGATGCCGCCTCCGTGTCGATGCCGGTCCTTGTCGTCAGGCGGAGTGACTGCCGGTCGTCCGGCGGCAGCCAGCACGCGTCGCGATGGGTGCCGCCGGCCAGCGCGGGCCGCTCCTCGCACCGCTCGTGCCGCAACCGGCAGCGCGGCGCGAAGGCGCATCCCTCCGGGACGGCACCGGGCGACACGGGCATGCCCGCAATGGTGGGCAGCCGCCGCAGCCGGGGTCCGCCGACGCGGGGCACCGAGTCGAGCAGCCCCCAGGTGTACGGGTGCCGGGGCCCGTGGAAGACCGCCCGGCGCGGACCTTCCTCCGCCGCCCGGCCGCCGTACATGACCAGGACCCGGTCGGCGATCTGCGAGACCACGCCCATGTCGTGCGTGATGAGGACCATCGCCGAGCCGCGGGTGTTCAACTCGCGCATCAGGTCCAGGATCTGGGCCTGCACCGTGACGTCCAGCGCCGTGGTCGGCTCGTCGGCGATCAGCAGCGCGGGGCCGCACGAGAGAGCCATGGCGATGACCGCGCGCTGGCGCATACCGCCGGAGAACTCGTGCGGGTAGGCATGCACCCGCGAGGCGGCGTCGGGGATGCCGACGTCGGAGAGCAGCCGGACCGCGCGGGTCCGCGCCTCCTTGCGGGACACCTGCTCGTGCGCCCGGATCTGCTCGGCGATCTGCCAGCCCACCGTGTAGACGGGGGTCAGCGCGGTCATCGGGTCCTGGAAGACCATCGCGATCTCCCGGCCGCGCACCGCTCGCATCTCCTTGTCGGGCAGGGCGAGCAGGTCGCGGCCCCGGAAGAGGACGTGACCGGACACCATGACGTCGGGGTGGGTCAGCAGCCGCAGCACGGCCAGCATCGACACGCTCTTTCCGGAGCCGGACTCGCCCACCACGCCCAGGACCTCACCGGGAGCCACGGAGAAGGAGAGTCCGTCCACGGCGGTGACGGGGCCTTGGCGGGTGCGGAAGCGCACGCTCAAGTCGCGTACGTCCAGCAGGGGTTGGTCAGGCATGGCGGGCCCTCGGGTCGAGTCGGGCGTACAGGATGTCCACCAGCGCGTTGGCGAGGACCACGAAGAACGCCGCGTACAGGACGGTCCCCATGATCACGGGCAGGTCGAGGTTCTGGAGGGCGTCGAAGGTGAGCTTGCCGATGCCGGGCAGCCCGAAGACCACCTCGGTCAGCAGCGCGGCCCCGCCCACCAGCGCGCCGAAGTCCAGGCCGAACAGCGACACGATCGGGATGAGCGAGCAGCGCAGCGCGTGCCGCAACAGGATCCGCCGCTCGGACAGGCCCTTGGCCCGGGCCGTGCGGACGTAGTCCTCACCGAGCGCGGTGACGACCTCGCCGCGCAGCAGCCGGGCGTAGATCCCGGCGTACAGCAGGGCCAGCGTCAGCCAGGGGAAGAGCAGGTGCAGCGCCCACTGGCCCGGGCCCCCGCTCAGGTCGGCGTATCCCGGCGGTGGCACCCAGGAGAAGAGTGAGTCGTGCAGCTGCTTCTGGGTGAGGAGGTTGACGACCTCGCCGAGCCAGTAGGCCGGCAGCGAGACGCCCACCACACCGACCAGCATGATCAGCGGGTCGGCCGCCCGGCCGCGCAGGGTGGCCGCCGCCGTACCCATGAGGATGCCGGCCGTCATCCAGATCAGCGCCGCGCCGATGACCAGGGACAGGGTGACCGGGGTGGCCTGCACGATCTGCGGGATGACCCGGGAGCCGCGGTTGACGAACGACTCCAGGTCCCGGTCGATCAGCAGGTGACGCATCATCAGCAGATAGCGGACGGGCATCGGGCGGTCCAGGCCGAAGGAGTGCCGCACCTGGGCGAGGGTGGCCGGATCGGCGTTGCGGCCCGCGATACGGGCCGCCGGATCGGCCCCCGGAGTGGCGAAGAAGATCAGGAAGACCAGAACGCTGATCGCGAACATCACCAGGAGGGCGGACGCGAACCGTCTGAGGGTGAAATACAGCATGGTCACACCCCTCCGCGCAGCCGGGCACCCGGATCGAGCGTGTCGCGCACCCCGTCGCCGAGGACGTTCAGCGCGGCCGTGGTCAGGGCGATCAGCAGACCGGGGGCGACGGTCACGGCGGGGCGGGTGTAGAGCAGCCCCAGACCGTCCTGGATGATCGTCCCCCAGCTGGCGTCGGGCGGCTGCACACCGACGGACAGGAAGGACAGGGCCGACTCGGTGAGCATGGCCAGCGCGGTCATCAGCGGCACGAAGACGATCGCGGTGGGCACGACGTTCGGCAGGACCTCGCGGCGCAGGATGCGCGGGGTGGCCGCGCCGGAGCCGACGGCCGCCTGGATGTACTCCTTGTTCCGCAGCACCAGCACCTGGCCGCGCAACGGGCGGGCGATGTACGGCACGTAGATCGCCGCGATGATCGTGACGGGCAGCCAGAGACTGCCCGCGTCCACACGCAGCGGACCGAGCCTGAGCCCGTCGGTGAGCAGGACCACCGACAGGCAGATGGCCAGCAGATACACCGGGAACGCCCAGATCACGTCCAGGATCCGGGAGATGACGGCGTCCACGACCCCGCCCGCGTAACCGGCGACCACTCCCACGGCGGTCCCCAGGACGCAGGTCAGCACGGCCGCCGTGACCCCGATGAACAGGCTCGTGCGCCCGCCGTACAGCAGCCGGGCCATGACGTCGCGGCCCTGGTTGTCGGCGCCGAGGAAGTAGTGGGCGGGATCCCAGGTCGGGCCGATCGGGGTGACACCGAGGCCGAGGCCGGTGCTGCTCGGGGTGAGCACCGGTACGGTCCTGCCGTCGACGACCGTGGTGCCGGAGACGTGGGACTGGAACGGGTCGGTGTGGGCGATGTGGTCCGCGTACAGCGGGGCGCACAGGCTCGCCAGCACGACGATCAGCAGCACCGCGGCCGCGGCCATCGCCGGCCGGTTGTGCAGCAGGTCGGTGGCGGCGGTCCGCCAGGGGCCCGGCGGGCGCCGGACCCCTGCCGTCGGGGCGGACGTCACTTCACCCACAGCTGCCCGACCAGCATGTAGAACTGCTTGCTGAACTGGTAGTTGCCGACCCGCGTCGACGTGAAGTCGATCATCTTCGGGTTGATCAGCGGGACGACCGGGGACTCGGCCATGATGTCCTGGTCGAGGGCGCCCCACTGCTTGTTCGCGCCTGCGGGGTCGGTCTGCATGGTCTTCAGCGCGGCCCGCATCCTGGCGTCGACGCCCTTGTCGCAGAACCCGGAGATGTTGATGCTGGAGTCGCTGCCCGGGCGGAACGAGGCGCAGGACAGCAACACGTTGAGGAAGTCCGAGGCCGCCGGATAGTCCTGGTACCAGGACGTCAGCGCCAGCTGCACCTTGTTCTTGGTGTTCTGGATGTAGGTGAACTGGATGTTCCCCGAGAGCGGTTTGAGCGTCGCCTTGTAGCCGAGCTGGGTGAGCAGGCTCTGCAGGTACTGCCCGATCGACTTGTTGACGTCGTCGTCCTGGACGACGATCCCGACCTCCTGCCCCGCCGTGCCGGACCGCTTCACCAGCTCCTTGGCCTTGGCGAGGTCCGCCGCCTTCCAGGTGGTGCCGCCGCCCTTGGTGTAGGCGCACTTGTCGACGTGCCCGGGGAAGCCCGGCGGCAGGATCGTGCACGCGGGAGAGGCGAGGTTGGTCCCGCCGTAGAGCCGGACCACGGCCGACCGGTCGACGGCCCAGTTGATCGCCTGGCGCGCCAGCTTGTTGTCGAAGGGCGCCATGTTGACGTTCAGGGTCGCGTACCAGAACGCCGTCAGCGGGTTCACATGTGCCTGGGAGGCGTACTTGGTGCCGATCTCGTCCAGGCGGTCGGCGGGCGGGGCGTCGTACATCCAGTCCGCCTGGCCGTTCTCGACGGCGGTCACCTCGGACTCGACGGTCTGGCCGAAGGTGTAGTCGATGGCGTCGGGGTAGCCCTGGGGCTGGGCCTCACGCGACCACTCCTTGAAGTGCGGGTTGCGCACCAGCTTCAGGGCCCGGTTCGGGTCGTAGGAGGCGGCCATGTACGGGCCGGTCGTCGGCAGCGGCTTGGTGCCGGAGTCCTTCGCCGGCGAGTCCTTCGGTACGACACTGGCGTGCGGGACGGCCAGTTTGTACGCGAACTCCGGGTCCGGGGCGGTGAGGTTGACGGTGACCGTGTTCGCCCCGGCGTCGCCGGTCACGCCCTTGGGCAGGGTGCAGGACGCCGGCTTCTTCAGACAGGCGTCGGCTCCGACGATGCCGTTGTAGAAGGTGCCCGCGGTGGGGCTGGAGACCTTGAAGACGCGCTCGAAGGACGCCACCACGTCATCGGTGGTCAGGGCCTTGCCGTTGGAGAAGGTGACGCCCTTGCGCAGGGTGAAGGTGTAGGTCCTGCCGCCGTTGGTCACCTTCGGCATCGCCGCGGCCAGGTCGGGGACGACGGTGAACGACCGGTCGCCGCCCACCTTCTTGAACGCGAGCAGCCCGTCGTACATCGACTGGTACAACTGCCAGTACTGGAGCGTGTAGTTGACCTGCGGGTCGAGGCTGCCGGCGGCCGCGTGGGCGACGAGCTTGAGGGTGCCGCCCTTGTGCTGCGGCTGGAAGGCGGAGGAACCGGAGCCGGAGGAGGACGCGCTCGGATTCGAGGAGGAGCCCGAATCGGACGACGAACAGGCGGCGGTGAGGGTGAGGGCGACGGTGGCGGCGGCCAGCGCGCCCCGTCTCGCGAGGAGGGGCATGGCGGGGAACTCCCGGGATCAGTCGGTGGAGTCGAGGAACTCGCCGACGACCCGGAGGAAGAGCTCCTCCTCCTCGACGTGCGGCATGTGGCTGGAGTGCTCGAACATGTGCCAGCGCACGTCGGGGATGCGGTCGGCGAAAGGGCGGACGGTCTCGGGAGTCGCCTCGTCGTACCGTCCGGACACCAGCAGGGTGGGCGCCTGGACCAGGTGCAGCCGGTCGATGACGGACCAGTTCTTGAGCGTGCCGACGACATGGAACTCGTTGGGGCCGTTCATCGTGTGGTACACGGTCGGATCGGCCTCGATGTTGGCCCAAGTGGCCTGCACCTCGGGCGGGTTGGGTGTCAGACGGCAGACATGGCGCTCGTTGAAGACCTGTTCGGCCGCCCGGTAGTCGGGGTGGTCCGTGGTCCCGGCCGCCTCGTGGGCGAGCAGGGTCTGCTGGACCTGCGCGGGAAGCGCGGCGCGCAGTTCGGCGGCCGCCGTGAGCCACAGCTCCATCGACGCGGGGGAGTCGGCGATGACCAGCCCGCGCAGCCCGGGCGGCCTGCGCACGGCGTGCTCGGCGGCGAGCATGCCGCCCCAGGACTGGCCGAGGAGGTGGTAGGCGTCGGCGATGCCCAACGTCTTGAGCAGATGGTCGAGTTCGTCGAGGAAGAGCTGGACGGTCCAGAAGTCCGCGCCTTTGTCGGGCAGGTGGGTGGACAGTCCGGTGCCGAGCTGGTCGTAGTGCACCACCGGGCGCCCCTGCTCGGCGATGCCCGCGATGCTCAGGGTGTACTGGTGGCCGGCGCCGGGACCGCCGTGCAGGACCACCAGCGGTGTCCTGCCCGGTTCGCCGGTGATCCGGTACCAGGTGGACCAGCCGTTGAAGTCGACGGTTCCGGTGTGGTTCGGTTCGGGGATCGCCACGGGGAAGCCTCCCGGAGCGGCTGGGAACAGCCGGCCGATGTCTGAAACTGGATGGGTGTGACGGATGGATGAGATGGTGAAGGGGAAAAAGGTCAGCGCACAAGACCTTTTGGTGGGGTCGGCGCAAGACGTAACGGCGCGTTCACGTGGCCCCCGCTCGTTTACCGCAGCGGCATGTGAAGGGGAGGACAACTGACATCCGTACCTGAGGCACCCGAACCGGGGGACGAGTTCTCACGCGTACTCGACCGCGTCCTCCTCGGCGGCACCGCGTCGCCGTCGCTGCACCCGGTGCGCGTGGCCTCGGCCGTCGACGAGGTCTCCGACCGGCTGCTCACCGCGATCGCCGTCGGGGACTTCCTGCCGGGCGAACGGCTGCCCACCGAACGTGAGCTCACCGGGCTGCTGCGGGTGAGCCGCCCCACCGTGCGCGAGGCCGTCGGGCGTCTGCAGGCCCTGGGTGTCATCGACATCCGCCGGGGCCGCAACGGCGGAGCCTTTGTCCGCGACAGCTGGAGCGAGTCCTCCGCGGCCGCCGTACGCCGTACGCTGCTGCCCCGCAGGGCGGAGTTCGAGCAGCTCTTCGACCTGCGCGGATTGGTGGAGGGCATGGTGGCCGCGACGGCCGCCCGGCGCCGCCGGCCCGAGGACCTCGAACCGATGCGCGAGGCCCTGGCCGCGCACCTCGGCGCGAGCACGCCCCGCGAGGAGCAGGCCGCCGACAGCGCGTTCCACCAGGCCGTCTGCGCGGCCACGCACAACCCGCAGATCGCCCGGCTGAGCCGAGATCTGCTCTCCCGGATCAGCCTCGGCTTCCCGATCGAGCCCTGGGGCAAGGGCGAGCGGTCCCACCACCACCGCGCCGGAGAGGGCCACACGGCCCTGTACGAGGCCGTCGCGGCGGGCGAGCCCGAACGCGCGGAGGAGATCGCACGGTCTCACTTCATGATCAGCGCCGAGATGATCCGCGAGGTGCTGGCCCGGGTCCGCGGGGAGGAGCCGGCCTGAGGATCTCCCACCGTCCGCCCGGCCCCGTACGGCCGGTGGGAGATCACGTCACACCTCCCGGTAGTCGATGCCGAGCAGACTCGCCGCGGCCCTGAAGTCGGCCGCGTGCCGGCCGAGAGCCAGGGACCAGTGGTGACCGACGCCCGTGGCGCTCCACTCGTCGACCCACTCGCCCGGGTCCCGGCCGAAGTCGACCCGGCTGGTGGTGTTGCCGATCTCCAGCAGCGGGCCGGGGACCACGGTCCCCTCGGAGGCGATGAACGACAGACTGCCGTCGGCGTCCTGGCCCACACCGAGGAGCGTGACGGGGCCGGGCTGCACGTCGAACTCCACGCTGACGCCCCAGCCCCGCTTGCCGTGGTAGACGCCCAGGCCACGCAGCAGCGGATCACGGGCGGAGACGGCGAGATGGGCGGGACCGTCATGGCCCATCTCCACCACGCCGTCCTCGAAGTTGAGGGCCTGGATCTCCGTGAAGGAGCCCCCGCCGCCCACACTCTGGGAGACCAGCTGGGCGAGGCTCGTGCGCAGTTCGTACTCGCCCGCCGCCGGCACGCCCCGGGCCGTGAGCAGGGAGGCACCCAGGATCATGCCGGCGCCCAGCCGCTCGTGCAGTTCGCCGTCGAGTCCGCGGTGGTAGTAGGCGAGGGTGTCGAGGCCGAACTCCTCCACCAGCCGGTCCAGGCCGACCGACACCGTCGCCCCCCAGGCGAAGTCCTCGTCCACCACGCTGTCGTCGAGGGTGAAGACCTTGCGGGCGAGCGCCATGCGCTCACGCGTCTCCGCCTCGGTCACCCGCTCCACCCGATGCCGCAGGTCGTCGAACTCCAGCACCTCGACATGCGAGCCGAACGTCGCCGGAAGCAGCGTCAGATCGGTCGACACGTCGAGCATGCCCGGATACAGATGCCCCATCAGGCCGTGCCGGGCGTGCCGGAGCGCCGCCCGCACATGCGCGGCGCGCACCCACTGCTCGATGCGCCGCCAGGCCGACTCCTGACGCAGCCAGCCCGACACCGACCGGAAGGGGATACCGGCCCGCCGGAAGACGTTGCCGACCTCCGGCACCGAGCACTGCGCGCAGTACGCCAGCCAGGCGCCGGTGTCGAAGGAGGGGTGGTCCATCCGCTCCGACGGCTGGAGGTCGATGACCAGGACGGGGGTGTGCGAGCGCTGCGCGATCGGCAGCACCATCGACGAGGTCAGATAGGTCGTCAGGAACAGCACGATCAGATCGCAGTCCGCGCGGCGCAGCTGCTCGGCGGCGGCCGCCCCGTCCTGGGCGTCGGAGACGAACCCGACGTCGACGACCTCGGCGTCCAGCTGCTGGAGGCGCTCCGTGACGTAAGCGGCCGACTCCTTCAACTGCGGGAGGAGCCCGGGGAACTGCGGCCAGTAGGTGCCGAGCCCGCCGGCCACCAGCCCGACGCGCGTGCGGCGGCGGGTCACCGGCGGCAGCAGATCGCGCAGGGCGGCAGCACGGTCCGCGGCCAGGGTGGTGGGTTCGGTCGTTGCCATGGTCGGTGTGCTCCTTAGGAGTTCCGAGGTCCGGTACGCGTTCAGGCCCTGGCCACTCCCAGATCCGCGGGCGCGGTGGCGGGATCCGGGGAACGCTGGATGAGGACACGGATGATGTAGATGCCCGCGACCGCCGAGGCCGCCATGCACAGGGTGATCGACCAGAGCAGCAGCGACGCGCTGTACTCCATCAGGGCGGGCGTGACGAAGGCGACGCCCGCGAAGACGCCTCGCGACAGGGCGTAGGTGAGGCCCTGGGTGGTACCGCGGGTGTCCGGGGGCAGCGTGAGCTGCGACCACACCTTGTAACTCGCCTCCCCGGCAAAGGGGTTGGAGATCTGGTAGAGCACGAAGAAGACGAGCATGCCGACGAGGGCGCCGGCGGTGAGGGAGGCGATGCAGAAGGCGACGATCTGCACGACGGTGAACACGTAGAACATCCGGTCGCGCCAGGGGGTGTCGGCGATCCGGACGAAGACGAAGGTCAGCACCAGCGCGATCGGCAGGAAGGCCAGGTTGATCCCGGTGGCCAGGCTCTGCGAGGCGCCGCTGACGGTGACCAGCAGATAGGTGCCGAACTGCCCGAAGGTGTTGGCGCCGATGCCCCAGGTGACGTAGTAGACGAAGGTCGCGGCCATCGGCAACAACGCGGCACGGTTCCACACGTTCTTCAGCTCGTTGCCCCGCGGGGCGTCCAGCGCCGCCGCCTCGGCCGCCAGCTCCTCCTTCGACGGCTCGGCGGCCAGTTCCAGACGGGCGCGCAGCTGCCAGGTGACCAGTGCGGCGACGGCCAGATGGCCGGTGATGAGCCGCGCTCCGGTCATGCCCGCGTCCGACAGGAGGTAGCCGAGGAAGATCACGACGACGATGCCGGCCACCCACATGACCTGTGTGAAGGACACCAGACGCGCCCGGGCCGCGGGAGGCGCGGCGTCCGAGACCACGGCCAGGGACGTCGGCAGGTCGGCGCCCGCGGCCAGCCCGGCGATGAGGACGCCGGCGAAGAGCACGATGTCGTTGGGCGCCAGGGTGATGACGATCGCGCCCAGCGCGAAGCAGAAGATGTCCAGGTTGTAGACACGGCGGCGGCCGAACATGTCGGCGAGCCGGCCGCCGACCAGGGAGCCGACGGCGATGCAGCCGGTGACGATCGCGCTGATCGCACCGGCCATCCACACGCCCATGTCGTAACTGTCCCGGTAGATGGCCAGGTTGACGGCGATGCTGACGATGAGAGCGGCATCCAGGTAGGAGGCCATCCCCGACAGCGCCGCGACCTTCCACAGGCGCTTGGGAATGGGCTGTTCCGGGTGGACCGGGGCAGAGGGGATTCGGGCCATGATGAGACTCCGTCGGCTGGGGATTGGCCTTGGGGCGGTCCTCGATCGACGGTGACTATAGGAGCCGAAAAACGTTCCAACAATAGTTCTCGCGCACATCCGCGGAAAGAGGAGCCAACCGTGTCGCGTGTCGCGGACCTGGCCTCTCGCGCCCCAGGTCGCTTACGGTGAGGCGGATGTAAAACGTTTTTGGATCCGTCAGGGTGTCCGCCGTACCCGGAAGGACCGCACTCGTGATCTCTCCCGCGCTTCAGCACCTGTTCGACGACCCACCCCGGGACTTCGGCCCCACCCCGCTGTGGTGGTGGTCGGGCGCGAGGGTCACCCGCGAGCGTCTCGCCTGGCAGATGCGCCGGTTCGCGGAGGGCGGCGTCCACAACCTCGTCGTGATCAACCTGGCCCCGGCCGGACCGACCTTCGGCGCGCGCACCGACGAACCGGCCTGGTTCGGCGAGGAGTGGTGGGCCCGCTTCACCGACGCCTGCGAACTCGCCGGGGACCTGGGCATGCGGCTGTGGTTCTACGACCAGATCGGCTTCTCCGGCGCCAACATCCAGGGCAGCGTGACGCGCCGTCACCCCGAGGTGGCCGGACAGGCCCTGCGCTCGCGCCGCACCGTCGTGTCCGGCGGCACGGTCGCCCTGAGCGGCTCCGAGACGCTGGTGGCCGCCTACGACGGGGCGGGCGCGCGGCTGCGGACGAGCGCGCCCGACCGGATCGAGGCCGCCGACGGCAGCGAGGCGCACCTCGTGGTCGCCGTGCCCACCGCGTTCGACTATCTGGACCCGCGGGCCGTCGGACTGCTCCTCGACGCCGTCCACCACGAGTTCGACCGCCGCGTCCCCCAGTACCTGGGCAACGTCGTCGCGGGCAGCTTCCAGGACGAGCTGCCGAACACCAACTCCTGGAGCCACCGCTTCCCCGACGCGTTCCGGGCCAGGCGCGGCTACGACCTCCTCGACCACCTCCCCGCCCTCTTCGGCGACGCCCCCCGTGCGCCCCGGATCCGCGCCGACTACTACGCCGTCCGCGCCGAGCTCGCCGAGGAGGCCCTGTTCCGGCCGCTCGCCGCCTGGCACGACGAGCGCGGCCTGCTCCTGGGCTGCGACCAGAGCCATCCCGCCCGCTCCGGCTACCCGGCCCAGTCGACGCAGATCTACTCGGACTACTTCCGCACCCACCGCTGGTACAGCGCGGCCGGCAGCGACCACCACGGCGACGCCAAGGTCCACTCCTCCATGGCCCACCTCTACGGCCACGAGCGCGTCTGGATCGAGGCGTTCCACTCCTCCGGCTGGGGCGGCACCCTGGAGGACACCTACGACTGGCTCCTGCCGTTCCTGCGCAGCGGCGCCAACCTGTACAACCCGCACGCCAGTTACTTCGGCACCGCGGGCGGCTGGTTCGAGTGGGCGCCGCCGTCCACCGACTGGCGCCAGCCCTACTGGGGCCAGTACCCGGCGTTCTCCCGGGCCGTCGCCCGGATCTGCTCGATCATGTCCTGGGGCACCTACAGCGCCGACGTCGCGGTCCTGCACCCCACCACGACCATGCAGTCCCTCATCCCGCTGGACGCCCCCGTCAAGCACTTCGGGGACGGCCGTCTCGGCGCCGGACACGCCGACGTCGACGAGACCCAGCGCCACTACCTGGACCTGTGCGGCACGAACAACTGGCTCGGGCCCCGGATCGGAACCCTGGACCGGCACCGGATCTCCTTCGACGTCATCGACGACGCCTCGGTGCAGCGCGCCAAGGCCGCCGACGCCACGCTGCGCGTCGGGGACCTGGCCTACAGCGCGGTGCTGCTGCCCTCGGCGAGCGTCCTGGAGGAGGAGACGGCACGCCGGCTGACCGACCTGCTCGACGCCGGCGGCCGGGTCGTGGTCGTGGGCCGCCCACCCGCCGCGGCGGCCGGCCTGGCCGGCGACGACCGTGCCGTCACCGCGCTCATGTCCCATCCGCGGCTGGAACGGGCCGACGACGCCGAGGGCGGCGCGGCGGCGGTGGCCGACCTCGCCGGATACGCGACCGGCGATGTGCCGCTGCTCGTGCGGCGGAAGGACGACATGGCGGCCGCCCTGGTGACGGGCACTTTCCCCGACGCCCGCGTCGATCCGGCCGAGGGCCGGCACGAGAGCGACCCGGCGCGTTACGCCTCCACCTCGTCCGTCACCGTGAACGCCCCGGTCGCCGAGGCCGAGTGCTGGAACCCGGCGACCGGCGCCCGCCGCCCCGCCCGGGTCACGGTCACCGACGGCGTCTCGACCATCGAGGTCCCCCTGGACGGTGCCCCGGCGGCCCTCGTCGTATGGCGCGAAGGCACCCCGCCCCCGGCGACCGCATCGCCACCGACCACCTCCGTGGAGACGGTCGACATCTCCACCGGCTGGGAAGGGCGCCTGGTCCCCACCCTGGACAACACCTGGGGCGACCTGGCCCTGCCCGCCGGGGCGGCCGTGGACGAGCCGCAGATCTGGACGATGGAGTGGACCGAGCCGGGCGCCGACCGGGAACGGACACGGGCGACCTACGGCAACCGGGTGCGCGTCCTGCCTCCCGTGCCCTCCAAGCAGGCACCCGACCCGTTGGACAGCGCCTCGGTGGAACGGATCCTGGCCGGGGAGCAGCCGCTCGTCCCGCCGGACGCGGGCTGGAGAGTCTCGCTGTACTCGTCGAGCCGGGGCATCCCGGACCCCGACGGCCTGCTCGGCAACAAGGGCCTCGTCCCCGAGGAGTTCGTCCGCGTGCCGGTGCCCGGACCCGGCACCGTCGCCAGGATCCGCGCGATCGTGGAGACCGGCCACCGCGGCCCCGCCGATCTGCACATCGGCGCGGCGGCGGTGAAACGGGTGTGGTGGAACGGCGAGCGACTGGAGACGAGCGGTGGCTGCCAGGCCTCCGCCCGGGTGGACGTGACCGGCTCCCGCAACGTCCTGGAGTACGAACTCGCCGACGCCCAGGACCGGCCCCTGCTGATCTCGGGCGCCGCGGGCACTCCGCTGGGCAGCTACTTCTGCCTGTCCCGCCCCGACGGTTTCGCGCCGCGCCCACGGTTCATGCGCCTGCCCGAGGGCGTACGGCCGGACGGCCGCGTGACCTACCGCGGGCGGCTGCGGGTCACGGGCGACGAGGTGGAGGCGGCGCTCGTCGTGGGCGCCGCGACCGGCCTCACCGTGTCGCTCGACGGCGCCGTGGTGGCCCGCCAGGAGAAGGTGGAGTACTACGCGTCCGACTGGGGCGCGGTGCCGATGTTCTTCCGCCACGCACTGACCCTCGGGGCGGGGGAGCACGTCCTGGAGGTCGTGGCCGACAGCGTGCACGCCCAGGACGCGGTCTTCGTCGACCTCGTGGCGGGCGCGGAGTCCACCGCGCTGGTCAGCGGCCCCGGCTGGGAGGCCGAGACGGGCACCTGGCACGGCCGTACCGTCGAACACGAGGGCCGCTGGGGCGAGTTGCAGCACTGCTACGCCGCCGTCCGGCCGCATCCGCTGCCGGACACCGAGTGGCTCACGGGCGCGCCGGTGCTCGGCGCCCCCGTACTGCCCCTGCGGTCCACCGACGACGTCCACGAGGCCGCGCAGCGCTTCCGCTTCACCGTGCCGTCGGGAACCGTGTCGGTCGAACTGCCGCTGGAGCTGCCCGCGCGGGTGCGCGTCGGGCAGGGCGCGGAACGGCCGCTCGACGGGCAGGTGCTGACGCTGGATCAGGTGCCGCGTGAGCCGATCGAGATCGAGGTCGTCACCGAGCCCACCGCCGTGCTGCGCGGCGGCTCCGCCTGGCGCGGCCCCGTGCGGGTGCGCACCGTGCCGGCCCCGGTGGCGCTGGGCGACTGGTGCTCGCTGGGACTGGGAGGCTGGAGCGGGGGAGTGACCTACGCCCGCTCCGTGACGGTACCGGCCGGGCCGGACCCGGTACTCGACCTCGGGCGGGTCCGGGGCGGCGTCACGGTCCGCCTCGACGGCGAGCCCGTCGGCGAGGCGTTCTGCGCGCCGTACCGTTTCGCGCTGCCCGGCGCCGCGGGCCGTACCGTCCGTATCGAGGTGACCGTCCACAACACCCTCGCCCCGTATCTCGCCGAGGCCACCCCGACGGCCTGGGCGTTCCCCTCCCAGCTGCCGTCCGGACTGCTGGGGCCGGTGACGCTGTGGACGCGGGGCAGGTAGCGACGACCGACGGAGGCCCGTGGCCGCCCGCCGCGGGTCAGGGCGTACGGGCGTGGCGGGTGAAGAAGTCGACGAGGCTGTACGGGGCGTCGGCGTCGAGGCACATCGCGTGGATGCGGGCCGACTCGGCGGCAGCGGCGGCGCTGCGCGGGAACAGGGCCTGTTCGTACGCGGTGAGCGCGGCCTCGACGTCGTCCGGGTGCGCGGCCAGGGCGTCGCCGAGTTCCGCGCCGTCGTACATGGCGAGATTGGCGCCTTCGCCGGAGGGTGCCATCAGGTGGGCGGCGTCGCCGAGCAGGGTGACGCCGGGCACGCGGTTCCAGCGGTGTTCGCCCGGCAGGGCATGGACGGTCCGCCGGACCGGCGCGGTCTCGCCGTCGGTGATGAGCGCGGTGAGTTCCGGCGCCCAGCCGTCGAACTCCTCGGCGACGCGGGCCGCGGCCGCACCGGCGTCGGTGAAGTCGATGGCGTCGATCCACTCCTGGGGCTTGCTGAGCTGGACGTAGGTGTGCAGGACGCCGTTCGGTTCACGGTGGGCGGAGATGCCCTTGCCGGGGGCGAGCGCGGACATGGCACCCGCGCCGACCGCCTTGGCGCTGGCGGGATGGCGCTGGTCGACGTCGTACAGGTAGGTCTCGACGAACACCGTGCCGACGTACTCGGGCCGCGCCCCGGACAGCAGGGGACGGACGCGTGACCACGCGCCGTCCGCGCCGACCAGCAGACCGGTCGTCACACGCGCCCCGTCCGCGAACGTCACCTCGTGCCGGCCATCCCCGAGAGGCCGGACCGCGGTGACCTTGCGCCCCCATCGGACCGTGCCGGCGGGCAGCGAGCCGAGCAGGATCTGCCGGAGGGCGCCGCGGGGAGCCTCGGGCCGCGCGCCGGTATCGTCGTCGGGCTCGTCCAGCAGCACCTTTCCGTCCTTGTCGAGCACCCGCGACGCCTGGGCGCCCTGGTGGACGATGCCGAGGAACTCCTCGAAGAGGCCGGCGGCCTTCAGGGCGAGCTGCCCGTTGTAGTCGTGGATGTCGAGCATGCCGCCCTGGGAGCGGGCGGTCGCCGACGTCTCCGCTTCGTAGACCGTCGCCGGGATGCCGTGGACGTGCAGGACGCGGGCGAGCGTCAGTCCTCCGAGCCCCGCGCCGATGATCGTGACGTCAGTGGTCATGGGAGTTCCCTCCTGATCGTGGACCGCCGGGCGGACACCCGTCAGGCCATCTGGAACGACGTTCCAGCAAGCCTCAGAGTGGAACGCCGTTCCAGAGCTTGTCAAGCTGGAACGATGTTCCAAGCTGGCTAGAATGCGGACCATGGCCACCAGGGCACGTCATCCGGAACGACGACAGGAACCGCTCTCCCGGGAGCGCATCGTCGGCGCCGCCGTCGAACTCCTCGACGCGGTGGGCGAGAGCGGTCTCACCTTCCGCGCGCTGGCCGAGCGCCTCGCGACCGGGCCCGGGGCGATCTACTGGCACATCGCGGGCAAGACCGAACTCCTGGTCGCCGCCACCGACGCCGTCGTCGCCCCCACCCTGGACGCGGCCGACGCAGCCGACGCGACGCCGCAAGAGGCGATCCGGACCCTCGCGGGCGACCTGTTCGACGCGATCGACGACCATCCCTGGGTCGGCGCGCAACTCAACCGTGCCCCCGCGCCGCCACCGTTGCTGCGCGTCCTGGAACGCATCGGGGGTCGGGTCCAGGCGCTCCACGTGCCCGAGGCCGCCCAGTTCACCGCGGCCTGCACGCTGTTGAACTACATCCTCGGCGTGGCGGGCCAGAACGCCGCCAACGCCCGGACGGCCCAACCGGGCGCCGACCGGGGCGAGTTCCTCGACGCCGTGGCGTCCACCTGGGCACAGCTCGACCCCGCCCAGTACCCCTTCACCCGAACCGTCGCCGGACAACTGCGCACCCACGACGACCGGGAGGAGTTCCTCGCCGGCATCGACCTCATCCTCACCGGGATCGCCGCGCGCCGGTGACCGACCGGCCGCGTTGTGCCCCGGCGGACGACGGCATCACCGTCACGCCATCTCCGTCACGGCTTCGCGCCCGATCCGTCGAGCAGGACCTGACTCTCCCCGCCGTCGGCGAGCCGGGCGCGCAGCCGTGCCGCGTCCTGGCCGGGCGGCAGGCCGTAGGCGCTGCGGTATTCACGGTTGAACTGGGTGGCGCTGACGTAGCCGACCGCCTGGGCGGCCTGGGCCGCTGTCATGTCGCCGGTGAACAGCCGCCGTCGCGCTTCCTGCAACCGCAGGCGTTTGTGGAACCTGAGCGGGCTCATGCCGGTGGCCGCCTTGAAGTGCCGGTGCAGCGTGGCCGGACTCATCCCGGCGACCGCGGCGATCTCGCCGATGCTGAGCGATTCGGTGTAGTGGTCGCAGATCCAGCGGGCCGCCGTGCGGATCCGGGACGCGGCGGAGTCGGCCATGGACCAGTGGCTCAGGACGGGGCCGAGCGGGCCGCGCAGCAGCCGGTAGAGGATCTCGCTCTCGATACCGGAGGCCAGGGGCCGGATGTCCGCCGGGGCGTCGAGGAGCTGGACCCACCGGGTGACCGCGTCGACGAGTTCCGGCGCCATCGAGGCGGTGACCGCCGCGGACACGTCCGGCGGGGACGGCGGGCCGGTCTCCTCCAGTTCCATCTGTACGGCGGCCAGTGCCCGGCTGTCGAGCCGCATCACCGCCGCGCGGTAGGGCACCTTCTCGAAGGCGGCGGTGACCGGCATGTCGAGGGTGATCAGGGCCATTTCGCCGCGGGGCGTGACCCAGCAGCGATCTCCCACCGCGGTGCGCTTGGAGCCTTCGGCGATGAAGCAGACCATCGGTTCGTACATCATCTCGGTCGGCTCGATGAACTCGTCGAGCGCGACCAGCGAGAGCCGGGGCACGGCGGTCTCGGACCACAGCCCCTCACAGTGCCTTTCGACGGCGCGGGCGAGTCGGTCCACCATGAGTCGCGTCCTTGCGTGAGTCGCGTGCTTGTGTGAGTCGCGTGCTTGCGTGAGAGGATCAGGCAATCCTATGCGACCGGTGCCCCATGACGCCGCGCCGCCGCCTTCCTAGCGTGGACGGCATGACACAGCACCACGCGAACCTCCCGCACCGCAGGCTCGGCACCGAGGGCCTGGAGGTCTCAGCCGTCGGCCTGGGCACGATGGGCATGACCATGGCCTACGGGGCCGGTGACGAGCAGGGCGGCATCTCCACCATCCGCCGCGCCCACGAGCTCGGGGTCACCTTCTTCGACACCGCCGAGCTGTACGGCATGGGAACCGGCAGCAACGAACAGCTCCTGGGCCGGGCCGTGAAGGACTTCCGCGACGAGGTCGTCCTCGCCACCAAGTTCGGCTTCGACCTGAGCGATCCGCAGAACGTCGGCCTCGGCCTCGACAGCCGCCCCGACCACATTCGCGAAGTCACCGAGAACAGCCTGCGCCACCTCGGCACGGACCACATCGACGTGCTCTACCAGCACCGGGTGGATCCGGACGTCCCCATCGAGGACGTCGCCGGAACGGTCGGAGAGCTGATCGCCGAAGGCAAGGTGCGCTACTTCGGGCTGAGCGAGGCCGGCCCCGACATCATCCGCCGCGCCCACTCGGTGCAGCCGGTGTCCGTGCTCCAGACCGAGTACTCGGTGTTCGAGCGGGCCGTGGAGGCGGACGTCCTGCCGGTGGTCCGGGAGCTGGGCATCGGCTTCGTCCCGTACTCGCCGCTGGGGCGCGGTTTCCTGACGGGCGCGGTGAAGCCCGCGGCCGACTACCCCGCCGACGACATGCGCAGCTTCGACGACCGCTGGCAGCCCGGCAACTACGAGAGGAATCTGGCCGCCGTCCGTGAACTCACGGCCCTGGCCGACAGCAAGGGCATCGCCGTCACCCAACTGGCCCTGGCCTGGCTGCTGGCCCAGGGCGACGACATCGTGCCCATCCCCGGCACGCGCAGCCCGCACCGCCTGGCGGAGAACGTCGCCGCCGCGTACGTCGATCTCACCGCCGGGGACCTCGCCCGCGTGCAGGAGATCCTCCCGCACGGCGCGGCCGGCTCCCGCTACCCCGCGGCCATGATGCCCACCTGGTGACAGCCGCGGCCCGCCACGGACAGACGGAACAGCTGCCGGACGGTCAGCCGCCGGAGGCGGGCCGCGTGGAGTCGCGTACGACGAGTCCGGGTGCGAACACCCGCGCCTCGTGGGCGTGTTCGGCGCGGGCCTCGACCTCGTCGAGCAGCATCTCCACGGCCGCCCGGCCGAGATCCTCGACCGGCTGGTGGACGGTGCTCAGGGGGGTGCCGACGAAGCTGGCGATGTCGAGATCGCCGTAGCCGACCACCTGGACCTCGTCGGGTATGCGTACGCCGCGCTCGGCCAGGCCGTGGCAGAGGCCGGCGGCGAGGAAGTCGTTGGTGCAGAAGACCCCGTCGGGGAGGTCGTCGAGCCGGCGGGCGATCTCCAGGCCGTAGGCCACGGTCATCTCCTTGGCGACGACCTGTTCCACCCGCGCCTCGCGCCGGCTGCGGACGGCCTGCCGGGCGCCCTGGTAGCGGTCGGCGCACTGCCGGATCGCGCGCTCGCCGTTGACCACGAGGATGTCGCGCGCTCCGCGCTCCAGGAGGTGCTGCACGGCTATGCGGCCGCCGGCGATGTCGTCCACGGAGACGGAACAGCCGTCCTCGGCCGACATGGCACGGTCGGCCAGGACCAGGGGAATGCCCCGCTCCCGCAGGCGTGAGAGCCGGGTGGGGTCGGCGCTGAGCGGCACCACCACGGCCCCGACGGCCCGTTGTTCGACGAGCATGGTGAAGTAGCCCTGCTCCCGCTCCGGCGCGTCCGCGCTGTGGCAGAGCACCAGGGAGTAGCCGTGGTCGTAGGCCGCGTCGGCGGCACCCCGGGCGATGCGCGAGTAGAAGGTGTTGGTGATGTCGGGGAGCACCAGGCCGATCGAGGACGAGTGGCCGGTGCGCAGGCCGGCGGCTCCCGGGTGGGGCACGTAGTCGAGGGCGGCGACCGCGTCGCGGACCCGTGCGGCCGTGCGCTCGTTGACGCGCTCGGGCCGGTTCAGGACGTTCGACACCGTGGACACCGAGACCCCGGCGGCTGCCGCGACGTCCTGGATGCGGGCGGGGCGAACCGGAATGTCGTCCACCCCCTCGCTGTGGCAGCCGTGCGACCAGGCACGATGTGATCCGGCATGGGCGACGCAAGTCTACCCCGGCCACACGTGAAACGTTTTTCGGATGCGTCAGTCGGAAAGTGGCGCAACGGTTCGGCCGGCAACTTCCAGGCCGTCGTCCCGGGCGGGCAGCTGTGCAGTGGCGGCCGGACCGAGGGAGGGTACGTCCTGCGCAGTGACGTGAACGTCACCTGAGTGACGGGCAGTTCGCCGGAAGCGGGGTCGGTCGGTCGCACGGCGGCAGAAAAAATCGGCAAACCTGCACACCGTTCACCGCGGGGTCATACGGAAACCGGGAAGCCGCCGCGCCGACACGTCCGCGCGGGCAGCGCGAAGGGAATTCGTGTGAAGGATTCGGTGTATTCGGTGAGCACACTGCAACGCTGGTGAAGCAGGTTGTCGGAGCATCCCCCGGATCGCCGCCGGGCGACTGGCCAGCACGGCTACGACGTGCTTCGATCCTCCGCACGGCGTAAGCCGCTTTCAAGAATTGCTGCTGCGAAAGGAACCGCGCGCCATGAACTCCATTTCCCCGATTGAGACGGCCGAAATCCTCGACGCCGACCTGGACACCATCTCGGGCGGCCTCGCGGGCGGCGTCGCCGTCGACCTCCACGTCGACCTCGCGGGGATCACCGTCTGCGCCGACGCCGGTGCCGTCCTCTCGGCCGACGGCGTCAAGGCGGGCGCGAACCTGCACCTCGGCGCTCACTGACGCGGCGTGCTCCACGGGCCCCGGATCATCCGATCCGGGGCCTCTCGCTTGCCCGCCCTCCTGCCCCGACACTTGAAAGACCGTCACCTCCTGCTGCCATGCTGTGAGTTCCGCATACGCCCGGGAGGCCGTCATGTCCGCGCAGCCGTCGGTACTCGCTTCGCTGGTGTCCGCACTGCGAGGGGGGTCGGTCGAAGTCGTCGACCTCACCTCGCCGTTGTCGTCCGCGACCCCGGTGATCCAACTGCCGCCGCAGTTCGGCCAGACGGCGGTGTTCGAGCTGGAGGAGATCAGCAGGTACGACGACCGGGGACCGGCCTGGTACTGGAACAACTTCCGCAGCGGCGAGCACACCGGCACCCACTTCGACGCCCCGAACCACTGGGTGACCGGCAAGGATCTCGCCGACGTGGCGTCGGTACCGGCCTCCCGGCTGATCGCCCCGGCCGCCGTACTGGACTTCACCGCCGAGGCGGAGCAGGACCCGGACTTCCTCGTCGAGGTGGAGCACATACAGGCCTGGGAGGCGAAGTACGGGCCGCTGCCCGACGGCGGCTGGCTGCTGCTGCGCACCGGCTGGGACGCCCGAGCGCACTCCCAGGAGACCTTCCTGAACGCGGACGAGAACGGCCCCCACACCCCGGGCCTGTCGCCGGAGTGCGCCCGCTGGGTGGCCCAGGAGGCGCCCGTGATCGGCCTCGGAGTCGAGACGGTGGGGACCGACGCCGGGCGCGGACACGCCTTCGACCCGGCCTTCCCCTGCCACTCCTACCTCATGGGCAGCGACAAGTACGGACTCACCCAGCTCCGCAACCTGGGGGAGCTGCCGGCCACCGGCTCCGTCGTCGTCGCCGGACCGCTGCCCATCGTCGCCGGATCCGGATCGCCCGCCCGGGTGCTCGCCCTGGTGGAGCGGTCGTGAAGGTCGCCGAGGCGGTCGGGCGGGCCCTGGTCGACGCCGGGATCACGCAGGTCTTCGGCGTGGTCGGATCGGGCAACTTCCATCTGACCAACGCCATGGTCGCGGCCGGTGCGCGGTTCGTCGCCGCCCGACACGAGGGCGGTGCCGCGACGATGGCCGACGCGTACGCGCGCACCAGCGGCACCGTCGCCGCACTCAGCGTCCACCAGGGGCCGGGACTCACCAACGCGATGACAGGTCTGGCCGAGGCGGCCAAGAGCCGTACGCCGCTTCTCGTCCTGGCCGCCGAGGTGACCGAGCCGCGGTCCAACTTCTTCGTCGACCAGGAGGCGTTGGCGCGGGCGGTGGGCGCGCTGCCGCTGCGGGTCACCTCGGCCGGGGACGCGGTGGCCGAGGCCCTCACCGCGGTGCACCGGGCCGTGCACGAACGCCGGACCGTGCTGCTCAACCTCCCGCTGCCGGTGCAGGCCCTGGACGTACCCGACGGCGCCCTCGACCGGGCCGCACCACCCCCGCCCCGCGCCGCCGTCGAGCCCACCCGGGCCGACGTGACGGCCCTGACACAGGCCCTCGACCGGGCCCGGCGCCCCGTCTTCGTGGCCGGCCGGGGCTCCCGCTCACCCGGCGCCCGGGACGCGATCGAGGCGCTCGCCGACCACCACGGCGCCCTGCTCGCGACCTCCGCCGTGGCCAACGGCCTCTTCCACGGCAACCCCTGGTCCCTCGACGTCTCCGGCGGCTTCGCCTCACCCCTGACGGCCGAACTGGTCCGGGACTCCGACCTGATCGTCGGCTGGGGCTGCGCGCTGAACATGTGGACCATGCGGCACGGCCAACTGATCGCCCCCGACGCGACCGTGGCCCAGATCGACGACGACCCGTCGGCGCTCGGCGCACACCGCGACGTCCACCTCGCCGTCACCGGAGACGTCGAACTCACGGCACGACGCGCGCTGGAGACGGCCGGCGAACCACGCCGGGGCCGCCGGACGCCCGACATCGCCGAGGCCATCGCCGCCCGCGTGCGGTGGCGCGACCTCGCCTACGACGACACGAGCACCCGTGACCGGATCGACCCCCGCACGCTGAGCATCGCGCTCGACGACATCCTCCCCGCGGAGCGGGTGGTCGGCGTGGACTCCGGCAACTTCATGGGCCACCCGAGCATGTACCTGTCGGTGCCGGACGAGAACGGCTTCTGCTTCACCCAGGCGTTCCAGTCCATCGGCCTGGGCCTGGCCACCACCATCGGCGCGGCCCTGGCCCGCCCGGACCGGCTCCCGGTGGCCGCCCTCGGCGACGGCGGCGCACTGATGGGCGCCGCGGACCTCGACACCGTACGCCGACTCGGCCTCCCCCTGGTGGCCGTCGTCTACAACGACGACGGCTACGGCGCCGAGGTGCACCACTTCGGCCCCGACGGCCACCCCCTCGACACGGTCGAGTTCCCCCCGACGGACATCGCCGCCGTGGCCCGCGGCTACGGCTTCGAGGCGGTGACCGTCCGCACCCGCACCGATCTGAAGGCGGTCGCCGACTGGGTGGCGGGGCCCCGCTCCGCGCCTCTCCTCATCGACGCCAAGGTGGTCAAGGACCGGGGTTCCTGGTGGCTGGAAGAGGCGTTCCGCGGGCACTGAGACCGGGGCTGCCCATGGAGACCAGGGGCGCCCCTCGGTCCCGTACCGGAATCGTCACCCGCCGCCCAGCCGGTCCGCCAGACACGCCAGGTACAGGGCCATGGTGGCCCGGTGGTCGCGCATCGGGCGGCCGGTGATCTGCTCGATCTTCTGCATGCGGTAGACGACGGTGTTGCGGTGGATGTGCAGGGCGGCGGAGGCCCGGACGAGGCTGAAGCCGTTCTCGCACCACGCGGTGACCGTGTCGCGGAGGGCCGGCCAGTCCGGCTGGGCGCGCAGTTCCGCGGCCGTGAGGTCGAGGAGCCGCCTGCGGGCGGACTGGCCCACCGCCGCGACGACCTGGTGGACCCGCAGGTCGGTGATGAGGTGCACGGGGGAGTCGTCGGTCGACCGGGCGCCCAGCCGCAGCGCGTCACAGGCGTCCTGGTAGGAGTCGTGCAGACCGCTCACGGAGGCGGCCGGCTCGCCGATGCCGACGCGGGCGGTGAGCCCGTCCTGCGCGGCGATGACGTCGGCGGCCCGGCGGCAGTCGGCGACCAGGGCGGTGGTGGGGCGACGGGCCGGGAGCCGGTGCAGGACGCCGATCCAGCCCGGGGCCGTGCCGGCCACGATGTCCTGGGGGTCGGCGAAGACCTCGCGGACACTGCGCAGCAGCTCCGAACGGATCAGGGCCATGTCCTGCGTGGGCGCTCCCCGCCGACGCGCGGCCGGGTCGGGCACGGTCACCTCGAAGGCCACCGCGACCCGCCGCAGCCGCAGGTCGAAACCGAGTTCGGCGGCCCGGAACAGCAGGAAATCGCCCTCGACGACCTGCGGGTCGTAGGCGGCGATGTCGGCCAGCAGCTTCTCCGCGGCCCGCTCCGAGAGCAGCCGGGAGCGCAGCATGACGGACTCCCGGAGCAGGATCTCCGTCTGGCGTTTGACCAGCAGGCCGAAACGGCGTACCTGGGCGGGCGTACCGGTGATCCCGACGGTCCCCACCGCGCGGCCGTCGGTGACCAGCGGCAGCGTGACCCCGGGGCGCACCCCGCGCAGCCGCTGGGCCTCCGGGGCGCTGTGGGTGGCGGCCTCCTGGGTGCGGACGACCTCGACGGAGGCCTCGTGGAAGGTCCCGACCCGGCTGCTGTCCCCGCTGCCGATGACCATGCCCTCCGCGTCGGTGATCAGCACGTTGAAGCCGATGACGGCGGAGGTGTCCCCGGCGATCTCCTGCGCGAGTGACGGGCTCAGCACGACTGGTTCCTCCCGTCGCGGGCGGGCCGGGTTGGACGCACCGTACAGGGGACCGAGCGATTCCGGCCACAAGTTCGTACGAAGTGAACGGTGACTCGCGACCGGTTGATCCCTAGCGTATGGGCCCAATCCCACCCCGCCGGGGGCACAACGCGGTGAACGGCGGGCCCCTCAGCGCCCTACGGAAGGCCCGAGCCGATGACCCGTATGCGGTCTCTCATATCCGCTTTGTCCGCGATCCTGCTGCTTTCCTCCGTCGCCGCCTGCGGTTCCGACGACGAGGAGGCCCCGAAGAACGTGTCCGCCAGGACCGCTGCCCTGGGCACGCTCACCCCCGGCGTCATCAAGGTGGCCGTCCAGCCGTACGCGCCCTACACCAGCGTCCAGGACGGAAAGATCGTCGGCCTGGACGGCGACATCCTCGCCGCCGTGTCCAAGAAGCTGGGGCTCCGGATCGAGCCCGAGGTCACCGACTTCGCCGGCATGCTCGCCGGGGTGCAGTCCCGCCGCGTGGACATCACCGTCGGCGGTGTCGCCTGGTCCGCCGAGCGGCAGAAACAGGGCCTGTTCACCGACCCGCCCTACTACTCGCCACCGGCGATGGCCGTCCGTAGCGGCAAGACGTACAAGACGGTCGACGATCTCAGGAACCGCGACCTCGGCACGGTCGAGGGCTATGTCTGGGTGAAGTCCATCCAGGCCGTACCCGGCGCGAAACTGCACGCCTACCCGGACGCCACCGGCGTTTTCGACGACCTCGGCGCGGGCCGTGTCGACGTCGGCTTCCTCGACCCGCTGATCATCATCGCGGCGCAGAAGGAACGTCCGGAGCTGAGGATCAGCACGGAGTACCTCACCCCGCCGACTGCCGCCGAGGTCAAGGCCGAGCCCGCCTACGCGTACTTCCAGCCGTACCAGACCGGCTTCTACCTCCCCAAGCAGGCCACCAAGCTGGAGCGGGCCATCTCCGGGCAGATCGACGCCATGTACGCGGACGGCGAGTTGAAGAAGCTCGTCGAGAAGTACGGCGGCGACCCCGACCAGTTCCTCAAGCCCGCCGCCGACGTCGCCACCGCGCGCCGCGGAGTGGACCGGCCGCAGGACTGGACGCCCCCGTCCATCGCACAGTGAGAAGGGAGGAACAGACATGTCCGGTCTCTTCCAAGTCCCCTGGTCCGACTACCGGTCCGACCTGCTCGACGCCCTCGGGCGCACCGTCTCCTACACCGCCGTCAGCTTCGCCGGCGCGGTCCTGCTCGGACTGGCGGTGGCGCTGCTGCGGCTGAGCAAGGCATGGCCCGCGCGGGCGGTGGCCGCCGTCTACACCGAGGTCTTCAAGAACGTCCCCCTCCTCGCCATCATCTTCCTGACCTACTTCGGCCTGGCCTCGGCCGGGATCCGGCTGGACGTGTTCACGGCCGGCTGCCTCAGCCTCGTCGTCTTCTACGCCGCCTACCTCTCCGAGATCTTCCGCTCCGCGATCAGCGGGGTGCACGCGGGACAGACGGAGGCGGGCGAGGCCCTGGGCATCGGCAAGGTGGGCATCTTCGGCCACGTCGTCCTGCCCCAGGCCGTCCGGCAGGCGCTGCCCGGCACCAACACCATGCTCGTCGACCTGCTGAAGTCCACCTCGCTGCTGGTCACCGTCTCCGCCGCCGAGCTGATGTCCGAAGGGCGGCTCATCACCTCGGCCACCTTCCGGGCACTGGAGGTCTATCTGGTCATCTCGGCGATCTACTTCGCGCTGTGCTACCCGCTCTCCCAACTCCTCCTGCTGCTGGAGCGCAAGGTGCGGGCCGGAGTGCCGCTGTCCCCGTGGCGCCGGCGCCGGGTGCGGGCCGCCCGCGCCCTGCTCGCGGCCGACCTCAGCGGTGACACCAAGACGGGCAGCGGCTTCAGGACGGACCCCGAGCGGAAGGAGGCGGCGGTATGACCGAGCCCGTCATCACGGAGAAGACAACCGCATCGGCCGATGCGCCGACGCCCACCGAGGCGGTCGTACGGATCGAGGGGCTCAGCAAGTCCTTCGACGGCCGGCTCGTCCTCGACGACGTGCACCTGGAGGTCGCCCGCGGCCGCATCGTCAGCGTCATCGGACAGAGCGGCGGCGGCAAAACGACTTTGATGCGCTGCGTCAACCTGCTGGAGCGCCCCGACCGCGGCACGGTCGAGGTCGCCGGCGAAGTGGTGCACGAGGGCGGCCGTACGGTCTGCCGCGACCTGCCCCGGCTGCGCCGCACCGTCGGCATGGTCTTCCAGCGGTTCAACCTGTTCCCGCATCTGACGGCCGTGGAGAACATCGTCCTCGCGCAGCGCAAGGCGGGCATCGGCGAACAGGAGGCGCTGGAGCGGGCCGTCGCGCTGCTGCGCCGGGTCAAAGTGGCCCACCGCGGCCTCGCCCAGCCCGAACAGCTCTCCGGCGGCGAACAGCAACGCGTCGCCATCGCCCGCGCCCTCGCCCTGCGGCCCGAGGTCCTGCTCTTCGACGAACCCACCTCCTCCCTGGACCCGGAGGCCACCCGGGAGGTGCTCAGCGTGATGCGCGAACTCGCCGCCGACGGTATGACGATGCTGCTGGTCACGCACGAACTGCCCTTCGCCCGGGACGTGTCCGACCACGTCGTCTTCGTCGACGGCGGCCGGATCGTCGAGGAGGGACACCCGCGGGACGTCCTCGACAACCCCGCCCAGGCCCGCACCCGTGAGTTCCTCTCCTCCTACGGGACGGCGTCATGAGTGCCCCCGTGGTGGTGGTCGGCGGCGGGGTGGTCGGACTGTGCACCGCCTACTACCTGGCCGAGGCGGGCCTGGAGGTCGAGGTCGTCGAACGGCGCGGCCTGGGCTCCGGGGCCTCCCGCGGCAACGCCGGCTGGGTCTGCCTCAGCCACTCGACGCCGGTTCCCGCGCCCGGCGTCGTCCGGTACGCGCTGCGCTCGCTGGGACGCCCGGACTCACCGCTGTATCTACGGCCCCTTCCCGACCCGGCGTTCGTGCGCTGGCTGTGGCGGTTCTGGCGCAGCAGCACACCGGCCGCCTTCCGGCACGGCTACGCCGCCGTCGCCGAACTCAACCGCACCACCTTCGACCTCTTCGACGGCCTGCGCGCGGCCGGCGTCGAGACCACCCTGACCCGCCCCGGCATGGTCCACGCCTTCCTGTCCCCGGCCGAGGCACGCCACCACCTCGCCCTGCAACGGGAGATGGCCGACGGCCACTATCCGCTGCCCGACGACGTGGTCACCGGGGACGAGGCCCGGCTGCTGGACGGCGCCCTGTCGTCCGGGGTGCGGGCGGCCTACCTCGTCGAGGGCGAGGGTGTGGTCGATCCGGAAGCCTTCGCCGTCGGGCTCGGCGAGGCACTGGCCGCCGCGGGCGTGAAGGTCCACGAGAACGTCGAGGCCACCGGGTTCCGCACCTCCGGCGGGCATGTCGCCGCGCTGCGCACCGCTCAGGGCGAGATCCCCTGCTCGGCCGTCGTCGTCGCGGCCGGCATGCGCTCCTCCGCTCTGCTCGGCGCCCTCGGACACCCGCTGCCGCTCCAGGCCGGCAAGGGCTACAGCTTCTCCGTGGACCTGGACCCGGCTCCCCGGCACACGCTGTACTTCGGCGAGCGCCGGGCCGTCGCCTCACCGATCGGCACCACCACACGCATCGGCGGCACCATGGAACTCAGCGGCAACAACAACCGCCTCGACTGGCGCCGCATCGTCGCCGTCGCCCTCGCCAGCCGGCACTACCTGGGCCGCTGGTTCGACGACCCCGATGACCTGGTCGGCCTGATCCGCGACCCCTGGGTCGGCGGACGCCCCTTCCTTCCCGACGGCCTTCCGGTCATCGACCGCGTCCCCGGTCACGACAACGCCTACGCCGCCACCGGCCACGGCATGCTCGGCGTCACCCTCGGCCCCGTCACCGGCCACCGCCTGGCCGAGTACGTCCGCACCGGCCACCGCCCCGACACCCTCGCCCCCTTCCGCTACGACCGACTGCGCCACTAGGGGGTTGTGCACCGGCGCCGTCAGCCCTTCGGCAGCCAGGCCTCCAGGGCGCCGATGAGGCGATCCAGCGCGGGCTGCCCGGCGGAGCGGTCCGTCATGACCGTACGGCCGTCGAACTGGAGCGTGTACTGGAACATGTCGGCCGCCCCCATGTCGATCGTGAACTCGGGGACCTCGTCCAGCGCGGGGTCCCCGAGCAGTGTGCGCAGCTTCGTGAACTGGGCGGCGCCGGTACGCCGTACGACGGTTCTGCCCTCGTCCGTGGCCCGGACGGTGCCGTCACCGCGGAGGACCACCTTCTTGCTGACCCCGGCGTAGCCGCCGCTGACCGTCATGGTCACCAGCTTCTGGTCCGGTCCGGTGACGGGCACGGGCGACGGACGTGCGGACGGCGAGGCCGAGACGGAGGGCGAGGGCGAAGAAGAAGGCTCGGGAGTGGGGGAGCCGGGCGACGACGCCGCGGACGAGGCCGTCACCGCGTCCGTCGGCCTCGCCGAACCCCCGTCGTCCCCGGGCGAACACCCGGCCAGACCGAGAACACCGACCAGGCCCGCCACCACGACCGCACGTCTACCGCGCACCACGCCTCCGCCCCTCGACCGCCACGACTGGACAGTCGATAGCACGGAACCGGGTCTTCCGACCCCGCGGCGAAGGCGGTCAGTCCGTCTCGGTCACCGCGATCACGGCGACGCGGGTGCGGGTGGGGTCGAGGCAGGCGAAACCGGCGTCCGTGAAGTCGCCGTGGAACCACCGGTTGGCGGTGTACCGGGACAGGGCGAAGCGGAGCCAGCGATGGTCGGAGGCCAGACGTACGGCGTCGTAGTGCGAGGCCCCGGTGTCGAGGTCCATAACGGCGTACAGGCTGCGCCAGGTGAGCAGCCGGGCGTAGGCGCCGTGCAGGGGCTCGGTCCACAGGCCGCCGCCGAAGGCGGCCGTGAAGAAGTCGTCCGCGAGATCGTCGGCGGTGGTGTGCACCGCGGTGATCGTGTCGCTCGTGACGGCTTCCAGGCACTCGGCGTCGAGTTCGGCGAGCAGCGCGGCGTTGAAGTCGGCCGGGTCGAGCGGCTCGGGCAGCGTGTAGAACGCCGCCTCGTACTGGCCGAGCGGAGCGAACGCCTCGGTGGCCGCCGCGGCGCGCGTCTCGTCCGGCACCCGCCGGGCCGTGCGGCCGGCGCGGGCACCGCCGTCGGTGGGAGGGGGCTCTGGGTAGGCGAGCCGCAACTGCTCCGGAGTGCGGGAGCCGAGCATGAGCCCCTCCATGGACGCCCCCCGGCGCAACCGGCTCTCGAAGTACAGCGAGCCCAGCGGCAGCCAGGCCAGCGGATGCCCGAGGATACGCAGCGCCTCGCCGTAGGCGACGTAGACCTCGTCGTGACGGCGTCCCAGGCCGAAGCGCAACGCCATCTCGTACAGCAGACAGGCCCGCACCTCGGTGCCCGGATCGTCCAGGGACACGGGTACGTGCTTCTCGAACTGCGGCTTGAGATGCACGATGCTGGGCCGCTGCGCGAGCTGCCAGGCGATCCGCCGCACCACCGGCCGCCACACGCCGGGCTCCCGCTCCTCGCCCAGCCGCTCCGCCAGGCGTATCGCCCAGTCGGTGGCCTCCCGCGACTGCTGGTCGGCCAGCAACTCGGACAGCTTGCCGATGGCACGGGCGCTGTCGGCCGCCCGTGCCAGGTCGTGGAGGCGTTCGGGATCGGTGGCCGCGTACACCTTGAGCGAGGCGTCGTCGGGGAGTTCGGACATGACAGCACCCTAGGGGGGCTTGATCACCGAGAGGCCAGCGGGCGGTCGTCGGCGGCGGCACGGCCCGCGGGCCCTCGCGCCGACTCGCGCAGCCTGCGGCCGCGCCGGGTCGGTCCCCACGGCTTGAGGACCGAGATGACGGTCATGAACACGTAGGCGGACAGCGAGACGACGGGCCCGAACAGCACGTCACCGGCGTCGGGCAGCGGCCCGCTCGCGGCGACGGCCGCGACCGCGGAGTTCACTCCGGGACGCAGGGCGAAGACCGTGGCGGTGATGGTGGCGAGGGTCAGCCAGAACTTCGTCCAGACCCATCGGTGCCGCGCCAGCCCCCACGGCGTGCCCAGGGACAGCACGACACCGCTGAGCAGCGTGAGGAACGCGACGGGCAGCAGGAGCCAGTCGGCGAACAGCTGCATGGCCCGGACGGAGGCATCGACGGTCACCGCGGAGCCGGTGGTGGCCGCGGTGACCCCGAGGGCGAGCAGCCCGAGCGTGAGCCCGAGCCAGCTCGCGGAGGCGGCGACATGGACGACAAGGAAGGCCCGGCGTGCGGGTCGGCTGAGTTTCACCCGACCACCGTGCCCCGCGGGATGCCACCGGACATCTGACGGCGGGAGTAACCACGGGTACTGGCCACGGCGTACGGCAGGGATATCGGCGTACGACCGATGCCCCTGCCCCGACCGCTTGCCCAGGCTCAGATCCGCGCCGAGATGATCGGCGCGAGCCGGTCGGCGATCACGCGATGGCCCTGGTCGTTGGGATGGACCGAGTCCGACAGGTCGCCGGAGCCGAGCCACCCGGTGGTGTCGACGAAGGAGACCCGGGAGTCCCCGCCCGCGACGGCCGCCTTCACCGCCGCCTCGGTCTGCGGGACGTACCGACCCCGGAAGGTCTCCAGGGCGAAGATCCACGCCTGCGGGTAGGCCGCGCGGACCTTGCGCAGCAGACTGCTGTACGCCGTCTGGAACTGCGGGGAACTCACCCCGTGGCCGACGTCGTTGGTGCCGAGGTTGATGACGACCGCGTTCGCCCGGTAGCGGGAGAAGTTCCAGTCGGGCGTGGCCGCGTTCGGGTTGAGCCTGCCGAACTGCTGCTCAAGGCCGACGCAGCCGTCCGCCGCCGCGACCAGACAGGCGCCGCCCTGGGCGATCTGGGTGTGCTCGACACCGAGGCGTTCCCCGATCAACCAGCCGTACGCGGTGCGGGCGTTCTGTGAGGTCGTCGTCCCCACCGTGATGGAGTCGCCGACGAACTCCACCAGCTTGGTGGGCGCCGGTGGTGCGAACGTCGTCGCCCCGCTGTCGAGGACCAGCCCCTGGAAGACGGCGTCACCGCGGTAAGAACCCGCGACCACCTGGTAGTTGACCTGGAGGGTGTGGTTGCCGGCCGCCAGCGGCGCCGGCGTCAGGTTCACCGTCCCCTTGACGTCGTTGAAGAAGGTCACGGGCCCGTTGTCGATGCGAGCCCAGAGGTCGATGGTGTTCCGCTGCTTGAGCTTCACGGTCCGGCCGGTGAACCCGGCGCGGTAGTACGCCCCCGCCCAGTACGGCGTGTAGGCGGTGCTGGAACTCTGGGTGTCCCAGCGGCCGACGAGCTTGATGTTGGGGTCGCCGGGCTGGCCGGGAGCGGCCGCCTCGGCCGACGCGGCGGCCCGGGCGGTGGCGGTGACACCGAGGCGAGCGCTGATCACCGGGGCCAGACGGTTCGCGAACTTGGTGTGGCCCGCCTCGTTGGGATGCCCGTTGCCGTCCTCGTAGTCCGTGCCGTCGGCGAGCCAGCCGGTGGTGTCGACGAAGTGCACCTTCGCGTCACCGGAGGCGGCGCGCGCGGTGACGGCGGCCTTGGTCTCGTTGACGTAGCGCTTCTTGAGCGTCTGCACCGCGAAGAGGTGGGCGCCCGGGTACACGGCCCGCACATCGGCCAGGAGCCTGGTGTACGACGACTGGAAGGCGGCGCCGGTCACCCCGTGCCCGATGTCGTTGGTGCCGAGGTTGATGACGACCGCGTCGGCCCGGTAGCGGGAGAAGTCCCAGTTCGTGCCGCCCGCGCTGGCGTTCCTGAAGAACTGGCCGCTCAGCCCCGTGCAGCCGGACTGCGCGACGAGACAGTAGCCGGAGCGGGCTATCTGCGTGTGCCGCATGCCCAGCCGCTCGCCGGCCTTCCAGGCGTACGAGTCCAGGGCCAGCCGGTCGGTGAGGGCGCCGGCGGTGATGGAGTCGCCGACGAACTCGACCAGCCCGGAGGGCATGGCAGGGGCGACCGTGCGCGCACCGGAGTCCAGGACCAGCCCCTGGAAGACGGTGTCGCCCGAACGGTAGGAGATCCGCAGGGTGTGGGTGCCGGAGGACAGCGGCCGGGGAGTGAGGTTCACCGTGCCGCGCACGCCCGCGTGGAACACCTCGGGCCCGCCGTCGATGCTGACGTACAGGTTGACCGCGTCCCTGGCCTTGACCTTGACGGTGGTTCCGGTGAACGAGGTCTGGAGATAGGCGCCGGTCCAGCCGGGCACCGCGGCGGTGCCGGAGCCGGTGTCCCAGCGTCCGACGTAGGCGATGTTGGGGTCGGACACCGACCCGTCGCCCACCGCGGCCCGGGCCGGGGAGCCGCCGGTCAGGGACAGCAGGCAGGCCAGGAGGGCGGCGGTGAGGAGGGCCGGCAGTGTGCGTCTGATGTGGTGTGGGGAGAGGACGTGGGGGGTGGTCTGCATGGGGATTCCCTTCAGGAGTGGGGTGGGAGCGCTCCCAGAGGCAGCCTTTCGAGAGAAGCAATGAAACGGTTCAGCGTCAAGGGATCTCACACGCCGGAAGGTGCCGCCGTCCGGGTGCCGGCTTAACCCGTGTGAACGCTCCGGATGGTGGGAGCGGCGGGCATGGCTGACGGTGGATCACGTCAGAACCGGGTCACATCAGCTGGCGACGCGTCAGCTGCCCGGGGCGACGGAAGGACTCTCGGATGCGTTCTGCCCGCATGATGTTCGCCACCGCGACGGCCACCGCGGCTCTCGCGCTCGGCGCGCCCGCCGCCCATGCCGCCGCGACGGGCGACTGGGACCACGAAAACTCTTCCTACAGCAAGGAGCACGACAACGACCGCGGACACGACACGCCCCGCGGCGGGATCCACACCGGTGGCGGAGCGCTGACCGCGGTGAACGAGGACGACTGGGGTGTGGCCAAGGACCCCAAGCACGACCCGGAGACCTACCGGGACAAGGGCGACGGGGGCTACGAGGAGCCCTGGAACGGCGGCAAGCACGACAAGGACGAGTGGAGCGGCAAGCAGGACAAGCATGACAACGAGGAATGGAAGGGCGAGCACGACAAGCCGCGCGGCGGCATGCACACCGGGGGCGGCGGCCTCGCCTCGACCGGGGTCACCGCCGGCGGGCTGGCCGTGCTCGCCGTAGCAGGCACCGGCGTGTACGCCCTGCGGCGCAAGAAGGCCGCCGAAGGCGTGGCCTGACCGATGCCCGACGACATAGCAGCCACGGCCGCCGCACGTGCACCGCGCGTCGCGGCGGCCCCGCTCGTCCTGCCCGTGTTGTGTCCGCTGCCGTGCCCGAGCGAGGTGGTGTCCGATGGCAGCCAGCCCTCCTTCCCCGACCGCTACCGACCCCACACCCGCGCGGAGCAGATCCCGCACCGTCGCGACGGTCCTCTGGAGCGCGCTCGCCCTGCTGCTGGTGGTGAGCCTGTTCGCCGGCGAGGACGAGTCCTCCGACGGCGGACCCGCCCCGCATGCCGCGCCGGCCGCCGCATCCGCCTCACCGCCCGCGCGCCCCCTCGGCAAGCACCTGCCGCGGTCCCGCCCCGTCCGCCTACTCATCCCCGACATCTCGGTCGACGCCCCCTTCACCGCCCTCGCCATCGGCCGATCCGGCCAGCTGCAACCGCCTCCCGCCGACGACACCAACCTCGTGGGCTGGTACGCCGAGGGCGTGTCCCCGGGCCAGGCGGGCACCTCGATCATCGCCGGGCACGTGGACACCGCGACCTCCGCCGCCGTCTTCGCCGACCTCGGCGAGCTGGAGAAGGGCGACCGCTTCCACGTCCTACGGGCCGACCGGCGCAAGGCCACCTTCGCCGTCGACAGCGTCGAGACCTTCGACAAGGACCACTTCCCCAGCGACCGCGTCTACGCCGACACCCCCCGCGCCCAGGTCCGCCTCATCACCTGCGCGGGCGACTACGACCGCCGGGTCAAGGACTACACCGCGAACCTGGTGGTCTTCGCCCATTTGATCTGATGCGGGGCCCTGGGGGACGGTCAGTCCTCGCCCACCACGGACAGGTCGTCGCCGAGGGCGGCGGCTATTCGGGCGGCGCGGGAGTGGTCGTCCATGCGGCGGGTGAGGTAGGCGCAGGCGTGATTGTGCCGTCGTGACCACCAGGCGGCGGAGCCGCCGATGCCGCCCTTGGCGATTTTTCCCTTGTCGCGGACGAAGCCCAGCGTCCAGGTCAGACGGGTGCCGAAGACCTCGTCGTTGTCGGTGACCTGGGAGGTCAGCAGCTCGGAGTGGAGTTCGGGGCCGAGCAGACGGCGGACCGGGCCGTCCTCGGCGGTGAGGCGGGAGAAGAACGCGGCCGTCGTGGTCGCCGTGGTGTGCAGGTTGATCGCGCCGAACACCGACTGCCGAAGGGCCCGGGAGTTGGTCCGGCCGAGGTCCAGGGCTCCGTGGGGGACCTGGAGCCAGGGCGCGGCGTGCAGCCGCTCGGGCCACTCGGGGTGGGCGTGTTCGAGGTCGGCGACGCGGTGCAGCGCCCGGTCCGGCACCCCGAACCAGGCATCGAGGTCCAGGGCGGGCCGTACGACGTCGTGGAAGACCGCCCCCAGGGTCGTGCCGGCCGCCGCGCGCAGCACGCCGTCGACCAAGTGGCCGTAGGTCAGGGTGTGTTCGCCGAGGGAGGTGCCGGGCGCGTACTCCGGTGCGGCCTGTGCGAGGCTGTCGCGCAGACCGCCCTCGTCCAGCAGGTCGAGGTCTGCGGCGGTGGCCGGGAAGCGCGGCTGGCCCGCCCGGTGGGTGAGGATGTGGCGCAGGGTGGTGCGCTCCTTGCCGCGGACGCCGTACTCCTTCCAGTGGGCGGCGACCGGCCGGTCGAGCGTCAACGCGCCGTCGCGGACGGCCACCAGGGCCGCCAGCGTGACGAACGCCTTGGACAGGGAGTACGTCATGACCAGGGAGTCGTCCCGCCAGGGACGGGTCCGCGCGGCGTCGGCCCAGCCGGCGTTCAGCCGGACGACCTCGCGCCCCTCCCGCCAGACCGACACACCCGCCCCGGTCTCCAGCCCGCTGTCCACCAGCTCCTGCAAGACCAGGCATATGTGCTCGTAGCCGTCCTCGGTGAATCCGTTGACGCGCATGTGCCCCTCCATCCCGATAGTCGCCGCGTCCGACGCGGCCGCCCCCCTGGACCATGGGCTTGTTTCCCCGCCCCGGACAATACGGGGGAGGGGTATGCGAGGCAATGGGTGTGAGGTCACTCGGGGGTCACTCGGGGCGCTTCACATCCTGGATGCGCGGAGCCCGCCGTAGCACGGGGACGGAGGTGGCCACCGAGGCCAGTGCGATCGTGAAGACGGCGTACACCGCCAACGCACCCCGCGCGCCCAGGGCTTGGAGCAGGGAGCCGGCGGCCAGGGACCCCACCGGGAGCGAACCCCAGGTGACCAGCCGGGCCGCGCCCAGCACCCGGCCCTGGAGCCGGTCGGGGGTGAGGGCGTACCGGTAGGACATGGCGATCACGTTGAAGACCGGCTCGGGCAGGGCGCACGCCGCGACCACCGCGCCGAGCGCCAACGGCCAGGGCAGCCAGACCAGGGTCGCCGTGCAGGCGACCCACAGCCAGGTCGCCCCGATCATCACCGCCCGGGGCGACAGGCGCCGCTCCAGCCAGGGAGCGGCGACGGCGCCCGCGATGCCCGCCGCGCCGGGCATCGCCAGCATCGCCCCGATCAGCGACGGCGAGACGCCCAGCTCCTGTGCGCGGACGATCAGCACGAGGGGCAGCGCGGTCAGCACCAGGTTCGCCGCGCCGATGAGGACCACCGTGGCCCGCAGCAGAGGCTGCCGCCACAGCCACACCAGGCCCTCGGCGATCTCGGCACGCAAACTCCGGGGCCGCTCACGCGGTCGGGCGTCCTGGAGGCCGGGGCGCACGAAGAGCAGGGTGACGAACCCGATGGCGTAGGACAGCATGTCGAACACGAAGGGCAGGGTCCGGCCGGCGGCGTACAGCGCGCCGCCGAGCGGGCCTCCGGCCAGGTCCGCGCCCAGTTCGCGGGCCTGGTTCTGGGCCAGCGCGGTGGGCAGTTGGGACGTCGGGACGATGTGCGGCAGCGCGGCGGACTCGGCGAGCTGGAAGAACACGAAACACGCGCCGTCCAGGAACACGATCACCAGCAGCGCCGGTACCGAGAACACGTCCACGGCCAGCCCCAGCACCACCAGCCCCAGCAGCACCGCACGGAGACCGTCGGCGGCGAGCATCACACGTCTGCGGTCCCAGCGGTCGATGAGCGCCCCGGCCGGCAGATACAGCACCAGGAACGGCAGACTCTGGGCGAAGCCGACCAGCCCGGCCTGGAACGGCGAACCCGTCAGCGCGAGCACCAGCAGCGGGTACGCCAGCGCCGTCACGCGCATGCCCACCGTCGAGACGACCTGACCGCTCCACAGGAGCACGAAGTCCCGGTTGCGCCATAACGGCCCTGGCTCATCCATGAGTTCACCAGTGTGAGGTCCTCTGTGACGCCACGCAAGGCAGGCAGCCGTGGCTACACTCGCGCCCCATGCGTACCTCGAACCCCATGAGTCAGCGGCGGCACACCTCTTCGCCCTCCGGCGCCCAGGGAGGCAGAACAGGCGCCGCGCGGGAGCCGCACGTCCTTCGCGAGGCCCCCTCGGGAAGGAGGTCCGAAGACCCGTGAAAGCCCGGCACAAGCAGTCCCGAGACCCGCGCGGACACTGGCTGTTACTGCTCCTCGTCCTCCCCGCCATGTTCGCGGTCCTGCTCTTCGAGGGCTGGACCGACCACGAGGTCGACGCCGCCAAGTCCCGTTCCCCCTGCACCGAACCCGCGCCGGACGCGGTGGCCTACGGTGACGGCCCCGTCGTCGGCATCAACAGCGGCGGGATCCAGACCGCCTCGATGCCCGCCCGCACGGTCGCGCTCACCTTCGACGGCGGACCCGACCCGGTGTGGACGCCCCGCCTGCTCGACCTGCTGCGCCGCCATCAGGCGCGCGCCACCTTCTTCCTCTTCGGCTCCCAGGCCGCCCGGCACCCGGAGCTGGTGCGGCGGATCCGCGCCGAGGGCCACGAAATCGGCTCCAACACCTACACCGGCGCCGCCCTCGGCGAGGCCTCCGCACCCCGCTTCTCCAGCGAACTCGACCTGACCCAGGCCGCGTTGGCCGGTGCCGCCGACCTGAACACCACCCTGCTGCGGATGCCGCGCACCACCTCGCCGGACACCCTGTGCGGCAAGGAGTGGCAGGCGGCCCGGCAGGCCACCGCCCGCGGTTACGTGCTGGTCGCCGCCGACAAGGCCTCCCGCAAGCCCGCACAGGGGCTGGTCCGGCAGTTCAGCCAGACGGCGACCGCCTACCAGAAGACGGCCAAGCTCCTCACCGCCCGCGGCGTCGACCGCTTCACCACCGTGTCCGACGGACTCGACCTCACCCCGTACACCCCGGTGTCCACCCTCGCGCGCTGGGAAGGCACCGCTCTGATCGGCGTCACCGGCCTCGGACGCACCTTCTCCGGCGCCATGACCTGGGTGCTCGGCATCGCCGGCGGCCTCGGCGTGCTCCGGCTGGCCCTGCTCGCCGTCTTCGCCCGCGCCCACGTCCGCAGGCTGGAGCGCTTCCGGCCGGGCGCGCCCTGGATGCGGGAGGTGACCGAACCGGTGACGGTGCTCGTCCCGGCGTACAACGAGGAGGCCGGCATCGCCTCCACCGTGCACTCGCTGCTCGACTCCACCCACAGACACCTTCAGATCGTCGTGATCGACGACGGGTCGACGGACCGCACCGCGGAGATCGCCGCGGGGATCTCCGACCCGCGCGTGGAAGTGATCCGCACACCCAACGGGGGCAAGGCCACCGCCCTCAACACCGGTCTGGCGCACGCCCGGTACGAGATCGTGGTCATGGTGGACGCCGACACCGTCTTCGAGCCGGACGCCGTCCACCAGCTCGTCCAGCCGCTCGCGCACCCCGCCGTCGGAGCGGTCAGCGGCAACACCAAGGTCGGCAACCGGCGCGGTCTGCTCGCCACCTGGCAGCACCTGGAGTACTGCTTCGGGTTCAACCTCGACCGCCGTATGTTCGAGGTCCTGGAGTGCATCACGACCGTGCCCGGCGCCATCGGCGCCTTCCGCCGGGACGCGCTGCTGGGCGTCGGCGGGATCGGCGACGACACCCTCGCCGAGGACACCGACCTCACGATGGCCCTGTGGCGGGCGGGCTGGCGGGTGCTCTACGAGGAGTCCGCCGTCGCCTGGACCGAAGTACCCACGTCCCTGCGCCAGTTGTGGCGGCAGCGCTACCGCTGGTGCTACGGCACCATCCAGGCGATGTGGAAGCACCGCGGCGCCGTCCTGGACGTCGGCACCTCCGGGCGCTTCGGCCGCCGCGGACTGACCTATCTCGCGCTCTTCCAGGTCCTGCTTCCGCTGCTCGCCCCGGTCATCGACGTCTACGCCCTGTACGGCGTGCTGTTCCGCGACCCGTGGCAGTCCGCCGGGGTGTGGTTCGCCTTCCTTGGAGTCCAACTGGCCAGCGCGGCCTACGCGTTGCGTCTCGACGGGGAGCGGCGGCGGACCCTGTGGTCGATGCCGTTGCAGATCCTCGTCTACCGGCAGCTGATGTACCTGGTCGTCATCCAGTCGGTCGTGGCCCTGCTGTTCGGCAGCAGGCTGACGTGGCAGCGCATGAAGCGATCCGGGTCGGCGGCTGAACAGATCGGCGGTCCGGCGCCGTACAAGAGTCTGCCGACGAGGTGATCCCGATGCGTTGAGGGACTGAACAGGCCGATGGACCACTGGACCGACCGCCCGCGGGGCGAGCGCACGACCGGGCGGGCGGTGCCCTACGCGCCTCCGCCGTCGATCCGCACGGCGCCCCTGCCCGGTATGCCCTCACCCGCTCCTCCCGGCCGCACCGGCGAGGGGCGGCGTCACGGCCCGCCCGAGCGCGGCAGCAGAGCACCGCGGCCCCGCCCGACCCGGCGCCGCCGGGTTGTGCGGGGGCTGGCGCTGCTGCTCGGCGGGCTGCTCGCCTTCGGCGTCGGCTCGTACGTGTGGGCCGACACCGAGCTCGACAAGGCGGTGGACCTGGACACGCTCACCGCCCGGGCACCGCAGGGCAAGGGCACCAACTACCTCGTCGTCGGCTCCGACAGCCGCGAGGGACTGTCCCCGCAGGACCGCGAAGACCTGCGCACCGGCTCCGCCGAGGGCCGGCGCACGGACTCGGTGATCCTGCTGCACACCGGCACCCGTGGCACCACGATGATGAGCCTGCCGCGCGACTCATGGGTGACGATCCCGCCCTACGTCGATCCCGACACCGGCCGGAGCTACCCGGCCACGCCGGACAAACTGAACGCCGCGTTCTCCCTGGGCGGGCCGGAGCTGCTGGTGAGGACCGTGGAGCGCAACACCGGGCTGCACGTGGACCACTACGCCGAGATCGGCTTCGCGGGCTTCGTCGGCGTGGTGGACGCCGTCGGCGGCGTCGACCTGTGCCTGGAGAAGGCCGTCAGGGACAAGGACTCGGGCGCGAACCTCGGCAAGGGCTGCCAGACCCTCGACGGCGCCGAGGCACTGGCCTTCGTACGCCAGCGCAAACAGGAAGCCGCGGGCGACCTGGGCCGCACCCGCAACCAGCAGAAGTTCCTCGCCGCCCTCGCCGCCAAGGCCGCCACCCCCGGCACCCTCCTCGACCCGACCAAGTCCCTCCCCACCGTCACCGCCGGCCTCGACACCCTCGTCGTCGACGACAACACCGGCCTGCCCCAGCTCACGTCCCTCTTCGACGCCCTACGAGGCGTCACCGCCGGCACCGGCAGCCAACTCAACGTCCCCGTCTCCGACCCCGACCTCACCACCTCCAAGGGCAGCGCGGTCCGCTGGGACGCGACACGGGCGCGACAGCTTTTCGACCGCCTCCGGGCGGATCTGCCGACGACCTGAGACACCTCGGAAGCCGGCCGTCGACGTGCCGAACACTCGTCCCTAGATGAACGGTGTGCCCGCGTCGAGGCCCGACAGGACCCGCCCGTACAGCTCCAGGTTGGTCGTCGGGTTGACGAAGGAGTGGAGGGTGAGGGCGTGGAGGTCGCGGGTTGTGCGTTGGATGGGGACGTCCAGGTGGAGGGAGGAGGCGCCGGAGGCGGAGGCGAGGAGGTCGACGGCTTCCTTGCACAGGCGGGTGGCGTAGCCGGCCTGTGCTCGGATGCGGGCGCGTTCCTCCAGGGTGTACGGCTCGCCGGTTGTGGCACGGGATGCGATGAGGGTGACGAACTCGTCGGTCAGCAGTTCGGCGCAGGAGAGTTTCATCGCCGCCTCGGCGGCCTGGAGGTGGGTGACGCCCGCCTCGTGCTGGCGGGTGTGGAAGGTGTAGGTGATGCCCCGCCGGTGGATCCGCGCGCGGAACTCGGCCAGTGCCGACCGCGCCAGACCGAGGGCGTTGGGCGCCGTCCAGACACAGAACAGCAGGAGGACGGGCATCCGGTAGAAGGGGTCGTCGGCGTTGGCCTTCGAGGGGAACTCCCCGGCCAGCAGGGGCCCGACGGGCAGGACGCGGTGGGCGGGGACGACCACGTCACGGGCGACGACACTGTTGCTGCCGCTTCCGGCCAGTCCGCAGACACGCCAGTCGTCGAGGATCTCCAGCTCGGCCATGGGCACGGCGGTCCACAGCACCTCGGGCGGCCCGTCGGCGGACTCGACCCGGGCGGTGAGCAGATGCCAGTCGGCGTGCCGGCACCCGGTGGCGAAACCGGAGGTGCCGTTGACGACATAGCCGTCGTCCGTGGCGACCGCCGTGGCGTCCGGGATGAGGGTGCCGCCGACCCGGACGTCCGGACCGGTGAAGATCTCGTCCTGGGCCTCGTCCGGGAAGAGCGAGGCGATGAAGGCGCAGCCCGCCTGGATCGCCGCAGTGAAAGCGGTCGAGCCGCAGCCGGTGGCGAGTTCGGCCAGCACATCGGCCTGCGTGCGCACCCCGCTCTGGTAACCGCCGTACCGCCGGGGCACGTTCATCCGGTACACCCCCGCCTCCGTCAGCGCCGCGACGACCTCGTCGGTCACCCTGCGCTGCTGTTCGGCACGCGGGGCGTGGTCCCGGACGAGCGGGCGGAGCGCCCTGACCCGAGCGACCAGATCGGCATCGGAACGCGGCGCTGAGGAGTCGGCCATGGCGGACCTCCGGTCACGGCGGGGTCTTTCACCGTGACGCGGACGGCTCGCCCTGTCAACGCTCCGACACCGCACCGGAGTTGGGGCGGCGGGTCACCGCCTTCCGCAGCAGCGGCCAGACCAGCAGCAGCACGATCACCGCATACACGGTCACCGAGAAGGGCGTGTTCACCAGACCCGAGACACTGCCGTCGCTGATCTGGAGGGCGCGGCGCAGCTGTTGCTCGGCGTTCGGACCGAGGATGACACCGATGACGGCGGGCAGCACCGGCAGGCCGTAGCGCCGCATGCCGAAGCCGATCAGGCCGATGATCAGCAGGATCACCAGGTCGACGACCTCACCGCCGACCGCGTACGCACCGACCGCCGCGAAGAACAGGATCCCGGCGTACAGATACGGCCGCGGGATGCGCAGCAGCTTCGCCCACAACGGCGCCAGCGGCAGGTTGAGCGCGAGCAGCAGCACCATGCCGACGAACAGCGAGGCGATCAGCCCCCACACCAGCTCCGGTTCGCGTTCGAACAGCAGCGGCCCCGGCTGGATGCCGTACTGCTGGAACGCGGCCAGCATCACCGCGGCGACCGCAGTGGTCGGCAGACCCAGCGTCAGCATGGACACCAGGGTGCCCGCCGCCGAGGCCGACGCCGCCGACTCCGGCCCGGCCACGCCCTCGATGGCGCCCTTGCCGAACTCCTCCTTGTGCTTCGACAGACGCTTCTCCGTGACGTACGACAGGAAGGTGGGGATCTCCGCCCCGCCCGCCGGGATCGCGCCGAAGGGGAAGCCGATGAACGGGCCGCGCAGCCACGACTTCCAGGTCCGCCGCACATCCTCACGGCCCAGCCACGGCCGGCCCACCGGGATCGGCTCGCCCGGGCTGCGCCGCAGATGCGCCGCGACCCACAGCGCCTCACCGATCGCGAACAGACCGACCGCCACGATCACCACGTCGATGCCGTCGGCGAGTTGGAGGGAGCCGAAGGTCAGCCGTTGCTGGCCGGTCATCTGGTCCAGGCCCACCAGCCCGATCGTCAGGCCGATCAGCAGGGAGGCCAGACCGCGGATCCGCGACGAACCCAGCACCGAGGTCACCGCGATGAACGCCAGCACCATGATGGCGAAGTAGTCCGGCGCGCCGATGTCCACCGCCAGTTCCGCCACCGCGGGCGCCAGCGCGACCAGCAGGATCGTGCCGATCATGCCGCCCGCGAAGTGCCCGATGGCGGCGGCCGCGAGCGCCTGGGCGCCCCGCCCCGACTTCGCCATCGGATTGCCCTCCATGGCCGCGACCACGGCCGCGCTCTCGCCGGGCGTGTTGAGCAGGATGGAGGTGGTCGAACCGCCGAACATCGCACCGTAGTAGATGCCCGCGAACATGATGAACGCGGCGATCGGGTCGAGCCCGTAGGTGACCGGCAGCAGCAGGGCGACCGCCATCGCGGGACCGATACCGGGCAGCACGCCGATCGCCGTGCCGAGCAGCACACCGAGGGCGGCCCACAGCAGATTCAGCGGCGTCAGGGCCGTACCGAAGCCGTCCAGAAGGGAGTTGAGGGCGTCCATGTCACAGCACTCCCATCAGCGGACCGCCGGGCAGCGGGACTCCGAGCAGATTGTTGAATACGGCGTAGGTGACGAGGGAGAGGACGGCCGCGATCAGCGGATCCCGGTCGAAGCGACGGCTGCCGAGCGCGAAGGCGGCCCCCCAGAACAACAGGGCGCCCGCGATCGGGAAGCCGAGGGGCTCGATGAGTACGGCCGCGCCGAGGAAGACCCCCGAGAGCAGCAGCACCGTGCGCCAGTCGGCCGGTTCGGACAGGTCGATGTCCTCACCGCCCTCCGCCTCACCCCGGCCGCCGCGCAGCACGTCGACGGCGAGCAGGGCGGCGATGACCAGCAGCCCGGCACCGACGACGACCGGCACGGTCTTCGGTCCGACCGGGCCGCGCTGGGTGATGTCGACGTCCATCGTGAGCGCGTCGGTCAGGACGAGTGCGCCGAGCGCCAACAGCAGGACACAGACACCGAGTTCGGAGTGCTCGCGCAGCCAGGACCGGCGCTCGGACGGCTCGGCGGCGGGTGATTCGGTGTGTGTCGTCACAGTCCCAGCTCCTTCAGCACCGACACCACGCGCCTGTCCTGCGCGTCCAGGAAGTCGCCGAACTTCTCACCGGTCAGGAACGCGTCGTCCCAGCCGTTCTTCTCCATGGACTTCTGCCACTCGGGCGAGTCGTGGAGCTCGGCGACCAGCCGGGTCAGCTTGTCCCGCTCGGCCTCCGACAGCCCGGGCGGGGCGACGATGCCGCGCCAGTTGGTGAAGTTCACGTCGTAGCCCGACTCCTTCAGGGTGGGCGCGTCGAGCTCGTCGACCCGCTCGGGGCCCGTGACGGCCAGCACCCGCAGGTCGCCCGCCTTGATCTGGTCGAGGTACTCACCGACCCCGGACACCCCGAAGGCGACCTTGCTGCCGAGGATCGAGGCGAGCAGCTCGCCGCCGCCGTCGAAGGGGATGTAGTTGACCTGCTTCGGAGCGATCCCGGCGGCCTGCGCCATCAGCATCGGCGCGAGATGGTCGGGCCCGCCCGGCGACGAACCGCCGCCCACGGGCAGCTTGCCGGGGTTCTTCCTCCACGCCTCGATCAGCTCGTCGATGTTCTTGTACGGAGAGTCGTCGGCGACCACGACGACGTCCTGCTCCTCGGTGAGCCGGGCGATCGGCGTGGTGTCGGCGAGCGTCTTGGGCGCGTGGTTGGAGCGGACGGCACCCACCACACCGAGGCCCATCGACATGGCGAGCTTGCCGTTGCCGTGTTCGCTCACCAGTCGGCTCAGCCCGACGGTGCCGCCCGCGCCGGGCAGGTTGAACACCTCGATGTTGTGCGTGAGCCCGGCGTCCTCGGCGTTCTTCGCGGCCGTACGGGCCGTGATGTCGTAGCCGCCGCCCGGTGTGTTGGGGACCATGAAACGCAGGCCGGGGATCTGGGTGCCGGTCTCGGCGCCGCTGCCGGTCGTGAGCAGTGGAGGCCCCACCAGCACGAGTACGGCGGCCCCGAGCAGGGCGAGGAGTGTGCGCAGGCGCACGAGTGCCACCACCTGTCGGTACGTCGATGCGATACGGGAATGCCCTGTGGGGGAGGGTGATGTGGGCCACATGTTGCCCGGGTGTGAACGGCCTGTCTCCGTTCCGGAACCAACGAAGGTTGTGGTCTTTTCGGTCACCGGCCGACAGATGCCCCCACCCGGCTTCCGCTTGCGCAGGTGAGAGCCCTGGCGCGGGCCCGGCTCGTCTGCGAGCGTCTCGGGGTGGGATCCCGTGGGGAAGGAGCGGTCCGATGACAGGCAGGCGCGCGGCGGCCGACACGATCGACGTGCTCGTGGTCGACGACGACTTCATGGTGGCCCGGGTCCACCGCGCCTTCGTCGAACGCGTCGCGCCCTTCCGGGTCGTCGGCGTCGCCCACACCGGGGAGCAGGCCGCCCTCGCCGTGGACGAGCTGAGCCCCGACCTCGTCCTGCTGGACCTCTATCTGCCCGACGTCTTCGGCCTGGACCTCGTCCCGCGGCTGCGCACCGCCGGCCACGACTGCGACGTGATGGTCGTCAGCGCCGCGCGTGACGCGGACGCGGTCCGCGGCGCCGCCCGCCAGGGGGTCGTCGACTACCTCCTCAAACCCTTCGGCTTCGACGACCTGCGCGCCCGCCTGGAGCGCTACGCCGCCCAGCGTGACCGGCTCCTCACCGCCGTCGTACACAGTCAGGCCGACATCGACCGGGTCCTGGCCAGGTCGGCGGTCCCGGCACCGGACATCGGCCCCCTCCCCAAGGGCATGAGCCCGGAGACCGCCCGACTCGTCGAACGCACCCTGCGCACCGCCGACGGCTCCCTCTCCGCCACCGAATGCGCCACCCTCGCCGGCATCTCCCGCGTCAGCGCCCGCCGCTACCTGGAGCACTTCCACACCATCGGCACCGCGGACGTCTCCCTGCGCTACGGCGCGGCGGGGCGACCCGAGCGGCGATACCGGTTCCGGGAGCGGGGGGCCGGACTGGGGCCGGGCGGGGAGGCGCGGGCCTAGTCAGTGAGGCCTCGTTCGGCGCGGCTACGGTGGCACAGACCTCGGTCGGCTTGATCTCGGCATGCCCGACCAGAAGCAGCCGCTCGGTGCGTGGAGCCGGGGTCACGGACGGCGACGCCACCCACGCGCCGTCCGAGTCGGCAAATCGCTTTCGCCTGCGCGCTCCGTCACTGGCAGCCCGCCTCGGCGTCGCTGTTCGCGAACGAGTCGACGGTGATCGAATAGCCGGCCCCGGTGGTGAGGTCGGGGCGGCTTCCGTGGCCGTCCTCCGCGAGGAGTTCGGCGGTGAGGAAGACGATCCGCAGGGCCATTTTCTCCCGCGTGTAGCAGAGGTCGTCGGACGGGGCTTCGGGGTCCGGACGCCATCCGTCCCGTGCTGCCGCCGTCCGGTAGTGCGCGGCCGCTTCGGCCCGTGTGCCGGGGAAGGCGTAGGTCCGGCCGGCGTACAGCGAGACATCGCCGCTGTCCGCCCAGCAGCCGGCGTCGACCTTCTCGAAGCCCCGGGCGACGGTCGCCCCGGCGGGCCGGGAGTCGAGGATGTCGAGCGCGCCCATCTCCTTCACCCGGTCGTCGGTTCCCTCGCAGTCCTCGGCGAGGTCCAGCAGCGCGCAGCCGGTGAGCGTTCCGGCCGCGAGCACGCTCGACAGGAGCAGGGACAGCGGGCGGGTGGTGCGTGTCATGCGTGTCGTTCGTGTCCACAACGGCACAGCGGGCTCCAGGGTTGAGGGTCGGGCGGAGGGGGCCGTCGGACACGATAGAGGTCCACCCTTCTTGACGTGCACCTGTTGGCTGTTCGGCCTACGCTGGGAAGGGATGTCTTTGCTGGAGGTCTGAATGACCAACGGGAAAGCTTTCAACGGTGCGGAAAGCCCGAGAACACCCAGAGGAAGTATCGCTCTCCTCGTTCTCGTGTGGGCGGCTTCGCTCATATTGGGTCATCGGTACGAGCCGGCCGGACGAAAGAACGTGGCTCATTCGCCGAGATTGCCCAGAAAATCCCTCAGAACTCACAGAACGGCCTGGCGTGAGCGCGCCGCCGCTCGCATTCTCTTTCTGGAACAGCAGGCGGATCGCGAGAGCTGCCGAGCGGCGGCGAACCAGGCCGAGCAGTGTGAGAGGGAGAGGACGCTTGAGGGGATCGCCCGGCAACTGGAAGAGGCCGGCAACGCCGTCTCCGCGCCGCGCCGCCCCTTCAGCGGAGCCGCGGCTCTCGAACGGACATGGGCCAATGTGCGCGGCGCCGACGTGCTCCTGCTGCGGCTGTGTTCGGACGAAGACCTGATCGGCCGGAGTACCGATGTCCTGAGCCAGGTCGAACAGCACCTTCGCCCGGCCGACCCGCTTCGGGTGCAGGCGGAAACGGTCGCGGAACGGGTGGCGGGGAACGGACCACGGCCGGGAGACCGCGCACTCCTCGTCCTCGCCCTCGGCGCCTCGTACGACGCACTCGACGCCGAATTCAGCAGAGTGCGCAGTCTCAGCATCATCCTGAGGATCGCGACCTTCTTCGTTCTCCTCGGCGCGGGTGGGCTCGCGGCCTGGGGTTGGTACTGCCCCAATTCACTGAACATGTGCTTCCTTCCCGAGGGAAAGAAATTCGCCGCGTGCCCTTCCGGAGAGATCCATCACGTGAAGGGAAATGTTGCCAGTGACTATGCACAGCAGGTCGATGTTCTCGTCATCGAGGCGGCAGGACTGGCCGGCGCGGCACTCACGGTCATAGCGTCTCTCCGCCAGATCCAGGGAACGAGCAGCCCCTACATGCTGCCGCTCGCGGCAGCCCTGCTCAAATTCCCGACGGGTGCCCTGACCGCGTTCATCGGAGTGCTGCTGATCCGGGGCGCCTTCATCCCCGGTCTGAGCGACCTCGATTCCAGTCCGCAGATCGTGGCCTGGGCCGTCATCTTCGGTGCCGGCCAGCATCTCGTGACCCGGTTCGTCGACGCCCGGGCCCGGGAGACGCTCTCGGACGTGGGACGCCCACCCGCCGAGCCGGAACCGAGCGGCGTCAGGACCCCAAGGCCCTGACGCCGGCTGGGACCGCCCGGAGGGCGGGACGCCGAGACGCCCGGACGCCGGCCGGGATGCTCAGCGCTTGGTCGGGAACAGCGCGAGCCTGGCCTTGTGGCCGGAGGCCGACTTCACCCAGATCTTCAGGTTGTTGAACTTGACCGTGCCGCCCGGGCTGGTGCTGCCGCTGAGGCTCGCCCCGCCGCTGGAGGCCGAGAACTTCACGGCCCGGGAGCTGATGTGCGTGACCTTCAGCTTCCCGAATCCGAACTTCCTGCTGTCGACCTTGATGGTCGTGGGCTTCGACACGGTGATCTCGCACCGCCCGTCGTAGCAGGGCCCCTGTCCGGCGCCGTAGGCCGTCGGCGCCATCGCACCGAACCCCAGTGCGCCCGCCATGGTCAGCGTCACGGCAGTCGTCGTGGCTCGCCGGCTCATGTGTGTACCCATCGGTTGGATCTCCTGTCGTCGTGGGGGGATTCCCGCCAGGCATGTGTAAGCCGACGCCGCCGGGACCGGTCCCCGTCATGCGGATCCGTCAGGCACGTGGGATGTCGCCACCGGTGGGCCGGTACTCGATCAGCAACACCCGGTCGTCCAGGGCTCGGTGGCCGACCGGTTCCAGGTCGGCGGAGGACACTCCCGCGAAGAACGGCTCACGGCCCGATCGCCCCACGAGAAGGGGAAACGTCATGAGCCTCAGGCGCTCCACGAGCCCAGCGTCGAGAAGCTGCCGGGCCACGGAAAGGCTTCCCATGGTGCGGAGCGGGAGGTCGCCGTCCTTCTTGAGGCGTGTGACCTCGGTGAGGAGATCACGACGGATGCGCGTGTTCGGCCAGGACGCCGTCTCCAGCGTCGTGGAGAACACGACCTTGTCCAGCTCGGTCAGCCGGCGCCAGGAAGCGTCGCGCGCCTCCTCGGCCAGAGCCGCGAGCGCCTCATAGGTGCGCCGCCCCAGGACGACCGTTTGCGGCAGGGCCGACTCGGCGGTGATCCACTCTTCCAGCTCGGGGCCGAGGTACCCGAAGTAGCCCGGCGAATTCTCGCTCCCGGCCCACCCGTCCACCGAGAGAAACACATCGACAGTCAGTGTCTGCATGGCCGTCTCCTTCGATCCGTGCGATGACCTGGGGCCTTGGGGGCCCTGGGGTCCGTACGCAGGAGACGTCGGGGCGGCACCCGGTTTCTCGACACGGCCAGGGGATCCCGGACGTCACGGCAGCAGGCGTCTCTCCTTGGCGACCGCCACCGCGCCCGACCGGGTCTCGACGCCCAACTTGCCGTAGATGCGGCCCAGATGGGTTTTGACGGTGGCCTCGCTGATGAACAGGGCGCGGGCGATCTCGCGGTTGCCGAGGCCGTGTGCGAGCTGTTGGAGGATGTCCTGCTCGCGGGGGGAGAGGGCGGGGCTCGGGCTGCGCAGCCGGGTCAGCAGGCGGTCGGCGACCGGGGCGGAGAGGGCGGTGCGGCCGGCCGCGGCGTCGCGGATCGCGGTGAAGAGTTCGTCGGGGCGTTCGGCCTTGAGGAGATATCCGGTGGCGCCCGCCTCGATGGCACGCGTGATGTCGGCGTCGGTGTCGAACATGGTGAGCACCAGGACCCGGGGGCCCGCCTCCCCGCTGGAGGTGAGGTGCCGGGTGGCCGTCACCCCGTCCATACGGCCGTCGAGCTGGAGATCCATCAGGACGACGTCGGGGCGCAGGCTCGCCGCCATCGCGAGCGCCTCCTCACCGGTCGCCGCCTCCCCGACCACGTCGATGCCCTCCTCGCTCGACAACAGGGCCCGCAGACCCGCGCGCACCACGGCATGGTCGTCGCACAGCAGCAGCCGCACGGGCGGTGCGGGGAACGACGTACTCACAGGGCGGCCTCCTCGACCGGGACGGACGGCAAGGGTGCCAGGGGGACGGCCACCGACACGACGGTGCCCTCACCCGGCGTGGACTCCACGGTCATCACACCGCCCAACTGCCGGGCCCGGATCCGCATGGCCGGCAGCCCATGCCCACGCGCACCGTCCGCGCGCCCGACCGGCCGACCGCTCGCCGCGCTTGCCGCGTCCGGTTCGTCCGACGGTCTTCCTGTCGCTTGGCTGGCCGCTGGCGCGGTGGTTGTGGGGTGCTCGGTCGCTTGCGCACTGGTCGGTTCGTGCGCCGGGTTTGGCGCTGTCGGCTCGTCCGACGGATTCCCGCTGGTCTGGCTGTCGGCCAGTGCTCCTGTTGTGGAGTCGTCCACCGCTTCCGCGCCGGCCGGTTCGTGCGCCGGGCTTCCCGCCTCCTGCCAGTCCGACCGGTCTCCTGCCTCCCGCCCGTCCGCGGACGCCCCGCTCGCGCGCCCGTCTGCCAGCGCCTTGCTCGCGCGCGCCGTCACCGTTTCCCCGCTCGCCGGATCGAGTTCAGGCCACCCAGCCGCCCCGCCGATTACCGGTTGCGCAGCCTCCCGGGGGTCCACCGGTTCCCCAGAGACGGACGACCTGGCCTCGGCCGACCGGTCCCCTCCGCCCCCTTCACCCACCCGTACGCACACGTCGAACCCCCGCCCATTGTCCGCGACGTCCAGCGACACCTGATCGTCCAGAAACGTCAGCGTCACCGCCGCGCGGGTGGCCGCGGCATGTTCGCGGATGTTGGCCAGGGCCCCCTGGGCGATGCGCAGGAGGGCCGCCTCGACCCGTTCCGGCAGTCGGCCCGGGTCCGGTTCGCCGTCGAGGCGGAACTCCACGGTCAGTCCGGGACCGCTCTCCCGATGGGCGAGGACGGTGAGCGCGTCCGGCAGGGACTGGTCGCTCAGGTCGGCCGGAGCCAGGTCGTGGACGAAGCGCCGGGCCTCGACCAGGTTGCGGGAGGTGATCTCGGCCGCCTTGCCGAGGTGCTCACGGGCCGCGTCCGGGTCCGCGTCCCAGACCCGTTCGGCGGCCTGGAGCAGCATCCGCTGGCTGGACAGGCCCTGCGCGAGCGTGTCGTGGATCTCCGTGGCCAGCCGCTGGCGCTCCGCGAGGACACCCGCCCGCCGCCCGGTCGCCGCGAGCTCATGACGGGTGCGCACCAGGTCCTCGATCAGGACGCGCTGCCGCACACCCTGCCGCTGGAGATGGACCAGTACGGCGGTGGCGACCGCGGCGACGGCCGGTGGGGCGACGACCATGTTCGGGTTGAGCGCACCGTCGGCCACCCGGATCTCGGACACGACGACGAGCACAGTGAGTACGGCCGCCACCGGCACCGCGATCCTCGGCGGCAGCGCGTGCAGACCAGCGAACAGCAGGGGCATCGCACACCAGGTGGCGCTCGGCGCGAGGACCAGGAGGGCGACCCAGACGGCGGTGACCGACCCCAGCCAGACCAGATGTCGCGCGGTGGGCGCGGCGCCGGGGCGCGGGGGCGGTGCCAGGAGACTCCCGAGGACGTAGAGCAGGCAGAAGACGGCGAACAGCGCCACCACCCACTCCGTGAGCGCCCCGCCCCCCTGGTCGCGGGTCAGGAAGCGCGCGAAGGAGGAGCCGAGCAGCAGGAAGAAAGCGCCGTGCACGGTCACGGCCAGCCAGCGCTCGTCCGGATCGGCATGCCTGCCCAACCCGCGCTCCATCCCGTGCCCGCCCCCGTGCCCCGCGCCGTGCTCCATCCCGCGCTCCGCCCCGTCTGCCATCCAGTGCCCCGTCTCGCGTTCCGTCCATCCCCCACCCCTCGTGTCTAACGCGTCCCCCGCACCCTCGCATCAACCGATCGGCCGACCCGCCCGTCGCCCGAACCGCCCGCGGAGCGAAGCCGGTTGACCGAGCCGCCCCCGCCGCTCCCACACCGAGGCTGGCAGCACCACACCTCGCACCGCAGGCCCGCCCCACGGCAACCGTCCCCACCTCAGGGGCACGGGGAACTGCGCGACCAGCCACAACGAACCCGCAGCCGCCATACGACCTCACCCGGCACCCCCAGATGGCGAAACCCGCACGCCCGCCCTACCAGAAATCCAGGAGGAACCCACGCCATGCCCGCCAAGAACCTCACCACCAACCGCGCCGCCCTCCACCACCGCATCGCCTACGCCCTGCGCCACCCCGACCGCGTACCCCGCCACCTGGCCCGCGCCGCCCGGGACATGTGGCTCGGTCACCGTCACCCCGACCACATCTCCTACTACCGGGCGGTGATGCGCTCGGACACCAGGACCGACCCGGACGCGGCGGTCGGCAGCCGCGACCGGGAGCGGTGGCTGGCGTTGGGGGCGATGCAGTTCGACTACCTGCTCGGGCACGGACTGCGCCCGGAGCACCGCATGCTGGAGATCGGCTGCGGCAACCTCCGGGCCGGCTGGCGGTTCATCCGGCACCTGGAGCCCGGTCACTACTACGGCATCGACATCTCGCCCGACATCCTCGTCGCCGCGCAGGACACCATCGGGGAGATGGGCCTCCAGCAGCGGCTGCCGACGCTCACCCCGGTACGCGACCTGACGCTGCGCTTCCTGCCCGACGCGCACTTCGACGTCGTCCACGCGCACAGCGTCTTCTCGCACTCGCCGCTGACGGTCATCGAGGAGTGCCTGGCCCACGTCGGCCGGGTGCTCGCGCCGGGCGGCTGGTTCGACTTCACGTTCGACCGCACCGAGGGGGAGGAGCACCACGTGCTGCGGGAGGACTTCTACTACCGCACCGAGACCCTCGTGGCGCTGGCCGGGAAGCATGGGCTGCGGGCCCGGTTCATGGACGACTGGGAGAGGCTGCCGCACGGCCAGTCCAAGATCCGTGTCACCCGCGCGGAGGGCGCCTGACCGCCCCGGACCTCGGGCTTCTGCGGTGTGGGGATCCGGTGGCCGGGCGGGCAATGCTTTCCAATGATCATTGCAGGGGGGTTGTTCGGACATTCTCCGGCGCCTAGGGTCGACCCCTGAAGAGCAAGCGCTTTCTTCACGTCTGTCGGCCGTCCCAGGAGAACCGCATGCCCCCGCTCGCAGCCCGCCGCCGCGTGGCCGTCGTCGGTACTGGCGCCATTGTCGGCGGCAGCCATCTGCCCGCGCTCAGAGCCCACTCCGACCGGGTGGAGCTGGTCGCCGCCGTCGACGTGGACACCGACCGGCTCGACGCCTTCCGGGAACTGGCGGGCGGGGAGATCGCCGGTTACACGGCGATGGACGAGATGCTGGACGCCGTGCGCCCCGACCTGGTCCTCATCGGCACCCCGCCGTCCCTGCACCGTCAGCAGACGGTGGACGCGCTGAAGGCGGGCGCCTGGGTGCTGTGCGAGAAGCCGCTGACCCTCTCGCTCGCCGAGTACGACGAGATCGCGGCCGCCGAGGAGGCCTCGGGCGCCTACGCCGCCGTGGTCTTCCAGCACCGCTACGGCTCCGGCGCCGTCCACGCCCGCGAGCTGATCGCCCGCGGCGAGCTGGGCGCTCCCCGGGTCGCGCACTGCCAGACCACCTGGTACCGCGACGCCGCCTACTACGCCGTACCGTGGCGCGGGAAGTGGGCCACCGAGGGCGGCGGGCCGACGATGGGCCACGGCATCCACCAGTTCGACCTGCTGCTGCACCTGCTCGGCCCGTGGACGGAGATCCGGGCCATGGCCGCGCGGCTGGTCCACGACACCGAGAGCGAGGACGTCTCGACGGCCCTGGTCCGCTTCGAGAACGGCGCCCTCGCCACCGTCGTCAACAGCGTCCTGTCCCCGGACGAGGTCAGCCGCATCCGTATCGACTGCGCGGACGCGACCGTCGAGCTCACCCACCTGTACGGCCACCGCAACGAGGACTGGGTCTACACGCCTGCCCCCCACGTCGACGCCGCACGCGCCGACGCCTGGCGCACCCCCGCCTCGGACGTGCCCAGCTCGCACACGGCACAGCTCGGTGCTCTGCTCGATGCGTACGACAACGGTGTCAGGCCGCCGACCAGTGGCCGTGAGGCCCGCGCCACGCTGGAGTTCGCGGCCGCGCTCTACAAGGCGGCGTTCACCGGCAACCCGGTGCACGCGGGCGAGATCGGCCCCGGCGACCCCTTCTACCCGGCCATGCACGGAGACCACCCCCACTGGGCCCCCAAGGAGCGCGCATGAGCATCCGCGTCAGCCACGTCCACGGCGAGCACATCGCGGTCGAGGCCCCGGACGGCACCGAGATCCTCCGCTACGTCTACCGCCCCGACCCCGAGGCCTTCGAGGCCCAGAAGCCTTACGCCCACCCGGTGCGGACCCTCGCCGGGCGCACGGTGACCGGCTACCGCCCGAACGACCACCGCTGGCACAAGGGCCTCCAGATGACGGCGAGTCATCTGTCCGGCCAGAACTTCTGGGGCGGCAACTGCTACGTGCACGGCCAGGGCTATCTGCCGCTGCCCGAACGCGTCGGCTCGATGCGGCACGACGGCTTCCCGGTGTTCGCCGTGGAGGACGACCGGCTCACCTTCGCCGAGGAACTCACCTGGGTGGAGAACGGCGGCGCACCGTGGGCGAGCGAGCTGCGCGGCATCACCGTCCACTCGGTGGACGACGAGGCCGGCGCCTGGGCCCTGGACTGGACGATCAAGCTCACCAACGTCCGCGACGAGCCCCTGGTCTTCGGCTCCCCGACCACCGCGGGCCGGGAGATGGCCGGCTACACGGGCCTCCAGTGGCGCGGCCCCCGCGACTTCACCGGCGGTACCGTCTTCGCCCCGGACTCCGACGGGGACGTCGACAAGCTGATGGGCAGCCAGGGCCCCTGGCTGGCCTTCACCACCGAGCACGACGACGTCGACGGCCACTCCACGATCGTCTTCGCGCACGCTCCGGAGAACCTCGACGGGAACAGCGCGATCCACGAGTCGCACTGGTTCGTGCGCTCCGAGCCCTTCCCGACGGTCGCGTTCTCCTGGGCGTTCTTCGAGGAGTTCGAGCTGCCGCCTGGGGAGTCCTTCGAGTACCGCTACCGGGTGGTCTTCGCCGACGGGGCCTGGGACACCGACCGCGTCGACGCGCACCTGAAGGGCCTGCCGTGGTGAGCGCGGGGCCCGGGGCCGGGCGGACCACCGACCCCAAGCCCGCCCTCCCGCACCCCCTGCCCGGCGCCATCGGCCTGTCCCACCTGAGCGCCTACGACTGGGAGGCCGCCGACGGCGTGTGCGGCGGCAGCCCGCATCTGCATCTGGTGTGCACCGAGGCGTACGTCGTCACCGGCGGCCGGGGCGCGGTGCAGACGCTGAGCCCCGACGGCTACCGGGACATCCCCCTGGAGGCGGGCTCCGTCGCCTGGTTCACCCCGGGCACCGTGCACCGCATGGTGCAGGGCGGCGACCTGCGGATCACCGTGCTGATGCAGAACAGCGGGCTGCCGGAGGCGGGAGACGCCGTCTTCACCTTCCCGCCCGAGATCCTCGCCGACCCCGAGCGGTACGCGGCGGCCGCCGCCCTGCCCCCGGGCACCGGCGAGGACACCGCGGCGGCGGCCCGGCGCCGCAGGGACCTCGCCGTCCAGGGCTATCTCGCCCTGCGCGAGTCCCTCGTCGCCGGGGACAACGGTCCCTACCGGGAGTTCCAGCGTGCCGCCGCCCGGCTGGTGCGCGCCAAGGTGCCGAACTGGCGCGAGCTGTGGCGGGCCGGCGCGCTGGCCACCGCCGAACGCACCGGCGCCCAGCTGGACGCGCTGGCCGACGGCGAACCGGCCTACCTCGACGAGGCGACCGCCCACGAAACCGCGCCCACAAGGCTCGGCGGCTTCGGGATGTGCGGCCGACGCGACGAGTACAACCTGCCGGGCACGACACTGCCGTACGGCGGCGAGTAGCGGCAGGCCCCCAACAGGGGGCCGCTGAAGGGGAGATCACGGGGAGTCCAGGGGGGACAACAGAAGGTCCGAGGAGAGAAGAGGTGACCTCGGCATGCCCGGACACAGGACAAAGGGGTTCTGCGCGTCGGCCGTCGCACTGGTGCTCTGTGCGGTGTTGGCCGGCTGCGGGGGATCCGGGGAGTCGGTGGGCGGCGGCAAGGTCGTGCTCCGCTACACGTGGTGGGGCAACCCCGACCGCGCGGAACGCACCGAGCAGGCCGTCGCGCTGTTCGAGAAACAGCACCCGGACATACGGGTGCAGACCTCGTTCTCCGGTTACGACGCCTACAAACAGAAACTCGCCGTCCAGGCCTCGGGCGGCGACGCCCCCGACGTGATGCAGCTGGACTACCGCCAGATCGACCAATACGCCTCCGGCGGCGTCCTGTTCGACCTGTCCCAGCAGAAGACTGTCCTGCGCACCTCCGAGATCGATGCCGGACTGCTCGACACGGGCCGCGTGGACGGCGTCCAGTACGCGGTCCCGCAGGGCCGGGGCACCGAGACCGTCGTCTACGACGTCAAGGCATGGAAGGACTCCGGCGTACCGCTCCCGACGCAGGGGTGGACCTGGGACGACTGGGCCGAGGCCATGCGCGCCCTGAAGGAGAGGACCGGAAAGCCCGGCGCCACCGACCCCGGCTGGAGCGAGGACAGCTTCGAGGTCTGGCTGCGCGGACAGGGCAAGTCCCTCTACACCGAGGACGGCCAACTGGGCTTCACCGCCGACGACCTCACCCGGTGGTGGACCTTCACCGACAAGCTCCGCCGTGAGGGGGCCGTCTCCTCGGCCGAGCAGACCACCCAGGTCGACGGCACCGTGGAGAACACTCCCCTCGGCCGGGGAACGGCCCTCAGCGACACCAACTGGGACGCCCCGTCCAGCGGTTACCTCGCCATCGTCGCGAGCGGCGTCGCACTGGCTCCGATGCCCTCCAACGAGGACGGCACACCCGGCCAGTACTTCAAGCCGTCGATGTTCCTGGGCGTGGGCGCGAGCACCAGCCATCCGAAGGCGGCGGCGCAGCTCATCGACTTCCTGATCAACGACGACGAGGCGGCGAAGATCCTCGGCGCCACCCGTGGCATCCCCGTCAACGAGACCATCCGCAAGGAGACCGCGCCGCTCCTGAAGGACTTCGACAGGACCATCTCTGACTACCAGGCGTCCCTGGAAGGGAAGTTGAAGGATCCGCCGCAGGCCCCGCCCTCCGGCGACAACGCCCTCCAGACCACTTTCCAGCGCGACTACGACCAGGTGTCCTACGAGCGCATGTCGCCCCGTGAGGCGGCCGAGAACTACGTCACCGAGGCGAAGGCGGAGCTGAGGTCATGACCACCACCGCGATCCCCGCCGAGTCCCAGCGCGCCACGCCCCCCGCACCGAAGCGCCGGCCCAAACGCGAACGCGAGGGCGCCGCCTGGGTGTTCCTGTCCCCGTGGGTCCTCGGAGCCGTCGTCCTCACCCTGCTCCCGATGGCCGTGTCGCTCTACCTCTCCTTCACCGACTACAACCTCTTCGACCCGCCCCGCTGGGTCGGCCTGCGCAACTACACGCAGATGTTCACCGAGGACCCGCGGTACTGGCGCTCGGTCGTGACGACGTTGACGTACGTCGTCATCGCCGTGCCCCTCCAGCTGGCGCTCGCGCTCGTCGTCGCGCTCGCCCTGAAGTCGATGAAGCACGGCAAGGCCTTCTACCGCTCCGCGTTCTACGCCCCTTCGCTGCTCGGCGCCTCCATGTCCATCGCCCTGGTCTGGCGGGCCGTCTTCAACGACGGCGGCACGGTGGACAACCTGCTCGGCACCGGCGGCTGGGTCAACAAACCCGGCTGGGCGCTGCTGGCCGTGGCGCTGCTGACGGTGTGGCAGTTCGGCGCCCCGATGGTCATCTTCCTCGCGGGCCTGCAACAGATACCCGCCGAGCTCTACGAGGCGGCGGCCGTCGACGGGGCCGGGAAGTGGCGGCAGTTCCTGTCCGTCACCGTGCCGATGCTGTCCCCGGTGCTGTTCTTCAACCTGGTGCTCCAGACCATCCAGGCCTTCCAGGTCTTCACACCCGCCTTCGCGATCAGCGCCGGCAAGGGCGGCCCCGCCGACTCCACCCTCGTCTACACCATGTACCTCTACGACCGCGGCTTCGTCGCCTCCCACATGGGCTACGCCTCCGCCATGGCCTGGGTGCTGCTGCTGGTCATCGGCATCGTCACGGTGGTGCTGTTCCGCACCTCGCGTTCCTGGGTCTTCTACGCGTCCGAGGGGGACCGATGACCGCAACCGCCGTCACCCGTAAGCCGGTTCGCTGGGGCCGGATCGCTCTCCACCTCGGCTGCCTGGCCGCCCTGCTGGTCATGCTCTATCCGCTGGCCTGGCTGCTGGCGACCTCGCTGAAGCCCGCCGACGAGGTCATCGCCAGCCTCGACCTGCTGCCCAGGCACCTGGAGTGGTCCAACTACGAGACCGCCTTCGAGGGCGTCAACGACGTCTCCATCTGGCGGCTGCTGTCCAACTCGCTGATCATCGCGGGCGGCGCGGTCATCGGCAACGTCATCAGCTGCTCGCTCGCCGCCTACGCCTTCGCCCGGCTGCGTTTCAGGTTCCGCGGGCCGCTGTTCGCCTTCATGATCGCGACGATCATGCTGCCGCACCACGCGGTGCTGATCCCGCAGTACATCATCTTCAACCAGCTGGGCCTGGTGAACACCTACTGGCCGCTGATCCTGCCGAAGTTCCTCGCCACCGAGGCGTTCTTCGTCTTCCTCATCGTGCAGTTCATGCGCGGTCTGCCGCGCGAGCTGGAGGAGGCCGCCCGCATCGACGGCTGCGGGCCCTTCCGCAGCTTCTTCCAGATCGTGCTGCCGCTCACCCGGCCCGCGCTGATCACCACGGCGATCTTCACCTTCATCTGGACCTGGAACGACTTCTTCACCCAGCTGATCTACCTCTTCGACCCGGACAAGTTCACGCTGACGCTCGCGCTGCGGTCGTTCGTGGACGCGTCCAGCACGTCGGCGTTCGGCCCGATGTTCGCCATGTCGGTGATCGCGCTGCTGCCGATCGTGCTGTTCTTCCTGGCCTTCCAGCGGTTCCTGGTGGAGGGCATGGCCAGCTCCGGACTGAAGGGGTGAGCGGCATGCGTTCCGTCTCCTCACGTGAACCCGGCGAGGTCTTCGGCCCCCGGATGACCCTGTTCGCCGACATGCTGAGCGTCGGCCTGGCGACGGCCGTGGTCTGTCTGCCGGTGGTGACGATCCCGGCCGCCCTGTCCACCGCGTGCGCGGTCCTGCGGGGCGCGGGGGAGGGGCAACCCGCCACCGCGGGGCGGTACTTCGCGGTGCTACGGCGGCGGCTGCGGCCCGGTGACCTCGCGGCGGGCGCCGTGGCCCTGGCAGGTGCGCTGCTGTTCGTGGCGGACCTGGCGCTGGCCCGGGCCGGGCTGCCGGGGGCGCCGCTGTTCGCGGTGGTGGCCGCCGCGATCGGCATGGCCGCCCTGGTGGTGGGCCTGAGGGCGTGTGCCCGTCCAGAGTCGCTCACCGACTGGCCGGCCGCCGTGCGCGGGGCCGCCCTGGACGCCGTACGCGATGTCGGCGGGAGCGCTCTGGTGCTGCTCGCGGTGGCCACGGCCGTGCTGTGCGCCTGGATGATGGTGCCGCTGGCGTTCCTCGCTCCCGGGCCGTTGGCGCTGGCGCTGACGGCCGTGCATGTCCGGCGTACGGTCATGTCCCAGAGCTGACGAAGGGGGCGCCGCGGGTGCGGCGCCCCCTTTTCGTGGCCGGGAGGGTCAGTTCGCGGCCCGGAACGAGCGCAGCCGCAGTGAGTTGCCCACCACGAACACCGACGAGAACGCCATCGCCGCCCCGGCGAGCATCGGGTTGAGCAGCCCGGCCGCGGCGAGCGGCAGGGCGGCCACGTTGTAGGCGAAGGCCCAGAACAGGTTGGACCGGATGGTCCCGAGGGTCCGGCGGGCGAGCCGGATGGCGTCGGCCGCGGCCCGCAGGTCACCGCGGACCAGGGTCAGGTCGCCCGCCTCGATCGCGGCGTCCGTGCCGGTGCCCATGGCGAGCCCGAGGTCGGCCTGGGCGAGGGCGGCCGCGTCGTTGACGCCGTCGCCGACCATCGCGACCGAACGGCCCTCGTCCTGAAGCCGCTTGACGACGTCGACCTTGTCCTGCGGCAGCACCTCGGCGATCACGTGCTCGGGCGCGATGCCGACCTCGCGGGCGACGGACCGGGCCACGGCCTCGTTGTCACCGGTCAGCAGGATCGGGGTCAGACCCAGGTCGCGCAGCCGGCGGATCGCCTCCGGGCTGGTCTCCTTCACCGCGTCGGCGACCTCCAGCACCGCCCGGACCTCACCGTCCCAGGCGACCGAGACGGCCGTACGACCGGTCCGCTCGGCCTCCGCCGCGGCCCCCGCGAGGTCCTCGGGCAGCGCCATCGCCCAGTCGGCCAGCAGCCGCTGACGTCCGACGAGGACCGCGTGACCGTCGACGACGCCCTGCACGCCGAGCCCGGGCACGTTGGCGAAGTCCTCCGGCGTGGGCAGGGAGCCCAGCTTCGCCAGGGCGCCCTCGGCGACCGCGCGGGCGATCGGGTGCTCGGAGGAGTGCTCCAGCGCGCCGGCCAGGCGCAGCACCTCGGCCTCGTCGGTGCCGTGGGTGGTGTGCACGGCCAGCAGGGTCATGCGGCCGGTGGTGACGGTGCCGGTCTTGTCGAGGACGACGGTGTCGACCTTGCGCGTCGACTCCAGCACCTCGGGACCCTTGATCAGGATCCCGAGCTGGGCGCCCCGCCCGGTGCCGACCAGTAGCGCGGTCGGCGTGGCCAGGCCCAGGGCGCACGGGCAGGCGATGATCAGGACGGCGACGGCGGCGGTGAACGCGGCCGTCGGTCCCGCGCTGTTGCCGAGCCAGAAGCCGAGGGTGCCGAGCGCGAGCGCGATGACGATCGGCACGAACACCCCGGAGATCCGGTCGGCGAGCCGCTGGGCCGCGGCCTTTCCGCTCTGTGCGTCCTCGACCAGCTTGGCCATCCGGGCCAGCTGGGTGTCGCCGCCGACCCGGGTCGCCTCGACCACGAGCCGGCCGCCCGCGTTGACCGTCGCGCCGGTGACCGCGTCGCCGACGCGCACCTCCACCGGCACCGACTCGCCGGTCAGCATCGAGGCGTCCACGGCGGAGGAGCCCTCGGTGACCGTGCCGTCGGTGGCGATCTTCTCCCCGGGGCGGACCAGGAACCGGTCGCCCACCTTCAGGTCCGCCACGGGCACCGTCTGCTCGCCGCCGTCGGGCCGCAGCACGGTGACGTCCTTGGCCCCCAGCTCCAGCAGCGCCCTGAGCGCGGCGCCCGCCTTGCGCTTGGAGCGGGCCTCGAAGTAGCGCCCCGCCAGGATGAAGGCGGTGACCCCGGCGGCGGCTTCCAGGTAGAGGTTCCCGGAGCCGTCGCCGCGGGCGATGGTCAGCTCGAAGGGATGGGTCATCCCGGGTGTGCCCGCGGTGCCGAAGAACAGTGCCCACAGCGACCACAGGAACGCTGCGGAGGTGCCCAGCGAGATCAGGGTGTCCATGGTGGCCGCGCCGTGCCGGGCGTTGGTGAACGCGGCCTTGTGGAACGGCCATCCGGCGTACGTCACCACGGGCGCCGCCAGCGTCAGCGACAGCCACTGCCAGTACTCGAACTGGAGGGCGGGGATCATCGCCATGGCGATGACGGGCACCGCCAGCACCACCGCGGTGATCAGCCGCTCCCGCCGGGGCCGCAGTTCGTCGTCCCGGGGTGGGGCGTCCGGGCTTTCGGGCTCGGGGGGTGCCGGCTCCTGCGCGGTGTACCCGGTCTTCTCGACCGTGTCGATCAGATCCCGCACCGACACGTCACCGGCGTGGCTGACCCGTGCCTTCTCGGTGGCGTAGTTGACCGTCGCGATGACCCCGTCCATGCGGTTGAGCTTCTTCTCGATGCGTGCCGCGCAGGAGGCGCAGGTCATCCCGCCGATGACGAGTTCGGTCTCGGTGCCCGCGGTGGTGGTCATCGCTGCTCCTCTGGGATACGGGGGAGGGGTATTGTGGAACCGCGTCCTCAGGTATACCCCTACAGGGTATTCTAAGCAAGTAATCCACCGGGTTGACTTCATACCCCCCAGGGGTATGGTGAAGTGCATACGAGGCCCCATCGAACCGGAGGAGTCGGCCATGCACACCGGACTGAAGATCACCGCATTCGCCGCCGCACTGGCCGCCACGTTCGGCACCGCCTACGGAGTGGGCCAGGGCATCGGCCCCGTCGTCGACGAGAAGACGCCCCCGCGCCACGACACCCACACCGAGGCCGAGGAGAAGGATGGCGGCGGCACCGGGCACGCGACCGAGCCGGCCGGCGGACTCCAGATCTCCGAGGGCGGCTACACCCTGGACCTGAGGACCCCGAGCGTCACGGCCGGGGACCGCGCGGAGCTGCGCTTCGTCATCCGCGACGACAAGGGCCGCGCGGTCACCTCCTACCGGCGCGAGCACGAGAAGGAACTCCACCTCATCGTCGCCTCGCGCGACCTGGTCACTTACCGTCATCTGCATCCCACCCGGGCCGCCGACGGCACCTGGAGCATCCCCGTCAACCTGCCCCGCGCGGGCGGCTACCGCGTCTTCGCCGACTTCACCCCGGCGCAGAAGAACGCCGAGAACCTCACCCTCGGCGCCGACCTGGCCGCCGCCGGCCCCTACGAGCCGCAGCGCCTGCCCGCACCCGGCGCCACCGTGAAGATCAACGGCTACGAGGTCCGGCTGGACGGAGCCCTGCGCCCCGGTACGGCCGAGGAGCTGGGGCTCAAGGTCTCCCGCAACGGCAGGCCCGTCACTGACCTCCAGCCCTACCTGGGCGCCTACGGCCACCTGGTCGCCCTGCGCTCCGGCGACCTCGCCTACCTCCACGTCCACCCCAACGGCGAACCCGGCGACGGCACGACCAGGCCCGGCCCGGACATCTCGTTCACCGCCACGGCTCCGAGCAGCGGCAGTTACCGGCTCTTCCTCGACTTCAAGCACGCCGGTGAGGTCCACACCGCGGCCTTCACCGTCCGCGCCGGGACCGCGGCGGCCGCGGAGCCCTCGGCCGCGGAGACCCGGCCGGAGGCCCACGAGTCGACGGGCGCGCACGGTCACTGATCGACGCAGACTCCCGATCCTCCTGCTTGTTAGGTAAGGCTTGCCTATTATGTGATCCGGGTCCAAACCTGAAGCAGGGGGTCGGAGTGCGGCTGGGAGAGATGGTCGTCGACGTGGCGCCGCTGCGGTCGAGCAGGAACTTCCGGCTGGTGTTCGCCACCCAGACGATCTCGATGGTCGGCACCCATCTCACCTCGGTCGCGGCGAGCATCCAGGTCTACGCCCTGACCGGCTCCTCGGTCCAGGTGGGCCTGATGAGCCTGGTCCTGGGACTCGCCCTGCTGGTCGGACTGATCGCGGGCGGGCTGCTCGCCGACCGGGTCGACCGGCGCCGGATCGTGCTCGTCACCCGGGCCGCCACGGCCGTCGTCATCGCGGGACTGGCGGTGAACGCGGCGCTGCCGGAGCCCCGGGTGTGGTTCGTCTTCCTCGCGGCCGTCCTCGCCGGCGGCGTCAACGGGCTCGGCGCACCGGCCCTGATGGCCGCCACACCGCACCTGGTGCAGCCCGGGCAGGTGGCCGCCGCGGGCGCGTTGACCACGCTCACCGCCCAGCTCGGCGCCATGGCCGGACCCTCGCTCGCCGGTCTCCTCGCCGCCGGCCCGGGCGTCGCGATCTGCTTCGCCATCGACGCGGCCGTGTACGTCGTGGGCCTCGCCCTGCTCGCCCCGCTGCCCGCCCTGCCCCCCGACGGCTCGCACGGGGCACAGCGCCCCCTGCACGCGATGGCCGAGGGCCTGCGCTTCGTCCGCGGCAACCCGGTGGTCGGCGGGCTGCTGCTGATCGACGTCTGCGCCATGGTCTTCGCGATGCCGTACGCGCTCTTCCCCGAGCTGGGCACCGAGCACTTCGGCTCAGGTCCCTCCACCGTCGGCCTGCTCTACACCGCTCCCGCGGTCGGCGCTTTCCTCGGCGCGCTGAGCAGCGGCTGGACGGGCCGGGTGCACCACACCGGACGGGCCCTGATCGGCGCCGTCGCCCTGTGGGGACTGGCCGTCACCTGCTTCGGCCTCAGTCCCGACCTGTGGCTCGCGCTGCTCTTCCTCGCCCTGGCCGGCCTCGGTGACACCGCCTCGGAGATCCTGCGCCGCGCCCTGCTCCAGCACCACACCCCCGACCGCCTCCAGGGCCGCGTCGGCAGCCTCTGGCTCGCGCAGGCCACCGCCGGGCCCTCGGTGGGCAACCTCGAAGCGGGCCTGGTGGCGCGGGCGTTGGGCTCGTCGGCCGGTGCCGCCGTCGTCGGGGGAGTGGTGTGCCTGGCCGGGGTGGCGGCGGTGGCCCTGGCCGTGCCCGGTCTGCGCCGGGCCACCCTGCAAGGTCCCCCGGGCGCCTCGGAGCCCACGGCGGCGAAGGCGTCGCCGGCGGCCGACTGACCGGGCCCTCAGCCCAGGGCCCGGTCCAGGTTGAACGCGGCGCTGATCAGGGCGAGATGGGTGAACGCCTGCGGGAAGTTGCCCTGTTGTTCACCGGTGTGGCTGATCTCCTCGGCGTACAGGCCCAGATGGTTGGCGTAGGTGAGCATCTTCTCGAAGGCGAGCCGGGCCTCGTCGATCCGCCCGGCGTGGACCATGGCCTCGACATACCAGAACGAGCAGATGGAGAACGTGCCCTCGTCGCCGCGCAGTCCGTCGGGGCTGGCCACCGGGTCGTAGCGGTAGACCAGGGAGTCGGACACCAGGTCCTGGGTGAGCGCGTCCAGTGTGGACAGCCACTTGGGGTCGGTGGGGGCGATGAACTTCGTCAGCGGCATCATCAGCACGGCCGCGTCCAGCACGTCGCCGTCCTCGTGCTGCACGAACGCCTGCCGCTCCTCGGACCAGCCGCGGCTGTGGATGCGCCGGTAGATGGTGTCGCGCGTGGCCTGCCAGCGGGCCAGGTCGGCGGGCAGTCCGCGCCGGGTGGCCATGCGGATGCCCCGCTCGATCGCCACCCAGCACATCAGCCGCGAGTACAGGAAGTTCTTGCGGCCGCCGCGGGTCTCCCAGATCCCCTCGTCCGGCTGGTCCCAGTGCTCGCACACCCAGTCCACCAGCGCGCACACGTCGTCCCACTGGTCGCTGGAGATCGCCTTGGCCCACTTGTCGTAGAGGTAGATCGAGTCGATCAGCGCGCCGTAGATGTCGAGTTGGAGCTGGTCGGCGGCGGCGTTGCCGATGCGGACCGGCGCGGAGCCCTGGTGGCCCTCCAGATGGTCGAGTTCACGCTCCGTCAGATCGGTGCGGCCGTCGATGCCGTACATGATCTGGAGCGGGCCGGAGGGCTTGCCGTCGCCGGGGGCGATGTGCTGGGTGACGAAGTGCATGAACGCCTCGGCCTCGTCGGTGAAGCCGAGCCGCAGCAGCGCGTAGACGCAGAAGGCGGCGTCGCGCACCCACACGTACCGGTAGTCCCAGTTGCGTTCGCCGCCGATCTCCTCGGGCAGGCTCGTGGTCGGCGCGGCCACGATCGCGCCGGTCGGCGCGTAGGTGAGCAGCTTCAGGGTGAGCGCGGAGCGGTGCACCATCTCCCGCCAGCGGCCCCGGTACTTGGACGCCGACAGCCAGCGCCGCCAGTAGTCGACCGTGGAGTTGAACTGCTCCTCGGCCTCCGTGCGGGCACAGCGGCGGGGAGTCACCTCGCCGCCGACCTGGTCCAGCGCGAACACCGCCGACTCGCCCTCGGCGAGCTTGAAGTCGGCCCGCACGTCGAGTCCGTCGACCTCCAGCGGCACGGTCGCGGTCAGCCCCAGCGACAGTTTGGCGGACTCGAAGACGGCGACATCGCCGACCATACGGACGGTGTGGGGCAGGCTGCCGTAGTCGAAGCGCGGTGCCACGCGCGTCCGGAACGGGATCGAACCGCGCACGCACACCACGCGCCGGATCAGCCGGTGCCGCTCGGTCTCCACCACCGAGACGCCGTCCACGGGCATGAAGTCGTGCACCTCGCCGACGCCGTCCTCGGTGAAGAAGCGGGTGATCAGGACGTTCGTGTCGGGGAAGTAGAACTGCTTGGTCCGCGCCGGCACGGCCGCCGCCAGCTCGAAGGAGCCGCCCTTGTCCGCGTCCAGGATCGACGCGAAGACGCTCGGCGCGTCGAAGGAGGGACAGCAGTACCAGTCGATCGTGCCGTCGGTCCCTACCAGGGCCACGCTGCGCAGATCGCCGATCAGTCCGTGCTCGGCGATCGGCAGGTAGCCGGTGTGATCCCTCGGTGTTCCGCTCATCGCAGCCTCCCTGGATCAGCCTAGGCGGGTCCGGCGGCGGATGTCCCGGGAACGTCCCACCAAGAGCGTTCCTCAGACCGCCACGACCCGCAGCCCGGCCTCCTCGAAGCGCCGTACGGTGTCGGCGTCGGCCGCCGCGTCGGTGACCAGCGTGTCCACCACGTCCACCGGGCAGATCCGGGCGAAGGCCCGCCGGCCCAGCTTGCTGGAGTCGGCGGCGACGATCACCCGCCCGGCCCGCTCGCACAGCAGCCGGTTGATCGCGGCCTCCGCCTCGTCGTTCGCGGTGGCGCCGTCCGCCACGTCGAACCCGACCACCCCGAGCACCGCCACGTCGACGGTGATCTGGCCGAGCACGCCGTCCGCGAGCGGGCCGACGAGCTCATAGGACTGCGGACGGGCCACCCCACCGGTCAGCACGATCTTGAACTGGGGGCGTACGGCCAGCTCGTTGGCGATGTTGAGCGCGTTGGTGACGACGGTCAGCACGGGCGAACCGGAGGCCAGGTCGCTGCGGACGGCCAGGGCGCGCGCCACCTCGGTGGTGGTCGTGCCGCCGGTCAGGCCGACCGCCTCGCCGGGCGCGACGAGATCCGCCACCGCCTTGGCGATGCGCTGTTTCTCGGAGGCGTGCCGGGCCGTCTTGTAGCGCAGTGGCAGCTCGTAGGACACGCCGTGCACGACCGCGCCGCCCCGGGTGCGCACCAGCATCTGCTGCTCGGCCAGCTGGTCGAAGTCCCGGCGGATCGTCGCGGCGGACACCTCCAGGTCGGCGGCCGCCTCCTCGACGTCCAGCCGGCCCCGCTCGACGAGCAGCTCCAGCAGCGCCTTCCAGCGGGCGTCGCGCGACATCCGCACCCTCCGTTCTCCGAGCCTCTCGGCCTCCCGGCGACCCTAGCGCACGCCGTTTGGGTCGAATGCTTGATTGTGCTCGAAAGCTCGCTATATCTTGCAAGAACAATCACGATGGATGAGGGGTGCGGCATGACCCATGTCGAGGACGAGCTGGCGAGCCAGCCCGAGTGCTGGAGCCGCGCGGCGGCCGAGGCGGTGGAGCACGGCGGAGTGCTGCCGGCACCGGGGGAGCGGGTCGCGATCGTCGGCTGCGGCACCTCGTACTTCATGGCGCAGGCCGCCGCGGCGCTCCGCGAGGGATCGGGGCAGGGCGAGACGGACGCCTTCGCCGCCTCGGAGTTCCCGCTCGGCCGCGCCTACGACCGGGTCGTCGCCCTCACCCGCTCCGGCACCACCACCGAAGTGCTGGACCTGCTCGGCGAGTTGAAGGGCGGCTCCCGCACCACGGCGATCACCGCCGACCCGGACACCCCCGTCATGGACGCCGCCGACGAGGTCGTCGTCCTCGACTTCGCGGACGAGCGGTCGGTCGTACAGACCAGGTTCGCGACCACCGCCCTGACCCTGCTCCGCGCCCACCTGGGCCTGCACGACGACACCGTCGTCGCCGACGCCCGCACCGCGCTCGGCCCGGCGCTGCCCGACGGGCTCGTGGAGTGCGCGCAGTTCACCTTCCTCGGCCGCGGCTGGACGGTCGGCCTGGCCCACGAGGCCGGACTGAAGATGCGCGAGGCCAGCCTCGCCTGGACCGAGGCCTACCCGGCGATGGAGTACCGCCACGGCCCCATCAGCATCACCACCCGTGGCACCGCCACCTGGATGCTCGGCGACGCGCCCGAAGGACTCGCCGACCAGGTGCGCGCGACCGGCGGGCTGTGGGTGGCGGGCGGCCTCGACCCGCTCGCCGAACTGATCCGCGTCCAGCGGCTCGCGGTCGCCGTCGCCGCAGCCCGCGGCCTCGACCCGGACCGGCCCCGCCACCTCACCCGCTCGGTGATCCTCGCGCCCTGAACCACGGACCCTTCCGAAAGGAGCAGCCGTGCCCCTCGTCACCACCGGCGAACTCGTCACCCGCGCCGCCGCCCGGCACTCCGCGGTCGCCGCCTTCAACATCATCACCCTCGAACACGTCGAGGCCGTCGTCGCCGGCGCCGAGTCCGCGGACGCACCCGTCGTCCTCCAGGTCAGCGAGAACGCCGTCAGGTTCCGCCACGGCCGGCTGCTCCCGCTCGCCCGCGCGGCCGCCGCCGCGGCCGAACGCGCCGCCGTACCCGTCGCGTTGCACCTCGACCACGTCCAGAGCGACGACCTGCTGCGCCAGGCCCCCGGCGCGGGCTTCAGCTCCGTCATGTACGACGCCTCCCGGCTGCCGTACGCGGAGAACCTCGCCGCGACCCGCGCCGCCGCCGACTGGGCGCACTCCCGGAGCCTGTGGATCGAGGCCGAGTTGGGCCGGGTCGGCGGGAAGGACGGACAGGCCCCGCTGGACGCCCACGCGCCCGGCGCCCGCACCGACCCCGACGAGGCCCGTGCCTTCGTCACCGCCTCCGGTGTCGACGCCCTCGCCGTGGCCATCGGCAGCTCGCACGCGATGACCACCCGCACCGCCACCCTCGACCACGCCCTCCTCACCCGCCTGTCCGGTGCCCTGGACGTGCCGCTGGTGCTGCACGGCTCCTCCGGAGTCCCGGACGGCGAACTCGCCGCGGCCGCCGCGGGCGGCATCGCCAAGGTCAACGTCGGCACCGCCCTCAACATCGCCATGACCGGCGCGATCCGGGAGTTCCTCGCCGCCCACCCCGAGGCGGTCGACTCCCGCCAGTACCTCGACGTCGGGCGGGAAGCGATGGCACGGACGGTCGCCGGTGTCCTCCGGGTGCTGGAGGCTTCCCGGCCGTCGGCCGATGTGCATACTTAGGTATGCCTAAGTCGAAGCGGGTGCCCGAACTCGGCGAGATCCAGGAGACGTTGCTCATCCCCCTGTACGCGCGGGCGGTCGAGACCCGCAAACGACACGGCATCCTCCAGGATCCGCGAGCCGTGGAGATGGTCGAGTCCATCGACTACGACTTCTCGCGCTTCGACGGCGCCAAGAGCCTCATCGGGGCCAACCTGCGCACCCTCCAGTTCGACAGCTGGGTCCGCGACTTCCTGCGCCGGCACCCGTCCGGGACCGTCGTGGAGATCGGCACCGGCCTCAACACCCGGTTCGAGCGCCTCGACAACGGCACGGTCCACTGGTTCGACCTCGACCTGCCGGACGTCATCGCCCTCAGGCGCCGGTTCTTCGAGGACACCGACCGCCGCCACACCCTCGCCGCCTCCGTCACCGACCCCGCCTGGACCGAGGCCGTACGCGCCAGTCCCGGGCCGTACCTCCTCGTCGCCGAGGCCGTCCTGATCTACCTTGACGACCGGCAGGTCCGCTCGGTGGTCGACCTTGTCGCCGAGAGCCTGCCCGGCGCCCACCTCGCGCTGGAGACCGCGAACGACCACGCCATCGCCCGGCAGGACAGCCACGACGTCCTCGGCGCGATGGCCGCCCGCATGAAGTGGCGCTGCGACGACCCCCGACAGCTGGAGACCTGGCGCCCGGACCTGCGCCTCACCGACTCCCGCACCTTCGCCGACCTGCCCGCCGCCGAACGCCGCGCGCTGCCCCTGTCCATGCGGCTGCTGCTGCGAGCCATGGCGGTACTCCGGCGCCGCGACCTCGAGTCGTACCGGCTGAACCTCTTCCGCTTCGGCGAGAGCGGCACGGCGTGACACGGGCCACCGGACGCCCGCCCGGGTAACCTCCCCGCCATGCACGAGACGGAGCTGCACCTGGGCCAACCGCCCGTCGTGGTGAACGCCGGCGTCGGCGTGCACGGCGTCGCGAGCCGCACCGACGTGTTCCGGCTGCCCGAACTGTGGCAGCTGCACCTGTACGAGTACGACGCCGACCTCGTCGTCGATGGCACCACGCACGCCATCCGCCCCGGCCGGATCAGCCTGGTGCCACCGGGCGCCACGGTCCGCTACCGCTACCGGGGACGCTCCGAACACGTCTACGCCCACCTGAGCATCCTGGCCACCGGCCCCGCCCGCACCCTCCCCCTCGTCCAGGACGCCGGACCCGAACTGCCCCTCCTCAGCGCCCTGTTGCGGGAGGCGGTCGCCGCCGTGCCCAGGGAACCCGAGCGCACCCGCGCCGAGATCTGGGCCGCGCTGTGGCGCATCGCCGAACTGGCGCCCACCACCGGACAGCCGGGACCGCATCCCGCGGTCAGCGCCGCCATCGCCTACATCGAGGCCCATCTGGAGGGCCGGCTGACCGTGCCGGAGATCGCGCGGGCCGCGGGAGTCTCGCACAACCACCTCACCCGGCTGCTGCGCGAGACCACCGGCACCACGGTCGTCGGCTACGTCCGCCGCCGAAGACTCGACCGGGCGCACCATCTGCTGCGCGCCTCGACGCTGTCCATCCCCGCCGTCGCCGCCTCCGTCGGCATCCCCGACCTCCAGGCCTTCAACAAGGCATGCCGACGTGAACTGGGCGCCTCACCGAGGGCGTTGCGCGGCTCACCCACCGCTTGACGCCGCACCGCCTGATGTCCCACCGCTTGGCGCCCGCCGCTCGGCGTCCTACCGCTTGACGGCCTTGAGCACCACGAACTTCGGGTCACTGGCCATCAGCCTGCTGTTGCCGAACAGGCGCTTCAGCTTCAGGTGATATCCGAGATGCCGGTTGCCGATCACCCACAGCTCGCCGCCCGGACGCAGCGCACGCTTGGCGTCGGTGAACATCCGCCACGCCGTCGCGTCCGTCGTCGCCTGGTGCGAGTGGAACGGCGGATTGTTCAGCACCAGGTCGACACTGCCCGCCGGGACGCCCGCCAGCCCGTCCCCGACCCGGAACTCCGCGTGTCCCGGCACGCCGTTCGCCCGGTACGTCGCCTCCGCCGAGGCCACGGCCTGGAACGACTCGTCCACGAACAGCACCTCGGCCTCGGGATCGGCCAGCGCGACGGCCGTACCGACGACGCCGTTGCCGCACCCGAGGTCCACCACCCGTCGCGCGCCCTTCGTCTCCGGCAGGTGCTGGAGGAGGAACCGGGTGCCGACGTCGAGCCGGTCGGCGCAGAACACCCCCGCGTGGTTGACCACCGTGCGCCCCGACACCACTCCGATGCCGTCGGGCAACGCGTAGCTGTACGGCCAGGGGTTGGTGACCGGCTCCCTCGACGGCTCGGGAGTGGTGAGGATCAGCCGGGCCTTCTTCTCGGCGAGCGAGGTCCGCGTCGGGCCGAGGATCCGCTCGAACAACGTCAGCGTCGAGGTGTGGATCTCCTTCACCATGCCGGTGCCGACGACGACCGTGCCCGCGTGCACCGAGGGCGCCACCCGCAGCAGCTGGTCCTCCAGCAGCCCCAGGCTCCTCGGCACGCGCACCAGCAGCACGTCGATCCGGGAGGGCGGGGCGTCCTGCGTGGTCAGCAGCTCGACCGCGCCCGGCTCGACGCCGCTCCGGGCGAGATTGGCCCGCGTCGCCTCCCGCGTGAGGTACGAGTCGGTGATCTGCGTCGGCCGGTGCGCCGCGAGCGCCGTGACCAGCGCGCCCCAGCGGTCACCGATCACCACGACCGTCCCGGTCAGGTCCACCCCCGTCTCGGCGAGATGCCGCAGGAGGTACTCGTCGGAGGCGTCCCAGGCACGCAGCCTGTCGCGCGGATCCTCCGGAAAACGGGTCGGCGCGAGCTCGCCCCAGGGGGTCGTCATACGGTCGTCCATCGTGCGTCCAGGCTAGCCGAGCCGCGGCCCACCCTCGCTCGGGCAGGATGGGAACCATGGACGCCGAGCTGTTCCCGAGGCCCCGCACACAGATCGCGCCCGGCGCGGTGCACCTCCCCGGCTGGCTGGACACCGACCGCCAGCGCGAGCTGCTGGCCGCCTGCCGCGACTGGGCCCGTCCCCCGGCCGGCCTGCGCACCGTGCGCACCCCCGGCGGCGGCACCATGACCGCCCGCCAGGTCTGCCTCGGGTGGCACTGGTACCCGTACGGCTACGCCCGGACAGTCGTCGACGGCGACGGCACCCCCGTGAAGCCGTTCCCCGACCGGCTCGGCGACCTGGGCCGTCGGGCCGTGCGCGACGCCGTGGGCGAGGACGTGGCCGCGTACGACATCGCGCTGATCAACTTCTACGACGCCGACGCCCGCATGGGCATGCACCGTGACAGCGACGAGAAGTCCGACGCCCCGGTGGTGTCCCTGAGCCTCGGCGACACCTGTGTCTTCCGCTTCGGCAACACCGAGACCCGCACCCGCCCGTACACGGACGTCGAACTGCGCAGCGGTGATCTGTTCGTCTTCGGCGGACCCGCCCGGCTCGCCTTCCACGGCGTGCCCCGGGTGCACGCCGGCACCGCCCCGCCGGAGTTGGGACTGACCGGGCGGCTGAACATCACGCTGCGGGTCAGCGGTCTGTAGGCGGCCGTACGTGCGGATCATGGGAGACTCGCCCTCATGAGCGGGAAGGCGGACCCCCGGACGGCGGGGGAAGGGACCATCTCCAGGGCACGGTTGGACCGGGGACGCGGTGCGCTCGGGCCCGCACTGGAGCTTGTGCACACCGGACGCGCGCCGACCCGTGCGGTGCTCACCGCCGAGCTCGGGGTGACCCGGGCCACGGCCGGTGCGGTCGCCGCCGAGCTGGAGGCGCTCGGGCTGATCCGGGTGGACGCCAGGCCCGGCGCGGCGGCCGGTTCCCAGGGACGGCCCTCGCACCGGCTCGCCGTCGCCGAGAACGGCCCCGTCGTGCTGGCCGCGCAGGTGCACGCCGACGGCTTCCGGGCGGCACTGGTCGGCCTGGGCGGCCGTATCGTCGCCACCGCGCCCGGCTGCGAGACCGTCGACGCCGACCCGGCCAAGGTGCTCGTCTCGGTCGTCGAGGCCGGCGCCGACCTGCTGCGCACCACCGGACGCCGCTGCGTCGGCGCCGGCCTCGCCGTACCGTCCGCGGTCGCCGAACCGGACGGACTCGCCCTGAACCCGCTGCATCTGGCCTGGCCCGTCGGCGCGCCGGTCCGCCGCCTCTTCGAGGAGTGCGTGCGTACGGCCGGAATCACCGGACCGGCCTTCGCCGGCAACGACGTCAACCTCGCCGCGCTCGCCGAGCACCGGCACGGCGCCGGGAGGGGCGCCCGGGACCTGCTCTGCGTCGCCACCGGACACCGGGGCGTCGGCGGCGCGCTGGTCCTGGACGGGCGCCTGCACACCGGCAGTTCGGGCCTGGCCCTGGAGGTCGGCCACCTCACCGTCAACCCCGAGGGCCGCCCCTGCCACTGCGGCAGCCGCGGCTGCCTCGACGTCGAGGCCGACCCGCTGGCCTTCCTCACGGCCGCCGGACGCGACCCGGGACCCGAGGTCTCCCTGCTCCAGCAGTCCAACGACCTGGTCCGCAACCACTACGACGACCCGGCGATCCGCACCGCCGCCGAGGCGCTCATCGACCGGCTCGGCCTGGGCCTGGCCGGACTGGTCAACATCCTCAACCCGGACCGCATCATCCTCGGCGGACTCCACCGCTCCCTCCTCGAAGCCGACCCGGAGCGGCTGCGCGCGGTCGTCGCCGAGCGCAGCCTGTGGGGACAGTCCGGCGGCGTGCCCATCCTGGCGTGCACCCTCGACCACAACAGCCTCGTCGGCGCGGCGGAGTTGGCGTGGCAGCCGGTACTGGACGATCCGCTGGGCGCGCTGGCCTGACGCGGGAGATGAAGACGGACCGGACCCTGCGGGCTCAGGTCATCGGTCGGGTCCGAGCCCGGTAGGCGGCGGGTGCGAGGCCGGTGTGGTGGCGGAAGAAGCGGCCGAAGTTGGCCGTGTCGGTGAAGCCGAGGTGGGCGGCGACCGCGGGGGCGGTCCACCCGGAGTGGTCGAAGAGGCGGCGCGCTTCGAGGAGCCGGCGTTCGTTGATGATGTCCCGGGCTCCTTCGCCGGTGGCGGTCCGGGCGGCGCGGCTGAGGGTGCGCACCGAGCAGCCGAGCAGCCGGGCGTAGTCGTCGACGCGGTGCAGCTCACGGAAGTGCAGTTCCAGGGCGTCCAGGAACCGGTCGTAGGTGTCACTGCGCCCGCCGGTGGCGCTCGGGGCCGGGTCGCCTGCCGCGTGGGCGAGACGCAGCAGCAGGGTTTCCAGGAGGCTGCACCGCAGGGCGTGGTGGGTGTCGAGGGGGCGGCGTCCCAGTGCCCGGTGTTCGTCCAGGAGCTGCGCCACCGTCCGCTCCAGCCAGGGGGCGTCGTCGGGGTGCGGGGTCAGGACGGCGGGGGCGTCGTGCGCGGTGAGGGGCGCCAGCAGGCGTGCCGTGTCGGCGCGGAGCACCTCCGGCTCGAACAGGACGAAGGGACCGCGGGCGGTGCTGGGGTCGTGCCAGCACTGCACGTGCCCGGCGCGTACCCACAGCCACTGGCCGGGTGTGACGGTGTGCGTGACGTGATCGACGTCGTGGAGCAGTTCACCTTCGGTGACCAGGATCAGGTAGTGGAAGGTGGCCCGGCCGGGACGGGGCGGGTTCCACGGCCAGTCGTCGTGGTCGGCGTGGAAGTCCTCGACCGTGGTCACTTCCAGGCCGTACGGGGTGCCGACCGGCGGCTGGAAGCCGTACAGCGGGACGGAGGCCGACTCGGCCTCGGCGGTGAAGCGGGGCCCTGAGAGGTGTCGCTTGCTGACCATCACGTGTCCGCAGCCTACCGTCCTCTCCGTCGATCCCGACGAGAGAATGGGTGGGACCTCCCCCGATCACCGGAGCCGACCACCATGCCCCTCAGCGGAGAGCAGGTCCAGGACACCGCGCGCACCACGGCCCTCGCGCTGCCCGGGGTCGGCCACGGGCGCCCCTTCACCGAGCACCTGGACGTCTACAAGGTGGCGGGCAAGGTCTTCCTGATCGTCACCGACGATCCCGACGAACTCATCGTCACCGTCAAAGCGGAACCGGAGTACGGGCGGCTGCTGCGAGGCCGGCACACCTCGATCACTGCGGGCCGCTACCTCGACAAGCGGCACTGGATCTCCGTAGGAGCCGGCCGGGGCGTCTCCGCGGACCTGGTGGCCGACCTCGTCGACCACTCGTACCACCTCGTCCTGGAGACGGTGCCGCGCGACCGCCGCCCCGCCCTTCACCCACGTCGAGGTGCACGGTGACGTGACGCTCGGCGAGGATGGGCCCGGTAGACGGTCGCGGACCGGGCCGAGGCCCTCGGCCGACCGACGCACACCCGCCCTCTCGCAGTCACGGACCGCTTCATGAAGCACGAGGAACAGACACCGTCCCTGTTCGAGGACGACACGCAGCGCCCGCTGGCCGACCGGCTGCGTCCGCGCACCCTGGAGGACGTCGTCGGGCAGGAGCACCTGCTCGCGCCCGACGCTCCCCTGGGGCGCATGGTGGAGCAGGGCCGGCTGGTGTCGGCGGTCCTGTGGGGGCCGCCCGGGTGCGGGAAGACCACCATCGCCCGGCTCCTGGCGCAGCGGACCGAGCTGGTCTTCGAGCCGTTGTCGGCCACCTTCTCCGGCGTCGCCGACCTGAGGAAGGTCTTCGAGGCGGCCCGCCGCAGGCGCGAGATCGGCCGGGGCACGCTGCTGTTCGTCGACGAGATCCACCGGTTCAACCGGGCCCAGCAGGACAGCTTCCTGCCGTACGTGGAGGACGGCACCGTCGTCCTGGTCGGGGCCACCACCGAGAACCCCAGCTTCGAACTGAACGGCGCCCTGCTCTCCCGCTGCCGGGTCTTCGTCCTCCAACGCCTCGACACCGCCGCCCTGGACACCCTGATGGCCCGCGCCGAGCAGCTCACGGAGCGCGAACTGCCGCTGGACGACGAGGCCCGCCGGTCCCTCATCGCGATGGCGGACGGCGACGGCCGGTTCCTGCTCAACATGGCCGAACAACTCCAGTCCCTGCCCGCCGGCACACCACCGCTGGACACCGCCGCGCTCACCGAGCAGATCCAACGGCGCGCACCGCTGTACGACAAGGCCCAGGAGAGCCACTACAACCTGATCTCGGCGCTGCACAAATCCATGCGCGGCTCCGACCCCGACGCCGCCCTGTACTGGCTCGCCCGCATGCTCGACGGCGGCGAGGACCCTCTCTACATCGCCCGCCGCCTCGTCCGCTTCGCCAACGAGGACATCGGCACGGCCGACCCCCAGGCGGTACAGCAGGCCCTGGCCGCCTGGGACGTGTACGAACGCCTCGGCTCACCGGAAGGCGAACTCGCGATCGCCCAGGCCGTCACCTATCTGGCGACCACCCCCAAGTCCATCGCCGTCTACCGGGCCTTCGGCGCCGCACAGCAACGCGCCCGCCGGACCGGCTCCCTGATGCCACCGGCACACATCCTCAACGCGCCCACCCGCCTCATGAAGGACATCGGCTACGGCGAGGGCTACCAGTACGACCCCGACACAGCGGACGGCTTCTCCGGCGCCGACTACTTCCCCGAGGGCATGGACCGCGAGACCTTCTACCACCCCACCGGCAGCGGCCACGAGGAGGACATCCGCCGCCGACTCGCCCGGTGGTCGGCGCTGCGCGACGAACGCCGGGACACCGACGACTGACATCCCCGAGTAGGCTCGGAGCATGCGGATCTCCGTCTCCTCGGACATGGACGAGCCCGTGGCGCGCAGCCTGGTGGCGGAACTGCGCACACGCGGCCACGAGGTGAGCGCGCACGGCGCGCTGGCCCCCGGCGACGACCCCCGGTGGGCCGTCTGCTCCGAGGCCGCGGCCCGCGAGGTCACCACCGGCACGGCCGACCAGGCCATCGTGTGCTGCTGGACCGGCACCGGCGCCTCGATCGCCGCGAACAAGATCCCCGGCGTCCGCGCCGCCCTGTGCACGGACGCGTACACCGCGGACGGCGCCCGCCGCTGGAACGACGCCAACGTCCTCGCCCTCAGCCTGCGCCTCACCTCCGAACCACTGCTCAAGGAAATCCTCGACGCCTGGTTCACCGCCGAGGCCGCCACAGACACCGAGGACCGGGAGAACGTGGCCCACGTGGGGCGACTGGACTCCGGCAGAACGGCTCCTTAGCGGTCCGCGCTGGACGTCTGGATGACACGGGGGCCGCTGTCAGTGCCTGCGGCTAGCCTGCGCGCATGATCGAGACGACTGACGGCGACCGCGGATTTCCGCCCGAGCTGGCCGAGGTGGCCCGGGTGGCGTTCGACTACGACGAGGGCGAGGGCGTCGACTTCGAGCCCTACGACGCGTTCGACTCCGCCGAGGAGACCACCGACTGGCTGCGTCAATGGACCGGCAACCACGATGCCGACGGTCAGGCCTACCGGGTCTTCGGGCAGGACGGCACAGGCGGTCTCGCCGCGCTGTGGTGCGTGCGGGCGGGGCGGCCTCTCGTGGAGCAGCCCGTGGTGTTCCTGGGCTCGGAGGGGGAGCGGGGCGTGGTGGCGGCGAATCTGTCCGACTTCCTGTGGCTGCTGGCCGACGGTCTGGGCCCCATGGAGGTCGTGGAGTTCGAGCGGTACGAGGGGCGCGCGAACGCGGCGCTCACCGGACTCGCCGAGCGATACGCGACCACCCCGCGCCGCGCCGCCCGGGACATCGTCGGCACCGCCCGGGCCGAGTTCCCGACCTTCTCCGACGACATCGACGCGCTCTGCAGATGAACCCGAACCGCGCGGCTCACACGGCGCGGCGCGGCCTCGGGACCAGTTCGCCGCCGCAGTTGGGGCAGATGCCCTGCATGGAATCGGTGCACGGAACACAGAAGGTGCACTCGTAGGAGCAGATGCGGGCCGCGGCGTCGGGCGGCAGTGCCGCGGTCTCGCAGCGTTCGCACCGCTCGCGCATCTCCAGGGCCATCGCGTCACCTTTCCTCCGTCACCTCCCATCCTCCTTTCGCCCGCCGTGGCCGAAAGCGTCAGGAGGGCCAAGGAACGACACGATCGGGCCACGCCACCGCGAAAGCCCGGCCGGGGTTGTCGACGAGGATGCGCCGCACCAGCTCCTCACCCAGTTCGAGCGCGAGCCGCGGCCGCACCCGGCGCAGCAGATACGGCATCCCCGCGCCGCCGTTGACCGAACGCGCCGCCGCGGTCGTGGTGTCGCCGCCCAGGAGGAGCCGGTCACCGTGGCCCGCCTCGGCGAGGGCCCGCACGGCGTCCGGCATCCGCCAGTCCGTGGCGTGGTGGGCCCGTGACGGCCCGTCGAAGGCGAGATAACAGCCGCTCCGCGCGGCCTGGCGGTGCACGGCGAAGTCGGGGGAGCGGTTGAGATGCCCGAGGACCACCCGCTCGGGCGGCACCCCCAACTCGCCGCACAACAGGTCCAGCACGTCCAGCGCACCGGTCCCCAGCTCCAGATGGACGGCGATCGGAGCCGCCGTCGCATGATGGGCCTCGGCCGCAGCCCTCATGGTCCAGACGGCGTGCGCGTCGAGCGCGTGGAAACCCCCGGCGACCTTGATCAGCCCCGCGCGGACCCCCGACGTGCCGATGCCCTCGGTGAGTTCGGTGACGAACACCTCGGCCAGCCGGCCGCGCAGGGCGCCGAGTGTGTCCTCGGTGTAGTGGACGGCCTGGTGCAGCCCGGTCGCGGTGACGACATGCACCCCCGTCTCCCGGGACAGCGGCGGCAGATCGGCCGCCCGCCGCCCCAGCCCGTACGGCGTCCACTGCACGACGCCGGCACCGCCCTGCGCGCGGAACGCGACCAGTTCGGCCCGCGCCGCGGACGCGCTCCGCAGCTCCTCCCCGGGCAGTCGGGGACTGCCGAAGAACAGGTGGTCGTGGGCATCGCACACCCCGAACTGCTCGGCGGGCACGTCCCCGAGCACCGTACGCACCATGTTCACCACTGGCGCCCCCGGGCAAGCCGCTCGTGACCCGGCGCCGACACATGCAGCACCTCGAACACCTCACCCTCGGCCTTCGGCGTCTCGTGCCCCCAGAGTGAGAAGTGCACGAGCTCCCAACGGGCGGTGTCCACGACGGCGGCCGCGAACACCGCCCCCTCCTCCCCGGCCAGCCGCTCCGCCTCACCCACCGCGTCCGCCATGAACCCGGCCAACTCGACTCCCTCCGGCACGGGTTGGCGCCTGCGCACCGCCACCCGCCCCGGGGCGCCGACGGCGCCGCTCTCCTCGTAGGCGATCCCCGTCCACTGCCGCACCGACGGCCGCCCGAAGTCGTGGCTGAGCCCCTGGAAGGCGCCTTCCCAGAGGAAGGAGTTCATGCCCTCCACAGTGTTCCAGAGATAGAACGGCGCGTACTGGTTCACCGGCGAGCCGTTCACCCCCCGCTCCCGCATCAGATACGTCTTGAACCCGAGCCCCTCCCAGTCGTCGAGCAGATGCCCGACCCGGGCCACGCGGCCGCGGATGACGCCCATGTCGTAGTCGGCGGGCAGGGTGAGTTCGTACTGCATGGCCAGCATCAAGTGCCTCCTGAGGCGGCTCGGACCGGATGGTCGTCGCCGGTCGGCGTGCGCGTCCGTGAACCGCTTTACGAGGACTGCGGGGCGAGCAGGGACAGCAGGCCCCGTACGCCCGCGTCGAAGGCGGCGGGAGAGCCCGACGCGCGGGCGAGGACGTAGCCGCCCTGGACGGTCGCGATGACGGTCGCCGCGATCTCCTCGCCGTCCAGTGAGGCGGCGAACCGGCCCTGCTCCTTGCCCTCTTCGACGATTCCGGCGATTCGTTCGCGGATCCAGTCGAGCGTCTCGTCGACCGGCGCGCGCAGGTCGTCGTTGGCGACGATGTCCGGATCCATCGTGAGCCGCCCGATCGGACAGCCGCGCAGCACGTCGCGCTCCCGCCGCAGATACGCCTCGATGCGCTCGTACGGCGTGCCCGGCCCGCCGAGTACTCCCTCGGCGGTAGCCCGCAACTCCTCGGCCGTCCGCCGGATCGCGGCCAGGGCGAGGTCCTGTTTTCCGTCGAAGTGGTGGTACATGCTGCCCTGCCCGGCGCCCGACCGCTCCAGGATGGCCTTGGGGCTGGTGCCCACATAGCCGCGCTCCCACAGCAGCTCGCGCGTGGACTCGATCAGTCGCTCCGAGGTGCTCATCCACCCACTGTACATACTAGTAGTTACAGAGATCGAGCCCCGACGTACTCCCCGGGAGGTAGGCGCACTGCCGCTGGCCGTACGACGACCCGGACCCCTTCCCGGAGCCAGTCTCGAGTCATCACGACAACACCCACCGAGGAGATGACTCGAGATGCAGACACTCGCGCACTGGGAGGGCGGCCCGGGACCGTGGATCCTGTTCTTCCCGCTGATCTGGGCGGCGGTCGTGCTCGGCGTCGTCACCGTCCTGCGTCGCACCGTGTGGCGCGGCCGCCGGGGCTCCTGGCGTGCCGTCGCCGACGCGGGCCCCACCGGCGACTCGCCGATCGCGATGCTCGGCCGCCGCTTCGCCGCCGGGGAGATCGACGAGGAGGAGTACTGGCGCCGGCTGTCCGTCCTGGACGAGCAGTTCGGCCGTACGGGCAAGGGCGGTGCGGCATGACCGCCACGACCACCGTGCGGACGGCGGCCCGGGTCGTCGACGCCGTGAAGGTGTACGGCAGCGGCGACACCGGCGTGCGGGCCCTGGACGGGGTGAGCGTCGACTTCCCGGCGGGCCGCTTCACCGCGATCATGGGGCCCTCGGGCTCCGGCAAGTCCACCCTGATGCACTGCGCGGCCGGACTCGACAGTCTCACCTCGGGCGCCGCGTACATCGGCGGCACCGACCTGGGCTCCCTCGACGACCGCCGCCTCACCCTGCTGCGCCGGGACCGCGTCGGCTTCGTGTTCCAGGCGTTCAACCTGGTGCCGACGCTGACCGTCGCGGAGAACATCACCCTGCCGCTCGACCTCGCCGGCGGCGGGGGCGACCGGGAGTGGGTCGACGCGCTCGTCGACGTCGTCGGACTGCGCGACCGGCTGCACCACCGGCCCACCGAACTCTCCGGCGGACAACAGCAACGCGTCGCCGTGGCACGGGCGTTCGCGGGACAGCCGGACGTCGTCTTCGCCGACGAGCCGACCGGCAACCTCGACTCCCGTTCCGGCGAGGAGGTCCTTGGCCTGCTGGGGCGTGCGGCCCGCCAGACGTCCCGCACGGTCGTCATGGTCACCCACGACCCGGTCGCCGCCGCCCACGCCGACGAGGTCGTCTTCCTCGCCGACGGACGCCTGGTCGACCGCATGGAATCCCCGACCGCCGACAAGGTCCTGGACCGCATGAAGGCCTTCGAGGTCACCCCACGGACGGAGGGGCCGTCATGAACACCGCCGTACGCCTGAGCGTGTCCTCCCTGCGCGCCCACAAGCGGCGCTTCGCCGGAACGTTCCTCGCGGTCTTCCTCGGTGTGGCCTTCCTCGCCGGGACCCTCGTGATGGGCGACACCCTGCGCGCCAGCTTCGACACCATGTTCGGCAACGCGACCAGCGGCACCGACGCCGTCATCCGCAGCTCCGACGCCATCACCACCCCCGGCGAGAGCGAGGGCGTCCGGCAGCCGGTCCCCGTCGACCTGCTGAACACCGTCGACAAGGTCGCCGGTGTCGAGGCGGCCGCCCCCAACATCCAGGGCGCCGGTCAACTCGTCGGTGCGAACGGCGACCCGATCGGCGGCCAGGGCCCGCCGACCCTCGCCGGCAACTGGATCACCGACCCGGAACTCAACGCCTACCGGCTCGCCGACGGCCGCGCCCCCACGAAGTCCGGTGAGGTCGTCATCGACCGCGGCACCGCCGAGCGCGGCGACCTGAAGCTCGGTGACACCACGACCCTGCGCACGCCCGACCCGGTGAAGGTGACCGTCGTCGGCCTCGCGACCTTCGGCGGCGAGGACGGCATGGCGCAGGTGACCTTCACCGGCATGACCCAGGCCGACGCCGAGAAGTACCTCACGGCGCGGCCCGGCGAAGCGGCGAGCATCCAGGTGCGGGCCGGGCCCGGAGTCGGCCAGCAGGAGCTGGTGGACCGGCTGACTCCCGTACTGCCCGGGGGAGTCGAGGCCATCACCGGTCAGGAGTCGGCCGAGGAGAACACGGAGATGATCTCCAGCCAGTTCCTGTCCCTCTTCACGACGTTCCTGCTGGTGTTCTCGGGCGTGGCCCTGCTGGTCGCGACCTTCTCGATCCACAACACCTTCGCGATCGTCGTCGCCCAACGCACCCGGGAGAACGCCCTGTTGCGGGCCCTCGGCGCCTCGCGCCGCCAGGTCACCGCGACCACGCTCGTCGAGGCGAGCGCCGTGGCCGTGATCGCGTCGGCGGCGGGCCTGGCGGGCGGCATCGGCGTCGCCGCCGGACTCCAGGCCCTGTTCCCCGCCATCGGATTCCCCTTCCCGGAAGGGGACTTGGTGATCAGCGCGCTGTCGATGGCCCTGCCGCTCGCGGTCGGCATCGTGGTCTGCCTGGGCTCGGCCCTGCTGCCCGCCGTCCGCGCCGGCCGCACCGCACCCCTGGCGGCCCTGCGCGAGACCGCCGTCGACACCTCCGGCGCCTCCCGCGTCCGTGCCGTCACCGGCCTGGGCCTCGCCGCCCTGGCGGTCGCCGTCACGCTCACCGGCGTCCTGATGTCACCGTCCCTCTGGCTCGCGGGCACCGGCGCCGTCCTGGCCCTGGCCGCCTTCGTGGTCCTCGGCCCGGTCGCGTCCACCTCGGCCGTACGCGTCCTCGGCGGCCCCCTCGACAGGCTGCGCGGCGTCACCGGCGGCCTCGCCCGACGCAACGCGCTGCGCAGCCCCCGGCGGACGGCCGCCACGGCCAGCGCGCTGATGATCGGTGTGGCCGTGGTGTCCCTGTTCACGGTGTTCGGCGCCTCGCTGAAGGCCACCATGGACCAGACGGTCTCCCGCTCCTTCGCGGGCGACGTCGCGGTCAGCACTCCGGCCTTCGGCGGAGGCGGCAGCGGCCTCACCCCCCGCCTGGCGCCGGCGATCCAGCGGCTGCCCGAGGTGGACACGGCCGTCGGGCTGGGCCGCGGTGTCGCCGAAGTCGACGGCAAGGGACGGGCGTTGACCGTCACCGACCCGCTCGCCCTGGAACGCACCTTCGACCTCGGCAGGATCGACGGCTCCCTGCCCTCCCTCGGCACCGACGGCATCGCCATCACCAAGAGCGAGGCCGACGAGCAGGGCCTCAGGACCGGCGACAGGACCCGGCTGACCTTCACCGACGGCACGAAGGAGACCTTCACCGTCCGCGCGGTCTACGGTCGGTCCGAACTCGCCGGCGACTACGTCATCACCCGCGCCGCCTGGGCCCCGCACCGCACCCAGGACTCCGACACCCTCGTTGCCGTCTCCTTCAAGGACGGCGTCGGCGCGGGCGCCGGCACGGCCGCGGTGGAGAAGGTCGCCGAACGGTACGGCGACCCCGAGGTGCAGACCCGCGACGAGTACGCCCAGTCCGCGGCCGGCGGCATCGACATGATGCTCACCCTCGTCTACGCGCTGCTCGCCCTGGCGGTGCTCATCGCCCTCCTCGGCATCGCCAACACGCTGACCCTGGCGATCCACGAGCGCACCCGCGAACTCGGTCTGCTCAGGGCTGTCGGCCAGACCCGCGCCCAACTGCGGGCCATGGTCCGCTGGGAGTCCGTCCTGGTCGCCGCCTTCGGCACGGTCGGCGGGCTCGCCCTCGGCGGCTTCCTGGGCTGGGTGCTCGTCAAGGCCTCCGACGGCGCGAGCGACAGCTCCTTCGCCTTCGCGATGCCCCCACTCCAACTGGCGGTGGTGGCCCTGGTGGGCCTGGCCGCAGGAGCCCTCGCGGGCCTGCGCCCGGCCCGCAGGGCAGCCTGCCTGGACGTACTCAGGGCAATCGCCACGGAGTAGCCGTAGGGGCGCGCCGGTGTCGAGACGGTTGGGGGTCCCCCCTCTGGGGGAGCGCGGAGACCCGAAGGGCTGAGCACGATCGCCGTCTCGACACCGGCTGAGAGCGCCCCGAAGGCGAAAGAGCCAAGAAGGGGTCAGCCTGCTACGGCCGACCGGGCGGGGGCATGTTCGGTCCTGTGGAGGCTGACGGTGTCGACCGTGTACGCCGGTTTCTCCACGACCGCCCGTCGCGGTGGCCGGGCGGACCCCGCCCGTACGGCCGGTGGCGTCGGCAGGGTGAACCACACGACCTTGCCGGACTCGCCGTCCGGGCGGACGCCCCAGCTCTCGCTGACCGCGGCGACCATGGCGAGCCCGCGCCCACAGGTGGCGAGCGTGTCGGCGTCCTCGTGGTGCGGGACGCCCTCGATGTCGGCCACGACCGGCATGCGCGGGTCGTGGTCGTGCACCGAGACCGTGAGCCGGTCGAGCAGCAGCTCGATCTCCACGGTGCACGTCTTGTCGGGCTGGGCATGGCGGTGGACGTTGGCGAGGAGCTCGGTCACACCGAGCGCGGCGCGGTCTATGAGGGGATCCAGATGCCAGTAGCGCAACTGCGCTGAAAGGATTCTGCGGACCTGGCCGATCCGCGACGGCAGGGCTTGGAGCTCCACCGTGCAATGCCTGCTTGGGTGGCTGATCACGGCTGCGACTCCCCGACGTAGAGGTCCGGAAGAACACGGAGTTCGGATCGATTCAGCAGGGTGCCTCTGAAACGGCCGCCTGCTGTCGTGCCCGGCGGGCTGGTTCGCAGCGTTATCGCCGGTAAACCCAGAGTGACGTGGGACCAGCGTGACGCAGGGGGCGTGGTCCCGCAACTCGCGGTGGTTCAGCGGCTACGGCCCGCGGCCCGCTGTACGGCCTCGATGAACCGGCGCGCAGCCGGTGGGCCGGGTTCCCCGGGGGCGGGGTCGTGATCGCCCAGGGTCAACAGGTACCGCTTGCCGTTGAGGTCCGCCAGGGCCCGGTCGTCCGGGGCGAACCAGGGCTTGGAGGCGCGCACCGCCTGGACCGGCGCGCTGTCGATCTCACTGCCGTAACTGGTGAGCAATTCGAGCCTGCCGTCGGTGATCCGGACCTGCCCGGCCCGGGTGAGCGAACGCAGCCGCTTCCCGATCCGCACGCCGGTCGCCGTGAACTCCGGCTCCGCCATCCCGCCCCGCCCCCTTGTGCGTGTGGGTGCCGACCCGAGCCTGTGCACAGGTCGCCGTTCTGTTCGTGTCGTGATCCAGTGTGCGCCCCCGTCCGGACCTTCGTCCCGTCGGGCAGTCTGCCCGCCACCGGCGTCGAGCACCAGTGCGCACGACCGCCTCGACGTGGGCACCCGGAGCACTCGTGCGAATGCGCCCCCAGAGAGGTGCGGCAGCCGTCCACAGGCGTGCCTTTGAGATGCCCAAAGGTATGTTTATGCAGGTGAGAAGCGTGTGGGAGCTGTCTATGATCGATGTGGCGGCCGCGCGACGCGCCCGTCGGCGCGCAGCGTAAGGAGCCCCCGGCGTGAGCACCCCCCAACCGGTCAGGACCGGCGAAACCCTTGACGTCGACCACACCGATCCCGCCTACCGCCACTGGCTGAAAGAGGCCGTCCGCAAGGTGCAGGCCGACGCCAACCGGTCGGCCGACACCCATCTGCTGCGTTTTCCGCTGCCCGAGCGGTGGGGCATCGACCTGTACCTCAAGGACGAGTCGACCCACCCGACCGGCAGCCTCAAGCACCGGCTGGCCCGCTCCCTGTTCCTCTACGGCCTGTGCAATGGCTGGATCCGGCCGGGCAGCCCGGTGATCGAGGCGTCCAGCGGCTCGACGGCCGTGTCCGAGGCGTACTTCGCCAAGCTGATCGGCGTGCCCTTCATCGCCGTCATGCCGCGCACGACGAGCGCCGAGAAGATCCGCCTGATCGAGTTCCACGGCGGCCGGTGCCACTTCGTGGACGACTCACGCAGGATGTACGAGGAGTCGGCCCGCCTCGCGGTGGAGACCGGCGGCCACTACATGGACCAGTTCACGTACGCCGAACGGGCCACGGACTGGCGCGGGAACAACAACATCGCCGAGTCCATCTTCCGCCAGCTGGCCCTGGAGCGGTTCCCGGAGCCCGCGTGGATCGTCGCCACGGCCGGCACCGGCGGCACCTCGGCGACCCTCGCGCGCTACGTCCACTACATGCAGCACGACACTCGCATTTGTGTGGCCGATCCGGAGAACTCGTGTTTCTTCGAGGGATGGACCACCGGCGATCCGGACGTCACCTGTGACTGCGGCTCCCGCATCGAGGGCATCGGCCGGCCGCGCATGGAACCGAGCTTCGTACCGGGTGCGATCGACCGCATGATGAAGGTCCCGGACGCGGCCAGCGTCGCCGCCGTACGCGCCCTGGAGCGGGCCATCGGACGCAGGGCGGGCGGTTCGACGGGCACCGGCCTGTGGAGCGCGCTGAAGATCGTCGCCGAGATGGTGGCGCAGGGACGGCGGGGGAGCGTGGTGACCCTGCTGTGCGACCCCGGCGACCGCTACCTGGACAAGTACTACTCCGACGCGTGGCTCGCCGAGCAGGGCCTGGACATCGCGCCGTACACCCACGCGATCGCCTCACTGCTGGAGACGGGCGTGTGGCCCGACTGAGGCCCGCCGTGAGGAATGTGTGATTCCAGAGGTTTGTGGGGCGAATCTCGGGAGAGTCCACCGACTGTCACAGAGACATCTGTTCGAGCGCCTGACGCGGCGGTCGACCGACAGAGGGGGAACAATCCATGCATCACAACGGCACAAGACGCTGGTCGCGCGCCGTTCTCGGCGCTCTGGCGAGCGTGACCACCGCTCTCGGACTCGTCGCGGGCCTGGCCCAGCCCGCCGCGGCGGCCGACGGCACTCCGAGAGCCGTGACCAGCTACCGCTACACCAGCGAGGCCGGTGACTGGATAGGGCAGGGGACCAGCGCGACCTACACCCCCTCGACGGCGAACATCACCGTCGACGGCTCGCTGGAAGCCGTGCGGTTCCGTGTCGAGAACGACAGCGCCTGGTGGGACGTCGAACTCGCCGCCCCGTACGGCGAGAAGCTGCACCCCGGCGTCTACCGCGACGCCGAGCGGCCGGCCGGCGTGACCGGCCGTGCCCCCGGCCTCGACGCGGGCGGACAGTCCCGCGGCTGCAATGAGGTCTACGGCCAGTTCTCCGTCCACCAGATCGAGGCCGACGCATCCGGAACCGTCACCCTGCTGGACGCCACCTACACCCAGCGTTGTGAGGCTCCGGACGCCCCCGCGCTCAAGGGTGTCATCAAGTACCGCGCCTATCCCCTGTCCTTCACCTACGCCAGTGATCCGGGCGACTATCCGGGGCAGGGCCGCTCCGGCACCCACAGGGGCGCCACCAGCATCTTCTCGCTGCAAGAGTGGGGCATCGGCGGCCTGTCCTACGACGTGTCGGGCAAGCGGGAACGGTGGTCGGCGCTGCTCGTCCCGCCCACCGGCGAGAGCTTCGAGGCCGGGCGCACCTACCAGGCCGAGCGCGGCAACGGCCCCGGGATCGCCGGCCTCGACGTATCCGGCTTCGGCGGCTGCAACCGCAGCAACGGAACCCTGACCATCAGCAAGCTCGCGCGTGACGACGACGGCACGGTCACCGCACTCGCGGCCACGTTCGTACAGCACTGCGAAGGGGCCGAACCCGCGTTGCGCGGCACGATCCACTACTACGCCTGAGTTCTCGGCCCGCGATCACCGATCGCCGCCGCATGACGGCGTGAGGCGGAGCGTGCACCAGACGGTCTTGCCCTGGTCATGCGGCCGCGTGCCCCAGCGGTGTGCGAGGGCGCCGATCAGGGTGAGGCCCCGGCCGGATTCATCCGTTGCGTCGGCCTGCCGGGGCCGGGGCCGGGCCGACCCCTGATCGGTCACCTCGACGGTGAGTTCGGTTGCGGAGCGTTCGACGCTCAGGGTGAGGGTGCCGCCGGCGTGGACGACCGCGTTGGTCAGCAGCTCGGAGGTGAGCAGGCGGGCTGTGTCGACCAGGTCGGCGGGCACCCGCCAGGCCGTGATGGTGGTGGTGAGGAAGCGGCGGCCGTCGGGGACGGCGCGTGGATGGGACGGGAGCTCGGTCTGTACGCGGGCCGCGGGAGGCACGCGGATGAGGAGCAGTGTCACATCGTCGTCGTGACTGTCGTCGTCCGGCAGGAGCTCGGCGAGGAGGTGGTCGGCGGCCGGTTCCAGCGCGGTGGAGGACGCGCCGTAGGTGTGCAGAGCGGCGTTGAGGGCGTCGGCCAGACGGTTGATCTGGTCTTCGATGTCGGCGCGGGGCCGTTCGATGAGTCCGTCGGTGTACAGCGCGAGGATCGCTCCGGCGGGCAGTGGCCGACTGGTGCACTCGTGCGGGAAGCCGCCGATGCCCAGGGGCACACCGGTGGGGAGGTCCAGCGGGTGTGCCGGCCGGTCCGGCGCGGCGAGGAGAAGGGGCGGGTGACCGGCCGAACACGCGGTCATTTCCGCCGTGTTGTGGTCGATGATCAGGTAGCAGCAGGTCACCATCTGCTCGGACAGGTCGCAGACGAAGGCGTCCAGCGCGCTGATCAGCCGGTCCGGGGGGAGACCTGCCTGTGCCAGCGCGTGGGCGGCGGCGCGGAGTTGGCCCATGACGGCGGCCGCCTCCAGGCCCCGGCCCATCACGTCCCCGATGACGATGCCGGTGCGGCCCGGGCCGAGGGGAATGAAGTCGTACCAGTCGCCGCCCACCCCGGCGTCCTGGACGGAGGCCAGGTAGCGGCGAGCGGTGGGCAACTCCTCCAGCACGGGCGGGCTGCCCATGAGGCTGCGCTGGAGGGTGTAGGCGATGTGGTGCTGCTGCCGGTAGCGGGCCGCGACTTCGGCCTCGGCTCGTTTGCGGTCGCTGATGTCACGGACGGCGAGGAAGACCAGCAGCCCGTCCTCCGTCTCCAGCGGACCGAGGCTGACCTCGACCGGAAACTCACGTCCCTGGCTGTCGCAGGCGGTCAGATCCACGTCCGCGCTCATCGGCCGGGTCTCGGGCCGGGTCAGATACGCGCGCAGCAACGCGCTCTGGCGCCGTCGCGTGCGGGCGGGGGCCAGGTCGTGCACGCTGGAGCCGACCAAGCGGCTGCGTGGACGGCCGAAGAGGGCTTCGGCCTGGGCATTGGCCATCAGGACGCTGCCTCGGCCGTCGGTGATCAGCGTCGCGTCCGGGGCGCACTCCAGCAGCGCGTGGAAGCGCTGCCGGGCCCGCTCGCTGTCCTGCTGGGCGAGGACACGTTCGGTGGCGTCGGTGGAGATTCCGCACACCGCGTACGGGGCACCGGAGGTGTCGGTCAGCGGGAAGAGGGTGGTGAGGAAATGATGCGGGCCGTCGGGGAGGTGGAGCGTGTCCTGACGTTCCAGGCTGCGCCCGGTGTACTGCACCTCCGCCTCGGCCGCCCGCAGCGGTCCCGCGCTCGTCCGGGGGAGTACGTCCTCGATCTGCCGCCCCAGGATGTCCGCGCGCCGGGTGCCGGTCAGCCGCTCGAAACCGGCGTTGACGGCGAGGTACCGTCCGGCGCAGTCCTTGATGAAGATGGCCGCCGGGGTGTGATCCATGAACCGCTGAAGCCAGGTGTACTCGCGGATGCGGTGCTGGACGCGGTCGTGCGCGATCTCCGCGCGGCGCCCCACCGACAGGACGGTGAAGCTGACCACGGTGAGGACCACCACATGGGCGCAGGCCACCAGCGCCGAGCCCATGCGCGTCTCGTACCAGCCGGCGTCCTGCCCCATCAGCCGAAGCCAGCCCAGGACGGGTGGCACTCCCAGTGCCGTCGCGGCCATCCACCGGCCCAGCAGTCCGGTCGTGCCCGGGTTCATCAACAGTGCCGCCAGCCCGACGTCCTGGCGTGCCAGGAACATGGCCGCCCCCAGCAGCACCAGGGCGAGTGCGGTGGGCAGCGCCATCCGGGTGTAGTCGTCGAACTGGCCCAGTTGTGGCACCCGGTAGACGAACCCGTACACCCGTAGCAGCCCGAGCATCAGCGCGATCAGCGCGCACACCTGCCCCAGCCGGACCGTGCGGGCACGTTTCCCCGCGAGCAGCAGCTGGCCCAGCCCGGCGACCACGAGAGCCAGGGCGGTGTTCGGCGACATCCGTCCCGGCGGCAGGCCGGGCGAGGCCGAGTCGTCTCGGAAAAGGAGCTGATCGATGCTCGGACCGGCGTCCAGGACGTACTCGGCCAGGGTGACCAGACCCGTGCCGAGCCCCACACCGGCACCGAGCCGGGCCAGACGGAGCAGCGCCGGTCTCTGCACTCCGGACAGCATCAGCAGCAACGACGCGGACAGCGCCATCAGCGCGATCGCGGAGTTGGGCTTCATCACCGCCTGCCCCGCGACGAAGCTCTTCAGCGTCTCGATGCCGAAGATCCATCCGGCCAGACCTCCGCCCGCGAGCAGCGCGCAGGACGCCGCCGCGACGCGGGCGAGTCGCCGAGCACCCGCACCAGCCCCCACGCACGGCGGTGACACTCCGGTGACCTGCTCCGGCTGTTCCGGCGATTCCGGCCGCCCCTGCGGCTTGCTGCCCCGAGACTCCGCCGTCTCAAGCACTGCCCACTGCACCTGCCGATCAACGCCTCCACGTATCCGCATCAGTTCCGCAGGCCAACGTAGGCCCTGATGAGGAAGGTGGGTCGGAGGCTCCTTGAATTGATCAAATATGACAGCCGACGTGAAGATCTTTAAACACATTTCAGTGAGAACTGAAAAGATTGCTCTCCCGCCTGTTCGGCAACCACCATTCCCTCTGGCATGGCGGCGACAGAAACAACGCCGCCGGACGTAACGGGAGAGGAAGAAAGTATGCGCAAGATCGCGCTATCTGCGGCGGGGTTGGCTCTGGCTCTGGGGGCTGGACTTGCCGCAGCGCCCAGTGCACAGGCGGCGACGCCCTGTCCGAGCGGAGCGCTCTGTATCCGTGAGACGAACGGCACCATTCTGAGCAAGAACATTTTCTACACCTACGGCTCCCACAACCTGTCGAACGTCACCGGCCACCGCGTGCTGGTCCACAACCAGACCGGCGGGGCGGGCTTCCAGGTCTGCTTCGGGTACAACGGCACCAACTGCTCCGACGTGGTCCGCGAGACGGGCGAGTTCGCGCCCTACGACATGACGCCGATCAATTCCGTGGTCCTCGTGAGGTAGGTCGACGCCAAAGACGCTGATGCCGTGTCAGCCAGGTGAGAGCGGATCGTGCGGGAGGAGTGCGCTCGATCCGCGATCACCATGTCCGCCGTGGTGAGAGAAACCGATCACGGTGTGTACGGGCTTTTACGCGTATCCCGAGGCGCACCCGGCCACGCGCTCACCTCATCCAAGAGGCACGCCTCAGGCGGCGGTCAGCCGCCGGTCCAGGGAGATCACCGCGTCCCGGAAAGCCCGGCCGAGGCTCGCGCGGCCGAGCCGCAGGGCGACCTGGAAGGGCGGTGTACCGGCGGCGGCGAAGGTCCACTGGACCCGGGTGCCGGTGCCGGCCGGGGCGAGCCGCCACTCCTCGACCAGCGCGCGGGCGCCGGGGGCGTTGGTCGCATCCACCCGATAGGCGTACACCTCGGGCCCCTTGGCGGCCAGGACCGTCTCCAGGAAGCGGACGCCGCCCTTGAGCCGGATCTCACGCCGGGCACCGTCGTCGAAAGGCCGGGCAAGTGTCACCGCCGCGAACCACGCGGTCCAGCCCGGCACATCCTCCGCGAGCGCGGAGAAGACCGTCTCGGGTGGCGCGGAGATCTGCCGGGCGAAGACATGGCGTACGGGCGCGGACTCGATGAACTCGATGCCCACCGGGCGCAGTTGGCGTGCCATGGACGAAAACCCCCTCGGTGAGGTGGATCGTTGACCGGGCAGCGTCACCCTAACGGGCCTTCGGTCAGCTGTCGTCGTCCGCGCCGGGCTCGCCCGCCACGACCAGGCGCCGCAGGTGCTCCGCCACCTCAGTGCGCGCCTCGTCCGACAGTCCCGCGTCCGTCACCAGTGTGTCGACCTGCTCCAGCGCGGCGAACGAACTCAGGCCCACCGTCCCCCACTTGGTGTGGTCGGCGACCACCACGACCCGCCGCGCCGACTGCACGAGCCGGCGGTTGGTCTCGGCCTCCGCGAGGTTCGGCGTGGACAGGCCGGCCTCGACCGATATGCCGTGCACGCCGAGGAACAGCACGTCGAAGTGGAGCGCCGCGATGGCCTGGTCGGCCACCGGCCCCACCAACGAGTCGGACGGAGTGCGCACACCACCGGTGAGGACCACCGTGGCCGCGCCCTGCCGGGGACCCGAGGTGCGCTGCGCCGAGTGGAAGACATCGGCCACCCGCACCGAGTTGGTGACGACGGTCAGGTCCGACACGTCCACCAGCCGGTGGGCCAGCGCGAAGGTCGTCGTACCGCCCGACAGCGCGATGGCGCTGCCCGGCGCGACCAGTTCGGCGGCGGCCCGCGCGATGTCCTCCTTGGCGGACAGCTCAAGACCCGACTTGGCCTCGAAGCCGGGCTCGTGCGTGCTCGCCTCCACCACCGGCACCGCGCCGCCGTGCACCTTCTCCAGCACGCCCTGCCGGGCGAGCGCGTCGAGGTCGCGCCGTACGGTCATGTCCGACACGCCGAGCTTGCGGGTCAGCTCGTTCACGCGGACGCCACCACGGCGCCGGACCTCGTCCAGGATCAGGGCGCGGCGCTGCTCCGCGAGGAGGTTCTGATTCTCACTCACGTACGCTCCGGTTCCTTTCGCCTCAAGCCGTCCGACACGCCTCGCGCCCCCTCCCCTGACCCTCGCCTTCGCGTGAGCCGGGGGACCCCCATCGACCAGGCCATTTTGCCTGTACCCGGTGCGCGGACGTCCCATCCTTGCACGCGGTGTCGCGCGTCGCGCCACCGACCACCCCGACGCGCGCATGCCATCCCGGGGGGCATCGGGGCACCGACTGTCACACGGATCGGGGAGATTCCGTGACGAGTGGTGTGCGCGGCGCTCCGAAGAGCGATCCTTGTGCCCGCACAGACAGATGCCGACGGCACGTCACGGGGGAAGTGCGAACAGTGGAACGTGCGCAGAAACGCGCCGCGACCAACGGGGCCAAGAGTCCCGTCCCGCGGTCGGAGGAAGCCGGAACCGCCCTGGAACTCCTGGTCCACGGCGTGGGTGGGACGACACCCGAGCACATGCTCGACGATCCGCGCACGGTGCGGATCACCGGCGACGACACGGCGGCCGTCTTCCGGCGCGCCGACGACGCCGACGCCGAGTCCAGGCCGGAGGACTACCGGGGCAAACCGGTGCGCGAGGCCTATGTGTGGTGCAACCTCACCTCCGGCAACGGCAGCCGCGCGCTGTGGCTGTTGTTGCTGCCCTTCATGGTGGTCAACCTCGCCCACTGGATGCGCCCCACCACCAGAGGGCGCCGCAGGACCGTACGGCTGTACGGCCTGCTGGTGCGGCTGACCGGTCTCACGCTGACGGTGTTGCTGGTCGCCGGCTGCTGCGAGGTGGCCCTCGATCTCGCCGCCTGGCAGTGCGCGGGCACCCGGACCTGCGCCGAGCGCCACTCCTGGCTGGGCTTTCTGTCACCGGTGGTCTCCAACGAGGGCTGGTGGAGTGCGCCCGGCCGCCGTCTCGCCCTCGCCGCCCTGGTCCCGGCCGCGCTCACCGGACTGCTCTGGTATCTCTCGCAACGCACCTGGAGCGCCTACGAGTCCCAGCAGCCGATGTCCCGCGCCGCCGAGCCCGACGAGGAGAGCGGCCGCACCGCGCTGAGCCGGCCCGGCTTCTGGTACGGCCGCCGCCTGGTGGCCCGGCTGCGCGCCGCCCACACCGCCGCAGGGCTGCTGACCGTCGCCGCGGCGGTCGGCACCTCGGCGGCACGCCACGACCACCGCTCCGGGGGCCCGGTCCTGCTCGACATCCTGGGCCGCCTGCTGGAGGCGTCCTTGGTCGCCGGCGCGGCCGCGGTCGTGTGGGTGGTGTGCCGCCGGGGCCGCAGCGAGCACCGCCTCGACCGTGAGCTCGACGCCCATCTCGTACGACGGCTCCCGCTGGCCACCCTGGTCCTGCTCCTGCTCACCGCCGTGTACGCCGGCTGGGAACGCCCGGGCTGGGAGTCGACGGGCCGCCTGCCGGGCGACATGACCTTCGGGACCATCGCCCTCGTCCAGGGCCTGCTGGTGATCGCGCTCGGCGTGGTCGCCCACCTGCTGCACCGCACCCGCCCCGACGCACGCGCGGCGATGCGCGGCCTGGGCGGGCCCGCCGTGGCGATGCTGGCCTGCGCCCTGGGCGGGGTGATGTCCGGCGGGGTCTCCCAGCGGGTCGCCGACTGGCTGGACGGCACCGGCACCAGCATCCCCGGCCCGCCGGTCCTGCTGACCTGGCAGGCTTCCGTCATCCCGCCGCTGCTCCTGGTGCTGCTGGTGCTCTGCGCCTGGATGGGCCGGCGCACCTGGCTGCTGCGGCGAGCGGAAATGGCCTCGGTGGAAGGGGACTACCCGGACGAGGCGAAGGACACCACCCGAACCCGCCTGATCGCCCGTGCACGCGCGATGGCCACCCTCACCGACCGGGCCCCGCTGCTGATCGCGGTCGTCTCCACCGCCACTTTGCTGCTGGGCGCCGCGGCCCTGGTGGGCGCCATGACCACCGGACGGACACCCGGGCGCGCCGCCCACGGCACGTACGCCGTCGTCCAGGGCGCCGCGGACACCGCGCAGGCGCTGGGCTCCTGGCTGATCGGCCTCGGCTTCATCCTGTTCGTCACCTGGGGCCGCCGTGCCTACAAGGACCCCTCGGCCCGGCGCACCATCGGCATCCTCTGGGACGTCGGCACCTTCTGGCCCCGCGCCGCCCATCCCTTCGCGCCGCCCTGCTACGCCGAACGCGCCGTCCCCGACCTGACCTGGCGGATGGCGACCTGGACCCGCGCCACCGGCGGACGCCTGGTCATCTCCGGCCACTCCCAGGGCAGCGTCCTCGCCGCAGCGGCGGCCTGGCAGCTGGAGCCGGCCGTCCGCAAACGCGTCGCCCTGCTGACGTACGGCTCCCCGCTGGAGCGCCTCTACGGCCGCTGGTTCCCGGCCCACTTCGGACCGGGCGCGCTGAGCGCCCTGCACCAGGACGTGGACTGCTGGCGCAATCTGCACCGGCCCACCGACCCCATCGGCGGCCCGGTCCGGCTGACCGGGGAGTGCGGACCCGAGGTGGACCGCGACGCCCTGCGGGACCCCCTCGCCTACGGCCGTACCGACGACCATCCGCTGCCCGCGCCGATCCTGGGCCACTCCGACTACCAGGAGGACCCCGCCTTCGTGGAGGAACGCCGACGGCTGCTGGACCGGCTCAAGCCCGACGCGCCGGTCCCGGCGCCACGCCCTCAGGAGGACTCGGGCAGGTCCTCGGCGTAGAGCAGCGTCAGATCGTCCGTGCTGGGGTCGGCGACCTGCGCGACCCGGCTGGCGTGCCGCTCGACCATGGCCTCGAAGGTCTGGCGGGCGGTACGGCCGTTGCCGAAGGCCGGACCCTTGGGGAGGTGCGTGAAGTACTTCCGCAGGCCCTCCGAGGCGCCCGGCGCGAGCCGGTACTCGTGCTCTTCGGCCTGCTGCTCCACGATCCTCAGCAGTTCCTCGGCGTTGTAGTCGCTGAAGGTGATGGTCCGTGAGAAACGGGAGGCGACACCCGGGTTGACCGAGAGGAACCGCTCCATCTCGGCCGTGTAGCCCGCGACGATCACCACGACCGCGTCGCGGTGGTCCTCCATCAGCTTCACCAGGGTGTCGATGGCCTCCTTGCCGAAGTCCCGGCCCGAGTCCTCCGGTGACAGCGCGTACGCCTCGTCGATGAACAGCACCCCGCCGCGCGCCTTGTCGAAGGCCTCCTGGGTGCGGATCGCCGTGGAACCGATGTGCTCGCCGACCAGGTCGACGCGGGACACCTCGACGAGATGGCCCTTCTCCAGCACCCCGAGCGAGGCGAGGATCTCGCCGTAGAGGCGGGCGACCGTGGTCTTGCCGGTGCCGGGGGAGCCCGTGAAGACCAGGTGCCGCTTGACCGAGGCGGCCTTCAGACCGGCCTGTTGCCGGCGCCGGCCCACCTCGATCATGTCGGTCAGGGCCCGCACCTCGCGCTTGACGCTGTCCAGACCCACCAGGGCGTCCAGCTCACCGAGGACGTCCTTCGAGGTCCGCACGGGCTTCTCGGACTCGGCGGGGGCGGCCGGCGGCTCCGGCTCGGTGGTGCGCTGACCGGGGATGGAACCCAGCAGACCGGGGGACTGCGACACCGTCTGCACGACGGTCTCCGGGGCGGCGGGCGACCTGAGGCCCGCGCTCTCGTCGCTGGAGCAGTCCTCCACCACGGGGCCTACGCCGGACGCCCCGTCCGGGCCGCCCTCGGCGAACTCGTACCCGCCACGCGCGCACCGCTCCGTGCGGCACTTGCGCAGGGTGGAACGGCAGCCGTCGAGGACATGGAAGCCGTAGCCGCCGCTGCCCGTCACCCTGCAGTTCAGGAAGCTGCCCCGGCCGCCCGCCGAGACGTAGAAGCCCGCTTCGGCGGGGGAGTCGACCGTGCAGCGCTCTATCGTCGGGTCGGCGCCCTTGGTGACGATCACACCGGTCTGGGTGGCGTCGAGGGTGCAGTTGTTGAGGGTGCCGCCGCTGCCGTGGTCGCGGAACCAGGCGCCCGTCGCCGCGTCCCGGATGCGGCAGTCGTCCAGTTGCGCGGTGGCGCCGTCGCTGACCGAGACGGCTGTGTTGCGCACCTGGGAGAGGTCGCTGTCGACGACGTCCGCGCGTGAGCCGCGGTCGAGCACGAACAGCGCGTCCGGCACGTCGTGCACCCGGCAGGAGTCCAGGACGGCGGTGGCGCCGTCGCTGACCCAGACGGCCGGGTAGTCGCCCGTGCTGTCGAAGATCTCGCACTGGTTGGCGTCCACGCGGGTGCCCGGGTCCCACACCGACAGGCCGTTGCGCCCGAACTGACGCACCGTCGTACGGGTCAGCGTCAGGACGGAGCGGGACCGCAGATCGACCGCGTTCTCCGGGATGTCGTGGATACGGCAGTCCGCCAGGGTCAGCACCGCGTCCGTGTCGAGGGTGACACCGTCGGCGGTCGTACGGTGCACATCGCAGTCGGTGAGATGCGCGGTCGCCCGCCCGGTCACCTGGACACCGCTGCCGCGGACCTCGTAGACCTCGCAACCCACCGCTTCCAGGGCGGAGTTCTCACCGGTCACCGACAGGCCCACGCCCGAGGTGTGGTGCACCCGGCAGCGCTCCAGACGGGGGTGCGCGCCACCGCGGACCGCGACGCCGGCCTGGCCGGCCGCGAGGACCTCGCACTCCTCGAACACCCCGCCCCCGCCGTCGAGTACGGCGATGCCGATGCCGGCCGGGTTGTCGACGGAGCAGCGCCGTACGGTCGGCCGCGCGCCGTCGCGCACCTCGATGCCGGCCGCGGACCGGGTGACGATCCGCAGGTCCGTCAGCTCCGGGGTGCCCTCCTCGACGAGCAGGGCGGGCGCGGCCGCGTCCTGGCCCTCGACGTGCAGGTCCTGCACCACGGCCGAGGCCCGCACCGTCAGCGGCACCCCGTCCAGGGGCGCGATCCGCACCGATCCGGGGGAGCCCTCGGGGCCGCGCAGGGTCACCGCCCGCTGGATGACGAGGTTCTCCCGGTAGGTGCCGGGGGCGACGGTGAGGACATCGCCCTCGGCCGCGGCCTCCAGGGCGGCGGCGAGCGATGCGTACTCACCCGTGCGGCGCCGCCACCGCGACGTACCGGTGTGCGTCACCTGGACCGTGCCCTGTGCCATGGCGTTGATGTGCCCCCACCTCGTGATACGCGGGTCGATACCGCATGCGTTCGGCCGGTCCACCGTAGCGTGCGCGCAGGTGGTGGGTTGACCAGAGCCGGAAGGCCGTCAGCTGCCGGTGCCGGTCCTGCCCCAGTCCGGGCCCGCCCGGTCCCAGGCCCGGTCCCAACGGGCGTACCGGCGACGGACCATGCGCCATACCGCCAGGCGTCGGCCGGCCTCCACGACACCCGCCGTGAGCAGCGCCGCGCCGAAGCCGGCGAGGACGGCATGGGTGGTCGCCGTGGCGGAGTCCAGCGGCCGGGCCACCAGTCGGCCGTGCGGGTCCGTCCAGAGGGTGAAGTGGTCGCCGGGGCGCGGATTCTGGAGCGCGGCCAGCACCGTGCCGTGGTGGGAGGTGCCGTCCGGTGCGGTCCAGTCGGCGACGACCCGGCTGCGCAGGTCCCTGCCGGAGGAGGTCTCGGGGTCGGCGTCCAGCGGGGAGCGGTCCAGCTTGCGGGCCACGGTGGCCGTCACCTCGTGTCTGACCTCGCGCTGTTCGCGCACCGACTCCTGGAGCACGTCCTGGGCGGCGCCGCCGACGAGTGCGCCGATCACCGGCCCGGCGACCAGGATCAACAGCAGAGCCGTCAGTGCCGTCCAGGCTTCGAGCAGATCGGTTCCCCGGCGCAGCGGGTTGTGCCGCCAGCGCCACAGACCACTGATTGCGCGCACCGTCCCGCACCCCCTTCCCGCTCCGTGATAACCCCCGTCGCCGCCGTTCACGCGCCGACCCGGTCAAAGAGAGAGCGAAATCACCCGTGCCGGGACCACTCATGAACTTCTCATCCACAGGCCCAACGCCCGGGCCCCGGGGACGGGTTCCCGGGGTCGGCGACGGAACGGGAGAGGCCGGTCCGGCCCGTGCGGGTCCGGTCATGGGCGGCGGCGCGGCCCGGGTGTCAGTCGAGGACGGTGACCGGATCGCCGACCCGGATCGTGCCGCGGGACTCGGGCACCAGGTTCTGGCCGAAGACGAGCTTCCCGCCGAGCCGGCGGTGCCGTCCGAGCGTGAACAAGGGCTCCTTGCCACGCTCGGTGGTGTCCTGGTCGGTCGTCGTCACCACGCACCGACCGCACGTCTTGGCGACCCGGAAGGAGACCTCGCCGATGGCGACACGCGACCAGTCGTCCTCCGCCCAGGCGGCGGTGCCCGAGACGACCACGTTCGGCCGGAAACGGTTCATGGGCAGGGGGCCCTCCTGCGCGTGACCGCCCTGGGAGATCAGCGAGTTGAGGGCGTCGAGGGAGGCTGTGGTGGTGAGCAGCAGCGGATAGCCGTCGGCGAACGAGACGGTCTCACCGGGCAGTGCGTACTCCGGGTCGACCGGGCGGCGTGTGGCCGGGTCGTCCATGTACACCAGGCGCACGTCGGCGCCGAGATACGTGCTGCACCAGGCGTGCGCGGCCGCGTCGTCGGCGGGCACCGCCTCGACCTTGTCGCGGAAGATCTCCACCGGGACCGCGAGGGACCGCTGCGGAACGGGGACGGTCAACGGCGCCATGCCGGGCGCGGACAGCCGAACGCCGCCGCCGGGCAGAAGCTCGGCGGCGGCAGGCGCGAGGCGGGGTTGCTGGCGTTGCGTGACGACCTTTCCCCCGTCGTCGATCAGCACCCAGCGCCTGTCTCCGGCCAGCCCCCAGGGCTCCACGGCGGCCTCCCGGGGCGCCAGGCCCCGGAACGCCTTGACCGGATGAACGTGAATCGACCGCAGCAGCGCATTCCCCATGAGGCCATCGTGCCAGGTGGCACGGACAGCCCGGGGGCGGGCGTCAGTAGCCGCGGTACTGCTGCTGGTTGTTGTACTGGTCCTGATAGGGAGCCGGCGTCGGCCGGGGCGCGGCCGGGCGCATCGCCTCGTAGCCGGTGCCCATGCCCATACCGGGACCGGCCGGTCGCGGCTGTTGCTGCGGCTGCTGGCCCGGGTAACCGCGTGGCGCGGCAGCCTGCTGCGGGATGTACGCCGCGGGCGCCTGCTGCAACGGAGAGGGCTGCTGCGCCTGCGGATAGCCGTAGGAGGGCTGGGACGGACCCGCCGGAAGGGCGGGGAGTGCCGACGGCAGCGCGGGCAGATAGCTGCGCGGCGTGTCGTACTCGGCGGGGACCCGGATCGGAGCGATCTGCGGGGTCCCCCGCTCGGCCACGAGCCTGTCGTAGATCGGAGTGTCCGGGAAGGAGGCGGAGTAGTAGCCGCCGCCATAAGTGGAGCGGGGGGAGGTCATGGCACATAAGTTAAGCCCACGATGTGCTGGTTGGGGAGACCGATAAGAGGGTTGTTTTCCGTGTCGGCAGTGACGTGGGATCCCCAATGCGAGCGAACTCGGCAAAAAGGGGCGGGGCGCGGGCTTGACCGGGTGTAAAAGCCGAGTTCCCGGCGGGTTACCGGGGGTTGGCGGATCGTCTTCCTGTACGACGCATGGGAGTTCGCTGTGCCGGAGAATAGGTTGACCGGGTAGACAAGCCGACGGGGCTGCCAGGGGCGAGACCTGGCGCGCCGACACGTGATGGGGGCAGACATGTCGATGTCGAAGGGGTCCAACGCTCCGGTGCCCACGGCGGCGCTGCGCGTCGAACTGGGCTGGCGCTCCGGCCCGGGTGTGCCCGACGCGGACGCCTCGGCGTTGCTGCTGGTGGGCGGCAAAGTCCGTTCGGACGCGGACTTCGTCTTCTACAACCAGCCCGCGCACTCCTCCGGCGCGGTCCGGCACGAGGGCAAACGGGACGAGGGCGGCCGGGTGACCGACACCCTGCTCGTCGATCTCGCGCGCGTGGAGCCCGCGATCGAGACCGTGGTGCTGGCCGCCTCCTGCGACGGGGGCACGTTTGCTGCGGTGCGGGATCTTTACATCGAGGTGCGGGATGCCGATGGAGGAACGGCCATCACCCGTTTCGAGAGCAACGGTGCAACCGTAGAAACCGCTTTCGTATTGGGTGAGTTCTATAGGCGGCAGGGCGCCTGGAAATTCCGCGCGGTAGGACAGGGCTACGGCAGCGGGCTCGAAGGGCTCGCCACGGACTTCGGTATTTCGGTCGACGAGCCGCAGCAGACCGCACCTGCACCGGCCACCGCAGCCGCCCCCGTCTCCCCGGTCACCGCACCGCCGCCCCCGTCGTCGGCTCCCCCTACGGCCCCGGTCCGCCTCAGCAAGGTCACGCTCACCAAGGCGGCCCCCTCCGTCTCCCTGACCAAACAGGGCGGCACATCGGGCGCGCTGCACGTGAACCTCAACTGGGAGGTGCACAAGCAGTTCTCGGGGTGGGGCGCCAAGCTCGGCCGGGCGGTCGCCATGCACGCCGACCTCGACCTGGATCTGTGCGCCCTGTACGAACTGACCGACGGCAGCAAGGGTGTCGTCCAGGCGCTCGGCAACGCCTTCGGCGACCTGCGCCGGCCGCCGTACATCCATCTCGACGGCGACGACCGCACCGGCGCCGTCAGCAGCGGCGAGAACCTCACCGTCAACCTCGACCACAAGCAGGCCCTGCGGCGCATCCTCGTCTTCGTCACCATCTACGAAGGCGCCCGCTCCTTCGCCGACCTGCACGCCACGGTCACCCTCCAGCCGCAGCACGGCGCCGCGATCGACTTCTCCCTCGACGAGTGCACGGTCCCCTCCACGGTGTGCGCGCTCGCCCTGATCACCAACACCGGCGACGACCTCGTCGTCCAGCGCGAAGCCCGCTACCTGGTGCCGGAACGCGGCGTGAGCCCGCAGCGCACCGTCGACCACGCCTACGGGTGGGGCATGAACTGGACTCCCGGCCGGAAGTGACCGCTCAGCTCTCGTCTGCGACGGCGTCCGGGCGGGTGTAGGTGCGGCCCTTCCAGGCCGCGCCGCGCCCCCGGTAGTGCTGCACCGCGGAATCGACCGTCATGAGGAGATAGAGGAACGCGGTGAACGGCAGGAGGGGAGCGAGCCACACCGGCTGCCGGTAGTAACGGAGCATCGGCAGATACGTCCCGGTCATCACCAGCCACGCGAGCCCACCGGCGAGGGTGGCCGCCGCGCTCCCCGTCACCGGCCCCAGGACCACGGCCGCCGGCGGTACCAGATAGACCAGCACCAGCCCGGCCACCGTGCCGAGCAGCAGCACGGGGTTGTGCCGCAGTTGCGCGTACGCGCTGCGCGACACCATGCGCCACAGATCGTGCAGCCGCGGATACGGGCGCACGCTGTCCACGCGTTCCGCCAGCCCCAGCCAGATGTGCCCGCCGCCGCCCTTGACGGCGCGGGCGAGCGCCACGTCGTCGATGACGGCCTGCCGAATGGCGTCCGGGATCCGGGCCCGCTCGGCGGCCTCGGTCCGCAGCAGCACGCAGCCGCCCGCCGCTGCCGCCGTCCGGCTGCCCTTCCTGCCGATCCGGCGGAACGGGTACAGCTGGGCGAAGAAGTAGACGAAGGCCGGCACCACGAGCCGCTCCCACAGGCTCTCCACCCGCAGCCGGGCCATCTGGGAGACGACGTCGAAACCGCCGGTGTCGGCCGCCGCGACCAACCGTCGCAGACTGTCCGGGGCGTGGGCGATGTCGGCGTCCGTCAGCAGCAGGTACTCGGGGCCACGCGCGCGTGCCAGGCCGATTCCGTGACGTACGGCCCACAGCTTGCCGGTCCAGCCCGCGGGCGGCTCGCCCGGAGAGCCCACGGTCAACGGCAGCCCGCCGTGCCGGTCCGCCAATCGCCTGGCCAGCTCCCCGGTGCCGTCCGTGCTGCCGTCGTCGACGAGGAAGACCTCCGCGGGACCCGGATAGTCCTGGGCGAGCAGTGACGGCAGGCTCACCGGCAGCACCGCCGCCTCGTCACGGGCCGGTACGACGACACAGACCGACGGCCAGGTGGGAAGTTCCCTCCGGGCCGGGAGCCTGACGTCCGTGCGCCAGAAGAAGCCCTGGCCCAGCAGCAGCCACAGCCAGGCGACGAGTGATCCGACGGCAGTCCACGCGATGGCGCTCACGCGCGCAGTCTGCCCCACGGGAGCGGCCGGGAACGGCACATCGTCTATCGTGGCCGGGTGAAGATCGCGCTCATGGACTCCGGAATCGGTCTGCTGGCGGCCACCGCCGCGGTACGGCGTCTGCGACCGGACGCACATCTCGTGCTCTCCCTCGATCCCGACGGCATGCCCTGGGGCCCGCGCACCCCCGAGGACCTCACCCGGCGTGCCGTGGCCGTCGCCGAGGCCGCCGCCGCGCACCGGCCCGACGCCCTGATCGTCGGCTGCAACACCGCCACCGTGCACGCCCTGCCCGCCCTGCGCGCCCGCCTCGAACCCGGCATCCCGGTCATCGGCACGGTCCCCGCTATCAAGCCGGCCGCGGCCGGCGGCGGCCCGTTCGCGATCTGGGCGACCCCCGCGACCACGGGCAGCCCCTACCAGCGCGACCTCATCGAGCGGTTCGCCGACGGCGTCACCGTCACCGAGGTGCCCTGCCACGGGCTCGCCCAGGCCGTCGAGCACGCGGACGAGGCGGCCATCGACGCCGCCGTCGCCGCGGCCGCGGCGCTCACCCCCGACGACGTGACGACCGTCGTCCTGGGCTGCACCCACTACGAACTGGTCTCCGAGCGCATCCGCGCCGCCGTGCAGCGCCCCGGCTCCCCGCCGCTCGTCCTGCACGGCTCCGCCGGTGCGGTCGCGGCCCAGGCGCTGCGCCGGATCGGCGAGCTGCCCGCGCCCCAGGCCGGCGCCGACGGGACCCTGACGGTGCTGCTGAGCGGCCGCGAGGGCATCGCCCTGCCCGAGGCCGCGCTGGCCTACGAGGAGGGGCGCCTCCTCAAGGAGATCAGTCCCGCCAGGTGACCGACGGCACACACGCGCGCTCCCGCCCGTCTGAGCACGAACGAAGCGGACGCCCGCCGTCCTCGGTGCCCCGCCCGGCCCAGTCACCCTCCGCAACGAGCTATCGCCGCAGCGAAACCTGAGTAGTCTCGTAGGCATGAGGGACCACCCCCACGGCGACGACGCGCCGTACCCCGAGGTCTGGCACGGCCGCGCCTCCAACCGGTTCCAGTGGCTGCTGGCACTCGGTGGAGCCGCCTTCCTGGCGCTCGGCATCGAACTGGCCGTCGACTCGGCATGGACATCCGGCGTCGCACCGCTCGCGATGTCCGTCGTCGGCTGCATCGCCGCGGGTCTGCTGGTCCTCTTCGGCACGCTCGCCTTCGTCCATGTCGCGATGAAGGTCGACCGGGACTGCCTGGAAGTGCGCTGCGGCCACATCGGCCTGCCGCGCCGCCGCATCCCCCTCAACCACGTCGCCGGCGCGGAGTTCGCCCCGCTCGTCACCCCCCGTCACTGGGGCGGCTGGGGCTACCGCTGGCGGCCCGAGAAGGGCACCGCGGTCGTCGTACGACGAGGTGAGGGCGTCGTGCTGCAACTGTGGGACGGCCACACGTTCACCATCACCGTGGACGACGCCGAGGCGGCCGTCCGGGTCATCAGGGACCGGCTGCGGTCGGGCGCGACGCACTGACTCACGGAGCCACTCCGCCGCGGCGTGCGTCCGCCTCGTGACGCGGTGACCCGTCGATCAGGGGACGCGCGGTGGCCAGCCCCGCCAGGAGTCCCGCGCCCGCTGAGACGGTGGTGAAGCTCAGCGCGTTCCCCACGCAGGCGATCGCCGCCAGCGCCGTCAGGGCCGCGCCCGCCGTGAGGGCCACCGGCGTGGGTCGCCGGGTGCGCCACAACGCGTACAGGATCCAGCAGAAGGCCGCCGCCAGCAGGACCACTCCGACGATCCCCTGCTCGGCCGCCTGCTGAAGTGGTGCCGAATGGGGCTTGCCGTCGGATATCAGGGTCCGGGTCGCCGTCCCGCTGAGCTCGCCGAAGCGCCCCGGGCCCACTCCCAGGGCAGCGTCCGCGCGGGCCATGTGCAGGGCGTCGTGCCACAGGTCGATGCGGTGCTGGGTCAGCCGGCCCTCCAGTGCCACGGCGAGCCCGCTCGGCACCGCGTTGCCGGCGACCGCCCAGGTCAGCCCGGTCGTCACGGCCACGGACAGGGCCAGTCCGGCGATGCCCGGACCACGGTGGCGCACCCGGCCCGCGGCGAGCGAACACAGCAGCACCGCGACGCAGGCGACGAACCCGCCGGCCGAACCGACCGCGGCCGCGGTCACCGCGACCCCGGCGGCCAGCACGTGCAGGGCCAGCCGCAGGGCCGGGGTCTCGGCGGCCCAGGCGGCACAGCACGCGGCACCGGTGGACAGTGCCAGCAGGGCGGCGCTGGCACCGGCGTGCCCGAGCGGAGTGAAGATCTCCGGTCCCGGCGAGAGCCGCGGCAGTCCCACCGTCAGACCGATTCCGGCCAGCGCGCCGGCACAGGGTGCGGCGACCGGCAGCAGGGCGCCGCCGATCCGCCCCGTGGCGTAACCGGCGGCCACGGCCAGGACCGCGAGCAGCACACCCTCCGGGCGCCCGCCGTGCACCGCCGCCGTGATCAGCGACCAGGTGGCACACGCGCCGAGGATCACCACCCCCGCCGCGTCCGCCCCGTTGCGTCTGTCGTCGTCGGCCGCCGGCTCCTGACCGGCCGCCGACGTCATCCCTGTGGAACCCACCCCGCCCCCCGAACCCGGTCGCCCCCGACCTGCACAGGTCCCGACCGCGCGGGGCGTTACCGGCCCGTACGACAGAGACTGGGCACACCGTAACGGCTGATGGCCGGTTTGTGGACGAGTTGGACCGAGTTGCGCAGGAACGATGCTGCTCGTGCGGTCCCGCGAGGCGGCCCGGGGCGGGGGAGGGCCGGGCCGGACCGCGCTGTCGGCTCCGGGAGGGGCCGCCGTACACTCCCACAGTGACCGTCACCGCAACTTCCGTGGACGAGTCGGACCAGGTAACGCCCCCGACCGCCCCCGCATCGCTCGGGGCGCGGCTCGTGCGACTCGTTCCGGCCGCCGCCGCGGCGCTCTTCGGAGTGCTGCTCTACGTCAGCTTCCCGCCCCGCCCCCTGTGGTGGCTGGCCCTGCCCGCCTTCGCCGGTTTCGGCTGGGTGCTGCGCGGCCGTGGCTGGAAGGCGGGCCTGGGGCTCGGATACCTCTTCGGCCTGGGCTTTCTGCTGCCACTGCTGGTGTGGACCGGCGTGGAGGTGGGCCCCGGCCCCTGGCTGGCGCTGGTGGCGATCGAGGCGATCTTCGTCGCGCTGGTCGGCGCGGGCGTCGCGGCGGTCTCGAAACTGCCCGGCTGGCCGGTGTGGGCGGCCGCGGTGTGGATCGCCGGAGAGGCGGCACGCGCGCGTGTGCCGTTCAGCGGCTTCCCCTGGGGCAAGATCGCCTTCGGCCAGGCGGACGGTGTCTTCCTGCCGCTCGCCGCGGTGGGCGGCACCCCGGTCCTCGGCTTCGCGGTCGTCCTGTGCGGCTTCGGCCTGTACGAGGTCGTGCGGCTGCTCATGGAGCGGCGCACACAGGTCGTACGCCGGTCCGCCGCAGCCGTCGCCCTGCTGAGCGTGGCCGTCCCGGTCGTGGGCGCGGTGGCCGCCCGGCCGCTGGTGAGCGACAAGGCCGAGGACGGCACCGTGACCGTCGCGGCCATCCAGGGCAACGTGCCCCGCGCGGGCCTGGACTTCAACGCCCAGCGCCGGGCCGTGCTCGACTACCACGTGCGCGAGACCGAGCGACTGGCCGCCGAGGTCAAGGCGGGCAAGGTCGCCCAGCCCGACTTCGTGCTGTGGCCGGAGAACTCCTCCGACGTCGACCCCTTCGCCAACCCCGACGCGGCCGCCGTCATCGACCGGGCGGCCAAGGCGATCGGCGTGCCGATCTCGGTCGGCGGAGTCGTCGAGCGCGACGGCAAGCTCTACAACGAGCAGATCCTGTGGGACCCGGTCAAGGGACCGACCGACACCTACGACAAGCGCCAGATCCAGCCGTTCGGCGAGTACCTCCCGCTGCGCTCCCTCATCGGGGCGATCAACAGCGAATGGACCTCCATGGTCCGCCAGGACTTCAGCCGGGGCAGCAAGCCGGGCGTGTTCACCATGGACGGCGCCAAGGTCGGCCTGGTCACCTGCTACGAGGCGGCCTTCGACTGGGCCGTGCGCTCCGAGGTCACCGACGGCGCCCAGATGATCTCCGTGCCCAGCAACAACGCGACCTTCGACCGCAGCGAGATGACCTACCAGCAGCTCGCCATGTCCCGGGTGCGCGCCGTCGAACACAGCCGGACCGTCACCGTCCCCGTGACCAGCGGCGTCAGCGCGATCATCATGCCGGACGGGCGGATCACGCAGAAGACGGGCATGTTCGTGGCCGACTCGCTGGTGCAGAAGGTCCCCCTGCGTTCCTCGCAGACGCCCGCCACCCGGCTGGGCATCCTGCCGGAGATCGCCCTCGTCCTGGTCGCCGCGGGCGGACTCGGCTGGGCGATCGGCGCCGGCGTGCGCCGCCGACGCGCCGGTGACGTGTAGCCGTACGCCCGTCGCACACCCTGCGAAGATCGCCGAGGCCGTGAGAACGGCCCGTTAGGGTCGAGGGCATGGCTACCCCTGACTTCATCCGTACCCTTCGGACCTCCATCGGCAACGACCTCTTGTGGCTGCCCGGCGTCAGTGTCGTCGTCTTCGACGACGAGGGCAGGGTGCTGCTCAACCGCCGCTCCGACACCCGCAAGTGGTCGCTGATCGGCGGCATTCCGGAGCCCGGCGAGCAGCCGGCGGTCTGCGCCGTGCGGGAGGTCGAGGAGGAGACGGGGGTGCACTGTGTCGTGGAGCGGGTCCTCGTCGTCCAGGCGTTGAAGCCCGTCACGTACGAGAACGGCGACATGTGCCAGTACATGGACATCGCCTTCCGCTGCCGGGCCGTCGGGGGTGAGGCGCGGGTCAACGACGACGAGTCGCTGGACGTGGGCTGGTTCGCCGTGGATGCGCTGCCCGAGCTGAACGAGTTCGCACACCAGCGGATCAAGCAGGCCCTCGCCGACGAACCCACATGGTTCGACACTATGAGTTCCGAATGAAGTATGGGTTGTGACCACATGGGGTGGTGGGCGGGCGCTGTCTAGGGTCGAGGTATGACCGCTCGCAGTGCCCTGCCGGGCCCCCACACCCCCGCCCTCGGCCTCGGCGGCCGCACCGCGCTCGTCACCGGCGCCGCCGGCGGCATCGGGCGCGCCTGCGCGTTGCGGCTCGCGGCCGCCGGAGCCAAGGTCAGAGCGGTGGACCGGGACGCCACCGGCCTCGACACGCTCGCCGAGGAATCGCGGGGCCTGGCGGGCGCCCTCGAACCACAGGTCCTCGATCTCACCGACCTGGACGCCGCCGAACTCGCCGCCGCGGGCACCGACGTCCTCGTCAACAACGCCGGACTCCAACTGGTGTGTCCCCTGGAGGAGTTCCCGCCCGACGTCTTCCACACCGTGCTCACCGTGATGCTGGAGGCGCCGTTCCGGCTGATGCGCGGCGCCCTGCCCCACATGTACGGACAGGGATGGGGGCGCATCGTGAACATCTCCTCCGTCCACGGTCTGCGCGCCTCCGCCTTCAAGTCGGCCTATGTGGCCGCCAAACACGGACTGGAAGGGCTGTCCAAGACGGCCGCCCTCGAAGGCGCACCCCACGGTGTCACCTCCAACTGTGTGAACCCGGCCTATGTGCGCACCCCGCTGGTCGAGCGGCAGATCGCCGACCAGGCCCGGGCGCACGGGATCCCGGAGGAACGCGTGCTGTCCGAGGTGATGCTGCGCGACAGCGCTGTCAAACGGCTGATCGAGCCGGAGGAGGTCGCCGAGGCCGTCGCGTATCTGTGTGGCCCGGCGGCATCCTTCGTGACCGGCACGTCGCTCGTCCTCGACGGTGGCTGGACCGCGCACTGAGCGGGACGGCGCCGGTGGTCGAAGGGGTGGCGCCGGTGGTGGGCGGGCTGGGGCCCGTAGCCCGGGGAGTTATCCACAGGCCTGACGGGACGGGCCGGAGATGGTGAATCCTGTGGGCATGTCCAGCGATCACGTGCAGTCCACCGAGTACTCCGCCGCCCTGGCGTCGGAGGGGAGTGCTGAGGCCCCGTACCTCGAACTGCTGGCCCGGGGCGCGTCCGCCGACGCCTACGAGCAGCCGGTGCTGCTCGCCCGTGCCGAGGGCCGGCCGGCCGAGCGGATCGCCGCGCTGGAGGCGGCCAAGCTGCTCGCGCTGCGCGTGCGCTCGGACATGGAAGTACGTCGCCGACGGGAGGCCGAACTGTCGGCGCTCTTCGAAACCGCCCACGACCTGGCCGGGCTGCGCGACCTGGACGCCGTGCTGCGGGCGATCGTGCAGCGCGCCCGGTCGCTGCTCGGCACGGACGTGGCCTACCTCAGCCTGAACGACCCGGTGCGGGGCGACACCTATATGCGGGTCACCGAGGGCTCGGTCGCGGCCCGCTTCCAGCAGCTGCGGCTCGGCATGGGCGAGGGCCTCGGCGGCCTCGTCGCGCAGACGGCCCGACCGTACGTCACCGACGACTACTTCGCCGACGACCGCTTCCAGCACACCCACACCATCGACGCGGGCGTGCGGGACGAGGGCCTGGTCGCCATCCTCGGCGTGCCGCTGACCCTGGGGCACCACGTGATCGGGGTGCTGTTCGCCGCGGACCGGCGGGCCAGGGTCTTCGAACGGGAGCAGATCGCCCTGCTCGGTTCCTTCGCCGCACTGGCCGCGGCCGCCCTCGACACCGCGAACCTGCTCACCGAGACCCGCGCCGCGCTCAGCGAACTGGAGCGGGCCAACGAGATCATCCAGGACCGCAGCGGGGTCATCGAGCGGGCCTCGGACGTCCACGACCGACTCGCCGAACTCGTCCTGCGCGGCGGCGGGGTGCACGACGTGGCCGCCGCGGTGGCCGAAGTCCTGGACGGCGCGGTCGAGTTCACCGACGCGGCCGCCACCCCCGCCGAAGCCCTGGAGGCCTCCCGCACCGAGGGACACGCGGTGCGGCACGCGGACGACTGGATCGCCGCCGTGGCCGCGGGCGGCGAACTCCTCGGCGCGCTCGTGCTGCACGGCCATCCCGGGCTCGACCCCGTCGACCAGCGCACCCTGGAGCGCGCCGCCATGGTGACCTCCCTGCTGCTGCTCGCCCGCCGCTCGGCGGCGGAGGCCGAACAGCGCGTGCGCGGCGAACTCCTCGACGACCTGCTCGACGCCCGCGACCGCGATCCACGCCTGCTGCGCGAGCGCGCCACCCGGCTGCACGCCGACCTCGACGCCACCCATGCCGTCCTGGCCGCCCGCCTGGACTCCACCGCGGCCGACGCCGACCAGGAGGCCGCCGCCCGGCGCCGTCTGTGGTCCGCCGCCTCCCACCTGGCAGCCACCCGGCACGGCCTGGCCGCCGCCCGTGACGGCGGCACCGTCCTGCTCCTGCCCCTGGAGACTGGCGACAGCACGACCGACCTGGCCAGACGCACTGCCCGGCAGCTGGGCAGCGCCGTGCACGAGCCGGTCACCGTGGGCGCCTCCGCCCCCGTGCGGGACCTCGCCGCCCACCCGGACACCGTCGCCGCCGCCTACGAGGAGGGCAGACGGTGCCTGGACGCCCTGCGCCTGCTCGGCCGCGCCGGTGACGGGGCCGCCGTCGAGGACTTCGGTTTCCTGGGCCTGCTCCTGGCCGGGGACCGGGACATCGCCGGTTTCGTCGACCGCACGATCGGCCAGGTCGTCGCGTACGACGAGCGGCGCGGCACCGACCTGGTGCGCACCCTCGACGCGTACTTCGCGTGCGGGATGAGTCCCGCCCGTACCAAGGACGATCTGCATGTCCATGTGAACACCGTCGCGCAGCGGCTGGAGCGCGTCGGGCGGCTCCTCGGCGACGACTGGCAGAGCCCCGGGCGGACTCTGGAGATCCAACTCGCCCTGCGGCTGCATCGGTTGTCCGCGCCGGTACGTCGATGACCCCCGTACGCACGGACGTACGGGGGCCGGTCGGGCCGGTCGCGGAGGGCGTCAGAGAGTACGGGCGTCCGCGTCCGCGTCTGCACGCCGGGCTGTCGCGGGCCTCGCCCCGGAACCGGCATCGGTATCGGCATCGGTGACGGTCTCGACATCGGCCAGGTCCCGGTGGCGGGTCTCCTTGGCCACTCCCACCGCGATGACCGTCAGGACGGCCGCGCCGATGACGTAGAGCGCGATGGGCGTGGAGCTTCCGTAGTCGGACAGCAGGGCGGTGGCGATGAGCGGTGCGGGGGCACCGGCCGCGACGGACGCGAACTGCGCTCCTATGGAGGCGCCGGAGTAGCGCATCCGGGTCGCGAACATCTCGGAGAAGAAGGCGGCCTGGGGCGCGTACATCGCTCCGTGCAGGACCAGGCCCACGGTCACCGCGAGGATCAGGTTGCCGAAGCCGCCGGTGTCGATGAGCGAGAAGAACGGGAACATCCACAGGCCGACGCCGACCGCGCCCAGCAGGTACACGGGCCGGCGGCCGATCCGGTCCGACAGCGCGCCCCAGCCGGGGATGACGGCGAAGTGCACCGCCGACGCGATGAGCACGGAGTTGAGCGCGGTCTGCTTGGAGACGCCGGCCGACGTGGTGGCGTAGACGAGAATGAACGCGGTGATGACGTAGTAGCTGATGTTCTCCGCCATGCGCGCGCCCATCGCCACGAGGACGTCCCGCCAGTGGTGCTTCAGTACGGCGACGAGCGGCAGCTTCTCGGCTTCCCCCGTCCGCTCCGCCTTGCGGGCCTCGGCCTGCGCCAATGCCTGCTTGAAGACCGGGGATTCATCGACAGAGAGGCGAATCCACAAGCCGACGATCACCAGTACGCCCGAGAGCAGGAACGGGATCCGCCAGCCCCAGCTGCCGAACGCGCTGTCCGACAGCACCGCGGTCAGAAGGGACAGCACACCGGTCGCGAGGAGTTGCCCGGCCGGCGCCCCGGTCTGCGGCCACGAGGCCCAGAAGCCGCGCCGGCGCGCGTCCCCGTGCTCGGACACCAGCAGCACCGCGCCGCCCCACTCGCCGCCGAGCGCGAAGCCCTGCACCAGGCGCAGCACCGTCAGCAGCACGGGAGCCGCGGTCCCGATGGTCGCGTGCGTGGGCAGCAGCCCGATCGCGAAGGTCGCCCCGCCCATCAGCAACAGGCTCAGCACCAGCAGCTTCTTGCGTCCGAGCCGGTCGCCGTAGTGCCCGAAGACGAGGGCGCCCAAAGGACGTGCGGCGAATCCGACGGCGTACGTCAGGAACGACAGGAGCGTGCCCACCAGGGGATCGGAGTCGGGGAAGAACAGCTTGTTGAAGACGAGGGCGGCGGCGGATCCGTAGAGGAAGAAGTCGTACCACTCGATGGTGGTGCCGATGAGGGACGCGGCGACGATGCGCTTGAGGTTGTTCGGGGCCGGTGGAGCGGTTGCGGGCGACGACATCGGCACCACTTCCTGGGGTGTGACGGGGACGTGTGCGTGTCGCCACACCGTAGGAACCCGCACGTCAGGCGCACATGTGGCGGGGCAACATAGTTCGAGGGTCCGCTATGCGTGTGGCCACCATGCCGGCTCGTGGAATGGCGGTTCAGGGGAAGCGATGGTGGTCGAAACGAGTGCCGTCCGGGACGCACGGTTCAGGGTGGTTTGAGGGTGGCGTACTGACTCCCGTGCTGGTTCGGCACTGACTGAGAGCCGACGTCATCACCCGACTTCACCTGTCCCGCGCTGACTTGTCCGGCCTTGCCGTTCAGCCGCCGTGGACATGGGCAAGGCGCTGCGCTTGGTCCGGATCCTGCTCCGGCCTGTGGCGTCGGCGTGCGAGGCCCGGGGTTCGAAATGGCGCATGTTCTCCGGGCAACTGCACAACGGATCTCGCCGGAGCAGGTCGACGGCGACCGTCGTGCTCCTCTGGTCGCCCGGAGCGCAACCGGAGGAGCATGTGACGGCCCGACTCCTTGACCGGCAGGGTGACCGTCTGGCCGGGTTCAGGACGCGTGGGGCTGAGCGGGCATCATCGCGGGGCCCGAGCCGTCCTGGTGCTCATGCACAGCAGCCTGTGACGGATTCGGGTCGGGATGCCATTGGCCGGTGACCAGGGTCCATGCGTCGATGTCCTGATAGCGCCGCGGGCCTGGGTGGCCGCTTACCGTGCTGCCGACCAGGTGGAGACGTTCGGTCTGCCAAGGGCGTCCGGTGAAGCCGTCGAGGCCGGCGGCCGCCGCCGGTACGGACGCGCTGTCGTAGCGGCGAGCGCGGGCCAGCGTGAGGTGCGGACGCAGCGGACGTTCGACGAAGGCGACGTCGCAGTCCCTGATCCGCGCCCGTACTGCTTCGCCCAGCTCGTGCAGTTGGTCGAGATCGCCCTCGATGCCGCTCCACAGCACTCGCTCGTCGAAGTGTCCGCCACCGAGCAGTGCCAGTTCGAGAGAAGGGCGGGCAGCCGCCAAGTCGGCGAGGGGTGAACGAAGCCGCTGGACGGCCTGTACCGGCAGCTCGCCCAGGAAGGCCAGGGTGATGTGCCAGTCCTCGATGCGGTTCCAGCGTAGGTCGGGATAGGCGGCGTAGGCCGGGCTCAGTGCGTGCGCCAGCTCGTTCTTCGCATCGTCGGGCGGCGCGAGGGCGACAAACGCGTGCTGGGCGGCGGTCCGGTGCGGTTCGGTCACGGATGTCTTCTTACCTCATGCGTCCGCAGGGCCGAAGCCTGACTGCCCGCAGCGGACGTCCGCTGCGCACCCCTGGTCGCCATCCCGGTGGAAGCCCGTGGTTCAGTGTGGGGCGACTTCATCTGCGGGTATCCCCAGGGCGCGGACGCGTTGGATGAGGCCGTCCGGGTTCGGCTGGCGCCTGATGCCAGTGGCACGCGCGACCGGATTCTCCAGAGGTGCGGTCGGATGAGCGGGCGCATCCGTGGTCACTTCTCCCGGAAGAGACCAGGCGGCCCCGTGACCTGGAACGCTGGGCAGCTTCGCGTTGCTGACCTGCACAGATGGCTTTTCGGCTGGTTGAGGCTCGTGCTCGTTGGCGTGGCCGGAAGTCCCAGAAATGGCCCAGAGAGCTCCTGTTGAACGGCAGCGCGGGCTCTTCGAACGCCCCGGTGTCGACGACGACTCCGCGGTCGCCGTCGGCGGTGAGCCGGCGGTGCCCGCCAGGTCCGGGACGCCCTGGGCGGGTCAGCCACGGCCTTCCGCCAAGGTGGGGTTGGTCGGTCCAGCAGCTAACGCGGAGGGAGCCGGCGTGGTGGTGCGCACCTGTCGGCAGACGTGGCTTGCCGGTCCGAGGCCGTCAAGAGCCTGTGTCACCTGTCGGCGGACTCGTTCGTCGGCGGAGGCGTCCAGTACGGCGATCGTGGCGGCGTCGGTGTCCTGGGGGCGCAGGTGGTCGAGGGTCGGAACGTGGCGGACACGTACTTCCAGGCGGGCCGCCTGGGGCAGCGCGGTCCTGACGACGGGGCTGTCTCCGCGGCCGGTCACGAGAAGAACGTCGGACTGTGCCAGTACCGAGCCGACGGCGGTGTTCAGGTCGTCCATCGTGTAGCACCACTCACGCGGGTGCTGGCCCTTCAGGCGGGGGAAACGTCGGCGCAGCACGTTCAACACGCGTGCCGCCTCGGTCACGACGGTGCCCGGGGCGACGACATAGGCGAGGCGGTCCTGATCCGGGACCGTGAGGGATTCGGCCTGGTCAGGCGTCGCAACGGGGCGTCCCTGCGCATGGAGGATTCCGTCCCGCCACGCTCGGGAGCCGGGGGCGTTCGGTACGCCGACGATGAGCACGTCGTCGCCTCGGTCCAGGAAGCGGCGCAACGAGCGGGTGGCGTTCTCCGCCGCTCCGCACGCGGTCGTGCCGGGACATCCGCAGGCCCGCCATGGGCCGGGGGAGTGGCCGGGCTGTTGCCTTGGCACCGACGTGCCCGTCCGCCGCGCGGTGTCCAAGCGCTCCTGCGGCGTGTCGATGCGTACGTACAGCATCCGGCGGGTGCGGAGCGCGGTGGCCCAGGATGCGATCTGTTCGCGGGCGAAGTCGGCCGTGGCGGTGTCCGAACCAGGGACAGCGATGGCCAGTCCGCTGTGGCCGCCGTCCGGATTCTCGTAGGAGACGGCGAAGACGGTCGTCTGCGTCGCGCCGTCGGCGTGAGTGACTGGTTGGCGCAGGACCTGGGAGTGGGCTTCGTATCCGGCTCGTCGTGCGTGTGCCGTCAGAAGGTGGTGGGCGGGGCAGGCGATCGGGCCGCGCACAGGGTGCGTCCACGATGTGGCCACTTCCAGGGTTCCCGGTGCGAGGAGTGGCGCGGTTGCGCGGAACACTTCGGAGAGCACGCTTCGGTTCATCGTTCCTGAAGGGGGTGTTGGGGACACGCGACAGCGTCATCCAAGACGGCCGGTCGGCCCCGGTGCCGCTCTTGTCGGGGAGCACCACCCCAATGGATCAGTGATCACTGCGGGGGACTCCGGCCGTACCCGGCTTCCTCTGTGTCTCGCGAGCCCGGGCGAGTAGGAGTGCGGCGGACCGGTTGCCGGTGTGTGGGCGCAGCCGTGAGGCCAGGACACGGATCCGGTCGTCGGCGCGGGCGCTGGAGATGTGGGGGTAGAGGTCCAGGAAGGCGTGCCAGGTGTGACACGCCTGGTCGAGGTGGCCGATGGTCAGCTGGGTCTCCGCCAGTTCGGCGAGGCAGACGGCGTGGGAGCGTCGCTCGTCGGCGGGGCGGTGGCGCAGGGCGCGGCCGAGCGATTCCACGGCGGTCCGGTGGCGTCCCTGGCTGCGGGCCGCCACCGCGTGCTGGAGTGCGAGCGAGCCCAGATGGAAGGAGCCGACCGGTGAGGTGGTACCGCTCGACGCGCGTTCCAGACATTTCTCGGCCCGCACGAGATGGCGGACATGGCCGCGGTTGCCCAGGGCCGCCCCAGTGACCACCAACTGGCCCAGAAGGAACGCCTGTTGGTGTGGGGGAGTGTGCCGGATGCCGACCAGTACGGCCTGCTCGGCGAGACGGTGGGCGGCGGCATGGTGTTCGAGCGCGTGGGCCTGGACGCTCAGGCCCCGCAAGGCCAGGGCGTAGCCGACGCGGTCTCCTGCCTCGCGGGCGAGTTCGGCGCTCGTCAGGTAGAAGTGCTGGGCCGCGGCTTGGCGGTTGGTGTCGAAGTGGGCGAACGCGCACAGGTAGGTGAGCCGGGCAGCCACGCTGAACAGCTCCCCGCGTACGACGGGTTTGAGGTCCGCCTTGAGCCAGGGCAACACCGCCGTGGCCAGGTACCGGCGCAGTGCCTGCCGTATCCGACCGGCGCCGAAGACGGCGTCGCCGCGGGCGAGGACATCGAGCAGCTCGCGCGCCGATTCGACGTGCGCCATGCCGATGGCCGATCCTGCGCCGGTCCGGGGGACAGGCCCTCGGACCGAGGCGGACGGCCAGTGCGGGGCTGTCAGTGCCCCGAGTGAATAGGTGCCCAGCAGGGAGGCGGTTCGTCGGTCGGTGAGGCGCAGCAGGTGATCGAGGCGGTCCACTCCGCTCCCTTCGCCGGGCGGGGCGCCGGGCAGGTCACCCGGGTCCTGTCCGCGTGCGGTCAGCCCAGTGTCCTGCGGCCGGACGGGCCTGCCCAGATGGCGTGAGAGGGCCTCGGCGACAAGAGCGGGAACGGGCGGCCGGGGCCGGCTGCCGGCCAGCCAGTGGGCCACTGATGTGCGGTCGTAGTGCAGCGCCGTTCCCTGCTCGATGCCGAGCGAGTTCACCTCCCGTGCCAGCCGGGCGCCGCTCCATCCCGCCTGGCCCAGGAGGCTTCGTAAGTCCTGGTTCGGTGTACGGGCAGATCGCACGGCCCTTCCCTCGCCTTCGTGATGCGGACGTTCAACGTCCGCACAGGTTCAACGTCCTGGTCGCCCGCACCTGCGGTGGAAGCGCTTTCGCGCGAGCAGGGTCAGTGTGGAGCGCGGTCGCGGCGGTGTGCAGTGCGCAAGATCGGCGCATCCACCGCAGTCGTGCGCCCCTCATGCGATGACACATACCTTGAGCGAAGGATGGAGATGGACACGAGCACATCGCGGATCCCCGATCATCCGTCCGGCCGGTGGAGAACAGTGCACCTGTTTCCCGGGCAGGGTGACTTCTCCGTCGGCGCTCTGGTGCGCGCCGTACGTGCCGACGCGTCGATGCGCACGGCCGCCGAGCAGGTCTTCGAGGCCATCGACGGCGTCGCGGGGGAGCGTGGACTCCGGCCGCTGGGGCCCTGGTTGCTGGGCCCGACACCGCCGACCGCTCGCGAGCTGGCCGCTGACGCCGTCGGAGCCGCACAACTCGCCCTGTTCGGAGTATCCATGACGGTGCATCATGCACTGTGCCGTGCCCACGGGGAGCCGTTGGCCGTCGTCGGGGTGAGCTTCGGGGAGATCGCCGCCCTCACCGCCGCCGGTGTTCTCACCCTGGACGACGGTGCGCGTGCCGCACACGACCTCGCTCGCGTCCTCTCCTCCTGTCCCGGGGGACTGACCCTCCTGTCCTGTCCGGAACGGACCGCGCGGGATGTGATCGACGGTGCGGGCACCCAGGACGTGGTGGTGGCCGTGGTCAACGACGACCGATCCGTAGTGGTCGCCGGGTCCGTCGCCGAACTCGCCCGCGTCGAGAAGACAGCGGCGGAGACGAAGGTGACTGCCCTGCGCCTCCGCCTGCCGTTCACCTCCCACCACCCCGCGCTCCAGGCCGAGTCGGAGGCGTTCGCCGCGGCGGTACGGGCCTACGACCGTGCCGAGGCACGCTTTCCCGTCCACTCGGCCGTGGCCGGCCGCGCCTACACCGTCGGCGACGACCTCCCCCGGCGGCTGGCCGACTGCCTGGTGCGGCCCGCCAGAGTGCCCGATGTGCTGCACCAGGTGGCGCTGTGCGAACCGGACGTCGTCTTCGAGGCCGGCACCGGCAGCGCCCTGGCGTCCAGCGCCCGCGCGGTCCTGTCCCGGCACCCCACGCTCGTACGCGCTCCGCTCGCCGAACCCGGCGCGCTCCCGATGACCTTCCCTCGATGACCCTCCCCGCCCATCGCCCTGGAGTCCCCCGATGTCCTCCGCACCTCCTCCTGTGGCCGCGTACGAAGCGTTACGGCAGTTCGTCGACGGCCCCTGCGACCCCTCCTTCCTCTCCGCCCTCCACAAGGCGCTGGCCGCCGACCCCGGGACGGACGGCGCCCGCGGCGAGCGCCTGCTGCGCCGGCTGAGGGTGCTCGGCGAGGAACTGCCCCCCGCCCGCCGCCTCTTCGAGGACCCGGCCCAACTGGCCGCGCTGCACGCCTGGACGGCCGTGGCGGATCCCGCCTTGTGCCTGACGGCGCTGGTCCACTACCTGCTCTGCCTTGGATCCATGGCTCAACTCTCCGCCGAACCGGCCGCCTTGGAAGCTCGTATGGCGGCGCTGGAGTCCGGACGCGCCAAGGGCGTCTACATGATCACCGAGGTGGGTCAGGCGAACAGCCACCTCGCCACGGCCACCCGCGCCGAATTCGACCCGGCGAGCGGCGAGTTCGTCCTGCACACCCCCGATCCCGGCGCCGCCAAGTTCTGCAGCGCCGGGTCACGCACCGTCCCGCAGACCGGCGTGGTCCTCGCGCGACTGTACGTCGGGGGCGTCGACCAGGGCGTCTTCGCGTTCGTGGCCGACATCACCGACGAGCACGGGCTCCTGCCCGGCGTCGAGATGTCCTCGGGCCTCGAACTGGGCGCCCTGCCCCTGGACTACGTCCACATCCGCTTCCACCACGTCCGCCTGCCGTTCGCCCACTGGCTCGGCGACGGCGCCCGCATCGACGGTGACGGTACCTTCCACGATCCGGCCGGCTCCCCCGACCTGCGGCTTCAGCGCACCCTGCGGGTGGGCCAGGGACTGTGGGCGACGATGCCCGCGGTGGCCGCTGCGACCTGCCGCCAGTCCGCCGTGCAGGCCGTCAACTACGCACGGCAGCGCCGTACTCAGGGACGGCTCGCTCCCGGCGCACCTCTGCTCGGCTATCGAAGCCAGCAGCGCGCCGTGCTGGGCGCCCTCGCCGACGCGTTCGCCCTGACCTGCGCCGCGCACAGGGCGAGCGCCCTGTGGGCCGACTCCCTCGCGGCTGGGAACGCCCAACAGGCGGACACCGCCATGGGGTTCACGCCCTGGGCCGCCGTCAGCGCCCCCCTGGCCGCCTACAAGGCCCTCGCGGTGCGTACGGCCGGCCGTGTCGCCGCCGACTGCCAGCGCCGCTGCGGCTTCTCAGGCCATCTGGACGCCAATGGCCTCGCCGGATACCACGGCTTCCACCACGCCTTCGACACCGCGGGCGGAGACAGCCAGCTCATCCTGTACGACATCGGTCGCACGCTGGTCGAACAGTACGTCCCGGCCCCGGTACCCGCAGCGCCCGACGACCTGTCCCCCGACTCTCCGCTGTGGTGGCCGGCGCTCGCCCGGCGCCACGAGTACCTGCTGACCGAGCACCTGCGACGGCAGCGTGACCTCCGTGCCCAGGAGACGGCCGACCCCTTCGACCTCTGGGACCCCCTCCTGGAGGACGCCGGCCTGCTCGGCGAGCTGCACGCGACCCGGCTCACGGCCGACGACGTGGCACACACCCTCGCGCCGAGGACGGACCCCGGACTCACCCGCGCCCTCGCGCCCCTCGCCGCACTGCACGGTGTCACCACGGCCCGCCGCTGGGCGGGATCCCTGCTCGCCCGCGGCACACTGCGGCCCGCCGACGTGGACGCCCTCACGGCTGCCGCCGACCGGCTGTGCGACGCGATCCTGCCCCAACTCCCGCTGCTGGCCGAGGTGTTCGCTTTCCCCAACGACATCGCGACCGCCCCGCTCGCCGCCGCGGACGTCAACGCGGCGACGGACGGCAGGCTGACGTGGACGCTCGGAGGCGCGGCATGACGGACGCCGTGGACCGCCGCCGTATCGGTGTCCTCGGCATGGGCACGTATCTGCCGGCCCAGGTGCGTTCCAATGCCGACGTGGCCCGCGACGCCGGGGTGACCGCCGAGTGGATCAGCGAGCGCACGGGCGTACGGAAACGTCATGTCGCCGCCGCCGACGAGGCCGCCTCCGACCTGGCCGCCCGTGCGGTGCGTGCCGCGGCCGACACCGCCGGGATCGACGTATCCGACATCGGGCTGCTGGTCTGCGCGACCTCCACGCCCGACGAACTGGGCCCGTCGACCGCCTGCCGGATCCAGGCCGTGCTGGGCGCCTCCCGGGCCGTCGCCCTCGATGTCAGCGCGGCCTGTTCCGGGTGGCTCTTCGCGGCGAAGGTGGCGCACGACTGGCTGCTCGCCTCCCCGGAGATCCGGTACGCGGCGGTCGTGGGCGTCGAGGCGTACTCGAAGTTCCTCGATCCCACGGACCGGGGCACCGCGGTGCTGTTCGCCGACGGAGCCGCCGCCTCGGTCCTCTCCCCGGTGGCCGCCCCACAGGGCTTCGCCCACTTCTCCTTCGGCTCCGACGGCACCCTCGCCGACCGGGTGCTCATCCCGGCGGGCGGCAGCCGTCTGCCCGCCGACGCGGCCACGATCGCGCAGGGGGACCACCGCATCCACATGGACGGCCGGACCATCAGCCGCTTCATCACCGAGGTCTTCCCGCGGCTGATCACCGACACCCTCGACCGCGCCGGCCTCTCCCTCCAGGACATCGACCGCGTCGTCGCCCACCAGCCCAACCCCGTGCTGCTCCGCCGTATCGGAGCCGAACTGGGCATCCCCGACGGCCGGTTGGTCGTCGTCGGCGACGAAGTGGGCAACATCGGCGCCGCCAGCACTCCGTACGCCCTGGCCACCGCCGCACAGAACGGACTGCGGGCCGGCGACCGGGTCCTCCTCGCCGTGTTCGGTGCCGGCATGACCTGGGGCAGCGGGCTGCTCACCTGGACCGGGGCCCCGGCCCGCACCGCGCTCACCCGGACCTCTCCGCCCGAACTCCACGAGACAGAAGGATCCCCCCGATGAACGCTGTTGACCTCTTCCGCCTGGACGGCGCCCGTGCCCTGGTGACCGGTGCCTCGCGGGGCATCGGCAAGGCTGTCGCCCAGGGGCTGGCCGATGCCGGCTGCGACCTGGCCCTGACGGCCCGCACCCCGGCCGCCCTCGACGACACCGTGCGGTCGGTCCAGGACCGCGGTCGCAAGGCCGTCGCCCTCGACGCGGACCTGGCGGAACCCGGTGCCGCGGCCGACCTCGTCGACCGGGCCGCCGCCGCGCTGGGCGGCCTCGACGTGGTCGTCCACAACGCCGGCATCCTCCCCACCACCGAGGACGGGGCACCGCTCCTGGTGCCCCTGCAGCACGCCCGGCAGCAGGACTGGGAGACCGTCGTATCGGTCAACCTCAATGCCACGGCGGCCCTGTGCCGCGCCGCCCACCCGCACCTTGCCGACTCCGGGCGGGCCAGTCTCGTCCTGATGTCGTCCGTCGCCGGACTCGTCGGCACTCCCATGATGGAGGCGTACGCCGCCACCAAGGCCGCCCAGCTGTCCCTGACCCGCTCGCTCGCCGTCGGCTGGGCACGTCAGGGCATCCGGGTCAACGCCCTGTGCCCAGGCTGGACCCGCACCGACATGACCGCGTTCGCCGCTGACACCGAGCCCTTGTCCGACTGGCTCACCAGCCACGTCCCGCTCGGCCGCTGGGCCACCGCCGACGAGGTGGTCGGCGCCACGCTCTTCCTCGCCTCACCCGCCTCGTCGTTCGTGACCGGGCACGCCCTGGTCGTCGACGGCGGACTCGCCGTGCCGGACGGGGGCCTGGCCGGATACCCCAAGCCGCCCTCGCCGTTCGCCGCCGCGTGATGTCCCTTGCTGAGAGCAACGCGACCGCCGTCATCACGGGAATCGGCGCCTGTCTCCCGGAACACGTGGTCGACAACGACACCGTCATCGCGCGCGGCGCGCTGCGCACCGACGACACCTGGATCCGTACCAGGACCGGCATCGCGCGCCGCCGCCACGCCGAGCAGGGCACGAGTACCGGCGACCTCGCCGTCGGCGCCGGCCGAGCGGCCCTCGACTCCGCCGGGGACCACCGGCCCGACATGCTCCTCCTGGCCACCAGCACCCCCGACCACCCCTGCCCCGCGACCGCCCCCGCCGTCGCTCACCGGCTGGGCCTCGGTACGATCCCCGCGTTCGACCTCGCCGCCGTCTGCTCGGGATTCCTGTACGCACTCGTCACCGCGACCGCTCTGGTCCGCGCCGGAACCTGCTCGACCCCGCTGGTGATCGGCGCCGACACCTACACGACGATCGTCGATCCACGCGACCGGGAGACAGCGCCGATCTTCGGAGACGGCGCCGCCGCGGTCCTGCTCCGCCCCGGTGGCCACGATGCCCCCGGAGCGGTCCTCGCCACCGACCTCGGTGCCGACGGCAGCGGCAGCGACCTCATCACCGTGTCCGGCGGCGGCTCACGCCATCCCCGCGGGCTGCCCTCGCCCGGACCCGACTCGCACTACTTCCGCATGCAGGGACGTACGGTCTACGCCCACGCCGTGCGCCGTATGACGCAGTCCTCCCGCACCGTCCTGGAGCGGACCGGATGGCCGCCCGACACCCTTGGTGCGTTCATCGGCCACCAGGCCAACCAGCGCATCCTCGACGCCGTCGCCGAACGCCTGGGCATCGCCGCGGCCCGCCGGTTCGGCACCATCCACCACACCGGCAACACCGCGGCCGCGTCGATCCCCCTCGTCATGGCCGACAGCACGGTGCACGCGGCGGTCCGTCCCGGTGAGCGGGCCCTGCTCACGGCCTTCGGCGGCGGCCTCACCTGGGCATCCGTCGCCCTCAACTGGCCGGACGCCGTACCCCGTTCACAGCCACCACCCGCCGACCCGGACACCACACCGCTGTGCGCCGCCGACCTCTCGAGGAGTCACCCATGGACCACGACCACACCGACATCTACGCCCGCCTCGTGACCGTGCTCAGCGATAAGTTCGAAGTCCCCGCCGACCGGATCAACGAAGCCGCCACCCTCGACGACCTGGAGCTGGACTCACTGGCCGTGGTGGAGCTGTACGTCACCCTCCAGGAGGAGTGGCAGGTGCCCCTCGACGACTCCACGGCCTCCGGCGATCTCACCGTCGCCGACGTGAGTCGCGCGGTGGCCGAACTCCTCGGGGATCCCGACCGCGGAGCGGCGTGATGCGTACGGAGGAGATCGCCGTCACCGGCATCGGTCTGGTCACGCCCGGCGGCATCGGTACCGAGGCGACCTGGGAAGCGGTGTGCGCCGGACGCTCCGCCGCGCGCCCCGACCCCACTCTCCAGGGACTGCCCGTGACCCTCTCCTGTCGCGTACCACCGCCCGAGAAGCGCCCGGGCAGGCTCTGGCGCCACGACCGGGGAACCCGCTTCCTCCTGCTCGCAGCCGAGGAAGCCCTCGCCTCGGCGGGGCTCGCCGGGAGGCACTGGGACCCCGCACGGGTCGCCGTGGTCGTCGGCACCGCGGCCGGCGGCATCGACACCCTGGAAACCCAGCACCGCAAGCTGCTCACCGCCGGGCACACCACCGTGTCCCCCATGACCCTGCCCGCCTTCCTGCCGAACATGGCCGCGGGGCACCTCGCGCTCGAACTCGGCGTCAGGGGCCCCTCCTTGCAGACGTCGACGGCCTGCGCCTCCGGGGCCACGGCCCTCATCACCGCCTGTCTGCTCCTGCAGGCCGGGGCCTGCGACATCGCCGTCGCGGGCGGGACCGACGCGATGGCCACGCCGCTGTGCGCCGCCGCCTTCGCCAAGATGGGGGCTCTCTCCCGGCGCGAGCACGATCCAGGCCGGGCCTCACGGCCGTTCGACAAGGAGCGTGACGGGTTCGTCCTCGGCGAGGGCAGCGCCCTGCTGGTCCTCGAACGCCGACGGCACGCCGAGGCGCGGGGCGCGGGGCCGCTGGCTCTCCTCGTCGGTCACGGCAGCACCAGCGACGCCCACCACCCCACCGCACCGCACCCCGGCGGGGCCGGGTTGCGCGCCGCGATCGAGGGCGCTCTCGCCGATGCCGGGGCGCACGCCGACGACGTCGACCACATCAACGCCCACGGCACGAGCACCCCGCTCAACGACCGGGCGGAAGCCTCGGTCATCCGCGACCTGTTCGCCACCCGACACCCCCCGGTCACCTCGGCCAAGGGGGCCCTCGGGCACACCATGGGTGCCGCGGGCGCCATCGAAGCGGCCCTCACCGTGCTGACGATCGCCCGCGGCGTCATCCCGCCGACCGCCAACTTCGAAGCACCCGACGACACCACCGCCGGCATCGACGTCGTCACGGGGGCCCTTCGCAACCAACGGCTCGGACTCGCCCTCAGCCACTCCCTCGGCTTCGGAGGCCACAACACAGTGCTCGCGCTGACACCCGTCTGAATCGAAAGGACCACCGGGCACGCGGTCCGGGCTCGCTGCACGGCGGGGTGCCCCTATGACGTTGGTCAAGGGGTGGTCGGGGTTGGTGATTGGTGGAAGGTGCCGTCGCGGAGCATCGCGAAGAGCACGTCGGCTCGGCGGCGGGTGAGGCAGAGAAGGGCTTGGGTGTGGTGCTTTCCCTGGGCGATCTTCTTGTCGTCGTAGGTGCGGGAGGCGGGGTCGGCCAGGGCGGCGAACGCGGAGAGGAAGAAGGCCCGTTCGAGCTGTTTGTTGCCCCGACTGGAGGGCTGTTCGCCGCGGACGGAAGACCCGGAGTTGCGGGTGGCTGGGGCGAGGCCGCTGCGGAGTCGGTGCCTGTCTTCAAGGCGGACCTCATCGGTCAGAAGGACCCGAGGCATCCGCTCCGCACTGCATCAGAGGGTGGGCCTCCAGCAGTTCCCCGATCCGATGGGCGAGGATTTTGCGCTGGTCGAGCACCGCCTGGAGTGAGTTCGCGAGGCTCGGGACGATCAGCGCGGCAGCGTCTGCGCCGACGAACACGAGGACGGTGCCGTGTCTGGCCCGCAGCCTGGCGAAGACCTCGCGGAGCTTGGGTTCGCTGTTGGGCAGCCGTTTGTCGAAGGTCTTCTTCCCGGCGGGGGTGAGTGCGGTGGCGTGGTGTTCGCCCTTGTCGACGTCCAGTCCGAGGTAGACGTCGATGTCGCTGGTGTCGATCACGTCGTGGCTCCTTCGGTGCTGTTCACCCGGCCTGCCACGGCACTGATCGCCACATCCACATGACGAAGAGCCTTCCGGCCCGCGAAGAAGCCGGTGGTCATGCCAACTCCGAAGGCCGGTAACCCCGTTGCGGGGCCACGAAGACGGTGATGGGGGAGAGGTTGCGGGGGAGGACATCGGTACCACTTCCTGGCGGCTGGCGGGGACGGGTGGGTGTCGCCATACCGTAGGAATCCGCATGCGACGCGCACATGTGGCGGAGCACCATAGTTCGAGGGCCGGCTATGCGTGAGGGCACCATGCCTTGCTGGTTCGGTGCTGAGCGCCGGGTCACCGATCCGTGTTCACCGGTCGGCGGCCAGCACTGCCGCGAGGCCCTCTTGGAGATCTGTTACGAAATACTCGGGCACCTCCAGCGACGGGAAATGCCCCCCGTTCTCGGGCGACCTCCATCGGACGATCCGTCGGTACCGCTCCTGGGCCCAGGGGCGCGGACACTTCTCGATGTCGTGGGGGTACATGGTGATTGCCGACGGGACGTCGACCCGGAGTTCGGGGTCCAGGGAGTTGTGGCTCTCGTAGTAGATGCGGGCCGCCGATGCGCCGGTCCGCGTCAGCCAGTACAGGGTGACGTCGTCGAGAACGCGGTCCATGGATATCGTCTCGAACGGGCTGTCCTCGGTGTCCGACCACTCGGCGAACTTGTCGAGGATCCAGGCGAGAAGCCCGACCGGTGAGTCGACGAGCGAGTAGCCGATGGTCTGCGGTCGGGTCGCCTGCTGCTTCGCGTACGCCGCGCGGTGGCTCCAGAAATCGCGGGTCTCCTCGGTCCACTTGCGTTCGACCTCCGTCAGCCCGTCCGTTGTCAGCCCGGGCGGCGCCTCCGCGAACAATGTGTGGACGCCGAGAACGTGCTCCGGGAACCTGCCGCCGAGAACCGTGGTGATATTGCCTCCCCAGTCGCCGCCATGGGCCGCGAACCTGCTGTAACCGAGCCTTTCCATCAGTTCCACCCATGCGGCCGCGATCTTTTCGGTTCCCCATCCGGTGGTGGCCGGCTTGTCGCTGTAACCAAATCCCGGTAGCGACGGGACCACGACGTGGAACGCAGGCGCGTCCGCATTCTTCGGATCTGCCAGCTCGTCCACCACATCGACGAACTCGGCAATGCTGCCCGGCCAGCCGTGCGTCAGGACCAGGGGAGTGGCGTCCGCGCGCGCGGATCGGCGGTGCAGGAAGTGGATTCCCAGATCGTCGATGGTCGTGCGGAACTGGCCGATCTGGTTGAGGCGCTCTTCGAACGACCGCCAGTTGTACCCGGTGCGCCAGTACTTCACGACATCGACGAGGTCGGCGAGCGGAACGCCCTGTCCCCACCGGCGGGGGCCGGGCGCGGCGCGATGGACCGTCTCGGCCTCCGGCAGCCGCGCCGCGGCCAGTCGCGCGCGCAGATCGTCGAGGTCGGCGTCAGGTGCGTGGGCTTCGAATGCCTGTACGTCGCTGGTGGGGCGGGGCATGAGACCTCCTGGCCGTCGTGGAACCGGCGTCGATCCGTCGCGAACCGGCTAAGACGGTTCTAACAGTTCTCCGAGCCACGCTGCAACCGGCTAAGGTGGTTCCATGCGTGCTGCGTTCCCTGACTTCCGGCTCGGCAAGGTGCTGGCGACCAGCTTCACGGGGACTCTGTCGGAGCGTCGTGGCGACCCTGTGGAGCGCATTCCCACCCCGCAGCGACTCGTCGACTGGCTGGCGGTGAGCGGCCTCGCCGTGGACTCCTGCACCACTGCCCAGCTCGAACTCGCCCGGGAACTGAGGGAGTCGATCCATGCCGCCGCGACAGCGGCCGCGACCCAGGACGCTCTCCCCGCGTCCGCTGTCCAAGTCATCAACGACCGCAGCGTTCAGGGCCGGGCCGCGGCGGTCCTGACGCCCGAGGGTGAGCGGCGATGGCAGCTCGGCTCGGCTTCCAGCGTGGAGGACGCCCTCAGCGTGATCGCCGCCGACGCGATCAGCATCCTCGCGGGCGAACGAGACGGAAAACTGGCCTTGTGTGCGTCACCGACCTGCCAAGCCGCCTTCTTCGACACCAGCCAGAGTCGAACCCGCAAATGGTGTGAGATGAACACGTGCGGCAATCGGCAGAAGAAAGCGCGCTTCAACGCCAATCAGCGCAAGAACTCCGGATCGGCGGAGTGATCGCACCTCCCCGACAGGACCCGTAAGGAGCGCTGTCGGCTACTGCTCGCCCAGAGTGGTGGCGTGTTGAGCCACCTCGATGTCCGAGCGCCGTACGCCGGTGAATCGTGTGGGCCGGAAGGCCCCGAGGAGGTCCTCCTCCTGATCGTTTGTGATCTCGGCCGCGACCAGGCGTCCCAGAATCGGCGCCAGCGTGATCCCGCTGTGCGAGACGAGGCAGTAGACGCGGGACTGCGCGGAGGCGTAGCCGGCGATGGTGTGGCCGTCCGCGGGCAGTGACCGGAGGCCGATGCGCAGGTCGATCTCCGGTGCCTGGCTCGGGTCGGGCAGCAGGGCGGAGAACCGTCGGGCGAGGGTGCGTGCGATGTCCCCGTCCGCGGACGGTGGGTCTGCCGGATCGACGTGGGCGTTCAGATCGAGAGCCTGAAGGACGGTGTGCCCGTCGGCCTCGGGGCGGAGGTTGAGGCCGGGACTGTGGATCACGCAGCGCAGGTCGAGTTGTGGTGACCTGGCGTATCCGAGGAGGCCGACGATCTGCGCTCCGCGACCGGTGTCCGTCACCATGGGAACGTCGATCCCGGCCCGTGCAGCGAGCCGTTCTGTCCACCGGCCCGCCGCCAGGACGACTCGATCGCCCGTGCGGACCTCGCCTCCGGCCAGAGTGACGGACACTCGGTCCGGTCCGTCGTCGATGGCTACGACCTCGCCGATCGCGAACGTGGCCCCGTGCCGCTCGGCGTCCGCCAGCAGGCTGTTCACCAAACGGTCCGGCAGAACGTATCCCTCGCTGGGGAAGTGCGCGAGGGACGTGATGGTCGCCGGGATGCGAAGGCCGCCTGCGATCCGCGCCGCTTCGTCGGGGGTGACCCAGTGTGCGGGGTAGCCGAGTGCCCGCAGTCGTTCCACGTTGTCGGCGAGCCGCTGCTCATTCGCGGCGTCCGCCCACTGCTGCGCTCCGCCGGCGAAGTACGACGGCGCGCCGCGCAGTTGCCCGGCGAGCCTGGCGTGCTCCTCCATCCCCGCGAGGTTCAGCCGGTGGTAGTTGGGGTCGGGCTTCCGGCTGGAGTTGGTCCAGGCGAAGGTGGTCGCGGTCGTGCCGGTGCCGGCTCCCCGCTGATCGAGCAGGAGAACGTCCTGGCCGGCGACGGCGAGCTGCCTCGCGACGCTCAGGCCCAGTACGCCGGCGCCGATGATGATGACCTTCATTGTGTGCGCATCCTTTCTGGCAGCGGCACGCTGCTCACATGGCGGCGCGCTGCTCACATGGCGGGCACGGGAAGCTCCAGGAAGAACTCGGCGGTTCCCGGACGGACGAGGGTCGTCACCACCTCGACGGTGCTGCCGTCATCGGTACGCAGCTCCCTGCGCCTCATCAGCGCGGGTGTTCCGGTCTCGCTGTGCAGCAATGCGGCGTCGTGCTCGTCGAGGGCCACCGGGTCGAGGTAGAGGCGGATCGAGTCGATCGATACGCCTCTGCGCTTCAGATACGGCAGGGTGACGAGGTCTTCGAGGTTCTCGTTCAGCAGGTCGGGGGCGGCCGCGAAGAGGACGACGTGCCGCTCGATCGACTGCGGCTCCTCGCGTACGTCCAGTTTGCGGCGGACCAGTTCCACTACGGCCGTGTCGGCTGCGGCGCCGGGGAGGGACAGAATGGCGTCGGCGGCCCTGACGATCCGCGCGGAAACCACGTCGTGTCTGCCCGGCGTGCCCTTCGCGGCCGCCGCGGGGGTGACGAAGTTGAGCAGATTGATCTGCCGAGTCACATCCGCCACGAACGATCCGTGGCGCCGCTGGCGGATGGCCAGCCCCGCGTCGGCCAGGTCGTTGAGGACCCGTTGGGCCGTGGCACGACTGACGCCGTACTCGGCGGTGACATCCATCTCGCTCGGCAGACGCGAGCCGGGTGGGAGGGCCCCGGACAGGATCTTCGCTTCGAACTCTCGCCTGATCTGTACATAGAGCGGCACGGCCATGGTTAGACCGTACAAAGAGGCAATTGACCGGTCAATACAAATGGGCAGAGGATCTACGGCCTCGACTTCCGCCCGCACATCCCCGACGGCGGCAGCACCGACCGCGACGAGCGGCTGAGGGTGAATCGAGCACAAGCTCGAACTCCGCGACCGGATACAGGCCGTGATCTTCGCCTACGAAAGCCGTCTCATCCATCCGGCATGACACCGCGGCCCGGAGCCTACGGCGATGTCCTCGGCCCCCGGACGGCACCAGCGTCCAGTGCGGCCCCCGCGTCGTCACGGCACCTATGCGCTGCCCGAGCCGGTTCGTGAGAGGCGGACCATGGCGCGGTAGAGGGCTGTGGGCCTGGGGGCGTCTGGCACCGCGGGGATCGGGGTGCCGGGTGTGGCGTAGGAGCGGAGCATGTGGCCGACGAGGCGGCGCCAGGCGTCGGGGGCGTCGTCGCCCGCGGCGGCGAGGACGCCGGCGTTGGCCATCTGGAGGATGACGAGGTCCTCCGGGACGAAGTCCTCGCGGAGGTGTCCGCTGCGGCGGGCGCGGGCGATGAGTTCGAGGAATCCGTTGTACGACTCGGTGCGGCGGGCTTCCAGGGCCTTGGCCGCGGGGAAGGACATGGTCAGGACGTCGGCGAAGCCGCGGTCGGCGGCCTGCATGGCGCAGACGGCGTGGATGTAGCCGGTGAAGCCGTGCCAGGGGTCGGGGTCGGCGAGTGCCTCGGCGACGGCGTCGGCGTAGGCGTCCATGCGGTCGGCGAAGACCGCGTTGATCAGCTCCTCCCGGGTGGCGAAGCGGCGGCTGAGCGTGGCCTTGCCGACGCCTGCCTCGCGGGCGACCGAGGCCATCGAGACGCCGAGTCCTTCGGTGGCGTAGAGGCGGCGGGCGGCGGCCAGGATGCGGTCGCGGTTGCGTTCGGCGTCGGCGCGCAGTCCCGTGCCGGGCTGTTGGTCCGGCGTCCGGTCGGAAGGTGCGGAGGTCATACGGCCACCCTACACAAGTGGAACGGCCGGGCCGCTTCCTGCTGTACGGTGGGCGGCGGAAGTGGACCGCCCGGCCCACTTAATCGAAGGGTATTGCCATGCGCGCTGTCACGCTCGAATCCGTCCCCTCGGCCCCGGCCGTGACCGAGGTGGACACTCCTTGCCCGGAGGCCGGGGAATTGCTGGTCAAGGTGGCGGCCGCCTCATTGAACGGCTTCGACACCGCCGTCGCGGCCGGCCACCTGCAAGGAATGATGGAGCACAGGTTCCCCCTGGTCCTCGGCCAGGACTTCGCGGGCACCGTCGAGGCGCTCGGCGAGGGCGTGGAGGGCTTCGCGGTCGGTGACGCGGTCTTCGGTGTCGCGCTGAAGCCGTTCCTGGGCGCCGGATCGCTGGCCGAGTACGTCACCGTGTCCGCCGGACACGGAGTCGTCCGCAGCCCCGCCGGCCTGGAGGTGGGGGACGCGGGCGCGCTGGGCGCGGCCGGGGCCACTGCCGTGGTGAGCCTGGACGCGGTGGCCCTGGGCGAGGGCGAGACGGTGCTGATCTCGGGGGCCTCCGGCGGGGTGGGTTCACTGGCGGTGCAGTTCGCCGCCGCCCGTGGCGCGAAGGTGATCGCTACCGCCCGCCCCGGCGCACAGACCGACTTCGTCACCGGCCTGACCGACGCGGAGGTGCACGTCGTCGACTTCACGGGAGACCTTCAGGCACAGGTCCGCGCGATCGCCCCGGACGGCGTGGACGCGGTGCTGCACCTGGCGGGCGACGGTGCCCAACTGGCCGCTCTGCTGCGGCCCGGCGGTCGGCTCGCCTCGACCACCGGCCTGGGCCAGGACGACGTCAAGGGACAGGACGTCACCGTCCACACGATCATGGCCAACCCCGACGCCCGGATCCTGACCGCCCTGGCCGAGCAGGTCGCCTCCGGTGCGCTGCGGGTGCCGGTGACCGCCATCTACCCGCTGGAGCAGGTCACCGAGGCGTTCACCGCGTTCGGCGCCGGCACCCCGGGCAAGATCGCCGTCTCCTGCTCCTGACCTTCATCGCCGCACGGAAAGAGATCTGATCATGCCCACTCTCGCCATCGTCGGCGCCGGCCCCGGCATGGGCCTGGCCATCGCCCGCACCTTCGGCAGCCGCGGCTTCGGCATAGCCCTGATCGCCCGCACCAAGGAGAACCTGGACACGCTGGTCGACCAGCTCGGCCAGGAAGGCATCATGGCCGCCGCGTTCCCCGCCGACGTCCTCGACCGCGCCTCACTGACGGACGCATTGGACGCCGCGAAGGCCCGCTTCGGCGGCATCGACGTACTGGAGTACTCGCCGGCCCCGCACTCCCCGGTGCCCGGCATCACCCTGGCCACTCCCTCGGAAGCCACGGTGGAGAACCTGCAACCGCAGATCGAGTACATCTTCTACGGCGCTGTCGCCGCCGCCCGCGCGGTGCTGCCCGCGATGCGCGAAGCGGGCGCCGGCACCCTGCTGTTCACCACCGGCGGCGGTTCCGTGGATCCCGTCCCCATGCTCGGCAACGTCAACGCCCCCGCGGCAGCCCTGCGCAACTGGGTCGTCAACCTGGACAAGGAGTTGGCCGGCAGCGGTGTGCACGCCGCTCACGTGGCGATCAACGTGTGGATCGGCGAGGGCGGGCCGGAGGGTTTCCCGACGGCCACGCCCGAGCAGATCGCCCCTCTGTACTGGGATCTGCACGAAAACCGGGACCGCTCCGAGGCCGTGTTCAACGCCTGACCGGCCGGCCCACTCCGCTCCCGGGCGGGGGCATCGCTCCCTCCCGCCCCCTCCCAAGGAATCCTCACGTGAACGTCTTCTTGTGGATCGTGCAGGCCGTGCTGGCCGCCATGCTCGCCATGGCCGGCGTCATCAAGTCCACCCAGCCCAAGGAGAAGCTGGCCGGACAGCTGCCCTGGACCGCCGATTTCTCCCAGGGCACTGTCCGCTTCATCGGTGTCGTGGAGTTCGCCGCCGCCCTCGGTCTGGTACTTCCCGCTGCGACGGACATCGCCCCCGTGCTGACCCCGCTGGCCGCCACCGGCCTGGCCGTCGTGATGGCGCTGGCCGCGATCACCCATGCCCGCCGCAAGGAACCCGGCGCGATCGCCTTCAACGCTGTCCTGCTGATCCTGGCCGCCCTGGTGGCCTGGGGCCGCTTCGGCCCGTACAGCTTCTGATCACCTACAGCTTCTGACCACCTACGCTTGTGGCTCTCACCGCGAGGAACCCCCTGATGCGTGTCACCGTCTTCGGAGCGACCGGCGCCATCGGCCGCCTCGTCGTCCAGCGGCTTCTGGACGAAGGCCACCAGATCACCGCCCTGGTCCGCACCCCGGCCAAGGTCGCTCTCACCCACCCCCATCTCACGGTCGTCACCGGGCAGTTGTCCGACCGCGATGCCGTCGAGCGGGCCGTCAGCGGCACCGACGCGGTCATCAGCGCACTCGGTCCCTCCCTGAAACGGTCCACGACCGGCACCCAGGTCACCGACGGAACCCACACCATCGTGCAGGCCATGCGGGCGCGGAAGGTGGACCGGTTCATCGGCCTGGCCACGCCCTCACTGGCCGATCCGCAGGACAAGCCGCACTGGAAGCACAGGGTGCTGCCCGTCGCGGCCGGGCTGATGTTCCCCAACGCGCTGGCCGAGCTGAAGGGCATGACCGAGGCCGTCACCGGCTCCGGCCTCGACTACACCATCGCCCGCATCACCAACCCCACCGACAAGCCCGCCACCGGCCGTATCCGCTCCGGCTTCCTCGGCCACGACAAGGTCGGCTCCGCCATGAGCCGTGCCGACATCGCCGCGTTCCTCGTCGCCCAGCTCACCGACGCCCGCTACCGGCGGGCCATGCCCGTCATCAGCAACTGAGGCCAGGACCCCGCCATGACCTTCGAACTCGGCGTCTACTCCTTCGGCAACACCCCGCGCCTGCCCGACCAGGCCGCCCGGCTGCACAAGGCGATCGAGGCCACGACCGCCGCGGGCATCCTCCCCCGCGACGTCGGCGACACCGCCTCAACGGGGGACGTCACCACGGCCCTCATCGACGCGCCGCACGCCTGACCTGACGCAGGAGGTCCCTCCCACGCTCGGCTCAAGTGCGAGTGTGGAAGGGACCTCTCTTGCTCAGGGCCGCGCGGGGTCGGGTCGCATCACATGGTCGACCCGCGGGTTCCTGTGCCGAGCAGTTCGGGCAACGGGTTGACCAGTCCGCCGGTCGGGGACTGCCGCTGGGCGGAGGGCCCGGTCGGCCAGACCGCGGGGCAATGGGTGCCGTTGCGGGGGGCCTTGAGGGTGAGCAGGTAGGTGTCGATGGCGTCGCGTGCGCACGGGCTCATCCAGTAGTCGCCGTGGCCGACGCCGTCGTACGTGAGGAACACGGCCTCGCGGCCGATCTGTCGGGCCGCGTTGGACCCCCAGGAGTGCGGGGTGGCCACGTCGTAACGGCTGTTGGTCACCAGAATCGGCGGGGTGCCGTCGACGCGGAGCCGGTGCGGCGGGTTGGTCACCTCGGTCGGCCAGTTCTGGCAGCCGGTCAGGTCCGTCCAGGCGAGGGAGCTGAGCCGGGTGACCGGGGCGCGGCGGGCCAGTTCGCGCTCGAAGCGGGCGAGCGTGCCGTAGGACGGTACGTCGAAGTCGTAGTCCTGGCACATCACCGGGAGGTACGCGAACTCCGTCGGCTCCCCGCGCTTCCCGACGGACCGTGCCGCGGCGGCGTCGGGTGCGTCCAGGTAGGCGAGGTTATCGGCGAACTGGAACCAGTCGGCCGGGTCGTACATGTAGCCGAAGGCCAGGGACTGGAGATCCTGGGTGGTGAAGGTGTAGGGCGGGTCACCGGGGAGGACCAGTTCACCGGCGTCGGCGCGCTTGTAGAGCGAGTCGAACAGGGCGCGGGCGTCCCGGTCGTGCAGCACGCAGGAGGCGGTTCGGGCGCACCAGTCGGCGAACTGGCCGTACGACTCCTCCATCGCGATGGTCTCGGTCTTCTGGTAGGTCCACGGGTCGAGGCTGTGGTCCATGTTCGAGTCGATCGTCATCGCGCGGACGCGGTGCGGGTAGCGCTCCGCGTACTGCTGGCCGATCCCGGTGCCGTAGGAGACGCCGTAGTAGCTGATCCGCTTCTCGCCGAGGCCGGCGCGGATGGCGTCCATGTCGCGGACGACGCTCGTGGTGTCCATGTTCTCGACGAGCGGCCCGGTGAGATCACGGCAACTCTCGCCGAGGGCGCGGTTCGCCTCGCGCAGGGCCGCGAAGGAGGCGGCGCTGTCCGGGTAGAGCTGCGCGGCCTGGGCATTCACCTGGTCCGTGTCGCACGTGACCGGGTTGCTGCGGCCGACGCCGCGCGGGTCGAAGCCCACGATGTCGAAGCGCTCCAGCAGTTCGGGAGAGAAGCTCTGGGGTGCGCTGTACGCGAAGTCCACGCCGGAGCCCCCCGGGCCACCGGGGTTGATCAGGAGCGAGCCGATCCGGCGTGCGGGGTCGGTGGCCAGGTGACGGTTGATGGCCAGGCCGATGGTGGCGCCGTGCGGCCGTTTCCAGTCGATGGGTACCTGGATGGTGGCGCACTCGAAGGTGCCCTGGCCGGAGGGGGATTCACAGGGTTCCCAGGCTATGCGCCCGGGTGACGGCGTCTTGACTGTCTCGGCCGAGGGGGCGGCGACGGCGGTCCCGGCGAGGAACTGCCCAACCAGTGCGGTGGCCAGGGCGCCTACGACCAGCATTCCGCGGCGTCTCGGATGCGGTGCCAGCGAGGGGTTGGACGGCACGGATGTTCCTCCAAGGAACAGGAGTTCACAGATGAATCACAGCATGATCTCAACCTCCTTGTGAATCAAGGAGGTTGAGTGACCATCAGGCTGACGGGTCGCGGCTACGGCGTGACGGTCAACGCCGTGTGGGTGCCCTGGCCGACCTTCCAGCTCCACAGGGTGTACTGCTGGCTGGTGGTGTCGGCCGGCAGTTCTGACTGGCGGACGTAGACGTTGTAGTCGCCGGGCGGCAGGTCGACGTGTTCGTCGGAGCCGGGGCCGGCCCAGTCGCCGACGTGGTTGCCGTCGGTGTCGAAGGCGTACAGGTCGATGTTGCTGCCGGGGACGTGGTCCGCGGAGGTGATGGCGAACCGGGTGAAGGGGCACTCAGTGGACGCCCGGACAGCCTGTCATCGCGTTCAGCCACGTCTGCCGCTGGGGCTGAACCGGGGGCAGGCCGAGTGTGTCGTGGTTCCTCCCCAGTTGATCGCCGCGGCGCCCACGGGAGTCGATCCCGTCCACACCGCCACCATCCCCCTCAACGGTCTGACCGCGGCCCAGTCCGTCGAACTCCTCGGCATCCAGGCCGGCCAGAGCGTCCTCATCACCGGTGCCGAGGGAGCGGTCGGTGGCTATGCGGTGCAACTGGCCAAGCGCAGGGGAGCGGTGGTGATTGCCAGCGACCTGTCGCCGGATGGTGAGTTCGCGACGAAGGCGGCGGGGGGTGATGTGTATGTGTCGGCGTCGCAGCCGTTGGTCGAGGCCGTCCGCAGGGTGCGTCCCGAGGGCGGCGATGCCTTCCTGGACACGGCCAGGCTAGGACAGGCCCTTGTCGGGGCGGTGGTGGACGGCGGCAGGTTCGTGGCCACACGGATTGACGCTCTGCCCCAGGCCGAGCGGGGCATCCAGGTCCTGCTGACGCAGGTCGGCCCGGACGCGGCGATGCTCACGACGCTGTCCGACCTGGCCGCGACGGGTGACCTGGCCGGACCAAGGGTGGGTTCCAGGGGCGCGTCGTCCTCACCCAGTGGTCGGGGTGGTCGGGGGCGGTCGCGACAACGATGATTTCGTCGAGGCGGGCGCGTACCTGCGTCAGGTCGTTGATCTGGCGGTCGATGCGGGCCCGTTCGGTGATGATGCTCTCGACGAACGCGTAGGTCACGGGGCCCTCGTTCATGCACCGGGGCAGGACCTCGCGAACCATCCTGCTCGTCGGACCGGCGGCTTACAGCTGCTGGATCATCCTGACCCGCTCGACCGCGCCGTCCGCGTACTGCCGCTGCCTGCCACTGGTGCGCATGGAGCCGAGCAGACCCTGCTCCTCGTAGTAGCGCAGCGCCCGAACGCTCACCCCCGCCTGCTCGGCGACCTCCCCGATCCGCATGACCGCTCCGGCTTCAGCTCGGCGCGATCTCCTTGATCAGGCCCTCGACCAGCATCTTGATCTCGTCGCGGATCGGCCGGACGGCCTCCACGCCCTGGCCCGCCGGGTCCTCCAGCTGCCAGTCCAGGTACCGCTTGCCGGGGAAGACGGGGCAGGTGTCTCCGCAGCCCATGGTGATGCAGACGTCGGACTCCTTCACCGCGTCGACGGTGAGCATCTTCGGGACCTCGGCGGAGATGTCGATGCCGACCTCGCGCATGGCCTCGACGGCGGCCGGGTTGACGCCCGCGCCCGGGTTGGAGCCGGCGGAACGGACCTCGACACGGTCTCCGGCCAGGTGAGTCAGCCATGCGGCGGCCATCTGGGAACGGCCGGCGTTGTGGACACAGACGAAGAGGACGGACGGCTTGTCTGACATCAGAGGTCTCTCTTGTCTCGGGACGACATCAGGGGCGGACGGCATCAGGGGCGAATGAATTCAGCCCACGATGGTGTCAGTCACCACTGATGTGACAGTATCAGCCCATGATGACGTCAGTCGACACTGATCTGATGCGAGTCCTCGCCGATCCGCTGCGCCTCCAGATCGTCACCCTGCTCGCCCGGGAAACGCTCTGCTCCACGCACCTGATCGAGGAGACCGGTGCGAAGCAGACCAACCTCTCCAACCACCTGAGAGTGCTGCGCGAAGCAGGGGTCGTGGAGACCGAGCCGTGCGGCCGCTACATGTACTACAAGCTGCGCCCCGACGTCATCGCCCAACTCGCCGGTCAGTTCGCCGACTTGGCTGAGTCCGCTCGCACCGCCGCCGACAACAAGAGGGCCTGTCCGTGACCCCCACCGAAGCAGTCGCGACGACCGAGGAACCCTCGGTGGTCGCGAAGCTGTCGACGCTCGACCGCTTCCTCGCCGTCTGGATCCTTCTCGCCATGGCCCTCGGCCTCGGTCTCGGCAGGCTCGTCCCCGGCCTGAACGACGCCCTGGCGAAGGTCGAGATCGGCGGCATCTCGCTCCCGATCGCCGTCGGCCTGCTGATCATGATGTACCCGGTCCTGGCCAAGGTCCGCTACGACAAGCTCGACGCCGTCACCGGCGACCGCAAGCTGATGATCTCGTCCCTCGTCATCAACTGGGTCCTCGGCCCCGCGATCATGTTCGCGCTGGCCTGGATCTTCCTGCCGGACCTGCCCGAGTACCGTACCGGCCTGATCATCGTCGGCCTGGCCCGCTGCATCGCCATGGTCATCATCTGGAACGACCTGGCCTGCGGCGACCGCGAGGCGGCAGCCGTGCTCGTCGCCCTCAACTCGGTCTTCCAGGTGATCGCGTTCGGCCTGCTGGGCTGGCTCTACCTCGACCTGCTGCCGGGCTGGCTGGGCCTCGGCGACGGCGAGCACCTGGACATCTCCATGTGGAAGATCGCCCTGAACGTGGTCATCTTCCTCGGTGTCCCGCTGCTGGCCGGCTTCCTCACCCGCCGCCTGGGGGAGAAGAAGATGGGCCGTGAGTCCTACGAGACGAAGTTCCTTCCGAAGATCGGCCCTTGGGCCCTGTACGGCCTGCTGTTCACGATCGTCATCCTCTTCGCCCTGCAAGGCAAGACCATCACCTCGCAGCCCCTGGACGTGGCCCGCATCGCGCTCCCGCTGCTGGTGTACTTCGCGGTGATGTGGTTCGGCACCTTCGCCCTAGGCAAGGCGATCGGCCTCGCCTACGACCGTACTGCCACGCTCGCCTTCACCGCGGCCGGCAACAACTTCGAGCTGGCCATCGCGGTCGCCATCGCCACCTTCGGCGTCACCTCCGGCCAGGCCCTGTCCGGAGTCGTCGGCCCGCTCATCGAGGTGCCGGTCCTGGTCGCGCTCGTGTACGTCTCCTTGGCCTGGCGGCGCAGGTTCAGCACCGGACGACAGCTGACGGCCGTGTCGCGGGAGAGCTGATGCACTGCTTGGACCGCACCGGCATGGTGCGGGCCTCGTGACAGCGGCCCGGCACACTCACGTGGTGATCGTCGGCGGCGGTCAGTCCGGCCTCGCCGCCGGTTATCACCTGCGCCGCCTGGGCGTGGACTTCGTCGTCCTCGACGCCCGGTCCACGCCCGGCGGGGCCTGGCAGCACACCTGGGACTCGCTCCGCCTGTTCTCCCCGGCGGCCTTCTCCTCCCTGCCCGGGCGGCTCATGCCCCCGCAGCCGGGGGAGGAGTACCCGGACGCCGGACATGTGGTGGCCTACCTGCGGGACTACGAGAAACGCTACGAGCTGCCCGTGGAACGACCGGTACGCGTCGCCGGGGTGCACCGCGCAGGCCGGCTCCTCCGAGTGGAGACCGATTCCGGCACCTGGCACGCCCGAGCCGTGATCAGCGCGACCGGTACCTGGTGGCGGCCCTTCCTGCCCGCCCTCCCCGGCAGAGCCGACTTCGGCGGACAGCAACTGCACACCGTCGAGTACCGGCGGCCCCAGGACTTCGCCGGCCGCCGCGTCGTCGTGGTCGGCGGAGGCAACTCCGGCGCCCAGATCGCCGCCGACCTCGCCCACGACACCCGGCTGACGTGGGTCACCCAACGCCCGCCGCGCTACCTGGCCGACAACATCGACGGCCGCGCGCTGTTCGACGTGGCCACCGCCCGTCGCCGCGCGCTCGACGAGGGCCGCAGCGACACGGCAGGCGTCGCCTCGCTCGGCGACATCGTCGCCGTACCGCCCGTCCGGGAAGCCCGCGACCGCGGCCTGCTGAAAGCCACCCCGATGTTCAGCCGCCTCGTCCCGGGCGGCGTCGAATGGGCCGACGGCGCCCGTGCCGAGGCGGACGCGGTCATCTGGTGCACCGGCTTCCGCCCGGCCCTCTCCTACCTGGCGCCCCTGGGGCTGCGTGGCCGGCGCGGCCACATCGCCACGGAGGGCACGCGGTCGGTGGGCGAACCGCGCCTGCACCTGCTCGGCTACGGCGACTGGACCGGGCCCGCCTCGGCCACCCTGATCGGTGTCGGGCGCTCGGCGAGGGAGGCGGCGCGTGAGATCGCCGAACTCGTAGGCGGGCTAGAAGAGGACTGAGTGACGTGGCGGACCGCGAGCGGGATCCGGCTTCCCTCGCGGCCCGGGTCAGACGACCGCCGGCACGCCGGTCAGCAGCTTGCCCATCGCGGCCAGCACCGACGGCTCGACCCGGTAGTACACCCAGGTGCCGCGCCGCTCGGAGCTGAGCAGGCCGGCCTCCTTGAGCTTCTTCAGGTGGTGGGACACGGTCGGCTGGGAGACACCGACGTCGGAGATGTCGCACACGCACGCCTCGCCGCCCTCGTGCGAGGCGACCGCGGAGAACAGCCGCAGCCGCACCGGGTCGCCCAGCGCCTTGAACATACGCGCGGCCACCTCGGCCTCCTCCGCGCTGAACGGGCGCTCGGTCAGCGGCGGACAGCACGGCGTCACAGCGGCCTGACCGTCGGAGGGCTCGATCAGCGGCAGCAGCTTGGCATTCGACATACGTCTATGTTGACACATGTCGAACCAGGCGGATCGGGGCGCTGCCTTCTCGAATTCGAAGAATGTCTATGTTGACGTCTATCGAATCAAGTGCAAGGCTGGCCGTGCAAGCCATCGACAGATGTCGAAACACCGAGGAGTCGACCGTGAACGCGCCTGCCACCGCCGAGCTGCCCGTCGTCGTGATCGGAGCCGGCCCCACCGGACTCGCTGCCGCCGCCCACCTCACCGCCCGCGGCCTCGCCCCGCTGGTCCTGGAAGCCGGCCCGGCCGCCGGAGCGGCGGTGCGCGAGTGGGCGCATGTGCGGCTGTTCTCCACCTGGGGCGAGGTCACCGACCCGGCGGCCGAGAAGCTGCTGGCCCCGACCGGATGGGTGAAGCCGGACGCCGCCGCCTACCCCTCGGGCGGGGACTGGGCCGAGCAGTACCTCCAGCCGCTCGCCGACGTCCTCGGCGAGCGGGTCCGCTTCGGGGTCACCGTCACCGGCGTTTCACGTGCGGGCCGGGACCGGATCGTGGACGCCGACCGCGAGGACCAGCCGTTCGTCGTCCATGTCGCCCACGCCGACGGCCGCGAGGAGCGGCTGTTCGCCCGCGCGGTGATCGACGCCTCCGGGACCTGGGCCACCCCGAGCCCGGCCGGCGGCAGCGGCCTGCCCGCCCTCGGCGAGAAGGCCGCCTCCGACCGGATCACCTACCGTGTTCCCGACCTCAAGGACCCGGCCGTGCGGGCCCGGTACGCGGGCAGGCGCACCGCGGTCATCGGCTCGGGCGCCTCCGCCTTCACCGCGCTCGCGTACCTGGCCGACCTCGCCACGTCCGACGACGGCACCGGCACCAAGGGCGTGTGGATCCTGCGCCGGGGCATCTCCGGCTCCACCTTCGGCGGCGGCACCTCCGACCAGCTCCCCGCCCGCGGCGCCCTCGGTCTCGCGGCCAAGGCCGCCGTCGACGACGGCCACGCCGACGCGGTCACCGGTTTCCGCACCGACGCCATCGAGCGCGACGCCGACGGCCGCCTGGTCCTCGTCGGCGAGGACGGCCGCCGCCTCGACCCGGTCGACGAGGTCATCGTCCTGACCGGCTTCCGCCCCGACCTCTCCTTCCTCTCCGAGCTCCGCCTCGGCCTCGACGAGCGCCTCCAGGCCCCGACCGCCCTGGCCCCGCTCATCGACCCCAACCAGCACTCCTGCGGCACCGTCTACCCGCACGGCGTGAACGAGCTCTCCCACCCGGAGCAGGACGTCTACCTCGTCGGCATGAAGTCCTACGGCCGCGCCCCCACGTTCCTCGCGATGACCGGCTACGAGCAGGTCCGCTCCATCGCCGCGGCGATCGCGGGCGACCAGGAGGCCGCCGAGCGCGTCGAGTTGACCCTGCCGGAGACCGGAGTGTGCGGCGGCGCGGGCCTCTTCGACGAGCCCGAGGCGGCACAGGCCGGCGACGGCGGCGGCTGCTGCGCCGCCCCCGCCACCCTCCGGATCGGCACCGGCATCGGCGCCCCGGCCGCCTCCGGCGGCTGCTGAAGTCCCCATCCATACAAGGAGGTTCGTCATGTCCCGCGTACAACTCGCCCTCCGCGTTCCCGACCTCAACGCCTCGGTCGCCTTCTACAGCAAGCTGTTCGGCACCGAGCCCGCCAAACTCCGCGACGGCTACGCCAACTTCGCCATCGCCGAGCCCCCGCTCAAGCTCGTCCTCATCGAGGGCGCGACGGGCGAGGCGACCCGCATGGACCACCTCGGCGTCGAGGTCGAAAGCAGCGAAGACGTGCATGCCGCCACGGCCCGGCTGGGCGAGGCCGGCCTGGCCACAGACGTGGAGAACGACACCACCTGTTGCTACGCCCTCCAGGACAAGGTCTGGGTCCACGGCCCGGGCCAGGAACCCTGGGAGGTGTACGTCGTCAAGGCCGACGCCGACTCCCTGGCCAAGCAGCAGGGCAGCGCCTGCTGCACCACGCCCTCGCACTGAATCACTTGAGTCTCTACCCACCGGAGGGTTCAGGATCTGACTCATGGATGACGAACGCCCCGACGTGCTCACCATTGGCCGGCTCGCGCACCGCACCGGCCTTTCGGTGGGCACCCTGCGCTTCTGGTCGGACGAGGGAGCGGTGCCGCCTGTGGCCCGCTCCGCGGGCGGCTACCGGTTGTACGACGCCGAGTCCGTGGCCCGCGTCGAACTGGTGCGCACTCTGCGGGAGTTGGGTCTCGGACTCGACGACGTGTGCCGCGTCCTGAGCGGCCGCACCACGGTCGCCGAGGTCGCCGACGCGCATGTGGCCGCGCTCGACGCGCAGATCCGCTCCCTCAAGGTGAGCCGGGCCGTCCTGTCCACCGTGGCGAAACGGGGTTCGACCGTTGAGGAGACAGCACTGATGAACCGGTTGGCGCGGCTTTCGGCCGCCGAACGCGAGCAGATCATCGACGAGTTCAAGGAGGAGGTGTTCGGCGGCCTCGACGACCCGGGCCTGCGCGACCGCATGCGCACCTTCAGCATCGAACTGCCCGACGATCCCACACCCGAGCAGGTCGACGCCTGGATCGAACTGGCCGAACTGGTGCGGGACCCCGGTTTCCGCGCCCGGTTGCGCACATGGATGGAGCTCAACACGCCTGTACCGGGGCAGAGTCGTCCCCCTGGGGCGTCCATCTGGTGGGCCAGGCAGATCGTGCAGACCGTCGCGGAGGTCAGAAAAGGCGGGGTCCCTCCCGAGGGGCCGGCCGCGGCCGAGGTGCTGTCCGAGCTCTTCGGTGACACCGATCGGGCCGCCCTGCTGCGCAGCCTGGAGGCCGGGATCGAGGCAGGAGCGGAGCACTACCGCACGCTCGTCGCCCGGGTGCGCGGGCAGAATTCGTCGCCCGACGCGACCGAGGAGTTGGAATGGCTGGCGCGGGCCCTGCGCGCCGCGGACCAGACCTGACATCGAATTCCAGAATCACGCCATGTCCCGCCCCGCCCCGAATCGGCCCGTAGTGCGTACGCACCAGGACACGCGAGTGGCTGGTCCGGATGCACCAGGGGAGGACGGCGGCGGAGGACGATGCCCGGCAGGGGCGCCGGAGGGAAGTGTGGGTGGCGCGTGAATCTCACGCATTCCCCCTTGCCTTACGGCGTCTGGAGTGATCACAGGTGGCGACGTTTCTTTACCGGATCGGACGGTGGGCCTTCCGGCGGCGCCGGCTCGTGGGCGGCCTGTGGCTGGGTGCCCTGGTGCTGGCCGTGGTCGGCGCCGCCGTGGCGCCGACCGGAGAGGAAGAGGACCTCTCCATGCCCGGCACCGAGTCGCAGAAGGCGTTCGACCTGCTGGACGAGCGCTTCCCGCAGAGCAACTCCCAGGGCGCCGAGGCCCGTTTGGTGTTCCGGGCCCCGGACGGGCAGCGGGTGACGGCCAGGGAGAACAGGGCGGCCGTCGAGGACACGCTCGGCTCACTGGACGGGGGCGATCAGGTCGCGTCGACCACCGACCCCTACGAGACCGGGGCTGTCAGCGAGGACGGCACCATCGCCTACTCCACGGTCACCTACACCGCCGAGGCCGTCGACCTGATCGGGCCGACGAAGAGCGCCCTCGAAGACGCCGCGAGCCAGGCCCGGGCCGCGGGGCTGACCGTGGAGATCGGCGGCTCGGCCCTGGACGCGGAAGAGGAACTGGGCGGTACGACGGAGCTCATCGGCGTGGCGGTGGCGGCGGTGGTCCTTGTCCTCGCCCTCGGATCGCTGGTCGCGGCCGGCTTGTCGCTGCTGACCGCCTTCGTGGGCGTGGCCATAGCCTTCGGCCTGGTCTCCGCGCTGGCCGTTCCACTGGGCCTGACGTCCACCGTAGCCATCCTGGCGTTGATGCTGGGGCTGGCGGTCGGTATCGACTACGCACTCTTCATCACCTCCCGCTTCCGCGACGAGCGCGCCCGGGGCAGCGAGCCGGAGGAGGCCGCGGGCCGGGCGGTGGGCACGGCCGGATCCGCCGTCGTCTTCGCCGGCGCGACCGTCTTCATCGCCCTGGTCGGGCTGGGGGTCGTCGGAATCCCCGAACTCACCAAGATGGGCATGGGCGGCGCGGGCGCCGTGGCCCTTGCCGTACTCGTCGCACTGACCCTGGTCCCCGCGCTGTTCGGCTTCTTCGGCCGGCGGGTCCTGTCCCGCGCCGTCCGCAAGGCTGCGGGAGCGCCCCGAAGGGGCGCGGGGAACTGCGCGACCAGCCACGACGAACCCTCAGGCGACCGACGACCCATCGCGGCAAAGCCAGCGAAGCGCATAGGCACCCGCTGGGCGCGGTTCGTGCTGCGCCGGCCGGCGGCCGTGCTGATGACCTCCGTACTCGGCCTCGGGGCCATCGCCCTGCCGGCGCTGAGCCTCGAACTCGGGCTGCCCGGAGACGAGTCCAAGTCGGTGGAGACCACCCAGCGCCGCGCCTACGACCTGCTGTCGGAGGGCTTCGGCCCCGGCTTCAACGGCCCGTTGACCGTGGTTGTGGACATGCCGGAGTCCGCCGGCGCCCGGGCCACCACGGACCAGGTCGTCACAACCCTACGGGGAGTGGACGGCATCGCGTCGGTCGGTGATCCGGTTCTCAACCAGGCCAAGGACACGGCCGTCCTCACCGCCGTCCCAAAGACCGCGCCGAACAGCGGCGAGACCAAGGACCTGGTCCACGCGATCCGGGGCGCGGTCTCCGACGTCGAGGCCGACACCGGCGCCGCCGTCCTGGTGACCGGCACCACCGCGATGAACATCGACATCTCCGAAGCCATGTCCGACGCCCTCATCCCCTATCTGGCCGTGGTCATCGGCCTGGCGGTGCTCCTGCTGACGGTGGTCTTCCGCTCGGTGCTGGTCCCGGTCAAGGCCGCGCTCGGCTTCCTGCTGTCGGTGGGTGCCGCCTTCGGAGTCCTCGTCGCCGTCTTCCAGTGGGGCTGGGCGGCAGGCCTGCTCGGCATCGAACAGACCGGACCGGTCATGTCGCTGATGCCGATTCTCATCATCGGCATCGTCTTCGGCCTCGCCATGGACTACGAGGTCTTCCTCCTCACCCGGATGCGGGAGGCCTACGTCCATGGCGCGTCCCCCGGCGAGGCGATCGTCAGCGGTTTCCGGCACAGCGGACGTGTGGTGGCCGCGGCGGCGATCATCATGATCAGCGTCTTCGCCGGATTCGTAGGCATGAGCAGCCCGACCATCCAGACGATGGGCGTCGGGCTGGCCGCCGCCGTCGCCTTCGACGCCTTCGTGGTCCGGATGGCGATCGTGCCCGCGATCCTGGCACTGCTCGGCCACCGGGCCTGGTGGCTGCCTCGTATCCTGAACCGTGTGCTGCCGAATGTGGATATCGAGGGCGAGAAACTGAGCAGGCATGTCCCGGCCCCCGCCACCGACCCGGACGCGGCGGTGCGGCGGCTCCCCGTCGGCCGGCATCAGCACTGAGCCGACCATGACGGACACGGGGGGCGGCGGCCCGCGATCACGCGGCACGTGGTGGCGGGAGGCAGCGGTCACGGCGGCGGCGTTCGCGCTCTGCCTGTTCGGCGGCGTGGTGCAGGACGACGGCAGCACGCTGTCACCGCCGTCCGCCGCCGCCTACCTCATCGCCGTGGTGTCCTGCGCCGCGCTGCCGGTGCGGCACCGGGCGCCCCTGGCCGCCATGGCGGTCACGACCGCGTGCGGCGTGCTGGGGCCGGTACTCGGCCTCCTGCTGAGCCCGCTCATCGTGGCCCCCGCCGTGATCACCGCCTACTCGTACGCGCTGACCGTGCGCGACGAACGGCGCGCGGCGGGCGCGGTGCTGCTCATCTCCGCGGCACTGCTGGTCGCCTCCACCCCCCTGTTCGGGGCCCTCTCGTGGAAGGACGCGAGCAGGGTGGGAGCGGTGGCGGCGTTCCCGCTGGTGGCCGGCGTACTCGGTCACTCGGTGCGGAACCGGCGGGCCTACCTGGCGGCCGTGGAGGAGCGGGCCCGGCGGGCCGAGGAGAGCCGGGACAGCGAGGCGCGCCAGAGAGTGGCCGAGGAACGGGTGCGTATCGCCCGGGAACTGCACGACCTCGTAGCGCATCAGATCACCCTGGCCAACGCGCAGGCCACGGTCGCCGCCCACCTCTTCGACACCCGCCCGGAACAGACCCGCACGAGCCTCAGGGAGCTCGTCGAGACCACCGGCCACGCGCTCGACGAACTGCGCGCCACGGTCGGTCTGCTGCGTCAGTCCGGGGACGCGGCCACGCCCGCCGAACCGGCGCCCGGCCTGTCCCAACTTCCCACGCTCGTCGAGTCCTTCCGCCGCGCGGGTCTGGAGGTGACGGTGCACCAGGAGGGCACGGCCAGGCCGCTGCCGCCGGGAGTGGACCTCACCGCCTACCGCATCGTCCAGGAGTCCCTGACCAACGTGACCAAGCACGCCGGTACCGGCAGCGCCCGGGTACGCCTCGCCTTCGGCCGCGATCGCGTGACCATCACCGTCGCCGACGACGGACGGGGCGCGAGTACGGCGCCGAACGCGCTCACGGGACCAAGGGTGTCCGCCGTGGTGGACCGTCCGCCCGGTTACGGCCTGATCGGGATGCGGGAACGTGCCACCGCGGTCGGGGGCCAACTCTCCGCGGGCAGGCGCCCGGAGGGCGGCTTCCTCGTCTCCACCCAGCTGCCACTGCCGCCCGCCAAGGACACCACACGGGGCGATACGACAGGGAACACTGACGAAGCAACAACCATCGAGGGGCGCATGACTGACGGAACGACAGGCCACGGACGGACCGGCGACGCAGAGACCGGGGATGCGCCGTGACGCTCAGGGTTCTGCTCGCGGACGATCAGGCTCTGCTGCGCGGTGCCTTCCGGATGCTTCTCGACACCGCCGACGACATCACCGTGGTCGGCGAGGCCGGCGACGGCAGGGAGGCGGTGCGACTCACCCGGGAGCTGCGCCCGGACGTGGTGATCATGGACATCCGTATGCCGGGGACGGACGGTCTCACCGCCACGTCGGAGATCTGCGCGGACCCGGAACTGCGTGCCAGTCGCATCCTGATCCTCACCACGTACGAGACCGACGAGTACGTCGCCCAGGCGCTGCGCGCGGGGGCCGGCGGCTTCATCGGCAAGGGCATCGGGGCCGAGGACCTGGCGGACGCCGTCCGTACGATCGCCGACGGCGACACTCTTCTGTCTCCGGCCGCGACCCGCTCCCTGGTCGCCCGTTTCCTGGCCACACCGGACACCCCCTCGCCGCAGCACGCCGAACAACTCGCCACGCTCACCCCGCGCGAGCGCGAGATGGTGGCCCTGGTCGCGACCGGCCTGTCCAACCAGGAGATCGCCGAGCGGATGTTCCTCAGCCCCTTCACCGTCCGCGCCCACGTGCAGCGCGCCATGGCGAAGCTGGAGGCCCGCGACCGGGCCCAACTCGTCGTCATCGCCTACCGGACGGGCCTGGCCCACGCCGCCCCCGACGGCGGCACCGACCGCCTGCCGTAGCGAAGTCCACGGCGGAGGCGCTAGTGAGGGTGCACGGGCGGGGCATGCGACCTGCCCTGTACCGAGCTTCTGCACAGTCCGTAGGCGCGCAAGCGCCGTCGTCGGCGTGACAGGCAGCGGTAGCCGGCATTCCGCGATGAGTGGGTCATCGTCTCCGCGTCAGGCGTCTCCGCCAAGGAGCAGTTCCTCTCGCTCGTCGAGTCCGGGGAGTTGACCCACTCGGCAATGACCAGCGTCAGCCGGCCGAGGATCCGGGTGTACGGCGCTACCGCGGTTTTCACGGGGCGGGTGCTGGCTGTGCGTGCCGAGTCACATCACGGCGGCAGCCCCGGACTGAGATCCACGCGTCCCCCCGTTGCCGTATCAAGTCACGGCATCGGGGCGAACTCGGGCAGCACAAGGGCCGAGTGGGCCGGTCGTGGCGGCGCGGAGGGCAGGGTGTCGAGGCCACGCAGCATGGTGTTGCGTTGCTCCAGGGCCCGCACGGTGGTGGGGAAGAGTGTGGCCGCACCGTTGTCGACCAGTGCCTGATTCATGGCTACGAAATCGCGAAGGTCGCGTTCGTAGGCGGCGAAGGCCGCAGTGTGATCCCGGTTCGCGGCAAGGGCGTTGGCGAGCATGTAGGCGCCGACCAGTGCGAGGCTCGATCCTTGTCCGGTGAGGAACGAGGGTGCGTACGCGGCGTCGCCGACGAGCGCTACGCGGCCGCTGGACCAGTGGGGCATGCGGATCTGACCGGCCGTGTCGAAGAACAGGTCATCCGCGTCGTACATGGCGTCGACCATGTGAGGCACCTCCCATCCCGCGCCCGCGAAGGTCGTGGCGACCAGGTCCCGCTGGGCTTTGGGGTCCCGGAGGGCATCGGACGGCGGTTCTGGTCGGTGGAAGTTCAGGAAGGCGTGCACCTCGTCGTTGTCCCCGACGGCGTAGAGGGCCGCGGCTTTCCCCGGGGTGTTCCACATCATGAGCTCGTGGGAGAGCCCGAAGGTGTTCGGCATGGTGAACAGGGCGAAGCAGTAGCCGAGGTAGCGGTGGAACTGTTCTTCGGGGCCGAACAGGGAAGCGCGGGTGTGTGAGTGCATGCCGTCGGCGCCCACCACCAGGTCGAACGTGCGCTGGTGCCCACTGTGGAACGTGACGTCGACCTCTTGTCGTGACTGGTCGAGGGTGTCGATGGAGTCGCTGAACAGGAATTCCACGTCGTCGCGGACCATCGCGTGGAGGTGCGCGGCCAGATCCCCGCGACGCACCTCCAGGTCCTGTCCCTCGACACTGCCGACAACGGCGTGCGGACTGACCGAGGCCACTTCACCGCCGTCGGCGTCGAGGAAGGTGCAGCGACGCATGTCGATGTGCGCGTCCCGCAGGTGCGGCAGTATCCCCATCCGCCGGACCACCTCTATCGCGGTACCGCGGATGTCGATCGGGTATCCACCGTCGCGCAGCGCGCCTGCCTTCTCGACCACGGTGACCGCCCATCCGGACCGGTGCAGCCAGTAGGCCAGCGTGGGCCCGGAGATGCTGGCACCGGAGATCAGAACGTTGCGTGTCATGCCTGGGCTCCCTTTTTCATGAAACGGACAACGAGCAGTGACAATGCGGCGACGAGGCCGGCGACGGCGAAACCTGTGGCGAAGGCCGATTTGGTCGGCAGGCCCGTCACCGGGTCGGCCCCGGCGTCGAGGATCGCGCCGCCGATCTGGGCGCCCAGGGCGACGCCGATCACGCGGGTCACCACGAGCAGGCTGGTGGCGATGCCGGTGTCCTTGGTCTCGACGGCGGTGGCGGTGCCGGCGAGCAACGCGGTGGTGGCGACGCCCGCGGCGAACGCGGTCAGCACTTTCGCGAGGACGAGCTGCCATTCCGCGCTGTGCAGCGACGCCAGGGCGATCATCGTGGCCGCCGTGACGACGGTGCCGACGACGACCACGGCACGCGGACCGAAACGCCGGGCCGCGATCCCGCCGACCGAATCGCTCGCCGCCCCGACGATGGCGCCGGGCAGCAGGAACAGTCCGATGGCGGTGGTGCCGGCTCCGAAGCCGTACCCGTCGGCCGATACCGCGAACAGCTGCGGGAGCAGAAGGAGCACCATCCCGGAACTGGTGGTGATGACGAGGGTGAGCACGCACGCATGCCACATCGCGGGCTTCGCCAGCATGCGCAGATCGACCATCGGCGAGGCCGCCCGGCGCTCGACGGCGATCCATCCGGCCGCGAGGGCCGTCACTGTCACCGCGATGGCACCGACCGCGAGTGGTGGCAGGCCGCCGTCCCTCGTCACCGTCACGAGTCCGAGCATGAACGCGAGCAGCGTGCCGCTCAGCAGCACCACCCCGGGCCAGTCGATCCCGCTGTCCGACTGGATCGGCGGATCATGCGGCATCAGCCGACTCACAACCGCCGTTGTCGCGATGATCACGATCGTCGGCAGCGCGAACATCCAGTGCCAGGACAATCCTTCCGAGATCGGCCCGGCAAACAGGAATCCGACCATGCCGCCGCCCGTGAACAGCGCGACGACCAGCCCGATCGCCACCTGTGACTCTCCTGGTGAGAGGTGTTTGCGGACCAGGATGAAGGAGAGGGGCAGCGCACCCACCATGACGCCCTGCAATACCTGACCGAGCAACAGCACCGGCAGGTTCGGCGCCAGTCCGGCCAGCAGACCACCGGCCGAGACGACGGCCATCAGCCAGATCAGTACCCGCTTTCCGCCGTAGCGGTCGCCGAGTTTGCCCGCGACGGGTGTGACGACCGCGCCGGTGATGAGTAACACGTTGCCGATCAGGGCCCCTTCGCCGGGACTGACCCCCAACTCGCGTTGCAGCAGTGGGAGTGCGGGCTCCACCACTGACTGCAAGGCGCCGAGTGCGAGTGCCAAGACGCCGAGGGCACCGATCGCCGTCCTTCCGATGCGGGCCGGGGTCTCCACAACCACGGCCTCGGACGTAGACGTCCCTTTCAACACCTGTTGATCACTCCAGACACCATGAGGCAAGGGGAGCGCGTGAGATTCACGCGCTCCCACACTTCCCTCCGGCGCCCCTGCCGGGCATCGTCCTCCGCCGCCGTCCTTCCCTGATGCATCCGGACCAGCCACTCACGCGTGCTGGTGCCTGGGCACTACAGGCCCCCGCCGGTCAGACTCTGGTGGAGTTCTCCGGGTGTGCCGGAGTCGCCGCTGCGGGGCCGGGTGCGGGCGTCGGCTCGGGGCCGCCTTCGCTGAGGCCGTAGCGTCCGTGGAACGTGCGCAGGAAGCCGGGCGCGTACCAGGCGGAGCGGCCGAGCAGACGCATCGCGGCGGGGACGAGGACGCCGCGTACGGCGATGGCGTCGATGAGGATGGCCAGTCCGCTGCCGAGGCCGAACATCTGCATGAAGCTGAGCTTGGCGGTGCCGAAGGCGAAGAAGCTCACCGCGAGCAGGACGGCGGCCGCGCTGACGATGCGTCCGGTGTGGCCGAGGCCGTCGACCACGGCGGTCTCGTTGTCGGCTCCCTGGTCGTGGAGTTCCTTGATCCGGCTGGTGACGAAGACCTCGTAGTCCATGGAGAGGCCGAAGGCGATGCAGAACATCAGCACGGTCATGGTCATCTCCATCGGCTGCGCGGTGAAGCCGAGGAGGGAGGAGAGGTTGCCGTCGTCGAAGATCCAGGTCATGACGCCGAGGGTGGCTCCCAGGCTGATCAGGTTGAGGACCAGCGCGCGCAACGGCTGCACGACGCTGCCGGTGAACAGGAAGAGCAGCAGGAAGGTGGTGAGGACGATCAGGGCGCCGGCCAGGGGGAGTTTGGCGGCGATGGATTCCTTGGCGTCGACGAGTACGGCGTCATTTCCGCCGACCAGGGGGTGGGACCCGGGGGGCGGGGTGACCGAGCGCACCCGCTTGACCAGGCTCTCGGCCGCTTCCGACTTCGGTGTCAGGCCGCTCATTACGCTGATCCGCTGGGCGTCGGGCCGGCCGAGAGCGGGGTTGGCCGGGCCGGTCGCCGTGGACTGTCCCGCCGTGTAGGTGCCTGTGCTGGTCTCGACACGTTCGACGCCCTGGAGTGCGGCCAGTTGGCCCGCGTACGACGCCAGTGGAGCCTCGGCGACGGACTGGCCGATGACGATGTGGAGGGCCGAGTCCTCACTGCCGCCGAAATTCTGCCGCAGGACCTGCGAGACCTGGCGGCTCTCGGCGTCCTTGGGGAGCACGCGTTCGTCCGGCGTGCCGAAGGAGATGTTGAGCAGCGGGCTCGCCGCGAACAGCAGCACGGCGAGGACGGGCAGCGCCGTGAACACGGGCCGCCGCATGACGGTGCGCGCCAGGCGTCCCCACAGAGGTGTCCCGGCGTCGGAGCGCTGCGGCTTCGCCCATGGCAGCCGCCCGCTGTTGACCCGGTGCCCCAGGACCTTCAGCAGGGCCGGCATGACGAACAGGGTGCTGAGGGCGGCGATGACGACGACGCCGACTCCGGTGAAGCCCATCGAGCGCAGGAAGTAGTGCGGGAACACCAGAAGCGCCGCCAGGGCCGCCGCGACCGTCGCGGCGGAGAAGGCGACGGTGCGGCCCGCGGTGTGCACCGTGCGCCGGACGGCGTCGTCCACGCTCGCCCCGGCCGTGAGCTGTTCCCGGAAGCGGCTGACCATCAGAAGGGCGTAGTCGATGCCCAGTCCGAGTCCCAGAGCGGTGGTGAGGTTGGTCGCGGTGTCGGCGACATCGGTGATGCTGCCGAACAGGAAGAGCTGCGCGAAGGAGCCGATGATGGCGATGATCGCGATGACCAGCGGCAGCAGGGCCGCGACCACACTGCCGAAGACGATCATGAGCAGTATCAGGGTCAGCGGTATGGCGATCGCCTCGGCGAGGATCAGATCCTCGAACACCTGGTTCGACACGTCGGCGCCCACGGCGGCGCCGCCTCCGGCCCGGACGGTGAGGGCGTCCTTGTAGGTGCCGCTGTAGGTGTCGAGGATCTCGATGGAGTTCTTCCGCTGCTCCGTGGTGTCGCCTCTGACGTGGGCGAGCACCATGGCCTCGCGGCCGTCCTTGGAGCGCAGGTCGGGATTGTCGGTCTCCCAGTACGAGACGATGTTGCCGAGCCGCTCGTCCTTCTTGAGGTCGGCCACCAGGTCCCGGCCGGTCTCCGCGGAGGCGGGCGTGTCGATGCGGCCTTCGGGGGAGCGGACCAGCAGGACGAGGTTGGTCTCGCCGCCGAACTTGTCGCCGATGACCTCCGCTGCTCGGGTCGACGGGGAGGCGGGGTCGTCGAAGCCGCCGCCCTTCAGTTTGCCGAAGGCCCCCGCGCCGACCACGCCCATGAGGGCCACGGCCAGGACGGCGACGATGAGGACCAGCCGGGATCGGCGGATCGCCAATTCGGCCATGCGTTCGAACACGGGTGATCTCCTTCGAGGTTCTTCGTGTGAAAGACGAGAGGTGTCGACCGGGCGGAAGCCGGCTCGACGCGTCGCAGAACTCCTTCGCCCCGTCAGAGGGGGCGCGATGCCGCGCTCTTCGGCGACGAGAACGACGCTAGTGAGACGGCGGGCTTTTTAGCAGGAGGAGATTTACCTGACACTGTTAGGTGTTTCAGTCAGGCAAAAGGTTTCTGACGATCCGTCGGATCGGCCGACGTAGGATCGCCGCATGTCCGCAGACGCTTACGCGACGGCCCCGCCAACCCTGCGCCAGCGACGTCGGGCCGCCGCCACCCGGGAAATAGTGGACGCCGCCGAGAGCTACATCGCCGAGCACGGGCCGCACGCCCTGTCCCTGAGAGCGGTCGCCCGCAGCCTCGGCATGACCGTGCAGGGGCTCTACCACTACTTCCCGAACCGGGACGCCCTCGTCACGGCTCTTGTCGCCAAGGCGTACGAGGATCTGGCCGACGCCGTGACGGCAGCTGTCGACACAGCGGCGGACGAACCGGCCGAGCTGCCGTTCATGGCCGCCGCCAAGAGCTATCGCCGATGGGCCATCACCCACGTCGAGCGGTTCCAACTGCTGTACGGAGCGCCCCTGCGCCGTTACGAGGCGCCCGCCGAGGGCCCGACCACGCAGGCGATGCGCCGGATCGGCGAGATCTTCCAGCGCGAGATGTTCGCCGGATTCACCACGGCACAACTGGCCGCGGCCGACACCCGGGCGCTCTCACCGGCTCTCCGGGCGCATCTGCACCTCCTGTTTCCGCACGGCCGGGAAACCCTGCCGCCGCCCGCGACCGCCCTCCTCCTCGGCGCATGGGGGCACATGCACGGCCTGGTCGTCCTGGAAGCCTTCGGGCACACCTCCTTCGTCGGCGAACACCAGGCCGAGATCTTCCACATGGCGATGCGGGACCTGCTGGAGGACATTCCCGCCGGATCCCCGCGCAGCCCACGGGGACACCGGCCGCGCCTTCTGGCGCCTAGGTCGGCGTCACGGCGCGGTCCACCTCCGCCCGCAGCGCGACGTAGTCCGTGAACGCGGCCTCGACGTCGGCCGGGGTCAGGCCGTAGCGGGCCAGGTCGTAGGTGTGGCGGCGGGTGCCCTTGGGACGGGCGACGGCCGCGGGGAGCCGGGCCGCGTCCGCCTGCGTCCAGGGAGCGCCGACAGCGGCGTAGAGCTTCGGGGCGCCGGCGGTGGGATCGGAGCCGAGCCAGGAGTACGGCACGTCCACGAGTTGCTCCGGGGGGATGGCGGCCCGGGCCGCCAGGCCGCGGGTCATGGCGCGGCTCAGCAGGTCCAGCCAGACGGCGCCGATGCCGGGCAGGTCGACAGGGCGGGCACTGACCGCCATGCCGTGCTCGATCAGGCTGCAGAAGGAGGCCACGACCGTGACCGGGTCGCGGTGGCACCACACGATCGTGGCGTCGGGGAACACCGTGCGCAGGGCGTCCAGGTTCTCCAGGTGCATGGGGGACTTCAGCATCCAGCGGCGGCGCGGGCGGCCGTACTGGAGGACCTGGTAGACCTGCTTGAGGTACTGGTAGTCGGGCACGAAGTCCCGCTCGCAGTGCCAGTCCCGGTACTCGGGGATGCGGGCCTGGGAGAACGGCATCAGGGCATGGGGGAGCGCGAACGTACACTCCTCCGGGCCCTCGGCCACCATCGCGTGGATGTCACGGAAGCGCGGCGCGAAGAGATCGGTGCCCTGGACCATGCGACGCCCGGCCGCGATCGCCTTACGTCGCTGCCGGGGCGGCAACCGGAGGTCGGGCGCCAGCAGTTCCCACAGCAGGGGGCTGCGGTGCTCCTCCGACAGCGCGAGCACGGCGTGGGTGACGGTGGTCGCGGTGCGCGGCAGGCCCACGACGAACACCGGCTTCTCGATCGGCTCCCGCGCGATCTCCGGGTGCTCGGCGATCAGCCGCCGGACACGGGCCCGGTTGGTCAGATGCCGGCGCACATGCGCCTGCGCCGACAGCCAGCCGACCGGGGTGAGCCGGTCGGCCTTCGCCCACCAGCCCAGCAGCGACCGGAAGTCCTCGACGAACTGCCGGTCCCCGGGCGCCTGTCCGGCCTTCGCGGCGATCCTGTCGAAGACCCGGCCGGGGTCGTGCCGGGAACCGAAGGCCGGGCGCACCAGCAGATTGGCGAGGGTGAGGGCGAGCGGAGAGGAGGACACGCGGCGAACCTATCCCGCCGAACTCACCTGTGGTGATCGGTAAGTTGGCCGATGGCGCGGAGAGGGTGGCCGGAAGGCATCCCCTGTGCGGCCCTGCCCTCCGCTACGACGCGGGCAGGGGACGTTCCACGTCAGTGGGCTCGAACGGCGTCAAGTGCCGTGAGCGCCACGTGCAGTTCGGTGCGCTGTTCGCCGGACTCCAGGTCGCGGTCGAGGAGACGCTCGACGGTGCGCAGACGTTGGTACATGGTCTCGCGGGAGAGGCCGCCCCGGCGTGCGGCGGTGGTCTTGTTGCCGGCCGCGTCGAGGTAGTGGCGCAGGGTCGTCAGCAGGTCGGTGCCGTGCTGGGCGTCGTGATCGATGAGCCGCCCGAGCTGTTGCTCGGTGTACTCCTGGATCCGGGTGTCCTCGCGCAGCGCGTACAGCAGGCGGTGCAGGCCGATGTCGGACAGCTCGTGGAAGGACCGGTCCGCGGGGAGGGGCTGGCCGGGCGGAGTGGCCTCGGCGACGCGGGCCGCCTCGCGGAAGGAACGGGCGGTGTCGGAGAGATCCGCGACCTCGGAACCGACCGTCACGACCGCCCGCGGGGCCAGGCCCAGCGCGAGGCCGCACAGCCGCTCGACGACGGGGCGCCAGGGCTGGGAGGGACGCAGCGCCAGCAGGACGCCCAGGCGGTCGGGGGCCAGCTCGCCGACCAGGGCCGGGACGCCCGCCGCCCGCAGCTCCTGGAACAGACGGGCCTCGGGCTCGGTTCCCGCTCCGCCGGCGCGGAGTTCGACCAGGGCCGCGAGGAACCGGCTGCCGTCGGCGGGCAGGCCCAGTGCGGCGCAGCGGGCGCGGGCGTCCTCGGCGGAACGGTGGCGCTGTTCGACCAGGTCGCGCAGGGCGTTCCGGTGCGCGGTGCGTTCCCAGGGAGTGGGATGGATGAGGCGGGCGACGGTCAGGGCCATCGCGGTCCTCTCCAGCACCGTGATGTCCTCCAGCCCGAAGGCCGGACCGTCGGAGCGGGCCGGGAGCATGACCACACGGCCCCAGCGCTCGCCCTGATACTCGACAGGCGCGGTCAGCCAGTCCGCCGCGCCGCGCGCCGCCCGGTCGTCGGTCCCGGTGGCCCTGGAGCGCTCCTCCCAGTCGGTGAGCGCCTCCTCCACCGTGCTCCCGGAGGGTTCGCAGATCAGTGCCTGGTGCACCAGGTTCTCCAGGACGACCGTGCGGCCGCACATCTCCGCCGCCGCGCGCACCACGTCCTCCGGGCCGGCGCCGCGCAGGGTCAGGGCGGTGAACGCCTCGTGGATGCGCTGGGTGCGCCGCATCGCGTCCGCCTGGTTGCCGAGCAGGAGGGCGTGCACGACCTGGGTGACCTCCAGGAAGTTGACGTCCTTGGCGAGGGTGACGAGGGGCAGGTCGCGCAGGCGGCAGGCGTCCACAAGGGCGTCCGGCGGGCGGTGGTAGCGGCGGACGAGCTCGATGACGAGCGCCGCGGCCCCGACGTCGGCGAGTTCGTCGACGTACCGGCGCACGCCCGTCACGTCGTCCGGGAGCGGCATTCCGGTGGTCAGGACGAGTTCGCCGCCCTTGAGGAAGGACGCGGGGTCGGTCAGCTCGGTGATGTGGACCCACCGGACCGGCCGGTCCAGATGCGGCACACCGGTGACGACCTGGGGCTGTCCGGTGGCCAGGACGGGAAGCGCCAGGACGTCGGCGACGGTGAGCGCTCGGGTGGGCCCATGGCCGGGCGGGTGGTCGTCGTTCACGGTGTCTCCATGGGATCCCCTGATCGAGCACGGCACATGCCCGGGAGTGCCCGGCCACTGTGACAAGCCTCGCTGACCTGCGCAAGCGCGGTCCCCGAGCGGTCGGCGCCCGGCATGTCCCCGATCAGGCTGACACATCGTCCGGATGTCGCGGCCCGGCTGGACAGATCGCACCTTGGCGTAGCCCCGGTCCGCGGAGATGCTCGGTAGACCGCAGCAGACCGACACCGAGGCCGGGAGACGAACATGACCGCACTGTCGCCGCACCTTCGCCAGGCCACCCCTGTGGTCGCGGCCCGGGGCGAGGGCGTCCACCTCTTCGACCAGGACGGCCGCCGCTACCTCGACTTCACCGCCGGCATCGGTGTCACCAGCACGGGGCACTGTCACCCCAAGGTCGTGGCCGCGGCACAGGAGCAGGTGGGCACGCTGATCCACGGCCAGTACACGACCGTGATGCACCAGCCGCTGCGGCAGCTGGTCGAGAAGCTCGGCGAGGTGCTGCCGGCCGGCCTGGACAGCCTGTTCTTCACCAACTCCGGCAGCGAGGCCGTCGAGGCGGCACTGCGGCTGGCCCGCCAGGCCACCGGCCGGCCGAACGTCATCGTGTGCCACGGCGGCTTCCACGGCCGTACGGTCGCCGCCGCCGCCATGACCACCTCCGGCACCCGCTTCCGCTCCGGCTTCTCCCCGCTGATGAGCGGAGTCGTCGTCACGCCGTTCCCCTCGGCCTACCGCTACGGCTGGGACGAGGAGACCGCGACCCGCTTCGCCCTGAAGGAGCTGGACTACACGCTCCAGACCATCTCCTCGCCCGCCGACACGGCCGCGATCATCGTCGAGCCGGTGCTCGGCGAGGGCGGCTACGTGCCCGCCAACCGGGCCTTCATGGAGGGGCTGCGGGAGCGCGCGGACCGCTACGGCTTCCTGTTCATCCTGGACGAGGTGCAGACCGGCGTCGGCCGCACCGGCCGCTTCTGGGGCCACGACCACTTCGGCGTCACGCCCGACATCCTCGTCACCGCCAAGGGCCTGGCCAGCGGCTTCCCCCTCTCCGGCATCGCCGCCTCCGAGGCACTCATGGCCAAGGCCTGGCCGGGCTCGCAGGGCGGCACGTACGGCGCCAACGCCGTCGCCTGCGCCGCGGCCTGCGCCACCCTCGACGTCGTACGCGACGAGAAGCTCGTCGAGAACGCCGAGGCGATGGGCGCCCGGCTGCGCCAGGGCCTGGAGGCGGTGGCCGACCGGACACCGGGCATCGGCGACGTGCGCGGCCTCGGACTGATGCTGGCCACCGAGTTCGTCACCGAGGACGGCGGCCCCGACCCCGAGACCGCGGCCCGCGTGCAGCGCGCCGCCGTCGACGAGGGCCTGCTCCTGCTGCTGTGCGGCGCCTGGAACCAGGTCGTACGGATGATTCCCGCGCTCGTGATCGACGAGACGGCCGTGGACGAGGGCCTCCAGGCGTGGACGACCGCCGTCGAGGCCGGCACAGCGGGAGCGACGCGGCGATGACCGACACCGCCACGGCCCTGGAGCCGCTGGTCGCGCGGCTCACCGAGACCGCTCCCGGCCTGCGGGTGGAGACCGGACCCGGCTCCACGGGTCTCTACGCCTACGACGCCTCCAACTACCGGGTCCCCCCGAGGGCCGTGGTCTTCCCCCGCAGCGCCGACGACGTCGTCGCGGTGCTGCGGGCCTGCCGCGAGGCACACGTTCCGATCACCGCGCGCGGTGGCGGCACGAGCATGGCGGGCAACGCCGTCGGACCCGGCGTCGTCCTGGACTTCTCCCGGTACATGAACCGGATCCTCGACATCGACCCGGTGGCCCGCACCGCACGGGTCGAGGCCGGCGTCGTCCTCGATGCCCTCCAGAGCGCGACCGCCCTGCACGGGCTCACCTTCGGCCCCGACCCCTCCTCGCACAGCCGCTGCACCCTCGGCGGCATGATCGGCAACGACGCGTGCGGCAACCGGTCCGTGCGGCACGGGCGCACCAGCGGGCACATCGAGGCGCTGGAGATCGTGACGGCCGACGGTGTGCGGGCCGTCGCCGACCGCACGGGGCTGCACCCGGTGGACGCCGCCGACGCGGAGCGCGTCGCCCGTCTCGAAGCGGACGTGCGGGCTCTGATCGGCGACAACCTGGCGCCGATCCGCACCGAACTCGGCCGGATTCCGCGCCAGGTCTCCGGCTACCAACTGCACCGCCTGCTGCCCGAGCACGGCTTCGACATGGCCCGCGCACTGGTGGGCACCGAGGGCTCCTGTGCGGTCGTCACCGCGGCGACGGTCCGCCTGGTGGCGACCGCACAGGCCTCCACCCTGCTGACGCTCGGCTACGACGACGTGGTCGACGCCGCCGAGGACGTCCCCGAGATCCTGCGTTGGAACCCCACCGCCGTGGAGGGCATGGACGAGGCGATCGTCGCCACCATGCGTGCCCGGCGCGGCCCCGACTCCGTCACCGGCCTCCCCGAGGGACGGGCCTGGCTGTACGTCGAGCTCGACGGCGACGACCAGGCGGCCGTCGACGCCCGCGCCGCCGATCTGCTGGACGTACTCAAGGCCCACGGGCGGCTGACCGGCGGGCGGGTCGTGGACAGCCCGGCCGAGCGGCGTTCGCTGTGGCGGGTGCGGGAGGACGGCGCGGGGCTCGCCGCCCGGCTCGTCGACGGCGGGGAGTCCTGGCCCGGCTGGGAGGACGCGGCCGTAGCGCCCGAGAACCTGGCCGCGTACCTGCGCGACTTCCGCAAGCTGCTGGCCTCGCACGGCCTGACCGGCGTGCTGTACGGCCACTTCGGCGCCGGCTGCGTCCATGTGCGCATCGACTTCGACCTCGCCACGGACACGGGACGGGCCGCCACCCGCCGGTTCCTTTCGGAGGCCGCCGCCCTGGTCGTCGAGCACGGCGGAAGCCTGTCCGGCGAACACGGCGACGGGCGGGCCCGGGGCGAGTTGCTGGAGGTCATGTACAGCCACACGATGATCCGGACGTTCGCCGCCTTCAAGGAGATCTTCGACCCCGAGGGGCTGCTCAACCCCGGCGTCATCGTGGCCCCGGCCCGCCTCGACGCCGACCTGGCCCTGCACACACCCTCCGAGGTGCTCCCCGTCGAGACGCTGTTCTCCTTCCCGCACGACGAGGACGGCTTCGCGGGAGCGGTGCGCCGCTGCGTCGGGGTCGGCCGCTGCCGCAGCGACTCCGGCGGCGTGATGTGCCCGAGCTACCGGGCCACCGGGGAGGAGAACGACTCCACCCGGGGCCGGGCCCGGCTGCTCCAGGAGATGGTGCGCGGCGGAACCGTCCAGGACGGCTGGCGCTCGGAGGAGGTCCATGACGCCCTCGACCTGTGCCTGTCCTGCAAGGCCTGCTCCAGCGACTGTCCGGTCGGCGTCGACATGGCCACCTACAAGGCGGAATTCCTGCACCAGCACTACAAGGGCCGCATCAGACCACGGTCCCACTACTCGCTGGGCTGGCTGCCCCTGACGTCCAGGCTCGTCGGCCACATGGCCCGGCCGGTGAACGCGCTGCTGCGCGGCCCCCTCGGGAAGCTGCTCGCCCGTCTCGGCGGCGTGACCACCGAACGCCGGATCCCCGCCTTCGCCTCCCGGCGCGCACTGCGCCGCACCCTGCGCGGGGTGAAGACCGGCGAACCGGCGAAGACCCTCCTGTTCGTGGACAGCTTCACCCGCGCCTTCCGCCCCGAGGTGGCCGGGGCGGCCGGCCGCGTACTCGCCGACGCCGGCCTTGCCTGCACGACGGAGGACGACCTGTGCTGCGGCCTGACCTGGGTGAGCACCGGACAACTGTCCCTGGCGCGCCGCATCATGGCCCGCACCGTCGCCCGCCTGGACAACGGCGACGACCGGCCCATCGTCGTGGCCGAACCCAGCTGCGCCGCGGCCCTCAAGCGTGATGTGCCCGAACTCCTCGACACCGAGGCAGCCCGGCGCGTCGCGGCCCGCGTCCACACCCTCACCGGAGCCCTGACCGACCTCGCCGCACCGGACTGGCGCCCGCCCGCGCTGCCGGACGACGTCGTCCTTCAGACCCACTGCCACGAGTACGCGACCTTCAAGAGCCGCCACCCCCGCGACCTGCTCACCCGCCTCGGCGTACGCAACGTCGACGAGGCCGAGGGCTGCTGCGGGCTCGCCGGCAACTTCGGTTTCGAGGAGCAGCACTACGACACCTCGATGGCGGTCGCCGGCCTCGCCCTGAAGCCCCGTCTCGACGGCATCGACCACGAGACCCCGACCGTCGTCGTGGCCGACGGCTTCAGCTGCGCCACCCAGATCGACCACCTCGCCGGAGACCAGGGCGTGCGGGCCCTGCACCTGGCGGAACTGCTCGACCCCGCCGCCGACCGCCCCGACCAACCAGGAGAGAGCTCATGACCGACACCCCCACGCAGTTGTTCATCGGCGGAGCCTGGGCGGACGCCGCGGACGGCGCCACCATGCCCGTGGACGACCCCGCGACCGGCGAGATCATCGCGCACGTCGCCGACGCGGGCGCCAAGGACGCCCGGCTGGCGGAGGACGCGGCCGTCCAGGCGCAGGAGGGGTGGGCCCGCACGGCACCGCGGGCGCGCAGCGAGATCCTGCGCCGGGCCTACGAGATCATCCTCGACCGCACCGACGAGCTCGCCCACCTGATGACGGCCGAGATGGGCAAACCGCTCGCCGAAGCCAGGGGAGAGGTCGCCTACGCGGCCGAGTTCTTCCGCTGGTTCTCCGAGGAGGCCGTCCGCATCGACGGCGGCGCCGGCATCCTGCCCGACGGCCGCAACCGCATGCTGCTCTCCCGCCGCCCGGTCGGCCCCTGTCTGCTGATCACCCCGTGGAACTTCCCCCTCGCCATGGGCACCCGCAAGATCGGCCCGGCGATCGCCGCCGGCTGCACGATGATCCTCAAGCCCGCCCCGCAGACCCCGCTGTCCAGCCTGGCCCTCGCCGAGATCCTCAAGGAGGCCGGGCTGCCGGACGGCGTGCTGAACGTCGTCACCACCTCCCGTGCGGGGGAGGTGTGCGAACCGCTCCTGCGCGGCGGGCGGATTCGCAAGCTCTCCTTCACCGGTTCCACGGCCGTCGGGCAGCTGCTGCTGGCCCAGAGCGCGCAGGCGGTGGTCCGCACGTCGATGGAGCTGGGCGGCAACGCGCCGTTCATCGTCTTCGAGGACGCCGACCTGGACAAGGCCGTGGACGGCGCCATGCTCGCCAAGATGCGCAACATGGGCGAGGCGTGCACCGCCGCCAACCGCTTCTTCGTGCACCGGTCGGTGGCGGCGGAGTTCGGCCGGCGTCTGTCCGAGCGCATGGGCGCGCTCGTCGTGGGCCCCGGCACCCGGGACGGTGTCGATGTCGGCCCGCTGATCGACAGGACGGGGCGTGCCAAGGTCGAGGCCCTGGTCGCCGACGCGGTGGAGCGCGGCGCGCAGGTGCTCGTCGGCGGCCGTGCGCCCGAGGGCCCGGGCTGCTTCTACCCGCCGACCGTGCTCGCCGACGTCGACCCCGGCAGCCGTCTGATGGGCACGGAGATCTTCGGCCCGGTGGCGGCGATCCTCGCCTTCGACGACGAGGACGAGGTGATCCGCCGGGCCAACGACACCCCCTGGGGCCTGGTCGGTTACGTCTTCACCGAGGGTCTCGACCGTGCCCTGCGGGTGAGCGAGCGGCTGGAGGTCGGCATGGTGGGCCTGAACACCGGCCTCGTCTCCAACCCGGCCGCGCCCTTCGGCGGCGTGAAGCAGTCGGGGCTGGGCCGCGAGGGCGGCCGGGTCGGGATCGAGGAGTTCCTGGAGTACCAGTACCTCGCGGTGCCCGTGAGCTGACGGCGGTAGTCCCGCAGAGCGGGGGCCATCTCCGCCGCCGGGTGGGGAGCCGCTGTCAGCCCAGGCGGCGAGCGGTGATCTCCGCCGCGGTGTCGGCGACGAGCCGGCCCAGCTCGGGCAGCCGGTCCGGGGAGAACCGGGAGTCGGGAAGGGAGACGGCCACGGCGGCCAGCGGGCTGCCGTCGCCGTCCAGGACGGGCGCGGCGATCGCGCACACGCCGGGCACGTACTGGTTGCGGTTGACGGCGTAGCCGTCCTTGCGGACGCGCCTCAGTTCGGCGCGGAGTTCCACGGGGTCGGTGGGGGTGGAGTCGCTGTAGCTCTCCAGTCCGCGGGCGACGATCGCGTCGATGTCCGCCTCCGGCAGGTGCGCCAGTACGGCGTGTCCGGTGGCGGTGGCGTGCAGCGGTGAGGTGTCGCCGATGGCGTGGAAGGTCCGCACGGCATGGTCGCAGTCGACGCGGTCGACGACGACCGTGCACTCGGGCGCGTCCGCTACGCAGAGGTGGATGGTCTCGTTGACCGTGTCGCGGAGGCGGACCATGGGTTCGCGTGCGGCGGCGTAGAGGCTGGATCCCTGGAGGGCCGCGGGGCGTACGGCCAGGACACGGGCGCCGATCTCCCAGCGGGTGGTGTCCTTGCGGTTGGCGCGCAGCCAGCCGGCCTCGGCGAGGGAGACCAGGGTGCGCTGCACGGTCGACTTGGGCAGCCCGAACAGCTTGGTCAGTTCCCCCACGGTCACCGGCTGATGCTGCGCGACCGCCTCCAGCATGCGCAATGACCTGGTCACGCTCTTCATTTCCACCCGGATTTCCCCCGTTGGTTCTCGAAGTCTTCGGACGGCACCCTCTTGACGCCCTCCCGACTCGGCTGCCACTCTCATGCCAGATGTCAGCATAGCATTCCACTATGTGGCACGCTGGCGAATGGGGCGATGCCTGGGCCGGGGTGAGAAGTCGGCCTAGCTCGCCGAGTTCCGTGGTGCCGTGTACCCCTGGCTCGCGATGCCGTTGTGATGACGGCGGTCATGCCCTGGCCGCGCCGTCTCGCGCATCGCGCAGGGCCGCCCCGCGCCCAGGCCTTCGCCGGCCGGGCGCGGGGCGGCGGCTGTCTGCGCTGCCTCCGGGGTCAGGTGGCCCGGGCCCCTCTCAGGCGCCCCGGCGGCGGGCGGAAATCTCCGACGCCGTGTCGGCGACGAGGCGCCCCCACGTGGGCAGCCGGTCCGGCTCGTACCGGGAAGCGGGCATCGACACCGCCACCGCCGCGAGCGGTGTGCCGTCCGTGTCCAGGATGGCTGCGGCCACACCGCACACGTCCGGCCGGTACTGGTTGAGATTCACCGAGTAACCGTCCGCCCGCACATGGTCCAGCTCCGCGCGCAGTCCGGCGGAATCGGTCGGCGTGGAGTCGCTGAAGCGCTCCAGTCCACGGCCGATGAGTTCCTCGACGTCCGCCCTCGGCAGATGCGCGAGGATCGCTCGCCCGGTGGCGGTGGCGTGCAGCGGCGAGGTGTCGCCGATGTTGATGAACGTCCGTACCGCCTGGTCGCAGTCCACGCGGTCGACCACCACCACGCACTGCAACGCGTCCGGTACGGAGAGGTGGATGGTCTCGTTGACCGTGTCGCGGAGGCGGACCATGGGTTCGCGTGCGGCGGCGTAGAGGCTGGATCCCTGGAGGGCGGCCGGGCGTACGGCCAGGACCCGGGCGCCGATCTCCCAGCGGGTGGTGTCCTTGCGGTTGGCGCGCAGCCAGCCGGCCTCGGCCAGCGTGACCAGGCTGCGCTGCACGGTCGACTTGGGCAGTTCGAACAGCTTGGTCAGTTCCCCCACGGTCACGGGCTGATGCTGGGCGACCGCTTCCAGGATGCGGAGCGACCTGGTCACACTCTTCATTTCCATCCGGTTTCCCCCTGTTAATCCTCAAAGCATCTGGCCGACACCCTCTTGACTCCTCACTACGAGGCTGCCATTCTCATGCCAGATTCTAGCACACCGTTCCACAATGTGGCACGCGCTAGAGAGGGCGCATTGCGAAGCCCCTTCTTCCCGGCGGGCGTGGTCATCGTCCTGATGCCGCATCCCTCCGGAATCAAAGAGTCCGCAACCGGGCGTTCAGCATCCACGCCCCGGGAGGCGAAAGGAACCCCTTGTGTCTGCCAAGAAGCGCGTCGCCGTCGTAGGCGTCGGAACGATGGGCAGTCAGGCCGCCTGGCGCCTGGCTGCCCGTGGCGCCGAGGTCGTCGGGTACGACCGCTTCGCCCCGGGCCACGACCGCAGTGCCGCCGGCGGTGAGACCCGGATCTTCCGCAGCGCGCACTTCGAGGACTCCCGCTACGTCCCGCTCCTCAAGCACGCCGACGTCCTGTGGGAGCAGCTCCAGCAGGACACCGGCCGTGAACTGCGCCGGCTGACCGGCTGTCTGCTGATGGGGCCGACCGGGCACCAGCAGATGGCCACGGTCCTTCAGTCCATCGCCGAGCACGGCCTGGACCACGAGGTCCTCGACGCAGAGGCGCTCGCCAAGCGCTTCCCGCAGTTCCGCATCGAGGACGGCGACGCGGCCGTACTCGACCGCCGCGCGGGGTTCATCCGGCCCGAGCTGACGATTCAGACCGCCGCCCGCCGTGCGGAGGAACTGGGCGCCCGCATCCACCGCTACACCACGGTCCGCGAGATCGTGCCCAGCGGCAGCGGAGTGGACGTGCGCACCGACGCCGGCAGCGAGCACTTCGACGCGGCCGTGGTCAGCCCGGGGCCGTGGGTGAACGACCTGCTCCCGGACCTGCCGTGGGAGGTGGACGTCCGGCGACTGATCAGCGCCTGGTACACACCCACCACAGACGCATGGTTCGGCCAGGAGCGCCCGGCGTTCATCCGTACGGCGCCCACCCACTGCTACGGCCTGCCCTCCCCGGACGGCGTCTCCGTCAAGCTCGGCCTGTCCCGTGCGCTGCACCGCCCGGCCGGCGACCCGAACCAGCTGGACCGGACCGTGCAGCCGGAGGAGCTGGAGATCTTCACGGAGCTCATCGGCCGGTACATGCCGGACCTGAACCCCGACCCGACCCGGCTCTCCGTCTACATGGAGGGCTACACCGAGAGCAGTCGTCCGCTGGTCGGACCGCTGCCCGGCGCCGAGGACGTCGTCCTGCTCGCCGGGTTCTCCGGCCACGGTTTCAAGCTCTCGCCCGCCTTCGGCGACATCGCAGCGGACCTCGCGCTCGACGGCGCCTCGCGGCGGCCCATCGACTTCATCTCGACCCTCGACCGGACGGAAGCGTAACGACGATGACCACCCACGGCCCCCTCCTCGTCGGCACGCTCAGCGCCGAGCCCGGCGGCAAGACCCGCGGCACCCTGCCCGCCGACCTCGGCACGCTCACCGCCGACATCCCGCTCACGCTCGTCAACGGCACCCACCCCGGCCCCCGTGTCCTCATCACGGCCGGGGTACACGGCGGCGAGTTCAGCGGCATCGACGCGGCCACCCGGCTCGCCGCCCTGCTGGAGCCCGACGAGGTGCACGGCCAGGTCGTCATCTGCCCCGTCGCCAACCCCCCGGCCGTCTACCAGGGACGCCTCGGCATCTCCCCCCTCGACGGCGTGAACATCAACCGGGTCTTCCCGGGCGACCCCGAGGGCGGCCCCACCGAGCGTCTCGCGGCGTGGCTGTTCTCCCACCTGGTGGACGGCGCCGACGCCTACGTCGACCTGCACTCCGGCGGCATCGACGAGGTCCTGAAGAACTTCGTGGGCTACCGCCTCACCGGCGATCCCGACCTGGACGCGAAGACCGCGGACATGGCCGGCGCCCTCGGCATCGAGGACGTCATCTTCGGAACGAACGCCGACGGCGGCAACAGCCACGCGGCAGCCGCCCGTCAGGGCGTCCCGGCGATCCTCGTGGAGACCGGCCAGCTCGGCGAACGCGACGCGGACGCCGCCCGTCGTCTCGTCGACGGTCTGTACGGGGTACTGGGCCGGCTCGGCGTCCTGGAGACCAAGCCCCAGGACGACACGGCCGTCCGCGCCTGGGTCTGGGCCGCCGGCGTCGTCTCCGAGGCGACCGGCCTGTGGTACCCGGAGTTCGGCGCAGGCGACGACGTGACGCAGGGCCAGCTCCTCGGCCGCGTCATCGACCCGGCCGACGGCACCGAGCACAAGGTCCACGCCCCGGCCGCCGGACGCATCTTCTACGGCATGCGCGGCCTGACCGTCGCCCCCGGCGCCGAACTGGCCGCCATCGCCGCACCCGCGCCCCTGGATCCCGGCCACTGAGACCCCACCCCTCAAGCACCCCCCACACGGCAAGAACGAGAGACCGCACCCCCCCGCGCACATCCCCTCCTTTCTCCCCTCGTACAGCACCTCCAGGAGTCCCCGGTGAAAGATGTTCGGATAGACCGCAGAGTGTTCCTTCGCGGAGTCGGCGGCGTCGCCGCAGGCATCGCCGCGACCTCGCTCACCGCCTGCGGCACCGGCAGCAGCCGCTCCGTCGGCAGCGGCGGCAAGAGCGCCAAGACGCTCGTCGTCCGCGACAGCGGCGGCGCCTACGGTGAGGCCCTGCAGAAGGCGGTCTACACGCCGTTCACCCAGGAGACCGGCATCACCGTCCAGGCGGTCAACCTCCAGGGCACCCAGATGCTGGCCCAGATCAAGCAGGGCCGCCCCCAGTTCGACCTCATCAACAACTCGATGATGGACCACGCCAAGTTCGTGGCCCAGAACGCCCTGGAGACCCTGGACACCGACCGGATCAAGAGCATCAAGAGCGCGAAGATCCCCGAGGGCCAGATCACTGACCATGCCGTCGCCGGCAGCTTCTACGCCAACTGTATGGCGTACCGCACCGACGCCTTCGGCGGCCGGGGGCCCGAGTCGTGGGCGGACTTCTGGGACACCAAGGCGTTCCAGGGCAGCCGCTCGATGTGCAACCCGGACGCCGACCTGCCCGAGCTGGAGTTCGCGCTGCTGGCCGACGGTGTCCCGATGGACAAGCTCTACCCGCTCGACGTGGACCGCGCGTTCGACGTGCTGACCCGGCTCCGTTCCGACGTCAAGAAGTTCTGGGACAGCGGCCCGCTCCCCGGTGTGCTTCTCAGCCGCCAGGAGGTGACGATGTCCACCGTCTGGGACGGTCGACTCGCCGATCTCCAGAAGCAGGGAGTCCCGGTCGAGCGGCAACTCAACGGCGCACGCCGCCAGTTCCAGGGCTTCGCCATCGCCAAGGACGCGGCCCACGTGGACGCCGCCTACCAACTCCTCGACTACTCGCTGCGCCCCGAGGTCCAGGCCGCCCTGGCCAAGACCTTCCCGTCGAACCCGGCTTCCCCGGTGGCCTACACGAAGCTCACCGACGAGGAACGCTCCAAGCTCGCCGGTGCGCCGGAGTACTACGACAAGGGCTTCGACGCGGACATCAACTGGTGGATCAAGAACGAATCCGCCATCACCAAGCGCTGGTTGGAGTGGGCCCGTGGCTGAATTCGATGTGGTCACACCGCCCGTGAAGGCGGCCGGTGGCAAGCCGGGCACCACGACCGGCAAAGCCCTGTCGGTGGTGGGCCTGCGCAAGACGTACGGCGATGTCGTCGCTGTCGACGAGGCGTCCATGGAGATCGCGGCCGGGGAGTTCGTCACCTTCCTCGGCGCCTCGGGGTCGGGCAAGACCACGACCCTGATGATGATCGCCGGGTTCTGCGAGCCGGACTCCGGCACCATCACGGTCGGGGGCCGCGACGTGACGCGGCTCGCCCCGCAGAAGCGGGGTCTCGGTTTCGTCTTCCAGCAGTACCTGCTCTTCCCGCACATGACGGTCGGCGAGAACGTCGCCTTCCCCCTCACGCTGCGCGGAGTGCCGAAGCACGAGATTCGCAGGCGAGTGGGGGAAACCCTGGAGATCGCCGGCCTGTCCGGCTTCGGCGGCCGCCGTCCGCGCGAACTGTCCGGTGGCCAGCAGCAGCGCGTCGCCCTGTGCCGGGCGCTGGTCTACCGCCCGCCGGTCATCCTCATGGACGAGCCGCTGGGCGCGCTGGACAAGAAGCTCCGCGATCAGCTCCAGGTCGAGATCAAGGCCATCCAGCAGGAACTCGGCCTGACCGTCATCTACGTGACGCATGATCAGGAAGAAGCACTGGTCCTCTCGGACCGCATCGCGGTGATGCGCAACGGCCTGATCGAGCAGTTCGACACGCCCCGGGAACTGTTCGAACGGCCGAAGACGCCCTTCGTGGCGGACTTCCTCGGCGCGGCCAACTTCCTGCACGGCCGCGTCGAGCGGCACACCGACGCCCACACCCTGGTTCGCCTCGACACGACGGGGAGCCTGCTGACCGCCCGCCGCCACGACCTCGCCACCGGCGCCGTGGTCAAGGTCGCCGTGCAGCCGGGCCGGCTGCACGCCGGTGCCCCGTCGGACGGCTTCTGCCAGGGCACGGTGGAGACCGCCACGTACGTGGGCACCATCGTCCGTGCCGGCGTGCGGGTCGACGGCGGTGACGCCCCGCTGCTGCGCCTGGAGGTACCGGCCGGCCGCGGCCCCGTCGGTGGTGAGCGGGTCGGGATCACCGTCGATCCGGACGACGTCAACCTCTATCCCGCCGAACAGGACGGGTGAGCCATGGCCGCCACCCTCGCGGGCACCCCCGCGCGCCCCCGCAAGCTCCTGGCCTCCCGCAGAACACGGGCCGGAATCCTCTACGCGCTGCCGGTCGTCGTCTATCTCCTGGTGCTGTTCGTCTACCCGATCTTCAGCACGCTGTTCCTCAGCCTGAAGAACGCCGACGGATCGCTGACGCTGCACTGGTACGTCGACGCGCTGACGGGCGTCAACCTCTCGGTCCTGTTCACCACACTGCGGATCTCCGCGGAGACGGCGCTGTTCAGCCTCCTCTTCGGGTTCGTCCTGGCGAACGCGATCTCCCGGCTGAAGCCCCTGTGGGCCGGCGTCGCCATGCTGATCGTGGTCGTCCCGCACTTCATCAGCGCCCTGGTCCGCACCTACGGCTGGATCATCCTGCTCGGCGACAAGGGCCTGGTGAACGAGGCCATGGCCGACCTGTGGGTTCCCGGGGCGCCGTTCCAGCTCCTCTACAACGAGATCGGCGTGGTCATCGGCACCACCTCGGTGATGCTGCCGTACACCGTGCTGCTGCTGTACGGCGTGATGCGCGGCGTGGACCGGCGGCTGCTCGCCGCCGCCGCCAGCATGGGCGCCGGACGCGTGACGATCTTCCGCCGGGTCTACCTGCCCCTGGTCGCCCCCGGCCTCGCCAGTGCCGGACTGCTCAGCTTCATCCTCTCGCTGGGCTACTACATCACCCCCGCCCTGATGGGCGGCCCGAACCAGACGATGGTCGCCTCCCTCATCAACCAGCAGGTGATGAAGCAGAACCAGTGGAACGGGGCCGCCGCCCAGGGAGTCATCCTGCTGCTGCTCACCTTCGCCGGACTGCTGCTGGTCAAGCTCGTCACCTCCTTCGGCGCCAGCCGCAAGAAGAGGAGCACCTCATGATGGAGCTGCGCAGCACCCTCACCGGACGCATCGCGCTGACGGCGACCGCCACCGTGATCCTGCTGTTCCTGGCCCTGCCGATCGTCGTCATCCTCGTCACCTCCTTCAGCAGCAACGCCTTCGGATCCTTCCCCCCGGACGCGTGGACGCTCAGCTGGTACAAGGCGCTGTTCGCCGACGGCAGCAAGTGGCCGGCCGCGCTGTCGCTGAGCGCCTTCGTCGCCGCCCTGAGCACCGTGTTCTCGCTGATCATCGGTGTGACCGCGGCGACCGCGCTGACCCGCAGCGAACTGCCGCTGCGCTCCGCGGTCTACGCCCTGGTCCTCGGACCGTTGCTCATCCCGCAGATCGTCACCGCGCTGGGCCTGTTCCTGCTCTTCGAGCCCGCCGCGATGCTGGGCAGCCCGCTCGCGATCGCACTCGGCCACACCGTGCTGGCCTCGCCGATCGCGGTGCTCATCCTGATCGCGACCCTGCGCGGCATCGACGAACGCCTGGAGGACGCCGCCGCCAGCATGGGCGCCGGCCGTCTGACGATCGCCCGGCGGATCACCTTCCCCCTGGCCGCACCCGGAATGATCGCCGCGGCGATCTTCTCCTTCATCACCAGCTTCGACGAGTTCTACATCTCCCAGTTCCTGTCCTCCGTCGGCACCGTCACCCTGCCGGTGCAGATCTACAACTCCCTGACCTTCGACATCGACCCCAGCGTGACCGCGATCAGCGCCATTTTGATCGCCTTCGCGATCCTCGCCCTCGTGCTGGTGGCCGTAGTGCGCTGGCTCGGCTCCGGACGGCAGGACTCCCTGCTGTCGGTCGAGACCGCGACGGGGATCGCCACTCCCGGAGGTGAGACCGTATGACCACCACGACCGCTCAGCGGCACCTGCTGCTGAACATGACCGCGAACGGCTCGCTCACCCCGCAGGGCAGGGATCTGTTCGTCGTGCGCCACGGCGAGGGCCCGTACCTCGACGACACGGCCGGCAACCGCTACATCGACGGCCTGTCCGGGCTGTACTGCTGCCAGATCGGCTACTCCTACGCCGACGAGATCGCTGAGGCGGCCCAGAAGCAGCTGCGCGAACTGTGCTACAGCCCTCTGTGGTCGCAATCCGCGCACCCCACCGGCCTGGCCCTCGCGGAGCGCCTCGCCGCCCTGGCCCCCGACGGCATCGAGCACGTCTTCTTCAGCGGCGGCGGCGCCGAGGCCGTGGAGACCGCCTGGAAGATCGCCCGCAGGTACCACACCCTGCGCGGCGAACCGGGCCGCACCAAGGCCATCGCCCGGCGCGGCGCCTACCACGGGCTCACCCTCGGGGCGCTGTCCTTCACCGACGACCCCGGCCTCACCGAACCGTACGGGCCGCCCGCCGTGGAGACCCACTTCGTCGCCAACACCAACCACGCGGCCCTGGAACAGCCGCTCGACGAGGCGGCCTTCACCGCGTACCTGCTCGCGGACGTGGAGGCCACGGTCCTGGCGGCGGGCCCGGAGTCGGTCGGGATACTCATCGCGGAACCGGTACAGAACCGGGGCGGCTGCATCACCCCACCCGCCGGCTATTGGGAGGGCCTGCGCCGACTGGCCGACCGCTACGGTTTCCTGCTGGTCGCCGACGAGGTGATCACCGCGTTCGGCCGGCTCGGGGAGTGGTTCGGCGGCGAGTGCTACGGCGCCCGTCCGGACATCGTCACCGTCGCCAAGGGCATCACCGCCGGCTACGCCCCGATGGGCGCGACTCTGGTCGCGGGACATGTCGCGGAGGTGATCAACCGGCCGGGCGAGGTCCTCAACCACGGCTACACCTTCAGCGGTCACCCGCTCAGCGCCGCCATCGCCCTGCGCAGCCTGGAGATCATGGAGCGGGACCGCATCCTGGAGAACGTCCGCGGCCTCCAGGACCACCTCGCCCGGCGCATGACCTCCCTCGGGGATCTGCCCCTCGTCGGTGATGTCCGCGGCGCCGGCTTCTTCTACGCCTGTGAACTCGTCGGCGATCTCGACGACGGCGGCTTCAGCGACCGCGCCCGGGCCGACCTGGTCGCCGACCTGATCCCGCGCCGCCTGCGCGAGGCCGGTCTCCTGGCCCGCGTCTACAACCGGTCGGCGCCACTCGTCCAGATCGCGCCCCCGCTGATCAGCGACCGCCCCCTCCTCGACCGTATCGCCGACATCCTCGCGGACACCCTCGGCGAGGCGTCCGCCCGCTTGTGACACCCGCATTCGTGCATTCGAAAGGAACCACATCCATGTACTCCATCGGTCCACTGACCGTCGCCCCCGGCGAACGCGCCGAGGGACTCATCCCTGTCGGCACCAGCAGCTACGGCGTGGAACTCGGCATACCGTTGATCGTCGTCAACGGCATCGAAGACGGCCCCGTGCTGTGCGTGGACGCGGGCGTGCACGGCGACGAGTACGACGGCCAGGAGGCCATCCGCCGCGTCCTCGCCGACATCGACCCGGCCACCCTGCGCGGCACCCTCGTCGGCATCCCCTGCATGAACACCCCCGCCTTCGAAGCGGCCGCCCGCACCAGCGGCCTGGACTACCTGAACCTCAACCGGATCTTCCCGGGCGACGCGGACGGTTCGTACTCCCTGCGGCTGGCCGCCACCTTCGTCGAGCAGGTCGTCCCCGCCATCGACGCGCTCGTGGACCTGCACACCGGCGGTACCTTCGGCGAGATCGCCCCACTGGTCATCCTCCAGGGCGGCTACGAGGAACTGGCCACGGACCTGGCGCTCGCAGCCGGGCACGAGCTGGTCTGGAAGGGCGGCAAGTGGGGCGGCACGGTCCGTCACCCCACCCTCGCGGCGGGCAAACCGGCCATCACCATCGAGGCGGGCGGCGGCACCTACCGGGAGTCGAACGTCGACCTGCACATCGACTCGATCCGCAACATCATGCGGCAGCTGAAGATGACCGACGGCGAGGCGAAGCTGCGCGACAGCTACACCGCCACCTCCGGCACCTTCGCCCGTTCCGCCGCCGGCGGCTTCTTCCTCGGACACGCCGAACCGGGGGAGACCTGCAAGGAGGGCGACCTGATCGCCCACATCGTCGACCACTACGGCAACACGCTGGAAGAGGTGACCGCCCCGCAGGACGGCATCGTGCTGTGGGTGCGCCGGATCCGCACCGTCCGTCCGGGCGACGAGGTCGTCATCTTCGGTGAGGTGCTGGAGGAGATCCGGCCATGAGCGGCGACACCCAGTTGCTCCTCGTCGACGGCAAGCAGGTGCCCGCCTCCGACGGCCGCACCTTCACCGTCCTCGACCCGTCCGACGGGACGGCCATCGCCAAGGTGGCGCTGGCCGGCCCCGCGGACGTGGCCCGGGCGGTGGCCGCGGCCAGGGCAGCGTTCACGGCGCCCGAGTGGGCCGGGATGCGCGCCGCCGACCGCGGCCGGCTCCTGTACCGGATCGCCGAGGCCATTCGTCATCAGGGCGAACGGCTGGCCCGGCTGGAGAGCCAGGACACCGGCAAGCCGCTCGGCCAGGCCAAGGCCGACGTCGAGGCAGCCGCCCGCTACTTCGAGTTCTACGCGGGCTTCGCCGACAAGCTCGGCGGTTCCACGATCCCGCTGGGCCCGGGGCTGCTCGACTACACCGTGCGCGAGCCGATCGGCGTCTCCGGCCAGATCATCCCGTTCAACTACCCGCTCCAGAACACCGCGAGGGGCTCCGCCCCGGCACTGGCCGCGGGCTGCACGGTGGTCCTCAAGCCCTCTCCCGAGGCGCCGCTGACCCCGCTGGAGATCGGCCGCATCGCCCTGGAGTGCGGCCTGCCACCCGGCGTCCTCAACGTCGTCCCCGGCGACGGCGAGACCGGCGCCTCCCTCGCCGGACACCCCGGCATCGACCAGGTCACCTTCACCGGCTCCGTTCCCACCGGTATCAAGGTCGCCCAGGCGGCCGCCGCCAACGTGGTGCCGTCGGTCACCGAGCTGGGTGGCAAGTCGCCGTTCGTCGTCTTCGCCGACGCCGACTTCGACCTGGCCCTGAAGGCGATCCTGGGCGCCTCGTTCAGCAACGCGGGACAGATGTGCTCGGCCGGGACGCGCCTGCTTCTTCAACGCGGCGCGGAGGAGTTCCTGGACCGGCTGGTGGAGAAGATCGCCACCCTGCGCGTAGGCCCCGGCCTGTCCGACCCGGACATCGGCCCGCTGGTCGCCGCCCGGCAGCGCGACCGGGTGCTGGGCTACCTCGACCTGGCCCGGCAGGAGGGCGCGACGGTCCGCGTCGGCGGCGGCGCGCCGTCCGACCCGGCCCTGGCCGACGGCTACTACATCGAGCCGACCGTCCTCACCGGCCTGACCAACCAGGCCCGTTGCGCCCGCGAGGAGATCTTCGGCCCCGTCGTCACCGTCATCGACTTCGACGACGCCGACGAGGCCCTGGACATCGCCAACGACAGCCCCTACGGCCTCTCCTCGTACGTCTGGACCCGCGACATCGACAAGGCGATGCGCCTAGCGGAGGGCATCCGGGCCGGCCAGGTCTCCGTCAACGCCACCGGCGTCGGCACGGGCGTCGAGCTGCCCTTCGGCGGCTACAAGCACAGCGGCTGGGGCCGGGAGAAGGGCCTCGAAGCCCTGGCGAGCTACACGCAGACCAAGAACGTCTGCATCGGCTTCGGGAGCCGGTCATGAGATACCGCACCCTGGGCGAACGCGGCCCGACCGTCTCCGTGGTCGGCGTCGGCGGCAACAACTTCGGCTCCCGCCTGGACGAGGACGGCACGAAGGCCGTCGTCCACGCGGCCCTCGACGCCGGGATCACCCTGTTCGACACCGCCGACATGTACGGCGGCTTCGGCGAACAGGGCGGTACGCGCGGCGACGGCGAACGCCTTCTCGGCGCCGCCCTCAAGGGCCACCGCGACGACGTCGTCCTGGCCACCAAGTTCGGCATGGAGATGGGCCCGGAGGCCGACCAGTACGGCCGACGGGGCGCCCGCGCCTATGTCCGGTACGCCGTCGAAGCCTCGCTCCGCCGTCTCGGCACCGACCGCATCGACCTGTACCAGTACCACGAGCCGGACGGCGTCACCCCCCTCGACGAGACCATCGCCGCCCTGCGCGAACTCGTCGCCGAGGGCAAGATCGGGTACATGGGCTGCTCGGCCCTCCCGGCCGAGGACCTGAGCGATGCCTTCGTGAGCACCCAGGCCCGCTACCACCTGCTCGACCGCAGCGTGGAGGAGGAGCTGATCCCGGCCTGTCTGCGCCACGGCATCGGCCTGCTGCCGTACTACCCGCTGGCCAACGGCCTGCTCAGCGGCAAGTACCGGCGCGGCGAGCAGCCCCCGCCCGGCAGCCGCCTGTCCTGGCGGCAGGGCTGGCTGACCGACGCCTCCCTCGACCGGGTCGAGGCGCTCACCGCGTACGGCGCCGAACGCGGCCTGACCCTCCTCCAGGTCGCCGTGGGCGGACTGGCCGCCCTGCCCGCCGTCGGCTCCGTGATCTGCGGCGCCATGAATCCCGGACAGGTCACCGCCAACGCGGCGGCGGCCGACTGGATCCCCGACGCCGCCGATCTGGCCGCCCTGGACGCGATCGTCACCCCCGGCGAACAAGTCGTCTGACGCCCCAACCCACTTGAGAAACACGCGAATCGAGGCTGAACACCATGCGAGAGATCGTCACCTTCGACGCCTACGGCACCCTGGTCGACTTCCAGCTCGGCCCCACCACCCTCAAGGTCCTGGCCGACCGGCTGGACCTGGACAACCTGGACGTCGACGAGTTCCTCGACGACTTCCGCGTCATGCGCTTCCAGGCCGTCCTGGAGGCGTACCGCCCCTACCACGAGATCCTGCACTCCAGCCTGCGGACGGCCATGCGCCTGCACGGCCTGGAGTACCGCACCTCCGACGGCGACGCCCTGGTCGAGGCCGTCCCCACCTTCGGTCCGTTCCCGGAGGTCCCGGAGGCCCTGCGCGCGTTGAAGACCAAGTACGAGATCGCCATCATCTCCAACACCGACGACGACCTGATCGCGCGCAATGTGGAGAACATCGGCGTCGAGTTCGACTACGTCATCACCGCCCAGCAGGCCGGCGCCTACAAGCCCGACCGCCAGACCTTCGAGCACGCCTACAAGACCATGGGCGTCGAGCCCTCGCAGGTCATCCACACCGCGCAGGGCTGGGAGTACGACCACATCCCGACCCGTGACCTCGGCCTGAAGCGCCGCGTGTGGATCAACCGCTTCGGCCACCCGGGCAGCGCCGACTACCAGCCCTACGACGAGCTGCCCGACCTGTCGGGCCTGCCGAAGCTGCTCGGCTGCTGACCACACGGCCACCCGGCGACACAGGACGAAGAACACAGAGGACGCACGCCATGAAGCAGATCCCCTACTGGCTCGACACCGCCCCCGCCCTGCCCGACCGGTCCGGAAAGGACCTGCCCGACGAGGCGGACGTGGTGGTCGTCGGCGGCGGCCTCACCGGCCTGTCCACCGCCTACCACGCCGCCCGCAAGGGCGCCCGGGTCGTCCTCGTCGAGAAGGACAAGGTCGGCTCGGGCGCCTCCGGCCGCAACGGCAGCATGTGCACCCAGGGCCTCACCATCGGTGTCGGCGAGGCCCGCAAGCGCTACGGCCAGGAGCGCGCCCGAGAGCTCTACGACTCCTTCCGCGAGGCGGTCGACGTCGTGGAGGAGCTGACACGCACCGAGAAGATCGACTGCGACTTCAACCGTGCGGGACGCCTCGGAGTCGCCTTCAAACCGCAGCACTTCGAGTCGATGAAGGCCACCCAGCGCGACCTGGCCGAGAACTTCGACCACGAGACCAAGCTCCTCACCCGCGCCGAGCTGAAGTCCGAGCTGGGCTCGGACTACTACCACGGCGCCCTCCTCGACCCGCTCAGCGCCGCCCTGCACGTGGGCAAGTACGTCCACGGCCTGGCCGAGGCAACCGAGCGGGCCGGCGCGGAGATCCACGAGCGGAACGCGGCCACCGGCCTCACCCGGCTGCCCGGCGGCGGGTTCGTGGTCGAGACCCTCAACGGCACGATCCGCGCCAAGCAGGTCATGGCCGCGACCGACGCCTACACCGACAAGGCGCTGCCGTCGTTCCGCAAGCGGCTCATCAACGTCGGCAGCTTCATCATCGTCACCGAGCCGCTCGGTGAGGCGCGCGCCAAGGAACTGATCCCCAACGCCCGCCTGGTGGTCGACTCCAAGAACATCGGCCACTACATCCGTCTCACCCCCGACAACCGCCTGGCCTTCGGCGGCCGGGCCCGCTTCGCGCCCTCCGACCCGGCCTCCGACGTCAAGAGCGGAGACATCCTCAAGCGGGAGATGACGGAGATCTTCCCGCAGCTCGCGGGAGTGCGGATCGACTACGTCTGGGGCGGCATGGTCGGCTTCTCCTGGGACCGTCTCCCGCACGCGGGCGAGGAGAACGGCCTGTACTACTCGATGGGCTACTGCGGCCACGGTGTCCAGATGGCCACCTACATGGGCCGGGCGGTCGCCGAGATGATGGACGGCAAGCCGGAGGCCAACCCACTGCGCGGCCTCGGCTTCCCCAAGGTCCCCGTCCCCTTCTACAACGGCACGCCCTGGTTCCTGCCGTTCGGCGGCGCCTACTACAAGATGAAGGACCGCTTGCGCTGAGGCGACGCCGAACGCGGTGACACCGTGGGGGCCTTCCGCGTGTGCGATGCGGGAAGGCCCCTGCCGTTTCCCGATCACGCCGCGCGTGCCACGGACCGGCGGCGGTCGATCCGCGCTTCCACGAGAAGTTCACTTGCCTCCCCGCGATGCCGCCTGATACGCACGCCATGATCGATATACGCACGCCGTGATCGATCCGAAGACGATGCGACAAGGAGTGGGCGATGAGCGTTCTGGACGGGATCCTCGCGGGAGTCCGTGAGGACCTGGAACAACGAAAGAGTGCGACGCCGTTGGCGGAGCTGCGCTCCCGGGCGGCGGACGCGGCACCCGCGCTCGACCCCCTGCCCGCGTTCCGGGCGCCAGGGGTGTCCATCATCGCCGAGGTGAAGCGGAAGAGCCCCAGCAAGGGCGCGCTGGCGGACATCCCCGACCCCGCGTCCCTCGCGGCCCAGTACGCGGCCGGCGGTGCCGCCGCGATCAGCGTGCTCACCGAGAGCAGGCGTTTCGGCGGCTCCCTCGCCGATCTGGACGCCGTACGCGCCCGGGTCGACGTGCCCGTCCTGCGCAAGGACTTCATCGTCGATCCCTACCAGCTGTGGGAAGCCCGCGCGCACGGTGCCGATCTGGCGCTTCTCATGGTCGTGTCGCTGGACGACAGCCAGCTCACCGACTTGATGGGCCTGTGCGGGGAGTTGGGGCTCACGCCGCTCGTGGAGGCGCACACGGCCGACGAAGTACGGCGTGCGGTGGCCGCCGGGGCCGACCTCCTCGGAATCAACGCGCGGGACCTGACGACGCTGGACGTCGATCGCGCGGTGTTCGCCGACCTGGTGACGGGCATCCCCGAAGGCACGGTCAGGGTCGCGGAATCAGGGGTGACGGGCCCGAAGGACGTGGCGGAGTACCGCGGTTGGGGAGCCGACGTGGTGCTGGTCGGCGAGGCCCTGGTCCGCTCGGGGGACCCGCGCGGCGCCGTGGGTGAGTTCATCGAGGCTGCGGGGGCGTGACGGCGTACAGGCTGGGGCCCGGACTCAGGAAGGGGGCTCGGGAAGGGTCTGCGCGCACCAGATCGTCTTGCCTTCGGTGGTGTGCCGGGTCCCCCACCCCTGGGTGAGCTGGGCGACGAGCAGCAGGCCCCGGCCGCCCTCGTCGTAGGCGCGCGCCCGGCGCAGGTGCGGGGCGGTGTTGCTGGCGTCGGACACCTCGCAGATCAGGGAGGTGTCGCGGATCAGCCGTAGCCTGATCGGGGGCTCGCCGTATCTGATGGCGTTGGTGACCAGCTCGCTGACCACCAGTTCGGTGACGAAGGACGCCTCCTCCAGGCCCCACGCGTCGACCTGTTCCACGGCGAACTTCCTGGCGCGCGGCACCTGCGAGGGGTCGGGTTCGACGTCCCAGTCGGCGACGTGCTGGGGATCCAGCGCCAGCGTGCGGGCGAGCAGCAGGGCGGCGTCGTCGGTGCGGCGTTCGGGGAGCATGGCGTCCAGCACCGTGTCGCACAGGCCTTCCAGCGAGCCGGCCGCATGGTTCAGGACCCGCGACAGTTCGGCGATCCCCTGGTCGACGTCGCGCTCGCGGCACTCCACCAGCCCGTCGGTGAAGAGGGCGAGCAGGCTGCCCTCGGGGAGCTCGACCTCGGTCGCCTCGAAGGGCAGCCCACCGATGCCGAGCGGTGGTCCCGGCTGTGCGGAGGTCGGGGTCCTGGTGCCGTCCGGGGAGATGATCAGCGGCAGCGGATGCCCCGCGCTCGCCAGCGCGAAGTGCCGGGAGACGGGGTCGTAGACGGTGTACAGGCAGGTGGCCCCGAACTCGCCGGCCGGCTGGAAGGCGTCGGCGGGCTGAAGGTCGTTCGACAGGTGGAGGACCAGGTCGTCCAGGTGGGTCAGCAACTCGTCCGGCGGCAGGTCCACGTCGGCCAGGGTGCGGACCGCCGTGCGCAGCCGGCCCATGCTGGCCGAGGCGTGCAGGCCGTGGCCGACGACATCCCCGACGACCAGGGCGACCCGGGCACCGGAGAGCGGGATGACGTCGAACCAGTCACCGCCCACCTCCGCGCCGGTCCCGGCGGGCAGATAGCGGGAGGCCACATCGAGGGCCTCCTGGCTCGGCAGCCGCTGCGGCAGCAGGCTGCGTTGCAGGGTCAGCGCGGTGGTGCGCTCGCGCGAGTACCGGCGGGCGTTGTCGATGGCGATGGCCGCCTTGGCGGTCAGCTCCTCGGCGAGGATCAGGTCGTCGGCGGTGAACGCCTCGGGCCGGTCACTGCGGGAGAACGCGACGACGCCCAGCAGCGCGCCGCGGGCCCGCAGGGGCACGGTGATCCGGCCGGTCAGCCCGTCCGCGGCGATGGAGGGGTCGATCGACGGGTTGCCCGGCGGCCAGTGGGCCGGGTCGGCGGCGAGCCCCGGCCCGAAGGCCCACTCGCCGCCCTGATGGGGTTCGGCGGCGAGCTGCACCGTGGACCGGCCGGTGGCCAGGCAGCGGGCGGCGACGGAACCGGCCACGTGGTCGACCGGCGTCGGGTGCCGCGGATCCCGGTCGGTGTCGTCCTGCGCGCTGTGCCCGGCGGCCCGGCTGAGCGTGACGGTCTCGCCGGGGGCGAACGTGGGCGGGGAGGGCGGTTCCTCTCCGCGCAGCACTTCGTCGAAGAGATCCACGGTGACGAGGTCGGCGAATCCCGGCACCGAGGTTCCGGCCAGCTCCCGGGCGGTGCCGAGCACGTCGAGCGTCCGGCCGATTCCGACACCGGCCTCGTTGAGGATGAGCAGTCGCTGCCGGGCCCAGTACTCGGCGCTCATGTCGAATCCCCAGTTGGCGACCGCGCGGACCCTGCCCTCGGCATCCCGGACGGGCCACATGCTGGTGGCCCAGGCGTTGGCGTAATCGCTGCCGAGCGGGCGGAAGACGGTGATGAGACGCGCGGGCTCACCGGTCCTGGCCACCTCGGCGAGCTGGTTGGTGTACGCCTTGTCGTCCAGTTCGGGGAACAGCTCGCGGTACTTCTCGCCGAGCACCTGTTCCTCGGAGTGCGCCATCACCCGGCACGCGGAGGCGTTGACCCAGAGAAACCGCAGCTCAGGGTCGTAGACGCCGAGGGCGAAGGGGCACTGCTCGAAGGCCAGGTCGGCGATCACCGGGCGGCGTTCCCAGCGGTGGACGGTGACCGCGTGGCCCAGGGCCCGGCCGTCGGCGCCGAACAGCGGGTGAGCCGACACCAGGGCGTCCAGCGTGGAGCCGTTCCGGTGGCGCAGCGGAACGAGCCTCGTGCTGTCGGGGCCGCTGTCGTGGCTCTCGGGGAAGCCGGGGGGCGGGGGAGCGGCCAGCAGGTCGGTCAGGGGCCGCCCGACGGCGTCCTCCACGGTCCAGCCCAGCAGCAGACGCCCGCTCTCGCTCCAGCCGCTCACCACGCCGTCCGGGTCCACCACAAGGGCGGCGGCGGGGGCGTCCTGCCTGCCGGACATGTCCACGCGCGGTGCCTCCGTCCGGACAGCCGTGCCCGTCACGGCTGGTTTCCAGCGACACCATCCAGCCTAGGTCCGCTTCCGCTCCACGGCCCCTCGGCCGGACCAGTACCCGTCGAAGTATCATCACGTCACCCTCGGCATGCTGACTCGGGAACAGGTCGTGCGAATCGTGGAACTGCAACGTCGGCGCATCCCGAACGGGCTGTGCGCCGGTCTCCGTGCTCGGGGGCTGATCGGGCCGGACGTGCTGGTGGGACATGGTGAGGGGGATGAGCGGTGTCTTTGACGGACAAGGCCATCGATGACATCCGTGAGCTGATCCGGACCGGCGCTCTGCCTCCGGGGTCGAAACTGCCGCCGGAGCCGGACCTGGCCGCGCAGCTGGGGCTGTCCCGCAACCTCGCCCGGGAAGCGGTCAAGGCGTTGGCCGTCGCGCGGGTGCTGGAGGTGCGGCGGGGCGACGGCACGTATGTGACCAGCCTCCAGCCGAGCCTGCTCCTGGAGGGGCTGGGCGGCGCGGTGGAGCTGTTGCAGGGGGACGCGATCGCCCTGCGGGACCTGATGGAGGTGCGGCGGCTGTTGGAACCGATGGCCACGGCGCTTGCCGCGACCCGGATCTCGGACGCCGAACTGGCCGAGGTGGAACGGCACTTGGACGCCATGCGCGAGGCCCGTGACGATGTGGAGCAGCTGAACGCCCACGATGTGGCCTTCCACCGTGCCGTCGTCCTGGCCACCGGCAACGAGACGCTCCTGGCGCTCCTGGAGGGCATCTCCGGGCGCACGCTGCGTGCCCGCATCTGGCGTGGTCTGGTCGACGACAAGGCCGCGGGCCGCACCCTCGCCGAGCACGAGGCGATCTTCAACGCGCTGTCCACCCGTGACGCCGCCCTCAGTCAGGCCGCCGCGCTGCTGCACGTCAGCAACACCGAGCAGTGGCTGAGGGAACACCTGCGTTCGAGTGAGGCCCTCCCCTTCGGGACGCCTACGGGGTGACCGGACGAGGCGACGCCCTCGGAGCCGGCGATCGCGCTCCGGCGCCATGCCATCACGACCGCCGCCGGGGGAGTGACCGGCGGCGGTCGTAGTCCGTGGGGAGGGTGGGTCAGCCGCTGCCGCGGGGGTCGAAGGGGATCCCGGAGGGCTTGGCGCGCTCCAGCTCGACCTCGAACCTGCCGTCCTTCAGGGGGAAGTTGGCGTTGCCCCAGGAGGCGCCGTTCAGCCTGGCCTGGAGGTCGAGGTCGTCCCTGCCGCGGGGGAAGCTGTTCCAGCTGACCAGGCCCGGCTGGTCCCAGCCGCCGTCGCCCCAGGCCTCCGGGCGCTCGCCGTCCTTGGCGAAGCGCATGGAGTGGGTGCCGGCGCCCTCCTTGTGGTAGACGCACTTGAGGCGGACCCCGTCCCTCGGGACCGAGGTGAACGTCCGGGTCGTGTACTGGCCGTGCGCGGAGACGGAGGCGTAGGAGGGCTGGGGATCGCCCTGCCGCACCCAGGCGACGCAGGCCTCCCAGTCGTGGCGGTGTCCGCCGACGACGTTGCCGGGCGCGTTCTGGTCCTTCTCGAAGTAGAGCGTGTAGATGATCCCGCACCAGCCGTTGTTGCACTTGACGCGCGAGTAGGTGTTGGCCTTGCCGAGGTGGTCGGTACGGCATCCGCCGGTCACCGAACCGGTGTCCTGGAGACCGCCGTTGAGGGTGCCGTTCCAGTCGATGGCGGTCGCCGGGAAGCAACTGTCGCTGTCGTAGTCGAAGTAGGGCCGGAACGTCTTCTGGAACGACGTGGTGCTCTCGCCCAGCGGCGTCAGAACGCCGGCCGACGCACTGGTGGGAAGCGCGACGACGAGGGCGGCCGCGCTGAGCGCGACGAGCGCGGCCCTGCCGGGACGGGGAGTCCTTCGCTTCGGTTTCTGGGGCATGGGGGGTGCTCCGGGGGCTCGGTGTGCCGGGAGATCCGGCAGTGCACTTCCGAGGCTGGACAGGCGGGAGTTGAAAGGCACGTCCTACGATCAGAGCGTTCAACTCGCGCGAGCCGGTGGAGTTGTGCGGCGGCATGTCATGCCACGGCCATCAACGCCACATCTCGTGCGGAAAGGGTTTCCACAGCCCGGCCCCGGCCGGCCGGACCGCACCTTGTCCTCATGTACGGCAGGTACGGCACGAATGCGCGCGGAAGTGGGTGGGAGCGTGGGGCGTCCGGAACGACCCCTGGACCCGGAGGCCGGACCCGTACAGCGGTTCGCCCATGATCTCCGCGAGTTGCGGAAGACCGCGGGCACTCCGGCGTACCGGATCATGTCCGAGTCGGCGGGGTTCTCCGCCACCACCCTGTCCGAGGCGGCGCGAGGCGAACGGCTGCCGTCCCTGGCCGTGGTCCAGGGCTATGTACGGGCGTGCGGCGCCGACCCGGCGGGGTGGGAACGGCGTTGGAAGGAGGCCGAGTCCGCGGCGGCGACGCGCGCGGACACCGAGGACGCCGTGCCGCCGTACCGCGGCCTCGCTCGGTTCGAGGGGGACGACCACGCGCTGTTCTTCGGACGGGACCGACTTGCGGAAGAACTCCTGGAGCTGGTGCGCGGACACCGCTTCGCCGTGCTGTTCGGGGCGTCGGGCAGCGGCAAGTCCTCGTTGCTGCGGGCGGGGCTGCTCCCACGGCTGCGGGAGGAGACAGCACGGCAGGACTGCCCGGCGGCGCTGCGGGTGTTCACCCCCGGGGCCCGGCCCGCCGCGACCCACCGGCATCTGCTGGCACCGCGGCGCGGCGAGCCGGAGAGCTGGGTCGTGGTGGACCAGTTCGAGGAGGTCTTCACACTGTGCCGCAGCCGGGCCGAGCGCACCCGTTTCCTCGACCTGCTGCTGGCGGCCCGGGAACCGGACAGCCGGCTGCGGGTGCTGATCGCGGTACGGGCGGACTTCTACGCCCGCTGCGCCGAACACCGGGGCCTCGCCACCGTGTTGTCCGGGGCGAGTCTGCTGGTCGGCCCGATGACGGCGGACGAACTGCGCGAGACGGTCGTCAGGCCCGCGCAGGCGGCCGGACTGCTCGTCGAACGGGAGCTGACGGCACGGATCGTCGAGGAGGTCCTCGGCGAGCCGGGCGCGCTGCCGATGCTGTCGCACGCGCTGCTGGAGACCTGGCGGCGACGCAAGGGGCGCCTGCTGACGGTGGCCGCCTACGAGACGGTGGGCGGCGTGCGCGGCGCCATAGCGGCGAGCGCGGAGGAGGCCTACGGCAGGCTGGACGCGGCGCAGGCCCGCGCCGCCCGGCAGTTGCTGCTGCGGATGGTGGAGCCCGGCCGGGTCACCGTCGACACCCGGCGTCCCCTCACCCGGGCCGAACTGGACGAGTGGGCCGATCCCGCGGTGCGCGCGGTGGTGGAACACCTGGCCGAGGCGCGGCTGCTCACCGTGGACGAGGACGGCGTCCAGCTCGCCCACGAGGCCCTGATCACCTCCTGGCCCCGGCTGCGCGGCTGGATCGAGGAGGACCGCGACCGGCTGCGCCGCCGTCGGCAGGTGGCCGAGGCCGCGCGCGTCTGGCTGGAGCACGACCGAGACCCCGGAGCGCTGTGGCGCGGCGCCCGACTGGACGCCGCCCAGGAACTCCTCACCGGCGACGCCGGTCTGACGGCCCAGGAGCAGGCCTTCCTGCGGGAGGCGCTGGAGGTCCGGGAGGCGGAACGAAGGGCCGCGGCCCACGCCACCCGCAGGGCACGGGTCCTCACCGTCGCGCTCTCGGGCGTGCTGGCCGTGGCGTCGGTGGTGGGCCTGGTCGCCTGGCAACAGCACACCGACAACCAACGGCAGCGCACGGACACCGCCGCCCGCCGGGTCGCCGCGGTCGCCGACGCCATGCGGACGACCGATCCGCGGACCGCGCAACTGCTCGGTGTCGCCGCCTGGCGGATCTCGCCGCTGCCCGAGTCGCGCCGGGCGCTGCTCGGGGCGCTGGCCCAGCCCGAACTGGACACGTTCACCGACCCGGCGGTGGGGGAGGGGCACCGGCGTTTCCTCGTCGACTCCGGCCGCACGCTGCTCAGCACCGATGGCCGGACCTGGCACAGCTGGGACGTGGCGGCACACCGCGACACCGGTTCGGGCCGGCTGCCGCGGGGCCGGGTGGTCGCCGTGGGACCGGACGCCCGCGTGCTCGCTCTCGCCGGGGGAGCGGGCATCAGGCTGTGGGACAGGGCCGACGGCCACTGGAGGGGAGCCGCACATCCGGGTGCGTCGGGCGTGACGGTGACCGGACGGGGCGGCTATGTGCTGCGCGGTGCGGGCGACGGCCGGGTGGGCGTCATCTCCGCCGTGGACGGCACGACCCTCTTCGAGACCCGCTCCGACGGCACGGCGGGTGTGACGGCGAGCGCGGACGGCCGGCTGGTGGCCGTCTGTCCCTCCGGCCGTGCGCCGCGGGTCTGGGACACCGCGCGACGGCGTCCCGTGCCCGGCCCCTGGGAGCGGGCCGGCGGCGACTGCCGCACCCTCGTCCTCGGGGACGACCGGCTCGCGCTCCTGTCGTCGAAGGGCGTACGGATCTGGGAGACCTCGACCGGGGACGAACTCGCCGAAGTCGATCACCCCGGTGCCCGGTACGCCGCTTTCAGCCGGGCCGAGGACGGTGCCTTCCTCGCCACCGCCGACGGTGAGGAGATCAGGGTCTGGCGACTGTCGGCCCCCGGAAGCCCGGCGTTCCGGCACCCCCTGAACAACCAGCAGCTGTACGGCGGTCTTGCCTGGGACCCGTACCGGCCGGTCCTGCGTTACCTCGAAGGCAGCACCGTCCACTCCCTCGACCTCGCCGGAGCGGTCACCTCCGCCTGGCGCGAACGGCCCGTGGACGGACTCCTGCTCAGCCCGGACGGTCGTATGCTCGCCACCGCCCAGCGCTTCGGCACCACCTACCGCTTCCAGCTCCGCGACACCCGCGACGAACTCCCGCCGATCCCGCTGCCGCCCCCGCCGCTGCCCGTCGCCCGGGACCCCGAGCGGCCCGTCCCCGCGCATCGCACCCTGCCGGTGATGGCGTTCAGCCCCGACGGCACCAGCTTCGCGTACGGTGTCTCGGCCCCCGGGCGACAGACGTCGCCCCAACACCTCACCGTCTGGGACATGGAGCGTCTGCGCGTCCGCTCCACGCTGGATCCGGCCACGTCCGGGTCCGGCGCAGCCGTCGTGGGCATGGCGCTCGGCCCTGACGGCCGCACCCTCTACACCACCCGCAGGCTCGGCAGCGGCGCGTTCGTCAACGAGGCGTGGGACACCGAGCGGCGCCGCCGCACCGCCGTGCTCACCGGCCTGGCCAGCGGCCATCTGGCCGTGCATCCCGACGGCCGCCTCCTGGTCGGCGACAACCGGCTCGTGCGACCGCCCGCCACGGCCACCACGGAACGCGACCTCGTGCAGGGCGACCGGATCGGCGCCCTGGCCTTCGGGCCCGACGGCTCACGTCTGGCGGCAGGTGACCGGACCGGCCGGGTCGCCCTGTGGGACGGGGCGCTCGGCCACCGCACGGGCGTGCTGCGGAACATCTTCCCCGCGCCGATCGGCGCCACCCCGGAGGCCGTGAGCGCCCTCGCGGTCAGCCCGGACGGCCAGACGCTCGCCGTCGCCGGCACCGCGGGCACCCTCCAGCTCTGGGACACGGCCACCCAGCAGCCCCTGGGCAGCCCGCTGCCCACCTCCGGCGAGGAACTGCGCACCCTCGCCTTCAGCCCGGACAGCGGCACCCTGTACGCGGGCAGCGCCCATGTCCCGCTCCAGCGGTACACCATCGACCCGTCCTGGGCGGTCCTCAGGGTCTGCGCCCGGGCGGGCGCCGGAACCGACGAGGCACGCCCCGCGGGCGCGGGACTCGACGAGGCGCGGTGGCGGACCTACGTACCCGACGCGCCCTACCGGCGGATCTGCGACCGGTCCGACCCCGTGCCCGAGCCCGACGCGGACCCCACCGCTTCGTCCGGGGGGCTCGCCGTCAGCGCGGTGACCAGGTCGTCCAGTGTGCCGAATCGCCGGTCGAAGGCGTCGGAGCTCGTCGGCGGATCCGCGTCCGGCCGTCGCACGTAGGCGGTCCGCATGCCCTGCGCCCGGGCTCCGCGCAGGTCCCAGGCGTGGGCGGCCACCATGAGCACGCGGTCCGGTGGACATCCGACGCTGTCCACGGCGAGCCGGTAGACCTCCGGCGCGGGCTTGTAGGCCCGGACGGCCTCGGCGGACAGGGCCTGGTGCCAGCGCAGCCCGGCGTGTGCGGCCAGCCGCAGCAGCGCGGTGCGGCTGGCGTTGGAGAGCCCGGCCACGGGCAGTCGCCGCGCGAGCCGCTCCAGCGCGGCGACGGAGTCGTCCCAGGCGGGCAGCCGCTGCCCCGCCGTGGCCAGCCGCGCCACGGTCGCGCTGTCGGTGAGTCCGGCGTGGTCGGCCACGCGGTGTGCGGCCTCCGCGTCGAGGACCTCGGTGGTGACGTACGGGCGGGTTCCCTCTCCGATGCGTTCCTGCTCGCGCTCGATGTGGCGTCGCCACAAGGCGAGCAACTCCTCGACATGGGCGTCGTCGGCCGCGGGCACCGCCTCGCGGAGCGCCGCGCGCAGGCCGCCGGGTTCGTCGACCAGGGTGCCGAGGACGTCGAGGACGACGACCTCGATGTCATCGATCCGGGTCATGCGCCCTCCCATTCGTCACCGGTCAAGGTGGTAACGGTATGTCAGGCGGCCACGCGCCGCAACGTCTCCTCGAAGGAAACGGCGTCCCTCGGCGGGCGGTTGTGGGGGAGCCTGCCCAACAGGACCGCCATCCCGCAGGTGTTGGTCGTGGCGGAGAAGACCAGGCCCGCACCGATCAGCCCGGAGAGCCAGTGGGCGGGCGGCCAGGCCAGACCCGCGACAAAACCGACGGCCACGAGGAATCCGGCGGTCAGGCGGACCTGGCGTTCCATCGGCCAGGGGCTGCGGGCGCCGGCCGGACGCCGCACGGGGTGGCCCGCCGCCGTCCACGCGGTGGTGCCGCCCTCCAGGGTGGCCGCCTCGATCCCCAGGTCCTTCAGCTGCTCGCAGGCGCGGCCGGACCGGGCTCCCGAGGCGCATACGACCAGCAAGGGCCCGCGTGCGGCGGCCGATCGGAGGGAGGGCGAGGCTTCCTCGACGCGGTCGAGCGGGATGTTGTGGGCGCCGGGGACATGGCCGCTCGCGTACTCGCCGGGAGTGCGGACGTCCACGACGGTGAAGTCGTCGATTCGGCCGTGCACCTCGGCTGGGGTCAGGGCGAGGGGGGTCGTCATGGAACAGAACCTTTCGATGGGGTGTTGTGCCCCACGGGTAAGATACCCACGGGGGTATGAAAGAGGAGGAAGTGTGCAACTCGACATGTCGGCCGAGGAGCTGAAGTCCGCGCTGAACCGGCTGCGGCGCGCCCAGGGCCAGCTCGCGGGCGTGATCCGGATGATCGAGGAGGGCCGGGACTGCGAGGACGTCGTCACCCAGCTCGCGGCGGTGTCCAAGGCGCTGGACCGGGCCGGCTTCTCGATCATCGCGACCGGGCTGGAGCAGTGCATGACCAGCGAGGACCCCGAGGTGCGGGACTCCGCGCAGATGCGGGCCCGGCTGGAGAAGCTCTTCCTGTCCCTGGCCTGAGCCGAGCTGCCGGGCCGCACTCGCACGCCGTTCATCGCGCGGCCGTCACGCCCATGGCCAAGGCGACCGTCAGCAGGACGGTGCCGAAGACCCGCTGGAGCGTCCCGACGGCGACCTTGGCCGCCAGCCGTCGGCCGTCCCAGGCGCCGAGGACGGCCGTGGCGAGGAAGGGTGAGATCAGGGACCAGTCCAGGTGCACGGCCGCGTGGGCGCGGGCGCCGAGGGCCACCAGGGTGTTGGCGACGATGACCAGCAGACTGGTGCCCACCGCGTCGCTCATCGGCACGGCCAGCACACCCACGAGCGCGGGTACGGCGAGGAAGCCGCCGCCGACCCCGAGGAACCCGGTCACCGTACCCAGGCCCGCCCCGGCGCCCAGCGCCCGCACACCCGCCACTTTCCCGTCCCCGCGCGGAGTGCGGCCGCGCAGCATGTGCAGGCCGGCCGCGAGGGCCAGGGCCGCGAACATCAGGATCAGCACGGTCTGCGGGACATGGGAGGACAGGGCGCCGGCCGCGGCCGCGGGAAGCAGACCGGCCGCCGCGAACAGCAGCCCGGCCCGCCACCGCACCGCACCCGCGCGGGCATGGGCCAGCAGAGCGGTGACCGAGGTGACGATCACGACGACCAGGCTCGCGGTGGTGGCCGCCGCCGGGGTGAAGCCGAGCAGATAGATCAGGGCCGGAACGGTCAGGATGCTGCCACCGGCCCCCAGGGCGCCGAGAGCCAGACCGACCACGGCCCCCGCGAGCAGGGCCAGGACGAACGCCGTCATACGACGGTCCCGGCAGCCCCGCGCGCATCCTCGACCGGCAGCCCCCGAGCGGCCCGGTCACGTATCCCGCCCCTGACGTCGGAGAGCGGGATGACGGCTTGTCGCGAGCGGTTGTCCGAGCGGCGGATCAGCACCGGCTCACGCCCGGGGAGCATGTGGTGGGCCTGCCGGGCGGGCCTGCGGCCGGAGCCGCGTCGGGAGAAGACCATGGGTGTGTTTCCTCGGGTGCGCGACGACGGGTTCGCGACGGGGTGCGGTGGTGGGGGCTTGGCGGTGCTGTCGCGCGGGTCAGGTGGCGGGTCGGGCATGGGCGGGGACGACGAGCGGCAGACCCGCCTCGGCCGCCGCGGCGAAGCCGTCGTCGACGGCCACCACGTCCCGGCCCGCCGCGTCCAGCACGGACGCGGCGATCGCCGCGCGCATCCCGCCCGCGCAGTGCACCCACACCCGGCCGGCGGGCACCTCCGCCAGACGGTGGCGGACCTGGTGGACGGGCAGATGGACACTGCCGGCGATCCAGCCGCCCGCGCGCTCGCCGTCCCGGCGCACGTCGAGCACCACCACGCCCTCACCGTGCTCGCGTGCGGCGGCCAGAGCGGCGAACGTGGCCCGCGGGAACGACACCGGCGCCGACCCGCCGGTGATCCAGTCGGCGGGGGAGCCGACCGCCGCGGCGGCCGGACGGTCGACGCCGACGCGGGTCAGTTCCCGCTGGGCGCGGGCGATGTCCTCGGCGCTCTCGGCGAGCAGGGTCACCGGCCGTCCCCACGGGATCATCCAGGCCAGGTGGGTCGCGAGCTGCCCGTCGACCTCGAAGTTGAAGGTGCCGGCCACATGTCCGGCGGCGAACGCCACCCGGCTGCGCAGATCCACCACCCACTCCCCGGCCGCGAGTCGCCGCGCGATCTCCGCCGCGTCCGCGCGGCGGGGCGCGGTGAGATCCACGGGCGCCGGGCCGCCCGCGTTGGCCGGACCCATGTGCGCGTAGTACGCGGGGACGTCGTCCAGGCCGGCCAGCAGCTCCGCGACGAACGTGTCCACGTCCTGTACGAGCACCGGATTGGACGCCTTCTCCGCGCCGATCGTGGTGTGCGCGTCCCCGGCCCGCGAACCGGGGACGCGCGAGGAGGAACAGAAGCTGCCGAAGCCGTGCGTCGGCAGCACGGCCACTTCGTCGTCCAGGTCCGCCGCCAGCCGGTGCGCGGAGGCGTGCTGGGCGCGGGCCAGTCGCTCGGTCAGCCGCGGTTCGACGAGATCCGGCCGGCCCACGCCGCCGATCAGCAGCGAACCGCCGGTGAAGGCGGCCACCGCCCGCCCCGACTCCTCCAGCACATAGGACATGTGATGCGGGGTGTGCCCCGGAGTGGCCACCGCCCGCAGCACCAGGTTGTCGTCGACCGGCTCCACGTCCCCGTCGGCCACCGCCACCCTCGTGTACGCCACCTCCGCCCCGGTCGGCACCAGATAGCGCGCGCCGGTCAGCCGGGCCAGCTCCAGGCCGCCGCTGACGTAGTCGTTGTGGACGTGCGTCTCGGCGACGGCCACGATCCGCACCTCCCGCCGCGCCGCCTCGCCGATCACGCGGTCGATGTCCCGCGGCGGATCCACGACCACCGCCGCGCGGCTGCCGCCCGCCAGATAGCTGCGGTTGCCCAGCCCTTCGGTCTCCAGGACCTCGACAAAGAACACGGCCACTCTCCTTCGCGGAAATTACCCCCCGGGGTATCTGCTGACCACCGTAACAGATATACCCAGGGGGGTATTGTGCAGAGCGTGACCGTAGATAAGAGGCACGAGGAACGCGGTCCGGGGCTCCGTACAATTTGGATGCGAACGACATCTGAGATCCGATGCGCCTCACAGGCGCGAAGGAGTGTGCCCGTGCCCGGCCAACGATCCATCACGCAAGCCGAGAAGCTGGCGGAGGCCAAGCTCGGCGGTATCCCCGTCCGCCACGAGCAGATGGCCGTCGTCGCCAACATCTACCGCGCCGCCTCGGCGGTACGGCAGCACCTGGAGAACTCCGTGCTGCGCGGCGCGGACCTGACCTGGACGGCGTTCGTCGTCCTGTGGGTGGTCTGGATCTGGGGCGAGTCGGAGACCCGGCACGTGGCGGAGGAGGCGGGTATCTCCAAGGGCACGCTCACCGGCGTCTCGCGGACGCTGGAGAAGCGCGGACTGATCAGGCGGGCCGGTCACCCCACCGACGGCAGGCTGGTACTGCTCAGCCTGACCGAGGAGGGCGAGGAGCTGATGCGGCGGATTTTCCCCGCCTTCAACGACGAGGAGGCCTTCGTCGCCGCACGGCTCGACGACGAGGAGTGCCGCACCGTCGCGGAGGGCCTGCGGCGCGTCGTACTCCAGGTCGAGGAGCACGGCGAGGAACGCCGCCTCACCCTCCTCGACGGCGCACCCCCGGCACCCCGCCGGAGCGGGCGCCGGGCCCAGGCCTGAACGCCGGGCGGCATGCGTCAGGGCGTGAGCGCGAGGTGTGACTGAGGCAAGTCCTTTGCGTCACAGGCGAGTTGAGTGATCAGGTCATCGTTCTGCGGGTCCCGCCCGCCGCCTACGGGCTCTCCGTCAGCGCTCCGTCCGGCTGGTGCACCTTCTCCACGACGGTGTCCTGCGGTCCCACCAGTCGCCCGTCCGCCGCCCGGGTCTCCAGGCGGCGCAACGGGCGGCCGGACCGGCGGTCCAGCAGGCGGGAGTGCTCCTCGCCGGGGGTGAAGCACTGCTCCTCGCCCCACTGGCGCAGGGCGACGATCACCGGGAACAAGGCGCGGCCCCGGTCCGTGAGGAGGTACTCGCGGTGGGATCCGCCGTCCGGCGCGGGTACGCCGTGCAGTACCCCCGCTTCCTCCAGCGCGCGCAGCCGCGCCGCCAGGATGTTCTTGGCGATCCCGAGGCTGCGGTGGAACTCGCCGAAGCGGCGGCTGCCGTCGAAGGCGTCCCGCACGATCAGCAGCGACCACCAGTCACCGATGGCGTTCACCGACCGCGCGACCGGGCAGGGGTCGGCGTCGAAACGAGTGCGAGCGACCATCCAGGGCTCCCTTCCTCCACCTCCCCGGGCCTTCCCGGGAGTGGCTGCGACAAGAGTGGTTGCAACATGCTACCGCGCACGGCTACCGTCACGCCGGTAGCAAAATGCAACCAAGTGGAAGGTGGCTGTATGGCGACCCAGTGCTCCACCACGGCGGGCGGACGTGGCGGAACCGGCGGCGAGAACCTGCCTGCCGCGCCCTGCCGGGTGTCGGACGCGTCGCCGCCCGACCGGCTCGTGCCGCTGCTGGCCCTCGCCTGCGGCAGCTCCGTCGCCACCGTCTACTTCGCCCAGCCGCTGCTGGTGACGCTCGGGGAACGGTTCGCGCTCGGTCCGGGGATGCTCGGCGCGATGGTCACCGTGACGCAACTCGGCTATGCGGCCGGCCTGTTGCTGCTCGTGCCGCTCGGTGACCTGGTCGACCGGCGACGGCTGGTCACCGGCCAGCTCGGACTGCTGGCGCTCGCGTTGCTGGCCGCCGGGCTGGCGCCGGGCGCGGCCGCGCTGCTCGGTGCTCTCGCCGGGGTCGGACTGCTCGCCGTCGTCGCCCAGACCATGGTCGCGGCGGCCGCCGCCCTGACCCCTCCCGCCCGGCGCGGCCGTGCCGTCGGCACGGTCACCGGCGGCATCGTCACCGGCATCCTGCTGGCTCGGGCCGCCGCCGGCGCCCTCGCCGATCTCGCCGGCTGGCGGGCGGTCTACCTGGCGTCCGCGGGTGTCACCGTCGTCCTGGCGGTGCTGGTGCGTCGTGTGCTGCCCCCGGGCACGGCCGCCGCGGGAACGCCCGGGATGTCGTACGGATGGCTGGTGGCCTCGACCGTCACCCTGTTCGTCCGTCACCCGCTGCTGCGGATCCGGGGGGCGCTCGCCCTGCTGGTGTTCGCGGCGTTCAGCACGCTGTGGAGCGCGGTGGCGCAGCCGTTGAGCGGTCCGCCGTGGTCACTGTCGCACACCGCGATCGGCGCGTTCGGGCTCGCCGGGGCGGCCGGTGCCGTCGCCGCCCGGGCGGCCGGGCGCTGGAACGACCGGGGGCTCGCCCAGCGCACGACCGGCGTCGGCCTCGCCCTGCTGGCGCTCTCCTGGCTTCCGATCGGCCTGACCGGACGGTCGCTCTGGGCGCTGGCCGTCGGCGCCGTCCTGCTGGACTTCGCCGTGCAGGCCGTGCATGTCACCAATCAGACACTGATCCACGCCGTGCGGCCCGACGCGGGCAGCAGGATCATCGGCGGCTACATGGTCTTCTACTCGGCAGGCAGCGGCCTCGGCGCCCTCGGCGCCTCCCTCGCCTACGCCACGGCAGGCTGGCCGGCCGTGACGGTTCTCGGCACGTCGTTCAGCCTCGCCGCCCTGCTGCTGTGGGCCGCGACCCGCCGAACACGGCCCGCGGGTGATGGTCCAGGGCCACTCTGACCAGGGCGTCGAAGAGTCTCTGCTGGGCCGGGTCCTCGGGGTGCCACTGGACGGGGGTGAACCAGCCGGGGGCGGTGGGGAGTTCGAGGCCCCGAGCTGATCCCGCGCCTCACCGGCATCCGCCTCGTCGGTGACGTGCCGCGGGTGCGGTCCAACTTCGTCAACGGCATCAAGAAGCCGCCGGTCGAGGTGACCCTGGCCTGACGGCGGCCGCCCCTCGAAGGAGGGGCGACCGGCCTGTCCGGATCAGGCGCTGCTGAGGACCACCAGCCGCTGGGTCGCCCGGGTCATCGCGACATAGCGGTCGACCGCACCCTCGATGCCCTCCCCGAAGTCCTCGGGGTCGACGAGGACGACCAGGTCGAACTCCATCCCCTTGGACAGCTCCGGGGTCAGCGACCGCACCCGGGACCTCGTCCGGAAGGCGGGGTCACCGATGACGCAGGCGATCCCGTCGTCGTGCTCGGCGAGCCAGCCGTCGAGCACCGAGTCCAGGTCCGCGGCGGGTCCGTGGAGGACGGGGACACCGCCGCTGCGGATCGAGGTCGGCACGTTGGCGTCCGGGAGCGCGGCCCGGATGACCGGCTCGGCCGCCGCCATGATCTCCTCCGGTGTCCGGTAGTTGACGGTCAGCGAGGCCAGGTCGATCCTGTCGAAGCCGACCCGCTCCAGCCGCTCCCGCCACGACTCCGTGAAGCCGTGCCGCGCCTGGGCGCGGTCCCCGACGATGGTGAAGCTCCGCGAGGGACACCGCAGCAGCAGCATCTGCCACTCCGCGTCGGTCAGTTCCTGCGCTTCGTCCACGACGACATGCGCGAACGGCCCGGCCAGCCGGTCCGGGTCGGCGCCCGCCAGTGCGGTCTCGTCGACCAGGGCGTCGTGGAAGTCCTCGCCGCGCAGCATCGTCACCAGACCCATGCCGTACTCGTCGTCCGCGACCGCGCTCAGGCTCTCCACGACCGTGTTCATACGTTCGCGTTCGGCGGCGACGGCGGCCTCGTTGCGGCGCTTGAGCCGTGCCGCCCCCGGGTCGCCGAGGCGCTGCCGTGCCGCGTCCAGCAGCGGGAGGTCGGACACCGTCCAGGCCTGCGCGTCCGCGCGCTGGAGGCGCTGGACCTCCTCCCGGCTCAGCCAGGGAGCGCACATCCGCAGATAGGCGGGGACCGTCCACAGGTCGGAGACGAGGTCGGCCGCTTCGAGCAGCGGCCAGGCGCGGTTGAAGGCCGTCTGCAGTTCCCGGTTCTGCCGCAGCGACTTGCGCAGCAGCTCGGGCGAGACCTCGCCGTCCTCCGCCGAGGCATCCCCTTCGTGCTTGTCGACCAGGATGGTGAGCAGTTCCTCCCAGACGTGGCCGCGCCCCTCGTTGTGCGGTGTGCCGGGTTCCGCCGCCTCGAACGCCACGGCCCAGTCCGTGGGGCTCAGCGGGATGTCGGACCAGTGGGTGGTGACCGTCATCCCCTTGGCGGGCGGCTCCTCGTAGAACCTGACGGCCTTCTCGATCGCCTTCACCAGGTCCGCGGAGGACTTCAGACGGGCCACCTCCGGGTCGCTCTCGACCTTCGCCGCGGCGCCTTCGGCGACCAGGTCCCGCAGGATGCAGGTCTGCACGCCCTCCTCGCCGAGGCTGGGCAGGACGTCGGAGACATAGGCCAGATAGGGCCGGTGCGGGCCGACGAACAGGACCCCTCCCCGGCGATGGCCCAGGCGGGGGTCGGAATGCAGGAGGTAGGCGGAGCGGTGCAGGGCGACGACGGTCTTGCCGGTGCCCGGACCGCCGTCCACCACGAGCGCGCCGCGGGATCCGGCGCGGATGATGGCGTCCTGGTCGGCCTGGATGGTGCCGAGCACGTCCCGCATCCGGGGGGAGCGGTCGCTGCCCAGGCTGGCGATGAAGGCGGACTGGTCGTCCAGCGAGGCGTGGTGCCCGGCGAAGCCGTCCGGAGTGAACACCTCGTCCCAGTAGTCGCCGATCCGGCCGCCGTTCCAGCGGTACCTGCGGCGGCTCGCCAGCCCCATCGGGTTGGCGTGGGTGGCGCCGAAGAACGGCTCGGCCGCGGGCGAGCGCCAGTCGACCAGCAGCCGGCGCCCCTCGCTGTCCGTCAGGCCGAGACGCCCGACGTACACGGGCTCGGGGTCGTCCGTGCCGACCATGTGGCCGAGGCACAGGTCCAGGCCGAAACGGCGCAGGGTGCGCAGGCGCGAGGTCAGGCGGTGGATCTCGATGTCCCGGTCCATCGCCTCCTGGCCCATGCCGCCCGGCGCCCTGCGCGCGGTGTCGAGGCGGTCGGTCAGCTCGGCGATCGTCTCCTCCAGGCACTCCGCGATGGCGGCGAAGTGCCGCTCGTCGCCGGCGACCAGCGTCGGGTCGGCCTTGGCGGAGAGCCGGTCGGGAAGGGCGAACGCGCTGGTGGTCGGGTGTTTCACGGCATCAGCTCCGGTAAGCGGTCGGGTCGTGGCTCGGCGGTCCCGCGCGTTCACGCGGGGACCGGCGGGCTGTCCCCGCTGATCTCGTCGAGCAGTAGCTTGGCGGCGACCGCCGTCCCGTCGGCGCGCATCGTGCCGGCGACGGCGGCGGCTCGTGTGCGGGCCTGGGGGGTCAGGGCCGTTTCGAGCGCGGCCGACAGGGAGGTGAGGGTGGGGGTCGGACCGTCGTGGGCGGCGCCGATGCCCAGGTCGGCCACCCGGCCGGCCCAGTAGGGCTGGTCCGCCAGCTGGGGCACCACCACCTGGGGTGCACCGGCCCGGGCGGCGGTCGTCGTGGTGCCCGCCCCGCCGTGATGGACGACGGCGGCCACGCGGGAGAACAGTACCTGGTGGTTGGCCTCGCCGACGGCGAAGCAGTCGTCCGCCCCGTCCACCAGTGCCAGCTCGGCCCAGCCCCGGGAGAGCAGGACACGGCGGCCCCGGGCGCGGACCGCCTCGACGACCACCCGGGCGGCGTCCGGCGACGAGTGCAGGGGCATGCTGCCGAAGCCCACGTACACGGGCGGTTCCCCGGCCTCCAGGAACGCCGTCAGGTCGTCGGGGAGCGGTCGGTCGTCGGGCAGGGACCACGCACCGGTCTGGACGACGTCGAGCTCCGGCCGCTCCAGCAGCGGGTCCAGGACCGGATCCGTCGCCACCCACGGCCGCTTGCCGAGGACGTAGTCACGCACCCCGTCCACGGGCGGCAGGCCGATCGAGGCCCGGTTCGTGTTGAGCGCCTCACCGAACAGCGCGTCGATGCTGCGGGCGTCCATGTCCCACAGCACCCGGTGGTCGGTCACCTCGGGCGGCAGCGGGTGACCCGGATACGCCATCGGCCGGTGGTGCGGTGACGGCACGGTGAGCTGCTGGAAGGTCACGGACACGGCGGGGATGCCCAGCTTCTCGGCCACCGACAGAGCCCCGGCCGCGGCCGGGATCATGCCGGTCGCCACCATCGCATCGCACCCCTCGGCCGCCGCGGCGACCGCGTCGAGCTGGGCGGCGATCACCGCCGCCGCGCGCTGGGGCAGGTTCGTCGCCGAGGGCGGCGGCGACCCCTTCGTCAGCACACGCGCCGACGGGCCGACCGCCACCACCGGCACGCCGACACCGGCCAGCCGCCGCGCGAACTCCTCGTCCGACGGCGCGCACACCCGCACCTGTGCGCCGCGCTCCCGCAACGCCACCGCGAGCCCGGCCATCGGTTCGACGTCTCCACGCGACCCGTAGGTCGACAACAGCACACGCACTTCGTGATTCTCCCCGTTTTCGCAGGTTGTGGCTTTGGCCGTTGATTCTGCGGTACGACGGGGGCCTTGCCGCAAGCCCCCCGGTGCGCTATAAGTTGAGAGTGGAAAGGAGCGGGTGACCTCCTTTCCCTTTCTTTTTGTTCTTTTCGCATCCTTTGCCGCGCCGCCACCAACTGCTGTGTGACTCCTGTGGTTGATGTTGCAAACTCTTTCCATGACACGCATGAGGAAGGCCGGCGCCGCGCTGTTAGCAGCAGCGGCCGTGCTGATCGCGATACCCCCCACCGCCTCGGCCTCTCCGGTCCCGCACGGGACGTTCGTACGGGAGAGCTTCGATCGTCTTCCCCTCGGCCCGGTCACCGCGGGCCGCGGCTGGACCACCGACTCCGCCAACGGTTCGCTGAGCGTCGAGCCCAGCGCCACCGGCCACGGCCGCGAACTGCGGCTGCGCACCGAGGGCAACGGCCGGGCCTTCATGGTCCTGTCCGACCTCGCGCCCGCCGGCAACAGCTTCTGGGCCCGGCTGCGGGTGCGCGTGGACCGGTTCCCGACCGCTCCCGACTGGGCGCACTGGACCCTCGCGGAGGCCTCCGGCTCCGACACCCCCACACTGGTACGGCCGTTGGGCGGCCAGTACGTCCCCACCGAGCGGGCCAACTTCCGGGGCGTCGGCTCCGACGGCGGGCCCACCGGCGACTGGACCGCCTGGAAGACCTCCGCTCCTGCCACCGACGGCGCCTGGAAGTGCGTGGAGTTCCACCTCGACGCCACCGACAACCGCGTGACGGTGTATCAGGACGGTGTGGAGGAGCCCGAGTTGACGGTCTCCACGAAGGAACACGGCGGAACCGCCGACGACTTCGTCTTCCCGCGCTTCGACAAGCTCAAGCTGGGCTGGCAGTTGTACCAGGCCGACCCCACCCCCTCGTCGTACGAGATGCACATGGACGACGTGGCGCTGAGCGGCAAGCGGATCGGCGGGTGCGCCTGATGACGGGTGGCCTCTCGCGCCGCTCGGTGCTCGGTGGCATGGCCGGCGGGCTGGCCCTGTCGTCCGTGGCCGGGACGGCATGGAGCCGGGGCGCGGACCACCGGGAGCGGTACGTCCCGCTGGCGGTGGGCACCGGGGGCGGTCCGGCCGGTTCGGACCGCGTGCATGTGCTGAAGGTCGGCCCCGACACGGCCCACACCGTCCTGGTCATGGTGCCGGGCATGTTCGGTGCCGCGAACGACTTCCGGCTGGTCGCCCGGGACCTCGTCGCCGCCCTGCCCGGCGTACAGGTGTGGTCGTTCGACCGGCGTGAGGAGAGCCTCGCCGACCGCGCCGGCTTCGCCGGCGCGGACCCGCTCGGGTACTACCTGGACGGCCGCTACCGCGCGCTGGACCCCGCCGCCTCCGGCTTCGCCGCCGGATGGGGGCTCGCCAGGACGCTGGAGGATCTGCGCACGGTCGTCCGGGCCGCCGCCCGGGGCGGGAGTCGCCGGGTGGTGCTCGGCGGCCACTCCTGGGGCGCCACCACGGCGATGGCGTACGCCGCCTGGGACTTCGACGGCCACCCCGGGTACCGGGACGTGTCCGCCCTCGTCCTGGTCGACGGCGGTGTGCACGGCGCCTTCGACGGGACGGATGCGCCGGTGCAGAACTCGCCGGAGCAGGTGAAGGAGCGGCTCGCGGCCATCGACGGCGGCGCCGTCTTCGACATGACGCTGAGCGGAGTCGGGCTGGGCGACCGGGCGGAGAGCACCCAGATCTGGTACCAGCTCGCGGGCTGGTACGCCCACCGCGACCCGGACGGCCGCTCGGTCCTCCAGCCCCGCATGCCCGAGGCCCTGCGCCCGGCGGTCCCGGTCACCAACGCCGGGCTGCTGGGCGTCCTGGTGGACGCCGGGTTCGGCTGGCCCAACGACATCAGCGTCCACTCGGGACACCTCGCCGACAGCGGCGACGTCCGCGGCTGGGTCGACACCGGCATCACCCCCATCGGTCGTGTCGCCACGGCCTACGCGGGCGGCCCCGAGCCGGCCGTGTGGGAGTGGTACTGGCCGGCCCGGCTGTCGGTGGACCTCGACGTCACCGACCCCTACCAGGACACCGACCTGGCCCGCTCGCTGGGCCTGCGGCTACGGCACGCCGCGGGCCTGGACGTTCCCCTGTACGCCTTCGAGACCAGCTACGCCAAGGGGACGATCGTGTCGGCCGCCCGCGAGGTCGTCGCGAACTCGCGTATCCCGTACGGGGCTTATGAGACGGACAACGGGATGAACCACCTCGACCCGCTGTTCGCCGCCCCGTCGCAGAACACGTTGACCCGCACGCTCGTCCCCTTCCTCAGGGGAGTGCTACTCGCCTGAGGGCGCGGTCAGCGGGACCCCGAGCGCCACCGGGGTGCCGAAGTCCGGAGTGCCGTCGGCATTCCAGGTGAACTTCTGCGCCCTGGTGGAGCGGTTCATGTCGCAGCCGCCGCTCGCCGAGCTGTTGGCGTGGTAGACCATCCAGTCCTCGGTGCCGTCGGGCGACTTGAAGAAGCCGTTGTGACCGGGCCCGTACACGCCGTTGGCGTTGGACCGCTGGAACACCGGGTTCGGCGACTTGACCCAGGAGGAGGAGTTCAGCGGGTCACCGCCGTTGTAGGTGAGCATCCCCAGCTTGTAGTCGGGCGTGGAGCAGTGGCTGGCGGAGTAGACGATGAAGGTCCTCCCGTTCCGCTGGAGCACCTCCGCCCCCTCGTTGACCGCACCGCCCACCGTCTCCCAGCTGTAGGTCGGGGTGGACAGGACGCGGCGGGTGCCGCTCGCGGTCCAGGGGTTCGACAGCGGCCGGATGAACATGGGCTGCGAGCCGTTGTAGAAGGTGCCCAGCAGATAGAGCTGTCCGTTGAGTTGCAGGATGCCCGGGTCCAGCTCCCAGGTGTTGTCCTGGCTCGGGTCGAGCAGGTCCGCCTTGAAGGTGTAGGGGCCCATCGGGTCGAGCCCGGCGCTCTCCAGCACATGGATCCGCTGGGTGCCCAGGTCGAACGGCTCCCGTCCGGCCGTGTAGTAGAAGTACCACCGCTTGCCGTTGGGACCGTCGAGCAGGTGGAACTCCGGGGCCCACATCGTGCCCGCGCCGTTCGGCCGGGTGAGGTTGAAGATCACCTGGTCCGTGGCGGTCGCGAGGCCCGCGAGGGTACTGGCCTTGCGCATGGTGACCGTCGAGTTCCAGGTCGTGGTGGCGAGGTAGTAGAAGCCGTCGTGGTACGTCAGCCAGGGGTCGGGCCCGCGCTGGGAGAGCGGGTTGGTGAAGGTGCCCGGGCTCGTGCCGCCGTCGGTGAAGCCGGGCAGCCGCCACACCCTGCCGTTCGTCGTGGAGCACGGCAGCTGTACCAGGTTGGTGTTGGACGCCGAGGAACCGCCGCTGGGCGTCACGCACTTGCCGGAGCTCACGGAGACCACCTGGAAGGTCCTGTCCGTCCCGGACACCGGGACCGGGACGAGCCGCCAGCGCTGGTTCGTGCCGCCGTGGCACGGCCACTGGATGATCGCCGCGTTGTCCGCCGTGGACGCGCCGGAGACGTCGACGCACTGACCGGACCGGGCGGTGATCGTGTACGTGTCGGCGGCACCCGCGACCGGGGTGAAGCCGAAGTTCTGGTTCGCCCCGGTGGCGCAGGCCAAGGCGCGCAGCTGTGTCCCGTTGGTGGTCGAACCGCCGGGCAGGTCGAGGCAGTTGCCGCCGTTCTGGTTCATCCCGGTCGAGGTGAACGACACGGCCGCGGCAGCGGGTGGAGGCGCCATCAGGAGGGCGACCGCCATGGTGAGGGAGGCCAGGAGCGCGGAGAGCCATCGGGAACGAGTCACGGGCCGTACACCTTCGCTTCGAGGAGACCGACGGACTGGGTGCCGTTGCCGGTGAGCAGCACCCGCAGCCGTGTGGTGGTCGTGGCGGTGAACGTGACGGCGTTGTACTGGTTCCTGGCCAGGGGGTAGGCGCTCGCCCCCGGCACGTCGACGTAGGCGCCGCCGTTCCAGTACTGGAGTTTCCAGGAGGCGGGCATGTCGATGCCCTGGTCGTCGTCGAAGAAGTACACCTCGGCCCTGTTGAAGGTCTTCGCGGCCGGCCAGGTCAGCTCGGCCCACTGCTGGCCCGTCTCCGGCCAGGTGCCCCAGCGCGGATTCACCGTGTCGTTGGACGAGGGCGGGTCGATGCCGTCGTTGACCGCGGCGACGGACTCCCAGGCGGAGGTGTGGGACGCGGAGGCCGTGGCCGAGGACGCGTGGTTGGCTGGTGGCTGGACGCCGCCCCGGTTGAACACCTTCAGCTCGGTCAGGCCCGTCTTCGCGCCGGAGGCGTTGGTGGCCAGGACCCGGACGCGCTGGGCGGTGACGGCGGGGAACCGCACCAGGTTGTAGTTGGCCCGTGGCGCGGCCGGGCTCTTGGTCTGGCCGGGCACGTCCACCCAGGAACTGCCGTTGTAGGACTGGACGGTGTACGCGGACGGCGCCCGGTAGGTGCCGCCGGCCGGCCGGCTGTCCTTGAAGTACAGGCGCACCTCGTTGAGCGTGCGGGCCGTGCCGAAGTTCAGCTCGTACCAGTCCTGGCTGTTGGGGGAGCCGCCGGCGCCCCAGAAGGGCTCGTTGGTGGGATAGCCGTCGACGGCGCCGGAGACGGCGCTGCCGGACCCGGTGTGGGAGGCGGAGGCGGTCGCCCCGGAGGCGAGGTTGGTCAGGTCGGCGGTCAGGTCGACACCGGCCTTGGCGAGCATGTCGACCATCCGGGGACTGTCCTGGACGACCTGCTGGGGGGCTTTGAGACCGGGGGCGGCCGTGTGGTGCGTGACCGTGCCGCCGGTGGTCACCTCACCGGTGGCCGGGTCCCAGGTGAGGGGCACCAGGGAGGAGACGGTGGCGACCCGGTTGCCGTTGACGTAGACCGAGTAGCCCTCCGGGACGCCCGGGTAGCGGACCACGCCGTCGGCGGGGTCGTCCCAGACGACCGACAGGTCGGCGCCCCGGTAGCGGAGGTTGTTGACGGTGAAGTGCGACCAGCCGATGTCGATGGGGGAGAGCTCCACCTTGGCGTCGTTGCGGGGCCGCAGGCCGGCGACGTCCTCGATGACGGTCCAGTTGCTGCTGCCCAGGATGTTGTGGTGGATCCAGGAACGGTAGTTGATCGAGCTGCCGTTCCAGTCGGCCCAGAACTCGTTGGCGTCGGGCCACTGGGTGTTGCCGCCGACGTACTGCGCCCAGGTGTTCCAGTACAGGAGCTTCTTGTAGTCGGTCGCGTTCATCCAGGAGTTGGGGTAGTTGCGCAGCACCGAGGAGTAGAGCCGGAACTGGACGGTGGAGTTGATGGTGGAGAAGTTGTTGGAGCCGGGCTCCCCGGCCTCGGCCGCCGCCTTCTTGTCGACCTGGTTGGCCGTGTAGAAGGGGAAGATCGGGTACTGGGCCGGGTCGTCGTACAGGCGCAGGGCCTGCTTGTAGGCAGCGGTGTCGGGGACCGCGCCGACCGAGAACGGGTAGTAGTTGTTGATCTCCTTCCAGGGCACCCACTCGTTGGTCGACTTCAGCCGGTGCTCGAACAGCTGCCGGTTCGGGTTCCACAGCACGTTGACGATGGCGTCCTTGATCTGCCCCGCGAGCGTGCGCAGCTCGGCGGCCTTGGCCGTGTTGCCGCTCGCCTCGTAGGCCTGCGCGGCGGCGAGCGCCCCGCTGTACTGGTAGGCGGACTCGGCGCGGTCCATCCGGCCGGGCTTCCAGTGGAAGGACACCGCGTCGGCGTCGTTGCCGGTCAGCGCGCCCCAGTCGTACTCGATGAGCTTGTTGTCGTCGGTGTCGTAGTGGGCGAGCTGGCCCTTGACGTCGCCCTCCGCGTAGCGGGCGAGGCTCGCGGCGATGGCCGGCTGGCCGCCGTGGATCTGGTAGCTCTTCCAGGCCGCCTCGGCGATGTACTGCGTGTAGCTGTTGGACCAGTTCTCCGGGTCGCCCGGGTTGTCGAGGAAGCGGCCGCCCTTGGACGTCTGGCCGACGCTCAGCCAGTCGCCGTACGCGTAGGCCGGGTTCCGCAGGTACTTCAGGTCGTCGATGTGCATCGGCTGGGTGAGGGCGATCGCGTTGTTGTAGCCGAGGACGCCTTCCGTCGAAGTCGGGAACTGGAAGGTCTGCCCGGGGATGTCCGCGTCGAGGCTGTTGAAGCGCATCAGCCACCAGCGGTAGTAGATGTTCTTCTTGATCGCGGGCTCGGGCACGTCGATGTAGGGCACGTTCTGCGCCCACCACAGGTTGTAGGCCCTGACATGGGTGGCGAAGGCGGTCGCGGGGGAGTGGCCGGCGTAGGCGGTGTACTCGGTGAGCGACTCGGGGATCTCGTCGGTGACGAAGCCCATCACGACCTTGGTGGTCACCGTCGCTCCGGCCGGGATCGTCACCGAGCGGCCGAGGCCGCCGTTCGCGGCGGTGAATCCCTCGCCCGTCAGGCGCGGCCGGATCGTGGTGAGGTTGTTGTAGGCGTTGACCTGCCCGGTCAGCTCACTGCCGGTGCCCGTCGTGGCGTACGGCGAGGTCGCCCGCAGTTGCAGGGTCGTCGGGCTGCTGCCGGAGTTCCTGATCGACAGGTTCGTCACGGCCACGTTGTTGTCGGTGATGAACTTGGTCTGCTCGACCGTGACCGAACCGCCGGTGTGCACGCTCTTCCAGTGACTGGGCGTCTGGCGGCGCTGGGCGACCAGTTCGGTGAAGGTGCCCGGGGTGATCGCGACGGTGTAGGCGCTGTTGTCGTCGATGCTCTCCCAGTAGGCGGCCTTTCCGGCGAAACCCAGCCGGGCGGGGTCGTGCTCCTTCATGAACAGCGCGCGGCCCCGGCTCATCAGCCAGGGACCGGCCGGGTCGTTGCCGGAGCGGGCCAGCAGACGGTCCATCCAGAAGTCGGTGCCCGAGCTCTCGGCGTCGTAGATGCTGCGCATCATGTCGCCGGTGGTGTGGGCGACGGGCGGTGCCGGGACCGCGGGGCCGCTGAAGGCGGGGAAGCCGATCGTCTGCGCCGCGTGGGCCGGCGGAGCGGCGAAGACGGAACAGACGAGAAGCGCCAGGGCGACAAGGAGGCGGTGCAGGACGGTCTCTGTTGTTCGTCTTCGCATCGGAGGCTCCCCTTTGCTGAAACGACCTAAAAGGTTTTCGCAACGTAGGAGCGAGCTGATGGAGTGTCAAGAGAGCCGGGTGAGGCCCGAGTTCGCCGACCGAACGGTTCAGGACAGGTTCACGACAAAGGGGCCGTCGAGCCCCGGATCACCACACGGCAGGGCAGCGCCTCGACGCCCGAACGCGTGGCACCGCCGATCGCGCCGAACAGCGCCTGCGCCGCCGCCCGCCCGACCTGCTCCAGATTCATGTCGACGCTGGTCAGCCGCGGACGCGAACCGGAGGTCAGCACCTGCCAGTTGTCGAAGCCCATGACCGACACGTCCTCCGGCACCCGCAGGCCGCGCTCGCGCAGGACGTCCATGACACCGCGCGCGATCTGATCGCTGCCGCACAACACCGCGTCCACGTCCGGGTGCTGGTCGAGCAGCAGGGCCGTGGACGCCCGCCCCCAGCCCTCCGACCAGGCGCCGAACCGCGGTTCGCCGACCAGGGCGAGTCCGGCGTCGGCGAGCGCGGCCCGGGCCCCCTCGGCCCGCTCCCGCGCGGCCAGATACCCGGGATCGCCGGTGATGTGCGCGATCCGGGTGCGGCCGCAGGCCAGCAGGTGGCCGACCGCGATCCGGCCCGCGTCCACGCTGTCCGGGACGATGGACAGATCGGCCGGATCGTCCGAGGGCGCGTACGCGTAGACGACGGGAACGGCCAGGTCGCGGCCCAGCGTCGGACGCGGGTCGGTGCGGCTGCCCACGACGATCAGGCCGTCCACCCGGCGCCCCAGCAGCGCGCGCACATGGTGCTGCTCACGGATGGAGTCCCCGCGGGCGTCGCAGAGGAACACGGCGACCTCGCCGGCCCCGAAAGCGTCCTCGGCGCCCATCAGTATCGGGATGCTGAACCGGCCCTCCAGGTCGCTGGTGAGCAGCCCGACCGTGCCGGTCCGCCCGGCCAGCAGCCCGCGGGCCAGCTGGTTCGGCCGGAACGACAGCCGCTCGGCCGCCTCGATCACGCGCTGCCGGGTCTCGGCGCGCACCTGGCTGCGGCCGTTGAGCGCCTTGGACGCGGTGGCGATGGACACGCCCGCCAGCCGGGCGACGTCGTTGAGGGTGGCGGGCTGCGGACGGGAGGGGTCGGCGGTCTGGGTCACGGGTGATCTCCTGTCTCGCGTGCGCAGGCGGAGGCCGTCGAGGGTGGCACGTCGCGCGTAAAACCGTACGCGACATGTTTCGGTCCAGGTGGGGACCGGCGGTTTCCACGGGTTTTCGCGGGCGCCCTGAACCCGTTCCGTGCAAGGGGATTGACGGGCTGTGAGGCGGGTCCTAGCTTTCTGAAAGCCTTTTCGGTTCATCGCGTCCTTCGCCTCACGGAGTTCAGTGCCACCACGTCCGTCGTCCCGACCGGTCGGCCTGCTCACGGCCCGCCGCCACACGAGGGGGATCGCCATGGGGAGCACGGCCGGACCAGCAGGAACCGCGCACCGCCTGGTCACCGGTGCCATCGCGCTGCTCGCCGCCACGACTCTCGTCACGGCCTGCGGCTCGGGAGCCGGCGGCTCCGACGACGGAGGAGGAGGGGACGGGACGAGCGCCGGGGGAGTCGACGACGGCGCCACCCTGACGATGTGGACACGCGCGGCGACCCGGCCGCAGAGCGAGGCCCTGGTCGAGGCGTACAACGCGGCCCACAAGAACAAGATCGAGCTGACCGTCGTCCCCACCGACGACTACCAGGCCAAGGTCGGCGCCGCGGCCGGCTCCAAGGACCTGCCCGACCTCTTCGCCTCCGACGTGGTGTTCGTCCCCAACTACACCTCCAGCGGCCTCTTCGCCGACCTCACCGAACGCCTCGACGCCCTGCCCTTCGCCGACAAGCTCGCCCAGTCGCACATCAAGGCCGGCACCTACGAGGACAAGAAGTACGTCGTCCCGCACACCCTGGACCTGTCGGTGCTCTTCTACAACAAGGACCTCTACAAGAAGGCCGGGCTCGACCCGGAGAAGCCGCCCGCCACCCTGGCCGAGTGGGACCGGCAGGCCCGGGCCGTGGACGCGCTCGGCGGCGGGGTGAACGGCACCTTCTTCGGCGGGAACTGCGGCGGCTGCGGGGTCTTCACCTGGTGGCCGTCCGTCTGGGCCGCGGGGGACGACGTACTGAACGAGGACGGGACCGGGGCACAGCTCGCCTCCGCCACCGCGAAGAAGGTCTACGACACCTACCGCGGCTGGGTGAAGGACGACATCGTGGCCCCCGGCGCACGCGACGAGACCGGCGTGACCTGGACCGGCGTGTTCCCCAAGGGCAAGGTCGGTGTGATGCCCATGCCGTCGACCACCCTGGGGCTGATGCCCAAGGGCCTCGACCTCGGCGTCGCCCCCATCCCCGGACCCGACGGCGGGAAGTCGACCTTCGTAGGCGGCGACGCCATCGGGATCTCCGCCACCAGCGACAAGGCCGACCAGGCCTGGAACTTCCTCGCCTGGTCCGTGGGCGACAAGGCCCAGGTGGACGTGGTCGCCGCGCACAAGGACGTGGTGGCCCGCACCGACCTCGCCTCCAACAAGCACTCCGAGGCGGACCCGCGGCTGGTCACGATCAACGAACTCGTCGCCGAGGGGCGTACCCCGTACGCGATGAAGTTCGGCCAGACCTTCAACGACCCCAACGGGCCCTGGCTGACCCTGATGCGCGACGCCGTCTTCGGCGACGGCGCCTCCGTCGACAAGAACAACGACGCGGTCACCGCCTCCCTGGCCGACTGAGCACACCGCCCGCCCGCGTTCGTCCGGCCACGCCCACCGCCCATGTTCGTACGGCAGAGGAGGACCATGCAGGTGAAGGCCCCGGACCGGGCGGCCGCCGAGCACCCGGTCCGGCCGGACACCCCCGATCGCCGGCCCCGCACGCCCACCCTCCTGCGGCGCTCCCGCACCCTCCAGGGCATGGCCTACGCCGCGCCCACGGCCGTGTTCGTCGCCGTCTTCTTCCTGCTGCCGCTGCTGCTCGTCGGCCAGATGTCGCTCAGCGACTGGCCGTTGCTCGCCGGGGACCGGGGCGGCAACGCGCCCGAGAACTACACCGACGCCACCGACAGCACCCTGTTCTGGCCCGCCGTCCGCTTCACCCTCCTGTACACCGTGCTCGTCACGGTCGTCCTGCTCGGCCTGGCGCTCCTGCTCGCCCTGCTGGTGCAGGAGTCCCGCCCCGGTGCCGGCTTCTTCCGTACGGTCTACTTCCTGCCCGGCGCGCTCGGGCTCGCCTCCGCCTCCCTGCTGTTCTGGGGCCTGTACAGCCCCTCCACCGGCCCTCTCAGCCGCACCCTGGAGAGACTCGGCCTCGTCGACGACCCGGTGTCCTTCCTCGGCACGCCGACCGCGGCCCTGCTGTCGACGGTGTTCCTCGTGGTCTGGAAGTTCGCCGGCTTCTACATGCTGATCCTGCTCGTGGGCCTCCAGCGCATCCCGCACGAGGTGTACGAGGCGGCGCGGATGGACGGCGCGAGCCCCGGCCAGGTCTTTCGCTCCATCACCCTCCCGCTGCTGCGGCCCTCCCTCGCCCTGTCCCTGCTGTTGTGCGTGACCGGATCGCTGCTCGCGTTCGACCAGTTCTTCGTCCTCACCAAGGGCGGACCCGACAACAGCACCGTCACCGTCGTGCAGTTGATCTACCGCGAGGCGTTCCAGCGGCTGAACCTCGGCACCGCCGCGGCCCTGTCGATCATCGTGCTGGCCGCGCTGCTCCTGCTCAACGTCCTTCAGTTCCGCGGCCTGCGGCACGCGGACGAGTCGTGACACCCGCCTCCAGGAGAAGGGACACCCCGGTGCTCACCCGTGCCCTCGGCCGGACGCCCCACTACGTCGTCGCCTCAGGACTGGCCGTCATCTTCCTGTTCCCGCTGCTGTGGAACACCTGGGCCTCCTTCAGCGCCCAGCCCGGCACCGCCCAGGAGTCCGGCTACGGCTTCGGCAACTACCGCACCCTGCTGGACTACGACGCCGGTCTGTGGCGCTACCTCCTCAACAGCACCGTCGTCTCGGGACTCACCGTCGTCCTCACCCTCGGCGTGTCCCTCCTCGGCGGCTACGCCTTCGCCCGCTTCCGCTTCCCCGGCAAGAACCTGCTGTTTCTGCTGACCCTGGCCATCCTGATGGTCCCGTACGCCACGCTCCTCATCCCGCTCTACGTGCTGCTGGGCAGACTCCACCTCCAGAACTCGCTGATCGGGCTGAGCCTGGTGCTGGCCATGTTCCAGCTGCCGTTCGCCACCTTCATGATGCGGATCTCCTTCGAGGCGGTACCGCGCGAACTGGAGGAGTCCGCGCTCGTCGACGGCTGCGGCACGGCCGGCGCCCTGCGCCGCGTCCTCCTCCCGGCGGTACGCCCGGGCCTGATCACCGTCGGCCTCTTCGCCTTCCTCGCCGCCTGGAACGACTTCATCGCGCCCCTGATCCTCATCTCCGACAGCGAGAAGGCACCCCTGCCGCTGGCCGTGGCGAACCTGCGGCAGCAGAGCATGGGCGCCGTCGACTACGGGGCCACCGAGGCGGGCGTGGTGGTCCTCGCCGTGCCCTGTCTGCTGCTCTTCCTGCTCCTGCAACGGCACTACGTACGAGGCTTCATGTCGGGCGCGCTGAAGGGATGATGCGTGAAGGAGAACATCATGGGGTCACCCGTCGTGCCCGTCGCGCCGAGCCGTGGCCGGCTCCGGCCGCTCGGCCTCGACGAGGTCCGCGTCACCGGCGGATTCTGGGCGCGGCGCCGACACGTCAACGCCACCGTCTCCCTCGACCACTGCCGTGACTGGATGGAACGCGTCGGCTGGCTCGGCAACTTCGGATCGGCCGTCGAGGCCCGCCGCGGCCGGGAGTTCGCAGACTCGGACGTCTACAAGCTGCTGGAGGCCATGAGCTGGGACGGCGAGTACGACGTCCCCGCTCCCCTCGTCGAGGCCATCGCCTCCTTCCAGGAACCCGACGGCTACCTCAACACCGCCTTCGGCCGCCCCGGCCAGCAGCCCCGCTACAGCGACCTCGCATGGGGCCACGAGCTCTACTGCTACGGCCACCTCATCCAGGCGGGTGTGGCCCAGATCCGTGCCCGCGGCGAGGGAGAACTGGCCAAGGTCGCCCGCAGGGCCGCCGACCACGTGTGCGCCACCTTCGGTCCGGGCGGCATCGAAGGCGTCTGCGGGCACCCCGAGATCGAGACGGCCCTGGTCGAACTGGCCCGTGCCACGGGCGAACAGCGCTACCTCGACCAGGCCGCCCTGTTCGTGGACCGCCGCGGCCACGGCACCCTCGCCGACCCCGAGTTCGGCCGCGCCTACTACCAGGACGACCTCCCCGTACGGCAGGCCACCGTCCTGCGCGGCCACGCCGTCCGCGCCCTCTACCTCGCCGCCGGTGCCGTGGACGTGGCGGTGGAGACCGGCGACGAGGAGCTGCTCGCCGCGGTCGTGCGCCAGTGGGAGCGGACGGTCGCCCGCCGCACCTATCTCACCGGCGGCATGGGCTCGCACCACCGCGACGAGTCCTTCGGCGACGACTACGTCCTGCCCCCGGACCGGGCCTACTCGGAGACCTGCGCCTCCGTCGCCTCCGTGATGCTCAGCTGGCGCCTGCTCCTCGCCACCGGCGAGCCCCGTTTCGCCGACCTCGCCGAACGCACCCTGTTCAACGTCGTCGCCACCTCCCCGTCCGACGACGGCCGCTCCTTCTTCTACGCCAACACCCTGCACCGGCGCCGCCGCGGCACCCTTCCTCCCGCCGACGCCGAGAGCCCGCGCGCCGAATCGAGCCTGCGCGCCCCCTGGTTCGCGGTCTCCTGCTGCCCGACCAACGTGGCCCGCACCCTGGCGCTGCTGCCGGGCTACCTGGCGACGGCCGACGACCAGGGACTCCAACTGCACCAGTACGCCGACGCGGAGATCACCACCGGCGGCATCGCCCTGCGCGTCGGCACCGACTACCCCTCGCACGGGCGCGTGACGGTACGGATCGACCGCACCCCGGACCACCCGTGGACCCTGTCGCTGCGGATCCCCGCCTGGGCACAGGGGGACACCGCTCTGCTGACCGACCCCGACGGGGCCCGCCGCGCCGTCCATCCGGGCACCGCCGAGATCACCCGCCATTTCCGGCCCGGTGACGAGATCCGGCTCGATCTGCCGGTGTCCCCGCGCTGGATCGCGCCCGACCCGCGCATCGACGCGGTGCGCGGCACGGTCGCCGTGCAGCGCGGACCGCTGGTGTACTGCTCCGAGTCCGTGGACCTGCCGGGCGGACGGGACGTCGACGCCGTACGGGTCGATCCCTCCGTCGAACCCGCCGACGGCCCGGACGACACCGTTGTCGCCCCGGGCGAACTCGCCGCGCCGGGCGCACCGCACGACGCCCCCTGGCCCTACGGGCCGGTCGACCCGGCCGCCCCTCCCGCCGGCGAGCGCTCGGGCATCGTCCTGGTGCCCTACCACTCCTGGGCCAACCGCGGACCCTCGACCATGCGCGTATGGCTGCCGACGACCGACCCGCGAGGCCGGTCGTGAACGGTCCGCCTCCGCGCCGCGCCACCCCTGCCCGCCGACGACCGACGATCGGAGTACGCGCGTGTCCCAACCTCCCACCCGACGCCGTCTGTTGAGCCTCGCCGCCGGAACAGCGGCCGCCGTCCCCCTGGTCCACGCGGCGACGCCGGCCCACGCGGCACCCGCCACCGCCCCGGCCGCCGCCACCCCCACCGAGGCGCCGGACTGGGCCGTCCACCCCTTCGCCCTCCACCAAGTGACCCTGGGCGACGGCGTGTTCCGCCGCAAGCGCGATCTCATGCTCGACTATGCCCGCACCTACCCGGCCGACCGCATCCTGGCCGTCTTCCGGGCCAACGCCGGACTCGACACCCGAGGAGCCCGGCCGCCCGGCGGATGGGAGACCTCCGACGGCAACCTGCGCGGCCACTACGGCGGCCACTTCCTCACCCTCGTCGCCCAGGCGTACGCCGACACACGGGAGCCGGCCCTCAAGTCCAAGCTCGATCACCTCGTCGGCGCCCTCGGCGAATGCCAGCAGGCCCTCGCCGAGCACGGCACCCCGAGACCGAGCCACCCCGGCTATCTGGCGGCCTATCCCGAGACGCAGTTCATCCTGCTGGAGAGCTACACGACCTACCCCACCATCTGGGCGCCGTACTACACCTGCCACAAGATCATGCGCGGCCTTCTCGACGCGCACGCGCTGGCCGGGAACCAGCAGGCACTTCAGATCGCCTCCCGCATGGGCGACTGGGTGCACAGCAGACTCGGGCACCTCCCGCGGGCGCAGCTGGAGCGCATGTGGTCGATCTACATAGCCGGTGAGTACGGCGGCATGAACGAGGTGATGGCGGACCTGCACACCCTCACCGGCAAGGCCGAGCACCTCTCCGCCGCCCGCTGCTTCGACAACACCGCGCTGCTGGCCGCCTGCGCCGAGAACCGCGACATCCTGGACGGCCGGCACGCCAACCAGCACATCCCGCAGTTCACCGGCTATCTGCGGATGTTCGACCAGACAGGCGAGGAGCGGTACGCCACCGCCGCCCGCAACTTCTGGGGCATGGTCGTGGGCCCGCGCACCTACAGCCTGGGCGGCACCGGGCAGGGGGAGATGTTCCGGGCCCGGGGGGCCGTCGCGGCCACCGTGGACGACAAGAACGCCGAGACCTGCGCGACGTACAACATGCTGAAGCTGAGCCGGCAGCTGTTCTTCCGCGAGCCCGACCCCGCGTACATGGACTACTACGAACGCGGCCTGACCAACCACATCCTCGCCTCCCGCCGGGACACCGCCAGTACCGGCAGCCCGGAGGTCACCTACTTCGTCGGCATGGGGCCCGGGGTCCTGCGCGAGTACGGCAACACCGGCACCTGCTGCGGCGGAACCGGCATGGAGAGCCACACCAAGTACCAGGACTCGGTCTACTTCCGCTCCGCCGACGGCAGCGCCCTGTACGTCAACCTCTACCTCGCCTCGACACTGCGCTGGCCCGAGCGGGGGTTCGTCGTCGAGCAGACGAGCGGCTTCCCGGCCGAGGGCGTCCGCACCCTCACCGTCCGGGAGGGCAGCGGCCCGCTCGACCTCAAGCTGCGCATACCGTCCTGGGCCACGGCAGGCGTGATCGTCACGGTCAACGGCGTCCGGCATCCGGCCGAGGCGGTGCCCGGCAGCTATCTCACGATCGGCAGACAGTGGCGCCCCGGCGACCGGGTCCGCGTCTCGATGCCGTACCGGCTCCGGATCGAACGGACACCGGACGACCCTTCTGTCCAGTCGGTGTTCCACGGGCCCGTGCTGCTGGTCGCCCGGAGCCCGGAGCAGGGGTTCCGCGCGTTCTCCTTCTACAAGGACTTCACCCTGCGCGGCGACCTCACCGGCGCGATCAGACCCGAGGGCCGGCCCCTGTACTTCACCACGCACGGACTGACCCTCGCGCCGTTCTTCGTCGCGGACGACACCCGCTACCACGCCTACTTCCGGCGCTCCGAACCCGTCGTGGTGTTCGGCAGGGCCGACTCGGGCGTCCCCAACCGCGCCCGCGGCGACGGCCTGACCTTCCTCGACGTCCTCTGGGACCAGGCGCCCTTCGCCACGGCCGGACGGTTCGTGGAGGCGGTGCGCGCCCTCGCCGACACCTGGCTGTCCGCGGGGCTGTTCACCCGGACCGAGCGGGACGCGGTCGTCGCCGCCGCGGTCCGGGCGGACCTCAGGAACTGAAGGCTCAGCGCCGTACGAGATCGATCCGGTACGTCGTCGTCCGTGACCCGTCCTCACCGGTCACGGAGACGACGGCCCGGGTCCTACCGTGCTCACGGACCTTGTCGACCGTGACGCTCGCGTAGGGGTCGCGTGCCGTCGCCGTGACCACGGCACGGGCCGGATCGGCGGTGACGACCCGGTAGCCGGTCCTGTCGGGGTCGAAGGCGGCCACCGGCACACCGGCGACCTCGATCGACGCGGCGGCGGCGTCCGAGGAGACACCCGGGGAGTCGGCGTACACCTCGATCTCGCTGAGGGTGATGTAACCGCCGGGCCGGGCGGTCATCACCACGCGCACGCCCGTCGCCGGTCCTGCCGCCTCCAGCGGTATGCCGACCACCGGAGTGCCCTCGGTGCCCACCGCGATCTCGCCGCTCGCGTCGGCCCAGGTGCCGTCGGTGCCGCGCACCTGCGCCTTGACGGCCGACGGGAAGGACACGTTGGTCCCGTCGCGGTGGAAGTGCGCCACGACCCGGTTCAGATCGCGGGCCTTCGGCAGGGAGAAGGTGATGGTGTCGGACGGGTTCTTGGTGCCCGACCTCCAGTTGGACCAGGCCTTCTCGGCGGTGTCGCCGTTGCGCAGCCGCTCGGCGGAGTAGCCACTCTCCGTGTACGTGGCCGCCACCGACACACCGGCGTCCGGCGCGATGTTGGTCTGCACCGGTTCGCTGACCTGCACACGGACGGTCGCCCCGGCCGTACTGCCGTCCACGATCCGCGCGGTTCCCCGCAGCGTGACGACGCCGGTCTTGTCGAACGCCCCGTCGGGTGCCGGTTCCCAGGTCACCGGCAGGGCGGTCCTGCCGCCGTGGGTGCCGACGCCGACGACCGTGTCCGGCAGCTCGGGGCTCCCGCCGATGTGGGTCTTGGCGCGGCCGGGCAGCGTCGAGGCGATCGTGTCGACGGTGACGACCGCCTTCGCGGGGATCTGCCGGCCGAGCGGATCGGTCGCCCGGCCGGTGACGCGCACGGTTCCGGGGTCACGCCACTTGCGGTCCGGCGGGACGTTCCAGACCACGGGAAGCGCGCCGCGGGCGCCGTCCCGGTACTGCGGTGTCACCGTCTGCGGCAGCTTCGGCGCCAGGCCGGGGACGGTGAACACCTCGGCCTGTTTCGTGCGCAGCACTGTCTCGTCGGTCGCGGCCCAGCGCTGGTTCGCCGCCGAGGTCGGGGTGTACGTCGACACCCGGGCCCCGTCCGCGGTGGACTGTCCGGCCACGTCGAGGAGGCGGCCGGTGGCGGCGTTGACGAACGTCCAGGTGCCGTCGCCGGTCGTCGACAGGATCCACTGCGCGGCCGGGTCGGGCGCGGTGTCCGCCGGGTCCAGGAGGACGGCCTGGTCGTCGCGCACCGCGAGCCGTTTGCCGTGGGTGGCGCTGGTGAGGGCGTAACGCTCACTGTGGTCGTTGCCGGGCGTCAACTGCCGTACGGACCACAGCTGTTCGGCGCTGGCCTGGTCGGTCGTGCGGATGACGACACCGCTGCCGTCCTCCGACGGGGTGAGCGACTTGCCGCTGTGGGCGCCCTGGAGCCGGTAGACGTGGCCGGGCTGGACGAGGGCGGCGTCCTTCGCCACCCCGGCGACGCCCTCGACGAGGAAGGTGGTGACCGACTTCGCGGGGACGGTGAGGGTGGCCGAGCGGTCGGTGACCCGGACCGGGGTGCCGCGGACGAGCGCGCCGTCCGCGCTGGTCACCACCGGCGTCACGGTCGCCCGGGACGCGACCTTGGCGAAGCGCGAGAGGTCCAGGGTCACGGAGCGCGCGGACGTGCCGCCGTTGACGTGCACCACGGTCGCCGCACGGCCGGACTTCTTCAACGCGGCGACGCTGTTGGTGTCGTCGGTCTTCACGAAGCGATCGCCCGGGCGGATGTGGTGGGTGAAGTTCCGGATGGTGTGGAACTTGGAGTTGGCGCGGATCGGGCAGGTCTCCAGGGTGTCCTCGGCCGTGCAGTTGAACGGCACATGGATGCTGCCCCAGTTCTTGCCGGCCGCGGCCTGGGGGATCGAGTCCTCGATCGGCTGCCAGAACACCCAGGCGGAGGGCTCCAGTTCACGCATGTCGTCGACCATCCGGGTGGCGATGCCGAGACCCGGTTCCATGCTGGTGAAGTCGGTGCCGGTGCCCCAGGTGCCCTCGACCTCGCTCATCCACAGCTTCTTGTCCGCGCCCTTGGCGATGTCCCGGGCGCTGGTGCGCTGGCCGGTGCCGTAGGTGTGCACGTTGAGCTGGTCGACGGCGGCACGCGCGTCGGCGCCGTAGGCGTTCCAGTTCTGGGTGAAGATGCCGGGGTTGGTCTCGTCCATCGCGGAGAGGTCCGCGTCGGTGCTCGCCCCGTCGAGTGCCTTGTCCAGGGCGAGGATCACCTTCTGCTGGAGGGCCGGTCCGGCGTGGGCGCCTTCCTGACGCCCGCCCGTGGGCTGCCCGTCGGCCCCCAACTGGGTGCCCCAGTAGTTGGTGTTGGGCTCGTTCAGCGGATCGATGGTGTCGAAGTCGATGCCGTGGGCCTTCTCCAGCTCCTCGGTCACCCGCACCAGATAGGCCGCGAAGTCGTCGGCGCGGTCGGCGCGGATCTGGTCCGTGTTCGCGTCGAAGCCGCCGGAGACATAACCGCTGACCGTCTGGAACCAGGGCGGGGAGTTGCTGAACGCCTCCCACGTGGTGACCTTGTCCTTGACCTGGTCCACCCACCAGCGCTGCCCCGCGTCGGCGCCCCAGTCCCAGTGGTCGGGGTTGTCCGGGTCCCACCAGTCCATGTCCTCGCGGGTGGTCCCCTCGGGGGCCTTCCAGAAGCCCTCCATCGTCGCGCCGGCCTTCATGTAGTCCTTGCGGACGTCCGGGGCGTTGCCGCCGCCGATGTTGTAGCGGGCGATGTTGAGGGCGAGGCCGTCCTCGCCGAACAGCATGTCGACGAGCTGTCTTCGGATCGGCTCCGGGTACGTGCCCGTGGCGTTGGCGAACCAGACCAGGCTCGTCCCCCACCCCTCGAACTCCTGCTGCTGGTACGACGGATCGACCCGCACGGTCACCGAGCTGAGCGGCGAGGTCTCCGCGACGGCGGCTCCGGCGGTGGGCGCGGGGCCGGTGACGAGACCCGCTCCGAGGACCACGGGTACCAATGGCGTCAACGCCCGGGCGATGCGATGTCGACTGGACACGGAACTCCCTTCACAGAACAGAGGGAAACAGAATCGACCAGAAGCGATCGGGCTCAAGGCATGCTCAATGACGGAAATGAACACGTCAATACAGTGGTCGCAATCTGGCGGTATCCATCCGGGGCGGGCGCGGACGCACGAACGGCACCGTCCGCCGGGGACGGTGCTGTTCGTGGGGGTCAGGGGACTACGAGGTCAGGGGACTACGGGGTCCACTTGATGGTCGGGTTCACCTGGCCGGTCCAGTTGAAGATGGCCATGTTGTCCCAGCCGTTGCCGCTGTTGTTGATGTCGGCCGGGTCCCAGCCGTTGCCCTTCACCGCGTACCAGGTCGGCTCCCAGTAGAAGACGCCGATCGCCCCGGAGTTGCGGGCCGCGTTCTGTACGGCGGTGAAGTTGTCCGCCTGGCCCTGCCAGGAGAGCGGGTAGCCCGAGCAGCCCGAGGTGATCGAGTTGCCGGTGCTGTCGGCGTTGGCCGAGGTGAACGGGTAGGCCGTCTCGGCGATGACCACGTCCTTGCCGTACCGCGACTTCATGTCGGCCACGACGCTGCCCATGTTGGCGATCGTGCCGTGCCACGGGCAGTAGTAGGAGAGCCCGGTGATGTCCCAGGTGACGCCCTTCGACCTGATCCCGTCGTAGAACCAGCGGGCGTGCTCGTCGCTGTCCGAGTTGGCCGTGTGGATGATCACCTGGGTGCCGCTGTTGCACGCCTTGGTCGCGTTGTAGCCGGACTTCAGGAGCAGGCTGAGGTTGGTGAAGTCGTTGTTCACCACCTTGCCCTCGTTCCACAGCATGCCGACGTTGATCTCGTTGCCGATCTGCACGCTGTCCGGGGTGGTGCCCTGGGACTTGAGGCTGTTGCACACGTCGTACGTGTAGTTGTAGACGTCGGTCTGCAACTGGCCGATGGTGTGGCCGGACCAGGCCGCCGGCTTCGTCTGGGTGCCCGGGTCCGCCCAGGTGTCCGAGTAGTGGAAGTCGACGAGCAGCTTCAGGCCCTTGGCCTTCACCTGCTTCGCGTACGCCAGCACCTTGGCCTTGTTGTTGTAGCCGCTCGCCGGGTTGTTCCACACCCGCAGGCGGACGTAGTTCACGCCCAGGCCCTTGAGGATGTCGAGCGGGTCCCTGGCGGTGCCGCTCGCGTCGTAGTACTTGGCGCCGAGGTCGAGCGCTCTCTGGGCGGTGGACACGTCGGCACCTCGCATGGTCAGCGAGTTGGCCGCCGAGGCGTCGGTGGGCGTGGTGAGCAGGGACGCGGGCAGGGCGACGGCCGCCAAGAACAGGGCGGCCCTCACGATGCGACCTGGACCGTGCACGGTCATCCCGAACTCCTTCGATCGAGACGCGGGGGAGTCGAAGCCAACGGCTTGACATGCGCATGGGGTGGGATCTGTGATCGTTCACAGTAAGAGAGGTTCTGAGCCCTGTAAATACTTGTGTCGTTCGCATTACGTGCAGGTGGTTAGCCTCTTGTCTGGTCAGGCAGATTGGGTACGTACACAGAGATCGCAGGTTGCGGGGGATGGCCACAGGCGATGGCCGGGGGACAGCGGGATGGGGCGCTCTCGTCTTGGCTGGTGGGATGGTCGCCAACAGAAGGGGCATCCCATGCATGTGTCAGGAAGGCGTCGGCGGAACTTATTGGTTCTGACCGGCCTGGCCGCAGTCCTCACCGCATCGAGCGGGCTCACGGCCGCGGCGACGCCGGGGCCCGCCGATCCGCTTCAGCGGCGGGTGGACGCGCTGCACGGCACCGGGGCCGTCGGCGTGTTCGCCGAGGCGTCGTCGCCGGGCACGCGGGACATCGCACGCGCCGGGACGGCCGAGAGGGGAACCGGGAGGCCGATGCCGTGGAACGGCAGGTTCCGGATCGGCAGCGCAGCCAAGACCTTCACCGCCACGGTCGTGCTGCACCTCGTCGGCGAGGGGCGCATGTCCCTGGACGACACCGTCGAGCGGTGGCTGCCGGGAGTGGTCCGGGGCAACGGCAACGACGGCCGCAGGATCACCGTGCGGCAGCTGTTGCAGCACACCAGTGGTGTCCCCGACGTCCTGCCGGAGATCCCCGCGCTGAACAGCGCGGCCGGCTATCGCGCCGAGAGGTTCCGCACCTACACCCCCGAGGAGTTGGTGGGGATGGCGATGCGGCACGCGCCGACGTTCCCCACCCCGGGCGACGGCTGGTCCTACTCCAACACCAACTACGTCCTCGCCGCGATGCTCATCCGCGAGGTGACCGGCCGGAGCTGGGCGCACGAGGTGGACGAGCGGATCATCCGCCCGCTGGGTCTGAGGGGCACCAGTACGCCCGGCGCCTTCCCGTTCATGCCAGGTCCGCACGCCCACAGCTATGCCTGGTTCGGCACCGGCACCGGAGTCGACGTCACGACGCTCAACCCGAGCATGGGCGTCGGCTCCGGCTCGATCATCAGCACCGCCCACGACCTGAGCCGGTTCTACACCGCGCTGCTCGGTGGCCGTCTGCTGAAACCGGCCCAGCTCGCCGAGATGACGGCCACCAGGGACGCACCCGAGCTGGGTGTGAAGTACGGCCTCGGTCTGGGGGAGATCCCGCTGTCCTGCGGCGGCAGCTACTTCGGTCATCTGGGCGAACTGCTCGGCTATCACACCTTGGCCGGCGTCACCCGGGGCGGGACCCGGACCGCCGTGGTCTACCTCACCAGTGACGGCGGCCCGGACACCCAGAAGGCCATGAACACACTCGTGGACCAGGAACTGTGCCGCGGCGAGGACCGGTAGTCGTCCACCGACGACCGGGCCGCACGCCCCGCTCAGGCCCCCGGCTGCTCCGGTGCGGCCGGCGGCTCGGTGAGGGGCGGGGCGGCGGGCTGGAAGAGGACGGCCCGGGCCACCGGTGGGGCGAAGAGGGTGGTGACGGGGGCGGCGAGGGTCAGGACGGAGCGGAAGGCGCGGCCCACGACGGGGTCGCTGGGGTAGCGCTCCTGGACGCGCGCCAGGTACCAGTCGGCGGCGCGGTCCGCGGGCTTGCCCTCGACCGCGGTGCCGACCGCGCCCGGCATCTTGCGGTCCGCGCCGGCGGAGATGTCCCACGCCTGCTTGGACGCCGCGAGCACGGCACGTTGCACGCGCAGTGTCGTCGGAGTCTCGCGTGGATCGGCCAGGACGTCGCGCAGGGCGACCGCGCTCATCGCGGCGACGGCCATGCCCTGCCCGTAGATCGGGTTGAAGGTGCACAGGGCGTCGCCGGTGGCGAGGAATCCGGCCGGGCGGTGGCCGGGCAGGTCGTAGCGGCGGCGGGCGTTCGAGGTCCGTCGGTAGCCGAACGGCGGTGTGAGCGGTTCGGCCTCGTCCAGCCACCGGTGCAGGAGCGGATGCGGCAGCTTCTTGGCGTATGCCACGAACGCGTCGTCGCCCGTGGGCGGTTCGTCGCCGCGCAGCCCCGAGACGATGACCAGATGGCTGCCGTCCTCCAGCGGCAGCGCACCGCCGGCGTGGACCTGGGCCGGGCTGGGATAGACGTAGTAGCCGAGGGTGTCGCCGTCGAGGGCGCCGGGCTTGCCGCGGTAGATGCGTGAGGCGTACGCGAGCCCGGTGTCGATGGTCTCCTCGTGTGGGGCCTCGGCGCCGATCGCCGTGAGCCACTGCGGGGCCTTCGTACCGCTGCCGGACGCGTCGACGACCAGGTCGGCCTCAAGGACGCGCTCCTCCCCGCGGGAGTCGCCGGAACGGTCCCGCAGCCGCACACCCCGCACCCGCGAGGCGTCGCCGAGGAGCCCGACGACATCGCTCCCCTCCACCACGCCGATCACCGGATTGGCGAGAACGCGCCGTCGCACCAACTCCTCCAGCTGCGCGCGGGAACCGGTGTAGATGTGGGTCGTCGCGGGCAGCCGCCTGAACCACCGCCCGTCCTGGCACTGGGCCATGTCCGACGGCATGCCCACGCGTGGCGCTCCCGCCGCCCGCAGCTCCGCGAGGAAGCCCGGCAGGAGCGACTCCAGGGCCGTCTGGCCGCCCTCCAGCAGGACATGCGGATGCCGGCCCTGCGGCACGCCTGACCGCGGCTGCGCACCTTCCGGGAAACTGTCGCGCTCCACGACGGTCACCTGGTCCGCGTGCCCGGCCAGGACGTGCGCCGCGAGGAGCCCCGCGAGACTCCCACCCACAACGACCGCGTGCCGCCCGCCCCGACCGCCGTCCACGCCCCAACCGCCCGTACCCCCGGCAGAGTTCACCGATGTGCCCCCCTGATCGCCACGTCGTGAGAAGACACCAGTATCCAGCCCCGCAGGGGCGGTTGACCCTGTTCCAGCCCTTCTGCGCCTGCTGAATACACCCGTCACGCCCCCCCGCCACCGCATCCGCCCGCCGCGGTGCCTCAGACGCGCAGCGGGTTCGTACGCGTCGCCGCCAGCAGGTACCAGGCGGTCGCGCCGGTGTGCCGGTAGGGGTAGTAGCCGAACCCGAAACCGGTGTCGAGCGGGCTGCTCGCCGAGACGATGCCGGAGCGGACCGGAGCGGCGGAGCCGCCGAGCGTCTGGTCGGTGCCGAGCAGGTCCTGGGCCCGCTCGGCGGAGGCGAGCAGGCGCCGGGCGCGTGACTCGTCCCCGGACGCGCGCCGGTCGCGCAGGGCGAGGGCCAGGTGGGCGGTGCCCTCGAACCACACGCCGTTGCGGTCGGGCTTGGGCTGGCCGTCGGCGATCGGGGCGTCCTCGTTCGCCAGGAGACTGGCGGAACTGAAGGTGACCCCCTCGTAGGACTGACCCGCCGGGACCGTGCTGTTGGGCCGGTCGGCCGTGTCCAGGACGGCGAGTTCCCTCGCGGCCCAGTCCACGGACCGGGCGTGGGCGGCGGAGGACAGGGCGAGCCGGGTCCAGGTCTGGGTGTCCTCGGGGATCGGCGACTTGTTGATCGTCACCCCGTCGTTGCTCCCGGTGTAGAAGAAGCCCCCGGTCGGCTCCCACATCTTCCGGACGAAGGCTTCGGCACGCGCGCGCCGCTCCCGCCACACCCGGTCCCCGGTGAGCCGGGCGAGCCTGCCGAACAGGGCGATCAGATCGGTGTTGTGCTCGGTGGAGGTGAAGGGCAGCTTCTCGTCGGCGCCGTTGACCCCGAACTTGTAGCCGCCGAGCGGTTCGTCGGTACGGCCGACGCGCTCGATCCACTCACCGATCCGCACCGCCCCGGCCAGGAACCGCTTCTCGCCGGTCCGTCCCGCGAGGGTGCTCAGCGCGATACCGGCCCAGGCCATGTCGCCCACCGCCGTACCGGTGAAGCCGAACTGGGTGCCGACGTTGGCCGTGCCGTCCGCCCGCACGAATCCGTCCGGCTGCCGGGAGCCGTCGTAGAAGGTGTACGGCCCGACGTTGTACGCCTGACGCAGTCTGCCGTCGTCGTACCCCGGGTCGTGGGTCTGCGCGTACAGCAGCGCGTCGCCGAGTGCGGTGGCCCGGGAGCGGCCGTCCCGGGTGCCGGTGGCGAGGCAGGCCAGGACCGCGAGGGCGTTGTCGTAGGTGAACGCCGTACTGAACAGGCCGGCCTGGTCGGTGTAGCTCTGGGCCAGGCGGACGGTGCCGTGGTCCGGGTAGGCGTCCATGGCGGCGGCGAGGAAGGCGTGCGCCCGGCGCTGCGGGGAGGCGGTGACGGGCGCACGCCCGACGGCCCCGGCCGTACCGGAACCGGCCGCGGTGAGGGCCGCGGCGCCGACCCCGAGTCCGGTCCCGAGGAGCGCGCGGCGGCTGTACGCCGGGCCTTGTCTGCCGGTCATGGGACTCCCTGAACGTCGCGGGTCGGCAAGGTGCGGCCCGCGGAGGTCTGTGGGTGTGAGAGCGCTCTCAAGGCCGCGCGCTCATTCTGCTGCGGTGGGTTCGCCCGGTCAACGCCTGTCACTGCCACATCAGTTGTGGGGATTTCCGGCGCCGATACCGGGCCGGTCGCTCAGTCCGCGCGCGGGTCGACGTGGATCTTCGGACCCGGTCCGGCGTGGGCCGGGCGTTCGCCGGCCAGGACAGCGCCGACCCCGTGCAGGCCGACCGTCGTGGCGACGAGCGGTCGGGGGTCGATCAGGCCGTCGGCGTAGGCGCGGATGGTGGCGGCCAGGCCCGGGGAGCCGGAGAGGATGCCGACCGCCGTCACGTCCTTGAGGACGAGCGTCCGGGTGTCGAACCTGCTGGGCTCACCGGCCAGCCCGATGTAGACCAGGCGGCCGGCCGGTTCGACCGACTCCAGTGCCAGGGCGGGCAGATGGGCGGCGTTCGAGGCGTCGACGACCGCGTCGAACGGCAGGTCCGGGACGGCGTCCTCGGTCCAGGTGTGCTCGAAGCCCAGCTCACGGGCGAAGGCGAGCGAAGCGTCGGTGACCCCCATCAGGTGCACCTCCGCACCCGCCGCACGCAGGAACATCGCCACCAGGAGGCCGATCGTCCCCGGACCGAGGACCAGGGTCCGGTCGCCGGGGCGTGGCGCGGCGGCCCGCGCGGCGCGCAGGGCGTTGGCGCCCGGCTCGACCAGCGCGCCGAGGACGGCGTCGACGGCATCGGGCAGTACGTGCAGCGAGGACACCGGTACGGCGAGCCGCTCGGCCAGGGCACCGGCCCGGCCGCCGCGGATGCCGACCTCCTGCCGCTGCTCGCAGACATGCTGCCGGCCGCGCCCGCAGCGGCGGCAGACACCGCAGCCGAGCATCGTGTCCCCCATGACCCGTCGGCCGAGCCAGTCGGCGTCGACACCGGCGCCGACCGCCGTCACGCGCCCGGACCACTCGTGACCGGGGCGCATCGGGTAGGAGGAGTGACCTTCGTGGAGGTAGGCCATCGCACCGGTGAAGAACTCCATGTCGGTTCCGCACACACCGACCCGGTCGACGTCGACGACGACCTCACCGGGGAGCGCCACCGGTTCCGGGACCTCGCGCACCGCGAACTCGCCGGGGGCCGTCAGCTCGAAGGCGCGCATGACAGGCACGGGTTCAGCTCTCCAGTACTCGACGGATCGGGGGATGACCGCTGGTGGGGAGGTCCTCGTCGGGGTCTGTCGGGCCGCCGTGCCTCTGCGTATCCTTCACGACGATCCCGACTGTAGATCGTCGTACCGATTACCGGAAGGGGCTCATGGTGAGGCTCCGCAGTGCGCAGTGGTACGCGGGCGAGGACCGCAACGCCTACATCCACCGGGCATGGATGCGGCGAGGAGTGCCGGGCGACGCCTTCACCGGGCGCCCGCAGATCGCCATCGCCAACACCGCCTCGGACCTGACCCCCTGCAACGCGCATCTGGACGAGGTGGCCTCCTCCGTCCGCGACGGGGTGTACGAGGCGGGCGGCATCCCCCTGGACCTGCCCGTGGTGTCGCTGGGCGAGACCAATGTGCGGCCCACGGCGATGCTGTGGCGGAACATGGCGGCGATGGCCACGGAGGAGATGCTGCGGGCCAACCCCATCGACGGCGTGGTGCTGTTGGGCGGCTGCGACAAGACGATCCCGTCGCTGCTCATGGCCGCCGCCTCGGTGGATCTGCCCGCCGTCGTGGTGCCCGGTGGCCCGATGCTGACCGGCACGTTCCGCGGCCGGCCGCTCGGCTGCGGCACCGACGTGTGGCGGCTGTCGGAGGAGGTGCGGGCCGGGACGCTCTCGCAGGAGCAGTTCACCCGCTCCGAGTCGGCGATGATCCGGAGCCGCGGACACTGCAACACCATGGGCACCGCCTCGACGATGGCCCTGGTGGCCGAGGCGCTCGGCACGGTCGTCCCCGGCGTGGCCGGTACACCGGCCCCCGACAGCCGGCTGCTGGAGGCCGCGCACCACACCGGGCGGCTCGCGGTGGACATGGTGGGCGCCGACCGGCGGCCCGCCACCTTCCTGACGAGGGCCTCCTTCCACAACGCGATCGTGGCACTGGCGGCCGTCGGCGGCTCGACCAACGCGGTCGTCCATCTCCTGGCCATCGCGGGTCGGTTGGGCATCGACCTGACGCTGGACGACTTCGACCGCATCGGCTCGCGGGTGCCGGTCCTGGTGGACCTCCAGCCGGCCGGTCGCTTCCTCATGGAGGACTTCCACCGGGCCGGCGGACTGCTCGCGGTCCTGCGCGAGGTCCGCGACCTGCTCGACCCCGAGGCCCTGACCGTCGACGGCACCCCGCTGGTCGACCATCTCGACGACGCCCCGATCTGGGACGGCGAGGTCATCCGTACCCGCGCCGAGCCGCTGGTCGCCGAGGGCGGCATCGCCGTACTCCGTGGCAACCTCGCACCCGACGGCGCGGTCATCAAACCCGCCGCGGCCTCCCCGCATCTGCTGCGGCACCGCGGCCGGGCCGTCGTCTTCGACTCCATCGAGGACTTCCATGCCCGCATCGACGACCCCGACCTCGACGTGGACGCCGACTCGGTACTGGTCCTGCGCGGCTGCGGCCCCAAGGGCTACCCCGGCATGCCGGAGGTGTCCAACATGCCGCTGCCGCGCAAGCTCCTCGCCGAGGGCGTCCGCGACATGGTCCGGGTGTGCGACGGCCGGATGAGCGGCACCGCGTACGGCACGGTCGTCCTGCACGTGGCTCCGGAGGCCGCGGCCGGCGGCCCGCTCGGGCTGGTGCGGACCGGCGACTTCATCACCCTGGACGTCCCGGGCCGCCGTATCGACGTCGACGTGTCCGCCGACGAGCTCGCCCGCAGGGCCCCCGGCAAGGAGACCGTCGCCGGCTTCGCGAACCCGCGACGCGGCTGGGAACGGCTCTACGTCGACCACGTCCTCCAGGCCGACACCGGCGCCGACCTCGACTTCCTGGTCGGGTCCAGCGGGTCGGAGGTCAGCAGGGAGTCGCACTGACCGCCACAGACCGCCGCTTCGCCCGGACTCCACCGGCGAGGCGGGCGTTCAGCTGGCGGTGATACGGGAGTCGACCCGCCGCATCCAGTCCCCGTCGGTGTGCCACATGGGGTGGTGCGGGGCCGCGTCGGAGGTCAGGACGACGCTGTGGAAACCGGCGGCGAGGCAGCGGCCGACGACGAACTCCGCCATGTCCTTGCCCACGGCGTCCTCCTCGAAGCGCGGTCGATGTCGGCGAACGGCTCGCCGGGTCCGGCCTGCGTGTTCCAGCCGTCGAGTACGGTCCTGACATCCGGGTCGACACGATGTTGCCCGGCCCCATCATGACCGCCGCCTGGGGCGGTGTTCCGGAGCCCGGCCGCCGGAGGCCGCCTATGTGACCGGCGCCGGCCTGGTGGTCGATGGAGGATGGAGCGTCATGAAGGAGTCCTCGTGAGCGACGCGCACAGCGGTCGTGGACCGACAAGGAAACGGAGCACGTGGTGACCCATCCCCCCAAGGGGCCGCACGGCCGGGCCGTGGAGGAACTGGGCCGGCGCATCGTCCGCGGCTACCCCCCCCCCGGGCTCCGTGGTGGACCCGGTCAAGTGCGAGACGGAGTCCGGCGTCAGCAGGACCGTGGTCCGCGGGGCCATGCGCGTGCTCGCCGCCAAGGGCCTGCTCGAACCGAAGCAGAAACGCGGCACGACCGTCCGGCCCCGCGCCGACTGGAACCTGCTCGACAGCGACCTGCTGCGCCGGCAGGGCGGCAGCGCCCCGACCGACTGCTTCCTGGAGGATCTCGCCGAGGTCCGCGCGACAGTCGAACCCGCCGGAGCCCGCCCAATTACTCAGCCGGACGGAGGTCGTCATCGAGACCGGCCTGCGCATCCGTGACCGGATCGTGCACGGCGCCCGGCACTTCTCCGACTCCATCCCCGTGCACCAGGACCTGCTGGACGCGGTCGAAGCGGGTGACCCAGACGCCCGAACTCTTTTGCTTCGTGGACGGTCACGCCGCCCTGGGGTCCCGCCCGGGTCTCGGCGTCGACATCGACGAGAATGCCGTACGCCGCGCCGCCGAGGCCGGCCACCCCTGGCGCAACCCCGTATGGCGGGGCGCCGACGGGGCGTTCACCGAATGGTGAGCACCGCCCATGAACCGCACGTCCAAGGAGAGCCCGCTCCCATGAACCTCGTGGAATCCCTGCGCACTCAGCGCCTGCTGGCGATCGTCCGCGGCAAGGATCCCGCAGCCGCCCTGAGTACCGTACGGACCCTCGCCGAAGAGGGCATCGCCGCTGTCGAGGTCTCGCTGACCACCACCGACGCCCTGGCCGTGATCCGGCAGGCCCGTGCCGAACTCGGCCCCGACGCGCTGCTCGGAGCCGGGACCGTGCGCTCGGCCGAGGACGCCGCCCGCGCGATCGACGCGGGTGCCTCCTTCCTCGTCACCCCGGCACTGGTCGACGGCCTGGAGCCCTACGGCGTACCGGTGCTGATGGGGGCCCTGACACCGAGCGAGATCGAGTCCGCCCTCGCACGGGGCGCCGACGCGATCAAACTCTTCCCCGCCTCCCTCGGCGGCCCCGGCTATCTGAAGGCCCTGCGCGACCCGTTCCCCGAGGTGCCCTTCGTGCCCGTCGGCGGAGTGGACGCGCAGGCCGCCCGCGACTACCTCGACCGGGGCGCCCTCGCCGTCGGCGTCGGATCACCGCTCGTCGGGGACGCGGCCGACGGCGGCGACCTGGACCAACTCCGCTCCCGTGCGGCCGAGTTCCGCAAGGTGGCCGCGGGGGAGAGGCCGTGACCTCACCTGACGTCGTGACCTTCGGCGAGACGATGGCGGCGCTGAGGGCCCAGGGCGCGCTGCGACTGGGCGGCAGCCTCGGCCTGTCCGTCGCCGGAGCCGAGTCCAACGTCGCGATCGGCCTCGCCCGGCTCGGCCACCGGGTGCGCTGGGCAGGCCGCGTCGGTGCGGACGAACTCGGCGCGCTGGTCCTGCGCACGCTGCGTGCCGAGGGCGTCGACACCGGCCACGCGGTCACCGACGACACCGGCCGGCCCACCGGACTGCTGCTGACCGAACCCCGGCTGGGAACGCTGACCCGAGTCAGCTACTACCGCGCGGGTTCCGCGGGTTCGGCACTCGCACCGGACGACGTGCTGCCCGCCCTGGAGCCCGGGACCCGCGTTCTGCACCTGACCGGCATCACACCCGCGCTCGGTCCGTCGGCGGCCGAGACGGTCCTGTCCGCCGCGAGGACCGCCCGCGAGCGCGGTATCACCGTCAGCCTCGACGTCAACCACCGCTCCCGGCTGTGGACGTCCGACCGCGCCCGCACCGCACTGCGACCGATCCTGGCCCATACGGACCTGCTCATCGCCTCCGAGGACGAGCTTCCGCTGGTCCACGAAGCGCCTGGCGCGGGCGAGTCGGACGCCGTGCACGGCGTGCTGGCGGCGGGCGTCGCCGAGGTCGTCGTCAAGCGCGGCGCCCGTGGCGCGACCGTCTTCACCGCCGTGGGTTCAACCGACCGTGCCGCGCGAGAAGTCGACGCCGTCGACCTGGTCGGCGCGGGCGACGCCTTCGTGGCCGGATACCTCTCCGGCCTCCTCGACGGCATGGACATCCCTGCCCGGCTGCACCGGGCCGTCACCACCGCGGCCTTCGCCGTCGCCACCCGGGGCGACTGGGAGGGCCTGCCGACGCGGGACGAACTCGGGCTGTTCGACGAGCCCGACGGTACGACCATCCGCTGACCCGGAGGACTGATCATGACATCCGCATCGGCACCGACGGCGGTCGTCGTGTCCGGCGCGTACGAACTCGCCGAGGGCGGCCGCTGGATCGACGGCCGGTACGTGTACGTCGACATCCTCAGCGGCCGCCTCTTCGAACTCCGCGACGACACCGGGCCGGCGGCCCCGCGCCAACTGGCCCGGCTCGACGTGCCGTTGGGCGCCGTCGCGCCGGTGGGGGACCGGCCCGGGGCGTGGATCGCCGCCGCGGGCACCGGCGTCGCGCTGCTCACCGCCGACGGCGCACTGGAGTGGCTGGACCGCCCCGAGGACCGCACCGGCGTCCCCAGCCGGATGAATGACGGCGTCGCGGACCCCGCCGGCCGCTTCTGGGCCGGCAGCATGGCCTACGACGGCACCGCCGGCGCGGGCTCGCTCTACCGGACGGACCCCGACGGCACGGTGGAACGCGTCCTCGACGGCCTGACCATAGCCAACGGCCCGGCGTTCACCGCCGACGGCACGACCCTCTACCTCGCCGACACGGCCGTCGGCACCATCCTCCGCTGCCGGGTCGACCCCGCCTCCGGTGACCTCGTCGCCGGCCCGGAGACCTTCGCCCGACTCCGTGACGGCGAAGGCAGCCCCGACGGGATGACCGTCGATCAGGAGGGTTGCCTGTGGGTCGCGATGTGGGGCGCCGGCACGATCCGCCGCTACCACCCCGACGGCCACCTGCTCCACACCCTGACCGTGCCCGCTCCCCACCCCACCTCGGTGTGTCTGTCTCCCGGCGACAACCGCCTCTACGTCACCACGGCCCGCCGCGGGGTGAAGAACCCGACCGCGGCATCGGGCGGTGTGAGCCTTCCCGTACCGGCCGGAGGAACGGCGGCCTGCTCCTGGCGGGTCGGGCACGGATCAGCGGCTCCGGCACAGCGGAGGTGACGGGCCAGCTGAGGCGACCGGGCAGCTGAGGTGCCGGGGCAGCGCACCCGGCGTGGTGCCGCGTCAGGCGCCCGGGTGCAGACAGGGCCAGCCGGGTGTCGGGTCGCCCTTGACCTCGCCGAAGTAGAGGGCGAAGGTCTGCTTCAGCCGCTCGACCTGGGCCCGGTCCTCCATGAAGCGAGGGAACCCGTCCACGTTGGCGTTCGGGTACTCCCAGATCGGCTTCAGGCCGGCGGGCGGCGCGATGTCGCGGCGCACCGACCAGCTGTTGGAGGTCTGACGCTCGGTGGACAGCTGCCAGTTGAGGTAGAGCTTGGCCGCGGTGGGGTTGGCGGCCTGCTTGAGGATCGCGATCCGCTGCCCCCATGCCATGAACGGGTGTCCGTCGGGCATCATCCAGCGGTTCGGGGTGGTGATGAGCGGGCTGCCACCCGTACCGACGCCGATGATCTTCTCCTTGTTGGTGACCGCCGTGCCGGGGGAGAAGGAACCGCGGGCGAACTGCGGTTGCTGCGCGGCGAATGCGGCCACCCAGTCCCAGCCGTAGGTCTCCGCGTAGAGGGCGAAGAGGTAGAGCACCGCGTCGTCGTCGTGCGGGTAGGAGGAGGCGATGGCGCCCTTCCAGCGCGGGTCGACCAGGTCCAGAGGCGTCTGCGGCGCGTTGGCCCCGGCCGCCGCCACGTCGTAGAGGTAGCTGAAGGCGATGACCATGCCGGCCACCCAGGCACCGTCCGGATCCCGGAACTTCTTGTGGAGCTTGCCGAAACCGGCGGGCTTGTAGTGCAGCAGCCGTCCCTGACGCTTCCAGCGGGTGAAGTCGTGCAGCGTCTGCAACTGCACCACGTCGGGGACCAGGGTGTCGGTCGCGAACTGGTTGTCCACGCGGGCGTCGTGGTACTTGCTGTAGTCCACGATGAGGTCGAGGTCGATCTGCGGGAACCGCTGGCGGAAGGCGGTCCGGGCGCCGGCGCCGCTGCCGGAGTCGGCGAGGTCGCCGCCCGCGTAGATCACGAGCTTGCCGCCTTCGGCGATGGCGGCCTGGTACAGCTCGTCGAGGCTCCTGGTCTCCTCGGCTCCGGCTCCGGCGCCGCGTGCGGCTCCGGCCGGGGCTGCCGCGGCGGGGGACGCGGGGGCGCCGAGCGCGCCGAGGCCGAGCGCGGCGCCCGCTCCAATGGCAAGGAGGCGTCGTCGACTGGGGAGGCTGGTCACGGGGGTAACCCTTTCTGCGTGGGGGCAGAGATGTTCCCGGAGTACGGGCACGAGCGGTTCATCCGAACAATATCTGACGAGTCAGATGTATCGTGCTGGATGTGTCGGGTGTGATGCGAGTCGCACGGCCTGCTCGGTGGGCGGCGAGGACGCCGCGGTGGGGTCAACCAGTGCAGCGGGCGGGCCCGGCCGTCAAGGGGAGCAGAGGGACCTCGCTGGCCAGTCGGCCCCGCGAGCGTCCCAACGCCTCGCACCCAGCGGCCTCTTCATGGGCCCCGCCTGCCGCGTAGATCCCAGCACGAGAGTAGTGAGCTGCCAGTAGTGCTAGAGGAAAGCGAATCCCGCGTGACACGCCGGAGTCGTCCTTCCGGGCGGTTGCATGCCAGGGTGAATCAACGCCCATTCGATATTAATACGGTCAGTGCAGCTCGGGAATGCTCGTTCGTCGCGTTAACCCGTACTTTTCTTGGGTCCCCATGTGTCGAACATCTTGGGGGGGCGACGTGACTGTTGCAGTCATGTCCTGCGGAGTGTGCCCGCCGGTTTCCCCCTCGCCCGCCCGCAGGAAACTGGCACCATCCGGCCCATTAAGTATTTCTATGCATGCCGCGATTCGCTCGCCGAGTCTGGCGATGGCGCTCGAATGAAGCGAAATCGGATTTCTCTCCTGCGTAATATGCCAGCGACAGAAGCAGGCGATTCTGTGCGACCGAGAACCGCCAAGCAGGCATCATTCCCTCACAGGAGTTGGCCCCTCGATGACGCTGAATATCCCTGAAGCTCCACTACGGCGCACTATGTCGGTGTGGCTCGCCGCGGTAGCGGCCGTGGTAATCGCCGCTGCCGTAATCGCGGTGACGCCGACACGCGCAAATGCCATCGCCAGCCCTGTGCCTCTGGGCACGGCAGCCAGTTACGGAGTGCTGGGTGGTGCGACGGTCACCAACACCGGCCCCACGGTGGTCAACGGTCTCAACGTCGGCGTGAGCCCCGGGCCGGCCATCACCGGGTTCTTCGCGTCCGACGGAGGGCCCGGCATCGTGACCCCGCCCGGGTCCCTGCACACGACCGACGCCCACGCGGCCCAAGCCAAGAGCGACCTGACCACGGCATACAACCAGGCCGCCGGCCAGACTCTGACGAACGCGGTGTACAACGACGCTCCCCACGAGTTCGGTGGCCAGACGCTGACGGCAGGCCTCTACAGGGCGAACAGCTCCGCACAGATCACCGGCACACTCACCCTGGACGCCCAGGGCGACCCCAGTGCCGTCTGGGTGTTCCAGATCGGTTCGAGTCTGACGACGGCAGCCGAGAACAGCACGGTGAGCCTCGTCAACGGTGCCTCGCCGTGCAACGTGTACTGGCAGGTCGGCAGTTCGGCCACGCTCGGTACCAACACCTCGTTCGTGGGCACCGTCATGGCCGACACTTCGATCACCGCCACCACGGGGGCGACCATCAACGGCCGGCTGCTGGCCGACGCGGGCGCACGCGGTGACGGCGCCGTGACGCTGGACTCCAACAGGATCTTCCAAGGGCCGTGTGGGACCGGTGGCACCACCGGCGGTCTGGTCTCGGGTGGTGTGATCGCCGGTGCCACGACCGGTGGCGCCACAGCAGGCACCTCGGGCAGCACCACGGTCGGCGTCATCGGCGGCGTGCCGACGGGCGGCGGAACCGGTGGTGCCCTGGGCGGTCTTCTCGGCGGCGTCCTGACGACCGGGGGCACCACCGGTGGCCCCGGCGGCGCCATCGCGGGCACCACCACAGGCGGTTCCACGGGTGGCTCCAACGGCGGCTCCACAGGCGGCTCGACGGGTGGCGGCCACGGCGGCACGACCGGTGGAAACGGCCATGACCATCACGGCGAGAAGCCCGGCAAGCCCGGTCACCATGACCACGGCGGGAAGCCGGATGATCACGGCAAGCCCGATGGCCATGGCGGTTACGGCGTCAAGCCTGACGAGCACGGCAAGCCTGACAAGCACGAGGAACATGGCAGCGATCACGGAGAGCACGACCAGAAGCCTGCCTAGCTCCATGTGAGCGGGCAGGACGGGCGGCGCGCGTCGGATCGTCATCGATTCCGTCGCGCGCCGTCGGTGGAAGCTCAGAAGAAGCGGAGAAGCCGGGATGGAAAGGCCGGGTGGGGCCGTGCAAGGCGGCGTTGAATTGGTGGATGTCGACGAAGCGGACCGGCCCGGCGCCGAGTCGGCCCCTGACAGGGGCGAGAGACCTGTCGTGCCAGGGGTTTCTGACCGTCCGCTCCGCCTCGTGAAGGTCCTGAATGCGGGAACGCGAGCCGCCGTGGTCCTGTGCCTGGCGACGGCCCTGGTCCACGTGCTCCTGGTGTTTCTGCACGTGGCACCCCCGAACCCCGTCTCTCAGCAGTACAGCCGCCAGGTCAATGCGTGGGTCCTCCCCCTGTTCGAGCAGAACTGGCGGCTCTTCGCGCCGGATCCGGAGTCGGTCAACCGGCAGATCTCGGCGAGGACCATGCACACCGCCCCGGACGGCAGCGTGCAGGTGAGCAACTGGTTCGACCTGACCGCTGTCGACAACTCGGCGGTGAAGCACAACGCGTTCCCGAGCCATACGGCACAGAACACGCTGCGACGGGCCTGGAGTTCGTACCTCGAAACCCACGGTGGCGACGATCAGGCCCGCTCGCCGCGGGCGCTGATGATCCAGCGGTATCTGACCAACATCGCCGCAGATCGCATCTCCCGCCACGGCGGCGGCATCTTCGAGTCCGTCCAGCTACGAGTGATCACCGTGCCCATCGCCGCGCCGGCCGCAGTCGGCGGGCCGGGCTCAGCCACCGCCACGCCGAAGCCTGTCGATACGCGGTATCTGCCCTGGTGGAAGGTGGACTCCCATGGAAACTGAGCAGACACGCTCGCCGTACCCGCGTATCCCCGAAGGGGCGGACGCAGGCATGCCGCGCCGCGCACCGGAGCGGATCGGCGCGTTGCTCACCGTCCTGACCGAGCGGCCGGTCTCCCTCTACGCCGCGGCGGTTCTGCGCATCGGCTACGGACTTCTCTACCTTGTCTTCCTGCTGCGCGAGTTTCCGCACCGCGACGAGATCTGGGGGCCCGGGTCACCGTGGACCCCCGAGCTGGCCAGGCAACTGTTCGACCAGACGGGGTGGGCCAGCATCCTCACCCTGTCCGACAGCCGACCGTACTTCGAGGCCTGTTACGCAGCAGCCCTCATCACGTCCGCACTGTTCATGCTGGGCTGGCGGACCAGAGTGATGTCCGTGATCTTCGCGGTCATGGTCGCGTCCTTCCACGCCAGGGCGATCTTCATGACCGACGGAGGAGACAACCTCGTCCTCCTCATGGCCGTGTATCTCGTCTTCACCGCGTGCGGCCGACGCTGGTCCCTGGATGCGCGCAGGGCCCGACTGCGAGCCTCCGCGGCGAAGGTGAAGACCGGCTCGGCGGGCCCGACTTTGACCGCCGTGCTCCACAACTGCGGCATGTTCGTCATCGCGGCCCAGGTCTGTGTCCTCTACGGGTCCGCGGGTCTTTACAAGGTGCAGGGCGGCTCCTGGGGCAACGGGACCGCCCTCCACTACGTCGTGAACCTCGACCTGTTCCGGCCCTGGCCCGAGCTCTCGCGCCTGGCCGACGAGCACGAGGTACTGATCGCCATCGCCTGCTATCTGACGGTGCTGTTGCAGGTCGCGTTCCCGTTCGTCCTGTTCGGACGGCTCAAGTACCCGGTCTTGACCATGCTGTTGGGCATGCACCTGGGTATCGCGGTGCTCATGGGGCTCCCGCTCTTCTCCGGCGCGATGATCGTGGCGGACGCCGTGTTCCTGCCGGACCGCTTCTATCGGCGCGTGGGACTGTTGCTGCGGCGCATTGGCCGGTCGACCCATGTCGGGGAGGCGGGGGTCTCGCCCCGCGGAGAGTCTGCACTCGTGCCGCCGCAGCCTGCACCATCGCCATCGGGCCACTGAGGGCCACTGTGGTGAGCGCGACGAGCGGTCCGAGAACGAGCAGGGCAAGACCACCAGACAGATGGCGCCAACTCCGATTGCGCTGAGGCGGCAACGAAATCGCTGGCGTGACGCTACGACATGTCTACGACAGCTTCTCAGCGGATCGGGTCTCCAGGCCATGCCGCGACCCGCCCCGGATCGGCAGGGCAGGCCGCTGGCAGCTATGGCAGTGACGTCAGGCCGCCGGGCCCGGGAACGTCGGGTACTCCACCCCGGAGACGTGCTGGACGACCCGGATGACCTGGCAGGAGTAGCCGAACTCGTTGTCGTACCAGAGGTAGAGGATGGCGTTGTCGCCGTCGACCTTGGTGGCCCCGGCGTCGACGATCGAGGCGTGGCGGGAGCCGATGAAGTCGCTGGAGACGGCGTCGGGGGCGGTGGTGAAGTCGATCTGACGCTTGAGCGGCGAGGTCAGGGACACCTCGCGGAGGTGGTCGAGGACCTCCTCGCGGGTGGTCTCGCGGCCGAGCCGCAGGCTGAGGATCGCGATCGAGACGTCCGGCACGGGGACCCGGATCGAGCTGCCGGTGATCGGCGCCTTGAGGTCGGGCAGCGCCTTGGCGACGGCGGAGGCGGCGCCGGTCTCGGTGATGACCATGTTGAGCGGCGCGGAGCGGCCCCGGCGGTCGGCCTTGTGGTAGTTGTCCAGCAGGTTCTGGTCGTTGGTGAACGAGTGGACGGTCTCCACGTGGCCGCGCAGCACACCGTACTCGTCGGCCATCGCCTTCAGCGGCGGGACGATCGCGTTGGTGGTGCAGGACGCGCAGGACAGGATCTGCTCGTCCGGCTTGATGGTGTCGTGGTTGACGCCGTGCACGATGTTGGGGACGTCGCCCTTGCCCGGCGCGGTCAGCACGACCTTGTCGATGCCGGGACGCAGGTGCTGCGAGAGGCCCTCGCGGTCGCGCCAGTTGCCGGTGTTGTCGATGAGGATGGCGTTGTTGATGCCGTACGCGGTGTAGTCGACCTCGGACGGGTCGTTCGCGTAGATCACCTTGATCGCGTTGCCGTTGGCGATGATCGTGCTGTCCGTCTCGTCGACGGTGATCGTGCCCTGGAACTGGCCGTGGATGGAGTCGCGGCGCAGCAGCGAGGCGCGCTTGACGAGGTCCCCGTCGGCTCCCGTGCCGCCCCCGCGGACGACGATGGCGCGCAGCCGCAGGCCGTTGCCGGAACCGGTCTTCTCGATGAGCAGCCGGGCGACGAGGCGGCCGATGCGGCCGAAGCCGTAGAGGACGACGTCACGCGGCTCACGGCGCTCGATCCTGTCGGCACCCGTGGCGCCGGCGACCGCCTCGGCGGTGAACTCCTCCACCGACAGACCGCGGTCGTCGGCCTGGTAGGTCGCGGCGAGCATCCCGAGGTCGATCTGGGACGGACCGAGGTCGAGTGTGGTGAGCGCCCGCAGGAACGGCAGCGTCTCGGTGACCGAGAGCTCCTCGCCGGCGATCTGACGGGCGAAGCGGTGGGTCTTGAGGATGCTCACCACCGACTTGTTCACCAGGGAGCGGCTGTGCAGCAGGACGGTGACGTCCCGCTCGCGGTGCAGCCTCCCGATGAGGGGGATCATCGACTCCGCGATCTCCTCGCGGGTCTTCCAGTCGGTGAACGAGTCGTCGTTGACAGTCACAGTCTCTATCTTTCGAGCTAGGCGGCGCTCATATGTTAAACCCATGGTCGGGCCGGTCGGTCGTGGGGGTCCGGAACGGGCCGGGCGTGGGGCGACGAGCGGACCGTCCCGGGGTGATCGGCTTGTGGGCGGATTCGGTGGTGGCGCGCACCGGCGGTGGGGAATGATGCCGCCATGGCGGAGATCAGTGAGCTGCTCTGGAACGACGGCGTCGGCGAGTCCGCCTATCGGGAGGGGGCCGCGTCCTACCAGTCGGCGGTCATCGAGCAGTACAAGCTGTGCGTGGAGATGGCCGACCGGGTCGCCGCCCGCCGCAATCTGGCCAACACGTTCTTCCTGACTCTCAACAGTGCCCTCGTCGCCGCCCTCGGCACCTGGATGTCCGGAGCGAAGCCGCCCGAGCCGCCGGTCCTGGTCCTCGTGGCGGGACTGCTGGTCGTGCTGGCGGTCTGCACCGCGTGGTGGTTCACGGTCCGGTCCTACCGGCAGCTGAACTGGGGGAAGTTCAAGGTCATCGAGGCCTTGGAGGAGCGGCTGCCGGCCCGCGCCTTCGTCTCCGCCGAGTGGAAGATCCTCGAAGAGGGGCGCAACTGGCGGGTCTATACGCCGCTGGTTCATGTCGAGCGGTGGGTTCCCGTCATCTTCGGGGTCGCCTACGTGCTCGGGTTCGCCGCTCTGGCGTGGTGAGGCGGAACGGAAAGGCCGCCGGCTCCCCGGGGGACCGGAGTGACCGACCGGTAAGGTGCGCTTGAGGGTTCCCGGTGCGCAGGAGGATCGACACGTGGTCACGATTGCCGTCACCGGGCACATGGACCTGGCCCCGGAGGCGGCCGGTGCCGTCCGCGCCTCCCTTCGCACCCTGCTGTCGGGCCTGGGCGGTGCGGGCATCGAGGGGCGCTCGTGTCTGGCCCGCGGGGCCGACACCCTCTTCGCCGAGGAGGTCCTCGCCCTCGGTGGACGGCTGACGGCGATCATCCCGTCCCGCGACTACCGGGAAACGGCCGTGCTCGCGGAGGACCTCGCGCGCTTCGACGCCCTGCACGCCGCCGCCGACGTGATGGTCATGCCGTACGCCCACGCCGGACGCGAGGCCTACGAGGCGGCCAACCGCAGACTGCTGGAGGGGGCACAGCGGCTCGTGGCCGTCTGGGACGGCAGTGCCCCCTCCGGTCGCGGCGGCGGCACCGCGGACGCGGTCGCCGAGGCCCGTGCGGCCGGGATCCCCGTGGACGTGATCTGGCCCGTCGGCGCCCGCAGGACGGGCGCCGAGAACTGACGGCCCCCACCGGGCAGGGGTCCTGACCGGTTTGTATCCGCCGATGGCCGGAACAAGGTGTGTGCGGCTCGCGGGCGCCGTCGGACCTTGCGCACAGGACATTCACAAAGAGATCAAAGGTGCGCCAACTGTTGCGTACGGGCAGCGAGTTGTCCCCGTCCACCTCTACACTCCACACAACGTCACGGCTGTACACGGTCGTGCGCGTCGATGAAGACCGCGTCGGACCGGGGAGCCCGGGGGCTCGTTGCCCGGTGCGTCGCGTTGGTGAACGGGGACTTCTTTCATGCCCGGTCTCGACACAACCGGTCGCGTGCTGTTCAGGCTGCCGCTCGTCGTGCCCAGATCGACGGAGTACACGCGGCTGGGGGTGACACCCGAGGCGACGGCCGAGGAGATCCGCGCCGCGGCGGCCCGCTACGACACCGCACTCCAGGCGCGCGGTGCGAGCGAGGACGAGATCGCCGCCGCGCACGCGGTGAACCTGGAGAGCGCCGAGGCCCGCGCCGCACATGACGAACGGCATCCGCCCCTCTCCCTGCTGCGTCTCGAACCGACCTGGGAGCCGGTCCTCGACGAGCGGGACGCCGGAATGACCGTGCTGCGCAGGGAGACCGAGGCCTTCCTGGCGGCCGCCGGCGAGAGCGTCCACCACCCCACGGACACCACCCGAACCGACTTCACCGGCGACTTCACCCGCTGTCATCTGCTCGACGGCTTCGCCGGCGAGTGAACTCCGAAGGACCTTCCATGGAAGACGAGTTGCACCGGGTCGTCGGCATCGACCTCGGCACCACCTACTCGGCCGTGTCCGCCTACGACCCCGAGGACTTCGCCCCGAAGATCCTCGCCGACCCGGCCCGCGAGGGCGCGGCCGCCGTCGCCATGCCGTCGGTCATCCGCCTCGCCGCCACCGGCACGCTCACGGTCGGCCACGACGCCAAGGACGCCATCGGCGACGGCACCGCGGCGGCCGACACGCTGGTGGAGATCAAGCGGGAGATGGGAGCGGTGTTCACCCCGGAACTGCTCGACCACTTCGGCGCGCGGGGCCGGTACGTGGAGGACGACCCGGTGCGCGCCAGGCTCGGCGACGAGTGGCTGCGCCCGCAGGAGATCAGCGCTCTGGTGCTGATGAAAATGAAGCGGATCGCCGAGCAGTCGCTGGGCGGTGAGATCCACGACGCCGTGGTCACCGTGCCCGCCTACTTCATGGAGCGGCAGAAGAAGGCCACCGAGGAGGCGGCGCTGCTGGCCGGGCTCTATCCGCGCCAGCTCATCCCGGAGCCCACCGCCGCCGCCATCGCCTACGGTGTCGACCGGGCCGAGTCCGAACGGCAGATCTATCTGGTCTTCGACCTGGGCGGCGGCACGTTCGACGTGTCGATCATCGAGACCCGTGACGACGAGATCGAGGTCATCGCGACCGCGGGCGACCAGCGGCTGGGCGGCGGCGACTTCGACGACGCGGTCGCCGCGTGGATCGTCCGCGAACTGGGCGAGGCACTGCCCGCGGGCTTCGACCGGCTGCGGCTCAAGGCCGCGGCGGAGGCCGCCAAGCGTGAACTGTCCCTGCGGGGCACGACGACCGTCGACATCGGCGACGGACTCCCCACCCTGGAACTGGACCGGGCCGGTTTCGAGGGCCTGATCCGGCCGATCCTCGACCGGTCCCTGCACCAGGTCGACGAGGCCCTGAGGTTCGCCAAGGAAGCCAAGGGCGTGGCACCCGAGGACGTCAACGCGGTGCTCCTGGTGGGCGGTTCCACCCGTATCCCGCAGGTCAGGCAGATGCTCCTCGACCACTTCGACCAGGACGAGGGTTTCGTGCGCGGCGACGCCAACCCCGACACCCTGGTCGCCCGGGGCGCGGCCATCGTGGCCAACCGGTTCGAGGCGTCGCCCGCCTTCGACCTGGCGACCCGGCCGACCGCCGAGCGCTCCGCGGACGAACAGGACTACACCGTCACGCTGATCACCGAGCACACCCTCGGAGTCGGCGTCCAGCAGGGGCTGTTCAACCCGTTGATCGAGCGGGGCACCAAGATCCCCGCCCGCAAGGTGCAGACGTACACCAACCCCGATCAGGCCGACCGCATCGAGGCGGCCATCTACCAGGGCGAGGACAAGTACATCTTCGAGAACACCCTGATCGGCACGATCCACCTCGACGACATCGAGCCCCGGCCGGGCGGCTACCACCGGTTCGAGGTCGAGTTCTCGCTCGACGTGAACGGGCTGCTCGGTGTGCAGGTGACCCACACCAACACCGGGCGGGAGTACCAGGCCACCTTCGACCAGAGCACCACGATCGGCAAGGTCGACGAACTGGCCCAGAGGCGTGCGGCATTGCTGGGACTGTTCGAGACCGAAGGGCGCGTCGACACGGTCCGGTCCGCTGCTCCCGCAGAGCGGTTCACCGTCCCCGAACCCGTGACGCCGATGCCCGAAACGGCCTCGATCCCGGACCCCGTGACGATCCCCGACCCGGTATCGGTCCCGGACCCGATTCCGGCGCCGGTGCCGGCCCCGGCCGCGGTCACCGTCCCCGCGCCCGCCTCGCCCGAGATCGACCCCGCCGAGGTCCCGGCGGAGTACCGGCGCATGGTCAAGAAGGCGCTGCGGGCGGCCCGGAACGGAGACGCGCCGGCGCCTCTCGGCGACGCGCTGCGCGCCTTCATGGACGCCGTGCGCGCCGAAGCGGACGAGGACACGCTGGACGAACTCGCCGACCTGCTCGAGGACGCATATGACGACAGCCGACGGTGACTGCACGAAGGCCGTCGAGGAAGAGCTGGACGCCGAGTACGCCGGGGTCGGCTGGTGGGGCTCGCTCTACCGCGCGCCGCGCCGGCGCCGCTGGTACCGGCTCGTCCCGGTCGAGGAGATCAGCGGGCAGCAGCGCGTCGAACTGGCGGCCTGGCAGGACCGCCCGCGCCGCCCCGACCTGGTCCCCGTGGTGCCCGGAGAGCGGGGCGACCAGCGGCAGTTCGCGGGCCGCTGGTTCCAGGTCGTGTGCTACGAGAGCGACGCGCGGCGCAGCCTCGCCGACGCCGTCGCCGAGGACGCGCCGGTGGACCGGGCCGAAGCCGTGGCCGACGTCCTGCGCGCCTTCCCCGGCTGGCGCGAGGCGATCGGACCCGACCTGGTGGCCCTGCCCGCCGACGTGGTGCTGGCCGGACACCGCCCGCTGCTGCTGCCCCTGCCGGGGTGGGGCCCGCCGTCCCTCGGCGAGGTCTTCGACGCACCGGAACGGCTGGCGCATCTGACGCCGGAGGCGGTGCGCGGGCTGCCGCCCGGCGATCGCGCGCCCGGTCTGCACGCCCTGGGCGTCGTGGCCCGGCAGATCTTCGAGACCCTGCCCGACGACGACACCGCGCGCCTCTTCCGGCGCGCCGCCTGCGGCGCCGTCTTCGACGACCAGCGGCGCGACGGCCGGCTGCCGTCGTGGATGCGGAAGGTGGAGCCGGTCAGGACGGTCCGGGAACTGCTGCGCGACCTCACCGGCCCCCGGCCCTCGCACCAGCGGGCCACCGACCCGCTGCGCCTCGCCGACGCCCTGGACGAGGCGCGACGCGCCATGGACCCGAAGACGGCCGTACGGTCGCTGCGGGCCAGGGGCGAGCCGCGCCGGGCCGTCGCGCTCGCCCACGCCGCGCTGGTCGACAGGCCGGACTACGACCTCGTACTCCTCGCGGCCGAGATCGCCCGCGCGGACCTGCGCGAGCCGCTGGAGGCGCTGTCGCTGCTGGAGCGGGCCGTCCAGGCCGACCCGGGGCGCCCCGAGGCATACGCGGAACAGCTGTCGAGCATCGCGGGCCTGTGGTCCGCCGTGCTGGGGCGTCTGGCCGACGCCACCCACGGCTCCTTCACCGAACGGCTCCACACCACGGCCCACACCGCGTTCGACCGGCTGCCCCCGGGCGCACGCGGCGACAAGGCCCATGAGATGGCCCGCTGTCTCATCGCCCTGGGCCGCTTCGAAGAGGCGAACAGGTTCGTCCACCACTGGCTGAACGAGCTGCTGCCCGATGGCACGAAGCGGCTGATGTGGTGGCGCTTCGACCTCATGCTCGACTACGCCGACACCTTCCTGCTCCTCGACCGCGACGACTCGGCCGCCCAGGTCGCCGAAGAGGTCCGCAAGGGACTGCGCCGGGTCAGGGAGAACGGCCAGATGGGTCCGCGCGAGATTCACGAACACGGCATGCGGCTCGCGGACTTCGACCGGACGCTGCTGGAGAAACGGAACCGGGAGACGGGTGCGTGAACACGATTCTGCTGGCGGTCCTCCTGCCGTTGCTGCTCCTGTGGACCGTGGCCAGCGCCGGGTACTTCCTCGTCGTCCTGCCCCACCGCTGGCGGGAGCCGTACGAACAGTCCCTGGCCCTGCTCGACAGCGACGACCGCGATGAACTGGAGCGGGCCGACCGGCTGCTCGGGGACGCGGTCAACGCCGGGCCGCGGGGGCGGGCACTGGACCGGATCCGCTTCGCCCAGGCCCACGTCCGCGCGATGCTCGGGACCTACGACCCGAGCCGCTACGGCGCCTCCGCGACCGTCCTCGACGAACTGATCGCCGCCCAGGGCCGCACCGAGCACACCGCCTACCTCGAACTCTGGGTGCAGGCACGGCTGGAGAACCACGCCCGTGTCACCGATCTGTACGCCGAACACCGCACCCTGCTGGACCCCCGTCCGGACAGCCGCCGGATCGCCGCCGTCTCCCACCTCCACCTGGCCGTCGGCCACTGGCGGCGGCGGGAGACCGACGGCGCGCTGCACCACTTCGACCGGGTCCGCGAACTCGGCGAGCTCACCGACCGCATCCCGCCGGAGGTGAACGACCTCCAGCTGGTCAAGGGCGTCCAGGCCGTGTTCGACGGGCGGACCGACGAGGCCCGGGAGGCGTTCGGGGCCGCCCGGAAGCGGGCGGACGAACAGGGACTGCCCATGGTCGAGGCCGAGGCGGGAATCCTCGTCTGCGACTGGCAGGACGGCGACCCGGACCGGCTGGGCGAGCGGCTCGACCGGCTGGCCGAGCAGGCGGCCGCGCTCCCGGCGGAGGACGACCGCCGCGGCGACCTGGGGACCGGTATCGCGGTGCTCAGGCTGCTCGTCCTGCTGCGGGAGTGGCTGGCCAGGCCCGCACTGTCCGGGGCTCCCTCACCCGTCGACTTCCAGGAGCTGGAGCGCCGTGCGGGCGCGCTGCGCGAGGCCGACCCCGAACTCGGCGACGCCGACCTCGTCGAGGGACTGGTCCGCTACCACTTCGCCCTGAACCAGCCGGAGCGCGAGAAGGCCCTCGCCGTCCTCGACCGGGGCGTCGCTCTCGCCAAGGGCGTCGGCCTTCCCGAAGTCGTGGACCTGATGGAACGCGAGCGGGCCCTCGGCGGCGAGGGAGACGCCATCTCGCGCTATCTCGCTCTGATCGGGGAGTTCCTCGACGACCCCGGACGCTCCGAGGAGGACCGGATCCATTTCCGGCGCCTCAAGGCCAGGTTCACCCCCTTCGGCGACCCGGGGGAGCTGCCCGAGGACGCCGTCCCGCACCAGCGGGCCCCGCTGGAGGACCAGCGGCGCCGTTCGGAGGCGCTGCGCCGCCGCATCGAACTCATCGTCTACCCGAGGATCCGCGACCTCGCCGACGACGCCCCCGCCAAGCAGGCACTGCGCGGGCTGCTGGACGAACTCGACCGGGCCACCGAGGCGGCGGCCGAGGGTGCCGGGGTCCTGCACGAGGCGGAGCTGCGGCTCGTCACCAGTACCGCACAGACGCTGTTGCCCGAGGAGACCGATGACCAGCAATCCGCCTAGCCCGCGGCCCCGGACGGCGGTCCGCCGCGTGACCGCACTGCTGCCCCGCAGGCATCGCACCGCTGACGAGGCCGCACTGCTCGACCGGCTGCCGCCGATCCGGCACCGGCCCGCCCCGGACGAGGACCAGCTCTTCGAACAGGCCTCGCTCTCCCGGGTGTTGCTGCTGATGGCGCAGGTGGACCAGGAGTCCGAGTACCTGCTGTGCCGACAACTGGCCGAGCACGCTCTCGGTGCCGTACCCGAACCTGGCGTCCCGCCTGAGTGAGACACCCCTGACCCTCCACCTCGCGCAGTCGCCTTGCCACCCGGAAGGGGCACCCGTGACCGGCACCGGCCGTGACCACAGTTTCCAGGAGATCCGCCCGGTCCGGGCGTTGCAGACCCCCGCCTTCGAACTGGCCGAGGTCACCGTGCCCTCGGGCTTCGCGGAGCACGACCGACGGCTGGAGGAACTCGCGCAGGCGGCCGCCGCGCAGGTCGCCTCCCGCACCGAACTGCTGCTCGCCCCGCTCACCGACTCGCTGGTCGAGATGTCGCTGGACCTCGGCAACGGCTTCGAGGACCTCCTGGAGGACGCCCGCGCCAATGTCGGGGAAGAGAAGTACGGCCTCGCCCGGGAACTCCTGGAGGAGTACCTGGAGCAGTACCCGGACCACCACGAAGCCCGGTACCTGCGCGCGTACTGCATGTTCCACCTGGACGACGAGGAGCACGAGGAAGCCCTGCGGATCCTGCGCCCCCTGCGCGACGAGCAACTCGAACCAGGCCTGCGCGACCGGGTCGGACAACTGCGCCGCGAACTGCGCCGCCGTCTGACACCGGGGGAGATCACCGCCTACGCCACCGTCGTGAAGGCCAATCCGCGCAGGGCGTTCGCCCGGCTGGAGACATTTCTGGAACTGGCGCCGGAGGAGGGCACCCTCTCCTATCTCCTCGCCCTCGGCCAGGCGCGCGACGGCGACCTGGACAAGGCCCTCGCCACCGCCGAGCGCGGTGCCGCGGAGGCGGACGGAGACCGGGAGCAGGTCGCCGCGCTGGCGCGCCGGCTGCGCCTGGCCCTGCTGGCCCCGGCCGTCCGGCCGGTCGTCGAGGCGCTCAAGCAGGGGGCCCTGTACCAGGCCCGTTCGATGCTGGCCGGTGTCGAACCCGGCCGGCCCAGGGCCGTCGTACTCGAGGACCTCGACGCCTTCATCGGCCTGCTGATCGTCCGCCCGCACGAGACGCCGGTGCCCCAGCTGCCCTCCGAGCGCCTGAACGACCTGTACGCGCTGATCGCCGAGCCCGACACCCAGCAGGCCATGCTCCTGATGAACACCGGCCGCGTCGAACAGGCGGAGAACCTGCTCGCCCGGCAGCTGGCGCTGGTCCCCGGCTTCCCCTGGCTGAACTTCGCGTACGCCCTCTGCCTCCTGCGGATCGGCCGCCACCCGGACCGGGCCGCGGCCTGCGCCGAGATCGCCCAGCGGGACCCCACCATCACCCAGGGCCGGGAACTGCTGACGGCGATCCGGGGCTGGCAGGAGGCCCTGGTCATCAACCCCGTGGTGGAGGAGTACGTCAAGGCCATGGAGACCGTGCGAGGCGGAGCCTCCGTCAACGCCCTGAGCCTGCTGGGGACCCGCCTCGGCCTGCTCCAGCGCAGACTCCCCGAACTGCGCCGGGCCGCCCGCACCGAAGCCGGAACGCAGGTCGTCGAGGAACTCGGGAAGGCGATCGGCGACCGGCTCACGGAGATCGACGAGGCGACGGTCGTGGGCGCTCTGTTCGAGAAGTACGAACGCGTCATGTCCACGGTCCAGGGCGGCATCCGGACCGACCAGGAGGCGACCGGCCTGGCCGCCTCCCTGGACGCGCTGACCAAGGAGATCAGGACCGCCGGAAAACGTTCCGGGCAGACGACCTCCGTGCGCCGCCAGCTCGACGAACTGGCCAACGTCGTCTCCGCCCGCCGGAGCGAGGTCGACCGGGTGACGGCCTCCCTGAAGGTGTCCGCCCTAGTGCAGCGCTTCAACCGGCTGGCCGAGGAACAGACCTCCTCGTACTCCCGGTCGACGCGCCCGGATCCGTACCGGGTACGGGCCGAACTCACCGGCATCCTCCAACAGGCGACGGCACTGCGGAACGGCGGCAGGAAGACGCTGGAGGAGCGGGACCGGAAACTGCTCGACGACCTGATCGGCGCGATCTCCGGGACGCTGCGATGAACCCGCACGGACAGGCGGCACCGCCCGCGGATCACCAGTGGGACGTGTTCATCAGCTACGCCCGCGAGGACTACATCCAGGCCAAGGACCTCCAGGACGCGCTGCTCGAATGCGTGACCGCCGCCGGCACGACACCGCGGGTGTACCTCGACGTGTCCCGCACCGGCACCCCCGTCGGCGCGGACTGGCAGATCTACCTGGAGGAGGCGCTGCGCGGCAGCCGTCACTTCGTGGCGCTGTACTCGAAGAGGTACTTCGAGAAGGACGTCTGCCAGTGGGAACTGCACGAGGCGCTCAAGCTTCCGCTGACGGAGAGCGGCGGCTTCATCCCGCTGCTGATGGAGCCCGCGGCCGCCGAGAAGGTCCCCTACGTCGCGAACCGGATCAACTGGATCCCGATGACGCGGCCGCGCTGGATCGACGAGGTGCGCGGTGCCCTGCGCCTGCGGACCTCCGCGGCACGCCCCGTGCTCCGCTTCGAGACACCACCGGCCGACGCGGTCGTCGGCCACACGCTGCCGCCCCTGCGGGTGACCGGCTCGGCCCCGCAGGGCACACCCGTGGGCTCGGCCGGGGGCACCGTCACCCTCTCCGCCCAGCCGCCGGACGCCGGGCTGACCGGCACGCTCACCGTGCCGTTCACCGGGGGCACGGCCGTCTTCGAGGACCTCGCGTTCGCGTCGGCGGCGAGCGAGGTACGGCTCGACGCGACCGCGCCCGGGTGCGAACCGGCCACCACGGCGCCCTTCCGGATACGGGCGCCGGAACGTCAGCCGGACCTGGCGGGCAGCGGCCGGCCGACCCTCGCCGCGCGCGGCCGCCCGGTCTTCTTCCCCGACGGCCAGGCCCTGGCCGTGCTCGACGGACACACCCTCACGGTCCACACGGCGGCACACCGGACCGCCGGCACGGCCGACCTCAGGGAACGCCCCCGGCTGTGGGCCCACGGCCACACCTGCCTGGCCGTCGCCGACTGGTCGGGCCGGGTCCTCCTGGCGGCACCGGACGGCGAGATCCGGGTCTGGGACGTTCCCGCCCCCGAGGGCGCACGGTTCAACGTCCCGGGCGCCCTGTCCTTCGACGGGGACGTCCTGTACGTCGGCACATGGGCCGGGGCCGTGTGGTCCCTGTCCCTCGGCCAGACGCCGCCGCACCGGGTGGCGGCGCATCCGGCCGGTGTCCAGGTGCTGGCGGCCGAGGGCGGGAGGCTGCTGGTGGGCGGCCTCGACGGGACGCTCACCGACATCGGGGAGGGCCGCCGCGCCGAGGAGCGGAGTCTGGAGGCCGTGCTTCTGTCGCTCACCCGGGTACGGGACTTCGCCCTCGTCGTCGGTGAACACCGGGTACACCGCTGGGATCTGACGGAAGGTCAGCTCCTTCAGGTCGCCCAGCCCGTGGCGCCGGTCACCGGCGTCCTGCCGGGCGAGGAGCTGACGGCGATCGTCGACGCGGAGGGCCACGGCGTCTCGTTCGACGCCGAGCTGGCCGTACGCGTCGGCTTCCACACGGTGCCGGGAGTCCGGCCGGTCGGCTCGGCCCGGCACGGGCGGCTGCTGGTCCTGGAACACCCCGACGGCTCCCACGCGCTGGTGCGGGACGGCCGTACCACCCATGTCTCCCCGCACCCTCTGGCCGTCTCCCCGGACGGACGGCGGGTCGCGGCGTCGGACGGCCGGCGGCTGCTGATCGTGCCGCCCGAGGAACTGGGCGACGCCGCCGAAGCGAAGGGACGGGCATGACATCCCGTACGGCGCTGGAGAACCGGCCCGACGTGCTGTGGCGGCGGGTCGCGCCCCTGTGGGAGCGCGCGGAGGAGGGAGTGCCGCTCACCCCCGGGCAGGCGGAGGCCCTCATCGAGGCGTTCTTCCGGATCGGCGTGCATCCCGGGACCGATCCGGTGACCGCGCTGACCCTGCTGTCCCGCGCTCACCGGCTGGACGCCGCGAACCCCAAGCACCCCTACCACGTGGGACTGCTCTACCTGCGCCACGGACGGGCCGAGGCCGCCGTCCGCTGGCTCACGGCGGCGGCCGCCCTGTCGCCGGTCAACCACCGGATCTGGGCCCACCTGAGCCTCGCGTACAAACGGCTCGACAAGCTGCGGCAGGGCACCCAGGACTACAAGGGCGAGCACGGCCGGCGGGCCGAGGAGATCACCGGGACCATCCGCGAGGGAGGCCACGCCTTCGACCCCGACGCCGAACACTCCGCGCTGCCGCTGCTACGGCCGGGAGAGTGTCGGTGGTCGGGCATCCACGACATGACGGCCGACGGCCGGCTGCGCGGCAACACCAGCGCGCGGACCCGGGACACGCTCCACGCCGAACTCGCCGAGATCGCCGGGCTGGCGGGCCGCCGCAGGGGCGGGACGGCCGCGTTCACCGTTCTCGCCACGCAGTGGCTCGTGTACGGCTACCCGGTCGCCACCGTGCGCCGGCTGGCCGAGCGGCTGCCCCCCGACGACGGACCGGCGACACGTCTGCTGCACCTGGTCTGCGAGCTGTTCGAGACCGACCCCGGCGCGCTCCCGGCCCGGCTCACGGACTGCCTGGCCGCCCGCTCGCTGCCCGACGTGCTGATCGCACTGATCCACCGGCAGCGGCTGCTGTGGCGCCCGCTGAGGTTCCCGGACCTGGGCGGTCACGCGGCGGCCAGGGCGTTCACCGACGGCGATCCCGACCGGCATGTGAAGGCGATGGGCGCGGCGTGGCGGACACTCGCCGCCGCGCCGCCGCAGCCGCTGGAGGACGTCCCGGACGAGCCCGCGCCCGCCGCCGCGCCGCCGACGGCGGGACCCGACGCACGGCTGGCGGAGCTGGAGGAGGCGGCGACCGGTCTCGGCGCGCTCCGGGACGACGCGCAGTCCCACGCCAAGCACCTGGCGTCCCAGGCGCTGACGGACGAGGCCGACTTCGCCACGATCTCGGGCGACCAGGAGCTGCTGACCCACCTGCTGGGCCGTCTGGAGACGCTGCGGCTGGAGTGGCTGGAGGACCTTCAGCGGTTCCAGAGCACCGAGCCCTCCGGCCTGGTGATGCCCTTCGACGCGTTCCAGCGGCGACTGACCGACTGCGAGGCGGAGTTCCAGGAACCCCTCGGCGGTGTGCGCACCGTCCTGAAGAGGCGCGTCGAGGGCAGGCTGAAGAAGCGGCGGCAGGAGTTCTCGACGGTCGCGCCCGCCCCCTCACCACAGGCGCGGGAACTCGACGACCGTCTGACGGCGCTGGAAGCACGGCGGTCCCGTGGCATCCAGGAGCCCGGCGCCGACGCCCCGCCCCGGAGGGCCCCGACGAGCGGTTGGCGGACTTCGAGCAGGGGGCCGACGACCTGGGCGCTCTGCTGGAGGAGGCGCTCGACCGGGCCAAGGAACTGAGCAAGGAGCCGGTGACCGACGAGGCCGCGTACGCGCGGACGCTCGGCGATCACGGATCCCTCACCGAGCTGGCCACCCGCTGGGAAAACGTGCGGCTCGCCCTGCTGGAGGAACTCCAGCGATTCCGGGACGCCGAACCCGCCGGACTGCTCATGCCGTTCGAGGAGTACCAGAAACGGCTGGAGAACTGTCAGGGGCGGCTCCAGCAGTCGCCGGGCAGCCTGCGCAAGGTCCTCGACAAGCGGGTCCGTGTCCGACTGGCCGCGAAGGAGCGGGAGTTCGCGACGGTCGGGCCGGACCCCTCACCCCGGGCCCGGGCGTTCGAGGAACGCCTCGCCGTCCTTGAGCGACGCACGACACCGCCGCCCTCGCCCACCGCACCGGCGCGGCCACCCTCCGCCCCCGCCCGCCCGGCCCAGCCTCCGCCCGCGCCCCCGCACGCGACCGCGGCCGAACAGGTGGCCCACGCCCTGGCCGTCGCCGAGCAGGCACTCGATGCGAACTTCGCCGAGGCCCGGCAGACCCTCGACGCCTACCCGGCGGCCCTGCGGCACCGCGAGGCGGTCGCCCTGCTGCGCGCCTATGTCGACGGGCACCAGGCGGAGGCCGAACTGCGGCTCGGACGGACCACGGCGGCGCGCCGCCGCTGGAACGCCATGCTCACCGACGACCCCCTGCACACCTCCGTGCTGCGCAACCTCGCGGTGGCGCACACCTCCGCGGGCGACCTGGGCCCGGCCGCCCAGGCGTGGCAGCGCCATGTCGAAGCGCTGTACCTGCGCGACCTGCTGCACGGCGACATCCGCCGTGGTGCCGCAGAGCGCGCCCAGGTGCACCGCGTGCTCGCCGGGTCCTTCGGCACGGCCCCGCTGTGCCGGGGACTGGGTCCGGGCGGCGAACAGGACGAGGACACCCGGCAGCTGACGCCCGTCCTGGCCGGCCGCGGCAAGGTCACCGTGGCCACCGCCCATCTGCGGCTGGAGGAGCTCAACCACCTCGTCTCCCACCACAGCCCCAGCCTCCTGCTCGGCGTCGACCGGTCCGCCGGCGAACCCGAGACGACCGCCGCCCTTCAGCGCCGTACGGCATTCGTCTCCACGGCGGTACAGGTGCTCCCCGCCCGGGTCCGCGACCCCTTCGAGAAGCTCTGCCTGCGCCTGCTCGAACAGGCGCACCAGGACGTCTCGGGCGGCAAGGGACGCGCCCGCCGCCCGGACGACGAGACGGAGGAACAGGCACATCTGCTCTGGGCGCGCGGCAGGGTCCTGTGGAAGGTGGCCGTCAGGGACGCCGTCACGGCTCCGGAGGCCGACTGGGCGATGACCGAGTACTCCGGTGACGTCATCGACAACCTGCGCCTCATCGACGACCTGCCGGTGGACCCGACGGACGACCTGGTGGCACGGACCATCCGGCAACTCGGCTCCCGGGACGATCCCGCGGTCTTCGCCAAGCGCCTCAACGAACTCTCGGAGCTCGCCGCGAACTTCGCGATCACACGGATCATCGAGGCGGCCGAGGAGAAGACCGGCGCCGACGCGCAGGAGTTCCCCGTCCGCTTCCGGCGCGTGGCGCGCTCGTGGGCACGCAGCTCCGTTCCCGACCTCTACACCGACCTTCTCGACGACCCGCGACAGCTGTACCAGCCCTCGGCCCGCACCGCGTTCGGGATCCTCCAGGAATCCGGCGAACCGGCCAACGACCGGGAACGCGACATCGTCGCGGCCGCGGTGACCGGAATGCGGCGCTGGACGGACCGCCTGCCCGGAGCCACCGGCCCCGCCCGCGCCCTGGCCCGGCTCCTGGGCAGCCTGGGCCGTCACGACGAGATGGCCGAGGTGCTGACCAGGGCCAGGGAGGAGGCCTTCAGCGAACGGGGCAGGCAGCACCTCGCCCTGGAGTTCGTCCAACTGGACATCGCGCGGGGCCGGTTGGCCGAAGCCGCGCGGGAAACCCGCGCGCTGCTGGCGGCCAGGCCCGACGACGAGCCGCTGCGGGGGCTGCTGACGCAGGTCTACAACCGCTGGATCCAGGCCGACGCGGACCTTCCCGACCCCGCGTGGATCACCCGGGACTTCGCACGGTGGACGGACCCCGAGATCGTGCGAAACCGGCGGATCCTGGAGGTGAACGCGGCGCTGGCGCGGCACGGAGCCCGCCCGGAGGGCAGCGGTGTGGCCCGGCTCGTGCAGGATCTGAGCGCGATCCGCGAGGCGGACCCCGAACACGTCGAGGCGCTGCGCCAACTCGCCCATGCCCGGCTGGCCCAGGCACGGGAACTGCGGGAGCAGATCCGCGGCGTCGCCGGAAAACGCCGCAAGGAACTGCGAGGCCTCTACGACCACGTCCACGCGGAGTGCCTGCGCTGCGCCGAGGAGGTGCTGCCGCTCGTCGAGGGGGAGCAGCGGGAGGGCATCCTGGCGATCCTGCGCCAGATCCGCCCTGATCGTTCTTGACGTGCCCTTCGGCCGTGCCTAAGGTCCACCCGGCACGTCCGACGGCGGACGGGAAATGGCAGGTGGACGATGGCTGACACCCCGGACCCGCAGGGCGGCAGATCCGCGAACCGGCAGCTCCAGGTGGAGCGGCACGGCCTCGACGTGATCGGCGGCGCCGAGCGCAAGGGCACCCCGCGCACGCTGTTCTGGCCCTGGTTCGGGGCCAACGTGTCGATTCTCGGGCTGAGTTACGGCGCCTTCGCGCTCGGCTTCGGGATCTCCTTCTGGCAGGCGCTGATCGCCGGAGTGATCGGCATCGTCTTCTCGTTCCTGCTGTGCGGCTTCGTCGCGGTCGCCGGCAAGCGCGGCTCCGCGCCGACCATGGTGCTCAGCCGCGCCGCCTACGGAGTGCGCGGCAACCGTCTGCCGTCGGTGATCTCCTGGCTGCTCACGGTCGGCTGGGAGACCGCGCTGTGCTCCCTGGCGACCATGGCCACCGCGACCGTGTTCGGACGGCTCGGCTGGGGCGGCGGCACCGGGACCGAGATCGTCGCCCTGGTCGTGGTCGCCACGCTCACCGTCGTCGGCGGAGTCATGGGCTACGACGTGATCATGCGGCTCCAGACCCTGATCACCGTCGTGACGGGCGTCCTCACCGTCGTCTACATCGCGCTCGTCGTCGACCACATCCACTGGAGCACCGTCAGCGCCCTCCCGGCGGGCTCCGCACAGGAGTTCATCGGCGCGCTGGTGTTCATGATGACCGGCTTCGGGCTCGGCTGGGTCAACGCCGCCGCCGACTACTCCCGTTATCTGCCGCGTACCTCGTCCGGCCGGGGCGTGGTCGGCTGGACCACCTTCGGCGCCTCGGTGGCACCCCTGCTCCTGCTGGTCTTCGGCCTGCTGCTCGCCGGTTCCTCCACCGACCTCAACACGGCTGTCGCCGCCGACCCGATCGGCGCCCTCACCACGCTCCTGCCCACCTGGTTCCTGGTCCCCTTCGCCGTGGTCGCCGTCCTCGGCCTGGTCGGCGGCGCGGTGCTGGACATCTACTCGTCGGGCCTGGCCCTGCTCTCCGCCGGCCTGCGCGTGCCCCGCTATCTCGCCGCCCTGCTCGACGGCGTCCTGATGATCGCGGGCTCGATCTACATCGTGTTCGTCGCCGACGACTTCCTGGGCCAGTTCATGGGCTTCCTGACCACCCTCGGCGTTCCCATCGCCGCCTGGTGCGGCATCATGCTCGCCGACCTCGCGCTGCGCCGCCGCGACTACGACGAGGGCGACCTCTACCGCCCCCGGGGCCGATACGGCGACGTACCGCTCACCCCGCTGCTGCTCACTCTCTCCGCCACCGCCCTCGGCTGGGGCCTGGTCACCAACGCGGCCGCGAGCTGGCTGGAGTGGCAGGGCTACCTCCTCCAGCCGCTGGGCCTCGGCGGCAAGTCCGGATCCTGGGCCTACGCCAACCTCGGCGTCCTGGCCGCTCTCGCCCTCGGCTTCCTCGGCACCCTGGCCCTCGGCCGCGGCCGGATCCGCGCCCAGGAAGCCGCGGCCCCGAGCCCGTCGGCGGACGAGGGAGCGGTCGCATGAGCACCGGGCTGCTCGCCGTCATCGACATGCAGCGCGTCTTCGCCGACCCCGACAGCCCCTGGGCCACCCCGCGTTTCGCCGAGGCCGCCCACGGCGTACGACGACTGCTCCCGGCGTTCGGCGACCGGGTCACGTTCACCCGCTTCGTGGCCCCGGCCGAACCGGCCGGTGCCTGGCGGGCCTACTACCGGCAGTGGCCCTTCGCGCTCCAGCCGCCGGACGCCGAACTGTGGCGGCTCACCGGCGAGTTCGCCGCCCGGGACGGCCATGTGCTGGACGCGCCGACCTTCGGCAAGTGGGGCCCGGAACTCGCCGACCGCGTCGGTCCCGGGGGCCGTCTCGTCCTGGCCGGAGTGAGCACCGACTGCTGTGTCCTGTCCACCGCCCTGGCCGCGGCCGACGCGGGAGTGGAGGTCCTGGTGGCCTCCGACGCGTGCGCGGGCGCGGACGACCCCTCGCACGCCAAGGCGCTGGAGGTGATGGACCTGTACCGGCCGCTGATCCGGGTGGTGACGGTCGAGGCCCTGACCCGCGGCTGAACCCGGCGCCGGTCCTCAGTCCCTTCCCGTACCCCGGTACAGATCCAGCTCCCCGTCGAGCTCCACCGCCAGGACGGTGGCGTACTCGTCGACGTCCTTCGGCCCGGGCGCCTCGATCCAGGTCACGCCCGGCACGTCGTGCAGTCCGCCCGTCACCCGATGCCCGACCTCGGTTCCCGTGCCCAGGACGGTGACCCGGCGGATCCGGTTGCGCAGGCCGCGGACGGACAGGGTCTCGCGCGGCGGGTCGAAGCACATCAGGTACAGCGTGCGGCGGTCGGCCGAGACGGTGCTCGGGCCGTAGTGGTGCCCGGCCGGCAGCCCGGCGACCGTGCCGTACACGGCCTGCGAGTGCCGTGCGATCCACTCGCCCAGCCCCTCCAGGCGTTCCGCCTGCGCCTCGGGAACGGTGCCGTCCTCCCGAGGGCCGACGTCCAGCAGCAGATTGCCGCCCATGCCGATCGTCTCGGTGAAGTAACGCACCAGCTGGCGCACCGACTTGTGGTTGTGGTCGTCGTGCTGGAAACCCCACGAGTCGTTGACCGTCAGACACAACTCCCAGGGCCCGTCGGGTGCTTGCAGCGGCACACCCTGCTCGGGGGTTGCGTAGTCGCCGTGGCTGAGCATGCGGGCGTTGAGCACCGTGCCGGGGTTGCCGGACAGGATCAGCTCCGCCAGCCTCCCCATCCGCCACTGCTCCTCCGTACGCTCCCACTCCCCGTCGAACCACAGCAGGTCCGGCCGGAACCGCTCCACCAGCTCGCGCACCTGGCCGTCGCGGTAGTCGAGGTAGCGGGCCCAGGCCTCGGGGTCCTCGGTGCCGGGGGCCGCGGCGGAGTAGGGGTTGTCGTCGTCGAGCGAGGGGTGCCGGGTGCTCGCGTAGTCCGGGTGGTTCCAGTCGGAGTGCGAGTAGTAGAGACCGACCTTCAGGCCCCGCTCGCGCAGCGCGTCGGTGTAGCCGGAGATCAGGTCGCGGCCCGCCGGGGTGTGCCGGACGACGTCCAGGTCGCCGTGGGCGGTGTCCCACAGGGCCACGCCGTCGTGGTGGCGGGCCGTGAGCACCGCGTACCGGGCGCCCGCACGGGCGAACAGGTCGGCCCAGGCGCGCGGGTCGTACTGGGAGGCCGTGAAACCGTCCAGCTGGCGCATGTACCGGTCGTGCGGGACCTGCCCGAGGTAGAAGGACCAGGACTCCGGCACGCCGTCGACCGCGTAGACGCCGTAGTGGACGAAGACGCCCAGCTTGGCGTCGCGGAACCAGGGTTGCATCGGCATGGCACCACGCTAGGCGGGAACCTCCCGGCGGTGCGTGGGCGGTGATCACCACTGGTGGTCCGTTTTCACCACGGCCGTCGCCACCGCGCCCGGGGCCGCGCACTTGGCGATATCCGGTCGGTACCAGGAACCGCTTGCCGTGTTCAATCACTCGTATCGCGTCATGAACGGACGGCCCCCCACATCAGGAGGCAGCGTGATCGCCGCTCCCGAACCCGGACTGACCGCGGACGACCTCATCGAACGGGCCGTGGCCCTCAGGCCCGCCCTCCTGGAACGCCAGGCCGAGACCGAACGGCTCACGCACTACCCGAAGGACACCCACGACGACTTCCTGAAGGCCGGTTTCTACCGCATGCTCCAGCCGCGCCGGTACGGCGGCTACGAGGTCGGCCTGCCCGTCTTCTACCGCGTGGTCGTCGAGGTCGCGCGCGGCTGCCCGTCCACCGGCTGGGCCCTGTCGCTGACCGCCGCCCACGTCCTCCAGGTCGCCTCCGTCTTCGAGGAGAAGGCCCAGGACGAGATCTTCGGCACCGACGGCGACTTCCGGGCCGCGTCCACAGCCGCCCCCGTCGGCGTCGCCCGGCCCGACGGCGACGGCCATGTGGTCCTCGACGGCACCTGGCCGTACTCCTCCGGCGCCCCCTACTCGACGCACTACGTCGGCCAGAGCCTCGGCGCCCCCGAGAAGCCCGGCGATCCGCCGGGCGCGCCGGTGCTGTTCGTCGCCCCGCGGTCGGTGTGGACGGTCCTCGACGACTGGCACGGCGTCCTCGGCCTGCGCGGCAGCGGCTCCAACAGCATCCACATGGACCACGCCCGCGTCCCGGCCCACCTGACCCTTGAGGCGAGCCTGCTCGACCTGCCGGTGCAGGGCGGCAGCGTCGGCTCGCGACTGCACGGCAACCCGCTGTACGCGGGGCGCGCGCCGAGCTTCTTCCACGGCGAGCTGGCCGCCATCATGATCGGCACCGCGTACGCCGCCGCCGACGAGTACGCCCGGGTCATCGCCGCCCGCCCCCTGCTCCTGGAACCCGACCGCACCCGCGCCGACCTGCACGACTACCAACGCCACCTCGGCGAGGCGCTGGGCCTGATCGACACCGCCGAGGCGGCGCTGCGGCAGACCGCCGAGGACTGGATGGAGACCTGCCGCCGCAACGTGAGCGGCGAGGCGCCCTTCACCGTCGTGGAGGACAACCGGCTCGCGCTGATGTTCCTCAACGCCGGGCGCATGGCCTGGGACGTCCTCCAGGGCAGCCTGTTCCGCACGGCGGGGTCCCGGTACGCGCGCGACGGCGAGCGGATGCAGCGCTACTTCCGCGACGCGGCGACGTACTGGAGCCACGTCGGCGCGAGCATGGCGGAGCCCCTGTACCGGCGGGTCGGCCGGGACCGCCTGGGCCTGCCCTCCGAGGACGTCCCGCTCATTCCCTAGGGCCCTGGGTGTGCTGTCCCGGCACGTTACCGCCCGCCGAACCTGAACCACCGGTTCCGGATTCGCACGCATGCTCCGTCCGCCTTCGGGTACGCGAGCAGGACCGCGCCCTGGGCGATCTTGCCCCGGGGCGGGCCGCAAGACCGCCGCTACCAGGGGACATCAGCCATGGACACACCCGCGCACGACAACACCGTCACACCGGCCCGGCGGGCGCTGGACGCGCTGGCCCAGAACACCGAGGACACCGCGGCACTGGACACCCTCGCCAGCAGCGAGGTACTCGTCCCGGTGCCCGACGACGCCGGGCAGGAGACGGGCGCCGACCCCACCACGGTGGCGTTGCCCGTGCTGGAGCAGTCGGACGGCGCCGCGGTGGTGCCGGTCTTCACCTCCGAACCGGAGATGGCCGACCTGCTTCCGTACGTCTCCCGCTACCGGCTGGTACCGCTGGGCGCGCTCGCCGCCCAGTGGCCGGCCGACGACCTCTCGCTCACCATCGACGCCAGTTCGGCGCACCCGCTGACGCTCACGTCCGAGGGGGTGCGCACCCTGCTGGCCAGGCCGTAGCGCCGCACGGACCGGGCCCGGCCTGCCGCCGAAGCGGGAGGGGAGCGGCCGGGCCCGCTGGAGAGTGCGGAAACTCTCCCGTTTCCGCACCCGGGTTCCCGCGCGCGGAGACGAGTGGCGCCGACTCCGCTCGTCCCCGGCTGCGATCGCCATGAGCAGACCATAGGGGCGCCGCGACCTCCCGTCGCTCCGGATTGCGCGTCGCATGTCCGCAAAACGCGGGGGATTGGGGCCGGCGGCTCTCATCCGCTACGCAGCGTGCGTGACGGCGACTCACCGAACCGCTCCCGGTAGCGCCGCGCGAAGCGGCCGAGATGCACGAACCCCCACTGGTGCGCCACGGCGGCGACCGTCGTCGACCCCGGAGCCGCCGTGCGCAGTTGCGCCCGCACCCGCTGGAGACGCACCTCGTTGACGTACGCCATCGGGGTCATGCCCACATGGGTGCGGAACGCCTGTTGCAGGGTGCGCAGACTGACCTGGGCGATGGCCGCCAGCCGGGCGGCGTCGTACGGCTCGGTCGGCAGTTCCTGCACGGCGTCCATGACCCGCTTCACCGCGGCCGGGCGCATCCGCGGCGTGGGAGCCTCCAGCTCCTCCCGGTAGGAGTGGCGGGCGGCCAGCCACACCCCCTCCAGCAGGGTCTGCTCGATCCGCCCGCGCACGATCGGGCGGTGCAGCAGCCCGTCGGCGAGTTCGTGTTCCCGCAGGCACCACAGGGCCAGCTGGGCCCAGCTGCGGCCGACGCCCTCGGAGATGTCCACGTAGGGCCCGAAGGACGGCGACCGACGCGGTGGCCCGCCCAGCAGGATCTCCAGCTGGCCGAGCAGCGCCGCCTTGTCGATCTTCACGGTCAGGGCGTGGCAGTCGGCCGACCACGCGTCGATGCGGATGTCTTGTCCGGGGTCGAAGAGGACGGCGTGCCGCGTCGTGGCGATCGACGGCCGCGCCACCCCCTCCTGGACGCTGAAACGGCCTTCCAGCGGTACGGCCAGGTGGTAGACGCCCGGTTCGCCGAACCGCATCCGCATCTCGGTGCCGAAGCTGATGTCGCCCACGGTGAGCGCGCCGAGCTCGACGACCCCCAGCCCCGTGACGAAGTCCCCGGGCCGGCCCGTCACCTCCAGCCGCAGGTCGTAGTAGTGCGCCGCGATGACATCGTGCGCTTCGTCCACCGACCGCGTCGTGTAGCTGCTGAACTCGGCGGGCCGGTCCGAGTCGTCGGCCACGGGGGTGTCAGCTCCCTTCCCGCTCGCTCTCCGTTGAGCATGGCCCCTGGGACGCCGGACATGCCCGGCCGCGGCCGGCCGATTTTCACAGGACCTTGCCGGGATTGAGGATGCCCCGCGGATCGAAGACCTCCTTGAGCCTGCGCTGCAACGAGTGGGCGGCCGGCCCGAGTTCCTCGGCGACCCACTGCCGCTTGAGCACCCCCACGCCGTGCTCGCCGGTGAGGGTGCCACCGAGCCGCAGAGCCAGCGCGAAGATCTCTCCGGCCGCCTCCCACGCGGCCTCCGGCAGCCGGTCGAGCGAGGGGTCCACGACGATGATCGGGTGCAGGTTCCCGTCCGCCGCGTGCGCGAGCGTGAACACGGGCACCTCGTGGCGCGCGGAGATCGCCCGGATCTCCCTGACCGCCTCCGCCAGCCGGGAGCGCGGCACGGCGATGTCCTCGATGAGCGGCCGGCCCAGGCGCTCCAGCGACGGCAGCGCGAGCCGGCGGGCGGCCAGCAGCGCCTCGGCCTCGGCGGGATCCTCCGTGGTCTGCACCGTCGTGGCCAGGGGAGCGAGGAGCCCGGCGACCGCCTTGGCCTCCACCGCGGCGCCCGCCCCGTCGCACTGCACCACCAGCAGCGCCGCTCCCCGCTCCCGCAGCGCCGGGTCGATGGCGTGCAGCACCGGCCCGTCGACGAGCTCGGCCAGCGCGGGCTCGACCCCGGCCCGGGTGATCGCGTACGAGGCCTCGGCAGCCGCCTCGAAGGAGGCGAAGTACGCGGCGATCGTGGCCGTCGCCACCGGGACGGGCCGCAGCCGCAGCGTCGCCGAGGTGATCACCGCGAGAGTGCCCTCCGATCCGGTGAGCAGCGCGGTCAGGTCGTAGCCGGTGACTCCCTTGACGGTACGGCGGCCGGTCCTGACCACCGTCCCGTCGGCGAGGACCGCCTCCAGGCCCAGCACGCTGTCCCGGGTCACCCCGTACTTGGCGCACCGCAGGCCGCCCGCGTTGGTCGCGATGTTCCCGCCGATGGTGGACAGGGCCGCGCTCGCCGGATCCGGCGCGTACCGCAGGCCGTGGGCACCCGCCGCCCGGTCCAACTCGGCGGTGATGACGCCGGGTTCGACGACGGCGAGCTGGTCGTCGGCCGACAGTTCGAGGACGCGGTTCATCCCGGACAGGTCCAGGACCAGGCAGCCGTCGCCCGCCGTGGCCCCGCCCGACAGCCCCGTGCCCGCGCCGCGCGGCACGACCGGCACGCGCAGGGCGTGCGCGTGCCGGAGCGTGACCGTCACGTCCTGCGTTCGCCGGGCGTGCACCACGGCCAGCGGTTCGCCGGTGAGCCGGGTGCCGGAGCGGTCGGTGGCGTGTGCGGTGAGCACGGCCGGGTCGGTGGTCAGCCGGTCGGGTGGCAGATCGCGGGCGAGCAGGCCGAGGAGCCGCGCGGACGCGGTCGTTTCCGGAGCGGCGGTCACGGGTTCAGTGCTTTCGTTCCGACGGCGAGCAGAGAGATGTCCTCCTGGGGTGCGTGCACGGGCGCGCACTGGATGTCCCGGAAATGCCGCTCCAGCGGGTTGCCCCGGTCCAGCCCCGGATTCCCCGACAGCCGTACGGCGAGCTCCACCGCCCGTACGCCGTGCCGGTCGGCCAGCACGCGAGCGCCCAGGGCCTGTTCGGGCGTGTACGAGGTGTCGCCGGCGTCGAGCTTCGCGGAGCCGTCGAACACCAGCTGCTCGGCGGCCGTGAGCAGCACCTCGATCTCCCCGGCCGTACGCCGGAAGCGCTCCGTACGGGCCACCGGGTGTCCCAGGTTGGCGGGCACACGCGCGTGGGCGAAGGTGTGGAAGAACGCCTGCGCGGCGCGGGCTACGCCCAAGTAGAGGGCGGCGAGTGGGAGATGGAGGGCCGCGCCCGCCCGGTTGTCCTGTTCGGCGGCCGGTCCGTACGGGCCGATGCCGATGACGTGCTCGTGCGCCACCTCCACCGCCTGGAACGTCACCTCGTGGCTGCCGCTGGCGCGCAGCCCCAACTGGTCCCAGCGGCCCGTGATCTCGATGCCGGGCGAGCCGCCGGGCACCAGGAACGTGCCCACGCGCGGTTCCGGTTCGTCGGTGCTCGCCCACACCAGGAACCAGTCCAGTCCCTCGGCCCCGGTGACGAACCGCTTGGTGCCGCTGATCTCCCAGCCGTCGGCCGTGGGCCGCGCCCGGGTGGCGGGCAGCCCGCCCCGCGCGGGGGAGCCCAGATCGGGTTCCACGCGCGCGTGGTTGACGAGCACGGGACGCTCGAACGACTCCTTGACCACGCGCGCGTACAGCTCCTCGGGCCAGTGCGGCTCTGCCGCCTGCCGGGCATGCGTGGCCAGCGTCATCGCCGTGATCAGGGCGACGGACGGGTCGGCCCGGCCCAGCGCGTGCAGGATGCGGGCGCTCTCCTCGACCCCGGCTTCCCGGCCGCCGTACCGCCGGCCGATGGTCGCGGTGAGCAGTCCCGCTTCGTGCGCGATCCGGAGGGACTCGGTGGGAAAGGCCGCCGACCGGTCGTACTCGGCGGCGAGTTCGGCGATGGGCTCGGTCACAGGGCCTTCTTCAGGTCGGCGTTCAGTGCGGTGGTCCAGAACGACTTCACGTCCAAGTGATCCTTCAGCGCCCCGAGTTCGGTGAAGGCGTCGGCGACCTTCTGCTGCGAGGCGATCGTGTCGGCGCCGACGGTCCGGGCCTGTGTCGGACGCTGGGCCTGGGCGTCGACAAGGTCCTTCCTCGCCTGGGCGAGGGGTTGGTGGGTGGCGTCGGCGGTGACCTGGGCGAAGCCGTCCTCGTGGCCGTCGCGGACGTAGGCGTACGCCTTGGTGATCCGGGCGATCAGGTCGGCCGCGGCCGCCTTCTGCCCGGAGCTCTCCAGCACGCTGTCCCGCGCGGACCAGAGGAAGTTGCCGGACAGGATGTCCTTGCCCGAGCCGACCGTCGTCGCGCCCTGCTGGTGGGCGGTGATGATCGAGGTGCCGTAGGAGGCGAAGGCGTCGATGCCGCCGCCGTTGAGGGCGGCGAGGCCGTCGTTGGGAAGGAGCGGTGTGGCGTCGACGTCGGACCACTTCAGGCCGGCCCGCTTCAGCAGTTCGTACAGGATGTAGTGGGCGGTGGTGTTCTTGACGTAGCCGATCTTCTTGCCCTTGAGGCCGCCGATGTCGGTCACCTTGGAGCCCTTGGGGACGACGACCTCCTGGTTGAGGGTCGCCCCGCGCTGCACGGCGACTACCTCGAAGTTGGGTTCGCCGTCGGCGGCCGCGAAGATCGGCGGGATCTCGCTGGAGGAGGCGAGGTCGAGGGCTCCGGCGCGGATCGCCTGGAGCTGCTGGTCACCGCCCTGGAACTGGCTCCACTTCACCTGGTAAGGGGTGTCGTCGAGACCGGCGTACTTCAGTACCGCCTCTTCGAGCTTCCAGCCGGTGGCCCCGACCCGGAGGGTGACGGAGGACGAGGATCCGGCCTGTGCCTGGCTCCCGCACGCCGCCGCGAAGGGCAGGAGCAGGACGAGGGCGGCGGCGGACGTGCGCAGGGTGCGGCGGAACAACACGGGATCTCCATCAGGCGGCTTGGGTCGTGGCGCGGTGGGCGAGTTCCTGCCGGACGAGCGGCAGGACGTGCCGGGCGTAGTCGATCGCGTCGTTGAGCGGGTCGTAGCCGCGGACCGACAGCAGGTCGCAGCCGATGTCGACGTAGTCGAGGAGGGCCTTGGCCACCGTCTCGGGGGAGCCGACCAGCGCGGTCGAGGCACCGGCCGCGTTGGTGGCGACCGCCGGTGCGGTCCACAGGCAGCGGTCATGGACCTCGCCGCGCTCGGCGATGTCGAGCAGCCGCTGCGAGCCGACGTTGGCGGGGCGCCCGGAGGTGCGGTAGTGGCGCAGCAGCTCGGTGTTGCGTGCCCGGTCCTTGAGCACGCCCAGCGTGCGGTGCGCCTTCTCCCAGGCCAGCTCGTCGGTGGGCGCGATGATGGGGCGGAACGACACCCAGATACGGGGATCGGGGCGCCCGGCGGCCGCCGCGACCGCGTTCACGGCGGCGATCTGCTCGGCGGTCTCCTTGAGCGGCTCGCCCCACAGCCCGAAGATGTCGCCCTGCTGACCACCGACCCGGTACGCGTCCTGGGAGGAGCCGCCCACCGAGATCGGGACCAGCCCGTTCACCGGCTTCACGTCCGAGTGGTAGCCCTCGAAGCGGAAGTAGGTGCCCTCGTGCGAGACGGGCCCCTCGGCCTGCCACACCTTCCTGAGGATCTGGATGTACTCGTCCGAACGCTCGTACCGCTCGGCCTTGCCGAGGTAGTCGCCCTCGCGGCGCTGCTCCTCGTCGCTGCCTCCGGAGATGATGTGCACGCTCAGCCGGCCGTCACTGATCCGGTCCAGGGTGGCGAGCGCGCGGGCCGCGTGCGTCGGGAAGATCACGCCCGGCCGGTGGGCCAGGATCGGGCGGATCCGCTCGGTGTGGGTGGCCACGAACTGGGCGATCTGGAACGCGTCGGGCGAGGCCGAGTGGTAGGCGACCAGCGTGTGGTCGAAACCGCCGTCGTCCAGGGCGCGGGCGTACCTGCGCAGGTGGTCGACGTCGAGACCGGTACGGCTCGCGGCGGCCGGACCCGATGCCTCCGCGTCCGTGTGGACGGCGCTGATGAACTCGACAGGCATGAGCTGCTCCCGTGGTTACTTGAGGAGGGACGTGTCGGCCGACTTCGCCACGTCGACGTTCGGATCGAGGACGCCGATGCCGTGCATGAGATCGGCCACGCCCTGGACGGTGGTGTTCACGTCGTCGGTGATCGGCAGGGCCTTGCTGTACGCGGCGGAGGCGAGCGTCTTCGCCACCGACGGGTTGGCGCCGTTGCGGGTCTCGATGGCCTGGGCGTAGGCGTCCTGGTGGGTGCTCGTCCACTGAAGGGCCGTACCGAGGCGCTTGAGGAAGTCGGCCAGGGCGGCCTTCTTCGGGGCGTCGGCGAGAGCCTCGTCCGACGCGCCGATGAAGCCGTAGCCGCTGACCCGTCCGTCGGCGCCGTCCACGAGCAGCTTGCCGCCCTGTTCCAGGCCGACGGCCTGGTAGACGCCGAAGGTCGCCCAGGCCTTGATCTTCCCGGAGGTGAACGCGGCCTGCGCGTCGGTCGGCAGCAGGTACTGCACCTTCACGTCCGAGTAGCTGAGGCCGTTCTGCTTGAGCACGTTGGCCAGCAGGTACTCGGAGATGCTGCCCTTCGCCGAGGACACCACGACCTTCTGGCCCTTGAGGTCCCTGACGCTGTCGATGCCGGAGTCCTTGCCGACGACGATGCCGACGTGCCGGCCGTCGTTCTTCAGCGCGGCCACGTTCTTGAACCGCACTCCGCCGCTCAGCGCCTGGAGCGCGGGAAGGTCCGCGGAGTACGTGGTGTCGGCGGCGCCCGCCTGCACGGCCTGGTAGAGCGGGGCGGCGCCTTCGAACTCGGCCCACTTCACCTTGTAGCCGGCGCCTTTCAGGGCGTCCGAGGCGGCGACGATGGTCTGGAGGGTCTTGGCCTGGTCGCCGATCGTGAGCGTGACCGGGCCCTTGCCGGAGGCGTCCGCCGAGGAGTCCGCGCCGCAGGCGGTCAGCGCCAGCAGGGCGGAGAAGCTCAGCGTGGCGGCTGCGAATCGGCGTATCACGAGGCGGTTCCTTCCAGAGTGCGGGTCACGCCGAGCCAGTTCAGGAGGCGGGCGCGCAGGGTGACGAACTCGGGGGCGGTCAGGTCGCGGGGTCGGGGCAGGCCGACGGTGAGGTCGTGGGCGATGCGGCCCTCGTCCATCACCAGGACGCGGTCGGCGAGCAGCAGCGCCTCCTCCACGTCGTGGGTGACCAGGAGGATCGCGCAGCCGTGGCGCTGCCACAGCTCGGCGACCAGCTGCTGCACCCGGCCCCGGGTCAGGGCGTCGAGAGCGCCGAACGGCTCGTCCAGAAGCAGCAGTTCGGGCTCGCGCACCAGGGCGCGGGCCAGAGAGACGCGCTGGGCCTGGCCGCCGGAGAGCGTCTTGGGCCAGACGCCCGCGCGCTCCGCGATGCCGACCTCGTCGAGGGCTTTCTCGGCGAGCCCGCGGTCGGGGCGTCCCGGCAGCCCGAGGACGACGTTGCGCCACACCTTCAGCCAGGGCAGCAGCCGCGGCGACTGGAAGGCGGCACTGCGACGGGCGGGCACCGTGACCTCGCCGCCGATCTCCTCGTCGAGCCCGGCCAGGATCCGCAGCAGCGTCGACTTGCCGCAGCCGCTGTGGCCGAGCAGGGCCACGAACTCGCCCTCGCGGATGTCGAGATCCAGGTCGTGCAACACGGTGTTGCCGTCGAAGGCCCGTGAAAGGCCGCGTATTTCCACGCTGTTGGACATGTCTAGGCCTCGCCCTCGAAGTTGGCGCGCCAGCTCAGCAGCCGGCGCGAGAGGATCCGTACGGCGAAGTCGCAGGCGAGCCCGAGCAGCGCGTACACGACGAGGCAGAGCACGATGACGTCCGTACGGAAGTACTGCTGGGCGTTGCTCATCAGATAGCCGATGCCCGCGTCCGCGTTGATCTGCTCGGCGAAGACCAGCGCCAGCCAGGCGGTGGACAGGGCGTACCGGAGGCCCACCAGCGCGCCGGGCAGGGCGCTCGGCAGGATCACGTACGTGATCAGTCCCAGCCTGCCGAGTCCCATCATCCGTGCGGCCTCGACGAGTTGGGCGTCGGTGGTGCGGATGCCGCCGTAGATGTTGAAGTACAGCGGGTAGGTCACGCCGAGCGCGACCAGTGCGATCTTCGGGGTCTCCTCGATGCCGAACCAGACGATGAACAGGGGGATCAGGCCCACCCAGGGGATCGCCCGGAACATGCCCATCGAGGAGTCGATGACGTCCTCGCCGAGCCGGAACAGGCCGGCCAGCAGGGACAGGGTCAGGGCGACGGACGCGCCGATAAGGAAGCCGATCGCGGCCCGGCGGCCCGATGCCGCGATGGCGTCGGGGAGTTCACCGCTGCGGGTGAGTTCCACGGCCTGCCGTACGACGTCCACGGGGGAGGCCAGCACGGACTCCGGGAGCACGCCGGTGGCCGAGGTGAGGAACCACAGCAGCACCAGGCCCACCGGGCCCGCGGAACGCCGTACGGAACGGGGGACGGTGAGGCGACGACCGGACTTGGCGGTGCCGCGCAGCGTGACACGGCCTGGGGCGGGCGGTCCGGGGGCGGCGGTCTGCTGCGGCAGCACCGCCGGGGCCGGCGTTTTCGTTGTCACGGCGCGGATTCCTTCGTCATGGCGGATGTTCCTTCGTCAGGACGGCAGCGGGCCGGTCGCGGCCGGGCGGGTGGGATCGGCGGACCAGGCGGACCACGAGCCGGGGAAGAGCACCGCCTCGAAGCCGGCGAGCTCCAGAGCGGCGATCTGATGCGCGGCGGTCACTCCGGAGCCGCAGTACACGCCGATACGACGGCCGTCGGCCGCCCCCTTCTTCTCGAACCGCCCGCGCAGCTCCTCAGGTGGCAGGAAGCTCCCGTCGGCCGCGAGGTTCTCGCCGGTGGGCGCGGAGACCGCACCGGGGATGTGTCCGGCCCGCGGGTCCACGGGCTCCACCTCACCGCGGTACCGCTCGGCGGCACGCGCGTCCAACAGCAGTCCGTCGAGAGCGAGGCCGGCGGCACCGTCCGCGTCGAGCGTGGGCAGCGCGCCCTCGCCCAGGACGACGTCACCGGGCGGCGGGTCGGCCGGGAGGCCCGACTCCAGCGGCAGTCCGGCGGAGCGCCAGGCGCCGAGGGCCCCGTCGAGGAGCGTCACCCGGGACAGGCCCGCGTACCGCAGCAGCCACCACGCGCGGGCCGCCGCCGTGTTGCCCGCGTCGTCGTGGATCACGACCTGCTGCCCCTGGTGGATGCCCCACCGGCGGGCCGCCCGCTGAAGGTCCTCGGCCCGGGGAAGCGGATGCCGGCCGCCCTCGGGGCTCGGCGGGGCGGCCAGCTCCGTGTCCAGATCGACGTAGACCGCGCCCGGGATGCGCGCCTCGGTGTGATGGTCGCGGCCGTGCGGATCGCCGAGCGTCCAGCGGACGTCGAGGACCACCGGGGGATCGTCGGAGGCGAGGAGTTCACGCAGCTCGGCGACCGTCGTCGTCACCTTCCCGCTCATGCCGGGCTCTCCGCGATCGCGGGCAGCTCGGGGGACAGCCGCAGGCGCTCCAGGAACAGCACGACGGTCGCGGCCACGGTGCGGTGCAGGGCGTCGTTGAGGACATCGTGCCGACCACCGTTGAAGATCACCGTTCGCACTCCCGGAAGTCCGGCGTACGCCTCCCGGGCCTGCTCGACCGGGCTCACCGGGTCGTCCTTGCCGTGCAGGGCCAGGACCGGAACGTGGACGCGGTCGAGGCGTAGTTCGGGCGGCTCCGGGCTCTCGTCGAGCGCGCCCCGCCGGAAGCCGGGGTCGTTCGTGAGGCGCCCCTGATGGGTGGGGCAGGCGGTGCGTGCCTCGACCTCGGCCTCCCAACTGCCCGCCGTCCAGCGGGCGGTGGGCAGTCCGGCCAGGATCAGCGCGTCGACGTCCGCCTCCCGTTCGGCGGCGAGACGGGCGGCGTGGTGGGCTCCGGTGTCCGAGCCGACCAGCACCTTCGGGCCGGGCAGCGACTCGTCGGCGAGCAGCTTGGCCGCGGTGTCGAGCACGGAGGGATCGGCGGTCGGGTCGCCGAGGGCACGGACCCGGTAGGCGTCGAAGGCCAGACGGCGGCCGAACCGCTCGTACACACCGCCGTGTTCACCCCGGCCGGCCAGCACGATCAGCGTGCCGCGCGCGGCGAGGCCTTCGGGTTCGTCCCAGGAGAAGGATTCCCGGGAGAAGGACTCCCGGGCGAGGGATGAGGACATGAGGGGGCAGCTCCCGTTTCAGGGCAGGGGGCATTCATGGCGAAAGAGATGCAAGAGGGGAAAAGAGCAGCCGAGGGCGACGTCACGCGTCAGTGAAAGGCGGCGTGGTGGACGGGGCTGCGGAAGGAAGCGGCGCGGACTACGGCGAGACGCGGCGCGAAGTCAGCAACAGCGCGCGCTGCACGCCACGCCGAAGTCGATGACCCGGCGCTGCGTCAGAAGGGCAGCGGAAGCGGTTGCGTGCAGCATGCGCCCATCATGACCGGCACCCCCGCACCACGTCCAACGACGATTCCGCATCGAAACCGATCAGAAATCGCGATCGATCGATGGCGCGGGTTACTGTCGCCGCATGCCCCAACCGGTCCTCGACATCGTGGCCCTGCGCAGCCTGACCGCGGTCGCCGACTGCGGAGGCTTCCACCGCGCGGCCCGGGCCCTGTCCCTGAGCCAGTCCGCGGTCAGCCAGCACGTCCGCAGACTGGAGAAGACCCTGGGGCATCCGGTGGTGGAACGCGAGGGCCGCGGCACCCGGTTCACCCCGGAGGGTCGTCTGCTCCTCGAACAGGCCCGCCGGATCCTCGCCGTCCACGACGAGGCCGTCCGCACCCTGCTCGACCGGGACGGCGACACCGTCACCATCGGCTCCACCGAGCACGCCGCCGACCAGTTCCTGCCCCGCCTGACCGCCGCCGTGCAGGACGTGCGCCCCGGCTGCCGGGTCCGATTCCGTATCGACCGGTCGGCCCGGCTGGTCGAGGCGGTGGAACGCGGCAGCGTCGACGTCGCCGTGTACGTCACGGAGGCGGCCGCCACCGAGGGCACACCGGTCGGGGGCCTCCCGCTCACCTGGCACGCCGTCCCTGGCTGGGAGCCCCCGCGCGCCCCCGCCCCCGTCCCCCTGGTCGCCATCGAGGATCCGTGCGCGATCCGTCGTCGCGCGATCGCGACCCTGGCCGCGCAGGGGGTGTCGGCCACCGTCGTCGGTGACGCGGGCTATCTCGCCGGGGTCCTGGACATCGCCCGGACCGGCCAGGGCGTGGCCCTCCTCGCGGCGGTGGGACCGGCACCGGACGGACTGACTCCCTACGACGGGCTGCCCGCCGTTCCCCCGATCCCGATGAGCGCGCTCGCCCGTCCGGGCGCGGATCCGGCGACGGTCGAGGCGGCCTTCGCCGCGGTGAGGGATGTACTGGTGGGGGTGAGGTGAGAGGTGGAGGAGAGGTCAGCCGTTCAACATGCGGTCCAGGGCCGCGCGTTGCAGGGGCAAAACCTCCGCGTGCAGGTCACGTCCCTTGCGGGTGAGGGACACCCACACGCCCCGGCGGTCCTCCACGCAGACCGAACGCTCCACCAGGCCGTCCTTCTCCAGCCGGCCGATGAGGCGGGACAGCGCGCTCTGGCTGAGATGCACCCGTCCGGCGAGGTTCTGCACCCGGCACTGGTCGCCCTCCCGAGGGGACTCGGTGGCGAGGATGTCGAGGACCTCGAAATCACTCGCGCCCAGCCCGTGCGGGTGCAGGACGCGGTCGATCTCGCACATCGTGCGCGCGTGCACCGCCAGGATGTCCCGCCACCGCTCCTCAAGGCCGGCCTCGACCGTCTTCACTGCCATACATGCACGGTAACACCGAATCGGCCAGTCGTTGAGCATGCAAGTTGTGCACCTGCAAGTAAGTCAGGTGTGAGCGCTAGGCGACCGGATCCTGCGTCAGGCCGATGAGGTTGCCGTCCGCGTCCTTCACGAAGGCGATCAGCTTGCCGCCACCGACGTCCTGGACGTCCTGGAGCGTCTCCGCCCCGGCGTCCACCAGGGCCGCGAGGCTCGTCCTGATGTCGCTCACGTGCCAGTAGGGGACCGGGCCGGTCATGCCCCTGGCGTGCCCGTTGGGGTCGAGGCCCACGTCCTGGCCCGCGTCCTTGAACCCGACGTAGTACGGCTCGTCGGCGTACGGTTCCGTCCCCAGCAGCGCGCTGAACAGGGCCTTCGCCGCGGCGAGGTCCTTGACGGGGTAGATGATCGTGTTCAGTCCGGCGGTCATGGTGTGCTCCTCGGTGCGTGGGTGCCGACGGTCCGTGTCGGTGGTTTCACGCTAGGCCGGGGGAGCGGTCGGTGGCTTCTCCGATCCTGATCGGTCGGGGCGGGCAGTCCAGTGCGCGGTGGTGGCATCCGCCGAGAGGACGTCCTGGACTGAGCGGTACGTGAACCTTCGCGACGCCCCTTGGGCTGTCCGCCCCGGACCGGGAGCCCGGCCAGGGCCGTCCCCGGCAGACGGGCGGTCGTCGGGGGCCGTCCGTCCGGGTCGGGGACTCACGCCGAGCCGTGATCCGACCTGCGCCGTGATCGGCCTTCGCGGAGCCCCGTCCGGCATCGAACCGATCTCACTCCGCGCCGTGCCGGGCCCGCGGTGTGCCGGGCTTGTCCTACGCCGAACCCGTCCCCTATGCCGAACCCGTCCCACGTAAAGCCGCCGAACGCGGAGCCCGAACGCAGAGCCCCCGCACGCGACGCGCCCTACGTCGACTCCCGCTTCACCAGCTCCGTCGGCAGGATCACCGCCGCCGGTTCCTCGCCGCCGATCTGGGCCAGGAGGACGCGGACCATCTCGGTGCTGATGCGGTCCCAGGGCTGGCGGATGGTGGTGAGTTCGGGGCGGGCGGCGAGGGCGGCCGGGGAGTCGTCGAAGCCGCCGACGGCCACGTCCTGGGGCACCCGGCGTCCGGCCCGCTCCAGGGCGGTCAGGACGCCCTGGGCCATCAGGTCGGAGGCGACGAACACGGCGTCCACGTCGGGAGCCTGGGCCAGCAGCCGCTCGGCGCCCAGCTCGCCGCTGACCCGGCTGTAGTCGCCGGAGACGACGAGCCGCTCGTCGGCCTCCACCCCCGCCTCGGCGAGCACCTCCCGGTACCCGGCGAGCCGCTCGACACCACCGGGGGTGTCCAGCGGTCCGGTGACCACGCCGACGCGGCGGCGGCCCAGGGACAGCAGGTGCCGCACCATCTCGCGGGCGCCGTCCCGGTCGTCGGCCGCCACATAGCTCACCCGGGAACGGAGCCCGATCGGCTTGCCGCACGCGACCAGGGGCACGTCCGCCGCGCGCAGCTCCTCGGCGATCGGATCCCCGGAATGGCTGGAGACCAGCAGCACCCCGTCGACATGCCCGGCGGTGATGTACCGCGTCAGGCGCCGCCGCTCGTCCTCGGTGCCCGCCAGCATCAGCAGCAGGGGGATGTCGTGGGCGGCCAGCGCCTGCGTGCAGCCGCGCAGGAGGACGTTGAAGTTCGGGTCCTCGAAGAACCGCTCCTGCGGCTCGGTGAGCAGGAAGCCCACCGAGTCGGAACGCCCGGTGATCAGTGAACGGGCGTGCCGGTTGACGACGTAACCCGTCTTGCGGATGGCGGCGTTGACCGCCTCCTGGGCGGCCGGGCTGACGTAGTGGCCGCCGTTGAGTACGCGCGAGACGGTGCCGCGCGAGACACCCGCCTCCCGCGCCACGTCGTGGATCGTCGGCGGCTTGCGCCGGCCCCCCGAACTGTTCATGGTCATGACTTTAAGGCCCCGGACGGCGGACAGCGGCCGTCCGAACCGCCGGATGACCACCGGGATCGACCACGTGCTGTGATCGTGCACAGCAGAACCCGTGCCGCTCCTCTTGGCAAGGATCACCTGTATGCGGTTATCTTGGCCGTCGCGCTGCCGACACCGTGTGTGCACGCTCCCAATCATCCGAACCAGGAGAGATCGATGCCGGAGACCACCCCCAGGGGCCTCACCAGGCTTGCCTTCGGCGGGGACTACAACCCGGAGCAGTGGCCGGAGAGCGTCTGGCAGGAGGATGTCCGGCTGATGCGGGAGGCCGGCGTCACCATGGTGAGCGTCGGGATCTTCTCCTGGGCGCTGCTGGAGCCCCGGCCGGGCGTGTACGACTTCGGCTGGCTGGACCGCATCCTGGACCTGCTGCACGACAACGGCATCCGCGTCGACCTCGGCACCCCGACCGTCGTTCCCCCGGCCTGGTTCTACCGCGCCCACCCCGACGCGCTGCCGGTGACGGCGGACGGCGTCCGCCTCGCCTTCGGCTCGCGCGGCGCCATCTGCCACAGCAACGCCCACTACCGGACCGCCGCCACGACCATCACCACGCAACTCGCCGAGCGCTACGCCGACCACCCCGCCCTGGCGATGTGGCACGTGCACAACGAGTACGGCGTCCCCGTCTCCGCCTGCTACTGCGACTCCTGCGCCGCCCACTTCCGCCGTTGGCTGGCCACGACGTACGGCACGGTCGACGCGGTCAACGAGGCCTGGGGCACCGCCTTCTGGGGCCAGCGCTACGCCCACCTCGACGAGATCGACCCGCCGCGCACGGCGGCCACGGTCGGCAACCCCGGCCAGGCGCTGGACTACAAGCGGTTCGCCGACGCCACCATGCGCGAGAACTTCGTGGCGGAACGGGACATCCTGCACCGCCTGACGCCCGGCGTCCCGGTCACCACCAACTTCATGGTCGCGCTCAGCCAGTGCGACTCGGTCGACTACTGGGCCTGGGGGCGCGAGGTCGACATCGTCACCAACGACCACTACCTGATCACCGACGGCCGCCGCACCCACGTCAACCTCGCGATGGCCGCCGACCTGACCCGCTCGGTCGCGGGCGGCGCCCCCTGGCTGCTGCTCGAACACTCCACCTCGGGCGTCAACTGGCAGCCCCGCAACCCCGCCAAGGCCCCCGGCCAGATGGCCCGCAACTCCCTCGGCCATGTCGCCCGCGGCTCCGAGGGCGCGATGTTCTTCCAGTGGCGCCAGTCCCGTCGCGGCGCCGAGAAGTTCCACTCGGCGATGGTCCCGCACGGCGGCACCGACACCCGCGTCTGGCGCGAAGTGGTCGAACTGGGCGCCTCCCTCGACTCGTTGAGCACCGTCCGCGGCACCCGTACCACCGCCGACGTGGCCGTCCTGTGGGACTGGCACTCCTGGTGGGCGCAGACCCTCGACTGGCGGCCCAGCGAGGACCACGACCCGCGCGAGCGCGCCGACGCCTTCTACGAGGCCCTCTACGACCGTCACCTCACGGTCGACTTCGCCCACCCGGAAGCCGACTTGTCGGCCTATCCCCTTGTCGTCGTTCCCGCGCTGTATCTGATGACGGAGAAGGCCGGCCGCAACGTCCGGGAGTACGTCGAGAACGGCGGCACCGTCGTCGTGTCGTACTTCTCCGGCATCGTCGACCAGCACGACGCCGTCCACGAGGGCGCCCATCCCGGTGCCCTGCGCGACGTGCTCGGCCTGACCGTCGAGGAGTTCTCACCGCTGCTCCCGGGGCAGGCGGTGCGGATCGCCGGCTCCGACGGCTCGGAGCTCACCGGTGACGTGTGGACGGAGGTCGTGGTGCCGCGCGGCGCCGAGCCCGTGTGGACGTACGCCGACGGACTGACCGCCGGACACCCCGCCGTCACCCGGAACCGCCACGGCCGGGGCACCGCCTGGTACGTCTCCACCCGCCTCGGTGCCCAGGGCCTCGACGCGCTGCTGGGCTGGGCGATCGAGGACGCGGGCGTCGACGCCCGCGCCGACCTGCCCCGCGACGTCGAAGTGGTGCGCCGCACCGGCGAGTCGGGCACCTACCTGTTCGCGATCAACCACACCGCCGCCGACGTCAAGGTGCCGCTGGAGACGGACGGCACCGAGCTGCTGACCGGTGAGCGCGCCGCGGGCCGGCTGCCCGTCCCGGCGGGCGCCGTCCGGGTCGTACGACTCGACGGCTGACCAGGCCCCCCTCCGCCCGCGCGTGCCACGAGCCGCGGGCGGAGGGGCATTTCCTCGGGCCTCACCGGCCACGCCCATTACCGAACTGGCCTCCGCAGTAAAAGAGTTCGATGTCGGACAACGTTGGGGAGTCCCGGACAGGGCGGCTCGGACTGCGGGACAGTGGGAAGACGCGGAACGAGGCGGCTCGGACGGAGGGGACGACGATGCTGAGGGCTCCGACCGGCGAAAAGCGCCTGGACATCCTCGAATGGCTGAAGAACCCGGCCGCCCACTTCCCGCCCCCGAAACGCGGTGACCTCGTCGAGGACGGCGTCACCGCGGACGCCGTCGCCGTGAAGCTCGGCGTGTCCCGCGAGGTCGCCGAGAGGCATCTCGACCTGCTCGCGGACATCGGCCTGCTGCGCACCAGGAGAATCCGGCGGCGCACCCACTACCGGCGCGACGAGATGCGGATCGCCGAGGTGGCGCGCATGTTCGAGAAGGGCTGGTAGCCGACGGACCGCGGGGGTACACGTCCGCCCGGCACCCGTCCCGACAGCGAAGGGCAGACGTCCATGGACCGTCCGGCAGCTCTCGTCCCCCACCACTACGTCGCGCTCGGCGGGCGCGGCCCCGAGGACGTGGTGGCCGATTCCCGCGGGCGGGTGCTGACCGGTCTGGAGGACGGCCGCATCGTCCGCCTGGACGGGGTGACGGATCCGGCCGCGGCCCGGGTCGAGGTGCTCGCCGAGACCGGCGGCAGGCCGCTCGGTCTCGAACTCCTCGCGGACGACCGGTTGTTGGTGTGCGACGCCGACCTCGGCCTGCTGCGCGTCGACCTCTCCGACGGCACCGTGCGCATTCTCGCCGACTCGGTGGCGGGGGAGCCGCTGCGGTTCGCCAGCAACGTCGTCGCCCTCTCCGACGGAACCCTGTACTTCACCGTCTCCAGCCGCCGATACCCCCTCGACCAGTGGATCGGCGACCTGGTCGAGCACACCGGCACCGGCCGGCTGCTGCGCCTGGCCCCTGACAGCGAGGCGCCCGACGTCCTGCTGGAGGGGCTCCAGTTCGCCAACGGGCTGGCGGTGAGCGGCGACGAGTCCTTCCTGGTGATCGCCGAGACGGGCGCGCGCCGCCTGACCCGCTACCGGCTCACCGGACCCCGTGCGGGGGAGAGCGAACCCTTCGTGGAGAACCTTCCGGGGATGCCCGACAACCTCTGGCGTGCCGGCAAGGACGGCCCGGTCTGGGTGTCCCTCGCCGGGCCCCGCGTCCCCCCGCTGGAGCTGCTGCACCGCGCCGCACCGGCCGTCCGCCGTGGCGTCGCGCGCCTGGCCGTCCGAGCCCCCTACCGTCCCACCGGCATGATCGGCGTTCTGGCCGTCGACGACGACGGCACCGTGATCCACCACATGGCCCGCCGCCACTCCGGCTTCCGCTTCGTCACCAGCGTCTGCCGGACCGGGGACCACCTGATCCTGGGCAGCCTGTGGGAGCACGGTGTCGCGGTCTGCGAGGCACCCGCCCCGAAGTGACCCGGCCCCGAACCCGGGGTTACGCTGTTGACCGGCCGCGATTCCCCTCGCGGCGCGGCGGTGGGGCCCGCCGTACCCGAACCGCGGCGCAGGCCGCCAACGGTCCCTACTTGCGATGGCGCGCGCCCGGCTGCCCGGGCCCCGGCGAGTAGGAGACGTACGACATGAGCACCCAGGAGACCAGCACCGGCCTCCCGGCCGCGCGGACACCCGTCCGCCAGGGCCAGGCCCCCGTCCTCGCCGTCGTCGCGCTCGGTGGTGCTCTCGGTGCCACCGCCCGGTACGGGCTCGCCCTGGCGTGGCCCGCCCCGCCGGGCGGTTTTCCCTGGGCGACCTTCTGGACCAACGTCGTCGGCTGCGCGGTGATCGGCGTGTTCATGGTGGTCATCACCGACGTGTGGGCCGCCCACCGCCTGGTCCGCCCTTTCTTCGGCACCGGCGTCCTCGGCGGCTTCACCACCTTCTCGACGTACGCCGTCGACATCGAGCGGCTGGTCGACGCGGGCCACGCCCGCACGGGCCTGGCCTATCTCGCCGCGACTGTCCTGGCGGCGCTCACGGCGGTATGGCTCGCGGCCGCGGCCACCCGCGGCGTCCTGAAGGGGAGGCGGCGATGACAAGGCTGACCGGCCGTGCCCTGCGCCTGACCGTCTTCGTCGGCGAGCATGACACCTGGCACCGCAAGCCCCTCTACAGCGAGATCGTGCACCGCGCCCACGCCGCCGGCCTCGCGGGCGCCAGCGCCTTCCGCGGCGTCGAGGGATTTGGTGGCTCCTCCCTGATCCACACCTCACGACTGCTGTCGCTGAGCGAGGACCTGCCGGTGGCCGTCGTGATCGTCGACGCCGAGGAGCGCGTACGGGCGTTCCTGCCGCAGCTCGACGAACTGGTCACCGAGGGCCTGGTGACGCTCGACGACTGCGAGGTCATCAGGTACGTCGGCCGCGACGAAAATCAGGGCGAACCGGGCACGAAGGGTAAGAAGCAGTTGTGAACTGGCTCCTGGTCGTCATGGGCGCGATGGTCGGTGCCCCGCTGCGTTATCTCACCGACCGCGCGGTCCAGTCCCGGCACGACTCGGTCTTCCCCTGGGGCACCTTCGCGGTGAACGTCACGGGCTGCCTGATCCTCGGCACGCTCACCGGTGCCGCGGCGGCGGGGGCCGCCGGTTCCCACCTCCAACTGCTCCTGGGCACCGGCCTGTGCGGGGCGCTGACGACGTACTCGACCTTCTCCTACGAGACCCTCCGGCTGACCGAGACGGGCGCGGGGTTCTACGCGGCGGTCAACGTGATCGGCAGTGTGGTGGCGGGACTTGGGGCGGTCTTCGTGGGAGTCGCGCTGGCCCAGGCGGTCTGGGCATAGGGAATCGGCTCTCGTACGGGTGTAGTAAGACTGTCCCCGCCGCACACGCCGTGCCCCGCGACACCCTTGAGAAGAACTGGATCCCATGAGCGTCATCAGCGTCGGTCAGGCCGTCGTCCTCGGAGCCGTCGAGGGGGTGACCGAGTTCCTGCCGGTCTCCTCCACCGGCCATCTGAAGATCGTCGAGGGGCTCATGGGGATCCCGGTCGACGACGACGCCGTCGTCGGGTTCTCGGCCGTGATCCAGGTCGGGGCGATCGCCGCCGTGCTCGTGTACTTCTTCAAGGACATCGTGCGGATCGTCTCCGCCTGGGGCCGCGGGCTCGTCCACCGTGAGGAGCGCCACCACCACGACTACAAGTTCGCCTGGTGGGTGATCTGCGCGACGATCCCGATCGTCGCCGTGGGCCTGGCGGCCAAGCCGCTCATCGAGGGCCCGCTCGCCTCGCTGTGGGTGGTCGCCGGTTCGCTGATCGTCGGCAGCGGCGTGATGTGGGCGGCCGACCAGATGGGCCGGCACAAGCGCGGGGAGGACGACACCTCCTTCAAGGACGCGATGCTGGTCGGCAGCTCGCAGATCCTCGCCCTGCTCTTCCCGGGCTTCTCCCGCTCCGGCGCCACCATGTCCACGGCCCTGATCCTCGACCTGGACCGTGTCGCCGCCACCCGGCTCTCCTTCTTCCTCGGCATCCCCGCCCTGACCGGCGCCGGCCTGTACGAACTGAAGGACGCCCTGGGCACGGGCGTGGGCGCGGTCCCGCTCGCGGCCGGCACGGTGGTCTCCTTCGTCGTCGCCTACGCCTCCATCGCCTGGCTGCTGAAGTTCGTGGCCAAGCACTCCTTCAACGCCTTCGTGGTCTACCGGATCTTCGTCGGGGTGCTGCTGTTCGGGCTGCTGGCCATGGGCGGGATCAGCAGCTGACGGCGGGGGCCTCGGGCAGCCGATCCACCGGATGTGGGGCCGCTTTCAGGCCCCACATCCGGTGAAAAGATCCTTTCAGCCGTCTTGACAGGGGCCTCACGTCACCCGGAGTATCACTCCCGTGAACCTGTCAGACAGCCGGACAGCCAGTCAGCCTCCACGGCGCATCAGCGCCATGGAAGCGGTCCTGGCGCACCTGCGCGGCGCCATCGAGCGCGGCGAGTACGCCATCGGCGACAAGCTCCCCTCCGAGGCGGAGCTCTGCCGGACCCTGGAGATCAGCCGGCCCGTCCTGCGCGAGGCCCTGAGGGCTCTGCAGACCATGGGCCTGACCGTCTCCAAGACCGGCAAGGGCACCTTCGTCGTCGCCAACGCCGTCGAGGACCCCACCTTCGGCGACTACGCGGCCAGCGACCTGCTGGAGGTGCGCCGCCATGTCGAGATCCCGGTCGCCGGGTACGCGGCCAGGCGCCGCACCGCGGAGAACCTCGACCATCTGGCCCACCTCCTGGACCGGATGGAGCGGGAGACCGACACCACCGCCTGGGTCGCGATGGACACGCTGTTCCACCTCGGGGTGGCCGAGGCCGCCCAGAACCCGGTCTTCCGCCGGGTCATCGAGGAGATCCGTGACGCACTGGCCCGCCAGTCGGCGTTCCTCAACGAACTCGGCGGCCGCCGCGAGCAGTCCAACCGCGAGCACCGGGCCATCGTCGAGGCGCTGATCGACGGTTCCGAACACGACGCGGTGGAGGCCATGTCCCACCACCTCGACCGCGTCGAGACCACCCTCACCGACATCGTGCGTTCCCCGCGCACGGACAGTCCCACGGAAGGCGGACCCGAGGCGTGAGCGAGCAGTCCCTGCACGACGGCGTGCAGAAACGTTCCAGCCATGTCGATGCCGGAGACGAGGGCTACAGCAAGTCCCTCAAGCACCGGCACGTCAACATGATCGCCATCGGTGGCGCGATAGGCACCGGCCTCTTCCTCGGCGCCGGCGGCCGCCTCGCCGAGGCCGGCCCCTCCCTGTTCATCGCCTACGCGGTCTGCGGAATCTTCGCCTTCCTCGTGGTCCGCGCCCTCGGTGAACTCGTCCTGTACCGCCCGTCCTCCGGCGCCTTCGTCTCCTACGCCCGGGAGTTCCTCGGCGAGAAGGGCGCGTACGTCGCGGGCTGGATGTACTTCCTGAACTGGGCCACCACCGGTATCGCCGACATCACCGCGGTGGCCGTCTACACCCACTACTGGGGCATGTTCTCCGACATCCCGCAGTGGGTGATCGCGCTCATCGCGCTCGCGGTCGTCCTCACCGTGAACCTCATTTCGGTGAAGATGTTCGGCGAGCTGGAGTTCTGGTTCGCCATCATCAAGGTGGGCGCGCTCGTGGCGTTCATGCTGATCGGCATCTTCCTGCTGGCCACCCAGCACGAGGTCGGCGACACCACCCCCGGCCCGTCCCTGATCACCGACAACGGCGGCATCTTCCCCAACGGCCTGCTGCCCATGCTGCTGATCATCCAGGGCGTCGTCTTCGCCTACGCCTCCGTCGAACTGGTCGGCGTCGCCGCCGGCGAGACCGAGAACCCCGAGAAGATCATGCCGAAGGCGATCAACTCGATCATGTGGCGCGTCGGCCTCTTCTACGTCGGCTCCGTCGTCCTGCTGTCGATGCTGCTGCCCTGGAACAAGTACACGTCCGGCCAGAGCCCCTTCGTCACCGTGCTGTCCAACATCGGCATCCCGGCGGCCGGCGGCGTCATGAACCTCGTCGTCGTCACCGCGGCCATGTCCTCGCTCAACTCCGGCCTGTACTCCACCGGCCGCATCCTGCGCTCCATGGCGATGTCCGGCTCCGCCCCCAGGTTCACCGCGGTGATGAGCCGCAGCCAGGTCCCCTACGGCGGCATCCTGCTCACCAGCGGCATCTGCGTCCTCGGCGTCGGCCTCAACTTCGTCGTCCCCGACGACGCGTTCGAGATCGTGCTGAACTTCGCCGCGATCGGCATCCTGTCCACCTGGGCCATGATCATGGTCTGTCACCTGCTCTTCTGGCAGAAGACCCAGAAGGGCGACCTCAGCCGCCCCGGCTACCGTCTGCCGGGCTCCCCCTGGACCGAACTCGTGACGCTGGCCTTCCTCGCCTCCGTCCTGGTCCTCATGTACGCCGACGGAGGCGCAGGCCGCACCACCGTGCTGTGCCTGCCGCTCATCGTCGGGGCACTGGTCGCCGGATGGTTCGCAGTCCGGGGCCGGGTCGCCCGAGCGTCCACCGACACCTAATCCATCCGCGCGCCGACGCGTGACCCGCGGGGCGCCCCCCGAGAGACAGGTAGTGATGTACAGCAGTTCCGTCGCGGACGCACCCCTGATCCGCGAGCCCCTCCACGCCCCCGTCGCCCACCTGATACGCGGCGGTGTCGTGGAGGGCATCCACTACGGTTCCGTCGTCGTCCTCGGCGCGGACGGACGGGTCGACTTCCAGCTCGGCGACATCGAGGCCGCGTTCTACCCGCGGTCGGCGATCAAGCCCGTACAGGCCGTCGCCATGGTGCGGGCCGGGCTGCCACTGGACGGCGAGCTGCTCTCGCTCGCCGCCGCGAGCCACTCCGGCGAGGAACGCCACCTCGCCGGGACCCGGCGGATCCTGGAGCTGGCCGGCGTCGGCGAGGGCGCCCTGCGCAACGTGCCGGACATGCCGTTCGACCCCGTCGTCCGCGATGCCTGGGTGCGGGAGGGACGACTGCCCTCCCGGATCGCCCAGAACTGCTCCGGCAAGCACGCGGCGATGCTCTACACGTGCGTCCTCAACGACTGGCCTCTGGAGGGTTACCTCGATCCCGGGCACCCGCTCCAGCAGGCCGTCGCGGAGATCGTCGAGGACCTGACCGGGCAGCGGATCGCCCGGGTGACCGTCGACGGCTGCGGGGCTCCCCTCTTCTCCGTGTCGCTGCACGGCCTCGCGCGCGCCACCGCGCGGATCACCTCCGCCGCTCCGGGCACACCGGAGGCCCGGGTCGCCGACGCCATGCGTGAACACGTGGAGATGGCGTCCGGTGCGGGCCGGGACGTGGCCGCGCTGATGCGGGCCGTGCCGGGGCTGTTGTCCAAGGACGGCTTCGAGGGAGTGCAGGTCGCCGCCCTCCCCGACGGCCGCGCCGTCGCCGTGAAGATCGCGGACGGGGCGAACCGGGCGCGCGTGCCGGTCGCCGCTGCGGCGCTGGCGTGGGCCGGGGTGGATCCGTCGCTGCTCACCGAGTTCCAGGGCGAGGCGCTGCTCGGGGGCGGCCATGAGGTCGGGCGTGTGCGGCCCGTTCGTTCGCTGGAGCCGGTTGCCGTGCCGGCCTGCGCCTAAGGATGTGCCGGATCTCTTGTTCGGCGGCTGGCGGCCGTGTGTGGCTGGTCGCGCAGTCCCCCGCGCCCCTGAAGGGGCGCTGTAACCCCCGTATCTGAGAAAGAGGGCCCTCACTCTCATGACCGCCGTCACCCGTAGCGAACACGATCTGCTCGGCGACCGTGATGTCCCCGCCGACGCCTACTGGGGTGTCCACACCCTGCGCGCCACCGAGAACTTCCCCATCACGGGCACCCCGATCTCCGCCTACCCGCACCTGATCGACGCCCTCGCGGCCGTGAAGGAGGCCGCCGCCCTCGCGAACGAGGAGCTGGGCCTGCTGGAGCCGGGCAAGGCCGCGGTGATCGTGGAGGCGTGCCGGGAGATCCGTGAGGGCAAACTGCACGAGCAGTTCGTCGTGGACGTCATCCAGGGCGGGGCCGGGACCTCGACCAACATGAACGCCAACGAGGTGATCGCGAACCGGGCGTTGGAGCTGCTGGGCCACGCGAAGGGTGAGTACGCGTACCTGCACCCCAACGAGGACGTCAACCTGGGCCAGTCCACCAATGACGTCTACCCGACCGCGGTGAAGATCGCGACGGTGTACGCGGTGCGCGGACTGCTGGAGGCGATGGCCGTGCTGGAGGGCGCCTTCGCGGCCAAGGCGGTGGAGTTCCACGACGTGCTCAAGATGGGCCGTACGCAGTTGCAGGACGCGGTGCCGATGACGCTCGGTCAGGAGTTCTCGGCGTATGCGGTCATGGTGGGCGAGGACCGTCAACGTCTTGACGAGGCAGTGCAGTTGATCCATGAGATCAACCTCGGTGCCACGGCGATCGGCACCGGACTCAACGCACCGGCCGGATACGCCGAGTCGGCGCGCCGGCACCTGGCCGGGATCACCGGTCTGCCGCTGGTGACGGCCGCGAACCTGGTGGAGGCCACCCAGGACTGCGGGGCGTTCGTGCAGATGTCGGGGGTGCTGAAGCGGATCGCGGTGAAGCTCTCCAAGAGCTGCAACGACCTGCGACTGCTGTCCTCGGGACCGCGCGCGGGGCTGGGGGAGATCAACCTGCCGCCGGTGCAGGCCGGTTCGTCGATCATGCCGGGGAAGGTCAACCCGGTGATCCCGGAGGTCGTCAACCAGGTCGCCTTCGAGGTGATCGGCAATGACGTGACCATCACGATGGCCGCGGAGGCGGGTCAGCTCCAGCTCAACGCGTTCGAGCCGATCATCCTGCACTCCCTGTCGGAGTCCCTCACCCATCTGCGGGCGGCGTGTCTGACGCTCGCGGAGCGGTGCGTGGAGGGCATCACGGCCAACACCGAGGCGTTGCGGGCGAGCGTGGAGAACTCCATCGGTCTGGTGACGGCCCTGAACCCGCACATCGGGTACACGGCGGCCACCGCCATCGCCAAGGAGGCCCTGGTCACGGGGCGTGGAGTGGCCGAACTCGTCCTGGAGAAGGGCCTGTTGCCCGCCGAGACCCTCACCGACCTGCTGCGCCCGGAGATCCTGGCCGGCAGCGGACCGCTGCCGGCCTGATCCGCGACAGCTCGACACCGCGCGAGGACCGGCAGGAAGGCACAATGGTGATCATGACGTCGTCGATGACCTTCCAGCCGGTCCTGGAGCACATCGCGGCCGAGGTCGAGCGTATGCCCGGCCGCGGCCGGGTCGCGGACTACATCCCGGCGCTCGCGGCCCGCGACCCGCGCCGCTTCGGCATGGCCGTCGCCGAACTGGACGGCACGGTGTACGGGGTGGGGGACTGGCGTGAGCCGTTCTCCACGCAGTCCCTCACCAAGGTCTTCACCCTCGCGCTGGTCCTGGCCCGCGAGGGCGACGAACTCTGGGAGTACGTGGGCCGCGAACCCTCCGGCAACCCCTTCAACTCCCTGGTGCAGCTGGAGTACGAGAACGGCATCCCGCGCAACCCGTTCATCAACGCGGGCGCACTCGTCGTCACCGACCGCCTCCAGACCCGTACCGGAGACGCGGCCGGTGAGCTGCTGACCTTCCTCCGCTCGGAGAGCGGCAACGCGCGCCTGGACTTCGACAAGGACATCGCCGACTCCGAGGCCGCGCACGGCGACCGCAACGCGGCGCTGGCCCACTTCATGGCGGCGTACGGCAACATCGGCAACCCGATCCCGGTCCTGCTCGACCAGTACTTCCGCCAGTGCTCGCTCACGGCCTCCTGCGCCGACCTCGCCCTGGCCACCACCTTCCTGGCCCGGCACGGCCTCCGCGCCGACGGCTCCCGCCTGCTCACCCAGAGCCAGGCCAAGCAGGTCAACGCGGTGATGCTGACCTGCGGCACGTACGACGCGGCCGGCGACTTCGCCTACCGCGTCGGCCTGCCCGGCAAGAGCGGGGTGGGCGGCGGCATCATCGCGGTCGTCCCGGGCCGCTGCACGCTGTGCGTGTGGAGCCCGGGACTGGACGAACGCGGTAACTCCGTGGCAGGCGTGGCGGCACTGGACCGCTTCACCACCCTCACCGGGGTGTCGGTGTTCTAGGCACGGACCGGGTTCCCTTCCGTCGGGTCGGGTCGGGTCGGGATCGCGGCCGGGACCGGTCATCCGGTGGACCTGCCGGCCAGGGTGAATTCATCGGCCCTCACGCGTCGGTCACACACAGGCCCCCGCCCGGAGGGTCCCGCGTCGCTTTCCGGCCACCCGGTGTTGCCAGGCTTCCCCGCGTGTTGGCCATGGCTTTTCCCGTCGATCTCCGCCGCTGCCAGATCCTCGGTCTGGCCGGAACCGCCTTCCTCGCGGCGGGCGGTGAGACCGCGGGAGCCCTGCCCGTGCGGGAACTCCTGTCCCCGTCCTCCCCGCACGCGGCCCTCGGCCTGGTCGGCGCCTACTTCGGGGTCGTCCTGCTGATCGCGGCCTGGGCGCTGCTCGGACGGCTGGTCCGCGGCTCCGCGCCCCCCAGCCCGCGCGCCCTGCTCACGGTCCTGGTGATCTGGGCGGCCCCGCTGCTGCTCGCGCCCCCGCTGTTCAGCCGGGACGTGTACAGCTATCTCGCCCAGGGCGCCATGGTCGACGCGCACATGGACGTCTACGCCCACGGTCCCGCCCGGCTCGGCGGCCCGCTCGCCGCCGAGGTCGCCCCGCTGTGGCAGCACACCGGTGCCCCGTACGGCCCGGTGTTCCTCGGCGTCGCCTCGGTACTGTCCGGGCTGACCCGGGGCGAACTCCCCGCGGGCCTCTTCGGGATGCGGGTCGTCGCGCTGCTCGGGGTCGCCCTGATGGCCGCCGCGCTGCCCCGCCTGGCCCGGCACAGCGGCGCCGATCCGGCCGCCGCGCTCTGGCTCGGCGCCCTCAACCCGCTCGTCCTGCTCCACCTGGTCGCCGGCGCCCACAACGACGCCGTCATGCTCGGCCTGCTCGGCGTCGGCCTGGTCGCCGCACTCGGCCGTTGGCCGGTGCTCGGCGCCGTACTGGTCACCCTCGCCGCCCTGGTGAAGGCACCCGCCGTGCTCGGGCTCGCCGCGGTCGTCGTCCTCCAGGTGCGGGCGGGACGGGACCGGGGCAGAGCCGTCGTCGTCACGGCCGCCGCGGCGGCGGTCACCACGGTCGCCGCGACGGCGGTGGCCGGAACGGGCTACGGCTGGATAGGGGCGCTCAACACCCCCGTGTCCCCGCAGAACTGGGCACTCACCAGCCTGCTCGGCCGGGCCACCGGATCCCTGTTGGAACATCTCGGCAGTGACCTGGCGCCCCTGGCCGTCCCCGCCTGGCACGCCTTCGGCATCGTCGCCGCCGTGGTCGCCGTCCTGGTGATATGGCTGCGGCTGGGACCGCGCCCGGTGTACGCGCTCGGCCTGAGCCTCGCGGCCGTGGCCGCCTTCGGCCCGGCGATCCGCCCCTGGTACGCGCTGTGGGGGCTGTTCCTCATCGCGGCGGCCGCCCCCAGCGGCTCGGTACGGCACCGGGTGGCCGCCGTGACCGGTGTGCTGGCGCTGGCGACCCTGCCGAGCGGCGGTCCGGCCGACACCGGCCAGCTGGTCCTGGCCGTCGCCGGCGGTGTCCTCGCGGTGATCGTCCTGTGGCAGGCCCACCAGGCGGAACTGGCTCCGATGGCGGGGCGTACGGCATGAGGGCGCCGACCACGGACCGGGGGCGCCTGCTGCTGGTGCTCGCCGTCGTCACCTGCGTGACCGTCTTCACCGCGACCGTGCCGCTACTGCGCGGCTGGTTCGACCTGCGCGTCTACCACGGAGCCGTCGACACCTGGATCCACCACGGCGGACGGCTCTACGACTACCGGGTGCCCGGCACGATGTACGGGTTCACCTACCCGCCCTTCGCGGCCGTCGCCATGCTGCCGATGGCGCTCCTCGGCCTGCACACGGCGATCGCCGTCGCCCTGCTGCTCGATCTGATCGCGCTGACCGTGGTGCTGCGCGTCCTCGTCGGGCCCGCCTGGCGGCTCTACGGCTGGTACGGCGCCGCGCTGGGCGTCTGCGCGCTCGCCCTGTTCGAACCGCTGCGCGACACGGTCAGCTTCGGGCAGGTGAATCTCCTGCTGCTGGCCCTCGTGCTGATCGACGCGTGGCTGCTCGCCACCGGCCGGGAGCGCTGGGCGGGCATCGGGATCGGTCTCGCCGCCGCGGTGAAGCTGACGCCGGCGATCTTCATCGGGCTGCTGCTGCTCGCCCTGCGCTGGCGCGCGGCCGCGCTCGCGACCCTCGTGGCGGCCGGGGCGACGGCGTTCGCGGCCTGGGTCGCCCCGGGCGCCTCCCGCTTCTACTGGACCGTGGCGATGTGGGACACCAGCCGTGTGGGCGACCTCGCCTACGTCTCCAACCAGTCGCTCCAGGGCATCCTGGCCCGGCTGGGCGAACCGGACCGCGTGGTGTGGGCGGCGGCGGTCGTGCCGGTGCTGTGCGTGTGGGTGGTGCGGACCCGCAGGGCGGTCGCGGCGGGGGAGTGGGTGACGGCGTTCGCCCTCACCGGACTCACCGCCTGCCTGGTCAGCCCGATCACCTGGGTCCACCACCTCGTCTGGCTGCTGCCGTCCTTCGCGGTACTGATCCGCGCCGGGCACGCGCGCGTCGCGGGCGCCCTGTACGCGGTGCTGTGCACGAGCGTGGTCTGGCTCTGGGTCGACGACGCCTCGGGCGTGGACGGTTTCCTGGGCAGCAACATCTACACCTGGATCACCCTGGGTCTGCTGCTGTGGCTGCCGATCGGTCAACTCCCCGCCGAGCGACGGATCCTGGGCCTCAGCAGCAGCGCCGTCACCGCCGCTCCGCCCAGCGCCGCTCCCGCGATCGCCCCCGTCGTCGGCCACCCCGAGGCGTAGTCGTCGTCCTCGGTGGGGGTCACGGCAGCGGGCCGCACCTCAGGGCCGGGACGCGGGCGCACCCGCAGCGCGTCGAGCGATCCCACCGGATCGACCCGGCCGGCGGCGCCGAACCCCCAGTCCAGCAGCGCGCGCGCCTCCTCGTACACCGCGAAACCGCCGCCCGACCGAGGGTTCATCACCGTCACGACCAGCGTGCGCCCGCCCCGGCGGGCGGCGGCGATCAGCGTGTGACCGGCTTTGCTGGTGTACCCGTTCTTGACGCCGACCAGCCCCCGGTACGGCTCCACACCGTCGGAGCCGGTCAGTAGCCGGTTGGTGTTCTGGATGACGTACGACCATCCGTGCCCGCCCGGGAACCGGGCCCGCACGGTGCCGCAGTACCGCGTGAACTCCGCACTGCGCAGCCCCGCCCGGCCGAAGACGGCGAGGTCGTGGGCCGAGGACACCTGGCCCGGCGTGTCGTACCCGTCCGGCGACAGCACCCGGGTGTCGAGGGCGCCGAGGGAGCGGGCCTTGGCCTGCATCCGGGCGGCCGTGGAGCGCCAGCCGCCGCTCAGTTCGGCCAGGACGTGCACGGCGTCGTTGCCGGAGTTGAGGAACACCCCGCGCCACAGGTCGGAGACCCGGTACGTACGCCCCTCCGCGACCCCGACCAGACTGCTGCCCGGCCCGATCCCCCTCAGCTCGTCCTTGCGGACCGTGTGCCGGACACCGCCCGGCAGGACCGGCAGCACGGTGAGCGCGAACAGCGTCTTCAGCGTGCTGGCGGGCGGCAGCCTGCGGTGCGCGTCCCGTGCCGCCAGCACCTCACCCGTACCGGCGTCGGCCACCACCCACGACAGCGCCGAGACACGCGGCACCCTGGGCGCCCCGGCCCGCGGCCTGACCTGCGTGCCGGGGCGGTCGAGCAGGCTCGGCTGCGGGCCCGCCACCCGCGGTCCGCCGGTCGCACCGGGATCCGGCGCCGTACGGGCGGCCGTCGCGGCCGGAGCGAGCACCAGAAGGCCCGCCGCGCACAGCGCGCAGGTGGACAGGGCAGCCCGGGAAGTAGATCCGATTGTCATACCGCAAACGTAGGAACGGACCGGCCGAACACGACGGTGCCCGGGCCGAGCGGGGCCCGTGAGCACCCGGATGCCACACGGGGACCGCCGTCGATGTCAGCCGGCGGGCAGCGTCGGCTGGATCCGGCGCAGGAACGTCGCGTTGTCCGGAGTCGCGCGCAGCCGCTCCAGCAGCGTCTCGGTGGTGCTCTGCCCGTCCCGGCTCTGGAGGGCGCGGCGCAGACCGCTCACGGTGGTCAACTCGGCCGGGGGGAGCAGCAGTTCCTCGCGGCGGGTGCCGGAGGGGGCGATGTCGACGGCCGGGAAGACGCGGCGGGAGGCCAGGTCGCGGCTGAGGCGCAGCTCCATGTTGCCGGTGCTCTTGAGCTCCTCGAAGAAGAAGTCGTCGGCACGGGAGCCGGTCTCCACCAGCGCGGTGGCGAGGATGGTGAGCGAGCCGCCCTCCTCGGCCAGCCGGGCGGCGCCGAAGAACCGCTTGGGGCCGATCAGCGCGCTCGCGTCGACACCGCCGCTGAGGGTGCGGCCACCGGCGGCGGCCGCGTTGTTGTGGGCCCTGCACAGCCGGGTCAGGGAGTCGAGGAGGATGACGACGTCCTCGCCCGCCTCGACGAGCCGCTGGGCCCGTTCGACGACGAGTTCGGCGAGGGCGATGTGCTGCTTGGCCGGCCGGTCGAAGGTCGAGGCGTACACCTCGCCGTGCACGGAGCGGCGCATGTCGGTGACCTCCTCGGGGCGTTCGTCGACCAGCAGCACCATCAGCCGGGCCCCGGGGTGGTTACCGGCGACGGCGGCCGCGATCTGCTGGAGCAGCACGGTCTTGCCGGTCTTGGGCGGGGCGACGATCAGCCCGCGCTGGCCCTTGCCGACGGGTGCGATCAGATCGGTCACGCGTCCGGTCAGCCCGGACGCCGGGTGTTCGAGCCGCAGCCGCTCCCGCGGGTGCAGCGGTGTCAGGTCACGGAAGTGACGGCGTTTGCGCTGCTCCTCGGGGCCGCGCCCGTTGATCCGGGCGACCTCGGTCAGCGCCCGCTGGGTGCCGCGTATGCCGTCGACGCGGTCGCCCTTGCGCAGGTCGTACCGGCGGACGAGCGCGGCCGGGACCTGGAGGTCGGTGGGGGAGGGCAGGAGGTCGAGGCCCCGCAGGTGCCCCTTCCCGTGCGCGTCGATGTCGAGGACACCGGTGGCGACCCGGGCCGGAAGCTGCTGCTGGGCGGAAGAGTGTTCGAGAGTGGTGGTCACAGAGGGGGGTCCTTTCACGGACGGAAGGCATGGCATGGGACATGTGGGAAGGGAGAAGCCGCGCGGGGAAGGCGGACAGCGCCTTCGGGCGGCGGGAACAGCACCTCGGGTGCGGCAACCTCGGGTATGAGAGGAGTGCCGTACCGACGAAGTGGTGTGGAAGAACTGACGTGTCCGTCAGCGATCAGAAAGGAGAACTGGCACCGGCGCCCACAACGGGGCGTACACAAGTGCTAGTCGGAGAATAGCACAAGGCCGTCAGCGGCCGGCCAGAAGACCGTAGAGAAGCGGGATCCGCGGTTCGGGAAGCCGCCACCAGCCGTGCGGAGTGCGCTGCATGTGCGGCCAGCGCGGCCACGGCAGCTCGTCGCTCTCGCGGAGCCGCCGGACGTTCAGTCCTGCCCCCGTCAACGCGTTGACGACCTCTCCTATTCCGTGCATCCACTCGTAACTGTCGGTGGCGCCCTCGACGGCCGGGCCGTCGGTGTAGGTGTGCGTGGCGTCCCGGTGCACGGGGCCGTCCCCGCCCAGGTAGTCGTGGCGCAGCAGCAGCTCGGGGCCCTCGCCCGGCGCGGGCTTCGGGCCCAGCGAGTTGAGCAGCGGATGGAACTCGACGATGTACAACAGGCCACCCGGGCGCAGGAGTCGAGCGATCACCCCGGCCCATCGCGCCAGGTCCGGCAGATAGCACAGCGCGCCCTTGCCGGTGTACACGACGTCGAACCGCCGTCCCCCAAGGGCCTCGACGGCGTCGTACACATTGGCCCGCACGTAGTCGACCTCCACGCCGGCCTTCGCCGCGATGTCGCTCGCGGCCGTCATGGACGCGGCGGAGAAGTCCAGCCCGACCGCCTGGGCCCCGCGCCGCGCGAAGGCGATCGTCTCGGTGCCCAGATGGCACTGGAGGTGGAGCACGTCACGGCCGCTCAGCTCACCGAGGTCGTCCCACTCGAAGGGGGCGAACCAGCGCTCGGGGTCGACGTCCTGGTCGAGCCCGTAGAACCGGCTGGCGACGTGGACGGGGGTACGGGCGTCCCAGTTCGCCTGGTTGGCCCGCATGAGCCGTGCGTGGTCCTCGGTGGTCATGAGGCCATCCAACCGTGAACGGGCCCGCGATACGAGCCCTTCCGGATCTGCCCCGGTCCCGGTCCCGTTCTGCCCGCGAGCGCGGTGTCCGCTCGTCGATGGGGTGACAACGGCCCACACCACCGGAGGTTCCGATGAACGCCCTCGCCGTCACGATCCGCCGACTCCTCGCCCCGCTGTCTCCCGCCGACCGGCCACAGCTGCCGACAACCCCCGATGCCCACGACGGGCCGGGCGCACCCGACGTCTGGCTCGCCGGACTCCGCCTCGGCGGCTGACCACTGTTGTGATGTGAGTCACAGAAGGGCTAGGGTGAAGGCGCTTGGGGGACACCTCCGGGCTGCGCGTCGAACCGCGGCACGCGACCCGGGGCGCCCCCGGGCGAGGGAAGTGATCCCCTTGACCGTCGCCTGGGACGACATCGGCGGCCTCGTCGATGCGCATGAACGTTTTCTGGCCGGAACGCTCGTCGACTCCACGGTCCGGGACTCGGTGCTCGACTCCTGGAAGCGATGCCGCTCCGCGGGACTCAAGCCGCATCAGCTGCTGATTCCGCACACTCCGGACCTGGCCCTGGACGACGGATTCCTGCGCGCGGCCGATCCCGTGCTGCGCGACCTGAGCACCTCGCTCGGCGAGGCCGGGATGAGCATCGCCCTCTGCGACCCGCGGGGCCGCATGGTCCAGCGGCTCGGCGGGGACCGGCAACTGCGCCACCGCCTGGACGAGGTGAACTTCGCCCCCGGCTTCGACGCCTCCGAACCCGTCGCCGGCACCAACGGCGTCGGCACCGCGCTGGCCGAGCGCGGGGCCGTCTACGTCGTCGGCCGGGAGCACTTCGCCGACTGCCTGCAACCCTTCGCCTGCGCCGGAGCGCCGGTCCGCGACCCGCTCAGCGGGCGCATCGAGGCCGTCCTCGACCTCACCTGCCTGCGCGACGACGGCGACCCCGCGATGCTGCGACTGGTCCGCGAGGCCGCGCGCGGCATCGAGGCCCGGCTGCTGGAGCAGTCCACACAACGGGAACGTGCCCTGCTCGCCGCGTACCGGCGGGCCGGCCACGACATCGGCGGCTGGCCGCGCCAGCCCCGCCTCGGCCCACCGGGCCCGGGCGACGGCCATGGCGACGGCCACGGCGACGGAGAACTGGGCCGGATAGACCTCGCCGTGCTCCGGGAGAAGGCCGAGGAACTCCTCGCCTCACCCCGGCGCACCCTCGACGAGGTGGTCCTGTCCGGCGGCCGCACCGCCACCCTGCTGCGCCGTACGGTCAGGAGCGCGGCCGGTGAGACGGGCGTGGTCGTCGAAGCGAGGATCCTCGGCGGCCGGCGCCTGCGGCACGTCGTCCCCGTCGAACCCGCCCCGGCGGCCCCGTCGGCCACCGCCCTGCTGTCCACCCTCCCCGCCCGGCTCACCGTTCCGGTCGTGCCCGCCCAGCCGCCCCACGATGCCGCGGAGCTCAGGCCCGCCGGCGCCGACGACAGCGCCCCCGACGGCAGGCTCCTGCTCCTCGGTGAACCCGGCGTCGGGCGGCTCGCCGTACTCGCCCGTCGGCGCCTGGAGATGCTCCACGAGGCGAGCGGCCGTATCGGCACCACCCTGGACGTCACCCGCACGGCCGAGGAGCTGGCGGAGGTGACCGTGCCGCTGTTCGCCGACTTCACGGCCGTGGACCTGCCCGACGCGGTACTCGGCGGCGACGAGCCGGGCCCGCTCGGCACGGACACCCCCCTGCGCCGGGTCGCGCTGGGCGCCGTCCACGAGGAGTCCCATCTGTACGGCGTCGGCGACTGTGTCCAGTACGTGCCCTCCACGCCACAGGCCCGCAGCCTGGAGGACAGGCAGTCCGTCCTCGAACCCGCGCTCGTCGCGGCCGACGGCTGGCTCGCCCAGGATCCGGCCCGCCTCGAACGCGTGCTCGCGGCCGGGATCCACTCGCTGATCACGGTGCCGCTGCGGGCGCGCGGAACGACCCTCGGCGTGGTCAGCTTCTACCGCTCGGAGAAGCCCGCCCCCTTCGAGGAGGACGACCTCTCCCTGGCCCAGGAACTGGCGGGCCGCGCGGCGATCTGCATCGACAACGCCCGCCGCTGGACCCGCGAGCACAACACCGCCCTCGCCCTCCAGCGCAGCCTGCTGCCCCGCGGCCGGCCGGAACAGAGCGCCGTCGACGTCGCCTACCGCTACCTGCCCGCGCAGGCCGGGGTCGGTGGCGACTGGTTCGACGTGATCCCGCTCTCCGGCGCCAGGGTCGCCCTGGTCGTCGGCGACGTCGTCGGACACGGACTGCACGCCGCCGCCACCATGGGCCGGCTGCGCACCGCCGTCCACAACTTCTGCTCCGTCGACCTGCCGCCCGACGACCTCCTCACCCATCTCGACGACCTGGTGGGGCGCCTCGACCGGGGCGAGGGCTGGGCGGTGGAGAACGCCCGGACGGACTCCGGCATCGTCGGAGCGACCTGCCTGTACGCCGTCTACGACCCGGTGTCCCGCCGCTGCACACTCACCCGCGCCGGGCACCCGCTCCCCGCGGTGGTCGCCCCCGACGGCACCGTGGAGTTCGTCGACCTGCCCTCGGGGCCACCGCTCGGACTCGGCGGCATGCCCTTCGAGACAGCGGAGCTGGAACTCGCCGAGGGCAGCCAACTCGTGCTCTACACCGACGGGTTGGTCGAGGACCGGCACCGGGACATCGACTCCGGCCTGGACCTGCTGCGGACCGTGCTGGCTCATCCCGACCGGGCGCCGGAGGACACCTGCGAGGCCGTCCTCGACGCGCTCCTGCCGACCCGGCCCAGCGACGACGTGGCCCTGCTCGTCGCCCGCACCCACACCCTGGGCCCCGACAGGGTCGCCCAGTGGGACCTGCCCAGCGACCCGGCCGTGGTCTCCCGGTCCCGGGCCGCCGTCACCGAACAGCTGACCGCCTGGGGCCTGGACGACCTGAGTTTCACCACCGAACTCGTCGCCAGCGAACTGGTCACCAACGCGATCCGCCACGCCACCGGACCGGTCCAGCTCCGCCTGCTCCGCGACCGCGCGCTGATCTGCGAGGTCTCCGACGGCAGCAGCACCTCGCCGAGGCTCCGCCGCGCCCGCACCGAGGACGAGGGCGGCCGCGGCCTCTTCCTCGTCGCCCAGCTCACGGAACGCTGGGGAACCCGCTACACCCCCGACGGAAAGGTCATCTGGACCGAACAGCCACTGCCGTGAGCGGTGAAGACCAGCCCGTCGTCGCGGCCGTCGGCGCCGCCCAGCTCACGGACGTAACGGAAGTCCTTGAGCCGTCCCCCATCGGTTCGCCCGCAGTGACAGGACGTCTCAAGAAGGCCCCAAGGTGGAACAGAGTGTGGGTTGACCTGCGGGTTCCTGCGGACCGAAAGTGAATGCGACGCCCAGCGGAACCCGAACCCGAACCGAACCGGAAGCGGAGGGGTCCGCACGGTGTCCGTACCGCGCCGAGGCCCGACCACCACCCAGACCACACCATCGAAAGGAGCGACCTCATGCGGATCCCGAAGCGCGTCGCCGTGATCGGTGCCGGCAGCATGGGGAGTCAGGCCATGTGGCGACTGGCCGCCCGCGGAGCCGAGGTCATCGGCTACGACCGGTATGCGCCGGGGCACGACCGCGGCGCGGCCGGGGGCGAGAGCCGCATCTTCCGAGCCGCCCACCTCGGCGAACCCGGGTACATTCCGCTGCTGCGGCTCGGGGACGGGCTGTGGGAGCAGCTCCAGGCGGAGACGGGCCGCTCCCTGCGACGCCGAAGCGGCTGCCTGGTGATGGGAGAGACCGTGTCACCGGCCATGCGCCAGTTGCTCTCCTCCAGCGCCACCCATCGTCTGGAGCACGAGGTACTGGACCGGGAGGAACTCGCCCGCCGCTACCCGCAGCACCGCCTCCCGGACGGGCACACCGCCGTCCTGGACCGGATGGGCGCCGTCATCAGACCCGAGGCGTCGATCCAGGCCGCCGCGGCACACGCCGAACAGCTGGGCGCCCGGCTGCACCGCTATACCCCGGTGCGGGAGATCGCCCCCGTTGCGGGCGGCGGCGTGGACATCGTCACCGACCAGGGCACGGACCACGTCGACACCGCGGTGGTGACCGTGGGCCCCTGGGTCAACACCCTGCTCCCGGACCTTCCCCGAAGCGTCGACGTCCGCCGGGTGGTCTGCTCCTGGCATCTGCCCACCCGCCACGACTGGTTCGCGGACGGGGCTCCCCCCTTCGTGCGCGCCACACCCCACGACTGCTTCGGGATCCCGTCGCCCGACGGGATGTCCGTCAAGCTCGGTCTCTCCTTCGCACGCCATCTGCCGGTGCCCGAGCCCGAACGGCTCGACCGTACGGTCCGCCGCCCCGAAGAGCTCGGCATCTTCCGCGAGTTCATCGCCGAGCTGATGCCCGACCTGAACCCCGACCCCATCAGGATGTCGGCCTACATGGAGGGCTACACCGACTCCGGCAACCCGCTCGTCGGCCATCTGCCCGGCGAGGACGACATCATCGTCATGGCCGGCTTCTCCGGCAGCGGCTTCAAGATCTCGCCCGCCATGGGTGAGATCGCCGCCGATCTGGCGCTCGACGGCACCACCGACCATCCCATCGACTTCCTCGCTCCGGCAGGAGTCGGCGCCGCCTGATCCCGGGTGATGCCGACGGCATCACCCTCACCCAAGTCGCCACCTCTGTCATAGCCATGCCCGAAAAGGCGTGCACCGGCCGTCACCAGCCCCCGCAGCAAAGACAGGAGCACCCTCATGCCCATCCCCTCGTTTCAGTTCCGGCCGAAGTACGTCTCGTTCGACTGCTACGGCACGTTGGTCGAGTGGCCGATGACCCCCATCACGCGTGAGCTGCTCGGCGACCAGATCCCCGCCGAGCAGTTCGACCAGTTCGTGCGGGAGTTCCGCGGCTACCGCTACGACCAGGTCCGTGGCGCGTACTACCCCTACGAGCAGGTGCTCCAGGACTCCTTCGAGCGGGTCTGCCGCAAGTGGGGTGTCAAGGCCGCCCCGGACGCGGGCAAGCGCCTCGCCGACGGTGTGCGCAGCTGGGGCCCGCACGCGGACGTGCCGGAGCCGCTGAAGAAGATGGGCGAGCACTACAAGCTGGTGATCCTCTCCAACGCCGACGACTCTTGCCTGGCGGAGAGCGTGCCCCGGCTGGGGGCGGACTTCCACGCGGTCTTCACCGCCGAGCAGGCCGGCTACTACAAGCCCCGCTACGCCGCGTTCGAGTACATGCTCGACCAACTCGACGCGTCCCCCGAGGACTTCGTGCACGTCGCCTCGCACACCCGCTACGACCTGATGCCGATGCACGACATGGGCTTCCGCAACCTCGTCCTGCTGGACCGCGGCTACGACCCGGTCACCCACGGCTACGACTACGTGACGGTGAAGTCCCTGGACGAGCTCAACACCATGCTCGGCATCTGACCCGCGGCGTACATCGCCCCGCACGGACAGCCGCCGAAGGCCCCCACCCCACCCGCAGCCCAAAACCAGTAGAGGAACAGCATGTCGCTCCTGAAGACCATCGACCCCCATCCCTCCTTCGCACCCCGCGAGTCCGGCCCGCTGCCGGAACGCCTGATCTCCGGCGACCCGGCATACAAGACCTGGGTCCAGGACGTCGCCCGCGGGGAAACGGTCAATACCGGTGTCTGGGAAGCCACGCCCGGCGAGACGCGCTCGATCAAGGGCGAGATCTTCGAGTTCTGCCACATCATTTCCGGCGTCATCGAACTCACGCCGGAAGGTGGCGAGCCGGTGATCTACAAGGCAGGCGACAGCTTCGTCATGAAGCCGGGCTTCGTCGGTGTCTGGAAGACCATCGAAACCGTGCGCAAGATCTACCTGACCGTGTCGTAACGCCGACGCCGCGCCGGTTGTCCACCGCCTCGCGCAAGCGGCAGCCGCTTGTGGCGGCCGCGCGGAAAGCTCGGCCGCCACAAGCGCCTCCGTGGCCCGCGCGCTCCCTTAAGCTGACGCGGATGTTCAGCCCCGAAGGCCCCAGTCTCCGCGAACTCGCCGTCCAGGCACTGTCGTCCGTCGAGCGCGGCTACGACCTGCTCGCGCCGAAGTTCGACCACACCCCCTTCCGTACGCCGGACTCGGTCCTCGACGCCGTCGCGACCGCGCTGCGCCGAAGGGGCCCGTTCGGCACCGGACTCGACCTGTGCTGCGGCACCGGCGCGGGCGTCGACGTCCTGGCGCGGGTGTGCCGGGAGGGTGTGGTCGGCGTCGACTTCAGCGCCGGGATGCTCGCGGTGGCCCGCGAACGGGAGCGCCCCGCCGATACGCCCGTCTCCTGGGTGCGCGCAGACGCCCGCGCCCTGCCCTTCCGGCCGGGATTCGACCTCGTCGTGAGCTTCGGGGCGTTCGGGCACTTCCTGCCGGGCGAACTCCCCGGCCTGTTCCGCCAGGCCCACTCCGTCCTGCGGCCCGGTGGCAGCTTCGCCTTCCCCGTCCTCGCCCCGCCGCGCGTGACCTCCCCGGCCCACTGGATGCTGCTGGGCTTCGACACGGTGATGCGGGTGCGCAACGCCCTGTGGCGGCCGCCGTTCGTCATGTACTACCGGGCCTTCAGGCCGGGGGAGGTGCTGCGGGAGCTGGAGCGGGCCGGATTCGACGTGGAACTGGAGGCCCTGCCGGAGTTCGGACGCCGCCGCGACGGCAGCCCACGGGTGCGGCTGGTCGTGGCGCGACGCCCCGTGTCCTAGCTTGGCCCGCCTGTCACAGCGCGCTGTACAGGGCGTCCACCAGGGCCATCTTCCGCGGGTCGTCGGCGATGTGGGGCCCCATGCGGTTCATGACGTATCCCAGGGAGACCACCGAGTCCGGGTCCGCCAGCCCGCACGAGCCGCCGAAGCCGTCATGGCCGTAGGCGCGGGGGTTGGGTCCGTACGAGCCGTTCGGGCCGCTGAGCCACAGGCCGAGTCCGATCTCCGTCTCGTGCTCGAATCCGGCGCCCAGGACCAGGTCGCGGCAGCTGCCCTGTCCCTCGCGCACCCGCTCGGTGGCCTCGGGGGACAGGATGCGACGGCCGCCGTACAGGCCCTGGCCCGCGAAGACGCCGTAGAGCGCGGCGATGGCCCGTGCGGTGCCGTGGCCGTTGGCGGCGGGGATCTCGGCGGCCCGCCAGTCGGGGGAGTGGGCGGCCGCCGCACCTACCCCGGGATTGGTCAGGGCGGCCAGGGCGGCGGGCGCCAACTGGCTGAAGATCGCGGCCTGTTCACTGCTCGGCGCGACGGCCGGCTGCACCAGCTCGGCCGCCCGGCCGGCCTCCTTCTCCGGCAGGCCGATGGTGAAGTCGATGCCCAGCGGCCCGGTCACCTCCCGTTCCAGGAACGCCCCCGGCAGCAGCCCAGAGATCCGCCGTACGACCTCCCCGACCAGGAAGCCGTACGTCAGCGCGTGATACCCGGACACCGTCCCCGGCTCCCACCAGGGCTCCATCGCCGCCAGCCGCTTCGTCGTCAGCTCCCAGTCGCAGAGCTGGGCGAGCGAGTGGGGCTCCCGCAGACCGGACAGTCCCGCCCGGTGCGACAGCAGATGCCGTACCAGGACCCCTTCCTTGCCGGCCGCGGCGAACTCGGGCCAGTAGGCGGCCACCGGTGCGTCGAAGTCGAGCAGCCCCCGGTCGGCGAGGAGGTGCGCGCACAGTGCGACCGGGCCCTTGGACGTCGACCACACGTTGACCAGGGTGTCCCGCTCCCAGGCACGGGTGCCCTCCGCGTCGGCCCAACCGCCCCACAGGTCCACGACCGTCGTGCCCTCGACCGTGACGGTGACGGCGGCACCCACCTCGGCGCGGTCCCGGAAGTTCTCCTCGAACGCCGTGCGCACCGCGGCGAAGCGTTCGTCGCAGTGGCCGTGAACCCGTGGCTCTCGCTCGGACATGAACCCTCCGTCGTCCGGAAAGCCCGGGCCACGACGCTGCGGCCCGGGCACCATCGAACATACCGACTGGTCGGAGTGGAAGGGAAGGTGCCGGGCGCGAGCAACCACACCCGGGTGTCGTGGGTCGGCGACCGCCGCTTACACGTACGTCCGCAGCCAGCGCAGCTTCGCCGCCTCCTGGTACGGGCCGCCGCCCTCGTGGTCGTTGAAGTCGTACACCTCGATGTCCTTCTCGGCGTGCGCCCACGCATTGTAGGCCGCGAACACGGTGGAGGGCGGGCAGGTCTGGTCCTCCAGTGCCGCCGAGAACAGCGCCGGGGCCCGGCCGCGGGCGGCGAAGTGCACGCCGTCGAAGTAGGCGAGGGTGCGCTGGACGTCCGCCGCGCGGCCGCGGTGCGTCTTGAGGAAGAGGCCGATCTCCCGGTACGGGTGCCGGTCCGTCAGGGTCGCCGCGCGCGGGAAGTCGCACAGGAACGGCACGTCCGGCGCGACCGCCGCCAGGTCGGGCACCAGACCGCCCACCGCGATCGAGATGCCGCCGCCCTGGCTGCCGCCCGTGACGACCGTGCGCGCCGGGTCGGCCAGCGGGTGCGAGCGGGCCGCCTCCACCGCACGGACGCCGTCCGTGAACACCCGGCGGTAGTAGTAGTTCTCGGGGGCGTCGATGCCCCGCGTCATGAAGCCGGGGAACGCGGGCCCGCCGGCCACCGGGTCCGCGGTGCCACCGCCGCCGCCCCACGCGCTGCCCTGGCCGCGGGTGTCCATCACGAAGTGCGCCCGGCCCGACGACGCCCACAGCAGATGCTCGTGCGGCAGACCGCGCCCGCCGCCGTACCCGATGTACTCCACGACCACCGGGACCGGGGCGGACACCTCGGCGGGGATCGTGAACCAGCCCTTGACCGGGTGACCGCCGAAACCGGCGAACGTCACGTCGTACACCTTCACCGTCGACAGGCCGGTGTCGACGAGTTCGAAGCGGGCGTCCAGGTCGTATGCGCGAGCCTCCGTGAGGGTCTTGGACCAGAACGCGTCGAAGTCCTCGGGCTCGGCCGACTCGCTGCGGTACTCGCGGAGTTCGTCGAGGGGCAGGTCGAACAGAGGCATCTGTGGCCGCCTTTTGCGAAGGGTGGGTGCGGATGATCACACCGTACGTGGGTGATCGGACGTATCGCCAGGCCTTTGTCCCGCTACGCACCTGGCATGGCGCCATGACGTCTGCCGCTGTCGCGTCGGTCACCGCAGTGGAGCTGCTGGTCAGGGATGCCGAACTGCTCGTCGTGGACGGCGAGCGGGAGATCCCGGGCGGCTGGCTGGCGACGGCCGGTGGTCGGGTCACCGCCGTCGGCCCGGCCGGAACCGAACCCGAGGCCCAGGCCACCGTCTCCGCCGCCGGACGCCTGATCACGCCCGGTCTGGTCAACACGCACCACCACATCTACCAGAACCTCACCCGCGCCTACGCGCCCGCCGTGAACGGCTCCCTCTTCGACTGGCTGACCACCCTGTACCCGCTGTGGGCCGCCCTCGACGAGGAGGCCGCGCACGTCTCGGCCTACGTCGGCATGGCCGAGCTGCTGATGGGCGGCTGCACCACCTCCTCCGACCACCTCTACGTCCACCCGCGCCCCGGCCTGGTCGACGCCGAGATCCGGGCCGCCCGCGACATCGGCTTCCGCTTCCACGCCACCCGCGGCTCGATGACCCGGTCCGTCGAGGACGGCGGCCTGCCGCCGCGGAGCGTCACCCAGACCGACGAGGAGGTCCTCGCCGACAGCGAACGGCTGATCCGGGCCCACCACGACCCCTCGCCCGGCGCGCTCATCAGGGTCGCCCTCGTGCCCTGCTCCCCGTTCTCGGTGACCAGGGAGCTGATGACGGCGACCGCCGAACTCGCCGAGCGCCATGACGTACGCCTGCACACCCACCTCGCCGAGGACCGCGACGAGGACACCTACTGCCTTCGGACGTACGGCTGCCGGCCCGTCGAGTACTTCGAGGACACCGGCTGGATGAGCGACCGCACCTGGGTGGCGCACTGCATTTATCCGAACGACGCCGAACTGCGCCGCCTCGCCGCGGCGGGGGTCGGGGTGGCGCACTGCCCCAGCTCCAACATGCTCATCGGCGGCGGTACGGCCCGGGTGCGCGAGATGCGCGAGATGGGTCTGCCCGTCGGCATCGGCTGCGACGGCTCCGCCTCCACCGACCACGCCTCGCTCTGGATGGAGACCCGCGGCGCCCTGCTCCTCGGCCGCTACCGCGACGGACCCGGTGCGATGACCGCGCGGGACGCCCTCGACATCGCCACCCACGGCTCGGCCCGCTGTCTGGGGCGCGGGGACGAACCGGGGCACCTGCGGCCCGGTGCCTGCGCCGACCTGGTCGTCTGGGACCTGCACGAGGTCGCCCGCGCCGGGGCGTTCAGCGATCCCGTGGAGGCCTGGCTGCGCTGCGGGCCCGCCCGCGCCTGGACCACGGTCGTGGCCGGCCGCGTCCTGGTCGACCGGGGCGAGCCGGTCCCGCCGGGGCTCGCGGACGCGCTGCGGACGCATGGCCGGATCGCGCGGCGGATGCAGCAGGACGTGTAGGCAGGGTCGCGCGGCGGATGCAGCAGGGCGTGCAGGCCGGTCGTCCCTTCTGCGGCGGAGCCCCGGTGTGACGGCTCTGCGGCGGAGCCCCGGTGTGACGGCTGGATCAGGCCCGGCGGCGCGTCCACTGCGGCTCGGTCAGGGCCCACTCCCGCTCCCACTCGGCCATCCGCCGGCGGTTGGCGGCGCCCAGGACCACGGCGCGGCCGAGAAGGACCAGCGCGCCGGCACCGCCCGTGGCGCACGTACCGACGGTGAGGGTGTGCTGCCAGACGGAGGTCTCGTTCGGCGGCGGGGGAACGTTCCGGCCGCGGGCGTCGAACCACACCTCGACCGAGTCACCGCGGTCGGTGCCGGCCGGAACACGAGCCGTCGCCGTCCGCGGGCCGCTGCCCGGCTCGGTCCAGCGCACGCTCGCCCGGACCGTCTGTCCCCGGCCGCCCTGCACCGAGGGCAGCGCGTTGGACGTTCTGCCGACGACCTCGGCCCGGACACGATGACGGTCGGCCCGCTGCTCGGCGGCCACCGCCCGAGCCTCCCCGTGGGCCCACCAGGCCCCGATCACACCGGCCACCGGCGCCCCCACGAGCAGCAGCACCGCGACGGCGAGAACCGTCCAGGCCTCCACGACGTCCGACCGCCGCCTGAGCGGATTGCTCCGCCAGCGCCATCCGCGCACCCGGGTTCCCATGTCGACCTCCTGGCCCGTCACCGCAGCCGGAGGGGACGCACACACCGGCGCGTCCCCCTGTGCCGCGCGCGTACGCGCATGCGAGTGTCCACACCAATCTGGTACCCATGCACCGGCATCGCCCACCACAACACCAACCCGGTCTTTCCGGGCGAACGGCCCCCGTCGCCGCTCAGGAGTGCCCCTTGGTGACGCCGCGAAACGTCGCCGGCGCGTCAGTCCGCACGCCGGTCGGCACGTCAGCCGAAGCGTTCGATCCGGATCCGGTCGACCGGCTGACCGGCCTCGACCAGCAGACGTGAGGCGTGCTCGGCGAAGGCGTTGGAGCCGCACACATAGGCCTCCCACCCACCGGGAGGCTGGTCCGCCAGGACAGAGGCCACATGGGCGGCCGCCATACGTCCCACGGGCACACCCTCCGGCGCGCTCCGCGTGAACACCGGTGTCGTCTCGGTGCCCAGCTCCCGCGCGTAGATCAGCTCCTCGGGGCGGCGCGCGGACACCAGCAGCCGCAGCGGCACGGACAGCTCCCGCGCCCGGTGGTGGCGCACCATCGACATCAGCGGTACGACACCGGAGCCGGCGCCGATCAGCAGCGCGGGCCGGTCGCCGGGCCAGGCGAAGAAGCCGCTCAGCGGGCCGCGCACCTCCACCTCGTCCCCGGGCTTCGCCACCGTGTGGAACCAGCCGGAGACCTCGCCGCCCTCGACGTGATCGAGGGTCAGCTCGATGTGGCCGGCGTCGTCGGGCGCGGAGGCGATCGAGTAGTGGCGCTGGGCCGTGTAGCCGTCCTCGGCGGTCAGCCGCAGCATCAGGTGCTGGCCGGGCAGATGGCCCGCCCAGGCGGGCACCGCGAACCGGAACGTGGCCGCGTGCGGGGTCTCCCGGCGGATCTCGGTGAGCGTGGCCGTCTGCCACAGGGCGGCGGCCCGGTTGCTGACGGCGATCCGGCCCGGCACCGCGAACCGCGTCGAGGGAGTGAACGAGGAGAACGAGGAGGTGGAGATGTCAGTCACCGGAGTACCGCTGCTCCTCCCAGGGGTTGCCGCGGGCGTGGTAGCCGTTCTGCTCCCAGAAGCCCGGCTCGTCGTGGTCGAGGAGCCTGAGGCCCGCGATCCACTTGGCGCTCTTCCAGAAGTACAGGTGCGGCACCAGCAGCCGGGCCGGGCCGCCGTGCTCGGCGGCCAGCGGCTCGCTGTCGTACTCCCAGGCGATCCAGGCCCGGCCGCCGGTGAGGTCGGCCAGCGGCAGGTTCGTGGTGTAGCCGGTGTGGGAGTAGGCGACGGCATGGGTGGCGGACCCATGGGGCCGCACCACATCCAGGAACGCGTCCAGTGACACGCCCCCGAACCGCACGCCGAACTTCGACCAGCTCGTCACGCAGTGGATGTCGCCCTCGTAGGCCGACGGCGGCAGGGCGTGCGCCTCGTCCCAGTCCCAGGTGTGCGGCCGCTCCACCAGTCCGTCGACGCGGAAGGTCCAGTCGGCGGGCGCGAGCTCGGGTGTGACCTCCGCGGACAGGACGGGCCAGTCGTCGCCGGCGTCGTACTGTCCGGGCGGCAGGCCGGGGTTGTGGACGCGGTCGCGTCCGGTGAAGCCTCGGGTGACGTTCATGCGATTCCAGCGTGACGACGGGGCGATGTCCTACCCGGTCAACCGTACGTGCATGTCAGGTATGCCTCGCGCCCGGCCCCGCCCCCGGATCGTGACGGCCGCGTGAACTCTCCCGCGCCCCGGGAATAGCGGGCCACCGATCCTCCTTGCCGACTGGTGGTGAGACCGGTGGCCCATACAACCGGAGACCCGACGGCAGCGGAGGAGAGTGGGAGCCATGCCCAAGGCGTATGTCTTCACCCGGTACGGCGGGCCGGAGACCGAGGCCCTCATGGAGGTCGCCCGGCCCGCGCCCGGCCCCGGGCAGGTCCTGGTCGCGGTGCGGGCCGCCGGGATCAACCCCGTCGACTGGAAGCTGCGCACGGGACACGTCCGGCCCGGCGACGGCGAACAGGTGTTCCCCGCCGTCCTCGGCCGCGAGGCCGCGGGGGTCGTGGAGGAGGTCGGCGAGGGCGTCGAGGGGTTCGCCGCCGGGGACGAGGTCTTCGGCAACACGGTCGCCGGAGGGTATGCCGAGTACGCCCTGCTGTCCGCCGAGGTCACCGCGCACAAGCCCGCCGCCCTGTCCTTCGCAAGCGCCGCGACCCTGCCGGTGGCCGCCGCGACCGCGTACGACGGGATCCGCCATCTCGACCTGCCCGCCGGGGCGACCCTCTTGGTCACGGGCGCGGGCGGCGGTGTCGGAGCGGCGGCCGTGCAGATCGCCCGGGCTACCGGGCTGAGCGTCGTCGGCGTCGCGAGCGAGGGCAAGAAGGACTTCGTCGAGGCGCTCGGGGCCGTCCACGTCCCGTCCGGGCCGGGCTGGGACGCCCGGGTGCGGGCGGCGGCCCCGGACGGCGTCGACGGGGTCTACGACCTGGTGGGCGGCGACGTGCTGGCCGAGGCCGCCGGACTGCTCACCGACCGGACCCGTCTGATCACCGCGGGCGCCCCGGTCGAGGAGGTGGAACGGCTCGGCGGCGCCCGCGTGGCCCGGGCCCGCACCGCGGCCGTCCTCGAAGAGGTCGCCCGCCTCGTCGTGGACGGCCGGCTCGACCCGTACATCACTCGCACGTTCCCCCTCGAACAGGCCGGCGAAGCGCTGCGCACCGTCGAGGACGGCCACGCCCGCGGCAAGGTCGTGATCGAGGTCGCCCGATGACCACGGAAACGAGCACGGCGGCGACGGTCACCGACCGCGCCGCACGGCTCGACGCGCTGCCCGCCGACACCCCGCACATCCTCGACAATCCCGCCCTCGCCTCACTCACCGGCCCGCACGCCCGCTTCGCCGAGCGGCGCGGCCGTGTGCTGCGCTACCCGGTCGACGTGACGGGGTGGGTGGCGCTGCCCGACGAACCGGACGCGAAGGACTGGGCGGATCTCGCGGCGCTCGCGGGCCCCGGCGCCGAGGTCCCGCTGTCCGGCTACTGCGGCCGCCTCCCGGACGACTGGGAGGTCACGTTCCGTATAGCCGGCGTGCAGCTGGTCGACGAGAGCCTGGCCGCGGCCCCCGCCCCGGAGGCGGTCCGGCTCGGGCCGGCCGACGTGCCCGAGATGCTCGACCTGGTCGCCCGCACCCGCCCCGGCCCGTTCCTGCACCGCACCGTCGAACTCGGCACCTATCTGGGCATACGGCGCAACGGCACCCTCGTCGCCATGGCGGGGGAGCGGCTGCATCCGCCGGGCTGGACCGAGATCAGCGCGGTCTGCACCGACCCCGCCGCCCGCGGCCAGGGCCTCGGGACGCGGCTCGTCCGGGCCGTCGCCCACGGCATCCGGGAACGCGGCGAGACCCCGTTCCTGCACACCGCGGCCGCGAACACCGACGCCATCCGGCTCTACGAGTCCCTGGGTTTCCGGCTGCGCCGCGGGACCGCCTTCCTGGCGGCCCGGGTGCCGCGACGGCCGACCGCGGGGCCGCCCGCCTGCCGTAGACGCGGTCAGTCGTCCGCGGGCCGCGCACCCGTCGAGCCGTTGTAGCGGACCAGATAACCGGCGAACCGGTCCAGATCCTCCTGCGGCCAGTCCTCCAGCCGCTCCCGGACGGCGGCCCGGCGGCGCACCGTGACCTGGGCGAGGATGCGCCTGCCCGCCTCGGTCAGGTCCAGCACCTGGACGCGATGGTCCTCCGGGTCCTGGCGCCGCTCGACGAGCCCGGCCCGCTCCAGGGCGCTCACCTGGCGGCTGACCGTGGACTTGTCCAGCGCGTAGTAGGCGGCCAGGTCGGTGGCGCGGCAGCCGCCGCTCTCCTCCAGGTGCCCGAGCAGGGTGTACGACACCAGCGACAGCTCCGGATGCATGCGCCCGGCGGACGCCCGGGCCCGGCGGGCGAACACGGTCATCTCGCGCTGGATGGTCTCCACGGCCGTTTGCTCTGCGTCCACCGGGACCTCCCTCATGCTGTTCGTTGCATACTACAACTCGAAACGGTGAGGTACTGTGACGCCCGGCTGTGGGCGGTCCCAGTCGTGAAGTCCCGAGGAGGTGAGACCCATTACCGCTGTGTCAGCTCGGGTGCTCATCCCTCGAACCGGCGCGGATCACCGTCGGTAGGTGACCGCGGGAGCACCCTTCGGCTCCCGAAAGGCTCTCGGCTTCCATGCCTCCACTTTCTCCGTCTTCTCCGTCCTCTCCGTCTTTTCCCTCGTTCTCCGCGGCATCGCGTGACTCCGTCGTCGCCGCGCTCCGGGCCGCCGGCTGTGTCTTCGCCGAGGACGAGGCGCGGTTGATCCTGGCCGCCGCCCGTGACACGCAAGAACTCGCCGACCTGGTGGACCGCCGGGTCGCCGGGCAGCCGCTCGAACTCGTCCTGGGCTGGGCCGAGTTCCGCGGGCTGCGCATCGCCGTGGAACCCGGTGTCTTCGTGCCCCGCCGCCGTACGGAGTTCCTCGTCGAGCAGGCCCTCGCCCAGGTCCCGGACGCCTCCGTCGTCGTGGACCTGTGCTGCGGCTCGGGCGCCGTGGGCGCGGCACTGGCCGCCGCGCTCATAGGGGTCGAGCTGCATGCCGCCGACATCGATCCGGCGGCGGTGCGCTGCGCACGCCGCAATGTCGCCTCCGTCGGCGGTCACGTTCACGCGGGCGACCTGTTCGAGGCGCTGCCCGACGGCCTGCGGGGCCGGGTGGACATCCTCGCGGCCAACGTGCCGTACGTCCCGACCGGCGAGGTCGGCCTGCTGCCCGCGGAGGCCCGCGACCACGAGCCGCTGGTCGCCCTCGACGGCGGCACGGACGGACTCGACGTCCTGCGGCGCGTCGCGGCCGAGGCGCCGCGATGGCTGGCCCCCGGCGGCTGTCTGCTGGTCGAGACGAGCGAACGCCAGGCCCCGGCGGCCGTCGCCGCCTTCGGCCGGGCAGGTCTGGAGACCCGCCTGGCCGTGTCCGAGGAGATGTACACCGACGTCGTGATCGGGGTCGCACCCTAACGGCCGGAGTGCCTGGCGGTCGGGTCCTCGCGGACCAGGCCGCCGGAGACCGGTGCCGGACCTGGATCGCTGTCTCCGTCGCGGTCGCCGTCTCCTTGGCGCAGGACCCAGTCGTCGAGGTCCAGGGCCGCTTCCAGGGGTTCCCGGGAGAGGTAGGTCCGCCAGCAGCCGGCCGACGGGTCCCCGGGGGAAGGCGGGCGGTCGCGGAATCGGGCCTCGGCCGGCGCGAAACGGGCCCGTGCGGCCTGCGCGGACAGCCCCAGCACCTCGCCGACGCGCTGCCAGCTCGCACCGCCCACACGCTCGAACACGGCGGCGGCCTCCAGGAGTTGCCGCGCGGCGCCGAGCAGCCGGGCGGCATCGGCGAGCACGGCGCCCGGGGACCGCACGGTGCCGTCGGCACACAGCTCGCCCGCGCCGATCGGCACTGCGGCCCGGGCGAGATCGGCCAGCTCGTACGCCTCGTAGGACAGCACCACGCGGGCTCGTGACGCGTCGGTGAAGGGTGCGTCGGTGAAGGGCGCGGCGGCTTCCGTGTCACCGTCGCCCCTGTGCCGCGCGCCGCGCGGATCGGTCATCACGCCCCCATGGTTCAACCACGCAGGAAATACAGGACGGTCATCGTCACGGCGGTGCTCAGGACGACGGCCCGCAGCAGCCGGGCGGGAAGGCGGCGCGCGAGATGGGCGCCGCCGAATCCACCCGCCACCGCGCCGGCCACCATGGTCGTGAGCACCAGGGGGCTGCTCCGGGCGTCGGAGATGGCGAGGAACAGCGCCGTCGCGCTGACATAGATGGCCGCGAGCTGCGCGATCCGCATCGGATTGCCGGTCGCCGAGTCGATCCCGAGGCCGACGCTCCACACCGCGAGCATCATGATGCCTACGCCACCGCCGAAGTATCCGCCGTAGACGGCGAGCACGAACTGCATGACCAGAACGGTCCGGGGACCCGGCGCGAGCGGGCGGTCCAGCGTCCCGCGCAGGGCCCCGGACAGACGGCCGCCGAAGGCGAACAGCACCGTGGCGAAGGCCAGCAGCCACGGCACCGCGGCGTCGAAGGACTCCGACGGCAGCGCCAGCACCAGAGCGGCGCCGAGGCCGCCCCCGAGCACACTGACCGCGGTCAGCGACTTCGTGGACGCCGGTCCCACCGGGGCGAGTTCGCGCCGGTACACCCAGGCGCCGGCCACCGCGCCGGGCACGAGCGCGATCGTCGAGGACGCGTTCGCCGTCACCGGCGACTGGCCGGCCGCCACCAGAGCGGGCAGCGCGACGAAGGTGCCGCCCCCGCCGACGGCGTTCAACGCGCCGGCGGCGAGACCGGCCAACAGGACGAGCAGGGTCTCGGGCACCCGTCGAGCATCACGCCGTGACGGGCGGGTCCACAATGCGCCGTTGACGCACCCAGCCTAAGGCTGTGCCATAGGCTCGGGGGCATGCGCTACGACCTGGACGATCTGCGTCTCTTCCTCGCCGTCGTGGCGGAGGGATCGATCACGGCGGGCGCCCGGCGGATGCACCTGAGCCTGCCGTCGGCCAGCGCACGGGTGCGCGCCCTGGAACACCACGCCGGTGTGGCCCTGTTGGTCCGCGGCCGCCGGGGCGTGCGGCCCACCCCGGCCGGGACGACCCTGGCCCGGCACGCCCGGGAGGTCATCGACCGGACGATCCGGCTCGACAGTGCGGTGGCCGGCTACACCCGCTCGCCCGACGCTCCGCTGGCCCTGCTGACCGGCGGCTCCGCGACGCACTGGCTCGTGCCGCGGACCCTGGTCTCCTTCCTGCGGGCACATCCCGACGCCGACGTCACGGTCCGCGAGAGCCGTAGCCGCGACACCGTGCGCCTGCTCGCCGACGGAGCGGCGGACCTGGGAGTCGTGCTGGAGAACGAGGCCCGGGACAGCGGGCTCGACCTGGAACCCCTCTGCGACGACCCCCTCGTCGTGATCGGCCAGCGCGACGGGATCCTCGCCGGCCGGAGCGCGATGGCCTACAGCGAGGTCGCCGAACATCCCCTCGTCGGGCTCGACGCCGACTCCGCGCTGCGCCACTGGATCGAGGAGAACCTCGGAGCACATGCCCCGGCGGCACGGCACCGCACCACCGTCGCCGACCTCAACGTCCTGGTCGCCCTGGCGGCCGCGGGCGTCGGGCTCGCCGTCGTGCCCCGCCGGGCCCTCGACGCGGGACCCCCGGTCGACGTGTGCGACCTCCGGGACACCTGGGCACACCGCCGGCTGATGCTGGCCTGGGGCGCCAAGGAACGCCCCGCGTCCGCCGCCGCACTGGCCGAGCACCTTCGCCGGGCGGCCTCGCCCGACGGCGGTCTACCGGGCCCATCGCGGCGCCCACGTCCCGTCCTCACGGCGGGCGGAGCCGAGGTGGGCGCGCAGGGCGCCGAGCGCGGGATGGGGATTGTCGGAGCGCCACAGAAGTGAGTGCGGGTACACCGGCGTCGGATCCTGGACGGGGATGCGCCGCAGGTCCTGTCCGGCGGGCCACACGAGGCGGGTCCCCTCGCCGACGAAGGTCGCCACGGTCGCGGAGTCGGCGACGGTGTCCAGCAGCGGTTCGGTGCCGAAGTGGGGGCCGGTCGCCTCGATGGTGAGCCCGAAGGCCGCCGCGAGATCGTCGTAGAACGTCGCCCACTCGGTGCCCGCGACGAGACCGGGCATCCAGATCCGGTGCCCAGCCAGCTGCCCGGGACGGACGGAGCGGGCCCCGGCGAACACGTGCTGCGGCCCGGTGACCAACTGGAGGGGCTCGTCGTACACCCGCAGGGCCGCGATGCCGTCGGGCAGCTCCCGGGCGGGCACGGTGACGGCCCGGAAGGACGCGTCGATCGTGCCGGACCGCACCGCCGCGAGGGCGGCGTCGGCGTCGAAGAGGGTCACGACGTCCAGCTCGATCCCCGGGTGCGCGCGGTGGAAGTCGCGCACCAGGTCGGCGGGGGCCAGCCGGCGGCCGATCACGTCGACCCGCAGGGCGCGTCGCCCGGGCCGTACCGAGGCCGCGGCCCGCTCCTCGGCCCGCAGCAGCTCGCGGGCGTGGGGCAGGAACGCCTGCCCGTCGATGGTGAGCCGGGCACCGCGCGCGGTCCGGGTGAACAGCCGCACCCCGAGATCCTTCTCCAGCGCGGCCACCCGCTTCGACACGGCCTGCTGGGTGATCGACAGGGCGCCGGCCGCCTCCTGGAACCGGCCGGCGTCCGCGGCGGCGACGAAGGTGCGTACGGCATCGAGATCCACGGCGGCCACCCTAGAGGTACAACGTGCGGTTGTGGCTGCCCGGTCCCGGCGGTTGTTTGATCTGCGGACCCGCCGCCCGCTTTGATGTCCGCGGTCAACGCGACGTTGTCGTGAGGGCGTCGGGCGCGGGCGAAGGGGAGGGGCGGGACGTGGCAGAGAGACGGTCGCTGGGGCGGTCGTTCGGGTGGCTGTGGGCCGCGTACGGCGTCAGCGCCTTCGGCACCCGGTTCGCCTTCGACGCGTTCTCGCTGATCGCGGTCGTCGTGCTGCACGCCGGGCCGACCCATGTGTCCGTGCTGGCGGCGGCGGGGCTCGCCGTCGGGGCCGCCGTGGCGGTGCCGCTCGGACCGTGGGTGGAGTTCCGCCGCAAGCGGCCGGTGATGATCGCGATGGACCTGATCCGGTTCGCCGCGATGGCGACCGTGCCCCTCGCGTTCGCCCTCGACCGGCTCACCTTCGCCCATCTCCTGGTCGTGGCGGTCGTCGTCTCGGCGGCCGACATCACCTTCACCGCCGCCTCCGGATCCTTCCTCAAGACACTCGTGCCCCACGAGGACCTGCTGATCGCCAACGGCAGGTTCGAGGCCACCACCTGGACCGCGACCGTCCTCGGGCCGCCCGCCGGCGGGGCCGCCGTCGGCCTGTTCGGCCCCGTGATGACCGTGGTCGCCGACGCCGTCAGCTACCTCCTGTCGGCCCTGGGCCTCTGCGCGATCGGGGGCAAGGAGGCACCGCCCGTGCGCACCGGCCCACCGGCACGGTTCCGGGCGGGCGACCTCCTCGACGGCTGGCGGTACATCCTCACCAGCCCCGTCCTGCGCCCCCTGTTCCTCAACACCGTCCTGGTCAACGCCCTGATCATGGTGGGTGCGCCGCTGCTCGCCGTCCTCATGCTCGGCGATCTGGGCTTCGCCCCCTGGCAGTACGGCCTCGCCTTCGCGGTGCCCTGCCTGGGCGGCCTGATCGGCTCACGTCTGTCCCGCCCGCTCGTCGCCCGCTTCGGACAGCACCGGGTGCTGCTCGTCTCCGGGACGCTGCGCGCCTGCTGGCCGATCGGGCTGGTCTTCATCGGGCCCGGAAACGCCGGACTCGTGCTCGTCATGGCCGTGGAACTCGGGCTGATCACCTGCATCGGCGTGTACAACCCGGTGCTCGCCACCCACCGGCTGAACCGCACCGCGCCGGACCGGGTCGCCCGCACCCTGACCGCGTGGTCCATCACCGGCAAGCTGACCACCGCGATCCTCACGGCCCTGTGGGGACTGCTGGCCGGCCTCACCGGCACGCGCACCGCCCTCGCCGTGGCGGGCCTGCTTCTGCTGGCGACACCGCTGCTGCTGCCACGGCGCGAGGCGACCCACGAGGACGAGGACGCACCCGTGGCGGCCGACAGTCCTGCGTGAGCCCCGGGCCCGGACGGCGGGCGCTCCCGGTCTCAGGTCGTCGCGCCGCTCCCCGACGGGCTGCTCCCGCGCTCGTCGCGCGGGCCGTGACCCGGGAGCCTGTCGAGCCAGCCGCCGTCGCCCTCCTTGTGCCGGGTGCCGGGCCAGGTGCCGGTGAGGACGCGCGTGGCGGTCCGGTCGCCGTCGTCGGAGCGGGTACCGGCCAGGAAGGCCGTGTCTCCCTTCGTGAGGGCGTCCGAGCCGGACGTGCCCTCGGGGAGGACCTGTGTGTCCGCGTCGACGGTCCAGGTCCACACGGCGCCGTCCTCGCTCTTGACCGTGACCTGGTCGCCGTCCACCTTCTCGACGGTGCCGCGCTGCCAGATCCGGACCACCCACTCGTCCGAGTCGGGGTCCTTCACGGTCGACTCGCCGTGCACGGCGTTTCCGCCGCGTCCGAACCACGGGCCGCGGCCGTGTCCGTCGCCCGGGCGCTCGTCCGGTGACAGCGAGGCCGACGCGGATCCGGAGGGTGTGGCCCCGGTGGCCGAGGGGCCCGAGTCCGCCGAAGTGGCGGCGTAGGCGACCGTGCCTCCGACGGCCAGGACGGCGACTGCCGTCGCCGCGACGACCGTGCGGGTGCGGGCGGAGGCGCGCCGCCGGACCCCTGTGGTCCGTGGTTCCGCGCCACCGGGACCGGTGACCACCTCCTGGTGGGGCGTCGTCCCGGTGGGCGGCTCTGGTGGTTCGTTGCCGGTGGTGTGCGGCTGGTCCGGATCGTGTGTCACGGCTCGCTCCCCTCGGACGCGGCACTGCGGCATCGGCGCACTGCCGTGCCTCGCCTTGCTGTGATTGTGGGATGCGGGCGGTAAGAATCCGGTAATCGGTTCCTGTGAATCGAGACGCCCGCCCCTGACGCCTCACGCGGGCGCCCCACGCGGGCTAGGAGGTCTGCACCCGCGCGATGAGGAGTGCCACGTCGTCGGAGTTGTCCGGCTGGTGCAGGGTCCGCAGCAGCAGGTCGCAGACCTCCTCCAACGGGCGGTCCGGGCCGTCGAGGAGGGCCAGGAGGGCGTCGAGGCGTTCGTCGAGGGGGTGCTGACGGGTCTCGACGAGGCCGTCGGTGTAGAGCACGAGCCGGTCGCCGGGTGTCAGGTCGACGGTGGTGGTGGAGAAGGCGACCCCGCCCACGCCCAGCGGTGCGCCGGTGGGCAGGTCGAGCAGCTCGGGGGGACGGCCGGGGCGCAGCCGGGCCGGAGGCAGGTGTCCGGCGTTGGCGATCCGGCACTGCCCGAGCCGCGGATCGTGGACGGCGTACACACAGGTGGCGATGGAGTGGTCCAGGTCCTCGGTGATCCGGTCGAGGTGTTCCAGGAGGACGGCCGGATCGAGGTCGAGGGAGGCCAGGGTGGTCGTCGCGGTGCGCAGCCGGCCCATCGTCGCGGCCGCGTTGATACCGCTGCCCATCACGTCACCGACGACGAGCGCGGTCTTGCCGCCGTCCAGCGGGATCACGTCGAACCAGTCGCCGCCGACCTCCGCGGTGGCGCCCGCGGGCTGGTAGCGGGAGGCCACCTCCAGGCCGCCGGTCACCCGCGGATGGCTCGGCAGCAGGCTGCGCTGGAGGGTGAGGGCGGTGTCGCGGGCGTTCTGGTACCAGCGGGCGTTGTCGATCTGGAGGGCGGCACGGGAGGCCAGCTCCCGCGCCAGGAGCACGTCGTCCTCGCTGAACGGCACGGGATTGCGGATGCGCTTGAGGTCGAGGGAGCCGAGCACCTCGCCGCGCGCGATCAAAGGCACGGCCAGATAGGAGTGGACGCCCGCCCGCTCCAGCAGCTTCGCCGCCTCGGGGGAGCGCGCGATGCGAGGCAGGTCCTCGGCCTCCACCCGGGCCACCAGCACGGGCTGTCCGCTGCGCACGCACTCGGTGACCAGCCGGTCGGCGGCGTACCGGGCCACCTGTCCGGGCGGGTCGGCCGCCCGCAGCGCGTCGGGGACGCGGTCCGCCTCGACGGCGAGCGCGCGGATCAACGCCGCCTCGGCGGGTCCGAGGGTGCTGGGCCTGCCCTGGACCACGGCCTCCAGCAGATCCACGGCCGCGCAGTCGGCGAGTTCCGGCACGGCGACCCCCGCCAGCTCCCGGGCGGTGCGCTCCAGGTCCAGGGTGGTGCCGATCCTGGCGGTGGCGTCGGCGACGAGGGCCAGCCTCCGCCGGGCGGCCTCCGCCTCGACGGCGGCCCGGTGCTGTTCGGTGATGTCCACCACCGAACCTGCCACGCCCAGCACGGTGCCGACCGCGTCCTCCAGACGGTAGAAGGAGATGGTCCAGGCGTGTTCCTGGTCCGGATCGGCAGGCGTACGGCCGAAGGTGTGCTGGTCGACGAGCGGTCTGCCGGTGCGCAGCACCTCACGGGCCGCGGTCTCGACGGCGTCGGCGTCGATCTGCGGCAGGATCTCGTGGATCGTGCGCCCGACGTGGTCCTCGGCCGGGAGGCCGTTGATCCGTTCCAGCGCGGGGTTGACGGAGACGTACCGCAGTTCGGTGTCCAGGACGACCAGGCCGATCGGGGACTGCGCGACCACCCGGGTCGACAGCGCCACGTCCCGCTCCAGCCGCCGTACGGTCGACTGGTCGGCGCACAGGCCCAGCGCGTAGACGTCGCCGTGGTCGTCGAGGAGCCGCATGTTGCGGAACTCCACCAGGCGGGTGCCGCCGTCCTTGCGCCGGATGGGGAACGCGCCGGCCCAGCTCTGGCCGGTGGCCATGACATCGGAGAACAGCTTGACGACCAGGTCGACGTGCTGTTCGTGGACCATGATCCGGGCCGCGTACTCCCCGAGGGCCTCCCGGGCCGGATAGCCGAACAGCTCCTCGGCCTGCGGACTCCACAGCACGATGCGTCCCTGCGTGTCCAGGACCACGGAGGCCACGCCGAGCTCGTCGAGCAGTCCGCTCGGCCGCCCCGGGCCGCGCACCGGCTCGCCGTCCTCCGGCGCGGGAACCCCGGCTGATCTCATGCCACGCACCGCCTTCGCCGCTCTCACGGCACGTCGTTCCCCCGTGCCGACTCCCCTTGTTCTACCGCGTTCAACCGAGTCTGCGACGCCGCCGTCCGCATCTTCCACCATCTCCTGACACGGTGACGGCCGTCAGGGAAAGTCGCAGCGCGAGCCTGTGATCCCGCCGACAGCCACCGTTCCCCTGTTTGGTCTGTACATGACCACCTGGGGCGGCCAGACTGTCCGCCGGACACGCCCCAGCCCCCAGAGGAGACGCCTCCATGCCCCTGCGCGCCCGGCGCCGCCGTACGGTCCTCGCCGCCCTCGCCCCGCTCACGGCCGCCGCCCTGCTGACCGCGGCCCCGCCCGCCTCCGCCGCCGACACCTGGACCGAGGCCGGCTCCGACCGCGCCGACGCGCTCACCGAGAGCCAGGGCCTCACCTCGGTCGAGGTCCCGGCGGGGGCCGCCAACCGGTACACCGGGATCGGCACCATCCCCGTCGGCGTGAGCGGCCGGGGATGGAACCACATCGGCGACCCCGACGCCTCGTACGACGGCCACTACATCGAGCCGTACCAGCGGGACGACGGCACGACGAAGATGTTCCGCGTCCAGGCGCCGGGCGGGACCTGGTCCGAGTACGTCCACACCCTCGGCCCGGGCGAGGCCCGGAACAACTCCTGGGTCGCCGTCACCCCCGGCGGGCAGTGGATGCTCGCCGGCGAGTACGGCACCATGAGCCGGCTGCTGGTCTTCCCCACCCCGGGCGTGAACCCGGGCACCTCGCCGTCGGCGAACCTCCCGCAGGCCTCCACGGTCCGCCTCGACCACGCCGTACGCGACGTACAGGGCTGCGACTTCGTCACCGCGACCCGGCTGCTGTGTTCCTCCGACGACCCGGCGGGCACGCTCTTCGGCATCACCAAGCCGCTGCTCCAGGTCGACCTCTCCGCCGAACCGAACGGCACGGCCGACGTCACGGGCCACGTCACCGCCCTGCGTCAACTTCCGCTGCGCAGCTCGTGCTCCGGCACCTTCGAGACGGAGGGCATCGACTACGACCGGCGCACCGGCACCCTTCGGGTCATCGTCCTGTCACCGGGCTTCTGTGTCCTGACGGACAGCAAGACGTATCGCTTCACCCGGAGTTGACGGGAGCGGACTCTGTCGACGGGGGGCGGGGCCGCCGACCGCCGGGATCACGGGCCCGAAATGAGTGTTGTCACCGATGGTGGGGCCGGCCCCCGGGGTGCGACGGTGACAGGGAGACCTGGATCCCCTCCCGACGAAGGAGAAACCGCATCCACCCCCGTGAAGTCCTGTACGTCCTGACCCCGACGCGGTCGAAGGCGGTGACCCGTGGGACACGCTGACACCCTGCTCGCCATGGGCGGCGCCTTCCTCGCCGCCGCGTTCCTCGCCCGTCTCGGCGGCCGGATCGGGCTGCCGACGATCCCGCTGTTCATGCTCGCCGGCATCCTGCTCGGCCCGCACACCCCGGGCCTGGTACTGGTCGAGGACGCGCACGACTTCGAGATGCTCTCCGCGCTCGGGCTGGTGCTGCTGCTGTTCTACCTGGGCCTGGAGTTCCATCTCGACGACCTCAAGAGCGGCGGCCGGCGCCTGGCGGCAGCGGGCGGGGTCTATCTGCTCCTGAACGTCGGAGCGGGCCTCGGCTTCGGCTTCGCCCTGGGCTGGGGAGCGCGGGAGGCACTCGTCCTGGCCGGCGTCCTCGGCATCTCCTCGTCCGCCATCGTCACCAAGATCCTCATCGACCTGGGCCGCATCGGCCGCCCGGAGACACGGCTGATCCTGGGCGTGATCGTGGTCGAGGACATCTTCCTGGCGCTGTATCTCGCGGCCCTGCAACCGGTCATCAGCGGGGCGCAGGGCGCCGGGGAGGTGCTCCTCCAGGCGGGCAAGGCGTTCGGGTTCCTGCTCGTGCTGGCCGCCGCGGCCCGCTACGGCACCCGCTGGATCGGCCGGCTGGTCCAGGTCCGCGACAACGAACTTCTGGTCATCAGTTTCCTCGGCGCCGCGGTCCTGGTCGCCGGTGTCTCCGAAGTCCTCGGCGTGGCCGACGCGATAGGCGCCTTCATGGTGGGCCTGATCCTGGGCGGCACTCCGTCCGGGCCGCGCATCCGGGAGTTGGTGCACCCGCTGCGCGACGCCTTCGCGGCGATCTTCTTCTTCGCCTTCGGGCTGGCCATCGACCCCGGCGTCGTGGCCTCCGTCGCCGGGCCCGTCGCCGCCGCGGCCGCCCTGACGATCGTCATGAACGTGGCCGCGGGACTGCTCGTCGCCCGCCTGTACGGCTACGGCTCGGAGCCCGCCGCCGACATCGCCACGACACTCCTGGCCCGCGGCGAGTTCGCCCTGATCCTCGCCGCCATGGCCACCAGCGCGGGGCTCGACGCACGCCTCGCCCCGTTCATCGCGGGCTACGTCCTGGTCCTCGCCGTCCTCGGCCCCGTCGCCGCCGGCCGCGCCCACCTGCTGGCCCGCGCACTCCGCTCCGGACGCGCCAGGCTCTCCCGCCAAGGCGCCACGACCACTCCGACGCCGGAACCGGAGAGCGACTCCCCGCGCTCGCCGGCCACACCGGTACCGGTGGAGGCGGACCGCTAGGCCGCTTCCGGACCGGCGCCGCCGGTGCGCCGTGGGACGCGTCGCGCGCCGTCCCCACGGGCAGCATCAGGAAGGCGACGGAAAGTGAGCACGCGCGGAAGTCGCGGAGAGGAGGGACTGTGGCCCAGTCCGACGACGAACGCCTGCTCGATCTCGAAGCGCACCTGGCACGCGAGGACCCCCGGTTCGCCGCCGCCTTCAGGGACGGCCGCCCGGCCCGGCCCCGCGAGTACCGGCGTACCGGCGCCTGGTGGACGCTGGCCGTCGCCGTGGTCGTCCTGACGACGGGCGTGGTGCTGTCCGACGGGCTGCTGATCGCCACGGGCCTGGTGTTGTGCGGCGTCGCCGTGGAGCTGCTGGACCCCCACCGCGGGTGCCGGGGGTCCTGCGAGGAGCAGCGGGGATCCGCCCAGGGGCCCTGCGGGTGACGTCCGGGCGCCGGAGTCGCATCCGGACGGTGTGCGTACGGCCGAAGGGGTGACCGCGCGATGCCGGAAGGGGCGACCCCCGACGCCGTCAGGGGCGACTACGCGGTCCCGTTCCAGTCGTAGGGCCCGCCGCCCCGCCACTCGATGAGGTGGGGGTCGTCGACGGCGGTGTCCTCGGCGGGCAGGCCCGCCTGGTGCACCAGTTCCAGCACGTCGAAGAAGTTGTACGCGACGCCCGCGCGCTCACCGCGGACCATCACCTGCCGCCCGCCGTCCGACGCGGGGGCGAGCACGACCACGGGCGGATCCTCGTCCATAGCACCACCATGCGCCGTACCGGGCCGCAACGCAGCTCTTCCCGCCGGTAGTGCTTCGCCGGAGGCGGTGGTTCTCTGGGGAGTGAGGCGGTTTCGCGGCGGGTCCGTGGTACCGCGCCGCGGCCACGAGAGGAGCGATCACGATGGACGGTCAGCGACCGCACCCGGAATCCGTCTCGGTGGAGATCAGCGGATGCAGCAAGGACGACGCCCGGATCGTGTTCGACGCCCTGTGTTCGTGCTTCACGTCCGACCGGTGCGCCGAGGACGTACCCGAGGAACTTTCCACGACGCGCCCCACCGTGTGGCTCGGCACTTTCGACGTCGCCGAGGCGCACGAGGGCGCCGGTCCCGCCCGGCTGTCCTCCTCCGTCATCGCCGACGTGCAGGGCGGCTACTGGGCGATCGACCGGTTCCGCACCACGCTGGACTCCCTGTTCTCCGTGCACGACCTGTCGACGGCCTCCGGCGACCAGGAGAAGGAGCTGCACGTACGGCTCGAGAGCAGGTGAGGAGGTACAGGAGGTAAGGGCGGGCTGAGTGGCAGGCATCACCCCTCCAGGTTTATGCAACTAGTTGCATAAGGCTCACGCGGTCCTCTACAACAAGAGGACGACACCGCCGTGCACGGAGGGCCCGATGAGCCGCTACCCCCATCTGCTGACCCCGCTCGACCTGGGCTTCACCACGCTGCCCAACCGCGTCCTCATGGGCTCGATGCACGTCGGCCTGGAGGAGGCCGAGAACGGCTTCGAGCGGATGGCGGCGTTCTACGCGGCGCGGGCACGCGGGGGAGTGGGGCTGATCGTCACCGGCGGCATCGCGCCCAACGACGAGGGACGGCCGTACGAGGGCGGTGCCAAGCTCACCACCGACGCGGAGGCCGAGCAGCACCGGGTGATCACCGAGGCCGTGCACCGCGACGGTGGCCGGATCGCCATGCAGATCCTGCACTTCGGCCGGTACGCCTACCACCAGGACCTCGTCGCCCCGAGCCCCCTCCAGGCGCCCATCAGCCCCTTCCCGCCCCGCGAGCTCACCGACGCCGACGTCGAGTGCACGATCGACGACTACGTCCGCGCCGCCCGGCTCGCCCGGCAGGCCGGCTACGACGGCGTCGAGATCATGGGCTCCGAGGGCTACCTGATCAACGAGTTCATCGCTCTCCAGACCAACCGGCGCACCGACCGCTGGGGCGGCTCCTACGAGAACCGCATGCGCTTCCCCGTCGAGATCGTCCGCCGGGTGCGCGAGGCCGTGGGCGAGGACTTCATCATCGTCTACCGGCTGTCCATGCTGGACCTCGTCCCGGGCGGCTCCACGCTCGACGAGGTGATCACGCTCGCCAAGGCCGTCGAGGCCGCCGGGGCGACGATCATCAACACCGGCATCGGCTGGCACGAGGCCCGGATCCCCACCATCGCCACCTCCGTGCCGCGCGGCGCCTACACCTGGGTCACCAAGAAGCTGATGGGCGAGGTGTCCCTCCCGCTGGTCACCACCAACCGCATCAACACCCCGGACATCGCTGAGGAGTTGCTCGCCGACGGCTGCGCGGACATGGTGTCGATGGCCCGCCCGATGCTCGCCGACCCCGACTTCGTCGCCAAGGCCGCCGCCGGCACGCCCGAGGCGATCAACACCTGCATCGGCTGCAACCAGGCCTGCCTGGACCACACGTTCTCCGGGAAGATCACCTCCTGCCTGGTCAACCCGCGCGCCTGCCACGAGACCGAGCTGGTGCTCTCCCCGACCCGGCGGCGCAAGCGCGTGGCGGTCGTGGGCGCGGGCCCGGCGGGCCTTGCCTGTGCGGTGTCGGCCGCCGAGCGCGGCCACGAGGTGACCCTGTTCGACGCCGCGAGCGAGGTCGGCGGACAGCTCAACGTCGCCCGCAAGGTCCCCGGCAAGCAGGAGTTCGACGAGACCCTGCGCTACTTCCGCCACCAGCTCGACACCCATGGCGTGGACGTCCGCCTGAACACCTGGGTGGCCGCCGCGGACCTGTCCGGCTACGACGAGGTGGTCGTCGCCACCGGCGTCACCCCGCGCACCCCCGACATCCCCGGCGTCGACCACCCGAGCGTCGTCGGATACCTCGACGTCCTGCGCGACGGCGCCCCCGTCGGGGACCGCGTCGCCGTCCTCGGCGCGGGCGGCATCGGGTTCGACGTCGCCGAGTTCCTGACGGACGGCGGCGACAAGGCGAGCGAGGACCCCGAGACGTACTTCCGTCAGTGGGGCGTCGACATGGACTACACCGCGTCCGGCGGCCTCACCGCCCCCGAGCGGCCCGCCCCGCCGCGTACCGTGCACCTGCTCCAGCGCAAGACCACCAAGGTCGGCGCGGGCCTCGGCAAGACCACCGGCTGGATCCACCGCGCCGAGCTCAAGCACCGCGGCGTGGCCATGGTCCCGGGCGTGCGCTACGACCGCATCGACGACGCCGGCCTGCACGTCACCGTCGGCGACGACAGCACCGTCCTGGAGGTCGACACCGTCGTGCTGTGCACGGGACAGGAGCCGCGCCGTGACCTGTACGAGGAGCTGGTGGCCGCAGGCGTGAGCGCGCACCTGATCGGGGGCGCCGACGTCGCCGCCGAACTGGACGCCAAGCGTGCCATCAAGCAGGGCACCGAGGTCGCGGCCGCCCTCTAGGGCCATTGGGGGCTTCTGCCCCGTCCCTAGGATGACTTCATGTCACTCCCGCACGCGATCCTCACCGCCCTCCTGGAGAAGCCGTCCTCGGGACTGGAGCTGACTCGCCGGTTCGACCGGTCGATCGGCTACTTCTGGTCGGCGACGCATCAGCAGATCTATCGCGAGCTGGGAAAACTGGAGGCGGAGGGCTTTATCCGCACCCTTGCAGCGGAGCAGCCGACCCGCGGGCAGAAGAAGAGCTACGAGGTCCTGCCCGCGGGCCGCGCCGAACTGGCCCGCTGGAGCGCCGCCTCCCAGGACCCCAAGCCGCTGCGGGACGTGATGCTGCTGCGGCTGCGGGCGGCGGCCGTGGTGGGCACCGACGGCATCGAGGCCGATCTGCGCCGCCATCTCGACCTGCACCGGCAGCAGTTGGCCGAGTACGAGGAGATCGAGAAGCGCGACTTCCCGCCCGGCAAGGACAGCCCCGAGGACCGTCTGCGGCACCTCGTACTCCAGGCCGGCATCGACCTGGAGACCTTCTGGACCCAGTGGCTGACCCGCGCGCTGGAGGAGTTCGCCGACCTGCCCACGGACCCGCGCCGCTAGGGCATGTACGTCCGCAGGCCGCGGCCCCAATACTGGCGCCATGCAGTTCGTCTTCTTCATGACCCTGCCCGGGCTGGTCATCGCGCTGACCCTGCTGGCCTTCGTCGACCAGTTGCTGTTGCGCGCGGGGCGGGCCGGAGCGCTGCCGTGGCGGAACAGCGCACGTCAGGGGCAGATATCAGCGACCGGCTTCGAACAACTCCATGCGAGCCTCTCGCCGGGTAAGCAGCACGAGTTGAAGGAACGGCAGTCGTCGCTGGTCATGCCGGACAACGAGGACGACGGGGCCCCGCCGAACCGGACGACGGTGGACCTGACTTCGGGAACGGCGGTCGTACGGATGCCGCGCCCCGAGCGGTAGGAGTGCCGCCCGACCACATCCACGCCCTGGGACAGGGCGGCGCCGGGCCCGTCGGGACGCGCCCGCGTCAGAGCCGGTAGGGCTTGGTGCGTCGGCGGCGCAGGACCATCACGGTCGCCAGGGCGCCCGCCGCCACCAGGCCGCCGCCGGCCGCCATCGTGAGCGTGCCGTAGTCCTTCGTGCCGCCGCCGAATCCGCCCATGACACCGCGCGAGGGCGAGGCCGTGGCGGAGATCGTGGGGGTCGCGGCCCCGGAGACGATGACGGACTGGGTGCCCGCGGTCTGCCCGGTGCTGGTGCAGACCACGATCACGGTGTACGTCCCGGGACTCACGTTGGACCACAGGGCCGTCTGCGTGCTGTTGGTGCCCGCCAGATCGGCCTGGCGCCCTTGCGCGAAGTTCGCCTGACTGCTGGTGAGCAGCGAGGCCCTGCCGAAGCCGTTGTTGTTGCTCGTGCACGCGCTGGTCGTGACCGAGACCGTGCTCCCGTTGGTGCTGACGGAGATCCCCGAAGCGGCCGCGGCCTGCCCGGCGGTCAGGGTCAGCGGAAGCGCGGCGGCGGCCACGGTCAGGCAGGAGCGGAAGAGTGGCTGGAAAGTGTGCATCGGGGTGCCCTCCGGCGGCACGGTTGGCGGTACATCCCTTGCGCCGCCGAAGGTCGGGGAACGCCCGTGCTGCCTCAGGCAAAGCCAACGTGCCCGGAGCCCGGACCGCATGCGGACCGCACCCGTGCAGGTGACGGGCCCCACGTCCGGCGCACACCGGCCCCCTCTCCTGCGGCCGTCTCCTACGGCCCGGTCGTCACCGTCCGCTCGGCCGAGAACCCGCCCCAGGTGCCGTCGGGCAGCCTCGCCCGGATCCGCACCCGGTGGGTGACTCCGGTGTCCGGCCCCAGATGGAAGCTGTGGGTCGCCTCCCGGCCGCCCGGCGCGGATCCGCCGTAGACGAGCGAGGTGGCCGGGCGGCCGTCGAGGTGGATCTGGTACTCCGCGACCACGCCGTCCGTGCGGGGCGGCACCCAGGAGAGGTCCATGTGGAAGGCGCCGTCGGCGCGGTGGGTCGTCGCCCGGAAGCCGGTGGGGGCGGTGTCCCGTCCGTCGTCCGCGCCGGGGGTGGTCACAGGGGCCGGTGCGCTCGCGGGCGAGACGTTGTCGGCGGCGTCGCGGGCGCGCACGGTGAAGGAGTACCGGGTACCGGGCCGCAGCCCGGTCACCACGGCCGCCCGCTGAGCCCCGCCCACACTGTGGATCTTCGTCCCGGCCTGGTGGATGTCGTACGACACCACACCCCGGTCGTCCGAGGACGCGGACCAGGACAGCTGGACCGCCCGGCTCCCGACGGCCCTGGCCCGCAGCCCTGCCGGGCGCGTCGGCGCGGAGGCGTCCGCGGTGCCGGCCGCCGGAGTGGTCGCCCGGACCTCCCGGCTGCCGGGGCCGAGGCGGCCGTCGGTGTCACGGGCCCGCACGCTGAAGACGTACGGGGTGGACGGCCTGAGCCCGATGACGTCCGCCATGTGCCGCGAACCGGGCACTTCCTCCACTTTCGTGGTGCCGCGATACACCTCGTAGACATCGATGCCCGCGCTCGCGGTGACCGCGTTCCACATGACGTGCACGCTGGTCGCGCTGCCCGCGGTGGCGGTGACGCCCAGGGGTGCGCCGGGCGCTCCACCGCTCCCGCCCTCGTCGGCGGCGCTCCAGCCGCAGGAGGCGACGAGGACGAGCACGCCGCAGAGCGCGAGGTGGCGCCGTAGGGGGAGTGGGGGGACGGGAGGGGGGACGTGTCGCACGGTTCTGTCTTCCCGAAGGCGGACGGCACACGGTAAAGGTCCGGACCAATATGGCGCGGTGGGTGCGATCACATCAAGAGGGCGGTCGTTGCGAACCGGTGGCCCGGGTTACGTATGCTGAAGCTCTTCGCGGCCGAACTCTCCTGGAGGGCTGGGGAGTTCGAGCCGTGGGCGCGGACCGCTGTCGTCGCTGTCGCCGCGCCGTCGCGAGTGGCCGGGAGCCTGGATCTGATACGGACTCAGGCTCCCGGCCCCCGTCGGGAGTTCCTGGGCGTGCACCGTCCGGCCCCCTAACGGTGGCCGCGTGATCCCGGTGGCACCAGATTGGGCTGAGTGTCCGTCAGTGCCGCCCAGGAGAGGGTCTCTTATCGTGCGTGTTCAGTCCCTGACGCTGGCCGCGGCAGGAGTCGCGCTGCTCGCCCCGACCACGCTGCCCGCCCCCGGCGCCGGGCAACTGGCCCACGGGGACCCGGTCGTGCGGCACACGGGCCCGGTGCGGGCCGCCGACCTGCTGGCCAAGGTGCGTGACTGCGCCCCCGTCTCGCGCGGCCGCTACCGCAGCGACAGCGGCAGGCCCGCCACGATCCCGGTCTGCGGCACCCGGGACGCGGTGTTCTGGAAGGCCGACATGGACATCGACTGCGACGGCCGGCCCGGACGCCACTGCAACCGCCGCACCGACCCGCTCTTCACCGGCGCCACGGCCTTCCAGCAGTCCGACGGCCGCTACTTGGCCGCCGAACGGCTCCCCTACGTCGTGGTGCCCGCCCCGAGTCGCCGCTGGGACTACCGCGCGAGCGGCGTCCGGGGCGGCTCGGTCGTGGCCGTCGTCCACCGCGACCGGGTCCGGTACGCGGTCGTCGGCGACGTCGGCCCCCGCGCCATCATCGGCGAGGCGTCCTACGCCGCCGCCAAGGCCCTCGGCATCCGTCCCGACCCGCGCGGCGGCGGCACCGCCTCCGGTGTCACCTACATCGTCTTCAAGGACACCCGGGTCACCCCCATCGAGGACCGCGAGGGTGCGGTGACGATGGGGGAGCGGCTGGCCCGCAGGTTCGTACGCGGCGGGTGAACCCGGGGCGAGGGAGTGCGGGAGCGGCCCGCGGGCGGGTCAGACCGCCGCCCAGCCGTCGTCCACCGGCAGGATCACGCCGTTGATGTTGCTCGCCGCCTCCGAGGCGAGGAACACGATCGCGGCGGCCTGCTCCTCGGGCTGGGCCAGCCGGCCGAGGTTGACGAAGTGCGGGCCGAGCGCGGCCGGGCCGTGCGCCTCCCGGTCGGCGTCCACGGCGATGGCGGTCGCCGTGCCGCCGGGGGCGACGGCGTTCGCGCGGATGCCCTGCTTGCGGTACATCACCGCGAGGTTCTTGGTCAGCCCCACGAGCCCGTGCTTGGAGGCCGTGTACGCGGCACCCGCCGCGCTGCCGCGCAGTCCGGCCTCGGACGCGGTGCTCACGATGGCGCCCCCGCCCGCCGCCAGCATGTGCGGCAGCACCGCCCGGGTGAGCAGGAACGGCGCGGTGAGATTGACCCGGAGGACCCGCTCCCACTCCGCGTCGCTCACGTCCGCCAGCGCCGACATACGGTCCATGATCCCGGCGTTGTTGACCAGGACGTCCACTCCGCCGAAACGCTCCACGGCGGTCCTGGTCACCTCGTCGACGACCGCCTGCTCGCTGAGGTCCCCGGTGACGGCCACGGCGGTGCCGCCCGCCGCCTCGATCTCCTCGACGACCTTCCGGGCGCCCTCCGCGTTCAGGTCGGCCACCACGACTCTGTCGCCCTGGGCCGCGAAGGCGAGGGCGGTGGAGCGGCCGATGCCCGAGCCCGCCCCCGTGACGATGACACTGCGTCCTTCTGCTCCGCCGGCCATGAGGTGCTCCCGTCCGTCGTTCCACGGGCTCCCTGCCCGGTGTGTGCGCCCACCCTACGACTTAATGTCGCTCAGTGACATAAAGTGGTGGGGGAGAATTCCGGGAGCGCAGGCCAGCCAGCCGGAGGAACCGATGACCGCAGCGCGCGGACGCACGGGGCGACCGCCCCTCACCGAGGAGCGCAAGGCCGAGATACGGCTGGAGATCGCCCGGGCCGCCGTGGACCTGTTCGTGGCCCAGGGCGTCACGGCGACCACCGGTGAGCAGATCGGAGAGGCGGCCGGCGTCTCCGCGCGGACCGTGTGGCGGTACTTCCCGAGCAAGGAGAGCTGCGTACGACCGCTGTTCTCCGAGGGCATCGACGCGATCGCCGCCCTCCTGCGCGCCTGGCTCCCCGGGCAGCCCCTGGAGGAGCTCTTCGACGGGGGGTTCGCGCACGAGGGCCTGTTCGACCGGGCCACGATCGGGGACCTGGTCCGGCTGACCCGCACCGAGCCCGGCCTGCGCTCCGTCTGGCTCCAGACCTACGACGAGGCCGAGCCGGTGTTCGCCCGCGCCCTGGCCGAACGGTCCGGGCTCCCCGCCGACGACCTCGGGCCGACCGTCCGGGCGGCCATGCTCAATGCCGCCCTGCGCGCGGCCGTGGAGCACCACGCCTGGCGCACCGCCGAAGCGCCCGGCGACACCGCGACGGCGGAGGCCGAACTGACGGGAACTCTGCGCTCGGCACTGGCCGTCGCGGCGGAAGGACTCACGTGACGACTCAGGTGGCGACTCACGTGACGACGGCCTCGGAGCCGTGCTCGGGCCGGGGAGTTCGGTCACGGATCGTCTTGCGGGGACAGGACTCGGCCCTGCTGGGAGAGTCTTCGCCATTGGCTGGGAGTGGTGCCGTAGGTCTGGCGGAAACGGCGGGAGAAGAACGTGGGGTTGGTGAAGCCCCAGCTGCGGGCGACGGCGTCGATCGTGCGGTGCGCATGCCCGGGGGCCGCTAGGTCGCTGCGGGCGCCTTCCAACCGGCGGCGGATGATCCACTTTTCGAGGCTGAGCCCGCCGTCCTCGCACAGCCGGTACAGCGTCCTCACGGACGTGTTGTGCGCCCAGGCGATCCTTTGAGGGGTGAGGTCGGGTTCCCTCAGGTGGGCGCGGGCGTAGGCCAGGACCCGGGTGAGGAGGGTTTCCCTGGCGACTGCCCGGCGGGTGGGGTCGTCGCCGGCGACGGACACCACCCAGGCCCGGGCGAGTTCCACGGTGGCGGAGGCGAGGGCGTCGGCTTCGGGACCCGTGTTGATCCGGTCGGCGATGCCGTGCAGGCCGTGCACGTGATGGATCAACAGCCGTCCGATGGGGCTGTGTTCGAGCGTCGGGATCGAGGCGCGGATCGTCTCTTCGGGCAGGCTGAGGCGTTCGGTGTCGAACATCAGGGCCAGCGTGCTGCCGAGGCCGGACCACCAGTACTCGTACCCGGCGGGCATGTGCTGCATGGTCGCGCTGTTCGGGCCGATGCGCTGCCGATGGTCGGTCCAGGCGAAACCGCCGGCTCCCTGACGATGAATATTGATCGCGACGGTGTCCATCGCATCGCGCCGCGCCTGCCGGAGCGAGCGGGAGATGCGCATCCCTGTGCCCTGGGTGTGGAAGAGCGTCAGCGGGCCGAGGTGCCAGAGTTCGAGTCGTTTCCAGACCGTGCCCCCGGGCTCCTCCTCCTGGACGGAGGAGACGCCGCCCTCACCCGCGGCCACCGCTTCGAATGCCGCGATCCGGTCACCGACCGGGAGATCGCCTGTGTCGAGGACGAGCACCATGCCTCCCCTGCCGGGCAGCGCCAGGTCGCCGCCCAGGGCGCAAGTGTCCGCCGTGTGAAGCTCTCCGGGCAAAGATGCATGCACACAACACGGGCATGCGTACACGTCTCCTGTGGCTCGCGATGCGGCAGGTGCACGGGTCGTGTGCGGTCGGGGCCGTGGCGCACAGGGGACATGCCCTGGCGGGCAGGGTCAAGCCGACCTATGGCGCCCGTGCCACGCTCCCACACAGGTCCTTCACAACTACGGGGTGCGGCAGGGAGGACGGGCCTGTGCGGTGCCCCGGCTACTCGACGCGCGGCGAGGGGTGCTGGGTATGGCCTTCCAAGGCCGGTCCGATGAGCGCAGACAACTGGATCTCCTGATCGCGGACCTGCGTCAGGGACTGAGTGGCGTCGTCCTTCTGCAAGGCGACGCGGGGATCGGCAAGAGCGCACTGATCGACTACGCGATCGCCGAGGCGGCGGACCTCCGGGTCCTGCGGGTGGCCGGAGTCGAGGCAGAAGCGGGGTTCGCGTTCGCCGCCCTCCAGCGGCTGCTCATCCCGTTCCAGGACGAGTTGAAGGAAGGGGATGCGCTGTCTCCGCTCCAGCGTGAGGCGCTTCAGGTTGCCTGCGGTCTGGCGGACGGACCTCCCGCGGACCGTTTTCCGGTGGGGCTTGCCCTGTTGGCCTTTCTCGCGGAGAAGGCCAAGCGGCGTCCGCTGCTGTGCTGTGTCGACGATGCCTGCCGGCTCGACCGGGACTCCCTGGAGGTACTGGCCTTCGTGGGCCGCCGGCTGCATGCCGAGGGAGTCGGCTTCGTCTTCGCCGCCCGTGCCGGTTTCGACGTCCCGCCCGGCCTGCCCGTCATGCCGGTCGTCGGCCTGGCGGAGACGGACGCGCTGGAGTTGCTGCGGTCGGTGGCGGCCGGCCCGCTCGACCCCGTGGTCGGAGCCCGCATCGTTGCGGCGACAGGCGGCAACCCCCTGGCGCTGAACGACCTCGGCCGGGAGCTCTCGGCCGAGCACCTCGCCGGTTCGCTGGCCCTGCCCGAGCCCCTGCCGGTGGGCAGCCGGCTGGAGGAGCGCTACCTCCAGCGGGTTCGCGGACTGCCCGATGCGACGCGTGCGTGGTTGGTGCTCGCCGCCGCCGAACCGAGCGGTGACCTCGGCTACCTCGCGCGTGCGGCGCACCTGCTGGAGATCGGGGCGGACGCGTCGGGCCCGGCTGAAGCCGAGGGGCTGGTGGGGGTGCGCACCGTCGTGGAGTTCCGGCATCCGCTGGTGCGCTCGGCCGTCTACGGGGGCGCCACCAGCGTGGAACAGCGCCGTGCGCACTGGGCGTTGGCCGAGGTCACGGACCGGCCGGCCGACCGTGATCTGCGTGCCTGGCATCTCGCTGCCGCCGTGCCAGGGTGTGATGCTGCGGTGGCGGACGAGGTGGAGCGTGCGGCCGACCGGGCCGCGACCCGCGGGGGACATGCGGCGCGGGCGACCTTCCTGACCCGGGCGGCGGAGCTGTCACCGGACGGCGCTGTCCGTGCCGGGCGGCTCCTCGCCGCGGCCGAGGCCGCCGTCACCGCCGGAGCCCCGCTGCGGGCCGAGCTGCTGCTGGAGGCCGTCGACACCGGCCTCCTGAGCGACGTGGCGCAAGCCCGGGCGCTGCTGGTGCAGGCCGGTGTCCTCGACGGCCTGGGCGAGCCCGATTCCCACGCGCGGGCGTCGGCCCTGTGCCTGGCCGCCGCGGCGGCGTTCGGGGAACAGGAGCCCGGTCTCCGGCGCCAGGCACTGCTGCACGCCGCCCAGTGGGCGTTCACCGCACGACACCGGGCCCCGGCCACTACGGCTGCCGAGATCGCGCACGCGTGGGACTCCCTTACGGCATCCGGGCCGCCGACCGCCATCGACGAACTGCTGCGCGCCTTCGCCGTCCTGGCCGCCGACGGCTATGAACAGGCCGCTCCCTACCTGCACAAGGCCCTGAAGGCGCTGCTCGACCCGGGTACACCCGACGACGTGGTCATGGGCGGCTATCAGCTGGGCGCCTGGTTCTCCACCCTGTTGTGGGACCAGGAAGCCCGTACCGCCCTGCTGGAGCGTGCCGATCGCATCGCCCGGCGGTGCGGAGCCCTGCGACATCTCAACGCGATCCTCTTCTGCGCCGCCATGGCCGAGACCACACTGGGACACCTGGCGAAGGCCGACGCCCTGGAGGCCGACGACCAGCAGCTCCGGGTGGCGCTGGGGACCCCCACCACCCAGTGGCAGCGTTACCAGAACGCCGAGTTGCTGGCCTGGCACGCAGCCGACGACGGCGTGCGAGAGGCGCTGCACCAGGCGCTCAAGGACGCACAGGCTCTCGGCAACGGAGCGATGGAGTCCATCGCGCACAGCGGCGTGCTGGTCCTGGCCCTGGGAAGCGGCACCTACACCATGGCCCACCCGGTGGCGCAGGAGCTCATGCGGCAGGACGTGCTGGGCCTGCACTCCCGGCACCTGCCCTCGATCATCGAAGTGGGCATCCGCTGCGGTGACCGCACTCTGGCCACCGCGGCCTTACACATCCTGGCCGCCCGGGCGACGGCCGCGGGCACGCCGTGGGCTCTGGGTCTGCTCGCCCGCTCCCAGGCCCTGCTCGCCGGGGCGAGTGAGGCCGAGCCGCTGTACCGGCGGGCCATCGATCTGCTGTCCGGCACGAGCGCCGAGGCCGATCTGGCCATCGCCCACCTGCTGTACGGCGAATGGCTGCGCCGGCGAAGGCGCCGCAAGGACGCACGGGCGCCGCTGCGGACGTCTCTGGGCATGTTCCACGCCATGCGCGCCGACGCCTTCGCCTCGCGTGCCGCCCGGGAACTGGCCGCAACCGGCGAGCACCTGTCCCAGGCTCCCGAAGGAACACGGGAGCCACTGACCTCCCAGGAGCTGAAGATCGCCCACCTGGCGGCGGAGGGCGCGACCAACGCCGAGATCGCCACCCAGCTGATCATCAGCGCCAGCACCGTCGACTACCACCTGCGCAAGGTGTTCCGGAAACTCGACGTGCCCTCCCGGCGCCGGCTCGCCCGGGCCCTACGAGCGTGACCGCGCCCGCTACGTGCCGCACGTGGTGCGGGGGCCCGCCGGGCCGGCGAACCATCAGACGGTCGCAACGATCCCCTCGGTCGGGAGAAGACCATGCCTTTCGTCACCGCGTCCGACGGTGCCCAGATCCACTACAAGGACTGGGGGACGGGCCGCCCCGTCGTCCTCAGCCACGGCTGGCCGCTGAACTCCGACAGCTGGGAGGCCCAGCAGCTGTTCCTGGCCACCCACGGCCACCGCGTCATCGCGCACGACCGGCGCGGCCACGGCCGCTCCACCCAGACGTGGAACGGCAACGAGATGAACACCTACGCCGACGACCTGGCCACGCTCATCGACACCCTGGATCTGCGTGACGCCACCCTGGTCGGCTTCTCCACCGGCGGCGGCGAGGTCGCCCGCTATGTCGGCCGGCACGGCACCGCCCGGCTCGCCCAGGTCGTACTCGTCTCCGCCGTACCGCCGTTCATGCTCAGGACCGACGACAACCCCGGCGGCGTCCCGATCGAGACGTTCGACGCGATCCGGGCCGGATCGCTCGCCGACCGCTCGCAGCTCTACCACGACTTGGCCGACGGGCCGTTCTTCGGCAACAACCGGCCCGGCGCCGATGTCTCCCCGGGCGTCCGGGATGCCTTCTGGCTCCAGAGCATGCAGGCCGGGCACCGAGGCGCCTACGAGTGCATCGCGGCCTTCTCCGCCACCGACTTCCGCACCGACCTGGACGCCATCGACGTGCCCACGCTGGTCATCCACGGCGACGACGACCAGGTCGTGCCCTTCGACGTCGGCGGCAAGGCGTCGGCCGCCCGCATCAAGAACGCGACGCTGAAGGTGTACCCGGGCGCCCCGCACGGCATCACCGACACCCACAAGGACCAACTCGGCGCCGACCTGCTGGAATTCCTCAACTCCTGAGCCGGCGCCGCACCGAGTCCCGGCACGCGGTTCCCGCACGGCCCTGCACAGCCATGCCCGCCTCAGAAGGAGCCTCGTCATGAATCCCGGTCATCATCCGCGCCGCCGCGTCCTCGGCGGGGCGCTCGCGGCCGGCGCCGCCACTCTCATCGGCGCCCCCACCCCCGCGTCGGCCGCCTCCGCCGACACCGCCCGTTCGGGCGGCGGAGGCAAACCGACGGTCGTCCTCGTGCACGGCGCGTTCGCCGACGCCTCCGGCTTCAACGCCACCATCGGGTTGTTGCAGCAGAGCGGATTTCCGGTGATCGCGCCGGCCAACCCGCTGCGGGACACCGCGGGCGACGCCGCGTACATCTCCAGCGTGCTGGACACCATCACCGGCCCCGTGATCCTGGCCGCCCACTCCTACGGCGGCATCGTCATCACCAACGCCGCCCGCGGCCACGCAGGCGTCAAGGCCCTGGTGTACCTGGGGGCGTTCGCACCCGACGAGGGCGAGAGCGCGCTGCAACTGGCGCAGCAGTTCCCCGGCAGCGAACTGGGTACCGCGCTCATCCCGCGCCCCTATCCGCTGCCCGGTGGCCCGGGCACCGACGGCTACATCGCGCCGGAGAAGTTCCGGGCGGTGTTCGCGGCCGATCTGCCCGCCGCCGAGACGCGTCTCATGGCCGCCACCCAGCGCCCCGGCTCGGTCGAGGGGCTCAGCGGCCCGAGCGGCGCGCCCGCCTGGAAAACCATCCCCTCCTGGTATCTGATCCCGACCCAGGACAAGGTCATCCCGCCCGCCGCCCAACGGTTCATGGCCAAGCGGGCCGGCAGCAAGGTGACCGAGATCCGCTCCTCGCACGTTGTCATGATCTCCCACCCGAAAGCCGCCGCCGGCGTCATCAAGGCCGCCCACACCGCCACCCGTTGAAGGGCACACCCGTGAAACCCGACACGATCGTCCTCATCCACGGCTTCTGGGTCACGCCCCGCAGCTGGGAGCAGTGGACCGCCCACTACCAGGCCAAGGGCTTCCGGGTCCTCGCACCCGCCTATCCCGGCTTCGAGGCGGAGGTGGAGGCCCTCAACGCCGACCCCACACCCATCGAGCGGCTCACCGTCCCCGCGATCATCTCGTCGCTGGAGAAGCTGATCGACGGTCTCGACGGCCCGCCGATCCTCATGGGGCACTCCGCGGGCGGGGTGTTCACCCAGATCCTCCTGGACCACGGCTACGGCGCCTGCGGAGTCGCGATGAACTCCGCTCCCACCGAAGGCGTCGCCGGCGTACCCTTGTCACAGGTCAAAGCGACGTTCCCGGTACTGAAGAACCCCGCCAACCGGCACAAGGCCGTCGGATTCACCTACGACCAGTGGCGCTACGCCTTCACCAACACCTTCCCCGAAGACCAGGCGAAGGCGACCTACGAGCGCTACCACGTTCCCGCCTCCGGCCACGTCTTCTGGGGCAGCGCGCTGGCCAACATCCACCCCGGCCACGCCGACTCCTACGTCGACTACCACAACGACGACCGCGCGCCGTTGCTGTTCATCGCCGGCGAGAACGACCACCTGATGCCGCCGAAGATCCAGCGGTCCAACGCCAAGCACTACAAGTCGAACACCGTGACCGAGATCGTCGAATACCCAGGACGCTCCCACCTGATGCCGGCCCAGGACGGCTGGGAGGAAGTCGCCGACCACGCCCTCGAATGGGCGCTCGGCCACTCCTGACCCACACCCGCCAGTTGCGGGCCCGGGACAGAACCGCCCGTCCCGGGCCCCGGAAGGAATCCCGCATGAGCGATGTCCGCATCGCCCACATCGGCGGCCCGACCACCCTGATCGAAATCGGCGCCTGGCGGCTGCTGACCGACCCCACGTTCGATCCCCCCGGCCGCACCTACCCCTTCGGCTGGGGCACATCCTCCCGCAAGCTCACCGGTCCCGCCCTCGCCGCCACCGACCTGCCCCCGATCGACGCCATCCTGCTCAGCCACGACCACCACGGCGACAACCTCGACACCACCGGACGCACCCTGCTCCAGACCGCCGGCACCGTCATCACCACCCCCGCCGCGGCCCGGCGCCTCGGCGGAAACACCCGTGGCCTCACCCCCTGGCAGACGACCCGCCTCCACGCCCCGGACCGCCCGACGATCGACATCACCGCCACACCCGCCCGCCACGGCCCACCGCTGTCACGACTGTTGACCGGCCAGGTGACAGGGTTCGCACTGACATGGGAAGGCCAGCGGCACGGCGCGCTGTGGATCTCCGGGGACACCGTCCTGTACGACGGCGTCCGGCAGGTGGCCCGGCGCCTGCACGTGGGCACCGCGCTGCTGCACCTCGGCGGTGTACGGTTCCCCGTCACCGGCCCGATCCGCTACACCATGACGGCCGCCCACGCCGTCGAACTGTGCCGTCTGCTGCTGCCGCTGACCGCCATCCCCGTCCACTACGAGGGATGGCACCACTTCCGTGAAGGGCGCGACGCCATCGAGGACGAACTCGCCCGCGCCCCGGCCGACATCCGCAACCGCTTCCGCTGGCTTCCCGCCGGAACCCTCACGGACATCAGCACCTGACCGACAACACGCCCCGGACGGTGAGCCGGGAGGTCCAGGACCCGCCACCACGCCGCACGACGGGCAGCGTGAGCGCGGTCGCGAGTTCACCGCCCGCTCCGGGACAGACGGCCGGCCGGACACGCGCGGACCGGACCCCTCCGGGACGCGGGACCTCGGGCACGCCCCGACCGGTGCCCCCGGTCCGCGCGGTGTCAGACCTTCCGGGCGTCAGACCTTGCGGTAGGTGTACGCCTCCGCGGCCGCCGCCTCCACCGCCGTGAGGTCAGCGCCCGTGGCCGCCGTGACGACCGCGGCCACCGCGCCCTCGACGAACGGCGCGTCCACCAGCCGTGTGCCGTCGGGGAGCTCGTCGCCCTCGGCGAGCAGCGTCTTCACGGTGAGCACCGCGCTGCCGAGGTCGGTGAGCACGGCGACACCGGCTCCCCGGTCCACGGAGGCGGCCGCGGCGGAGATCAGCTCCGCGCTGGTGCCGAGCCCGCCGTCCTCGGTACCGCCCGCGGGGGCCACGGGCACCGCCGCGCCGCCGCCGGTGAGTCCCAGCGCCAGCTCCGCCACCGACGCGGCGACCTGCGCGCTGTGCGACACCAGGACGATCCCGACCAGCTTCTCGTCACTCATCGGCCGCCTCCGAAGCCTCGGCGAGCGCGGCGATCAGCAGCGAGGCCGATGTGGCGCCCGGATCCTGGTGCCCGATGCTTCGCTCGCCGAGATAGCTCGCCCGGCCCTTGCGGGCCTGCAACGGCGTGGTGGCGACGGCACCCTCCTCGGCGGCGGCCCGCGCGGCGGCGAACCCGTCACCGAGCGCGTCCACCGCGGGCACCAGGGCGTCGATCATGGTCTTGTCGCCCGGCGCGGCACCCCCGAGTGTGCGCACCGCGTCCACCCCGGCGCGCAGCGCCTCCGCGAGCTGCTCCGCACTGACCTCGGCCGCCTCCCCGAGCGCCTTGCCGGTGCGGCGCAGCAACGTCCCGTACAACGGGCCGGAGGCGCCGCCGACGGTCGAGATGAGCTGTCGTCCGGCGAGCGTGAGGACCGCGCCCGGAGTGTCCGGCGCCTCCTTCTCCAGCGTCGCGGTCACCGCGGTGAACCCGCGCTGAAGATTGCTGCCGTGGTCGGCGTCCCCGATCGGTGAGTCGAGGGCGGTGAGCCGTTCCGCCTCACGAGCGACGGACGCGGCGGTCGCCGTCATCCAACGGCGGAAGAAGTCGGCGTCGAACACTGGATCTCCTTGCGTGGTCGGTACGTCGTGATGGGCTGTCCCGCCCGTTCACCTGATTCTCGCGAGGAGCCCCCGGCGCGTTCACGCCGGGGAGGACTCGCATCGCGTGACGGCGACGCGGAGCGGCGCCGTGTCCGGTCTCCTGGAGCGCGCAGGCCAGCGAGACCACCGGCCGAGCCCCAGGGAGCGAACGCCCGTGCCCCTGTTAGCTGGTTGTGGTGACGAGGGCGCAATCCTGACACGGGCGTACGGGTGTCGTACGTATGGTCTCGTCATGGAAGCCGAGAGCAGCGGGCGGGACGCGGGATGGGTGGTGATGTCGTGCCGGGGGTGAAGGTGCAGGAGGGCGGGAAGGACGGGCACGCCCGGTACGCCTTCCGGCTGCGGGTGTCCTCGACCGCCCGCACGCAACTGCTCGCCGAGTGGGGCCGCTGCCGGTGGGTGTGGAACGAGTCGGTGGCCAGGTCCCAGGCCGTCCACGCGCACAACAAAGACCATTCCGGGGACCAGCGGACCTGCGGCCCGGCCCAGCTCGACAGAATGCCGACCCAGGCTCGGCGGGTGACCCCGTGGCTGCGCGAGGGCAGCTCGGTACCGCAGCAGCAGATCATCCGCGACTTCGGCATATCCCGCACCAAGGCACACAAGGACATCAGGGAACGCCTGCCGCAGCGGCAGCGCGCCGGGATGCCGAGGCACAAGAAGAAGCGCGAAGCACCGCCCACGCTGAACTACACCCGGCGCGGCTTCCGCATCAAGGACGGGCGCCTGCACCTCGCCGGGAACATCGTGCTGAGCGTGGTGTGGTCGCGACGGCTGACCGTCGACCCGTCCTCGGTACGGATCTACCAGGACAGCCTCGGCCACTGGTACGCCTCCTTCGTCGTCCCGGCCGAGGTCCGGCCGCTGCCCGGGACGGGCGCGGTGATCGGCATCGACTGGGGCGTCAAGGAGACCGCGACCACCACGTCCGACGCAGACGACCTGCCCCACGTCCGGCACGGCAAGAAGGCCCAGGCGAAGCTGTCGCACTACGACCGGATGATGGCCCGCCGCAGCCCCGCCAAGGGGCAGGCTGCATCGAAGGGCTACCGCGAGGCGAAGAAGCGGCGGGCGAAGACCTACGCGAGGATCGCCAGGCAGCGCCAGGACACCGGCCGCAAGTGGGCCAAGCGCGTGGTGAGCGACCATGACGTCCTGGCGGTCGAGGACTTCCGCCCGAAGTTCCTCGCCAAGTCGACCATGGCAAGGAAGGCAGCGGACGCCGCGATCGGTGCCACCAAGCGGGCCCTGATCGAGATGGCACGCAAGCACGGCCGGATCGTGCACCTGGTCCACCCCGCGCACACCACCACCGACTGCGCGCAGCGCGGAGCGAGAACCAAGCACGCACTTCCCCTTTCGGAACGTACCTACACCTGCACAGCGTGCGGAACTGTGTCCCCCAGGGACAAGAACTCCGCCCGTCTGATGCTGGTCCGGGCTGGTCTCAACCCGGCTGGTGCCGAGGGCGTAAGACCTCCTGGAGCGCTGCTCCAGGAGGCGGCCTGAGCCAGGAATCACGCGCCTCAAGGCGGGGGAGGTTTCAAATGCCCCAGCGCAGTCCCGGCGTCCGCACCGGGGCGTCCCACAGGCGCAGCAGTTCCTCGTCGATCCGGCACAGCGTGACCGAGGCGCCGGCCATGTCGAGCGAGGTGACGTAGTTGCCGACGAGCGTGCGGGCCACGGCGACACCGCGCTCCGCGAGCACCCGCTGCACCTCGGCGTTGAAGCCGTACAGCTCCAACAGCGGTGTGGCGCCCATGCCGTTGACCAGGACGAGGACGGGATCGCCCGGAGTGAAGTCGTCCAGGATCGCGCCGACCGCGAAGTCGGCGATCTCCCGCGAGGTCATCATCGCCCGCCGCTCCCGGCCCGGCTCGCCGTGGATGCCGACGCCCAACTCCAGCTCGCCGGGAGGCAGATCGAAGGTGGGGCTGCCCTTCGCGGGCGTGGAGCAGGCGCTCAGGGCGACACCGAAGCTGCGGGAGTTCTCATTGACCTGACGGGCCACCGCCTCCACCCGCTCCAGCGGCTGCCCCTCGTCCGCCGCGGCTCCCGCGATCTTCTCCACGAACAGCGTGGCGCCGGTGCCGCGCCGCCCGGCCGTGTAGAGGCTGTCGGTGACCGCCACGTCGTCGTCGACCAGGACCTTGGCGATCCGGATGCCCTCGTCCTCGGCGAGTTCGGCCGCCATGTCGAAGTTGAGCACGTCACCGGTGTAGTTCTTCACGATGAACAGCACCCCGGCCCCGCTGTTCACGGCCGCCGCGGCCCGCACCATCTGATCCGGCACGGGAGAGGTGAACACCTCGCCGGGGCAGGCCGCCGACAGCATCCCCGGACCCACGAAGCCGCCGTGCAGCGGCTCGTGCCCCGACCCACCACCGGAGACCAGCCCGACCTTCCCGGCCACGGGCGCGTCCCGCCGCACGATCACCCGGTTCTCCACATCCACCGTCAACTCGGGGTGGGCGGCCGCCATACCGCGCAGCGCGTCGGCGACGACGGTCTCCGGGACGTTGATGAGCATCTTCACGGGTACCTCCTGGTGAGCCTGTAAACGGGCGCCCGACCGGTGGTTTCCCTGTGCCGGCTCCGGTGACGGGTCGCCAGATCCCGGCGGTGTCGGACAGGGTCGGCCGAGCAGTGCTCCCGGCAGTATCGACCTTGTGGCACCGCAGGTCACGTGCGCGTGCTCCCGGTGGAGGTGGAACCGCCTGCCCGCGGGGCGCGGCCGTGCTGCGGCGTGTCACCAGCGTGGGGAGAGTCTGACCGCGAGGCGCGGCTCTACGTCTCCGCCCTCGGGGTCTACGACGCCCGCGTCGACTACCTCACCTACGACGTCACCCACCTGGTGGCCCGCGAACCGGCCGTCACCCTGGCGGCCGTCCTGGGCAACGGCTGGTACAACGGTCGGATATCCGACGGCAGCACCTACTACTCCGAGAACGGCAACGCCCTCGCCCTCAAGGCCAAGCTGCTGATCCGCTACGCCGACGGGACCACCCAGTCCGTCGTCACCCGGCCGGACGGCTCGTGGAAGGCCACCTTGCGCCTTCCGGCCGTCTCGGCCGACACCGTCCGTGAGGGGCGCGCTCCGCTGGCCCGCGTGGACGGTGTGCGCTTCCTCGGACACTCGGGCGGTGTGGCCTCGTACCGCCTGACGAGCCGACTGCGCTGACGCGAGCCGCCGCCGTCAGTGCGCTTCCTGCGCCTCGACGGCGGCGGTACGCGTGTTGTCCTGATGGACCAGGAGGGACAGCAGCTCCGCGACGGTGGCGCCCGCGTCGGCGGGATGACGCAGAAACGTCCCCGGCGCGATGCGGTAGACGTTCGAACGGCCTTGGCGCTCGTGGGCGAGGTATCCGCCCTCTTCGAGGTCGGAGATGATCTTCTGCACGGCGCGCTCGGTGAGCTGGCAGCGGGCGGCGATGTCGCGGACCCGCATCGTGTGGTCCTCGAAGATCGCGGCCAGTACGCGGGCGTGATTGGTCAGGAACGTCCATCCCGCATGCGATTCCAACGCTCGGTCCATGGACCCACGATACGACGTCTCGTTCACGTATTCAAAAAGGCGAATCGCATTTCGTGTAACGGTTGACGTGAAACTGGAGTGGGGTGATGCTGGAGGAGCAGAGAATCAAGGTCGGCGCCGGGAGCTCTCATGTCCCATCACGCGGTTCGTCCCCGAGACGAGGAGTCGTGCACGGAGTGCGGCACCGCGTTCCAGCAGACGCGGACGCCGGTACCGCTGAAGTTGAGTGTCGGCACTGAAGGCGACCGGCTGGTCGTGACCGTGTCCGGCGAGCTCGACCTGGAGAGCGACCACGTGCTGTACCAGTCGCTCAACGACGCGCTGGATCATGCCGAAGGCGGTGTGGACCTGGATCTCGCGGGAGTCGAGTTCTGCGACTGCTCCGCCCTCAACGTCCTGCTGCGGGTGCGCCACCGTGCCCTGCGGTCGTCCAAGAGCCTCGTACTGTGTGCCACCAGCCCGGCCGTGGAACGCCTGCTCGGCCTGACCGGCACCGGTCCGCTGTTCACCGCCGGAGCGGACGCGGCGGCTGAGCAGCCGGTGGCATGGACGGCGGAAGAGGCCGAGGACTCCATGACGGCCGAGGTCGTCCAACTGCGCCGGGCCATGGAGACGCGCCCGGCGATCGACATGGCCCGCGGCATCCTCATGGCCTCGTTCCATCTCACCGTCCAGCAGTCCTGGCAGGTGCTGGTGGCCGCCTCCCAGCGCAGCAACATCAAACTGCACCTGATCGCCGAAGCGGTCCTGGGCACCGTCGAAGACCGGGCCCTGCCCGAGCCCCTCGCCGGACATCTCGCGGCGGCGGTCAAGGAACTCGACGCCTCCGGCGCGGGGGAGGGGCACGCCTGCCCATCGCGGTGACGGCGAAAGCCGGTTGAGATGCCGTCCTGCCTCGGGGAGGGTCTGTGGCATGGAGTTCTTCTGTTACCACCGTGACCGGCCCGGCTCCCTGCCCCTGCGTGAGGAGTTGCTGGAAGCGCACTGGTCGTACATGGACCGGTACGCCAAGGAACTCATCGCCCGCGGTCCGGCCTTCAGTGAGGACGGCGAGACGCTCCTGGGCAGTGTGCACATCGTCGATCTGCCGGATCCCGCGGCGGCCCGCGCGTTCGCCTTCGACGAGCCCAACTACCAGGCGGGCGCGTACCGGGACGTGCTGTTGCGCCGGTGGCGGAACGTGCTGGGGCGCACCATGTGGGACTTTCCCGGGGGCCGCACCGGTGGCGACCGGTACCTGGTGATCGGTCTCGGCGCCGGGGAGGCCGTCGATCTCGACGTGCCGTCCGGTCGGCAGGACGAGTTGATCGCGTACGGGCCGCTGCTGTCCGACGACGGTGCGGCCTGGCTGGGTACGGCGGCGCTGGTGCGGGCGCCGGACGCGGACGCGGCGCGCGCCGTCCTGACCGCGGGCCGTTACGCGGACATCGAGGTGTATGCGTGGGAGTTCGGCGGGCGCCGCTAGGCGCTCCGCTGGAGGTGCGGTGACATGCCGTCGATCGTCTGCGGCACCGACGTGGCTGGTCGCGCAGTTCCCCGCGCCCCATCAGGGCGCGGCCGAACCGCGGCCGACTTCGCCAGACCCGCTTGGACAACCGTCGACCGACGTCACAAGGCCGGCCCGGTGCGCGGGAGCGCCGGGCCGACCTTTGTGTGCGTGTCCTCGGAGGGTCAGTCCGTGCCGGACTCCATCGCGGCGCGGTCCAGCATCGCGTCCTCGTCGGAGACCTCGCCGCGGGAGGCGATGGCCTGCGCGCCGCCCTCCGGCATGCTGCCGATCAGTCCGGTCGCGGCTGCCTGGGCGGCGCCGATGGCGGGGCTGCCGGTGCCGATGAGGCCGAGGCCGGCGTACTGCTCCAGCTTGGCCCGGGAGTCGGCGATGTCGAGGTTGCGCATGGTGAGCTGGCCGATCCGGTCCACCGGGCCGAACGCCGAGTCCTCGGTGCGCTCCATGGAGAGCTTGTCCGGGTGGTAGCTGAAGGCGGGGCCGGCCGTGTCGAGGATCGAGTAGTCCTCGCCGCGCCGCAGGCGGAGGGTGACCTCGCCGGTGACCGCCGTGCCGACCCAGCGCTGGAGCGACTCGCGGATCATCAGCGCCTGCGGGTCCAGCCAGCGGCCCTCGTACATCAGACGGCCCAGACGCCGGCCCTCGTTGTGGTACTGGGCGAGGGTGTCCTCGTTGTGGATGGCGTTGACGAGACGCTCGTAGGCGGCGTGGAGGAGGGCCATGCCCGGCGCCTCGTAGATGCCGCGGCTCTTGGCCTCGATGATCCGGTTCTCGATCTGGTCGGACATGCCCAGGCCGTGCCGGCCGCCGATGGCGTTGGCCTCCATGACCAGGTCGACGGCGGAGGCGAACTCCTTGCCGTTGATCGTCACCGGGCGGCCCTGCTCGAAGCCGATGGTGACGTCCTCGGTGGCGATCTCGACCGACGGGTCCCAGAACCGCACGCCCATGATCGGCTCGACGGTCTCGACGCCGGTGTCCAGGTGCTCCAGCGTCTTCGCCTCGTGGGTGGCGCCCCAGATGTTGGCGTCGGTGGAGTACGCCTTCTCCGTCGAGTCCCGGTAGGGCAGGTCATGGGCGACCAGCCACTCCGACATCTCCTTGCGGCCGCCGAGCTCCGTCACGAAGTCCGCGTCCAGCCAGGGCTTGTAGATCCTCAGGTGCGGGTTGGCGAGCAGGCCGTAGCGGTAGAACCGCTCGATGTCGTTGCCCTTGAAGGTGGAGCCGTCGCCCCAGATCTGGACGTTGTCCTCCAGCATCGCCCGCACCAGCAGGGTGCCGGTGACGGCACGGCCCAGCGGGGTGGTGTTGAAGTACGCCCGCCCGCCGGAGCGGATGTGGAACGCGCCGCAGGTGAGCGCGGCCAGGCCCTCCTCGACCAGCGCCGCGCGGCAGTCGACCAGGCGGGCGATCTCGGCGCCGTAGGTCTTGGCGCGGCCGGGCACCGAGGCGATGTCGGGTTCGTCGTACTGCCCGATGTCGGCGGTGTAGGTGCACGGGACGGCGCCCTTGTCGCGCATCCATGCGACCGCGACCGAGGTGTCGAGGCCGCCGGAGAAGGCGATGCCGACGCGTTCGCCGGCGGGAAGGGAGGTGAGGACCTTGGACATAGGAAGATTATGCATCATCTCGCATGGTCATGCAAAGGGGGGTTCGGTCACACTTCCCGGCGGGGCGCCGGCGGACCTCCGGCCTCGTGCCATAAAGCCGATCCACGAGGAATGCGGCGCCGGGCCCTCGGTCGAACGGCTGATGTCGTGCGGATCGTCGCGATCAAGACTGAAAGGGCAGTCGGCGCCGTCCTGACGGCCTCGGCGCGTGCCCCTTCGCGTGCCCGTGCACCGCCCGACCCGGCTGCGGACATCCCCGATCGGAGACGTGGCCCTTCATGACAGCTGCCGTCGAGCTGAAGCCTGCCCCCACGCGCGGCGCGCCCCCGCCCACCGGTGCCTCCCGGACGTTCGTCCGCCGTCACCGTGTCCCGCTGCTGGCCACGGTGACCATGCTCCCGCTGTACGCGGTGTGGGCGTTGTTCCGCGCCAACGGCGGCGGTGACCTGGCCGCCCAGGAGACCTGGGCGCGTTTCGCCGCCGAGCACGGCGGCTCGGCGTACGGGCTGTTCTGGTTCGGCGGGGCGCACATGGCCAACTACAGCCTCCTCTCGCCGTATCTGATGGGCTTCTTCGGCGTCCGGACGGTGGCCGTCGCCGCGGGTCTCGCCGCCGGCTGGCCGGCGGCGGTCCTGTGCGTACGGTCGGGGATCCGGCGCCCGCTCGCGCCCGCCCTGCTCGCCGCGTTCGGCCTGTGGGCGGATGTCGCGGCGGGCCGGGTGACCTTCGCGCTCGGTGTCGCCTTCGCCCTCGCGGCCTGTGTGCTGCTGGTGGGGGAGCGGCGGCCGGCGCTGAGCGCCGGGTACGGGCTGCTCGCTACGGCGGCGAGCCCGGTGGCCGGACTGTTCCTGGTGGTGGCGGGCGCGGCCTACGCACTGTCGCGGGACTGGCCACGGGCCGCGGCCCTGATCGTGCCCCCGTTCGTGGTCGTGGGGACGACCACGGTGCTGTTCCCCTTCCACGGCCGGCAGCCGATGCCGGCGGCACGCATCCTGTGGCCCGCCCTGCTGGGCCTGGCGGTCGCGCTCCTGGCACCGCGCGGATGGCGGCTGGTGCGGCGGGGAGCCGCGGTCTACGTGGCGGGTGTCCTGCTGACGTATCTGATCCCCTCGCCGATCGGCACCAACGTCGAGCGCCTCGCGCTGCTGTTCGCGCCCGCCGTGCTGCTCGCCGCCCTGCTCTCCACGGAGCGGGGCGCGCGGCACCTGCGGGGCGCCCTGGCCTGTGCGCTCGTCGCGTCCCTGGCATGGCTGGGATCGGGAACGCCTGTGACCTTCCTGCGCGGCACGGACCGGGTCCCGGCCTGGGCGGCCGACGCCCACGGGGTCGTCCGGGCCCTGGACCGGCTCGGCGCGCGGGGCACGCGGGTGGAGGTGGTCCCGGCCGACGACCACCGGGAGGCCGCCGTCCTCTCCCCGTACGTCAATCTGGCCCGCGGCTTCAACACCCAGCTGGACATGGAGCGCGGCCGGCTCTTCTACGACGGCACGTTCTCGCCGTCGGCCTACCGTGCCTGGCTGGACCGGTGGGCCGTCGGCTTCGTGGTGCTGCCCGACGCCGTGCCCGACCGCTACGGTGCGGCCGAGGCCCGGCTGGTGCGCAGCGGGCCCGCGTGGCTGGAACCGGTGTGGAGCGACGCGCACTGGCGGGTCTACCGGGTGCGGGACGCCGTACCCCTGGTGACGGCGCCCGCGCGCGTGATGCGCGCCACGGCGGACGAACTGGACGTGTGGATGCCGGCGCCCGGCTCGGTGCGCGTGCGGGTCGCCTACTCGCCGTGGCTGCGGGTGGCGGGCGGTTGTCTGCGGCGGGAGGGCGAGTTCACCCTGCTGTCGGTGGGCGGGCCGGGCGTGTACCGGATCGGCTCCGGATATGCGGCGCCCTCCTCGCCGCCCGGCGGCTGCTGACCGTCAGGGGGCCGCTCCCTCAGGGGTGATGATGCCGTCGACGACCTGACGCAGGAACCCCGCCGCGGTGCCGCCGTCGCACACCCGGTGGTCGAACGTCAGCGACACGTGGACCACCTTGCGCACCTCCACCCGGCCGTCCACCGCCCAAGGACGCTCGACGACGCGGCCCACGCCGAGCATCGCGGCCTGCGGATGATTGAGGATCGGAGTGGCGCCGTCGACGCCGAGGACGCCGTAGTTGTTGAGGGTGAACGTGCCGCCGGTGCGATGCTCCACCGGGAGCGTGCCCCGCCGGGCCAGGGCGGTCAGGCGCCGCAGTTCGGCCGCGAGGTCGTCCGGGGACAGGCGGTCGGCGTCGCGGACGACCGGCACGAGCAGACCGTGCGCGGTCTGCGCGGCGATGCCCAGGTGCACCCGGGGCGGGCGGACGATCTCGCCGCGTTCGGCGTCGACGCGGGCGTTGAGCTCGGGGAAGGCGGCCAGCCCGGCGAGACAGGCCCGCGCGAGCAGGGGCAGCAGGCCCGTTCCGAGAACGTCGCGGGCGGCGAGCAGGCCGGTGGCGTCGGCGTCGGCCCAGATCGTCACGGAAGGCGTGTCGCGGTGACCGCGGACGAACTTGTCGGCGGAGGCGTCCAAGGGAACGCGGGTGCCCGTGTCCGCGGAGGAACTCCCGGCCCGCGACCACCCCTTCGCCGCGCCCGTCCCGTAACCGGTGAGCACGGCACCCGAATCGGCACCGGCGTCGGCCTCCGGCGCGACCGTGAACAGCGGAGCCCCCACCGGCACGACCTCACCGGTCCCGTGGTGCAGGGCCGACACCGTCCCGGCATACGGACTCGGCAGCGTCACCACGGACTTGGCCGTCTCCACCTCGACGACGACCTGATCGTGCTCCACGACGTCGCCCACGGCGACCTTCCACTCCAGCACCTCGGCCTCCGTGAGCCCCTCGCCCAGGTCGGGGAGGTGGAAGGTCCGGGCGGCGGCCGCCGACTCGGTGTGCGCCGAACCGTCGCGGGCGGGGCGGAGTCCGGCGCCGGCGGGCAGCAGCCGGCGCAGGCCGTCGAGCACCCGCTCGACGCCCGGCAGATGGGCGCCCTCCAACAGCGGAGGCGGATAAGGGATGTCGAAGCCGGTGACCCGCAGCACCGGTGCGCGCAGGGCGTCGAAACAGCGCTCCTGCACGCGTGCCGCGATCTCGGCACCCACCCCGGCGAAGCCCTGCGCCTCGTGCACCACCAGGCACCGGCCGGTGCGCCGCACCGAGTCGGTCAGCGTACGGTCGTCCAGCGGGACCAGGGTGCGCAGGTCCAGCACCTCCACCTCCAGGCCCTCGCCCGCGGCCCGCTCGGCCGCCTCAAGGACCACCGCGAGTGACGGGCCGTACGCCACGAGGGTGGCGTCGCCCCCGGTGCGGCGGATCGCGGCGGTGCCGAACGGCTCGGTACGGACGGGCAGTTCGAGCCGTTCGCGGGTCCAGTAGTGGCGCTTGGGTTCCAGGAAGACCACCGGGTCGGGGTCGTCGATCGCCTCGCGGAGCAGGGAGTAGGCGTCCGCCGCCGTCGCCGGGGTCACCACCTTCAGGCCCGCGGTGTGGGCGTAGTAGGCCTCGCTGGAGTCGCTGTGGTGCTCGACCCCGCCGATACCGCCGCCGTAGGGGATCCGGACGACCAGGGGCAGCGGCAGGGCGCCCCGGGTCCGGTTGCGCATCTTGGCGATGTGCGAGGCGATCTGCTCGAACGCGGGATAGGCGAACGCGTCGAACTGCATCTCCACCACGGGCCGGAACCCGCCCATCGCCATGCCGAGCGCGAGACCGGCGATACCCGCCTCGGACACCGGCGTGTCGAAGCAGCGCCGGGTGCCGAACGTTTCGGTGAGGCCGTCGGTCACCCGGAAGACGCCACCGAGGCGGCCGACGTCCTCACCGAGGACGACGACCCGCTCGTCCGCGTCGAGCGCGTCCCGCAGTGCGTGATTGAGGGCCTGCGCCATCGTCGTTCCATCCGCCATGTCAGCAGCCCTCCCCTTCGGCCCGCAGAGCGTCGCGTTGAGCGGCGAGCTGCGGGGTCGGCGCGCCGAAGACGTGGTCGAGGAGGCCGAGCGGATCCAACTCGGGGTCCGCCGCGAGGCGTTCGCGGACACCGACGGCGTACCGCGCCGCCTCGGCCGCCACCGCCCGCACGTCGTCGTCGGTCAGCAACCCGCGCTCGACCAGGGCGGATTCCAGCCGGGCGATCGGATCGCGGGCCCGCCAGCGCTCGGTCTCCTCGGCCGTGCGGTAGCGGGAGGGGTCGTCGGCGCTGGTGTGCGGGGCCATGCGGTAGGTGTGCGCCTCGACCAGCCAGGGCCCGCCGCCGGCTCGCGCGTCCTCGACGGCGGTGGTCAGTACGGCGAGGACCGCGGCGGCGTCGTTGCCGTCCACCTGCTCCGAGCGGACGCCGTACCCGACGCCCTTGTACGCCAGGCTCGGTGCCGCGCACTGCTCGGACAGCGGGACGGAGATGGCGTACCCGTTGTTCTGCACCAGGAACACCACGGGTGCCCGCAGCACACCCGCCAGGTTCAGCGCCTCGTGGAAGTCGCCCTCGCTGGTCGCGCCGTCGCCCAGGAGCGCCAGCGCGACCGTGTCGGTGCCCTTGAGCCGCTCGGCGTGGGCGAGCCCGGTGGCGTGGGCGGTGTGGGTGGCCAGCGGGGTGCACTGGGGGGCGGTGCGGTGCCGCACGGGGTCGTAGCCGCAGTGGGCGTCACCGCGCAGCAGCGTCAACGCCTCGACCGGGTCGATGTCCCGGCTGACCAGGGCGACGCAGTCGCGGTAGGTGGGGAACAGCCAGTCCGTGGCGCGCAGGGCGAGGGCGGCACCGACCTGGCAGGCCTCCTGGCCGAGGCTGGACGGATGGACCGCCAGCCGGCCCTGCCGGGCGAGCGCCGTGGCCTGCTCGTCGAAGCGGCGCCCGACGACCATCCGTCGGTACGCCGCCAGCAGAGCGCCGGGCGGCGGCTCGGCGTACGACCGGTGCTCCGCCCGTGCAGCCGGAGCGAATTCCCGGACTTTGCCATTCGATGACGAATTCGACGACAGTGGCGCTGGCGGCGCCGGCAAAAAGGAAACCGGAACCGCGGAAGGAAGCCAAGCGGAAGGGTCTTCCCTGGCCTCGTCATCCGTAAGCGTCGGCGAATCCATCATTTTCCCGTCAACCTTTCGTGAACGGTGTACGCGTCTCGGATGATCTACAGGAGCGGTTTCTTTCCCCACCACCGCACCGGTACGGGCAGATGAAGAGGGCCTGAACAATGCGCAGGTGAGCGGCGCCGGTGCGGGCGATGTGTCAACTGGCGTTCAGCAAGAAGTAATTCGTGGGTCTCCTTCCCGTACCGCGGAGCCGGTTCCAATTGATCAGCGATACGCGGCACTGCGGAAGGCAAGGGAAGATGTCCCGAGGACGCCCGGGAACACGGCACTACACAGTTGTCTGTTCCTCATGCGGAACCCGCTACGAGGACGACGGCCTCATACTCGACTGCTCCCGTCGGCACGAACCGGCATTCCTGCGCACCGAGTACGCCGGCATCCCGGCCGGTGCCGGTACGGACACCGGGCTGTTCCGGCACGCCCCGCTGCTGCCGGTGGCACGGACCTTCCCGGACGTGCCCGGACCGGTCGTGCACCACGCCGAACGCCTCGGCCGCCGGATCGGCCTCGACCGGCTCTGGGTCGCCTTCAACGGCTACTGGCCCGAACGCGGGGCGCAGTTGCCGACCTGCACCTTCAAGGACCTGGAGGCGTACACGGTGCTCGGCCGGCTGCCCGCCGCGCCGCCCGTCCTCGTCATCCCCTCGGCGGGCAACACCGCCGCCGCCTTCGCCTGGGCGGCCACCTTGCACCGGGTGCCCTGCCTGCTCGTCGTGCCCGCCCCGGCGATGGAACGGATGCGGTTCCCCGCCCCGCTCGACCCGTGCGTGCGGATCGTCGTCCTCGACGGCGCCGCCACCTACAGCGACGCCATCGCCTGCGCCGACCTGCTGGCCGCGCTGCCCGGCCACCACGCCGAGGGCGGGGCGCGCAACGTCGGACGGCGCGACGGCCTGGGCACCGTCATGCTGGCCGCCGCCGAGGTCCTCGGCCGTCTCCCGGAGACCTATGTACAGGCCGTCGGCAGCGGGACCGGAGCGATCGGCGCCCACGAGGCCGCGCGCCGCGTCCGCGAGGAGGGCGAGCGCCTGCCGCGCCTGCTGATGTGTCAGAACGCGCCCTTCGCGCCCCTGCACGAGGCCTGGCGGGCCACCGGCCAGGCCCCCGCGCACCGCGAGCACGAGCCGCTGGCTCGTGAACTGACCAACCGCCGCCCGCCGTTCACCGTGCGCGGCGGCGTGCGGGACGTGCTGGCCGAGAGCGGCGGCGACATCCGATGTACCGACAACGAGGCCGCGCTCGCCGCCCTGGCCCTCTTCGAGGAGGTCGAGGGCATCGACATCGAGCCCGGTGCCGGGGTCGCCCTGGCCGCCCTGGCCGAAGCCGTCCTGGCCGGGCAGGTCCGCAGGGACGAACTGGTGCTCCTCAACATCACCGGCGGCGGCCGCGCCCGCCAGGCCCGCGATCTCCCGCTCGTCCCCGCCCGCCCGTGGCTGCGCGTCCTGTGGCCCGGCCGCGAGGAGGGACCACGTCTGGTCGCCGAGAAGGTGGAACGGCTGCTGACGGGCACCGGCGCCGGGGCCGTCGTCGGGGAGGCCCGGTGACCCTGTCCGCCGCGCAGCGCTCGATGTGGTTCGGGCAGCGCCTCGACCCCGCCGGGCCCGCCTACAACGTGGGCGAGTACACCGAGATCCACGGGCCCGTCGACCCCGCTCTCCTGCGGGCGGCGATACGGGCGGTGGTGGACGCCACCGAGACGCTCCGGGTCCGCTTCGTGGCCGACGACGACACCGTCCGCCGGATCGTCGAGGCCGCCCCCCACTGGGATCTTCCCGTCGTCGACCTCACCGGCGAGGACGACCCCCGTACCGCCGCCGAGACCTGGCGGGCCGCCGACTTCACCACGCCCTTCGCCCTGGACCGGGCCCCGCTCTTCCGGTACGCGCTGCTCAAGTTCGCCGACGACCACTGGATCTGGTACCAGCGCTACCACCACATCGCCGTCGACGGCTACAGCTGCTCCCTCGTCGCGGCCCGCGTGGCCGACGCCTACACCGCCCTCGCCGCCGGTACGGCCCCCGCTCCGCCGCCCGCGCCCCTCGCCGCGCTCGTCGCCGAGGACGCGGCCTACCAGGCGGGCGAACGGCACGCGTCGGACCGCACGTACTGGACCGAGGCCCTCGCCGACCGCCCCGAGTCGGTCAGCCTGTCGACGCGGCCTTCGCGGGTCGCCGGGCGGTTCGAGCGCCGCACCGGTCATCTCCCGCAGGCCGCGGGCGACTTGGTGCACGCCTGCGCCGCCGGGGCCGGCACCCGCTGGTCGCGCGTCGTCCTCGCGGCCACCGCCGCCTACCTGCACCGCCTCACCGGAGCCCGGGAGATCGTGCTCGGCCTCGCCGTCACCGGCCGCGAGAGCGAGACCGAACGCGCGACCCCGGGCATGGCGTCCAACGTCCTGCCGCTGCGCCTGACCGTCCGCCCCGACACCACCGTCCACGACCTCGTACGGCAGACCGCGAGCGCCACCCGCGACCTGCTGGCGCACCAGCGCTACCGGGGCGAGGACCTGCGCCGGGAACTGGACTGGCCGCAGGACGGGCGCCGCTTCTTCGGCCCCGTCGTCAACATCATGGCCTTCGGGCCGGAACTGCGTTTCGCCGGACACCCCACCACCCGCCACAACCTCTCCACCGGCCCGGTGGAGGACCTCGCCGTCAACGTGTACGACCGCGCCGACACGGACGGCATCCGCATCGACCTCGACGCGAGCCCGGCGCACTACACGGACGCCGAACTCACCGCCCACCACCGGCGGTTGATCCACTTCGTGGAGCGGTTCGCCGCCGAACCGGCGGCCTGTGTGGGCACGCTGGAGCTCACCCTGCCGCGGGAGAGGACGTCCGCCCGCCTCGACGGCGCTCCCGCGCGCGGGGGAGAGGCGACCGTGCCGGAGCTGATAGCCGCCGCCGGCCCGGACGCCACAGCCGTAGTGCACGGTGAACGGAGCATCAGCTACCGGGAGTTGAGCCGCCGAGCCAACAGACTTGCCCACCGGCTGCTGAGCCTCGGGGTCCGCCCCGAGGACCGGGTCGCGGTCCTCGTGTCCCGCTCCGACGACCTGATCGTCGCCCTGCTGGCCGTCCTCAAGGCGGGCGGCGCCTACGTCGGGCTCGACCCGCGTGCCCCGGCCGCCCGCACGCGGCGCATCCTCGCCGAGACCGGAGCGGCCGTCCTGCTGACGGATCTCACACAGGCCTACGAGGGCATCACGCCGGTCGCCGTCGACGATCCGACCCTCGCCGCCGAACCGGACACCGACCCCCGCGTCCCCCTGCACCCGGACCAACTGGCGTACTTCAGCTTCACGTCGGGCTCCACCGGCACACCCAAGGGCGTCGCTGTCACCCACCGCGACATCACCGCGCTGGCGGCCGACTCGGCGTTCGCCGACGGGGCGCACGCGCGCGTCCTGGTGCACTCGCCGACCGCGTTCGACGCCTCCACCTATGAGATGTGGGTGCCACTGCTCAACGGCGGCACCGCCGTGGTCGCGGGAGCCGACGAGGACGTGGACGCGGCGGCCGTCGCCCGGCTGACGGCACGGCACCGGCTCACCGCGCTGTGGCTGACCGCGGGGCTGTTCGCGCTCGTCGCCGAACAGGACCCGGAGTGCTTCGCCGGACTGCGCCGGGTGTGGACCGGAGGCGAGGCCGTCCCGGCCGCCGCGGTGCGCCGGGTCCTGGAGGCGTGTCCGGGACTGACCGTCACCGACGGGTACGGGCCGACGGAGACGACGACGTTCGCCACCTTCCGCCCGTGCCCCTCGGACCGGCCCGTACCGGACCCGCTGCCCATCGGCCGCCCCCTGGACGGCGTGCGCGCGTACGTGCTCGACGGCGCCCTCCGGCCCGTCCCGCCGGGCACGGTCGGCGAGTTGTACCTCGCCGGCCCCGGTGTGGCCCGCGGCTACCTGGGCCGCCCCGCCGCCACCGCCGAGCGCTTCGTCGCCGATCCCTACGGCCCGCCGGGCGCCCGGATGTACCGCACCGGCGACCGCGTCCAGGTCACCCCCGACGCCGAGCTGGAGTACCACGGCCGCGTCGACGGCCAGGTCAAACTGCGCGGGTTCCGCATCGAACCGGGCGAGATCGAGGCGGCCCTCGCCGACCGTCCCGAGGTCGCCCGGGCGGTCGCCGTCGTCCGCGAGGACCGCCCCGGCGACCGGCGCCTGGTGGCCTACGTGGTGGGGGAGAAGGCCGAGCCCGACGCCCTGCGCGACCACTTCGCCGGGCTGCTGCCCGAGGCCATGGTGCCCTCCGCCGTCGTCGTCCTGGACAGCCTCCCGCTGACCGCCAACGGCAAGCTCGACCGCGCCGCGCTGCCCGCCCCCGCGGCCGGACCGGCGCGTGCCGTGGCGTCACACGCGGGGTCCGCGCGCACCCCGCGCGAAGAGGTGCTGTGCGCCCTGTTCGCCGACGTCCTGGGCCTGCCGGACGTCGGCCCGGACGAGAGCCTCTTCGCCCTCGGCGGCCACTCGCTGCTCGCCCTGCGGCTGATCGGCCGGATCCGGAACACTCTTAGCGTCGAACTGACCCTGCGTGAGGTCTTCGGGGCACCCACCCCGGCGGGACTGGCCCGTCTGACCGCCGGCGGGACGGTCGTAGGACCCGCTGCCGGGCGGCCGGCCCCGCGTGCCGTCCCGGTCGGGGCGGTGCCGCTGTCCTCCGCCCAGCGACGGCTGTGGTTCCTGCACCGGCTGGAGGGAGCAGGGGCCGCCTACACCGTCCCGCTCGCCGTACGGCTGACCGGTGGCCCCCTCGACGTGGACGCCCTGCGTGCCGCGCTCGGTGACGTCGTCGCCCGGCACGAGATCCTGCGGACGGTCTATCCGGACGCGGACGGCCGCCCTCGTCAGCGGCTGCTGGAGTCCGTGCGGCCCCGGGTGACCGTCGAGGACGTCGTGGAGGCCGAACTGCCCGGGCGGCTGGCCGAGGTGGCGGCCGAGGAGTTCCGCCTCACCGACGACATCCCGGTGCGCGCCCATGTGCTGGCCGTCGGCACGGAGGACCACGTCCTCCTGCTGGCCCTGCACCACATCGCCGCCGACGGCTGGTCCCTGGACCCCCTCCTGCGCGATCTCGCGACCGCCTACCGGGCCCGGCTCGCCGGACAGGAGCCGCACCAGCGGCCGCTGCCCCTCCAGTACGCCGACTACGGCCTCTGGCAGGACGAGGTGATCGCCGCCGTGCAGGAGCCTCAACTCGCCCATTGGCGCGAGGCGCTCGCCGGACTGCCCGACGAACTCGCCCTCCCCGCCGACCGGCCCCGGCCGGCCGTCGCCACCCACCGGGGCGGCGATGTCGCCGTGCGGTGGGACGCGGCCCTGCACCGGCGGCTGCGCGCACTGGCCCACACGAACGGGACCACGGTGTTCATGGTCGTGCAGGCCGGCCTCGCCGCCCTGCTCACCCGGCTGGGCGCCGGCACCGACATCCCCCTCGGAACCCCGGTCGCCGGCCGCGCCGACGAGAGGCTCGACGACCTGGTCGGCTGCTTCGTCAACACCCTCGTCCTGCGCACCGACACCTCCGGCGACCCCGCCTTCCGGGACCTCCTGGACCGGGTCCGGGAGACCGATCTGGCCGCCTACGCGCACCAGGACCTGCCCTTCGAGCACCTGGTCGAGGCCCTCAACCCGCCCCGGTCCCTGGCCCGTCACCCGCTCTTCCAGGTGATGCTCGCCTTCCGGCCCACCGCCGGACCCCGGCTCGACCTGCCCGGCCTGCGCACGCGGACCCTGCCGGTGGAGACCGGTGCCACGAAGATCGACCTCACGTTCAACCTCGGCGAGCTCCACGCGCCCGACGGCACCCCGGACGGCATCGAAGGCGTCCTCCAGTACAGTGCCGACCTCTTCGACCGAGGCACGGCGGTGGAGTTGGCCGCCCGCCTGGAACGGCTGCTGCGCGCCGCCGTCGACGATCCGGACCGCGCGATCGGCGCGCTCGACATCCTCGCCCCGGAAGAACGCCACCGGCTGCTGGCCGAGTTCAACGACACGGCACGGGAGATCCCGGACACCACGTTCCCCCGGCTCTTCGAGGCGCGTGCGGACCGGACGCCGGACGCCGTGGCGGTCTCGGACGCGGAAACCTCCCTCACCTACCGCCAACTCGACACCCGTGCGGCGCGGTTGGCGCACACCCTCACCAGGTACGGCGCCGGACCGGGCCGTGTCGTCGCCGTCTCGCTGCCCCGGTCGGTGGACCTCGCGGTCGCCGTGCTGGCCGTCCTCAAGGCGGGCGCGGCCTATCTGCCGCTCGACCCGGAGCATCCGGCCGAGCGCACGAACTATCTGCTGTCGGACGCGGATCCCGTGTGCGTGATCAGCCGGGACCGGTTCCCCGACGGAGTCCCGGTCGTCCACCCCGACCAGGCACCGGCCGGCCCCGACGTGCCGCTCGCCGTGGCACGGCCCGCCGACCCCGCCTACCTGATCTACACCTCCGGCACCACCGGGCGCCCCAAGGGCGTCGTCGTCGAGCACCGCAACCTCACCACCTACGTGGCCCGGTGCGTCGAGGCCTACCCCAGCCTGCGCGGCACCTCGCTGCTGCACGCCACCCTGTCCTTCGACGCCACCGTCACGACCCTGCACGGGGCGCTCGCCGCCGGCGGCCAGGTGCACATCGCCGCCTTCCACGAGGCCGGTGCCGCCCCGCTGCCCGAGGGCTACACCTTCCTCAAGGCGACCCCGAGCCACCTCCCGCTGCTGCCCGTCCTGCCGCACGACCTGTCGCCCACCGAGGAGTTCATGCTCGGCGGCGAGGCCCTGGTCGGCGAGGCCCTGCGCGCCTGGCGCCGGGACCGTCCGCACGTCCGCCTGATCAACCACTACGGCCCCACCGAACTCACCGTCGGCTGCACCGACCACCGCATCGAACCCGGGGAGGAACTGCCCACCGGTCCCGTGCCCATCGGCCGCCCCATGTGGAACACCCGGGCCTATGTGCTGGACGCCCGGCTGAACCCGGTGCCCGTCGGGGTCGAGGGCGAGCTGTATGTGGCCGGGGACCATGTGGCCCGCGGCTACTGGAGGCGGCCCGGGCTGACCGGCGAGCGGTTCGTCGCCGATCCCTTCGGGCCGCCCGGTGAGCGCATGTACCGCACCGGAGACCTGGCCGTGCGCCGCGCCGACGGCACCCTGGAGCTGCGCGGGCGGGCCGACGGCCAGCTCAAGATCCGGGGGCTGCGGATCGAGCCCGGTGAGGTGGAGGGGGTACTCACCGCCCATCCCTCGGTCGCCCAGGCCGCCGTGGTCGTACGGGAGGACGGGGCCGGGGTCCGGCGGCTCGTCGCGTACGTCGTCGCGCCGGCCGACACCGACCGCGCCGCGCTCCTGGGGCACGCCGCCCGGCAGCTGCCGACCCACATGGTTCCCGAGGCGCTGGTGCTGCTGGACGCCCTGCCGATGACGCCTAACGGCAAGCTGGACCGGGCCGCGCTGCCCGCCCCCGTCCTCGACCGTGAGGCACCTGCATCGGTGGGCGCGGCTCGCCGCACCACGGGAACGCCGGGGACTCCGAGGACCCCGCAGGAGGAGACCCTGAGGAACCTCTTCGCCGAGGTGCTCGGGACATCCGTCGAGGAGGTGGACGTCGACGACGGGTTCTTCGACCTCGGCGGCGACAGCATCACCTCGATCCACCTCGTGAGCCGCGCGACGGCGGCGGGACTGCGGCTGACCCCACGGGACGTCTTCGAGCACCGGACGATCGCCGCGCTCGCCGCCGTGGCGGCCGGGCGTCCGGCCGCCGGCCGGGCCCAGGAGCAGGAACCGGCGGTGGGCGAGCTGCCGTTCACCCCGGCCATGCACCGGCTCGTCGACCGTGGCGGCCCGATCGGGTCGTTCAGCCAGTCGGCCTTGCTCGTCGCCCCTGCCGGGACCGACGAGAAGCGGCTGACGGCCGTCCTTCAAGCGCTGGTGGACCGGCACGACGTGCTGCGCATGCGGATCATGGCCGAGGAGCGGACGGCAGTGGTGCCGCCGGCCGGGAGCGTGGACGCGGGACAACTGCTGGAGCGGGTCGGCGTGCCGGACGGTGACTTCGCGACCGCCCTGACCACGACCGCCGTCGAACTGCACCCGGAAAAGGGTCAGTTGGTGCACGCCGTGTGGTTCGACGGCGGCCCGGTCCGGTCCGGTCGCCTCCTGCTGACGATCCACCACCTCGCCGTGGACGGCGTCTCCTGGAGCACCCTCCGCTCCGACCTGGCCGCCGCCTGGCGCGAGGAGCCGCTGTCCGAACCGGGCACGCCCTTCCGGCACTGGGCGCACCTGTTGGAGCGAGAGGCCCGCGCTCCGCACAGGGCGGCCGAACTCGACGTATGGAAAAGGCTGTTGGACGCCCCCGACCCACTGCTCGGCGCCCGGCACCTGGACCCGGGCCGAGACGTCGCCGGTGCGATGCGGCACCTCACCCGGGACCTTCCGGCCGACACCACCACGGAACTCCTCACCACCGTGCCCGCCGCCTTCCACGCCGGCCCCGACGACGTGCTGCTCGCCGCGCTGACGGCCGCCTTCATGCGCCACCGGCGGACGAAGGACGGACACCAGGCGCTCCTGGTCGACATCGAGCGGCACGGGCGTGAGGACATCGACGATGGCGTCGACCTGTCGCGCACGGTCGGCTGGTTCACGAGTGTCGTCCCGGCGCGACTGGACCTGACCGGAGCCGACCCGGGTGACCCGGCCGATGTGCTCAAGCGTGTCAAGGAGCAGCTGCGGGCCGTTCCCGACCACGGCATCGGCCACGGTCTGCTCCGTCACCTCAACCCCGGGACGGGACCGGCACTCGCCGCGCTCCCGGCCCCGCAGATCGGCTTCAACTACCTGGGCCGCACGCCCAAGGAACCTGTGGCCGACTGGTCGGCGGCTCCGGAGGCGCTTCCCGGCCTGTCCCACCTGGGGGCCGCCCACGACCCCGGCATGCCCGTGGCGCACGGCCTGGAGATCACCGCCGTGACCACCGCCGACGGCCGGCTGTCGGCCACCTGGTCCTGGGCGCCCGGCATCTGGTCCGAGAGCGAGGTACGCGCCCTGGCCGACCTGTGGTGCGAGGAGCTGGCCGCCCAGGCCGCCGGCACCCCCGAGGGCGGGCACACACCGTCCGACCTGCCCCTGGTGGCCCTGTCCCAATCGGAGATCGACGAACTCGAAGCCGAGTTCGGAAGTGAGTGGAGGTAACCCAAGGTGACTCGGTCCGGAATCGCCGACATCCTGCCCCTGTCGCCGTTGCAGGAAGGCCTGCTCTTCCACGCCCTCTACGACGACGAGCACGCCCCCGACGTCTACGCCGCCCAGCAGATCCTGGAGCTGACCGGCGAGGTCGACCCCGCCGCCGTCCGCGCCGCCGGACAGGCCCTCCTCGACCGGCATCCCAACCTGCGCGCCTGCTTCCGCCGCCGTGAGGCCGGACAGCCCGTGCAGATCGTCCCGACGGACGTCGAACTGCCGTGGGCCGAGGCCGACCTGTCGGACCTGGGCGAGGACGAGCGGGACAAGGAGTGGGAGCGGATCCTCGACGAGGAGCGCACCCGCCGCTTCGACCTCACCAGGCCGCCCCTCCTCAGGTACCTGCTGGTGCGCTGGGCGCCCGACCGCTGCCGGCTCGTCGTCACCAACCACCACATCCTGCTCGACGGCTGGTCGAAGGAGCTCCTGGTACGGGAGTTCAGCGCCCTGTACGCGGGTGAGCACCCCACCGCCCTGCCCCCGGCACCCGCCTACCGCGACTACCTGGCCTGGCTGTCCCGGCAGGACCGCGGCACCGCCGAGTCGGCCTGGCGGGACGCCCTGTCCGGCGCGGACGAGCCGACCCTGCTCACGGCCACCGGCACCGCCGCCGCGACCGTGCTGCCCGAGGAACTCGTCGTCGAACTCCCCGAGACGCTGACCGCCACGGCGGAGCGGACCGCCCGCTCCCTGGGCGTCACGCTCAACACCCTTGTCCAGGGCGCCTGGGGCGTGCTGCTCGGCCGTCTCACCGGCCGTACCGACGTCGTCTTCGGCCAGACCGTCACCGTCCGCCCGCCCGAGCTGGCGAACATCGCCTCGATGGTCGGGTTCTGCATCAACACCGTGCCCACCCGGGTGCGTTGGGACGAGGACGCCACCGTCGCCGACCTGTTCACCGCCCTCCAGCAGCGCCAGGCCGCGCTGCTCCCGCACCAGCACCTCGGCCTCGCCGACATACGCCGTGCGGCGGGCGGCGGCACGGGCTCCGGCGGCGAACTCTTCGACACGCTGCTCGCCTTCGAGAACCACCCCGGCGCCACCGCTCCCGAAGCCCCCTCGGTCGGCCGGCTCACCGGCCGCGACGCCACGCACTATCCGCTCACCCTCGCCGTCCTGCCCGCCCGCCGGCTGGCACTGCGGCTGTCCTACCGGCCCGGCCTGTACGACGAGACCGGCGCCCGCGTCCTCCTGGACCGCTTCGCCGCCGTCCTGGACGCCCTGGTCACCGACCCGCACCGCCGCGCCCGCGAGGTGGAGGCCCTGCTGCCGGGAGAGCGGGAGCGACTGCTCGACGAGGAAGCCCGGACCGCCGCACCGGACGAGGCAGCCGGGCCCGCCGCCCGGGACCAGGCAACCGAGCTCGCCGTGCCGGCCGACCTCGACCGGGCCACGCTGACCGGCCTCTTCGCCCGCCAGGCCGCCCGAACCCCCCACGCCACCGCCGTGGTCCACGACGGCATCCGCCTCACCTACGCGGAACTCGACGCCCGCGCGGACCGGCTCGCCCGGGTGCTCGCGGCGCGCGGCGCGGGCCCCGAACGGCTGGTGGCCCTGGCGCTGCCCCGCTCCCCGGAGCTGGTGGTGGCCGTGCTGGCGGTGCTCAGGACGGGCGCCGCATACGTGCCGATGGACCCCGAGTACCCGGCCGACCGGCTCGCCTTCATGCTGGCCGACTCCGCGCCGGTGCTGCTGGTGACGACCGGGGAGACGGCCGCCGTCCTGCCCGACTCCCCGACCCCCGTCCTGGCCCTGGACGAGCCCCTCCCCGAAGCGCCGCCCGTATCGGCGCAGGTGACGGACGACCAGCTGGCCTACGTCATCTACACCTCCGGTTCCACGGGCCGCCCCAAGGGCGTCGCCGTCCCGCACCGGAACGTGGTCCGGCTGTTCGAGTCCACCCGGCACTGGTTCGACTTCGGCCCGCAGGACGTGTGGACGCTGTTCCACTCCTACGCCTTCGACTTCTCCGTCTGGGAACTGTGGGGCGCCCTCCTGCACGGCGGCGCCCTCGTGATCGTGCCGTTCGCGGTCAGCCGCGAGCCCGAGGAGTTCCTGCGGCTGCTGGCACGCGAACGCGTCACGGTCCTCAACCAGACCCCGTCGGCATTCGGCGAGCTGGTGCGCGCGGACGCCGAACACCCCGAGCTCTCCAGCGAACTGACGCTCCGTTACGTCGTCTTCGGCGGCGAGGCCCTCGACCCCGCCCCGGTCGCCGAGTGGTACACCCGCCACCCGCAGGACGCCCCCGTCCTGGTGAACATGTACGGCATCACCGAGACGACCGTCCACGTCACCGGACTGCCGCTGACCACCGGCGCCGAGAACGGCATCGGACGGCCCATCCCCGACCTGCGCGCCCATGTCCTGGACGCGGGCCTGCGGCTGGTCCCCCCGGGCGTCACCGGCGAGCTCTACGTCTCCGGCGCCGGCCTGGCCCGCGGCTACCTGGGGCGGCCGGGCCTGACGGCGGGCCGGTTCGTCGCGGCCCCCTTCGGCCCGCCCGGCGCCCGCATGTACCGCACGGGCGACCTGGCACGGTGGTCGGCCGACGGCGCACTGGAGTACCTGGGCCGCGCCGACCACCAGGTCAAGATCCGCGGCTTCCGCATCGAACTGGGCGAGGTGGAGGCGGCGCTCACCGCCCACCCCCAGGTGGGCCAGGCGGTCGTCCTCGTCCGCGACGGCCGGCTGATCGGGTACGTCGTCCCCGCCGAGCCCGCGCACACGCCCGACCCGGCGGCCGTACGCGCCGGGGCGGCCCGGAAGGTGCCCGACCACATGGTCCCCTCGGCCGTCGTCGTCCTGGACCGGCTGCCGCTGACCGCCAACGGCAAGCTGGACCGCGCCGCCCTGCCCGCCCCCACCACCGCCGGCGGCCCCGGGGCCGGGCGTGCTCCGCGCACCCCGCAGGAGGAGATCCTGTGCGGTCTGTTCGCCGACGTCCTCGGCCTCGACGCGCACCGGGTGGGCGTCGACGACGGGTTCCTCGCACTCGGCGGCGACTCCCTGCTCGCCATGCGGCTCGTCGACCGGATCCGGGCCGCGCTCGGCACCGCGCTGCCCGTACGGGCGGTCTTCGAGGCCCCCACTCCGGCCGGGCTCGCGGCCCGAACGAGCGGCGCGGCCGACGAGCGGCGCCCCGAACTCGCCCGGCGGGACCGGCTTCCCGACCCGCTCCCGCTGTCGTACGCCCAACAGCGGCTGTGGTTCATGAGCCGCCTCGACGGCGGCCACACCACCTACACCGTGCCGTGGGCGCTGCGCCTGACCGGACCGCTGGACCGGGACGTGCTGGAGGCGGCACTCGGTGACCTCGTCGACCGCCACGAACCGCTGCGCACCCTCTGCCCGGACGTCCGGGGCACCCCCTGCCAGCGAGTGCTGGACCCGGCACAGGCCCGGCCGCCCCTGACGGTCGTACCGGCGACCGAGGCCGCGCTGCCCGCCCTCCTCACCGCCGCCGCGGGCCACCGCTTCGACCTCGCCACCGACCTGCCACTGCGCGCCACCCTGTACGCCCTCGACACCGACACCCACGTCCTGCTGCTGCTCGCCCACCACATCGCCGTCGACGGCGGCTCCATGGCACCCCTGATGCGCGACCTGGAGACCGCGTACGCGGCCCGGTCGGCCGGGAACGCACCCCAGTGGCCGGAACTGCCCGTCCGATACGGCGACTTCGCGTGCTGGCAGCGCGACCTGCTCGGAGCCGAGGACGCCCCCGACAGCCTGATGACACGTCAGATCGACTTCTGGAAGGAGACGTTGAGCGGAGCACCCGAGGAACTGCCGCTCCCGGCCGACCGGCCCAGGCCCGCCGAGCCCTCCGGCCGGGGCGACCGCGCCCCCCTCACCCTGGACGCCGGCCTGCACACCGCGCTCACCGAGCTCGCCTCGACCCAGCGCGTCACCCTCTTCATGGTGCTCCAGGCGGGCCTCGCCGCCCTGCTGACCCGGCTCGGCTCCGGCACCGACATCCCCGTCGGCGCCCCGGTCGCCGGACGCGCCGACGACCGGCTCGACGACCTCGTGGGCTTCTTCGTCAACAGCCTCACGCTGCGCACCGACACCTCCGGCAACCCCACCTTCCGGGAACTGCTGGGCCGGGTCCGGGAGGCCGACCTGGCCGCCTACGCCCACCAGGACGTGCCCTTCGACCTCCTGGTGGACGCGCTCAGCCCCGAACGCACCCTCGCCCGCCACCCCCTGTTCCAGGTGATGCTGGCCTTCACCGGCCACTCGGTCGAACCCCGCCCCTCCCTGGCCGGCCTCCGTGCCGACCGCGAGCCCGTCGAGACCGGCGCCGCCCGCTTCGACCTCTCCCTCTACCTCACCGAACACCGCGCCGAGGACGGCACCCCGGCCGGCATCGACGGTGTCGCCGAGTACAGCACCGACCTGTTCGACCCCGAGACCGCCCAGCGGCTCACCCGGCGGCTCGTCCGGCTGCTGGGCGCCGCCGTCGCCGAACCCGACCGGCGCATCGGCGACCTCGACCTCCTCGACTCCGCCGAACACCGGGCGCTCGCCGACTGGAGCACCGCCCCGGGCGAGATCCCCGCGGCCTCCCTGGCCGAGCTGTTCCGGGCCCAGGCACGCCGGACCCCGGAGGCCCCGGCCCTGAACGACATGACGTACGCCGAACTCGACGCCCGTGCCGAGCGGTTGGCGCGGATCCTGGCCGGCCGTGGAGTCGCTCCCGGTGATGTGGTGGCGGTCCTGATGCCGCGCTCCGCCGACCGGATCGTCGCGGTCCTCGCGGTGGCCCTCGCCGGCGCCGCCTTCCTGCCGGTGGATCCGGGCCTGCCCCGCGAGCGCGTGGACCTCGTCCTGGGCGATGCCCGACCGGCGTACGTCCTCAAGGACATCGCGACGGACGGTGTGCCCGGCGACCTGCCGACCGCGTACCACCCGCACCACGCCGCCTACGTCATCCACACCTCGGGCTCCACCGGCGTACCCAAGGGCGTCGTCGTCGAGAACCGGGGGCTCGCCGCGCTGGCCCGGACGCAGATCGAGCGGTTCGGCCTCGGCCCGGACTCCCGGGTGCTCCAGTTCTCGGCGCCCGGCTTCGACGCGTCGGTGATGGAGCTGCTGATGGCCTTCGCCTCGGGCGGGGCGCTGATCGTGCCGCCCGCGGACGGGCCGCTCGTCGGCGAGATCCTCGAACGGGCCCTGACGGACGGTGAGATCACCCACGCCCTCATCCCGCCGGCCGCGCTCGCCACACTGCCCGACGGCGACTTCCCGAGGCTGCGGACGCTGATCGTGGGAGCGGAGGCCTGCCCCGGCGAACTGGTGGCCCGGTGGGCGCCCGGACGCCGGATGGCCAACGCCTACGGTCCGACCGAGTCCACGGTGTGCGCCACCATCAGCGCGCCCCTCGCCGGAGACCAGGCCCCGCCCGTCGGTCGGCCGGTCACCGACACCCGCACCCACGTCCTCGACACCTGGCTGCGGCCGGTCCCGCCCGGCGTGGTGGGTGAGCTGTACCTGGCCGGCGCGGGTGTGGCGCGCGGCTACCTGGGACGGCCGGGACTGACGGCGGAACGCTTCGTGGCCGACCCGTTCGGCGGCGCGGGCGAGCGCATGTACCGGACGGGCGACCTGGTGCGCTGGACCGCCGACGGCGAACTCGCCTACGTGGGCCGGGCGGACGACCAGGTGAAGATCCGCGGCTTCCGCATCGAACCCGGCGAGATCGAGGCCGTCCTCGCCCGGCACCCGCACATCGCCCGGGCGGCCGTGGTGGTGCGCGAGGACGAGCCGGGCGAGCGGCGCCTCGTCGGCTACGTCGTGCCCGGGACCGGTGCGGCGCCCGACCCGGCGGAGCTGCGGCGGCACGCGGAGGAGGCCCTGCCCGACTACATGGTGCCCGCCGCACTCGTCGTCCTCGACACCCTGCCGCTCACCCCGCACGGCAAACTCGACCGCAAGGCCCTGCCCGCCCCGACGGCGCCCGCGGCTGCGGGCGGCCGGGAACCGGCGACCCCGGCGGAACGGGTCCTCGCCGAGTTGTTCGGCGACCTGCTCAAGCTGGCCGACGTCCCCCTGGACCAGGGCTTCTTCGCCCTCGGCGGGGACAGCATCTCCTCGATCCGGCTGGTCAGCCGGGCCGCCGAGGCCGGGGTGGTGATCAGCCCCCGGGACGTGTTCGAACAGCAGACGGTGGCGGGCCTCGCGGCCGTGGCCCGGGGGCCGGTGGCCGCCGAGCCGGTGAGCGCCGCGACCGCGGACGACGAGGAGGAGGGGACCGTACCGCTCGTGCCGGTGATGCGCTGGCTGCTGGAGCGCGGCGGCCCCATCGACCGGCTCAGCCAGTCCGTGCTGCTCACCGTCCCGGCGGACGCCGACCCGGCACGCCTGACCGACGCCCTCCAGGCCCTGATCGACCACCACGCACTGCTCCGGTCCCGGCTCACGCCCGCCCGCGAGCTGGACGTCCGTCCCGTCGGCGCGGTGCGCGCGGCCGACCTGCTCGACCGGTACGACGCCACCGGCGACGACCTGCACGCCCCCGTCGCCGAGGAGTTCGACCGGGTTCTCGGCCTGCTCGACCCGGCGGCCGGTGCCATGGTGCGGGCCGTGTGGTTCGACGCCGGGCCCGGCCGCGCCGGACGACTGCTGCTCGTCGTCCACCACCTGGCCGTCGACGGCGTGTCCTGGCGCATCCTGGTGCCCGACCTGGAGGCGGCCTGGACGGCGCTCGCCCAGGGCCGCCCCGCCCAACTCCCACCGGTCGGCACCTCGTTCCGCCGCTGGTCCCGCCTGCTGGGGGAGGAGGCGCGCCGGCCCGCGCGCGTCGCCGAGGGCGACCTGTGGCGCCGTATGCTCGCCGCCCCGCGCACGTCCCTGGGCGCCCGGGCGCTCGACCCCGGCCGGGACACCGCCGCCACCACCCGCTCGCTCCGCCTCACGCTGCCGCCCGAGGTGACCGGGCCGCTGCTCACCACCGTCCCGTCCGCCTTCGGCACCGGCACGCACGGCGTTCTGCTCACCGGCCTGGCTCTGGCCCTGGCCGACCGGCAGGGCTCCGGGCACGTCCTCGTCGACGTCGAGGGACACGGCCGCGAGGAACTGGCCACGGGACTCGATCTGTCCCGCACCGTCGGCTGGTTCACCTCGCTCTACCCCGTCCACCTCGACCTCGACGGTCTCGACCTCGCGGACGCGCTGGCCGCCGGACCCGCCGCCGAGGACGCGGCCCGCCGCGTGGACGAGCGGCTCCGCCAACTCCCCGACCACGGCCTCGGGTTCGGCCTCCTGCGGTACCTCAACCCCGACACCGCAGCTGGCCTGGCCGAGCACCCGGCACCCGCGGTCGGCTTCAACTACCTGGGCCGGTTCACCGCCCCCGCCGACACCGGTGCGTGGGGCTTCGCCCCGGAGTCCGCGGCCCTCGGTGCCGGCACCGACCCCGGCCTGGCCGCCGCCCACGCACTCGACCTGAACGCCGTCGTCCACGACTCCGACACCGGCCCCCGCCTGGTCGCCGACTGGTCCTGGCCGGACGGGGTGCTCACCGAGACGGAGGTACGGGACCTGGGGGAGGCCTGGTTCACGGCGCTCACCGCACTCGCCACCCGGGCCGGCCGGCCCGCAGACGGCCGGGCGGAGACCCTTGGCCTCTCCCCGGACGAACTCTCCCCGGACGAACTCGACGAACTCGCCGCGGGCCTCGATGTCTGACCGCGACCGGAAGAGCCCGAAGGAGCCGGTGAGACACCTCATGACGACCCCGCCCGCGCAGCACACGCAACCGACGCGGTCCATACAGTCCGCCCAGCCTGCCCAGTCCGGCCAGTCCGCGCAGGTGGAGATCCTGCCCCTGACCCCGCTCCAGGAGGGGCTCCTCTTCCACGCCCTGTACGAACAGGAGCGCGACGCCCCGGACGTCTACCTCGTCCAACTCGTCTTCGAACTCGGCGGCACCGTCGACGCCGCCCGGCTGCGCGCCGCCGCCCAGGCCCTGCTGGACCGCCACCCCACCCTCCGGGCCGCCTTCCGGCGCCGCCGCGGCGGACAGCCGGTCCAGGTCGTCCCGCGCCGGGCCGTCCTGCCGTGGACCGAGACGGACCTGAGCGCCCCGACCGATGCCGATGTCGATGTCGAGGAGGCGTGGACCCGGCTGCTCGACGCGGACCGGGACCGCGGCTTCGACCCGGCCACGCCGCCGCTGCTGCGGTGCACCCTGGCCCGCACCGGCGAGGACCGGCACCGGCTGCTGATCACCCACCACCACATCCTGCTCGACGGCTGGTCCGTCTCCGTCCTGCTGCGCGAACTCCTCGCCCTCTACGACTCCGGCGGCGACCCGGCCTCCCTGCCGCCCGCGCCGCCCTACCGCACCTTCCTGGAGTGGCTCGGCCGCCGGGACCGCACCGTCGCCGAGTCCGCCTGGCGGGAGGCACTGGCCGGAGTGACGGACCCCACCCGCCTCGCCCCGCACGCCTCCGACGGCCTCGGCTCGGGCGAACTCGCCCAGGCCCGGACCGAGTTGCCCACCGAGACCGGCACCGCCCTGACCGTCCTGGCGCGGAACCTCGGCGTCACTGTCAACACCCTCGTCCAGGCCGCCTGGGCCATCCTGCTCAGCCGCACCACGGGGCGCGACGACATTGTCTTCGGCGCCACCGTCTCCGGGCGTCCGGCCGACCTGCCCGGCGTCGAGTCCATGGTGGGCCTGTTCATCAACACCCTCCCCACCCGTGTCCGGCTGCGCCCCGACGAGCCCCTGAGCGGCCTGCTGCGCCGCGTCCAGGAGAGTTACGTCCGACTCCTGGACCACCACCATCTCGGGCTCGCCGACATCCAGCGGGCGGCCGGAGTCCCCGAACTCTTCGACACGCTCGTCGTGTTCGAGAACTACCCGGTCGACGAGCGGGCCACCGACCCCGGCGACGGCCTGCGGGTCATCGGCACGGGCGGGCGCGACGCCACCCACTATCCGGTGACCCTCGTGGCGCTCCCCGGCCCCCGCCCGCGCTTCCGACTGGCCTACCGGCCCGACCTCTTCGACGCCGCGTGGGCCGACGACACCCTGGCCCGACTGGTACGGCTCCTGGAGCGCATGGCGGCCGACCCGGACCTGCCCCTCGGCCGGCTCGGACTCGCGGCACGTGACGCGGCCGCGGCCCCCGCCGCGCCCCCGGCCGCCCGTACTGTCACCGAACTGTGGGCCGCCCAGGTGGCGGCAACCCCGGACGCCGAGGCCCTGTTGGACCACGGTCGCTCGCTGACGTACCGCCAACTGGACGTGCGGGCCGAGCAGTTGGCGGGCCGACTCGCCGCGCTGGGCGCCGGTCCCGAGCGGATCGTGGGCATCGCGCTGCCGCGTACCGCGGACCTGGTCGCCGCCGTCCTGGCCGTCCTGAAGTCCGGGGCCGCCTATCTGCCCCTCGACCCCGCCTATCCGCCGGACCGCCTCGCCCACATCGTCGGCGACGCCCGGCCGGTCGTGGTCCTCGCCACGGCCGAGACGGCGGGAGCGCTGCCCGAGGGGACCGGACTGCTGCTTCTCGACGACCTGACGGGTGATCACGAGGGGGCGGTGCAGGGGGACTTGGCGGTCGTGGACCTGGTGCCGGACAACCTCGCCTGCATCACCTACACGTCCGGCTCCACCGGCCGACCCAAAGGCGTCGCGGCCACCCACCGGAGCGTGGCCGAGTTCGTCGCGTGGACCCATACCGAACTCGGGCCCGAGCGGCTGGCGAAGGTGCTGTTCTCGACCTCGCTCAACTTCGACGTCTCCGTCTTCGAGATCTTCTCACCGCTGCTGTGCGGCGGCCGCATCGAGATCGTCGAGAACCTGCTCGCCCTCACCGCGCAGGACCGCGACCGCTGGGACGCGAGCCTCATCAGCGGAGTACCGTCCGTCATGGCGACGGTCGTCGCGGACCGCCCGGCCGTCGCTCCCCGGGTGGTCGCCCTGGGCGGCGAGCCTATCCCCGTACACCTGCTCACCGACCTCGAAGACGCCTTCCCCGGGGCACGGATCATCAACTTCTACGGGCCCACCGAGGCGACGATCTACGCCACCGCCTGGCAGTCCGACCTCGACCCGTACCGCGAGGACGGCCCGCCGCCCCTCGGCCGCCCCCTCGCCCGCAACCGCCTCCACCTCCTCGACCAGGCCCTCCACCCCGTGCCCGACGGAGTCCCCGGGGAGGTCTACCTCTCCGGCGGCGGACCCGCCCGCGGCTACCTCGGACGGCCCGCGCTCACCGGGCAGTGCTTCGTCGCCGACCCGTTCGGCGCGCCGGGGGAGCGGATGTACCGCACCGGCGACCTCGCGGTGCGCGGCCCCGACGGACACCTGCGCTTCCTCGGCCGCGCCGACCACCAGGTGAAGATCCGCGGCTTCCGCGTCGAACTCGGCGAGATCGAGGCCGTGTTGGCGGACCACCCCGCCGTGGCGAAGGCGGCCGCCGCCGTGCGCGAGGACACGCGGGGCGAGCCTCAGCTGGTCGCCTACGCCGTGCCCACCGGCGGACGCACGACAGATGCCGATGCCGACGCTGGTGCTCTCCGCGCCCACCTCGCCCGGACCCTGCCCGCTCACATGGTCCCCGCCACGATCGTCGTCCTCGACGCCCTGCCGCTGACCGCCAGCGGCAAGCTGGACCGCAAGGCCCTGCCCGCACCCGGAGCGCCCGCGGCCACGGCACGCGTCGCCCCACGCACCGGGACGGAACACAAGCTGCGGGATCTCTTCGCCGACGTCCTCGGCCTCGATCCCCTGCGCATCGGCGTCGACGACAGTTTCTTCGACCTCGGCGGACACTCCCTGCTGGTTCCCCGGCTGACCACGCGGGTCCGCACCGACCTCGACACCGCGCTGCCGGTGCGGGCGCTGTTCGAGACACCGACCGTGGCGGGGCTCGCGCGGCGCGTGACCGGCACCGGCGCGATCGCCGTCGCGGACCCGGCCTCGGTCTCGGCGTCGGCGTCGGCGTCGGGAAGGATCGCCGCGCCCTCCCAGGCGACGGCGCTGGACGTCCTCCTCCCCCTGCGCGCCCGAGGCGAGCGCGAACCCCTGTTCTGCCTCCCTCCGGCCTCCGGACTGGCCTGGGGCTTCGCCGGACTCACCCGGCACCTCGACACCGAACGCCCCCTGTACGGACTCCAGTCCCGCGGGCTGGTCCCCGGAGCCGCCCGGTCGGGCAGCCTGGCCGAGGCGGTGGCCCGGCACACGGCACAGATCCGCGAGATCCAGCCGCACGGCCCCTACCACCTGCTCGGATACTCCATGGGCGGCATCGTCGCCCACGGTGTGGCCGCCACCCTGCGGGCGGCGGGGGAGCGGGTGGCGCTGCTGGCGATGCTCGACTCCTTCCCCGGCTCCTGGACCAGCCAGGGCCCCCGCCCCTCCGACCGGGACGCCGTGCTGCGCAGCCTCCTCAGCATCCTGGGACGCCCGGCACCACCCCCGGACGAGACGCTGACCGACGCCCGGTTCGCGGAACTGGTGCGCCACGTCCCCGACCTGCCCGGCAGCCTCGACGACGCCGAACTCGCCGCCCTGGTCGAGGTGACGGCCAACAACCGGCGCCTCCTGGAGGAGTTCGCCCCCACGTCGTACGACGGTGACCTGCTGTTCTTCACCGCCGCACAAGATCCGGACGCACACCCCGGACGCCACGGCACCTGGCTGCCGTACGTCCGGGGCGGCGTCGACAACCACGACATCCCGTGTGCCCACGGCGAGATGACCCGGCCCGAGGCGCTGGACCGGATCGGGCCCGTGCTCGACCGCCGGTTGCGCGCCCTCACGCCCCGAACCGACAGGAGCGACTCCCGATGACCACCAACCCCTTCGACGACGACACCCTTGAGCACTACGTCCTCGTCAACGACGAGGGCCAGCACTCCCTGTGGCCGGCCTTCTCCGAGGTCCCGGCCGGCTGGACCGTCGTCCACGGCCGCGCGAGCCGCCAGTCGTGCGTGGAGTACGTCGAGGAGCACTGGACCGACATGCGACCGAAGAGCCTGATCCGGGCCATGGGTGAATGACGAGACGGTGGAGGAGAACCTCATGACCACACGGCGGACCATCGCACCGGACGAGCTCGACACGCTGAACCTGGCCGATCCCCGGCTGCACGCCGAGAGCGACCTGTCCGCCGTGTGGCGCCACCTCAGGGAGCACGAGCCGGTCCACTGGAACCCGGCCACCGACTCCGCCCCCGGCTTCTGGGCGGTGACCCGGCACGCCGACGTCACCGCCGTCTACCGGGACAGCACCCGCTTCACCTCCGAGGGCGGCAACGTCCTGGAGACCCTGCTCGCCGGCGGCGACTCGGCGGCCGGCCGCATGCTCGCCATCACCGACGGCCCCCGGCACGCCGCGCTGCGCCGCATCCTGCTGTCCGCGTTCTCGCCGCGCGCCCTGGAACCGATCGTCGCCAGTGTGCGGCGCACGGTGGAGAGGCTGCTGCGGGACGCCATCGACAAGGGCTCCTGCGACTTCGCCGCCGATGTCGCGGCGGGCATCCCGCTCGGCGCCATCTGCGACCTGCTCGGCGTGCCCGACGCAGACCGCGCCCATGTGCTCAGCCTGACCTCCTCGGCGCTCGGCTCGCACGACGCGGACAGCACGGCCGCCGACGCGTGGATCGCCAAGAGCGAGATCCTGCTCTACTTCGCGGGCCTGGCCCGGGACCGGCGCGAGGGCGGCCATGCCGACGTCATCGCGCTCCTGGCGGGCAGCGAGGTCGAGGGGCTGCCGCTGGACGACGACGAGATCATGCTCAACTGCTACAGCCTCATCCTCGGCGGCGACGAGACCGCCCGGCTGTCCATGGTCGGCGCCGCCCTCGCCCTCCTGGAGCACCCCGATCAGTGGCAGGCGCTCAGGAACGGCGACGCCGGAATCGACACCGCCGTGGAGGAGATCCTGCGCTGGACGACCCCCGCCCTGCACTCCGGCCGCACCGCCACCACGGACACCGAGGTCGGCGGCCGGGCCATCAGGACAGGAGACATCGTCACCGTGTGGAACGCCTCCGCCAACCAGGACGAGCGGATCTTCGAGGCCCCCGAACGACTGCTCCTGAACCGCACGCCCAACAAGCACGTCACCTTCGCCTACGGCCCCCACTTCTGCCTCGGCGCCTATCTGGCCCGCGCCGAGATCGGAGCCGTGCTCGCCGGACTGCGCGACCAGGTGGCGGCCATGGAACAGACCGGCCCGGCCGGCCCCGTCTACTCCAACTTCCTCAGCGGCCTCGGCTCGCTTCCCCTGATGCTGAAGGGCGCGTAGGCAGCACCCATCGACCACGTTCCCTGGGTACTCGGACCTCCTGACCGTCACCGACACCGGCGACAGGAGGCCGTATCCATGCGCACCGCGTTCCCGCCCCACGCGCTGCACGACTACGCGCTACTGGCCGACGGGGAACGCGGCGCGCTGATCGGGCCGGACGGGGCCATCTCCTGGCTGTGCGCCCCGTCCTGGCACGACGAGGCGGTGCTCGCCGCCCTCGTCGGCGGCCGGGGTGTCTACGCCGTCACCCCGGAGGGCCGCCACGTCTTCGGCGGGTACTACGAAGAGGGCACGCTGATCTGGCGCAGCCGGTGGGTCACCGACGACGGCATCGTGGAGTGCCGCGAGGCCCTGGCCTTCCCCGGCGACCCGGACCGCCTGGTGCTGCTGCGGCAGGTGCGGGCCGTCGAGGGCCCAGCCCGCGTCGGTGTCGTCCTGGACCCGCACGGCGCCTACGGCACGGAGGCGATCGCGTCCGTGCGGCGGGACGACGACGAGGTGTGGGAACTGCGCACCGGCACCCACCGCCTGCGCTGGCAGGGCGCCGCCCACGCCGTGCCCGGCGAACAGGGGCTGAGCGCCGAGATCACGCTCAAGCCCGGGGAACGGCACGACCTGGTCCTGGAGTGCGCCGCCGCCCCGCTGCCGCACGACCTGCCGAGGGCCGACGAGGCCTGGGCGGCCACCGAGACCGCCTGGCACGGGGCCGTACCCGCCCTCGACCACACCGTGGCCGTCACCGACGCGCGCCGCGCGTACGCCGTGCTGCGCGGCCTGACCACCCGGGGCGGCGGCATGGTCGCGGCCGCCACCACCAGCCTGCCCGAACGTGCCGAAGAAGGCCGCAACTACGACTACCGGTACGTGTGGATCCGCGACCAGAGCCTTGCTGGCCAGGCCGCCGCCGCAGCGGGCGCCGATGACCTCCTCGACGCCGCCGTCGGCTTCGTCGCCGCCCGGCTGAACACCGACGGGCCGCGGCTGGCCCCCGCCTACACCGTGCACGGCAGCCCCGTCCCCGATCAACGCGACCTCGAACTGCCTGGCTATCCGGGCGGGTTCGACCGCGTCGGCAACCAGGTGCGCGCGCAGTTCCAGCTGGACTGCTTCGGCGAGGCCCTGCTGCTGTTCGCCGCCGCCGAGCGGCGCGGCCGTCTCGACGCCGACCACGCCAGGGCCGCCACCGTCGCCGTCCAGGCGATCGCCGAGCGCCGGCGCGAACCGGACGCCGGCATCTGGGAGTTGGGGAACCGGCTGTGGACCCACAGCCGGCTGATCTGCGTCGCCGGACTGCGGGCCATGGCCGACGCGGCCCCCGGCCACCCGCTGGCCGAGACCTGCGTACGCCTGGCCGACACCGTCCTCGACGCCACCGCCCGGACCTGCGTGCACCCCGACGGGCACTGGCAACGCGCCCCCGACGACCCGTCGGTGGACGCCGCCCTGTTGCTGCCCGCCGTACGAGGCGCTCTGCCCGCCGCCGACGTGCGCACGCGCGCCACCCTCGACGCCTGCCGCCGGGACCTGGCCCAGGACCACCTCATCTACCGCTTCCGGCACGACGACCGCCCGCTGGAGGAGGCCGAGGGCGCCTTCCTGCTGTGCGGGTTCGCGACGGCGCTCGCCGAGCACCAACAGGGCCGTACCGTCGAGGCGTACCGCTGGTTCGAACGCAACCGCGGCGCCTGCGGGGCGTCGGGCCTGTACGCCGAGGAGTTCGACATCGCCCAGCGCCGGCTGCGCGGCAACCTCCCGCAGGCCTTCGTCCACGCCCTGATCCTGGAGACGTCCGCCCGCCTCGGTGAGTGACCGTGCGGCACGGCTGAGGGGCGCCCGGAAGGCGCCCCTCGGTGGACCGGGCTCCGCAGTCCCCAAGCGCGATCTAGGTGCGATCGCCCTTCGGCTTGCCGCGCTGGTCGGGAGTACCGTGCGGCGGCGGGCTGAAGGGCTGCGGGGAGGTCGCGGGGGAGACCGGGGAGCCGGTGCGGCCACCGCCCTGCTCGGGACGGAAAGCACCGGGGTCGCCGGACGTGGGCTCGGCACCCGCCTCCAGCTGCTCCAGGCGTGCCGTCAGCAGTTCGGTCACGGGCAGCCGGTCGGCGTGGGTCCGCTCGTAGGCGAGCAGTTCCTCCACCTCTTCGGCGGCCAGCGACCGCACGCGGCTCTCCAGGCCGCCGATCGGCAGATGGTCGTAGTCGGGCAGCGGCAGGGTGCTGCGACCGGGGGCGGTCATGAATCTCACGTCCCTCTCTGCGATGGTCCGCACGAACGCGTTGCGGCAGCCGGGCGGGTATCGGGGCAGGGGCAGCCGGGCGGCGCCGGAGGCTCTGCGGGTGTGCGGAGTCCGGCGTCCGGAGTCAGCGACTGACTCTGCGCCTTTAGCGCCTCAGCGGCTCTGCGACTCAGCGGCCGCCCGGACCGCCGCTCCCGAACGACCCGCTGTTGCCCTCGTCCCAGCGCGGCCGGTCCTTCGAGGCGCTGGTCCGGGTTCCGGTGTTGCCGTGGCCCGGGATCTCGTGCGGGGTCAGTCGGTGACGGCCCTTGGGCACCTCGTGGGGCTCCCGTTGTTCCCGGACCTCACGGACCGGGCCGTCCTCCGGCAGGCGCGGCTGCTCGTCGGGGGTCGGCGGGGGCAGCTCACGGCGCTTGATCCGGACACCCAGCCAGAAGGCGCCGATCAGCACCGCCACGACCACCACACCCGCCACGATCAGGCCGATGCCGAGAGCGCCCCGGCCTGCGGCGATGTCCATCCATGAGCTATTCATGGCACGCGAGTACCCCCACCCCCGGCCGGTGAACCGACCCCCCCACCGGGGCCCGGCACCGCGTCCTCGGGCGGAACGGCGGGTTTGACCCGTGGGACCGGGGCTACCCGCGCGGTGTGACACAGACGACATCCCAGCAGGAGCTCTTCCAGTTCCTGGAGGACAGGTTCGCGTGTGCCCAGGCATGTACCGAGTGCGCACGGGCGTGTGCGCTGCGCGCGAGCCTCGTGGATCCGGACGGGACCGAGGAGCAGGAACTCGTACGACGCAAGGGCATCATGTGCGCGGAGGTCTGCGACGCGACCTGTCGTGTGCTCTCCGAGCAGAACGGCCTCGACGAGCACGGCATCAGGGTGCAGCTGGAGTGGTGCCGGTCGGTCTGCCTGGAGTGCGCGCACGTCTTCGACCGCCATCCGGGCGCCGAGGACAGCGCGAAGGCGTGCCGGGAGTGCGCGCAGGCGTGCTCGGACTTCATCGCGACGCTGGTCTGACGCCCCGCAGGGCGTGCCCGCACACCCATTCCCAATTACTGGAACACGTTCTACCGTGTGCGCCGTCAGGACCGGCCCTGGGGAGCCTGGAGGCGCCGTGCATCTCGCCCATACGCCCGAGCAGTTGCGGCTGCGTACCGAACTGCGCGTCTACTTCGCCGACCTGGTGCCGGACAACGCCCACGCCCGGTTCACCGACCGGGCGGCCCAGAAGCGGTTCTACCGCGACACCATCCGCCGCCTGGGCACGGACGGCTGGCTCGGCGTGGGCTGGCCGAAGGAGTACGGCGGCCGCGGCCTGACGGCGATGGAGCAGTTCATCTTCTTCGACGAGGCCGCCCAGGCCGGTGTGCCGCTGCCTCTGATGGCGCTCAACACCGTCGGCCCGACGATCATGCGGTACGGCACGGACGAGCAGAAGACGTACTTCCTGCCGAGGATCCTCTCCGGCGAGATCGACTTCGCCATCGGCTACAGCGAGCCCGACGCCGGCACCGACCTGGCCTCCCTCAAGACCCGCGCGGTACGGGACGGCGACGAGTACGTCGTCAACGGCCAGAAGATCTGGACCACCAACGGCGACACCGCCGACTGGGTCTGGCTCGCCGTCCGCACCGACCCCGACGCGCCCCCGCACAAGGGCATCACCATGCTCCTGATGCCGACCACCGACCCCGGCTACTCCTGCACCGTCATCAACACCCTCGCCTCGCACGACACCACGGCCAGCTACTACGAGAACGTCCGCGTCCCCGTCGCCCACCGGGTCGGCGAGGAGAACCACGGCTGGCGGCTGATCACCAACCAGCTCAACCACGAACGCGTCACCCTCGCCGCCCACGGCACCATGGCCATCCGCGCCCTGCACGACGTGCAGCGCTGGGCCATGGAGACCAAGCTCGCCGACGGCCGCCGCGTCGTCGACCTGCCCTGGGTACGCCGCCTCCTCGCCCGCACCCACACCAGGCTGGACGCGCTGAAACTCCTCAACTGGCGGATGGTCAACGCCGTCCAGGACGGCACCCTCACCCCGCAGGACGCCTCAGCGGTCAAGGTCTACGGCTCCGAGGCCCGCCGCGACGCCTACGCCTGGCTGATGGAGATCGTCGCCACCGCGGGCGCACTCAAGGAGGGCTCGGCGGGCGCCGTCCTCCACGGCGAACTGGAACGCGGCTACCGCTCCGCGGTCATCTTCACCTTCGGCGGCGGCAACAACGAGATCCAGCGGGAGATCATCTCGTGGATCGGGCTGGGGATGCCTCGGGTGCGGCGCTGACGTCGTGTGACGAGGATTTTAGGTGGCATAAAAGCAGGGATGGTTGGCGACCACCAGGTCGAGTTGCTGGATGCAACACATTCGGGCGGATGCAGGGAGCTGGTGCGCTTCTGGAGATCATCCCGCGTCGGGCGGATGAGAAGTGGACGCGCCCGGACCGGACCGGCTCGGTCACCAAGGCGCGTGCCTGGCTGGGGGCGGCGCCGCCACCTTGCGGGCGGACCGGGCAGGCCCTCGGCATCAGATCGCCCATCCGCATCGGTGACCACGAGATCAGCCCCAGGATCCTGTCACACACCGTGCTGCGTACAACCACCCGTTTCTGCCAGTCCGCCGACAGGACCCTGGCACCCCACCACGTGCAGGCCCTGCGCAGGCTCGGCACACTGGAGGAGCACGCCCAACTCCGGGGGGTCGACGTGCCGCTGGCCATCGCGGACGCTGGATACGGTGACGCCGCGTCCTTCCGGCACGGGCTGCAGGTGCGCGGCCTGAATTACGTGGTGGGGATCTCCACCACTCTGTTGGCACAGCCCGCAGACGCGGTCCCGGGGTGCGAGCCGTACTCGGGCAACGGACGCCCGCCGGTGCCGAAGTACCCCGACCCTGCCCGGTCGGTGAAAGAGCTGGTCATCGCGGCGGGCCGGAAGACCGCACGGCCGGTGCAGTGGCGGGAGGGCTCCCGGCCGGGCACCGGCCGCTCCGGGGCCAAGCGGATGTACTCCCGCTTCGTGGCCTTGCGGATCCGGCTCGCCGGACGCGAGATCCGACAGGCCACCGACGGCCCGGAGCTGCCCGTGTGCCGGCTGCTGGCCGAATGGCCCGCAAGCACGAGCGAGCCGGTCCAGTTCTGGCTGTACGACCTGCCCGCCGACACCACGCTGACCGCCCTGGTCCGGCCGGCCAAACTCCGCCGGCGCATCGAGCACGATTACCGGGAGATGAAACAGGCCCTGGGCCTGGGCCACTTCGAGGGCCGCACCTGGGGCGGCTGGCACCACCACGTCACCCTCGTCTCCGTCGCCCACACCTTCTGCACCCTGCAACGACTGGCCCGGGGCCCCAAAAGACACGGCGTCGGCCTGAGCCTCTACCAAGTCGTCCGCGACCTGGACCGGCGCCTGACCCACCTGTAACCGCGACATACCCAGCCCAACACCGACCTGACCAAGCCCTACCAGGGTGCCGAAGCTCAGGTCGCTCACTCCTCCATGATGCCCTTGGGCGTTTCCTGCACCACGGTCACCATCCTGGTGAGTGCAGCGCGCATGTAGCGGATCCAGAGCTGCTTGAACGGCCCCGCGACGATCCAGCGGCGGCCTGGCAGCGGCCGGAAGTCGTAGGTCCACCGGATCGACGTGCCGGTGCCATCGGGCAGGAACGACCACTCGCCGCGCACCCCGGAGGTCAGCTTGGCCAGCACGTTGGTGAAGCCACTCAGCTCGTAGGCGAACCCGTGCCCCTCCGCGATCTCGGTAAGCCGCTCGTCGGCCTTGGAGCCGTCGGTGAACCAGGTCTGGCGCGATGTCCCCGGCCGGTTCCAGGTGCCGGTCTGGTCGCGGACTTCCGCGACGCCGGGGAGCGGTCCCCACGGCTTGAACACCTGGGCGAGGTCGATCGGCACGATGACCTGGTAGGTGTGGGCGGGGCTGGACGTCGTACGGGCGAAGACGGTGATCGGGACACTCGTTTTGGTCATGCCACGAGCATCGCGGCCAGCGCCTGCCCGAGGCAGACACCTGTGCTGCTCAACCGTGCTCAGCGCTGCCCACAGGTCACTCCCTCGGCAACTGGTGTGGCGGGGCCGGTGTGGGTGGCGTGGCCGGTTGTCGCAGCAGTTGTTCGGTGAGGCGTTCCTTGGCCAGGGCGAGGTGGCGCCGGTAGGTGCCGTAGGGCACCCCGAGCCGTCGGGCGGCGGCCCTGTGGGTACGGGGGGCCGTGATGTACGTGGCGGTGAGGGCCTCGTGGGCTTTGACGCCCGCCGGGTCGGTCTGTATCGCGTCGAGGGCGGTGGTGATGGCGCCGCGCAGGTCCGCGGCCGGGTCGGGTGAGCCCGGTGTCACGAGATGGGAGTGCAGCAGGGCGCTGGTCGCGAATGCGCGTGGGGTGTGCCAGGTGCGCAGCGCCTCGAGTACGCCTTCCTCGAACGCGGCGCGCGGCAGCTGGTCGCCCGGGCCGCTCGAGGGGGCGGTTGCAGGCCATGTCGCCAGGGGCGTGGCCGCCGTGCGAGCCCGGTGTTGCACCCACTGTTCCATTGTCTGCCGTCGCCAGTCCCGGCCGAAGACGTGCTGTCGCAGGCCGCCGACGTCCACGGCCGCGACTTCCGGCATTCCGGCCTCGGCGAGGTAGCGTCCCCACCGGTCGGCGTCTTCGAAGACGGTGAAGGTCACCGCGCGTTGCTGGGTCCTCATCTCCTCGGCGATGGTGCGCCGGCTGATGAGTTCCATCAGGGGTGAGGGCTGCTGATGCCCGCCGGGTTGCACCGCGAAGCGGCGGATGCCCAGGTGCTCGCCCGGTCCCAGGGGAGCGGCCGTCTCCACGAGGTCCCAGACCGCTGCGATGACCGGGTCTTCGGCGCGGTCCTCGGGCAGCGGTGCGTCCAGTCGCAGGATGGCCATGAACGAAACAGGTGTGGTGGAGCCGGTGTAGCGGTGGACGCGGAAGGCGTCCGGCCGGCGGCGCAGCCAGTGCGCGACCGCGGCTGCCGATGCCGGGCCCTCGGCCTCCTCGGCCATGCGCAGCACGGCGGGCACGTCTTCGGGCCGGAGCGGAGTGTCCTCGATGTGGGGGTGCTTCCGGTGGTCGTACAGGTTGTCCGGGCGGTCGTGGTCGCGGAAGAGGAACATCCATTCCGCGACTCGTAAGAGCGCGTCGTCGGCGGTGGCGGAGCGTACGGCCTGCAGGCCGGCGAGGGAGATGCGGGCGCGGATGTCGTCGCAGCGCTCGGGGTCCCGCCAGCGCAGGTCGGCCTCGAGGGTCGCCCGCACCGCGTCGTGCGGGTGCAGCCCTTCGGGTGTGACCTCGATGTAGGGCAGCTGGCGCAGCCAGGGGAACACCGTATTGGTGTCCTCGTCACCCAGTACCGCGCGCAGCAGGGGCTCGCGGGTGACATAGGCCTGTGCGACGACTTCGAGGGCGCGTCGATGGAGGGCGCCGGGCAGGTCGCCGACCAGCCGCTCGACCAGGGTCGTCAGAATGTCGCCGGTGGGGTACCACGGCGCGCCGGGTGCGGCCGGGGGCACGGAGGCGGCCAGTGAGAGGGCGAGCGGGCTGCCTCCGGCGAAGGCGACGAAGGCGCCGCGCTGCTCGGCGGGGACCCCCCGGGCGGCGAGCAGGGCGTCGGACTCGGCGGGATCGAGCGGCCGTATGGGCAGTGCGGTGAACAGTTGCGCCCACCCGGGGTCCAGCGACCATTCGGCGTCGGGGGCGGTCCTGCCGGCCACCACCACGATCGCCTGGTCGGCGAGCCGAGGCAGGAAGGTCTCGCGCAGCCACGTCTCGAGGGGCTGGCACTGTTCGAAGGTGTCGATGAGCAGCACCGTGCCGGGTTCGGAGCATGCCGGGGCGGCGGCCTCCTCGAGTCGGCGCGGATCGGTTTCGAGGAATCGTCCGTCCACATGCACCACGCGGCGGCCGGCGAGTTCCGCCTGCCGGGCGGCGTAGCGCACGAGCGAGGACTTGCCGATGCCGCCGGGGCCGTGCAGGTACGCCACAAACGGCGCTTGCGCCGCGCCCGACAGCATCAGGTCGAGCACCGCCCGCTCCTGCTCCCTGCCCACCAGCGCTCCGGCTCGAGCCTCCGCCAGCCGGTCCGTCAGGCCCCTCGCACCCAATCCGGGCTCCTCGCGGCCCCGGAGCCGGGAGCCCAGCCCTACTCGGCGAGACGGCACGACGACCCATGGCGGAGGACGCGACGGGGACCCCGCTTCCTGTCCGTCCCTTCTGCCGGCCCTCCTGCCGTCCGGGCCACCCAAAGGGCGGTCCTGACCGCCTCCTCCGGCTCGTCCGGTTCGGTCTCCTCGCCCGGAGCTTCCGCTCGTTCGTCCATGTCCGTCTCTCCTTCGGTCTGTTCTTCTCCGGGCGTGAAGCCGCGGTTCAGGGAGCGGGGTGCCTGCCGGCCAGTGACGTGACGACCAGTCCGGGGGCCGCTCCCGCGGACCGGCGGCCACGGAGGCGACCGGCATGAACCGGCTCCCCGCACGTGAGTTGCAGGGAGCTGGCGAGCATTTCGCGGGTTGCACCCGGTGGGTCAGGTGAGAAGGTACGCCCTCAGGATCGTCGCCGAGTAGGTGTTGCCCTCGGTGTCGGTCAGGGTCGTCTTGAAGGAGACGGAGCGGGCCTTGGCCGGATGGGTGATGGCAAGGGTCTTCTTACCGTGGTCAGTGGTCACGCCGACGGCGGACCAGGTTGCTCCGGCGTCGTAGGAGATCTTCACCACCAGGGACTTCAGGTGCTTGGCGGCCGGGCCCGCGATGGAGAGCGGGACCGTGGTGCGGCGGCCGGAGGCGGCCGTGCCGGTGGGGGTGAGGGTGGGATGGAAGCGGACGGTGGAGAGAGGGAGGGGGGTGGAGGCGCTCGGTTGCTGTGGCGTGTGCTTCGAGGTGAAGGTCCAGGCCGCGGTGAGGCGGCTGGTGGTTGCGGCCACCGTGGTCGGGCGGGTCAGGTCCGTGCGGATCGTGTACCGGGTCGAGCCGGCCGGAAGGTCGTCGACCGTCTGGCAGAGGTCTCCGTCGTTGTCGAGGAGAGTGCTGCCGCCCGCCGTGACCGTCGTGTGCCGTGCGGCCACGGAGGACGCCGGGTGGCCGGCGCCGTCGGCCAGGTCGGGGACGCACAGGTCGAGCGTGTCACCGCTGCGCCACGCGCCGTACGCGCCGCCGACGAGCGGGCTGAAGACGCCCACGTTGTACGTCGACTCGTACGTCCGTCCCGCCCGGTAGGACACCGGGCTCTCCTTGCCGTAGAACACGTCGGTGTCGTCCTCGGAGGCGTTCTGCTGGCCGAGGCCGACCGTCCAGCGAAAGCCCTCCGGCGTGGTGACGTACGTCTTCACCGTCGCCGGAAGCGGGAACGGGTCGCTCACCGTGCCCAGCGACAGGGAGGGTCCGTGCCACATGGCGTTGACGATGCCCTTGCGGTGGGCGACGGAGGAGCCGAAGTGCCGCTTCAACAGGGCGAGTTCGCTCATCCGCGCGGTGTGCCGATAGCCGGTGGGGAAGCGGTCGGGCAGGTTGTAGAGGAGATTGTAGGTGGTGCTGCCCTTCTGCCACAGGCCGCTGAGCTGCGTGCTGAGCTTCCCGGGCGCGGCGGCCGGCCCCAGGGTCGCGGTGCGCAGATTCGTGAACGGGCCCCAGAACAGAGTCGTGTTGTGCGCCTCGCTTCCGGCGCCCACACCGAAGTTGAGGAAGCCGTCCAGCATCTTCCCGCCGCCCGGCGAGGTGATGTCGACCGGTCTGGCCTTGCGGGCGTCGAAGGTGACCGTCGTTTTCCTGGTGATCGAGAGCTTCGGCCGGACGAGGGCCGTGGTGCCCTCGGCTCCGGTTCCGCCTTCGGCTGCGGACATCACCGTGTCGACGACAAAGTCACCACGTGGGACGCGCACCTTGTAGACGCCCTTGGCGATCTGCTGCGAGTCGTCCAGGGTCGGGGTCCAGTAGTCGCCCGAGTGGCCGAAGATCTCGGTCAGCGGCGAGCTGACGGGTTTTCCGCCGCGGTCCAGGAACTTCAGGGTCAGATCGTGTGCCTCGGCCTCGCGTACGACGCCGAAAGCTGTCCGTACGGTCGTGTCGGCGCTCTGTCCGGTGGCGATGACCGCGCCCGCGTACGCGCCGTCCGCCGCCTCGGTGCGGGTGTCCGCGGTGAGGTCGACGCTCGCGGTGCCGCCTGCGGGGACGGTGAGTCGTGGGGCGCTGAGGCTGAACATGCCCTCGGGCGCGGTCTGCCCGGACGGGCCGGTCGCGGTGGTGGCGAGGTCCAGGGTGACCGGACCGTCGCCGTCGTTGCGGTAGGTGACGCGCCGGGTGAGCGGCTGGTCGTCGGAGTGGGGCCACCGCTGCTCGCCGAAGGACACCGAGGTCTCCTCGCTCACCACGGTCTGGGTGAGCGCCGGCGCCACGGAGATCCGCCCGGTTCCCTGCTGGTAGCCGGTCAGGCCGGCCGTCGGGACGGCGGAGGCGGTCAGTGCCTGCTTGATCCGCTGTCCCGTCCAGTCGGGGTGCCGCTGTGCCAGGATCGCGGCGGCCCCCGCGACATGCGGCGTCGCCATCGACGTACCGGACATGGAGACGTAGCCGTCAGCAGCCGGGTCGCCCAGTTCGCCGTGTGCCGCCTTCGCCGAGACGATGTCCACGCCCGGCGCGGTGAGGTCAGGCTTCAGCGCGCTGTCGGCGGTCGGGCCGGTGCTGGAGAAGCCGGCGATACGGTCCTTGCCGTCGACCGCGCCCACCGCGAGCGCCGACTTGGCCGTGCCCGGGGAGCTGAGAGTCCCGGGCCTGGGACCGTCGTTGCCCGCCGCGGCGACGGTGAGCATGCCGGTGCTCCTGGAGAGGGCGTTCACAGCCGTCTCGACCGGGTCGTCGCCCGGGGTGTCGGTCTGGCCGAGGCTGAGGTTGGCCACCTTCGCGCCCCGCGCGGCGGCCCACTCCAGGCCGGCGATGACGCTGGAATCGCTGCCCTCGCCGCTGTCGTCGAGCACCTTGGCGTTGAGGATCTCGGCGCCGGGCGCGACCCCCCTGTACAGACCGCCGGATCTGGCCCCCGAACCGGCCACGGTCGCCGCGACATGCGTGCCGTGGCCCCTGCGGTCGTCCGTGCTGCCGGTGCCGCTGAAGTCCTTCGATTCCGTGACCAGCGAGGCGAGGTCCGGGTGTGTGGTGTCGATGCCTGTGTCCAGGACGGCGACCTTGACGCCCTTGCCGTCGTACCCGGCGGCCCAGGCGCCGGGCGCGCCGATCTGTGTGACGTTGCCGCTGGTCTCCCCCTGCACCGCCCGTGCCGTGAACCGGCCGTCCAGCCAGACCCGGGCGACTCCCGAGGCGGTGGTAAGGGTCTTCCAGGCGTCGTCGGCCTCGGACTTGGGCACGGTGAGCGCGGCGCCGCCCACGCTGGGCAGGTTCCGGCGTACGGTGACGTCCGCGTCCGCCACCAGCGACTTCTGCGTGTCTCTGCGCCGGGCGCCCGTCCCGTCGTACGTCACGATCAGCGGGAGCGTGCCGCGCCGGGCGTCGTCGTATCCGGCGCGTATCAGGGCGCTGACGTCGAACAGCCGCTTGTCCAGGGTGCCTTGGCCGATGCGGGCGGCGGCGTCGGCCGGCACGACGTACTGCTCGCCGCCGAGGCGCCGTACGGACACCGGGACGTCCTCGCGTCCCGGCGCCTGCTGCACGCCGGTCACCCGGTCCCGGGAGTCCAGTCGGACCCGGTCTCCGGTGACCAGGGTGACGAACCTGGCCGGTGGTCCGGCACCCGCGCCTGCGGCGGTGGCCGCTCCGACGGCCCGCATACCCCACCCCGTGCCGGCGGCAGGCGCGGAGCCCGCGTCCGTGGTCCGCGACCCGAGCCCCGTGCCGGTGTCCGTCACTGAGACGCCCGTCATCACTCCCGCGACCAGCAAGGCAGCCAGCGCCGCCGATGAGTTTCCGATACGCATCAGCCGGCCTGCCCCGGAACCTGCTTGCTGGCGTCGACGATGGCGCGCTGTGTGATCGCGCTGGTGAACGTGACGGTGCCGACCTTGAACGGGCTGTCCGCCACCTTCTTGACCACGACGTTGCGCTCGCCGAGGAACTGCAGGGTCTTCTTGTCGAAGATCCACTCGGTGCGCTCCCCGGCGGCGTCGTTCTGCCGGGCGATCCCCACCCCGTGACGGCCCACGGCGTCGACCGCGTCGTCCACCGCCACGACCCCGGGGATCTTGGCCGCGGCCTTGTAGAGGGCGGCGGTGAGGTCGGCCGGCGGGTAGCTCTCGGTCAGCAGATCACCGATGGCGACGAAGGCCGCCTGGTCGCGGGGCACTTCGGGGTCCCGGTGCGCGTCCGAGTCCCGGTAGATCCGCTGCAACAGCTGGGCAGGGTCGGTGGGCAGCTTCACCAAGGCGTCGTAGGCCGAGTCGATCGGGGTGCCGCTGGACAGGGTCATGCCCTTGTCGCTCGTCTCGCCCGCTTCGATCAGCCAGCCGTTCTTGCCGTCGAGGGAGTTCCAGACCTGGCGGGAGTGCAGCTCCTGGCTGACCACCGTGGTCTTGTTGTCGATGGTCCGGGGGTAGGTGCTAGCCACCTTCGAGGCGATGTAGACGAACTGGCCGGCGTGCGGGGTGGGCATGGAGACCTCGGCGGCGGCCAGGGAGATGCGGTCGAGCAGCTGGGGGGCGCCCTTGGCGTCGGCGGCGCCGATCTGGGTGGTCAGCGCGGGGCCGGTGGTCAGAGAGGCCCTACCGCCGCCCCCGTTGCCGCCGGACAGAGCGACGCCGGCCACCACCGCGCCGGCCAGGGCGAAGGCCGCGGCGGGCAGCACGATCGCACGGCGCAGGAACGGGTTGCGGCGCCGCGGGGCGAGGGCCGGGCGGGTGGGGGTGCGGTCGGTGCGGAGGTCTTCGTGGATCTGGGCCATCATCTGCTCCTTGTGGAACTGGTGGCGGCCCGCCGGCAGATCCCGCTCGACGGAGGGCAGGAGTCCCTGGGTCTCCGTCCACTCAGCCGGGCGTGGCTGGGAGGGGCTGGCGTTCATCGGTTTCCTTCCTGTGCGGACCGGATCACGTATCCGCGATCACCTGTTATCTGCCGGTTGGCGGTGGTGGGTTCCCGTTTTCTTCTGAGCAGTTCCGCGTTGGCGAGCTTGCGGAGCTTGCCGCGGGCGCGGGAGAGCCGGGAACGGACGGTGCCGACGGGGACGCCGAGGGCGCGGGCGGCCTCGGAATACTCCATGCCTTCCCACAGACACAACGTCAGGACCTCGCGTTCGGGGCGCTTGAGCAGGCTGAGCGCGGTGAGCGTGGCAGCGATCCGACGCCGGTCATCAAGCCGTGCGGCTGTCTCCTCGGCGTGGTCCTCAACCTGCTCCTCGGCGGCGCCCGCGGCTGCCGCCGCCTCGGCCGCGTTCCGGTAGCGCCGATTGCTGCGGTACTGGGAGCGGGCGACGTTGGTCGCGATGCCCAGCAGCCACGGCCGCAGCGAGCCTCCGTCGGCCTCGACCGACGCACGACGCCGCCACGCCTCCATGAACGTGGTCGACATGACGTCCTCGGCCGCGGACCAGTCGGCGGTCAGCCGGAAAGCATGGTTGTACACCGCACGGGCGTATGCGTCGAAAAGTTCCGCGAAGGCGTCCGGATCTCCAGTTCGCACCCGGGTTCGCATATCTGTGGTCACGTCTTGAACTGACTGCGAGTGCGAGCGAGTTCCCGTGTCCTACGTCACACCGGTCCCGGGAGTCACCTCCGCACCAAGGAAGCGGCCAATCCGCACACCACTATCAAGCCGGGACACCGCGCGGATCAGGACAACGTCTCGGACCACCCGGCTCGGCCCCGGCAGCCGGCTCGACGGTGACGACACGGTCGTACCCCAGGCCACGCCGCACGACTCGCCGCGCAGGCTGTTCGGCGTGGACCGATCCGGGCCTGATGACGAATCGCCGCAACCCGAAGAGAGGTTGTCCCACTTGGCGAGACGACGGTAGCCAACCAGGGTGCAGGCGATGGCTGTGAAGGCGGTGAACTCTGTGGCAGCCGCCGAGCCACGCCTTGATCCGCTCTATCGTCCGAGCAGTGTCGGCCTCCTGCAGAGGGGCCAGGGCCTGTCCGGTCGGCAAGGAGGGAATCTCACGGGCACCCTCACCTCGACCGGGCCGACGTCGGTCATACGGTCTTCGCCCGGGTGCCGTTGCGGCTGTTGCCGTTGTTCTTCCCGGCCGGGTCGTGCTTCTCGTGGCCGGCGTGGTCGGTGATCTCGTCCTCCAGGGCGGACTCCAGTACCCCGCTTGGTCAGCTGCTGCACCAGCCCGCCCTCGCCGGTCAGCTGCAGGCCCTGGTTCCAGGCCCGGTCCACCAGCATTGCAGCGAGCTGCCCGTCCGAACACCGTTGCAGTGCCGGCGGTGTGTCTCTTCAGACGCGCCCGGCGGGTCGGGGTGGAGCGGACAGGAACGGGAGAAGCTCATGGGCGAAGGCATCGGGACGTACCTCGGGAACGAAGTGGCCACTGCCCGCAATCACCGCCCCGGTCAGGTGCGGCGCGACAGTGCCCAGACTGTCGGCGAGTCGGGCGCCTGAGCTGTGCTCGCCGCCGACGGCGAGTACGGGCATGGGAAGGGTTTCTCCGGTTTCGTGCCAGGCCCGGTTGACGCGGCCGTCCTCGAGGAGGGCGCGGTAGTGCGCGAAGCCGGCGCGCAGGGCCTCGTATCCGCGGTAGGAGGAGGCGACGGTGGCGACCTCTTCCTGCGGGAAGGTTCCGGGTACCGCGGACAACCAGTCGAACCACCAGGTGAGGAATTCGCTCTCCCGGCCTTCGAGGAGCAGCTCGGGCAGTTCTTCGGTCATGAAGAGGCCGAAGTGGAACAGACCGCCGGAGGCCACGTCCATGGCCTGCTCCAGGCCGAAGCCGGGTAGGGCCAGTTCGACGAGGACGAGGTGGTCGACCTCCTCGGGGTGGCGGCGGGCGTAGGCGAAGGCCACCATGCCACCGATGTCGTGCCCGACGACGTGTACGCCGCCGTGGATGCCGAGTTGTGCGAGGAGTTCGCGCATGTCCTGTGCCTGTGTGTCTTGGTGGCGCCAGGCCCGCCATGTCTGGGGCCAGCCGTGCAGCAGGAGTACGGGGGCACCGGACCCGCCGACCACGGCGTGCAGCCGGGTTCCGTTCGCCGTGACGGTGATGCTCTCGAATCCGTGGGGGAGGGGCGTTTCGTCGCTCATGGGATCACCTGGGGCTGGGTCGAAGAGTGAGGGCCGGCGGAGCGGGCGGCGAGCTCGGCCAGTACCTGTACCTGGTCGGTGGAGGTGACGCGGGCTCCGGTGCGCTCGACGACGCGGCGGACAGGGGCAGTTCAGTGCGCCGCCCTTGTGGCCAGTGAGAAGCACGACGCTGCCCTGGGGAAGGAAGGACTGTGACGGGTACCAGCCGGCGTCGTGCCAGGGGCGCTGACCGGCCCAGGCGCCCGGAGGGCACGGAGTGGTCAGGTCTTCCGTGCGAGGGCTTCGCGGACCGCTGGTACGACTTCGGCGGCGAACGCGCTGATCTGTCGGGTGTGGTCTCGTTCGGGCCAGATGACGAAAGCGTTCATCCCGACGGCGCGTACGAGCGCGACAAGGTGTTCGGCCCACTGGGAGGCGGGCCCCTGGAACGGGCCGGCCGACTGCGGTGGGATGACACCGGCGATGTTGTAGACCCGGCGGATCGTATCCGGATCGCGGCCCGCCGCCAGGGCTGCGTCGTCGATGCGGCGGACAGCGGTGGGCAGTGCGTCGCTCGGCGCCGGACCGGGGTGGACGCCGGCGAGCGCGTAGTGCGCGCCGTGCGTTCGCACACTGCGCTCGCCACTCCACATGGCCCGGATGACGGTGATCGCCGATTCAAGTGCGTCGACGGCCTCTCTGGGCGTGCGACGGGAGCCGGTCAGTCTGTCCAAGGTCGCCACAGCCTTCGCCAGTACGGCCGGTGGACGTAACGGCAGGGAGCTGACCGTCGGGACGAGCGTGACATGTCGCGTCCGCGCGGCCAGGAAGGTGAGCAGTGTCCACGTGTCGTCGAACGCCGCTTGGTACGGGTGGTCCTGGACGGTGAGAAGGCCAAGGCCGAGACTGTCGATGAGTAGTGCCTGCTCGCTGGAGCGGCCGACGGGGAGGGCATGTGGCTCTACGTTTGCGCCGAACAGGACAGGGAGGGGCATGGAAGTCTCCTGAGCGACCGGAGCTTGCTCGACGTCGGCCGCTGTCTCGGGAGCGGGAAAGGACACTGGTCCGCGGTCGCCTCGGAGGCAGCCAAGGCGGATCATGCGGCGCTGCTCCTGGTCCTGCTGCTCAGCTCAGCGGGGAACCTCACCCTGCCGACCGGTGCCGGGTTTGCCGGCCCTGCGAGTCACAGGAATTCGCTCCGGTAGGTCGAGGCCAACTCGGCCGCGCGGCGGCGGCGCTCCGCGAGTTCCTCCTGCGACAGTTGTGGCGGCGGCGCGTCCTTGCCCGCGACGACATCGCCGATGCGCAGGAAGTACTCGTCCTGGCCTGCGGGGGTGCACATGCACAGCATGCGGGCCGGCGCACCCGAAGCGTTGCGGAAGTTGTGCGGCGCGTTGGCCGGGATGTTGACCGTGGACCCGGCCCCTACGGTGTGCTTCTCGCCGCGGAAGGAGAACTCGATCTCGCCCTCGAGGATCGTGAACATCTCCTCGAAGTCGTGCCGGTGCGGCGGCGGGCCACCGCCGTCGGGGACGCGCATGTCGATCAGGCAGTACCGGCCGTCGGTCTGCTCGCCGGTGACCAGCATGGCGTACGTGTTGCCCACCAGAGAGATGTACGTCGTGCCGGGATCGTCGGGGTCCGCCACGGTCAGGGAGCGGGACAGGTCGTCGTCGGGGATCATCGGAATCGTCTCCTTCAGAGGTCAGTCAGGTGAGGATCAGGCGCCGGGCGGGTCGAATGGAGTCCGGCAGTCTCCAGGCCGTAGCTGCGCATGCTGCGCGAAGTGGGATTCCGGCCCGGCCGCGCGGTGCTTCAGTGTGTTCGTGCCGGTGCCCGAGGGACTCCATCGCGGCGGGCAACGTGGCGAGGGGCTACCTGTGTGGAGCGCCTGCATACCCCTCCTGCGGCATGGGGTGAGCGCGCTCGGTGGCGGCTCAGATGGATTTGAGGACGCGGACGCGGTCGGCGATGGCGCGGCGGGCGACGTCGGAGGTGAAGGCGATGGAGTCGAACTCGTGCGGGGCGCCGGGGTGCAGGTGGAATTCGACCGGCACGCCGGCCCGGCTGAGTTTGGTGGCGTAGGCGGTGTCTTCGTCGCGGAAGACGTCGAGCTGGCCGACCTCGATGTAGGCCGGCGGCAGGCCGGTGGCGTCCTTGAGCCGGGCCGGGGCCGCCGTGGCCGGGACGTCGGGCCCGCCGGCGGCCTCGCCGAGCAGGGCCGGCCAGGCGGTGAGGCTGTCGTCGTAGGACCACAGCAGGTAGGGCGCGATGTGCGCGTCGGGGGTGGTGGTGCGGTCGTCGAGCATCGGCATGATGAGGATCTGGCGGGCGATCTTCGGGCCGCCGCGCTTGCGGGCGAGGATCGTCAGTCCCGCGGCCATGCCGCCGCCGGCGCTGTCGCCCATCACACCGATCCGGTCGGGGTCGACGCCGAGTTCGGCGGCGTGTGCGTGCAGCCAGCGCAGTGCGGTGTAGGCGTCATCGAGCGGGGTCGGGAAGGGATGCTCGGGGGCGCGCCGGTACTCGACCGACAGCATCGGCACGCCGCTGGCGGAGACGTAGCGGGAGACCGGGCCGTCGAACAGGTCGATGTGGCCGAAGATGTATCCGCCGCCGTGGAAGAACAGCACGGCCGGGCCCGGCGCCGCGCCGTCCTTGGTGTACCAGCGCATGGTGATCCGCGCGCCGTCGCCTGCAGTCGTGTGGTGCTCGCTGGTGTGCACGCCGGCCGGGATCGGCTGGGCCGTTCCCGCGGCGCCGATGATCGGCTCCCACATGGCGCGCCGCGCCGCGATGTCGCCTACGGCCGGTGGTGTGGCGTCCGCCATCGCACCGGCCATCGGGGCCAGCGCCTGGGCGATTTCGGGATCCAGACTGAGTGCCATGGTCTTTTCCTTGAGGTGGAGGATCGGCGTCAGTCGGCGGACGGGACCACGATGACCTTGCCGTGCACCGCGCCTTCGGCGGCCCGGGCGTGGAGCGCGGGGAGTTCGGCCAGCGATACCCGCTCGGCGACGTCGACGCGCAGCTCGCCGCGGTCGGTCAGCGCCACGAGTTGGGCCAGCTGGTCGGCGTCGCTGCGGACGAAGAGGTCGATGCCCTTCACGTCGCGCTCCTCGTCGCTGGGGGCGGGCATCCATACCGTGGTGTTCACGACGACCCCGCCGGATCGGACCAGCGTGAGGAGCGCGGCCAGTTCGTCCGGGGCGACCGGTGCGAGGTTGAGTGCGAGGTCGACGCGTTCGGTTACCGCGGCGGTCACGCTGGTGGTGGTGTGGTCGATGACTTCGTCGGCGCCGGCCGATGTGACCGCCTCGCTGCTGCGCGGACTGGCTGTGGCGATGACGTGGGCGCCGGCGTTCTTGGCCAGTTGTACGGCGTAGGCGCCGACCGCTCCACCGGCTCCGTTGATCAGGACGCGTTGCCCGGCCGTGATCTTGGCGTGGTCGAAGAGCGCCTGATACGCGGTCAGGCCCACCAGCGGCAGCGCGGCGGCGTCGGCCAGGGGGACGCTCTTGGGGGCCGGGGTCAGGACGTCGGCCGGCGCGAGAACGTACTGCGCGGCGGCGCCGTTGCCGTCCATCGGCAGGAAGCCGATGACGTCGTCGCCGACGGCGATGCCGTCGACGCCCTCGCCGACCGCGTCGATGGTGCCGGCGACATCGATGCCGGGCGTGTGGGGCAGCTGCACCGGTATGGGGCCTTGCATGAAGCCACCGCGGATGTTGCCGTCGACGGGGTTGAACGATGTCGCGGCGACGCGGATGCGGACCTGCCCGGCCCCGGGGACGGGCTGCTCCACGTCCTCGTAGCGCAGGACGTCGGGGGCGCCGTACTCGTGGAAACGCACTGCCTTCATTTCGGTTCTCACCTTCACTGCGATCGATGCTGCTTCGAATTCGAAGCAACTGTTGAGGACGGTACCTCTACTTCGAATTCGAAGCAAGTGTTGTGGATTACTGCCGGTGCGAGCGCATCGCCGCGGCGAGTTCGACGGCGGCTCGGCCGATGCAGGCGCGCAGCCGCGCCGCGTCGCTGAGCGCCGTGGTCTGCCAGTCGGCGGGGCCTGCGACGACGACCGTGGGCACGGGTTCGGCGTGCACGTCGGTCAGGCGCCTGTGCATCACCTGTGCGAGGTCGGGTGGCTGCCGGTGGGAGCCGCTGTTGAGCGCCAGCAGCACCGGCATGCCGGAGAGGACTGTGTCCCCGAGGACGGCGAAGAACGAGTCGAACACCTTGCTCGGGGATGCGGCGAGCACCGGGGTCGCCACCACCAGCCCGTCCGCTGTCACGACGGCCGCGATCGCCTCCCGCAGGTCGAGGCTGGCGCGGCCCTGGGCGGAGTGCTGGGCGAGGTCGGCCGTCAGTCGGTGCAGCTCCAGCACCTCCACCTCGGCGCGTGCACCCCCGGCTGCCAGTGACCGGCACACGGCCTCCGCGACCAGGTCCGCGAGCAGTCGGGTCGGGCGCCCGTAGCCGACGCCGGCGCACAGGACGGCCAGAGACACCGGGCTCCACGCGGCGGTGCTCATCCCGGCATCGTGCTCACGGCTTCTGCGCTGCGGCCGGACTGTCGTGCCGTCACCGGGGAGGGCCGAGGGCGACGTTGCGCAAGGTAGGGGATGCTCATGGCGGGTCCTCGGGATACGTGGGCGGCGGCGCCGTCCTTCGACTCGTAACCCTGCGCCGCGCCACTGCCCGATCTCCATGTTCTGCGGTGCTCAGTCGGGCCCAACACTGCCCACATCGTGCGCTCACAAGGTCACGACACCGGGCCGGGAGATCCTCGCGTCCGCCCGACCCGCTGGCCCGGGACGGCACCGGAGTTCGAGGAGGAGTTCACTTCCAGCTCCGTCTGCGGTGGTCGGAACGGCACCACGCCACACTCTTCGAATTCGAAGCAGTAGACTTCGGTCATGCCTGATTCACCGCCGTCGCTCGACCCCGTGCAGCTCGGCGCCTACTTCGACCTCATCGAGGTGACCAGCCTGCTCCGGCATGCCGTCGAGCAGCAGCTGCGCGAGGCCGGCGATCTCAGCTATGTGCAGTTCCAGCTGCTGGCCCGCCTCGGAGACTCTCCGACGGGCAGTCACCGCATGACCGACTTGGCCGACGGCGTCGTCTACAGCCGCAGCGGCCTGACCTACCAGGTGGATCTGCTCCAGAAGGGGGGCCTGGTCGTCCGCGCTCCCTCGCCGGACGACGAACGGAGCATCACCGTCACCCTCACCGACGCCGGGCGTGAGCTGCTCGCGAAGGTGCTGCCAGGGCATGTCGAGGTGGTCAGCCGCCTGCTGTTCAAGCCGCTTGCGCGCGACGACGTCGAAGCTCTCGCCGGCGTGCTGGCGCCGGTGCGCGACCACATGCGCTCGATGCCGTCCCGCTCGGCCGCGCCGCGCCGCCGCAAAGGCGGAGCATAAGGACTCGACCCAGACCACGCAGTAGGGACACGACACGTCCCGCTCGACGCCGCCCCCGGCGGTCCGGCCAGTCGGGGCGACGGGGGCGGCAGACTCAACTGCCGGGGACCGGACCCCGCCACCCGGCCCGGCCGGGTTCACTTGCTGGAGATGCTCCATTTGCCGTCGCCGTCAGCGGCGTTGCCGAGAGCGGCCCACGGGGCGTCGTCGAGCTTGAAGGCGCCGTAGAGGTAGGCGGAGACAGTGTCGGCGACGAGGGCGACGCGAGCCGGGTCCTCGTCGGTGGTCTCGGCGACCGCCTCGCCGGCGATGCCGCCCAGAGTGTGCTCGCCGTCGGCAATGAAGAGCAGGCTCTTCGGGGACGGACTGAGGTGATAGGCGTCGGTGAACCACTCCGGCCCCCGGGTGGAGAGCTGCGACTGGTCCTTGCCGCCCGCGACGACCAGGGCCGGGGTGGTCATGGTGGAGTAGTCCGGCCTCATGAACGGCAGGTGCTCGACGGCGAGTGGGGTGAGCGTGTCCCCGGTCCCGGTCGCGGCGATCAGCGCACCGGCGGAGGCTGCGGGGTGGGAGAAGTCCTCCCCCGGCTTGCCCTCGGCATCGAACACGCGAGCACCCAGGACAGCGCCGGCGGTCTGGGCACCCCAGGAGTGGCCGACGACCGCGACACGCTCGCGGTCGGTACGCTCCGGCAGGTCACCGGCCTGGAGAAGGATGTCGTCGAGGTTGTCGAGTATCGCGTGGAGGTCGGCGATCCTGACGCGCCAGATGGTGGCGAAGCGCGGGTCGTCCCACCCGATGCCGTTGCGGCGCGAGTCCAGGTGGGTGGGCTGGACCACCACGAACCCAGCCGCGGCCCACCGGTCGGCAAGGGGCTCATACCCGTTCATAGACCATGCGTTGCCGTGGGAGAACACAATGACGGGCAGGTCCCGGCCCGAGAGCGGGGCGGTGACCTTCACCTTCAGGTCGAGGCCGCGACCGGGCGCGGGAACAGTGATGGGCCTGACCGAGAAGATTCGCCGGTCAAGAGGGTGAGAGGGCATGACGGACCCGCGCTTTCTTCGTGGCAAGGCTCTGCCATACTTTGGCGGAGCATCGTTCCGCCAACGTAGCGGAACATCGTTCCGCGAGCAAAGGAGGAGCCGTGCCGGATTCCGTCGGGGTGCGCCAGGCACAGGCACAGCGCACCCGCAGCGCCGTCCTGGCGGCTGCGGCAGCAGCCTTCGTTGATCAGGGCGTCCAGGCCCCTGTCCGCGACATCGCGGAACGCGCTGGCGTGGGCGTTGGCACGATCTACCGGAACTTTCCGACCCGGGCTGACCTCGTCACCGCCGTCTACCGGCACCAGATCGACACCTGCGCCGCACTCGGGCCCCGGCTCCTGGAGGAATCAGCCTCACCGTTCATCGCCCTGGCCCGCTGGGTGGACGCGTTCGTGGAGTTCCTGGTGACCAAGCACGGCCTCGGCGCCGCGCTGGGGTCCGGCGACCCAGGGTTGGAGAACCTCCACGCCCTCATGCTCGACACCCTGGTCCCGGCCTGCGCAACCCTGCTGGACGCATGCACCGCCGACGACGAGATCAGCCTGGACATCACCGCTTACACACTCATGCGCGCCATCGGAAACCTCAGCATCACCGGCCCCGACTACAGCCGGGACGACGCCAAACGCATGGTCACCACCCTTCTCGCGGGAATGTTCACCACCTCTGACTAGCGAGGTCGACAACCTGAAAGGGTGTCGTTGAACGAGCGAATGACGGCAGGCACGGCGGGCGTCCAATCAGTCCAGGTTTTCGGGGGCTGATGGCGGCGCAGATCCAATCAGATCCGATGACGGCTGCTGACAGGGTTTGCTGACAGCTAGGGTCGAATGCGAGCACCGACACGGAGAGCGGCATGGCCAACCTGGTCTACAAACGGGTGTCGCCCGACCAGCAGTCGACCGACCGCCGGAACCTCGTCCTGGACGAGGCCGGGATCGAAGACCCGGTCGCCTTCGAGGAAGCCGCGGGCGCCTCCAGCCGTCTCCACCCCCTCCAGCGTCCGAAGTTCGCCGAGCTGCTCGTGTACGCGCGGCCGGGCGACACCGTCCACATCTCCGAGATGTTCCGCCTGGTGCGCGGCTGACCTGACGCGCGGAGGATCCGCTACGTGGACAGGTGAGGAGTGGTTGTCGTCCTGTCTCGCTGACGTCGACCAGTCGCATCTTGTCGACCTGTAGGGGGGCGTGAGCGGAAGCCACAGGTCAGGCTGGCGGTGCCGGCCGCTCCAGCCACAGATGGACGGCGTACGAACTGGGACCGGTGACCGGCACCTCGTAGGGACCCGCAGTTCCGTGACCACGTGGAAGGCGTCGCTGCCGTCGGGGCGGAAACCGTCCTGCTGCCACAGGCCGAGCCACGCGCGCTCCACGAGCGGCGGGTAGCGGGAGTTGTGCAGCATGCCGACTGCGTCCAGCTCGTCCCAGTGGACACTGAGAGGGATCAGCCGATCAAAGGACACGGCCGGGGCGGTGGCACCTTGGGCGCCGCCGGGCGCCGCAGCGGACCTCGGGGGCCGCATGGCCCCACCGCCCTGAGCGGCACAGCCGGCCGTCATGGACGCACGAGGACGGTCCATCCGGGGTTGTAGGTGTCCGGCACTGGGAAACGTGGCCAGTGGCGCGCCCAGTGGCGCGCCCAGTGGCGCGCCCAGTGCGGTGGGTTCCGCTCGCGAAGGATCAGCGCGCTGGGGTGCTCAGGGGTGCTCGTCTCCGTGACAGTGCAGCCCGCGGTGTGGGCGATGGGAATCGTCGAGGTGTTTCCCGCGAGGACACACGGCGGGTGCACCCCGTGTTCGCGCAGCACGGAGGCGATCCGGTTCCAGTCTCCGCGGGCCCGCTGCTGGATGCCCGCATGGGTGCGGACGAGGTCGGCCTGGATGCCCCAGTGCCCGAGGAGTGCCAGGATGAGCACCGCGGCTGTCGGCAGCGAACGGCGGGTGCGGGCCCGGTGGACGACGGCGAGGAGCCCGACAGCGGCAGGGAGTGCCAGCAGGGCGTAGGCAGGCAGCAGGAACCGTGGCGCCGCGTAGGGGACGAGGAAGAGATACGGCGCCGCCGCGGCCCCCGCCACCGCCACGGACAGCCACAGCCGGGCAGTGGACCGGCGCGCCCGGCGTTCCGCCCACAGCCCCAGGCCGACCAGCAGCGGCAGCAGCACCCACCACTCCGTCACGGGCAGCCGTACGCTGTCGCCCGTACAGGGACGGCACAGCAGCGGGCCGTCCAGCGCGGTGAGATGGGCTCGCAGGGAGAAGACGGCCCGCAGACCGCCCTGGACCTCGTCGGCCTCCGTGAGCCGGTTCCGCACGCCGCCGAACCGCACCTCGGCCTCGACGACCCAGGGCAGCGCACCCGCCATGAGTCCGGCCGCCACGGCCGACAGACGCTCCCAATGGCGGCCGTGGTCGCGCAGTGCGGGCATCAGTACGGCGGCCAGGAGCAGCGGCGCGGCGACGGCCACACCGTCGTTGGGTCGCATCAGGGTCACCACCGCCAGGCCTGACGCGACACCCGCGTACCGGGGGCGCGGCGCGAGGAAACAGCCCACCGCGGCGGTGGCACCCATCGCGGTGTAGTGGTTCGGCATCGCGGAACCGGCGTAGAACAGGGTGATCCACAGGCTGCCGTACAGTCCGGCCGCCACCCACACCGTCGCCGGGCGGTGCACGATGCGCAGCCATGGTCGGAATCCCAGCCAGAGCGCACCGCCGGCCAGCAGGAGCAGCCACGCCCTGAGCAGCACTGTCGAGTCGCTCCAGGAGGCGACCGGAGCGAGCAGTAGAGGGACGCCACGGGTACGCGGGGCGCTGAACGGGGTCGCGGGACCGTACGATCCGAAGCGGCTGGCGTACACGAGCTCGTCCCAGCCGAGCGGCAGTGTGAGCGGTACGAGGACGGCCGACAGCAGACAGAATCCGCCAACCACGATCCACAGCATCCGCTGTGCCGAGGCCATGGTGCGATCCGTGTTCATGCGACCCGGCCCAGCGTGCGCCGCCCGCGGCGTACCCCTGCGAGGGCGAGGATGCCGGCCGTCTTCGACGAACATCCGCGGATGAGGGGTACTGGCCATGGTCGTTCTCCTTGTGTGCTGCAGTTGCGGTACCGCAGTAAAATGAATGAAAATTTGACAGTTTGCGGGGTTTTATTCGCGCCGCTCTCCCGAGGAGGGAAGTGATCGCCCGTTCGAACCAGCGGCGTCGAACCGTCGGAGTCGCGCGGTCCCCAGCCCTTGCCGGCCGGGTCGCGGGCGGTGATGAGGAGGAGGGCCGCAAGGGGGGCCGCGGATGCGGCCCTGTGCGCCGTCCCGCCGGATGGTTGCGAAGAACGCGGCGATCGGCCGGAAGCAGGTGGCCTCGGAAACCGGACTGGGTCGTAGACAGGAGCGCGCGCCTGTGGCGTGGCGTTCCTGTCATCGCCTGGATGGCGCTGTAGTTCTCCGGCACCGGGGGCCGGTCGTCGTTGCCGAAGACGGGCGGCGGGGTCTGGTCCTGGCCCACCTGGTGGAACCGACGCTCGCCACAGCGTGGATGCGCCCGATGGATCCGCGGTGGCTCTCGGCGTCTCCGACCTTCCGGCGGGCGCTGCCGGCCTCGTGCGGTGCAGCCGCGCTCCCGCTCTGCAGGACGCCCAGCGGGCCGAGCAGAGTGGCGAGGACCGACAGCGCCAGGGTGGTGACGACCGGGCCGATGGTGATCTTGCGGGTGGGGCGTCGAGGCAGCGGCTGTTGAGGCGCTTCCGATTCGGGGAGCGTCATCGCGCCGGTGGAAGACATGTGCTCTTCTCCGGGTGACTCAGGGTGCCGGGATCCGGCCTTGCTGCACCGACGCTCGCAACCGGAATGTTGTTTGGCACGTCCCTTTTGCCAGGTCAGACAATTCCGTGGGCGGTTGCGGACTGGCCGGCGTCAGAGGCTTCCGCCTCTGCCGGGATGCCATCGAGACCGTTTGCCCGGCGCCCGCGTACGGTTCTCGGCCCCGGGCGACCAGGCGGCCGCCATCGCCTCAAGCTCTGGGACGGCGCCGAAGGCCAAGGCCGTACGACACCGGACCCGACGCCGAAAACTTCGGCGAGGCGGGATCACGTCGGCCGTCGGCGCCTCGACCGGGCCGGCAGCCCGCCCCGATCAACGGGTCGAGAAATCCGACGGGAGAGTTGTCCATGAAGATCCGGAAGACCGGCCGCCGCCGAACGGCCGTGCTGACATCGGCCCCGTCCCGGTCAGGGGCAGACCCGCCTGTACGGCCGGTCCGGAACATAGGTGCGCCACTGCGCCCGGGTCAGCTCCGCGTTCCCGGCACGGGAGCAGACGAGGGACACCGCTCGGTCAGGATCCACGACGTACCGCTGGAGCTGGACGTGCTTGCCGCCGGCGTACAGCATGGTGCTGTCCGGGCTGAAGGCGAGCGTGTCGGCGCTCTCACCGGAGGTGGGCAGAGAAGGACCGAGAGGTTGCTGGGTCGAGATGTCCCAGAGTTGGACGGTGCCTGCGTCGCCGCCCACGGCGAGCGTGCTGCCGTCCGGACTGAAGGCGAGAGCCGTGATCGACTCGGCTGAGCCGGAGGACGGATCGACAGGCGCCGGAAAGACGTTCCTCAGGATGCCCACCCGGTGCCGGAGGTCGCCGTCCCAGAGGGCCACCCGCCCCGTTCCGTCGCCGGTCGCCAGGCCGGAGCCGTCCGGAGCGAAGGAGATGGCTGCGATGTCGTCGTGCTGGACGAGGTCATGGGCGTGGGACCGGCCCGCTCGGACGACGCGGTTGTCGGTCACGAGGAGCCCGCCGTCCCGGCTGACGGCCAGATGCCGGCCGGCCGGGCCGGGGAGGAGCGCCGTCCTCCGCCGCTCCGTGGTGTCCCAGGTCTCGTTGACGAAGCCGTCGTCGGTCAGACGTGCGGCGAGGAGCGTACGACCGCCCGGTCCCAGGGCGATCGCGTCCGGCGGCATTGCGGACGCCCTCGCCAGGTCCACAGTGGTCTTCGCCCGTCCGGCGGCCACGTCCCACACCGTCAGACGCTGAGACACCGTGTCCCAGCCGCGGGCGGAGACTCCGTACGCGAACATGCCGCCGTCGGGGCTGAAGGACAGCAAGGGCTCGGTGACGTCCGCGGGGACCGTCGGTATGCCGGTGCGGAAGACGGGATGAGACGGGTCCGGCAGGGTTCGCGGCAGACGGCCGTCGCGTGTGCTCCGCAACCGGAAGACGTAGCGGTCACCGATACGTTCGGCGGTGGCGAGCGTCCTGCCGTCGGGGCTGAGCCGGACCCCGGTGAGCGGACTCGTGCGCCAGGTGTGGGTGAGCGTCCTGGTGAGGTCGAGGGTGTGGACCGTGCCCCCTTCGAGATACCGCAACAGGGGCCGCGAGGAGTCCCAGGCCAGACCGGAGAGCGTTTCGTTGTCCAAGGAGTGCCGGAAAACGGGGGCGCCACCGCTGGGCAGACGCCACACCCTGATCTCCTGGCCGCCGCCGGTCGCCAGAAACGAACCGTCCGCGCTCACGACGGCGGAATCGGCACCCTGGTGGGAGACGTCGGCGAGCTCTCGTCCCGACGTGGTGTCCCATACACGTACCCGGTCCCCGGCGAGAGCGAGGAGCCGGCCGCCGGTGAGGCCCAGGAGGGTGTCGGTGTCGTCACCACAGACGCCGCGAGCGCTCGTCCAGGCGCCGGAGCGGACGCTGCGCGCGGAGGTGTCCCAGACTTGCGGGGCCAAGCCACGCGGACAGACGGCCAGCAGCCGGTCGTCGGCCGCCGCGTGGGTGAGTTCCGCCCGGCCGGCCGACGGGGTCCGGAAGACCAGATGACCGTCGGTGACCGAGTAAAGCCCAGCCCGGTCGTCGTCCGGGCTCCTCACCAGATAATTGCGGCCACTTGCCCCGAGGGTCACGGTGTCGCTGAACGGCAGGGAATCCCCGATCCAGCGCCTCGTTCGGGTGTCCCACAGCCGCTGGGTCCTGTCAGCGGTATGGATGACGAGCACCCGACCGCCCGGGCCCGCGCCGAGCACCGCCCCGTGAGGTACCGGCCCCGAGGCGATGCGGCGGTGGGTGCCCGCATCCCACGTTCGCCAGGTGTCGTCGCTGATGCTGAGCAGAGTGCGCCCGGAGACGTCGAGAAACCGCTCCGGTGTGTCACCGGGCGCCGGGTCGGTGAAGTTGCCCAGTTCGGGCTGGGCCAGCGCGCCCAGCAATGCTCGGCGGGACTCCGGCAGCGGAGAGATCCGCCATGCGGCGACGCCGAGCAGCATCGCGGTGCGCGGGTCGGTGGTGCGCAGCGCTTCGGCGACCGAGGCCACCCGGCGGGCTGCCGTGTCGGTGGTCTGCTTCTCGCTGTCCTGACGCAGTCGCACGGCGGTCAGGCCGACGACCAGGGCCACCGCCAGCACGGCGCAGAGCGAGGCCGCGAGGGTGCGGTTTCGGCGCCGGGCCCGGGTAGTGGCCCGCCCCTCTGCCGCCCGCTGCTCCGCCGCGGTGACCAGGAATGCCTTCTCCTCGGACGTCAGACCGTCGTAGCCGCGGTCGTCGCCCGCGAACAGTTCCTCGGCCCGCGCCAGGCGGGTACCCCGGTAGAGCGTTCCCGGGTCGCGGTCGTGCTCCAGCCAGGTGCGGGTGGCATCGGTCAGCTGCCGGTGGTGGCGCAGCCGCTCCCGGTCCGCGTCGATCCACTCGCGCAGCCGCGGCCAGCACGTGATGAGCGCCTCATGGGCGAGCTGCACTCCGTCGTCGTCGGTGATCAGCAGCCGGGCCCGGGTCAGCCGCCCGGCGACGGCTCGCACTTCGGGGTCCTCCCACCCGGCCATTTCCTCCCAGCTGAGCGGGCGGCGCGTGTCGGCGTTGCCCTGGCCGGGCTCGACCATCCGCAGGAGCAGGTGCCGGGCAGCGTGCGCCTGCGCCGGTGAGAGTTCCCCGTACACCTCCTCGGCGCTGGCCGCGATCGCGCCGCGCACCCCGCCGGCCGCTTCGTACGCGGCCAGGGCCAGCGTCCGTCCCTTGCGCCGCCGCCAGGTCTCCAACAGGGCATGGGACAGCATCGGAAGTCCGCCGGGCTCGTCGAGCACGTCCTCGACGATCCGTGCGGTCAGTGTCCGCTCCACGATGAGCCCGGCCGCCTGCGCGGGACCGATCACCGCCTCGCGCAGCTCGTCGGCGGTCATGGACCTGACCAGGAGCCCGCTCCCGTGCAGCGCTTCCGCCAGCCGCGGGTGCTCGGCGCACCGCGCATAGAAGTCGGATCGTACGGCTATGAGCACGCGCAGTCGGCTTCCCGGGTCGCGCGCGGCGAGCAGAAGGTCGAGGAAGCGGTCCCGCTCGGCGCGTTCGCGGCAGAGGGTGAAGACCTCCTCGAACTGATCCACCACCACCCAGCTGTCCGGATCGTCGGCCGTCGGCGTCAGCAGATGTCCGTAGGTGGTGGCGGGCCGGGCTCCCGGGGTGAGGATCCGCAGAACCGCCGTGCGCCCCTGCTGCGCGATCCTCTCCCGCAGCACGGGAATCAGACCGGCCCGCAGCAGGGAGGACTTGCCGCTGCCGGACGCCCCGAACACCACGGCGAACGGGGACCCGCGCGTAAGCTCGCTCAGCTCGTCGATCAGTCGGTCCCGGCCGAAGAACAGCTCACAGTCGTCCGGCTCGAAGCGCGCGAGGCCACGGTAGGGCGGTGCGGCGTCGGCATCCTCCTGCCTCTCCTCCTCGTCGAGCGCCTCGGCCTCCGCCCACCGTGTCTCCCAAGGAACGGGGTCGGCGCCGCATGCCTGGACGTACGCCTGGAGCACCGCCAACGACGGCAGCCGCTCGCCGCTCGCCGCTTTCGCCAGGGTCGTCACCGAGAAGCCGGCCTTCTTCGCCATGGCCCGGTACGACACGCCACCCGCCGAACGGCGCAGCTCCCGAAGATCATGGGCGAGTCGCTGCACGGGACCGGCCGCCGGGTCGACCGGTAGTTCGGGGCGCCCCATGGTGAAGCCTCTTTCGCATACCTGAAGAACATGCTGATCAGCAGCACAAGGTACGTTTCGTCCGCCTCGGGCGAGAACCCATTCCGACTGTGATGTTCGCCGGAGAAGTTGTTCGTACCGGCGGTGCTGAGTTTGTTTTCGCCGATGAGAGAGGGGACGGCTGACAACTCCCGGGTGGCCGGGCCGGGCTCGGTCCCGCCTTGGCGCTCTCATTGCCGAGTGAACACCTGGCACCCAGGAGAAACAGAACCATGGCCCCATCGGACGTTGTCACGACGGACCCCGTACGGAGTTCTCGTCACCGAAGCAAACGATCCCGACGGCAGTGACCGCTCTCGATGACTGCCGAATCCTGGCCCTCCCCACGCATGCCGCCGACCGGACGACGAGCCGCGCGCCTTCGTGAATCGGAGGGCTCACGGCAGAGGCAAACGACCGGCGGCTCCGTCGTCCAGGGACCGTGGCGTGGCCCGTGCACGTCCTTGACACGGTCGGGTTCGATGTCGCTGGTCGCCGGGGGCCCGGAGACGAGCGACAGCGACCGGTACAGGTCGAGCCGGCTCAGCGCCTCAGTCACATCGGGGGCGATCTGGTCCGACCGGTCCACGCAGATGTGCTGGTCCGGCAGCAGGGTCAGGGTCCTGCGCCCCCGGCCGGGGCCGTGGTGCTGCTTCCGGAGTGGCCGGCCGTCCCGCCGCTGGGGGGTCGGGCCCGGACATGCTGCGCACGCGGCCCCTCGCTGATCCGACACCACCTCTGAATCCTTGAACCAGCCTCTGGCCGGGCCGCGGAAAACCGACGGCACTGCGCGGAGAACGATCTCTTCGCAGGGACGCGTACCCCCTGCCGGCGCATTCCGTCGGTTCACCACGTCCCGGAGGTTCAGCCCGGCCGGTTCCGAGGCCCGCCCGGCCATGTACCAGTCGAGGGCCAGCGGCGCAGGCGTCCCGCTTACCGCCCACAGCGGCCCGGTCGGGGGTGGCGAGCATCGCGGCCAGGTCCTACCGCGCGGCAGATGGAACGCCTCGACCGGGGCCGAACGCGATGTACGTGGGCGACCTCGACCCGTCCCGGCCGGGTCTGGAGGAGTTCAAGGTCGACGAGGACAGCTCCACGCCGTCCTCCTGGATGGCGGACGCGAGGACCGGCCAGATCCTTGGTCCACCCCGGCCGACGGTGGCAACGGCCGAGGCGCGAATCGCATCACCACGGCGCGGACATGGTCCTGGGCCGGCTGGAGTGGGCCGTCGTACACCGCGACGCAGACTTCCCGCGCCCGTGAGCGTGGCCAGTGGGGCGGCAACAGCCCCATGGGGAGCAGCGGGTCCAGAATGGGGAAGTGCCGGTAAGCGTGCATGACCTCGCTCCCGTGCGCGCACCGCGTCGGACCGGTGACGCGGTAGGTGCCGATGTGCGAAAACAGGCCGCTCCAATGGTCGATGAAAGTCCGGTAGTGCTCGCGATGCCGGGCAGGTCCCACGCCTCGACCGGGTTGCGGTCGACCTGCGTGTCCAACTCCTCCTGCCGCGTGCGGAACACTGTCACCTGTCGAGCAAGTGGCCTCGCACCGGCGGGGCATGTGGCATCAACGGGTGAAAGGTGACGTAGTCGGGGCCGTGCTGGGTCCGAGCGGACAATCAGGGCCGCCATCATGATCGTACGTGTCTGGTACTTCCTCGCTGCCGTTCGCAGACACTTGCGTCTACGGCGATCGCAGCAGCTGGGGTGGCGAGGAAGGCGTGCACTCCCTGGTGAGCGGGGAGTGCACGCCGAGGGCTTGCATAGCGAGCAGGGTCGGCTCACTCCGTCGCGAAGCGCCCCGAGGAGGATCCTGCGGCACGTGCGGACGGCGTATCCGACCGTGTGAGCGCCTGGCGTACCGCGTCGGCTAGTGCGGGAGCCGCGCTCGCGTCGGCATCGGCGATGCCCACCCCATAACGGAACCGCACGGTCTCGCCGTCCTCGACGGTCAGCTCCTCGCTGAAGAACGGTGCCGGGTTGAGGCAGGCGAACTCCTCGGTCCGGGCGAACCACTGCGGCGGGTGACTCGGGTTGGCCGTGTCGTCGAGCATGAGTACGAGCGACTGCGCGTCCGTCTCGTCGTGGCGGCCCGCGAAGCCCATCCACTCCATGCGCCGCCCTCGGACCTCGTCGCCGCCCAGGCCTTCCTCGGTCACGAACTGTCCGCCGGTGAACGACCGTGGGCCTCGCCAGAACAGGCCGCCGTAGCCGGCGTTCTCCCGTCCCTTGGTGGTCGGTGATCCCATGGTGACGTCCGTTCCGGAGACGTTCGTCATCCGGGTCTCGAACGTCAATGCCCAGGCGTGCGGGGAGATCAGGCTCGCTCGCAGCGTTCTGCGTTCGGTGAAGAAGAGCGCGCCGGACTGGGTGGTCCAGTCCAGGTCGTGGGCGAACGTCGCCGTTCCGTCGGCCCGGTCCAGGGTCGTGACCAGGCGGTGGGCCTGGGTTCCGTTGTTCTCCAGCTGGACGTAGAAGCGTCCGTGGATGTACGTGGGACCGCCCCAGAAGTTCTCCTCGCCGACGTGCGGCAGGGACCACGCGATGCCCTTGTGCCACACGTGGTCGTGGGGTCGGAACAGGCTGACCACCTTGCCGGCCCGGGTGCGCAGGGGGTGGATGTAGGGCTTGGGTGATTCCAGCTGGACGGTGTCCGGCCGGTACACGTAGCGGAACAGCTCGGTGCCGCCGTCGCGGACCGTGACCGAGGCGCCGAGGTCGTGGCGGATCTCAAGAGCGTTCATACGAGGGCCTCCTTGACCGGTTCCCACGGCACGGCGCCGCCGTCCATGCTGACCGCGAATGGGTCGTCGTCGGTCAGTTCGCCCGCTGCGACGGGGACACCGCGGAAGGCCGAGGCGTACGTCGCCGCCGCGAACTCCAGCGTGCGACGCGCGTCCTGCAGACAGACGCCGGGTTCCTGTCCGGTCTCCCAGGCGTCGAGCACGGCCTCGATCTGGAGCCTGTGGCCGCTCGTGATGTCCGGCTCGTCACCGTCGGTCCAGAGGGCCGAGAGCTCCTCGTGGCCGGGGGCCGGGGTGAACCGCCAGTGCTCCTCGCGGTAGCCGTAGAGGTGTTCGAGTTCGACCGTGGCGTATTCGAAGTCGAAGCGCAGGCGCGAGGTCTCCCGCGGGGACAGCAGGGAGTTGACCACCGTGGCGAGGGCTCCGTTGTCGAACCGGACGGCGGCGATCGAGACGTCCTCGGTGTCCGTGGGCCGGGCCTGGCGCTCGGCGAGTGCGGTGATCTGGGACCAGGAGCCGAAAACCGACAGCATCAGGTCGAACTGATGGATGCCGTGTCCCATCGTGGGGCCGCCACCCTCGACGTCCCAGCGTCCCCGCCACGGGACTTCGAAGTACGCGTCGGACCGGTACCAGAGGGTCTCGCAGGTGGCGACCAGTGGCCGGCCCAGTGCGCCGGAGTCGGCCAGCCGTCTCAGACGTACGGCGGCAGCTCCGTAGCGGTGCTGGAAGACGGTCAGAACCTTGGAGCCGGTCTCCTCCTGCACCGTGGCCAGTTGGTCCAGCTCGCGCAGGCTCAGCGCCGTCGGCTTCTCCACCAGGGCGGTCACGCCGGCCCGCATCACCATGGTCGCCAGGGGTGCGTGGGTCTGCGGGGGCGTACAGATGTGTACGAGATCGAGGTCTTGGCTCTCCAGCAGAGCCTGCGGGTCACTGAAGACGTGCGGCACGGAGAATCGGTCGGCGAACTCGGCGGCACGGGTGAGGTCGACATCGGCGACGGCGACCAGCCGGGCACGTTCGGAGAGTTCGGTGAGGGCTTCGGCATGCGCGTGGGCGATACCGCCGGTGCCGATGATGGCCACGCGGTACGGCGGCCGGGGGCTGGGCATGGGTGTGTTCTCTCTCTTGGTTCCTGACCCACTTCTCGTGGGGCTCCTGGGGGCCGTCGCAGCGGCGACGGCCCCCAGGAAGGAGGTCACTTGGCCGCGTCGATCTCGCCCTGGAGCTCCTTGATGAAGGCCTTCGCGGCGGCTTCGGGCGAGGTCTTCTTGAAGTAGACCTCCTGGCTGTAGCGCTGCAGCTGCGGTTCGATGCCGCTTCCGCCGTTGGGGGTCACGACCGGTGACTCACCCGGGGTCACGGCGTTCATGTAGTCGGCTGCCGCCTTGTCGGTCCCGGCCAGTCCCGGCTGGAGGTGCTTCAGCATCTCCTTGTTGGCGGGGATGCCGCGCTCCGTCTTGAGGATGTCGGCGGCCTTCCGGTCGTTGAGCATGAAGTCGATGAACGCGGCCGCCTCGGCCGGGTGCTTGCTCTGGCTGGAGACCGCCCAGTACATGGAGGGCTTGAAGAAGTTGGCCTTGGTGCTGTCGGCACGAGGCATCTGCAGCAGTTTCACCTGGGCGCCGGCGGCCTGCTGGATCGCAGTGATCTGGGTGTTGTACACCCCCATCATGGCCGCCTTGCCGGTGGCGAAGCTGCCGGCGGTGACACCCGCGGTCAGGTCCTCGACCATCGTCGACGCCTTGACGCTGGCCCCCGAGGAGGTCAGGTCCAGACCGTACTTCCACATCCCGGCGAGCGTCTCGGGCTTCAACGAGACGTTGCCGTCCTTGTCGAAGAGGTTCTCACCGTGCTGACGAGCCCAGTACTTGACGTCGCCGGCGGAGAAGCCGGGCGCGCCGGCGGCGCCGTGGATCTTGCCGCCACTCTTGTCGGTCAGTTCCTTCCCGATCTTGGCGTAGTCGTCCCACGTCCATGTCTTGTCGTCGGGAACCGTCACGCCGTACTTCTTGAACAGGTCGGTGTTCACGAGGATGGACAGGACGCCGACGCCGACGGGAAGCGCGTACTGCGTTCCGTTGACCTGCCCGGTGGCCAGGGCCTGGTCGTCGAACTGTGACGTGCTGAGGAGCTTCTTGGCCTTGCCGAGGTCGTACAGCGCTCCGCGGTCGGCGTACGACGCGAGGTACAACTCGTCCATCTGGACGACGTCGGGAGAGTCCTTGGCCGCGGTCGTCGTGGCGAGCGCGTCCCAGTAGCCGTTCCAGTCCTTGTACTGGCCCTTGACCGTGATGTTGGGGTACTTCTTCTCGAACGCCTTGATGACCTCGTCGGTGAGCTGGGCACGGGTGTCCGCTCCCCACCAGGTGGCGCGGATGGTGACCGGCTTGTCGCTGAGCTCGGAAGCGGATTCGGTGCTGCCACCGGAGCAGGCGGTCAGTGTGAGCGAGAGTGAGGCGAACGCTCCGATGGCGACGCGTCTGAAGGGGCTGGCTTTCATGTGCTTCTCCTGTGCCTGATGGGTGGGCGGGTTGATGACTGAGGTGCTCCCGAGCGGTCAGGGCTTCGGGCGCCTCCACATGTCCGGCAGTAGCCCCCGCAGTTACTTGCCGCCGGTGGTCGCGATGCCTCGCAGCAGGAAGCGCTGTCCGGTGAGGAAGATGAGGAAGACGGGTACGAGCGACACGACACTCATCGCGAACACCGAGCCCCAGTCCGTCGCGGTCTGCTGGTCGACGAAGGTGCGCAGCGCGAGAGGCGTGGTGTACATGTCCGGGTCGGTCAGATAAATGAGCTGGGTGTAGAAGTCGTTCCAGGTCCAGATGAAGGTGAAGATCGCGGTGGTCGCCAGCGCCGGGACCATCAGCGGGAGGATGAGGGAGAAGAAGATCCGCGCGTGCCCGGCGCCGTCGATCCGTGCGGCCTCGTCGATCTCGCGCGGGATGCCCCGGATGAACTGCACCATCAGGAAGATGAAGAAGGCGTCGGTCGCCAGGAACTTCGGCACGATCAGGGGCAGGAACGTGTTGACCCAGCCGAGCTCCGAGAACAGGACGTACTGCGGCACGATGATCACGTGGATCGGCAGCATGATGGTGACGAGCATGACGGCGAACCAGACGCGCTTCGCCCGGAATTCCAGCCTGGCGAACGCGTATGCGGCCAGGGAGCAGGCGAGGAGGTTCCCGAGGATCGCGCCGGTCACGACGATCGCCGAGTTGATCATGTAGTGGCTGAACGGTTGGGAGAAGGCGTTCCAGCCGTTGCTGTAGTTCTCGAAGTGCGGGTGCGTCAGGGCGAGTCCCGCGCTGCGGAAGATCTGGTTGTTGGGCCGCAGCGAGCTGACCACCATCCACAGGACGGGGTAGAGCATCGTCAGGGCGCAGAGAGCCAGTAGGCAGTGTTTGAGAGGGGCGCGCACCGCGCGTCTGATCCGGCGTATCACGTGGGGGCGGGGGGTGGGTAGCGAGGAAGGTACGGCTACGGCGCGGTCAGTCATCGTAAAACACCCAGTACTTTGAGGCCCAGAAGTTGACGGCGGTGAAGGCCGCGACGATGAGGAGCAGGACCCACGCGAGCGCGGACGCGTATCCCATGTCGAAGTGGCCGAACCCGCGCTGGTACAGGTACAGCGAGAAGAAGAGGGTGGAGTCGGCGGGGCCTCCGGTGCCACCGGAGACCACGAAGGCCTGGGTGAAGGTCTGGAAGGCGTGGATGATCTGCAGCACCAGGTTGAAGAAGATGATGGGTGTCAGCAGCGGAATGGTGATGCTGCGGAACTGGCGCCAGCGCTTCGCGCCGTCGACGGAGGCCGCCTCGTAGAGGGAGGTCGGAATCTGCCGCAGCCCGGCGAGGAAGATCACCATGGGGGAGCCGAAGGTCCAGACGTTCAGGACGACGAGGGTCGACAGCGCCGTTCCGGGCTCCGAGATCCAGCCCTGCCCCTGGATACCGACGAGGGCCAGGGCCTCGTTGACAAGGCCGTTGGTCCCGAACATCGCGCGCCACAGCACGGCGATCGCCACGCTGCCGCCGATCAGTGACGGCAGGTAGAAGACGGAGCGGTAGAAGGCAAGTCCTCGCACTCCCCTGTCCAGCAGCAGAGCGAGCCCCAGGGCCATCGCCAGTTGCAGCGGGACGGAGACGAGGACGTAGCTGAACGTCACTTCGAGCGACTTGTGCAGACGCTCGTCGTCGACCATGCGCGTCCAGTTGTCGAGTCCGCTGAACTGCGGCGGCTGCAGCAGGTTGTACTTGGTGAAGCTGAGGTAGAGCGAGGCCAGCATCGGGCCGAGAGTGATCCCGAAGAGCCCGACGAACCATGGCAGTAGGAAGAAGAACGCCGCCTTGTTCTGCTGTCGCGCGCCCTTTTGGGACCCGCGCAGCCGGCGTAGTTCGTTGATGGAGCTCACGGCACTGCTCCCTTGAGCGGCGGCATCGGCAGACAGTGGTGCGGGCCCGTCCCGGGCCACGCGTCACCCGAAAAGTGATCGTTCACTTTGTGGGTTGCGAGGACCATAGTGAACGATCACTTTTTGCGTCAAGAGTGTGTAGTCTCTGACTTCACCGAAAGTTGGCGGAAGGTGGGGGAAGCGGATGGACGGCGCTGACACGGCGCGACGACGGCCTACGATCACTGATGTGGCGCGACTCGCCGGTGTGTCACCCCAGACGGTGTCGCGGTATCTGCGGTTCAACGGCGGGCTGAAGCCCGCGACCCTGGAACGCGTGGAGAAGGCCATACGCGAACTCGACTACCGCCCCAACCTGGTGGCGCGGTCGATGCGCACACGGAAGACCGGCCGGCTGGCGATCCTCATGCCCGCCATGGCCTTCAACCCGTCACGCATGCTGGCAGGAGCCAGCGCCACAGCGCACACCGCGGGGTATTTCGTGGACGTCGTGAGCGCCGGAGGCGGCGTACGGGCGAGGAGTGACCGACTGCTGGAGCTCGCCGATTCGGGACAGTACGAGGGCATTCTCTCCCTCGCTCCCGTGCTTCCCGAGGTGGAGCGCAAACTGCACCAGCGGACGACCGTGGTGATCTCGGCCGACTTCGACGACGAGATGCGCGGCATCGGGGAGCTGGCCGACGCCACGCCCGTGGTGCGGATGATCGAGCACTTGGCGTCGCTCGGCCACTCCCGGTTTCTCCATGTGGCGGGCGACGCGCAGTTCGCTTCCGCCAGGGCGCGCAGGCAGAGCTATCTGGACACCGTCGAACGCCTCGGGGTCGAGTCCGTCGGCGTCTTCGACGGGGACTGGTCGGGAGAGTCCGGCATCGAGGCGATTCGGTCGCTCTCGAGCCGTTCGCGGCCGACCGCGGTGATCGCGGCCAACGACCTTGTGGCCGCCGGTGTCGTCCGGGGCGCCCGTGAGCGCGGCTGGGACGTGCCGGGAGACCTCAGCGTGACCGGTTGGGACAACGCGGGGGTCGGGCAGTTCATGACCCCGTCCCTGACCACCGTCGACGTGGAGCTCGAACAACTTGGCAGTACGGCCATGGCCAAGCTGATCGCGGGGTTGCTCAATACGGTGCCCGAGGCGAAGGATGAACCCCTCCTCCGCATCATCTGGCGGGAGTCGACGGGCGAGCCGCCCGCGACCAAGCGTCCCAGCCGCAGGCGGTGACCAAAGGCGGGTGCTGCCGGAACGGGCGCGGGCCAGCGGCGCCTGTGCGTCCCCCTGGCGGCGCTGCCGTCCTGTCGGCTTCAGGCGCGAGCCGGCCCGGCCGCGTACGCCGCCGGGCCTCAAGCGCGCACCGGCATCAGTTCTGGTAGACGTCGAGCCGACCGCACATTCCGAACTTCCTGCGGGCAACGGGCTGTTCGGACCTCACGGTGGCATCCACGAGATGGGGGGACTCTCCCCGCTCCAGCCAGTCGAGCTGCGCCCCGGTGGCCGCGGCGGAGGCCTCGGCACCTCGGCGCCACCGCTCGCGCCACTCGGCGATGCGCGGCCGTACCAGCGCGGCGGCGGCCCGGTGGAACGCGGCCAGAGTCTGTGGCCCCTCGGCCTCCCGCAGTGCCCGATATCCCTCCAGAGCGAGGTCCCGCCTGGCCCGGGCAACGCGCTCCTGCTCCTCCTCGGGCGCGTCGGCCGGGATGGCCGTGGCGCGGGCGTACGTCTCCGGATCGGTCAGGTACTGCGGGGGCAGCGTGAGGACGGCGTCCCCCGCCTCCGGCAGTCCGCTGTTCTGCATCAGAACGGTGATCCGCAGATCGCCCCCGTTCACCAGCCGGTGGATGGTGCCGGGCGTGAACCAGGCGACCGTACCGGCCTGGAGCGGAGTGACCTCGTACCCGGACGCGGTCAGCGTCTGCACGGCCCCGCGTCCGCTGGTGACGACGTAAGCCTCCGAACAGGCCAGGTGCATGTGAGGTGTGCCGCCGCACACCCCGTCGGCGGCAGGCCAGTCGTACACCGACAGATGCGAGATGGCGACGCCCCCGGGCAATCCGGTGTTGGTTGTGCTCATGTGGGTCAACACTCCGCTTCATGATAGTAAGCGCTTTCTATCTCTTTAATTTACGCACTGATCACCCAACGGGTCAATGTTCTGCCTAAAATCAATCCTGAAATAGCGAAGCCGCAGGGAGAATGATGTGAACAGTGGGTTGGTGGGCAAGAGTATCTACGCCTTCGGGGACAGCATTGTGTACGGACATGTATATCCGCACAGTTTTGTGGACCTCGTTTCCGAGCGCGAGGGGATGACCCTCACCAAGTTCGCCCGGAATGGTGCGACCATCGGCGCCGACCCACATGCTTCCGGCGGGCAGATACTTGCGCAGGTCGAGCAGGCGACCGACATCGCGCCGGACTTCGTTATCTTTGACGGCGGCGTCAACGATGCCCAGTCCATCTTCAGGGACCACGCGTACACGATCGCGACCTACGCGGCTGAGCTGGAGAAGACGCTGCACACAATGAGGCGGAAATGGCCGACCGCCCCCATCGTGTACGTCGCCGCCCACAAACTCGGTTCGCGGGACTGGGGCACTCAGGTGGCGCTGCGTGAAGTGACCTTGGAGACCTGTCGCAAGTGGGGCATCGCCATCGCCGACATCTTCGGGGACACCACGTTCGACACGCGTGATGACGCTCAGCGTGCAAAATACACATTCGATGACCTGGTCGACGGTTTCCCTGGCGCGGAGGGATCGGGAACGCACCCCAACATGGCCGGTATCACCACATTCTATCTGCCGGTGGTAAGTGACAGGCTGCAGCAGATTTCATCACGTTGATCAGTACGGAAATCAGCTCTGCCAGGCCGATGTCGGCCCTGGCAGAGCTGATTTCTCTTTGTCAGGGCGTCAGCTTGAGTTGGGCCCCCTGGAAGGCGGAAGCGCTTACTGGCTCGGGCGCACTTACCCTAATACCGCGCCACCAGTTGGACCTGGCTGTCACTGGTCGAATCCGGTACCGCGGGAGATGCAGACGTCGTCCACATGCACGGCCCCGCGCTCGCCCCCGTTCGAGTACCACGCGACCTTCGCGATCCCCGGCATCGATGTGCGGAACGCCGCGTCGTTCAGCACGCGCCGGCCGTCGATGTCCAGGTCGAAGTGCTGGTTCACGGTGTCCACGGTGAGCTTGACCGAGTACCACTTGCCAGTGGTGTACGTACCGATCACACGGTCTGTGGTTCCCTCGTACGCGTGGATCTCGCCGCGCGCGAACGCGACGCTGACAACCGGGGCACCGCTGGCGTTGTACAGGTATGGCAGCCCGAACCAGCCGGCCTGCGCGTCATTGCGCATCACCTGCGCGTCGATGGTCACCACGCCCTGCAGCGGGGTGCTGAAGAGCCGGGCGAGGTTGGTTCCGTCGGTGCCGCCGCCTTCGACGGTGCGGGTCAGCCGGACGCTCTTGTCGGTGGTGGACGGCGTCCCCACCACGGAGACGTCGTTGTTGGTCGAGATGACCCGCCATCCGTTGGTCCCGTTGGCGAGCGCGCCGGTCGCCAGGCCGTCGAAGGTGTCCGTGAACGCGATACTGGGCGCGCCCCGTTCGAGGGCACCGATCTCCGGACCGTTCCCGATCGGCACGGTTGCCCCGGAGTAGTCGAGGCCGCCGTTGCCGGTGATCGTGGCACCGGCGTCGGCGAAGACCGATCCTGACTGGAGCGCGAAGTTCGCCGCAGTGCCGAGCCTCGTGCCGTTCTCGTCGCCGTAGGGCCCCGTGACGGCGGCGTTCACGAACTGCGGAGCGCCGACCACGGCGTTCACGTCGGACGAGGGCCGAGTCGTCAGGTTGGACGAGTACCCGTTGTTGTTGTAGATGATGGTCGACTGTTGCCTGAACTCGGGTGCGGACTGTCCGGAGACGAACAGGTTGTTGGTGAACGTGACCTTGCCGCCGACACCGCCGGTCACCATGGTCGGCGAATCGGTGTTGGCGAAGGTGTTGTTGTAGACATGTGCGACCGAGCCGGTCTGTTGCGACATGTGGATGTTCCACCGCTTGCTGCCGGTGATGACGTTGTAGCGGATCACCACGCTGCCGAACTTGACCGCGGAGTTGCACGCGCACAGCAGGATGCCGTCGCCGTTGTCGTGGAGGTAGTTGTACTGGAACAGCTGGTTGGTGGTGCCGATGTCGGGGTCCAGGGCATTCTGGTCGGCGCCGCCCGACGAGAGGTGGGTGCCCATGATCTCGTTGTGCTGGACGGTGACGCTGTCGGCCATGTTGGTCTCGACACCGGAGACGCCGACCCGGTCGATCACGTTGCCTTCGACGAGTGCGCCCTTGACGCCGGTGACATAGATGCCGTTGCAGCCGAAGGGGGTGTTCGCCTGCGTGATGTAGTTACCCCGGAACGTGACGTTGGTGTAGGGCTTCCACTTGGAGTCGCTGGCCGTCTCGCGCTTGCCCCAGCCGGTGTATACGGCGCCGGGCGCGTCACCGGCGTACTGCTTCGTGACGATTCCGTTGAACGAGGTGTTCTTGATGGTGGAGTTCTGCACGGTGATGCCGTCGAGCATCGTGGGGGCGCCGGGAGCGGTGATGTCCTGGACGCCGGTGAGGAAGGCGATGCCGCCGGTGTTCTTCGAGCGGTCCCAGCCCTGCGCGAAGCTGATGCCCGGCTTGTTGTCGGCGGTGCTGCCGCCGACCCACTTGACCTCTCCGGTGACGTCGTGCACGTCGACCGAGTCGATCACGAAGTGATGCAGGGTCTGACCGTTGTCACCGTGCACGCCGATGCCACGGAAGTCACCGAGCTTCGAACCGTCCGTCGTGCCTGTGGGCACCGCGTTCGACACGTCGAGGTTGCGGATCTCCCAGTACTGCTGGTTGTTCAGCCGCACCGCGTCACCGACCGTGCCCTGGCCGGCGATCTTCGGCTTGGCGCCCGTCCCGTAGCTGTCGATGGTGATCGGGGCGCCGTCGGAGCCCGACCCCTTCGGCCACAGCTGACCGGTCCAGCTGTCACCGGCCTCGAAACGGATGGTGTCGCCGGGCTGGAACGTCTTCGCGTTCACCTTGCTCAGCGAGCGCCAGGGCGTGCTGGTGCTGGTTCCGGCGTTGCTGTCGCTGCCGCTCGCACTCACGTAGTACGTGATGCCCGCGGCGAAGGCCCGCTGCGCGGGGGTGAGCACGATCGACGCGAGCACGACTGCCAGCGCGCACAGTGCGGCGGCTGTTGCTCGTGACACAAGTCTTCGGGTGACGGTCATGGTCCTCTTCTTGTCGTCTGGGGTGGTGCGGTGCCGGTTCCTGTCGTGACGCCCTCAGCCGAGAGGTCGCGTAACGACTCGGGGCTCGGGCAGTTCGGGACCGTGCGGTGGACGCACCCAGGGGTGCGCGACGACGTGGGCATGGGCCCGGCCGGACATGCCCAGTCGGGGGCTGAGCTCGGCGGTGGCTCCAAGAGTCGTGCTTCCCGTGTCACAGCGCCCTCCCGGATGCGAAGCCGACCGTCAAGAAAGTTCATGTCCGCCCCTGGAGGCGTCGGGAAAACGTATTCCGCGCAGTGTGCCCAGTGGCGATCGAGTGCGTCAAGGTGTCGAGCGGAAGAACGGGACGGCTTGGTGGAGGGCCCTGCCGGAAGTCGACGGCATCGTGCGGGCATCGGGTCGTGCGGCAGCTCGGCTGTTTCGGACGGCGCTGCGCACTGGCTGCTCGCGTAGCCGTTGCCCCGGTGGGGCCAGGACGTCAGGCGGATCTAGAGGATCCCGGCCTCTTGCCCCCGGTGCAGGGGGCGGCCCGGAAGGCGCCGTTCATCGAGGCGAAGTACTTCACCTCCTGTCCGGTGCTGTAGCCGGCGAAGGAGTCCGAGCGCGGCGCGGAGAGCCGGTTACGGGTGGGCGTGGTGGTTGTTCCGGCGCCCTGACCGGTGGTGGTCACGGTGTACACGCGACCGAGGTCCAGGGTGAGGGTGTTGTCCATGCCGCGAGAGGCGGTCAGGTCGCGGGTGTGCAGCATGCGCGGGTGGCGCCGCCGGGTAGGGCCACCGGAGATGCCGAGATCGACCGTCCGGGGCACGGTGACGTCCAGGTTCTCAAGGTGCACTTCATCGGTAGGAAATCGTATTCCGTACCGTGGGCCCGTCCGTGATCCAAGGCGTCAAGCGGTCGGCCAACGCGCAGAAGCGTCTGCGACGTGTCAGGTTCTGGCGGTCCGAAGGCGCTGTGTGCGTCGGCCGGAGCGATCGGCTCAGGGGCGGTTCAGGCGACGCTGACCGCCGTGCTGTCGCGCACCACGATCTGCCCGCGCATCCTCAAATGCTCTGCTTCCGTACGATCCGCGAGCGCGAGACGGACCGCCTCGGCACCTGCCTGCGCCAGCGGCAATGACACGGTCGTCAGCCGCGGTGTCACGTCGGTCGCGAGCTCGATGTCGTCGAAACCGGTCACCGAGACGTTGTCCGGCACCGCCACCCCGGCAGCCCGGAAGGCGGACATCGCGCCGATGGCGATGGTGTCGTTGGCGGCGATGACCGCGTGAGGCTTCGCCAGCCCTTCGGCGATCAGACGCTGCGCCGCGTCGAACCCCCCTTGGCGGCTCACTGCACAGTGTGAGATCCGGATGTGCCGCGCCTCGACGCCGCCGTCGCGGAGCCCGGCCATGAAGCCTGCGGTACGGGCGGAGACATTCCCCTGCCCGCGCGCGCCGGCGAGGATCGTCACGTGCCTGTGCCCCGCCCCGGCGACATAGGCGCCCAGCTCCTTCGCAGGGCCGTGATTGTCGAAGCTGATGGAGTCGAACGGCATATCGGTGTCGCCGACGATCACCACCCGGCCGCCCTCGCGTTCGTAGCCGAGCAACTCGTCGAGCAGGCGGCCGCCCAGGGCGTTCGTGTCGAGGCGGCTCGATGTCAGGATGAGCGCACGTGGCCTCAGAGCACGTTGCAGCCGGACGGTTTCGAGCTGCCTCTCAGTGGTGCCGTGGGTCGACGAGACGGTCACGAACGCCCCGGCGTCGCGGGCCCGGCGTTCCATTGCCGCGGCGACCATTCCCATCGACGGGGTGGTGAGGTCGTCGCCGATGACCGCGATCGAGTCGTTCGCGCGCCGCATCGCCCGGGCCGAGGCGTCCGCGGTGTAGCGCAACGCGGCCGCGGCGGAGAAGACCCGCTGCCTGTATTCCTTCGCGACCGTCCGATCGCTGCCGCCCAGCACGCGCGACGCGGTCGACACTGATACACCGGCGGCCGCTGCCACGTCACGCAGGGTGACGGTCGGCCTCGCTGAATGGGGCATCGTGCCGTCCCTCCCGCATCACGAAAACGAGCCGCCCTGCTACCCGAGGATATCCCTGACCAGGCCGCCGACGTGAGGACGAAAGTGCCGGTGCCGATTCGGGACACGGTCGCCCGCTGGAAGGTGGTCGCGTCGACCCGGTTGGGTTCCGCCAGGTACGTGCGGCACAGTAGGCGCACCGGCCTACGGAGTGACCCTCGGCAGTGATTCCGCGACTTCCAGGCGCTGTGCGGCTCGGTGCACAATGTGCGGCATGGAAGATGGGGCGGCAGCGCCTGTACGGCGTCGCGGGGAGGCCGTATCCGGGAAGCGTCAGGTGACCCTGCATGATGTGGCGCGGGCAGCGGGCGTCTCACAGGCGACGGCGTCGCGGGTGCTCAACGGCAGCGTCCGCAATGTCCGGCAGGAGAACGTCGACCGTGTGCTCGTCGCGGCCGCGGAACTGGACTACGCGCCGCACTTGTCCGCCCAGGCGATCGCGCGGGGTTCGACGAACATCGCCGCACTGGTCGTCAGCGGTGTCGACGACCCGTACTTCTCCTCCATCGCGGCCGGGGTGACGCAGGCAGCCGAGGCCGCCGGACTCATCGTGACCATGGCGGTCGCGGACCGCTCCCCGGAGCGGGAACTCCAGATCGTCGGGACGCTGCGTGGCATGCGTCCCCGCGTCATCATCATGACCGGCAGCCGCGTCGACGGCACCGGCACCCGCGACGCACTTGTCGAGGAGCTCCGCGCCTACCGGGAAGCGGGCGGCAGCGTGGTCCTGATAAGCCAGCACGACCTGCCGTTCCGCACCATCAGCATCGACAACTACGGTGGAGCGCGGCAACTTGCACGCGCGCTGGTAGGGCTCGGCTACCGGCGGTTCGCGGTGGTCCGGGCGAGGAACGGCCTGAGGACGTCCCGTGACCGGTGCAGCGGCTTCGTGGAGGGCGTGCGCGAGTTCGGAATCGACGTCGACGAGCGGTTGGTGGTCGAAGCAGAGTTCAGCCGCCGAGGGGGATGTGCGGCGGCCAGGGAACTCGTCCAGCGGGGACTGGACGATACGGAACTCGTCTTTGCGGTCAGTGACGTCATGGCGATCGGTGTGATGACCGCGTTCCGCGACGCCGGGCTGGTCCCTGGCCGGGACATCGCCGTCGCCGGGTTCGACGACATCGGCCCAGCGGTGGACGTCGTCCCGGAGCTGACGTCCGTGAACGTTCCTTTGCAGCAGGTCGGGCTCCGTGCGGTGGAGCTCGCGCTCTCCGACGATGACGCCTCGCGGATCGTACCGGTCGCCACGAACATCGTTCTGCGGGACAGCACACCCCCTCGATGACCGTGCCCAGTCGTTCGGTGGCGCAGGTGCTTGCCATTCCTCCATGTTGTGCCGGGGAGGCGGGCCGTCATGGGCGCCGGGCACGCCCTTGCCGGTCACCGCGATGCTGGGGACACTCGCTGCCAGCTCGCTCACAGGAACGGGGCGGACCGCGGGCGGGAGGCGCGCTCTGAACCGAACGAGGTTTCTCACGGGCGGCCATCTGGTCGCGGGTCCAGGGCATCAGCCGTGCACCGTCTCTCGTGCCTCGGGCGCGGAAATGGTACGCCGTTCGATCGGTTTGTCGGCGGCTTGCGCGGGCGTGAGGGCGAGGACCCGCTGGACGAAGACGCCGGGCAGATGGATCGCGTCGGGGGGCAGCTCGCCGGGTTCTACGAGTTCCTCGACCTCGGCGATCGTGATGCGGCCGGCCATGGCGGCCAGCGGGTTGAAGTTGGCGGCGGCCTTGTTGAAGACCAGGTTGCCGTGAGTGTCGCCGCGCCAGGTGCGGACGAGCGCGTAGTCCGTGGTGATGCCGTGTTCGAGGACATGCGAGCGGCCGCCGAAGGAGCGCTTCTCCTTTGCGGGGGAAGCGAGGGCGATGCTGCCGTCCGCCGCGTAACGCCAGGGCAGGCCGCCGTCCGCTACCTGCGTGCCCACGCCTGCCGGCGTGTAGAAGGCCGGGATGCCGGCCCCGCCGGCCCGTAGCCGCTCGGCCAGGGTGCCCTGCGGTACGAGTTCGACCTCCATCTCGCCGCTGAGGTACTGGCGGGCGAACTCCTTGTTCTCGCCGACGTAACTGCCGGTCACGCGGCTGATGCGGCCGGTGGCGAGCAGGAGGCCCAGTCCTTGGCCGTCTACGCCGCAGTTGTTGGAGACGACCTTCAGGCCGGTGGTGCCCTGGGCGTGCAGGGCGTCGATGAGGGCGGCCGGTATGCCGGACAGGCCGAAGCCGCCAACGGCGAGTGAGGCCCCGTCGCAGATGTCGGCGACCGCCTCGGCGGCGCTCGCGCTGACCTTGTTCACGTGCGGGTCCTTTCAGCCGGAGGTCGGCCGGGGGGGGGCAGACGGGGGAGCCGGGCAGCACCGTCGACCAGTCGCCGACGGCGACGAGACTGGCGCCGTGATGTACGAGGCCTCGCCGAAGGCGAGGAGGACAACGGAGTTGAGCACCTCGTCAGGGAGGCCGGCCCGGCGGAGCGGGCGTGGCAGCCGATGGCGTGGAGCAGGGTGGTCGTAGCCGCGCCTGGCCCTTGGCATCGGTCATTCCGGGGATGACCCACTTGGCGGGGTGCCTGTGTCGCATCGGTGGCTGTCACCGTTGCTCCCGCCCGGGCCGGTGCCTCGACCGTGCCCCGCCGCGCTCCTGGTGACGATGACCTTGTCGGCCGCCCTGCTCTCCGCCGCGCGGTTCACGGCCGCGTTCGCGGGCGCGTACGGGCGCGAGGGACGGCCACCGGTTCGGTCCCGGGTACCACGGTGTTGGAGACGCTGCCGATGCCCTCGACGGTGAGGGTGACGGTGTCGCCGGGCTTGAGCGGCGGCGGGTCCTGGCGGCCGCGTACGCCCCAGAGTTCGGCGAGGCAGCCGCCGTTGCCGCAGGTGCCGGAGCCGAGTACGTCGCCGGGGCGTACCCAGGTGCCGCGCGAGGCGTAGGCGGTCATCTCCTCGAAGGTCCAGCTCATGTTGGACAGCAGGTCCTTGCCGACGACCTCACCGTTGATCTCGGCGGTCAGCGCCAGGCGCAGGAATCCGTCGCTGTCGCGATAGGGCTCCAGTTCGTCCGCGGTGACGAGGTAGGGGCCGAGGGTGGTGGCGGTGTCCTTGCCCTTGCAGGGACCTAGGCTGACCCGCATCTCGCGTGACTGGAGGTCGCGGGCGGACCAGTCGTTGTAGATGGTGTAGCCGATGATGTGGTCGCGGGCCTGCTCGGGGGAGAGGTCACGGCCCTCGCGGCCGATGACCGCGGCGACTTCGAGTTCGAAGTCCAGTGCCTGGCTGCCGGGCGGCACGGGGACGTCGTCGTGAGCGCCGATGACCGCGTAGGGGTTGGTGAAGTAGAAGGTGGGCGCGTCGTACCAGGCGTCCGGGGCGCCCGTCATTCCGTCGATGCTGCGTCGTACGCCCTCGACGTGCTCCTCGAACGTGACGAAGTCGCGTACGGACGGCGGTTGGAACGGCGGCAACAAGCGCACCTGTGAGACATGCGGGCCGCGTGGCACGTCCAGGCTTGCGTTGCCCGCCTCGCGCAGCGCCTCGGGACCGGCCTGGATCAGGTCGAGAAGCGTTCCCGTATTGGGGCAGGGGTAGAGGACAGCGTCGTCCCCGACGGTGGCGAGACGGCTGCGGCCGTGCTGTTCGTACGTGGCGAAACGCATGGCATTCCTAGGGAGCTGAGAGGGGTGACTCGGGCCGGGGGCGCGGCGGCATGGCAGGGCGGGGGAGTGCGCCGAGCCCCCGGGGTCAAGGGGTCAGACCGGCGGAGCGACGAAGACGCCGCGGTCGACGTCGTTGAGCATTTCCTTGGCGACCATCTCGTTCATCGGGTTGGACGTGCCCCACTGGTCGGCGTTCTCGGGCTTCGTCAGGTCGTAGATGTGCGGGTGCCAGGTGTCCTCGTCCAGCTTTTCGAGCTCGGTGGTGTACTCCACGGTGTTGCCGTGCGGGTCGAGGAAGTACGTGAAGGTGTTGTCGCCCGCCATGTGCCGCCCGGGGCCCCAGATCTTGCGGGCGCCGGAGCGCATCACGCGGCCGGAGCCGCGCATGTACTCGTCGATGCCGCGCATCTCGAAGGAGAGGTGCTGCAGGGAGGCGTGCGGACCGCTGGCGATGGCCATGGAGTGGTGCTGGTTGCTGATCCGCATGAAGTGCATGACGTCGCCCATGTGCGGCAAGGTCATCGTGTCGGACAGCCGGAAGTCGAGGTGCTGCTCGTACCAGGCGCGGGTGGCGTTGATGTCGGGGGAGTTCAGGACGACGTGCGAGAGACGGACCGGGATGGACTCCTTCTCCTCGATACGACGGTGCCGGCGTGCCTCGACGTCGGCCGAGACCTCGATGGTGCGGCCGTCGATGTCGAAGAAGCGGAAGCCGTAGCCGCCGCCGGGGGTGTCGATCTTGCCCGGCTGGGAGATCAACCGCACTCCACCCGCGAGGAGTTGCTCGGCGAGCGTGTCCACGTCGGCGGGGTTCGCCGCGCCGTAGGAGATGAGGTCGAGGCGCTTCTCCTCGGCCTTGCGGAGCCGGACGATGTACTGCTCGGGGGAGCCCTCGGCGGCGAGGAAGGAGATGCCGGAGTCCTCGGCGACCTTGGTCAGGCCCCAGACGCCGGCGTAGAAGTCGAGCTGCTTGTCGTAGTCCGGCACGGCGAGGTCGACGTGCCGCAGGTGGGTGAGCAGACGTGTGCTCATGGTGGGGGTTCTCCTCTGTGAGGTTCAGACGGTTCCGACAAGGCGGAGCAGCGTTGCAGCGTTGCCGCCGCGTACGGCGTGGAAGTGGGGGGCGGGCAGGTCCGTGACGTCGCGCAGCGCGCCGAGCGGGTCGTCGGTGCCCATGTCGAAGGGGAAGTCGGAGCCGAGCAGTACCCGGTCGGGGCCGGCCACCCGGATCAGCTCGCGCAGGACGTCCGGGTCGTGGACGAGGGAGTCGAAGTACAGCTGCTTGAGGTAGCTGCTGGGCGGGTGCGCGCAGCCGCGGGTGTCGGTGCGGGCGAGCCAGGCGTGGTCGGAGCGGCCGATATGGGTGGGCAGATAGCCGCCGCCGTGGGCGGCGACGATGCGCAACCCCGGGTGCCTGTCCAGGACCCCGGAGAAGATCAGATGGGACAGGGCGACGGCGTTCTCGGTCGGTTGGCCGACGGTGTTGGACAGGTACCACCGGTTGAGGCGCTCGTCGAGCGTGCAGCCGAAGGGGTGCAGGAAGAGGATCGCGCCGGTTTCCTCGGCCCGTGTCCAGAACGGTTCGTACGCGGCGTCCGACAGTTCGCGTCCCGGCGCGTGGCTGGAGATCTCGACACCGCGCAGGCCCAGGCCGAGGGCGTGGTCGAGGGCTACGACGGCGAGGTCCGGGTGCTGGAGCGGGACGAGGCCGAGGCCGTGCAGGCGCTGCGGGGCCTGGGCGGCGTGCGCGGCGGTGCCCTCGTTGGCCAGTTCCCACACCGTACGGGCCAGGTCCTCGTCGGCCCAGTAGTGGTAGTGCGACGGAGACGGCGAGACCAGCTGGACGTCGACTCCGGAGGCGTCCATCGCGGCGAGCCGGGCCTCGACGTCGGTCAGCCTCGGGAAGCGGTCCCGGAACATCGGGCCGCTGACGGCGATGGCCTCGGGGCCGTTGCGGCGGGCGTCGAGCTCGCGGGCCGCGGCCAGCCCGGGGTGTCCGGCGACGGCGTCCTCGACCTGTGGGAGCAGGACGTGCGCGTGGACGTCGATCGTGGGAGCGCTGTTGTGGGGACTCACGGGGTTCACGGGGTCTCCTGAAGAACAGACATCGTGCGGCCCATCAGACCGGGTGCGTCGGCGTCACGGGCGCCGTCCATCTGCCACTGACCGAGTTGCACGGATGCTTCGACCACCATGCGGACACGGTCGATCCGGCGTTCGTAGAAGCCGGTCAGCAGGGCGTCGAGGGAACTCCAGTCCTGCTCCTCGCTCAGCATCTCGGCCAGTACGGAGGCGTCCTCCAGCGACATGGCCGCCCCCTGGGCGAGCGTGGGAGGACAGACGTGGGCCGCGTCACCGATCAGGACGACCCGGCCGCGGTGCCAGGAGCCCTCGACGAGCAGTCGCTCGAACCAGGTGTAGTTGACCTCGGCGGGGTCGGTGATGCTCGCGGCGATCTCCGGCCACGCACCCCCATAGGGCGCGGCCAGCCGCCGCATCTCGTCCGCGTACGAGGCCGGGTCGATGGAGGCGCGGTCGCGGTTGGCCTCGACGAGGTAGGCGTAGATGGTGTTCTTGCTGGTGGGGCAGTAGCCGGCGATGTAGCACGGTCCGCCGTAGGACAGGTCCTTGCGCTTCACGCTCTCGGGGCGGGGCGCGGGGACGCGCCAGATGGCCATGCCGGTCGGTTCGGGCTTGTCGCTGATGCCGATCATGGCGCGCGTGCGGGAGCCGACGCCGTCGGCGGCGATGACAAGGTCGTAGCGGCCCTCGGTGCCGTCGCTGAACCGGGCGGTGACGCCGGACGCGTCCTGGACCAGTTCCTCGGCGGTGGTGCCGAGGCGTACCGCCGCGCCGCTCTCGCGAACGGCCTCACACAGAATCTCCTGCAGTCGGGGCCGCTGCATGCCGAAGATCGAGGGCAGGTCGTCCCCACCGGTGCGGAAGTCCTGCTGGACATGGAACACGGTCCCGTCGGGCGCGGCCATGCCGACGGCGTCGACGGCGTAACCGCTCTCCCGGACCTCGTCCCATACGCCGACTTCGCGCAGTACGCGCAGCGCGTTGCCCTGGAGGGTGATGCCGGAGCCGAGCACGTTCCAGTCGGGTTTGGCCTCGATCAGTTCCACGGCGATGCCCGCCTGTCGCAGCAGCACGGTCACGGCGTTGCCGGACGCGCCGCCGCCTATGACGAGGACGGTGCGGGGACGGGGGTCGTTCATGGGTTCTCCCTGAGACGGTGCCGCGCGACTTCGAACGGCAAGGGGGGTGTTGCGGGCGGGCGAGCGAGGATGGCGTAGCCGCCCGGGCACGGCCCGCCCGGCAGTCCAGCGCGTTACTTGACGGCGATGGGATTCACCGGTGAGCCGACGGAGCCGGTGATGGGCAGGGGCGCGGCGGTGAGCCAGAACTCGTACCGGCCATCGGCGGCGCAATGTGCGGCGAGGGCGTCGAGGTCCCACATCTCACCGATGAGCAGGCCGATGTGGGGGATGGCGACCTGGTGCAGCGGCTGGAAGGCGTGCTCGAACTCGTTGGGCCGCACCTCGAAGCCCCAGGTGTCGGTGGCGATCCCGGCGATCTCGCTTCGGTGCAGCCAGCCGGCCGTACTGAAGCTCAGCCCCGGCGCCGGTCCGCCCGCGTAGTCGCCCCAGCCTTCGTGACGGGCGCGGGCCAGCCGCCCGGTGCGCACGAGGACCAGGTCGCCACGGCCGACGGTCACGCCGTGCGCCTCGGCGGTTGCGGTCAGGTGCTCCTCGGTGATGGCGAAGCCGTCGGGCAGTTCGCCGTCGTGGCCGATGACCAGGCCCACGTCGAGGAGGACGCCCCGTCCGGCGACGTGCGGTGCCATGTGCTCGATGCCGGTGACCAGGTCGCCTTCGGAGGTGACGACCTTCTCCGCCGGGCGGCCGTTCCACGCCTTGCCATGATCGAAGATGTGCCCGAGCCCGTCCCATTGGGTGGAGCACTGCAAGGGCATGGCGATCACGTCGTCGGCGCCACCGAAACCGTGCGGAAAGCCCTGGCCGCCCAGGGCGGCGTCGGTGCCGGTGGCGAGCATCGTGTGCACCGGGTTCGTACGCCGCCGCCAGCCTTTCTGCGGGCCGTCCATGTCGAAGGCCTGTGACAAGGAGAAGCTGACGCCGTCGCGGATCAGCGCTGCGCCCTCGCGGCGCTTGGCCTCGTCGAGGAAGTTGAGTGTGCCGAGCACGTCGTCCTCGCCCCAGCGGCCCCAGTTCGAGTACGCCTTGGCGGCCTCGGCGATCGCCGCCTCGGGATCCGTACGGTCGATACGGTTGGCGCTCATCGGGCCTTCTGTGCGACACAACGGGTGCGCTGGGCACCGAGCCCGGTGACCGAGCCGTCCATCACGTCGCCGTCGCGCAGCAGGCGGCCCCAGTGGATGCCGTTGCCCGCCGGGCTGCCGGTGAGGACCAGGTCGCCGGGAAGCAGTCGGGCGGTCTGGGAGATGTACGAGACCAACCGCGCGATGCCGAAGATCATGTCCTTGGTGGACTCGTCCTGCATGGTCTCGCCGTTGAGTTTCAGGGTGACCTGTAGATCGGAGGGGTCGGCGATGGAGTCGGCCGGGACGATCCACGGGCCGAGCGGGGTGAAGCCGGGGGCGTTCTTGCTGCGCAGCCAGTCGGTGCCGATCGGGGGCATGTCCCGGCGGAAGACGCTCGCGCGGTCGGTCAGGTCGTTGGCGATGGTGTAGCCCGCGACGTACTCCAGCGCCTCATCCACGGTGATCCGGTAGGCGGGTCGGGAGATCACCGCGGCCACCTCCAGCTCCCAGTCGGGCTTCTCGGCCCAAGCGGGCAGTACCACGTCGTCGTAGGGACCGCTGATCGTGGTCGGCAGGCCGATGAAGACGTACGGGAGGTCCTCGGCGGCCCGCTTGTCCATGACCGCCGCGACCTCGGCGCGGGCCTCCTCGACGGTGCCCGGGGCGTCCGGGGCGCGGTGTGCGACCGCCAGGTCGATCACGTGCTGGCGATAGTTGGCGCCGGACTGGAAGATCTGCCGGGGCTCGACGGGCGCGTGCACCGTCATCTCCGCCAGCGGTCGCCAGTCGCGTGTCGGGTCCCCGGCGAGGGTGTGCAGACGCGGCAGCTCCTCGTCCCAGCGCTCCAGGAGCGCGAGCGTGGTCAGCGCGGGTTCGTCCAGTGCCGTGCGCAGATCGAGCGCTCGGCCGTCCGGCGTCACGAGGCCCGGGAACCTGGTCTCGGCCGGCGCCGAAAGGGTGCCGATGGCGAACGGTCCGGAGAAGGGGGTGAAGAGTGCCGACGTGGCTGCGGATTTCACGGAGATGTCCTCCCGATTGCGGTGCCACTAACCTGGCCCAGTAGATTGCAATCAGGGAAATCGATTTCCTGTATATGAGAATCCAGCCGGCGAATACCGATGGTGCCGGCTCCGGAATTGGGATGCTTCGTGAACTTGGCCAGCCTGGACCTCAACCTCGTCGTTGCCCTGCGCGCCCTCCTGCAGGAGCGCAACGTCACCAGGGCCGGCCGGCGCATCGGGCTCAGTCAACCCGCGATGAGCGCGGCCCTGGCCCGGCTGCGCCGCCACTTCGACGACGACCTGCTCGCCCGGGTGGGCGGAGGGTACGAACTGACCGCCCTCGGGCAGGCCCTCCTCGACCGGACCACCACCGCATGCGACCTGCTGGAACGCGTCTTCGCCAGTCAGGCCGAATTCAACCCCTCCCGCGAGGAACACGAGTTCACGCTGATCGCCTCGGACTACGCGGTTGCCGTATTCGGCGCCGAACTCGCCCGCACCATCCAGGCCGAGGCACCAGGCATCCGGCTCAGGTTCAAACAGGTGCCGAACGAATTCATCGACAGCACCGGCTCGCTGCTCAGCACCGTGGACGGGCTGCTGCTGCCCCACGGCATCATTCGCGGCTTCCCCACGGTCGAGCTTTACCAGGACAGTTGGGTCTTCCTCGTCGCGGACGACAATCCCGAGGTCGGCGAGCAGCTCACCCTCGACGGCCTGGCCCGGCTGCCGTGGGTGACGTACCAACGAGCCTACGACGCCCCCGCCGCCCGCCAGATCGCCATGCTCGGCATCGAGCCGCGTGTGGCGGTCTCCGTCGACAGTTTCCAGCTGATGCCACTCCTGGTCGCAGGCACCCGACGGGTAGCTCTCTTTCAGAGGCGTCTCGCCGACGAGCTGGACGGACTCGCACCCGTCCGCATCATGGAACCGCCCTACTCCGCCGTGCCGCTCCAGCAGGCCTTGTGGTGGCATCCGGTCCACATGCACGACGCGGCGCACATGTGGCTGCGGGAGACGACGGCCCGGGTCGCCGAGACGATGGAGGCCGGCCGGCCCATGCTCTCCCGCCCGCCGAAATGAAGGTGGGGCTACACCGCACAGGCAAAAGACACCGCAGGCCGCGGCGTACGCCGAAGGGGCGGCCGCCGCGTGGAGCCGGTTTGAGTAGTCGCTGCTGCTCTGGCTGGTAAGGCTGGCCGGCCGGTCCCGTACCAGCGGCGACGATCGCCTGCTCGAGGTGTGTGTATCGGTCGCGTCCCCGGGATGGGGGTGCAGGTAGTCCCAGCAGGTCCGTCGGTTCCGAACTCCGGAGTCAGGGAGGAGGGCCGCTGCTGCCCCGCACCACCAGTTCGGGCTCCAGCGCGACCAGTGTTCCGGTTCTCGGCTCGCCCTCGATCTGGGCGACAAGGAGTTCCAGCGCGCGACGCCCGGCCTCGCCGAAGTCCTGCCGCACCGTGGTCAACGGAGGCCACACGTATTCGGCCTCGGGGATGTCGTCATAGCCGACCAGGCTGACGTCGACCGGCACGTCATGGCCCGCCTCGCGGAGGGCACGCAGCACGCCGAGGGCCATATGGTCATTGGCGGCGAAGACGGCGGTGACGTCGGGCATGGCGGCCAGTCGCCGCCCCTGTTCGTAGCCGGACCGTGCACTCCAATCGCCCCGTAACAGGTGCGGTGGCGTTCGGCCGGCGGCGACGAGGGCTTCTCGCCAGGCACGTTCGCGGGCTCGGGCCGATGGCTGGTCGGTCGGACCTGCGACGTGCCACACGGTGTCATGGCCGAGCGCGAGCAGGTGCTCCGTGGCCCGGCGTGCCCCCGTCGTCTGCTCGAGTCCGATCACCGGGGCGCCCTCCTGCGCGATATCGACGTCGAGCGCGACCGCGGGCCGGTCGGCGGGAAGGTGCCGCAATGCCTCTGCGGTCCAGTCGTGGGGCGCCGCGAGAATGAGGCCGGCGACCGCCTGGGAGACGATCCCCTCCATGACGGCCCGGGCGGGCAACGGGTCGCCGGAGCGCAACGTGGTGATCTGCACGGCGTACCCGGCCTGGCGAGCCGCCTGTTCGACGCCGAAGACCGTTGCCGCGGGACCGTACTGGGCGGTGTTGAAACTCACCACCGCCAGTACCTGCGACCTGCCGGTCACCAGCGCCTGGGCGAGCCTGTTGGGGCGGTAGCCGAGTTCGGCCGCGACGGCGAACACGCGGGCACGGGTCCTGTCGCCGACCCCGGGCCGCTCGTTGAGCACACGGGAGACGGTCATCGCCGAGACACCCGCTCGCCGCGCTACGTCGCCGAGCACCACGGGCCGCTCACTGGCGGTGGATGACGACTGGACGCCCTTCGCGTCGGGTCCGACACCGGGATGGGGAGGGTCATTCATCGGAGCACGTTAACGTTAACGTGCTCCGTCCGCAAGCCCCTGAAGGGTCATTATTTTTTAGTGCGGTACCTGTTGTCATGGCTGCGGCATGACTTTATCTTCTCGTCTGGAAGAAGCGGAACCGAGATCGTCGAATCTTCAATCGAAGCGCTTCGACTGCCAATTCGACGAGCACCGAAGGTCGCACGCCTCGGTCATCCCGAGTGCTCAGCAGTACCCAGCGGCGGCGGCAGGCTGCCATGACCGCCACCGCTCTGCGTCAGGTCAATACGCTTGGTTTTGGCACCCCAAGGCCGGAAGAGAGGAAACGTCAATGGCTGTAAAGGCGATGAAGATCAGATCCTTCCTCGTTGCCGTCACATTGGCATTGGCCGCATCCGTGTGCGGCTCGGCGGAACAGGCATCTGCCGACACGACGGCTCAGTTGAACGCTTCGCAGATTGCTGCCGATATGGGCGCGGGCTGGAATCTGGGAAACCAGCTCGAAGCCAACACCAACGGATATCCCAGCGAAACGGCATGGGGACTGCCGACGGTAACGCAAGCTCTTGTCGACAAGGTACGGGCTGCAGGATTCAAGACAATTCGGATCCCTGTCTCCTATCTGCGCAACATAGGAGCCGGCCCGAATTACACGATCAACTCATCTTGGCTGAACAGGGTCCAGCAAGTCGTCAACTACGCCTACAGCCGAGGCATGTACGTGGTGATCAACATGCACGGCGACGGCTACAAGACGGTCAACGGCTCCTGGCTGATCTGTGACTCGTCCTCCCAGGCGGAAATCAAAGCCAAGTACCAGAAGGTCTGGCAACAGATCGCGTCGAAGTTCCAGGGCTACGACCAACACCTGATCCTGGAGTCCATGAACGAAGAGTTCACCGGGGATTACGGCCAACCGACCCAACCGTGCTACTCGAACATAAACAGCTATAACCAGATCTTCGTGGACACGGTGCGGAAAGCCGGCGGTAACAACAGTTCACGGTGGTTGCTCATCCCCGGCTGGAACACGAACATCGATTACACCGCGGGCAACTACGGTTTCGTGCTCCCGACCGACCGCTATCGATCCTCCTCAATTCCCAGTAATGAGCAGAGGATCATGATCTCCGTGCACTACTACGATCCGTGGGACTTCGCCGGAACGGAAAGCGGGACCATCACGCAGTGGGGCCCGAATGCGACCAACCCGTCAAAGACGTCCACCTGGGGGCAGGAGGACTTTCTGGACGCGCAGTTGAAGAAGATGCATGACGGATTCGTCACGAAAGGATACCCGGTAGTCATCGGTGAATACGGAGCGATCGACAAGTCGTCGTTCGACTCGGCGAACAACAAATACCGTGCTGACTTTGCGCGCACGGTTGCGGCCACAGCCAAGAAGTATGGCGAAGTCAGTGTCTACTGGGACAACGGGACAAACGGACAGTACGGGTTCGGTCTGTTCGACCGACGTTCTTACACCGTGACCCAACCGGGCATCATCAGCGCCATCATGAGCGGCGTAGGGCAGTGACAGCGACGCGCACCTGCCGTCCGGAATATAAAAGAGCAAAAACTCGGCGGCAGGTCAGCGGTGTGGTGAGGTGAGGACGCCGCGCGAGAGAGCGACGGTGACGGCTGCGGTGCGGTCGTTGACACCCAGCTTGACGAACGTCCGCAGCAGGTGAGTCTTCACCGTCGCTTCGCCGATGTACAGCTGCCGACCGATCTCGCTGTTGGACAGACCTAGCGCGACAAGACCGAGTACCTGAACCTCGCGGGGGGTCAGTTGCTCTCCGGCCGGCGCCTGCATGTGAGTCACCAGCCGGGCGGCCACCGGCGGGGCGAGGACGGTTTCGCCGCGGGCTGCCGCCCGGATCGCGTCGGTCAGGGTACCGATCGGGGTGTCCTTGAGCAGGTAACCGGTGGCGCCGGCCTCGATCGCAGGCAGGATGTCGGCGTCACCTTCGTAGGTGGTCAGCACGAGCACGCGAATGCCGGGGTGCTCCTGGCGGATGCGCGCGGTCGCGGCGGTGCCATCGGTACCCGGCATCCGCAGGTCCATGAGGACGACGTCCGGGCGCGTCGCGGTGGCGAGGACGATCGCCTCGTCGCCGGAGCCGGCCTCGCCGACGACCCGCAGGTCGTCGTAGGTCTCGAGCATGCCGCGGAGGCCGAAGCGTACGACGGGATGGTCATCGACAATCAGGATGTGGACAGTCATCGAGCCGGTTCCGCCTGCTCAGTGGTCGGGTGTGGAGCTCAGATCAAGCACAGGCTGCAGGCTACGCGCCGCCTGCTCGGCCGGGGCCAGTGGCAGTTCGACCCGCACCGTGGTGCCGTGGCCGGGAGCCGATCGCACCGTGCAGGTTCCGCCGAGGCTGGAGGCGCGGGTGCGCATGCCGAGCAGACCGTATCCACCCTGGACGGTGGCCGGGTCGAAGCCCTCGCCGTCATCGGTCACGGCCAGCGCCATGAGGCCGGAATCGTGGCGCAGCTCGATCCGCACCGTCGTGGCGGCTGCGTGCTTGCCGACGTTGGCCAGGGCCTCCTGCGCGGTGCGCAGCAGGGCGATGTCGGTGCCGGTGGACGTGCCGGACCGTTCGCCGACGATCGAGACCTCGACGCGCGTACCCGTGTCGCGAGTATGCCGGGCGGCGAGCCGGTCCAGCGCATCGGCGAGTCCGCGGCCGGTCAGGTCGACCGGGGCCGACGCGGCGATCAGCGAGCGTGCCTCCGCGAGGTTCTCGCGGGCGGTCTTCTCCAGGATGTCGAGCTGGCCGTCGGCGGCCGTCGGATCACGGAGCAGGGTCGTCCGTGCGACCTGGGCGAGCATGAGGATGCTGGTGAAGCCCTGTGCCAGGGTGTCGTGGATCTCGGCGGCCAGGCGTTCACGTTCGGCATGAACGCCTGCCTCGTGGCCCGCGCGTTCCAGTGCGGCCCGCGTCCGGGTCAGTTCCTCGATCAGCGCGGCCCGCTTGCGGTTCTGCTCGCGGATGCCGGTCAGATAGGCGCCCACGAGGATCGTCACGGTCATGGGCACGAGAACGGTCACGCCGACCATCGCCAGCGTGTAGCGGCTGACTCCGGTCCGCGCCACCATGGCCCAGGCGAGTTCGGCGTAGAGGATCAACAACAACGGTAGACGTACCCGCCACCTCGCGACCATCACGAACAACTGTGGGCAGAGCGCGAACAGCAGTGCGCCACCGATCGGGGCGATCGCGAGCAGAAGCGGGAACACAACCGCCAGGACGGCGAAGTAGGCCGCACCCCAACGCTCATCGCGGTTCTCCATGGCTCGCGGAGCGACCAGGGCATAGCAGGCGACGATGACGGCGAGCGTACCGAGGGCAAGCAGGCGTTGTCCGAGCGCCACGGTGACGTCGGCGGCTATGGCGACGGCAAGAGGTATCGCGACGGCGCCTACGAGGACGTGCCATCCGACGCGGTAGCGGTATCCGAAGTCGACGGTGCTGCGTACTGCCACGCCCTGTCCACCTTCGCCCGCAGAGATCCGGCCGCCAGTTTACGGGCGCCCACGTCCACGTTTCCGGGCGCCCGCGTCCACAGTGCCCGACTCGGCGCCGGGGAACGTCCATGAACCGGTGGGGCCGTGCGTACGTCGATCGGTGGACGACGGGGTCCAACCAACCGTTGTCGCCGCCTCGGCCTCACAACCGTCACGCTCGTTGTCGAGAACTTCGGCTCCCCACCTGGAGACACCCCATGAAGAAGAACTGGTTCGTCCTCGGCCTCGGCGCACTCCTGGCCTTTGTCGGCGTGGGCTGGACCTTGCAGGGACTCGATGTCATGAAGGGCTCGGCGATGAGCGGCGTGACGCTGTGGGCGGTCGTCGGGCCGATCGTGGCGATCGTCGGTCTGGTCGTGCTGGGTGTCGGCTTCGCCCGGCTGCGCCGGGTGAGCCGATAAGCGCAGATCGGATGTCAGGTATCGGCATGGAGACTCAGAAGACAGGTCGACCGGCACCGGGAAGACCGCCCAAGCAGTGGTACGGCGAACTTGCCGGCGTCGCGGCCACCGCACTCGCCCTGGGCCTCGGTGAGCTGGTGGCGGCCGCGACGGGCGGGCCCTCGGCGCCCCTCGTGGCGGTGGGAGGCGTCGCCGTGGACGCCGCGCCGACTCCGGTCAAGGAGTTCGCCGTCGCGGTGTTCTACACCTACGACAAGCTGGCGCTGCAGGCGGGAATCGTGCTGGTGCTGGCGGTGTTCGCCGCGTTCATCGGTGTACTGGCCATGCGCCGGATCTGGTACGGGCTGGCCGGCGTCGCTGTGTTCGGGATGATCGGCGTACTGGCGTCAGCCACTCGGCCCAGCGCCACGTGGGCGTACCCGCTGCCGACGGTGGCCGGTGCACTGGCCGCTGCGGGCCTTCTGGTGCTGCTGCGCTGCACCCTGCCGCGCCGTGTTGCGGTATCGACGCAGGACCTGGGGGACAACACCGGCCCAGATACGGACGTGGCGGCACAGGGAACCAACACCCCGGTGCAGGGAACCAGTTCACCGTCGTCGGATGCCGGCATCTCGGTGCTGGACGGCGCGGGACGGCCGCCGGGCCGACGTCGGTTCCTCGCGCTGGCGGTCGGGGCGATCGGCGCGGCCGCGGTGGCCGTACCGGGCGGACGCCGGCTCTGGGCACAACGTGTGGCCGCGGCCCGGGCCGCGGTGGTTCTTCCGCCCCCGTCGAGCCCGGCACCGCCACTGCCCGCCAAGGTCTCCGTCGGCGTGCCCGGAGTGGAGCCGTTCGTGACCAGGACCGCGGACTTCTACCGGATCGACACCGCTTTGACGGTGCCACAGATGGAGCCGAAGGACTGGCGGCTGCGGATTCATGGCCGGGTGAAACGGCCGCTGACGTTGACGTACGAGCAATTGCTGGCACGGCCGATGGTGGAGCGCTACATCACGCTGGCATGTGTGTCCAACGAGGTCGGTGGCGAGTTGGTCGGCAACGCTCGGTGGTTGGGGGTACCGATCAAGGATCTGCTGGATGAAGTCGAGCCGGATGACGGGGCGGATCAGGTGGTGAGCCGTTCCGTGGACGGCTACACGGCCGGTACGCCGACGGCGGCGTTGCGTGACGGGCGGGCCGCGTTGCTGGCGGTCGGGATGAACGGGGAGCCACTGCCGGTCGAGCACGGGTTTCCGGTCCGGATGGTGGTGCCCGGGTTGTACGGATACGTATCGGCGACGAAGTGGCTGACGGAGCTGGAGCTGAGTCGTTTCCCGGACTTCAGCGCCTATTGGGTACGGCGGGATTACGCGGCGCTGGCTCCGGTGAAGACACAGTCGCGGATCGACACACCGGTCGCGGGCAAGCGTCTGGAGCCAGGTCTGGTGATGGTGGCCGGGGTGGCGTGGGCGCAGCATCGTGGGGTGTCTGCGGTGGAGGTCCGCGTGGATGACGGCCCGTGGCAGCAGGTACGGCTTGCCGCGGTGCCGTCGGTGGACACATGGCGGCAGTGGAGCTGGCCGTGGCAGGCGACGCCCGGCAAGCATCGGTTGCAAGTACGTGCCATCGACAACACCGGCCAGGTGCAGACAGGACAGGTGCACAAGCCGTTGCCCGACGGGGCGACCGGCCGGCACACGATCAAGGTCACGGTTGCCTGAGCATGTCCCACGGGGCGGCGCTTCCCACCCGAGGAAGACCCGAATCCCCGCCAGCTTGGGGTTGTCGACGCGGTGGGCGCCCGGCTGCTGATGGCGTTCCTCGTACTCACCAACACCGAGGTGGCCCCACTGGCAGATGATCTTGAGCCCGGATCGCGTTCGGCTGAGGTGCGGCTTCTCAGGGAGACGGCCTGACGTGCTGTGCTCCCTTTGATCGATCCAGCGAAAGGTGACTGTGCAACTGAGGGCGCCCAGGCCGGAGATGGGGCGCCTTGCCGTAGTGATCCGAGCGGGTCGGAGCGGCAGATTCCGTGATGCTCTTACAGTGGCAGCGTCGTTGACGACCGGAGGCCGCGGACCCGCCTTCGAGGGAATGATCCAGCGGCGCTCCGGGGAGGGTCGGGGGTGGCGCTCGTGGTTGGGCCGTCGCTGGTGATCGGTGACTGCCGCCAGGCGAGGCTCATCCGTGTGTCGGCTTCCGAGTGTGCCGTGGCCACGAGGCCTGCGTAGGGGTCCGCGACGGCTGTGGCTTTGATCTGGAGCCATGCTCGAACATCGTCACGAGGCCGACGGTCACCCCGTTGACCTCCCGGTACGCGAAGAGGCCGGCCCGGGCGGAGGAAGCCCGGCGCGTGCACCAGCGACTTCGCCTCGGTCGCGAGCCGGTCTCGAAGCTGCGCTCGATGACCGCGGTGATCAGGTCCCCCTTGTCCATGAAACGCCAGTAGGCCGAGCTGGCGGGCGGGCGCACTTGGCGCTGACCGTCGCTACGGACGTGCTCTGTCCTGCTGGAGCACCTCAAGACCCTCGGCCTCCAGTCCGACCTGGGCCCGGGCGACCGACTCCTCTGGTACACCACCGCCCACTGGATGATGTGGAACCCCGTGGCCTCCACGCTCCTGACGGGCGCCACGACCTGCACATACGACGGCAGCCCGGCCCTCCTCACCAAGCCGGACTTCCTCTGGGAGCTGGCGGCCCGCCACCGCGTCACCCTCTTCGGCACCAGCCCGCAGTACCTGCTGGGCATGGCCCAGTTCGGCATCGACCCGTCCGTCCACGACCTGTCGGCGATCCGTGCCGTGGGCTGCACCGGCTCAGCCCTGCTCGCCTCCGCCCACCCCTGGGCCCGTGACCACGTGGGCGGGCGAGCTGTCCGCGCCCCACCTCGGCGTGGCGCTGGCCGCGTACGACGAGGAGGGCCGTCCGGTCGTGGACCAGGTCGGCGAACTGGTCGTCACCCGCCCGATGCCGTCCATGCCGCTGTACTTCTGGAACGACCCCGACGGCGCCCGCTACCGCGACGCCTACTGCTCCGCATACGACGGCGTGTGGCGGCAGGGCGACTGGATCACCCTCACCTCCCACGGCTCGGTGATCGTGCACGGCCGCTCCGACTCCACCCTCAACCGCAACGGCGTACGTCTGGGCAGCGCCGACATCCACGACGTGGCCGAGCGACTCCCGGAGATCACGGAGGCGCTGGTCATCGGCGCGGAAGAGCCGGACGGCGGCTACTGGATGTCCCTGTTCGTGGTCCTCGTGGCCAGCGCCGCACTGGACGACGACCTGCGCGACCGCATCCGGGACGCCATCCGCACCGGCGCCTCACCCCGGCACGTCCCCGACGAGATCATCGAGGTGCCCGCCATCCCGCACACCCGCACCGGCAAGAAGCTGGAGGTCCCGGCTAAACGCCTGCTCCAGGGCGCTCCCGTCGAGCAGGTCGTCAACCCGGCCGCCGTGGACAACCCAGACCTGATCGACCACTACGCCAGCCTCGGCGCCGAACGCCGCGCTCAGCGGCTCGGAGGCCACTTCAGGCAGGGCGCGGATCCAGCTGCTCGGGCAGGGCGTGCACGCTGACGGCATAACCGTCGCCTTGACGGTAGGGATCGCCGCCCCAGGTGGCATAACGCCGGCGCAGGACCAGACCGGCCTCGCCGCACCAGTGATCGAACTCCGTGAGAGTCACCGGAGGTTCCGGCAGTGGCAGGTGTGCCGCGTCCAGCCCCATGCCCGTGACCAGTAGTCCGCCGGGACGCAGGACGGCAGCCAGGTGCCGTACGACGGCTGATTCGGTGCCGGAGGCCAGCAGGGGGATGACGTTCCCGGCGGCGATCACCAGGTCGAAGTCCGGTTCCAGGCCGAGGGCATCCAGGTGCGCCAGGTCGCCGTGGAGCCATTCCAGCGCGGGGGCGTCACGGCGGGCGACAGCGAGCATGGAAAGGTCGGCGTCCACGCCGGTGCAGTGGTGGCCCAGCTCGGCGAGCCGGATCGCGACCCGGCCGGTGCCGCAGCCGGCGTCGAGGATCCGGGCGGCGGGCTTCTTCAGCAGTGCGGTGCAGAAGGTGGCCTCGCCGTGGATGTCATGGCCCGACTCGGCGAGCCGAGCGAAACGCTCGGCGTACTTCTCTCCGGCTTGTCCGCCTGTCAGTTCCGCCCAGCGGTCGGGTTGCGTGCTCATGTTCTGCGTGCCTTCCGGTCGGCCTCGGTAGCAGAGGCGAGGACGCTGCCATCGCGCTTGATCGTAGACAGCCGCACGGGCCGTGTTCAGGATTCCGGGGCAAGCCTGTCTGGTGCGGTCAGGGCTTTGTGCGTCGACTCCAGGATCCTCTCCGACAGTTCCGTGCCCGCCGTGGCCCGGGCGAGCAGGATCGCGCCGACCAGGGTGGCCACCATGGGGAGGCCGTCGTCGGCGTCGGTGGACATCCACGCGGCGAATTTCTCGACTCCCGACGCGTACGTCTCGCGTACGTCCCCGGCTGTGGGTTCGCGAGCCGTGTCTCCGGCGAATCCGGCGGTGGGGCAGCCGGTGCCGGGCTGGTCGCGGTGCTCGGCGGACAGGTAGAAGTCGATGAGGGCGCCGCGCGCGGTGTCGTGATCGCCCTGGGCGGTGTCGAACCCGGCCAGGAGTGTGTCGAGGTCCCCGAACGCGGCCTGGGCCGCCTCGGCCACCAGGGCCTCCTTGGAGGGGAACTGCTTGTAGAAGCCGCCCGTGGTCAGTCCGATGGACTTCATCAGATCGGCGACGCTGATGCCGTTCACCCCGCGCTCCCGGAAGAGCTGGGAGGCCGCGACGACCGCGCGCCTGCGGTTCATCCGCCACATCAGGCTCACCCCGCAGAGCGCGAGGTGAGCATCGGCGACCGCAAGGGCCTCCTGCGGTCAGTGGTTCGACCGCTTCCAGCAGGCGGGCAGGCGATTTCGGCCGCTGACCGGTGATCGCACGGACGGGCGGGCCGGTGGCTCATGCCCGAGGGCGGGCGCCGGGCCCCAGCCGGGCGGTGACGTCCTTGGGAGTGAGGGCCGAGTGCTCCGCGGAGCACTCGACGACGACGCGGACCGGAGCGTCGCAGTCGCTGTGGCGGACATCCAGTACGGGTCCCTCGGATCCGAGTGTGTACATCTCGCCCCACTGGCTCAGCGCCATGAGGGCGGGCCACAGATCCCAGCCCTTGCGGGTCAGGCGGTACTCGTTGCGGGAGCGGCTGCCCGGCTCCTGGTAGGGGACGGTCTTCAGGACGCCGGCCGAGATCAGTTTCCGGAGGCGGTCGCTGAGGACCGCCTCCGACAGGCCGATGTGGCGGTGGAAGTCGTCGAAGCGGCGGACTCCGTTGATGGCGTCTCGCAGGATCAGCAAGGTCCACTTCTCTCCGACCACGTCGAGGGTGCGCTGGACGGGGCAGTTCTCCGTGCTCGCCTCAAGCCATTCCATCCCCTCATCGTAAGCATCTGGCTTCGTTATTGACAGTCAGGTGACTCCCTGGCTAGCTTCATTTGCAAAAGTCAGATGGGAAGGTGCCCGGTCGTGGGACGAACGCGTACGTACCAATGGGAAGATCCCGCGATCCTGGCGGAAGCCGCCGGACGCATGGCCGGCATCGACTTCCTGCGTGAGCTGAAGGACGGGCGACTGCCGGGGCCGCCGATCAACTACTCCATCGACTTCACCCTGGACGAGGTGGAGCCCGGCAGGGCGGTGTTCTCCCTGATGCCGGGGGAGGAGCACTACAACCCGATCGGCAGTGTGCACGGCGGTATCTTCGCCACCCTGCTCGACTCGGCGGCGGGCTGCGCCGTCCAGTCCACCCTTCCGCAGGGCGTGGCGTACACCTCGCTCGACCTGACGGTGAAGTTCCTGCGACGGATCACCGTGGACACGGGCAAGGTGCGCGCCATCGGCACGGTTGTCAGCCAGGGGCGCCAAACCGCCCTAGCGCAGGCGCAGTTGCTCGACGGGACGGACCGTCTGCTCGCCCACGCCACCAGTAGCTGCATGCTCTTCCCGGTACCTCCCGCGCAAAGGTGAGCGTCGGCCGGTCACAGGGTGTGACCGGGGCGGCGGAGGACAGGGCGCAGGTCCTCGATGACGCCGGGGTCGTCCACCGTCGAGGGGATGGGTTCGTCGTGGCCGTCGGCGATGCCGCGCATGGTCTTGCGCAGGATCTTTCCCGAGCGGGTCTTGGGCAGGGCGGCCACGATCGTGACGTCCTTGAGGGAGGCGACGGCGCCGATGCGTGTCCGTACGAGCTGGACGAGTTCGGCCTCGACCTCGCCCGGTTCTCGGTCGCTGCCTGCTTTGAGGACGACGAAGCCGCGCGGGATCTGTCCCTTCAGGGCGTCGGCGACGCCGATGACGGCACATTCGGCCACGTCGGGATGGGCGGCCAGGGCTTCTTCCATGCTGCCGGTGGACAGCCGGTGTCCGGCGACGTTGATGACGTCGTCGGTGCGGCCCATGACGAAGACGTAACCGTCGGCGTCGATGTGCCCGCTGTCGCCGGTGAGGTAGTAGCCGTCGTAGGCGGAGAGGTAGGAGGCGAGGTAGCGGTCGTCGTCGTTCCAGAGCGTGGGGAGGGCGCCGGGCGGCAGGGGGAGCTTCACCACGATCGCGCCGTCGACGCCCGCGGGGACCGGCTCACCCGACGCGTCGAGGACCCGTACGTCCCATCCCGGCAGCGGGAGGGTGGGGGAGCCGGGCTTGAGGGGCGCTGCCTCGATGCCCACGGGGTTGGCGACGATGGGCCACCCGGTCTCGGTCTGCCACCAGTGGTCGATCACCGGGATGCCCAGCAGTGCGCTCGCCCAGTGATAGGTCTCCGGATCGAGGCGCTCGCCGGCGAGGAACAGGTGGCACAGGCGCGAGAGGTCGTGGCCGGCGGTGAGTGCGCCCTTCGGGTCCTCCTTCCTGATCGCCCGGAAGGCGGTGGGCGCCGTGAACATGGTCTTGACCCGGTACTCGGCGGCGACGCGCCAGAACTGGCCCGCGTCCGGCGTGCCGACCGGCTTGCCCTCGTACAGGACCGTCGTCGCCCCGGCCAGCAGGGGCGCGTAGACGATGTACGAGTGTCCGACGACCCAGCCGACGTCGGAGCCGGTGAACATCGTCTCGCCCGGGCCCACGTCGTAGACGGCGCCCATCGACCAGTGGAGGGCGACCGCGTAGCCGCCGCAGTCGCGCACGACTCCCTTGGGTTTTCCGGTCGTTCCGGACGTGTAGAGGATGTAGAGGGGATCGGTGGCGGGGACGGGAACGCAGTCGGCCGGCGGTGCGGTGGCGACCAGGGCGGTCCAGTCGAGATCGTCGGGGCCCAACTCGGCTCGCTCCTGCGGGCGTTGCAGGATCACGCTCTTCTGCGGCTTGTGGGCCGCGAGTTCGATCGCTTGGTCGAGCAGGGGCTTGTACGCGATGACCCGCTTGCCCTCGATGCCGCAGGAGGCGGAGACGACCACCTTGGGGGCCGCGTCGTCGATGCGCAGGGCGAGTTCGCGCGGGGCGAATCCGCCGAACACGACGGAGTGGACCGCGCCGATGCGTACGCAGGCCAGCATCGCGACCGCGGCCTCGGGGACCATCGGCATGTAGATGACCACACGGTCGCCGTGTCCCACGCCGAGCTGCGCGAGTGCTCCGGCGAAGGCCGCCACCTCGTCCCTCAGCTGCGCGTAGGTGTAGGTGCGCCGGGTGTCGGTGACGGGTGAGTCGTAGACGAGCGCGGGCTGTTCACCGCGGCCGGCCTCGACGTGCCGGTCGAGGGCGTTGAAGCAGACGTTGAGCCGCCCGTCGGGAAACCAGCGGTAGAAGGGCGCGCCGGAGGCGTCCAGAGCGCGTCGCGGAGTGACGTCCCAGTCGATGGCCTCGGCCGCCTTCAGCCAGAAGTGCTCCGGGTCCTCGGTACTGGCGCGGAAGACATCCTCGTACGTTCCCATCGCGCACTCCTTCGTGGCATCGAGGCACGGTGGTGTTGCTCCGTGCGGAACGGTGTCGGGCACAAGTACCGTACGAGAGCCGGGATGGTCCAGCAGGATGCCGCGGAGACATGGGCGGCGGCCGACGGACCGCACCGGCCGGTGTCCTGGTGGTGACCTTGAAGTCCGCGAGGTGGCGTCCGAGTTGTGCGCCGTCAGTTGCGGCCCGGCTGCCCGAGTACCGCGTCTCAGTCGTTGTCGGACTCCATCGAGATCACGACCTTGCCTGCCTTGGTGCGGCCCTGCTCGACGTGCGCCATCGCCTCGAGCGTCTGGTCGAACGGGAAGGTGCTGTCGATGACCGGACGGAGCTTCCCGCTGTCGTAGAGGGCGCCGAGCTTGCGCAGCTGGGAGCCGTCGGCCCGCATGAACAGGAACTGGTAGCGCACTCCCAGTGTCCTGGCCTGCTTGCGGATCTTGCGGCTGAGCGCGCTCATGACCAGGCCCATGAATGAGGGGGCGCCGAGCTGCTTGGCGAACCCGGCGTCCGGCGGACCGACGACGCTGATGGCCAGACCGCCGGGCTTCAGCACGGTCAGCGACTTCTCCAGGTTCGCTCCGCCCAGGGAGTCCAGCACCAGGTCGTAGCCGGACAGCACCTTCGAGAAGTCTTCCTTGGTGTAGTCGATGACGACGTCGGCGCCGAGGCTCCTGACCAGTTCCTCCGTGGTGGTGCTCGTGGTCGTGGCGACCGTGGCGCCGAGGTGCTTGGCGAGCTGGATGACCGTCGAGCCGAGGCCACCGGCACCGGCGTGGATGAGCACCTTCTGCCCCGGCTGCACGCGGGCCCGGTCGACGAGGACCTGCCAGGCGGCCAGCGCCACCAGCGGCACGGCGGCTGCCTCCTGGAGGGTGAGAGAGGCCGGCTTGGGGGCGACATCGTCCATGTCGATCGCGATGAACTCCGCGAAGCCGCCGATCCGCAGGTCGCGCGGACGGGCGTAGACCTCGTCGCCGACTTCGAAGCCGTGTACGGCGGAGCCGACCCGCGTCACGACGCCGGCCACGTCGTGGCCGAGCACGAACGGAAGCTTGTACTTCAGGAGCTGCTTGAACTCTCCGTTGCGGACCATCTTGTCCAGCGGATTGATACTGGCGGCGCTCACTCTGACCAGGACGTCGCGGTCTCCGACCGTGGGCTCGGGTACGTCTGCGGCGCGTGCGCCGTCCTTGCCGTACTTGTCGACGACGAATGCCTTCATGCCCGGCCGCCTTTCTGTGTGGGTTTTCCGCTGTTCGATGCGATTCTTCGCGCAAGTCGCCCTGCGCGCCCGTTCCTCGCGTGCGGTCGGGTTGGTGTGCCGGCCACGACGCTACAGCTCTGAGTGCAGGAAAGTAAACTCAGGCTGAGCCGAGCGCCACTTCCCGGACCTTTTTCGGATCGCCAGGCGCGACCGCTTGCTATTGGCTGACGGTCATCATATAGTCATACGAGTGTAAGACATACGAACGTAAGACTTACGGGCGTAACTCAAAACCAAGGGAGCTCGTGATGGCGACAACTCGGCCGGTGGTGCTCGTGACAGGTGCCTCATCCGGGGTCGGCAAGGAGGCGGCCCGTGCCTTCGCCGCGGCGGGCTTCGAGGTGATCGGAACCGCTCGCAACGCCGCGCGAGTCACCGCGCCCGCCGGGGTGACCTACCTAGACCTCGACGTGACCAGCGACGAATCGGTCGCCTCCGTGGTCAAGCAGGTGATCGACCGGTTCGGGCGTATCGACGTCCTGGTCAACAACGCGGGCGTCGGTGCCAACGGCGCCGCCGAGGAGTTCTCCGTCGCCCGCACGCAGGAGGTCTTCGACGTCAACGTCTACGGCACCATGCGGATGACCAAGGCGGTTCTGCCGCACATGCGCACCCAACGGAGTGGACGCGTCATCAACGTCTCCTCCCTCAGCGGGTTCGTCCCCAGCCCGTTCATGGCCATCTACACCTCGACCAAGCACGCGGTCGAGGGCTACTCCGGGTCGCTGGACCACGAGGTCCGCGAGCACGGCGTCCGGATCCTGCTCGTCGAGCCCGGCCCGATCAACACCCCGTTCGGGGACCACAGCGTGCAGGGCGACACCCCAATGCCGCTCTACGCGTCGGGACGGCGCACCTTCGACGAGGTGCTGGCGAAGAACGCCAGCGGCGGCGATGATCCCGCCACCGTGGCCAAGGTGATCGTCGCGGCGGCCACCGACCGGAACCCGAAACTGCGGCGCACCGCCGGCACGACCGCCGCAGGCATCAGCGTGTTCCACCGCGTCCTTCCGGCCCGGATCTTCGACCGCATCGTCCGCAGGTTCAACCGGATGCCGAACTGACGCTCACCTTTCGCGTGCCCAGGAGTGCCACCTGGTCCGTTCCGGGCTCGGGCGGACGGCGACCGGGTGGCTGACCGATCCTGTTCTCGCGCCGGTTCCGACCGAGTCCCTGCCGATCGGTGCCAACGGGCTCAGGTTCATCGCCAACATCAACTTCCCCGCTCTCCTTGCGGGCGCGGCCCACTGACCCGACCAACGGCAGCCGGGGTGCACTCGCCCCAGCTGCCGTGATGGAGGAACTCCTGGTGCGGTACACGAAGGAACACAAACGCCAGACACGGCAGCGGATCATCACGTCGGCCGGCCGCCGGCTCAAGCAGGACGGTATCGACGGCTCCGGAGTCGCGACGCTCATGAAGGACGCGGGCCTGACCCACGGCACCCTCTACGCCTACTTCCCCTCCAAGGACGACCTCGTCGCCACCGCGGTCGCCGACCAGATGCGCGCCCAGCACGAGAACATCGTCGCGCAGGCGGCACCGGGCCGCGCCGGACTCGAACAGATCATTCGCTGGTACTTCTCCCCCCAGCAGCGTGACGACATCGAGGACGGCTGCCCCAACGCCGCCCTCCTCGACGAGATCGCACGCTCCACGGACACCACCAGACAGGCCTACACCGACGGCGTACTGGTCCTCATCGACGGCTTTGCCGCCCGCCTGGCACCCCACGATCCGCCCTCGGCACGCCTGAAGTCCCTCAGCCTCCTCGGCATGATGGCCGGAACGCTGCAACTCTCCCGCGCTCTGACCGACCGGCAGCTCGCCGACCAACTCCTCGAACAGGGCATCCGCAACGCCCTCGCACTGATAGACGCCGAGCAGCACGACTGAGACGAAGATCCGCCGTCGAGCGGGGACCGCCACGCCCGCCGCCGACCGCGTCGCCACTGTCGACTCTTTGGATTACGTTTGCAATACCATAGACTGGTCGAGTCGGGGAAGGGCAACCGGTCCTTCCGGCCGGCGAAGGAGCGTGTGGCGTGGTGCGGTACGGCAAAGAGCACAAGTCGGAGACGAGGCGGCGGATCATCGAGACGGCGGGCCGCCGGTTCAAGCAGGACGGTATCGACGGCTCCGGAGTCTCGACGCTCATGAAGGACGCGGGGCTGACCAACGGTGCCTTCTACGCTCATTTCGCATCCAAGGATGACCTCGTCACGACGGCGATCGCCGACCAGTTGAAGGTGCAGGCCGAGAGCGTCGTCGCGCTGGCCGAGCCCGGCCGTGCCGGACTTGAGCAGATAGTGCGGGGATACCTTTCGCCCCAGCACCGTGAAAGGCTTGGTGACGGCTGCCCCAACGCCGCTCTGCTCGACGAGATCGGGCGCTGCACCGAATCAACCAGGCAGGCGTACACCGACGGTGTGCTGATCCTCGTCGAGGGCATTGCCGCCCGACTGGCGCCCGAGGCTCCGGCCTCCGCGCGTGTGAAGGCGCTCAGCCTCCTCGGCATGATGGCCGGGACGCTACAGCTCTCCCGGGCCTTGACCGACAGCCGACTCGCCAACGAGCTCCTCGACCAGGGGGTAGACAATGCCCTCGCCCTGCTGGACTCCTGGCAGCGTGCCTGACGCACGTCTGTGCTGGGACCGGCTGTTCCAGCCGCACTCGCTCCCATGCGGGACAGGATCCCGGGATGGCGGGAGCAACCGCAGGACGTGCCTCGGACGTGGGGCGCTGCGCGACGTGCACCGTTCGGGAGGGTGAGAGGGGGTGTCCATCGGAGCGGCGAATGCGGGCCCGCTCCAACGGCATCCGATCAAGCTCAGGACCTTAGGAACCCGAGTGCCCTGGCGACGAAATCCTCGTGGTTCTGGAAGATCCCCCCATGGCCGGAATCAGGGTAGAGGGGGACAAGCTCGCTCCTGGGCAGGCGAGCGGCCAGGTCGATCGTGTTCTGGCTGGGCACCATCCGGTCGTTCGCGCCGTTTGCCACGAGTACCGGTTGATGAACCGCCGACAGGTCCGACGGTGCCTGGCGGCCCCATCGTTTGATGGCCTTCATCTGGGCGCGGACCGACGGCAGCGAGATGTCCTTGTCGCGGTCGTCCGTACGCTCCTCCAGCCGCCGCAGGAAAGAGCGTCCTGCTCTCTGGCCGCTTGGGGTGTTGGTGAAGAAGAGGGAGAGCTTCGGATCCTGGCGGGTCAGGGTGCCCTTGAGTGTGGCCTGAACGGCCAGGGCCGGGACCTTGTCAATGCCGTGGCCGCCGGCGGGGCCGGTGCCCGCGAGGATGACCTTGCGGACAAGGTGCGGTTCGTCCGCCGCGATGACCTGTGCGATGAAGCCGCCCATCGACAGGCCGAACAGATCGACGTGGTCGAAACCGAGGGCGCGGATGAACCGCACTGCGTCGTGGGCCATCTCTTCGATCGTGTCCGGCGTGGAGCCATCCGACCCGCCCACCCCGCGGTTCCCGAAGGTGATCACCCGACACCGGGCGGCGAGTCCGTCGACGACGCTCGGGTCCCAGTTGTCCAGGTTTCCGGCCAGGTGGATCAGGAGGACCAACGGCACGCCGTCCTCGGGGCCGAGCTCGCGGTAGGCGAAGTCCACCCCGTCCACGGACACCGAGCGGGTTGGCGCGTTCCTGTACGACGATCGTGAGGGGGGCGGGGAATTTCGCGGTGCGCTCATGGCCAGGTCTTTCATGTAAGTGGAGAGAGTGGAGGACTGTGCTGTTCGTCCCGGGCTTCCCCCGCGCCGGAGGATGTTCTGATTCGGTATGGCCGACGTCAGGAGCGACGCCCGACACCTTCGCGTCATGGATGCCCGTGCAGTCAGCATCAGGCCCCCGAAGATTGAATTACGTTCATCATTCTAAGTGACTGGCCGGTGGGTCGCAAGCTCCTTTGTGTGCCCGGCGCCTCGCCCGCGTCATCTGACCTCACGTGTGACGCACCCCTTGCGGGGCCCATTAAAGTATGGTCATAATGTAATAGTCGGTGTGATGCTGAAGGGCTCAATGGGCAGGGTTCCGACCCCTGCGAACCTTCTGGCGTCGTCCGCGCTTGCACCGCAGCCGCGGTCCAGGCCTCCCCGCAGAAAGGCACGGCCGTGAACGACGCACAAGAAGTACGAGGCGATGTGGTGACGTCGTACAGGAAGGCGCCCACCCGCACGCTCACCGCCGGGGGAGTGACCTTCGCCTACCGTGAGCTCGGCCCGAAGGCCGGCGTCCCGGTGGTCTTCATCACCCACCTCGCCGCGGTCCTGGACAACTGGGATCCCCGGGTCGTCGACGGCATCGCCGCGAGGCATCGCGTCATCACCTTCGACAACAGGGGTGTCGGCGCATCCAGCGGCTCGACACCGAAGACCATCGAGGAAATGGCGAAGGACGCCGTCACCTTCATCCGTGGACTCGGGCTCAAGCAGGTCGACATCCACGGCTTCTCGATGGGCGGCATGATCGCCCAGGTGATCGTGCGGAACGAACCGCAGCTGGTCCGCAAGCTGATTCTCACGGGCACCGGCCCCGCGGGCGGCGAGGGCATCAAGAACGTGAGCCGGCTGTCCCATCTCGACACCGTCCGGGCCCTGTTCACCCTCCAGGACCCGAAGCAGTACCTCTTCTTCACCCGCACCGCGGGCGGACGCCGAGCCGGAAAACAGTTCCTGGCCCGGCTCAAGGAGCGCACCCACGACCGCGACAAGGCGATCTCCCTCACGTCCTACTTCGCCCAGCTCAAGGCCATCCACCGCTGGGGGCTGGCGCAGCCCCAGGACCTCTCCGTCATCCGTCAGCCCGTGCTCGTCGCCAACGGAGAGAGCGACAGGATGGTGCCGACGAAGAACTCGTTCGAACTGGCCCGGCGACTGCCGAACGCCGACATCGTCGTCTACCCCGACGCCGGTCACGGAGGCATCTTCCAGTTCCACGAGCAGTTCGTGGCGGAAGCCCTCGACTTCCTTGAGCGGTAGCGGTAGCGGGTGTCGGGGGCCGTCGGGCGGCGCATCCGGCCGGGAGTGGCCATACCCGGACGCGCGGAATGGGTCCTCGCATCCGGGCTCGGCTCGATGCCTCGCGCACCGCAGGCCGGAGGCCGATCTCGAACCGTCGTCATCGTTGCGGTGCGGTCGCGCCTGTCGGTCGATGAACGTGCGGGCGTTCTCGAATCTCTTCCACGATGGCCGTCGCGCCCTGGGTGGCCTGCTTGGTGCCGTCCGTGGAGCGGCTGATCTCGTCGAGCAGGGCGGCGGAGGGGCGTCCGGTGCCGGGCCGGTCACGGTGCTCGGGCGACAGGTGACCGCGAACGAAGTCCTCAAGTCCCTCTCGGCCGGGCCACAGCGTGTCGTACCGATCCGCCTGTGTGCTCAGTTCATGGGCGGCGACGTGGACAGTGTGGAGATGTCCGAGCCGTCGATGCCGTCCGTGTGGCTTGTGGCCCGAGGCGACACTCACCCTCGGATGGCTGAGTCTCTGAAAGTAAACTCAAGCGGTTAGAATCGCTCTCATGGATGCGTGGACCGAAGTTCTGCAAGACACCGGCATGGATCCCCGGCTCGACCGGGACACGTCGAACTGCTCGATCGCGCGGACTCTTGAGGTCGTGGGCGAGAAGTGGACGATCCTGATTCTGCGGGAGGTCTGGTACGGCTCGTCGCGCTTCGGTGAGTTCGAACGGGTTCTCGGCTGTCCTCGTAACCTGCTCGCGGCACGGCTTCGGATGCTGGTGGAGGAGGGGATCCTGGCCACCGAGACGTACAAGGAGCCGGGCTCGCGGAGCCGGTCGAAGTACGTGATCACGTCCAAGGGGATGGATCTGGTGCCGGCTGTGATGGGGCTGTTGCAGTGGGGTGACCGCTACCGTGCCGACCCGGAGGGGCCGGCCGTCCTGGCGCGCCATCGCGAGTGCGGTGCGCACGTCGACGTCCAGATCCGCTGCGGACAGGGTCATCCGGTGCAGGCGAAGGACATCGAGAGCGTCCCCGGCCCGGCCTTTCGGGTGAGGTCGCCCGAGTGAGCTGAGGACGCCTCGGTCGGTTTTCCCGGCGGCGAGGGTCGTGGGGCCGGCGAGCGGACACGAGAACGGCCGCCGTGGCGGGCTCGATGGCCCCGGCCCGGGGCGAGAGGAAGGGTCACCCGGGGCCGGCCCACCAAGTCATCCCATTGTCCCGGAAGGTCTCCTCCGGAGGGGCGCTCCACCGGCTTGGGAATGGCCGGGCATGCCTGGCCGGACGACAGGCTGAGGGGCCGCCCCGCCGCAACCGTCAGCCGGACTCGGGGCGGATCGCTGGGCGGCTGCTCTCGGGGGAGCTGTCCTCAGGGGAGCTGCGGGTAGAGCGCGGAGACGCCTCCGGCCAGTGCGGCCTGCGCCTGTCGGGAGGCCTCGTCCGCGAGGATCTCGTAGGCGCCGGCGGCGATGCCGTCGACGGCGATCCGCGCGATGTCGGCCGGGTCGGACTTGGCCGCGTCGACGGCTCGGACCATGTCGGTGTCCATGTAGCCGACGTGCAGGCCGGCCACGCGGATGCCCTGGCCGGCGAGCTGGAGGCGCAGGGCGTTGGTGAGCGACCACTCGGCGGACTTGGCGGCACAGTAGGCGCCGAAGTCCGGGAAGCTGACCCAGGACAGGCCGGACAGGACGTTCAGTATCGTCCCGCCGCCGTTGGCCGCGATCTGGGGTGCGAAGGCGCGGGCCACCGAGAGGGTGCCGAAGTAGTGGGTGTCCATCTCCAGGCGGACGGCGTCCAGGTCGGCGGTCAGCAGGTCGGCGCCGGTGGACGACCCCGCGTTGTTGACCAGGACCGTGATGTCGCCGGTGGCCTCGGCGGCCGCCGCGACGGAGACGGGGTCGGTGATGTCGAGCGCGATCGGCTTCACGCCGGGCAGGTCGACCTGGTCGGGGTTGCGGGCGCCGGCGTAGACGGTGGCGCCGCGGCTGAGCAGTTCGGCGGCGAGGGCCCGGCCGAATCCCCGGTTGGCGCCGGTGACAAGGGCGGTGCTGGTGGAGAGGTCCATGGAGGTTCCCGGTGAAGTAGGCTGTAGAATTACGATCGTAATCCTAAACAGGAAGAGTCCGTGACCGCAAGCGCGCGAGGAGGTGATGCGCTTCGTCCCTGGTGCGGATCAGGAGCACCTCGACACCCTCAGGCTCGGTGCCGCCGGGGCCGGAGTGCGCGAAGTCGACGGGCCGTCGGCCCTCCACCGATGATGGCTGGGTGGGCATAGATCATGGCGCCGGGGCGCTGAAGCGCATACCAGCAAAACCGCTGTCGAGTTGATGACCAGGTTGTTCGAATCGGGAGCGAGTCGGTCCCTTGCGGGGGCGGGCCGTCCCAGTGGAAAGGAAGCTGTCCATGGACGAGCAGGGTGAGCGCTTCGACGTCGTCGTACTCGGCGCGGGCCCCGGCGGGTATGTGGCCGCCATCCGGGCCGCCCAACTGGGTAAGCGTGTCGCGGTCGTCGAGGAGAAGTACTGGGGCGGCGTCTGTCTGAACGTGGGCTGTATCCCCACCAAGGCCCTGCTGCGCAACGCCGAACTCGCGCACCTCTTCACGCGCGAGGCGAAGACCTTCGGTATCAAGGTCGAGGGTGAGGTCTCCTTCGACTACGGGGAGGCCTTCCGCCGCAGCCGGAAGGTCGCGGACGGCCGGGTCAAGGGCGTCCACTACCTGATGAAGAAGAACAAGATCACGGAGATCAGCGGTCGCGGCACGTTCCTCGACCCGCACACGCTCCAGGTGGCCGACTACGACGGCAACACCCGCACCATCGGCTTCGATCACTGCGTCATCGCCGCCGGGGCGAGCCCCAGGCTGTTGCCCGGCACCCGCCGTACGTCGCGCGTGGTGACCTTCGAGGAGCAGATCCTCGCCGAGGACCTGCCGCAGTCGATCGTCATCGCGGGCGCCGGAGCCATCGGCATCGAGTTCGCCTACGTGCTGCACAACTACGGTGTGCAGGTGACGATCGTCGAGTTCCTGGACCGGATCGCCCCGCTGGAGGACACGGAGGTGTCCGCCGAACTGGCCAAGCAGTACCGCCGGTTGGGCATCGATGTGCTCACCTCGACCCGCGTCGAGTCGATCGACGAGTCGGGTCCGCAGGTCCGTGTCACGGTCACCGGCACGGACGGCGCCCAGCAGGTCCTTCAGGCGGACAAGGTGTTGCAGGCGATCGGCTTCGCGCCGAACGTCACCGGATACGGCCTGGAGAACACCGGCGTGCGCGTCACCGAGCGCGGCGCGATCGATGTCGACGGCCGCTGTCGTACCTCGGTGCCGCACATCTACGCCATCGGCGACGTCACCGCGAAGCTGATGCTGGCGCATGCCGCCGAGGCGATGGGTGTGGTCGCGGCCGAGACGATCGCGGACGCGGAGACCATGGAGTTGGACTACGTGATGATCCCGCGGTCCACCTTCTGCCAGCCGCAGATCGCCAGCTTCGGCTACACCGAGGCGCAGGCGAGGGAGGAGGGCTTCGACGTCCAGGTCGCCAAGTTCCCGTTCACCGCGAACGCCAAGGCCCACGGCCTGGGTGACGCGACCGGTTTCGTGAAGCTGATCAGCGACGCCAAGTACGGCGAACTCCTCGGCGGCCACCTCATCGGCCCCGACGTCACCGAGCTGCTCCCGGAGCTGACCCTGGCCCAGCAGTGGGACCTCACGGTCCACGAGGTCGCCCGCAACGTCCACGCCCACCCCACCCTGGGCGAGGCGGTCAAGGAAGCCGTCCACGGCCTGGCCGGCCACATGATCAACATGTAGCGGGTGCTCGGCACGGCAGCCACAGGGGCCATTGGCGCTCGGGTCGAGGAGGCAGTCACCCCCCTCGCCGCCTGGCCGAGAGTGTGGAGTACGGCCAGCTCGTGCCGAGCCCCTGTGGGCCGCCCTGCACGGCATCTCCGCCCTGTGGGGATCGGCCGTATCCACGCGCGGGGACTCGCTGATCGAGGGGACCGTCCCCAGTGGCTCGTGCTGTGACCGGCATGATTCGCCGGGCTGATGCGCGGGGCAGTGGCGGTGCTGATCGAGAGGCGTTTCGAGCAGTCGCTGAGTAGCGTCTGCCGGATGACGCTCTCTCATGATGTGGCCGGAGACGGTCCTGTGCTGGTGCTGTTGCATTCCGGGGTGTGCGACCGGCGGATGTGGGATGCCCAGTGGCCGGCCTTGATCGACGCGGGTTACCGGCTGGTGCGCTGTGATCTCCGGGGCTTCGGTGAGACTCCGGCGCCGGACCGGCCTCACAGCGACGCCGAGGATGTGCTGGCACTCCTGAACACTCTGGGCATCGCACAGGCGACACTCGTGGGTTCCTCGTACGGCGGGCACGTCGCTTTGGAGATGGCCGCGCAGTGGCCGGACCGGGTGAACGCCCTCGCGTTGCTCTGCTCAGCCCTTCCCGGGCATGAACCCTCTGCCGAACTGATCGCACTCGGCGAGCGCGAGGAAGCGCTGATCGAGGCGGGTGACATCGCCGGCGCGACGGAGTTGATGGTCGACACCTGGCTGGGACCGGACGCCGACGAGACCGTCCGCGAGGCGGTTCGCCAGATGCAACGGCACGCCTTCGAGCTCCAGATGTCCGCTGCCGAGGAGTTCGAGCCGATAGAAGCCGAGTGCGATCCGGCAGCCGTTCAGGCTCCCTGCCTTGCCGTGTCGGGCGCGCATGACCTGGCGGACTTCCGACAGATCGCGGCCCGGCTGGCGGACATGCTCCCGAACGCCGAGCACGTCGAACTGTCTGGGGCGGGCCATCTACCCAGCATGGAGCGGCCATCGGCTGTCACCGATCTGCTGATCGGTTTCCTCAGGGAGAGAGTCCCTGTCGGTTGATCCTGCTCGCGGCCCGTCCTGTCATGCGGCGTTGCGGAGGGGGCCGGCCTCTGGCTGCGCTCATGACCCGCCGAACAGCCCTTGGGCGCGTGCGGTCAGCTCAGCCGGGTATCGGCGTACACGGTCATCGCGTCGCGCTGGTAGACGGCGAGACCGTCGGCGATCCTGTCGAAGTTGGCCCGCATCTGCGGGTCGTCGACATAGGTCTGGCCCACTCCCTTGTAGGCGGCCGCGGTCGGGGTCCAGAACCGGCAGATGTTCTGGTAGTTGGCGTCCACCTCGGCCTGTACCGCAGGGTCGGACACCGGCGTGCCGGCCACCATGAACTCCGCCATACGGATCATCTGCGCCGTCACCTCACGCTGCCGGCGCTCCGTGTCCTCGGAGGTCATCGCGTCGACGGCCTGCCGGGACTGCTCCCATGCCTGCGGCCACCGCTCCCGTACCTCGGCCTCGGCATCGGAGGGGCTCTGGAACCCGTCGAAGAGGTTCTCCGGCTTGTTGATCTTCGTCATCCGGTCCTTGCCCTCACCTTCTTCCAGTTCGGCGATGGTGCGGCCGACCGTACGGGCCAGCGTCTCCAGCCGGTCCCGTTCCGCGAGCAGCCGTTGGTGGTGCTCACGGAGCACGGCCACCTGGTCGAGCCGGCTGTCCAGGACCGCCTGGATCTCGCGCAGCCCCAGGTCCAGCTCCCGCATCAGCAGGATCTGCTGCAACCGCAGCAGATCGGCCTCCTCGTAGTAGCGGTGCCCGTTGCTCCCGATCCATGCGGGTGGCAGCAGGCCGATCTCGTCGTAATGCCGCAGCGTCCGCGATGTCACCTTGGACATCCGCGCCACCTGCGCGATCGACCAGGCCATTGCCGGTGCCTCCCTCGCCGGGCCGGTCTCTCCGGCCACACACACGACCGTAGAAGTTGCCGCAACGGAAAGCGCAAGTCCGAAGCCCTGTGGGACGGGCACCAGGGCCTGACTCGTCGGACAGGCGCTGGTCGTCTGTCCTGAAAGCCCGCTCCCGCCTTCTGTTCCCATCGTCCCGGTCGTTGCCTACCCTCATGGGCAGGGCAGTCGGACCGCCGTCCCGCCCACAGGCTCCCAGCCCCCGAGTCGTGACAAGCTGATACCGAGGCCAGCTGGAGCCGCATCGCCGACAACACGGCTCCAGCCCCTGCCCTCCGGCGACGGGGCCAACTCCCGCAACACCGGCGCCGAGGGGCACCTCGCGCGAGGACTCCGGTAGGGGGGATCCGGTCCTCGCGCCCCGGCCGCCGCCGCGCGAGCGGCGGCGGCCGGATACGGGAAGCCTCCCACCGCAAGCGCTTCCGTGTCCTACTGCGGGGCGCTCCTCGTTACGTAAACAGGAAGCCTGGGAGGCGAGCCTGACGCCGCCCTGCGAACCGCACCCGGCCCGGTTGGATGACTGGTGCCGCTGGGGTAGAGGCGATTGCGGTGAAGCCCTGCGTCCCCAGGTCGTCGCAGCGGCCTGAGTGTCAGAAGTCCCAGTCCAGTTCGTCCTCGTCGACTGCGACAGGCAGGTACCCGTCCACCGCCTCGCCTGTCTCCAGAGCCGTGGCTGTCGCATCCAGGAGAGCCGGGAGCGACGCCCACATGGGGTGGGGCGAGAACGAGCATCCTGTTTCATGATCGGCGTCGCCGATCCTTCCGCGGCGACGGTAGGGGCGCATGTCCAGGATGAGGTAATCCCCCCTGCCGTTGTAGGCGATGGGGATCCACTGGGCATGCCACCACGGCCCGAATTCCCCGTCCGGGTCGCCTTCCTCTGCTCCCGCCAGCACATCTCCGTAGATCTTCATACGTGTCTGCCAGGCACTGGTGATGCCCTCCACCCCAAGCAGAGACCAGAACGGCGGCAGCAGGTCGCGGTGGCCCATGCCGTTGTGTCGCAGCAAGGACTCCACCAAGGGCTCGGGGAACGGCTGTCCGATGGCCTGTTCGGCCACGGCAATCGCCGAACGCTCCGCCGGAGGGCCAAGAGCGGCAAAGGTACGAGGCGTGTGCCGGGCGAGCCAAGCCTCTATACGGGTCCACGACTCGGATATCGACGAAGTCATCCTGGGATCGTGCCACTACGGCGCGCTGCTGCACGGGAGGATTCGAGACGGATGCCGACCTGATCCAGCGCACGTGCGGAGCGTCGCAGAACTGCCGGACGGGGCAGCCCGGGCCGACGCTCGCCTCCGTGCCCGCGCCGCTTCCGCTCAGCCCAGCGCGTCCATCAGGGCGGTGACATAGGCATCCAGCCGCTCCTCCACGACTTGCGTCGTCAGCTCTGTCCTGCCCGCCTCCCGCCACGGCTGCGCCACCAACCGCACTTCTTCCGAGCACGCCAGCCCGTCCCGCACCCGCCAGTACAGCCGTTCGCTCGCGGCTGCGGCCGGCACCCCGCCGGCCTCCTCATACGCCTCAGCGAACCGCAGCCCCCACGCCGGGCCGTGCAGCAGCGCGAGATTGGTCGAGCAGTGCGCCACGTCGAGATCCGCCGGGCCCCAGGAGGCCGCCGTCCAGTCGACGACCCCGGTGATCCGGGCACCTGCCGGCCTTGAAGGCGGCACGTCGAACGGCACGTTGCCGGGGTGGAAGTCCCGGTGCAGGAACCGCCCTTCATAGGACGGCGCGGGCCTACGGAGCATGTCGATCGCCGCGGCCCATGCCGCCGCGTCGACGCCCTTCGGAACCACGACTGTGTCGGCGGTCGTCAACGTGACATATTTCCGGGGCCGTTCGGCGGGTCGCACCGCGTGGATCTCGACGAGTTGACGAGCCAGCGGTGGAACGCGCGCCTGCAATCCCTCATCGGCGAGGACCGTCCGGCCCGCCAGATGTGTCATCAGGAGCGACGGATACTCGCAATGCGCGGCGGTCGGATCAACCGCGACCAGTCCAGGAGCCGGCACCCCGGTCCCCGTGAGCAGGGTCAGGGCGCCGGCCTCCCTGTTCAGCCGGTCCTCGGCGTGCTCCACGGAGAACGGGGCGGCGAAGCTCCGCAGCACCAGATCACGGGTGCCTCCGTCCCGCGTGCCGACGGTCAGCCGCCGCATCTCGGCAGTGATGCCGCCGTGCAACACCTCGGTTCTGACGATCCGTTCGCCGACTTCCAGATGCCGGCTCACCCAAGCCAGGGTCAACGGTCGGAGGGCCTGCGCCTCATCGTGGGTGCTCACCATGCATGCCACCCCAGCATCCGGGCGGAGGCACGCGCAAAGGCTTTCGTTGGCCCAGGCGGGCAGCAGGACGCCGGTCTGCTGGGTGAGCCTGTGCAGCACGGCAACCGGATGCCCGGCTGACGCCGCCCCCTGTCACCGTCCCGGCGCCGGCCGACCGTATAGGGCGGGCAGGGAGAGCCGTACGAGCGGGTGGGCCGTCGTGAGTGCGGCCAGGGCGAGCAGGAAGGCCGGGGCCGGGCCGAGCGGGACCAGGGCGGTGCCGAGTACCAGCAGGAAGCACAGCGTTCCGGCGGTGGAGTGCAGCGCCCCGCGCATCAGGTCGGCGGCGACGGATGCCCCCGCCGACCGGTGCAGGGCGGTGCCCATGACGGCCAGCAGGATCGGCAGTGCGGCCAGCACGCCGCCGAGGAAGGAACCGAGCGCGCGGGCGGTGGCCACGGCGCCCAGGACCATCAGGGCCGACACGGCCATCCGCATCGGTATCTCCCATGCCCGGGCCCGGTTCGTCGGCCGGGGCCCTCGGTCGCCGCTCGGCCGGGTCGCCAGACCGGCGAAGATCACGGCCACGGTCAGTCCCGCCGTCAGCAGGACGCTGCCGCAGAGCGCACCGGCCAAGCCGGCCGTGGCCGCGCCCGCCAGGGCGGCCAGCAGGGTCCACGCCGGCCGCAGGACAGGGGCGAGGCGCGCGTAGGCCAGTCCGAAGCAGACCACCACGAGGGTTCCCGTCACGCAGCCGTGTGCGGCCCGCGCCGCCGGTCCGGGACCGTAGGTCGAGCACATCAGCAGCAGGAACGGGCCCGTGCTCGTCGGCGCTCCGATCAGCTGACCGCCCCGCCGGGGTCCGAGCCTGCGCGCGACGACGGAGACGAGCAGCACAAGACACGGGGCCAGACAGACCCGGAGCAGCAGGATTTCCATGCCTGCGATGTTGGCACCGATATCGCCGATATTGGCTCGATGTTCTCGACGGTAATGGCGCTATGGATGAGGAAAACTCGGCTGATACGAGAGAACGCCGATGATCTGTAGCATGGGTTCATGGATCGTATCGACCGTGAGCTCCTCGCCCTGCTGCTCCGGGACGGCCGGGCGACCTATCAGGAGCTGGGTCGTCAGGTGCGGCTGTCGGCCAACACCGTGGCCGACCGCGTACGCCGTCTTGGGGCGACCGGAGTCATCCGCGGTTACCGCGCCGAACTGAACCTGGAGGCGTTCGGGCGCGGCATGGAGATGATCAGCGACATCCGCCTGGCCGAGGGTGTGGACCGCACGGCATTCGAGGCGCAACTGCGCGACGTGCCCCAGGTGATCAGCGCCATGAGACTCACCGGCGACTACGACTACCAGCTGCGCATGAGCTGCACCGACGCCCGCGAGTTCGAAGCCGTCATCGACCGGCTCAAGGCCGAACTCGGTGTACGGCAACTGCGCAGCCGCCTCGTGCTGCACGAGGTGTCACTCGGCCTCGACCGCATCCTCGAAACCTGACCTCAAGCCTGAAACTGCCGTCACCGCTCCCGTCGGCCCAGCGTGCTGCCCGTCACCGCGAGCACCGACAGCAGGATCAGTGCCCCGGCGGGACCGAGCACCGTCCAGGGCGCGAGTTCGACGTAGGGCTGGTTCTCGGAGAGGAGGCGGCCCCACTCGGGTGTGGGCGGCTGTTCGCCCAGGCCGAGGAAGCCCAGGGAGGCCAGTACGAGGACGGTGGTGGGGAGCCGTAGGAGGGCGTTGCGCAGGAGGGCGGGTCCGACGGCGGGCAGGAGGTGCCGGCGCAGCAGGTGCGCGCGGCCCGCGCCCAGGGAGACGGACGCGGCGATGTGGCCGCTCGCGCGCTCCTGTTCGAGCAACGCGGCGGTCTGGGCGGCATACGGCGTCCAGCCGACCGCGCAGACCGCGCAGGCGGCCCCGAACACCGATGGTCCGGTGACGCCCGCGATCAGCAGCCCGGCGAGGACGGCCGGCAGGGTCGACACCACCTCCGTCAGCCCCGCGCTCGCCCGCGGCACCATGCCGAGCAGCAGCCCGGCCAGGGCGCTGACCGCCGTCACTCCGAAGGCCACCCCCGCCGTGCGCAGCGCGCCGTGGCCGAGCCGGGCCAGCAGATCGCGGCCGAGCGAGTCGGTGCCCAGGGGATGGGCCGCGGACGGCCGCAGCAGCCGCGCCGCGGTGTCGACGTGCAGGGGGTCGCGCAGCAGTCCGGCCACCACGAGGCCCACCAGGACCAGCGCACAGCCTCCGGCGATCCAGCGCAGCGAGCGGGGCGGTACGAGCCGGGGCCGGTGCAGGGTGGGCAGGGCGCCGTCCCGCAGGGGCCGGCCGAGCAGGGCGTGGCGCAGCAGTCGTACGACGACACCGGCGGCCACGCCGAGCAGGACCAGGGCCAGTGTCGTGGTCTGGAGCACCGGGAGGTCCTGGGCGATCGCGGAGTCCAGGGCGAGCCGGCCGAGCCCCGGGATGTTGAAGATCTTCTCCACCGCGACCGCGCCGCCGACCAGAGCCACGACGGTCGGCAGGAACTGCGGCAGCACACCCGGCAGGGTGCGGCGCAGCGCGTTGCGCGCGAGGTAGGAGGGAGGCAGGCCGCAGGCGTGGGCCGTGCGCGCCCACGGTTCGTGGAAGGCGGCGGGCAGGGACTGGTCGAGCATTCCGCCGATCATCGCCCCGGACGGGATGCCGAGCGCGAGCGAGGGCAGCACCATCCACTGCGGGCCCTCCCAGCCGCTGGAGGGGAACCAGCCCCACCACACCCCGCACACCGTGGCCAGTACGGAGGCCAGCAGGAACTTCGGGAGCGAGGCGAGGACCGCGGCGGTCGTGCCCGTCCGGCCCCGGCCCAGCCGCCGCCGGGAGCCGAGGACGACCGTGCGGGCGCAGACCAGGGCGGCCACCAGCAGCGTGACGACGAGCGCGCCCAGCATCAGCGTCAGCGAGACCGACAGGGCGGTGGTGATCTGCGGCAGGACCGCTTCGCCGGACACCCAGGAAACGCCCGCGTCGCCGCCCAGCCAGTGCAGAAGATGCGCCAGCGGTCCTTGGTCGAGATCCAGCTGCGCCCGGATGGCGTCCAGTTGCTGCGCGGTCGGATCCTGGTCGGCGGAGCGGGCCCGCAGGACCGTCAGCGCCGGGTCGGTGCCGGACAGCCAGGGCAGCAGGCCGACCGCGGTCAGCAGCGCTGCCCCGGCGACGACACGACCGAGCGCCGCCGGCCACGGGAAGCGGCGGGCGGCACTGCCGTGAGTGGCCGTCATCAAGGGCTACTTCAGGTGCGTGTCGACGTCGATGAGGGAGCGCTCGCGGGGGTCGAGGAGCACGCCCTCGACATCGGTGGCGATGCCCTGCACGGCCTGCTCGTGCACGAGCGGGATCACGGCGTCGGTGCGCAGGATCTCCGCCTCGGCTCGCATGATCTTCTTGCGGCGCTCCTGCGTGTCGCCCTCCTCGGCGGCGGCCTTGACGGCCTTGTCCACGGCGGGGTCCTTCAGGCCGGCGATGTTGTAGACGCCGTCGCTCATGAAGTCGCTGGCGAGGTAGCCGACCGCGTCACCGGTGTCGAGGAGCGTCACGCGGGAGAAGACCAGCGCGTCGTACTTGCCGGCCAGGAGATCGGCCTCCATCTGCGTGTACTCGCGCACGTCCTGCTTGACCGTGAACCCGGCCTTCTCCAGCTGCTGCTGGAGGACGGTCGCCGCCTCCGGAAGCTCGGTGCGGTTGGTGTAGGTGGCCAGACGCAGGGTCCTGCCCTTGGTCTTCGTCTTCACCTCGGCGGTGGTGGCGGCCTTGGCGCGGCCGGTCACCGGCACGCGGTCCTCGGCGGCCCAGGGGACGGCGGGACCGAACAGGCCCTGCGCGGGATCGGCGTACCCGCCGAAGACGGAGTCGACGAGGGCCGATCCGTTGACGGCCTCACGGGCCGCGGCGCGCAGGGGGGCGTCGGTGAAGAGGCCGCTGCCGGTGTTGAGGATCAGGCTGTCCGTGCGGACCGAGGGCACCTCGTGCCGGGTGCCCTTGGGCAGCAGTTTCGCCTGGGCGGTCGGGATCCACTCGGCGATGTCGACGTCGCCGCCGCGCAGCGCGTTGGCGCGGGCGGTGCCGTCGGCGATCCAGGTGACGTCGATGCCGGGTGCCTTGGCCTTGCCGCCCCAGTAGCCGTCGTAGCGGTCGAGGGTCGCCTCGGTCTTGCCGGTCAGCTTGGTGATCCGGAAGGCGCCGGTGCCGGTGCCGACCGGGCTGACGGTGCCGTTCTTCGCGTAGGCCTTCGGGGCGAGGATCGCGAGCGCCGGGCTGGCCAGACGCAGCGGCAGGACGGGGTCGGCCGCCTTGGTGGTGAGGGTGACGGTGTCGGTGTCCTCGGCCTTGGCGGTCAGCGTCACGTCGCTCAGGACGCGCGGCTTGGGCGCGGCGGCGTTCGCGTGGTCGAGGGCGCTCACGACCGACTCGGCGGTGACCTGAGTGCCGTCCTGGAAGGTGGCCTTGCGCAGTTCGAAGGTCCAGGTCGTGGGGTTCTTCTGCGTCCAGGATCTGGCCAGGGCCGGGGTGGCGATGCCGTCCTTGCTCAGTGCGGTCAGGCCTTCGGCGACCGACAGCTTGCTCAGGACGGTGGCGTCGTTGCTGTAGGGGGACAGGGCCTGCACGGGCGGCACGGCCAGGGCGACCCGCAGCCGGCCACCCGTGGCCCCTTCGCCGTCCGTGTCACCGCTGTCGCTCTGGGCGAAGCAGCCGGCCAGCAGGGGGGTGAGGGCAAGCGCCGCGATGAGGCCGCGGGAGGTGGTGCGCATGTCTGTCCTGTCGTACGGGTGAGCTGATGATCGCAGCTTATAAGGGAAGCCTTACCGAATTTCCACCGGGTAGGTGAAATCTCAACGACCGGACGGTGGTTCCCCCGCGGTATCGACCCGCCCCCACCGTCCGTGGCAGGGTGAGGCCCATGAGCGAGGCCGACCCGGGGCTGTTCGGGCCCTCCTCCGTGACCTGGCAGATTCACGCCGACCCGACGATGTGGGTCGCCGGCGTCCGCGCCCTCTACCTCCAGGCGCTGCACCCGCGCGCGGTGCGCGGCGTCACGCAGAACTCCGACTTCCGGCGCGACGCCTGGGGCCGTCTGCTGCGGACCGCGAACTTCGTCGGCACCACGACCTACGGCACCACCGAGGCCGCCGAGAAGGCGGGCGCCCGCGTGCGGAAGATCCACAGCATGCTCGGAGCGACGGACCCCAACACCGGCGAGCGCTACGGCGTCGACGAACCCGAGCTGCTGCTGTGGGTGCACTGCGCCGAGATCGACTCCTATCTGCACGTCGGCCGCCGCTCCGGTCTGCGCCTCACCGACGCCCAGGCCGACCGCTACATCGGCGAACACCGCACCAGCGCCCGCCTGGTGGGCCTCGACCCCGACGCCGTACCCGCCGACCAGGCGGAGATGAACGCCTACTTCGAGAAGGTGCGACCGGAACTCGCCGTAGGAGAAGAGGCACGCGAGGTGGACGACTTCCTCCTCCGCCCACCGACGCATCCCCTCCTGGTCCCGGCGCGCGAACTGCTGTGGCGGCGCGTGGCACATCTGGCGTACGCCGCCCTGCCGCCGTACGCCCACCAGCTGTACGGCAGACCGGCCCCCGAACCCACCGTCGTCACCCGTCAGTTGCGCGCCACGGGCACCCTGTTGCGCTGCGTTCCCGCACGTCTGCGCTGGCAACTCCCGCCCAAACACATCCTGCGCGCCATGGACCGCCTCGGCCCGGGCTCCCGCCCCGCACCGTACAAACTCGGACGATAGCTCGCCATACTGGACCAGCCAGGGGTGGCGAGGCGACGAGCCAGGTGTGCGGGGCGAACGGGGGCGGTCGCAGGAGATGGGGGACAGCAGGCTGATCCAGGGCCGGTACCGGCTGCTCGATCTGATCGGGCGCGGCGGCATGGGCGAGGTGTGGCGGGCGCGCGACGAGTCGCTGGGCCGGCACGTCGCCGTCAAGTGCCTCAAGCCGCTCGGCACGGGCCACGACCAGGCCTTCACCCGGGTGCTCAGGGAGCGGTTCCGCCGCGAGGCCCGGGTGGCCGCCGCGCTCAGCCACCGCGGGGTGACCGTCGTGCACGACTTCGGCGAGTCCGACGGCGTCCTCTACCTGGTGATGGAACTCCTGGAGGGCCGCAACCTCAGCCAGCTCCTGGAGGACAACAAGCAGCATCCGCTGGCCGTGGCCGAGGTCGTCGAGATCGCCGACCAGGTCGCCGCCGCCCTCGCCTACACCCACCAGCAGGGCATCGTGCACCGCGACCTGAAGCCCGCGAACATCGTGCGGCTCACCGACGGCACCGTGAAGATCTGCGACTTCGGCATCGCCCGCCTCGGCCACGACATCGGCTTCACCTCCCGGCTGACCGGCACCGGCATCGCCATGGGCACCCCGCACTACATGTCCCCGGAGCAGATCGGCGGCTCCGAGGTCGACCACCGCAGCGACCTGTACTCGCTGGGCTGCGTGCTCTACGAGATCGCCACCGGGGCCCCGCCGTTCGACCTCGACGACGCCTGGGCGATCCTCGTCGGCCACCGCGACACCCCGCCCCGGCCGCCCCGCAGCCACCGCTCCGACCTGCCCGAGTACCTGGAGAAGGTGATCCTCGACCTGTTGGCCAAGCGCCCCGAGCAACGACCGCGCGACGCCCGCGAGTTGGGGCGCCGCATCGGTCTGGGCCGGTCCACTCCGGCCTACGTGCCGACCGTGGTGACCCCGCAGCCGGAGTTCCGCCCGCCCGAGCCGGCCGCCTCCCGCGAACCCCGCCTGCCCTCCTGGACGCGGGGCATGACCACGGGTCACAAGGCCGCCGGAGCGGCTCTGAGCACCACACCCCCGGACGCCGGGGCCGGTCTGACCGGGGAGTGGATCGCGCGCCCGGTGGGCGGCCGCCCCGAGGAACCCGCTCCGGACGGGCCGCCCACCCCGTCCCCCGAAGTGGTCACCGCGCTGGCCGGCCGCCACAACGCCGGGCTCAGCCTGGGACGGCTCGGCCGCTGGGCCGAGGCCGGCGAGGTGCACCGCGCGGTCGCCGCCGAACGCGAGCACCTCCTCGGACCCGAGCACCCCGACACCCTCGCCAGCCGCTACGAGGTCGCGTTCACCTACAGCCGCACCGGCCGGGCCGCCGACGCCCTGCGCGAGTACAAGCACGTCGCCCGCGCCCGGAGCGTGGCGCTCGGCCCGGACCACCCCGACACCCTCGCCGCCCGCCAGGAAATGGCCTACGTCCTCGGCCAGTTGGGCCGCCACTTCGACGCACACCAGGTGTACACGTCCGTCCTCGCCGCACGGGAACGCGGCATCGGGCCCGACCACCCCGACACCCTGCGCTGCCGCCACAACCTCGCCTTCAACCTCAGCAGACTCGGCCGCCTGGAGGACTCCTACCGCATGGCCTGCGACGTGGCCGCCGCCCGCGCCCGCGTCCTCGGACCGCACCACCCCGACACCCTCGTCACCCGCTACGAGGTCGCCTACGCGCTCGGCCAGCTGGGCCGCTGGCCGGAGGCCCTCCAGACCTACCGTGAGGTCGCCGAGGCCCGCGCCCAGGCGCTCGGCCCCGACCACGCCGACACCCTCGCCGCCCGCTACGAGGTCGGCATCAGCCTCGGCCGCCTCGGCCGCAGCGCGGAGGCCCTCCAGCTCTACCGCGACCTGATCGACGACCGCACCCGCGTCCACGGCCCCTCCCACCCCGAGACCCTCCGCGCCCGCCACGGCCTCGGCGTCAACCTCGGCCGCCTCGGCCGCTGGGAGGAGGCCCTCGCCGAGTCCCGCGACGTCTGCGCGATCCGCGAACGCGTCCTCGGCGCCGACCACCCCGACACCCTGGTCAGCCGCCGAGAGGTCGCCGTCGGCCTCGGCTGGCTCGGCCGCTGGTCCGACGCCCTCACCGAATACCGCCGCGTCGCCACCGCCCGCGAACACGTCCTCGGACCCGCCCACCCCGACACCCTCGCCAGCCGCAACGACGAGGCCCACTGCCTGGAACAACTCGGCCGGGGCGCGGAGGCGGTCGAGCTGTACCGCAGGGTGGCGGTACTACGCCAGCAGCACACCACGGGCGGACGCTGACCCGAAGGAGTCCCGGAACGACCAGCGGTACGTCCTGACCGAGCCGGCCCGGGACCCTCCGCCGAACGGCGGAAGGGACGCGCTGCCCGAACCGGCCCGGTCCATGACCCGCAACGTCGCCTGCACCTGCCCCCGGGCCAAGCCTCCCGAGGAGATCCGACGTTCCGTGGGCCCGCACAGCGTCCGTGGCTTCGTGAGCCGCTGCCCGCCGAGCAGCGCCCCTCTGGCCGATGTGGATCATCCCGTGTTACGAAGAACCATGCCTGCACACGAGGGACACCGCAGCTATGACGCCGTCGTCGTCGGCGGCGGGCACAACGGTCTGGTCGCCGCCGCCTATCTGGCCCGGGCCGGGCGGTCCGTGCTGGTGCTGGAGCGGCTGGAGAACACCGGCGGGGCCGCCGTCTCCACGCGGCCGTTCGCCGGGGTGGACGCGCGGCTGTCGCGCTACTCCTACCTCGTCAGCCTGCTCCCGAAGAAGATCGTCCGGGACCTCGGGCTCGACTTCCGCGTCCGCACGCGCACGGTCTCGTCGTACACCCCCGTCGAACGGGACGGCCGGCCGACCGGACTCCTGGTCGGCGGGGGCCCGCGGCGCACCCGGGAGGCGTTCGCCCGGCTCACCGGCGGCGAGCGCGAGTATGCGGCCTGGCAGCGCTTCTACGACATGACCGGCCGCGTGGCCCGCGACGTCTTCCCGACGCTCACCGAACCGCTGCCCACCCGGGACGAACTGCGCCGCCGGATCGACGACGAGGAGGCCTGGCGGGCCCTCTTCGAGGAACCGGTCGGCACCGCGATCGAGGAGCGCTTCACCGACGACCTGGTGCGGGGCGTGGTCCTCACCGACGCCCTCATCGGCACGTTCGCCGACGCCCACGACCCCTCACTGAAGCAGAACCGCTGCTTCCTCTACCACGTGATCGGCGGCGGCACCGGCGCCTGGGACGTGCCCGTCGGCGGCATGGGCGCCCTCACCGACACGCTGGCCGCGGCGGCCCGCGCGGCGGGCGCCGTCATCGCCACCGGCCACGAGGCCGTCCGCATCGACACGGACGGCCGCACCGCCGAGGTCACCTACCGCACCGCCGACGGGGAGGCCGTCGTCGCCGCCCGGCACGTCCTGGTCAACGCCTCCCCGCGGGACCTCGCCGTCCTCACCGGCGACCGGCCGCCCACCCCCGCCGAGGGCGCCCAGCTCAAGGTGAACATGCTGCTCACCCGGCTCCCGCGGCTCAAGGACGGCTCCGTCGACCCCCGCGAGGCCTTCGCCGGCACCTTCCACATCGCCGAGGGCTACGAGCAACTGGCCACCGCCCACGCCCAGGCCGCCGCCGGCGACCTGCCCGCCGCCCCGCCCTCCGAGATCTACTGCCACTCGCTCACCGACCCGACGATCCTCGGCCCGGACCTCGTCGAGGCGGGCTACCAGACACTGACCTTGTTCGGCCTGCACACCCCCGCTCGGCTGTTCGAACGGGACAACGACGCCGTACGTGAGGAACTGCTGAAGTCGACCCTCGCGCAGCTCGACGCCCACCTCGCCGAACCGCTCGCCGACTGCCTGGCCACCGACGCCGACGGACGGCCCTGCATCGAGGCGAAGACCCCACTCGACCTGGAGCGCGACCTGCGGCTGCCCGGCGGCAACATCTTCCACCGCGAACTGGCCTGGCCCTACGCCCAGGACGGCACCGGCCGCTGGGGCGTCGAGACCCGCCACCCCAACGTCCTGCTGTGCGGCGCGGGCGCGGTACGCGGGGGAGGGGTGAGCGGGGTGCCGGGCCACAACGCGGCGATGGCGGTCCTGGAGAGCGCCGGCCAGGGCCCGGAGGCTCAGGCCGGCTGACCGCTACGCCTGCATGCCGCCGTCCACGCGCAGCACCGTCCCGGTGACGTAGGAGGCCCGGTCGCTCAGCAGCCAGGCGGCGGCCTGGGCGATCTCCTCCGGGGCGGCGGCGCGGCCCAGCGGGGTGCGGGCGGTGAGCTGGTCGACGATGCCGGGGGAGCTGGTCTCCCACTCGTCGATCATCTCGGTCAGCGTGGTGCCCGGGGCGATGGCGTTGACGCGGATGCCCTCCGGGCCGTACGTCGCGGCGGCCGACGCGGTCAGGCTGTTCACCGCCCGCTTGGCCGCGCCGTACACCGGCAGCCAGGGGTTGGCCATCAGGCTGCCGACGCTGGAGTTGTTGACGATCGCGCCGGTGCCCGCGGTGGCCCGGATCGCGGCGATCTCGGCGTTCATGGCCAGCCAGGGGCCCTTGAGGTTGACCGCGAGGACGTGGTCGAAGTCGGACTCGGGCAGCTCGTCCATCGGCCCGGGCCGCTGGATCGTCGCCCCGTTGTTGAAGGCCACGTCGAGCCTGCCGTACAGCTCGACGGCCCGGTCGACGGCGGCGCGGACGCTCTCCGGGTCGGACAGATCGCACCGGACGTGATCGGCGGTGCCGCCCGCCGCGCGGATCTCCTCGGTCACGGCCTTGAGCTGGGCCTCGGTGCGGGCCGCCAGCAGCACGCGAGCGCCCTCCCGGGCGAACAGACGGGCGGCCGCCGCGCCGATACCGCGTCCGGCCCCCGTGACGAAGGCGACCTTGTCGGCGAGCAGAGCAGTGGTGGTTGCGTTGGTCATGCCGTCGAGCCTGCGCCCCGGCCCGGGGCGTATCCAGGCACCGGCAGTACCTGGCTGGGCGCACGGACCTGCCCGCACACTGAGGACGTGGACCGACGAGAACTGGCCGACTTCCTGCGCGGCAGGCGCGAGCGCATCACCCCCGCCGACGTCGGGCTGCCCGCCGGGCCACGCCGCCGCACCCCGGGCCTGCGCCGCGAGGAGGTGGCGCAGCTGGCGTACATCTCCACCGAGTACTACACCCGCCTGGAGCAGGCCCGCGGCCCGCACCCGTCCCGCGAGGTGCTGGCCCAACTCGCCCGCGCGCTGCGGCTGTCGGACGCCGAACGCGACCACCTCCACCACCTCGCCGGCACTCCGCCGGCCCCGCCGTCCGGCCCTTCGCGCGAAGTACGGCAGAGCATCGTCGACCTGCTGCACCGGCTTCCGCGGGCCGCCGCGATCGTCATCTCGGCGACCTACGAGGTGCTCGCCTGGAACGACCTGGCCGCGGCGCTCATGGAGGACTTCTCCGCACTCTCCCGCCGTGACCGCAACCTCGTCCGGCGCGCCTTCCTCGGACCCCACCCGCATGGCCGGCGACTGTACGGCGTGTCGGACGGGCAGGAGTTCGCACACTCCTCGGTGCAGCACCTACGTGCTGCCTCCGCCCGCTACCCCGACGATCCCGAACTGGCCGGCCTGGTGGCGGAACTCCAGGCAGGCAGCGAGGAGTTCGCCCGGCTGTGGGCCGCCCACGACGTCACCGCCCGCCCCACGCTCTGCAAGACCTTCGACCACCCCCTGGTCGGTCCCGTCGCCGTGAACTGCGACGTCCTGGACATCACCGACCGCGACCAGCGGGTCGTGATCTACACCGCGGTGCCGGGCTCGCCGTCCGAGGAGGCGCTGCGGCTGCTGTCGGTCGTGGGCACCCAGCGGCTGGACGTCCCCGGCTGAACGTCTCCGGCCGAGCGGTCAGTCGACCGAGCGCTCAGTCGGCGGAGGCGGTCCAGCCCTTCGCCTCGATCCGCGCCGCATCTGCCGGGCGCGCCTCGTCGAACAGAACACCGGTTCGGGACTCCACACGCGGTCCGTCGACGTAGACACCCCGCCCGACGTACAGCCGGTCGGTCGTGTACCGCCAGCGCACGGCGAGCTGCCGGGCGGCCGGCAGATCCGCCGCGAGCCGGTGCCAGACCCGGCCCGACCAGCCGGTGACCGTGCCCTCCGGGTGGTCCTGCGGCCGGTCGCCCTGGCGTGTGGTCGTGAACTGCAGCGGACTCCAGGTCGTACCGCCGTCCGTCGTGGCCTCCAAGGCCAGCACGTCCGCGCGGGGTTCGGTGTCCCACCACAGCGCGCAGCGCAGGCGCGCACCGCCCGGGGACGTGTCGAGCGCGGGCAGCGCGAGCGTGGCGGTCGTCGAGATCGCCATCCCGGAGAACCAGGCGGAACGGCCGTGCCGTGGCCGGACCGGCACGGCCCGCGCCATGTCGTTGGCGGTGGCGACCCGGGGAGCGGAACCGGATCGCCAACTGCGCACCGGGTGCACCGAGTTGCCGAGGACGATCAGGAAGGAGTCGGTCGTCGGGTCGAGGACCAGCGAGGTGCCGGTGAAACCGGTGTGTCCCGCGGTGCGCGGGGTGGCCATCGCGCCCATGTACCAGTGCTGGTAGAGCTCGAAGCCGAGGCCGTGCTCGTCGCCGGGGAAGGCGGTGTTGAAGTCGGTGAACATCAGCTCCACCGACTCCGGCCGCAGGATCCGCGCCCTGCCGTACACCCCGCCGTTGAGCAGCGTGCGGCCCAGCACGGCCAGGTCCCAGGCGGTGGAGAAGACCCCGGCGTGGCCCGCGATGCCTCCGAGACTGAAGGCGTTCTCGTCGTGGACCTCGCCCCACACCAGCCCGCGGTCGAGGCCGGACCAGGGCTTGCGGGCGTCCTCGGTGGCCGCGACCTTCGGGCGCCACGAGGCGGGCGGGTTGTAGCGGGTGCGGCGCATGCCGAGGGGTGCCGTGATCTCGTCGCGCAGGAGTGTGTCCAGGCCGCGACCGGTGATCCTCTCCAGCACCAGCTGGAGCGAGATCAGGTTGAGGTCCGAGTACAGATAGGCCGAGCCCGGCGGGTTGAGGGGTGCCTCGTTCCAGATGAGCCGCAGCTTCTCCTCGTGCGTCGGTGCCGCGTACAGCGGGATCCAGGCACGGAACCCCGAGGTGTGGGTGAGGAGCTGACGGATCGTGATGTCCTGTTTGCCCGCGCTGCCGAACTCCGGCAGATAGGAGGCGACCGTCCCCTCCAGCTCCAGCGCGCCGCGCTCGATCTGCTGCACGGCGAGGATCGAGGTGAACAGCTTCGACACCGAGGCGAGGTCGAAGACGGTGTCCTCGGCCATCGGGATCTGCTGCTCGGCCGGGAACTCGACGCCGGTGTCGGTCTTCTCGTCGTACGCCCGATAGCGCACCGCCATGCCGATGGGCTCGTGGAGGGCCACGGTGCCGCCACGCCCGGCGAGCAGGACGGCGCCCGCGTACCAGGGGTGCTTGGGGGAGGGGTCGAGGAACGCCTGTGCGTCGGTGACCAGTTGGCGCAACGGGGCGGGGAGCAGACCGGCGCGTTCGGGTGAGCCGTACCGCAGCGTGGCGGGGTGCCCGGACACTGCCGCCGCTGACCCCGGCAGCGGGGCGATGAGTAGCGCGCCGCCCAACGCCAGTGTTCCGCGCCCCAGTTGACGCCGGGTCAGTCTGCCGCCGTCCGCCGTGTCCGCACTCATCAAGGCCTCCCGCTCTACCGGCTGAAAGTATCTTTCCGGGATCACTGTGTGCGGTGAAACTTTCGTGTCAGTGGTGCCGTGTGTCAACGGGGTGGGCGGACGACCAGAAATCTGACGGAGTATCAGAAAAGCTCTTCCGTCGGCCGGAGGGCTGCGGCATCCTGCGCCCATGCAGACGGAGCTGAGCAAGAAACTGGGAGTCGAGCACGCCGTCTTCGGCTTCACGCCGTTCCCCGCCGTCGCCGCGGCTATCAGCCGGGCCGGCGGCTTCGGCGTGCTCGGCGCGGTCCGCTACACCGCCCCCGACGACCTCAAACGCGACCTCGACTGGATCGAGGCACACGTCGACGGCATGCCCTACGGCCTGGACGTCGTCATGCCCGCGAAGAAGGTGGAAGCCCCGGAGAATCAGACACTGACGGAGGCCGATGTCGAGGCGATGATCCCGGCGGGGCACCGGCAGTTCGTCCAGGACACCCTCGCCAAACACGGCGTGCCCGAACTCGCCGAGGGCGAGGTCTCCGGCTGGCGCATCACCGGATGGATGGAGCAGGTCGCCCGCAGCCAGCTCGACGTCGCCTTCGACTATCCGATCAAGCTGCTCGCCAACGCGCTCGGCTCCCCGCCCGCCGACGTGGTGGCCCGCGCCCACGACCAGGACGTGCTCGTCGCCGCGCTCGCGGGCAGCGCCCGGCACGCCCGCAAGCACCAGGAGGGGGGTATCGACATCGTGGTCGCCCAGGGCTACGAGGCCGGCGGCCACACCGGCGAGATCGCCTCCATGGTGCTGACGCCCGAGGTCGTCGACGCCGTCGACCCGCTGCCCGTCCTGGCCGCCGGCGGTATCGGCAGCGGGCAACAGGTGGCGGCCGCACTGGCCCTGGGAGCCCAGGGTGTGTGGCTGGGCTCCCTGTGGCTGACCACCACCGAAGCCGAGCTCCCCTCGCCGAAACTCATCCAGAAGCTGCTCGCCGCCGGTTCCGGCGACACCGTCCGCTCCCGCTCTCTCACCGGAAAGCCGGCCCGCCAGCTGCGCACCGAGTGGACCGACGCCTGGGACGACCCGGACGGACCCGGCACCCTCCCCATGCCGCTTCAGGGCCTGCTCGTCGCCGAGGCCGTCTCCCGCATCCAGAAGTACGAGGTCGAACCGCTGCTGGGCACGCCCGTCGGCCAGATCGTCGGCCGCATGACCAGCGAACGCAGCGTCCAGGCCGTCTTCGACGACCTCACCCGCGGCTTCGAACGGGCGGTCGACCGCATCAACCGCATCGCCGGAAGGAGCGCCCAGTGACGAGTACGCCTACGAATGCGGGCACGAGCACACCTCCCGCGGGCTTCTGGGCGCAGGCCATGGCCGACCCGGGCCGCACGGTCCTCATCGCGCCCGACGGCGAGCAGTGGACCGCCGGCCGTCTGCACGCCGCCACCAACCGCCTCGTCCACGGCCTGCGCGCGGCCGGACTGGGGCGCGGCGACGCCTTCGCGGTCGTCCTGCCCAACGGCGTCGAGATGCTGACCGCCTACCTCGCCGCCAGCCAGGCCGGCTTCTACCTCGTCCCGGTCAACCACCACTTCGTCGGCCCCGAGATCGCCTGGATCGTCGCCGACTCCGGCGCCAAGGTGCTCCTCGCCCACGAGCGCTTCGCCGGCCCCGCCCGACACGCCGCCGACGAGGCGGGCCTGCCGGCCACCCACCGGTACGCCGTCGGCACGGTCGAGGGCTTCCGGCCGTACGCCGAACTCCTCGACGGACAACCGGAGTCGGCGCCCGCCGACCGCACCCTCGGCTGGGTGATGAACTACACCTCGGGCACCACCGGCCGTCCGCGCGGCATCCGGCGCCCGCTGCCCGGCAAGGCGCCCGAGGAGGCCTACCTCGGCGGGTTCCTCGGCATCTTCGGCATCCGGCCGTTCGACGACAACGTGCACCTGGTCTGCTCGCCGCTCTACCACACCGCCGTACTCCAGTTCGCGGGCGCGTCCCTGCACATCGGCCACCGACTCGTCCTGATGGACAAGTGGACGCCCGAGGAGATGCTCCGGCTGATCGACCGGGAGAAGTGCACCCACACACACATGGTCCCGACCCAGTTCCACCGCCTGCTGGCCCTGCCGGAGGACGTCAGGGCCCGCTACGACGTCTCCTCGATGCGGCACGCCATCCACGGCGCCGCACCCTGCCCCGAGCACGTGAAGCGGGCGATGCTCGACTGGTGGGGCCCGTGCGTGGAGGAGTACTACGCGGCCAGCGAGGGCGGCGGTGCCTTCGCGAGTGCCGAGGACTGGCTGAAGAAGCCCGGCACGGTCGGCAAGGCCTGGCCCATCAGCGAGATCGCGATCTTCGACGACGACGGCAACCGGCTCCCGCCCGGTGAACTCGGCACCGTCTACCTCAAGATGAACACCGGCGCCTTCTCGTACCACAAAGACGAGGCCAAGACGCGGAAGAACCGCATCGGTGACTTCTTCACCGTCGGCGACCTCGGCGTTCTCGACGAGGACGGCTATCTCTTCCTGCGCGACCGCAAGATCGACATGATCATCTCGGGCGGGGTCAACATCTACCCGGCCGAGATCGAGTCCGTCCTCCTCTCTCACCCCGCCGTCGCCGACGCCGCCGCCTTCGGCATCCCCCACGACGACTGGGGCGAGGAGGTCAAGGCAGTCGTCGAACCGGCCCCGGGCCACGAACCCGGCCCCGACCTCGCCGCCGCGATCCTCAGCCACTGCGCCGAGCACCTGGCCGGCTACAAGCGGCCCCGCAGCGTCGACTTCACCACCGAGATGCCTCGCGACCCCAACGGCAAGCTGTACAAGCGACGGTTGCGGGAGCCGTATTGGGCGGGGCGGACGCGTCCGGTGTGACGGGCCTCGCGTCCGGGGATGTCATTTGGGTCGGGCTTCGGGCCGGGGCGTCGGTGGTCGGGTTGTGCGCGGTCCGCTACTGAAACGACTGAGGTGTCGCCCCCGGACGCACTCGCACGCCCCGATCTGCCCGACAGGTTCCCGCAGGCGTCCCCGACGTGGATTGCTCGGACCTTCCCAAGTCGGTCAGCAGTCGGCTGTCGTCGGAGGCCGACCATGCCTCGGCTCCAGTGCTGCCCACGTACTTGTCCGCGGCGACCCCGCTGCCGGCGCGAGCCGCTGAACACCGGCCGACGGTGACTCAAGCATGGAAGACCATCCTCGGGAATCTGGCGAGAACGGCGACAGCGAAGCGTTTTCGATCCCACTCGCAGCGCCGGATACTGAGAACGTTCCCACATCGGGTATGGCACACAGGGTCCCGACCGGGTGTCGATCTGTCAATCGTCGAGACGTGTTTTCGTTCTCCCCCGGGAAGGGTCGCAAGACTGGAGGGGTGGTACGGCCATCAGCCGTGGCCGATACCCGCACTCATGCCGGCGATCGTGTGGGCCCTGATGTCGAGGTCCGGCCCTTCGGCGAAACGGGTTGCCGCGGCGCGGACGTGGTCCTGGGCCTGCTGGACCAGGCCGTCGTACACCGCGACGCAGACTTCCCGAGCCCGTGACCGGGGCCAGTCGGGCGGCAGCAGCCCAATGGGGAGCAGCGGGTCCAGGATGGGGAAGTGCCGGTAGGCGTGCATGACTTCGGTCCGGGCGCGTACCGCGTCGGCGCCGGTGACGTCACCGGCGCCGATATGGGGAAGCAGGCTGCTCCAACGGCTGATGAAGGTTTGGTAGTGCTCAGCGATGCCGGGCAGGTCCCAGGCTTCGACCGGGTTGCGGTTGGCCTCCGTTTCGAGATCCTCCTGGCGTGCGCGGAACACGCTCACCGCTCCCCGCGCCAGGTCGGCCACCTCGATCCGCCCCTTGGGTGTCAGGGGGTGCGGCGACACCCAGACCGCGTCGTACAGCGGTGCGAATCCGCGCCAGCGCAGCGCGGTGCGCAGTGCGCGCCGCCGTGTGCTTTCCGCTTCCGGGACGGAGAAGGCGATCAGGGTCCACCGTCCGTCCCAGGTGTCGGGTTGCGTGGTGAACGTGGCGATCGAACTGCCGCCGCTCCACAGATCGACGGCGGCCTGCGACGTCAGCCGGTAGGAGCTGTACCGCCCTTGCCGGCTGGCCTCCAGCACCCCGCGGCGCGTCAGCCTGCTGATCGTCGTACGGGCGGCGCCTGCGGCCACCTGGAACTCGCCGAGCAACGCGACGATCGCGGCCGACGGCAACCAGGCCCGGACGGGGAATGTGTAGTCGGCGATCAAGGTCACCGCCAGTCCCTGCGGTGACACGCTGCTCTGCCAGCCGGGCGACCGCACGCGGCCGACGCCGTCACCCTCGTCGGAGAAGATCTCCTCAAGGTTGGACAGGTTCGGCAAGGTCGGCTCCGACGCGCTCGACAACGGCGGCACCACTGTAATGGCTGCGAGATCGCCGGGCCGAGATCCTGGACTTCTGACGCTCCGTCGTCGCCCCTCCGTCGTATTGGTTGACAGAAACATGACCGGCCGGGAAGCTGATGGAACTCTTCTGGGAGCGTTCCCAGTCTGCAGGCGCAATGCGAACAACCTTCCCCCCACGGTCATCTGTCCGCCGCCGCGTCTCGCGTGGCCGGTGGGCGGAGAGGAGTGATCATGTCCTCGCTCCAGGCATCCGGCTCCGGACAGGTCGGCCGCCGCACTCTGCTCAAGGCCACCACCGCGACCGCCGGGGCGATCGCCGCGGCGGCCGCGTTCGCCGAACTCGAGACGCCCGCCGAAGCCGCCGCGGGCTTCGTCAAGGGCGTGGACGTCAGTTGGGTGCCGCAGATGGAGGCGCGTGGTTTCTCCTGGAAGAACGCGAGCGGGCAGAAGCAGGACCTGCTGACCATTCTCCAGGGGTACGGCATCGCCGCCGTGCGGTTGCGTACGTTCGTCAACCCCTCCAGCAGCCCGACCGACGGGCACTGCGGCATCAACGAGGTCGCCGCCTTCGCCAAGCGGGTCAAGGCCGCCGGAATGTCGATCATGCTCGACTACATGTTCGGCGACACCTGGAACTCCGTCGGCGTGCAGAACCCGCCCGCCGCCTGGAAGAACATGAGCTACAGCCAGATGCTCGCCGCGATGAGTGCCTACGTGAAGCAGACGATGACCGTCATGAAGAACAACGACGTGCTGCCCACCTGGGTGCAGATCGGCAACGAGACGAACAGCGGGATCTGCCGCCCCGTCGGCAGCGTCTCCAACCCGGCGCAGATGACCGGGCTGTTCAACGCGGCGTACACCCAGGTCAAGGCGGTGTCCCCGAACTCGACGGTGTGCATCCACCTGGCCCAGCCGCAGAAGTACGACGTGATGACGACGTTCTTCAGCCGCTATGCCGCGGGTGGCGGCAAGTGGGACATGTCGGTGTTCTCCTCCTACGGCAGCGCCGACGTGGCCCCCGGCATCGTGGCGAACATGCGGAAGATCTCCGACGCCTATGGAAAACCGTTCCTTCAGAGTGAGTTCGGGGGCCGGGTGGACAGGGCCTCCTCCACCCGGGCCGCGCTGGTCGCCTACACCAAGGCGCTGAAGGCCGAGGGAGGGCAGGGCATCTTCTACTGGGAGCCGGAGTGCATGACCCCGTTCACCGGCTACGGCATGGGCGCCTGGGACTCCGCCACGAACCGGCCCACCGTCATCATGGACGGTTTCACGCAGGCCTGAGCGACGGGCCATGAACCTCAACCCGCTTGTCTCCCTGATCAAGGATGGGATCGTGATTGTAATGGGCATGACATTGCAGCGTCGTGGCAGGCATGACGCCCGACTGGGTGCGGCGGGCCTGCTGACCCTCGCGGTGCTGGCCGGCATCGGCGCCGCGCACACCGCTGCCGCCGCGCCGCAGGCTCTGCCGGCCGGCTGTTCCGGCACCTCGCCGATCATCTGTCGGTACGGGGTCTCGCCGGGCAACTACGAGGTGACGGTCTCCATCGGCGGCGCCGCCGCCGGACAGACCGAGATGTGGGCCGAGGCCCGGCGGCTGATGCTTCCGGCGACGAGAACAGCGGCCGGTGCCGTCGCCACGTACTCGTTCACGGTCAACGTGCGCCAACCGGAAGGTCAGCCCACCGGGCAGGGCGGAACCGGGAACCCCGGTCTGGACCTTCGTTTCGCGGGCTCCAACCCACAGGTCTCGGCCGTCTCGGTTCAGCCGGCGGCCCAGCCGCTGGTCGCCTACCTGGCCGGTGACTCGACCGTGTGCGACCAGTCGACCATTCCGTACACCGGCTGGGGACAGATGATCACAACCGCGGTGCGAGCCGGTGCGGTCATCGCCAACTATGCGGACTCGGGCGAGAGTTCAGGCAGCTTCCTGAGTAACTCGGCGCTCTTCCCCGCGCTGTTGTCGAAGGTCAAGGCGAACGATCCCGTCTTCATTCAGTTCGGCCACAACGACAAGCAGACCAGTGCGACCGCCTACCGGAACAACCTCACCACCATGATCACGCGGGTCCGCGCCAAGGGTGGCGTCCCCGTCCTGGTGACGCCACCGGTCCGCCGGCAGTTCAACGGCAACCGGCTCACGCCCACCGCGCTGCACGTCAACGGCGTCGGCGTGAACCTGCCCACCGAGATGCGCGCGGTCGGCGCGGCGCAGAACGTGCCTGTCGTCGACCTGACCGCCAAGAGCAAGGCGCTGGTCGAGTCCCTCGGCCCGAGCGCCTCCGCGCAGCTCTTCCTCCGCTCCTCCGTCGACGGTGTCACGGACAACACCCACTTCTCGCAGTACGGCGCTACCCAGATGGGCGGGCTGGTGCTCCAGAGCATCCGGGAACAGAACCTGCCCCTGGCCGCCCACCTGCGCTGACCGAAGCGCGACCGTCCCCGTCCCCGGGAGGGACCGCATGAAGAGATTCCGCACGCTCATCACCACCGCGCTGGTGATCGCCCTGTCGAGCCTCGGTGTCAGTGCCGCCTCGGCGGACGACACCGCCGCCAACTGCACCGGAGCCTCCCGCGCCGGGACTCAGGTTGCACGAACCGCGGCCGCACCGGTCACCGTGTGGCTGGCCGGTGACTCCACCATGGCCAACCCGAGCGCCGGCCGCCCTTGTCCGGCCGGCTGGGGCAGCCAGTTCGACGCCCTGTTCAACAGCGACGTGACCGTCAAGAACCAGGCCGTGGGCGGCCGCAGCATCCAGACCTGGCTGTACGAGGGGAACGTGAGCGGCACCAAGGGCTCCGACGGTGAGTGCCGCCTCACCTCCAGCACGTACTCGTCACGCTGGCAGGCGATGCTGAACGCGAGCACCGGGATGAAGGCCGGCGACTACCTGTTCATCCAGTTCGGCATCAACGACTCCTCCTCGACCTGCCCCCGGCACGTCGGCCCGGCCCGCTACCAGCAGCTGATGACCCAGATGGTGCAGGCCGCCCTCGCCCGGGGCGCGCACCCGGTGCTGCTCACCCCGGTGGCCGCCATCACCTGCTCCGGCGGCACGGCGACGAAGAACCGGGGCTTCGTCAACGAGACCTTCGCCGTCGGATCCGCCACCAGGACGCCGGTCGTCGACCTTCAGTCGCTGAGCGTCGCCCTCTACAACAACCTGCGCTTCTGCCCGAACAACGGGGACTACGGATCGGGCCCCGTGGGCGCCTTCTTCTGCAACGACCACACCCACTTCGAAGCCTACGGTGCGCAGCGGATCGCCGGTCTCGTCGCCGGAGACATACGACGGCAGAACCACCCGCTGGCCACGTATCTCAGGTAGCCGGTGGGCCGGCGTCGGCGGTGCGGCTGACGAGGACGCCGTCCCGCCCGGCCCGGCCACCGCGGCCGAACATCACCTACCCCGGGAGATGACGCTGTGAGAACCGCGAAGTTCGTCCCCCTTGCCACCCTCCTGCTCGCGGTGGTCACGGCGAGCTCCATCGCGCTGGTCGCCGGCCCGGCGTCCGCGAGCACCGCGGGGGCCGCAAGCACCTACTACGTCGCCCCGAACGGGAATGACGGCGCGGCAGGTACGCAGGCCGCTCCGTGGGCGTCGATCGCCCGTGCGCAGGCCGTCGCCACGGCAGGTGACACGGTCTACTTCCGGGGCGGCACCTACGCCTACACCCGCGCGAACAGCGCCTGTTCGAGCCAGACCGCCAGAGTCGACGCGATCACCCTGAACAAGAGCGGCAGCTCGGGCAGCCCGATCCGGTACGCGGCCCAGCCGGGCGAGAAACCGGTCTTCGACTTCTCACGGATGGCGGACAACTGCCGCATCAAGGGCTTCAACGTCACCGGAAGCTGGATCCACCTCAAAGGACTGGAAGTCAAGGGCGTTCCGCAGAACAACAACCAGAACGCCGAGTCCTGGGGCATCTGGGTCTCCGGCAGCAACAACACCTTCGAGCAGATCAACACCCACCACCACATGGGCACCGGCCTGTTCATCAACGGCGGTGGCGGCAACCTCGTCCTCAACTCGGACTCGCATGACAACTACGACCTGCGCAGCAACGACGGTCCCGGCGAGAACGCCGACGGGTTCGGTGCGCACTACACGCCGGTCGGCCGCGCCGCGAACGTGTTCCGGGGCTGCCGCGCGTGGTGGAACGCCGATGACGGTTTCGACCTCATCTCCACCTACTCGCCCGTGATCATCGAGAACTCGTGGGCCTGGCGCAACGGTTACGTGCCCGGGACGACGACGCCCTCCGGCAACGGAGCCGGCTTCAAGTCGGGCGGTTACGGCGGCGACTACGAAGCCAACGCGCCCAAGCACACCGTTCGTTTCTCGGTGGCGTTCCTCAACAAGGCGGCCGGCTTCTACGCCAACCACCACCCGGTGGCCAACGACTTCTTCAACAACACCGGCTACGGAAACCACCCCAACTTCAACATGCGTGGCGTCGACTCGAGCGGTGCCGCCGTCGGCCGGGGCAACCTGCGCAACAACATCGCCTACACCGGAACGCCGACGTCGTACATGACCGGCACGAACGCGGCGTACAACTCCTGGAACCTCGGCGTCCCGCTGTCGGACTCCGCGTTCCAGAGTGTGTCGACGTCCGGCTGGGACGCGCCCCGACAGACCGACGGGAGCCTGCCCGTACTGCCGCATCTCCGTCTCGCGGCGAACAGTGCCCTGATCGACAAGGGCACCGCGGTGGGACTGCCCTTCAACGGAAGCGCGCCGGACCTCGGCGCCTTCGAGAGTGATGGAAGGTGACATCTTGAGATTCCGAACGCGTGTCGTCTCGAAGCACTGGAAGTTGGCCGCGGCCGCCTTGTTGTCCGTGTCCTTAGCGGCGCCCGTCTGGGCGGGCGCCGCGTCGGCGGAGACACAACAGACAACGACGGCGCAGACATCGACAACGGAGCTCCAAGCCCAAGGTGCCGCTACCGGACCGGTGGTGGATCGCGGTCTGAAGTACCTGGTGTCCGAGTACGAGACCCGCACTCCGTCGAAGTACACGGCCGGATCCTGGAAACCCTTCGCCAAGGCGTTGCGTTCCGCGGACGCCGTAGCCGACGACACATCGGCCACCAAGCCGGAGGTCGCCAAGGCGAAGACGGCCCTGATGACCGCCGCCGAAGATCTGGAGGCGGCCGACGAGGGCACGTTCCAGACCATCACGAACAACACCTTCTGGAACGACACCAGCGGCAACCCCATCTACTCGCAGGGCGGCGGGGTCTTCAAGTTCGGGGACACCTATTACTGGTACGGCGTGCACTACACCGGCGCCGAGCTGTACCGGGCCAATCCGACGCGGAAGTACGACGGCAACGTCAGCTTCGTCTCGATCCCCGTGTACTCGTCCAAGGACCTGGTGAACTGGAAGTTCGAGAACCGGATCGCGACACGGTCCACCCCGATCCAAAACGGCGCCACGCTGGGTCAGGCAGGGTGGGTCGGGCGGCTCGGGGTCTCCTACAACGAGAACACCGGCAAGTACGTGCTCGCCACCCAGGCCTATGTCGGAGGCGGACACGGGGTTCTGCTCCTGCAGGGCGACTCACCCACCGACACCTTCGACTACGGCTACTTCCAGACCCAGATCACCAACTCGCCCACGACCGGCACCGGGGACCAGACCGTCTTCACCGACGACAACGGCAAGGACTACCTGATCTTCTCCAACCGCGAAGGACGCTCGCGCGGCTTCGTGGCCAAGTTCCGGGAGTCCGACTCGCTGCGGATCGAGCCGGGCGTGGAGATCCGCCGCGGAGCCGGTCGCGAGGGCAACGCCATGTTCAAGCTCGACGGCAAGTACTACCACGCGGCGTCGGACCTGCACGGCTGGAACACCTCGGTGAACTACGTCAACGAGTCGACCAGCAGCAACGTTCAGGGCTCGTACAGCAGTGAGTACGTCCTTCCCGGCACCGAGATGGACTACAGCCACGTGACCCAGACCGGGTTCTTCGTGACGGTCAAGGGCACCAAGCAGAACACGGTGATCTACGCCGGCGACCGCTGGGCCGACTTCGCCTGGAACGGCATCGGGTACAACCAGTGGGTGCCGATCACCAAGTCCGGCGCGCGGCCGCAGTTCCACTCGGTGAGCCAGTGGCAGTTCAACGTCACGACCGGAGAGTGGCGTGTCGGGCAGGCGAACAACCACATCCTCAACCCGGACATCCAGGCCGACCGCATCATCGTCTCCAGTGTGCGGGGATGGCGGAACCTCGGCGGTTCGGTGACCAACGTCAACGGTGGTGTGAACGGGTCTCGCTTCGCCCTCCAGGTGAGCAACAGCGGCGGCGTCGAGCAGCGGATCGAGTCGGTGCCCGCAGGCACCTACGCCCTGTCCCTGCACGCTCGGGGTAGCGCCGGACAGGTTGTAATCACCGGCGCCAACGGCAGCCAACGCACCCTCGGCATCCCGTCGTCGAGCGGCTGGACCAAGCGCGAGCTCACCGGCATCGCGCTGCCCAGCGGGGCCGCCACCGTCACCGTGCGGGCGTCGGGTTCGGGCGGCGTCACCGTCGACCAGCTCTCACTGGTCAAGACCTCTGCCGACGCGCCATCGGGACAGCGGTACGAAGCGGAGACCGCACCGGCCCAGTGCCAGGGGACGATCGACTCGAACCAAGCGGGCTATTCCGGTAGCGGGTTCTGCAACGGCACCGCCGCCGCGGGGGCCTTCGCACAGTTCACGGTCACCTCGGCGGCCGCCGGCAGTGCGACGGTGGGGGTCCGGTTCGCCAATGGCGCCACTGACGGCACGAGGCCGGCGAACCTGATCGTCAACGGGTCCACGGTGGGGACGGTTTCGTTCGAGTCCACCGGTGCGTGGACGACGTGGTCGACCAAGACCGTGACGATCCCGCTGAACGGCGGCAGCAACACCATCCGACTGGATCCGACCACGGCAGCCGGTCTTCCCAACGTCGACTACCTCGACGTCGGTGCCGCGACCGGCTGACCTCCCGCGCCCTTGGGACCACGACACTGTCACCTCGTCAGGAGAAGGAATGAGCATCAAGCGTCCGGCCCGCGCCATCGCGGGCACGACGACGTTGGTCACCATGGTGTCCGCGACCTTACTCATGGTGCCCGCGCCGGCCCATGCGACCTTCGGGACGGCGGACATCAAGCCGATCGAAAGCAACATCGCCGCCAAGGACTGGGCCTCGGCGACAGCCGGCAACGGCTCGTCGACCGCCGGACTGGCCATCGACGGCGACCCGACGACGTCCTGGTACCCCGGCCGTGCCGGCGCCCGGCAGTGGCTCACCGTCGACCTCGGTGGAAGCTACGACAATCTGCGCAAGGTCAAGGTGATGTTCCCGGACCGCGGTGTGGCCCACCGGTACGTCGTCGAGGCTTCCTCCGACGGCCGCCGGTGGAAGACCATCGCCGACAGATCCCGCAACCAAGCCGTGGCGCGAGGGGAAGTACACCTGTTCACCCGGCCGGCAACGCGCTTCGTCCGGCTGACCTTCACAGGCGGACCAGGCCGTGCCCAAGCCGGCGTCAGCGAGCTCCAGGTCTTCAACTATCTGCGTGACGACCTCACCCTCGGCGCCGACCTGTCCTGGATGGACGACGTCCAGGACCAGCAGTACTGGGTCGACCCCCTGGCCGAAGACCGCGGCGCCGGGCCGCACCTGCTCGACGTGGCCAAGGACCGTGGCATGCAGCACACCCGGCTGCGGATGTTCAACGAGCCGCGCAGCGAGAGCACCGGTCAGCCGACGCCGATACCGCGTCAGGGTCCGGAGCGCTCACTGGTCTCGGCGAAGAGGATCAAGCAGCGGGGCATGGGCCTGGGGATCGACTTCCACTACGCGGACTCCTGGGCGGACCCGAGCAAGCAACCGAAACCACGCGCCTGGGCCGAGCTGGAGTTCGCGGACCTGTCCCGGGCCGTGTACGACTACACCGCCGACTACCTGGACCGGTTGATCGAGCAGGGCACCACGCCTGAGAAGGTGGCCGTCGGCAACGAGATCATCAATGGCTTCATGTACGGCAGCGAGGCGGCCCACATCGGCACGGCGAATCCGCCGTATTTCGTCGACCAGGCCGACATCTACCAGTCGAAGCCCGGCGGTGGCCTGCTGTGGAAGTACTGGCGGTCGACCGACCCTGCGGAGCAGAAGCTCTACGACCAGTCCTGGGACCGGTTCACCACTCTGGCCGCGGCCGGGATCAAGGCCGTCCGCGACGCGTCACCGACATCCAAGGTCGAGATACATGTGATCGTCGACAAGGACAAGCTCGCCAAAACCATGGAGTTCTGGCATCAGTTCCTCACCCGGGTGAAGGCAAAGGGGCAGAACCCCGATGTGCTGGCCATCTCGTACTACCCGGAGTGGCACGGTACGCCCGACGCGCTGGATCGCAACCTGAACGCCATGGCCACCGCCCATCCCGGCTACGAGATCGACATCGCGGAAACCGCCTACCCGGCCTCGGGCGGCGACGGCTCGCCGTTGCCCAACTCGCCTTTCCCGCGCACGATTCAGGGCCAGGCGGATGCCATCCGGAGGGTGTTCCAGGCCGCCAACGACGTGGTCGACAACCGAGGTTCAGGGGTGCTGGTGTGGGAGCCGGCCAGCTACCAGCCGATGTTCCGGGCCGTGCCCGGACTGGCGAACACGTGGGAGCCGCTCGCGTCCATCAACGTCTTCAAGGCCAGCCGCGCCAAGCACATCCTCCAGGACACCGTCTACACCGCCACCATGGTGGGAGCCGCCCCGAAGCTGCCCTCCTCCATCCGCGTGCTCACCACCGCCGACAACACGGTCACCGGTGTCCCCGTCCGCTGGCAGCCGTTGCCACCCGGCGCGACCGACAGGCCGGGTGAGGTGACCGTCACCGGGACGACCGCCACAGGACCGGTCACGGCGGTCATCGACGTCGTGCCCGGACGCGGCGCGTATCAGCGGACGGAGCCCGTGCAGGGCCGGGCGAGGTAGCCGGGCCGGCAGGCGTGAGCCAGGACGCGTACCCGTACACCAGGGCCGACCACGACGGTACGGGCCCACCCGAACGCCAAACGCTCCACCCATCCCTGTACCCAAGGAGTCATTCATGACCATGCAGCGACGGACGTTCCTCGGTATGAGCGCGGCAGGAGTGGCGGGCGTGGGTCTGTCCCTGCTCGGTACCGGGCAGGTGCCGGCCGCCGCCGGACCGATGGACACGGCACCGACCACGCCGTTCGCGGTCGGTGTGCGCCGGTACAACTGGACCCGCGGCAGCCGCCCGTGCACCACCTACGTCTACTACCCGGCCACCGGCACCGCCGGCGGCAGCCCGGTGACGGACGCCCCGGTCGCAGGCGGGGTCTTCCCCGTCTACAACATGACCCACGGCTACGGAAGCAGCCCGCAGAACTCCCTGTTCATCATCCGGGCCCTGGCTTCGGCGGGCTTCGTCGTCCCCGCTCCCCACTTCAACCACAACTTCACCGACGTCAACAACGGCAACACCTCCAAGGACGTCTCGCAGATCCTCACCAACACCCTGGCGCTCAACGCGAGCGGACCGCTGGCCGGGCACATCAACACCGGCATCGGTGTCGGCGTCTCGGGCCACTCCCTGGGTGGCATGGTGACCCACGGTCTGCTGACCTCCTGGCCCGACAGCCGGATCATCTCCGCCAACCCCCAGTCCTGCGTGGACATGGGCAACCCGTCCAGCTCGGTCTCGGCCAAGGTCCTGTTCGTGCACGGCGACCGGGACTCGACCACGCAGTACTCCTCGGCCCGGCAGGCGTACTCGGAGATGGCCTGGCCCAAGGCGTTCCTCACCTTCGTCGGCGGCAGCCACACCAGCTTCTGGAGCGACCAGCGCTTCCCGAGGACCGTCGTCGACTGGGCCCGCTGGACGATGTACGGCGACACCGCCGCACGGGACCGCCTTCCCGCCGACGCGGCCGGGTCGAATACCAGGTGGGAAGCCCAGCTGGGCAACACTCCCGGCGGCCCGGCCGCCTACACTCTGGTGGCTCAGCACAGCGGTAGGGCCGCCGACATCCACGAGGCCTCCACCGCTGCCGGCGCCCGGCTCGTCCAGTGGACCGCCAACAGCCGCTCCAACCAGCAGTTCGAATTCGTGGACGTCGGCGACGGACACGTCCGGCTCAAGGCCCGGCACAGCGGCCTGTTCCTCCAGCCCACGGGCACCGCAACCGGCGCGGACGTCGTCCAGCAGGCCGACAGCGGCGCCACCGGCCAGCAATGGCGCGTGGTCGACCACGGCGGTGACGTGATCAGCCTCGTCAACCGGGAGTCCGGCCTGGCCTTGGACGTGTGGGAGCACTCGACCGCGGAAGGTGCCCGCATCTCCCAGTGGACCTACGCAGGCAACCCCAACCAGCGCTTCACCCGCCGCCGCGTCTGACCCGAGACCTGCTGGGGCACCGCTCGGGTAACGGGGCGGGCGGTGCTCCGACAGGGCGCCGACAACCCTTCTCGACCGTATGGGACGGGGCCCTTCCACGATCCGACCTCGCCGCCGCCCGCGCGGCCGAGAAGGCGATGACGGCGCACCTGCCCGTGTGCGAGCCGGCCCGGCCGGCCGACGTCCGCGACACCCTTGTCCCAGGACCCGAGGGAGCGCCCCAGGTCCGGCCCGCACGACCGAAAACCGATCGAAAAATCGGCGGCAACCTTTTTGCCATCCGTGGCCACTGGATAGCGCAAGCGACACGCTCTCCGAACGGATGGACATGCAAGAAACACGCCAGGCCGCGCGGCAGCGCAGGCGCAGACGCCGGCTGATGGTGGGTACGACCACGGGGCTGGTCGTCGGAGGTCTTCTCGTCTGCCTGGCCATCGTGATGCAGCCGGACCGCGAGGAGGATGCCGGGCGGGCTCCGGCCACGGCCGTCGCCAACTCCCAGGAGACCGACCCGCCGGCGTCGCCCGAGGAGAAGAAGTCCCCCACACCTTCCCCGTCCAAGGTCTCCGCGTCCCCGACGGCCGGGGTCAAGAAGTCGAAGGCCTCCGCGTCCCCGTCGGGGACGCCGTCATCAGCGTCACCGAGGAAGACGTCCACCACGTCGTCCTTGACCGGACGGATCCGGGGCAAGGTCACCTACCCGGGAGTCGCCACCGTCTACCAGGCCGGGGACGGGGACGGCGCCTGCTCGTACGGTCCGAGCGCCGACATGATGGTCGCGGCGATGAACACCACCGACTACGAGACGTCCAAGGCCTGCGGGGCGTACGTACTCGTTCGTGCGGCGAACGGCAACTCCGTCACGGTCCGGATCAGCAACGAATGCCCTCTGCCCTGTGCGCCGGGGCAACTCGACCTCAGCGAACAGGCCTTCGCCAAACTGGCCCCTGTCTCGACCGGCCGGATCGCCATCACCTGGAGCCTGGTGAGCCCCAGTTCGGCGGGCACGATCTCTATCCGCTACAAGATTGGGTCCAGTCCCTACTGGTGCGGTGTTCAGGCCATCGGGCACCGCAACCCGCTCGCCCGGCTGGAGGTCAGCACCGGCGGCGGCTGGCGCCAACTGACCCGCACCGACTACAACTACTTCCTTTCTCCCGACGGCAGCGGATGCGGCAAGGCGATCAGGCTCACCGACATCTACGGGGAACAACTGACCATCAACGGCGTGGGCTTGCGGCCGGATGTCGTGCAGTCGACAGGGGTCCAGTTCGCCCGGCACTGACCCCACCGCCCGCCGGCACCGGGCCTCGCCGAACGGAACGCTCGGAGAGGCCCGGTGTCGGTGTGTCAGGCCGGTTGCCCGAACTGGATACCACGGCCGTTGGTGGCCAGGTACACATGGCCGTAGACCCTGGGGTCCCCGGTGATGGCCTCACCGAGCCAGCCCCACTGGCGCTGGTCGTCGTTGATGCGCAGCCAGGTCTTCGCGCCGTCGTCGGAGCGGTAGACGCCAGTGGCGCCGGAGACGGTGGCGACGTGGTAGATCGCCGGGCCGCGGGCGCCGTCGGCGGCCCGGCCGAAGCCGAGGGTGAAGGAGGCCTGGCAACTGGTGACGGTCGTGAAGTTCCTGCCGCCGTCGTTGGAGTAGCGAAGTCCGCTCGTCTTGGCGCTCAGCCACAGGTCGCCGGGGCGATGCGGTGCCGCGGCGAGCTTGAACCCGCTGTCACCCGAGGGCAGCCCCGTGGCCCGGGCCGCGAAGGTCAGGCCACCGTCGGTGCTCGCGTACAGCGTTCCCTTGTCGGTGTCGTAGGCGTAGAAGACGTTCGGGTCGACCGGGTCGGCGACCGGCCTGGCGCCCTTGGGGAAGGAGGAGATCTCCGTCCAGGTCGTGCCGTTGTCAACGGAGCGGTAGGCCGGCGCCTTGGTGCTGTCCGAGTGCACGAAGGACCACACCAGCGCGCTGCCGTCGGCAGTGGTGGCGATCGGCCCCGGTGCTTCCTTGGCGACGGAGGGCTGGGACCTGAAGGGGGTCCAGGTCTGCCCGCCGTCGTTCGAGTAGGCGCCGTTGCCGTTGTCCCCCAGACCCGTGCGGACCACGTAGGACGGCTTGTTCGCGGCCTGCGCGAGGCCTGCCGCGGTGACGAAGAGGGGGTTGGTCGCCAGACCGTCGGCCGGAGACGCGGTGAGCTGGTCGTGGTACAGCGTGCCGATGTCCCGTGAGCCGCTGAGCAGGTGTGCCTGGCCGGTCGGGGGCGAGATCAGGAAGAGCACCGACGTCTCCTCCAGACCACGGATCTGCGGTGCCCACTTCTTCAGGTCGAGGGTGCCGTAGAGGGTGGCGCCGGTGCCGTAGACGATGTGCTCGGAGTCGAACGGGTCGATGGCGGCCATCTGGATCCACCAGCCGAACGTCGGTGCGTCCTTGCCCCACTTGAGGAAGGGGGTCTCCGACACGTCGATGGTCGCCGAGTCCTTGAGGGAGGTCCAGCTGCGGCCCCCGTCGGTGGTGCGGAACAGGGTGTCGCCCGAGGACCAGCGGTTGTTGGTGGTGACGACGACGGTGCCGGTGCGCTGGGCGTCGACGGAGGCCCCGCCGTATCCGAAGCCGTCGGAGCCGCTGGGCTTCACCGGGGTGACATCGGTCCACGTGCCGCTGCCTACGGCCAGTTTGTGCACGCTGCCGTTGGACTGGCCGTTGGGGCCCGGGGCGTCGGCGTACGTCACGTACAGTTCGTCGGCGCGAGCGTCGTAGGCGGCCCGCATGGGCATCTTGGCCGCCGGACCCGTCGGTTGCCCCGGGACGGGTGCCCAGGTGCTGCCGTCGGTGGTGCGGTACAGGGTGGTCGCGGTCGCGGAGCCGTCGCCGTCACCCCAGCCGGCGAACAGGGTGCGCCCGGCGGAGACGAGGACGGTGACGCCCTGGCCGGAGGCGCTGGGGGCGGGCGGGAAGCCCGTCGCGGCGGCCCAGGTGGCGCCCCGGTCCGTCGACTTGAGGAGGCCGTCGTGCCGGGTGCCCAGCCACAACGTGTCACTGTTGCGCGGGTCCAGAAGGAGGCGCTCGCCCGTGCCCCGGCCGTCCTCGTTGGAGCCGAGCTTCACGCTGAGGTCGGTGCGGGTCCAGGTGGCCCCGCGGTCGTCGGAGCGGAGGAAGGCGCCGTTGCCCGCCCATGACTGGGTGTAGCTGCCGAGGGCGAGGTAGACGCGGTCCGGCCGAGCCGGGTCGATGGCCAGGGATTCGACACCGAGGAGGTTCTGGTCGTCCTGGCTGATCCAGTCCAGCAGCGGGATCCAGCGGGCCGCGCCGTCGTCCCAGCGGTAGGCGCCGCCCATGTCGGTACGGGCGTAGGCGAGGCCTCGTACGGCGGGATGGAACACCACTCCGGTGACGAACCCGGTGCCGCCGATGACCACGTTGCGCCAGTTGTAGGGCGACGCAGCGGATGCCGCTCCGACCGCGGATTCCCCGGCCAGGGCGCGGCTCTGGAGAGACGGGAGGCCGGTGAGCGCGGCGGCGGCCGCGGTCCCGGCGAGAACGGTACGCCGACTCGGATCGGACGAAGGCATGACCTACCTCAATCTGTGGTGCTGGGGGTGAGGGCGATCACGCCTGCGGATCAGTGACTGATCCGCAGGCGTGATCACTGCGGGTCATTGTGCATGTCCGGTTTGTAATTAAATGTCTGGCGGTGCCGAGGGGAGGGGAGTTTTGTGCGGGCTACCGCCCTCTTGTATTCGATTCATTCGACTCCTAATGTCATCGTCGCTCCTACGGGTGTGCTCTGATCTGCGGTGTTGTGCGCGGAAGCGCTTCGACAATCCCGTGCCGCCCGTTCCCCCCTCGATGGTTCTTGTCAGGCTGGAGATGTCATGCAAATGTCACGTCGCGGCGTTCTGATCCTCGGCGCCGCAGGCGCCGCCGGAGGCCTTTCCGCGGGCTCGGCCCAGGCCGCCGGGACGGCTGACGGAACGGACGCCTCCACGCGCACCGAGCGCCTGTATCTGTCCGGAGTGGACGCCGACCACCCGGTCGACTGGGACTTTCTGTGCACGAGCGGGCGGCACAGCGGCAGTTGGGGCAGCATCCCGGTTCCGTCCAACTGGGAGTTCCACGGATACGGCACGTACAACTACGGGTGGAATCTGGTCCCGGAGGAAAAGGGCCGCTACCGGCGCACCTTCACGCCCCCCGCCCACTGGCATGACAGGCGCGTCTTCCTGGTGTTCGAAGGGGCGATGACCGACACCGAGGCATGGATCAACGGTGAGCCGGCCGGGCCGGTTCACCGCGGCGGCTTCTACCGGTTCCGTCATGAGGTGACCGGAAAGCTGCGTCCGGGGCGGGACAACCTCCTGGAGGTGACGGTCAGCAAGGAATCCGCCGACGACTCCGTCAACCGGGCCGAACGCCTGGGGGACTACTGGAACTTCGGCGGCATCTACCGCCCCGTCCATCTGGAGGCATTCCCGCTCCAGCACATCGAACGCATCGCCGTCGACGCCCGAGCCGACGGCACACTGCGGATCGACGCCCATCTGTCGGGCACCGGTTCCGCCGACCGCCTCGTAGCCCGGGTAACCGACCTCTCCGGGCGCCCGGTCGGCGCCCCGTTCACCGCGGCCGTCGCCCCCGGCGACACGACGGTGACACTCAGGACCACCGTCGACTCCCCCCGGCAGTGGACGGCGGAGACCCCGCACCTCTACCGCGTCGAGGTCGCGCTCCGCGCCGGCGACCGCCGCACCGTCCACCGCGTCGACGAGAGATTCGGCTTTCGCACTGTCGAAGTGCGCCCCGGCGACGGCGTGTACGTCAACGGCGTCAAGATCCTCCTCAAGGGAGCCAACCGGCACACCATCTGGCCCACGTCCGGCCGGGCGACCAGCGCACGCATCAGCCGCAAGGACATCCTCCTGATGCAGGAGATGAACATGAACGCGGTCCGGATGTCCCACTACCCGCCGGACACGCACTTCCTCGACCTCGCCGACGAACTCGGGCTCTACGTCCTCGACGAACTGGCCGGCTGGCAGAAGTCATACGACGAAGCGGCAGGCAAGCCCCTCGTCGCCTCCCTCGTCACCCGTGACGTCAACCACCCGTCGATCCTGTTCTGGTGCAACGGCAACGAAGGCGGCTGGAACACCGCCCTCGACGACGACTACGCCCGCCACGACCCCCAGCAGCGCGCCGTACTCCACCCCTGGGCCACCTTCGGAGACATCAACACCGACCACTACGAGACGTACGACAGCACGCGCCGCATCCTCCAGGAACGCGACGACGTCTTCATGCCCACCGAGTTCCTCCACGGCCTCTACGACGGCGGCGCCGGCGCGGGACTCGACGACTACTGGAAGCTGATGGGCCGTGAACGGCTCAGTGCCGGAGGCTTCCTGTGGTCACTGATCGACGAGGGCATCGTGCGAGACGACCTCGGCGGCGCCATCGACGTGGCGGGCAACGCCGCACCCGACGGCATCCTCGGCCCCTTCCGCGAGAAGGAGGCCAGCTTCTACACGATCAAGGACATCTGGTCTCCCGTACAACTCGCCGAGCCGGAGCGGTTCACCTCCGCCCTGCCGGACGACTTCGACGGGCGGATCAGCCTCACCAACCACTACGCCTTCACCAACACCCGCACCTGCCGGTTCACTTGGCGGCTCCTGGACTTCCGCACCCCGTCGCAGCGGCGGGACGGCCACACGGTGCGCGCCCAAGGCACCGCCGCCGCCCCGGACATCGAGCCCGGCGCGCAAGGAGTGCTGCGCCTGCCCCTGCCGTCCGGCTGGCGACGCGCCGACGCCCTGGCGCTCACCGTCACCGATGCCGACGGCCGCGAGATCCACCACTGGACATGGACCATCGCGTCCGCCGCCGACCAGGCCCGACGGCTGGTACGGCTGGGCCCGGGCCCAGCCGTACGCGGCCGGCTCACGGACGACAGGCTCACCCTGACATCCCGCCACACCACGGTCACCCTCGACGCCACGACGGGCATGCTCGCCGGCGTCACCCACCGAGAGCGGGACTTCGCGCTGTCCCGCGGCCCGCTGCCCACCACCGGAACGGCCGACCTCGTCCGCCTGACGCACGGGCCCGACGGCAGCAGCTACACGGTGCGGGCCGAGTACTCCGGCGTCCTGCGCCACGTCCGGTGGAGTCTGCACCCCAGCGGTCTGCTTCAGTTGGACTACCGCTACCACCTCACCGGCGAGCACGACCTCTTCGGTGTCGGCTTCGACCATCCCGAATCGCAGGTGACCGGCGTGACGTGGCTCGGCCACGGACCGCACAGGGTATGGAAGAACCGGCTGCGCGGCGTCGCGACGGACGTCTGGACGAAGCAGTACAACGACACCGCGACCGGTGCCGACGGCTGGGTGTACCCGGAGTTCAAGGGCTACCACGCGGGCGTCCGCTGGGCGTCCCTGCACACCACCGCCGGACGTCTCACCGTGGCCTGCGAGGACGAGGACCTCTATCTCCGCCTCTTCACCCCCCGGTTCGGACCCGACCCCCGCCATACCGCGCCGCCCTTCCCGAAGGGAGACCTGTCGTTCCTCGACGCCATCCCCGCGATCGGCACCAAGTTCGACGCGCCGGCCGCGCTCGGCCCCAGCGGCGGCCCCACCACGGCGACGGGCGACTACGGTCGAACCCTGTACTTCTCGTTCTCTCAGTAGCGCGCGTCACTGTTGTGCACTACGGCCAGGTAGACGGTGTTGGCCGAGGTGCCGCCCTGCAAAGGGTTGTCGAAGTCGACGACATGGGCCGCTGCCTGTGCGAAGACCTCCCTGAGCGCGGAGGTGAACTCCTCGTCAGGCGGGTCGTTCGACCACAGGGCGAACACCCCGCCGGGGTGGAGGTGTTCGGCGAGGGCACGGAGCCCGGCAGGCTCGTAGAGCGCCGCATGCCGGGGATGCAGGACATGGCGCGGTGAGTGGTCGACGTCCAGCAGGACGGCGTGGAAGCGGCGGCCGGGATGCTCCGGGTCCAGGCCGCCGGGGTCGGCGGCCAGCGCGAAGAAGTCGCCGTGCACCAGGCGGCAGCGGGCGTCCGACGTCAGCCGCGCTCCGAGGGGCACCAGGTGCCGCTGGTGCCAGTCGATGACTTCGGCGAGAGCGTCGATCACCGTCAGCGAGCGGACTCGGGGGTCGTCCAGCGCCGCCTGGGCGGTGTAGCCGAGTCCGAGTCCGCCGACGGCGACGTCCAGTTCGGTGTCCGGCAGCTTCGCCAGTCCGAGTTCCGTGAGCGCGATCTCGCCGGCGGTGAAGAGGCTCGACATCAGGAACTCGTCGCCGAGCTTCACCTCGTACACATCCTCGCCCGAGCCCGGGTGACGGCGCCGGCGCAGACTGATCTCGCCCATCGGTGTCGGCTGCCAGTCGATCTCCTCGAAGCGCAGGCTCATCCGCTGCCCCTTCTGACGTTCGTTCCTGGATGCATGAGTGCCGCCGCTGCTGCCGGCGTGGAAGCGGAGGCGCCGGGGGCCCGGTCAGGCGTCGATGACGACCGGGATGATCAGCGGCCTGCGGCGGTGGGTGCGGAACGCCCAGTTGCCCACGGCACGGGCGATGAGCTGTTCGAGCTGGTGGGCGTCGCCGACGCTTTCCTGGGCGGCGGTGGCCAGCGTCTTCTCGATGACGGGGATCACCGGCTCGAAGGTGGCCTCGTCGTGGACGAAGCCGCGGGCCAGGAAGTCGGGGGCCTCGGCCAGGGCGCCGGTGTCGGCGTCGACGATGGCGACGACCGTGATGACGCCCTCCTGGGCAAGGGTGACGCGGTCCTTGAGGGACGCTTCGGTGGCGCCGCCGACTTCCATGCCGTCCACGTAGACGTTGCCCGCGGGCACCTTGCCGACGATGGAGGCGCGGCCGTCGACGAGGTCGACGACGACACCGTCCTCGGCGATGACGACCCGGTCGGGGTCGACGCCGGTACGGATGGCGAGGTCGGCGTTGGCCCGCAGGTGACGGAACTCGCCGTGGACGGGCATGACGTTGCGGGGGCGGACGATGTTGTAGCAGTAGACGAGTTCGCCGGCGCTGGCGTGGCCGGAGACGTGCACCTTGGCGTTGCCCTTGTGCACGACGTTGGCGCCCCACCGGGTCAGACCGTTGATCACCCGGTAGATGGCGTTCTCGTTGCCGGGGATGAGGGAACTGGCGAGCAGGACGGTGTCGCCCTTGCCGATGCGGATCTGGTGGTCGCGGTTGGCCATCCGGGACAGGGCGGCCATCGGTTCGCCCTGGGAGCCGGTGCACACCAGGGTGATCTTGTGGTCGGGGAGCTTCTCCAGCTCCTTGGGGGTCACGATCAGGTTGGACGGAACCTTGAGGTAGCCCAGGTCACGGGCGATGCCCATGTTGCGGACCATGGAGCGGCCCACGAAGGCCACCTTGCGGCCGTGCTGGTGGGCGGCGTCCAGGACCTGCTGGATGCGGTGCACATGGCTGGCGAAGCTGGAGACGATGACCCGCCTTGGCGCGGTGCGCATCACCTGTTCGATCGCGGGGTTCAGTTCGCGTTCGGAGGTGGTGAAGCCGGGGACCTCGGCGTTGGTGGAGTCGGTGAGGAACAGGTCCACGCCCTCCTCGCCGAGACGGGCGAAGGCACGCAGATCGGTGATGCGGTCGTCCAGCGGGAACTGGTCCATCTTGAAGTCACCGGTGTGCAGCACCATCCCGGCCTCGGTGCGGATCGCGACGGCGAGGCTGTCCGGGATGGAGTGGTTGACCGCCACGAACTCGCAGTCGAAGGGGCCGAAGCCGCGCCGGTCGCCCTCGCGCACGCGCACCGTGCGGGGCCTGATGCCGTGCTCCTTGAGCTTGGCCTCCAGGAAGGCGAGGGTCAGCTTGGAGCCGACGACGGGGATGTCCCGGCGCTCCCGCAGCAGATAGGGCACGGCCCCGATGTGGTCCTCGTGGCCGTGGGTGAGCACGATGCCCAGGATGTCGTCGAGGCGGTCCCGGATCGAGGTGAAGTCGGGCAGGATCACATCCACGCCCGGCTGGTTCTCCTCCGGGAACAGCACACCGCAGTCCACGATCAGCAGTTTGCCGGCATGCTCGAAGACGGTCATGTTCCGGCCGATTTCGCCCAGGCCTCCCAGGGCGGTCACCCTCAGTCCGCCGGCGGGCAGTGGCGGGGCGGCTTTGAGTTCTGGGTGTGGATGGCTCATACCCCTACGTTACCGGTGGGTCTGCCGAGGTGATCCACTGCCTGCCCGGTCGATGCGCCTCGATGCTGGTCCATTCGGTGTACGGCAGGACGCGACCGGCGTCCGCGCTGTGCTGGGAGTGGGCCGAGATCGCGCCGGGGTGGCAGTCAGCGGAGGTGATCACTTCCGTCCTGGTGGCCCAGTTCGGTGAGGACGCGGGCCAAGGTGTCGGTGAAGAAGTCGACGGCGGTGGAGTCGATGCGCAGCGGCTGTGTCATCGTGAAACCATCCCGAGCGCTCGACAGGGTCATCCGCCAGGACGAACCTGTCCGCTCTCGTCGGCGACGACGCGGACCCCCGTCGGGTCATGGACATGGGACGGCGGCTCCCGTCACATACCGGTCGATCAGCCGCCGCGTCACCGACGGAGCGATCACCGCGTCGCCGCGCGGCCGCACGCAGCGCGACGTAGGCGTCATCGTCATGGTGAGGACCAGGTCCGGGCGCGGCATGAGCGCCCACACCACGGCCGGGCCATCTTCACTGTGGGCACCGGCCGACGAGCAGCGTGAGCATCCCGCCGCCCCTCACACCAGACCTGTGACGCGACGTGCAAACCTCCTGTTGCATCGTGCTCAACGCGGACCGCGGACCGCTGTCGGCGTATCTGCCGCAGAGGTCAGAGGACCTTGGCCAGGCCGGCGAGCGCGGACCGATAGTCGGGCCCGACGGGACTGAGGACGGCGGTGGTGACTCCTGACGTGAAGAGGTCCTGTATGCGGGCACGGACGTGGTCGGGCGTGCCCGTCAGGGCCAGCCGGTGCGCCCACTCCTCGGGTATCGCCTGAGCGAACTCCTGCGCGCTCTTGCTGGTGCGGCGCAGCGCGGCGAGTTCGTCGTGGAAGCCGAGGGGAACGATGTGGGGTGCCCAGTCGGGATCGCCCAGGGGCGCCAGGGCGGGCCGTGCCGTGGCGAGGGCGGCGTGCGGGTCGTCGTCGACGACGGTGATGTTGTAGGTGGCGATCCGGTGCGGGCGCTGCGCGTTGATGCTGGTGAGGGCGTGGCGGACGTACTCGGGTGAGACCGGCTCGGCGAGCAGGGTGCCGTCGGCCACTTCACCGGAGAGGGCGAGTGACTTGGGTCCGCGAACTCCGGCGAAGATGTCGGGGACGTGCTCGGGCAGTACCGACGGGTCCAGGCACAGTCCGTCGAGCCGGACGTAACGGCCGTCCATGTCGGCCGGTCGGCCTGCCAGCAGTGTCTTGAGCGTGTGGATGTACTCGCCGAGCAGCGTCAGAGGGCTGGCGGGCCAGGCTCCGGCGCTGCGCATCCAGTCGGGCATGCCGTGTCCGACCGCGAGGTCGAGGCGGCCGGGGTGGAGCTGGGCGAGCGTGGCCGCTTCCATCGCGGCGAAGGCGACGTTGCGGGCGGCGGCGGGCAGCAGCCCGACTCCGACGCGGATGCGGCGGGTGCGGGCCAGCACAGTGGCGGCCTGGACGAGCCCTCCGCGGTAGCCGAGGTCCTCGACGACCCACAGTTCTCCGAAGCCGTAGTCGTCCGCTTCCTGCGCGAAGGGGATGAGGTCGGCGTGGGGGATGTCGCGGGGGAGGAGGACGCCGATCGTGCCGGACGCATCCTGCGGGCTCATGAGTGGTCTCCTTGGTGTTGCCCTGCGGGATCTGTGCTGGGTTGCGTGCGCTGGGCCCCGTCCACCGCGGCGGTGCGCTTGCGGGTGTCGGCGGCGGGAGCGATGAGGATGGCGGAGGCGACGAACACCAGAACCACCACCATGGCCGAGCGCAGCCCGTAGTGGTCGCCCAGGAACCCCAGGGCCGGGGGCCCCACGAGGAAGGCGACGTAGCCGATGACGGCGACCAGTGAGACGCGGGCGGTCTGGTCGGGGCCAGAGTCGCCCGCCGCCGACAGGGCCACGGGGAAACCGAGGGAGGCCCCAAGTCCCCAGAAGAGTACGGCTGTTGCCGCTACGGCAGCGTTGTCGGAGAAGATGACCAGGAGAAGTCCGACGGCTCCGGAGACGGCGCTCGCGCGCACGACAGCGGCCCGCCCGAAACGACTGAGGAAGAACCCGCCGCTGAAGCGTCCCAGCGTCATCGCCGCCGCGAACCCCACGAAGACGAGCGAGCCCATCGTGGCGTCAAGGCCGTGGCCGTCGACCATGAGCAGCGGCAGCCAGTCGTTGGCGGCGCCCTCGGCCAGCGCCATGGCCAGCACGATGGCGCCGATCAGCAGCAGCTTCCGGTCCTTCCACACCTGAGGCCCGGACCGTCGCGCCGCACCGGGACCCGGTGCCGACGGCGCGGCGCTGATGCCGACACCCCCGGGAACGGAACGCAGGGCGTGGACCAGCATCCCCGTGGCTGCCAGGGCGACCACGGCCATGTGCCAGGGGACGGGGATCGCGGCGGCGGTGGCCGCCATGCCGGCCGAACCCCCGATGACCGTGCCCAGGCTGAAGCAGCCGTGCAGCGTGGGGAGCACCACGGTCCCGGTGATGCGCTCCACGTCGGCGCCGTCCACATTGACCGCTACCTCGCCGCCGCCCATGCCCGCGCCGAACAGGCACAGTCCCGCGGTGACCAGGGGTGCCGACTGCACGGCGCTGCCCACACCGATGACGACCGTGCTCGCGACGATCAGGAGAGTGCCGAGCGCGATGACCGGCCGGGTGCCGAACCGGGACACGAAACGTCCGGAACACAGAATGCCGATCATGGAACCCACGGACAGACCGAACAGGACCAGTCCCATCTGTCCGGTGGACAAGCCCAGTTGATCGCGGACATCCGGGGTGCGCGTGACCCAGGACGACAGGGCGATGCCTGGCAGGAAGAACAAGAGGTACAAAGCCTGACGGCGTCGGCCTACGGCGCGGTCTGTCAAAGGGAAGCTCCACTGTGTCCTTGAAGAACGGTTCGGACGGCCGACAGGGTGCAGCCATGTCCGTGGTGCCCGGTCGCGGCCGGTCCCTGTCTACCTGCCATCCGGGGCGCCGGGGAAACGGATTTGTCGTTTCCCCTTGAACCTCAAGTGGCCGAGTGACGCGTGCCTGGAGTGCCGCTCACGGCAAGTTGTGCGCTCGCCCAGGGACCAGGTCTCGGCGCCCAGGTAGAGCCCCGCGGAGGGTGTGGACCTCGCGGATCGTCTCTGACCAGGCACCACCTCCACCAGGCAGAGACCGCCGATCCATGGATAAACCTTCCTCTGCCGCCCCTGCGCGGGCGCCCCTACGGTCGAGGCTGCGGGCGCTCACCGGCCCGCCGTACCGAAAGAGCAGGACCCTCATGAAGATGACCGGCAACACGATTCTGATCACCGGCGGAACCTCGGGCATCGGCCTCGGTCTGGCCCTGCGTCTGCACGAGGCCGGCAACAAGGTGGTCGTCGCCGGCCGGCGCAAGGAACTCCTCGACGAGATCACGGCCGAGCACCCGGGCATCGACGCACTCGTCCTCGATGTCGCGGACCCCGACTCGATCGCCCGGGCCCGCGAGAGCGTGGCGGCGAGCCACCCGGGGCTGAACGTCCTGGTCAACAACGCCGGCATCATGCTGCCGGAGAACCTCCTCGACCCGGCCGAACTCGCGGTCGCCGAGGATCACGTCACGGTCAACCTGCTCGGCACGATCCGGATGACGTACGCCTTCCTGCCCCTGATCGCGGGCAAGGACGACGCGGTCGTCATGAACGTCACCTCCGCGCTGGCGTACGTCCCGTACGCGATCGCTCCGACCTACGGTGCGACCAAGGCCGGGCTGCACTCCTTCTCCGAGAGCCTGCGCATCCAGCTCGCCGGTGCCGACGCCGGCATCCAGGTGATCGAGATGGTCCCGCCGGGCGTGCGCACGACCCTGATGGGCCAGCAGGAAGCCGAGAACGCCATGCCGTTGGACGACTTCCTCACCGAGGCTCTCGGCCTGCTGCGTGAGAAGCCCGACGCGAAGGAGATTGTCGTCGAGCGCGCCGGGTTCCTCCGCGACGCGGTGGCCAACGGCTCCTACGGCGACGTCCTCGCCATGATCAACAGCAGCTGACCGAGCTGTAAGCGCCTTCGTCTCGATCGTCGGATGGGAGGCGACCGGCTCCGTCCTGAGTGCGGACGGGCACGCGGGCGCCCGTCGGCACGACGGACATCGCCGGGCCGGACGACGAGACCCGAGGCCGGTCCACGGCGTTGGGCCTCGTCGACGGGCGACCGTCGCCACAGGCTGTCTTCCGGGCCGACGGCCTGTGGCGCACCGCCGACGGTCGGCGATTTTCCCATGTCGGCCGTGTGAGCGGCTTCGCGCGGGCGACGAGTGGAGGGCTCAGCCAGGGATCGGCGGTCTCTGGATAGCCTGGTGGGAGGCGGCGAGGATGGGGGCATGGACAAGAAGGAACTGGCGGCATTCCTGCGCCACAGGCGTGAGATGTTGCGCCCCCGCGACGTCGGGCTGGTCGAGGGGGCGCGCAGGCGCACGCAGGGGCTGCGCCGCGAGGAGGTCGCGCAGCTCGCCGGCATGTCCACCGACTACTACGCGCGGCTGGAGCAGCAGCGTGCTCCGCAGCCCTCGGTCCAGATCACCGCGGCTCTGGCCCGGGCGCTGCGGCTGTCCCTGGACGAACGCGACCATCTGTTCGTGCTCATCGGCCACAACGCCCCGGCCCGCTTTGAGCGCTCCGAACATGTCAGCCCGCCGCTGATGCGGGTCCTGGACCGCCTGGACGACTCCCCGGCCCTGGTGCAGACGGACATGGTCGACACCCTCGCGATGAACCCGTTGGCCGTCGCGCTGCTCGGTGACCAGACCCGCCACACCGGTCTGGCCCGCAGCGGCTACTACCGCTGGTTCATGGACCCGGCTGAACGTCTGATGGTTCCCGAGGAGAACCGCGAACGCCACGGCCGCGCCCAGGCGGCACGCCTGCGGGCCGCGCTCACCGCCGGCAGCGACACCCCCCGAGCCGCCCGCATCCTCGCCGAACTCCGGGAACACAGCCCCGAGTTCGTCCGGATGTGGGAACTTCAGGAGGTCGCCCAACGCTACGAGGACTGCAAGACCATCCTCCATCCCGAGTTCGGCCGCATCGACGTCGACGCCCAGGTGCTGCTCACCGAGAACCGGGCCCAGATGCTGGTGGTGCTGACCACTCGTCCCGGCACGGAGAGCCACAGCAAACTCGAACTGCTCTCCGTCGTAGGGCAGCAGCAGCTCACCTCCTGACGTTCTGGGCCGGGGGACGGGCAAAGGCTCGGCGGGGGAGGGGCCGGACAAGGGCCCCTGAACGTCTGGGCGGTCCGAGTGCGGGCATGCCGCCGGCCCCCAGGGATCGCGTGTACGCGGCCATGTCATCGTCGACGCCTTTGGTCCGCCCGTCGTGATGTCCGCGGTCGCGGGCGGGACTCGACGGCGCCACGGCCCAGGCGCTTCGTCTCAGTGATCGAGCAGCCAGCTTGACCGGATGCTGCCTCCGTTTTACTCTCGACTGTGTACGGAGGCAGCATCCGTTTTGTGCGGCCGCCAGATCACGGCAGGCAGGAGGGCGCATGAGCGCCGGCGAGCAGCGGGGACGCAAGCCCCGCGCGGACGTCCAGCGCAACCGCGCGGCCCTGCTGGAGACCGCGCAGCGTCACTTCCTGCGACACGGGGTCGGTACCTCTCTTGAGGCGGTGGCGAAGGAGGCGGGTGTGGGGCCCGGCACTCTGTACCGGCACTTCCCCACCCGGGAGGCGCTGCTGGCGGCCGTGCTCCAGACGCGCTCCGAGGAGCTGGTGGCCCGCCAGGCGGACATCGAGCGGCTCGGCGACCCGGCCGAGGCACTGGAGCAGTGGCTGCGGGCGATGGAGGACTACTTCAGCGCCTTCAGCGGACTGCCGGACCCGCTCATGGCCGCGGCCCGGGCGCAGGAGCCGGACAACCCGCTCACCATCCCCTGCGGCATCCTCATCACCGCCACCGACCAGTACGTGCGCGCCGCGCAGCTCGCGGGACGGGTGCGCGCGTCGGTGCGGGGCAACGACCTGTTCCTCGCGGCCTGCTCGATTGCCTGGATCAAGGGCAACGGCGCCGAGGAGGAATCACTCGACCGGCTCCGCACCCTCATCGCCAGCGGCTACCGCCGGCCGGACACCCAGGCGTAAACCGCCAGGCGCCCCGCCCCGACCTTCGCAACGCCGGGGGCGCCTCACATAGCCATCACATCGTGCTGCCCTGGGGGCGGCACAACCTTCTGAGGAACAAATCATGAAAGTTACTGTCATAGGCGCCGGTGCCATCGGCGGGAACCTTGCCGCCAAACTCAGCACGGCCGGTCACGACGTCCAGGTGGCCGACGCCCGCGCGGCGGAGGCTACCGACGCCGTCCAGGGCCGGGACGTCATCATCCTGGCCACCCCCTTCGGAGTGGCAGGCCAGCTCGCCGGCCTGTTCGCCCTGGTCCCCGCCAAGACCGTGGTCATCGACACCGCGAACTACTACCCGCACCTCAACGGGCAGATCGAGGCCGTGGACAACGGCGCAGTCGACAGCGTGTGGAACGCCGAACAGCTGGGCCGCCCCGTGGTCAAGGCGTGGAACGCCGCCCTGGCCGAGACCCAGCGGACCCGGGGTGTTCCGGCCGGAACTCCCGGCCGCCTCGCCCTCCCCGTCGCCGCCGACTCCGTGGAAGCGCGGCGTGTGGCCATGCAACTCGTGGACGACACCGGCTTCGACCCCTACGACGCCGGTACCCTGGCCGACTCCTGGCGCCAGCAGCCGAACAGCCCCGCCTACTGCACCGAACTGACCCTCGACGAGCTGCCCGCAGCCCTGGCCGCCGCCGACCGCGCCAAGGACGCGGCAATCCGCGACAGCGTCCCGCAACGCTTCGCCGCCCTCGGCGCCAACCCCACCCTGGACGACATCGTCGAGATGAACCGCGCCGCCCACCGCTGAGCCACCCGAGCCGGCTCTCGTGCACTCCACCACGAGAACGGCAGCGCCAGAACACCACGCACACCCACAACGAACGCGAAGAGCGCACAGTCCCCGCGCTGCAGCCCGCAGCCTCGGCACGCCGCCGCCTGCGAGCATCCGCAAGCCTGCCGGCACCCGCAGAGCGCATCCTGCGCCCATCCCTTACGCCGGCCGCCTCCTTGCATGCCCTGCCGTACCGCGCTGCGCGGCGGCCGCCGTGGCGGCGAGTGCCCGCCACAGAGCTATAGAGCCATAGAGCCGCAGAGCCATAGAGAGGAACCGCCTTGCCCGGCACCACATCAGCCTTCACCGACATCGCACGCTCCCGACGCTCCCCCCGGCAGTTCCTGCCCACCGCCCTGTCCCCTTCCGACATCCGCGGCGTGCTGGAAGACGCACAGACCGCCCCCTCGAACAGCAACACCCAGCCGTGGACAGTTCACGTCGTCTCGGGTGCGGCTCGGGACGCCCTGGCCAAGGAGCTGCTCCGGGCCGAGGAGGAGGGGCGGACCTCCCCGGATTTCACCGATGGCTACGGCGAGGAGGGCGTCTACGTCGAGCGGTCACAGGCCCTGGGCGCGAGTGTCTACCGGGTCCGGGGCGTCGAGCGCTCGGACCGGGACGGCAGGAGGGAGGCGGTCCGCGAGAACCTGGAGTTCTACGGCGCTCCCCATGCCGCCTTCCTGTTCATGCCGGCACTCGGCGACGGGGTACGGACGGCCGGCGACATCGGCATGTACGCGCAGAACTTCCTGCTCTCACTGGCGGCGCGAGGGCTGGCCGGCATCCCGCAGACCATCCTCGGCGTCTACGCCGACACCGTCCGCGAGTTCCTGGGTGTCCCCGCGGAGCTCAAGCTGCTGTTCGGCATCTCCTTCGGCATGGCCGACCCGGCGGCACCGGTGAACACACTCCGCACGGAGAGGGTTCCGCTCCAGCGGAGCGTGGTCGTCCATGACACCCCGGGAGTCCTCGACAGGCCGTAGTTCCTCCGCCCGCAGGAACCATCCGGCGCCTGGACCCGGGCCGCTGCTCGACCAGCCCGGGCCCAGGCGCCCGCACCGGAGACATTCTCCGGTCCTCATCGCCTCGTCCGAGGAGCAACCATGACAAGCCGACAGATGACACTGGGCATGCAGTTCAGCGGCGGATACGGGGCCGCACCCGGGGCCTGGCGGCTGCCGGGTGCGAACCTGAACAGCTACACGGACATGGACCAGTTCGTGCGGTACGCGCAGGCCGCCGAGCGCGGCAAGATCCAGCTGCTGTTCATCGCCGACACCCCGGTCCTGGACGTCGACCTCGACCGCCATGCCCCGCACCACATGATCGACCCGCTGCTGATCCTGACCGTCCTCGCGCGTGAGACCGAGCGGATCGGCCTGGTCACCACCGCATCCACCACGTTCACCGAGCCCTACAATCTCGCCCGCCAGTTCAAGGCCCTGGACGTGATCAGCCACGGCCGGGCCGGCTGGAACGCGGTGACCACCTCCGACCCCGCCGCCGCGGCCAACTTCGGCGCGACGATCCCACCGCGCGCGGAGAAGTACGAGCGTGCCCACGAGGTCATCCAGATCGTGCAGGCACTGTGGGGCAGCTGGGAGAAGGACGCCTGGCTCCTCGACGTCGACGGCAAGCGGTTCGCCGACATGGACAAGATCCAGCCGGTCAACCTGCAAGGCAAGCACGTGGCCTCCCGCGGACCGCTGCCCATCCCCCCGTCCGAGCAGGGCCAGCCAGTCATCTTCCAAGCAGGCGGCGGCAGTTACGGCCTGGAACTCGCGGGTCGTCACGCCAGCGGCGTCTACGCCAATCCGTACACCATCGAGGACGCCCGGGCTCAGCGCCAGGCCCTGCGGGACGCCGCCAAGCGCGCCGGACGCGACCCGGACGAGGTGAAGATGCTCGCCGGCTTCATGCCGACCATCGCCCCCTCCCGCCAGGCCGCCCTTCAGCGGCGCCGCTTCCTGGACGAGGTCGTCGACCTGGACCAACGCGTCCGCTACCTCGGCGCCATGATCGGCCTCTCGCTCGGCCCCGGCCGGCTCGACGAGCCGCTGACCGCGGACCAACTCGCCGACGCCATACCCAGCCCGCACGACCCGCGCTCCACGCGCGCCCTCGAAGTGGCCCGGGAAGGCTGGCCCCTGCGCGACGTGCTCGCCCACGGCGTCATCGACTACCACCCGGTGGTCGCCGGCACCGCCGCCGACGTGGCCGACCACATGCAGCAGTGGTTCGAGGCAGGAGCCTGCGACGGCTTCTCGATCGCTGTCGACAGCTACCACGACGGCTTCGACACCTTCGTCGACCAGGTCGTCCCCATCCTCCAGGAACGCGGCCTGTTCCACGACGACTACGAAGGCCCCACCCTGCGCGAGAACCTCGGCGCCCACAAGCAGTACGGCCTCGACCCACGCCTCACGAAGCCGGCCCGGTCATGATCACCCCACGCAGCTCCTCAGCCGGTGCGCGACTACGAGACCCGGCTTGAGCACTCCGAGGCGATGCTCACCCTTGCCTCGATCACGCTCATGACCCGCAGACTCACCCGGCCCGCCGTCCAGCCCAACGCAACCTTGGCCCGATCTGCCGAACTCGTCCACGCTGCTTGAGGCGTCACAGGTCCGACGGGAGCGGCATTACGATGGGCGCGACGATGCCGTCCATCGCGTCGTTCAGGACCGCCTCGCGCTCGGCCGGGTCAGTACATGACGCCGACCAAGCCTGGGGCCGGCATGTTCGCCTGGGTCATGCCCCGGCTCCTGCGTGGGGTCGCGCGAGCGGGCCGGCCGCCGCGGCAGCCGGGCAAGGGCGCGATGCTGACCGAGGGCGTTCTGACCAGGCAGACGGTGGCGGAGTGGCGACACATCGAAGCCCCGGAAGGTGCAGGCGACTTGAGAGGTCACCCGCTCCAACCGGAGCTTCGCTGCGTTCGGGACGGGACGGTCTGCAGACGTCGCACCACCGTGACCTGCGACTCCGTACCGTCATCAGGACTTTGAAACAGCCCTACCAGGGCGTGTCGCTTCTTCGGCTGGCCGGACCAGCCGAAGGGCGGGTCACGGGATGTACACCGGGGTCATGCTCGACTCCTTGGAGCACTTGACGAACTGCCCTGTGCTCTCCCGGTAGACCGGCCACTTGATGTGGTCGCGGGTGTTGGGACCGTACTCGCCGTCAACCCTCGCACCCGAGGCGGTCTGCGCCCTCCTGAGGGCGGCTTCCGTCAGGTCACCGAAATCCCCGTCGAGCGTGAGATCGGCGGAGTAGCACTTCTTCAGCGCTCGCTGCACAGCCGTGACGGCGGAATCGGTTCTGCTGCCGACATCACCGTTGGCCAGGTAGCAGGTGGAGGTCGCGGTGGACTCGTTCCAACCCCAGGGGAGCGGCGCCCTCAGGTCCCGGTTGTTGTCGACGAACATGCTGACGCTGTAGGTGCAGTGCCGGTAGGTGCCGTGCGCCGATGCCGCGGGGGCCGCCGCGAACGACACGGCGAGTGTGCCGGTGAGCAGGGCGCCTGTGAGGGTGAGGCTGGCGAGACGGCGGCTTCTACGAGTGCTCATGTCCATCCTTTGTCAGTGAACCGACTGCGGTGTGCGGTGAGTTGCACGGCCTTCGGGGCCGCGTGGGTCCACTCCGGGCCCGTTCCCCCCTGCAGTGAGGGAACGGGCCACGGTGGGTTCGTGGAACGGCCGGTCCATCAGACCGTGAGACGGTTGGCCCAGGCCTTGAACGGGGCCTTGGACGGCACGCAAGTGTGGGCCCCGGCGTCGTTGCCCCGCAGCCACCCTAGGGTCGTCGTGGGCTTCGGACTTTGTCGTCCGTGCAGGGGACTTTGTCAGTCGTGCACCGCCTCACGTTGACGCGCATCAGGGCTGGTTCCACGACGACCCCGACCTACGGACCGTCCTGACACACCAGTGGGAGAGGCTGAAGGGCGCCGGTCTGCATCCCACGCCCGGCGCCGCGGAGGACACAGGGGCCTCTGGGCGAGCGCATCATGTCGACTCGACTGCCCTCCATGCTTCGCGCAGTGGTGTTCGATGTTGGCGAGTGCCTGGTGGACGAGACCTGGGAGTACGGGACATGGGCCGACTGGCTTGGTGTACCGCGTCACACCTTCACCTGCCCACTACGCCCGCGACATGATGTGCCGATCACCCTCGCTGCCTACGGATCAGTGGCCGATCGCCCGTGCCGCAACGTCACCCCTGCAGGTGAGGGCGGCTAAGTCGGCGGGTTCGGGGAAGGGGAGGACAATGGCCGAACTTTCCCAGCTGTTGCAGCAGACCATGCGGCGCCGGCGCCTGAACGCACAGGCCCTCGCCGCCCGTACGGGCATTCGTACCCCGCGGATCCGTGTCTTCGCCGAGGACGGTGCCCGTGGCCCGGTGCGGCCCACCGAGCAGGAACTGGCGGAGCTCGCCGAGGCGCTGGGACTGCCCCTGCCCGATGTGCAGGAGGCCGCCCGCACCGCGGCACCGGCACCGGTTTGACGGTTGTCGTGGGTCGGGCCTCCCGGCCCTCACGCCGGAGGCCCCAGATGCGGGGATGCCGTCCTCCAGTTGTCGAGGCGGGGTTGGCCCCAGCACGATGTTGACGGCAGCGCCCGTATCCGGGCCGGTCGGACGGCCGCAGCCGCCGGCGGACCTACACACCTGGTGTCTGCCGGGCGCTCCCGACCCCGTGTGGATCAACACTCGTATGGAGGAGTGTGCCCAACATCGAGCCGGGCAGCGGCAGAAGATGAAACCCCTCGCCGCCCTGGAACACACCATGGAGCGCTGGAGCAATGCGCTGTGGACCTTGCTCACCCCGCCCGCCCACCGACAGCACCATCCTTCGGAGCTGGTCAGAACGCTGCACCGGGAATGCGATGACGGCGCCTTGATCCTGGACCGGGAACGCATCCTGGTGCCCAACGCCTTCGTCGTCGAACTGCCCCCGCAAGCGCACCACCAACTGACAGTCAACAGTGGACAGTTGGGCAGCCATCTGTCGAACCAGGTGCGCCAGCACGCCGCGGAACACGGCTACACGTTCGCCGGACCGGTCGCGGTCCACCTCGTCCCGATACAGGGCGACGACATCGCCCGTTTCCGTGTCCGCAGCAGCATCGCCCCCATCCCGGACACCACCATGGAAGAACCGGACCCGCACTACGGGTGACCGCCCTGTGTGCTCGGGGCAGCGCTCTCCTACGGCCGTCGAACCCCACTGATGTCGATGCCGCCACTCTGGACCGAACTCTCACGTGTTGCCCGCACGGTTGGTGATCACCACCCCGGGGCATGAGGAGTGGGCAGGACCGGCCGCCCAAGACCTGGCGCGGCCCCGGTGCGTGGCGGGGGCCGCGTACGCCGGGAGTCCTAGGAGGGGAAGTGATCTGCCATGCGTGCGCACCAGCGTACCCATCGGCGTTCCGTACGAGTGGAGTACCTGCTGCCCGACGAGGCCGCCTCGGCCCGACGGGCGCGGAGGCTGACCTCAGCGTTTCTTTCCCGTTCGCGCCACCGAATGGCACAGGTGGAGGCCGGGCAGATCGACGACGCCACGCTCATCGTGTCCGAGCTGGTCGCCAACGCCACCCGCCATGGCCGCAGCGCTTGCCGATTGCGCCTCCAGGTGTCCGACGAACAGGTGACCGTCGAGGTCTACGACGACAATCCGGCCCAGCCCCGCCTGCGACCGCCCACGCCCGACGGCGAGAGCGGACGCGGCCTGGCCATCGTGCGGGACCTGGCGCAGCGCTTCGACGTCATCCCGGTCACCGGCGGCGGCAAGCGTGTCCGCGCGGTGCTGGCCATGTGAGGATGCGTCCTTCCCTGCCGTCGGGATTCCAGTGGGGGGCTCCGCCCTGGGGCCGGCGGTCAGCGGTAGTAGGGCTCGACCGCGGCCCGTACCTCGTCGAGGAGCGCGGGGCCGTCCTGCGGCACGGGCGGTCGGCTGCTGCCCGGCCTGATGTCCAGGAGCTGTTCGTTGGACAGGGCGAACACCACCCGCCGTAGCCCTGCCCATTGGATGACGGCCTCGCACATCCCGCACGGCTGGCAGCTGGTGTACATGGTGGTGCCTGCCGCCGTCTGCGCGTCGAGCTCTCGTGCGGCCCACCTCGCCAGTTTGAGTTCCGGGTGTGCGGTGACGTCGTTGTCGGTGAGGGTGCTGTTGTGCTCCTCGGCCAGGATCGTCCCGTCCGGCCCTGCCAGCAGAGATCCGAAGGGCGGGTTGCCGCTCGCGCGTGCCTTGGCGGCGAGAGAGATGGCCTGTCGGAGGAGGGTGTGGTCGTCGGGTGTCGTCATGACTGCTCCGGCGTGGTGCGGGGTGGGGTGCTGGGCGGGAGAAGGCGCGCGGCCACGGTGGCGAGGGCCTGCCAGGCCGCCTGCGGGTGACATGTCGCGTGGGGGTCGCCCGGGTAGGTGTCGAGGACGACGGACTCGGCGCCCAGCAGCCGCAGTTGGTCGAGGTCGTCCATGACCTGGTCGATGGTGCCCTCACCGGCGAGCCGTTCCGCTGTGTCGACCGGTTCCTCGGTGAGTCGCAGGGCGATGCGGGGAGCCAGGGCGGGCGCGGGCAGGTGTTGCTCGTCCGCGTACGTCTCCAGCCTGTGTGCGGCTTCGCGCAGCCACGGCACGGTGGGGTGCAGCGGATGCCACGCGTCTCCGAGTCGTACGGCCCGGCGCAGCCCCGCGTCGCTGTTGCCGCCGACCCACACCGGGATCCGGCGGTCTCCGTAGGAGGCGGTGTCCTTCCAGGCGGCCCGGATGTCCCGCAGGTGGCTGTCGGTCAGCTGTCCGCGCTGGGAGAACGGGATGCCGAGAGCGGTGAACTCCTGCCGCGCCCAGCCCACTCCCACGCCGAGGACCAGTCGGCCGCCGCTCAGATCATTCAGATTGGCCGCCATGCGGGCGGTGAGCAGCGGGTGCCGGTAGGGCGCGATGAGGACCGTCGTGCCGAGCTGGATACGGGTGGTGAGGCCGGCCAGCCAGGACAAGGTGGTGAAGGGCTCGTAGAAGGGTGCCGGATAGCGCTCGGCGACATCCGGCGTAATGGCTATGTGGTCCGAGATCATCAGCAGGTCGAAGCCCAGGCCCTCCACGGTCTGGGCCCAGCTTCGCAACAGTCCGGGGTCAGTGCCCGGGCCGAAATTCGGGACGTTCACGCCGATCTTCATAGGCCCAACCCTAGGCAGGACGTAGGGGCCGCCAGAAGGGATTCCCGCCTGTTCAGGGGCGGTTCAGCCGTGGATCCGCCGGTAGAATCGGCGTATGACCGAGAGTCTCGACGCGACGGACTGGGCGATCCTGACAGAAGTCCAACGGGACGGCCGTATTCCGTTCACCGAGCTTGCACGGCGGGTGAACCTGAGCGCGTCGGCAACCAAGGAGCGCGTACGCCGACTTGAGGAGGCCGAGGTGATCACCGGGTACCGCGCGGAGGTGAACCCGGAGCGGACCGGTTACCCGGTGATGGCGGTGGTCCGGCTCAAGTACCCGGGGCCGGGAACCCGGCACGAGCCGCTGCGCCGGCTGCTGGAGGAGCGCCCGGAGATCCTGGAGTGCCTGCGCACCACCGGAGACGACTGTTACGTCATGAAGGTGGCGGCCACGTCGATGGCCCACCTGGAGGAGATCGTCGACGAGCTGGCCGAGTTCGGGAGCACCACCACCAACCTCGTCCTGAGCCGGACGCTCCCGTTGCGTGGTCCGGGGGTGCCTCGGGTGAACACCGGCAGGTAGGCGCGGACGCGGAGCCTGTTTCGACGGAGGTGCTGGATGCCGCGAGCCGGGAATCGACGCTGACCATCGCCGCTGCGTGAGGGGGCCGCCCGGGCCTGGATCCATGTCGCGATATAGCGTTAGTCTTCATCTCGCGCCGCTGCCCGCGTCGCGCGGAGCCGTTCGACAGGACCAGGACGGGATGATGTCGGGACAGATCTCACCCACAGGGAAGCACTCCGGCCCCGGCTCGTCGCCCGAGCTGAGGGCCTCTCATGCGGACCGGGACCGGGTGGTGGACGTGCTGCGTATCGCGGCGGGGGACGGCCTGCTGACCGCGGACGAGTTGGACGAGCGTCTGGACGCTGCCCTGTCGGCGCGTACCGTCAGGGAACTCGCCGCGCTGACCGCTGACCTGCCGGCCGTGTCCGCTTCGACCGGCACGGCCGTGGCAGAGGTCAAGGACGTACTCCGGATCGAGGGGGTGCACAGTGGTGCGGTCAAGCGCGAGGGGCGCTGGGTGGTGCCGCGGAGGCTGGAGTTGGCCACGGCGTGGTGTGCGGTGACGCTCGACTTCACTCAGGCAGTGATCACGCAGGACACCTTGCGGATCGACATGAACACGGCGGGCAAGAAGCTGACGCTGATCACCAAGCCGGGCATCGTGGTCGATACCGGTGCCCTGACCCTCGTACACAGCAAGATCAAGATTCGTCAGGCTCCAGACCACGGGACGCCGGTCACGCTGCGCGTGGAGCTGGTCGGCACGACGGCCCACGGCCGCGTCGTGGTACGGCACGCACGGCGGACGTTCGGACAATGGCTGCTGCGCAAGCCCGCCTCGCTGCCTGGAGGCGACTGACTCCAGGTCCCAGGTCCCAGGCCTGCGACAGCGAGTTGAAGCCGTTCTGGCCGAACTCCACGACGAATGGCCGGTTCTTCGACCTACAACGCAGGTCCGTCGGGGCGTAGCGGTTCGCCATGTCTGCCGGCCTCGGAGCTGAGCCGTCCGTCCGCCCTGGGAAGGGTAAGAGTGAGGGGCTTGGTATGACGGGGCGGCGGTGCTTCCTCCTGACTCACCGTGAATACTGTTCCGAATTGCCATCACGCTGGGAGAAACGTGACCGTCACCAAGCTCTTGAGACCCGCTCTCGTCGCCACGCTTCTGGCCTCGGTCACCGCCTGCGGCGCGTCGTCCGTGCCGGACGTCGCGGCGCCCGCCGCGGCCGGCTCAGGGCCCGCCGAGGCGCGTCCCTCGGTAAATCCCGAGCCGGTCGCCGCCACCATGCCGGATGTCATCGGCGGCAACGCCGGGGGTGCATTCGAGCAGATGGGCTCCAAGCTCGACATGACCTTCAAGGACGCCAGCGGGCAGGGCCGTCCGGTGGACGACCCGGAGGCGTGGAAGATCTGCAACTCGCGGCCGGGACCGAACCAGCAGATCACCGACTACCCGGTGGTCTTCGGCGTGGTGAGAGTTTCGGAGAGCTGCAAGGACGCGGTGCCGGAGTGACAGGTCCGAGGACTCCGGCGTCCCGCCGAATTGAGCGGAGTGAGTCCTCACTCATTGATCATCCAGACCGCGATTCCGCTGATCGCCGAGTACGGCACCGCGGTGACGACCGCGAAGATCGCCCGCGCTGCAGGCATCGGCGAGGGGACGATCTTCCGGGTCTTCGCCGACAAGGATGAACTGTTGCAGGCTTGCATGGCCGAGGCGTTTTCGCCGGAGCACGCGGTCCGCGAGCTCGACGCGATCGACGTATCCCAGCCGCTGCCCGACCGGCTCGCGGAGGCAGCCGAGGCGCTCCAGGCCCACCTGTCCAGGATGGGCGCGATCGCCGGCTCGCTGGGTCATCGCGGCGGCAAGCACCCCGGGACGGTGCGCGGCGCCGGGCGCACCGAGTCGACGGCCCGTCTTCACGCGGCCCTCGCGGAGCTGCTGGAGCCCGACAAGGCCGCCCTGCGCCGGCCGCCGGAGCAGATCGCGGCCCTCTTCTTCGGGCTGCTCTTCACCCAGCCGCGTACGGATGACGAGCCCGACCTGACCCCGCAGGAACTGGTGGAAGTCTTTCTGCACGGAGCGCTCTCGGAGGGCGCCAAGTAGGCGCGCGGAGAAGGCGCATGGGGGGCACAGCCGTGGCCATCCTGGTGTGGCTGGTCGCGGACACACTTCTGGAACCGACACGTCCACCGGGGGAGCAGGGCGTAGGAGCCCGTGACCCGGGCGATGCGCCCGTCGGCGAGCAGGACGCCGAGGCCGCGGCCGTCGACCCCGCAGTAGTTGGAGACGACTCGCAGATCGCCGGTGCGCTGGGCGTGCAGGGCGCCGATCAGAACCTCGGGCACGCCGCTGAGGCCGAAGCCGCCGACGGCGAGCGAGGCGCCGTCGGGGATGTCGGCGACCGGGTGGGTGCCGGTGATGTGTGACGCCTCGTCGGAGGCGAGGAAGACGGCCGCGTTGACCATGTCGTCGGGCGCGCCTGCCCGGCTGATCGGGATCGGGCTGGCGCAGTTGGCGCGGTGCCGTACGGGGCTGCTTCCACGGCGATGTGCCGGGGCAGTGCGATCACACCGTTTGTCCAGCCGACGGTCAGGATGCAGCCGCGGCTGCGGACCAGATGTGACCAGGCCGCGTGGGCGGTCAGCCACACCGCTTTGATCTCGGCCCGAGTGCGGAACCGTGGCGCGGCCGGCTGTCGACGGGTCGGAACCGTACGGTGCCGGCGTCGGCGTAGACGATGTCGTTCCCGCCGAAGGCGTCCACGGCGTCCTCGACCCAGATCCATAGGAAGTCCTCGTCGGTGACGTCCAGGGGGCCGGTGGTGAGGGCGATGCCACCCTCCCGGGCGATGAGCCGCGGGGTCTCGACGGCCCTGTGGTGGCACCCGGTGCACACCCATGACGTCGCCCACATCTGGCTGCGCGAGACGGCCACGCGGGCGGCTCGGAAGCTGCTCGACCGGGAGACCCAGACACCGGCCTGACGTGACGTGACGTGACGTGCCGGGTCGGTGGGTCGGTGCCGGAGCCGCCGGCGTTCAGCTCGCGGGCGAGGTGCCGGCCGAGGTGGCCCAAGCCGGGGACCGGTTCGGTGGGTTGGGCGTCGTCGCCGGATTGGCGCAGCACGTACAGGAGCGAGCCCAGCTCGTCCAGCCTGAGGGCCGGCTACGAGCTGCGCATCCTGCTGATCGCGGCCTTCTTCGTGGTCGTGACCGCAGGCCCTGGCCCGTTGGCCCTCGATCGTCTGCTCGGCCTTGAGCCGGCGGTGCCCCCTGCAGCCCCCAGCCCTTTTAGGCACAGTGTTCGGCATCAGCCGGCGGAGGACCAGGCTTTCGTGGCGGTCGCTGAGCCGGGCACGCACGTGGGCCACGTCGGTCCTGTCGGCTCTGTGTCCTCAGCCGATCCGGATGATCCCGCGCTCCAGTGCCGCGGTGACAGCGGCCGTGCGGTCGGCGACGCCGAGCTTGGCGTAGATGTGCAGCAGGTGGGTCTTGACCGTGGCCTCCGACAGACGTAGGGCGCGGCCGATTTGTTTGTTGCTCTGTCCTCGGGAGACCGCGGAGAGGACCTCGACCTCACGGCCGGAGAGGCTGGCGCCCCTGTCGCCGCGCATGTGGGCGAGGACCTTGGCGGCGACGGAGGGGGACAAGGCCGCCTCTCCGCGGGCCGCGGCGCGGACGGCCGCGCAGAGCTCTTCGCGGCCGGTGTCCTTGAGCAGGTAGCCGGCCGCGCCGGCGTCGATGGCGGCGGTGATGTCGGCGTTGGTGTCGTAGGTGGTCAGGACGAGGACCCGTACGTCGGGGTGCGCGGTGCGGATGGCAGCGGTGGCGGCGGCGCCGTTGATGCCGGGCATCTGCAGGTCCATGATGACGACGTCCGGCGTGAGTACGGCGGTCTGTTGCAGGGCTTCGGCGCCCGTGGCGGCCTCACCGATGACAGTGAAGTCCGGCTGAGTCGTCAGAAGGGCGGTCAGTCCGTCGCGTACGACGGGGTGGTCGTCGACGACCAGGATGCGGATGTGGGGCGTGGTCATGGCGCCATCACCGTAGAGGTGGTGCGGGTGGCGCTGTTCGGCGCATCGTGCGTCGACGTGTCTGCAGAGCCGCTCGTGGCCTCACCGGTCGGTGACACGGCCGGAAGCGGCATCGTGATGGTGACGGTGGTCCCCTCACCGGGGGCGCTCTCCACTGCGAACACGCCGCCCACGGAGGCGATCCGTTCGCGCATCGTGGTCATCCCGACGCCCGGATGCCGGGTCGCCGGTGTGAAGCCGGTGCCGTCGTCCTGTATGTCGATGGCCAGCACGTCATCGAGGTACGAGAGCGTCACGGACACGCTCGCCGCCTGGGCGTGCCGGCGTGCGTTGGTCAACGCTTCCTGCACCACCCGCAGCAGTTCGCCCTCCGTGCCGGCGGGCAGGGCAGCCGGTTGGCCGGTGACCGTGGCAAAGGCCTCGATGCCCGTCTCCTCGGCCAGTCGGCCGGTGAGTTCGCGGACCGCGTCCGTCAGAGGCGTGTCGTCCAGCGGAGCCGGGCGCAGCGCGTGCACGAGACGACGGCTCTCGGCGAGATTGTCCCTGGCAGTGCGCATGGCCTGGTCGACGCGGCGGGCCGCAGGTGCGCCGGGCGCCAGCTCGTCCCGTACGGAGTCCAGCAGCATGGCGATCGACGCGAAGCCCTGCGTCAGGGTGTCGTGGACCTCGCGTGCCAGGCGCTGGCGTTCGGCCAGGACACCGGCCGTACGCTCTGCGGCCGCTCGTTCGGCCTGAGTGGCGGTGAGCTCGTCCAGGAGCCGCTGGCGCTTGTGACCCTCTCGCTCGAGAGTGGCGATGTAACCGACGATGGTGACTGCGGCCGCCATGCCAAGGGCGCAACCCCAGAACTCCCGCACATCGACGTAGCCCACCGTCGCGAAGCGCTGCCACAGCCAGAGCGCTCCCACCACCAGCACCCCGGCGGCCGACCACCCGGCCCGCCGCAGGCAGTACGGCGCCAGTACGGCCAGCCCCACCGGAAGCAGCGCGGGGTCCACCGCGGCCATGGCCGCCCACCCGACTGCCGCCCCGATGAGGTAGGGCAGCGGAGGACGATCGGCCCCGCCGCGCAGCACGATCCAGTACGCGTACCAAGCGATGAATCCCACTGCCAGCCCGACCTGCGGCAGTGCAGCCCCGGCTGTCATGTCCGTTCCCGCCAGAGCACCCAGCACGGACAGGGCGAGCACGGTGAGGAAGAAGGCATGTTGCAAGGCGGCCTGCCACCGCTCCCGAGCCTGCTGCTGCGCCATGACCACCAGCGTAGGCGCACCACGAGGTCGCCTGGATCGGGCAACCGGTGTGGTCGGGGTCAACCGGATGGCTGGTGGGAGACGCACCGACCGGTTGATGCGCAGCATTGAGGTGGGGCGTGAGGATCGGCCGGTGACCGACACGACGGAACCATCCGCGTGGAACCGCGCTCACCTGACGCCAGCACGCCGCAGCGAGCCTCGGGGTGCAACGCACCCGGAGCCGTGCTGTGCCCCACCACGACCCGTGAGGAATGACCAGTGAGTCTGGCCTTCATCCCCAGCCCGTCAACCGGCGAGCTCCATCTGGGCCCGCTGCCGCTGCGTGGCTACTCGTTGCTGCTCATCCTCGGCATCGCGGCGGCGATCTGGCTGGGGACCCGTCGCTGGGTGGCACGGGGTGGCGAGAAGTCCACCGTGTCGGACATCGCGTTGTGGGCGATCCCCTTCGGCATCATCGGCGCCCGCCTCTACCACGTGATCACGACCAGCGGGCCGTACTTCGGCGACGGCGGCGACCCGGTCAAGGCCCTGTACATCTGGGAGGGCGGTATCAGTATCTGGGGTGCCGTTGCCGGCGGAGCCGTCGGTGCCTGGATCGGCTGCCGCCGCAAGGGCGTTGACCTGGCCGCGTTCGCCGATGCCGTCGCCCCCGGCATCGCGCTGGGCCAGGCCATCGGCCGGTGGGGCAACTGGTTCAACCAGGAGTTGTACGGCAGGGCGACAACTCTGCCCTGGGGCCTGGAGATCGACGCGGAGCACCGTCCTGAGGGCATGCAGGACGTGGCCACCTACCATCCGACATTCCTGTACGAGTCCTTGTGGAACCTCGGCGTGGTTGCTCTGCTCATCTGGGCCGACCGTCTCTTCCGCCTCGACCGGGGCCGCGCCTTCGCGCTGTACGCCGCCGCCTACACCGCCGGCCGCTTCTGGATCGAGTACCTGAGGGTGGACGAGAGCCACGAGATCCTGGGTCTGCGCCTGAACGACTGGACGTCACTGCTGGTCTTCGCGGCCGCCGTCACCTATCTCGCCGTCATGCGGCGCCGTCCGGCCCCGGACCGTGCCGCCACCGACTCCGGCTCGCTGCGTGGGCGAGAAGCGGTCGACAGCGGGCGAACGGGAAGCTGAGTGTCGGGTGGGAGCGTCCGTCAACGTTCAGGTGCGACGACCCGCGTCGGCGGGCCCGAATGATCGCGGGCTGCTCGGGTCTTGTGCGGAGCCGACCGTTGGCGCTGGGACAGCTGCCAGTCACGTCGGTTGCCGCTCGGATTCAAGTCATATGAGGGCAGTTGTACGATGGTGAGCCAGTCGTGGGTGTCTGTGTACTCGCGCATGCCGGCGGCGAGGGGTGGAGACGCGAGTCGGAGCCGGCGGCCCGGTAGTTCTCGGCGAGCGCGCGGGCGCGGCGGATGTTTTCGCCGATCAGGCCCAGCGTCATGGGCAGCCCGAGATGCCCGGCACGTTCCACGCTGACAGGAGTGCCGTCGACGCCGAGCCGCACCTCGTCGTAGTCGTGCAAGTCGCGGCCAGTGGCACGGCGGGGTTGGCGACGGTGAAGTCCGGGCTGTGGTGCTCGCCGAGGCCGAAGACATCCTGGCTCGCCTGGTCGGCGGCGAGGGCGTAGGACACGATTTCGCGGGTGCGGCGCCCCGGTGTCGTGCAGAGCGTTCGTGGTGGGGGTCGGTCTGTAGGTCGGACAGGGAGAGAACGCCGAGTTCCACCGGGAGGCTCAGCCCACGGGCGGCGGTGACTCGGTGACGACAGAGCTCATACCGCCGGGGCCGCGCCATCACTCACTCACCCACGGCAGTTACGGCTGAGACCTGGAGTGCCTGTGGGCTTGGTGGTCTGCAGGACGCCGACGGCCGCGAACGCCATGGCCGACAGCGTCCTGCACGATCTACCCGGACACGCTCAGCCCCTGTAGACGATCTCGGCCTGGTCGCGCTTGGTGGTGTGCAGGTCCCAGTAAACGGACGAGACGGCCTCGGGTGTGGCCGCCTTGAGCTTGGGGTCGATCGAGGCGCCGCCGAGGGCCACGTCGATGGCGACGTGAGCGGCCTGGATGCCGGTGCCGTCCAGCTCCTTGTGCAGGTTGACCACCCAGTTGCGCAGCGCCGCGGCGGCGGCGTTGACGTTGGCGACCATCGGCAGTGGGTCGAGAGAACCTGCGCCGGTGGTGTAGAGCAGGGTGCCCGCGCCGGCCTCGCGCATCGCGGGCAGGACCGCCTTGGTGGCGGCCATGGCCCCGTACAGCTGGACCTCGATCTCGCGCTGGATGTGCGAGGTGTCGCTCTCGGCCGGAGTGGCGAGCACGGTGGATTCGATGGCGAGCGGGGAGTACTCCAGGACGTCGATGCCGTCGAACCGGGCGGCGGCGTCCTTGAGTGCCCGGGTGAGTGCGTCGTGGTCGAGTACGTCCGCGGGGAACGCGGCAGCGGTGATGCCCTCGGCAGTGAGTGTGCTGGCGAGGCCGTCGAGCTTGTCGCGGTTGCGGGAGATCAGGGCGACGTCGAGGCCCTGGGAGCCGAAGGTGCGGGCGATGGCCAGGCCCATCTGGGGGCCGGCTCCGATGATGGCGATGCTGGTCACAGCGATCCTTTCGTAAGCCTTGACAGGGAAGGGGCAAAATGCGGATAGGCCTATCCGATTTTGAAAACCGGATAGGCCTATCCGGCTCGCTGGAGCCAGGCTAGCATCAAAAATGGATAGGTCAATCCGATTGCTGGGCTGGCAGTCGTGACCCCTGGCTCTCAGCGCCCCGACGACACCACTGCCCAGCCGCTGCGCAGTGACGCCGAGCGCAATCGGGGCCGGATCATCGCTGCGGCCCGCAGGGTGCTCGCCCGCGATGGCCTGAACGCCTCCATGGCCTCCGTGGCCCGCGAGGCAGGCGTCGGCATCGCCACCATGTTCCGTCACTTCCCCACCAAGGAAGAGCTGGTCGCCGCCGTCTTCGCCGACCGTATGGACGCCTACGCCTACGCCTACGCCTACGCCGACGCGGTCGCCACCGCCCTCGACGACCCCGACCCCTGGCGTGGCTTCGTCGGCTACATCCAGACCGCCTGCGCCATGCAGGCCGCCGACTACGGCTTCGCCGACGTCCTGACCACGACGTTCCCCTCCGCCAAGGCCATGGAAGGACGCCGCCACGAGGCACTCGAGGGCATGCTGCAGCTCAGTGCCCGGGCCAAGGCCGCAGGCCGGCTGCGCGAGGACTTCGACTCCACGGACATCGCGCTGCTCCTCATGGCCAACGCCGGTGTCGTCAACGCCACCGGTGGCGCCGCCCCCGATGCCTGGCGACGCGTCGTCGCCCTGTTCATCCAGTCCCTGGAGGCACCGGCCCGCGGCCCTCTGCCCGCCTCGCCCGATCATGATGCCCTCCACCAGACCATGCTCCGTACCAGACCGGACGGCCTCACCACGATGGAACCGGACACGACCAGCTGACCCCAGGCCGGTGGTCCCGCCGTGCCTGGGCGCAGCGCGACGGCAGCAGGATGCGATGCAGGTGCGCACCGCAGGCCAGTGCGGAGCACGTCGGTGGCGGCGCGATCACCGTCCCTGCCCGCACATCGACTCGGAGCTTCCGGGGTCGCAGGCGATCCTCACCGCGGCGTCGGCGGAACGATGAGGAGAGTCTGCTGTGAGCGCTTGGACGGCGAGGGCCGGTCGTTCGAGGATGAGAGCAGCCAGGGGTCACCCCCCGACGGCTCGCTCCAGCCAGACGCGTGAGCCGGGAGGGCCCGGCAGCGCATGATGCCGCGGCCGGCACCAAGTGGTCGATGACGCCCAATGCACGGGCCGGAGGGCCGGAGTGTGTGAGTGGCTGTCGAGCACCGTGACAGGTGCCTCGACCGCGCAGACGCGAGAATCTGGTTCAGAGGGCGTGGCTCCAGCCGTCGGCGCAGACGGACAGGTTGAGGATGATCCGCCTCGCGAGGCCGGCTCGGAGTTTTCCTGTACGGCTCGGCTTCGCTGTGGCAGCCCAGGGGAAGAAGCCGTCGACGGGCGAGCGCTTCACGAGAGCGGTGCAGGAGCGCCTGCCCGGGCAGGCGACCCGCCGCACGAAGGCGCTGTCCGGTGCGAAATACTCTCCCGATGAGCTCACGCACTTCCTCGGCCAGTCAGCCGATCACGATTCGGAGGGCGGTCGCGCGGGATGCCAAACGGCTCACGCGGATCGTGCGTGGCTCACGCGCCTACGAGGGTAAGTACGCATCCGCAGTCGCGGGCTACCGCGTCGGTCCTGACTACATCGAGGCGCATCGCACCTTTGTGGCCGTCGGCGCCGACGAGGATGGAGGGCGAGTCCTCGGGTTCTACTCACTCGTCCTCGCGCCACCGGAGCTCGACCTGCTGTTCGTCGCCGACGAAGCGCAAGGACGGGGGATTGGACGGCTGCTCGTCGCGCACATGCAGTCAGAGGCCCGTGCCGCGGGGCTCGACCGTCTCAAGGTCGTGTCGCATCTTCCCGCCGAGGACTTCTACCACCGCGTTGGTGCGGTGCGGACCGGGACCGTGTTCGCGAACCCGCCCGCCGTGCCGTGGGACCGTCCCGAATTCGAGTTCCGCATCCCTTCGGAATGACGCGGTGTGCCGGTTCGCGGGGTACCGGCTTCGCCTGCGAGGGACAGCGGATGACCGTGCCAGTCACCGACCGCGGAGACGCCGTCGGGCTGCTGGGACTCCTCCTGCCGGCCACACCCGACAAGGACGTCCTGAACGCGGCCGGGCAAGCTGCCCATGTGCTGGCCTACGTCGTGATCGCCAACGGGGTGATTCACCGACCTGTACACCTGGGGCGAACGCTCCCGACCGCCCACCTCGGTGGCGGAGATCCCGTACCAGTACCGGAGGGCAGCGGCTGGCGAGACGTACGCCGTCCTGAGTTGTCGTGAGCGGACGTCGTGGCGAGAAGGTGCCCGCCGACCCCGGAGGGAACGGCGGGCACGCTCACGAAGCGGATTTCAGCCCACGCTCACCGAGTAGGCGCTCGTGCTCAGCTTGCCCCGGCCGGTGAAGACCTCGGTGCCGGCCTCGACGCTCGTCAGGTACGACGTGTTGGCCAACAGGCGTTTCTGTACGAGGGTGTTGGCGAGGCCGGTCAGGTCGGTCGTCGCGCTGTTGGTGTTGGTGGTGCGGACGAACGAGTAGACGTTCCAGCTGCTGTTCGGGTTGACGATCTTGCCGACGTAGAGGTCCCAGGACGTGCCGCCGACGTTGACCGTCTCGCGCTTGGTGCCCAGAGGGCCCGCGCCGTTCTGGCGGTTGAGCCAGACCATCATCTCGTCGTGCGGCTGGTCCTTCCAGTCGGGGTTGGACTTCTGGTGGAACCAGACGTCGTAGGCGACGTTCATCACGGTCGGGGTGTTCTGGGTGATGTTGAAGGTCCACGAACCGGTCACCTTGCGCCCGCTGTTGAGGCGGATCGGCAGCCTGGTGTTCTTTTCCTTCCAGCCCCAGTGCCAGCCCAGGATGATGCTCCCGTAGGCCTTCACGCTGGTCCTGTCGCCGGTCCAGTCGAAGGACGTCTCCCAGTTGGCCTTGCCGTTGCGGTAGGAGTTCAGCCAGGTGCACTGCTTGCCGGAGGCGTTCTTGGCACCCCAGACGTTGTTGTTGAGGTAGTACGGCGGGATGCTGACCGTGTTGAACGCGGTGCAGTTGTCGGCGGCCCGAGCCCGGGCCGGGGTGGGGGTCGCGTCCGCGGTCTGCGGGGTGAGGAGCAGGGGGGTTGCCACGGCCGCGGCGACCGCCAGAGTCAGAGCCAGGGTCCGGCGCCGGTGCGCGAGAGTGCTCACGGTGTTTGTCCCGTCACTTGTAGGTGATGTCCGACGACCGGTAGATGCAGTTCCTGCCGTCCGGGCCGGAACCGGTCTTCGCGGGCTCCCCGGAGGTCGTCCCGCGGAACTTCTGGCAGAGCACGATCTTGCGCGTCGGGTCCTTCACGACGGTGATCCGCGTCAGCCGTGCGGTGTCCCCGTACGGTGTGGCGTTGATGCCGACGACGTCGAGGCCGGGGGCCGTCACGGTGACGTTGTCGACCACGACGTGGCGCTGGTACTGCGTTCGGCAGACCCCGCAGGAGCGGTAGAGCTTGCCGAAGGTGTTCACCTTGAAGTTGCGGATGACGAACGTGCCGGGGCCGTTGTGCTGGAACACCTTGTCGGCCGCCTTGCGGGCGCCGCCGCCGTCGATCGTCATGGTCTGGTTGCCGCGGGTGCCCTTGAAGGTGGCCGCGTCCTCACCGACGTCCTCCCACCACACGTTCTTGAGCGTGCAGGTGCCCCGGCAGTGGATGCCGTCGGCGGCCGGGGTCCCGATGACCACGTTGGAGACGGTGGCACCGTCGGCGAGTTCCAGGATCGGGTCCTGGCCCTCGGTCTGGTCGCCGCCGCCGAGGGCGCCGGTGCCGACGAGCCGGGTGAGGTCGAAGTTCCTGTTGCCGCTGACCGGGATGGTCTTGGCGACCTTCTCGGTGCGCTTGGCGGCGGGCCAGTCGGCGGCGGGGCGTACCACGGACTCTGTGGTGGCGGACTCTGCGGTGGCGGGTTCGGCCGTGGCCCAGGCGGTGGTGCTCAGGACTGCGGCCAGGGCGACGCCCGCGGCGAGGAGGGAACGCGGTCGGGTCATCCCGCCGTCACCGTCCCCGGCCGGACACGGTGGTGCTGGGACTCCGGCGAGGAGCCCGCGGGGACACAGCCCAGCCCGAGCAGGCCCCAGCGCCCGGCCTCGGAGTCGGCCACGCACTCCAGCGGGGTGTCGTGGCACTCCTCCTCATGTGCCTCGGGCGTGAAGTTGTGCGGGTGGCAGTTGATGCCGACGGAGACGTCCGCCGGAACCGTCAGCCCCGAGTGGTCCAGGACCGGCTTGGCGTGGCTGTCGCCTGCCAGGACGAGGTCCTGGCAGCAGTAGCCGGCCGGGAGCCTGACCATCGTGGTGGCCGGGGCGGCCTGTGCCGAGGTCGGCAGCAGGGGCACCAGCGCCGCTGCCGCGAGAGCGGTCAGCGGCACGAACGTGCGTGTGCGGATGTTCATGGACGCATCGTCAGTGTCTCCACACAATCTTCGCATTCCGGGCGAGCCGAACGTGTATGCGGCCATGTGCCGTACTGAACGGTCAAGCTGGGGAACCGGTCGTGCCGTCGGCCGCCCTGGTCGCAGCATGGAGCTCTGGCAGGCGCGCCATCGGGCTGCCGGAGGCTGCGTTGGTGCCAGGCGGGCAGCGCACGAGGCGACAGGCGGAGTGGTGGGAAGTGGGCAGTCGGCCGGACGGATGCGAAGCCTCGGCCGCGCGCGAAAGCATCGTCCGGTGAGTCCCTTGCGGAACGGGCTGATGCCGGTTTCTTCCAGTGCGCATTCTTCGAGTGCCGGCGGACATCACGGGATTGGGTTACTCGGGTGTTCAACTGGGTGACTTCGGCGGCGTGGTACGTCTCGACGCGCTCGCGTACTACCCCTCGGGGTCGCGCAGTGACAGCAGTTCGGCCAGCTGTGAGTAGCCGTCACCGACCGGAACACAGGTATGGGCCGGACCGGCGTGGTCGCGCCGGTCGACAGCACCTGGGCCGATCATTCGGTCGTGCTGGGGCCGGATGCGTTCAGACAGCGCCTCGCTGCCGCGACGAGTGTGAGGGCTGCGGCACTTGCTCCGCCGACGGGCGGGCTGACGTTGGTGGTGAAGGCCATGCCGACGGAGAACCGGGGATCGGCCGGCGCGAATGAGCCCACGTGTCCGTCATGTCCGTACGAGGCCGGGCCGAGGAGGGGAAGACGAGCCGTGGGCCTTTGGGCTCCGGAACCGAAGTTATGGACAGGGTTTGTTCTTGTCCGCTGTCCACGGCTTCCGCTGTCATTCGCGATCTCGCAGCGTGGTTGGGCGCTGAGTGATGGCCTGGCGGCGCGGCATCAGGGTGTGATCACTGTCAGCTTTTCCGGAGCGTTGATGTCTACCGTTCCGTCCGCTGTGACCGTGACGTTCACCTGGCCTCCGCCGACGTGGAGTCCTTTCACCGTGAGCGGTGCGTACGTCGAGGCGAAGTTGGGTGCGATGGAAACCGTGCCGCCGGGGACGTCTGCGTTCAGGCCCAGGGCTGCTTGGAGTACCAGGATCGCTGAGGCGGCCGCCCATGCCTGTGGTCGGCAGGACGCCGGGTAGGGGGCGGGGTATGGGCTCTGCTGGCTGCCGTGGCCGGCGAAGAGTTCGGGGAGGCGGGCGTCGAAGGCCGTTGACGCGGTCAGCAGGCCCGCTGCCAGTGAGGCGGCGGCGTCTGGGAATCCGGCCTTGACCAGGCCGTGTACGGCGATCGCCGTGTCGTGTGGCCAGATCGAGCCGACGTGGTAGCCGTAGGGGTTGAAGCCCACCGCGTTGCTGCTCAGGGTGCGCAGGCCGTGGCCTGCGTCGAGGTCGGGTTCGGCGATGCGGGCCGCGAGCAGTGCGCTTTCCTCGGCGTTGAGCAGTCCGGTGCCGAGAAGGTGGCCGAAGCCGGAGGTGACCGATTCGACCGGCCGGCCGTCGCCGTCGAGCGCGACGGCCGGGTAGGGGCCGTGTTCGTCCGTCACCCAGAAGCGGTCGCGGAAGCGGTCCGCGAGCCGCTCGGCCCATGTCTCCCACTCATCGGCCCCCGGGCGGCCGAACGCGCGCAGCAGAGCCGCTCCGCCGAGTGCGGCCTCGTAGGCGTACGCCTGGACCTCGCACAGCGCGATCGGCGCTGTGGCGGGGTGTCCGTCGCGGCGGCGGATGGCGTCGTCGGAGTCCTTCCAGCCCTGGTTGGCCAGGCCCCGGCCGGTGTGGTCGACGTACGTGAGGAAGCCGTTGGTGTCGGCTTGCGTCTGGTCACGCATCCAGGCGAGTGCCGATTCCGCGTGCGGCAGGAGCTGTTCGACTTCCTGGGCGTCCAGGCCCCAGCGCCAGGCGTCGTGGAGGAGGGTGATCCACAGGGGGGTGGCGTCGACTGTGCCGTAGTAGATGGGTGGGAGTGTGAGCCGGTCCGCGATCTGCAGGGCGCCGCGACGTACTTCGTGAAGGATCTTCCCTGGTTGTTCCTCCGTGGTCGGGTCGGTGACGGTGCCCTGGCGGCGGGCGAGGGTGCGCAAGGTGCCGGCGGCGAGATCGGTGCCGAGCGGGAGGAGCATGCGGGCGGCCCAGATCGCGTCGCGGCCGAAGAGAGTCAGGTACCAAGGGGCGCCGGCTGCCAGGAACTGGTCCGGCCGGCCCGTCTGCGGCGACTGCGGGTCCGCCAGACGCAGCCGCTCCAGGTCGGCGGCCGACTGCGCCAGCCATCGGTCGAAGCGCCGGTCCGCGCTGCGCAGTACGGGAGTGCTCCACGGCACTCGGTTCGCGGGCGCGGCCGGGAAATGGTCTCCGTCGTCGTGCGTGGCCGTGGCGGACAGGCGCGCGCTCCACGACTGGCCGGGTGCAAGGTGGATCTCGTACGACAGCTGCCCGGCTGGCGCGTCCAGCTCATCCGGTGCCGGGGTGCTGAGCAGGCGGACCGTGAGCCCGCCGCGAGACCAGAACAGCGCGCCCGCCTCGGCCTGCGCTTCGGCCGGTACGTCGGCCAGGAGGCGGCCGGACTTCACCTGCTCGATCGGGGCGAGATCGGTGGATGCTCGCACGGTGAGCCGGAAGCCGACGTGCCGTATGCCGTGGTTGCTGATCTCGAAGGTCTCCTCCAGGCGGCCGGAGGAGACGGTACGGCGCCGGTGCAGGGCGACCACCGGGTCCGCCGTCACCTCGCCCAGGCCCCGCACGACCGCCCGGAAGCCCGCCTGGTCCGCCCCCTCCAACCCGCCCGAGACCGGAGCGAGAGTGCTTGAATCCACGGCCACGGTCAGCCGGGCCAGCGCCCTGGTGTCACCGTGGTAGAAGCCATCCGCCCCGCCGTCGAGCTGCCCGTCCGAGTGTGAGACCACGAGGCTCGGTGCGCACACCGAGACGACAGCGTCGTGCACGAAGGGCTGCAGGCCCTCCACCACAGGGCCGGGTCCTACAGCCACGGGATCGGAGGTCTGGGACGTGGTGGTGATGTCCAAAGGAGCGGAGCCTCTCGCGATGGTATTGGCGCGACGGCGCCCGCCGTGCCGAGGGTGGGGCCAGGGCCTGTCCGGTCAGCGGGGAGTGACACCGGACAGGCCCTGGCGGTTCGAAGGGGCCGTGGCCCCCATTGCGGGCCGCTATACAGCGAGCCAGACCGCGTGTTCGGGTTCCACCCGTCCGTCCGCGACCGGGCCGCTGGCCAGCAGGATCGCGGTGTGCTCGGGCAGCTGGTACGCATCATCGGAGAGGTTGACGACGCAGAGGAAGCCGGGTTCGCGGTGGAAGGCGAGGACGCCTGCGGGGGCGTCTTGCCAGGTAATGGTGCCGTCGCCGAGGGCGGGGTGGTCGCGGCGGAGGCGGAGGGCGGTGCGGTACAGCTCCAGCATCGAGGTTTCGTCGCCGGTCTGTGCCTCCACGCTGCGCTCACCCCAGCTGGTGGGCTGGGGCAGCCAGGGTCCGGCGTAGGCGTCGTCGGGGCTGAAGCCGAACGGCTCCGCCTGCCCGGACCAGGGGATCGGGACGCGACAGCCGTCGCGGCCGCGGTCGGTGTGGCCGGAGCGTTCCCAGATGGGGTCCTCAAGGACGTCCTCGGGGAGGTCCTCGACCTCGGGCAGGCCGAGTTCGTCGCCCTGGTAGATGTAGGCGCCGCCGGGCAGGGCGAGCATCAGCAGGGCGGCGGCGCGGGCCCGACGGGTGCCCAATTCGAGGTCGACGGGGCCCTCCGGCTGGTATCGCTCGTTGGGCACCCAGCGTGCGACGGTCCGGCGGGCGTAGCGGCTGGCGTGGCGCATGACGTCGTGGTTGGAGAGCACCCAGGTGGCCGGGGCGCCGACGCCGCTGAGCATGGCGAGGGAGTCGTCGATGACCGTGCGGAGGTCCTTGGGGTCCCAGCTGGCCATGAGGAAGTCGAAGTTGAAGGCGGTGTGCAGGCCGCCGGGGCGGACGTAGGCGGCGAGGCGTTCGGGGGTGTCGGCCCAGGCTTCGGCGACGAAGGCCCGCTCGCCGGGGAACTCGTCGGCGACCTGGCGCCAGGCGCGGTAGATGTCGTGGACCTCGTCGCGGTCCCAGTGCGGGTGCACGATCTGTTCGCGTGTCAGGTCGGGCAGTTCGGGGTCCTTGGCGAGCCCGTGGGCGACGTCGATACGGAAGCCGTCGACGCCCCGGTCGAACCAGAAGCGCAGGATGGACTCGAACTCGGCGTGCACGTCGGGGTGTTGCCAGTTGAGGTCGGGCTGTTCGGGGGCGTACAGGTGGAGGTACCACTCGCCGTCGGGAATGCGGGTCCAGGCCGGTCCGCCGAAGCAGGAGACCCAGTTGTTGGGCGGCTGGGTGCCGTCGGGGCCGCGGCCGGGCCGGAAAATGTACCGCGCGCGTTCCGGGCTGCCAGGGCCGGCGTCCAGCGCGGCCCGGAACCAGGCGTGCTCGTTGGAGGTGTGGTTGGGCACGATGTCGGGGATGATCCGGATCCCGTGCCGGTGCGCTTCCTCGATGAGCTGCTCGGCGTCGGCGACCGTGCCGAACAGCGGATCGATGGCGCGGAAGTCGGCCACGTCGTAGCCGCCGTCCGCCATCGGGGACTTGTACCAGGGGTTGATCCACAGGGCGTCCACGCCGAGCGACTTGAGGTAGGGCAGGCGGGAGCGCAGGCCGGCGATGTCGCCGACGCCGTCGCCGTCGCCGTCGGCGAAGCTGCGGATGTAGACCTGGTAGATGACGGCACTGCGCCACCAGGGCGAGGGCGTGGTGGAGGACATGGTGCTGAGGGTCCTTCGATAGTGGGGGAAAGTGCGATGCAGCGGCCGGGGGTTACTTGGCCGCGCCCGCGGTGAGTCCGGCGACGATGCGGCGCTGGAAGAGCAGCACCATGATCACCAGTGGGATGGTGACCAGGACGCCTGCGGCCATCTGGCTGCCGAACGGGGTGTCGAACTGGCTGGCGCCGGCGAACTTGGAAATGGCGACCGGCGCGGTCTGGATGCTGGGCCGGTTCGTCATCGACAGGGCGATGAGGAACTCGTTCCAGGCGGCGATGAAGATGATGATCGCGGTGGTGAAGATGCCCGGTGCGGCGAGCGGGATGATGATCTTGCGGAACGCCTGGCCGCGGGTGCAGCCGTCGATCATCGCAGCCTGCTCCAGTTCGTCGGGCATCTGCCGGAAGAACGTGGTCAGATTCCACACCGCCAGCGGCAGCACGAACGACATGCTGGGCACGATCATCGCCTGGTAGGTGTTGATCCAGCCGATGTCGGTGAACAGCTTCAGCAGCGGGACCAGGATCGACACGACCGGGAACATCGAGGTCGCGATGATCAGGGTGAGGATCAGCCGCTTGAAGCGGAACTCCAGCCGGGCCATCGCGTAGGCGGTGAACGTGGCCAGCAGCAGCGCCAGGACGGTGGTCGTGCCGGCGACGATCAGGCTGTTGAGCAGGGCGCGGCCGAAGCCCTGGGAGGGGCTGAAGACCGCACGGTAGTTCTCGAACGACACCGGGGCGGGCAGCAGCGAGGTGTCGAAGATGTCCGAGGTCCGGCGCAGGCTGGAGACCAGCATCCAGTAGAAGGGGGCCAGGCAGTAGGCCACCACTGCAGCAACTCCCAGGTAGAGCAGCCAGGTTCGCCATTTCAGCGTCGCGGTCATGCCGGCACCTCCACACGGTTCCGCTTCGAGGCCCATCGGCGTTTCTTCCTGCCCGGACCGCCCGCGTCGCCGACGACGTCCGCGCCCAGCAGCCGAACGAAGCCCAGCGCGATGAGAAGGACGTAGACGAAGAGGGCGACCGCATAGGCAGCGGCCGGCCCGAAGCGGACGTTGGACGCCTCGTTCTGCGCGAGCATCGACAGGGTCTCCACCGAACTCTTCTGCGCGCCGACGAGGAGGTAGGGCAGGTCGAACATGCGCAGCGCGTCCAGGCAGCGGAAGAGCACTGCCACCAGCAGGGCGGGCTTCACCAGCGGCAGGGTGATGTGCCAGAACTGGCGCAGCGGGCTCGCCCCGTCCATGCGGGCCGCCTCGTAGACCTCCCTCGGGATGACCTGCAGGCCGGCCAGGACCAGCAGCCCGATGAAGGGGGCGGTCTTCCATACCTCGGCGATGATGACGGCGACCTTGGCGTGGAATCCCTCGGTGGTCCACAGGATCTGGTGCCCGATCAGGGCGTTGGCGATACCGTCACTGTTGAAGATCCACCGCCACAGCAGGCCGGAGATGGCCGTGGGCACGGCCCAGGGAATCAGGATGCTCGCACGGATCAGGGCCCGCCCGCTGAACGCCTTGTGCATGATCAGTGCCATCGCGACACCGATCACCGTCTCCAGCCCCACGGTGACGACGGTGAAGAAGGTGGTGTTCCAAAAGGCGTTCCAGAATCGCTCTCCGGCCTCGCCGAAGATGTCGGTGTAGTTCTGCAGCCCGACGAACGGCTCGGTGTCGCTGATGAAGCCGGTCTTCGGGTCCAGACCCTTGGTCCCGTACAGCGATTCCCGCAGCGCCATGATCGTCGGGTACAGCACGACGACGGTCAGTACGAGCAGGGTCGGGGACACCAGCAGGGCCGCCATCCGGCCGGTACCCGCTGTGGCCGACTTCCGGCCGCGCCGGGCTTTCTCCGGCGCGGGGGGCCGCCCGGCCCGGCCTGATGCCGGTCCGGGCGGCCGGTCCGCGGCCGTCTCAGGTGGGGTCCGAGTGGCCACCACGAGCCTCCTTCTCACTGCGCCGAGAGCTTCTGCAGGGCTTCCTGCAGGTCTTTCAGCGCCTGTGTGCTGGACTTGTCGCCGTTCAGGGCCGCGTACGCCTCCTGCTGGATCGCCGAGGACACGTCGCCGTACTGGACCACCCTCGGGCGCGGCACCGCGTTGAGGATCGACTTCTTCAGCACCGGCAGGTACGGGTACTGCTTGGCCAGCGCCTGGTCGTCGTACAGGTCCGCGTACGGCGGAGCGGCCGAGCCCTCCTTGAGGAACGTGGTCGCGCTGTCGTGGTTGGTGAAGTACTTGATGAAGTCCAGCGCCGTGGCCTTGTTCTTGGCGAAGGAGGACAGGGCCACGTTGTGGCCGCCCAGGGTGGAGGAGCCGGCTCCGGTCAGGCCGGGCAGCGGCGCGACCGTAAACTTGCCCGCGACCTTGCTCTTCTCGGCCAGCGAGTACACGTACGGCCAGTTGCGCAGGAAGATCAGCTTGCCGGACTGGAACGCCTGGCGGCCTTCCTCCTCCTGGTAGGTGATGGCCTCCTTCGGGATGGTGCCGTCCTTGAAGGAGTCGACCAGGAAGTCCAGGCCCTTCTTCGCCGCGGGTGTGTCGACGTCCGGCTTGCCGCCCGCGTCGGTGACGACTCCGCCGGCGGAGTTCACGGCCTCGGAGAAGTTGACGGTGAGGCCCTCGTACTTCTGGAACTGGCCGGCGTAGCAGGACATGCCCTTGGCCTCGGGTAGCTTCTCGACCTTGGCGCAGGCCGCCTGCATTTCCGCCCACGTGGTCGGCGCGGCGCTGACGCCGGCCTTCTTCAGCAGGTCGGAGCGGTAGTACAGCATGCCTCCGTCGGAGGACTGCGGGACCGCGTACAGGTGGTCGCGGTACTTGGTCGTCTCCACCACCGGCTTGAGCATCTTGTCCAGCGGGAACTGCGCGGCGGGCAGCTGGTCGATCCACTGGTGGGCGGCGAACTCCGAAGTCCACACCGCATCCAGGGAGAGCACCGTATAGGCGTCGGACTTCGTCTCGGCGTTCTGGATCATCTGCTGACGCTGCTGGTTCACGTCCGACGGCAGCTGGACGAAGGTGACCTTCTCCTTCGGGTGCTGCTTGTTCCAGCCGTCGATGACCTTCTGGACGACGCCGGAGCTGTCCTTGGCGGCCGCGAACGTAATCGGGCCACGGCCCGAGAACGACGGGCTCTTCGAGGCCCCCGACGAACTGCTGTCATCGGAGGAGCCGCAGGCGGTAAGGACAAGCCCGGCGGCGACAAGCACGGCCGAGCACCGAAGGACTCTGCAGGTTCTGGCGTTCACTGTCTCTCCTGGACGTGCGGAACCGGAGTCTCGGCGAGGGCGCCCTGTAGGGAGCAGCTACCGAGATGGCTATGAGACGGCTCTGATACGAGACTGTGCTGTCATAGCGTCTTGTAGATCAAAAGAGCAGGTCAAAGCCGCGAATGATGGAACCACGGCGACGACTTCGACTCCGTTGTGACAACGCTTGCACCGTAGAAGTGCACTCGGCGGAAGTCAATGCGTAACGTCGCAGTAGCACGGATGAGTTAGCGGGCAAATGCCGTGCCTATATGTGATGTAACCGGTCACCACACCCTGCTGAAGGGCGAGACAGCGCTGTCACGGAGACTCCCGCTGAAGGCTCGAACTGTGCTAACTTCCGCTCATGTCACCAGCTCAGCGGCACCCGACCCTGGCCGACGTCGCCGAACGGGCGGGGGTTTCCCCGTCGACCGTCTCGCGCACGATGCGCGGCCTGACCTCGGTCTCGCCCAACGTCCGGGCCCGAGTCGAGCAGGCCGCCCGCGAGCTGAACTTCGCCGTCTCCCGTCAGGCATCCAGCCTGGTCACCGGCCGCACCGGCGTCATGGCAGTGCTCGTGCCCACACTCGACTCCTGGTTCATGGGGGCGGCACTGTCCAGCCTGGGCCCGCTGCTGAGGGAGGCGGGCATGGAGATGACCGTCTACGTGGTCCCTGACCTGGCCGAGCGGGCCGAGTTCTTCGACCGCCTGCCCGCCCGGCGCAACGCCGACGCCCTCCTGGTGTTCTGCTTCGACCTCACCAAGGAGGAGACCGCTCGCCTCGACGACCTCGCCATGCCGGTCATCTACATCAGCCAGCACGTCGAAGGACGCCCCAGCGTCTACGTCGACGACGTCGCCGCCGCCTGCAAGGCCACCCGCCACCTGATCAACCTCGGCCACCGCCGCATCGCCTTCGCCCACACCGTCAACGCCCGCGGCTTCAGCTTCAGCTCACGCGAGCGCCTCGTCGGCTACCGGCAGGCGCTCACCGAGGCGGGCATACCGCTGGACGACGACCTCGTCGTCACCACCCCGCCCCGCGACAAACGCGGCACGACTCAGGCCGTCGGCACCCTGCTCAGCCTGCGCGAACCACCCACAGCGATCTTCGCCGAACAGGACGAACTTGCCGCCTCCGTCATCTCCACCCTGCGCACCGTCCAGATCGACGTCCCCCAGCGCATCTCCGTCCTCGGCTTCGACGACCAGCTGATGGCCGAATGGCTCGACCTGTCCACCGTCGCCCAGTCGCCGTCCGACCTGGGCCGCGCTGCCGCCGAACTGGCCCTGGAACTCATCAACGACCCGGAGTCCGACCACGGCCGGCACATCGTCCTGCCCACCCACCTCATCCCCCGAGGAACCACAGCCCCGCCTCCCGCTCCCCTCAGCGAACAGGAAGGCACCGACCGGCTTTCGGAGGGCACAGCCCGCACGCGCTGACTTCCCGGGTCTGCCCCTCAGTCACGGGCGGCACTGGCATCCGAGTCACTCGGCCCCCCATCAGGGGGTGAAGGGCAGTACCTGGCCCGGCGCTAGGTCGTCGCGCAACCGCAGGAACCGGACGGGGTGACGGTAGAGCCCCGCGTCGATCGCGGTGTCGGCCTGGAACTCCGCCACCAGGTCAGGCCGCACGGGGCGGTATTCCAGTTCGCCGGCGTCCCAGCCAGCGGAGAAGCTTCGTCCGTGCCAGGGGTGGTCGGGGCCGGCCGCGTGCAGTCGCCGGGCGAGGTCGCGCCGTTGGGCGGTGGACAGGGGTGTGGTGCGGGCGAGCAACCGCAGGTCTCCGACGGCGTCATAGCGGGCCAGCAGCAGCGTGGCCGGCGAGGAGAGCGTCCCGGTGATCCCGCCGACCAGTGCTTCGGCGGTGGTACGGGAGCGGACCTTGATCCAGGCACGCCTGCCCGGCAGGTACGGCTGCCCGCCGCCCTTGATCACGACGCCCTCGATGCCGACCGTGCCCCAGGCCGGGTCCAGCCAATCCAGCGCGGTCGCCCGGTCGCCGGTGGCAGGGCACAGCGTGAACGGTGCGGCGAGCACCTCGCGGGCGAAGAGGTCCTCCAGGATCGCGCGCCGCTCGCGATACGGCCGGGCGAGCAACTCGGTGCCCCCGGCCTCCAGGACGTCGAAAACGATCAGGTAGGCGGGGCGCTCGGCCGCCGCCTGGACGGCGCCGCGGCCTCGGCGTCGAGCACGGCGCTGCAACTCTTCGAAGTGCAGCCGCCCCTCGTGTGGCACCACGAGCTCGCCGTCCAGCACGAGCGCCTCACCCGGCTCGGTGGCCGCAGCGGCAATGTCAGGGAAGGCGCCGGTAAGGTCCGCGCCCTGGCGGGACTGGAGCATGACGAATCCGGGGCGTGCGAAGAGGATGGCCCGGAAGCCGTCCGGCTTCTGTTCCGCGACCCAGTCCTGTGGCAGTGCCTCGTCCGGGGGCAGCTGCCGCCGGGCTTCGGCGAGCATCGGCTCGATCGGGGGTGTCAGGGTCACGCCGCCACATCTACGCGGTGACGCCGGTCCTCGCGCGCTGGACGGCCCGGACGGGGCCCAGGTCAGGGCTGTGATGGTGCGGAGGTTCGGCTGCGGGTGGGCAGGGGGATGACGCTGCTGCCGCCGCGCAGGGCGTGGTTTTCGAGGGTGAGTTGCCGGATGGCCTCCTCGTACAGGGCGAGGGTGCGGCGCAGGTCGGTGTTTTCCTGCCGCAGCCGGCGGAGATTCTCCTCCTTGGGCTCGTCGGTCATCGGCCGGTCCGTGCGCGTCTGGTTGCGGGCCGCGGGGATCCGGGGCCGGAAGTGGGTGTCGATCAGGTCGGCGTAGTGGCGGTGGAAGGTGGCGTGGGGGATGCCGAGGCGGCGCTCGATGGCGGTGACGGTCGGCCTGCGTCCGCTGGCGGACGCCTCGTCGAAGACGGTGTCGATGGCGGCCTTGACGGTGTCGGCGTCGGGCAGGGCTCGTTTCACTCGGCGGGCTCCGGATCGTGGCGGGCCAGGAACGCGGCCGTGGCACGGTGCTGTTCCTGAAGACGGTGTCGGACGTAGGGGGCGAGGCGGGCGCCGTCGTCCAGGGCGTTCTCCAGCTGAGCAAGGTGGCTGGAGAGGGCTTGGTGGTTGGCGGGGGTGAGGGCGGTGTTGCGGCAGGCCAGGGGCTGGCAGTCGGCCAAGGCCGGCTGGTGGCCGGGGTCGGCGGGCGCGCGGCACAGGGCGCGGTCCGGGTTGTAGACGCAGGTGACGAAGGTCCCCGGGTACATGTGGGTGTCGTGACGGGCCAGGATGCGCCGCAGGCGGGCTTCGTCGGTGACAACCTGGCCGGCGAAGACGGTGCGGCGGGCGAGCTCGGCAAGTCGGGCTTCGGCTTCCGGGCCTGCGGGACCGGTCAGAGTCGGCCGGTCGTCGTCGGTGCCCAGCTCGGCGAGGAACTGGCCGCGGGCGAAGGCTTCTTCGGCCTCGACCTCGTCACGGAAGCCGGAGTCGCTGGTGCCGGCGTAGCCCTCGAACATCTGGATGCGCTGGTGGCGGTATTGCAGGGCGCCGGCGATGGTGCCGCCCGGGCGGCGGGCGATGAACCAGGCCAGGGTGCGTCGGAACTGCCGGGGCGTCAGGTGCGGCAGGCGCCCCTTGTCCGCGGGGATCGTATCCACGCGTGAGTGAGCGGCGCAGTAGGCGTTGATCCACCTGGCCAGTGCGGTGATATCCTTGATGGTGGTGGCGCTGGTGCGCACGCGCCCGGCCACGTGGTGGCGCTGGTGGTTGGCCGATTTGAGCGGATGCGCGAACAGGTAGGGCTCGTCGGCTGGCTGGCAGCGCTCCAGGACGACGACGGCCCGTGCGACGGGAGCGGTGACGATCCAGGTGGCGGCCGCGCCATGGACTCCTTCGCCCTTGAAGGCCAGTCCGTGAAGCCGGTAGCGGTAGATACGGCCGTCGGCGTCGCGCTGGGCGCTCACGCAACCGCGCCGCAAGTGTTTGATCTCGGAGTCGCGAAGGCCGGAGAGGTAGGCGATGACGATCCAGCAGGACACCTGCAGCAGCCGCTCGAACTGGCCAACCTCGTAGTAGGAGATCTGCTCCAGCCACCGCTGACCGTCCACCTGCGCCTGCGGGACGTGTCGCAGGGGGGAGTCGGTGCCCACACCGAGGTCGCGGACCGCCTCCTCGATCAGACGCCTGGAGCGGGCCTTTCTGAACGGGTAGGACGGATGGCCGGCGAGCCGGGCCAGGTAAGCGAGGTTCGGGTACCCCCCTCTGCCGCGCCATCCCGTGGCCAGCCGGGCAGGTGCAGCCGGCAGCGGCTGTCCGCGCCGGCGGAAGTCGGCCAGTACAGCCTGCAGGGCCACGAGCGGATCGGGGTGGGCAGGCGGGCGTGCGTCGATGCCGTCGCGCTCGGCACGAGCGGCGAGCACGTCGTCGGCGAGGTCGTCCACCCAGCGCAGCGCCCAGGTCAGCAAGGGTCCCATGATGTGCTCGGGGATGCGGTCGGTGAGGTTCTCGTCATACCGCCGGGGGTTGCCGCGCGCCCATGCCTGCCACAGCGCCCGCCGCAGCGGATCCTGCCCGAGGTGGTCGGCCAAGCGGGAACGGTAGGCCCACAGCAGGCGCACGGCACGGCGGTTGCGATAGACCCCACTGACCGACATCCGCAGCGACGTCAGCTCGGCGTGGTAGGCATCCAGGTCCTCGCCCGTCAGCTGCGCCAGTGGGAGCTGACGGCTCTGTGCCCACCCCAGGAAGTGGCGTACGCAGGTGAAATAGGCACGGATGCTGGAGATCGTGATCGGCTCTTCGCCGGGCGGGGTGTCCTGGATCAGCAGGGCGTAGAACAGGAGCTTGGCGGTGTCCCGGTGAGCGTGCGGGACCTGCGTGAAGTCGAGCTGGTGGGGCTTGCGGTCTGCGCGCAGCCACGCCGGCGTCAGCGTCCATACGTCATCGCCGTACCGGGAGGTCTCTTCCATCTGGGCCTCGGCGCGCAGCGGACGCGTGGCCAGGACCAGGGCGTCTTCGGGCACGGCGGCGCGATGTACTGGCGCTTCGGCAGCGTGTGTCATGACCACTCCTTCGGCCCGTGCAGAAGGTCGAGCATCAGGTGGGGCTGTGTCTCCTGGGCGGCGGCACGCTGGGCGGGGCTGAAGCGGGGCAGGATGTCGCGGGTGAGGATCTGCCAGGTTGTCCCGTACCGGGCCGTCCACTGCCCGACGTCCTGGCGCTGAAGGTCCTCGCGCAGAGCCTCGGCCAGGGAGAGCAGAGCCGGGAGATGGCGCTCCATCACCAGGGCGTTGGGGCAGCCGAAGCAGGTCAGGAACGACTGCTGGCATCGTCCGCCGCCGGGTGCGTTCTCGATGTCCGTGCACGCACTGGCCAGCGTGTCGAGTTCGCCCGCGGCCGCCTGCTCGCGCACCCGCTCCGGCACGGCAGCCACCTCCCCGGCGCCGAGGCGGACGACGACGGCGCGGGCGCTCTCCTCCGCGTCGGTGATCGCCTCAGTGAGTACGTCGGCCGCCCACTCGGTGACAAACGGGTCCGTGCGCAGGTAGTGAGTGAAGGAGGTGTCCGCTGTGTTCGTCACCCGCGCGGACGGCAGATGCCCTCCGACCTGCTTCGCCGTGCGCACCTCCACGGTCTTCTTGATGCGCGTCACCATCATCTGCAGCGGCTTTCCGTCATCGCCCACCAGGCCGTGACGCCCGGCCCACGCCCCGAGCTTCAGCTTGCGGGCCAGCTCCGCATCGAAGGGACCGATGTGCCCGCCAGTGGCGGCATTGAGGACACCACCGCGGCCGTTGCCCGCCCAGATCGACCACACCGACCCGGTCCCGGACAACGCCCGGCTTCGGCCCATCATCCGGTGCAGCAGCAGGTAGAAGCCGCCCATCGTCCGCAGCTCCCGCTCCCCGTCCACGCTCCAGTGCACTGTCGTACGGGAGTTGGCCTTGCCCCGGCGGCGCTTGGTCAGCGTGACCGCTACCGCGCGCTCCTCCAGCAGCCGGTGCTCGGCGGGCAGTTCCTTGAGCGTCTCCGGGTTGCGGCCGCTCAGCCCGGCCGCATAGATCAGCAGCGGGGCAAGGTCCGGGTCGATCACGAACAACTGCCGCGCCTGCGCGTAGCAGGCCGCCGGATACTCGCCCACCGTCAGCCCGCGGTAGTCGACTTGGACCCGGCCCGTGGCCGCCATCGCCTCCAGCCGCGCCCCCTGCTCCCGCTCAGCCACCGACATGGTTTCGTCGCCGGCGAGGAAGCGCCCCAGCAGCCTCTCGCCTGCCATGATCCGGTCGCGGATGGCTGCCACGTCCGAGCGGGCGGCGGCCATGATGGCCTGGAACTCGCGATCGGAGTACCCCGGACGCGCAGCCTGCTGCGCATCCACGCCGTGCCCGGGCTGCCCGGCATAGTCCGCCACGGCCCCGTCCAGCCGGTCCTGACCGGGCAGGACGCGCACGATCCGCAGCAGATCCTGAAGGTTCCGTCGGGCGGAAATCTCCCCACACGTCTGGCGCCTCGACATCAGGTACCGCTCCAGGTGACGCACCCGCAGCTCCTGAACCCGGCGCGGCGGTTCCGCAAGCTGGTCCAGGAGCAGCAGGAACCGCTTGACCGTCTGCCACTGGCTGCTCGCCGCCCGCTGCGTGCGGCGCCCGCCGCCGGGCCCGATCCGCACCCCCAGCGCGTGCGCGAAGTCCCGGTGCAGCCCCGGCAGCGGCAACTCTTCGAACCGGAACACGCGCTCGCGGCCGTCCTCACCGGTGAACCGCACCACCGGCGCACCGCCGTCCTCGGGCAACTCCACCACTGGGGGCGGCTCGTAGAAGCCGTCGGGCACAGCCGCCGCACGGCCGCGGCCCGCGCGGGGCACCTCCTTGCTCACGCGACCACCTCCGACCGCTCCAGCCAGCCCTCCTCGCTGAAGCCCGCCGGCTCCCACGCCCCCTCCGGCACCAGCTCCAACCGGGTACGCATCTCCAGCTCCTGCAAGGTGTGCAAGTACAGCGCCGTGGTCGTCGCCGAGCGGTGACCGAGCCTGATCCGCACCCAGTTCAGCGGATCACCGAACACCCGCTGATACGTCAGCCGCTGCCGCTCGTTCATCTCCCCCAGCGCCTGCAGATGCCCCCGCCACAGCAACTCCAGCGTGATCACCGCGTACGAATGCCGCAGCATGTGCGGCGTCGCCCCCACATCTACACCCTGGGCACGACACCGCGCGTTGGCGTCGGCGAACACCTGCTTCCACCCCGACATCGTCATCGGCAGACCCCACTGGTTCAGCCACACCATCGCCGGCTCCCACCCGCCGTCAGCCGTCGCCACCAGCAGCCGGCGCCGCTCGCCGTCATCCAGACGGGCCACCGGCACCCACCGGCCACCCATCCGCACCCGCGGCACGGCCGGGTCCTCCACCAGCAGCGACCGGTGCGTTGGAACGTAGAAGCCGCGCGAGCGGCCGTAGTCGAGCATCTCGGCCCGGTCCCACTCCATGTAATCGCGCACATCCCGCAGCACCGACACCGGCCAGTACACCGCCCGCCCCGACCTCCCCTTAGAGATCGCGTGCGGCAGCACCGCCCGCGCGTTGACGACCCCCGACACCGCAGGTGGCAGCTCTGGCAGGTCGAACACCGTCAGCGCCGAGTGCTCGCACAACCGCAGGCCCGTACGGACCATCGAGTCCGCGTACGCCGCGTTCCGTGCCGCCCATCTTCCGCGGAACCCCCGCCGGGGCATCTCCTGCGCGTCATAGCCGCACAGTCCGACATTGCGCCACAGCCGGTACGACCGAGGTGGCAGCCACTTCACCTCCCGCCTAGACCCCGTGTGCGACATCTCCGCCGGCACCTGCCGCACCATGCCCGCGCCGGTCCCGACCCGCCAGGGCGACCACACTGCGGCCGCGCGCTGGCGGATGGGATTGGCCCTCACGAGGTCCTGCTCGATCGCCCACAGGTAGAACTGGTTGACCGTGGACACCTCCCGGTCCCAGCTGGTGTCTTCCAGGCGAGGTCCACGCTCATCACGACGACGCCACCACTCGTACGCCGCCCGGTCATCCATGGACGCGTCACGCCAGTCATGCCGGCCTCGCGCGAACCACAGGAAGTCGAAGTACGTGCGCAAGTCCCGGGCATGGGCGGCCTGGGTGTTCCGCGGTGACGACGCCAGCCACACCGAGAAGTACCGGTTCAGCGCCACGTCGTAACCGCCCGCCGGACTGATCAGGAACGGCTGCCCCTCAGGGACTCCCCGATCGTCCAAGACCTCGTTGAGACCGGCGAACAGGGCGCTGAACTCCTGCATAAATGGGGTCACTTCGCACGGCCTCGCCAGGTCTCGGCGAGTGAAGTGCACCCGCCAACCGGTGATCGACATGACGGTGGACGATAGCCCGTGGACAGCTCAACAGCGCATAACCGAAGTGGGACGGTTCGCCGAGGACCTCGTCGGGCCCGATCGAGCGGGTGCGGGCGAGTGCGGCACTGCTCTCGGCGTCCAGCAGGCGTACGCCGTCGACCGGTCCGACGCTCGCGGCATACAGCCGTGCCAGATCGCGGGCGCTGGCGACCAGGTTGGTCGCTGGCCAGGGTGCTGCGCGAACGTCCGGTTGGTTGAAGGCCGAGGGATCATCGAGCAGTCCGAGGCCGACGGCGTCGAAGAGCAGCCCGGGGCGGGCCGACTGCAACGGGGTGCGCATCGGAGGCGGTGTCCGCAGGGGCAGCACGGCGTGGGTGTCCGGTGGCGGGACCCCGAGTGCGAGGTCGAGGCTGAGCGGCTGCCGGATGTGTGCCTGGATGTACTCGGCGACGCTGGTGCCCAGGGCCCGCCGGAGGACGCCGTCGAGCAGGGTGCCGTAGATGATGGCGTGGTAGCCGTGCTTCGTCCCCGGCTCCCAGTAGGGTTCCTGTCGCTCCAGGGCGGGTTCGAGCCGGCCGGCCAGGTGGTCTTCCACGGTGAGCTCCTGGTCGACCAGGGGCAGCCCCGCCTGATGGCTGAGCACGTGGCGGGTGGTGATACGACGGGTCGCCGTCCGCCGCATGGCGGGCCAGGCATCGCAGATCGGGGCATCGAGGTCGAGCCGTCCGTCGGCGTGCGCGTGCTGGGCGGGCGATCGCCGAGACGCCTTTGGAGACGGAGAACAACAGGTACCGGGCGGCGCGAGGGCTGCCGTACGACAGGTCTACGGCAGGATGCCCGTCCAGGTGGATCGCCAGGGCGGCGGCACCGCCTCCTTGTTCTGCGACGACTCGCGCGAACACATCGCGCGGGCTTCGAACGGGGCCCGGGCCCAGCCTTCCCCCCGCATGGCATCAGCTCCGGCAGGGTGTACGCGTACCACCTTTGGGATCGGTGGCGATTGGTCCGCGTGTCAGGGGTTGACCCAGGCGTCCGGAGCGTTGGTCAACGCGAAAACGTCGGCGGGCAGTTGGGCCGATGCGACGTCGGCGAGCGATACGCCCTCAAGGATCTCGCGCACATTGGACCGCAACGCGATCCACAGGGGGAGCAGTGAGTCGGCGGGGCTGGTGTAGGACAGCTCCGGGGGGCGGATCCCGCGCACCGAGACCAGCGGTCCGTCCATAGTGCGGATGACGTCGGCGATGCTGATGGTCTCCGCGGGCTTGGCCAGCCGGTAGCCGCCGTTGACGCCACGCTGGCTGAGGACGAGACCGCCCCGGCGCATGTCGTTCAGGATGCTTTCCAGGAATTTGTGCGGGATGTCCTGGGCGTCGGCGATGGCCTCCGCCTTCAGCGGCTCGTCGTCCCGTGAAGCGGCGAGCTGTAGTGCGGCACGTACCGCGTAGTCCGCTCTGGCTGAGATCCGCATGTGCGCATTATCCCGTACGGCTTCGGTCGGAGTTCGTTTCGGGAGGGGCGCCGGGGGTGTAGTGGGAGGCGTCGTCACCCTTGAGGACGTGGCTGAGGGTGCCGTCGACGCCTGCGGGGACGTCGCCCGCGACGGTCACCCGGTGCAACAGGCGCGGCAGGTCGCCGTAGTCGGGCGCGTAGTGCTGGGTGATGCGGTTGTCGAAGAGGACGAGGTCGCCCGGCGTCCAGGTCACACCCACGAGATTCTCGGGGCGGGTGACGTACGCCTGGAAGATGCGCAGCAGGTCGCGGGAGTCGGAGGGGCCGAGGCCGACGATGCTCTGGGCGAAGCCGCCGATGAACAGTCCGCGTTCCCCGGTCTCGGGGTGGACGCGGACGACAGGGTGGGCGGTGCGGTACTTGCGGGAGACGAACCGCCTGCGGTGTTCGGCCGCCTTTTCGTTCTTCGGGGCGGCGTAGTCATAGTCGTTGGTGTGTACGGCCCACAGCTTGTCGGCCGGCTCGCGCAGCGGCTCGGGGAGATCCCGGTAGGCGGCGGCCGAGTTGGCGATGGGGGTGTTGCCGCCGTAGGGCGGGGTCACGATGCCGCGCAGCATGGACGCCTTCGGGGGCGTACGGACGAAGGTGACGGCGGTGTGCCACCGGTTGGCACGGATGCCCTCGTCGCCGTCGACGGGCAGGATGTGGGGCCGGCCGTCGACGGAGGGGACCGTGGGGTGCGCGGTGGTGAGTTCACCGAAGAGGGAGGCGAAGCGGAGCTGGCCGGCGTCGTCGAGGTGCTGGTCGAGGAAGACGAGTGCCTATTCTCCGGGTGAGCGGCGGCGTGGTGACTGCCGTGTGTGCCGGCCCCGGCCGTCAGCGCAGTGACTGTACGGCGTAGACGGCGCCGAGGGCGGTGGCCAGGGCGCCGAGCAGGAGGCGAAGTGCGGTCTCGGGCAGACGAGGTCGCAGATGTGCCCCGAGGTAGCCGCCGATCAGCCCGCCGAGACCGCAGGCCAGGCCGAGGTACCAGTCAGGGGCGGTGTCACCGGAGCCGGTCAGGGACAACAGCGCGAAGGCCGCGGCACCGGCCACCGAGGTGGCGAAGGTGGAGGCGAGGGCGGCCGGCGCCACCCGGGCGACGGGCATGCCCCGGCCGACCAGGACGGGGCCGATGATGGATCCGCCGCCGATCCCGTAGATCCCGCCGACAACGCCGACGGCCAGCGCCAGTGTGGTGACGGCTCGGGGGGAGGGTTCCGCGGCCGGGGCCGGCCGGGTGGGCGGGAGGGTGCGCCCGATGAGCCACAGGCCCAGCGGGATCAGGAGAGCTGCGATCAGAAGGCGGAACGCGGTGGCCCCCGGGACGGCGAAGACTCGTACCACGGCGCCGATGACCACCCCGGGCAGAGTGCCGGTCACCAGCCGGCGCGTCAGCGGGCTGTGCAGCAGGCCGTCTCGGTGGTGGCGCAGCAGGGCGCCGGGCCCGGCCACCACGTTGTACAGCAGGTTGGTGGGCGTGACCGCCGGGCTGGGCACCCCGAGCACGCTCAACTGCACGGGAAGCAGGAACACCGCCCCCGAAACGCCCACCGGCGCGGTCACCACCGCTATGAGCAGACCGACGGCCAGACCTGTCAGCCCCGTCGACCACGTCACGGCAGCCCTCCGATTCGAACGTCCGGCCAGTATCGCTGCCGTGGTCCCCGCTGCCGTCCCTCAGGGCCGCTGACCACGTCGACAGCCAGGGATCCTGGCAGCGGGTCGGCCGGCTCAGGCATGGGTGGGACCGTGGAATCGGTTTCCCCGCACGTCCCCGCCTCGCGGTCAGGCGGGCAGGACGACGCCATCCGGTCAGGCGGGCAGGACGATGCCTCCCGGTCAGGCGGGCAGGACGAACGGAGGGGGAGCGCCGTTGAGGAAGTAGTGCCCCACATCGCGGAGCCGGTGGGTGACGGGCTCGTACAGGGTGTGGGTTCGGGTATTGCGCCAGAACCGGTCGAAGCCCAGCCGCGCCGAGGTGGAGCGGGCACCGACGATTTCCGGGGCGCGGGTGGTGGACTCCTGCGCTGCCCTGGCCGCGGCGGTTTCGGCCATGGCCACGAGGGCGGAGATGTCCGCGGACTCGTCGTAGGTGAGCTCTTCGCCGCGTTCCAGCCCGCCGCGCACGGCTTCCAGTGCCTGATCGGTGAGTGCGGACGCGGAGCGGGTGAGGACGGTGAGTTCTCCGTAGGCGGTCTGCACCTGCGGGTCGTGCGGGGTGCCGGCCGGCCAGGCGGGGTGCCCGGGTGCGTGGCCCGTCCTGCTGTACTCACGGGCTTCGGCGAGCACTCCCTCGGCCATGCCGAGAAGGACCTGGGCGGAGAACAGACGCCCGACCGGAGCCGCCAGGGCGGCCCGGGGCGCCAGCAGGTCCTCGTCCGCGGACAGCGAGCCGAGCACGTCCTCGGCACCCACCCGTACGTCGTCGAACTCCACGCTGCCGCCGGCCGCGAGCCGTTGCCCGAACGGGTCGGTGTCGCCGTCGATCACCACACCGCGACGAGTGGGATCCACCACGACGGCGAGTGGTTCACCCGTGTCCTGCCGCATGGCGCGCACGGCGAGACGGTCGGCGACCAGGACCCCGGTGGTATAGCTCTGCCGACCGTTGAGCACCAGGCCCTTGGATGCCCTGGTCAGCATCAGCGCCGGCTCCTGACGCGCGAAACCGCCGCCCCAACACCACTCCTCAGCCGCGGACCGCTCCTCGATCTGCGCGGCGAGAGCGGGCCCCGCGAAGAACCGGGCGCTCCACGACAGGAAGTAGTGAGAGCCGAGCAGTTGACCGATCGCGCCGTCGGCTGCGGCGATCTCCCGTACGACGGCGTAGGCCGTCAGCCGGTCCGGGCCGCCTTCCTGGGACCCGGTCGGCATCAGGCATGTCAGCAGTCCTGCCTCGCGCAGCCGGGACACCTCGTCGAACGGGGCCTTGCCCGCCTGCTCCCTGGTCACCGCGTCCGTGGCCAGGTCGTCCGCCGCCTCGCGGGCCACGCGCAGCCAGTGAGCTCGCCCGGGCCCGGTCCGGTCGGACGGAGAGGTGGAGCCGGGCGGCGCCGAGGCAGGGCCCATGGAAGTTGTCTCCTCAAGGTCGGCCGCAGAGCGCGGCGTTGGGGCTCACCTGCTGGTCGGGCACGTACTTGTAGCCCACGCGCCGAACGGTGACGATCCGGTGGCGGTGAGCCTCACCCAGTTTGCGGCGCAGACGGGCGACGTGGACATCAACCGTGCGGCCGTCGCCGATGTGGTCGTAGCCCCAGACGGCGGCCACCAGTCCATCGCGCGACTGCACGTGGTGGGGACGCTGAACGAGATGCGCCAGCAGCTCGAACTCCAGGTAGGTGAGGTCGAGTTCGCGTCCGTCCACCTCGGCGACATGCCGCGCGAGATCGATGCGGACGGCGTCGTCTCGCGTCCGGCGGACAGGGGCCGAGTCCGCGACGCCGACCGGCCGGATCTCGGGCCGGGGCCTGTCCTTGACGAAGAGCTCGGCGGGATCGGTGCCCTCGGGGACGAGCACGAGGTAGCCGACGAGCGGCGCGGAAGTGTGCTCCCGGATGTCCCTGTGTGCGGTGTCGCCCACCAGGCGGAGATGCGGTGTGTCGGAGAGCGGCGGATCGTGTGGGGTGGCCTGGGCCGGAAGGGCAGTGGTCATGGCGGTTGTCCCTCAGAAGTGTGTCGGGCCGTCAGACGTGGCGGGTGACTTCGCCTGATCGCCTGGAAGGGGGCGGAGCGGCACGGGTGAATGTGCGAGCCGCGTGCCTTACGCGTGACAGCAGGCGGCACTGACGACGTGACCAAAGTCGACATGCCGACGACGAACGAGTCGTTGCTGCTTACGGGACATGCTCATCATCCTGCGCACTCTTGGTGAAGGCCGTCAAGGCTTCCCTAGTAATCCCATAGGGAAAGTAGGGAAGGTCTCACACTCTGAGAGGAACCGCCGCGCAGAGAGGCGCTGGTCGAGGCGGTCCGGTATCCGGGCGTTGCTTGACGAGTGCCGCGATGTACTGCTCAAGTAGTCGCATGAATGCCCAGCAGCGCTTGGTCTCGCGCGATCACATCGACTTCGGTCGAGTGTGGTCCGCGGCGTGTTGCGGCTGACTCGGCAGCGGGCCGTCTGACCGGCCCTTACCTCTCTCGGTGACCCCGTCGCGGGCCGCGTTCTGTCTTCACGCGCGCTGCCGCCGCTCTGCTTCTCCCGACGCTCGACGTCGTCACGCCTGCACCGACCCGTCTGCCTGACGGTCAGTTCACTCATGCCTGCACGCAAGGCGATTCCGCCATGCCTGCGTGCCGCCGGAAATCCCCGAAAGGCCATGCCCATGCCCGTGGAGTTCCTCGGCATCGCCGCCACCAACGACGGCTCCGAAACCACGCCGCGCTCCGGCGCCGCGTTCGACAAGGAGTACACGCTCCGGCTCGCCCGGGCGCACGAGGACCACGGCTGGGACCGGGTGCTGTTCGCCTACGGTTCCGGTTCGCCGGACCCCGCGCCGGCCGCCGCGTACATCGCGAGCCGGCTGGAGCACCTGCGGATCCTGCTCGCCCACCGGCCCAACGTCTCGTACCCCACCTTCGCCGCCAAGACCTTCGCCACCCTCGACCAGATCAGCGACGGCCGGCTGACCGTGCACTTCATCACCGGCGGCAACGACCGCGAACAGGGCCGCGAGGGCGACACCCTCACCAAGGACGAGCGCTACGCCCGCACCCGCGAGTACATCCGCATCGTCAAGAAGATCTGGACCACCCATGAGCCCTTCGACCACGAGGGCGAGCACTACCGCTTCCACGACTTCGTCAGCGATGTCTTCCCCGTCCAACAGCCCCGCCCGAACGTGTCGTTCGGCGGCTCGTCTCCCGCCGCGCACGCCGCCGGCGGCGCCGAGGCCGACATCTACTGCCTGTGGGGCGAGCCCCTGGCGAAGACCGCCGAGCAGATCGAGAACGTCAAGGCCGCAGCGCGGGCCGCGGGCCGCACCGACGTGCCCCGCATCCAGGTCGCCTTCCGCCCGATCATCGCCCCGACCGAGGGACTCGCCTGGGAGAAGGCCCACCGCACGGTCGGCGCGATCAAGGCCCGCAAGGAGAAGGGCGAGACGATCACCAAGCGCCACAACGGGCATACCCAGCCGCAGGCCGCAACACCTCAAAACGTCGGCTCGCAGCGGCTGGTCGCCATCGCCGAGGCGGGGGAGCGCTACGACCGAGCCCTGTGGACACCCACCGCCGCCGCGACCGGTGGTGCGGGCAACTCCAACGCGCTGGTCGGCACCCCGGAGACAGTCGCCCAGGCGCTGCTCGACTACTACGACCTCGGCGTCGACATCCTCTCCGCGCGCGGCTACGACCTGCTGGGCGACGCCGTCGACTTCGGACGGCACGTGATCCCGATCGTCCGCGAGGAGGTCGCCAAGCGCGATGCCGAGCGGGCGGCACGCGGGACGCAGACCCTGGCGGCGGTGAGCGGATGACCTCGGTCGCCCAACCTCCGTCTTCAGCAGCCGAGTTGACCGTCATCGAAGTGCCGGTGTCCGACCCTCGGGTCGAGCCGCTCCTGCGAGAACTCGGCGACGAGTACTCCGCGCGCTACGGCAAGGACGCCCACGCCGAGATCTCCCGCTACCCCGACGAGGAGTTCACCGCGCCGTACGGCGGCGTCCTGCTGCTGCTCCTGGAGCGCGGAGAGCCGGTCGCGGGCGGCGCCTTCCGCCGGTACGACGCGAACACGGCCGAGCTGAAGCGGATCTGGACCCACTCCGCCCACCGGCGGCGCGGCCTCGCCCGCCGCGTCGTCGCCGAGCTGGAGCGCGAGGCGCACGCACGCGGCTACCGGCGGATCTACCTGACCACCGGTCCGCGCCAGCCCGAGGCGCGGGGGCTGTACCTGGTCACCGGCTACCTGCCGCTGTTCGACACGGAAGCCGACCCGGAAACCATCGGCCCGCTGCCCTTCGAGAAGCACCTCGACATCCCGCCGCCCGAGCACACATAAAAGTTGAGCAGGAACATCACGATGACATCCACCACCGACACCGCACCGCCCGGCGCGGCCACCCCGGGCACCGGCCCCGAAGCACCGCCCGCCCCGCACGATCCGGCCTCGCTCAAGGTCGTCCCCGCCCGCCACTACGCCCGCTGGGTGGCGGCCGTCGCCGTGATCGTGCTGGTCGCCCAGTTCGCCCACGGCCTGGCCACCAACCCCGTATGGGAATGGCACGTCTTCCGCGACTACATCCTGTCCGAGACGATCGTCCAGGCGGTGTGGGTGACCCTCCAGCTCACCGCGTACGCCACCGTGCTGGGCTTCCTCCTGGGCACCGTCCTGGCCTTCATGCGGCTGTCGCGCAGCCCGGTGCTCCAGACCGTCGCCTGGACCTACATCTGGATCTTCCGCTCCATCCCGATGATCGTCCAGCTGGTGTTCTGGTTCAACCTGAGCGCGTTGTACGAGTCGTTGGGCGTCGGCATCCCCTTCGGACCGGTGTTCTGGTCCGTCGACAGCAACAACCTCATCGGCACCATCGGCGCCGCCATCATCGGGCTGACGCTGCACCAGGCCGCGTACGCCGCCGAGATCGTCCGCGGCGGCGTCATCTCCGTCGATCACGGACAGCTCGAAGCAGCCGCCGCACTCGGCATCCCCCGGCTGCGGCAGATCCGCCGCATCATGCTGCCGCAGGCCATGCGCGCCATCCTGCCCACAGCGGGCAACGAGATCATCGGCCTGCTCAAGGGCACCTCGGTGGTCTACGTGATGTCCATCGGCGAGCTGTTCTACCAGGTGCAGGTCATCTACGGCCGCAACGGCCGCGTGATCCCGCTGCTGCTGGTCGCCACCGCCTGGTACGTCGTCCTCACCTCCCTGCTGTCGGTCGCCCAGTACTACGTGGAGCGCCGCTACGCCCGGGGCGCCAACCGCACCCCGCCGCCCACCCCACTCCAGCGTGCCCGGCGCTTCGTGCGCAACCTGCGCGCGGCCGCCGCACAGCGCAACCAGCCCGTCGTACCCCTGAAGCCCTTGGGAGACAGCCGATGAGTGACGTGACGGTGCCCGTCAAGGACGCGGAGCCGACGGTGGACGGCGTGATGGTGGACGTCCACGGCGTCCACAAGAGCTTCGGCCCGCTGGAAGTGCTGCGCGGCGTCCACCTCCAGGTCCGGGCCGGCGAGGTCACCGTGATCCTCGGCCCGTCCGGCTCGGGGAAGTCCACGCTGCTGCGCGCCATCAACCACCTGGAGAAGGTCAACCAGGGCTGGATCAGCATCGACGGCGAGCTCATCGGCTACCGCCGCTCCGGCGACAAGCTGCACGAACTGAAGGAGAAGGACGTACTGAAGCAGCGCACCCACATCGGGTTCGTCTTCCAGAACTTCAACCTCTTCCCGCATCTGACCGTGCTGGAGAACCTGATCGAGGCACCCGTCTCCGCGCTGCGCCGCCCCCGCAAGGAGGCGGAGGAAACCGCCCGTCGGCTGCTCGACCGGGTCGGGCTCGCCGACAAGACCGATGCCTATCCGCGGCAGCTCTCCGGCGGCCAGCAGCAGCGCGTCGCCATCGCCCGCGCACTCGCCGTCGAGCCGAAGGTGCTGCTCTTCGACGAGCCCACCTCGGCACTCGACCCGGAACTGGTCGGCGAAGTCCTCGACGTCATCAAGGACCTGGCCCGCACCGGCACCACCATGATCGTCGTGAGTCACGAGATCGGCTTCGCCCGCGAGGTCGCCGACACCGTGGTGTTCATGGACGGCGGAGTCGTCGTGGAGCAGGGCGCACCCGCCGCCGTCCTGGACAACCCGCAGCACGAACGCACCCGCGCGTTCCTCTCCAAGGTCCTGTGACCACCCCTCACCCCTTTCCGCACGCGAGGAGCACGACCATGTCCACCTCGATCACCCGCCGCACCGCCGCAGCCGCGACGGGACTCACCGCCGCTCTCCTCCTCGCCGCGTGCAGCAACCCCACGGACGGCGGTACGACCGAGGTCGCGGCCACGTCGGGCAGCAAGACGAAGATCAACATCAGCCCGGACCAGGACCGCATCACCACCGGCAAGGTCGACTCCATCGCCGCCGAGGTCCCGGAGGAGATCCGCAAGAGAGGAACCCTGGAGATCGTCGGCTCCTCCGGCTCGGCCGCGCCGCTGACCTTCTTCGCCACCGACAACAAGACCGTCATCGGCGTCGAACCCGACCTCGCCCACCTCGTCGCCGACGTGCTCGGCCTCAAGCCGCACATCAACACGGTCTCCTGGGAGAACATCTTCGTCGGCCTGGACAGCGCCAAATACGACGTCGGCCTCAGCAACATCACCGTCACCGAGGAGCGCAAGGAGAAGTACGACTTCGCCACCTACCGCGAGGACAACCTGGGCTTCGAGGCGAAGAAGGGCAGCGGTCCGAAGGTCACCGGGCCCGAGGACGTGGCGGGCAAGACGGTCGCGGTGGGCAGCGGCACCAACCAGGAGAAGCTGCTGATCGAGTGGAGCAAGGAAAACGAGAAGGCCGGCCGCAAGCCCGTGAACATCAAGTACTACCAGAACGACAGCGACACCTACCTCGCCCTCCAGTCCGGCCGCATCGACCTCTACCTCGGCCCCAACCCGACCGCCGCCTACCACGCGGCCACCACCGGCAAGACGGAAGTCGTCGGCACCTACTCCGGCGCCGGCGCCACTCTCCAGGGCCTCATCGCGGCCACCACCAAGAAGGACAGCGGTCTGGTCGAGCCGCTCGCCGACGCCCTCAACCACGTCATCGACAACGGCACCTACGCGAAGGTGCTCAAGCGCTGGGGCCTGTCCGACGAGGCCGTGACCAAGTCGGAGATCAACCCGCCCGGCCTGCCCAAGACCAACAGGTAGCCCACCCAGGGGGCGCAGACCGGCTCGACGCGGTGGCCACACCCGCCCGCGTCGCGCCGCTCACGAGCAGGATCGGCCTGGTCCCGACGGTGACCACCACCCGCACCGACCACCCGTGTCATGATCGGAGCCATGCCGCTCGAGATCGTCCCCGCAGATGTCAGCGACCTCCGCCAGGTGCTTGCGGACCACGCCCGCTACTGGGGTGAGCGGGACCTGCGGGCGCTCCATCAGCCCGTGCTGCTGCGGGAGTTCGGCGCCACATGCATGGTCGCCCGCGCCGAGGACGGCATCCGCGGATACCTCTTCGGCTTCGTCACCCCCGAACAGACCGGGTACGTCCACCTGATCGCCACCCGGGACGACAGCCGCGGCACCGGCCTCGGCCGCCGCCTCTACAGGCACTTCACCGGGATCGCCCGTAGCCAGGGAGCGGTCCGCCTCAAAGCGATCACGTCGGTCACCAACAAGGGGTCGATCGCCTTCCATCGCACGCTCGGCTTCGACGCGCGCGTCGTGGAGGACTACGACGGTCCCGGCCGGCCGATGGTCGTCTTCACCCGCACCCTGTAACCGGCGTCAGCCGAGCACGCGCGGGAGAGAGCCCAACGACTCCTCCACGCTCCGCCCCGCGGTGTCCACCACAGCACGCTCACGGTGCCACCGCTCGTACTCCCGCTCGACGTTCTGTTCCCAACCCGGCAGCGGCAGATCCGGGATGTCGACCGACCGCGCGCCCACACGCCGCCGGTGCTCGACCGGATCCGAGCAGACCACCTCCACCTCGACGTACGGCACACCCGCCCGCACCGCCGCGTCGCGCCACGCGTCCCGAGTCACCGCAAGGGGGTTGACCGACTCGGCGACCACGGACAGCCCCTGCCGCAGATGCACCGCGCCGGTGCGGTCGGCCAGGAGACGGGCCAGCGTGGTCTTGCCGGTGGCGGGAAGACCCCCGAGGACGGTGAGCATGAGGTCATCCTGCCGGAGCGCTTCCGCGGCACCCTTGAGCACCCGTTGGCGAGGGAGTCCCGCCACCGCTGGGGGCGCGCGGGCTGAGGAGCCGTGCGTTCCCCGGCGCTATGGCCGTACAGCCCGTCGCTCTCGCCGCCGAGCCGGCCGCAGCCGGCCGTCGTCTCCCTCGCAGCGGTCGGTCACAGTGCCCGGGCCGCATAGGCCCTCACGTCCGCGTCCGGGTCCGTTGTCGCGGTGGTCAGGGCCGCTCGGGCGTCCTCGGTGGCGCGGTGCCGGGTCAGTGCTGTCACGGCGGCCTTGCGGACGTCGGCGTTCGGGTCGGTGAGGGCCTTGGCGAGGGCGGGTACGGCGAGGCCGGGGGCCGCATGGGAGAGGGCGGTGCCGGCGCCGGCCCGGACCTGCCAGGCCGGGTCGGACAGGGCTGCTTCCGCGCGTGCGGCCAGGGGCGCCGGGCAGCCGGTCGTGCCCAGTGCTTCGTAGGCGGCCGCACGCACCAGGGCGTCGGGATCGTCGATGAGCTCGGTGAGGGCCGAGAGGATCATGTCCGGTGCGGGGCCGGCCGACGTGGTGCCGTCGGGCTGTCCCGCGGTCACGGTGGACAGGGCCTTGGCGATGGTGACGCGGACCTCGCGGGACGGGTCGGCGGCCGCCGCGCGGGCCAGCTCCCCGGCGGCGTCGACCGACACGAGTGCTCGCACGGCCGCGATACGCACGGCGATGTCCGCGTCCGACAGGGAGCCGGTGAACAGCCCGGTGTCGCCGAGGCGCAGGGTGCGCAGGACGTCGAGTGCGGCGGCACGGGCGAGGGGGTCGGCTTCGGACAGGGCGGCGACGAGGCCGTCGCGCAGGGCGGGTTCGGGGTCCAGCGTCTCGACCAGTTCGCGCAGTGAGGCGGCCGCGGCTGCGCGGACGCCGGCGTCGGGGTCGGCGAGGGTGGCGGCCAGTGCCGGTCCGGTGCCCGGTGGCACCGTCTCCGTCAGCACGGTGACGGCCGTCCGGCGAACGGTGGGCTCGGGGTCGGTCAGGTAGGGCGCCAGGGCGGAGAGCCGGGGCTCGTCCTCCGCGAGGGAGAGCAGTTCGAGCAGGCGCGGTGTGGCCGGCGCTTCCGTGTCGGTACCGGGGCGGGCGGTCGTGTCGGTCGGGGCGGGCTCCTGCCGTATCGCCACCGGCGCCGCTTCCCGGGCCCCGGCGGTCGCGACCTGTTCCGGGTGGACCTCGCCGAGGTGGCGGGAGGAGCCGCCGACCGCGGTGAAGCCGTCGACCGGGACCAGATAGGGAGCGACGGGACGGGCCGTGAACTCCATCGCACCGGTGGGGGACTTGCGCAGGTCGAGGTGGTGGAACCACGACGCGTTGTCACGGTGGGGGTGGTCGAGACGGTCGTGGTAGAGACCCCAGCGGGACTCCGTGCGGGCCAGGGAGGCCCGCGCGGCCATCTCCGCGCAGTCGCGGATGAAGCTCACCTCCGCGCAGCGCATCAGCTCGTGCGGGGTGCCGGCGCCCATCGCGGCGATGTCGGCGCGCATCCGCTCGAACGCCTCCAGGGCCAGCGACAGCCGGGCGCCGGACTTGGGCGGGGCCACGTAGTCGTTCACGAAGCGGCGCAGCTTGTACTCGACCTGGGGCTGCGGCGGGCCGTCGGGGTTGCGCAGCGGGCGGTAGATCAGCTCGTGCGCCTCCTGGAGCTGGTCGAGGGGCAACTCCCCTTCGTACGGCGTGTACTGGGACGCGTCCGCGCCCGCCAGGTCCCCGAAGACGAACGCGCCGATCATGTAGTTGTGCGGGACACAGGCCAGGTCCCCGGCGGCGTACAGGCGGGGGACGGTCGTACGGGCGTGGTCGTCGACCCGTACTCCCGAGGCCGAATGGCCGCCGCACAGGCCGATCTCGGAGATGTGCATCTCGACGTCATGGGTGCGGTAGTCGTGGCCGCGGCCTGCGTGGAAGGTGCCACGGGTCGGGCGCTCCGTCGAGTGCAGGATCGACTCCAGGGCCGAGACCGACTCCTCCGGGAGGTGGCTCAGCTTCAGATAGACCGGGCCCCGGTCGCTCGCCACTTCCGCCGCGAACTCCGCCATCATCTGGCCCGACCAGTAGTCGGAGTCGACGAAGCGTTCGCCGTGCCGGTTGACCTGGTAGCCGCCGAACGGGTTGGCGACGTAGGCGCAGGCGGGACCGTTGTAGTCCTTGATCAGCGGGTTGATCTGGAAGCACTCGATACCGGTCAGCTCGGCGCCCGCGTGGTACGCCATCGCGTAGCCGTCGCCCGCGTTGGTGGGGTTCTCGTACGTGCCGTACAGGTAGCCGGAGGCGGGCAGACCGAGGCGGCCGCAGGCGCCGGTCGCCAGGATGACCGCGCCCGCGCGGACGGTGACGAAGGCGCCCGTGCGGGTGTGGAAGCCGACCGCGCCCACGGCACGCCCCTCCGCCGTGAGTACGCGCACCGGCATCACCCGGTTCTCGATCCGGATCCGCTCCCGCATCTCGCGCCGCCGCAGCTGCCGGTACAGGACCTTCTTGACGTCCTTGCCCTCCGGCATCGGCAGCACGTAGGAGCCGGAACGGTGGACCTGGCGTACGGCGTACTCGCCGTGCTCGTCCTTCTCGAACTTCACGCCGTAGGACTCCAGCCGCTGGACCATGGCGAAGCCGCGGGTGGCGGTCTGGCGGACGGCGGACTGCTCGACGATGCCGTCGTTGGCGCGGGTGATCTCGGCGACGTAGTCGTCGGGCTCGGCACGGCCGGGGATGACCGCGTTGTTGACGCCGTCCATGCCCATGGCGAGCGCGCCGGAGTGGCGGACGTGGGCCTTCTCCAGCAGCAGGACGTCCGCGCCGTGCTCGGCGGCGGTCAGGGCCGCCATGGTGCCGGCGGTGCCGCCGCCGATGACGAGGACGTCGCAGCTGATCTCGTCCGCGTCGGTGAGATCCGGGATCTGCAGGGGAGTGTCCACCAGGGTGCCTTTCAAGAACCGAGTGACGTGAGGACGTCGCGCCGCAGGTCGCCACGCGCCGGATCGTCGTGGGCGGCGCGCTCGCGCGGGTGCGGTACGTCCCGTACGGCGATGAGGCGGCCCGCGCCGAGCAGGGCCACGCGGTCGCCGAGAAAGAGGGCCTCGTCCACGTCGTGGGTGACGAAGACGACGGTGGCGCCCGTGCCGCGCAGCACCTCCACCAGCAGGTCCTGCATGCCGGCGCGGGTCTGGGCGTCGAGGGCGCCGAACGGTTCGTCCATCAGCACGGCACGGGGGCCGGCGGCCAGGGCGCGGGCCAGCTGCGCGCGCTGACGCTGCCCGCCGGAGACACGGTGCGGCCAGCGCCGGGCGTGCTCGGTGAGTCCGACCCGGTCGAGCCACGCCTCGGCCTGGGTACGGCGTTCGGCGCGGGACAACCCCTTGATGGCCAGGGGAAGTTCGACGTTCGCGCGCAGGGTGCGCCAGGGGAGCAGGGCGTCCTCCTGGAACACGAGGGCGCGTTCGGCGGACGGGGCGGTCAGGGGACGTCCGTCCTGCGTGATCTCTCCGGAGAGCAGGGGCAGCAGGCCGGCCAGGGTGCGCAGGAGGGTCGACTTGCCGCAGCCGGAGGAGCCGACGACGGTCAGGATCTCTCCGGGGGCCACGTCGAGGTCGACCTTGTCCAGCACGGGCGCGCCGGGGCGTCCGAGAGCGGCGTCGTGCAGGGCGAGGCGGGTACCGGTGCGGGACGGTGAACGGACGTCAGACGAGCTGGTCATGAGACACGTCCTCCTTGGGCCTGGGGGCGGCCGGTGCGGGGGAGGGGGTTGCGCGCGTCCGCCGCGGGACGCGGGCGCCGGGGACGTACGACGTGCGCGGCAGCCAGCGGGTCAGGCGGCGGCCCAGGAGTTCCACGGCCATGGAGGTGAGCCAGCCGAGGACGCCGATCGTGACCATGCCGACGAAGACGCCCGGGTAGTCGACGATCGTGTAGTCCTGCCAGGTGCGGTAGCCGACGCCGTACTGGCCGGAGATCATCTCGGCGGAGATCACGCAGATCCACGAGACGCCGATGCCGACCGACAGGCCGCCGAAGATGCCGGGCAGGGCGCCCGGCAGGACGACCGAGCCGAGGATCCGCCACCGGCCGCCGCCCATCGTCAGCACGGCCTCCTCCCACACGGGCGTCAGCGCACGGACGGCATGCCGGGTGGAGACCAGGACCGGGAAGAAGGCGGCGGTGAAAGTGATGAAGACGATGCCCTGTTCGTTGGAGGGGAACAGGAGGATCGCCACGGGGACCAGGGCGATCGCCGGGATCGGGCGGACCACCTCCAGCAGCGGGCCCAGCAGGTCCTCGGCCAGCCGGGAGCGTGCCACGAGCACGCCGCCCGCCACTCCCAGCACCGCCGCCAGCAGGAAGCCGGTGAGGATGCGGGTCAGGCTGTCGGTGAGGTCCGTCCAGTAGTCGGCCCCCACGAGGCGGTCGGCGAAGGCGTGGGCGACGTCGGTGACCGTGGGGAACTGCGAGAAGCGCAGCCACAGGTCGACGTCCAGGCTGGTCAGGAGCTGCCACAGGCCGAGCGCCGCGGCGAGGGCGGTCACCCGCAGTGCGTACCGGGCGGTGCGTGGCGCGGGCCGGCTCACGAGACACGCTCCAGGGCGTCGGCGTAGGCGATGACCCGCGCCTCGTCGTGCCGGTCGACGTACGCCTGCGCGGTCGCCGGGGCGACGAACGGCAGCAGCTTCTCGCCGTCGGCCACCCACACCGCCCTGTCGGCGAACCAGAGGGTGCCGGTGGTGGCGTCGGGGACGTAGGCGGCACGGATGCCGTCGGGGTGGGCGGCCACGTAAGTCAGAAGCTCCGCCGGGGACTTGAAGGTCCTCGTCTCCTGGGCACCCTTCGGCCACACCTCGCTCGCGGCGGCGGGTGGCGTGGCCGCGAGGCGCTTCGCGTACGACGTCCCGAGCGCCTTCTTCACGTACTGGTCGTCGACGAAGGCGTCCACGTCCACGTCGCCGGTCAGCTTCGCCGCCTTCAGGACCGACACGTCCTGCTTCAGCGCGGAGACGAGCTGAGGCTTGACCGCCGGGTCGAAAGTGGAGATGCCGTGGGCGCCGTTGTAGAGGTACACGACCTCGGCGGGCAGACCGGTGGCCGCGGAGACCTTCTCGGCGGCGGTGACGGGGCGGGTGTTGAGGTAGTCGGTGGCCTGTGCCTGGGCCCTGAGGAACGCCTCCAGGACGGCCGGGCGGTCCTCGGCGAAGTCCTCGCGGGCGGTGACCCCGTGGAAGGTGGGCAGGTTCAGCTGGGCGCCGTCGTACAGGGCCTTCGCCTTGCCCTGGTAGGTGAGCAGGCCGGGCCAGGCGACGAACTGCGAGAGTGCGTCCGTGCTGCCCGCGGCCAGAGCCGAAGCGCCCACCGCGGGCTGCTGGTTGAGCTTCTCGATGCCGTCGTCAGGGTCGATGCCGGCGCGTTGCAGGGCTCGCACGAGCGTGCCGTCGGCGGCGGAGCCGACGCTCGTGGAGACCTTCTTTCCCTTCAGGTCCTTCAGGGAGTTGAGCCCCGAGTCGGGTGCGGTGACGATGGTGTTGAGGCCACCGCGCAGGTTGTAGCCGGTGACCGAGACCAGGCGGGTGGGGCGGTTCAGCTGTTTGCCGCGGGCGGCGTTGATGAGCAGCGGGAAGTCGCCCATCGAGCCGATGTCGATCTTCCCGGCGGTCATCTGGGCGGTGATGGGGGCACCGGTGGCGTAGTCCTGCCAGTTGACCTTGTAGGTGACGCCGTCGCCGAGTGAGGCCAGCTGCTTCTCGAAGTAACCGAGGGAGCGGAGCAGGGCGCCGGCCGTGACCGTGTTGATGGTCTTGGACTGGTAGCCGACGGTGACGGTGACCGTGGAGCCGTCGCCGGCCTCGGCGTCACCGCCGCAGGCGCTGAGCGGGAGCAGAAGGACGACTGCGGAAGCTGCGACTGCCGTGCGTTTCATGGGTGTTCGGCCTCTCACCGGAGCAGGTCAAGGGGTCAGCGGAGCAAATAGGGCATGTTGACCGTGACGGCTCCGGTGGGACAGCGGGCCGCGCACGGACCGCAGTACCAGCACTCGTCGACGTGCATGTACGCCTTGCCGCTGCTGGTGTCGATGGCGAGGGAGTCCAGGGGGCACATGTCCACGCAGAGCGTGCAGCCGTCGATGCACTTCGACTCGTCGATGGTCACGGGCACGTCGGCCCGCTGGGGCACCAAGGGCATGGCTGTCTCCAGGAATGTCGCGCTGTAGGTGTTGGTGTGGGTCTTGTCGCAGGTCTTGATGTGGGTCCCGCTGCGGGGGAGGGGGCGGTGTCAGAGGGAGCGGTGCAGCAGGCCGCTCATCGTGATGCGGTCGCCGCGGAAGCGGATGAACTCCAGGTCTACGGGACGTCCGTCGGCGAGGTGCGTGAGACGTTCCAGCATCAGCACGGCCGCACCGCGCGGGGCCTGAAGCACGGCGGCCGAATGGGCGTCCGCGTTGACCGCCTCCAGCGTGATGTCGGCGTGTCCCAGGGGCTGGCCGGTGAGGGACTCCAGGAGGCGGAAGACGTCGGTGTTCTCCAGGTCGCAGCCGAGCAGGGCCGTGCCGATGTCCAGGGGGATGTAGGTGAGGTCCAGGGACAGGGGCAGGCCGTTCAGACTGCGCAGGCGTTCGATGTAGAGGACGTCGGTGCCGGGTGGGACACGGAGGCGCCCGGCGACCGGGGCGGGGGCCGGGACCGGGCCCATGGTGCGGACCTCGTTGGTGACGCGGCCGTGTTCGTGCAGGGTCTCCGCGAGGCCCATCAGCCGGTCGAGCCCATGGCGGTACTTCTGGGCGACGACCACCGTGCCGACCCCGGGGAGGCGCTCCACCAGGCCCTCGGCGCGCAGGAGGTCGAGGGCCTGGCGGACCGTGTTGCGCGAGACCCGGTACTCGGCGGCGAGCGTCGTCTCGTACGGCAGGGCGCCGGCCGGGAAGCCCCCGGTGAGGAGCTGGTGGCGCAGCAGGTCGGCGAGCTGGCGCGCCTGGTCCGCGCGCAGCCGACGCCTCGTGCGCTGGGCGGCGACAGTGGGCGCGCCCTGGCCGGCGAGGTCTCGGATGCGGTCGGTGGGTGGCATGTTCGGGACCATACCTATCCGGTAGGGATGGTGGTGTTGCGGAAGTGTTGCGCCACCTGACGCATCGCCGTATACGTCGCTGACCTGGGGTTTCGGTAGACGGGAGGGAAGATCTGCCAGGGTCCGTCGGCACCGCACGTCAAGGGCCTACGCCGGTGCTGTCCGCTGCGTCGGCCGGAGCGCGGCAGGTGTCCGCGTTCGCGCAGCGCCTCGACGGTGAGGCTCAGGCCGAGCCGCTCACGGATGACGCGGACCCGGGCGACGATCTCGTCGGGCCCGTACTGCCGGTGGCCGTGCGCGGGGTCGGGCAGCGGGCCGGTCTCTTCGTAGAACCTCAGGGCCCGCGGGGTGGGCCCGGCTGCCGCCGCCGCGTCTGAGATCCGCAGGCCGACCCTCGCCTCGGCCGTGTCGCACGTCGGCCTGTGAGGTGCGGCGGCGATTCGCCACTGGGGCGGCAGCTCTGCGACGACGGTGCCGAAGTACCGCCCCTCGAACAGTTCCTGCAACGCTGCGTGGATGTCGTTTCGACCTGCGTTTGGGAGTCACCTGACGCGCGTTTCCGCCCGGGCAGTCGGTGGGTCCTGGTTACCGGTCTTCGACGGGGAACGTGCCGGTGCGGGGAAGGTCTTGTTCGGCCCAGGCGCCCATGGTGGCCAGCACGACCTCTAGTCGTGCGCCTGCCGGGGTGAGTTCGTACTCCACACGCGGCGGGATCTCCGGATAGGCCGTGCGGGTGACCAGCCCTAGCACTACGAATCGTCGCAGCCGTGAGGACAGGGTCTTGGGGCTGATCCCCGGCAGCCCGGCGCGCAGCTCGGTGAAGCGTTTCGGACCGGTCAGCAGCTCCCTCACGATCAGAGTCGCCCAGGGCCCGTCCAGCACGGTCAGGAACCGGGCGACCGGACATTCCGGCAAAGGGTGATCCAGCTCACTCATGCCTTCCCCATTGGTTTATTTGAGGGAACTGATTCCCTCAGGGAACTGTAGCCGGAGCAGCCCGCACCCCACACCATGGAGGACCTCATGACCGCGATCAGCACGGACAACACCGCGAGCGCACCGGGGACGTCGCCGGGGCGGATGAGGTGTTCGCGCCGGATCTGATCGACCACAACCCCGCTGCCGACGCTGCCTCGGGCATCGACGGCATGCGAGCGCTGATCGCCGCGACCCGCGACGGATTCACCGACAGGCAGCACCGGATCCTGTTCCAGGAGGAGCTCCCCGGCGGCTGGGTCGTCCTTCACTGGCGGATGACCGCGACCCGCACCGGAGACGCCTTCGGATTCCCCGCCAGCGGCAACCCGGTCGATATCAACGGCCAGGACATCATGCGCATTGTCGACGGCAAGATCACCGAGATCTACCACGTCGAAGAAATGCTCAAGCTCACCCAACAGATCAGCACCGGCACGCAGCCGGCCTGAAGATCGAGACCTTCTCGGACCACGCCTGCTCCTGAACCCTGACCGGCAACAGCCGCCTCGACACGGCGCACTCGTTCCAGGGGCCAGTCCGGTAAAGACACGCCGACGGCCATGAGCGGGTGGGCCGGCGGGCCGCCGCCGGAGCCGCCGTTCTCACCGGGTATGAACTCAGCCGGCCGCGGCGCGTTCGGCCTGTGCCTTGGTGCGGGGGAGGCGGTAGGACTCCGTCCCGGTCTGGACGATCGCACCGTTGAAGGTCAGCAGGTCGACGATGGCCGCACCGGCCGCGTCCACCCGCTCCGCGCCGCCGAACACCAACTGCTCGGCGGTGTTCAGCGGCACGGCGATCTCGTCGGCAGCCCGGCAGCCCGGCAGCAGCGTTCGGTACGGGCGACCGGGCGAGGTTGGCGGGGGACCCGATCGCGATGTCGACCACGCTACCGGCAGGTTCTCGCCCTCGGGCAGCGTGATGTCGAGGCTGCCGCCGATCCGCGGCCCCAGGTGGTCCCGACGACGGGTGATCTGATGCTGGAGGCGGTGCCGGGCACGGCGAACGTGCCGAACCGTGGCGTGGGATCGCCCGTGGTGGCCCACACCAGTAGCCAGTCGAGCCCCTCCCGGCATATATCACGGTAGCCGAGTCTCTCTCGGGACAGATGTCAGGCAGCATCGTCTGGTCGGAGCAGAGAGGCAGGCCTAGGCCACCGAGGTACCTGGCGAATCCCAGGCGAGCGATCAGGTTCGAGTCCCGTTTCGATCCCGGCTCCCACGGACCGACCTGGCGATAGCGTGATCGGCATGACGGTTGAGGGTGCGGCGGCGGACGGTGAGGCACTGGCGGGTGGCATGGCGAACGCAGGCGCGGTCTTCCGCAGAGGTGCGTTGGTGGAACGCCCGGCGCCGCGCAACGCGTACGCCCTCCACCCCTACCTTCGTGCGCTGAAGGAGCACGGCTTCGACACGGCTCCGATCCCGGTCGGCCTGACCGCGGACGGCCGTGAGCAGCTGACCTTCATCCCCGGCGACGTCGCCCTGCCTCCGCTCCCCGGCTGGGTGCTGACGGAAGCCGCCCTCGAATCGGTGGGGCGCCTGCTGCGACGCCTGCACGAGGCCAGTGCGGCCGTCGCGGTCGACACCCGCGTCGAGTGGCCCCGTGACCTCGCCGACCCGGAGGGAGGAACGATGCTGTGCCACAACGACGTTTGCCCGGAGAACGTCGTCTTCCGTGACGGCCAGGCTGCTGCCCTGATCGATTTCGACCTGGCGGCCCCGGGCCGTCCCCTTTGGGACGTCGCCATGACCGCCCGCTACTGGGTCCCCATGCTCGATGCCGCATCCGCGGCCGGCTTCTACCCCGCCGGGCTGGATGCCCCCGTACGGCTGCGGATTCTTGCCGACGGCTATGGCCTTTCGTCGCGGGAACGTGCCGAGTTGCCCGGTGTCATCGAACAGGCCACCGAGGTCTGCCGGGCCTTCGTCGCCCGCCGCGTGGCCGACAGTGACCCCGTCTATCTCCAGGCACTGGCTGAGCGTGGTGGATGGGAACGCTGGGATCGGATGCAGGCCTGGCTGGTCAGTCACCGCGAGACGTTCTCGGCCGCACTGCTGAGCTGACCCCCGACCCTCGCACGTCCACGACGCCATTTCATTCGGCCCCGGCCCCGCGGCAGAACCCCAGAGGCGGTGACCGGATCGAGGTCCGGGACGGTGGCATCCAGCGGTCCGCGCGGAGCGAACCACTGGATGCCATCCGCCCCAGGGCTCAGCGTTCGTGCACGCGCACGATCCTCAGCGCGGGCGAGGACAGGATGTCCCTCTCGCAGAACCGGGACGTCACCCACCTCTCACCCGAGAACAGCCGCGTCTGATCGCTGAAGTGCGGCGAGTTCGGGTTGGAGGACTGGGAGTACGTCAGCAGTGTGCGGGCCACCGGACAGCGGCCGCCGTCCCAGCCCACCGCCTGGATGTAACTGGACCCGGTGGTGACCTCCGTGTAGCCGCCGCCCGCCGGATTCCACGCGGACTCGATCTTGTTCCACACGCCCAGCGACTCCGTGCCGCCGGAGATGGGGATGCGCTGCCCGTTCCGTACGACGAACTGGTGCTCGCCGAGCCGGGAGCCGAGCGGGATGCCCGCCGCCCGCAGTTCGGCGACCGTGTCCGCCAGGGCCGTAGTGAAGGCGGGTGTGTCGGTGTTGAGCGTGTGCGGGGTGCGCACCGGGTCGGCCGCCGAGAACGGCACCTTCCACAGCTGGGACGCCGGGATCTTGCGCCACAACCGGTCGAAGAGCAGCGCGCCCCTGCTGCCGGTGTTCACGGAGCGGTCCCAGGACGCGAGTACGCCGCAGGCCTCGCCGATGTCAACGACCGTGCCGTTGCTGCCCGTTGCCGTGCCACCGGGGAGCGCGGCGCACGCCTTCGCCGCGTCCGCCGCCGCCAGATCACCCGCCGGCGCTCGATTGGCGAACTGCTGCGCCTGAAGATCCCGGACGGTCAGACCGCCCTTCTCCGCCATCGCGGTCACATCCTCGATGGCGCCCCGCGTCCGCAGCGAGCGCTGGGTGCCGATCGAGCCGAAGACCCGCTCGTACCCGGTCAGCGGCCGGTCCGCGTTCGCCAGCCAGGCGCTGTCGTTGGAGTTCTCCGCGTACGGGGCATCGACCAGGGTCGGCATCTTCGCGGGACCGAAGATCCCCGCCCGTACGGCGTCCGGGTCGCGGCCGAGAGCGCAGTCGCCGCGCGAGCCGTCGAGGACCGCCACGCCCGACGCGGGATAGGTGGCCCTGCCCAGGGGAGTGGAGCAGCGCTGGGCCAGTTCGTCGGTGATCCGGGGGAGTACCTGCGACTGCGTGAACAGCGTGTGGCCGCCCGAGTCGGCGGCGATCGTGTTCACCCACGGCAGGCCCTGGGTGCGCCGGAGCGAGCCGAGGACGTCGGCCGCGGTGCGGGCCCTGCCGAAGCCGAGCGCGGTGTCGGAGGCGCGCAGGTTGGCCGCGTTGGGGTCGTTGAGCGCGTACGCCGTCGTGCTCGTCCAGGGCAGCGGCAGCGAGGCGCCGAGCGAGGTGACCACGGGGCCGTAGCGGGTCCACCACTGGGTGCGCGTCACCGGCGGGCCGTCCTTCACCGCGACGGTGACGGCGCGGCGCGTCATCCGCTCCGCTCGGCCGTCCACGAGGTAGACGGTCGGGTCGGTCGGGTCCAGCGTGAGCTGGTGGAGGTTGAGGGGGACACCGGTCGCGACGGTGTGGCTCCACGCCACATGTGCGGTGTGACCTATGGACACGGTGGACGTGCCCAGCAGCGCGCCGCCGGAGACGTTCAGCTCGCCGGGGATGGTCTGCTGCGACTGCCAGAAGCGGCGCCCGCCCTGCCAGGGGTAGTGCGGATTGCCGAGCAGCAGCCCGCGGCCGTTCGCCGTCGTGGTTCCGCTGAAGGCGACCGCGTTGGAACCCATGCCGGCGGAGTCGGTGGCGAAGAGTTCACGGGCGGCCCGGGCGGTGTCCTCGACGTCTGGCCGGACCGGGCTGGTCGTGGTGGCGGCGGGCGGTTGCGCCGCCGTGATTCCGTCCACGGCCCGGCCCTGCCCACCGAGCACGGCCAGGGCGAAGCCCTGCGCGGCCACGTCGAGGGCGGTCACCGGGCGCACCCAGGCCGCGCCCCGGCACGCCGGGTCGGTGATCCGGTTCTGCTTCAGCCAGGCGTTGTAGCCCGCCGCGAAGCCCCGCATCAGGTCCTTGGACTGCCGGCTCGGACCACGCGGCGCCGGTTCGGCGAGCAGCCTCTCCACGGTGCCGGCCTCGCGCACCCCGCGGAAGTACTGGTCGCTGGAGAGGTTCTTCGCGGCGGAGGACAGGGAGAAGTCGGGCGCGGCGTCCGGCCCGAAGAAGCGCGAACGCTCGCCGCGTACGGTCACGAACCCGTCGGCGAGCGTGCACACCTGGTCGGCGGCCTGCGCCCAGCCCGTACCGAAACCGAGGTTCGCGTAGTCCTTCGCGACGATGTGCGGGATGCCGTACTCGGTGTAGCGGACGGTGGCGGACAGACTGCCGTGGGACGGATGGTCCTGGCGTCCCTCGTGCTGCGCGCTCTGCGGGCTCTGTGCGGCGGATGCCGGCAAGGCGGTGCCGGCGGTGACCAGGGCGACGGCCGTGACGACGGCGTGTCTCAGACCGGTGCGCATCGTGCCTCCCAACGTCATTGAGGGAAGGGGCGGTTGAGCGTACCAACCGGTAGGTTGTCCCGTATGACGCCTGGACACGGCAGTACGGTTGACGGGGTGCTGCGACGCACCGCCCGACGCACTCCCGCGCGTGTCGCGGTGGAGTACGGCGACCGATCGTGGACGTACGAGGAACTCGACGCGGCCGTCTCCCGCGCGGCGAGCGTCCTCCTCGACCAGGGCCTCGCACCGGGCGACCGGGTCGGTGCCTACGGCCACAACTCCGACGCCTATCTGATCGGCTTCCTCGCCTGCGCCCGCGCGGGCCTGGTGCACGTGCCGGTCAACCAGAACCTGACCGGCGACGACCTCGCGTACATCGTCGGCCAGTCGGGCAGCACCCTGGTCCTCGCCGACCCGGGCCTCACCGGTCGGCTCCCGGACGGGGTCCGCACGATGCCGCTGCGCGACGCCGACGACTCGCTGCTCGCCCGGCTGTCCGCCGCGCCCGCCCACGACGGCCCCGAGGCGCGGGGCGAGGACCTGGTCCAGCTGCTGTACACCTCCGGCACCACGGCCCTGCCCAAGGGCGCGATGATGACCCACCGCTCCCTGGTGCACGAGTACCTGAGCGCGATCACCGCCCTCGACCTGAGCGCGGGCGACCGGCCGGTGCACGCGCTTCCGCTGTACCACTCGGCGCAGATGCACGTGTTCCTGCTGCCCTACCTCGCGGTCGGGGCGACCAACGTCATCCTCGACGCGCCTGACGGCGACCGTCTCTTCGACCTGATCGAGACCGGCCGCGCGGACAGTCTGTTCGCCCCGCCGACGGTGTGGATCGGCCTGGCCAACCGCCCCGACTTCACCACCCGCGACCTCGGCGGGCTCCGCAAGGCGTACTACGGCGCGTCGATCATGCCGGTGCCCTTCCTGGAGCGTCTGCGCGCCCGCCTCCCGAAACTCGCCTTCTACAACTGCTTCGGCCAGAGCGAGATCGGCCCCCTCGCCACCGTCCTGGCACCCGAGGAGCACAAGGGCCGCATGGACTCCTGCGGCCGGCCCGTCCTCTTCGTGGACGCCCGGGTGGTCGACGAGAACGGCAAGGACGTGCCCGACGGCACACCCGGCGAGATCGTCTACCGCTCCCCGCAGTTGTGCGAGGGCTACTGGGACAAGCCCGAGGAGACCGCCGAGGCCTTCCGCGACGGCTGGTTCCACTCCGGCGACCTCGCCGTCCGCGACGCCCACGGCTACTTCACCATCGTCGACCGGGTCAAGGACGTCATCAACTCCGGCGGCGTCCTGGTCGCCTCACGCCAGGTCGAGGACGCCCTCTACACCCACGACGGCGTCGCCGAGGCCGCCGTGATCGGCCTCCCCGACGAACGCTGGATCGAGGCCGTCACCGCGGTCGTCGTTCCCCGCGGCGACGTCACCGAGGCCGAACTGATCGCCCACGCCCGCGAGAAGCTCGCCCACTTCAAGGCGCCGAAACGGGTGGTGTTCATGGACGAGCTGCCGCGCAACGCGAGCGGGAAGATCCTCAAGCGCGAGCTGAGGGACCGCTTCTCGGGCGCCTAAGGTTGTGTTTCAGGTAGCGGGTGAGTCTTGGGCGGAGAGTTCTTCGGCCAGTTCCATACAACGCAGGCGGGCTGGGGAGAGGTCGTAGGGCATCTTGCCGATGGCTTCGACCGCGCTCATGGAGCCGGCCTCCCGCCTGCCAGAACTGAGGTCGCCCTAGCCGTCATCGGCGGTGGCAGGGTGCAAAGTGTCCCAGGTGTCGAAGAGGGCGTCGTCGTCCTTGTCCAGGCCGGACTCCTCGATGACGGCCTGCAGGGCGCTTTCGAAGGTGTGCCGCTCGACGGCCACTTGAGCCACCCGCGGATCATCGACGGCGACGCCGTCGAGTGCCTCCTCGGCGTGGTCGATGCGGTCGGAGTCCTCCCGCAGAGTGGGATGCGTGGCCAGGACGACGAAGCGGGTGGCCTGGACGGCCGCGCCGAGCGGGCCGAAGATCCGCTCGGTGACCAGCAGAGTGTCCAGGTCCGCCTGCCGCAGGGAGCCCTCGGGCAGGCTCTTGAGACGGTCGGTGACGAAGTCGGAGAGCAGGCCCATCCGGCTGCCTTCGGTGCGCATCCGCTGCACGGCGGTCCGTTGCCGCAGCAATTCCGCCTCCTGCTCGGCGAGGGTTTCCTCCAACCGTTCGAGGAGGCCCGCGATACCGTCTCCGCTGTCCGCACCGGCGGAAGCCGTGCCGGTGGCAAAGGCGTCACGGATGTCGTCCAGGGCGATCCCGGCATCGGCCATCTTGCGAATCCACAGCAGGCGGATCATGTCCTCGTACCCGTAGCGGCGGCGGTCGTCGCCGCCCCGCTCAGGCTCGGGGAGCAGCCCGATCTCGTGGTAATGGCGAATCGCCCGTGGCGTGGTGCCGGCGAAGGCCGCCGCGTCACCGATCTTGACCTGGCGGGGTGGCACGAAAGACGAATGCACGAGCAGGGACCTCTCCTCAAGGCATCGGGACGTAAGCCCACCGGACCACATGCCGCTACGGAAGGTGCAACCCCGGCTGGGGCATGCGCACGACGGCAGGCCGAGGGTTCCCAGCCACTGATGAATCGCCGCGACCTGAACCGACCTTGGACGTATGCGATCATTTCGCGCCGGTCGCGAGAACGACAGAGTCTCGGGCCCCGGGGATTCTGCATTCCCGGGGCCCGCACGTTCACTACTGCGGTCAGTCAGATGCAGGGAAACCCGCCCAGAGCGCCGTAACGCCACCCCCGACCGCAGCAGCTGATCACGCGTACGAGGTGATCGTGTCATTCATCCCGAACACGCCGAGATCCTCGAACTGAACGAACGGCAGGCCGACCAGCCAGAGCTTGCGGCCTTTCCACCAGTGGTGCTCGTAGGCTACGTGCACGCCCACGTTCTTGACCGAGGACGCCTTGTCATTGAACTTGTACGGCCACCACTTGAGGTTCGGCCAAGGTGTTCCCAGGAACCTGGACGAGCCGCCGAACTTCGTATTCGCGTAGAAGATGGTGGAACCGATCTCGTGGTGCTGCTGGAGTTCGGTCAGCAGGTTGTGGTGCTCCTCCGAAGGGAGCTCCTCCAGTTTCAGCGAGATCTCCTCGTCGGCGCGCGCTTTCGCCAGTTGTAGCTGGTAGTACTCCACCGCCCTGTTGGGATCCACCGCCGCTGCGGTCACAGCGGCCACCCGCGCCTCCACAGCCGCCATGCGCTGCGCCGCCTGAACATCCGCTTTGGACACTATTTCGCGACACTGTTTGGTGGTCAGCCCACGTTCCACCTGCACAGGCCTGTCGCCGACCTGGATAACCAGAATGTTTTCGTCCTCGGTGGAAGTTGTCATCATTTCCCCTTCCCGTCGGATTGCGCTGCCCGGCAGTGGCACACGCTGCCATTCGCACACGCCAGCGTCAACGTTCGCCCGGCAAGTGAGGTGCGCACTTCCGTTCCCTGAAAATGGTTGGTGTTCATGTTGACGGAGATGAACGAATAATTCAGCGTCGCGAAAGGAGTTCAGGCTACTCGGCGGCGACACGCGAAGCGTCGGCGACATCAGTGAATCTCTTTCATCCGCCGTACGACGGCGGGTTGCCAGGGGCGCCTTGTCCTCGCCGGTCACCACCTGGGCGGCGCCCTCCTCGTCGCGGGCCACGCGGTGGACGATTCGGCCCGCCGCTCCGTCCCTGCCGACGAGCGCATCGAACGACAGAGCACGCAGACTTCCGGTTTCTCCTTTGCTAACACCCCGCTGGCACGATCTGTCGACGTTGGAGAAAGCAGATCTCCGGCGTTCGGCGGATGAGCCGAAAAGCGCCTCAGCGGAACGAATTACTGGCATCAGGGAGACGAAAGTCATGGAGGAGACCGAGGTCGTGGTTGTCGGCAGTGGCCCGACCGGGCTGCTGCTCGCCACTGAGCTGGCGCTCGCGGGAGTCGATGTGGTGGTGTTGGATAAACTGCCTGAGCGCCGCGTCCAGGCCAAGGCGCTCAATCTGCAACCGCGCACCGCCGAGGTACTCGACCTGCGCGGTCTGCTCGACGACGCGCGACAGCGTGCCATCGCCACCGTCACTGAGGGGCACTTCGCCAGGCTGCCCGTGCCGCTCAGCTACGACGGCTGGTCGGCCCGGCGCCCCTACCAGGTCGGCATCCCGCAGGCGCGGGTCGAGGAACTACTCGAAGAGCGTCTCGCCGACCACGGGATACGCGTCCGCTACGGGCACGAGCTGGTGGGCCTGGTCCAGGACGACACAGGTGTCACGGTGACCGTGCGCGATCCGAACGGTCACGAACAACCGCTGCGGGCCGCCTATTTGGCCGGCTGCGACGGCGGCCGGAGCACTGTCCGCAAGCTGCTCGGGGCCCCCTTCCCCGGCACCGACGCGCGTGCTTACGGCGTCGTGGCCGACGTGGTGCTCGGTCAGACCTCGCAGGCGGTGCCGATCCGGTGGACGTCCACGGCGAAACTGTTCGCCCACACCGCACCCGCCGGGCAGGTCACCGCCCTGATCCCGCTGGACGAGCCCGGCCACTACCAGCTGTTCACCATCGGCCCGGACATCCGCCCGGAGAGCCGGGAGGCCCCGGTGTCGAAGGTGGAGCTGGAGACCGCCCTGCGGGAGTCCTACGGTGAGGACGCCGAGATCGCCGAAGTGCGCCAGGCAACCCGGTTCACCGACGCCTCGCGCCAGGTCGAGCAGTACCGGGTCGGCCGGGTGCTGCTCGCCGGGGACGCCGCGCACATCCACTTGCTGGCCGGAGCTCAGGGGATGAACCTCGGTATCCAGGACGCGATGAACCTCGGCTGGAAGCTCGCCGCCGAGGTACTCGGCCGGGCGCCCGCAGGGCTGCTGGACAGTTACCACGCCGAGCGGCATCCGGTGGCCGCGGAAGTGGTGGAGAACACCCGGGCACAGGGGCTGTTCATGTTCGCGAAGGACGACCCCGGGGTGGACGCCCTGCGCGGGCTGTTCACCAAGCTCCTGGCATTGCCCGAAGTCAAGCGTTACCTCGCGGGCAGGATCTCCGGCCTCGGCATCCGGTATCCGATGGACGGCGCCGACGCCGACGCCGGGGTGTCCCATGAACTGCTGGGCGCCCGGATGCCGGACATGCAACTGGCGGACGAGCTTTGGGCCGGCGAGTTGCTGCATGCGGGCCGCGGTGTCCTGCTGAGCGTGGACTCCGCGTTCGTCGAGGCGGCTCGCCCCTGGTCCGACCGCGTCGACGCGGTCCTGCTGCCGGACCTCCCACTCGCCGGCGAGGGTGCCGACGCCCTCCTCGTCCGCCCGGACGGCTACGTCTGCTGGACCGCTCCGGCCAAGTCCGGCGTGGAGACCGCCTTGACCACCTGGTTCGGTACGCCCGCCTGACGCGACCGGCTCGACGCCTTTCCGTACCCCATCCCATCTTTTGGAGTTCCTCCTTGTCTCCCCACAACACCACCACGACCCCTGGGCGGTCGGGTACCGACACGTCCGGGGCTTCCCCGGGCGGCCGGCATCTCGGTCTGGCGCTCTTCGTGATCGCCGCGGCCCAGCTGATGGTGATCCTGGACGCCACGATCACCAACATCGCCCTGCCCGCCATCCAGACCGACCTGGGTGTCACGGACGGGAACCTGGCGTGGATCGTCAACTCCTATGCGCTGGCCTTCGGCGGGCTGATGCTGCTCGGCGGCAAGGCCGGTGACCTGTTCGGCCGGCGGCGTATCTTCCAGGCCGGTATCGCTGTCTTCACGCTCGCCTCGCTGCTGGGCGGACTCGCCCCGAACGAGGGCCTGTTGATCGGCGCCCGCATCCTCCAGGGCATCGGCGCCGCGCTCGCCGCGCCCAACGCGCTGGCCCTGATCACCACCACCTTCCCGCCGGGCAAGTCACGCAACACGGCCATGGGCGTGTACGCGGCGATGGGCGGCGTCGGCGCCACGGTCGGCCTGCTGCTGGGCGGGGTACTGACCGACGTCCTCGACTGGCGCTGGGTGTTCTTCATCAACATCCCCATCGGCCTGGCCGTCCTCGCCGGCACCCGCACCCTGGTCGAGGCCGAACGCCACCCCGGCCGCCTGGACGTGCCCGGCGCGATCACCGGCACCGGCGGACTCATCGCCCTGGTCTACGGCATCACGCGCGGCGGCGAGCACGGCTGGACCGGCGCCCTGACCCTGGCCTCCTTCACCGCGGCCGTGGTCCTGCTGGCGGCGTTCCTGCTCATCCAGGCGCGTACGGCGGATCCGATGATGCCGCTGCGGCTGTTCAAGGACCGCAACCGCTCCGGCAGTTACGCCACGATGCTGTTCGTCGGCTCCGGCATGTTCGCCATGTTCTACTTCCTGACGCTCTACATGCAGCTGATCCTTGGCTACAGCGCGGTCCGGACCGGTTTCGCGTTCCTGCCCTTCAGTGTCGGCATGGCGGCCGCCGCGGGCATCAGCTCCAAGCTGATCACCCACCTGGCGCCCCGGCTGATCGCCGGGCCGGGCCTGCTGGTCGCCGCGGGCGGCATGTTCTGGTTCGCCACCCTGGAGGCCGACTCCTCCTACGCCGGGCATCTGATGCCGGCGATGTTCGTCACCGCACTGGGCCTGGGCATGAGCTTCGTGCCGATGACCCTGGGCGCGGTCAGCGGCGTCGGCCACCAGGACACCGGGATGGCCTCGGCGCTGCTGAACACCGCCCAGCAGACCGGCGGCGCACTCGGCCTGGCGGTCCTGTCGACGATCTCCACATCAGCCGCGAACGACCAGCTCCCCGAGGCGGCCTCCGCCTACTTCCGCGGCCTGGCCACCAAGGACTTTCCCCTGGTCGCGAAGGCGGGCGAGGCCCTGACCCACGGCTACACCATGGCCTTCGTCGCCTCGGGCGCCATGTTCCTGGGCGGCCTGGCGGTCATGCTCCTGGCCGTCAACGCGGGCAGGCAGCACCACGCCGAGAGCGCCGCGCCCCTCCACATGGGCTGACCTCACCAAGGGCCCGACCCGGCAAGGACAGGGCCGGCGCCCACACCTGACACGCCCACACCTGACACGCCCACACCTGACACGACCACACCTGACACGCCCACACCTGACACGGCCACGACGACATACGGCGCGAGGCGCCCACCGCGACGCCTCGCGCCGTACCGGAGCGGACACACGATGACCACCCAAAAGCACTCTCAGCCGGCCCACCGGTCGCAGCCTCCACAGCCGGCCCGGTCCAACCCGGCCCTCACCCGGGCCTTCGAGCTCCTCGGCGGACCATGGAACGGCCCGATCATCGCGGCGCTGGCCTGGGGCCCGGCCGACTTCGCCCACGTGCGCGAGCGAGTCCCCGGCATCAGCGACGACACCCTCGCCGACCGTCTCCAGGACCTGACAACCGTCGGCCTCATCACCTGGATCACCCGCCCCGGGCCGCCTCCCCACGGCGAGTACACCCTCACCGCGCACGGCAACGCCTTCCTCATCCCCCTGGCCGCCCTGACCGTGTGGGCACAGGACCATCTCCCGGCGCGGGGCTCGCCGGCATCGGGCGAGCCCCTTGTCGGCCAAGCGCCCCTCCCGCATGACGGCGGCGCGGCAGACGTGGTGGCTTTGTTACCTCCCTCGTGACGGGTCGGCCGGCACACCCACCCCACAAGGAGACACGTGAAAACACTGGTCTGGTGCAGCAGCGTCATACCCGCGACGCCCTCAGAACGCCGCTCGGGGCGCCCGATCGGCCGGGACATCCATGCCTTTCAGTCCATGCTGCGCAACTACGAGGACATCGCCCGCTGGGCCGACGCGTTCGGCATGGACGGCTTCGGCAGCGCGGAGCACCATTTCCCGACCGAGGGCGGCGAGAACCTGCCCAACAGCCTGCTGCTGTACGCGAAACTCGCGGCGCAGACCAGGCAGATCATGTTCGCCCCGATGCCCATCGTGCTCTCCGCCCACAACTCACTGCGGGTCGCCGAGGATCTCGCGATGTTCACCCACATGTTCCCCGGCCGGCTCGGAGTCTCGTTCGCGTACGGCTACCAGACCCCCGGGATGCAGACCCTCACCCAGGACGAGGCCGTCGTATCCGGCCACCCGGGCTCCGACACCCGTAACCGGGAGATCTTCGACGAGTGCCTGTCGATCGTGGAACGGGCCTGGGCCGAGGACTCCTTCCAGCACAAAGGCAAGCACTACCAGGTGCCTCACCCGGTCGACGAGGACGGCACAGCGTGCCCGGTCGGGGTGGTGCCCAAGCCCGTCCACAGGCCGACGATCTTCATCCCCGCCGGCGCCTCACCGCAGACCGTGATCGACGCCGCCCGCAGCGGACGAACACTGCTGCTCACAGCGGGCAGCCGGGAGAAGGTGCGCTCGATCGCCGAGTTGTACCGCGACACGGCACGCGCGAACGGGCGCGACCTGCGGCTCGGCGAAGGCACGGGCATCGTCACGAAGCTCTTCCTCGGCGACACATTCGACGAGGCGTTCGACCTCGCCGTCCAGACCTCGGGCCACTGGTACCAGGACTTCCTCCAGACCGTCGGCTGCACCGCAGGCCTCCGCGCCACCGCCGAGGGCGCCCACCGTCCGCTGTGCCCGGACGACGCGCGAGCGCTGACCCGCAGCATGCACGCGGCCGGCCGGCTCCTCTGCGGCACCGCGGACCAGGTCCGGGACCAGATGAAGGACGTGCAAACGGTCTACGGCGGCGGCGAGTTGGACTGGTTCGTCTGGGAGTACTGGGCCCAGGCACTGCCCGGTGTCGACGCACCGGACATTCAACGCGAGCAACTCAAGACCTACGCCGAGCAGATCATGCCGGCCTTTCGCTGACCGATCGTGCGTGACGCCGCTCCACGGCGCACACACCACTACCAAGGAGTCGTCGATGCCCAGCCTGCCCGCGCCCTTCGCCCGGATGATCGAGGTCCGGGGAATGCCGTGCACGGTGGCCGGGACAGAGGATCTGTCGCCGTCGTTCCGGCGTGTCCACTTCGCCGGCGAGGGCCTGAAGGGACGGGAATGGGCGCCGTGCCAGGTGACCACGTTCCTGGTCTCGCCGACCGCCTTCCGGCGCTACACGCCGGACGCGGTCGACACGGTCACGGGAGACATGTCCATCCTGTTCTACCGGCACAGCGCCGTTGTCGCGGGCCCGCCGTCACCCGGCGATGCGTGGCTGGACGGTCTCGCGGTCGGCGACCGGGTGTGCGGTGTGGTCGAGGTGCCCGCGCGGGACGTGCCTGTGGTGCGGGACCTGCTGCCCGGTGTGCAGGTGGTCGCGCAGAGCCCGCAGCCGGGGGAGGCGCTGTTGTCCTGGCTGGACGCTGCCCCACCCGAGAAGGTCACGCACGCCTATCTCGCGGGGCATGGACAGACCATCCAGCGCGCGCGGAATGTGGTCCGTACCCGGTATGACCTGCACCGGTCCATCATCTACACGCAGCCTTACTGGGCGACGGGGAAGGTGGGCCTGTGACCGGCATCGGTATCATGTCCAGTGACCGGCGCTGCCGATCTGCCGGCCTCCGCCGACGACGCTGAAGGCCCGGGGGCGGGCGTCCCGACACTCGGAAAGCGCCGAATCCGGGCCACCGCTGCCGTATCGACTCGCGGATCCTCTGGCAAGCCCCCCGGTTAAGGTGACCATGGACGACCCCCGACAGACGGTGCCGCCCACCGTAGGTCTGATCCAGCACAAGATCTCCGTTCCGGACGTACCCGAGCGCCTGGTGCCACGGCCCAGGATCGCGACCGCTCTTGGTGCACTGATCGAGCGACGTCAGGTGGTGCTCGTACTGGCGACCGCGGGCGCCGGCAAGACCACCGCCATCAGCCAGGCGACCGACCACCTGCCCCACCCCGTGGCGTGGCTGTCGGTCGACGCCACCGACGCCCAGCCGGGACGTCTGCTCGCCTACCTCGAAGACGCACTGGCACGGCACGCGCCCGCCGCACACCAGGTGGCGACCCGTGCGCTGCGCGCCGGCATCCAGCACACGGAGTCCGCCGGGCTCCTTGCCGAGTCCCTGCGGGGACACACACTGGTGCTGGTACTGGACAACCTGGAACGCCTGGGGGTGTCGGGAGAGGGCTGGGAGGCACTCGGCTCCTTCCTGCACTACCTGCCACGAACGGTCCGCACAGTCCTGCTCAGCCGGCGGGACATCCCGCCGACGGTGCACCGGCAACTCGACCCCACCGCGGTGGCCTCTCTCCGCGAGGAGGACCTCGCCTTCACCGTCGAGGAGGCGGCCGACGCCCTGCGGCTCAATGACAGCGCCACGATCGACCCGGCCCAGGCGGTGTCGGCGACGGGCGGCTGGGTCACCGGAGTGCTGTTCGAAGCCTGGCGCTCCGAGGAGCACACCGCGGTCGTCGGCGGCGAGGCCGACCCCCTGCACGGCTACATCTCCTCCCGGATCCTCGCCGAACTCCCCGACGCGGACCGGGACTTCCTCGTCACGGCCGCGGTCCTGGACGAGGTGACGGCCGAGCGGGCGCGGGCGCTCGGCCTCGACGCGCCAGCGAGACGGATGCAGTCGCTGCGCTCGGCCCGGCTGCCCGTCGTCTGGTCCCGGGACCGGCGCACGATGCGCTTCCACCCGCGGCTGCGGGAGTTCCTGCTGGAACAGCTCGGCCGACGCGACGACGAGGAGCTACGCCGGATCCGCCTCGCCCACGGTCGGCTGCTGACCGGCGAAGGCCACGACGAGGAGGCCACCGAGGTCCTCCTCCAGGCCGGAGAGACCGCCGAGGCGCGCGTCTGCGGGGCGCGGGTCATCCGGCGGGTGATCGAGCGGCTCGACCTCCCCGTCGCCGAACGGTGGCTGGACGCGTTCGGCTCAGCCGGACCCGAGCCCCACGAACTGACCACGGCACGGCTCATGCTCGCCTGGGCCCGGGACGACCCCCGAGAGGGAGCGGCCATCGCTGACGCGCTCCTCAAGTCCGGTGTCCGTGACGAGGTCGTCGAGGCGTCCGAACGAGCGGCAGCGCTGATGATCTACTGCTACGCGCAGTGCGGCCGCCCGGCGGACGCGGACGAGATCCTGCGGCTGGCCGACCCCGGGGGAGAGGTCGCCGCCGTCCGCTACGGACTGGGGACCATCTATCCCTCCTACCGCACCGACACGCCACCGGAGCTGACCGGTGGGCCGTTCGACGCGGCCGTGCTGGTCGCGAAGTACTGGTTCGGCCACCTGACCGACCTCGACATCTCCCTGCAATCGCACTGGGGCACGTCGCTGGCCATCCCGTGGCAGATCGGGGCGCTCCGCGCGCAGGGTCACACCCGCCGGGCCCTGGAACTGTACGAACGGACCCGCGACTCGCTCTCCAACTCCATGAGCCTGCACGCGGTCGTGCCGGAACTGCTGCTCGACGCCGGGCGCCCCGCCGAGGCGATGGCGGCCCTCGAAGAAGGGCGCAGGCTCGCCCGCGACACAGGGGCCCACGCCTGGTACATCGGATTCACGGAAGGGCTGGTCAAGCTCAGAATCGTCGACCGCCGCGACCCTGCGGCGTCCATGGAACTCCTCGACGAACTGGAGAACGACCCGCTCATCGAGCATGCGCTACAGCTCAGGACCAAAGCACGGGCCTGGCGGGGTTGGCTCCTGCTGCGCAGCGGTGCCGACGCCGACGCGCTCGACTGCCTGCGCGAGGCCGCGGCACTCCTGAAGGCCGGCGGCCTCTTCCTGGAACTGCCCATCGTCGGGGTGCTGCTGGCGGAGGCGGAATGGCGCGCCGGGCACGAGGACGCGGCCGACCGGGCCACCGACCTGGCCCTGGAGACATCGGCCCGCCAGGGCTCCCACCACGTACTGCTCAAGATCCTCGCCGAGTTCCCCGCCGTCGCATCGCGTCGTATCGACGCCGAGGCCGGAGCGGACACCCCGTGGCACGCGGTCGGCCGGGCGCTCGCCGCCCAGGGAACGAACATCCAGGTCACGGAGCGCACGCCGACCGTGAAGGTCTTGGAGTTCGGACGCCACGCATTGATCGTCGACGGCGTCGAGACCCGTCTGCGCATCAGCAAGAGCCTGGAACTGCTCTCCTATCTGAGCAGCAGACCCGGCCACGCCGCCGATCGCCCCCGGGTTCTGGAGGCGCTGTTCGCACGCGACGACCGGTCCACCCGCGCCTACCTGCGGCAGGCCGTCCACCAGCTGAACCAGGCCCTGCCGCCGCAGCTGCGCCTCACCGTCGAACAGAACAGGCTGTCCCTCGCCGACGAGGTGGCACAGGGCTGCCAGTCGCTGCTGATGGAGGCCGACCTCGCTCACGCCCACCGACTGACCGGCCAGGCAAGGCTGTCGGCAATCCAGGCGCTGCTCGCCCGCAGCGAGGGCGATTACCTGCCGGACCGCACCTCGCAGTGGGTGGAGGAACGACGCCGGGCCCTGTCCCTGCAAGCCGCCGACGCGCTCTCATCGGCGGCCGACCTCGCCCTGCAACTGCACCGGTACGGCGACGCCGTCCGCCTGTGCGAACAGGCAACCGCGATCGACCCGCTCCGCGAGGTGGCCTGGCGCGTACGGATGCGCGCGGCGAACGCCCTGGGCGACGACGACGGCGTCCTCACGGCGTTCCAGGGCTGCGAGACGGCACTCGCCCAGATCGACGCGACGCCCTCTCCCAGCACCCGCAAGCTGCTCAAGCAGCTCCAGCGGTAAGGCAGTTAGCGAGTGATCGTTCGCGGTCAGATCCGATCAGTCCGCAGGTCCACGATGCGCCGGATCTTGCCCACGGACCGCTCCAACGACTCGGGATCGACGATCTCGACGGCGACCGACACCCCGATGCCGTCCTTCACGGCCGTGGCGATCGCCCGTGCGGCCGTCTCCCGGTCCCCGGGGGTGGCGTCGCGGCGGGCCTCCGCCCGGACAGTGAGGGAATCGAGGCGGCCCTCGCGGGTGAGGCGGAGCTGGAAGTGGGGCGCGACACCAGGGGTGCGCAGGACGATCTCCTCGACCTGGGTGGGGAAGAGGTTCACCCCGCGCAGGATCACCATGTCGTCGCTGCGGCCGGTCACCTTCTCCATCCGCCGGAAGACCCGGGCCGTCCCCGGCAGCAGCCGCGTCAGGTCCCGCGTCCGGTAGCGGACGATCGGCATGGCCTCCTTGGTGAGCGAGGTGAAGACCAGTTCGCCGGGCTCGCCGTCCGGCAGGACCTCACCGGTGAACGGGTCGACGACCTCCGGGTAGAAGTGGTCCTCCCAGATGTGCAGCCCGTCCTTGGTCTCCACGCACTCCTGCGCCACCCCCGGGCCGATGACCTCCGACAGCCCGTATATGTCGACGGCGTCGATCGCGAACCGCTCCTCGATCTCACGCCGCATCTCCTCGGTCCACGGCTCGGCGCCGAAGACACCCACCCGCAGGGACGTGCCGCGCGGATCGACACCCTGCCGTTCGAACTCGTCGAGGATCGTCAGCATGTACGACGGCGTCACCATGATGATCTCGGGCCCGAGGTCCTGGATCAGCTGGACCTGGCGGGCCGTCATACCGCCGGACGCGGGGATGACCGTACAGCCGAGCCGCTCGGCCCCGTAGTGCGCGCCGAGACCGCCGGTGAACAGGCCGTAGCCGTACGCCACATGGACCGTGTCCCCGGGACGCCCGCCCGCCCGCCGCGCGCAGCGAGCGGGCCACCATGTCGGCCCACAGGGACAGGTCGCCCTCGGTGTAGCCGACGACCGTCGGCCGTCCCGTCGTGCCGCTGGAGGCATGCAGCCGCCGGACGCGGTCCCGGGGCACGGCGAACATGCCGTACGGGTAGTTCTCCCGCAGGTCCGCCTTGGTGGTGAACGGAAAACGCGCCAGGTCCGCGAGAGACCGACAGTCCTGCGGACCCACACCTGCCTTGTCGAAGGCCTCCCGGTAGAACGGCACCTTCTCGTACGCGTGCCGCAACGAGCCCCGCAGCCGCTCCAACTGCAACGCCCGCAACGCCTCCGCGTCCAGGCGTTCCCCCGGGTCCAGCAGGTCCGTCCCATGCGCCATGGGGACACTCTCCCTAGCCACAACCATCTGGACCAGTACTTTCTCACGGCCTCGTCACCCCGCCGAGAACTCCGTTGCGGGTGGGACCCGCCGGCCGACACCATCGGGCCCATGCCGACCTTCGCCGCCTCCGACGGGACCGAACTCGCCTACCACGAGCGGGGCGAGGGTGCCCCGCTCGTCGTCCTGCCCGGCGGTCCCATGCGGGCCTCCGCCTACCTCGGTGATCTCGGCGGACTCGGCGAGCGTCGTCGGCTGGCCCTGCTCGATCTGCGGGGCACCGGCGACTCCGCGGAACCGGCGGACCCGGCCACCTACCGGTGCGACCGGCTGGTGGACGATGTGGAGGCGTTGCGGGCCCATATGGGGCTGGACCACATGGACCTGCTCGGACACTCGGCCGGAGGAAGCCTGGCCATGCTCTATGCCGCGCGGTACCCGGAGCGTGTGGCCCGGCTGGTGTTGGTGACCGCGATCCCCTGGGCGCTGGGCGGACCGGCCACGGCCGAGGACCGCCTGGCCGCGGCCCGGCTGCGCACGGGCGAGCCCTGGTTCGAGGAGGCGTTCCCCGCGTTCGAGGCATGGGCGGCCGGGACGGCCGACTTCGCCCCTGCCTCGGCGCCCTTCTTCTACGGCCGCTGGGACGCGGCGGCCCAGGAGCACGACGCCCGTGCCGACGAGGAGTTCAACGACTCGGCGGCCGACGTGTACGGCTCGCAGGGCGCCTACGACCCACCGGCCACCCTGGCCGCCCTCGCCCGGCTCACCGCCCCGGTACTCGTCCTCGCGGGCGAACTCGACGGCGGCCCCCGGCCCGGCCTCGCCCGCTGGACCGCCGACGCGTTCCTGAACGCCGCATGCGCGATCCAGCCCGGCGCCGGACACTACCCCTGGCTGGACGATCCGGAGTGGTTCGTACACCGCATCTGCGCCTTCCTCGACGAGGCCCGGGACGGCGTGAGTGGTGCTCTGCCCTCGGCAGAGCAGCCGCCCGGTGCGACGGCCCTCCGGTTAGCTTGACCGGCATGGACAGCGACCCGCGCATCGTCAAGGCCAACGGCATCTCCCTCGCCTACCGCGTCTGGGGGCCGGAGGATGCGCCCCCGTTGGTCCTGTTGCACTGCCGGGGTGCCGACGGCACGGACTGGGCGGTGGTCGCCGAACGGCTCGCGGCAGGGCCACGCGCACGTCGCGTGTACGCCGTCGATCTGCGCGGGCACGGCCGCAGCGACTGGCCCGGCACCCAACCGGGCGCGGGCCCGGAGGCCTACGCCCAGCAGGTGATGAGGGATGACGTCCTCGCCTTCCTGGACGCCCTCGGCCTCGGCCGCGTGGACGTCGTCGGGCACTCGCTGGGCGGGGCCGTGGCGTACCTGCTGGCGCAGGACGCGCCCGAGCGCGTACGCCGCCTGGTGCTGGAGGACGTACCGGCGCCGTTCCCGCTCGACCCGCCGCGGCCGCCCGCCGAACGGCCCGCCGGCCGGCTGCCCTTCGACTGGGCCATGGTGCTCGCGACGGACCGGCAGCGGAACGCCCCCGACCCTCTGTGGTGGGACCACATGGGCCGGATCACCATGCCGACGCTGCTGATCGGCGGCGGTCCCACCAGCCCGATCCCGCAGGAGCAGCTGGTGGAACTCGCCGCCGCGATACCCGGCGCGCGGCTGGTGACCGTCGGAGGCGGCCATCTGGTGCACGAGGCCAGGCCGGAGGACTTCCTGGCCGCCGTGGAGGAATTCCTTGACCACCCGGTCTACCCGGACTACCCGGCGGACGGGGACGTCACTTCGCGTACGCCGTCATGAAGCGGTCGCGGAACTGGTCCATGCCCCAGGTCGGCGCGTTGTCGGCCGGCTTGAGTCCGTCGGTCCAGCCCCAGCCGGAGACCCGGTCCAGGACCTTCGGGTCGCGGGCGACGATCGTGATCGGGACGTCCTTGTTCGCGCTGTTGCGGGTGACGGTGGGCACGGGCTGGTGGTCGCCGAGGAAGACGAGGACCGTGTTGTCGTCGCCGTAGCGCTGGAGCCACTCGATCACGCTGTGCAGGGAGTACTCGACGGCTTTGCGGTACTCGGTGCGCACCCGCTTGGGGTCCTTCCAGACCTCCGTGGGATTCGTGCCCTCCTTCTTGACCTGATGGAAGACCGAGCCGTCGCCGAGGTCCTCCCAGTCGATCATGTGGGCGACGGGGGACCAGGGGCTGTGGCTGGAGGCCAGGATGATCTCCGCCATGATCGGGTCACGGTCCTTCTTGCCGTGCTCCAGCCGCTGGAAGGCCTCCATGCTGAACTGGTCGGGCACGGGCGTCCAGCTGAAGTACGGGCCGTGGTAGCCGAGGTGCTCGGAGTCGTAGATGTTGTCCAGGCCGAAGTACTTGCCCTCCGGCCAGGCCTTGCGGACACCCGGGACGATGCCCACGGTGCGCCAGGCACCGGTCTTCTGGAAGTAACTGGTGAGGGTCTCCCGGTCCCCGGTGGTGAGACTCCGGTAGCGCTGCTGGTTCTTCACCCACAGTCCGGACAGGAACGTCGAGTGGGCGAGCCAGCTGCCCGCGCCCGCCACCGGCGACTTCAGCCAGCCGCTGCGCGAGTCGAACCCCGCCGCCTTGAGACTGCTCGTGCCCTCCTTGAGGGTCGCGTCCATCTCCGGCGCCATCTGAGGGTCGTCCAGGGCGACACGGCCGTAGCTCTCGATGAACGTGAACAGCACGTCCTTGCCGCGCAGCCCGGTCAGCAACTGGTCGGGCGGGGTGTCGCCGAAGGCGTCGACGCCCGCCTCCTTCTCGAAGACCTTGGCGTCACCCAGGCCGTTGTAGACGTTCTGCAGACGGTTGGCGAGGAACTCGGAGTTGCCCTTGGTGGCGATCGTGACCCCGCCGGCCTGCACGCCCAGCGTGAAGCAGGTGACCCACACGGTGCCCAGGACGAGGGTGGTGCGGACGGCGACCGGGCGGTGCCGGGACATGACGTTCGTCAGCCGCGTCACCGCGAGCGTGCTCAGCGCGAGGACGGCGGCGAACAGGACGATCACACCGACCACCGCGAGCACCTGGCCCGAGCGGCCGAAGGACTCCCTGAGGAAGTCCGTCGCGTCGTTCAGCAGGATCCAGTCGAAGACGAGGTCGAACGGGCGGGCCAGGAACTGGTAGAAGCCCATGTCCAGGAACTTGAGCGTGGCGAACAGCCCGAGGAACACCCCCGACACGACCGCCGCGACCTTGCGTGGCCTCGGCGGCAGGGCGAGCAGCACGACCGCGAGCAGGATCGCCTCGACCGGCAGCCGCAGGAACGCCTCGACGTTCACCCGTTCCAGGCGGTTCGGCACCAGGAGCACACCGAGCACCACCGCACCGGCCAGCACACTCGTCCCCACGGCCACGCCACGAGCCGCACGGGGGAAGCGACGCCGCCAGCCGAACCAGCCGGGCGCGGGGGAGCCGGGGGAGTCGGGGGTCTCCTCGGCCTCGGCCGCGCTGCCCTCCGCGTCTGCGCTGTCCTCCGAGTCTGTGCTGTCCTCCGGGTCTGCCCCGTGCTCCGGGTCTGCGGTGGCCTCCGCGTCTGTGCTGTCCTCCGGGTCTGCCCCGTGCTCCGGGTCTGCGGTGGCCTCCGCGTCTGCCGTGCCCTCCGCCCCGACGCTCGTCCCCTCCGCCTCGTCGCCCGTCGTCTCCGCCTTGCCGCCGCCGGCGCCCTCGCCCGCCTCCGCCGCCGTGTCGTCCCCTCTCGCCCCGTCCGCCACAGAGGTGTCGTCGCGGTGATCGCCGTCCGGGCCCGCCCCGCCCTCGGCGTCCGGCAGTTGGCGAGAGCGAGTGAAGAGCGACACCCGGTGGTCCTTCCGTGCGGTCGTGCGATGGCATGGCAAACGGGGCCCGAAGGCCCAGCCTGCCACCACCAGTACGTCCGGACGTCGGCTTCGGTTCAATCGAACAGAGCCGGAATTCATCCGTCCGCCGCGACCGCCACCTCCCGCGCCCACCGGTAGTCCGCCTTGCCGCTCGGCGACCGCCTGAGCTCGTCCGAGATCACCAGCTGGCGCGGGATCTTGTACCCGGCCAGACGGGTACGGCAGTGGGTCTGGATGTCCTGGAGGGAGGGCCGCGCCGCGCCCCCGCGCAACTGCACCACGGCCGCCACATGGTGGCCCCACTTCGCGTCCGGCACCCCGGCGACCAGCGCGTCGTACACATCGGGATGGGACTTCAGCGCCTGCTCGACCTCCTCCGGGTACACCTTCTCGCCGCCCGTGTTGATGCACTGCGAGCCCCGCCCGAGGACGGTGACCACGCCCTCCTCGTCGACGGTCGCCATGTCGCCGAGCAGCACCCACCGCTCGCCGTCCTTCTCGAAGAAGGTCTCGGCGGTCTTGCGCGGATCGTTGTAGTAGCCGAGGGGGACCCGGCCGCACTGGGCGATCCGGCCCACCTCGCCGACCGCGACCGGCTCGTAGGTGGCCGGATCGACCACCTGCGTACGGGAGTTGACGCGGATGCGGAAGCCGCGCTCGGGACCGGAGTCCTCCGTCGCCGTGCCGTTGAAGCCGGACTCGGAGGAGCCGAAGTTGTCGAGCAGCATGACGTTCGGCACGAGTGCCCGGAACTGCCGCCGCACGGTGTCCGACATGACCGCCCCCGAGGAGGACACGCTGAACATCGACGACATGTCGGTGCCCTTCATGGGCCCTTCGAGCGCGTCGATCAGCGGCCGCAGCATCGCGTCGCCCACCAGGGACATGCTGGTGACCTTCTCCTTCTCGACGGTCCGCAGCACCTCCTCGGGCGCGAACCGGCGGTGCAGCACGACCCGCTGGCCGAAGTTGAACCCGATGAACGCCGTCAGCGTGGACGTGCCGTGCATCAGCGGGGGAGCGGGCAGGAAGGTGATCCCGTCGCCGCCGGCCGCGACCCGCTCGGCCAGCTCCTCGGGCGTCTTGACCGGCTCCCCGGTCGGCGCGCCCCCGCCGAGCCCCGAGAAGAACAGGTCCTCCTGGCGCCACATCACCCCCTTGGGCATCCCCGTGGTGCCACCGGTGTAGATGATGAACTGGTCGTCGCCCGACCGCGCCGCGAACCCCCGCTCAGCGGACCCGGACGCCTCCGCCTCCCCGAACGCCACGGCGGGCACCTCGGCGACCCCGGGCGCCGGTGTCCCGACCCGCACCAGATGCCGCAGCGCCTCGGCCCGGGGCAGGGCGGCGGCCACCCGGTCCGTGAACTCCGCGTCGAACACCAGACCCACCAGATCGGCGTCCCGGTAGAGGTAGATCAACTCGTCTTCTACGTAACGGTAGTTGACGTTCACCGGGACGATCCGCGCCTTCAGGCAGCCCAGCACGGTCTGGAGGTACTCGACACCGTTGTACAGGTGCAGCCCGACGTGCTCGCCCGGACGGACCCCGCTGTCCAGCAGGTGGTGACCGACACGGTTGGCCGCCGCGTCCAGTTCCGCGTACGTCAGCCGGCGTTCCGCGCCCGTACCGGGGACGTCGATGTACACGAGCGCCTCGCGGTCCGGGACCACGTCGACGACCGACTCGAACAGGTCGGCAAGGTTGTACTCCACCGCTCCTCCTGACCTCGAACGGCCCTGGCTCTCCCGACGGTTCGCCGGTCATCAGAGCAAAGGGCGCCGCAACTGTGAAGGGTCCGCGCGGAAGAAATCTGACTGGGTGTCAGAAAACTCTTGAAGTGCCCCGGCCCCTCCTGCAACCTGTTCTCGTTCTGTCAGAGGGGAGATGGCCCATGGCTGGGACGGAACACCTCACCGTGGAGCGTCGGGGTGCCACCCTGGTGCTCACGCTCAACAGGCCCGACGCCAAGAACGCGCTCTCGTTGTCCATGCTGGTCGGCCTGTACGACGGCTGGCTCGCGGCCGACGCCGACGACGAGGTCCGCTCGATCGTGCTCACCGGCGCGGGCGGCGCGTTCTGCGCGGGCATGGACCTCAAGGCCCTCGCCGGGAAGGGCATGGAGGGCGAGCACCACCGGGACCGTCTCAAGGCCGACCCGGACCTGCACTGGAAGGCGATGCTGCGCCACCACCGCCCCCGCAAACCGGTGATCGCCGCCGTCGAGGGGTACTGCGTCGCCGGCGGCACCGAGATCCTCCAGGGCACCGACATCCGCGTCGCCGGCGAGTCCGCGACCTTCGGCCTGTTCGAGGTCAGGCGGGGCCTGTTCCCTATCGGCGGCTCCACGGTCCGGCTGCAACGCCAGATCCCGCGCACCCACGCCCTGGAGATGCTGCTCACCGGCCGCCCGTACAGCGCCCACGAGGCCGCCGGCATCGGCCTGATCGGCCACGTCGTGCCCGACGGCACCGCCCTGGCCAAGGCCCTGGAGATCGCCGAACAGATCAACGCCTGCGGTCCGCTGGCCGTCGAGGCCGTGAAGGCCTCCGTGTACGAGACCGCCGAGATGACCGAGGCCGACGGTCTCGCCTCCGAACTCAAGCGAGGCTGGCCGGTCTTCGACACCGCCGACGCCAAGGAGGGCGCCCGCGCCTTCGCGGAGAAGCGACCGCCCGACTACAAGCGCGCCTAGCGAGGAGCCATCGTGCCCGAAGTCCTCACCGCACCCCTGGTCGTCGAATTTCCCTTCACCCGCTCCCTCGGCCCCGTGCAGAGCGCCTTCCTCACCGGCCTGCGCGAGCGTGCCGTCCTCGGCGTGCGCACCGCCGACGGCCGCACCCTCGTCCCGCCCGTTGAGTACGACCCCGTCACCGCCGAGGAGATCCGCGACCTCGTCCACGTCGGCGTCACCGGAACCGTCACCACCTGGGCCTGGAACCACGCCCCCCGCCGCGGCCAGCCGCTGGACACCCCCTTCGCCTGGGTCCTGGTCCGCCTCGACGGCGCCGACACCGCTCTGCTCCACGCCCTCGACGCTCCCGGCCCCGAAGCCGTCCACACAGGCATGCGGGTCCGCGTCCGCTGGGCCGAGGAACGCTCCGGCGCCATCACGGACATCGCCTGCTTCGAACCGGACGACGGCGACGAGTCCCAGGTCACCGTCCACGCGGGCGAGTTCGAGGACCCGGTCGCCGGCATCGTCGCCGCCGCCCGGCTCGACTACACCTACTCGCCCGGCCGCGCCCAGACCGCCTTCATCACCGCCCTCGCCGACCGCAAGCTCGTCGGCGAGCGCTGCCCGTCCTGCCACAAGGTGTACGTCCCGCCCAGGGGCGCCTGCCCGACGTGTGGCCTGGCCACATCGGAACAGGTGGAGGTGGGTCCCTGCGGCACGGTCACCACCTTCTGCATCGTCAACATCAAGGCGAAGAACCTCGACATCGAGGTCCCCTACGTCTACGCCCACATCGCCCTCGACGGCGCCGACCTGGCCCTGCACGGACGCATCGGCGGCATCCCCTACGACCAGGTGCGCATGGGCCTGCGCGTCGAAGCGGTGTGGACGGACGGCACCCGCTATCCCGACCACTACCGGCCGACCGGCGAGCCGGACGCGGACTACGACACCTACAAGGAGTTGCTGTGACGCGTGAGATCGCGGTCGTCGCCTTCGCGCAGACCGACCACCGGCAGAGCATGGCGGAGCTCTCCGAGGTGGAGATGCTGATGCCCGTCCTGCACGAGGTCCTGGACCGCACGGGCCTGAAGACCGCCGACATCGACTTCACCTGCTCCGGCTCCAGCGACTACCTCGCCGGGCGCGCCTTCTCCTTCACCCTCGCCCTCGACGGCGTCGGCGCCTGGCCGCCGATCTCCGAGTCGCACGTCGAGATGGACGGCGCCTGGGCGCTGTACGAGGCATGGGTCAAGCTCCGCACCGGCGACGCCGACACCGCCCTCGTCTACTCCTACGGCAAGTCGACGCCCGGCCCGCTCCGGGACGTCCTCACCCGCCAGCTCGACCCGTACTACGTGGCCCCCCTGTGGCCCGACTCCGTCGCCCTCGCCGCCCTCCAGGCCCAGGCCCTCATCGACGCGGGCGACACCGACGAGCCTGCGCTGGCAGCCGTCGGAGCCCGAAGCCGCGGCGCCGACAGCGCGGGCCAGGGGGACTACGTCGTACGCCCGCTGCGCACCGGCGACTGCCCGCCGGTCGGCGACGGCGCCGCCGCCGTGATCCTCGCCGCCGGGGAACGGGCCCGGGAGCTGTGCGAGCGCCCCGCCTGGATCCGCGGCATCGACCACCGCATCGAGGCCCACGCGCTCGGCGTCCGCGACCTGACCGACTCGCCCTCCACCCGCCTCGCCGCCGAGAAGGCCGGCCTCTTCCAACAGCCCGTCGACACCGCCGAACTGCACGCGCCCTTCAGCTCACAGGAGGTAGTCCTGCGCAAGGCGCTCGGCCTGGACGACTCCGTACGCGTCAACCCCTCCGGCGGGGCCCTCGTCGCCAACCCGGTCATGGCCGCCGGGCTGATCCGCGTCGGCGAGGCCGCCGCCCGCATCCACCGCGGTGAGTCCGACCGGGCGCTCGCCCACGCCACGTCCGGCCCCTGTCTGCAACAGAACCTGGTCGCCGTACTCGAAGGGGATGCGCGATGAGCAAGGAGCCCGTGGCCGTCGTAGGCATCGGCCAGACCAAGCACGTCGCGGCGCGCCGGGACGTGTCGATCGCGGGGCTCGTGCGGGAGGCCGCCCGACGGGCCCTGGACGACGCCGAGTTGGACTGGGCGGACGTCGACGCCGTGGTCATCGGCAAGGCGCCCGACTTCTTCGAGGGCGTGATGATGCCGGAGCTGTACCTCGCCGACGCGCTGGGCGCGGTGGGCAAGCCGATGCTGCGGGTGCACACCGCGGGCTCCGTCGGCGGCTCCACCGCGCTGGTCGCCGCGAGCCTGGTCGCCGCCCGCGTCCACGGCACGGTCCTGACGTTGGCCTTCGAAAAACAGTCCGAGTCCAACGCCATGTGGGGGCTTTCCCTGCCGATCCCCTTCCAGCAGCCGCTGCTGGCCGGGGCGGGCGGCTTCTTCGCCCCGCACGTGCGCGCGTACATGCGGCGCAGCGGCGCCCCGGACACGGTCGGCTCCCTCGTCGCCTTCAAGGACCGGCGCAACGCCCTGAAGAATCCCTACGCCCATCTGCACGAACACGACATCACGCTGGACAAGGTGCAGGCCTCGCCGATGCTGTGGGACCCGATCCGCTACTCGGAGACCTGCCCCTCCTCCGACGGTGCCTGCGCGATGGTCCTCACCGACCGTGCCGGAGCCGCCCGCGCGCCCCGCCCGCCCGCCTGGATGCACGGCGGCGCGATGCGCAGCGAGCCCACCCTGTTCGCCGGCAAGGACTGCGTCTCGCCGCGGGCGGGCAAGGACTGCGCCGCCGACGTCTACCGCCAGGCCGGGATCAGCGACCCGCGCCGTGAGATCGACGCCGTCGAGATGTACGTGCCGTTCTCCTGGTATGAGCCCATGTGGCTGGAGAACCTCGGCTTCGCCGACGAGGGCGAGGGCTGGAAGCTCACCGAGGCGGGGGTGACCGAGCTGGACGGGGATCTTCCCGTCGACATGTCCGGGGGCGTCCTGTCGACCAATCCCATCGGCGCCTCGGGCATGATCCGCTTCGCGGAGGCGGCTCTCCAGGTGCGCGGACAGGCCGGAGCACACCAGGTGGACGGGGCCCGACGGGTGCTCGGGCACGCCTACGGCGGCGGATCGCAGTTCTTCTCCATGTGGCTCGTGGGATCCGAGCCCCCCGGTTGAGGAAAGGTCCCCCTCACGTGGCCTGTCGGCGTCCGGGGCCGATCGCTAGGCTGGCCGCGGACGACGCAATCGGGAGGAGCACGGACGTGGCCGAGACCACCATCCAGCAGCAGCCGCTCATGGGCTGGGACAAGCCCGAGCTGGACCTCAGCACCGCCGACTGGCACTCCAGCAGCCGTGGCCTGGGGGATGTCCAGATCGCCTTTGTCGAGGGATTCATCGCGATGCGCAACAGCGGCCGGCCCGAGAGCCCTTCCCTGATCTTCACACCCGCGGAGTGGGGCGCGTTCGTGTCGGGGGCGAGGGAAGGGGAGTTCGACCTGACCTGAGCCCGCACCCGAGCCTGCGCCCCGGTCCGTGGTCCGACCCGGATCACGGACCGATCCGGCGGTGTTCCGACCGATGTTCCGGGCACGCGACCCTGAGCGCTCTCCCGGGCGCCTGCCTGAGCCGGGCCGGCCCGCGGAAGCGGAAGGTCGTACCCCGGAGGTGAGGAACGCATGAGCACGCTGCCGGTGATCGTGGCGGTCGACGGTTCGGACGACAGCCTGCGCGCCCTCGACTGGGCCCTCGACGCCGCCCGCCGGCGCGCGGCGCCCCTGCGGGTGGCCCATGTGCGGCAGTACGCCACCTGGAGCCGGCCCGACGTCCTGCCCGCCGGACCGCCCGGCACGGACGACGACCCGGTGACGGACCAGGTGCGGGCCCGCCTGGAGGGCGTGGCCGACCGGCCGGTGACCGAGTACCTCACCCTGGAGGGCGCCCCGAGTGCCCTGCTGCCCGAACTCGGCGCCACCGCCCAGCTGTTGGTGCTCGGTTCGCGCGGACGCGGCGGGTTCGCCAGCCTGCTGCTGGGGTCCAACGGCATGGCCGCCGCCCGCGACGCCGAGTGCCCGGTCGTCGTGGTGCCGCGCCCCGGACGCGAGGTCCACGACACCTGGGGGGACGACCCCTTCGCGACCGATCCCGGTCCCCGCGTGGTCGTCGGCCTCCAGGTCGACAGCCCCGACGAGGCCACCCTCGCCTTCGCCTTCGCCGAGGCCGCCCTGCGCGGCGCGCGCCTCCAGGCCGTCGCCGCCTACGCCTGGCCGGTGCAGAGCTGGGCCGCCCCCGGCGATCTCGTCCCGCCGCTGATCGACCAGGACGCCGTTGAGAGCGAGACCCGGACCCTGGCCGAGGGATTCCTCGCCCCGCACCGAAGCCGCCACCCGGGCGTCCGGGCCGAACCGTACGTGGCCCCGGGCGACGCGGCCGGACACCTCGTCGCCGCCTCCAAGGACGCCGACCTGGTCGTTGTGGGCCGCCACCGGCGCCGGCTGCTCGCACCGGCCCGCATGATGGGCTCGGTCACCCAGGCCGTCCTGCTGCACGCGGCGAGCCCCGTGGCGGTCGTGCCACCTGGGCCCCGGCGGAGTGAACCGGCCTCGGATTAATGCATGCCGTTGCGCCTACCATTAGCCGCATGCAGGATGTGCCGACCACCGACGCCCGGCTCGCCCTCGACCTCGCCCTGACCCTTCGGCACGACGGGCACGGCGGAGTCGCCGACGACCTGACCGACCTCGCCGGACTGACCGCCTGGGTCCGGGCGCACCCGCAGACCGCGCCGGACGCGGACGGCTTCGTCGCGGACGAGGAGACCCTCACCGCCGTACGCGAACTGCGCGCCGCCGTCCGCGCCCTGTTCGCCCGCGCCGTGCGCCCCGGCGAACCGAGCCCCGCCGACGCCGCCCGGCTCCTGCCCGCACCCGAGGCCCTGCGCCGCCTCAACACCGCGGCCGCCCGCACGCCCACCGTGCCCGTCCTGCACTGGGACGAGGGCGCCGAACCCGTCGTACGGCACCAGGCGGCGGGCGCGGGGGAACAGCTGGTGGCGGTGCTCGCGCGGGCCGCGATCGGCTTCCTCGCCGGACCCGACCGGCGGCGGCTGCGCGCCTGCCACGCGCCGCGCTGCGTGCGGTACTTCCTGAAGGAACACCCCCGCCAGGAGTGGTGCGAGCCGTCCTGCGGCAACCGCGCCCGGGTGGCCCGCCATCACGCGCGTCATCACAAGGGCGGATAGGGCCGCCCGCACGCCACGTACCCGGTCAGGCCACGTACCATGGGCATCATGTCGTTCCTCCGCCGCCGCAGCGCCACCCCCGCCGGGCCCGACTTCGACGTCCTGGCCATGGACCCGAGCGACTGGCCCGGGAATCTCAACGCCGGCCTGCTGCCCGCCCCCGACGGCAGCTGCCAGGGCCTGTACCTGCGCTACGACCTGTTCGGCGGCCGTGGCCCCGCGATGATCATCGGCAATCTGCCGGAGGGCTCCCCGGCCCGTGACATCGCCGAGGGCGAGGTCCCCTTCGAGGTCGGACAGCTGCTGCTGGCCCTGGAGAACGACGAGGAGGTGACGGTGACCAGCACCGAGGACGTACCGGTGATGCAGGGCGACAACCTGCTGATCGTGCGGCGCCTGAAGCTCTCCGAGAGCCGCATCTCCTGCGTGCAGTTCGACCGCAGCGACAACGTCCTGGTGACCATCGCCGCCTGGGACCGCCCCATCACCGACGACCTGTACGCCCTGCTGAAACCGCTCCCGGCGGAGCTGTTCCAGCAGGGCTGAGGCGGCTACGAGCCCGACGGCTGCACCCGCACGTCCGCGGCCCGTACGAACGCCACCCGGTGGCCGAACTGGATCTGGTAGTAGAGATCCTTCCCGGTCACCACCCGGTGCGCATCGGTGTTGAAGGTGACCGCGTAGTAGTACTGGCCCGGCTGTTGTGCGCCGATCACGTACTTCTGTCCCGCGAGCACCTTGTACGGCAGCGGTGACACCTCCTGGGCGGGCACTCCCGCCGGGTACGCGGAGGCCTCCGGGTAGGCGCGGCCGTACACCGGGACGCTCTTGAGCCCGTCCCTGGGCGTCACCACCCGGCCGCCGGCCTGTACCGCGGTCGGGTTCGCCCTGGGGTTCTTGAACCAGGCCTTCTGGCCCAGGTACCAGATGGCCGTCCAGTCGCCGTACCGGCCGGCGACCGCGTACTGCTGACCGGTGGAGACCCGTGAGGACAGGTCGTTCACGTCGGTCGTCGGGGCCTTGCCCAGTCCGATGTCCGTGATCAGGGCGGATTTCTCGCTGTGGTCCGAATACAGCCGCACCTCGCTGGAGCCGTGGTCCGCGCAGGGCTCGCCCTTGGTGACGCAGCCCGTGTACACCGGCCGGTTGGTGGCGTAGTCGGGGCGGATGGTCACCAGCCCGCCGTGCGCGCTCGCCGTCGGTACGAGGGGACGCCCGAGCAGCTCGAAGTAGTGGCGCCAGTCCCAGTACGGGCCGGGGTCGGTGTGCATCCCGGAGATGGTGGCCGTGGTCGGACCCGGCACGGTGTCGTGGCCGAGGATGTGCTGCCGGTCCAGCGGGATGTCGTACTTCTGCGACAGGTACCGCACCAGCCGCGCCGAGGTCCGGTACATCGCCTCCGTGTACCAGGCGTCCGGATTCGCCAGGAAGCCCTCGTGCTCCAGACCGATCGACTTGGCGTTGACGTACCAGTTGCCCGCGTGCCAGGCCACGTCCTTGGCCTTCACATGCTGGGCGATGTGACCGTCGGTGGAGCGCAACGAGTAGTGCCACGACACATAGGTCGGGTCCTGCACCAGGTTGAGCACGCCTTCCCAGGCGCCCTCGGTGTCGTGGATGACGATGTAGTCGATGCTCTGGGACGCCGGACGGTCACCGAGGTCGTGGTTGCCGTAGTCGTTGTCGCCGAACTGCTCGTACGGCGCCGGGATCCACTCGCAGGACACCGTCCTCGGGCACTCCGTGCCGTCGGCGCCGACAGCCCGCAGCCCCGTGCGCGTGAGCTGTGCGGAGTCGGGGGCGAGATCGGGCTGGGCGGCCAGGGCGATCCGCTGGCCGGCGTCGGTGGTGCGCTCCGCGCCGGAGCGCAGGACGTCGTACACATCGTCGGCGTAGGCGGCCGCCGTCGCGCTGTCGTCCGCGCCGGGGAAACGGGCCACCGCCCCGTACCAGGCGGCCGGATCCTTACTCAGCGGCTCGCCGAGGTCCTTCTGGGCGGCGGCCAGGAGCGCGGCGCCGCCGGCCACGTTGGCGACCGGATCGGTCCGCAGGCGTTCGGCGGGGATGCCGGTCAGGTCCGCCGCCTTCGACAACGTCTTCAGACGCGCGGGGAGTTCGGAGCTGTGCGGCACCTCGGCGGTGGGCAGCAGCGGCGGGCGGGCGCTGTCGCCGCGGGGGTCCTCCGTGCCCTCGGCGTGGTGCGGCGGGGCGTCGGCGAGCGCGGTGCGGGCGTCGGTGAGGTGCATCGGGCCGTAACCGCCGGTCACGCTCGGCGCACCGGCGTGCGCGTCCCAGCGGGACTGGAGGTAGGACACGCCCAGCAGGACGCTCTGCGGTACGTGGTACTCGGCGGCCGCGGAGGCGAACGCCAGCTGGAGGCGGCTCGCGGAGGCCCGGGCGTCGGACGGGGCGGCGTCGGACGGGGCCGCCCCGAGCAGCGGCAGGAAGAGGGCGGCCGAGGCCAGCGCGCCCGCGGTTCTTCGGATACGTCTGTCGCGTGTGAGCAAAGCAGCCTCCTGGGACGATCGGGCGAGGAGCCGTGCGGGGCCGGACGTGCGTCTGGGGTACCGGCTTGCCGACGATCCGTCAATCATGCCCAGGGGCAGGGGATTTCCCCCGTCATCGCGGGTTGGCGGGAGTTTCGTGGCGCAGGTGTCGGGACCTGCGGGGCGTCAGTGGCACAGACCGGCCGGGGACGGGGCGGGCATACGGAAGTCCGCGGTGCGCCGTTTCCCCGTGCGCACCGCGGACCTTCGTCCCCGTCAGCGAGTTCCGACCGCCGCGCGTACGGCCCGGCGGGCCAGCTGGCAGTCGTCGTGCAGCCGCCTCAGCAGCAGCCGCTGTTCCTCGCCGGACGGCGCAGCACCCGGGTGGGCCACTCCCGGTGCCGCCGGGGTCGTGTCGTGCATCGAACGCTGCACGGCCGTCTCGTAGGTGCGGATCTCCCGCGTCAGGACGAGCATCAGGTTCACCAGGAACGCGTCGCGCGAGGCCGGGCCCGCCGACTGGGCGATCTGGCTGATCTGGCGCCGGGCCACCGGCGCGTCACCGAGGACCGACCACAGCGTCGCCAGGTCGTAGCCCGGCAGGTACCAGCCCGCGTGCTCCCAGTCCACCAGCACTGGACCGGCCGGTGACAGGAGAATGTTCGACAACAACGCGTCGCCGTGGCAGAACTGGCCCATGCCGCTGCGGCCCGCGGAGGCGGCGATGCCGTGCAGCAGTTTCTGGAGATCGCCCAGATCCCGGTCGGTGAGCAGCCCCAGCTCGTGGTACCGGTTGATGCGGGTCGCGTAGTCCAGCGGGGCCTCGAAGGTGCCCGCCGGCGGCCGCCAGGCGTTCAGCCGGCAGATCGCGCCGAGCGCCGTCCTGATGTCCGCGCGGGGCGGGGCCTCCGCGGGATGCCGGTGCAGTGCCGCCACCCGTCCCGGCATCCGCTCGATCACGAGGGTGCAGTTGTCAGGGTCCGCCGCGATCAGTCTCGGCACCCGCACCGGAGGGCGGTGCCGGACGAACGAGCGGTATGCGGCTATCTCGTGACGGACCCGCTCGGCCCACACGGGCGAGTGGTCCAGTAAAACCTTGGCGACGGCGGTGCTGCGTCCTGTCGTGCCGACCAGGAGCACGGAGCGGCCGCTGCGGCGCAGCACCTGCACCGGGGCGAACTCCGGGCAGATCCGATGCACCGACGCGATCGCCGTGCGCAGCTGGGCGCCCTGAGGGCCGGACAAGTCGAGTCTCCCGCTGAGCGGTTGGGTGCCGAGCCCCGGCACGCGCCGTGTCCTGCCCGTGCCGAGCACGGGGGCCGCCGGGCGCACGGGGTCGAGATAGGGGCCGGTGCCCGCCGGGCGGGGATGCAGCGGCCGGGGCGGGGCGGACACGGAGGTAGATGCTGCGTACATGGGCGAGACAGATCCCTTCGTGTGCCTGCGACGTCAGTGCGCTACCCGGCCCGGCGCCCCGGGTGCACCCTGGGGAATGCACCCGCCGGTTGGAGAAGGCGACCGGGTCGGGGTGGCGCGTTCCTACCTGACACCCGATGCCCAGTGGCACACCATCTGGCGCACCCTGGCGAACCCTGGCGAATAGTCGCCCGGCAACTCTCCCAGGGCTACTGTCAACTCAGCCGAGAACCTGGGGGCTTACGTGAGCGGTCAACCCAACACCCGTCTGACGGACCTGTTCGGCCTGGCCGGCTGGTCCAAGGGCGAACTCGCGAGGCTGGTCAACCGGCAGGCGGCGGCCATGGGCCACCCTCAGCTGGCGACCGACACCTCCCGGGTGCGGCGGTGGATCGACATGGGAGAGATCCCACGCGATCCGGTGCCGCGGGTGCTGGCGGCCCTGTTCACCGAGCGTCTCGGCCGTGTCGTGACCATCGAGGACCTCGGTCTGGTCCGGCACGGGCGTACGGGGAAACGGCCACGCGACGGGAGTGCGGAACATCCCGACGGTGTGCCGTGGGCGCCCGAGCGGACTGCTGCGGTCCTCACCGAATTCACGGGAATGGACCTCATGCTCAACCGACGCGGCTTGGTGGGCGCGGGTGCCGCGCTCGCCGCGGGATCAGCCCTCAGCAGTGCCATGTACGACTGGCTGCACACCGATCCGACCCTGACCGCCGACGCTCCCCGGTTCGACGACCCCCTGCATGCCGACCCCGCTGGGTTCGACCGCTACGAGGCCGCCCCCATCGGGTCGCAGGAGATCGAGGAACTGGAACGCTCCGTCGAAGTGTTCCGGGCCTGGGACGCGGCCCGCGGCGGCGGGCTGCAACGCAAGGCGGTCGTGGGCCAACTCAACGAGGTGGGCGGCATGCTCGCCTACCGACACCCCGACCATCTCCAGCGGCGCCTGTGGGGCGTCGCCGCCAACCTCGCCGTCCTCGCGGGCTGGATGTCGCACGACGTCGGTCTCGAACCCACGGCCCAGAAGTACTTCGTCATCGCCGCCCATGCCGCCAGAGAGGGCGGCGACCGGCCCCGCGCCGGGGAGGCGCTCTCCCGAGCGGCTCGCCAGATGGTGCACCTTGGCCGGCCCGACGACGCGCTCGACCTGATGAACCTCGCCCAGTCCGGCTCCGGCGAACAGGTGCTGCCCCGCACCCGGGCGATGCTCCACACCATCGAGGCCTGGGCACAGGCCTCGATGGGCAAGGGCCAGGCCATGCGCCGCACCCTCGGAGTGGCGGAGGACCTCTTCGTCTCCGACAAGGGCGACGTGCCGCCGCCGAGCTGGATGCAGACCTTCAGGGAGGAGGACCTGTACGGCATGCAGGCCCTGGCCTACCGCACGCTGGCCGAGTTCGAGCCCGGCGCGGCCGCGCACGCCCAGCACTACGCGGAGAAGGCCCTGGCCCTGCGGGTCGACGGACGGCAGCGGTCGAAGATCTTCGACTTCCTGTCCATGGCGTCGGCCTGCTTCATCGCCGACGACCCCGAACAGGCCGACCGGTACGCACGCCTGGCGCTGATGTCGATGGGCTCCAACTCCTCCCACCGCACCTGGGACCGGCTGCGTCAGATGTACCGGCTCACCGCCGAGTACTCCGGCTATCCGAAGATCAGCGAACTGCGGGAGGAGATCAGGCTGGCCCTGCCGAGGACGAAGGGCAGCTCGGTCAGGACGTGACCCTGGCGACGAGCACGCAGCCGTCGTCCTCGCGCTCGGCCTCGCCGAACTCCTCCATGGCCACCCGTACGCAGTCCTGTGCGGTGCGCGCCTCGCCGAACCGCGGGGCCAGGTCGAGGAGCCGGTCCGCGGCCGCCGTACCGCTGTGCCCGGGCACCAGCCCGTCGGTGTGCAGCACGAGCAGATCACCCGGTTCGAGGGTCTCCTCGGCCTGCTCGTACACGGCACCGGAGGTCGCGCCGAGCAGGACGCCGGCCGGTGCGCGCAGTCGGCGCCCCGTCCCGTCGCGGAACAGCAGCGGGGCGGGGTGTCCGGCCTGCGCCCACACCAGGGTGCGGGTGTCGGGCCGGTAGCGGCAGCACACCGCGCTGCCGAGGGCCGGCTGCACGGTGGCGTCGAGCAGCTGGTTGAGCCAGGTCATCAGCCGGCCGGGCCGGGTGCCGGCCATCGCCATGCCGCGCACGGCGCCCAGCAGGGTCGCCATGCCCGAGGTCACCGCGACGCCGTGTCCGGTGAGGTCCCCGACGCTGAGCAGTGTCTCGCCGTCGGCGAGCTCCAGTGCGTCGTACCAGCCGCCGCCGATCAGGGCGCTCGTGGAGGACGGCAGATAGTGGGCGGCCAGATCGAGCGACTCGGGGCCCTGGTGCGCGAGTCGCAGGGAGCCGCGCCAGGGCGGCAGGACGGCCTCCTGCATCTCGACCGCGAGCCGGTGCTCGGTCCGGGCCCGGTCCTGGTGGCGTTGTAACGAGTCGCGGGTCTCGCTCACCGCCCGCTGGCTGCGGCGCAGTTCGCTGACGTCCCGCAGGACCGCCCACATCGACGCGGTGCTGCCGTCGCTGTCGAGGACGGGCTCGCCCATCATGTGCACCGTCCGTACCTCGCCGTCCGGGCGCACGACGCGGAACTCGCCGTCGATGGGCTTGGCGTCGACGAGACAGCCGGTGACCATCGACGTGAGCCTCGGCCGGTCCTCGTCGAGCACCACGGAGGGCAGCTCGTCGAGGGTCAGCGGCGGTGCTGCGGGGTCACGGCCCAGGATCTGGTAGAGCTCGCCGGACCAACTCGCCTCATCCGTCAGCAGGTTCCACTCGGCGCTGCCCACCCGGCTGAGGAGCGAGCCGCGCCGGGGAGCGGGCGGCACGGCTCGGACGACGGGCGTCGCCTCGGTGGACGCGGGATCGGGCAGCGGGCCGTCCCGCAGCTGCGCCAGGTGCCCGTCCAGGTCGTCGAGGTGGTGGAGCGCCAGGTCGCACAGCGCGCGCTGCCACCGGTCCTGCGGGTCCGTACCGTCGCTCGGGGTGTCCCGCCGCACCGCGTCCACGTCGCCCTTGAGCCGCCGCGCCTGCGATATCAGCGCGTCGACCGAGTCGCCTTGGGGCGGCTGGGCGGCTGGGCGGTCCGCAGAGAGATGGGACGGCATGACGCACTCCGATGCGGGACGGTTCGACCTGGGCGGACGGAAGGACCGTTACGACTGTTGCACAGCCCGCGACGGCCTGTAAGGGATTCGGCGACACCCGATACGGTGGTGCCTCTGGCATATGCCACAGTCTTCACTGAGCGGTCGCGCCACGCATGTGGTGTACGCCCTCCGGCCGGGCAAGTCGTAGACGGAGTACGTGACATGACGGGTCGTCGGGGTGGCCGACCCGACGTTCAGGAGTGTGTTCGACGGGCGTGTGTTCTAGGGAGTGTGGCACAGGGGGTTCGGGCCGTGCCAGAGTGCGCGGTCCGGCCCGGCGGGGAGAGGTGGTGTGACTCAGGTCACGGAAAAACAGTCCGGGTCCACGTAATCCGAACGGCTCTTCGGGGCTCGTAAAGAGACACCGGCACAACCGGCCGCCTCTCACCCGTTGTGGAGACCGCTCATGGACATCGCCCTGGAGCAGCCCGTCCGCGCCCGACTGATCACCGCGGAGCGCCAGGAGGTGCCCGTTGCCGCCAGGTTCCGTTACGTCCGTGCGGACCCGCTGGCCGTGCACCTCGACTTCCCGCCCGAGGCCGCCCTGGACGGCGAGGAGGCCACCTGGACCTTCGGTCGTGCCCTGCTGGCGGAGGGGCTGGACGCTCCGGCCGGCAGCGGTGACGTGCGGCTGTGGCCGTGCGACCGGTCCGCGACGGTACTGGAGCTGCACTCCCCGTACGGCCTGGCCCTGCTCCGGTTCGACACGTTCGCGTTGCGCCGTTTCCTGCTGCGCACGTACGCGGTGGTGGGTGCCGGCAAGGAGGATGTCGGCGCGGACGTGGAGCGCGGGCTGAGCACTCTGTTCGGCACCGTCTGACCGGCGTGTGCCGCACCCGTCGTCTCAGTACCGCAGGATGCCCGCGATCCCGTCGGCGTCGCCGAGGGCGCCGTCCGGCACGAACCGGACCTCCGCTCCGGTCTCCAGGCACTGCTCGACGATCTCGTCCACGATGTCCTCGCGGGCGTCGAGGTCGCCGCTCGCGGCCGGGGCGAGGTGGTCGCCGCCGGTGTCGCGCACCGTCACCCGGTAGTTCTCCTCGACCGCGAGCAGGCGCACACGGCCCTCGCGGGCGTTCTGCCAGACCTCGTCGACGCCGGCCGCGAAGGCCCGGCGTCCACGGGCCGTTTCGAGTTCACGGGCCACCGAGTCCGTGTTCCTGCGCGCCTCGGCGGCGACCAGGGGGCGGACCGCCTGCCACACGGCCTCGGGGGTGCCGTGCGCCAGACCTCCGTGCGACACGTGGAGGGCCTCCTTGGTGACACCGCCGACCTCGTCCAGGAGGGACAAGGCGGCCGTCTCGCCGGTGACGTACAGCGGGCGCGCGTCGGCGCGCAGGATCCTGCCCATCGCGGTGTCCGCGTCGCGCAGGAAGTGGCGGGTGCCCTCGTCCCGGAAGGTGCTGGGCAGGTCGCCGATCCGCTCCTGGCGCTCGGCGTCGAAGTTGTCGCGGCTGCGGGTCATGGGGAAGCCGCCGGCGCGGTGCTCGGTGACCCGGTCGACGCCTCCGCTCCACAGGGCGACGCGGTCGGCGGAGACCGACAGCACCCAGAAGGGGCGTTCGGCGGCCTGCGCGGAGACCAGATTGCGGGTGAGGAAGGTGTCCGAGAGCACCACGCGCTCGGGTACGGGCCGGGCCAGCGACCACACCTGGTGCTCACCTGGAGCGGCGAAGATCACCAGACCGTCCTCGGCGTGGGCCAGGTCGATCTCGGTGAGGGCCGCGTCGAGCTGCCGGGCGACGTCGGCGCGCCGCTCCCGGGGAACCGCCGGATCGGCCTCCAGCTGCCGTTTGGCCTCGGCCACCACATTGCGCAGCCGGACCCGGTCCTGGGTGCTCTCGGGTTCCCGGCGGTGCGTGGGCGTCAGCACGGACACCGCGGGATAGGGCCGCGGACGGCGCAGTTCGGAGAGGGTCGCGGGGCTGAGTGCGTGCTCCATATCAGCACCATAGGACCGATTCGGGGATCGGGCATTAGGGGCAACCGGTGCGGACATCCGGGATATTCGGTCGGTGGCGGTGACCCATCGCGTACCTGACACGACACCGCGCGCCCGCCGGGTGCCGCGGCCTCATCCCGGGGGCTGCTCGGCTCCGGCCGGCCGCTCGACCACGGCGAGTGATCCCTGGGCCACGGCGCACAGGGCCTCGGTGCCGTCGCCGTCGACGGTGGTGAGGTCGCAGCGGCAGACGATGCGGGTACGGCCGGCCCGGACGACCCGGGCGCGGGCGCGCAGGACCTCACCCCGGGCGGGCCGCAGGAAGTCGATGGTGAGGCCGGCCGCCAGCACCCCGGGGCCGGCGACGGAGCCCGCGGCGAAGGAGAGCGCGTTGTCCGCCGCGTAGCCGAGGACGCCGCCGTGCAGGGTGCCGTGCTGCTGGAGCAGTTCCTCCCGGATGTCCAGTTCGAGCGTCGCCTCGCCCCCGCCGAACGCCGTCAGGCGGGCGCCGAGCAGGGCGCTGAAGGGCTGCGCCGCCAGGGTCTTGCGGGCCAGCGCGAAGTCCAGTGTCCGCATCGTCCAGCACCTCACTTCAGTAGTGAAGTGAGAGTGGCGCGGGGTGGTGCCGTCTGTCAACATCGGCCCATGTCCGACTCCGACGACCAGCGTCTGTACTTCCTGCTCCAGCGGGCGGCGCACCGGCTGCGCACCACGGCCGACCGCCGGATGCTGGCCGCCGCCGGGATCACCACGGCACAGCTCGGTGCGCTGTTCGCGGTGCGGGACGAACCGGGCCTCACTCAGCAGCGGTTGGCCCGCGCGCTCGGGCTGCGCGAGTCCGCCGTCACCGGCCTGGTGGGGCGGCTCACGGGGGCCGGTCTGCTTGCCAGGCGGGCCCATCCCCAAGAACACCGGGCCGTGGTGCTGGAGTTGACCGACCCCGGGGAGGCCGCGCTGCGTGCCGCCCAGCCGGAGATCGACCGCTTCAACGCCGAACTGCGTGAGCTGCTCGGCGACGACGGATTCACCGGCGCGGCGCGGTTCCTGCGGCGGCTTGCCCACTGGGAGTCCTGACGGGGGCGCAAGTCTTGGGCAAGTCTTTGTCCTTGGCTGATTCCTGACCGGATTCGCCCGGCGGGGAGCGGGTCCGCGTATATCGCACTCGCAAAGCCCGGCCGAAAGTGCGGGGGTGGCGGGCCTCCTCGTGTTACATCCGTGTTGACCCGCATCCGGGACGTGGCACACGCTCGTCACATAGGTGCTAGATACAACTGGTTTGCCGGAGGGTGTACCCACCTGCACAAAGCCGCAGGTGGGCGAGGTCCCTCGGGTGGGCCGGACGCGGGAGGTACATGTATGTGTGGCATCACCGGCTGGGTCTCCTACGACCGTGACCTGCGCGCCGAGGGCGCGACATTGGATGCGATGACCGAGACGATGGCCTGCCGCGGCCCGGACGACCGCGGAGTGTGGGCCGAAGGGCCGGCCGCGCTCGGACACCGCAGGCTCGCGATCATCGACCTGCCCGGGGGCAGGCAGCCCATGACCGCCTCCACCCCGCACGGCACGGTCGCGCTCGTGTACTCGGGGGAGACCTACAACTTCACCGAGCTGCGCCGTGAACTCGCCGGGCGCGGCCACCACTTCGGCACCGACTCCGACACCGAGGTCGTCCTGCGCGGCTACCTCGAATGGGGCGACGCCGTGGCCGAGCGGCTCAACGGCATGTACGCCTTCGCCGTCTGGGACGGCCGCGCCGACAAGCTCGTCATGATCCGCGACCGCATGGGCATCAAGCCCTTCTACTACCGCCCGACCCCCGACGGCGTCCTGTTCGGCTCCGAGCCCAAGGCGATCCTCGCCAACCCCCTGGCCCCCGCCCGGGTACGCCTCGACGGTCTGCGCGAGCTGTTCACGATGGTCAAGACGCCCGGCCACGCCGTTTGGGACGGCATGCGCGAGGTCGAGCCCGGCACCGTCGTCACCGTCGACCGCTCGGGTCTGCGCCGCCGCGTCTACTGGGAGCTGGAGACCCGGCCCCACACCGACGACCGCGCCACCACCATCGCCACCGTCCGTGAACTGCTCGACGACATCGTGCGCCGCCAGCTCGTCGCCGACGTGCCCCGCTGCACCCTGCTCTCCGGCGGCCTCGACTCCTCCGCGATGACGGCACTGGCCGCCCGGCAGCTCGCCGAGCACGGGGAGAAGGTCCGCAGCTTCGCCGTCGACTTCGTCGGCCAGAGCGACCACTTCGTCGCCGACGACCTGCGCGGCACCCCCGACACCCCCTTCGTCCACGACGTGGCCCGCGCCTCCGACACCGAGCACCAGGACATCGTGCTCGACGCCCAGGCCCTCGCCGATCCCGAGATCCGCGCGAAGGTGATCCGCGCCCGCGACCTGCCGATGGGCCTCGGTGACATGGACGCCTCGCTGTACCTGCTGTTCCGGGCCATCCGCGACCAGTCCACGGTCGCCCTGTCCGGCGAATCCGCCGACGAGGTCTTCGGCGGCTACCTCCAGTTCTTCGACGAGGAGGCCCGAAACGCCGACACCTTCCCCTGGCTGGTGCAGTTCGGCCGGCACTTCGGCGAGGACACCGAGGTCCTGCGCCCGGAGCTGATGAAGAAGCTGGATCTCGGGTCCTACGTCGCCGACGGCTACCGCACCGCCGTCGCCGGCATCCGCCGCCTCGACGGCGAGAGCGACTTCGAGTACCGGATGCGCCGGATCTGCCACCTGCACCTGACCCGCTTCGTGCGCATCCTGCTCGACCGCAAGGACCGGGCCAGCATGGCCGTCGGCCTGGAGGTCCGCGTGCCGTTCTGCGACCACCGGCTCGTCGAGTACGTGTACAACACGCCCTGGGCCATGAAGTCCTTCGACGGCCGGGAGAAGAGCCTGCTCCGGGAGGCGACCGCGGATCTGATCCCCCGGTCCGTCTACGACAGGGTCAAGAGCCCCTACCCGTCCACCCAGGACCCCAAGTACGCGGTCGCCCTCCAGGACCACGCCAAGGACCTCCTCGCCCGGCCCGACCACCCCGTCTTCGACCTCGTCGACCGGGAACGACTCCGGCAGGCCGCCCACCGCGACACCCCCGTGAGCACCCAGGCGGCACGGCGCGGCCTGGAGCGCACCCTCGACCTGGCCCTGTGGCTCGACCTCTACGAGCCCGAGGTGCTGCTGGAGGACTGAGAGGCTGTCCGGCTCCGAGCCGTCTCCGCCAGGACCGCGCGGGCCCGCCGTACCGCCTCGTCCCGGTAGTGGGCCAGGGCGCGCTGCACGGCGAGCGAACCCGCCGGAACGTGGGACGCCAGGACGCATTCCCCGTCCGCGACCGCGGTGGCCTTCTCCAGCTTGTCGAATTCCGGGGAAGGCCCCGCCGTCCGGAATCTCACGCCCCCAGCCGACCCCCGCCGCGAGGTCATCGACGCGGACCAGACCCTCGCCCGCCACCAGGTCGGCCCAGGCGGCGACCACCTGCGGCGTGGGCGCCGGACCCGCGGCCGACCAGGCACCGAGGGTCTCGTCCAGCGCCGCGAACCGCTCCGGCCGGCCGGAGACCAGCACCCGCCGCGCGGACACGGCGGCACGCTCCCCGGCGACCGGCGACCGGCGTCACGCGCACCTCGCCCTTGAACAGCAGCAGCACCGTCACGCACCCGTCGGGCAACTCCAGCCCACGGCGCGGCCCGAGGCCGCTCGGCCGCAGCCCCCGGTAGCCGGCCACCCCGCGCGGGCGGTGCGGACCCGCACCGCCGTCGACCACGTCGCAGACAACCCTCCGGCGCATGCGCGCCCCCTCCCCAAGGCCCCCCAGGCCGACGACACCCTAGGAACCCGGCGGGAGCGGCGCAGCCGCCACTTCGCGCCACCGGCCCCCTTCGGCCATACGTCAGTCGCGGTCCTCCTCGGGCCCGCAGGAGCTGCCGTCGGGCGGGAGCGAGCCGTACAGCAGGAACGCGTCGACCTTGCGGTGCACGCACCTGGAGGAGGCGTAACCGGTGTGTCCCTCGCTCCGGTTGTCGAGCACCACGGCCGCGTCACCGAGCCGCTCGGCCGTCTCCACGGTCCAGCGGTACGGGGTCGCCGGATCGCCGCGCGTGCCCACCAGGAGCATCTTCGCGGTGCGCACGTCACGCACCTTCTCGCGGATGAAGTCGGTGCCCCTGGGGCGGCCGTAGCACATCAGGTACTCGGTGAGCCGGTAGCGGCCGAACACCGGGGAGGCGTCCTCGTACGTGGCGTGCAGCCGGCCGAGGTCCCGGGCGATCCGGTCGGCGCCGGGACGGTCGGGATCGTCGGCGCAGTTGATCGCCATCAGGGCCGCCGGAAGGTTGTCGACCGGCACCTCGTCCTGGTCGACGAGACCACCGTCCGTCCCGGTGGCCGCACGGAACCCGGGCACACCACCGCCCGGCGCGGATATGCCGCCGGTGAATCCGAGCAGCGCCCGGGTGTCCCCGTCCTCGACCAGCGAGGCGAGCGCCCGCTCCAGCGCGGGCCACAACTCCTTGCTGTACAGGGCCTGGCTGATGGCCCCCACGAGATCCTGCCCGGTGAACTCCTCCCCGAAGTCCGTCGCCACCGGGTCCGAGTCGAGTGACTCGACGAGCCGTACGACGTCCTCCCGGGCCGAGCGGGCGTCCGTACCGAAGGGGCAGCCGATGTCCTTCACGCACCAGGTGACGAAGTCCTCCAGCGCCCTCTGCTGTCCCGCGGCGCCCGCCACGCCCTGCTCGGACAGCGGCTCGGTGAGGGTGTCCACGCCGTCGAGCACCAGGCGGCCGACCCTCTTGGGGAACTGGGCCGCGTACACCGCGCCCAGGCGCGTTCCGTAGGAGAAACCGAGGTAGTTGAGCTTCTTGTCGCCGAGGGCCTGGCGCATCACGTCCAGGTCGCGCGAGGCGTTCACCGTGCCGATGTGGGGCAGGACGGGTCCGGAGTGCTTCGCGCACGTGTCGGCCGCCTGCCGCACCTGGCGGAGCACAGCGTGCGGATCGGTGCGCAGGTCGGCGTCCTCGTCCAGTTCCGTCGAGGCGTCCCCGCAGCTCACCGGTGAGGATCTGCCGACCCCGCGCGGGTCGAAGCCCACCACGTCGTAGCCCTCGGTCAATCCCATGAACTCATCGCCTCCGGCGGCGAGTTCGGCGACACCCGCGCCGCCGGGGCCGCCGAAGTTCAGCAGCAGCGAACCGCGCGGCTTCCCCGTCGCCCGGTAGCGGGCCAGCGCCAGATCCAGGGTGCCCGCGTGCGGCTTCGTGTAGTCGAGGGGGACGGTGACCTTGCCGCACTGGAGATCCTCGGGCATCTCCACGCCCTCGCACCGCGCCCAGGCCACCTTCTGGCCGTAGAAGCGGGACAGATCCGGCTCGGAGCCGTTCGCCGGCAGTGCCGGAAGTCCCGCGGCGGCCAGGGTCAGCCCCGTCGCCGCGATCATCGCGCGGCGCCGTGCCATGGACCGCGTCGACAGCTTGGCCAGCATCCGATGCCTCCAAGGGCGCCCGTCGCGGACCGTGAGGCGGCGCCCCCGATCACGATAGGCGGCCTGCCGAGGGCCCGCCTCCGGACGGGCGGGATCACTGTGGACCCCCTACCCTGCGCCCTGTTCGGCGCCCGGACGACGGTCCTTTGCCGCCCGTTCGACAAGCGTGACGCTCGATGGGGTGAAAGGCAGATAAGCCATAACTCGGATGGTTCGCCCGCGTTTTATCCGGTGCGGGCGAGTGCCCGTGACCATGTCTGGAAGGCAGGGACCTCATGAGACGGGTTACCCGAAATGGTGTGATCGCCGTCGCCGTCGCCTCCGGCGCGATGGCGTTGAGCGCGCCCGTGTACGCGGACTCCGCGGCCGGCGGGACCGCGGCCGGATCGCCCGGGCTGATCTCCGGGAACACCGTGCAGCTCCCGGTGCACGTCCCGGTGAACGTGTGCGGCAACACCGTGAACGTGGTGGGGGTCCTCAACCCCGCCGCGGGCAACAGCTGCGCCAACGTCGGCGAGGGCACCGCCGGCGGCGAGACGGCCCCCGGCGGAACGACCGCGGGCGGTGGTGCGAGCGCCGTCGGTGACGGCACGGACTCCCCGGGCGTGTTCTCCGGCAACGGTGTGCGCCTGCCGGTCCAGCTGCCGGTGAACGTCAGCGGCAACAGCGCGAGCGTGGTCGGTGTCGGCAACGCGGCCGTCGGCAACGAGTCCGTGAACACCCCGGGGGACCGCCCGGACGGGCCCGACGGACCGGACCGCCCCGAGCGGCCCGTACGGCCGACGCCGGAACCGGCCCCGCCGCAGCCCCACCCCGGCCCCCGGCATGTCCCGCACCACACACCGGGCGCCCTGGCCCACACCGGAACCGACCAGGCCCTGCCCGTCGCCCTGGGCAGCGCGGCGCTCATCCTCGGCGGCGCCGTCATGTACCGGCGCTTCCGGCCACGGACGGTGCGCTGACCGCACCCCCGGACACGGCACGGAAGGCCCCACCGGACGGGCAGCCGGCAGGGCCTCCGCCGTACCCGGCCCACGCGCGTACCGCCCACGCCAGGACCGGCCACGCCAGGCACGGCCCACCCCCGGCGACGTACCCTGGAAGAGCAGCGAAGCGCACGACGGCGTAGGTTCGATCATGAACAGCCTGATTGAGGACTACGCCCTTCTCAGCGACCTGGAAACCGCCGCGATGCTCGGCCGGGACGGGTCCGTCGACTGGCTGTGCCTGCCCCGCTTCGACTCTCCCGCGTGTCTGGCGGCCCTGGTGGGCACGGCGGACAACGGCTTCTGGCGCGTGGCCCCGCTCGGCGCCACCGGTGTGTGCACACGACGCTCCTACCGCCGCGACACCCTCGTCCTGGACACCGAGTGGGAGACCGCCGCGGGAACCGTGCGGGTCACCGACCTCATGCCGCCCAGGTCCCGGCACCCCTGCCTGGTCAGGGTGGTCGAGGTGATCTCCGGAGCCGTGACCGTGCGCAGCGATCTGCGCCTGCGCTTCCACCAGGGCCGGATCATCCCCTGGACACGCCGCTCCGAGCGGTGCAGCGTCGCCGTCGCCGGCCCGGACGCCGTATGGCTCGGCACCGACGGCCCGGTCACGGACCGTGGCACGGACGGCGCCACGGTCTGCGACTTCACCCTCACCGCGGGCCGGCGGCTGACCCTGACCCTGGTCTGGGCCCCGTCGCACCGCACCGGCCCGCCCGCACCGCTCGGGGTGCCCGCCGAGACCGCGCTGAAGGAGACCGGCGACTTCTGGCGGCACTGGACCGCCCAGTGCCGCTACCAGGGACCCTGGCGCGAGGCCGTGGTGCGCTCCCTGATCACGCTCAAGGCGCTCACCTACGCCCCCACCGGCGGCATCGTGGCCGCACCGACCACCTCACTGCCCCAGCGCATCGGCGGAGAGCGCAACTGGGACCACCGGTACTGCTGGCTGCGCGACTCCACCCTCACCCTGTCCTGCCTCCTGCGCAGCGGCTACCACGAGGAGGCCACCGCCTGGCTGGGCTGGCTGGTGCGCGCCGTCGCCGGCGACCCCGCCCACCTCCAGGCCGTCTACGGCGTGGCCGGACAGCGACTGCTGCCCGAGACGGAGGCGCCCTGGCTGCCCGGCTACGAGGGCTCGCGCCCGGTGCGTTTCGGCAACGCGGCGATGAGCCAGAGCCAGCTCGACGTGCACGGCGAGGTGCTGGACACCCTGTGCCTGTCGCTGCGCGCGGGCATCGAGGTGCCCCCGCACGTGTGGAGCCTCGCCAAGTCCCTGATGGGCCACCTCCAGGCGCACTGGCGGGAGCCCGACCAGGGGCTGTGGCAAGTACGCGGTCCCGCCCGGCAGTTCGTGCACTCGAAGGTCATGGCCTGGGTGGCCGCCGACCGCGCCCTGCACCTCGGCGCCCTCCTCGGCGCGGAGGTCCCGGGCTCCTGGAGCACCATGCGCGACCAGGTGCGCGGCCAGGTGTGCCGGTACGGCTGGGACGCCGGAGCACGGTCCTTCGTCCAGGCCTACGGCTCCTCCCGGCTCGACGCCTCGGCCCTGCTGCTGCCCGGCCTCGGCTTCCTGCCGGCCCGCGACCCCCGGGTGCGGGACACCGTGCGCGCGATGGGCGCCCTGGCCCACGGCGGATTCCTGCACCGCACGTCCGACGGCTCGTCGTCCGGCCGCGAGGGCGCGTCGGTGGCGTGCTCCCTGTGGTATGCCGAGGCGTTGGCGGCCGTGGGCGAACCCGGCCGCGCCCGGGACGCCTTCGAGCGGGTGCTGTCGATCCGCAACGACGTCGGCCTGCTGGCCGAGCAGTGGGACCCCGACCACCACCGCCAACTCGGCAACGCTCCCCAGGCGTTCAGCCACCTCGCGCTGGTCGAGACGGCCTTCGCCCTGCGGGACGCGTCGCCACCCCGGTGAGCAGCACCATCCCCGAGTCGCCGTAGTCCGGCAGGGTGGGGTCGGCGTCGATACGGGTCACCGTCAGCTCGCGGGTCAGGGGCGCGAACACCTCCCTGACCGTGTCCGGATCGACCGGGCAGCCCGGCCAGCGCGAGGCGGGCCCGATCCGATAGGTCGGCATGTTCTCCATGAAGGCCGCCACCAGCAGCCCGCCCGGCACCACACAGCGCACGAACGACCGGCAGAAGGCCGCGAACTCGGCGAAGTCCTCGGTCGCGCCCTCCGCGACGAAGTGCATGGACGCCAGGTCGTACCCGCGCGGTGCGAGCTCCCGTACATCGGCGTGCACCACGTCCACCCGCGCCAGCGATCCCGCCAGGGTCGCGGGCAGAGCCGGGTTCAGCCGCCGGCACAGCGCGTGGAAGGGCAGCCAGCTGGCCTCGGGCCCGCACACGATCTGCCGTTCCAGATAGGCGACATTGCTGCGGCCCGCCTCCACGGCGTCGATGTGACGGCTCGCCGCGGACGCCAGAATCAGCGGATACAGGTTCGGTCCGGCCCCGAACTCCACCGAGCGGCCGACACTGCCCGGCGCGAGCCGGCGGTAGAACGCCGAATGGTGGGCGATGACCGCGGCGTCCGAGGGATGCACCTCCCGGTAGTTCTCCGCGAGATAGTCGGCGACCGGCCAACGGTCCCAGTCCACGTCGTCGTTGTGGGTGGTCATCGCCGCTCACCCCCTGGGCCGCAGCGGGAACCGCGCCGCCAGCCGGGTCAGTGTGCCGGTCAGCCGCTCGATCTCCTCGTCGGAGTTCAGCGCCGTGATCTGGACCCGGAAGCCGACCCGGTCACGCGGTACGAGCGGATAGGGGGCCAGCGTCACATAGATGCCCTCCTCCCACAGGAACGCGGCGACCGCGTCGAGGTCGTCCGGGTTCTTCAGCGGGATCTCCACGATGGGCAGCCGGTCGATGTTGAGGGTGTCCACGTCCAGGTCTTCCAGATGGTCCAGCACCCTGACCGTCTTGCGGTACAGACCGGCGCGCAGGGCGTCGCCCCGCCGCTCGTTGACGTCCAGTCCCGCCAGCGCGGTGGCCAGCGAGGCGGTCGGGGAGGGACCCGAGTACAGGTAGGGCGCCGCGGCCGTCTTCAGCCGGTTCTTCAGCTCGGTGGGCAGCGCCAGGAACGCCAGCAGCGACGAGTAGGCCTTGGAGAAACCGGCGGCGAGCACGATCCCGTCGTACGTCTGCCCGGTGTGCCGCAGCGCCCCGTTGCCGCGCGAGCCGTACGGGCACAGTTCGTCCGGGCCGCGCTCCCCGAGCACGCCGAAGCCGTGCGCGTCGTCCACGTACAGCGTCGCTTCGTACTCCCGGCACACCGCGGCCAGCGCGGGCAGGTCGGGGATGTTGCCGCTCATGCTGTCCACGCCGTCCAGGCAGACCAGGCGGGGCGCTGCCGCGGGCGCCGAGGCCAGCAACGCGGCCAGTTCCTCGGGCCGTTCGGCGTGGAAGCGGCGCAGGGTGGCGCCCTGGCCGCGGGCGACGACGCAGCCGTCGTACACCGTGCGATGCGCCCGGGCCTCGACGAAGACATGACCGCCCGCGGCCAGGACCGGGATGACCGAGGAGTGGATGAGTGTCAGGGTCGGCAGCAGCAGGGTGTCCGGCGCGCCCAGCAGGGCGGCGAGCCGCTCCTCGATCTCGGGGTACAACTGCGGACTGCCCAGCAGCCGTGACCAGCTCGGGTGGGTGCCCCAGCGGCGTACGGCGGGCTCGATGCGGGCGGCGATCTCCGGATCCCAGTCGAAACCGAGGTAGTTGCAGGACGCGAAGTCGATCAGCCAGTGGCCGCGGCTGCGGATGCGCCGTCCCCGCACCTCGTCGAGCACCGCGTCGCTCATCGGACTGGTGCGCCGCAGATGCTCCAGGTCGGCCCAGCGGTCCGCACGGCGGGCCGCGGGCCGCGGGCCGTCGACCGGGCGCGCTGCCGGGCCCCGCCGGCCGTGGCCGCTCCCGTCGCTCAGCACGTGCCCGCTCTGCTCGACCGTCATGGGCCGCGCGAACAGATACCCCTGCCCGAACCGGCAGCCCATGCCCGCCAGCAGATCCCGCTGCGCCGGCTCCTCGATCCCCTCGGCGATCACCTGCAACCCCAGGGTGTCGGCGATGCGCACGATGCCCTCGACCAGCACCACCTGCCGCGGGTCGTGCGTGATGTCGTCGATGAAGGACTTGTCGATCTTCAGTACGTCGATGGGGAAGTCCCGCAGATAGCGCAGCGAGGAGAACCCCGTGCCGAAGTCGTCGACCGCGATGTGCACCCCCAGGTCCTTGAGGGCACGCAGCACCTCCTCGATCCCCTCGTCGTGCCGCAGCAGCACCGTCTCCGTCAGCTCCAGCTGGAGCGAACCGGGAGCCAGCCCCGGAGTCCGCAGCGCCTGGCCGACCTGGTCCACGAACCCGATGTCCCGGAACTGGCGGGCGGAGACGTTCACACTGACGTACGGCGGCCCGGCCGCCGCGGGCAGCCGTTGCAGCTCCGCGATGTCGTGGACCGCGTGGTGCAGCACCCACGACCCCAGCGGCGCGATGTGCCCGGTCTCCTCGGCCAGCGAGATGAACCGCTCCGGCGGCACGGCCGGCAGGGGGGCACGAGGCCAGCGCACCAGCGCCTCGAACCCGACGACCTCGCCGGCGGTGATGTCCACCACGGGCTGATAGCGCAGCGTGAACTCCTGCCCGGCGACCGCCCGCGCGAGCCGGGTCTGGAGATCGTGCCGCTCCACCACCCGCTCGTGCAGCAGCGGCCTGAACCGCCGCCACTGCCGCTTGCCGGCCGCCTTCGCCGCGTACAGCGCGAGGTCGGCATGGCTCAGCAGTTCCTCGGCGTTCGCGCTGTCGCGCGCGGTGGCCACCCCCACGCTGGCGGTCACGGTCACCGACTCCGCACTGAGGTCGAACGGCTTGGTCAGCGTCTGGATCACCTGCGCCGCCAGCAGTTCGGCGTCCAGCGGCTCGCGCGCGTCCTCCATCAGGACGGCGAACTCGTCGCCGCCCAGCCGGGCCGCGGTGTCGGTGCGCCGCAGCGCCCCGGACAGGCGACGGCCGACGGCCGTCAGCAGATGGTCGCCCGCCGAGTGCCCCAGCGTGTCGTTGACCAGCTTGAAGTCGTCCAGGTCGATGAAGAGCAGACACGTCAGCGACGACTCGCGCCGGCCGCGCAGCAGGGCACGTTCGATCCGCTCCAGCAGCAGTGTCCGGTTGGGCAGCCCGGTCAGCGAGTCGTGGAAGGCCCGCTGGGTCAGTTCGTGCTCCAGCCGCCGCTGCTCGGTCACGTCCCGCAGGGTGATCACCAGCCCGCCCACGGTGGGCTCCTCGCGGAAGTCGCTGCACCGCACGTCCACCTCCGCCCGGCCGTCGCGGCGCCGCACCCACCAGTGGTCGTGCGTCGCCCGCGGTCCCTTGTCCCGTACGGCGGTCAGCTCACGGGCGGCCCGCTGCCGGTCCCGGGGATCCACCAGGTCCGGCAGCGGTACGCCGACCAGATCGGAGGTGCCGAACACGGTGGCCGCGGACGGGCTCGCGTACCGGATGGTGTCGTCGTCCTCCAGGATCAGGATGACGTCCGAGGCGTTGCGCACGAGGGTGCCGAAATACGCCTCGCTCTCCCGGCGCACGACCTTCTGGCGCAGCGCGATGCGGTCCAGCGCGAGTCCCGCGTGCGAGGCGAGGATCTCCAGCGAGCCGCGGGTCTCCGAGAGCGTCCCGGCCGGTCCGGCGACCAGCAGGACGCCCGGCACCTCCGTGGCGGGATGGTCCTGCCGGGTCATGGGGCACACCAGGACCGACGGCGAACCGTCCATTCCCGCCACCTCGGCCGTGAGATCGGGGCCCAGGGCGTCGGAGGCCAGGAGCCGGGAGCGGTCCGGGGCCAGGCCCGCCGCCCGCTCGGCCGACAGCAGCACCGTGCGGTGCGGTGCGCCGGGCCCCAGCAGCGTGTCCACGGCCGCCTCGCACGAGCCCGCCACCTCCTCCCGCCGCAGGGCCGACACCAGCGAGGCCGCCGCCTCGCGCAGCGCCAGCTCCCGCGCGACCGCCCGGCGGTGGGCCACCACCATGCCCGTCAGCCGCAGGATGACCAGCAGGAACAGCCCGGCCGAGAAGGCGGCGATCACGGCGGCGTCGTGTGCGGTGTGGGTCAGCCCCTCGTACAGCAGGATCGCCGGTGCGATGAGAGTGGCCGCGGCCAGCACGACCAGCCGGCGCGGCGGCGGCAGCAGGGAGCCCCGCACCGGCACGGCGGCCGTCAGCTCCACCATCGAGGGGTGCAGCGCGGCCAGGCCCCAGGCCGTGTAGAAGACGATCCACCCGGCGTCCAGCAGCGTGCCCGTCTGCCACATCTCGTTGAGCTGGAAGATGCCGTAGGCGATGTCGAAGCCGAGCAGCGTCACGGTGCCGAGCACCAGCAGCCGCACGGACCGGTTCTGTCCGTCGAGCGGTCTCGGCGTCAGCAGGCGGGCCAGCAGGGCGAGCACGAGTACGTCACCGAGCGGGTAGGCGATGCTGATGGCCCGCTGCTGCCAGGTCAGCCCCTGCACCTCGGTGAGCGGATGCACCAGGTACACCCACACCGGCAGGGCCAGACCGGCGGTGACGATCAGCGCGTCGAGCAGACTGGGCAGGTCGTGGGCCGCCCAGCGGTACCGGACCAGGCCGTAGAGCCCGGCGGCGAACAGCGGATAGGTGGCCAGGTAGCTGGCGTCCGCGGGGGAGGGGAACGGGTTGGAGGCGTGGAAGTACTCCTCCATCACGTTGTAGTACGTGTCGCCCGCGATGAACGTGAGCAGCCCGGCCGCCAGAAGCCACCAGGGCAGGCGATGGGCGGGCCGGTGCAGCTGAACGCCCGTCAGGACGGCGGCCACGCCCGCGAGTCCGATGACCGCCCACAGCGGGGTGCGCGTGGCGGGCACCGTCATGTAGAGACTCGTGGCGGCCGTGACCAGCGCGATGTGAGCGGCCATGAGCCGTTGTGCGGGCGCCAAGGGCAAGCGCCTCCTCCCGCTGGAGGAGACCGGACCGTCCACCTGGTCCGGATCCTCATCGATCCTAGGCACCACCGGTCACCGCCTGCATCTCGGGCGGATCAGGGCTGGGCGGCGCCGATGACCGGAGGCGCGGTGACCTCCCGGCCGAAGAAGTCCTCGGTGCCCGGGTCGATCCCGAACAGGGCGCGCAGGTCCAGCCCGGTGCGCGGGCAGCCGGAGACGGCGAGGGAGGCGCTCCCCGCGGAGCGGATGTCCGGCAGCGGCCCGCCCGCCAGGCACGGGTCGGCGGCCGTGCCCGCCGGCTTCGTGCCGACGCGTTCCTGGCCGGTGTCCGCCCGCCAGGCATCCAGGGTGCGGTACGCGCTCTCGCCCCACTCCACCCGCCAGGGGCCGTCGGCGGTGTGGTACTGGTTGCCCTGGAAGACGACCCGGTCGGCGCTCAGCGCGGCGTCCGCGGTGATGAGGGGATCGCGGTCGGACACCAGCAGGTTGTTGCGGAAGCTGATGCCGTTGATGTCCGGGCGCAGCAGCACCACCGTGCCGGCGCCGCCGGGCGACCGCGACATGGTCACGGTGTTCTGGTAGATGCTCAGGTTGCTCACGTTGTCGCCGTAGACGGTCAGGGCGCCGTGCCAGGGCAGCTTGCGTCCGTCGTCGTCGCTGATGTTGTAGCGGATGCGGTTGTTCGTGTGCGCGCCGTTCGCGGTCTGCGAGTAGGCGTAGTAGCCCGAACCGTCGTTCTGGTACGACAGGTTGTACTGCACCGTCGAGCCGGACACGTTGGAGTCGAGGCCGAAGCCGCTGCCGTCCTTCCCGGAGCCGGTGTGGTTGCGGTAGGCGGTGTTGTGCTGCATCAGCACGTTCGCCGAGTCGTACGCCCACATCCCCACCGGGCCGCCCGGCGCGTCGATCGCGGCGCTGCCGCCGTTGTCGTGGGCGCTGGAGTCGCGCACCACGGCCCGGTGGACGCCGCCGAGGACGATGCCGTTGCCGGTGTGGCGCTCGCTCGCCTCCGGGTCACCGGAGTTGGAGTAGGCGTCGACCTGTTCGACGGTGATGTCCTGGTGGGCGTAGACGGGCCGTTCGGGTTCGAAGTCGGGGCCGTAGGTGAGCAGCCCGGCGTCCTTGTTGTCGTGCAGGGAGGCCCGGCGGACCGTGACGTCCGAGAAGCCGGCGCCGGTGATGGCGGAGCCGATCGCGATGCCCGTCTGGAAACCGGAGACGTCGATGTCGGCGAGGGTGACGTGGCTCTCGCGGCTTCGGGTGCGGGTGTCGTCGTAGTACAGGCTGACGCCCGCCTCGTCGGTACGGGCGGAGCCGCGTCCCTCCAGGACCAGGTCACTGACGTCGACGCCTCCCGTGTTGTGCACCGAGACGGCGGGAGCACCGGTCGCGACGACGGTGGCCCGGCCCTTGCCGTAGGAGCCGATGACGACCGGCCGTTCGGGGTCGCCGGCCTCGTCGGGGCGGATCGCGACCTGCCCGGAGAGGCGGGTCCCGCCCTGGAGCAGGAGCCGGTCGCCGGGGTGCAGCAGCAGTTCGTCGGCCCGGGCCAGGGTCCGCCAGGCCCGGTCGGCCGAGGTGCCCGGAGCGGAGTCGTCGCCGTCCGGGCTGACGTAGTACGTGGTGACCTCGGGGCTGTAGTGGGGCGTGTCCGCGCAGCCGCCGACGACGCCGAGGACGAGCGCCGCGGTCAGGGCGACGGCCGAGGTGCGGGGCATGGAACTCAGGCCTCCACCGGTTCGCCGTGCGGGTCCGGCACACCGGCCGGGCCCCGGGCGAACCACGCGACGGTGCGGCGCACGCCGTTCTCCAGCGCCACCTCGGGTGCCCAGCCCAGCAGTTCACGGGCCCGGGCGATGTCCGGCCGCCGGCGCACGGGGTCGTCGACGGGCAGCGGACGGTACTCGACGGGCGCTGGCGACCCCGTCAGCCGCAGGACCAGACCGGCCAGGTCACGCACGGTGCACTCGGCCGGGTTGCCCAGGTTCACCGGCCCAGCGTGCGAGGAGTCGAGCATCGCGAGCAGACCGCGCACCAGATCGTCCACGTAGCAGAAGCTGCGGGTCTGGCTGCCGTCGCCGTACACGGTGAGCGGGGTGCCGGCCAGCGCCTGACGGATGAACGTGGACACCACCCGGCCGTCGTGGGGCCGCATCCGTGGGCCGTAGGTGTTGAAGATCCGCACGATGCCCGTGTCGGCGCCGAGACCGGTCCGGTACGCCGTCGTCAGGGCCTCCGCGTACCGCTTGGCCTCGTCGTAGACACTGCGCGGCCCGACCGGGTTGACGTTGCCCCAGTAGCCCTCGGGCTGCGGGTGGACCGCGGGGTCGCCGTACACCTCGCTGGTGGAGGTGAGCAGGAACCGGGCACCGCGCCGTACTGCCAGGCGCAGGGCGTTCTCGGTACCGCGGCTGCCCGCCGACAGGGTCTGAAGCGGCAGCCGCGCGTAGTCGGGAGGCGAGGCGGGGCTGGCCAGGTGGGCGACGGCGTCGACAGGGCCGGGCACGTCGAAGGCGCCGGTCACGTCGGTGCGCACCAGGCGGAAACCGGGCCGCGCGAGGAGGGGGAGTACGTTCACGGGCTCGCCCGTGCAGTAGTTGTCGAGGCACCAGACGGTGTCCCCGCGGTCCAGCAGCGCCTCGCACAGATGGGAGCCGAGGAAGCCGCTGCCTCCGGTGACGACGACCTTCATGACACACCTGCCAGGGGGGTGCGGCCCAGCGCGTGGACGGTCCAGCCGCCCTCCCGCCACGCCGGGGCGTCGAGCGCGTTGCGGGCGTCCAGCAACAGCGGTCGGTGTACGACCGCCGCCAGCGCGGCCGGGTCGAGGTGCTGGTACTCCGGCCACGGCGTGAGATGCAGGACGAGGTCGGCGTCCTCGCACGCCTTGGGCACGTCGAAGGCGTAGCCGAGGCCGGGGTACGCGGTGCGGGCGTTGTCGAGGGCCTCCGGGTCGTGGACGCGGACGGCGGCCCCCTGCTCCTGCACGGCCGCCGCCACGGCCAGCGCGGGCGAGTCGCGCACATCGTCGCTGCCCGGCTTGAACGCCGCGCCCAGAACGCCGACCCGGCGGCCGGTGAACGACCCGCCCAGCAGCCGCCTGGCCAGGTCCACCGTTCGGGTCCGCTGCCGGGTGTTGATCCGGTCCACCTCGTGCAGGAACACCACCGCCTCACCCGCGCCCAGTTCCTCGGCGCGGGCGGCGAAGGCCCGGATGTCCTTGGGGAAGCAGCTCCCCCCGAAACCGAGGCCCGGCTCCAGGAACAGCGGCCCCACGCGGGAGTCGGCGCCCACCGCGCGGGCCAGCAGCATGGCGTCGGCGCCCGCCGCCTCGCACACCTCGGACATGGCGTTGATGAAGGAGATCTTGGTGGCGAGGAAGGAGTTCGCGGCGACCTTCACCAGCTCCGCGGTGGCCGGATCGGTACCGAAGTACGGCACCCCCGCGCCCAGCATCGGCCGGTACACCGACCGCAGGACGGCGTCGGCGCGCTCGGAGGACACACCGACGACCAGCCGTTCCGGGTGCATGGTGTCGTGGACGGCGGAACCCTCGCGCAGGAACTCCGGGTTCCAGGCGATCTCACAGCCGGGCGCCGCCTCGGCGAGCCGCCGGGTGAGCCGGGCCGTCGTGCCGACCGGAACCGTCGACTTGCCCACGACCAGGCTCCCGGGACGCAGATGCGGGACGAGACCGTCCACGACGGCGTCCACGTACCGCAGGTCCGCGGCCTTGCTGTCGGGCCGCTGCGGGGTGCCCACGCACACGAAGTGGGTCCGGGCGAAATCAGCTCCCTCGGCGAGGGAGGTGGTGAAGCGCAGCCGGCCCGACGCCACGTGCCGGGCGAGCAGTTCGTCCAGGCCGGCCTCGTGGACGGGGGACCGGCCGGCCGACAGGGCCGCGACGCGCTCGGCGTCGATGTCGATGCCGAGGACCTCGTGGCCGATGTCCGCCATGCACGCGGCGTGCACCGTCCCCACGTATCCGGTGCCGATCACTGTCAAGCGCATGACGTCACTCCTTCGTGCCCGGACGCCGGGCCGACCCGGCGTAGCCGTGCGGGTTGAGCTGCTGGAAGTGCCAGGCGTCCCGGCACATCGCGGCCAGGTCCCGGGTGGGGCGCCAGCCCCAGGCCCGGGCCACCGCGCTCGCGTCCGCGACCAGCGCCGGTACGTCCCCTGGCCGGCGCGCGACGATCTCGTACGGGATCGCCCGGCCGCAGGCCCGGCCGAACGCGGTGACGACGTCCAGGACCGAACTGCCGCTTCCGGTCCCGAGATTGAAGATCCGCATGCCCGGCGCGTCGCCGAAGTGGTCAAGCGCCACGCGGTGCGCCTCGACGGTGTCCATCACATGGAGGTAGTCGCGCACCGCGGTGCCGTCGGCGGTCGGATAGTCGCCGCCGAACACGCGCAGCCGCTCCCGGCGGCCGACGGCGACCTGGGCGACGTAGGGCATGAGGTTGTCGGGTTCCCCGCTCGGGTCCTCGCCGAGCAGTCCGCTCGGGTGGGCGCCGGTCGGGTTGAAGTAGCGCAGGCACAGCACGGAGAACTGCGGACGGTGCCGGCAGACGTCGTCGAGGATCCGCTCGCACATCCACTTCGAGGACGCGTACGGGTTGGTGGGGGCGGCGGGTGCCGACTCGTCGAGCAGGCCGGTGCCCGCGCTGCCGTAGACGGAGCAGGAGGAGGAGAACACCAGCCGCTGGACGTGGTGTTCCTGCATGGCGGACAGCAGGGCGGTGGTGCCGCCGACATTGGTGTCGTAGTACCGCACGGGCATCCGTGTCGACTCGCCCACGGCCTTGTGCGCGGCGAAGTGCACGACGGCGTCCACGGAGTGTCGGTCGAAGACGGCCGAGAGGGCGCGCCGATCACGGATGTCCAGCTCGTAGACGGCGCCGACGAACCGGCCGGCGATCCGTTCCACCCGGGACAGGACCTGGGGTGCGCTGTTGGAGTAGTCGTCGACGACGATCACCTCGTAGCCGTGGTCGAGGAGTTCCACGCACGCGTGGCTGCCGATGAAGCCCGCCCCGCCGGTCACGAGGACCGTGGAGGGTGGCCTGGGGTACGACGACCCGGTGTCCATGGTGCTCACCAGCCCAGGACGGCGGCGGCGTACGCCGGGAAGAACACGAGGGCCACACCGACGGGCAGTGCCGAGAGCAGGCCGAGGGCGAGGGGGAGCCCGGCGGTGCCCAGCACCTTGGTGACCGGCAGGTGCGCGGTGCGCGCCGCTTCGCGCAGGTGGAGCACGGGCACGGTGACGGCGACCACGGCGAAACTGGTGGCGGCGGTCAGGCACAGGAAGACGTATCCGGCCGAGGGGGTGGCCAGTTCGCCGTAGAGGGCGACACCGGAGAGGGCCGCGGCGATCGCCGCGAACGGGAGGATCAGCCGTGCGAGCAGCGGCCGCGGCCCCTCCGTCCCCTTGGGAGTGACCTTGAAGGTCAGGGGCCTGGGCCGCAGCCGCCCGCGGACCGCGTCGATCAGTCCGCGCAGGACGAACGGCCACCGGGTCAGGGAGAACAGCCAGCCCTCCCAGCTGAGCAGCGGAGCCGCGGGCGGGCGCAGCAGCCCACGCCGGCGCAGCAGGTACATCGTCAGCAGCAGCCAGACGGGCATGGCCCAGAAGTGAGCCAGGAAGTCGAAGTAGTTGACGTTCATCCAGGGCAGGCCGGTCAAGACCGCGATCGGCGGCAGCAGCAGCCCCGCGGAGACGGTCAGACCGAGAAGCGGGTAGTACGCCAGCGCGTAGGTGAACCGCAGCCGCAGCAAGCGGGGCAGTCGTCCCAGATGCCGTGGCAGCAGGCCCAGGAGCATGGTCGTCAGACTGCGCGACCACTGGTACTCCTGAGTGATCATGTCGGCGAAGGACAGCGGCCCGTCGCCGTGCGCCTCCGCGTCGATGGCGAACGCCCCGTGCCAGCCCGCCGAGTTGAGGAGATACGTGGTGGAGAAGTCCTCCGCCAGCTCCGGTCCCAGACCTCCGATGTCGCGCAGCGCGCGGGTGCGCACGGCGTAGTGGGAGCCGATGCACATGGGCGCCAGCCCCTCGCAGTGGCCGAGCTGGAGCGGGCCGTGCGACGTCGCCTCGCGGTGCAGCCGCCCGCGGGCCGCCCACGAGGAGGCGGCGTTGGCGTCGCACACACTGGGCGCGGCGACATAGCCGATGGCGGGGTCGGAGAACGGACGCACCATCTCCGCGAGATAGCCGGCGGCCGGCACGTGGTCCACGTCCAGCTGCGCCACGACGTCGTAGCGCTCGTAGCCCCAGTGGTCGTAGAAGTAGGCGAGGTTGCCCTCCTTGCACCGGGTACGGCGCGGCCAGGCGGGCCGGTGGTAGTCGAGGACTCCCTGCCGCGAGGACATCCGGACGCGGTGCGTGCGGCACCAGTGGGCGGTCTCCTCGCTGGGGACCTCCTCGCACAGCCAGACGTCGTAGGCGTACGGGAAGTCCTGGCGGAGCATCGCCTCCAGGGTGCGCCGGGCGGTCGCCCAGGGCTCCAGGGGTGCGCGGGTCACGACGAAGGCGACCGACAGCACGGGGACCGCCAGGGTCGGATCGACCCGGCGCACCCTCAGGGCGGGAAGGAAGAAGTACGCCGGTACGGCGGTCAGGTACAGCAGGATCACACTGTTGACGATCAGTCCCGCCCACCCCGCCCGGTGCTGCGGCTGGAGCCACCACGACCAGAACCACACGAAGCTCGTCGCCCACCCGACGGCGATCAGCGCGAGCAGGAACCGGTGGCGGCGCGGCAGGGCCGGCACGAACGTGGTCGGCCGCAGCACCTTCTTCCGGGGCGGCGGCCCGAACAGGGGACCGGCCGCGGTCACCCGGACGACCTTGCCGTTCGAGAGGGCCGCCAGGTGGCGCTCCATCTGGTCCAGGTCCGCCGGAGTGCGGACCGACTCGCTGTGCGTCATGGGCGACGCTCCCACCGTGCGGTGCAGCGCGGGACGCTGTACACGGACGCCGTATGTTTACGACGTATATGTACGACTTTGCGCCTATTATTCGTGTACGTCAAGGGAGCAGAGATGCCTGAGGAACCAGCGGGAACAGAGAGCTCCCCGGGCCGCCGCGCAGGCGACCGCGGCCGGTACGGGAAGCTGAGCCGGGAGAAGGTCCTGGTCTGCGCGCTGGAGGTGGTCGACCGGGACGGGCTGTCCGGGCTGAGCATGCGCCGGCTGGGCGCGGAACTCGGCGTCGAGGCGATGGCCCTGTACCGCTACGCCTCCGGGAAGGACGCGCTCCTGGACGGGCTGGTGGAGGCGTTCTTCCTGGAATTGGAGAAGGATCTGCGGGACCTGGAGAAGGATCTAGGGGCCCCGGAGAAGGATCTACGGGACCCGGAGCGGGAGGGCGGCCCGCGGGACGGGCCCGCCGACGCGCCGGTTCCGGCTCCGGACCCGGTTCCGGCTCCGGACCCGGTTCCGGACCCGGTTCCGGGGGAGGCGCCCCCGGGCGGATGGCGCGACGACCTGCACCGCATCGCGCTGTCGGCGCACGGCGTGGCCCTCCGGCACCCGAACGTGGTGCCGCTGCTCGCCACCCGGCTGCTCTCCACACCGATGGCCCGCCGCCCGGCAGCCGTGCTGCGCGGCGACGAACGGATCCTCGCCCTGTTGGCCTCGGCGGGGATGAGCGACCGTCAGACCGTCGCGGTGCACCGGGCGTTCACCGCCTGGCTGCTCGGCCACCTCCTCGTCGACCTGCGCGCCATGGACGACGACCCCGAGGAGCCGGACCCGGCCTTCCGGATCGGACTGCACCGGATCTCCGCGCAGGAACTGCCCCGGCTGCGGGCGACCGCACTCGCCATGGCCGACCGGGGCGGCCCGGCCGAACTCGCCGCGGGACTGGACGCGTTGCTCGACCGCTTCGGCTGAGACGGGGCAGGATCAGTCCTCGGCGTGGTGGAACCGGCGGTGCAACGCGTGCACTTCCTCGGCCAGTTCGGGCACCGGACCCTCGACCACCACACCGGGCGCCACCTCATGCACCGCCAATGTCCGCACCGGCGGGGCCGGGACGCCCAACTCGGCGAGCCAGGCGGACAGCTGCTCGGACGACGCCACATATACGATCCGCCCCAGCCCCACCCAGGCATGCGCGGCCGCGCACATCGGGCAGTGCTCACCGGAGGTGTAGACGGTCGCGGCCGCCCGCTCCTCGGGCGTGAGGTGCTCCGCGGACCAGCGCGCCAGCGCGAACTCGGGATGCCGGGTGCGGTCGCCGGACGCCACCCGGTTGTGGTCCTCGGCCAGCAACCTCCCGTCCCCGCCCACCAGCACCGACCCGAACGGCTCGTCCCCGGCCTCCAGCGCCTGTGCCGCCAGCTCCACGCAGCGCCGCAGGTGCGGCAGCTCGGCGTCCTGTACGGCCATGGGGCGGCCCTCCTCGTGGTCATGGTCGTGGCCGTCGGGGTCGTGACCGCGACTTGTGTGATCGCCGGAACAAGCCTAGGCGCGTGCCCGGCCGACCGGAAAGGCGTGCCGTCGGCCCAGTGCCACAACGGCCAGCGCGGCCGCGACCAGCGGGAGCGCGGTCCACGGCAGCGAACCGGCCCCAAGATGGGTCAGGGCGAGCCCGCCGGTGAGCGAACCCGCCGCGATCCCCGCGTTGTAGACGGTGGTCTGTACGGACGTGGCCACATCGGCGGCGGCCGGACCCGAGGCGTCGACCAGCGCGGTCTGGATCAGCGTCGGCGCCCCGCCGAAGGCGACGCCCCACAGGGCGGCCGCCACGAGCAGCACGGCCGGAGTGCGGGCGAAGAGACCGAGCGCGAGCATGACCACCGCGCACAGCCCGAGCGCGCCGAGCAGCGTGGGCCGCAGCAGGCGGTCGACCAGCGCGCCCGTGATCCAGATCCCGACGACCGTGGCCGTCCCGAACACCAGCAGCACCAGCCCCGTACGCCCGAACCCGGAGTGCGCCGCGAACGGGGCCACGTAGGTGTACAGCACCTGATGCCCCAGCAGCAGGAACAGCGTCACCGACAGGACGACCGGCACGCCCGGCAGGACGGCCACGCGGCCGAGCGGCACCCGCGCACCGGCCTCCTCACCGGGGAAACCGGGAACCCACCGGAGCACCCAGCCCACCAGCAGCACCGAGATCCCCGCCAGCACGCCGAACACCGCGCGCCAGCCCAGCACCCCGGCCAGCGCGGTCCCGGCCGGCACCCCCAGCGACAGCGCCAGCGTGATCCCGGCGAGGACGATCGCGATGGCCCGCCCACGCCGTTCGGCGGGCACCATCCGGGCCGCGTACCCGACGAGCATCGCCCACAGCGTGCCGCCCATGCCCCCGGCGACCAGCCGGCCCGCGAAGGTCAGCGGGTACGACGACGACAGCGCGACCACCACATTGCTGACCGCGAACCCCAGCAGCGCGCCGACCAGCACCGGCCGGCGCGGCAGCCCGCGCAGCAACGCGGTCAGCGGGATCGCGGCCACGAAGGAGGCGAGCGCGTACCCGGTCACCAGGAAGCCGACGCGCGCCTCGGAGACCCCCAGCGCCGGAGCCATGCGTGGCAGCAGACCCGCGGGGAGCAGTTCGGTCACGACGGCGGTGAAGGCGGCCGTGGACAGGGCGAGCAGCCCCGACCACGGCAGGGACGTGGGCAGGGCCGCGCCCTTGACCTGCGATGCGGTGGACATGCGACCATGCTCGGACTTTCACATCAGTGTGAAGGCAAGCGTGACCCGGAGCACGTCATGAGGATCGGCGAAGCGGCCTGATGAAGATCGGCGAACTGTCCCGGCGGACCGGCGTCCCCACCCGTCTGCTGCGCTACTACGAGGAACAGGACCTGCTGCACCCGGCCCGGACCGGGAACGGCTACCGCGCCTACGACGAGGCCGCCGTCCGGGACGTCCAGCAGATCCGCGGCCTGCTGGACTCCGGCCTGACCACGGAGATGATCCGGGCGATCCTGCCCTACCTCTCCGGACCCGAGGAGATCCTGCTGCCCCCGGAGCACCTCACCCCGCAGACGGCGGCCCTGCTGAGCGCCCACATCGACCGCATCCAGGCCCGCATCGACTGCCTGGCCTGCAACCGCGACCGGCTCAGCGCGTACCTGGCCGCGGTACGGCCGGACACGGGACGGCCACAAACGTCGTAAACGCGGTAAACACCGTAAACGCCGTTGCTCTCGGAGCGTGCGGGTGATGAAGTGAGCGCATGGATCATGCCGCGATACTCGCCCTGTACGACCGGGACATGCGCGAGGGCGCACAGCCGGACGGCCCCGATGCCCGCGTCGAGCGGACCGGAGGCGTGGTCCGGCAGGTCTCGTCGGACCAGGGCTGGAACGGCGTCGTGTGGTCCGATCTCGACGCGGCGGGCGCCGACGCGGCGATCGCCGAACAGATCGCCTACTTCACGGCGCTCGGCCGTGAGTTCGAGTGGAAGGTCTACGGGCACGACCTGCCCGTGGATCTGGGCAAGCGGCTCAGAGCCGCCGGGTTCACCCCCCTGCCCGAGGAGACGCTGATGATCGGCGAGGTCGCCGATCTCACCCTGGACGCCGATCCGCCGGAAGGGATCCGCCTGCTGCCCGTCACCGACCGGGCGGGCGTGGACCTCGTCGCGGACGTGCACGAGAAGGCCTTCGGTACCGACAGCTCGCGGCTGCGGCACCAGCTCCTGGCCCGGCTGACGGACGACCCGGACAGCGTGGTCGCCGTCGTCGCGCTCGCCGGCGACATCCCGGTCAGCGCCGCCCGGATGGAAATGGTCCCGGGCACCCGCTTCGCCGGGCTGTGGGGCGGCGGCACCCTGGAGGAGTGGCGCGGTCGCGGCATCTACCGCGCGCTCGTCGCCCACCGGGCCCGCGCCGCCGTGGACCGCGGCTACCGCTATCTCCAGGTCGACGCCCTGAGCACGAGCCGCCCCGTCCTCGAACGGCTCGGCTTCCAGGCGCTGACCACGACGACGCCGTACGTGTACGTGCCGTAGTCCTGTCCCCGGCAGGAGCCGGGACCGCGCCCCTGTCTTACGGGGCCCTACGCGCAGGGCGCGCCGATCTTCTGTCGGCGCGCCCTGCTTCAGCGTGGGTCGGCCCTCGGTGAGGGGCGCCCGTGATGCTGTTCGCCCGCCGTCAGCGGCGGGCCTTCGACCGGTCCAGCGCGGCCACGCCCAGTGCGGCGAGGCCGATCTGGATGAGCCACTCGATCCAGTCCGGGCCGTCGGTGTCGGCCACGTCGAAGGCGCCGGCGATCGCCGAGCCGATCAGCGCGGCAGCGATGCCGACGAGGATCGTCCACAGGATGCCGATGCGCTGGCGTCCTGGGATGACGAGCCGGCCCAGGACTCCGATGACGATGCCGATCACGATGGCACTGATGATGCCGTCGACTTCCATCTCCGCCCCTCTTCTGTCAAGACCCCCGCACCAGTGCGTGTGCCCCCAGGAACCGCGGACACTCCGCCCGCGCGTCAACCACTGGCCAGGGGTGGGTCACCGCGTGACCCAGCCGGTGGCGCGGACCACCTCGTCCGCGATGTCGATCACCGAGCGTCCGTCGGTGGCGACCCGCAGGGTGTCCCCGGGCGCCCGCTCGTCCAGCATCCGTGCCTTGCGGACGCTGCCTCGCAGCTCATGCTCGAACTCCGAGCCGATCTCCCGCCCCCGCAGCCGGAGTTCCGCCGTCCGGTCGGTGGCGGTGAGCAGCACCCGGACCAGTCGTACGCCGTCCCCCATCGCCCCGCGGAAGATGCCCTCCGCCTCCGCGAGGACGCTCACGGTGTTCACGTACACCAGACGCCGGCAGCCCAACGCGGTGTAGTTGGCCCAGACGGCTGTCAGGTTCCGCTCGGTGATGGCGGCCCGGTGCGGATCGCCCTCCGGCGCCGGATGCACCTGCCCCATGAAGTCGCCGTCGATCACGGCGTGCCCGACCTCGGCCGCCCGCAGCCGGGCCGAGACCTCCCACCCCACCGTCGTCTTCCCGACCCCGGCCCGGCCACCGATGAGCAGTACTTCCGCGTCAGCCATGGCGGCAGCGTGCCAGCCGGACATCCCACCGGCGACCGGATTTCCCTCGCGTACCCTGCCCCTCTCGGCGGCGAGGGAAGGCGGATCCCCAGGTGGAGGAGTCAGTGCTCGGCGGTGGCGCGGTCAACGAGGTCGTACGGGTCGGCGCGACCGTACGGCGTACTCCGGCACCGCGGTCGGGCTTCGTACGGGACCTGCTCGCCCTGTTCGAGCGGAGCGGCTGGCCGGGCGCGCCGCGTTTCCTCGGGACGGACGAGCGGGGCCGGGAGACGTTCGGGTACATCGAGGGACGGGCGGCCCTGACGCCGGGCGAGCGTGCCGCCGCCCGCACCGACGCCGCTCTCGGGCAGGTGGCCCGGCTCGTCCGCGCCTTCCACGACCTCACCCACGGCACACCGCAGGCCGGCGACCAGGACGTCGTGTGCCACAACGACCTCGCCCCGAAGAACACCGTGTACGCCGTGCGGGGCGGGCGGTGGCGGCCGCTCGCCTTCGTCGACTGGGACCTGGCGGCCCCGGGTGAGCGGGTGCACGACATCGCCCACCTGTGTTGGCAGTACCTCGATCTGGGACCGGGAGTGAGTGACGTGGCCGAGGCGGCGCGTCGGATCCGTCTGGTCTGCGACGCCTACGGCCTCGACGGGCGGGACGACCTCATCGACACGATCCTGTGGTGGCAGGACCGCTGCCGGCGGGGGATCGAGGCCGGTGCGGCACGCGGCGAGCCGGCCATGGTGGCCCTGCGCGAGGCGGGCGTCGTGGACGAGGTGCGGTCCGCCGGGGAGTGGGTGGCCGCCCATCACCGTGAGCTGGGGGCTCTGCTGCGGTCTGGACCGGCTGAATGAGCGCAGCGGCCAGACGCTGGGGGAGTTGTGCGAGCACTTCGCCATGAAGCGCCAGTCGCTGACCCAGCACCTCGCCGTCCTGGAGGCCGCCAACCTGGTCAGCACGGTGCGGCGGGGGCGGGAGAAGCTCCACTACCTCAACCCCGTCCCCCTCCATGAGATCCAGGAGCGGTGGATCGACAAGTTCGAGCGCCCGCGCCTCAGCGCGCTCGGCGCCGTGAAGCGACGAGCCGAGGAAGCCATGACCGGCACACCGACATACGTGTACGTCCTCTACATCCGCAGCACGCCCGAGAAGGTCTGGGACGCCCTCACCGACGCCGATCTGACCGCCGCCTACTGGGGGCACGCCAATGTCTCGGACTGGCGGCCGGGATCCCACTGGGAGCATGTCCGCACGGACGGCTCGGGCATCGCCGACGCGGTCGGCACCGTCGTGGAGAGCGAGCGTCCCACCCGGCTCGTCACCACCTGGGCCGACCCCGCGGAGGAGGGGCGTGAGGGCCGGGCCTCCCGGGTCACCTTCGACATCCGGCCGCACGCCGACATCGTCCGCCTCACCGTGACCCACGAGGACCTCCACGACGAGGGCGAGCTCTCCGCCGTGTCGCAGGGCTGGCCGGCGGTGCTGTCCAACCTCAAGTCCCTGCTGGAGACCGGCAGTCCGCTGCCGCAGGAGCCGTGGGAGGTGCCGGCCGGCTGACGGGAGGAGCGGGACGCGAAAGGGCCGGTCCGCGATCGGGCGGGCCGGCCCCGGTGTCTGTTGCCTTCACCCCTTCACGCACGGGTTCCTACGACTTGGGGGCGCTCCTCGCCGCCGTACCGATGCACATCAGCCCCAGGATCAGAGCCAGGGCGCCGATGATGATGTTGTTCCACACGACTCCCGCGTCCGGGCTCTCGCCGACGATCCACGGCGAGACGATCATCCACACACCCAGCGCGCACATGGCCCAGCTCAGGCCGTACATGCGCTCCGGAGCCCGGGTGAACCCGAGGGCGAGCAGAGCGATCGCTATGCCCACGATCAGGTTGTGGACCACGAGGTCGGGCTGGCTCGTCGTGTAGTGGACTATCCAGGGGGATGCGGCACAGTACAGACCGAGGAGGAACACCGGTCCGTCCACGAGTGCCACATCACGACCGCCGAGCATGCGGGCGTAGCGGTCCCGCATTTCGTTGACGTCGGGGTGGCTGGAGATGTCACCTCGGGTGGGCGAGACGTTGGCCATGACGCGTCTCCTTTGACTTGCTGGCCTGACCGCGTTTGGTGCGGTATGCGGTAAGCGCCGCGTACGTTCATTCTGCGCTTATTTTGTCTTTATGTGTAGCGGTATGTGCAACGGTCGGGGAGCCAGGCGGGAGGGACGGGGCGCCGACATCTACGCCCGGGCACGCGGGTGCCTCGCCCTCCGGGGGGCACCGACTCCCTCCGGAGGGCGAGCAGGGAGTCGAGGGGTGGCTCCCTGTCGGCGCGAGGGGGAGCGCCGCATGCCGTGGTTCTGTCGCCGGCCCGGGTCCGGATGCACCGGCGTCGCTTGATTTTCCGGGCGGCTCGGCGACGTGCGGAGGGGTGGTGATCACCGCACCGTTTCTGCGTCGAAGCTGGTTTCCAGGTGGCGGCGCAGCCGGTGCAGTCCGCGTCGCGCGTGGCTCTTGACCGTGCCCAGGGGCCAGCCGGTGCGCTCCGCGATCTGCGTCTGGCTCAGATCCTCGTAGAACGTCAGCCGCAGTACCCGCTGCTGGGCAGACGGGAGTCCGGCGAGCGCGTCACGTACGACCACCCGGTCCACGGCGGCCTCCGGCCGGTCCCGGTCGTGGTCGACGAGGGCGAGCCGGTGCCCCGCCGAGGCGATCAGCTCCAGGCGGCGGGAGCGCGCCGAGAGCGCGTCGGCGATCTTGCGGCGGGTGATGCCGACGATCCACCCGGCGAGTGTGCCCAGTTCGGGCCGGTAGCTGCCGCGCCCCCGCCACACACCGAGGAAGACCTGCTGGGTGACGTCCTCCGCGTCCTTCGTGTCACCCAGGGAGCGCCAGGCCAGGGTGTGGACCAGTGCCGACCAGCGCCGGTACACCGTGGCCAGGCACATGGCGTCGCCCTCCACCAGACCCCGCGCGAGCTCCTCCTCGCCGGGGGCTTCGCGCGCAGGGGCAGGGAGCCGTTCGGCGCTCGGACGCGGATTCATGGCGGCTCCTGATCTCGTGGGCGCGCGTCGGTGCCCGTCGGTGCCGCCATCGTGGAAGCCGGAAGACGCCCCTCTCAACTCGCATCGGTTCTGCGTCGTACGGGTCGTAGAGTCGGAGTCATGGCGGACATCCCGGACGACGAGGAAGCGGGGCCCGGGTCCGTACCGGCCTCCCCGGACCGGGGAACGAGCCTGACCACCGGTGCGCTCGCCCGGCGGCTCGGCGTGGCGCCCACCACGCTGCGTTCCTGGGACCGCCGCTACGGCATCGGGCCCGCGGAGCACGCGGGCGGCCGGCACCGGCGATGGGCCCCACAGGACATCGCCGTACTGGAGACGATGTGCCGGCTGACCTCCGCCGGAGTACCGCCCGCCGAGGCGGCCCGCGCCGCCAAGGAGGCCGCCGGCCGGGGTACCGGCGGCGGCGAGGCGGCGCCGAGCGCGCCGGAACCGGCGGGCGGCGCGCGCTCACGGGCGGCCGGCACGCTCCCCCTGGGGGACGTGCGCCAGGAGTGCCGCGGCCTCGCCCGCGCGGCGGTACGGCTCGACGCGCCCGCCGTGGAGGAGCAGTTGGCCGAGGCGGTCGGCACCCACGGACTGGCGGTCGCCTGGCAGGAGGTGATGGTGCCGACCCTGCACGCGGTGGGCCGCAAGTGGGCCTCCTCCGGAGACCGTTACGTGGAGGTCGAGCACCTGCTGTCCTGGCATGTGTCCAGCACACTGCGCCGTCACACCCGCCCTCCGGTTCCGCAGGGCGGGCCGCCCGCCCCCGGACCCGTGGTGCTGGCCTGCGTCCCCGGTGAACAGCACACGCTCGCCCTGGAGGCGCTCAACGCCGGACTGGGCGAACTCCGGCTGCCCGCCCGGATGTTCGGTGCCGCCGTCCCTCCGGAGGCACTGATGGCGGCGGTACGACGGCTCGGTCCGGCGGCCGTGGTCCTGTGGGCGCAGACCCGCTCCGCCGCCAACTTACCGCTGGCCCAGCACGTGGCCGGCACCCAGTGGGGCGTGAAGGGAGCCCGCGGACGGCCCCGGGTGATGCTCGCCGGTCCCGGCTGGCACGGCCGCTCCGAACCGGCCATGGTGCGCCCGACGGCCCTGAAGGAGGCGGTGGAGGCGCTGTCCGGCCTGTACACGGGCGGCACGGCCGACGGAGGGTCCGCTAGGTCCGCTTCCGCGCAGCCCTGAAGCGGGCGAGGCCGTCGGACAGGTCCACGATCGGGTCCGGGTAGTCGAGCGCGGCACGCTCCGGGCCCCGCAGCTTCCACGGCTCGTGCACCTGAGGCCCGGTGAGGTGTCCGAGTTCGGGCACCCACCGCCGTACGAAGGCGCCGTCCGGGTCGTACCGTCTTGCCTGGGCCACGGGGTTGAGCACCCGGTTGGGGCGGGTGTCGGTGCCGGTCCCGGCCATCCACTGCCAGTTCAACTGGTTGTTGGCCACATCGCCGTCCACCAGCAGGTCCAGGAAAATCCGGGCACCGACCCGCCAGTCCACGTACAGGGTCTTCGTCAGGAAACTCGCGGCCAGCAGGCGGCCGCGGTTGTGCGTCCAGCCCTCGTGCCGCAGCTGGCGCATCGCCGCGTCGACGACCGGACAGCCGGTGCGGCCCTCCCGCCAGGCCCGGATCTCCTCCTCAGCCTCTCGCTCGGGGCGCCAGTGATCGTGCCGGGTGCGGTAGTCGGCGTGGGCCGCGTCCGGGCGCGCCCGGAGCACCTGCCGGTGGAAGTCGCGCCACGCCAGCTGCCGGACGAAGGCCTCGGCCCCCGGGCCGCCCGCCGCGCGGGCGCGGTGGACGAGTTCGACGGGGGCGAGGGTGCCGAAGTGCAGATGGGGCGAGAGCCGGGAGGTGGCGTCGCCGGCCAGATCGTCATGGCCCTTGTCGTACGCCGTGATGCCACCGCGCAGCCAGGCGGCGAGCCGCCTCCTGCCCTCCGCCTCACCGCCGCGGGCGAGTCCCGGGGACACCCCGGCCACCCCGGCCCGGGAGGGCAGTTCCTCGGAGCCCACACCCTCCGGCACCCGGACCGCCTCGGGCGCGTCGAGAACGCCGCGCAGCGGCTGCCGCGCCCAGTGGCGGAAGTACGGCGTGAAGACCGCGAAGTGGTCCTTGGCGGCCGGGGTGAGCGCTCCGGGGGCCACGGCCGTGGTGACCGTGTCGTGCACGTGCAGGCGTACTCCCTCCGCCTCCAGGGCGCGCCGCAGCCGTTCCTCCCGCCGGATGGCGTGGGCGCTGACGTCCGCCGCCATGTGCACCTCGTCCGCCTCGGCCTCGGCGGCCACCCCGCACACCTGCTCCACCGGATCGCCGGACCGCACGACGAGCCGGCCGCCCCGCTCGCGCAGGCCCGCGTCGAGATCGCGCAGACAGTCGGCGAGGAACGCCAGCCGGTTCGCGGCGGCGAACCCCGTCCGGTCCACGTCCCGGTCGCGCACGAACAACGGAACCACCTGGCGGGAGCCGCCCAGGGCGGCCCGCAGGGGCGGGTGGTCGTGCAGGCGCAGGTCCGAGGTGAGGAGGACGACCGAGACGTTCATCGTGGGGCTCCCGGCAGGAGAGGGGGTGACGATGATCTGCTTCCGGTCGTGCGGGGTGTGTGGATGCACGCGCCCCGCACATGTCCGGGCGTATCGGGGGCAGCCGAAGAGGTACGGATGTCGGAGAGGCGAACAACGGAGGTGGCAGCCGCTATGGGCGCGAAGGTGTTGGAGCGGTTTTCTGCGGGAGCTCCGCGCGGATCGTGGCCGGCGGAGGAGTACGCGGCGCGCTGCCGTGCCGAGGGCGAACCCGCGACCGTCGTGATGGACCTGAAGTCGGACGCGTTCCTCGTGGTGGTGCAGACGCGCGACGAGGACTGAGCAGAGACCTCAGCCGGGCGGTGCCGGCACCCCGCCCAGCTGCCGGGCCCGGCGTACGAACGCCTCGTGCAGGTCGCGCGCGGCCTGCGGCACGGACTCGGCCCTGCGGCGCCGGAGCATCAGCAGCACCCGGGTCGTGTCGCCCTCGATCGGCCGGAGGGTGATCGTCCCCCGCCGCTCCAGAGGATCGCCGAGCACGCTGAAGTCCGGCAGGACGGTCACCCCGAGTCCCTCGGCGACCATCAGCTTGCCCATCTCGGCGCCGTCGGTGGAGTACGCGAAGGACGCGTCACGGCCGTCCAGCAGCCGGTGGACGAAGCGGTGCATGACATAGCCGGTCCGCATCGCGATCAGCGGCTGGGTGAGCAGATCGTCCACCGTCACGCAGGACCGCGCGGCGAGCGGGCTGTCCGGGCGCAGGCACACCACCGGCCGCCCGTGCAGCAGCGTCGTGGACTCGAAACCGGTGGGTGTGTCGTCGCGGTCGAGGTGGTTGACGAGACCGAGGTCGAGACCGCCCTCCGACAGCGCCTGGTGGATCTCCTTCTGCTGCGCGCCGACCACCTCGACCTGGGTGACCGGATGGGCGGCACGGAATTCCTCGACCGCCGGGATGAGCAGCGGCACCGTCGCCGCGTTCACCGTGCCCACGCGGACCATACGGCTGATGCGGTGCCGCTCGCCCGCGGCCGCCCGCAGCCGGTCCACCGCCTCCAGTACGCCGACGATGTGAGGCAGCAGTTCACGGCCGGCGGCGCTCATCGTCGCCCCGGACCGCTTGCGCTCCAGCAGATCGACTCCCAGCTCCCGCTCCAGGTTCCTGACCGTCTCGCTCAGCGCGGGCTGCGACAGGCGCAGGTCCTCCGCCGCCCGGCGCAGGGACCCGAGCCGGGTGACCGCCGCTATGTATTCCAGCTGTTCGGTTCGCACGTCCAGCAGAATGCGGCGGATTTCCGGGGCCGTTCAAGGGTTTCCCTGTCACACGTTCGTGAAATTCAATGGTCCGGGATACGAGACCGGTCGGGTTTTCCTTGACGGTGCTCGCCGCCGACTGCCACCATCGACGACATGAAGATGCGACTGGACCTCACGCGGCGACGCCATGTCGACCTCGTTCGCGTCTCCAGCGCCTCCTGTTGCGCCGTGGCCTGATCAACCCTCTGCGATCCGCCGCGCTTTCTCCATTTCCCGCCTGAATTCAGTGTGTCCACGCACTCCTTGGCACCCTCTGAATTCGGCGTGCCCGAAAACATTCCGCAACAGGAGTCACGCATGCCTGCCGCGCCCGTGAAATTCGCCTACTGGGTCCCCAACGTCAGTGGGGGACTCGTCACCAGCAGGATCGAGCAGCGCACCGACTGGGGCTACGACTACAACCGCGAACTCGCCGTCCTCGCCGAGAACAACGGCTTCGACTACGCGCTCAGCCAGGTCCGCTACATGGCCAGCTACGGCGCCGAGTTCCAGCACGAGTCGACCAGCTTCAGCCTCGCCCTGCTGCTCGCCACCCAGCGTCTGAAGGTCATCGCCGCCGTCCACCCCGGCCTGTGGCACCCCGGCGTCCTCGCCAAGCTCGGCGCCACCGCCGACCACCTCTCGGCCGGCCGCTTCGCCGTCAACGTCGTCTCCGGCTGGTTCAAGGGCGAGTTCACCGCCCTCGGTGAGCCCTGGCTGGAGCACGACGAGCGCTACCGCCGCTCCGAGGAGTTCATCACCGCCCTGCGCCGGATCTGGACCGAGGACCACGCCGAACTCGCCGGAGACTTCTACCGGGTGCGTGACTTCTCCCTCAAGCCCAAGCCCCTCAACACCCCCGAGCGGCCGCACCCGGAGATCTTCCAGGGCGGCAACTCCAGTGCAGCGCGCGCCATGGCCGGCCGGGTGTCCGACTGGTACTTCTCCAACGGCAAGGACTTCGACGGGGTCGTCGAGCAGATCGACGACGTCCGCAAGTCCGCCGCCGAAGTCGGCCGCACCGCACCGAAGTTCGGCCTCAACGGCTTCCTCATCGCCCGGGACACCGAGGCGGAGGCCCGCGAGACGCTTCGCGAGATCGTCGCCAAGGCCGACACCGAGGCCGTCGAGGGATTCGGCGCGGCGGTGAAGCAGGCCGGCCAGTCCACCGCCGACAAGAAGGGCATGTGGCAGGACTCCGCCTTCGAGGACCTCGTCCAGTACAACGACGGCTTCCGCACGGGACTCATCGGCACCCCGGAGCAGATCGCCGAACGGATCGTGGCCTACAAGAAGCTCGGCGTCGACCTGCTGCTCCTGGGGTTCCTGCACTACCACGAGGAGGTCGAGTACTTCGGCAGGCGGGTGCTGCCGCTCGTACGGGAGCTGGAGGCACAGCTGCCCGACACGGAACACGCGTCCGCCCCCGCCCAGGCCTGAACCCCCACCGCGAAAGAGGTCACCCGCATGAGCACCGTCACGCCCACCCACTGGCAGACCGGCCCCGCCCCGCGGACCGCCCAGGACTGGATCGCCCGCGCCGCCGAGGTCGCCGCCGTCCTCGCCACCGACGCGGCCGAACGCGACCACGCGGGCGCCACCCCCTACGCCGAGGTCCAGCTTCTGAAGGACTCCGGACTCGTCACCCTGCTCGGCCCCACGGAGCACGGCGGCGCCGGCCAGGACTGGCCCACCGCCTACCGGGTCGTCCGCGAGGTCGCCAAGGCCGACGGCTCCATCGGCCAGCTCCTCGGCTACCACTACCTCTGGTTCTGGGCCGCCCGCCTGGTCGGCACCCGGGAGCAGTGGGAGCACGTGGAGGCCGAGGCGTCCCGCAACCGCTGGTTCTTCGGCGGCGCGGTCAACCCGCGCGACAAGGACGTCATCGTCACCGAGGACGGCGACGACCTCGTCTTCACCGGCCGCAAGTCCTTCTCCACCGGCAGCAAGGTCTCCGACGTCACCGTCCTCGAAGGCGTCCTGGACGGCACCGACCAGCATGTCTTCGCGATCGTGCCCTCCGACAGCGAGGGCCTGACCTTCCTCGACGACTGGGACAACATCGGCCAGCGGCTCACCGAGAGCGGCGGCGTCACCCTCGACGGCGTGCGCACCCCCTGGTCCTCCGCGGCCGGCTACGTCGACAAGCAGTTCAAGCCGCGCGTCTACAACACCCTCAACGTCCCCACCATCCAGCTGGTCTTCGTCAACTTCTACCTAGGCATCGCGGCCGGCGCCCTGGAGACGGCCGCCACCTACACCCGTGAGAAGTCACGCTCCTGGCTGCACGGCGGCCACGAACGGGCCGTCGACGAGCCGTACGTCATCGACACCTACGGCGACCTCACCGCCAAGCTCTGGGCGGTCGAGGCCCTCGCCGACGCCGTCGCCGCCGAGGGCCAGAAACTCCACGACGACCCCGACGCCGTCACCGAGCAGGCCCGCGGCGACTTCGAGGTGCGCGTGGCCGCGGTGAAGGCCCGCGCCACCGACGTCTCCCTGGAGGTCGCCGGCCGCGTCTTCGAGGTCACCGGCGCCCGCTCCACGGCCACCGCCGAGGGCCTCGACCGCTTCTGGCGCAACGTCCGCACCCACACCCTGCACGACCCGGTCGCCTACAAGCGCCGCGAGGTCGGCCGCTGGGTCCTCGAAGGCGAACTGCCCGAGCCCACCTGGTACTCCTGACCACCGGGGGCGCCTCCCACGCGGAGGCGCCCCTCCTCCCCGAAAGAGGACCCATGGCCACCGTCCTGTCCGTCTCCGGCAGCCCCTCCGCCTCCTCCCGCACCGGCAAGCTCCTGCGCCACCTCGACACCCGCCTCGTCGCCCAGGGCCACCGGGTGATCCCGCTCGACGTCCGCACCATCCCGGCCGAGGCGCTGCTCGGCGCCGACTTCCGGCACCCCGCGATCGTGCGGGCCACCGAGCTGTTCGAGCGCGCCGACGGCGTCGTCATCGGCACCCCCGTCTACAAGGCGGCCTACTCCGGCGTCCTCAAGGCGCTCCTCGACCTGCTCCCGCAGTACGCCCTCACCGGCAAGACCGTCCTGCCGCTGGCCACCGGCGGCACCACCGCCCACGTCCTGGCCATCGACTACGCCCTGCGCCCGGTCCTCAGCTCCATGGGCGCGGCGCACATCGTGCAGGGCTGGTTCACCCTCGACAAGGACATCACCGCCCACGACGACGGCACGATCGGTGTCGCCCCGGCCGCGATCGAGAACCTCACCCACGTCCTGGACCAGTTCTCCACCGCCCTGGGCCGCACCCCCCTGCTGGCCGCGGCGGGCTGACGCACATGACCACGAAAGTCATCGCCGACGACGTCGAGGCCCTGACCGTGGCCCGGGCCCTCGCCGACGAGTTCCGTGCCACCGCCTCCGAGCGGGACGCCGAACGCCGTCTGCCGCACGAGGAGGTGGACCGCCTGTCCGCCTCCGGGCTGCTCGCGGTCACCGTGCCGGCCGAGCACGGCGGCGCCGACGTACGCCAGGAGACCCTCGCCGAGATCTTCCGGCTGCTCGCCTCGGCCGACGCCAGCCTCGCCCAGATCCCGCAGAGCCACTTCGTGTACGTCAATGTGATCCGCCGTCAGGGGACCCCACGGCAACAGGAGTTCTTCCACAGCGAGGTCCTCGCCGGGCGCCGCTTCGGCAACGCCCAGTCGGAGGCGGGCACCCGGCACGTCCAGGACATCCGCACCCGCCTGACCCCCCGCCCCGACGGCTCCCACACGCTGACCGGCGTCAAGCACTACGCCACCGGAGCCCTCTTCGCCGACTGGATCCCCGTGCTCGCCCGCGCCGAGGACGACACCCTGCACGTCGCCTACGTGCCCCGGGACGCCCCGGGCCTGACGGTGATCGACGACTGGGACGGCATGGGCCAGCGGACCACCGCCAGCGGAACCGTCCGCCTCGACGGCGTCCACGTCCCCGCCGACCGTGTCCTGCCGCACCACCTCACCTTCCGGGGTCCCCAACTCCACGGCGCGATCGCCCAGTTGCTGCACGCCGCCATCGACACGGGCATCGCCGGCGGAGCACTCGCCGAGGCCGCCGAGTTCGTACGGACCCGGAGCCGGCCCTGGTTCGAGAGCGGAGCCGAGACCGCCGCCGAGGACCCGCTGCTGATCCAGCGCTTCGGTGAACTCGCCCTCCAGGTCCGGGCGTCCGAGGCGCTGCTGCGCGAGGCGGCCCGCCGCGTGGACGCGGCCCGCGCCGACCTCACCGAGGAGTCGGCGGCCGAGGCGTCCATCGCGGTCGCCGCGGCCAAGGCGCACGCGGCCCGGACGGCGGTCGAGGTCGCCGGCGCGCTGTTCGAAGTGTCCGGCACTCGCTCCGCGCTCAACTCCCTCAACCTGCACCGGCACTGGCGGGACGCCCGCACCCACACCCTGCACGACCCGGCCCACTGGAAGATCCAGCACATCGGCCGCTACGTGCTGAACAGCACCAAGCCACCCCGTCACGGCCTTCTCTGACGCATCCATCGGATCGGAGCCCCTCGTGTCCCTCACCTTCCACTGGTTCCTGCCCACCAACGGCGACAGCCGCCATGTCGTCGGCGGCGGCCACGGCACGCCCGCCACCGCCTCCGGACGGGACCGGCCGCCGACGGTCGGCTACCTCGGCCAGATCGCACGCGCCGCGGAGGACCTGGGCTTCGTGGGCGCGCTCACCCCGACCGGCGCCTGGTGCGAGGACGCCTGGCTGACCACCGCGATGGTGGCCCAGCACAGCGAGCGTCTGAAGTTCCTGGTCGCCTTCCGGCCCGGATCCGTCTCCCCGACCCTCGCCGCGCAGATGGCCTCCACCTTCCAGCGGCAGACCGGCGGCCGGCTGCTCCTGAACGTGGTGACCGGCGGCGAGAGCCAGGAGCAGCGCGCCTACGGCGACTTCCTCGACAAGGACGACCGGTATCGCCGTACCGGTGAATTCCTGGAGGTCGTACGGGGGTTGTGGGAGGGCAAGACCGTCGACCTGCACGGGGAGCACCTCCGGGTCGAGGGCGCCCAGCTGGCCCGGGTGCCGGAACCGGTGCCCGAGGTGTACTTCGGCGGTTCCTCGCCGATCGCCGGGGAGATCGCCGCCCGACACGTCGACGTGTACCTCACGTGGGGAGAACCGCCCGCCCAGGTCGCCGAGAAGATCGCCTGGGTCCGGGGGCTCGCGGCGCGGCAGGGGCGGACGCTGCGGTTCGGCATCCGGCTGCACGTGATCACCCGGGACACCTCCGCACAGGCCTGGGCCGAGGCGGAGCGCCTGCTGAAGGGCTTCGATCCCGAGACCGTGAAGTCCGTACAGGCCGGGCTCGCCCGCAGCGAGTCCGAGGGGCAGCAGCGGATGCTGGCCCTGCACGGCGGCGGCCACCGGGACGGGCTGGAGATCCACCCCAACCTCTGGGCCGGGATCGGGCTGGTGCGCGGGGGAGCGGGGACGGCACTGGTCGGCAGCCACGAGGAGGTGGCCGAGCGGATCAAGGAGTACGCGGCGCTGGGCATCGAGGAGTTCGTCCTGTCCGGGTATCCGCATCTGGAGGAGGCGTACTGGTTCGGGGAAGGAGTGCTGCCGAGGCTCGCCGCGGACGGTTTCTGGCGGCATCCCCACGGCGCCCTGCCCGCCGCGTCCGTGCAGGTGCCGTTCGCGCGGTGAGAGCGGTGAGAGGGGCGGATGCTGTCGTGCCGGGTCCACCTGACGGGGGCAGGCCAGAGTGTGCGTCCAGGAGTTGACCCTGCGCGGTCATCGCGTCGTCGCGATGGATCTGCCGCTGCACGGCTCCCAGGCGTTCGTGCCGGAGTCGTACCAGAGGCAGGACCTGGCGGCCATGGCCACCGAGCCCTCGCCCGTCGCCGCCCTGTCTCTGGACGACTACGAGAAGCACGTGACGCGCATCGTGCGCCGCGCGGCAGCGCACGGCCCCGTGGTCCTGGTCGGGCACAGCCTGGGCGGTACCACCGTGAGCCGGGTGAGCAACGCCGTACCGGAACTGCTCCACCACATCGGCCCACTGGACCCGGCACCGGTGGCGAGCGCCCTGGCCGTGCTCGCTCCGTAGGACACGCGCCGGGCACGCAAGAGGCCACCAGCGGAGCCCCATCGGGTGCGGGCGCGGCTGGTGGCCTTTATGAGGCGACGAGTCGCTTGCTCAGGCGGAGTTCAGCACCTGTTGGGCACGTTGCCCGTCTGGCTCCCCTTCAGGAGGCCGCCCCAGACCCAGCTCGAACCCGAGCCGAGCAGGACCCACTTGTTGTGGGAGTAGCCGTGCTGGGTCACGTGCTCGCCGTAGTCCCAGCAGATGGCGCTGAACCGGTAGTCGGGGCCGACCGTGTAGTTGATGCCGCACTGGGTGGACGCACAACTGCGGACGTTCGCGGTGGTCCACGTATAGACCCAGGTGTTGGCGGCGACCCGGCCGGAGTCCGCTGCCTGGGCGCCCCGGTCGGTGGGCGCCGCTGCCGCGGCGGGCGCGGACATCCCCGCGGCGGCCAGCAGCCCTGCCGCGATCGTCGTGATGACCTTGGCTCTCATTTGCACGAGATGAATCCCCCTGTTGAAGCTGTCCTGCTGGGATATCCAGCGTGAAAGACGCTAACTGGCACGAGTCGGCCTAGTTAGTCATGTACTCGCCAATGCAGGACTGAGAGGTGACGCTCCGCTACGGCCGACCGGCAGTGGTGTCGCGGGCATTTGAGCAGGGAGATTTCCCGACGGTGCGGCGACCGGCACCCAACTGCCGCCGGGTCGGCATCAGATGATCGACCGTCTGTAAGGAACCGGAGGAGCGAGTCTTCACTTCATTGGTCACTCAGCGCTTTTATGGCATGGGCATGGCGGATGTGACTCGGCCGCCGAGGCAATGGCGGGATTCTGCCCTGAGCCCAGTGGCCAGGGCGCCGCGCGAGTGTCCAAGCTAGGTGAGGCCGCTTCCCAGAGCCTTCAGATGGGCCCTGCGTGACTCCTTCGTCTGACCCTGGACCATGAGGAACAGGGCTTCCCTGGCCAGGCGTTGGGGCTTTCCGGCGAGACTCATCGCGCGGCCGCCCCCGGCCACCACCGCCGCGGTGGTGGCCGCTTGCAGGACCGCGTAGGACTGGGTGCGCAGGGCCAGACGGTCCTCCAGGTGCTCGTGTGGGGCGCACTGGTCGGCGAGGGCATGGGCCTGGGCGCGCACAGCGCTGAGGCGGGCGCGGAAGGGTCCCGCCGTCGCGTCGTCCAGGAGAGCGAGCGCCGCCTCGGCGATTCCGAACACCGCCGGAGAGGCGTTCACCGTCTTCAGCCGGTCCGTCGCGGCCCACTCCTCGTACGGCTGCCGGAGGACGACCGCCTCCTCCGGCAGCCACAGCCCGTCCAGCTCCAGCGAGACCGTGCGGGCGGCGGTCAGGGCGGCGAGGCGCATCGGCGGGGAGGCGCGCAGACCCGGCTGGGCGCGGGCCTCGGTGAAGGCGAAGAGGACCTCGTCGGACTCGGTGACGCCGGCGAGCAGCACGACGTCGTTGAGGCCCCAGCCGGTGAACCAGGGCACCGTCCCCTCGAAGCGCCAGCCGTCACGTGTCCGCATGGCACGCACCGGGGCGCGCGGATGGGCCCGCAGATGGGCGTAGGCCACCCCGGCGAGCAGTTCGCCACGGGCCAGCGGGCCCAGTAGCCGGTCCCGGGCCGGGGACGCGCTCTTCGCCAGCGTCGCCACCGGCGTGTGGTGCTGGGTCTGCACGAACCAGGTCGAGCAGCACGCCCCGGCCAGGATCTCCGCGGTCTCCCGGGCGACCGCGGCCGGGACGCCGCCGTACTCCTCGGGCGCGCTCACCGCGAGCAGCCCGGACCGTTTCACCGCGTCGATGTGGCCGGCGGGGACGCCCTCCTGGTCGACGCGTTCGGCATGCGGGGCGAGCAGATCGTCGGCGAGATGGCGGGCGCGGGCGACGAGGGGGTGGGAAACGCTGGTCATAAGGGTGATTCTCGCCAGAGCACGGGGCGCGGCGGGGAGGCGGGGCCTCTGTCACGGGCCGTCGACGGAAAGTAGTCGGGTCGTGGCGGAATTTGTTTTGGCATCTGAAAGGTTGCAATATGCATCTGATCGTCGAGACCCGCCGCCGGGCCGAAACGCCCGCGCTTCTCCCAGTGAGGCACCGTGAACCACCCCACCCCCGAGCAGCCCGCCGACGTCGTGGCCCGGCTGCGCGCCACCTTCCGCACCGGCCGCACCAAGCCCGTCGAGTGGCGTACGACCCAGCTGCGCCGGCTGCGCGAGATGCTCACGGACAACGGCGCGGACCTGGCCGCCGCCCTCCACGCCGACCTGGGCAAGAGCTCCGCCGAGGCCTTCCGCACCGAGATCGACTTCACCGTCCGCGAGATCGACCACACCCTGGACCACCTCGCCGACTGGCTGCGCCCCGAGTCCGCCCCGGTCCCGGCCCACCTCGGCGAGGACGCGCGGGCCTGGACGCAGTACGACCCGCTCGGCGTCGTGCTGGTCATCGCCCCCTGGAACTACCCGGCCCAGCTCCTGCTGGCCCCCGTGGTCGGCGCGCTGGCCGCGGGCAACGCCGTGGTCGCCAAGCCGAGCGAGCTGGCCCCCGCCACCTCCGCAGCCCTGGCCCGCCTGCTGCCCGCCTACCTCGACACCGACGCGGTGGCCGTGGTCGAGGGCGGTGTCCCCGAGACCACGGCCCTGCTGGCCGAGCGCTTCGACCACATCTTCTACACCGGCAACGGCACCGTCGGCCGCATCGTCATGCGTGCCGCCGCCGAGCACCTCACGCCGGTCGCCCTCGAACTGGGCGGCAAATCCCCGGCGTTCGTCGACCGCGACACCGACCTCGACGTCGTCGCCGACCGGCTGGTCCGCGGCAAGTTCCTCAACGCCGGGCAGACCTGCGTCGCCCCCGACTACGTCCTGACCGACCCCGCCACAGCAGCGGCCCTCGAACCCGCCCTCGTCCGCGCGGTCGAGACGCTGTTCGGCACCGACCCGTCGCAGTCCGGCGAGTACGGCCGCATCGTCAACGAACGGCACTTCGACCGGCTGACCGGGCTCCTGGACTCCGGCCGGACGGTCGTGGGCGGCGACAGCGACCGTACGACGAAGTACCTCGCGCCCACCGTCCTCGCCGACGTCGCCCCCGACTCGCCCGTCATGCGGGAGGAGATCTTCGGGCCCATCCTGCCGATCGTGACCGTCCCCGGCCTGGACGGGGCGATCGACTTCATCACCGGGCGCGACAAGCCGCTCGCCCTGTACGTCTTCACCGAGTCCGACGACACCCGGGCCCGGATCGCCGCCGAGACGTCCTCCGGCGCTCTCGGCCACGGACTGCCCCTGGCCCATCTCACCGTCTCCGACCTGCCGTTCGGCGGGGTGGGGGAGAGCGGCATGGGCAGCTACCACGGCCGCTACTCGATCGAGACGTTCAGTCACCGCAAGGCGGTCCTGGAGAAGCCGCTGAGCTGAGCGGACACCCTCGGCTCAGGCTCGCGCGTCGGGCCTGACGCCCCGGACAGCCCAGGCGCGCGCGGTGAGCGCGATCGTGCCGTCCGGCCCGGCCGGCACCGCCTCCCGCAGCGATTCCCGCAACCGGGCCCGTACGGCCGGTGACAGTGCCGCCGTATACCCCGGAGCCGGGCCCTGGCCCGCCAGGAACGGCTCCCACAGGTCGTCGAAGCCGGCGAAGAGCGTCGGGACCGTGATCGGGGCGACGGCCGTCTCGACGAGCCCCGCCCGATCCCAGAGCGCGCGCAAGGGCTCCGGGGCGCACAGCGGGAACCGGTCGCCCTCGTCGAGCGCCGCCGACGCGGGATCCACCGCGGCCGCCGCGTCCCAGAAGCGGCGCAGGAACTCCATGCCCTCGGCGTAGTCCCACACATAGGCCGCGACCAGCCCGCCCGGCCGCACCGCGCGCGCCGCCTCGGCCACCGCGCCGCCCGGATCGGGCAGGAAGTTCAGGACGAGCCCGCCGACGGCCACGTCGAAGACCGCGTCCGGCACGGGCAGCGCCTGCGCGTCGGCCACGGCGAAGCGCGCCGGGGCGGGAGCCGAGGCGCGGGCGGTGGCCGCGAACCCGGGGGACCGCTCCACACCGAGCAGCGCCCGGGGACGGCACCGGGCGGCCACGGCCGAGGTCAGCGCCCCCGAGCCGCAGCCCACATCCAGCCAGCGCAGCCCCGGCCCACGGCCCAGCCACGTCACGAACCCGTCCGCCACCAGACGGCTCCACCGGCCCATGTACCGCTCGTAGGCCTCTCCCGCGGACCACACGTCGAAGTGCCGCTCGCTCACCCCGCCACCTTCCCCGACGCACCGGGCGCCCGCAATTCCCCACGGTCCGAGCGAGTTGACTGGTCTACACCCTTGACTGGTACAGACCAAAGGAGTTGAGTGTGCGCCACCACCCCCCACCACGGCCGCGCCCACGCCGTGACCGGCCCGGCCGGCACGTGCGGACCAGGCGCCCGGCTTCGTCCTGCCCTGACCCGGGTGCGGCCGTGCTCCACAAAGGAGTTGATCCTGTGTCGAGACGCCGTATCTCCGCCGTGGTCACCGCCGTCCTCCTCGGCGCCACCGCTCCGGTCCTGCTGCCGGCCACTCCGCCCGCGGCCGCGGCCGTGGCACCCGCCGCGAGCTTCGTGGTCACCGAGGCGCAGTTCAACCAGATGTTCCCGAACCGGAATTCCTTCTACACCTACCGCGGTCTGACCGCCGCACTCGGTGCGTACCCCGGCTTCGCCACCACCGGCAGCGACACCGTCAAGAAGCAGGAAGCGGCCGCCTTCCTCGCCAACGTCAGCCACGAGACCGGCGGACTGGTCCACGTGGTCGAGCAGAACACCGCCAACTACCCGCACTACTGCGACTGGAGCCAGTGGTACGGCTGCCCGGCCGGACAGGCCGCCTACTACGGGCGCGGACCGATCCAGCTCAGCTGGAACTTCAACTACAAGGCCGCGGGCGACGCCCTCGGCATCGACCTGCTGAACAACCCCTGGCTGGTGCAGAACGACGCGGCCGTGGCCTGGAAGACGGCCCTGTGGTACTGGAACACCCAGAGCGGTCCCGGCACGATGACCCCGCACAACGCGATGGTCAACCAGGCCGGCTTCGGGCAGACCATCCGCTCCATCAACGGCTCCCTGGAGTGCGACGGCAAGAACCCGGCCCAGGTCCAGAGCCGCGTGGACGCCTACCGCCGGTTCACGCAGATACTCGGCACGAGCACCGGGGCCAACCTGTACTGCTGAGGGCCGTACAGAAGTTCGTAAAAGGCGTTCAGCGGCAGGTCGGGCATGTGTCAGACTCCGCCGATGAGCTCCGAAACGATCACCGCGGACGCCGCGGGCACCTGGAAACTCGGCGACCACACCGTCGGCCGCATCGGCTTCGGCGCGATGCGGCTGACGGGCAGTGCCGCCTTCCACCTCGGCACCGCGAGCGACCGGGAACGGTCGATCGCCGTGCTGCGCAGGGCGATCGAGCTCGGCGTCAACCACATCGACACGGCCGCCTTCTACTTCTCCTCGCTGCGCTCCGCCAACGAGATCATCAACAGCGCGCTGGCCCCGTACCCCGACGACCTCCTGATCGTCACCAAGGTCGGCCCCTTCCGGAACTACTCGGGGGACTGGGGCACTTCGGCCCGCCCCGACGACCTGCGCGGCCACGTCGAGGAGAACCTGCGCCAGCTCGGACGCGATCACCTCGACGTCGTCAACCTCCGCCGGATGCGGCAGGACTCGATCGCCGAGCACTTCGGCGCCCTCGCGGAGCTGCGCGAGGAGGGCCTGATCCGGCACCTCGGCCTCTCCGACGTCGAACCCCGCCACCTTGAGGAGGCGCAGTCCATCGCGCCCGTGGTGTGCGTGCAGAACCGGTTCGGGCTCGACTCGCGAACCCCCGCCACCGACGAACTCCTGCGGATCTGCGGCGAACAGGGCATCGCCTTCGTGCCGTTCTTCGCCATCGCCGGAGAAGGCGCCTCCCAGGGCGCCACCGGCGCCCACGACGACGCGGTCCTCGCCGTCGCCCGGGCGCACGACGCGAGCCCCGCCCAGATCCGCCTGGCCTGGACCCTCCACCAGGGCCCGCACGTCCTGGCCATCCCGGGCACGGGCAACCCCGACCACCTCGCCGAGAACGTCGCGGCGGGCGCCATCGAGCTCACCGACGAAGAACTGGACACGCTCAACGCCCTGCACCGGCAGGCGGACTGAGCCGCGCGTCCAGCACCCGCACCCATCGGACGAAGGAGAACCTCCGGCATGGCCATCATCCACCGCACCACCCTGAAGCCGACCAAGCTCGAACTGCTCACCGCCTGGCTGCCCACCCGCCCCTGGTACTCCGGCGGCGGCACACCGGAGTTGACCAAGGCCGGCGGATTCAGGCTGGACGACCCGCAGGTCGAGGTCGGGATCGAGTTCATGGTGGTCACCGACACCTCCGGCACCGAGCCCTGCGCCTACCTGGTGCCGCTCACTTATCGCGGCGCCCCGCTGGAGGGAGCCGAGCACGCCCTGATCGGAACCATGGAGCACGGTGTGCTCGGCCCGCGCTGGGCCTACGACGGCTGCCACGACCCGGTGCTGGTGGAGCAGTTGCTTGCCTTCTTCGAGGGCCGGGCCGAGGCGCAGGCACAGAGCGTCACCGACACCCCCGACCGTGAGGTCACCCGCTCCTGCGACGGCCCCGCCCCCTCGGGCCTGCCCACCGCGGTCACCGACGACGACAAGACCACTGAGCTGTCCTTCTCCCGGGGCGCCGCCCTCCGCCTGCACCGCGTCCTGCGCCCGGCCCCGGACGACCCGTCCGGTGTCACCGGCCGGGTCACCGGAGCCTGGAACGCACCGGACGGCACCCGCGAGCGCGAGACGTTCGCCGTCCTCCACAGCGGCACCGAGAGCTAGCAGCACCAAGGGCTAGGGCCGGGTCATCCCAGCCGCTCGCGCAGGAAGGGCACAGTGCTCTCCCAGGCGCGGGCGGCCGACTCGGCGTGGTAGACCGGGCGGCCGTCGTTGAAGAAGGCGTGGTCGGCCGGGTAGCGGCGGAAGTCCGGGGTGATGCCCGACTGCCGCTCGATCGTCTCGGCCAGCTGGTCCACCGCCTCCTTGGGGATGGCCTGGTCGAGCTCGCCGAAGTGCCCCAGGATCCGGGCCTTCAGCCCCGAGAAGTCGGGAGCCTCGCCCTGGATCACGCCGTAGAAGGGCACGGCGGCGCTCACCCGGGGGTCGGCCGCGGCGAGGTACAGCACGAAACCGCCGCCCATGCAGAAGCCCACCGCGCCGACCGTCTCCGAGGTGACCTCGGGCAGCGACAGCAGATGGTCGACGGCGCCGGAGAGCAGCTCCACACCGCGGGCCACCGGCAGGTCCTGCATCATCCGCAGGGCCTCCTGGCTCTCGTGGGCGACATTGCCGCCGTAGAGGTCGGGGGCGAGAGCGACGAAGCCCTCCCGGGCGAGGCGGTCGGCGACGTCGGCGATGTGGTCGGTCAGACCCCACCACTCCTGGATGACGATGACACCCGGGCCGCGCCCCGAGGGCGGCAGCGCCAGATAGCCGTGGGCGGTGGTTCCGCCGCTGGGGAAGGTGACGTTCTGGTGGGCGGGGGCTCCGGTCGACTTCGGCCGTTCGGTCATGGCGTTCGACTCCTGTGCGGCAGTCCGGTGACGGGCGTGCCGGGGCCGGGACCCCGGCGGTGATCACCACCCTGTCACGCACCGCGCGGCCCGCCCACGGCGCCCCCGCGAACCCCTCTCGGCCCGGACTGGCGCCCCGGAAGTTTTACGTATAACCTCTCCCGTCAACCACCCACCCCGAGAGGTTCCGATGAGACGCGTCGCCCTGGTCACCCTCGTCGTCGGCGACTACGACGAGGCGATCCGCTTCTACACCGGCGCGCTCGGTTTCCACCTCGTCGAGGACACCCCCCGCCCCGACGGCTCCCGCTGGGTCGTCATCCGCCCGGACGCCCGTGAGTCGGGCACCGACCTGCTGCTGGCCCGCGCCAAGGACGAGGGCCAGCGGGCCCGCGTCGGCGACCAGACCGGCGGGCGGGTCGGCTTCTTCCTGCACACCGACGACTTCACCCGCGACCACGCCCGCATGCTCGCCGCGGGCGTGACCTTCCTGGAGGAGCCCCGGCACGAGCCCTACGGCTCGGTCGCCGTCTTCCAGGACCTCTACGGCAACCGCTGGGACCTGCTCCAGCCCGCCGGCTGACCCTCCTCCCGCTCCGAACCGCCCGTTCAAAGAAAGCCCCACCCATGACTGCTACGCGCGTAGACGCCGATGTGATCCGCCGCCTCCCCAAGGCCGTCCTGCACGACCACCTCGACGGCGGCCTGCGCCCCGCCACCGTGGTGGAACTCGCGGACGTGGTCGGCCACACCCTGCCCACCACCGACCCGGAGGAACTCGCCGCCTGGTACGTCGAGGCCGCCGACTCCGGTGACCTGGTGCGCTACATAGCCACCTTCGAGCACACCCTCGCCGTCATGCAGACCCGCGAGGGCCTGCTGCGCACGGCCGAGGAGTACGTCCTGGACCTGGCCGCCGACGGCGTCGTCTACGGAGAGGTGCGCTACGCCCCCGAGCTGAACACCCGGGGCGAGCTGACCATGAGCGAGGTCGTCGAGACCGTCCAGGAAGGCCTCGCCGCCGGAATGGCCAAGGCGGCGGCCGCGGGCACCCCGGTCCGCGTCGGCACCCTGCTGTGCGGCATGCGGATGTTCGACCGCGTCCGCGAGGCCGCCGACCTCGCCGTCGCCTTCCGCGACGCCGGTGTCGTCGGTTTCGACATCGCCGGCGCCGAGGACGGCTTCCCGCCCGCCGACCACCTCGCCGCCTTCGAGCTGCTGCGCCGCGAGAACGTGCCGTTCACCATCCATGCCGGCGAGGCGCACGGACTGCCCAGCATCCACCAGGCCCTCCAGGTCTGCGGCGCCCAGCGCATCGGCCACGGCGTCCGCATCACCGAGGACATCCCCGACCTCGCGTCGGGCAAGCTCGGCCGCCTCGCGGGCTGGGTGCGCGACCGCCGTATCGCGCTGGAGATGTGCCCGACGTCCAACCTCCAGACGGGTGCGGCCACCTCGATCGCCGAGCACCCGATCACCGCCCTCAAGGAGCTGGGCTTCCGGGTCACCCTCAACACCGACAACCGGCTGGTGTCGGGCACCACGATGACCCGCGAGATGACCCTGCTGGTCGAGGAGGCGGGCTGGACCGTCGAGGACCTGCGCACCGTCACGGTCAACGCCCTCAAGAGCGCCTTCCTCCCGTACGACGAGCGCAAGGCCCTCATCGAGGACGTCGTCCTGCCGGGCTACACGCTCTGAAGCAGCCCTCGGACGTAGGCGGCCTGTCCGGCGTGCTGGAGATCGTCGGACAGGACGCTGACCAGCCGGACGCCGAGGCTGACCGGCGGGTCCCAGCGCTCGTCGACGATGCGCTCGTAGTCCTTGGCGGTCAGCCGGCGCAGACACCCCAGGGTCTGCTCGTGCACCGCGTCGTAGTACCCGGTCAGCAGGTCGCCGGAGCCGACCCGCACTTTGGCGACCTTCGCCGCGGTGTGGCCGTAGCCGGTGTCCCGGGCGGGCAGGTCGAGACCGAAGCGCTTCTCCCAGCCCTGGGACAGCCACACCTGGTCGAGCCCGAAGGCGTCGGCCACGTGGTCGTCCTGGACCCGGGTGAGGTGCCAGACGAGCCAGGCGACGGAGTTGGCGTCGGCCGCCGGCCGCGCGTTCAGGCCGCCGGGGTCGAGGCCCTCGACGGCGGCGTGGACTTCTTCCCGGATGCGGCTGTACGCGTCGATGAGGATGTCCTTGGCATGCATGCACTCCAGCGTCGCGCATCCGGGCCGGTTACGCGTCCTGCGTCTCCAGAAGCGCCATGAGCGCCCGGGCCGCCGGGCTGGTGGCCTGGGAGGGCGGCAGCAGGGCGACCGTCTCGTACACGGTCTCGCCGGTGCCCTTCACGGGGAGCGCGGTGAGCGACTTCCGCTTGTGCCGGAAGTGCCGCGGCACGACCGCGACACCGAGGCCCTCCTCCACCAGGTCGAGCAGCGTGTGGACGTCGTTGACCTCCAGTGCCACGCTGCGGCGGACACCCGCGGCGGCGAAGACGGAGTCGGTGGTCCGGCGCGGACCCCAGTCGGGGTGGAAGTCGACGAAGACCTCGTCGCCCAGATCCTCCGGGGTCACGGCGGCACCGGCGCGCGCGATCGGGTGGCTGGCATGGCTCAGCACGATCATCGGCTCACTGGTCAGCGGTACGGCGCGCAACTGGTCGGTGTCCTCCCGCTCCCCCCGCACGGCGAAGGCCAGGTCGAGGCGCCCCGCCGCGACCTCCTCCGCGAGCGCACCCGAACCCGCCTGCCGCAGACAGATCTCCACATCCGGATGCTGCCGCCGGAACGCGGCGAGCAGGCTCGCCAGATGCACCCCGGCGATGCACTGCTCCGACCCGAGCGCGAGCATGCCCCGCAGCACCCCCTGCACCGCGGCCACCGCCTCGTGGGCCGAGCGCACCTGTGCGAGGATGCGCTCCGCCTCGGTCAGCAGGGCCCGGCCGGCCGGCGTGAGCGTCACCCGGCGGGTGGTCCGCACGAACAGCGGTGTCTGGAGCTCCCGCTCCAGCGCCCGGATGGAGGCGGACAGACCGGACTGGGACACCATCAGCCGCTCGGCGGCCCGGGTGAAGTGCTGGTCCTCGGCGACCGCGACGAAGTGCTGAAGATGGCGCAGTTCCATGATTGAGAAGCTTATCCGCTGAATTCCATCGGATTCTTCTGTTGGACCAATGCCCCCAGGTCGCGAAAGAGTGGACAGGGTTCTCAGGACATCGGTTCTCAGGACCTCGGTCCGCAGAACGCCGTGCCAACCCCTCTGGAGTCGCGTTGTACACCGCACACACCGACCGCTACGCGGACATGCCCTACCGGCGCACCGGACGCAGCGGCCTGAAACTTCCCGCGATCTCGCTCGGCCTGTGGCACAACTTCGGCCCGGCGGACCGTACCGTCGAGACCCAGCGGGCCATCCTGCGCCGCGCCTTCGACCTGGGCGTCACCCACTTCGACCTCGCCAACAACTACGGCCCGCCCCCCGGCGCCGCCGAGTCCGCGCTCGGCGAGGCCCTGAAGGCCGACTTCGCCCCGTACCGCGACGAGCTGATCATCTCGACCAAGGCCGGCTATCTGATGTGGCCCGGCCCGTACGGCGAGTGGGGCTCCCGCAAGTACCTGCTGTCCTCGCTGGACCAGAGCCTGACCCGCATGGGCCTGGACTACGTCGACATCTTCTACTCGCACCGCCCCGACCCGGAGACTCCGCTGGAGGAGACGATGGGTGCCCTGCACTCCGCGGTCCAGCAGGGCAAGGCGCTCTACGTCGGCATCTCCAACTACTCGGCCGAGCAGACCCGTGAGGCCGCCCGCATCCTCGGCGAGCTGGGCACCCCGCTGCTCATCCACCAGCCGCGCTACTCGATGCTCGACCGCCGCCCCGAGGACGAGGGCCTGCTGGACGCGCTGGACGAGCTGCGGGCCGGCTCCATCGTCTTCTCCCCGCTGGAGCAGGGCCTGCTGACCGGCCGCTACCTCGACGGCATCCCGGAGGACTCCCGGGCGGCGAGCGACAGCCCCTTCCTGAACTCCGAGGCGGTCACCGAGGATCTGGTGGGCCGGCTGCGCTCCCTCGACGACATCGCCAAGTCCCGCGGGCAGACGCTGGCCCAGCTGGCGCTGGCGTGGGTGCTGCGCGGCGGCCGGGTGACCTCCGCCCTGGTCGGCGCGAGCAGCCCGCAGCAGATCGAGGACAGCGTCGGCGCCACCCGCAACCTGGACTTCGACGCGGAGGAGCTGGCCCGCATCGACGCGATCGTCAGGGTCTGACCCGCCCGCGTCCGTGCGGGGCGCACGCGTCCTGCCCGCGTCGGGGCCGCCGATCGATGAGATCGGCGGCCCCGACGCCGTGGGTCATCCGATCCGCTCCTGAATCCGTACGGTCACCGAGTCCCCCGCCTCCTTCCCGATGGCCCGGCGCACCTCGGCCTTGACCGGCAGCATGTGGGTGCCGTCGCCGAGCGCCATGAAGGAGCTCTGGAAGGGGTGCCCGTCGATCGTCCCGCGGACCTTGACCAGTCCCCGGGTGCCGAAGTGCTCCACGGAGGCCGGCCAGCGGACACAGGTCCAGCCGCCCTTGCCTTCGTTCTTGCTCAGGACCGCGGTGAATTGCGCGTCCACTTCTCCGGTCGCAGCCATGACGTCCTCCGCTCGTGGTGGTCCCCCTGCTCAAGAGACCGCCGCGAGCGGCAGAACTCATCGCCCGGCCGGCCTGCTCAGACGGCCCCGGCCGGGACCCGGTCCAGGAAGCCGACCACGGTCACGATCCGGCCGTCCGTGTCCAGCGTGATCACGTCGGAGCCGGCCACCGGTGCCGAACCGTCGGTTTCGTTCACCAGTTCCCAGGAGAAGCGGGCCGTGTCATGGTGGCCGTCGACCCGGCCGGCGAGCCGGAAGGCGAAGCCCGGGAACTGTTCGTGAGCGGCGGCGATCACGGCGGCGAGCCCGTCGTGGCCGGTGACGTCGGCCAGCGGGTCGGTGTAGCTGCCGTTTGCGGTCCAGGCCGCGGCGACCGCCTTGGCCCGCGCCTGGGGCTCGCGGGCGTTCCACGCCTCGAAGTAGCGGGCGACGGCACTGTCGTAACGATCGGTGTTCGCGGGCATGGGCGATCAACCTCCATCGAGGACACAACTGCTGGTCGGAGCCCGGATCCGCACTGTCGGCGACCCGGTACCGCAACCATGCCCGCGATGCCCGGGGTGGTCGATTACCCCCCAGGTAATGACGGCGGTGGCATGCTCTCGCCATTTTTCGGCCAAGCCTGGGGGTGAATGTGCCAGGAGACTGGCCGGAAAGATGTGGTGACAGTGTTTCGGTAGTGAACATACTCGTCTGCTAGGGCCTTCACAGTCGGCGAAGGACCCGTCACGGACAGCGCATGAGCCGCGCGCACAGCAGACGAGCCGCACCGAGAGCGAGACCCGGCCGAGAAGGCCGGCGGAGCAACGGGGGAGTGGATCGTGCACGACGAGTTCTTATGCCACGTCACGGGGTACGGCACCTGCGGCGGCCGGCGCATCGGTGTCCCCCTCGGAACGTACCGCGCCCCGACCCTCGCCCTCGCCCTGTGGTGGCTGCGCGACCGGGCCTCCTGGATCGCCGACCGGCTGGACCCCCTGCCCGAGGCTCCGCACTTCCCGGCCGGCGCGCTCGTGCCGGTGGCCGACACCGTGCTCGACGTGCCCGCCGTACTGCGCGTGTGGTGTGCCGACATAGCCCAACAGGGGCTGGTCGCCGACGAGTTGGCCGCCGGGCGGCTAGTGCGGATCGCCGCCTGCGACGACACCACCGAGTACGAGCTGCTGGCCGAGTCCGTGGACGCCCTGCGCATGCAGCGCATGGCCTCGGCCCTGTTCACCCCCGTCGCCTGACCGGTCCGGCAGCTCCGCACCAGGCGCACTTGTGGACTAATCGGTAGAATTCTGGCATGGCGGAGCGGCCGGTCGCACCGACGGCGCCCGAGCTCGTCCTGGAGACCGATTCCGGCTCCACGGTGATGAGCCCGGGCCATGACTACCATGTCGGGCGCGACCCGTTGAGCGACATCGTCATCGACGATGCCCGGGTCTCGTGGCACCACGCGGTGCTGCGACCCGAGGCCGACCACTGGACGCTCGAGGACGAGGACAGCACCAACGGCACCTATGCCGACGGCCGCCGCGTCCACGCGTGGGACGTCGGACCCGGCAGCGTGATCCGCTTCGGCAGCCCCGCCGACGGCCCGTGCGCCGTCCTGGCGAACCTTCCGCCCCCGGTCCCGGAGCGCCCCTCGGCGGTCTCGATGCCCGGCCTGACCGGCACCTTCCGGCAGCCCACGACCGTACGCCCGCTGCCCTCCCGGACCGTGCGCATCGGCCGCGCCGACGACAACGACCTGGTCATCGACGACCTGGTGGTCTCCCGCCGGCACGCGGAACTGCGCGCGCTGCCCGACGGGACGTACGAGATCGTCGACCTCGGCAGCCACAACGGCACCTTCCTCAACGGTCTGTCCGTCACCCGCGCCCCGGTCGGCCCCGGTGACATCGTCGGCATCGGCCACTCGGCGTTCAGCCTGGTCGGCGACCAGTTGCAGGAGTACGTCGACACCGGCGAGGTCTCCCTCGACGTGCAGGACCTCACGGTCGCCGTCGACCACGGGCGCAGGATTCTGCTCGACGATGTGTCGTTCCCGGTCGGGGAGAAGTGTCTGCTCGCGGTCGTCGGCCCGAGCGGCGCCGGCAAGTCCACGCTCCTGAACGCCCTCACCGGCCAGCGCCCCGCCGACCACGGCACGGTCCTCTACGACGGCCGTGACCTCTACCGCGACTACGCCGAGCTGCGCCAGCGCATCGGCCTGGTCCCGCAGGACGACATCCTGCACGCCCAGCTGACCGTCCGCAGCGCCCTGTCCTACGCCGCCGAACTTCGCTTCCCGCAGGACACCGCCCGGGCCGAGCGCCGCGCCAGGGTCGACGAGGTGATCGGTGAACTCGGCCTGGAGGAGCGCGCCGGGCAGCCCGTGCACAGCCTGTCGGGCGGACAGCGCAAGCGGGTCAGCGTCGCCCTGGAGCTGCTGACCAAGCCGTCCCTGCTCTTCCTCGACGAGCCGACCTCCGGTCTGGACCCCGGCATGGACCGCTCGGTGATGCACATGCTGCGCGGCCTCGCCGACGACGGCCGCACGGTCATCGTCGTCACCCACAGCGTCCTGAGCCTCGACGTCTGCGACCGGCTCCTCGTCCTCGCGCCCGGCGGGCGGATCGCCTACTACGGGCCGCCCGAGGACGCGCTGGCCTACTTCGGCTTCACCGAGTGGCCGGAGGCCTTCGAGGCCTTCGAACGCGACCGCGACCGGGACTGGGCGGGGGAGTTCCGCACCTCGCCCGCGCGGCGCCGGTACGTCCTGGACGCGACCGCCCAGCCCCGGCGGCCGCGCGAGGGCCCCGTGGTCATCACGCCGCCCGCCCGGCCCCGCAGCCGCGGTGCCCAGCTCGGCACGCTGGTCCGGCGGTACGCGGCCGCACTCAGCGCCGACCGCACCTTCCTCGCCATCATGATCGCGCTGCCGTTCGTCATGGGCGCCATGGCCCGTGCCCTGGCCGGCAGCAGGCTGACCCAGGAGACGGCGATGAACGCGCTGCTCATCCTGTGCGTCGGCGGAGTCCTCACCGGCGCGGCCAACGCCGTCCGCGAACTGGTCAAGGAACGGGTGATCTACCGGCGCGAACGGGCCGTGGGGCTGTCCAGATCGGCGTACCTGATGTCCAAGGTCGTGGTCCTCGGCACGATCACCGTGGTGCAGGCCGTGGTGCTCACCCTGGTCGCGCTCCTCGGTGTCGACCTCAACGCGCCCGGCGGCGAGGGCGTGTTGATGCCGCCCCTTGTCGAGATCACGGTCGCCGTGGCCCTGCTGGCCTTCACGGCGATGATGCTCGGCCTGCTGGTCTCCGCGCTGGTGCGCAAGGAGGAGGTGACGATGCCGCTGCTGGTGCTGCTCGCCATCGTCCAGGTGGTGTTCTGCGGAGCCCTGCTGAAACTCGACGGCGTGCCGGGGCTGGAGCAGCTGTCCTGGCTGGTGCCGTCGCGGTGGGCGCTCGGCGCGATGGCGGGCACCATCGGCCTGGCCCGGATCGTCCCCGGCGAGCTGACCGCCGATCCCGCCTTCCAGCACTCGGCCGGGGTGTGGCTGCTGAACATCGCCATGCTGGCCGTACTCTCGGCGGCCTTCGGCTACGTCGTCATCCGACTGCTGCGCCGCCACGAGCCCGCCGTGATGCGGAAGTAGGGCCCGCGATGACGACCCCCGGCTTCCGGCCCACCCACGTCGTCCCCCAGCACGGCATGCCCGCCTGGGAGGCGCCCGACCCGGCCCGTCCCACCGTGCCCCTCGACGCCCTGCTGCCGGTCCAGATCGTCGAGCGGCTCGGCGAGTGGGCCCGCGTCCTGTGCGCCAACGGCTGGTCCGCCTGGGTCGACGGCCGCCACCTGCTCGCCGTCCCCCAGGACCCGCCGCTGCCCGGCGGCCCCCTCACCCCCACCGCCGACCCCCGCCCGCTGCTCGCCCGCGCCGAACAGACCCTGGCCCGCTACCGGGCCGCGGTCGAGGAACGCACGTCCGGCACCCTGGAGGGCGAGGCCTTCCAGGGCCGGACCCGGGGACTGCGCATCGGTGTCGTCGTGGACGGGGAGTCCATGTGGCTCTACGACACGGACCAGGCCCGCTGGGTGTACGCGGACGGCACCCGGCTGAGCACCTACGCCACGGACGAGGCGCCCCGCGCCACCGCGGCCCCCGGCCGGGACGACGGCCCGCGCACCGCCGCACCGGCTCCCGCCGCCCCCGGCGGCCATGCCCCGACCCAGGTCGTGACGCCCGATGGCGCATGAGGCGAGCCTGTTCTCGGGCCGCCCCTCCGAACTGGTCGGGCAGCAGATCGCCGGCTACCGCATCGAGCGGGAGATCGGCCGGGGCGGCATGGCCGTCGTCTACCGGGCCCGGGACCTGAGGCTGGACCGGACCGTCGCGCTCAAGCTGCTCGCCCCCGAACTCGCCCGCAACGACACCTTCCGCCGCCGCTTCACCCACGAGTCCCATGTGGCCGCCGCGATCGACCACCCCAACATCGTGCCGGTCTTCGAGGCGGGCGAGACGGACGGCGTCCTGTACATCGCGATGCGCTACGTCCCCGGCAGGGACCTGCGCCACCTCCTGGACCGCGACGGACCCCTGCCGCTGGCGACCGCGGTCCGGATCGCCGCACAGGTGGGTTCCGCGCTGGACGCCGCCCACGAGCACGGCCTGGTCCACCGGGACGTCAAGCCCGGCAACATCCTGGTGGCCCGCGGCACCGACAGCGACCACCCCGAGCACGTCTACCTCACCGACTTCGGCCTGACGAAGAAGTCCCTGTCCCTGACCGGCTTCACGACGGTCGGCCAGTTCGTCGGCACCCTCGACTACGTGGCCCCCGAGCAGATCTCCGGCCGCCCGGTCGACGGCCGCTGCGACGTCTACGGCTTCGCCTGCGTCGTCTACGAGACCCTCGCGGGCCGCCCGCCGTTCCGGCGCGACGACGACATGGCCCTGCTGTGGGCCCACCAGTACGACGAGCCGCCGCCCCTGTCGGATTCCCGCCCCGGCCTCGCCGCGCACCTCGACCCGGTCTTCGCGAGGGCCCTGGCCAAGAGCCCCGAGGACCGGTTCGACTCCTGCCTCGCCTTCGTCGCCGCCCTGCGCGGCGCCCCGGCGGGCGGCCACCCGGCCACCGCGGTAGCCCTGGGCGTCGTGGCGGCGGGCGAGGAGCGGCCGAAACCGCCGCCCCGGTGGGCCGAGCCGGTCTTCCGCGGGCGCTGAGCCCTCAGCCCTGGCCGAGGCCGCCCAGCGGCACCCGCCGGGCCAGCATCCTGCGGTGCCGGATACGCCAGCCGTCGGCGGTCCGCACCAGGGTGTCCTCGTACGTCACCGAGCCGCACGAACCGTCCGCCATGACGCCCAGCCCCTTGGAGCGGGCCCGCACCCGGTCCTCGGCCACCTCCTCGACGACCACGTTGGTCACGTGGTGGGCGACGGGGTTCGCGGCCCCGAGGGCGAGGGCCGCCGCGGTGAGTGAGTCGATCCCGGTGATCTCGCCCTGGCCGAGATCGGACATGTCGTAGACGACGTCCGGGGTGAAGATCTCGGCCTGGCGGTCCAGCTCGCCGCCGTCCACCAGGTGTCCGTGCAGTGCGATCAACTCCGTGACGGCCAGCCGGTCTTCGAGTGCCAACGCCATGTGCTGCCCCTTCCTCGACGGGACGCACCCTCCCATGATCGAGGTCACCGTTTCCAGCCGTTTCCGGCCATGCCCCGTCGTCGCACCGGACGCGCCAGCAGCGCCCCGAGGAAGCCGGTGACCAGCCCCCACAGCACGGCCAGGCCCACCGCGGTCCACAGCTCGGGCTTGAGGGACAGCTGCCCGCCGAGGCCGCCCAGGTCGCCGATGCCGAGCACCGACAGGCCGTAGCGGGCGGAGATGCGGCCGACCAGGCAGATCATGAGCACCGTGAGAGCGAGGGCCACGGCCATGTGCAGGGAGTGCTGCCAGGCGCGCACCCGGGCGGGCGAGCGGGCCGCCATCACGAACGCGGCCATGAGCAGCAGGAGCGCGGTGACGACCACGAGCCACCACACGCGGCCGTCGTACTCGGCGAGGCTGCTCAGATCGAGCGCGGCGGTGTCCGAGGAACGCAGCACCTGGTCCAGCACATGCGGCATGGGCAGCCCGAAGGGGCCCTCCACCCGGCCGTTCCAGGTGGCCCCGAGACCGACGGTGAGCGTGAGCCAGACGAGGTTCGGCATGCCGAGCAGGACCACGGCGAGGGTCTCGGCGGCGTGGCCGCGGGTCGCTGCGACGACCAGTGCGACGAGCGTCCCGAGGACGACCCAGGTGAGCAGCAGGACGACCATGGCGTACGCGGCGGGGCGCACCGATGCCTGGAAGCGCAGCAGTCCGGCCGGCAGTGGGGCCCCGCGCGACACCAGCAGCGCGAGCACCAGTACCCCGGCGGCCCAGAGCAGGCCGAAGAGGAGGGTGGAGGGCACGTCGGTGGTGAAGCCCACCCTCGGCGTGACCCCGAACAGGTCCGTGATGTCGCCGACTGCGGCGTCCCCGACGGAGAGCGTGAACATCTTGCGGGCCGCGTAGGCCAGGCCGAGGAGCGCGAGCAGCCAGAGCACGAGGATCCGGGCGGCCCAGCCCGCCAGCTCCGAGGCGCCGGCGACGGCCCGGTGCCGCAGCGGGCGCAGGAAGCCCGCGGCGAGTGCCAGCGCCCCCGTGAGCGTCACGGAGAGCGGGATCACCGTGAGTCCGCCCTGGGTGTCGGCCAGCCCTCCGACGTCCCCCGCCAGCTCGACCGTGCCGCCGACGGCGGTGACGACGGTCGCGGCGACGACCCGGGGAAAGGCGTTGTCCGGCAGGTCCGCCGCGCCCGCCGCCCACAGTCCCAGCGCGGCGACCGCCCCCATGACGATCACCGCGCCCAGCACGGTGGCCACGGCCTGGAGCCAGCCGTGGCGGGCGACGACTGCCTGCTCAAAGGGGGTTCGGGCACTCACCCTGCCACGCTAAGCAGCCCGGGGCCGGGGCGCCCGCCGGGAGGGCCGTCCGCGTCGGCTTGCGGGCGGACCGGGGCCGGAGCACACAATGAGAGGGTCGTGGACATAAGCGACCAAATGCGGTAAAAGGTGCGGGGCTCCCGCGCCGGGAAGAAGGGCCTCGTGAGCGCCGAATCTCCGTCCTCCGGCCGCCCCACAGGACCGCCCTCGGGCCCCCTGTCCGGCCCCTCCCAGCCGCCCCCGGGCGGCCCGCCCTCGCAGCCGCCGAGCAGCAGCGGCGGCGGCGCACCCCCGCCCGAGCCCCACCACCCGTGGTGGCGGTCCGTGCCGCGGGTCGCGGTGCTGGCGACGGTCGTGGTGGCCGCCGTGGTCCTCGCGGTCGTCTTCACCCGCTCCGACGGCGGAGGAGGCTCGGGCGCCGGCTCGGGCGGCGAGGTCTTCCTCCAGGCCGCCGGCAAGTCGGGACCCGACCCGTTCACCGAGTCCACGGCGACGGACAACTCCGCCCCGCCGATCTCGCCCTCCCCGACCTCCGAAGCGCCCACGAACGCGGTCCGCGGCGTCGACGGCGGCGCCCCCGGCCTCTACGGCGGCACCCGCAAGGTTGCCAGTTGCGACGTGGAGAAGCAGATCAGCGCCCTGCAAGCGGCCCCCGCGAAGAACAGGGCGTTCGCCTCGGTCGCCGGCGTCGCCCCGTCCGAGGTCCCCGCCCACCTGCGCGCGCTCACGCCCGTGCAGCTGCGCATGGACACCCGCGTCACCAACCACGGCTACCGCGACGGGACCGCCACCAGCTACCAGGCCGTCCTCCAGTCCGGGACCGCGGTCCTCGTCGACGGCCACGGAGTGCCCCGGGTGCGCTGCGCCTGCGGCAACCCGCTGACCCCGCCCATCGCCCAGCAGGCCGCCCCGAGGCGCACCGGTGACACCTGGTCCTCGTACCGCCCGGCGAACGTCGTGGTGGTCGCACCCTCGACGACGGTCATCAACATCTTCGTCATCTACGACCCCGACGGCGACCACTGGATCGGCCGGCACCGCGGCGACACCGGGGGCAAGGACCACAAGACCGACCCGCCCAAGCACCACCCGTCCCCGTCGGTGAGCGTGCTCACGCCCACCCCGCCGACGTCCCCCACGCCGAGTTCTCCCTCGCCGTGCGTCTCCACGAGCCCCGACGCCGATCCGGGTCTCACGCCCGGCGTCACGGAGACCCCCAACGGATCGGCCTCCCCGTGCCCGCCGACGTCCACCGCCCCGTCCGCACCGCTGGTCAGCCCGGAAACGCCCTCCTCCGAGAGCTCCGATCCGGGGACCACGGAGCAGGACTCGCCCGATTCGTCACCCCCGTCGCCCCCGCTGGCATCGGACACCACGGAAACGGGAACCACGCAGTCGGCGTCCACGTCGGGAATCCCGGGGCCGCTGACGACGTAAGGGCCGTCACGGTGACTCGGGGACTGCGATGCGCGGCTCGGGGTACGAGCACTGGTGCAACAGCGTCCGGCCAGTCCGGCTTCCGAGAGAGAAACGCGTGATCGAGCACCTGGACGGGGCAGTGATACCGACTGGTTTCGACGTGCCCGTGGAACCGCTGCGGCGGGCGGCACACTACACCGGTGATCCGGGATGCATCGCCGAGGCGAGAGCCTTCGCCGCGGGCTTCCTGGAGCAGCTCAGGACCGAGTGGTGCGCCGACGTGGGACGCCGTGCCCAGGACGAGGTGCTCCTGGTGGTCAGCGAACTGGTCACCAACGCCGACCGGCACAGCAACGGGCCGTACATCCTGGAGCTGGAGGGCACGGACCTCGCCGTGGCCGTCGTGGTCTACGACAGCAGCGCCGCCCTGCCCCGGCGCTTCCCCCGTGATCCCCGGCGGGTCGGCCGGCACGGACTGGAGATCGTCCACGCGCTGGCCGCCGAGGTCGCCGTCGAGCGCGTACCGGTCGGCAAGCGTGTCCGCGCCATCATGGGCCTGAACGGCCGGTGAGCCGCCCTTCCGGGCGGCTCCCGTCCATGTGACCCCCCGGTCGGCTCAGGCGCAGCCCAGCTCGCCCAGCATGCCCTCGCGCAACCGTGTGATGATCCGCTTGATCAGCCGGGACACATGCATCTGCGAGCAGCCGAGCCGCTCACCGATCTCCGCCTGTGTGGCCTCCTCCACGAACCGCATATGGATGATCTGCCGGTCTCGGTCGCTCAGCTCCGCCATGAGCGGGGCGAGGGACTGGAAGTCCTCCACGAGCCGCAGCCCGTCCTCCTCGACACCGATGAAGTCGGCGAGAACCGACTCGCCGCCCTCGGGGCCGTCACCGGTGAGCGCGGCGTCCAGGGACGAGGAGTTGTAGCCGTTGGAGGCGATCTGCCCCTCGATCACCTCGTTCTCGGAGATGTTCATCAGCGTGGCGAGTTCGGCGACCGTCGGCTCCCGGTCCAGCCGGCTGGCGAGCTCCTCACGGGCCTTGGCCAGCTCCACGCGCAGTTCCTGGAGCCGGCGCGGCACATGCACGGCCCACGTGGTGTCACGGAAGAACCGCTTGATCTCGCCGACGATGTAGGGCAGCGCGAACGAGGTGAACTCCACCTCACGGGCCAGCTCGAAACGGTCGATGGCCTTGATCAGGCCGATCATCCCGGTCTGGACGATGTCCTCCATGTCGTCGCCGCGGCCGCGGAACCGGCCGGCCGCGAACCGCACGAGGGACATGTTCATCTCGATGAGCGTGTTGCGGGCGTACTGGTACTCGTGCGTGCCTTCTTCGAGTGCGGCCAAACGGTGGAAGAACTGACGGGACAGCTCACGGGCGTCCCTCGGGGCCACGGTCTTCGGATCCTCGACTCCCGGCAGCGGCCCGTCACCCGTCGTCCTGGTCCCGGCGGTCTTTTCGACGACCTGTGCCTCCGACCGGATCACGGCGGTGTCCATTACCTCTCCCACGAAAGTCACGGCTCGACGTCTGCCTCTTCGGCCTCGGTTGTTGTTCCGGTCCTGCGTCACGTGTGCGGACTACGAGTACCCGGACGGCGGCGACGTATGCACGTCTCCACCCAGCAGCGAGCTGCCCCCGGGCCCTCCTGCTCAGCGCGTACCCGGGCTGTGACGACGCATGCCCGCCGGGTGGCGGCGCGGCGCAAAATCGCTGGTCGTCTCACCCGCGCGTGGCGACGACCAGTTCGTGCAGGTAGCGCTTGGTCACCGTACCCCCGAACCGCCCCTCGATCAGTTCGCGCAGGTCGCCCAGCAGGCCGTGCCGGGCGGTCTCGTCGAGGGCGCGATGGCCTGAATACGTGTGCAGTACGTCGATGTACTCGTCGGCGGAGTAGGTGATGTCCTGGAGGTACCTGGTCACGCCGACGTCCTGGAAGCCCTCGGCCCGCTCCAGCTCACCCGTGTCCGTGGCCACCTCCGCCTGGTCCCGCAGCAGCAACCCGGGCGGTGTGGCCGGATCCCAGCGCCGGTAACAGGGCTGGGAGAGGTGGAAGAACTCGGTGGTACCGCCCGCCACATGGTCCGTGGTGACGACGGCGAGCCGGCCGCCCGGGCGCAGCGCCTGCGCCGTCTTCGTCACCCGCACGACCGGATCCAGCCAGTGGAACGCGGTGGCGCACACGACCAGGTCGAACGGCTCACCCGGCAGCGGCCACCGCTCGAAGTCCGCGACCTCCACGTCCACCAGGGGAAACTCCCGCAGCCGCCGCCGGGCCACGGCCGCCATGGAGGGCCCCAGTTCCACGGCGGTGACCCGGCAGCCGAAACCGGCCAGCGGGACGGTGAGTTGACCGGTGCCGGGCGCCACTTCCAGGACCCGGCTGTCCGGGCCGAGGCCGGCCACCCGTGCCAGGTCCCGGACCAGGGCGTCGGGGTAGCGGGGGCGGGCCCGGTCGTACAACTCCGCGACCTCGTCGAACGTCTCGCGCAGCATCGTTCCGGCACCCCTTCGCGATCGTGATTCCACCGAGGGCAGAATGCCGATCCCTTCCCCTGTGGTCCAGGGAATTTAGTCTGAAGAGGTGAGCAACCAAGCGCCGAACGAAGCCCGCGTCATCCCCCTGCGCCCGCCCGCCGGCCGCCCGGGGACCGCCCGCCCAGCGTCCGAACGCCCCGCCACCACCGCGCCCCGCCCGCGGCCTGCGGCCCCCGCTCCCGGCGAGCCGCACGCGCCGAAGGAACCCCTGTGGCGGGACCTGGTGGGAGACGTCCTGCGGCGCGAACGCCTCGCCCAGGAACGCACGTTGAAGGAGGTCGCCGACGAGGCCCGGATCTCCATGCCGTATCTGTCGGAGGTGGAGCGCGGCCGCAAGGAGGCCTCCTCGGAGGTGCTCGCGGCCGCCGCCCACGCCCTCGGCCTGGGACTCGGCGAGCTGCTGTCGCTGACCCAGGGGGAGCTCACCCGCCGCCGCGCCGACAGGAGCCGCGGCCGCTCCACGGCGCCGTACAACGGACTCTGCCTGGTCGCCTGACGCGGCCCCTGCCCGGCCGGTGCCTCAGACCATCGCGAGGCGCCGGCTGAGCACCTCGTCGGCGAGTCCGTACGCCACCGCCTCCTCGGCGGTGAACACCTTGTCGCGGTCCATGTCCGCGCGCAGCGTCGCGATGTCGTGGTGCGTGTGACGGGCGAGGACCTCCTCCACCTGGCCGCGGATCCGCACCATCTCCTTGGCCTGGAGGGTGAGATCGGAGATCATGCCGCGGCTGCCGCCGCTGGCCGGCTGACCGAGCAGGACGCGCGCGTGCTCCAGCACGAACCGCCGCCCGGGATTCCCGCCGGCCAGCAGGACGGCCGCCGTGGAGGCCGCCTGGCCGACGCAGCACGTCGAGATCGGCGCCTTGACGTAGGACATCGTGTCGTAGATCGCCATCAGCGAAGTGAACGAGCCGCCGGGGGAGTTGATGTAAACCGAGATCTCGCTCTCCGGAGCCGAGGACTCCAGATGCAGCAGCTGCGCGATCACGACGTTGGCCACCCCGTCGTCGATCTCGGTGCCGAGGAAGATGATCCGTTCGGAGAGCAGCCTGCTGAACACGTCGGAGGACCGCTCGCCGTGCGCGGTCCGCTCGGTGACGTAGGGAATCGTGTAGTTCGCCATGTCACAGCCCCATCCGTCGCTTCGACGCGGCCGGGCGGACGTCGGCGAGCGACTCCAGCACCCGGTCCACCATGCCGTACTCCCTGGCCTCCTCGGCCGTGAACCAGCGGTCGCGGTCGCCGTCCCGGGCGATCGTCTCCGGGCTCTGGCCCGTGTTCTCGGCGATGAGCTGTTCCATGGTCCGCTTGGTGTGCTCCAGGTTCTCCGCCTGGATCTCGATGTCGGCGGTGGTGCCGCCGATGCCCGCCGACCCCTGGTGCATCATGATGCGCGCGTTCGGCAGGGCGTACCGCTTGCCGGGTGTGCCGCCGCACAGCAGGAACTGGCCCATGCTGGCCGCGAAGCCCATGGCGAGCGTCGAGACGTCGTTGGGGACCAGCCGCATCGTGTCGTAGATCGCGAGGCCCGCGTGTACCGAGCCGCCGGGGCTGTTGATGTACAGGCTGATGTCGGTGCGCGGGTCCTCCGCGGACAGGATCAGCAGTTGCGAGCAGACCCGGTTCGCGGAGACCTCGTCGACCTGGGTGCCGAGGAGCACGATCCGCTGCCCGAGCAGTTGGGCGGCCAGCTGGTCGTCGAAGCGGCCGGGAGGGGTGTCGCCCTCCTCGGCCCGTGGCAGGAGCGGGGTGAGTGGAGTCATGGGTTCTCCTCGTCGGAGGGGTGATGCCGTCGACTCCACTGTTGACCTCGGACGACGCCCGCAGACCGGTTCTCTGCCGGTGGCAGATTCGCCACGGGCAGAGCGGCGGTCGGGCAGGGTGCCGGCAGGGGCCGCTCAGCCCTTCTCGCGCAGTTGCCGGAAGAACGCGCGCACGTCCTCGACCAGCAGGTCCGGCTCCTCCATCGCCGCGAAGTGGCCGCCGCGGTCGAGTTCGGTCCAGCGCACGATGTTCTCGGTCCGCTCCGCCTTGTGGCGCAGCGGGATCTGCGGATCGCCGGGGAAGGACGCCACCGCGGTCGGGGCGGTCGAGGGTTCGTGCGGAGCGGCGATCCGGTCACCGCGGGTGTGGGCGCGCTCGTAGTAGATCCGGGCCGAGGAACCCGCCGTCCCCGTGAGCCAGTACAGCATCACGTTGGTGAGCATCCGGTCCCGGTCGACGGCCTCCTCGGGCAGCCGGTCGGAGTCGGTCCACTCCTGGAACTTCTCGACGATCCAGGCGAGTTGGCCGACCGGGGAGTCGGTGAGCGCGTACGACAGGGTCTGCGGCCGGGTGGCCTGGAGCTGGGCGTAGCCCGTCCCGTCACGGAACCACGCGGACCACCGGCGCCACGAGGCGAGCGTGCGTTCGCGCTCCTTCGGGCTCAGCGGCTGAAGTTCCTCCGGGGTCGGTTCGGTGGCGGCCTGTGCGCCGGGCAGCAGGTTGAGGTGGATGCCGATGGCCCGGCCGGGGTGGACGCGGCCCAGCTCGCGGGAGATGCCCGCGCCCCAGTCGCCGCCCTGGGCGCCGAACCGGTCGTAGCCCAGGCGTGTCATCAGCTCGGCCCAGGCGTCGGCGATCCGGCGGGCCTCCCAGCCGGTCTGCCGGGTGGGCCCGGAGAACCCGAAGCCGGGGATGCTCGGCAGCACCACATGGAAGGCGTCGGCCCGGTCGCCGCCGTGCGCCGCGGGATCCGTCAACGGCCCGACGATGTCGAGGAACTCGACGATCGAGCCCGGCCAGCCGTGCGTGATGATCAGCGGGGTGGCGTCGGGCTCGGGGGAGCGGATGTGCGCGAAGTGCACGTGCGCGCCGTCGATCTCGGTCGTGAACTGCGGCCACTCGTTCAGCCGCGCCTCGGCCGCCCGCCAGTCGTACTCGTGCCGCCAGTACCGCACCAGCTCGCGCAGATACTCCGCCGGAACGCCGTACGCCCAGTCCACCCCGGGCAGTTCGTCGGGCCAGCGGGTGCGGTCGAGACGGTCGTGGAGGTCGGCGAGATCGCTGTGCGGTATGTCGATGCGGAAAGGATGAAGGCCGCTGTCGGCGGACGGAGACGTCATGACCGGGATGCTAGTTCCGAACGGTGTAGAGGCCACCCGGATTAACCGCCGCGCGAGCGATGAGTTTCGCGGCGAGTCCCGGTCGATACAGATGACAGCGTTCAACAAGCCCAGGAGGGTACCCATGGCGACCAACGGTTTCACCACGTGTCTCTGGTTCGACGGCCAGGCCGAGGAAGCCGCCCATCACTACGTGTCGATCTTCAAGAACTCCAGCGTCGGCCGGGTCGTCCGCTACCCCGAGGGCGCGCCCCAGCCCGCCGGCAGCGTCCTGACCGTCGAGTTCACCGCCAACGGCCACAGGTTCGTGGCGCTCAACGGCGGCCCTGAGTTCACGTTCAACGAGTCGGTCTCCTTCGTGATCTCCTGCGAGAACCAGGAGGAGATCGACTACTACTGGACCAAGCTCATCGAGAACGGCGGGGAGCCCGGCCCCTGCGGCTGGCTCAAGGACAAGTACGGGGTGTCCTGGCAGGTCGTCCCGGAGGGCCTCGACGACATGGTCGCCGACCCGGACCCGGAGAAGGCGGCCCGCGTGACCAAGGCCTTCATGGCGATGACCAAGTTCGACATCGCGGCCCTGGAGAAGGCCTACGCCGGCGCGTGACGCGCGTGACGCGCGGGTGCGGCGGCGGGGCCACGGTCCATGAGGGCACCGTGGCCCCGCCGTCATCGCGTCTCGGCCAGGATCTCCGCGATCACATGCCGTGAGGTCTGTGCCACCGGCGGGTTGGTGTGCCAGTAGAACGGCAGCGCGATGACCGCGATCGACAGCGCCCAGGCCCGGCCGCGCGCCCACTCGGCCGCGTCGGCCCCCACCGCCTCGCGGAAGACGTCACGGGCCTCGGCGGGCAGCACGCACCACGCGGGGATCAGATCGACGGCCGGATCGCCCACGCCCACGGTCGCGAAGTCGATCACCCCGGTGAGCCGCCCGCCGTCGACCAGCAGATTGCCCGCCATGAGGTCGCCGTGCGCCCACACGGGCGGCCCGCCGTACACGGGCAGGCCCAGCGCCTGTTCCCAGACGGCCGCGATCGCCCCGGTGTCCGCCCGCCCCTCCAACTGGGCCAGCGCCTCGCGCAGGTAGGGGTCGCGGGCCGCCAGCGGCACACCTCGATATCCGGTCGGTCCGTCGCCGGGTTCGATCCGGCGCAGGGCACCGACGAACTCCGCGAGGTCCTTGGCGAGCAACTCGGGCTCCGCCAGGGCGCCGACGACCGGATTGCGGCCCTCCAGCCAGCGGTACACGGACCAGGGCCACGCGAACCCGGCACCGGGCACGCCGACACCGACCGGCTCGGGTGTCGCGACGGGCAGCCCCGGCCCCAGCCGGGGCAGCCAGACCTGCTCGTGCTCCACGTCCCCGACGGCGCCGGGATGCCGGGGCAGCCGCACCAGCAGGTCCGCACCGAGCCGGAACACCGCGTTCTCCGTCCCGGACGACTCCAGCCGCTCCACGGACCGCCCCGACCACTCGGGGAACTGCTCCCCGACCAGCCGGCGGACGAGCGCCGCGTCGACATCCACTTCACCGTCACGCATCTTCAGGGCACACACACGCCCCAGTTCAGCGGTCGACGCCCCGCCTGTCGAACGAATTTGACGCTACGGCCTCCCGCGCGGCCGCAGGCCTACGGCGTCCCGCGCCGCGCCTCCTCGCCGATCACGCGGGTGATCTCCCGGGCCATGCGCAGGATGCCGGGGGAGCGCACCGGGCAGGGCCGGGGGGTGGACGTGGTGGGGGCCAGACAGAAGTGCAGGTAGTCCTTGTCGCGGTGGAGGGCGGTGCGGTCGCGGTCGGGCTGGGTGCAGTAGTCGGGATGTGCGCGCTCGTAGGGGGTGCACGGCAGGTGCTGCACCCAGGTCTGCCGGGCCCCGGCCGGGCTCACCGTCCGGCCCGCGTCGGCCACGAGATCGCCCGAGGCCGCGGCCTGCTTCGCGTAGAGCCCGTTCACCCACCGCACCCGGTCCGGGGTGATCGGGTCCGGGCCCTGCGCCACCCACACGATCCGCGGGCGCTTCGCCCCGCCCGCCGCGGCGATCTGCTCGGTGAGCCGCTCGGCGTCGGCGGTGTACCGGCGGACGTACTCGGCGCGGGAATCGGCGTAGGTGATGCCGTCCATGCACCAGGTGTAGCCCCACGCGTTGCCCCAGAACTGAAGGACCACGAAGTCCGGACGCAGCGACCGCACCAGCGCGGCCGCCTTGTCCCGGTCCGGCACCAGGGAACGCGCCCCGGTGCCCTCCAGGTAGTCGCACAGGGTGGTCCCGGAGTAGGGGGCGGCGGTGTACCGCGCGCGCAGGTCCCGGCCGAGCTCCTGGCCCAGCGCCCGCTGGTTCTCCGTCGCCAGCGAGTCGCCCAGGTACAGGACGGTGGGCGCCTTGGCGGGCGGGCGCGGGGAGGCGGCCGCCCGCCGGTGCTCGGTGGGGGCCGCCGACGGGCCCGTCACGTCCGGCGAGGGCGGCGGCGCCTCCGGGCCCGACGCCGGATCCGTGCACGCGCCGAGCAGCAGCCCGGCGAGCAGCACTCCCACGACCCACGCTCTGCGCATACCACCACTCCCGCCCCTGCCCCCGAAACGGCTCCCCAGGCAAGCACAGCCGGGCACCGGGCGGAAGACGCGCGGCGGGCTCTGCGACGCGGGCCCGTCTCACACGCGGTCGGCGGCGATCAGCAGGTACTGGAAGCTGCCGTTGCGGTAGGCGGTCAGGAAGGTGTCCTCGATGCCCGTGACCAGGTGGTCGGCCTGCTTGCGCAGCTCCCAGTAGGGGATCGCCGCCGCGGTGAGGTCCTCCACATGGACGGGCACCAGCCGGTTTCTGGCCATGGCCCGGAAGTACGCCGAGCGAGGATGGATGTCGCAGATGTAGTGGGCGTTGATCAGGGAGACCTCGCGGGAGGCCTGCCCGTAGGTGTCGTTGTAGCAGCCGGTGATGACGGCATAGCGTCCGCCGCGGCGCAGCAGCCGGGCGTGCTCGGCGAACAGCAGGTCGAGTTCGACGTACATGGTGGACTCGTTGTTCCACGACGCGGCGAACGCCCCGGACGGCAACCCGGTGTCCAGCATGTTCCGGTGGTGGTAGCGGACCAGGTCGTCGATGCCCCGCTTGCGGGCCTGCGCGTTCGCGAACTCGGCCTGCTTGGCGGAGATCGTGACCCCGTCGGCCTCGCAGCCGTACCGCAGGTGTGCGACGACGCTGCCGCCGCCCCGCCCGCAGCCGGCGTCGAAGACGCGGTCACCGGGGGAGAGGGGCCCGAGCCGGGAGGCGAGGAGCTCGGCCTGCGCGTGTTCCAGACGGTGCAGTTCCGCGGTGATCCGGTCGCGCCGGCGGACCGGGTCGGGGTAGTCGAGGACGGCGAGGTCGACGTCTCCGATGCCGTAGTGGTGGTGGTAGAGGTCGTCGAGCTTTCCGAGTTCGAGGTTGACCGGGTTCTCCTCGGCGTTCCAGTAGTCCGCGACGCGGTTCTGGTACGTCGACTGGGTCGGCACCGGTGCGGTCGTGGTGACGGCGTCGGCGGTCGTCAACAGGGGCTCCTCGTGAGGCGTCTGACGTGACGTCAGGATGGGCTGTGTCACCAGTAGTTCGGCAGGTGGTAGCGGTGGGTGTTGGTGGCGTGCCACTCGTGGTTGCCGGACACCCAGGCCGCCAGGCCCCGGGCGTAGCGCTCGACCGGCGGGGAGGTCGCCGAGAGCGTCGCGGCCTCCTCCTCGAAGGTGTCCATGATCTGGTTGTGGATCTCCACGGAGCGCAGGTAGGCGGCCTTCAGACCGCGCCGGTCGTTCGCGGCGACGACCACGGGCAGGTTGAGGTGGGTCGGATCGCTCGCGAGTTCCTTGGTGAAGGAGTAGAGGTCGTTGACGATCGTGGTGGCGTTGCAGGCCAGGGCGGTGAGCCGCTGGATCTCGGGACGGGCGTAGACCGCCTCGGGCAGTTCGTAGCCGTCCACGGCGTCGACGATCGACAGACACGGCCGGAAGTTGTTGAACTGCCGCATCACCAGGTACTCCCACACCCGGGGCGTGTACCGGATCTCCGACCAGGCGGCCTCGGCGAGATAGCCGAGGTGCAGGCGGGCGATGTCGTGGACGAAGCGGTCCGTCTGGCTGGGCGTGGCGAAGGCGGCGTAGTCCTTCAGCGCCCAGTGGTAGGAGCGCAGCGGCCCGTCGGCCTGTACGCCCTCGCGCCACTGGGCCTCCAGGGCGGGGGTCGCGTGGAAGGGATCCAGGGCCGCCTGGGCCAGGATCAGCCGGCCGCCCAGACCGCGCGCGGAGGCACCCCTGCCCTCGTCCTCCTCGCAGTAGCAGCTGTCGACGAGGTTCTCGGCGAGCAGCAGTTCACCGGCCGCGGTGAGGCGGTCCAGGTCGGCCGCGCCCGGATGCTGGAGCACCACGGCCCGGCCGAACTGGAACCCCGAGAAGTCCCCCGACCAGGCCGGCGGGAACAGGTCGAGCCCGCGGGCCCAGGCCTCCAGCCGTGCGTCGATCTCCCGCACCTTCTCGGGATCGGCGGGCACGGCGGGCCGGTGTCTGATGCCGGGGATCGGGCCGCCCCGCCGGGCCCGCGAGGTGCGCAAGGGCCCCGGCGGGACGGGCGGGCGACGGGAGGGGGCGGGTGGGGGCGCGGTGGATTCGGGAGGTGCGCTCATCGAGGTACTCCTGGAGGGCTCCACCCGGTCAGTCGGCCGTCCGGCCGATCTGGACGTTCTCCAGGACCCCCGCCGCGTCGGGGACCAGGATGGCCATCGAGTAGTAGGCGGTGACGAGGTAGCGGATGATCGCGGTGCCGTCGATGCCCATGAACCGTACGTTCAGGCCCGGTTGGTACTCCTCGGGAATGCCGGTCTGGAACAGCCCCACCACCCCCTGGTCCGCCTCACCGGTGCGCAGCGCGACGATGCTGCTGGTGTGCTGCGGACCGATCGGGATCTTGCTGCACGGGAAGATGGGCACCCCTCGCCAGCCGGGGACCTCGTGCCCCTCCACGGACACCGTGCCGGGCACCAGGCCGAGCCGGTTGCACTGCCGGAAGAAGGCCGCGATGGCCTTCGGGTGGGCGAGGAAGAGCCGGGTCTTGCGGCGCATGGAGAGCAGTTCGTCCAGGTCGTCCGGGGTCGGCGGCCCGGAGAAGGTGCTGATGCGCTGGCCGTGGTCGATGTTGTGGAGCAGACCGAACTCGCGGTTGTTGACGAGTTCCCACTCCTGCCGCTCGCGGATCTCCTCGATGGTCAGCCGCAGCTGCTGCTCGGTCTGGTCCATGGGGTCGTTGTAGAGGTCGGCGACCCGGCTGTGGACCCGCAGCACCGTCTGGGTGAGCGACAACTCGTACTCGCGCGGGGCGAGTTCGTAGTCGACGAAGCCGCCGGGCAGCACCGGCTCGCCCACATGGCCGGCCTGCACCGGGACATCGGCCTCGCCCTTGCGGTTCATGGGCTTGCTCTGCCGGGCGGCATAGGCCTCCAGATGGGCCGCAAGCGACGGGGTGCGCCCGGTGAACTCCGTGAGGGTGTCCCAGGACAGCGCGAGCACCACCCCGGCGGTCTCGGCCCGCACCGAGGTCAGCCACAGCGGGTCGGCGCGGCCGACGGCCTCGTCACCCAGGCCGTCGCCGTCGGTGACGACCCCGATGACCTCCTCCTCGCCGTACTTGCCGACGGCGAACCGGGTGAACCTGCCGTGGACGATCAGATAGGCCTCCGTCACGGGCTGGCCGGCCTCGAAGAGGATCTGCCCGGCGCGCACCTCCCGCACCCGGAAGCGGGAGGCGATCTCCCTGAGGGCCTCGGTGTCGGAGTAGCCGCGCAGGGCGGGCAGTTCGGTGAGCGTCTGAGGGATGACCTTCACGTCGTCGGCGCCGTTCTGGTCGAACTGCACCCGCCCCCGGCCCACCTTCAGCTGGAGGCGCCGGTTGACGCGGTAGGCGCCGCCCCGGACGTCCACCCACGGCAGCATCTTCAGCAGCCATCGCGAGGTGATGGCCTGCATCTGGGGTTCGGACTTGGTGGTCGTGGCGAGCTGACGTGCGGCCCGCGTGCCGAGACTGGTGAGCTGGTCGTCTCCGGCGGAGCGGGTGACGGGTTCGGGGGCGGGGTCGTCGGTGGCGGGGCCGCTGGCGCTTTCGGGGGCGGACACATTCCCTCCCTGGGGGTGAAGCAGGGGCGAGTGGAGTGGTCGGTGCATACGACAGCCTCGTGGCGGCGACGTCGTGGCGGGTGAGCCGGGCGCGTCGCACGACCAAGCCAAACAGCCGGCGAGGCGGCCGGTAACCGCGCGAACGGGGCGGTCACGGGGGCCGCGAGGTGTAAACACCCGAAGGAGGGCCGGGGTGAACGGGTGTGTGACCGCACGCCGGTCCCACGTCCCGCGCTCCCGGCGCGGGGAGCGCCCGGCCGTCGCACGGGCCGCGCGGCGCGGCCCGTCGTCCTGCGACCGGTCCGGAACGGAGCGAGGCGTTCGGCGCGCGGTCCGGCGCACAGGTGACTAGCGTGAGGAAACGGACCGTCCACCGACCGATCCACCGATCCGGAGAGGGCCGCAGTCATGGCCGTGCAACCTGAGGGAACCCCCTGTTGGGCCGATGCGATGTTCAGCGACGTCGAGGGAGCGAAGAGCTTCTACGGTGACGTCCTCGGCTGGACCTTCGGCGAGGCGTCGTCGGAGTACGGCAACTACACGCAGGCCTACGCGGACGGCAAGGCCGTCGCCGCCGTCGTCCCGCCGATGCCCGGCCAGGAGGGGCCGTCGCAGTGGTGCCTGTACCTCGCCTCCCCGGACGCCGCGGCGACCGCCGGCAGGATCCGCGAGAACGGCGGCGAGGTGGTGATGGAGCCGATGCAGGTCGGCGACTTCGGCACCATGTGCCTGGGGCGCGACCCCGCCGGCGTCGTCTTCGGCGTGTGGCAGGCGGGCGTCCACGAGGGGTTCGAGGCGCCGCCCGAGCAGGCCGGCGCGTTCTGCTGGGCCGAGGTCTTCACCCGGGAGACGGAGAAGTCGGACACGTTCTTCCCGGCCGTCTTCGGCTACACCGCCAAGCAGATGCAGGACGACGCGGTCGACTTCCGGCTCTTCGAGGTCGGCGGCGAGACGGTCCTCGGCCGCATGAAGATGGGCGAGGAGTTCCCGCCCGAGGTGCCGCCGTACATCAACGTCTACTTCACCGTCGCCGACTGCGACGACGCCGTCGCCCGGGCCACCAAGCTCGGCGGCATCCTCCGGTTCGGGCCGATGGACACCCCCTTCGGCCGCTTCGCGGCGCTGAGCGACCCGCAGGGCGCCAGCTTCTCGGTGATCGACGTCACCACGACCGCGGGAGACATGCCGCAGGTCACGGACGTCTCCTGACGGGTGGCCGAACGCCCCGCGCGGCCATGGCATGATCGGGCGCATGCGTGAACGTGTGGTGGCCGCGTGCGACGGGGCTTCGAAGGGAAACCCCGGACCGGCGGGCTGGGCCTGGGTGGTCGCGGACGATACGGAGACTCCGACCCGCTGGGAGGCGGGGGCGCTCGGAAAGGCCACCAACAACGTGGCCGAACTGACCGCCCTGGAACGCCTGTTGGCCGCGACCGACCGGGACGTACCGCTGGAGATCCGGATGGACTCCCAGTACGCCATGAAGGCCGTGACCACCTGGCTGCCAGGCTGGAAGCGCAACGGCTGGAAGACGGCCGCCGGCAAGCCCGTCGCCAACCAGGACCTGGTCGTGCGTATCGACGAACTGCTCGACGGCCGCTCGGTGGAGTTCCGCTACGTGCCCGCCCACCAGGTGGACGGCGATCCGCTCAACGACTTCGCCGACCGGGCCGCCAGCCAGGCCGCGATCGTCCAGGAGCCCGCGGGCAGCGGTCTCGGCTCGCCGGAACCGCCGCCCGCACCGGACGCCCCGCCCGCCCGCGCGCCACGCAAGCGCACGGGCGGGACCAAGACGTCCGGCGCACGCGGCGGCGGCTCGGCCCGGACCATCAAGGCGAAGTTCCCCGGTCGTTGCCTGTGCGGGCGCGCCTACGCGGCGGGGGAATCCATCGCCAAGAACGCGCAGGGGTGGGGCCATCCGGAGTGCCGTACGGAAGCGGCCGGATAGTCCGGACGGACCCCGGGACCGAGTACGGAGCGGTACGGGGTACCGCGGTTAGATCACCGCGCCGCGCCAGCCACCGGTCTCCTGGCCGCGCTCCTCGATGAACTTCTTGAAGCGCTCCAGGTCACCCTTGGTCTGACGCTTCACGAAACCGAGCTTGTCGCCGACCTTCTCGGTGACGCTGTCCGGATGGAAGTCCATCTGGAGCATCACCTTGGTGTGGTCGTCGTCGAGCCGGTGGAAGGTGACGACACCCGCCTGCTCCGCCTCGCCGCCGACCGTGGTCCACGCGACCCGCTCGTCGGGGATCTGTTCGGTGATCTCGGCGTCGAACTCCTTGTGCACGCCGTTCACACTGGTCACCCAGTGGGTGAGCGTGTCCGTGCGCTGCTCGATGCGCTCCACCCCGCTCATGAACTGGGGGAAGGTCTCGAACTGCGTCCACTGGTTGTAGGCGGTGTGCACCGGCACTCCGACCTCGATGGATTCCTCGACCTTGGACACGGGTGAATCCCTCCTTCGTCTTCTCGGGTGTGTCCGGCGCGGGTACCCCTGACCTGCGGTACAAACCCGTGACCGCCGGACGTCAGTCCGTGTCGAAGGTGTAGTGGCGGGTGTGGTCCAGCAGGTCCGCGGGACGCGTGTCGTGCCAGGGCTTCATCGTCTCGTCGAGGTCCACCACGTCCGGCGTCCCGGCGGCCGGCACATAGCCGGCGTCCGGGTGACGGCGCTGCCACTGGGCCCACAGCTTGTCGATGTACGCGTGATGCAGCCAGAACACCGGGTCGTTCGGCGAGACCCCGGTGGCCATCTGCCCGCCGACCCAGACATGCACCCTGTTGTGCAGGTTGACGCCCCGCCAGCCCTCCAGATGGTTGCGGAAACCGTCCGAGGCGCTGTTCCACGGCGCCATGTCGTACGTCGGTATGGACAGCACGGAGTCCACCTCCGCCCGGGTCGGCAGCTCCCGGCCGGCGCCGCCCAGCGCCCGTCGCAGATACGTACGCCCGTCCAGGCGCACGGTGATCGGCCAGACGCCGGTGGCGGCGGCGAACGGCCCGTCCGTCACCCGGCCGTCCCGGCTGCGCCCGGTACCGCCGAGAAAGTCCGGCGCCCACAGCGAGGAACGCGCCGAGCGGTCGGTGCTCCAGTCCCAGTACGGCAGCGCCACCGAGGCATCCACCGACTGAAGGGCGCGTTCGAACTCCAGCAGGAATCTGCGGTGCCAGGGCAGGAACGAGGGTGAACGGTGGCCGGTGCGTTCGCCGTTGTCGGTGTCGGCGACGATGAACTCGTTGTGCGTGGTGACGAAGGTGTCGTAGCGGCCGCTGCGCTTGAGCTCCAGGACGGCGGTGACGAAGCGCCGCTTCTCGTCGGCGGTCAGGGTCGCCTGGTTCTTGCGGACGGTCATGTGCGGGTCTCCCAAGTTGCTTGCGGGGCGGTTCAGTTGGCGGGGAACGGGACGAGCTTGGCGCCCTGGAGTTCGTCGACCGCGGCACGTGCGGCGGCGCGCGGGGTGGGCACCGGGTCGTAGTGGCTGACGACGCTGATCCAGCTGCCGTCGGCGTTGCGCATCACGTGCAGCTCCACGCCGTCTACGAACACCGCGTAGCCGGTGCCGTGGTGGTGACCGCCCCCGGTGGAGGGCCGGCCCTGTATCCGGCGGCCCTTGTAGACCTCGTCGAAGGAGGAGGGGGAGGAGGGGGAGGAGGTCGAGGAGGGAGCAGGGGAGGGGGAGTCGGGTGAGCCGTGGTCGTGGGCGGCGGCGCCCGGCGCGGCGGCAGCCTGGGCTCCGGCTCCGGCTCCCGCCCCCGAGGCGAGTGCGGCTGCGGCGGTCAGTGCGCGGCGTCGGGTGAGTCGGGGCATGCGGGATCCTCCGGGATCGTCGGGTTCGCCGAGGTCGTCGGGCGGCGTCGGGTTGACGCCTCCGCATGCCTATCCGCCCGGAGGAGAGCGGGAGAAATCGTTCGAGACCGGTTGGCTCCGATCGGGACAATTCCTAAGATGTCGTACAGCGTTGAACGAAGTTGATCTTGCTGTGTGTGGCGCGCTGGGAGCCCGGAAGGGGGAATTCCTTCTCGCGGCGGCCGAATTCAGGACGCTCTTTCATGGCCGGGTCCATCTGCTGTGGCCTGCCCCACCTGTGGAAAGTGACGCGATTCGAATGGCCCGGAGGGTCGCCCCTGCCCCTGCTACCCTGCGTTGCCAATTGACCGCGATAAGTGATTACCGTAGGAGTGCGTGTGAAGGTCGCCTGCGTCGGTGGCGGGCCCGCCGGCCTGTATCTGTCGATCCTGCTGAAACGACAGGACCCGTCCCACGAGATCACCGTTCATGAGCGCAATCCGGAGGGCTCGACCTACGGCTGGGGTGTCACCTACTGGCGCGGACTGCTCGACCGGCTCCACGAGTACGACCCCGAGTCCGCGCGGGCCGTCGAGGAGCACTCGGTGACCTGGAACGAGGGTGTCGCGCTGGTAGGGGACCGGGCCACCCGGCGCCCCGGCGACCAGGGCTTCGGCATCGGCCGCCACCGGCTGCTGGAGATCCTCGCCGCCCGGGCCCGCTCCCTCGACGTACGGCTGGAGTTCGACCAGGAGATCACGGACGCGAACCTGCCCGAGGCCGACCTCGTCGTGGCCGCGGACGGAGTGCACAGCACCCTGCGCGGCCAACACGCCGACCACTTCGGCGAGGAGATCCGGGCGGGCCGCAACCACTACATCTGGCTCGGCACCACCAAGGTCTTCGACGCGTTCACCTTCGCCTTCGTCGAGACCGACCACGGCTGGATCTGGTGCTACGGCTATCCCTTCAGCCCCGAGCGCAGCACCTGTGTCGTCGAGTGCGCCCCCGAGACCTGGACCGGGCTCGGCCTGGACCGGGCGAACGAGGCCGACGGAACGGCCCTGCTGGAGAAGCTCTTCGTCGACGTGCTCGACGGCCATGCCCTCATCGGCCGCACCTCGGCCCAGGTCGGCGCCCCCTGGCTGACCTTCCGCACCCTCACCAACCGCACCTGGCAGCGCGACAACCTCGTCCTGATCGGCGACGCCGCCCACACCACCCACTACTCCATCGGCGCCGGCACCACCCTCGCCCTGGAGGACACCATCGTCCTGGCCGACGCGCTGCGCGGGCACCCGAGCCTCCCGGACGCCCTCGCCCGCTATGAACAGCGGCGCAGGCGGGAGCTGCTGTCCATCCAGAGCGCGGCCCGCTACAGCGCCCAGTGGTACGAGAACCTGCCCCGCTACATCGACCTGCCCCCGGAGCAGATGTTCGCCCTCCTCGGCCAGCGGCACTCGCCCCTGCTGCCGTACGTCCCGCCCCAGCTGTACTACCGCCTCGACAAGGCGGCCGGGCAACTGGAGGCGCTGCGCCGGTTCAAGCGCTGGCTGGGCCCGAAGGTGGCCCGGACCGTGCACGCGAGGGCACTGGCCTCCCGCAAGTAGGGCCCCGACGGCACGCCATCGGCCGTACAGGACGGCACGTCGTCACCCGTACAGGACGGCACGTCCTCATCCGAACAGCCGGTCGAGGAAGTCGTTCCCGAAGACGCGGTGGGGATCCAGCCGGTCGAACGTCCCGGCCGCCTGTCCCCACACCGTCTCACCGAACGAGGCGGGCACCGTCGTACCGATCACCTCCTCGTCCTGCCACACCGCCTCCTCGGTGTACGCCCAGCCCTTGGACCACTCGACCCGGGTGAGGGCGTGCCGGCCGTCGTGGCTGTCCAGCAGGAACCGCTCGATCTCGCGCAGGAACGCCTCCGCGTGCGGCGTGCCGGGCAGCGTCAGGATGTCCAGCCACACCGCGGTGTCCCACTCGGGGTGTTCCTCGCTCGGCCGCAGCGCCGACAGCAGGGGAGTGCGGGCGCCGTCCAGCTCGGCGTGGGCCGGGTCGTCGAGGCCGGTCACCCGGATCTCGACCGAGCCGTTGACCGGGAAACGGCCCTGGGCCGCGTACGCCGTGAGCCGCTGCCGGTAGAAGGCGGTGAACTCGCTGACCACGCGCTGTACTTGATCCCGGGTGGTGTGCACCGCGTACCCGTTCGCGGTCACCCGGAGCGTGGTCGGCCGGAGGTAGAGCAGGGTGTTCTTTGACGGTCCCCAGATGTCGGCGGACAAGGTCGCCACCAGTCCGAGCGCGGCCGTGTCGTACTGCGCGTTGCCCAGCACCGGCGCCAGGTACCAGGCCGCGTCCGAGACCATCCGCCCGGCCAGATCCGCGACCAGGGTCGGGATGTTGTCGGAGAAGGGGTAGTTGTACGGCCGCGTCACCCGCCGCGAGGTCAGCGGCTTGGTGGGGGAGACGCTCCACACCTTCAGCCACGGGAACTCGGTGAAGGCGAACCAGATCGCCTCGACCCGCCCGGATTCCTCCAGGAAGCTCGCGAAGGTCCGCCCGTCCGTACCGGGCGCCGCGAACAGCTCGCCCGCCGGGATGTCCACCCGGCTCACACACCGCAGATCGCTGTTCGCGCCCACGCGCAGCACGACCTCGGTGACCAGGACGCGCCCCAGATGGGTGAGGAGCGCGGCACAGTCCGGCTCGTCGCGCCGGAACGTCCGTGCCGCGTAGGCACCGGCGTCCTCGTCCCACACGACCGCCGTGAGCGACAGGACACGATTGCTGAGCGAGCCGTACGTCTGACCGGGCAGCCGCTGTTCCCCCTCGGCCGGTACGGCCGTGCCGTGCGCGTCGATCGCGAGGGCGCCGCCGAGCGTGAGCACGCCGGGAGCGGGAGCGGCCGTCACCCCGAGACCGTGCTCCTCCAGGTAGGTGAGCAGCGTCTCCAGGGTGACACCGGTGCCGGCCCGGACCGACGTGCCGGACTCCAGGGCCAGCCCGGTGAGATGGGCGGCGGTGTCCACGAGGAGCACGGGCGCGTCGGACGGCGTCCCCTCGGTGATCGTCAGCGGCGACCAGCCGTGCGAGGAACCCCGGGGCCGCACCCGCCACCCGTGCCGGCGGGCCCAGTTGACGACGGCGACCGTCTGCCCGGTGTCCGCGGGCGCGCAGGCCCACAACCCGTCGGCGGTGATCTCGCCGACCCAGTTGCGGTACGCCGAGCGGTACAGGGCGATGCCCGCCGGGAACTCCGGCAACTCCTCGGCCGCCTGTGCCGGGTCCGCCGGCAGCAGTACGGGTACGGCGGCCAGCGCGGCGGCGGAGCGCAGGAAGCCGCGACGGCTCCAGGAGGAGGCAAAGGGGCCTTCGGGCCGGGAGTTGTGCACGGAACGATCAGTCACGGGCCCACGCTAGGGGCTCGTTGACACGTGCATGCTGGCTGTCCGCGTCCTTCACTCGTGTGAGTGAAGGATTCACAGGTCGCCCGCCGGAGCAACCGGTTCCGCGCGGGGGCGTGACGGATGACAGACTGACGCCATGGACGAGCGCACATTCGACAGGTCTCAGCAGCACGCATCCGTCATCGGTCTCGGCACCTGGCAGCTGGGCGCCGACTGGGGAGACGTCGACGACAAGGAAGCCCTGGCCGTACTGGAGGCAGCGGCCGAATCGGGCGTCACCTTCTTCGACACGGCCGACGTGTACGGCGACGGACGCAGCGAACAGACCATCGCCGCCTTCCTCAGCGGCCGCCCCGACCTGCATGTGCTGGTCGCGACCAAGATGGGCCGCCGGGTCGAGCAGATCCCGGAGAACTACGTCCTGGACAACTTCCGCGCCTGGAACGACCGTTCGCGCCGCAACCTCGGCGTCGACCGCATCGACCTGGTCCAGCTGCACTGCCCGCCCACGCCCGTGTACTCCACGGACGAGGTGTTCGACGCCCTCGACACCCTCGTCGAGGAGGAGCGCATCGCCGCCTACGGCGTCAGCGTGGAGACCTGCCAGGAGGCGCTGACCGCGATCGCCCGCCCCGGAGTGGCGAGCGTCCAGATCATCCTCAACCCGTTCCGCATGAAGCCCCTGCGCGAGGTGCTCCCCGCGGCCCGCGAGGCCGGCGTCGGCATCATCGCCCGGGTCCCGCTCGCCTCCGGCCTGCTGTCGGGCAAGTACACCAAGGACACGGTCTTCCCCGACAACGACCACCGCACCTACAACCGGCACGGCGAGTCCTTCGACGTGGGCGAGACCTTCTCCGGCGTGGACTACACGACGGGCGTCGAGGCCGCCGCCGAGTTCGCCGCGCTGGCCCCCGAGGGATACACCCCGGCCCAGCTCGCGCTGCGCTGGATCGTCCAGCAGCCCGGGGTGACCTCCGTGATCCCCGGCGCCCGCTCGCCCGAGCAGGCCCGCGCCAACGCGGCCGCCGCCAGGCTGCCGGAGCTCTCCGAGCGGACACTCACCGCGATCCGCGACCTGTACGACCGGCGGATCAAGGAGCAGGTGGAGAGCCGCTGGTAGCGCTCCGGACCGGTCAGGGCCGCAGGACCAGCTGACGCTCCCGCTCCTGGTCGCCGGACGCGGCACCCCGGTCGTGCGCGGAGAAGGCGCGCGACAGTGTGTCGCTCGCCTTCTCGACGTTCTCCGGCGTGCCCTGCACGGTGACGGAGACGGGCGCGGACAGATGACCGGCGGAGTGCTGCGGCAGCCGCTCCGGAAGCTCCGAGCCGACCCCGGTGAACGTGGCCGTGTGCACGGTGGCGCGGTCGTCGGCGGGCAGCCCGTCCGCGGCGCCGAAGACGGGCTCCAGGGCCCGTACGACCTTCTGGGCGTCGGCGGCGCTGCCGCCGCTGAGCGTGATGGTGAGCTCGGTGCCGGACATGGTCAACGGGACTCCTCGGTGGACGACGTCATCGAGTACGGCGTGACGTCCGCGGCCGCCACGCCGTACGTCTGTCCGCTCCGTGTAACCGCCCGGTGATCGCTGAAACAGCCCGCCGGGCGGTCAGGGTCAGATGCGGCCGCCGATCATCCGGGTGATCGGCCCCTGGGTGTGCCGCTCGGCCCGGCGGCCCGCCGCGTAGGACGCGGCACCCAGCGCGGTCAGGCCCGCCCCGACGCCCGCGGCCACGAGCTTGCGGTGGCTGAGCACGGTCCACGCGGTCTTCGCGCCGGCCGCGACCTGACCCGAGGCCGACACGATCGCCTGACGGCCCGCCTCGACGCTCCTGGCCGCGGTCTGCGCGGCCTGGCTCGTAGTGTCGGCCGCCCGCTCCGCGCCCGCCTTGGCGGCGGACGCCGTCTCCTCGGTCTTCGAGGCCGCCGCCCGCGCGGTCTGCCCCGCCGGGGCCGTCGCCCGGTCAATGTTCTGCCGTGCCTTCGACCCCGCGGCCGAGGCGGCTGCTGCGTTCTTGTTCGTTTCCTTGTCCGATTCCGTCATGGGAACCGGTTTGCCGTTCGGCCGCCTCGCAAACACGTGGAGTCGTCCGCGGACCCGACACCGTCACGACCGGTCCGTTCGCGAGAAACAGGGAACACGGACGGAAAGGGACAACGGGGTCGAGAGCAGGGAGGAACCTTTGTCGGTCAACCACACCGCACCGGAGGCCACCGGCAACGGGCGCAACGAGACCGAGGAGGAGAGAGCCGACCGCAAGTGGGGCGAGCTCATCCAGGAGGTCCGGGTCGCCCAGACCGGGGTGCAGATTCTGTTCGGCTTCCTGCTCACCGTCGTGTTCACCCCCCGCTACGCGGACCTGGGCGACACGGACCGGACCATCTACATCGTGACGGTCGTGCTGGGCGCCGCCGCCACCGGCGCACTCATCGGGCCGGTGTCCCTGCACCGCCTGGTCTCCGGCCGACGGGTCAAGTCCCAGGCGGTCGAATGGGCCTCCCGGCTGACCTTCGTCGGCCTGGTGCTGCTGCTCGCCACCATGACGGCCGCGCTCCTGCTGATCCTGCGGGTCGCGACCCACGACGGCTATGTGCCCTGGCTGGTCGCCGGAGTGGTGGGCTGGTACCTGCTGTGCTGGTTCCTCGTACCGATGCTCGTGCGGATCCGCCACACGACGAAGTGACACCGGCCGAGTCCACTGGCCGACCAACCCCTCGGGCGGCCGCCCAGTGGACTCGCTCCGAGTCAGCCCCCGGCGATGACCTCTTGCAGGAAGTCGTCGATCCGCAGCTCCTCCCGCCCCGGCGGCACGGCCTCCCGGGTCTCCCGCAGGAAGGCCGCGAGCGCCGGGGCCCACGCGAACACCACGGCCCGCTGCCGGCCACCGTCGGGACGGGCGTCGCCGAAGAACTCGATCCGCAGCTCCTCCCACAGCCCGGTCGAAACCGGCCGCATCCGCACGTCCCCCACCCCGACCCGGCGTTCCAGCCCGAGAGTGAGCATCTCGCGGTCCAGCCGCCATCGCGCGAGCACCCGGCCGTCATGGCTGAACACCGCGGTGACGGCGAACGGGTCCGCCGGGTCGTAGCTCAGATGGGCGAGCACCGGACAGCAGTCCATGGCGCCCGACTGGAGCTGCACGACCAGGGTCTTGTGCACGAAGGAGTTCACTGCAGGGCCTCCGGGGAGAACAGTCGTAGAGACCTCTAGTACCCCCGTGACGCGCAAGATGCTCAGCCTTCCGGGTGATTCCCGCGTGCGCCGCGCAGCGCCGTGATGCACGAGGCGATCGCGCTCTGGAGCTCCTCCAGCCGCTGGACCATGTCGTCCTCGTAGAACTCCTGCGGATCGACGTCGTCGAAGGTGAGTTCCTCGAAGACCTTCGTGGCCCGCTGGAGGCTGCTGTAGAACTTCGTGCGCCGTTCCTGGACGCGCAGGCCGGGATCGGCCTCCACGGCCTCGACGACGAGGGACTTCATGGTGTCGTAGGCCTCGGAGGCCCACTCGCCGGTGTCCTCGTCCTCCTCCAGCTCGTCGAGGAGCGACAGGTGCCGCTCGGCCTCCTGGCGGATGTCGACGGGCGCGTCGAGCATCTGCCCGGCGGGCGTCTTGATCTGGCCCGACTCGGCGATCTGACGGACGTAGCCGATCCGGTCGGCCGACCGGCTCTCGGTGGCGACGGCCTTCTTCAGATCGTCGGTGCGTACGACGTCGCGGGCCAACTCGGCCTGGAGCTCCGGGTCCTCGCGCACCCGGTCCAGGAGCGCCTGGCGGGCCGCGCGGGCGGTGGAGGGGTCGGCGAGGATCGCGGCGCGCAGCGCGGTCGGGTTCTCGGCGACCTCCAGGGCCTTGGTCGGGCGGATGCCCTCGGCCTCGGCGGCCTCCGCGATGGCGGTGCCGCGCTCGGAGGCGGCGCTGCTGCGCGAGACGTAGTAGCCGAGCCACACGTCGGCGTCCGGCAGTTCCACCTCCTCGCCGGGTGCGAGCGCCTCGAACTGCGGGACGAGACCGTCGTCGGCGGCCCGGTCCCAGGCCTTGTAGTAGCGCATGACGCGCTCGGGCGAGCACCCGGCGAGTTCGGCGAACTCCTTGGCGGACACCTTCGGTGTCTCCTCCGCGCTCTGGCCGCCGGGCCGTACGCTGCGCGCCACCATCAGGCCGAAGGCCCACCCGCCGGTCCGCGCATAGGCGCCGAATTCGCGCGCGTCCCGCGCCACGAGGTCGGACAGGGGAGCGGGGGACGTCTCGGACGGAGCGATCGCTAGGGTCACGGGTGCTTCTCCTGGGCAGGCTGGTCGGACCGCACAATGTGCGGCTCGGAGCCTATTGCACCCGGGGGCGCCGCTCCGGCAGCCCCCGCGGTTCGCCCGAGGCCGTGTCAGCCCAGGTCGGTCCAGGTCAAGCCAGCGCGTCGCGCAGCGCCGGCAGCAGGGTTTTCTCCGACCAGTCCAGGTACGCGGGCTGGGACTCCCCGCCGATCTGCACCAGGGCGATCTCGGTGAAGCCCGCCTCGGCGTACGGCCGTACCGCCTCGACGAAGTCCTCCGGGTCGTCTCCGCACGGGATCGAGTCGGCGACGTCGTCCGGCGTGACGAACTGGGTGGCGCCCTCGAAGGAATCCGGGTGCGGCAGTTCGGAGTTGACCTTCCAGCCGCTGCCGAACCAGCGGAACTGGGAGTGGGCGCGCTTGATCGCGGTGTCTCGGTCGGGGTCGTAGCAGACCGGAAGCTGGCCCACCCGTGGCTTGCCCGCGCCTCCGTGGCGGTCGAAGGCGTCCAGGAGGTCGGACTTGGGTTCCGTGGCGATCACCAGGTCGGCGAGGCGCCCCGCCAGGGAGCAGGACCGCTCGCCGGAGACGGCGATCCCGATGGGCGGCGGCTGGTCCGGAAGGTCCCACAGCCGGGCCGACTCGACGTCGAAGTGCGTGCCGCGGTGATTCACATGGCCGCCCTTGAAGAGGGCCCGGATGATCTCCACCGCCTCTTCGAGCATCTCGTGCCGGACGTCCACGGAGGGCCAGCCGCCGCCCACCACGTGCTCGTTGAGGTTCTCGCCGGAACCGAGCCCGAGCCGGAACCGCCCCTGGGACAGCAGCTGCATGGTCGCCGCCTTCTGCGCGACGACCGCCGGGTGGTAGCGGAACGTCGGACACGTCACGTACGTCATCAGCGGGATGCGCCGCGTCGCCTGGGCGGCCGCGCCCAGCACGCTCCACGCGTACGGCGAGTGCCCCTGCGTGCGCAGCCACGGGAAGTAGTGGTCCGAGGTCACCGAGAAGTCGAACCCCGCCTCCTCGGCCCGGACCACATGGTCCACGAGCTCACGGGGGCCGGCCTGCTCGGTCATCATCGTGTATCCGATATGCACCATAAGAGCCGAGTCCCCGATGGGCGGGAGGGAAAACGGACCGATCCATGCTCTCTCGATCATGGCGGAGATCCGGGGCAGGATGCCCGCATGACCACATTGCCCACGAGTTCCCCCGCCGCCCAGGGTGTCGCCGCGTCGGGCGTGCACGCCTTCCTCGACGGCCTCGAAGCCGCCGCCGACATCGAGCCGCACAGCCTGATGATCCTGCGGCACGACCACGTCGTGGCGTCCGGCTGGTGGACGCCGTACAGCCCGCAGCGCCTGCATCTTCTGTACTCGATCAGCAAGAGCTTCACCGCGACGGCGGCCGGCCTCGCCGTCGCCGAGGGGCTGATCCGGCTGGACGATCCGGTGATCTCGTACTTCCCGGAGTTCGAGGCCGACATCACCGACCCGCGCAGCCGCGCGATGCTGGTGCGGCACGTGGCGTCCATGTCCAGCGGCCACCTTGAGGATGCCCTCGACCGCGCTCGCGCGCTCGACGCCGAGAACCTGGTCCGCGGGTTCCTGCTGCTGCCCCCGGACCGGGATCCGGGCACCGTCTTCGCCTACAACCAGCCCGCCACGTACACGCTGGCCGCGATCCTCCAGAAGGTCACCGGCCAGACCCTCACCGAGTACCTGCGCCCGCGCCTGCTGGATCCCCTCGGCATCGGCGAGACGGCGTGGATCCGCTACCGCACGGGCGGTGAGCTGGGCTTCAGCGGGCTGCACGCCACCACCGACGCCCTGGCGCGGTTGGGCCTGCTGTATCTGCGGGACGGGGTGTGGGAAGGGAAGCGGCTGCTGCCCGAGGGGTGGGTCGCCGAGGCTAGCCGTGCGCACATCGAGACCGCGGCGGGTAACCCCGCATCGGTGGGGTCCGACTGGGAGCGGGGCTACGGTCTTCAGTTCTGGAGGTCCCGTCACGGATACCGCGGGGACGGGGCGTATGGCCAGTTCTGCCTGGTGCTGCCCGAGCACGACGCCGTGATCGCGATGACCTCGCAGACCGAGAACATGCAGAAGGTGCTGGACCTGGTGTGGGAGCATCTGCTGCCGGCCTTCGGGCCGGGGCCGATGTCCGGCCGGCAGGAGGAGGACGCGGCCCTCGCCGAGCGGCTGGCGCGGCTCGCGCTGCCGTCGGTCCCGGGCAAGGCCGCCCCGCCCGAGCGCGCGCAGGACTGGGCCGGAGCCGGGTTCGCGCCGGACGAGACGGTGCGCGAGATGCTTCCGGCCGCGACCGCGGTGCAGGTGTCGGCGGCCGGGGACAGCTGGTGCGTGACGCTCGTCGAGGAGGGGCTCCGGCTGGAACTGCCGCTCGGGCGGGGCGGCTGGACCGTCGTCGAGGAGCCCATGCCCGTCGCGGTCGGCGGAGGCTGGACGGACCCGGACACGCTCGTCGTGGATGTGGCCTGCCTGGAGACGCCCCACCACCTGGTGGTGACCTGCTCGCTCCCGGACGCCACGTTCTCGGCGCGCTGGAGCACCCGGCCGTTGCACGGCCGGTCGCTCGGCTCGTTGCGCGCGCCCCGCGGATCAGTCTGAGGGCCGGCGGAACGTCTTCAGGAAGGTGTCCAGCGCCTGCTGGTTCGCGGCGTCGTCCCAGTCCTTGGCCGGTGTCGTCCAGCGCAGCGAGAAGCTGCGGCCCTCCCCGATGAGGAAACCGCGGCCGAAGGTGCGCACGCGGGTGCCGTGGGAGTCGTCGACGAGCCACTCGATGTCGGCGGCCTTGCCTCCCTGATACGTCGTGGCGCGGATCTCGCCGATCCGCTCGTAGTCGCCCGGGCCCTTCTTCAGGTCGGGTTCGACGTCGTCGCGCCAGACGGCGACGGGATCGGGGCCCACGCGCTCGCTGTAGGTGACGGCGAGGGTGCGCGGGTCGTCCTCGTTGCCGAGGATCACCCGGTAGGCGAGGTCGCCCGCGCGTGTGGTGCGCAGTGGCTTCCAGCCGTCGGGGAGCGCGACGGAGAAGCCCTCCGGCGAGTTGTAGGTGCGGAATCCGGCGGGCAGGCCGTTGCCGGCAGGCGGGCTCGTCGGCGTGGGGGTCGGTGTCGGGGTGGGGGTCGGCGCTGCGGTCGTGGGCGGCGCGGGCGTCGGTGTCGGCGGTGGTGCGGCGGGCTGTCCGCCGGTTCCGGCGTCGTCGTCGGTGGCCGGGGCGGAGGCGCTGGGCCGGGGTGCGGCGCCGCTGTCGGCACTGTCGTCGGTGCCCGGCAGTTGGCGGGTCACGGCCAGGACGGCGACCGACACCGTGACGACCGCCAGGGCGGTGCCGGCGACCATGGTGCGCCTGCTCCACTTCGGTCCCGACTGGTACAGGCCGCGCAGCCGGGGTGTGGGCAGCGAGCGCAGGGCCTGGTCCGGGTCCTCGGTCAGGACCCGGGAGAGCGCGTCACGGACCGCCGGGCGGGTCAGCCTCTCGGTGGAGTTCTTGCGGAGCAGTGCCTGGATGGTCGGGGCGAGCGGCCCGGCGTGCACGGGTGAACGCAGCGGCAGCCGGTCCACGCCCCGCAGGGTGGCCTCCGGACGGTCCCGGTCCCGGAACGGCGGACGGCCCTCGACCATCGTGTAGAGGATCGCCCCCAGGGCCCACAGGTCGGCGGCCGGCCCGATCCGCTCGTCGCGTGCCTGTTCGGGGGAGGCGAACGACGGGGCGGTGACCCGGGGTACGAGGGTGGTGCCGGTGAGTCCGAAGCCGGTCAGGACTACCGAACCCTGGTCCCGCACGAACACCTGGCCGGGACTGAGCTCGCCGTGGGTGATGCCCTCGCCGTGCGCGCCCTCCAGGACGTCGAGCACCTCCAGGCCGATGCGGGCCGCCCGTACGTAGTTGAACGCGCCCTGGTGGGTGAGGAGTTCGCCCAGAGGTGTGCCGTCGATCCACTCGGTGATGATCCACAGGGTGCCGGCCTCCACGGCGGCGTCGAGGACCGTGGCGACCTGACCCGGGCGCACCAGCCCCATCGTCTCGGCCATCCGCAGGACCCGGGAGGTGGCCCGGCGCGCGGTCTCGCCGTCCGGATCGTCCGGCAGCCCGATCTGGGTGATCAGACGCGGGCGCCCGGCCGCGACGTCCTCGGCGTACCAGCAGACGCGGTTCGTCTCGCGATGGAGGACCTCCAGGAGCCGGTACCTTCCGGCGACCAACTCGTGTGTGGAGACGTGCGCCTTGACCATGGTCATCCCTCGCTGAACCCCTGGCTCTCACCTTTCACAGAGGTACGGGGCCCACGGCCGGAAATGTTCAATGAATCCTCAACGGAAGAGCGCCTGTTTTCCCTTGTTCATCCGCTGTACGACAGGTCAGTACCAACTGTCCGCCCGCTGACCGGAGTTGATTCCTCTCAGCGCAGACCGAACCGTTGCGACCAGAGCATGACGTCGGCGGTCGTCGCGTTGCCGCCGCACACCACCAGGCCCAGCCGGGCCCCGTCACCGACCTGCTCCAGGACCCGGCGGGCCGCGGGGAGCAGACAGCCGGCGGCCGGTTCGGCCCACACCTTGGCATGGTCGGCGAGGTCCAGTGTGCCCTGGACGGCCTCCCGGTCGGAGACCACGAGCACCTCGGTGACCAGCGCGGACACATGGTTGTAGGTCAGCTGCGACACGGACGGCGCGCTCAGGGTGGACACGATCGAGGAGAGGTCGACCGGGATCGGGCCGCCCGCCGCCAGGGCCCGGGACATGGCCTCGGCGCCCTCGGTCTCCACACCCCAGATCCGCAGTCCCGGCCGCCGGGCGCGCAGCGCGGCCGCCACCCCGGCGATCAACCCGCCGCCCCCGACGCTGACGAGGACGTCGGTGAGGTCCCCGGCGTCCTCGGCGAACTCCAGCCCCACGGTGCCCTGGCCGGCGACCACCATGGGATCGTCGAACGGATGGACCAGCGTCAGCCCCTCGTCCCGCAGCCGGTTCACGAGCGAGAACGCGCCGCCCATGTCGTCGGTCAGCCGCAGGGTGGCACCGGCCGACTCGACGATCTCCACCGACCGGGCGGGCGCCGAACGCGGCATGACCACCGTGGCCTTCACATCGAGGGCCGCGGCCATCACGGCGAGGGCGATGCCGTGATTGCCGCCGCTGACCGCCACCACCCCCGCGGCCCGCTCGGCCTCGCTGAGCGACAGCAGCCGGGCCGTCGCTCCGCGCGCCTTGAACGAGCCGGTGCGCTGGAGGAGTTCCAGCTTCACGGTGGTCGGCGCACCGAGCAGGGTGGACAGGCCGGGGCTCGGCACGGTCGGGGTGCGCACGACGTGTCCGGCGACGAGCTCGGCGGCCTGCTCGATGTCCGTGATCCCGATCAAGACGGTCATCCTTTCCCGGCACGGGGGCGGGGATCCGTGCCGTCTCGCACCCTGACGTGCGGCGGGGCGCGGGTCAACACGGTTTCGGTGAACGCGCCGCGCGACCTCAGAGATCGCGCCGGACGAGGAACTCCAGCAGCGCACGCAGCTCGTCGGACGCCCCCGCCGCCAGCGGTGCGTCGGCGAGCACCGCCTCCACGGCCGCGATGTGCCGGCGAGCCTCGGCGAGCGCTGCCTCACGGCCCCCGGCCTCCTCGATCAGGGCGGCCGCCTGTGCGAGGTCCCCGCCGGATTCCAGGACCACGGCGAGCCGCCCGGCCGCGGGGCAGGGCGCGTCGAGGGCGGCCAGGACCGGGAAGGTCTTCTTCCGCTCCCGCAGATCGCCGTGCACGGGCTTGCCGGTCACGGCGGGATCGCCCCAGATGCCCAGCACGTCGTCGACGACCTGGAAGGCGATCCCCAGATGGCGTCCGGCGCGGTCCAGGGCGCTGACCACGGTCGGCGGTGCGCCGCCGAGCCGGGCGCCGAGCGCGGCCGCACCGCCCAGCAGGGACCCGGTCTTGTGCTCGGCCAGCGCGCGGTACTCGCCGGGCCGCACCCGCCCCGGCCCGGTCCAGGGCCGGCCGGCGAACAGCAGGTCGTCCGCCTGGCCGCGCACCAGATCGCCGAGCGCCACGGACAGCAGGCGCAGGGCCTCGGGGCCCGCCGACGTGACGGCGAGGGTCTCCACGGCCAGCGCGAACAGGCCGTCGCCCGCCAGGACCGCCGGACCCGTGCCGTACGCCTTCCACACGGTGGGGCGGCGGCGCCGGGCCGGATCGCCGTCCATGATGTCGTCGTGCAGCAGGGAGAAGGTGTGCACCAGCTCGACCGCGACCGCCGCGGGCACTCCGGCCCGCCCGGGCGCACCGGCGGCCTCGGCGCCGAGCACGGCCAGTGCCTGCCGTACGCCCTTCCCGCCGGACGCCTTCGCGGGCGCGCCGCCCACCTCGCACCAGCCGAACGCGTACCCGGCCATCTCGGCCACCCACGGATGCAGCCGCCCGACCGCCTCCTCCAGCGCGGGCCGCACCAACGCGCGGCAGCGGTCCAGGACTTCGGGGGCGGCCAGGGCCGACGTCAGCGCCGTCACCGTACGGCCTCCGCCTGTGCGCCGAGCTCCTGCTGGGCTCGGGAGACCATCGCGCGGGCGTGCCGCAGCCCGAGCCGTTCCAGGGTGCGGGCCAGATCGGCCAGTTCGGCCTCCGTCTCGGCCCGGTCGCGGCCCAGCCGGGCCAGAGACTTGGCCAGGCCCAGCCGGGCGAGCGCCTCGCCGCGCGGTTCGCTCATGGTGCGGAACTCCGCGAGCGCCTGTTCGTACAGCTCGCGGGCCTCGTCGTAGCGGCCCGCGCGGTAGAGGACGTTGCCGCGCATCTTGTGGTTGTAGGCCAGCGCGCTGGAGAGGTTCATCGCGCGGCAGGTCTCCTCCGCTTCCGACAGCAGCGCGAGCGCCCGCCCGGTGTCGCCGTCGCGTACGGAGACGACGTCGGCGAGCCCGCGCAGCGCCCAGGCGTGCCCGCGCCGGTCCTCGGCCCGTGCGGCTATCTCGGCCGCCTCCTCGAACAGGGCGTAGGCGGTGTCGTATCCGCCGGTGTTGCGGTGCATCTGCGCGATGCCCTCCAGGGCCCACACGGTGTGGCGGGCCTCGCCGCGCCGCCGGGCCTCGGCGAGCAGCTGCTCGTGCAGCCGGCCGACGGCCTCGTAGTCGCCCTGGATACGGCCGGTCTCGGCCAGGCCCGCCAGCGAGTAGCCGCGGACCACGACATCCCCGCCGCGCTCGCCCAGTTCGGCGGCGAGTTCCAGCAGACGCCGGGCCAGCGGGAAGGCGCCGCGCTGCCGGGCCAGGGTGCCGCCGCTCCACAGCGCCCAGGCCATCGCCGCGGTGTCCCCGGCCTCCCGGGCCGCGCGATAGCTCGCCTTCCACGCCCGGTCCGCCTCCCCGATGCGGCCCAGCCGCCGCTGCGCCTCGGCGACGGCGAGCCCGGAACGGGCTGCCTCCCCGGGCCGCCCGGCCTGCTCGGCGGCCTTCAACTGCTCGGTGCCGGCGGCCAGTACGTCGGTCAGCGAGGAGTTCACGGACAGGGTGGTGAGGGCGCCCTGGTACTCGGGGGCGAATGCCTTGCCGTACATGCGTGCCTTTCGGTCCGTCTACGCGCCGTCTGCACCTTTCGCGTATACATGGCGTGTATACACAGGGTGTATAGCGCGTCGAAAACTGGCCCCGGCCACAGGGCCGGGGCGTCACCTGTTGTGGATCAAGACGTTGACGGAGCCGAACGGGTTGCCCGTGAGGCGCAGATCACTTCACGGGGCGCCTCAGTGCTGCTGGGCCTTCTGCGGAGTGGCCTCACTCGGCCGGACGACGGCGTATCCCTCGCCCTGGAGCATCAGTTGGACGGCCTCCCCGGAGCCGCCGCGCAGCATCGAGCCGATGGACTGCGAACGGTGCAGCGAGGTCGACAGGCCCGCCGTCCAGCCGACGATCGCGTCCGTGTCGACGTACACCGGATACTGCGGCGAGACCGGAATGACCAGCGGGGTGCCCTCGCAGACCAGGCCCAGGCGGCCCTGCCCGGTGAAGACGCTGTTGAACAGTCCGCCGCCGGCGATGCCCGCGCCCTTGACGGTCGCGATCCGGTACGCCAACGAGGCGTCGAAACACAGGACGTTGCGGCCGTTGACGGTGAACTCGTCGCCCGGGTCGACGTCCACGATGAAGCAGCTCTGCGCCTCGTGCGCGAACCAGGCGTCGCCCTGCCCCCGTACCGCCATCAGCGGCAGACCCTCACCGGTGACCGCCCGCTTGAGCATGCCGCCGACGCCCTGGCCCTTGCGCTCGAACTGGAGATTGCCGCGATAGGCGACCATCGCTCCCTGACGGGCGAGCATGTCGCCGTTGACCGTGTACCTGATGCACTTGGCGTTCTCGATCGTCATGCCCGCCTGTGTGGCCGGCTGGACCATGTGCTCGCTGGAAAAGAGGTCACCCTTCATGAAGGCATCGTGGCCCGGAGCGGGACCTTCCGCCAAGATCGTGCGACGCGTGGCGGTGACTTCTTGCCCCCATGCGCCCGCGAGGGACTCTGCCGGCTCTTCTCGTGGCTCTTCTCGGCCCGCCTCAGGCGCCGAAGAGTTGGGTCCAGTACGTCCCCCGGGGGCCGCCTCCCGCGAAGCCGATACCGATGTGGGTGAAGCCGGGCTTGAGGATGTTGGCGCGGTGACCGGGGCTGTTCATCCAGCCCTCCACGACCTCGGCGGGGGAGCGCTGGCCGCAGGCGATGTTCTCGCCGATGGAACGGTGGCGGGAACCCGCGGCGGCGGCCCGGTCCCAGGGCTGGGTGCCCTCGGGCGAGGTGTGCGAGTAGAACGCCCGCGCCGCCATGTCCGTGCTGTACGCCTGTGCGGCCCGGATGAGCAGCGGATCCACGGTGAGCGGCGGCAGACCCGCCCGGGCGCGCTCCCTGTTGGTCAGGCCGACGACGTCGGACTGCGTCCGCTCCAGCTCGGCAGGGGTGCAGGGTCTCGCCCACAGTGCGGTCCAGTAGGTCTGCCCCGAGCGGCCGTCGGCCACGTGCCCGAGGCCGACGTGGGTGAAGGCCGGGTCGCGCAGGGTCCCCCGGGGCTGCTCGGAACTCAGGCAGTAGTCCACGAACTCCCCGGGCGTGCGCGGGCCGGAGACCAGGTGCAGGTCGACGGTGATGTACGAGAACCCGGTGGCCGTGACGCGCTGGTAGACGGAGAGACCGTCCGCGCCCTCCGCGTCGAGGCGCCCCGCCGAGGCCATGGCGGACGCGTGGGCGCGCGCCGCGGCGGACAGGCGGGCGTCGAGCGCGACCGGGGGCGAACCGGCCGCGGCGCGGGCGGGGTTGACCAGCCCGAGGAAGCCGTCGGGGTCGGGGGACGGCGGCCGTGGCGGGGGCGCGGCGGGCGCCGTTGAGAGGGCGCGCGGGACAGGAGCTGTACCCGCCGCCGCCACGGATGACCGTGCCGGCGCCGGCATCGGTGGCACCGCCGGTTCGTCGAGGACCTCCACACCGAAGTCACGGGCCAGTCCCGCCAGTCCGTCCGCGTACCCCTGCCCCAGGGCACGCAGCTTCCAGCCGTCGCCGCGCCGGTAGATCTCCACGAGGAGCAGCACGGTCTCCTGCCGGGGCCGCGGCGGGGCGAACCGGGCGAGCGTGCGGCCGCCCGCGCCGGTGACATGCAGCGTGGGCGCGGGCAGCCGGCCCAGGGGAGTGGCGGGGTCGGCGGGGCTGACGACCACCGTCACCCGGGCCGCTCCGGTGCGCAGGCGCACCGGATCCACGGTGAGGGTGTCGCCGTGCAGCCGGGCGCCCGGCGCGTCCGGCTGGTTGTAGAAGACGAAGTCGGCGTCACCCCGCACTGTGCCGTTCTCGTCCGTGATGAGCGCGGACACGTCGAACGGGCCGGGGATCCGGACCGCCACGGCACCGCCGGGGAGGGCCAGATTGCCCCCGGGAATCAACTCGCTCATCGCGCCGCCCTGATGTCGTCGTACGGGACCCCGCGGGGTCGTCCGGACAACGTCCACCAGGGCGCACGGGTTCCCGAACGCGACGGGAGCCGGGAAGGACGGGCCGCTCGGGCTCAGTGCGGGGCGGTCCCCGCGGCGATGTCCTCGTGCCGTTCGACCGGGGCGCTCCGGCCGCGCGGCGCCTTCGCGCGCTTCCCGCAGAACGCGGACTCCAGCGTGCCCAGCATCGTGGTGTGGACCGTGCCGTTGTTGGAGGTGTTGACGAACGCGGCGAGGCTGCGGCCGCCGTTCTTCGACGCGAACGCGTACGTGTAGTAGCCCTGCACGGCGCCCGTGTGCCCGTACACGGAGACCCCGCAGGACAGATCGCGGCGGCGCAGGCCGAGGCCGTACGCCTGGTCGGTGCCCGCCGGCACCCAGCGCCGCATCTGCGCGAGCTGCGCGGAGGAGGTCAGCCGGCCGCCGAGCAGTGCGCCGAGGAAGGTGTTGAGGTCACGGGTGGTGGAGACGATCGCGCCCGCGCTCTGCGCCCAGGACGCGGTCTGCCGGGTGGCGTCGACCAGCGGGGCTCCCGCCCGGTCGGGGGTGAGGTAACCGCGGGCGTGGCGGCCGGGAATCCGTGTCGAGGGATGCACGTAGAAGGTGTCGCGCAGCTTCAGCGGTTCGATGATGCGGTCCCGGTACGCGGTCTGCACCGGGTGACCCGTCAGCTTCTCCACCAGCATCCCCGCGATCACGAAGTTGGTGTTGGAGTACGCGTAGACGGCCCCCGGGGTGTTGGTGCGCGGACGGCGCAGCGAGCGGTCGACCAGCTGGCGGTAGGTGAAGACCTTGTCGCGGACCGCCTCGAAGCCGGGAACCGTCCTGGCGAACATGTCGTTGGTGTAGTCGTACAGCCCGCTGCGGTGGCTCAGCACGTGCCGCACCGTGATCCGGCCGTCGGGCAGCAGCCCCGGCAGATAGCGGTTGACCGGCGCGTCGAGCCTCAGCTTGTGCTCGTCGGCCAGTTGCATCAGCACCGTGGCGGTGAAGATCTTGGTGACGCTGCCGATGCGGAAGCGGTCCGCGTTGCCGAGGGCCCGGCCCGTCGTCCGGTCGGCGATCCCCGTGGCGGTACGGAAGACGGTCCCGTGCTCGTCGATGCGCGCCGCCGCGCCGGGCGCCCCCTGCCGCTGCGCGGTGCGCAGATCGCCGCGCAGTCCTTCGAGGTCGGGCTTCGGCAGTACCGCCGCGCCGGTGGCGGCTGTCGACTCCCGGGGTGTCGCGTGCGCCGGTACTGCCAGCAGGGACAGCAGAACCGCCCCGACCACCGTTCCCGTGCGTGCCGTTGCTGAGACCATCCGGCTCTTCTCCTGTTCCGTCGGGACAGATCCGGACAGTATGGCGGCGAAAATTCTCAAATCCGGTCATTTGGTTCACTTGTGACGGCGGCTCACCCGAGTTGCCTGTGAGCCCGCCGGGTGAATCCTGTTTCTTTTATTGACGGCGGAAAAGAAGAGTCCTAGGTTCCCGAACATGCTCCCGACACCCCGGACCGAGAGGTTCCCGGCCAACACGCCTGCCGCCTCGCAGATCTTCACCACCGTGCTGTCCCAGGGCCCCCTCACCCGTCTGGAGGTGGCCCGGCGCGCCGGACTGTCCCCGGCCGCCGTCACCAAGGCGGTGCGGCCGCTGATCGAGGCCGGGTACCTGACGGAGGGCGCGGACGAGGAGGCGCGTCCCGCGCTCGGCCGGCCGGCGACCCTCGTACGCGTCGACGGCGGGCGGGCGCTGTTCGTCGGCGTCAAGGTGACCGGCGACGAGATCATCGGGGTGGTCACCGACCTGTGCTGCCGGATCCGTCTCGTCCGCCATGTGCCGCTGACGGACCGCGACCTCGGGGCGGTGCTCGCGGCCGTCGCGGACCTGGTGCACGAACTGCGCGCCGAGGCCGACGAGGCCGACGAGGGAGGAGCCGGTGTCCACGGCCTCGGCATCGCCGTCTCCGGCGACGTAGACCGGGGCGAGGGGACCGTCCGCTACTCGCCCTTCCTGGAGTGGCGCGACGTACCGCTCGCCGAACTCGCCGCCACCACCACGGGGTTGCCGGTCACCGTGGACAACGACGTGCGCGCCCTGACCGTGGCCGAGCAGTGGTTCGGCGCCGGCGCGGGCCGGTCCGACTTCGCCGTGGTGACCGTCGGAGCGGGCATCGGCTGCGGTCTCGTCGTGCACGGCCGGGTGGTCTCCGGCGCGCACGGGGTGGCCGGTGAGATCGGCCATGTGACCGTCGACCCGTCCGGGCCGCCCTGCCACTGCGGCAACCGCGGCTGCGTGGAGGCGATCGCGGGAGACGCCGCCATCCTCCGGCGGATCCGCGAGACCACCGGCCTGGAGGTCGCCGACTCCGCGGAGGCCGCACGGCTCGCCCACAGCGGCGTCCCCGGAGCCCGCGAGGCGTACGCGAGAGCGGGCGAGGCCATCGGCCGCGGCATCGCCACCGTGGCCAATCTGCTCGGCCCCGAACTCGTGATCATCTCCGGTGAGGGACTCGCCGCCTACGACCTGTTCGCCGAGCAGATCCGCGACACCTTCGCTGCGGCCGCCTTCGGGTCCGCCGCCCGCTGCGACGTCCGCACCCGGCCCCTGCCCTTCACCGAATGGGCCCGCGGGGCCGCCGCCACCGCCATCCAGTCCTTCATCCGAGCCGACAGCTAGCCATCTCACCAAACCCCCGCAGAGCCGACACCCAGGAGGTACGACCCATGCGGTCATCCTCGTACGCCGTCCTGCCCGCACGCCCGCTGAGAGCCGTGCTGGTCCTGGCCCTCGCCGCCGGGTTCGCCACCATCGGCCCGGCCGCCCACAGCGGCACCACGGCCCCCGCCGCCCGCACCGGGACCACCGCCGTCCCCGCCGCGAGCGCCGGCCCGGCACTCGCGGCGAAGCCCTACATGGGCTGGTCGAGCTGGAGCATGCAGTCGTCCAAGTACCCGGGCCTCAACCCGGACGGCGACTACAGCTACCTGACCGAGGCGAACGTCCTCAAGCAGGCCGACGCGATGGCCGCCAGACTGAAGAAGTACGGCTACGAGTACGTCAACATCGACGCCGGCTGGTGGCGCGACAACGCCTGGAAGCCCGGGTTCGACCGGTACGCCCGCCAGAAGGCCGACCCGGCCCGCTTCCCCAGCGGCATGAAGGCCGTCGCCGACCGCATCCACGCCAAGGGCCTCAAGGCCGGCATCTACCTGCCGGCGGGCCTGGAGAAGGAGGCGTACAACAACGGCGAGTCGCCGATCCTGAACGCCGACGGCTGCACCACCGCCGACATCGTGTACGACGACCTGCGCACCACCAACGGCTGGGACAGCTCCTACAAGCTCGACTTCTCCCGCCCCTGCACCGCCAAGTACATAGACTCCCAGGCCCAGCTGGTCGCCGACTGGGGCTACGACTTCCTCAAGCTCGACGGCGTCGGCCCCGGCTCGGGCAAGAGCGGCGAGCAGTACGACAACGTCGCCGACGTGGCCGCCTGGAACCGGGCCATCGCCGCCACCGGCCGTCCCATCCACCTCGAAGTGTCCTGGTCCCTCGACATCGGGCATGCCGCCGACTGGAAGAGGTACTCCCAGGGCTGGCGCATCGACACCGACGTCGAGTGCTACTGCAACACACTCGTAAGCTGGGAGAACTCCGTCGACGACCGCTGGGACGACACCCCCGCCTGGACCCGGCACGCCGGCCCCGGCGGCTGGAACGACCTCGACTCCCTCGACGTCGGCAACGGCGAGATGGACGGCCTGACCAAGGCCGAACGGCAGAGCTACGCCACCTTGTGGGCCATCGCCAAGTCACCGCTCTACACCGGCGACGACCTCACCCGCCTCGACTCCTACGGCCTGTCCCTGCTGACCAACCGCGAGGTCATCGCCCTCAACCAGGGCGACAGCCCGCCCGCACGCCCCGTCACCGCCTCCGACCCCCAGCAGGTGTGGGCCACGAAGAACCCCGATGGCACCTACACCGTCGCCCTGTTCAACCTCGCCGACGCCCCCGCCGCCGTCACCGCCGACTGGTCCACGCTCGGCTTCACCGGCACCGCGACCGTGCGGGACCTGTGGAACCACGAGAACCTCGGCACCCACCGCGGCCGCATCACCCAGGCCCTGCCGGCCCACGGCTCCCGCCTGTTCACCGTCACCCCGCGCGGCGGCGCCCTCGCCCGGACCGTCCACGAGGCCGAGTCCGCCACCAACACCCGCACCGGCAACGCCTCCGTCGCCGACTGCTCCACCTGCTCCGGGGGCCGCAAGGTCGGCAACCTCTACCTCGGCGGCAAGCTCCGCTTCAACGACATCGTCGCGGCCAGGGCGGGCACCTACTGGATCAAGGTCGCCTACGTCAGCGGCGACGCCCGCTCCGTCGACGTCTTCGCCAACGACGGCGGCCCCGGGCGTCACAAGTTCCCCGCCACCGGCGACTGGGGCACCGTCGAGACGATCAGCGTGCCCGTCACGCTGAAGAAGGGCGCCAACACGATCACCTTCGACAGCGGCACGGGCTACGCCCCGGACATCGACCGCATCGACGTCCCCCAGCCGTCCTGACCGACCGAGCCCCCGGAGCCCCCCATGGCCACTGACCCCGCAGCCCGGCTCGACAGACGCAGCCTCCTCGCCCTCGCGGCGACCACCGGAGCCCTCGCCGGCCTCCCCGCGTTCACCGCCACCGCCGCACCCCGAAGGCCGGACGACCAGGCCGAGGTCACCGGCAGCCCCCGCCACCGGCTGTGGTGGCGGGCCCCCGCCGACGACCGGTCGATGATCGAACAGGGCCTGCCCCTCGGCAACGGCCGGCTCGGCGCCCTCGCGGGCAACGACCCCGGCCGTGAGGTCCTCCTGATCACCGACGCCACCCTGTGGACCGGCGGCCTCAACGACTCCCTCGACGCCGACGGCCAGTTCCCCTACGGCCGTGACGACTTCGGATCCTTCACCCTGCTCTCCCGCCTCACCGTCGACCTCCCCGACCACGACCTGTCCGCGGTCTCCGGCTACCGCCGCACCCTCGACCTCGACCGGGGTGTGGTGACGACGTCGTACGTCCGCTCCCGCGTGACCTACCGACGGCAGCTGTTCGCCAGCCGCCCCGACGACGTCATCATGCTGCACTTCACGCAGAGCGGCGGCGGCCACCACACCGGAACCGTCACCCTGGAAGGCACCCACGGCGAGGATCCCGCGCTCTCCTTCGGCGCCGCCTTCCCCAACGGACTGCGCTACGGCGCCGCGGTCACCGCGCACGGCGAGGGCGGCCGTGTCGTGGTCGACGGCCCGCGGATCTCCTTCGCCGGTTGCACGGAACTCACCGTCGTGGTCAGCGGCGGCACCAACTACGCGCCCGACGCCTCGACCGGCTACCGCGACCCGTCCCTCGACCCCGAACGGCTGGCCCGCACCAAGGTCCGTGCCGCCGCCGCGCACCCGGCGGCGACCCTCCTGCGCACCCATGTCGCCGACCACCGCTCCCTGTTCGGACAACTGGACGTCTCACTCGGCGAGTCCACCGACGAACAGCGCTCCCTGGACACCTGGGAACGGCTCAAAGCGCGTTCCCGGGACGGAGTGCCCGATCCCGAACTGGAGGCCGCCTACCTCCAGTTCGGCCGCTACCTGATGATCGCCGGCTCCCGCGGCAGCCTGCCGCTCAACCTCCAGGGGCTGTGGCTCGACGGCAACGACCCGGCCTGGATGGGCGACTACCACACCGACATCAACATCCAGATGAACTACTGGATGGCCGACCGCGCGGGCCTGTCCGCCTGCTTCGACGCCCTCACCGACTACTGCCTCGCCCAGCTGCCGTCCTGGACGGACCTCACCCGGCGGCTCTTCAACGACCCCCGCAACCGCTACCGCAACTCCAGCGGCAAGAACGCCGGCTGGACCCTCGCCATCTCCACCAACCCGCACGGCGGCAACGGCTGGTGGTGGCACCCCGCGGGCAACGCCTGGATGTGCAACACGCTGTGGGAACACTACGAGTTCACCCGGTCGTCATCCCATCTGGAGAGGATCTACCCGCTGCTGAAGGGCGCGTGCGAGTTCTGGGAGGCGCGGTTGCTCACCACCACGCCGCCGGGTACCGCGCGGGAGGTCCTGATCGCCGACAGCGACTGGTCCCCGGAGCACGGTCCGCTCGACGCCAAGGGCATCACCTACGCCCAGGAGCTGGTGTGGACGCTTTTCGGCAACTACTGCGTCGCCTCGGCGGAACTGGGGAAGGACGCCGCCTTCGCCGACACCATCGCCTCCCTCCGCAAGAAGCTGTACCTGCCGCGGGTGAGCCCGACGACCGGCTGGCTGGAGGAGTGGATGTCCCCGGACAACCTCGGCGAGACCACCCACCGGCACCTGTCCCCGCTCGTCGGCCTCTTCCCCGGCGACCGGATCCGGCCCGACGGCTCCACCCCCGACGACATCGTGGCCGGCGCCACCGCACTCCTCACCGCCCGCGGCACGGAGAGCTTCGGCTGGGCCAACGCCTGGCGCAGTCTGTGCTGGGCCCGTTTGAAGAACCCCGAGAAGGCCTACCAATTGATCGTGAACAACCTGCGCCCCTCCATCGACGGCGGCAACGGCACCGCCTTCAACCTGTTCGACATCTACGAACTGGGCGAGGGCAACGGCGTCTTCCAGATCGACGCCAACTTCGGCACCCCCGCCGCGGCGATCGAGATGCTCGTCTACTCCCGCCCCGGCCATGTCGAACTCCTGCCCGCGCTGCCCGAGGCCTGGGCCCGCTCCGGGTCCCTCACCGGCGCCGGCGCCCGCGGCGGCTTCGTCGTCGACCTGCACTGGCGGGACGGCCGGCCGACCCGGGCACGGATCCGCAGCGTGGGCGGCCGGACCACGACGGTGGCGTACGGCGGGACGACCCGGACCGTGCGTCTGAAGCCCGGCGCGTCCGTGACGCTGAAGGACTTCACCCGGTGAGGGCGCGGTCGGCGCTCGCCTGGCCGTTGGCCGCCGTGCTGCTGGCGGCGGTCTCCGCCTGCCAGAGCAGGACCCCCACACCGGCCGAGGCGCCCACCCCGCCCGACGGAGTCGTCACCTGGGCGTCGAGCGCCGCCCGCATGGACGAGGCCGCCGCCGACCGCGGCCACCGGCTCGTCGTCCGCACCAGCGTCGGCGGCCACGATCTGCGGATCCGGCTGTCCAACGCCTTCGGGGACCGGCCCGTGACCTTCGACGGCGTCCACGCGGGCCTCCGGAAAGAGGGCGCCGCGCTGGTCCGCGGCAGCAACCGGCCGCTGACCTTCGACGGCGCCCGCTCCGTCACCGTGCCCGCCGGGGAGAGCGTCTTCAGCGATCCGCTGCCCGGCCGGCTGCCCGACACGACCGACCTGGTGATCAGCTTCGACACACCGGACGCGACCGGCCCGGTGACCGGCCACTGGTTGGCCATGCAGACCTCGTACACCGGTGCCCGTGGCCACACCGCCGAGGAGGGCGCCGCGGCCTGGACGCGGACCATGGGATCCTGGTTCTACCTCGACGCCGTCTCCGTCCGGGCGGCCCCCGGCACCGGCGCGGTCGCCGCCCTCGGCGACTCCATCACGGACGGCTGGCAGTCCACCACCGACACCAACCGCCGCTGGCCCGACTATCTGGCCCGGCGCCTGAACCGCGCGGACACCGACATCAAGGGCGTCGCCAACGCGGGCATCTCCAGCAACAAGGTCCTCACCGACGGCGGCGGACCGAGCGCCCTGAACCGCCTCGACCGCGACGTCCTCTCCCAGCCGGGCCTGCGCACGGTCTTCCTCTTCGAGGGCGTGAACGACATCAAGGCCGCCCCCGGCATCACCGCCGACGACCTCATCGACGGCTACCGGACGATCGCCGAACGCGCCCACGCCGCCGGCACCTGCGTCGTCGCGGCCACCGTCGCCCCCTTCAAGGGCTGGTCCGAATGGAGCCCCGCCGCCGAAGCCGTCCGCCGGGACGTCAACGCCTACCTCCGCGACAGCGGCGAGTTCGACGCCGTCACCGACTTCGACCGCGTCCTCCGCAGCCCCTACGACCCCGAACGCATCCTCCCCGCCTTCGACGGCGGCGACCACCTCCACCCCAACGACAAGGGCATGCAGGCGATGGCCGACGCCGTCGACCTGAAAAGCCTCGACTGCGCGGGCTGATCCCCTCATTGACGGCCGAGCACACGGGTCCCGATCATGTCGGGCATGCGTCTTCTCCGGCGGGTACGCGACGATCTCTCCGCAGGCCAGAACCTGGAAATCTATGTGACAGCGCTCCTGTCCCTGACCCTGGCCGTGCTGGGCGCGTTCAACTGGGCCAGTGACGACGTGCTGTCCGCCGCCACCCTGGCGACCCTGGCTCTCCTGGCCGGCAGTCTGCTGGGCAGCAGACGCCAAGTGGCCGATCTGGCCGCGCGGGTGAGAGCGGGCGGCCGGGGGAACATCTCCGCGGAGGACTTCCTCAGCGGAGACAAACCGGAGGTCCTTCAGCAGGTGCGGGAGGCCCAGGACATCAGGGTCATGGGGGTGACCCTTGGGCGCACGCTGCGCAATCTCGTCGACGAACTGGAGCGCCGGGCGGCCGCCGGAGCGGTGATCAGGATCGCTGTCATCGATCCGCACACCACCGCGCCGGTGGAGGCCGCTCGACGCAGCACGCTGCCCGACCGTCCCGAGGTGTATCTGAACCGGCTGCGCCCCTCCGTGGACCTGCTGCGCGAACTCGCGGACAGGGCAGGGCCGTCGGGCCGGATCGAAGTGCGCTTCCTGCCGTTCGTCCCTGCCTTCGGACTGGTGCTGCTGGACGCGGGACGCTCCCGAGGCGTCATCCACGTCGACGTGTACTCGCACAGTTCCGCCAGCGGCGACGCGGTCTTCACGCTACGACCGGGGCGCGACGGCCACTGGTACGAGCACTACCAGGCCGAGTTCGAGCGCGTGTGGGAAGCGGGCCGCCCGGCGGACGCGTCGGACGGTTTCCCCACCGTGCCCAGCGGGTGAGGCCCGGGCCCTGGCGGCTCAGCCCCGGCCGGACCCGGTCGGCTCGGGGGTGATCAGGCCCTGGCGGTAGGCGATGGCCACCGCTTCCGTGCGGCTGGTGGCGGAGAGTTTGGCGAGGATGTTGGAGACGTGGACGCTGGCGGTCTTGCCGGTGATGAAGAGTTCCTCGCCGATCTGGCGGTTGCTGCGGCCGAGGGCGAGGAGGCGCAGGACGTCCTCCTCGCGGGCGGTGAGGACGGTGGGGCGGGTGTCGGAGGGAGCGGTGTCGGCCAGGCGGCCGCGGCGGATCAGGGCGTCGAGCTGCTCCACCAGGGGAGTGGCGGCCAGGCGGGCGGCCGTCTCGCGGGCGGCGCGGGCCTCGACGGCGGCCTCCTCGCGCCGGTCGGTCGCCAACAGGGCCTCAGCGAATCGCAGTTGGCAGCGCGCCCGCTCGTACACGTCGCCGAAGCCGAACGCGGTGACCGCTCGGCCCCAGGCCTCCGGGTCCGGTCCCGACGCGGCTCGCACCCACTCCGCCTCGGCCCGCGCCAGCCACGCCTGGCCCTCGGGCCCCTGCGGTATACCGCTCTCGCCGTGCGCGGCGGTGGCGCGGGCCAGGTCGCGCAGTTCGGTCGCCGTCTGCGCCCAGTGGCGGGCCTGCGTCTCGTCACCGGCGAGCCGGCGTTCGGCGGCCCGGTCGGCGACCGCGGCCAAGGCGAGGGCGGCCAGCCGGACGGTGACGTCCGGGACGAGGCCCGCCTCGTCGGTGAGGGCCTCGACGGAGGACCGCACCCGCGCCACGGCGGCCTCCGGCTCGCCCCGCTGGGCCGCCGCGTCGGTCAGCACGACGCCCGAGACGAGCGTGGCCATCCAGTCGAACGGCTGCTCCAGCAGGGCCGCGGCACGGTCGGCCGCCGTGAGGTCACCGCGCGCGATCTCCACGTACCACGCGGGTCCGGCCGTGTAGCCGCCGGCCGCCGGCAGCACCTCGGCATCGGTGCGCGCCGCGCGCAGGCACTCGTCCCACCGGCCCAGTGTGTACAGCACCAACAGCCGCAGGTAGCGCATCTCCAGCGGATACAGCGACGACAGCAGTCCCGCGCGACGGGCCCGGTCCAGCCCCTCGGTGAGCCAGGGCAGGCACTCGTCCAGACGGCCCGACTCGTAGCAGCCGACGGCCAGGTTGAACAGCGCGCGCAGCTCCACCAGGGCGTTGCCCGCGCCGCGCGCGATGTCGCGGGCCTCCTTCAGCCGTTTGCGGCCTTCGTCCGTCCGCCGTCCGCCGCCTTCGAGGGTGGCCAGGGAGACGAGGAGGTCGGCCCGGGCGTCGGGTACCTCCAGTTCCTCGGCGGCCCGCAGGGCCTGCCGGGCGACCTTGAGCGCGGTGGCGTTCTCCCCGACCTGGCGTGCCGTCAGGACGTGGGTGGCCGCCGCCCACACCCAGGTCCGCGACGGGGGCTCGGCGGGGATCATGGCGAGCGCCTCGCTGCTGTAGGTGAACGCGGCCGTCAGGCTGTCGACGCCCAGCAGGTTCCCGGCGAGCGTGTACCGCACCCGGGCGGCCAGTTCCGAGTCCGCGTCCTGGCCGACGCCCGCGAGCGCGGCCCGGGCCAGGGAGACCGCCCGGTGCGTCTCCCCGGCGTGCGCGGCGGCGGCCGAGGCCCGCAGGGTGAGCGTCACCCGGTCGACGCCCTCGCCGGCGGGACGCGCCGAGGCGTCCACCGCCGACCACAGATCGAGGGCCGCTTCCAGATGCCGCAGCTCCTCGGCCGGCGCGCCCACCCGATGGGCGTGGTTCGCGGCCTCCAGCGAGGCGGCGAGCGCCTCGGCCAGGTCATGGCTCTCCCGGTAGTGGTGCGCCCGCTCCGCCGCGCCCTCGGCCCGGTGGCCCCGCCCGTCGAGCAGCCGCGCGAACCCGCCGTGCAGCCGGGCCCGCTCACCCGGGAGCAGATCGGCGTACACCGCCTCGCGGGCCAGGGCGTGCCGGAAGGCGTAGGTGTCGCCCTCGCCCGGGACGAGCAACTGCCGACCCACGGACTCGCGCAGCGCCGACTCCAGTTCGTCCTCGGGGATCCCGACCGCGTCCCGCAGCAGATCGTGCTCGACCCGGCGCCCGGCGACGGCGGCCGTGCGCAGCACCTGCTGAGCGGTGTCCGACAACTGCTCGAAACGGATCAGCAGGACGTCGGCCAGACCGCTGGGCACGCCTCCCGCCTCGGTGTCCGTGGCCGCGAGGAGTTCCTCCGCGTAGAAGGCGTTGCCCTCCGCCCGCTCCACGATCCGCCGGACCGTGGTGTCGGGCAGGGGAGCACCGCCCAGGGCCCGCACCAGGCGGGCGACCTCCGGGTCGGGCATGGGCCGCAGCTCCAGCCGTTCCACCGAGGGCAGCCGCACCAGTTCGGCCAGCAGCGGGCGCAGGGGGTGGCGGCGGTGCAGGTCGTCGGCCCGGTAGGAGGCGAACACGGCGAGCGGATGCGTGGGCGCCCCGCCGGCGGGCCGCTGGAGGATCCCGCGGCTGAGCAGGAACCGCAGCAGATCCCGGGAGGACTGGTCGGCCCAGTGCAGATCCTCCAGGACCAGCAGGAGGGGCGCGATGTCGGCGGCATCGGCCAGCAGGCCCGCGATCCCCTCGAACAGCCGCAGCCGCCCACCGACGTCCCGTGTCGCGTCGGCGCCGCCGCCCAACAGCCGCTCCACCACCGGATGCGCGGCGAGGACCTCGGCGAAGCGGCCGTCGGCCGCGAGCACGCCCAACGCCTCGGTGAAGGGGAGATAGGGCAGACCGACGTCGCCCAGATCGACGCAGTGTCCGGCGAGCACCGTCATCCCGGCCCGCGAGGCCACCCCAGCCACCTCGTCCAGCACCCGGGTCTTCCCGACGCCCGCGTCCCCGGCGACCAGCACGGCCCGCGCCACTCCGCCCCGGGCGCGTGACAGCACACCGGTGAGTCGGGCGAGTTCGTCGTCGCGGCCGATGAGCGGGGTGGAACTGGAGATCTGCGGCACGGATCCATCCTGGCACGTGAGACTGACAGCGCGTCCGGGACCGAGGCCGTCGGGAGCGCAGGCAAGGGGCGCGGGACAGAAGCCCCCTACACAGCGCTCACCCGCGCAGCACGCGAGCCCAGTCGGACGGCACCCGCCCCGCAGGCCCCGGCGCGGGCTGATCCGCCGGATGACTGGCCGGCGGCGCCAACTCCGGCCCCGACTCGTACATCTCGTTCGTCGCGAAGTTCCAGTACCACCCCTCACCGGGCTCGAAGCTCTGTACCAAGGGATGCCCGGTCTCCCGGAAATGCCCCGTCGCGTGCTTCGCCGGCGAGGAGTCGCAACACCCCACGTGCCCGCACTGCGCGCACCGCCGCAGATGGAACCACCATCCGCCGCCCGCGTCGCACTCCAAGCACCCGGCGCCGCTCGGCGCCACGCCGGGGTCGATGCCGTCGATACCACTCTCGCCGCTCATACCGACTCCTCCGGTGTTTCCTCGGGCTCCGACGCGGTCAGCGGAAGGAGCACCTGGAAGCGGGTGTCGCCCGGCTCGGACTCCACCTGAAGACTCCCGTGGTGCTTGGTGACGACGATCCGCCAGGAGATGTCGAGCCCGAGCCCGGTGCCCTCGCCCACCGGCTTGGTGGTGAAGAACGGGTCGAAGATCCGGTTGCGGATCTCCCGCGGCACCCCGGGCCCCGTGTCGCGGAACTCCACCAGCAGCCGGTCGTGGTCGAGCGCCGTCCGCACGGTCAGCGAGCCCTCCCCGCCCGTGCTGTTCATGGCGTGGACGGCGTTGTCGATCAGGTTGGTCCACACCTGGTTGAGCTCCGCCGGGTACGCCGGCACCTTCGGCACCGTACGGTCGTACTCCTTGACGACCTTGATCTTCTGGCCGATCTTGCCCGACAGCATCAGCAGGGTGCTGTCGAGGAGTTCGTGCACGTCGACGACCTGATACGGCGCCCGGTCGAGCTGCGAGTACTGCTTGGCGGCGTCGACGAGGTGCGAGATGCGGTTGGTGGAGTCGTTGATCTCGTCCATCAACAGCTCGGTCTCGACGGTGTAGTTGAGCCAGCCGATCGCGCTGGGCAGGATCCGCTCGTCCACGGCGGCCGCCACCTGGTCGAGCCAGTCGGCGTCGAGACCGGCCTGCACGAAGGTCGGCGCGATCCGCCAGCCGTCGGGGATGTCGTGGTCGTCGAGCCAGTCGGTGAGGACGTCCTCCCGATCGGAGGCCTCCAGCGGGCTCAGTGCAGGCGCCTTGGCGACGCGTTCGGCGGTGCGTTCCTGGATGTCGATCAGGTTCGCCATGACCTCGGGGGAGTAGGAACCCTGGGCGATGATGGCGAGCTTGTGCCGCATCTTGCCCACCCGCTCCCGCAGGGTCGCGGTGGCCCGGACGGCCGCCGCGGCGGGGTTGTTGAGCTCGTGCGTGAGACCGGCGGACAACGAGCCGAGCGCCAGCAGCCGTTCACGCTGTCCGATGGCCCGCTGGGTGTTCTTCGAACCGAAGAACAGCCCCTCCAGCAGATGGACCGCCATCGGGAACCACTCCTGCATGAACGCCGAGAACGTCTCGGCGGGCAGCACGAAGAACCGCGAGGGCTCCGTGACCCGCATGGAGTTGTTGTAGACCTGCCGCACCCGGTCGCCCAGATACGCCTGCATGGAGCCGGCGTACACCCCGCTCTGCGAGGTCCGGCTGACCTCCACATCGTCGCCGCCAACCCGGCGGGACAGCACGACCGTGCCCTCGATCATCACGTAGAAGCAGGTGGCGGGATCGCCCTCGGTGTACACCGGGCCGGGCTCGAAGCGCTCCACCCGCCCGGCCGCGCACAGCTGCCCCAACTGCTCGGCGGACAGCTTCTCGAACAGGAACAGCGCCCCGATCTCCCGCGGGCTGCACGGCATGAGCTGCCCGCTCACGACTGCTCCAGATAACGGTGGACGAGCATCACGGCCATGGCTCCCTCTCCGACGGCGGACGCGACCCGCTTCGCCGACTCGGCGCGGGCGTCACCCGCGACGAACACGCCGGGAATGTTGGTCTCCAGGTGGTACGGCGGCCGGTCCAGCTCCCAGTCCGCGGGCGGTCGCCCGTCCGGGGTCAGGTCGGGTCCGGCCAGGATGAAACCGTGCTCGTCCCGCAGTACCGTGCCGTCCAGCCAGTCGGTGCGCGGGGCCGCGCCGATGAACACGAACATCCACTGCGCGTCGACGAGTTCGGTCCGCCCGCTCGCCACGTCGCGCAGCGTCAGCTGCTCCAGGTGCTCGGAGCCGTGCGCCGCCTCCACCACGGTGCCGCAGCGCACCGAGATGTTGGGCGACTCCTCGATCTGCTGGATCAGGTAGTACGACATCGAGGACGTCAGCGACTCCCCGCGCACCAGCAGCGTCACCGACTTGGCGCCCCGGGCCAGGTACATCGCCGCCTGACCGGCGGAGTTGGCGCCGCCGACGATGTACACGTCGTGCCCCTGGCAGGAGGCCGCCTCGGTCAGCGCCGAGCCGTAGAACACCCCGCAGCCGGTCAAATCCGAGGTGCCCGGCGCGTCGAGCTGCCGGTACGACACGCCGGTCGCCAGGATCACGCTGTGCGCGGCGATCGCCGAGCCGTCGGAGAACCGTACGACCCGCGCCGATCCGTTGATCTCCAGCCCCGCCACCTCGCGGGCGGTGAGGATCTCGGCGCCGAACCGGGTGGCCTGCCGCCGGGCGCGGTCGGTGAGCTGGGCGCCCGACACACCGTCGGGGAAGCCGAGGTAGTTCTCGATGCGGGAGCTCTGCCCGGCCTGTCCGCCGGTCGCCGACCGCTCCACGAGCACGGTCCGCAGCCCCTCGGAGGCCCCGTAGACGGCCGAGCCGAGCCCGGCCGGGCCGCCGCCGATGACGACGAGGTCGTAGAAGTCCGCCGCGGGTGTCGTCGCCAGGCCCACCTGCGCGGCCAGTTCGGGCGCCTCCGGTTCGACCAGCGGCGCGCCGTCCGGGGTGATCACCAGGGGCAGTCGCTGCCCGTCCTGCCCGGCCGCCGCCAGCAGCCGCCGCCCCTCGGGCTCGTCGGCCGAGTACCAGCGGTAGGGCACCTGGTTGCGGGCCAGGAACTCCCGGACGTCCGACGAACGCGCCGACCAGCGGTGTCCGACCACCTTGGTGGCGGGCACCGGCCGGTAGTCGCTGCACCGCCAGGCCTGAAGGAGGTCGTCCAGGACCGGGTACAGCTTCTCCTCGGGCGGGTCCCACGGCTTGAGGAGATAGTGGTCGAGGTCGACGACGTTGATCGCGTCGATCGCCGCGCTGGTGTCCGCGTACGCGGTCAGCAGCACCCGCCGCGCCCCCGGGTACACGTCCAGGGCCTGTTCCAGGAACTCGATGCCGTTCATCTGCGGCATCCGGTAGTCGGCCAGGATCACGGCCACCAGGTCACCGCGCAGCTTCAGCTCCCGCAGCGCCTCCAGTGCGGACTCGCCGGACTCCGCACGCACGATCCGGTACGACTCGCCGTAGCGCCGCCGCAGATCGCGGGCGACGGCACGAGAGACTCCCGGATCGTCGTCCACGGTCAGGATGACGGTCCGCGCTGCGTCCGCGGCCTGTGCCATACGTCTCCCACCCCGAGTGGTTCGATGCGGGGGCACGGTGTCCCCGTCGTCACCGGCCCGGTCCCGCCCATCGTATGTTCGATCGACCCGCCGCGCGCAGGTATGAGGGCGGGGCGCCCGGCGTCAGGAGCGGCGCGGGCCGAGCACGCAGAACTCGTTGCCCTCCGGGTCCCACAGCGTCACCCAGGACTGCTCGCCCTGCCCGAGGTCCGCGCGGCGGGCGCCGAGCGCGAGGAGGCGGGTGACCTCGGCCTCCTGGTCCTCGGGGCGGAAGTCGAGATGGAGACGGTTCTTGATGGTCTTCGTCTCCGGTACGCGCACGAACAGCAGTCCGGGCAGCCGGTCCTTCTCGGGCCGGATCTCGAACGTCTCGGCGGAGTCGTCGACGACGACCCAGCCGAGCGCCTCGGCCCACCAGCGGCCCAGGGCCGTCGGATCGGCCGAGTCCACCATGACCTGCTCCCACTCCAAATTCATGGGGACAGGGTAGGGAAGACTGGTCCGGAGGGACGAATGAGTTTCGCGACGCAGGGAGGCCATCGCATGACGCGCCCGATCACGGCAGGGATCGACGGAACCGAGGAGAGCCTGGCCGCGCTGGCCTGGGCGGCCCGGGAGGCGGTCCGTCGCAGGCTGGCGCTGCGGGTGGTGCATGCCTGGCGGTTCCAGTCTCACGAGGCGGTCGAGGCCGCGGACCCGGACGTCCAGGTCGGCTGGGCCCGCGAGGCGGTGGGTGAGGCCGCCCGGACCGTCACCGAGCGGCATCCGGAGCTGGAGGTGTCCACCGACGTGGTGGAGGGCGGCAGCGTGGACGCGCTGGTCGCCGCGGCGGCCGAGGCGGAGATGCTGGTCCTCGGCTCGCGCGGCCACGGCCGGGTCGTCGGGTTCCTGGTCGGTTCGGTCGGCCAGCAGGTCATCGTCGAGTCGAAGCGGCCCGTCGTGCTGGTGCGCGCCGGTGACGAGCCCGCCGCCGAGGCGGCCGGCCGCGAGATCGTCGTGGGCCAGCAGGGCGACCCGGAGGACAGCGCCGGGGCGCTGCGGTTCGCGTTCGAGACGGCCGCGGCGCGCGGTGCCGGTGTGCGCGCGGTGCGGGCCTGGACACTTCCGCCGCTGTTCGCCTACAGCCCGGCCTCGCTGAAGCTGCTCGACGAGGCCGGCGGTCTGGAGCCGTACGAGCAGAAGGCCCTGGCGGCGGCACTCCAGCCGTGGCGCGACCGCTTCCCCGACGTGCCGGTCGTCGAGCACGTGGAGATGGGCAGCGCCGGGCAGGTGCTGCTGTCCGTGGCCGGTCAGGCCCAGTTGATGGTGGTCGGGCGGCGCGCCCACCGCACCGCCGTGGGCGCCCGCATCGGCTCGGTCGCCCACGGCGTCCTGCACCACGCGGGCTGCCCGGTGGCCGTGGTGCCGCACGCCTGAGTCAGTCCGCGGAGGGGGAGGGCTGGAGCGTCTCGCGCGCCTGGGGAAGGATGTTGGTGATGTAGTCCTGCACCGCCGTGTCCAGCCCGATGTCGTGCTGTGCCCGCTCGGACAGGTACCAGCGGTGCTCCAGCAACTCGTGGTAGATCTCGGCCGGGTCCATCGAGCCGCGCATCTGAAGGGGCACCGCCCGCACGGTGGGCCGGAAGACGTCGCGGACCCAGCGGTGGGCGAGCACCTCCGGACGGGCGCCGAGGGGGTCGCCCGGGGCGTAGTCGTCCTGGGTGGCCATCCAGCTCTCCAGGTCGTTGAGCAGCCGCCGGGCCTGGTTCTCCTCGGTGTCCAGTCCGGTCAGCCGCAGCAGCTGGCGCTGGTGGTGGCCGGCGTCCACGACCTTCGGCACGAAGGTGACCGTGTCGCCGTTCGGGGCGTGCTCGATCTGCATCTCGGCCACGTCGAAGCCGAGGTCGTTCAGACGGCGGATCCGGCGTTCGATGTAGTGGTACTTGCCCGCCGGGTAGACGGACGTGCGGGTCAGCTCCTCCCACAGGCGGCCGTAGCGCGCGCAGATCTCCATGCCGAACTCGATCGGGTCCACGGAGGGGTGCAGCGCCCCGGACGCCTCCAGGTCGAGCAGTTCGCCGCTGATGTTCACCCGGGCCAGGTCCAGGTCGTAGTCGCGCTGCCCCGAGCTGAGCTGCGCGTGCAGATCACCGGTCTCCGCGTCCACCAGGTAGGCGGCGTAGGCGCCCGCGTCCCGCCGGAACAGGGTGTTGGACAGGGAGCAGTCGCCCCAGGCGAACCCGGCGAGGTGCAGTCGCACCAGCAGCACCGCCAGCGCGTCCATCAGGCGGTGCATGGTGGCGGGCCGCATCGTCGTCTCGAACATCGACCGGTACGGCATCGACCCGCCCAGGTGCCGGGTGACCAGCACCGACTCCAGAGGGCCGTCCTCGGCGTCGGCGCGCCCGGTGACCACGGCGAGGGGATCGACGGCCGGGATGCCGAGGCGGTCCAGGTCGCGCAGCAGCTCGTACTCGCGCAGCGCCGGACGCTCGGCGAGCTCCTTGACGGCGATCACCTCGTCGCCGGCCCGGGCGTAGCGCACGACGTGGCGGGAGATACCGCGCGGCAGCGGCACCAGGTACTCCTCGGGCCACTCCTCCAGGGGGAGGTGCCACGGCAGTTCGAGCAGGAGCACGGGATGCTCCGGGTTGGTCGCGCTGATCTGCAGGGCCATGGGTCGCGTGTCCTTGTCTTACGAGGCGGTGGGCGGCCCGTGCTCCGTCGGACGCGGCGCCCCGCTGGTGATCGTCACCTCACCTTAAAGCGCTTTCTCCCGGGCCTGAAGTGCCGCTTCACGGACCGGACCGCGATGGACGGGCCCGTGCCCGGGCGCCAGCAGATCGCCGTCCAGCTTTTCGAACGCGGCCAGGGAGGCCACGGCGCGGGACCGCTCGTGGTGGAACATGTCCGGCAGCAGCTGCGGTCCCGCGGCCCGGGAGGTGGGGTGGCCGCTGACCAGGGCGTCGCCCGAGACCACCACCCCGCGCTCGGGGAGGTGGAAGGCGCTGTGCCCGTCGGTGTGGCCGGGGGTGTGCACCGGCACGGGTCTGCCGGGCAGGTCCAGCGGGCCCGCCGTCGGGAACGGCTGCGGCGAGGCGACCGGCACATGGGCGGTGCCGCCCGAGCGGATCGCGTGCACGGCCCACGGCAGGACGCCGGGCCGCCAGCCGTTCTTCAGCACCGTTGCGACACTCACCTGGTTCAGGAAGTCCCGCCGGGCGTGCGGGACTTCGGCCTCGTGCAGGTGGACGGGCATGCCGTAGCCGGCGCGCAGGTACTCGGCGGAGCCCAGGTGGTCGTTGTGGGCGTGGGTGATGAGTACGGCCTCGACGGCCTCGGGTGAACCGCCCACCTCCGCCAGGGAGGAGAGCAGTTGGGCGCGGTCCCCGGGGTAGCCGGTGTCGATCAGCGTCAGGGCGTCCCCTTCGGTGAGGATCACCCAGTTGGTGTTGCTGCCGTGCACCAGATAGGTGCCGTCGGCCACGTGCTGAACGTCTGCCCGCATGATCGCCCCGAACCGTGAGTTCCCCGCCCGACGGATCCAGCAAAGCAGACCAGGAGGCGGGTGGAGCCGTCGGGTCCGCTCACCCGCCGAACAGGCAGCGGGCGGGGTGGCGTCGGTAACGAGGCTGCCTCCGGCACCGTCCGCCGGAGGCAGCCCCCGCGCACGTCCGGAGCGGCCGCCTCTCCGCCCCGGCGCACGCCGCCCGAGGTCTCACCGCACGCCGTGCGGACGGAACTGGATGCTGATGCGCGGTCCCGTGGCCCGTGTGCTCTTGGGCACGGAGTGCTCCCAGGTCCGCTGACAGGAGCCGCCCATCACGATCAGGTCCCCGTGCCCCAGCGGCCGTCGGACGGTGTCGCCGCCGCGTACCGGCCGTAGCGCCAGGTCCCGGGGCGCGCCCACGGAGACGATCGCGACCATGGTGTCCTCGCGGGCGCCCCGCCCGGTCCGGTCGCCGTGCCAGGCCACGCTGTCCCGGCCGTCGCGGTAGTAGCACAACCCGGCCGTCGTGAACGGTTCGCCCAGCTCCTCGGCGTAGTGCGCGGACAGCGCCTCGCGAGCCCGGTCCAGCAGGGGGTGCGGCAGGGCGTCGCCGGCGCCGTAGAACGCCAGCAGCCGCGGGACGTCGACGACGTGGTCGTACATCGTGCGGCGCTCCGCCCGCCACGGCACTTGAGTCGCCAGCTGTTCGAACAGGGCGTCCGAGCCGCTCAGCCAGCCCGGCAGTACGTCGATCCAGGCGCCGGATCCGAGCACGGTCCGGTGGATCCCGTCGAGGGGGCCGAGCCGGAGCCGGTCGGTCTGGTCGAAGAGGGAGGCCTGGAGATGCGTGCTCATGGTTCCAGCGTACCCCGTATTCGAATGTCTGTTCCCATGAATTCCGGACCGGGCTCTGGTGCCTCTCTTGAGCGCCTCGAACCGCTTTCGATACATCTCCGTATCGGATACATTCCTGTATCGAACGGAGGCCCGGAGATGGCGGTGGAGGAGACGACCAGGCGCGTCACCAAACGACGTGTCCGTACGCGGGCCAACCTCCTGGACGCCGCCTTCGCGGTCTTCGCCGCCAAGGGGTTCGGGCGGGTCTCCATCGAGGAGGTCTGCGAGGCCGCCGGCTACAGCCGGGGCGCCTTCTACTCGAACTTCGGCAGCCTGGACGAGCTGTTCTTCGCCCTGTACCGGCAACGGGCCGACCTGATCGCCGAACAGGTCGCCGGGGCGCTCGCCGTCGAGGGGCCGGGACTGGACGTGCCGGCCGCCGTGGACCGGGTCACCGAGGTGCTGCTCCTGGACCGGGACTGGCTCCTGGTGAAGACCGACTTCCTGGTGCACGCCGCCCGTGCGCCCGAGGTCGCGCGGACCCTGCTCGAACACCGGGCGCGGCTGCGGCAGGCGGTCGCGCAATGGCTGGACCGGGCGGAGGGCTCCGCCTGGCTGCCCGCGGTGCTCGGCTCCGTCGACGGGGTCGCCCACGCGGTGGTCGCCGCCTACGACGGGGTCACCGTCCAACTGCTGCTGGACGGGGACGTCGACCGTGCCCGCGGCTGGCTCAAACAACTGCTCACCGCGCTGCTCACCGACGGCAGCGACACAACCGTATGAGGAAGGGACGGTCGCCATGGATGCCGACGTCATCGTCGTCGGAGCCGGGCTCGCGGGTCTGGTCGCCGCACACGAGCTGACCAGCAGGGGCCGCCGGGTCGCGCTGGTGGACCAGGAGAACGCCGCCAACCTCGGCGGGCAGGCCTTCTGGTCCTTCGGCGGGCTGTTCCTCGTCGACTCCCCGGAGCAGCGCCGCCTCGGCATCAAGGACTCCTTCGACCTGGCCTGGAACGACTGGCAGGGCAGTGCGCAATTCGACCGGACCGACGACGAGGACTCCTGGGCGGTGCGCTGGGCGCGCGCCTACGTCGAGTTCGCGGCCGGGGAGAAGCGGTCCTGGCTGGAGGGGCACGGCATCAAGTTCCTGCCCACCGTCGGCTGGGCCGAGCGCGGTGACCTGAGCGCCCACGGCCACGGCAACTCCGTGCCCCGCTTCCACGTCGCCTGGGGCACCGGCACCGGCGTCGTGGAGCCCTTCGTCGAGTACGCCAAGCAGGCCTCGCGCGACGGACTGCTCACCTTCCACCACCGCCACCGGGTCGACGAACTGGTCGTCGAGGAGGGAGCGGCGCGCGGAGTGCGCGGCACCGTCCTGGCCGAGGACCGCTCGCCCCGAGGTGTCGCCTCCAACCGCGACCGCGTCGGCGACTTCGAGCTCACCGCCAAGGCCGTGATCGTCACCACCGGCGGAATCGGCGCCAACCACGAGATCGTCCGCCGCTACTGGCCCGAACGCCTCGGCACCCCGCCCGCCGAGATGGTCACCGGTGTCCCCGCCTACGTCGACGGCCGGATGCTCGACATCAGCGCGCAGGCCGGTGTGCGCCTGGTCAACCGTGACCGCATGTGGCACTACACCGAGGGCATCCAGAACTGGGACCCCATCTGGCCCGGCCACGGCATCCGCATCCTGCCCGGCCCGTCCTCGATGTGGTTCGACGCCCTCGGCCGCCGCCTGCCCGAACCCTGCCTGCCCGGCTACGACACCCTCAGCACCCTCAAGTACCTGCGCACCACCGAGGACATCGCGGACCACGACCACTCCTGGTTCATCCTCACCCAGAAGATCATCGAGAAGGAGTTCGCCCTCTCCGGCTCCGAGCAGAACCCCGACATCACCGCCAAGGACCGCGCCGGGTTCCTGAAGGAGCGCATCCTCGGCAAGGGCGCGCCAGGCCCGGTCGACGCGTTCCTGCGCAAGGGCGCGGACTTCGTGACCGCGCCGAACCTGGAGCAACTCGTGGACAAGATGAACGAGCTGACCGACAAGGCGCTGCTCGACGCGGCCGGGATCCGGCGCCAGATCGAGGCCCGCGACCTCCAGATCGCCAACGCCTACAGCAAGGACGCCCAGGTGCAGGGCATCCGCAACGCCCGCCGCTATATCGGCGACCGCCTCGGCCGGGTCGCCACCCCGCACCGCATCCTCGACCCGGCGGCCGGGCCCCTGATCGGCGTCAAGCTGCACACCCTGACCCGCAAGACCCTCGGCGGGATCCAGACCGACCTCGACTCCCGCGCCCTCGGCACCGACGGCGAGCCGCTCGACGGTCTCTACGCCGCGGGTGAGGTCGCCGGCTTCGGCGGCGGTGGCGTCCACGGCTACAACGCGCTGGAGGGCACCTTCCTGGGCGGCTGCCTCTTCTCCGGGCGGGCGGCGGGCCGGGCGGCGGCACGGCAGACCGGCTGATCGCTGACTGCTGACCGCCGAGCAGGCTCAGCCGTTGAGGAGGCGGACCAGCACGGTGGCGTGACTCTGCTCCGGCGTCTTCGACGCGGTCAGCAGGGTCACGTCACCGGCCCGCGCCAACTCCCGCACGTGGTCCAGTTGTTCCGACGCCTCAGGTGCGTCCAGCTCTGCCTCGTACCGCTCGGCGAACTCCTCGTACGCCCCCTCGCCCGCGTGATACCAGCGGCGCAGCTCGGTCGACGGGGTGAGTGCCTTCGGCCACTCGTCCACACGGGCCGCGTCCTTGGACAGGCCGCGCGGCCACAGCCGGTCGACCAGGACGCGCACGCCGTCCCCGGGCTCGGGCGGGTCGTACACGCGACGGACGCGAATGCTCACGGCGGGCCTTTCTCCAGGGAGAGGGGCGGTGTCCGGAGCGTACTGCGGGGAAGAGCACGGGCGGCGCCGCGACTTGACCTGATCATGGTCGAGGCGCGGACGGGTGACATTTAGGGTGAGCCCGTCGCTCACCCCCCCACCTGTAGGAGCACACGTGCCGAAGGCTGTCAGACGCACCTTCGTTCTCGCCACCACTCCCGTCGTCCTCGCCGCACTGCTAGGGGCCACCGCACCACGGTCGGCGGGCTCGCCGGGAGTCGGTGACCCCTACTTCCCGCTCTCCGGCAACGGCGGTTACGACGTCCGGCACTACGACCTGACACTGGGTTACGACCCCGGCAGCGGCCACCTCACCGGCAAGGCCGTCCTCACGGCCCGCGCCACCCAGCGCCTGACCCGCTTCGACCTCGACCTGAGCGGACTGAAGGTCACCGGCCTCACCGTCGACCACGTCAAGGCGGACCACCGGCGCGACGGCCAGGAACTCGTCGTCACCCCGCGCCGCACCCTGCACAAGGGCCAGTGGTTCCGGGTCGCCGTCACCTACTCCGGCACCCCGAAACCGGTCACCGACCCGGACGGCTCGCTCGACGGCTGGATCCCCACCGACGACGGCGCCTTCGTCGCCGGGGAGCCGCAGGGCGCCATGACCTGGTTCCCCGCGAACAGCCACCCCACGGACAAGGCGTCGTACGACTTCACCCTCACGGTCCCCCAGGGGAAGACGGCCGTCGCCAACGGCGTCCTCCTCGGCGAGCGCACGCGCGACGGACGGACCACCTTCCGCTGGCGGCAGAGCGAGCCCATGGCCGCCTACCTGGCCACGGCGACCGTCGGCACCTTCAGGACCACGCGGTACACCACACGCGACGGGATCCAGGTGTACGACGCCGTCGACCCCCGCGAGGCCGACAAGGCGGCGTCGGTGCTCAAGCAGCTGCCGTCCGTGCTGGAGTGGGAGAGCAAGCTGTTCGGGCCCTACCCCTTCCGGGCCGCCGGCTCGATCGTGGACCGGGCCCCGAACGTGGGCTACGCCCTGGAGACCCAGTCGCGCCCGGTCTACTCCGCGGCGCCCGACCTGAGCACGCTCGTCCACGAGAGCGCCCACCAGTGGTTCGGCGACTCCGTCACCCTCACCTCCTGGAAGGACATCTGGCTCAACGAGGGCTTCGCGGTCTACACCGAGTGGCTCTACAGCGAGCAGCACGGCGGCGACAGCGCGCAGAAGACCTTCGACGACCTCTACGCCCGCCCCGCGAGCGACGGGCTGTGGGCCTTCCCGCCCGGAGACCCGGGCAGCGGCGCGAACATCTTCGGCACCCCCGTCTACGCCCGGGGCGCGATGACCCTGCACGCCCTGCGCACGGCCGTCGGGGACCCGGCGTTCTTCCGGATCCTGCGCGCCTGGGCGGCCGCACACCGCTACGGACACGCCACCACCGCCCAGTTCGTCCGCCTCGCGGAACGCGAGTCGGGCAAGAACCTCGACGCCCTCTTCCACACCTGGCTGTACACGAAGGGCAAGCCGCGCACCCCGTGACCGCGAGGACGGGGAACCGAACAGGCCCTGGAACCTGACGAGTTCCTCACAAGTGTCGGTCAGTGTTCTGACCATGATCAGACGCAGACCCCCCGCCGCGCTGCTCGCCGCGTCCCTGCTCCTCACGGGATGCGGTGGCGGCGCGGCGGCGGTCTCCGAGCACCGCGCCGAGACCGCCCCGACGACGAGCGCTCCGCCGTCCGCGCCCGCGGTCTCCGCCCGGGCAGCGCCGCGCGAGCTGCCCGGACTGGGCCCGAAGACCCTGGCGCAGGTGCCTTCCCGAGCCCGGCAGGCCGTCGTCGTCACCGGCCGCGGCAAGAACTCCCCGCTGTCCACGGTCGTGCTCTACGAGCGCACCGCGACCGGCTGGCAGGCCGGCGAGAGCTGGCCCGCGCACAACGCGCTGCGGGGCTGGACCGACCATCACCGCGTCGGCGACCTGCGCTCGCCCGTCGGCGTCTACACCCTCAGCGACGCCGGCGGCCGTCTGCGCGACCCCGGGACCCGGCTGCCGTACGACCGCTCCGGCGGGTTCACCGTCGCCGGCACCGGTTTCGAGGGGGAGCCGCTGGCCGGATCCTTCGACTACGTCATCGCCATCGACTACAACCGCGAGCCCGGCCTGTCACCGCTGGACTGGACGCGTCCGCTCGGCGCGAGCCGCGGCGGGGGCATCTGGCTGCACGTCGACCACGACGGCCCCACCCAGGGCTGCGTCAGCATCGCCAAGGAGCACATGCGGGCCCTGCTGCTGGCACTGGACCCGGCCCGGCATCCCGTGGTCGTCATGGGCGACGCGAAGTCCCTGGCCCGCTGAGTCCCTTCTCAACTCCCCGACCGCTTAGGATCCGCCGCGTGTGCGCACATGTGCTGGTCGCCGAGGACGACGAGATGCAGGCCGAACTGATCCGCCGCTCACTGTTGGTGGAGGGCCACACCATCACCGTGGTCCACGACGGCGCGGCCGCCCTCGACGCGGCCCGCCGCCGGCGCCCGGACCTCGTCGTCCTGGACCTGATGCTGCCGGTGATCGACGGCTTCGACGTGTGCCGCGCGCTGCGCCGCGACGACGACATCCCCGTCCTGATGCTCACCGCCCGCACCGCCGAGGACGACGTTCTGCGCGGCCTGGAACTGGGCGCGGACGACTACATGACCAAGCCTTACAGCCCGCGCGAGCTGATGGCCCGCATCCGCACGGTCCTGCGCCGCAGCGGGCGCACCGACCGGCCGGAGGACCCCGTCGTCCGCGCCGGCGGCATCGCCGTGGACCCGGTACGGCACGAGGTGCGCTGCGAGGGCAGACCGGTGGAGTGCACACCGGCCGAGTTCGAGATCCTGCTCGCCATGGCCGCCGAACCGGAACGGGTGTTCTCCCGGCGGCAGTTGCTGGAGATCACCCGGGGCACCGACCGGGCCTCCACCGAACGGGCCGTCGACGTCCACATCATGAACCTGCGCCGCAAGACGGAGCCCGACCCGCGCCGGCCGGTGCGGCTGCTGACCGTCTTCGGGGTCGGCTACAAGCTGAGCGGCGGCCGCGGATGAGCGCCCGGATACCGCTGCGCAAGCGCCTGCTGGTCCGGCTGCTGATCGCCTCGGGACTGATCGCCGTGTGCTCCGTGGCGGCCACGGCCTGGCTCGCGGTGGAGACCACCACCCGCGCGCTGCGGGAGGAACAGGGGCAGGTCCTCGCCGACGACATGGACGTCCTGGCCCGGCTCAGCGGCTACGCGGCGACCCACCCCGACTGGAGCGGAGTGCGGGACACCGTACGGGAGTTGTCCGCGAAGACCGGCCGGCGCATCGCCCTGACCACCGCCGACCGCACCCCGATCGCCGACTCCGCGCCGCGCGGCACCGCCCTGCCGGTGAGCGCCGCCGCCACCGTCGACCCGCTGCGCGTCGACACCTACAGCGAGCGCGGCGCCCAGCTCGGCGGTACGGACCCCCGGGCGGTGGGCCCGTACCGGCTGACGGAGGCCGAACGCACCAAGGTCGAGGGGCTTGCCCGGGCACGGCAGCGGTGCTTCGCCCGCCACGGCATCGACCTCACCATGACCCGCACGCCGAGCGGCCGCCCGGTCCTCACCGGGGCGGACGGCAGCGGTGACCGGGCGTACGTACCCGACGAGTGTGCCGACGGTTTGTTCAACACGCCGACTCCCACGGAGCGGAAGGCGCTGGCCGCGCTGGAGAAGCTCGCCGGGGACTGTCTGGTCCGGGCCGGACTGGACCCCGCTGTGCCGCTGTTCCTGGGTGTGGACTCCACCCCGGCCGCGCGGGGTGTGAGCGACCCGCCCACATTCGCCAAGGCGGATGCCGACGTCAGGCGCGCCGCCCGGCCCTGCCTCGACCGGGCCCGGCGCGCCCAGCTCGACCCGTACGTCGCCCCCGCCGCCCACCTGTTCCTGGGCGGGGGTGGGGACGCCCCCGCCGTCCGGTTCGACATGTCGGCGGCCAACAAGGCCAAGGTCGTCGGCGCCGCCGGGCTGGTGCTCGCCGTCACCGTGGCCGTCACGGCCGTGGTCGCCACCCGGCTCGTCCGGCCGCTGCGCGCGCTGACGGAGGCGGCCCGGCAGCCGCCCGAGCGGCATGTGCGCGTCCCCGTCACCACCCGCGACGAGACCGGCATCCTGGCGGCGGCCTTCAACGCCCTGACCGAACGCCGGGAACGACTGGAGGTCCAGCGCCGGGCCATGGTCAGCGACATCGCGCACGAACTGCGCACCCCGCTCACCAACATCCGCGGCTGGCTGGAGGTCACACGGGACGGCGTCGTCGACCCCGACCCGGCCCTGCTCGCCGCCCTGCACGACGAGGCCCTCGTGCTCCAGCGGGTCATCGACGACCTGCGCGACCTCGCCGACGCCGACGCCGGCACGCTGAGGCTGCACCGGGAGCCGGTGCGCTGCGACGAGCTCCTGGACCAGGTGGCCGCCGCCCACCGCGTCGCCGCCGACGCGGCGGGAGTCGTCCTGCGCACGACGGTGGAGGGCGAGCCGTGGCTGGACGCCGACCGGGTACGCATGCGCCAGGCCCTCGGCAACCTGGTCTCCAACGCGCTGCGTCACACACCCGCCGACGGCACGGTCACCCTGGCCGCGCGCCCGGACGGCGACGACGTGCTGCTGGAGGTCACCGACACCGGCACCGGCATCGCGCCGGGGGATCTGCCGCACGTCTTCGACCGGTTCTGGCGCGCCGAGAAGTCCCGCAGCCGCCGTACCGGAGGCAGCGGACTGGGCCTGCCGATCGTCCGCCATCTGGTCGCCGCCCACGGCGGCACGGCCGTCGCACGGAGCGAACCCGGCGCCGGCAGCGTCTTCACGCTGCGCCTGCCCGGCGCCTCGCCGAGGTGAAGCCCGGGCCGGTTCCGTTCCCGTCGCCCGGGTACCCCGTCTGCCGGTGGGGCGCGTAGCCCGGGGCGATGAGGGAGGTCATGCCATGAGCGGCTCGGACGACCTGCCGGTGGTACGGACACTCGCCGAGCTCACCGGCCTGGTCGAACGGCACGACAGCCTGTACGTCCGCTGGTCGCGGGGTCCCGTCACCGACCTCGCCGACGTGTCCAGCACCGACGACCTCACGGGCGTACCGATGCCGGGGCTGTCGGCCAATCCGCTCGACGTGGAGGAATGGTGGCAGGGGCGCCCCGTGGAGGTGTGGGTGGCCAGGCGTCTGTACGACTACTCGCACCTGCCGCACGACAAGGGCACCGACGTCCGCCCCTGGGTCCTGCAAGGCCGGGAGACGGGCCGCGGGCCCGACAACGAGCCGCTGGTCGCGGACGTGCGGCCGATGAGCTGGATCGAACCCGGGGTGATCGACGAGGCGCGCGCCGCGGTGGAACGGCAGGAGAACTCCTGGGGTCCACTGCGGCGCGGCGGTCGCTGACGTGGCCCGGCGTCACCCGACGCCGGGCCTCCGCCTCATCCTGAGCGCCTGCGGGCGGCCGCACGCCGCTTCAGCGCACGGCGCTCGTTCTCGCTCGTACCGCCCCAGACCCCGATGGCCTGACCGGTGTCGAGCGCCCACTCCAGGCACTCCTCCCGGACCGGGCAGCGCCGGCAGACCGCCTTGGCCTGCTCCTGCTGTACCAGCGCCGGACCGGTGGTGCCGATCGGGAAGAACAGGTCGGGGTCCTCGTGGCGGCACGCGGCATGGTCTCGCCAGTTCTCCATGAATAGTCACCTGCGATCGAAGTCGAACGTGCCCTCGGGGATGCCTTACTCGTTTCCGGGTCACCTGTCGATGCGTGGGTGAAACGACCGAGTCGTGTGGGAACCTCGTGAGGATCCGGCGAGGGGCACGGCCGGACGGCCGCGGTCACTGCTCGCGAAGCCCCCACGGGGAGCCGTACGCGGTCAGCAGATCCAGGAAGGGGCGGGCGGGGAAGGCCTCCGGGCCGAGGACTCCCGCGCCGGACCACACGCCCGTGGCCAGCAGTTCGAGGGCGACGACGGGGTTGACGGCGGTCTGCCACACCACCGCCTGACAGCCGTACTCCTTCATGGACCACTGGTTGTCGACCACGTGGTACAGGTACACCTCGCGCGGCGCCCCGTCCTTGACGCCCCGGACCCAGGTGCCGGCGCAGGTCTTCCCGTGCATCCGCTCGCCCAGCGTCGCCGGGTCGGGCAGACACGCGGCGACCACGTCCCGGGGCGAGACGGCGACCGGACCGGCGGGGCCCGGCACGGTCACCGGGTCGGTGCGGTCCAGGCCCAGCAGGTGCAGGGTGCGGAGCGTCTCGATGAACTCGCGGCCCAGGCCGTACTTGAAGGTGACCCGCCGGGCGGGCACCCAGCGCGGCACGAGCAGCACCTCCTCGTGCTCCACGTTGACGCACTCGACCGGGCCGATGCCCTCGGGGAAGTCGAACACCTCGGGTTCGCTGAAGGGTTCGGTCGTGAACCAGCCGCGGTCGGCCTCGTAGACGACCGGCGGGTTCAGACACTCCTCGATGGTGGTCCAGATGCTGAAGGACGGGGCGAAGTCGTAGCCGTCGACGGTCAGGTTCGCGCCGTCGCGGACACCGATCTCCTCGATCGTGTCGAAGAGTTCGTCGGCCGCGTGCCGGGCGAACACGTCCGACAGGCCCGGCTCCACGCCCATGCCGACCAGGGCCAGCGCACTCGCCTTCTCCCACTCCTCGGCGTGCGCGAACTGCTCGTCGCCGAGCCTGACCCCGCACTCCTCGTACGGGCGCTCGGCATGCGGCCGGGACAGCGACATCGCCATGTCGACATAGTCGGCGCCCGCCGTGCGCGCGGCCCGGAACAGCGGCATCACGAACCGCGGGTCGGTGGCGTTGAGCAGCACGTCGCAGGAGTGCCGCTCCAGCAGCGCCACCACCGCCGCCTCGTCCCTCGCGTCCACGCGCTCGGCGCGGAAGCGGGACCCGGCCTCGCCCAGGGCCGCGACGGCCGACTCGGCACGGGCCGGGTCGTGGTCGGCCACCACCATCACCTCGAAGAAGGGGCGGCGGGCGGCGATCCGGGTGACGGCGGTGCCGACACCACCGGCTCCCACGAGCAGTACACGCATGACAGGCACTCCCTGGCGGGTCGAAAGGTCGCGGAGGTACGGGGCCCTGGCGCAGATACAACGCCCGGCCCTCACATAAGGTCAATGGCGTTGGCATAAGCGACGGCGGTCATGAGGAGAGGCGGTCGGGATGCCCAAGCCCGTGGTCCCCGAGGAGCGGCGCCGTCGGCGCCGGCCCACCAAGAGCGGCACCGTGCTCTCGGAACGGCTGATCGTCGAGACCGCGCTGCGCATGCTGCGCGAACACGGCAGCTCCGGCCTCACCGCCCGCCGCCTGGGCCTGGCTCTCGACGCCGACCCCTCCACGCTCTACCGCTACTTCCGCAGCATGGACGACCTGACCCTCGCCATCGGCGACGCGCTCATCGGCCGGGCCCTGGAGGGCTGGGAGCCGACGGGGGAGTGGCGGGCGGACCTGCGTGCCGTGGGCCTGCGCATCCACGCGGCCTACGTGGCCCACCCGCAGGCCGCCGTGCTGACCACGAGCAGGGTGACGGGCCGGGCGAACGAACTGGCCGCGGACGAAGCGGTCCTGGACATCCTCCGAAACGCGGGCTTCTCGCTCACCGACACCGTGCGCGTCTACCACGCCTTCATCGACCAGGCCCTGGCCTTCGCCGCCCTGGACGCGGCGTCCCTGGCCCTGCCGAGTGCCTCACTCGACGCCGACGAGGACCGGTGGCGCTCGACGTACGCCCACCTGCCCGCCGACCGCTATCCCCGCATCGCGGAAGCAGCACCGTTGCTGGCGACCCGCATGGTGACCAGCGCCTACCCGACGGCTCTGGACATGCTTCTGGACAGCGCCGGCGAGGCACGTCCTTAGGCGCGCAAAGCTCGCCGCGCCGCCACAGTCACCGCTTCCGCCACCCCGGCCAACGCGGGCGAATCCAGCTTCCACTGCTGCCAGTACAGCGGCACATCAACGGGCCGCTCCGGCGCCAGCAGCACCAACCGCCCCCCACGCAGCAATGGTTCCGCCTGTACCTCGGGCACCAGCCCCCACCCCAGCCCGAGCGCCACGGCCTCGGCGAAACCCTCGGACGTGGGGACGGCGTGCCGCACCGCGGCCGCCCGGCCCCGCCCCCTGCGCAACCGCCGCACGAAGGCGTCCTGGAGATCGTCGCTGCGGTCGAAGGTGACCGTCGGGGCCCCGGGGAGCACCTCCCGCAGCGGCCCGTCGAGGTACCTCTCCACGAAGCCGGGGCTCGCCGCCGCGAGATACCGCATCCGCCCCAGGGGCCGCACGGAACATCCGGCGACGGGATCCGGCGACGAGGTCACCGCGGCCATCACCAGGCCCTCCCGCAGCAGCTCCGCCGTACGGGTCTCGTCCTCGCGGCGCAGTTCGAAACAGAGCCCCGGCTGCTCCGGCACCCGCGTGAGCGCCTCCAGGAGCCAGGTCGCCAGGGAGTCCGCGTTCACCGCGATCGAGACCCGCGTCAGCTCCTCCTCGCCGCTCATCCCGAGCGCGGCACGCGCGTCCCGCTCCAGCCGGGCCAGCTGCCGGGCGAACCGCACCACCACCTCGCCCGACTCGGTCGGCCGCACCGGCTTGGCGCGCACCAGCAGCACCCGGCCCGTGCGCTGCTCCAGCGCCTTGACCCGCTGACTCACCGCCGACGGGGTCACATGCAGCGCGGCCGCGGCGGCGTCGAACGTGCCCTCGTCGACCACGGCGAGCAGGGTCCGTACCTGATCCAGCGGAAGTTCGGTCACCATCACGACAACTAATGGTACGTAAGAATCTTTAGCTGTACGTACAGAGATCGCTTCCCTAGCGTCGATGCCATGTCCGCCTCTCTCGCCGCCGCGGCCGCAGGCTTCGGCACCGGTCTCTCGCTCATCGTCGCCATCGGCGCCCAGAACGCCTTCGTCCTGCGCCAGGGGGCCCGCCGCCACGCGGTCCTCGCCGTCGTCGCCATCTGCGCCCTGTCCGACGCCGTCCTCATCGCCCTGGGCGTCGGCGGCGTCGGCGCCGTGGTGGTGGCCTGGCCGGGGGCGCTGACCGCGATCGGCTGGATCGGCGGCGCGTTCCTGCTCGGCTACGGCGCCCTCGCCACCCGTCGGGTGTTCCGGCCGGCCGGTGCCCTGCGCGCCGACGGGGAGGCCGCGGGGTCCGTCCGGCGGGCGGTGCTCACCTGCCTGGCGCTGACCTGGCTCAACCCGCACGTCTACCTCGACACCGTGTTCCTGCTCGGCTCCGTCGCCGCCGATCGCGGCCCGCTGCGCTGGACGTTCGGCCTGGGCGCGGTGCTGGCCAGCCTGTGCTGGTTCACCGCGCTCGGCTTCGGCGCCCGGCTGCTCGGCCGCTTCCTGGCCCGGCCCGCCGCCTGGCGCGTCCTGGACGGTCTGGTCGCCGCGATGATGATCACGTTCGGCGTGACGCTGATCGCCGGGGCATGAGGTCCGCGATGCGCGGACGCGCGTCTCGAACTCCTGGCCGGTGCTGCGATAGTGAACCCCGGACCCGATAGATGTAGCGAGCACCCAGGACACCAGTGGACACCAGTGAGAGCGGCACCGAACCGCAGACCCCGGCCGAGGATCCGGGCGAACAGTCCCGGCACGGCCGGCGCCACTGGGCGATGGACACCCGCCCCCTGCGGGTCCCGGCCTACCGCCGACTGTGGTCCTCCACGATCGTCACCGCCGTCGGCAGCCAGCTCACCGCCGTCGCCGTGCCCAAGCAGATCTACGACATCACCGGCTCCTCCGCCTGGGTGGGCGCCGCCGGCCTCGCCGGACTGCTGCCGCTCATCGTGTTCGCGCTGTGGGGCGGGGCGGTCGCCGACGCCATGGACCGCCGCAAGCTGCTCCTGATCACCAACAGCGGCATCGCCGTCACCTCGGTCCTGTTCTGGCTCCAGGCCGTCACCGGCCTGGAGTCGGTGGCCGCGCTGATGGTGCTGCTCGCCGTGCAGCAGGCCTTCTGGGGACTGAACGCCCCGGCCCGCAACGCCTCCATCGCCCGGCTGGTGCCCGCGGAGCAGCTGGCCGCGGCCAACGCCCTCGGATCCACCGTCATGCAGACCGGCCAGGTCGTCGGGCCGCTGCTCGCCGGTGTCCTGATCCCCGTGATCGGGCTGCCGGAGCTGTACCTGATCGACGCCCTGGCCCTGTGCGTCACGGTGTGGGCGGTCCACCGGCTGCCCTCGCTGCCGCCCCTGGCGGGCAGCGGCCCCCGCCGGGCCGGGGTGCGGGAGATCGCGGCCGGATTCCGCTACATCGCCGGGCACAAGGTGCTGCTGCTGTCCTTCCTCGCGGACATCGTCGCGATGGTCCTCGGCATGCCCCGCGCCCTGTTCCCGCAGCTCGCCGCCGAGACGTACGCCCCCTACGGCGAGGGTCTCGCGCTCGGCCTGCTCTTCGCGGCGATCCCCATCGGCGCGGTGGTCGGCGGGCTGTTCTCCGGGACGTTCTCGCGGGCCCGCCGGCACGGCTGGATGGTCATCGGCGCGGTCGTCGCCTGGGGCGCGGCCATCACCGGCTTCGGACTGAGCGGCAGTCTGTGGCTCGCGGTGGTCTTCCTCGCCGTGGCCGGGATCGCCGACATGGTCTCGATGGTGTTCCGCGGGGCGATCCTGCTGTCCGCCGCCACCGACGAGATGCGCGGCCGGATGCAGGGCGTCTTCACGGTCGTCGTCGCGGGCGGCCCCCGGCTGGCGGACGTGCTGCACGGCACGGCCGGCTCGGCCTTCGGCGCCCGTACGGCCGTCGCGGGCGGCGGGATCCTGGTCGTCGTCGTGATGCTGACCCTGGCCCTCGCGGTGCCCGCGCTGCGCCGCTACCGCGTCTGAGGACGGCGCCGGGCACGCGCCGACGCGCTACAGCGCGCTGCGCCGGTGCATCGAGTACTGCTCCAGGAGTTTGCCCCGGGTGGTCTCCAGCCTGTGGGCGAGGATCTCGGCGACGGACCGCACCAGGATCACCGCGAGCTGCGGATCCTCCTCGCACAGCTCCAGCACGGCCGCCGCGTCGAACTCGTAGGCGCGCACCGGGCTGAAGGCCTCCGCGCCGAAGTCCCAGCGGTACGGCGGGAAGAGCCACGACCAGCCCAGCAGGTCGCCGGAGCCGAGACCGGCGACGGTCACCCGCTGCTGGGACGTCACCTGCTGGGTGAGGGAGACCGCGCCGGAGCGGACGACCCAGAAGCGGTCGGCCGTGCCGCCCGCCTCGAAGATCCGGCTGTCCTCCGGGAAGGAGACCTCATGGGCGAGCGTCATCAGGCGCTGACGCTGCGGCGGGGGAAGGGCGGTCAGGAGTTTGATCGCTTTGGTCATGGCGCGGGGCTCCTCGCCGGCGAAGGATTCCGGTTTCTCGCTATGCCCATTTCAGCGGCTTGCGCCGTTCGGGGCACCTCGGCGGACGGAAGAATCGGGCAAGAGGCTGTGAGGATCGCGTGTCGCCCGGCCTTCGGGGCAGAAAAAAGCCCTGGCTGGACGGGGGAGACCAGCCAGGGCCGTAAAGGGTGGGCACGGAGGACGGATGCGGTCGACCCCGTGGCCACGTATGAATGAACGGTAAACCATCCGTGGCGATGGTGCGCAACAAAATCCGGGTCACGTGACCGGTTTCACTCGGCCGTCACTCGGCGTCCCGTGTCACGACCCTGATCGACTCCAGGTCGCCGTCGGTCGCGTCGGGCAGGTTCATGCCCGCGTCCTTGCCGGTCCGCAGATACCGCAGGACCGGCTCGGTCAGCCGCTCACCGGGCAGGATCGCCGGGATCCCCGGCGGATACGGGGTGATCATCTCCGCCGCGACGCGCCCCGCGGCCTCGGTCACCGGCACGTTCTCGGCGGGACCGAAGAACGCGTCCCGGGGGAGTCGGGCCTGCTCCATGCGCAGTTCGTCCGGCAGGGGCACCTCCACCCGCGGGCCGGGGCGCAGTTCCGGTGCGACCCGGACCAGGTCCTTGAGCGCGGCGAGCAGTTGACCGACCGTCTCCCGGTCGTCGGCGTGCGTGATCTGCGCTCCGATACGGCGGTGGTCGGTCAGATGCGCGTCGATGGCGCGGTGCTCCCGCAGCCAGTCGGCCGCCTGGTAGCCGGTGATGCCGAGCGCGCTCACGTCGATGACACCGGGCAGCGGATCGAAGTCGTCGGCCAGGCCCGCGCCGCAGAAGTCGCCGCGGTCGTTGACGTGCAGCCCGTCGATCTCCTCGATGGCGTGCCGGGTCTCGGCGGCCAGGTCCAGTGCCGCGCCGAGGAGTTCCTTGCCGTGCAGGGCCATCTGCCGGCGCCAGCCGTCGAGCCCGGCGAACAGCAGGACCGACGGACTGGTGGTGCCCAGCAGATCGGCCCGCATCCGCAACAGCTCCGCCGGGACGAGATCGCCCTGGAGGTGGAAGACCGAGCCCTGCTCCAGGCCGCTGCCCATCTTGTGGATGCTGGTGACGCAGATGTCGGCGCCGGCGTCCATCGCCCAGGACGGCAACTCCGGGTGGAAGGGCAGGTGGGCGCCCCAGGCCTCGTCCACGATCAACGGCACCGAACGCCGGTGGCAGACCTCGGCGACCGCCCCGAGATCGGCGCAACTGCCGTACGGGGTGGGGCTGGTGATCAACGCGCCCTTCGCGTCGGGATGGGCCTCGAAGGCTTCCTCGAACTCCGGGGCGGACGGCGGATGCGCCAGGCGCCGCTCGGCGTCCCAGCGCGGTTCGAGCCAGACCGGTTCGATGCCGGACAGGATCAGGCCCGCGACGACGGACTTGTGGGCGTCGCGGCCGATCAGCAGCTTCTCGTGCGGACCGGCGACGGCCAGCATCGCCGCCTTGACGGACAGCGAAGTCCCGCAGGTGGTGAAGAAGGTGTGCTCCGCGTGCACGGCGTCGGCCATCAGTTCCTGGGCCCGTTCCAGCACCCGCCCCCGCGTCAGCCGGTCGTCCAGACCTCCCGAGGCCAGGACGTCACCGAGGAAGACGGCGTCACCGAGCACCTCGCGCACCGCGGGATCGGCGCCCCGGGCCTGTTTGTGACCCGGCGGGGCGAACGTGAGCCGGCCCTGGCGGTGGTAGTCGGCCAGGGCTTCGAGAACCGGTGCACTGGTGTGGTCAGCTGGTGCCATGGGGGCCGGGTGCCCAGGCCCGGGGGGCGCCAATCAGCGTGCTGAGGGCGGCGCGTCCCGCTCCTCACGCCTGGTCCGCGTGCCTGCCCGGGGTGACGATCTCGTCCAGCACCCGGAGCACCGCCCCGTAGGCCACACTCCGGACCGCCGCCTCGTGGGCGCCGTCCGGATCGTCCCGCCGGAGACTGTCGCGGCGGGTGCGCCAATTCTGCTCCTCCTCCTGCGCGCAGGCCCGGGCCCGCTGGATGCGCCGCAGCAGTTCGTCTGAGTCCACCACATCGGTCATACAGACCGCGTACCCGGATCCCGCCCGGGAATAGCCCGGTGACACGGTTCGTGCTCGCCTGGAACGAGAGGTTTGGTACGCCGGGGAGAGGTCAGCCGAATAAGTGAGACCTGCGGAAGCCTGCGCAGCGTGAGACGTCACCGCCGTGCCCGTAAGGGCCCCGCGGTTGCGGCCGCCCCGGCTTCCGACCTCTCCACCAGTGATCAGGGAGTGAAAGGGATGTGCGAGCAGCACAGGACCGAATTCGCCCTCCAATTGTCCGGCGCCGGCCGGCGCGGAGTGCGCTCCGGCCCGTGCAAACCGGCCGAGGCGCGGCGGGCCGTGGAGCGTGCCGTGGCCGCGCGCTGCCGGGCCGCCGACACACCGTGCGACGCGGACGCTCTTTCCGACGCCCTGCTCGTGGCCTCCGAGCTCACCACCAACGCCATCCTGCACGGCGGCGGGATCACCGACTTCCGCGTCGACGTCCTGGAACCCGGCACGGACGTACGTGTGTCGGTCTGCGACCGCAGTGCCGCCCTGCCGGTGGTCTCCCCGCCGGTGGACCAGCAGGGGCGGCACCGGGTCGGTGGCCACGGCTGGCCCATCATCTGCCGTCTCGCGCATGACGTCCGCGTGACCGACCTGCCCGCCGGCGGCAAGTGCATCACCGCTGTGGTGCCCCTGTCCTGAACTGTTTTCGGAACCCGCGTTTGCGTCCAGGACAGCAGGGCAGTCGCAGTTTCGTGCTTCGGACCGGAGGCGCGCCAGCGGGAGCGATATGGCTGCCCCGGGGGCCCTTCCAGGTCATCCGGGCGCCGACCTCCCGCGGTCATTCCCCCTGAGACGACCGTTCAGGAGCGATTCCGCATGCTCATCGATATGTCGACAAGCCGTCCCGGCACGTCCGCCCAGCCCTCCGCCCCCGCCCGGCGCCGACACGACGACGCCCCCGACACCGCCGCCCTCTTCACCCGGCTGAACGGCCTGGAGGAGGGTCCGGAACGGGACGCCGTCCGCGACGAACTCGTCACCGCCTGGCTGCCCATGGCCCACCGCATCGCGGGCCGTTTCCGTGACCGCGGTGAGTCCATCGAGGACCTGCGGCAGGTCGCGGCCCTGGGCCTGGTGAAGGCGATCGACCGCTTCGAACCGGAGCGGGGAGCCTTCGAGAGCTACGCCGTGCCCACCATCACCGGTGAGGTCAAGCGGCACTTCCGCGACCGGATGTGGGCGCTGAGGGTCCCGCGTCGTGTGCAGGAACTGCGCAACAAGGTGCGGGTGGCGCGCCGCGAACTGACCCAGAACCCCGGATCCCCGGAACCCTCGGCCGCCGACATCGCCGTGCACACCGGGCTGACCGAGGACGAGGTCGCCACCGGCATGGAGGCTCTGGAGAGCTTCAGCACCCTGTCCCTGGACGCCGAACTGTCGGCCGGCGACGACGGCTACAGCCTCGCCGACACCCTGGGCTCCTCGGACACCTCCTACGACACGGTCGTGGATCGCGAGTCCGCCAAGGAGGGCCTGCGCCGTCTGCCCGAACGCGAGCGCGCCATTCTCTACATGCGTTTCTTCGAGGACATGACGCAGAGCCGCATCGCCGACCACCTCGGCATCTCCCAGATGCACGTCTCCCGGCTCATCAGCCGCAGCTGCGCCCGGGTGCGCGACGAGGCCCTGGGGCAGCGGGCGGGCCGCCGCGGCCCCGAGGGCCGGGCGGAGCTCTGAGCGGACCGCGGATCGACAAGGAGGCGTGACAGATGCTGATGCCCCATCCCGGTTTTCTGCGGGAACTCGTCGATGCCTACGAGGCCCTGGCGGCCGAGGAGGCCGCCGCGGGCCGGACCGAGCCCAGTGCGCGGGCGCGCGACCTCGCCTACACGCTCTGCGTGTCCACCGGCACGCGGGACGTCAGACCGGCCCTGGAAACCGCCCGCCGACTGCTCGCGGCCGCCCAGGAGCGCGAGCCCGCCCCACAGCACCGGCCCGCCCGGGACCGCGAGCCCGCGTCCTAGGGCGGCCGACCGCCGAGTACACCGCGCGACCGGCGGCCCCCGGTCACGGCGCCCGCGCCGGACCGAGGGGCCGCCGGTCGCGCGCCCCCTGCGCCACCACCCCGTCGGCCACGCCGGGTGTGTCCGCCCACGACCAGGGCATTCGGATCCCAGGAGGTCGAGATGAACATGAGCGCCACGGCACGGACCGGTCACCTCCGCGCACGCCGGGTGGGCAGTGGCTCGGCGCGGGAGGTCGCCGCACGCGCGGGGCTGACCGCGCGCGGCGTCATCTATCTGCTGGTCGGCATCCTCGCCCTGCAGATCGCCTTCGGCGACGGCAAGGAACAGGCCGACCGCGGCGGTGCCCTCGCCGAACTCTCCGACAAGCCCTTCGGCGCCGTCCTGCTGTGGGCGCTGGGCGTCGGCCTCGTCGGGATGGCCCTGTGGCGGCTGTCCGAGGCACTCTTCGGCTCGGTCGGACGCGACGGCCACAAGCCGAGGAAACGACTGCTCGCGGCGGTGCGGTGTCTCTTCTACGCCTTCGTCGCCTACTCCGTGCTGTCCTTCGCCGCGGGGTCGGGCGGCGGCGGATCGAGCGACAAGCAGTCCAAGGACGTCACCGCCCGGCTTCTGGAGGTCCCCGCCGGGCAGTGGCTGGTCGGGGCGGCCGGGGCCGGGATCGTGGTGGCCGGTGTGTGGATCGCCGTACAGGCGCTGCGCCGCTCCTACCACGACAAGATGAAGTTCGGTGAGCTGTCCCGGCGCACCCGGCAGCTGGTGGACGTGACGGGTGTGGCCGGCGGGCTGGCCCGCGGCGCCGTGTTCGCCGTCGTCGGGGCCTTCGCCGTGAAGGCGGCGGTCGACTACGAGCCCGACAAGGCCAAGGGCCTCGACGACGCCCTCCGCTCCTTCGCCGACACCCCGCTCGGACCGTGGCTCCTGGTCTGCGTCGCGGCCGGTCTCGTGCTGTTCGGGGTGTTCTCGTTCGCCCTGGCCCGCTGGCGCCGCGTCTGAACCGCCGCCACACGGGGAACCCGGTCCGGATGAACGACGAACCAGAGCTTCCGCCCGACGGCCGGCCCGTGGACGTCTACCTCGACCTGCTGCGCATCCGCATGGACACCGATGACTACCGGCTGCTGCTCAGCGTGGTCGAGCCGGTCCTGCGGGCCATCGAGCAACACCAACTGCCCGCCCTCGACTTCTCCCTCGACGAGGAGCAGACCGACGAGCTCTCCCAGGAGATCCGTGACGAGGCCGCCCTGGTCATCGCCACGGCCGTCACGGGCCGCCTGGACAACGAGGTGATCGAGCTGCACATCGACGACACCGGCCCGGTCCGGGTGGTCACCGACGCGGCCACCGCCTCCGACCCGGTGCGGCTGGGCGAGATCGCCGACTACATCCGCGAACGCCAGCACACCAACGAGGAACTGCGCGGCATCGCCGAGGTCAGCGACCTGCCCACGGACCTGTGACCGCCGCCCCTCACCGGCGCCGCGGCTACCGCTTCGGCGCCGCGACCGGCACACCGAGCGGCCGGGCCAGACCCGCCACCGTCTCGTCCAGACGCTGGAGATGCCGCAGCACACGGTCGGTGACCCGGCCGTAGCGCGGGGTGCCGGGAAGGTCCGGCTCCAGCAGGGAGGCGATGCTCCGGCCGGTCTCGATCTCCACGGCGGCCTGGTCGTCGGCGACATACGCGGCGATCGCCCCGATGTTGTGCGCGATGCGCCGCCCGGCCCGGCGCAGCCTCGGATCCGCCGCGATCGAGGGATGCGTGGGCAGGAGTTCGGCCGTCGCGGCCAGCGAACGCGCGTGGTACGCGCACGTCTCCAGCAGCGCCACGACGTACCGGGCGGTGTCGCGCCGGGCCCGCAGGGGCGTGATCGGGTGGGTCAGCGGCTGGGTGGCGGCCCGCAGGTCGGCCAGCGCCTGGTCCAGATCGCGGGCCTGGTCCAGCAGATCGACCGGCGGCCCGCCGCTGAGCTGGTCGACCGCCGCCTCGGTGACCTCCGCCAGCCGCTCCAGCACGGTGACCAGCAGCTCGTTCGTACGGCGGTCCGTGCGCACCGGCAGCACGAACGCCGCCGCCACGACACCGCAGGCCGCGCCCAGCGCCGTCTCCTGCACCCGCAGCAGCAGCACCGACAGGCTGTAGGTGTGCATCAGCGTGTACAGCAGTCCCAGCGCGGCGGTGACGAAGAAGGACATCAGCGTGTAGGACAGGGGAGCGGTGTAGAACATCGCGAAGACGCACACCAGCATCAGCGCGAACGCCGTCCAGGTGTGCTGCCCGACCAGTCCCGCCAGGACGATCCCGGCCACCACCCCGAACACCGTGCCCACCAGCCGGCGGTAGCCCTTGACCAGGATCTCGCCCGTCGAGGCGGTGTTGATGAAGACGATCCAGCAGGCCAGCACCGCCCAGTACCAGCGCTGGCTGGACAGGAACTCGCCGCCGACGATCGCCAGCGACGAGCCCACGGCGACCTGCACGGCCGCCCGCGTCGTGGGCCGTCGCAGCCCGGTGGGCTCCTCCTCCCGGTCCTCGTCCTCGCCCGCGTCGATGGCGACGTCCTCGGCGTCCAGCTCCTCGCGCGAGCGGGTCGTCGCCGGGGTGTCGTCCGACTCGTCCTGCGCCCCGTCGAGCGCGATCCGCAGCCCGAGCACGGCACGGGCGGCCTCGCCGATGCCCCGGAAGGCGTCCTGGACGGCGGCCGGTGCGGCCGGCACGTTCTCCTCGTCGCGGTATCCGAGCAGCCGGTTGCGCACATGCGACAGCCCCGTCCCGGTCTCCTGCGACACGGGCCGCAGCACCAGCAGGCGCAGCCCCTGAAGATCGCGGCGCAGGATGGCCGTCGCCTCGTCCCGGGCCGACAGCCGACGCCCCGCCGGGACGGGCGCCCCGGGCAGGTGCATGGTCAGCGTGTCCGCCCGCTCGGCGCTGCGCGCGGTCAGCAGCAACAGGCCCAGCCGCTCGGCGGCGATCTCGGCGTCCGCGACCCGCCGCTGCACGAGCCGGGCGGTCGCCTCGTCGGCCGTGCCCTCCTCCAGCCGCCCCTGGATCATCAACGCCGTCTCGTGCAGCCGGGCGGTCCCGTCCCGTACGTCCTCCAGCACCTTCTCCAGCTCGTCAGGCCCGGCGTCCAGCAGATCCAGCTGCGCGGACACCAGCTGCGCCAGCCGGGCCCGGAAGGCCTCCCGCAGCCGCTCCAGCAGCCCCGCGGGCGTCTCGGGCACCAGCACGAAACGCACCAGCGCGCTGCTCGCGAAGGCGATGCCGAGCACGCCGTACAGCTCGGGCAGGCCGGAGACCGCGGCACCGACGAACAGGGACAGGAAGTAGACCTGGAAGCCGATCAGCCCGAGCGCGGTGCCGCGGTCGCCGAACCGGCGGCCGTAGACCGCGCAGAAGATGAGCGCGACGAAGAACAGATCGCCGGCCACCACCCGGGAACTCATCAGCGCGCCCAGGCTCACGGACGCCAGCGCCACCGGCAGACCGAGGGCGAGGGTGACCGCCTGCTGCGCGCGCTGCTTCTCCCGGATGGCGAAGGTGGCGACCATCGCCGCCATCGCCCCCGCCACCAGATGCCGGACCCCGGCCCCCAGCAGGCCGAGCACGGCGAGCGTGAGAGCGATCGCGCCCACCGTCCGGAGCCCGGCGGCCAGCCGCAGCAGCCCCGGATCGGACGCCGCGACGCCGCTGCGCAACCGTGCCCGGACCGACTGCCCCGCTGTCTTCACGCCGCCGTACTCACTCCCGTGTCAGGTCAAGATCCATGTCTCAGCATGGCAGACCCGTGCGGATCACCTGCCCTTGGCCTCCGCGAGCGTGTGCGCCACCAGCGCGTTGGCGTGGCCGTGTCCCAGGCCGTGCTCGGACTTGAGCCAGGCGACCAACTGCATGTGCCCGGTCAGCGGGGAGGAGCGGATCAGCTCCTGCCACTCGGCGATCGGGCGGCCGTACTTCTTCTCGATGGACGGGAAGTAGCCGGCGGGGCCCTTCACGGTCTCGGCCATGGCGGTGTCCTTTCGGTGTGACGTCGTGCTGTCCCTCCTACGACCGCCGACCACGTGGAAAGTGATCGGCGGCCGGGAGTGAACGACGTCACACGCGGGAGATCAGTCCTGCCGCTCGCTGCCGTCCACGTGCGCGCGCACCTGCTCCGGCGTCAGATACGAGTTGGTGTACTCGAAGTCCTTCAGCGTGGCGGGCTTGCGGGACTGGAAACCGGTACGGACGAAATCGTCGCCCGCGAGCGCGTTGAGCACCCAGTTGGTCATCACGCGCGTCTTGGCGACGTTCGTGCGCAGGGCCGACCAGTGGTAGCCGCGCGCCACCGCCTGGGCGGGCACACCGCGCAGTTCGATGCCGAGCGGCTTGGAGACGGCGTCCTTGCCGCCGAGGTCGACGACCAGACCGAGGTCCTTGTGGATGTACGGCGACCTCGGCAGGCCCCGCAGTGTGGCAATGACGTTGTCGGCGACGTGCTTGCCCTGACGCATGGCGTGCTGCGCGGTGGGCGGGCAGACCGCGCCCTCCTCGCCCTTGGCCTCGTCGGGCACCGCCGCGGCGTCGCCGAGCGCGAACACCCCGTCGTGGCCCGGCAGGTTCATGTCGGCGGTGACGGCCAGCCGGCCCCGGACCGTCTCCGCGCCGAGCGTGGCGATGAGCGGACTGGCGACCACCCCGGCGGTCCAGATCAGGGTGCGGGTGGGGATCACCCGCCCGTCGGTGAAGGTGACCTCCTCGGGACCCGCCTTGGCGATGGAGACACCGAGGGAGATGTCGATCCCGCGCCTGCCCAGGATCGCCTGGGCGCTGCGGCCCAGCTTGTCGCCCAGCTCCGGCATCAGCTTCGGCGCGATGTCGATCAGATGCCACTTGATCAGACCGGGATCGATGCGCGGGTAGCGCTTGACGGCGGCGTGCGTGAGGCGTTGCAGACAGGCCGCGGTCTCGGTGCCCGCGTAGCCGCCGCCCACCACCACGAACTGGAGCCGGGCGGCCCGCTCCGCCTCGTCGTGACTGGAGTCGGCGAGATCCAGCTGCGAGATGACGTGGTCGCGGACGTAGGCCGCCTCCGCCAGCGTCTTCATACCGAAGGCGTGGTCGGTCAGGCCCGGGATGTCGAAGGTGCGGGTGACGCTGCCGGGAGCCAGCACGATGTAGTCGTAGGGCTGGTCGACGATCTCGCCGTTGATGGTGCGGATGACGCAGACCTTGGCCTTGAGGTCCACGCCGATCGCGCCGCCCGGGATGATCCTGGTGCGGTACTTCTTGCTGCGGCGCAGCGAGACGGCGATCGACTGCGGTGTCAGCACGCCGGAGGCGACCTGGGGCAGCAGGGGCAGATAGAGCTGGTAGGCGAACGGCGTCACCAGAGTGATGTCGGCTTCGTCCGGGGAGAGTTTCCGCTCCAGACGGCGGACGCACTCCACGCCGGCGAAGCCTGCGCCCACCACCAGGATCCTGGGTCGTGTCACGGTGTTCATCCCTTTCTGCGGCTCCAGGCGGTCTGCCTCGAACGCCATTCGCCTGCCCGTGGATCGCTGCTTCGCACCTCGTCGGTCCCACCGCGATACCGGCCGCTGTGCCGGGCGGGCACGGCGGGCGGACGAACGTGTCGAGCACCACCTTGCCCGCCCGGCCGCCGAAGCGCACCGGGGCGATCGTGAAGATCGTGGGGCGGATGCGCCGCACGTGGCCCCGGGCGGGCGGGCGGCGGGACCGCGGGCGGGCTCACGCGGCCAGGTGACACAGCAGCAGGCAGACGTCGTCGTCGCGTTCGGAGTCGCTCAGCAGGGGAGTGAGGATCCGGTCCGCCGAACCCTCCAGATCGCTCTCCAGCTCCGCCGGGCCGAACGCGCCGAGCGCGTCCGACAGCCGCTCGATCCCCGGGTCTATCCCCTGCGCCCGCCGCTCCACCAGGCCGTCCGTGTACAGCGCAAGCGTCGAACCGGGCGCCAGCGGCGCGGTGTGGTCGGCGATCTCCTGCCGCAGCGGGATGCCGAGCATGGCACCCGGTTTGGCGTCCAGGGTGCGCACCCGGCCGTCCGGCGTCCGCAGCACCGGCGGCGGATGGCCGGCGGCCGCCCAGGTCAGGGTGGGGTCGCCGGGGCGGAACCGGGCGATGACCGCGGTGGCGTACAGATCCGGCTGGAGATGGTGCAGGAAGGTGTGCAGCCGGGTCAGCAACTGGCCGGGGCTGCCGCCGTCGACGGCGTAGGCGCGCAGCGCGGTGCGCAGCTGGCTCATCATCACGGCCGCGTGCAGCCCGTGCCCGGTGACGTCGCCGATCACGGTGATCAGGCTGCCGTCGGGCTGCCGGAAGGCGTCGTACCAGTCACCGCCGATGTTCAGGCCGTGGGTGGCCGGCAGGTAGCGCGCGGCCAGGCTGAGGCCCGGTGTGGTGGGCAGGTCCGTGAGCAGGGCGCGCTGGAGCGTCTCCGCGATGTCCCGGTTGTGCTCGAAGCGGCGGGCGTTGTCGATGGCGATGCTGGCCCGCCGGGTGAGTTCGATCAGCATCACGGCGTCGTCCGGGTCCCAGCGGTCGCCGGGCGGCGACAGGGTGAGGACGCCCAGCGGGGCCCGGCGGGTCGGCAGCGGGATGCACAGCAGCGGCCGGCCGGGGTCCAGGGCCGAGGGCGGCTGGTCATCGACGCCGGGCAGGCCGCCGGGATGGCCGGCGGCGTACTGCGGGCGCCCGGTGCGGGCGGCGAGCACGGCGGCGGCCGGGTGCGGGGCGGGCGCCCGCCGGTCCCCGTCGCCGTCGAACAGCCAGATGTCGACGGCGCGGGCGTACTCGGGCACCAGCAGCTCGGGCAGCCGGCGCACGATCTCGTCGTGGTTCAGCGACGCCGTCAGCACCGCGCTGGCGTCCGCCAGGAACGTCAGCCGGCGCCGGGCGCTCTCCGCCTCGGTGCGCGCCCTGCGCTCGGCGGCGAACGCCTCGCGCTGGGCCCGGCCGGCGGCGTCCAGCTCGGCGTGCAGGGCCAGCACGCCCTGGTTGGTCTGGTGCAGTTCCTCCCGGTGGAAGGCGACCAGCTCCTCCTGCTGGGCGAGTCTCTCCAGCACCAGCGCGGTGTCCTCGTCGGCGCCCAGCAGGGCCTCCGCCAGTACGGCCGGGTCGTCCGCCACCATGGCCGCGCCCGCCGGGTCCGCCGCCTCCGGGCAGCGCACGGTGGTTCGCCACGGCGGCTGCGCGGCGGCAGCCGTGCCGGGCTCGGGGCTCACCATGATGTGCAGCAGCCCCTCCTCGGCGGGCGCGGCCGTGGCGTCCAGGGTCAGCCGCCAGGTGCCGCCCTTGGTCAGGCACTGGCCCAGCTGTGCGCTGAGCGCGGTGGTCAGACGGGTGCGTTCCAGAGCGGGCACGCCGTAGGCGGCCGCCAGCCGGGCGGTCGCGATACGGGCCCGGGCGGCGTCCACGGCGCCGGTGATCCGCCAACTGCGCGTCATGGGCCCTCCGCCGGAGTCGGAGCCAGCACCACCACCGCCGTGTCGTCCCGCACCGGCCGGGCGGAACTGCTCGCGTCGCGCACGGTGACGGCGGCCACGACGGCCGGGTCCGCCGCCGGCAGCCGCGGGTCCGACGGCGGCGTCCAGCGACTGGGCAGCCCGTCGCTGTGCAGGATCAGCATCCGGTCGGCCGCCCACGGCAGACGGTCCTCCCGCAGGGTCGCGCGCCGGTGCACGCCCACGATGCCGGGCCGCGACAGCAAGGAACGCCAGCCGGCGCCCTCCCACAGCCGCGCCCCGATGTTGCCGACGCCGGCGAACCGCAGCAGACCGGCCCGGGTCTCGACCTGGGCCACCGCGACGGCCGCCCCGCGCGTGCCCCGCAGCGCCGTGTCCAGGTGCACCAGCGCCTCGGAGGGCGGCAGGTGCGCCGCGCGATGCAGGGCCTCCACCGCCGCCGTCGACGCACGGGCGGCCTCGGGACCGTGCCCCAGACCGTCGGCCAGCATCAGCGTCACCCGGTCCCCGGCCCGGGCCCACGCCCAGCCGTCACCCGAGTGCTCCGCTCCCGCGAAGGGCACGTTGATCCCTCCGGCCCGCACCACACCGGCCGGTGCCGGGCCCTTGTGCCGGGTGCCGACCCGGGCCACCGCGACCGTGCCCCGCCCGGCCGCGCTGTGCACGTCGAAGTCGTCGCTTATACGGCGACAGGTGCCGAGCCCGGCCCCGAGGGACCGGGTCGTCGAGTACCCGTCGCGCAGGGCGGCGGCGACGTCGGCGATGCCGGGCCCGTGGTCGATCGCGGCGATCTGCACCACCGTGACGCCGGTCCCCGGGACGGGCGGCGTGACGACCTCGATGAGGACCTGTCCGCCGCCGGCGTGCTTGAGCAGGTTGGTGGCCAGCTCGGTCGCCACCAGCGCGGCGGCCGCCTTGCGCGGCTCGGCGAGCCCGGCCTCGTCGGCCGCGTGCTCGGCCGCCACCCGTGCGTCGCGCACCCGGGTGGAGTCGTGGACCGGCACCTCCCACACCCGTGGCATCAGTGCCCCTCGCGCGGCCGGGGTGCCCTGCGCGCCCAGGAGACCACCGTGACCGTGGTGCCGACGCCCGGGGTGCTGTCGACATTGAAGGAGTGCACCAACCGCCGCGCACCGCCCAGGCCCATGCCCAGACCGTCGCCGGAGGTGTAGCCGTCGCTCAGGGCACGCTCCAGGTCCGGGATGCCCGGCCCCTCGTCGGAGAAGGTCAGACGCAGCCCCTGCACCTGTCCGTCGGTCACGGACGCCGTCTCCATCTGCCCGCCGCCGCCGTGCACCAGCGTGTTGCGGGCCAGTTCGCTGGCCGCGGTGACCAGCTTGGTCTGTTCCACCAGCCCGAAACCGAGCTGACCGGCCGCCTGGCGCACGTGCTGGCGCGCCCACACCAGATCCATGTCCGAACGGATCGGCAAGCAGGCCTCGACGCCCGCCGCAGTCCGCATCACCGGCGCTCCCGGCCCGAGCCGCCGGCACGGGTGACCGGTTGCTGTCCCGACAGCAGGTCCAAAGCGACCTCCGTGGAGAGCGCGGTGCGCAGCCCGGGGAGCGTCAGACCCAGCTCCACGAGCGTGATCGCCACCGCGGGCCGCATACCGGCCACCACGGTCCGCGCCGCCAGCAGTGTGGCGTTCGCCGCGATCTCGGCCAGCACCCGGCCCAGGAAGGAGTCGACGATCTCGACACCGGAGATGTCGATGACCACCCCGGTCACCCCGCTGCCGACGATGGCCTCGCCGATGTCCTGCTGAAGCTGCTGCGCCATGCTGTCGCCGAGATCCCCCTGGAGGGTGACCAGGAGGATGTCGCCGAGCCGGAGAACCGGCACATGGCCCGTCATCGGACGGGAGAAGTCGTGGTTCACCGTCGACCCGCACCGCCAGGCACCGCGTTGATGATGTCGGCCCCCAGCTCGTGGAGCGCGTACGCCAGCGCGTCGGCCAGGCTCGCCCGGGTGATCACCGTGCCGAGGTCCAGGCCCAGATGGACGATGGTCTGCGCGATGGCGGGCCGGATGCCGGAGACGACGCACTCCGCGCCCATCAGCCGGGCGGCCGCGACGGTTTTCATCAGATGCTGCGCGACCAGCGAGTCGACGGTCGGCACACCGGTGATGTCGAGGATCGCGAACCGGGCGTGCTGGTCGACCACGGCCTCCAGCAGGGTCTCCATCACGACCTGGCTGCGCGCGCTGTCGAGCGTTCCGATCAGCGGGACGGCCACGATGCCGTCCCACAGCTTGATCACCGGGGTCGCCACCTCCAGCAGCTGCAACCGCTGCCGCTCGATGAGGGCCTGCCCCTCGCTCAGCGCCGTCTCCAGGACGACCAGCCGCAGGGTGCCCATCAGGACGGTCAGCGCCGTCGTGCAGTCCCGGACCAGTTCGGTCGGGGTGTCGGGCAGGTCGGAGATCAGCAGGTTCTCGACGGGCGGGCGCAGCGCGTCCACGTCGTTGGAGACCTGGGCGGTGGTGAATCCGGCCCGGGAGCGGGCCGCGCCCATCCGGGACAACTGCTCGCGCACCAGGGTGAATCCGGCCGCGTCGGGATCGTGCACCTGGTCCGTGTCGGCGACCTGCGCCAACGCGTCGACGACGATCTTGCCCGCCTCCACCGCCTCGTCCCGGGAGACGGTGAACACCGTTCGGAAGAGGGGTTCGTCGGCCCACCGCTGGGCGATCTGCTCACCGCGGCGGCGCAGGAACTCCCCGACCTCCTGTGCCGGCGATCCGTGTTCCCCCACCGCTTCGTGCTCCGGCACCTGTCGCACTCCTTCTCCGTCTTCGAGTCCTGTCGCGCCGAGCCCGCAGACGGCACCGAGACAGCGCTGTGACCTTGCCGGTCGACCACTCTAACCGCCGTCCGGATCAGGTCTGTTGTTCGTCCTGCCCGACGTGCCCGGCCCCCGCGTCCGCGCGGGAGAGGGCCTCGTCGAAGCTCTCGGAGACGGGCACCGTGATGCTGACGCCCGTCAGGTCGAGGACCCTGCGGACGGCCGGGGTGGGCGAGATGATGTGCACGCTGCCCGGTATCTCACGGGCCTCCTGGTACACCCGCAGGATGATGTTCATGCCGGACGAGTCCATGAACGGCACGGCCGAGAGGTCCAGCAGGAAATGACGCCGGCCGTGGTGGAGCTGGTTGGCCAGGTGGTGCTGGAACTCGGTCGCGGTGTCCACGTCCAAGTAGCCTTCGACCCTGATCAGGGCCACGTCCTCGCGAGGAAGCGTGACCTCGACGGACAGCGGGTTCTGGGCAAGGGGCACGAGTACCTCCTACGAGTGCTGACGGCCAGGGCTGGTTACCCCCGGACGCGACTTCGATGCACGTCCGTTTCCTTCCTGCGGCGTGATCAACGTCTCCCTGTCCGTTGTTCGTTCACCGTTTTCACCGCGCCCCCGCGCATACCCCTGAAACCTTCCGTCATGCCCGGAAAGGCGACGTGAGGGCACAGCCGGAGGCGACGCCACCGCATTCGGTGCCCGGCTTGCCGAATGCGCGTGCGGTAGACGGGTATTTGCTGCTGTGGAGGCCGATGGGCGGGTACGTCCGCCCGGCGGCCCGGAACCGGTGAACCGCTCGGGAGAAAGGGGCAGCGTGGCCGTGGACAGAATCTGGTCGTACGCGCCGGACAGCGGATATGTCGAAGGGCAGGACCTGACGGGCTTCACCGTCGCCGCCGGTGACGGAACCCTGGGGCGGGTGGACCGGCAGGCGGAGCCCGCAGGCATGCGGCACCTGGTCGTCGACACCGGTGTGTGGCTGTTCGGCAGGAGCGTCCTCGTCCCCGTCGGGGTCGTCACCGCCGTCGACACGCAGGGCCGCAGGATCACACTGTCCTGCACCGGGGCAGAGGTGAAGGCGGCACCCCGTTTCACGACCGACAGCGAGACCAGGGACCCGGCGTACCTGGCGACCGTCGGCGACTACTACCATCGGCTCCCGCCGCGCAGGAGGACCGCGGTCTGACGGCCGGGGCCGCGCCCGCCGGCCGGAGGGAACACAGGGACACGACACACATGGACACGACCGAGGCGGCAGGACCCGCGCTCTTCGCCCCCACCCGCGCCGGGACGTCGCCGGTGACCAGCCCGGCGACCGCGCGCGCCCACACGCAGCGTGTGGTGTGCGAGGGGTGGGAGTCCCCCTCCCGCAGGGCACGGCCGGAAGACGTCATCGACCTGCTGCTGGTCGTCTCGGAACTGGTCACCAACGCCATCCGGCACGGCGGCGGACTGGCCGGGTTCGAGGTGACGCCCGCCGAGGACGGGGTACGGCTGACGGTGCACGACCACAGCGACGTCATCCCCGACGTCGCCCTCGGGAACGGCGCCTTCCCCCGCGGACACCGGGGCAACGGCTATGGCTGGCCCCTGGTCATCCGCCTGGCCCGCGAGATCTGCGTCGACCGGCGTCGCACCGGCGGCAAGACCATCAGCGTGCTGGTGCCGCTGCGGCCGAGCCCCGCCGGGTAGCCCGGCCCGGGCCCGCCGGGCGGGTCACCAGGGCAGGAAGACGTGGACGTCCTTGCCCTGCTCGTCCGTGACCACGCTGACCTGGTCGCACAGGGCGTGCACCAGATGCCAGCCGATACCGCCCCCGCCGCTGCGCGGATCGAAGGGACGCGGTGCGGGCGGCGTGGTGCTGGTGTCGTGCACCGTCACGTGCACGCCGTCGAAGGTCCGGCGCATCCGCAGCGCGAACGGACCGGGGGCGTACTGGATCGCGTTCGCCGCCAGCTCCGTGACGACCAGGAGGATGTCGTCCCAGTACTCGGGGGCCGCCGGCGGGGAGGCCCGTGCGAGGTCACGGAGGAATTCCTCCGCGGCGAGACGCGCACCCGTCACGCTCTGCGGCTCGCCCGCAAAGCTGGTGCAGCGGCTCGGGATCGCCTCGGAAGTCAGTGTCTTGTCCCAACGCGGCTCGGTTGCCATGTCGCCTTTCCGGCCCGGCGTCAGCAGGGCTGTCGTGCTTGCTCCCGCTCTGTGTGCTCTCTCGTTTCCTCATGCGTCGCACTGTTGCGTGTTCCCGTGGGCGCGGAGCCTACGCGCGCTCTGTGTGCCGGGTGCGTGGAGGTGTCCGTGACGCCCTCAGCGGAACACGTTGTCCGCGTCGTCCCAGCTCGCGAGGTCGTCCGGCAGCCGCAGCCGGCCGGGACGCGAGCGCGCCTGGTACATCGCGTCGATCTCGAAGGCGTACGTCTGCACGATCCGGTCCCGGCGCAGCTTCATCGACGGTGTCAGCAAGCCGCTGGCCAGGTCGAACTGCCCCGGCAGCACCCGGAAGACCCGGATGGACTCCGCGCGCGACACCGCGCTGTTGGCCGCCGCCACCGCCCGGGCGATCTCCTCCCGCAGCGCGTTCTCCTCCCGGGCCTCCCGGCTCGGGGTGTCGCTCTGCATCGCCAGGCCCGTCCGCCAGTGCGCGAGGAAGTCCGGGTCCAGGGTGATCAGCGCCCCGACGCAGGGCCGGTTGTCGCCCACGATCACCGCCTGGTGGACGAGCGGATGCATCCGCAGCCGGTGTTCCAGCAGGGACGGGGCGACGCTCTTGCCGCTGCTGGTGATGATGACGTCCTTCTTGCGACCGGTGATCGTCAGATAGCCCTCCGGATCCAGCCGGCCCAGATCCCCGGTGGCCAGCCAGCCGGCCGGCAGCGCGGCCCGGGTCGCCGCCGGGTCGCCCACGTACCCCTGGAACACCGAGGGGCCGCGCACCAGGATCTCCCCGTCGTCCGCCACCCGGATGTCCGTGCCCGGCAGTGCCTTCCCGACCGTCCCGGACCGCTCCCGGCCCAGCGGCTGCATGGTGATCCCCGCGCAGGTCTCCGTCAGCCCGTACCCGTCGTGGACGTAGATGCCGATGCCCTCGTAGAACAGCGAGAGCTCCCGGTTCAGCGGCGAGCCGCCGGAGGTGGCGCGACGGGCTCTGCCGCCGAGGGCGCCGCGCAGCTTGCGGTACACGGTCCGTTCGTACAGGGCGTGCTGGAGCCGCAGGTCGAAGCCCGGGCCGGGCCCCTCGCCGAGCCGCTGCCGTTCACACGCGGCGGCGAAGTCCCGCGCGGTCTCGGCGGCCCGTTCGAACAGTGCTCCGCGGCCGTTCTGCTGGGCGGTGCGCAGGAAGTTCTTGTAGATCTTCTCGAAGATCGACGGTACGCCGTAGAAGTAGGTGGGGCGGAAGGAGCGCAGCGCCGCGGACAGCGTCTCCGCGTCCAGGTCGGGTTCGTGGCCCATGAGCAGGCCGCCGCGCAGGCACACCCCCTGGATCATGAGGCCGTACACATGGGAGAACGGCAGGAAGGCCAGGACGGACCCCTGTTCTCCCGGCGGTGCCGTGGTCTGCCGCCAGCCCGCCAGCAGGGTGTCGCAGGGGCTCGCCAGACCGCGGTGGCTCAGCGCGCACCCCAGCGGATGCCCGGTCGTACCGGAGGTGTAGGCGATGACCGCGGTGGAATCCGGCAGCACGATGCGGCGCAGCGAGTCGACCGTGGCCAGCGGGATGAACTCGCCCCGCGCGACCAGCTCCTGAAGCGCGCCCGCATCGAGCTGCCAGACGTGGCGCAGCCGGGGCAGGGAGGCGCACACCGAGCCGACCGTCATCACCGCCTGCTCGTCCTCGACCACGACGGCCACACAGCCGGAGTCCTTGAGGAACCACTCGACCTGGTCGCGCGAGGCGGTCGGGTGGATCGGGACGACCTCGGCACCCACCGTCCACAGGGCGTAGCCGAGCACCGTCCACTCGTAGCGGGTGCGGGCCATGATCGCGACCCGGTGCCCCGGGGAGATCCCGGACGCGATCAGGCCCTTCGCCAGGTCCACCACCTCGTCCCGCAGCTCGACGGCGGTCACCTCCTCCCAGACGGACGGGGAGGTCTCCCGCCGGCGGGCGAGCACCGGCAGGGTGGGGCTGCGGTCCGCCGTCTCGAAGACGCTGTCGGCCAGCCCGCCGGTCAGAGGCGCGGTGGACGGGGGAGCGAGTGCGACGTCGCGCATGCGCTGCTCCTGACATGTACGGGGTGTGACTCCACGGGCGAGTACGGTCATCTTCGGTGCCCGAATCTAGCCCAGGCGATCGATACGGGTGCCGTGATTGCAGAACTGGTCCACCGTCGGTGATCTCGGCCCGATCGGGGGACTCGGTCGGCATGAGCTACCCGAACCCTGATCCCGATCCCGATCGCAGCACCGGTCTGGAGCCGGGCGGCGGCGTGCCGCCCGGTGAGACCCCGCCGGCCGAGAGCAGCATGTCCGAGGCGGGCCCGAGGGAGACGCACAACCCGACCAAGGGCTGGGCCAAGGCACCGCTGACCCTCATCCTCGGCCTGGCCATCCTGATCGCGGCGTTCTTCCTGGTCTACGCCATCGTGCTCATGCTGTGATCACCGCCGGCACCGGGGAGGTCAGGACTGCGTGTGCCGCACGCACTCGGTGACCACGTCCCGGAGACTGCCCGTCCGCTCCATCAGCTCGCGCTGCACCCGGGCGCCGCCGCCCCCGTGCAGCAGCGCGGCGCAGGTCTCGCGCGCCCGTTCCAGGTCACCGCTGTCGGCGAGCGCGTCCTCGACGTGGCACAGCAGGGCCCGCACCACCGTCTCCGGGGGCATCCGCCGCATGGTCACCGGATGCAGCAGCTCCTCGGACAGCCCGGACCGGGCGGCCCGCCAGGACGCCAGCCGCAGCAGGCTCACACTGTGCCCCACCGGTTCCACACCCGCCCGCCAGTCGCGCGCGGCGGTCTCGACGAGACCGCGGGCGAGGGTGGCCATCAGTACGGCGGTGTCGGCGTGCAGACAGACGTCCGACACCCGGATCTCCACCGTCGGGTACCGGCGTGACAGCCGGGCGTCGAAGTAGATCATCCCCTCGTCGAGGATCACCCCGGTCGCCACCATGTCCGCGACCCTGCGGTGATAGCGCTCGGCCGACCGGAACGGCTCGGTCGGTCCGGCCGACGGCCACCGCTGCCAGACCCGGCTGCGGTAGCTGCTGTAGAGCGTGTCCTTGCCCTGCCAGAACGGGGAGTTGGCGCTGAGCGCCGACAGGACCGACAGCCACGGCTGGATCCGGTCGACGACGGCGACGGCCTCGTCGTCGGACTCGACGGAGACATGGACGTGACAGCCGAGGACCAGCTGCTCCTGGGTGGCGATCCCGTACTGCTCCGCCATCCAGTGGTACCGCCTGCCCGCGGCCACCGAGGGGCTCACCGGCAGGGGCGAGGTGGCCAGCGCGGCGACCGCGCAGCCGCTCTGCTCGGCGTGCCGGGCGGCCTCCTTGCGGCAGCGGACGATCTCCGCCCGCAGGTCCTCCATGCCCGACTGCGGATGCGTCGCGAACTCGAGCATCTGGTTGTGCAGTTCCTTCTCGAAGACGTCCTGGTCGGCGTCGTCCTGCGCGGCCCGCGCGAGGACGGCGGCGGACAGCGCCTGTGGTTCCCCTGTCTCCGGGTCGACCAGGAGGAGTTCCTCCTCCACTCCGACGGTGCGCACGTGATGCAGCCTTTCTGTGGCCCCTTGGCGGCGACGACGAGGAATGCTCGGTCGTGTAGACCCCGAATGCCCCTGTCAGGGCATTCGAACACCTGTCATTGCCGGAGCGGCCTCAGCCGGGCTGCGGTACCAGCCACACTGTCGCGAGCGGCGGCAGCGTGAGCCGGAGGGCCCCGTCCTCCGCCTTGAGGGCGCCGGAGTGGGTGAGCCCGCTGCCGCCGTAGGCGGTGGCGTCGGTGTTGAGTGTTTCGTGCCAGGCGGGGATGTCGTCGGGGACGCCGAGGCGGTAGTCGTGGCGGACGACGGGGGAGAAGTTGGAGACCGCCAGCAAGGGGGACCCTTGGGCGTCGTAGCGGAGGAAGGCGAAGACGTTGTCCTCGGCGGCGTCGCCGACGACCCACCGGAAACCGGCGGGGTCGGTGTCCCGCTCCCAGAGGGCGGGACATCCCCGGTAGACGGTGTTGAGATCGCGGACCAGATCCCGCACGCCCCGATGGTCGGGCTCCGCCGCGTAGGCCGGGTCCAGGAGCCACCAGTCGGGGCCGTGGGCCTCGGACCATTCCGCTCCCTGGGCGAACTCCTGGCCCATGAAGAGGAGTTGCTTGCCGGGGTGGGCCCACATGAAGCCCAGGTAGGCGCGATGGGTGGCGCGTTGCTGCCACCAGTCGCCGGGCATCTTCGACACCAGGGCCTGCTTGCCGTGCACGACCTCGTCGTGGGAGATCGGCAGGACGTAGTTCTCGCTGTAGGCGTAGACCATCGAGAAGGTCATCTCGTGGTGGTGGTACTTGCGGTGGACGGGCTCGTGGCTGATGTAGCCGAGCGAGTCGTGCATCCAGCCCATGTTCCACTTCAGCCCGAAGCCCAGACCGCCGCTGTCGGTGGGCCGGGTCACCCCGTCCCAGGCGGTCGACTCCTCCGCGATCGTCACCACGCCCGGCGCCCGCCGGTACACGGTCGCGTTCATCTCCTGGAGGAAGGCCATCGCGTCCAGATCCTCGCGGCCCCCGAACACATTGGGCGTCCACTGCCCCGAGTCACGGGAGTAGTCGAGGTAGAGCATCGAGGCGACCGCGTCCACCCGCAGCCCGTCGATGTGGAACTCCTCGCACCAGTACACGGCGTTGGCGACCAGGAAGTTGCGCACTTCGACGCGTCCGAAGTCGAACTCGTACGTCCCCCAGTCCGGATGCTCCGCGCGCCGGTCGTCCCCGGGCTCGTACAGCGGGTCCCCGTCGAAGCGGGCCAGCGCCCAGTCGTCCTTGGGGAAGTGCGCCGGCACCCAGTCCATGATCACGCCGAGACCGGCCCGGTGCAGGGCGTCGACCAGATACCTGAAGTCGTCCGGGGATCCCAGCCGCGAGGTCGGCGCGTAGAAGCCGGTGACCTGGTAGCCCCAGGAACCGCCGAAGGGATGCTCGGTGACCGGCATCAGCTCGACATGCGTGAAGCCGAGGTCCTTCACGTACGCCGGGAGCACATCGGCGAGTTGACGGTACGTCAGTCCGGCTCGCCAGGAGGGGAGATGCACCTCGTACACCGAGAACGGCGCCCGGTGCACGGGCACCTCGCCACGCCGGGCCATCCACTCCTGGTCGCCCCACGCGTACGCCGAGGAGGTCACGATCGACGCCGTCGCGGGCGGGACCTCGGTGCGGCGGGCCATCGGGTCGGCCTTGAGGAACCGGGTGCCGTACCGGGAGGTGATCTCGAACTTGTAGCGGGCGCCCTCGGCGATGCCCGGCAGGAACAGCTCCCAGACACCGGAGGATCCGAGGGACCGCATCGGGAAGGCCTGCCCGTCCCAGAAGGTGAAGTCCCCGGCCACCCGCACCCCTTGGGCGTTCGGCGCCCACACGGTGAAGCGGGTGCCGGTCACGCCCTGGTGCGTCATCGGCTCGGCGCCGAGCGCCCGCCACAGCTGCTCGTGCCGCCCCTCGCGGATCAGATGCAGGTCGGTCTCGCCCAGCGCGGGCAGGAACCGGTACGGATCGTGCACCTCCTGCTCCCCGTCCGCGTACGCCACCAGCAGGGTGTACGCGGGGACCGCGTCGAGCGGCAGGACGCCGGAGAAGAGGCCGTCACCCTCCGACGCGAGCGGTGTGCGCACGCCGTCGACCACGACGCTCACCGCGCGGGCGAACGGGCGCAACGCCCGCACGGCGATTCCGCCCGGCACCGGATGGGCGCCGAGCAGTGCGTGCGGGTCGTGATGCGCGCCCGACAGCAGGCGCTCACGGTCGGCGGAATCCAGTGCCGGGGCCGCGCCGGGGCGGGCCGGTCCGGACGGCTCGGGCAGCGAGGTGTCTTCACGCAGGGCCACGGGTCAGTCTCCTCTCACGGCGAGACGCTCGATCGCCGCCATGGGAACAGGGAGCCAGTCCGGTCGGTGCCTGGCCTCGTACAGCACTTCGTACACCGCTCGATCCGTCTCGTAGGCTCGGAGCAGGCCGTGCTTCTTGCGCGGGTCCCAGCCGGCGCGGGAGGCGTAGCCCGCGCAGAAGGCCTCCCGGCAGCGGCGCGCCCACTCCGGACGCCAGGGCCGGCGCTGCCGGGCCGCGTAGTCGAAGGACCGCAGCATTCCGGCGACGTCCCGCACCGGGGACTGGGCCGTGCGCCGTTCGGCCAGCGGTTTCGACGGCTCGCCCTCGAAGTCGATGACGAACCACTCACGCCCCGCCCGCAGCACCTGCCCCAGATGCAGATCACCGTGGATGCGCTGCGCGGGCGGCCCCGGATCGCAGGCGACGAGGGCGCCGAAGGCCCCCAGCAGGCCCGGTACGAACGGCTTGAGGGCCGGTACGCAGCGCGCGGCGGAGTCCAGCCGCTCGGCCATCGCCGCCGCCGTACGGGCACTCTCGTCGTGCGGGCCCGTGGGGAACGCGGAGGCCAGCGCGAGGTGCACGTCCGCCGTGGCCCGCCCCAGCTGGAGGGCCTGCGCGGTGAAGTCGTCCCCGGTCGACAGCGCGCGCAGCGCCAGCGCCCAGCCGTCGGAGGCGTCCCGCAGATACGGCTGGAGCACGCCCAGCGTCGCCTCCTGCGGACACGTCGTCCGGAACCAGGCCACCGGCGCGGGCACCCGGCGGCAGCCCTGCCCGGCCAGCGCACCGGGCACCTCCAGGTCGGGGTTGATACCGGGCTGGACGCGCCGGAACAGCTTCAGGATGTACTCGTCGCCGTACACCAGCGAGGAGTTGGACTGCTCGGCGTCCAGCAGCCGCGGTGGCAGCCCGGCCGGCACGACCGCGGCCGGGTCGCGTTCGAACCGCAGCGGACCGGCCGCCCCCGGTTGCCGCAGCCGTTCCAGGAGCAGATGCGCCGACCGGGGGTCGTGCAGGGCGTCGTACACCGTCATTCCCGCATACGGTCCCTGCTCCGCACGGCCGATGAGGGCCCGGCCGAGCCGCGGCGACAGGTGCTGCCGTACGCCGAGCAGCAGCTGATAGCAGTCGCCCGCCGGGGTGCCGCCGCCGGGGGCGGGCACCGGCGCGTGGCCCGTCTGCACCAGCAGGTGGAGACAGCCCGGGAACAGCTCGGTCATCGACAGCAGACCGAGCTCGGTGACAGGCCGGTCCTTGCCCGCGAACCAGCGCTGCCTGGGCAGCCACTCGCGCAGCAGGCCGCCGAACGAAGCCATCGGATCGTCGACGACCGTCCGTCCGGGGCGGAGGAATGCGGTCTTCGGCATGGTGACGCGTCCTTTCGTCGGCACACGCTCAAAGTCGTCGACCGATGCGGGATGCCACTCGGGAGAGCCGGAACCAGTAGAAGCCGTGCCCGCCGAGGGTCAGCAGATACGGCAGTTCCCCGATGGCCGGGAAGCGGACCCCGCCGAACAGTTCGACCGGGTGCCGCCCCGCGAACTCGCGCAGATCGAGCTCCGTCGGCTGCGCGAACCGGGCGAAGTTGTTCACGCACAGGACGAGGTCGTCCCCGCCTTCCGCTGTCGAGGGGAGCTCCCTGAGGAACGCCAGGACGGCTGGGTTGGACGACTGGAGTTCCGTGTAGGACCCGAGGCCGAAGGCCGGGTTCTGCTTGCGGATCTCGATCATGCGGCGGGTCCAGTGCAGCAGTGAGGACGGCGACGCCATCGACGCCTCGACATTGGTGACCTGATGGCCGTAGACCGGGTCCATGATCGGCGGCAGGGACAGCCGGCCGGGGTCGGCCGTGGAGAATCCGGCGTTGCGGTCGGGGGTCCACTGCATGGGGGTGCGGACGGCGTCGCGGTCGCCGAGCCAGATGTTGTCGCCCATGCCGATCTCGTCGCCGTAGTAGAGGATCGGCGAGCCCGGGAGGGACAGCAGCAGGGCCGTGAACAGTTCGATGGTGTCGCGGTCGTTGTCGAGCAGGGGTGCGAGCCGGCGGCGGATGCCGATGTTGGCGCGCATACGCGGGTCTTTCGCGTATTCGGCCCACATGTAGTCGCGTTCCTCGTCGGTGACCATTTCGAGGGTGAGTTCGTCGTGGTTGCGCAGGAAGATGCCCCACTGGCAGTTCGAGGGAATGGCGGGGGTCTTGGCGAGGATTTCGGAGACGGGGTAGCGCGATTCCCTGCGGACGGCCATGAAGATGCGCGGCATGACCGGGAAGTGGAACGCCATGTGGCATTCGTCGCCGCCACTGGCGTAGTCGCCGAAGTAGTCGACCACGTCCTCAGGCCATTGATTGGCCTCGGCCAGCAGCACGGTGTCCGGATACATCGCGTCGATCTCGCGGCGGACGCGCCTGAGGAACTCGTGGGTGGCGGGCAGGTTCTCGCAGTTGGTGTCCTCCTCCGCGTACAGGTAGGGCACGGCGTCGAGTCGGAAGCCGTCGATGCCGAGGTCCAGCCAGAAGCGGAGAGCGGCCAGGATCTCCTCCTGGACGGCCGGGTTCTCGTAGTTGAGGTCCGGCTGATGGGAGAAGAAGCGGTGGAAGAAGTACTGCTGCCGGACGGGGTCGAAGGTCCAGTTGGAGGCTTCGGTGTCGACGAAGATGATGCGGGCGTCCTGGTACTGCTTGTCGTCGTCGGCCCACATGTAGTAGTCGCCGTAGGGTCCATCGGGGTTGTTGCGGGACTCCTGGAACCACGGGTGCTGGTCGCTGGTGTGGTTCATGACGAAGTCGATGATGACGCGCATGCCGCGCTGGTGGGCGGCGTCGACGAACTCCACGAAGTCGGCGAGGTCGCCGAACTCGGGCAGGACGGCCGTGTAGTCGGAGACGTCGTAGCCGCCGTCACGCAGGGGTGACTGGAAGAACGGCGGCAGCCACAGGCAGTCGACGCCCAGCCACTGGAGGTAGTCCAGTTTGGCGGTGAGGCCCTTGAGGTCGCCGACACCGTCGCCGTTGCTGTCCTGGAAGGAGCGGACGAGGACCTCGTAGAAGACGGCACGCTTGAACCACTCCGGATCCCGGTCCTTGGCGGGCGTGTCCTCGAAGGTGTCGTGAACGGGCTCGTTGACGGTCATGACGCGGGAGACCCTCCGGTGTGGGGTGAGGCGGCCGACCGTCGGACGTGGAACACATGGGCGGGTGCCCGGCCGGGCTCCAGCCGCACGTAGTTGTTCCTGGCCCATCGGTAGGTCTCACCCGCCAGTTCGTCGTGCACGGACAGGGACTCGTGCCAGTCGAGGCCGAGTCGCGGCATGTCCAACGAGACCGTGGCCTCCTGGGCGTGGTGCGGATCGAGATTGACGACGACCAGGACCGTGTCCCCGCCGGCGCGCTTGCTGTAGGCGATCAGGTGGTCGTTGTCCGTGTGGTGGAAGTCGATGTTCCTGAGCTGCTGGAGGGCGGGGTGCCGCCGCCGGATTCCGTTGAGCTTCGTGATCATGGGAGCGAGGCTGCGGCCCTCGCGTTCGGCGGTGGTCCAGTCGCGGGGTTTGAGCTGGTATTTCTCGGAGTCGAGGTATTCCTCGCTGCCGTCGCGCAGGGGGGTGTTCTCGCACAGTTCGTAGCCGCTGTAGATGCCCCAGGTGGGGGAGAGGGTGGCGGCCAGCACGGCGCGGACCTCGAAGGCGGGACGGCCGCCGCGCTGGAGGTAGGCGTGCAGGATGTCGGGGGTGTTGGCGAAGAAGTTCGGCCGCATGTAGGCGGCCGCCTCGCCCGACAGTTCGCTGAGGTAGGCGGTGAGTTCGGCTTTGGTGGTGCGCCAGGTGAAGTAGGTGTAGGACTGCTGGAAGCCGATCTGGGCCAGGGTGTGCATCATGGCCGGGCGGGTGAACGCCTCGGCCAGGAAGATCACGTCGGGGTCGGTGGCGTTGATGTCGGCGATCACGCGTTCCCAGAACAGCACCGGTTTGGTGTGCGGGTTGTCCACGCGGAAGATCCGCACGCCGTGGTCCATCCAGTGCCGCAGCACCCGCAGTGTCTCGGCGATCAGGCCGTCGAGGTCGGTGTCGAAGGCGATGGGGTAGATGTCCTGGTACTTCTTGGGCGGGTTCTCGGCGTAGGCGATGGTGCCGTCGGGGCGGTGGTGGAACCACTCGGGGTGTTTGTGCACCCAGGGGTGGTCGGGGGAGCACTGGAGGGCGAAGTCCAGGGCGATCTCCAGGCCCAGTTCCCGGGCGCGGGCGACGAAGTGGTCGAAGTCCTCCAGGGTGCCCAGGTCGGGGTGGATCGCGTCGTGGCCGCCCTCGGGGGAGCCGATCGCCCAGGGCACGCCGACGTCGTCGGGGGTGGGGGAGAGGGTGTTGTTGCGGCCTTTGCGGAAGGTCTGTCCGATGGGGTGGATGGGGGGCAGGTAGACGACGTCGAAGCCCATCGCGGCGATGGCCGGGAGCCGGTGTGCGGCGGTGCGGAAGGTGCCGTGCGGCTGCTGGGGGGTGCCCTCGGAGCGGGGGAAGAACTCGTACCAGGAGCCGTACAGGGCGCGTTCGCGTTCCACCAGCAGGGGCAGGGTGTCGGAGGCGGTGACCAGCTCCCGCAACGGATGACGGGCCAGCACCGCGTCCACCTCCGGCGTCAACGCCGACGCCAGACGGGCGGCGGGAGGCCGGGTCTCGTCGCGGAGGGCCTCGACGGCGGCCAGCATCGCCGCGCGCCCGGGTCCCTGGGGCACTCCGGCCGCGGCCCGCTCGTACAGGTCGGCGCCCTCCTCCAGGACCAGCCCGGTGTCGATGCCGGCCGGGACCTTGATGCGGGCCGTGCGGCGCCAGGTGGCGAGCGGGTCGCTCCAGGCCTCGACGCGGAAGGTCCAGTGGCCCTCCACATCCGGGGTGACCTCGGCGCCCCAGCGGTCGGAGCCGGGGGACAGTTCCCGCATCGGCGTCCAGGGACCGTGCCGGCCCTCGGGGTCGGTGAGGACGACATTGGCGGCGACCGCGTCGTGGCCCTCGCGGAACACGGTCGCGGTGACCTCGAACGTCTCGCCGGCCACCGCCTTCGCGGGACGCCTGCCGCAGTCCACGGCCGGCCTGACGTCCCGGACGGGAATGCGGCCGATGGCCTGGATGGAACTCATGGGGAACACCTCCGCCGTGCTCGACTGGGCCGGGCGCGTTGACCCGACGGGGAACGAAGCTGCGCCGGAAGGTGTCTACCTCCCCGCGGGGGACCGCCGATCAGAGGCCGGCGGCCCGCGTCTGGTCACCGGGCGCGGGCCCGGCCGATCGCCCTCCTCCTGGAGGTAGGCGACGAGAGTGGTCCGCAGATAGCGCTCGGCGGCGTTCGCGGCCTCGCGCGCACACCGCTTCCCCATCAGCACGCAGAGGGTGTAGCCCGAATCCTCGAAAGTGGCCCGGATCCTGCGGTCGGTGGGGGCGGCGAGCATCATGCGTTCCCACGCCCGGTACCGCCGCAGTTGGCGGGCCACTTCGGCTTTGGCCGGTAGCAGCATCGTGCGGTTCACCCTCCAGGGCTCGATCGCGGCTGTCCTGCCCGTTACGGAGCTGTGCGTGTCCGCGCGCGGACACGCACGGATCGGTGACGGGCATCGAGGTCTTCACACATGGTGCACGCGTAACGACTCAGCGTCTTGTTGGGGCTTCAACCACCTCGTTCACCTCGTTGGTCGCTCGTGTTGCACGAATGGCGTAGCCCTCGCACAGTTGAGATGACTCAGAAGCGATCAGTGCTCACGCTTCGTGTCCGGGGCCCGTGCCCCGCAGGGGGCGAGGAGGAGCGAGAGCTTCGCCGGTGAGGAGCCAACGACGATGAAGACCGCAGTGCCCTGCTACTACCACCTCGACGTCGAGGTCAGCCCGGAGCGGGTCGGGCAGGTCAGGCGCATCCTGGCCGCTCACCTCAGGTACTGGGACCTGGAGATCCTGGTCGAGCCCGTCTGCCGCGGCGCCGAGATGCTGCTGACGGCCATCGACGAGCACGCCACGGACAAGAACACGTCGATCGAGATGTGGTGGAACGGCCAGCATCTGATCACCGCTGTCGGGGACAACGACCGCGACCTGCGCCCGGACCAGGACCTGCGCGCCTGTCTCAGCCGGATCGCCGCGATGAGCGACGGCTGGGGCTGCTGCGCCACGGACACCGGCAGCAAGGTCATCTGGTTCTCGCAGCGCGCCCGCGCCGGCGAGCGTGTCCCGCTGGTGCCGATGGCGCCCGCGCCGCACCTGCGCGAGGTGCTCCAGGTGCCGCGCGAAGTCCACGTGGCGGCGCTGGCCGCACCCGAGAGCGCGCCGGACGGCGTCCTTCAGGGCGCCCGGTGACCGGGCGACGCAGCCGGAAAGGGGTGCCCGCGTGGAGCGGGCGCCCCTACCCGTTGGGCGCCGTCCACGACGGCGAGGGCACCAACTTCGCCCTGTTCAGCGAGGTCGCCGAACACGTCGACCTGGTCCTGGTGGACGACGACGGCACCCACCGCCACGTCCCGATGGCCGAGGTCGACGGGTTCGTCTGGCACTGCTACCTGCCCGGCGTAGGACCGGGACAGCGGTACGGCTACCGGGTGCACGGCCCTTGGCAGCCCTCTCTAGGGCACCGGTGCAATCCGAAGAAGCTGCTGCTGGACCCGTACGCCCGAGCGGTGGACGGGCAGATCGACAACCACGCCTCGCTCTTCGAGCGCGCGGCCGACGGCCCGTCCCGGTCCGACAGCGCGGGACACACCATGCTGGGCGTCGTCACCGACCCGGCCTTCGACTGGGGCGACGACCAACCGCTCGGACGGCCGTACGCCGACAGCGTGATCTACGAGGCCCACGTCCGCGGACTCACCCGCACCCACCCGCAGGTGCCGCCCGAGCTGCGCGGCACCTACGCCGGTCTCGCCCATCCGGCGGTGATCGACCACCTCACCTCGCTCGGCGTGACCGCTGTTGAGCTGATGCCGGTGCACCAGTTCGTGCAGGACGGCGTGTTGCAGGGCCGGGGCCTGTCCAACTACTGGGGCTACAACACGATCGGCTTCTTCGCGCCGCACAACGCCTACGCCGCCGACGGCAGCCGCGGCCGGCAGGTCACCGAGTTCAAGGCGATGGTGAAGGCGCTGCACGCGGCCGGCCTCGAAGTCATTCTCGACGTCGTCTACAACCACACGGCCGAGGGCAACGAGAAGGGCCCCACGCTCTCCTTCCGCGGCATCGACAACGCCTCCTACTACCGCCTGGTCGACGGCGACTGGGGGCACTACTACGACACCACCGGCACCGGCAACAGCCTGCTGATGCGGCACCCGTACGTCCTCCAGCTGATCATGGACTCGCTGCGCTACTGGGTCACCGAGATGCACGTCGACGGCTTCCGCTTCGACCTCGCGGCCACGCTCGCCCGGCAGTTCCACGAGGTGGACCGGCTGTCGGCGTTCTTCGACCTGATCCAGCAGGATCCGGTGATCAGCCGCGTCAAGCTGATCGCCGAGCCGTGGGACGTCGGCGAGGGCGGCTACCAGGTGGGCAACTTCCCGCCGCTGTGGTCGGAGTGGAACGGCAAGTACCGGGACGCCGTACGGGACTTCTGGCGGGCGGAGCCGGGCACACTCGGCGAGTTCGCCTCCCGGCTGACCGGCTCCGCCGACCTCTACCAGCACAGCCGGCGCCGCCCCCGCGCGAGCGTCAACTTCGTCACCGCGCACGACGGGTTCACCCTGCGCGACCTCGTGTCGTACAACGACAAGCACAACGAAGCCAACGGCGAGGGCAACCGGGACGGCGAGAGCCACAACCGGTCCTGGAACTGCGGGGCCGAGGGCGAGAGCGACGACCCGGCGGTCCTCGACCTGCGCGCCCGCCAGCAGCGCAACCTGCTGGCCACCCTGCTGCTCTCGCAGGGCATCCCGATGCTCTGCCACGGCGACGAACTGGGCCGCACCCAGCGCGGCAACAACAACGCCTACTGCCAGGACAACGACATCTCCTGGATCGACTGGCGGCTGACCGAGGAGCAGCGCGACCTCGCCGGGTTCACCCGGTACGTGATCGCCCTGCGCGCCGCCCACCCGGTCCTGCGCCGGCGCCGCTTCTTCCGCGGCCAGACCGTGACGCACGCGGGCCAGCCGCTGCCCGACCTGGTGTGGCTGCTGCCGGACGCGCGCGAGATGGCCGAGGAGGACTGGCAGCGCTCCGAGGCGTACGCGGTCGGCGTCTTCCTCAACGGGGACGCCATCGCCGAACCCGACCCGTGCGGCCGCCCCCTCGTGGACGACTCCTTCCTGCTCCTGTTCAACAGTCACTGGGAGCCGGTGGAGTTCCGCCTGCCGGACACCGCCTACGGCGAACGCTGGACGACGCTGATCGACACCGCCGAGCCGCAGGGCGCCGACGAGGCGGAGCACAAGGCGGGTACGCGGATGACGGTCGAGGCGCGCAGCCTGGTGCTGCTGTCACGGCCCTCACGCGCTGCCGGCTGACGACACCGCCGGCCTGAAGACCGGGGTCCGCGGCGGTTCAGCGCCGGCGGCGCGAGGTCACCGTGAACTGCGCGCCGTCCGGGTCGCGCAGGACGGCCTCGTCGCTGCCCTTGGACAGCACGCTCCCGCCGTGCATCTCCGCGGCCCTGGTGCAGGCCGCCACGTCCGCCACCGCGAAGTGGACCTGCCAGTGCGGCCGGATCGACGGATCGGGAGCCGAGCCCAGCGCCCCCGACTCGATCCGGGCCACGATGTCGCCGCGGCTGCGCAGCACGACCTCGCCGCCCTCGTAGTGGACCTCGCAGCAGCCCGGGTGCTCCGACGCCCAGTCGAGGATCTCGCCGTAGAAGATGGCGGCGTCGAAGGCGTCGCGGGTGTGGAGCTTGATGAAGGCCGGCTGCGCCTCGCGCCAGGCCTCCCAGTCGGCGAAGAGCTCGCCCTCCCAGATGCCGAAGGTCGCGCCGTCCCGGTCGGCCAGCAGCGCCGCCCGTCCGGGCGGGAAGGACAGCGGCCCGACCGCGGCGGTGCCGCCCCGTTCCTGGGCCCGGGCCACGGCCTCGTCCGCGCTGGGGACGGCGAAGTAGGGCGTCCAGGCCACCGCCATCTGCCACATGGTGGCCACCGCGGCGATCCCGGCCGCCGGTGTCCCGTCCGCCAGCGCGATCCGGAAGCGGTCGCCGAGCATGGCCGGCTGCCACTGCCAGCCCAGCACGGCTCCGTAGAACGCCTCCGTGGTCTCCAGGTCGCGGCTGGTCAGGCTCACCCAGCAGGGGGCGCCGAACACGGAATGCGTGGACAGGACGTCCGTCGTGGCACTGGGGGGTCGCGCGTCGTGATTCATGAAGTGATGTCCTGCTCTCGTCGGCCGGGGGCACAGGCCCTGGTACCAGTGTCCGGCCGGAACCGCTCGGGGCGCCTGCCGAGTACCCCTGGGACGGTGCCGAAACGGTGGCCCGTGCGCCGTCCGCCCCGTGACCCTTACCCGAACGAGTGACAGGACCAAAGCGTGCCGGGCACCGCCTTCGGCTTCTGCGGCCCGCTCAGCGGGCCTCGGTCAGGATCTCCTCGCGCAGCCGGTCGAAGCAGCCGCTGAGCAGCCGGGAGACGTGCATCTGCGAGATGCCGAGCTGCTCGGCGATGCGGCTCTGCGTCATGCCGCCGAAGAACCGCAGGTAGAGGATGGTGCGCTCGCGCTCGGGCAGCGCCTGAAGGCACGGTGCGACGGCGACCCGGTCGACGACGGTGTCGAACCCGGGATCCGGACCGCCGAGCGCGTCGCCCAGGGCGTACCCGTCGGTGCCCGGCATCTCGGCCTCCAGGGACAGCGCGGAGAAGCACTCCAGGGCCTCCAGGCCGGTGCGTGCCTCCTCCTCGGTCATCCGGGCGTACGCGGCGATCTCGGCCACGGTGGGGGCGCGTCCCGGTGTCGTCTGGGACAGCTCCTTGATGGCCTGCCGTGCCCGGTTGCGCAGGTCCTGGACCCGGCGCGGGACGTGCAGGGTCCACATGTGGTCGCGGAAGTGCCGCTTGATCTCGCCGGTGACGGTCGGCACGGCGTACGCCTCGAAGGCGCAGCCGCGTGCGGGGTCGTAGTGGTCGACGGCCTTCACGAGTCCGAGCGCGGCCACCTGGTACAGATCCTCCAGGCTCTCGCCGCGACCGCGGAAACGGACGGCGATGCGCTCGGCCATCGGCAGCCAGATCTCGACCAGCTCGTCCCGCAGGGCCTTGCGTTCCGGGCCCTCGGGCAGCCCTGCGAGCCGGCGGAAATCCGCGGCGGTGTCGGGGGCGTCATCGTGCGGGTGTGGCTTCGTCCTGCCGGTGACTGGCATGGTGCGCGCCTCCCTCAGCAGGTGCTGGATGGACGGACACCGGGGGAGGCGCGGGCGCCGGCCTGACGGAGGAGCCGGGGGCCGGCCGCTCGGTTTCCCACGGACGTGCCTCCTGTCCGAAGCACATTCAGCAGATTCCCGAAGCCGATCCCCTCAAACAAATATGGGCAAAAGCTACTTTATGGATTCAATGGCATGCGGCGCGTGAGTAACGACCTTGACCTTCCCTTGGGTTCGTTACCTCTGTTACAGAGCTAATGTCGAGGTGTGGAACCAGAGACCTTTCCCGAGGAGCTGGCCGACGCCCTTGTCGGAGTCCAGCGGCTGATCCGGCGCCGCCTGCGCCCGCAGATGCCCGACCCGCGGCTGCGGGGGGCCGAGGTGGAACTGCTGCGCCTCGTCGTGACCCGGCCGGGCATCCGTATCTCGGAGGCCGCCAAGGAGCTGTACCTGGCGGGCAATTCGGTCTCCACGCTGGTCAACCAGCTGGCCCGGGAGGGCTATCTGACCCGCGAGACCGATCCCGCCGACCGGCGGGCCGCGCTGCTGCTGCCCACCCCCGCCGCCGAAGCCCGGCTGAGCGAGTGGCGCAGGCGCCGCGCCGACCTCGTCTCACGCCAGCTGGCCCGCCTGGACGAGGCGGACCGGGAAGCCCTGCGCGCCGCCCTGCCGGCCCTGCGCGAACTCGCCGTCAACCTGCACGAGGAGGCCGAGGACTCATGACGCCGGACGCCGGGGAAGCCGTCAGCTGCACGGGCCTCACCCACACCTTCGGCGACACCACCGCCGTCGACAGGCTCGATCTGACCGTGCACGAGGGCGAGGTCTTCGGGTTGCTCGGCCCCAACGGTGCCGGCAAGACCACCGCCATCCGCTGCATCACCACCCTGCTGCCGGTTCCGGCGGGCATGGTCCGCGTCTTCGGCCGCGACACCGCCGAGGACGCCATGGCCGTACGGCGGCTGCTGGGCTATGTGCCGCAGCAGCTCTCCGCCGACCAGAGCCTCACCGGCCGGGAGAACGTCGCCCTGTTCGCCAGGGTCTTCGACGTGGCCCGCAAGGAACGCGCCGAACGCGTCGGCCAGGCCCTGGCCGCGGTCGACCTCACCGCGGCCGCCGACCGGCTCGTCGGCACCTACTCCGGCGGCATGGTCCGCCGCCTCGAACTCGCGCAGGCACTGGTCAGCGCACCCCGCCTGCTGATCCTCGACGAACCCACGATCGGGCTCGACCCGATCGCCCGCACCGGTGTCTGGGAGCACATCAACGCCGTGCGCGCCGCCACCGGCATGACGGTCCTGGTGACCACCCACTACATGGACGAGGCCGACCAGTACTGCGACCGCGTCGGCCTGATGCACCACGGCCGCATCCGCGCGCTGGGCACCCCGGTCCGGCTCAGGCAGGGGCTCGGCGAGCGCAGGCGCGCCGCCGGCGCGGCGGCCACGGACCCGCTGCCCACGCTGGAGGACGTCTTCCGCGACATCGCGGGCAGCGGCCTCGACGACGAGTCAGGAGACTTCCGCGATGTCCGAAGCACCCGCCGCACCGCAGGCCGCGTCGGCTGACCGCGCCCGCGAGCAGCGCACGAACCTCCTCGTGCAGCCGCCCCGACCGCGCGCGGGCTGGCGGCTGCTCCCCGCCCGGGTCGTGGCCATGTGCGCCGTCGAACTCCAGAAGCTGCGCCACGACCGCACCGAGTTGTACACCCGCGCCGTCCAACCGGCCCTGTGGCTGCTGATCTTCGGCCAGACCTTCACCCGCATCAAGGCGATCCCCACCGAGGGCATCCCCTACGTCGACTATCTGGCCCCCGGAATCATCGCCCAGTCCGCGATGTTCATCGCCATCTTCTACGGCATCCAGATCATCTGGGAGCGGGACGCCGGCATCCTCAACAAGCTGCTGGTCACGCCGACTCCGCGCTCGGCGCTCATCACCGGCAAGGCGTTCGCGGCCGGAGTGAAGTCACTGATCCAGGCCGTCGTCGTGATCGTGATCGCCGCGCTCCTCGGTGTGGCCCTGACCTGGAACCCGCTCAAACTCCTCGCCGTCGCGGGGATCGTGATCCTCGGATCGGCCTTCTTCTCCTGCCTGTCGATGACCATCGCCGGCATCGTGCTCAGCCGGGACCGCCTGATGGGCATCGGCCAGGCCATCACCATGCCGCTGTTCTTCGGCTCCAACGCCCTCTACCCGCTGTCCGTCATGCCGGACTGGCTCCGGACGGTCAGCAAGGTGAACCCGCTCAGCTATCAGGTCGACGCCCTGCGCGGGCTGCTCCTGGGCACGCCCGCGCACCTGGCACTGGACTTCGCGGTGCTGTTCGTGGCGGCCGCGCTGGGCATCGCCGCGGCCTCTCGTCTCCTGGGCCGGCTGGCGCGTTGACCGGTGGTCGGGGAGGGCGGCCGAAAAGTGATGTGCGGCACGCGGACGAACCGGGCCGTCCGCCCGGTCGGCGGATTCTTCCTGCGCAGCGCTTGATCACCGATCAAGGGGGCGAATGGGCTGGCCACAGCGCATTCTGCTCATTTGACAGTGTGCTGAGCACAAAGATAGGAAGCAGCTCTCTGAGGTCGAAGAGGTGCACTGTGTACGAGCCGAACGTGGTCGGGGACTGGCAGGAGTACGACGAGCATGCCGGTCTGCGTGTCCGCGTCCACCGTCTGGAGGCCGCCGAGCCACCCCGCGGACGCGACGACGCCGCCGAGGGGCTCACGTATTTCCGGCTCCGGGTCACTGTCGAGAACCGGGGAGGCGGGCCCTTCACCGTCCATCTCGAGGACGGCCAGATCGACGTGCGGATCGGTCCCGAGGGGGAGAGCGCCTTCATCGACTGGCGCAACTCCCAGTTCATCGAGGGCTTCGACGTCTACCCGCTGCGCCGGGCGACCGCCGTGCTGTACGCGGCCGGACCGGAGACGTCCCTGACCCACGTGGACGTCCAGATCCAGCTGCGGGTCGACGACGACTGGGCCGACCGCCGGCTGTGGGCGGGCGGCATCGGCCTGGACGAGGGGGCCGTCGGCACCGGCGTGGTGCGCGACAACCTCGCCCTCCAGGTGAGCAACTTCCTGCGCGACCAGGCCGAAGAGGGCACGGCCTGACAAGGCGCCGTTTCCCGCATACGACCTGATCCGCCGGACAGGGCCTAGTGCGGGATCCCGTCGATGATCTCGCGCGCGCCCTGGCGCAGCAGCGCCACGGCGACCGATGTGCCGAGTGTGGCCGGGTCGAGGCGGCCCGCCCACTCGTGGGCGTTGAGACGGGTCTTGCCGTCGGGGGTGAAGACGCAGGCGCGCAGGGACAGTTCGCCGCTGCGGTCCACGTGCGCGTAGCCCGCGATCGGGCTGTTGCAGTGGCCCTGGAGGACGTGCAGGAACATGCGCTCCGCGGTCGCCTCGCGATGGGTCTTGGGGTGGCCGAGCGCGCTGACCGTGTCGATGACCTCGGTGTCGCCCTCGCGGCACTGGAGCGCCAGGATGCCCGCGCCGATGGGCGGCATCATCGTCTCGGGGGAGAGGATCTCGCTGATCACGTCACGCCGGTCGATGCGCTCCAGGCCGGACACGGCGAGCAGCAGCGCGTCCGCCTCGCCGGCCGCCAGCTTCTCCAGCCGCCGGTTGGCGTTGCCGCGGAAGGGCACGCACTCCAGGTGAGGGTGGGTGGCGGCCAGCTGGGCGATCCGGCGCACCGAGGAGGTGCCGATACGGGTCCCCGCCGGCAGCTCGTCCAGGGTGAGCCCGCCCGGATGGATCAGGGCGTCGCGGATGTCGTCCCGCTCCAGGAACGCGGCGAACGTCGTGCCCGCCGGGAGCGGCCGGTCGGCGGGCACGTCCTTGACGCAGTGCACCGCGAGATCGGCCTCACCGGCCAGCAGCGCGGCGTCGACCTCCTTGGTGAAGGCACCCTTGCCCTCGACCTGGGACAGATCGCCCATCCACTTGTCACCGGTCGTCTTCACCGGTACGACCTCGGTACGGATCTCCGGGTGCAGGGCCGCCAACTCGGCACGGACGCGCTCCACTTGGGCGAGTGCCATGGGCGAGTCGCGGGAGACGATGCGGATCAGTTCGGGCACGGACATGCGGACACGATAGTCCTTCCACGCGTGCCTTCGTGCACTACCTCCTCTCCGCCCCGCAGGGCAACCCCTTTCAGCCCTCCACCGGGAGGCTGTACCGCAGCTTCTCCTTCGCGTGGGCGCCGAGACGGTCGTAGAAGCGGATCGCGCCCTCGTTCCACGTGGGGGTGTTCCACTGGATCTCGGTGAGGCCGAGGTCGCGGGCCTCGGCGAGCACCGCGTCCATGAGGAGGCCTCCCACGCCGAGACCGCGGTGGCCGGGGACCAGGAACAGGCAGTCCATGTGCAGGTACTCGCACGCGCCCCAGGTGGAGACCTCGGGCGCGCAGGTGGCGTATCCGACGATCTCGCCGCCGGGCAGTTGGGCCACCAGGCAGCGCAGGCGGGGTGCCGGACTGTCTGCCGGAGTGCCGAAGAGCAGCGCGGCCAGGCGGGTGGCGAGGTCCTCGGCGGGCGGTGCGGCCCGTTCGTACTGCGCGTGCAGGGCGGCGAGTTCGGCCACCCGGGGCAGGTCGGCGGGCTCGGCGCGGCGGACGAGGGGAGCGTCGCTCACCGGACGTCGCCCTCGACGGTGTCCGTGCTCCAGGCGGCGAGACGCTCGGTGAGGGGACCGGTGCCGTCGAGCACCTGCCGGGAGAACGCGTCCCGCTCGTGCGCGAGCACGGCCGCCTCCCACACGCAGGGCGTCAGACCGGCCCGGCCGGGACGCAGCGCGTCGGGCTTGCCCCTCGGACCGGCGAAGATCGCCAGGTCCGACATGTCCCCCTCGATCCAGGTGTGCACCAGCACGTAGTCGCCGTCGCCGCCCGCGTGCACGATCAGCACGGCGAGCCCGAGGGTGCCCCGCAGCCGCCCGAGTTCCAGATGCGCCCCGGCGATCCGCAGCGCGGCCTCGGCGTCCTGCTCGGACACCGTGCGGCCGGGGGCCTGGATCGCGTACACCTTGACCAGGTGGCCGGCGGTGTCCCGGGTGCCCAACGGCCGGGCGGGACGGGCGTGATGGGAGTCGGCCAGGGCGAGCAGCGCCTCCGTGTCCACGGCGGCGGGCAGGTTCTCATGATGATCCATTCGGCCATCCTGGAACGTCGGACCGTGTGGCGTCCACCGTGTATCCGGCTCAGGCCAACGGCTCGCTCATCTCGACGGAGCGGAGCGCGGCGGCCAGCGCCCGGTCGTCGCCGACGTCCAGGGCCGTGTCGGTGAGTTTGATGACGTGCTCGTCGCCGTGGGCCAGGGCCCGTTCCATGACCTCCTCGGCCGTCAGACGCGCGGGCGGCGTGTACGCCACCGGCTCCGCGGGCGCGTACATCGCGGTCACCGCCGCGGACGCCGACCAGGCCGCCCGCAGACTCGGCGCCCACAGCTCCCGGGGCAGTGACCCCAGCGCGCGCAGCACGGCGTTGGGCGCGGTGGCCGCGTGCACGAGCATGGTCGGCTCGCCGTGACCGTGGGTGGCGTAGCGGTGGGTCGCGGCACGGACGAGTTCGGTGAGCCGGTCCCTGGCGGTCTCCGGGTCGATGACGTCCTCGCCCCACACGGGCAGCCGGCGCACCGCGCCCAGACGGTCGCGGAATCCCATGTGCCCCGCCTCGATCGCGGGTACGGCGTCCAGGGACGCGGTGGCCGACGGCGCGCCGGGGAGCGGTGCGATGCCGGTCACGGGCTGGTGCCGGGCCGCCCAGTAGCCGAGCGCGTGGGCGAGTTCGGTGATCCGCGGGGCGTTCTCGCCGCTCTCCAGGGCCCGTACGGCGTGCCCGACGCGGATGACGGTGTGCGTGGCGCCGCCGTACAGCCCGGGCAGCAGACGCGGCCACCACTGGGCGAGGACGCTCCGCCAGGGGCGCTCGGCGAGCGCGCGGGAGAAGTGGTCGGTCCAGTCGGCGATCCGGCGGGGATCCCCCAGCGCGGAGGGCCAGTTGTCGTCCGTGACGGGGGCGACGCGGTCGGGGAAGTCCTCCAGCTTGTCCCGGTAGAGGTCCACCCAGCGATGCACCGCGCCCGCCTGCCCGTGCGCTGCCAGCGACTCCACCACCATGGGAGCGTGGTTGGACAGCCAGCCCCCTCGTTCAGGGCCGGAGGCGTGCAGGCGTTCCAGGGCTTCTTCGAGCTGTCCGCTCGTGCTGCTCGTTTCCATGAACGGGACGCTATGACGCGTCCGGCGGGCCGGGATCGGGCGCGGGACGGAAACCGTGGACTTCAAGGTCCTAGGTCCCGCGACCGATCTTCGGGCGTCCGGAGGTCAGGCGTTCGGGTCGAACGTGATCCCCGAGGGCTTCGCCAGCGACAGGTGGTTCGCGAAGTTGGCGTCCTTCAGGCCGAAGTTGGCGCTGCCGAAGTCGTACGCGCTCAGCTTGTCGCGCAGCCCCGACGGGTAGCCGTTCCAGCCGACCAGCGGCGGGTACTGCCAGGTTCCCTTGTGGTTCTCCGGCGGCTCGTCATTGGAATTGGCCAGGCGGAAGCAGTGCGTGCTCGCGCCGTCCTTGTGGTAGACGATCTTCGCGTGGGTGCCGTCGAAGCGGACCCCGGACGCGGCCGTGACGGTGAACGAGCCGTGGTTGGACGTCGACACGTACTGGATCGTGCCGTTCTGCACCCAGACGACGACGTGTTCGAAGTCGTGCCGGTGGCCGCCGATGCTGCTGCCGGCGATGGCCTGGTCCTTCTCGAAGTACAGGCCGTACATGTAGGCGCACCAGCCGTTGTTGCACTTGTAGCGCGAGTAGCTGTTGGTGTTGTCCAGGTCCGAGGCGTCACGGCAGTCGCCGCTGAGTGAACCGGTCGGGTTGAGGCCGCCGTTGATCGTGCCGTCGGGTCCGATGGCGGGGGTGGGGTAGCACCCGTCGGTGTCGTAGTCGAAGGCCGGCTGGTACGTCTTCTCCGCGGTCTCGGCGTTGGCCGGCAGAGCCTGCGGCGGGGCCGCGAAGGCGGCGGTGGGGAAGGCGATGACGAGCGCGGCGGCGCCGGCCAGGCCGGTGAGCCATCTCCTGCGGTGTGCCTTGAACGACGGTGACGCCACTGCGTCCTCCTCTTGTGCGGGCGCAGCCCAATGGCTGGAGGGGAAGGGGAGGTTCAGCTTCCCTTGTTTCCATGTCCACGCCAAGAGGTTGTGGGCGTCTCTCCGGTTACGGGTTCCCCAACAGTTGGATCTTCGCGCCTCAGACGAGATCGTCCGGCAGGTCGGCCGAGGACTCCTCCGGTGCGAGGTCCGGGCGCAGCCGCAGCCAGGACGGCTGCCTCAGCATCCCGGCCCGCGTGCGGGTGCTGTAGCGGACCTCGCCCACCAGCCGGGGCAGCACCCACCGCGCCCCAGGTACCGGAGGCACGGGGTCGAAGGGACACACGTCGCTCCCGACGGCTCCCAGCAGCGCGGCGAGCCGGTGCCGTTCCGCCTCGCTCCAGCCGGTGCCCACACCGCCGACGTAGCGCAGGCGCCCGGCGGCGCGCTGGCCGACCAGGACGGCGCCCGGCAGACCGGTCAGCCGCCCCTTGCCGGGCAGCCAGCCGCCCACGACGACGTCCTCGCTGTGCATGTTCCGGATCTTGATCCAGGCCCGCGAGCGCACCCCGGGCTCGTACACCGAGTCCAGCCGCTTGCAGACCAGGCCCTCCAGACCGTGTTCCCGGGTGGCGCGCAGGGCCTGCTCGCCGTGACCGACCAGCGCGGCAGGCGTCGACCAGTGGGGGCCGGTCAGGGCCAGTTCCTCCAGCAGCGCACGGCGTCGGACGTAGGGGAGCCGGAGCAGGGGGTGCTGCCCCAGGTGCAGGACGTCGAACAGCACCAGGTGCACGGGGAGTTCGGCCGCCCGGCGAGCCGCCCTGCCGGGTGCCTGGACCAGGCCCATGCGGGACTGGAGCAACTGGAAGTCGGCACGCCCTTGTTCGTCCGGCGCCAGCACCTCCCCGTCGAGGACGGCCGGGGTGGCGCCGAGTGCGGCGCCCAGCGGCAGCAGTTCGGGGTAGGCCCCGGTGACGACCTCCCCCGACCGGGCGCGCAGGACCAGGCTGCCGTCGCCGGCGGCGTAGAGGACGACCCGCTGGCCGTCCTGCTTCGTCTCGTACGCCCAGCGCGCGTCCTGAGGCAGGGGCGGGAGAGTGCCCGGCGTGGCCAGCATGGGAGGGATCAGCGGGAGGTTCACGGGTCAGTTGTCGACGGGCCCGCCCCGTCTCACGCCGGCGCCCCGGCGGTTTCCCCTGAACGGACCTCTCGCGCGGGGGCGGTGTGGGTGTGCGGTCAGATGATGCCGCCGTTGGCGCGCAGCACCTGGCCGTTGACCCAGCGGCCGGCCGGGCCGACCAGGAACGACACGACCGAGGCGATGTCCTCGGGGGTCCCCAGACGCTCCAGTGGCGGCTGCGCGGCCAGACGGGCGACGGTCTCCTCGTCCTTGCCGTCGAGGAAGAGCTCCGTGGCCGTGGGGCCGGGCGCCACCGTGTTCACCGTGACGTCCCGGCCGCGCAGCTCGCGGGCGAGGACCAGGGTCAGTGCCTCGACCGCGCCCTTGCTCGCGGCGTAGGCGCCGTATCCGGGGAAGGCGAGGCCGACGATCGAGCTGGAGAAGTTGACGAGCGCGCCGCCCGGTCGGAGCCGGCGCGCGGCCTGCTGGTCGACGACGAACGTGCCGCGGATGTTCGTGCGGTACAGCGAGTCCAGCTCGGCGAGGTCGAGCTCCGCGATCGGGGAGAGCGGCATCCGGCCCGCGGCGTGCACCACGGCGTCGATCCCGCCGTACCGGGCCTCCGCGAGATCGAAGACGGCGGCGACCTCCGCCTCCTCGGCGACGTCCGCCCCGGCGGCGAAGGCGGCACCGCCCGCGGCCTCGATCTCGCGCACGACCTCCTCGGCGGCTTCCTTGTTGCCCGCGTACCCGACGGCGACGGCGAACCCGTCGGCGGCGAGCTGCCGGGTGATCTGCCGTCCGATGCCGCGCGATCCGCCGGTCACGAGCGCCACGCGCGGGGTCGTGGAGGACTGAGTGGTCATGACTGCACCCCTGATATCGACGTTACGTTCATCTCGTATCGACGATAACACGGATTCGTAGCGACGTTACCCTCGATTCGTATCGACGCTACGAATGCCGTACGGTGAGGGCATGGATGCGAGGGAGAAGATCCTGGAAGCGACCACCGCGCTGCTGGCCGAGGCGCCGGTGGCCGATGTGTCCACACGGGCCGTGTGCGAGGCGGCCGGCGTCGGGGCGCCGATGCTCTACCGGATCTTCGGCGACAAGGCGGGGCTGCTGGCTGCCGTCGTGGACCGGGGATTCGAGCGGTACCTCGCCTCCAAGCGGGCGGCCCGTCCCGGCAAGGACCCGGTGGCGGACCTGAAGAAGGGCTGGGACAACCACACGCGGTTCGCGCTGGAGCACCCCAACCACTACCGCCTGATGTACTCACCCGGTCTGACCGTCCCACCCGCCGCCGCGCAGGAGGCGCACGCCCTGCTGCACGCGATCCTGGAACGCTGCGCCGCCGCCGGCCGGCTGACCATGCCGCCCGTCCTCGCCACCCAGGTGATCATGTCGGCCAACGTCGGGGCGGCGCTGTCCCTGCTCACCCGGCCCGAGCAGTATCCCGACCCGCGGTTCTCCGCACGGCTGCGCGACGCGGTGATCGACTCGCTGACCCGCCCCACCGACCCGGCCGACGCCACCGGCGCCCCCGCCTCCGACGGGCAGGCCCCGGTCCCCGTCGCCGCCGCCACGCTCGCCGCCCGCCTGCGCGCGGACGTGCCCCCGGCGTTCACCCCGGCGGAGTCGGCCCTGCTCCAGCAGTGGCTGGAGAAGCTGTCCGCCGGTCGGGGCGGGTCGGGCCCGACGCCGTAGGACTACGCCGTACCGGGCGGCAGGGCCTGCGCCAGTCCCGTCTGGTAGGCCATCACGACCAGCTGGGCCCGGTCGCGGGCGCCCAGTTTGGTCATCGCGCGGTGCACATGGGTGCGCACGGTCAGCGGGCTGACGAACAGCTTCTCGGCGATCTCGTCGTTGGAATGGCCCTCGGCCACCCAGGTCATCACCTCGCGCTCCCGGGTGGTCAGGGCGGCGAGGTCCTCCGACGCGGCCAGGCGGGTTCCGAGACCGGGGGCGGCCAGGAAACGCGTGATCAGGGTGCGGGTGGCGCCGGGGGAGAGCAGCGAGTCGCCGGCGGCCACCGTGCGGATCCCCGCCAGGAGCGCGTCGGCGGTGACGTCCTTGCCGAGGAAGCCGCTCGCGCCGGACCGCAGGGCCTGAGCGACGTACTCGTCGATCTCGAACGTGGTCAGGATCAGCACGCGGGTGCTCGACAGGTCCGGGTCCGAGCAGATCACCGACGTGGCGGTCAGACCGTCCGTCCCCGGCATCCGGATGTCCATGAGGACGAGATCGGGACGGTGCAGCCGCGCCAGGTCGACGGCCTCCGCGCCGTCGGTGGCCTCGGCGACCACCTCCATGTCGTCGCAGGAGTCGAGCAGGATCCGGAAGGTGGCCCGCAGCAGGGCCTGGTCGTCGGCGAGCAGCACGCGGATGGGCATGGCGTCCGTTCCTGGGGGTCACGGGGCGGGCGGGGTACGACGGGAGCCGGATGGTGACCTCGGAGCCGCCCGCCGGGCGGTGACCGGCCCACCGTCCCAGTCTTCCCGGTCCGGAACGTGCTGTCGTCCTGCGTGTGCCGGTGATCGGGACTACTGAGAACGCAGTACGCCCGGGGAGGGTGTCTCCTCCCCGGGTACGACGGCCGCCTTTCGGAGGCCGTCGTCGACGACCGGTACCTACTTCGCGACGGCCGGTTCCCCGGACGCGGGAGCCTCGGCGGCCTCGACGGAGGTCCGCTGCCGGGGGATGAAGGAGGCGATGGCGCAGGCGAGCAGCGCGGCCCCGGCGCCGATGGCCATGACGGTCCTGAAACCGTTCTCGGAGGGCAGGGCGTAGCCACCCAGGCTGATGGTCATCTGCGACAGGACGACCCCGGCGAGGGCGCTGGCCATCGACGTGCCGATGGACCGCATCAGGGTGTTGAGGCTGTTGGCCGCCGCCGTCTCGTTCGCCGGCACGGCGGCCATGATCAGGGCGGGCATCGAACCGTAGGTGAAGCCGATGCCGGCGCCGATCACGCAGGAGATCAGCGTCAGCTGCCACACCTGCGACATCAGTACGAGGCCGAGGCCGTAGCCGCAGGCCACGATCACCGCACCGATCATCAGGGTCACCTTGGGGCCCTTGGCCCTGGACACGGCCGCGGAGAGCGGGGCGGTGGCCATCATCACCAGACCGGAGGGTGCCATCACCAGGCCGGCCGTCAGCATGGACCTGCCCAGGCCGTAGCCGGTCTGCTCGGGCAGCTGGAGCAGCTGCGGCAGGACCAGGGACATCGCGAACATGGAGAAGCCCATCGCCACCGAGGCCAGGTTGGTGACCAGGACCTGACGTCGGGCCGTGGTGCGCAGGTCCACCAGCGGCTGCGCGGTGCGCAGTTCGAAGACGCCCCAGGCCAGCAGGACGACCACGGCGGCGGCGAACAGGCCGAGCGTGGTGCCGCTGCTCCAGCCCCAGTCGGCGCCCTTGGAGACGGCCAGCAGCAGACAGACCAGCCCGACCGCCATGCCGAGGGCGCCCACCCCGTCGAACCGGCCCCCGGTGCGCACCCGGGACTCCGGTACGAAGGCCACGACGAGCGCGAAGGCGATCACCCCCATGGCGGCGGAGGCCCAGAACAGCACGTGCCAGTCGAAGTGATCGGCGATCAACGCGGCCGTGGGCAGCCCGAGCGCGCCGCCGACCCCCAGGGAGGCACTCATCAGCGCGGTCGAACCGGCCAGCCGCTCGGCGGGCAGCTCGTCGCGCATGATGCTGATGCCCAGCGGGATCACACCCGAGGCGAGCCCCTGGAGCAGCCGGCCGACGATCATCGGGACCAGGGTGTCGCTGAGCGCGCACACCACCGAGCCGGCCACCAGCATCACGACACTGATCAACAGCATGCGGCGCTTGCCGAACATGTCGCCGAGACGTCCCACCACCGGGGTGGCCACCGCCGCCGCCAGCAGGGTCGCGGTGACCGCCCAGGCGGTGTCGGAGGCCGGGGCGGCGAGCAGACGCGGCAGCTCCGGCACGATCGGGATGACCAGGGTCTGCATCAGCGCCACGACGATTCCGGCGAAGGCCAGCACCGCTACCACGGCGTTCGGCCTCGGCGGCGCGGCACCGCCGCTGTCGGCGGGTGCGGCAGGGGCGTCGGACATGCGGAGCCTCCAGGGCGTGGCGCGTGGGGAATGCGGGCGCGAGAGAGAGCGAGACGTGCAAGAATTAAAGCAGTCGACTGACTTAGCTTAGTGGCCCCGCCTGCCTGCGTAGGCTTCGGTCACCGGAACCCGCCGCCGGCCGGCGGACCCGTGGCGGCTCCAGGGGCTGGCCGGCGCGGGGTCGCCCCAGCCCCGAAGCGGTGGTGGTCATGGCCGGCAGGACGGCACGTGCGGAACAGGTCGGCGCGACACGGGAGCTGATCCTGACCGCGGCGGAGCGGCTGTTCGCCGAGCGCGGCGTGTACACGGTCTCCAACCGCCAGGTCAGCGAGGCCGCCGGACAGGGCAACAACGCGGCGGTCGGCTACCACTTCGGCACCAAGACCGACCTGGTCCGCGCGATCATCCGCAAGCGCGCGGCACGCATCGAGGAGATCCGCGCGCGGCTCCTCGCCGCCACCGGCGACTCCACCGACGTACGCGACTGGGTGGACTGCCTGGTGCGCCCGGTTCCCGAACATCTCGGGGCGCTGGGCAGCCCCACCTGGTACGCGCGGTTCTGCGCGCAGGTGATGACCGATCCGGCGCTGCGGCAGGTCATGGCCGAGGAGGCGCTCTCCTCCCCGTCCCTGCGGCAGATCGTCGACGGTCTGCGGCGGTCTCTGCCCGAACTCCCCGACGAGGTGCGCGTCGAGCGCGGCGACATGGCACGTCATCTGATCGTGCACGTGTGCGCCGAGCGGGAACGCGCGCTCGCCGAGAACACCCCCACCCCCCGCTCCAACTGGGCCGACACGGCCACCGGACTGGTGGACGCCGTCATCGGCATGTGGCTGGCGCCGGTCACCCCGACGCCCCTGACCGCACCCCCGGGAAATTAGTTGAGTTAGGCAAGCGGACGGTAGGGTGGAGCGCATGTACGGCAGTGGCGCCCGAACGAAACCGGCACTCGCCCGGGGGGCCGGTCAACGCCTCCTGCTCCTCGTCGGGGAGCCGGGCATCGCCGAACTCCTCTCCACCACCCTGGAGTTGGCGGGATACCGCACCACGCTGGTCGGCGCCGGAAGTGAGGCCCTTGAGCGCCTCGCGGAACAGCGGTTCGACCTGGTGGTCGTCGACGCGGCGCTGCCGGACATGGTGAGCCTGGGCAGGGAACGGCCCGTCGTGGCCCATCGCCCCCCGGTGCTCGTTCTCACCGAGTACGACTCCCTGGACGAACTCGTGCCCGAACTGGGCCTGGGGGAGCGGGACTACGTCACCAAGCCCTTCCGGGTGGCCGAGGTGCTGGCCCGGGTGCAGGTCCTGCTGCGGGGCGCGCACCCCGGACGTCCGCGCGACGGCGCACTCGGCTACCGCGACCTGGTCCTGGACGACACCCGGTGCGAGGCCCGCCGCGGCACCCGGGTCCTGGACCTGACACCCGCCGAGTACCGGCTGCTGCGCCACCTCCTCGTCAACGCGCACCGGGTGCTCTCCAAGGAGCAGATCGGCCGCTACGTCTGGGGCGACCACCGCGGCGACAACGCCATCGAGCAGCTCGTCTCCCGGCTGCGGCGCAAGGTGGACCATGACGCGCCCGGTCTGATTCACACTCGCCGAGGATTCGGCTACTGGCTCGGGCTCGCCGAAGCCGAGCGCTGACCTGCCGCGCCGCGCGGTGCCCGGTTTTCCCAACTCCCTTACGCGACAGGGCAGGTGGCTGCCCCGACGCGCCTGTGATCCGGGTCACGTCAGCCTTCTGTCAGGAAACTGACCGGAAGGCGTCAGCCCCCTCTGTTTGCATGTGCTCATCGAGGCCTCGACCACTTCACCCCGGCGCCCCGCCCGTCGAGCGGAGCCCCCACCACCGAGGAGAATCATGGCCGACACCCTGGCCGGACCCGTGCCCGAGTCACCGGACTCCCTCCCCGAGTTCCCGATGCCCCGGCAGGCCCGCTGCCCCTTCGACCCGCCGCCCGCGCTGAAGGACCTCCAGGAGAAGGCGCCGCTGACGAAGGTGCGGCTGTGGGACGGCAGCGAGCCGTGGCTCGTGACCAAATACGCCGACCAGCGCGCCCTCCTCGGCGACCCCCGGGTCAGCGCCGACACCGACAGCCCCGGCTACCCGACCAAGGCCTCGCCCGAGGGCGGCGAGGGCAAGCTCAGCTTCATCATGATGGACGACCCCGAACACGCCCGGCTGCGCCGGATGGTGACGGCGCCGTTCGCCATCAAACGGGTGGAGGCCCTGCGGCCCGCCGTACAGAAGATCGTGGACGACCTCATCGACGGAATGCTCGGCAGGCCGGGGCCGGTGGACCTCGTGGAGGAGTTCGCCCTGCCGATCCCGTCGCTGGTGATCTGCGAACTGCTCGGCGTGCCCTACGACGACCACGCCTTCTTCCAGGACAACACCAAGACCATGGTCCACCGGGACGCCACCCCCGAGCAGCGGGGGCAGGCGAGCCGGGAGGTCGCCGGGTACCTGGCCACCCTCATCGGCAAGCGGCTCGCCGAGCCCAGGGACGATCTGCTGTCCGGCATCGCCGGGCGCGTCACGGCCGGCGAGATCGACCACCGGCAGGCCACGGAGATGGCGCTGCTCCTGCTGATCGCGGGCCACGAGACCACCGCGAACATGATCGCCCTCGGCACCCTCGCCCTCCTCCAGAACCCCGACCAGCTCGCCCTGCTGCGCGAGAGCGACGACCCGAAGTTCGTCGCGGGCGCGGTCGAGGAACTGCTGCGCTACCTGCACATCACCCACCTGGGACGGCGTCGCGCGGTCACCGAGGACATCGAGATCGGTGGCCGGCTCGTCAGGGCCGGCGAGGGCGTCATCATGGCCAACGAGATCGCCAACCGCGACCCCGAGGTGTTCCCCGACCCCGACCGGCTCGACCTCACCCGCGACGCCCGCCGCCACGTCGCCTTCGGCTTCGGCGTCCACCAGTGCCTCGGTCAGCCCCTGGCCCGCATGGAACTCCAGGTCGTCTACGGCACCCTCTACAAGCGCATCCCCACCCTCAAGCTCGCCTGCGCCCTGGAGGACGTCCGCTTCAAGAACGACGCGTTCATCTACGGCGTGCACGAACTGCCCGTCTCCTGGTGACGGCCTGCCGCCGCGCGAACGACCCAGAACACGTGTGAAGAAGGGAATCCCCATGAAGGTGGAGCTGGAAGCCGACAAGTGCGTCGCCTCCGGGCAGTGCGTGCTCGCCGCGATGGACGTCTTCGACCAGGACGACGACGGCATCGCGATCCTGCTGGCGGACGAACCCGCCGTCGAACTCCTCGACGACGTCAAGGAGGCCGTCGCGGTCTGCCCGGCCGCCGCCATCCGGCTGGTCGAGCAGTGAGGCGGATCGTCGTCGTCGGTGCCTCGGCCGCCGGACTCGCGGCGGCCGAGACCCTCCGCCGGGAGGGCTACGACGGCACGCTCACCCTCGTCGGCGACGAGCCGCTGGCGCCCTACGACCGTCCGCCCCTGTCGAAGCAGGTCCTGGCCGCGGAGTGGGAGCCCGAGCGGCTGGCCCTGCGCACCGCCGACGCCCTGGCCGCACTCAACCTCGACCTGCGGCTCGGCGTCGCGGCCACCGGCCTCGAACTCACCGGCCGCACGGTGGAGTTGGCCGACGGGTCCGCCCTGCCGTACGACGGGCTGATCGTGGCCACCGGAGTCCGGCCGCGTCGGCTGCCCGGCGAGGGCGCGCACGTCCTGCGCGGCATCGGGGACGCGCTCGCCCTGCGGGAGCGGCTCACTCCGGGGCGGCGGCTGGTCGTGGTGGGCGCCGGGTTCCTCGGCGCGGAGGCCGCCGCCGTCGCCTGGCGGCTCGGCTGCGAGGTCACGCTCCTCGAACCCGCCCCGGTGCCGCTGGCCCACGCCGTCGGCGCCGAGGTCGGCGAGATCCTGACGCGCGCCCACCGGGAGCGGGGTGTGAACCTGCGCTGCGGGGTCGCCGTGACCGAGGTGACCGAGGACGGGGTACGGCTCGCGGACGGTGAACTCGTCGATGCCGACGAGGTGTTGGTCGCCGTCGGCTCCCTGCCCAACACCGAGTGGCTGGCGGGCAGCGGCCTCACCGTGGGGGACGGGGTGGTGTGCGACGAGTACTGCGCGGCCGCCCAGGGCGTCTATGCCGCCGGTGACGTCGCCCGCTGGCACAACCCGCTGTTCGGCACCTCGATGCGGATCGAGCACCGCACCAACGCCGCCGAACAGGGCATGGCCGCCGCCCGCAACCTCCTCGCCCCCGACGCGGGCAGACCCTTCGCGCCGGTGCCGTACTTCTGGTCCGACCAGTACGACATGAAGGTCCAGGCATACGGCTACCTCCGAGGCCATGACGAAGTCGCCGTGGTGGAAGGGGGCATGGCGGACCGCCGGTTCGTCGCCGCGTACCGCACCGGCGACCGCCTCACCGGCGTCCTCGCCGTCGGCATGCCGCCCAAGGCGATCCGCCGGTGGCGCCAGGCCATCGCGGGGCGCGCGGCCTGGCAGGACGCCGTGCGCACGGAGGTTCCGGTGACCGAGGTTTCGTGAGCGTGCTCGGGTATCGGCCCGGCCCCGCCGGGACCGGGCCGATACCCTCCCGGTGCGGCAGGGCGCGTCAACGTGAAACGGTAAGTTACTTGAGTTACGCAACAAGATGGTAACGTGGCTCCCATGTCCACACCACCGCTCCCCGACGGGCCCGCGTCCCCGGAAGTCACCGAGATCGAGCGGGCGCTCACCCGCATCACCTACCTGAGCACCCGGGCCCGGCAGCACGACCGGCTGATGGCCCTGGCCCAGGTCCCGCTCGACCGTGCCGCCGTGGCACTGCTGCGCCAGGTCGCCGACTCCGAACCGATGCGGCCGGGCGAGCTGGCCAACCGCCTGGGCGTGGAGGCCTCCCACGTCACCCGCACCGTGCAGCAGCTGGAGAGGTCCGGCTACGTCACCCGCGTCCCCGACCCTCACGACCGCCGGGCCCAGCGCATCGAGCTCACCGGTGCCGGCGAGCAGGCCATAGCCCGCGTCCGCGACGCCGGTACCCGCGGCATGCAGATGGCCCTGGCCGACTGGTCCCCCGAGGAACTGCGGCAGCTGGCCACCCTCTTCCACCGCATGGTCGACGACTTCCTCGCCCACGCCACCGAGGAGGACACCGAACAGCAGCCCACCGCCCCGGCGTCCAAGGCCTGAGGCCCCTCACGCCGAGGCCGCGCGCGGAAGAGGGGCCGGCCCCGGCTCCCCGGGCGGGACCGGCTCGCGCAGCCCGCACAGCAGCAGCCGCCCCAGAGCGGGCAGGGCCACCAGCGGGACGAGAGCCGTCCGCAGCGACGTCGCGTCGGCCAGCGCCCCGAGCGCCGGCGCGACGAGCCCCCCGACACTCACCGCCAGCCCCAGAGTCACACCGCTCGCGGTCCCCACCCGCCGGGGCAGGAAATCCTGGCCGAGCGTCACGTGCAGCGAAGGGGACGTACAGCCCGGCGGACGTGAGCGCCACGAACAGAAGGACGGCAGGGCCGGGGACCAGCACCACCGCGGCCACGGCGAGCACGGTCAGCGTGTACGACCAGCGCACCACCGCCACCCGGCCGTACCGGTCGGCCAGCCGCCCCCCGGCCAGCGTGCCCACCGCGCCCCCGGCATAGAGCACGCACAGCGCGACCGTCCCGGCCACGTCACCGCCGCCGGTCCGCTCACGGACGTACAAAGGGACGAAGGCACTCATCCCGACGAAGACGATCGACCGGCAGACCAGGGCGCCGGACAGCCGCAGGAACGACCCCCAGTCGTCGGAGCCGACGGCCCCGGCCCTCGGGCCGGCCTCGACGCGGGCCTTCGTCGCACGCGTCGCCGCCGCGCACAGCACTGCGCCGACCACGGCGGGGACGACCAGCAGGGGAGAGGCGCCCAGGCCGCCGGTCCCGACGACGGCGGCCACGAGCAGCGGTGCGAGGGCGAAACCGACGTTGCCGCCGAGGGCGAACCAGCCCATCCCCGTGTTGCCCCCGCCCCCTCCCCGGTCCGCGGCCGCCCGGGCAGCCCGGGCCGCCTCCGGGTGGTAGGCGGCGACCCCGACCCCCGACACGGCGACCGCGGCCAGGGTGAGCGCGGGGGAGCCGCCCACCCCGCTCGCCGCGACGCCGGCTCCCGCGGCCAGCGCGCTCACCGGCAGCAGCCAGGGCATCGCCCACCGGTCGGTGAGCGCGCCGAACAGCGGCTGCACCACCGACGAGACCAAGGACGCCGCCAGGACGACCGCCGAGGCGGCGGCGTAGGTGTAGGCGCGCTCGGCGACGAAGAAGGGCACCAGGGCGGCGACCGCCCCCTGATAGACGTCCACACAGGCATGCCCCAGGGACATCAGCGTGATGGCTCGGTTCTTGGACACCCGTCGATCGTCACGGGGCGGCCCCTCGGCCCGCTTCCGATAATCTGCCGCCTTGTGCCGAACATCCGCCACAGCCGCGCCCCGGCCGCCCGCCACACCCCCGAGGCGCCGACCCGCGCCCAGCACCTGGCGGCCGGGGACCGCATCGACGCCCACCGCCACGACGACCACCAGATCGTCTACGCGGGATCCGGGGTCCTGGCCGTCACCACCGACGCCGGCACCTGGTTCGCGCCCGGCACCCGGGCCATCTGGGTCCCGGCCGGCACTGTGCACGCCCACCGCGCCCACGGGCGGCTCGATCTGCACCTGGTCGGACTGCCCGCCGACGACAACCCCCTCGGCCTGGACACCCCCACCGTCCTCGCCGTCGGCCCCCTCCTGCGCGAGCTGATCCTCGCCTACACCCGCGACCCCGACGACGACGGCCCCGAACGCCGACGCCTGCTCGGCGTCCTGCGCGACCAACTGCGCGCCTCGCCGCAACAGCCCTTGCGCCTGCCCGCTCCGAACGACCCGCGGCTGGCCGCCGTCTGCCGGATCGTCCACGCCGACCCGGCGGACACCCGCACCCTCGCCGCCCTCGGCGCGGCGACCGGTGTCGGCGAACGCACCCTGAGCCGGCTCTTCCGCCGCGAGTTCGGCATGACCTTCCCGCAGTGGCGCACCCAGTCGCGCCTCTATCACGCCCTGCGCATGCTGGCCGACGACACCCCCGTCACCACCGTCGCCCACCGCTGCGGCTGGTCCTCCGCCAGCGCGTTCATCGACGTGTTCCACCGCGCGTTCGGCTACACGCCCGGCACCCACAACCGTCGCTCCTGAGCCGGGACGACGGCCCTGCCCGACGCCGGATTCATACCCTCCAGTAATATCGCGCGGCAGGTCATCAGAGGAGGAACCGTGTCCCGGTCCGAACGCTCACCCCTATTGCTGGCAGGCCTGTTGGCCACCGCGGGGATCGCCCACTTCGCCGCCCCACGCCAGTTCGACGCGATCGTGCCGCGCGGCCTGCCGGGCACGCCCCGGACCTGGACCTACGCGAGCGGCGCCGCCGAACTGGCGCTGGCCGCGGGAGTGGCGCTGCCGCGCACCCGACGCACCGCCGCGCTGGCCACGGCCGCCTTCTTCGTCGGCGTGTTCCCCGCCAACGTGAAGATGGCCGTCGACTGGCGGAACCGGCCCGCCCCGCAGAAGGCCGCCGCCCTCGGGCGCCTGCCGCTCCAGGTGCCGCTCGTCCTGTGGGCACGTGGTGTCGCCGCGAACGCGGAGGGCCGGTCATGAGCGCCCGCATCGCGGTCGGCGACACGGTCGAGGACTTCACGCTGCCGGACGAGAGCGGCACCTCCCGCAGCCTGTCCGACCTGCTCGCCGACGGACCCGTCGTCCTGTTCTTCTACCCGGCCGCCCTGACCCCGGGCTGCACCGCCGAGGCCTGCCACTTCCGCGATCTGGCCGCCGAGTTCGCCGCCGTCGGCGCCCGGCCCGTCGGCGTCAGCGGCGACCCCGTCGAACGCCAGCAGGAGTTCTCCGGACGCCACACCCTCGGCATGCCCCTGCTGTCCGACGCCGACGGCACCATCCAGGAGCGGTTCGGAGTGAAGCGGGGCTTCTCCCTGGCACCGACCAAACGCGCCACCTTCGTCATAGCCGAGAACCGGACAGTGCTGGAAGTCGTGCGCAGCGAGTTGCGGATGAACACCCACGCGGACCGGGCACTCGAAGCGCTGCGCGCTCGCCGGAAGTGACAGCGGAGCCCCGGTTGCCGCGTTTCGCTTGATGCGGTCCGACAAAGGGACCATCCTGGATGATATGGAGCACGTCTCCGCTGCGGCGACCATGGATGCCCACGGCATCCTGACGGGGTGGAGCGAGGGCGCCCGGCAGCTGACGGGATACCCGGCTGAGGAAGTCGTGGGACGCGCGGCCCGGGAGCTGCTCGCCGCGGACCCGTCGGAGCAGGCCGTGACGGCGCTGACCGGCGCGGTCATGCTGCGGCGCCGGGACGGTTCGCCCGTCACACTCACCCTGCGGGCGTGTCCCGTGCTCGGCGCGGACGGCGCGCCGAGCGGCTATGTGATCACCGCCGACCCGGCGGGCGGCCCCGAGACCACCCTGGCCGGACGGGCCTTCCAGCAGGCCTCGGTGTCGATGTCGGTCTTCGACACCCGCCAGCGCTATCTGCGCCTGAACGACACGGCCTGCCGGGTCATGGGCGTCTCCGAGGAGGCACTGCTCGGCCGCGACTTCCCGGAGACCGTGGAGGACGCCGAGCACAGCCGGGGCTTCCACAACAAGCTCCGCCAAGTGGCCGAGACCGGGCGCCCGGTCCACTACGAGAGCTTCACGGGAGCGCCCGCCCTCAACCGGGAGCACGCCTGGAGCACCGAGATGTGGCCCGTCCGCGACGAGTCCGGCCGGGTGACCGGTGTCGCCCTCGCGGCCCTCGACAGCAGCGACCAGTACTGGGCCCGGCAACGACTGGCCCTGCTGAACACCGCGGCGGCCCGCATCGGCACCACCCTCGACGTGACCCGCACCGCCGAGGAACTGGTGGAACTCCTCGTCCCCCAGTACGCCGACTTCGTCAGCGTCGACCTGCTCGAATGGGTCCTAGGGGCGGACGAACAACCCCCGACCGTGCTCGACGGCGACATCGTGCTGCGCCGCGTCGCCCACGGCTCCGGCACCGAGGGCACCCCGGAGGCGGCCGTGCACCTGGGCGAGGCGGACGTCTACCCCGCCTACTCACCACCCGCCCAGGCCCTCCGGCAGGGAAGGGCGGTGAGCAGGCGGGCGGGCGAGCCGGACTTCATGCGCTGGGTCGCCTCCCGCAACGCCCAGGCCCCCGCCGGCCGCCGCCACCGCGCCGGCGTGCACTCCCTCCTCACGGTCCCGCTGCGGGCCCGCGGCACCACGCTGGGCGTCATGGTGGCCGTCCGCATCGCCCACCCGGACGACTACGACGCGGACGACGCCGTCCTCGCCGAGGAACTCGCCAGCCGTGCCGCCGTCTGCATCGACAACGCCCGCCGCTTCGCCCGCGAACGCACCACCGCCCTCGCCCTCCAGAACAGCCTGCTGCCCCGGGGCCTGCCCGGGCAGGCCGTGGTGGAGGTCGCCCACCGCTATCTGCCCTCTGGTTCGCTGGCCGGGATCGGCGGCGACTGGTTCGACGTGATCCCGCTCTCCGGCAGCCGGGTAGCCCTGGTCGTCGGCGACGTCGTCGGACACGGCATCCCCTCGTCGGCGACCATGGGCCGGCTGTGCACGGCCGTACGCACCCTCGCCGACGTGGACCTGCCGCCCGACGAGCTCCTCACCCACCTCGACGACCTGGTCACCCACCTCGCCTCCGACGACCGCGACGACGAGGTCGCGGAGCTGGGCGCCACCTGCCTCTACGCCGTCTACGACCCGGTCTCCCGCCGCCTCACCCTGGCCTCCGCCGGCCATCCGCCGCCCGCCCTGGTGCTGCCCGACGGCACCTCACGGCTCGTCCCCCTGTCCGCGGGACCGCCGCTCGGTGTCGGCGGCCTGCCCTTCGAGGCGACCGAGATGGAGCTGCCCGAGGGCTCCGTCGTCGCCCTCTACACGGACGGGCTCGTCGAGGACCGCGACCGCGACGTCGACCACGCCACCGAGGAACTCTGCCGCGCCCTGACGGCGCGCACCGACACCCTCGACGCCCTGTGCGACACCGTCCTCAAGGCTGTCCTGCCGGAGGAGCCCGGTGACGACGTGGCCCTGCTGCTGGCCCGCACCCGGGCGCTGGGCACCGACCGCGTGGCCACCTGGGAGGTCCCACCCGACCCCGTCCACGTGGCCGCGACCCGGCAGGCGGCCACCGAGCAGCTCACCGCGTGGGGCCTGGACGAGGCCGCCTTCGTCACCGAACTGGTCGTCAGTGAACTGGTCACCAACGCGATCCGCTACGGCGCCCCGCCCATCCGGCTGCGGCTGATCCGCGACCGCACCCTCATCTGCGAGGTCTCCGACGGCAGTTCCACCTCACCGCACCTGCGCCGCGCCCACGCCTTCGACGAGGGAGGCCGCGGCCTGCTCCTGGTCGCCCAGCTCACCCAGCGCTGGGGGAGCCGGCAGACACCCCGGGGCAAGACGATCTGGGCGGAGCAGTCACTGGAACCGCCGTCGTTCTGAGCACCCGCTCCCGGGTCACTCGAACGAGCAGCCCGGGTTGGGTGCGTCCCGCGAGAGGGGCGCGCCGTGCGGCAGCACGTAGAGCACGTCGAGGACGACGGTGGTCCCGCCCAGGTTGCGGCCGATGTGGACGTTGGCAGGCCCGGCCGGTTCCTCGACGGCACTGCCCTTGGGGTAGACGCCGTCGGAGGCGCACGTGGAGTCGAAGTGGCTGAGGGTGCCCTGCTGCACGTAGGCGTAGAGGGGACCGTCGTGGTAGTGCCAGCCGGTGGCCTGGCCGGGCGGGATGGAGACCTCCCGCAGGATGTAGTCCGTGCCGCCGACGGTGGTCTGGCTGATCACTCTGCCGGTGACACCCGGCCCCGGCGGCGTCGCCTGGGCGGTGGAGCAGACGAGGACGGTGGTGACGGCCACCGCCCCGGACGTCACGGCGGTACGGAACGCGGTACGCATGCGGGAGACCTCCTGAAGGCGCGGTATGTCGAGGACGTGCCGCAGCGAACATAGAGGCACACAAGGGCAGTTGGGCCCGGAATCCCAGATCGCACCGGGTCCACACACCCGGACCACCAGCCCGGAGAAGCTCTTCCAGGAGGAACTCGCCCAGCTCGTACGGATGCTGGGTGTCCCGCGACCGAGCAGGTGAAGAGGGTGTACCGCTGACGACCCCGCGGCCTTCGGCCGTCACGACAACTCGGGGGCGTGAGGCGGGTGGTGTGTGCGCGGGAACCGCTGCCACCGCTTACTGCGGTGGGTTGCCGTGTTTGCGGGAGGGCAGGTCGGCGTGCTTGGTGCGGAGCATCGCCAGGGTGCGGACGAGGACGGGGCGGGTGTCGGCCGGGTCGATGACCTCGTCGACGAGGCCGCGTTCGGCCGCGTAGTACGGGTGCATCAGTTCGGACCTGTACTCCTTGATGAGGCGGGCGCGCATCACCTCGGGGTCGTCGGCCTCGGCGATGCGCTTGCGGAAGATGATGTCGGCCGCGCCCTCGGCCCCCATGACGGCGATCTCGTTCGTGGGCCAGGCGTAGGTGACGTCGGCACCGATGGACTGGGAGTCCATGACGATGTAGGCACCGCCGTAGGCCTTGCGGAGCACGACGGAGACCCGGGGGACGGTGGCGTTGCAGTAGGCGTACAGCAGCTTCGCTCCGTGCCGGATGATGCCGCCGTGTTCCTGGTCGACGCCGGGCAGGAAGCCGGGGACGTCGAGCAGTGTGACGAGGGGGATGTTGAACGCGTCGCACAGCTGGACGAAACGGGCCGCCTTCTCGCTGGCCTCGATGTCCAGGGCGCCGGCCAGCCGCTGGGGCTGGTTGGCGACGATGCCCACGACGTGGCCGTCCAGGCGGGCCAGCGTGCAGATGATGTTGGTGGCCCAGTGCTCGTGGATCTCCAAGTGGTCGCCGTCGTCCACGAGTTCCTCGATGACCTGGCGCATGTCGTAGGGCCGGTTGCCGTCCGCCGGCACCAGGTCCAGCAGGAGGTCCGAGCGGCGTTCGGCCGGGTCGGTGGTGGGTAACGCCTCGGGGATCTCGCGGTTGTTGGCCGGCAGCAGGGTGAGCAGGTAGCGCACGTCCTCCAGGCAGGCGGCCTCGTCGTCGTAGGCGAAGTGGCAGACGCCGGACGTCGTCGCGTGCACATCCGCACCGCCGAGCCCGTTGTGGGACACCTTCGCCCCGGTGACGGCCCGGACCACGTCAGGGCCGGTGATGAACATCTGCGCGGTCTCCCGCACCATGAAGACGAAGTCGGTGAGTGCCGGGGAGTAGGCGGCGCCGCCCGCGCAGGGGCCGAGGATCACCGAGATCTGCGGAATCACTCCGGAGGCCAGGGTGTGGCGCCGGAAGATGCCGCCGTACCCGGCGAGCGCTGTGACGCCCTCCTGGATGCGGGCCCCCGCGCCGTCGTTGAGGCCGACCAAGGGCGCACCCGCCGAGATGGCCATGTCCATGATTTTGTGGATCTTCGAGGCGTGGGCCTCGCCCAGCGCGCCGCCGAAGATCCGGAAGTCGTGGGCGTAGACGAACACGGTCCGCCCGTACACCGTTCCCCACCCCGTGATCACACCGTCCGTGTGGGGCCTCTTCTCCTCCAGCCCGAACCCTGTGGCCCGGTGCCGGCGCAGGGGCTCCGTCTCACAGAAGGAGCCATTGTCCAGCAGGAGTTCGATCCGCTCCCGTGCCGTCAGCTTTCCCCGGGCGTGCTGCGTCCGGGTCGCCCGCTCGTCCGGGCCTCGCAATGCCCTTTCGCGCAGCGCCCGTAGCTCCGCGACCCGTCCCCGCGCATCCGTCGCGGCGGCGGGCGGCTCCTGGATCTCCGTCATCCTGGCCCCCCTTCTGCCGTCCGAGGGTAACTCAACCATCAAGGTGTGCACATCTCTTGACTGTGCATATATTGCGTGCCACCATGGCGATCGCAACGATCTCCGGTGGGAACGGCCGGTGGGACCGAGCAGTGAAAGGACGCAGATGTCGAACCACAGTCACGTGGACCGGGTGCTCGACTGCCCGATGGACGAGACTCCGGGAGCCCGGGAACTGCTCGAAGCGGCGATGCAGTGGCACTTCAGCCCGGAGACCGGATCCCCGTTCTGGCTGGAGCGGGCCAAGAAGCTCGACTTCGATCCGCGCGCGGACGTGCACACCTTCGACGACCTGAAGCTGTTTCCCAATGTCGTCAACGAACTGCGCGAGGTCCGCGCGGAGGATCTGATCCCCCGCGGCTACGGCTCCTTCGACGACCTCTACGGCGTCTACGAGAGCGGCGGCACCACGGGGGCGCCCAAGCGCGTCGTGTGCATGAACGACTGGATGGAACGCTGGCTGACGTTCAGTCAGCGCAAGCTGGACGAGCGGGGCTGTCCGCGGAACGTCAACTGGCTCGCCCTGATGCCGGACGGCCCGCACATCTTCGGAGCCGCGCTGCGCGAGGGCGCACGCCGCAGCGGCGGCATCCTCTTCACCATCGACATGGACCCCCGGTGGGTGAAGAAGTGCATCGGCGAGGGACGCGCGGAGGACGCCGGACGCTATGCCGAGCACCTCGTCAACCAGGCCCGCCACCTGCTGGAGACCCAGGACGTCGGGGTGATGATCACGACTCCGCCGCTGCTGGAGCGCCTGGCCCAGGACGAGCGGCTGGTCGAACTGATCAACAGGAAGGTCTCGCTCATCCAGTGGGGCGGGGCGCACATGGACGCCGACACCCGGCACCTGTTCCGCACCGAGGTCTTCCCCGGTGTCCAACTGCAGGGCGCCTACGGCAGCACGATGATCCTGGGCGGTTCCCTGGAGCGCGTCGACACCACCGGTGAGGACGCCTGCGTCTTCGATCCCCTCTCGCCCTACATCTCCTTCTCGGTCATCGATCCCGCGACCGGGGAGAACGTCCCGTACGGCGAGCGCGGCCAGGTCGTGATGAACCACATCAGCAAGGGGATGCTGCTGCCGAACAACCTCGAACGCGACACCGCCGTGCGGATGCGCCCGCCGGAGGGTCAGTTGGGGGACTCCGTCGCCCAGGTGGCCCCGGTCGCCAGCTTCGACGACGCGGCCGTCATCGAAGGGGTCTATTGATGGAGGGGGTGCAGGGGCTGGTGCAACTCGACGCCCTCGGGCCTGGCGGGGCGTTCCGCGCCCGCAACCGCCTGACCGTGCCCGACGTCGGCGGCACACCTGTCGCGGAACTCAGTCTGGTGCCGTCCCTGTACGTCCAGCGCAGCATGGCCGCGCTGCACAGGGCCGGCACGCTGCCCGCCGACGAGCGGGCCGCCGCCCTGGAGCGGGCCGGAAGGATCTTCGCGACCGCGACCGTCGGCGGACTGACCCCGCAGGAGTACCGGGCCCTCGTCAGCCGCTGTTCCGGACTGCCCGTCGCGGTGGTCACCGCGGCGGCCGAGATCGTGGCGGACGCCGCCGCCCAGGCCCGGGACACCACGTCCCAGGCACGCCCGCTAGGCGCCGTCGACCACTGGAACGACCCGTCGACGCGACAGGGCCGGGCGGTGTGGACCCGGCGCGGCAACGTCTTCGCCGTGCACGCCGCCGGCAACCACCCCGGCGTGCACGCACTGTGGCTGGAGGCCCTGGCCCTGGGCTACCGCGTGGCCGTACGTCCGTCCCGACGCGAGCCGTTCACCCCGCACCGCCTGGTCAGCGCCCTGCGCGAGGCGGGATTCCCCGACGACCACGTCGTACTGCTGCCCACCGACCACGCGGTGGCCGACGGCGTCATCAAGGGCGCGGACCTGGCGATGGTCTACGGCGGCGACGAGGTCATGAAGAAGTACGGCGGTCACCCGACCGTGCTCCCGCAGGGGCCGGGCCGGTCGAAGATCCTGATCACCGGCGACGACTGGCGCTCGCATCTGGACGTCATCGTCGACTCGATCGGCGACGAGGGCGGGACGGCGTGCGTCAACGCCACAGCGGTCTTCGTCGAGGGCGACCCCGCTCCGGTGGCGGAGGCCATCGCCGACAGGCTGTCGGCCATCCCCAGCCTGCCGCCGCAGGACCCGAAGGCCGTCCTGCCCGTACAGCCCGTGAAGGAGGCGCGCGCCGTCGAGCGGTGTCTGCTGCGCAGCGCCGAGGGCACCACCGCCCGGCTCGGCGGGGACGGCATCGTGGACGAACTCGGCGACGGCAGCGCCGTACTGCGCCCCGCCGTGTTCCAACTGCCCCGCGGCGACGCCCGGCAGGCCGGGATCGAACTGGGCTTCCCCTGCGTCTGGGTGGCCCCCTGGTCGAGGGCCGACGGGATCGAGCCGCTGAAGAACAGCCTCGTACTCACCGCGATCACCGAGGACGAACAGCTGATCGGGCAATTGGTCGACGAACCCACCATCAGCAACGTCCATGTGGGCGACCGTCCGACGTACTGGATGCGCCCGGGAACCCCGCACGACGGCTATCTCGCGGAGTTCCTCATGCGGACCAAGACCGTGGTCCGCGACTGAAGCGATCGGTCCATCGGCCGAACGCACCACGCCAGACACCGAATTGGGGGCGGTCATGGCACTCAACCACGACTTCGTCGGGCGCACCCACAAGCCCACGGAAATCTACGAGGTGAGCCGCGAGAAGATCCGTGACTACGCCCTGGCGACGGGCGACACCCACCCGGCCTACCTGGATCCCGAGGCGGCCAAGGAACTTGGCTATCCGGACGTGATCGCACCGCCGTCCTTCGCCGTGATGCTCTTCTTCCGCTTCGGCGGCTGGCCGCTGTACGACCCGGAGTTCGGCAAGAAGAAGGAACCTGTTTGCGTGCACCGCGCACAGCGCACCACCCATCGGCGCCCCATCCAGCCGGGCGACCGGCTCGTGCAGACCACCACGGTCGACGACATGCGGGTGCTGGGCGAACACGAGCAGTGGACCATGACCCACACGATCGACACCGTGGACGGCGAGCACGTGTGCACCGTCGTCAACACGATCCTTTCGCGCGGCACCGCCGCACCCGGGGAGGGATGACGACGATGGCCGCGCGAGTGCGCTACGACGAGGTCGGCGTCGGCACCGAGATACCGAGCCGCGAGTTCACGGTCAAACGGGTGGATCTGCTGCGCTTCTGCGGCGCCTGCTCGGACTACACGATGACGCACTGGAACGAGCGCGTCGCCAAGGCCGTCGGCCTGCCCGACGTCATCGCCCACGGCACCTTCACCATCGCCGAGGCGGTGCGTGTCGTCACCGACTGGGTCGGCGACCCCGGGGCGCTGGTGGAGTACTCGGTACGCCGCTTCTCCCACCCCGTCGTCGTCCCCGACGACGACGAGGGAGCGCGCCTCGATGTCCGCGGCCGGATCGAGAAGAAGCTGGACGACAACCAGGTCGTGGTCCGCCTGTCCGCCTCGTCCGGCGGGCGCGAGGTGATGTCGGGAGCACGGGCGGTCGTCCGGCTGGCCTGACGCCGGGCCCACGAGCCACCAAGAGTCACGAAGAACCAGTCACCAAGAGGAAGAAGGAAGCGGCCATGACGAGTCCGAGCATCGACACCGACCTCGAGAGCAAGGTCAAGGACATCGTGACCGACATCCTCGAGATAGAACCCGAGGACATGACCCTCACGAGCCGTTTCAAGGAGGACCACGACGCGGACTCGCTGCTCGCGATAGAGATCCTCGCGTCGCTGGAGAAGACCTTCAAGATCACCATCGCCCAGGAGCAACTCGTCAACATGGTGAACCTGCAAGGCGTGTGCGAGGTGGTGGCGGAAGCCGCCGCCCGCCGGCAGTAGGCCGCGATGACGCTGTCTGACATGTCATCACCGCGACGCGTCGTCATCACCGGCCTCGGCGCGGTGACCAGCATCGGAACCGGTGTCGCGGAGTTCCTCGGGGGACTGCGCGCGGGCCGCAGCGGCGCCAAGCCGGTCACGTCCTTCGACGTCACCGGCTTCGAACACGCCCAGGGCTGCGAGATCGACGACTTCGACGCCGCCTCGTACGTGCACAACCTTCCGCTGCGCGAGTACGGCCGGGCCAGCCACTTCGCCGCCGCCGCCGCGCGGATGGCGGTCGAGGACGCCGGGCTTCCGGCCCACGACCTGAGGCAGGCCCGCTCCCTGGTCACGGTCGGCACCACGGACGGCGAGTCGCGCGACCTCGACCGGCTCGTCCAGCAGGAAGTGGCCCATGGCCCCGAGCGGATGGACCCGGTGGTCGCCCGGCGCGTCCCGGCCGGCCGGCTGTCCGTGGCCGCCGCCCGCGAACTCGGGCTGGTCAACGTCGAGGCGGTGACCCTGCCGACCGCGTGCGCGGCGGGCAACTACGCCATCGGCTACGGGTACGACGCGGTCCGTACCGGCGAGGTCGAGTTCGCGCTGTGCGGGGGAGCGGACGCCGTGTGCCTGAAGACCTTCGCCGGGTTCTACCGGCTGGGCACCATCGCACCCGAGCGGTGCCAGCCGTTCGACCGTCACCGCAAGGGCATCCTCACCGGCGAAGGGGCCGGGATACTGCTGCTGGAGAGCCTGGAGTCCGCCCTGGCGCGGGGCGCGACCATCCACGCGGAGGTACTCGGCTACGGCCTCAACTGCGACGCCGACCACCCCGTGGCGCCGAACGAGGACAGCTTCGCCCGGTGCGTGCGGCTGGCCCACGACAACGCCGGCATCGCCGCGGACGACGTCGACCTCATCTCCGCGCACGGCACCGGCACCAAGGCCAACGACGTCAGCGAGGCACGGGCCATCCGGCAGGTCTTCGGCGACAAGACCCCGCGCACCGTCTCGATCAAGTCGATGATCGGCCACACGATGGGTGCGGCGAGCGCCATCGCCGCGATCGCCTGCACACTCGCCATCCGGGAGGGATTCATCCCGCCGACGATCAATCACGTCGAGACCGATCCCGAGTGCGACATCGACTGCGTACCGAACGAGGCCGTCGACGCCGATCTGCGGGTCGTACAGAACAACGCGCTGGCCTTCGGAGGCAACAACGCCGTGCTGATGCTGGGCCGGTACGACACGGGCGGCCCGGCGGGGCCCGCGGGAGGACACCGATGACAGGGATGACGCGAACGAGCGGAGACCGCACAGCTGAGGCGTCCCCGGTCACGGGCCCCTTCATCTCCACCTGGTCGGCGGTCTCCGCCTTCGGAATCGGCCGGGAGAGCTTCAGCGCGGGCCTACGGGACCGGAAGCCGGTCGTCACCGCGCTGGACCCCGATCAGTGGTCGGCTCCGGCAACGGAGGCCTGCCTCGTGCCGGGCGGCGATCCGCGCGAACTGCTGGGCCGCAAAGGCACCCGTTCCATGGACCGGGCGACAGGACTGGCCGTCGCCGCGGTCGGCCGGCTCCTCGACGACGGTACGGGCACGCGCATCCCCGGAGTCGACGAGAGCACCGCACTGGTGCTCGGCACCTCCAACGGCAGCGTGCGCAGCATCATGAGCTTCACCCGCGACGCGCTGACCGAGGACAAGCCCTACCACGTCGACCCGGCACGCTTCCCCAACACCGTGATGAACTGCGCCGCCGGACAGTCGGCGATCCGGCACGGGCTGCGCGGCCCCAACGTGACGATCGCCGGCGGCCGGGCGTCCGCGCTGCTCGCGCTCAACCACGCCCAGCGGCTGCAGCGCTCCGGCCACGCCCGCAGCGTGGTCTGCGGCGCGGTGGAGGAGTTCTCCGCCGAGCGTGCCTGGCTGGACTGGCACGCACACACCGAACAGGGACGGGCTCCGCTGACCGGCGAGGGCAGCGCCGTACTGCTGCTGGAGTCCGGCGCTCCTCGTGGCGGCGCTGCGCTCGCCGAGCTGGCCGCCGTCGAAGTCGGCCTGCCGCACGCCGAGTCGGAGGTCACCGCCGTACTCGCCGACTGCGTACGCCGGGCCCTCGCGCGGGCGGGACTCGACGCCGACAGTGTCTGGGCGGTGGCGCCCGCGGACCTGCCGGGCACCCTCGGCACCGCCGAACGCCATGCCCTGGACGAGGCGCTGGGCGGGCGCACTCCACGCGGCCTGCTGTGCACCGAACTGCTCGGCGACACCGGCGCCGTGTCCGCCGCGTTCCAGATCACGGCCCTGCTCAGCGCCGCGGAGAGCGACCCGGAGTCGGCGGGGCGGGCGGGAGTCGTGACGACCGTGGACCGCGAAGGCGTGGTGGGCTGCGCGCTGCTGCGCTTTCCCGGGCCGGAGCACGGACGACGTTGACGCACCGATCGCAGTCGAATCAGCACTCAACCACGCCGGACCAGCACTCAACCACGCCGGACCAGCACTCAACCACGCCGGACCAGCACCGCACCACGCCGAACTGGCACTGAAAGGGGTACGCAATGGAGAGCGGCCGAAGGCCTGTGGCCCTCGTGACCGGGGGCTCCCGGGGCATCGGGCGAGCCGTCGTACGAAAGCTCGCCGAGGACGGCCACGACGTGAGCTTCTGCTACCGGTCGCGCTCCGAGGCGGCGCGGGAGGTCGAGCGGGAGGCCAAGGAACTTGGGGCCCAGGTGCTGACCCGGGAAGCCGATGTGACGGACCCGGAGGCCGTGCGCGGGCTCGTCCAGGCCACGGAGGAGCAACTCGGGCCCATCGACGTGCTGGTGACCTCGGCCGGCATCACCCGGGACAAGCCGCTGGTGACCATGACCGACGAGGATTGGCACAGCGTCCTGCGGGTCAACCTCGACGGTATGTACAACGTGTGCCACGCCGTCATCCTGCCGATGATGAAGCGCAAGCGCGGAGTCGTCCTCAACCTCTCGTCCGTCTCGGGGGTCTACGGCAATCCCCGGCAGACCAACTACTCCGCCTCCAAGGCCGGGATCATCGGCTTCACCCGCGCGCTCGCCAAGGAAGCGGGTGCCTACGGTGTCCGCGCGAACGTGATCGCCCCCGGCTTCATCGAGACCGACATGACCGCCGGGCTCGGGGAGCGCCGGCAGCGGGACGCGGTCGACCGCATTCCGCTGGGCCGGTTCGGCGGCGCCGAGGAGGTGGCGGATCTCGTCGCCTTCCTTGCCTCGCCGCGGGCCTCCTACATCACCGGCGCCGTCGTCCAGGTCGACGGCGGCATCACCATCTGAGCAGCCCGAGGAGAGCACACCATGGCGCGACCCCGCCGTCCCCGGATCTACTTCTCCTTCCGCAGTCCCTACTCCTGGCTCGCGCTCCACGATCTGTTCCACGAGCACCCGGACGTGGTCCGGGCGGCGGAGTGGCGGCCCTTCTGGGAACCGGACGAACACAGCGAACAAGCGCTGAAGGAAGCGGACGGCCGGTTCATCTACGTGCCGATGTCCCGCGAGAAGCACCTCTACATGCTGGGCGACGTACGGCGGCTCGCCGCGCGGCGCGGGCTGACGGTCACCTGGCCGGACGATCGTGACGCCTGGTGGGAGGTCTCCCATCTCGCCTACCTGGTGGCCGCGGACGAGGGCCGGGGGATGGAGTTCATCGACCGCGTCCAGCGTGCGCGCTGGCAGGAGGGCCTGGACATCTCGGACCGGGAGACGGTCGCGAAGCTGGCGGCCGAAGCCGGGGTCTCCGAGGCCGCCGCGCAAGCCCCGGACGACGAACACATCCGCGCGAGGGGCGTGCAGGCACTCCTGGACATCGACCAGGACGGCGTCTTCGGCGTGCCGTTCTTCCTGAACGGACGCCAGAAGTTCTGGGGCGTCGACCGGCTCGCCGACTTCGTCGCCTCACTCGACGCCGGCCAGGGCGGCCGTACTCCCTCCGAGCGCACGGTGTCACCCGACCCGGAAGCCGTTACGGCTGCCCGGTCGAGCGACTACGGACACGCAGGCGGCTGCGGCTGATGGCCGGCGTCCAGGCCGGGACACGACTGCGCTGGGTGGACCCCGAACGCGGCTTCGGACCGGGGGAGGAGCCCACCACGCTGCTGGCCATGGACTCGTGGCTGGTGGACGAGGGCAGGGTCAAGGCCCTGGACGCCCACGCCGAGCGCTTCATCTCCGCCTGCGCCGCGCTCCGCGCGATTCCGGCGCGGCGGACCACGGCGTTCCTCGGCGCGGCCGTCGAGCGTCTCCCGCGGCAGGGGCGCTGGTTCCCCCGGGTGGAACTCGTCCTGGCCGGCGGAGTCTTGTGCTTTCAGCTGTGGATGAGGCCCGCCCCGCCGCGCGGTGAGCGCGTGCGTCTGTGGACGTCGCCGCACCCGGACCGGCGGATCCGGCCCTCGGTCAAAGGAGCCGACCTCGCTCACCTCACCCTGCTGCGGCAACAGGCCCTCGACGCGGGCGCCGACGAAGCGCTGATCCTGGCCCCGGACGGCCGGATCCGGGAGGGCTCCACCACCAGCCTGCTGTGGTGGCGGGGAGACACCCTGTGCGCGGTCCCCGAGGGCCCGGACGCCCTGGCGAGCGTGACCCGCGCCCTGCTGCTGCGGGCCGCATCCGACGCGGGAGTCGACGTGGCCCTGGAGCGGCCGACCCCGTACGAACTGGACGGTCTGGAGGTGTGGGCGGTCAACGCGCTGCACGGTATCCGTCCGGTGACGGCCTGGACCGGTCTGCCGGCCGGCGTCGAAGCGGGTGCGTCCCGGCGGGTGGAGGAGTGGAACCGCGTGCTGGACGAGACCGCCGCACCGGTGGTCGCCGACGCGGGCCGCGGCATTACGCCCTGACGGGACGGACTCGCTTCGGGCCGGTGTCGGAGCCGGAGCCGGAACCGGGTGTGCGCAGCGGTGTCAGCCGGGTGTACGGAGCGAGTCATCCGGGTGTGCGCAGCGGTGTCAGGGGATCACCAGCGCGGGACACACCCGTACCACCGCGATGCCTCGGTCGGGCTTGCCCAGCCGGAAGCGGACCTTGCCGTGGAGCACCGTCCCGGAGACCGCCCGGCCACCGACCAGGCCTTCACCGGGGAAGAGCGTGAACGTCCATCCGCCGCCCTCCTCGCAGTCCGGCAGTTCACGGCCGGACTGCAGCACGCGGGCCCCCCAGAGCTGACGCACCATGAGGTCCCGGGTGTCGACGTCGTCGACCTCGAACGTCTTCCCGTCGTACTCGTCACGGATGTCCTGGTAGCTGCCGAAGTGCAGCCCGGCCGGGCCGGTGATCGTGGCCACCAGCGTCCAGTCGGTGCCGGGCCCCACCGGCAGCGCACCGGCCGGCAGGGACTTGTCCACGACGTCCGGGGTGGGCTTGCCGAGTTGGTCCGCACGGATGGCGGGATCGACGGCGCCGCGTGTGTCGAGCTTGTCCGGGTCCGGCACCAGCAGCACACCGAAGGTGGCCTCATCGGCGAAGCGCGCCTCCTGGAACTGCTCGCGCAGCGCCTCGGTGGCCCGCCGGGCCCGCTCCCAACGTGCGGCGGGAACCGCCTTCTTGAGATACCCGGCCGTCGGGGCGGGAAGTCCGGCTCTGAGCAGGCCCTCGCGGACGGACCCACAGGTGTTCCAGCCCGATGCGGCCAACAACTCGATCTGCTCGTCCGCGAACACCGCCACCTCCGACACCTCCGACACGGTCGTCTCTCCGTCCTGCGTGCCGGGGCACCGGGCCCCGGCACGTCAGGCTATCGGCTGTCGTCGGCGAAGCCCGGGGACGGAACCTGGGGAGTGTCGCGGACGGGCGCCGGCAGTGCCCGCAGGGGGGCCTCGGCCTTCAGGAGCATCTCGTCGTATTCGGCCTGGGGATCCGAGTCGAGCACGATGGCGCCGCCCGCACCGATCGTGAGCCCGTCCCGCCACCGCACGGCGGTGCGGATGACGATGTTGAGGTCGGCGGTCCCGGAGAAGCCGAGGTAGCCGAGGGTTCCCGAGTAGACACCCCGGGCCTGCTCCTCCAGCCTGTCGATGATCTCCAGGGTGCGCAGCTTCGGCGCCCCGGTCATCGAGCCGCCGGGGAAGCAGGCCCGGACGCAGTCGATGACGGTGGTGTCCTTGCGCAGCGTTCCCCGGACGGTGGAGACCAGCTGGTGCACCGTTGCGTACGACTCGGTCGCCATGAACCTCGGCACGCTGACGCTGCCGATCTCGCAGACCTGGCCGAGATCGTTGCGCAGTAGGTCGACGATCATCAGGTTCTCGGCGCGGGTCTTGGCGTCGTTCAGCAGCGAGTCGCGCAGTTCCCCGTCGAGCTGCGGGTCGGAGCTGCGCCGCGTGGTGCCCTTGATGGGCTTGCTCTCCACGGTGCGGTCCTTGTCGATACGGAGGAACCGCTCGGGGGAGGAGCTGAAGACGGTGAGTTCGCCCAGGCGGAGCAGGGCGGAGTAGGGCGCCGCGTTCAGGCGCCGGAGCCTGCGGTAGTAGGCGAGATCGTCGGGGGGTGCGGGCAGCCTCAGGCTGTTGGTGAGGCATATCTCGTAGCTCTCGCCCGCCTGGAGCTGACGCCGGCACTCCGCGATGTCGGCCTGGTACCGGTCGCGTGGCCGTACCAGGCGGCGTGCGGCGTCCACGCTCGTCGCCCGCGCCGCCGTCTCCGTGTCCGGCGCCAGGTCGGGCAACTCCTCCAGCCGCGCGGCGGTGCGGTCCACCCACTCCTGCGCGGAGGCTGACTGTCCGGGCTCGGCCACCGCCACCACGTACGTCCGTCCCTCCAGATGGTCGACGGCGAGGAAGCGGTTGACCCGCAGCCATACGGCATCGGGGGTGGGCGCCCGGTGGGTCGCGGTGGAGCCGGTCTCGGCCTTCAGCTCGTAGCCGAAGTACCCGACGTAGCCTCCGGTGAAGTCGAACGGCAGCTCCTCAGCCCCGCTCACCCGCGTCTCCAGCCGGTCGCGAAGCACCTCGAAGATGCCTCCCGTCTCGAGATAGGGGATGCCGCCCGAGGGTTCGACGATCACCGCGTTGTCCCCCACCCGGTAGGTGAGGACCTCGCCGCCGGGTCCCTCGGCGTCGCCCAGGAAGGAGAACCGCGACAGGCCTTCCTCGACCAGCGCGCTGTCCAGCCAGAACGCCCGGTCGCTCGCACCGTGCAGCGTGTGGAAGGCGGCCTCGGTGTCCGTCGGCCGTTCGATACGGCGTACGTGCGCCCGCAGTTCGACGACGTGCGGCCGGGGCCGGGATGCCGGGCCCGGCACGGAAGCCTGGCCGGCGGACCGGGCGCCGGCCTGCCCCGCCTGTGACCGGGACGTGGCGACGGACGGGCGGTGCGCCGAACCGAGGGCCAGTTCACGGAAGTTGGCCACCAGCTCGGCACCGTACTCCGTGCAGATCGACTCCGGGTGGAACTGCACTCCCCAGCGCGGCAGGTCGCGATGGCGCAGCCCCATGATCACGCCGTCCTCCGCCCACGCGATCGCCTCCAGCTCCTCGGGCAGCGGCTCGGCGACGCACAGCGAGTGGTACCGCACAGCGGTGAACCGGTCCGGAATCCCGGCGAACAGGCCCTCGCCGGTGTGGTCGACGGTGGTGAGGTGGCCGTGCCGCGGCTGCGGCGCGCTGCGCACCTGCGCCCCGGCCAGCAGGCCGATGCCCTGATGGCCGAGGCACACCCCGAGGACGGGCAGCGCCGGGCGGCGCAGCAGGGCGTCACGGGAGTGGCCGAAGTCGCGGTGCCGGTCGGGCCGGCCGGGGCCCGGGGAGATGACCACGCCGTCGAAGTCGTCCAGGTCGAGCCGATCCCAGTCCGGGTCGTCATTGCGCACCACGGTCGGCTCACTGCCGTACACCTCGGCGAGCAGCTGATGGAGGTTGTAGGTGTAGGAGTCGTAGTTGTCGATCAGCAGTGTGCGCATGGGCCCCTCGGAGGGTAGAAACGGTCACCTGTGGGTGTGCGGGCACCGGGTGCGGTCAGCCGGTCCTGACCGTGGACCAGTCGAAGGGAAGCCGGTCGAGCACCTCCATGTCCGCGCAGAGCCGGTGCAGGGCGCCGAAGTCCTGGAGCAGACGGCGGCGGGCCGCGTCGTGCTCGACGTCCAGCACCATCTGCCGTCCGCCGGGCACGCCGACCAGCTCGACGATCCGGTGCCAGGTCGTGAAGTCGTTGGCCGCGAAGGCCTCCATGCCGTCGGCGAGGGCTTCGAGGAAGAACCCGCGCTGTTCACCGCCGAAGCGGCTGTAGGCGGACTTGGCGATCTCGTCCGCGATGGAGGAGTGGCAGTACTCGTCGCGGTTGTGCAGATCCGCGGTCGCCCGGTTGATCGGCTGGATGTCGTCGCTGTCGGCGATGAGGTCGAGATACGCGTTGATCGATATCTCGGCGACCGTCGTGTAGGCCAGGGTGTCGATCTCGCGGTGCCCGGCCTGCGAGGCCTTCTCCATCCGCTGCCGGTAGCGGCGCGCCTTGTGGCCGAGCGGCAGCGCGGATTCGGGCATCCGCCAGCCGCGCCTGCGCCGGGTCACCGCGCTCGCGTTGAGGTGCATCAGCGTGTGGTACTGCTCGTCCACCATGGCCTGGGTCACCGCGATCGCCATGGGCTCGCCGAGACCCGTGTCGAACGCGTCGGTGGCGATCAGGGCGAACCCCGGGTTCACCACTTGCTGCTCGATGTCCATCACGTTCTTGTTGAACGCGACCCAGCCCCAGGCGCGCAGCTTCGCCTTCGACTCGTCGTCCAGTGCGCGGTACGTCGGGTGGTCGTGGAAGGGCAGCAGTCGTTCGGGATAGTCGGGCCGTTCAGGCTCGAAGAGATCGTCCAGATCCGGTTCGGGCCGTTTGACCGCGGCGCGCCGGTGCCAGTTGCCGGAGAGCCGGGCGATCACGGCGCTCTCCACCGGGTCGTGCGGATCGTGTTCGGGCAGCCCCATGTTTCCACCCCCGTCTGTCTCGTCGCCGTTCATGGTACTGCGAGAGTCTAGACTCATGCATACATTGTATGGGTCTAGAATGGCTGACGGCAGCCCAGAGAACTGAACTGGCACAGTCGGAGAGGTAGTTGAGCGATGCGGACAGAAGTCGTCTCCCACCCGGACGGCACCCGGGCCTCCTGGCATCCGGCGCGTTGGCGGCAGTTCCGGGCGCTGCAGCCCCCCGGCTGGCCGGAGAGCGTCGGCCTGCGAGGAATCCGGGCGCAACTCCTGCGGCGGGCGCCGCTGGTGGCTCCGGAGGAGGTCCTCGCGCTACGGCGGCAGCTGGCCGACGTCGCCGAGGGGCGCGCCCTGGTGCTGCAGATGGGGGACTGCGCCGAGACGTTCGCTCTTCCCGCGCGGGCCGACATCGCGGGAGCCGTGGCGCTCTCCCGGGAGGCGGCGGGGATCGTCGGGGACCGGCTGCGCACACCGGTGATCGCCGTCGGACGTATCGCGGGCCAGTTCGCCAAGCCCCGGTCGTCCCTCACGGAGGACGTGGACGGTGTCCGGCTGCCCGCCTTCCGCGGGGACCTGGTCAATGACTGCCGGCCCGACGAACTGTCCCGGCGCCCGGAGCCGCGCAGGCTGCTGTGGGGATACGAGCACGCCGCGCGCACCCTGTCCCTGCTGCGGGAGTCCGGCGAGGGCGGCCGTCCCGCGCTGTGGACCAGTCACGAGGCGCTGGTCCTCGACTACGAGGAGCCGCTGACCAGGTGGGATGACAGGAACGGCGGGTGGGTGCTCTGCTCCACGCACTTCCCGTGGGTGGGCGAGCGCACCCGGCATCCGGACAGCGCCCATGTGCGCTTTCTCGCCGGGGTGGCCAACGCCGTCGGATCCAAGGTGGGGCCGACGACGACGCCCCGCGACATCGTCCGGCTCGCCCAGGTCCTCGACCCCGACCGGCGGCCCGGCAGGCTCGTCCTGATCGCACGGATGGGGGCGGACCGCGTGGAGGAGGGACTGCCGGGGTTGGTGGAAGCACTGCGCCAGGCGGGACATCCAGCCATCTGGCTGTGCGACCCCATGCACGGCAACACCGTCCGCTCGCGCAGCGGGTTGAAGACGCGCCACATGAGCGCCGTACTCGGCGAGATCCGCGGGTTCACCAGGGCCGTCCGGCGCGGCGGGGGCCGACCCGGCGGGCTCCATCTGGAGGCCACGGCCGACGGGGTCACCGAGTGTGTGGGAGGACGCTGCGGCACCCTGGAGAGCCAGGTGCCCGATCGCTATCTCACCGCCTGTGACCCCCGGTTGAATGCCGATCAGACCCGTGAAGCGGTGGAGTGCTTCGCCGACGAAATGATGGCGGAATTCTGATCCGCATGTGACTGAATACCGATCCATCGGCACGCCAAATAATGATCGCTTGTAGGTCAACTCCGTCTGTTTCAAGGTCGTTGAAGTACAGTTGGGCAGAGATTCAGGGAAGCGGAGCGCATCGGCCGCAGATCCGAACGGGGGGACGGGGTGTCCATGTCCGCACGACAGCCCACACATCGGGGTTCCGTCCGGGATCCCAAAGATCCGGATGTCAGCCATTCATCCTGGCCGAAGGGTGAATCAAGAACAGGCCAGGTGCGCCGACTGCTGGCCCGCGCCGGCATACGCCCAGGGCAGCGGGTTCTGCATATCGGCGACCACCTGCCCGAGTGTGACGCGCCGCAGTCGGAGGAATTCCAGCTACGCGCCGCGCACAAGAACGACGGCGAGGACGGGACCGCCCCGCCCGCCGAGGTGTTCGACGCGGTGGTGGCGCTGGACTGCGCACCGCCGACCGCGATCTCCACCACGGCCCAGGTCTGGCGCCGTGTCATCGAACCCGAATCCGGGGCCGTCGTCGTCACCGGCACCGACATAGCGGTGGCGGAGGGGGCGGGGGAGCCGGTCTCCAGACAGTGGACCGAGGAACTGGAAAGCGCCGGCTTCGTCATCGAACGGATGGCCAGGTTCCCCGTCGAACGGGGGCACTACGGAGCGCTCGCCGAGACGGCGCATCTGGTCCAGGACTCCCTGCACACGGCACTCGGTGCCGGTCCGGCCCGCTCCTACCTGGCCCTCATACGGCGGCTGGAGGAGAGCGTGCGGCGCGAAGCGGCCCACCGGTTCGAAATCATCGCTCGCTCACCTGGGGTAACGTAGATGGGTAGTACAGACCCGTGCAATGAATGCGCGAATCTTTACATGCCCAGCGCGGCCTTGCTATATGTACGGGTGATATTGGTTTCTCGGCCGCGGGCTCCCCCTCGGGCGTTGGGAGGTTGGTGGCGGTGAAGCGTGCCATGAGTGAGCGTCACGCCAGTGAGCGAGAGCAGGGCACATGGAACCAACTCGTCGCGCTGCACGCGCAGGTGTCCGAGTTGGTGGAACGAGCCCTGCAGGACCGCTTCGGGCTGTCGCTCACGGAGTACAGCGCACTGGAAGCGCTCGCCGAGGCGCCCGGACCCGCGGGCCTGCGCATGCAGGCGCTCGCTGAGGCGATCGGTCTCAACCAGAGTTCCGTCAGCCGTCTGGTCGCCCGACTGGAGCGGCAGGGGCTCGCGGAGCGCAGTCTCAACGAGCGCGACCGGCGCGGCGTTTTCACCAGCATTACGGAAACCGGCCGGGAGACACTGAAGGAAGCGACACCCGTCTATTTGCAGACACTTGCCGCTGCTTTTGACAGGGTGGGTGCCGACCCGGTCCTGCGGGAATTGATCGAGCGCATCATCCAGTGAATCATCGCGTCGATTCCCGCCACATTCGTGCAGCAGTGAACTGGCAGAGGAGTTCGACGTATGACGACGATGGATGCCGTACAGCGTTACTACGACGCGTGGATCAATCTCGACGGCGACATGGCCGACGTGCCCCTTGCCGACGATTTCGTATTCGTCGGCCCGGTGGGTTCCTTTGATTCCGCGGCGGACTTTCGCGCCATGGCGGCGCAGTTCGGGCCGATCGCTCAGGACTTCTCCGTCCGCCACCAGTTCACCGACGGAGACCTGGTGTGCTCGATCGTGCGGTGGAACCTGCCCCAGGTGAGCGGAACCACCAACGCGGCCGAACTGCTCACCGTCGAGGACGGTGTCCTCGTCCGCGCCGAGGTCATCTACGACGGTGAGGAACTCCGGAAGGTCGTTGCCGCCGGCAGCGTCTGACCTGCCCCGGTGGGGACCGCGGTTCGTCGGCTCGTCCGGCGGACCGCTTCTGCGTAACAGGGCCTTGGGCGGCGATCGGCTTCGACTCGGTCGGCTTGCGCCGGAGCAGGGCTTTTGGGCGGTCCCGCTGCTCGGGGGCGAGCGGGGGCGCCTGGTCGGCCAGTTCCCGGGCGTAGCGCCGAATATCGGCGATCTCCGCAGCGGTCAACGCCATCAGTGATCTCCTCACCAAGGCGTACATCCTCGACGACGGCCATGATGCTGGACCGCGGCGTCACCGGGCCGGGCAGTTCCCGGCATACATTCCGGCTGGATCGGCCAGGAGGGGACATGTCGACCAGGCCGCCCCAGCAGTAGTCGACGCGCGCTTGCGTGAGCTGCGGGAAGACCTCGGTGGTGAACTTGCCGACGTGCAGCCCGGCACTCCTGGCCTCGACCATCGCGCCGTGGTAGAGGTCGGAGCCGATCTCGGAGCGGAGTTCGCTCTTGGAGACCAGGCGGGTCTCCAACCCCAGCCGGCCGGACATGATCTCGTGGGTCCTGCGCAGACCGTCGAAGTGCGCCGGCCTGGAGGCCAGGTTCAGCTTGCCCGTGCGGGCGAAGTCGCAGTCGATGTTCTCGTCAGTGACGAGCTTCTCAAGGGTGTCGACCGCGTCGTGGTAGGCCATCAGATACCGCTTGGCGGTATCGAAGCCGTAGCGGGGGACCGCGTCACGGAACCCGATTGACAAGCCCGTGGTGGCCATACCGCCGTTGCGTCCGGACGCGCCGAAGCCGACCGTGTCCTTCTCGAAGACATGCACGGAGGCACCCTCGCGCGCCAGGTGCAGTGCCGCCGAGAGGCCGGTCAGGGCGGCCCCGATGATCGCCACGTCGACGCTCCCGCCGATCTGGGTCCGGGACCGGTCCGGACCCTGGGGAGCGGTGTCGAGCCATAGGGGGTGAACTTCATGTCGCTGCTCTCTCTCCTGCCAGTGCCGTCAGCCGCGCTGAACGCACCTGGGTCAGGCCCCTTGCAAGGTCCGCCGCCGGGAGATTGTTCGCTACCGACGCGGTCACTTCTCACGGTCGTCCGCCGCGACCTGGGAGAGCGTGCGGCCCGAGCGCACGGACCGGGCCCGCCGTGGGTCGGGGGCGCCGTGCCCGCCGGCGCGCCCCTCGGCCTTCTTCACCAGCAGCCAGGACTCGTCCTCGTCGCCGCGGAAGCGGGTCAGGGCGTATGTGCCGTGCAGCTTGGAGCCGTGCAGGCGGAACGTGGCGTGGCCGTGCTCGATCGACTCAGCGAAGTCCACCGACCGCCCTTCGCGGTCGTGGCTGAGCGGCTCGTACGTGCCGTGATCCCAGACGATCACCGTCCCGCCGCCGTACTGGCCCTCCGGGATCACCCCCTCGAACTCCTCGTACTCCAGGGGGTGGTCCTCGGTCGGTACGGCCAGCCGCTTGTCCTTGGGGATGCCGGAGGGGCCCTTCGGGACCGACCAGGACTTCAGGACGTCGCCGACCTGAAGGCGGAAGTCGAAGTGCATCGTGCTCGCGTCATGGATCTGCACGACGAACCGGGGCTCCGCACCCGCGGCCCCCGCGCGCCCCTCGGGCTCGCGGGTCCGGTCGAAGTCCCGCTTGCCGTGGTAGTCCCGCAGTCGCTCCTTCACCTGCGGCTCCTTCCCGCGAACCCGTTCGCCTCGCCGGTCCCGGGTACCCCTGCGGCGGATCAGAACTCCTCGTGCGTCTCCGGGTCCCCGCCGAGACGCCGTTGGGCGCGGTCGCCGATCGCCGCCATCTGGGCCGGGTCCAGTTCGAAGCCGAAGACGTCGAGGTTCGCGCGCTGCCGCTCCGGGTCCCCGGACTTCGGGATCGGTACGGCGCCGACCTGGAGGTGCCAGCGCAGGATCACCTGGCCGGGCGTGACGCCGTGCGCGTCGGCGACATGGCGCACGGCCGGGTCCCGGAGCAGGTCCGAGCCGCGGCCGAGGGGACTCCAGCTCTCGGTGACGATGCCCTTGCCGGCGTGGTGGGCACGCAGTTCGTCCTGCGGGAGGAGGGGATGCAGTTCGATCTGGTTGACCGAGGGCAGGACGCCGGTCTCCTTCTCCAGCCGTTCGATGTGCGCGACGGTGAAGTTGGAGACACCGATCGACCGCACCAGGCCGTCCTCACGGAGCTTGATCATGGCCTTCCACGAGTCGACGTACTTGTCGACCCGGGGGAGCGGCCAGTGGATCAGATACAGATCCACGTACTCCAGGCCCAGCCGGGTGCGGGATTCCTCGAAGGAGGCGAGGGTCTCCTCGTAGCCGTGGTGCCGGCCGGGAAGCTTCGTCGTCACGACGATCTCCTCGCGGGGCACGTCGCTGCCGGCCACGCCGCGGCCGACGCCGGTCTCGTTGCGGTAGTTCGTCGCCGTGTCCACCAGGCGGTAGCCCAGGTCCAGGGCACCACGCACGGCCTGCTCGGCCTGCGTGTCGTCCATCGGCCAGGTGCCGAGGCCGAGCGCGGGGAGCGTCGTGCCGTCGTTGAGCGGGTGGGTCGGAATGCTGATCACTGGGGGACCTTCCCTCGGCTGTGTCGTCCCTCCAGCGTCACGGATAGGGTGAGTGTCGATCAACCGGGACGGCGGGGACGAGGACAGCGGACGGCATGGGCGACGCCGAGGACAAGCAGCGCAGAACCGCGGGGCGGTCCACGTCACGGGACGTCGCGCGGCTCGCCGGCGTGTCGCACACCGCGGTCTCCTTCGTCTTCAACGGCCGCGCCGAGGGCAACCTCTCGCCCGCCACCCAGGAACGGATCCGGCAGGCCGCCGCCCAGCTCGGCTACCGCCCTGACCCCGTCGCCCGCGGCCTGCGCCGCAGCCGTACGGCCGTGATCGGCCTGGTCACCGACGAGATCGCCTCCACACCCTTCGCCGGGCGACTGCTGCGCGGCGCGATGGAGACCGCCTGGCAGAGCGAGCACCTCGTGCTGACCGTCGACTCGGGCGGCGACCGGGCCAAGGAGGACGCGGCCGTCGCCGAGCTCCTGGACCGCCGCGTGGACGGCATCATCTACGCGGCGATGTCCCTGCGCCGCGTCCGCGTCCCCGAGGGACTGCACCGCACCCACTCCGTCCTCGCCAACTGTCTGCCCGAGGACGACTCGCTGCCCTCCGTCGTCCCCGCCGAACGCGCCGGAGGGCGGACGGCGGCACGGCTGCTCCTGGACCAGGGGCACCGCAGGATCGCCCTGGTCGGCGGCCATGACGACATCGCCTCCGTCGAGCGGCTGCGCGGCTTCCGGGACGCCCTGCGGGCCGAGGGGATCACGCTGCCCAGGGAGTGGGTCGTACGGACCGGGGGTGAGATCTCCAGCGGGTACGAGGGCGCCACGCGGATTCTCGACGGGGTCCCGGCGGACCGGCGGCCCACCGGGATCTTCTGCTACAACGACCGGGTCGCGGCGGGCGCGCTGCACGCCTCCACCCGGCTCGGGATCACCGTGCCCGACGAGCTGTCCGTGGTCGGGTACGACGACCAGGAGCACATGGCCGCGTTCCTCACCCCGCCCCTGACCACGGTCGGGCTGCCGCACCGGGCGATGGGCGAGGCCGCCACCCGGCTGCTCCTGGACGCCATCGCCACGGGACGCACGCCGCCCGCCACGGTACGGCGCCTCGCCTGCCCGGTGATCACCCGCTCGTCGGTGGGACCTGCTCCCATCCCGTGACCCGGGCGCCGGCCCCCCGCACGACCAGCTCCGGCACGTCGTCGGCGCGCCGGTAGACCCGCTCGGTCACCGTGGCCCGGTCGCCGACGAAGAGTTCGAGGAGCGATCCGTCGACGAGGATCCGTACGGTGATCTCCGCCTCCGGGACTCCGGCGGTGACCGGGCCCAGCGCGCCGGTGCGGGGCCATCCGTCGCGGTCCAGGGTGACCGTCCGCTCGTCCGGGTCCAGCCGGACCGTCAGTTCCGCACCCGACGCCGAGCGCAGCAGCGACACGGTCGTGAGGGAGCGGGCGGTGACGGTCAGGTCGTAGGCATCCGGAAGAGACACGGGGACACCGGGCTCCGTGACGAACGGGTCGGGTGCGCGCAGCAGCCGGAGTTCGGGTGCCGGTGCCATGCGCAGTGAACCGTCGGGGTGGGTGTCCAGGGTGCGGGGCGCGGTGAGGACCCCCGCCCAGCCGGCCCGGTCCACGGCGGCCTGTTCGCGGGCCTCCCAGGACCAGCCCCACAGCACGGCCCGGTCCGCCTCCTGGAGCACGGCGGGGGCGTAGAAGTCCCGGCCGTGGTCGACTGGACCGCCCGTGCGGGGCACGAGACGCAACTCCCCGTCCCTGTACGGGTGCAGACGGCCCGTCAGATAGCCGGTGGAGCTCGGGTCTCCGTCCCACAGGGACACCACCAGCACCCATTCCCCGCTCGCCGTCGCGAACAGCTGAGGGCACTCCCAGCCGGTCGCTCCGTCGCCGAACACCCGGGCCGCCACAGGGTCGTGGCCGTCCACCAGGACCCCGGCGAACCGCCAGGCCGACAGGTCGTCACAGTCGTAGAGCAGGACCGACGGCGTACCGTCGGCGTGGCCCGCTCCGACCAGGGCCCAGCGGTGGCCGGCGTGGTGGAAGACGAACGGGTCGCGGAACATCACCACGTCCAGTCCCGGCGGCGGGCCGGTCACGACGGGGGTGGGGTGCGGCTTCCAGTCGGTGAGCGTCTCGTCGTCGGGGACCGTGGCCCGGGCGAGGCAGATCGTGCCGAGACCGGTGTGGTGCCGGTCCACGCCGGTGTACACGGCGGTCGGCACGCCGTCGTCGTCGACCACGCACCCCGACCAGCAGCCGGCCTCGTCCGGGCCGCCGGGCGTCGGTGTGAGCGCGACGGGGTGGTGCTCCCAGTGGGCGAGATCGGGGCTGGAGACATGCCCCCAGTGGACGTTCGTGTGCACCGGGGCGTCGGGGTTGTGCTGGTAGAAGAGGTGGTAGCGGCCCTGCCAGCGGAAGGGACCGTTGGGGTCGTTGATCCAGTGGGCGGGCGGACGGACCCGGAAGCGCGGGGCGTCGGGGTCCGGGACGCGAGCGGTGAGGCTCAACGGTTGACTCCTGCGGAGGTGATGCCCTCGCGCAGAGGGCGCTGGCCGACGAGGAACACGGCGACGGCGGGGATCATGGAGAGCACGACACCCGCGAGGACCACCGAGATGGATCCGGTGCCCAGATTGCCCTGGAGGGAGACCAGGCCCAGCGGGAGCGTGTAGTTCTGGCCGGAGGTCTCCAGGATCAGCGGCCGGAAGAACTCGTTCCAGTGGTAGTTGAAGGCCAGGACGCCGACGATCGCCAGACCGGGCGTGGCCAGGGGGGCGTACACGGACCGGAAGATCCGCCAGGGTCCGGCGCCGTCCAGCATCGCCGCCTCGCCCAGGTCCTTGGGCATGCCCATGAAGTACTGGCGCATCAGGAAGGTGCCGAAGGCGGTCGGGAACGCCGGGATGATCAGACCGAGCAGGGTGTCGGTCAGGCTCATCGACTTCAGTACCAGGAACACCGGCACGATGGTGACCTGGAGCGGCACCATCATGGTGGCCAGGACCAGACCGAACAGCGGCTTCTTGAAGCGGAACTCCAGGCGTGCGAAGGCGTATCCGGCAAGGCCCGCCGTGATCATCTGGCCGACCGCGATCAGCGCGGTCACCAGGGTGGAGTTGAGGGCCAGCAGCCACACGTCGATCTGGTCGAAGACCCCGCGGTACGACTCGACGGTGGGGTCGGACGGGATGATCCTCGGGGGCAGGTCGAAGGACTCGGCGGGCGTGCGCAGCGAGGTGGAGAGCGTCCAGATGACCGGTCCGAGGGTCAGCAGGGCGCACACGGTCAGCCCGGCGATCCGGGCCCACGGGGCCAGGGAGTGCCGGGTACGGCTGAGGGTCAGGGTCGCTTGGCTCAAGGGGTTCACCCGGCTCACTGGTAGTGGACGAAACGCCGGCTGAGCCGGAACTGGAGGGCGGTGACCGCCATGATCAGCACGAAGAGCAGGACACCCACCGCGGACGCCTCGCCGAAGCGGAGCTGCTCGAACGCGGACTCGTAGATGACCATCACGACGGTGCGGGTGGCGTCACCGGGACCGCCGTTGGTCAGGACGTAGGGCTGCTCGAAGACCTGGAGCGCGTTGATGATGCCGACCACCGACGCCACCAGCAGGGTGGGTGACAGCAGCGGGAGCGTGACGCCGAGGTGCTTGCGCAGACCGGTCGCGCCGTCGAGGGCGGCGGCCTCGTGGATCTCCTTGGGGATGTTGTTCAGACCGCCGACGAACAGCAGGAACGAGAAGCCGAACTGCTGCCAGACGTAGACCAGGACGACGGCCGCCATCGCCGAGTTCTCCGAGGTCAGCCACGGCACGGGTGCGATCCCGATCAGCCCGAGCAGCCAGTTGACGACTCCGAAGTCCTGGTTGAACAGGTACTTCATCACCACCGAGATCGACGCGGCCGACAGCACCAGCGGGAAGAAGAACGCCGAACGGAACACCGAACGCAGCCAGGCCGGCATCCGGCCGTTGACGGCCAGCGCGAGGGTGAGCGCGATCAGCAGCTGGAGCGCCACCGCGAACACCATGAAGACCAGGGTGTTGCGGAAGGAGACCAGCACCGTGGAATCGGTGAACATCTCACGGTAGTTGGCCGTCCCCGCGAAGCTGGGGGAGTCGATGACGTTCCAGTGGAACAGGCTCAGCACCACCGAGCCGGCGATCGGTACGACCGTGAAGACGACGATGCCGACGATCGTGGGGGCCAGGAACAGGGCTGCCAGCACACGGGTGCCGCGTTCGCGGGCGGAGGGCCGCGTGGCGACCGCGACGGGAGCCGGTGTGCTCGGCGGGGCCTGGATCTGGGTGTCCGTCATATCTCACGCTCCATGGCCTTCTCCAGGTCGCGCTGCATCCGGCGCAGGGCGGGGCGCACCGCGCGCGGGGAGGACAGGGCGGTGCCGGTGTGCTTGAGCAGTACCTGTTCGACCTCGGCGACCTGCGGCGGCGCGGGGATCGGTCCGGTGTCGGGGAACTTGTCGAGGGTGTCGTAGAAGACCTGCCAGTGCCGCGGGCCGGTCTCGCGGTAGCGGTCGGCGGTGAGCATCGAACGGCGGGCCGGGGTCGTCTGGTTGGTCTCGAACAGCTGCGTAAGAGTGTCCTTGCGGGCGGCGTACTTGATGAACTCCCAGGCCTCCTCCTGCCGCTTCGACGTGCGCAGCAGCGCGTAGCCGGCCGCGCCGAACTGCATGCGCTGGGTGCGCCAGCGCGGGAAGTACTGGGTGTCGAAGCCGTCGGGACGCATGCCCGCCAGGCTCAGGCCGCCCGCCCAGAAGCCGCCGGCGGGGGTGACGCCGACCCGGCCGGTGGAGAACACGCCGATGAGGTTCTGGCCGTTGCCGCCCTCGGGGCGGGTGCACAGGTCCTCGCGGATGAGGGAGGCGAGATAGTCGTAGACCTCCTCCACGCGGTCGTGGGTGGCCTGCGGGGTGGTCCACCGGAATCCGCCCCCGCGTCCGCCGCGCCGGTCGGCCGGGTAGAAGGAGTCCCACAGCCAGTCGCCGCCGGGTGCCTTGGACTCGGCCAGCAGATTGGTGTCGTTGGCGAACAGCCAGGGGACCACGCCGCCCCACAGCCTGTTGGTCCAGAAGTACGGCGTGAACTGCGAGCCGCTCGCCTTCTTCATGTCCCGCAGGAGTCCGGTGAAGTCGTCCCGGGTCCAGTCGGACGCCGGGAAGTCCGCGCCGGCCCGCCGCAGCACCTGGTTGTTGAGGTAGATGTCGGCCGCGTTGAACTCGACCGGCAGCTGGTAGAGGCTCCCCTCGTACATCATCGACTCCACCAGCGAGGGGTGGACGTCGGCGAAGTACTCGCGCAGTTCCTCCGCGTCCCGCCTGACCCAGTGGTCGAGGGCGACGCCGAGGCGCTGTGCGAAGAGCTGGACGCCCTCGGTGGCGACGTAGACGAGGTCGGGGGCGGTGCCCGCCGCGATCTGGGTGAGGATCTTGGCGAAGAAGTCCGACCAGTCGACGGCCTGGACCGCGTTGATGCGCAGCTTGATGTCGGGGTGGACCTTTTTGAAGCCCTCGGAGAGTGCGCGGACCGCCTCCGGGCCGTAGGCGGGGCCGAGGGTGGCGACGACGAGGGAGCCGTCGTCGCGGCCGGGGATGTCGGCTCCGGTGAGCCGGTCCCAACTGGCTGCGGTGCCGGCCAGGGCGGCGGCTCCCGCGCCGTAGGCGCCGTACCGCAGCAAGGTGCGGCGGGAGAAGTGCGAGTCGGTCATCCAACAGGGCCTAACTCGTGTTAGTCGGCATCTGATGCCCCAGATGATGGGAAGCCCGTCATAGCCCTGTCAAGGCCCGCGAACCCTTGACCTTTAACGAGTTAGGTCGCACAGTCCTGATCTCGTGAGCCGCCGTCAACGACGACAGGAACGAGGTGTGATGGGCGTGATCTCCAGGAGAACGCTGTTCGCGGGATCGGCCGCGGGGGCAGCGGCCGTGCTGCTGCCCGCGGGACGGGCCGCGGCCGAGCCCGGGTCCGCCGGGTCGTGCGCGAGCTACCGCGCCGAATACCACTTCACGGTCCCCGACCAGTGGAAGAACGACCCGCAGCGACCGGTGTGGATCGACGGCGAGTACCACTACTACTACCTCTACAACGCCGACTACACGACCGGCGTCGTCGGCACCGCCTGGCGCCTGGCCACCAGCTCCGACCTGGTCACCTTCACCGACCGGGGAGTCGCCGTACCGAAGAACACCACCCCCAACGGAGACGTCTGGTCCGGCTGCGCCGTGGTCGACACCGACGACACGGCCGGCTTCGGGGCGGGCGCGGTCGTCGTCCTCGCCACGATGTCACCGCACGACGGCGACGCCGACCAGGCCCAGTACCTGTACTACTCCACCGACGGCGGCCGTGCCTTCACCCACCACGGCACCGAACCGGTGCTGCCCAACCCGGGCGTGCGCGACTTCCGGGACCCCAAGGTGATCCGGGACGAGGAGCGCGGCCGGTGGGTGATGACACTCGCCGAGAACAACAAGGTCGGCTTCTACCACTCGGCGGACCTGAAGTCCTGGACGTACGTCAGCGGCTTCGTCAAGGACGGCATCGGTGTCCTGGAGTGCCCCGACCTGTTCCGCCTCACCGCCTCGGACGGCACGGTGAAATGGCTGCTCGGCGTGAGCGCGAACGGCAAGGGCTCGGGGCTGCCGAACACCTATGCGTACTGGACGGGTAGCTTCGACGGCACCGCCTTCACGGCCGACGCCGCCGAGCCGCAGTGGCTCGACCACGGCTGGGACTGGTACGGCGCCGTGACCTTCGAGAAGCGGGGCCCCGACGGCAGGCTCGACGAGGGCGCACGCTACGCGATCGGCTGGCTGAACAACTGGGACTACGCGGGCATCACGCCCACGATCGACTGCGACGGCTTCAACGGCACCGACTCCGTCGTCCGTGAAGTGACCCTGAAACGTGCCTCGTCCGGCGCGTACTACCTGGCCTCGCAGCCGGTCGGCGCACTCGACTCGTACGTCTCCCGCACCGTGCGCCTCGGCGACCTGTCGGTCACCGGCACCCGGGTCCTCGACTACACGGGGATCGCCTACGAGGTGACCTGCGAGATCCGCTGGGACCAACTCCTGGGCGCGGGTGTGCAGGTGCGCCGCTCCCCGGACGGGGGACGGCACGTCGACGCGGGCGTCTACGGCGACTACGCCTTCCTCAACCGCCGGGGCACCGTCAACCCGGACTCCACCGGCCGGTGGCAGGAGAGCCGCAGCCCCTTCGATCGCTCGCCGGGCAGGGTGAGGCTGCGGATCCTGGTGGACCGGACGTCGGTGGAGATGTTCGTGGACGACGGACGGTACGTGCACTCGTCGGAAGTGTTCCCCTATCTGATCGACACCGGGCTCGCGCTGTTCTCCATCGAGGGGACGGCGGTGTTCGAGAACGTGGTGATCCGGGAGTTCACCCTCTGAGGACGGGGGCGTCGGCCGACTCCATGGTGGTGGGCCGGCGCCCGCCGCAGCAGGCCACCACTGCTGTCGCCGTGGAGTTCAGGAAGATGATGAACCAGGATGACCTGTCCACCGCGTCGATGGATCCGGTACGAAGCGGCTCTTCCCCGGCCCCTGCAAGGATGTCGACGCTGTCGGCCAGGCCGTCGATCGTGTGGCCACGCTTCAAGGAGTGGCGCATTCGAAGCCGGAAGACGCCCGCGTGCCGGTTGGCCGGGACCAGGCCGTCCCAGACGACGAAGTCGGCCCCGGCGATCAACGCGTCGCGTGCGGGCCCGCATGCCGGGGTCTGTTCGCGGAGCATGGCGATGAGATCGTCGCGCGTCACACTGTGCCCCGGCGACAGGAAGACCGGCGATCGGATGTGTGCGACAACTCCAGCGCCTCCCTGGTGACAGTCCGGCTGTTTCGTCCGGGTTGCCGCGCAGCCTATGCGGTGCCGACGGCGACAACCACCGAGTCCCGGTACAGCCGCGAGGGCTACGGACGCAGCACGATCTTGCCGTGGGTGTGCCCCCGTTCCAGCTCGCGGAACGCGTCCCGCACCTGCTCCAGCGGGTAGGTGCGGGCGATCGGCACCTCCACCTCGCCGCGCGCGACGAGCCGGGCCACCTCGCCGAGCACGACCGCGCACGCCGCCGAGCCCTCTCCGTAGGTCCGGGCACCGACCCTGGCCGCCGCCCGCCAGTCCCGGATCGTGTCGATCCGCTCGGGACTCACCCCCAACTCCACCGCCAGCTCCACGTAGCCGTCGCCGAACGTGTCGATGAACGCGTCGACGCGTCCGGCCGAAGCCCGCCGGATCCGTTCGGCCACGCCCTCCCCGTACGCGACCGGGACGACACCGCGCTCCTTGAGCCAGGCGTGGTTGCGCTCGCCCGCCAACCCGATCACCGTCGCGCCGCGCCTCCGCGCGAGCTGCACGGCCAGCGATCCGACGCCGCCCGCCGCACCGGACACCACGACCGTGTCGGCCGGTCCGGGGTCCACCGCGAACACGGTGGCGTAGGCGGTCGTCCCGGCCACGTACAACGACCCGGCCACGTCCCAGGAGAGCCCCTCGGGACGGGAGAAGAGATGCACGTCGTCGACCACGACGAACTCCGCGTGGCTCGCTCTGCCGTGGGTGAAGCCCAGGACCTCGTCGCCCACGGCGAAGCCGCGCACCTGCGGCCCGACCTCCACCACGACGCCGGCCAGGTCGCTGCCCTGCCCGGAGGGGAACGTCGCCGGCCAGCGGTCGTGCCGCGCACCGCTGCGGATCATCACCTCGCCGGGCTGGATCCCGGCCGCACGGACCTCGACCAGCACCTGCCCCGGGCCGGGCGCCGGGCGTTCGACCTCCTCCACTCGCAGGACATCGATCCCGCCGTACTCGTGGAACCGCACTGCCTTCATCGCGTCACCGCATTCCCTCGGACATCGATCGTGTCGGCGGGTGCAACGCCCAGGAACGGGGCTGCCTTCCCGGGGAACACCTCGCTGTGGGGCGCGGTCGCCAATCAGGGGCTCGGCTGGCACCCTCTGATACGTAGCCGAGGTCGATCGACGGAGCGCGCATGACGACGGACAGGGACGTGCGGGAGGGGGCCGCGGGCATCGAGGTGAACCCGGTCGCCGGGCACATCGGCGCCGAGATCGGCGGGGTGGACCTGGCCGTCGGTCTCGACGACGGCCAGGTCGCCGCGATCAGGGCGGCCGTGCTGCGCTGGAAGGTGGTGTTCTTCCGCGGGCAGCGGCTCGACCACGCCGGGCATGTGGCGTTCGCGCGCCGGTTCGGCGAGCCGGTCGTCCTGCGCAGGCGCGGCAGCGCCTCGCCCCCGGACTTCCCGGAGGTCGAGACGACCGCCGACCGCCTGGAGCTGGGCGGCAGATTCGGCATGGAGCACGAGGAGTGGCTCCAGCGCCGTCGGCACACCCTGCTGCGCGGCTGGCACTGCGACCACGGCGCCCGCGTCGACCCGCCGGCCGCGACGATCCTGCGCGCCGAGACCGTTCCGCCCTACGGCGGCGACACCACCTGGTCCAACCTGGCCGCCGCCTACGCCGGACTCTCCGCCCCCGTGCGGGAGTTCGTGGACGGGCTGCGCGCCGAGCACCGGCTCGGCGTGGGGTACCAGCCGCGGCCCGGCGACGACGCGTACGTCCGGCATCTGCTGGACCACCAGATCGCCTCCCTGCACCCGCTGGTGCGGGTCCACCCGGAGTCGGGGGAGCGGATCCTGTCCGTCAACGGCTACTACCTGGAGCAGATCGCCGACCTCTCCCGGGCCGAGAGCGCCGCCGTCCTGGAGATGCTGCTGGCGCAGGCCACCCGGCCCGAGTACACGGTCCGCTTCCGCTGGGAGCCGGGCAGCGTCGCCTTCTGGGACAACCGGGCCACCATCCACCTGGCCCCCGGGGACAACGCCCACCTCGGCTTCCCCCGGACCATGCACCGGGTGATGCTCACCGGGGAGGTACCGGTCGGCGTGGACGGCAAGCCGTCGGAGCCGATCGTCGGGACCGAGGTGGGCCGTTGGTGACCTCAGGCGGCCGGGCGCCAGCCGAGTGCCGGACCCAGCTTCGTCGCCGTGTCGGTCAGGATCTGCACATAGTCCTCGTGCCCGAAGGTGAACGGCAGCGCGAACGCCACCTCGTCGATCTCGCGGAACGCGGCGTGCGCGTGCAGCCGTTCGGCGATCTCCTGCGAGGTGCCGACGATGTCGGGCGCGAACATCAGACGCGCCGGCCCCTGCGGTGACGTGGTGCGAGGCGTGCGCTTCGCCGCGTACTCCTCGTACTTGGCGCGCTGTGCGGGCGAGGCGGAGTCCGTGGGGATGACGACCAGGCCCTGGGAGACACGGGCGTCCTCGCCGTCGGGATGCGCGGCGCGGAAGGCGCGGATGTGCGACAGCTGGATCTCCGCGAAGTCGTACGGCCCCTGCGCGGCCTCCGCCTTGACGACACTGCTGGTCAGGAAGTTCATGCCGTGCTCACCGGCCCAGCGCGCCGAACCGAGGCTGCCACCGCCGTACCAGAGGCGCCGGCCCAGGCCGGGGGAGTGCGGCTGCACCCGGTCACTGAACACCTCGAACCCTTCCACGCCGCTGAAGTCCGTCGCCGGCTTGCCCCGCACGAGGTCCAGCAGTCGCCGCACCCGCTCGTAGGAGAAGTCCTCCACGTCGGCGGTGTCCGGGTACAGGGCGTCCTTGACCTGGTCGTAGTGCATCGGCGGGCCCACGCTCACTCCCGGGTTGACGCGTCCGCCGGACAGCAGGTCGACCGTCGCGAGGTCCTCGGCCAGCCGCAGCGGGTTCTCCCAGCCGAGCGGAATGACCGCGGTGCCGAGCTCGATACGGCTGGTGCGCTGCGAGGCCGCGGCCATCACCGCGACGGGGGAGGAGATGCCGTACTGGAGATGGCGATGGCGCAGCCACGCGCTGTCGAAGCCCAGCCGCTCGCCCAGCTCGATGATCTCCAGAGTGGACTCGTGTCCCCGGCGTGGGTCCGCCTCGTCGAACAGGCCGATGGTCAGGAAGCCCAGCTTGCGCAGGGGGCGGGGGGTCGAGGGCACGGGCTCCTCCGTGGTTGCTTGATGAATCAAGTAGTACGGCAGTGCCAACCCGGTCGCCGAGGGAAGTGTTCCCCGACCTGGTGAGGATCCGATCAGGTGAGTGGGATGGTCACCTCGTCCTCGACCGGCGGGTCGATCTCCTGGGCGCGGTTGCCGGTGGCGGCGTAGCAGCGCAGCCGGACCGACTCCGGGGTGACGTCCAGGCGCAGGAAGCACTTGAAGAACGGCGGGCTGTAGGTCGCGGAGCCCGGAGAGAACAGCTGGGTGTAGATCTTGCGCACCGGGAGCCGGAAGCGGGAGGTGCGGTCGGGGCGGCCACCGGCGCCGAGCAGGCTCGCCACGAGGCGCGTGCGCAGGGTGACCCGCGTGGGTCCGCTGGGAGAGCGGGTCGGCCGGACGCCCAGCCGCTCGGCGATCACGGCCGTCGCCTCGGCCTCGGTGAGGGTGAAGAAGCGGCGCAGGCGCAGGCGGCGGCCGTAGAGCGTGCTGTAGAAGGCCAGCGAGTCGCCGCGCAGCGGATAGCAGCGGAAGTCCTCCTCGGTGACGTTCGCGACCGAGACGCGCGGGATGGTGTGGGTGGCGTGCATGAACGCGCCGCCGCCGCCCGAGACCACGTACTGGATGGTGCGGCCGTCCACCGGGACCGGATAGCGCTGGTAGTTGTGGATGTCGCCGCCTATCGCCGCCACGTAGTGGTGGTCCGGATCGCGGACGATCTCGTCGACCGTGCCGCCGCCCTCTATCGCGCAGGGGTGGTGCTCGCCGTCCACGTACAGCGGCGAGCCCGTGACGAGGATCTTCGGGCGCGGCCCCTGGGAGACCTCGCGGAGCCAGGCGCCCTGTTCGGCGTCGACGGTGCCGAGCAGGCCCGTGTCGATGCCTATGATCCGCACCGGTCCGGCGTCGACGGCCCAGTACGGGCCCGGCTGGACGGCCTGTTGCTCCGGTGCCGACCGCAACCGCCGGGCCTCGTCGAGGCGTTGGCCGTCGCCGGCGCGCGGCCGGTGCCACAGCAGATGGCGCAGCCACGCTCGGGAGAGCGGGCGGGGCGCGGGCTCGGGCTCCAGGGGCGGGGCGTCACCGCAGAAGACGCGCATGAAGGCGCCCAGGTCCTCGTACCAGTCGTGGTTGCCCGGTATCGCGTAGATCGGCGCCCGGAAGTCCTGGTACGGGCGGAAGAACTTCGTGCCGTAGTCGTCCGCACTGCCCACCGGATAGATCACGTCACTGGCGACGACCGCGAACCGGGAGTCCTGACCGACCTTCAGAAAGCCCGGTACGACGGCGTACTGGGGATCGTCGCCCTCGCCCGTGTCGCCGATGACCATGAAGGAGAAGGTGTCCGGGTCGTCGCGCCGGATCACCTTGTCGGCGGGAATCCCGGCCGCCGCCCGCCGCGCCACCCACCGGCCGCGCGTCCGGCCCGTGGGGTCGCCGAACCAGGACGCCACCACGCCGTTGCGGGCGGCCCACAGGGTCTTCGGGTTCAGCCAGGACAGCTTCTCGACCTTGGGTGGCATCAGCCGCTGGTACTCACCGCGTTCGGCGGTGCCCCAGCCGGCGCCTTCGGCGGTATCGCGTGAGGAGTCGGACACCGGTGAACCGTAACAACGATCTAGAACCGGCCGGGAGGGGGGAGTCCCCCCGGGCGGGCCTTGCGGCCTGACACCATCGCTCCAGCACCGCGTCTCCCGAAAGGCCCCGCATGCCCGACTTCCTCGACTTGCCCACCGACACCGAACGCCCCGGTGACCGGCTGCTGTTGGGCATCCGCCACTTCGACGAGCCGTTCCTCCTGACCGTCTCCCTCTCCCAGGGTCTCGGTTCGAGCGAGCTGTGGCTGGACCGGGGCAGGGCGGGCAAGGCCCGGCTCGCGGAGTTCCGCCGGGCCGGGGACCGGGTCCTGCTCGTCGTCCGCAACAAGCACTTCCTGACTTCCGGAGACGCGGCCGCGGTCCGGGCGGGGCGGGAGTCCTTCGCCCTGTCCGTGGTGTGGAGCGGGCCGGTGCTGCTGGAGGAGCACGGCGCCGTGGTCGTCGACGCCACCGGGCTGGTCGTGGCCGACCACGACCAGGTCGCCGAGCACCTCCACGAACACGGTCAGGGCGACTACACCCTGGACGAACGCACCAGCCTGCCCCTCGTCGCCGACAGCCGCACCGGCCCCGAGAGCGTGCGCCTCTCGGCGCTCGTCACCTTCCGGGGTCCCGGACGCGGGGCGGCGGTCCGGGCGGTCGCCGCCGATCCGCGCGCGCTCACCGTGGTCCAGCAGCTGAACCTGATCCGGCTGCCCGCCTCCCCCATGCCCGTGCGTCGCTTCCACCCCGCTGCAGGCGGCTACGGCATCGGCTACGCCGACCATGCGCACGTCGGCGTCCGGGACACCCAGGTCAAGCTCCAGCCCCGCTTCCGCGTCGGTCCGGGAGCGGCGCCGATCGTGTTCCAGGTCGACCCCGCCGTCCCCGAGCCCTTCCGCTCGGCGGTCGTCGAGGGCGGCAACTGGTGGCGCGAGGCCTTCACCCGGATCGGCCTCCCCGACGCCTACCGCGTCGAGACCGGCGGCGCGGACTTCGACCCCTACGACCCCGAGGTCAACGGCGTGGTCTGGGTGCACCGGGCGGGCCGCGGCTGGTCTCTCGGGCAGGGTCTGACCGACCCGCGCACCGGCGAGATCCTGCATGCCCGGGTACGGCTCGGCTCCCAGCGCGTCGAACAGGTCCGCGCCCTCGGCGAGGCCCTCCTGGCGCCCTACGGCCGCCCGGACGAGGCCGAACGGCTCGCCGCCGTCGAGGAGTTGGTGCTCGCCAGGCTGCGGCAGCTCGCCGCGCACGAGATCGGGCACGCGCTCGGCTTCATGCACAACTTCGCCAGTACCCGGCATCCGCGGCCGTCCGTCATGGACTATCCCCACGCCCGTATCGGCGTCACCGAGGACGGCGGCCTCGACCTCTCCGCCCCGTACGAGAGGGGCCTCGGTCCCTGGGACCACGTCCTCGTCGCCCACGCCTACGGCCGGTTCACCGACGGCGACGAGGAGCCCGAGCTCGCCGCACTGCGCCGGGAAGCCGCCGAGGCGGGCCTGATCCACGTCGCCGACGCCGACGCGAGCGGGCCCGGGGCCGCGCACGCCGACGCCGTCCCGTGGGTGACGGGCGGCGACGCCCCCACCGCACTGGCGACGATGCTGCGTGTGCGCGACATCGCCCTGCACGGCTTCTCCCGGGGCGTCCTTCCCCCCGACCGGCAGACCGGCGAACTGGAGGAGCGCGCCACGCTGTTGCACCTCCTGCACCGTCATGAGGTGGCGGCGGCGGCGCGGCTGGTGGGAGGTGTGCGCTACGGGTACGGGCTGGCGGGGGAGTCGGGGGCGGCGGAAGAGCCCGGGATCGGTTCGGGCGTGGGGACTGTGGAGTCCGGGGAAAGGGGCGCTGGCCCTGACGCACGTCCTGGTGGGGAGACCATCGAGCCCGGCACTCGGCCCGTCCGGGCGGACGCCCAGCACGAGGCCCTCACCCAGCTCGCCGATCTTCTGCGTGCCGAGCGACTCGCCCTGCCCGACGCGGTGTTGAGCACCCTCACCCCGCCCGCGATCCGGTACACGCGCACCGAGCAGTACCTGGACACCGACGCAGGTCAGGTCTTCGACCCGTTCGAGGCGGTACGGGCCGCCGTCACCCTGGTCACCGAACAGCTGCTGGAGCCCGCCCGGTTGACCCGGGTCGCCTGGCAGCACGCCGTCGATCCGGACCGGCCCGGCGTCACCGACGTGGTGGACGCGCTGCTGGCCGCCACCTGGGGGCGGGTCGACAAGGTGCCGCCGGACCTGCCCGGCGGGGCGGCGGTCCAGCACACGGCCGACTGGACGCTCCTGAACCACCTGCTCACCGTCCTGGACGACGACGCGCTGCGCGCATCGGTCCGTGACCCGCTGCGGGCCGCCCTGCACCATCTCGCGGCGGAACTGCGGGTGGCCGACGACGAGCGGCGGCGCGCGGCCGCCGACCTGATCGGCCGCCACCTCACCGACCCGGGGTCGGTACGCCTCGACCCCCTGCCCCGCATCCCACCCGGCGCTCCCAACTGACGGCACGCCTCCACCGGACGAGACCGGACCGCACCGCGTGCCGGGCAGCCCCGAGCCCGACTGGCGGCGTGCCTGCTACTCCCGCGTGCGGCCCGCCCGACCGACGGGGCATCACTTCCGTGGGAGGTGCTCCGAGTCGACCGGCTGACCGTTCCCGGCCGGGCCGCTTCCGGCCGGAGGCTTGCCGCCCCTGGGAGCGCGCAGGCCCGCAGCTCTCGCGCGCGGCCCGCCTGATCGACGGGGCACCGCTTCCGTGGGAGGTGCTCGGAGTCGACCGGTTCACCGCTCCCGGTCGGAGGCTCGCAGCCTCTGGGGCGTGCAAGCCCGGCGCTCTCGTGCGTGGCCGGCCCGACCGACGGGTCACCGCTCCTCTGGGAGGCGCACCGACCCGACCGGCTCGCCGCTCCCCGCCCCGGCGCCTCACCCCTCCCGGGAGCGGGCCGAGGCCCACCTCGGGTCCTGGGAGGCGCGGGCGTGGCCCGCCGTGGCGTTGTGCCGTGGCGGTCCGGTCGGTTCGGCGCGGGTGGAGTCGGTCGGGGCGGGGGTGCCGAAGAGGGTGGCGGGTGTGTCGGGCGCGGCCTCCGCGGCTGCGTTCCGGCGTGGTTCGCCGCGGGTCCAGTCGCCGTCGCCCAGGACCAGTAGCGGGTCGAACATCACGACCACGCCCGCCAGGACGAGGAAGATGATCGGCCCCAGCAGCATGGGCAGCAACAGCGAGGTGGGCGAGTCGCCCGCCCAGGTCCCGCCGCCCTTGTTGTGGACGTGGACGCTGACGGCGGCCATCGCGGTGTAGTGCATCCCGGACACGGCCACACCCATGATCAGGCTGGCCCCGAGACTCGTCAGGAACCCCCGGATCGACACGGCCGCCCACAGAGCCGCGGTCGCGGCGACGATCGCGATCAGCACCGAGAGCGCGACGACCCCCGGGGAGTAGTTGATCTCGCCGTTGAGGTGCATGGCCGCCATGCCGAGGTAGTGCATGGCGGCGACACCGAGGCCGGTGATGACGCCCGCCAGGATCAGCGTGCCCCTGCTCGCCCCGCGATAGCCCACGATGAACACGCCGATGCCCACCACCACGATCGCCACGGCGAGACTCAGCACCGTCAGGCTCGCGTCGTACCGGACCCTGGTCTCCTCGACCTGGAAGCCGATCATGGCGATGAAGTGCATGGTCCAGATGCCGCAGCCGATCGAGGCGGCGCCCAGCGCCAGCCATCCGGCCTTCCAGGACTGCGTGTCCAGCAGGGTCCGGACGATGCAGCGCAACCCCAGAGCCCCTCCCAGGCACGCCATGAGATAGGCCGCCACGGGTGTCACCACCCCGTAGCGGAACCCGTCCACCGTGCCTTCCATACGCGAACTCCCCCCGAGTCACGGCTGTTTGTGGGGGCAGGTCTACGGGTCAAGGCCGCGTAAAGCAAGGCCCTACCGGCGGTAAGAGACGAACTCTGAAGTCGCAGGGATTCACTTCGGTCACACAGGAATGAGTTCCGGCCAGATATTGACGACTGTTCAAAAAACGGCCCGCCCCGAGGACGCGTGCGGTATGCACGTGCCACGGGGCGGGCCTGGCGAACCGGTCAGAACGTGCGCTTCAGCAGGTCCAGCAGGGCGGCCCAGTGCCGCTCGTCGCCCTCGCGGTCGTAGGAGGCGGTGTCGGCCTGGGTGTAGCCGTGGTGCGCGCCGGAGTAGACCTCGCAGGTGTGGCGGACACCGGCGGCGGTGAGTGCCTGCTCCAGGCGGTCGATCTGCTCGGCGGGCAGGGACGGGTCCTCGTCGGCGTGCCCGAAGTACAGTTCGGCGGTGACCTTGCCGGCCACCAGGTGCGGGCTGTCCGGGGCGTCGGTCGCCAGCCGCCCGCCGTGGAACCCGGCCGCGGCCGCGACCCGCTCCGGGTAGGTGCCGGCGGTCAACAGGGCGAGCCGCGCGCCCATGCAGTAACCGGTGAGCGCGACCGGACCGTCCGCGGCCACCGGGGAGTCGGCCAGCCACCGCAGATACGCTTCCGCGTCCCGCATCGCCAGTTCCGGGGTCAGCGCCTGCATGACGGGGCCGATCCGTTCGAAGATCTCCGGACGCGCTCCGGGGTCGATGAACTCCGGCAGGTCGAACAGCGGTGCCCGGCCGTGACGGTAGAAGACGTTGGGCACCAGCACGGTGTATCCGGCCTCGGCCAGCCGGTCGGCCATGGACCGCAGCTGCGGGCGCAGACCGAACGCGTCCATGTACAGCAGGACCGCCGGGTGCGGGCTCCCGTCGCCGGGGTGCGCCACATAGGCGTCGGCGACGCCGTCCTCGGTCGGTATGTCCACGGTTGTCGTCTGTACGGAGGTCATGGCATCGCCTCTCTGCGCAGTGGCCACGAGCAGGTCGCGGCCCGGCGGGACCGGGCCACCGGCGACATGCTTGCAGGCACCATCCACCGTGGCGTGACAGGCCCCCTCCGTTTGACCTGCGGATTACTCGAACCGGGAGACGTCACCCGCTCCGCGCCGCACGATCTCGGCCTCGCCGCCGGAGAAGTCGATGACCGTCGTCGGCTCGGTGCCGCAGTCCCCGGAGTCGACCACCCCGTCCAGCACGTGGTCGAGCCGGTCCTTGATCTCCCAGCCCTGTGTCATCGGCTCCTCCTCGTCCGGCAGGAGCAGCGTGCTGGACAGCAGCGGCTCACCGAGCTCGGCGAGCAGCGCCTGGGTGACGACATGGTCGGGGATGCGCACGCCCACGGTCTTCTTCCTGGGATGCTGGAGCATGCGCGGCACCTCCTTCGTCGCCGGCAGGATGAACGTGTAACTGCCCGGCGTCGACGCCTTGATCGCCCGGAACACGTCGTTGTCGACCCGGACGAACTGGCCGAGCTGCGCGAAGTCCTGGCAGACCAGCGTGAAGTGGTGCCGGTCGTCCAGCTTCCGGATCGTCCGGATCCGATCGATACCGTCACGGCTGCCCAGCCGGCAGCCGAGCGCGTAGCAGGAGTCCGTCGGATACGCGATCAGAGCCCCCGAACGGACGCTCTCGGCGACCTGGGAGATGGTGCGCGGCTGGGGGTTGTCGGGGTGCACGTCGAAGTACTTCGCCATCCGCCGAGCTTATGCCGTGGGCGGGGCGGCGGCGCGCAGGGCCCGCGCGGCCGGCACGGGCACCGGGGCGGCGGCCCGGACCGCCGGCAGGACGGACACTTGAGTCTCCCGCAGGGGGAGACATCAAGGTGGGGGCATGGACGACGGCGACACACTCTGCTCCATCGGCGAACTGGCCAGGCGCACCGGGCTGACGGTGAAGACCGTCCGCCTCTACTCGGACCGCGGCATCGTCGCACCGGCCGCACGCACCTCCGCCGGATATCGCCGCTACGGCCCGGACGCGGTGGCCCGGCTGGCCTTCGTACGGACGTTGCGCGAGCTGGGTCTCGGCCTCGACGCGATCCGGCAGGTCGTGGACCGGGAGTTGACGCTCGGTGAGGTCGCGGCCGGGCACGCCGCCGCGCTGGAGGCACAGATCCGCATCCTGCGCCTGCGCCGCTCCGTCCTCACCGCCGTGGCCCGGCGCGGCCCCACCCCCGAGGAGACACGACGCATGCATGACCTGGCCCGGCTGTCCGCGGCGGAACGCGCCCACCTCGTCGGCGAGTTCCTCGACGCGGTGCTCGGTGACGTGCCCGGCCGCGAGGCGATCCGCTGCTCGATGACCCCCGACCTCCCGGACAGCCCCTCGGAGGAACAGATCGAGGCGTGGGTGGAGCTGGCCGAGCTCACCCTCGACCCGGACTTCCGCTCCGGTGTGCGCCGCATGGCCGCCAGCCACGCGGACCACCCGCAACCCGGCCCTCCCGGCCCCCCGCGCCCCGATGTGGTGGCCCTCGCCCACGACCGGACGGAGGACGCCGTGGCCTCGAAGATCCCGCCGCGATCGCGGCAGGCCGACCCCGTGGTCGCCGCCCTCACCGCGGACTGCGCCCGCGCTCTCGGCCGCCCGGACGACGGCGACCTCCGCCGCCACCTGGTGCGGCGCCTGGAGGACGCCAACGCCCCGCGCACGGACCGGTACTTCGACCTGCTCGCCGTCGTCAACGGCTGGCCCCCACCCCGCCGCCGGGCACCGATGCTCGACTGGACGGTCACCGCCCTGCGCGCACGGATCGCCGGATGACAGCACAGGAGAGGGGCGCCGCCACCTACCCTGTGCCGGTGAAGATCATGGACATTCCAGCCGTACGACTGGAAGCCCCCGCCACCGCGACCGCGCCCGCCCTCGCGCTGCGGCCGTGGCGGGAGGCGGACGCGCCCGCGTTGGTGGCCGTGTACCGGGACGACGACGCCCTGCGCCGATGGACGAGTCCCGGGCCGCAGGACGAGCCGGCTGCCGTGCGCTGGGTGCGCGGGCAGCAACAGGGCTGGGAGGCGGGGCAGCGGTACGCGTTCGCGGTGGTCGAGGAGGACGGGCGGGCGCCGGGCGGCACCTTGGTCGGGCATGCCGTTCTCAAACCGGAGGCGGGGAGTGCCGAGGTCGGCTACTGGACCGCCGCGCACGCACGCGGCCGGGGCGTGGCTCCCCGGGCGCTCCAGGCGCTGACGGACTGGGCCTTCACCGCCTTCACGGCGGACGAAGTGCCCCGTCTCGACCTGATGCACCGGATCGACAACACGGCCTCCTGCCGGGTCGCCGACAAGTGCGGGTACCTCTTCGCCGAGGTCATGCCCGCAGCCCCGCCCGCCTTCCCGCGCGACGGTCACCGGCACGTCCGCGTCCGCGACGGGAGCGAGGGTGCGGGCCGGGCGCCCGGCCCGCGGGCGTGAGGTAACGTCCCCGAGTGGTACGCATGAGCGAGGGGCGAGGAGAAGGCCGAGATGTCTGGCCGAAAGGACGGGTTCCGTCGTACGGAGGGGGAGAGCACCGCGGCGACCACCGCCGACAGAGCGTGGGCGTGGGAACTGCTCGACCATCTGCGGCCGACCGGGCGTGACGTCGGCCGGGTCGTCGCCTGGCTCGCCGGCACCGTGCGCGGGACGGTCTCCCTCCAGGACGAGACCGGCGCCCTGATCGCCGGCACCCGGATCACCATGGCCGAGGACCTGTTCGCGGACCTTGTGACGGGCCGTATCGCCTCCGCCTCCTGGGAGGACGAGGAGCGGTGCCTGCGCCTGGTCCGGGTGGAGCGCCCGCAGCCGGCCGCGGCCTGTGTCCTCGCCGTGTCCCGCCCGACACCGCTGGACCGTCGCGCCTCCGAGATCGTCCTGCACACCGCCCAGATCGTCGAGGTGCTGCTCCAGGCGGGCGAGACGACCGCCACCGGGGACCGCCTGCGGCGGGCGGCGTCCGATCTGCGGCTGGCGATCCTGCAACTGCTCATGGTGGAGGACACCGTGTCGGCGCGGCGCGTCGCCGCGGGGCTGTGGCCCGGGCTGCTCGACACCGACACGGCCTGCGTCTACGTCCTGGAGTGCGAGGCCGGCCAACGCGACCGGCTCGTCGAGGACTGCCTCGACATGACGGCGGAACAGGCCCTGGTAGTGCGCTGCCCCGCCGTGGACGAGCATGTGATCGTCGTTGCGCCCGGCGAGGCCGAGGGGCAGGCCCTGCGGACGCTGGTCGGCCGGCAGCCGGGCATGTTCGTCGGGGGCAGCAGCCGCCAGAGCCTGGCGCGGACCGCCACCGCCTACGGACAGGCCGTCAGCGCCCTGGCGGTCGCGCACTTCCGGCCGGACAAGGCCGCGGTGTACGCCGAACGCACCCACCCCGAACGCCTGATGGACCCGGTCGCGCTGCGCGAGTGGACCGCCCGCGCCCTGCGGCCGCTCGACACCCTGGCCCACCACACGCGGGCCGAACTCCTCGCCACCACACGGCTGGGGCTGGAGTTCACCGCCGTCAGCGCGGCGAAGGTCCTCGGCGTCAGCCGCAACACCGTGCGGGCCCGCATGGAACGCGTCGAGGGCCTGCTGCGCACCGACTTCTCCGACCTCACCGTCCGCGCCGTCGCCCACCTGGCCCTGAACCACCAGGTCGGCCTCGACGGAACAGCGGCCGAGGGCACCTGGGAAGAGACGCCCCGGGTCCTGCTCGGCGACCTGATGGCCGGGCCCGCGGTGCAGAGCTGGGCGCACGAGCTGCTGGCGCGGCTGGACGCGGACACCCGCGACCTGCGCCGGACACTGCGCACCTGGATCGCCGCCGGCGGCAACTCCGAACGGACCGCGCAGATCCTCGGCATGCACGCCCAGACCGTCCGCGAGCACGTCCGCAGCGCGGAACCCGTACTCGAACGGCAACTTCTGGCCGCCGGCAGCGACCTCTACGAGGTCGTCCTCGCCCATCTCGCCGTAGGCGATCTCCAGCCACCCGCCCTCGGCCCGGCGAAACCGGACCATCCGGACGCACCTGTGCACGGGTGAGCCCTCACACGGGCGCAGCGGGCACCGACACGATTCCCAACGGTTCGTTTTAAGACGTAAGTTCTACGCACCGCGGGGGCACGACCGGAACGGGGGACCGGTCGCGTCCCCGCGACGCATGCCCGCCATCGGCGCGGCCGTCGTGGCGGACCGCCCGGGACGCGCGGCCTTCCGGGGTGTTCCGTCCCCGGTCGGACGGGTACTCGTCCGGCTCCGGAACGACAAGCGCTGGAGGAGGCCGGAATGACCAGCAGCACGGAGACCGGCGGCGTGACCGGAACGCCGGACAAGGACTACAACCTGATCTGGTATGTCGAGGCGTGCCTGAACAACGCGCTGCGCCTGGAGAGCTACATCCAGGACGCCGACCGCGAGAAGGACACCGAGGTCGCCGACCTGTTCCGCAAGGCCCAGGCCGACAGCCGCAAGGGCGCCGCACTGGGCAAGAAGCTCCTGCGGGCACGACTCGACGGCAACTGACACCGCTCCGCCCCGAAGGCCCGGCCACCGATGAGACTCGGCCGGGCCTTCGGCACGTGCTGGAGCGAGACGACCTAGCGCGCGATCAGTTCACGCAGCGCCTTGGCGACGTCCGTCGGCGCCTCCTCCGCCATGAAGTGCCCGTACGGCACGGTCGAGTGCCGCAGGTCCGACGCCCACGCCTCCCACAGGGCGGCGGCGTCGAAGCCGAGGGCCGCGCCCCAGTCCTGCTGGAGCACCGCCACCGGCATGGTGAGCCGCCTCCCGGCGGCGCGGTCGGCCGTGTCGTGCGCGACGTCGATGCCCGCCGAGGCCCGGTAGTCGGCGACGATCGACGGCACCGCCCCGCGGCAGGCGCGCAGATAGGCCGCCCGGACGTCGGAGGGGATGGCGTCGGGAGCCTGGGCCCACAGGTCCAGGAAGTGCCCGAAGAAGACGTCCGGACTCGCGGTGATCATCTGTTCGGGCAGGCCGGGCGGCTGGGCCATGAGGTAGAGGTGGAAGCCGACGGCGGCCGCGGCCCCGCGCAACGCCTCCCACATGTCCAGGGTCGGCAGGACGTCCAGACAGGCCAGGTGGCTGATCGCGGCCGGATGGTCGAGGCCCGCCCGGAAGGCCACCAGGGCACCGCGGTCGTGCCCGGCCAGCGCGAACCGCTCGTGGCCCAGCCGCCGGGCCACGGCGACGACGTCGGCGGCCATGGTCCGCTTCGCGTAGGTGTCGGGACCGTCCTCCCGCGGCTTGTCGCTGTCGCCGTATCCGCGCAGGTCGGGACAGATGACGGTGTGGTCCGCCGCCAGGTCCGCGGCGACGTGCCGCCACATCAGGTGGGTCTGCGGGAAGCCGTGCAGCAGGACCACGGGCGTGCCCCGGCCTCCCACGGCCACATTGAGGGCGACGCCCCCGGCGCCCTCCACACGGTGGTACTCGAATCCCGGGACGGTCGGTTCCACGGTTCGGCTCCTTTCGTTCGGTCCGGAGTGCGGTGCCCTCAGCCTCCGAGGCGCCGATGAGCAGCGGATGAACGCGTGTACGTTGAGCCGACGGCAAGCGGTGAGGAAGGGCGACGAACGGCGTGCGAGTGGAGTTCGGGGTGCTGGGCCCCGTGGCCGCCTGGGACGACACGGGCGCGCCTCTGGCCCTGAAGGGCCCCCGGCACCGCGCCGTGCTGGCCCGCCTCCTGGTGGCCCGGCGCCGGGTCGTACCGGTCGCCCGGCTGGTGGCGGACCTGTGGGAGGAGCCCCCGGCGGACGCGGTGAGCGCCGTGCGGACCTTCGTCGCGGGGCTGCGGCGCTCCCTGGAACCCGAACGGCCCCCGCGGGCACCGGCCCGGCTGCTGGTCACCGAAGGCCCCGGTTACGCCCTGCGCGCCGACCACGACAGCGTCGACGCCTGGCGTTTCGAGCGCCTCGTCGGCTCGCTCGCACACGTCCCGCCCACCGAGGCGGTGGACGGCCTGGGCTCCGCCCTGGAGCTGTGGCGCGGCCCCGCCTACGCCGACGTCGCCGAGGAACCCTGGGCCCGTGCGGAACGCTCCCGGCTCGCGGAGCTCCGGCTGACCGCCGTCGAGCGCCGCGCCGAGGCCCGGATGGCGTCCGGCGCGGCCGCGGAGGCGGTGCCCGACCTGGACGCCCATGTGGCGGAGCACCCCTGGCGGGAGGACGCCTGGCAGCTGCTCGCCCTGGCCCTGTACCGCTCCGGACGGCAGACCGACGCGCTGGCGGTTCTCCGACGCGCCCGGCAGCTGCTGCGCGAGCACCTGGGCGTGGACCCCGGCCCGCGGCTGAACCGTATGGAGGAGGACGTCCTGCGCCACGCCCACCACCTCGATCCCGGCTTCGGCGACTCGGCGGCGCAGGTCTGGGCCCGGGCGACCGCGGCGTACGAGAGCGTCGTGCCCTCGCGGGCCCGGGCCCGGCTGGAGTCGACGGCCGGTCTGATGCGCGATCTGGCGGTGACCGGCGGCGGCGGCCTGGAAGCGGCCCGACGCCACCGGCTGGCCGCCGTGGAGGCCGCCGAGCAACTGGGCGACCCGGAGCTGACCGCCCGTGTCATCGGCGTCCACGACGTGCCCGCCCTGTGGACCCGCTCCGACGACGTCCACCAGTCGGAGCGGCTGGTGGGAGCGGCGGAACGGACCCTGGGCCTGCTGCCGCCCGGCAGACACGACGCGGCCCGGGCCCGGCTGCTCGCCACCATCGCCGTGGAATCACGCGGCGCCCTGCCCCCCGAGGGGCCCGCGTCCGACGCCCGGCCGCTGCGGGCCGCCCGGCAGGCCGAGGAGATCGCCCGCCGGCTCGGTGACGCGCCCCTGCTCGTCTTCGCGCTCAACGGCCGCTTCATGCAGGCTTTCGAACACACCGGCCTGGCCGCCCGGCGGGACCGGATCGGCGCCGAGATCCTGTCCCTGGCCGCCCGCAACAGCCTGGCGACCCACGAGGTCCTGGGCCACCTGATCCGCCTCCAGGCACGCTGCGCACGCGCCGACCTTGTCGGAGCCGACCGCCACGCCGAGGCCGCCGACGCGCTGGCCGCACGGCACGAACTGCCCCTGGTGACGGTCTTCACCACCGGGTACCGCGCGCTGCGCACGGCACTGACCGAGCCGCTGCCCGCCGCCGAATCGGCCTACCGTGCCGCCGCCACCACGCTGACCGGCGCCGGCATGCCCGGCCTGGAGTCCGGGCTGCTGCCGCTGGCCCTGCTGTGCCTGCACGTGCGCCACGGCGTAAGCGTCACCGCCGACCCGCACACCGACTGGGGCCCGTACGAACCATGGGTGCGTCCCCTGCTGCTCGCGCACGAGGGACGTGAGGAGGAGGCCGTACAACTGCTTCGCACCGTGCCGGCCCCGCCCCGCGACCACCTGGCCGAGGCCCTGTGGTGCCTGCTCGCGCACACCGCGACCAAGGTGGGCGACCACCCGACCATGCGGCGGGCACACACCGCGCTCGCCCCGGCCGCGGGCGAACTCGCGGGCGCGGGCAGCGGCCTGCTCACGCTCGGCCCCGTCGCGGACCACCTGGACACGCTCGCCCTCGGACTTCGGCGTTCCTGACCGACACGGCGATTTTCCACGTGGATCCGTCCAACTCGGGGAAAATCGGCACCGGGACATCATCCGTCGAGCGGGCGCACACGTGCAGGAGAGACGCATGGAGTACTACGACCTCGGCCCCCACGGCCGATCGGTGACGACGACGTCCGCCGAGGCCCAGCTCTGGTTCGACCGGGGCCTGACGTGGACGTACGCCTTCCACCACGAGGAGGCCGTCGCCTGCTTCGAGGCCGCCGCCGCGGCCGATCCCGACTGCGCCATGGCCCACTGGGGCATCGCCTACGCCCTGGGCCCGAACTACAACAAGCCCTGGGAGTTCTTCGACGAACGGGAACTCGCCACCGCCGTCGACCGCACCCACGCCGCCGTCGAACTGGCCCACGAGAAAGCCGCCGGCGCCACCCCCGTGGAACGCGCCCTCATCGAGGCACTGCGCGCCCGCTACCCGCAGGACAAACCCGTCGAGGACTGCTCGGTGTGGAACGAGCCCTACGCCGAGAGCATGCGCACCGTCCACGCCCTGGCCCCGGACGACCCGGACATCGCCACCCTGTACGCCGACGCCCTGATGAACCTCACCCCCTGGCAGCTGTGGGACCTGCGCACCGGCGAGCCCGCCGAGGGCGCCCGCACCCTGGAGGCCAAGGCCGTCCTCGACCGCGCGCTCGCCCAGGAGGCGGGGCGGTCGCACCCGGGCGTACTGCACCTGTACATCCACCTGATGGAGATGTCCCCGACCCCCGAGGCGGCCCTGCTCGTCGCCGACCGCCTGCGCGGCCTGGTCCCCGACGCCGGGCACCTCCACCACATGCCCTCGCACCTGGAGGTCCTCTGCGGCGACTACCGGCGCGTGGTCAGCGACAACAGCCTCGCCGTCGCCGTCGACGAGAAGGTCCGCGCACGGTCCGGAACGATGAACTTCTACACGCTCTACCGGTGCCACAACTACCACTTCAAGATCTACGGCGCGATGTTCCTCGGCCAGTCGCAGGTCGCCCTGGAGACGGCCGCGCAACTGGAGGCATCCATCCCCGAGGACCTCTTGCGGGTCGAGAGCCCGCCCATGGCCGACTGGCTGGAGGCCTTCCTCGCCATGCGGGTCCACGTCCTGATCCGCTTCGGCCGCTGGGCCGACATCCTGGCCCGGCCGCTGCCCACCGACCCGGACCTGTACTCCGTGACGACCGCGATGCTCCACTACGCCCGGGGCGTCGCCCTCTCGGCCACCGGCCGCGTCGCCGAGGCGGAGGCCGAACGCCGTCTGTTCCACGAGGCGGTCGCCCGCGTGCCCGAGACCCGCATGCTGTTCAACAACACGTGCGCCGACATCCTCGCGATCGCCTCCGCCATGCTCGACGGCGAACTGGACTACCGCAAGGGCGACTTCGAGGCCGCCTTCGCCGCCCTGGAGCGGTCGATCGCACTGGACGACAACCTCCCCTACGACGAGCCCTGGGGATGGATGCAACCCACCCGCCACGCCTACGGAGCCCTCCTCCTCGAACAGGGCCGCCTCGCCGACGCCGAGGCCGTCTACCGCGCCGACCTCGGCCTCGACGGCACCCTCCCGCGAGCCCTCCAGCACCCGGGCAACGTCTGGGCCCTGCACGGCCTCCACGAGTGCCTCGTCCGCCTGGGCAAGGCGGGGGAGGCACAGATCGTGGCCCAACAGCTGCGCGTGGCCACCGCGTTGGCCGACGTACCCGTCGAGGCCTCGTGCTTCTGCCGCCTGGACACCGCTCCCGCGGTAGGCGAGACGGGCGGGTGCTGCGGCTCGGGGGAGTGAGCGGAAAGGCCGGGGACACCGAGGCCGTGCGGATCACGACGTGGTGCCACCGGCCCCGGACGCGGCGGTCTTCGCGTCAGCTCGTGGCGCGTACGGCGTCCCGGATCAGGTCGGCGACCGCCTTCGGCCGGGAGACGGCCACGGCGTGCGAGGCACCCTCCAACTCCACGACCGTGGCCCCGGCCCGCTTGGCGCCGAAGCGCTCGACCTCCGGGTTGATCGCGTTGTCCGCGCCGGCCACCAGGGCCCAGGACGGCTTGGTCCGCCAGGCGGCCGCGGTGGCGGTCTCCTCGAACGCGGCGGCCGCCAGCGGGCGTTGGGCCGCCGCGAGGACCCGGGTGACGTCCGCCGGGACGTCGGCGGCGAACACCGACGGGAAGGCGTCCTCGGCGATGGTGACCTCGACGGCCGGGTCCCCGCCCGCCACGGGGTACGTCCACTCCTTGAGGTTGCCGACCAGCGGGGAGAGCGGGAAGCGGTTCTGGAGCTCGCCGAGGCTCTCGCCCTCGTCCAGGGCGTAGGCGGCCACGTAGACCAGACCGACGACGTTCTCCGTCGTGCCGGCCACGGTGATGAGGGCGCCGCCGTAGGAGTGGCCCACCAGGACGACGGGTCCCTCGACCTGGGCGGCCACGGACGCCACGTACGCGGAGTCGGAGGCCAGGCCGCGCAGCGGGTTGGGCGGGGCGATCACCGCGATGCCGTCGCTCTGGAGCTCGGTGATGACACCGGCCCAGCTGCCGGCGTCGGCGAATGCGCCGTGGACCAGAACGACCGTAGGGGTCGACATGTCGATGTACTCCTCGGATGTCAGGCAGGTGCTCAGGCAGGTGTCAGGCGGGGTGGAGTGCGGTGCGCAGGGTGGTGACGGCTTGGGTGATGGCGGCCTGGGCGGCGTGGGTTTCGCGCAGGGCGTTGAGCATGACGAAGTCGTGGATGATGCCCTGGTAGCGGACGGCGGTGACGGCCACGCCGGCCTGGCGGAGCTTGTTGGCGTACGCCTCGCCCTCGTCGCGCAGGACGTCGGCCTCGCCGGTGATGATCAGGGCCGGGGGCAGGCCGGTGAGCTGGTCGGTGGTGGCGCGCAGCGGGGAGGCGGTGATCCGGGCGCGGTCCGCTTCGCTCCGGGTGTACTGGTCCCAGAACCACTGCATGCCGTCGCGGCGCAGGAAGTAGCCGGTCGCGAACTGGCGGTAGGAGGCGGTGTCGAAGTTCGCGTCGGTGACCGGGTAGAACAGCACCTGCTGAACCAGCGACACGTCGCCGCGCTCTTTGGCCATCAGGGTCAGGGCTGCGCTCATGTTGCCGCCGACGGAGTCCCCGGCGACCGCGAGGCGGGAGGCGTCCAGGTTCTTCGAGGCGCCGTGGGTGGTGATCCATCGGGCGACGGTGTAGTTCTGCTCGATGGCGACCGGGTAGCGGGCTTCGGGGGAGAGGTCGTATTCGGGGAAGACCACGGCGGCGCCGGCGCCGGTGGCGAGTTCGCGCACGAGGCGGTCGTGGGTGTGGGCGTTGCCGAAGACCCAGCCGGCGCCGTGCAGGTAGAGGATGACCGGGAGGGTGCCGGTGGCTCCTGCGGGGCGGACGATGCGGGTGCGGACCTGGCCGGTGGGGCCGCCGGGGACGGTGATCCACTCCTCGTCGACGGCGGGCTTGTCGATGGCACCGGACTGGACCTCGTCGACGGCCTTGCGGCCCTCGGCGGGCGGCAGGTCGAAGAGGTAGGGCGGGTTCGCCGTCGCCTCGACGAACGCCTGCGCAGCGGGCTCCAGTACCGGCTTGACCGGCGGGGCGGCATCGGACATGGGCGTCTCCTGAATCGGTGTGCGGTACGCCGGAGGTGTGACCGGCGAAGGCGGCCCGGAGCACGGGCTCCGGACCGCCGCCCGACACGCTAGGTCCGGCGGACCGGTACCGATTGACCCAGCGCGCACCACTGTTGGTCCCGCAGCGCACGGGCTGGTCGGCCCCGGCCGGACCCCCGCGTCCGCACCGGCGCCGACCGGCCTCCGGAATACCCCCCTGAGCAGGCACGTTGTTCCGACACATCGAGGTGTCGCCAGGGAAGGGAACGGACAGTCGTGGTCGGTCCGCAATCGGACGCGCTGGGCCCCTTGCTGCGCGGCCACAGACACGCGGCGGGGATGACCCTGGAGGAACTCGCCCTCGCCTCCGGTGTCAGCGACCGCGCCATCGGCGACATGGAACGCGGCCGCAGCCGAGGACCCCAGGCCCGCACCGTCCAGGCCCTCGCCACCGCCCTCCGCCTGCCCCGGGAGGACACCGACCGCCTGCTCACCGCCGCGCGCGACGGGCGCCGCCGAACCCGCCGAACCCGGCGCCCCCCGCACGGCCTGTGCGATCTTCCCCCGGCCGTACCGGACTTCGCCGGGCGCGACGAGGAGATCCGCCGGCTCGACGCGGCCGGGACGCCGGGAACCGCCGCGATCCCGGTGATCGTCAGCGGCGCCCCCGGCCTGGGGAAGACGACACTGGTCGTCCAGGCCGCGCACCGGCAGGCGGCGCGCTACGACGACGGATGCCTGTTCCTCAACCTGCGCGGCCTGGACGAGGAACCCCTCGACCCGCACGACGCGCTGGCCCGCCTGCTCAAGGCACTCGGAGTGCCCGAACACGACCTGCCCGCGGACCTGGAGGAGCGCCAGGTGCTCCATCGACGCGTCGTCCGGGACAAGAACGTCCTGGTCATCCTCGACAACGCCGCCGACGAGGCCCAACTGCGCCCCCTGCTGCCGGGCGACGGGAAGTGCGTGTTCTGGGTCACCAGCCGCCGCGCGCTGACCGGCATCGAGCACGCCCGCCGACTCGTGCCGACCCCGCTCCCGGCCCACGCGGCCACCACCCTGCTGGAGACGATCACCGCCGACCGCACGGACCGGCAGGACACCGCGTCCCTACGACGCATCGCCGACCTCTGCGGCGGCCTGCCCCTCGCCCTGCGCATCGCAGGCAACCGCCTGGTGAGCCGCCCGGCCTGGAGCGCGACCGGCCTCGCCGACCGGCTCGCGGCCGAGGACCTGCGCCTGGACCGGCTCACCGCCGGAGACCTGAAGGTGAAATCCGCCTTCACTCTCTCCTACGAGCAACTCACCGCACCCGCACGCCAGTTGTTCCGGCGCCTCTCCCTCGTCCAGGGCCCCGACTTCTCGCCCGCCCACGGCGCGGCGCTCACCTCGTTCACGCCGGCACGCGTCGAGCGGATGACCGACGAACTCATCGAACTCGGCCTGCTGAACGCCGCCGGCGGCGACCGGGTCTCCTTCCACGACCTGGTCCGGCTGTACGCCCACCAGCGCCTGCGTGACGAGGAGACACCCGAGGAACGCGAGGCCGCCCGAGCGCGGTTGGACGGCTGGCTCCTGGACACCGCCCGCGCCGCCGGACAGTGGTTCGAACCCGGCGACGACCCGCGGCCGGTCCCCGGTCCGCCGGCCGACGGCCACGACCCGGCCTCCGCGCAGCGCTGGCTCCAGACGGAGAGCGCCCACTGGTTCGCCGCCCTGCGGGCCGCGGCGGCGGCCGGCCACCACCGGCGGGTCGTCGACGTCGCGGAGTCCATGCACTGGTTCTCCGACCGCTGGTCCCACTGGGGGCACTGGCACACTGTCTTCGCCCTGTCGCGGGCCGCCGCTCACGCGCTCGGTGACCCCGGACTCGAAGCGACCCACGCCAACTACCTGTCCTGGGCGGTCGCCCAATGCCTCGACCGCCCGGCCGAGGGCATGGCGATCGCGCTGGAGGCCGCGGAACTGGCCCGGCGCGCGCACGACCCGGTTCAGGAGGCATGGTCCCTGACGTACGCCGCCTATGCCGCCCGGGATTCGGGGGAGTTCACGTCCGCCGTGGAGCAGACCCGGCGGGCGGCCGAACTGTTCGCCGCCGCGGGCGACAAGGAGGGGCACCCGCAGGCGCTGCTGGGCCTCGCCCTCAACCTGCGCGCCGTGGGCCGGCTGGAGGAGGCGGCCGACGCCTTCGACGCCGCCGTGGCACGGGTGAGCGATCCGCGTACCGCCCCGGCACCGCACATCGCCGACTTCACGGCGATGAACGCCCTCAGCGGCAAGGCGCGAGTACTCCTGGACCTGGAGGACTGGGAGGCCGCGCACGCGGTCTGCGACCGCGCCCTGGAGTTCGACGCCCGGGTCGGGGTCGCCCTGAACCGCGGAGTGCCGACGATGCGCAAGGCCCAGGCCCTGTGGGCGCTGGGCCGGCGACCGGAGGCACTCGCGGCGCTGGAGGACGCCCTGCGCTGCTTCACCGGGGCAGGGAGCGACCGATGGCTGGACGAGGCGAGGAACCTGCACCAGCAGTGGACCGCGCCCGACCACAGGCCAGGGCCGCCTCCTGCCACTCCCGGGGCGCCAGGCCGTACGCGGCCCGGAACACACGACTGAAGTGCGCGGGACTGACGAAACCCCACCGCTGGGCGACCGCCGCCACGTTGGCCCCGCGCACCGGCAGCCGGGCGAGATCACGCCGGCACATCGCCAGCCGGCGCGACCGGATCCACTTCGTCAGCGTGGTGTCCTCGCTCTCGAAGAGCTTGTGGAGGTAGCGCACCGAGATGTGGTGCGCGGCCGCGATCATCTGCGGCGACAGGCGGGGGTCGGCCAGGTGCTCCAGCGTGAAGCTCCGCACGCGGACCAGCATGGCCCGGGCCGCCTCCGGAGCTTCCGGGGCGAGCCTGCCGTGCTGTTCCCGCAGCAGCGTGGCCAGCAGGTCGCAGGCGGTGAGACCCAGGTGGTGCGCCGACTCCGGCGCCAGCCCCGCCGCCGAACGGGCCAGCGACCCGAGGTAGCTCGCCACGACGTCCGCGCACCCGCCGCCGGGCGAGAACACCGTCGCGGTGAGCGCCCGTAACTCCCGGTCCCCGATGTCGAGGGCGGTGCGCGGCAGATGGAACGCCGTCAGGCCGAACGTCCCCGGCAGCACCTTCTCGAACGGCCGCGAGGCGTCGGAGAGGGCGAACTGCCCCGGGCCCAGGAACACTTCACGACGGTCCTGGACGAGCCGCGCCGTCCCGCGATGCTGGATCGTCAGGGTCAGATGGCTCTCCCCGTCCCGCGCGATCATCCGGCGATCGCGCACGACGGTCTGCGGCCCCGCCGTGACCGCCGAGACCTGGAGGGGACCGAACCGATGGCTGGTGATGGTCGCCACGGTCGGCTCCCTCTCGTGCAGGACGACGTCCAGCGGGATGAACGTGCGCGACACGGCGTCACGCCAGAACTCCGCGCGGTCCGACGGGCGCAGCGACGAGGTCGACAGGGTCGTGTTCACAGATCCATCACACACTGCGCTCATGTCCCGCACCAGGAAGAACATCAGGAAGAACTGCGCCCGCCCGGCCGCTCAGACGGTGGGTGTGAGCAGTTCCCGCAAGGGATCGGCCGACTCCGCGCCCGACTGGCCGAAGGGCGCGTCGAAGCTCCACACCAGGAACAACAGGAAGACGACCAGGGCGCTGAACGCGGTGGCCAGCAGCAACTCGCGCGCCGAGCGCCGGATCTGGAGCGTGAAGAGCAGCCCCAGCGTCACGAACCCCCCGGCGATCAGACCGAACCACACCACCCCGGGCAGCGTGCTCCCGACACTGTCCAGGCGCTGGTGGCGGGCGTCGTCCGCGGCGGCCACCCGGTCCAGCAGCGGCTGGTAGGCCTGCGCCTGGAGTTCGTCGCCCGGAGCGCGGTGGGTGATGTCGGAGCGGATGCCGTCCAGCAGCCGTGCTCCCGTGGCGTCGACGGGCTCGTCGTTCGCCATGGCGGGCCACTCGGAGTCGACGGTGTGGCGGACGTAGGCGTCGATGCGTCCACGCACCTGGTCGCGGAAGGCGGCCGGATACACGTCGAGGCGCCGGTCCACCTCGTACAGGGCCTGCGCCTCGCGCTGCACAGTGTCGTCGGCGGCACCGCGCGCCTCCCACACACCGGCCACGGCCAGGCCGAGCACGATGGCGTAGACGACGCCGACCATCATCACCATGTACTCCAGGACATCCGGTGTCTCGGAGGTGTCCTCGTCCTCGGAGACCCGGCGATGCCGCAGCATGGCGATGGTGACGACGAGGGCGCAGACCATGAGCGAGGCCAGCGTGTAGATCAGCCACTCGGGCACGACGGAACTCCAGCTGTGAGGAAGGGAAGAGGAAGGGAGGAGGGAGGGACAGGGAGGGGGAGGAACAGGGGGAGCGGCCTCAGCCGCGGCCGCTCCGGCGGCGCGAACCCGGCCGCAGCGCCGCCGCGGCGAGCACGGCGGGCATCGTCACCACGACCATGGTGAACGTCGTCGACAGACCACCCGGCGCGGGCCGTTGCGGTCCGCCGACGTAGTGGGCGCGCGGCACCCAGCGGAAGGCCGGCGGCGCGGGCCGAGGGAGCACCTCGGGCCGTTCCTCCACCGGGCCGGGGGCCGCACCGCTCGCCGCAGGCTCCGGCGGCGGCGCCGGAGCCCGTAGCGCGACCGGCCGGTCGGGCGCCCGGCGGGGCGGCGGGGCCGGCTCGGGACGGCGGGAAGGTACGGCGACGGGCGCGGGTTCCACGGACGGTACCGCCGCCCTGGGTGTCGCGGTGGGCGACGGAGGCGGTGGCACGACCTCGTCGTCGCCGATGACGATCCAGGCGTCGGGAGCACACACCACGACCCGGGCGTGGTCCGGCGCCCCGTCGACGACCACGGCCGAGCCGCTCAGCGCCGGTACCGGACACGACACGGCGGCCGCCGACACACCGATCGTGATCCAGTCGGCCATCAGCCCAGCCCCTCTCCGTGACTCTCGACGCCCCCTCGCAGCACGGCGAGGAGGCGCGCGCCGCCCCGGACACGGGCGGTGCCAGCGGGGCCAACGATCATGAGTGCCCGGAGTCACGGGCAACGACGAGGACCCCGGCCGCGTACCCACGCGACCGGGGTCCCCGTCGAACCGGGCTTACGGGCCGATCGGCCTCAGCAGTCCGGCACTCCCGCGATCTTCACGCCGCCCTTGAGGTACAGGTTGTCGGTGAGCGTCGGGTCACCGCTGTGCCGTCCGCAGATACGCGCCGAGGCGGGCGATCGCGGACGGGTTGCGCGGACTCTCGACCAGGTCGACGTAGTCGAGGACGAAGATCCGCCGGTGCTTCACGGCCGAGACGTTCCGCAGCGGCGCGTAGGAGAGCAGGAACTTCTTCTTCCGCTCGGCGCTCACGTCGCCGTAGTCGCAGATCACGATGATGTCCGGGTCCCGTTCGACGACGCTCTCCCAGCCCACCGTCGTCCAGGAGTCGGCGACGTCGTGCATGACGTTGACCCCGCCCGCCTCGCTGATGATCTGCTCGGGTGCGGCATACCGCCCGGACGTGAAGGGCTGGTCCTGCCCGCTGTCGTAGAGGAACACCTTGGGACGCTCGGCGGGCGCCTTGTCGTGCACGGCGGCGACCTCCTTCCTGAAGCCGGCGATCAGCGTGGCCGCCCGCTTCTCGACGCCGAACAGCTTCCCGAGATTGGTGAGGTCCGTGTAGAGGGCCTCCAGGGGCGGCATGATCCCGCGTGAGGTCTCGGTGCGGCCGTTGCGGCAGGACTCGGTGAGCGTGTAGGTGGGGATGCCGAGCTTGTGCAGCGCGTCGGGCGTGAAGCCGCTGTCCTCGCGGAAGCCGTAGTTCCAGCCGGCGAAGACCAGGTCGGCGCGGGCGTCGAGGACGTTCTCCTTGGTGAGCTGGTCCTTCGACAGCCACTTCACCCGGTTGTAGCCGTCCTTCCAGGGCACCCCGTTCAGGTCGCCCTTGTCGTCGGGCATCGCGAACCCGGCCATGCGGTCCTCCAGGCCGAGCGCGAACATCAGCTCGGTGATCCCGACGTCGTTGGTGACGACCCGCTGCGGGACCTTGTCGTAGGTGACCTTCCGGCCGCAGTTGGTCAGGGTGACCGCGTGGGACGTCGTGCTCTTGGCCGGCTCGACCGTCGCACCGCAGCCGGAGGCGGTGAGGGTCGCGGCGAGGGCGAGGGCGGCGGGAAGCAGCTTGCGCATGAAGGTCCTTACGGGGTGGTGGTCGAAAGCCGGTCGAAGAGGAGCTGGACGGCACCGGTCTCCGGATGCCGTACGGGATGCGCGCGGACGCCGAACACCTCGGCCAGCAGGTCCGGCCGGAGCACGTCGCGCGGCGGTCCCGACGCGACGATCCGGCCGGCGGCGAGCACGTACAGCACATCGCAGTGCGCGGCGGCCAGATTCAGGTCGTGCAGGGCCGTCAGCACGGTCAGGCCGCTCGTCCGGACCAGGGACAGCACGTCCAACTGGTGGGCGACATCGAGGTGGTTGGTGGGCTCGTCCAGGACGAGGACCCGGGGCTGCTGGGCCAGGGCGCGGGCGATGAGGACCCGTTGCCGCTCGCCGCCGGACAGGGCGAGGAACCCGCGGTCGGCGAGGTGCCCGACGCCGGTGCGGTCCATGGCGTCGGCACAGATCCTCTGATCCGACGCGGCCGTACGGTCCTTGTGGGGCAGCCGTCCCATGGTGACGACCTCGGCGACGGTGAAGTCGAACTCGGCCGACGACTCCTGCGGCAGCGCCGCCAGCAGCCGGGCGGCGGCGCGGGACGGCATCCGCGCGATGTCCTCGCCGTCGAGCCGCACCGCGCCCGCGACCGGCCGCAGCGCACGGTACACGCAGCGCAGGAGGGTCGACTTGCCGCTGCCGTTGGGGCCGACCAGTCCGACGACCGTTCCGCTGTCCACGGTGAGCCGGATGTCGTCGACGAGCCGGGCACCGGCGGCCTCGACGGACACGCCCTCGATGTCCAGGCGCACGGTCACCGCCCCCCGAACGCGTAGCCGCCGCGCCGCATCAGCAGCAGGAAGGCCGGCACCCCGACCACCGCGGTGATCACCCCGACGGGCAGCTCGGCGGGAGCGAGCAGCAGCCGGGACAGCAGATCCGCCCACACCAGCAGGACCGCCCCGGCGAGCGGGGCCACGGCCAGCACCCGCCGGTGATCGGAGCCGACCAGCATCCGCGCCACGTGCGGCACCATCAGCCCGACGAACCCGATCGCCCCGCTGACCGCGACCACCGTCCCGGTCACGGCCGCGGTGACGAGGAACAGCTCCCTGCGCAGCCGCCCCGGCCGCACGCCCAGCGCGGCCGAGGTCTCGTCACCCATCGCCAGCGCGTTCAGCGCCTCGGCCCGCCACCGCAGCCACGCCCACCCGGCCGCCACGGTCACGGCGGCCAGCGGCACCTGGGCCCAGGTCGCGCCCCCGAGGCTGCCCAGCAGCCACATCATGGCCGACCGCGCCGCCTCACCCCGGGCGGCGCCGAACACCATCACGGTGGTGACGGCCTCGAAGCCGTACGCCAGCGCCGTACCGGTCAGAATCAGCCGCAGCGGGGTCAGCCCGTGCGGCGAGCGGGCCACCGCGTACACCAGCGCCATGGCCGCCAGCGCCGAGGCGAAGGCCGACACGGACAACGCCCACACCCCGAGCCCGGCGAACGCGCCCAGCAGGATGACGGCGTTGGCCCCCACCGCCGCGCCCGAGGAGATGCCCAGCACGAACGGGTCGGCCAGCGCGTTGCGCACCATGGCCTGCACGGCCACACCGACGGAGGCGAGGCCCGCGCCGACGACCGCGCCGAGCACCACCCGCGGCAGCCGGATCTCCCAGACGATGGTGTAGGAGGCGAGGTCGGAGGCGGGCAGGCGCCCGCCGGTCGTCCCGGCCCACAGGAGTCCGAACATCTCGCCCGGGCCGATCCCCGCGGCACCCAGCCCCACCCCGCACAGCACCGACACCACGAGCAGCACACCCAGCCCAATGGCCAGCGGCACAACGGATATTCGACCGGGGGTCGTACTTCGCAGCACCTGGCGGTCCTTCACGTGGGGCCGCCTGATGAACCTCACTCAAGGAGACGGCCCGTACGGCACGAAGACCGCGCGGTCCCCTCTCGCAGTCCACGGCGAGCAGTCGACGGGTCGCAACCTCGCCGTGGGCAATCGGGCTCGCGCGACGGACCACCGGGCCCCTCACGCACACCGCTGCGGGTCAGCGCCGGACTCTCACCGGACTTCCCCCACGGAAGGCTCGGGGAGCGTAGCAAACGTGTTCGCAGGTCACCTCAGGACGGTCTCCCAGGTGTCCACGGCGTAGTGGACCCCCATGCCGTTGCGCGCGTACAGCTCGGGCGCCCCGGTGGCGTTCGAGGTGTCCACACCGAGCCCGACGGTGTCGCGCCCCCGGGCGGCGAAGGCCGCGAACGCGTGCCGCAGCAGCAGACCGCCGAGGCCCCGGCCGCGGGCCTCGCGCCGGACACCGATGCTGCGGATCCATCCCATGGCCGCGCGGTCGTCACGGGCGATCAGGAACCCGGCGTCCCCGAGGTCCTCGGTGCCCACGATCCACACCAGCGACCAGTCGAGCCCGTCCGCGTCCACGTCGTGCAGCCACTGGGGAAGGGCGCGCGGCTGGAAGTCGAAGTGCTCGGCGAAACTGTCCTGGTACAGCTCGTGCACACGAGCGCGGTCCGCCGCGTCGACGCAGGAGCGCACCCGTACCCCGGCGGGCGTCTCGGGCACCTGGTCCGCGCCGGGCCGCAGCGCACGCTCCAGGACGTGATACCGCCGTACGACGGACCAGCCCCGTTCGCGCAGCAGCGCGGTGTCGAGGGTGGGCGCGACATTGAGCTGGAGGTGCACCACGGCCCTGGCGGCGCCGTTGCCACGGGCCTTCTCCAGGGCCCGGGCCTCCAGGGCCTCCAACACGCGCCGGCCGGCCTCCTGGTGGTCGGGGAGCACATAGTGGTCCACGTCGATCCGCTCGCCGTTCGACTCGTCCCACAGCAGCCCGTACGCCACCAGCCGGTTCCCGTCGAAGGCCAGCCAGGAGTCGCGCTCCGGGGCGGTGTCGGGATGCTTCAGATCGGCCTCGACCATGTGCAGGTCGGTCTCCGCCCGGCCGATCTCGATCCGGTCGATGTCGTTGAGCAGCTCGGTGACGGCCGGTGCGTCGCCGAGAGCGGCGGGGCGAAGGCGGTAGGACATGCGGTCAGGGTCGAGGGCGGGGCCCGCGCCCCGCAACGTGTTTTCGGCGCGGTGCACTGCTCCCCATGGCGTATGCTTGATCCAGAACGCGGCGCCGAACTACCGGTGGCCGACAGTGCGTTGGTGGTCCAAGGAAAGACGTCCCGCTTCCTGCGGGGAGATGCAGGTGCAAGGCCTGCCCGGCGCTCCATCGAGAACCCCACCCCGGACGTCCGGGGTGGGGTTCTTTCGTCCGCTTGCGGGTGTCCGCCCCGGCACGGCAGGGTTCGGACGTGCCCACTTTGCTGATCGTGCATCACACGCCGTCGCCCAACTGCCAGGCGATGTTCGAAGCCGTCGTCTCCGGTGCGACGGCGCCCGAGATCGAGGGCGTCCAGGTCGTACGGCGCGCGGCACTGGCCGCGACGGCCTCGGACGTCCTGGCGGCCGACGGCTATCTCCTCGGCACCCCGGCCAACCTCGGCTACATGTCCGGCGCCCTCAAGCACTTCTTCGACCAGGTGTACTACCCGTGCCTGGACGCCACGCGCGGCAGGCCGTTCGGCTACTACGTGCACGGCGGGAACGACGTGACCGGCGCCCTGCGCGGGATCGACGCCATCACCACCGGCCTCGGCTGGCGCCGCGCGGCCGATCCGCTGGCCGTCACCGGTGAACCGGCCAAGGCCGACATCGAGGCGTGCTGGGAACTGGGCGCGACGGTCGCCGCCGGACTGATGGAGGACTGACTCAGCCCGGCGCGACCTCGCCGGCCGGACCCCCGGGAGTGACCAGCCCCGTCTCGTAGGCGAGGACGACGGCCTGCACGCGGTCGCGGAGCTCCAGCTTCGACAGGATCCGGCCGATGTGCGTCTTCACCGTCGTCGGACTGAGGAACAGCCGCTCCGCCAGCTCGGCGTTGCTCAGCCCCGTCCCGAGCAGGCGCAGCACCTCCAGCTCACGCGGCGTCAGCCCCGACAGATCACGGTGCGCGGCGGCCGGCCGGGCCTCCTCGCGGTGGGCGAAGCGCTCGATCAGGCGCCGCGTGATCGAGGGCGCGAGCAGGGCGTCGCCGGACTGCACCAGCCGTACGGCGGCCACCAGGTGCTCGGGGGTGACGTCCTTCAGCAGGAAGCCGCTGGCCCCGGCGGTGAGCGCGGCGTACACGTAGTGGTCGAGGTCGTACGTGGTCAGGATGATGACGCGGGTACCGGCCGCCTCCTTGTCGGCGAGGATCCGGCCGGTGGCCTCGATGCCGTCCATGCCGGGCATCCGGATGTCCATCAGGACGACGTCCGGGCGGGTGCGCCGGACCGCGGCGACCGCCTGGGCCCCGTCCGCCGCCTCGGCCGTCACCTCGATGCCGTCCGCGGCGAGGATCATCCCGAAACCGGTGCGGACCAGGGCCTGGTCGTCGGCGATGACGGCGCGCAGCACGGGCCGGCTCATGCGGTCCGCCACGGGACATCGGCCGTGATCCGGTAGCCGCCGGTGAGGGTCGGCCCGGCCGTGAGGTCGCCGTCGTAGACCGCGAGGCGCTCGCGCAGGCCGATCAGCCCGCGGCCGTTGCCGTCCGCCTGGGGTGAGCCGCGCACCGCGCCGGTGTCGGTGACCTCGATCCGCAGCCGGTCCCCGGCGCAGCCGATCCTGACGCGGGCGTCGGCGCCGGGCGCGTGCTTGATGGTGTTGGTGAGAGCCTCCTGCACGACGCGATACGCGGTCAGTTCCACCCCGGGCGGCAGCGCGTCCGGCGGCAGCGACACCGTGACGTCGACCGGTGTCCCGGCGGCGCGTACCCGCTCGATCAGGGCGTCCAACTGCCCCAGGCCGGGCTGGGGTTCCAAGCCGTCGGCGGCGCCGTCGAGGTGACCGGTGTCCGGGGCCGCCAACAGGCCCATCACATGCCTCAGTTCGGCCATGGCGGCGCGGCCCCCGGCCTCGACCGCCAGCAGGGCCTGCTTCGACCGTTCCGGCGCCGTGTCCATCACCTTGCGCGCGGCGCCCGCCTGAATGACCATCACGCTCACATTGTGGGTCACGACGTCGTGCAACTCGGCCGCGATCCGCGCGCGTTCCTCCTCCACGGCACGGCGCATCGTCTCCTCCTGAGCCCGCTCCAACGCCATGAACCGCTCACGCCCGGCGGCCAGTTGGCGCCGCCAGAGGCGGACGACGCCCGCCAGCACCCCGGCGACCAGCAGCACCACCGCGGGGCTCGACCAGCCCGGGAACACCGGGTCCGTCTCCCGGAACGCGAAGCCCGCCAGAACGGCCGCCACCACCATCCCGGCCATCGCGCCCGCCCGGTGACGGCTGTACATCACCGCGCTGTAGGCCCCGATGACACAGGTCAGTACGGTGATCCAGGAGGCGCGGTCGCCGATGCCCAGCGCTCCGACCATCACCACCGCGAACGCGGCCAGCGGATGGAGCCGCCGGACGGCGAGGGGCAGCGCCGACAGCACGACCAGGGGCCAGGGCGGCGAGGACTCCCGCTCCGGCAGGAGCACACCCGGTGCCGGGGGACGGGGCACCTCCGGTATCCCGTACTCGACCCTCGGCCCGACGTGGACCGGCCCGTCGCCCGGGAACCGCGCCGCCACGACCAGCGCGACGAACGTCAGCAGCACCGCGAGCACCACGTCGGCCCACAGCGCCCGCCGCGACAGCGGTGCCCTCCTCGCCTCCGGCCGCAGCGCGTCGAACAACTGCCGGTGCCACACGCGCCGGTCCTCCGTCTCCATCCGCTCATTGTGGGTCCGTCCCACCCGGCCCGGCGTCCGCCTGCGCGGCCGACCCGCCGTCCATGAGGCGTACGTCGCGGGGATGACCCCGCGGCGGCGTCCTCCCCGCGAAGGGCCGCGGGTCGGTGCCGCGGCCGACGCGCCCGCCGGGCGTCCGCCCATACCTTCGCCGGGCCGGCACCGACACGAGCCCCTCGACCGCAAGGACGGACCTTCCCATGACGCATGTGATCGAACTGACGGGCGTGGCCAAGCGCTACGACAGTGGCGGCGCCCCCGCGCTGGGCCCGCTCGACCTCCGTGTCGCCCCGGGTGAGGCCCTCGCGGTGACAGGGCCCTCCGGCAGCGGCAAGTCCACGCTCCTCAACCTCGTCGCCGGGCTCGACAAGCCGACCGAGGGCACCGTGACCGTGGCCGGGCAGCGGATCGACCGGATGGGCGAGCACGCCCTGGCCCGGTTCCGCCGCGAACGGATCGGCATGGTCTTCCAGTTCTTCAACCTGCTCGACGACCTCACCGTCGCCGACAACATCTCGCTGCCCGCCCAACTCGCCGGAACCGCACGGCGCCGGGCCGCGGAACGCGCCGGGGAGCTCATGGAACTGCTGGGCATCCAGAAGCACGCCCGCGCCTATCCCGGCAGGCTGTCCGGCGGCGAGCGCCAGCGGGTCGCCGTCGCCCGGGCCCTGGTCAACCGGCCGGCGCTGCTCCTGGCCGACGAGCCGACCGGCGCCCTCGACAGCGCGTCGGGCCAGGACGTCCGCGAACTGCTGATGGACCTGCACCGCGGCGGGCAGACCCTGGTGCTGGTCACCCACGACCTGGCGCTGGCCGAGGCGTGCGCGAGCCGCACGATTCACCTGGTCGACGGCCGCCTCGCCCTCGACACGCGTGCGGAGGCCGTCCGATGAGGGGCTTCGGAGCCGGTGCGCTCGGCCGGGTCGTACGGTCCGGAGTGGGCCGGCGGCGGGTGCAGACCGTGGTGATCGCCGTGGCCACGATGATGGCGGTGGCGGCGGCCGTGGTCGCCGGTTCCCTCATGGTCGCCGCCGAGGCACCCTTCGACCGTGCCTTCGGACAGCAGCGCGGGGCACATCTCACCGCCGAATTCGACCCGGCCGAGGCGGATACGGCGGGGATCGAGGGCACCGCGCGCCTCGACGGGGTGACGGCGACCGCGGGGCCGTACCCCTCGGCGAGGATCCATGTGGTCGACGCGGAGGGCAGGCGGACGCCGGAGCTGCTGTTGGTCGGCAGGTCCGGTCCGCGGGCCGACGTGGACGACCTGGACCTGACCGAGGGCCGCTGGGCCACGAAGCCCGGCGAGATCGTGCTGGGGACGTCCTTCATCGGGCCGGCCTTCGAACTCGGCTCCACGCTGCGGATCTCGGAGGCCGCGGACGGTCCGGCCCTCACCCTCGTCGGCTTCGCCACCTCGGTCAGTGAGACGGCCGAGGCCTGGGTGACCCCCGCGCAGGTCAGGGCGCTGGCGTCGAAGGACACCCCTCTTGCGAGCCAGATGCTCTACCGCTTCGACCCCGCGCCCTCGAAGTCGGAGATCGGCGAGCACCGGGAGGCACTCGCCGCCGCCCTGCCGTCCGACGCGCTGCTCGGCACCCAGTCCTACCTGGACACCAAGCGGGCCGCCGACCAGGGCGCGGCGCCCACCATCCCGTTCCTGATCGCCTTCGGTGTGCTCGGCATCGTCATGTCGGTGATCATCGTCGCCAGTGTGATCAGCGGCGCGGTCGGCGTGGGTCTGCGCCGGATCGGCATCCTCAAGGCCATCGGCTTCACCCCGCGCCAGGTTGTGCGCGCCTACGTCGCCCAGGCCCTGATCCCGGCCGGCGCGGGCATCGCACTGGGCGTCGTGCTCGGCAATCTGCTGGCCGTACCGCTCCTGGCCGACACCGAGCAGGCGTACGGCACGGCCTCCCTGTCGGTCGCCTGGTGGGTGGACGTCGTGGTGGTGGCCGGTGCGCTGCTGGTCGTCGGGATCGCGGCGCTGGTCCCCGCCCTGCGGGCCGGCCGACTGCGCACCGTCGAGGCCATCGCGGTGGGCCGCGCGCCCCGCACGGGACGCGGCCGGTGGGCCCATCGGGCCGCGGGACGGCTGCCCCTGCCGAGGGCGGTCACCTACGGCCTCGCCGCCCCCTTCGCCCACCCGGTCCGCGCGCTCGCGATGCTGCTCGCGGTGGCCTTCGGCACGGTCGCGGCGACCTTCGCCGTCGGACTGACCGCCTCCTTGAACGCCGTCGGTACCGCACAGGACCCCGAGGACCGTGCCGCGGTCACCGCCTTCACCGGCATGCCCTCGCCCCACGGCGGGCCCCCGCCCGCGGGCGACCGGTCCGAGATCCCGGCCGTCGACCCGGCCCAGGCGCGCGCCGCCATCGAGGCCCAGGCCGGTACCGCCTCCTCCTACGGCAAGACCCAGGAGGAGGCCACCGTCGCCGGCGTCTCCGGCTCGGTGCGGGCCGGCCTCTACCAGGGCGACTTCCGCGTCGGCGGCTACGAGATGATCTCCGGGCACTGGCTCACCGGCCCCGGGCAGGTGGTCGTCCCCTCGCGGTTCCTGGAGACGACCGGCGCCGAGGTCGGTGACACCGTGAAGGTGACCCTCCACAAGGACACGCGGGCCCTGCGCATCGTCGGCGAGGCCTTCGACACCTCGGACGACACCCTGGAGATCCACGCGGACCTCACCGACTTCCCGGCGATCCAACCCCGCGTCTACCTCATCGAGGTGGACGACGGCGTCGATCCCGCGCAGTACGCCCAGAAGCTGGCCGCGGCGCTGCGCCCGCTCGGTGGTGACGCCATGGCCAACTCCCCTTCCGAGCGGGACAACTTCGCCCTGATCCTTCAGTCGATGGCGGCACTGCTCACCCTCATGCTGGTCTGCGTGGCCGGCCTGGGCGTGCTCAACTCCGTCGTCCTCGACACCCGCGAACGCGTCCACGACCTGGGCGTGTGCAAGGCGCTCGGCATGTCACCCCGGCAGACCGTGGGCCTGGTGCTCGCCTCGGTCGCCGGGATCGGCGTCCTGGGCGCTCTCCTCGGCGTGCCCGCCGGGTTCGCGCTGCACGGCTACGTGCTGCCGGTGATGGGGCACGCCGCCGGCACCGATCTGCCGCCGTCGGTCCTCGACGTGTACGACGTGCCCCAGCTGGTGCTGCTCGGCCTGGCCGGGATCCTCATCGCCCTGCTCGGCGCGCTCCTGCCGGCGAGCTGGGCGGCTCGGTCCCGTACGGCGACCGCGCTGCGCACGGAGTAGCGGCCCCGCCGTCCTCGTACGGCCCTCGCCGGCGGCCGTGGTCACCGGAGTTCCCGCAGACCGACGACGAGTTCGCGGGGCAGGCCGTGGGTGTCGTGGAGGTAGGCGAAGTCCTCGTCCCCGAGCGGCCCTTGGTACTCGGGCCGGGACAGCAGACGCCGCCCCCGCTCCAGGAGGCCGCGGAAGCGCCGTTCCTCGTCGAGGAGCACGTCACGGACCGGGCCGGTGCCGAGGGACTGGCCGAAGTGGTCCAGCGTGTGACCGATGAGGTCCAGGGGCAGGTCGGACAGCATACGGCCTCGGTCGCCGTGCCACAGCGAGGTCAGCAGTCGGCGGATCAGCCGGCGCGGTACGTAGCCGCGGCCGGTGTTGGACGGTCGTACGCCGTCGCCGAGGACGACGACGCACGAGCGCAGATGGTCGCAGAGCAGGTGCAGCGAGGGCCCGTCCAGGTTCCACAGGGAGGGCAGGGTGCGGGTCCAGGGTTCGAACAGATCGGTGTCGTAGACCGAGTCGCGGCCCTGGAGGACGGTCACGAGCCGTTCCAGGCCCATACCGGTGTCGATGCTCGGCCGCCGCATCGGATGGAGGCTGCCGTCCTCGTGGCGGCGGTAGCCCATGAGGACGTGGTTCCAGATCTCCACCCACCGGGGATCGGTGGTGGGCGTGCCCTGCGGTGGTGTGTCGTCGCCACCGGTCCACACGAAGATCTCCGAGTCGGGGCCGCACGGCCCGACGGGCCCGTTGGACCACCAGTTCTCCTCCCGCGTCAGCTCCACGGGAAGGCCCAACTCCTGCCAGGTGCGCAGGGATTCGAGGTCGGGGCCGACCTGGTCGTCGCCGCCGAAGACCGTGGCGTACAGCTGCTCGTCCGGTACGCCGAATCCGTCGCGCAGCAGCTCGTAGCCCCAGCGCAGGCTCTGCGGGTGGCCGTAGTCGCCCAGGGACCACGACCCGAGCATCTCGAACACCGTCAGGTGTGTGGAGTCACCGACCTCGTCGATGTCCGTGGTGCGCAGACAGCGCTGGAGGTTGACCAGGCGGCGGCCCAGCGGATGGGGCCTGCCCTCCAGGTACGGGGTGAGGGGATGCATGCCGGAGGTGGTGAACAGCACCGGGTCCGAGGGCGGGGGCAGCAGGGTGCCGCCGGTGATCAGGTGGTGTCCGCGCTCGCGGTAGAAGTCGGTGAAGCGGTGGATGACGCGGTCCGTGTCCATGGCGGTGTTCCTTCGGGTCGTGGGTCCGGGCGTGGGACCGGGACGAACCGCCGGAACAGACTGCGACAGAGGTGAGGCACCGCACGCACCGGCGATCCGTTTCCGGCCGCCGGAGGAGAGGAGAGGTCAGGCATCGGCAGCCGGCGAGCTGGTCGCTCGCGCGGCTGCGGTGTGGGTGTGCGGGGTGACCTCCATGAGATCAACAGTAGGTGGCGGCCGCCGGTGCCGTCTCCTGGTTTTCCGTGGGGGCGGCTCCGGTGCGGTGGTCCCGGTTCCGGCGGATCCTGGGAAGTGGCGAGCACGGAGCGTCCGGCGGACGAAGGAGGCGACGGACATGCGGGAACTGGCCGTCATCGAGGCGCCCTCGGTGCTCGGGCTGCGGCCCACCGGAGTCGAGCACCTGCCCACCGCGCTGCTGGCGGCCGGGCTGACGGACGGTCTCCCGGTGGCGAGGTCGGCGCGGGTCGAAGCACCCGCCTACGACCCGCGCCGGGACGAGAAGACCGGGGTCCTCAATCCGGACGGCATCGCGCGGTACTCCGTCGACCTGGCCGACACGGTCGGCGGGGCCCTGGACGCGGGCCTGTTCCCCGTCGTGCTCGGCGGGGACTGCAGCATCCTGCTCGGCAACCTCCTCGCCCTGCGCCGACGCGGGCGGCACGGTCTGCTGTTCCTCGACGGGCACACGGACTTCTACCAGCCGTCGGCGGAGCCGAACGGCGAGGTGGCCTCGATGGAACTCGCCCTCGCGACCGGCCGCGGTCCGCGCCCGCTCACCGACCTCGAAGGCCGCGGTCCCCTCCTCCACGACGAGGACGTCGTCGCGTTCGGATTCCGCGACGCCGCCGAGTCGGCGCAGGCCGGCATGCAGCCCCTGCCGCCCGGTCTGTCCGCGCTGGACCTCGACGCCGTACGGGCTCTGGGCGCACCCCACGCGGCGCGGCAGGCCCTCGAACGGCTCGCCTCCGGGCCGAGCACCGGTCACTGGGTGCATGTCGACGCCGACGTCCTGGACGACGCGCTCATGCCGGCCGTCGACTACCGCCTGCCGGGCGGGCTGACCTGGTCGGAGCTGGAGCGTGTGCTGGGCATGGCGGTCTCCGACGAGCGGGCCGTCGGCCTCGACGTCACGATCTTCAACCCGCGTCTGGACCCCGACGGGAGTCTCGCGTCCCGGCTGGCGGCGTGTCTGCGCAGTGCTCTGTCGGGGCAGGGCGCTTGAACTCGGCGCCTTCCTGGAGGGTGATCAGGACGCCGCGGCGGCGGCCGGCCGGGTCGTCCCGTCGGGGACCCGACGTACCACGGGCGTTGGCGAACCGACCCGTGGTGCGCAGGCTGCCGGGACCGGCCGCCGCCTCGGCGGGCGGACCTCAGCCCACGCTGTGGACGTGCTGGGTGGTCAGCTCGTAACGGGCCCCGACGACGGCCAGCTTCCCGGCCGTCACCTGAGCGGCGAGGTCCGGCTCCGCGGCGAGCCGCGTCCGTACGGCCCGGACGTTGGCGTCGACGGTCGCGTCGACGCGGGCGTCGCCCTCCTTCGTGCGGTCGATGGCCGGGCGTATCTGCTCGGCCAGGTACTGGATGTGGGCGGGCAGTTGCCTGCCGGAGGTGTCCGCCTCGACGGCGGCGCGGACGGCACCGCACGACTGGTGCCCGAGCACCAGGACCAGCGGTATACCGAGTTCCAGCACGCCGTAGGCGACACTGCCGAGCACGGCCTCGTCCAGCACCTCGCCGGCGCTGCGGACGGTGAGCAGGTCACCGAGACCCTGGTCGAAGACGAGCTCGGGCGGCACACGGGAGTCGACACAGCCGAGGACGAGGGCGAAGGGGTGCTGACCGGTCGTCAGGCTCTTGCGGGTGGCGGCGTTTTCGTCCGGATGCTGCTCGCGGTAGGTGCGCCAGCGGCGGTTGCCGGCCGCCAGTTCGCGCAGCGCCTCCTCGGGGGTGGTGGGCCGGGGGCGCGTCGCGGGCGCCGCGGAGGCGGGTGGGGCGGCGAGAGCGACGCCCGTACCGAGGGCCGTGGCCCCGGTCAGCCCGGCACGCAGGAGGGTGCGGCGGGCGGGAGTGACCGGCGCGCGGCCGGCGGATCTGAGGGGGGAGTCTTCAGAGTTCACGCAGAGGAACGTATGACCGGGTCCGCCCGTGATCCCTCACGTTGCCGAACCATGGCACGGCAAGGGGCAACCATGACGGCGTGTTGGGTTTCCCTTGGTCCCGTCCCGGTGCTTCCTTGACCTTTCTGACGGTCTGTCACCTCTCGTGACGCGCTGAAGTTGTGCACTGCATTTGAGACAACCTCACCGGGGGAATGGTGCAGACCTATTCCCGGCATGGTCCTTTTCGCAGGTCGTGGCGGGCTGTGGGCGGATCTCGAAGTGTGTGAATGAGTCAGTGTCAGGAAGGGAAATGTCGCGCCGGTTGATAGTTCAACGGAGGCGCTGCAACAATCCCCACTCCCGGTCACGTCGTCACCCACCGACGTATCGGCCGGTTGCCGAACAAGGCCCCATGTCCCCAGGAATTCAGAACCGCTCGAATTTCATATTCACCAATCCCCCACGAAGTCCGCACAGAGCCTGACTCCGGCGTACCTCCACGCGCCTGCACGCCGGCTGATCGGCTGCTCGTGACGAGAACGAGTCGGATGCGCGGCGCGAAGCAGCGAAGAAGGTGCATTGTGTCCCGGCACTCCACGCGGCTCGGCGGGCCGCCGCCGTACGCCGAAAATCCCCCCGAACACACCGATCGGCGCACGGTGTCGCACGATCCCGGATATCAGTCCCTCCGGCACGCCCATCGGCGGTTCGGAGTGCGCGCGACGGCCGGATCCGTCGGCGGATTCCTTACGTATGTCCTGCTGTCCAGTTTTGTTCCTGCTCTGATGAATCAATCCCTTGCCGGTCACCTCACGGTCGGCCTGGCCCTCGGGCTGGGACAATTCGTGATCATGGGTGTGATCGCCTGGCGTTATCTCGTGCACACCCGTACCCACGTCACACCCATCGCCCGCGGTCTGCGCGGCCTCGCCCGCCAGCAGGAGGCCGTGGACCAGGTACGAGCGGCCGAACAGGCGCCCGCGGCCCCGCGCGGCCCCTTCGATCCCCGCGGTGGTGACTTCCGCACATGGTGACCCTCGGCGCCGCGGTCGTGGACCGCCTCAGCCTGCAACTCACGCTCCTGCTCTTCCTGTCCGTCGTCGTGGTCACCCTGTTCACCGCGCTGCTGACCGCACCGCAGCGCGACGAGATCAGCGAGTTCTACCTCGGCAACCGCACCATGTCCCCGCTGCGCAACGGCCTGGCGATGTGCGGCGACTACCTGTCGGCGGCCACCCTCCTCGGCAGCACCGGACTGGTCGCCCTGACCGGCTACGACGGACTGCTCTACCTCTGCGGCACCGCGGTCGCCTGGATGATGGTCCTGCTGCTGGTCGCCGAACCGCTGCGCAACTCCGGCAAGTTCACACTCGGCGACACCCTGGCCCTGCGGCTGTCGCGTATGCAGCGGCCGGTGCGGATCGCCCTGGCCATCTGCACCCTGACCATCACCACCCTCTACCTGGTGGCCCAACTCGTCGGCAGTGTCGCCCTGTTGACCCAGTTCACCGGCGAACCCAGCGCCAACACCCGGCTGCTGTGCGTCGTCGTGATCGGCACTATCGTCATCGTGTACGCCGCGATCGGCGGCATGCCCGGAGCCACGTTCATCCAGATCGTCAAGGCGGTCATGCTGATCTCGGGCGTCACCGTGACGGCCGTGATGGTGCTCAACCGCTTCGACTGGAACGTCGGCTCGCTGCTCGGTACCGCGGCCGACAACAGCGGCCTGGGCAGCCGGTTCCTGGAACCCGGACTGCGCTACGGCGGCAGCACCACCAACAAACTGGACTTCTTCAGCCTCCAGTTGGCCATCGTGCTCGGCCTCGCCGCCCTCCCGCACGTGATGATGCGGCTGCTCGCCCCGAAGTCCAGCACCGTCCTGCGCACCTCGGTGGTCTGGGCCACGGGCCTGGTCAGCCTGGTCTGCCTGGCGGCCGGCATCCTCGGCCTGGGCGCCACCGCCATCGTGGGCCGAGACACCATCGCGGAGACCGACCGCAAGGGGGACGCGGCCGTCCTCCTGCTCGCCCACGACCTGGGCGGCGCCGTCCTGACCGCCCTGCTGTCCTGCCTGGCCTTCGTCACCCTGCTGGCGGTCGCGGCCGGCCTCACCCTGGCCGCCGCCACCTCCCTGGCCCACGACCTCTACGGCGCGGTGATCCGCAAGGGCAGGGCGAAGGAGACGGAGGAACTGGCCGTGGCCCGCCTCGCCGCGGTCGTCATCGGTGTCCTCGGCATGCTGCTCGCCCTGGTCTCCTGGGGCACCAACACCGCCACACTGGCCTTCCTCGCCTTCGCCATCGCCGCGTCAGCCATCCTGCCGACGCTCGTCTACACCCTGTTCTGGCGGCGCTTCACCGCACAGGGCGCGCTGCTCAGTCTCTGCGGCGGTCTGGCGACCTCGGTCCTGTTGGTGGTGTTCTCGCCCGTCGTGTCCTCCACGCCCGCCTCGTTCTATCCGTCCGTCGATTTCGCCTGGTTCCCGTTGCAGAATCCCGGAATCGTCTCGATTCCGGCCGGCTTCCTCCTCGGCTGGCTCGGCTCGATACTGAGCAGTCCCGAAGTGCCGCAGAGTTACGAGGACTTCGAGGTCCGCACCCTCGTCGGGGCCGAGTAGCCGAGCGGGTTCAATTCTCGGAACCGGGTGACGGGTGTGTGGAGTTTTCGTTCCGCCGTGATGGGGGAGAGGTATGTACATTGTGCCGCGCGGACGGGAAAAGCCTTAATGTCTGATCAAGGCTTGCCGGGGGCAACTCCCGTGCAGTAGTTAGGTGAATCATGAGTCTGTTCAGCCGTGGCACGTTCCGCCGCCCGGAGCCCGCCGTAGTTCCCCGTCCCCCCGCCGGCGCGTCGGCCGCCACCGCGGTCCTGCCGGATCCCGCCCTGGCGGCTCTGACCGGGGAATGGGCCATCGACCCCGCGCACAGCCGGATCGGATTCTCGGTCCGGCACGCGATGGTCACCACGGTGCGCGGAGCCTTCGCGGAATACCAGAGCCGTCTCTACTTCGACGGCCGCGACCCGGCCCGCTCGAAGGCCGAGATCATCCTGTCCACCGCCAGCGTCGACACGGGAGTGGAGCAACGCGACGCGCATCTGGTGGGCCGTGACTTCCTGGACGCCAGGACCTATCCGCGGATGCGGTTCACGAGCACGTCCGTGGAACTCGCGGGCGCCGACGTCTATCGCATGTCCGGTGACCTCACCATCCGGGACGTCACCCGTCCCGTCGTTCTGGAACTGACGTACATCGGCTACGTCACCGACCCCTTCGGATACGAACGGGTCGGTTTCGACGGCACCACCACGATCGACCGCTCCGAATGGGGCCTGACGTACAACTCCCGGCTGGCCGAAGGCGGGGCCATGGTGAGCGAGAAGGTGCGGCTCCAGTTCGACATCGCCGCGATCCGCACGCCCCCCGCGGGCTGACCTACGCCCTGGAGGCACCGACACCGCCGACGCGGAGCAGATCCAGTCTGTCCGCGTCGGCGGTACCGGTCGCTGCCGTGTAGGTGACCATGCGCAGATCGGCGCCCGGCACCAGGAGCACGTCGCAGTCGAGCAGGATGTCCCCGACGACCGGGTGCCGGACCGTCTTGCGGTCGGTGGCGTGCTGGACGGCGGCCGTCCGCGTGGCCCAGTGCCGGGCGAAGGTCTCCGAGGTCGCCATGAGATCCCGCACGAGAGCGTCGAGTCCGGCGTCGGCGGGGTAGCGGGCCACGGCGTCCTTCAGATCGGCCACGATCGACGCCTCGAAGGCGTCCTGCCCGCGCTCCGAGCTGATGTCGAGCATCGCGGCTCGGGCGATGCCGTCGCCGAACAACGCGCGGGCCAGGTTCCGTTCGGCGACCGGGAGCAAGGCCGCGTCGCCGACCAGAGCGCTCCACAGCGGGTTCCACCACACCAGCGTCCAGTCGGCCGCGAACACCCCGATCGGCACGTCGCCGAGACGCGCGACGAGCCGCTGCACACCCGGCGGCACATGCGTGTCGACCGTCCCGTCCCGTGGCGGCAGCAACCCCGCACTCCGGTACAACTGGTCGCGCTCACCCCGCGACAGCTGGAGCGCCCGCGCGAGCGCGCCCACCACCTGGGCCGAGGGGTTCCTCGCCCGGCCCTGCTCCAGACGCAGCACGTACTCCACCGACAGGCCCGCCAGCTGCGCCACCTCTTCCCGGCGCAGCCCGAGGGCGCGCCGCCCGGGCGTGGCGGTGAAGCCGGCGTCGGCGGGGGAGAGGCGATCGCGCCAGGCGCGCAGGAGCGGCCCGAAGCCGGAGGGGGAGACAGCCATACAGCCATTGTCGCCGCTGGACGCCGGGCCAGCCTGGGTACTGCTGGTCCCAGTGACGGGGAGGGCACTGGCTGACGGCGGTGCGGGCGGCGAGCGTGGTGGGCGTTCGACGGCCGACCCCCGAAGGAGCCCACCCCATGCAGCACGCCCGGTCCACGCGCCGTCCCCACCCCGTGCGGCGCACCCTGGTGATGACAGGTGCCAGTCGCGGGATCGGCCGCGCCGCCGCCGAACGGATCCTCACCGCCGCGCCGGACACCCACCTCCTCGTGGTGGCGCGGGCCTCCTCGGGTGTACGGCTGTCCGCGGCGCTCGGTGCGGCCGGGCACTCGGTCTCGCACATCGCGGCCGACCTCGCCTCGCTCGACAGCGTCCGCTCGGCCGCCGCCGGGATCCGCGAACGGCTCGACCACGGTGAACTCCCGCCCCTGCACGGCTTCGTGGGCAACGCGGGCACGCAGCACACGAACGCCCTGACCGAGGGGCCCGAGGGGCTGGAGTCCACCTTCACCGTCAACGTCCTCGCCAACCACCTCTTCGTCCGCCTGCTCCAGGACCGCTTCACAACCCCCGCCCGCATCGTGGTCACCGTCAGCGACACCCACTTCGGGGACTTCCGGCACAACCTGGGCATGGTGCCCGGCCCGCACTGGCGGCCCCCGGAGGTGCTGGCACGCACCGGAGCCTTCCCCCGCCCGGACACCGCGACCGCCGGCCGCACCGCGTACTCCACGAGCAAGCTGGCCGCACTCCACCTCGTGCACGAACTCGCCCGCCGACTGCCGGCCGGGATCGACGTCGTCGCCCACAACCCGGGCTTCGTCCCCGGCACCGACCTCGCCCGCGACGCCGGCCCCGTCGCCCGGTTCGCGATGCGCCGGATCCTGCCGGCGATGACCCTCACTCCGTTCGCGACCGGTCGCGCCACCGCGGGCCGCCACCTCGCCGACGTCGTCCTCGGCATCACCGAGGCACCGACCGGGTCCTACGTCGACCGCGGTCGCCCCGCCCGCTCGTCAGAGGAGTCCTACGACCCGCGGCGCGAAGGGGAGCTCTGGGAGGCGGCCGAACGGCTCACCGCGGCCCGCGCCGGCTGACCGGCGCGGGCCGGGTGGCGGTCAGCCGCCGAAGCGGAGCCTGTACTGCGCCTTTCCGGCGGGGAAATCGTCCAGCGTGCCGCCGCCCCAGTCGAGGTCGAAATACGCCTGGTACGTCGAGTCCTTGACCAGCTCGGCCATCCGGTCGATGAAGTACGGCGAGTCCCCGCCGCCCGCATAGGAGTCACCCTTCCGGTACAGACCCCATTCCGGATAGGACTTCGGTTTGTTGTGCGCGGTGGCAAAGGCCTTGAAATCGTTGACGCCCATGGTGGTGGTGAGGGCGTGGTTCCACCGCTGGGCCGGTGTGGCGCCCGGATGTCCCCACCACACGTCGTAGATGTTCAGGCCCACGATGTCCACGTAGGCGTCGCCGGGGTACAGCGTCTCGAAGGAGGTGACCTTGCCCGCGGGGCCGACCGCCATGTTGTAGTCGAACCGGAAGGCCGCTCCCGCGCGTGCCTTCATGAGGGTGACCACCCTGCGGAACATCGCCCGGTAGGCGGCCGGGTCGTCGGTTCCCTGCCAGGACCCGATGATCCTGTTGTTCCCCTCGTAGCCGAGGCGGATGACGGAGTCGCCCAGGCCGTTCTTGACCATCAGGTCGGCGAGCCCCCGGAACTGGCCGTCGTATTGGCCGGCGAGCCCGGCGGCGAAGGTTCCGCCCTTGGGCAGCAGCGGCAGCCCGAGCACGAACCGCCGATCGGTCCCGGCCTTCCTCCAGTCGCCCCAGTACTTCGTCGCGTACTGGTTCCACAGGGTGTTCTCGGAAGGATCGAGATAGTCGGTCGCGTCCACCTGTGAACGGCCGAGCCACTTCTGGAAGGCGTTCTCCTCCGCAACCTTGCCCGGGCCCACATACACACCCAGTCGGGAAGAGGTGATCGCGCCTTCGGACGGCATCGCCATGAATGCGACGATAACTGCTGCCATGGCGAGTATCGTCGCCAGCTTTCTTTTCATTCTCGCCTTTCTCGGCCCCGTCCGTGGAGCCGTCATTGTCAGAAGGCGCATACGAACAGGCAATGAGAGATCATTACTAGGTGAGGTCGTAGAAAGAGCGGGATGCTCGGCCGTCGAGCGGCCCGCGCCCCCTGCGCCGACCGGGCTCCCCGGTGTCCGGCCGCTGCTATCGGCCATCGTCGGAGCCGTTACGGCATGGCGCATCTCACATCACGGGCGAGAACGCGCCGCAACGATCGTTTGTGGCCGGTAAACGATCGTTGAGAGTTGTGTGCGAGACGCGTAGGGTGCCGCGCAGTCAACAACGGCCCCTGAATCCCGAGGAGTTCATCGGTGGAGGTCTCCGTCCGGCTCCCCGGGACGCTTCGGCGCCTGGAGACCCTGATCGCGGAGCGGGGGCTCAAGCGGTCCGCCGTACTGGATCCGGCCGACCTGGCGGCGCGGACGGCCCTGCCCGAGCGCACCGTCCTGACGCTGCTGCGCGGTGGCGCGGCCCCCGAGGACACGGTGAACGACCGGGTGCGGCTGCGCATCCACACCCTGGCCCAGGGCTATCTGGCGCGCAGCGGCAAGCGGATGTCCGACCTCGCCGCCGACATCTCCCAGAGCCTGGGAGTCTCCGACTACTGGGCACGCCAGGTGTGCGACGGCCGGAAGATGCCCAGCGTCGAGCTCCTGCACGGACTGGTCCGGTTCTTCGACGTCGAGGACGGGGAGGCGTTCTTCACCGCCTCCGCGGACGAGGCGCTCAACCGCGCCCTGCTGCCGGCCCTGCACCGCCTGGAGCGGGCCGAACAGGACCCGGTGCAGGCGCTGCTGGACCGGTACGGCGTGAGCGGAGCGGACCTGCGGTCGCACGGATCGATCTCCCGTGACCAGCTCGAACGGGTCCTCGAAGGAGTACTGCGGTCGGTGCTGCCCGCGGAGGGAGAGACTCACCGATGAGCGCGAAGGCGATGAAGTCCTTACTGGCCCACCTCGGCGCGGAGGCGGCCACCACCGTACGGCGGCCGGCCGAGCCGAAGACCGTCATGGAGGAGTTCTGCCGCGCGATGAGCGTGCGCAAGGGGCACCCGATCCAGCTGGTGTTCCGCGCGTTCCCGCCGGACGTCCCCGTCTCGGGCCTGCGCCTGGACCTGGGAGACCGCTCCGTCGTGGTCGTCGAGCACAGCATGGTCCCCGAGGCCCAGCTCGTCATCCTCGGCCACGAGCTGTGGCACGAGGAACAGGGCGACGGCGGGCACCACATCGCCGGCCTGCCCACGGCGGCCCGCGCCCGGCCCGTCGACCAGACCCCCGAGGCGCTGCGGCGGGCCGCCCGGCAGGTCCTGGCCGCCGAGGAGGTCCCCGTCGCGGCGATCCTGACCGTGGCGGCCCGCGCGGACTCCACCGACGACCACGAAGTGGAGGCGGAGACCTTCGGGCTGCTCTTCGGCCGGGAGGTCCGCACCTGGATGACGGGGCGCTACGCGCAGGGCCCGGTCAACACGGCGACCGTCGAGGGACGCATCAACCTCTCGCTCCTGGACCGGGGCGGACGCATCCTCTGATGAGTGGGTATGTCCAGATCCCCTACGCCCTGCCGACCGCCCTGCTGGCCCTCGCGCTCGCCCTGAAGTTCTCCACGCTCGTGCGTGCCTGGCGCGACCCCGACGTACGCGCCACCACCCTGCTGCTGACCTGGGCGACCGCCGTCCTCGTCGTCATCACCCCGGTCAACATCGACCGACTGAACAGGCTCACGGGCGTCCCCAACATCGCCTCACCCTGGGCCTACTCCTTCCTCACGGCGTTCTGCGCCACCGGCCTCACCATGATCATGCGGTGGCGGGAGGAGCCGTCGGAGCGGCGGCGGCGCCGGATCCGCCGCATCTACTGGATCTACGCCGGGATCGTCGTCGGCCTGTGGGTGACGTTCCTGCCGGCCGACGTGCCCGAGCCGCGGATCTACGACCTGGACACCTACTACGCGAGCACGCCGTGGATGCGCGAGCACATCCTGCTCTACCTCTCCGCCCACATGGTGTCCTCGCTGGTCTCGGCCTGGATGCTGTGGAAGTGGTTCCCCGAGGTCGGCAACCGCTGGCTGAAGTCGGGGGTGGTCCTCCTCCAGCTCGGCAACGCCTCCGGGCTCCTCTTCGACGCCGCGAAACTGACCGCCATCGGCGCCCGCTGGTCCGGCGGCGACCTCGACTTCCTCAGCACCGCCGCGGCGCCGCCGTTCGCGCTGCTGGAAGCGATCCTGGTCGCCCTCGGCTTCATCACCCCCCAGGCGGGCCCCTTCCTCATCCGGTGGTTCCGCGACCAGCGCGACTACCGCAGACTGCGCCCCCTGTGGCGGGCGGTCCGTGTCCTCGGACCGGCCGCGGCACCGGCCCGCTTCGGTTTCCTGGCCCCGCTGGACCTGCGCCTGTTGCAGCGCCAGCAGCGCATCCACGACGCCCTGCGCCTGCTCGGCCCGTACTACGACCACGGCCTGTACCGGCGCGTGTACACGGCGGCCGCCGACCGGTACCCGGAGGCGAGGGCCCGGGGCATCGCCGGCGCCGTCGTGCTCCAGACGGCCATCGACGCCTTCCGGCGCCGGGCCCCGCACAGCGTCGGCGACGGGCCCGCGCAGATCGGTGCCGACGTCAGCGATCACCTCGACGCCATCTCCCAGGCCTTCGTCCACCCCCGCCGCCTCGACCGGATCCGCCGGCGGGTCACCAGCACAGAAAGCGCGAACGCCCATGCCTGACAGAGCCACCACCGGCCGGCCCACCGCGGTCGTCATAGGCGCGAGCGCCACCGGTCTGCTCACCGCGGCCGCCCTCACCGAGTTCGCCGACGTCACCGTCGTCGAACGCGACGTCCTGCCCGAGGGCCCCAGCCCGCGCCGCGGTGTTCCGCAGGCCCGGCACGCGCACCTGGTGTGGAGCGGTGGCGCCCGCGCCTTCGACGAACTGCTGCCGGGGCTCGTCGGTGACATCGTCGCCAGTGGCGGCCGTCGCATCCACATCATGCGGGACATGGTCTCCAGGGCCCCGAACGAGATCTGGTTCCGCCGCTTCACCGCGACCCACCACCGCAACCTGGTGTGCTCGCGCGACCTGCTCGACCACGTCCTGCGCGACCGCGTCCTGGCCGACGAGCGCATCACCCTGAGCCAGGACACCGCCGTCCTCGGCCTCACCGGCAGCGCCGCCCGTGTCACCGGCGTCCGCGTCCGCACCGGCGACACCGAGACCACCCTGAGCGCCGACCTGGTCGTCGACGCCTCAGGCCGCGGCTCCCGCACCCCCCACTGGCTCGCCGGCCTCGGCCTGCCCCAGGTCACCGAACGCCAGGTCGACTCCGGGCTCGCCTACGCCACCCGCGTCTTCCGCGCCCCCGGCACCACCACCGGCATCGGCTTCCCCCTGGTCAACGTGCAGGCCAACCCCGCCAAAGCGCCCGGGCAAGGCGGCATCATCCTGCCCGTCGAGGGCGACCGCTGGATCGTCACCCTCGCCGGCACCCGGGGCGGCGAACCCACCCACGACCCCGACGCGTTCCTCGGCTTCGCCCTCGGCCTCGGCGACCCCGTCATCGGTGAACTCCTCAAGGACGCCGAGCCGATCGGCGACGTCGCCACCACCCGCTCCACCGCCAACCACCGCCGCTACTACGAGAAGATGAAGCGCTGGCCCGACGGCTTCACCGTCCTCGGCGACGCCGTGGCCGCCTACAACCCGGTCTACGGCCACGGCCTGAGCGTCGCCGCCCAGTGCGCCCTCGCCGTCCGCGACGTCCTGCGCACCACCCTCCTCACCGCCCCCGGCACCGCCCGCAGGCTCCAGCGCGCCGCGGTCCGCCCCGTCGCCGCGGCCTGGGACCTGGCCGTGGGACAGGACGCCTTCTACCCCGGCGCCGCCACCACGCCCCCCACCGCCACCGAGCGGCTCCTCGCCCGCTACGTCGACCACGCCGTCGCCACCGGCGCTCGCAACCCCCGCGCCCTCGGTGCCCTCCTGGACGTGATGAGCCTCGAAAAACCTGCCACCCGCCTCTTCTCACCCGACATGCTGATCCCGATGCTCTTCGGCCCGAGGAAACCGCACCTCCAGGGACCGCCGCTGTCGGAGGCGGAGCGCAAGACGGCCATCTCCTGACCGTCGCGAGAGCGGTCGGGGCGGTCAGGACGGACAGGGGGAGGCGCCGGGGCGGGTCAGGGAAGCGGGATCGAGCGCAGCACGGGACGGGTCCGTGTCCGCACGACGACATGGCCGGAATCGCCTCCCGGGACCAGGAGTTCGGGGTGCTCGCCGGACGTCAGCTGGGGATACGACGGCGACTGGCGCGGCGCGGCGGCCCCGGCGCCCGTCGGGCCCACCCTCAGGTCGATCGAGATCACGCGTCCCCTGGAGGCGTCGTTGTCGGGTGTGAGGGTGACGAACCGCCCCCGGACCAGGCCGGCTTCCGTCGTGGTGGTGTCGTAACTCCACAGCCTCCGGGCGCGGTTGAGGTCATAGGCGTTCCAGCTGCCGGCGCCCGGGTCCTCCGCGCTGTCCTCGAACAGCATCAGCACACCGTCGGACGAGATCAGTCCGCGTTCCGGCTTCAGACCCGTGTCCTCGGCCGTTTCGCGCGGCTGGAGCGTCACCGGGTCGAGACGGCGCAGGGGAGGGAAGGTGTCCGAGGCGGAGAAGCGGCTTCCGGTGCACACCAGGTAGCGGCCGCCCGAGACCAGGTGCGGGCACTCGGTGCCCGCAGGGCTGGTCGCCACCGTGCGGCCGGTGCGGGCGTCGCGGGCGGTGACCTTCGTGCCCGCGCCGTCGGCGGTGTAGACGCGGTCGCCGAGGGCGGCGATGCCCTCGTGCGGGTCCGCGTCGACGGACCGGTGCCACAGCGCGGCGCCGTCGGAGGCCCGGAAGGCGCCGAGGGCGACGTCCGTGCCGTCGCGGGCATCGAGCGCGTAGACGACGCCGCTCGCCGCACCGACGCCGGTGTAGGCGCGTCCGGCGGGCAGCCGGTGGGTCCAGGCCGCCTTGCCCGTCCGCAGGTTCGCGGCGCGCAGCACACGCCCGCCGCTGGTCACGGCACGTTCGTCGGTCGCGGCGACGACGAGCCCGCCGTTCTTCCCGCCGGTCGCCGTGGCCGGGACCGTCCAGGTGACCTCGCCAGTGGCGCGGGACCGGCCGACGAAGCCGTCGGGGGTGGTGGCGCACACGATCTGGTGGGCGGTGCTGCCGCAGGAGGTCTCCCGCGGGGACAGCGACCGCGTCCAGGCGCGCCACGGACCGTCGACAGCCACGGCACTGCGCGCCGCCACCGGCACCGAGGCCACCTCCGCCCGCCCCGAGCCGCTCGGACCGGCGTTGCCCGCTCCCGAACACCCGACGAGCAGCACCATGCCCGCCACGACAACCGTCTTCCGTACCCGACGCACCCGGCGCACCTCATGTCATCCTGGGTCACAACCTCTTGACGCCTGAGACGACCGATCGTCGCGAGCGAAGGTTGTACGCGCCGGCGATTCGTCGCCGCCGGCCGGGCCATCAGCCGTTCGCGGCCCGCGCCACCACGTCGGTGACCTTCTCGCTCACCACGTCCCACGCGGCGGAGGGCAGCGTACCGACCGCCGTGGTGCGCAGGGCGTCGAGCACTTGTGGGGCGTCGCCCTCGCACACGACGCCGTCACTGACCACCTCGTGGCCGTCGCGGACGGCGACGCGAAGGTGGCGGGGCCCGCCGCCGTCACCGGGATGCACGGCGCAGGCGACGACGAGGGGCGGGGCTCCGCCCGCCTCGGCGTCGAGCTTGCGGTACCCGCTGACGATCGGATCGCGCCAACGGAGACTGAGTATGAGGTGACGTTTCGCCAGGACCTCGGCGAGGTCGGTCTCGCGGACCCTGTCGGTCTCCAGCACCGTGGCACGGGCGTCGAGCACGAGGGCGGGGGGAAGCAGGCAACGCAGCGAGCTGCCGACGATGTTGCCCCCCACCGTGGCCGTGCGGCGCACGGCTCCGGTCCCCACGGTCGCGGCCGCCCGGCGCAGCACCTCGGGCATCCGGTCGCCGATCTCGTTCAACACCACGGCACCGCCCAGCAGTTCGGGCTCGACGACGTTGGCCTCCGGCAGGTTGCGCAGGGACATCGCCTGCTCGGGGAAGCCGTCGCGCTGCCAGGTGGCCCACACGAGCGTCGCGCCCCCTATCGGCACCGCCCCTTCGGCCAGGTACCGCTGCGCTTCGGACACGGACGTGGGCAGACGCAACAGCACGTCAACCGACCTGCCTTTCCGGGGAGCCGGTCGAGGGGAGGGGGGTGGGGGACACCTCGGCCAGGTGATCACGACATGGCGCATTCTCTCCGGGCCCGCGGGGGCGCGTACAGGGCTCAACTTCTCACCCCGTGCGCCCCCTGGAGGCTCCTCGGGGAGCGACCAGGGCTGTCGCGGACGCATCAAGGCCCTGTCGGGTTGTACATAATCGAACGGATTGCTCATGGAACGGACGATGCGTTTGAATCCCGGTGCGCTCCGGCGGGGGGTCGGGGCCCGGGTGTCCTTGGGGGAGACATGAGCTACAGCGTTCGCGCGGCGGCAGGAGCGACCGTCCTGCTCGCCGCACTCATCACGACGGTGTCACCGACGGCGCAGGCCGCGCCTGTGCCACCGGTCACCGAGCGGCTCAGCGCGGCGGCGGACGGCACCCAGGCCGACGCCACGACCGTCACCGCCACGGTCAGCCGCAACGGCCGGGTGGCCGCGTTCGTCTCGGACGCCTCGAACCTGCTCCCGGGCGACTCGCCGGGCTCCCGGGACATCTTCGTACGACAGCTGCGTACGGGGGAGCTTCGGCGAGTCGCCCTGCCCGGTGCCCAGTTGGGCTCGCCGACGCTGAGCCGTACGGGCCGATTCCTCGCCTACACGGCCTCCTCAGGCGACGCGACGGTGAGCGGCGCGTACGTCCGGGACCTGCGCACCGGAGCCGTCGAGCGTCTCGCCCTGCCGGCCGGGGACGACTTCGCGGGCGGCTCGGTCGCCTCTCCGGTGTTGGCCGCCGACGGCCGGCACGTCGCCTTAGTGGTGTCCCGGCCGGCCGGCTCGACGGCGGCCGAAGGCTCACGCGTGTACGTGCACGACCGGGCCACCGGCACGACCGAGTGGGTCAGCAGGCCCGACACCGAGCCGGAGCAGTACTACGCCCAGCGGCCGGCCATCAGCGACGACGGACAGCACGTCGCCTACACCTTCACCCGGCAGATCCCCAAGGGACCCCATGTCGGCCACGTGTACCTCCTCGACCGCGCGAGCGGTACGGAGCAGCTGGTCGATGTGGCGCACGACGGCACCACACCCCCGCGGGTGCTGGGCGTCCCGTCCCTGAGCGGCGACGGGCGGCGGGTGCTGTTCGAGAAGTTCAACGAAGGGGCCGTCACACCCGACGACAGGTCGAGCAGCACCTTCGTCAGGGACACGGTGACCGCCACCACCGTCGCGATACCGGGCAACCCGGACCGCCCCGGCACCCGTGCCGGCGTCCTCAGCGCCGACGGCCACCACGTGGCGTACGAGCGGGGAGCCGACGACCCGGCCTCGTCGCTCGGCTGGGCGTGGCCGGCGGTGGTCCTGGACCTGCGCACCGGGGAGTCCCGCCAGGTCAGTTCGGGCACCGACGGCGGGCCCGCGAACGCGTCTGTCGGCCGAGGGGCCGTCTCCGGCAACGGCGGGGTCGTGGTCTTCACCTCGCACGACACCGACCTCGTGCCGGAGGACACCAACGGCGTGAGCGACGCCTTCGTGCACCGCGCCCGCTGACCGGACCGGGACCTCCACGGCACCGGGATCACGCCCGGTGCCGTGCGCGCACCCACCGGTACAGCACCACCGAGCACACGGCCGCGACCGCGCACCAGGTCGAGACGAACTCCAGCCGCCACAACAGCCAGCGGCCCAGCGCCCCCACGGCGACCAGACCTCCCAGCGCCACCAGCCGGCGGTCACCGGCGAGGAGCAGCGAGCCCACGGTCGCCGGCAGATAGCCCGCGACGAGCAGCGGCGCGTGGGGAAGGTCGAAGGCGTAGCCGATCGTGCGGTCACGGATCTGTGCCGTCACCGGTCCGGTGACGAGCCCGTACGCGAGCATCGCCGCCGTCCCGGCTCCCACCACGAGCAGCGGGACGAGCCGCCGGCGGGCGCGCGGCGGGGCCACGCACAGCACCCCGGCCGGCACCCACACCGCCAGCAGGGGAAGCGCGATGACGGCCCAGACGGTGGTCGCGAGTTCGCTGCCACCGTGCGACTCCCAGACCGCCGCCTCGACGATCTGGTGGACGCCGAGCAGCAACGGCAGTGCCGCGAGCGGCAGATCCCGGCCGACACGCACCCGCGCCGCACACGCCACTCCCACGCCCGCCACGACGGCGCCCGTCACGAGATCGGCCGTCGCGCTCCAATACGTCACGCCACCATGGGAATCGCCGTCGGGTGCCACCGGCGCGTCCGCCCGCGCCGGTGACCAAGCTAGGCCCGACCACCCTGCCGGTCCCGCGACACGACGGCCGCGTCGCGGGTGACGAGCACGCGGCCCGGCCGTGTGCCGGGCCACGGAGCGGATGATCCCCGGTCAGTGGCGGCGGCCCCGGAGCTTGCCCAGCAGTCGCTGGGCCTGGGCCCGGCGCCGGGGATCCGCCGCCGCCCGCCGTGCCTGTTCGATGCTCCGTCGCCCCTGGGGGCTCCTCGCGAACCGCTTGATGCGTTCCAGGATGCCTGACATGTGGTTCCTTCTCTCGGTGCCGCGCGTGTCCCCGCCTGGAGTCGACTACCCGCCGCGGGGGCGAATCAGCCCTGCACGGGTGTCCGGGTCCCGGCGGCGGGCGCACCATGGTGGCATGGACAGCCACCGTCCCGGCGACGAGCCCCGCTCCCTGGCCGACGTGAGCACACCGGGGCGTGTCGCCGCCCCCGACGAGGCCATCAGCCACGAGGAACTCGCCCTCGCGGCCCGCAACCACGGCCTGCCGCTGGAGGCCCTGCGCTACGACGTGACCCCGCCCGGCCTGCACTACGTCCTGGTCCACTACGACATTCCGCCCGCCGACGCCGACACCTGGACCCTGACGGTGGGCGGACACGTGCGGACGCCCCTGGCCCTCGACCTGGCCGCCCTGCGCGCCCTCCCGCCGGTCACCCACCGCGTGACCATGGAGTGCGCGGGCAACGGCCGGGCCCGGCTCACCCCGCGCCCCGTCAGCCAGCCCTGGCTGGTCGAGGCGGTGGGCACGGCGGACTGGACCGGCGTTCCGCTGCGGACGCTGCTCGCCGAGGCCGGAGTCGAACAGGACGCCGTCGAGGCGGTCTTCACGGGAGCCGACCACGGCGTCGAACGCGGCGTGGAGCAGGACTACCGGCGGAGCCTGCCGCTCGCCAACGCCACGGCCTCGGACCCGGAGGTTCTGGTGGCGTACGCGATGAACGGCGCTCCGCTGCCGCCCCAGCACGGCCACCCGCTCCGGCTGGTCGTCCCCGGCTGGTACGGCATGGCCCACGTGAAGTGGCTGCACGACATCACCCTCACCGACACCCCGTTCACCGGTTTCCAGCAGGCGGTGGCCTACCGGTACCGACAGGCGTCCGACGAACCGGGCGACCCGGTCACCCGTATCGCGCCGCGCGCCCTGATGATCCCGCCCGGCTTCCCGGACTTCATGACCCGCACCCGCGTCGTACGCCCCGGCCCACTCCGGCTGGAGGGGCGCGCCTGGTCGGGCCGCGCCCCCGTCACCCAGGTCGAGATCAGCACGGACGACGGCCACTCCTGGGAGGCCGCCGCACTCTCCCCGCCGGACGGCCACGCCTGGTCGTGGCGCCACTGGCACGCCGACTGGACGGCGACCGCGGGCCCCCACACCCTGACGGCGCGCGCGACGGACGCCGAGGGCACGGCCCAGCCCCTCACCCAGCCGTGGAACCGGGGCGGCTTCGGCAACAACCTGGTCCAACGCGTGCCGGTGGTCTGTCTGTAGCCGGGAGGAGGCCTGTCAGGCGGCCGCCGCGCCCTGCGGCCGGCGCGTGGTCAGCCACACGCCCGCACCCGGTACGACGGGGACCTCGTGCGGCCGACGGAATCCGAACGGCCGCAGTTGGTCCGTGTGCCGGACGGAGACCGTGATCGCCACGGCGGTCGCGTGCGTGGCGTCGACGGCACGCAGTCCCGGGGCCAGCAGGTCGGCGATCACACCCGGGTCCTGGGCCTCCGGGCTGTCGGGCGCGGTGACGGTGACCAGCGTCCAGTGCGGCCCGTCCGGCCCGGCCGCCTTCAGCGCCGACGACAGCACCGGGTGCTCGGGCGGGCAGACGTCGAGTTCACGGGAGAGCAGGCTCCGCCAGTGCGCGTCGGGCGGCGGCCCGGTGCCCGCGCCGGTGTCCGGAGGCATCCAGATCCCGGCCGCGAGCAGCGCGCCGTCCGTGCCCTCGGCCACCCACACCTGTCCCTCTTCGAGCGCGTGGTGGGCCAGCATCAGCCGCATGGCCCGCTGCGTCTGCTCCCAGTCCATGGCGGAACCGTCCGCCGCGGTGAGCGACGGCCCGGCCGAGTCCGAGGGCGGGGCGAAGAGCCGTACGACGGCGGGTACGTCCACCAGTCCCGCCGCGCGCACGGCGGGACGGGTGGAGAGGCGGAGGGTCTGGGTCGTCATGTCGGTGGTGTTCCTTTCACATGGCCCGGCCCGCACCGAGGATGTCGACGCCGGCGGGAGTCAGTGCCTCGGCGGTGGGCCGCGAGGCCGGCAGGCGCGGCCGGTCGTGGCCGTCGCTCCACCGCGGGCCGGGTGCAGTGGCGGGGGCCTGAGGGCGGCTGAGCAGGGTGACTCCGTGCACGGCCGCCACGGCACCGGCGAGCGCCAGCAGGGTGCCGGTCTCGCCGTACTGGAAGCCCTCGCCGAGCAGGGCGATGCCGACGGAGGACGCGGTGACCGGGTTGAGGAGCGTGAGCAGGGCGAGAGGACCGCCGAGCCCGCTGCGGTAGGCCCGCTGGGACAGCAGCAGCCCGACCACGGCGAACCCGACCGTCAGCGCCGCCACCAGCGCCGTACTCCAGGAGACCGTCGGTCCGACGACGAGCTTCTGCGCCAGTGTGGAGCCGATCCCGGAGGCGACGCCGGAGGCCGCCGCGAACGCGAGGCCCTCCAGGGCGGAGTGGCGTGCGGCGAAGCGTACGAGGACGGCGACGGCCGCGACGGCGGCGAGCGCGACCCCGAGCATCTCGGTGGTGTGCAGGGTGTCGTCGGGCGCGTGACCCGAGGCGGTGACGGTCAGCAGGGCGGTGAGCCCGGCGAGCGTGAGGGCCATGCCGCGCCACTGGGTGCGCGAGGTGCGCCGACGGGCGACCAGCGAGCCCAGGGGCACCGCCACCACCAGGCTCAGCGCGCCCAGCGGCTGCACCAGGGTCAGCGGCCCGTAGCGCAGGGCCACCACGTGCAGCAGCGCGCCCGTGGCGTTGAGGGCCACCGACCACCACCACGAGCCGCGGGCCAGCGCGCCGCGCACACCCGCGGTGTCGGCGGCGGTCCGCTCCTGGACCACCGCGGCCATGGCGTAGCAGACGGCCGAGACCAGGGAGATGAGTACGGCGAGGAAGACCGGAGACATCACCATCGGACCCGGACTCCCTTCGATACGAAACGGTTTCGTACCGGTACGCTACGGTGCGCCTGAGCGAAACGCAAGCGTTTCTTTTGGCGGGTCCGGGGCAGGCCGCGGCCGTGCTACAGCAGCGTGGGCCGCCTCCAGTCCTCGCCCAGGACGTGGTGGTCGAGGAAGTTCAGCATCGTCTCGTACAGGACGCGGATGTGGGTCGGTACGTCGATGCCGTGGCCCTCGTCCGGGAAGTGCAGGAAGCGGACGGGCACGCCGAGCCGCCGCAGGTCGTTGTGGAGGCCGAGCGCCTGGCCCACCGGCACCCGGTAGTCCTTGCCGCCGTGGACGATCAGCACCGGTGTCGTCACCTTCTCCGCGTCGAGGTGCGGTGAGTCGGCTTCGTACCGCTCGCGGTCGGTGCGCGGGTCGCCGAAGATCTTCCGGAAGTAGGCGTGCATGTCCGTGTCGTTCTGGAACGCCTCCAGGTTCCACATCCCGCCGTGCGAGACGATCGCCTTGAACCGGTCGGTCAGGGTCGCGGTCCGGCCGGCGAGATACCCCCCGAAGGACCAGCCGGCCATCGCCGTCCGGGTCGCGTCGAGGTCCTCGCGCCGCAGCGCCGCGTCCGTCAGGGCCATGACGTCCTGGTACGGCACTTCGCCGAACCGGCCCAGGCCGCGTTGCTGCATGCGCTGCCCGTAGCCGGAGGACAGCGCCGGGTCCGGCAGCAGGACCGCGTAGCCGCGGGCCGCGAACGGCCACGGGTTCCACAGCCACGGCCAGCCGCTCCAGGACCCCTGCGGTCCGCCGTGCGGGACGACGACCAGCGGCGCCGGGCGGTCGGCCGAGGCGCCGTCGGGCAGGGTGAGCCAGCCGCGCAGCGGGAAGCCGTCGTCGGCCTCGGTGTGCACCTCGGTCAGGGTGCCGGGAAGGGGTGCGAGGTCACCGGCGGGCGTGAGGAACGCTGGCTGCTGGTCGGCCTCGGCGGCGTCCAACTGGACCACCCGGGGCGCTTCGTCGAGGGTGCCGCGCAGGGCGTAGAGGGTGGAGGCGTCGGGCGTCACGCACAGCGAGTCATGCGCGCCCGAGGCGGTGAGACGGGTGATCGTGCCGTCCGGGTCGCGGCGGAAGACCGGGCAGTGGCCCCGCTCGTCGCCGGTGAACCACAGTGTGCCGTCCCCGGGAAGCGGTGAGAGGACCGCTCGGCCCGGCCACGGCCAGTTGTCGAAGTCCGGCAGGAGATCGGTCTCCTCGCCGGAGGTCAGGTCGAACGCGACGAGCGTGACCCGCCACTCGGCGTCGTACGTCTCCTCACGCTGGCGCTGGCAGACGAGAGCCGAGCCGTCGGCGGTGAAGGCCGGGCTGTAGTAGTGGTGGCCGGCCCGGGAGAAGACGTGGCGCTCGGCGCCCGTCACCGCGTCGGCGACCACCAGGACGTTCGTGTCCGGAGTCCGGTCGGTCGGGGCACGGGTGGAGGCGACCAGGGAGCCGTCCGGCGAGAGTGCCGTGTCGCCGCTGCCCGCGAGTCCCTGGGCGCCGACGTTCACCGGGGTGCCCTCGGCGTGCAGGACGAAGGTGTGCGGCTCGGCGGCTCCGGCGCGGACCGGACCGGTCTCGTACAGCACGGCGTCGACCCCGGCGTCCTGTCGGTTCCGGAGCAGCCTCGCGTGCGACTCGGCGTCGGTGGCGCCGGGCAGCAGGGCCGCGGTGTAGACGACGGCGTCGGCGTGCGCGGCCGTGGCGAAGGTGGATATGCCACCCGGGTGGTGGGCGATCCGCCGGGTCTCGCCCTGCTCGGGGAGTGCCCACAGCGCCGCATCCCCGGTGCCGCCCTCCTCTGCGGACGTGCGGCCGGAGAGGAACAGCAGCGTGCCGTCGGCGGCGAACGCCGGCGCGAAGTCGCCCGCGCCGGACCCGGGCACGGGGCGGGTGCCGCGTTCGCCCGCCGGGTCGACCTCCCACAGCCTCGGCACGTATCCGGTACCGGCGTCGTCGCTGGTCTGCACGGACGCGATCAGACGCGTGCCGTCGGGCGCGAGGACCAGGTCCGTCAGGCGTGATTGCGCGGCGAACAGGTCGTGGAACGCCGGGGCGTCGTGCGGGGCGGGTGTCATGTCGATCATCCTGCCCAGCACGCCCGTTGAGGGACAACCGAATACTCCGGTGTCACGGCGCGACGCCGCAGCACCTCACGAGAACAGGGCGTCCAGGTCCGGCTTCTTGTCGCCGAAGAGACCGTCCTTCTCGCTGAGCGAGGCCAGTTTCTCCAGCGAGGCCATGTCGACCTGCGCGGGCCAGCCGGGCAGGATCAGCTTCTTCAGGACGTCCCCACTGATCTTGGTGTAGGTGGTGAGGACCTGCCGTGCCTCGTCCGGGTGGTCGGTGGCGTACCGCAGCGACTCGGTCATCGCCTCGGTGAACCTCTTCACCAGGTCGGGGTTCTGCTCGGTGAGCCGCGTCGAGGTGAAGTACGTCGCCACGGTGAGCTTCGGGTCCGTCTCGGCGAACGGCGAGGCCACGACCCGGGCTCCCTGCGCCTTGGCGATCGTCTGCGCGGGCTCGCCCATCCAGGCGGCGTCCACCCGGCCGCCGTCCAGGGCGGCCGGCATCTGGTCGAAGGGGACCTCGACGAACTTCACGTCGGACGCGTCGCCGCCGGCCAGCCGGACCGACTCGCGCACCGTGGTGTCCCCGATGTTCTGGAGGGTGTTGACCGCGACCCGGCGCCCGGCGAGGTCCTTGGCGGACTTCACGGAGCTGTCCTTCTTGACCAGCAGGCCGGTGACATCGCCCCCGACCTTGCCGTTGGTCGCCGCGCCGTTGGCCACGGACTTGACCGGGATTCGCTTGGTCTGGGCCACCATCAGGGAGGTGGTGTTGCTGAACCCGAACTGGAACTGCCCGCTCACGACACCGGGGATGATCGCCGCGCCGCCCTGGGCGCTCACCATCTCCAGCTTGATGCCACGACTGCTGAAGAACCCCTTGCGCTGGCCCAGATAGAGCGGCGCCACGTCGACGATCGGAATGATGCCGACCTTGACGGTGGTGGTTCCGCTGCCACCCGAGGGTGAGGAAGGGGCCGACCCCGAGTCGGACGATCCGCACGCGGTCGCCCCGACGGCGGTGATCAGCACTGTGGCGAGCCCGAGAATGCGCCTCTGCATCGGCTTCTCCACCCGAGGGATGTTGTGCAGTTTCCTGACGGCCGCAATCTACACACCCGCCTTCGTGCTGTCAGTACTCCGCGCAAGGCCGGTACGGCGGGCCCGCGTCGAGGTCGCGGCTTCACGGAACGCACACCGGCCTTCATGGGAGCTTTAGATTTCAAGCGCTACGCTCGACTCCCCCCACAGGCATCAGGAGACGCGCGTGCACGACGGCGACGTAGTAGTGATCGGCGGTGGCTACGCGGGTGTCCGCGTGGCGAAACGACTGGACGCGACGGCCCGGGTGACGCTCGTGGACCGCAAGGACGTCTTCTTCCACCGCATCGCCGCCCTGCGCGCCGGAGTGCGCCCCGAATGGTCGGTCACGCCCTTCATCCCCTACGACCGGCTGCTGCGCGGCGGACGCGTGGTCAGGGGCAAGGCGGTGAGCATCGACACCGCCGAGCGGCAGGTGGTCCTCGCGACGGGGGAGCGGCTGCCGTACGACGTGGCGGTGATCGCCACCGGCGCTGACTACCCCGAACCCGCCCGCTTCACCGGCACCACCACCGAGGAGGCGGTGAAGTCCTTCGCCGGCCACCAGAGCGCCGTCGCCGGCGCCGAGCACGTCCTCGTCGTCGGCGGCGGGCCCTCCGGGGTGGAGCTCAGTGCCGAGATACGCCTGGCCCGGCCGGACGCCCGGGTCACCCTCGCCCACTCCGGGCCCGCGCTGCTGCACTCCACGGGCAGCGCACGAGCCGGCCGCAAGGCACTGGCCTGGCTGGAGGCCCACGACGTCGAGGTACGGCTCGACTCGTTCATGTCCCCCGGCAACGACTTCGGCACCTACCGCGACGCGCGCGGCAACGTCACCGCCGCGGACCTCTCCTTCTGGGCCACCGGCACCACGCCCAACACGCTCTGGCTGCGGCTGGGCGGCCACCGCGACTGGCTCAACCCGGCCGGACACGTCAAGGTCGACCGGATGCTCAGGGTCGAGGGATTCCCGAACGTCTTCGCCGTCGGCGACGTCAACGACGCCACCGAACTCAAGATCACCCCTGCCGCGCTCGCCCAGGCCGACCTCGCCGCCTTCAACATCCGCTCCTACCTCCAGAGCCCGGGCAGGCACCGCAAGGAACCCCGCCTGTACCGGCCGGTCCACCGCACCCCGCTCATCGTCCCCTTCGGCCCGGCCGACGGCATCACCCTGCTGCCCGTGCCGGGAGGGGAGAACGCCGTCCTGGGCAGCCGCACCGCCGTGCTGGCCAAGTCGAAGACCCTCATGACCCCGTACATGAGGCGCCAGCTCGGGTACACGGCCACCTGACTCGGGTACACGGCCACCTGAGATCCCGCGGCCGGCCGGGGAACCGGTCCGGTGGGGGACCGGCCGTCGCATCGATCAGGATTCGAGAAGCACCCGTCCCCGGGCCGCGCCTAGCGTGGCGGGCATGGACATCACCCTGCACGCGAGCTTCCTCCCGCACGACGACCCCGACGCCTCCCTCGCCTTCTACCGGGACCTGCTGGGCTTCGAGGTCCGCGGCGACGTCGCGCACGACCGCAGGCGCCGGATCACGGTCGGGCCCACAGGCCAGCCCGGCACGTCCGTCGTCCTCGAACCACCGGGCACCGACCCGAGCGTCACCGACGCGGAGCGCCGCACCATCGCCGAGATGATGGCCAAGGGCACCTTCGCGAGCCTGATCCTGGCCACCCCCGACCTCGACGGCACCTTCGAACGGCTCCAGGCCGGCGCCGAGGTCGTCCAGGAACCGACGAAGCAGCCGTGGGGCGTGCGCGACTGCGCCGTACGCGATCCCGCGGGCAATCTCATCCGCGTCCAGGAGCTGGGCTGACCGCCCGCACGACCGGAATCGGACATACCGCTCGAACAATGGTTGGATCGAGCCACGCGTCGCCGACGGAGCCCGAGCGTGCGGCTCCGCCCAACCCCGATGGAGACACGATGAGCAGGGCCGCGAGAACAGCCGGGCAGTCGCCGGCGATCCACGTCGCCGACAGTCACGACCTGATCCGTGTGCACGGAGCGCGCGAGAACAACCTCAAGGACGTGAGCATCGAGATCCCGAAGCGCCGCCTGACGGTGTTCACCGGTGTCTCGGGCTCCGGCAAGAGCTCGCTGGTGTTCAACACCATCGCCGCGGAGTCGCAGCGTCTGATCAACGAGACGTACAGCGCCTTCGTGCAGGGCTTCATGCCCACGCTGGCCCGGCCCGAGGTGGACGTGCTCGACGGGCTGACCACCGCGATCATCGTCGACCAGCAGCGGATGAGCGCCGACCCCCGCTCCACGGTCGGCACCGCCACCGACGCCAACGCGATGCTGCGGATCCTCTTCAGCCGGCTCGGCAAGCCGCACATCGGCCCGCCCAGCGCCTACTCCTTCAACACCGCCTCGGTGCGCGCGAGCGGCGCCATCACCGTCCAGCGCGGCGACAAGACGAAGGCCGAGCGGGCGACGTTCGAGCGCACCGGCGGGATGTGCACCCGCTGCGAGGGCCGCGGCACGGTCTCCGACATCGACCTCACCCAGCTCTACGACGACTCCAAGTCGATCGCCGAGGGCGCCTTCACCATCCCCGGCTGGAAGTCCGACAGCGTCTGGACCGTCGGGCTCTACGCCCAGTCCGGCTTCCTCGACCCGAACAAGCCGATCAGCCGGTTCACCAAGAAGGAGATGCAGGCCTTCCTCTACGGCGAGCCGACCAAGGTCAAGGTCAACGGCGTCAACCTCACCTACGAGGGGCTGATCCCCAAGATCCAGAAGTCGTTCCTGTCCAAGGACAAGGAGGCGATGCAGCCGCACATCCGGGCGTTCGTGGAACGGGCGGTCACCTTCACCACCTGTCCCGAGTGCGACGGCACCCGGCTGAGCGAGGGTGCCCGGTCGTCGAGGATCGGCAAGGTCAGCATCGCCGACGCCTGCGCGATGGAGATCAGGGACCTGGCCGAGTGGGTCCGCGGGCTGACCGAGCCGTCGGTGCTGCCGCTGCTCACGGCGCTCCAGCAGACCCTCGACTCCTTCACGGAGATCGGCCTGGGCTATCTCGCGCTGGACCGGCCGTCGGGCTCGCTCTCGGGCGGTGAGGCGCAGCGCGTGAAGATGATCCGCCACCTCGGATCCTCGCTCACCGACACGACGTACGTCTTCGACGAGCCCACCATCGGCCTGCACCCCCATGACATCCAGCGGATGAACGACCTGCTGCTGCGGCTGCGGGACAAGGGCAACACCGTGCTCGTCGTCGAGCACAAGCCGGAGACGATCGTCATCGCCGACCACGTCGTCGACCTCGGCCCCGGCGCGGGTACGGGGGGCGGCACCGTCTGCTTCGAGGGCACCGTCGAGGGGCTGCGGGCCGCCGGCACCATCACCGGGCGCCACTTCGACGACCGGTCCGTGCTCAAGGAGTCGGTGCGCAAGCCCACCGGGGCCCTGGAGATCAGGGGGGCGGCCAAGCACAACCTCCAGAACGTCGACGTCGACATCCCGCTCGGGGTGCTCTGTGTGGTCACCGGCGTCGCCGGTTCCGGCAAGAGCTCGCTCGTCCACGGCTCGGTGCCCGCGTCCGAGGGCGTGGTGGCGGTGGACCAGACCCCGATCCGCGGCTCGCGACGGAGCAACCCGGCGACGTACACCGGACTGCTCGACCCGATCCGCAAGGCCTTCGCCAAGGCCAACGGCGTGAAGCCGGCGCTGTTCAGCGCCAACTCCGAGGGCGCCTGCCCCACCTGCAACGGCGCGGGCGTCATCTATGTCGACCTGGGGATGATGGCCGGCGTCGACACCCCCTGCGAGGACTGCGAGGGCAAGCGGTTCCAGCCCGCCGTCCTCGAATACCGTCTCGGCGGCCGCGACATCAGCGAGGTGCTGGCGATGTCGGTGACCGAGGCCGAGGCCTTCTTCGCCGACGGCGAGGCGGCCACACCGGCCGCGCACCGGATCCTCACCCGGCTCTCCGACGTCGGACTCGGCTACCTCAGCCTCGGGCAGCCGCTCACCACCCTCTCCGGCGGCGAACGGCAGCGGCTGAAGCTGGCCACCCACATGGCGGAGAAGGGCGGCGTCTACGTCCTCGACGAGCCGACCACGGGTCTGCACCTCGCCGACGTCGAGCATCTGCTCGGCCTGCTCGACCGGCTCGTCGACTCCGGGAAGTCGGTCATCGTCATCGAGCACCACCAGGCCGTCATGGCGCACGCCGACTGGATCATCGACCTCGGCCCCGGCGCCGGTCACGACGGCGGCCGGATCGTCTTCGAGGGCACCCCGGCCGACCTGGTGGCCGCCCGCTCCACCCTCACCGGGGAGCACCTGGCGGACTACGTCGGCGCCTGAGCGACGCACGGACGCCTGGGAGCGGCCGACCGCTCCCAGGCGTCCGAGGGCGACCTACAGACCGTCACCCACCATGGCGGCGACGATCCGGACGTGACGGTCGGCGTTGGTGTTCGAGAACTCGTTGTCGTAGTTCAGACCGTAGGGCCAGAAGTGCCCGCCGCCGGTGGAGATCTTGGCGCTCGAACCGTCGAACTGCCGGACCAGCGCCGTGGCCTGTCCGCCGGTCCAGGTGCCGCTGGAGCCGAGTCGCGACCAGCCCGAGCTGGTGCCCACGCCGATGGTGTGGGCGATCTCGTGCAGGGCCGTCCGCTCGTTCATGTAGCTGCGGTTGCTGCCGAAGCGGATCGTGCCGTTGATGTTGCCGTCGGCGGTGGGCACGCCCGGGACGTACTGGACGGTGATGTTCTTGCCCAGGTCGCTGAGGTTGTTGTACCGGGCGACGGCGGCGTTCATGGCCGACGTGATCTGGTTGTACGCCGACTGCTGGTCGGCGGTGGGGTTCGCCGCCCGTTGCAGGCTCCAGGTGATGGTGGCCGCCGCAGCCCGCGTCTGCTGCGTGGCCGCCGGGGTGGGCTGGGGAGCGGCCTGGGCGATGCCGGGTCCGGCGAGCAGGGTGGCGGCCAGCGCGGCCACGATCGCTTGGTGACGCATGGGGGTCCTCCTGTGCGGGTGGGTCGTCGAACGTGGGGTTGACGAGCAAGAGGCACCGGCCGAAGGTTCGCACAGTGTTCGAAATCCCGAACAAGTGTGACCATGCATGGGACGAGCATGGCCATGTCATCCGCGAGCGTTCCTGAAGCCGGTGTCGGCAAGTATCCAGTCGCGAAGTCGGGCGTCAAGACTTCCAGCAGGAACTCCTCCGCCGAGGAGGCGTTATGACCTCACTCGTTCCTCATCTCCCCACCGGAGAGTGGTCATTGGCCGTCGACGTCCCCTCCAGCGGAAAGTGGCACGCGGCCGTGTGGGGGGCGGTTGCGAGCGGAAACTCAGGGATGGGTGCGGTTTCGGCACAGATGCTCTCCGCGCGCCAGCACCGCGTCCGGAACCGGCATCCCGACGGCGGATCGGCCGGTGAGGGGATCTCCCCGGCGAGAACGATCCGCTCCCGCTTCGCCCCGGCGCCGGACGCCGGGGCGGGTGCCGCGGACAGGAGCGCGGCCGTGTACGGGTGGTACGGCCGCTCGAAGACCTCCTCGGCCGGGCCCGACTCGACGATCCTGCCCAGGTACATGACGGCGACGCGGTCGGCCACGTGCCGCACCACGGACAGGTCGTGCGAGATGAACACGTACGACAGCCCCAGCTCGTCCCGGAGGTCGCCGAGCAGGTTGAGCACCTGCGCCTGCACGGAGAGATCCAGCGCGGAGACCGGCTCGTCGCAGACGACGACCTCGGGCTCCAGCGCCAGGGCGCGGGCGATCCCGATCCGCTGCCGCTGGCCTCCCGAGAACTCCTGCGGGTAGCGGCGCGCGTCGGACGCCCGCAGCCCGACCATCTCCAGCAACTCGCCCACACGCGCGGCGCGTTGCCGGGCGGGCACGAGATCGCGGTGGGTGAGCCAGGGCTCGCCGATCAGATCGGCCGCGCACAGCCGGGGGTTGAGGGAGCCGAACGGATCCTGGAAGACCATCTGCACCTTGCGACGCCAGGCCAGCAGCCGCGCGCCCGACAGCGCGAACGGATCGACCCCGTCGAACCGGATCGTGCCCTCGTCGGGACGCTCCAGCATCAGCAGCATCCGGGCCAGCGTGGACTTCCCGCAGCCGGATTCGCCGACCAGGCCGAGGGTCTCCCCGCGTCCCAGGCGCAGGTCCACCCCGTCGACCGCGCGCAGCCTGGTGCTGCCCTTCGCGGTGCGCGGTACCGCGAAGCTCTTGGTCAGGCCGGTGGCCTCCAGCAGCGGTGCGGGCTCAGGCATCGGCCAGCTCCTTCCCGAAGTGACAGGCGGCGGCGCGGTCGGCTCCGGTCGGCGCCAGCGCCGGCCGGAGCGTGGCGCACACCTCACGCGCCATCGGACAGCGCGTACGGAAGGCGCAACCGGTGGGCACGGACAGCGGATCCGGGGGACTGCCCGGGATCGAGTTCAGCCGCCCGCCCTTGTGCTGCTCGGCCGGGACGGACTCCAACAGCCCCCGGGTGTACGGGTGGTGGGGCTTGGCGAACACCGCGGACACGGGGCCCGTCTCCACGACCGTGCCCGCGTACATCACGGCGACATGGTCCGCGTGATCGGCGACGAGTCCCAGGTCGTGGGTGATGAGCACCAGCGCCATCCGCTGCTCACCGCGCAGTTCGTCGAGGAGGTCCATGATCTGGGCCTGCACGGTGACGTCCAGCGCCGTCGTCGGCTCGTCCGCGAGCAGCACCCTCGGGCGCAGCGCGACCGCCATCGCGATCAGCAGCCGCTGCCGCATCCCGCCGGAGAACTGGTGCGGATAAGCCCCCACCCGTGAGCGCGCCTCCGAGATGCCGACCCGCTCCATCAGGTCCACCGCCTTGGCCCGCGCGGCGCGCCGGGACATCCGCTCATGGATACGGAACGGTTCGGCGAGCTGCGCCCCGACCGTCTGCACCGGGTTGAGCGCGCTGAGGGCGTCCTGGAAGACGATGCCCACACCGGGCCCGGCGAGCCTGCGCCTGGCCCGTCCCGAGAGCGCGAGCAGGTCCTCGCCGCCCAACCGCGCCTCCCCGCCCACGACTTTGGCGGCCGGATCGAGAAGTCCGGCGACGGCGTGCGCGGTCATGCTCTTGCCGCACCCCGACTCGCCCAGCAGGGCCAGCGTCTGGCCGGAGCGCACGGAGAAGCTCACCCCGCGCACGACCGCGGCCGGGCCGGCGGGGGTGTGGACGTCGACGCTCAGGCCTTCCACGGCCAGGGCGGCGGAGCGCGCGTCCTCGGAAACCGGTGTGGTGGTGGCCGTGCTGTCGAGCGCGACGGCTCGGTCGGGGGCGGCCGGCTGGATCCCGGCGCCCCGAACCGGCGCGTCGGCACCACCGCCGGTCCTCGCACGCACGCGCCGGCTCCCGCCGCGCAGACCGCGCCGCCACCGCTGGCCGGGGTCGGTCGACAGCCGGGCCCACGCCGCGAGGACGGTCGCCGACACTGTGGTGACGACGATGGCGAGACCGGGGAAGACCGCGATCCACCACGCGCTGCGCAGCTCCTGCCGCCCCTGCGCCACCATCAACCCCCAGCTCACGTCCGGCGGTTGGATGCCGATCCCCAGGAAGCTCAGCGACGACTCGGTGAGCATCACGAAGCAGAAGTCGAGGGCGGCGACGGTGAGCAGGGTGGGCAGGACCGAGGGAGCGACATGGCGGCGGATGGACGCCCAGCTGCCGGTGCCGAAGGTACGCGCCGCGTCCATGAACAGCCGGCTGCGCAGCTCGGCGGACTCGGCCCGCGCGGTGCGCAGATACACGGGGATCCGGGCGACGGCGAGCACCAGGACGAGGGCGGCGACGCTCGGCGAGAAGACGTAGAGCACGACCACGGCCAGCAGCAGCGAGGGGAAGCTGAGGATCACATCGGCCACCCGCAGGGACACGTTTTCGCGCCAACCGGCGTGAAAACCCGCCCACATGCCCCACAGGGAGCCGACGACGAGCGAGCACAGCACGGCGGGCACGGCCACGGACATCGTCGTGCTCGCCGCCGCGATCATCCGTGCCGCGACCGGCCGCCCCAGCGAGTCGCTGCCGAGCACATAGGCCCAGCCGTGTTCCAGGCTGAACGGCTCCCGTCCCGGATCGCGCAGATTCTGCCGCGTGGCCAGATCCCCGACGAGCACTGGCCCCAGTACGGCACACAGCGCGACCACGACCAGCACCAGTGCCGCCGCGAAGGCGAACCGGTCCTGGAGGAGCAGCGCGGGCCACCGGTGCCGTGCCCCGGGCCGGTCGGCCTCCGCGGCGGACCCGCGTTCCTTCTGCGTCCCGAGCATGTCGCCTCCTTGACTCATGCCGCCGCCCGCAGTCGCACACGTGGGTCGAGAAGCGCGTGACAGACGTCCACCAGGATGTTGAGCGCGAAGATCGCCAGCGCGGTCACCAGCACGGCGGCCTGGAGCACCGCGAAGTCCCGCTGGAGCACCGAGTCGATCATGAGTTTGCCGATGCCGGGCCAGCCGAAGATGGTCTCCACGACGACGGCGCCGTTGACGAGCCCCACGGCGAGGTCGCCCGCCACGGTGAGCACCGGTGCGGCGGCGTTGCGCAGGGCGTGCCCGAAGACCACCCGCGCCTCCGAGGCGCCCTTGCCGCGTGCCACCTTCACGTAGGGGGCGGACAGCGCCGAGACCATGGCCCCGCGCACCACCTGGACGAGCACACCGAACGGGCGTACGAGCAGCGTGGCCACGGGCAGGATCCAGGCCGCGCCGCCGTTCGTGCCGGAGGTGGGTAGCCAGCCCAGCGTCACCGCGAAGACGAGCACCCCCATGATCGCGAGCCAGAAGTCGGGCACGCTGGCGGCCGTCGAGGACAGGAAGCTCGCGATCCGGTCGGTCGCAGAGTTGGGGCGGTAGGCCGCCACACTGCCGATCACCACGGCGCCCACGAGGGCGAGCAGCATCGTCCAGCCCGCCAGCTGGAGGGTCGCGGGAAAGGCGCGTAGCACCGCCTCGGCGGCCGGCTGGGCGGTACGCAGCGACTCTCCGAAGTCGAGGCGGGCGACCTGCGCCAGATAGTCACCGAACTGGGTGACCAGCGGCTGGTCGAAACCGTTGCGGGCGGCGAAGTCGGCCCGCATCTCGGGTGTCGCGCTGAGCGGGAGGTAGAGATTGGCGGGATCCCCGGTGAGGCGGGCCAGGAAGAACACCCCGAGGACCACGACCAGCAGGGGAACGACACTGGAGACCGCGCGGCGGCGCAGCATGGTGAACATCGGCCGGTTCCTCCCTCAGTCCGCGCGGCGCATGTCGGCGAGCCGCATCTCGTCGCTGGTCGCCGAGTCCGGCCGGTAGCGGACGTCGGGGGAGAGGGCCAGGATGCCGGTCATGTTGGCCATCACGGCATCCCGCACGACCTCGTCGTTCTGTCGGGCGAAGGCCTGCGCGAACGCCTTCTGCCGTTCGGTCCCGGAGGCCAGTTGAGCCTTCTCGATCGCCGCGTCCAGGGCGGGCGTGCCGTAGCTGCTCTGGGCGCCCTCGCTGCCGTAGATCTGCCCCATGGTGAAGGCGGCGTCTCCCGCCTGGTTGCCGTGCTGGGCCTGGAGGAGGGTCGGGCCGGTGTTCTTGGGGAAGGGCCGCAGCAGGTACTCCAGCCAGGCGTTGACGTCGAGCATCTTGATCTCGACCTTCAGGCCGGCCTTGAGCAGGCCGTCCTGCACCACCTCCATGGCCTCGGCGGCCTTGGGGTAGATGCCGTTGCGGCCGATGATCGTGACGGTGGTGCCGGTCGGTACCCCGTCGGCGCGGGCCTGCGCCACCAGGTCCTTCGCCCGGTCCGGGTCGTACGGCCATGGCCCGATCCGCGGGTTGTGGCCGGTGACGCCCTTGGACACGAGCTGTCCGCTGGGCCGGCCCGCGAAGACGGCGGTGACCAGACCCTCTCTGTCGATGGCGTAGTTGACGGCCTGTCGGATCCTGATGTCGTTCAGGGGCGCCCTGGTCGCGTCCATCCGCAGGTACGAGACCTCGTTGGTGACGAACTCGACGGCCCGGTCGCCCGCTCCGTCCTCGGGGGCGAGCCCGATGGCGACGTCCGCCTCGTCGTTGGTGACCATGGCGGCGCGCACGCTGCCCTCGGCCCGCCACACGTACTTGGCCGCCGCGTAGTCCGGCGCCTCGCCCCAGTAGCCGGCATAGCGCTTGAGCCGCAGGAAGCGGCCCTGGCTCCATTCGTCGAGCCGGTAGGGGCCGGTGCCGACCGGCTCACGCACCCGGGCCTTCGGGTTCGTGCTCGTCGGTACCACCTCGACGAAGGACAGCCGTAACGGCAGGATCGGGTCCGGCTCGGCCGTTTCGACCTCCAGGGTCGAGTCGTCCACGGCGCGGGCGGTGACCTCGCTGTCGCTGAAGATATAGCCGTCGACGTTGCACTCGATGGCCGAATCGGTGGCCCGCCGGATCGAGAACGCGGCCGCGGCGGCCGTGAACGCCGAACCGTCGTGGAAGGTGACCCCCGGGCGGAGCGTGAAGGTCCACGAAGTGGCCGACGTACGCGTCCACTTGACGGCCAACGCCGGCTCCAGCCGGCCCGTGGACGGATCCCGCTCGGTGAGCGCCTCCGTGATGTTGGCCCGCGTCACCCGCCCGGTCGCGGTCAGCGAGGCGTCGCAGGGTTCCAGCGTCGGCGGCTCCTCGGGCAGCACGACACGCAGGGTGTCCGGACCCTCCCCGATGGGATCGGCGCCGGCGACCGAACAGGCGGATCCGGCCAGGAGCGCGAGAGCGGACAGGAGCACGCCCGCCGCGCGCTGTGGGCGCCGACGGGCGATCGAACGAGTACACACGGGGCCCGAACCGGTCACTGTGCCTCCAGGGCGCGTCCATAAAGGAAAACAACGTCTAGATATGTGGACGCGCTGTCATTATGTGGCCGCCCAGGGCGACTAGGTCAAGATGCGTGCAAGGGAACGACATCAAGCCGCTCCGCTCCGCTTCCCAGGCCTTCGCGTGGGCCGGTCTCCGTTCACGGCCTTGAATGAGGCGGACCACTAACCCTGCGTTAGTGCCCCCTGTCGACTAGGGTATGAACATGGCAGTAAGTGACGTGACCCTCGTGGACCATGTGCGCAGCGCCGACGGTGTCGGGATGTGCCCCCATCGGATCGTCATGGAGCACGTCACCAGCCGCTGGGGCACCCTCGTGCTGATCGCGCTGCTGGAGCGTTCGTACCGTTTCAGCGAACTGCGCCGGGCGATCGGCAAGGTCAGCGAGAAGATGCTGACCCAGACCCTCCAGACCCTGGAGCGCGACGGGCTGGTCCATCGCGACGCCAAGCTCGTGATCCCGCCGCGTGTGGACTACTCCCTCACCGACCTCGGCCGCGAGGCCGCCGAGCAGGTCCGCGGTCTGGCCCAGTGGGTGGACCGGCGGATGGCCACGGTCGAGACCGCGCGGGAGGCGTACGACGCCGCGAAGGCGTGACCCTGTGGATCTCTTCTCACGCTCGTGGGCGGCGTTGCGTACGGCGGTCGACGATCTGGACGACGAGGATTTCGGGCGGCCGTCGGGCTGCGCCGGCTGGCTGGTGCGGGACCTGGTGTGCCATCTGGTCATCGACGCGCAGGACGTGCTGATCACCCTGGTCACCCCGGCCGAGACGGAACCGACCGTGAACGCGGTCACCTATTGGAAGGTCGGACACGAGCCGCCGACCGGTGACGATCCGCTCGACGCGCTGATCGTCCGGCTGGCCGCCGCCTACGAGGAACCGCACCTGTTGAAGTTCCACCTCGACGACGTCGGCTCCGCCGCCGGGCGCGCCGCCGAACTCGCCGACCCCGAGGCCCGCGTGAGCACCCAGGACATGGTCCTGACCGCAGGCAACTACCTCACCGCGTACGTCCTGGAGTGGACCCTGCACCACCTCGACCTGATCGCCCACGTTCCCGGCGCCCCGGCACCGCCCACAGCGGGGCTCGCCCGGTCCCGCGCGATGCTGGAGGAGATCGCCGGTACGGCGTTCCCGGCGTCGTTCAGCGACACGGACGCCCTGCTGGTCGGCACCGGACGCCGGGAACCGACCGAGGTGGAGAAGGCCGAACTCGGCGCGCCGGCCGCGAAGTTGCCGTTCGTCATCGGTTGATCCTGCTGCCTGCTCAGGCGATACCGGCCGCCGTGCACGCGGCGCGCGCCGACTCCTTGCTGCCGCAGGTCGCCAGACTGCACCAACGGCGGCGCCCGCGCCGGTCCAGGAAGAGCCAGCCGCAGCTCTCGTCGGGGCAGGAACGGATCGTGAAGCGCCGTGGGTCCGCGAGCAGTTCGGCGGCGCTGCGGGCGACCGCGCGGACCGGCAGCCGCAGGTCGGCGGTGCGGGACGGCAGCCAGCGTGCGAGTCCGTCCTCGCCGCGGGTGAACACCGAGGCCCGGGCGGCGTCCTCCACGACGGCGGCCACCGCCTTGAACGCCCGGCCGTCGTCCGGATCCGTCAGACAGGTGTACAGGTTTCCGCGGAACTCCCGTGCCTCGTCCAGGGCTTCGGCGGCCGCGTCGGGACGCTGCCGTGCCTGGTCGAGGAGCCGGGCCACGGACACGTCGTCCGCCAGGTCCATGTGGCCGGCCCACACCGCGAGCGTGGCGTAGGAGCGCAGCCAGTCCGAGCCCGGCAGGTGGGGGCCGCGCCAGCCGGCGTAGGTGTTGCAGAACTCCAGGGCCGGGTGCCCGCTGGTGTTCCAGGGCAGCCACTCCTCGCCGACCCGTACCGCGTAGACCGGCGCGGGAGGCCGGTCCAGGCCGGGATCGGCGCGCAGCACACGGTCGTGCAGCGTGCGCAGCCCGGCGCCCGGGTCGACGCCGAACCCGGTCGCCAGCGCCCGGGCGGCGCTGCGGTACAGCTGGAGGGCGTCGGCCTGGCGGCCGCTGCGGTGCAGCGCGAGCATCCGGGCGGCGACCAGCCGTTCCCGCTCGGGATGGTCCTGGACCGGCGCCATCAGCTCGGTCGCGACCCGCTCGTGCCCACCCATGTCGAGCTGGGACTCGGCCCACTGCTCCAGGGTGGACAGGCGCAGCTCGTTCAGCCGGCCGCCGATCCGGTCACGCAGCCGGTCGTCGGCCATGTCGGCGAGCAGCGGCCCGCGCCACAGCGCGAGGGCCTCGTCGTGCAGACGCACCCGCTCCGCGGGATCGCCGACGCCGGTCGTCTGCTCGACCAGGCGGACGAACTCCCGCGCGTCGACCCGATGCTCGTCGGCCTCCACGACGTAGCCGTCGTGCCGGGTGTGGATGCGCGGCCCGTACGGCTGGAGGGCGGTGCGCAGTCTGCCGACGTAGGTGTGGACCGTGCCGCGTGCCGAAGGGGGAGCGGCGCCGTTCCAGAGGAGATCGATGAGGCGCGCGGTGGTCACGCCGTGGCCCGCGTGCAGCAGCAGGATCGCCAGCAGACAGCGCTCCTGGCGGCGGCTGCCCACCAGCACCGGCTGCCCCTGGTGACGGGCGTCGAACGGGCCGAGCAACCGGAACTCCATGATGCGCGCAGCCTAGCGGAGCGCTCGCGCCCGTCTGCGCCGGCGAGCATGGTGAGGGTTTGGTGAGCGGGAAGGGCGAGGCTGGTCAGGGCGGCGCCCGAAGGCGTTGGCCGTATCCGATCCGACCTCACCTGGGGGAAGACCCATGCGACGAGCCGTCGTTGCCCTGCCCGCCCTTGTCGCCGTGCTCTGGGGCGCGGTGCCCGTCTCGGCCGTGTCCGCCGCTCCGGGCACCGGGTGGGAACCGGCGCCCGCCACGCCCTGGGACGTCCCGGCGGGCGCCCGGTGCGATTTCCCGGTCCACGGTGAACCCGTCGTGGACGAGGTGGTGCGGCGGGTGCTGGCCGTTCGCCCGGACGGCTCGCCGCAGAGGGTCGTCTACAAGGGTGATCTGGTGGTGCGGGTCACCAACACCGACTCCGGTGCCTCCCACGACGCGGACGCCAGTGGCACGGCCGTCGTCGACTACCGCGCGGACGGCTCCCAGACGTGGCGCGTGCGCGGCCCGGTGCTGGTCGGGGTGGCGGAGAACGGCGGCAATCTGCCGCGCGGCCTGTACCTCGTCGACGGGGTGTACACCCTGGACATCGACTCGACCGGCTACAAGACCGTGACCATGGCGCACGGAACACTGGACGAGCTGTGCTCGCACATCGACTGACAGGGCGGCCCCCGCCTCGCGGGAGCCGCCCTGTCGGTGAGATGTGTCGTCAGCGGTCGCCGAGGGCGATGACGCCGATGATCCTCGCGCCGGTGGTGTTGTCGTAGAGGACGTCACCGCCGGACTTCTTCCAGATCCTGATCCGGAAGGTGTCCGGGGCGTCGGTCGCGGTGACCCGGAAGGCGTACCCGCCGATCCCGTTGACCGTGCCGGAGCCCTGGTACACGGCCTGGGATCCACTGACCACGAGCCAGTCGGAGCCGGTCGAGCGGAACTTCAGCTTGGCGGGGCCGAAGTCCAGGGTGACCCTGCCGAGGGGAGCGACGGTTCCCTTCGTGTAGGCCGCGGCGAAGGAGAAGGCGGCCGTGCCGGCCAGCTTCGGCTTGGCCGGGTGGGCCCCGGCCGGGGAGGTGAAGACCCCGGCGCCGAACACGGGCCCGGCGGAACGGTCGTAGACGATCAGCTCGGGGAGCGTCCTGCTGTCCGCGGCGCCGTCGTCGTCGGTGACGGTGACCACCGGCCGGTGGATGCCCGCCTTGGTGTAGGCGTGCTCGGCGCGGCAGCCGGAGGCGGTGACGGTGCCGGGCCGCGGCTCGGTGCCGTCCTTCCAGTCGACCACGCAGGTGTGGCGGTCGCTGCTGCCCGCGTCGGTGAACGCGGTGGTGACGACGGCCCGCCTGCCGGCCGAGACCGGGGAGTCCGGGCCCGTGGCGGAGGTGAGGACCGGTGCCGCGTTGGCCACCGTGACGGTCGCCCTGTCGCTGCTGCGGCCCCCCGTCAGGGTGACCTCGAAGGTGCCGTCGTCGGTGCAGGTGACCGTCGTGGTGGCCGCACCGGCGTCGGCGAAGGCGCAGGGCGCCCCCTCCTCGGCCGTCCACCGCGCGCCGCCCGCCCCGGAGAGCGTGCCGTGCAGCCGGATCGCGTCGCCTTCCTTGCCGCTCGCGTCCGCACCGGCGTGGACGACGGTCACCGGGTCGATGCCCGTCAGCGTCGGCACGACCTTCTTGATGAGCCCGTCCGCGCCGAACTCCAGCCTGTCCAGGGTCGTTTCACGATGCGTGCCGTCACCGCCGGGGATGGCGAAGCGGTGATAGGCGATGTACCAGTCGTCGCTGTTCGGCACCTGCACGACCGAGTGGTGGCCGGGACCCTTGATGCCGAGCGAGAGGTCCTTCTCCAGGATCACGCCGTGCTTGGTCCAGGGGCCGGTGGGGGAGGGGCCGGTGGCGTAGGCGACACGGTAGTTCTCGTCGCGGGTGTCGTTCTCCGACCACGTGAAGTGGTAGGTGCCGTCGCGCTTGACGACGAACGCGCCCTCGTTGTAGCCGCTGGGCGTGATGTCCTTCATCTTCGTGAGGTCCAGGGAGGTCATGTCGTCGTTCAGCGGAGCGACATAGGCGCGGCCGTTGCCCCAGTAGAGGTACCTCTGCCCGTCGTCGTCGGTGAACACCGCCGGGTCGATCATCTGGCCGCCGAACTGGCCCGCCTTCAGCAGCGGCTTGCCCAGCGCGTCCTTGAACGGGCCGGTCGGCGAGTCGGACACCGCGACACCGATGTTGGCGTCGGCGCAGAAGTAGAAGTAGTACTTCCCGTCCTTCTCCGTCATCGTCGGCGCCCAGGCCCTGCTGTCCGCCCAGGAGACGTCCGGCCCGAGGTCGAGGATGACGCCGTGGTCCTTCCAGCGGACCAGGTCGGTGGAGGAGTACGCCTTGAACTGCGTGCCGCTCCAGCCATCGAAGCCGTCGGTGGTCGGGTACAGATAGAAGGTGTCGCCGAACCGCACGATGTTCGGGTCGGCGTTGAGCCCCGGCAGCGAAGGGGACTTCATGATCAGCGCCGAGACGGTCCAGGTCCGCTTCTTGCCGTCGGACCCGGTCACCTCGTACGTCACCGGCTTGCCGAAGTCCTGGACGCTGCCGGAGGCGGGGCTGATCGCCGCGCCCGCGGCGAGGGCGAACTCCGGGGCCAGCGCGGTGAGATCGGTGCCCTCCTTCATCGGCAGCGTGATCCTGCCGTTGGCGTTGTCGACGATCGCGTCGACCTTGAGCGCCGGGTGCGTCGCCTTGGCGATGCCCGCCGTGTTGCCGCTGAGCGCCATGACCTCGGCGCCCGACAGAGCCCGGTCGTAGACGCGGAAGTCGTCGACCTCACCACCGAAGTACGGGTCGGCCGCGTACAGGGACCTGCCGATGTAGCCGCTGTAGTCCTTGGCGGCGTCGTACAGCTCCGACGGCTTGATGGTGGTCGTCGTGCGGGCCGCCTCGACGCCGTCGGCGTACAGGACCATCGCGCCGGTGGCGCCGTCGAGCGTCACCGTGACGTGCCGCCACTGGCCGGGCGTGAGCTGCGACCCGCCGGTCAGCTTCGACTCCGCCGACCAACTCGCCTTCGTGATGGCCGAGTAGAGGCTGGAGCCGCCGTTGGACGGGGTGGCGAACAGGTACTTGTCGCTGTCGGGCCCGAGCCCGAACAGCCACTGGAAGCCGCTGCCGCCCTGCCACTTGGCGTACGTCGAGACGGTGATGCTGTCGGCGTCCTTCAGCACACCGTTCGGGATCTTCACATAGGGCGAGGTGGTGGCGTCGCCGGACATCTTGAACGAACCGCCGTGCACGCCCGTCCCGAACTCGGGGGTGCGGACGTAGGTGCCGTGGTGGCCGTGGCCGCTGGAGTCACGGACGATGCTGCCGCCGGTCTCGTCGAAGTCGTAGTGCAGGAGCAGGTCGGCCGGAACGTCGGGGCCCTCCGCCGATACGGTGACTTCGGCCCGGACCGGTAGCGCGGTGCCGTCCGGCAGGCTGCCGGTCACGGTGAAGGTGCCGGCCTGCGCGTACTGCGAAGCCGGGATGTCCTCCCAGGTCACGGCGACGGGACGCTTGACGCCGTCGGCGTACTCGGCGATCACCGTGGCCGGCAGGACCGGGGCCTGGCCGATCCTGGTCCGCACCGTGACGTCCTCGACATCCCGGATTGTCTGGTCCGGCTGGTAGGCGCGCAGCAGCCGGTCGTACTCGGCCTGGGTGACCGGCAGCACTGTGCCGTGGCGCGGCTTGGACGGCAGGTCGTAGTCGGTGGACGGGGTCCAGGTCCCCGAGGCGAGGTCCGTCGTCTCGAACGGGATGTAGCCGCGGCCGCCGAACTCGTCCAGGAACGCGTACCACTTCTCCTCGGTGTTCGACTTGAACACCAGCGGCCCCTCGGCGGCGCTCATCGCGCCTTTGCCGATGCCCTCGGCGACCGCGGTCCAGTTCGTGTCGAGGATCGAGTCGCTCTTCTCCTCGAAGATGAACTTGCTGTTCGGGGTGGAGGAGCTGTTGTTGCGTTCGTCCTTCGACAGGCGGTAGTACATGCCGTCGTGCTGGACCATGGTGGAGTCGATGACCGAGTAGCCGCGGTCGATCCACACCTTGGGCTCGCTGAACGTGTAGAAGTCACGGGTCGTCGCGTACATCATGCGGTTGTACGTGTCGCCGGAGTGCGCCTCGTTGTCGTACAGCTTCGACGCCCAGAACACCACGTACTGGCCGAGCTTCGCGTCGTAGAACGCCTCCGGCGCCCAGGTGTTGCCGGCGCTGTCGGGGGAGACCTTCACCAGTCGCTGGTTCGTCCAGTGGACCAGGTCGGTGGACTCCCAGACCATGATGGACTTGCTGCCGGTGCGCTGGGAGGCGTCCCAGTCGCCGTTGCCGTAGATCCTCAGGTCGGTGGCGATCTGGTAGAACTTGTCGCCCTCGGGGGAGCGGATGATGAACGGGTCGCGCAGGCCCTTCTCGCCGAGCGTGGACGTCAGGACGGGTTTGCCGTCGTTCAACTCCCGCCATTTCAGCGGGTCGTTGCCCTTGCTGAGCGCCGCGTAGAGCTGCTCGCCGTCGGAGGTGCCCTCGCCGGTGAAGTAGCTGAACATGTAGCCCTTGAGGGCTTCCTGCGCGGGCAGTTCGGGGACCTTCGCGGTGAAGGTGCGGGTCGTCCTCGCCTCGCCCTTGGTGACGGTGGCGGTGAGCTCGGCGGTGGTGGCGCCCTCGCCGTGCGCGGGGCGGTGGACCACGCCGTCGGCGGAGACGACGTCCGGGTGCGCGGAGGACCAGGAGACCTCGGTGCCGTACTGGCCGCGTGCGGGGAGCGTGAGGTTGCCGCGCGCGTCGTCGAGGTTGTGGACGGTGAGGGCCTGGGCGGCCTGTTCGGTGGCCGTCCGGTCGTCGGCCTCGGGCAGGACCGTGACGTCGAAGGACCTGGTGTCGGTGACGGTGCTCTTCTTCAAGGTCGCCGTGAGGGTGGCGTGGCCGTTCGGCCGGCCCGCCGCGGGGCGGGTGACCTTGCCGCTGTCGGACACCACGGAGGTGTTGTCGCTGCTCCAGCTGATGGTGGAGCCGCCGGCCGTGCCGGCCTTCGGCAGGTCCAGGTCACCGGTGACCGCGCTCGTGTCGCCGAGGCTCAGCGCGGCCTTGTCGTCGGCGACGCCCTGCGTGGCGACCGGCAGGGCCAGCTGCCCGACCTCGGAGGCGTCCAGGGCCCGGTCGTAGACCCGGAAGTCACGGATCCTGCCCTTGAGGAGCTTGTCGCCGGAGTAGACCGACCTGCCGATGTAGTTGGCGGTGGTGGCGCCGGAACCGATCGCGCCGGGTGTGATGGTGACCGCGGTGTTGCGGCCGACCTCGACGCCGTCCTCGTAGAGCACACCGGTGTTCCCGGCCTGGGTGTAGGTGAGGTGCTTCCAGACCGCGCGCGTCAGGTTGTGCGAGTCGGTGGCCCTGGTGGTCTGTTCCGTCGACCAGTTGCCGGTCGCGATCGAGGTGCGCAGGGAGTTGCCGGTGGTGAAGAGGTACCCGTTGCCGTTGCCTGCGCTGGAGTTGCCGAAGCCGTAGATGAAGTACGGCGTGGCCTGCGCCGGGTCGATCAGCACGTCCGTCGAGACGGTGATCGCGTCCATGCCCTTCATGACGTCGTCCGGCACCTTCACATAGGTGTCGGAGCCGTTGAAGGCGAGCCCCTGACCGGTGCCCGACCAGTCGGCGGTCCCGTTCACCGTGCCGTCGCGGCCGTGGCCGGAGGCGTCGGTGACGGTGCTGCCGGAGGCGCCGTCGAGTTTGTACCAGAGGGCCAGTCCATCGGTGACGTCCGCGGTCTCCGCCGCCTGGGTGGGAACGACGGGAGCGGCGAGGCCCAGGAACAACGAGGCGACGGTCAGGCTGGCGAGACGGCCCGCCCAGCGTCTCGCGCGGCTGCGCGGACGTGCGATGTACGTCATATGGAGTGTCCCTGCTGAGGCATGGCTGACGGAGGAAGGAGACAGAAGGCAAGGGGGAGTCGGCCGGGAACGGGCGCCTCGGCCAGGGGCGCCCCGTTGTTTCGGCTGTGTCACCTCGTGTTGCGAGAGTGTCAATCGGCTGGTGGTGCACCGTCAAGAGGTTTCGAACGATGTCCGACAGGTCGAACGACTTGTTTTCCCGGGCTCAACGGCCCACGGCTGCGGCGAGTTGAGGTGCCTGACGGGGGCAGGCTCCGGCGCCATGGAGTGGCGAACCGTCGTCTTCGCCGACCGGCCCGAGTTCATCCTCCACGAGCCGGTGGGCGGCCCACGCAAGCTCTCGCTCTCCTGGAGATCGCCCACGAGAACGACCAGGGGGAGCTGGTCGAACCGAACGTGTGGGTGCGACACCGCTGAGACGGAACGGCGATCCCTCGGCGTCAGCGCGGTTGCCGGAGGAAGTCGAGCAGCAACGCGGTGAGGCGGGCGGGGGCGTCCTCCTGGACGAGATGGCCGGCACCGGCGATGGGCTCGAAGCGCGCGTCGGGGATCCGGGCGGCGAGCTCGCGTCCCCTTGCCACCGGAATCCAGGTGTCGTCCTCGCCCCAGCACACGAGCGTGGGGACGGCGATCTCCCCGTAGCGTTCCTGCACTTCGTCGGTGTAGCGCTGGTCGGCCTGGGCGATCTGCCGGTAGAAGGCCCCCTGGCCCGGATCACCGAGCCAGGGCCGCACCAGCTGGTCGAGGACCGTCGGGTGCAGTCCGGGACTGCTCGCCGAACTGACGTACTCACGCACCAGAGCCCGGTGCAGCGCGGGCGGCAGTTGCTCGAACACCTCGGACTGCTCGCCGACGAGCCGGAAGAACGGCGAGCCCCACGGGGCCAGCGCCACCGGGTCGACCAGAGCGAGCGCCCGGTACAGGGCTCCGTGCAGCAGATGCGCCCGCAAGGAGACGGCGCCGCCGAAGTCGTGGGCGACCACCAGCGGCTCATCGAGCCCCCAGTGCTCCAGGAGCTGGCTGAAGATCCTGCTCTGGACGGCCAGCGACACATCCTGACCGGCGGACTTCTCCGAGGCCCCGTACCCGGGCATGTCCCACACGAACACCTGATGGTGGCCGGCGAGCGCGTGCGCGATGTCGCGCCACACGTAGGAGGAGAACGGTGTGCCGTGCAGGAGGACCACCGGGTCCCCGTCGGGTCGTCCGAGGCTGCCCCAGCGGACCTCGCCCGCCGCGCTGTGGAAGGTCTCGGTCAGCTGCCACTCGGTCACAGGTGGTGTTCCTCTCGGTCGCCGCGCGGACGGAATGCCACGCCCCCGAGGCATCTGCCCCGAGGTCCCGGCGATGATGTCCCCGGCGGACGACCGGGCCGCGCCGACAGGCCGGGACGGAAGGGGAACCACGTGGATGTCGTCGAGCGCGAGCTGACCGACCCGTGGGAAGGCGTCGTGGTCACTCCCGCCCACGGCAGCGCCATCGGCGTACTGGTCCTGGCCGGCTCCAGCGGTCGCGTCGAACGGGAAAGAGCACACCTGCTCGCCCGGCAGGGTGTGACCGCCATGTCGATCCGCTGGTTCGGTGGGCCGGGACAGCCCCCGGGGATCTGCGAGGTCCCCTTGGAGACCTTCACCGAGGCCGTCGACCTCCTGCGGGCGAGCGGCGCGGAACGGATCGGCATCCTCGGCGCCTCCAAGGGGGCCGAGGCCGCACTGCTCACGGCGGTGCACGATCCGCGCGTGGACGTCGTCGTCGCGGTGTCGCCCCCGTCCCGGGTCTGGTGCAACATCGGAGCGGGCAGCGACGGAGAACAGCGTCCGTATCGGTCGTCATGGACCTGGCGCGGGCGACCGGTGCCCTTCGTGCCGATGGACGACTCCTGGAGTTCCCCTGCCGCGCCGGTGGCCATCCGCGGCTGGTACGAACTCAGCGAGCGGACCTACGCCACTCTCCTGCCTGCGGCGAGGATCCCGGTCGAGAGGGCCCGGGCCGACCTGCTGCTGGTCGCGGGCGGCGACGACGAGATGTGGCCGTCCCTTCTCCACGCCGAACGCCTGGCCCGGCGCCGCCGCTCGGCCGCGGCACCGGTCCGTCTGATCTCCCGCCCGGACGCCGGCCACCGCCCCCGCTTTCCCGGCGAGAGCCCGGCGCCCGCCTCCCCGCGCTTCCGCTACGGCGGCACGCCCGAGGCGGACGCACTGCTGGGCGCGGCCGCGTGGCCCCACGTGCTGGGCATGCTCCGAGGCGGGAGCGGACCCTGATCGCGGAAGCCGTGATCCGCGCCGGGTGCGCCGCCACCGGGCGGGTCAGGGCAGACGCAGGCCGGCCCAGGCCGCGTCGTCGAGCGCGAGATGGCGCTCGAGAGCGTCCCGGATCAGGACCGGGGGAACGTCCTCCCGGGTACTGAGCGTCGCGGCGGCCGCCAGGTGCCCCAGGCGCAGCCCGTCCGCGGTGGTCCGGCCCTCCAGCAGGGCCGCGAGGCAGCCGGCGGCGAAGGCGTCACCGGCACCGACCCGTTCCACGACGCGGGCGGCGGGGGTGGGGACGAACGTCTCCTCGCCGTCGGCTCCGAACGCCGTCGCGCCGTACCCGGCGTCCTTGACGACCAGCGCCGGACCGGGACCGAGCAGGTCACGCACCTCCTGCGGTGTGCGGGTGCCCCACAGGGTCTCGGCCTCGTCCCGTCCGACGAGCACAAGGTCGGCGTCACGGGCCAGTCCCATCAGCACGGGGGCCGCGTCGGCCGGCCGGTGCCGCCACAGAGCCGGCCGGTAGTTGACGTCGAAGGAGATGACGGGCCCGGGGACGGCCCGCCGGGACACCAGGTGGGTGACCAACTCCGCGCAACTGTCCGACAGGGCCGCGGTGATGCCGGAGAGGTGCAGCACGCGGGCCCGGGCGAGCAGCGGCAGGTCCGCCAGGCCGGGACCCATGACCGCGGCAGCGGAGTCCCGGCGGTAGTAGTACGTGCCGGTTCCGTCAGGACCGGGGTCCTTGAAGTAGACGCCGGTCGGCCGTCGCGGGTCCGTCTCGACGGCGGAGACGTCGACGCCCCGCACGGCCAGGTCGTCCAGCACGCGCCGCCCGAGCGGATCGTCGCCCACGCGGCCCAGCCAGGCGGCCCCGTGCCCCAGGGCGACCAGGACGCAGGCCACGTTGGACTCGGCTCCGCCCACGGCGAGGGTGAGTGCCCTCTGGTGCGCGAGCGGTCGGGCGTCCACGGGGCCGAGTACGGCCATCGTCTCCCCGACGCACACCACGTCGGCCGTGCTCGCGGAGCCGGACGGCGGGCGCGACGGCGAAAGCTGAGGCGGGATGAGCACGAGGGTTCCTTCTTGCGGGACTGCGGGACTGAGGCGCTGCGCGCTTCCGGAGCGGGCGGGGTGTCAGGACGGCGGGCAGATCCCTCAGGTGTCGAGGACCCGGTGCAGGAACTGCTGGGTGCGTGGTTCGGCGGGCCGCCCGAAGACCTGCTCCGGCGGGCCCTGTTCGAGGACGACACCGCCGTCCATGAACACGACCCGGTCGGCGGTGTCCCTGGCGAAACGCATCTCATGGGTGACGACGACCATGGTCATGCCGTCCTCGGCGAGGGAGCGCATGACGCCGGTGACCTCGCCGACGAGTTCGGGGTCGAGGGCGGAGGTCGGCTCGTCGAAGAACATCATCGCGGGGTCCATGGCCAGCGCGCGGGCGATGGCGACGCGCTGCTGCTGGCCCCCGGAGAGCATGCCGGGGTAGGCGTCGGCCTTGTCGGCGAGTCCGACCCTGGTCAGGGCGGCCCGTCCGCGCTCCTCGGCGTCCGTCCGGGACAGCTTCCTGACCTTCAGAAGGGCGAGCGTGACGTTGCCCAGCGCGGTCTTGTGGGGAAAGAGGTTGAACTGCTGGAAGACCATCCCGACATGACCGAAGATCTCCGGGGCGCGCTTGCGGTCGTGCAGCGGGACGCCGCCCACCCACACGTCCCCGCTGTCCGCCCGCTCCAGGTCGCACATGATGCGCAGCAGGGTGCTCTTGCCGGAGCCGCTGGCGCCGATGAGGACGACGACCTCTCCCGGTTCCACGTCGATGTCGACGCCCTTGAGGACCTCCAGGTCCCCGAAGCGCTTGTGCACACCGGAGAGCGAGATCCGTGACGTGGTCACCGCCTTCTGCGGGGCGGCGGAATCGGTGATCATCATGCGGTGACAGCCTTTCGCTCCATGTGCCGCACGAGGAGCGACAGCGGGTAGCAGATGACGAAGTACAGGACGGCGACGGCGATGTAGGACGTGGCGGGGTCGCCCACGCGGTCGATGACGGCCTGCCCCTGGCGCACCAGCTCGACGTAGCCGATCACCACCGCGATCGAGGTGTCCTTGATCAGGGAGAGGTACTGGCCGACCAGGGGAGGGAGGACGATCGCCCGGGTCTGCGGGAGGACGACGCTCAGGAACGTCTGGAGGCGGGGCAGGCCCAGGACGCGCGCCGCCTCCCACTGGCCGCGGGGCACCGCCTCGATGCCGGCCCGGAAGATCTCCGCGATGTAGGCGCCCTGGTAGAGGGTGAGGGCGAGCAGGGCGGCGCCGAAGACGGTGATGCCCACGAGGCCGAGGTAGGCCGCGCCGAAGTAGATGAAGAGCATCTGGATCAGCAGCGGTGTGCCGCGGAAGACCTCAAGGTAGGCCCGGGCGAGCTGGGCCAGGAGCGGGATGCGGCTGGTGCGCACGGCCGCGACGACCAGCCCGAGCAGGGTTCCGGTGGCGATCGCCGCGAGCGACAGCAGGACCGTGGCCCACAGCCCGGAGACGTACAGCTCGCGGTTGGACCAGATGACCGACCAGTCCATCAGGCCTCCTTCCGGACGGGGCCCGCGGTACGGGCCGGCAGCAGACGGCGTACGGCGCTGAGCGGACGAGGCCGTGCGGGGGTGGGCAGTGATGGCTTGAACGCGACGCGTCCGACGAGCCCGGCCACCAGGACGACCGCGTTGGTGAGGACCAGGTAGAGCACCGCGGCGATACCGAAGACCTGGACGGTCAGCAGGGTGCGGGAGTTGATGACCATGGCGGTGCCCGTCAGCTCGGGGACGGAGATGGCGGACAGCAGCGAGGAGCCCAGGATGATCTGGACCAGCTGGTTCACCACCGCGGGGTAGACGTTGCGCAGCGCCTGCGGGAGGACCACGTGCACGAAGGTGCGCGCGGGGCTCAGGGCCAGCACCCGGGCGGCCTCGCGCTGACCGCCCGGAACGGCCTGGATGCCGGCGCGGAAGATCTCGGTGAGATACGCGCCGACGTTCACGCCGAGGGCCAGCACCCCGGCCTGTACCGGGCTCAGCCGCAGGCCGGCCGAGGGCAGGGCGAAGTAGGCGACGAACATCTGGAGCAGCACGGGCGTGTTGCGGACGACCTCGACGTAGACGGCGGCGGGCGCTCGCAGCACCGCGTGGCGCGATCGGCGGGCGAGCGCGCCGAGCAGACCGAGGGCGAAGGCGAGCGCGAAGGCGGCGAGCGAGAGTTTCAGCGACAGCCAGGCCGCGTCGAGGTAGGTGGTCCAGTCCCGGAGGGCATAGGTCCAGTCGACGAACATGGGACTCCTCCACAGGGCGGCGGCAGCGGGCCGCCGCCCCACCGGGACTCAGTAGGACGGGGTGAGCGGGTAGACGCGGTCCACGCCGAACCACTTCTTGTACAGGGCATCGGCCTGTCCGGAGGTGTTGAACTCCCGCAGCCAGGTGTCGACCCACTGGAGCCAGGTGGCGTCGCCCAGCGGTACGCCGATGCCGTTGTATTCGAGCGGCACCACGGAGTCCTTGGTGACCTTGAGCGAGGGGTCCGACTTGGCCTGGAAGTTGAGGAAGTTGGAGTCCTCGACCATGGCGTCGGCCTGGCCCTGCTTGACGGCGAGAACGGCGGCGGAGGAGGTGTCGTACTCCTGGATCTTCGCCTTCGGGTTGCCGGCCTTGACCGCGTCGCCGTTGGTCGAGCCCTTCGTCACCGCGACCGTCCTGCCGCCGAGGTCCTTGAGGGTGGAGATGCCGCTGGACTTCTTCACCAGCATCACCTCGCCCGCGACGATGTAGGGATCGCTGAAGGACACCTGCTTCGCCCGCTCGGCCGTGGTCGTGAAGTTGCAGACCACCGCGTCGACCTTCTTGGTCTGGAGGTTGGGGATGCGGTTCGCGGACGTGGTGTCGACGATCTTGACCTTGACGCCGAGTGCCTGGGCCATGGCGGTGGCGACGTCGACGTCGAAGCCCTGCGGCTTGTTGTTCTGGTCCATCGAGCCGAACGGCGGGAACGTCAGACAGCTGGCGACGTTGAGGGTGCCGCGCCTGATGACGTCCTGAAGCGTCGAGGCCTGCTGGTTCCCGGCGGAGGTGCCGCTGGCGGAGGTGCAGGCGGAGAGCGATGCGACGGCAGTCACACCAACACAAATCGTCATCAAGGAGCGAGTACCGTGACGAGGTCTCATGACAAGCGTTCCCTTCCGGGAGGGTGAGGGCGGGCCGGAGCGGCCGAAGAGGGGGCGAACGCCGTCGATCGCCAGCCGGAGTTTTGCAATGCAGAACTGCATTTCGCATCGCGTTGCGCAGAAGCTAGCCCGACGGTCCGAGGTCGTCAACGGCTGATTTCAATATGTGATATTCGGTTTTGCAATGCAGTACCGTAGGGTTCCGGACGGGCCCCTGGACGGGTCCGCGGGGGCTGACCGTCCTCGCCCGCATCCCCACAGGAGGCACCCGCGTGGATTCGCCCGACGTACCCGGCACCCGGCGCAACGCCTCGTCGTCCCTGCGCCGTGCGCTGAGCATCCTGAGGTACCTGGCCGAGAACGACACCCATCCGCACGGAGCCTCGCTCACCGACCTCGCCACCGGCCTCGCGATGAGCAAGAGCACCGTGCTGCGGCTGGTCGGACCGCTGCGGGAGGAGCGGCTGGTGGATCAGGACCCGGAAAGCGGCCACTACCGGCTCGGGCCGCAGAACGCCCTGCTCGGTCAGCTCTACCTGGAGCGGCTCGACATCCGGCGCACGGCGTCGCCCCTGCTGCACCAGCTCGCCCAGGACGTGCGCGAGGCGGTGCACCTGGTCAGCTTCGATCCCCCTGAGATCATCTACATCGACAAGGTCGAGAGCCCGCAGGCGGTCCGCATGCACTCCCGGGTCGGCGGGCGCCAGCCGGCCTACTGCACAGCCACCGGCAAGGCCTTCCTCGCCCACGCCGCGGACGACGTCCTCGACCGGGTGACAGCGGCCGGCATGCCCGCCCGCACCCCGGCGACCATCACCTCCCCCGGGGAACTGCGCACCGAACTCGCCCGCATCCGTGAGCGCGGCTACGCGGTCGACGACGTGGAGAACGAGCTCGACATCCGCTGTGTGGGCGCACCGGTCTTCGACCACAGCGGCACCGTCGTCACCGCGGTGAGCATCTCGGGCCCGGCCTCCCGCGTCACGCACGACCGCGTCGCGGAGATCGGCGCACGCGTGACCGAGACGGCGCAGGCCCTCACCGACCGCCTCGGGGGACTCGTCCCGGGCTCGCGCTGACCCCGCCCCGGCCGGGCCTAGTGCGGCGCCTTACGGTCCGGATCGTCGGCCGCGGGAGCGGCGCCGCGGCGCATGTACCAGGTGACGGCCCACAGGACCAGGCCGACCAGCAGCAGGACACCGGCGATGCGGTACTGGTCGCCGGGGCGGCCGGAGGACCAGGGCAGGACCAGGTACAGGCAGGTCACCGTCCCTACGACGGGCAGGACCCGGCCGGCCCGGAAGTGGTCCACGTCCACCTCGTCCTTGCGCAGCACGAGCACCGACACGTTGACGACCGCGAAGACCGTGAGCAGCAGCAGCGATGTCGTCCCGCCCAGCAGCGCCACCACCGGGCTGTCGGGGCTCAGCGAGACGTAGGTGATGAGACCGAACGCGATGCAGGTGGTGAACAGGATCGCCGCCGTCGGAGTGCGGCGTACGGCGTGCACCGCGGACAGGAACGGCGGCAGCACGCCCTGCCTGCCCATCCCGTACAGCAGACGGCTGGCCATCATCATGTTGATCAGCGCGGAGTTGGCGACGGCGAACATCGAGATGAACGGCAGCAGGTCGGAGATCGGGAAGTCGGGCGCGGCGGTCTGCACCACCGTGGCCAACGGCGTCTCACTGTCGGCGAGCCGGCCGACCGGAACCACCGCCACGGCACAGACGGACACCAGCACGTAGATGACACCCGTGATACCGAGACCGGTGAACATCATGCGGGGGAAGATCCGGGCCGGATCCCTGGTCTCCTCCGCCATGTTGACCGAGTCCTCGAAGCCGACCATGGCGAAGAAGGCCAGCGAGGTCGCGGTGCTCACCGCGAGGAAGACGTTCTTGTCGGAGGCGGTCTCGAAGGCCACGACACGGGAGAAGTCGGCGTCCCCGCCCGCGATGAACCAGCCGCTGATCAGGATGACGAGGAGCAGACCGCTCAACTCCACCGCGGTCAGCAGCACGTTGACCTTCAGGCTCTCCGCGACACCCCGGAGGTTGACCAGCAGCACCAGCGTCATGAAGCCCAGGGCGATCAGCAGGATGACGCCGTTGCCGACGTCGAGATCGAAGCCGGTGGCAAGGTTGGCGGCGAAGGCCCGCGAGGCCGCCGACGCGGAGGTGATGCCCGAGCACATCACCGCGAAGCACACCAGGAACGTCAGGAAGTGCTTGCCGAACGCCTTGTGCGCGTACAGCGCGGCACCCGCGGCCTGCGGGTACTTGGTGACCAGTTCCAGATACGAGCAGGCGGTCACCAACGCGACCGCGAACGCGATGAGGAACGGCAGCCAGGCCGCACCCCCGACCTCCCCGGCGACCTGCCCGGTCAACGCGTAGACGCCGGTGCCGAGGATGTCACCGACGATGAACAGCAACAGCAGCCCGGGCCCCATCACCCGCTTCAGCTCGGGCTGGTCACCGCCGGTGGTCGCGGTCGGACTCGATGAACTCGTTGGGGACATGGCTGATCCTTGTCGTCGTCGCCGGCTGTTCACCTGCGTCGCGCGAGCGCTGCGCCTCGGTCGGCATACCCGGCACGGCCGCCGCGATACCCTCCGTCACTCAAACGGTGAACAGGTCGACGTCGAGACGCGGAAGCTGTCGGGGCGTGAGTGAACTCGGCGCCCCACGGCGATCAGGCGTCCGGCAGCCCCCAGCGCGGCGCGTCCTGGTTCGGACGTACGGGTACGACCGTCAGGTCCGGTCGATCGCCCCTGGCCGTGATCAGCGCCGACTCGCCCTTGCGCAGAGCGATCCGGATCGCTCCGTCACCGGCGTCGGAGTACCGCAGCGGCCGACCCCGGCCGTCCCGTACGTCGACCGGCCCCGCGATGCCGTGCCGCACCGCGCAGGGCGCCCCCGCCTCGCTGACCAGCCGCACCCAGCGGGTGGTGCCACCCTGGCGGCGCGCGCCGAGCAGGAAGGCGCCCTGCGTACGGAAGTCGTGCACGACCAGGTCCGCCCAGGCGGCCGGCAGCGCGGGGAACACCCGGATGACACCGCCCCAGGACTGGCACACCATGTCGTGCAGCGACTGGGCCGCCGACAGCGGCGTCTCGATGACCGGCCCCGACTCCTGGTACATGGTGTTGGGCTTGACGAAGCGGCTCATCAGCTCACCGAGATACCGCAGCGCGTCCTCACCCTTGCCCAGCAGCGCCGACATCGAGGCGGCACCCGTGAACGTGTAGCCCTGGAGGGCACCCTCGAAGCCCACCCAGTGCGCCAACGACCGCTCGATCAGGGCGCGTTCGTCGGGCGTGCGGCCGGTCACCTCGTACAGCGGGTACACCGCGATCAGATGGGAGTAGTGGCGGTGCGACTTCGCGAAGGGGAGATCCGCGCCGATCATGAACCCGTTCGCGTCCGTCGGATACGGCACCCGCTTCGCCAGCACCTCGCGCCAGCGGGGCACCAACGGGTCGTCGACACCGAGGAGTTCGGCGGACTCCAGGAGGGTGCGACAGCCCCAGGTCACAAGCATCAGGTCGTAGTTGCAGTCGCGTGAGTTTCCGCCGTACTCCGGGGAGAAGGTGGCGGGCAGATGCAGCCTGCCGTCAGGGCCCGGTTCCAGGAAGTGGAGGTAGTAGTTGACCGCTCCGCGCAGCAGGGGATGCAGGACGTCCCTGAGGACCGACACGTCCATCGTGTGCCGGTAGCTGAGCCAGACGTTGTGCAACGCCCAGATCAGATTGCCGACCTCGGGGGTGGGCGGGTCCTGGCCGGGGACGCCGACGCCGTAGCCCATGAGGGCACTGGACGCGCCGTTGGCCAGCTGGGGGTCGGTGGTGCGGGGGATGCCGAGGGAGTCGGAGCGGTACGGCGCCGGTGTCTCCTGGGCGAGGGTGTCCCGGTACTCGCTCAACGCCCTGGTGATCGCGTCGAGTTCGAGATGGTTGGAGCCGTGGATGAGCCAGTACTCCAGCTGCGCGTTGAGGTTCCACCAGGTGTTGGGCCACGGTGTGGGTTCCAGCCACGGACCGCTCGTCGCCATCACCGGGGCGTCCCGGCGGGCGGCGGAGGCGGCCTTGTACAGCTGGATCCAGTAGAACCGCTGGATGCGGGCGTCGGGCAGGGACAGGAAGCTCTTGCGGTAGAAGGCGTGCCACCAGGCGCGGTGATCCACCGTGAGGGCCGGGTACGGCAGCCGGGCCGCGGCCCGGACCGTCTTGAGGGCCCGGCCGAGGGCCGTGGTCCCCGGGTACGAGTGCGCGACGTGCACGTACAGGGTCCGCGCCCGCCCGCTGCCGCGTTCCTGCCAGGCGGTGACGTGCTGTCCGCCCGCCAGCAGAGGCTGCACGGCCGCGCTGATTCCGTCGTGGTCGGCGACCTGGGCGGGCGGGTTTCCCTCGTAGCCGTCCGGCAGGGGCTTGAACGCGGCCCGCGGGCTGATCGCGTCCGCCGGGTGGAACACCCACCGGAAGCCGCGCTCCCCCTCGCTCGCGATCACGTCCACGGCGAGGACCGAGCGTGCGGTGTGGACCACGGCGCGCAGGGCCAGGGTGCCCTTGTCGGTGGTGAGGGTGCCGGTCAACTCGGCGTCGTGCAGCGACAGCCGCCAGTCGAGGCCGGTGATCGCACCCACCGGCTCCAGAGTGAAGTGCCCGATCGGCAGCCGGGCCAGGCCGAAGAGCGAGCCGAACTCCGGGCGGTGGTCCTGCACTTCGGAGTGCTGGACGTTGAAGCGCACGGCCGTCGAGGCGGCGCCGCCCGGTTCGGCGTAGATCCCGGAGCCCAGGAAGCCGTTGCCGAGGAACGGGCCCTCGGACCAGGTTGTCGGCATCCGCCGCCAGACGAGGTCGGCGTCGTCGAGGACGGTGCGCCAGGGGTCGGCGGGCCGCGCGGTGCCGTCCACGCGGTCGGCCGCGGTCGCCTCCATGGGCGCAGCCGGGGCCGGGCCCGCGGCCAGGCCCGGAGTCACGAGGGTGCCGCCCAGGGCGGAGCCGGTGGCGAGGACGGTACGTCTGGACGGAGAGGACACGCGGCCTCCAGGCGGGCTCGGCGAATCATCGGAGCTATCCCGCGATGCAACATAGGGAAGAGGTCGTTGTGCGTCAATGAAACGGAATAGATCCGATGTGTTGAAGTGCTGGGAGGGATGGTCTCAGCCGTCCCGCAGCCACGCCCGGGTGCCGAACGACGTACACGCCCGCGAAGCCACCGCGGCAGCGCCACGCAGTGCCTCCGCGAAACCGGACGAGGTCACCTCGTCCTGGAGCGCCAGGTAATGGCAGAACGTCCCGTGCAGGAAGTCCCCCGCGCCCAGCGTGTCCGCCACCCGGACGGCGGGCACGTCCACCGTGCCTCCGCCCCCGGGGCCGGCCCACACGAGGGACCGCCCTCCCCGGCTCACCGCCGACCAGACGACGCCGTACTCCCGCAGGACCCTCAGGGAGTCCACCGGTGTCCTCGCACCGGGCGGACGGAAGTCCTCCGAGCAGACGGCCACGTCCACCGACGGCAGCAGCTTCTCCGTGCCGTCCTTCCAGCTGCCCGCGTCGAGCACGGTACGCCGTCCCGCGGCGCGCGCCGCGCGGGCGGTGGCGACCGCCAACTCCATGTGGTGCCCGTCGAGTTCGACGACGTCACACGCGCCGACCAGGGCGTCGAGATCCTCGGGCGGGGAGAGCCGGTGTCCGGTGGTGTTGGTCGAGGCGACCGCACGGTCCCCGTTGGACGCGGTCACGAGCACGGAGGACACCGCGGGCGGCTCGGCCGAGTCCGCCGCGAGGTCCACCACGGTCACACCCAGCTGCTCCAGGTCGGCCGCGACCGTGACGCCCAGCGGATGGGAGCCGATCGCGGTGAGCAGGGTGGGGCGCCCGCCCAGGTGGGCGAAGGCCACGGCCGCGTTCGCCGCCGGACCGCCCGCGGCCACGACCTGCTCACGAGCCGTCAGTTTCTCGTTGCCGCCCGGCACATGGTCCACGAGCTGGATGATGTCGAGGGTGCTCAGGCCGACGAACAGACCCCGGGGGCCTCGCCTCACAGACACCGCCGCGCCGGCCGCCGCCGCATCAGTCGACCGGCCACGTGTGAGCGGGAACGTTGAGATGCATGTAGTCGATGTACAACTGCGTCATCCGCCGCAGAGCCTCATGACGGCCGTGCGTGGCGTCGTGGATGCGGTGGAACATCTCCTTCTGCCAGACCGCACCGTTGCGGCCGGTGACGCACCGCTGCTCGATGACGCCGAGCAGCGGATCGCGCCAGGCCGCGTCCATACCGGACAGTTCCAGACCGCGGTGCGCCAGCGGCAGCAGCCGCCGCAGGACGAGTTCGGCCACCGGTACCTCACCCATACCGGGCCAGTACAGCCGTGCCTCGATGCCGTGCCGGGCCGCGGCGTGCAGGTTGTCCTCCGCGGCCTGGAACGACATCCGTGACCACACCGGCCGTTCCTCCTCCACCAGGGCGCGCGTCAGACCGTAGTAGAAGGCGCCGTTGGCGAGGGTGTCGGCGACGGTCGGGCCGGCGGGCAGCACGCGGTTCTCCACCCGCAGGTGCGGCCTGTCGTGCGCGACGGCGTACACCGGGCGGTTCCAGCGGTAGACCGTGCCGTTGTGCAGGGTGAGCTCGGACAGCTCGGGCACGTCACCGCGGTCCAGGGTCTCGGCGGGGTCCTCCTCGTCGCACAGGGGCAACAGCGCCGGAAAATAGCGCAGGTTCTCCTCGAAGAGGTCGAAGACGCTGGTGATCCACCGCTCCCCGAACCACACCCGCGGCCGCACCCCCTGCACCTTGATCTCCTGCGGCCGGGTGTCGGTGGCCTGCTCGAACAGCGGAATGCGGGTCTCGTGCCACAGCTCCTTGCCGAACAGGAACGGAGAGTTCGCCGCCAGCGCGACCTGGACCCCGGCGACGGCCTGCGCCGCGTTCCAGTAGTCGGCGAACTCATCGGGGGAGACCTGGAGATGGAACTGGGTGCTGGTGCAGGCGGCCTCCGGCGTGATCGTGTCCGCGTAGGTCCGCAGCCGGTCCACGCCGTCCACCTCGATGTGCAGATCCTCACCGCGGGCGGCGAAGACCTGGTCGTTGAGCAGCCGGTAGCGCGGATTCTCCGACAGGGCCGCCTCACCGACGTCCGCCTGGCGGAGGGTGGGCAGGATCCCGGTCATGATCAGACGGGCGTCGACGGACCGGGCACGTTCGTCCGCGTGGTTGAGCGCCTCCCGGATCTCCCGCTCCCAGGAGCCGGGGCCACCGGCCGTCAGCCGGCGCGGCGGAATGTTGATCTCCAGGTTGAACCGGCCCAGCTCCGTGGCCCAGGCCGGATCCGCGATCGCCTCCAGCACATCGACGTTGCGCATCGCCGGCTGCGCCGCGTCGTCGACCAGGTTCAGCTCGATCTCCAGCCCGACCTGCGGACGCTCGGACTCGAATCGTGCCTCGCGCAGCATCTGCGCGAGCGCCTCCAGACACTGGTGGATCTTGATCCGGTAGCGGCGGCGGTCCTCGCGAGTGAACACCATCGCCGGGACGTCCCGACCCATCGGCCCTCCCGGGTTCTCCTCCTCGGACGGCTCTGTCTTCAGCGTCGCACCATCTCTCGCCCCTGACCAGGCGGGACGACAGGACGAACACCGGTCCCCACCAAGCCCGCCACGACGTCCCCGTATGCTCCGACCGTGGCTGACACCGACCTCCTGCGGCTTCCCGACATGCCGCTGCACGATCCCTTCGTCGTCGCCGACACCGGGACCCGCACCTACCACCTCTACACGTCCAACGACCCCACGGTCTCGGGTGTGTCCGGCACCGGCACGATGGTCTACCGCAGCCACGACCTGCGGGAGTGGACGCGCCCCGACGTGGTCTTCCGCACCGCCGACCAGGAGGGCCTGTGGGCGAGCGACGGCGGATGGGCGCCGGAGGTGCACGCCTGGAACGGCAGGTACTACCTGTTCACGACCCTCCACAACGAGGACCGGCCGCTCGCCGTGCCCCCGGCAGGCCCCTGGGGCACCCCTTTCCAGATCCGCAACCACATGCGCGGCACCGTCACCGCCGTGTCCGACTCCCTGCTGGGCCCTTTCACGGTCGTCGACCCCACGCGCCCCACCCCGCCCGAGAACCTCATGACCCTCGACGGCACGCTCCACGTCGACCCGGCCGGACAGCCCTGGATGGTCTACGCGCACGAGTGGCTCCAGACCATCGACGGCACCATGGAAGCCGTCCGTCTGACCCCGGACCTCTCCGGCACCGTCGGAGATCCCGTCCACCTGTTCAAGGCCTCGGACGCGCCCTGGCTCGGTGAGCAGATCCCCGGCGGGCTGCCGCACCAGTTGCCGCCCTACATCACCGACGGCCCGCAACTGCACCGCACTTCCGACGGGCACCTGCTCATGTTGTGGTCGACCTACGAGAAGAACGTGCCCGGCGCGGACGGCACACTCGGCGGCGGCTATGTGCAGACCTACGCCGTCTCGGACTCCGGCGACCTCACCGGACCGTGGCGGCAGCGCCGGCCGCTGGTCCGGGACGACAGCGGCCACGGCATGCTCTTCGACGCGTTCGACGGCCGACTGATGATGATCCTGCACCGCCCCTTCGACAACGCCCGGGGCAAGCTGTACGAGATGCGGCTCGACGGCGACGAACTGCGCGTGCTGCGCCAGTGCACCGACCTCGACGGCGGCGGCTGACCCGGCACGCGGGTCACCGCGGGGTGAGCCGGACCACCGGGTACTCCCGGTCGGTCTTGCGCTGGTATTTGTCGTAGCGCGGCTGGGCGGCGGCGATCCGCTGCCAGGCCCGCGCCCGCTCGGCGCCGTCGAGGACGCGCGGCGTCACCGGCACGGCAGGGGCCCCGGGCAGTTCGACCGAGGCACGGTCGGGACCCGCGAGGAGATTGAGGTGCCAGTCCGGGTGGCGGGTCGTACCGCCCGACGCGACGACCAGCCAGGCGTCCTCGCCGTCGGCGAACCAGGCCACGGGCGTCTGCCGTGTCTGACCGCTCCGGCGGCCCACGGTGTGCAGGATCAGCACGTCCATCCCCATGAACGTCCCGCGCCCGCCTCGGATCTTGCGGTTCATCCGGGCGTTCATGCGGTGCTGCATCCACCGTGAGAAGGCCCCCGCGGAACCACTTGCGCGCCCCGTTGCCTTGTCCGCCTGCTGCTTGTGTGTCATGACTGCCTCCGGTTGTCGATCCGCGACCGGTGCGGTGCGCGGAGTTGGTGAGCGAGCTCGAAGCGGGTGAGAAGTCCCGGCCCCGGGCGGCGTGTTCGCCCACGCCGCCCGGGACCGGCATCCCTCATCCCCACGCGCCGGCGATCTGCCGGGTCGTGGCGTTGAGCCGGTTGAACATGTTGGTCACGCCGATCATCAGGACGATCGCGGCGAGCTGCTTCTCGTCGAAATAGGTGGCGGCCGTGTCCCAGACGTCGTCGCTCACCGCGTCGGGACGGTCGGCCAACCGGGTCGCGGCCTCGGCCAGGTCGAGCGCGGCCCGCTCCTCCTCGGAGAAGTACGGCGCCTCGCGCCAGGCGGCGACCGTGGCCAGCCGCTCGTCGCTCATCCCCGCCTTGCGGGCGGACTTGGCGCCGCCGTCGACACAGGCGCTGCATCCGTTGATCTGGCTGATCCGCAGATGCACCAGCTCCAGCGTCTGCCCTTCCACACCGCCGGACTGCACGGCCTTGATGATCTCCTGGATGGGCTGCATCGCACCGGACAGCACGACGGCGGGGCTCTGCATACGGGACTGCATCATCGGGACTCTCTCCTCCGGTCGGTGCCCCCGTCCTCGGGGGCGTGACTCCATGACAGCCGCGAGGGCTTGCGATGACGACGCCGCTGGGACACCGTGGGACAGCCGAAACGGCTCTGAACAGCTACGACCCGCCCGGGAAAGTTCTCGCCGGCGCGGGACGGCACACGACGGGGGAACACACATGGCGCACCCAGGGGCGAAGCAGGCGGACCCGCACGACGAACTGGCCGCCCGGCTGCGCCTGCTCCAGGAGCTGTCCGGGCTCGGCGTACGGGCCCTCGCGCGGGACGCCGGTCTCAGCTCCTCGTCGCTGTCGCGCTACCTCAGCGGCCAGACGGTGCCGCCCTGGCCCGCCGTGATCGCCCTGTGCCGCCTCGTCCAGCGTGACCCGCGCCCGCTGCGCCCGCTGTGGGAACGCGCCTCCAACCCCCTGCCGGCGCCCCCCAGAACCAGCCGCCAGGTCCAGCCCCCGTCGCCGCCCGCCGGCGCCCCGCGCCCGCCCCGCAACGATCTCCCGCGCGACGTCCCGGACTTCACCGGACGCGAGGCACAACTGGCCGCCGTGCTCGCCGCGGTGGACAGCGACCGCGCCGTCGCCGTGGACGGCATGGCGGGCGTCGGCAAGACCTGCCTGGCGGTGCACGCCGCTCACCGGCTCGCCGCCGACTACCCGGACGCCCAGCTCTATCTGGACCTGCACGGGTTCACCGAGGGACGCCGGCCGCTCGACCACGACCGGGCGCTGCGCACCTTGCTCGCCGCCCTGGACGTCCCCTCCGAGAAGGTCCCGCAGGACGGCGGCGTCGAGCAACTGTCCGCCTGCTGGCGCGCGGAACTGGCGGGCCGACGAGCCGTCCTGGTCCTCGACAACGCCGCCGACGCCGACCAGGTGCGCCCCCTGCTGCCCGGCGCCGGACCCTCCGTCGCCCTGATCACCAGCCGCAACCGCCTGCTCGGCCTGGACGACGTGCCACCGGTGTCGCTCGACGTACTGACCGAGCAGGAGAGCGCCCGCCTGCTGTCCCGCGCCAGCGGCGACCCCGGCGGCCCCGAGGGGCGCCTCGCCCGCGACCCGGAGGCCACCGCCGAGGTGCTGCGCCTGTGCGGCCGTCTCCCGCTGGCCCTGCGGCTGGCCGCCGCCCGGCTGCGACACCGGCCGGGCTGGACCGTGGGCATCCTCGTCGAGCGGATGGCCGAGGGCGCGAGCGAGTTCGACACCGCCTTCGACATGTCCGTACGACAGCTGGACCGGGCCGGAAGGCGTCTGTTCCGCCTGCTCGGCCTGCTGCCCGGGGCGACCTTCGACGAGTACGTGGCGGCGGCCCTGGCGGACGTGCCGCTGCGCAGCGCGCGGGCGATGCTGGAGGACCTCCTCGACGCGCACCTCGTCCAGCAGCCGGCCACCGGCCGCTACCGCCTCCACGACCTGGTCCACCAGCACGCCCGCCGCTCCACGCTGGAACAGGACCCACCGGCCGACCGGGACCAGGCGCTGCGCCGGGTGCTCGACTACTACGTCCACGCGGCGGCCGCCGCCGACACCGCGATGCCCTTCCTGTCCGCCGGCCGGGCGTCCTCGGTCGGTCAACCCCCGCCCGCACTACCGCGGTTCACCGACAAGATCGCGGCCCTGATCTGGTTCGGCACCGAGTACACCAACCTGCTCGCCGCCTTCGAGGCGGCCGACGCGGCCGGGGCCGACACCCACGTGTGCGAACTGCCGCGTTTCATGCGGGCGTACTTCGCGCGGCGCTGCGGAACGACCATGCTCAACTCCCTGTTCGAGCGCTCGCTGGCCGCCGCGCAGCGCCTGGACGATCCGCTCCAACTGGCCGAGGCCCACAGCGACCTGGGCTTCGCCCGGTACAACGCGGGCCGCCTGACGGAGGCCGACACCGCCTACGCGACAGCGGCGGAACTGGTCACCCGTGCGGGAGACACCCTCACCGAGGCCGAGCTGACGATGCGCCGCGGCTACCTGAAGTGGGACCAGGGGCACGTCGAGGAGCCGCTCGAACTCTTCCGTCTGGCGGGGAAGCTGTACGCGGACGCCGACCGCCCCATGGGGACGGCCCATGCCACCGCCTACGAGGCCTGGGCGATGCTGCAACTGGGACACCGCCAGGAGGCGGCACGGCTGGCCCGTACGGTCCTGGACGCCCCGCACGCCGACCCCGCGTGGCCGCCCACCCTGACGGCCCGGATCACCCTCGGTGTGGCCGTCGCCCACGAGGACCCCGACGAGGCCGTACAGCACCTGGACCAGGCCCTCGCCCTGGCCCGCGAGGACGGGCACAAGCACAACGAGGCGTGGTGCCTGAACTGCCTGGGTGTCGCGCTGCGGCAGATGGGCCGCCACGAGGAAGCACTGGCCGCCCACCGGCAGGCCTTCGCCCTGCTCGACGAACTCTTCGAGGAACACTGGAAGATCCACTTCCTCAACGGCTACGGCGAGACCTGCCGCCTCGCCGGCCTGCCCGACCAGGCCCTGCACCTGCACCGCGAGGCCCTGCGGCTCGCCCGCCACCTGGGCAACCGGCACGAGGAGGCGCTCGCCCACGAGGGCATCGCCGCCCTGCTCGACGGGACGGACCCGGCTGCGGCCGCCGACCACCGGGCCGCGGGCCGGGCCGCCCTGCCGGACAGGTGAGGGCAGGACCGATGGGTGAAGGCGCTGCTCGCCCGCCGGGCCGCCGTCAGGGCTCGTCCGTCTCCGCTTCCAGGGACGCCCGCGTCGCCGCTCCGTACACGCCCGGCTCGTCGCCGATGAGCCGGGTGAGCTGGTAGCTGCGGACCGAGGCCTCGACCTGCCCGTCGTACACCCCGTCGGGCTCGCCGCCGTAGAGACCGACCTGGCGCAGCCGGAGCTGGAGTTCGGTGACCTCTGGACCGGAGTCGCCGCGGCCGAGGACCGGGGGCTGTCCGGCCGGGCCGCTGGGGCGGGCGGTCGTGGCGGTCGCGGTGGGGGACGGGCCGCCCGCCGGCGGGGCGGCCGAGCCGGTGGGTGTGGCCGTCCTTGTCGCGGTCGGACCGGCGGACGCGGACGGGGTGGCGGACGGCCCGGCCGACGACGGGCTCACGGACGGCTTGGCGGCGGCGGCCGTCGTGCCCGTGGGGGAGCTGCTGTGGTCGGGCACGGGTGCCCTGGTGCCTTCGGGCAGGGCCGTGTCGCGGGAGGGGCTCTGGTAGAGAACGACGCCCACGGTGACGCCCACCGCGAAGACGCAGACGGCGACTCCCGCGAGAAGCAGCGCGGCGCGGTGACGAGCCGGGTGTTCCGCGGTGAGGGGCGCGGAGGCCGGCGGGGCGTCGAGATCACGCGACACCGTTGTCGCGGGGAACGTCGTGTCCGCCGTTTCGACGGCAGGGGAGCCGCCGCCCGCGGCCGTGGCATCGATGTCCGGCTTGCGAGGCACACGCTCGCCGTCACCGTCGGCCGCCTCGCCTTCGGCTTCGTCGTCGACCTCGACGAAGGGCCGTATGCGCACCGGGTCGAAGTCCTCGGCGGCGGCCGCCTGCGCGGCACGGTCCTCACGGTGCGCGTCGGACGCGAGACGGCCGCAGGCACAGGACGGAGTGCCGTTCGCCGCTCGGGGCGCACCGCACAACGGGCAGACGTGGGGGGTCAGTTCACTCACTCCGGGGTCCCTCTCCGTACGGGGTCCAGAGTTTATTCAGATCTTCTGCACACAATCTCCCAGGGGTGGGTCCGGCCTCGGACGGCACCGACCAGGTACTACCGAGGGCACCTAGTAGGTACCATCGCGGGCACCTAGTAGGTACCATCGCGGGCACCTAGTAGGTACCATCGCGGGTATGCCATCCCTGAACGTGTCCTTCACCGACGAGGAGCTCGAGGGCGTCCGGGCCGCCGCCGCCGCCGAGGGCAAGAGCCTCAAGCAGTACCTGCACGACCTCGGCGTCCGCGAGATGCAGCGTCAGCGGTTCATCGCCGGTGCCGACGGCTGGGCCGACCGGCTCCGCGACGAGTTCGACCAGGCCTTCCCCGACGAGGTGCCCCCCGGCCGGCGCGGCAACGGAGCCACGGCCGCCTGATGCCGCTCACCATCGACGTCTCCTGGCTGCTCGACGTCCAGGAGACCGCGCTCGGCCACGACGACCTCACCGTCGCGGACTACTCCGCTCTCGTGGCCGCAGTGGCCCGTCACCGGACCCGCCTTCCCACCCTGGCGGCCGCCGACCCGGACGCGGCCTGGCGGGCGGCCGCCCTGATGCACACCATCGTCCGCCTGGAGCCTCTCCCGCACCGCAACAGCCTGTACGCCGCGTTCATCGCCGCGCAGTACATGGACCAGTCCGGGGAAGGCATCGATCCTCCGTACGGGGCCCTCTCCGACCTCGTCCGCAAGATCCGCGACACCCGCGTCGGCGTCCAGGCCGTGGCCGACCAACTGCGTGCCTGGAAGCTTTAGCGTTCATATGCGGGACCGCTTCCATTCAGGTTCCATTCAGGGTGAATAAACCTCCCGTACTTCCCTTGTTTCTCGCTGTCGAGATTCCGTTCCGCAATACCCGCACAGCGATGCGGAATTACCTCCTTGTCTTTCCGTCCCGGCACAACCATTCGGAAGAACTCCCCGTCTACATCGGCGAATCGATGCCGTTCGGGGAGCTGACCACCCCCCGGTGAAACGGCATGCGTCCACACACACGGGGGGCTTTCCGTGCCTGGCTTGTTCGACCCTGCCGATGATCTGTGCGTCGCGCACGGCCGTGGAGGAAACGCGCACCGCACGGTGTGCTCCGCATGCACGGGAGACCGCGCGTGATACCCGGAGCCGGCTCCGCCCCGGCGACCGCGGCGGTTCCCGACACCGAAGAGCCGCCCGGGACCGGCCCGGACCAGCCCGCCGACCCACCCTCCCGGGCCCGGATACGGACGCTGCTGCGGCGGGCGAGGCCGGCCGGCCCGCGCCCGACCGCCGCCCTCCTCGCGGCCGCCATCACCCTCACGGCGCTCTGCGCCGCCGGAGTCGTCGCCCGCACCTACCCCTTCGGACCGCGCACCCGCAGCATCAACGACCTCGGCAACCAGTACCTGCCGTTCCACGCCCACCTGTGGGACCTGCTGCACGGCCGGGCCGACGGGGGCCTCCTGGTCAACTGGCAGTCCGGGTTCGGCACCGGCTTCCTGCCCGACCTCGGCACCTATCTCAGCAGCCCGTTCGCCCTGCTCGTAGGGGTGTTCCCACGGGACGAGATCGACCTCGCGGTCTATGTGATCACCCTGCTGAAGTCGGCGTGCGCCGGCGCGGCGATGGCCTGGCTGCTGCTCACCCTGCGCTCCGGCCGCTGGTGGGCGGCGGGACTGCTGGGAGCCTCCTACGCCCTGTGCGGCTGGAGCGTGGCCGACGCCGCGTACAACCCGATGTGGCTCGACGGCCTGATCGCCCTGCCGCTGCTGTGCCTGGTGGGGGAGTGGACGCGGCACGACCGGCACCGGGTCCTCGGCGTGCTGGTCGTGGCCCTCGCCTGGATCGCCAACTTCTACACCGCGTACATGGCCACGGCTGCCGCCTGCCTGGTGCTGCTGCTCAGGCTGCTGCTCGCCGGTCTGCCGCGCCGCCGGGCGCTCGCCGCGCTGGGCAGGGCCGGCGTGACCTTCGCCCTCGGGACCGGCCTGGCCGCGCCGCTGGTGACGGTGGTCTACTTCGGCAGCACACACGCCTCACCCGGCCGGTTCACCTGGTTCGCCCCCGTGACGGGGGAGGACCTGCTGGCCCGGCTGCTGCCGGCGACGTACAGCTTCGGATCGCCGGCGGTGTTCGTCGGCACCACGGCACTCCTGCTCGCCCTCGCCCTGCCGTTCCACCGCGCGGCGCCCCGGCGGGTACGCGCCGGATGGCCGCTGCTCGTGCTCGCGGTGACGCTGTCGATGCAGTGGCAGCCGACCCACCTGGCCTGGCACGCCTTCACCACCCCCCAGGGCAGCTCCTACCGCCAGGCCTTCGTCCTGTGCGCACTCCTGGTCGTCGCCGCCTGGCACACCATCTCCTACGGCCCGCCCGACCGGCGCGCGCTGGGCGCGGCGGCCGGACTGCTCGTGCTGATCGCGGCGGCCGCGAGCGGCAGCGGCCTGGTACGCCCGTTCGTGTGGCCGATCCTGCTGTTCGCCGTCACCGCGGCACTCGTCGGCCTGGTCCTGCTCGGCCGCGCCGCCGACCCGCGACGCACCGGTGCCGGGCGCGGCGCCGTCCTGGCCGGATGGGCGGCGGTCCTGCTCGTCGGGGCCCAGCTCGGCGAGGCCACCGCCACCTCGGCCGTCGCCGCCCGGCTGCGGCTCGGCGCCATGGACGACTACGCCCCCTGGGGAGCCCGGCAGGAGCAGCAGACGCAGGCGATCGCACACGCCGACGGCTGGCCCCGCTACCGCACCGACCCCGGCCGCGAACAGACCGTCGGCAACGACCCCCTCATGGTCGGCGGCCAGGGCGCCCAGTACTACAGCAGCCACACCTCCGACGTCCTCAGCAGCACCCTCACCGCACTCGGAGGCGGCTGGACCTCGGGAGGCCGGAGCCTTCAGAGCCTGGACAACGCCGTCACCGACGTGATCTTCTCCGTCGGCGCCCGGGTGCACACCCCGCCGGATCCGCACCAGAACTGGTTCCCCCAGGACGGCACCGGCATGACGGTCTCCCGCCAGGAGGTTCCTCCGCTGGTCACGGTACGGCCCGTCGGCACACCCATCAGCGGTTCCACTTACGGCCCTTCGCCGTACCGCAACCAGGAACTGCTGCTGGGCACCCGGGTGTACACACTGCCCCGCTTCACCCTGCGCACCGGCACCGGGCAGCCGCCGGCCCGCGCGAACGGAAAGCGCCCCGGACTGCGCCTCGACCCCCCGTCCGCCCAAGGCACCGCCCCCAGGCCGACGATCACCGCGCGCTGCGCTCCCGGCGACGAGGTCTACCTCTGGGCCCCGCACTTCGCCGGCACCGCACGCCTGAGCGGCGCGGCCGCCCACGGTCTCACCGGGCGGTTCCGCTCCGACCCCGCCACCAAGATCGCCGCCATGCAACGCCTCGGCACGGTCCCCGCCACCGGCCGCCTCGTGATCGACCTGTCCCCGAACCGGCCGAGCCTGATCCCCCACGGCGCCGTCGGCTGCCTGGACACCGCCCGCCTCCGCGAGCGTGCCGACCGGTTGACGGCCACCGGCGCCACCGAGGTGACCGTGTCCGACGGCACCCTCCGGGCCCGGCTCCCCTCCGGCAGCAAGGGGATCGCGGTCGTCGCCGCCCCGCGGACCGCCGGCTGGCGCTGCGCCACGGGTACCGCCCCCGCCGTCCCCGCCGAGAACCACCACGGCCTCATCGCCGTACCCCTCGACGGCTCCTCGACCAGCCTGACCTGCACCTTCCACCCACCCGGGCTACGGCTGGGCACGACCGTCGGCGCAGCCTCGCTGCTCGCCCTGATCCTGTGGGCCGCTGCCACGGCGGTCCGCCGCCGGAGGCGACCATGACCGAGCGGGCGACCGATGGCCGACCGGGCCCGGGGGGCCTTACTTGCTGTGCGCGATCTGGATCAGATTGCCGCAGGTGTCGTCCAGGACCGCGGTGGTGATCGGGCCCATCTCCAGCGGTTCCTGGGTGAAGCGCACCCCGAGCCCGCGCAGCCGCTCGAACTCCGCCCGCACGTCGTCCACGGCGAAGGAGGCGGCCGGGATGCCGTCCTGGACCAGCGCCGTCTTGAAGGGCGCGACCGCAGGATGGCCGGAGGGCTCAAGCAGCAGTTCGATCCCGTCCGGCTCCTCCGGTGAGACCACGGTCAGCCAGCGGTCCGTCCCGCCCACGGGCACGTCGTGCTTCTTCACGAAGCCCAGCACGTCCGTGTAGAAGCTGAGGGCTCTGTCCTGGTCGTCGACGAACACGCTGGTGAGGTGGATCTTCATGAGATTCCTCCGGTGCATCGGGCCTGAGCCGTCGGGGAACAGCGTCTGTCCGTCGCGCTCCGTCGGCAAGCGCTGACCTGCCTAGCAAGCCGGGGCAGAGCCACGAGGGTGAGCGGCCCTTCCCCGCCTACCGCAGCCGGCAGGGTGCCGGCGCCGTCACCGGGTCGCACTCCACGGCCGCGCCGCTCGGCAGCTCGGCCGTGTAGTCGCTGCCGTAGCGGGCGGCGAGGCCGGGGGCGGGGAAGTCGGTGCTGATGATCTGGGCACCGGAGGCGAGGGCGGCGTCCAGCCGGGCGGTGCTGCCGCTGGAGGCCTCGGTGAACGGCACGTCGGACCTGGTGCGGACGTAGTAGCCGCGCCGCACGAGGTCCTGGATGACGGCGGTGTTGTCCGCGGTGGGATCGTTCCAGCCGATGAACGCCGCGTCGGCGCGCCCGGGGCGGGAGTTGGTGAACAGCACCCGGCCCTGGAGGCTGTCGCGGCCGCCGGCCCGGTAGGCGTTCTGGAGGACCGGATCCTGGTTGTCCATGAGGAACATGACCTGGCCGCGGACACGGTCGACGGTGGGCCAGCCGTGGGTGAGGACGGACTGCTCCAGCGTCAGCCCGGGCCGGCGCAGATCGTCCGGGGTGACCGTGCGGCGGTCGCCGAAGACGGTTCTGATCTCCGCATCGAGGGCGTCAAGCAGTCGCGTCGTCCAGGCGGGGCTCCTGGCGCCCCCGCGGGCTTCCATCTTGGGGTCCGTGCTCTTCAGCTCCAGCAGGACGGGCACGGTCGTGTGCGAGGGGTGGGCGTCGGACCATGCCTTGACCTGGCGCAGGCAGGTGGTGAGCCGTACACAACCGGTGTTGTAGTCGTGGTCGGCCCAGTGGAGCACCTTGAAGCCCGGCTCGGCGTAGTCGGGGTCGGTGAGCGGGCCGAGCCCGGCGGCGGTGCGCACCAACGGCCTGCCGTAGAGGCCGCCTTCGGGGTCGGGGAAGACGTCGAGTTCGATGCTGCGCACCTTCTGGCGCTGGAACTGCACGGGGAGGGAGGCGTGGCTGTACTCGAGGTTCCAGAAGTTGGCGTCGGTGGTGCGCTGGGCCACCTTCTCGGCGAAGCTCACCTCGCGGTGGTAGCTGTTGTGGGTGGCGATCATCCGGATCTGGTTGAGCCGCAGCGGGGCGGTGTCGGGACTCTGCGCCCTCGCCGCGGTGACGGTGGACGCCAGAGCGGCGAGGACCGACACAACGGCCGCGGCACGTCGGTGGGTTCGGCTGATCGTGGGCACAGCACCTCCAGGCGGACGGACGGCGAGTGATGCCGACCCTGCCGGGCCGGATTGGGATTGACGGGAGCATGCCCGGAAGTTGGCCCCCGGATGACGGGGTGGCCGCGGCCGGGGCGTCGGCGTGGACGCCGACGCCCGGAGGGGGCCGGGAGCGGCCACGTAGGCTCGCGCCCATGGCCGCGCTCTTACCGTTCCTGATCCTGCTCGGGGCTCTCGCCGCGGTCCTGGGCCTCTTCACGTGGCTCGCGGCCCGCATCCGCCGCCGCGGCCTGGCCGGCGGGGCGCTGAGCGCCGCCCTCGCCTCCTACGAGGAGGCGTTCCGCGTCACGTCCCACGCATCCCACATCGAGCTCCGCGCCCAGGCGGACCGCAAGGCCCCGATCCTGCTGCCCGACGGCCCCTGGGCAGACAGCCCCGGCCAGGCCGGCAACGCGGACGGGCCCGGGCGCCGACGGCCCGAGCCCCGCCCCCGCCGATCACGCCGACGCCTGGCCCGCTGGGTCAATCGCCTCGGGCGGCCCGGGCGCTGACGCACCGCAAGGTCGGCCACGGGCAGGGGATGCCGACGGGGTCGGCACCAGGCAGACGAGAAAGACCTGCGCCCCGGCCAGCCGCAGCCGCTGCACATGGGCGGGGGTGAAGTCGTGGCGGAGCGCGGTCGCCAGGTCCTCGATGTCGGGGAGGAGGAGTACGGCCGTGCCGTCGACGGCGAGGACGCGGCGCAGTTCCGTCCACCAACGGGCGGGATCGACGGCGATCAGGCCCTGGGCCTGGACCTGGGCACCCCAGGGCGGGTTGCACAGGACACGGTCGACACAGGCGTCGGGCAGGGGAAGCCGCCCGGCATCCCCACGGCGGACGCGGACAGGCAGGTCTCCGGCGTTGGCGCGGGCCGCGGTGACCGAGGCCGGGGACAGGTCGAAGCCGTGGAAGCGAGCGCCGGGCCGGGCGAGCGCGGCCTCGATCAGCAGGGTGCCCGCGCCGCAGCACGGGTCGAGGACGCGATCGCCCGGCCGGATGCCGGCCAACTCGGCCATGGCGGCGGCCAGCGGCGGATGCAGGGTGCCCGCAATGGTGTGCTGCTTGTAGGGACGCCGGTGCAGGGGCCGGTCGTCGACCCGCAGCATCAGCGTGGCCCGCGTACCGTCCAGCGTCAGCCGCCAGCCACAGCACCCCGGCGGGGGAGCGGTTCCCTTGCGCCGCGCGTGATACGGCAGCCCGAGCCGGCGCGCCAGCGCCTGGCCCACGACGTCCTCGACGTCGTACCGGGTGAAGGTGCGCCGGCCGAGAAAGGAGGCCGACACCTCGACGCCGGTGATGTCCCGGGCCGACGCCCTCGCGCCGCGCCGGACGGACAACAGGCGGTCGGTGTCCGTGAGTTCGGCGAGCGCGACGAGGTCGCGCAGGGTGTGCCGCGTCGTTCCGACGTCGGGGCCCTCGGCGGCGAGCAGGAACACGTCGTCCGCGGTGCGGAGCGACGGCACGGACTGCCGCGTACGGAAGTGGACTTCGCGGTGCCGCAGTTCGGTGACCGCGCCGAGCTTCGATCCCAGGACCTCGGCGGCGACCACGGTTTCCAGGCCGCGCAGACAGCGCGCCACGAGGGGCGTGTGCATGGGGGTGTTCTTCTTCCACGTCAGCACCCGGGGCAGCGCTCCGCTGCCCCGCCTCGTCGGCGACGGGAGAACCTCGCTTCGGCCGACGGTGCCTAGCGCAGGTGGAAGAAGAACGTCATGACCGACAGCCTAACCGCCGCACGGCTCGGGCGAGAGGGCCACGGCAGTCATGTCCGGTCTTCAGACGCGGAGTTCGGGCGGGAAGCCGGTCCAGCGAAGGGCGTCGGGCAGATGTCCCATGTCGTTGTAGAAGAGGACGGAAGCCGGCCGATCCGGTGCGTACCGGATGACGGTCAGCGCGGCGTTGGCATGGTTGAGGCCCATCCAGCGCCACTTCGGCGCGTCCAGAGCGGCTCGGACGAGCCAGCCGATGAGGAAGTTGTGGGTGACGACCAGCTCGTGGCGGGGCTCGTCACCGTCGACGGGCCCCGTGAACCGCGTCAGAGCTGTCCTGGCCAGCTCCGGACCTCGTTCACGCTCCTCGGCGGGGAACAGGGCCAGACGGTCGAGCGTGGCGTCGGCCGACTCCGGCGGCAACTCCTCGCGCTGGGGCAGGTAGGGGATGTAGTCGCCGGCGGGCTCCGACGCCTGTAGGGCAGGAGCACCGTCGAGCTGCTCGTGGATCAGCCGGGCGGTCTGCTCCGCCCGGGGAAGCGGCCCGTGGTGGATCGCGGTGAGATGAGCGTGCCGCAGCCGCTGCCCGAGCAGGACGGCCTGCCTGCGGCCCGCCGCCGTCAGCGTGCTCTCGTCCGGTGACGCCTCACCGTGCCGTGCGAGATAGAGGTGGCGCGCGGCTGTTCCCGTCATGGTCGAGTCCTCCACCGGAGTTGATGATCTTGCGAACGTCTGAACGGACGTCGCCCCGCCCCACACGGTTCCGCCGCAGGCGCCGCTGTCAGTGCCACGCCGTACTCTCCCGCGAGTGACACACCACCTGATCGAGTCCCGCGCCCTGGAAGCCGCGATCCGTGACGCGCGCGAAGCCACCACCGTGCACGACAACGCGCTGGAGTGGCTGCTGCGCCCCGACGCGGTGTCGAGCGGACCGCTGGCATCCGAGGTATGGGCGTTCGACACCACGCTGACGCGGATCCTGCTGATCGACCACCGCTGGCGCGGGTGGGTCCCGCCCGGCGGCAAGGTGGATCCCGGGGAGACACCGCGAGAGGCGGCCCGTCGGGAACTGTTCGAGGAGACCGGGGTGCGGGCGGAGCTGCTCGGCACACCGGCCACCGCCACCGTGCGCTCCTACCACCCGGACTGGAAGGCGACGATGGGCCTGACCTACGTGGCCGTCCTCGACCGGGAGACGCCGTTGACCCCCGAGAAGGGACAACCTGCCGCCTGGCGAAGGCTCGACGAGCCCTGGCAGGGCTGGTTCCCCGAAGACCGTCTCCGGATGAGGCAGCACGCCGCGCTGCTCGCACCACGCGCCTGAGCGCGGCGGCCGACGGCGCCGGCGCGGTCGATGGCGCCGACACACAAACACGCCCGTCGTACCAGCGGCTGACCCGTTGGGCCGCCGCGTACTGCGTTCTCAGTAGCCGGGAATGTCGGCAGGCGCACGACGACAGGAGATCCCTTCGCCGGACAGTCTGGGCGGACAGTCGGCATCAGATGTGGAGATCCCCTGCCGTGGCTACTTTCCTTTACCGAGTGGGCCGCATGGCCTTTCGACGACGCTGGTACGTCGCCCTGGTCTGGGCGGCCGTCCTGGCCGCCGTCGGACTGGGCGCGCTCAAGGCCCCAGGAGCCTCCGACGAGGAGTTCTCCATGCCGGGCATCGAATCCCAGAAGGCGTTCGACCTGATGGAACAGCGCTTCCCGGGAGCCACGGCCGACGGCGCGACCGCCCGGGTCGTCTTCGTGGCGCCGGGCGGTCAGAAGGTCACCGCCACCGAGAACAAGAAGGCCGTCGAGGACGCCGTCGCCGAACTCGCCGACGGCACGCAGGTCGCGAGCGCGGTCGACCCGTTCCGGGCGAAGGCGGTCAGCAAGGACGGGACGACGGCGTACGCGACCGTCACCTACAAGGTCGCCGCCACCGACCTCAGCGACGCCGGCAGGACCCGGCTGAAGCAGGCCCTCGACGACGCCCGGGGGAGCGGGCTGACCGTCGAGGCCGGCGGGAGCGCGATGGACGACGGCGGCGGCGCGGGCGGAATGGCCGAGGTGATAGGCGTCGCGATCGCCGCGGTCGTCCTCCTCGTCACCTTCGGCTCGCTGGCCGCGGCCGGCCTGCCGCTGCTCACCGCGCTCATCGGCGTCGGCGTGAGCATGGCCACCATCCTGGCGCTGTCCAGCGCCCTCGGCCTGTCCACGACGACCGGCACCCTGGCGATGATGCTGGGCCTCGCCGTCGGCATCGACTACGCCCTGTTCGTCGTCTCCCGCTACCGCGAGGAACGGACCAAGGGCCGCAGCCCCCAGGAGGCGACCGCGATGGCGGTCGGCACCGCCGGCTCGGCCGTCGTGTTCGCCGGGCTCACCGTCGTCATCGCCCTGGCCGGGCTCGCCGTGGTCGGCATCCCGATGCTCACCAAAATGGGCCTGGCCGCCGCCGGCGCGGTCGTGGTCGCCGTGTTCATCGCGCTGACGCTCGTCCCGGCGTTCCTCGGCTTCTGGCCGAACGCCGTACTCACGCGCCGCACCCGCAAGAGCGGCCGCGTCGAGCAGAGCGCGAAGGACAACGGGGGCACCCGCTGGGCGCGGTTCGTGCTGCGCCGTCCCGTGCCCGTGCTGCTGCTCGGCGTGGTCGGCCTCGGAGCCCTCGCGATCCCGATGACGAACCTTCAGCTCGGCATGCCGGGCGACGAGGCCAAGGCCACCTCCACCACCGAACGCCGGGCCTACGACGCACTCGCCGAGGGCTTCGGCCCCGGCTTCAACGGGCCCCTGACCGTCGTCGTGGACGCCAACGGCGACGACGACCCGAAGGCGGCCGCCGACACGATCGCGAAGGAGATCGGCGGCACCGAGGGAGTCGTCTCCGTCTCTCCGTCCCACTTCAACGAAGCCGGCGACACCGCGGTCTTCTCGGTCGTGCCGTCCACCGCGCCGACCGACGAGAAGACCAAGGACCTGGTCACGACCATCCGCGGGGAGCGTGCGGGCGTGGAGTCCGAGACCGGGGCCACGTTCGAGGTCACCGGCACCACCGCGCTGAACATCGACATCTCCGACAAGGTGCAGGCCGCGCTGGTCCCGTATCTGATCGTCGTGGTGGGCCTGGCGATCGTGCTGCTGCTGGTGGTCTTCCGTTCCCTCCTCGTCCCGCTCAAGGCGGCCCTCGGCTTCCTGCTCTCGGTGCTGGCCGCCCTCGGCGTGGTCGTCCTGGTCTTCCAGCAGGGCCACGGCGCCGGACTCCTGGGGGTGGAACAGACCGGTCCGATCATGAGCCTGATGCCGATCTTCCTGGTGGGCATCGTCTTCGGCCTGGCGATGGACTACGAGGTGTTCCTCGTCGCCCGGATGCGGGAGGCGTACGTCCACGGCGAACGGCCCGCCCAGGCGATCACGTCCGGCTTCCGGCACAGCGCCCGTGTGGTGGTGGCCGCCGCACTGATCATGATCGCGGTGTTCGCCGGGTTCATCGGCGAGAGCGACTCCATGATCAAGATGATCGGGTTCGGACTCGCCTCCGCCGTCCTGTTCGACGCCTTCGTCGTCCGCATGGCGATCGTGCCCGCCGTGCTCGCCCTGCTCGGCGACAAGGCCTGGTGGCTGCCCAAGTGGCTGGACCGGCTGCTGCCCAACGTCGACGTGGAGGGCGAGGCCCTCACCCGCCACCCGCAGGCGGAGCCGGCCCCCGCCGAGACGGCCGACCTGGAAGTGGCGCGCACCTGACGCCGCCCGACCCACCCCCCACAGGGGCCGCCCGTGACGTACACCACGGGCGGCCCCGCCGGGCATGTCCGACCGACGTCGACCACGATGGTCCCAGCCCCACCCACCGGAGAAGACGATGAGCATCGGCCTGGAGCGCTACACCGATCGCCTGGAGGTGTTCGCCGACCGGCACCCCTTCCTCGTCGACCTGGCGCTGGTCCTGCCCCTGATGGGCTCCGCGGTGCTCGGCGCCTCGCTCACCCTGCCCGGCGCCGATCCGCCTGACCAGGACACGACCGCCGTCGTCCTCATGGGTGTGGCCTGCCTGGCCCTGCTGAAGCACCGCAGCCACCCGCGCACGGCGGTCGCCGTGAACACCGTCTGCGCCGTGCTCGTGATCGCCCTGGGGTACCTGCTCACCCCGCTGCTGCTGGCACCGGTCATGGCGGCGCTGTACTGGCTCGCCACCCAGGCCGACCGCGGGACCACCCGCGTCTACGGCGTCACCACCATGGTGGCGCTGATGCTCGCGGCGGCGTTCTCCGACTCCATGGACCACCTGTCCCTGCTGCTCAGGACGATCGGCCCGCTGTTCTGGCTGATGCTGCCCCTGGCCGCCGGCACCATGACCCGGCTGCGCCGCGCCTACCTCCAGGCCGCCCAGGCCCGCGCCGAACACGCCGAGCGCACCCGTGAGGAGGAGGCCCGGCTGCGGGTCACCGAGGAGCGCATGCGCATCGCCCGCGAACTGCACGACGTCGTCGCCCACCATCTGGCCCTCGCCAACGCCCAGGCAGGCACCGCCGCCCACCTCGCCCTCACCAGCCCTCAGCAGACGAAGGCGATCCTCACCGACCTCACCGGCACCACCTCCTCGGCGTTGCGCGAACTGAAGGCCACCCTCGGTCTGCTGCGCCGGAGCGACGACCCGACCCCCTCCCCCCTGGATCCGTCCCCGGGCCTGGCCCGCCTCCCCGAACTGGTCACTGCCTGTGAGTCGGCCGGCCTTGCTGTCAGGGTCACCACCCGGGGCGAGCCGCGGCCGCTGTCCCCGGGGGTGGACCTGACCGCTTTCCGGATCGTCCAGGAAGCCCTCACCAACGTCGCCAAGCACGCCGCCGCGGAGACCGCCCGCATCGAACTGGACTACGGCTCCTCCCAGTTGCTGATCACGATCAGCAACGACGGCCCGCCCGCCGTTCCCGGAGCCGTCACGGGCCGGGGCTTCGGCGTCATGGGCATGCGGGAACGCGCGCACTCCGTCGGCGGCGATCTGAGGGCGGGCCCGCGCTCCGCAGGCGGCTTCGAGGTCACCGCCATGCTGCCCCTCCAGCCTTCCGCCGACGAAGCCGACCGGACGGCGTGATCCTCCGGGCGACGGCGTCGGCGACGGTGTGTCGGTGCTGGACCAAGTCGGCGGGAGCCGACACCATGGTCGCCCCCTCGATCGGGTACGCCAAGGAAGAGTAAATCCTTGGCCATAGGGTGACGTGCTGTCATAGAATCGCGGGTAGTGACCCATCGTGGGACGGGTCCAGGTTGGTGGTGACCTGCGGTACTACAAGTGCGATTGAATGGGTAAATACCACCGCGCGCACGACTTCAATCGTGGCGATGATCATGATGTGGCGAGCGGAACGCTCGGCTACGTTTCCGGGTGTGAGCACCTCTCAACTTCCTGGCTTGTCCGCACCGTTGGCTACCCCCGACGCCCTCAAGCGTCTGCTCTTCGACGCACAGGCCGAGACCCACGAACTGTGGCGGCGCCTGTTCAGCACCCCCGCGTTCTCCTTCCGTGAGGGGCTGACCCATGAGCAGCGCACCGAACTCTCCTATCGCCGGCTGCGGTGGCTGAACGCCGCCATACCGGACGTACGGGCCCTGATCCGAGATCCGGTCGCCCTGAGCACCCTGCATGAATGGGCGGGAGTGGCGGACGCTGGCATGGCCACGATCGCCTCCATCCACTACAACCTCTTCCTCGGCAGCCTCCTCGACCACGACCAGGGGGGCCGGGACCTCGGGCCCTATCTGCGGATGGAGAAGATCGGCGTCTTCCTGACCACCGAGAAGGGCCACGGAAACGACGCGACCAACCTGGAGACCACCGCCACACTGGACCGTGACGCGGGCCAGTTCGTCCTCACCACCCCCACGCCGGCGGCCACGAAGTGGATGCCGAACACATCGCTCATCGGTGGCCCCAAGGACGCCGTCGTGGCGGCCCGGCTGATGATCGACAACAGGGATCACGGGGTCTTCCTGTTCCTGACACCGTTGTCCGACGCGAGCGGACGGCACCTGCCAGGAGTGGACGTACGGCCGCTGCCCGAAACGGTCAGCGCCCCGGTCGACCACTGCGCCACCTCCTTCCACGACGTACGACTGCCGCTCACGGCCCTGCTCCAGGGCCCCCACGGACGCCTCAGCCCCACGGGCGAGTTCAGCTCCGACCGGGGCAACGCGCGAAAACGATTCCTCCGCAGCGTCGGCCGCGTCACCCCGGGCAAGCTGTGCATGAGCGCCTACAGCCTCGGCACCATGCGGCACGCCATGGCGGTGGCCGTGGCCTATGCCCACCAGCGGCACACCTCGGACCTGACCGGCGGCGGGAAACGGGTGCCCCTGTGGGCGCACCGCACACACCACGCCCCGCTCGTCGAAGGCCTGGCGACGACCTACGCCGCCACCCTGCTCCAGCGTCGCGTCGTACAGCAGTGGTCCGACGTCGAGCAGGCGGGCGGCGGGGACGCCGAACGCCAGGACGCCGAACGAATGACGGCCATCGCCAAGAGCTGGATCACCTGGTCGGCACGGGAGGTGATGACGACGTGCCGGGAACGGTGCGGCGCGCAGGGCCTGGCACTGGCCAACGGGATCGCCGGCCAACTCGTGGCCAACGAGGGCACCATCACCGCCGAGGGCGACAACCTGGTCGTCAGGCTCGTGGCCGCGGCCGAGATGCTGATGGGCGCCTCCGTACCCCGCCCGCACTCCGCGGTGCCGCCCGGCGACCGGTCCCTCGCGGACCCGGAGCACCTGCACGACCTCCTGGCGGACCTGGAACGCATACGTTACGCCCGGGCCAGGACCCGCGTCCGCCTGCCCGGGGCCCCATCGCCGCTGGCCCGGTGGAACAGGGCCTCGGCCGCCGCCACATCCCGGGTGGAGGCCCACGCCTACCGGCTGGCCGCCGAAGCCCTCGCGGACACGGCCGCCCGGTCGGACGACCCGCAGGCCCGGCTCGTCCTGCACGACCTGCACCGGCTGTTCGTCCTGGGGTACGTCTCCCGGCACAGCGGCGAGCTCCTCGCCCACGGCCGGTTGACCGCGGATCAGGTCCTGCGCCTGCCCGACGAGATCGAGGCCGCCGTCGACGCGATCGCCCCGCACGCCCTGATGCTGACCGAGGCGTTCGACGTACCGGAGGAGGTGCGGCAGCGCCACCCCATGTTGCGGTCCGAAGTGCCCGAGACCGCGGTGCTGGTATGACGCGGCCGCCCCGCCCGCGTGATGCCGGTGATGCGGCATCGCGCGGACGGGGCGGCTGTCGCACATCGGCCCGCACCGTCGGCTCCCGCGCTGGGACCGACGCTGACGGGCACGGTGACCGGGCGGGCGCCGACGGCTACTTTGTGAAGGGGTGACCGGGGCCGGACGGCGTCGACGGGGAGGCACGGGGGATGAAGCGTTTGCGGGGGATCGGGGTGGCGGTGACCGCCGGGGCGGCGGTGTCACTGCTGGCGGGATGCAGCAACGCCCCGACGGACTACAGCGAGATCGTCACGTTCACCGACAAGCACGGCCGGGTCTGCACCGCCGCGGTCGTCGTGGACCAGGAGCAGAACGAGGGCGAGGACTACGAGATCTCCAGCCTCGACTGCGACTACCCGCCGGACGGCCGGACACCGGGACCGGCGGAGTACACGGCCCTGCCGGAGCGGGACGCGGGGTGACCGGCAGCGGCCGTTGAGGTGACCTGCGATCGCCGGTCACCGGATTCGCGGGGCTCTGGTCACCAGGCGGCGATGACGGGCGCGTCGGGCTCGTGCTGCCGCCAGACCTCGTTGAGGCGCGTGAGGTTGTCCGCGGCGGCGATGCCGCGCAGGGAGGCGACCTTGCCGGCGCTGATGCCGAACACCACGACGCCCACGACCCGGTCCTCGACAGTGGCGAGGACGGCCGGGGAACCGTTGATCAGCGCGATGTGGAGAGCGGGGGAGCCGCCGGCCATCCGCCGCTTCGCCGGCGTGGGCTTGAAGCCGGCCCGCACGTAGGAGGCGACGCGCTCGCGCGTGTCGTACCGCAGCAGCCGCCTGGCCAGCCCGGCGCCGTCCGACACCGCGGTCGCGTCGGCGGTGAGCATCGCCACCAGTCGTTCCGTGCGCCCCGACGTGGCGGCGGCGAGGAACTCCTCGACGACCCGGCGCGCGGAGGCCGGATCCACCGCGTCGCCGCCGCGGCGCTCGGCGGTGACCCGGCGCCGGGCCCGGTGCACATGCTGCTGGCTCGCGGACTCGGTGATGTCGAGGATCCCGGCGATCTCGGCGTGCGAGTACGAGAAGGCCTCACGCAGCACGTAGGCGGCCCGCTCGACCGGCGAGAGACGTTCCATGAGGGTCAGTACGGCCAACGACACCGATTCGCGCTGCTCGAAGGTGTCGGCGGGGCCGAGCATCGGATCGCCCTCCAGGAGCGGCTCGGGCAGCCAGGCACCTGCCGCCCGCTCGTGACGCGCCCGCGCCGAGCGCAGCCGGTCGAGGCAGAGATTGGTGACGACCTTGGTCAGCCACGCCTCCGGCACCTCGACCCGCTCGCGGTCGGCGGCCTGCCAGCGCAGGAACGTGTCCTGCACGGCATCCTCGGCGTCGGCGGCCGAGCCGAGCAGACGGTACGCCAGGGAGGCCAGCCGGCCCCGGCTGGCCTCGAATCGGTCGATGGCTGCGCTGTCCACGCGGAACAGCCTAGGCGGCTACCCGCACGCCGGCCCGGTCCGGTGCGGTGGCCAGGCGGCGCTTGCGCTTCGGCATGCCGAACGTCGGGTGGGCGATGCCCCACCCGGCACCCTTGAGCACCCCCGACTTGAGCCGCGCGGCCATCCGGCCGCCCAGGTACCAGGACTTGGACCGGGCGTCCCCGTCCACCATCTGGAAGATCGCGTCCCGCCGTCCGAGGCTGATGTGGTTGCCGTGGTACTTCAGCCCGGTGACCGGGACCTCGCTGCCCGTCAGGCGCGCGATGATCGCGGCGGTCGCCTGCATGTTGGTGAAGCCGGCCGAGGCGCACGACATCGGCAGCGGTAGGCCGTTCTCGCCGATCGCGTAGGCGCAGTCGCCGGCGGCGTAGACATCCGGGTGCGAGACCGAGCGCATGCTCCCGTCGACGACGATCTGGCCGGTCTCGGCGACCTTCAGGCCGCTGGCGGCCGCGATGGGGTGTACGGCGAATCCGGCGGCCCACACGGTCACGTCGGCCGGGACGGACGTACCGTCGGCGGTGAGCGCCCGCGTCGGCTCGACGGCTTCGATCCGTGTGTGCTCGTGGACGGTGACGCCGAGCCGGTCGAAGGCCCGGAGCAGGTGGCGGCGGGCCTTCGGGGAGAGCCAGGCGCCCAGCTCGCCGCGGGCGGCGAGCGCGACCGAGAGGTCCGGCCGCGACTCGGCGAACTCGGTGGCGGTCTCGATACCGGTCAGCCCCTCACCGACGACCAGCACGGTGCCGCCCTCGCCCAGGCCCGCCAGCCGCTCGCGCAGGCGCAGCGCCGATGACCGGCCGGTCACATCGAAGGCGTGCTCGGCCACGCCGGGGACGCCGTGGTGGGCGACGGAGCTGCCGAGCGCGTAGAGAAGCGTGTCGTACACGAGTTCGTCGTCGCCGTCCTCGCCGGTCACCGCGACGGTCCTGCGCTCGGGGTCGATGCCGGTGACGCGCGCCAGGCGCAGCCGCACTCCGGTACCCGCGAACACGTCGGCGAGCTTGCGGACTCCGAGCTCCTGGCCGATCGCGAGCTGGTGCAGCCGCATCCGCTCGACGAAGTCGGGCACGGCGTTGACGACGGTGACCTCGACGTCGGCGGGCGACAGCCGGCGGGCCAGGTTTCCGGCGGCGAAGGCCCCGGCGTATCCGGCGCCGAGGACGACGATGCGGTGCTTCATGGCGTGGGCTCCTGTCTCGTTCGCGTGTCCCTTGAACGGGATGGCGCCTCGATTGCTGACAGGTGCCGGGTGTGATGCGGGTCACCCAAGCGCGGTGAGCGGCTGAGCCCCCGTCGGCCGCGGCTCGTTCTCAGGCGACCGTGAGCACGATCTTGCCTCGGATGTGCCCTCGCAGGGCGCGCTCGTGCGCCGCTCGGGCGTCCGCGAGCGGAAACATGCTGTCGATCGCGACGCGGACCGTGCCCGCGTCGAGCAGGCGTCCGAGGTCGGCGAGCTGCGCGCCGCTCGAGCGGACCTGGGTGATCGAGACCGTGACGCCCAGCTGCGCGGTCTCCTCTGTGTCGAAGTCCCCCGGAAACACGGGGAAGTGGGAGCCGCCGCGCTTGAGCGTGCGCAGGAAGCGCCTGCTGTCGGGGCCGCCGACGGTGTCGAGAACGAGGTCGACGTCGCGTACGAGGTCCTCGGGGCGACTTGTGGTGTAGTCGATGACCTGGTCGGCGCCGAGCTCGCGCAGGAACGGGCCGTGCGCGCCCGACGCCACTGCGATGACACGCGCACCCTTCCACTTCGCCAGTTGGAGCGCGAAGTGCCCCACGCCGCCCGCGGCGCCGTTGACGAGCACCGTCGTGTCGGCGTCGAGTGCCGTCGGGCGATGCCGTGCCTCCTGGAAGGGCGAGGGGTGATGGTGCCCGAGCTCGACCAGGAACTGCCACGCGGTGAGCCCGGCCATGGGTGCCCCGGCGGCGTGCACGTGGTCGAGGCCGGCCGGCTTGCGTGCGAGATCCGAGGCGGGCGCGGCCACGTACTCGGCGTATGCGCTGCCGTCGAAGCTGGGGAAACGCAGCAGCCCGAACACCTCGTCACCCACCGCGAGGCCGTCCACGTCCGCGGCGACGGCCTCGACGACACCCGACACGTCCGTGCCCGGAATCACCGGCAGGCCGACCGTGGACTCCGTCTCGCCGGGCATTTTGGTCAGCCCGCCGCGCAGGTACCAGTCCGGAGGATTGACGCCGGCCGCGTGGACGCGAACGAGCACCTCGCCCGGACCCGGCTCGGGAACCGGCACCTCCTCGTACCGCAGAACCTCGGGGCCACCGTGCTCGTGCAGCCGGACCGCTCTCATCGTCTGTGTCGGCATCGTCTTCTCCTGCCCGCGCTGCGGGATACGCTTATCCGGACCGGCGATCCATATAAACGGATCACTGATCCGAATATATGGACCACCGATCCGGATAGTCAAGGCAAGAGGGCAGATGCGAGCCGACGCCAGGAAGAACCGCGACCACCTGCTCGCAGTAGCGGGCACCGCCATCACCGAGCAGGGCGTCGACGTCTCCCTGCGCGACATCGCGCGCCGGGCCGACGTCGGGCTCGCGACGCTGCTGCGGCACTTCCCGACGCGTGAGGCACTGCTCGATGCCCTGCTCCGCACGAGCTTCGACGAACTGACGGCAAGGGCAGGCGAGCTCGAGACCTCGAACTCGCCCCAGGACGCCCTCATTGCGTGGCTCCGTGACTGCGTCGCGTGGACGACCGAGTACCGGGGCGCGACCGTCCTGATGGCAGCCGCCATCGAGGACCCCGAATCCGCTCTCCACGCCTCGTGCGTCACCCTGCGCACAGCCGGCGCACGACTCCTCACCCGCGCCCAGGCCGCGGGCACCGCGCGCGGCGACATCGACGGAGCCGACCTGTTCGCGCTGGTGGCCATGCTCGCCTGGCTCGGCGATCAGCCCTCGCTCGCGCGACGCGCCGATCGCCTCACCGAACTCGTCGCGAACGCGATCCTGACCGGCACGGGCGGCAGCGACGTCGAGGAGGAACCTCGCCCTCGGACCCGGAGCTGACATCGTCGCGCTTTCGCGGACGGCAGGCTGCGGGTCAGATGTTCCGGAGGCCCTGCTGAGCAGTGGCGTCGGCGTACTAGGAGAAGTCCCGGGGCGCCCGGCCGAGCGCGCGTTGTACGCCGTCACTGAGCGAGGCCAGGGCACCGGAGCGGACGTGGTCGTACAGGCCGACCGACAACTGCGCCCATTCCTCGGGCACGCCCTCGGCGCACTGTTCGTCCGCGTACGCCTCCGGCGTCAGCGGCACGTAGCGGATGTCGCGGCCGACGGTCCGGGCGATCTCCGCGACCGCGTCCTGGAAGGTCATCAGCCGAGGCCCGCTGAGCTCGTAGGACCACCCGGCATGCCCGTCCTCGGTGAGGGCGGCGACCGCCACTTCGGCGATGTCCTCCGCGTCGACGAACGCCTCCTTGCCGTCCCCGGCGGGCAGCCGTACCTCACCGCTCATGACAGGGCCGTGCAGGAAGTCCTCAGTCAACTACCCGTCGCTAAAGCGACGGGCTTGCACAGCGGGCGCCACTGGTTGTGGTGCTGCGCTTGCGTCCGGTCCCGCCCTCGGGTGTCGGGGGTGGGTCTGGGGCGGTTGACTGCGCCCCGCGTCGCCACAACGCTTCCGCGCGAGCACGGATGTTGCGGGAGCCGTTGCGGTCTGCGTGATCAACGAATCCGCAGGACCGGCACGCGAACCACGCCTGGGAGACCCGGTTCGCCTTGTCGATGTGGCCGCACTCGGCGCAGGTGCGCGAGGTGTACGCCGGATCGACGTACACCACCGGCACTCCCGCCTTGCGGGCCTTGTACGCGATGAACGCCCCCAGCTGGGCGAACGACCAGCTGGAGTGGGTGGCCCGTTGGGGCTTGCGAAGCCGTACCCGTTCGCGGATGCCCGTCAGTTCTTCGAGGGCGATTCCGCGTCCGGTGCGTTCTGCCTCGGCCACCACATGCTTCGCGATCTTGTGGTTGATGTCCCTGGCCCGCCGGGATTCCTTACGCCGCCGTTTCTTCAGCCGGCGCTTGGCGGACGGGGTGTTCTTGCGTTGCAGTTTGGTGCGCAGGGTGCGTTCGCGCAGCCGTCCCCGGTTCAGGACGCGCCCGGCCATGATCTGGCCGTCCGAGGTGGTCGCGATGTTCACATCCCCAGATCGATACCCAGGAAGCCTGCCGGGTCGGTGTTCGGTTCGGCTTCGGGGATCTCGCAGGTGGCCTGCAAAAACCACATGCCGTCCCGGGCGATGAGGTCGGACTCGCCCTTGCGGTACAGGGCCAGACGGGCCAGCTGTTCCGGGGATGCGGTGAACGCCACCCCCTTCACCCGGCCCGACAGCGTCCAGAGGGAGACGGTTCGCTCACCGATCTGCCAGGACAGCATCCGGTCGTCATAGGGCTGTGCGCCCTCGGGCCGGAAGACGACCGGCTTGTCCACCGCCCGCCGGTACCGCTTCGACCACGGTTTGCCCAGGTTCCCGGCCTTCAGGTTCGCCGCCAGCGCGCGGTAGGCGTCGCAGGTCTTCTTGATGACGTGCTGGGCGGCCTGGGAGCCCAGCCCCCAGCGCTGCTTGATCTCGGCGTACGTGTGCTCACGCAGCGTGAAGTTTCGCTTCACATCTTTGGTGAACGCCACCTCGGACACCCAGGTGTCCGCCTCGTTGCAGGCGTGCAGGGTCGCCTCAAGTGCCGCCGCCTGCACGGGCGTCGGCAACAGTCGCGTACGGACGCCTGACCGCCGGGCGGTCCGCACCCCGCAGGCGCGGTGCCGGGAAGCGGTAGGGCTCGCCGAAAGAAAGTGCGCGGGGGTGTCGATCCAGGCAGGCTCTGTTCGACGCAGGGGTGAGAGAAGGCCATCAACACGAGAGGCGAAGGCCATGCCCAAGGTCCGTGTACACAACGTGACGATCTCCCTCGACGGCTTCGTGGCCGGAGAGAACCAGCGATCGGACGCCCCGTTCGGTGACGGCGTCGGCTGGGGCGACGAGCTCCACAGCTGGTTCGTCTCCGCGTCGGAAGACGCCGCCGCGGGCAAGACGGGAACCGACGTCGACTTCTTCGTCCGCGGTGACCAGAACATCGGCGCCACGATCATGGGGCGGAACATGTTCGGTCCGCAGCGCGGGCCGTGGGAGGACGAGTCCTGGAAGGGCTGGTGGGGCGACAATCCCCCCTACCACCACGACGTCTTCGTGCACACCCACCATGAGCGCCCGGCGCTGGAGATGTCCGGCGGAACCACCTTCCACTTCACCGACGAGCCGCCGGAGACGGTGCTGCAACGCGCGTTCGACGCCGCGGCCGGCAAGGACGTCCGGATCGGCGGCGGCGCCGCGGTCATCCAGCAGTATCTGCGCGCCCGGCTGATCGACGAACTCCACCTGGTGATCGCGCCGATGCTCATCGGACGCGGGGCACGGCTGCTCGACGATCTGGGCGACGGAGTCGAGGGCTACCGGGTGTCCGAGCTGGTCGGCTCGACGGCCGTGACGCACGCCGTACTGGTCCGCCGCTGACGTGTCGGGCACGGGTCGCCGGGGCCCAGCCGTTCGTTCGGGGCGCTGGTGCCGGGGTTCACGAGGTGAGCAGGGCTCCGGGCCCGGGGCGTAGAATCGGGGGCCGATATCGGGTTCGTCACTGCCGGGCGGCATGAAGGTGGGCGGGGTGCGGGAGTTCCAGCGGGGTGCGGTGCGGCTGCACATCCTGCATCACGCGGCCGAGGAGGAGATCCACGGCGCGTGGATGACCGGGGAACTGGCCCGCCACGGCTACCAGATCAGCCCCGGCACCCTGTACCCGACGCTGCACCGGTTGGAGGCCGACGGCCTGCTGACCTCGGAGCAGCGGGTGGTCGACGGGCGTGTTCGCCGGGTGTACCGCGCCACCGAGGCCGGACAGCAGGCCCTGGCCGAGGACCGCAGGGCACTGGCGGAACTGGCCCGCGAAGTCCTCGGCGACGACGCCTCGTAGCGGCGGCGGCCGGTCGGCGGCCGACGGTTCCGGCGTCGCCGGGCGAGGGGGCAGGTGTGTGGTGCAGGCGGGCGCATCGAGGCACACGCTGTCCCCGGCCCTTGGATGTCAGGACTTGCGCGGCGTCACCAGGCCGGACTCGTAGGCGAGGACCACGAGTTGGGCGCGGTCACGGGCGTGGAGTTTGGTCATGGCCCGGTTGATGTGGGTCTTCGCGGTCAGTGGGCTGATCACCATGCGGTCGGCGATCTGGTCGTTGGACAGGCCCTGCGCGACCAGGGCGACGGCCTCGCGCTCGCGGCCGGTCAGCTCGTCCAGCCCGGTGGTGGCGACGGTGGACAGCGGCTGGGCGACGTACCGGTTGATCAGCTTGCGGGTGATGGACGGGGCGAGCAGCGCGTCGCCGCGGGCGGCGACGCGTACGGCGTACACCAGATCGTCCGGCACGATGTCCTTGACGAGGAACCCGGCGGCGCCGGCGCGCAGCGCGTCGAGGACGTACTCGTCCATGCCGTAGTTGGTGAGGATGACGACGTGCACCTGGGCCAGGGCCGGGTCCGCGGCGATGCGCCGGGTGGCCTCGATGCCGTCGACGACGGGCATCTGGATGTCGATGAGCACGATGTCGGGCAGGTGCTGCCGGGCGAGTGCCAGGCCCTCCGCGCCGTCGGCGGCCTCGGCGACCACCTCGATGTCGTCTTCGAGGTCGAGGAGTGCGCGGAATCCGCTGCGAATGAGCGGCTGGTCGTCGACCAGCAGGACACGGATCATGAGGTGTGGTCCACGGGAAGTTCGGCCTGGACGGTGAAGCCGCGCTCGCTGCGCGGCTGCGCGTGCAACCGGCCGCCGAGGGCGGTGACCCGTTCACGCATGCCGAGCAGCCCCAGGCCGGGCGTCGGCACCGTGTCCGGTGAGGCCTTGCCGTCGTCGTCGACCTGGATGGCGAGTGAGTCGGGCCGGTAGTCGATGCGGACCGACGCGGTCGCGGCGCAGGCGTGCCGGGCGATGTTGGTCAGCGATTCCTGAACGATCCGGTAGGCGGTCCGGCCCACCGCGGCCGGCAGGTCGGGCCGCTGTCCCTCGATCGTCAGCGTCGCTTCGAGGCCGGCCCTGCTTGCCTGCTCCACCAGCTCCGGGATGTGGTCGAGCCCGCGGGGCGGGCTGGTGTCGTCGTCGCGCAGCGCCTCCAGTGTGGCGCGCAGTTCCCGGGTCGCCTCACGTCCGGCCTCCTGGATCGCCAGCAGAGCCTCCGGAACCTGTTCACCCCGCCTGCGGGCGACATGGACGGCGACCTCCGCCTGCACCTTGATGATCGAGATCTGGTGGGTGAGCGAATCGTGCAACTCCCGCGCGATGTGCAGCCGTTCCTCATCCGCGCGGCGCCGCGCGGTCTCCTCCCGGGTGCGCTCGGCCTCGTCCGCCCGCCGCTCGGCCTGCCGCAGCGCCTCGCCCGCGGCAAACGCGGCGATCAGCCAGGCGATCTCGAGGACGTGCCGGGCCTGCGCCAACGCCTCGCCCGCAGACCCGTCGCGCAAGAGCAGGGCAGTGAGGTGCAGAACCGCCACCATGGTCACGGACACCGCCACCGTGACGGCGCGGTGCCCGGCCCGCACCGCCCCGTACACCGCAACCAGGTACGAGACGGCGAGCACGTCGAAACCGGCCGTCTGGTACGCCACCGCACACAGCCCGGTGACGGCCAGGACGGCCAGCGGAGCGCGGCGCCGCGCGGCCAGCGCGAGGCCGCCGGCCGCCAGCAGCACGTAGCCGAGCACACCGGGATCCGCGTCGGGACCCTCCCCGGACCACCCGGTGCCCAGGAGCAGGGCCGCCACGCCGAGGGCGATCGCCCAGTCCCTGACAGCGGCCGGGACGCCGAACCGTCCTTTGTCCATGCGCGCACCTTAGCCAGCTGCCGCCGCGGGCGAGTCCCGCTCGTGGACGAGCGGCCGCCTACCGCGCCCGCAGTATCCACGCGGGATCTGCCGCATCCGCAGCAGGAACCTGCGGCATCGGCGGCAGCGCGAAGTGTCTGCGCCCGCGGGACGACCGGCGGTGCGATCGGCGGGCACGATCGGGCCACATCCGCATCTCGGAAACTCAACGCGTGAAACAGGAGAGCACCGTGCACTCACCAGAGGCCCTGACCATGTCGGTCCACCTTGTGACCGCCGCCGAGGATTACGGCATCCAGGGGCGAGGCCCGTCGATCGTCGCCGATCTGGTGGCGCTGGCCGGTGTGGCCATCGGCGCGCCGGCGCTGGCCCGCGCCAAGGGACGTATCACCACCGGCAACGGGCAAATCGGTGCCGTCGTGGCCATGGCACTCGGACTGACCGGCATAGCCATCGCCGGGGTGGCATTGGCCATCGCCGACGGTGGTCCCGGCACCGGCAACGGCGTAGTCGGATCCGTCATCGCGATCGCGATAGGGCTGGTCGGCACAGTCCTCGGGGGCCTGGCTCGGGCCCGCTTCCGCCGCACCGACCTACCGGCCGACCAACTGACCGGCTGACCGGCCGTATCGAACACGAACGCGGCCGGACACGCTCAGCGGCGGGCCGCGAGACCGCGCCGGATGCCGTAGGCGACGGCACCGAGAGCCAGCACCGCGGTCCCGGAGATCACCGAGGAGACGGGCAGGGCGAAGGCCAGGATCAGGCAGCCGGCCAGCCCGAGGACGGGAATGACCCGTGCGGGGCGGCCTTCTTCCGGGGTCAGGGTCCAGGCAGAGGCGTTGGCGACGGCGTAGTACGCGAGCACACCGAAGGAGGAGAACCCGATCGCCCCGCGCACATCGGCGGTCGCGGCGACCACGGCCACCACGGCGCCGACGACGAGTTCGGCGCGGTGGGGCACCTTGAAGCGGGGGTGGACGGCGGACAGGGCGTGAGGCAGGTGCCGGTCGCGGGCCATCGCCAGGCTGGTGCGGGAGACACCGAGGATCAGCGCCAGCAGCGAGCCGAGCGCGGCGACAGCGGCACCGACGCGCACCACAGGAGCCAGCCAGTCCACGCCGGCCGCCCGAGCGGTGTCCGACAGCGGCGCCGCAGCGTCCGCCAGCCCCTTGGGCCCCAGCACCATCAATACGGCGACGGCGACGACGGCGTAGACGACCAGGGTGATGCCCAGCGCGAGCGGGATCGCCCGGGGAATGGTCCGGGCGGGGTCACGGACCTCCTCGCCGAGAGTGGCGATGCGGGCGTACCCGGCGAAGGCGAAGAACAGCAGGCCCGCCGCCTGGAGCACCCCGCCGACGGAGGCGTCCGAGCCGATGTCCAGCCGCGCGGTGTCCGTCGCGTCGGAGGTGAGGGCGGCGACGACCACGGCGGCGAGCACCGCCAGGACCACGGCGACGATGACACGGGTGAGGAGTGCGGACTTGTGCACTCCCGCGTAGTTCACCGCGGTCAGCGCCACCACCGCGGCCACCGCGACCGCGTGCGCCTGGCCCGGCCACACGTACGAACCGACCGTGAGAGCCATGGCAGCGCACGACGCGGTCTTGCCCACCACGAACGCCCACCCCGCCAGGTAACCCCAGAAGTCGCCCAGGCGCTCACGGCCATAGACATAGGTGCCGCCGGAGGCCGGATACCGGGCGGCGAGCCGCGCGGAGGACGTGGCGTTGCAATACGCCACCACCGCCGCCAACGCCAGGCCGAGCAGCAGCCCCGAGCCGGCCGCGTGCGCCGCCGGGGCCAGAGCGGCGAAGATCCCGGCGCCGATCATCGACCCCAGCCCGATCACCACCGCGTCGGACACCCCCAGCCGCCGCTCCAGTTCCTCGGGCACCCCGGCAGCGGTCGGTGGATTGCTCATGGCCCACTCCTCGGCGGCACAGCCGCACCCTTTACGGAATCCGATATCGGCACACGATATATGGACCGGGGTGCAGCCCACCGCGCGGGTCCACCCGCGGACTCCGCCATCCCGAGGACGTGCTGCCGACTGGACTGACGCTCCGGCCGGGCCGGCCTGTGCCACGGTTGCGGACCATGTGCCCGTGGCCCGCAGTGCGGACATCATCGCCGGGCGCGTGCCGGTAGGTTGGCCACCGTGGTGGGATCGGAGAATGCCCGGCTGATCGTCCTGCGCGGGAACTCGGCGTCGGGGAAGTCGAGCGTCGCGGCCGGCCTGCGGGACCGTTTCGGCCGGGGCCTGGCCCTGGTCGCTCAGGACAATCTGCGCCGGGTCGTGCTGCGGGAACGGGACCGGCCGGGCGCGGCGAACATCGGCCTGATCGACCTGACCGCCCGCTACGCGCTCGACGCGGGATTCCACGTAGTGGTGGAGGGACTCCTGTACGCCGACCACTACGGCGAGATGCTCACGCGGCTACGCGCCGACCATCGCGGCCCGACCTACGGCTACTACCTTCACGTGCCGTTCGGCGAGACCCTGGCCCGTCACGCGACGAAGCCCCAGGCCAACGAGTACGGCGAGGCGGAGCTGCGCGCCTGGTACCGGGAACTCGATCTGCTGCCCGACGGTCGTGAGACCGTGATCGACGAAGCCAGCACCCTGACCGAGACGGTCGAGCGCATCATGACCGACACCGGTCTGGCTGGCCTTCCCGCGATCGATCACTGAACCAGCAGGTCATCGAGGCAGGGATGACGGTTGAGCGCACCGCACCGCACCGTGCAACGGGATCAATTCTGTTGAGCCTTCGACTGCTTGCGTATGCTTGCGTACCTCGAACGCTCCTCACCCCTGCGAAGGGAGCATTGGTGGAACGCTCCCTTCCTTTCCCTGCGCACGCTGCAATGGAGGCATGACCGGAGGAAGCAGCAGCCGATCGGGGCGGATTCGGCGCCTGCGGCGCATCGCCGACCGCGAGCGGGCACCGGAACGCGGGGACCGCTGGACGGTCCTGATCAACCACGCCGCGACCAGTCTGACCGCCCTGGCCGCTGTCGCCGCCCTTCTGTTCGCGGGGATCTCCTCCCTACAGGCCCAGGACGAACTGTCCAACCGTCGCCAGGAACTTGATATCGCCAGGGAAGGGCAGGTCACAGAGCGGTTCACCGCAGCCGTGGCGCAACTGGGCGACACGTCACCGGACGTGCGTCTCGGCGGCGTCTACGCGCTGGAGCGGATCATGCGCGACTCGCCGAAGGACCAGCGCAGCATCGTCGGTGTGCTGTCGGCCTTCATCCGTACGCACTGCGGCAGGGCGACCTCCGATAGGCAGGGCCTGCGAGACGCCGTCGCCGTGACTGCGGCCGCGACCGCTGTTGCCGAGCGCCGGCCACACCGAGACGACGAGGAGTTGGTCAACTGGTCGGGCTGTCGCCTGACGGACATCGCGGTGGAGGGCGCGTACCTCAGCTTCTCGGATCTCTCCGGGGTCACGATGTCCCACACCGACCTCTACTCGGGTGACCTTTCGTCCTCCGACCTCTCCCGAGCCGTGCTCGATGGCGTCGGGTTCGATGGAGTGAACTTCGCGGATTCGGTGCTGGCAGGTGTGGACCTGACGAAGAGTCATCCGCCCGAAGCGCCCAACGTGGTCGTGTTTCTCTCGGACATCGAGTTTCCCCAGTGTGACCTGACGCGTACGAACTTCTCCCGGCTCGGCCTCTCCCATATCGACTTCCGTCACGCGGACCTCACCGACGCGAACCTGTCACACACAGAGGTGGCGCCCGAGTCGCGGGATCCGTTCTTCGTCGGACGAACGTCGTTCGAAGGCGCGACCATGGCCAACACGAACCTGGACGGCGCCGACCTCCGCGAGGCTCATGGCCTCACCGTTGATCAACTGATCACCGCCCACTTCACCCCAGCCACCAAGCTCCCCGCACACCTTGCGAGCCCGGACATCACCCGTTGGGCGACCACAAAGCCATGGGCACCGAGCTCCCCATGACCCGATCGGCAAGGTTGGTCCACATGGTGCGCTTGCAGCGCCTTTGAGGCCGCTTTAGAGTTTGCCGGAACATGGGGTCTGAAGCCATCGGGCGGGTGGGTGGTACAGTGCAATGACTTCACCAACTCCCTGAAGTGATAAGGAGGTTCGGCGTTGTAGGTTAGTAGGGATGACAGTCTCGGGTGACGCACCGCTTCGGTGCTTGACACCCCTTTGGTGACCGCGCTCTTTCGCTGAGGCGACCGTGGTGCTTGGCCGTTTTCGTGACGTGCCGCCCTCGGGCCCGGTTCACCGCTCATCCATTTATGCTGACCTGGTATGCGCCGGACCGTACGGCCGAATACGAGCTCATGACACCGCGGTGGTCGCCGCCGGGTCAGCCGACTCCTCCCTGGGAATCACATGGCTGACGCGAGTATTGTCTGCACCAATCTCTCCTTCTCCTGGCCCGACGAGACGCCGGTCTTCGACGGGTTGTCCTTTGCCCTCGGCGCCGGCCGTTGCGGCCTCGTGGGCCCCAATGGCGCGGGAAAGTCCACACTGTTGCGGCTCGCCGTAGGGGAACTCACCCCTACCGCAGGCTCGATCACCGCGCAGGGACATGTCGGGTACCTGCCGCAGTCCCTGCCGCTGATCGACGGCACCGTCGACGAGGCCCTGGAGATCGCCTCCATCCGGGCGGCTCTGCATGCCATCGAGTCAGGTGACGTGGACGAGGCGCACTTCACCACTGTGGGCGATCACTGGGACATCGAGGAACGCACCACGATCGTCCTGGACCGTCTGGGTCTCGGCGACGTGTCCCTTGACCGCCCGCTTCGCTCCCTCAGCGGCGGCCAGGTCCTCGCCATCGGCCTGGCCGCGCAGCTCCTGAAGCGACCCGACGTGCTGATCCTCGACGAACCCACCAACAACCTTGACCTGGCCGCCCGGCAGCGGCTCTACCAGGTCGTCGAAGAGTGGAAGGGGGCCCTCCTCGTCGTCAGCCACGACCGGGAGCTCCTGGACCGCGTAGACACCATCGCCGAGCTGCAGGCATCCGAACTCCGCCTCTACGGTGGCAACTTCACCGCCTACACGGAAGCCGTCGAGCTGGAACAGGAGAACGTGCAGCGCGCGGTGCGCGGGGCGGAGCAGGAGTTGCGCCGCCACAAGCGCGAGGCGCAGGCGGCCCAGGAGCGGGCCCAGCGCCGGGCCAGCAACGCCAAGCGCAACAAGGCTTCGTCGGGGGTGCCCCGTATCCACGCGGGCGCCCTTCAGCGACAGGCTCAGGAATCGGCGGGCCGCGCCGCCTCGGTGCACCAGGACCGGGTGTCCCAGGCCAAGGCCAAGCTGGACGAGGCCAGTCAGGGGATGCGTGAGGAAGCGCGCCTGGCGATCACCCTTCCGCAGACCTCGGTCCCGGCCGGACGCACCGTGTTGACGTGCCATGAGGCCAATGTCCGGTACGGGGAACGGACGTTGTTCACCGGCTCGGGCGTCGACCTCGGGATCCGCGGGCCGGAGCGGATCGCGCTGCTCGGGCCCAACGGCTCGGGCAAGTCAACGCTGTTGAAGCTGATCGCCGGCGAGCTCGAACCCTCCTCGGGGACGGTCACGGCGCCGACGGACCGGGTGTCCTATCTCTCGCAGCGCCTCGATCTGCTCGACTTGGACGCCAGCGTCCTGGACAACCTGCGCCGTTTCGCCCCGCATCTGCAGGACGGCGAAGTCCGCTACCGCCTGGCGCAGTTCCTCTTCCGCGGCGACCGAGTTCATCGCACCGCCGGATGGCTCTCCGGCGGTGAGCGGCTGCGCGCGACCCTGGCGTGTGTCCTGTCCACGGACCCTGCCCCTCAGCTGCTCCTGCTGGACGAGCCGACGAACAACCTCGACCTCAACAGTGCCGCCCAGCTGGAGAACGCGCTCAACGCCTTCCAGGGCGCCTTCGTAGTCGTCAGCCACGACCAGGCGTTCCTGCGCGCCATCGGTGTCTCGCGCTGGCTGCGCCTGGCGGACGGAACCCTGGAGGAGATCGCGGAGGCGGACGACGCGTGGCCTCATCGGGATAAGTGAGGCGGCCGCCGCACGCGTGGTCCGCGGAGTGAACCCCGTGGCCCGCGTCAGGAACTGGCCGTATGCCGTTGGCATTCGGCCAGTTTGCTGACGGGGCGATCCGTGGGCCGCAGTGGCGTCAGGGCGCCCATGGCGACAGCTGAGCGAGCTTGCCCCGGATTTGTTCTAGGTAAACGCCCGGGCTCTCAAACAAGGTTAAAAACTTCCACAGTACTGCCCCAAATGCACACATCCAGGCATAAGTGAGAAACGTAGCGGAAGGCAGGGAACGTCATGCTCTAAAGATTCGTCGCTCCGAAAGGAGGGCGTCTTGCGTGTTAATCGGCCGTTGACATATGCTCATTTCACCTTGCGGAATGAAATGAGCCCAGCTGTTTGGCCGTTGGGTTGCCGCTTTGGATGGTCCGGATCCGGCCGGTTTCAAGATCTCCAGGATCCCCTGGATAATTAATTGACCGGCCTCCTACACTCTGATCCGTACTTGATACATTGGCCGTTACATGTATCGGAGTTCCGAGGGGGGGCAATGATGCTGGTTCCGCCAAGCCATTCATGAGCTGCTCGCCTGCGCCGCCCTTCGTGGCGGTGGCGCGACATCGATGAGCGTGGTGGGCGCCGAACAACGGGGGTGAATCGCTGCTTGCTTTCGATCCCCGTGTCCTGCTCGGTGACCCAAAGGGCAAGAGCGTGAGAAAGGGATGGCAGCCGCGTGGTGAGGTCGAATTTATCGGTTGCGGACAGGTGTGGGACGTCGGCTGTGAACGGCCGGGTGAAAACGGGGGAGGATGGTGTACTTGTCACTCGCGTCGGGCTCCGCATTCCGGCCGTACTGAATTTCGACACCTGGGAACGCGCGGGCCGGCACATCGCCCGGGTCGCCGACTCATCGGCCTGGTGTCTGGGCGACTGGATCATCTACGGTCAGACCCGGTACAGCGACCGGTACCGCAGAGCGGTGGAGGCGGCCGGTCTGGACTACCAGACGATCCGCAACTACGCCTGGGTGGCACGGCGGTTCGACCTCTCCCGCAGGCGTGAGGCGCTCAGCTTCCAGCACCACGCCGAGGTGGCCGCGCTGCCGGAGGAACAGCAGGACCACTGGCTGGAGCAGGCCGAGAGGCACGAGTGGTCCCGCAACGAGCTGAGGCGCAACGTTCGCGGGGCGCGGGGGCAGAAGAAGTCCGACACCCGCCGGGACGCGGACGTCCTGTCACGCATCACCCCCGAGGCCGAACGTGTCGAGCGGTGGCGGACCGCCGCCGAGCGCTCGGGCGCCTCCCTCGAGGAGTGGATTTGCGCCCGGCTCGACTTCGCCGCGTCGCTGGTTCTCCAGACGCAGGCGGAGGACGCCCGTCGTGAGGCCGGGGAGGCCGTCGGGGGCGCCTAACTCTGAGCCCCGCCGCCCTGCCGCCCCGCGGGCGGTCTGCCCACCAGCCATCACCTCCACCCCCCACCGTCCATCCACGCGCCCGTGGCCGCCGGCCGCCCGTGCGCCGGGGCGCGACGAACCATGAGAGGAGAGCGGGCGAACCATGCGCCACGGTGTCGTGATCCTGCCCGAGCACCACTGGGCCAGAGCCCGTGAATTATGGCGGTACGCCGAGGAGTTGGGCTTCGACCACGCCTGGACCTACGACCACGTGAAGTGGCGCTGGCTGAGCGACCGCCCCTGGTTCGGAGCCGTGCCGACGCTGGCGGCCGCCGCCACGGCCACCTCCCGGATCGGGCTCGGCACCCTCGTCGCCAACATCCGCCTCCATGACCCGGTCGTGTTCGCCAAAGAGGTCATGACCCTCGACGACATCTCCGGCGGCCGCTTCCTGTGCGGCGTCGGCTCCGGCGGACCCGACCGCGACATACTCCGCGCCGGCGAGCTGACGAAGGGCCAATGGGCGGACCGCTACGGCGAGTTCGTCGAGCTGATGGACACCCTGCTCCGGCAGGAGCCGGTCGCCTTCGACGGCACGTACTACAGCTGCCACGAGACGGTCCTGCACCCCGCTTGTGTACGGCGGCCCCGCACCCCCCTCTGCGTGGCCGCCGCGGGCCCGCGCGGCATGCGCCTGGCCGCCCGCCACGCGGACACCTGGGTCACGATGGGCGCGCCGAACGTGTTCGACGATGCGCCCTACGCCGACTCCGTCCCCCTGGTCAAGGACCAGGTGGCGGCGTTCGAGCGGGCCTGCCACGACGTCGGCCGCGACCCCGCCACCGTGCGGCGGCTTCTCGTCGCCGGGCCCTCGATCGGCGGGGTGCTCGATTCGGCCGGGGCCTTCCAAGACGCGGCCGGGCTGTTCGAAGACGCCGGCATCACCGACTTCGTCGTCCACTGGCCCCGGCCCGACTTCCCGTACCGGGGCAGCCCGGCGGTCCTCGACGACATCGCGCCCATCCTGCACAGCGCACCGGAGGAAGCATGATCGTGGTCCCGTTCGAGATGGTCGACATGTTCGCCCACGAGCCCTTCTCCGGCAGTCAGTTGACGGTGGTGCCCGACGCGGACGGGCTCACCGACGCGGCCATGGAGGCCCTGGCACGGGAAGTGAACACACCTGAGACGGCGTTCGTGCTGCCCCCTGCCGACCCCGGCGCCACCTATCGCGTACGTGTCTTCACACTGGCCGGGGAGACACCGTTCGGCGGTCATTCCTCGCTGGGTACCGCCGTGACCCTGGTACGGCTCGGCCGGGTCGCGCCGGGCGCCGTCGCCCAGGAGTGCGGCTCCCGGCTGCACTCGCTCTCCGTAGGACCGGACAAGGGCACCGTCACGGCCGAGAAGCCCGTCGAGGCGCGCGAGCCCGACCTCCGCCTGCTGACGGCGGCGGCGGGCGTCGACCCGGCGGACGTGGTCGAGGCACCTGTACGGACCGCCGGGTTCGGGCCCGCGTTCCACTACCTCCAGGTACGCGAGGGGGTGGTGCCCGGCGCGCGGGCCGACCTGGAACTGATGGCGCGGCGCGACCTTCCCGACGTGATGGTCTTCTCCTGGGATCCGCGGACGCGGCAGGCCACGGCCCGGGTCTTCGCGCCGGGCTACGGCATGCCCGAGGACCCGGCCTGCGCCTCGAACGCCCTCGGCCTCGGCGAGTGGCTGGTCGCGGCGGGACGGCTGCCCGCCGCCGACGGCACGTACGAGTACCTGATCCGGCAGGGGGTCGGCTCACCGCGCGTCGGCACCGTCGAGTGCTCGGTGACCGTCGACTCCGGCTGTGCGGTGCGGGCCTCGGCGACCGGGAGCGTCGTCCCGGTGGCCCGGGGCGAGTTCCTTCTCGGTCCGGACCTGGCCACGGCGGTCGCTTCCGTGTAGTCGCCGAGGGCCCCTTGCGTCAGCGGCTCTTTTCTCTCCCGCGATTCACCGTCACCGATTCACCGCTTGAATTCGTTCCATCTGGAGTGTGTACGTGCCCAGCCGATACGGCAGCCGGCAGGAACTCGGTCAGAATTTTCTCGTCGACCCCGACATCATCAAGCTGATACGCCGAGCCGCCGAACGAACGGAAGGTCCCATCGTTGATCTGGGCGCCGGAGACGGCGCCCTGACGCTGCCCTTGAGTCGATTGGGCCGCCCTGTCACCGCGGTTGAGCTCGATCCCCGCCGGGTCAAACGGCTTTCGGCGCGTGCCCCGGAAAACGTCAAGGTCGTCGGCGAGGACATTCTGCGCTTTCGGCTTCCGACCGTTCCGCACACCGTCGTGGGGAACATCCCCTTCCATGTCACGACGGCCACGATGCGCCGGATCCTCGTGGCTCCCGCATGGGTGTCGGCCGTCCTCGTGGTGCAGTGGGAAGTGGCGCGCCGCCGGGCCGGCATCGGCGGCTGCTCGCTGGTCACGGCGGAGTCCTGGCCGTGGTTCGACTTCTCGGTGCTCAAGCGGGTGCCGAGGTTCGCCTTCCGGCCCGCGCCCTCCGTGGACGGCGGGATCCTCGTCATCGAGCGGCGGCCCGAGCCACTGGTGCGGGAGCGCAGGGAGTACCAGGACTTCGTCAGACAGGTCTTCACCGGGCGCGGTCACGGGCTGCGGGAGATCCTCCAACGCATCGGGCGGGTCCAGGACAGCGACCTGTCCGCGTGGTTCAGGGCACATGGAGTCTCGCCGCAGGCGCTGCCGAAGGACCTCACCGCCGAGCAGTGGGCGTCGCTCTGGGGCATGGCGCGTGGCGGCCGGTCCGTGCCGCGGACGCGGCGACCCCGGGGCCTGCCGCCCCGCACGTCCCGCGGGCCGCGGCGCAACAGCGGCTGACGCGGGCGGCAACCGGCGTGGCGGGCCGGGCCCTTGGGGCCCGGCCCGCTCGCGTCACCGCCGCGGCACCAGGTCGTAGAAGCACATCCGGGGGCCCGCGCCGGGGCGCGTGTAGACCCGGCGGCAGTCCAGGGTGCTCCGCTCGAAGACGGAGAACCAGGCCGACCGGTCGCGGGGCAGGCCCTGCTGCGTGAGGACGTGGATGAGGAAGAAGTCGTCGTCGTTCTCCCGCCCGTCGTAGCGCAGCTCGGGCTCGCCGACCAGCAGGATCTTCTGGTGCGGGAACCGCGCCGCGTACTCGTCGAGCAGCTCGACCACGGCCTGCTCGCCATGACGGAAGTGCTCGTGCAGGGCGCTCATCACGCACAGGCCGTCCGCCTCGTAGCAGACCTCGGGCCAGTCGGCCGGCGCGAAGGCGTCGCCCACCACGAACTCCACCCGGTCCGCCACGCCCTGGCGTTCTGCCAGGTCCTGGGCCACCTCGACGGCGGCGGGGTCGATGTCGAGCCCGATGCCGGTGAGCGAGGGGTCGCGCAGGCAGGCGTCCACGAGGAGCTGCCCGCCGCCGCAGCCGACATCGAGGACGCGCCGGGCGCCCCGGCCGCGCATCGCCTCGACGACCACCGGGGTGTGGAAGAACGAGAACAGCGTGGCGCAGTGCAGGCCGAGCTGGCCGCCGTCGCGCACCACGTCGGTCCCGTACGTCGCCTTGCCCGTCAGGAGGTCCCCCATCCTGCCGGTGACGGACCCGTAGGCGCCCACGTAGATGCCGAGCCGCGCGAGCGAGAGGTCAGTGGTGAGGAACTCTCCGAGGCGGGTGAGGAGATAGGTCTCGCCCTGGCGTTCAAGGACCCCGCGGTTCGCCAGGTACCGCAGGAAGCCGGTCCCCGTGGGCTCGTGCAGGCCCGCGAGCAGGTCGTCCACGGACCGTGGGCCGCGGCGCAGCCGCTCCAGAAGCGGCGTCTCGGCCAGCGCGTGCACCGCGTGACAGACGTGCATCGCGCTGATCATGTCGGGCAGTTGGGAGAGGGTGAAAGCCTGCCATCCCCGGCGCTGTTCCGTGTCTTGGAGTTCGATGATTTCCGGGCTTTGCCGAACGGCTGTCATGGCACCTCGGTCCGTCTGAAGGGCTTGTTTGCCGCAATCGTGGAAGCTGTGATTGTCCCGCCGGCGAGACAGGGGCGAAATCTGCGCTCGTTCACCGTAGTTGCGGCCCCGACGGATAGTCGAGAACAGTTCCGTGCGATGGTTTTCGCGTTATCCGGCGGGTACCTTTCCCTTGCGGTTCGCGAAGGATCGCCCACCGCCTCGTCAAATGCTTTCCTGGCCCGCCTCGGGCCCCTTCTGACGCCCTTCTGATGACCTCTGACGCCCTTCCGCGTCGTACACCCGGAAGCTGGGAGAGAGCCATTTACGCCATCGAGTTGCAGCGCAAGGGACTGGCCCGGCTCGGGTCGGGTGTCACGGCACTGGCCGACGAGGGAAGACACCTGCGGGCCTGGCTCACGAGCGCCGACGCGGCGGCGTGGCGACGGCCCACACGCTGTGCGGAGTGGAACGTCCGGGACGTCGTCGCGCACCTGGCGAGCGGCGAGCTGTACAACCAGGCATGCGTGCACGACGACATCGCCTCGCTCGGCGAGTGGGCCGACGACGAGGCGTACAACGTCGGCCAGGTGGAGATGCGCCGCCACCTGAGCCACCGCGACGTCTTCGCGGAGTGGGACGAGCGCCACCGGGACGTGGTGGCCGCCTGGGGGGCCATGGACCCGGCCGACCCGCTCACCACGAGCTGGGGACCGTACCTGGTCGGCCTGCAGGCGTGGCACATCGCGTCGGAGTACGCGACCCACGCCGACGACATCGGGGTCCCCGTCCCCGCGGAGCGGGCCGCCTCCCGGCTCGACTGGCGCCTCGCCTTCTCCCAGTACGCGGTCGAGGAGTGCGAGCTGGGCCTTACGGTCGAGCCCGCCGAGGGCGACAGTGTGCTCGTGCGGGACGGGGCCGGGGCCGGGGCCGAACTCGTACTGACCCGTGAGCAGTTCGTGGCCGCGGTCAGCGCCCGGCTGCCGTACGACGCCGTCGCCGACGACCCCGCCGTTCACGCGCTGCTACGGCGCATGACGGTGCTGGTGGGGCCGTGACGGCGCGGACGGAACGGGGGCGCGCGCTCGCGTTCGTCTGGCTGATGGTCGAAGGCGCCCAGGTGGCTGCCGGCGGCGTGGCCGGCTATGTGCGGAATCTGCTCGACGAACAGGACGCCCTGCGCGACCACTTGGCCGAACGGGGCTGGTCGGTGGAGTTCGTCCTCGGGGAGCCGTTCTACGACCCGGGCGCGCCCGGCTACGACGAGGAGCGGTGGCGGCGGGTGCGTGAGCACCTCGCGGCCCGCGGTGGCCGGGCCGTCCGGCTCGTCAGCGACAGCGACGGCCTGGACGGCTGGGGCGAGGAGCGGTTCTTCCACGCCCTGTCGGCGACGGGCGCCCAGCTCGTCCTGGACACCGCCGAGCGCTGCGACGCGGTGGTGGCGGTCTCCGGCACCAGCGCGTTCGCCCGCGTCCCCGGCATGGTCCAGCGCCAGGGCGGCGAGCTGGCCGCCAAGGTGCTGCACGTGCACACCTTCGGCCTGGCCACGCACGACACCGCGCACGTGCCCTCGCCCGCCGAGATCGCCGCCGACGGCGACGTCGCCTTCTGGACCCGGCAGAGCGACCGGGTGAGCGTCGGCTACATCTCCCGGTACACCGCGGAGCTGTACGCGCGCACGTACGCCATCCCCGCCGCCGCCCTGCTGCCCAACCGCAGCGCGATACCGCGCCACGCGCCCCGCTTCGGCGTCCTGACGGAAGAACGGATCAACGAGCGGATCGCCGGACTCGGCCTGCCCGCCGAGGGCGAGTTCGTCGTCATGTGGGGGCGCAACAGCGCCCCCGGTCTGGACAAGGGCTACCACCTGCTCCTGGAGGCCGCCCGCGACCTGCCCGGCGTCGTGCCCGTCATCGCCACCCGCCGCCCCGACCCCGGTCTGCGGCGGCTCGCCGACCGGTACGCGGTGCCCGCCGTCCTCCTGGACGACCAGCCCTTCACACACCTGTCCGCGCTGTTGCAGTCCCCCCGGACGCTGGCGGCGGCGTTCCTGGGGGAGGCCGAGCCCGGGGCGGTGTCCCCGATGGAGGCGATGTGGGTGGCCCGCGAGTCAGGCGCCCTCGTCATCGCGGCGGACACCGGCAACCTGCCCGAGGTCGTGGACGACGGGGCCGCGGGCATCGTCACCCGCCGCACCGCGGCCGACGTCGCCGACGCGGTGCGGCGGGTGCGGAAGCTGACCGCCGACGAGCGGCGGAGGATGCGGGCCGCGGCCGCCGCGCGCGTACGCGCGCGCTTCGACTTCGCCGCCAACGTCCGGGAGTTGGCCGACGCCGCGGTCGACAGGCTGGCGGAGGTGTCATGAGTGCCTGGAGGAGGGCCCGGGTCGGGACGCTGAGGTTCGCCCGCTCCCGCGTCACCAGCCACGTCGAACGGGACCACTGCGACGGTACGGAGGGCGACTGTCCGGGCGGCCCCGCCCGCCCGCCTGTGGACGGAGCGCCACCGCCCGGACCGGATGCGGCGACCGGGCGCATGGAGCTGCTGTCCGCGCTGCTCGCCGCCACCTCCGATGGCCATGAACTCTACGGCCGCATCGAGGACCTGACCGGCACGACCGGGGCGCGCGCCGCCTCCGGAGCCGCCGCGACCGGTGCCGTCGCCCGTCGCACCGTCCTCGTCACCGCCGCCCTGGGGGAGACCACCCGCACCCGCGCCACGGTCCTGCCGGACCTGTCCGCGCCGCCGCCCCTGCCCACGGACCTCGTCCCGCCCCTCGTCGAACTGCCGCGGTACACCGGGGCGTTGCCGCCGCACACGGTCCTGGAGCCGATGGCGTTCGCGGAACTGCTCGCGGAGTTCGCCGCGGTGGCCCTCGCCGTGCACGGCCCGGACGACGTCGAGCGCTTTCGGCGCCACTGGGACGGCACCCGGGTCGGCGTGCCCGCCCTCACCGTGACGGACAGTCCAGGGGCACTCGGCGGCTGGCCGGTGGACAGCGAGGGCACGACGGCCGCCCGACTGCCCCTGGTCGAGGCCGGAACCGTGGTCGGGTGCGCCCTGGACCGGGCCACCGCCGATGCCCTGGGACGCGCCCCCACCGGGCGCGCCTCGCGCGAGGTGTCCGGCCTCGCGGCCTACCCGGCCAACCTCGTGGTGGAGCTGCCCGAGGCTCCCGCCGCCCCCGAGCCGTACCTGCGCGTGGAACGCCTGCACTACGTCAGCGTCGTCGACGCGGACACCGGCACGCTCACCGCCGCCACTCGCGACTTCACCACCGTGGTGGCGGACGGCCGTGCCGTCGGTGCCGTGCCGTCGGTCCGCTTCAGCGTCCGCGTACCGAGTCTGCTGCGGAGCATCGCCGGCGGCCTCGGCCCCGCCCACACCGTCCCGGTCAGTTGGGGCGGCTGTGTGGTGCGCTCCCCGGCTGTGCTCGTCACGGACCTGCCTCTGCTCAGCACCGCCTAGCCCGCCCCCGCTCAGCACCTCCGAGCTTCCTCGCTCGCTCGCATCCGAACGGAGTCAAGCCGTGAAGATCTTTCTGGATACGCCGGACCTGTCCGTGGTGGAACAGTGGCTGCCGCACGGCATCGTGGACGGGGTCACCACCAACCCCACGCTCCTGAGGAAGTCGGGAATCGAGGACTGGACGGGCACCGTCGGCGTCCTCGCCCGCCGCATCGCGCCCCGCGACCTGTCCGTCCAGGTCAGCGGAGTGGACCACGACGACATGGTGAGCCAGGCGAAGATGCTGGCCTCGCGCGGCGAGAACATCGTCATCAAGGTGCCGGTCATCTCGCCCGACGGGCGGCCCCACCTCGACGTGATGACCACGCTCCGCGAGTACGGCATACCGGTCAACGCCACCGCCTGTCTCTCTGCGGGCCAGGCGCTCGCCGCGGCCAAGGCGGGCGTCCGCTACGCCAGCCTCCTGTGGGGCCGGGTCGGCGACGAGGGCGGATGCCCCGAGAGCGTCGTCGCCGACATCACCGGCCTGCTGCGGCGGCACGGCATGACGGCCCAACTCCTCGTCGGCAGCGTGCGCGCGCCCGCGGACATCACCCGGGCCCTGACCGCGGGCGCCGATGCCGTGACCGTGCCGCCCGCCCTGCTCGCCCGCTGGCTCGACCACCACTACGCGCGCGCCACCGTGCGTGACTTCCAGGCCGACGCGGGGGTGAAGTACGAGTGAGCGACTACATCCCCTTCGCCGCGCCCTGCTTCGACACCGCCGAGGAGGAGGCCGTACTGCGCGTCGTGCGCAGCGGCTGGGTCTCCACCGGCGCCGAGGCGCAATCCTTCGAGGAGGAGTTCGCGGCGTACATCGGCGTCGCCCACGCCGTGGCCCTCACCTCCTGCACCGCCGCGCTGCACGTGGCGCTCAAGGCGTACGGCATCGGCCCCGGCGACGAGGTGATCGTGCCCACCATGACCTTCGTGGCCACGGCCACCAGCGTGGTCCACGCCGGGGCGGCGCCCGTGCTCGCGGACGTCGGTCCCGAGCACCTCACCCTCGACCCCGACCAGGTCAAGTCCCTGATCACCGAACGCACCAAGGCGGTCGTGCCCGTGCACTTCGGCGGCCGCATGGCCGCCATGGAACCCCTGCGCGAGCTGTGCGACAGCCACGGCCTGACGCTGCTCGAAGACGCCGCGCACACCCTGCCCGCACGCGACGGGGACGCGGTCGCGGGCCGGGCCGGCGACGCGTCGGCGTTCTCCTTCTTCGCCACGAAGCCGATCACCACGGCCGAGGGCGGAATGCTGTGCACCGACGACGCGCGCGTCGCCGACGAGGCCCGCCGGTGGAGCCTGCACGGCCTCAGCCGCGGCGCCGTCAACCGCTACCGGCCGGGTCACAGCGCCGCGTACGACGTGGACCGCCCCGGCCACAAATACAACATGTCCGACCTGGCCGCCGCCCTGGGCCGGGCTCAGCTCGCCAAGGCCGGCCGGCTGCACGCGCGGCGCACCGCCATCGCGGAGGTCTATCTGCGCGAACTCGCAGGGCTCGACCGCCTGGAGCTGCCCGCGGCGGACACCGCCACCAACCGCAGCTCCTGGTACCTGTTCCCGGTGCGGGTGCACGGGCACCGGCGCGACGCGTTCCGGCAGCGGCTGCACGCCCTCGGGGTCGGCACCAGCGTCCACTTCGAGCCGCTGCACCGCTTCACCTGGCTGCGGGACCACGTCGTCCGCACGGGCCAGGGCTTCCCGGTCGCCGACGCCGCCGCGGACACGCTCGTCTCGCTGCCCGTCTTCCCCGCCATGGACGACGCCGCGGTGTCCCGGGTCGTGGCCGCCGTCCGCCGGGCCCACGACGAGGCGGGACGGTGAGGCCCGGCCATGGTCGCGTCGACCGAACCACCGATGACCCTCGTCGTCCTCGCCGGCGGGCGGGGCACCCGCATGGGCGCGTACGCGCGCACGACCGCGAAGGCACTGCTCCCGGTGGACGGCGAACCCTTCCTCGTCCGGGCGCTGCGCCGCTACCGGGCGGGCGGCGTCACCGATGTCGTGCTGTGCACCGGGCACCACGCCGCCCAGGTCCAGGAGGTGATCGGGGACGGGTCCGCCCTGGGCCTTCGCGTCACCCACAGCGCGGAGCCCGAGCCGCTCGGCCCGATCGGGGCGCTCCGCCACGCCCTGCCGCTGCTCCCCGAGACCTACCTGCTGACGTACTGCGATGTCGTCCCCACCATCGACGTGCGCTCCTTCACCGCCGCCGCGAGGGCCAGCGACTGCCCGGCGGTGATGGCCGTCGGCACGGCGCCCACGCCGCCCGAGGCCAATGTGCTGCTGAGCGGGCAGCAGGTGTCCTCCTACGCCAAGTCCCCGCCGCCGCCCGGCGCGACGCACTGCGACCGCGGACTGCTCGCCCTGGAGCGACGGCTCCTCGACCGGCACCCGGGCCGTACCGAGGCGGACTTCTACGGCGCGCTCGCCCGCCGCGGCGAGCTCGGCGCCGTCCGGATCGGCGCACCGGGCGCGGACATCGGCACGGCACACCGCTACGAGCGCTATCTGCGGACAGGTGAGAAATGATCGACGTCACGGCGCCCCTGCGGCTCTCCCTCGCGGGCGGCGGCTCCGACCTGCCGGAACACTACGAACGGCACGGCTGCCGACTCCTGGCCGTCGCCCTGACCGCACACGTGCGGCTGCGCCTTGCCGAGGCCCCCGAGGGTGTGACCGTGCGCGCCTTCGGCACCGAGACACGGGCCGAGCACGCCTCCAGCCACCCCGACCCGCTGGTGCGCGCCGCCCTCGGGTACTTCGGCATCGACCGCGGCGTGCACCTGACGGTCGAGTCGGACGTCGCGCCCGGCAGTGGGCTCGGCGGCTCCGGCGCGTTCCTCGTCGCCCTGGCCACCGCCCTGTCCCACCTGACCGGCGACCCGCTCACCCCGGCCGCCGCCGCCCGCGCCGCCTTCCGCATCGAACGCGCCCTGTGCGGCCGCCCCGTGGGCCAGCAGGACCACTGGACGGCGGCGAGCGGCGCGGCCATCGAGCTGCGCATCGCACCGGACGGCACGGCCGACGCCCGCCCCGACCCCGAACTGTACGAAGCGCTGGGGCCGTTGCTCGACCACCGGCTGCTCCTGCTGCGCACCCCCCTCACACGTTCCGCCAGCCGCCCCCTGGCGGCACAGGCCCGAGCACTGCGCGGGAAGCGGGACATGACGCACATCCAGAGCCTCGTCGACGACGTCCGCAAGGCACTCGTCGCCGCCGACATCGCCCGCGTCGGGGCGCTCCTGCACGAGCACTGGACGGCCAAGCGCGCCGTCAGCGACGCGATGAGCACCCCCGAGATCGACCGCTGGTACGCGATGGTCCGCGACCACGGCGCGTACGGCGCCAAGCTCGTCGGCGCGGGCGGCGGCGGCCATCTCCTGGTCGCCACCGAGGCCGCCGACGCGGACCGCCTGACCACCGCCATGGCGGCCGAGGGCCTGACCAGGGTCGTCGTCGGCACCCACCCGCTCGGGGTCACCGCGCATCGCGGAGAGGGGCGGGCATGACCCACAGGTGCGGCATCATCGGCACCGGCCTCCAGGCCACCCGGCGCGTGCGGGCCCTGATCGAGGCCGCGGACGCCGAGCCGGTCGCGGTCGCCGGAGCCACCCCCGACACGACCAAGGCGTTCGCCGCCGAGCACGGCCTGAACGCCGTGGCCGACTGGCGGGAGCTGGTGGCGGACGACGGCATCGACGTCGTCCTCGTCTGCGTACCGCCCCATCTGCACGCCGAGATGACGCTCGCGGCGCTGCGCGCCGGCAAGCACGTGCTGTGCGAGAAGCCGCTGGCACGCACCGCCGACGAGGCGGACGAGATGTGCCGGGTCGCGCGGGCGACGGGCCGCGTCCTCGGCTGCGGCTTCAACCACCGACACCACCCGGCCCTCGCCGCGCTCGGCGACCGCATCGCCCGCGGAGAGCTGGGCCGCCCCCTGTGGGCGCGCGCCGCCTACGGCATCGCGGGCCGCGACGGATACGAGCGCGAGTGGCGCGCCGACCCCCGCCAGGTCTCCGGCGGCCAGCTCATGGAGCAGGGCATCCACGTCGTCGATCTGCTGCGGAGCTACTTCGGCGAGGTCGAGGCGGTCACCTCGCTCCGGTCGAGCACGGTGTGGCCCATCGCGCCGCTGGAGGAGGACGCCATGGTGCTCCTGCGCCACCACAGCGGCGTGCTGGCGCAGCTGCACTCCTCGCTCACCCAGTGGGTGAACACGTTCCGCCTGGAGGTCGGCGGCGACGAGGCCGTGGCCGAGGTACAAGGGCTCGCCGGGTCGTACGGCACGCAGTCACTGTCCGTGTGGCCGCGCACGGACGGGCCGTTCACCGTCACCCGCCAGGAGTTCCGCTCCGGTGACCGCTCCTGGGCCCTGGAGTGGGCCGAGTTCGCCCGCCTGCTGTCCCTGCCCGCACCCGATCAGACCTCGGCCCTCGACGGAGCGGCCGCGATCCGTGTCGTGGCCGCCGCCTACACCGCCGCCGACACCCTCACCTGGGAGAAACCGTGAGCACTCTGGACGAGGTCCTCGCCCTGCTCCGCACCATCGCGCCGAGCGGCGACGAGACCGAACTCACCGCCGACACCCTCCTGTTCAGCTCCGGCCTGCTCGACAGTCTCGCCCTGGAGGAGCTGCACGTCGCCATCGAGGAGCGCTGGGCGCCCATCCCACCCATGGAACTGGCGCGGGCGAACTTCGACACCCCGGCCGCCATCGCCGCGACGGTGGCCCGTATCACCCATGAGGAGACCCCTGTGAGTGTTGTGAGGAACCTCCTGTCCGACTCGGGCCGGCTGACCGCCGACCTCGCACCGGACGCTATCGAGCGCGGTGCGCAGCTGCTCTTCGACACCTGGCACGCCGGCGGCACCACCCTGTCCTGCGGCAACGGCGGCTCGGCCTCGACCGCCTCCCACTTCGCCGCCGACCTCGCCAAGCTCACCATCGTGCCCGGACAGCGCCGCATGCGGACGCTGTGCCTGAACGACAACGCCTCCGCGTTCTCGGCGTGGACCAACGACGAGGGCTTCCCCGTCGTCTACCGGGAGCAGGCCGAGCCCTGGCTGGAGCCCACCGCCACTCTGGTCGCGTTCTCCGTGCACGGCGGCTCCCGCGGGGGCGAAGTGTCGGCGAACCTGCCCGCCGTCGCCCGCCTCGCCAAGGAACGCGGCGCCGCCGTGGTCGCGGTCACCGGCTTCGACGGCGGCGCCCTCGGCGACCTCGCGGACGTCCACATCAACATCCCGCACGCCACCGAGCCCGTGGCGACCCCGCTGATCGAGTCGCTGCACGTCCTCGTCCACCACGCCCTGTGCGTCGGCGCACGCGCCCTGATCCTGGAGAAGGCGGGGGAGCCGGCATGAGCGGGCGGTACTGCGTCACCGGCGGAGCCGGGTTCATCGGCAGCCACTTCGTCGAACGGCTCCTCGCCGAGGAAGGCACCCGGGAGGTCGTCGCGTACGACGACCTCAGCAACACCACCACCCGGTGGATCGAGCCGCTGCTCGCCGACGAGCGGCTGCGGTTCGTCCGCGCCGACGTGCTCGACACCGCCCGGCTCACCGAAGAGCTCACGGGCTGGACGCAGGACGACGTCGTCGTCCACCTGGCCTCCAGCGTGGACATGCGCAAGGGCTACCACGACCGTGGCTTCGATCTGCGGCAGTGCGCCGAGGGCACCCTCTCCGTGCTCAACGCCATGCGCGCGAGTGGACCGCGCACCGTCCTGTTCTCCTCCAGCTCCACGGTGTACGGCGACCCCGTGACGCTGCCCACGCCGGAGCACGCGGGCCCGTACGCGCCCATCTCGATGTACGGGGCCGGGAAGCTCGCCGCGGAGGCGCTGCTCAGCGCCTACTGCCACCTGGACGGGTTCACGGCCCACGTCTTCAGGTTCGGCAACGTGGTGGGCGGCCGCATGAACCACGGCGTCATCCACGACTTCATCGAGAAACTCGACGCCCGACGCGACCGCCTCCAGGTCCTCGGGGACGGCAGGCAGCGCAAGAACTACTTCCTCGTCGAGGAGTGCGTGGACGGCATCCTCACCGCCAGCGGCAAGCTGGGGCCCGGCTTCCACGTCCTCAACCTCGGCAACCCCGGCACCGTGTCGGTGGACGAGATCGCCGCCATCGTCATCGACGAGATGGGCCTGAAGGGCGTCGGGCTGGAGCACGAGGGCGGCGTGCGCGGCTGGCCGGGGGACGTGCCCGTCGTCGAATACGACCTGACCCGCGTGCACGAACTGGGCTGGAGCGCGCCCACCGACGGGCGCCAGGCCATCAGGACCTGCGCCCGGCGGCTCCTGGCGGAACGGGGGTGGCAGCGGCCGTGACCGACGCGACGCACCGGGTCGCGGTCTGCGGCCTGTGGCACCTCGGCTCGACCGCCGCGGCCGGGCTGCTCACCCATGGCCGCGCCGTCGTCGCGTACGACCCGCAGGAGCACCTGCGGGCCGGCGCGGCGGCCGCGACGCCACCGACCGGCGAGCCCGGCGTCGGCGAGGTGCTCCGACGGGGCCTGCGCGAAGGCAGGTTGCGGGTGGCCGACGCGCTCGCCGAGTGGGCGCGGAACGCGCTGTGCGTCCTGGCCTACGACAGCGCCGTCGACGCGGACGGCGGCGTGGACGACGCGCGGCTTGCCCAGGCGGTGGCCGCGTTCGCCCGGCACGCGCCCGCGGGCGCGACCCTCGCCGTCCTCAGCCAGGTACCCGCGCACACCCATGTGCGCTGGCGCCGCACCCTGCTCGCGCACCGTCCCGACGTCAACCTCGTGCACATCCCGGAGAACCTGCGCCTGGGCCGGGCCATGGACGACTTCGTGGCGCCGGCCCGACTGGTGGTGGGCGCGGAGGAGCGGTGCACGGCCGAGCGCACCGCACGTTCGCTCTTCCCACGCGCCACGCCCGCGTACGTCACGCTCACCGAGGCCGAGCTCGTCAAGCACGCCACCAACGCCTACCTGGGCATGTGCGTGTCCTTCGGCAACGAGCTCGGCTGGCTCGCCGCCCACCTGGGCGCCGACCCTCAGGTGGTGGCGCGGCTCCTGAAGGCCGACCCGAGGGTGGCCGACGCGGCGCCCCTGCTGCCCGGCGCGGCGTTCTCCGGGGCCACCCTGCGCCGTGACCTGGTGGCGCTCAGCCGGATCGGCGCGAAGTGGGGCCGGCCGGAGTTCTTCGACACCGTTCTCACCGTCAACGACCGGCACGCCGCCTTCCCCCTCGACCTGCTCGGCGCGGAACTCGGGAACCTGAAGGACCGGCGGATCGCCGTGGCCGGGCTCACCTACAAGCCGGGCACGGCCACCCTGCGCGACTCCCTGCCGCTCCGGCTCGTTCGGACACTGCTCACCGACGGCGCGGAGGTCGTCGCGTACGACCCGGTCGCCGAGGATCTGCCGGACGACGTCGGCGCACGGCGGGCGGCCACCCTGGCCGACGCCGTGCGCGGCGCCGACGCGCTGCTCGTGGCCGCCGCCCTGCCAGAACTCGACGGCGCGGACTGGGCGGGACTGCGGCCCGCCGCCCGCCTGGTGGTGGACGGCTGCGGCGCCCTCGACCCGGCGGCCCTGTCCGCAGCCGGGTGGCGGTGCCTCGGCCTGCACCCGCGGTGGCAGGAGGTGACCGGTGCGCATGCCGCCCCGTGACCCGCCCCACCGGTCAGCGGCCGCCGTGCCCGCCGAGCGCCACCGCCACGGCGCGGGCGAGGCTCGGCACGCGGTGGTACGGCGGATCGGGTCGCCGCTCGCGGTAGCCCCGGTCGATCCACACCGCGGCGCACCCCGCCCGGTGCGCCGTGCCCACGTCCCGCCAGCGGTCGCCGACGACGAAGCTGCGCGACAGATCGGCGCCGCAGTGCCGGGCCGCCCGCAACACCAGGCCGGGCCCGGGCTTGCGGCACGAGCAGCCGTCGGCGTCGTCGTGGAGGCAGGTGAAGAAGGACTCCGGGGCGATGCCGAGCAGTTCGGCGGTGCGCGCGTTGACGGCGCGCACCGCCTCCGCGGTGGCCGTGCCGCGGGCCACGTCCGGCTGATTGGTGACGACGGCCAGGGCGAAACCGGCCGCGCGCAGGGAGAGCACCGCGTCCACGGCGTGCGGATCGAGCCGGACGTCGTCCGCACTGCGCGGCGGGTAGGGCCTGCCGTCGCGCACCGTCGCCTCGATCAGCACGCCGTCCCGGTCGAAGAACACCGCCGGTACCGGCTGCCGTGTCGACTGTCCCTCGCGTCCCATGCCACCGTCTCCCTGCGGCCGCTCGCCGAGTGGCCAACGTCCTGGTGAGGAAAGAGAATTCAATGTCCGACCATGATTTCGCGAAGCTCTACGGTGACAAGATCGCAGATGTCTACGACGTGTGGCCCGGGGACGCGGGACCGCCCCCGGACGCGGACCGCGCGGCCCCCTTCCTGGCCGCACTCGCCAACGGCCGCCCGGCCCTCGAACTCGGCGTGGGTACCGGCCGGGTCGCCGTGCCGCTCGCCGAGTCCGGCGTCGAGGTGCACGGCGTGGACAGCTCGGCGCGGATGCTGGAGATCCTCAAGGAGAAGAGCGGCGGTGCGGTGCACGGCCACCAACAGGACTTCGGCCGCCTCGATCTGGGGGAGCGCCGCTTCGGCCTCGTCTTCGCCCTGTTCAACACGCTTTTTTGCCTGCTGACGCAGGACGAGCAGATCGCCTGCCTGCGGTCGGCGGCCAACTGCCTCGAAACGGAGGGCCTCCTGGTCCTTCAGTGCCTCAACCCCAAGTCCCTGCCCGACGGCAGTGACGTCGGCGTGGTCGAGCTGGAGCACGACGGCGTCCACCTCGACGTCTCCAAACACGATCCCGTCGCTCAGACGCTGACGGCCCATCACATCGTCCTGAGCGAGTCCGGCGCCCGCTTCTTCCCGTACACACTGCGCTACTCCCACCCCACGGAGCTGGACCTGATGGCCCGCTTCGCGGGCTTCGAACTCCGCAGCCGCCACGCCGACTTCGACGGTGCCGCCTACCGCCCGGACAGCCGCTACCACGTGTCCGTCTACGCCCGGGCGCACGGTGACTAGGGCGCGACGGCTCGCCGCCGCCGCGTTCCGGGCCGCCGGCCGGCACGGCGCCGACCACACCGTGGTCCACTTCGACACCACCGCCGAGGAGACCACCCGGGCGGCCGGGCCCAGCAGCGGCCACACCCGGCAGGAGCGACGGGAAGCCGGCGTGCGGGTGTACCGCGACGGCGCGGTGGGAGTCGCCTACGGCCCCGCCGACGACGCGAGCGGCCTGGCCGGCCTGGCCGAGCGGGCCTGCCTCCTGGCCCAGCGGTCCCCCGGGGACAAGGCCCCGCCGCACCGGCCGCCCGAGCCCACCGCGCGCACCCACCGGACGCCCCTCGCCGTCGACCCGGCGGCCGTGGCCGTGGCCGAGCGGGAGGAGCTGGCCAGTGAGGCGGCGGCACGGGCCCTGGCGGTGCCCGGCTGCGACCACGCCGAGGCGGAGCTCTCGGTCCACCGGCGCACCACGCATCTGCTCTTCGCGGACGGCGGCGACCTCGCCAAGGAGTCGGTGCAGAGCGGCGGTTGGGTCCGCGCCACCGCCGACGGGCCCAGCGGCCCCGGCATACGGACCTACCCGGAGCGCACCGGGCGCCACGCGAGCGCCGGCTGGGAGCACATCGCGGCCCTCCGGCTGCCGGACGGGGCCACCACTGCCGCCCGCGAGGCGGTGCTGCTCTCCCGGGCCAGGCCCTGCCCGGAAGGCGCCGGTCCCGTCGTCATCGACTCCAGCCAACTCGCCCTCCAGCTCCACGAGTCCGTCGGGCACCCGCTGGAGGAGGACCGCATCCTGGGCTGGGAGGCCGACTACGCGGGCGGCTCCTTCGTCACCCTCCAGGACGTGGGGCACCTCGCCTACGGATCCGAGCACGTGTCCGTGGTGGCCGACCCGACGGGCACCGGGGCCGGCGCGACGCCCTGGGACGACGAGGGCACGCCGACCGCCGCCGCACCGCTCATCGAACGGGGCACCCTGGTCGGCCTGTTGAGCAGCCGCACGGTAGCCGCCGCGTCGGGGCGGCCACTGACCGCCGCCGGCGCGCGGGCCGAGGGCGCCGCCCTGCCCCTGGTCCGCATGACGAACGTGAACCTGCTGCCCGGCTCCGGCACCGAGCAGGACCTGCTCGACACCATGGGCGAGGGCCTGCTGCTCACCGGGAACCACTCCTTCTCCATCGACGACCACCGCGAGGTCTTCCACTTCACCTGCGAACTGGCCTGGCGCATCCGGGGCGGACAGCGCGTCGAGCCGCTGCGCGGTCCCCGCTACCACGGCCGGACCCTGGACTTCTGGCGGTCCTGCGCACATGTGGCGGGCCCCGAGGCGTGGACCATGCACAGCGTCACGTTCTGCATGAAGGGCCAGCCCGTGCAGACCGCGCGCGTCGGCCACGGCGCCGCCCCCGCGCTCTTCTCCCACGTGCGCTACGGCTCCGTCCAGGGCGGCGCCCCTGGCTGACCACCCCACAACCGCCCGTTGCACACGACGTTTCACGAAGGAGACACGATGCGGGACTACCGTCTCTGGCACACCACGACCGCCCAGGTCAGTCCGCCCCCGTTGGTGTGGGAGGCGTTGCAGCTCGTGCGCGGCGCCACGGTCGCCGACGTCGGCTGCGGCTCCGGCGCCTATGGATTCCTGCTGCGCGCCGGCTGGGGCCACACCGAGAGCTGGCTGAAGCAGGGCATCACCGAGCCCGGGATCCTGCACGGCCTCGACAACTCCCCGCACGCCACCCGGCTGGCCGAGCGGCACCGGATCTACGACCGCCTCCACCTGTGCCCCGCCACCGCCCTGACCCTGGACGACGACGTCGTCGACACCGCCCTGTGCACGGAGACCCTGGAACACCTCTACGTCCCCGATGTGGTGCCCGCCGTACGCGAGTTGGCACGCGTCGCCACCCAGCGCGTCATCGTCACCACCCCCGTACCGGAGCACATCGTGAACCTCCCCGAGCTGCTCACCGAGATCCAGGACGCCCGACGGGACCAGGACCCCATGCCGTACGAGGAGTACGCCGTCCTGGAGTCGGCCCTGCACAAGGCCTGGCTCAGCACCGAACGCCTCGCGGCCGCGGGCTTCGAGACCGACGGCGCGGTGGTGCGCGGCTCGCGCATCTACCACGCCGACCCGGCCAAGATGGACCCGGAGGCCCTCGGCGAGGTGCCCGGCATCCCCGTGCCGCCGCCCGCCGCCAGGGAGGAGGAGGCCGACTGGCGCGAACGGTACGTGCAACTCCTCGAATCCGTACGGGAGATGGCCGACGCCGTCCCCGGGCTCGGCACGGCGGGGGCGACCCGATGACCGCCACGGCGAGCGGCGCGCAGACCGCCGCACCGGAACGGCTCACCGACGACGGCTGGCTGATCCGGCGCACATCCGTCGACACCGTCCGCCCCTTCGACGACCCGAGCGCCCAGTGGATGCTGGACCGCGCCCAGGCCCGTCTGCCGCTGTACCTGCTGCACGTCGCCGACCACGCGGAGGCCACGCCGCCCGGACTGCGCGAGGCCCTGCACGCCCAGGACGCGGCCCCCTGCGACGGCCTGCTGTTCTCCCAGTACGGCCTGCCGGAGCTGCGCCGGCGGCTCGACGCCTGGCTCGCCGCCGACGAGGAGTGGGACACCGCGGCGGAGCCGCTCGTCAGCGTCGCGTGGTCGGGCACCGGCGCGGCCATCTTCGACCTGCTGCGCATGCTCAAGGACGGCCGCCCGGGCCCCAGCGCCGTGCTGCTGCCGCGCCCCGGGTGGGGATATGACATGTCGGTGCGCGACACCGGACACGTACCGGTGAGTTACGAGGTGCCCCCCGAGTCCCCGCACGGCCCGGACCCCGCGCACCTGGAGGAGGCGTGGCAGCGGTGCCGCAGCGAGGGCCTCGACGTCGCCTGCATCCTCATCAACCCGCAGCACAACCCGTGGGGCGGCAACTGGACCCCCGAGTTCCTCGCCGCCGTCGCCGCCCTCGCCGAACGTGAGCGAGTGCCCGTCCTGGTGGACAACGCCTTCTACGGGCTGACCGCCGAGGACGTGCGCCCCACCAGCGCGGTCCGGCTCCTCGGCCATCTCGTCGGCCAGGAACTCCTGGTGTCGGTGCGCAGCCTGAGCAAGCAGTTCGCGTGCAGCGGCTGGGCCCTGGGAGCCGTCGCGGGCAGCCCGGGTCTGGTCTCGGCGTACTCCGGCCGCTGGCGCTGTCTGCGGGAGCCGACCGCGGGCTTCCGCGCCCAGGCGGCGATGGCGGCCTGGCTCGGGGGCGCCGAACCCGAGCGCTTCACCCGGCGCCGCCGATCCGAGGCCACCCGGCACGCCAGGCTCCTGCGCACCACACTGCGCGCGGCGGGGCTGCCCGACGACGCCGTCCTGCACCACGGCGGCGCCCCCTTCACCCTGCTGCGGCCCCCGGGCGGCAGCACGGTCGAGGAGGTGCGCGAGCAGACCGTCGTGCGGCACGGCGTCCTGCTCGGCCTGGAGCGGGACGCGCGCGAACGGCCGTGGTTCAAGGTCTGGCTGGGCCGGGACAGCAGCGTCTTCGAACCCGCGGCGCGGGCCCTCGGCGACGCCGCGGCCGAGTGGCGGTACCGGTGACGGCCGCCCACCCAGCGAATCGAACAAGGGAAAGTAAGGAACGAGACATGACTCAGTGCCTGCTGACCGTCCACGCGCACCCGGACGACGAGGCCTCCCGCGGCGGCGCCACGGTCGCCCACTACACCGCGCAGGGCGTCCGCGCCGTCCTGGTCACCTGTACCGACGGCGGCGCCGGCGAGGTGCTCAACCCCGCCGTCACCGACGACTTCACCCCCGAACGGTTCGTCGCCGTCCGCAGCGCCGAACTCGACGCCAGCGCACGGAACCTGGGCTACTCGGCCGTGCACCGGCTCGGCTACCGCGACTCCGGCATGGACGGCACGGCGGGCGGCGCCGAGGCCTTCGTACGGGCCCCGCTCGACGAGGCCGCCACCCGCCTCGCCCGGGTGATCGCGGACGAACGCCCCGACGTGGTGATCGGATACGGCACCAACCACACCCGCGACCCGCACCCCGACCACATCCGCGCGAACGAAGTGCTGACGCGCGCCGTCGACCTCCTCGACCACACACCCGCCGTCTACCACATCGCCTTCTCGCGACGTCGCCACCGCGCCTTGCACCAGGCCTGCGTCGACAGCGGGGTGCCCAGCCCGTACGAGGGCGGCCTGAGCGCCCCGCCGGGCGCCTTCGACGACGAGTGGATCACCACACTCGTCGACGTGACCAAGGGCGACGCCGTCGAGCGCAGGCTCGACGCGCTGCGCAGTCACGTGACCCAAGTACCGCCCGCCTCCGGCTGGTTCGCGCTGTCACCGCAGCAGCTGCGGGACGCCTTCCCGTACGAGGAGTACACCCGCGTCGGCGCCGCGCCCCGGGAAGCCGTGGTGCACGACCTGTTCACCGCTCCCGCGTGAACCGCGCGCCCACGGCCCTACAGGACCTCCGCGAGCCGGCGCGCACAAGCGGCGTCGGCCACCCCCGCCGCGTCGATGTCGTGCAACAGGGCGTCGAAGTGCTCCGCGCGCAGCGACCGGTAGAACCGCTGGGCGCTGCGCCACGCCCGCTGCCACACCACGTCGGGGAGGTGTTCGTCGCCGATGTCCGCGAGAGCGCCGAGGCGTCGGGTCAGGCGCCGGGCGCCCGCGCGGGCGTACGACGTGTAGGCCAGCTCGTCCGCCAGGCCCAGGAACAGATACCGGCCCACGGCGATGTCGATGCCCTGCTCGACGCCGGCCCCGTCGTCGGCGGCGAGCGCGCACAGGTACTCCCAGCCCCGCAGCCGGTCCAGCAGTTCCGCGACCGCCGCCTGCCCGTCCGTCCACACCAGCGTGCCCGCCGGGGTGTCGAGCCGGCCGTCGCCCCCCGTGAGGTAGGCGCGCACGCTGTCCCGCAGCCGGTCCAGGGCGAGGGCGTCCAGGGCCGCGCGACGCTCGGGCGTCAGGGCCAGACGCAGGCTCAGGACCCGGCCCGCCACATGGTGCGGGTCGGGGTCCGGGTAGGCCGCGGCCAGCAGGTCGGCCTCCGCCATCGGGTACCGGCCCGCCCACCAGCTGTGCCCCTCGATCAGCTGCCAGACCCCGGCCGCGTCGACACCGTCCGGGGTCACCGTGTGCGGCAGCAGCCCGGGGCCGGCGGAGTGCAGCCATGGGCAGCCGCGGTCCTCCAGGAACAGCAGACTGCCGCCCCGGGCGAGGTCGTCCCGCAGCACCTCCGGGAGCTCCGAACGCGCCACCCGGCGGTCGTGCACGGTGCCGTCCGTGATCCCCGCGAGGGCGGTGGGCCAGCCCTCGCCGTGCGCGCCGAACGTCAGATGCGTGCGGTCCAGCATGGGCTGCGGGATGTCGCCGGGCTCCCGGACGAAGGTGCGCAGCGCCCACTGGGACCCGGCCACGTGCCGCGGGAAGTCGACACCGACCCTCTTCGCCACGTTCGCCGCGCAGCCGATCTCGCAGTGCGGCGCGTGTTCCGGCAACCGAACCGACTGGGGTGATACCGCCATGTCCGCCGCTGTGACCTCTTCGACGTCCTTCATGTCGTCCTCCGTTCGACTCTCCACACTCCTCGCCTCGGCCGCCGAGGCGAGGCCCGAGGCCCCCGCCGTCCTGGGGGAGACCCGGCTCCCGGTCACCTATGGGGAGCTGGCCGCGCGGGCGGGCGGCATCCAGGCCGCCCTGGCAGGCCTGGGGGTGCGCGCCGGTGACCGGGTAGCGCTGCTGTCCGGGCGGACCGACGCGGACGCCGTGGCCGCGGTGCACGCGATCCTGGCCGCGGGCGCCGTGTACGTGCCGCTCGACGCCGCGTCGCCGCCCGCGCGGTGGGCTTCGGTGAGCCGGGTCTGCGCGCCCACCGCCGTGGTGGGCGAACGCGCGCTGCTCGACCGGTTCGCCGCCGCCGTACCGGGGCCGCGGCGGCTCGCCCTGCCATCGGACGGGGACGAGCTGCCCGCGGGCCGCCTCGACCCCGTCCGGAGCGACGGCACCGATGTCGCGTACCTGCTCACCACCTCCGGCTCCACCGGCGTTCCCAAGTGCGTGGCCCACACCGGTGCGGGCGCCGTCGCCTTCCTGGAGTGGATGGTCGGCGCGTTCCCGGTGGGCGGCGACGATGTGTTCGCCTGCCACGCCCCGCTGCACTTCGACGTGTCGGTGGCCTCGGTGCTCGGCTCCGCGCTGGGCGGCGCGGCCCTGGCCCCGGTGCCCCGTGAACTGTCCGGGTTTCCCGTCGAGCTGGCCACCTGGATCGCCGAACGCGCCGTCACCGTATGGCTCTCCGTGCCCTATCCGCTCGCCCGCCTGTCCGGACTGGAGGAGCGGGCCGCGCGTGAGCGCCTCGCCACCTTGAGGACGGTCGTGTTCGCCGGTGACGTCTTTCCGCACCAGCGGCTCGCCGCACTGATGCGCTGCGCGCCCGGGGCCCGGTTCCTCAACATCTACGGCCCGACCGAGACCAACGGCTGTACGTACGAGGTCGTGGACGCCCCGCCCGCCGGCCCCGTGCCCATCGGCCGGCCCGTCGAGTGCGCCGAGTGCTGGGTCGAGGACGACGACGGGCGGCCGGTCGACGCGGTGGGGTCGGTGGGTGAACTCGTCGTCGCGGGGCCCACGGTGGCCGCCGGATACTGGGGCGTCGAGGGGCACGGAGCCGAGCGGTTCCGCACGGGGGAGACCTGTCCGGGCGGCCGGGCCTACGCCACCGGGGACCAGGTCCGCGTCCTGCCCGGGGGCCGGTACGCCTTCCTCGGCCGCATGGACAACATGATCAAGATGCGCGGGCAGCGGTTCGAGCTGGAGGAGGTGGAGAACGCTGTACGGCTCGCTCCCGGCGTCGAGGACTGCTGCGTGGTGAAGGTGGACGTCCGCGACGATCACTCCCGCCTCCTCGCCGTCGTGGTCGGGCCCGGCGCCGGCGACCCGCGCACCCTGCGCGAGCACTGCCTGACCAGGCTGCCGTCGTGGGCGGTGCCGCACCGGTTCCTCACGGCCGCCGCGCTGCCCCTGGGCTCCACCGGCAAGGTGGACCGCCGCGCGCTCAGGGAGGAACTCGTCACACGCGGGGAGTGAGCCCTGCGCCCGGGCGGGCCGCGCCCCGGCCGCCCGGGCCCGGGCGGGCCGGACCCGGACGCGGCGCCCCGGGCCCGGCCCGCGCGGGCTCAACTCGCCGCCGCGGTGGCCGAGTCGCAGATACGGGACAGGTCCGGCAGAAGCGTCTCCTTGCACCGCGCCACGTCCGGGGCGCGCAGCTCGGCGGGCTCCTCGTGGCCGCTGGGCGCGTACGCGGGGTAGAGCCCGTTGGCCGCCAGGTCCTGGCCGATGGCGTGCAGGCGTCGCACCAGCTGGGTGACGACCTGCTCGTACGAGGCGGGCGCCCGCACGGTGAGGAAGACGCAGTCGTACAGCGACGAGAGCCGGTCGCGGTGGAGGAACCGTTGTTCCTGGTGCTGGTTCGTCTGCTGGAGCAGCGAGACCCCGGACGGCACCAGCTTGGCGGCGATGCCCTCGTGGACGTGGTGGTTGAGCCGGCACTCCTCGCGCAACGGCGCGTCGTCGAGCCCGGCCGGCAGACGGCCGCGCAGCAGCGACCGCACCGGGTGGTAGTCCCGGGCCCAGGCGCCGCTGAGGTGCCGGTGCTGGAGCGCCAGGTGGGGCCGGATCAGCCGGTCGTACACCGACCGCGGGCAGGAGCTGGTGTACAGGAGCATCAGGGAGTAGCCGCGCACGTAGCGGCGGGCCCGCTCCGCCGCCCGCGCCTCTCCGCCTGGGCCCTCCGCGCTCTCGGCGAGTACCGAGGCCAGTAACTGCCAGAGTACGAAGGTGACTTGGTGGCCGGTGATCCAGCGGAACCAGAAGAGGCGGTCGACCCCGAGCGGGTCCGTCAGGTCCACCGCGGCGTTCGCCGGGAACTCCGGCGACGGGGTCCGCCAGGTGCCCGGCCAGGGCGGCGGGGAACCGTCCGACCGGCGGTGCGCGGCGGGGGAAGAGCCGGGGGAGGCGAGGGGCAGCGTGAGCGGCTCCAGGCCGTAGGGATAGCCGCCGTACTCCCAGTCGCCCGCCGCGGGCAGGGGCAGGTCGGTGCGGTCGGTGCGGCGTGCCTCGAGTGAACTCATCGGGGGCCGTCCGGAACGTAGGTGAACTCGTACTCCAGGCCGTTCGGGTCGAGTGCGTAGAAGGACCGCACGCCGTCCTTGTCGACGTCGATGTCCGTGGCCCGCTCCGGCACGGCGAACGTCCAGCGCCCACGGGCGTACAGCTCCAGCCAGCGCGACCGCCACGCTTCGAGTTCCGTGGGGCTGCCCACCGCGAAGCAGACGTGCTGAAACTGATTCGCCTCGGCCGGAGAGCGTTCCGCGGCACCGGATTTCACACCGATGTGGTGGAAGCGCACATCGCCGTATCGCAGCTCCGCGAGACGCTCGATTCCCGGAAGCCGTGAGTGGGTGAGTGCGGAGAATGTGTCGAGGGTCCAGGAAACGGTACATCCGAAGAATTCCTGGTACCAGGAGATCGAATTATCCAGATCGGCGGTCTGGACACCGACATGGTGCACCGATACGGGCGGCATTGACTTTACTGACGGCATGGAGGCCTCCCTCACTGTTGCTTGCTGGGGCGGGTCGGAGTACGGGAACGTCGGGCGTCTCTCCGGTGGTTCGCGCGTGTGGCGTGGCGTCATCCGCAGATCGCGTAGGGCTGGCGGCCGCGCGGGCTGGCGGCGGCGCGGACGAGGCCGTCCGTGCCCAGACCCGTCGCGCAGACTCGGCCAAGGGAGTAGGCGGGCACGCGCTCGACGCGGTGGCCGCGGCGGGTCAGCTCCGCCACGGTCGCGGCCGCGCAGTTCTCCTCCACCACCACTACGCCGGGCCGCGACTGGTGGGGCGTGAAGGAGGCGGGTACCTGGTCGGTGTGGAACGCGAGGGTCTCCGTCGCCGCCTGTAGGTCGAGGCCGAACGCGGTGACCCCGAGGAAGAACTGGAGGGTCCACTGGTCCTGCCGGTCGCCGCCGGGAGTGCCGAACGCCAGGTGGGGCTGCCCGTCGCGCTGGACCACGGTGGGGCTGAGCGTGGTGCGCGGGCGCTTGCCGCCGGCGAGGGAGTTGGGGTGTCCCTCGGCCAGGTACATCGTCTGGCCCCGGGTGCCGAGCGGGAAGCCCAGCTCCGCGATGGCCGGCGAGCTCTTGAGCCAGCCGCCGCTGGGTGTCGCGGCCACCGTGTTGCCGTGCCGGTCGGTCACGGTGACGCAGCAGGTGTCGCCCTTGGCCGTAGTGGCCTTGAGGATGGTGGGCAGGCCGTTGCGGAGCTGCCCCATCCACTCGTCCGTGTGGCCGGAGAGGTCGGGCTCCGGCTCGGGCGCCGCCCCCGGCAGCCACGACGAGCGGCCGCCGGGAGTGCCGGGCTGCAGCTCGTTGACGGCCTCGGGCCCCACCAGGCGGCGCCGCTCGCGGGTGTAGTCGTCGCTGAGCAGGTCCGCCAGCGGTATGTCGGTGAACGCCGGGTCGCCGTACCAGGCGTCGCGGTCCGCGAAGGCGAGCTTGGCGCACTCCACCACGGTGTGCAGGTAGTCGGCGCTGTCGGGCCGCATGCCGGCGAGGTCGAACCCCTCCAGGAGCGCCAACTGCTGGAGAAAGACCGGGCCTTGGGACCAAGGTCCCGGCTTGTGGACGCGGTAGGCGCCGTAGGGGCGGGACGTCGCCGTGGTCACGGACGGGGTCCAGGCGGCCAGGTCATCAGCGGTCAGCAGCGCGCTGTGGCGGCGCCCGGTGGCGTCCAACCGGGGCCCGCCGTCCAGGAAGCGCTGGATCGCCTCCGCGACGAAGCCCTGGTAGAAGGCCTGGTGCGCGGCCTCGATCTGGGCCTCGCGGTCCGCCGACGCGGCCTCGGCCTCTTTGAGGAGCTGCCGGTAGGTCTGGGCGAGCGCGGGGTTGCGGAAGCGGGAACCGGCTTTCGGGGCGGCGCCGTTCGCCAGGTAGATCTGCCCCGAACCGGTCCACTCGGTGCGGAAGAGCGGGGCGAGCACATCGGCGGCGTGGGCGGTCTCCGGCAGCAGCGGATAGCCCTCTTCCGCGTAGGTGATGGCCGGTGCGAGGACGTCCGCGAGGCGCAGGGTGCCGAACTCCGCGAGCAACCGCAGCCAGCCACCGAACGCGCCGGGCACACAGGCGGGCAGCAGACCGGAGCCCGGGATGTGCTCCAGTCCGAGATCGGAGAAGGCTTGCGGTGTCGCGGCGCGGGGCATGGGGCCCTGGCCGCAGATCTCGGCGGCGTCCTGCGCCCCGGCGGGCAGTGCGACGATGGAGACGTCGCCGCCCGGCCCGTTGAAGTGGGGTTCCACGACCTGGAGGACGAAGCCGGCGGCGACAGCGGCGTCGAAGGCGTTGCCTCCGTTCTCAAGGATTCTCATGCCCGCATTGGACGCCAGCCAATGCGTGGCGGAAACGGCGCCAATTGTTCCACTGAGCTCCGGCTTCGATGGAAGCATGCGTCCACCACCATAACTGTGTTGTCGGGAAGGTCAATGGGAACCGTAAGCCGGGCCCGGGCCGACGGGATTTCATGCCGGAGCCGACTGTCTCGCCGGCGAGACAAGCAATCGGCTTCACGCCCTGTCAAGCGGCAGCAGACGGCTTCCCGTAATTCCTGGAAGTTATCCGGGAGTCGGCGCGAACGTGCCGCCACGGCCCTCGATATCCGGTGCATTACCTGGGAATAGGGAATAGGGAACCGGTAATCCGCGGTCGGGGCAAGCGTCTGGGTGCGTGGACGCGCGAGGGCCCGTGCCCGGCGGACGGTGCCGGGCACGGGCCCTCGACCCCCTGCGCTGCCGCGGTCCTTCAGCGCACGGCGCGGTCAGTCCTCCTGCTCCCGGGGGGCGGCGAGACGGCGGTCCGGAGACAGGGCGAGGACGGCGAGGACGGCCGCGATCAGGCCGATGCCGGCGAGGCTGTACGCCACGGTGAACGGGTCCCAGTCGCCGCCGAGGTGGGGCGAGAACCCGATGCTGACGTAGACGGCGATACCGCTCGCGCCGCCGAGCTGGTCGGCGCAGCGTTGCACGCCGGAGGCCACGCCCGCGTCGGCCTCGGTGACCGCGTGCAGGGCGGCGTTCTGCAATGCGACCAGGCCGGTGGCCATGCCGCAGGCGAGCAGGATCATGCCGGGGAAGACGCTGGTGAGCAGCGAGTTGTCGCTGGGCAGCAGCGCGAAGCAGCCGATGCCGAGGGCCGCGAGCGCCATGCCGAGCACCGCGGCGCCGGTGGTGCCGATGCGCTCGATGAGGCGGGGGACGAGGAGCGAGGCGAGGATGAGGCTGAGGGCCAGGGGCAGGAAGGACAGTCCCGCCTCGATGGGGGACAGGTCGCGCTCCTCCTGCAAGTGCATGGTCAGCAGGAAGAAGGAGGTCGAGAGGGCGGCGCTGAGGAGGACCGTGGCGCCGTTGGCGACCAGGCGGACGCGGTTCCCGAAGAACGTCAGGGGAACCAGGGGATGGGCCGTGCGCCGCTCGACGGCGACGAACGCGGCCGCGCACACCGCGGCCGCGAGCAGGCTCCCGACGGCGAGCGGCAGCCGGGGCTCGTCCTCGCCCAGCTCGATGACGCCGAAGATGAGCAGCAGCGGCGCGGCCGTGAAGAGGAGCGCGCCGGGGAGGTCGACGGGATTGCGTGCGGTCGTCTCGTCCTTCTTGACCAGCAGCAGTACGGCGACGAGCACGAGGCTGACGAGGGGGATGTTGATCAGGAAGATCCAACGCCAGCTGAAGAGCTGGGTGATGACCCCGGAGAGCAGGAAGCCGAGGACGAGGCCGACGCTGGCGACCGACGCCCAGACGCTCAACGCCTTGGAACGGGCGGCGGTTTCGGGGAAGAGCAGGGCGATGAGCGACATCGCGGCCGGCAGGGAGAGGGCCTCTCCTGCGCCCTGCCCGAACCGTGCGAGCACGAGCAGCTCCAGGTTCGGGGCGAGGCCCGCGGCGAGGGACGACGCACCGAAGAGGAAGGCCCCGAAAAGGAGGGTCCGGCGCCGCCCGAAGAGGTCGGCGATGCGCCCGCCCACCATGAGCAGGCCGCCGCCCACGACGGTGTAACCCGTGACTACCCAGGTGAGTTGACGGGTGTCGACGTGGAAGCTGTCGCGGATCGCAGGCAGGGCGATGTTCACTACGGTCACGTCGACCGCGATGAGGAGCTGGAGCACGGCGAGGAAGACGAGGGTGACCCAGCGAGACCGGGAACGGGCCGCCTCATCGGCCGCGCGGGTCCGCGCGGCACGGGAGAAGAGCGAGGTGGCACGAGCGAAGACAGACATGGAGAGATGACTCCGATTTCCAGGGAGCCGTGCGCGGGAGCACGGGAGCACAGGGATGGGGGAAGGACACCTGCTGCACGACCGGCATGACCTATGGACTCTGCGTCCGTGGAGGTTGATCCCTCACATGACACAGAGAACCCACCACCGCGACAGAAGCTGGTCACCCGCTGAAGCGACGCCTGCCTGTTGCTACGGCTGCGCCGAGGCTGGGCCGTCACTGTCACGGACGGTCGCCGGTCGTTCCCTGGAAATCTCTAAATTCCGCTCACGGGCGGCACCTTAGCATTCGTCACGGGCGCAGGGAGGCCCGAGCTCGCGACCGCTTGCTGCGCCCGGCGGGTCAGGTGGGGCTGGTTCGCCGACGGGTCCAGAAGTAGCCGGCGACGAGCCCGCCGATCACGATCACCTCGAAGACCACGTCCACCAGCTGGTCCCCCAGGGAGACCAGCAGCAGTCCGAACAGTCCAGCGGCAAGCACCGCTCCGAAGGATGCCGCCAACCGGTGCCGCGCCGTCCAGCCGCGCCGCATCCAGCGGTTCACGATCGCCGCGGCGGCGACAGCGGTCAGCACGGCTGCGAGCACCCACCACACGAACGAGATGCCGCTGCCGATGAACGCCATCAGGTGGAAGACGAACCAGACGAGTCCGAAGCCCAGCCCGGTCCATCCGGCCCGTAGCGTCCCAGGCAGTCGCTTCGGTACACACGGTGTGTCTCGGGCCTGGCAGCGTGAAGCGGCCCAGGTCAGCAGTCCCACGATCGCGAGCACCGCACCGATCTCGACCACGGAGAGGCGGAAATCCGACCGCAGGAGGGAAATCAGCGCGAAGAGTGCCGTACCGAGGGCGAACACCCCGCCGAAGACCCACAGCATCCGTCGCGACAACCACGGGGACCGGCTCTCCCGGGGAAAGAGGATATGCACCACGCCTATGGGAATGAGGACGCTCCAGACGACGTGGTACCCACACACGAGCACGGCCCAGAACCAGTTCACTCCGGCGGCGCGGCCGTACACCGTCTCGCCGTCCATACCCTCCGGGTTGAAGATCGTCTGGAGGGCGAGGCCCTCCTCGATCAGCGCGTAGGCGACACCGAGCAGGACCAGCCCCCAGCCGTTGGCCCGCAGGCGGTGCGCGATCTCGCGTATCAGGACGACCCCCGCACCGTAGAAGCACAGGATCGAGACCACCCGCAAGGGCTGCACGAAATAGCTCAGGCGCAGCGCCGCACCCACTACTTCGCCCAGCAAGGGTGCGATGAGAAACAGCGTCAGTACCGGGGCCACCCGCTGTTGCTGACGGCCACCCGAGCTGGCCTGGGCGATATCCCCGGCAGTCGGTGGATCGGGTGGCGTCTTCACTCGGGCGTGCTTTCCGCGCACGAGTAGCCGTGCCGGGTGAAGGCGGTGACCAGCCGTCGTGGGTTGAGATCGCAGTCCTGGCGGGTGAGTTCCTGGCCGTTCTGATCAAGCAGGATGAGCTGCTTCCTCGCCACGAGCACCTGGCCGATCTCGTGGGACGCGAACTCCCGTTGTTCGTCTTGGACGGTCAGGACCACACGCGTCGCCGAGACGGTCACGGACACGGACTCGTGTACGGCGATGAGCCCCAGCAGAAGCCCGGCCACTGCCCCCACGGCGGCGACGACGATGGTGGGCCAAGGGCTGGGGAGCACCGACAGGAGCTTGGTCGGCCCTATCCGTGGCCCCCAGGACTGGGTCGTCATCCACTCCCAGACCAGTTCGCCGACTCCGCCGAGAACTGTCCCGCCCACGGTGCACACCAGGATGATGGCCAGCGGGGAGTCAGCGACCACGGTGGCATCGGCCGTGGGGGAAGCCGGATGTTTGCGGAAGTTCATATCCGCAAGTCTCGCTGTCCAGGACGGCCGCGTAATCGGCCGATGGTCGACTCCACGGCGACCAAAGTCTAAAGGGCCGGCGTCCTCATCGTCCTGACCACCAGAGGTCGGCGCCGTTGGGGCCAGGTGCGGCGACGCGGCCGGTGTGGATGACGGTGTCGTCGAGGAATCAGCGAGTCAGGAGGCGCCGGCGCGCACGGCGGTTGTCGCCAGGGTGGTGTAGAGCATCGTGAAGCGACCGCCTATCGAGTCGATGGCGGCCCCGACCGCGTCAAGGATGTCGGCCGTCTTGTCGGGGGGTAGTTGGGTGAGGCCGCCGGTGGTGGGGAGCAGCTCCAGCCATTGGTCGCGCGTGTAGTGCCGCTCCCAGTCGAATCGCCACTGTTCGGGTTCCTTGAAGCGTTCGGTCTGACGGATCGCCTCGGCGAGCTTGGCGTACCCCGCTTGGTAGGTGTCCAGCGGACGTCGGGCCGGCTGATTGCTGAACGGCGAGTCTGGCATCACCCGCGGGTAGGCGGCGGCGAACGGGTCGGCCACCTCGGCGGGCGGCTCGTACACGTGCCCGAAGATCGCCAGACGCCCGTCCGGACGCAGTATCCGGGCGGCCTTGACCGCGCCGGCGACCGGATCCACCCAGTGCCAGGACTGGGCCGCGATCACCGTGTCGAACGTCCGGCCGGCCGGCTGCCAGGCTTCGAACGTCGCCACCTCGACCTGCAGGCCGTGGGCCTGCGCGAACTCGGCCATCCGCTCATCCGGCTCGACGCCGAGCACGGCGCAGCCGGCGGCCTGGAACTGGCGGGCCGCGATGCCGGTACCGCAGCCCACGTCGAGCACCTCTGGCCCAGGGCTTCCGGCGACGATCCGCGTCACCAAGGCGTCGGGGTAGGCGGGTCGGGCCTGGTCGTAGCGTTGCGCGTCCGTACCGAACGACTGGGCCATCCGCCGGGCCTTGTGCAGTTCCGCTGGGGACGGTTCTGGTTGCTCTCGCGGTAAGGTGGGCATGCGCCCACCTTAGTGGGCGTATGCCCACTGGGCAATGGATGCCGGCAGGCTGACGCACGAGAGGATCTTTGAGTGCCGACTGGAGTGCACCTTCGCGACGCGCGGCAGCAGTTGTTCGACGCTGCCGAACGCGTGCTGCTGCGGGACGGGCCGAACGGGCTGACCAGCCGGGCCGTCACCGACGAGGCGGGCTGCGCCAAAGGCGTCCTGCACCGGCACTTCAGTGACTTCGACGCCTTCCTCGCCGACCTCGTGCTCGACCGGGCCGCGCAGCTTGAGACGCAGGCGAGTGCGCTGCGCGAGTCCGCCGGCACCGGCACGGTGGCCGACAACCTCGCCACCGCGCTGACCGATCTGTTCGGACCGGTTCCGGTGGCGATCATCCCGCTCATCACTTTCCGGGACGAGCTGCGCGCACGGCTGCGGCAAGCCAGGCCCGGAGGCGGCATCGCGATCCTCGCCCAGGCCACGACCGCGATCTCCGCCTACCTGGCCGACGAGCGTGAGCTGGGCCGCATCGCGGCCGACGCCGACATCGACTCACTCACCCTCTCCCTGGTCGGTGGCGGGCATCTCCTGTTCGTAGACCGCGATCCCGGCCCGCCGGCCATGGCAACCGTCAACAACCTTGTGGCAACGGTGCTCGCCGACGTTGTGCAACGGCGGCCGCGCTGACGGTCGAGCACGCACGCCGAGCAGCAGCAGGCGTCATTCGAATCAGAGGGTGGAAAACCGCGGCCCGCGAGTTCGACGTCCCATCGGTGAACATGTGGAAAATCCGGAAGTAAGGCAGCGGAAAATCCCGGATCAACCGACTCCGCCGAACTGTCGACGCAATACGAATTGCTCGACGGAGTCGATCGAACCGGCATTACCCGGTCAGGCGGACGGCGCTCCGGTGAGAACCTCCACGCGGCCGGTGTCGAGCGAATAGTAGGCGCTGACCACGGCCAGGTCGCCCTTCTTCACAAGAGGGCTCAGGTCGCGGTTGGACCGCAGATCGGCGGAGGTCTGCTTGACGTGGATGCGAATCATGGCGTCGACCGGGTCCTTGGCCTTCGCCTTGACGGTCGCCTCATACGCCGGCCGCAGGGCATCGGAGATCGCCTGGAGATTGCCGGGCAACTTCTTGCCGTCGCGCATCGCTTCGTACGCCGCCTTGATGGCGCCACAGCGCTGATGCCCCAGTACGACGATCAGCGGCGTCCCCGACGTCATGGGCCCGTACTCGACGGAACCGGTGACCACCGGTCCGACCACCTGGCCACCGGTGCGCATCACGAACAGATCGCCGAGCCCGGTGTCGAAGAGCAGCTCGGGCGGCACCCGGGAGTCGATGCAGGAGAGGATCACACCGTAGGGATCCTGCTCCTCGGCCACGAAATCCCGTCGCTTGGGGTCCCGGTCGGGATGCTTGAGGTTACCGTCCTGCCAGCGCTCGTTTCCGTCCATCAGTCGTGAGAACGCCCCCCAGGGCGTGGAGGGACGGTCGCCCGTGGCCGGCGAAGCGCCTGCTGCGGCCGCTGCGTCGGCCGCCTTGCCCGTCTCCTTTTCCTCCGCCTTCGAGGAGCAGCCGGAGAGTGCGGCAGCGGTAGCCGCCAAACCCCCGGTGAGAATGGTTCTGCGGAGTGGATGTCCAGCTATAGACATTGCTCGGTCGTTCCTTTGTTTCACGCCGGATTCCCCCCGAGCGCTTCACAGCACGTAGTTATACCAGGGCGAAGGTAAAGCGAACACAAAAGGCCGATGGGCGGCTTGACGCGGAATTGGTGGGGCATGAGTGGGAAGTGTGCTCGTCGTGTGGGTGGTGTTGTGGCGAGGGTGATGCGTGTCGGGCCGGAGGACTGACTGAAGTCAAAGGGAGTGACGTGCATCACGTTGGCCCATTGGTTACGTTGAGGTGACCGGTTTTGGATCGTGAACATGGGTGGCGCCAAGAACGGCTCGACGTACCGAGGAAATGTGTCGCCCAGGAGGGCAAGGACGTCTCTCGGGACGGCAACTGAGCCCGAAGGCCCTGGAATCGCTCTCGTGAGCGGCCACTTGGCCGATGTGCCCCCGAACTGTCGTCCGGAATCCCATCCCCCCGAGTGCCCGGGCGACACCAAGCGGCCCCGGCGGTCCCCGTATCGGCCGCCGGGGCCGCGGCATGCCCTCGGGACCGCGCTGATCGTGCGGGCCGGGCTACCGCGCACTTCCGAACACCGCGATCCTGCTGCCTGCCCGAGACCGACCCGCCACGGTTACTGGCGGGCGTCGTAGCTCTCGCGTGCTGCGAGTACTTGGGCCATGTGTTCCTCGGCCCAGAGAGCCAGTGCATGAAGCGGAGCGTGCAGGGTTCGCCCCAGTGGGGTCAGTTCGTATTCGACTCTGGGCGGGACCTCGGCGTACATGTGTCGGGTGACGAGTCCGTCGCGTTCCAGGTCTCGAAGGGTCTCGGTGAGGACCTTGCCGCTGATCCCGTCGACGGTGGCGCGCAGGTCGCGGAAGCGCATGCGGCCGGCGCTGAGGGCGATGACCACCATGGCCGTCCACTTGTTGGCGATGCGGGCGAGTGACGTGCGGGACGGGCAGGTCGCCGTCATGACATCGAAGGCCGGAAGCTGTGGCATGCGTTCATCCCCACATTGCTTACGTCGGGGTGGCTGATTATCGATGGTGAGTGTAGGGCCTCAGCAGGCGGTACCCGCCGGAACCCGACCGAGGAGAAGCGGTCATGGAACCCACCACCACGCCGCCGCGGCACGGCGGCGGAGGGAAGCGAACGCATGCCGGATCGGCAGTACCTCCGTGTCACGAGAAGCGCTCCCGGTAGTCGAGGGGCGAGACCCGCAGCACCCGCCGGAACGCCCTGAGCATCGTGGCCTGTGTCCCGAACCCCGTCTCGCAAGCGACGGCCCCGAGGCTGCGGGACGTCTCGGTGAGGAGGCGGGAGGCGGCCACCACTCGGGCCCGCTCGATGTACTCCCGCGCCGACATGCCGACCTGAGCGCGGAACAGGCGGGTGAAGTGGCGCTCGGAGAGGCCTGCCTGGCGGGACAGAGAGCGGATCGACAGGTCGCCGTTCAGGTCGGCGAGGATCCGCCGCTGCACCGCGCGCAGTGCCGGGCTGTGTGCGTCGGGGCCGTGCGGTTCGGTGAACTGGAGCTGACCGCCCGGCCTGCGGTGGTACGTGACGAGGGCCCTGGCGATCTGCTGGGCGGCCTCGTCGCCCAGGTCGTCCTCCACGAGGGTGAGTGCCAGGTCGAGGCCGGAGGCGGCGCCGCCTCCTGAGGTCGTGAAGCGGCCGTCCCGTACCACCGTGTCCCGTGCGTCGACCGTGACCGCCGGGAAACGACGGGCGAGTTCGTCGGCGAACTCCCAGTGCGTGGCCGCCCTGCGGCCGTCGAGAAGCCCGGCATCAGCGAGGAGGAAGGCGCCGGTGCCCACCGAGGCCACGCGCCTGGCCCGCAGGGCCAGGGAACCCACCGTTTCGACGATCGCCCGATCGCGGACAGGGAAACCGTCCGCGCCCGGCACGATCAGCGTGCCGACCTTGCCGGCCGTGGCCACGTCCATCGTGCCGTGGTCCGGCCGGACGGTGAGGCCACCGGACGCGCGGACTGGACCGCCGTTCAGGGAGGCCGTCCGCACCTCGTACCGGCAGCTTCCTGAGCTCACCTCGTCCGCCGCGGCGAAGACATCGGCGGGCCCTGAGAAGCCGAGGCTCTGGACTCCGTCGTAGAGCACGATGAGCACCAGGTGGGGCTCCTGCCCGCTCATATGCTCCGGACTGTTCATTGCGACCTCGCTCGTACGCGCATCATCCTGCGCGTGACTGTCATCCATGGGGTGCTCGGAAGGGGTCGGTGCTCGGTACTGTCCGGCGATCCGAACTGTTCGGCGAGAGGAAGGGCACCGGCCCGCGCTTCGGACGGACGGCACCGGCGCCCTTCGGTCACGCGGCCATCGGCGTCGCCTCAGCCTCGGCAAGCAGCTCGATGAGCGTCGCCCGGGCACGGGCCACGCGTGAGCGGACCGTTCCGACGGGGCAGCCACTGGCCTCGGCCGCCTCCGCGTAGGGCAGCCCGATCAACTGGGTGAGAACGAACGCCTCACGGCGCTTGTCGGGCAGTGCGTCCAGCAGGTCGAGCAGCGCGACGCCGTCGTCGAAGCCGGGCAGACCGTTCGGCTGGGCGTGTTCGACCGCCACGCTCCAGTCGTCCGCGCCGCACAGACGTGGCCGGGCGGCGGCGTACCGGTAACTGTCGATCACCGCGCGGCGGGCGATGGACAGGAGCCACGTCCGCGCCGAGGAGCGCCCCTCGAACCGGTGCAGGCTGCCCAGTGCCCGCAGGAACGTGTCCTGGGCCAGGTCATCGGCGGCCTGGGGGTCGGAGGACAGATGTGCGACATAACGGACGACGTCGGGGTGCAGGGCTCGTACGAATCGCTCGACGGCGGCCGGGTCTCCGGCGCGGGCGGCGAGCGCCCAGGCGGTCGTCGACTCGTCGGACGAGGCCACCGCATCCTCTTTGTCCGCCTCTCTGCGTCTGTCGCGGGAGGCGGGTGGAACAGGAGTGATCACCTGATGTCCTTCTCGGGTCATCCGGCATCCGGCACAGCGGCGCGCGCGCACGACCGTGCTCAGGCACGACGGTCGCGTGACACCGTCTGCGGACGGGTCCGGAAGTGAAGGGGAGACGGCCGTACGACGCATACGGCCGATACCCGAGGCGCGGGTGTCGACGACACGACACCTGGCTGTGGCCCCGGGGAACCGGCTGTCTCAGACGACAGCGGTCCCGGTCGGAGGCCCGCGAGGAGTGATCGAGTGAACGAGAGGAAGGTGCCGCGGTACCCGTTCCGAGCGAAGACGGTGTAGCCGTACGCGCAGTCGGCGTGGCGGTGTCACCACAGCGAACAGCAGCCGCAGGGGTGCGGCCAGCCGGCCGGCGACGGCCCGCATGACACGGAACGCGGCACGCTCCCCATGGGCCAGCCACAGGCCGCACAGCAGCGCGGCGAGCGTATGGGCGGCCAGCATGCCGAACGACGACATGCCGCCCATGTCATGGCCCATCGAGCCCACATGTCCCAGGTGCGTCGCGTGGTCCGTGGCCATGTGACCCATGCCCATGGAGTGGGTGGGCATGGCGCTCATGTCGTGGCCCATGGACTCCATGGCGTGTCCCGGGCCCCGCGAGTCGGACGGCATGGTGTCCGGTCCGGTCGCGCCCGTGGCGGTCGACTGCGCGAGTTCGAAGCCAGAGTGGAGCACGCCCTGGGTGACCACGACCAGGGATACGACCAGTGGAAGTCCGCGCTCACGGCCCGCGAGGCTCCAGCCCGCACCGCCCGTGACGGCAAGTCCGGCCGTCAGTGCCCACCATGGGACGGTGGTGCCGGACATCAGGACGTGGCCGACGGCCGCGAGCAGCACGCAGACGGCCGCGAACACCTCGGCCCGTAGCGTGCGCGCACATCGCCCAGCTCCCGAACCAGTGGGGGAGAACATGCCAACGGGCAGGCTGCTCGCCGCGCAGGTCACAGCGCGTCTCATCGCCTGCCTGCGCGGTCACGATCCGTGCGGGCACACGCGGAGCACGCCGAACACTGCCGTGTCCGCGTCGAGTCCACCGGGCAGGCCACCGGTCACGCCCCGCTCGTGCCCGGGAGGACCACCACCGCAAGGGCCGTGATCCGACCGCTGCGCGCGAAGTGCAGTGTGAACGGCACGAGGTCGCCCTCGCGCCATGTCTCCTTCGCCCTTACGGTCACATCGGTGCCGAACGGAGACATGGCGAGGCCGTCGCCGGCCGGGACGGCGGCGGAATCCACCGTCTGGCCGTACGCCGCCCGTGCGCCGGCCATGCGGTGGCGGCTGAGTGTGGCGTCGCCGCCGGTGGCGGAGGACGTGACCCTCAGCAGCCGGTCGTCCGCGCCGCCGGAGTTGGCGATGCGGAAGAACGCGGCGGTGTCCCGGGCGCCGCCGAACGGGAGGAGGACGCGCCCGTCGGTGACCGCGATCCGTGCGGGGCTGCCCGCGTTGCCCCGGGCGACCCAGGTGGTGAGGCCTCCGAGGGCCACGCTGCACGCGGCGACGGGCGCGAGCGCGGCGATCAGGCTGCCGGTGACTCGGCGGCGGGTCGGGCGCCACAGGCGCTGTCCGGTCATCGGGTGCCGCCCCGGGCCCGCGACGGCTGCCAGGCCCGCAGGCGCAGACTGTTGCCGACCACCAGCAGGGAGCTCACCGACATCGCCGCCGCGGCGAGCATCGGGTTGAGCAGTCCGACCATGGCGAGCGGCACGGTCACCACGTTGTACCCGAACGCCCACAGGAGGTTGACGCGGATCGTGCCCAGGGTGCGCCGGGAGAGCCGGACCGCGTCGCCCAGCGCCTCGATGTCACCGCGTACGAGTGTCACGTCGGCGGCCCCGATCGCCACGTCCGTGCCACCGCCCATGGCGATGCCGAGGTCGGCTCCGGCCAGTGCGGCGGCGTCGTTGACGCCGTCGCCGACAACCGCGACCCGGTAGCCCTGTTCCCTCAACTCCCGTACGAGGCCGGCCTTGTCCTCGGGAGTGCAGCGCGAGTGCACCTCCTCGATGCCGAGCGCGGCCGCGACCGCCCGCCCCGGTGCCTCCCGGTCGCCGGTGGCGAGCACCGGGCGTACACCGAGGCGCCGCAGCCGGTCCACGGCCTGGTAGCTGCCGGGGCGTACGACGTCTCCGACCTCGATCAGCGCCTCGGCGGCCCCGTCGACGCGGACCAGGACCGGGGTGTTGACGCCGGACTCCGCCGCGCGCAGGGCTTCGGCGAGGGTTGTGGGCAACTCCCCGTCCGGCGCGAGGACTTCGATCAGCCGCCCCTCGACCCGGCCGCGCACGCCGCGCCCCGCGGTCGCGGCGAAGCCGCTCACCTCCGGCAGTGCGCCCTGCCCGGCTTCACCCGACGCTCGAACAGGGTCGCGCGGGGGCACTCCCGTGGCGTACGTGACGATGGCCCGGCCCAGTGGGTGTTCCGAGCCCTGCTCCACCGCACCGGCCAGCCGCAGCACCGCCTCGCGCCCGAGACCGTCCGGCACGGCCGTGACCCGGGCAACGGTCATGTGGCCGGAGGTGAGGGTGCCGGTCTTGTCGAGCACGACCGTGTCGATGTGCTGCAACCCCTCCAGGGCCTGCGGGCCCCGGACCAGGACACCGAGCTGCGCACCGCGCCCGGTGGCGGCCATCAGCGCGGTCGGCGTGGCCAGCCCCAGCGCACACGGGCACGCCACCACCAGGACGGCCACGCACACGGTGATGGCGGCCTGCGGGTCGGCCCCGGCGCCCAGCCAGAACCCGAGCACGGTCACGGCGAGCGCCAGCACCACCGGCACGAACACCCCGGCCACCGCGTCCGCCAGCCGCTGCGCCCGCGCCTTGCCCACCTGAGCCTCGGTCACCAGCCGGGTGATACGGGCCAGTTGGGTGTCCGCACCGACCGCGGTAGCCCGTACGAGCAGCAGTCCGCCGACGTTGACCGCCCCGCCGACCACGGCCGAACCCGGTCCGACCTCGACCGGCTCGCTTTCACCGGTGACCAGGGACAGGTCGACGGCGGAACTGCCCTCGGTCACCTCGCCGTCGGTGGCGACGCGCTCGCCGGGGCGGACGACGAAGACCTGCGCGACCCTCAACTCCTCGACAGGGATGAGCCGCTCGGCCCTATCCTCGCGTACCGCCACTTCCTTCGCGGCGAGTTGGGCGAGCGACCGCAGGGCCGCCCCGGTGCCGTTCCTGGCCCGCGCCTCCAGGAACCGCCCTGTGAGCACGAACAGCGGGACGACGACAGCCACTTCGAGGTAGACGTGCGCCGCGCCGTCAGAGGCTTCGGGCATCAGGCTGAAGGGCATCGTCATGCCCAGCTCGCCCGCACCGCCGAAGAGCAGTGCGTACACCGACCAGGCGTAGGACGCCGCCACGCCCAACGAGACCAGGGTGTCCATGGTCGCCGCGGAGTGCCGTAGCCCGCGCAGCGCCCGCACATGAAACGGCCACGCGCTCCACACCGCGACCGGCGTGGCCAGTACGAAGCACAGCCACTGCCACGCGCGGAACTGAAGGTCGGGCACCATGGACAGCACGACCACCGGCACCGCGAGCAGCGCCGTGATCACCAGCCGTTCGAGCTCCTGCCGGGTGCCGTCGGACTCCCCGTCCTGCCCCTCCTCGCGCCGCTGTTTCGGCGGTTCGGGCAGTGCGGCCGTGTACCCGGCCCGCTCGACCGTCGCCATGAGTTCGTCGGGGCTGACATGCGGCGGATGGCTCACCCTGGCGCCCCCGGTGGCCAAATTGACCGTCGCGGTCACGCCCTCCAGTTTCGCGAGCTTCTTCTCCACCCGCCGCACGCACGCCGCACAGGTCATCCCACCGACGGTCAGGTCGGTGGTCACCACGGATGTGGCTGGTTCCGTGGTCATCAGCCGCCACTTCCGTCCATGCCCATGCTGCCCATGTCGCCCATGTCCATGCCGCCAGCGCCGCCGCTCGTTCCGGAGCGCTGCATATCGGGCGCAACGGGGTCGACGGCTGCTCCGGTGGCGTACGACCCCGTGAAGACCAGGGCGAGCAGGAGCAGGAACCCGCAGAGGGCGGGCGGCGGCACCAGTCTCCGCAGGGCGGAATCCTTCTCGGGGGAGGGCTGCTGGGGCTCTTCCATCATCGGGGCTCCTTACCTCTGTTCCGATGGCTCGGGCACGGGAAGGGCGTTGGGTCTCCGTGGCCGTACCGTTTACAGAAGTCGGGCCCGGAGAAGGTGGAGTTCCGCACGTCTGTATGGCGTGCGTCACGCTTCCCCCCCCGGGCGCGGGCACAGTCGGCCTCCGTGGCCGCATGCACCATGTGCCCGGTGCGGCGCCACGCCTGTGCATGTGCTGTCATCGGGCATGGACACCAGCCGACGTGTACTCATCGTCGCCTATGGCAAAGCCCAGAACAGCGACAGCGCCAACCACCGCACCCACGTGGACTTCGTGGAAGCGGACGGCACCTGCTCGAACGGCTTCCAGGCCATCCCCCAGCTCCAGGCCCGTCTCGTCTACGACGTTCCGGCCCCGCGGATCCAGAACGGACAGGTCGTGAACCCGTTCGCGGTGGACAGCTTCCCGGACCAGCTGCACAAGCCGATCACCGACCACAACGACTTCCTCAACTTCTTCGACGAAAGCACGATGAAGCAGATGGTCGAATGCATCAACAACGGCCAGGACTGCCAGTAGCCCCGAGGCAGTGACGACAAGCCGGCGGTGGAATCTCCCACCGCCGGTATTCGTCTGTCACCCTGTCAGGCGTCGCGGGCCATGGGGAGGTCCACCGCCCAGCCCAGTGGGTGCGGTTCCGTGGCGTCGAGCGCCGGATCCGAGAGCTCTCTCCCGGCTTCGTTGAAGGCGGCGAGGGCCTGCGTGAGTGCCAGGCGCTGCACCGGCGTGAGCCGTTCGACGATCGTGGCGATCTCGGTGCGCCGTCGGGTGGTGACGGCCTCGACGGTGCGCAGGCCTTCCTCGGTGAGCTGGAGAAGGGTCTCGCGGCGGTTGTCGGGGTTGAGGTGCCGGTCGGCCAGCCCGGCCGCGATCAGCCGGTCCACCATCCGCATCGCGGTAGAGGGAGCCACCTGGAGCAGGTCGGCGAGCGTGACCAGCTTGGTGGCCCCGCGCGCGGACAGCACCACCAGCATCCTGAACTGCGGAAGCGTCACACGTTCTTCGACCGCGGCGAGCGAGCGGGCGGAGAGCGCCATCAGCAGCCGCGAAGCGTCCAGCACCGCACGGGTCACCACGTCAACATCGTCCATCGCCCCCGCGGGGGTCTCACGCTCCGGCATACGTCCTTTGTACCGTGCCGAAGTCCCTGCTCACTCACTCGATGGGAACAGATTTCCATCCCGAGTGCGCGGTCCCGTAAGGCGAAGCGGGGCAGAGCGTGTTCCGCCAGAGATCCTGGGCGGGGAGGACAACTCCGTTCAAGCCCGAGGGGTATTCACACCCATCGCTTCAGCACAGCCTGACAGGTGTCAGGACAGTGATCCCGTCTCCCGTGGTTGCCTGACAACGGCACCGCCCGGGTTCGGTACGCGGTGCCCACAGCTTGAGCTGTACTCGCTGTTCGTCACCCAAGGGGAAGGCATCGTCATGACCAGACGTGCAATTGCCAAAGTAGCCACCACTGCCGTCGCCGGCGTACTGCTGGCAGGCGGAGTCACCGTCGCTACGCCTGGTACGGCGCTGGCGGCCCGGTCGGATTGCGAGCGCGGAGCCAACGGCTTCCGCGACATCCCCGACAACCAGACTGGTGTCGCCGCCGGCCCTGCGGACAAAGTGCTGCGCCCCTCCGACCCCCAAGGGCTCGTTGGGCGCATCGGTCTGGGAGCTGCCAGGATCGACGGTGACGTCTACGGTTTCGCCGCGCTCGCGGTCCCGCGTGTGGGAGACGAGATCTGGATGGACTGGACGCTGGACGGCAATCGTGTCCACATCCAGTGCGGACCATTTAAGGCAACCCGCGACGGTCATCAACTGACCAGCGCCGCGAGAGTGACGGACAGCAACCCGAACTACCGGTTCCGCGCCTGCGGCGGCGGGGGCGGCCAGGCCGTGCAGTGCACGGACTGGTGGTAGCCAAACCGGCAGACCGACCATCGCGCTCCGGCATCAGTGGATGCCGGAGCGCGATGGTCGTACTACGTGAGTGCGGGCGCCCGGGGTGTGCATCGGATCAGGACCGCTACGTCAGTTCACCCTCACCACAACGAGCCCCGTCAGGGCGCTTCGGGCTTGCGGGCCAGGAGGCAGGCGCGGGGTCTGTTCACGCGTCCACCGGGCTCCTGCTCCAGTCTCGCGGTGACGACGAGTCCGGCTTGGTCCAGCAGGCCGATGATGCGGTCCAGGGGCAGCAGGTACGACTCGTAGGACACCGGACGGCCATAGCCGTGGGTCGGCTGCAACCGTTCATCGCCGACATAGTCTCCCCAGAGCAGGTAGCCGCCGGGTGCGAGCGTGCGGTGGAACTCGGCGAACACATCCGGTAGCCACTGCGGGGGCGTGTGGTGGGTGGAGTACCAGGCCAGGATGCCGCCGAGTTCGTCGTCCCTCATCTCCAGCGCGGTCATCGAGCCCTCGGTGAACCGCAGGTTCGGATAGGCGTGGCGGGCCAGCCCGATCATCTTCGGTGACAGATCGACGCCGAAGGCGGACACCCCCAGCCCGGCCAGGTGCGCGGTCACGCGGCCGGGGCCGCATCCCAGGTCCGCGACCGGCCCCAGACCGGCCGTCCGCACCAACTCGGCGAACCCCGCCAGCATCGCGCGTGACAGCGGGTCCATCTCGGCGGGAGGCGGGACGCGTTCGACGTACTCGACGGCAACCGTGTCGTACGACTCGCGCACCGCGGTCAGAAAGGAGTGCTCGGCCATGCGGGCGACCCTAGACCAGGGAACGTGACGTGCGACACGTCGTCCCATTGGTTACGTTGAGGTGACGGGTTACCGACGGTGAGCATGGGTGCTATCGGAACGAACTCACCGAGGGAGAGCGCGACCATGCAGTCCAGCGCCGTACTCAGCATCGCCCGCCAGTACGCCGACGCGGTGTCGGCCAGGGACTTCGCCGCGGTCACGCGCATGTTCACCGACGACATCGTGTGGCACCAGCCGGGCACGAACCAGTTCTCCGGCAGCCACCGCGGTGCGGCCGCGATCGGCGAGATGTTCGGCGGCATGATGGCGGTCACCGAGGGGACGTTCGAACTCAGGACGACCGGCGATCCCATGGTCAACGGTGCGCTGGTCGCCACGCCGGTCCACTTCTCCGCCAGGCGTAACGGCGAGGTGATGGGGATGAACGGCGTCGACCTCCTGAGGATCGAGGGCGACCGGATCGCCGAGGTCTGGCTCTTCTCCGCGGGCCAGGGCGGAGAGGACGCCTTCTGGGGCACCGCCTGACATGGTGGTCGCCTCCATTCACTTCGCCGGCCGGCGCGGGGATGCGTCCATGAGCATGGACGGGGTGGACGTGCTGCGCCTGAAGGACGGCAAGATCGTCGAGATGTGGCTGTTCTCCGGCGACCTGGTGGCCGAGGACGCCTTCTGGGGGAAGTAGAGAACGGCGTGCTCGCCGGAACTGGGCCTAATTTCCCGCCCGGTGGACTACGTTGTACGGCGATGACTACCGGGACGGCATCGCGCCACACACGGATTGGTGACCCGGTGCTCCACTGAGCGCCGAACGGGCCGGTGTCGGCCCGCTGTTGGACCAGGGAGCCGGCGCTGATGCGCGGGCTCCGCCTCCTGTCGTGTTGACCACAGCTTCGACACGTCAACCACGACAGGAGAACTCATGCCCACCAAGATGTTGCGCATTCCCACCGAGGACGGCCAGGCCGACGCTTTCGCCGCCTTCCCCGACGGTGGTGAGCGGCACCCAGGCGTGCTGATGTACGCGGACGGCTTCGGCATCCGGCCCGTGCTGCGCGAGATGGCCCACCAACTGGCCGGGCACGGGTACTACGTGCTCGTCCCCAACCTCTTCTACCGGCACGGCCCGGCACCGGTGATCGAACTTCCCGAGCACATCGGAGAAGAGGTCCGACCCGCGGTCTTCGCCCAGGTGATGCCCTTGATCGAGGCGCACACCGCCGAACGTGTCCTGAGCGACGCCGACGCCTACCTCAGGTTCCTCACCGCCCAGCCGGAGGTCGGCGCCGGACCGGTCGCGGTGACCGGCTACTGCATAGGCGGCCTCCTGGCGATGCGCACCGCCGCGGCCCATCCCGGCCAGGTGGCCGCCGTCGCCGGATTCCACGCTCCCGTGGGCGCCGACGGGCCCGACAGCTTCGCCAAGCTCACGGCCCAGGTCCACCTCGCCCATGCCGAAGGTGACATGACGCCCGAGGCCCTCGGAGAGCTCCATCAGGCATTGGATGCCGCGGGGGTCGCCTACACCTCCGAGGTCTACTCAGGCACCGTCCACGGCTTCACGATGGCTGACACCGATGCCTTCAACCCGGCCGCGTTGCAGCGCCATTGGGACGGCCTGCTGCCTTTCCTGGACCGCACCCTGTCAACAGCCGAGGTGCCGGTCCAGGGCACCTGAGCGCCCCGCGCCCGCAGACCGCCTGTCCGGACGTACGTGCCGGTGCGCAGGCCGCACCGGCACGCGGAGCGCGTTCCGCAGATCGTGACCCGAACCCCTTCGTCAGCTGGCGGAGAACTGGCTGAAGGTCGAGGTGCCGATACTTCCGGAGTGGGCCGTGGAGAACATGCCCGCGTCCAGGGTGCTGTTCGCCTCGGTCAGGGTCGCGGTGCCGACAGTGGTTCAGGTGATGCCGTCGGCGGAGTAGGAGCCGGTGACCGACGTGCCGTTCCTGACCAGGCGGAGCCAGACCGGGGCGAGAGCGCTGCTTCCGGTCTTGAAGACGTTGGTATCGAGGTAACCGTCACCGTTGGAGTCCGACTGCAGGGTGATTCCGTTGCCGGGGGTGGCGGCGAGGACGAGGTATCCGGTGGACGAGCCGGCGGAGGCGATGCTGTTCCGCACCATCAGGCCGGCTTTGGCCCAACTGTTGGTGTTGTCCCGACTGTCGACGCGGAGGTGACGGTCGAGGAGGTCCCAGCGGCCCCCGTCCGGTAGGCGGCGGAATACTCGTCGTCGTACGCCGTGCCGGAGCCCCATACGGCGATGCCCGCGTTGGTCAGGGAGGTCACTTGGCCGCTTTGGCTGACGGCGGCCGGAATCGAACTGTATGCCTCGTAGGGAGAGGTGACGATGCGCAGGTTGCTGAAGGTCGCGCTGCCGGCGGTGGTGCTGTGGGCGGTGTGGATGACGCCGGCATCCTGGGTGGTCGCCATGGACGGCAGAGTCACCTTCGAGCCGAGCTGGGTGAAGGTGGTTCCGTCGGTGGAGTAGGAGGCGGAGACCTGGGTGGCAGTGCGGGTGAGTCGTAGCCAGACCGGTGCCTTGACGGTGGCGGCGGTGGACGTGAGCTGGTCCAGGTAGCCGTCGGCGCTGGAGTCCCGCTGGAAGCTGACACCGTTGGTCGGGGTCACCACCACCGCCGCGTATCCGGGGGAGGAACCGTCGTCCGTGAGGTCGTTGCGCAGGACGACGCCGGCCTTGGCCCAGCCGCTGGTCTTGTCGAGGCTGTCGACCCGGGCGGTCACCGACGTGCCGTCGACAGCCGCCCCCTTGCGGAAGACGGTGCCGTACTCGTCTTCGTGCTGTCCGCCGGCACCCCAGATGTCCTTGCCGGCATCGGTGATCGTGAAGTGGCCGCCGCTCTGGCCGGTGTTGGCAGGGGTGGAGGAGTAGGCGCTGTACGGGGAGGAGACGGGGTCGGTGGTCAGCGGACGGTACAGGGGGTGGATGCCGGCGTTGTCCATGACCGTCTTGGCGGCGGGCGGCCAGTTGCCGTCGCTCACGACGACGGTGCCGCTGACCACGTCACCGCGGCCGTTGGTGTTGGTGATGTTCGCGGAACTGTTGGTCGTCCAGGTGTCGGTCAGGGTCAGGGCGCCGGTGTTGTTGGTCGCGTTGCTGTTCTCATGGCCCCATTCGCCGGTGTTCCGGAAGACGTTGTTGGTGTCCGTGAAGTCCCGGGAGCCCTCGTCGTGGTAGAAGCCGAACCAACCGTTGTTGCTGTGGCAGTAGTTGCGTTCGAAGGTGCTGCCCGGTGACGCCGACAGGGTGTACATGCAGCCGCCGTCGGTCATCTGCTGCATGAGGTCGTGGATGTAGTTGTCGGTGACGTGGTTGTTCGCGTCGGTGGTCGCCGTCCTGTAGATGGGCTGGTAGTTGTACAGGCCCCGGTTGACGTAGTCCTGGCTGCCGCCGATGTCGTTGGCGCCCCAGCCGTAGCCGATGGTGAGGTCGGAATAGGGGGACCGCCCTGTTCAGTGCCACGTTCAGCTCGGTGCCGTACTTCCTGACCCTCTACTTCCAGACCGTTCACGGCTACAGCGCGATGGCGACCGGGCTCGCGTTCCTGCTGCCCGCCGTGGTGGTGGCCGTCGGTACGCAGGCCGGCGAACGGGCCGTGTCCGCCTTCGGCGTGCACCGCATGCTGGTGGCCGGCATGGGGCTGGGCGCCGTCGGAGCAGCGGCCCTCGGTCTGGCACTCACCTCGGACGGCTCCTATCCTGCGCTGCTGCCGGGAATCGTGTTGCTGGGTCTCGGCCAGGGCGCCGCATGGGCGGGCATGTGGATCTCCGCGTTCGCCGGAGTGGCCCCCGCAGACCAGGGCATCGCCTCGGGACTGGCATCGACCACCTTGCAGACCGGCGGCTCGGTGGGCCTCGCCGTGCTCGTCGCGTTCGCCGGCGGCGCCGGGCAGAGCGCGTCGGGTACCGGGCTCCTCGACGGCATCCGTACCGCCGTCCTCGTGATCGCGGGCGGCATCGGATGCGGTGCGCTCGCACTGTTCGCCCTGCGCAGGGTGACCGGGACCAGCGGTCCCTAGGCCTGCCCCTCCTCGCGGCTTCCCCTTTCGCTTTCCCCTTCCCGTGTCCGGGCTGCCCGGCCGTCCTCCGTCATGCCAGGAGAACCTCATGTCCCCTCTCGCCGCCGGCCCTTCCACCGCTCCGGCCGCCGTCCTGTGCGGGCTGGCCGGATGGGTGCCGTCCCGCGTGGTGACCAACGAGGACCTCGCGCGACGACTCGACACCGACGACGCGTGGATTCGCACCCGGACCGGGATCCGCCGACGGCACATCGTCGAGCCCGGACAGGCGACGTCCGACCTGGCCGTCGAAGCCGGCCGCCGGGCCCTCGCCTCCGCCGCGACGGACCGGGTCGACGCCGTCGTCGTCGCCACGACGACACCCGACCACACCTGCCCGGCCACCGCGCCCGCCGTCGCCTCACGACTCGGTCTGGCCGGGGTGGCCGCCTTCGACATCGGCGCCGTGTGCACCGGGTTCGTCTACGGGCTCGCCTCGGCCGCCGGCCTCATCGCGGCCGGCGTGGCTGAACGGGTGCTGCTCATCGGTGCGGATACCTACTCCACGATCGTGGATCCGCTGGACCGGGCCAACGCGATCATCTTCGGCGACGGTGCCGGAGCCGTCGTCCTGCGCGCCGGACACCCCGACGAGCCGGGCGCGGTCGGCCACTTCGACCTCGGCAGCGACGGCGCCCACGAAGACCTGATCATGGTCGCGGCCGGAGGCTCCTGTCAGCGCTCCGGACCGGGCGAACCCGGCCGCCAGGACCGGCACTTCGCCATGCGGGGCAAAGAGGTCTACCGCCACGCGGTGACGCGCATGGCCGAGTCCGCGTTCAAGATCAGCGGTCATCGCGTGCACCCGGCCGAGGTCGACAGGGCCCTCCTGGCACACCCGGGGGTACGCGAGGCCGCTGTCGTGGGACAGGTGCTGGCGGACGGGACCCGGCGCCTGGTCGCACACGTCGTCCCGGACGGGCCTGCCCCGGCCGTCGCCCTGGTCAGGGACCGCCTCCGGGCGGTCCTGCCCGCCGCGATGATCCCGTCGGCCGTCGAGTTCCTGGACCGCCTGCCCCGGACGGGTGCGGGAAAGATCGACAGGAACGCGCTCGCCGCGATGACCCCCGACGCACACGGGCCGGCCCCCGACGCACCGGTGCCGGACCGCGGCACCGAGACACTGGCGCACGACAACGCGCTGGAACGCACCATCGCCGCCGTCTGGCAACTGGCGCCGGCCGTGCCGGCCCTCTCCGCGCGGGACGACGTTTTCGACCTGGGTGCCCAGTCGCTCCAGGTCATCCAGGTGGCCAACCGCCTCGGCGTCGACCTGCGCCGCGACGTGAAGGTCGCCTGGCTCTTCCAGCACCCGACACCCGCCGAATTGGCGAGGTTCTTGGAGCAGCAGGAGCAGCAGGAGCAGCAGGAGCAGCAGGAGCAGCAGGGGCAACAGGAGCAGGCCCAGGTTCAGCCGCGGACAGCCGGTCCCGGCCTTCCGGCGACCCTGCTCGCCGACGCCGTCCTCGATCCGGACATCCGCCCGAGCGGCGATTCTCCCCGGCCGATCGGCGCACCGGACCGGGTCCTGCTCACCGGCGCCACTGGCTTCGTCGGCGTGCACCTGCTGGCCGAACTCCTCACGAGCACCGACGCGGAGGTCATCTGCACCGTCAGGGCCCCGGGCCCCGCAGAGGCCGCCGCCCGTGTCCGGCAGTCCCTGGAAGTCCACCGGATCCACTTGTCGGACGTAGCGCGACATACCTCGACCACTGCGTCACCACGGGAACGCTGCCCGCCCCGGCCGGGAAACAGGACCATCTCACGCCGTCCGCACAGTAGTTGGACCTCTGAGGAACTTCCGGGCTCCACCCCCCGACTACTGCATCAGAACCCGTCGCCTCACGAGCACCCCGAAGCAAGGAGCAGCATGCCGAAGAAACGGCCGGTCGCCACAGCCCTGGCCGGCGCCCTCTGTCTGGTCACCACGGCATGCGCCGACTCCTCGACCGGCAAGGCCGACGACACCGGCGACAACGCGCCCGCGGCAGCCGCGGAGTCCGGCTACCCGGTGACCCTCGACAACTGCGGAGTGCCGGAGAGGTTCACCAAGGCGCCCAGCCGCGTGGTCACCATGAACGGCGCCTCGGTCGCCGAGGTCTCCACGCTGCTCGCCCTCGGCCTCGGCGACCGCATCGTCGCCAACCAGCAGAGCTACGGCATGTCCGAGGTGGCGGGCCGAGCCAAGGCCATCAAGGCGCTGCCCACCGGCGGCGTCAAGCTCAACGACGCCTACGACATCCCCCGCGAGGCGATGATCGGGCTGCGCCCCGACCTGGTGCTGTCCACGACCTCCTACGGCTTCGACGAGAAGAACGGCTTCGCCACCCGCGAGCAACTCAAAGAGGTCGGCGCGGGCAGCTACGTCTCCCCGCAGGGCTGCGATCAGGACACCTCCAGGATGACCATCGCCGACAGCTACACGCTGCTGCGCGACATGGGCAGGATCTTCAACGTCAGCGACCGCGCCGAGAAGCTGATCACCGCGTCGCGGAAGAACATCGCCGACGTCTCCGCCAAGGTGAAGGACGACAAGCAGCCGAAGGTCATGGTCCTGTTCTCCAACATGACCATGGGCGGCAACGACTTCAGCTCGGTCGTCGCCAAGGGCATCTACAACGACATCCTCGCCAAGGCCGGCGCCCGCAACGCCTTCGCATCGGCCTCCAAGACCTCCTTCGCCGACCTGAGCAAGGAGAAGGTGGCCGCCACCGACGTCGACGCGCTCGTCGTCATCGGCTACAACGACCCCGACCCGGCGGCCTACGCCAAGAAACTGCTGAAGGAGTTCCCCCAGTGGCCGGCCGCGAAGAACAACAAGTACGTGGCGTTGTCGGACTCGATGTACCTCGGCCCGAGCAACGACCTGGCCGTCGAGAAGATCGCCAGGATGCTGCACCCCGACAGGTTCTGAACCGGATCCCCAGCCGCCTGCGGCTGCCGCTCGCGGTCGTCGGACTGACGATCGTCCTGTTCGCCGTCATGGTGGTCGCGGTGAGCATCGGCGCGGTCAACATCCCGGTGGCCGACGTGTGGGGAATCCTCCTGCACCACATCACCGGCGGGGAAGCGGCCCAGGACCCGGCGCTGGACCAGATCGTGTGGACTTTCCGGGCGCCCCGCGTCGCTCTGGCCGCACTGGTCGGTGCGGGACTGGCCGTCGCCGGAGCCGTACTCCAGACCCTGGTCTCCAACCCGCTCGCGGACCCGATCGTCCTCGGCTTCTCCTACGGCGCCTCGCTGGGCGCCGTGCTCGTCATCACCCTCGGCGGCGCCGCGCTCGGCGGCCTGGCAGGGCTCGGTGTCTCCGGCGCGGCCTTCGTCGGCGCCCTGGCGGCCGGGGCCCTCGTCTTCGCCCTGGGCCAACGACGGGGCCGGCTGGCCCCGACCCGGCTGGTGCTCGCCGGAGTCGCGGTCGGCTATGTCCTGCTGTCGATGACCAGCTTCGTCCAGCTGCTGGCAACGCCCACCGAACTGCGCACGGTCATGTTCTGGATGCTCGGCAGCGTCGCCGGTGCCCAGTGGGACCAACTGCCCACCGTCACCGTGGTGGTCCTGGCGAGCACCGTGGTACTGGCCCTGTTCGGACGGCGACTCAACGCCCTGCTGGCCGGCGACGAGTCCGCCACCGCGCTCGGTGTGGACGTCAACCGGCTGCGCGCCATCCTGCTGGTCATCAGCGCGCTGCTCACCGGCACCGTCATCGCCGCCGCCGGCGGGGTCGGCTTCGTCGGCCTCATGATTCCCCACCTGGTCCGCCTCACCACCGGCGCCGACCACCGCAGACTGCTGCCCCTGACCGCGCTCCTGGGCGCCATCTACCTCGTCCTCGTCGACCTGCTCTCCCGAACCGTCAACCGCCCCAACGAACTGCCGCTGGGCATCCTCACCGCCCTGCTCGGCGCCCCCTTCTTCCTGTGGCTACTGCGCCGCAACAAGGGCCTGGACACCGTATGAAACTGACCGTCGACCAGCTCCACGTCACCCTGGACCGCAGGCCGATCCTCCGCGAAGTGAACCTGGAGGCCGCCAAGGGCGACATCGTCGGACTCGTGGGCCCCAACGGCAGCGGCAAGTCCACCCTCCTGCGCACGGTCTACCGTTCCCTACGGCCGGCCGGCGGCGTGGTCCGGGTGGGCGACGACGACGTATGGGAGCTGTCCCCGCGCACCGCCGCCCGCCGCACGGCGGCCGTCCTCCAGGACGCCGGTACCACCACCGGCCTGACCGTGACCGAGATCGTCGCGCTGGGACGCACGCCCCATCACGGTTTGATGGGCCGGGACGGTGCCGAGGACCACCGGGCCGTGGCGGAAGCAGTCGACCGCTGCGGCGTCGCACCCTTCACCGACCGGGACTACGCCACCCTGTCCGGCGGCGAACGCCAACGCGTCCTGCTGGCCCGCGCCCTCGCCCAGCGGCCACAGCTCCTGGTCCTGGACGAGGTCACCAACCACCTCGACATCCGCGCCCGGTTCGAGCTCCTGGACCTCATCCGCAGCACCGGCATCACCACTCTGGCGGTCCTGCACGACCTCGACCTCGCCGCCCGGCTCTGCGACCACCTCGTCGTGCTCCACGAGGGCGCGGTGGTGGCGGCGGGCCCCGTACTGGAGGTCCTGACACCGGACCTCCTCCGCGACGTCTTCGGTGTACAGGCCGCCACACAGCGATACGCCGACGGCGTCGTCCGCATCACGTACGCGGCCCAGCCACTCGCCCTCGACCGGCAGGCCGAGCCCGTCGACCGGTGACACACCATCACCAGCCCCTTCTGGCGTCGGACACGACCACGGTCTCGCTGACCAGGTCCGGCCCTGTGCCTGTCTGGACGGTGCGTCAGGACAGGATGCCGGGTCCGTCGGGGCGGGCGGGGTGAGGGTCAGGACGGGATGATCTGCCATTGCTGCCGTGACTGTGACGCGTACGGCTGCTGCTCGATGTTGGCTCCATCGGCGCTGCTGCCCTCGTCGACGCCGAGGCAGAGCCCGCTGTAGCGGTTGATGAGGAAGTAGCCTCCGTCACCGGTGGGCGTGACGGCCCACTGCTGCTGGGGAGCCCGGGCGTCACTCCAGATGCCGACGTTGCCGCCGTCCGCGCGGGAGAGACCCGCGAGCTCCAGAAGCCTGCCGCTGCCCACACCCTTGACTTTGTAGTAGCCGTCGCCGGTGCTCGTGAAGGTCCACTTCTGGTTCGCCTGGTTGAGCCATCGCCACTGAGCGACGTTGGTGCCGTCGGCGGTGCCCGCGCCCTCCACGTCGGCGACCTTGCCGCTGTGCCGGGCGACCAGCCGGTAGACGGTGCCGTCGCCGGGCAGTGTGGTGGACACCAGCGCAGGCTTGGCCGTCCGGCCGCCGATCCTCACGCCGCTGATGTTGGCGTATCCGCCGGTGGCCGCAGTGACCCGGATCCGAACGAAGCCCACGTTCCTGGCCGGCCACTCGACGAGCTTGGGGGTGCGGTCACCGGCCCAGGAGCCCGCGGCGACTTGGGTGAAGGTGACGCCGTCGGTGCTGGTGTGGACGGTGTACGAGGTGATGTCGCCGTCGGTGGAGTTGGTGCGGTTCCACTGCTTGGGCAGGTACTCCAGAGCGGAGACGTTGTTCCACACCCCGCCCAGGTCGATGGTGATGGACTGGGGCAGTGGCAGGTTCCAGGTCGACCAGCAGGTTTCGTAGCGGACGTCGCTGAGTCCGTCGATGGCGTTGAGCGGTCCCTCGTCGGTGTGGAAGGCGGTCGCATACGCGTTGACCGGCGTGACCGGGTACTCGGCGCGCAGTGGCTGGGCGGGCAGCGGCGGCCGGGAGGTGTCCGGGCTCCAGGCGGCACCGACTTCGGCCAGCCGGTTGACGATGTTGGTGTCCAGCAGGCCGTTGCGGTTGGGCGGGCAGTTGAGGATGAACGAGGTGTACTTCGGCTCCAGGTCGGCCAGATGCGACAGGATCGCCGCTTTGCTCATGAGGCTCTCGGTCGGGGTGGAGGGGTGCCAGAACCAGCCGTCGCTGATGGTCTGCCCCTGCATTCCGGCGTAGGTGTTGCCCGCCGGCGCTGTGATGCCCAGCGGTTCCTCGAAGAAGATCGCGTCGCTGAGGAAGGGCTCAGACAGTCCACCGATGTCGATCATGACGCAGTCAGGCTGCAACTGCTGCACCAGCGAACGGATCCTCTGGTACGAGACGGCCTGCTGCCCCATCTGCCACGCATAACCGTCGGTCATGAACATGTCAATAGTGCCGTAGTTGGTGAGCAACTCGGTGATCTGGCCGAGGATGAAGGTCATGTCGCCGGGCTGGATGGCATCGGTGATGTCGAGTCCGGTCACCTTGTGCCGGCTCTCCCAGGCCTCGACGCCGAAGGTGCGGTCCCAGATCGAGTAGTAGAACCCGACCTTCAGCCCCTTCGCCCGGAAGGCGTCGCAGTACGCCCGGACCACGTCCTGCTTGTAGGAGCTGTTCGCGACGTTCTGGGTGCCGTAGGCGCTCGGCCACAGGGCGAAGCCGTCATGGTGCTTGGTGGTCAGGATGCCGTAACTCATCTTCGCGGCAACCGCCGCGTCGGCCCACTGCGCGCAGTTGACGCTTGGGGGAGCGAAGAGGGTGGGGCTCTGGTGGGGTTCGGCCCATTCCTGGTTCGTGAACGTGCCGAGACTGAAGTGGTTGAACATGCCGAACCGCATGTCGACCATCTTGCTCAGCTTGGTCTGCGTGTCCGCGGCGGCCGCCTGCGACAGAAGGCCGGAGAAGCCGGGGACGATCGGCAGGGCGGTCGCGGCGCTCGCCGCACCCGCGCCCAGAAACGTACGGCGAGTCATCCGTCGTGAGGACATGGCGCACTCCTGTGTATCGATGGGGGTGACAGCGGTGACGCAATCCGGCGATGAGCAGGGGAAACACACTCAGGGCGGCGGCCGGCATCAGCCTTTCGGTGCGCCGGGCATCGGGCATTCCTGTCCTGAATCGGCTCTGACAACGTGTCCTCTCGACTCTTCGCGGGACAACACACGGTGCTGCGGCTCGACAGCCGACTGAACGGCGTGACTGGTCACCTACAGGCGGCGAATGCGGGAGAGGTCGCCCGCACGGCGGGTGTTTCACCAGAGTTACATCGGATCTATTAAGGGGCTTCGGCGCGAGATCTGTCTAGGGGATCGACGGAATCCAGCGATCACAGCTGATGAAACACGCAATGCCGAGGATCAAGCAGCCGAGGTGCAAGGTGTGGAAGGTCCGATAGATCGGGTGAATGGAGCGGGCGGTCCCCTCACCTTCCAGTCGCGGCCTCCGCGGGGTGAGTGCATATGTGACGTGCGTCACGTCACCTCATTGGTTACGTTGAGGTGCCTGGTTACGGGTGGCGAGTATGGAGGCGCGGCGGGAGAACTCGCCGCAGGAGAGGGGACTTCGCCACCGTCGCGGCACGTGTGCACTTCAACGGCCGGCCACGGTCTGACGAGCGGGTCTCCCCAGCCTGACCGCGTGCTCTTGATCCATCCCGAGTTGTAAGTCGTACGGCCTCCATGTCAGAGGCGCAAAGGAGTGTTGTCATGACCAGTAAGAACGTCGACATCGCACGTGAGTACTTCCAGGCCGTACAGAAGGGTGACCTGGCCAAGGTCGGGGAGCTCCTGGACGAGGACATCGTCTGGTATCAGCCGGGAGCCAACCAGTTTTCCGGCGAGCGCAAGGGGCGCGACGCCGTCTTCGCGATGCTCGGCGGGATGATGGAAGCCAGCCAGGGCTCCTTCGCCATCGACACGATCAACGCCCTCATGGGCAACGGCGACATGGTGGCCGCCTCGATCCACTTCGCCGGGCAGCGCGAGGGCGCCTCCATGAGCATGGACGGCGTGGATGTCCTGCGCCTCAAGGACGGCAAGATCGTCGAGATGTGGCTGTTCTCCAGCGACCAGCAGGCCGAGGACGCCTTCTGGGGTCAGTAGATCGCCCGCATTCTCGGGTCCCCTCCGCGGCGACGTTTCACCACATGCATGCCTCTGGTCACCGGCCACGGCCGCGGTCACTGCCGGGCGTCGTAGCTCTCGCGTGCCGCGAGCACCTCGCTGAAGTGTTCCTCGGTCCAGAGGCCCAGTGCCTGAAGCGGGGTGTACAGAGTGCGCCCCAACGCGGTCAACTCGTATTCGACCCGGGGCGGGACCTCGGCGTACACGTGCCGGGTGACGATTCCGTCGCGCTCCAGGTCTCGGAGGGTCTCGGTGAGGACCTTGGCGCTGATGCCGTCGACGCTGGTGCGCAGTTCGCGAAAGCGCATGCGGCCGGTGCTGAGCGCGATGACCACCATGGCCGTCCACTTGTTGGCGATGCGGGCGAGTGAGGTACGGGACGGGCAGGTCGCCGTCATGACATCGAAGGTCGGAAACTCTGGCGGCGTCACGCAGCCTCATCAGTGGTGTCGTAGTGGCTGTTACCGGCGGTAAGTATACGGACTCCGCGGGCAGCACGTTCACCGAGGACGTCGTCTGGCACCAGCCCGGTGCTCAGGTCTTCTCCGGCGGCCACGGCAGTGGGACAAGTGACGTGATGCAGGCGGGCGTCGCCGAGGACGAGGCCGGCGAGGGCTTCGTTCTGCTGTTCATGAGCAGCATCAGTGAACCGTCCCGTCAGAGCATGGCACTGGGGCTCGACAGTGGGTGGAAGAACTCCAGGGCCCCTCCAGGCCGCAGCCGAACAGTTTCCCGCCACTCGCCGCGAGGCCGTCATGAGCTGCCACCGCTGTCTCGCCGACCACCGCGACCAGCTCCACTACGACACCCGTCTGGGACCGACGCCGGCCCGTCCTGGCGGCAGACTCTTTCACGGCACCGGAACGCCACGGCCGACTCCTGCGCTCGGGGCCCACTGAGCCGGTCGCTGATCCGCCGGCCCCGGGGGAGCCGCCCGGACTGTGACGCACGGATCAGCCCGGCAGCCGCACCAGGAACACCGTCTCCACGTGCGGCCGGCTCGCCACGGAGACATCTCCGCCGTGTGCCTGCACCAGCTGTCTGACGATGGACAGCCCCAGCCCGCTGCCGCCCGTCCGCCTGTCGCGGGACTGTTCGGCCCGCCAGAAGCGGTCGAACACCCGGGGCAGGTCCTCCTGGCGGATGCCGCTGCCCGTGTCCTTCACCTCGATGGCGACGGCGCCCGCCACGCGGCGGGCGCTGAGGGTGACGCGGCCGTCCGGCGGCGTGTGGCGTATCGCGTTGGACAGAAGGTTGCCCAGGACCTGGCGGAGGCGGACCGGATCGGCGTGGACCGAGAGGCCGTCCGGGGCATGGACGACGGTCTCGACACCCCCTGCGTCTGCCCTCGCCCGGTGCGCGCCCATGGTCTGCTCGATCAGCTCGCGGAGGTCCAACTTCTGTGGACGCAGGCGCAGGGTGCCGGCGTCGGCGGCGGCGAGCACCTGGAGGTCGTCCACGATGTGCTGGAGGAGGCCCGCCTCCTCCTGGAGCGAGGTGAGGAGCGCCGAGTCGGGCTCGGCCAGGCCGTCCTGCGCCGCGTCCAGCCAGCCGCGGATATTGGTGAGGGGCGTGCGTAGTTCGTGGGCGATGTCGCTGACCATGACCCGGCGCTGCTCGTCGGTGCGTTCGCGGCGTTCCGACAAGTCGTTGAGGGCGGCCGCCAGATAGCCGGTCTCGTCCTTGGTGGTGACGGGGATACGGAGGTGCCGGCCCGTGGGGGCGCGGGCCGCGTGGGTCAGCGCGCGCAGCGGACGTACCAGCCTGATCGCGATGACGGCGGTGACGGCGATGGTGGCGGCCAGGACCAGACCGGTGGTGGCCAGGACCCTGAGGGTGCCGGCCGGTGACAGGTCGAAGACGGCGGTGGCCGTGCGGGGCGGGCTGGTGACGAACAGGAGGGCCGCGGGGGCGACATGCGCCGCCAACTGCTCCCGCCGGCCTTCCTCCACACAGTCGTCCACAGCGGCGGAACCCCGCGCCGAGTCGTCGCCTTCCACCCGGAAGTCCACCGTGATGATCAGCGGTTCGGGCAGGCGTACGTGGTTGCGCCCGGCGCAGCCGCGGACGAGTCCGGTGAGCTCGGCGAGGGCCGCGGCCTCGGTCGGGGTGGGTTGGAGCATGAGCTTGGTCGCGCAGGCCGGGATGAAGTCCTGCGAGGCCCTGAGCGTGCGCAAGGCGGGTCTGCCACTGGCCTCCTCGACGATGTGCGCGCGTACTCCCACCCGGCCGTAGAGGCAGCTGACCTCATCGCGGGCGATCCGTCGCAGCTTCGCCCGTTCCTCGGCGGGCAGTCGGTAGGGGCCGACGGCGCGTGGGTCGATGTGGGATGTCCGCTCCGCCTGGCCGACATCCTGATCCGTGGACGGAGCGACGTGCAGAGGATCGATCACGGCGCTCTCGTTGAGGGGCAGCCGTTCCGCGGCCGACCGATGCGACGTGGTGATGACCTGGCGCGCTCGCGTGGTCAGGATGATGGTGCGCCCCGTCGACCGGGAGAGATCAAGGACGGTGCGCTCGACACCGTTCCAGTTCCGGTGCGTCGCGGCGAAGCCCTCCAGAGTGTCCTGGACGGTGGCGTCGTCCGCGAGGGCCTGGCCCCGCTCCTGCTCGATGGCGACGGTGGTGCCGCGTACCGTCAGCCAGGCAGTGGCCCCGATGGACACCAGGGAGATCAGCACGGAGGTGACCAGCAGCCGGGACAACAGGCTGTTGCGGAGCGGGATTTCAGACCTCACGGCGGCCTCGGGACAGCTTGTAACCGACGCCGTGGACGGTCAGCAGGAACTCCGGTCTGTGCGGCGAGGTCTCGATCTTCTTCCGCAGGTTCAGTATGTGCATGTCCACGGTGCGTTCGGTGACCGCTCGGCCGTGGTCGGTGATGCAGTGCAGCAGCTGAGCCCGGGTGAAGACCCGGTCGGGTGCGGCTGCCAACGTGCTGAGCAGGCGGAACTCGCCGGGAGTGCAGTTCACCGGGCGGCCGTGGAGGGACACCTCATGGCGGTCCGGGGCCACGGTCAGGGGGCCGGCCTTCAGGAGCACTTCCTCCGCGCGCTCCGGACGCCGGCTGCGCCGCAGCAGGGTCCGGATGCGGGCCACCAGTTCGCGCGGCCTGTACGGCTTGGTCATGTAGTCGTCCGCCCCGATGTCCAGGCCGAGGAGCAGATCGTCCTCGGTGGAGCGGGCGGTGAGCATCAGAATGGGCATATCGCCCGTGGCGCGTATGCGGCGGCATATCTCCATCCCGTCCAGACCCGGCAGCATCCAGTCGAGAACGAGCAGGTCGGGTGGACGCTGGATGGCTTCCTTGAGGGCTGTCGGGCCGTCGTGCGCCACGGTCACGGCATGGCCGTCGTGCACCAGGTAACGACGGATCAGTTCTGCCTGTTTTTCGTCGTCTTCGGCCACCAGTACGTATGCGGACATGGCCCGATGATAAGCCTGCGGAGCGGGAGGTGAACGCCGGTAATTTTGGCTCAATTCTCTGACAACTTCCTGACAATCGCAGGAAGGGGTCCGGTGGGGGAAGTGTTGACACCTTTCTGACAAAGCCTTGTCACGATTCCAGGCATGCGAAACGACTCAGGCCGCCGTGACCCCGGTCCGGACCGCCCGTACAAGAAGTCCCTTTTCCTCTCCTGTGCCGTGCTGGCGGTGACGCTGATCGCCGGCTGCTCCGGGGGAGACGCCGCGGGCCAGGGGGACGGAGTTGCCTCCGTCACGGAGTCCGGTGGAGGTGGAAAGGGCGGCGTGACGAAGAGTCCGGCGGCCGACGATTCCGAGTCCGGCCGCCCCCAGATCCGGATGGACACCACGGACGTCGAGGAAGTGCGCATGTACCAGGGCTACCTGCGCTGCCTCAAGGATCACGGAGTGCCCATTCCGTCGCCGGGGAACAAAATGCCGGAAGCCGATCCCGGATCACTGTGGTTCCCCGGTATAGATGTGGCCAAAGAGCGTCCGGAAGTGGAAAAGGCATGTCTCGGAAAGCGGCCGCTGCCGCCCCCGGAGCTGGACCCGAAGAAGAACCCCGACTACATGGACGATTACACCAAGTGGATCGCGTGCGACAACCGCAGAGGGCTCAAGGTGAACCCCCTTCCCGACGGAGGCGGCTGGAACTACAAGCCCGGTGCGAATCCGCCCAAGAATGCCGACCAGATCGACCAGGAATGCATGATAGAGGCGTTCAGTGGCAAGTGAGCGCGACGCCTCGGACACCATGCCCCTGCGGATGACGGTCCAGGAAGGGGCAGGCCCCCGCAAACCGGCGGCCGGCCGCCGGAAGAAGAAGGCCGTCTGTCTGGCCGTCGTCGCTGTGCTGCTGGCAGGAGGAACGGGCGCCGGTCTGCTGTGGGTCGGCCAGGGCGGGAACGGCTCCGAACCCGAGTCCGGCCCGAAGATCAAAAAGATCGCCGTGGTGAGAACGGATCTGTCGGGCATCAGGGAAATGCAGGGGACGCTCGGCTACGACTCCGCGCGCACGATCCGCAGTGCCGGCGAAGGGCGGGTGACATGGCTTCCGAACCGGGGTGCGACGGTCGAGCGCGGCCGGCAGCTGTACCGCGTCGATGAGCGTTCCGCCGTGGTCTTCTACGGCGACACACCGCTGTACCGCAGGCTCGACACCCCCGGCAGCGTCGGCCGTGACGTACGGGTCGTCGCCGACAACCTCAGGGCTCTCGGCTACGACATCGGGGCACAGCCGGCGCCGGGCACGGTCGTCCGGCAGCAGGCCCCCGCGGGAGACCCCCCGCCCGTGACAACGGGCCCTGGGCCGGCGCCGACCGAGCCCCCGGCCGGCCGGCCCTCGGCTCCGGACGGCGGAGCGGGCAAAGGAACCGATGCGTCACAGGAGGGGTCACCGAGCCCAAGTCCGTCGCAGTCCACGGTCAGGGAGGGTGACGGAGTGCTCACCACGTCCCTGATGTCCGCGATCAAGCGCTGGCAGAAGGCCGTGGGCATCGAGCCGACCGGCATCCTCGACATCTCCGACGTGGTCGTGACGAAGTCCGCGGTGCGGGTCTCGGACGTCCTCGCCCAGCCCGGGGACGAGGCGTCGGGCGACCTGATGACGGTGACCGCCACCACCAAGTCCGTGACCGTTCCGGTGGAGTCGCTCGACATCGGGTCCATCAAGTCGGGCCAGCGGGTCACCGTGGTGCTGGCCGACCAGTCCACCGCCGCGGGCCGGGTCGCTGCGATCAGCACCATCGTGCAGGCAAACCAGGATGATGAGGGCAACACGGGGCAGACCAAGACCAACGTCACCGTGTCGCTGGACGACCCACAGGCCGTCAAGGGCATCGACTCCGCTCCCGTGCAGGCCCAGTTCCAGGGGGAGTCCAAGAAGGACGTACTCGCCGTCCCGGTCGGCGCCCTGCTCGCCCTGCGCGAGGGAGGGTACGCGGTCCGGCTCTCCGGCGGCCGGCTCGTCCCGGTCGACACGGGCATGTTCGCCAGGGGACTGGTCGAGATCAGCGGCCAGGGCATCAGCGAGGGCATGAAGGTGGAAACCACGGCATGACCCAGGTGATCAGCGTGCACGAGGCGAGCGTGACCTATCCCCCCGAAGTGAGAGCCCTCGACCGGGTCTCCCTGTCCGTCGCGCAGGGCGAACTGCTGGCCATCCTCGGCCCGTCCGGCTCCGGCAAGTCCACACTGCTCCACATCATGGGCACGCTGGCCCCGCCCACCAGCGGCAGCGTGGTCATCGAGGGGCAGGACGTGGCCGAGTTGTCCGACCGCCAATTGTCCGCCCTGCGCGGGCGGCGCCTGGGTTTCGTCTTCCAGCACTTCCACCTGACGGACGGACTCACCGCGGCGGAGAACGTGGCGACCGGCCTGCTGTACGCCGGTGTGCCCAGGAAGCACCGGAAGAAACTGGCCGAAGAGGCCCTGGCCCGGGTCGGACTCGCCCGCCGGGCCGGCCACCTGCCGGGGCAGCTCTCCGGAGGGGAGCGCCAACGGGTCGCCATAGCCCGCGCGGTCGTCCATGAGCCGGCTCTGGTCCTCGCCGACGAGCCGACCGGCGCACTCGACACCGCCAACGGCGCCGCGGCGCTCGCCCTGTTGACCGAACTCAACGCGGCGGGTACCACGATCGCGCTCATCACCCATGACCGTGACATCGCCGACCAGTTGCCCCGCAGGGTTCACCTGCGCGACGGTCGCCTGGTCGCGGACACCGCACCGACCGAAAGCCCCTCATGACCGCCCCCGCCAAGCCGTCCCGCGCCACGCCGCGGCGCTCACCCCGACGTGCCGAAGACAAGATCAAGCCAGTACGCCTCGCCTTCCTCGACCTGTTGGGCCTGGGGCTCCTCGGCCTGCGCACCCGCAAGCTGCGCGCCGCGCTGTCTGCGCTCGGCATCTCCATCGGCGTCGCCACGATGGTGGTGGTGACGGGAATCCCGGCCTCCAGCCACCAGGCGCTGATGGACGAGATGTCGGCGCTGGGATCCAACATGCTGCGGGTACAGCCGTTTTCGGGACAGACCGTGCCGGTCAGGCTGCCCGAGGAATCGGTCGACATGGTACGCCGCATCGAAGCGGTCACCGAGGCGAGCGCGGTGGCCAACACCAACGCCGTGGTCCAGCGTTCCGACCTCATCGGAGAGGACGACTTCTCCGGTACGGGACTCAGCGTGCTCGCGGCCCGACGCGACCTGCTGAGCGTGGTGGGCGGAAAGGTCTTCTCGGGAAGGTTCTTCAGTGGCGCCGACGAGCAGTTCCCCACGGCCGTACTGGGCTACCGGGCCGCCAGCCACCTCGGCATCGGGGAAATCCCCGAAAACGACCCGGCTCCACACATACAGATCGGCAAGTCGTGGTTCACCGTGATCGGCATCCTGCACTCCATACCGCTGGCCAACGACCTCGACAACGCCGTACTGACAGGATGGCCGGCCGCCAAGAAGACACTGCGCTTCGAGGGAAACCCCACGGTGATCTACGTCAAGGCACAGGAGGCCCATCTGGAGGACGTACGGAACGTACTCTCCGCCACCGTGTTCCCGGAACAGCCCGGACAGGTCCAGGTCAGCCGCCCCTCCGACGCCCTGGCGGCAAAGCGCGCCACGCAGAACACCTTCTCCTCCCTCTTCCTCGGCCTGGCCGGTGTCGCCCTGCTGGTCGGCGGAATCGGCGTGGCCAACACCATGGTCATCTCGGTCCTGGAACGCCGAAGGGACATCGGGCTCCGCCGGGCGCTGGGCGCGACCCGCGGTCAGATACGCGTCCAGTTCCTCACCGAGTCCATCGGACTGTCGCTGCTCGGCGCCATCGCCGGAACCCTGTTCGGGATCCTCGCCAACGTCGGCTACGCGGCCTACCAGGGCTGGCCAACGGTGATCCCCCTGCGCTCGGTCTCGGGCGGCTGCCTCGGCGCCGTGCTGATCGGCATGGCGGCCGGCGTCTATCCCTCGGTCCGCGCGGCACGCCTTCCTCCTACGGAGGCCTTGGCGTCGACGTAAGTGACCGCTGCGGGCGCGACCGCGCGCCGTGAGCACCGCCATCGCGGTAATCAGCGGAATCGGTGGTGATGGCGAAACAGCGACCATGAGGATCGGGCCCAGGACGCCGGTGATGAGGCCAGCCCCCGCCACGTTGGCAGGAACACGGGGGAACTGCGTCCGCTGCTCTATGGGAAGGCCCCACAAGCCCGGATTGGCCCAGGCACGACGACCCTGCTATTCGAACAGTCCGGGAGCCTCTGTACCGGCCCGGCCGTCACTACACGGGGATTAGGATCCGCACCCATCTCCCTTTGCGCGAGATCAATGTGGAGCTGAGCAGAGGTCCCTTGCGGCGCAGCTCCCCCCCGATACGTCATGCTCGCGCCGACGCACCTTGGCCAGACAGACCAGGACAACGATCGGGGTGTGCGAGCAGGTGGCTCACCAGCACCCCCTCATCGGATCATGACGATTCGCGTACGACGAGCTCAGTGGGAAGCGTGACGCGCCGACGAGGCTTCTCGGGATCGCCGATCTCCTCCAGAAGGATGTGGCCGATCATGGCGCCGATCTCCTCGACGGGCTGACGCACGGTGCTGAGGGGCGGGTTGGTGTGCCGGGCAATGATGGAGTCGTCGAATCCGACCACGGCCACGTCGTCGGGGACACTCCTGCCCTGCCTGCGCAGCTCCGCCAGAGCGCCCGCCGCCATGACGTCCGAGGCGACGAACAAGGCGTCGAGCTCGGGGACCCGTTCAAGGAGTGAACGCATTGCCGCCTCGCCGCCCTCCCCGGTGAAGTCGGCCGAGGCCACGAGCCGGTCCGTGGCCTCGTGGCCCGCCTTCTCGAGGGCATCGCGCCATCCCTGGAGCCTGCTGCGCGCGACGTCCATGTCGAGCGGTCCACTGATCGTGGCGACGGTGCGGCGCCCCCGCGCGAGGAGATGGTTGACGGCCGTCGCGGCCCCGCCAGCGTTGTCGGAGTGCACGTGGCTGAGCGACTCGTCGGAGGAACGGCGTCCGGCGAGCACCGTGGGCAGCCCCATGTCCTCCAGCAGCCCCGGCAGCGGGTCGTGCTCGTGCACCGAGACCAGGAGCACCCCGTCGACACGCCGTTCTGCGACGGACTGGGTGAGCTGGTCCCGCTCGGCCTGGTCGCGGACAAGCACCAGTTGGAGCTGCGTGCGGGTCTCCGCGAGGGCGGTGCTGACACCGCGGATGACCGCCGAGAAGTAGGGCTCCGAGCCCAGTCTGCTCTCCGACTCGGGGATCACCAGGGCCACGGAGTTCGTCCGGCTCGTCACCAGCCCCCGGGCAACCGAGTTCGGGACGTAGTTCAGCTCGGCGATGGCGGCGAGTACGGCGGCCCTCGCCTTCTCACTGACGAGCTCGGAGCCGTTGATGACTCGTGAAACCGTGGTGCGTCCGACACCGGCGCGCGCGGCCACCGTAATGATGGTCGGGCGTTGCCTTTCCCCCATGACGCCTCCCTCGCTCGGCGATGCCTGGACGGCTTCCACCTGCGCATTGTGCCAGATGCGAGGAGAGCGCCCGCAGGGCCCGGGTGCGGGCTCGCGACACCTTTCGGCAACGAAGTGGATTCAACTTCTTGACAGACGCCTTTCGTGGCGGCCAGGCTGCGGGCTCTCAGGTGGGCACGTTCCCATCGTCGATTGGGAACGTGCCCACCGGACAAATCGCGCCTGCGGAGCGGACTGCGGGGCGCGAACTCCGGTGCGTCAGCGCCGCCGCTAGGAGGACGAAATGGACAAGTTCCGAAGGAAGTTGCGTACGAGGGCCGTGGCCGCCGTGTCGGCCGCGTCGGCTCTCGGGCTGGTCGTGGGCTGCGGGGGCAGCAGCGACGGGGGGACCGGCGGGGGGAAGAAGGACGGCAAGGTCACCATCACCATGGGGCTGTTCGGCGTCATGGGCTTCAAGGAGACCGGTCTGCTCGACAAGTACATGAAGGAACACCCGAACGTCGTCATCAAGGCGGACGTCGCGGGCGACGAGCAGACCTACTACACCGCCCTGCAGACCCACTTGGCCGCCGGCAGCGGGCTGAAGGACATCCAGGGCATAGAAATTGGTAGGGCCAAGGAACTGTCCGACACCCAGAAGGACAAGTTCGTCGATCTGGCCGGCGTGGCCGGGACGGACCACTTCCTTCCGTGGAAGCAGAGCCAGGTCACCACCGCGGACAAGAAGGTCATCGGCCTCGGCACCGACATCGGCCCGATGGCGGTCTGCTACCGCAAGGACCTCTTCCAGCAGGCCGGCCTGCCCACCGACCGCGACGAGGTCGCCAAGCTGTGGGACGGCGACTGGTCGAAGTACGTCGCCACGGGCAAGCGGTTCAAGCAGAACTCGAAGGCCGACAAGGTCGCCTACATGGACAGCTCCAGCGGACTGTTCAACGCCATGATCTACGGCAACTCCCAGCAGTTCTACGACAAGCAGGGCGAGCTGATCTACAAGACCAACCCTGTCGTGAAGGACGCGTGGAAGCTGGCCTCCGAGGCTGCCACGGCCGATCTGACCGCGAAGCTCCGCCAGTTCCAGCCCGGTTGGGACCCCGGCCTGGCCAACAGCACCTTCGCCACCACCGTCTGCCCGGCATGGATGCTCGCCCACATCAGCGAGAAGGCGGGGCCGAAGAACAAGGGCAAGTGGGATGTCGCCAAGGCGCCCAAGGGCGCCAACTGGGGCGGAGCGTTCCTCGGCGTGATGGACAAGAGCCCTGTCAAGAAGGAGGCGCAGGAGCTCGTGGCCTGGCTCACCGCCCCCGAGCAGCAGGCCTACCTCTTCAAGGAGATCGGCAACTTCCCCTCGTCGCAGACCGCGTTGACCCTGCCCGCAGTGGTCGATGCCAAGTCGGACTACTTCAGTGGCGCGCCCATCGGCAAGATCTTCAGCGCCGCGGCCCAGGAGATCCCCGACGAGCAGGTGCTCGGCCGCAAGGACGGCACCATCAAGGACATCTTCTCGCAGGGTCTGACCTTGATCGAGGCGCAGAACAAGAGCCCGAACGAGGCGTGGACGACCTCTGACGAGCGCATCGAGAAGGCCGCCGGCTGACCTGGGGCCCTGCCCGCCGCCGCCCGGCGCCCCACGCGCGGCCCCTGTGGGTCGCCGGGCCCCTGCCCGCCTCTCCACCCCTCCAGGAAGGACGCCTTCCGGTGGCCATCTCCACCTCGACACCCCCCGACGGTGCGCCCGGCATCGGCGCGGAGCGTCAGCGGCGCCGTACGCTGCTGCACCGCCTCGACGTCCGGGGCGCGCCGTACGCCTTCGTCGCCCCGTTCTTCGTCGTCTTCGCCGCCTTCAGCTTCTACCCGCTCATCTACACCTCGTGGATCTCGCTGCACCGCGTCGAACTGTCGACCCTGAACCTCATGGAGTGGGTCGCCTTCGACAACTACACGGCGCTGTGGGACGACGACCGCTTCTGGAACGCGCTGTTCAACACCTTCACCATCGGCGTCCTGTCGACCGTGCCGCAGCTGCTGATGGCGCTCGGGCTGGCGCACCTGCTCAACTACCGGCTGCGCGGCTCGACGTTCTTCCGTGTCGCCGCCCTGACGCCGTACGCCACGTCGGTCGGTGCCGCGGCCCTCGTGTTCACGATGCTCTTCGAACGCGACTTCGGCATGATCAACTGGATGTTGAGCCTTTTCGGTGTCGACAACATCGACTGGGAGAACAACAAGTGGGCCGCGCAGACGGCGATTTCCTCGATCGTCATCTGGCGCTGGACCGGCTACAACGCGCTGCTCTACCTCGCGGCGATGCAGGCGATCCCGCGTGACCGGTACGAGGCCGCGGCCATCGACGGCGCCTCGCGGTGGCAGCAGTTCCTGAAGGTCACCGTCCCCGGCATCCGTTCCACCATCGTGTTCACCATCGTCCTGTCCACGATCGGCGCCACCCAGCTCTTCGGTGAGCCCCTGATCTTCGGCCAGGGCCCGAACGGCATCACCGGGGGAGCGGACAACCAGTACCAGACGCTGGGTCTGCTGCTGTACGAGGAGGGCTGGAAGAACTACCAGATGGGGCGGGCCGCCACGGTCGCCTGGGCGATGTTCCTGGTGCTCATTCTCGTGTTCGTCGTCCAACGAATCGTCAAGCGCGTCCTGGCGCGCAGGGCCTGACCGGGAGATTTCCATGACCACAGACAGCATCCCGGTCCAGACGGCGGACGCGCGCCCCGCGGTCGCGAAGAAGGCCCGGAAGGGCACCCCGTCCGGCGGACGCCGCCGCCAACTGTTCCGGCACCCGGGTGCCGGACGTCAGCACCACGCGGGTCCCGTCGCCTACATCCTGCTGGGAATCGCCGCGCTGTTCTCGCTCTTCCCGCTCTACTGGACGATGGTGGCGGCGTCGAGCGACAACACGCGCGTCACCCAGACGCCTCCGCCGTTCCTGCCGGGACCCCATCTCCTGGAGAACCTCGGCAAGGCCTGGCAGGACGCCGCGCTGGGCAAAGCCATGCTCAACAGCCTGATCGTGGCCGGGGTGATCGCCCTGTCGACAGTGCTGTTCGCCACCCTCGCCGGCTTCGCGTTCGCCAAACTCCGCTTCAAGGGCCGCAACATCCTGCTGATGCTCGTCATCGGCACCATGATGGTGCCGCCCCAACTCGGCGTCGTACCGCTGTTCATGATGATGACGGAACTGGGCTGGGGCCAGAAGCTGCCCGCCGTCATCTTCCCCACCCTTGTCAGCGCCGTCGGCGTGTTCTTCATGCGGCAGTACCTGTCCGAAGCGCTGCCCGACGAACTCGTCGAGGCCGGGCGGGTGGACGGTGCGCACTCCTTGCGCATCTTCTGGAGCATCGTGCTGCCGATCGCCCGGCCTCCCATGGCCGTGCTGTTCATGATCACGTTCGTGCACGCCTGGAACGACTTCTTCTGGCCCTTCATCGTGCTCGACATGACCAATCCGACGGTGCCCGTCGCCCTCACCCAGCTCAGTGCGGGATACGTGCGCGACCAGTCGCTGATCATGGCGGGCGCGCTGCTCGGCACGCTGCCTCTGCTCGCCCTCTTCATCGTCTTCGGCCGTCAGATCGTCGGCGGAATCATGCAGGGGGCGGTCAAGGGGTGAATGCCGTGCCGTCCCCCGTTGCCGCGGCCCCTCGACGTCCCCGCCCCACTTCGCCTCTCCCTCCCCGCACGTCACCTGGAAGGACCCACGTGAGCACCGCAACCCGACGCGTCGCACCCGCCCCGCAGAACATCGCCGTCCGCACCTTTCCGCGGGGATTCACCTGGGGCACTGCGACCGCCGCGTACCAGATCGAGGGCGCCGCCTCCGCCGACGGACGCACTCCTTCGATCTGGGACACCTACTCGCACACGCCCGGCAGGGTGCGCAACGGTGACACCGGTGACGTCGCCACCGACCACTACCACCGCTGGCGCGAGGACGTCGAGATCATGGCCGACCTCGGAGTGAGCGCCTACCGGTTCTCCCTGTCGTGGTCGCGCGTGCAGCCGACCGGCCGCGGCCCGGCCGTCGAAAAGGGGCTCGACTTCTATCGCGCCCTGACCGACGCACTGCTGGAGAAGGGCATCGAACCGGTCGTCACGCTGTACCACTGGGACCTGCCGCAGGAGTTGGAGGACGCCGGCGGCTGGCCGGAGCGCGCCACCGCCGACCGGTTCGCCGACTACGCGGCCCTGGCGGCACATGCGCTGGGAGACCGGGTGAAGACCTGGATCACCCTCAACGAACCCTGGTGCAGCGCCTTCCTCGGATACGGCTCGGGTGTCCATGCGCCCGGACGCACCGACCCGGTCGCGGCCCTGCGCGCGGCGCACCATCTCAACCTCGCCCACGGCAAGGCCGTACAGGCGCTGCGCGCCGAACTGCCCGCCCGCGCACAGGCGTCCATCACCCTCAACATTCATCACGTCCGCGCACTGACCGAGGCAGCCGAGGACCTCGACGCGGCCCGGCGGATCGACGCACTGGCCAACCGTGTCTTCACCGGCCCGCTGCTGGAAGGCCAATACCCCCAGGACCTCCTCCAGGACACGGCGAGTCTGACCGACTGGTCCTTCGTACGGGACGGCGACACCGCCACCATCCACCAGCCGCTGGACTTCCTGGGCGTCAACTACTACACGCCGACGCTCGTCTCCGCGGCCACCGGCGAGGCCAGCCATGGTTCCGACGGCCACGGCGCGAGCGAGCACAGCCCCTGGCCGGGCGCCGACAACGTCGCCTTCCACCGGCCGCCGGGCAGCACCACCGCGATGGGCTGGGCGGTCGACCCCAGCGGTCTGTACGACCTGCTGACGCGTCTCAAGGCAGACTTCCCCGCGACGCCTTTGGTGATCACCGAGAACGGGGCCGCGTTCGACGACTACGTGAACCCGGAAGGAGAGGTGGCCGACCCCGAACGCATTGCCTACCTCCACGGCCACCTGGCGGCCGTGCACCGGGCCATCAGGGCCGGCGTCGACGTCCGGGGCTACTTCCTGTGGTCTCTGCTGGACAACTTCGAGTGGGGTTACGGCTACAGCAAGCGCTTCGGCGCCGTCTACGTCGACTACCCGACCGGCAAGCGCATCCCCAAGTCCAGCGCGCGGTGGTACGCCGACGTGGTCCGCACTCACAGCCTGCCGCCGGAGAGCGGCGGGAACCGGTGAGCGCGGAGAGAGCCGCATGGCCGCCCGATGCGCTCAGGGCCTCGCCACCGGCCCCATGGCGACGGCTTCACGGTCGGACCTGCACCCGACTCGGTCAGCTGATGGGAGCGCCTTGACGCACCTGTACTGATCGGCCGGGAGACGCACCCGAAGCCGTCGCCCAGCCCCCACCGCACGGCTCATGCGCAGGCCGGGGCGGCCGGCTCGATCCCGCGTTTCGCGTTCCGGCGGAGTCGAGCCGGCGCCCTGCCCGGGTGCTGCGTGCAGATCGCGGGTCAGGACCGGATCCAGAGCGAGCTGGTCCGATCCGGTCGTTCATCTACGCCCCGACGTGTGTCCTTCCCGCGGGCCGAACTCGTGGCGGCCTTCGTCCGCGCCTGCGGGTGCTCGGGCGAGGAGCTGAACGTCTGGCTGGCGTTGCACCGGGGGATCGCCTCCGGCGTGCTCCGCACACCGGGTCTTGGGCGGGCCCCGGATATCGACCGTTCCCTGGTTCCGGCCCAGCTGCCGGCCGACTCCCCGGCGTTCACGGGCCGTCGCTCCGAACTGGCTTGGTTGCTCGGTCTGCGGCCCGCTCGCGACGCGACGACGGTGGCCATCGCCGCGATCGTCGGGATGGCCAGGGTCGGCAAGACGGCTCACCCGCAAGACGGTCGATGCGATCACCGACCTGCCCTCGATGCAGGCGTCGCCGCAGCAACTCGGCGAACTGGCACGCTCGCACCGGGATATCGAGAACCGGCTGCACTTCGTACGCGACACGACCTGGCCCAGGACGCCAGCGCGTTGGCACGGTCACCGCGGATGTTCCCGTAGCCGAGTACCACCGCCAATACCACCACCGCCCCGGAACGAGCGGCCGACCGGCCTGGCAGTACGACATGACCGGCCCACCAGCGCACGAACTCGCCCCGGCCGAGCACCGTCTCCACGGCGGCAGACCCTTGAGGCTGCTTGACTCTCCCACGGAGGGAGAGTCAAAGGTGGAGCACATGCGTATGGACAACACGTCGCGGCCTACGTGGAGCATCGGAGCCGTGGCGCGGCAGACCGGGCTGCCGGTGAAAGTGGTCAGGCACTGGTCGGACGTGGGCGTCGTGGCACCGGCGGGCCGGACCCCCGGCGGCTACCGCCGCTACGACACCGCCGGCGTGGCCCGGCTGCATCTGGCCCGCACTCTGCGGGACCTGGGGATGGGGCTCGGCGAAATCCGGGCCGCCCTGGACCGCGAGGACGGGCTCACGGAGGTGGCAGCCGCACACGTCGAGGCTCTGGAGGCACAGATCCGCCGCCTGCGGACCCACCAGGCCGTCCTGCGCACCGTCACACGTCGCACTACCCACGAAGGACTCGCTCTGATGACCCGCACCGCCCATATGTCCCCCGACGAACGTCGCAAGCTGGTCCACGACTTCCTCACCGACACGCTCGGCGATCTGGACGTGCCCCACTTCCGCGAGGGGCTCCTCGCGGCCGGCTCCGATCTTCCGGACGATCCCACCGACGAGCAGGTCGAAGCGTGGCTGGAGCTGGGCGAACTGGTCGCAGACGGAGAGCTGCGTCCGGCCATGCGGCGCATCGCCGAGTACGCCGCCCGTCATGGACAGGGAGCGCAGGACTCGGCCGCGGCGGAGGAAATGCGCGTCCTCACCGACACCTGGACCGCACACGTCCGCGAAGCGATACAGGGCGGCACCGCGGCGGACTCCCCGGCCGCCGACCCGGTCGTCGCGGACATCGTCGCCGCCTGGCTGCCCAGCCGTGCGAACACCGACCCCGCCGTGACCTCCGACGGCGCCCAGGCACGCCAACTCCTGCACGAGCAGCTCACCGCCGCGGCCGAGCCCGCCGTCGAACGATTCTGGCAACTGCTGTGTGTTCTCGGCGGCCGCCCCGCACCCGCCGGGATCGCCGAGGCAGGACAGTGGCTCACCACCGCCCTGCGCGCCAACCCCGAGCCCGGCGCGCGGGGCGCCCGGCTCGAAACCCTCTACACGGATGACACCGACCCCTGGCCGGGCGGTGTCCTGGACGCTTTCACACGCGTCCAGGACACCGTCGGCGTACTCGTACGCGCGACGACGCCGGACCAGTTCGGCCTACCGACCCCCTGCAAGGACTGGACCGTACGGGACCTGCTCGACCACCTGGTCTGGGAGAACATCATCTGGGGCGGCCTGGCCCAGGGCACGCCCCCCACCAGCGGCCACACCGATGACCACCTCGGCGACAACCACATCGCGGCCTTCCAAACCGCCGCCGCCCAGGCTCGTGATGCCTTCCGACAGCCTGGCATGCTGGACCGCTCCTTCGGCCCTGCGCCCGGCCGCCGGGTGGTCGAGCAGCTCCTCATCGAGCTGCTCGTGCATGGCTGGGACCTCGCGACCGCGCTCGGCCACGAACGTGACCTGGAGCCCCACATCGCGTACGCCGCTCTGCCGGTAGTCCGGGAGATCTACGGCGACCTGCCCCGCACCGCCGGCGGATCCGTCGCCCCAGCCCAGCCCGCACCCGAGCACACCCTGGCCCTCGACCGTGTAGCCGCATTCCTCGGCCGCCGCATCCCCCACGGACCGGCGCCCGAGTAACCGTCAGCTGTTCGTCAGGGACCGGTGAACGGTGACCGGAGCCGTGCCGTCATCGGAGGGAGTCGTTCATCCTTGCATTGCCGTGGGGTCCATCCACATGACCTCCCAGGTGTGCCCGTCGAGGTCGTCGAAGGCACGGCCGTACATGAAGCCGTGATCCTGAGTCTCACCGGTTGGCGAGCCTCCCGCGGCGATCGCCTTGTCGACCAGTTCGTCGACCCCCTCACGGCTGGGGGCGCTCAGCGCGAGGAGCACCTCGCTCGACGTTCTCGATTCGACTATCTGCTTCTTCGTGAACTCGGCGTACTTCTGGTGGGTGTGCAGCATGACGTTGATGGTGTCGCTGAGAGGAATGGCGGCCGTCGTGTCGTCGCTGAACTGCTCGTTGGGGGAGAACCCCAGCGCGGTGAAGAACTTCTTCGATGCGTCGAGGTCATGAGTGGCAAGGTTAACGAAGATCATCTGCTGCACGAAGGTGTGCCTTTCTCATGGATGTGATGGGCGCGATGTTGGCGTGAACGGGGCAGGCGCCGGCGGGGCGCTGCGTTCAGTCGGCGGTGCAGGTGAGCCAACGTGAAGTGATCCACACACCACGATGTCTGCCGTGCAGGTCACCCTGGAACCACTAGGGGGAGTCCGTCCCCACCTGTGTGCCCGTCACGGTCCTCAACTGGCCCTTGTGTACTTGACCGAGAGCGAGGTAGCCCGCGCAGGGACCGGCTACGACGCGGCCTCATCGATCATCCCTTTCCGGACAGGATCATCGGCCCCGTCTCGCTCTCAAGCAGGAAAGTGCACGCGTCACGCGCACCGCCTGCAGCCCCTGGAGTCTAGGAACCGAGGCACTGTCCCAGGCGTTGATTCGATCAGGTTCGAATGCTGATCCGCGACGGAACCGCGCAACGGAGCTATGCAAAGAAGGGGTGTATCGGTGATCGACCTGCACATGCCCACGGAGCGGCTGGCCGGTCTACGCTGGGCCATCTCACCTGTGGGGGAGTTGGCCGCCGCCCTGGTCGCCGTCTCCGAGGCGCCGAAGGCTTCCCGCAGGCACCGCCACATCCGGGCACTGTTGTCCTCGGGGCACCTGCCGACCCTCGCGGCCGTCGCGCGCGGATACACCACCTACCTGCCGGAACTCCTCACTCCGGCACCCCGTACCTTCCTTCCGACTGTCGAGGACCAGTTGCATGCCGTCGCCACGACACCGGCGAGCACGGTAGGCGCTCAGTTCACCGCCTTCCTCACCGGAGGACAGGCACGCAGCAGCCGCTGCCCATGGCTCCGGGACGGACAGCTCGCACGCGCTGACGAACAGGTGCGGCCCCGCATCGAGGTCGGCGAGAGCGAACTGCGGGAGCGGCTCGCCCGCGAGCTGCACTGGCTCTGGTCGAAGGCGATGGCGCCGCACTGGTCGCAGATCACCGCGGGCTTCGAAGGATTCGTCGAACGGCACGGCGCGGTCGCGGCTCGTGAAGGGCTCGGCAGCGCCCTCGCGGCCCTGCATTCCTCCTTGCTCTGGCAGGACGGGGCCCTGAAAGTCACCTCCGACTTCGACGGGGAGGTGGGCGGCGAGCACCCTGTCACTCTCATCCCCAGCCTCTTCCTGGACCGCGTGGGCCTGCACGCACCTCTTCGCCCCGGAGAAGCGCAACTCGCAATCCCGATCGCAGCCTCGGACCACACCATTCCCCATATCGCCCCGGTCCTCGGTGCAACTCGGCTGGCGATCCTGCGCAGTCTGGCCGAACCACGCACCACCACGGAGCTGGCCACGCTGCACCACCTCGCACCGGCGACGGTCTCCTTCCACCTCTCCCGTCTCCTGGCCGCCGACCTGGTCCAACGCAAACGCGACGGACGACACGTGCGCTACCGCCACACCGCTCGGGCCCGCACCATCCTGCGCCCCGTCCCTTGACCGCACCTGCCTCCGATCTGTCGGATCCATGAGCAGCATCACGGCGACGGTCTGGACGGACAGAGGCAGGCGGACTCGGCGCGGTGAACACCGGTCACCGATGGCTCGGGGCGCGCGTTTACCCAACGCGGCTTTGGGACGGCCTGCTCCCGCAGATCCCTGGCCACTAGCCGGCGCTGGTGGCCGCCTAGCTGAGGACGTGCGTGCGAAAAAGTCGGAAGCCGGCACGGCGGACGTCAGCACCCTGGACCGCGCGACGGGCCGGTGCAGCAGGCCAGATGGCGGCAGGCGGTCTCCCGGGCAAGACGTTCACCCGTCTCTCCGACCTCTACCGCGAGATGGAGAAGACACGCACCCATGCCTCCCAATGGCGTGCCGAGCCGATCTCCGAGACCGGGGAGTGGGGCGATGGCCGGCTGGACGTACCTACGACGGCTTCGTGGCGCGCTACACGTTCGCCTTCTGACGGCTCATCACCCAGGGCGTCACCGCGGTCGGCCGGTCTCGGCCGACCGGAGCGTGTACATTCCCAGCCGTGCCGGGCCGGCCAGGCCACCGGGTTGTCGGGCATCTCCGAGACCCACAGGGATGCCGCCGATCCGGGTGCGGCGTCCGTGCCGAAGCGCTCGATCACGCCGCGCGAGCCCAACGTCAGCCCCATCCGACTGCCTGCCGCCGACTGCGCGCTGATCCGCGCCAGCAGCAACTCCACCGCGTCCTCGGGCAGATAGATCAGCAGTCCTTCGGCGATCCACACGGTCGGCACCGCCGGGTCGTGTCCTGCGGCGGACAGCGCGGCGGGCCAGTCCTCACGCAGATCCACAGCGACGGTGATCCGTTCGCAGCGCGCGACGGCCCGCTCCTGGCGCAGCACCGAAGCCTTGAAGTCCAGTGGCGCGGCGGTGTCGACCTCGAACAACCGGGTGCCCTCGGGCCAGTCCATCCAGAAGGCCCGGCTGTCCATGCCGGCGCCGAGCAGCACGGCCTGCCGGACCCCGGACGCGAAGGCCCGCCGCAACAGGTCGTCGAGGAACTTCGTCCTGATGACGATGGAGAACGACACGGCCCGCCGGCGACGTTGCGCGGCCTCGTCCTCGGGCGGCGGCGAGGAGGGGCCACAGGCCACCGGCGGCGGCGAAGGCCTGTGCCAGTGGATCGCGGAACAGCGCGTTCTCCCGCTCGGTTTCCAGCGCCCGTACTCTGGCCACCCCCACTGCCGTGGCCCACACTCCCGACGGCTGCGTCCGCTCCTGCTCGCCAGTCACCGCGCCGGCCTAGAGGGCGTCAGTGAGGAGATCCTTTACGAGGTCACCCGCAAGGTCTGCGGATGGGTGGTTGGCGTGACGCAGCCCGACTCGAGCAGTTCCTGACACACGCGGGGGACCACGGTCATGCTCTTCCGCCGCACCCACCTCGCCTACCCCGACGCCTTATCACCACTGCTCAGCCCGACGGCCCGCGCGATTGAACCGATCATCTCCCTGGGAAGTTGAAGAGTCATTCCTTGTTCTGAGTACTGGGTTCTGGTGGGTGGCGGGTGGTGTGTGCGCAGGGCCGGCCGCTCGGGACTTCCTGTGGCGGGTCAGAACTGGTTCTCGCCGCCGTTGACGTGCAGGGTGGTGCCGAGCATGAAGCTGCTGTCTGGGGAGGCGAGGAAGGCCACGGCGGCGGCGACTTCCTCCGGGCGTCCCCTCCGGCCGATCGGGACTCCCGCCGCAAGCTCTGCCTTGACCGCGGCCGCGTTCTCCTCGCCGATGGCGAGGTCGACTCCGGGGGTGTCGATCGCGCCCGGCGCGACGGTGTTGACCCGGATGCCCCTGCCTTTCAGCTCGTTGGCCCAGGTCCGTGCGAGAGACCGGATCGCGGCCTTCGATGCCGCGTACAGGCCGAAGGCCTCCCGGCCGTCGTCGGCGCGGATGGAGTCGTTCAGAATCACCGAGGCGCCGTCGTTGAGCAGCGGCAGTGCCTTTTGCACGGTGAGCAGGGTGCCGCGGACGTTGACGCCAAAGAGCTGATCGAACTGTTCGTCGGTGGCCTGCGCCAGCGGTGCGAGCCTGGCCATGCCGGCGTTGGCGAAGAGCACGTCCAGGCCGCGACCGTGGTCGCGGATCGCGTCGTAGAGCCGGTCCAGGTCGGTCGGCTCGGATATGTCGCCCGGCACCGCGGTGGCTGCGGAACCGATCGACTCGACGGCCCTGTCGAGGGCGTCCTTGCGCCGGCCGGTGATGAACACATGGGCGCCCTCGGACGCCAGTCGCGCGGCGGTGGCCAGGCCGATTCCGGTGCTGCCGCCGGTGACGACGGCGGTCTTGCCTTCCAGCTGTCCCATTGTTTGAACTCCCGAAACTTAGATACCGATCGGTGCGTAATGAGACCGTAGCACTTCTGCACCGATCGGTATCGAGGAGGTAGGGTGGGGCCGTGGAGATCACCCGGAAAGCGCCGATCGGCCGGCCGAGAGGCTTCGACGCCGACGAGGCCCTGGAGCGGGCGATGCTGGTCTTCTGGGAGCAGGGCTACGAAGGCGCCAGCCTGACCGACCTGACCCGCGCCATGGGCATCACCCGCAAGAGCATGTACGCGGCCTTCGGCAACAAGGAGGAACTGTTCCGCAAGGCCCTGGAGCGCTACACCGAAGGCCCCGCCGCCTATGCGGACGGCGCACTGGCGAAGCCGAGCGCCCGGGAGGTCGCCACGGCGTTCCTCGCCGGCTCGGTCGACACGACCACCCGCCCCGGCTGCCCCGCCGGCTGCCTGGGCGTGCAGGGCTCACTGGCCGCCGGTGACTCCGGCCGGGCGGCCCAGGATGCCCTGGTCGCCTGGCGCGACGACGGCCGTGCTCGCCTGCGCCACCGGTTTCAGCGGGCCGTCGACGAGGGTGATCTGCCCCCCGGCACGGACCCGGAATTCCTCGCCCGATACGTCATGACTGTGTCGAACGGTATCGCCGTCCAGGCTGCCGGCGGCGCCACCCGCTGCGAACTCCAGCAAGTGGCCGACGCGGCACTGCGGAACTGGCCGCCCGTCTGACAGTCGGCGCCCACGGGAGGCCGGCGGATCGCAGGTGAGCTTCTCCCGGATGACCGCGACCTCGCTTGCCTGGAACTCGGCCGTATCCGAGCAGAACGCGCAGCCGTCCGCCCCGGTCCGGATCAGTGGTGGCCGGCCGCGTTCGGCACCGGTGGCCCGCCGGCAGGCCAGGCCCGCGCGGGCCTGGGGGGCGACAGCGCACGGGCTCTGACCATCGAAGGGAAGGCCAAGGTGCTGTGGCCCCACAGGCCAGTCGGGTTGGGTCGGGCCGCTCCCTCCGCCTGATCGACGGCCGAGTCATTGCTCAACGCGGTGGACCAGGAATGTCAGTCCCTCCGGGCTGCTCAACCGCACAACAGGGCGACCGGTTTCCTCGGACCAGACGGCCGAGTCCTGGCCGAACTCGTGTGCGCGGGCGACGATGCTGTCCGGATCCTCGACGCCGACCGCCAGTTCCCACCGCGGGGCGGACGCACTGGATCCACGTGTGGCGATGAAATCGGCGCAGGCCTGAGGGGTCCCGATCGTCGTGTCGTAGAAATGCCGGGCTTTCTCGGGCTGGTCGCACGTCAGGACCATGCGGTGCGGGGCACCCGCCAAGCGGGACGGGAGGTGCCATCCGGTGAAGTTGCGTGGCTGCCAGAGGGAGAAGGCGGCACCTACTGGATCGATCAATGTCGCCATGCGCCCCTGATCGCCCGCGTCGAAGGGAGGTACGACAAGACGAGCGCCGTTCACCGTCGCGGCTTCGACGCGGTGATCGACGTTGTCGACTGCCAGGTAGAAAGCGATGTGGGCGGGTGTTCCCGGCGGGTAGACCGGATTCGCCAGGTCGCTGACGCTGCCGATCAGGTGGCCGTCGACGGCGATCTTGGTGGCCCTTCGCCAGTCCTTCTCGTCCACCGCGAAGCGCCAGCCCAGCGTCTTCGAGAAGAAGGTGGCGGTGCCGGCCGCGTCACGCGTTTTGAGGTCCATCCAGCAGAACTCGTTCAATGAACCCAGACGGGTCGTCATCCAGTGCTCCTTGTCGTCTCGATGCTGGGTATCGGGTGCTGAGACAACTCGGCAAGAGGTTTTCGGCTGCTCACTGACGACCTGCGCCCGTCGTCAGCGGGCATGCCGGCGCTGTGACGGAACTCAAGCATGGCGTGATCACGCCAGGGTTCCGCCGCCGTGGGGACACGCTGCTGCACGACAAGGCCGGCACTGTCGTGAGTGGCGTCAGGGTGTGTCACGAATCTGTGGCCGCTGTCACAGCCGTGCCACAGGACTCTGCGGCAACCGCTGGGCGTACAACTTCTGTTGGGGTTCTTGGGTCTCATCTGCTGCAAGGGCGGCAGGCCGAGCGTGACCGGCTCGGTGTGCTGCCCGGTTGATGAGGCTGCGGCTTCGACGCAGCGAAACACAAGGGGGATTTCCATGCGCTCGACACGTGCCGCTTTTCTGGCGGTGGCCCTGCTCAGTGTCACCGGCACCGCGATCGCCGGCGGGCCCGCCTGGGCGGCGGAGGGCGCCCAGCGCGCCGCCACGGTGGCCCATGACGACTTCAACGGCGACGGCTTCCCGGATCTGGTGACCGCGGCACCCGCCGCGACGGTGGGCGGCAAGCCGGGAGCCGGGTTCGTTGCCGTGCTCTACGGCTCGTCCCAGGGGGTCGACACCGCCAAGAGAGTGGTTCTGACGCAGAGTTCGGCAGGGGTGCCCGGCAGCCCGGAGGCCCATGACGCCTTCGGCGCGGCCGTCACGTCCGCGGACCTCGACGGTGACGGATATGCCGATCTGGCCGTGGGAGTGCCCGGCGAGGACATCGGTGACGCCGTCGACGCGGGCAGCGTCACGGTCCTGTGGGGTTCGGCCCGCGGGCTGACCGGTACGAGTTCGTGGCTGGAGAGCAACACCCTGGGTGCGCCCAGCGCGAGGGAGTCCTACGGCAGCGGGCTCACCGCCGCCGACGTCGACGGCGACGGGCGCCCGGAGCTGGCCCACGTCAACGCGGAGGACTCCGTCTACGTGCACGACTTCAGCGCGTCCCGCACACCGCAGAACCCCGAGCAGCTCCACGGTCTGCCCACCGAGAACGGCTTCAGGCCCAGCGGTCTGACCGGCGCCGACTACGACAAGGACGGCTATGCCGATCTCGTGGTGACCGGCACCGAGCCGAGCCTGGAGATCGTGGAGAGCCGCTCGGTGCTGTTGCGCGGTTCCGCGGACGGACTGGGCCTGGACCGCACCTTCGGCGGAGGCTCGGTGGGCGCCTCCGGTGACCTCAACAAGGACGGCTACCCCGACCTCGTGCTGGGCGACCCCCGCACCCTGGAGCACGGCGAGTGGGACCTGGCCGCGGGTAGTGTCTCCGTGCGCTACGGCAGCCGCGACGGCCTGTTCGGCTCCGACGCCGAAACGCCGGATCAGGTCTTCGAGCAGGGCAAGGACGGCCTCGGCGGCAGTGCCGAAGTCGGCGACCGGTTCGGTGCCGACCTCAGCCTCGGCGACGTCAACGGCGACGGCCACCTCGACCTGGCGATCGGCTCCCCGGGCGAGAGCATCGGCGACCTGGCGGACGCGGGCGCGGCCTGGCTCCTGCGCGGTTCGGCACGCGGACTGGGAACGGCCGGCGCACAGAACTTCAACCAGAACACCGCCGGCGTGCCGGGTGCGTCCGAGGCGGGCGACCGCTTCGGTGCGCAGGCGCGACTGGTCGACTCCGACCGCGACGGCCACGCCGAACTCGTCACCACGGCTCCCTACGAGAACGACTCCGCAGGCTACGCCTGGGTGCTCGACGGCACGGCGTCGGGCGTGACGACCAGCGGTTCCTGGTCGTTCGGTGCCGCCGCACTCGGCGCATCGCAGGGCACCGCCTACTTCGGATCCGTCCTGGGCAAGTAGTCAGGCAGCCGCAGGTCGTGGTGGAGCGGCTGGACGACGTCGTCGGTCAGCCCTCCGCTTCGGCCTGCCTGCCCCACCAGCGCCCGCCGACGCCCGTGCCTGGGCCGAAGGTGCGGATGAGGGCCGCGATCGCGAGGCCGTAGGGCAGTCAGTCAAGCTGAAGCGGTGACGAACGCCGCGACGGCGCTCGCCGGTTCGGGTGAACGCCGGTCTCCCTTCGTCCACCCAGCAGCGCATCCTTCACATACCAGCTGCACGGTGTCTGCTATGGCGTCGGCACCGGAGCCGCCGGCTGATCTCCATGTGGGTCGGGCATCGGTCCTGACGTGGTTCAAGCGGCTGCCGCTTCAGGAGCAGGTGAAGCGCGAAGGCCGGGGCCTCTCACCTCGGTGACCGAGTTGCGCCTGGGTGCGAGGGCGGGAGCGGCGCGGCGGGGTTGGTGCAGTTGCGGCCGGGGAACGACGGGCGTGAGGCCGGGCCATCCCTGGGGGCGATGTGGAGATTGCGGCGGTGTTGGTGTCGGTCGTGGCGCTGGGGGTGTCCGCCCTTGTGTCCGTGCGACAGTTGCGACTGACGGAGCATGCGAACACGCTTCCCGTCCTGGTGGATCTGTTCCGTGAGCATCGCAGTGTGCGTCTGGCCCGGGCCCGCCAGGTGGTGTACGAGCAGTCGCCGGCCTGGGATCTGTCCGCGGGACTGGAGGGATTGCCCGAGTCCGAGCGGGACCTGGTGCGTGAACTGGCCTGGTTCTACGACAACCTGGGGGCGCTCGTCACGCACGGCGTGGTCGACATCGAGCCCGTCTCCGGCTACCTCGGAGGGTCGGTGATCTCGGTGTGGGAACGCCTGGAGCCACTGGTGCGGGCGGAGCGCGCCAAGCGGACCAGGAACAATCTGCCGGATCCGAACCGCTGGCAGGAGTGCTTCGAGAACCTCTACCACCTGGTGCGCGAGATTCCGGCGGACAAAGCGCGCGCGGAAACCAATCTGTGGCGACTCGCCCGTTCGTGACCGGGCTGAGTGACCGAACTACTCCAGCGACGGACTACCAGAAAGCGGGATTCCACCTCGGATGCTGTTCTGCCCGCCTTCTCGCTTCCACAGCCGGATCACGAGACGCTTGAAGAGACGGTAGGACTCCAGCTCAACGGGCCCGCTCGCCCATGCTGCGGAGCGAGTCCTCGGGCGGCGCGTCGGGTGCCGAGTGGGATCTACGAGATGGCTGCGAACGCCGGCTGGGTCACCATCGACACCGATCACGACACGGCAGCCAATCTCGCCCAATGAGCCTCAAAGCGCGCGACAAGAGGGGGTTCTGGTCACGCGCTGGGACTCGGCTGTCTCCGGGCGTTTGGTACATACTCCAAAACGCCTCGATCGGAACTGACTTCATCGTCTCCTGTCACTGGACAGCTTCAGGGTCATGCTCGGCGGCACCGCGCTCCGCCGCTGGGCCGGTCGCCGACAGGTGGGTCGGCATGACAGGACCTGCGGACGGTTGTTGAGAACCACACCGGGAAAGATCAGCACCTGGCGTATGCACGTGGACTACCGATGGGGGTGGTTGTATGGACGACTTCTTCGCCATGGTGGAAGGCCGGGCCCATGGGTGGGCCCGGGGTCGCAAGGACCTGCACTGGTTGATCGTTCCGGGTGAGGACTTCGCCCGCAAGTACTTGTATGAGCCCTACCGTGTGCTGTCCGAGCAGCCCGGCCTGCATCCGGTCCGGCCACAATGGATGCACTGCACGGTGCTGCACGCCGGACCGCAGGACAGCGCGACCGCCGGGGAAATCGACCTGACCGCCCGGGAGGTGACGCGGAGGGCCGCCGACATCGACCCCTACGAGATGGTGCTGTCACGCCCGGACATCGACATGATGGGGATCGAGAGCAAGGGCTACCCCGGCCGGCCTCACCGGCAGCTGTGGGAGATGACCTGGCAAGCACACCGTAACGGGGTCGGTGACCGCTGGCCGCGCATCCCGTCGGCTTCCTACCCACACCTGTCGTACGCCTACGCCGGAGCGGACGGGCATCTCGCGGACCGCGGTGCGCTCAAGGTGCTGCTGTCCGACCTGCCCGGCGGGCAGGTCACGGTGCCAGTCACCGCTCTCACGCTGGTGGCCGAATGGCATGACCGCCGCGAGATCGTGTGGGACGTCCTCGCCGAGGTGCCGCTGGGCACACGGCCCTGAACCGGGCAACCTCAGCTTCTCCGCGCGCTGTGAACTGGCGGTGACCAACGCCGTCGATCGCGAGCACGCGGTCAAGGCCGTCGCCGCATTCGAGAAGACCTACGGCGCGAAGTGTCCCAAGTCCGTCAAGAAGATCACCAACGACGTGGACTGGCTGGTCGCGTTCTACGGCTTCCCGGCCAAGGACTGGGCCGCCGCAGTAGGTGCACCGGGCCGGTGTCGAACCCGTCCGGCTCCGCGTCCCGGCAGGATGCCGGATCGCCGCATACAGCTCGACCTTCGACAATCTGGGACGTGACCAGCACCTTTCACAGAAGTATCCCGATGCTGCCTCGACAAGCACCGCAGTGCTGGGAAAACTCGTGAACCTCACCGGGCCTCACGGTGAGTTGCCGTTCCTCGGTCCACTTCGACTGACCACGAGGCGCTCTGGCAGCGACCGCTAGGCTTTCCGGATGCCATCGGTGAGCATGCGTCATGCAGTTCGCGCGATCATCCTCGATGAGGACGACCGCATTCTCCTGTGCCGATTTGCGATCCCGGACCCGGCGGGGACAGTCGTGTGGGCGGCTCCCGGTGGAGGGATCGAACCAGGCGAGACGCCGCTTGGCGCGTTGCGTCGCGAAGTGCGAGAAGAGGTAGGTCTCTCGATCGAGTCAGACCCGCCGCATGTGTGGCACCAGGAAGTCGTGGCGCCAGGTCACGCCGCAGGCTACGACGGCGTGATCAATGACTACTTCCTCGTGCGCACTGTGCTGTTCGAGCCTCGCGGGGAGCTGTCCGACGACCAACTCGCGGCTGAGAACATCAGTGAGCTGAAGTGGTGGTCCCTGCCAGACGTCTGCGGTTATCACGGTCGTGATCTCTTCTCTCCCCGCGACCTTGCCGGACTGTTGGGCACATTGCTCACCTCAGGGGTCCCGACACGACCGGTGCCACTCGGCCTGTGAACGACGAACCGGCCCGTCACGCCTCGCGGGTCCGGTTGTGTGGTCGGGTAGCCGGCTCCAAGTCTGCTGCAAGTCCGCAGCCCGGCGCTGAGCATCTACTCCTTCAGCATCTTGATCCGGTTGGCTGCTCCTTCGACCGGGCTTGAGCCCGTCGGTGGTCAGCCCGGTGGTCACGGCGTTGAAGCCGCTGTAAAGGCCGACGGCACTCCGGCACCAGGCCGGTCACCTCTGCTGGACGATCAAGATCAAGTCTTGAGTGCCAACGGCGGTACTGCTGGTCCCCATGGCCGAAAACGGTCTGCGATGCTCTTCTCTGCCCGGGCCGTTGCCTTCGTCAACTGGGGCCGCGTCGCCCGCCGGTGAAGCGTTCGGGGGGACGCGGCTCCGTCAGGGGCGCCTTCGGGATCGTAGGCGACGGGCTGCTCCCGCCCTTTGCACAGCTCGTCCCGGCCCAGGGTCCCGCTGGTCATGCGTCAGCATTGAACGCCTCAGGGCAGCGCCAAGCTGTTGTCGGGGGTCAGGCCGCTGAGCTTTTCGGGGTTGACCTGGAAGCGCAGGTTCTGGATGCGGCCGTCGACGAGGTCGAACGAGAGGGCGCCGACTGTGTGTCCGTCGAGGGTGGCCAGGACGCCGAGCTCGCCGTTGATGACGGCCGGCTCCATGGTCAGGGCGGCCAGTTCGGGCTTGGCCAGGAAACCCACGAGCCAGCGCGCGACGTGGTCGGTGCCGTGGAGGGGGCGACGGGCGGCCGTGACCTTGCCGCCGCCGTCGGACCAAGCGGTGACGTCGGGGGCGAGTAGCTCCATGACGGCGTTCAGGTCGCCGCCCGCGCAGGCTTCTAAGAACTGGGCGGTGACGTGCCGGCGTTGGGTCTGGTCGGCGTCGAACCGGGAGCGGCGGGCCCGGACGTGCTCGCGTGCGCGGTGGGCGATCTGGCGGACGGTCGGCTCGGGACGTTCGAGGGTCTCGGCGATCTCGGCGTGCGAGTAGCCGAAGACCTCGCGGAGCAGGAAGACGGCGCGTTCGACGGGGCTGAGGGTTTCCAGGACGACCAGCATCGCGGTGGAGACGCTGTCGGCCAGTTCGGTCTCCGCGGCGATGTCGGGGGAGGTCAGCAGGGGCTCGGGGAGCCATGGGCCGACGTAGGTTTCGCGGGTTGCCCGTGCGGAGGTGAGGCGGTTCAACGAGAGGTTGGTGACCGTGCGCACCAGGTAGGCCTTGGGGTGGCGGATCGCGTCGTGGTCCGCGGTGCTCCAGCTCAGCCAGGTGTCCTGGAGGACGTCCTCGGCGTCGGTGACGCTGCCCAGCATGCGGTAGGCGGTGGCGAACATGAGCCTGCGGTGTTCGATGTACGGGTCCTGCTCGTCCCTGGTGTCGACCATCGGCTCATGCTGCCAGCGCCGTAACCAGGGCGGCAAGGCCCGAGATCACGGCGCTGGGAGCCGATGTGCCCGTCATGCCGTGGGCTTGCGGGTGGCGCGGCCGCCCTTGGAGACGATGGTGGTGACGTTCATGCGCTTGCTGAACCGGTAGGTCGTGAGCGGGCTGCCGCTGACCATCTCCTTGTACGCGGCGGCGCTGCGGCCGGTGAGGTGCATGCGGCGGGGGGTTTCGTCGGCCTTGGTGAACTGGATGACGGCGTCGCGCCGGCCGAGGCTGACCGGCTGGTGGAAGTAGCCGAAGCGGAACGGCTTGACGGCCTTGCCGCGCACGAGCCGCGCGATGGTGTCGGCGGTGTACTGGGCGGTGGGCAGGCCGCTCTGGCAGGTGCCGTGGATCTGTCCCCAGGCCAGACGGACGGCGGCGGCGTCGCCGATGGCGTGGATCTCCGGGTGGGAAACCGAACGCAGGGTGGCATCGACCAGGATGAGGCCGCGGTCGTCGGTGGCGATCCCCGCGTCGGCGGCGAGCGGTGACACCTTGACGCCGGTGGTCCACAGGCACGCGTCGGAGTGGACGAGCCGGCCGTCGGCCAGTTCGACGGCGTCGGGCAGCACCTTGGTGATGCGGGCGCCGGTCTCAAGAGTGATACCGAGGCGGTCCAGGGCGCCGTAGAGGTACGCGCGGGCCTTGGCGCCCATCATGCCGCCGGGCTCGTCCAGGCTGATCAGCGTCACGTCCAGGCCGGGGTGGCTCTCGGCGATCTCGGTGGCCGCCTCGATGCCGGTCAGGCCGCCGCCGCAGACGGTGACCGTGCCGCCGGACGAGGCGACCTCGCTGAGGCGCGCGGCGAACCGGCCGGCGGTCTGCGGGTTGTCGAGGGTGAATGCCTGGGTGTCGGCGCCGGGGACCTTGCCGGTGTCGGTCGAGCTGCCCAGCGCGTAGACGAGCGTGTCGTACCCGAGGGTCTCGGCGCCATCGACGGTGATTTGCCGGGCCTCGGGGTCGATGGCGGTGGCGGTGCCCTGGACGAACGTGACGCCGGTCCCGGCGAGCAGGTCGGGGATCTGATGGTCGGCCAGTTCCTGCCCGGCGGCGATCTGGTGCATCCGCAGCCGCTCGACGAACCGGCTTGAGGGGTTGACCAGGGTGATCTTCACACCGGTCCGGCGAGTGCGGTGGGCCAGCCGGATGGCGCTGAACATGCCCGTGTAGCCGGCGCCGAGGACGACGATGTGGTGGCCGTTGTTCATCGGATCTCCCAAGGTCGGGCACCGGCTCGAGTACCGGTGACGCCCATGGGACAAGCGACCCGCACCGGACGTGACAGGACGCAGATGTGAACCACGTCACACCATGTGCAGTGGTGGTGTGTGCCGGCAAGAACCCGCCGATTGCCTCTTCGTGCCGAGCCTGGCCGAAGCAGGGCAGGACGCCGAAGAGGACGACAAGCTCGTAGTCCGTTACGAAGCCACCGTCCAGATCGCCGCCATCAATGACTGGCTCTGAGCCCGTGAGTCAAACGTACTGTCGGCTGGGTCAGTATCCGATGGCCTCCCGGAGAAGCAGCACGGTGCCGCGCCCTGGGCGCGGTTCCGCATTGAGGATGAGCAGGCGGTTGACGGCGCTGGGCATCCCGTACACCGCCTGGGCGCGGGCGTTCTCCAGCGGGAGGGCGTGCTCCTCGATGCGGCGCAGGGCTGTGCTCAGGTCGGGCACCACCTTCTGCGCGCCGACGATCCAGACCGCGTGGGCGGCGCCGCCCGCGTTGGCGGGGAGTTGGCTGCCGCTGCCCGAGGCAAGAACGAGCGAGCCGGTCTCGGTGACCGCGGCGACGCTGTTGACGACGAAGTCGGGGCTGGCGACCAGCCTTCGGATCTCGTCGGCGCCGTTGGCACGGTCGATGGCCAGGATGCGCGGCCTGATGGCGTCGTACTGGCCGCTGGCGTTGATGTCCTCGTCGATGCCGGACAGTCGGAGTGTCTCGCTGGCTCCGGTGAGTACGCTGGCGCCCTCGGGGATCAGGTCCTTGATGCGGACGCGCGCTTCTGCGGTGTCGTCGAGGATCTCGGCGGCGAAGCCGCCCGCACGCAGCGCGGCGGCCACCCTCTCCAGTTGTTCGGCCGTTGCCGGGTCGGTGAAGGATGGGGCCGGAGCCGGGGTGGCCGTGGCATGTGCTGGGTCGGTCCCGGAGCCCTGCGCCGCGTGGGGCGCCGTGCCCGCCAGCGGGGAGGTGTCGAGGTACCTGACTTCGTACACCCGCTCGGCGAACCTCCAGCCTTCCTCGGTGCGCTGGTAACGGTCGTGGTAGACGGCGTAGTTGAGGCCCTCGCGTCCGTCGAGGGTGCGCGCGAGTTCTTGGATGTAGGCGCGGCCGGTCGCGGCGTCGCCGTCGAGCTGGATCGTGCCGGGGTGTGTGTTCTGTACGAAGAAGTCCCACTGGCTCTGCAGCCGCTCACCCCCGGCAAGGATCTCCTCCCGGCCGATCTGCTCGACGGGGATGTTGGGCATGCGCAGGGCACCGTCCGGTGTGAACAGCGCCGCCAGGCGGGGTCGGTCGCGCATCATCACCGCGTCGGTGAACTCGCTGCGCAGTGCCTCGATCTCGACGCGGTCCGCGATGGTCTGGAAGTCGTTCATCAAAGTCCCCTCTCCGTTTTCCGTCTCGCTGTCGCCCTCACTGGTACGACACCGTTACGACAACGCAGCGCTTCGGAATGTGAGGTGGCGCGTCGGCCTCACATTCCTGTGCGCTGCCTTGTCGTAGGGGTAGTGGCACAGAAGCGAGCGAGGGAGACGGCCAGACCATGACCACGAGAACCGAGCCCGGGGACGGTCGGAGCGATCCGGGCCTCAGCGCGATCATGAGTGAGCGGCGCCGGCTGATCAACCTCGGCTATCGACTCCTCGGCTCCCTTGCCGACGCCGAGGATGTCGTGCAGGAGACCTACGCCCGCTGGTACGCCATGTCCGCACGCGAGCAGCAGGCCATCGAGTCGCCCGGCGCCTGGCTGATGACGGTCGCCAGCCGCATCTGCCTGAACCTGCTCGGTTCGGCGCGGGCCAGGCGGGAGACGTATGTGGGCGACTGGATCCCGGAACCGCTGCCCGAGCCCACGGAGTGGATCACCGGGCGCTCCGGCGCCGGCGGGACCGACCCGGCCGACCGGGTCACCCTCGACGAGTCGGTGACGATGGCCTTCCTGGTCGTCCTCGACGCGATGACCCCTGCCGAGCGCGTCGCGTTCGTCCTGCACGACGTCTTCCGCTACCCCTTCGGCGAGGTCGCCGAGATCGTCGGCCGCACTCCGGCGGCGTGCCGCCAACTGGCCTCGTCCGCCCGCCGACGCATCCGCAGCGCGCAGAGCCCGGCGGGCCCGAGTGCCGGGCAGGCCGGCATCGTCAGGCAGTTCAGAACGGCGTGGGAGGCCAAGGACATCGACGCCCTGATCAGCCTGCTTGACCCCGATGCCGTCGCGACCGCCGACGGCGGCGGGCTGGCTGTCACCCACCTGCACCCGATCGTGGGCAGTGAGCAGATCGCACGCGCTTACGCCGAGATCGCCCGTGTGTCGGGCGGCCACACAACGTTCCTGGAGTGCACGGTCAACGGCCTGCCCGGCTTGGTGACACGGCAGGACGGCAACCTCTCGACCGTGTTCGCGTTCGAGATCGTGGAAGACCGGATCAGGCACATCTGGGCGGTGAGAAACCCCGAGAAACTCCGGCCCTGGCGGATCAGCTGAGGAGCGATCCGAGACACCCCCAACAGAGTCATGCCGTTGCTTTACGTGGTTGAGGGTTGGGGTCGTTGGATGCGGACTGCTCGGGTGCTGGTGTGGGTGGTCAGGATGGAGGCTCTGGCCAGCAGTTCAGGGGGAAGAGCTGCCCGGCGTGACGGTCCCGCTGCGTCGGGCGGAGCGCAGGGTTTCGGTGAAGGAGACCCGGGCTGGGTCCAGGCCCGGGGTGGCCGCTGTTCTCACCATCAGCTCACGCAGTGCGTGATTGCTGCCTGTGAGGAGGGCGGCGAGGTGAAGTGGGACGGCTACCGCGTGCTGGCCGGCCAGTGGGGCGACGGCCGTGTCGCCGTAGGGAGTCGTAACGGCAGCGATTTGAGCCGGGCGTTCCCGGAGATCGAGGATGCGGTCGCTCGGCTGCCGGACGATACGGCGGTCGACGGTGGATGTGACCTGGGGAGGGCTCTTCCTCAGGGTGTCTCAGGCGGCGCAGCTCCCATAGACGAGACCTGACGGGCGTCGCGACGACGTGCCGCAGCGATCGCTCAGAGGTGGCCGTCCAGGAACTTCCGTAGCTCGGCGATGGTCATGGGCCCCGTGCCGTGCGCCACTGCCTCTCCGTCCTTCAGCAGGACGTAGGACAGGGCTCCGGTGATCCCGTAGCGCTCGGTTGCGGCCGGACAACGCGTGATGTCGGTGCGGACGGCCGTCAGGCGGCCCGCGTAGTCGTCGGCGATGCCACCCACGACGAGGTCCATCACCCGGCAGGGCTCGATTGCCTTGGGCCATGTTCCGGTGAAGTAGGCGAGGACCGGAACTCCGCTCATCCCGAGGATGAAATCGAACTCCGCGTCCTCACGGGGTCGGTGAACCCGCTGCGCCATGGAAACTCCTGACCTCACGTTCCGTCATTCCATCCTCATCATCCCCCGCGCGGGGTGCCAGGCCGGCCGGGTCGGTCGTCCGGCTGACCTGTGGAAAGGGAGGCACGGGGCCATCGCATAATCACAATGGTCCTCGGCGCGAGCCGCCCGCCCCGCCCCTGGGTCAGCTCGTGCCAGGACAGTGCCCTCTACGACGACATGAAGGCTGTCTTCCAGTGCATATCGGCCAAGCTCACCGACCGGATGCTCGATGAGCGGCGTCGACGAGGGGGCCAGTGCGCATTGTCCACCGGATCCAGTCGAGCCGTATCCGCCACCATGCCGCTTCTCAGAGACAGCGCCGCCGACGGGCTTCCCGAGGCCTTGTCCGGTCTTCACATCAACCCCCTGTCTCAGCTGGCTCATCCCGCCCTTCCCCGGACCGCTCGCGGACGCGGTCGTGGACGGTCGAAGTACCAGTACGCGTCAGCCGGCCCGAAGACCGACCGCCAGCGTCAGTTCAAGGACCCGGTGCGGCGATGCGAGATCCGGAAACAGCTCCCGCAGCTGCGACATCCGGTACCGGACCGTCTGGGGATGGACGAACAACGCCGCCGCCACCTCCTCCCGCCTGCCCTGGTGCAGCAGCCACGCCCGCAACGTCTCCTCCAGCCGCCGTGCGGTCGCGGCAGGCAAGGTCCGCAACGGGGCGAGGGCTCGGGCACGCAGGTCTGAGAACGCGTCCATGTCGGCGCTCAGCACCAGCTCGGGCAGGTGTTCCTCGGTGTCGCGAATGTCAGAGGAGAGGGAGCGCGCGCGTACGGCTCGAGCGTACGAGGCGGACGCACGCGTCCACGGCCGGGCCGGGCCGACCACGGCGGTGCGGTCGGTCAGCTGCCGCAGGAGATGTGATCGGTCGGCATCGGGGACGAGCAGCACCCCGGTGGCATCCGGCAGATCGTCGAGGACGAGGGTGCTCGGGTCGAGCGCGCGGTAGGCGGGGCGGGCCTGCACGGAGGGCAGCAGGACCGCGGTCAGCGAAACCGGAGGCTGCCACCCGGCCCGTTGAACAGAGGCCAGCAGTACGTCCGGGCTCGCGCCGGCGAGGAGGTCGCGGGCCAGGTGTTCCAGGTGGCGCTCCTGGTCCCTGCCCCGGGCGGCCAGTTCGTCGGCGTGGCCCGCGGCGCTCGCGGCGGAGAGCTCGTCGATGTAGGCGAAGGTCAGCTCGGCGAACTTGGCGACCTCGGCGGCGGGCAGACCTGCGGGTACGGCACCGGCTGCCAGGCATCGCCAGGCCACGCGGGCGCCGACGCGGTAGGCGCTGAGCAGGGCGTCCATCGAACGGCCGTCGCGGACCTCGCCGCGGCCCAGTTCGTAGGCTGCGTCACTGGCGTCGCCGCCTGTGGCGTTACCGCTCGCGAGGTCCAGGTAGTGTCCCAGGGCGGTGCGGACGGCTCGGCGGATGGTGGCGCCCATGTGGCCCGAGAGGGCGTTGGCGTAGGGAGGGACCTCGTCGATGATCGCCTGGACGACCTCGTCGGCGGTGCTCTTCAGAGCGGCCCGAAGTGCGGTGACCGTCGTCTCGTCCAGGGCCAGTTCGCTGGCCCTCTGGATTGCATGGCTCACGTTTCTATTCCCTGCGAACAATTCAGTCAGCCAGATTTACGTCCTTCGGTCAGGACTTTACGCCTTGGGGCACAGCAAGCTGGAGTCATGACGAGTACTGCCCTCCGCAGCAGGGCGTGGAAACTGCTGGAGATGGTCACGACGCCGCTGCTGCCGTCGGACTATCTCGACCTGGTCAGCCCGCTGCGTGCGGGCGCCGACCTGCGTGGGCGCATCGAGGCCGTGCACCCCGAGACGGGTGACGCCGCGACCATTGTGATCAGGCCGGGACGGGGCTGGCGCGGCCACACAGCCGGTCAGTACGTGCGGATCGGGGTCGACGTCGACGGGGTGCGCCTGTGGCGTGCCTACTCCCTCACCTCGCCGACCAGCCGCCAGGACGGCCGTGTCACGATCACCGTGAAGGCGATCCCGGACGGCAAGGTCAGCAACCACCTGGTCCGCAGGGCGAAACCGGGCACGCTGATCCAGCTCGACCAGCCGACCGGTGACTTCGTGCTGCCGCAGGCCAAGCCCGCCAAGGTGCTCTACCTGACGGCCGGCAGCGGCATCACGCCCGTGATGGGCATGCTGCGTGACACCGAGTTCGACGACGTCGTCATGGTCCACTGCGCGCCGCAGCCGCAGGACGTGATCTTCCGCAATGAGCTGCACGACCTGGTCGCGGACAAGAAGCTGCGGCTCACCGAGGTGCACACCGACACGGACGGCATCCTCGACATCGCCCGACTCGACGAACTCGTGCCCGACTGGGCCGAGCGCGAGACCTGGGCATGCGGGCCCGCGGGCCTGCTCGACGCCGCCGAAGAGCACTGGGCCGAGCACGGTGTACAAGAGCGCCTGCACACCGAACGCTTCCGCCCCAGCATCGTCGTCACCGGCGACGGCGGCGAGGTCACGTTCAGCGCCACCGGCAAGACCGTCGACGCGGACGGCGCCACGCCCTTGCTGGACATCGGCGAGGAGGCCGGCGTACTCATGCCCTCCGGGTGCCGCATGGGCATCTGCTTCGGCTGCGTCACGCCGCTCAAGGCGGGCGCCGTCCGCGACCTGCGCACCGGCGAGATCACCGAGGCAGAGCCGGGCGTCCTCATCCAGACCTGCGTGTCCGCCGCCGCGGGCCCCTGCGACATCGAACGGTAGGAGCACCTTGACCGCCATCGACCCCACCGCCCACCTGACCGCGGAGCAGATCGAGGAGCTAGGCCGCGAGCTGGACGCGATCCGTGACGAGGTGATCGCCGACCGCGGCGAGAAGGACGCCGCCTACATCCGCAAGGTCATCTCGGCGCAGCGCACGCTCGAGCTGGCCAGCCGGGGCGTACTGCTGTTCTCGATCTTCCCGCCCGCATGGGTGCTCGGCACCGCCGGGCTGTCCGTGGCGAAGATCATGGACAACATGGAGATCGGCCACAACATCCTGCACGGCCAGTGGGACTGGATGCGGGACCCGAAGATCCACTCCACCACCTGGGAGTGGGATCACGTCTCGCCGGCCGAGCAGTGGAAGCACTCGCACAACGAGCTGCACCACACGTACACCAACGTGATCGGCAAGGACAACGACCTCGGCTACGGCATCATGCGCGTCGACGAGGACCAGAAGTGGCACCCGTTCCACCTCGGCCAGCCGCTGTGGAACTTCCTCAACGCCTGCTTCTTCGAGTACGGCATCGCCGCCTACGACCTGGAACTCGGCAAGAACCTGCACAAGCGCCGCCGCAAGAACCCGGAGTTCCGCGCCCGGGCCAAGGCCGTGGGCCGCAAGATCCGCAAGCAGGTGCTCAAGGACTACGTGATCCACCCGCTGCTGTCGGGCCCGTCGTTCCTCCCCACGCTCGCCGCAACGTTCACCGCGAACCTGGTCCGCAACATCTGGACCCACTCGGTGATCATGTGCGGGCACTTCCCCGAGGGCGTCCAGGTCTTCGAGCGCCGCTCCATCAAGGGCGAGACGCGCGGCCAGTGGTACCTGCGCCAGATGATGGGCTCGGCGAACATCAGCGGCAGCAAGGCCATGCACTTCATGACCGGCAACCTCTCGCACCAGATCGAGCACCACCTGTTCCCGGACCTGCCGAGCAACCGGTACGCCGAGGTCGCGGTGAAGGTGCGCGCGCTGTTCGAGAAGTACGAGCTGGAGTACGTCACCGGCCCACTGCCCAAGCAGGTGTTCTCCGCGTGGCACAAGGTCGTCCGGCTCTCACTGCCGAACAAGAAGCCAGCAGTCAAAACGCCGGACCGCGAGCAGGAGCTCGTCGCCGCCTGATTGCCGGTCTCGGTTCAGATTTCTCGGCCGTACCGGCGGCACCGCCGGGTTCGGTGAGATCCGTTGCGGACGGTGGGCGGCCGCGACGTCGGACCGTACGGCACGGGATACGGGGCAGCCGGTGTCCGGCTGCCCCTGCTACCTGGACGTGCGCCAGAAGTTCAGCACACAGCTGCTGGCGAGGTGTTGTAGTGCGCTCACCTGCCATGGTCGGCCGGTAGTCGCCGCGGTCCATCCAACCCAGCGAAAGATCGCCGGTTCGCAAACAGGCACGTCAGGCGGCGCGCTTCACGTGGCGGACCAGCCACATCAGCAGCGCGTCCAGGTCGGCAGCGGCCGAGAGGACCCGGTCGACCGCCTCGGGGGTGTGCAGCCACTGCCCGCAGCCGAGGGGCCGGGCGGCGATCAGCGAACGGTGGCGCAACAGGTTCGTACGGGCGTGGTCTGTGGGATAGCCGCGCGGGGGGCGTTTCATCACGTCCCCGGAGATGTCGTAGCCCTTCTTGCGTACGTCCTCGACGATGGCGGACAGTTCGCGGCCGCTCCGCTCGGTGGCCACCGCTTTGCGGAACGTGTCCACCTGGCCGGGGTCGGGGTACCACCAGGCGCCCTGGATCCGCAGGCCGTCCAGGGAGAACCGAAGCCCGATCTCGATCTTGCGGCCGAGCCGGATCACCGCGCCCTGGTGCTGCCACCACCAGGAGTCGGTGCGGTAGTGCCAGACGGAGAAGTCCTCGTACCGGGGGTCGGTATCCGCGACCTCGTTGAGCAGGGCGATCATCGGCTGCCGGACCAGGCGTTCGCGGTCCGCGCGGTAGAGCTCACGGGTCGCGTGGGCCGGTTCGCCCTGGAGCTGCCACAACACGTCCATGGCCTGCTCCGGCCAGCCGGTGAACTGTCCACGCATGCGCGGAGGATAGCTCACCCGAGATCCGCGCGCGGAGAGGGAGACGGGCAGCGAGGCGTACCCTCGGGTCAAGGTGGGCGTGCTGCGGCGGGGCTCGCCGGCCGGGCAGTGGTTGTTGCCGGCGCGGCTGCGGCGGCGCGGGCGATATCGGGGTTGGCCCGGATCGCTGCGGCGACCTCGTAGAGCGTCTCCCTGGGGTACCCAAGGGAGACCAGCGGGCTTGCAGTCGTGGCCGTCGGCGTCCTGGGAGAGCTGCCTGTCGATGCCCATGTCCCTCAGCCCGTGGACGGTGGCCAGCAGGTTGACGGTGTGGGGGATGACGAATGTCTGCAAGGCGTTCGGCAGTGACGGCGCTATCGACGTTGCTTCTCGCGTCTTTGGTGGCGATGGTGGTGCTGACGGTTTATAGAGATCATCCTGGTTGGGCGACCGTGGCGCTGGTCGCAGTGATCCTGTTCCAGCTGACGGTCACCGGCATGATGCTGCGGACTACAGCCGGACAACGAGGCGCCTCTGCCAGCGGCAGGCTCCGCAGGTCTGTCTACCTGCTCCACTTTGCCTGGGCGCTGATCGTGATTCCGGTGGCCATCATCACGGCGACCGGGGGTGACGACCCTGACTGGGGGCAGATGGTGCTCGGTCTTCCCTTGGCTGCCCCCGCGGCAGTTCAGTGGCTGATGCACAAGCGCGGCACTCAGCGATCGGCTGACCGAGGACGACGGACAGACAGAGAACCCTAGATTCACGTGGTACGGCTGCTACTGCGCCTTGGCGGAGGGCCGTGGCACCTCGAAGTGGAAGCATCCGTATTCCAGTGCCCTGACGTGGACGAGCACCACGTCAGGATCGTTGAACGCATCGTCGAAGGCTGCATCGAAGCCAGTGGTGGCGTTGGCCGGAATCTCCAGAAGGCGGCCACCTGCGATATGGCCCCGGGCGTCATAGCGGCGCACGGTACGCAGTGCGCCCGGCCGGGCGAAGGGGTAGTTCTCGCCAGGGGTGAATCCGCCGCAGTCGTCGGCATGGATGAAGACGGGACCCTGTTCGTCGTACGCGCCCGGATCTACACCCCTCGCGGCGGCCCAGTGACGCAGCGGGGCGTACGAAACCAGGGCGATCCGCTCGCCGAGCGTGATGGGGCGCAGGCAGCAGCGCAGCGGCGAGCCCACGTCGTCGCCGGTCGCGGTGTACGAGGAGCAGGGACGGCCCGCGTCGTCGACAACCCGCAACTCCTTCAGGACGGATGTGTCAACGGGGAGCACGGTGTATCTGGTCATGTGTCCATGCTGGAGCGACACGTGGGCGGTTGCTGGCGGGAAACGGACGTCACGTTGGTGCCCGCCCACGCAGGCCGACCGGAAACGTCGCCCCCGAACGCAGGCCGCCCACGCTCGCCGACCCCTTGGAATCGATCATCTAGAGGAAGTCGGCGATGAGGGCGGCGAATTCGTCCGAGGTGGCCAGACGGATGCCGAGATCTTCGGCCTTGGCGCGCTTGGATCCCGCGCCCTCGCCGGCGACGACCAGGCTGGTCTTCCTGGAGACGCTGGAGGAGGAGCGGCCGCCGGCGCGTTCGATGAGTTCGTTCATCTGGTTGCGGCTGAGCTGCTCCAGGATGCCGGTCATCGCGCCGGTGACGACCACTGTCATCCCCGACAGCGGGCCGCCGCCGGCAGGGGTCGCGGCCGCAGAAGGGTCGTCTGCCTCGCTGTCCGCCGGGCTGGGCGGAGTGGCGCCGGGTTCGCTCATGTTCACTCCGGCCGCGGTCAGTTTGTCGATGAGCGGGGCGAGGCCGGCGAGCTCGGCGACGATGGACGGGGCCTTCTCGGCGCCGATGCCCTCGACCTGCTGCATCGCTTCGGCGTCGGCAGCACGGATGTTGTCCATGGTGGCGAAGTGGCGGGCGATGCGGCGGGACATGGAGCGGCCCGTGCCGCGCACGCCAAGCGCGCACAGCACCCGTGACAGCGGCTGATTCCTGGCTGCGGCGATCGCGGCGATGAGGTTGTCGGTGCTGGTTTCGCCCATCCGCTCCAGCCCCAGGAGCTGCTCGTGGGTGAGGGTGAACAGGTCGGCGAGGTCGGTGACCAGGCCGGCGTCGACGAGCTGGACGACGCGAGTGTGGCCGAGGCCTTCGATGTCGAGCTGGTCCCGGCCGGCGGCGTAGGACAGGGCGGCCACCAGATGGCAGTTACGGCCGTTCTCACAGCGCCAGCGCTGTTCGCTGGTGTCGATGCCGGCCCCGCAGCGCGGGCACGCCTCGGGGAAGACGATGGGCTGTTCGTCGCCGGTGCGCAGGTGGGCGACGGGGGCTTCGATGCGGGGGATGACGTCGCCGGCCCGGTGGACCAGGACGTGGTCGCCCAGGAGCAGGCCGCGGCGAGTGATGTCGGCGGGGTTGTGCAGGGTGGCGTAGGTGATGGTGGAGCCGTCGATGGTGACCGGTTCCAGCACCGCGCGCGGGGCGATGATGCCGGTGCGGCCGACGTTCCACTCCACCGCAAGCAGCCGGGTGATCTTTTCCACGGCCGCCAGCTTGTAGGCGATCGCCCAGCGCGGGGCCCGCGTCCCGGATCCGGCCGCCTGCTGGTCGGCGGCCAGGTCGGCCTTGATGACGACCCCGTCGATACCGAAGGGCAACTGCGCACGCAGCGCGGCCATCTCCTGCACCCGGGCCAGGACCTGCTCCACTGTGTCGGCGACGATGCCGGGCACTGCCGTGGTGGCGGTGGTGTTCACCCCGTACGCGGCCGCCTGCACCATCAGCTCGCTGTGCGCGAGCTCGCCCAGCCGGGCGGCGAGCGCCGTCTCGGTATCGGCAAGGGGCAGCAGGCCGTAGCCGAAGAACGTCATCGGCACCGTGTAAGCGCGGTCCTTGGCCCGCAGGCTGCCCGCTGCGGCGCCGCGCGGGTTTGCGAACGGCTGACCGCCGTGCCCGGTGCGCACCTCGTTGGCGTGCTCGAACTGGGCCGTGGTCATCAGGATCTCTCCGCGTACCTCCACGGTGACCGGCTCGGCCAGGTGGCTGGGCAGGCCCTCGATGGTGCCGATCGCGTGGCTGACGTCCTCCCCGGCTGTCCCGTCACCGCGGGTGATCAGCTGTCTCAGGCGGCCGTGGGTGTAGCGGGCGGCGATCGCGAGGCCGTCCAGCTTCGGCTCGACGCTGAACCGCGCCACTTCGTGGCCGACCCGGCGGGCCAGCGAAAGGGTCCAGGCGGTGAGCTCTTCCGGGGAGAACACGTTGTCCAGGCTCAGCATCGCCACGGTGTGCGGCACGTCGCCCTGGACGGCGCCACCGGCCACCTTCCCGGTCGGCGAATCGGGCAGCACCCCTTTGGGGTGGCCGGCCTCCCACGCGGCGATGCCCCGCACCAACTGGTCGTAGGCGTCGTCGTCCAACGGCGAGGTGCCGCCCGCGTAGTAGGCGGCCGCGGCCTTCACCGCATCCTCGACCGCCTGCGCATAGGCGGCGGCATCCACGATCTGAGCAGTTGGTGTGGTCATGCCCGTCATCCTGCCTGCCACCACTGACAACGCTCCTCAGCCTCGCCACAGCGGTTCGCTCCGGGCCTCCGGACCCCGGACAGCCGGGCCGGGTGTTCCTCGTGGAGCACGCATGAACCTGCGTCGGCACTCCGGCGGACCGTGTCGGCGTCTCGCTGTCTTGCACCGGGTGCCCCCGCACGGCGTAGTCACTGAGGACTATCCTCTGTCCCAGGTCGGGCGTCATGCGAGGCCCTATTCAGGCCGGGCCGCGCGCCATGCCCGCACGGTCTGGGACAGCAGGTCCAGCGTCGGCACCAGAACCAGAACGCGTCCCTTGGGCGCGATCCGCTTCGCCGCAGGGGCCGCGATGATGGTCTTTCCCGTCCCGCACGCGGCATGCACCTGCTCCCGCAGACCGCCCGGCGGAATTCCCCCGGGCGGAATGTCCAGCGCCTGCACGATCGCGGTCACGGCCTCAACCTGGTGAATCAAGGGGCGGTCACCCTGTGGGATGACCCCCCTTTGGTGTTGTTCGGGACTGTCGTTCGAGTGATCGCTCCGTGTCTGCGGCGGCTGACCGTGCATTCCCGGTGGCCGGTGTGCGAGCTTGTGCCGGACCCGGCCGAGCGGAATCGGAGGCACCGACGCCATGACTTCAGTGATTGCCCGGCGGCTCGTCGTAGCAGCGGCGCTGGTCGTGCTGGCGGCGACGGCCGCCTGTGGGGGTGGCGGAGACGGCGGGTCGACGCCTCCCGGACCCGCCGAGACCGCGGAGAACGGAACGCTGACCTCGGAGGAGACCGAGGTGACCTCGGACGAGGAGACGGACGGCGAGGTCTTCCTGGGCAGTGACGCCGAGGAGGCCTCCGCGTCGGACGTTGAGCTTCCGCCGACTCAGGTGGGCGAGCCGACCCAGGGCGAGGTGGACATCAAGTCATCGGCACAGGGGCTGCCCCCGGGCCTGCGGAACGTCAAAGGCACGGTCGAGGGCCAAGAGGCTGAGATGATCAATCCGTGCCTGGGGGAGATCTCGCCGGAGGGCTGCACGCTGGTCTTCCGGTACACGCCGACGCGACCGGGGTCGTACACCGGTGAGTTGGCGCTCACGCTGGACGACGGCTCCACCATCACGGCCGCTGTCTACGGTGAAGCGACCGGGGCCCCCACCTCGGACACGGACTCGACCACTCTGGAGCCTCCGACCGACGAGCCCCTGACCGACGAGCCGACGACCGACGGGCCCACTACGCCGTTCGAAGACGAGACGCCGTTCGAAGACGAGACGCCGGTGCCGGGGACGTAGCGCCGACGTTCTTGTCTGGGCTGCGGATCTCCAGCCAGGCGGTGCGGTCGTCGGACAGCACCACCACATGGCGGTCTTTCCAACGCGAGAGATAGGAGACCAGGTAGAAGCGGGTCGGTGACTTCATGAGGAGGCGGAAGCCCCGGTACTCATACCGGTATGGCCCGCCCGCACTGCCGTGGTCCTTGAACCTGATGCCCTTCGCGTTGTGGGGGACGATCACACGTGAATGGATCACCACGAACGGGGTGTCCTTGTACCCTCTCCTCGCGTCCAGCCGCGCATCGCTGCGGCCGACGACCGCCGAGTACTGCGCCATGTCGAAGAACAGGCTCACCGTCAGCATCCCAATGAGCAGCGTGCCGGCCGCCAGCCACACACGGTCGCCGACGGGGGCCTGCCGGACTCGGATCTCCGGGCTCTGGCTCAGCCTCAGATGGACGGCGCAGGCGGCGAGCGTGGACCCCACGGCCACCATCAGGGCCGGCATGAACGTGCGCGGCACGCCCGGAGCGAAAATGGCCACCAAGCCTGAGAACAGGGTCGCGAGGCCCATGAGCATCATGGCCACGCCGACGGCAAGCAGCAGGACGATCGCCGTCCGGCGGTGAACCTCATGCTCCGGTCCGGACAGAGCCCGTCCCAGCCAGCCGAACACCAGGAACACGATCAGCCCGCCGGCCAGCAGGAGACAGAGGGGCAGGAAGATCGCTTTCGTGCTGCTCGCCACGACGTTCTGGACGGACATCCCGAGATCCTCGGGCACCACGCCAAGGGCGGAGTAGTACTCCCTGACGTAGAGGCTGCCGAAGTAGTAGAGCAGAGCGAAGGCGACGGTCCCCGGCGCCGCGACGTAGGCCGCCTTCTCCACGAACGTCGACAGGGGTGAGCGCGCGGGAGGGGGCTCGGACTCCGTTGGCGGCACCTGCGGCGGGGACATGGCCATCAGTCTGTTCGCCTTCGATGGAGCCCGCACGTGGAGTTGCTCCCTCGGCTGACCATCCGGAGCGGCCGCCACTCGGCGTCTCCGGGATTTCTCCGGGTCACACCCCGACGTCGGTCGAGTTCTACCGTCTCGATGTTCCAGACCTGGTGGAGTCCGTGCCGGTCTGACATGTGGCCAGTTCGCGTTCGGCCGTCACTGTGATGCGCTGCAGGGTGTCCGCCTGCGAACCCTGGAGTGGGGGAGAGGAGCGCGGAAGGGTGGCTGGGAGCGCGTAAAGCATGGACGAAAGGGAGCCATAGCTCCCGTGGTTTCAGACATTTCACCCGATTCTTGCACAGGTGCCCCGGCGTTCACGCCGGGGAGGAGTCGCAGTTCGAACCCGGTGACGCGGAGCGTTCACCGCGCCATCTGCTCAAGCGCGTGGTAGATCGAGCCGGGCTCCGCGCTCGACCACGCGTGCGCACCCCAGTGCTCCAGGTCGTTGCGCATCTGGTAGCCGTGCGCGCGGCCACGCCGGCGGACGGCACCCAACACGAGGAGACGGATCGCGGACATGCAGGAAACTCAACCCTTCCCCTTCTAATCAAGTTTGATTAGTGTAGTAGGTGTGGCTGAAAAGACGATTCCCTTGCTCCCCTGTCAGACCATCCAGCCCGTCATCGACTTCTACACGGCTCTCGGTTTCGAGGTGACCTTCCTGCAGAAGAGCCCCAATCCGTTCGCGGTTGTCGAGCGAGGCGATATCGGGCTGCAGTTCTTCGGCATGAAGAAGTACGAGCCCAGCGAGTCCTACAGCACCTGCTATGTCCTCACCGATGACGTGGACGGGCTGTACGAGGCGTTCCGGGCCGGGCTCAAGGCCGCGTACGGGAAGATCCCGAGCCGGGGCATTCCGCGGATCGGGCCGCTCAAGGACATGTCCTACGGGGTGCGGCAGTTCCTGATGACCGACCCCGGCGGCAACTGCATCCGGGTCGGGCAGCCCACCAGCGAAGACCTGCACCACCGGCCCGCCCCCAAGGAGACCTTCGCACGAGCACTGCACAACGCCACGCTCTTCGCCGACTCCAAAGAAGACCCAGCAGGTGCGGCGAAGATCATCGACCGGGTGCTCGGGCTCGAGGGCGAGCGGCCGACACCCGCGCAGCTCGTACGCCTCCTGGTCCTGCGCGCCGACGTGGCCGGGCGGCTCGGTGACGAGACGACGGCGGTGTCCGCGCTGAAGAAGGCCGCCGCGGTCCAACTCACCGATGAGGAACGGCAGTCGGTCAGCGGCGACCTGGAGAGACTGAAGGACCTGGCGGGTTCGGAGCCGAAGCTTGAGGTGTGACATCTGAGCTGGGTCGTCGGCCCGCCGTTCGCAGCGGTCCTTGGCGTGCTGAACCCCATCTGGTAGTCCGGCCGCCTCGTGTCTGAGGGCTGGACCTATCCACGCGACCTCCAAGGGGTGCCCCTCTCTCCGCGCTGCGGTGATAGCCAGCGGGATCTCGATGCCGACGGCTGCGGCCGCTGCCTGCTGTCCCGATGCGTCTCAGTTCCTGATGAGAGGCTCGTAGGGGTGCCCCTCAGGCGTGAAGATGAGAACGAAGTTCTCTCCCACCCCAACGGCTACCTCCCGCAAGCGGGCCAAGACGTCTGCCGGGTCCGGAAGGCCGAGGTCAAGGGCTGCAGCAGCGCGGTCTCTTCGAGCCACGAGGTCCGGCATGTCGTCCAGGTACTCGGCCGCGAGCTCGCGGCTTTCCTCCTCGGTGAACGCTTGGCAGTCGCGCCACCACGGGGCGACCAGCAGCAGTCGCAGGAGCTCGGGCAGGCCGATCGCAACCAGCGCCGCACTTCCTTCGGAGTCGGCATAGAGGATTGGGCGTTCCTCGCCGCCTTCACCGCAGAAGAAGTACGTGCCTCCAGCACCGTTGCCGGCGAAACCCTCGAGCGTGGTCCCCGAGGCGAGGTGGACCTCTTCGACATGGTCGCCTCGATCCAGGTCGAAGTCGCCCGGCCAGGCGAGAAACCGGCCAGCCTCGTCCTGTTCGCGGACGGCAGTGATCAACGAATCCATGAGCCGCACCCTACGGCTCACTGGTTGACAAGCATCATTGGGAATCAGTCACAGGTGCGTTCAGTTGAACGCGACCTTCTCAGCCCGACGGTGGCCAGGACGTCAGCGATTCCGTGTACGTGGTGATAGGCGTGCTACATCCAGGGCGGCGCTGTGATCTGTATGTTCGTCCTGCCGAGCTGCCATTCACCGGGAGTGGGCTGGTGGAAGGCGGGGACGCGGTGCAGCAGTCGGCCGAACCCGTACATCTGCCGAGGGTGGGGTTCTCGCACGGCCAAGGTCGACTCGGAACCGTTCGACGGGTGCCCGTTGTGGAATCAGGCTGCGACCGCCGGTCAGTGGCAGTGGTCGCTCGGCTGGGAACACGAGGACGCCCCGAAGGCGCACTACAAGAGCCGCTGGGCAGCGGCACGGTGACCCTGATCATCTTGTGGTGGGAGACCAGACCCGCCACTGACCTCATCGGCAGGCCCACCCCGCGGGGTGGGCCTGCCCCGTTCCGCCTCCGCCACCTTCGCGGGCCACTGGTCCTCGGTCACGGTCGTCGTCATCTCGATCCGCAGGGTCTCCAGGTTCTGTTCGGCGAGGGAGTGGGCGTAGGTCAGCGGGCGGTGTCGGCGGACCTCCTGCCAGGCCACCGCGGCCGCGGCGGTCGCGGTGAACAGGCCGGTCAGGTTTCAGCGGCCGATCACGTCGGCGGCCCTGAGCGTGGCCGCGAGGAGGGTGAGCCGGGTCAGGGAGGCGGTGACGGAGGACCAGCGTGCCGCCGACCGGTGTGCCAGGGCGGCCTTGCGGCGGTACCAGGCGTGCTGTTCCAGGAGGCGTTCGCGCAGGTAGATGTCCCGTCTGACCTCGAAGGTCTTGGCCCGCACCGCCCGCATGGTCGGGGTGATCGGGACGGGGCCCCGGACATGCCACGAGCCGCATCCCGGTGACGGCGGGATGCGGCTCGGATCGGAGCGCCGGGCAGGCCTTGCACCTGCATTTCCCCGCAGGAAGCGGGGCGTCTTTCCTTGGACCACCAACGCACGACCAGCCGCCCGGAGTTGCGGCGACCAGTTCAAGATCAATCCTAGCGTACGCAGCCAGGTCCTCCGGCCTTACGGGTCCATGAGGCAGGCCGTCTCACCCCTCATCAGCTGCGAGCCGACGGGCCCCTTGATGGAGGGGCCACGCCAGATCTGGCGGCTGGGGTACACCTCTCCGCGCCGGTCGCGGTGAGGTCCCCGGCCGGCGAGGCCTCCGGCCGGGGACCGTAGGCGGGGGCGTGGTGCAGCTTGCAGCTCTTACTGCCTGAGTGTGCAGGTCTGCGGTGACTCACGATCTGCTTCGCTTGGCCGCGCTCACGGCCAAGGACACTGCAGCGAGAGCCACGCCGACTCCTCCCGCGTACGCCCATACCGACCCGTCCGCAGAGACAAGCAGTGCGACGGCGACAACCGCACAGAAGGCAGCCATGATCCACAGCGGCACTTGCGGGGTGGAGCGTCTCCTCGGCCCTGGACTCATCTCCTTCTCCCTGAGTTGAGTAAGTGGTTGGGAACTTGAAGTGCTGTTTCGCGCGCTGTTCGGCATCGCCGAAGGTCTTGTTCCTTGCGGTCGACGGTCTCTGGAGAGGAAGTACTCTTCTGGCTCACACGCGGCCAGGTGGACTGAGGTGGCCATGCACCGAAGGACTGTGCTCGTCGGCGTGTTCGCGGGGGTAGGGCTTGTGTGCGCTTCCACCCTCTCAACTGCGCAGAACGATGTGAACGAAGGCGAGGGGCATGGCGGTCAGTTCACCGTGACGGACCGCGATGGGGACACGCCCTCAGCAGCCCCTGCTCTCACCGAGCGGCAACGTGAGCAGAGAAGGCAAGCGGAGACGCCCGAACAGGTCCGGAAGCGGATCGATTACGGAGACAGCCTCCAGCGGAAGTACTCGTCCGCGGACTGAGAATGCGGCGAGGCCGGAAGGTTTCCCAGTGAGTGGCTGTCCCTTCTACTTGATCGGCCGAGGTGAGATCGACGCGGACGCTGGAGCGTTGGGACGGCCCGGGCCAGATCGGAAAACCTCCACCAGGACGCCGACAGCAGCTTTGTGCTTGCGATGAGCGCGCCGTACGCCTCCCGCCGCGCGGCTTCGCGCCGGTACTCCCGTTTGGTCTGCAACTGTCGCTGCTGCTGGCGTCCTTGACCGGCCACCGAGGAAGGGACGGCCGCGTCAGCGCCGCTGGAAGGCGCGGTTCAGGACGTCGCGGGTGACCGCCAGCCCGAGCCGGTGCCCGTGCTCGGAGGCGAAGCGGTAATGCACGCCGGCCCAGATTCGCGCCTCCAGGAGTTCGGCTGTCGCCTCCTGAAAGCTGTCGTAGTGGCGGGTCGTGCCGGAGGCGGGGCTGTACGCGGCGAACGTGAGGTCGTCACGGCCGAAGAACGACCCCAGGGCCGTCATGACCGCCGTGGTGAAGCAGGCGTGGCCCGACGGGTACTCCGGCGACGGGGCGGTGACCCGCAGCGGCGTCCAGTCCGGGTCGGGATCGGTGGCCGCGTTGCCGTCGGTGCCGGCGAGCGGAATGGCCGTCACCGGGCGCCAGAAGTTCCAGTGCGCCTTGGCCTTGTAGCAGGCGATCAGGGTGTCGGCGGAGGCCACGTACACCATGGCGAGCAGCCGGGCCGTCCGGAGGCTGCTGAGGCGGTGCTCGCCGGCGAGTTGTCGGGTGATCGACCATTCGACCATCCGGGGGTCGTCCCACCAGATCGCCGCCTCGGTCTGGTCCTCGGTACGGACGGTGCTGGTGGCCGCGCCGAGGCTCTTGACCTCGTTCAGGTCGCGGGCCCAGGCGGCGCCGGTCAGGGCCGGCGGTGGCTTGACCCGGTAGGCGCCGGCGTCGGGGACGACGAACGGCTTGAGATTCGGCACCCAGGCGCCGACGTTGACGTAGCCGGGCGGGGTGAGCCGGTATTCGCCCGGCTCGGTGCCAACGGTCCACGGCGCGGTGGGGTCGAAGCCGTCGTCGCGGCGGCTCTCGGTCATCGCCGCGGCGGCGGCCCTGCCGACGGCCACCCCGCCGTCCTCGGCGCGGCCGTCGGGGATCTTGGCCAGCGCCTCGTCGTACCGGGCCTTCAGCGACTCGGCCTGCCCGGGGAAGAGCCACAGCAGCGTGTCGTGGGCGGCAGCGGCCACCGCCGCGGCGGTGGAGTCCCCGGGGCGGCTGCGGGGCGCGCTGACCAGGGGCTCGTACGGACGGCCGGCGACGGCGTTGACCGCGTCGTACACGGCGCCCTGCACGATGGCGAAGCTGCGGGTGCTGGTGGTGGGCGACTGCTTGGCGGTGTCGTAGATGGCGGTCTGGGCGTGAATGTTCCAGGCGATGACGGGATTGCCCGGGGAGGCCTCCACGCCGCTGTGTGCCTCGGCGGTGGTGGCCGTCAGTGGGACGGTCAGGGCGAGTGCGGTGAGGACCGCGATACGGCGTAACCCTCTGACTGATCCGGCGAGCTGACGTTGTGTCACGGGCCCCCCATGGGCTTGTCGCTGACAGATTGCCCGAGCCTATAGCCAGGGGTCAGCTTTGTCGTTACATCGACAATCATTCACGATCCGACGGGGTTCACACCCGGATGTCCGTCACCTGGGCGACGAATGCGCGGGCTCCGGCCGGGAGTACTCGGCCGGAGCGCCCTCTCAGCAAGATGGTCCGCTGAGTGTTCCTCAAATCACCTGCGCACCAGGTCAGTTGCCCTCTTATGCCACACGGGCAACGGCAGCGTGCAGGCGAGTCGGCGGAGGTCAGATGATCTACGGGCCACCGATTGAAAAGCGCACACCAGTGTTGTCGCGGTTTGTGCGGGTCAGCATCACCCGAACAAGCCGAACACACCCCGCCACCGGGGCCGCACTCGTCCGTCCGGAACCCGACCGCGGCCCAGTTTCCGGTTCACAAGCAACCAATCAACACTCCACATCCCGCATACCTCTACGTTGCCCAGGCGAGCCCGAGGCTGGCCAGGGCCTGGAGTTTGGCGGCAGTGAGCTTGGCGCGGCGGCCTTTCTGGTTCATGATCCACACCCCGAGCTTCACCTCCGATCCGTCCTCCATCGTCTCTACGTGCCCCCGAGGGACCGTCACAGATCCTGTGCGGGCCTTGTACTGTGCGAGGGCCGCCACGCCCTTCTCGAAGGCTCCCGCGGGCGCCTTCGAGAAGGGCGTGGGGGAGGCCTTCGCGGGCAGTTCCGGCTCGGCGGCGAGCTGCGTGATGCCCAGCCGCTCCAGGCGCCCGCGCTGCCCGTCGTGCAGGGCCCGCCAGACCTCGGGCTCGCGCTGCCGGGCCAGCCACTTGCCGATGTCCATCGCGTGGACCGTGAACCCGGGCAGGACCTCCGACTGGCCCTCTTCATCGGCCACCAGCTCGCGCAGCGCGGCGTAGTGCCGTTGCCACTGCGGATTCCAGTCCGGATCGATCTCCTTGAGCGCAGCGTCCCACTCGGGGTGGTCGGCCAGCGCGCCCTGGCGGCGTAGGTTGGACAGCCACTGCCCCACCTTCCGGTCCAGTGCCGTCGCGTCGCGGGGCGCGCACAGCGTCCAGTGGTCCTCGAAGTAGGCGCGGGCCGCCGCCAGGTTCTCCTGGAAGCGCTCGTCCGCCACGGACCACACCATGCCGAGCTTCTCCAGCCGCCGGGCGCGCGAGCCGGTCATCTGCCCCGCTCCGAAGGCCCGTCGTTGTTCTGCCACCCACTGCCCGAGCGGGTAGGCGCCTTCCTTGTGGCCGTACGGCACCCGGGCGTGGGCCTCGCGGTCGGCGAACTTCTGCAGCGCTGCCCAGCCACGGGCCCAGTCCTGGCGTTCGGTGTCGATGACGTTGAAGGAGACCCAGTTGGCGATCATGTTCGGGTCACGCGGAGCGGCAAAGCGCAGCAGCAGACGGGACTCGTCGCCGTCGTCCTCCGGCGACGTGCCGATGGAACGGGACGGCTGGACGTCGGCCTTCTGCGGCTCCTGCGGGATGGCGAGCAGTTCCACGGCCTCTTCGTCGTGCGCCCGCAGCCCCTGAAGGACCTGCACCAGGGGCCGGTAGGAGGCGGAGGTGAGCATGTCCTCGGCCTGCTCGCCCGGCTGGAGGAACACGGGCACGATCAGCGAGGCCAGTTTCCTCTGCCCGGGCTTTTGCCGCAGAGCGCGGCCGATGGCCTGGACGATGTCGTGGGGCGCCCCCTTGGGGTCCAGCAGCGCGACACTGTCCACGGCCCGGATGTCGACACCCTCGCCCAGAACACGGCAGTTGGAGAGCACCGCCCGCAGGGCGGTGCTGCCGAACCTGCCCAGGATCGAGCGCCGGTGCTCCGCTTCGTGCTCACCGCACAGCCAGTCGGCCCAGATCTTCGCCGGATACCGCTCCGGCTGGTCGGCGTGCAGTTTCGCCGCGACGCGCTCCAGGCCCTCCGCGTACGCCTGCGCCTCCATCGTCCGGTGGTGGAAGGTGATGCACGTGCTGAGACTGTGTTCGGCCAGCGTCCGCAGCAGCGCGGCGTGAAGCGCTCCAAGGCGCTGCCCGCGTACCTCTTCACCGAGCCGTTCCTCGCCCATCAGCCGCTCCGGGGTGACGACCGGGTCCCGGATTTCCATGACGATGATCTGATACCGGGCGAGCAGCCCGCGGGACACCGCGGAGGCCAGGGAGAGCTTGTAGAGCACGGGACCGAAGACGTCTTCGTCGTCCATGGAGGCCGCCATCTCCTGCGGCAGCGCGTCACGGACGCCCTCGGCGACCTCCCAGTGCGGGGGACGCTCCTGCCAGATCCGCGGCGTCGCCGTCAGATACAGCCGCCGCGCCGCCGGGATCACGCTCTGGTCGTGGACGGCGGCCCACGCCTTCCCCATCGAGCCACTGGTGCGGTGCGCTTCATCCACGCACACCAGGTCCATCGGGTCCAGCTGCTGGCCGTAGGCGCCGGCGAAGGCCTCCGCCAGGACACCGAGTGAGGCGTACGTCGCGTAGATGGTGATCGGCCCGACGCCGTGCCACAGCGCCAGCTGGATCGGGTTGGTGGTACACCGGACCTTCAGGGTCCACAGCTCCGGGTCGTCGTGCAGGGAACACACCGCCACCGCCGGACCCTTGTGGCCGGCCGCGCGCCACGCCCGCACGGTCTGGGTCAGCAGGTCCAGCGTCGGCACCAGAACCAGAACGCGTCCCTTGGGCGTGATCCGCTTCGCTGCCGCGGCCGCGAAGATGGTCTTTCCCGTCCCGCACGCGGCATGCACCTGCCCCCGCAGACCGTCCGGCGGAATTCTCCCGGGCGGGATGTCCAGTCCCCGCACGATTGCGGCCACGGCCTCGACCTGGTGGTCACGCAGCTTGATACCGCTCACCGGCCGCCTCCGTCCCGTGCGTCGTACAGCCGGGCGCCGTTGAGCCGCTCCCGTGCGGTTGCCTCATGTCCCTCCTGACCCCACACCCCGTTGTGCCACATCGGAGCGCCGCCCATTCTCTCGCACGGTACGAAGCCCGCGGGCAGTTCGAGCAGGACGCGCTCCGCGCACTGCTTGCCCTTTGGGCCTACCGTGCTGACATCTGATGACACTCCAGGAACGAAAACGCCCTGGCCAATCAGGGGATGGGGCGCAGGGTGGCGTAGGGGGTGAGACAGAGGTAGAGGCCCGCGGCTGCGTGGTCGGGTGTGGCGGGCAGGGGGAGCATCTGGCTGGTGCCGTGTCCGCCGAGACCCTGGGCCCGGTGGCCGGTCAGGGGGGTGCGGAGCTTTTCGTAGAGGGAGTTGAGGCGGTCTTGCTGGGCGTCGTGGAGGTCTTCCTCACCGGTGATGATGTTAAGGAACGACTCGTGGAGGCGTAGTCCTTGCTGGTCGCGGTGGCTGAGGGCCTGTGCTTGGCGAAAGTAGGCGTCGCGGCCGTCGTGGATGCGGTAGAACGCGCTGACCAGGACGAGGAGGCGTTCGTATGCGTTCTGGTAGGTGGTCTGGTAGAAGCGTCGGGCGTCGGCCTCGTCGACTTCGCCGTGCAGGTTCCCGGCGATGGACGCGGCGCTGAGGAGGCCGCTGTACATGGCCAGGTGCACGCCGGTGGACAGCAGCGGGTCGAGGAAGCAGGCGGCATCGCCCGCGAGGTAGTAGCCCGGGCCGCAGAAGGCGTCGCTGGTGTAGGAGTAGTCGCTCTCGACCTTGAGGGCCGAGACCTGCCGCGCGCCTGCGAGCATGCGGGCCAGGAGGGGGCATCGGGCGAGTGCCTCGTGGTAGACCGCGTCGATGGAACCGTGGTTGTCCTTGGCCTGGTTGAAGGAGCGTTTGTCGGTGACCAGTCCGACACTGAGGGTGCCGTCGTGCAAGGGGATGGCCCATAGCCAGCCGTGGTCGGGCAGGGAGAAGACGCCGATCGCTCCCTCGGGTGCGTCGGGCAGGGCTGCGGCACCGCGCCAGTAGCCCCAGGCGGCGACGTTGCGGAACACGTCGTGCACACGCCGCGCGCGCAGTTGCCGTGCGCCCAGCATTCCAGCCCTCCCGGTGGCGTCGATCAGGTGGGTGAAGTCGATCTCTCCGTCGCGGCCGTCCCCGGCGGACCACGAAGCCGTGGTGGCCCGGCCGTCGGACAGGGCGATGCGGCGCAGCTGCGACTCTTCCCGCACGTCCGCTCCCTGGTGGCGGGCGTGTTGAAGGAGGAGGTGGTCGAACTGGGAACGGACGACCTGGAAGCTGTGGCCGGCCGGCCGGGCCGGATCGTCGAAACGCAGGGCCCATTCCTGGCCGCCCCAGCCGTAGAAGGCGCCGGTCTTGCGGACGAAGCCGTGCTGTTCGACGGTCTCGCGGGCGCCCATGATGTCCAGAACCGGCAAGAGGGACGGGAGCAGGGACTCCCCGATGTGGTAGCGGGGGAACCGTTCGCGTTCCAACAGCACGACGTCGATGCCCTGTTGAGCCAGCAGAGTGGCCGCTGTCGCTCCCGCGGGCCCACCTCCGGCGATCAGTACCTGTGTCCGCTCGCGCAATGTCCCGCTCCCCGGAAGGTCGAGAGAATGTGGTCTTCGCACCCCGCCTGTGCTCACCGAACGTGACAGCATGGTCACCATGACGAGTACAGGGCACACCCCTGACGGCGCACAAGAGGCGGTCCCAAGCCACCGCCGGAGCCGAACCGGCCCCGGCGGACCAGCCCCTCTGACGGTGGGCGTCGAGGAGGAGTACCTGCTGGTCGATCCGGTATCGCGGCAGGTAAGCCCGGAGGCGGAAGAAGTGGTGGCAGAAGCGGCATGCGAACTCGGCGGGCGGGTCACCACGGAAATCACCCGCTACCAGGTTGAGGTACGTACCGACCCGCACACCAGCCTCGCCGACCTGGCCGAGCAGGTCAGCTCCCTGCGGGCGGCAGTCGCACGGGCCGCCGAGCGGCAAGGCCTGCGCACCATCTCCAGCGGAACCCCCGTGCTCGGTCAGGCCGCCCCGCCTCCCCTCACCGCCGGGCCCCGCTACGACCGAAGCGCCGCCGTGTTCCGCGCCCTGGACGACGAGCAGAGCGCCTGCGCCTGCCATATCCACGTCGGCGTTCCTGACCTGGCCACCGCGCTGGACGTCAGCAACCACCTACGGCCACGGCTTCCCGTCCTCATCGCCCTCGCAGCGAACTCGCCGTACTGGGCGGGCCGGGACACCGGGTACGCGAGCTGGCGCACGACGATCTGGGGACGGTGGCCGGTCGCCGGCCCCCCGCCGTACTTCGAGTCCCCCGACCACTTCGAAGAGCTCGTCTCGGGCTTCCTCGCCACTGGCACGGTCATGGACCGAGGCGGCCTGTACTGGGACATCAGGCCCTCGCACCACGTACCCACACTCGAATTCCGCTTCGCCGACGCGACCACCACGGCGGGCGAGACCGTACTGCTCGCCGGCCTCGTCAGAGCGATGGTCGCCACCGCCCTCCAGGCCATCGGCTCCGGAGACCCGGCGTTCAGGCCCCAGCCTGAGATGCTGCGCGCCGCATACTGGCGCGCAGCCCGCGACGGCCTCGCCGGCGAGAGCATCGACCTGCGCACGGGCCGCCTCGCTCCCGCCGCCGACCAGGTCGAACAACTGCTGTCCTGGCTGGAACCCTCACTACGAGATCAAGGCGATACCGAGCTCATCAGCACCCTGTGGTCACGCCTTCGTGCCCACGGCAGCGGAGCGGAGCGCCAACGAGCCGCCTACCAACGCTGTGGCAGTGCTATCGGGGTCGTCGACCACCTCATCTCCGCCACGACCCCTTCCGGGACACGACGAAGGCTGACCAGCTGAGAGCTTCCCAGCTCACCGCGCCAGATCCTATTGAGCCATCTGCAGGAACTCTGGCCAGGGCGACTTTCAGCGGCCTCACCAAGGCGGCCCCAACTGGCCCCAGTTCACGCATGATTCGTGAAGATCAGGCGTCGTGAATTGGCTCCGGAGGGCGGCTTGATCTGGGACCACCGGGCGGTGTCGGTGGGGTGTCCCGGTCTCCTCGGATGCGGGCGTGCAGATGCATGTCGTGTCGGCCATCGTCATGCACGGCGGCGCTGCGTTTGGTGCCTTCCGGGAGGTATCCGGACTTGGTGGCGACCCTGCACGAAGCATGGTTGCGGCTTCGACGTCGACCGCCCTGCGCAGTGGGAGGTCGAAGCCCTCGAACCCGTCGAACTTCAGCGCCTGGTCCTCGCCGCCGTCGACCCGTACGTGGACCGTGACGTCTTCGCCGGACAGATGGTCCGTGAGGAACAGCAACGCCGCGCCCCTGTCCGACTTCCTCGGAGGCTGGGGCGCGGCGGGCGGGACATCTGCGTGAGGGGGCCCGAGGGGGTTTCGGCTACTCGGAGGCGTCTTTCTGCGTGTTCCGTTGCTGGCGTGCAAGGTTGACGTGTTCGCGCACCAGGTCGGCGCTGCCCAGGGGCCCGCGGGCGAGGACCAGGGTACGGGCCGCGTCATCGAGCCGGTCGATGGTGGGGTCGTCACCGAGGCCGATGCCGAGCCGGTCTGCCATGACGTGCGAGACGATCGCCACGGCGTCTCCGAGGGGTTCGTCGATGTTGAACTGAGCCCGGGCCTTGGGACTGTTCTCGAGGATCGCCGGGAGTGTTTACTGTGCCATGCCGGGCGCCTTCAAGGGTCTTGGCGTTGCCCTCCAGGCTGAAGCTCTCCTCGCGCAGGAGGTCGTCCACTGTATCCGCGCAGACCCGGTGGCCCTGGCGGGTCGGTTCCTCGGCGAGCCTGCGGGGGGCTTGGTGGTCCAGCGCAACGGTGACATGGGATCCCCACGAACATCGGGCTCGACCAGCGCGAGAAGCGCCTTGCGGACGGCAGACACCCTGGCCTCACGGACAACTGCGGCTCGGGCGACTGCCGACGAACCACCGAGTGATAAGCCACGGGTTGAAGATCTGCACGCTCTTGGACGAATGACATAGGCGTCCGTCGGCGCAACCTCCCGTCGGTTCGGCAGTCTTACCTCCCGGGGTGCACATGACGACAGAACATCAGGTTGCCTTCTTCCTGAGGGAGTTGGAGACGGGCGACACCTGGCGACGGGCAGCAGCGGCGAAGGGGCTCGGCAAACTCGGCGGAGCCGAGCACGCCGCAGCACTCGTCCGGGCAGCTGCCGACCCCGCGCCCGAGGTGCGGGAAGGCGCGGCGGTGGGCCTGGGCAGGCTGGGGGTCCCCGAGGCCGGGGCGGAGGTCCTGCCCGCGCTGATGGACGACGACGATCCGTGGGTGCGCAGGCGGGCCTCTTTGGCGTCGATCCGGCTCGGGCTGAGCGACCGGGAGGTCGTGGACGCCTATGGGCGACTGCTCGGCGACCCCGACTATCACCTTCGGATCAACGCGTTGGAGGCGTTGCAGGAGCTGGGCGTGCCCGGTGATGTTCCCGCGCTTGTCCGGCTGCTGGGCGATCCGGCACACGGCATCGGGGGTCGGGCGTGGGCCATGGTGCGGGTCTTCCGCGAGGACCGGGACGTCGAGGCGGAGCTGGTCCGTACAGCCCAGTGGGGCGAGGACGCCGCCCGTGCGGGCGCCCTGTTGCTGCTGCCGGAGCAGCACATCGAACGGCTGCTGCCGTCGCTGCTGAGAGATCTGACCGACGCCCCTTCCACTGAGGTGCGCCGCGCCACGGTTTTCCGACTGGCGAGCGTGGACCGCCCGGAAGTGCAGGACGCGCTGCTCGCTGCTCTGGAGGCGGAGCGGGATCCGGAGATGGCCGCACAACTGCTCTATCTGCTCGCGCGATCCGGTGACGAACGGCTGTTGGGTCCGGCATCCCGCTGGCTGAGCAAGGAGTCGGCCGGCCCGTCGGCCGCCTTCACCCTGGGATCCGTCGGCGGCAAGACCGCCACGAAGCTCCTGCGGGGCGCACTCACCGACCCGACAACCCCCGCCTGCACACTCGCGGCAGCGGCCATGGCCTACGGCGAGATGGGGAGATGGGACGCCGTGTGGCTGCTGCTCCCCCTGCTGGGCCATGCCGAGCGCGAGGTGTACGGAGGTGCGCTGCGTGGCCTGGACGCCATGGCGGACACCGGGTTCCGGCCGTGGGAACGCGCGGCGGTCGCCCGGGCGCTGGTGGCCCGTCTCGGCGTCGCGCCTACTCTGGTCGGGGTGGCAGAGCGGGTCCTTGCGGGCCTGGCGGAAGCCCTGCCCGGTGTGCGGGAACTGGTGGACAGGACCACCTCCCCCCTTGTCCGAGCCGCCGCGTTGTCGCTCCTGGATCCGCACAATGCGACGGACGCCGGCACTCCGCACGATCTGCCGCTCTTCGTGCGCCACTTGGACGACGTGGATTGGTGGGTGCGTCAGGCCGCCGCAAAGGGGATCGCCCACTGGGTGGAGGAGACGGGCACGCTCCCCCCGGGCGAGGAGCGGCTGCGCGACCGGCTCACCGCCCTGGACGCGGACCCAATCGATTCCGTACGCGAGGCGGCGGCCGAGGCGCTGCGGGCCTTGGACGGCTGCCGGAACAACTGACGAGGCAGGAGTGACAGCGGCAACACCGGTGACACTCACACCCTTCACTCCGGAACCGCCCAGCTCGGCACAGTCTCGGGTTCGTACAGTTCCAGCCACCGCGCCAGGTCCAGGGGCCGCTCCAGCCCGCGCCGTTCGGCCTGCGTGCTGATCGGGTCGTCCCGGTGGGGGAGCGGGTGCACGCGGTCCCGCTCGACGAGGTCGAAGACCTGGTGGGAGCGGCGGCTGAACAGGTCCTTGGCGTGACGTGGCAAACGCGGCCGCGTACTTGGGGTTCTCGGTGTAGCGACAAGAGCCCCCGCATCATGAACCCCGCGCTCGCCCATGGGCAAGCAGGTCTGGAACACGGATGACCATCGTCGTGGCCGACCGTACCGATCGGCGGCCGGGACTACTGGTCGTGACGCGGCAGATCCGTATCAGGCCCGCCAAGCCCACGAGCTCGTCGCCCAGGACCGTCTCGCCGTGACCGGGTACTTCAAGCGCACGTCCACGATGCCGGATGAAGGGTGCTCGGCTACGTGGGCATGGAGGGCGTAGTCGGCTGCCAGGGTGTCCGGATGGGTCTGGCCCGGTGACTGTGCGAGGCCGGCGGCAACCGAGCTGAGCCGCTCGAACTGCTGCTCGCGGATGGCGCTGTCCCGCTCCCAGGCGGCGTCGTTCAGTGGCGCGGTCATCGGTGTCTCCTCGGTTATGGATCTTCCTGGTTGCGACTCGCCTGCAGTCGGCACCGGGCCATCGTTGCCGCCGTTTGTGTCTGTGGAGGGCGATGTCGGCGTACGGGGCGTCGAGCGGTCATGATGAGGGGCGCCCTCAGCGGGTGTGCTCCGTCAGCGCGGACAGCGGTCGGCCTCGTGGTCGAAGGTCGCGAGGTCAACGCCTACCTGGCCCCCGGCAAACTGCCCGAACACGACCTGACATGCCGCAAGTAGCCGCCACCCTCGACCGGCTCCGAATGGGTCTCGCTGCGCACCGGCGGCAAGGGCACCGCCGGCAACACCTTCAACCAGACCGTGTTCCGGGCCTGCCGGTACCGGCTCGGCTGACCGCCTGCCGGGGCCCGGGTGGGAGGTGGCGCTCCATCTCCCACCCGGCCCCGGCCCTACGGTCAGTCCGCCCGCGGTGTGACGCGCTCGAAGCCGACGCGGTGCAGTTCGCCGGTTTGGTCGGTGATCACGTACAGCTCGCCGGACCGGTCTTCAGCGAACGAGCTGACCTGGGTCGGGAACTGGCCGATCGTGGCGCTGCGGTAGGTGCCGTCGCCGTTCTCGCGCACTGCCCATGCGGTTCCGGAGCACCAGTCGGTCGCTACGTAGGTGCCGAAGGCGAGGCGGGCGTGCCGTTGGCCGCGGTAGACGTGTCCGCCGATGACCGAGCAGCCGTCAACGCCGGTCTGGTAGTGGAATATCGGGTCGGTGTAGTTGGCGTCCGGTTCGCAGCGTTCGGCGTTGAACACCGCGGGCCCTTCCTTGCAGGACCAGCCGAAGTTGAGCCCGCCGCGCCCGGCCCTGGTGTGGTTGATCTCTTCGAACGCGCTCTGACCGACGTCGCCCACCCAGAGGGAGCCGTCGAGCTTGTCGAACGAGAACCGCCACGGGTTGCGCAGACCGTAGGCCCAGATCTCCGGCCGGGCCCCGGGCGTTCCGACGAACGGGTTGTTCTTCGGGACGCAGTAGGGGAGCTCGCCGCAGGAGCGACTCACGTCCAGGCGCAGGATCTTGCCGAGCAGCGTGCCGAGGTTCTGCCCGCTGCCCAACGGGTCCCCGCCGCCTCCGCCGTCGCCGAGGCTCCAGTACAGGTAGCCGTCAGGGCCGAACGCGAGCTGGCCGCCGTTGTGGTTGGTGAACTGGGAGTGCTCCTGGGTGAGCAGCACCTGCTCCCGCGCCGGGTCGCCGAGCGGGACCCGGGACAGCGTTAATGCTCCGTCCGGCCGGCTGGTGTAGGCCACGTACACCTGGGAGGTCTTCCGGAAGTCGGGCGCCGGGACGATGCCGAGCAGGCCGCGTTCGAATCCGGTGCTGTTCACCCGGTCGCTGATGTCCAGCAGCGGGTCGGCGGCGAGCCCGTCCTTCGGGTGGAAGGCCCGGACCGTGCCGGCTCTCTCGGCGATGAGCATCCGCCCGCTGTGGTCGTTGGCCGCGACCATCGCGACCGGTTGCTTCAGACCGGATGCCACCGGGGTGGTGACCACCGTCAGCTGGTCCAGAGGCACACCGTGGCCAGAACCGTCCGGCGCTGCGGACGCGGCCGGCACGACCGTGGCAGACAGCAGAGCAGCCATGGTCAACACGAGGCCTACTCGTCTGAGTCTTGACATTCAAGCTCCTTTGTTGGGGGACTCCGCGATGGCGTCCCGTTGCGTGGGTGTAGCCGATCGAGGTTCAGGTGTGCGCGGGCTTGCTCCCGGGACGCACACCCACGAGGGGCTTCCGCTTCCTGCACATGAGGCGGGCCACCGTGCAACTCGCCGTGATAAAGGGGCAGTTCAACATAGGAGGTGCGCGGTGGCCTAGTCCCAGTCCGGCCTACTCCGGACAGGATCAGCACGGCCGTGGTCTTCCAGGCGGCGGCGGTCGCCTGATCGCCGCTTGTCTGGGGGTTCGGGGAAGTCGGGAGATCCGTATGAGGATGTCGGCGACGGCGCTCGCGCTTGCCGTCGCCGCGCTTGCCGTTGACGTTCGCGCTGGCGGCCCTTGAGCGTTCGTAACGCGATCAGCTCGCTCCTGCCGTGCGACGACGCCGATGGGTTCGGTCGGCGTCGTCGTGCTCGGGTCTTTCCGCTCGGTGCGCCCCTGGCTGGGTGACGGGGTCCGCGGGGGCCGGTGGTTCAGTTCGTGTGGGTGCCGGCGCTCTGGCGAAAATCTGGACGCCACGGTTCCGTGTCGAGCAGACTCATGCCTGGACGCGAGGGCTGCGGTCCCGCGCCGGCGACGATGGCGGGCTGTCGAGAGATCGAGGTGAGGGACTGTGGTGACGCGTCGTACGGTGATCAAGGCGGCGGGCGCCGGAACGTTAGCGAGCGGGCTGACCACGCCGGCTGCCGGTGCTCCCCGGGCGGCGGAGGCCGACGTACTGGTGGTGGTGGAGAAGGGCAGCCACGCGATCGGTTTCTACGACGCCGCGTCGGGGCAGCGCCTGCAGACCGTCGGGCTGCCCGACTATCCGCATGAGATGGTCGTCGACTCTCGTGGGCGATTCGCCTATGTCGGGCACTATGGAGTGCGCATGTCCTCCGTCGTCGGCGAGGGCGGCGCCGCGGTCTTCGTCATCGACCTCGTCGAGCGGTCTCTGGCCCGGACCATCGACACCCGGCCGTTCAACCGCATCCACGGCATGGGCATCGACCGCCACGACCGGCTGTACGCCCTGAGTGAGGAGAAGGCGGTACTGCTCGGTTTCGACGCCCCGTCCACCGACCAGGCACCGACCAGGGCGGTACCCACGCACGGGGTGAAGACCCATCTGTTCACGCTCAGCCGGGACGGCGAACGAGCCTACGTCACCGGCCTGTTGTCGCACACGGTGAGCCTTGTGCGCCCCCACGACGCCTCCGTCCCACCGCTCCTGGTGACTCCCGGCCAACTGCCCGAGAGCAGCTGTCTGAGCCGGGACGAGGAGACGCTGTTCGTCGGTGCCCGTAAGAGCTCCTCCCTGGTCGCCATGGACGCGCGCTCCATGAAGGTGCGGCGGAGCAGGAAGGTGGGCGGAGACCCGCTGCGGGTCTACACCCTCGACGACGAGCGGCTGTTGGTGACGGACATAGTCGCGGGCACCCTCACCGTGTTCAGCACCGACCTGCGGCCGGTCCGCTCCCTTCAGCTCGACGGGACCCCGGCCGCCGTGTCACTGCACCCCGGCAGGCCCCTGGCGTATGTGTCCCTGCTGGGCACCAACCGGATCGCCGTCGTCGATCTGGACCGGCTTGCCGTCGTCGGCGGCTTCGGCACCCAGTTGGAACCGGACTCTTCGGTGCTCCTGCCCGCCTCCTGAGGCCGACCACCCTGGGTTCGGGACCAACTCGGCAGGCCGGGGATGCAGGTGCTTGAGATGGTGGACGAGGGTCCAGGGCCACTCGGGGCGGCGCCCCTTCGACACGCTGGACGGCCACCCCGTTCAGGTCGAGCAGCAACGTCGTATCGTTGTTCAAGCCCGTGACCCCTGCATGATCGTTCTGCGTGAAGAACAGAAATGATCATGCAAGGCTGCGGGCTCTTCGCATCCAGGGCCGGGACCCCGCAGACCGAACACCGACTGTGACGACACCCCTGCCGCCAGAGTCGGCCACACCGCTCAACCGCGAAGACCCACGAAGGGGACTCGCTTGTCAGGGTCGTGGACGGGGCGCCACATGGGCGTGGAGGGGCTGTGCTGGAGCAGCTCGGCCAGCGGCGCGGCGAGGACCGGGACGTCGTGGAGGAAGAGTGGCAGGCGGGCAGAGCGCGACCGGTCCGCAGGCATCGCCAGGCCCGCACGCGCCGCCGCTGGCCGTCTTGGCCGCGCCTGACACCAATAGCTCTCAGAACGTCATCTCCCTGAGGCCCGTCTCGCGACCGCGCTCAAGACGACGACGCAGACGGTGAAGAACTACGAGAACGGCCGCTCCGAGCCGAAGCCGCCGCGTCTGGAGGCGTACCAGCGGCTCCTGAAGGTCTGGGCGGCGAAGTACCCCGTCCACGGCGCCCCTGCCGCACTCGTCCAGGCCGCCGTGCCGCAGACGTTCACTGGCCCGGCCGCCCCCGAGACCAACGACCCGCAGGCTACTGCCCAGGCCCCGGCGGAGCTGGAGCGCCCCGTACCCCGCGCGGCGGCATCGTCACGCCGCCCGCCCGCGAGGAAGCCCGCGCAGCCTGCTGTCGGCTCGCGGGTCCCGCATGGCCCGCTCGCGGTGCTGGACGGTGACGGCTCCGCGTACGGCGTCGACGGGATCGTGCTCGACTGCCCCGCTCGCACGGTGGTGGAGCTTGTGGAGTGGACGCTGCGTGAGTCCGGCCTCGGTGCGCCGAAGTTCAATCGGTACGGCAAGGACTCCGACCCGCTGATCGTGGTCACTGCCGCGGCCGCCGTGAAGCTCGGCCTCCCTGAGCGTCTGGAAGGACATGAGCAGCGCCGCTCCCTGCGCCTGCCCGCCGACCACCCGGTGGTCAAGCAGGTCGCGAAGGCGAAGTGGCAGCTCACCCAGCGCGGGTTCGGCCCGTGGGCGCGGATCTACCGCAAGGCGCAGGGGCGCGAGCGGTACGCCCAGCGGGTCATCACCCCGCGCGGCTCCACCGCCGTGTCCGGGCTGGAGCTGATGACCGCGCTGCGCCCGCCCACGAAGCCGGAGCGCGATGAGGAGACCGGGAACTGGGTGTCCGGCCACAACCCGGGCTCGCTGGGGACAGACCCGATGGACCCGGCACCGCCGGAGGCCACCGCCGAACACCCCGTCGTCGTGAACTCCGGCTGGAGTGGCGGCTTCCTCAACGAAGAGGCCTACCAGTGGGTGCGGCCGGTGGACCTGCTGACCGATGAGGAGTGCGTGCTGCCGTACGCGGTGGGCCTGGACCTGAACACCGCGTTCCTTGCGGCCGCCGCCCGCCTGGTCGTCGGCCTGTCCGCCCCCGACCACTTCGTGGGCCCGAAGTTCAACCCGAAGATCCCCGGCTCCTGGCTGGTCGACCTCTCCCACGTAGAGCTGGACCCGCGCCTGCCCTCGCCGTTCACGCCGACCGGTGAGCGTCCGACGGGCCCGGCCTGGTACCAGACACACACCGTCGCCTACGCCCAGGAACTCGGCTACAACGTCGCCCCGATCGAGGCTTACCTGCGCCGCGAGACCGGCGCGTACCTGGACCCGTGGCACGACCGGCTCAAGACCGCCTACGTCGACACCCTCGCCGACCTCGGCGTCACCCGGGACCTGGACGGCCGGGCCTTCCTCGCGGCGATGGAGCAGCACAAGCAGGCCGACCCGGCGATGGCCGCCGTCCTCGCGGCCATCAAGGCCACGGTCAAGGGCGGCGTGGGCAAGCTCCGTGAGCGCCCGCAGGGCAAGTCCTACAAGGAGGGTGAGCGGTGGCCGGCCCTGGAACGGCCGACCTGGCGGCCCGACATCAGGGCCGCTGTCATCTCCAAGGCGCGGGTCAACATGCACCGCAAGCTGCGCAACATGGTGGAGCTGACCGGCCTGTTCCCGCTGGCCGTGCTGTCCGACTGCGTCGTCTATCCCTCGCCGGGGGAGAGCCCGCTGGACTTCCTGCCCTACGCGGCGTCCGGCAAGCCGCAGCCCGGCGGGTTCCGCCTCGGGCCGACGCCGGGCCTGGCGAAGCTGGAGGGCGTCCAGTCGATGCTGTGGGCGGTCGACTTGATGGAGAAGGGGCTGAATCCGGCCCGTCACATCAAGGGCGGCGACGCCGTGTTGGACGAGGGGGAGTAGCCGGTGGGCGAGATTGACGATGCGATCGAGCGGGCCGACCGGGAAGCGTTCACCCGCCAGCCGCCGAAGACGCTGAAGGCTCAGATCGGCTACCTGATCCGGCAGTTGGGCAGTGCGAAGGCCGTGGCGCGGGAGCTCGGGGTTACCGCGGACTCCGTCAACCGCTACCGTCGTGGTGCCCGCAAGCATCCCCGTGCCGATGTCGCCGCGAAGATCGACGACGCGGTACGGACCCGCTGGCAGCCGCAGGTGCGCAAGCGCCGGCAGAAGCAGGCCGCGGCCTCGGGCGGGATCACGGTGGAGACGAGGGCCCGGTTCGGCTACACCGCGCCCGTCGGCACGACCGACGACGGACGGTTCCGGCGCCTGACCGTGCACCTCCCCCCGGCGTACGCGCAGCGCCTGTTCGACGCCCGCAACGCGGGTGCCGGCGATCAGCAGATGCGGGGGATCATCGCCGAAGGGTTCAAGGAAATCTATTTCCAGGACGGCGGCGGTCGCGCCATGGGACTTTCGGACGTGGAAATCAACGACATTGATTATCTGGACTTGGACTACTGATTGAGAGCGAAAGCATGACCACTGAATTCCCGCTGTGATGAGCGCTTCAGTTGGCCCGTCAGGGCTTGAGTTGGCCTGCTGAGCGTTGTAGTTGGCCCACGGGGCCCGATCGCGCCGGTGAGTGGTTCACGCTCGGGTGGTGGACGGTGGTGATCCTGAGCCTGCGGCTTCCACGACGATCTCTCCAGCCCGGGTGCGTGCATACAGCACCTCTCTACCTGCACGGTGGGCGCTGGCCAGACCAGCGGTGCGCAGGGCCGTCAAGTGCTGGGAGACACCGCCGGGAGTCAGCCCGGTGCGGCGGGCGAGGTCGGTGGTCGAGGCGGGGGCGGTCAGCTCGGTCAGGAGGGTCGCGCGGGAGCGGCCCAACACCCCCGCCAGGGCCTCGGACACAGTCGCGGGCTGCGTGTGCCATAGCGTGCCGACGGCGCGTGGCGGGTAGCGCAGCGAGGGCTGCCATGGCTCGTTGAGCACGGAGAACACGCGCGGCCACACGAAGGCGGACGGCACCAGCAGCAAGCCCCGGCCGTCGAGCCGACGCGCTCCGCGCACAGTGCGGTGCTCCAGGTGCAGGGTGCCTGCGGCCCAGGTGACCTGTGCGTCGAGGTCTGCGAACAGATGCTGGGCGCCGCCTTCGACCAGGCGGCCGGCGCGGTAGCGGATGTCGCCCTCCAGCAAGGTGAGGATCCGCGACCAGTACGGTGCCAGAGCCAGCTCCCAGTACGCCTCCAGCACGTCGGCCAGTCGCCCGAGCTCGGCCGCCGGGTCGGCGCGCAGCGCCGCCATCCGCGCAGGCGGCACCTCGGCCGTCGTGTGCAGCAGCGCCGACGGGGTGGCCCGGACGGTGGCCAGCTCCACATCCAGTGACGGCAGCGGCGTCGTGGGCGGCGGGCAGAGGAACCCCGGAACGCGGCCGGCCCAGGGCGAGCGCGTCGGCACCGGAACAAGGTCGAACAGCGGTCTCAGGTCGAGGCCCGCCGTCGCCAGCCGCGGGCGTACCTGTTCGGCCCAGGTGCGATGCAGGCCGTGTTCGTCCGCGCCCTTGAGTACCCGGACGCTGGCCACCACCTCCCACAACGGAGAGATCGCGAAGCGGGTACGGGCCACGTCCTCCAAGCCGAGTTCGATCTCGATCATTTAGCTGAGGATAAATCAATAGGTGGAGCGGTTGGTGGTCGCGCACGGTAGCGGGCATGTCCGAAGCACCCCGTTCCCCGTGGCGGCTGCGCGACTTCCGCGTGCTCTTCACCGCGGGCGCCCTCAGCCACCTCGGCAGCAATGTCGGCTACGTGGCGATCCCGCTGCTCGCCGTCACCACCCTCGGCGCGGGCCCCGGCCAGGCCGGTGCGCTGGCCGCGCTGTCCACCGCCGCCTTCCTCCTCATCGGCCTGCCCGCGGGGGCCTGGGTGGACCGCCTGCCCGGCCGCCGGGTGCTGGTGGTCGCCGACGCCGTCCGCTCCGTGCTGTTCGCCTCGATCCCCCTCGCATGGTGGCTGGGCGTGCTGTCGCTGCCGCAGTTGTACGCGGTGGTGCTGCTGAATGGCTGCGCCACGGTGTTCTTCGACGTCGGCTCGCAGAGCGTCCTGCCCGAACTGGTCGGCCGCGAGCGTCTGGTGCCGGCGAACACCGCCCTCGTGAGCCTGATGGCCGGCGCCAACATCGCAGGCCGCGGCGCCGGCGGCTTTCTGGTCCAGCTCTTCACGGCTCCCCTCGCGATCCTCGGCGGAGCCATCGCTTACCTGATCTCCGCCGCCGGCCTCACGGGCATCGGCCGACGACACGCTCCTGCTGTGACATCGGCCGACCGGCGACGGCTGCGGACCGATATTGCGGAAGGGCTGCGCCACGTCCTCGGCAGCCGCGAGCTACGCGCGCTGGCCCTTACCGCGACCCTCACCAACCTCGGCGCACAGATGATCAACGCCGTGCTGCCGGTGCTGTTCACCCGCGAACTGCGCCTGCCCGCCGGGGCGCTCGGGACGTACTGGGCGGCGGGCGGCCTTGGCATCCTGCTCGGCGCCGGCCTCGCCCGACGCTTCGCCACCCGCCTCGGCCACGGTCGCACCCTGGGGTTGGCCGGACTCTGGTTCGCACCCGCCGCACTTGGCGTCGCACTGATCGGCGAGGGGCCGTGGCTGTGGGTGGCCGGTGCCGGGTGGCTCGCGGTCATGACCAAGACGGGCATCGACAACGTCCTCGGCGTCACCCTGCGCCAGCACTTGACCCCGGACCCGCTGCTCGGCCGAATGAACGCCACCTTCCGATTCCTGCTCACCGGCGCCCTGTCCATTGGCTCCGCTCTCGGTGGCCTCGTCGGCCAGGCGGCCGGCGTACGCATGGCAGTCTGGGCGGGCGCGATCTGCCTGGCCGGCGCCTTCCTCCCGGTCTTCTGCTCCCCCGTCCGTACGCTGAGAGAGCTTCCCCTGGCCACCACGCCACCCCGCCGGGCATCAGCGGCATCCACCACCGAGACGTGAACCGGCACGCACCTGCGCGGTCGTGCCCTACAGCTGAGGATGACTACTGCGGAACCTCTCCGGAGACCATGCGATGCCCGCGGGCTGTGTCCATGTACTCGCGGACCCGGTGAATCAACCCTTCCCGGAGTTCGAAGACGAAGCAGTAGTCATTGGCGTAGCGGCGGCCGTTGGCCAGTGTCGCCGTCATGGTTTCCTCCACGACCGCCCGCTCGCCGTCGACGTAGAGCCCATGGAAGGTGACGGTGACGTCACGGACGAAGAAGCGGGGAAAGTCCTCGGCCAGGAACCGCACGATCGCCTTCCTGCCGACCAGATGGCTGGGCCCCTCCAGCGCGACGGCAGTAGCGTTCCCCGGAGGCGCCAGCCACTCGGCATCCTCGGTGAAGACCGCGGAGATCCGGTCAGCGTCGTGGCTGGCGAACGCCTTCCAAGCGCTCTCAATGATGGCGCGGTTCTGCTGTGACATGCCCGCGACCCTAGGCGGGCGCAGGCGAGAGGTCCGGCGGCTTTTCGACATCATCCCTTGAGGTCTTGCGAGTGACGCTCCCGCCGAGCACGGAACCGTCAAGGAGGCCACTTGCAGTGGCCACTGCGCCGGTGTCGTTCCCTCTAGCGAGGGCCGTCGGCGCCCACAGTGAGCAGCCGGGCGCGGGCGAGAGGTTCGCAGCTGGCTCCGCGAGGGAGACCGAGACGGCCCTGCACGCCGTGATGTCGGGCCCCGAGGTCAGCGCCTCAAGCAAGAGATCGACGAGCTGGGGGCCTTCATGGCGCAGGAGTTGCCCCCCATGCTCCGGCGTTTCCAGGAGCGGGACCGAGCGGTCCGAGACACAGACTCGACGTGCTGAGTCGATCGTGTCCGGTTAAGCACGGCAGGTGGGGGAGGATTTGCGTTCTGGATGCCGGGCACGAAGCGCAGTACCCGCACCTGGGGACCACGTCCGAAGGGCAGCCCGTGGCGTGGGTGGTGTGCTGGCTGGCGGTGCGATGGTGTTGGGGGGTGGGGGTGTTGGATCATGGCGCATCCTTGTTCCACTCGCGAGCGCCGGCTTGGCGCATGAGCTGTTCGGCAGCGTCAGCGTCAGCGAGGAATGGATGCACCCGCTGGAGGTAGCCGGCCTGCCCGTGGAGAGATTTCCTCAACTGCTTGAGGTTGCGGGCACTGTAGGAGAGGCCACCACGTTTCTCCACGACTCCGGCGGCGATGGCCAGCTCTTCGAGGCCCACGGTGAGCCTGACGGTGTCCGTTTCGATCTTGACGCTGCACTCCACGGTTGCGTCCGACTCATCAAGGCGGACCCGGTACTCGACACCGGCACCCTTGTAGTCGGCGCGTGACATAACCCGTTGGCTCTCCTGGGGACCGGTCAGTCCCAGGGCAGCTGCGGCGGAGGCACAGGCCGAGCGGACCTCGTCGAAGAAGTCTTTCGCAAATACCACGGTCACCTCCTGCCCTTGTTTCTTTTCGTTGACCTAGGGGCGGATTCTGATCACTTCCCGCACCAAACGGGTCGCGTCAGAGCCAGGAGGCGCCCAACGAGGCAGGTCCAGCTCATCGAGCGTGCGGTCGAGGTGCAGCAGATGGTCCACAGGGTTCATTGTTGCCGGGACAGGAAGGGAACCTCTGACTCAGGTCACTCCCCGATCCCGTCGCCGTGACGGCCCTGCTGAGTCGACCGCCACTCGCTGACGACCCGGAATCCTGACACGGCAGGACACGGCAGGACACGGCGGGAAGAGCCTGTTGGATCAGCTCGTCCAGGTCTTGATCTGAGCGGCGACCTCCCGCACCGGGAGCCCATCCCGGGCCGCGCGGGCCAAGGGAAGAACGGTGTCCAGACCGGGGCCCACCGCGAGGCCGCACGCCGAGAGGTAGGCCGCAGCCACCGTGGCGGCGAACAGTAGATTCCTCACCTCGAGGCTGGGGTTCCTCGCCAGCTCGCACAGCAGTGCCGCGGCCTTGTGATGGGGCTCGGGATAGACCTCATGGTCCAGGACCTCCGCGCGATGACGTGCTTCCGCTGCCACCGGCACGCCGTAGTCGACGACCTGGGGATCGCCCGGGATCTGCTGCGCCACCGCCAGGATCCAGGTGAGATCGACACGGAGACTCACGCAGCGTCCCTCGGCGTGCTCTCCGTCAGTCCCTCCGGAAGACCGGGGTACCGGTCCTCACCGACCTCCGCCTCGAACGCGTCCGCGTACCCGGCCAGGAACGTCGTAGCACCGGCCATGAAGACGGCACGTGTCTGGTCCACATCGGCCTTGATCAAGTCGGCAACGTATCCCTGCAGGCTCAGACCACGGCGCTTGGCCCGATCCTCGGCGGCCGCCTTGACGGCATCGTCCAGTCTGATGTTCGTCTGCTTCGCCATACCCACCACCATAGCTAGGCGCTGGTACCAGCGACTAGCAAACGGATGGACGAGGGCCTGCCTTACCGGCTGTCCTGGCGGCGTACGGCGTCACAGCCCACGGTGAGAGTCCAACGGGTGGGATCACGGTCCGAAGACCGCCAACGGGGAACGGGCGTGCCGGGAGGGCAACATGATCGACCTTGAAGAGCCCGTGAACCGCGTATTCAACCCGGATCTGCGTCCCCTGGTCCGGAGGCATACCGCTGCTACGCCTCCGGACCTGCCCGCGGCGCGATGGTCCTGACGTGGACAGCTGTCTGTGCGGACCTGGTCGCCAAGGTGGCTTTGGTCACGAGTCTTGACAGCAGTCGTTCATGACTTCGGGAGACACTCAAGAAGTACGGTGTTCGATGTTCACGAGAACCGGCGGCGCTTCCGCTCCGCTGGTAGCCACAGCCTTGGCCCGCTCTGCCGGTACCCGGATCCCGAGCTACTCCTGCCAGTCCGCTGTGGCTGCGGCACGCCCCTGCCATAGCCTCACACCCGGACCGTTCGGCTCCCACCGGTCGCAGAACTGCCGCAGTTCCTCGCACCGGGTCAGCATGGCCGTCCTGCGGACCCGCCAGGGCGGCACCTCCCCGCCGTAGGCCCGGAAGAAGTAGCCGAGTGCAATGCGGTGCTCAGGGTGGTGGGTGCGCACGATCCACTCGCACCAGGCCAGATCCTCGACCGGGTCCCCGAGGTGGGCGAACTCCCAGTCGACCACTGCAGTGACCTCGAAGGTGTCGGGATCGAGCAGCACATTGTTGGGCCCGAAGTCACCGTGCACAAGCACTCTCTCCGCTCTGGGCGCGTCTTCCGGCAGCACGCTCGGTGCGGTTCCGTGGATACTTCGCAGCAACTCTCCACAGCTCGCCAAGACAGCTTCTGGTTGACCGGCGGCAAGAAGCTCCTGGCCAGGCGCACCGGCCACGAAGCCAAGAGTGAGCGTGGCTTCCGTCGTTCCCTGCACCGGCGGCACGGGCAACCGGCCCTGCAACTGGGTCAGCAGTGCGTGCTCACGACGGAGCCTGAGGTCAGCTTCGGGGCCCTCGTACGTCTTCTCTACGACGGCGCCATCGCCGACAGTGTGGTTGGTGTAGCCGTGCTTCAGCGGATGCATCCGCTGATCATCAAACACGGCTGGAGTTCGCGGCCCGGTTCGCCGCCGCTGACCCCGAGGCCACCGGCGAGCTAGTGTGATGCGCCAGAAATTTCGGGGATAAGTTGCTAGCCTGTTTTCATGTCACCGGGTCCTCGTGCTGTTGAAGTCACTCTGTCCGCTGAGGAACACGCGGAGTTGTCCCGCTGGGTAAGCGGGGTGGTGGCGCCGCGTTTTGTGGAGCGGGCTCGCATTGTGCTGGCGTGCGCGGACGGTGCGCCAAATGCGCGTGTGGCGGCAGAGGTCGGCGTGACGGTGTCGACGGTGAGGAAGTGGCGCGGGAAGTTCGCCGCTGAGCGGCTGGCCGGGCTTGAGGATGCCGCCCGTATCGGCCGGCCGAAGGCCGACCTGGTCCTGAGCGAGGCTGAGCGGGATCAGCTCACCCGGTGGGCGAGGCGGGCGAAGACCGCCCAGTATCTGGCGTTGCGCGCGAGGATCGTGCTGCGCTGCGCGGAGGGTGGGACGAACCGGCAGGCCGCGATCGACCTCGGTGTTGATGAGTCGACCGTGGAGCGCTGGCGGGCCCGGTTCATCACCAAACGCCTCGACGGTCTGTCTGACGAGCCCCGGGTGGGCCGGCCGCCCTCGATCCTGCCGGATCAGGTCGAGGACGTCATCGTGGCGACCCTGGAGTCCACCCCGGGCAAGGACACGCACTGGTCGCGGGCCTCGATGGCCCAGCGCACGGGCCTGTCGAAATCGACCATCGGGCGGATCTGGAAGCGGTTCGACCTCAAGCCGCACCTGCAGGATTCCTTCAAGCTCTCCACCGACCCGCAGTTCGTCGCCAAGGTCGTCGACGTCGTCGGTCTGTATCACCACCCGCCCGAGAAGGCCGTGGTGTTGTGCGTGGACGAGAAGTCCCAGATTCAGGCGCTGGACCGCTCGCAGCTGGTGCTGCCGATGATGCCGGGCATGCCTGAGCGGCGTACCCATGACTACTACCGGCATGGCATCACCAGCCTGTTCGCGGCCTTCAACATCGCCGACGGCACCGTCATATCGGAGCTGCACCGCCGCCACCGGGCGATTGAGTTCAAGAAGTTCCTGGTCATCATCGATAAAGCGGTGCCAGCCAGCCTCGATGTTCATCTGGTCTGCGACAACTACGCCACCCACAACACCGCCGAGATCAGAACGTGGCTGCGCAAGCACCCCCGCTTCCACGTCCACTTCACCCCGACCGGCTCCTCCTGGATGAACCAAGTCGAGCGGTGGTTCGGCCTGTTGACCGACAAACTCATCCGCCGGGGCGTCCACACCTCCGTGAAGGCCCTGGAAGACGACATCGCCGGATGGATCGACACCTGGAACGAGAACCCGCAGCCCTTCATCTGGACCAAGACCGCCGACGAGATCCTCAGCTCCCTTGCCGACTACCTCACCAAGGTCGGAACCAACAGCCAGAAAGCGGAGAAGAACTAACCTTCAAGATTTCTGGCGCATCACACTAGTGCTCTGACCAGCAAGGTTCACCGGGTTTAGTCTGCGCCTCCCCTTCGTCAAGCAAGCGCTCTCGGAACGCTCGTGCGAGGAAAGCGTCACAAGGCGCAAAGGAGTCACTGGTGGCGGGATGAGCCTTTTCGTCGGGAGAGCGACAGTGCGCGTCGTTGCTGGTCGATCTCAGTGACGACGACCGCGATCGTGTCGCCGACGTGGACGACGTCCGACGGATCCTCCACGAGCGTCCAGGCAAGCTCTCGTAGGTGGACCAGTCCCTCGATGCCGTCCGCGACCTGGACGAAGACGCCGAACGGGACCAGTTTGGTGACCTGTCCTTGCAGTTTCTGCCCCACCGCGGTGCTGTCGGCAAATGCCTGGAAGGGGTCTGGCTGCATCGCTTTCAAGGACAGTCTGGCCTCCAGGTTCCAGGTGTCGAACTGGAGGAACTCGCAGGAAACGCGCTGTCCGACCTGCACGACATCGGAGGCTGCTTCGAAGCGGCGCCAGGACAGCTCGGCGCATGAGATGAATCCGACGCCGGGGAAGATCGGGTGGCCGGGCCCATCGTCAAGCGCCACGAACACGCCGAACCGTTCGATCGCTGTAACGGTGCCGGAAAGGGACTCGCCGCAGTGCAGTGACTCCAAAAACGCCCAGAGCTCTGGGTACTCAAACGGCCCGCCGATCATGCAACCAGCCTTTCACGAGCAGCGGTGCACTGAGCGGCAAATGCGGTCACGCTGCGGTGCTGAAGCGACGTCCGCCCCAGCGGATACCTTTCTCACTGCGGATGCGGGCACATTCCTTACGTTCGGCTGCCAGGACGTCGCGGTGGCGGGCGTTGGCGTTGCGCCACCGCAGGTAGGCATGCAGGGCACGGGTCTGGATAGTTCGAGTTGGGGATGGTGAACTGCCTCAGCGGTCCGAAGTGGGCCTCGATGGGGTTCGCCCACGAGGCGTAGGTCGGGGTGGAGCACAACTCGACCTTGTTCTTCTTCGCCCAGCGGCGGATGTCCGTTCCCTCGTGGGCGGACAGGTTGTCCAGGGTGACGTAGATCGGTGCGTCGTCGGGCCGGGCGGCGCGGATCGACTTCAGCGCGGCCAGCGTGTTCGCCGCACCCTTCTTGCGGCGGTTGACGCCCCACAGGCGGTCGTCGCCGATCGAGTAGCAGCCGTGGATGGAGCACACTCCGTGGGTGCGGTGGTAGGTGGCCGGCACCCGGTCGGGATGTTTCCGTTCGGCCCAGCCCGAGCCTGCGGTGGGGCGGATGCCGAGCGGTCCGAACTCGTCGAAGGCGAACACCCGGTCGGGGAAGCGGTGAAGGAACTCCTCGATCCGGTCCAGCTTCGCCTCGCGGTCCGGGTCGGGTGATTCCTTCCAGGTCTTGGTGCGTTGGAAGGTGACACCGCGGCGGGCAAGCAGGCTGCGTAACGCCTCGCGGCCGATGCGGATCACCCGGCCGTGGACTTTCCGCAGATAGGCGACGAGCTTGTACAAAGACCAGCGGGTGAAAGGCTGGCCGAGCTTGATGGGGCGGGTAGGGGCCGTCTGGACGACGAAGTCCTCGTCATCTGGCTTGAGCAGGCGGGGACGGCCTCCCGCCCACCGAGGGTCCAGACAGGCCAGGCCGATCTCGTTGAAGCGGTGGATGACATCGCGGACGGTGTCCTCGTCGGCCGCCACGAGTTGGGCGATCACCGGCACCCGGTTCCCGCCGGCCGAAGCCAGCAGCATCATCGCCCGCCGGTACCGCACCGAACTCGTGCTGCCCCGACGCACGATCTGCTGCAGCCGCTGCCCCTCCTGGTCAGTCAGTCTGCGCACACGGACAGGCTCAGCCACCGCACCTCCAGCGGTCGGAACGGACATCACCGCACATCCAACCGCCACGACCACGAACCCGGCGAACCTTCCCGGTCACAGCACCAGCCGCGTTCCTCGCCTGCGTCCGGTCCGGGCAGAGTTGATCTCACCGTCCGCAAATGACCCGGCTCTCCCTGATCTCATCGTTTGTCCGCCGCGGCGGACGTAGGCTGACTCAACTATCTGCCGGAGGAGTGTCACACCATGGAACCGACCGTCGACAGGCCAGCGCCGCAGGTTACCGTTGCAGACATCCGTATCCTTTTGGACTCTTCGGCTGAGCTCCCCGTTCTGTACATCAACTACGGTCCCGGCGACGACGGGGGCACCGAAGCGGAGTTGGACGTGTGGGCCGCAGCCCTGGTCTACCAGCCCGACATCGTCCTCACCCGGGCGACCGCTCTGGACGAGCTTGGCGAGGAACCCAGTAGCGAGACCATCGCGGCGTTCCTGCCGAAGGTTCAGAAAGCTGTGGACCAGATGATTTCGGTCCGGGGCATGTGAAGCTGATCTGTGTCATCGCGCGGGCGGATCTGCTGGACCGGCAACTGCTCCATAACCTGGGTCCCTAATCCGTAGGTAAGGGCGTCCCAATGGATCAGAAGCTTCTCAGGATGTTCGAGTAATGGGCTGCGACGCCTCCGGCCAGCCGGGTCTCCCGAGACCTCCGCATAGAGCGGCGCGCGGTCCCAGTGCTCGGTGTGGCGGCGGTTGCGTGGACGCCGGGCGGACGCCTACTGAGGTCACCTCCACGACCACGCCGCCGACGAACGGCACCGCTTCGCGTCCTCGCAGCGGCTCGGCCGCCACCGATGGGGTGTCGAGAGGACCGTGTCCTGGCTTGCTGGCTGCCGCTGGCTCCACCGCCGCTACGAACGCAAGGCGGAACATTTCCTTGCCTTCGCTGGGAAAGCCGCAGCCCTCATCTGTCACCGCCGACTCGTCCGTGTGGACGGGCATTGCCAGTCAGTGTGAGGCTCCGACAATCCGGGGCACGGAACCGGTCGAGCACCGGAGCTGCCCTGCCTGTTTGTCGTGCCACACGTAGAACGTGAGCAATGCTCATGACTTGTGGATCGGCCTCGGGTTGGACGCGAAGGGCGTACCTTCCCGAGTGATCGATTTCTGGTCATCGAGTAGGCCGACGTTGCACCGTCGGCCGGGAAGGCACGCCCGTGCTGAGCGTAGTGAATGCCGATGGAACAACGGAGACCGGCTTCCTGATCGATGACATCGTCCGTGAGGGCGCGCGGTGCATGCTCGCTGCCGCCCTGGAGGCCGAAGTCAACGCCTACATAGCCGAGTTGGCCGACCAGCGTGATGAGGCCGGGCGTCGCCTGATCGTGCGCAATGGCTATCACCAGCCGAGGAAGGTCACGACCGCGGCCGGGGTGATCGAGGTGAAGGCCCCGCGCGTGAATGACAAGCGCGTCGATGAGGCCACGGGCGAGCGCAAGCGGTTCTCTTCGGCGATTCTGCCGCCCTGGTGCCGCAAGTCCCCGAAGATCACCGAGGTGCTGCCGCTGCTCTATCTCCACGGCCTGTCTTCCGGCGACTTCGTGCCCGCGCTGGAGCAGTTCCTCGGCTCGGCGGCCGGGCTGTCGCCAGCGACGGTCACCCGGCTCACCCAGCAGTGGCAGCAAGATCACGCCGCGTTCGGCGAGCGTGATCTGTCCGCCAGCGACTACGTCTACGTGTGGGCCGACGGCATTCACCTGCGCATACGCCTGCGGGGGGCGAAGTCGTGCGTGCTGGTGCGCCCTGCCGAAATCGGCGCAGCCCGGCGCGAAGAAGGCCCTCCAAGACATCTACAACGCCGAAGACCGCGACCACGCGCTCAAAGCCGTCGCGGCGTTCGAGAAGATCTACGGCGTGAAGTTCCCGAAGGCCGTCAAGGAGATCACCGACGACGTGGACGAGATGCTGGCATTCTACGATTTCCCCGCCGAGCACTGGATCCACTTGCGCACCACGAATCCGATCGAGTCGACCTTCGCCACCGTCCGCCTGCGCACCAAGGTCACCAAAGGCGCCGGCAGCGCGGCGGCCGCCCTGGCGATGGTCTTCAAGCTCGTCGAGTCCGCCCAGGCCCGCTGGCGCGCGGTGAATTCACCCCACCTCGTCGCCCTCGTCCGCGCCGGAGCCCGCTTCGAACGCGGCCAGCTCGTTGAACGGCCACAGGCGACCGCGGCATGAATAGGGTGGCGGACCTGCCTCGAAGTTCGAGATCATCCGATCATGTCGGATGACGCGCCAGGACAGGATCTTCCGGTCGGCTTCAGGTTCCGGCCGTATCGCGGCGACGAAGACCATGGCCCCATGGCCGCAGTGCGGCTGGGGTGTGCCGAACGGGACCGGGTCGATGCCCATTCGGTTGTGGAAGGGCTCCCGACAGCGGCCGAGATCGCCGAAGCCTCTGCCAAGCTGGAGGAGCCGTCCAAGAACCAGATCCTGGTGGTGCGCGACGGGAGCGTCGTCGGCTACTCGACGATCCGGTGGTGGCAAGAGCGGGACGATACGTGGCTCTACCTGCACCGCGGCTACCTCTTGCCCGAGCATCGCCACCAGGGCATCGGCTCAGCCATGCTGAGCTGGGCCGAAGAGCGCATCCGTCGACTCGTCGAACAGCATGGAACGGCGCGAACGGCAGTGATCGGCGCGAACGCCATGGCCTCCGAGCAGGACGCCACGGCGCTTCTGCTGGCAGCCGGCTATCGACGTGTCTTCAGCCTGGTCGAGCTGGAGTTGGGCGATCTGCAGCAGTTGCCCGAGTCGGCCAGCGAACTGCCGGCCGGGATACGGACGGGCCCGATCGGGACCAGCCACTATGGTGCAGCCTGGAGGACGGTCGTCGATTCGTATGCGGACACCCGTTTCACTCAGAAATGGGCTTTCCAGGACTTCGTCGACACCGCCGACCCGGCATGCTGGAGGGCTGCCTGGAACGGGCAGGACATGGTCGGCGTGGCCCTCTGCTCCATCCGCCGTCACGACCACACTGTGGGCGAGGTCGAAGAGCTGAGTGTCCGAACGGACCAGCGACGCCTCGGAGTCGGCCGGGCCCTGCTGCTGGACGGGCTGCGAAGCCTTCGCGAGCAGGGTGCAACAACCGCCCGGCTGTACACGGGCACGGCAAACCCGCACCGGTCCTACGACCTTTACGAGAGCGTGGGGTTCCGGCGGCAGAACGAGTACGTCCGTTACCGCAAGCCGCTCGCTTGACCGAGCCGTCATCGGGCTGTCCAGTCAATCCACAGGATTTGACAATGCCTCTAGAACGTCGCCAACCCGGAGAAGCCCAGATTGCGGATGCGCTCGGCCACCGCGACGGCCGTCTGGTAGAAGCCCAGGGCCTCGGCCAGGGCGGAATCGTCTGTCTCGGCACGCTCGAATGCCCCGCTGCCCAGGTGCGCCCAGCAGTCGATCTGCCGCGGGTCCTCGTGCACGGCGGCGAGCAGTGCCGCCTGGTAGGCCGCCCCGTTTCCGGTGCGCTCACGCAGGCCGAGTGCGCGGTCGATGGGCGGTGGCTCTTCTCCGACGTCGGGGTCGGGCGTCCGGTAGAGGGGCCGCGGTCCGGCCTCGCGCACCGCACGCCACCAGGCCCAGATCGGCGTGCCGCCACGATCGGCGGCGGCAGAGGGGCGAGCGCCCCACCCGTCCTCTGCCCGCGGGTCGTAGTCCCTTGCCGAGCAGTCCCCACCGGCCTCCGCGCTGTCGCCGGCGCCGTGACCCGGTAGGAGGGATCTGTCCCATGCCCGCATCCACGGCCACCCGGCGCGCGTACCGTGAGGTGACGACCCGCCGCCGGGAAGACCAGACGATGTGCGCGCAGCCCGACCACGCACCCGTCACCCCCTACGTCCCCGCCCTGGGAGCTCCGGCCGAACTGCTCGCGCAGCTGCGCGCCGACCGGTGCGCGGAGCGTTGGGTGCCGGCCTTCGAGCGGGAGTGGGCGCAGGCTCTGGAGGAGTCGCGCCGGACGTTCTCCCTTGCCCAGCTGTACGAGGTCGTCCAGGTCTGGCAGGGCGCCTCTCCCACGCGCCGGCGGTCGATGCGTTTGTCGCCAGGCCGCTTTCCGAGGACCAGGAGACGCTGGCCCGCCTGCTGGACATGGTGATCCCCGAAGACCCGGGCACCGAGCACCTCGCCATGCAACTGGCGACGATCCCGATCCCCGCTGCCAGAGCCGGCCACTACGCGACCGGCGGGGCCTGGGGCACTGAGGAACAAGGCACCCCGGTCGGTCTCATCGTCAGCGGTTGTGGACGGTCGACCAGGCGCCGAAATCCGTCGGCATTTCCCGCCACTGCCCGCCCGTCTTGAACCGCCAGATCACGCCTTCGAACTGCTGCCGCAGCCGCTCGGGATACGGGCCGTATTCGCCGATCGGCAGGTACGGCCCGATGAACTCCCACTCCTCGTCCGTCTGTTGCACTCGCGTCACGCAAGAAGATCTACCGGTCCAGGCCCCGCCGAGAGGGCGAATCCCGCAGATTGATCAGACTCGATATGCGCCCTAGCGGCCCAGGGCGTCGGCCGCCACGGTGGCGGCCTTGGCGATAAGGGCGTCGCGGCGGTCGGCGCCCTGCTTGCCGCGGGTGGACATGACCGCCATGACGATGGGATTGCCGCCGTCCTCCGGCCACACCACGGCGATGTTGTTGCGGCCCCCGTATCCGGCGGAGCCGCTCTTGTCGGCCACGTCCCAGCCGTCGGGAACACCCGCCCTGATGAGCGTCCGCCCGGTCATGTTCGTCGTCATCCACTGCCGGAGAAGCTCGCGTTCGTCCCGTTTCAGGGCGTCGCCGAGCAGGAACGCCCGCAGGCTCTCTGCCATCGCACGCGGTGTGCTCGTGTCGCGGATGTCGCCCGGTGTGCCGTCGCTCATCTCCGGCTCGTACCGGTCCATCTCGGTGACGTCGTCGCCGAACTCCTCCAGCACCTTCTCCAGGCCGTCGGGGCCGCCGAGCTCGTCGAGGAGCAGGTTGACCGCCGTGTTGTCGCTGTACCAGAGAGTGGCGGCGCACAGCCCCCGCAGACTCATGCCGGTCTCGACGAAGTTCTCGGACACTGGCGAGTCCGCGACCACGTCGTCCCGCGAGTACGTGACCACCTTGTCGATGCCGTCGGTCCCGTACTTCCGGAGGATGGCGCCCGCCGCCAGCGCCTTGAACGTTGAGGCGTACGCGAACCGGTCGTCCGGCTGGTAGCCGACCGACCGGCCCGTGCCGGTGTCCAGGGCGTAGACGCCGAGCCGCGCGTCGAATTCCCGCTCCAGTGCCCGGAACTTGGGAGCCGTGGGTTCAGTGGCCGCAGCCGGCGATGTCGACCGCTTTGAGGCGGCCGGTGAGCCGGGCCCGGACTCGGTCTGCTGACCGCACGCCGGAAGGGCGGCGAGCGCGAGTAAGCCGGCCGCCGCCCAGGCGGCGCCCCGGCGGATGCGAAGCGGATACGTCATGGAATGGACCTCCAAGCCGTCGAATGACAAGTGGACCGTGCGAGCCCGGGGAAAGCCCTGGGCGGCGACCACTCTCCGGCCCATGGGTCGCCGAGGTCCAAGACGCGGACGTTCAACTCCATGCTGTTTTGGCATAGTAGGACGCGTGGATCTTGTTGCGGCATGTCGCGCGTTCGTCAGTGTGAGCGAGCACGGCAGTTTCACGGTGGGCGCGGCAGCGGTTCGGACGGCCCAGTCCGTCGTGAGTCGCCGCGTCGCCGCGTTGGAGCAGCGCCTGGGCGAGCGGCTGCTGGACCGGTCGTCGCGGGCGGTGACGCTGACGCCGTTCGGCCGGGACATGCTGCCGTCGGCGAGGCAACTCGTGCAGTCGGCCGATCGGTTCGAGAACGAGGCGGAGGCCGCGCGGCGCCGGCCACTGCGTCTCGCCGTTCCCGCCATCTGTCCCACCGGAGCCCTCGCCCGCCTCATCGCGGAGGCGCACGGCCACGGAGTTCTCCTCGACCCGTGTCCCGCAGGGCCCGCGGAGCGGTCCGACCTCGTCACGTCCCGGCATGTGCGAGCGGCGCTGCTCGCGGTGGCTCCCACCGAGGCGGCCTGGACGGTGCCGCTGGGACTGGCGGTCGCGGACGACCCACAAGGGCCGATCTACCTGGACACCCTGCGCCCCGGCCGGGCCGACCGCGACCGGCGGCCCCGGCGCGTGTTGCTTCAGCCGGAGGACGACGTGCCGCACGTCCGGGACCGTCTCGTCCGCCTGCGCGACGCCGTCGGGCTGCGCCCGGCCCAACTGGCCGTCGCACCCGCTGTGGCCGCCGCCGCGGCGGACGTGCTGAGCAGGGGCGACGCGCTGCTGTGCTCGGCCGCACAGGCCCGCGAACTCCGCCTCCACTGGCGGCCCGTAGGCGAACTCGGCCCCGGCTTCGCACGAGGCTTCTCCCTGGCCGTGGCGGACGAGTCGGACGCCGATGCGATCCGCCTACGTCAGGCCTGCGCGTACGGCATCGCCCGGTGCCTCGGCGCCACGGAGCACTCGGAGGCAGCCGCATGACCATGGGTACCGAGAGTCTGCTCGGGGAGCTTCGCCGGACGCTGCGCGACGGCGGGCTGTACGGCTCGTTCCTCGTCCGGGACCTGGAGACGGGCGACGAGATCGGTATCGACCCCGACATCGTGTTACCCGTCGCATCCCTCGTGAAGATCCCGCTCGCCCTGGTGACACTGGAACGCATCCGGCGCGGGGAGCTCGACGGCGCCGCGGTGATCGTGGTGCCGCCCGGGCGGATCACAACCCCGGGTCCGACCGGCCTCAGCCGGTTCCAGCACGCCGCCCACATCGCCGTGGAGGACCTGCTCTACCTCAGCACCTGCATCAGCGACAACAGCGCCGCCGACGCCCTCTTCGCACTCACCCCGCCCGACCGGGTCGGGGCGGTCCTGCACGAGTTCGGGCTGCGCGGCATCACCGTCCGGCACACCATGGGCGAGTTGATGGAAACCCCGGTGGAGCGTTTCGACCCGGCGGACGTACATCTCGCGCACGCCCTCGCGATCGACGCCGGCACCCCCGGGCGCGGCCACCGGGTGCCGCAACTCGACATCTCACGTGCCAACACCGGGACGGCGCGGGCTTTCGTCGACCTCCTGCAGGCACTCTGGCAGTCGCGGTCCGGTACCGAGGGGGCCGAGCCCCCGGCGATCCACCCCGACGTCGCGGCACGGGTGCGCGGCTTCATGGCCAACAACCTCGTGCGCAACCGCCTCGCCCCGGACTTCGACTCCGATGCCTCCACGTGGTCGTCCAAGACAGGCATGCTGCTCAACCTGCGCCACGAGGTCGGCGTCGTCGAACACGCCGACGGCCAAACCTATGCCGTGGCCGTCCTGACCGAGTCACGGGTGGCCGCCGGCAGGCAGCCGGGCGCCGACGCCCTCATGGGCCAGGTGGCCCGGCGCCTGCGTGACGAGCTCCGTTCGAGATGGGTCTAGGGTGCCTATCCAGTTCGTAACGACGGCGGACCAGGCGACGGGCAGCCCGCAGTTCATCCCCGTCCTGAAGAAGGTGCGGGTTCTACAGGGAACGGAACACCGTCGAGCGCGCAGTCAACAGGATGAAGGCCTGGCGAGGCATCGCCACCTGGTTCTGTCGGTAGTTGGTGGCGTCAGTTGTTCGTGAAAGCTGACGGCACCAGGTGATGGCCCAGAAAGATGTTCGCGAATTCTGACGTCACCATCGGGGTTGCGGTGTCAAGCTGGATGTGCTCAGTGAAGGAGACCCCCGATGCCGCCTGGCCAGTCGAAGGTCGAGTTGTACGCCGCGCTGCGGCGCGACTCCCGCGATGGCATGTCGAACCGGGCGTTGCAGTGCAAGTACGGCGTCACCTGGAGCACGGTCAACAAGACCCTGACCTCGGCTTGGCCGCAGCCACGCACGACAACCGCCTCGGCGCGGCCGTCGAAGCTGGATCCGTTCACGCTGCTGATCGACGAGATCCTGCTCATTGATCTGGACGCGACCAGGAAACAGCGCCACACCGTCACCCCGGATCTACCGCCGTCTGATCGACGAGCACTCCTCGTCCGAGGCGTTGCGCTGACCACTTGAACCCGCACCGATGAGAGGGCGCAAGCGTCCTGCGAGCAACCGCGCGGTCCGGCCAGGGACTGAGAGTCCGGTGTTTATACCTTGCTCGCGACCACCATGTAGTTCTCGGCCTCAAGATCGAACGTGCTCAGTTCCGTTTGGAGTCCGACCCGGTGCAGCTCGACTTCGAGTTCCTCGCACCGGTAGGGCCAGCAGGACAGCAGTTCCGAGCGGACAAGAACCAACCCGGTCGCATCAACTTGCGCGATTGCAATCTCGATGTGGTGCTCCTCCTCCCAATGCGGCGCAATCTCCCAGCGGTAGACCACGACGGCATCGCGACCGTTCCGGCGGACGAGTCGGTCACTGATCTCCAGCCGGGAACCTCTGGCCCTCACGAGTTCCCAAGTGCGGGATGTGAGTACCAAGCGCCCGCCGGGGCGCAGAAGCCGTGACATCGACTCCAGTGCAGCACCCCTGCCTGTCGCGCCCGCGGCATGGTGAAGCGAGTTGCCAACGCAGAACACCATGTCGAACGTGTTGTCCTGGAAATGGTCGGGCAACTCTTCCCAGTTCGCCCGTACGGCCCGGACGGATGCCCCGAACTCCTCAGACAACTCTGCAGTCCGACGAACCATCGCCTCGCTGGCGTCAGTTGCGACAACCTGCATGCCACGACCGGCGAGGCCAACCGCCAACTGTCCGGTTCCGCACGAACAGTCGAGGACGTGAGCGTTCGACGGCAGGAGATTGAGGACGTCGTCGAACGACGCAGCGAACTCGGCTGGAGGCAACTTTGCATCCGAGATGAGCCATTCGTACACCTCGGCAAGCACGCCATAGCCTGTCACAACCACTACCTCCGTCACGCGGCAGACTCACGGTAGGACGTCAGTCCATCAGCGGAGCAAGCCGGTCACCAATGGTTTTCGCAAGGATGGCTCTGACGGTGTTTGTGGGTTGTCAGTTGTCCGTCCGAGTGGATGTCACCGGCTGGTTGGCTGGGAAGTTGTTCGTGAGAAGTAGTGTCACTCGCGAGGTTGCGGTGGCAAGGTGAATGTGCTCAGTGAAGGAGCACCCCCGATGCCGCCTGGCCAGTCGAAGGTCCAGGTGTACGCCGCGCTGTGGCGCGACTCCCGCGAGGGCATGTCGAACCGGGCGCTGGAGCGCAAGTACCGGGTGGGCTGGCGGACTGTTCAGAAGGCGCTGAGTTCGGCGTGGCCGCAACCTCGGGAACCGTACGCGCCTCGCCGTTCCAAGCTGGATCCGTTCAAGCCGGTGATCGACCAGATGCTGCTGGCTGATCTGGATGCGCCGAGGAAGCAGCGTCACACGGTGGTCCGGATCTATCGCCGGTTGATCAACGAGCACGCGATGGACGACGTGTCCTACCAGGTCGTGCGCGCCTACGTCGCCAAGCGGAAGCCGGAGATTCGGGTCGAGGCCGGCCGTGGCCCGGCGCGGGTGTTCATCGAGCAGTCGCACCTGGCCGGCGCCGAAGCCGAGGTCGACTTCGGCGAGGTCGCGGTCCGTTTGCGGGGCGAGCTGTGAAGTGCCCCCTCACCGCCGTGGGTTCTGAGCCGGTGCCCGTGCGGGTCGTGCTGCCCGCCGACCCGTGCCAGGGGCTGAGGAGGAGGTCGCGGCGGTACACCAGGCCGCAGGACACGTCCGTGCTCCCCGCTGGCGGCCGACCCGAGCCGCCCACCCGCGGCCGCGGCCGACGGTAGGCCTACTGCGGGGGAAGTAGGAGTGACAGCTCCACGTGTAGGACGACAGTGCGGGGGCGCCTTCCGAGGATGGGACAACCTTCTGGAAGGAGCATCCCATGCACAGTTCTGCGCATTCCTCGCGGCGTTCCCCGACCGGGCGTACCGCGCGGCGTTCCTCGGCCGTGCTCGCCGCGGTCCTGTTACCGGCGCTCGCCCTGTCCGGCACGCCGGCCGGGGCGGCGGCCGGCGAAAGCGGGCCGGATCCGGTGCGTCTGTCCGGGGCGAGTCCGTTCGCCGGCTGCGCGCCCGGTGGGCTGGACGGCAAGATGGCCGACGGTGCCATCGAGCCCCAACTCGCCGCCGATCCGGGCGACTCGCACCGGATCGCCGCGGTGTGGCCGCAGGACCGACAGCGCGGCCTGGTCCTCGCCGTCACACGGAACGGCGGAAAGTCCTGGAAACGCACCGTCGTTCCGAACCTGACCAGGTGCTCGGGAGGCCGCCACGACTACGTTGACCAGCCGGCGGTGACGTACACCGGCGACGGTGCCCTGCTGGTGACCGGCGGCCTCTCCATGGCTGACGGCTCCGCCAGCGCGGGGATGTCGGTACGTTCCGACGACGGCGGCCGGACCTGGACGCGGCCGGCGGTGATCATGAAGGAGACCGATCCGAGCCAGGGCGGGGTCGCGTCCGGGCCGGCAGTTGCGGACCCGCGCGACGCGAACGTGCTGTACGTCGTCACCCCGCGGTTCCCGGCGCAGGCGCGGTCCCACAACGACGCCTGGATCAGCCGCAGCACCGACGGCGGACGCAACTGGCAACCCCCGACACAGGCCGTGGACTCCGGTGACCAGCACCTGGCCTCCGGCCACCGGCTGACCGTGCTGGACGACGGCACCCTGGTGAACGTCTACAGCCTTGTCCGGTTCGGTGAGGGCCCCATCACCAACCGGCTCACCCTGCAGGCCGTACGGTCCACCGACGGCGGCCGGACGTGGTCCGCACCGGTGAAGGTGGCCGATCTGCGGACCAAGTGGCTGTTCCAGGACCCCGAATCCGGTGAACAGGTCTCGCACACCACGAGCCTGCTCTCCGACACCGCGGTCGACCGTCGCACCGGACGGATCCTGGTGGCCTGGCAGGACGCGCGGTTCAGCGACGGCGCCGCCGACGCGGTGGCCCTGGCAGCCTCCGACGACGGTGGTCGCACCTGGTCCGCGCCGGTGAAGGTGAACCGCACACCGACCGGCATCCCCCTGCCCAACCAGCAGGCGTTCACCGTCGCCCTGGACGTCGCCGGTGACGGAACGGTCGGCGTCTCCTACACCGACTTCCGCCACAACGACGCGGGTACGCCACTGCTGACGGACCGCTGGCTGGCGCGCTGCCGCCCTCAGCAGTCCGACTGCGCCGGTTCCTCGGCGACCTGGCGGGAGACCCGGCTGACCCCGACGCCGTTCGACATGCGCCGGGCGCCGCGGATCCCCGACGAGGCCAGTCCCCGCGGCTACTTCCTGGGCGAGCAGATGGGACTCGTCGCCACCGGCCACCGGTTCACCGCGGCGTGGGCCGTACCGGACGCTCCGGGCAGGGCCGCCGTCCACTCCTCCACACCGCGGTAGTACGACGGCAGCCGCCCGGCGGCTCACAGGGAGTCCTATGACGGGTTCTGCTGGCCTGGATGTCCTTCCACACGCCGCACCGGCCAGGCTTCGCGAAGGGCAGGTAGCAGGAGGTCCAGGGGTTTCGTGGCCCCGCGCACGCACCCATAGTCGAGCAGTGCGAGGCTGGGAATCGTAGGATGCAGAGACTCCATGAGACGGACTAGGACGAGCTGAGATTCAGCCGCCTCGAAACGTCGCGGAGGGCCTGACCACCGGTTGCACCCGGTAACCAGACCCTCCGTCGAGTACAGCAGTCACCGAGCCCGGCCGTCTTGCTGTCGGCCGGGCTCACTGCTGAGCTTCGGGCCTCCGGCAGGGTCTACGGGCTCTGAATGAGGACCAGAAGTACCGCAGTACGTCGATGATCGGTACAACCACTGGCACCCAGTCAACAAACGCCTGACGCCAGGTCAGGACCCGATTGAAACAGGTGCAGTGCACATGTCGATCCATCACCCCTCCCCGCAGTTGGGACCGAGCGCGAGGAGAAGAACAGCGTCGCCATCGCTTCGAACGAGAGTTTCAGCGGGTGGACAAAGACGTTCACCGACCCTCGACTCTGTGCGCCCATCGTCGACCGGCTGTCCTTCAACAGCGCCATCATCCAGACCGGCACCGAGTCCTACCGCCTCGCCCACACCAAAGCACAGGCCGAACGCGCCGCGGTCGACTGATCAGAGCGGAGCAATGGGCCCTCACTCCCCTGACCTTGATGCGCCAGCCAGGGCCCGCTGGACCTCAGCCGCGGGGAAGGGAGTGCGCTTGCTCTGCGTAAGCAGTCGATGATGGAAGTCGTCCAGGACGATTGCATGCGAAGCGTGACGGTCGATGATCTCGACGATGTCGGGCGGAACGTCGGCGGGTTGGTGGCCGTCGACCCATTCACGCAGGAAGGCCCCGTGTTCGGTGCCACGACGCACGCCGGCTGGCAGGTGGTAGCGAAGCAGGTGGTTCGGTGCGTGGGAGCGGTCGTACACGAGGTGATCAGCGAGGAAATCGCGCTCCTCCGCCGAGAGTTCAAAATCGCGGCTCAATGCGAGCCCGAAGTCCGCGAAGTACACCCGCTGGCCGTCGGTGAGCAGATTGGCGAAGTGCGCGTCAAAGTGGACCAGTCCGCGCGCACTCATGAACTCTGTCCCCCGCAGCAGCGCATTCTCGACCCATCGATAGGGCGACTCGCCTCCCGGCTCCGACGGGGCCGCATCACGGCTGTCGCCGAGCCACTCGGCGAGCGTCTGTGGCACATGCTCCAGGAAGAGCACCAGGCTGAAGGAGGACCTCCCGATGGCCTCCAGCCGACGGCGCACGGCCGACGAGCCCTCCCAATGTGCTACGGCCCCCTCAACGCCGCCGAGCCCATCAACGAAGCCGACAGGGGGACTGTCAGGCAATACCCGCCAGTGGTACAGCAGCGGGAAATCCGCGTACTCGTTCTTCAGTACCCAGCCTGTCGTCATGATGTGCGCGGCCAGCTCACGCCAGGCACCGAACCCCGCCGACCCCACCCCGTACTGGTAGAAGAGAGGAAGCTCGAACACGTTTGCGGTCGACCGCGCGTGCTCCGGCTGCAACTCGATGTCCGTCAGCGGGACCCGCTTGACGAAAACGCGTATCCCCTCGACTTCCATCTCCGCCGACCTACCGCCGATACCGGAGCCGAGACTCGGCGCAGCGGACACCGCATCCTCAAGCCGACGGTCACTGAACAGGGACAGCCGTGCTCCCACGGCCACGTAAGCGGACACTCGCGCGGCATGCCCTGACTCGGTCACATCCATCGGCGGCTCCAGCCTGACATCAAAACTGACTTCTGTTGATCATGCCAGGGCAGCGAACGAGACTCCCGAAATTGTCGCCAAACGACTCGCTAACCTCGATCTTTCGCGAGGGCCCGTCGACGGAGTCGGTGGACCCTTTCGCTTTCCGGAGCCGTTGGTGGGCAGGCCGGCGGCCCGGCTGTCGCGTCGGGTGGGCGCCGGATTCCACTGCCCGGGGCGGGTGATGTTGTCGTTGAGACGGTGGACGTCGCTGGTCAGCCGGGGTACGCGTCGCGGCGTTCCCGCTCGCTGAGGTAGGGCTTGGCGTAGGCCCATTCGTCGAGGAGGGTGCGGTTGAAGCGTTCGACTTTCCCGTTGATCTGTGAGCGGTAGGGGCGGGTGCGTTTGTGGGTGATCCCTGCGTCGGCCAGCGTGTTGGCCCAGGTGCGCGAGCGGTAGAAGGAGCCGTTGTCGGTCAGGACGCGCTGGACGGTGATTCCGGCCTGGCCGAAGAAGTTCTGCGCCCGGGTCCAGAACGCGGAGGCGGTCTCCTTCTTCTCGTCGGCGAGGATCTCGCTCTAGGCCAGGCGGGAATGATCGTCGACGGCGTTGTGGAGGTAGCTGTAGCCCCCGCCGATCCGGTTCTTGCGACCGGCCTGGCGGCCCAGCACTTGATGGCCGCCGCCGTTGGGGATGTTGCCGAGCATCTTGATGTCGACATGTATCAAGTCGCCTGGTGCGGCCTGCTCGTAGCGTCGGATGACACCGCCCGTGGCGCGGTCCAGGTGCGACAGCCGGGCGATCCGGTATCGGATAAGTACTCGGTGCACGGTGGAGGGATTGAGGCCGAGCAGGTAGGCGATGCGGGCTGGGCCCCAGCGGCGCAGGACGCGGACTTTCATGATGCGCCGCTCGGTGCGGGTCGGCGTTTGACGCGGGCTGAGGTGCGGGCGGCTGGAGCGATCCGTCATCCCGGCGGGTCCCTGCTCGCGGTAGCGGTCGGCCCACCGTTTCGCTGTGACGGGTGAGACTTGGAAGCGTTCCGCCGCGCGACGGAGTGGCCATTGGTCGTCGACGACGCACCGCGCCAGGCGCAGGCGGCCGGTCTCGGTCAGGGGTGCGTTGCGGTGGACCATGTGGGGTCTTTCTGGCTGGGAAGATGACGATGGCCGGGTGCACGAGTGATGTCTCGTGCACCCGGCCGTTGGATGGGCGCCGGCAAGTGGTGAGGTTCGGTAGCAGGTGGTGAAAACGTGGGTGGGCTCGCGCGGAACGCGTGCGCTGTTCGCGGGTCGCCATCTCTCAGGCGGGGCTCGCCGATCACGCTGCGCATGTCGGTGTGGTGTGGGGTCCACCCCAGTTCCTGGCGGGTGCGTGGCGCGCCCACTGCCACCTCGGCGCTCTCGCGCGCAGGGTTACCAGGCGACGGCTCCCTTGTCGTCGAAGAAGCCGCCTCGGGGGCCGTCGTCGGGCAGGGTGGCGAGGCGAAGGGCGATCGCGGCGCCCTGCTCGGGTGTTCGTTCCCCGGCGAATCCGGTGAAGTCGGTTGCGACGTACCCGGGGCATGCCACGTTCACGATGATGTTCGTGTCAGCGAATCGGCGGGCGTACTGGGCTGTGACGCTGTTGAGCATCGACTTGGAGGGTGCGTAGGCGGCCATGACTGGGCCGGTCTGCAGCGTCAGCGAGCCCATGTTGCTGGACATGTTGACGATCCGGGGCGAGGCGGCACGGCTGAGCAGCGGGAGCATCGCGTTCGTCACCCGTACAACCCCGAACACGTTCGTTTCCAGGACTGTGCGCAGGGCGTCGAGGTCGAGGGTCGTGGGGTCCTGCGCCCCGTCCGCGAACCGGCCGGAGATTCCTGCGTTGTTGACGAGGACGTCGAGTCGCCCGGCTTCCTTCTCGATGCTCGCCGCCGCTGCGGCGACACTGGCGTCGGAGGTGACATCGAGGGCGACTCCGAACGCATCTATGCCTGCGGCATGCAACCGCTGCACGGCCTCCTTGCGTCGGGCGTCGTCACGTGCGCCCACGGCGACGGTGAAGTGAAGGGCTCCGAGACCCTGAGCGATGGCGAAGCCGATTCCCTTGTTCGCGCCGGTGACCAGCGCTGTCTTGGTGTTGTTCACGCTGCCCATGCTCCGCGCGCGGCGTCCGTTTCGTCCAATATCGATCAAGTACGCTGTGATACCCGGCGGGTATCACAAGGTGGATAGGGTATGCGCATGGACGACCTGGAGACCCGTGAGCTGCGGTACTTCGTTGCGGTCGCCGAGGAGCTGCACTTCGGGCGCGCGGCCCAGCGGCTCGGGATCGCGCAGCCGCCGCTGTCGCGCGCCATCCGGCAGCTGGAACGTCGGCTCGGCGTCCAGCTCCTGGACCGGGACCGACGAGGGGTGGCCCTCACCGGCGCCGGCGGTGTCCTGCTGCGCGAAGCCCGGGTAGCCCTCGATGCGGTCGCGGCTGCCGCGCACCGGACCCGGCGGGCAGAGGATCTCCAGCGGCCACTGGTCCTGGTGACGAAAGCCGGCGCATCACACGAACTGCTGCAACGACTCCTCGCCTCGTCGGCAGCCGACACCGATACTGCACCGGTCGAAGTCGTCCTGTGCGAGGTCGGCGAGCAGGCACGGCTCCTGCGCAGCGGGCGCGCAGATGTGGCCCTCATGCACCGGCCGGTCGACGACCTGGCCGGGTTCGATACCGAAGACCTCTGCACCGAAGGCCAAGTCGCACTCCTCCCGTCGGGACACCCGCTCGCCGCACGTCCCCAGCTCACCCTTGCGGACGTCGGCAACGTGCCGGACCTTCCCATCGCCCGATGGCCCCGGCCCGACGGCTCCTACCCCGACGGCCCCGGGCCAGAGGTGCACACCCAGTCACAACTCGCTCAGCTCGTCGCGCTCGGCAAGACCCTGCTCGTCATCCCTGCCTCCAGCCGCGCCTGGCAGTGGCCCGACCATGTCGCGGTGCCCGTCGTCGACGCCCCGGACATCACGACCGTGCGCGCATGGCCGACTGGCCACCACTCATCGGCCCTCGCCGCACTGGCCCGAGCCGCCGCCGGGGTTCGCAACACGCCACCAGCTGCGCCCACGCCCTGAACCTCCTCGCCACCCGACTCCACGGATGTCAACGGGGGCCAACCAGAGCTATATCGTTACCAACCTCTGTGAACGGAACAGCTAGTGCTCTGACCGGGAAGGTTCACCGGGGCGCAGGTAGGGACGAGTGGATGGGGCGCGATCTGGGCGGGGCATGCATCAGTCCCTGTGGAAACAGTTGGACACGTCCTGGACTCTCCACGACGATTCGAGCTGTGACAGACAAAGTCGAGCGCCGGACCCCGGCACCCACGAGCCCGAAGTCCGTGCGATTTGTTGAGTTGTCGAGCACGACCATGAGGGCCTTGCTGAAGGACGACCTGGCTCGCGCGAGTGCCGAAGCAGGTGTCGCTCTCACCGAGTATTTCGTCACGGACACGGCAAAGTGGGTGTGGCAGTATCGGGTCAATCAGCTGACCTCGGACCCGGGTTACACGGGGTGGCTCACTGAGATTGTGGTGGCCGAGCCGGAAGGTGCCGTCGTGGGGTATGCCGGGTTCCATGGGCCGCCAGATGAGGCGGGGATGGTGGAGCTCGGTTACTCGGTGGTCCCCGTCTACCGTCGTCAGGGCTACGCCAGGGCGATGCTGACCGCGTTGGTGCATCGGGCCGTTGCCGAAGCCCGAGTCGGGACCGTGCGGGTGACGATCAGTCCTGACAACGCCGCATCCCTGGCCACGATTTCGGGGTTTGGCTTTGTGGAGGTCGGAGAGCAATGGGACGAGGAAGACGGCCTCGAAGTCATATTTGAAGTTCCTGTCTGATCAAGCTGCTGCTGGAAGAGGTCGGCCTCCCCAGCGGATGCCTCTCTCGCTTCGGATGCGGGCGCGTTCCTTGCGCTGGGCGGCGAGCACGTCGGGGTGGCGGGCGTTGGCGTTGCGCCAGCGCAGGTAGGCGTGCAGGGCGCGGGTCTGCACGGTGTGGTTGTGGTGTTTCGAGTTGGCGATGGTGAACTGCCTCAGCGGTCCAAAGTGTGCCTCGATCGGGTTTGCCCACGAGGCGTAGGTCGGGGTGAAGCACAACTCGACCTTGTGCTTCTTCGCCCAGCGCCGGATGTCGGCGCCCTTGTGGGCGGACAGGTTGTCCATGATCACGTAGATCGGGGCGCCGTCGGGCCGTGCGGCGCGGATCGATTTCAGCGCGGCGAGAGTGTTCGCGGCGCCCTTCTTGCGGCGGTTGACGCCCCACAAGCGGTCGTCGCCGACCGAGTGGCAGCCGTGGAAGTACCGGACTCCGTGGGTGCGATGGTAGGTGGCGGGCAACCGGTCGGGACGCCGTTGCTCGGCCCAGCCAGAGCCCGCAATGGGGCGGATGCCGAGCGGGCCGAACTCGTCGAAGGCAAAGACGCGGTCCGGGAAGCGGTCCAGGACGTGCTCGATGCGGTCGAGTTTGGTGTCGCGCTCGGGGTCTGGTGATTCCTTCCAGGTCTTGGTGCGCTGGAAGGTGATGCCGCGGCGGGCGAGCAGGCAGCGTAATGCTTCGCGGCCGATGCGGATGATCCGGCCGTGGATTTTACGCAGGTAGGCGGCGAGTTTGCGGATCGACCAGCGGGTGAAGGGCTGGCCGAGCTTGGCGGGTCGGGTGGTGGCCGTTTGGATGACGAAGTCCTCGTCGTCAGGGCTGAGTTGGCGGGGACGGCCTCCCGCCCATTGAGGGTCCAGGCAGGCCAGGCCGATCTCGTTGAACCGGTGGATCACGTCCCGGACGGTGTCCTCGTCGGCCTGCACCAGTTGCGCGATCACCGGCACACGGTTCCCGCCGGCCGAGGCCAGCAGCAGCATCGCGCGCCGGTATCGCACCGAACTCGTGCTGCCACGACGCACGATCTGCTGCAGCCGCTGACCTTCCTGGTCGGTCAGTCTGCGCACACGGACAGGCTCAGCCACCGCGTCTCCAGCGGCCGGATCGGACGTCACCGCACATCCAACCGCCACGACCACCAACCCGGCGAACCTACGCGGTCACAGCACTAGGCACTCACAAAGCGGTTTGATCATTCGATGGATCTGGCGAGCGGAACATGTCCGCAACTCTCTGCTCCGCGAGCCTGGTCGAGCCACGCTGGATCCAATAGCAGTAGCCGCTGACGCTGGAACCGACGATGACACTGGCTGTTGTCAGCACGATGTAGAGCCATGCTCGTTCATGACCCCAGGCTCCGCCCTCCGCGGAGTACTAGTGGACGCCGTCATCGGCCACCTCGCCGAAGACGTCGAACGGAACAAGCAGACCCCGAAGGGGGAGATCACTCTCTTTGATCTTCCCGCCGACACAGTGAAGATGCTGACCTGGTACATCCAGCACCACCCCGACAGCACCGCGAGCATCCTCGGAACCATCTGCTTTGAGGCCCACGTCCGGCTCGAACTCGACCCGGCCCAAGTCGGCGCCGTACTGCGTCACTCATTTCACATGGACAGCGGCCTCGGCCAGGACCTCATCAACCGCCTGATGGACATGGCGCTGCCTCCGTCCGCGCGCAAGCGTTGACAAGGCCAGGTCCAGTTCGCCGACAGCGCGCAGCTGTGCCCCGTCGCCGCGTCCGGTTCAGCGTCGGCCAGACGGCCACCACACTCGGCATGTCCGGCCGGGCGGGGGAGCAGTTGGACGCGGCGGTGCCGAAGGTCGTGGCGCCAGCGGAGGGGGTGCTGGTGAAGAGGGCTTGACGGGGGCCGATTGTGGGACGGCCGGGCCGGGCCGGGCGGGGGAGACGGCGCTGGCCCTGTCGCCCCACCCACCATAAAGGCCCGGGACACCGCGGTGTCCCGGGCCGACTGTGTACTCCTCCGCCCACCCTGGAGAGTTATAGGTACGCCGTGAGCGGCAGACCCACTACGTTGGCCGCGGTTGACTGACCGCGCCGAACGCGCGCACCACAAATCGGGGGAGAAACCGTAATGCGTAAGCGCATCACCACAGCTCTCGGAGCCGCAGCCGCCGTCATGCTCGCCACTGCCACCGCATCCGCGGACACCGGCCGTCCGGACACCGGCGTCAAGTTCCTCGATGGCTCCGGGAAGTTCACCCGGCCCTGCGGTACCACCTACCAGGTAGGTCTCACGACCACAAAGGTCGCCGCGGTCAAGCGCCGTGACGGCCGTTGTGCAGGCCACGTGTGGCTTCGCGTCCACGGCAACGCGTGGGGGCAATGGCGTCACAGCGACACCGAGATCACCCTCAACAGCCCCAGCGGCACGTTCGACAGGGCCCAGATCAAGGGCTGCGGAGAGGACTATTGCAAGACGTACGACGTGTACGTCTAGGGCCTGCCCGGCCGACGTTAACAACGCTCGTGATCAATACATCTAGGCCCCTTCAGCAAGACGGTGGTCGACAGCACGACACCGTCGGCAAGTCCGCCGGTGTCCTCCTGACGGCTACGGGCCGCAAGCCCGAACCCGTTCCAGGACCCCTGGCAGGCGCGTTGGACCCGCGTCCGCCGACACGTCGGGCCGGCACCGCTCTCGGTGCCGGCCCGACGTGCATGCCCGGCAACGCCTCGCCCGGCCAGACCCCGGGTGGCATCGGCCATGGGTGGCGGCTCGCCCTGGTTGGCGCGAGTAGCCTCCGCGTGCGCCTCGTGCGCCTCGTGCGCCTCGTGCCAGAGCCGTGCAATCCGCTGATCGGATCTGTCCAGCCTCTCCTCGAGGTCGGCCCCGGGTCCCAGTCACGTACGCGGTACGCCAGTTGACCAGCGACGGCCATGACCACGTCGAAGCCGGGCAGCTCCGGCTTGCTGAGGGCGTTGTGGATGTTCGTGTGCTGAACCGGCCGTCGAGGCTTTTGGTGATGTTCCGGGTGGTGGGGCAGCCTGCCCGCGTGTGCGGGTTGTGCAGTTCCACGTTTTGATCGCGCAGCGCCTTGCGTGAGTCCGGCAGTTCCGGCCGCTTGATCTTCCCTGACTGGCCCATGTGACGGTGTCCTTCCTCTGCCGTACGGGCGTTGAGCATCAGATGTCGGCGGCTTCGTGGTCCGGTGCGCGTCGAGGGCGCCGCCGGCGCCAGTGGAGCCCCGCCCGGCGGGTGCCCCAGATGATCAGCGCGACGAGGAGACCAGACGCGACGTTCTCGATGACGTTCATGGCGTAAAGGCTGTACCCGGCCCCGGCCCCGGCCCCGGCCCCGGCCCGGATGGACAGATGTGAACAGCCGCGTGAGTGTGACTGGTCGAGGTGGATGACACCAGCGGGTCCGCCGAGCAGGCTCGATGCTCCACTCTGGTCTCGATAGTTGGCGCTGTTTGGTCATCGTTGTTGGCACCTGCTCGGGTTGGGCGGCTGACCTGGCACGTCGTGGTCGCCGCCATGCTGGTGGCCGGGGTGGTGCGGCTGATCCTGTGCCCCCGACGCCGACTCCCGCCGTGGTGTGGATCTACACCGCCGTATTCGTCCTGATCGCGGTCGGCGGCAAGGGTCCGCAAGCCGCCGTGTACGGGACCTTCATACCCGCCACCCTCGCCTCGGCCGTCTACGGCGGCTTCCTCGCCCTGGTCTGGACCCACTCGTACTGTGCGCTTCCGGGAGGCAGGAAGCGTACGAGCCGGCCGCCTTCGGCAGGGGAGAAGAGGATGCGACGGGGGCATTCACGGATGTCCGGCTGGCCACTATGGTATGGGAGCGCTCCCATTCACCTTACGGCGATCCGGCCGCAGGCCGGTCGGGCGCCTTGGTGGGTGCGCGGCACTTCTACAGTCGGGCGGTTCGGCGGGTGAGTCGCCGCTCGGCCGACCTGACGTCTGCGCGCTGATGCCGGTCGGCTGCCCGCCGTGCCGCATCACCGCGGAGGAGATCCCCCACATGATCATCGGACACGTCGGCCGGAGCTGGAAGCGGCTCCGCTTCCACCGCTTATTCGCCCTGCTGGGAGCCCTGTTACTGGCCCTCGCCGTGGTCTCGCTGCCGTCCCCGGCGGCGGCGCACGGCGTCGCCATGGGGCCCGGCTCGCGCACGTATCTCTGCTACCTGGACCTGCTCCAGAACGGATCGACCCAGATGCCCTCCAACCCGGCTTGTCGCGCCGCCGTCCAGCAGGCCGGCACCACGCCGCTGTACAACTGGTTCGCCGTGCTGGACTCCAACGCCGGTGGCAGGAGTGCGGGCTACGTCCCTGACGGGAAGCTCTGCAGCGCCGGCGACAGGAGCCCGTACAACTTCTCCCCCTACAACGCGGCCCGCACGGACTGGCCGAAGACGCACCTCACCTCGGGCTCGAACATCCAGATCAACTACAGCAACTGGGCACACCACCCGGGCAAGTTCGAGGTGTACATCACCAAGAACGGCTGGTCGCCCACCACTCCCCTGGCATGGGGTCACCTGACGCATCTGCAGACCGTCACCGACCCGCCGCAGACGAGTGGCCCGGGTAGCGTGGGCGGCCACTACTACTGGGACCTGCGGCTGCCTGCGCGGTCCGGTCCGCACATGCTCTTCGTCCAGTGGATCCGTTCGGACAGCCAGGAGAACTTCTTCTCCTGCTCCGACGTCGTCTTCGATGGCGGTCAGGGCGAGGTCACGGGTCTGGGCGGTGGCCGGACGACGGCCGACGCGATCGCGGCGAAGGCGGCGAAGGCGGCGGGGTCCACCGGCATCCAGGCAGCGGCGGCTCACACCGGGCACGGGGCGCATGCCGCCGCGGCGCCGGACGTGGACGCGGTGAACGCCGCCGGCAAGGCAACGAGCGGCTCGCCGCTCACCGCGCTGGCCGGCTCGCTGGCGGGAGCCGCGGTCCTGGTGGCCTGCGCGGGTGCGGCGTTCCACCGCGGACGGCGCCGCCCGCAGGCCGACGCCCGACCGTGATCCGCATCCCCTTCGGGCCTGTCCGGTGGATCGTGTCGCAGCACCGGGTGCAGTACCCGCCGGTGCGGGCCCGCAAGGGGCCGTCGTTTACCGCGGCATGATCTGCCGGACAAGGCCCTGACACCAGGCGCGGCCTTGAGGCGGCGAACGTCGCCGCCTCGCGGCCGCGCCACAGCGACGGTCGGCGGGTGCGCGAGCGCACCCGCCGGATGAAGCCCGCACTCACTCGACCGTGGAGCCGACTCCTTCCCGCCCGTGGGGCGGCTCTCCCTCGCCCGTGGAGCCGACATGCTGAAACGACGCTGGGCAATACCCCTGCTGATCGCCTCACTGCTGTCCCTCTCGACCCTTCCGGCAGCCTCCGCCTCCCCGCCGGAGTCCCCGAGACCCGCCGACGCCGGCGCGGAGTCGTCCGTACCGCTGCCGGAGATCGCCGCGCGCACCACCCAGGTCGCCTCCGGCCTGAGGCGCCCCATCGCCATCGCCGCGCCGGACGACGGCTCGGGCCGGCTGTTCATCGCCGAGAAGCGCGGCACCGTGCGGGTGTACCACCCGGACACCGGCCTCGCGCAGACCCCGCTCATCGACATCACGGCCGCGGTGGACGAGTCGGGCAACGAGCGCGGGCTGCTCGGCATCGCGACGGCGCCCGACTTCCCGGACAGCCGGGAGGTGTATCTGGCGTACACCGCGCTGCCGGATGGAGCGGTGACCCTGGCCCGGTACGACCTCGACGACGCACGCCTGGAGGTGCTGCTGTCCCAGGAGCACGCCACGTACAGCAACCACAACGGCGGCCAGCTCGCCTTCGGCCCCGACGGCCACCTGTACTGGAGCATCGGCGACGGCGGCGGTTCCGGAGACCCCTTCGACTCCGGGCAGCGGCTGGACACCCTGCTGGGCAAGATCCTGCGCATCGACGTGAGCCGGAGCTGCGGGGACCTCGCGTACTGCGTGCCCGGGGACAATCCGTTCGCCGGCGTCGCGGGAGCCCGCCCGGAGATCTGGACCTACGGGCTGCGCAACCCCTGGCGGTTCTCCTTCGACCCCGCGGACGGCTCGCTGTGGATCGGCGACGTCGGTCAGGGCAGGTGGGAGGAGATCGACCGGCTGCGCCCTGCGGAGCAGCCCGGGGCAAACCTCGGCTGGTCCTGCCGCGAAGGGCTGGTGGTGTTCGACGAGGCCCAGTGCGGGGGCGGCGCCGAGCTCACCGATCCGGTCTTCACCTACTCACCGCGCACCGGCAGCTGCGCGGTCATCGGCGGGCAGGTGTACCGCGGCAAGCAGTTCGCGGACCTGGTCGGGGGCACGTACATCGCCACCGACTACTGCTCGTCCACCGTCTGGGCGCTGCGCGACGACGGCGCGGGCGGCTACCTCCAGGCCGAGATCGGGCAGACGCCGACCCAGGTCACGGCGTTCGGCGCCACGCCGGAGGGGGAGCTCTACGTCGTCAACGACCTGCCCGGTGGACTGCACCGGGTGTCGTTCGAGAGGGTCGCGCCGACCTGCCGGATCACCCAGACCGCGAACGCCTGGGGCGGCGGCCTGACCGCGAACCTCACCCTCACCAACACCGGCACCACACCCGTCTCCGGCTGGAAGCTCGTCTTCCCTCTCGCCCTGGGCCAGACGATCATCTCGGACTGGAACACCGACCTCGTCCAGAACGGCGACATGGTCACCGCGGCCAACGCCGCGTACAACGGCACGATCGCGCCGGGCGACAGCGTCGAGATCGGCTACCTGGCCAACCACACGGGCGACACCTCGGCCCCTGAGAGATACACCCTCAATGGACACGCCTGCACCATCGGCGACTGACCCGGGCTCCGTTCGCCGGCCCCGGCTGCCGAACGGAGCCCGCCCACGAGCGGGTTTGCTCCGGAATCCTCCCGGCCCGACGCGATCCTCGTACGCTCCTTGTGATGAGTACGGCGGACGCGCACACCATCGCGAGTTTCAGCTCGAGCGTCTCAAGGTCGGCGAGACCGCAGAGCACTGCGGCTGGCTGTACTACGACGCCGACGACCAGGGCCGCGCACGCCGTTACTGGGGAGAAGCCCTCACGACCGCGACCGTCCTCGGTGACGACAACCTCGCCATCATGGTGCTCGCCTCGCTGAGCATGCAGGCCAGCTACGAAGGGCGCCCGCGGCAGGGCCTCGCGTTGGCGCAGGCCGCGCAGGAGCGCGCCGTCCGGTACGGCTCTCCGATGCTCCAATCCCTTCTCGCCTCCCGCGCGGCGCGCGCACTGTCGCTCCTCAACGACCAGACCGGAGCGAAGAAGCGGCTCACCGAGTCGATGCGGCTCGTAGAGCGTGACGGACGCGGACGCCCCTCTCCAGAATGGGCGGCCTTCCACGGTCACGCCGAACTCGACTACACGCAAGGCCTGCTCTACACCGAGGCCGGACACCACCATTCGGCCGTGACTTTCCTGCGTGCCGCCCTCGCCCACCAGGACCGCACCTACGGGCGCAACCGTGCCCTGTACCGCCTCACCCTCTCGCGGAGCCTCGTTCGGGCTGGCGAGGCCGACGAGGCGGCCGCTGAGGCCGTTGAGTCCCTTGAGCACCTGGAGGAAGTCGAGTCCGGGCGCGTCAACCGGCGGCTCAAGGAAGTCACCGGCCTCCTCAGGGGCGTCGATACCACCGCTGCTCGGGATGCCGCTGATCAACTGACTGAGTTCGCCGAACTGAGTGGAGTCGCCTGATGACCGAGGTGACCTACGAACGCCACGCTGCAGCAGAGGCCGCCCGCCAGCTCGACGCGTTTCTCCACGCTTACGAGGAGGTCTACGAAGAGCCGCCCTACTGCGAGGGTCCCAGCGATGTCGCCGAGTTCATCAAGCACTACCAGGTTCAGGCACGGCGCCCTGGGATGCGCCTGGTCCTCGCCCGCGAGGGGAACGAGGTCATCGGCTTCACATACGGCTATTACCTCTCCTCTGGCACCCAGTGGTGGCACAACCTTCAGGACGTGACGCTCCCGGAGGACTTCACGCAGGAAGACGGCCGACGGACGTTCGTCATCATCGAGCTCGCTGTGCGTAAGCCGTGGCGACGGCAAGGCATCGCCGCCGAGCTGCACGCACGGCTGCTCGAAGGCCTGGACGCCGAGCGGGTCACGCTCACGATGCGGCCCGAGCCTGAGGCCGCACCGGCCCAGTCCGCCTATGCCGCGTGGGGATACCGGAAGGTCGGGGTATCCCACCCGTGGGACGACGCGCCGCTGTACGACTGCATGATCCGTGAACCGCGCTGACTAAAGTTGCAGCAGATCGTGATCACGCAGTCTGAACTGCGCCGTTGACGCGTCTGGTCATGCAGTGAGGGCGAGGTTGTGCATGCGGGCGACGGCCTGGACGGCGTGGTGGAGGCCGTCGCCGCGTTGCCGGCAGTCGCGAAGGATCTTGTAGTTCTTCATCCGGGCGAAGGTGTGCTCGACCCGGGCTCGGACTTTGCAGTGTTCGGCATTGTCGGCTTCCTGGACGGGCAGCAGTGGGCGCTTGCCGCGGCGGCGGCGCGGGACAACGAGGCCGGTGCCCCAGTAGGCGCCGTCGGTCAGCACCGTCACTTCTCGGCTCCCCTCAGTCTGGCGAGAGCCGTCCACAAACCGTTCGCAGCTCGTCGACACCCCGGGGCGAGCTCCGTGTCTCCGCTCCGGCGAGACGCATGCGCACCATAGGCGGCCTTACACGCATGCGCCGGGACCGCGAGTTCCGCGGTCCCGGCGCTTGTGGAGAGCAGCTGATCCGTCACATGCACTGTTGGGGTGGCGTGGGCTTCCTGCCGATCGTGATCGACACCGAGGACCCCCGTACCAGTGGGGTGCCCGCGGTGGGGTTCTGCCTGCTCACCCTTTGTACGTTGTCGCAGTCGACGGCACTGCCCACGCCGCCGAGCCTGTATCCCGCGTTCAACAGCGCCTGCCCGGCCTGAGCCTGGGTGTCGCCGGTCAGGTCCGGGACGAAGGTGACTCCGGTGACCGAGGCCGTGACGGATGCCAGGTGCCTGGAAAACCCGGTGTCCGACGACAGGTCGAGCACGGTCACGTCCCAGGTGGCGGTGCCGGTGAAGCCGATGAACACCGACCGCGAACCGCCGGCGACCGGGAAGATCTCCGTCGACGGGTTGAAGCCCGGTCCGCTGATCTGCAACGCGTTCTCGGAGGTGCAGTTCACGCCCGAGGCGCTCCACTGCACTTGGGCGTTCTGCCCGAACACCACTGGCGATGGCGCGACCGTGATCGAGGCGGTCGCAGTGAGCGCGCAGTTCAGCCCCGGGTCGTCCGCGTGCGCGGGTGTCACGGCGAAGGCGGTCGCCAGCAGCGCCACCACAACCAGCACCCCGGCCTTGGGCGACCGCGCCCACCGGCCTGCCCGCCTCCACAGCCAGGTGGCCATCCTCCCGGGCATCTGGTGGTGTGCCACATTCGATGGTTGTTCCATGATTCCCCCTTCTTGACATGCGCGGCGCCCCGGCTGCGGTGGATACCGCCAAAGGCACCAGCCGGGGCCGTCAGCGACTGGTCGACAGCCTGTTTCACCGGGACCGACCTGTCGCTCTCCGGTCCGCTCGGCGGTACTTGGCGATGGACAAGCGGTGGAGCCCGGAGCAGATCTACCAGGCTCTGCGGACACAATTTCCCGACCGGCCGGAGACGCACGTGGTCCACGAGACCGTCTACCAGGCCCTCTAGGTCCAAAGCCGCGGCGAACTACGCCGTGAGCCTGGCCCGCGCCCATTGAACGAATGTTCAAGGCGCCGGCCGATGCGGCCATCACCAGCGTCCCGAAGATCTTGCTGCGTGCCTTCACGATGCCCTTCTCTCTATTGGTCTGGACCGAACGGGCCGGTGGGTCTGACCTGGGTCCATGCGCGCCGCAGGTGCGCTACGTCCGATGGCGGCAGCCGTGGCTACGGTCGGTCTGCTGATGAGCATTGCGCGGCGGAATGGGTAGGGAATCCCGGACGATCCCGGCGGTGTGGGCATCAACGTGCCCGCCGTTCGCTGCTGGGAGCCCGAATGTGGACAGAGCCCCTGCCGTCAGCCGTGGTCATGGCTGCCGGCGACTCGGATGGCGTGGACAGCAGTCCTTGGAACTGGCGCAGCGGCGACCGTCGGCTAGCCGAAGCGCGGGTCCGTTGCCGATGGCGAAGAGCGTGCTCAGCCAGCCATGAGGCTCGCGCCTGGCGCCGGCATGCTGGTGCGCTGAGCGGCTGCCAGGGCGGCAACGGCGTGGTGCGGGATCATCTTCAATGCTCCTTCGAGGGTGCTCAACCAGCGACCGTTTGTGGCTGGTGCCAACCCTGAGCCAGAGCGGGCTATCAGACATCCGTGCCCGCCACGGACCCGAGGATTGCGTGGTGGCATCCGTGCTCGGCACCGATGCGCTGCACCCAGGCATGCGAGCACGCTCCTTCACGCAGATCCATCGGGGACCTGCACCAAAAGCGTGGACACCAATGACCACAGCAACCGCCGCCGCGACGATCGACGAGGCGAAACTCGAAGCGTTCGTCGGACAGGCGGTGCTTGGCATGAGGGCAGCCATCTCCCGGCTGCTGTTGCACATCGGCGATCGGCTGGGCCTTTACAAGGCGATGGCCGGCGCCGGGCCGATCACCTCGTCCGTGCTGGCGCAATGCGTCGATACCACTGAGCGCCATGCCCGTGCGTGGCTCGGCAACCAAGCAGCCAGCGGCTATGTCGTCTACAACCCGGCTGGCGGCGGTACCTATGAACCGGCGGAACAGGCCATGGTCGTCGCGAACGAAGACAGCCCGATCGTCCTCGGCAGCACCTTCGAGACCATCGCGTCGTGCTACGCCAACCACGAGGTGTTCGTCGACGCATTCCGCACCGGCGCGGGCGTCGGCTGGGCAGAGCACGACCGCTCCATCACCGGACGGCACGCTGTTGCTGGTCCAGCCGAACGCCGGCGACGTACTGGAGCAGAACCTGAACCCGGTCGGACGAACCTATGACGGCCCGTCCACGGTGATCTGCACGCCAGGCTCGCCGGCCCAGGAAGTCGGACTGGACTGGGTGCGCAGGCCGGTCAACGCCGACTGGCCGCCGTGCTGCGCGAGGTCGGGTTCAGCCACGTACGGCGGGCGACCAAGACCCCGTTCAACATCATTGTGGAGGCCAGGCCATAGCCGTCGCACCCATCCTCGCCAGCTCGGACTCGCCACGTGCTCGTTGCTCCCCGCCGAGGAAGACGAGCGCCCGGGCCCATTGGTAGCGGCAGCCGGCACCCTCCAGGGCAGCGGCCGCGGCGGTCAAACCGTCGCGGCCGACGTCTCCTGAGGCCAAGACCGCCGCTCGGTCGACGATGGCGGTGGCGATCGGGTTTCCCACCGTCACCAGGCGCGCACGCTGAATGCGAGCGGCGGCGTCCTGGTGCCCGCTGAGGGCTGCTGCCTCGGCCCACACGGCGGCGTACCAGGTACGCCACACGCTGTCGTACCAGTCCGTCAACTGCCCCGGAGGCGTGTGTAACACCTGCACCGCCTGCTGGGGCAGACCGCGGTGCAGCAGGAGCAAGGCGTCGAAAAATTCGCCGTACCGAAGCGGTGACGGCGAGCGGCCCGGCGTCCCGAGGGCGTCGACGATGTCCAGCCACACAGCACGGGCGTCGTCGTCCCCGCGCAGTCCGTGGACCGTCGCGGCCGCATACGCGGCGCTCCTGAGATTGCCCGCACGTGGCCGGCCGGCCCGGCCCCACCCTTCGCGGAACCGCTCCGCCAGCGTGATCGTCTCGTCCCAGTCGCCCGCGAGCGCCGTGACGACGAGCATCCGTCTGGTCGCCAAGTGGCCCTCCTCGCGGTAGAACGGCAGATCCCGCAGGCGCTCGGCATGTCTCCTCGCGGCTCGTAGGTCACCGGCGGCGACGGCGCAATGGTCGGCCATGCCGAACCCGTCGAAGAACTCAAACCCGGTCGTGGCCGTCACCTGCAGCGGGGCCAGCAGCTCGGTGCGCCGCATCGCGCTGGCCGCCGCGGCTCGGACCTCGCCGCGGCCCAGCTGCACCGCGGTGAGCTGGTCGAGGGCGGCGCTCTCGATCAGTGGGTCATCGATGCGGCGGGCCAGCGTGAGCGCGCGCTCGATGAGCTCGAGGGTGGCCGGATCGGCGATCGCGCCGTTGCACGCCTCGGCGGTGAGCAGCCGTGCCTGCGCAGCCAGGTCGCTGTCGGCCAGCGTCCACGCCTCGGCGATCAGCGCCTCCACCTCTCCGGCCGCGGGCTCGGTCTCGATCAGCCCCGGGGCGCGGTTGATGAACTCGGCATTCCGGGCGAGGTCACCAGCCGCGCCACCCCGATCACCTGCTCGTATCGCTGCGTCGGCCGCAGCCCTGCGCAGCCGCAGCGCGTCGTTGCCGAAATGCCGAGACTCGGCGGCACCTGCCGCACAGCGCAAGGCGCCGGCGGCCAGCGAGTCGTCCGCGGCGAGCTCGGCCGCCTGCTCGTAGCGCCGCTGCGACTCCCCGGGCATGCCCCGGGTGAAGGCCAGCTCGGCCAACCCGATCGCCAACCGGTACCCCTCGGGACGGTATTCAGTGTTGCCGGCCGCCCAGGCCAGGGCACCCCGCAACTCGTCGGCGACCCGATCGAACGCCCCTCGCCAGGAACCGGCGAGTTCGCGGGAGGTGACCTGGAGATCTGCGCTTTCATCCAGACACCAATTGAGGTGGCGCGAGAGTGCCTGGTCCGACTCGCCGGCGTCTTCGAGCCGATCTGCGCCGTACTGACGGATCGTTTCCAAGGCGCGGTAGCGAGTTCCACTCGGCTCCGCGATCGCGATCAGCAGGCTCTGGTCCGCGAGCCCGGCCAGGATGGTCGCCATGGAGCCGGCCGGCTCCGGTGGCCAACCGGCCAGAACCGTCGCCGCAGCGCCCGCGGTGAACGGGCCGGCGAAAACCGAGATCCGGCGCAGCACCGCCTGATCGGGTTGGGCCAGCAGCGCGTAACTCCAGTCGAGCGTCGCGCGCAACGAACGGTGCCGGTCATCGATCCGTGGTCCGCCGGTCAGCAGCCGCAGCCGGTCGGCCAACCCGGCTTCGAGCCCATCAAGTCCGAGCGACGCGTACCGGGCAGCGGCCAGTTCTATCGCCAGTGCCATGCCGTCCAGGCACCGGCAGACTGCGGCGATGCGCTTGTTGTCGTCGGACGTCAGCAGGCTCCCGCCGGCCGATGCCCGCCCAACAAACAGCTCGACCGCGTCACCGGGGCCGCTGTCGTCGGCTTCGACGGACATCCCGGGCACCGCAAACACCCATTCGAAGGGCACCAGCAACCTGGCCCGGCTGGTGGCGAGCACCGCCAGCCGGGGGCTGCCGGCCAGTAGCCGTTCCAGCAGGACCACCACGCCGTCCAGCAGGTGCTCGCAGTTGTCCAGCACGAGCAGCGTTTCCCGGCCGGCCGTCCAGCCCAGGACGTTGTCCGTCGCTGAGCGGCCCGCAGTCTCCCCGAGGCCCAGCGCGTCCGCAATCGCCGCCGCGATCACTGATGGGTCGATTACGGGTACCAGGTTGACGTACCAAACGCCGTCGGCGAACCGATCGTTCGCCTCAGCAGCGACGCTCAGGGCCAGGCGGGTCTTGCCGACCCCGCCCGGTCCCACAGCCGTGACCAGCCGATGCTCGCGCAGCGCTTTGGTCAGCGCCGCCCGCTCGGCCACCCGCCCGACAAACGGCGTCAACGGCGAGGGCAGCGCCGCGACTGCGGCCGGCGCGCCCTCCGGATCAGAGAGCAGGTTCGCCGATACAGCAGCCAGGGCACGGCGATCGTCCACCTGTAGCTTGCGCAGCAACGAGGAGACGTGACTTTCAACGGTGCGGATAGAGATGAACAACCGAGCGCCGATCTCGGCGTTGGTCAGATGTTCACCGAGTGCGGCAAGGACCTCGGCCTCACGGACCGAGATGCCTACCTCGGGAGGTGTCCTCTGATTGGCCACGTTCAGATTGTGCAGGGTGGTCGGCCGGACGTGCCCCGCCAGCCGAAGGAAACCACCATCGCGAAGCCCCGAAAGCTACCGACGGGTCACTTGTTCCCTGCTGTCCGAGTTGAGACTACGGGGCCGACACCGTCGGCCCGGGCGCCTCCGCGGCGGTCTCCGGGAACCGGGCGTGGCAACCATCGGCCACCCCCACGGGCGACCATTGCACGTCGGTTCCCTGGCAGGGAATTGGGCAGGCGGAACGGTCGTCCACGGCCGACATGAGCACTGAGCGGCGCTGTTGGGAATCTTGAGATCCGGGGTCACTCTCCTTGCCGCCGCCACAGGGGGCGGGGCAGGCCGCGTGCGTCGAGGTACTGCTGGAACGCCGTGGGAGGGCGGGGCCGGTAGGAGTGGCCGACGGGCTCTTGGAGGCTCAGCCGCTCGACGTTGATCGCGAGTGCGGTCAGGACGTGCTGGACGTGCGTCGTACCTGCTTGGCGCGCTGTACGGCATCGCCCTCATCCTCGCGCGGCGCGCCGGACGCAAGACGGCCATCCCGTTCGGCCCGTTCCTCCTGGCCGGCGCGCTCGTCGGGATCCTCTTGGGTTTCCGCACTCTGTGACCGTACGAGCCCGAGCGGATCTCGGGCTGGGCAGCGGCCAGTTGGAAGAGCTCCCGAACGCCTTGCGTGCGGGCGTAGGGCTCGAAACGGGGGAGTAGGTCGTCGATGAGGCGGGCGCAGCGGGGCGCTCCGATGCGGCGGGGAAGGAGCAGTGACTGGGTTGCGGCGGCTGCGGCGGCCGCGGCGGGTTCGGGTTCTTTCAGGTCGAGGTAGCTCGCGGCGCGGTAGGCGAGGAAGACGCCCTTGGTTTTGTCCCGGTCAGGTGGCAGCAGGCGTTCGCCTTCGCTGATGAGGTGGTGGGCGCGGCTGGTGTCGCCGAGGTCGAGGAGGGCTTGTCCGGAGTCGACGGCGAGGTCGGCCTCGGAGACCCAGGCGCACCAGGCGGGCCGGTCGGTGCCGGCGTCGTCGAGGTGGTGCTCGGCCGCGGCGAGGGCCCGGAGCACGGCGCCGCGTTCACTGCGGTCGCCGCGTGCGGCGAGGGTGCGGGCCAGGCGCAGTTGGAGCAGGCAGCGGGCGGCGGGATTCTGGGCTCGGGTCAGGGCGTGGTGGAGGATGTTGGCGGCGGTGGTGTGGTCGCGGCGCCAGGCGGCTTGGTAGGCGAGGTCGCCCAACAGCCCGGCGCCCATATCGCGGTCCCCGGCTGCGTGCGCGTTGTGCAGGCCCGCGATCCAGCTCTGGCTGGCGTGGGTGTGGCGGCGCAGATCGAAGGCGTGCCAGGCGACGGTCTGGGAGAGGGAGGCCGCCAGGGTGTGCAGGCGCAGCCCGAGGGCGGGCGTATAGCGGCCGGTCTCGAGCAGATCGGTCACCGCGGCGAGGTGGGCGTCCAGGAGCGCGGGGGTGTGCTGTCGCTGCTCGGTGGGCAGGCCGGCCAGGTGCCGGGTGGAGTCTTCCAGGAAGGCGACGAGCTCTTCGCCGATGGGTTTGCCGTCGCGGGCTTGGGCGAGCGCACTTGCAGGGCCGCCGGCCCAGTCCGCGGCCAGAGCGGACAGGGCGGTGCCGGAGATCGTCAGGAAGGTGCGGCGTTCCATCGCTGTTAATGAACTCGAGCCGGCCGAGTACGAGCGTCGGCTCCGCGCCTACATGCAGACACCCGAATACAAGGCTTCGGACCGCGAGCTGCGGGTCGCTGTCGTCCTGAGCAAGGCACACGACGCCGCCTTGCTGCGCGCGGCCCACACACTGCTCGCCCGGCGTGCGGGCGGAAAGCGGCCGCCTCTTCGCCTGCCGCCGCCGCGCCAACCTGCTCCTCGGCCGCGGCGACGGCATGCGCGTCCAGCCCGGCCGGGACGAGGAGTTCGACCAGCTGCAGACCGACTACTTTGCCGTCTGGGACCGATCCCGCGCGTACGCGGCCGCCGTCCTCGCCTTGGCGCGAAGGGACCGTGCGTCTATGACCGGGTGGCTCCGCAGCTCCAGCCGGTCGATGGCCTTCAGGGCGGCCTGCCGGTGTACCGAAACAGGCGCTGATTCGCCGGAGCATCGGGAGAGCCCAGGGATTCCCGTCGCCGGGGACGGGTTCAGCATGGCTGTCAACCGACATCGAAGATATTCGGCAGTCGAAGGAGGTAACGGGTGCGGTCGTGGCGTTTGATCCGCTCGAACTCGGGGGGCCGGTACAGCGGGGTGACGGTGCAGCGTTCCGCGGCCGAACCGATCCCGTCCAGCAGGGCGTTGACGGCCAGCCGGGCCGAGGTGTTGGCGCCTTCCATGGTGGCCAGATCGATGGGCACGGCCACATAGTCGCCGGACAGGAAGAGGTTGGGGATCTTCGTAGCCGATCGCGGACGGTGGTGGAAGGTCCCTGTCGGATGGATGAGCAACTGCTCCTCGTTGACCGGGTTCGGAGTGCCGAGGCCGTCGACAGCCGGATCGAGGAACCAGGAGTGCAGCACGGAGTCCTTCAGGACCGTACGGCCGCTGTCATTGAGCGCCGCCTTCAACTGCGCCCACACCTCGCGGGCGACTTCGGCGCGGGTGCACTGCTTGGCGGTCTTGCCGTACAGGATGCCCGGCTGGTCCCACTCGGAGACGTCCACGGACAGACAGTCCGCGACCGTGCCGTCGCCGAAGTCGGCAGGGAAGTCGTGGCCCGGCCAGTGCTGGGCCTGGGCGATCGCGGTCAGCGACCAGGGGGAGTCGATGAGGTCGAGGTGGCCGTGCAGTATCGGCGTACGTTCGGTCAGATAGAACTGGATGCCGGTCATCCAGTCCGTCTCCAGCCGGTCGCACTCGGCCAGTTGGGGATCGGCGGCGCGCACGGCGGAGTTCCAGGTGCGGCGCGCGTGCTCGACCGGCATGGCCGAGATGTAGTGGTCGGCGGTGACAGTCCGGCGGGCACCACCCGGGTCCTCAACGACGGCGCCGGCGATCCGGCCCGTGTCCAGGATCAGGTCCCGTACGGTCCAGCCGATGTGGAACTCGACCCCGAGTGACTTCAGGTACGTCACCCAGGGGTCGATCCAGGCCTCGTTGGTGGGCGCGTTGAGGATCCGGTCCAGCGGTCCGTCCGCGCCCCGCCCGAGGAGGTTGAAGGCGAAGGCCTCCAGCAGGGTGGCGACGGTACGGGTGCTGGCCTCTTCCGCCTTGGTGGCCACGATGTTGCGGGTGATGCCAATGGCGAGGATCCGCTGGTAGTCGTACGACATCCGTCCGGCCCGTACGAACTCCCACCACGGCATCTGCTCCCAGGTCTCGTCGCGGCGTTCATCGCAGCTGGTGAGGAAGACCAGGAAGCGGTTGGCGAAGTAGAGGGCCTCGTGGAGGGGGAGGTTGAAGGCGGTGTCCAGGACCGAGGTGAGGGCGCGGCGGATCTCGTCGGGGGTGAGTTCGGCCGGGGTGTTGCCGGGCCACGGAAGCGGGATCCGGATGTCCTCGCGGCCGCCCGACCGGGCGAACAGCATCTCCTTGGGGGCGACGAGGTTGTCGTGGACACCGTTGGGGTTGCCGGGGAAGGGGATGCGCCGCATGGTGTCGGGCAGGTTGTGGTAGATGCCGGGGATGAAGCGGAAGCCGTGCTCCCCGGGCAGGGGGCCGCGGCCGCCCGTGGCGCTGTCCGGTACGTCCATGCTGCGGGCCTTGCCGCCCAGCGCCTTGCGTTCGTAGACCGTGACCCGGAAGCCGCGTTCGGCGAGTTCGTGGGCGGCCGAGAGCCCGGCGACGCCTCCGCCCAGTACGGCCACGGTCTGTGGGGCGGCGCCGTTCCGGGCCGCGGCCCGTTGGGGGGTCGCGAGGGCGACCCCGCCGCCGGCGGCCGCGGCCGAACCCAGGAATCCTCTGCGTGTGGTGCCGCCCATCGCTACCCCTTACCGTAGGTAACCACCGGCGCACGAGGATATGGGCGACGCACCGATCCCGGAAGAGGGCCAACGGAGCTTGGGCCTCTTTGGCTTGATGCCGCATCACCTCGGCGCACCCGACGGCGTGCGGCCAAGGCGTTCCAGATCCCACTGCGGCCAGCCGCATGCCGAGAGGCGGGGAGCGAATTTCATCCTGGAGCGGAGCAACGGACTGCGCGTGAGTTCAACAGCGTTGCTACCACGGTAGTTCGAACTGCCCCTGACCTGCATCGATGGTGTGTCTCGTAGTCGGGTAGATGGCCGCAAGTGGCCTCTGTGAGCGGCTGGGCACCGTATTCGGGACGCTGGCAGGACGCAGGGAATCGGAAGGGGCTGCTCCGGTGTCATTCAACCCGAGACCGCAGAGGTGGGCGACGGAGTGGCGCCGGCCGATCAAGGTGCCGTGCGGAGCCTTGGATCGGGGCCAGGCGTCGACTGCGGTGCGGGAGAAACTGCCCGTACTGGAAACTGACCGAAGGAACGCTTCGGTTTCGCGCAGAGCCGTACGGGGCGCGGCTGCACACACCCGCAACACAGGAACCCACCCGATGAAGCGCCGATTCAGTTCACCTCCGCTCACGCGGAGAGCACATGAACGGCGCCCCGACGACCCGGATCACCTCCGCTCGCGCGGAGAGCACTCTTCCTGACCTGCGACGTCAGAACGGCTGAGACGGTGCCCACATACAACTCTGGTGTTACTTCGATGAGCCAGCGGGTGAGGGCGCCGCGTAGGTGGTCCGGGACTGCGGTGGCCGAGGTAGTGATCATGGAGGCCATGGCGGCGTGCTCTTCCTCTTCGCGCGGCGTCGGCGGTCACGTATCGGTTGCATGGTTGACCCCGCCGGGGACGGGTCCGGTCACCGGGTCCCACAAGTCGACAAGTTGCTCCTCGAGATCGGGGACGTCCCGGCTGGATCCGGGGTCGAGGAGTTCCTGGATGTCGGTGACGATTTGCGGGAGGAGTTTGAACAGGCGCAGGCCGTCGCGAAAGGAGCGCCGGGCTTCGCCTTCGGGGTTGGTGGAGTTGTGGAGCGAGAAGGCTAGGGGGATCGCGAGGTCGGCTTTGTACAGGTCGGCGATGTCGTAGACGAGGGCCTGTTGCTTGCCGCTGTGAACGTATCCGAGAGCCGGTGAGCAGTCGAGGGCGAGGATCGCAGCGTGGACGATTCCGTAGAGGCAGGTGTTGGTGGAGGAGAGGGCGAGGTTGACCGGGTCCTGGGTGTCCCAGGACGCGGGGTCGTAGGCGCGGCGGAATCGGCCCGATGCGGTACTGCTGGGCGAGGAGGCGGTAGTGGGCTTTGACGCGTTGGCCTTCGAGTCTGCGGAGTTGGGCGGTGCTCGTGCCGGGCGGGACGGTGCCGGTTCCGAATTGTTTCTCGTACATGGCGGTGGCTACGGCCAGGCGGCGGTCGTCGTCGGCCCAGGCCCGGGTCTGGCGTTCGAGCCAGGCGGTGGTCAGGGAGTCAGGGAGCGCCGCGGCGTATGTTCGGACTCCGCCTGAGCCGGAGATGACGACCGTGGTGCCCTGGCGGGCGAAGGTGGCGAGCGCGCGGGCGGTGATGGAGGTGCCGGGCCCGAGAAGGACGCAGCTCAGGGCGGCGGTAGGTAAGTAGACCGTTTCCGTGCCGCGTTGTTCGCTGGTCACCTCGGCGCGGACTCCGGTGTCGTCCTGGTGGACGCGCACGATGTCGAGGTAGAGGAAGTAGAGGGAGTCGGCGATGCGGGGGGAGCATCGCGACGGTGGGGGCTGCGAGTTTGCGTCGTGCCTGGCCGGGGGTGCGTTCAGTGCTTGGTGCGGGGGCGGGGCGGGTCATGGAGTGTTCCTTGCCGGGGCAATGCTGAGGAGGCCGCAGCCGTAGGCCTTGCCGCGGCCGATGCCGTCGGTGATCTTCTGGCGGAGGAGGTCGGAGTCGGTGATGGTGGCGGAACCGTCGAAGCGGGTGCGGGCGTGGTGGATGCGTTGTGGGCTGCCCGACATGGGTGTGCGGGCGGCGTCGAGGGGGTGGGAGTTGAGGGTGAGGGGTTTGAGGCCGACGGTGTCGGCTTGGCGGATCCACCATTCGTCGGCGTGGGCGCCGGTGAGGGGGATGACGGCGGGGAGGTTGTAGAGGGCGCGTGGTGGCACCGGGTTTGCGCATGGGGCCGGCGGCGCAGCGGTAGCGGATGGTCAGGCCGGGTTTGAGAGCGTCGAGGAGGGCGTCGAGGGGGCGGCTTTGGGTGGTGCCGTAGCCGTCGGGGAGTTGAGTGAGGTCGGGCTGGTGGGTGCTTTGCAGGAGGATGTGCGGTCCTGCGGGGGTGTCGTCGATGCGGAAGCAGACGCCGAATTGGGCGCGGGGGTCGGGTCCGGCGGCGGAGGGATACAGGGACATGAGCCGGTGGTGCAGGTTCATTGCCGCTGTGCTGCCGGCGAGGTCGCGGCCGCCCTCCTGGGAGCGGGGGTTGGGGATGAGGCGGGTCAGCCAGACGCTCAACGGGGGCTCCCTTCGGGTTGGTTGAGGTGCTCGTTGAGGTAGGAGGTGAGGGTGCGGAGATGGTCGGTGCCCAGGCCGGTGTGCTGGTGGGCGGGCAGGTGGAGGGTGCGCCGGTACAGGGGGCGGGCGCGGTAGGCGCGGTGGCGCGAGTGGAAGGTGCGTGGCTGGTCGTTGACCTCGCTGGCCGGGTGGGCGCCGGTCTCGGTGTCCGGTCGGGTGCTGCCTTCCGGTGCAGGCAGGTGGTCGAGGGGGCGGTCGGAGAGGAACTCGACGCCGCGCGTGTCGTGTGCGGGTGGGGGCGAGGCGATGGGCAGGTGGACGAGGTGGTGCAGGACGTCTTCGAAGTGGCCCAGGAGGAAGGGTCCTTGGGGTGGGCAGGAGCGGCGTCCGAGGTAGGGAGGCGAGTGCGGGGAGGCGAGGGCCGTCGCGGCGTCGGTGAGCAGGCCGGTGTCGTCGGCGGTGAGGGCGAGGGTGAAGGCGGCGTCGGCGAGGTAGTTGCGGTGTGTCAGGAGGGTGCCGGTGGCACCGCTGCGTTTCTTGCCCTCGGCGGTGGTGACGGTGGCCTTGGCGGGCAGACCGCCGCCGACGGTGTGCAGGTCGCGCAGGAGGACGCCGGGCCGGTCGGTGCGGACCGTGATGGGCAGGCGGGCGAGGTCGTCGAGGCTCTCGCCGCGGCGGCGTCCCAGGGCGGCGGCGAGCAGTCCGATGACGCCGGAGCGGGTGGGGAAGAGGGCGGTGTCGCGTTCGTTGAAGTGGCTGCGCTCGCCCCCCCTGTACGACGGGCACAGTAGCCCGGTCCGGTCACTGAGTGTGCCGGTCGTTTGCCCCACAAGGAACGGCTGCCGCGCGCCCCGCCGCGCCTCCCACGGCCCGGCCTATGATGCCCTGCCCTGTCCTGCGGCCGACGCCGGGCGTGGTCAGGCTCCCGCCGCCGCGCCACCCGCCCGCCTCCGTCGGCTCAGACGGCCGGCAGCGCGTACAGCCGCTTGGCGTGCATCGCGGCCAGCCGCTTGCCCGCCGCGACCACGTACCACTTCTCGCTGTCACCGGTGTTGTCGTTGCACGTCCAGCGCAGCTTCCCGGTCGCCGCGTCGAAGGCGTGCACGCCGCCGTTTTTGTCGTGCTCGGTCGCGCCGTACAACGTGCCGCCCACCTTGGCGAACTGCCACGCCTCCGCAGCCGAGCCCACCAGGTCCTTGTTGTGCCAGATCCGCTTGCCCGTAGCGGGGTTCACCGCCCACATGCCGTACGCGCTGTCGGAGGCGTAGAGCACCCCGTCCAGGACCTGCGGATCGTTGAACCAGGTGAACTTCTCATTCGCCAGCGACCAGCGTTCCGTGCCCGCGGCCAGCGCGAACGCCCGCAGCCGCTCCCCGTCCGGCACGATCACCAGGTCCTCGTGCACGGCGAATCGGTAGTAGTTGGACCTGCCGATCTTCTTCGTCCAGAGCTGCCGGCCCGTCGCCGCGTCGCGGACGGTCACGTTCTTCCGGTAGTCGGTGTACGCGAGACGCCCGCCGACGACCGCGGCGGTGATGCCGAACTCCTCGGTCCCCTTGTCACGCTGCTCACGCCAGGCGATCTTGCCGGAGGTGGTGTCGATCGCGGCGATCACGTTGGTCGGCGACGAGGAGTCCTCCTCCAGGATCCCGGCGAGGACGTAGACGTGGCGGTCGTCGGCCGCGATGGGGCGCGGCTGCTCGTACTCCTTGCCCAGGCGGCTGCGCCAGGTCTCCTTGCCCGTGGCCGGATCCAGGCCCACGACGTCGCCGTCGTACTCGGCGCTGGCGAGATAGAGCGTCCCGCCACCGGTGATCAGCTTGGCGCCGGGAATGGTGACGCCCGGCCGTGACCACTTCTCCTTGCCGCTGGCGGCGTCACGCCCCACCAGCGGGTCACCCGACACCACGACCGTGTTCCCGATGACCGCGAGCGCGTGGATCCCGGCCAGGTCGTCGTTGGCTGTCTTCTGCTGCCACAGCGGCTTGGGCGCGGTGCCCGGGGGCGGGGTGGTGAAGGTGTCACCGCCCTTGTCGGTGTCACCACCCTTGCCGCCGGGAGTTGTGCCGCCGCCCGACGCGCCCGTTTCCTCCTCGGGGGTGCACCCCCATGCGCCTGCCCCCAGCACGGCCAGGCCGAGGCCCGTCCCGGCCAGCCTGAGCGCCTGCCTGCGTGACACCGCGTGCCCGTCACGTCCACCCATGTCGTTTCCCCGTCCCCGTTTTCGCCCGGATGTTGCCGACGCCCGCTCGGACGTCTTGATCGCGGTCAGGCTAGCCGTCGGATTTCGGCCAGTCGTCGGGCGGTACGCAACCGGGACGCGTCCGTGAAACTCCTGTCACACAAGATCAGCGACTCTTGGCACTCGCGTAAGCGCTAATGATCTGCTGCGATTGACGGCCGACGGGCTCTGAGGACTGTGACTGCCGGGCCCGAAGATCCCGTACAGATGTCAGTGGCGGTGGCGACACTTGATCCATGATGCTCGACCGTGCCGATGCGGCACCGCCTCTGCTGATCCCCTTCGGGTCGGCGTTCAACCCGATGGTGCTGGACCGGCGGATGCTGCTGCCCGTCCTCGACACCAACGCGCTGCTGGTCGAAGCCTGCGCCCTGGCCAAAAGCGGAGGTCGGCAGGAACGGGTCACCGCTCGGGCCGTCACGGGCCGCGCCACCCCTTACACCGCTGCGCACGTCCCTGGCGAAGTCGACGAACACCTGGCCAAAGTGGCCGCCGCCCTCGAAGCGTCGGAACGTCAGGCACGCCGCGTACTCAATGAGCAGATCCTGCCCGCCCTTCGAGTGGTCGACCTGGAGCTCCGCGACCACCTGGCCCCGCAGACCCGGCACATTCTGCGGGTCGACCGGGAGATGACGAAGCGGCACCGGGGCGACCCGGACGACGCGCCCACGATGGCGCTCGCGGAGTTCCTGGGGCCGTGCGTCATCGGCTCCAAGGACAGCGTCTTCTCCCGCTTCGGATTCGCCGTCATCGACTGGATCCCCGTCGCTGAGAGCGTGCTGCGCCTGGCCGGCCTGGAGGCCACAGCCGCGAGCGCGCTGGTACTCATCGATATCGCGTTCCAGCTGTTCGGTGCCGGCGTTCACCGCCTGGTGGTCCTCGCCGCGAACAACCCGCTGGCCGCGACGGCCGCCGTGGGCGGGCTGCTGTGGTGGTGCCACAGCCACGGCTACCTGCCCCGCGACAACTGGAGACGTCGCCTGTCGCAGGCAGGGGGTGTGGCGAAGCCGCTGCTGGAACTGGCGGAAGCCGGGATGACCGAGCACCAGGCGCTCAGTGACTCGCTCCTGGTGGTGGAGCCCCCGGCCTACCCCACCCGCGAGCAACTGGCCGCCCGTCACCTCGCGCGCTGCGGCTCCCCGCTGACGCCCGGCGAGCTGCGTGGCGCGCTCGCCCGGTGCGGCCACATCATCTCCGCCGCACAGCTGAAGCGGGACATGCAGACCCACGGCGCGTTCGTCCGCGCTCCCGGCGACCTGTGGACCGTCGGCCGTCCGGTGCGACCGCAGACCTGACCCGGGCACGCCCGAGACGCAGCCGCGGGCCCGCCTGGCGGGACGGCTCCCGAAGGCGCCGCGTCACCCGGCGGGATGACGAGGGCCACGGCGCGCCCTGGCCGGTCAAGGCCGGAAAATCAGCCGGGCAGAAGCGTTTTGCCGCCAACGAACAGTAATCAACCCACCCGCATGGAGTGGTTCGAGCTACTTGTGGGCTGGGACGTTCCTGTGACGGGGAGGGCTGGCCGGGTGGTTCTGTCGATCAATGTTGCGGTTCTGCTGGCGGTCATCATCGTCGTGCGGCTGCGGCGGCGCACGCACGCCCGAAGCCGCAACGACGAGAAGCTGACCGTCGTGATCGTGTTGGTCTTCGGTGTACTGATCGCCCCTACCGCGTTCGGCCAGACCATCCTCGACGTCGTCGGCCAATTGGCGCAGGGCGTTACCCAGTCGGGCAGCCCGTGAGCCCTGTGCCTGTCCCGAGACTGTGACGCTGGGGCCGCTGACCAAACACGGCCCCGATGAGCCGGTGGGGCGAGTGGCCCGGCCGCAGCGCGGGGGAGGAACGCTGCTCTCTGGACACGTTGCCGAAGGCGCGGTGAGCACAGCGGGCCCGGCCTGGCCTGGATGAATGGAGGCTCGGGCCGGGCCCGCCGCCGCGAGGGCGTTGTCGGTGGCGGCTGCGAGGCTGGACGGCATGAACGGAGACGAGCAGCTGCTGAACGGCCACGTCTACGGCGCCGACCATGACGCCCCCGACCCCGGCCCGCTCCCACACCGGACCTACGCCGCACTGGTCGGAGGACCGCTGGACGGCCTGCTGCTGGACATCCACGGATGGCGGACCGAGGAAGTCGACGACGGCGTGGCACTGTCCACCGAGCTGTCGCGGTGCCCCGGCGGCCGCGCCCTGTACGGCCCGCGCCCCGGGGAACCCCGCGCCCACGGACCCGGTGTCGCGTGCCGCTTCTACTACTACGGCGACACGCCCTGACCATCGCCCCGACCACGAGGCCGACCACAGTGCAGGAACCCCCTGCCACGGCAGGCCAGCGTGCTGGAGCACCTCGACGTCCGCCTGTACTCCGGTGCGCAGCACGAAGTGCGCGCCGGTGAACTGCCTGCGTACTGGGAGAACCGATGCCTGAACCGGGTGACAGCTTGGTGCGGCAGGCTTCTAGAGTTTCGTTTGCGACGAAAACAGCCCGGGAGAGCGGGCAGGACGATCCCGGTCAGAACTTGCTCCACGAGACGTCCACTGTGCGCGAGCAGCTCGTGGAACGTACCTGCGCATGGTGCGGTGAGCCGGTCAGTTACAGCGGCCGGGGCAGACCACCGCGCTATTGCAGCCCGGTCCACCGCCGACGGGCGTGGGAGCTGCGCACCGTACAGAGCCGGGCAGACCGAGCTGTGAGCGACGGTGGCATGAGCCGCGAGCCCGTACGTGAAGTAGTGCGGCGCACCGAGACGGTGGTGCGCACCACCGCTCTCCGAGCCCCATCCCAGATTCCGCCAGCCCCCCGGCCAGCAGCGCGTCTCAGCGGGCAGCCGTACACACTGCCCGAGGACGCTGTCGAGTGGATCGAGGCGCTCGCCGCCCTACGGACGGAAGGCGCAACCAACCCCAGGCTCTATCCGTTCCGGGAACACCTCGCCAGGGCCTGCGAAAGAACCGCGCAGGCGCTGCGGACCCCCACCGCCTCGCCGCCGACGCTTGGATGACTGGTTACTGGTCCAGGACATCGGTGGCTGGGCAAGCCTGCCCGGTAGAGGCTCGCTCAGCTCCTACTGGCGGGAGGGCTCGGAGTACGAGTCGTCACAATCTGCTCGCGAGGGCGGCATGACGAAGTGCCCACGCAGGGTGCGGTTGGGGGAGATCCGGCGGTCGTGCGGCCTCCTGGCGTAGAGGAAATGCGCGGGACCGAAACCGGTCGGGCGGGTTTTCAGGAGGAAGCTGGAGGTGGGTAGTACCGGCCGCGACGAGCTCCCCTCCACGGCCGGCCCCGCCTGAACCGTGGCGCCGATGCCGCGGGAATGCGTCGGCGCCACGGGAACCGAGGCCGACAGGTCCAATGCCGTCGACGCAACCGAGATCCTGCCAACCCCTCAGCTGCGCGGTGCGGAGGTGGGAGGCTCGAAGTCGCCCGGTTGACGCCGCATTCGCGGCGGCAACGCGCCTGCGGCGTAGCCCGGTTGACGCGGCGCGACCCGGCGATGCCGGACGGGAGGTCATTTTGTGCGGGACGGGGCGGGGGAGCGGGCAAGCTCTCCTTGGCGGCTCGCCCGGGACACCCAGCTGGTGCTGAGCCGGGAATACCGGCGCCCGCACGGTGACGGAGAAAGGGGAGCGGTGCGCGGTTTCGAGACGGGGCACACGGTCGTACGGCGCGATGTGCACTGCGGCGGCCGGGTGTGGAGCGCACAGACTCTCCGGGTCGTCGCCGACACGAGCGCGGCGTTGGTGACCGCGTGCGCGCCCGGCGCCGAAGCCCGCTGGCCCGCCCTGTACGCCAAGGCCCGCAACGGCGGCGAGCGGTCGGCGCGCACCGAGGCGTTCGACGCGATGGCGGCAGGGCAGTGGGAGCTCATGCCCGGGGTGTGGCAGGAGACCGAACTGCTGCTGTGGAAGCCCCCGACGGCGTGGTTCAGCATCAACGCCTTCTACACGCCTGCCGGGATGCGCAACTGGTACGTGAACTTCGAACACCCCACCCGCCGCACACCGTACGGGTTCGACACCTTCGACCTCGCCGTGGACCTGGTCGTCGACCCCGACCTGAGCCGGTGGCAGTGGAAGGACGAGGACGAGTACCGCCACGTACGACAGCCCGGCATCATCACCGACACAGAGCACCAGGCCGTCGACGCCGCCCGCGCCGAAGCCCTTGCGATGATCGAGGACCGCACCGGACCGTTCGCCGAAGCCGCCGCGTGGACGTCCTGGCGATGGGACCCGGCCTGGCCCGCGCCGCGCCTGCCGCAGCCCGCCCCGGCAGAACAGACGAACTGACCGGTCCCGTGCCCCGGCACGGTTGTTCCCGTGGCGGGCTGAACCCCGCGCCCTGGGCCGGACGGCGCGTGCCGCTTCTCCTGCCGCCCCGGCATCGAGAGCGCCCACGAGAAGGGCGGCGTCGAAGGGGTGATCGGCTACTTCCGCCGCAAACACTTCACCCCGGTCCCGGAAGTCGACTCCCTCGCTGAGCTGAACGAGATGGTCGACCAGTGGGACGTGCACGATGGGCGCCGGAGGATCGGTTCACGGCCGCGGATCATCGAGACCGGCACCGACTCCTACCGCCTCGCCACCACGCGAGCACGCGCTGAGGAACCGGTCAGGGCTGGCTGACGCCTGCCCTCCCACGCCGAGAGGCGGAGTCACCTACTCACCGGCGCGGGCCACGAGCAGCGGCTGGAAAAAGCCCGTCTCCTGCGGCATCTGCCACTCGGGGTCGACAAACCCGGCCTCGGCTGCGAGGCCGGCCAGCCGGTCTCGGCCGAGTGCCCAGTAAGTAGTACGGCGGACCTGGACGCGCCATTCCCTGCCTGCCGGAAGGAGTTGGAAGTGCTCCAGGTCGTAGTGTTCGCCGTCGTCGTGCCAGTGCCAGAGCTGGAAGGTGACGGTCCGTCCTTCGCCCTCGTCGCAGTCGGCGTTCCCGTGGACCTGTGGAGGCGTCGAAGCCGGGCGGTCGCGCAGCAGGTCGTCGTAGTGGCGTGTGCTGACCAGCAGCAGGCCCTCGGGACGCAGCACACGGCGCATCTCTGTCAGGGCGGCGTACACATCCTGCTCAGTCAGCAGATGAGGCAGCGAGTTGTCGGCGCAGACGACCGTGTCGAATGGGCCATCAGGAAAGGGGAGGCGTCGCATGTCAGCAGCAGCCGTGCGCAGGCTCAGGCTCCGGCGGGCGGCCTCACGGGCAGCGCGGGCGGCGGCGCGGGGGCTGAGGTCCGTCCCGGTGACCCGGTGCCCGCGCAGTGCCAGGCCGATGGCCTGCGTGCCGATGCCGTGGGTGGAGTCCGCTATCCCACAGAACTGAAAACGGTTTCCGCCATGGTCTCGAGGACAGGTGAGCCGGTCCACGATGGTGCAGGCGATGCTCCGTCGTACGAGGACTGCGTGGGGGAGCGCGGCCCTTGATGAGGTCGGTGCGACGTTGGATCCGGCGCAGGCCGCTGCGCACGGCCCGGAGTTCTCGCGCAGCGTGTCACCGTCGACGTTGCCGCGCGGCTGTGGTCTCGGCGGTGGCCAGCAGCGTGAGAAGGTTCTCCACCGCTCCGGTCTCCGCGAGCCGAAGGGCGCGGTCGATGACCGCCTGAAGGTCGGTCTCGCCCGTGAGGATGACGTAGTGCCTGGCGTTGTGCAGGTGGGCCTGCCAGTCGTCCTGGGATGGCTCCGAGCTGTCGCTCGGGGCGCCGACGCACATCCAGCCGTACAGATGCGACGCGATGATCTCGGTAGGCGGCCGGTGGTCGTACACGGTCCCGCAGGGGGCCGCTCGTCGTCGGCCAGGCGGCGGAGGTTGCCAGGGACGGACCAGCCGGGGAGGCGGCGGTGCCGTGGGAGATGTAGATCTGCCAGGCGAGAGCGTTCCTCCGGCGGCGGTACGTCGTGTACCCGGCCGGCTGGGGGCATGTGGTGACCCGTCGTGAGCGCATGCTTTGCAGTCTCCCGGCGGGCCGCTGCGGGATCTGCTCCGTAGGCCCACACGGGGAGTAGCGTAGCCCACAGCGCCCGAGGCGCCCCCGACGCCGAGGAGGCCGCGGAGGAGATGCCCAGAACACCACGGCCGCGGTCATGGTTGAGGCGTCAGACGTGTCCGTGACCCGTCCGATCCCTGTGTGACCGTCAGAAGCCTGTAACGAACCGCTGATCAGCTCTTCCTGGGGCTGAGGATGTCGTCTGCGATGGCTCGTTGCTCTGTGGCGGCGCGTTCGTGGTCCTCGGCGATGGTGGGTTCGAGGACGGCGAGCTGGTCGAACACCTCGGCCGCCATCCCTGATCTTGCGTGGGTATCCCCGGCTTTAGCCGGGGAGGGAAACGCATCTTAAGACTGTTCTGACCGGCACTTCAGAGCGGGTGTTTTTGCTGCTCGATGTACTGACGGATTACCGTGAGCGGCGCTCCGCCGCAAGAGCCCGCGAAGTAGGAGCGGGACCAGAACACGGAGCCCATCCCGATCCGGTTGATACGGCCGGTGTACTCGGCCCGCAGGTAGCGGGAGCTGACGCCCTTGAGGCTGTTGATCAGCTTCGACAGGGCGATCTTCGGCGGGTAGTGCACGAGGAGGTGGACGTGATCGGCCTCGCCGTTGAACTCGCGTAGCTCCACCTCGAACTTGTCGCACACCTCCCGCATGATCTCCTCGCACCTCTTGAGCATGGCGTCATCGAAGATGCCCCGCCGGTACTTGGTGACGAACACCAAGTGAGCGTGAAGGTTGTAAGTGACGTGACGACCGGTGCGAATATCGGGGTTTGGTTCCCAGCGGGGTGACATATGCCAAGGGTAGTATGATCTTCGAAGCTGCCCGGGAAGGGGGTGGGCCGGATGATCCGTGCGTACAAGTTCCTCATGCGGCCCACCGTGGGCCAGCAGAGCGCGCTCACCGAGATGCTGCGCGACCATTGCTCCCTCTACAACGGCGCGTTGCAGGAACGCCGCGACGCCTACCGGCACGCTTCCAGGACGAGCATCACATACGGTCAGCAGTCCGCCCAGCTCAAGGACATCCGGGCATTCGATCCGGAGCGTCAGGGCCGTTGGTCGTTCTCCTCACAGCAGGCCACGCTGCGCCGGCTGGACAAGGCGTTCCAAGCGTTCTTCCGCCGGGTCAAGTCCGGTGAAGTGCCGGGCTATCCGCGTTTCCGTGGGGTGAACTGGTTCGACACGGTGGTCTTCGCCAAGGACGGCGATGGCTGCCGCTGGGACTCCACCCCGCACGACCCCGTCATCCGCGTCCGCCTCCAAGGCGTTGGGCATGTCAAGGTCAACCAGCACCGGCCCGTGGTCGGCAAGGTCAAGACCGTATCGGTCAAGCGCGAGGGGCGCCGCTGGTACGTGGTGCTGACCGCCGAGCAGGCTCAGCCCGAGCCGCTGCCCGCAACTGGCAGCGTGGTCGGCATCGATATGGGCATAGCCAACTTCCTCGCTGACTCAGGCGGCGAATTCGTACCCAACCCACGCCACGGACGCGGCGCCGCCGCGAAGCTCGAAGCCGCACAGCAGGCACTCTCCCGTTTCCCTCGCGCCCGCCGCGACAAGCGCACCGGCAACCACCAGCGGGCCGTTCAGAAGGTCGCCGACCTCCACCGCAAGGTCCGGCGTCAGCGCCTTGACCACGCACACAAGACCGCGCTTGACCTCGTGCGGGAACACGATTTCATCGCGCACGAAGACCTCAAGATCCGCAACATGGTCAAGGCCCCCGCCCCGAAGCCGGACCCTGACCAGCCCGGCGGCTTCCTGCCCAACGGGGCCGCCGCGAAGGCCGGACTCAACCACTCGATCTCGGATGCCGGATGGGGGGTTTTCCTGACGATCCTGCACGCCAAGGCTGAAAGCGCCGGACGGGAAGTGATCGCCGTGGACCCCCGCAACACCTCCCGGACCTGCCCCGAATGCGGGCACGTCGACAAGGAGAACCGGCCCACCCAGGAGAAGTTCCACTGTGTCTTGTGCGGCCACAGCGCGCACGCGGACACGGTGGGTGCCCTGAACGTTCTACGGGCCGGGCTGGTCCGTCGCGACGCCGCACCGGCATAGCGAGAAGCCCCCTCCATTTATGAGGGGGAGGAGTCACGATGTGTGTGCCGGCCCAGTGCTACCGTGCGGCCGCGTAACCGTCGGTTCCGATGGCCTCGAAGGCCGCCTCGTGTGCCGCAGTCCCGGGCCACGTGGGCACGGCGTTCCGGCCACCTCGTATGCTGCGCGGATGAGCGATCAGAGGATGAACGCGCCCGTGGCGGGCGGCGTCGGGGACGCGGCCGGGGCCGGAGTGCCCGCTCCAGGTGGGCAGCGCACGGGAAGGAGCGCCGGGGCGTCCGTACTCGCCACGCTCTGGGTGCTGCTGGTCGCCTGGGGGATCGCCGCCGGCAACACCGGACTCGCCTACGTCACGCTGGGCATGGACTTCATCCCGATCGCGGCGGGCGTGCTCGGCTGCCTGGTCTTCGTGATCGTGCTGCGGCTGCTCCACAGGGCGTGGTGGCTCGCCCTCCTCTCCGTGGTCCCCGCGCTCTTCATTCTCGTCGGGTCCGTCCAGTACGCCCCCGAGGCGGCGCTCGACCGACGTGGCGTCCGCGAGACCGTCACGATCACCGCGGACAGCGCGGCGGGAACGGCGAGCAAGAACCACCGGTTCACACTGGTCGGGCCGGACGGTGAACTCGACGAGACCCTCGAGTACCGGGGAAGCAACCCCGGTTACCGGGTGGGCGACCGCATCGAGATCCTCCGCGACCCGGAAGGCGCCGTCCCCCTGGAGGACGCCGTGGACGTCGACCCCGAAGGCAGGCTCGGCGGCCTCGTCACGGGAGTCGCCGCATGGACGGGCATGACGCTGCTCGCGGGCTGGCGCGGCCATGTGCGCCGACGGGAGAACCGCCGGGCGTGGAGCGGCACGATCTAGGAAGGCACGGGCGACGGGGCCCCGTGCGGGACAGGGACTTGGGGACGGCGCCGTCGCAGCCCACTTCGCCGGCTCACCTGCGCGCCTCGATGATCTGGCTCAGAGAACTCACCTGGACCGCCTGGTGATCGCAACCACATACGCTCCCTAGGGGCGGGTGTTCACGATGGCCGTCAGGAGCCCGCAGGAGGGGCATGCAGCGGCCACCGAGCCATCAGGGCGCTGGCCTCGCGCGGGCACGCCACCGGCCATCACGGGGCCGGTGGAGGACGCCACGACGCAAGGGAGAGATCGCCGATGCATCAGGTAGATCGGCACGGTGCCGTTCGCCTTCGCGCGCTCCACGCTGCGAACCCGGGTCGCCTTCGCGTGCTCCTCCTTGCGAACCTGGGGCGCCTCGCTCATCGTGTCGAGTTGAACTTCTCCCAGTCGGTGTGGAACCTCCTCATCTCGGACGCGCGGTACTTGGCGATGCGCAGCTTCACCCACTTCTCGACGTCCCTCACAGGAGTGCCCTGCCGGTACACATCTCGCACGAGCGTGAACTCTCAGTGATCATTCGGCTGTTGAGAGTTACGACCGAAGCTCACGCGAGCCTCCTGTTGTTCAAGCTGTCTGCGAGCTCTCAGAGGCCGTTGTCGTACCGATCATGGAACGTGCAGGTCGAACAAGGTTCCTGGTCGGGTGATCTTGCGGTGGTGCGGACATGAAGGCGGGGCCTCTTGGTAGCTCGGTGGTGCGAACCTGACCGAGCGGTCCAAGGAGGCTCCGTTGTTGTTGTACGCGTTCGCGCGCGCAGACTTCAACTCGTCCGTCGTGTCGTGCGATTGCCTCGCGCACGTGTACGGCAACGCGGCAGATCATCCGGACCGGGTGCGCCGGTATCCCTCGGACATGAGCGACGATGAGTGGACGGTGGTACGGCCGCTGTTGCCCACGCCGGCCTGGCTGGAGGGCCGGGTGGGCAGCCCGAAGGGTACTGCCACCGGCAGATGTTGGATGCGATCCGCTATCTCGTGGCGGGCGGGATCTCCTGGCGGTCAATGCCCGTGGACTTCCCCGGCTGGGACCGCGTCTACGCCTTCTTCCGCCGTTGGCGGCAGCACGGACTGATCACCGAGTTCCACGACCGGCTTCGTGACCACCGGGTCCGGGTCCGTGAGGGCCGCGAGGCGGAACCGACGGCCGGGATCATCGACGCGCAGTCGGTGAAGGCCGCCGCGACGGTACCCGCCGGCTCGCGTGGCTACGACGGAGGCAAGCAGATCAACGGGCGGAAGCGGCACATCGTGACCGACTGCCTCGGCCTACCGTCTGAAGAACTGCCTCAGGGCCACCGGCCGGGACACCAACGTGGCCTGACGACTGGCCACGTTCAAGCGTACCGGCCCGGCCGCGCACCGGAGAGTACGCGGAAACCAGGGCACGCTGGGCACGCTGGCAACTGTCTCTGCGTAGTCCGACGTATCGGTGGCGTGAGCTGAGGCTGGAGGTCAGTGCCCGTAGCGGTGCACGGTCTCCGGGTGGATGACGACGCGGAGTGGGTCAGCGGCCAGCATCATGGCGAGGTCGTGGGCCCGGGCCTGGTCGTCGAGGTCCCAGTAGCGAGCGGCGAGGCGGGAACACAGGTCGTGTGCTCCGTCGGCCGCCATCGTGGTGCGGCCGACGACGGACACCCAGCGCTCACGCTCACCTACCGGGGCTGCGACAACGATCGAGGCGCGGGGGTCGCGGTGCAGGCGCCGCACCTTCAGCGAGCCCGGCTCCGTGAAGAACTGGATCGTCCCCTCTGCGGTGGCCTCGAACCACACTGGCCGGGGCTGTGGCGGCTGCGTTCCCCCGGCCACGGACAGGAACCCGTGCAGGGGGCGTCCGAGGAACTCGAGGTCCTCGGCGGTCAGCCGGCTGGTGGCTGTGGTCATCGGGTCTCTCCTTCGTGGATACCCCGGCCTTTAGGCCGGGGAGGAAGCGAAGCTCCTGCGGAGCAGGGCAGGGGGAGCCGGTTCGCCGCCAGGGCGGACCGGCGTGCGCCGTCCACCGGCCGGCACCTGCTGCTCACACCGAAACTGATACGGTGTGAGGCGTGACGCAGCAGGTCAAGCGGGCGTTCAAGTACCGCTTTTACCCCACCGGCGTGCAGGCGGCTGAGTTGTCGCGCACGTTCGGCTGTGTCCGCCTCGTCTACAACAAGGCGCTGGAGGAGCGCACCCGGGCCTGGTACGGCGAGCAGCGCCGCATCTCCTACGTGCAGTCCTCGGCCGCGCTGACGCAGTGGAAGAAGCGCGAGGAACTGGCCTTCTTGACGGAGGTGTCCTCGGTTCCGCTGCAGCAGGCGCTGCGCCATCTGCAGTCGGCGTTCGGGAACTTCTTCGCCCAGCGCGCGAAGTACCCGCGCTACAAGTCCCGCAAGAAGTCGCGGGCGTCGGCCGAGTACACCCGCAGCGCCTTCACATGGCGCCAGGGGCAGCTGACTTTGGCCAAGATGGCCGACCCTCTGGACATCCGCTGGTCGCGCCCGCTGCCGGAAGGTGCCGAGCCCACGACGGTGACGGTGTCCCGTGACGCGGCGGGTCGCTGGTTCGTGTCCCTGCTGTGCGAGGACCACATCGCCCCGGCCGCCGCCACCACGGCGGCCGTCGGCCTGGATGCCGGGATCACCTCCCTGGTGACGCTGTCCACCGGGGAGAAGATCACCAATCCCCGGCACGAACGGCGTGACCGGGCGCGGCTGGCCCGTGCGCAGCGGGAGTTGTCGCGCAAGGCGAAGGGCTCGGCGAACCGGGAGAAGGCCCGCCGTAAGGTCGCCCGTGTGCATGCGCGGATCGCCGACCGGCGCCGTGACGTCCTGCACAAGCTGTCGACCCGACTCGTCCGTGAGAACCAAACGGTCGTGATCGAGGACCTGAGCGTCCGCAACCTGCTGAAGAACGGCACCCTCGCGCGCGCCATCAGCGATGCGTCGTGGACGCAGCTGCGCTCCATGCTGGAGTACAAGTGCGCCTGGTACGGGCGCGAGCTCGTCGTGATCGACCGCTTTTTCCCCAGCAGCAAGCTGTGCGGGAACTGCGGGACGGTCCGCGCGAAACTGCCGCTGAACGTCCGCGAATGGACGTGCGTCTGCGGTGCGGTGCATGACCGCGACGTGAACGCGGCACGCAACATCCTGGCCGCCGGGCTGGCGGCGTCTGCCTGTGGAGACGGTGTAAGACCTCAACGGGAGTCCTCCCGGACGGGGCGGTCGTCGCTGAAGCAGGAACCCCAGCGGGCGACCGCTGGAATCCCCCGCCTTTAGGCGGGGGAGGAAGTCAATGCGGTCCTTTCAGAAGATGCTGGCGTGACGGTGGATGGAGGTTTCGCTCCGTTCGCTCACCGCGATCACGGCGGGCTGACAGCGCGGACCGGATGCGCGGCGGCAACCGTTGGGAGACCACCCCGGCGCGCAACACCCCCACCGCCGGAGTCCGGCGCAGCCGCTGGACGGCCGCCCGAGAGGTCATGGCCGCCAGGCTCCCGCTGCCGCGGCCCGCACCACGTAGTCCTCGAAGCTTCGGGGCGCTCGCCCCAACACGGTGGCGATACCGTCCGTCGTTTCGGCAATCACCCCGCGCTCCATCAACACGAACATCTCGGCGACGTGGTGCGCGTCGTCCTCGCCCCACCCCTCCGCGACCAGCGCCGCGGTGTACTCGGCGGGGGAAAGCCGCTTGTAGGTCATGGGCAGTCCGGACGCCCGGGAGATCAGCTCGACGGCCTCCTCGAAGGTCAGCGCGCGCGGCCCGGTCAGCTCGTAGATCCGCCCGGCATGCCGGCCGGGCTCGGCCAGCACCGCGGCCGCGGCGTCGGCGACGTCCTCCAGGTCGATGAACGGCTCGGGGACAGCACCGGCCGGGAGCGCCAGTTCGCCGGCGACCAGCGGGGCGTGGAAGAGGTCCTCGTCGAAGTTCTGGTTGAAGTTCGACGGCCGCAGGACGGTCCACTCCAGTGCCGAGCCGCGCACGGCGTCTTCGGCCGAGCGCATGTCCAGGCCGAACGTGGAGTCACCCCAGGCGTCGGCACCGTGCCCGGAGAGCAGGACAAGGTGCTGCACGCCGGCGGCCTCGGCCCGCGCCACGAACTCGTGTACCGGTCCGGGCACGGGCGGGGGCACCACGTAGGCGGAGGTGATGCCCTGCAGGGCCGAATCCCAGCCGTCGGGGTCGGACCAGTCGAAGCGGGTCCGGCTGGATCGGGAGGCGGCGCGCACCTGCGTGCCGCGCAGCCGCAACCGGGCGGCGACCCGTCGGCCGGTCTTGCCGGTGGCGCCGAGGACGAGGGTGGTGTCGTTGCTCATGGCAGCGATTCAACGGCGTCTGCTCGGACGAATACATAGGTGAAAAGCCGGATCGCATGTGTAATCGTCTAACCTCGGTGGGGTGGACGCGTTCGGTGACCTCTTCCGCGGGATGCGGGCCCAGGGCTCGTTGTTCGGCAACTCGATCCTGTCCCCGCCTTGGGCGTTGCACTTCGTGGACGGCGCGCCGCTGACGTTGTGCACCGTCCTCGGCGGGGCGGGCTGGATCGTGCCGGAGCACCACCCGCCCGAACAGCTCCGCGCCGGCGAGACGGTCATCGTGCGGGGCCCCGCACCGTTCACCTTCGTCGACGAGGTCGGCACCCGGGCCGAACCGATCGCGTGCGGCGAGCACTGCGCGACGCCCGAGCAGGGCGGGACCCGGCACCGGCTCGGCTGGAACGACTGCGACGGCGACGCCTGCGACGGCGCGACGACGCTGATCGTCGGCGCCTACCCGGTACGCGGCGAGATCAGCCGCAGGCTGCTGGACGGGCTGCCCGTCGTGCTGCACGTCGTATCCGGCGGCGGGACCGACGCCGTACTCGACCACCTCGCCGCCGAGGTCGCCACCGACACCCCGGGCCAGCAGGTGGTCCTCGACCGGCTGCTGGACTGGATGCTGGTGTGCGCGCTGCGCGAGTACTTCGACCGGCCCGGCGGCGAGCCGCCCGCCTGGTACGCCGCCCAGCGGGACCCGGTGGTCGGCGACGCGCTGCGCCTGCTGCACGCCGAACCAGCGGCCCCGTGGACGGTGTCCTCGCTGGCCGACCGGACCGGAGTGTCACGTTCCACGTTGGCGAAGCGGTTCGCCGACCTGGTCGGCGAACCGCCGCTGACCTACCTCACCCGCTGGCGCATGACGCTCGCGGCGGACCTGTTGGCCGAACGTGAGGCGGCGACCGTCGCGGAGATCGGCCGCACCGTGGGCTACTCCGACGCGTTCGCGTTCAGCGCAGCGTTCAAACGGATCCGAGGCGTCAGCCCGAGCCGGTTCCGGCGCACCGGTACGGTCGTTCCCGAGCGGCCGACCGTCCCGCCCCTGCGGCCTCCGGGCACCGAACTGCCCGTCGTCCCCGCTCCTCCTCCCGGCGTTCGTGTGCGGTCCTGATGCCAGGACCGTAGACCTGGTATCAGGACGGACGTCCCGCGTTGGGTGGAGTCGAGTTGCTTGGTTTCAGGCTGCTGGCGGGGTGCGTTGTTCGTACTCCACCGGGCTGAGCATGCCCAGTGCGGAGTGTCTGCGCTGGCGGTTGTGGAAGATTTCCAGGTACTCGAAGAGGGCGGTAGACAGCTCCAGGCGGGTTCGCCACCTTCTGCGGTTGAGTAGTTCGACCTGGACGCGGGCCCAGAAGGACTCCATCATCGCGTTGTCCACGCAGTCCTCGATGGAGCCCATCGAGGGCAGCAGCCCGGAGGCCCTCGCGCGCTGGGTGAACGCCCAGGACCCGAACTGCACTCCGTGGTCGGAGTGGATGAGGGTGCCGCCCGGCCGCGGGGAGCGGTTGCCGATGGCCAGGGCGTTGGTGGTCAGCGCCGCGGTGGGCGAGGCGTCGATCGGCCAGCCCACCACGCGTCGCGAGAACGTGTCCAGGACGACCGCGCAGTACACCTTGCCCTCAAAGGTGGGGTGCTCGGTGATGTCCGTGACCCATAACTGGTCCCGGGCGTGACGGGTGAAGTTCCGCTCCACCAGATCGGCGACCGATGGGGTCACGTGCTTGGCGCGGGGGCGCCGGTTGCCGGGCAGGCCGGCGCGCTGCATCAGCAGCTCCACAGTGCCGTGGCTGACATGGATGCGCAGGCCCAGACCGAGCTCGGCGTGCACCCGGCGCGTCCCGTAGGTGCCGCGGGAGGCGGTGTGGATGCCCACGATGGCCTCGGTCAGCCAGGCGCGCTTGACCAGGCGGTTCGACGGCGGACGCTCCCGCCAGGCGTAGTACCCGGACTCCGCGACGTGCAGCACCCGGAAGGCCAGCTGCACTGGCAGGTGTTCACGGGCCATCACGCGGATGGCTTCGAACCGCCTTTTGGGGACGTGACCTCGCCCAGCAGTTCGGCGGCCCGCCGGTGGATAGCCAACTCGGCCTCCAGCTCGGCGATGCGTTTGCGGGCCGCAGCGAGTTCGGACCGGTCGTTGCTGGTCGTGCCGGGCAACTGTCCGGTGTCGATGAGGTGTTGGCGCCGCCAGACGTAGATCGTCTGATCGCTGATGCCAAGGAGCTGGGCTACCTCGACGACCTTCCTTCCGGATGCAACGAGATCAAGGACCTTGCGGCGGAACTCGGGCGGATAGCTGCGGGGCATCACGGCCTCCGAAGGCTGCTGGAGCGTCAATCGTCCAGCAACCCGACTCCATCAGAACCGGGGCATACCAGTCCACACCACCGGGGTCACCTCACTCCGGCAGTCGCCCCTCTGGAAGCGCGGGACCTGTGTCCGGCGCCGCTGGACGGGTCGGGCTCCTCCCGGTCGTTCGAGGGCCCGTGTTGGCCGGCACGTTTCCCGCAGCCTCGGCCGGGCCCTCCCGTACGGCCGGTTCCGGACGGGACGACCGCGGCCCGTCACCGCCGGTGCGCGAGCCCGGGTGCCCGTGATCGACCTAGGTCGATCACGGGCATCGACCTAGGTCTAGGTCCGTACCGCCCCGCAGCATGACGTATGCGGGGCCCGCCCTTGCCAAGCTGGTCGCAGCAGTGGGGAACGCACACCACGAACTGACACGGCGGGGTCGGTGACCGGCGCCCACCCACCACACGGGGAGACAGGGGTATGGAGCACCTCTTCTACGTCCAGGCGCATCCGGACTACTACCGGCCGCTGCACGAAAGCAGGGAGACGGGCCAGGTGTACCGGGCGTCAGGAGTGCCCGAGGACTGGGACCACAAGTCCATGTCCTTCTGGTCGGTCCACAAGCCCCCGGGGACGGTCATCGCCACGCACGGCTGGAAGGTCCACGTCTCGGCCCGGATCTCCAGGGCGCAGCAGGTGCTCGACACGGCCGCGGCCGTTTGCGTACGGCACGGAATTCCCTTCAAGCACCTCGCGTCCTTCCAGTTCTTCGTGATGCTCCACCACAAGCACGCGCCTCGGGAACAGAACGGGAAGTTCATCGCGATCTACCCGCCGGACGAGGAGTTGGCCCGCCGCGTCATGGAGTCTCTGCACTCCGAGCTGGCGGACGAGCAGGGGCCGTACATCCTGGGCGACCGGCGCTGGGCGGACTCTAAGGTTGTGTCCTACCGCTACGGAGCGTTCGAGAACCTTCCCGCCGTCCAGCCGGACGGCAGCGAGGTGCTGATGGTCCCCGATGGCACGGGCGCGCTCGTCCCGGACGTGCGAGGGATTTCGTTCAGCCTGCCGGAAGGGATCACGGACCCGTTCTCCGGGGACCCGCCGGCCGACCGAGCGCGGCGGACGTCCCGCTCCGTCTCGTTCGGCGGCATGAAGTTCGACCGGGTCATCCGCCATTCCAACGGTGGCGGGGCATACGCAGCGACTCTCCACGACACCGGACAGCGAGTGTTCGTGAAGGAGGCCCGGGCCCACTCCGGCCTGTTCCCGGACGGCACCGGCGCCTCCGCGCACCTTGAGCACGAGGAGCGGGTCCTCCGGGAGCTGGCAAAGAGGGCACCGGGGCTGGCACCCAATCCGGTAGCGTTCTTCGACCGCTGGGAACACTCGTACCTCGTCACGGAGTTCGTGCCCGGGGTGTCGCTCTTCCAATGGGTCGCCCAGTACCACCCCGGGTTCACCATCGCGCCCGACGCCGATTACTACCGCACCTACTGGCGGCGCTGCGCGCACGTCCTCGGACAGGTGAGCGACGCGCTGGACCGGCTGCACGCGGCCGGTTTCGTCTTCCTCGACGTCAGCCCCCGCAACGTCCTCGTCGACGACTCCGACACCGTACGACTCATCGATTTCGAGACAGCCGCGGAAGCCGGGCGACCCGGTCCCCTCTTCGGCACTCCGGGCTACTTCCCGACCATGCCCCACGACCAGCTCGTACGGCGGATGGAGAGCGACCCGGAGTACTGCGACCGCTACGGGCTCGCGGGGCTGGCGCAGCTCCTCACCTTCGGCATGAAGCACCACGTCACGCAGCGCGAGCCCGCCGCGTTCCACCACCTGCACTCAGTGACCAGGAAGGCGTCCGGGCGTCCAGTGCCGGCCGCGCTGTGGGAGCGGGCCACGGCCTTCGCCTCCCTCGACGCCCTCTCGACAGTGCCGACGCCCGGGCAGGTCGACGAGGCGCCCTGGCGGAGCCTGCGCACGCTGAGAGACGCCGTCGCCGACGATCTTGTCGACATGGCCGACCCCGGCGGCACCGTCATCTTCCCCACCGTGCCGCGCGGCTACTACACGAACCGGCACGGCGTCCTCTACGGCACCGCGGGTGTGCTCCACGCCCTGCACGCGGCCGGGCGGGACATCCCGCCGGACGTACGGGAGAGATTCCGCACGGAGAGCCTGGAGTCCAGAGGCCGGTCCGCGCCCGGACTGCACTCCGGACTAGCCGGCATCGCCTGGGTCCTCGCCGAACTGGGCGCGCTGGAGGAAGCCGACGCGCTCCTCGCGGAGGCAACGAGGAGCCCTCTACTGGAACGGTCCGCCACCCTGGCGGACGGCCTCGCCGGGGTGGCCCTGGCACACCTGGCCCTCTTCGGGCACGACGGCGATCAGCGGCATGTGGAGACCGCCCGCGAGCTGCGCTCCCGCATCCCCTCGGGAAGTGCGCTGGGCGAGAAGCTGGAGACCGCCGGGGTCACCGGCCTCCTGCACGGGCGCGTCGGCGTCGCCCTCCTCGACCACTACCTCCACCGCCTGTGTGATGACGGGACCGCGCTCCGCGACGGGCTCCGGCTGCTGCGCGAGGAGGCCGAGGCTGCCGCCCCGTACCCCGGCGGGGGGATCGCGTTCCGCGTCAGCGACGAGGACCAGCGTCTCTATCCGTACCTCTACCGAGGGTCGGCGGGATTCTCCTTCGTCGCGGCCCGCTACCTTCCCTTTGCCGACGACGACCTGCGCACGGCCGTCGCCGAGGCCGTGCGCGCGACCACCGTCGCCACCACGTACTACGCCGGGCTGTACGAGGGGCAAGCGGGCCTCGTCCTCGCACTCGCCGACCAAGCCGACATCACCGCGACACCCGCCACCCGCGACGCCGCGCTGGAAGCCGCCCGCTCCCTGTTCGGCCACGCGGTCTCCGGACCCGCCGGGGTGCGCTTCCACGGGGAGTACCACATGCGCTTCACCGCGGACCTGTGGAGCGGGTCGGCGGGGGTGCTCCTCGCGCTGACCCGGCTGCTCGACGGCGCGCGGGACGTGTTCTTCACCGTCGACGCCCTCGTCCCCAGCGCCAACCCGGTTTCCTCTCCGCACGCCGGAGAGGGGAGCGGCCCTCCGACAGCGGAGGACCGCACAACACCCCCACCACAGAAAGGAAGTCCACCATGACCGCTCTCGAAGCAATGGAAGAGGTTCTCGCGCTCCAGTTGCTCCAGGACGAAACACCCGCGCACGAGCAGCTCGCCGCGTCGGGGATCTGCACTGGTACCTCGGCCAGCACGGGATGCACTGCTTTCTGACGCGGGACCGGCCATGACCGCCCCAAGGCGGTGAGATCCGGGGGCCCGCTCTCCACAGGCGGGCCCCCGGATACCCCGGCGCCGGTCGCACCACCAGGGAGGAATGTATGCAGTTCTCTGTCTTCATCGTGGGCCAGTTAGCAAACCCCACGCCAGAGAACGAACGCCAGATGCTCCGGGATTCGGTCGAATTGGCGGTCAAGGCCGAGGAGATGGGCTTCGACCGCGTGTGGGCCGTGGAACACCACGGCCTCAAGTGGTACTCGCACATGAGCACTTCGGAGATCTTCCTGACGTGGGTGGCCGCCCGCACCTCGCGCATCCGTATCGGGCACGGTGTGGTGACACTGCCCTTCGGCTACCAGCACCCCGTACGCGTGGCGGAACGCACCGCGATGCTCGACGTCCTCAGCGGCGGACGCTTGGACGTGGGAGTGGGCCGCAGCGCCAGCCCACGGGAGATGAGCCTCTTCGGGGTCGACGCGGGCACGTCCCACGAGCAGGTCGAGGAGGCCCTGCGAATCGTCACCGGCGTGTGGCAGGGGAACGCCTCCGGCTGGAACGGCTCCCTGAACATCGCCCCTGGTGAGGTCTTCCCACGCCCGTACCAGGATCCGCACCCACCCATTTTCACGGCATGCACCAACGAGGCCGCGCTGCGGTCCGCGGCGAACCGGGGCCTCGGCGCGCTGGTGCTCGGGCTCGGCGACCTGGACCTGCTGCGCCGGCGCCGCGCTGTCTACGACGAGGCGCGCGCCGCCCGTACGAACCGGGACCTGTTGACGCCCGCGGTCAACGACCACTTCGCCGTGGTCTGCCCCACGGTCGTCCTGGACGACGCGGCGGAGGCACGCCGGATCGGCGTACGCGGCCAGCAGTTCTTCGTCGAGTCCGCCCGCCACTGGTACGCCGATGGTCCGCCGCCCAACCTAGACATGGCCGCAGACGGGGAGCGGGGGCTCCGGGCCCTCGAACGCACCGTCCGGAAGGAGATGGAGACGGCGGGCGTGCCCGCGCTCCCCCAGTACGTCGCTGCCTACAACACCCACCACCCCTACGGGACGGCTGACCAGGCCCTCTCCCGCGTACGGGAACTGGCCGACGCCGGAGCGGACGACGTGATGTGCCTAGTGCAAATGGGCGGCGTACCCCACGCGGTGTGCATGGAGACGGTCCGTCAGTGGGGCGAGCACGTCATACCGCACTTTCGGTAGGCGGCCCGAGAGAGGTCCGCCACCCGCAAGAGCGTGCGTACACAGCAGAGTCGCGCAATGAGATCGTTTCATCTTGAACTCGCAGGTCGCGATAGTGGTGTGAGTCCGTGATGCGGTCCGCGTGCTGGCAGTCGGAGTGATCGCTGTCGGGTGATCGGTCTGTCACCGCTGGACTTCGCAGGTCGCCAGAACGAGCAGGGCCCGCAGCAACGTGGTGGCGTGATGGGCGTTCATACGGGCCCTGGTCAGGATGCGCCAGGTCTTCAGGTTCGCGAAGTCGTGCTCGACGACGGCACGTTCGCGGCTGACCAGCCGGATCGTCCTCACCCCGGCGACCGCTCTGGACCAGCTTGGCGAGGAACCCAGTAGCGAGACATTGCGGCGTTCCTGCCGAGGGTTCAGAAAGCCGTGGACCAGATGATCTCGGTCCGGGGTCTGTGAAGCAGATCTGCTGCCCGAGCGGGCCGTCTCATTCGGCAAGGTGTCACGCTGACAGAGGGTGAGAGTGACATTGCCTGCCACGCTCACCTGGAAAAGTGTCCATGCCGCCTTGAGTGTGCTCCTTTGGCCTTCCGTTACCGGGCTGGGTCGGGCGGGGCAGCGGGGATCTGGGCATGGAGTTGCGCGACCTCCTGCTGGCGGTCGTTCACCTGTCGGTGGAGTGCCTGGATCGCGACGATCGCGATGCTGTTCGCGTCGACAAGGTCGATTTTGGTGTCGGTGTCCCCGAGGCCGAAAGCGGCGTGCCAATCCTGCGCCATGGGTCCGAGATGGCGCAGGCGTTCGGGTTCCCAGGAGTACCGCCAGGTACTGACGGTCAGTGCGGCGAGCGTCTCCAGCACGGTGAAGCCGTTGACAGCGCCCTCGCCGGTGACCGGGCGTTGCTGCGGCCTGGCAGACGTCACCGGCTCCAGTCCACGGGGGCTTTGCCAGTGTGGCCTCGGGCCGATCGGGTCTTCGCCCGGTTTCGTCCATCCTGAGGGGATGGGCAGCCCGCCGATCTCGGCAGCCTCCAACTTGTCCACCCGATCCGCTGAGCGCTTCTCATGGGCGGTGAGGCGGGGTACCGAGTCTTAACACCGGGTCAGCTTGTCTTTTAACCTCTGGGCCTCTGGGGTGACGTGCTGGATCATGGGGGAATGACTGCCTTCTACCATGTGTGTTTTGTGGTCCCGGACATCGAGCAGGCCATGCAGGATTTTCAACGTGCGGCCGGGGTTGAGTGGAGTGATCCTGTGTCCGACCGGCTCGGTGAGTGGGACTACCGCATCGTCTTCACCGCAGGCGGGCCGCCCTTCATCGAACTCATTGAAGGGCCGCCAGGCAGTCCCTGGGACGCGTCCAGGGGAGCCAGATTCGATCACATCGGCTTCTGGACCAGCGATGTGCGGCAAGGTTCCCAGCGTCTGGAAGAAGGCGGCATGCCCGTGGACTTCTCCGGCTGTCCCTATGGCCGGCCGTTTACCTATCACCAAATGCACAGCATCGGTGCACGGATAGAACTCGTTGACGTCGGCAGGCAGGCCAGCTTCCTCAACGGGTGGCATCCGGGTGGCAGGCCAATGCCCGCAATCGACGAGGCCTCCAGAAGCTGAGCTCTCGTCACGCGGCGCAGCATCGAACGGTGTCTCGAAGTTGATCACTCAGACGAGCTTTCGCCGGACAGGCGGACGGCCCCTACATGAGCATGCGTTCCGTCACAGAGTCATACTCATACGAAGGTCGCACTCGTCCATTCCTTCATGCGTATCCGTTCAGCCCTCGTCGCCGTACTCAGTGTGCTTGCGTTCTCCGGAACCGTTGGTGGGTGAATCCCAAGGGTCCTGCTCACCAGCCTTACGCCGCTGCCGAGTCCAGTCCGAGGGCTGCCCATTCACGCGATCGGCTGGGGCCGTTCGGATCGGCAGTCCGTCGGCGACTGGGCCGGCACCGTAGGTGCGCCCGCACACCGCGAAGGGCCCCCAAGCCGCCTACCCGGGCGGGCCAGGGTGCCCTTCACTGAATGACCACGGTCCTCCGCGCCTGTGACGTCTGGGGCCGATGGGACCTACCGTGGGGATAGGGAATTACGGCCGGAAATAGGTCGTGGGGCCGGACCACGAGTCAGCATGAGCGTTGTAGAGCCAGACATCGATCTCTGTAATACCGCCCGAGTATGCTGAACCGTCGAGGGTGAAATTGTAGCTTATGGTCTCATTGACTGCGAGCTTCCCTCCAGTTGGGCGGCTTTGGGAATTAACCAAGGTGCTGCCAGCCCACGCATCGAAGAGCACTGCCGTTCCCGCGCCGCCGATGTTCTTCACCCCTCCCTGGACCTGCACGGAGCGGTTGAGCCAGGTGAAGCTACCCGAGGCCGAGTGTGAGCCTGCGCCGGAGGAAACAGCAAAGGTGGTGGTAGCGGCCAGGGCGGGGCCTGCGGCGAGCATGGTGACCGCGGCGGCACCCACCAGAGTTGCACCGACTTGCTTGAAACGCATGAGGTCTCCATATACCCAAGGGAGTCGTGCGTGCCTCACGAATCTACGCCATCACCATGTCATGTCTAGATCACTTCAGGTCGCGAGGTCGGTGCTCGAAAACATCCGGCTGCATTATTTGGAGAACTTCCACCGCTGTCAGCCCCGCTGGCATGGCTTTCAGCGTCAGAGGGATACACCGCCACCGGCTTCAGTCCGAGGGTGGCGGCACCCCTTGGTGCGCTCACCAGTCGTCGGGCGCGCTGCCCCCACGCGATCGGCCGCCCCTCGCTGGTGCGCCCCCAGTGCGGTTCCTCCATCGAGGTCTCGTGACCGTCGTCCAGGACACAGATCCGTCCCCAGCGGCCGTGCTTGCCCGCACAGATCCCGGTGAGCCGGGCCGCGTCGCCCTCACACACGGCCTGGTCGTAGCGGCTTACCGACGGAATGACATACGTCGGGTGACGGAATACAGGGCCGCTATCGCTTGACGCGTCCGCGGACGGCGAGGACCGCGAGGCCGAGGAGGACGGGTTCTGCGAGGCGGGAGGCCATTTCGGTGTAGGCGCCGGTGGTGGTGAGATTCTGGCCGGAGGAGCGGAAGATGGCCGAGTTCACCACGATCCGCAGCGATTTCTCCCACCACTCAGAGGTGAGGCGGGAGGGGAGCGAGCCAGCTGGGTTGGCCAGGGTTGGGGCCGTAGTGGTCAGGCTGATGTCCTGGCCGGTCAGGCGTCCGGTGGCGGTGGGGGTCGGCGCCTGGGCGGGCAGCCCCCACAGCATTATCATCAGCACAGTGGCGGCCATCGCCCCGAGCAGCCAGCCCAGCGCGCGTGAGGCCCGCAGCCCGTACCCGGAGAGTGCCCAGTACGCGGACAGCAGTGCCCGCTCGGCCCGGCTCGGGAATCGGTTGGCGGTGACCCGCTTCGCGGCCCATTAGGAGTCGGCACCGCCTAGGCCGACACCCTCGCCGACCTGGGCGTCCCCCGGGACCTGGACGGCCGGGCCTTCCTCGCGGCGATGGAGCAGCACAAGCAGGTCGACCCGGCGATGGCCGCCGTCCTCGCGGCCATCAAGGCCACGGTCAAGGGCGGCGTGGGCAAGCTCCGTGAGCGCCCGCAGGGCAAGTCCTACAAGGAGGGTGAGCGGTGGCCGGCGCTGGAACGGCCGACCTGGCGGCCCGACATCAGGGCCGCTGTCATCTCCAAGGCGCGGGTCAATATGCACCGCAAGCTGCGCAACATGGTGGAGCTGACCGGCCTGTTCCCGCTGGCCGTGCTGTCCGACTGCGTCGTCTATCCCTCGCCGGGGGAGAGCCCGCTGGACTTCCTGCCCTACGCGGCGTCCGGCAAGCCGCAGCCCGGCGGGTTCCGTCTCGGGCCGACGCCGGGGCTGGCGAAGCTGGAGGGCGTGCAGTCGATGCTGTGGGCGGTCGACTTGATGGAGAAGGGGCTGAATCCGGCCCGTCACATCAAGGGCGGCGACGCCGTGTTGGACGAGGGGGAGTAGCCGGTGGGCGAGATCGACGACGCGATCGAGCGGGCCGACCGGGAAACGTTCACCCGCCAGCCGCCGAAGACGCTGAAGGCTCAGATCGGCTACCTGATCCGGCAGTTGGGCAGTGCGAAGGCCGTGGCGCGGGAGCTCGGGGTTACCGCGGACTCCGTCAACCGCTACCGTCGTGGTGCCCGCAAGCATCCCCGTGCCGATGTCGCCGCGAAGATCGACGACGCGGTACGGACCCGCTGGCAGCCGCAGGTGCGCAAACGCCGGCAGAAGCAGGCCGCGGCCTCGGGCGGGATCACGGTGGAGACGAGGGCCCGGTTCGGCTACACCGCGCCCGTCGGCACGACCGACGACGGACGGTTCCGGCGCCTGACCGTGCACCTCCCCCCGGCGTACGCGCAGCGCCTGTTCGACGCCCGCAACGCGGGTGCCGGCGATCAGCAGATGCGGGGGATCATCGCCGAAGGGTTCAAGGAAATCTATTTCCAGGACGGCGGCGGTCGCGCCATGGGACTGTCGGACGTGGAAATCAATGACATTGATTATCTGGACTTGGACTACTGATTGAGAGCGAAAGCATGACCACTGAATTCCCGCCCGTGAGCCGAAGCGGGATGGTTGTCACAGAGGCGCGCTTGTTGTCACAACGGCGGACACCTGTTCACACGCGAGGGGTGTGCTGGTCCAGGATCCCCCGTAGCTGCTCGATGTCCCCAGCCTCTTGCACGCCCCGCTTGGGCAGGACGTCGACGCACATGATGCTGGGGTCCCGGCTGAGCAGGACGAAGTGACCTGCCGTTTCCCGGTACCCCTGGAAAACGGACCACTTCTGGATCAGTGTGCTGTGGTCGGTACGGCATGTGATCCCGGCCGGAGACACGGTGGCGCGGTATTCGCCCTGCCATCCGACGAGGCGCTGCACCTGGGCGGCTTGCAGCCGCGGGTAACCCACCAGCAGCAAGACGACCAACAGGAGCACAGCCGTCGAGAGCACGCCGACACTGCCGCGGACGGCGGCGGAGACCAGCCAGTGTCCTACCGACAGGAAGAGGAGTGCGCCTCGCAGTAGTAGCCCGGCCCACTTGATCCGCTGGCGGACCCGCAGGCCGACCAGGGTGTCGGCAGACTGGGGCAGGTACGCCAGTTCAACTATGGTCCGCCTGTCCACGACATTGTCAGAGGATTCCGCATTGTTGATGTCTTGGTTGCTGTGGCCTTCGGCCATGGTCCCTCCCCGGTGTAAGGCATGCGGATCGTAGTGAACTGAAGTTCGCACTCAGCTCGGGTCGGAGGCCATCACTCATCCGTAAGTGACTGCCAGCGCCGGAGCTGGTGACCATCACCGTGCTTCGCGCGGTTCTGGTGACAGAATGCCCGTCGATCCGGTGGAAACCAGCGTGCTTTGCCCGATGGAATCCGCAGGTCAGTGGACGCCGATGGTGACAACTATCGTGCTGCGGCTCATGCGCATGCATCCCCTGGTCCTCGTCCGCATGCCGTCCGCCGGTACGCCCTGGCCGCGCTGGGGGAGTTCGGGATCGCTCGGTGGTGTTCGCCGAACACCACCGGACATCGCTGAATACCGCCGAAGCGCCTCCGTCCCACGCCCGCCGCCCGGTCGCCCTGCGTCCTGCGCTCGGAGGCCGCGGCGGAACGCGGGACGGGGCCGCCCCGAGGGGCGGGCCCGCACTGCCGTCGATCAGAGCCGGCCCCTCGGGTTCAGCACGATGGCGCCGGAGTCATTCGCCGGATTGCCCTCGTTGGGCATCGTGTACGCGAAGAACGCCCGGCCGGTGGCGTTCCTGATCACCTCGTCGACGCGGAGGCCGAAGGTGAAGGTGCGGGAGGCGTCCTCCAGGATCGGGGTGTCGACGAAGCAGAGGTAGTCGCCCTCGGCGCCCTCCCAGTCGGCGGCCTGGCAGCCCTCGGGGACCGTGGTGGTCGTGGTGGCCGGGGGAAGGTCGACCCAGAAGGAGATCGGCTCGCCGCCGGAGCGCAGCAGGGCGAGCCAGGCGGGGCCTTGGTTGGCGAAGCCGACGTCGACCGACACCGTCTCGCCCTTGCGGGCCCGCAGCCGCTCACCGGTCAGATCGAGGTCGAAGGTGTTCGTCGTGGGGAAGTCCGTCTCCGCGTACCGGGTGTAGCCCGCGGGGTCGGCGTCCGGCAGCTGCGCCAGTTCCAGGTCGGGCCCGGCTCCGGCCTGGTAGTCGCCCTCGGCCAGCAAGTCGGCCACCTTGTCGGCGGGCACCGCGCTGAAGGTGTAGAACATTGCGTCGTAGAGCGCGAAGCCTGCCGTCCCGATCGGGAACGGGGCGTTCAGCCCGTAGGCCGCGCCGCCGGCGAACTCGGTGTCGAAGACACAGAGGGCCGTGGAGCGATCGAGCAGCTTGTCGGGGTCACGCGGGTCGTACCAGCAGTTGCCGTAGGTGCTGGGGAAGGAGAGGCCCCGGGTGCCGGAGATCTGCAGCACGACGCCCTTGCCACCGAGGCCGCCCAGGTTGCGGAAGCCCAGCGGCGCCTGGAAGGTGTCGCCGGCCCGGAAGCCCTCGGGCTCGGTCAGCTGCTTCATCTGCAGCTCGGGGCCGCCGACCAGCACGTCCACCGTGTGCCCGGCGAAGGCCAGGCCCTCGCCCGCGGCCGTGACCTCGATGGTGCCGAAGTCACCCGCGGCGCTCTCGCCGGTAACGTCGAGTCTGATGCCGCCCAGGTCGTTGTAGTCCTGGCCGGCGTAGATCTCGTAGTCGCTGCAGGTCGCGACCAGCCCGTCGACGGAGCAGCCCTGCCACCCGCCCAGGCGGGAGAAGTCGACGGCGGCGACACCGGCCAGGGAGCTCGCGTCCACCGTGACCGTGTAGTCGCCCTGGTGGATCGGATAGATGACTCCGTTCTCGTCCGGCACCGGCTCGCCGGGCGCTCGGAGTCCGAGCTCGATCTGCGGCTCACCCGGCTCACCCGGCTCACCGGACTCCGGTTGCAGCGAAAGGTTCACGCTGTCGGGGCCGGTCACGGAGACCGGCAGCGGTTCCTCCTGGGCACTGGCACTGGCCGGAACAGCGAGCGCCGTACCGGCCAGGGCGGCCAGCGCGAACGCTGAGATGGTGTGCCGCACCGCGGCGAGAGACGTCATGGGACCCCCCGTGAGTCGGACATCCGGCGCCCCGGATCGGTGACGCCGTATGCATGACCTATGAACCCGCTGTGGGGTTGCCCTGCCTTTCCGCCGACAACGCGAACGCCGGCAACACCACCGCACGACAGCGCCGACACCGACGCCCGACAACGCGAACGGGCCCGCCCCCCCCGAAGGGGCGGGCCTGTCACGACGCGGAAGCGTCAGGCGTCCTTGGACTCCTCGGCCTCGGCGTCCTCGGCGGTGCCCTCGGCCTCGTCGGCCTTGGCGGCATGCTTGGTGGCGGCCTCGGCCTCACCCGTCGCCAGTCGAGTGCGACGTGGTGTGGTGGATCCCAGCAGAGCGCGCCCAGGCCAGATCGGACGGGTCCTGGGAGAGCTGGTCACCGGCTGGGTCTGGAGCTCTGCGAAAGCGCCGACAATCCCGAGCAGGGCCGCCCCTTCTTCCCACAGGGGCGGCAACGGCACGATCCCTGTCCCCTCACGCAACCGCCGGTAGGAGCGAAGGGATCCCGCCACCGGGACTGCCCCCTGCCCATCGCCGCCGCGTTGAACATCTCACTCGACCATATGCGCAGCAGCCCGCGCGCCGTCCTGACTGATTCCTAATGCCGTCTGTCAAGCCGCGAGCGCGTTGGGCGGTGAGAACTCGTAGCATCGCCCGTCGCGAAGGAGGGCCCACAGGACGTTCACGCGGCGACGTGCGAGGGCGAGCACGGCCTGGGTGTGACGCTTGCCCTCGGCTCGTTTGCGTTCGTAGAACCGGCGCGACTCGGCGCAGTGGCGGATGCTGAACAACGCCGAGGTAGGGAAGACCCGTTGGAGGCGCCGGTTGTATCGCTGAGGGCGCCGAAGATTGCCGCTGATCTTCCCGGAATCGCGAGGCACCGGGGCGACGCCGCCGAAACCGGCGAGGCGGTCCGCGGTGCCGAAGACCGCCATGTCGCCGCCGGTGGCGGCCAGGAACTCGGCGCCGAGGATGATGCCCAGACCGGGCATGCTGGTGATCACGTCGAAGGCGTGGTGGTCGCGGAACCGGGCCTCAATGTCCTCGTCGAGCTCTGTGACCTGCTGGTTGTAGGTCAGGTCGATGACGCCTGTCGTCGCCGCCGCGTAAGGGGTGCAGGTCACGCCGGACGCGGAGCTGGTCGGCGATGACAGCGGCATCCTTGGCATCGGTCTTGCCCTCGCCGCGGTAGCCCTCGGAGGCGCGGTGGACGGCTCGGCCGGAGATGTAGTGCACCGGTTGGTCCTGGTTGAGGAGAATCGCGATGGCCAGGGCGGCTCCGCCGTCGGCCAGATCGATGGCCCAGGTCACCCCGTCGCCCAGAGCCAGGACGTCGGCGAGGAGTTCGGTCAGTTCGGGCTCGTCGTTCGCGACGCGCCGCGAGAGCAGTCGTCGGCCGCTCTCGTCGATCACGACACAGTGGTGGTGGGTCTTGCCGGCGTCGATGCCGGCCCAGATCGCGGCCATGTAGTGCCTCCGTGCGTTGTTCCGCTGACGCTTCCCACGGACGACCTCGCTGTCGACTCCCTACAGAGCGATCATTCGCAATTCCTAATCGGCAGCCGAGTCGTCGTGGGGCACCGGGCGGCCAATCAGTCAAAGCCACCAGTGGCAGAGCGTTTTAAGCCTCACCCGACGCCCCTGGGTGGATGAACCATACGAAGGGCTCACCGGCTCCCGCAGGACAACGTAGGGAGCGTTTGGTCCGTGGATTTGTGTTTGGTCCCGGTCAGGTTCCGCGCCAGCGGCACCTGATGCCTCAGGTGGTGCGGTGTCTGAAAGGCGCGATCCACGGCAGCGGCTCGCGTTCGTCCGCTTGCCTGCCTCCTTGGCTCGGGCGTCCGCCTGGATGGAGGCGGGTTCCTCGGCGGACAGCCGCGGGTGGTCCTTTGGGGGCGCGGAGGACTTCGACCAGATCGAGCCGGGATGTGGAGCAGCGAGGGTCAGGAGCGGCAAGGTGCCCTGGTGGTGCTTCGTATGACGAGGTGTGGTGTGACGACGACTTCTCGTTCGTCGTCCGTCGCCCCACCCTCCAGCCGGGCGACGGCCCGGCTCACGGCCCGGCGCGCCAGCTGGCGGGCTTCTTGCCCGACCGTGGTGAGTTGGACGTGGGCGAGGCGGGCGAGGTGGCTGTCGTCGAAGCCGACGACCGAGATCTCGTCGGGCACCCGGATCTGAGCGCGCAGGAAGGTGTCGAGGACGCCGATGGCGCAGTGGTCGTTGAAGGCGAGGACGGCGGTGGGGCGGGCGGCCTCGGTGAGGAGTGTTCGTGCGGCTGCGGCGCCGTGGTCCTCGGTCAGCCCGCCCGGCACGAGGCGGACGCGGTCGGTGAGGCCGTGGTGCTTCATGGCCGACTTGTAGCCGCGGCGCCGGTCGGCCGCGCCCGGTGCCCTGCCCCCGTCGATGTGGACGATGTCGCGGTGGCCGAGTGCCACGAGGTGGTCGACCGCCTGGCGGGCGCCCTCGTCGTCGGCGGCGCGGACGACGTCGACGCCGTCGGCAAGCGGGCGCAGCCGGCGGGCCACGGAGACGACGGGTAGCTGCGCAGCGAGTTCTGCCAGCCGGGCCGCCGGGGCATGGGGGCTGAGCAGGATCAGTGCCTCGCAGCGGTCGGCGAGCAGCGTCTCCACCGCCTCCTGTTCGCTGCGGCTCGCGGCGAGCGCGCTGAGTGCGATCTGATAGCCGGCCGCCCCGGCCGCGGAGTAGAGCGCTTCAACCATGTCGGCGTGGAAGGGCTGTCGCAGGTCGAACTGCACTCCCACCAGGTGCGAGCGGCTGCTGCGCAGGAGGCGGGCCCTGCTGTCCGGCCGGTAGCCGATTTCCTGCGCGGCCTGCAGCACCCGCTCGCGACTTGCCGCGCTGGGCCCCTTGGCACCGCGCATGACCATGGAGGCAAGCGGCACGGAGACACCTGCCCGCGCCGCGAGGTCGCTGAGCGTCGGCCGTTTTCCGTCCGGGACGGCAGAGCGCGATGGCACCGTCGGCCTTCCTGATCGAGGGGCTTCTCCCAGGTGATCGTAGACCGGGCCGAGCAGGACACGCACTGGCCAGTGTTGTTACAACGTTATAAATCAAATGTCCGCACAAACCCTTGACAGGCTGCCCGGCGCCTGGCGTACTGCTCCTGTTTTCTTAGAACGTTATAAGTCTGGAGCTGCGATGTACACGTTGGCGGTCTGTGCCGAGATGGTCTACCGCGACCTGCCGATCGAGGAGCGGGCCCGGCGCATCCACGAGGCCGGCTTCCAGGTGGAGATCTGGGACTGGACCCGGCACGACCTGGACGCACTGGCCCAGACCCCCGCCGAGTTCTCCTCGATGACCGGCTACATCCGCGGCACCCTGACCGACCCGGACGGCGCAACCGAACTCCTGCGCACAGCCGAGGAGTCGATCAAGGCAGCCGAGCATCTCGGCTGCCCCCGGCTCAACCTGCACGGCACCGGCCTGGACGGCGCTGGCCTGCCCGTGGTGCCGGTGACCGGCGAGGCCACCGGCGAGATGTGGATCACCGCCCACCGCACGCTCACCCGTCTGGCCGAACTGGGTGAGAGCGCGGGCGTCACCTTCACCTTGGAGAACCTCAACACCGCCGTCGACCATCCCGGTGTCCCGTTCGCGCGGGCCGCCGACACCTACGCCCTGGTCGCGGCAGTCGATCGGCCCGGTCTGCGGATGAATCTGGACCTGTACCACGCCCAGATCGGCGAGGGAAACCTCATCGAGCTCGTCCGCCGCGCGCACGGCGCCGGCCTGATCGGAGAGATCCAGGTCGCCGACGTGCCCGGCCGCCGTGAACCCGGCACCGGAGAGATCAATTATCTGGCCGTCGCCCGCGCCCTCACCGACCTCGGTTACGACGGCACAGTCGCCCTGGAGGCATGGCCCTCCGGCGACAGTCACACCGCCATGGAGCGGTTCCGTGCCGCGTTCACCCTCTGATCCCCACCCCGAGCCGCACAGCCGGCCGCCCCAACAGCTCCCCGCCCGACCCACAACGGGACGTGTCGCGTCCCGCCGGTGGATCACCCTTCCCGCAAGTCAGCACAGTGAGGTGCCGAAATGAACCGCTCGCTTCCCTCCCGCTCCCGCAGATTCACCGTCCTGGTGGCCATGACCGCCAGTACCGTCCTGGCACTCGCCGGCTGCTCCAGCAGCTCGGGCGGCAAGAAGTCGGAGGAGAGCGCCGGTGGCGTCTCCGCAGGCAAGGCCACCACACCCCGCATGACCATCGCGATGATCACCCACGCCGTCCCCGGTGACACGTTCTGGGACACCATCCGCAAGGGCGCCCAGGCCGCGGCCGCCAAGGACAACGTCAAGCTGATCTACACGTCCGACCCGAACGGGGGCAACCAGGCCAACCTGGTGCAGAACGCGATCGACCAGAAGGTCGACGGCATCGCAGTCACCCTCGCCAAGCCCGACGCCATGAAGGGCACCGTGGCCAAGGCGGTGCAGGCCGGTATCCCCGTGGTGGGCTTCAACTCCGGTGTGGACGACTGGCAGAAGCAGGGCCTGCTCGAGTACTTCGGACAGGACGAGACCGTCGCGGGCGAGGCGGTCGGCAAGAAGCTGAGTTCCCTCGGTGCCAAGAAGGTCGCCTGTGTCATTCAGGAACAGGGCCAGGTCGCCCTGGAGGCACGCTGCGCTGGCGTCAAGAAGGGCTTCTCGGGCACGACGGAAAACCTGTTCGTCAACGGCGCCGACATGCCGTCCGTGCAGTCGACCATCACCGCCAAGCTCAAGCAGGACCCCTCCATCGACTACGTCGTCACCCTCGCCGCCCCGGTCGCGCTGACCGCCACGCAGGCGGTGTCCGACGGCGACAGCAAGGCCAAGGTCGCCACCTTCGACCTCAACAAGCAACTCGTGAAGGCGATCCAGGACGGCAGCATCCAGTTCGCCGTCGACCAGCAGCCCTACCTGCAGGGCTACCTGGCGGTCGACTCCCTCTGGCTCTATAAGAACAACGGCAACTACAGCGGCGGTGGCGTGGCACCCGTGCTGACCGGCCCGGCTTTCGTCGACGAATCCAATGTCGCCGCCGTCGCCACGTTCGCGGCCAAGGGAACACGGTGACGCGTACGACCCGGGTCACGGCCGGACCCGTATGGGTTCGGCCGGCCCTCTGCTGACCGTCACCACCGCCCCCACCTCCTCAAGTCAAGGAACCACATGACCTACCGCACCTCCCTTGGAGTCGCCGTGATCGGCGCCGGCCGCATGGGAGCCGACCATGTACGCCGGATCAGCGAGGTGACCAGCGGCGCCCATGTGGCCGCCGTCGTCGACGTCGACATCGATCGCGCCAAGACGGTCGCCGCCGACGTCGACGGATGCGCGGCCTACGGCGACGTCGCCGAAGCGATGGCCTCACCCGACGTCGACGCGGTGCTGCTCGCCTCCCCGGGCGTCGCCCACGAGGCGGCACTGCTCACCGCGTTCGAGCACGACCTGCCCGTCCTGTGCGAGAAGCCCCTCACCCCCGACGCCGCCTCCGCCCTGCGCGTGCTGGAGGCCGAGCAGCGGCTCGGGCACCGCCGGGTGCAGGTGGGCTTCATGCGCCGTTACGACCACGAGTACATCAAGCTCAAAGCGCTGCTGGACAGCGGGGAACTGGGCCGGCCGCTGATGCTGCACAACCGGCACCGCAACCCGTCCTGTCCGCCGGACTTCACCAGCGCCATGCTCATCAACGACTCCGTCACCCACGAGATGGACGTCACCCGCTGGCTGCTCGGCCAGGAGATCACGTCCGTCACGGTGTTGCGGCCGCGGCCCTCCGGGAACGCGCCCGAAGGGCTGGCCGATCCGCAGTTCGTCGTCTTCGAAACCGACGGCGGCGCCCTGGTCGACGTCGAGATCTACGTCAACGCCCGCTACGGCTACCAGGTCCAGGCCGAGGCGGTGTGCGAGCACGGCACCGCCCGCATCGGCGACCGGCACGACATGCTCGTCAGCACCGGCGGACGCTGGGGCGGCACGGTCACCCCCGGCTTCGTCGAGCGGTTCGAGGAAGCGTACGACCGCGAGGTCCAGGCATGGATCGACGCCACCCGGCGCGGCGAGGTCACCGGCCCCAGCGCGTGGGACGGCTACGCCGTGGCCGCGGTCTGCGAGGCGGGCATCCGCGCCCAGACCGAGGGGCGCCGCGTCGAGTTGGAACTGGCCGAGCGCCCAACCCTCTATATCTGACCCCCACCGCCGGCACACCGAACCAGCGGGGAACGACCGCTCCCCGCCCGACCACACCGCAGACGGGACGCATCATGAAGATCGGTCTGAACACCGACAGCGTCGGGCACCTCACGCTCGACGAGACCCTGGACTTGGCCGCCGAACTCGGCCTGGACCACGTGGAGTTCGCCACCGGCGCCTGGTCCACCGCCCCGCACATCGACATCGACCGGCTTCTCGACGGCGACGGCGCGCGCCGCGAACTGCTGGCCAAGGTCGCCGACCGAGGGCTCACGATCAGCGCCCTCACCTGCTCAGGCAACCCCCTGCACCCCGGGCCCAGCGGCCGCGAGCACGACCAGGTCGCGCGCAGGACGATCGCTCTCGCGTCGCTGCTCGGTGTCGACCGCGTGGTGATGATGTCCGGGCTGCCGGGCGGGCCGGGCGACGCCAACCCCAACTGGATCACGGTCTCCTGGCCGCCGGAGACCACACAGATCCTCGAGTGGCAATGGACCGAGGCCGTACTCCCGTACTGGCGAGACCTCGTCGCCCACTCCCGTGACCGGGGCGTACCCAAGCTCGCCCTGGAGATGCACGCCCACCAGGCGGTCTACAACGTCCCCACCCTCCTGCGCCTGCGCGAGGAGGTCGGGTCCGTGGTCGGGGCCAACTTCGACCCCAGCCACCTGATGTGGATGGGGGCCGACCCGCTCGCCGCCATCGAGGCCCTGGGCGAGGCGATCTACCACGTGCACGCCAAGGACACCCGGCTGGAACCCGCCCGGCAGGCGCTGACCAGCAGGCTGGAGACGCTGCCCGTCACGGCCGCCAAGGAACGCTCCTGGAACTACGTCACCCTCGGCTACGGCCACGACGACGCGTTCTGGCGCGCTTTCTGCCTCGCCCTGCGTCGAGCCGGCTACGACGACGTCCTGAGCATCGAGCACGAGGACGTTCTTGTGGCCCCCGTCGAGGGCGTCACCAAAACCGTCGACCTCCTGCGCCGCGTCATCCTGCGCGACCCCAGCTCCTACAAGCCCCAGGAGATCTGAGCCGTCCGAAGCCGCACGGAAACAAGTTCCGCGCGGCTGGGTCCGCCAGGCCGAGGTCGACCGCGGCGAGCGGGACGACGGGTTGACCACCACCGAGCATGAGGAACTGAGAGTGCGGGATGTGAGCTGATGTCCGTTTCGCGGTTGGGCCTGGGTTAGGAGCCCTGGTCGGCGGGGGCGAGTGGACGGTCAGGGGCAGGGCTGAGCGAACAGGCCGGGCTCGGGTTCGATGAGGATGCCCCGTGACCAGGCGTTTCAGCTTGGAGCGGATGCCTTCGGTGTTCTTCGGGACGATGGGCAGGTCGAGGGCCTGGCAGAGGTCGCGGGCACGCAGCGGCTTTCCGGTGTCGGCGAAGGTGGTGAGGATCTGCTGGTAGGCGGGGTGGTCCGGGACGTCGGGTCGGGCCGGTTCGCCGGTGGGGGCCGGTGCGGGGATGTCCAGGAGGGTCTTGCGGGTGATGCGCAAGTTCTCGCTCGCCGCGTCGAGTTCCCCCAGCCGGGCGGTGAGATCCGCCGGCGCCGCAGCCTGACCAGGCCCGGACGGCGGGCAGCCGCCCAGGACTTCGTGCGCCGGGACTTCACCGCCGACGCACCGGACCAGGTGTGGTGCGGCGACATGACCGAGATCGACACCGGTGAGGACAAGCTCTACCTACAACCGTGATCGACCTGTTCTGCCGCCGCCTGCTCGGCTACGCGATGGGCGAACTCCACGACGCCGAACTGGTCGTCGCCGCCCTGCACATGGCCGTCGCCACCCGCGGCGGCGACGTCAAGTGCGTGATCTTCCATAGTGATCGCGGCAGCGAGTACGTCTCCCGCCGCTTCCGCCAGACCTGCCGGAAAGCCGGCGTGACCCAGTCCGTGGGCCGGGTCACGCCGTGTTTCGACAATGCCGTCAGCGAGGCGTTCAACAGCGTGCTCAAGGTCGAGTACCTCCACCGGCACACTTTCGCCACGCATACCGAGGCCCGGCTGAAGATCGCCACGTGGATCACCGGCTTCTACAACGCACGTCGGCTACGCAGCGTGTGCGGCTGGAAGAGCCCATCGACTACGAACACGGTTACCGGGCCGGCTTCACCGAGGAGCTGGCTGCATCGGAAGGTCTCCACGAAACCGGGGCATTGACATCGGGACTGATGCTGAACTCGACAGAGACCGCCAACACGTGCTCGGCGGCCTCCAGTCAATGGAGGCGGTGCGGTGGATCAGCTGCGGTGCCACGCCGGTGCGGTCACTTCCAGTCGCTGTTCGATGGGGCCGTCGCTGTCGGCTCCGTTTCTTGGGCGGCCGCTTGCTTGTGCTCGATGAGGGCCGTGGTACCGGCTGCCACCGCAGAAAGAGCCACGGCGGCGGACAGCATGGCCGAGGTACGGCTGACGTCGCGCCGCAGGCCCGCGGCCAGGAAAGCGGCGGCATCGACCGAGTCCATGACGATGTTCACCGCAAGAAACTGCTGCTGCTGGGGCCGGGTGAAACTGTCCATCCGTTGCAGTCCGAGCCCGAGAGCAGCGTTGCGGATCGCGAACATCCGCGAATAGGGGATCGCGGGGGTACCGCTGGCCGTGAGCTGGAAAACCCGCGCGGCCAGCCGCGGGGTGAACAAGTGGGTGGCCGCGACGATGAAGCGCCCGGTCGTCAGCGCCCTGCGGGAAGGAACCAGGTGGAGGGGGAATGCGGACATGGAGAATCCTTTCAATCCGCAACGGGCCGGTCAGTTGTTCAGGAGGTGGCGGGTCAGGAATTCGACCTGGTCCGCAACGACGGCGTCGAACGCCGACAGGCCGCTCATCCTCGGACACCGCGGCGGCGATCACGGCGGTGGCCAACAGAGTCACGGCATTGGCCCTAGGCCGAATCGGCTGCTTGCCTTCGGCTTCGCGGGAGGCGGGAGCCCACTCGGCCCGCTCGGTGAGGTGTTGCTGGGGGAAGGATTTGTCTGGGGCTCAGAGCGCGGCGACGACGCGTCGCAGTGTGCCCGGCGCGATGCGCAGCATGGCGGGCATGACTTTCGTCTGACCGGGGAATGCCATGTTCCGCCTCCGCCGAAGAGCCTTCATCGTGACCGCCGCCACCTGCTCGGGAGCCAGTTTCTTCCCCGTGGCTTCGGCGTTCATGGGCGTGTCCGTAGACGGTGGGAGGACCTCGAGGACATGGGAGCCCTGCGGGGCGAGTTGACGGCGCAAGCCATCCGCAAAGCCGTGCAGGCCGGCCTTCACCGCGCCGTGGGTAGGTGCGCGAGTGGGCGATACCAGAGCGAACCCCGAGGTGATGAATACGATCGCGTCGGGCTCTGGCCACCGCTCGAGCACTTCACCCGTCAAGTGGATGGGGGCGGTGAGGTTCAGCGCCACCTCGGCATCGAGAGTCGCATTGGGGTTCTTGCCGGCGACATAGTCTCGTTCCTCGAACGTACCGGCATTGTTGACCAACACGTCCAGACGCCCGAAGCGATCAGCGACTGCTTGCAGCAACGCTGCCCGATCGGCTGCGTCGGTCACATCGGCCCGCACGGCCAGTGCCTGCGGGTGGGCCTGCGCGAATCGGTCAAGCGCAGCCTGCGAACGCCCGCAAACGACGACAGACGCCCCGAGCTCCACGAAGGATTGCGCGAGGCTCAAGCCGATGCCTGAGGTGCCGCCAGTGATGAGTACGGTCTGTGACACAATGCCAACTCTCTGTATAGCGTACCGATTGGTACGAAATAAACTAGCACATCCGTACCGATCGGTACCGAAGGAGTAGGATGAAGAAATGACCTCGACAACACCGGCCCCTCCCGGCAGGCCTCGCGCGTTCGGCATCGACGAGGCACTCGATCGTGCAGTCCTGGTGTTCTGGTCAAAGGGCTTCGAGGGCGCCAGCCTCGACGACCTCACCGAAGCGATGGGTATCAGCCGCCCCAGCCTGTACAGGGCGTTCGGCAGCAAAGAAGACCTCTTCTACAAGGCGCTGGAGCGCTACACCGAGCGCTTGACCGCCTACTTCGCCCGAGCCATGGCAGAGCCCACAAGTGCAGCAGTGGCTACTGCCGTGCTCCACGGGACGGTCGAGGCGGCAACCACGCCGGGACTCCCCACGGGCTGTCTTGGCGTGCAGGGTGCGTTGGCTACCGGGGATGACAGCCGCCCAGTCCGAGACGCACTCATCGCATGGCGTGAGGACGGGATAGCCCACCTGACGCGCCGGTTTCAACAGGCGGTGGACGGCGGTGACCTTCCGCCTGCCACAGATCCTCATCTTCTCGCGCTCTACCTGAGAACAGTCGCCAATGGGATTGCCGTCCAGGCCGCGAGTGGTAGTTCCCGCCCTGAGCTGCTGCAAGTCGCGAACCTCGCGTTGGGCAGCTGGCCAAAGCCGTAGTCAGCCAGTCAGCCCGGGATCTGCGCACGTACTTCGGTTTCCGTGGTTCGCGCGACGCCGGTGTGACTGGGGCGACGGGCGGAGGAGTTGCGGGTGCGGCGGTAGTGGGCGGTTCCGAGGGTGCGCGGGATGCCGACGCTTCGACGGGGACCGGCGGGACGGCGCGTGCCGGCTCCGGGGGGCAAGGGCGACGGGACGCTGGGCGTGGCGCGCAGCCAACTACCGATGATCAACTGTTCATCAAGCCGTGCGTGCCGGCGGCATCCCGGCTCCCGCCCTTGTCGCGTCGGTGCCCCAGCTGGCCAGCAGTCGTAGTGCCTCCGCCGACGGGGAACCGGGTTCGGCGTGGTAGGTCGCCAGTGTCTGTTCGTGGTCGTCGGCCAGGTGGAACGACTCGAGGCGCAGATCGAGTTCGCCGACGAGCGGATGGTGCAGGCGCTGGATGCCATGGCACTTGTCCTTGACGTCGTGGGCGGCCCACAGCCGCCGGAACTCCTCGCTCTTCACGGAGAGTTCGCCCACCAGCGCGGACAGCCGGGGGTCGTTGGGATGGGAGCCGGCGTCCATGCGCAGCTGAGAGACGACGTCGTTCGCTTTGTGCTCCCAGTCCACGAACAAGTCGCGGTACTCGGGTCTGAGGAACACCAGCCGCGCCCAGTTCCGCTCCTGCTCGGGCAGCTCGGCCCAGTCGCCGAAGACCGCCGCGGCCATCCGGTTCCAGGCGAGGATGTCCCCCCGCCGCCCCACGAGGATCGCCGGGCCGCCTTCCATGGTGTCCAGCAGCGTCCGCAGGGAGCCCCGCACCCGCTGGGTGCGGCCCGCCGGCTTCTTCTTCTGTTTCGGCTTCGCCAGGTGCGAGAGGTGGGCGTGCTCGGCGTCGCTCAGTCTGAGCGCGCGGGCGATGGCGTCGAGGACCTCCGCCGACACGTGCCGCCCGTTGCCCTGCTCCAGCCGCGTGTAGTACCCCACCGACACCCCGGCCAGCTGCGCCAGCTCCTCGCGGCGCAGCCCCGGCACACGCCGGTACCGTCCGAAGTCCGGCAGGCCCACGTCCTCCGGCTTCAGCCGAGCCCGCCGGGTGCGCAGGAACTCACTCAGCTCGGCACGCGGGTCCAGAGCGCCGTCGGCGGGATCGTGCACCGGTTCGGGGTATTCGTCCATGCCTCGAGTATCCCCGGCCGGACGCACACGAGCCTGCCCCAGCCAGTGGTAGGCACAGCGGATGTACACAAAGCCGTGACCTGGGTGAATACCGGATCGTCCAGCACGCTGGCCACTGTGCCCGGCTGGAAGGCAGCCGGGGCGTGGCTTGCATCAAGAACGGAGCACACCCCATGACCGCAACACAGGGGACCGAGTCGAGGACGCGCCAGAGCGAGACGGCGGCGGAGGTGGTCGGCCGTCTGCGGGCGACGTTCAACACCGGTGTCACCCGCCCGCTGGACTGGCGCGTGGAGCAGTTGCGGCGGCTGCGGGCGCTGCTGGTGGAGAACGAGCAGGAGCTGATCGAAGCGCTCTGGGCGGACCTGCGGAAGAACGCCGCCGAGGCGAAGACGCAGGAGATCGACTTCACCGTCGCCGACATCGACGAGACGCTCGCGAATCTCGAGAGCTGGCTTCAGCCCCGCCCGGTGGAGGTTCCCGCCCACTTCGGCCCCACGACAACCGCCTACACCACGTACGACCCGCTCGGGGTCGTCCTGGTGATCGCTCCCTGGAACTTCCCGCTGCACCTTCTCATCGACCCCATCATCGGCGCACTGGCCGCCGGGAACACCGTGGTGGCCAAGCCGAGCGAGATCTCGGTGCACACCTCGGCGGTGGCTTCACGCCTCCTGCGTGAGTACTTCGACGCCGACGTGCTCACCGTCGTCGAGGGGGGCGCCGAGGAGACCACGGCCCTCCTGGCGCAGCGTTTCGACCACATCTTCTACACCGGCAACGGCACGGTCGGCCGGATCGTCATGGCCGCAGCCGCCAAGCACCTCACCCCCGTCACGCTTGAACTCGGGGGCAAGTCGCCGGTCTTCGTGGCGCCCGACGCCGACGTGGACGAGACCGCGAAGCGGCTGGTCGGCGCCAAGTTCGGCAATGCGGGCCAGCAGTGCATAGCCCCCGACTACGTGCTGGCCGATCCTGCCACCGCCGCCGCACTGGTCCCCGCCCTCCGCACGGCGGTCGAAGCCCAGTTCGGCACCACCCCGCAGACCTCCGCCGGCTTCGGCCGGATCATCAACGAGCGGCACTACGACCGGCTCACCCGTCTTCTGGACTCCGGCCAGGCGGCGGTGGGAGGCCGGCACGACCGCGACGACCTGTTCATCGCACCGACCGTGCTCACCGATGTCGACCCCGCATCGCCGGTCATGCAGGAGGAGATCTTCGGCCCGATCCTCCCCGTCGTCGAAGTCGAAGACCTCGATGCCGCCATCGCCTTCATCAACGAACGCGACAAGCCCCTCGCCCTCTACGCCTTCACCACTTCCGAGGCCACCAAGTCGCGCCTGGTGAACGAGACGTCCTCCGGCGGCGTCGCCTGGGGCCAGCCAGTGATGCAACTGCTCATGACCGGCCTGCCGTTCGGTGGCGTCGGCGAAAGCGGCATGGGCCGGTACCACGGCCGGTACACCCTGGAGACGTTCAGCCACCTCAAGGGTGTCGCGGACGTGCCGCTCAGCTAGACCCGCGCTTTCGTGAAGCAGGCTGTCCGATGGGCGATCGGCCGGCGGAAGTGCTGAGATCGCTGTTCCCGCCACCGCCCAAAGAGCGTTCCAGGTGAAGCCGTGTACCGGTCCTCTTCGCGGGGGCGCGTCGAGGGAGCAGGTCGCGGCGCGGGGTGCAGACACCGATCCGTACCGACTCCGGCGGCGGCACCCATGACCTCGTCACCTGGCCGACTGCTGATCGTGTGCAAGGAGCGAGCGAACCCCCGCGCTCCGGTGGGCAGTTGCGCTGGGCCGGCGTCGACACCGACGCCGACGGCATGCGGCTCTCACCGCGTTCGCCGCCCACACCCCGATCGCGGTCGGTCCTGGAACCGCGTCACCGCCAGCGGGCCCGCGCCTGCTCGAGGACCGCATCCGCACCTCCGCAGGGACAGCATGGACCCCCTGCGTCGCAGACCTTCATCCCGTTTCCCTCCGTAGTGCAGAAGGAAAGAGACCAATGCCTGTCAATATTTCGGAAGTTTCGCCCGTTCCATTGCTTTTCTCCCCTGTGTCTCTCGGGAAGATCGAGCTCGCCAACCGCATCGTCATGGCACCGCTGACCCGGGTCCGGGCCGGTTCCTCCGGCATCCCCGGGGATCTGATGGTCGAGTACTACCGGCAGCGGGCGAGCGTCGGAATGATCATTACCGAGGGCACCTACCCCGACCACGCGTCGCAGGGGTATGTCGGTGAGCCGGGCATCGCCACCGACGAGCAGGCGGCCGGCTGGCAGCGGGTGTTCGAGGCGGTGCACGCCGAGGGCGGCCGCATCGTCCTGCAGATCATGCACGCCGGCCGCGGCACCCACCCCGACATCAACGGCGGCCGCCGCATCCTCGCCCCCAGCGCGATCGCCATCGACAACAAGACGTTCACCGAGAAGGGCGAGCAGCCCTACCCCGTACCGGAAGCGATGACCACCGCAGAGATCCGGACAGCCCTGGAGGACTTCGTCGCCGCGGCTCGCCGGGCCATCGAGGCGGGAGCGGACGGCGTGGAAATCCACGGCGCCAACGGCTACCTGCTCCACCAGTTCCTCTCCCCGGCGGCCAACCAGCGCACCGACGAGTACGGCGGCTCGCCGCACAACCGCGCCCGCTTCGTCGTCGAGGTCGCCACGGCCATCGCCCAGGCCGTCGGTGCCGAGCGGGTCGGGCTGCGGATCTCGCCGGAGGTCGACCTCGGGGACGTCTTCGAGACCGACCGGGACGACGTCCTGGCCACCTACGGCACCCTGCTCGACCAACTGCGCCCGCTGGGCCTGGCCTACCTCTCCGTACTGCACGCCGAGCCGGGCGGCGACCTGGTACAGGAGCTGCGGCGGCGCTTCGACGGCAAGCTGATCGTCAACAGCGGCCCCCTCGGGGGGCAGACCACCCGCGAGCAGGCGCTCCAGCACATCGAGGCCGGCCACGCCGACGCCGTGGCCGTGGGCCGGGCCCTCATCGCCAACCCCGACCTGGTCGAGCGCTGGCAGGGCGGCCAGCCGGAGAACGAGCCGCGGCCGGAACTGTTCTACGGGCCGGGCGCCGAGGGCTACACCGACTATCCCTTCGTCGAAACGGCTTGACGCCCACCCTCACGCCTGTCCATGCGCCAGCCCCACTCGGACGCGGTTCACGAGTTGCCTAGCACCTGATTCGCCGCTCGTTAACGGCTCCCCAACCGACGCCACCACTGGCACAGGGCCCTTCACACCGGAGGGCCCTGAGCCATGCCCGCAGTGGACAACGGACAGAACGAAACCCCATCCATAACTTCGGCTTCGCAGCACAGCCAGGCCGCAGATCGGGCACGGACACAGGGGTGGTCAGCATCGGCTCCGGCAGCGTCCATGTCACCTCCCATCCCTTCCACCCGCCATGTCCGCCACCCGAGTGGCTGCGCATCGCCTGGTGAGCAACGTACAACTCCGCTCGCCAACGACATGAGGGCCCCGGCCGCAGCACCCGAGGGCGTGGGCATACTGCTGGCCATGACGACCCCGCTCCGTACCCGCGTGTACGCGATGACCGTCACGGTGCTGGTGTGCGTGGTGGGTAGCGGAGCCTGCTTCGGCTTCCTCCTGGACGGCTGGGCGGGAGCCGCAGTGGGCGCGGGTGCCGCCAGCCTGGGCGCGGGATTCGGAATGCTTGTCCGCCCCCGGCCGACGGTGACTTCCGTCCAGGCCGCCAGGGGCGACGGCTATGCCGAAGGGATCGCCGACGTGGTCCTGTTGAGCATCGCGACGTACGAGGCCGCGGTCTTCCCACTCACCTCTGATGGGGTCGCGATGAAGAACAACAGGCCCGTCGCACCGTCGCGTACCGGCTCTCCGCCTACGACGGACTGCCCCGTTCCGTTCGCGTGTCGGCGGCGTCCGCGTTGGAGGCTCTCGACGACGGAGCGGACGCCGAACGTGCCCGCGCTGCCGTGAAGGAACTGTCGCTCGCCATATATGACTACCGCAGCGGCCGTTCTCTGCAGGGTGATGCCTCGGACACCAGCAGCGGGTAGAGATCGCGGCCGCGGCGTGATCGTATGCCCGCGGACGAAGGTTGAGCAGGCCGAGCCAGCAACTGACAGCGCTCTTTGCTTTCGGCGGGTGATCGCCTGCGGGGATCACTGTGTGGGGGACGGGGGCGTGAGTGCGCTGCGGGCTTCGGCCGGGTCATGGTGCCGGTGCCACGCCTGGTACACGGCGCTGGCCATGAGGAGTGCCGCGAAGTCGACAAGGGCGTAGCCGCCGGGAAGGCCGGAGGGCGGGTTGCCCATGAGGAGCAGTCCGGTGATGTCGTGGGGCCGGTAGCTGTAGAGGCCAAAGTGGGTACCGGCGAACTCGCCGGGAACGGTCACCGCGATGATCCATGGAATACGCGCCCGCATGACGGGGTGTTGACGGACCGCGGCGATGAGGAGGAGGCCGATGACGCCGCTGTAGTCCGTCCGCTCGGCCAGCAGGAGCCCCCACAGTGTCCACGCCGCCAGGCCGGCGTAAGCGGCGCGATGCAGCCATCGAGGTGATGGTGTGCGGGCAAGGATGACGCTGGTGAGGAAGATGAACGCGTGGCCGGCGGGGACCCAGGCTGGGAAGTTGCCGAGCCGGTAGTCCCACCACTGCATGCCGTGGGTTCCCACGAACTCCAACGTGCAGGCCACAGCGACGGCACACAGGATCTGCACCTGGACCCAGGAGCTCTCGTGCCAGGCCATGAACGTCACACAGCCACCGACAACCAGCCCAATAACCAGTTGACCCAACGGCCCGACATGGGGCTCGGTCAGACAGGAAATCACAACGGTGCCAGCGGCCCACAGGTATACGAGCAGGCGCTCCGAACGGCGCGACAAGCGGTGTCGTGTGCCCAGGCCGCCAGGGCGAGCGTCCTCCCGCTCCTGCACGGCCGTGGCAGTACGCAAGAGCACTGACAATCCGGAACCACGAGAGCGCATTGTCGGTCGGCCGATGGGAGTCATACCTGATGAACGACGCAATCTGGTGAGAGGAAGCCCATTCACCGGATCGTGTGGCGTCTTCCTGAGGGGTGGACGCCACACGATGCAGCCCGGCCCGGAGCCCAGTCAGGGACTACCTCTGCGTGTCGGCCGAAAGCGGGAGTGTAAATCTAACGGCGGATCCGACGATCATGGGAGAGACGTCAAGTGACTGACACCGCCGTGGAGTTGGAGAACGTGGAACCTGTCGGGAGCGCCCCGGCCGGGCAGCCTGCGCCCGTGTCAGATGAGCAACTGGTCGCGATGCTGGTGGAACGGGCCCGGTCTGAGGGTCTGCAGCTGACCGGGCAGGGCGGGCTGCTGCAGCAGCTCACCAAGCGGGTCCTGGAATCTGCTCTGGAAGGTGAGATCACCGATCACCTCGGCTATGAACGCCACGATGCTGTCGGCCGGGGCAGCGGCAACTCCCGCAACGGGAGCCGGGCCAAGACCGTGCTGACCGACGTCGGGCCGGTGGACGTGAAGGTGCCCCGCGACACTGCCGGCAGCTTCGAGCCGCAGATCGTCAAGAAGCGACGGAGGCGCCTGACCGGCAATGGCGAGATGGTGCTCTCCTTATCCGCGAAGGGCCTCACTCACGGGGAGATATCGGCTCATCTCGCCGAGGTGTACGGCGCCGAGGTGTCCGAGCAGACCGTCTCCACCATCACCGGCCAGGTGATGGAGGGCATGGCCGAATGGCAGAACCGTCCCCTCGACCGCGTCTACCCGGTCCTGTTCGTGGACGCCGTCAACGTCAGGATCAGGGACGGGAAGGTCGCGAACCGTCCCATCTACGTGGTGATGGCGGTGACGGTGGACGGCACCCGCGACATCCTCGGCATCTGGGCCGGCGACGGCGGCGAGGGCGCCGAGTACTGGCTGCATGTGTTCACCGAGCTGAAGAACCGCGGCCTGGACGACGTGCTCATGCTGGTCTGTGACGGGCTCAAGGGCCTACCCGAGGCCGTGGAGACCGTCTGGCCTCGCACCATCGTCCAGACATGCGTGGTTCACCTGCTGCGGAACTCGTTCCGTCATGCCGCCCGCCAGGACTGGGACAAGGTCGCAGGGGCCCTCAAACCCGTCTCCACCGCACCCGGCGAGGACGCCGCGACGGAGCGGTTCCTGGAGTTCCGGGAATCCTGGGGCCGGAAGTATCCGGCGATCGTGAAGCTGTGGTCGGACGCCTGGGCCGAGTTCGTGCCTTTCCTCGCCTTCGACGTCGAGATCCGCAAGGTCATCTCCAGCACGAACGCGATCGAGAGCGTCAACGCACGCATCCGCGGGTCCGTCCGCGCCCGCGGGCACTTCCCCAACGAGGCCGCCGCCCTCAAGTGCATCTACATGGCCCTGATGAGCCTGGACCCGACGGGCAAGGGCCGCAAGCGGTGGACCATGCGCTGGAAAGCACCTCTCAACGCGTTCCAGATCGCCTTCGAGGGCCGCCTGACCTCGAGCAACAACTGACCACTCAACAACCAAGATCAGCCGTTAAATTGGCTCTGTTCCGTAGTCGGTGGTGACGGCGGGTGACGGGCGTCGTTGACGTTGCATGCGAGATATCAACTCCCTTGTGGCAACAGTGTTTTCAGGGCTCTTGGCGCTGGTCATCGAGGATGTGGCGGACGACGGCGAGATGATCCGGGTCTTGGCCCGGACTCGGGATGCTCCCTTTCCCTGCCCGATGTGCGGGGTCCCGACGGGGAAGGTGCACGGATACCACGTCCGGACCGTTGCGGATGTGCCGGTCGATGGCCGCCGGGTCGTAGTCAACGTCCGGGTACGACGTCTGGTCTGCCCGGTCCTGGGCTGTCTGCGGCAGACCTTCCGCGAGCAAGTCCCTGGGCTGATCGAGCGGCTTCAGCGCCGCACCACGCGTCTGACCAGCCAGGTCTCTGGCGTGGTTAAGGAGTTATGCGGCCGGGCGGCTGCCCGGCTCACCCGGTTACTGGCCGTGCCCGTATCGTTCGCCACCGCCCTGCGGGTGCTGCGGGGAATTCCCCCGCCGACGCTGCGGATCCCGAGAGTGATCGGGGCCGATGACTTCGCCCTGCGCCGCCACCGCTACGCCACGATCATCATCGATGCCGAGACCGGGGAACGCGTCGATGTCCTGCCCGACCGCGAAGCCGCCACATTGGAGGCGTGGCTGCGCGGGCAGGAAGGGATCGAAGTCGTGTGCCGGGACGGCTCGGCCACCTACGCCGAGGCGATCCGCCGGGCCCTGCCCGACGCGGTGCAGGTCAGCGACCGCTGGCACCTGTGGCGAAATCTGTGCGACAAAGTCCTGGCCGAGGTCCGCGCTCACGCCCCCTGCTGGGCCACCGTCAACCCGCCCCGGCCCGGCGGCGTCCGCGAGCAGACCACCCGCGAGCGCTGGCACAAAGTCCACGCCCTTCTGCGCTCGTACTTGCTGATCTCTCCAGGCAACAAGAGATTGTCGTCCGACCACCGGGAGCGCTGGGTGAAGGCGCGGATATAATCGCGCACCGCGATGCCGACCCGGGTCTTGCCGATGTCGATCAAATCCAGTTGGCGGACGAAGGTCATGTTCGCGTAGTCCGAGGGGTCAGGCGCGAGGACGGCGATATCCTCGTCGAGGATCCGCACCCATCGGCGTCAGCGGCCCTTGCGGACCCGGGCCGCGGCACGGGCTTCCGCCGCCTTGCGGGCCTCGGCCGCCTTGCGGGACTCCTTCGCGGGGCGCCCCGCACGGGAGCCGAGGCCGCGGAACGGGACGTTGCCGCTGGTGGTCTTCGTCCCGGTCGGCGGGCGTTTCGCGCCGGTGATGGCGGTCAGCTTCGCCTCGCCGGAGCGGACCTGGGTGACTGTGGGCCGGATGCCGGCTTCGGACATCATCCGGTTCACATCGCGGCGCTGGTTGGGCGTGACCAGGGTGACCACGGTCCCGGACTGCCCGGCCCGTGCCGTACGTCCGCCACGGTGCAGGTAGTCCTTGCCGTCGGCGGGCGGGTCGACATTGACGACGAGGTCCAGGGTGTCGATGTGAATGCCCCGCGCGGCGACATCGGTGGCCACCAGCACGGTGATCCGGCCGTCCTTGAACTGACCGAGCGTGTGCGTGCGCTGGGGCTGCGACTTCCCGCTGTGCAGAGCACCGGCCCGTACGCCGCTGGCCCGCAGGTGCCGGGTGAACTGGTCCACGCCCGCCTTGGTGTCCAGGAACATCAGCACGCGGCCGTCCCGCGCGGCGATCTCGGTCGCGGTCGCGTACTTGTCGGCGGCGTGGATGTTCAGCACATGGTGTTCCATCGTGGCGACAGACCCCGCCGCAGGGTCGACCGAGGTGAGAACCGGGTCGTGGAGGTAGTCCCGCACCAGCTGGTCGACGTTGCGGTCGAGCGTGGCCGAGAACAGCAGTCGCTGCCCGTCGGGGCGCACCTGATCCAGGACCTGCGTGACCTGCGGCAGGAAACCCAGGTCGCACATCTGGTCCGCCTCGTCCAGCACCGTGATCCGCACCTGCCCCAGGTGACAGTCCCGGCGCGACACCAGGTCGGCCAGCCGCCCCGGCGTCGCGACAACCACCTCGGCCCCGGACCGCAGCTGCGCCTGCTGCCGGTTGATGGACAGCCCGCCGACCACCGTCGCCAGGCGCACCTTCAGCGTCTGCGCATACGGTGCCAGCGCGTCGCTCACCTGCTGTGCGAGTTCCCGGGTCGGCACCAGGACCAGCGCGAGCGGCCGCTTCGACTCCGCTCGCAGGCCCGCTGTCCGGACCAGAAGCGCCAACCCGAAAGCCAGCGTCTTGCCGGAGCCGGTCCGTGCCCGGCCGAGGACGTCGCGGCCGGCCAGCGCGTTGGGGAGGGTGGCCGCCTGGATCGGGAAGGGCTCTGTCACCCCCAGGCCGGTCATCGCACTCATCAGTTCCGGCGGCAGCCCGAGCGCGTCGAACGACGCGGCCGGAGGCAGTCCGGGGGACGCCCCCTGCGGCGTCGAAGGTTCGCCCTGCGCTCCTGTCGCCCGCCGCGGTGTACCGGCAGGGGAGAGGCCAGGGGCCGACGGCTTCGCGTTCATGGGGGAACCTTCCTGATCTGTCGCCCCGGAACGGCCCGGGGCCCGTACCCCTTGGTACGGGCCCCGGTGATGTCGAAGCGTGCCCTCATTTTATCAGCGGGCGGCCCTTGTTATCAGCGGGCAGCCCTTGACCGAGCTCGGCGGCTTCGGCATCGCCTGACCGGCAGATTGGTGGACCGACAGCAGCGCATCGGCGTGACGCTGTGACATGGATCATGCCGAGTGGGCGGGGATCTTGGAATGCCTGGCCCGGCGCAGCCGCTGCACCTGTTATGGGCTTGCCATGCCCTGGGGGCGCCGGGCGACGATGCCAGGTACGGGCCACGAGGAGCCGCGACACCGCGGCCGCGACCCGACGCTCCCGCATTCCTCTCGCACCGCTCCGTCCGAAAGGTTCTCCTGCGCCATGCCACTGGCTCTCCTGGCCCTGGCTGTTGTCGCCTTCGGCATCGGCACGACCGAATTCGCCACAATGGGGCTGCTGCCCCAGATCGCTGACGGCGTCGACGTGTCCGTGCCGCAAGCAGGCAATGTCGTCTCCGCCTACGCGCTGGGTGTCGTCGTCGGTGCCCCGGTGCTGACGGGCATCGGTGCACGCATACCCCACAAGAAGCTGCTGCTGCTCCTGACCGGCCTGTTCGTCCTCGGCAACGTCGCATCCGCGCTCGCCCCGAACTTCGGCCTGCTCTTCGCCGCCCGCTTCCTGGCCGGCCTGCCCCACGGTGCCCTCTTCGGAGTGGGCGCGGTCGTGGCGTCCCGGCTGGTCGCCCCCGACCGGGCCGCACGCGCGGTGTCGAAGATGTTCCTCGGCCTGACCATCGCCAACATCGTCGGCGTCCCGGCAGGCACGGCCCTCGGACAACAGCTGGGCTGGCGATCCGCCTATGTCGCGGTCGCCGTCATCGGCCTCGTCGCCCTCGCCGCGCTGGCCGTCTTCGTCCCCGACCAGCCCCGTGGCCGGCAGTCCGGCGTCCGGCACGAACTGCGGGCGATGGGCAACAAGCAAGTGGTCATCGGCCTGGCCACGGCGGTCGTGGGATTCGGAGGGTTCTTCGCCGTCTACAGCTACCTGGTGCCCATGCTGACGAACGTGACGGGTCTTTCCGATTCCTCGACCACGCTGGTCCTCGCGCTCTACGGCGTCGGCATGACCCTCGGCACGCTGGTCGCCGGTCCGCTCACGGACCGTGCCCTGCGACCGACGCTGTACGCCGGGCTCGCCCTGCTGACCTCGGCGCTCGTGGTGTTCTACTTCGCCGTCCACAGCACCGTGCCCGCCCTGGTGACGATCACTGTCATCGGCGCCATGGGCGCTCTCATCACCACGCCCGTCCAGATGCTGCTGATGGCCAAGGCGAAGGACGCCCCGACCATGGCGGCGGCCTCCAACCACTCCGCCTTCAACCTGGCCAACGCGGGCGGCGCCTGGCTCGGCGGCCTCGCCATCTCGGCAGGCTGGGGCTGGGCCTCGCCGGCCCTGGTCGGCGCGGCTCTCGGCGTGGCCGGGCTGGGGCTGGCGTTCATCGGTGGCTTCATGGATCGGGGTGGCCGACGCTCCGAGGTGATCACGTCGTCGGGCGCGCAGACCGAGCAGGTCACCGCTGCCCAGTAGGAACGGCCGTGCTGTGGTGTCCTCGGCGGCGGGCGGCTCCTTCTCCCTCGGCGGACAGACACGGTCTGCGAGAACTGCTCCGGCCGACGGTCCGTGTACACGAGAGTGATCCGGGAGTAGTGCGAGAGCTGAGCCGCTTCTTCCAGGGATTGCGGATCGTCGAGCCGAGGAGTCGAACGGCCCCGGGTATGCGTGGAGCGGCCCGCCGCGCAGTATGCCGAGTAGTCGTTGTACGCGTCCGGGCGGTCTCGGCGCCGAGCGGGAGCCGCAGACCGAGCTCACCCGTATGCCCTGGCCGGCCAGGCCTACCGCAGGACCGGCCAGGGCCAGGTGGCGCCGGTGCAGCAGGAGACGGTCGCGGTCTCGCGTACGGCGGCCTCGACGCGGTCGGCCGCCCGGCGCTGCCAGTGCGGTTGCGCCGCGGCCGTCCTCGGCGCCGAACAGGCCGTCGGGGGCGGCGGAGGGGAGTGGTGGGGGAGCGGACGGCGAAGGGCGCGGGTGACTTCGTCGCCATCGCCTCCGGTGTGGGGCGCTCTTGGCCGCTCGGTACGCCGTCGGGAGTTGGTGCGCGGCTCTTGACCCGTGCGGGAGCCCGGGCTTAGCGTTCCGGCGTTTACAGCGTATTGAAACGTTTCAACACCTCGGTTGCCTCCTCTGCCCGATCCCTTGTCCACTGCCTGAACCACACCTTGGGGCGAACCATGCACAAGCCCATTCCGCAGCGTGGCGGGATATCCCGGCGCGCGGTACTGACCGTCACCCTGGCCGCGGGCGCGGCCACGGCGCTCACCGCGACCGGCGCGCCGCGTGCCGGGGCCGTACCGCTGACCGGGCAGGAGCAGTCGGCCGGCGCCTGGTTCACCGCGCCCCCGCGCTCCGTGCGCCCCAAGTTCCGCTGGTGGTGGCCGGACGGACTCGTCGACCCGACGGAGATCGCGCGCGAGATCGATCAGATCGCCGACGCCGGCTTCGGCGGCGCCGAGATCGCCGCCGTCCACCACAGCATCAAGGACAAGTCCGTCCTGGACACGGCTCAGCACGGCTGGGGGAGCACCCCCTGGCGCGAGGGCGTCGAGGCCGCCCTGAGACAGGCGGCCCGCCGCGGCCTGACCGTCGACCTCACGCTCGGCCCCAGCTGGCCCGCCGCCGTCCCCGGACTTGCCCCCGACGATGAGGTCGCCGCCCGGGAACTCGCCTACGGCCGCACTCCGGTGGCCGCCGGCGCCACCTACCAGGGCCCGGTCCCCGAGCCGGTGCGCGAGGCCGCGGACGGTGCCACCCGGCGCAGCCTGCTGGCCGTCCAGGCCGCCCGCGTCAACCCGGCCCATGCCACCCGCAAGGAGACCGGCCTGGACCTCGACAGCGTCCAGGACCTCACCGAGACCGTCCGCAACGGCACCCTGACCTGGACCGCGCCCACCGACGGCGACTGGGTGCTGATCTCCTACTGGCAGCGCGGCACCGCCCAGCAGCCCGAGTCCGGCCCGCACTCCGCCCCGGCCGCCTACGTCGTCGACCACTTCAGCCCCGCCGGTACCGCCGCCATCACCGGATTCTGGGAGCGTGCCGTCCTGACCGGCACGGTGCGCAGACTCCTCAAGGCCGCCGGCGGCGCCTTCTTCGAGGACTCCATCGAGCTGGAGACCGATGCGCTGGTGTGGACCCCGGCGCTGCCCGACGCATTCCGGAAGAAGACGGGCCGCTCCCTCCTGCCGTACCTGCCCGCCATCGTCCTCGACAACAGCAACCAGGTCTTCACCTTCGACGCCCAGACCACCCGGCAGATCAGACACGACTTCTGGCAGACCGTCTCCGAGCTCTTCAACACCCACCACGTCACCGCTCTGCGGGACTGGGCCCACTCGCTCGGCATGCAACTGCGCTCGCAGCCCTACGGCCTCCAGACCGACGCCATCGCCTCCGCCGCGATCCTCGACACCGCGGAGGGAGAGTCGCTCGGCTTCAAGAACCTGGACGACTACCGCTGCCTGGCGGGCGGACGGGACATGGCCGGACACACCGTGCTGTCCTGCGAATCGGGCGCCTACAACGGCTCGGCGTACAGCACGACCTGGGACCGGTTCCTGCGCACCATGGGCGGTGCCTACGCCGCCGGCGTCAACCAGACGGTGGTGCACGGCTTCTCGTACGCGGCCGCCCCCGGAGCCCGCTGGCCCGGCTTCGCCGCCTTCAGCCCCTACAACGGCGCCCCCGGCTACGGAGAGTCGTGGGGCCCCCGACAGCCCACCTGGCGGCACGTCGAGGACATCGCCGACTACCTCGGCCGCGTGCACCAGGTCCTCCAGACCGGCACACCTCGTGCGGACGTCGCGGTCTTCCGGCAGACCGGCTACACCGCCACCGGCATCGGCGCCTCCTGGTTCACCGCGACCGGCGTCCCGCTCGGCTGGACCCACCAGTTCCTCAGCGGCCCCCTGCTCGACCTGCCCAGCGCCCGCGTGTCGGACGGCCACCTGGCCCCCGACGGCCCCGCCTACAAGGCCCTGTTCGTCGAAGGCGACTTCTTCTACAGCTCCACCCCCACCCTCGCCCTCGCCGACGCCCGCAAGCTGCTGAGCCTGGCCCGGGCGGGGCTGCCCATGGTCCTGCTCGGCGCCTTCGACCAGGCCCTGACCCCCGGCGTACCCGCCCAGGACGAGTCGGCGCGCCTGCGCGAGGTGCTCGCGAGCCTCCTCGCCCTGCCCCACACCAAGGCCGTCACCGACAAGAGCGCCGTCGGCGAGGCCCTCACCGCCCTCGGCATCACCCCCGACGTCCGCTACGCCAGACCCTCCACCCTCCTCAACGCCCACCGCGTCACCGGCGACACCGACCTGTACTACCTCTGCAACGGCAAGCACGCCGAGACCGTCAAACCGCCCGTCGCGGCCATCGACCACGACATCACCCTGCGCCGCACCCGCCGCGGCAGGACCGTTCCCTACCTGCTCGACCCATGGACGGGAGATGCGACCCGGATCGGCCGCTACACCGAGAACGCCGACGGCATCACCCTGCGCGTCACCCTCCAACCCGGTCAGGCGACCGTCATCGCCCTTGGCCGGCCAGGCCTCTTCGGGGACCGCAACGGCAACCGGCAGCACGCCGTGGACAGCACCGCCGACCGCGTCCTGTTCACCGACCGCGGCCTTGCCGTCCGCGCCGCGACCGGGGGCACGTACACGACCGGGCTCTTTGAAGGCCGTACGGTCACCACGACACTGCCGCCGGTTCCCGCCCCCATCACACCGGACCGCTGGCAGCTCGACGTCGCGGACTGGCACCCCGGCGCCGAGCCGACCACCACCGAGATCGTCCGGCGCACGCTGGCTCTCGACGCCCTCCTGCCCTGGTCGCAGATCCCCGAACTGGCCGACTCGGCCGGCATCGGCCGCTACCGCACCACCGTGACCCTGCCCGCCGACTGGACCGCGGCCCACGGCGCGTACCTCGAACTGGGCACCGTCAGCGACACGTTCCGTGTCACGGTCAACGGCACCCCGCTGGCCCCCGCCGACCGCCTCCGCCCGGTCGTCGACCTCGGCGGACACCTGCGACCCGGCGCGAACACGATCGAGGTGGAGGTGGCGACCCCCCTCATCAACCGCCTCCGCGTCAGCCAGCCGTCCGTCTTCGGCACGGCCGCCCGCCAGGCGTACGGCCTGTCAGGCCCCGTCCGACTGGTGCCGTACGCCCAGGCCCGGCTGAGCTGACGGCACACGCGTGCCGAGCGGCCCGCTACCGCCGGGCGCCGGTGGCAGCGGGCCTTCCGCGGTGCCACTGGCGGACGCGCCCACGCGATGGCCCGGCCGGGCGGGCCGGTTGGTGATACGGCGGCCCCGTGGTCGATGTCGAATCCGGCGCCGACGGTGCGGGCGGCCAGCCGGACGGGGCCGATGAGAGGTGCTCGCGCCGCCGCAGCATCACCTGTTGTTCGATCGCGGGCGGTGTCCTGCGGGCTCCGGTGCGGACGGCTGGAGCGATCGTGCATCCCTGCTGCCCCGTGCCGGCGGAAACGCTCCACCGGTGTGGGCGCCGGCGCGGCCGTCCTGCTGACGGGCTGCTTCCTCGGCGGGCTCTACTGGTACCAGAGGCCGGCCGCGAGTGGATCACACTGATCGAACGGGTCGAACTCCCCAACGCTCCGGCCCTGTCGGACGTTGAACGCCTGGCGGCCAGCTCGACGCCAGGTGCGGGTCGAGGACGGCTCGGTGCGCGCTGGCCTCAGGGCTGTCGGTGCGCTGTTGGAGTGGCTGCGGGGTTGATTGTCCGCCGGGGTGTTGAAGCGTCTGACGGGTCTGGGTCCACGCAACGGTTGACGGCGCGGCAGGGCAGGTTCTGGGCCGATTCGGGGCTTGCTGGTCTGGCCATGGGGGGGGGAGGGGAGTTGGGGCGCCGCGACCTCGGGTACAGTTGATCTTGAGCTGGTTGCTGCAACTGCGGTCGGCTGGTGTTGCGTTGGTGGTCCAAGGAAAGACGCCCCGCTTCCTGCGGGGAAATGCAGGTGCGAGGCCTGCCCGGCGCTCGATGTGGGGCCTGTCCGTATGCGGACAGGCCCCACACGTTTTGTGAGGGCCGCTCTGCCGGCCCATGGTGGGAACGGACGGTGCACTGGGACGCGCGAAGCCGACCAGCTGGATTCGCTGCGCGGCCGCAGTGGGTCGAGGCGGGTCGGCGCGGCCTTGGAGCCCGAGGCTCACACGATGGTGCAGGGCATTGGATGATGCGTCAGCATCAGGTACTGATCGCCACCACTGGTGGCTCTTCCCGGCGCCCGCTCGTCCTGGAGTGTGCGCTGCGTGTGCCGTTCGCGTACCGGCGCGCGGTCCTCGTACCCAGCGCGGTGTGTGCGGGGCGCGTCCGAGGGCTGGACTGCCGACCGGGGGACCGGCCGTGACCGATGACAGCACCTGCGCGGTCACCCTGACCGACCTCAGCGGCGCCCGCCTGCAGTCCACGCCGCTCTACCCTGTCACCGCCAGGACCGTGGAATGTGACGAGGCGGATCTTGCTCCGGCCGGTCCGAAGCCTGTGGCCCGCGGAACGGGACGAGCCGACCCGGCGCGAACCGCGGAGCACCCCGCAGCCGGGACCGAAACGGCTGCCGTGACCGCACCATTTGACTGGTCTGCTTGCCGTGCTGGGGGGAGGTACGCGGGTGGCCGGGCGTGTGTCGCGCCCGGCCACCGTTGATGCGTACGGCGTGGCTACGGGGCCATCTCGTACGCGCCGGACAGTGCCTCGACCTGCTGCCAGACCCGCTCCGTACGCGCTGTGTCGACGACCGGTCGGCGGACCGAGCTCAGCGCCCACTCCTGCTGCTGTTCGGTGGCCGAGTCCTTGCCGTGCAGTTCGACGGCGTGCCCGGAGAAGTCCCGTACGAGGACGGCGAAGAGCTCGTCGAGGACGTCCTCGTCGAGTCCGGTCAGGGCGGCCTGCTCCAGGACGAGCTGGCCGTGCACGACGAGGGCGAAGAGCTGTCCGATCGACAGGACGAGGTCGAGGTCGCGGCTCTGCTCCGCATCGGGGCCTGCCGTGGCGACGAACTCGCAGAGCGCGTCGGCCTGTTCACGCAGGCGGGCGACGTTGGGAAGCCGCGCATACGTCTCGAAGGCCGGACGCCAGTCGTGGAAGCGCACCGAGCTCAGGCCGCGGGCCGGGCCCTGCCGGAACAGGAAGTCGTCGTCGGCCGCGTCGAGGCGGGTCGGCACGTCGGGGTAGTCGGCCGGGTCGAGTAGGTGGCTGCGCATGAACTTCAGGATCAGTGCCAGGTTGACGTGGACCGTGCCCTCCAGCTTCGGCAGGCTGCGGATCTCCACGGCCGCCTGGCCGAAGTAGTTGTCCTTCTCGAAGCCCTTGGCGGCGATCACGTCCCACATCAGGTCGATGACCTTCTCGCCCTCCGTGGTCACCTTCATCTTCGTCATCGGGTTGAAGAGCAGGTAGCGGCGGTCGTCGGGGCCGGCGGAGCGGAAGTAGTCGACGGCGCGGTCGCTGAACAGCTTCATGCCGACGAGCCGGACGTATGCGTCGGTCAGCTCGCGGCGTACGTGGGGGAAGGCGGTGACGGGACGGCCGTAGAGGATGCGGTTGTGGGCGTGGGTGACGGCCTCGTACATCGCGTGTTCGCAGATGCCGATGGAGGCGGTGCACAGGTTGAACTTGCCGACGTTGACCGTGTTGAGGGCGGCGTCGAAGGCGGCGCGGCCGGTGTGCAGGACGTCCTCGGCCGTGATGGGGTAGTTCTCCAGGCGGAACTCGCTGACGAACTTGGAGGAGTCGACGACGTTCTTGACCAGGTGGTAGCTCGGGTGTCGGCTGTCGGCGCCGAAGAACACGTAGCCGTCGGGGCCCTCGACGTCGGTTCGGCGGCCGAAGACGGAGACGAGTCCGGCGGCGTTGCCGTTGCCGATGTAGTACTTGGAGCCGGTGGCGCGGAAGCCGCCGTCGCCGTCGGGCTCGAGGAGCATGTCGGTGGAGTAGATGTCCGCGCCGTGAGCCTTCTCGGACAGGCCGAACGCGAACACCTCGCCCTGGGCGAGGAGTTCCGCGGCGCGGGCGCGGGCGGCGGTGTTGTCGCTCTGCCAGACGGGGCCGAGACCGAGGATGGTGACCTGCCAGGCATACCAGTAGTCCAGGCCGTAGAAGCCGAGGATCTCGTTGAGCGCGGCGATACGGGCGGTGTCCCAGCGCTTGCCGGGCTCTGCCTGTCCAGTGGCGGACGACGGCGTCAGGAAGGTGGCGAACAGGTTCTCCTTCGCGGCGAAGGCGAGGAAGTCCCCGAGCCAGGCGCGGGTCCGGTAGTCCTCGGTCAGTTGCCGCTTCCCCCGCTCCTCGAACCAGTCGACTGTGGCACGCAGCAGTCGGCGCGTCTCGGCGTCGAAGTGCGTGGGGTCGTAGGTGCGCGGGTTGAAGAGCAGCTGGTCAGCCATGGTGAGGGCCTCTTTCGGCAGGCGGGCGGAGGGCAATTGTGGGTGGGGTGGCCAAAGGGGATCGGAGGTGAGGCCGGCGGGTGGGGCGGCGTCAGCGGCCTGGGCCGAACCGGGCCAAAGTGGTGAGCACGTCGTCCAGCCAGCCGATCATCATCCGCTCGTACGCGATGCCGCCGCGCAGGACGACGTGCTGGAGCTCTCGCTCCGGATCGAGCGGCGCTCGCGCGGCGGCCGCGTTCACCTCGGGGCCCGTGAAGTCCCGCTCCTCGCCCGCGCGATAGTGCTCCAGCCGGTCCTGGTGTGCCTGCCGGTGCCGCTCCACCTCGTGGATCAGGGCGGCCGGGTCGTCGAACGCGGCACCACGGATCTTCACCGCCAGGTCGTGGCGGACGCTGTCCGGCTCGATCGGATCGTGCAACCACGAGGACAGCGCGGCCCGGCCGAGGTCGGCGACGGAGTACTCCTTCTTGTCCGGCCGGCCTTGCTGCGGGACGTCCCGGACGTCGACCCAGCCGTCGCTCTCCATACGCTTGAGCACGCGGTAGATCTGCTGGTGCGTCGCGGTCCAGAAGTAGCCGATGGACCGCTCGAAACGCCGGGCCAGCTCGTAGCCGGATCCCGGCCTCTCCAGGAGCGACACCAAGATCGCGTGTTCGAGCGCCATGGGCACCGATCGTGCTATGCAACTCGTTGCATAGCAAGTCTCACGGGCTCCGATGCGACGCGGCTCACCCTCGCTGGCCGTACCGCATCGTGTTCACCCGGCTGTGCTTCGATCCCCGCACCCAGGTGTACTACGAACGCCGCACCCAGGAGGGCAAGACCCGACGTGAGATCATTCGGTGCCTTGAGCGATATGCCGCCTGAGCGGTGTTTCACCTGGTCAGGACGGTGCCCAGCACCTCCTCGTTAGTCCCGCGCCCCCTCGTCATAGGGGCGTCTGTGACAGGAATGGCGCTGCAGAACCTCCCGTCGGCTCGTCTCCATCTGCGGGGCTCCGTGATCGCCGAGGGTCCGGCCGACGCCGGGGCGCGGCGAAAAACTTGGTGTGCGGGGCCGACGGAACCGGGTAACGTCATGGTCATGTTCTTCCAGACGCCGATTTACGAGTGAGAGCGTGATGGGCCCCTGCTGACGTCCTTCGACGTCGCCGCGCCCGTCCCCCACCGATGAATCCGTAGATCACTTCTCATTCCGGGAGAACCCGTGAGCAAGAACATCAACAACCCCGTGGGCATGGGCGGCGGCCAGCGCAAGAAGCTGTCCCGCGCCGAACGGCAGAACAACGGTCCGTACCGCAACCTCGACCGCCAGAGTGCCGCCGACCAGAAGGCGGAGCTGGTGCGCAAGATGCGCGAGAAGGCAGGCGCAGCCGAGAGCGCCGGGCAGACGGGCGACGACACCGCACAGAGCTGACCCACCGCCGCCGCAGGGCGGCACCGCACGGGGTAGGGCCGGACCGCGACGCGCGGTCCGGCCCTGCTGCCGTACCGGGGGCGCCGCCGTAGCGGGTGCGGCCGGACCCGCTCAGCTCTCGGCCGAGCAACTACCAGCGACGCAGCGCCGGCCGCCAGGCAAGGCAGCCGCGGCGGCGTCTTCCCCCAGCAGATCGGCGCCTTCGCCGTCGAAGTCCTCGATGGACGTGATCTGCAAGGCGGCCCAGTGGTAGACGCGCGTGCCCTTCGCGCCGTCACCGCACGGGACGAGAGGCACGGTGGTCTCCGCCGGGAGTCGGATATTCGGCAGGAGGACGACTCCGCCCTGGTCGGCGCGCAGGATGTCGCCAGTCGCCAGTGGTGAACGTGACGCCGCCGAACGACACGGGTACATCGCCTGCGCCTGCGCCGGCTTTCCCGCTCTTGCGAGAGTTGGTGCCCAGGGCATGAATGCCGATGTCCGTGCCGGCGAGGAGGGCGCTGTCGCGGACTCAGCCGCTGGGCGTCGGTCGTCGCTGCACTGCTCGCTCCCGCCGGGTATCTGTACCTCGCGGAGTTCCATCCCTTCAGCTTCGTCCTCGACGACGAGACCGGCAGCACGGTCACACACGACTACTTCGTCGAAGGTCCGGAAGCCTCGGGAGGCCCCGGTACGTACGCCGATGAGGCGGCAACGACCGAGGGCAACGAGACCGTCGAGTGGCGGCACGGTCTGTCGACCGTTGTCTCGGCGATCGCCGGAGCCGGGCTACGGATCCAGTTTCTTCACGAGCACGACCACACCTTCTACCTCCCACGCCAGCCGCTGGACCGCCACGACGGCGACATCTACCGGCATCCCGAGGCTTGAGCCACTCGATTCAGCGCGGATCGGGTCTCCGGGCCCCGGGCTCCGACAGACGTGAAGCCGCTGGCAGGGCAGGCCTGCCTCCCTCACAAGATGGTCCGGTGTCTCCACGAAGGCGCCGACGTCCTCGCCGACCAGGCCTCGGACCTTCACCAGGTCCTGGGCCGCTGCCAACGCGAGGGCAGACCCATGTGATCCTCGACGGCACGCTGATCGAGTCCGACCGCGTCGCCGGAGTCCGCGACAACGCCAACGCCCTGAGGTTCAGAGGATGCCGATCCCCGCGCCGATGCACGAGCGCTGTGTGAACTCCCCTGTGACCACGACGGCGCATGGGGAGGCGCCCGGCACCGTGGAGCTCAGGTGAAAACCCTGTGGAAGCGGTGTCAGTGGTGCCGTTTATGCTGCCTCTCACGATCACGCGGTACCAGGGGAGGGCGCGGCATGCTGGGCAGGTTGTTCGGGAGAGGTGCGGAGAGAACGGCGGCGCATCCGCATGCCCTTCCCGTCGCGGGCAAGAGGAAGCACGGGACGTACGCGCTGCGCGCGCTGGGGGACACGCGGGTGCTCGCGCTGGTCGAGGCGGCCGACGCGGGTGACTGGGCGGAGGTCAAGGCGGCGCTGGCGCCCTTCGACCTCGGCCGCGACCAGACGGTTCTGGGGCAACTGACCGATGTGGACGGTGTGGAGGAGTGGATCGTCCGGGCCGCCGAGGAGGACAGGGACGACAAGGAGCTCCGGGCGACCGCACTGCTGATATCGGGCGCGCGCCATGTCTCCTGGGGCTGGGAGGCGCGTACGTCCGCCCTCGCCGTGGACGTCAGCCGGGAGCAGTGGCAGACCTTCTACGAGCGGCTGCGCATCGCCGAGGAGCATCTCCTCGAGGCCGCCGAACTGCAGCCCGACTGGGTCACACCGTGGCGCCATCTGCTGACCTCGGGACGCGGCATGTCCGTCGACGGCAGTGTCCAGGAAGCCCGGCTCGCGGCCGGCCTGCGCCGTGATCCGCTGAATGTCGACATCCATCTGGAGTGGGTGTCGCATCTGCAGCCCCGCTGGGGCGGAGAGCCGGGCCAGGCCCTGGAGTTCGCCCGGAAGGCCTTCGCCGCCGCGCCCGACGGACACCCGCTCGGCTGTGCCGTCGCCATGGCGCATATCGAGGACTGGGTGGAGTCCGACAACCGCGACTGCCTGCAGCAACCGCGCATCCGGACCGAGTTGAGAGAGGCCGCGGAGCGCAGCATCCTGCACCATGACTACGAGCGTCGCCTGGGCTGGCAGGGCGAGTACAACATCTTCGCCATGGCCCTCTCGCTGGCGGGCAGCAGCAAGGCATCCAACGTCTTCCGCGAGTTGGACGGTGTGATCACCGAGTGGCCGTGGACCTTCATGGCGGACCCGGAGAAGGCGTACGCGCGCTTCCGCAAGGCCTTCTGAGCCGCCTTCCACACCCTCCCGCCCGTCTTCGGCCGGCCCCGCGGACCACCGCCCACTCCCGCCGTTGCCTTCACCCCGGACTCCCTCATGCCCCTGCGCGACAACACCGACGCCCATGCCGCCACCGACCGCACCTTCCAGGTCGACCTGCGCGGCCTGGTGGACCTCCTCTCCCACCACCTCTACTCCAGCCCCCGCGTCTATCTGCGCGAACTCCTGCAGAACGCGGTCGACGCCCTCACCGCACGGCACGCCATCGAGCCCCACGGCGCCTTCGGTATCCGCCTGTACGCCGACGGCTCCGTCGTACGGGTCGAGGACGACGGCGTCGGTCTCACCGAGGCCGATGTGCACACCTTCCTCGCCACGATCGGCCGCAGCAGCAAGCGCGCCGAGCAGGTCGCCGAGCAACGCGCCGACTTCATCGGGCAGTTCGGCATCGGACTGCTGTCGTGCTTCCTGGTCGCGGACGAGATCCACGTCGTCAGCCGCTCCGCTCGCACCCCCGACGCGCCCGCCGTGGAGTGGCGCGGGCGCGGCGACGGCAGCTACACCGTCCGCACCCTGCCCGCCTCCGCCCGTCCCCGGCCCGGCACCACGGTCACGCTGACGCCGCGAACCGACGCGGGCGAGTGGACCCGTCCGGCCCAAGTGCACGCGCTGGCCCGGCACTTCGGCTCCCTGCTGCGTCACCCGGTGACCTTCGACGACGGCACAGGAGGCGCGGGCGCACCGGTGAACCCCGAGCCCGCGCCCTGGTCGCGTACCTACCCCACCCCGGGAGCCCGCTCCCGCGCGCTGGCCGCCTACGGCGAAGAGGTCTTCGGATTCACCCCGCTGGACACCATCGAACTGGACCTCCCGGCCGTCGGTCTGAAGGGCATCGCCTGCGTGCTTCCCGAGGCGGTGCCGACCGGGCGCCGGCACGGCCACCGCGTGCACGTCAAGGGCATGCTGCTGTCCGAACAGGCCGAGGAGATCCTGCCCGACTGGGCGTTCTTCGTCCGCTGCGTCGTCGACGCCGAGAGCCTGCGCCCGACGGCGTCCCGTGAGGCCCTGTACGAGGACGACACCCTCGCCGCCGTCCGCGACGCCCTCGCCGAGCGGCTGCGCGACTGGATCGCCCGGGCCGCCGCCAGCGACCCGGACCTGCTCGGCCGCTTCCTCCAGGCCCACCACCTGGCCGTGAAGTCGCTCGCGGTGCACGACGACGAGATCCTGCGGATGCTGCTGCCCTGGCTGCCGTTCGAGACGACCGACGGGCACTGCACCCTGGACGAGTTCGCCCGCACCCACCGCACCGTGCTGGTGACATCCAGCGTGGAGGAGTTCCGCCAGGTCGCCGCGATCGCCTCGGCCGCCGGGCTCGGCGTCGTCAACGGCGGTTACACCTACGATCGTCAGCTGGTCCACCGGCTGCCCGAGATCAGGCCCGAGGTCAGCGTCGCCGACCTCGACCCGGCGACCCTCACCGCCCATCTCGACCCCGTCGACCGGGAGACGGAACTGGCCGCCGCGGCCTACCTCGCCCAGGCCCGCGACGCCCTGGCCGTCTTCGACTGCGACGTCGCCCTGCGCACCTTCCAGCCCGCCTCCGCCCCCGCCCTCCTCGTCGACAGCCGCGAGGCCCGGCATGAGCGCACCCGCTCCCAGCTCGCCCGTGAGCAGGAGGGCGGCCTGTGGGGCGACATCCTCGGCGCCCTGCGCCAGGAGGCCCCGCGGGCCCAGCTGATCCTCAACCAGCTCAACCCCCTGGTCCGCACCGCCGTCGCCATCGACGAGCCCGAACTGGCCCGCACCAGCGCCGAAGCCCTCTACGGACAGGCCGCGATGCTCTCCCGGCGCCCGCTGAGGCCCGCCGAGTCGAGCCTCATCAACCGCTCCTTCCTCGACCTCCTCGCCCACGCCCTCCGCAAGGACAGCTGACGATGCCTATCGCACCCCATCCCCAGAGCACAGCCGAGCTGTTCCAGGCGCTCCAGGAGAACGACCGTCGCCCGTACGGCCGGACCCGTACCGTCACCGCCGAGGAACTCGTCGACGCCGCCGAGCAGTTCGAGGACCCCGCCGTCCTCGTCCACGCGCTCCTCGAACTCCAGGAGGCATACACCTACGGCTCCGAACCGCGGAAGTCCCCGGTCGTCTTCGCCCGGCTGCTCACCGTCTTCGACGAGCAGCCCGACGTCTTCGACGAGCGCCTGCGCCACCAGCTGTTCTGGCGGTTCAAGTGGGTGGCCCACGCCCTGCGCCAGCTGCCCGAGATACCGCTGACCAGCCTGCGCCAGTGGCTGCAGGAGATGCGTGAGCGGTACGAGAAGGCCGACCTCGGGCTCCAGCCGTACTACGGACAGGCGTACCAGCTCGCCGCCCATGTCGGTGAGGACACCGCCCTCGCCCACGAGTTGTGGGCGGGCCGCACCCGTACCCGGCTCAGCGACTGCGAGGCCTGCGAGATCTGCCAGAGCGCCCTGTACCACCTCAGGGCGGGCGACGACGAGCGGGCCCTGCGCGCCTTCGAGCCCGTCCTGGCCGGGAAGGAGTCCTGCAAGGAGGAGCCGGCGCGCTCCGCCTCCTACGCGCTGCTGCCCCTGCTGCGCACCGGCCGCGCCGACCGGGCCCGCGAACTGCACCTCACCGGCTACCGCGCCTGCCGTCGCAACCCCTCGATGTCCGAGGAGGTCGGCCGGCACCTGGAGTTCTGCGCGCTCACCGGCAACGAGGCACGCGGCCTGGAACTGCTCGCCGAGAACCGGAACCTGTTCGACGAGGTCGACTCGCCGCTGGACCAGTACGGCTTCCTCACCGGCGTGGAGGTCCTGCTCCAGCGCGTCGAGCTCCTCGGACACGGCGAACTGCCCGCCGCCGGGTACACGGGCCGTACCTGGACGGTGGCCGAGCTGCGCGCCGAGGTGCGCGGCCGCGCCGACGACCTCGCCGCCCGCTTCGACGCCCGTAACGGAACCACGACGCACACCGACCGCCGCAGGTCCCGCCTGGAGCGTGCCCCGCTCGTGGAGTCGCTGGAACTGTCGCTGCGCCCCCGCGCCCTCGACGACGTGGCCCCTACCGCCCAGGTCGCCGCGCCCGCGGCCCGTCCGGTCGCCGCGGTCCCCGACGACCTGACCGAACTCATCCTGCGGGCAAGGGCGTTGGACGAGGAGGGACACCCGGTCGCACCGGCCTGCTGGGAGCGGCTGCGCACGCTCGTCGCCGCCCGCGACTACGCCCACCCCGACGATCCGGCGGTCGGCCCGCTCGTACGGCTGCGCGCGGACCTGCTGGCCGAAGAGGCGAACCGGGCGGGCAACAAGGACGAGTACGCGGAGTCCGCCGCCCTCCACGAGGAGGCAGCGGCCCTGTACGACGACGCGGGGGAGCCCGGCCACGCGGCGGTCTGCCGCGCCTCCGCCCTGCTCGCGACCGCGGAGATCCCCGCTGCGCAGGACGCCGACGGAGCCGAGGCGAAGGATGCCGAGCTGGCCGAGGTCCATGCGGCCATGGTCCGCCTCCACGAGGACACGCCCGACCACGCGCCGTTCCTTGAGGCCCGTCTGCTGCGGCTGCGGGTGACCGCGCTCGCCCTGCGTCTGCAGGCCTCGGGCGACAAGGAGCAGGTCGCGACGGTGTTCGCCGAGGTGGACCGCCTGCACGCGTTCGCCACCCGGCACGACATCGCCGGGCAGATCTCCGGGGCCCTGCTGCTGCGGGCCAGCACCCACGCCCTCTCCGGCGACCTGCCCGCCGCGGTCACCGAGATCGACGCCCTGCTGGACCGGCTCAGGGCGCACGGCCCCGCCTGGCACCTGCCCCGTACCCTCGGCCTGCGCGGCCGGTTCCAGTTCGGCCTGCGCGACGCGCAGGCCGCGTACGACAACCTCGCCGAGGCCCTGCGACTGGCCGCCCAGTGGCCGGCCGACACCGTCGACACCTCGCGCCTGCACAGCGACCTCGCCGAGGCCTGCATGCACCTGGGCCGCCCCGACGAGGCACTGCGGCACCTCACACGCTCGGCGGAGGTGGCCCTTCGCCGCGGCAGCCGGGTGGACGCGTTCTGCACCTACAGCAACGCCGCCCAGCTCAGCCTGGACCTCGGCCGCATCGAGGACTGCATCGCGCTCGTCGACTCCCTGCTGACCGAACCCGACGTCACCGCCGGAGAGCTGGACGACCGACTCGTCGCCCAACTCCGCCTGACCCGCGCCCGCGCCCTGCATGCGGGGGAGGACCTCAAGGCGGCGACGGCGGAGTTCGTCACCCTGGCGGCCGAGTCCGCCGCCTGGGACGACGACCCCGGCATCCACGCCATGATCGCCGCCGAGACCGCCGTACTCCTGGGCGAGTCCGGCGAGTTCGACTGGGCTCGCGGAGTCGCGGACCAGGCACTCGCCGCCCATGACCGGGAGGCGCGCTACGAGCTCCTCAGCAACTCACTGCGCGAACTCGCCCGCCTCCAGGCCCAGCAGCAGGGCCCCGAAGGCCTGCCCGGCGCGCTCGCCTTCCTGGCCGACGCGGGCCGCATCGCCGACGAGGCCCGCGCCGCCGACTACGAGGCCCAGGGACGTGCTCTGGACCCGGCCCTGGCCTACGAGTACGGCAGGGTCAACGCCCACGCGGGCGAGTACGAGGACGCCCTGGCCGCTCTGGAGAAGGCACTTGGCCTGCTCGGCGAGCCGGGCCGGGACGACGTCGCCGGCGAGTGGGCCGAGTGCGTCCGCCTCGCGGGCGCCGTGGAGGGCATCTACCTCGACCGCCCCGCCCCGGCCCTCACCCGTCTCGACGCCGCGATCTCCCGCCTGACCGCCCTGGGACACACCGAGGAAACCGAGTCCCTGACCTCCCTGGCGGCCCGGCTGCGCGACGAACAGTAACGAGCGGGTGCCGGGTGCACGCCCGGCGCGGACGACTACCCGCCCCGGGCAGGGCCACCATCCACGACCAGCCGCCCGCTCGCGTGACGCCCGAGGCCAACCGCCGCACCGGCTCCGGGAGTTGTGCCCCGGGCCGCACCGTGGAGCAGTCGTGCGCTTGGTGCGCGCGCTGGGTGTGCGCCTGACGGCATCCGTTCACTTCCCGCGCTTGGGATGACAGGACGGCCCGCGTTCGGCGCGTGAGTACGCCCGGGTATGTACTCATCCCGCTGACGGACGCTTCCAGGTGAGCCGGGTGACGGGTGCGCTTCCCTGTGTGTCGGGGGCTCGTCCTGTGCTGGGGCACCTGCTGGGGTCCTGAGTTCTCCCGAGGAACTCTTCCGGCGGGGTGAGCGCGTGCACGGGGGCGTTCGGCTTCAGTCTGCCGGGGAACGAGGCCGTGCCGCCCCCGCCAGAGCAGCCTCCAGCGGCTCGCGCACCTTCCGCTGGCCCAGCAGCCCTCCGGGTCGTGGCGGTCCGCGAGGGAGGCGTACGTCGTGAAGACGACTACGGGTCGTGCCCCGCCCACAGAGCGAGCGAAATGGCGTTGGTGGCAGCCCGCACGCCCACTTGCTGTCCATCCCGTAGCCTCGCTCTCCCTGTGGGCCTGGTTTCCCGCCGGACTGTCCGCGCGAAAGATGCCACCGCTTGCCGCTCCCGGGCTGTTGCCGCGGGGCGGTCGACGATTGGGCTGTGCCGGACGTGGGGGCGTCTGACTCCGTGAGGGTCACGTGTGCGGTGTTTCGCGTGCTGCTTGGGTTTCGTGGTCGGTCTGCTCGCCGACGGAGAACTGTGTGGCGTACGCGTGGGAGCGGAGTGACCGACGTAGGCGTGTGGCGATGCGGGTGACGTCGTCCTGTTCGGCGGGAGGCTGTGGGGCGTGGGCTCGCGTTCTGGTGGCGGACGCGGTGCCCGAGGGAGCTGGAGCGGGGGTCTTTCGCGGCCCTGGCCGCTGCCAGACCGTTCTGGTGGAGGGTGAGCGCGTGGGCGGCATCGCCACGTTGCTCGGCGATGAAGCCGAGTTCGGCCGGCAGCGAGACGCAAGGCACGGGTGTGGAGGTCTGCGGCCCGGCGGTAGTGCCGGTTGAGCAGGGCGATGCGGCCGAGCCCTGACAGGTGGCGGGAGACGCCGGACCACAGGTGGAGGGGCGAGCGCGGTTCGGCCGATCCGCTTCCGTGTCGTGGCCCCCACGTACCGGCGGGGGCCTTCGAGCCGCGCATGCCTGGTGCCGGCGACGGCTTCCCCGAACCGGACACCCGGCGATCGCCACCAACCGGTCCAGCGGCACCGTGGCCCGACGTCCTTCGACGTCGTGCACGCACCGCGCACCTCGGTCGCCCTCGACATGGCGACTGCCCGGAACGGTCTTCACAGCTCTCACACCTCCCGTTCCAGGCGCGGAGCTGCGTCCCTTCGCGGCTGCGGGCCGAGAAGCCCACCACCTGCGAGAGCCGAATCGAGGTGACTACGCATGCGCGGCTTCGCCTCGACGCATCACCAGTCGGCCCCGGCGCCGCAACGGGCTCCGTCGACGGTCCGCCGATGTGATCCGGCGGAGGTTTCGTGAAGAGTCGGGTGTGGAGTCCACGGCAAGCAGAGCATGTCGAGTGCGACCTGTCATGTACCAGATCAGTGGTATTTCACTTCGGGAGTTGCGGATGAAGCGTTTGCGGAGAACACAGCTGCTGGGCCTTGGTGTCATGGCGCTGATGCTCGGGATGGTCGCCGCCCCCACCGCCCAGGCGGCACCGGCCGGGGCGGCCGCGCCCAGCGCCGTTGAGTGCAGCGGCAGTTGGGACGGCAAGACGTATTGGGCCAAGAGTCCCTCAGGGGCCAACGGAGGCGGCTACGCGCGCACCTACTGGAACGCCTCGACCAAGCGCAACTGTGCGAAGTTCTGGTCCAGTCCCTACGACGGGCTGGCGTCGAACATCAAGCTGTACCTCCACGACGAGAGCGGCGACTACATAGCCGACCCGCCGCCGGAACACCCGGAGAACTACCACTACTACGCGGGCCCGCTCTACACCTGGTTCGATGCGACCGGTCACTGCATCCACCTGAGTGGCTCGCTGGTCCGGGGCGGGGTGACCTACCGCCTCAGCACCGGGGACATCCGCTGCGGCTGACCTCTGGTCGCGTACCCCCCGACCCCGCACGTGACGGCGCGCCGTCGCCTGGTCCTGGGCGAGGTTCCTCCCTTACCTCCGTTGAGAGCGCGGCGGGGAAAGGTCGAGGTTGCCGGTGCCCGGGACCGCGACGGTCTGCTCGTCGAGCACCTCGTCGATCAGCCGCTGGGTCGTGTGCGGAGCTTTGGGCCGGATCACCTCAACCGGCTTGCGGCGTACGGCTTTTCGCAGGGCGGCAGGGGATCCGTAGCGTTCCAGCAGCCAGGTCACCGATGGGTGGTCCAGGCGCGGCGCCCAGGACGCGCTCCAGGCTGGGGTGGAAACTGGGTGACCGCGGCATGGTGAACGCGGGGGCGGTCTTCCGCCGAGGGGAGTTGGTGGAGCGACCGGCACCGCGCAACGCGCGCCCAAGTGCATACCACCACCGCCAATTACGACCTGGAAGGTCCTCCTGCTCGCGGACGGTGACATCGATCAGCGCTGTGCGCGCCGTGAGCGTCGGCTCAGGGCCATCCACTAGTAGGGCTTGGTCGTCTTCACTTGTGGATGCGTGTTTGCTGCTCCATGAGCGTCGTTGGACCTGGTGTGACACCTGAGGAGATGGCCTCGGTCCGGGAGGATCTGGAGGCGTTCGCTGCGGAGTTGTTCGACGGATTCTTCCGTGCGGTTCAGCGGCGGTGGGGGGCAGGCGTATGTGCGCGGGCTGCTGCTGGAACGGGTGGCGCAAATCGGTGGAACCGATGGCGGCCCGCCTTGGCAAGGACGGCAACCGGCAGGCGCTGGCGCACTTCATCACCTCCAGTCCGTGGGATCCGGCGCAGGTCCGGGCCCGGCCGGCCTGGAGAATGCACGAGGCGATCGATCCGGAGGCGTTGATCATTGAGGACACCGGTTTCCTCAAGGACGGGGGCGCCTCGGCGTGTGTGTCCAGGCAGTACACCGGCACCGCCGGGAAGGTCACCAACTGCCAGGTGGGGGTTTCGCTGCATCTGGTGCACGATCATGCCTCGGCCGCGGTGAACGGGCGGCTGTTCCTGTCCGCCTCCTGGGATCCCGCCTCCCCGGACGCGGATGTGGACAAGGTCGCCCGACGCGGCCGTTGCGGGATCCCCGCACAGGCGGGACACGTGGAAAAGTGGCAGCTGGCCCTGGACATGATCGACGAGACACGCAGCTGGGGCGTGGGCGTGCCCTTGGTTGCCGCGGACGCCGGCTACGGCGGTGCCGCCGCCTTCCGCCATGGCCTGGAGGAACGCAAGCTGCCCTACGAGGTGGGGATTTCCTCTCGCGACACCGCCCATCCCGCCGACGCCCGCATCGTCCAGCCCGCCTACGCGGCACCGGACGGCCACCGAGAATGCAGTACGCCGAGCCTGCACAGAGCGTGAAGGACCTGGTCATCGCGGCCGGCCGGACGGCCGCCAGGCCGGTGTCCTGGCGGGAGGGCTCCCGGGCCGGCAAAGGCCAGAGTGGCTTCAAGCGCATGTACTCGCGGTTCGTGGCCCTGCGGATCCGGCCCGCCGGACGCGGAATCCGCAGACCAGCGACGATCCTGAGCTGCCCGAGCGCTGGCTGCTGGCCGAATGGCCTGCCGGTGAGAGCGAACCGGTGCAGTTCTGGCTCTCCAACCTGCCCTCCGGGATGCCGCTGGCCACCCTGGTGCGGCTGGCCAGGCTGCGCTGGCGCATCGAACACGAGTACCGCGAGATGAAACAGGCCCTGGGACTGGGCCACTTCGAAGGCCGCACCGGGCCTGGCACCACCAGGTCCCCCTCGTCTCCGCCGCCCACGCCTTCTGCACCCTGCAACGACTGGCCCGCGACCCAAAAGACGCGCCGCAGGACTGAGCCTCTACCAAGTAGTCCGGGAACTGCAGACACTCCTCGCCGCCTGGACCGGTGCCTGCCCCACCTGCCACCGCGAGATACCCACACCGATACGAACCTGACCAAGCCCTACTAGGCCCGGCTCTGCCACGTGCGCGTCAGTGATCTCCCTCATGCCTGGCACTACGCATCGGCGCCCGCAGAAGTTCTCCGATCCTGGCGTCTTCACCCGACCGAGTAGGGCCCGGGTTGCGCTGGGTGCTGCGGTGGAGGTTGAGCGAAGTGTTGCGCTGGGGGTTGCGGTAGAGGTTGCGCAGGCCGTCACAGCGTCATGGGTCCGCCCAGGTCACCACGGACGTACGGCGTGGTCGGGCCGCTGACATCCCCGTTGCGCCCCCTTTCACCCATGCCCTTGCTGGAGTTGAGGAGTGGGAGGGCAGGAATGGGCGGCGTGGACGCTGCCGGGGATCGGGGCGCCCTCGCCGGCGTTGCGCGCCGGACGGGGCCGCCGCGCCAGGGCGCCGACGGTGCGGCGGCCGGGTCAGGAGTCGTCGGGGGCGGAGTCGGTGATGTGGTCGGAGCCGCGGAGCAGAGGCGCCAGCCGCAGCTCCGCACAGCGTGCACAGCCGGGTGCCCGGATGCTCTGCCGTGTCCAGGGCGCGGTCCACATCGAGCAGCAGCGCGCCCGCCGGTGCTTCCTCGCAGTCCGGTGCGTTCAGGACGGAGCGGGCCGGGCCGCGGCCGTCGTGCAGTTTCGCAAGTACCCATTCCGAAGGCCGACGTTCCCCGAGGACCTCGCGGACCACTGCCTGCGGTGACCGCTCCAGTTTCTCGGTGACGACTTGGTCGTAGTCGACGCCGTCGACCGGCCGTACGTGTTCGGGGACGCGCACCCGCCCCCGGTACTCCGCCGCCTCCACAGCCGCGCCAGGACTCACTGATAAAGCCAAGCGGTCGGCCATTGGCACTCGGATGTGCGGCTGACCAGGTCGACAAGGGGCAGATACGTGCCGGCCTGGTGGCCGACTACTTCACTACGCAGGGTCTGCCGGCGAAACGGAGTACAGATCCGTGCCGTGTCTGCGGCGGCCGCGAGTCAGCTCTGGCGATGACCGGACTCCGTCCAGCGGACTCGTCGGCCGGGGTCGTGGACGGGACGCCACACGGATGCAGAGGGGCCGTGGCGGAGCAGATCGGCCAGCGGCGCTACGAGGACGGGGACGTCGTACGGAAAGCGGGCCAGCAGTCCGGCTCCCGCGCGCAGGGCACTGATCCGGTTCTCGACACCGGCCGGTCCGGTGCCGTCCAGGACGAACAGGACGCGCGGGAAGAGCGGGTAGCGCCGCCGCCACTCCTCCACCGCCGGTTCCTGGAGGGTCGGCCGGCGCCCGGACCACGGGCACGTAGCGGTGCAGGCGCTCGTACGAGGACAACTTGGCGGCGAGGCGCTCGGGGCCCATGGTGGCCCGGTCGACCTCCACGAACGCCCGCAGCATCGCCCCGGTCTCGCCGTCGGCGGGACCGCGCCGGTAGTACATCAGCGCGTCGGGGATGACGGCCTCGCCGCTCCCGATCGGGTGGTGCACCTCGGGGATCCAGTCCAGCGGCTCGCACACATCGCCGCGACGGCGGGCGTCAGTGAGGAAGGCGAGCGCGGTCTCGGTCACCGTCAGCGTGTGACCGGCCTTCAGCCGCACGGCGGTCGGATCGGACACGGTCCTGGAGGGCCGGCGCCCGCGCAGCTCGGGCCACTCCGAGGCGAGCTGCACGCCGTACGCGGTCGGGAACCAGATCCGGGTCCGTCCGGCCTGCGGCAGGATGATCCGGTCGATGAGCGCTTCACCGCGGAGCTTGGCCAGCCGTCGGCGGCTCTGCTCGATCCGCAGCTGAGGATTGAGGATCTGGTGCATCTGCTCGGTGGTGGCCATCCGGTACTGGACCAGCACCGCGAGCGCGAGCCGGTCCCGCCGCCCGCGTCCATGTTCACCATCGGCCTCGTCCGCCTCTCCGTACGGTGCGGAACCGCCCTATCCGGCGCCGCGCGTACGGCCAAGACCAACAGCCGGCCCCGACCACACCCCCGACCGCGAAGGCCCGACCATGGTCACGAAGCGACAACACCGCCCCCGACCGGGCCGACAACCCCTCCGACAACCGCCCCGAGGCTGTTCGCGTCCGGACCTGTAAAATCGCAGGTCACCACGCTGGTTCGGTCATGGTCGAGAGGCTGACATCCCCTCTACGCCCCCGAGTTCACGCCCGAGCAGGAAGAAGAGAAGTGGGTGTGGGACATGCCCGGACGGCGGGCGAGGGGATCGGGCACCTCTGCTGCTCGCGCGCGTCGGCGGGGCCGCGCGCGGCGTCCCGCGACCGCCCGGCGAAGTCGCGACCGGTCGACTTGGCGCCGATCGATGACGACCAAGCGGTGGGGCTGCGAGCCGCGTACGACAAATACCTGCTGGGAATCCCCAGCCCTGGTCGGCAAATGCGGCCCCGATTCCCTACGGTCGGCGACCGCAGGCAACCGGCCCCGTGCCGCCCCCCTCGGGCGAGCGGCAGGTGACTGCTGACCCGGTCCCGGACACGCCAGAGGCTCCGGGGGAGAAGACCTCCCCGGGCTCGATGTATGGAGGACGACCAGGCGATGGAACTGGGGCAGGCCCTCACCGACGGCACGAGACGCACGTCACATGAGGCCCGATGTCACGGTTTCCGACCCTGCCGACACTCCCTTGATGTGACGGGCGCACCGGGCGCCGCAAGTAGCTCGAGGGGGACAGGTTGCCAGAGACAGCGATCGGGTTAGCGGCACTGGGCGCGATATTGAGCGCACGGCTGCTCTACCAGTGGATCCGCAGCCGGACGCAGGTCCAGCTGGTCCGCCTCACCCAGCAGGGCGCCAGTGACCGCGTCCGTGCCTTGCCGCCGGGCAGCAAGGTCACCGAACGCAGGGCCGGCGAGGAACTGCGCATCGAGGTCGGCGCGTCCGGCGGAGACGCCCGTGACTGACTTCGAGATCCATCTGGAGACCGCGCAGCTCGAACTGGAGCCCTTCCGACGGCACACGATCAGCCACGCACCTGCTGAGTCTGCGCCAGAGCAGCCCATTCCGGTGGCCCCACCGCAGCAGCGTGGCAGCCTCGCCCGGGTGGAGTTCGCCCAGTTCTACGAGCAGCACATGCCCAACCTGGTCCGGCACCTGCTGCGGCAGGGCGCCAGCGGCCACGAAGCAGCAGAAGCCGCCCAGGCGGCCTTCGCCGAAGCGTTCGTGAAGTGGGAGACCATCGACTACCCCGCCGCCTGGCTCCGGAAGGTCGCTATCCGCCTCTACCTGCGCCAGCCAGCGCGCCGTGAGGACCTCACCGACGCCGTCCCGGAACTGCCGGGCAGCGTCTGCCCCCACCGCTCAGTGGAACTCAAAGAAGAAGAGGCCCGCGTCTACGCCGCCCTCGCAGCCCTTCCACCCCTGCAACGTGCGGTCCTCGCCTGGCACTTGGACGGCTTCGCGACCAGTGAGATCGGCGACGCCCTCGACATGGCTCACGAAGCCGTACGGCAGAACCTGAGCCGCGGCCGTGCCCGGCTCAAGACGATCCTGCTCAGTGCGAACGACGGAGGCGAGCGATGACCCACTACGACAGCGACGCCGAACTCGATGCTCTGCTCCGGTCTGCGGACGATGCCGTACTGGCCGCGGTGGAGGACAGCTTGGACCTCGATGCAGGTCGCGCTGTCCTGTTCGCTCAGGTGACGGTCCGCGAACACGGCGACCGCCAGCCCCCCGGCTGGAAGATCGGCCCGGACGGGAGTGTCACCGACTTCGCCGGCATCCCCGTGGAAGCGGCCCTCCAACGAGAGATCTATCCGAACGGATCAGTACGGCGCAGCACCCGCGTCAACGACGTCAACGGTCGGGTCACCAACATCTTGGACCTGCTGGACCAGATCTCCTACGACCTCGACCTGCTCCGGCGATGGCTGGACTGCTTGTCGGAGGGGCGACCGCTGGGGCCGGGGCATGTGGAGAACGCCGCCACACTGCTCGCTGCTCTGGTGGTAGGGGTTCGGGAACGCAACATGAGTGAGCAGACAGCTATCGGCCTCGTTGAGCAGGCCAAGACGGTACTGCGGACCCTCTGGACCGAGGTCCGTCCTCACCTCGAGGGCGAGGAGGACCAGCGCTCAGCCGCAGACCGGCTTCTCAACTTGGAACTCGCCCTGGTGGCCACCAAGTCCCTTGTAGTCGAACTGTTCGCCGACGACGGCGACCAGTCGTCCCTTCGCCCAGTCCCCACAAGGTGACACTGGCCGGACAGACCACGGGCCCCGGGGAATCAGCCATGACATCCCCGGGGCCCGACTCTTGGAGTCGCGCTGTCCAACTACGGCGCGACTCCGCCGTTATGTCGTCGCCAGCTCCGGTACCTCGAGAGCGGCGGCCACCTTGCGGGCCAACTGCGCCACCTGCGGCGGCAGGTAGCTGTCCAGCGAGTCGACGTCGTCGCACAGTCGGGCCCGCAGCCCGTGCAGACACGCCTCGGTGAACAGCCGCTGCTCATCGGGCTCGGCCATCCGCCCGTCTCCTGCGTACCCCTGGCCCATCGAGAACCACATCCGTGCGTCCTGGTCGTCATCGTGGGGACGCGGCGTGCCGAGCATCCCGGCGACTTCGTGCCGGTCCGCGTGGCCCGGCGGCCCGGCTGCGCTGCTGCCGGGTCTGGAGATGCGATGCGAGGGTGTCCATGGCCATGCCGGTGCGCTGGCAGTACGCGGCGATCAGCATGGACGCCATGTCCATCGTGTCCGCCGCATCGGTGGCCCGGTACAGCGTCATCCGCTTCCAGTCGTGCGAGACGAAGGGCTCGGTGTAGGTCAGCACCTCCTGGCAGTTCTGGACCGCCTCGGCAACCAGCTGGTGAATCGCCCGCCGCAGCGGCTCGGGCATCGGGGTGTCTTCCATGGCCGCACGCTAGAGGGGCCACGATGCCAACCGCCGTTGTCGCGGCTCTCCGGTCACCCGGACGGACCAGGCACCTTCGGCCGGTGAGCGGCTTTGACCGCCAGCATCCAGGCGCGGGACGGGCGTTGCGCAACTATGCGCAACCGACTCGACTGGGCAGACCGACGGCGAGGAACGGCCACCATCCTGACGTGGATGCCGGCGTCGTGGCGCGGCAACGCAAGGCGACGGCACGGCCCGTCCACTCCCCGCGGGAAGTGGACGGGCCGTGCCGTGTGTGCGGGCGTCCGATGGACTCAGCAGGACCGCCCGGCGGCGAAGTTCGCGAACGCGTCCTTGGTCTTCGGTCCGGCGATCCCGTCGACGTCAAGGCCGTAGCCGCGGGCGTTCAGGAAGCGCTGCAGCGCCCTGATCGTGGCGGGTCCGACGTCTCCGTCGACGACGAGTGCGACATCGCCGTTATGGCCGTAATAGTTGAAGAATCTCTGCGCGGCTTTCCAGCTGTTGGTACCCAGCTGACCGTCGATCGTGCCGGGGCTGAAGTTCCAATCACGCAGATAGCACTGCCACCTCTTCGCCTGGGTGGTGGTCAGCCCCAGGTTGTTCACCGCGAGCGTGCCGATCTCACCGGTCACCGCTTGCTGCTGGGCCGGCGCGGGGGCCGCGATGGCCGTGCCCGCGGTGGCCAGGCCGCCGGCGGCGATCCCGACCGCGGCGGTGGCACTGACGAGTGCCTTCGTGAGAGTTCGCATGCTGTTTTTCCCTCCGTTGACGTGCGATGAACGGAACCGACCGCACCGGCCGGCTCCGCAACGAGACTGCGGCTTCGGCGTGATGTCCGGCCACCGTTGACGCAGAAGTGGCCTCGTCCCGGGACGTCCCAGGCGCTGACCTGCTGAAACGTTGACCGCCGAGTCCTTACGGTGGGACGACCGCTAGCGGGCGTTGGGGCTCGCGGCGCGGTACTTACCATCCCCGACTGAGCGTGACCTGGCCGACGCCCGACACAACGGCTCGGGCAGCCCGCTCAGAACCATCTCTGAACCTCACGGTCGTGGTGGGCAGATGCGATGACGGGCATGGATTCCAGGGCGCCGATGTGCGATTTCTGCGGTCGTCCGGGAGCAGTCGTCTACTACGCCGTCACCGAGTACCGCGTGGTCACGCCGAGCACCGACTGGTACTCCTCCGACCGGTTGACACCTCCTGCCGCCACCGCCGACCGGCAGGGTTGTTGAGCGGTCCTGGATGCTTCAGGTGCGGAGTCGGTGCCGCCTCCCTTCGCCCAGCTCAGCGGCGGCTACTGGCTGGACGGGCCGCGGCACCAGGACGACGGCGAATGCCACCGGTGCCGTGGAGCGCGGCCGGCCGGGGTCCTGTCCTGCCGCGGCGGGCCGGGCCGGGGAGCCGGGGCCGGTCCTGGTCCGGTGGGCGGCACGCATGCGGGTGGTGATACTGCCGGTCGCGGTGCTCACCGTCCTGTGCGCGGCACTCGCCGTGGCACGGGCCTGATCGGAGCCGGGGTCGGGCGCGCCGTCGGGCGGAGACGCGCCGGTGATGGCGGGAGGCCTTCCGTGTCCGGCCGCGCACAGGTCAGGTTCCCTCCGGCACCGCGGGAGAAGCCCCGCTGCCGGAGGGTGGTCGCTGGAGGCGCGTTGTCGGTGATGCGGCTCCAGCCGGCCTTGGCAATCGACGCCGCGACCTGGCCGTCACGCGGGTTCCGGCTGCGGGGCTTCCAGTACCCCGGCGATCTTCCGCACACCCGGAGTCGGGTTCCCCGCTCGCCCGGACGGACTGGGTCCACGCTCTGGCTCTGGCCAGCGCTCCACAGGAGTGGTCACTCGCCTATACGGTCGCCGTCGGCGGGCTCGTCGTCTGTCCCTCCTGCACGGGCTTCCGAGGCACCGGAAGAATCCGACTGCTCGACTTCATCAATGGCTTCGTCAGGACCGCCTGGCAGGTGCAGGTCGGCGGCGATGTCCAGCTTGGGCATGGAAGCCGCCATCTGTTGGGCGAGGCGTTGCACTGGGTTGTCGATCAGCGCCAACTGGTCGGCAACCATCTTCCGGGCGAGGCGCTGGGCGATCCTCATGCACGACTCGTCACCGGTGTCCGGTGGCGAGGGCTCCTCCGAGGTGAGCAGAGTCGGAGCCTCGTCGTCGCGAGCGGAGAACAGAACCTTCATCGACCACACGCAGGCGATGTAGCCGACCGGTGCCTCCACCTCGTCGACAGCGAGCCCGTACAGCAACCACTGCGCGTTGGCCGTGTACCAGACATCATTCTCGATCTCGTGGCCCGTGACGTCCGTGACGCTGAGCAGCTCGACCTCGGGCTGTGACAAATCCGTTAGTGATCACTAGGTGAGTGAGGCGCTGACCTGGGGATCTACTGATCGTTTCAGTATTTCTTGCTGCGGTGTGTGTGCCTCCGAGCTGGGGTTTCCGTGGAGGTTCGGAAGCCCGAGGGGCTCTGAAGTGCAAGTTCAGTGATCGTCTTGGAATGTAGTGATCGGTGCGGGATTTCTCATTAACTGCGTGGTTCAGGTGAATTGGTCTGTGCTGGTCAGGGGCTGGTGGGTCGTGCCTGAGTGGCGGCGGCAGAGCCAGCGCCTTCCGGGTCGCTGGCCAGACGTACCGATGACGCGGGTCAAGGCCCGGCGAAGGCAGCGGTGGCATATGTGGCGGGGGAGTGGTGGGCGTACGACGCGGCGCCGCGTCACGGTCCGGTCTTGGAGGGGGCCCTGAAGGTGGGCACGCAGCACCCGCTGCGGATCAAGGCGCGGCTTCGTCACAGAGGAGGCGAAGAGGCGCGAGGCGTGGGTGGCGCCGGCCCGGCTGTGCATCCGGTGGCAGGCCCCGGATGTGTGGCTGGCGCGGGAGCAGCGGCGGAGTGAGCTGACCCGAGACAATCCAAGGTGAAGACGACACCGCCTCACGGTGGAGCACTGTGACCAACCGCCGCCACCCGATCGGCAGTGGCCCGGAAGGCGAGGGCGTCCGCTACCTCAGCGCCGAGCAGCAGCCGGAGCCTGCTTGCCGCACTTGCCTACGGCCACAGGGGGCAGCTGGCGCCCCCGCCGTGGTCCAGGTGGCCGGAGACGAACACAGGGGGACTGAGAGGTCCTGCGAGTCCCGGCACACCTTCTGATACGTCGTAAAATCGGAGAGGCGGCCGGGTGAACCATCCGCTCAATCTTCGAGTTTCGAGGAGAGCGTTCATGGCGCCGAACATACCCCCGGAAGCAGCTCGACAGGTTGCCGATGCCCACGGTGGGCACCTCTCCGCCTTCATTCAACGTCGCTCGCAGGGCATCGGGCAGCAGTGTCCCTGGGATCTAATCACCTTCGATGATCCGACGGACGAGCGTCTGTCTGCCGCCGCCTGGATCATTGCCGACGCGATCACGAGAGCCCGTACCGGTAGACACCCCCGCATATGATCTTTGGCGCAATGCCACCCTGGCCGGTACGCCTCTGGCTGAGCCGAGCAAGTCGCATGTGTTGTCCTACGCCAAGCCCGTATTCAGGCCGAGCCCGGGGAAACTGAAGGGGAAGAGCCATGGCGTGCCCGGATACGTCAGCGAATGGCTGTGGTATCTCCTGACCGCCGAGCTCCCGCCGGAGACGGACCGGACCGTCGAGATCCTCCTGGTGCCCTCGACCACCGTCACCGACAGCGGCGTCGACGGTTTCATCATCCACCGTCTCACAGGCACCCCGGCGCAGTTCGAGTACCGGATGTGGGAAACGAAGAAGTACACCGGAGCCGATGATGACGTCGACCCCACCATCCGCGGCGCCTGGCAGCAACTGCACACCAACGGCGCTGACTATCTGGCAGCCATCGCCTGGGGCGACAAGCACCTCGCGCCGGACAGCCGCGGGTTTATCAGCACTCTGGTACCACGATGGCTCAACGCTGACCCGAGCAGTAATGGCGGCGTCAGCGTCGCCATCAACGAGAGTGCCGCCCCCGACAAGGCATTCCACACCTCGCACGACCATCTGCCCACCCATACTCACCCAGGAGCCTTGAACGGCCTGATCGTGGCCGTTGACGACTTCGAGGCATTCGCCACCACCGTCCGGGAGTATGTGTGGACCGCACTGTAAACCGAGATGTCCTCGCCGCGGCACTCGGCGACTACCGCGCGGGGCTACTTCCGACCGCCGACGAGCTGATGTCCCTGATCGCAGGTGCCGAGATCGCCGCCGTGCGTTCCAAGTTCGACATCTCCGACGAGCTGTTGCGCACCGCCTGGTTCCTCCACGGCATCACCGCCGCTGCCCCCGACACCCCTCAATACAACGCCCGCCAACTGCGCGAGGCATTCGCCGTCAGCGCACACATCTTCGACCTGGCTTTGGCAGACGAGCGCCGCGACATCATCGAACAACTGCGCCTGGCCTTCGCCGCGCAGATTGGATACCGGCGCTGTGAACAGGACCCCAACGCCACTGCAATCTTCCACCGTGTCGCCCGCTTGGTGCGCATCGATGAGGATCTGCCCGACCACATCGACACGCTTGCGGTCGAGGCCGGGTCGCCTTCCTCGGCATGCAGCGTGCCCAGCTCAACCTTTCCTTGCGTACATGGCGGCGCCAGCTCGCGGACTTGCGCCGCCTGACTGAGCGTCCTTCTCTCAGCGGCACAATGTACGGTCCCGCTGAGGCTGTCATCGAAGCCGTTTACCACCTCAACCGGTTCCTCTCATTCGGCTGGAGCGAAGAACTCGATCGCGCACGGGACCATCTGTGGTCGGTCGTCGACCACCGTGTTGGCAGCGGTGACCTGTGGGCCCGCTGGATCGCATCCCACCTTCTGGAACTGCTCGACGACCTGGCTGCCCGCAGCCTCTACACTCTGCTCCCTGACGGAACGCCCCCCGCCGTCGCCCGTACCTTCGCTCTGTCCGATCCGGCCGTGCCAACCCTGTGGCCATCCCAGCGCAAGCTCCTTCATCTCGAACACGGCAACCCGCTCGACCCAGCCACCAGCCGCAGCCTCATCAGTGTGCCTACTAGTGCAGGCAAGCCCCTCATGGCGCAGCTCGTGGTCTGCTCCCATCTTGCGCGCTCACCGGGCCGGGTCATCTACGTATCTCCACTGCGCAGCCTTGGCCGTGAGATGCGCCAAGCCCTCCGCGCCCGACTGCGCCTGCTCGGGCGCCGCCTGGCCGCTGAACAGCCCGACTTCCCCGCGGCCGACCGCGATACCGACATCGCCGCAGGCCTGGAGATCCTCACCCCCGAACGTCTGATGCATGCTCTGCGCCACGACCCCGTGCAGACCCTGCAGGACGTAGGTCTGATCGTCATCGACGAGGCTCACCAGATGGCGCAGGACCGTCGCGGCTTTCTCCTGGAAGGCATGCTCGCCTACTGCCAGGTTCACCCGGCAGCTCCGCGCATGGTCCTCCTGTCCGCTGCGATTGGAAACCGCGCGGCCCTGGCTACCTGGCTGGCCCCTGATCTGGCAGAGGGCCACGTGGTTTTCAGTGACGACTGGCGCGGTCCCCGCCGATTGCACGGCATGCTGTCACCGAAGTACATCTCTGCCGACGTCGTCCGCACACCCCGGAAAGCCAGCAAGAATCATCCGGGCACCACCCGTGCCACCGTGCCCGTCGCCATGAGGATGAGCCTGCGGCCCACCGCTACCGCGCGGCCCACCGAACTCGTCACAGGGCCGCTCGGGACACGCAGCTTCGAGGAGTACCGCTCCTTCGATCCCGCCTGCTCCGCCTGCCGCGTCCCCCACTGCCCCGAGTGCGGCCGCTGCGCATGCACATCGCGCGTGAACGAACGCCTGTGCCCGGGATGCTTCATCAAGCATCCGCCCGCGATGTTCGCCGACGGCGACCGCTGCCTCGACTGCTCCTGACACCCCGCCAGCCCCTCCAAGACACTCCCGTTGCGCTACCCGCGAGTTACGTCGTCCGTCCCAGGCGAAGCACCCCGCACCGGGGTGACGGGTCCCGGCGCCGGCTCCGGAACTCCGTCGGGCAAGGCCGGCAGAAGAGAACCATGGCCATCCAGATCACCGCGGTACGCCTGTCCGGCGGCACCCTGCACGAGCACATCACCCACCTGTGGTGGACCGACCCGGCGGACGGCAAGACCGGCGACAACACCCGGGCGCAGATCGTCACCTGGATCGAAGACAAGAAGGGCCAGGCCTACACGAGCGACGCGGGCGGGCACCGGGCGGAGGTCGTCGTGGTGACCCCGCCGCGCGGCGAGAAGTACCTGCAGACCCGCGCCGACGGCCGGTTGACCAACAACCTCCTGGCTCTTCCCCGCCGCTGAGCACTCCCGCCCTGGGGCGGGAGGAGAGGGCCGGCCGGGCCGCTGCTGGGGCGCACTGCCCCAGCAGCGGCCCCGGGCCGTCACGGACTGCTTCTCGGCTGCCGTGAGAAGGCTTCGGATCGTGCGGAGTCTTCGCCGGCCGGAGAGTGCGCCGGCAGCTCCCACCGGACCTCGCCGCTGTCGTGATGATGGTGCCAGGCGGTCACGAGGCGGGCGCGGACCAGTTGGTCGAGGAGGTCCTCCAGTTGCTGGGGCGGCTGTCCGCACTGGCGGGTGAGGACGTCGAGCTCGCCCCCGCCCGCCCCGGAAGCGCTGTGGGCGGCCAGGGCGAGTGCGGTCAGCCGTAGAGCGGAGGGCAGGGCGGGCGGGAGGGCCAGCGGGGCGGGGCGCAGCGCCCATTGGGCGGCGCGGACGCGCCCGGTGCGTCCGGGGGCCTGGTGGAGGACAGCGACGTCGAGCAGCTGTGCCTGGACGGGGGAGCATCTGCGGCTGGGGCGGTGCAGCCAGCCGGCGTGCTCCAGTTCGAGCCACAGCTCAGCGTGGCCGTGCAGCCGCATGCCGCGTAGGAAGCCGTGGGGCAGGCGGATCTGCCCGTGGCGGTCGGCGCGCAGTGCGCACTGCAGGGCGAGCAGCCGGGCGGCGGGGGAGGAGAGGCAGGGCAGCGCTGTGGCGAGGTAGGTGAGCAGTTCGCGTACGCGCTGCTGCTCTGCCGGGCCGAACACAGGCGCGGTGCGCGAAGCGCGCGCCCTGCCGGCGGCCGACTGGGCGTGGCTGGCGGCGAGCAGCGTGGGCGGCACGACGGCGGTGTGGCTCATCGCCGCCGCGCAGGCGGCGCAGGCATCGGCCAGCCGCCATGCGCGCCCGCTGCGGTCGCAGGTCAGGGCGAGCAGGACAGGTCCCCCGCAGCCGCGGTGGCGGGGGTGCCAGTGGCAGCCTCTCGTCCGGCACTGGCAGGTGCGCAGATGGCCGGGCAGCGCGTCGGCGCGGGCATGGCGGGCCAGATGGGTGAGGGCGGCCGAGCGGGCGGAGGCGGCCGGCAGGACGGGGCTGTGTGCGCAGCGGGGACAGGTCAGGGCCGGCCCGCCCGTCTGCGGGCGCAGGTGCACCGTCCAGATGCGCTGCACCGCAGCGTGTGTACTGGCAAGCCGCATCGGCTCGTTGTCCCTCCGTTCTGGTCCGCGTCGGCCTCGCGCGGTGGCCTCCCGGTACGTACGTGGGAGCCGCCCGCACCGTAGTGCAGATCTCTGCACTCGCGCAGCGCGAGCATTCAGCGCACCCACCTGCACTGATAGTGCAGAAATCCTCACTGACAGGGCAGGTGTCTGCACCGTCGGATGGTGGGGTGACGATCTTGCCGCCCGACCCGGACCGCGACGCCCTGCGTGTGACGCTGGCGCGGCTGAGGAACGCGCGCAGGTGGACCTTCGACGAGCTGGCCAGCCGCAGCGGCCTGGCCCGGCGCACGCTGATCGACCTCGAACACGGCCGAGCCGCCGGCACCGTCACCACCTGGCACGCCCTCGCGCATGCCTTCGATGTCCCCATCGAGCAGCTGCTCGGCTCGCTTTGCGACGACCACACCCCACCCGGGCCCAAGGGCGCCTGACTCCGGCCGCGTCAGGTCTGGCGCGCAACGTAAATCACCCGAACCAGCGAGCATGCATAGAACGCATACTCGCTGACTCGCATTGCTGTTCGGTAGGGCTGGGCCGCCCGGGGGACTGTCTATCCGCCAGCCCCGCCCTCGGGGCGTGTCACCTGGCACGGTCCTCGCCATGCGCCCCCACTCCATCCCCGGCTGCCACTGGGACGGCAGCCCTCGCACCGCCCCGGCGCGCCGTCCGCTGCGGGTGGCCGCCACCAGTCCCAGCCGCCTGCTGCGCGCCGGCCAGAGCGGCCGCTGCCGCCACTGCGGCAACCGCATCGACCTCTACCCGCGTGCCGACGGGCGTCCCATCGCCCTGCATCCCACCGAACTGGCCACCGCCCACACCCCTGCCTCCTGCCACTGGCACCTGAGCTCCGGCATCGCTCACCCGCACGGCGACGGCAGCGCCTGGTGCCGCATTCCGCACGCCGTGCTCTGCCCGCAGCGCACGCCCATCTGCCGGATCAGCCCGTCCCTCACGTCGGTGCGCCGCCGACTCGCCGTACGAACCCGTCGCCTGATCGACACCGGTGTCTTCATCCCCGCGGCTGCCCCCACCAGTGCGGCGCCTGACGGCCCCGACCGCCCTCTCGTACGGATGCTGCTGGGCTACTACCTCGCCGACGGCCCCGTGGAGGCCATCCGCTGCGTAGCCCAGACGAGCCACCGAACCCGCTGCCCCCGTCCCGTCCTGGCCCCGGACGCCCCGCCCGGATCCTGGAGACTGCTGCCTGTCGGCACCCATGGCGGCCAACTCGCCCTGTCCGAACAGGCGACGGCCGTCTACGACCTCAGCCAGCTGCCCCATGCCGAACAACGGCGCTGGCGTATCCAGCGCTGCCCCGCGCACGCCACCATCCACGGCGCCGCCGACCTGGCCCTGGCCGGATGGCAGGTCTTCGATCCCCTCCTGCACGCCCAGCACCTGCGTACCGGTCTGCCATACCCACCGGCACCCGGCAGCAAAGAGAGGTGACGATGCCGCACCACGCCCTGGAAATCCTCCTGACGCGCCCGCTGGTCCCGGCGGAGCTCCGTGACGCCGCCCGCGTGCTGCCGCTCGCGACCAACCACGACACCACCCGCCTCATGACCCTCGTACGTGCCAAAACCCCCGGCCGCGCCGCACACCGGCTGCGCCAGCACCTCGCCGCACGGCTCCCCGTGGACGTGATCACCACCCACTACCCGGACGCCGTCGGGCAGGTCCTGCTCAACCTCGCCTTCCCGCCCGCCGTCCACGCCACGATCCGCCACGCCGCCCATGAAACGGGGCAGAGCCCGGAACTCTTCGTGAAGCTGGCCCTGCACCGCGCACTGGCCCAGCAGGCCAGCGACGAGGCCGACCGGCTCGACCGGGCCGTGCAGCACCTGCTCGCCGGCACCACGGCCGCACACCTCCTGGCAGCCGTCGGCCACGCCCTGACCCGCACCCCCGGAGCAGCCCCCGCATGAACCCGACCGATGAACAGACGGCCGCGGCCGACGCCTTCCACGCCGGCCAGCACCTCGCCCTGCAGGCCGGCGCGGGTACCGGCAAGACCACCACTCTGACCCTGCTCGCCCGCACCACCAAAGGCTGCGGCCGCTACCTTGCCTGCAACCGGGCCATCGCCCAGGACGCACGCACCCGCTTCCCCGACACCGTGCAGTGCAAGACCGCCCACGCCCTGGCCTACGCCGCCGTCGGCCACCGCTACATCCGCCGCCTGAACGCCCCCCGACGCCCGGCCTGGCAGACCGGACAGGCCCTCGGCATCACCAAGGCGATCCGCATCGGCGACCGCGAGGTGACACAACGAGCCCTCTCCAACGCCACCCTGCGCACCGTCGCCCGCTTCTGCCACACCGCCGACGAGGCCATCACCCCCTATGACGTGCCCCGACTTCGCGGCCTGGAAGACACCGACCTCCATGCCCAGCTCGCCGCCCACATCGTGCCGTTCGCCCACAAGGCGTGGGCCGACCTGCAGCACCCCGACGACGGCGCCGTCCGCTTCGACCACGACCACTACCTGAAGATCTGGGCCCTCACCCTGCCGCGTATCCAGGCCGACTTCCTGCTGCTGGACGAGGCCCAGGACACCAACCCCGTCGTCGAACAGATCTTCCTCGCCCAGCGCGACCACGCCCAGCTGGTCATGGTCGGCGACTCCGCCCAGGCCATCTACCAATGGCGCGGCGCCAAGGACATCATGACCGGCTTCGACGGCACCCAGCTGGCCTTGTCTCAGTCCTTCCGCTTCGGCCCCGACCTCGCCGCCGAAGCCAACCGCTGGCTGCACCTGGCCGACGCGCCGATCCGCCTCACCGGCACCCCCGCCGTGCCCACCGAACTCGGCCTCGTCACACAGCCGGACGCCGTCCTGTGCCGCACCAACGTCGGCGCCATGGCCCAGGTCATGGCCCACATGGCCGCGGGACGCCACGTCGCCCTGGCCGGGGGAGGAGACAGCCTGCACGCCCTGGCCCTCGCGGCCCGCGACCTCAAAGAAGGCCGCCGCACCCACCATCCCGAACTGCTCCTCTTCCCATGCTGGGGCGACCTGCAGGACTACGCCGCCCACGACCCCGCGGGCCGGGACCTGCAGCCCCTGGTCAACCTCGTCGACACCCACGGCACTGACGCCATCCTCGCCGCCATCGCCCAGCTCGCCCCTGAACCGCACGCGCACGTGACCGTCTCCACCGCCCACAAGGCCAAGGGACGCGAATGGCCCAGCGTCCTCATCGCCGAGGACTTCGCCCGTTCCCTCAACGACACCACCGGCCAGACGGGAAGCGCGCCGGCACCCGTCCCCGAGCCCGTCGACGATGCAGAGGCCCGTCTCGCCTACGTCGCCGTCACCCGCACTCGCCGGCGCCTCGACCTGGGAGGCCTCTCCTGGATCTACGACCACCCGGACGGCACACCGCCGAACCAGGCCCGTCCTGATGATGGCCAGGCGGGGTCACAATGAGGTGATCTGCCGCCAGGAACCTGCCCGTAAGCAGCTGAAGTGCGAGGAGATACTCTCCGCCCGCTGGGCCGCTGTCGGAGGCTTCTCCTGAGTGCGGTGACGGTTGTACCCGAGGTCCGCCGCCCCCGCGCGGTGTGGCCTGCGCTCTGGCCCCGGTTTGAGCGTTACGGAGCGACCACGACCGCCGCCAATGCGGATCGCAGCTCAGGGGGAGGCGTCTGGTCGGTGACGAGGACATCGATGACCGACAGGTCGCCGAGGGCCATCGCCTTCTTGCGGTCGAACTTGGTGTGGTCGGCGGCGACCACGACCCGGTCCGCGAGGTCGAGAAGTGTGCGGCGTACCTCGACTTCGGCGGGGTCGAAGTAGGTGACCCCGCGGTCGACGGACAGTCCTCCGCAGCCGAGGATCATCAGGTCCAGATGGATCTGCGGCCGTTCCTGTGCGGCCGTGGAAGCGACCAGGCTCAGTTCGGGTGTCATGAGTCCGCCCAGGACGAGGACCCGGCTCCTCGTGTCGCGCAGTTCGAACGCCGCGTGGAGCGAGTTGGTGATCACGGTCAGATCGTCCCGGACAGCGAGTTCCGCGGCGACAGCGGTACAGGTGGTGCCGGTGTCGACGCCCACCGAGGCACCCGGCTTGACCAGGTCCGCCACGGCCCGCGCGATTCTCGACTTCTCGGACATCATCGTGGAGGACCGGGCCCCGTAGGCGGGTGCCCGGCGTGGCACCGCGCCGCCATGCACCCGGTCCAACAGCCCTGCCTGATCGAGCTCGGCCAGGTCGCGGCGGATCGTCATGCCGGACACGCCGAAGCGCTCCGCGAGCGTGTTGACGTCGACCTGCCGGAATTCCTGCAAGGCACTGAGGATGGCTCGCTGTCGGGAGTTGCGCACGGGTTCCATCTCGTCTTGAGCCACGCTCATCACGCTATCCGGCCTCCTGCTCTGGGCTTCCACCCGGGGTGACCCATTGCTGCCATCCCGTCCAAGCGGTGTTCATGTGAACATTACAGCCGACTCGTCCGACCTGTTGCGACGCCTGCTCGCGCGGGTGGGTTCGGCTCGATATAGACGATGCCGTGGCGAGAACCCATTGACCCGCCCGCTTCCTGCGGCTACGGTCCGAGTCACCCAATGTTCATTCGAACACTGCTGTTCGGAGGTCCCCATGGCTGTGCCCATCAAAGCCGGCATCGAGAAGGTGCCTGGTGGGCTGATGCTCGTCCCGATGCTCGTCGGAGCCGTGGTGCACACGGCGGCGCCGGGCTCCGGAGAGTTCTTCGGCTCCTTCACCGGAGCCCTCTACACGGGCCTGCCCGCGATCCTGGCCGTCTTCTACGTGTGTCTGGGCGCGACCCTGGACGTGAAGGCGACGCCCTACATCGCCAAGAAGGGCGGTGTGCTGCTGGGGACCAAGGTCCTGTTCGCGTTGGTCGTCGGTGTCGTCCTGGGGAGGTTCCTCGGCGAATCGCCGGTCAGTGGTGGAGTCTTCGCGGGGTTGTCGACGCTGGCGGTCGTGGCGGCGCTGAACGACACCAACGGCGGCCTCTACATGTCACTGATGGCCCAGTTCGGACGCAAGCGCGACGTCGGCGCCTACAGCGTCATGAGCCTGGAGTCCGGCCCCTTCCTCACCATGATCACGCTCGGCGTCGCCGGTCTGTCCGCCTTCCCCTGGCAGACCCTGGTGGGAGCAATTCTGCCCCTGGTGCTCGGGATGCTCCTGGGCAACCTCGATCCCGAGATGCGTCGCTTCCTGGCCCCCGCCGTGCCCGCCCTCGTGCCGTTCCTCGGACTGTCACTGGGACTCACGCTCAACCTGACAGCCGTCTGGGAGGCCGGCCTGCTGGGGGCCGGGCTGGGGCTGTTCGTGGTGCTGGTCGGCGGGGCAGTGCTGCTGCTGGCCGACAAGGCGAGCGGTGGCGACGGCATCGCGGGCCTGGCAGCGGCGACCACCGCCGGCAACGCGGCAGTGGTCCCCTCGATCGTGGCGGCCGCCAATCCCGTCTACGCGCCGGCCGCCGAGTACGCGACCGTGCTCGTCGCTTCATCGGTCGTGGTGACGTCGATCCTGTGTCCGCTGATCACCGTCTTCTGGGCACGCCGGATCCTGAAGCAGCCCTGGGCCGCCGACGGGGTCGGCGATGCGACAGCCGACGGCGACGGGCCGTCCTCCGCCCCGCATTACGTGGTCGGCGCGAACAGGGAAGCTGCCGCACAGCACGACGGCACTTGAGACGAACGACCCTCACATCAGAGTCGTCGAGAAACGGAGAGCACATGCGTGACCAGCGGGTCGTGCGCTGCACCTACTACCTGGAATCGGAGATCGATCCGGAACAGGCCGCCGCGGCGATGGCCGGGGAGCAGTCCAGTGGCACCTTCGTCGCTGTGCCGGGCGAGTCCCCCCGTATTCGCGAGCGGCATGCAGCGCAGGTCGTCAGCGTGCGGGACCTGGGCGCGCGCAGCCCGTCGTTGCCGTCGCGTTCCCGCCCCGAGGCGGTGCGGGCCGCTCTTGTGGTGGTCGAGTTCCCGATGGAGAACATCGGGACCGACCTGGCGACCCTGCAGACCACGATCGCAGGCAACCTCTTCGAGCTGGGTGAGCTGTTCGCCTGCCGCCTGGAGGACATCGAGCTGCCGGACGAGTTCGTTGCCGCTCACCTGGGCCCGGCGTTCGGCGTCCCGGGCACCCGCAGGCTGATGGGGGGTGCCGAGGGCGTCATGATCGGCACCATCATCAAGCCGAACGTCGGTCTGGACGAGAGCGAGTTCCGCCTGGTCGTACGGGAGTTGGCCAGGGCGTCGGTCGATCTGATCAAGGACGACGAGCTGATGACCGATCCGGCGTACCTCCCGCTGGAGCGCCGGGTCGCCGTGGCCACCGAAGAGATCCGGGAGGCCGAGCAGATCACCGGCCACCCGGTCATGTATGCCTTCAACATCACGGGGGACCTCGCCGGGCTCCGCCGGCGCCACGACCTGGTGGTCGGAGCGGGCGGCCGGTGCGTGATGCTCAACGTCCCCGTCATGGGACTGCCCGCGCTGGCCTGGCTGCGGGAGTTCTCCGAAGTCCCCGTGCATGGACATCGCGCCGGTCTGGCCGGATCGATGCGCTCGCCGGCGCTGGGGGTGTCGTACCGGGTGTGGCAGCAGCTGGCCCGCCTGGCGGGAGCCGACCATCTGCATGTCAGCGGTCTCGGCAGCAAGTTCTACGAGACCGACGAGGAGGTCGCGGCCCACGTACGCAGCCTGCTCGAGCCCCTGGGCAAGACGCTGAGTCCGGTACCGACCCTGTCGTCCGGCCAGAACGTCACCACCCCGGCACCGACCTTCACCGCGGTCGGCTCGACCGACCTTCTGATGCTCGCGGGCGGCGGCGTGGCCGCGCATCCCGACGGACCGGCGGCCGGCGTGCGCAGTCTCCGGGCCGCCTGGGCGGCTGCCGTCGACGGTGTTCCCCTGGAGGTGGCGGCACACGCGGCGGCCGAGGCAGGCGACCCGGCGCTGCTGCACGCCGGGCGCACGTTCGGAGGTGTGGCCTGACATGGCGTACGTCAGTTTCGTGGCCGACGACCTGACCGGTGCCAGCGATGTCCTCGCACAGGCCCACCGGCACGGTCTCGACGCCGTGCTCGTCATCGGGGACGGCAGCCGGCCGCTCCCCAGCGACTGCGATGTCGTCGGGATCGCCGGACCGTCGCGTTCGCTCGGCGGGGCAGCCTTCGACGAGTTGGTGCGCGCACAGCTGGATCGGATCGCCACCGCCGATGCCCAGGTGCTGATCTACAAGGTCTGCTCGACCTTCGACAGTGCCCCCGCACGCGGCAGCATCGGCAGAGGCATCGAGCTGCTGCACGAGCGCTTCCCCCACCATGGCCCGGTCGCGGTCGCACCGGCACAGCCGGGCTTCGGCCGGTACACCGCCTTCAGCAACCACTTCGCCGGCTATTCCGGCGACGCCTACCGTCTCGACCGGCATCCCGTCATGGCGCAGCATCCGTCGACTCCGATGCACGAGGCCGACCTGCGGCAGGTGATCGCCGAGCAGCTGCGTACCGGCGAGGTCCCCGCGGCCATCCACCTCCCTGCCCACGCCGATGGTTCCTTCGGCGAGCAGTGGGCGACGCTCCGCCAGTCCAGCCGGGCCGCCTTCGTCGTGGACGCTGTCGAGGACGGTCACCTCGAGACCCTCGCGCTGGCACTGCGAGAGGACGACACCCGGCAGGGCCCGTCGATCGTGGTCGGCTCCGGCGGTGTCATGGCCGCCCTCGCTCGCACAGCCACCGGGCGGTCCGAGGTGGCCGACAGCGCCCAGCCCGCCTCCGGGCCGGTGCTGGCCGTCAGCGCGTCGGCCTCCAGCACGACGGACGCACAGATCGCCGACGCCGTCGCGCACGGCTGGGCCGAGCTGGCCGTGCCCACGCAGTTGCTCAACGGACAGGATCCGTCCTTGCTGGACGATCTGGAGAAGCGCTCGGCCGCCTTGCTCACGGCCGGACGGAACGTCATCGTGCACACCACGCGCGGCACCCAGGACCCCCGCTACGCCGCGGCCGGTCCCCTCGACGCCGCCCATGTGGGGGGACTCCTGGGCACCCTGGCCGGGAACATGGCCGTCAAGGGCCTCACCCGGGACGTCGCCGTACTCGGCGGCGACACCTCCAGCCACGCACTGCTGACCATGAGGGTGAGCGAGCTGCGCGTCGCCACCCAGTTCGTCACGGCCGCCCCCGTCTGCCGCACCGACAGCGAAGCCGCCGTGGCCGGCTGCCGGCTGCTGCTCAAGGGCGGACAGGTCGGTCCGGTCGATGTCCTCGAACGCTTCGCGCAGCCGCATCCCGCCGACTGACCACCGTCCGTCCGGACCACCAGTCATCCCGCCACGTACGAGACACGAAGGAGTGTGCAATTCATGAGGGCAGTCGTCAAAGCAGTCGCGGACAGGGGAGTCGAGTACGTCGCCGATGCGCCCGAGCCGAAGGCCGGCGACGGCGCGGTCGTAGTGGAGATCGCGGCGGCGTCGTTGTGCGGCACCGACCGCGAATGCTACGAGTGGTCGCCGGCGGCCCGGGCGTTCAACCTGGGGCTGCCCGTCGTACTCGGTCATGAAGCGGCGGGCACTGTCGTCGAGGTGGGCACCGGTGTGGAGAACCTGCGCGTCGGTGACCGCGTCGCTCTGGAAAGCCACTTGGCGTGCGGTCAGTGCTTCGCATGCCGGACCGGGGACGCACACACCTGCGAGCGCACGCAGATCCTGGGCATGCACTTCGACGGGGTCTTCGCCGAACGCGTCGCCGTGCCCCACCGCATCTGTGTCCCCCTTCCCGACAGCGTGCCCTTGGAGACCGGCGCACTGCTGGAATCGGCCGGCGTCGCGGTACACGCCATCCAGCGAGCCGGCTACTCGGTAGCCGGCCGAGGCGTTCTGGTCAGCGGCGCCGGCCCGGTGGGCATGGTCGTCGCGCGACTGGCATCCCTCATGGGCGCCGCCTACGTGATCGTGATCGAGCCGAATCCGTTCCGCCGCGCCGAAGCCGAACAGCTCGGAGTGATCACGATGGAGCCCGGAGAGGGTGTCGCCGAGCGCAGCCGCGAACTCAGCGGCCACCGCGGCGGGGCCGATGTCGCCTTCGAATGCTCGGGAGCGGCCGCCGCACTCCCGTCCCTCTTCGACGCCGTGCGCCGAGAAGGAACGGTCGTGACCGTGGGACATCCGGGCCGACCAGTGCCGATCGACGTCGCTGCCCAGATCAACAAGCGGGGCATCACACTGCGGGGCATCTTCGGCCGCCGCCTGTGGGAAACCTGGGAGCAGACGCTGCTCCTGCTGAACTCCGGGCGCCTGGACCTGGACTGGCTGATCACGCACCGACTGCAACTCAGCCAGGTCGACCAGGCGATCGATCTGCTCACCGGCGACGCCTGCAAGGTGCTGTTGGTACCAGGGCTGGGCTGACGCTCCGATACCGGCCGTCGTCCGCCAGCCCATCCGCACACGACGAGCCCACAGCGTGGACGGCATGCCGCAGAGCACGCGGTCGTAGGGCGCCAGGGTCCGTCTTCAAACGGATCTTGCGCAGAACAGGAAGGACGCGAGACTGACCGCTGCTTCGTAGGGGGCGGCGGTCTTGATACCCCTATGGATGCCAAGCGGCCAGAGCCTGGCCTCGAGGCAAGGCATGGATTCGGATGATGATCGTGTAGAGCTCTCGGGCGACGTAGCGTTTGAGGCAGCGGCTGGCTTCGCGTCTGGTCTTGCCTACGGCGATGCGCCGCCCGGCGTAGCTGCGGCTGCGTGTCTCCCAGCGGAGTCTGGCAAGGACGATGGTGTAGAGAGCCGAGTTGGCCTGGCGGTCACCGCCGCGGTTGAGTCTTATGCGCTGTGTCTTGCCCGACAAGGCTTCCACCGGGCTCACCCCACCGAGGCGGCCCGCCGGATTCCGCGTGAACAAGACGGTCCTCATCGCTGACTTGCAGGCCTGAGCGGAGACTGCCATAGCAAGGGCCCGCGCAGAGCAGGATGGTGAAGCTTCTGTGCATCATTGAAAGCAATAAGCTGATATTCATGCGGAATTTGCATCGACTCGGATATAATGAGGGCGTGGGATTGACCTTGGAAGAGTCGCTGCGGTTGACGGTGGCCGCGTTGATGCAGGTGACGGGTGACTCGCAGCGGTCGGTCGCGGCAGTGCTGGGACTGACGCAGACGCAGGTGTCGCGCCGGCAGTCGGGTGCCGTTTCGTGGAGCCTGCGCGACGTCGATGTCCTGGCCGGGCATTACGGCATCGGCGCCCTGGACTTGCTTGCGGGTCCGACCAGAGCGTGCGAGGTGCTGCCCGCCGACCTGCGCCGTTCCGTCCGGGCCGAGATGAAGGGGACGAGCCGGTGAGTGACTTCGACGCGATCGACTCGCTGCTCGACGCTGTCGGCCCGGAGGTCGAACTCCCGCCCTGTCAGGTACGCCGCGAGCTGCGGGAGCGAGCCCGGCTGTCCAAGGCGCAGGTGGCCCGTGCGCTCGGGGTGAGCCCGTCCACCCTCAGCGGATGGGAGAGCGGCCGGGACCCGGCCGGCGAGGTCCGCACCAAGTACGCATATCTACTGGACGGACTGAACGCCAAGCTCGCCACCGAGACTGAGAACACGGCGGAGCTGGCCGAGGAGCAGCCCATCGCGTCAGACGCCGCTGCGGCGGCCGTCACCTCGACGTCTTCGCCGGAAGTCGGCCAGGACGAGGACGAGGTGGAACCGCTCGCCCTGCCCGAGCCGTGTGTGCTGTGCGGCCGTCCCGCCGAACAACGCGTGGCGGGATTCGCTCAGCACCTGGACCCCTCCGACTGCCAGGCGACCCCTGTCGAAACCCCGAAACCCGGGCCCGCCGCGCCATCTACCCAGGCCCACGAGCCGCGTACAGTACGCCCGCCTCGTCCGGCTGGCGGGAAAGGCGCAGCCCCGCGCGGGCGGGCGTTCCAGGAGCCGTCCGGGTCGGCCGACTTGATCCACGAAGCGGTGCACGCCGTGCTCGCCGAGCACCAGGGCGATGTTGAGGCCGCGAGCGCCGTATTGCTGAAGCGGGCGATCCCGGACGCGATGCGCCTGCTGGACGAGACCCGTAAGGGCGCCCGCTACGACGTGATCGCCCACCCCTGGATCCCCGACATCCTCAAGAAGCAGACCTCCAAGGGCGCCGACCAGATCTGGGAGGCCCGCCCGAAGTGGACGCGGCCCGAACTGCCGCCCGGGAAGTACGAGGTCACCGCGCTCGACATCAACGGCGCCTATCTGAGCGCGCTCAAGACCCACCTCCCGCTCGGCCAGCTGGAACACTCCACGGGCTTCGCCCACGACCGGCGCCGCGCCGGAGTCCACCTGATCACCCCGCCCGCCTGGGAGCACGATGCGGTGCTGCCCAACCCGATCGGCCAGCGCGACGAGCCAGGCCCCCTGTGGGTCACCGAACCGACCCTGCGCCTGCTGCTGCGCCTGTCCGGCCCGAAGCACCGCCTGTGCGAGCCGCCCCAGATCCACGAGTCATACACCTCGGGCGCCACCGAGAATCTCCTGGAGAAGTTCCGGATCGCCCTCAAGGATGCCCGCGACACCGCGATCGCTGACGGCGACGGGCTGACGCTGGAGTACGTGAAGGCGATGTACTCCAAGTTCGTGTCCACGATGGGGGAGTCGAACTACAACCGGGAGCTCTACCGCCCGGACTGGATGCACATCATCCGCTCCCAGGCCTTCGCCAACCTCTGGATGAAGGCGCTCAAGGCCCACGACGCGTCACTGACGGTCGTACGGGCGATGGGAACCGACGAACTCCACGTCATCGGGGACTGGCGCCGTGTCTTCCCCGAAGGCCGCTCGGTTACCGAGGTCAAGGTCAAGGACACGTACACCGCCGGAACCGGCACCGGAGTCGGCATGGGGGAGGAGCAGTAGATGCCGGAGAAGAACATCGACTTCGGGAAGTTCGGCGCGAGCGGGATCAAGGGCAGCGAAGCCGTCGCCCGCCAGCTCGACCAGCTCGCCGCTCACATCGCCACCCCGGTGACCGCCAGGCGCGGCCTGATGGCACGCCTGCACTACCTGACGACGTCGGACAGGGTCTGGCAGGCAGCCAAGGACGCCGGACTGACAGTGAGCGACCGGACGCTGAAGGCCTGGATGCAGGGCACCCGCCGTCCCTCGAGGACCAACCTGGAACGCATCGACGCCGCCTATAGCGCGGTGCGGCGCCGCAACGTCGCCCGCCACCTCACCGCTCGCCTCAACCGCGAGGGCCGTGGCACTCGCGTGGAGATCCACCCCCTCGACCAGTCCGGCGTGGCGCGCCAGCTCCAGCGGGTGGTGGCACACCGGACGATGAACGTGCGCCGCTGGGACAAGATCGTCGGATCCTGGGCGGCCGGCGACCACCAGGGCCTGGACGACGCCTGGACCGCCGATGTCCTGCCCGATCTGGGTTCCCAGTGGGGCCAGTACGAGTACGTCAAGAACATCGGCTTCGCCGCGTAGCAGCCGGTGACCGGCAGGAAAATGGTCTCCAGCGCCCGCCGCCATGACGTACGGTGGTGTTCACCGACGCGGGGTGGAGCAGCTCGGTAGCTCGCTGGGCTCATAACCCAGAGGTCGCAGGTTCAAATCCTGTCCCCGCTACTGCAAGGTGGAGGGCTCACAACCATACGGTTGTGAGCCCTCCACTCTTATGACGCCTACATGTCGGCGGCCGCCATGCCCAACTGCCAGGTCAGGCACGAGCGTTGGCTCACCGGACCGGTCCGGGACGCGATCCGGCTGTGCCCCGCCCCAAGCAGCAGCCCGTTTCCGTCCGCCGGACCGGACGGCGCGGGCAGCCCCCTACGGTGGCGCCCCAGCCACATCAGCAGCGCCTGACGCCCTTCAGCCACGTCCACCCCCCACCCGGCCATCAACTGCTCCACGCCCGCAAGCCATCGGGACCGGTCCGCCGTATCCCGCCGCCCCGCGCATTCGAAGTCCAGCATGGCGCCCGCGAGTTCCGCGGCCTCCGGGTAGATCACCAGTGGGGCCGCCCGCATCTCCCGCGCGTCCAGCCCAGCAGTCCAGGCCCGCCGCACCCAGCACACGGTGTCCGGCATCCGCGTCCACCAGTACACCGCCACCTGGAAGGCATCGGCGAACAACTCCTCGCCGGCCGGCCCCCACCGCTCGGCCAGCTGCTGGCGCACCTGGTGCGCCGTCACCGTCTCGGGCAGTTCGGCCAGCTGCACGAAGTCCGGACCGCGGCCGCGGGAGTCGTCCGACCAGTAACCGTGCCGCACGCAGACCTGCCAGCTGGCCGGCGACATCAGCCACACCGCCTCGCCGACACCCAGGGCGTCAGCGCACAGCGGGCAGTACCGCACGAGGTGCCCCGCCACAGGCTCCCAGCGCCACCTCCACGGTGCCGCCTCCAGGCCGGGCAGCAGGTGCTCCGCGCCCAGGCTGGGCAGATCCTGCTGCAGAAGACCAGCTGCCCGGTCAGCAAGGACAGCCAGATAGCGCAGCCCCGCCTCGTTCATGTACATCTCGGTGGACTGCGGGTACTTCTCCACCCGCTCGGGGTACGCGGATGCCTCGCCCTGCCCGACGCGGTCGAGGAAAGCAGCCAGGCTCAGGCCGTTGGCGTGCGCGAGCCGGTTCACGAACGACCCCGTCGACTCACCCGGCACCGGCCCCACACGCAGCGGCAGCGGCCGGCGAGGCCCGTACAGACCGGGATCGTCCAGCACCGCTGCCCTTCCACCGAAGCCGTCACCACGGCCACCGTGACCGGCCCGCCGGAGGCTGGTCAAGAGCACCAGCACTCGTTCGGGTGAACCCCGGCAAACGCCCAGTCATCGCCCAGCACACCCATCTCACCCTGTGAACCAGGTGCACGTGCACACCGTCACCGGGGGAGGACCATGGCCACGACGACGCGCATCCGCCCGGATACGACCGCCCCCGCCCCCGCGACCGCCTCGCGTCTGAAGACCCGCCTGCGGGGAGGCCAGCAAATCGCCGTCGACACCTCCGCGAGCAGCTTCATCGAGGGCTACCGCCGCGTCGGCGTCTACATGGCCACCGGCACCGGAAAGACCCTGGTGGCCCTGCACGTCGTCCAGGAAACCGCACCCGAAGGCGCCTCCCTGGTGGCAGTCCCCTCCCTGCGACTCCTTGAGCAGACCGCCGCGAAATGGCACAGCGAAGGACGTCCCGGCCGCTACCACGGCGTCTGTTCCTCAAGCCGCCCGGCAGACCCGGACCTGGCCGGCATCCTCACCATGGTGGGCACCGCCGACGACCTGGCCTGGCAGGCAGCCGAGACCCCAGGACCGCTCAACGTGTTCTGCACCTATGACTCCCTGGACAAGGTCGTCGAAGCCCACCTACCCCGCTGGGACGTCGTGGTCGCCGACGAAGCCCACCGCACCGCCGGTGACTACGACAAGCCCTGGGCCCGCATCCACCACGACGACAAGCTGCCCGCCCGCCACCGCCTCTACATGACCGCGACGCCCCGCGTCTTCGACGAAAAGAAAGCCCGCGAAAAGGGCATCAACGCCGACACCGTCATCGCCTCCATGGACGACGTGAGCATCTACGGGCCCGTCGTCTACCGCATCTCCCTGAGAGAGGCGATCGACGAGGTGCTCCTCGCCGACTACCGCATCGCCGGCGTCGTGATCAGAGACGAAGACCTGCGAGGCCTCCTCAACCGGCTCCCCGCACACACCTGGACCGGCGAAGCCTTGCGTGCCGCAGCCGCCCAAGTCGCCCTGCTGGTCGCCCAGCACCGCTACGACCTGCGTCGCACGCTGACCTTCCACCCCTGCATCGCCGCAGCGGACGTCTTCGCCGAAACACTCCACGAGACCGCGGCCCTCATGCCCCCGGCCTACCACGCCCCCCTGCAGGTCGGCACCGTCAACTCCAGGCAGAGCCCCTTCGAACGCCACAAGAACTACACCGACTTCGCCTCCGCGCCCCTCAACACCCCCGCCTCACAGCAGCCGCCCCGCCGGGCCGTCCTCACCAACTGCCGCTGCTGCGCCGAAGGCGTCGACATCCCCGCCATCGACTCCCTGCTCTTCGCCCACCCCAAGACCAGCAGCATCGACATCATCCAGTCCATCGGACGCGCACTGCGCCAGACCCCGGGCGACAACAAGATCTCCACCATCGTCATCCCCATCTACATGGCACCCGGCGAAACCCTCGAGGAGGCCGTCAAGAAAACCGCCTTCCACCTGATCTACAAGGTCCTCATCGACCTCGACGTCTACGACGAGCACACCTTCCACCTCGTCGACCACTTCCGGTACCCGAGCGACCCCACCGACACCCCCCAGCTCGCCCCACCCCCGGAACGCGCCGACGAGATCATCCCCGTTCTCGACCTGAACGACGTCATGGCCCCCAACCGCGTATGGGAGGCCGTCTTCGAAGTTGCCACAGACTTCCACCTCCAAAACGGCCACCTCGACGTCCCCAGCCGCTACCTCCACGACGGCCGCTTCTACCTCGGCTGGTGGATCGGCGCACAACGCTCCATGCGCAACAACGGCCTGCTCCTGCCCGAACGCATCGCAGCACTGGACACCCTCGGCATGATCTGGGAGCACCCCCCGCACAGCATCGAGCGCAAACTCCTCATCGCCCGCGACTACGTCACCCGCCACGGACACCTCGCACCCCGGTGGGCCGAACACCACCAAGGCATGCACCTGGGCCGCTGGCTCGCCGACAGCCGAAAGGAAGCCAACACCCGTCGCCTGCCCCACTGCTACCAGCGGGCCCTGAATGAGATCTACCCCTGGTGGAACGCCAAAGGCAGAGCCGAATGGAAACGCACCTACGCCCGCGCCCACGCCACCGCACGCGACAACACCCTGGTCTTCCCCGGACCGCACCAACTCACCGGCGCCGCCCCTGTGCTGACCCAATGGCTGGCCGAACAGATCGACAACCTCGACAAGCTCGAGGACTACCAGCGCACCTCCTGGGCGACCTCCCCATCGAACACCCCCTGGCCCTCCTGCTGCGCCGCCCGCGCGGCGCTTCCCAACGGGCCTTCGCCCGAGGATTGCAGGCCGCCTACGCCTACCACCGCCGCCACCATCACCTGGACGTTCCCTACAACTACACCTGTGAGGACGCCGCCGCCTTCGCCCTGGGAAGGTGGCTCGCCGAGAAGCGGCGTTTTCCGCAGGCCCTCTCGCGAGAACAACTGGATGCCCTGGAAGCCCTAGATATGCGCTGGATCTCACGCCGCCGGCACCGCACACCCTGAACCCGCCGTACCAACCGGCAGACTGGCTGTGACGTCTGTCAGCGGCCCCTCGATATTGGCCACCTGGCCCCACCTGGACGGCAAGCGGCGTGTGACGTCCCGAAAGCGGCCCCACTGCCACTCGCTGCAGATACGGCCACGAGGTGGGGCCGCCGCGGACCGTCATCGAACACCCGTCGGCGCCAACGATGGCCAATTCGGTGGGGCCAATCGCCGACGTCAAAGCCACGGCAGACCACGGGACCACGGGCGTCCCTCCGCTCCGGCCCCCGGCACGAACAGCTGCACCGGATCCTCCCGGCAGCGCCCGCCGCACCCGTCCAACAGACCCGGAACCCGAGCCTCGGCTGACATCACCAGACGTACCGCAGCCCAAAAGCACGAAAGAACCGAACGACCTCAACCAGGAGTACTCCGGCATCATGACGACACCGCCCCACTCACCCGGCCGGCTGCCTGTCTTCAACATCGGCCTCACCCACGTCACGCTCCCCACCTCACAGGTACAGGTCAACCGCCTGACCAACCGCAGCAACGAAATCACTCTGGGCACCGACGTGATCGTGATCGTGGTGAGCCCCGCCACCCACCTGGCTGAGACCGACGTCGATCGAAGCCGCTTTATCTGGCCGACCTGGCAGGGAGAGACCATCCCCGAGGCCCACCAGAAGTGGAAGGCAGTCTTCGCCACCCCGGACCGCACCTTCAGGGGCATCTACTACGAGGGCCCCACTCAGGAAGAGACGCAGACTTTTCGCGTCCCCAATACCGTTCTGTCCGACGCGATGTGGAAGATGCTTCAGAACGAGCCCTGCGCGGTCCTGTGCACTGGCCTCACCGGGGACCCCTCCGCAGCCGAAATCACGACCGCCCTCGAAGCAGGAATGCTCCAAGCAGTTCTGGTGGAAGCCCTGTTCGCCTAGCCTCCAGACCAGCCCCACGACATCCCCTAACGTTGCACGGACACGACCCATGCCCACTGCCCCCGCAATACTGCTCAGCGAAGGACACACGCCACGATGGATCTCGCCGGCCACCGCTCCATCGCGCACTGAGGACCTGCCCCATGTCTTCCCCCGATGAGCCCATCGCTGAGATCTCCGCCGTCTCCCGCACCCGCCCCGCCCGGCTCTCACTACGCCCGGACCAGCAGCGGGCCGTCGACAGCGCGGCACGTCACCTGGCACGCGCACACACCCGCGGACACATGGTGTCGGCCTGCGGCACTGGAAAAACGATCACCGCGCTACGGACCGCCGAAGCCCTTGATGCCCGGCACCTGCTGATCGCCGTGCCGAGCCTGGACCTCATCTCACAGTGGGCCCGCACAGCCCGCAACGACGGACGCCCAGAACCGATGATGGCCGTCTCCTCCCTGGCTGCGGCCAAGCACCCGGTCCTGGCCGGAGCAGCCGTCCACAGCACCAACAACCCGGAGTTCCTGGCGACCTGGCTGGCCCGGCACGAGCACGCCACCGTCTTCGTCACCCTCGACTCCCTCCCGAGAATCGAACAGACCCAGCACACCCGCGCTCCCGCACCCACCTTCGACCTCCTGATCGTCGACGAGGCACACCGCACCGCAGGAAGCTGGGACAAGGACTGGACCGTCCTGCACGACCACAACCGCATCCGCGCCGACCGCCGCCTCTACCTGACCGCCACCCCCTACGAATGGGATCCACCCCGCCTGACCGAAGCACCCACCACCCGCCCCCAGCCCAAGCGCACCGCAGCCACCGCCCCCGCCTGGGACACCCCCGCCCTCGTCGCCTCCATGACGGACACGAAAACCTTCGGCCCCCGCCTGCACACCTACAGCCACGCGGACGCCATCGAGGACGGAGTCCTCGCCGACTACCAACTGGTCGTCCCCACGATCACCGACGCCCACCTGCGCACCGTACTCACCACCCTCGACACGCACTCCGGCTTCGGCCCGGCCGCACGCCGCACCACCGCACTGCACCTGGCAGTACTCAAAGCGATGACCGAACACGACCTCCACCACGTGATCGTGTACTTCCAGCAGGTCGCCGACGCCACCGACTTCGCCCGCCAGTTCCCCCACACCCTGCGCACCCTCACCGAAGACCAACGTCCCGCCTGGACCGGTGACCTGGTCGTCCAGTCGATCAACGGCACCCACAACCCCGGCCAGCGCCACGACATCCTGACCGACTTCGCCACCGCCGACCGCGCCGTGCTGACCAACGCCCAGGTGCTGGGGGAGGGCGTCGACCTGCCGGCCGTCGACGCCGTCGTCTTCGCCGACCGCACCGCCAGCGTCCGCCGCATCGTCCAAGCCCTCGGCCGCGCCCTGCGTAAACCTCCCACCCAGGAAACGAAGACCGCCAGCCTCGTCATCCCCGCCTACATCCCCCACGGCGCCGACCCCACCGACCTCCTCGGCACCCCCTACGAAGCCCTCTGGCTCGTCACCGCGGCCCTGCGCCACCACGACCAGACCATCGCGGCCCGGGCCCCCCGCACCACCGCCAAACACCGCCTGGAGCAAGGCGCCCGCACGCTCCTCGCCCGCCGCTTCCGCTTCGACTTCACCCTCGACCCCGACAGCATCGCCCGGGCCATGGACCTGATCGCCTGGCCCGCCGACAACGCGGCCCTCTCCGCCCCACGCCGGGCAGGGCTGGCGGCCGCGACCCGCTTCCACGCCGAACACCACCACCTGCGCGTCCCCACCGACTACGAAGACGCCTACGGTTACCGGCTCGGCAGCTTCATCGCCGGCCAGCGCACCGCCCGCAGACAAGGCATCCTCACCGAGGACTGGATCGCCGAACTCGACGCGCTCGGCATGATCTGGGACGACCACGAAGCAGTCTGGCAGGGCCACCTCACCACCGTCACCGCCTTCCACACCGAGCACGGCCACCTCGCCATCCCTCTCCAACAGCCCGGCGGCCAGTTCCTCGTCAGCCAACGAGCCCTCGCCCGCAACCACCGCCTCCACCCCGACCGACACGCCCAGCTCACGGCCCTGGACCCCCACTGGACCCTCCCGCACGGCCCCGACTGGCACCGCAAATACCACCTCCTGCGACGCCACATCGAAGCCGGCCACAGCCCCGCCACGCTGCGCCGCGACACGGTGATCGACGAGGTGAAGGTGGGAAGCTGGCTGCACCGCCAGTTCTCCACCTGGAACCAGCTCGACCCCGGGCAACGCGACCTCCTGGCCCGCCTGCGGCTGACCCCGAACGCCACCGCCCTGCCCCCTGCGAGGCGGATGAGCCCTCCCGCGGCGAAGCGGCCCCGCCGTTCCTTCGAGCAGACCGCGCAGATCCTCCGGATCTTCGTCGAGCACTGGAACCGCCCGCCAGGTGCCCGGGAATGGGTTGAGGTCGACGGAGAACGCGTCATGATCGGACCCTGGCTCTGCAAGACGCGTTCCAAAAAGAACGCCGGTCAACTCACCTCGGAACAAGATGACTTGATAGCAGAGATCCTCAAAGCGGACTGGGCTGCCTGTGAATCCGGGTAGAGACCTCTTTTGGGTAACTGTCCCGCAGTCGGTGAAAGCGGTGGATGACCGGGCTGATCGAGGAGTTGGTGATCCACGTTCAGGCCGAAGGACCGCAGCTGACCGGCACAGGTGGAGACAGCGCTCGAGTTCCTCGAACGACAGTGAGCATGGAGTGCCGTTGACGCCCGGGCCGAGGAGGCTGCCTCAGAGCCGTGATGCCTCTGGGCGAGCGGCTCGGGCGGCCCGGTCGGGGTTGCTGCCCGCAGGTCCGGCGATGACCAGACCGGTGTCCGGGTCGCCATACGCGATGTGTGTTTCTGGCCGGCGAAGCCCCCGGCGACTGTGCGGGGCCGCGGGCGGCGACGGCCCTCACCGTCGCCGCCCAATAGCCAAGGGCCTGAGCCACCCATGCGGGCAACTTCGCGGATGTCCCCGGTAGGCCGGGCGCGCGGCGAAGCTCGCGAAGTTCCGGGGAGCCCCGGATCTGCCACTCGGTCCCTGGCACGGAGCTGGGGGCCAGCCGCCGGAGAGGGCCCACAGCGCCATCAATAGAGGTCAGGACCGGGCAGAGACCTCAGTGTGGGCAGCGCGCAGCGAGACCTTGTCGATCTTGCCGACCGGGTTCTTCGCGATGGCTTCCACCACGAAGAACGCGGTCGGGCGCTTGAAGCCGGTGAGGCTGCGCGCACAGAGGGACTGCAGTGCCGAGGGATCGATGGTCGAACCCGGTCGGGGCTGGACGTAGGCGACGACGACTTCTCCCCATTTCTCGTCGGGGACGCCGATCACGGCGGCCTCGAGCACCGATGGGTCACCGACGAGGACGTCCTCGATCTCCTTGGGGTAGATGTTCTCCCCGCCCCGGATGATCATGTCTTTCGAACGTCCGACCAGGGTCAGGTATCCGTCGGCGTCGAGCCGGCCCACGTCGCCGGTGCGCAGCCAGCCGTCGACGAGGACTTTGGCTGTTTCTTCCGGGCGGCCGAGATAGCCCCGCATGACGTTGGGTCCCCGCACGACGACCTCTCCCTCCACGCCCGGCGGCACCTCGCTGCCGTCGGCGTCGACGATCCGGATCTCCTGGCCGGGGAAGGGCAGTCCCACGGTTCCGGCGCGTCGAGGGCCCGCAACAGGATTGATGGTGGACGCGCAGGTTCCCTCGGACAGCCCGTACCCCTCGATGAGCGGAAACCCGTAGCGGGCCTCGAACCGGGTCAGCAGCTCGGCGGAGGCGGGTGCGGCGCCGCAGACTCCGAAGCGCAGGGACGAGGTGTCGGGGCGGACCTGGTCCGGGAGCGCCGCGAGCATGCTGTAGATCGTCGGCACGGCGCTGAGGAAGGTGGGGCGCTCGCGCTCGACGACGTCGAAGAAGGTCTCGGGATGGAATCGGTCGGCGATGGTGACGCTCGCGCCCGCCAGCAACGGGATGAGGGTGCTGACCACGATGCCGTTGACGTGGAAGAGCGGCAGGATCAGCAGGCACCGGTCGGCCGGCCCGACCTCCAGCGCCCGGCGCCCCATGTCCGCCATGGCGTCGATGTTGGCGTGGTCGAGCATCACCCCTTTGGGAACCCCGGTCGTGCCGCTGGTGTAGATGAGCAGGGCCAGCGCGGACGGGTCCGCAAGGGGTGCTTGATCCGGCTCCGCCGCTGCGTCATGCAGTTCGCCGACGGCGAGGACGGCAGTCCCGTCTGCCACGGCGGTCTCACCGTCCTCGCTCACCATCAGGCGTGCGCCGGAGTCTGTGAGCTGTCGGGCGACTTCGATGTCGGTCATGCTCGGATTGACCGGCGTGATGGTGGCGCCGAGCCGCCAGGCGGCGAACAGCAGGAGCACGAACTCGACGCGGTTGGTCAGCCTGAGGGCCACGACGTCGCCGGGGCCGACCCCGAGGTCCTGCAGGTGACGTGACGCCGCCTGGACGCGACGCAGCAACTGGACGTTGGTGAGGGCCTGGCGGCCGTCCGAGACCGCGGCTCCGTCGGGGTCGAGGGACGCGCGGCGGTCGGGCAGGGATGCGAAATTCATGGCGAGGGCGTACCTGTCTGGGTGTGATGCGGTCCGGTCACGCAGCTGACGCGGCGGCTGCCGGGTTCAGCTGGCGGGTGAGGAACTCGATCTGGTCGCGCACCAGTACTTCGAAGGTCTCGCCGGTGTAGAAGTCGAAGTGGCCGGCGTCGTACCTCTTGATCTCTCCCTTGGGTGCGGTGCGCGCGTAGCGGAGGGTCTGGGCGGGAGGCGTGACGGAGTCGGTGTCGCTGACGCAGAAGAGGATCGGGATGGTGATCTTCTTGGCCGCGCGTCCGGGCCGGTAGGTGAGGATGGTCGGGATGACGCGTGCCGCCACCTCGTTGCGGAATGTCGTTTCCGCGGGCTGGAGCGCCTGGTATCCGGGCAGGGCGTCGGGGGCGTTCATGAGGGCCGGTGTGCCGGGGGCGGCGGCGATCGGAACCATCACGGGCGGCTTTCCGCGGCCTCTGGCTGCCAGATCGCGGGCTACCACGGGGAGGACCTTGAGCGAGGCGGCAGGGCCGAGCGCGAGCGCGGAGGCGAGACCGTCGGTGAAGGGGCACTGGGACACTGCCGCGCGCAGTTCGGGGTGGCGTGAGGCGACGGTGATGGCATGGCCGCCGCCGAACGAGCTGCCCCATACGGCGATGCGTGTGCGGTCGACGTCCGCGCGCGCTGTGACGTAGGCGATGGCGGCGTCCCAGTCGGTGAGCTGACGCTTGATCGACAGGAGCTGGCGAGGGTGGCCGCCGCTGTCGCCGAAGTGCCGGTAGGTGAAGGCCACCGCGGCGATGCCGGCCTGTGCGAAGCGCTCGGCGAAGGCGTCCAGGCGCATCTCGCGGACGGCGCCGAGGCCGTGCCCGAGGATGACGACGGGCGCAGACGTGACGCCCGTGGGGAGGTAGAGCCAGCCGGCGCAGGTGCTGTCGCCGGAAGGGAACGTGATGTCGTGACGGGTGAAGGACTGCTGAGTGGTCATCGTCGGTTCACCGCCCGGTCGTCGAGCGACGGCCCGGCACGCTGCCCGACGCGAGGGCCCGGGCGTAGGTGCCCGGTGTGTAGAGCGGGAGTTCGCCGGTGGCGTCGGTAGTGGCCTGGTAGTCGAGCATCAGCCTCTGGCCTTCCTTCGACATGACCTGGGTGAAGAACTCGGCGCGTTCGACGTGCAGGCCGTCCTCCAGTGACATCGAGCCGCCGAAGTACACCGACCTCTTGGCGGCCGCGACCGACCCCTTCGACCGCTTCCCGAAGTGCTCGGCGAGTTCGACCGCCTGCGCGATCACCTTGTCCTGCGCGACGACCTTGTCCACCGCCCCGTTGGCGAGAGCTTCCGCGGGTGTGAACGGCTTGCCTTCGAGGATCGCGGCCAGGGACCGATGGGTGCCGATCAGGCGGGTCAGCCGCTGGGTGCCGCCACCGCCCGGGATGATGCCGAGGAGGATCTCCGGCTGGCCGATGAAGAAGTCCCCGTCGGCCATGACCCGCAGATCGCACGCCCAGGCGAACTCCGCGCCGAGGCCGAGAGCCGAACCGTTGAGGGCGGCGACGTAGAGCACGCCGCTGGCGTTCATCCGCAGGAAGGTCCTGTGCAGACGTTCCAGCTGCAGAGCCCCGCGCATCGGGGTTCTGCGCATCACGGGCCCGAGGACGCGGGAGCGGTCCACGTGCTTGGCCATGCGGACGACGGCTGAGGCAGCGCGCCGGCCGACCGTAGGGCTCGCGGCGCCCTCCTCCTGCAGCCACCGGACCGCGGCATGGCTGACGAACCGCTCGGGATGCGCCCCGGTGAAGACGACGGCACGGACGTTCGGATCACGGTCGGCTCGGGCCACCAGCCTGTCCAGCTGCTGGGCGATGTCGAGGCCGAACTCCTGATGCGGGCCGCCGTCGACCCGGACGATCAGGACGGCCCCGCGATCTTCGACCGTCAGACGGCCCTTGTCTTTGTATGGCATGAGTTCTGCTCCCGTGCTGAGTTCATGGCGGGGGTGGGAAAGTGCGTCGGGACGGCCGCGGATGCGTGTCGCAGCGATGAGGTCGGGTTCGCCCCGACACGCTGTGCCCGCACGGGCGGCAGGAGACTGGACCAGCGCGTGATACGTGTCCGAAGGCGGACGCGTGTATCGAAGGCGGCACGTCACGTGCGATGTGTACTATTGCCGTGAAGAATTACATAACCAAGTTATTTCTTGTGTGTCAACGGTGGAGGCGTGCGGGACATGGCAGGGCGGGCGAGGCTCGAAGACGCACCGGAACGACTTGTGCAGGCGGCCATCGGCCTGCTGGCCGAGCAGGGTCCGTCGGCTGTGAAGGCGCGCACGGTGGCCTCCGCGAGCGGACTGTCGACGATGGTGGTCTACAGCCACTTCGGCGGGATCCCCGAGCTGATGAGCGCTGTCGCCGACCACGGGTTCAAGGAACTCGGCGCAGCGTTCGGCCGGGTACCGGTGACGGAGGACCCGATCGCGGATCTCTTCGCCATGGCCCTGACCTGCCGTCGGCAGGCCCGCGAGAACCCTCACCTCTACGACCTGATGTTCGGACTGTCCACCCGGGCGACCTACCGGCCTCTGCCGGATACGGACCGCCGCCTGAGCGGGCACTCCCCGGCCTTTCGGGAAGCCCACGCCCATGTCACCGCGGCATGCGAACGGCTCCTGCGCTCCGGCAGGGTCGAGCGGCAGGAACCCGAAGCCATCGCCGCCCAGCTGTGGAGCTACGTGCACGGTTACATCACCCTCGAACTGGCCGAGCACTTCGTCGAGTTCGACGACGCCGTGACGCAGGTCCTCCTGCCGATGGGCGTGAACTTCGCTGTCGGCCTGGGAGATGAGCGGGAACGCGCCGAGGCCTCCCACGAGACCGGCGCGCGCCTGTACGACTCGATCGTCCAAGGCCGCTGAGAGGCCTGGTCGTCGGGTGCTGCCCCGGTGCGCGGCCGGCTAGGACGCCCTGGTCTCCGCGGGAGGGGCATCTGTGCCAGGCGTGAGTTGGTCCTGCCTCCCCAGCGCCGCGACCTCCCGTTCGAGGGACGGCACCGCCCGGGCCGCGAAGCGCCTCGCCCAAGGCCAGGCCAGCGGTGAATTCAGCACAGCCTTGGCCCAGTTGGCCACGACAACCGCACGCGGGACGTACACGCGGGCGCGTCGGCGCACCAGCCCGTCGACGATCGCGGCGGCCGCCCGGTCGGAGCTCGTGGTGACATTGCCCGGATAGGGGAGTCGCGCGCGCAGGTCCTGGAACGAGGGCAGGTCCGCCTCGGCGCCCCGCACGAGGTCCGTGTCGATCCAGGAGGGGTGCACCACGCCGACCGTGACTCCGAGGTGGGCCACCTCCTGCCGGTAGGTCAGGGCGAGCAGCTCGGCCCCGGCCTTGCTCGCGCCGTAGGAGGCCATCGCGGCCAGCGGCATGAACGACAGTGCGGACGCCACGACCAGCACGTGGCCCCGGCTGCGCTCCAGGTGCGGCGTCGCGTACTTGAGGGTGCGGAACACGCCGTTCAGGTTGATGTCCAGGACCCGCTCGAACGACGCTTCGTCCGTCTGCCGCACCGTCCCGTACGCCACGACGCCGGCATTGGCGACCACGAGGTCGATGCCGCCCATGACCTCCGCGGCCTCGTCGAGCGCCGATCGCAGAGCGGCCCCGTCGCGCACATCGGCCTCACGCCACGAAGCGGCGGGACCCAGCTCGTCGGCAAGAGCCCGCAATCGATCCGCTTCGAGGCCGATCACGGTCACCCGGGCCCCTCGGGCGGCGGCCAGGCGGGCCACCTTCTCGCCGATGCCGCGTGCCGCACCGGTGACAACCAGCTTCTTGCCCAGCAAGTCACGTTTCATGGCGGCAACATAACTTCGTTATTGATGGAGCACAAGAGACTGCGCACCGGTCGTTGTTAGGTTCACCTGCTGGGTCTCACGACTGGACGAACCTATGCTGGCCGTCATGAGACGGACATCCTTTGCGCAGTGGCCCTGTTCGATCGCGCGCACCATGGACCTGCTCGGGGACTGGTGGACGCCGTTGGTGCTGCGTGAGGCGTTCTACGGGATCCGGCGGTTCGACGCGTTCCAGGAGTCGCTGGGGATCGCCCGCAACACGCTGACGGACCGGCTGCGCCGGCTGGTGGAGGAGGGGCTGCTGGAGAAGCGGCCCTACCAGACGGAGCCGGTCCGCCATGACTACGTGCTCACCGAGAAGGGGCGCGACTTCTATGGCGTGCTGCTGGTGATGAACCGGTGGGGGGACCGCTGGCTCTCCGGCGAAGCGGGCCCGCCGGTGACGATGCGCCACGAGGCGTGCGGGCAGGACACTCATGCCGAGGTGGTGTGCGCCGCCTGCGGCGAGCCCATGACGGCGGACAACACCCACCCCCGGATGGGCCCCGGCTACCCACCGCACTTGGCCGAACGGCCGGATGTGCAGGAGCGATTCGCGGGCTGATCGGGCAGCGCTCTGGAAGCCGCGTCACCCTTGACAAGTGAGTCTATCTACGCAACTTTACCGGTCAGAAGCTCATGCGGGAGTTCCTGGCGGGCAGGGAGGCTGCGAGGTCATGGAGTGGACGGGCGCACGCTATGCGGACAAGCCGACGGTCGAGGTGCACACCTGGATCGCCGCAGCGCCGGCTCAGGTGTGGACGCTGGTGTCCGACATCGAGCTGATGCCGCGCATGAGTTCCGAGCTGCAGTCGGTGGAATGGCTGGACGGCGGGAGCGGCCCTGCCCTCGGGGCGCGGTTCGTCGGCCGGAGCAAGCACGACGCGTTCGGGGAGTGGGCCACCACGTCCCACATCGTCGAGTACGAGCCGCCGAGGAGGCTCGCCTGGGCGGTCGAGGATCCGCAGCACCCGACAGCCATCTGGCGGTTCACCCTGGAGCCGCAGGACGGGGGCACGCTGCTGCGGGAATGGATGCAGATGGGGCCGGCCCCCTCGGGTCTCTCCTTCGCCATCGAACGCATGCCGGAGAAGGAGCAGAAGATCGTCTTCGTGCGCATGCGGGAGTTCGAGGCCAACATGACCGTCACCCTCGAAGGATTCAAGAAGCTGGCCGAGAGCGCCCAGACCGCGGACGAGGCGGATGTCTGATGCGTACCTCCACCACGATCGAAGCCTCCGGGGGCGACTGGCGGGAGATCGTCGACTACGTCACCGAGGCGGAGAGGCTCGGTCTCGACATCTGCTGGGTGGCGGAGGCGTGGGGCTCCGAGGCGCCCTCGCCGTTGGGCTATCTCGCCGCGAAGACCGAGCGCATGCTTCTCGGCTCGGGAATCATCCAGCTCGGCACCCGCACGCCGATGGCCATCGCCCGAGCCGCGATCACGCTGTCGCAGATCTCCCAGGGGCGCTTCCTCCTCGGGCTGGGCCCCTCCGGACCGCAGGTGATCGAGGGGCTGCACGGCGTGCCGTTCGACCGGCCGCTCACCCGGATGCGCGAGACCGTCGAGATCGTGCGACAGGCCGCCTCGGGGGAGAAGGTCACCCACGCCGGGCAGGAGTTCCGGATCCCGCTGCCGGGCGGCGACGCCAGACCCATGCGCCTGTCCATGCGTGCCGAACACGACATCCCCGTCTACCTGGCCACCCTCTCGCCGAAGATGCTGCACCTGACCGGCGAGATCGCCGACGGCTGGCTGGGCACCAGTTTCGTACCCGAAGGCGCCAAGGAGGCGTACTTCGACCACCTGGACCGCGGCCTGGCGGGCGCCGGCCGTACACGCGCCGACCTCGACATCTGCCAGGGCGCCGAGGTCGCCTTCGCGGACGACGAGGACGCGCTGCGCGCGATGGTGGCCGGACGCAAGAAGGAGCTGGCCTTCAGCCTCGGCGGCATGGGATCTGCGACCACGAATTTCTACAACAACGCCTACAGCCGTCAGGGTTGGGCCGAGGTCGCGGCCGAGGTACGGGACCGCTGGCAGGCCGGGGACCGGGACGGCGCGGCCGGCCTGATCACCGACGAGATGGTGCTGGCGACCACGCTGATCGGAACCGAGGACATGGTGCGCGAGCGGCTGCGCGTGTGGCGCGACGTCGGTGTCGACACCGTTCGTTTCTATCCCGCCGGCGAGAGCCTCGACGCCCGACTCGCCACCCTGGGCCGGGCCATCGACCTGGTCCGCGACATCGAGGACGAGGCGGCACGCTGACGACAGGCCACCGCGGCCCGAGGCGGGGCGCCATACGCCGACGCCGTCCGCCAGACCCGCGCCTTGAGCCCCTCAGGCTCGGTGCCGTCGAGGCCGGAGTACGCGAAGTCGACGGGGTCCGCGATCGGCGATGACCGTCCTGGGCGTACGCCGTGGCGACGGGGCGCTGACGGGGATGTACCAGGCCACCGCCGAGGTGGCCGATCACGCGGTTGATAGGAACCGTCCATGGACGTACACGGTGAGTACACGGCGTCGTCGTGCTCGGCGCGGGCCCGGCGGATATGGCACCGGTCCGTGCGCGTTCCCTTCGCCGAGTTGTCGGTCGATGCCCTTGCTGATGCCGGCCAGGCATCCCGGAGATGAGGCCGACCATCGTGACGGTGAACTCGTCATCGTCGTGACGACCTGTAAGCGGGCAGACCACCTCGCAGCCGCCGCCGACCGCGAAGGCGAGCGGCCTCGAATCGGCGGCGGGGGCGGCTGACTGCCCGTGCGGCCCGGCCATCGCGGCCGAGGCGTGTCGCCCCGGACTGTGGAAATCTCCTCCTGCGGTTAAGCCCTCTTCGCGCCGCTCTGCTCGCGGACGGCATCGAACATGGCGGTGAGAGCGGGACTCTCGGCGAGGCTGCTCAACAGGGCGTGGAGCGAGTGCCGTTCAGTGGTGCCCAGGTCGGCGAGGGTTTCGCTGTCGAGACCGACGAGTGTGCGGTTGAGGTCGGCCAGGACCTTGCGCCCGGCGTCGGTGATGTCGACGGCGTACCGGCGTCGGTCCTGCGGATCGCGTGTCCGCTCGGCGTATCCGGCCCGTTCCAGGTCGTCGAGGCTCGTCACCATCGTCGCCGGGTCGATGCGCAGGAACGAGCCGAGCGCCAGTTGCGGCATGGCGCCGTTGTCGGCCAGGGCCTGCAGGACGCTGTAGTGGCGCACGCGCAGGCCGGTTCCGCTGATGCCGTCTTCGGCGATCCTGAAGGCCACCTGTCCGAGTTTGACCAGCAGGCAGATGGTGTGTTCGGCCACGGTCCCCGGTACCAGCGGAGCCTCGGACATCGTTTATCCCGCCTATGGTTAGCCCTGCGTATCGTCTGGGTCCATCGTACGAGAAGGCCTGGCGCGGCCGGACCGGGGCAGCTATCCCGGTGCGCGGGAAGCGGGGCTCGCAGGGCAGGGCATCGGCTGGGCCGCCGCCGTCAGCCGACGATGGTCCGGCCGAAGATCTGCCGGGCGATGACCCACTTCTGGATCTCGTTGGTGCCCTCGTAGATCTCGCCGATCTTGCTGTCCCGGTAGATCGCCTCGACGGGGCCGGGGCTTCCGTCGGCGCCGAGTTCGCGGGCGAAGCCGAGGCCTCCGAAAGCCTGGACGGCGTCGCGCGCCATGTCCACCGACAGTTTGGTGGCGTAGTACTTCGCCATCGCGGCCTCGGGTTCCGGGGACGGGTTGCCGGCGTCCAGGCGCAGGGCGGCCTTGGTGACGAGGGTGCGGGCGTTGTCGATCTCGGTGGCCCGCTCGGCGAGCAGGAACTGCCAGTGCTGGTTGGCGGCCACCGGCTTGCCGAAGGCGTGTCGCGTCGACAGGTGGGCCACGGTGTGGTCGAAGGCGGCCTGTGCCATGCCGACCCCGGCGGCCGCGATGCCGATCCGGCCGTAGGTCAGTGTGGACAGTGCGTGGCGCAGTCCGTGTCCCTCGGTGCCGCCGAGGAGGTCGTCGTCGGACAGGTGTACGTCCGTGAAGCGGATGTCCGCGGTGAGCTGGCCGCGGTTGCCCATCTTGCGGTCGGCAAGGCCGATTTGAACGCCCGGAAGCGTTGTGTTGACGATGAACATGCTCAGCCGCTCGCCGGTGCGGGCGAGGACCACCACGAAGGCGGCCACGGGCGAGTTGGAGATCCACCGCTTGTGGCCGTTCAGCACCCAGCCGGTCTCGGTGCGTACGGCCTCGGTCTGAACGGCCTGCGGAGACAGGTCGCTGGAGGCGTCGGGCTCGGTGGTGGCGAACGCGCCGACCACCGAGCCGGACGCGACCTTGGGCAGCCAGCGCTGCTGCTGCTCCTCGGTGCCCTGCCGCAGGGCGTTGCCGGCCAGGATGCAGTGCACGTCGAAGACGGCCGCGACGCTGCTGGAGTAGTAGGCGAGTTCCTCGATCGCCGCGGCGGTGGCGGTCGCCGGGTGGGCCAGGCCGTCGCCGCCGACCTCGCCGGGGAAGGGGATCCGGAAGACCCCCGCCGATGCGAGCGCGTCGAACACCTGGCGGGGGAAGCCGTCGGTGCGCTCGTCGCCGTTCGCTATCGCCGCGGCGTGCGGAGCCACTTTTTGCTCCGCGATCCGGCGCACGGCGGCGCGTACGGACTGGGTCTCTTTGGGGGCGAGGGGCTCGTGGTAGAGCCGGTCGCTCTGGCGTGCGGGAGTGGAAGTCATGCGCGGACCGTATCATTCGTAGTGCGTATAATTAGTTAGCCAATCGATTGTGGAGGTTCGACCATGACACGAACGCTGGCCGGCAAGACCGTCCTGATGTCGGGAGGCAGCCGCGGCATCGGACTCGCCATCGCCCTTCGCGCGGCCCGCGACGGGGCGAACGTGGTGATGCTCGCCAAGACCGCCGTACCGCACCCGAAGCTCGAGGGCACGGTCCACACCGCGGTCGAGGAGATCGAGCGCACGGGGGGCAAGGGGCTGGCCGTCGTCGGTGACGTCCGCAACGAGGACGACGTACGCACCGCCGTCAATGCTGCGGTCAGTGCCTTCGGCGGCATCGACATCGTGGTCAACAACGCCAGTGCGATCGACCTGTCGTCGGCGGAGCAGCTGGAGATGAAGCGGTACGACCTGATGCAGGACATCAACACGCGAGGCACGTTCCTGCTGAGCAAGGCCGCGATCCCGCACCTGCGCGCGGCGGACAACCCGCACATCCTCACGCTCTCGCCGCCGTTGAACCTCGCGCCGCACTGGGTGGGCAAGCATCTCGGTTACACGCTCTCGAAGTACGGGATGAGTCTGTGCACCATCGGGCTCGCCGAGGAACTCGCCGCCGACGGCATCGCCGCCAACTCGCTGTGGCCGCGAACCCTGATCGACACCGCCGCCGTACGCAACGTGGTCGGCGGCGCCGGACAAGCCCGTAGTCCGCAGATCATGGCTGACGCCGCGTACGCCGTCCTCACGCGTGACGCGCGCACATGCACCGCCAGCCTGTTCATCGACGACGAGGTCCTGCTCGACGAAGGCGTCACCGACCTGTCCGTCTACAGCCCTGCCGGATTCGAGGGTGATCTCGCGCTCGACATATTCGTCGACGCTGCCTGATCCCGCTCGGTTTCGAGGCGGGGCGGGCCTCACCCCGCTCGCAGCGACGATCCGTGCCGCCGGTGCGCAAGGCGTGCGCAACTCGAATGCCATGTCGCGGCCGTCGGTGAGGAGTCGGGAGATGGCGGTCTTCCCAACCCGGGCGGCCCCGCACAAATCTCGCGGCGCTCATCGGGCTCTGGGCATACCGGCGGGGCGCTAAAACAGCCTCCCGCGGCGTGGATCTCAGGAGCTTCGGTCGCCGGAAGTGGCCCGCTCGCTCGCACCTTCCCGGCTCAGCAGAACCACCCCCGGCCACCGATGGTAAGTGGATCGACTTGCCATAAGGGTGGTGCGGGAGCTACCTTCCGATGGTGAGTTCATCGACTTACCTTACTTCTCGGCGAGGAACAGCGAACATGAATCGTCTTGCGGGCAAGCGCGCCCTCATCACCGGCGGCACGAGCGGCATCGGTCTGGAGACCGCGCAGCGTTTTGTCGCGGAGGGCGCCGACGTGCTGGTCACGGGCGTCACCCCGGCCAGCATCGACAGGGCGCGGCAGATCCTCGGGGACAAGGTGCCGGTGGTGCAGGCCGATGCCCGCGATCTCGACGCGCAGCGCGCCCTGGCGAAGCAGGTGGGTGAGCACTTCGGGGAGCTGGACGTGGTGTTCCTGAACGCCGGTGTCTCGGACTGGCGTCCGTTCGAGGATCACACGGAGGACAGTTTCGACCGGCTCTTCGACATCAACGTCAAGAGCGTCTTCTTTCTCACGCAGGCCCTGGTGCCCGTGCTGGCCAACCCGTCCTCGGTCATCCTCAACGCGTCCAGCAGCGCGCACGGCGGCTACGGGCATTCCAACGCCTACGCCGCGACGAAGGCGGCTGTCTCCTCTCTGATGCGGTCGTGGAACGCGGACCTGCTCAGGTCGCACGGCATCCGGTTCAACGCGGTCAGCCCCGGCCCCGTGGACACCCCGCTCTACTCAGGGGCCAAGCTTGGGATCGAGGACCCCGCGGTGCAGGCGGCGGTTGTGGAGGGGATCAGCGCCGGCATTCCGCTGGGGCGCATGGGTCTGCCCGAGGAGGTCGCGGAAGCCGTCGTGTATCTGGCCTCCGACGCCTCCGCCTTCGCTGTGGGCCAGGACCTTATCCTGGACGGCGGCCAGACCGTCCTCTGACAGCGGGGACGCGGCCGGAGACGGGCGAGGGGCGTGGGTATGTCGGTGGCGGACCGTGACCGAGCGGAAAGCGGTGGCGATGCGTGCCAGGCCGGGTATCACGCGCAGATCAAAGAGGAGAACCGTGCGCGTATTATCCGCGCCGCCCGCGACCTCTTCCTCGCCCGGGGATACGACAAGACCTCCCTGGCTCAGATCGCCAGGGAGGCCCGCGTCTCCACCGGCACCCTCTTCAAGCGGTACCCCTCCAAGGCCGCGCTGTTCGCGGCCGTCACCTCCGAACAGTGGCAGCTGGACGTGGAGTACGCCGAACCGCCCCCTCCCGGTGATCCCCGGTATGGTCTGGACCACATCGGCCGTGACTACGCCTGCCTGGTCTCGCGGCCCGGTACGGCGGCGCTGTGCCGCCTCATCATCACCGAGCTGCCGACGATGCCGGAACTCGCCGACATCGTCGGCACCGGCTTCGCCATCGACCGCGGGCCCTTCTTCGACCGGCTCCGCGGCTACCTGGAGGCCGAGGCACAGGCCGGCACACTCGACTTCCGTTCGGCCGACGGACAGCCGCAGTCGGCGGCCGAAGTGGCCGAACAGTTCCTCGGCATGATCTGCAGCCAGTTCCTGTGGCCCCAACTCGTACGGACCGACTTCGTCCCGCCCGATCCCACCGACGCCGCGATCGTGGACGAAGCCGTCGCCCTCATGCTCAGCCGCTACGGCACCGGATCCTGACCCTCGGACCACCTGTTCACGCTGCCACAACGCCAAGACGTCATCCCTGCCATGACAGCCGCGGGTAGGGGTGACTCGACCGGCAACGAACACGGGCGAGCGCGACCGGTCATTCCAGCAACCAGCAGCGGCAGTCGGCCGAGCCGGGGCGGCACTCCGCACCGTCGAGTCCGTCGGCCGCGTGCCCCTCGGGCTCCAGCCTGCCCCGTTACTCCGCGAGCAGTCGGCGCAGCCACTCCATCCGGGCCGTCTGGCAGGCATGGGAGAGGGTTGCCCGGGGAACGAGGCCGTGGAAGCCGCCGGGCCATACGTGGAGCTCGGCGACTCCGCCGGCCTGCCACAGGCGGGTGGCGTAGGTGACGACCTCGTCGTGGAACGTCTCGGCCGAGCCGACGTCGAGGAAGGCCGGGGGCAGCCCGGACAGATCCTCCGCGCGGGCCGGGGCGGCGTACGGGGAGACGTCCGGGCCGCCGCGCCGCTCGCCGAGCAACGCGGTCCACCCGCTCTCGTTGGCCGTGCGGTCCCACACGCCGAGGCCCGCCATCGCGTGGCGTACACCTCGCTGGACTTGACGGTGAAGTTCCTGCGGCGGATCACCGTGGACATGGGCACGGTGCGGGCGATCGGCACGGTTGTCAGCCGGAGTCGTCAAACTGTCCAGCGCGTGCGAGGTGATCGGCACCGGTGTCCGTCGGTGTGGAACGTGCTCCCCGTGGCTCATGTCCTGGGGCAGCCGTTCACGGCGTGCGATCGGCGCGGCGGAGGACAGGGCGCAGGGTTTCGATGACGCCGGGGTCGTCGACGGTGGAGGGGATGGGTTCGTCGTGGCCGTCGGCGATGCCGCGCATGGTCTTGCGCAGGATCTTTCCCGAGCGGGTCTTGGGCAGGGCGGCCACGACCGTGACGTCCTTGAGGGAGGCGACGGCGCCGATGCGTGTCCGTACGAGCTGGACGAGTTCGGCCTCGACCTCGCCCGGTTCTCGGTCGCTGCCTGCTTTGAGGACGACGAAGCCGCGCGGGATCTGTCCCTTGAGCTCGTCGGCCACGCCGATGACGGCACATTCGGCTACATCAAGGGACGGTGGTGTTGCTGCGTGCGGAACGGTGTCGGACACACGTACCGTATGCCGGTCGGCGTGGTCGAGCAGGATGCCGGTGACCGGCGGACCGGTCACCGGCACCGCGGTGGTGCGGCGGCCTGGCGGGCAGACCTGACGTCGGCGCGGCTTTCGCTCACGCGCCGAGGTGCTCGCGGAGCCACTGGCCCATCTGCCCGATGGCCTGGTCCACCTCGGGCACGCGGCCCGCGCCCAGGACGAACGAATGCTGCCCTTCGGGCATCGCGTGGGTCTCGGTGGTGACCTTGAAGTCCGCGAGGCGGCGGCCGAGCTGCGCACCGTCGTCGGCGAGGGTCTCGTACTCGCCGTAGTGGACGAGCGTGGGCGGCAGGCCGGTCAGGTCGGCGTTCACGAGGCTGATCTCGGGGGATGTGAGGTCCACGGCGGGGTCCTGCAGCCAGGCGCCCCTAAAGAGCTCCAGCGTGGCGCGGCTGAGCATCTTGTCGTTGGTCTCGTTGGCGTCCACTGCCGGGTTCTCAAGCGTGAGGTCGGTCCAGGGGGAGACGCTGACGATCGCGCCGGGGGTGGTCTCGCCCTTGGCGAGCAGGCGCAGCGGCAGCATCACCGCCAGGGTGGCGCCGATGGAGTGGCCGGTGCTGCCGATGTTCTGCGGCTCGTAGCCCTGCGAGAGCAGCCACCGGTAGGCGGTCTCGGCGTCGTCGAGCTGAGCCGGATAGGGGTGTTCGGGTGCCAGGCGGAAGTCCACGACCAGTGAACGGGCGCCGGCCGCCTTCGCGATGTGTCCCGCGGCCTTGCGGTCGGAGTGCATGGAGGCGGTGACGGATCCACCGAAGTGGAAGTGCAGCAGCGCGCGGTCGGGATCGGCACCCTCGGGGATGGCCCACAGGGCGGGAACGCCGCCCGCGTCCACTTCGGCGTAGGTGACGCCTTCCGGCTCGGTCGACGCCTTGTGGTTGGAGTCGACGATGTCGCGGACGACGGCCAGGTCGAGGCCGGGTGTCGACGACTTCGCGCTCACGCCCGCGAGGAACTCAGCGAACTCGTGTGCCTGGGGGCTTACTCCCATGGTGGTGCTCCTTCTCGGGCGGGTGCCGTGCCGGGTTCCCCTGCGGCAGACGGGTCGATGTGCCGGTCATGACGCTACTGACTGAGTATTGAAAAGTAAACTCAGATGCTGATGTCAGCCTCATGGATGCGAGGAAGCCCTTCAGGGCATCGGAGATGGTCCCCATCTCGACCGGGGACGTCCAACGGCGCAATCGCCCCGGGCCTGGAGGCCGGGGGTGAGACGTGGTCCGCTCTGATCCAGTGCGAGGTCGTGCAGTCGGTGAGGTGCTCGGTCGCAAGGCGGCTGCTGGAGGGAACGCCGATGACGAGAGCAGGATCGAAACCGGACGCTGTCGGTCCATGGTGGCTTCCGTGTCGTCACTGAACGCGCGGTGCTGGCGATGCCCGAGACCGGGATCGGGTTCTTCCCGGACATCGGGGCGAGCTACTTTCTGCCGAGGCTGCCCGGTGCGATCGGCATGTACCTGGGGCTGACCGGGCAGAGGATCGACGCGGCCGATGTCTTGTACGCGGGGCTGGCCACGCATTTCGTTCCCGCGGACCTGCTGGACACGGCGGGGGACGTCCTGGCCGACAGCCCCGATGAGCCGGTGGACGCCGTCCTGAACCGTCTCGCCGGCCGTTCCCCGGTGGCGGAGAGCAGGCTGGCGGAGGTTCGCGGGGACGTGGACTGGGCGTTCGGCGCGTCGACCCTCGGCGAGATCGACAAACGCCTGCGTCACCTCGACACCCCTTGGGCGGCAGCCGCGTTGGGCGCCCTGGAGTCCGCCTCGCCGCAGAGCCTGGAGATCACCCACGCCTGCTGGCCCGAGGCAGACAGTGCACGTTGCGCGAGTGCCTGGAGGCCGAACTCGCCCTCACGCGCACGATCATCCGCACGCCGGACTTCCTGGAGGGCCCCCGTGCCGCCCTGGTCGACAAGGACCGCACTCCCACCTGGCAACGTGCCTCGCTCGGCGGACGGACGCTGCCGTCCTGAACACGTCCGCCGTGAGCAGGACATCGCCTTGCGCGAGGGGAGGGGCAGAAGGGCCGCGCGTCAACGAAACGGGAACGCATGGCCTCGCAGACTGCCGCGGCAGATGTTCGACCGGGCCGGGAGCCACGCGGCAGCCATACTGTCCATGACAGCCGGTTTGCCGCTGATGGGAGCGGTCTGACCGCGTCCGTACAGAGCCGGATCTCATCGACCACGGCGACAGCGTGCCGCCGGTGTCGCGGTTGCGCGCGTTCTGGACCGAGTGGTGGCGAGGAACGGTCTACCGGGATTTGGGGCGGCAGGGCACAGTTCGCGCGGGCATCCAAAGCCGCGCGCCGCGCTGTGCTGCGGTCATACGGCGTGCCGAATGACCCGACCCCCTGCAACTGCGGCTCTCCGCGACATGGTTGCGATGCGGACCGCCAACGGGGTCGTCCTCTGATGACCGTGCCGGAACCGAGGGGCCGCTGTCGGCGGCGTCTCAGTCGTTGTCGGGCGCGATGGAGACCACGACCTTGCCGGCCTTGGTTCGGCCCTGCTCGACGTACGCCATCGCCTCGAGGGTCTGGTCGAAGGGGAAGGTGCTGTCGATGACCGGACGGAGTTTCCCGCTGTCGTAGAGGGCGCCGAGCTTGCGCAGCTGGGAGCCGTTGGCCTGCATGAAGAAGAACTCGTAGCGCACGCCCAGCGCCTTGGCCCGCTTGCGGATCTTGCGGCTGAGGGTGTTCATGACCAGGCCCAGGACGGAGGGGGCGCCAAGCTGCTTGGCGAAGGCGGCGTCGGGCGGGCCGACGACACTGATGGCCAGGCCGCCGGGCTTCAGCACGGTCAGCGACTTCTCGAGGTTCGCCCCGCCCACGGAGTCCAGCACCAGGTCGTAGCCGGAGAGCACCTTGGAGAAGTCTTCCTTCGCGTAGTCGACGACGACGTCGGCGCCGAGGCTCCTGACCAACTCCTCGGACCTGGTGTTCGCGGTCGTCGCCACCGTGGCGCCGAGGTGCTTGGCGAGCTGGATGACCGTCGACCCGAGGCCGCCGGCTCCGGCGTGGATGAGCACCTTCTGCCCCGGCTGCACGTGCGCCCGCTCGACGAGGATCTGCCAGGCGGTCAGGGCCACCAGCGGCACCGCGGCTGCCTCTTCCAGGGAGAGTGAGGCCGGCTTGGGCGCGACGTCGTCCGCGTCGATCGCGATGAACTCCGCGAAGCCTCCCACCCGCAGGTCGCGCGGACGGGCGTAGACCTCGTCGCCGACCTCGAAGCCGCGTACGGCGGAACCGACCCGCGTCACCACGCCCGCCACGTCGTGGCCGAGTACGAACGGAAGCTTGTACTTCAGCAGCTGCTTGAACTCCCCGTTGCGGACCATCTTGTCCAGCGGGTTGATGCCGGCGGCGCTCACTTTGACCAGGACGTCGCGGTCTCCGACGGTGGGCTCGGGTACCTCTGCGGCGCGTACGCCGTCCTTGCCGTACTTCTCGACGACGAACGCCTTCATGCCGGCGGCCTTCCTGTGGGTGTCCGGGTGGTTGATGCGATTCTTCCGGCAGGTCCCCCTGTGCCCGTTTCTCGCGTGCGGCCGGGTTGATGTGCCGACCATGACACTACTTGTTGAGTATAGAAAAGTAAACTCAGGTGAGGTTAGAATCGCCCCATGGATGCAACGACCGAAGCTCTGCAGGACGCCGGCGTGGACCCCCGTCTCGACCGGGACGCGTCGAACTGCTCGATCGCCCGGACCCTTGAGGTCGTGGGCGAGAAGTGGACGATCCTGATCCTGCGCGAGGTCTGGTACGGCTCGTCCCGTTTCGGCGAGTTCGAACGCGTCCTCGGCTGTCCTCGCAACCTCCTCGCGGCGCGGCTTCGGATGCTCGTGGAGGAAGGGATCCTGGCCGTCGAGACCTACAAGGAGCCGGGCTCGCGGAGCCGTCCGAAGTACGTGATCACCCCCAAGGGTGTGGATCTGGTCCCGGCCGTGATGGGGCTCCTGCAGTGGGGCGACCGCTACCGCGCCGACCCGGAGGGCCCCGCCATGCTGTCCAGGCACCGTGGATGCGGCGCGCACGTCGACGCCCGGATCCGCTGCGACCGGGGCCACGCCGTACAGCCGCAAGACATCGAGAGCGTCCCCGGCCCCGCCTTTCGTCTGAGGGCCGCCGAGTGAACTGACCGCGGTGGTGCCAGGAGTTCTTGGGGCTCAGTCTGCTGGCGTGTGCTCACTTTGTCTGGCCCGGGCCTGGTGGAGGCGGACCTTTGTGCGGTTGGCGCAGCGGGACATGGAGCACCAGCGGCGGTTGCGGGCGGGGGAGCGGTCCACGAAGCGCAGGGCGCATTCGTCCGCGCCGCAGACGCGTACCCGCCGGATGACAAGGGTCAGTAGTCGTTGACAGTGCCCCTCCGGAAGGCAGGCGGAGCCGTGGAAAAGCGCAGGATCGTGTTGCTGGGTGCGACGGGGTGCACCGGGCAGCGCGTGCTCCGGGAACTGCTCGCGCGAGGGGAGAAGCCGACCTTGGTCGGGCGGAGCCGGACCAGGATGCTGGCCCTGGCCGACCGTTTCGAGGCGGACCTGCCGGTGGCCGAGGTCGACGTCACCTCGACGGCCGACCTCACGCGCCTCGTGGAGCCCAGCGATGTCGTCGTCTCCACGATCGGCCCGTTCATGCGGCTCGGCATGGCCGCGGTCACGGCTGCCGCGCGGGCGGGGGCCCACTACTTCGACTCGACGGGGGAGGGGACCTTCGCCCGCCGCGTCCTCCTTGAGCTGGACGCCGTCGCCACCGTCCGGGGAGCGACCCTTGTGCCCGCGTTCGGCTACGACTACGTGCCGGGCAACCTCGCCGGCGCGCTCGCCCTGACGCGGGCGGGCGAGCGGGCACGCCACGTGGAGGCCGGCTACTTCATCACCCGTGCCGGGCAGGGCGACGAGCTGCTCCACCGGAGCACCCTGCGCGACGCGTACACCCTGACCACGCCAGGCACACGTCGGACGCTGGTCGCTGCGGCGGCCGAGGACGGGTTCGCCTACCGCAGCCCGCGCCCCTGGTCCACCGCCCGTGTGGTCGACGAGCGGGTCGGCAAGCGGGTGCGTACCTTCCACTACGGCGGCGTGAAACGTACGGCCATGACCGTCCCGGGCACGGAGCATCTCGGACTGCCGGAGGTCTTTCCCCAGTTGGAGAGCGTCGAGGTGGGCCTCGGGTGGTTCGGACGGTGGACGCGCCCGGTGCAGATCGCCGCCACGATCCAGGCACCCTTGCTGCGCTCGGCGAAGGCGCGGGCCGCCCTGGAGCGGTGGTCCGAGCGACTCCCGGGATCCCAGCGCGAGCCGGACCCCGACGGCCGGTCCCTGGTGATCGCGGTCGCCCGCGACAGCCGGGGCCGACCGCTGGCCGCGAGTGCCCTCACCGGACCTGATCCGTACGAGATGACGGGATCCCTCCTGGCATGGGCCGCCGCCCACGCGGCACAGCCGGACGCCGTCCTCAAGCCCGGTGCGCACGGCCCGGTCGCCGCCTTCGGCCTCGACACTCTCAGGCTCGGTGCCGCCGAGGCCGGAGTACACGAAGTCGACGGGGCGCCGGCCCGCCGTCGATGATGACTGAGCGGGCATGGATCACCGCGCCGCGACGCTGAAGCCGACGTCGGGAAGCCGCTGCCGAGATGGCGGACCATACGGTCGCCTCCACCGTTTCCCCACGGCAGGAGGTGGCGGATGCCGCCGCCGGCGTGTTGATGAACAGGGTGTTCGATCGGGTGTGTGTCCGCCCCTTGCGGGGGCGGGCCGTCCCAGTGGAAAGGAAGCCGTCCATGGACGAGCAGGGTGAGCGCTTCGACGTCGTCGTACTCGGCGCGGGCCCCGGCGGGTATGTGGCCGCCATCCGGGCCGCCCAACTGGGTAAGCGTGTCGCGGTCGTCGAGGAGAAGTACTGGGGCGGCGTCTGTCTGAACGTGGGCTGTATCCCCACCAAGGCCCTGCTGCGCAACGCCGAACTCGCGCACCTCTTCACGCGCGAGGCGAAGACCTTCGGTATCAAGGTCGAGGGTGAGGTCTCCTTCGACTACGGGGAGGCCTTCCGCCGCAGCCGGAAGGTCGCGGACGGCCGGGTCAAGGGCGTCCACTACCTGATGAAGAAGAACAAGATCACGGAGATCAGCGGTCGCGGCACGTTCCTCGACCCGCACACGCTCCAGGTGGCCGACTACGACGGCAACACCCGCACCATCGGCTTCGATCACTGCGTCATCGCCGCCGGGGCGAGCCCCAGGCTGTTGCCCGGCACCCGCCGTACGTCGCGCGTGGTGACCTTCGAGGAGCAGATCCTCGCCGAGGACCTGCCGCAGTCGATCGTCATCGCGGGCGCCGGAGCCATCGGCATCGAGTTCGCCTACGTGCTGCACAACTACGGTGTGCAGGTGACGATCGTCGAGTTCCTGGACCGGATCGCCCCGCTGGAGGACACGGAGGTGTCCGCCGAACTGGCCAAGCAGTACCGCCGGTTGGGCATCGATGTGCTCACCTCGACCCGCGTCGAGTCGATCGACGAGTCGGGTCCGCAGGTCCGTGTCACGGTCACCGGCACGGACGGCGCCCAGCAGGTCCTTCAGGCGGACAAGGTGTTGCAGGCGATCGGCTTCGCGCCGAACGTCACCGGATACGGCCTGGAGAACACCGGCGTGCGCGTCACCGAGCGCGGCGCGATCGATGTCGACGGCCGCTGTCGTACCTCGGTGCCGCACATCTACGCCATCGGCGACGTCACCGCGAAGCTGATGCTGGCGCATGCCGCCGAGGCGATGGGTGTGGTCGCGGCCGAGACGATCGCGGACGCGGAGACCATGGAGTTGGACTACGTGATGATCCCGCGGTCCACCTTCTGCCAGCCGCAGATCGCCAGCTTCGGCTACACCGAGGCGCAGGCGAGGGAGGAGGGCTTCGACGTCCAGGTCGCCAAGTTCCCGTTCACCGCGAACGCCAAGGCCCACGGCCTGGGTGACGCGACCGGTTTCGTGAAGCTGATCAGCGACGCCAAGTACGGCGAACTCCTCGGCGGCCACCTCATCGGCCCCGACGTCACCGAGCTGCTCCCGGAGCTGACCCTGGCCCAGCAGTGGGACCTCACGGTCCACGAGGTCGCCCGCAACGTCCACGCCCACCCCACCCTGGGCGAGGCGGTCAAGGAAGCCGTCCACGGCCTGGCCGGCCACATGATCAACATGTAGGGGGATGCTCGCCGCAGCGGCAACAGGGCCCGTTGGGGCTCGGACGGCTTCGCGCCCTCGAGCTTCCGAGGGCCCTGATCCTTTGGTGCGGGGCGATCGCTCGCGCTCGACGACGTCGAAGAAGATCTCGGGATGCCGTTGACGTGGAAGAGCGGCAGGATCAGCAGGCATCGGTCGGCCGGCCCGACCTCCAGCGCCCGACGCCCCATGTCCGCCACGGCATTGCGCTCGGTGGCGCGAGCATCGACAAGTGATCGACGAAATTCTGTGGCGGTGCTGCTCAGAGCTACCCGCAAACAGCGCGTGACCTGAAAAGATCATCATCCGCGAGCGTCGCGAAGCAGACGCAGCGTCTCAGGCAGGAGTCCCTCTGGTCCTGTCACAGCCTGGCTTCCGCCACGGAGCAGCTGGTGCTGGCGGTCACGCCGGCCTTCTTCCGGGATGCGACAGCCGAGATCGAGGAGGCCATCCAGGCCGAGCCCGACCCCCGGCAGCGCATCCGGGTCTGCCTTGCCGGCGTCGGCACGGCCATGCGCCGCCACTCCAACGCCTTCTACGACGACATGGTCGGTTACGAACCGACCGTGCAGATCTATCGCAAGAACTCCGCCGCCGCGCACCGGGTCCACCAAATGATCGACCGGCGTCTTCCGGGCGCCCAACGGGCAGTTCGCCGCCCAGGTCGTGGCGGTGACCATTGACGCGGTCCAGTCCGGAGCCCTTCTGGAGAGCACCGGCCTGACCGTCGGCGATGCTCGAATTCGGGGACGTCTTGCTGGACGGACTCAGCGCGGGGCAGGGCGCACCCGGATAAGGGGTGCGCCCTCCCGGATCGACTTCGACCGGGCACCCGGCCCTCAGCCGGTCGGTGTCGGCAGGATCACGCGGGAGACCGCGCCGCTGTCGTGATGGACGGTGTGCGTGCAGGGCCGCAACTCGGTTCCGGTGCCGGGCGCCGCACCGGTGCCCTCGCTGCGTGCGTACCGCGGGTGGGAGCCACCGGCGATCAGCAGACGCACCTGGTGTCCGGTCTTGACCTGGTGTGCGCAGGCGTCCAGCCGCACCCGCACGGTCTGCACCTGGTCGAGCGGCGAGGCGGGGTCCAGGCGCAGGAGTCCTTCGGCGACGTTGCGGGACACGCCCTTGGGGTCGACGTCGCAGAGCCGTACGAAGACGTCGGCGTGCGGGTTGTTCCTGGTGTGTGCCAGTTCGACGACGGGGGTTCCTATGATCTCCAGCGGCGCGGTCAGCGGGTCGGTGGTGAAGGTGAGCACGTCGGAGCGGCTCTCCAGTTTCGCGTTGTCCTTGCTTCCGGCGTCGAGGGTGAGCAGCGGGCCACCGAGAGCGGGTGTGGGGTTCGCCGGGTCGTAGAGATAGGTGGACGGAGTGCCCTCGCCCGGCTTGTCGGCCACGAGCTTGCCGCCCGGCTGCAGATAGCGCACGGTCGCGCTTGTCACTGGTGGCCACTGGTCCAAGTGCCGCCAGGCGCCCTGCCCGGTGACGTACACCTCCACGGAGGGTGCGGACCGCAGCCGGGTCGGCGCTTCGTCGGCGAGGTGAATCTCCAGCCATTCAAGATTGCCGCGGACCAGACGTCCCATGCCCTTCTGGCCCAGTTCCTGGTGGGTCCAAGGGCCGACGGTGATCGAGACATCGACCCCGCGGGTACGCAGCGCCTGGTACTGGTGCAGGGTCTGGTCGAGGAAGAGGTCCTGCCAGCCGGCGGTGAGCCGCACCGGGACGTCCACCCGCTCAAGGGCGTCGCCGAGTTTGAGCCGGTCCCACACCGGGTCGTCGCGCTCCGGAGTGGTCAGCCATTCCCGGAACCACGCCGCACGGTGCCCGGTCGCCTGGTCGGCCGCGTCGGCCAGCGGGAGGGCGCCGAAGACCGGGGCCAGCCGCCGGTTCAGGGTGAGCATCCGGGGCATGGCCCGCAGCCCGGTGAATCGCTCCTGGTTGACCACCATCTCCGCGAAGGACAGGAAGTCCCCCAGACGGAACGCTCCGCTTCCGTGGGCCGCGTCGTGCATGTCGTGCGGGGCCACGGCGATCAGACAGGCGCGCAGTTCGGGGGGCGGGTCCATCAGCAGCGCCCACTGGGTCCAGCCCACATAGGACGCCCCGGCGGTCGCGAGCCGTCCGTCGAACCACGGCTGGGTGCGCAGCCAGGCCACCGCGTCCTGGGCGTCGTCGGCTTCGTTCGCCATGGGGTAGAAGTCTCCCGTGGAGCCGAACGTGCCGCGGCAGCTCTGCAGTACGACGTGATAGCCACGGTCGGCGTAGACCCTCGCCTCCAGGTTGCTGGGAAACCCGCGTCCGTACGGTGTGCGCACGAGGACGGTGCCCTTGGGCCGGTCGGTGACGGGGGCGTAGTGGTCCGTCATCAGGACGGCGCCGTCGCGCGCGGGGGTCGGGATGTTCCGCTCGACCCGGTAGCCGTGCCGGGTGCCCGGCAGCCGCAGCAGGCGGGTCAGGAGCCGGTTCGCCGCGCGGGTGGCCGGGTTCGGGGGCGTCGGAGCGGTGGGACGTGGCAGTGTCGTGGTCATGACCTGGTTTCTGGTTCTTCGCTGGAGTGGTTCGGGCGTGGGGTGGCGGTGGCGGGCGTCACAGGCAAGCACGCAGCGCGTGGCTGAGCGTGTTGGCGCGGTCGTCGGGGGGTCCCCCGGGCTGTGCGGTCTGGTAGGCGAAGGCGATCTCGGGCTCCAGGTGCGCGAAGGCGAGGCAGCCGCCCAGGCCGTCGTGGCCGAAGCTGCCGGGACCGATCATCGGACGGTGGCCGGAGCTGGTCATGAAGCCGGTGCCCCAACCGCTGCTCATGTCGGGGCCCACGAACGGGTGGCCCTCGGAGCGCACCACGAGGGCATCGCGGACGGTGTCCGGGCCCAGCAGCCTGATCCCGTCGACCTCGCCCACCGTGGCCGCGTAGAGCCGGGCAAGGCTGCGGGCGTCGGTCACGAGATTGCCGGCCGGTATCTCCGCCGACAGCCATGGTTCTTCGTTGGCGGCCTGGATGATGCGGGCGGGGTCGACGACACCGCCCAGGCTGATGGAGCGTTCGATCATCGGTTCGGCGAAAGCTGTGGCCATTATCGCGGCAGCCTCGGGGTCGGTGCTGGGCAGCGGGTCCGCCAGGGGGTGGAAGTCGGCGGAGGTGGGGTCGGCGCCGAACGTCATCGTCAGGTCCAGGGGATCGGCCACGTGCTGGCGCAGCCACTGGGCCGGGCGCAGCCCCGTGGCCCGGCGCAGTACCTCGCCGGCCAGCCAGCCGAAGGTGAGCGCGTGGTAGGTGTACGCCGTCCCGGGGGTCCAGGCCGGCCTCTGCCGGGCCAGGGTGTCCGCGACCGGCGTCCAGGCGCGCAGGTCCTCCCACGTCAGGTCCGCCTCGGGCGCCGCCAGGCCGGCCCTGTGTGCGAGGAGCTGCCGTACCGTCGTCGTCTCCTTGCCGTTCTCGGCGAACTCCGGCCAGTACTTCGCCACCGGGGCGTCGAGTTCGATCAGTCCGCGCTCGGCGGCCATCAGCAGACAGACGGTGGTGACGCCCTTGCTGACCGAGAACACCACGGTGCGGGCCTCGGGCGTCCAGGCGCCCCGGGCGGTCCGCCCGGCCCAGATGTCGACCACCGGCGCGCCCTGGGCGTACACCACACAGGAAGCGGCCGTGTCGCCGCGGTGGCGGAAGTTGTCGGTGAAGGCGTCGGCGATCGGTTCGAAGCCGCTGGAGACGTGGCCGTTCACCTGTACTGCGGTCATGTCAGGCACTCCCTCGTACCGCGTTGTCCCGGATCTGCGTGATGATCTGTGGCCAGAGCGGCCGGGGAAGCTCATGGCCCATGCCGGGGTAGATGGTCAGCTTCGAGTCCGCGATCAGTTCGTGCATGAGTTTGGAGGCGTCGGCGCTGATCAGGCGGTCGCCGTCGCCGTGCAGGATCGTGGTGGGCACCGTGATGTGGTGCAGGCGCGGCGTTCGGTCCGGGGAGTTGTCGAGCGATTCCAGCTGACGCTCGATGCCGTCTGGGTCGTGGTCCCGGTCGTACATCTGGCCGCCGAGCTCGCGCAGCCACGTGATGTCCTGGGGGTATCCGGGTGAGGCGCACACCGCTTCGTTGTCCAGGTAGAGCGTGATCGCCTCGTCGCGGTTGCGGGCCCGGGGGCGGTGCGTCCGCTCGTCGACCAGGTCGCGTCCGGCGAGGAAGTCCGTGCTGGGCGCCGTGTAGACAAGGGCCAGGGTCAGTACACGTGTGGGGTGGTCGAGGGCGAGTTGCTGGGCGACCATGCCGCCCATCGACTGTCCGACGATGTGCGCCGAGGGAATGCCGAGCGCGGTGAGCAGGCCCGCGGTGTCGTTCGCCAGGTCGGCCAGGGTGTAGCCGCCCTGCGGGAACTTCTGCGAGAGGCCGACGTCCCGGTTGTCGAAGCGCAGGACGTGGAAGCCCTGGTCGGCGAGTTGCCTGCAGAAGTCGGCGCGCCATCCGAGCATGTGGGCGCCGAGGCCCTGGATCAGCAGCAGCGGTGGGTGGTCGGGATCGCCGAACGTGCCGTAGGTGAGGGACACCCCGGTGGGTGTGGTGATCATGGTCATGGGGGGGCTCCGTGGGGTTATCGGATCGAGCGGATGGCCATGGCCAGCGCTCCGGCGACCAGGGCGGACGCGCCGCTGACGAGGAACAGTGAGCCGTAGCCGCCGAGCCCGATGAGTGAGCCGGCGATGGCGGGCGCCGCGAGCTGGGGCAGGCCGGTGGCGACGTTGAGGATCGCGAAGTCGCGCCCCTCGCTCTCCTTGTCCGGCAGGACCAGCGACATGACGGCGAGGTCGACCGCGAAGTACGTGCCCAGCGAAGCGCCCGAGACGGCGGAGTACGCGAGCATCGCGCTCCAGCTGTGGCTGATGATCGGTATGACCTGGGACAGGCCCAGGCCGATGGCGCTGATCGCGATGAACAGCTTGCGCCGGTCGAGCTTGTCGGCGAGCCAGCCGCAGAGTGTGGCGACGGCGATCCAGGTGCCGAACGAGACCGTCGTGAGGGTGCTCACCGCGAGGGCGACGTTGCCGCCGGGGACGTTCTTGGCTCCGACGTAGTCCTGCACGGCGAAGAAGAGGTAGCCGGAGACCGTGAAGTAGGCCAGGAACAGGCCGAACCGGCTGGCGAAGGCCAGGGTGAAGTCCCGGTGGCCGAAGGCGCGGAAGAACGCCCGGACGGCCGCGATCACGTTGCCCCGTCGCTTCGGTCTCTCCGTCACCAGGTCGAGCGAGGACGGTTCGCGCGCACCGGCGACGAGCGCGAGTGTCGTGACGAACAGCACCAGCGCGAGAACCGTGTAGGCCCAGAGCTGGCTGACCCGGCCGGCCAGGTTGACGCCGAAGAGGATGCCGACGGGCGTACCCAGACCGATGACCGCGGAGGCGATGCCACGCCTGGCCACGGGCACCCGGTCGGGCAGGATCGCCGAGATCGCCCCGCCGTAGAAGTTCGCGGTGAACCACAGGACCGGGACCAGGACCGCGAGGACGGCCAGTCCGGTGCTCAGGCCCATGGCGATCGTCAGCAGCCCGGACACCCCGGCCATCACCACCAGCCAGGGGGCGCGCCGTCCGAACCGGGACCGCGTACGGTCCGACAGCGCTCCGCCGGCGGGAAGGGCGAGCATCGAGGCCACCGCGCCCAGCGTCGTCAGCAGCGCCAGCACACCGACCTTGGAGCCGGGCGCGAGGTCGGCCACCTGCGCGGGGAGCAGGATCACACCGATCCCGTTGAACAGGGCGTACATCGCGGTGGTCGCCGGGAAGACGAAGGCAAGCAGGCGGCCAAGGCGAACCGGATCGGCGGGGCTGGAAACGCGGCCGGGTGTCGGGTCGGTGCTGACGGGGATCGTGTCATCCATGACAGATCTCTCTTCGTGTGGATCCACCCCCTCGGCGTACGTAGACGGTGCTCGGTTGGGGTGGCGGCTCGGGCAAATCAGGTGCGGGGGCGTCCGTCCCCTACGGGCCATTGCGGCGACCGAAGCTGCGATCTAATACGTATTAGATCGCCTGGTGGCCGTAACGTAGCCTGTGTCTGAAAGTGTGGCAAGGGGTTCGGGGAGGGGACATTGCCGAGAGTCACCAGCAAGGATGTGGCGCGGGAGGCCGGGGTCTCCCAGACCACCGTGAGCTTCGTGCTCAACGGCAGGGACGAGCACGGGCTCTCTGCGGAGACGCGCCGACGGGTGCTGGAGACGGCGAACCGGCTCGGCTACGTGCCGTCGGGGGCCGGTCGTGCGCTGCGCAAGGGCCAGAGCAACGTCGTGCTCTGCGTGGTTCCGGATTTCCCCGTCGCGGAGGCCATGGAGCAGTTCAAACTGGCCCTCGGCCGGTCGCTGGGCGAGGCCGGCTATGCCTGCGTGTACCTGCACCACGCCGGGACGGCCACGCCGCTGGCCGAGCTGTGGCAGCACGTCCAGCCGGCGGTGGTCGTCGCGTTCGGCAGCCTGCCGGCCGCCGACGCGCAGTTGCTGCACCGGGCGGAAATCCCTCTGCTCGACGGCGTGTTCACACCGGGCGGCACGGGTCTGACCGGGCTGAGCCAGGAGGACATCGGGCGGCTGCAGATCGAGCATCTCGCGGCACGCGGGCACCGGCACATCGGCTACGCCGCCGTGGACGACCCGCGAGAGCGGCCCTTCTGTCTGCCCCGCCTGGAGGGTGCCACCCGGGCCTGCCGTGATCTCGGTCTGCCGGCTCCACAGGTGGTCAGCATGCGCTACTCACGGGACAGCGCCCGGAACGCTGTCGTGGAGTGGACGCATGGCGCCACTCCGGCCACGGCTGTCGCCGCATTCAACGATCTGATCGCCCTCGCCGTCCTGGCGAGCTGCCGCACCCAGCACATCGGCATCCCGGACGACCTGGCGCTGATCGGCGTCGACGACCTCCCCGTGGGCTCGCTCGCTGTACCGGCCCTGACCACCATCGGGATGGACCTCACCGCGGCGGCCGGCAATCTCACCGCCGGCATCCTCGCGGCGGTCGGGGCTCCGGCTCCGGCGGCGCCGAGCGGGCCTGACGCGGGCGGCATCCTGGCGCTCATCCAGCGCGAGACCACGTAGCCGCGGTCGTTGTCATGGCATACAGCCGGCCGGCGTGAGGGGAACGTCTGTTCCGGCGTCGTGCCGAGTGCCGAGCGGTTACCCGTCGTGGTGCCCGAAGTCGGTAGACGCTGCAGAGATTGAGGAACTGCGCACGCGCGACGTCGTGCTGGTCGGCTCGTCGGCGTCCGGCGTGGGCCTCGGCCTGCCAGCAATCGGCTTGACGAGGAGGACCGACGGGCAGTCGCCGCTCCGCCTGCCGTCTCAGCACTGTGACGCCGCATGACCGACGCCGAGACGGCGATTACCGCAGACCTGGTCGGCCGGACCCGGCCGACTCCGCGAGGAACTCATCGCGACGATGACCCGCGCCACGTGGAGCCATGACGCTTCTCGAGTCGACCTGCTCTCGGCCTTGCACGACACGACTCGCCGGGAGCCGGAACTGTGCAGCCTCGTTAGGCAGCGCTATGTCGACTCCCTGTACCAGGCCGTCGAGGGTGTGCTGGCGCACGCGGTGGAGCGCGGCGAACTACCCCCGCGCCAGGGCGATCCGTCAGGAGGTCACCCGATCGCGGTCTCCGCCGCCCTCGCTCTCCTGCTCCACTGGGGGCTTGTCCGCGACCGGCAGGTCGGCGACGACGGCATCGCGGCGGTCGTCGATGCCGTCCTCATGCCCTCGCTCCGACGGTCATGCGTACAGCGTCACCGGCAGGAGATTGATCAGACGCGTCCGGGCTCTGTGACCGTTGCGGCTTCAGGCCCCTGCGGGAAGGGGTGTCGGGTGGGCGGGGCCGCGTGCAGGCTCCGGGTGTCGGGTGGACGCCTTTTCCCGCAGGGGTGTCGCGCCGCAGGTGAGGGGTTGGCGCGGCGCGGGCGGTGCGGCGCGCGCTCCGCCGCGGTGCCTGTGTGTACGCCGGTCAGTGCACCGTCCTGGTGCCCCCTTCGTGTTCGATGCCCAGGAGCGCGAGGGCGTTGTGGATGCCCTGGTCGAGGACTTGGTCGGCGAGCTGCGGGTCGGCGAGGGCCCGTGAGAGCTGGAGTGTGCCGGCCATCATGGCGTAGGAGCTGAGTGCCATGGGGCGGACCGAGAGCGGGTCGCCCGGCGCCAGGCGCGCGGCGATGCCGTCGGCGACCGCCAGGACGCCCTCGGTGTAAGCCTGCTTGGTGGGGTGTGCGCAGCGCCCTATCTCGTCGAGCAGGGCGGCGGAGGGGCAGCCGACGTCACGGCTGTCACGGTGCCAGGGGGACAGGTACCAGCGCACGATCTGTTCGAGGCCGGCGCGGCCCGGTTGTGCGTGCGCGACGATGCTCGCGTTCTGGGCCTGCAGCTGGTCGGCGATCGTGGTGGCCACCAGGTCGTCCTTGGACGTGAAGTGGGTGTAGAAGGCGCCGTTGGTCAGCCCGGCGTCCTTCATGAGCGCCGTGATGCCCGAGCCGTCGATGCCGTCTTCCTTGAAGCGGCGGCCGGCCGTCTCGATGATCCTCTGCCTGGTGGCCTGCTTGTGCTCTTTCCTGTATCGCACCGCAACTCCTCTACGTGCCGGGTGGGCCGCTCGCCCTCCGTCGGCTCCTCCAATGTATTGTATTGTGAACGTAATTCAATGACCCTGAATTCCTGCGCTCTCGCGGGCGGGGCGGGGTCGCCGTCCCTCGGCTCCCCCCGCGCCGAACCGCTTGCGCCGCCGGCCCGCAGGCGGTTCCGCGGCCGGGCCGCGGGCTCCGCTCGCCACGGGAACCCCCCTTGCGCACCAGAGTCGCCTCTGCTTAATATTATGAACATAATTTAATTGCCCTGCGGCTCGGCGCGGTGGATTCCGGGGTGATCGGAGCGAGCCGGTGACCGAGTGATCCGAGCAGGCCGTCGGCCTGATCCACAACCCTGGCTCGCCGCATGGGGCAGCCGAGGGCAGCGACCCCGCAGACCCGGCATGTCTTGGTGTGCTGCGTGAGCAGACCCGCGAGACATGACGGGCACCCGCCCACAAGAGAAGGACGTCATGAGCACCTATCTGGCAGACAAGGCCGAGAACCTCACCGTGGAGGGGCCCTCCGCGGCCTTCACCTACCGGCGCATGGGTCCGCAGGGCGGTGTCCCGCTGGTCCTGCTGCAGCGTTTCCGGGCGACCATCGACTGGTGGGACCCGGAGTTCCTGGACTACCTGGCCGCCGACCACGACGTGATCGTGTTCGACAACGTCGGCACCGGCTACACCACCGGCGAGCCGCGCGACTCCCTCGACGGATTCGCCGAGGGCGCCGCCGAGTTCATCGAGGCCCTCGGCCTCGCGCGGGCCGACGTGCTCGGCTGGTCTCTGGGGGGCTTTGTGGCCCAGCGCCTGGCCGCGCGTCGCCCGGAGCTGGTGCGCAAGATCATCGTGGCGGGCAGCGGCCCGACCGGCTGGGTGCCCGGTGCGCCGGAGGCGAGCGAGAAGGTCCTGGGCATCATGGCCAAGCCCGACGCCGACCAGGAGGACATGCTGTACCTGTTCTACCCGGAGACGGAAGCGGCCCGCGCCTCGGGGCGCGAGCACTTCGCCCACGTCGCGCCCCGGCTCGCCGCCGGTGGCCCCGCGGTCACCGAGGCGGCGGCGCAGGGCATGCTCGCCGCGATCGGCCAGCTCCTGGCAGCCCCCTTCGACGAGGTCAAGGCCGAACTGGAGTCCATCAAGCACCCCGTCCTGTACGCCAACGGCCTGCACGACGTGATGGTCCCCGCCCACGCGTCCTACGTCGCCGTCCAGCACCTGGCCGACGCCACTCTCCTCCTCTACGGCGACGCCGGCCACGCCTTCCTCTTCCAGCACGCCAGGGCCTTCACCAAGCAGGTGGCCGACTTCCTCGCCGCCTGAAGACGCCGACCGCGCCGCCGATCCCGAACCTCGGGCGACGGCCGGTCAGCCTTCGTGCAAGGGCCGCCTCACAGCCGTGAGGCGGCCCTTGCACGGCTTGGGCCGTCATCACCGTCGAGCCTGGGCAGCCGGTGCGTACCGGCACGTGACCTCGTAGCGCTCCCCGACACGGCAGGCGGCACCCATTATTGGTCGTCCCCCTGCCGTCACCTCGTGCCTGTCCTGCGGGCAGGGGTCCGCAGGTCTGCTCCCGTCGTCGGCGGTGTCCGGCGACGGGACTTTCGGCGGCACGCAATTTTGTCTCGGTGCCGGGTCTCACGAAGAGACCGTGAAGCGTCCCGTCCCGCGCGCTCACAGTGAAACGATCACACGCACCGGGCGTCACCGCGTTGCCGGGCCCGTCCAGGGGATGCCGTAGCGCTCGCTCCGTGCAGGTGGTCGACGGTGAAGGCGGCGGCGCGGAGGTCCTCGACGCGTGAGCTGCTGCCGAGCAGGAGATCGAACTCACCCGGTCCGACGACGCGGCGTCCCGAGCGGCGACGAGGGTGCAGTCACCGGCGGGAACGAGGATCATCACCTCGACCCATTCGCCCGGCTCGACGTCGACATGGGTGAAGGCCTTCATTCGCGATCGGTCCACGTCACGCTCGTGACGCGGTCGCGGGCATACGCCTGCGCAGTCTCCCGTGCGGGACGGCGGCCCGTCCTGGTCAGCGGCACCGCGGCCCGCAGCGTCCCCGTGGATGTGACAACGGATTCTGGACCGTCGGGTCCGAGTCGTGCACCGCCGTGCAGCTGAGACCCTCGCCGAAGGCGAACAGCGGATCCTGTGTCAGATCGGGGCATCTGCAGCCGTGCTGCCCCCGGACCTGGTTGGCAGTGGGCCGGCAGCCGCCCGCTCGGCTCGGTGCGCCCGAGCAAGAGCTCGGCGACCGCCCGGCCGCCTGCATCCCGGGGTGAAGGCATGGACGATGGCGTCGGCGCCGAGTGCCCGGGCGGGCAGGGTCGAGGGCTTGCCCTGGACCAGGACGACGAAGGGCCGGTCGAGCTTCCGGAGGGTGTCGAGGAGTGCGATCTGACGTCCCATGAGCTCCAGCGTCGCCATGGAGCGGCCTTCCCCGGTCAGGCCGACGGTGTTGCCGACGAGCGCCGCAAGCGCTGCACTAGGTGCGCTGCGGGTTCAGGCGGGAGTTGCGCCGTACCGGTGGCGGGCGTCGTCGTGGTCCACGGTGTGCACTCCGGCCGGCCCTCGTCCTGGAATCCGGGCGCAGCCAGGCGTCGTCCTCACGCCGGGCATCGATGCCATGACCGCTGTACAGATCGTCGGCTGTCCCCGGTCCGGGTCCGGACGTCCGCGACTCGCCGGTGACGACCAGAGTCTCTCAGCCGCCGGCGCAGGTGAGCCGCTCCTGCCCTGGTGGTGCGCTGTGCTGTGTGCCGCGAAGCCCGGCGGAACCCGTGATTCCACAGCAGTGCATCTCGTTCGGCCCCAACCACTTGCACCCTGATGAAATTATGGTCATACTTCAATGGTCGACGGGTTGTTCAGAGGCCTGATCCAGGCGGTTCTCCGTGAGCCTCCTCTGACCGTCGACTCCGGACTGCAGCCGCGGCCGGGAGACACAGGAGCACCGCCCGCTCTACGCCCACCTGCGAGGAAGCAGAAATTGGCGCACAGTGGCGGTAACCCACACATTGAAGGGCACGACCGTGAACGCACGCGAAACACATGGTGACGTGGTGACGTCGTACAAGAACGCGCAGACCCGCACCGTCACCGCCGACGGAGTGACCTTCGCCTACCGCGACCTCGGCCCCCGGACCGGCATGCCGGTCATCTTCATCACCCACCTCGCCGCGGTCCTGGACAACTGGGACCCCCGGGTCGTCGACGGCATCGCCGCCAAGCACCGGGTGATCACGTTCGACAACAGGGGCGTGGGCGCCTCCACCGGCGAGACACCGAAGACCATCGAGGAGATGGCCAAGGACGCCGTCACCTTCATCCGGGCGCTGGGGTTCGAGCAGGTCGACGTCCTCAGCTTCTCGATGGGCGCCATGATCGCCCAGGTGATCGCCCAGACCGACCCGCAGCTCATCCGCAGGCTGATCCTCGCGGGCACCGGTCCGGCCGGCGGCGAGGGCATCAAGAACGTCACCCGGATCTCCCACTACGACACCCTCCGGGCCCTGCTCACCTTCCAGGACGTGAAGCAGTTCCTCTTCTTCACCCGCACCCCGAACGGGATTCGGGCCGGCAAGCAGTTCCTGGCCCGTCTGAAGGAGCGCACGCAGGACCGGGACAAGGCGATCCGCCTCAAGTCCTACTTCTCCCAGCTCAAGGCCATCCACCGCTGGGGGCTGGCACGGCCGCAGGATCTGTCCGTCATCAAGGTGCCCGTGCTCGTCGCCAACGGTGACGACGACCGCATGGTTCCGACGTCGAACACGTACGACCTGGACCGGCGACTGCCGAACTCCGAGCTGGTGATCTACCCCGACGGCGGCCACGGCGGCATCTTCCAGTACCACGAGCAGTTCGTGCCGACGGCTCTCGAGTTCTTCGGCCGGCCGTAGGGCCGCGGTGCGGTCTGCGTACGGGTCGAGGACGTGGGTCAGAGCCGTGACGCCCGGTGGGCGGGCGGCTCTGTCACCTGTTCGACGTAACCGGCCTGCTCGCTTCTCGGCCAAACGGCGCCGAGCCGGTTGTCGTGCAGGATGGCGACGCGCAGATCGGTGTGGTCGGCGTCCCGTCCGAGCGCCAGGCCCAGGAGCGCGCTGCCGCTACGGCGCATGCCGAACGCGCGCGACGCCGACCGCCGTACGAGCGGAGGACCGTCGCGTCGGTGTCGCTGCCGAGAGCGCAGTCGCCCCAGGGGCCACCCACTCGGGCTGAGCGCGCAAACGTGGGTGCACGGCGCCGGCGTCCCGGCCCTTGTCAGGTGCTCACCCAGCCGGTACTGGCCGTCATCGCGCGAAGGCGAGGGCGTTCTCGATCCCCTGCTCGAGGACCTCGTCGGAGAACTTCCGGTCGGAGAGCGCGCGGGAGAGCTGCAGCGTTCCCACCGCCATGGTGTAGAGGCCGATGGCCTGACTGCGGGCGGACTGGGGATCCTCGGGCGCCAGACGGGCGGCGAGCTCGTCCAGGATGGCTTTGGCGCCGTCGGTGTAGGCGTCCTTGGTCGCGTCACCGCAGCGGCCGATCTCGTCGAGCAGCGCTGCGGACGGGCAGCCGTCGCCGGGGTTGTCCCGGTGCTCGGGCGACAGATACCAGCGAATGAAATCCTCGAGTCCCTCACGGCCGGGCCGCAGCGTGTCGTACTGCTTGACCTGCGCGCGCAGCTGCTCGGCGACGACGTGGGCTACGAGGTCGTCCTTGGACTCGAAGTGGGCGTAGAAGGCGCCGTTGGTGAGCCCGGCGTCGGACATCAGCGTGGAGATGCCGGAGCCGTCGATGCCGTCCTGCTTGAACCGGTGGCCGGCCCGCTCGATGATCCGCTGCCGCGTGACCTGCTTGTGCTCCTTGGCGTAGCGCGCCACAGGCTTGCTCCCTCAACTCCGCCGGGCCATTGCCTCGTATCCCATCCTAATCTATGGTCTGACGCGCGTAATATTACGGTCGGCAGGTGATTTTGTGGCCGATCCGCCGCCCATCGGACGGCAGGCCATGGGCCCACGTGGCGGTCTCGGCCGTTGCCCGGCTCGACCGCCCCGGAGAATCAGGAGAGCAATGATGCTCAGCCCGAGCCGCAACGTGTCACGACTGCTGACGGACACCGCGTCCCGACACCCGGAGCGTACCGCGATCGTCTTCGGTGACGACCGCATCACGTATGCCGCCCTCGACGCCGCCGCCAACCGTGTCGCGAACCTGCTCGCCTCGCGCGGGATCCAGCCGGGCGACAAGGTCGCGCTGTCCTGCCCCAACGTGCCCCACTTCTCCAGCGTCTACTTCGGCATCCTCAAGGCCGGCGCAGCGGTCGTGCCGCTGAATGTGCTGCTGCGGTCTGGCGAGATCGCCTACCACCTTGCCGACTCGGACGCGAAGGCGTACTTCGCGTTCGAGGGCACGCCGGAGCTTGCGATCGCGCAGGCCGCGTGGGAGGGGTTCCGGGCGACCGATGGCTGCACCGAGTTCTTCCTGATCGAGAGCGGCGGCGCGGCCGGGGCGGGGCACCGGAGTCGTACCAGGCGGCCGTCGCCGAGCAGCCCGTGACGTTCCGTACGGTCGAGCGCGACGAGGACGACACCGCGGTGGTCCTCTACACCTCCGGCACGACCGGCCACCCCAAGGGCGCGGAGTCGCGCCACCGCAACGTGTACGACAACGCGCTCGTCGGCCGCGACCTGTTCGCCGCCGATCCCGGGCGCCCCGACACCTATCTGTGTGTGCTGCCGCTGTTCCACGCCTTCGGCCAGACCGTCGTCCAGAACGGCGCCTTCGCGTTCGGCGGCACGATCGTGATGCAGCCGAGGTTCGAGGCGCAGGCGGCCCTGCGCCTCATGCTTGCCCACGACGTGACGTTCTTCGCCGGGGTCCCGACGATGTACTGGGGTCTGCTCGCGGCGCTCGACGAGAGGGTCGACGTCGCCCGCCTGGCGGCGAACCTGCGTGTGGCCGCGGCCGGCGGCGCGGCGCTGCCCGCCGAGATCCACAAGCAGTTCAAGGACCGCTTCGGTGTGACGATCCTCGAGGGCTACGGGCTGTCCGAGACCTCGCCGAGCGCGTCTTTCTCCCGTTTCGGCGAGGAGCCCCGCGTCGGTTCGATCGGGGTGCCCATTCCGGGCGTGGAGATGAAGCTCATCCGCGATGACTGGTCGGATGCCGAGGGCGGCCCCGAGGCGATCGGGGAGATCGCGATCCGGGGACACAACGTCATGAAGGGCTACTACAAGCGGCCCGGCGCGACGGCCGAGGCGATCAAAGAGGGCTGGTTCCGCTCCGGCGACCTAGCCCGCAGGGACGAGGACGGCTTCTACTACATCGTCGACCGGTCCAAGGACATGATCATCCGGGGTGGCTTCAACGTCTACCCGCGCGAGATCGAGGAAGTCCTCATGGAGCACCCCTCGGTCTCGCTGGTCGCCGTGATCGGCGTACCGCACGAGTCCCACGGCGAGGAGATCAAGGCCGTCGTGGTGCGCGAGGCAGGCAGCGGCACGACCGAGGACGAGCTCGTGGCCTGGGCGAAGGAACGGCTCGCCGGGTACAAGTACCCGCGCATCGTCCAGTTCGTCGACGCACTGCCCCTGACCTCCACCGGCAAGATCCTCAAGCGCCACCTTTCCTGATCAGGCCGGCTCGGCCAGGACGGCGGAGCCAGGTGGTAGAATCAGGCGGCCAACCTGGGGTATGTCCGGATGCGATGGCATCGCGCACGTACCCACCTCAGGAAGGTCACCCGGTAGCCGGTAGCCGGTAGCGTGTACGCGGCAGGATGAATCCGTGACGGCAGAGAAGCCTGGGCACCTTCACCCGCCGCTTCACGAGGAGTGGGCATGAGCGGGGGACGCCGGCCGAATCAGCTGAGGGTAGGCCGGGCTCCTCACCTCCTGGAGACCACCGACTTGCCGGTCGCACCCGGCCGACATCGCGCGCATCGCCGTGGACGGCATCGCCGCCGGCGCCTACGAGATCCTCGCCGACAACGCCGCCCGCCAGGCCCAGGCAGCACTGTCCGGAGGCTCCTCGCAGCACGGACGGCGGGGCCAGCGAGCCGGCCGGATCACACGGGGTCAACGGTGTTCGATGGCCTGCACGACGGCTTCGGCGGCCTGGTCCAGTTCCAGGCGCTTGAGCAGCGGCCGTTTCTGATCATGTCCGTCTGGATCAGAGAGAAGCAGGCGGTGGTGGCGGAGGCGCCGTGGCGGGCGAGTTCCACGCGCAGTCCGCGCCCGAGCTGCTCGACCGCGGACTTGCTCATCGCGTAGGGAATGGCCCCCACACCGTTGAGGAAGGCGAAGACGGAACTGATCAGGACGACCTGGCCCTGGTTGGCGATGATCTGCTCCATCGCCGCGCTGACCGTGTTGACGAATCCGTTGATGTTCACGGCCAGCACCTTGTCGACCGCGGGTGCGGGCGTGGCACGGAAGTGTGGAGCCCTGCCCCATGATGCCGGCGTTCGAGATCACGACGTCAACCCGCCCGAACCGCTCACACACGTGGGCCACGGCATCGTCGAGCGCGCTGCGGTCGCAGACGTCCGCGGTAGAGCCGACGACGTGGGACGACGAATGCCGGCCGCGATCTCCGGCGTGTCCGGACGCAGATCCACGATGCCGACCTGGGCGCCGCGGGGGAGGAGGGTTCGGGCCGTGGCGCTGCCGAGTCCGCCGGTGATGAGTACGACCTTGTCGGCGAGTCCGGATGCGGAGCCGCGGGACGGGACCTCGTGGTCATCGACGGCGCACCGCTCGCGTCGCGAGCGCATGTTCACCGCTGTTTGGCTGCGCCGTGCGTACGCCGAAGCGCCCGAGGAAGGCGACTGCCTCGGGCGCCGGGGGCTGTGGTCAAGCGGTGTGCGTGGGTGGGGTAGTCGGTGTAGCCGGCCGCGCCGCCGCCGTAGAAGGGTGGAGGCGCTCGACCAGGTCGGGGTTGGCGAGGGCCATCGAGCCCACGGTGATGACGTCGGCGATGCCGTTGTCGATGTCCTTGGCACGGGTGGCGATGTCGGTGCCGGCCCGGTTGAGGATCAGCGTGTTCGGCCACAACTCGACTCGCGGGTGCGTTTGCTGTCATACGCGCGACCGATACCGGTTCCCGGCATGGCCGATGGCATGACGTGCATAATTTTACGGTCGAGGGCGACGTGCTTGACCGTCCCGCCGGGCATCCGCCGCGGCGGCACGGCTCGTTGCCGGTGCGCCTCGGAAGGTGCGCCGGTAGGCCAGTGGTGTGACGCCGATAGCGGCGTGCAGGTGTTCGCGCAGCGAGGTGCCGCCGGCGAAGCCGACCTGGCCGGCGATCTCGTCGACCGGCAGGTCGGTGGATTCCAGCAACTGCCGGGCCCGGTCGACGCGTTGCTGGATGAGCCAGCGTCCGGGGCTCAAGCCGACTTCTTCGTTGAAGCGGCGGGCGAAGGTGCGCAGGCTCATGTTCGCCTGCTCGGCGAGGTCGCTCAGCGTCAGCGGCTTGTGCAGGTTCTGCAGCGCCCACTGCCGGGCGGCGGACGTGTCGTTCGCCGTTGCGTCGGGGACCGGGTGTTCGATGTACTGCGCCTGGCCTCCGTCGCGCCACGGGGGGACGACGCAGGTGCGGGCCACACGGTTGGCGATCTCGCTCCCGTGGTCCTTGCGGACAAGGTGCAGGCAGACATCGATGCCGGCAGCGGCACCGGCCGAGGTCAGCACGTCGCCTTCGTCGACGAACAGGACGTTCGGGTCGAGTTCCACCTGCGGGTACCACTCCCGGAAGAGGCCCGTGGCGTGCCAGTGCGTGGTGGCCCGGTGCCCGTCGAGCAGCCCCGCCGCGGCCAGCACGAAGGCGCCGGTGCAGGTCGACACGATCCGGGTGCCGGGGGCCACGTACGCGAGGACTTGCGCCAGGTCGACCGACGTCTGACGGCTGGGGTTGCCGGTGTGGAACGGCGCGATGATGACGGTGTCGGCGGTGCGCAACGCCTCCGGGCCATGATCGACGGTGATGGAGAAGTCCGCGTTGGTGCGCACCGGGTGACCGTCGATGGTGCAGGTCACGACCTCGTAGCGGCCGTCCGCGGCGCCGAAGACGCGGTGGGGAATGCCCAGGTCGAACGGGTACACCCCGTGCGAGGCGAGGACAACGACGCGGTGCACCTTGATCACGGCAGGATCCCGTCGAAAATTGGCGATCACGCCATTGTAGGGGCCTGTGACGGCGGCCAGGCTGGGCCCATGACGGACACCGAGACCATGCGAGCCATCAGCCAGGACACCTACGGCGCCCCCGACGTGCTGCAGGAGACCCTGCTGCCCAAACCGGCGCCAGGGGTGAGCGAGATCCTGGTCGCCGTCCACGCGGCCGGGGTCAACCCGACCGACTGGGGGAACCGTGCCCGGTCCGCGACCATCGCCCGGATGCCGCTGGTGCTCGGCTGGGACGTCTCCGGCGTCGTCGAGGCCGTCGGCGTGGGCGTCACGCTGTTCAAGCCCGGCGACGAGGTCTTCGGCATGCTGCCCTACCCGGGCGGAGTGGGCTCGCACGCCGAGTACGTGACCGGGCCGGCCCGCGTCTTCACGCACAAGCCCGCCGGCATCGACCACGTCCAGGCCGGTGCGCTGCCGCTGGCCGCGCTGACCGCCTACCAGGCACTGGTCGACACCGCCGGGGTCCGGGCCGGGCAGCGAGTCCTGATCCACGCGGCGGCCGGCGGCGTCGGTCACCTCGCCGTGCAGATCGCCAAGGACCGCGGCGCGTACGTGATCGGCACCGCCAGCGCCGCCAAACACGACTTCCTGCGATCCCTCGGTGCCGACGAGGTCATCGACTACCACAGCGTCGACTTCACCGAGGTGCTCAGCGACATCGACGTGGTCCTCGACCCGATCTCCCGCGACTCCGCCGCCCGCGCCCGATCCGTGGCCGTGCTGCGCCCGGGCGGCACCCTCGTCTCGATCCTTCCGGTACCCGTCGACGCCGGCGAACTGGCGGCGATCGCCGAGCGGGGGATCCGCTACGAGTCGCTGCTGGTCGAGGCCGACCAGGCCGGCATGCAGGCCATCGCCGCCCTCGTCGAGACCGGCGCACTGCGCGCCCACGTCGAGGCCACCTTCCCGCTCGCCGAGGCTGCGAAGGCGCACACGCTCGGCGAGACCGGCCGCACCACCGGCAAGATCGTGCTGACCGTCCGAGACAGCAAGGCACACGTTGCCAGCCAACTGCTGCATGACGTGTTCGTCCTCGGCGACACGGCCATCGTCGATCGGGTCGTGCGGCCCGATTCCTACATCCAGCACAACCCCCTGGCGCCCGACGGAGCCGACGCCCTCAAGTACTTCAGCGGCGCCATGCGACAGCAGTTCCCGCAGGCCGCCTTCGAGCCCCGCCGGATCATCACCGACGGAGATCTGGTGCTGCTGCATTCCCGCTACGTCATGGTGCCGGGCACCGAGGGTCTGGCCGTGTTCGACCTGTTCCGCTTCCAGGACGGCAAGATCGCCGAGCACTGGGACGTCATTCAGGAAGTGCCCGCCACCACGGCCAGCGGCAACGACATGTTCGCCACGCTCAGCGAGCCGCGGACCGACGCGGTCGGGCAGCGCTGGTTCACCGCCTACCACAAGGAACTGGTCACCGCGTTCGTCGACCAACTGCTGGTCCGCAAGGACCTGACCGCCATCGACACCTACGTCGGCGTCGACTACCACGAACACAGCCCGACCATCTCCGACGGCGCGGCCGGCCTCAAGGCCGACCTGGGCAGCTACTTCGACAAGTTCCCGCAGTCGAGTGTCACACCGAAACGCGTCATCGCCGAAGGCGACCTGGTCGCCGTGCACAGCCACTACGTCGACACGCCGGGCGAGCGTGGCCGGTCGGTCATCGACCTCTTCCGGGTCCGCGATGCCAGGATCGTCGAGCACTGGAGCTCCGAACAGGCCGTGCCCGAGACCGCCGCCAACGACAACACGATGTTCTGACAGCCGCCGGGGGCGGGGCGCATCGTGTCCAGCCCCCACAAGAGCGACCGGCATCAGGCCATCAGCGCGGCGATCCCCGAACCGTCGATCCCGTCGCTCTTGAACCGACGCCCAGCCGTCTCGCTGATCCGCCGCCGCGTCTCCTGCTCGCGCTCTCGCCCGTATCGAGTTCGCGCAGTTCCTGGACGGCGTGCGCACCAAGTGGATGACGCCGGGCCTGGACCTGGGCATCGTGCGCGACATCGCCGAGACGCACCACCTGGCGTCCACCGAACCGGAAGACGTCACCTACGCCGAGGTCGACGCCGACGGCGTCCCCGCCCTCTGGGCCATCCCCGCCGGCGCCGACCCCGACCGGGCGCTGCTGCACTTCCACTTCGGCGGCTCAGCCACCGCCTCCATGCATTCGGACCGCAAGGCCGCCGGGCACATCGCGAAGGCCGCCGGGATCCGCTCGCTCGTCGTGGACTTCCGCCATGCCCCCGAACACCCCTACCCGGCACAGCTCGACGACGTCGAGACCGCCTACCGACCACGCCCCTTTCGACTCCAAGGACGATCCGGTCGCGACGGCGGTCGCCGACCAGTTGCGCGCGCAGTGCGAGGCTGTGGGTGCGGCGGTGCCCGGCCAGGCCCGGATGGAGCAGATCCTGCGGGCCTCTCTCGGTGCAGCACCGTGACAGTCCTGAGCACGGCTGCCCGTCGGCCGCCCTGCTCGACGAGATCGCCCGCGGCACGGACGCGACCCGACGCGCGTACACCGACGGGGTGCTCACCGTGATCGACGACGTTGCCGCCCGGGTCGCACCCCAGGACCCGCGCTCGGTACGCGTGCGGACGTTCAGCATCTATGCCCTGGCGTGCGTACGCCGGAGCGCCCGAGGGAGGCGATTGCCTCGGGCGCCGGGGGCTTGGGTCAGGCGGCGTGGGTGGGGTAGTCGGTGTAGCCGGCTGCGCCGCCGCCGTAGAAGGGTGGAGGCGCTCGACCAGGTCGGGGTTGGCGAGGGCCATCGAGCCCACGGTGATGACGTCGGCGATGCCGTTGTCGATGTCCTTGGCACGGGTGGCGATGTCGGTGCCGGCCCGGTTGAGGATCAGAGTGTTCGGCCACAGCTCGCGCAGCGTGCCCAGGAGTTCCTCGTCGCCGCCGTGGGCGAGGTGCAGGTAGGCGAGGTCGAGGGGGGCGAGGGCGCGTACGAGGTGCGGGTAGAGCTCGTGGGTGTCGTGCTCCGTGAGGTCGCCGAGCTGGAAGGGGTTGCCGGGGGAGAGCCGGATGCCGGTGCGGTCGGCTCCGATCTCGTCGGCCACGGCGGTGGCGACCTCCACCGCGAAGCGGATGCGGTTGTCGAGGGAGCCGCCGTACCGGTCGGTGCGCTGGTTGGTGCTGGGGAAGAGGAACTGGTGGATCAGGTAGCCGTTGGCGCCGTGGATCTCGACGCCGTCGGCGCCGGCCGTGATGGCTGCCGCGGCGGCGCGCCGGAAGTCGTCGACCGTCGCGGCGATCTCCTCGGTGGACAGTGCGCGGGGCTGGGGCATCTCCTGCATCCCGGAGCCGGTGAACATCTGGCCTGCCGGCTTGATCGCGGAGGGGGCCACCGCCTGCCGGTGGTGGGGGGTGTTGTCGGGGTGGGAGATGCGTCCGACGTGCATGAGCTGGATGACGATGCGTCCGCCGGCCTGGTGCACGGCGTCGGTGACCTTGCGCCAGCCGGCGATGTGCTCGTCGGTGTAGATGCCCGGGGTCACCACATAGCCCTGGCCGTCGGCGGAGGGCTGGGTGCCCTCGGTGATGATCAGGGCGTGCGAGGCGCGCTGGGCGTAGTACTCGGCGTTCAGCTCGGTCGGCACACCGTCAGGCGTGGCCCTGCTCCGGGTCAGGGGGGCCATCGCCAGACGGTGCGGCAGGGAGATCTTTCCGGCGACGGTCGGGGTCCACAGGCTGTCGAGCATGCGTGATTCCTCAGGTTGTTGGTGGCGGACATCCGGGCAGACCTGCGTTCCGGGCTGTGCATCCGATGAGGCATCCGCCATGAGCATGGACAAATTAAATTACGCACGTAATGCTTTATGGGTGGCGGACGGCGCAGGAATGCCCGGGGGCGGCTGTCGGCCGGGGATGTGCCGTTCGCGTGCAGCTGCCTACTCGTCGAGGAACTGAAGGGCGTGCTTCAGGAACCGCTCGGGGTACTGGAACTGCGCTCCGTGCCCGGCGTCGGGGTAGATCAGTAGCTGGGCGTCGGGGATGTTCTGGGCGAGGTGCCAGGAGTTGACCGAGGCGATCATCACGTCGTTCTCGCCGTTGAGGACCAGCGTGGGCTGGGTGATCGCGTTCAGGTATGCGTAGGGATTCTCGCCCGGCAGCGGCTCCGCATAGGCCATGGACGCTTCGAACTGCGCCTGCCCGACTGCGGGCGAGCTCGGCGGGTCCTGGTCGGCCCGCTGGTGGCGTCGCTCCCAGAAGGCCCGGCCCGCTTCGACCGCGGCCTGTGAGCGGCCGAAGAACAGGAAGAGGAAGTCCTCCAGGGTGGGGACCGGGTTCAGCGCCACCTCGGGCACCTTGGGGTCCATCGTCGGGTCCCCGCCGCGCAGGCCGGTGCCGAGCAGGAGGAGCTTGCGCACCAGCTGGGGGTGGCGCAGCGCGACCTCCTGCGCCTGGTAACCGCCGAGCGAGAAGCCGAGCAGATCGACCTGCTCCAGCCCCAGCGCCCGGATGACGGCGGCGATGTCGTCGGCCATGTCCTCGACCCGGTTGCGCGGCGTGCCCGACGACGAGGCGATGCCGCGCCCGTTGAACAGGATCACCTCGCGGCCTTCGGCCAGGCCGTCGGTGAGCAGCGGGTCCCAGTTGTCCATTCCCCCGCGGAAGTGCTGGACGAGGAGGACCGGGACGCCGGAGGGCTTGCCCCAGCGGCGGTAGGCGAACCGTTCACCGTCGACCTCGATGTACTGGGTCGGTGCGGTCGCGTGCGTGTCACTCATGGCCTGAGCCTTTCTGGAGGGATGAGCAATACAATGATGGTCGTAATTTAAAAAGTCAACCTCATAGATGTCGATCGACATCTATGTATGCTTGAACGTCGAGCGTCGACCGCGGAAGGGGGCTTCACATGCGGGTCACCAGGGCACAGGCGGAACAGAACCGTGCGCACATCGTCGCGACAGCTGCCAGGCTGTTCCGCGAGCGCGGCTATGACGGTGTCGGCGTGGCGGAACTGATGGCGGCGGCCGGGTTCACCCATGGCGGGTTCTACAAGCACTTCCGCTCCAAGGCGGACCTGATGGCCGAAGCGTCCGCGAGCGGGCTCTCGCAGACCGCGGCACGGACAGAAGGCCTGGATCCCGCCGAGTTCGTCGAGAGCTACGTCTCCCGGGAGCATCGCGACGGGCGCGGCGACGGCTGCACCATCGCGGCCCTCAGCGGCGATGCCGCACGTCAGTCGGCGGACATCAAAACAGGGTTCGCAGCCGGGATCGAGAACCTGCTGACGGCCCTTCAGGCCCCAAGCGACACGCTGGGGGATGCGGACCAACGCGCGGCCCGCACCATGGTGATCGACATGCTCGCCCATTCGGTCGGAGCGGTCATGCTGTCGCGGGCATGCCCGGACGATTCTCCGCTGGCGGACGAAATCCTTGATGTCTGCCGCAAGGAGATTCTCGCCTCGCTGGCGCACGGCAGCAGCGATCAGCCGGCAGCACTGGGCCCAGAAGCCTGACCGCAGCCGACCGACACAGGGCCGACCACCCGAGAGGCAGACACTGACGCAAGAGCCTGCGATTTCGAGCCGTTGGTGCGGCATTGCAGCAGAAGCCCTCTCAAAGGATGGGCTGCGCCGCTGCCGAGAGCTGTTCATGTGCCGTGGGTGGCTTTGACGTCGGCGATTGGCCCCACCGAATTGGCCATCGTTGGCGCCGACGGGTGTTCGATGACGGTCCGCGGCGGCCCCACCTCGTGGCCGTATCTGCAGCGAGTGGCAGTGGGGCCGCTTTCGGGACGTCACACGCCGCTTGCCGTCCAGGTGGGGCCAGGTGGCCAATATCGAGGGGCCGCTGACAGACGTCACAGCCAGCCGTGGGCGACGTCACGGCACCGGACGCGAGAACGTTCGGTCCACTTGCACGTGACGACGGTGGGACATTGGCCGTCGCGTTTTCCGTGTTCGGAGACCGGTGGGTGCGGCGGGGCCCTCCGGCCGGGAAGCCGGCGGCCGGGCTGCCGTTGAGGCGTGCCCGGCCGCCGTGGGAACCCTGATGGGTGGGGGATGGACGCTGCCCGGGGTGTCGCGGCGCCTACGGGCGCCCTGTGGGGCGCTGCGGTCGGTCGTGGGTGATCAGAGGGCTTCGCTGACCCGGCCGATGTACTCGCCCAGCTGGTACTCGACGTCGAGGCCCTTTTCGGCGACCAGTGCGCCGAGCCCGACCGCGCGCGCGGCGAATCCCGGCTGCGTCAGGGTGCCCGCGAACTCGCCGAAGGAGGCGACCAGGTGGGCGTCCGGCGGCAGTGTCGCCCGGTTGACCTGGGACTTGGCGGTCGCCAGTGCCTGCCGGTCGAAGGAGGCGAGGCGGGCGACGGTCGCGTCGACGAAAGCGTCGAGTTCCGCGTCGGGCAGGGTTCGGGTGACCCATCCCCAGCGCTCGGCGGTGTCGGCGTCGTAGTCGGCGCTGGTCAGGATCGCCTCCAGCGCGCGGTCGCGGCCGAGGGCGCGCGGAAGCCGCTCGCCGCCGCCTCCGCCGGGGACGAGGCCGAGGCCGACCTCGGGCTGGCCGAAGAACGCCTTCTCGCGGCTGGCGTAGCGCAGGTCGCAGGCGAGGGCCAGCTCGTTGCCGGCGCCCCGGGTACGGCCCCGGATGGCCGCGATGCTGACGAACGGGGCCTTGGTCAGCCGCAGGACCATGTCGGTCCACAGCGGGTTGTCGTCCTCGTGCTCGGGCGCGGGGATGTCGGCGGCCGCGGTGGCGTCGAAGTGGTTGATGAAGAAGTCGGGGAGTTCGCTGGCGAAGACGACGACCTGGATGTCCGGGTCGTTCTCCAGCTCCGAGACGATCTTGTGCAGCGTCACGATGGACTCAGGGATCACCAGGTTCACGGGGGGATTCGAGAACGTGATCCTCGCGGTCCGCGGGGTCGTCCGCTCCAGGCGGATCGTGCTGGGCTGGCTCATGGCGTGGTTTCCATTTCCTGAGGGGTTGGGCTTGCGTGGCCGTGATCGCGACCACGGAGCTGTTGCGCCTGGTGGGGTGCGGGTGTCGTCGGCTTGTCACTCGGAGCTGCGTCGGCTGGGCCGGTCCCGCCTGCACCTGTGCGGCATGGCGTGGGCGTTCGTTCGCGCTGATGGCGAGCCACCGCTCTGTCCCCACCATTTACCTTACGTTCATAATACAATAGGCCGAGAAGCGCCCAGCAGGCAAGACCCGACACACGGGGGGAACCGTCGCCGGCCGTACAGCACGCTTGACCGACCGACGAATCACAGATGCTGTGCCGTGGCGTTCCCTTGGCGGACGTGCCTGGCGGTTGGCCGGTGGGGCGGGTGCGCCTCAGGGGAGCTGCGGGTAGAGCGCGGAGACGCCTCCGGCCAGTGCGGCCTGCGCCTGTCGGGAGGCCTCGTCCGCGAGGATCTCGTAGGCGCCGGCGGCGATGCCGTCGACGGCGATGCGCGCGATGTCGGCCGGGTCGGACTTGGCCGCGTCGACGGCTCGGACCATGTCGGTGTCCATGTAGCCGACGTGCAGGCCGGCTACGCGGATGCCCTGGTCGGCGAGCTGGAGGCGCAGGGTGTTGGTGAGCGACCACTCGGCGGACTTGGCGGCGCAGTAGGCGCCGAAGTCCGGGAAGCTGACCCAGGACAGGCCGGACAGGACGTTCAGTATCGTCCCGCCGCCGTTGGCCGCGATCTGGGGTGCGAAGGCGCGGGCCACCGAGAGGGTGCCGAAGTAGTGGGTGTCCATCTCCAGGCGGACGGCGTCCAGGTCGGCGGTCAGCAGGTCGGCGCCGGTGGACGACCCCGCGTTGTTGACCAGGACCGTGATGTCGCCGGTGGCCTCGGCGGCCGCCGCGACGGAGACGGGGTCGGTGATGTCGAGCGCGATCGGCTTCACGCCGGGCAGGTCGACCTGGTCGGGGTTGCGGGCGCCGGCGTAGACGGTGGCGCCGCGGCTGAGCAGTTCGGCGGCGAGGGCTCGGCCGAATCCCCGGTTGGCGCCGGTGACAAGGGCGGTGCTGGTGGAGAGGTCCATGAAGGTTCCCGGTGAAGTGGAGAGGAGATGACCGGAGCACGGATGGCGTGGCCTAATGCGGCTCCATTAAATTACGATCGTAATCGTAAGCAGAGTGAGTCAGTGATCGCAACCGATCCGCCTGGTGAACGACGCTGCGCCAGGCACCTTGGCCGGAGCACCGTCAAGGAGACAGGCGGATGGCGCCCTAGATCCGCCGCGCCCTACCGCGACATAGAGGACCCGGGCAAGCCCACCGGCCGGCTGCGTGCCCGGCTGACCTCGATGACCGACCAGACCGGTATCGCGGTCATCGCCGTGCACCCGGCCTACACCAGCCGCTGGGGCCGCCCAGCACGGCAGAAACCCCTCAACTCCAAGACTCGTAAGACCACTCGCCATGAGGCTGCCGCCGTGGCGATCAGAAGGCGCGCCCTGCGGCACCCGGTCCGGCGTCGGACGGCACCGCCCCCTGCTCACCGGAGTGATGAGCAGGGGCATCGGACCGTCCAGGCTGGACCGGGTGCCCCCACGATCCGTGCGCGCCGGATGCGGAGCGAACGCGGGGGACCAGAACGCCCAACACCGTTCGGGGCGTTCTGCTGAGCAGGGGGCCTGGCAACAGGACTCACTCCCGCTCAGTCTCTAGGAACGGTTCAACGCCGCCACGCTCTACGCCTACTCGCTGCTCCAGGAGAACGTCGCAGCCTGCGTCCGCCAGCGCCGTCCGAAGCCCGGGTCACGCATATCGGGCCAGGCCCGCGGATCCATCTGCGTGACCTCCACGAGAGATAGTTGCAACCGCGCAGGTGACTCCGCTGCGAACTGCCCGAGCCAAACTGACTCGATATCAGGCCGCATGACCTTGAAGAGGGGAAGACAACATCTCAGATACTCCATAGTTTTTTGCTTCCATTAGGAGGCATGGGGAGTGCTGGCCAGGTCCGGTCCGTGGGAGAACGGGTTGAACTGCTTCTTCCCTCTCCAGACCGGGGCCTGCCTCACAGGAGCCGCGTGGCACACTCTCGCCTACTTGCCAGCCAGTGGACGACCGCGGAGCGGACGTCCACTCAGATACCTTAACTACAAGCCAAGTTGCAGAT